>NZ_FOLM01000042.1 GCF_900112355.1 Streptomyces aidingensis
CCGGCGGCGGGCTGGGGATGGTCCGAGCGGTGGGCGGCGGCGCGGGTTTCTTCCTCGGCTGCGGCCCGGGGCGGTGGCATGCGCTCGCGCAGGGCCGCTTCGCAGCGCAGCGCGGCGGCGTCGGCCCGGGCGCGCTGGGCCTGGGCACGGTGGGCGCGGGTGAGGCGGTTCAGGCGCAGGACGCATGCTGCGGCTCGTGGTGAAGTGGGCCTGCGGTCGGCGGCTGCGAGTTGGTGCTGCGTGCACGGGGTCCCGGAAGCAGTGGCGGTCTGACCTGCGGTAGCGGTGAACTGTCGGCATGAGACAGCGCCGCAGGCGTCCGTTACGGACAGCATCCCGCCGCATTCCCCAGCCCAGGAGCGCCCCTGATCGAAGACCCGCCGAAGAGCAGGCTGCACCGTCCTCGGACGCGACGACTGCGCCGTCCGGCCCGCCGGGCGCCTCGGACGAGGGTCGGCAGCGCGCAGGGCGGAGCTGGCTTCCGTGCTGCTGGCGTCCCTCGCGGCCGTGGTCGGCCTGTGGTACTCCAGCAGCCAGATCCGCGACGAGCTCTCCCTCAACCGCGAGCAGCTGCGCACCGCCCAGGAAGCCCAGATCACCGCTCAAGAAGCGCAGGTCACCGCGCAGGAAGGGCTGGTCACCGACCGGTACACCGCCGCGGTGACGAACCTGGGGGATGAGGCTGTCAGCGTCCGTCTGGGCGGCGTCTATGCCCTGCAGCTCCTCATGACGGACTCGCCCCAGATCCAGCCCATCATCACCGGGATCCTCGCTGCTCACGTCCGTGACGCACCACCGCCCCCGGAGGAAGGCTCCCCCGAGGCTGACGTGCAGGCAGCGTTGGACGCCTTGGTGACCCGAGACCGCCAACACGACAGCACCGACAGCACAATCGTGGACCTGCACAGAGCCCACCTCGCCCACGCCGACCTGTGGGTGCGGATCTGGCCGGGGCCGACCTGTGGGTGCGGATCTGACCGGGGCGGTGGTGTCGGTTGATCAGCTGGTCTCTGCGTTGATCACGTCGGAGACGGTCCTTCCGGAGGAGTTGAGGGACGACCCGGCGCTTCAGGACCGGATCGCGGAAGTTGAAGCACCCGAGTATGAGCTGGAGTAGTCGCGGGATGGCTGGGGTTGGTGTGGTCAGGCTGCGGTGGTAGGCGGGGCGCGGTCCGGCGTCGCTCGACCGGCCGGGACACGTGGTGGTTCAGCGGGTCCGCCGGCTGCCGGGGTGCTGGGTGGGCGGGTGGCCGGCGGCGGGCTGGGGATGGTCCGAGCGGTGGGCGGCGGCGCGGGTTTCTTCCTCGGCTGC
>NZ_FOLM01000038.1 GCF_900112355.1 Streptomyces aidingensis
TGACTTTTGGCACGCTGTTGAGTTCTCAAGGAACGGACACTGCCATCGGTATCCCTCTCGGGAATCCCTCCGGGTGTTTCTTCCGTTTCGGTGCCACCGACTTTAGCAGAGTCTTTTCCGTGCCGTTTCCGGCGGGTGGATGATGACTCCGGCTGCGGGAGGCTGGACGGTGATCGCCCGGGGTTCCCGCGTCGACGGCCCGCTAAACCTACTGCGTCGGGGCGCCCGGATGCAAATCCGGGCGCCCCGACCGCTGACGGCAGCTCAACTGTCCGCTGACCAGGCCCGAACGAGGGAGCCCGCAGGGACGGAGGGGTCAGACGTCCACCACCACCGGCATGATCATCGGGCGCCGGCGGTAGTTGTCGGAGACCCACTTGCCCACCGTCCGCCGCACGAGCTGCTGGAGCTGGTGGGACTCGGTGACGCCGTCCTGGGCGGACCTGCTGAGCACGGCCTCGATCTTGGGGATGACCTCGCCGAAGTCGGCATCGTCGATCCCGGAGCCCCGGCTCTGGATGCTCGGACCGCTGACGATCTTCCCCGAGGTGCTGTCCACCACCACGAAGACCGAGATGAAGCCCTCGTCGCCGAGGATGCGGCGGTCCTTGAGGCTGGCCTCCGTCACATCGCCCACCGAGAGACCGTCCACATACACATAGCCGGCCGGGACCTTGCCGGAGATCCGCGCCTTGCCGTCGATGAGGTCGACGGCGACGCCGTCCTCGGCGATCACGATCTGCTGCTCCGGGACCCCGGTGGCGGCGCCCAGGGCCGCGTTGGCGCGCAGATGCCGCCACTCCCCGTGCACCGGCATCAGATTCTTCGGCCTGGTGATGTTGTAGAAGTACAGCAGCTCACCGGCCGCCGCATGGCCGGAGACATGCACCTTGGCATTGCCCTTGTGGACCACGTTCGCGCCCCAGCGGGTGAGTCCGTTGATCACCCGGTACACGGCGTTCTCGTTGCCGGGGATCAGGGACGAGGCCAGGATCACGGTGTCGCCGGGCCTGATCCGGATCTGGTGATCGCGGTTGGCCATCCGGGAGAGCGCGGCCATGGGCTCGCCCTGGGAACCGGTGCAGATCAGCACCACATTCTCTTCGGGCAGGTCGTCGAGGGCCTTGACGTCGACCACCAGCCCCGCCGGGACCTTGAGGTAGCCGAGTTCCCGGGCGATGCCCATGTTGCGGACCATGGAGCGGCCGATGAAGGCCACCCGCCGGCCGTATGCCTGCGCCGCGTCGACGACCTGCTGGACGCGGTGCACATGGCTGGCAAAGCTGGCCACGATGATCCGCTTCTCGGCCTGGGCGAAGACCTGGCGGAGCACCCCGGAGATGTCCCGCTCGTGCGGCACGAAGCCGGGCACCTCGGCGTTGGTGGAGTCGGCGAGCAGCAGATCGATGCCCTCCTCCCCCAGCCTGGCGAAGTGCCGCAGGTCGGTGAGGCGGCCGTCCAGCGGGAGCTGGTCCATCTTGAAATCGCCGGTGTGGACCACCGTGCCGGCGCCGGTGCGGATGGCCAGGGCCAGTCCGTCCGGGATGGAGTGGTTCACGGCGATGAATTCGCATTCGAAGGGGCCGAGCCGCTCGCGCTGCCCCTCCTTGACCTCCAGGGTGTACGGGCGGATGCGGTGCTCCTGGAGCTTGGCCTCGATCAGGGCCAGGGTCAGCTTGGATCCCACGATGGGGATGTCCGGCTTCTCGCGGAGCAGGTACGGCACGCCGCCGATGTGATCCTCGTGGCCGTGGGTCAGCACCACGGCGTCGATGTCGTCCAGCCGTTCCCGGATGACGCTGAAGTCCGGCAGGATCAGGTCGACGCCGGGCTGCTCCTCCTCGGGGAAGAGCACCCCGCAGTCCACGATCAGCAGTCGGCCGCCGTATTCGAAGACGGTCATGTTGCGGCCGATCTCTCCGAGACCGCCCAGGGGGATGACCCGCAGCCCGCCCTCGGGAAGACTGGGCGGAGGCCCCAGTTCTGGATGCGGATGGCTCAAAAGACACTCCTCACCGCGCGCGCCACAGGGCCGCGAGGGCCATGTGGCGCGCGTTTCCGTTCTGATGTTGCAGTTGACGTGCAGTTGTTGAACATGCAGTTGTTGAGCATGACATTTACCGCATGGCAGATGTGCGGCGCTCTGTGCGCATCTCTGCTTTTTCCGGTCTTCAGTTGTGAAGTCTGATGGCGGCGCCCGTCAGAGCTGTACCCCGCCGGCGGCAAGATCGCGCGTGAGCTGCTCGGCCTCGTCCTCGGTCAGGCCCACCAGGGGCAGCCGGAGCGGGCCGCCGGGCAGGCCGAGCAGGCTCAGGGCGGCCTTGGTGGTGATCACGCCCTGGGTGCGGAACATGCCGGTGTACACGGGCAGCAGCTTCTGGTGGATCTCGATGGCCTTGGCGACGTCACCGCCGGTGATGGCGTCCACCATGGCGCGCAGCTCGGGGGTGACCACATGGCCGACGACGGAGACAAAACCGACCGCGCCGACCGAGAGCAGCGGCAGGTTGAGCATGTCGTCGCCGGAGTACCAGGCCAGGCCGGTGGTGGCGATGGCCCAGCTCGCGCGGCCGAGGTCGCCCTTGGCGTCCTTGTTGGCCACGATCCGGGGATGCTCGGCCAGCCGGGCGAAGGTCTCGGTCTGGATCGGGACGCCGGTGCGGCCGGGGATGTCGTAGAGCATCACCGGCAGCCCGGTGGCGTCGGCCACGGCGGTGAAGTGCTGGTGCAGACCCTCCTGCGGGGGCTTGCTGTAGTAGGGGGTGACCAGCAGCAGGCCGGTGGCTCCGGCGCGCTCGGCGGCGCGGGCGAGTTCGACGCTGTGATGGGTGCTGTTGGTGCCGGCGCCGGCCACCACGTGCGCGCGGTCGCCGACGGCCTCGACCACCGCGCGGACCAGGTCGGCTTTCTCGGCATCGGTGGTGGTCGGGGATTCACCGGTGGTGCCGTTGATGATCAGGCCGTCGTTGCCGGCGTCAACCAGATGGGCGGCAAGCCGCTGCGCGCCGTCGAGGTCGAGCGCGCCGTCCGCGGTGAACGGCGTGACCATGGCGGTCAGCACCCGCCCGAAGGGGGTCTGCGGTGTCGAGGTCGGTGCCATGTTCCCACGCTACTCGCAGCTCACGGCCATGCGCCGCATCGGGGCACGGACATTAGGAGCCCGGCACTGCCTGCTCGGGGGTTCAAACAGTGCCGGGTCCGTTTATTCAGCGTAGACGAACTTCCCAAAATGTGGCAATACGGACACCTCTCGGG
>NZ_FOLM01000035.1 GCF_900112355.1 Streptomyces aidingensis
GAGATCATCATCTGCGACGAACCCGTCTCCGCACTCGACGTATCCGTCCAGGCCCAGGTCATCAACCTGATGGAACGCCTCCAGGACGAGTTCGGCCTCTCCTACGTCTTCATCGCGCACGACCTGTCCGTCGTCCGCCACATCTCGGACCGGGTGGCCGTCATGTACCTCGGCCGGATCGTCGAGACCGGCAGCCATCAGGAGATCTACGACCATCCCACCCACCCCTACACCCAGGCACTGATGTCCGCCGTGCCGGTCCCCGACCCCGAGGGCCGCGACCGTCGCGAGCGGATCATCCTGCACGGCGATGTGCCCTCCCCGGCCGACCCGCCGTCCGGCTGCCGCTTCCGCACCCGCTGCTGGAAGGCCACCGACCGCTGCGCCACCGAGACCCCGCTGCTGGCCGTCCCCGCCCCCCTCACCGGCACCCCGGGGGCCCACCCCTCCGCCTGCCACTTCGCCGAAGAACGCACCCCCATCGCCGCCTGAGCAGCCCCGCGCCCGGCCCCTTCCCCCTCGGGCCGGGCGCGGCCCTCGGCATCCCGGGGAACCGCCCTGGAGCCGACGCCGTACTGCAGACTCAGACGGCGAGAACCGGCACGTCATACCGGGGAATGTGCTGGTCGCGCGTGACAAGCGTCAGACCCTCGGTCTGCGCCTGGGCGACCAGCAAGCGATCGAACGGATCACGGTGATGATGCGGCAGCCGTCCAGCGCGGACTCCGTGACCAGCGGTGATGGGCAGAGACCGGAACTGACAGTCCCGAACCCGCTCGGGCAGGTCGTCAGGGCCTTTCAGCTTTCCCAGCGACTGCTTGATGGCCACTTCCCAGGGCGATACGGCGCTGACGCATACGCCCGGCTCGGTGTCCAGAAGGATCTTCGTCTCCTCGGACAGCTCTGGCGAGTCGCTCAACCACCAGAGCACCACGTGGGTATCCAGCAGCAACCTCATCAGCGCACCCCGAAAGCGTCTGCCAGATCGTCGGGAAGATCGTCAAAGTCCTCCATGATCTCGATCTGCCCGCTGAGCGAGCCCCGGCCGGTCCTGCGCACGGTACGCCGGAGCGGCACCACCTTGGCCACCGGCTCGCCCGCCTTGCTGATGATGATCTCCTCGCCGGTGGCAACCTGCTCCAGTATCCGGGAGAAATGAGTCTTGGCCTCATGCACGTTGTACTGCCGGGCTGCTTCCATCATGAGCCTCGCAGGGTCGGACACCAGGGTGGACTAAGTGCTGGACCAAGTCTACCCGGCGCGAACCGGAACCGCGCTGCCCGGCGACTGCCGCCCCCCGCTCATCGGCGGTCCCTGGCCGGCTCGTCCGGTTCGGCGAAGATGCGATGCAGCAGCTCCTGCTCCGGGACGCTGCGCAGCGCGCGGATGCGGCCGTCCCGCACCGCGTCCGGCAGCGTGTCCTCCGGCGGGGCCGCCTGCGCACCGATCTCCGGTAGTTTCCCGGGCATCTGTCGGGTGTCCTTCATGAGGTCGTCGCCCCTCCCTCGTCCGTGCCCGGAGGCTCCGGAGCGGGATGGTGACGCCCGTGCTCGCTGACGCACTTCACCAAACTGATGAATCTCTACGCGGTCCCGAGGCGGAGCGGGAGGAGCTCGCCCAGCTCCACGCCGCGACCCGTCAGCGCAGGCAGCCCTGGTGGGCAGAGTACAGCGACGTCACTGACTGATGGAGAAGCGGGATCTGTACGCGATCGACCCCGTCACGCTGACCTGGCAGAAGAGCAGCCTGACGGCCAACGCCGGCGAATGCTTCGAGCTGGCCCCCTGCCGGGCGGCGGGGTCGCCGTCCGGGACTCCAAGAACCCGGAACGCCCCCATCTCTGCTTCACCGCCGCTGAGTGGGCCGCTTTCAAGGGCGGAGTATCCCTCGGCGACTTCGACGATCTGTGAAGACGAGGCGAAGGACCCGCTACAGCGTGTACTCCTGGGTGCCGGTGTGTCCGGTGCCGGGTTTGATGGAGATCTCGAAGGCCAGCGGCTCCTCGTCGCTGTCGTACACCACGTGCCGGACTTCGGAGACGGTCGCCTGGGCGGGGAGCCCGAGTGCCCTGCTCTCCTCCGGGGCCGCTTCCCGTGCCGACCACAGGTCCCGCGCGCGCTGCGGACGGCGGCCGGTCTTGAGTTCGATGTAGCGGGTGGTGCCCTCCCGGATGCGCTCGCGCTGCGCGAGCCTCGGGCACAGCTCCAGCACCGACGCCGGGAACCAGGAGGCGGAGAGGGAGGCCGGCCGGCCGTCCCGCAGCGTCAGCCGCTGCCGCCAGACCACCCGGGCGCCCGTCTCCAGACCGAGTGCGTCGGCGACATCCACGGGCGCCGACACAACCTCGGCATGACGGATCTCCGCCCGCTCGCCCTCGGCATACGCCTTCCCCGTCTCCCGCGCCCGCCGGTACCGCTCACCGGCGGTCCCCGCCGGTGTGTCGTTTCCCTCGTCCGCATGCGCCATCACGGCCACCCCAGCCTGCTGCGTGCCTCCCGGGAAGAGTTCCCCGGGCGGCCCGGGTGATGCCCCTGCGCACAGACGGGTGCCCGGCGCCTTCAGCCGGTGGTCGCCGCCCACCGGGCCAGGACCAGATGGCCTCCGGTGCCGGTCCAGTGGGTGCGGGAGGCGTTCGGGACCGGGGCGGTGTCCGGCGGCGGGGCGCCCAGGCCGAGCAGCACCCGGTGGACCGAGACGATCACCGCGTCATGGGTGATGAGCAGAACGTCGCGGCCCTGGGCGGCCGTGCCCAGCTCGGTGAGGAAGTTGCGCACCCGCAGCGAGACATCGGCGAAGGACTCGCCGCCCGGCGGGCGGTAGAACCAGTCCCCCGGCCGGGCCCGGGGATCGCGGGCGCGCAGCGCGGACGGGGTGAGCAGCGAGTAGCGGCCGAGATCCCGGTCGCGCAGCCGCTCGTCGGTGAGGAGCGGCGGGAGCGAGGCGCCCAGCCGCCCGGCGGCGGCCGACATGGCCCCCCAGGTCTGCCGGGTGCGCAGAAAGGGCGAGGCCAGCACCAGATCCGGCACCGGCGAGGAGGCCAGCAGGCGGCCGAGCGCCTCGGACTGGGTGACGCCGAGCGGGGTCAGGGGGACCTCGGGATCGGTGAGGTCCGGCGGCAGGGGACTGTCAGTGGCGAAGGCTACGTTGGCTGTGGACTGGCCGTGGCGGACGGCGGTCAGCCCGGCCAGCGGGCAGCGGAAGGGCAAGGGCGGCGGCGGGGAATTCGGCGAGGTCATGGCCATTGTCCAGGGGTGATACGGGGACCGTTACGGAACTCTACGACGGCGGCCCGCGCGGCGGGCCGGACAGTACCGTCGGGGAACCGGCCGGGGGGCCGGCCGACGGGGGAGAGGCGGGCGGGCGTCCGCCGGAAGCGGGGGAGACAGCGATGGTCTGGGACGACTGAGAGCGACGACCGAGGGCTGAGGCGAAGCGGCGGCGGACGGCCGGAGAACGGCGCGGGACGCCGCTGTCACGGACCGGGCACGAGGGCTGCCGCTGTGGAAGGGCGAACTGTACGCTGACCGATGGCTCTGCCGTCACCGGTGCTCCAGTTCTCCTCCACGGCGTGTCCGTAATACGGGGGGAGCTGTGCGCGTCGGGGAGGTGAAGGCACCGGCAGAGGGGGAGGGGTGACATGGCGTCCGTGCAGTCGGCGCTCCGGCCGGCCGACGACCTGTTTCTGCGGCTCGGACCGTCCCGCAGGTGGTATCTGGTGGCGGTCGCCCTGTGGGTGGGCGCGTTCCTGCTGCTTTTCGTCTACGGCTACGGCGAGAAGAACCGCATGGACGAGGCGGCGGCCGGATTCGACCGCGCCGACGAGGGCGGCACGCTGAAATTCCGGGTGGGCGCCGAGGAGGCCGGCACCTGGGTCTTCTGGCTGGAGACCGAGCCGGGCACGGAACGGCTGCCGCTGGTGCAGGCGATGCTCGACCAGGGCCGCCCGCGCCCGGTGCTGGTGACGGTCAACGACGAGCGGGGCGCGGACGTGCCGGTCACCATGTCCACGGCCTTCGAGCACCGCACCGCCACCGGCCTCGGCCGGCGGGACGGCTGGGCGGTGGGCGAGGCGGAACTCGCCCCCGGCGTCTACCGGGTGACGCTCTCCGAGTACGACGGCTTCTCCGGCGGCGGGGCGGCCGTGGCCGGCCTGGCGGCGGCCCCGGCCCCGGCCGCGGTTCCGCCCTGGCCGCTGGCCGCAAGCGCGGGCGCGGCCCTGCTCGGCCTGGTGACGGCGCTGGTGACGGTGCGCAGCAGAAAGCGGGCCACGGAACGCGCGGCGGCGGGGCAGTGAACCGCCGGCGGCGTGCACGAGGGGAGGACGAGCGACGGTGAGCAATTCCGATCTCAGCATGATGACGGAGAACCAGCTCAATTCCAGGGCGATGCAGGGCGACACCGCCGCCGTGCACGCGCTGTTCGACCGGCAGCAGACGCGCGAGCACGAGGAGCGGATGGCGGCGGCCGGCAGCCGCCGCCCGGGCTCCTCGGGCGGGCTCGACATGCAGCTGCTGTGGAATCTGTTCCTGCTGGCGCTGCCGGTGCTGGCGCTGGTCGCGGTGATCCGGGGCCTGGCCCAGGGCACCGAGTGGCTGGCCGAGCAGTCGGTGCTGTCGCCGCTGTTCCCGGCGCCCGGGGACTCCCCGGCCCGCTATCTGCTCTCCGTGCTCACCCTGCTGCTGATCATCCCGGGCAGCCTGACCCTGCTGGCGGCCCGGCTGGGTTCCACCCGGCTGCGCGTCCCGGCCCGGCTGGTCCTGATCCCGGCCGCCGCCCTGCTGGTCCCGGTGATCCTCTTCATCACCCAGTCCACCACCACCGCCGATCTGGTGAGGCTGCCCGGATGAGCGCGCTGGAGGACTTCCTCACGACCGCGACGGTGGCGCTGCGCCGCCCGCGCATCCTGGCCACCGTGGCCCTGGCGGCGGGCGGCGGGCTGCTGGTGGTGCTGGGCTCGCTGCTGCCGTGGATCGGCGGGCCGGACGCCGGACAGGTGGTGTACGGGGCGAGTGAGGCGGGGCTCGGCTCCCGGGCCGGGCTGTCCGGCGGCGACGGCCTGCTCACCCTGGCCGCCGGCCTGGCCGCGCTGCCCGCCGCGCTGTGGTACCTGTCCGGGCGGGCCGCCCGCCGCAGCCGCGCGGTGCTGCTGGGCGCGGGCGGGCTGGCCGGCGCCTGGGCGCTGCTGCATCTGACCGAGACCGGTGAGATTCCCGGGCCGGACGGCGCCACGCTGGACATCTCCCCGGGCGGTGGCCTGTATCTGCTGCTGGCCGGTGCGCTCGCGGTGCTGGCCGGCGGGGCGCTGGCGCCCGCGAACCGGCTGTGGGATCTGATCGCGCTGCGCGGCCGGGTGGTGCGGCTGTGGGAGCGCGGCTGGGGCTTCGAGGCGGCCGAGTTGCAGCAGAAGCTGTTGCGCCGGATGCGCCGCACGCCCGGCCTGGAAGGCCGGGTGACGGTGATCGAGACGCTGCATCTGGCCGGTCTGTATGTGGACTGCGGGCTGCCGCAGCGCGGGGCGGAGCTGGTCCACCGCGTGCTGGCGGACGCTCCGGCGGTGCTGGCGGACGACGCCGAGGGGCTGGCCGAGGCCCAGGCGCTGGCGGGCGAGACGCTGGCCCTGGCGCAGTCGGTTTCCCAGCGGCAGGCCGGCGCGGTGCCGATGGGACCGGGCGGCCCGATGGGCGCCCCGATGCCGACGCCGATGCCCATGCCGCAGCAGCCGGGACCGTATCCGCAGCCGGGGCCGTATCCGCCGCAGGGATTCGGGCCGCCGCCGCCCCGGTACTGAGCGGGCGGGCGAGGGCCGGGAGCCGGGACCGCGAGGGCGCCGTGGTCCCCCGTCCGGGCGATCCGGGCTGCGGCAGTTGATCGTACTTGTTGCTGAGATGCGTGTCGTGGGCCGCGGCCGGGCCGGGCGGCGTTCCGATGGGGTGCGGACAACCCTGCCCGTCCCAGCCCGAGGAGGCTCTCGATGCGCGGAGGCACGCGCCTGGCCACGGCCGTCGCCGGCCTGGTGGCACTGGCCCTGGCCGCCACCGCTTGCGGTGGCGACGACGGAGGCGGCGGGGGCGCCGGAGCCGGCGGCGAGCTGGTGCGGGCGTCCTGGGGCGAGCCGCAGCACCCGCTGGAGCCCGCCAACACCAACGAGGTGCAGGGCGGCAAGGTCCTCGACATGATCTTCCGGGGGCTGAAGCGCTACAACCCCGACACCGCCGAGGCCGAGAACGCCATGGCGGAGTCCATCGAGACCGAGGACCAGCAGAACTTCACCATCACCATCGAGGACGGCTGGACCTTCCAGGACGGCACCCCGGTCACCGCGCAGTCCTATGTCGACGCCTGGAACTACGGCGCGCACATCGACAACGCGCAGATCGGCTCCTACTTCTTCGAGTTCATCGACGGCTATGACGATGTGCATCCGGCCGAGGAGGGCCGGCAGCCGACCGCCGACACCATGAGCGGCCTGGAGGTGGTGGACGACACGACCTTCACGGTGCGGCTGCGGGAGCCCTTCTCGCTCTGGCCCGAAACCCTCGGCTACGCCGCCTACGCCCCGCTGCCGCAGTCGTTCTTCGACAACCACGACGCCTGGCTGGAGAAGCCCGTCGGCAACGGCCCCTATCTGATCGACTCCTATCAGCCGAGCCGCTCCATGACCCTGGTGCCGTACGAGGACTTCGCGGGCGACGACGCGGCGCAGAACGACGGCGTGGAGCTGATCGTCTACACCGACAACAGCACCGCCTACACCGATCTCCAGGCCGGCAATCTGGACGTGGCCGACGACATTCCGGCCGCCCAGCTCCGCAATGCCGAGCAGGATCTGGACGGCCGCTTCATCAACCAGCCGGCCGGCATCATCCAGACCGTCTCCTTCCCGCTCTACCAGGAGGAATGGCAGGGCGAGGAGGCCAGACGGATCCGGCAGGGGCTCTCCCGGGCGATCGACCGGGAGCAGATCACCCGCACCATTTTCAACGACACCCGCACCCCCGCCACCGACTTCACCTCCCCGGTGCTCCAGGAGGCCGGCGGCTACCAGGAGGGCCTGTGCGGGGACGTCTGCGAGTTCGACGCGGACGCCGCCCGGGAGATGATCGAGGACGCCGGCGGCCTGCCCGGCGGCTCGGTCACCCTCACCTCCAACGTCGACACCGGCTCGCACCGGGAGTGGATGGACGCGGCCTGCAACAGCATCAACAACGTGCTCGGCGACACCGACGCCTGCGTCGTCAACCCCGTGCCCACCTTCGCCGACTTCCGCAACCAGGTCACCAACGACCGGATGACGGGCATGTTCCGCACCGGCTGGCAGATGGACTATCCGCTGATCCAGAACTTCCTCCAGCCGATCTACTACTCCACCGGCTCCTCCAACGACTCCGGCTACGACAACCCGGAGTTCGACGCCCTGGTCGACCGGGCCAATGCCGCCGAGTCCGAGGAGGAGGCCGTCGATCTCTTCCAGCAGGCCGAGGAACTGCTGGTGGAGGACATGCCGGCGATTCCCCTGTGGTACCAGAACGGCATCGCGGGCTACTCCGAGCGGGTCGACAACGTCAAGCTCAACCCCTTCTCGGTACCGGTCTTCACCGACATCACGGTCGACTGAACGGCGGCGGGCGGCGGCACCCCGCCGCCCCCGCGCCCCGATCCCGTACCGAACCGGCCTTGAGGGGAGCCGCCCGTGGGGCGTTACATCATCCGGCGCCTGCTCCAGATGATCCCGGTCTTCATCGGCGCCACCTTCCTGATCTTTGTGATGGTGTACGCGCTCGGCGACCCGGTGGGCGCCCTGTTCGGCGACCGTGCCCCGGACCCGGCCACCGCCGCCCGGCTGCGCGCCGAGTTCAACCTCGACAAGCCGCTGTACCAGCAGTACCTGCTCTACATGCGGGACATCTTCACCGGCGACTTCGGCACCGCCTTCAACGGCCGCCCGGTGACGGAGCTGATGGCCGACGCCTTCCCGGTCAGCTTCCGGCTGATGCTGGTGGCCCTGGCCTTCGAGATCGTCTTCGGCATCGTCCTGGGCGTGGTCTCCGGGCTGCGGCGCGGCCGGGCCGTGGACACCACGGTGCTGATGTTCACCCTGGTGGTCATCGCCATCCCCACCTTTGTCCTGGGCACCACCCTGCAGTTCTTCCTGGGCGTCGAGCTGGCCTGGATCGACCCGGCGGTCAGCCCCGACGCCCGGTTCTCCGAACTGATCGTGCCCGGCCTGATCCTGGCCATGGTCTCGCTGGCCTATGTCACCCGGCTGACCCGCACCTCGGTCGTGGAGAATCTGCGCGCCGACTACATCCGCACCGCCGTGGCCAAGGGGCTGCCGCGCCTCCGGGTGACCGTGCGCCATCTGCTGCGCAACTCCCTGATCCCGGTGGTCACCTATCTCGGCGCCGATATCGGCACCCTGATGGCCGGGGCCATCGTCACCGAACGCATCTTCAACATCCAGGGCGTCGGCTACCAGCTCTTCCAGGGCATCGTGCGGCAGAACTCGCCCACCGTGGTGGGCTTTGTCACCGTGCTGGTGCTGATCTTCCTGCTGGCCAATCTGCTGGTCGACCTGGGCTATGCCGTGCTGGACCCGAGGATCCGCTATGCCTGACGAGAGACCGTCCGACGAGTCGCGGGCCCAGGCGGCCCGGCCGCCGCAGCTCGCCCCCGAGGAGCGGGCGCCGCGCGGGCCCAGCCCGTCGATCGACGCCACCGCCGAGCGCGACCCGGACGATGTGCTGGCCGCCCAGGAGAAGTCCGCCGTGGAGGCCCTGGAGGCCACCGGCCGCCCGGAGAGCGCCCGCAGCCTCAGCTCCGACGCCTGGCACGATCTGCGCCGCAACCCGGTCTTTCTGATCTCCGCGCTGCTCATTCTCTTTCTGATCGTGATCGCGATCTGGCCCGGCCTGATCGCCACCCGTGATCCGCTCTACTGCCGGCTGGGCCGTGCCTACGAGGAGCCCTCGGCCGGCCACTGGTTCGGCTTCGACAACCAGGGCTGCGACGTCTACACCCGGACCGTCTACGGGGCGCGGGCCTCGATCGCGGTGGGGGTGTGCGCCACCCTCGGGGTGACCCTGCTGGGTGCGGTGGTCGGCGGACTGGCCGGCTACTTCAGCCGGTTCTGGGATCCGGTGCTCTCCCGCACCACCGACATCTTCTTCGCCATCCCCATGGTGCTCGGCGCGATCGTGTTCCTCTCCATGATCAAGCTCGGCTCCATCTGGCCGGTGGTGCTGGTGATCACCGTGCTGGGCTGGCCGCAGATCGCCCGCATCGCGCGCGGCGCGGTGCTGTCCGCCAAGCAGAACGACTATGTGCACGCGGCCCGGGCGCTGGGCGCGGGGAACACCCGCATCCTGCTGCGGCACATCCTGCCCAACGCCATCGCCCCGGTGATCGTGATGGCCACCATCATGCTCGGCACCTTCATCGTCCTGGAGGCCACGCTCAGCTTCCTCGGCGTCGGCCTCAGACCGCCCACCGTCTCCTGGGGCGTGGACATCTCGGCGGCCTCGGACGGGATGAAGTTCCGCAACGCGCCGCACATCCTGCTCTACCCGGCCGCCGCGCTGAGCCTGACCGTCCTGGCCTTCATCATGATGGGCGACGCGGTGCGCGACGCCCTGGACCCGAAACTGCGCTGAGGAGGCACGTCGCGTGTCGCAGCAGACCGAGCGGGCCGCCGCGCCGCTGCTTCAGGTCAGGGATCTGCGGATCGAGTTCCGCACCCGGGACGGGATCGCCAGGGCCGTCAACGGCGTCAGCTACACCGTCGAGGCCGGGGAGACGCTGGCGGTGCTGGGGGAGTCCGGTTCCGGCAAGTCCGTCACCGCGCAGGCCGTCATGGGCATCCTGGACATGCCGCCCGGCCGGATCACCGGCGGCCGGATCCTGTTCCGGGGCCGTGATCTGCTCGCCATGGCGGAGGAGGAGCGGCGGAAGATCCGCGGCGACAGGATCGCCATGATCTTCCAGGACGCGCTGTCCTCGCTCAACCCGGTGCTGTCGGTCGGCTACCAGCTCGCCGAGATGTTCCGCGTCCACCGCGGGATGTCGCGCGGGGAGGCCAGGGCCCGTGCGGTGGAGCTGATGGACCGGGTCCGTATCCCGGCGGCGCGGGAGCGGGTCAACGACTATCCGCACCAGTTCTCCGGCGGGATGCGGCAGCGGATCATGATCGCGATGGCCCTGGCCCTCGAACCCGACCTGATCATCGCCGACGAGCCCACCACGGCGCTGGATGTCACCGTGCAGGCCCAGGTGATGGACCTGCTGGCGGAGCTCCGGCGGGAGTACCGGATGGGCCTGATCCTGATCACCCACGACCTGGGTGTGGTGGCGGACGTGGCCGACCGGATCGCGGTGATGTACGCGGGCCGGGTCATTGAGAACGCCCCGGTCGCCGACCTCTACGCCTCCCCGGCCCACCCCTACACCAAGGGACTGCTGGACTCCGTGCCCCGCCTGGACCACAAGGGCGGCGAACTGTACGCGATCAAGGGCCTGCCGCCCAGCCTGATGGCCATCCCCTCCGGCTGCCCGTTCCACCCGCGCTGCCCGCAGGCCCAGGACATCTGCCGCACCGACCGGCCGCCGCTGTACCCCGTCGGCCCCGGCCGGACCAGTGCCTGCCACTTCTGGAAGGAGACGCTCGATGCAGCCTCCGCAGCAGACCTCGCCCGCTGACCGGACCACCGGGCCGATCCTGGAAGTGCGCGGTCTGGTCAAGCACTTCCCGCTCACCCAGGGCATTCTCCTCAGGCGCCGGATCGGCGCGGTCAAGGCGGTGGACGGGGTCTCCTTCGACCTCCGCCCGGGGGAGACCCTGGGCATCGTGGGGGAGTCCGGCTGCGGCAAGTCCACCGTGGCCAGGCTGCTGATGTCCCTGGAGACTCCGACCGCGGGCAGCATCCGCTACCGGGGGCAGGACATCACCGGGCTGTCCGGCCGGGCCCTCAAAGCCGTGCGCCGCAATATCCAGATGGTCTTCCAGGACCCCTACACCTCGCTCAACCCCCGGATGACGGTCGGGGA
>NZ_FOLM01000032.1 GCF_900112355.1 Streptomyces aidingensis
CGCGTTGGAAGGTGCGCGAGAGCAGGGTGCGCCAGCCCTGGGGCAGTGAGGCGATCAGGTCGGTGGCGCCTGCCTTGGCCGCCGCCGCCTCCAGGCGTTCCTGGGTCAGGGGGAGGCTGGGGTCGCCGACGGCGACGTTGATGCGGGCGGTGAAGGGCCAGCGGTAGAAGTCCTGGGTGACGAAGGAGAACCGGGAGAAGAGCTGGGCGCGGTCGGCGGTGGCGGTGTCGGTGCCGTCCCACAGGATGCGCCCGCCCTGGGGGCGGTAGAGCCCTGCCAGGAGTTTGGCGATGGTGGATTTGCCAGAGCCGTTGTTGCCGACCAGGGCGGTGACCTTGCCCAGCGGGATGGTCATGGTCAGCCCGTTCAGCGCCGGCACGCGGTCGCCTCCGGTGTCCTCGCCGTCTTCGTCTTCGTGGTCGCTGCTGCTGGGGTAGGTGAAGGTGACGTTGTCGAAGTGGATGTGCCGCGGGGCCTCGGGGAGGGGGTGGCCGCCGGCGGGGATTTCCCGTCCGGTGGCCTGTTCGGTGACCTGGTGCAGGTCGGCAACGTACAGGCTGTCCTCGTGCATGCGGTTGATGTGGGAGACAAGGTTGGCAAGGGCGCCGGTGCCGGTCTGGATGGCGGCCACCGCCGCGCCGGCGGCGGCCAGGGCGACGGCCCCGGACCACAGCAGCCAGCCCAGCACCGTGTAGGTCGCCACCGCGGTCACTCCGGCGGCGATGGAGGCGACCAGCAAGGTGGTGGCCTCCACCCGGGCCAGGCGGCGCTGTTCGATGAGGAAGGCGCGGGCCATCTCCTCGTGGTGGTGCAGCAGGAAGCCGCCCATGCGGTGGACGCGGATCTCGGCCGCCGCGTCCTCGTCGATCATCTGCTGGGACAGCACCCGGAAGGCGCGGGTGTGCTGGACCCAGATGTGGAAGGACTCATAGCGCTGCCGGGAGATCCGCAAGGCCGCCCACGCCCTGGGGGCGACCATGACCAGCAGCATCGGCAGCAGCAGCGGGTGCAGGGCGGTCAGCACTCCGCCGGCGGTGATCAGCGAGATCACCCCGCCGACGATCCTGGTGCCGTGCCCGATGACCTCCCGCGCGCCTTGCGCCCCGTACTGGGCGGACTCCAGCAGCGCGTGGAAGGCGTGGTCCTCGATCGCCTCCAGCTCCACCTCGGTGGCCCGCTGCAGGTAGCGCTGGCGGGCCTGCTGCTCGACCTGGGGCCGCAGACGGCCGTCGGCGTACGTCGTCACCGCCGCCAGCAGCGCACCCGCGGCCAGCGCCAGCGCCATCACCACGGCGGGGGAAGCAGCGGCCCGTACTCCTTCGGCGATCTCGGCCGGTGCCAGCAGCGCCTCCAGCACCGCCTGCACACCCAGCAGCGCCACCGCCTGGGTGATGCCGCGCAGGACCTCGGCGGCGATGACGGTCACGGTGGCCGGCCGGTCGGCCTGCCAGGCCAGGCGGAGCGCCATCATCAGCATCCGCGGCAGCCGGCCCAGGGTATGCCGCACGCTCATCTTGGCGGCGTCGTCCTGGTGCCTGGTCCAGCGCTTGTTGTACTGCAGCGGCCCGCCGAACAGCAGCTGCTCCGACGCGGAGGAGGATCCGGCCGCCGTCTGCTTGGCCTCCGTGGCGCCGTCCTGCCCGCTGCCGGCCTTGCGTGTGCGTGTGCTCACCGTCGCAATGTCTCCTTCACGCTCTGGGGTTCGGCGGCCAGGGGGTGGGCGGGCAGTGGCCAGGCCAGCGGGTGGCCTGCGCGGGAGGCCAGGTGCTGGGATCCGTCCGCGGCGACCTCCAGCCGGTAGGCATCGGGCCGCCCGGCCCGTACCCACCTGGCGTGCAGCGCTTCGACCTCGTCCCAGATGTCGCGCTGTCCGGCGTGTTCGACCTGCCATGCCTGGCCGTCGGGGCGCACTGCGGCGAAGGAGTCTTCCCCCGGTGCGATGAGGGTGAGGTGGTCGGCCTGCCGGTCCTGGACCAGGCCTGGCGCCAGGTGCGCCAGGGCCAGCCACAGCCCGTGCTCATCGGGGCCGGGCGGGGCCAGCGCGGTGCGGCGGCGCCGCACGGGGAAGGCGGCGAGGCGTGCGCGGTGGCTGTGGGCGCAGAGCCGGCGCCAGCCCCGGCCGGGCCGGTGCCCCCACCCCAGCGCCGCCACTTCCCCTTCCAGCCGCCCGTTTCGATGGCGCCGCATTGTGCACCGCCCGAGCCAGAACGGGGAGGCGGTGGTGAGCGTCGCGAGCAGCAGCCCGCCGGGTGCCAGCTGCTCCAGCCACGCCGGCGGCAGGCACCGGACGGCGAACCCGGCGTGCAGCCGGTCATACGGCGCGCCCTGCGGGTGCCCGGCCAGTGCGTCCCCGGTGACCACCTTCAGCGGGTATCCGGCCTCGGCCAGCCGTTCCCGGGCTGCCTGCGCCACATGCGGGTCGCACTCCACCGTGGTGACCGAGTCGGTGCCGGCCAGGTGGGCCGCCAGCGCCGCAACGACGCCGGCGCCGGTGCCCGCATCCAGCACCCGCAGCCCCGGCTCCAGGCTGAGGTCTTCCAAGGTCGCCACGGTCGCGGACAGGACACTGGTCGTGGCCGTGACATCCCCGCCCTCCACCCGCCCGCCGTCCGGGGCGTTCACGGGCCGGCCTTGCCACTGCACCGCGACGCTGCGCTCGCCGTGGATCCGCTCCACCCATTCGGCACGGTCCTGTGGCCGGGTGCCGTCCAGCACCTGCCACCACCACCGGCCCGGCTGCTCCGGCTCCTGGCGCAGGACGTAGATCCACGGCAGGAGCTGCTCCCTGGGCACGACCAGCAGTGCCCGGCGCACCGCCGCGTCGTGCAGCAGACCGTCCGCGACCAGGCGGTCCACCATCACGCGGCGGGCGTGCACCACATCGGCGCCCCCTAAGGGCAGCAGCTGCTCGGGCATCAGCGGTTGTCTCCCTTCCCTGGCGGGGCAACGATCCGAGACGTTCGGCGCCCCGGGTCGGCGGCCCCAGGGCGTGCCGGGTGGCTGGGCGGTGGTGCCTGCATGCGCCGGTCACCGGTTCGCTGTGGCGTCAGCCGGGCCAGCCGACTTCGGAGTACGGCCGGCCGGCGGCGATGGCCGCAAGCGCGGTGCGGGTGTAGTCCACCAGAGGGTCGGGCAGGCGGGTGCGCGGCCACCAGCGCAGCTCGCTGCACCGGTCAGGCTCGGCGTTGACCGGCTCGCCGGCCCACCTGGTGGCGCGGAAGAACAACTGCATCCGCGGCCCGGTGGGCCCGAGATGGTGAAGGGTGTGGACCAGCTCCAGGTCCGATACGCGCAGGGCCAGGCCGAGTTCCTCGGCCGCCTCGCGGACGGCGCACTCCCGGGCGGTCTCCCGCTCCACATGCCCGGCAGGCACGTGCCAGTAGCCGGGCGCGAACTCGGCGCTGGCCGCGCGCTGCCCCAGCAGCACGCGCCCGTCGCGTTCCAGCAGCAGGTGGGCGCCGAGAACGTTCGGCAGGTGACCCATGTTCCTCCTCGAACCCCTGAACGGCTGATGCCAGGACAACGACGCCCTGCCGCCACCGGTCACAGCAGACCAAAGGCCGGGCGCCCCACAGATGTGTGAGGAGGAAGAAACCTTGCGGAAGAAGGCACCTGCACCGGGACGGGCACGGTGTTGCTGCGGCACCGAGGTGAGCAGGTGCGTCCCCACCAGGAGCGTGAGGAGAGCAGGGGCCGGAAGGACCTGGCCCCGCCAGGAGAATCTACCAACTCCGGGGCGCGGATGGGGTGAGGTTCAGCATGCCGCAGCCGTAGGCCTTGCCGCGTCCAATGCCCTCGGCCAGGGCCCCCGCCAGGGCGGCGGAGTCGGTGACGGTGGCACGGGCCTGGAAGTCCCGGATGACCAGGACCACAGGGCCATTGCGGCCGGTGCCGGTCAGGCGGGTGGCGGGGGACACATGCACAGGTCCGGTGACGCGGACGCCGTGCCGGGCCAGGCTTCTGCGCAGCCAGGCCTGGCACTCGCTCCTGCTGCGCAGCGGGCTGTGGCGGTGGGTGCGGCGATCTCGAATGACGGGGTTGGCGGTGATCCGCAGGCTGACCTCCTGCCCGGCGGCCGGGGCCGGGGTGACGGGGCGGACCTCGGCGGCGGCCAGCCGCCCGGCATCCAGCAGCGGCGACCAGTCCGGGCGCACCCCGGTGCGCACGACCATGGCCAGGGCCGGCCCGGCGGGCGCGATGGCGGTGTCCGAACCCGGGACTGCGGGAGCGCGCACGGCGGCGAACAGCATCCGCCCGCCGGCTGGCGCGCGCTCGCGGCCCAGTGCGGGCAGGCCCCCGGCCAGCAGCTGCTGCAGGCGGCGAATGTCGTGACTGGCCTGCTGCTCGGTGGCGGTGAGGATGAGATGGGAGTGGAACAGTGCCGGGGGATCCCCGGGCGTGGGTGCGCGGCGTCGGGCGTGGGGTGCGGTCATGGTGGCGTCTCTCCGCGGGAGTGCGGCTCGTCGAGGGTGTGGTTCACGCCAGGGCGGCGGTGAGATCCAGGTGCGCGAGGGTCTTGTCGCCGGCGGGCTCGTAGCGGGGCCAGCGGATGCCGTGAGGGTCCTCGGCCGTCTCGGCGGTGTGGATCATCCGCACCACGTACTGGGGGCCGCGTTCGCGGCAGGTGCGGGCCAGGTGGTGCCAGGAAGCGAACAGGCGGTAGTCCTCCACAGCGGCGGCCACCGCGTGATTCATCACCAGGACCTGCTCTATCTCCGCGGCCGGCCAGGAGTGCACCAAGGCGTGCCGAGCGGCGTCGGGGGCGGCCTCGGCAGCCCAGTAGCCGCCGTCCTTGTTCAGGTGCCGCAGCTGGTGATCGCGCAGCTGATCCAGCAGCTCACGGTGCTTGGGCGAGGTGAATCCCGCGCCGGTGCGCAGCCGGGCATACAGACCGATGTGTTCCAGACGCCCGGTGAGCAGCCGCTCCAGGCGGTCATCGCGCAGCTGATGAACGGCGCCCGTTCGCGCGACGGCGACGATGGGGGCATTGCCCAGGGCCAGCGCCTCCACCCGGCCGTGGAGGGCGCGGACGATGGCCACGGCGGCGGCCGGAGCGGCACCGGGGACCAGACGGTGCCGCTGGGCCACGGCGGCAATCGCCCTCTCCACTACGGTGCGCAACGACGCGCCGGAATCGGCCTCCAGGGCCGAGCGCAGGCGGACACCAAGAACCTGGATGTACCAGCTGCCGCGCTGCTGCTCTGGGCACGCGGCGGCGTCGGCATCGAGCACGATGACCGTGCCACGGGTACGGAAGATGCTGTCCTTCCTGGGCTGCGCCGTGCCTGGGAGTTCGCCGGTGGTGATGACCAGGGTGCTGTTCACAGGATGCTTTCGCGTCGGCGGACCGGAGGCAGTCCGGGGTGGTCTTGTGTGCTGGAGAGGTGGGTGTACTCGGCGCTCGGCCGACGGAGCCGGGGATCGGCTGGTCAGCGGCCGGGTTTGCGGGCGAGCGCGCCCCAGCCCACCCCGGGCGGCAGCTGCGGCTGCTCCAGCCCCGGGTCCGGGTGCCAGTGCGGCTGCGGCACCACGCCGGGCGGCACCAGCTCCAGCCCGGCGAAGAGGCCGGTGACCTGTTCGCGGCTGCGCAGGAGGTAGGGCACGGCCCCGGAGGCGTTGTAGATCTCCTGCGCGGCGGCCATGGCGGGGTCGGTGTCGGCGCCGTGGCTGAGCAGCAGGTAACTGCCCGGCGCCAGCGGGTCCATCAGGCGGTGCACCAGGTCGGCGGCCTGCTCCTCGTCGGGGATGTGGCCCAGGATCTCGCTGAGGACGACGGCCACCGGCCGGGTGAGGTCCAGCACCGCCGAGGCCTGGCCGAGGATGTGCTCGGGGTGGTGCAGGTCGGCGTCGAGGTAGCGGGTTTCGCCCTGCCCGGTGCCGGTGAGCAGCGCGCGGGCGTGGGCCAGGACCAGCGGGTCGTTGTCCACGTAGACGACCTTGACCTCCGGGGCGATGCGCTGGGCGACCTCGTGGGTGTTGTCCACCGTCGGCAGCCCGGTGCCGATGTCCAGGAACTGCCGCATCCGGGCCTGTCCGACCAGGTGGCGGATGCCGCGGATGAGGAAGTACCGCGAGGCGCGGGCCACGCCGACGATCCCGGGGAACAACGCGACATAGGCGTCACCGGCTTCCCGGTCGACGGGGTAGTTGTCCTTGCCGCCCAGCCAGTAGTTCCAGATCCGGGCCGACTGCGGCCTGCCGGTGTCGATCTGCGCCGCACTGGTCTCATCGTGGTGAGGGTCCATGAACCAGGTTGCCTTTCGCGGTCAGCCACATCGCCCTGCCATGGGTGTGCCAGGCGGGCAAAGGGGTGCGGGAGGGAGAAAGAGTCGGCTGCCGGGGGTGCCGTGGGCTGGGCTGTGCCGGGCAGCGCGTGTTACGGGGCGCGGCGGGCGGGGGAGGCTGCCGCTGGTGGCGAGGTGCGCCCGCTGCCGGCCGCTTCCCCGGCCTGGTTGCTGTTGCTGGCGGTGGTGGGCTGGGCGAAGTGCAGCAGCCACAGCGCCGCGCCGGCGGTCAGCAGCAGGGTGACCGTGCTGGTGCGCCAGCTTGCGAAGAGGAGCACGGTGCGTGTCCCGTCGCCGGTGTCCACGGCATACAGCTGGGGGATCACCCAGTCGCGGACCTTGGCGTCCCAGGCGAAGTGCGCCAGCAGCAGCGGGACGACGCTCCGGTAGCGCAGGAACAGCAGCACCGCCACGGCGCCCGCCACCATCGCGGCCACCGCGGCGGCACCGAGATACGCGTGGCCCGCCAGGCGCAGCAGCAGGCACAGCGCCACGGCTTCGCGCACCGGCCGGCCTGCGGCGCCGAGCAGGGCCAGCACTGCGGCGGTCTCGGCCAGTTCCTCGGCCACGGCGGTCCACACGAAGGCGGCGAAGGCCTGGCTGCCGGTGGTGATGCCGCCGGCCTCCAGCTGGTGGCCGCTGAGCGTGGACTGGGGGAACCACAGCGACACCGTGACCATGGCCAGCCCCGCCGCGGCGAACCCCAGCAGTGCGGCGGCGAACACCCCGCCCTGCGTGTCGGCGTCCGCGGGGCCCGCGGACGCGTGCAGCCGTACCCCGTGGTGGCGCAGGATTTCGCGCACCAGCCATACCGTCAGCCCGGCTCCGGCCAGGGGAGCCAGCACTCCGGAGGTGCTGCCGCCGTCGGCGGGCACCAGTCCGGCGGCGTCCGCCGCCACCGCGGCGGCCAGCGCGGCGGCACCGGCGAGTGCCCAGGCCGAACCGCTCTTGCGGGCGGCGGTCAGCCGTATCAGCCAGCCGGCCATGGCTATCGCGCCGACGGCCATCAGGACGCGGCCGACGAGGCCGCTGTGCGGGACCTGGATGGTCGCGTACTCGCGCAGCGCGATCATCACGGTCGCCCACAGGCTGTGCCCGGAGGCGGCGGCGATCAGTAAGGCCACATCACGGTAGGCGGCCCTTGCCGGCACCGTGGGAGAGGAAGGAGAAGTCATATCAGGAAGTCCGGGTTGTCACAGGGGGGAAGAACGAAGACGGAAGGGTGCACGGCTGCGGGCGGGGCAGCGGGCGGGATCGGGGGCGGCCGGGCACCGGGGTAGTGGACGCGGATGGCGTGCCGATCCAGCCAGGCGCGCAGGGCAGGACGGCGGGAGGGCCGGAACTCCAGTTGCGCTTCGGTGGGCACGACCAGGTGCCGTATCCGGCCGGCCTCCAGGAGGGCGGCCACCTGCGGCCAGTGCGGGCGGCGCTGCCGGGGCCGGGTGATCCCGGCGTCCCAGGCCGCGTGCACCACCCGCAGGCCGGACTCCAGAGGCCAGGTGCGAAGGCGGTGCACCGCCATCTCGCCGTCGGTCAACTCCACACACGCATAGAGCACGGCCGCCTCGGCCACCGGAATCTGACCGGCGACGCCCGGGACCGCCCGGCCCGGCCCACCAGCCGGGGCAGGCGGCAGGAATGGCGTCTCCATGGACGCCCGGCCGGCGGCCCTCATCGCGTGCCGTCGTCCGAGCGGTCTTCACCGGAGGGCAGGGCGGCGAGACGTTCGCGGACCCGGGCCGCGTCGGCCGGGCGGACGGTGTCGAACAGCTCCGCCGCCTGCTCGTAGTGGTGCCGGGCGGTGCCGGCCTCGCCGCTGAGGGCGGTGATCTCGCCGAGCCACTCCAGGGTGTGGGCCTGCCAGCGCGCCGATCCGGCCGCGCGGAACGCGGGCAGCGCGCGTTCCAGCAACTGGCGTCCGGCCTCGTGGTCGCCGGAGAGGGCGCGGGCGTAGCCGAGCCAGGCCGCTACCCGGTCTGCGTCGTAGCCGTCGCCGTGCTCGACCAGGATCGCGTGCGCCGCGGCGAGATGCTCGATGGCCTTGCCGAGTCGGCCGGTGTGCAGGGCGCCTTCGCCGAGGGTGATCAGGGCCAGCCCGATGCCGCGGCGGTAGCCGGAGCCTTCCCACACGGTGATGGCTTCGCGCAGGAACGGCTCGGCCTGCTGCGGGCGGCCCATGTTGGTGTGGCAGCCGCCGATGCCCAGCAGGGACTGCCCGTGGTCGTGCACGTGCCCGGCGGACAGGGCGAGTTCCAGGGCCTGCTCGTACCAGCGGATCGCCTCGTCGTTGTGGCCGGCGGCGGCCAGGCCGATAGCGCCGGAGGTGAGCATCCGCCGCTCGGCCGCCGCATCACCGGCGGCGCGGGCCGCGTCCAGTCCGAGGCGGTGGGCGGCGATCCAGTCCTCATACGGCTGCAGGAGCAGGAACAGCGGCCACAGGGCGTCGGTCAGCTGCCAGGCCGTCTCCCACCACTGCGCCTGGTGTGCGCTGCGGATGACCGGCAGCGCGTTGTGCTGGTGGGCTACCACCCAGGCACGGGCCGCTTGTGCGTCGGGGAAGGTGGGCGGTTCGGGCAGCGGGTGGTGGTAGGTGCGCTCCATGGTGGCCTGCACGGGGGTGAGTAGTTTCTGCGCGGCGCTGGCGGCGGCCAGGAACCACTCGCACGCCCGCCGCGTCGTCTCCTGCCGTTCCTCGTCGGTGTCCTCCTGCTGCGCACGCTGCTGTGCGTGCCGGTGCACCAGCTGTGTTGCCCAGGTGTAGCGCGCCGGCCGGCCCTCCTGCGGCGGGCGGCCCTCCAGCAGGTGGGCGCCGGTGAGCAGCCCGAGCGCGTGCTCGGCCTCCGCCGGGGGCAGGTTCGCCGCCGCGGCGGCGATGTAGGGGTCGAGGTCGGTGGTGGGCAGCAGCGTGCAGAGCCTGTACACCCGACGGGTGTGCTGCGGTAGCGATTCGTAGATTTCCTGGGCGGCGGCGGTCACGGCGAAGACTCCTTCGGCGGTGTGGTTGGACAACGTTGTGTGGGGGTTGCGCTCCAGTGCGGCGGCAAGGTCCGCGGGGCGGCGGTGCGGATCGGCGGCCAGTACTGCGCCGGCCATCACCAGTGCCAGGGGCACCCCTGCGCAGGCGGCGGCGATGCGCCGGGCCTCGGCGGAGGCCGGGTCCAGGCGGCCTTGCCCGGCGCAGGCGGCGAGTAGTTCGGCCGAGGCGGCGGGGGACAGCGGCGGGAGCCGGCACATCCGTGCCCCGGCCGTGGCCAGTTCGGTCAGCTGCCAGCGGCCGGTGACCACGACGATGCTGTCGTTGCCGCCGGGCAGCAGCGGGTGCACCTGCGCGGCCGAGGCGGCACCGTCGATGAGAAGAGCGACTGCCCGGTCCGCAGTGGCCGAGCGCCACAATGCCGCCAGCTCCTGCAACTCCCCCGGCAGAGCCGGACCGTAGCCCAGGGCGCCCAACCAGCCCCGCAGCACGGCCGCAGGGGCCGGGTGGACTTCCCTGGATGCCCGCAGGTCCGTATAGAACTGGCCGTCTGGGTAGTGCTCGGCGAGCCGGGACAGCCAGTGGGCTGACAGCGCTGTCTTCCCCACGCCACCGAGGCCGGTGATCACGGCGATCGGCGAGGCGTGGTCCTCATCGGTGCGGATGGTGTCCAGCGCGGCCAGCCGGTCCTCCCGTCCCAGCAGGCTCCTGCGGACCGGGGGAAGCTGCCGCGGCGGGGGGAGGAGTGGCGCGCCGGGCGGGTGGAGGTGGATGCCGCCGTTGACGCTCTGGGCCTGGACCACGGTGCCGGCCGAGCCGTTGGAGAAGGTGTTGTTCACCGCCACCTCCGCGGTCCGGCCGGGACGGTGCCGGCCACCGGGCCGAGCACAGCGGACGGCACCATCAGGTGGTCGGAGGGCACACCCCGATCCCGGCGCAGCCAGACGAAGGGCACGCCGTTGAGCAGCAGCGTCGGCTTGGTGCCGTCGGGCACGTAGCGTGCTCTCGGCCAGGTCAGGCCCTCATCCGGGCCGGGCGGCACCGGCCACCACCACGACCCGGGCATCACGCCGATCCGGCCCAGCGTCACCCGTGGCCCGCGGTGCGCCAGGAGGCGGAGCACCCGCCGGGCCACCGGTTCGGGCATGACGACGGCGTCGTGCCCTTTCCCGGGCCGCACACTCCTCCAGGCCGCCGATGCGGGAACGGCGGGCCGAAGTTGCCGGAATCCGGCCAGATGGGAGCCGGGAAGAGGGATGGGCACGGTGTATCTCGCATTCGTATGAAAGACACGGTCGGGGAGCGGTGGCCCCGCCCCTCGCAGCCGGAGAGAAGGAAGGGGACGGGGCCACCGGGCGGCGGCGGGAGCCGGACGGGGGATCGGCGTGGCGCCGCCGCGGCGCCCGTGCCCGGCCAGGGGAGGACCAGGCACAGACGGTCTTCAGAGAAGGGCTGCCGGGAGGACGGCGGAGGTTCTCAGGCGTCGGTGCCGGTTGTGCGGTACAGGCAGTGGATCTCCACCGCTTTTGCGGGCGGCACGAGCAGCGGGTTCGCGGTTCCCGATGTGATCGGTGCGCACGGAGGCCTGGTGCGGGAGTTGCCCGCGCAGCAGCAGAATCTGCGCGGGGGCGCGTGAGGAGGGGCTGGTGTCATGGTGCGGGATGGTCCTTGGATGAGGGGCAGCGGTCAGGGGCGCAGGAGGACGGGGAAGGTCTGGTGGCCGTTGGCGATGAAGGAGGCCTGGGGCTTCAGCTGGCCGGGGTTCACGGCCAGGGAGAGGTGGGGGAAGGCGGCGAAGAGGGCGGGCAGCGCGATGGCGGCTTCCATGCGGGCCAGCGGCGCGCCCAGGCAGTAGTGCGGGCCGTGCCCGAACGCCAGGTGGGAGGTGTCCTGTCGGGTGGCGTCGAAGGCGTCAGGATTCGTGTGCAGGGCGGGGTCGCGGCCAGCCGCGCCGAAGCCGAGGAGGATCGGCTGGCCGCGGCGGATGACGATGTCGTCGCCGAGGTCGATGTCGTCGATCGCGTAGCGCAGCGGCATGTGCATGATGGGGCCTTGCCAGCGCAGGGTTTCCTCGATCACCTGGTCCCAGGAGATGCCGCTGCGCTCGACGGCCGCGCGCTGCTCGGGGTGGGTGAGCAGGGCCAGGGTGGCCCAGGAGATGAGGTTGACGGCCGTTTCCGATCCGGCGCCGATCATCAGGATGAGGGTGGAGATCAGCTCGGCCTCGGTCAGGCGGTGTTCGCCGTCCCGGGCGGCGATCAGGTCGCTGGTCATGTCCGGTCCCGGGGTTTCGCGTTTGCTCTGCGCGAGGGTGCGCATGCAGGCCAGGAGGTCGGCATAGTCGGTGGCGGCCTGTTCGGCGGTGGCGGCGGTGTTCAGCGCGGCGTCGATCACGCGGCGGGTCTCGCCGCGCATCTGTGGCGGGACGCCGAACAGGTCGCAGATCACCTCGGTGGGGATGGCGTAGGCGAAGCGGGCCCGCAGGTCCACCTCGCCGCCGGCGGGCTCCTCTTGGAGGCTGCGGATCAGCTTCTTGACGATGGTCTGCACCTTCGGGCGCAGGGCTTGTGTGCGGCGGGGGGTGAACGCGGCGGAGATCAGGCGTCGCAGCCGGCGGTGTTCCTCGCCGTAGGCGGTGAAGGCGGATTCCACGCGCACCCACACGTTCAGCGGCCAGTCCTGGGGTATGCGTTCCAGGTCCGGCCAGTGCCGGCGCGCATCGCGCGAGACACGGGGGTCGGACGCCAGCATCTGGATGACGTCGTGGCGGGTGACGGACCAGGCGGCCACGCCGCCGGGGAGCATCACCGGTGTGGCGGGGCCGCGTGCGCGCAGGGCGTGGGCTTCGTGGTGAAGGTCGGTGCCGGTCGGGTCCAAGGCGGGGCAGGTGCGGGGGTCCATCGGTGCTCCTCCAACGCGTGCGGCAGGGCTCAGGGGTGTGCGTGGACGGTGGGGGCCTGGTCGGTGGGGAAGCGTGTGGGAAGTGCGGCGAGGCTGCGGTGGAAGGGACCGGGCCGCCAGTGCAGGCCGGTGGCCGGGATGGCGAGTTCCAGGCCGGGCAGGGCATCGAGGAGGGTTTCGATGGCGGTCTCGGCGATGGTGGTGGCCATGGCCTGGGCCGGGCAGGTGTGCGGGCCGGCGGACCAGGCCAGGTGCGCGTGGTTGTCGGCGTACCGGTCCGGGCCGGCCGCTGCCAGTGCGGGGCCGGTATTGGCCGCGGCGTGGCTGATCAGCACGGGGACGCCGGTGGGAATGTCGGTGGCGCGGCCGTGCTCGTCGTGCAGCCGGCAGGGGCGGGTGGCGTAGTGGAAGCAGAAGTTGCTCATGGGCGAGTGCGTCCACAGCGCCTCGTTGAGCGCGTCGGTGACGGTCAGGCTTCCGCCGGTCAGGTCGGCGGAGAACCGGTCGTCGGTGAGCAGCATCATCAGCGCGGTGGAGATCCACGCGGCCTGCGGCACCGTGCCGGCGCCGATGAGCACCACCAGCTGGTGGACCATCTCCTCATCCGACAGCGCGGTGGGGTGGGCCAGCAGGTGGGAGGTGACATCCGGCCCGGGCCGGCGGCGTTTGACGGTGATGAGGTCGTGCAGGCAGCGGGCGAGGTCGTCGCTGCCGCGCTGGGCGGTCTGCGGTTCGGCATCGATCATCTGGCCGCAGGCCACGGACATCCGCTCCGCCAGCTCGCCGGGGCAGCCGAAGAGCCGGGCGAACACCGCGATGGGCAGGCGGTCGGCGTACTGGGCCACCAGGTCCGCCTCACCGGCCGTGCGGAAGGCGCCGATCAGCTCCCGGGCACAGGCCTGCACGTAGCCGCGCAGGGTCAGGGCGCGGACCAGTGCCAGGGCGTCGTCGATGGAGGTGCGCAGCCGCAGGTGGCTGGCGCCGTCCGCGAACAGCAGGCTCGGGCGCCAGCCCATCATGGGCACCACCTGGTTGCCGGTGGGCACCTGGCCGCGGGCCAGGGCCTGCCAGCGGCGGGCGTCCTTGGAGAAGTACGGCGAGCGCAGCACCTCCAGCGCGGCGCTGTAGCTGGTCACCACGAACGCCTCCACCCCGGGGGCGAGTTCGACCAGCGCGGCCGGACCGCAGGCGCGCAGGCGGGCATAGACGGTGTCCGGGGCGGCGGCGAAGCCCGGCCCGAACAGCGCCGGCAGCCCGCCCGGCGACGAGCCGGCATCGGCGGCGTTGTGGTGTGCGGGGCAGGCCGGCGGCACCGCGGCGGCGGGGGAGGGGGTCACGTCAGGCTCCGGTCAGGTGGTGAAGGTGGGCAACGAGCGCGATCAGCGCGGAGCGGGACGAGGTGTGGTCACGGGCGTCGCAGGTGACCAGCGGCGTGCCGGCTTCCAGGTCCAGCGCCTGGCGCACCTCCGCCTCGGGGTGTGCGGGGCTGTCGGGGAAGCGGTTGACGGCCACCACATACGGCAGGCCGTGCTGCTCGACCAGGGCGAGCGTGTCGAAGCAGCGCTGCAGCGCGCGGGTGTCGGCCAGCACCAGGGCGCCGTAGGCCCCGTGGGCCAGGTCCTGCCACAGCGGCAGGAACCGCGACTGCCCCGGAGTGCCGAACAGGAATAGCGCCAGGTCCTCGCCCAAAGTGAGGCGGCCGAAGTCCAGCGCCACCGTGGTGGTCAACTTCCCCTCGATCCCGGTGAGGTCATCCACCGCTGCCCCGGCCTGGGTCATGACCTCCTCGGTGCGCAGCGGCGTGATCTCGCTGACCGAGCCGATGAGGGTGGTCTTGCCCACCCCGAAGGCCCCGGCGACCAGGAGTTTGACGGTGGCGCGCACACTGTCGCGCACATAGGCGGTCTCACAGAGCGTGGAGGGCATCAAGAAGTCGCTCCAGCGTGTCGCGGTCGGCGGGGGTGCCGGCCGGGCGGTGGGTGTTCCGGGCGGCGAGGTGTCCCGAATCCAGCAGGTCGGCGATCAGCACCCGGGTGACGGAAAGCGGCAGCGCGAGGTGGGCGGCCAGATCCACCACAGCCAGGTAGCCGCCCCGGCACAGCTCCACCATGGCGCGCGCCTCCGGCCCCAACGCGGCGGCCGGTCGGCCCGGGACCGCGGTCAACAGCGTGACCAGATCCAGGGTGTTGCGGGAGGGCCGGGCCCGCCCACCGGTCACCACATACGGGCGCACCAGATCGCGACGCCTGCTCACCGGGCTCATGCCGCCGTGCCGCCGTCCCGCCGCGGGGCGCTGACCATCTCCCGGCCCATGGCGGCCACCACTTCGTGCATGCGGAAGCCCACCTGCTCCACATCCGCCGTCCGCGTGGCCGCCGCGCACAGGTAGGTGCCTTCTCCCGCGTCGATGGCCAGCACGAAACCGGTGTCGAAGTCCAGCAGCGTCTGCCGCAGCACCGGCGGTTGCGGCAGCATCCCGCCCATGCTCACGGCCGTGGAGCGCAGCCCGGACAGCGCCGCCGCGATCCGGTCGGCCGCATCCTTCCCCAGCGAACGGGTCTGGGCGCGGACCAGGCCGTCGGCGCTGATCAGCAGCGCACCCACGGTCTCGGGCAGCTCCATGACCTCCTGCAGCATCCAGGCGTCGTCACGAACAGGCTTAGTCATCAGCGGATTCCTTCGCGGGCACGTCGGGAGTGGAGGACCAGGCGGCCTTGGTGCCCCTGCGCAGCGCGCCCAGCCGGGCGGCAGCCGCCCCGGGGTCAGCCACAGCGCCGCGCCCGGCAGATGCGGCCGGGGGCCGGCCGGAGGAGGTGTCGGCGGGAGTGTGGCGGCGGCGCCGGGGCAGGCCGCCGGGGGTGGTGCCCACGCTCTCGCCCGCCGGGACCGGGGCTGGTGCCGCCGGAACGGCAGCCGCGGCGGGATTGATCGGTGCCTGCGGGGCGTCGGCGAGCAGGCTGCTGGGCAGGTTCAGCACCGCCCGGGCCCCGCCGTAGGGGGAGCTGGAGTCCACCGTCACGGTGAAGCCGTAGCGCCGGGCGAGCAGGGCGGCGACCACGAGCCCGAACTGCGGAGGATCCCCCAACTGCCCCATCCCCACGGCCTCCTGCTGCAGCAGCTTGGTGATCTGCTCACGCTGTGCGGGAGGAAGTGAGATGCCGGCGTCCTCGACCACCAGCGCCAGGCCGTGGTGGGTCAGGTGGATGTGCACCTCCACCGCGGTGTGCGGGGCGGAGAACCGGGTGGCGTTCTCCAGCAGCTCCGCCAGCGCGATGACCACCGGCTCCACACACCGCCCGACCACCGCCCGGGAATCCTCCGCCACCGTGATCTTGATGCGGGTGTAGTCCTGCACCATGCCGACCGCCCCGCGCACCACGTCATAGACACCCGTGGCCTCGTGCTGCCGGCCGGGCCAGGACCCGCACACCACCGCCAGGCCCACCATCCGCCGCCGGATCAACGCGGTGGCGTGATCCAGCCCCATCAGCCCCTCCACGATGTCGGGATCGTCGAAGCGGTGAATCATCTCCAGCAGCTGCTTCTGCATCCCCGCGGACAGCCCGGAGATCTTCCGCGACACCCCCAGCAGCGTGGACTGCGCGAACTGCTCCCCCTGCCGATGCGCTGCGGCCAGCGCCTGGACCAGCGCCCCCTCGGCCGCAGCCAGCCCGGCGGCAAACCCCGCATGGTCCGGTACCGGCGCGGCCGGCCGGGGCGCATCCGGCCTCTCGGCCAGCAGCGCGACGCCGTCCACCCACGCGGTCAGCGCGGCCGTGCAGGCCCGCAGCCCCTCTTCCGCTTGTCCCGCGCGCTGCCGGGCGGCTTCCGCCTTCCCGCGTTCCACAGCCACGGCGCGACGCTTGCTGCGCACGGTCTTCACAAGCAGCAGCACAACGCCCACCACGGCTGCTGCCCCTACGGCGGCAATCAGCGAAAGTGTCGGGTCAGAGGCCATGGGGGAGTCCTTGAACAGTCGGGGAAGCGGTGACCCAGGTTTCGGCGGCCCTCAGCGCACCGCCGAGGGTGGGCGCCGGCACCGCGTTCTCCGGTCCGGGCGCCAGAGCCCGTCCGGTGCCGGTACGTTGAGCAAACCGTGATGCACGGTGCGTGGGTATCCCCGGCGGGGAGCCGCCACGGGTAACGTTGGTAAAGATCATTTGGGGCGATGCATGGCGCGTGCACGCAACAGCCGGATGGAGAGCCTGCTGCGCGAACTGGGCTGGTCCCAGGAGCAGCTGGCCGCCCGTTTCCGCCGGGTGGCCGCCGAGAACGGCGCGGACGAGCTGCGGGCGGTGACCCGCTCGCACGTCAACCAGTGGCTGCGCGGATCGCGCCCCGGCGGCCGGGCGCCGCATATCTTGTGCGAGACGTTCTCGCGCGGGCTGGGACGCGTCGTCACCGCGCCGGAGATCGGACTGGACATGGGCGGGGAAGACCTCCCCCAGGACACCGACCCGGTGATGGCGCTGGCAGAGTTGGGGAGCATGGAGTTGGACAGGCAGCGTCGCCAGATGCTCACCGGCGCCGCCTACTCGCTCGCAGGACTCGCCCTGGCCACCGGCGAAGGGCCGGCAGCACAGGCCCGCCCGTCCCGTCGCCCCGTCTGCGGCGGGCACACCACCGCCGCCGATGTGGCAGGTGCCCGCGAGATGATGGCCTTCTTCTCGCGCCGTGACCAGCGCCGCGGCGGCGGTGACGGCCGCGCCGCCCTGGTGGCCTACCTGCGCACCGACATCGTCGCCCACCTCGGCCGCCGCTTCCCCGGCGAGCAGGTGCGGCGCGAGATGTTCTCCACCGCCTCCGAACTGGTCTACCTGTGCGGCTGGATGTCCTTCGACGCCGGCGAGCACGGCCTGGCCCAGCGCTACTTCACCCTCAGCCTGCACCTGGCCGCCGAAGCCGACGACGCCCCCCTGGCCGGACACATCCTGCGCGCCATGGCCCACCAGGCCGTGGACCTCGGCCACCCCCAGCACGCGCTCGCCCTGGCCGACGCCTCGCTGGAACAACGCCGCTACACCCGGGCCACACCCCGCGAACGCGCCCTGCTCGGCGTGGTGCACGCCCGCAGCCTCGC
>NZ_FOLM01000036.1 GCF_900112355.1 Streptomyces aidingensis
ATCGGGTGCTGGCGGTGGTGCGGGGTTCGGCGGTGAATCAGGACGGTGCGTCCAATGGGCTGACTGCTCCGCATGGTCCGTCGCAGGAGGGGGTGATCCGTGCGGCTCTGGCGGATGCGGGGCTGGGTGCGGGTGAGGTGGATGCGGTGGAGGCGCATGGGACGGGGACGGTGCTGGGGGATCCGATCGAGGCGGAGGCGCTGGCGGCGGTGTACGGGCGGGCGCGTGGTGGTGGGGGTCCGTTGTGGGTGGGGTCGTTGAAGTCGAACATCGGGCATGCGCAGGCGGCTGCGGGTGTGGGTGGTGTGATCAAGATGGTGGGGGCGTTGCGGGAGGGGGTGCTGCCGCGGACGTTGCATGTGGATGCGCCGTCGCCGCATGTGGACTGGGCGGGGAACGGGTTGTCGTTGCTGGTGGAGTCGCGGGAGTGGCCGGGGGCGGGCCGGCCGCGGCGGGCGGGGGTGTCCTCCTTCGGGATCAGCGGCACCAACGCGCATGTCATCCTCGAACAGGCCCCCGACCCCGACCCCGGCCCCGGCGCCCCACCCGACACCGGCACCCCGACCGCCCCGGCAACCCCCCTGCCCTGGGTGCTGAGCGCCCGCGGTGAGGACGCGCTGCGCGCCCAGGCCGCCCGGCTGCGCGCCCACCTCGACACCACCGGGGCGGACCCCGGCGGCATCGGGCTCTCACTCGCCACCACCCGCTCCGCCTTCGAGCACCGCGCCGTGATCCTGGGCCGCGGGGCCGGTGAACTCCGCGCCGGGCTGGACGCCCTGGCCTCCGGCAGCGCTGCGCCGCACCTGCACCGGGGCACGGCGGCCGACACCGCCCGCACCGCCTTCCTGTTCACCGGCCAGGGCAGCCAGTACCCCGGCATGGGACGCGGCCTGTACGCGGCACACCCAGTCTTCGCCGCGGCGCTCGACGAGATCTGCGCCGCCTTCGACGGCCTGCTCGACCGGCCGCTGCGCGACCTGATGTTCGCCCCCGAGGACAGCCCGGACGCCGGGCTGCTGCATCGCACCTCCTTCACCCAGCCCGCCCTGTTCGCCCTGGAGACGGCCCTCTTCCGGGTGCTGGCACACCACGGCACCGGGCCCGCGCTGCTGGCCGGGCACTCCCTCGGGGAGATCGCCGCCGCCCATGCGGCCGGGGTGCTCTCGCTGCCCGACGCCGCCCGGCTGGTCGCGGCCCGCGGCCGGCTGATGCAGGCGGCACCCGCGGGCGGCGCGATGATCGCCATCGAGGCCGGACGGGAGGAGGCGGAGCGTTCGCTGTCCGGCCTGGAGGACCGGCTCGCCCTCGCCGCCGTCAATTCCCCCCGCTCCGTCGTGGTCTCCGGCGACGCCGACGCGGCCGGACGGATCGCCGCCCGGTGGCGGGAGGCCGGCCGGCGCGTCCAGCCCCTCACCGTGAGCCACGCGTTCCACTCCCCGCACATGGACGGCATACTCCAGGAGTTCCGGACGGTCGCCGTCGGCCTGGAGTTCCACCCGCCCGCCATCCCCCTGGTCTCCGCGGTCACCGGTGAACCGGCCACCGCGGAACAGCTCACCTCACCGGACTACTGGGCCCGGCAGATCCGCGAACCCGTCCTGTTCGCCGACGCCGTGCGCCGGCTCGCCGCCCAGGGCGCCACCGTCATGCTCGAACTCGGCCCGGGCGCCGTGCTCACCCCCCTGGCCCGCACCACCCTGCCGGACACCGTCACGGTGGTGCCCCTGCTGCGGGCCGGGCAGGACGAGGGCGGGACCTTCGCCGCGGGCCTGGCCCGGGCGTATGCGAACGGCGCGCCCCTGGACGCCGGTACCTTCTTCCCGCACGCGGCCCCGGTCCCGCTGCCCACCTATGCCTTCCGGCGGGCACACTTCTGGCAGCTTCCCGAGGCCCGCACCGACGCCCGCGGCCTCGGTCTGGAACCCGCCGGACACCCGCTGCTGACCGGCGAGGTGGACTGCGCCGGACGCGCCGACGCCCTGTTCACCGGGCGGATCGCACGGTCCGCACACCCCTGGACGGCCGACCACACCATCGCCGGGATCACCCTGCTGCCCGCCACCGCCGTGCTGGAACTCGCCGCCGTCGCGGGCGGCCGGCTCGGTCTCCCCCGGGTGGCCGAGCTGACCCTGGAGACCCCCCTGGAACTGCCGGGGGACACCGCGGTGCAGATACAACTCGCGGTCGCCGAGGCGGACTCCGACGGCTACCGCGCCTTCACACTGCACGCCCGCCCGGAATCCGGCGCCGACGGCCCGGCACCGCGGGCCTGGACCCGGCACGCCGCCGGGACGCTGGCCCCGGCAGGCGGGCCGCCCGCCGCACCCGGCGGCGCCGGCGATGCCGCGGGGACGGGCGTCTGGCCGCCCGAGGACGCCGCCGCCGAGCCCGTCGACGGGCTCTACGCGCGTCTCGCCGAGCGCGGCTACGGCTACGGACCGGCGTTCCGGGGACTGGAGGCGGTCTGGCGGCGCGGCGACGAGATCTTCGCCGAGATCGGCCTGCCCGAGGAACCGCGGCCGGGCGCCGGCGGCCACCATGTGCACCCGGCGCTGCTGGACATGGCGCTGCACGCCCTGCTGCCCGGTGCCGCACCCGAGGACGGCACCGCCGGCGACGCCATGGCGCTGCCGTTCGGCTGGAGCGATGTCACCCTGCACCCCACCCGGGCCACCCGGCTCAGGGTCCGCATCACACCGGGCGCCGACGGCACCGCGGGCCTGGCCCTGCACGACCCCGACGGCACGCCCGTGGCCACCGTCGGCTCGCTGGTGCTCCGCCCCGTGGCCCGGGAGCGCCTGGCCGCGGCGTCCGGCGGCGTGGCCGACGCGCTGTTCGCCGTGGACTGGCCGGTGATCCCCGCCCCCGCTGCGGACCCCGCGCTGAGCTGGGCCGAGCACCGGGGCCCGGCCACGGACGCCGATGTGGCGGTGGTCCGGGTGCACGACCTGCCGTCCGCGACACCCGCGCGGGTGCTGCGCCTGGTCCAGGAGTGGCTGGCCGACGAGCGGACCACCGCTTCCCGGCTGCTGCTGGTCACCCGCGGCGCCGTCGGGGTGACCCCCGCCGACGAGGTGGACCTCGACACCGCCGGAATCTGGGGCCTGATCCGCTCCGTGCAGACCGAGCACCCCGGCCGGGTGGTCCTGGCCGACCTGGACCCGGCGGCCCCCGATGGCCCCGTTGATTCCGTTGACCCCGTTGACCCCGTTGACTCTGCTGTCCCCGGTGGCCCCGGCTCCGCCCTGCTGCCCGCGGCCCTGGCCACCGGGGAGCCGCAGCTCGCCCTGCGCGGCGGCCGGATCCACGTCCCCCGGCTCGGGCGCTGCGGCCCGGCCGGCGCGGCGGCCCCGCGGCTCGACCCGGCCGGAACGGTGCTGGTCACCGGCGGCACCGGCGGCCTCGGCGCGCTGCTCGCCCGGCATCTGGTGACCGCACACGGGGTGCGCCGGCTGCTGCTGACCAGCCGCCGCGGCCCGGACGCACCGGGCGCGCGCGAACTGGACGCCGAACTCACCGCGCTGGGGGCCGAGGTCACCATCGCCGCCGCCGACGCCGCGGACCGGGACGCGATGGCCCGGCTCCTCGCCGGCCTCCCCGGCCGGCATCCGCTGACCGCCGTGGTGCACACCGCGGGCGTACTGGCGGACGCGACCGTGGAGTCCCTCACCGAGGCGAAGCTGGCCGAGGTGATGCGGCCCAAGGCCGGCGCGGCCCGCGTCCTGCACGAGCTGACCGCGGAGCTGGACCTGGCGGCCTTCGTCCTGTTCTCCTCGGTGTCCGGCATCACCGGCGCGGCCGGCCAGGCCAACTACGCCGCCGCCAACACCTTCCTGGACGCCCTGGCCCACCACCGCAGGGCGCGCGGCCTGGCCGCCACCTCCCTGGCCTGGGGGCTGTGGGACACCGCCCACGGCATGGGCGCCGGACTGACCGAGGCCGGCCGGCAGCGATGGGAGCGGTCCGGCCTGCTGCCGCTGACGCCCCGGCGGGGACTCGCCCTCTTCGACGCGGCCCTCGCCGCCGGCCGGCCCCTGGTGGTGCCCGCCGCCCTGGAGCCCGCCCGGCAGGCGCGCGGCGGCGCCCCCGTGCCGCACCTGTACCGGGCGCTGGTCCGTCCCGCGGCGCGCCCGGCGGGCCCCGCCCCCGCCACCGCCGCCGACTGGGCCGGACGGATCGCCGCGCTGCCCGGGCCCAAGCGGGCCGGCGCCGTGCTGGAGCTGGTCCGCGCCGAGGCCGCGGTGGTGCTGGGCCACGCCGGAGGGAGCGCCGTGGACCCGGAACGGTCCTTCAGCGACCTGGGCTTCGACTCCATGGCCGGTGTGGATCTGCGCAACCGGCTGGGCACCGCCACCGGCCTGCGGCTGTCCGCCACCGCGGTCTTCGACCACCCCACTCCGGCCGCGCTGGCGGCCCACCTGCTCTCCCGGGCCGGGCGGGAACGGCCCGTTTCGCGGCCGGCGCCGCGGCCCGGGCGGGGTGCGGGGCCGGGTGCCGGGTCGGAGGAGCCGGTGGCGATTGTGGGGATGGCGTGTCGTTTTCCCGGTGGGGTGGGCTCGCCGGAGGAGCTGTGGCGGCTGGTGGCCGAGGGCACCGACGCGGTCGGCGGGTTCCCGGCCAACCGCGGCTGGGACCTGGAACGGCTCTACGACCCGGACCCGGAGCGCACCGGCTGCTCCTACACCCGCGAGGGCGGCTTCCTGCACGACGCGGACCAGTTCGACAACGAGTTCTTCGGCCTCTCCCCGCGCGAGGCGGCGGCCATGGACCCCCAGCAGCGGCTGCTGCTGGAGACCGCCTGGGAGACCTTCGAGAACGCCGGCATCGACCCCGGGACGCTGCGCGGCAGCGGCACCGGCGTGTTCACCGGCGCCATGTACGACGACTACGCCTCCCGGCTGCCTGCCGCCCCGGAGGAGTTCGAGGGCTTCCTGCTCGCCGGCAACCTCTCCAGCGTGCTGTCCGGCCGGCTGTCCTACACCTACGGCCTGCGGGGTCCGGCGGTCACGGTGGACACGGCGTGTTCCTCGTCGCTGGTGGCGCTGCATCTGGCGATCCGGTCGCTGCGTTCGGGGGAGTGCGATCTGGCGCTGGCCGGCGGGGTGACCGTGATGAGCAGTCCGCGGACCTTTGTGGAGTTTTCGCGGCAGCGGGGGTTGGCGGTGGATGGGCGGTGCAAGTCGTTTGCGGCGGGGGCGGATGGTACGGGGTGGTCGGAGGGGGTGGGGCTGCTGCTGGTGGAGCGGTTGTCGGTGGCGCGTCGGCGGGGGCATCGGGTGCTGGCGGTGGTGCGGGGTTCGGCGGTGAATCAGGACGGTGCGTCCAATGGGCTGACTGCTCCGCATGGTCCGTCGCAGGAGG
>NZ_FOLM01000031.1 GCF_900112355.1 Streptomyces aidingensis
CGTGATGGTCGCGGCCTGGGCACTGCCGGCGGGCAGCAGCGCCGCCCCGACCAGCGCGGCACACGCGGCACTGATCAGCAGCTTGATCCGGCCGCGGGTTCGCTTCGGCAGCAGTCTGATCCGCCCGGATCTGCGGCCTCTGGTGCGGGCGGGGGCATCGTTCATGTGCGTGCTTCCTCCTTGTACAGGCTGGCGGGGAAGCCAGGCGGCGTGATACGCACCGGCGGGCTTCCGGCGGCCGGGGAGAACAGCCACCGCACGTCCGCGTCGTATCACGACGGTGGGGGGTGAACTGTCCGGTCGCCGAGCGGCCGGCGACCGGTGGTGACCGGGTCGCGGCTCATGACCCGGCTCGACGGAAGGTGCGGCCCGTCGATGGCGTTAGATTGGGGCTGCCCTGTGAAGTTGTCAACAGTTCTCGGATAAATTTCGGAGACTACTTCCTGGATTCCCAGGCCAGCTGGAGAAGATTCACGCTGGTCAGGACCTCTTTGGCAGGTTCATAACAACTTAACCTCATGGAGATCCGTTACCGGAAGATCACAATCCGGGCCGTAATCAGGATGGTGATCCGGAAAATTTTCGGAAGTTTTTCGGAATTCCGCGGCCGGCATCGGGACGGGTCCCGCCCCGGCGCCGGATGCGGCGCGCCGGGGCAGGACCGTGGGGTTGCGGGGACGGGACGGGTCAGGAGGTGCAGCCGGTGATGGCCGGCGCGGGGGAGGAGTTGCCGCCGGCGACAAATCCGAAGGTGACCGACCCGCTCGCCGGGACGTTGCCGTTCCAGGGAGCGTTGCGGACCGTGATGGAGCCGCTGGTCCCGGTGTTCTGGCCGCTCCAGAGGTTGTTGATGGACTGGCCGGAGGCCAAGGTCATGCTGACGGTCCAGCCGCTCATCGCGCTGCCGCCGTTGTTGCTGACCGTCACCTCGCCCTGGAAGCCGCCCTGCCAGCTGTTGACCGTGCGATAGGTGGCCGTGCAGGTGTCACCGGGGCCGTCCGTGGTGTTGCCCGTGGTGCCGGTCGTGGTGTTCCCGGTCGTGCCGGTCGTGGTGTCACCCGTGGTGCCGGTCGTCGTGGTGCCGGTCGTACCGGTCGTGGTGTTCCCCGTCGTACCGGTCGTGGTGTTCCCGGTGGTGTTGGTGCCGGTGGTGCTGGTGCCGGTGGTGCCGCCGTCGGGCAGGGTGGGTGTGGTCCAGTTGCGCCACTGGCTCAGGTTGCCGGCCTTGCTGGAGGAGATCCGGAACACCGCGGGCGGGCTGCCGCTGTCGAGCAGGAAGGCGCGGATGGACTGCTGGAGCGGGGAGCGCCATTCGGAGCGGGAGGCGCAGTGGGTGCCGTCGGAGACATCCGACCAGTACGAGATGTTGGCCTGGGCACCCAGTGCCTTGTAGACCTCCGCGCCGCCCAGTGCGGCCACGCTGCCCGAGCGGGCGCCCAGCCAGTCCACATGCGGGTTCTCCATGATGAACAGCCCGCGCGGGGCGATCATGCCGACGATCTGGTGGGTGTCCACCGGCAGGCCGGCGGGGTTGCCGGTGTAGGAGTTGAAGGCGTCGCCCAGCCAGGGCTGTTCGCCGTAGGCGCTGGACAGCGGCTGGGCGCCGCTCTCCTGGGCGACGCCGCGCAGGATGGGGGCGCCGGCGGTGCCGGACTCGATCGGCATGGTCAGCGCGATGCGCTGGTCGAAGGCGCCGGCGACGAAGGCGCCCTTGCCGTAGCGGGAGCAGCCGGTCACCCCGGTGGCGTCGGCCTTGAGGATGTTGCCGCCGGAGGACTCGATGACGTCGATGATGCGGCTGACACCCCAGGACCAGGCCATCAGCAGGCCGGTGGAGCTGTTGGAGCCGTAGATGCTGTAGAAGGCGCCCTGCTTGTTGGAGCGGGAGGTGCCTTCCTGTCCCACGGCCAGGGGGTCGTAGCTGATGACGGCGGCACCCGCGGAGGTGATGGCGGCGGTGTCGGCGCCGAATCCGCCCAGGACGATGACCGCGGGGTGGGGACCGGAGCCGGAGGGCAGTTGCACCCCGGCGGAGAAGCTTGAGCTGCGGCCGTTGTGGGAGACGTTGACGGTGATCCGGCTGCTGGTCACCGTGCCGGTGACCGAGGAGGGCTTCTCCGGCTTCTGGCCGTAGACGGTGCGCTCGGCCAGCTCCCGGATCTCCGCGCGGCGGCAGCGCCAGTCGGCCTTGGTGCTGATGCGGGTGCCGTCCAGGCGGGTGAAGGGGTCGGGAAGCTGGGAGTTGTTGGTGGCGGGGGTGGAGCCGACCGGGCAGTCGGCGCCTTCGTCCTCCACCGCGGCGTTGAACGCCGCCGCGGCGCCGGTGGAGGGGATGAGCGTGGTGCCGGCCAGGCCCGCGACGGCGACGAAGACGGCCGCTGCCCACGCCCGGGGCCGGAATCTGGACAAGTGCATGGGTCCTCCAGGACATGGCGCGTCCCGGGCGGTGCTGCGGGTGCCGGAACGCGCCCATGGTTGGGATGGGGGCACACCGGTCCGGCCGGGCGGGGCCCCGGCGCAGGTCACATACGGTTCGCAGGGCGCCGAAACCGGTCTGTAAGCGCTTTCAGCCTAGGGAGGGGACCAGGACATGACAACAGAAAGTTTCGGCCACTTTCCGGTTTATCGCCCGGAAGTTTTTCGGACCGGTCTCTTCGCCCGGCGGCCGGGTCCCGCCCGTGTGCCGACGGGGTGAAATCGGCCCCCCGCCGTGCCGCCGGCCACCCCGGCGGGCGGGCGCTGCCTAACGTGGCCGCCCATGCACGAGCTCTCGATCGCCGCCGCCGTCGCCGAGCGGGCCGGCGAGGTGGCCCGCGAGCACGACGCCGCCGGCGTGGCAGCCGTCCTGCTGCGCGTCGGCGAGCTGGCCGGCGTGGTTCCCGACGCCCTGCGGTTCTCCTTCGGCCTGGTCACCGAGGGCACCCCGGCGGCCGGCGCGGCCCTGCTCATCGAGGAGGTGCCGGCCCGCGCCCGGTGCGGGGACTGCGGCGAACGGTTCGCCGTCGGCTCCCCGCCCTCGCTGTGCTGCCCGCGCTGCGGGCGGGCCGCCGCGGAGCTGCTGACCGGGCGCGAGCTGGAGCTGGCCGAGGTCCGGCTCACGGACCCGGCGCGGGACGCCTGTCACCCGGGCGCACCGACACAGCGCGCAGAAACCGGCAAACAGGGCGAATGTTGAAACCCGCGGAGAACAGTGGTGAGGACGGCGGCACCGTGCCGGGAACCGCGGCGGAGGGCGGAGAGACCATGACGGACGACCAGACCGGCCCGGCCCGCGGCGCACGCCCGCGGCCGGACGGTTCCGGCTTCGAGCGGCTGCGGCCGGTCGCGGACGCCGTCCTCTACGAGGGCTACCTCCTCTACCCCTACCGCCGCTCCTCGCCGAAGAACCGGGTGCGCTGGCAGTTCGGCATTCTGGCGCCGCGCGTCTGGGCCGAGCGCAACGGCCCCCTCACCCCGAGCGTCGCGGGCTCCGCCGAGTCCTGGTTCCAGCAGACGGAGTGCCTGTTCCGGACCGCCGGGGACCCGGCCGGCGCGGTGGTCCGGGTCCGGCTGCGCCGGCTCCAGCTCCAGCACAAGGGCGTGGAGCGCCGCACCGACGACGGCGGGTACGCGCCGGCCGGGTCCCTGGAGCCGGAGGCCGGCGGGGCCGTTCATCTCACCTTCGACGAGGCGGTGGAGCGGGAGACCGAGTTCACCGCGGAGCTGGCCGCGCTGTGCGACGGCGCCGGCCGGACGTTCCGGGCGGACGCGCCGGGCGGCACGGAGATCGAGCCGCTGCCGGACGACTCCGGCCGGGTGGTACGCCGCCGGCTGCCGGTCGGGGCCCGGACCACGCTGACCGCCGAGCCGCTCGACGCCGCCCGCGGCCTGTACCGGCTGCGGGTGCGCACCGAGAACACCACGGCGGCACCGGACATCACCGTGGACACCCCGCGCGAGCAGGTGCTCCGCCGCTCGCTGATCGCCTGTCACACCTTTCTGGGCGGTACGGGGGTGTCCTTTCTCTCCCTGACCGACCCCCCGGAGTGGGCGGCCGGACATGCCCGGCGGTGCCGCAACCTGTACACCTTCCCGGTACTGGCCCAAGGAGCGGCCGGCGGCGAGCCGGACGGCCACGACCGCGACCCGGACCCCGGACCCGGACCCGGCCCCGGTCCCGGCCGGGAGGGGCTGCTGCTGTCCTCCCCCATCCTGCTGCCCGACCACCCGTCCGTCGCCCCGGAGAGCCCGGGTGACCTCTGCGACGCCGCCGAGATCGACGAGATCCTCTCGCTGCGCACCATGCTGCTGACCGACGAGGAGAAGCGGGAGGCGCGGGCCACCGACCCGCTGGCCGCCCGGATTCTGGACCGGGTGGACGGCATGCCGCAGGAGACCCTCGCCCGGCTGCACGGCACCATCCGCTCCCGCCGCCCGGTCACCGGGCCGGTGCCGCGCCGGGCCCGGCAGCCCTGGTGGCAGGAGCCGGACCCGGCGGGCGGCGAGGGCGGCGAGGAGGGCTTCCGCCCGGCCACCGACACCGTCGCGGTCGGCGGGACGGAGGTGTCCGGGGGCAGCAGGGTGCGGCTGCGCCCGCGCGGCCGGGGCGCGGACGCCCAGGACATGTTCCTGGCCGGCCGCTCCGCCCGGGTGGCCGCGGTCTTCCGCGACCTGGAGGGCGCCACCCATCTCGCGGTCACCCTGGACGACGATCCGGCCGCCGAACTGCACTCCTGGTACGGCCGGTTCTTCTACTTCCGCCCCGACGAGATCGAGCCGCTGCCCGCCGGGGCAGCCGACGAGGAGAGGGCCGATGGACGCCATCGAGCTGTTGAAACATGACCACCGGAGGGTGGAGCAGCTGTTCCGCGACTATCACGCGGCGGCTTCCGACACCCAGCGCCGGGGCGTCGTGGAGATCCTGGTCCACGAGCTCTCCGCGCACGCCGCGCTGGAGGAGCTGCTGGTCTACCCGCTGGCCAGGGAGGAGATCCCGGGCGGGGGGCAGCTTGCGGACCGTCATCTGGCCGAGCACGCGGACGTCAAGAAGACCCTGCTGGCCCTGGACCGGCTCGGCGCCGGCGACGAGCGCGCCGACGCCCTGATGGCGCAGCTCGAACGGGAGATCGAGGAGCATGTGCGGGAGGAGGAGGACGAGTTCCTGCCCCGGCTGCGGGACGCGGTCGGCCCGCGGGTCATCGACGAGCTGGGCCACGCCCTGAAGGAGGCCCGGCGGACCGCCCCGACCCGGCCGCATCCGCACGCGCCGGACCAGCCGCCGGCCCTGGCCCTGGCCGGCCCGGTGGCCGCGGTCTACGACCGGGTCCGTGACCGTCTCCAGGGAAGGCCGCGCCCATGACGACCACGGCGAGCGGCAGCACGGACACCGGCACCGCGGAGACCGGCGCCCGGCGCGGTTTCGAGGAGATCGACATCCTGTGGATCTCCGAGGGCATGAGCTGCGACGGCGACACGGTCTCGATGACGGCCTCCGGCCAGCCGGCCATCGAGGACATCGTGCAGGGGCTGATCCCCGGGCTGCCGAAGGTGAACCTGCACAACAAAGTGCTCTCCCCCACCCTGGGCGGCGAATCGTTTCTGGCACCGTTCCGGGCCGCGGCGCGCGGCGACCTCGGCCCGTTCATCCTGGTGATCGAGGGCTCGGTCCCCAATCAGAACATCATCGACGGCGAGGGCTACTGGACCTCCTTCGGCAATGACCCGGAGACCGGCGAGCCGCTGACCCTGAACTGGTGGATCGACCGCCTGGCGCCCCGCGCCTGGGCGGTGGTGGCGGCCGGCACCTGCGCCACCTTCGGCGGCATCCACGCCATGGCCGGGAATCCGACCGGCTGCATGGGCCTGGCCGACTATCTGGGCTGGGACTTCCGCTCGCAGGGCGCACTGCCGATCGTCAATGTGCCCGGCTGTCCGATCCAGCCGGAGAACTTCATGGAGACCCTGACCTGGCTGCTCTACCATGCCGCCGGGTCGGCGCCCCCGCCGCCGCTGGACCGTAATCTGCGCCCGCAGTGGCTGTTCGGCAAGACCGTGCACGAGGGCTGCGACCGCGCCGCCTACTACGAGCAGGCCGACTTCGCCAAGGACTACAACTCCCCCAAGTGCCAGGTCCGGGTGGGCTGCTGGGGACCGGTGGTCAACTGCAACGTGCCCAAGCGCGGCTGGATGTCGGGGGTCGGCGGCTGCCCCAACGTCGGCGGCATCTGCATCGGCTGCACCATGCCGGGCTTCCCCGACGCCTTCATGCCGTTCATGGACGAACCCTCCGGCGGCAGCCTGTCCGCCACCCTGATCAAGCCCTACGGCGCGGTCATGCGGCGGCTGCGCGGGATCACCAACTACGCGCTGAACCGCGAACCCAAGTGGCATCACAACGGGCCCGAGCTGACCAGCGGCTACAACCCGCGCTGGCGTCCCTGACCCCCGACCCACCAGGACCGGCCGGCCACCCGGCCCAACCGGCCCAACCGGCCCAACCGGACCGCGAGACGAGAGCGAGACAGCGACCGACATGACGGCCACCGAGGCACGCCCCGAGGCGGGGCAGCGCAAGGCCCCGCAGATTGTGGAGATGTCCTGGGACCCGATCACCCGGATCATCGGCAATCTCGGCATCTACACCAAAATCGACTTCGCCAACCGGGAGGTGACGGAGTGCCATAGCACGTCCTCGCTGTTCCGGGGCTACTCGGTGTTCATGAAGGGCAAGGACCCGCGGGACGCCGGTTTCATCACCAGCCGGATCTGCGGCATCTGCGGCGACAACCACACCACCTGCTCGGACTACGCGCAGCAGATGGCCTACGGCATCAAGCCGCCGCCGCTCGCCGAGCACATCGTCAACCTCGGCGAGGCGGCCGAGTACATGTTCGACCACACCATCTTCCAGGACAACATGGTGTTCGTCGACTTCTGCGAGGCGATGGTCCGGGCCACCAACCCCGGCGTGCTGGCCAGGGCGGAGCGGACCGCCGCACCCCGCGGCCACATCCACGGCCACCGCACCATCGCCGACATCATGCGGGCCTTCAACCCCTTCGAGGGCGCGGTCTACAAGGAGGCCCTCCAGGTCAGCCGGATCACCCGGGAGATGTTCTGCCTGATGGAGGGCAGGCATGTGCATCCCTCCACGCTGTATCCGGGCGGGGTGGGGACCATGCCCTCCCCCACCGCCTTCACCGACTACCTCAGCCGGCTGCTGCGGGTCACCGACTTCATCAAGACGTCGGTGGCCATGAACGACGACGTCTTCGACTTCTTCTACGAGGCCCTGCCCGGCTACGAGGAGGTCGGCCGCCGCCGCATCCTGCTCGGCTGCTGGGGAGCCTGGCAGAACCCCGATGTCTGCGACTACCGCTACGAGACGATGGACCAGTGGGGCCGGGCGATGTATGTCACCCCGGGCATCGTGGTCGACGGCGAGCTGGTCACCAACAGCCTGGTCGACATCAACCTCGGCATGCGGATCCTGCTCGGCAGTTCCTTCTACGAGGACTGGACCAACGAGGAGCCCTTCGTCCGCCACGACCCGCTGGGCAACCCGGTGGACATGCGGCATCCGTGGAACCAGACCACCCTGCCGGAGCCGCAGAAGCGGGACTTCGCCGGCAACTACAGCTGGGTGATGAGCCCGCGCTGGTACCACGCGGCCAGCGGGCAGCATCTCGCCCTGGACACCGGCGGCGGCCCGCTGGCCCGGCTGTGGTCCACCGCCCTCAACGGCCTGGTCGACACCCCCTACATCAAGGCCACCGGGCACAGTGTGCGGATCTCGCTGCCCAGGAGCGAGCGGCTGCCGGAGATGACCCTGGAGTGGCAGATCCCGCGCTGGAGCAACACCCTGGAACGCGACCGGGCCCGCCCCTACTTCGTCGCCTACGCCGCCGCCATGGCCTTCGACTTCCTGGACCGGGCGATGGGCCGGGTCCGGGCCGGGGACACCCGGATCTTCACCGACTTCGAGGTGCCCGACGAGGCCATCGGCTGCGGCTTCCACGAGGCGGTGCGCGGGGTGCTCTCGCACCACCTGGTGATCAAGGACAAGAAGATCGCCAACTACCACCCCTACCCGCCCACCCCCTGGAACGCCAGCCCCCGGGACGGCTTCGGCACCCCGGGCCCGTACGAGGACGCCGTGCAGGGCCAGCCGGTATTCGAGGAGAACGGGCCGGAGGACTTCAAGGGCGTCGACATCATGCGCACCGTGCGCAGCTTCGACCCCTGCCTGCCCTGCGGGGTGCACATGTACCTGGGCAACGGCAAGGTGCTCCAGACCCGGCACTCACCGGTGTACGGAGAGACCCATGGCTGACCGTGACCGGCTCGACGGCCAGGAGCTCGGGCGGTTGCTGGCCCGGGCCGACGAACTGCTGGAGCGCGTGGAGTCCCTGCCCGGGCCGGGCGCGCGGGCGGCGGTGGACGCGCTGCGGGCGCTGACCGGCCTCTACGGCGAGGCCCTGGCCCGGGTCCTGGACCTGGCCGGAACCGCCGCCGGGACCGCCCCCGGGACATCCGGCGGGCTGCTCGACGGGCTGCTCGACGACGAGCTGCTGGCCCATCTGCTGGTGCTGCACGGACTGCACCCGGAGCCGGCCGAGCGCCGCGCCGCCCGCGCGGTGGAGCGGCTGCGGCCCGCGGTGCGGGAGCGCGGCGGCGAGGTGGAGCCGGCCGGGGTCACGGCGGACGGAGTGGCCCGGGTGCGGCTGACCGCCAAGGGCTGCGGCGGCTCCGCGTCCGCGCTCCAGGAGGCGGTGCGGGAGGCCGTGCTCGCCATGGCGCCGGAACTGTCCGGGGTCGAGGTGGTGCGGGAGACCGGTGCCGGGGCCGCCGCCCCCGCGTTCGTCCCGGTCGCCTCGCTGACCCGCCGCGCGGCGGCACCCGCCGGGGAGCCGGTGTGACGGCCGGCGCCGCGCTCGCCCGCCTCATCGCCCGCCCCGGCACGGACGCCGGGAACGCGGGGGACAGCGGGGACGCCGAGCGCTGCGGGCTGTGTGCCGCGCCGGCCGAGGACGAGCACCGCCATCTGCTGGACACCACCGACGGCGAGCTGCTGTGCGCCTGCCGGGCCTGCGCGCTGCTGTTCACCAGGGACGCGGCGGCCCGGGGAAAGCATCTGCTGGTGCCGCGGCGCCGGGTACGGCTGCCCGGGCCGCCGCCCGGGCGGGAGCTGGGCGTCCCGGTCGGCCTGGCGTTCTTCGTCCCGCACCCGGACGGCACCGTGCTCGCCCACTACCCCAGCCCGGCCGGCGCCACCCGGTGGGAGCTGGACCCGGAGGTGTGGCGGGCCGCGGTGTGCCGCCGGCCCGCGCTGGGGACCATCCGGGCCGGGGTGGAGGCGCTGCTGGCGGACACGGTGCCCGGTGGTGCCGATCAGCACTGGATCGTGCCGGTCGACGACTGTTTCCGGCTGGTCGGCGTGGTCCGGCAGGAATGGCGGGGGCTCTCCGGAGGTACCCGCATCCGGCCCGCCATCGCGCGTTTCTTCGACGAGCTGACCCCACGCGAGTAGGGAGAGGACCATGGGCACCATCCGCACCGGAAAGCCCGATGCCCGGCCGGACACCCCGGGCCATGTGCCCGGTATCCACCAGGGCAACGAAGGGCCGGCCACCGGGCAGCCGGGACACCACGGGGACGGCACCGCCGACGCGCGCCGCTCCACCGGAGTCAATCCCAAGCGGCACAACGCGACCTCCACGATCATGCCCAACCTCCCGCCGGGCTGAGCGGGCCCGGCGGCGCCCCGAGTCCGCCGCCACCGGCAGAACCGGCAGAACCGACCAGGAGCAGGAGAGATCATGGCCCGACGCGTACTGATCGCCCAGATCGTCTTCCTCACCGGAATGGCGCTCGCCCTGCTGATCAAGGAAATGCCCGGAATGGTGCGCGAGTACCGGATCTGGCGGATGGCCGGCCGCAGACTCACCCACCGCGCCTGACTCCCCTGCCCGCCCGGACCGCTGCGGCAGGGGTGCTTGTCAGTGGGCGCCGCTAGCGTCGAAGCCATGCACGGAGCGGAGAGCACCGCGGGCCCGGCGGCGGACACGGCGGCGGGCACGGCGCACGAGGGCGCCGCCGCCCTGCTGGCGGCGGCCCGGGGCGGGGACGAGAGGGCGTTCGCGGCGCTGGTGGGGCGGCACCGAAGGGCCCTGCACCTGCACTGCTATCGCATGCTCGGCTCGTTCGACGAGGCCGAGGAGGCGCTCCAGGACACCATGGTGCGGGCCTGGCGGAGCCTGCACACCTATGCGGAGCGCGCCCCGCTGGACCACTGGCTGCACCGGATAGCCACCACCACCTGCCTGAGGGCGGCGGAGCGGCGCAGGCGGGCGCCGGTCAGCGTGGCCGAGGTGGAGCAGCTCCAGCCGTATCCGGACGTGCTGCTGGGCGAGCTCGATCCGGCGGTGGTGGTGGAGCAGCGGGAGGCGGTGGCGCTGGCCTATGTGGCCGCCCTGCAACTGCTGCCCGCCACCCAGCGCGCGGTGGTGATCCTGCGGGAGGTGCTGGCCTGGAGCGCCGCCGAGGTGGCGGGATATCTGGGCAGCAGCGTGGCGGCGGTGAACAGCTCCCTCCAGCGCGGCCGGGCCACCCTGGCGGCCCGGGTGCGGCGGCGGCCGGAGCGCCCGCTGTCGGCGTACGAGCGGGAGCTGGTCCGCAGGTTTGTGCGCTCCTGGGAGCGGTGCGACACCGAGGCCCTGGCCGAACTGCTGCGCGCGGACGCGGTGCTGCGCATGCCGCCGCAGCCGATGGAGATCCACGGGCCGCAGGCGATCGCCGGCTTCTACGCCACCGTGCCGGCCGGCGGCCGGTGGGATCTCATCCGCCTGGTGGAGACGGCCGCCAACGGCCAGCCCGCGCTTGCGGCCTATCTCCCGGACCTCGCCGGCCGGGGCGGCGGCGGCCCGCTGCACGCCTACGGGGTCATGGTGCTCACCGTCACGGAGCAGGGCATCGCGGAGATCACCGGCTTCCCCGACCCGGCCCTGCCGGCCCGGTTCGGGCTGCCGCCGATTATTTCCGCCGGGTATTTCCGCCGGGACCGATGAGCCGGCGCCGGCCGCCGGATCTGACAGTGGTGAACGGCCGGAAAGCGGCCCGAGCCCGGAGCCCGGAGGTTCCCGTGGACACTCTCGCAGTGGTGGGGAAGTACTACGACGCCTGGATCAACCACGCCGGTGACATGAGCGGTGTGCCGCTGGACGACGGGCTGGTCTTCACCGGCCCGGTGGCGTCCTTCGACAGCGCCGACGGTTTCCGGGCGATGGCCCGGCAGGCCGGCGCCGCGGTGCGGGGCTTCCGCGTCCGCCGCCAGTTCTCCGACGGCGACACGGTCTGCTCGGTGATCGACTGGGAGATGGACCCGCTGCCCGGCACCCTCACCGCGGCCGAGGTGCTCCAGGTGCGGGACGGGCGCATCATCCGCGGCGAGCTGGTCTACGACGCCGAGGAGCTGCGCGGGGCCATGGCCGCGGCGGCCGGGGACGGCGAGCGGGTGGTCCTGCTGCGGCGCAGCGCCGAGGTGGTGGCCACGGCCCTGGAGCAGGTTCCGGCGGGCGCCTGGACGGCGCCCAGCGGCTGTGCGGCGTGGACTGTGCGGCAGGCCGCCGGCCATCTGGCGGGCGGCCTGCTGGCCTTCGCCCGGCTCGCCGAGGGCGAGCGGGTGGATGCCGCCGAGTTCGACCCGCAGCACCAGGCCGGCACCGATGTGCTCGGCGACCGGCCGGCCGCGGCGTTCCGGGAGATCGCCGAGCGGTGCGCCGGGGCGCTGGCCGCTCCCGGCACGGCGGAGCGGGAGTTCACCGGGTTCCCCGGCGGCCCGGTGCGCGGCGCCATGATCGCCGGCATGTGTCTGGTGGAGACGGTGGTGCACGGCTGGGATGTGGCGCACGCCGCGGGCGTGCCCTATCCCGCGGACGAGGAAGCGGTCCGCGCGGTCTGGGAGTTCACCCGGGACGGGGTGGGCGAGGAGCAGCGGAAGCTCGGCCGGTTCGGCGCACAGATCCTGGTCTCCCCGACCGCCCCGCCGTTCACCACCCTCCTCGCCCACCTGGGCCGACAGGCCTGACGCGGCCCCCGGACCGGGCTCCGGGCCCGGAGCCCGGTCCGGGGGCCGGTCCATGACAGCTCGCCACACAAGAAAAAATCTTCGACGGGCGGCAACCTTTTCGAGCACGGCGGCAACTCAGGGGCAGAACGGGAGCCCTCCATCGTCGCCCCCCAGGAGGAGGGCTCCCGGTCGCTCTCGTCCGGCCTGTGGGGATGGGCCGGTCGCGCCCGGAGGGGTTCCGGGAGCCGGGGAGGCTGGCGTTCCGGCGGACGTGGACGACGTCCGCCGGAACGCCCGGGCGGCCCCCTCTCTCAACTGCTCATCCGTTCATCCGCCTCCGCCGCACGGCACGGAACGGCCGGAACGGGCCGGGTGCTTGTAGACCTGGGCGGAGTGCCAGCCGATCATCGCGGAGGACGGCGCCGGCACGCCCGGACGCGGTTCGGCCAGCGGCCGGCCGTGCAGCTCGTCCACCGCCCGGCCCGCAGAACTGCGCGCCACATAGTGCGCGGAGACCCGGATCCGGCGCTCGTCGGTCAGGCCCAGCACCCCGAGGTCGAAGAGGGTGTGGTGCAGGGCGCACAGGGCCAGCGCGTTGGGCAGGTCGTCCGGGCCGCCCTGGCTGTGCCACTTGATGTGCGCGGCCTCCAGGCCCACCGGATTGCGGCCGAGCGCGCCGTCGAAGCCGCACATGGCGCAGGCGTAGGCGTACGCCCGCAGCACCTGCTCGGCGAAGCCGGCCGTGCGGCGCTGCCGGGCCTGACGGGTGGTGCTGACCAGATGGCGGGCCGCCGCCTCGGCCGGGGTGAGCGAGGTGGTCAGATCCAGCCCGGTGGCCTCGCGCAGCGGCATCTCCAGGGCCGGGGTGAAGTGCTGGTCGATGAGCAACTGGACGGCGGCGGCCAGCGCGACCGGGTCGGCGAGCACGGCCTCCGCCTCGGGGCGGAGACGGCCGTGCGCGCCGCGCTCACGCAGCCAGGCGCCGCGTTCCGGTGCCTCGGGCGGGATCGGGCGGCCGTCCGCGTCACGCGGATCCCACAGCTCCCGCTCCAGATGGACGAACGGCATGGCCGCCCGCTGCCGGGCCAGCGACGGTGACTTCACCACCGGCCCGAAGTCGTTGATGATCCGGCTGACCGGCTCCTCGGCGTCGGCGTAGCCGACGGCGGTGGTGCCGTGTGCGGCGAAGCGCCCCAGCAGCCACAGCACCAGCAGCGGCTTGTGCGGCGCCCGCCGCCCGCCCACCGGTGCCCGGCGCAACCCACCGAGCAGCGCCAGCAGTTCCTCCCGCGTCATACCCGCACCCTGCCACACCGCTCCCCTGCCGGCCGGTGTCGGCGGGGCACCGGTCCGGGCGCGTGCGGCGGGCGCGGCCTGCCGCTGGTGACGCATTCGCCGGCGCGTGGCCGTGCCGACGGCAACCTTTTGGCGGGTGGTGGCAACTCATGGGGTGAGACGGGAGCCCTCCAGACTCTCCGCACCCACTGGGGAGGGCTCCCGTCCGACGTGTCCGGCAGGGGCTGATCAGGCGTCCGGGGCGGTGTCGCGGGCGGCGAAGGCGAGGTGTTCGTGCTCCTCCTCGAAGACCACCACCAGCACGCTCCGGCCGGCGGAGACGAGGAAGAGGTCGCCGCCGAGCGCGGAGCGCAGCGCCGCCGCCCAGCCCTCCTCCGGGAGCCGGCATTCCATCCAGGGGAACAGGCGCATGCCGGTCTTGAGCAGGACGTGGCCGCCCAGTCCGTGCTCCCGGGCGAAGCCCTCGATCCACCGGTCCACCTCTTCGTCGGGGGTGTCGCCGGCGATCCGGGCGTCCGCGGCCGTACCGGCCTTCTCGAAGACCCGTATCCGGTCCGGAATCCAGTCGGGTATCTCCTCCGCCGACCGGTAGCCCTGGCAGTCCACGCCGGAGAGCCGGACCGGCAGGGCTTCGGATTCCTTCCGCTCCCTGGCTTCCTGGAGCTTCAGGCGAAGCTCGTCGCTGGGCATTCGCGCCTCTGTCCCGTGTCTCGCTGCGTGCGTGCTTGCGCTTGCCGTCGGGCCGGCCGGCCGGCGGCGGGCCGGGTCCGTCATACGGACACGGCGCGGTCAGCCGTCGGATGCCGTCCGGAGTCTCGCACGATGGTAACGGCCGTGCCCTCCGGTGTTGACGGTGCGGACGGGATCGGCCTCGGCGGAGCAACTGCCGTGGCTTCAGCGGTGGTTCGCGGTGACGGGCCGGCCGTCGGTGGCCAGCACCAGGCCGACCGCGCCCAGCGCCGAGGCCGCCGGGCCGAGCGTGCCCAGGTCCAGCCGTACCCCCGCGTTCAGCGGCAGCGAGAAGCCGCGCAGCCCGGCGGCGATCTCGTCCAGCAGGGGCCGTCCGGCGTCGGCCAGCCGGCCGCCTATCACGATCCGGTCGGGGTTGAAGGCATTGCACAGCATGCCGGCGGCCTGCCCGATGCGGCGGCCCGGCTCGGCCAGCGCGCGAATCCAGACCGGATCGCCGGACCGCACCCGCTCGATCAGGGTGGCGATGGTCAGGTCCGGCCCCATCGGGGCCAGGGAGGCCAGCACTGCCGGGATGCCGGCGTAGGTCTCCAGGCAGCCGCGGCTGCCGCAGCGGCACAGCGGACCGGCCGGGTCCAGGGAGAGGTGGCCGAACTCCCCGGCGGCGCCGCGTGCGCCGCGGCGCAGCTCGCCGCCGCTGATCACCGCGCCGCCGATGCCGCTGTGCAGCTTGAGGTAGAGGAGTTCGCGGGCGCCCTGGGCGGCGCCCCAGAGCAGTTCGCCGTAGGCGGCGCAGGTGGCGTCGTTGTCCACGGTCACCGGCACCGGGTGGGGCAGCCGGGCCGCCAGCCGGTCGCCGAGTTCACCGGCGACCGCCACCCCGTCCCAGCGCGGCACCATGGAGGAGCGGGTGACCACGCCGCGGCTGAGGTCCATCGGGCCGATCACCGCGGCGCCGACGCCGAGCAGTCCGCTCACCGGGCGGCCGGCGGTCTCCAGCAGCGTCGCGGTGGCCTCGGCCGCGGCGTCCAGCCCTTCCGCGGCGTGATAGTCCACGCCGAGGTCGACCACGGTCTGGGCGAGCGTGGTGTGCGAGACGTCGGCGATCACGGCGCGCAGATGGCGGAAACCGAAGTCCAGGCCGACGGCGGTGCCCATGGCCGGGTTGAGGGTGACGGTGGAGCGGGGCCGCCCCCGGGCCGGGTGCCGGCCGGACGGGGCCGGGCCCTGGTCCAGCAGCACGCCCTCCTCCACCAGCCGCCCGACCAGGGTGGACACGGTCGATTTGGCCACGCCGAGGCCGGTGGCCAGCTCGGCGCGGCTCATCGGTCCGCGGGCGCGCAGCAGACCGATGATCCGCCGCCGGGTGTCCGGGCGGGCGCCTCCCGCCGGACCCCGGGGGGTAACCGTGGCACCGCTTGTCACAGAAATCCCTCATAAGTTCGCTGGCGAACTATTGACGTCGAGCGTACCCGACCTTAAGTTCAAAAGAGACATTCTTCCCGACCGATCGGGAAGACCGGCGGGGCTCCCGGGCGGCGGCCCGCCGCCGCGACACGTAGGGCCTCAGGCTCAGGACCGAGATCGCCATGTACCACGAACTCACCCTTACCACCGCCCGGACGGACGGGGGCGGCATCCGGCGGCACGGATGCGCGCTGCCCGCCGAACCGCCGGCGGCCGGCATGGCCCGGCGCCTGACCCGCGAAAAGCTGTGCCGGTGGGGTCTGGAATGCCATGCGGACCTGGCGGAGCTGCTGGTCAGCGAGCTGGTCACCAATGCCGTGCGGTATGGCGGGGGCCCGGTGGAACTGCTGCTGGAGGAACGTTCCGGCCGGCTGCGCTGCGCGGTCGGCGACCGGCGTGCCGAGCTGCCGCACCTGGCACCCTGCGACCAGGACAGCGAGGGCGGGCGCGGGCTGCATCTGGTGGACACCCTGGCCGACGACTGGGGGGTGGACCGGGACGCCTCCGGCGGCAAGACCGTCTGGTTCGAGCTCACCCCGCCCCCGCTCCCGCTGCCGGCCTGAGCGCACCGCCGGCCCGCCCACGGAAGCGGGCGGGCCGACGGGCCGCCGGCCCGGGCGGCCCGGGCGGCCCGGGCGGGCCCGGATGAGCGCCCGGAGCGGCGCGGGAAGTGACGTCAGTGGACGTAGGGCCAGCCGGCGGCGTCCCAGCCGAGCCAGTTGATGCCCAGCAGCGCCCGGCCGTTGTCGGCGTAGTAGTGGTAGGCCAGGATGTCGTGATCGGTGTCGGCGAAGACGTCCTGGTGGCCGGGGCCGTGGATGGAACCGTGTCCGGCCAGGATCTCGGTGCCGCCGCCGGAGGTCATCGGTACCCCGTTGCGGTCGTGGTAGGGGCCGGTGATCGAGGTGGAGCGGCCGACCATGATCCGGTAGGTGCTGGAGGCACCACGGCAGCACATGTCGAAGGAGACGAACAGATACCAGTGGCCGCCGCGCCGGAAGAGGGTCGGGGCCTCGATCGCGCCGCCGCCGCGCCCGGCCAGGGAGTACAGGGCGGAGCCGGAGCGCAGTCCGCTGCCGGGGTCGATGGCGATCATCTTGATGCCGGACCAGAACGAGCCGAACGCCAGCCACCAGCGGCCCTGCTCGTCCACGGCCAGATGCGGGTCGATGGCGTTGTAGTCGTCTCCCGAGCGGGATTCGATCACCAGGCCCCGGTGACTCCAGCTTCCCGAGTCCCCGCTGCCGCTGGTGGCCAGGAAGATCGCCGAGCGGTTGGAGCCGAAGGTGGAGGCCGAGTAGTACAGCCAGTACTGACCGTTGTGGTGGGACAGATGCGGCGCCCACAGGTTGCGGTCGCCGCCGGTGTAGGTGGTGGTCCAGGGGGCGCCGCCGGGGAAGGCCGCGCCCGCGTTGCGGAAGTCGGTGCGGTCGGGCGAGGTCTTCAGGGCGATGTTGTGGCCGGTGTGGGCGACGAGATAGCCGCCCTGCGGCCGGCGCACAAAGGCCGGGTCGTGCAGGCCGGTGTCGCCGGTGACCCGGCCGGGGTAGGGGTAGGGCGCGGCGGCGGCCCGGCCGCCCAGGACGCCGGTGCCGGCCAGGCCGGTCAGCCCGGCGGCGGCCAGGGTGCCGGCGGCCAGGGTGCCGCCGAGCAGTTTCCGCCGCGAGGGCGGCGGCGCGGAGCGCTGGGGCTCCTGGAGCTCCGGTTCTGCCGGGTGCGCCGGGTGCGCTGGGTCATGTGGCACGGTGCTGTCTCCTGTGTCGTGGGGCCGTCGGCCGGTCATTCGCCGGACGGGGCGGTCAGGGCGATGCCGGTGCGGACGGGCGTGCCGAAGTTGGGGGTGCCGTCGGCGTTCCAGGTGAACTTCTGGGCACGGGTGGAGCGGTTCATGTCGCAGCCGCCGCCGGCGGAGTCGTTGGCGTGGTAGACGATCCAGTCCTCCGTGCCGTCGGGAGAGGTGAAGAAGCCGTTGTGGCCGGGGGCGTAGACCCCGTTGGCGTCGCTGCGCTGGAAGACCGGGACGGGGTGCTTGGTCCAGTGACTGCGGTTGAGCGGATCGGTGCCGGTGAAGGTGAGCAGGCCCAGCTTGTAGTCCGGTCCCCAGCAGGCGCTGGCCGAGTAGACGATCATGGTGCGGCCGTTGTGGTACAGCGGCTCGGCGCCCTCGTTCACCGGGTGGGTCTGCCGCTCCCAGTCGTAGGTGGGCTGGCTGAGCGTGCGGCGCGGCCCGCTGATGGTCCAGGGGTTGCTCAGCGGGGTGATGGACAGACTCTGCGTGCCGTCCATGTAGCTGCCCAGCAGGTAGAGCCGGCCGTTCACCCGCAGAATGCTGGCGTCCAGCTCCCAGGTGTTCCCCAGATCGGCCTTGAAGGTGTACGGGCCCATCGGGTCGGTCCCCGCGCTCTCCAGCACATGCAGCCGCTGGGTGGGGTTGTAGTCCGGCACGTTCTGCCCGGCCACGTAGTACAGGTACCAGCGCGGCCCGTTCGGGCCGTCGATGAGATGGAACTCCGGCGCCCACATGTTGCAGCAGCCGTTCGGCCGGCCCGACAGGTCGAACAACACCGTGTCCGCCGCGCTGCGCAGGCCGTCCAGGGTGCGCGAGCGGCGCATGGTGATGGTGGAGTTCCAGGTGGTGGTGGCCAGGTAGTACCAGCCGTCGTGGTACTGCAGCCACGGGTCCGGGCCGTTGTGCTTGATGGGGTTGGTGTAGGTGCCGGAGCTGGCCCCGCCGTCCACGCGGATCAGCTGCCACTGCTGGTTGGCCCCGTTGAGATCGGTGTACTGCGACACCCGGGCCCCGTCGTCGGTGGACCACTCCCAGACCTCCAGCGCCTTGCCGCTGTTGCGGTTGATCAGCTGGATATGGCCGGCGTCGGTGTCCTCGATGCGGAACTGCTGGTTGGTGCCGTTGTGGTCGGTCCACTGGATGACCTCGGCGCCGTCGGCGGTGGAGAAGTCGCGGAGGTCCAGCACCTTGCCGCTGTGCCGGGACTTCAGCCGGTACCAGCCGCCGCCGGAGTCCACGAACTGCCACTGCTGCCAGGCGCCGTCGTTGCGCGCCCACTGCACGATCGGTGC
>NZ_FOLM01000028.1 GCF_900112355.1 Streptomyces aidingensis
CAGCCAGGCCCAGCCCGCCACCGGCACCTGGTACTACCTGGAGAACCGGCACTCCGGGAAGGTGCTGGACGTCTCCGACCGCAGCCAGGACAACGGCGCCGGGCTCATCCAGTACGCCAACAACGGCGGCACCCACCAGCAGTTCCGCTTCCTGGACTCCGGGGACGGCTACTACCGCATCCAGGCCCGGCACTCGAACAAGGTGCTGGATGTGTACGAGTGGAACGCCGACAACGGCGCCCAGATCGTGCAGTGGGACGATCTGAACGGCACCAACCAGCAGTTCCGGGCCGTCGATGCCGGTGACGGCTACTACCGCTTCGTCAACCGCTTCAGCGGCAAGGCGCTCGATGTGTGGGAGTGGTCCACCGCCGACGGCGGCCGGATCTCCCAGTACGACGACGTCGGCGGCGCGAACCAGCAGTTCCGGCTGGTCCCCGCGGGCGGCGGCGGAAACCCGGGCACCGGCTGCGGCTCGGGCAGCTACCACGCCGAGGCGGTGCAGAACGGCTCCACCTGGAACGCGCCCGGCTACAGCGGCTCCGACATGCTCTCCGCCATGCGCGCCGCGGTGAACAGCCTCACCCCCGGCCGTACCTCCATGCAGCGGGTGGTGGTGCGCGGCTCCGGCAATGTGCCGGCCAACGCCTCGCTCGACCTGCCGAGCCACACCTCGGTCGAGGTGTGCGGCACCATCAATGTCACCGGTTCGGTGGGCAACAGCCATGCGCCGATCCGGGCCCGCAATGTGACCAATGTGGCGGTGCCGTATGTCAACATCACCGGCTCGCCGTACTTCGGGATCTTCGCCCGGAATGTCAGCGGGCTGCATCTGGGCCAGATCGACCTGCGGCTCTCCGGCGGCCTGGGCATCCGGATCGACAACCACGACAACCGCAGCGTGCGGACCACCAATGTGCGGATCGACAACGTCTATGTCTCGGGCACCGGCAACCACGGGGTGGAGACCTACGGCGTGGACGGGCTGACCATCGGCACGGTCACCGCGCGGAACACCGCCTACTCCGGGCTGCTGCTCAACGACACCATCAACGCCACGGTGCAGAAGGTGGACGCCCAGAACGCCGGCACCGGAACGGGTTACGCCGCGTTCCGGATGGCCAACCGGAACGGGCGGATCGGCAGCAGCTACCCGACCAACATCCGGGTCGGCGAGGTGATCGCCAGCGGCGGCGGACGCGGGGTGTTCTGCGTCTCCGAGAGCGGCGGCGCGGTCATCGACCGGGTGACGCTGACCGACACCGGAAACAACTCGGTGCTGATCGAGAACTGCTACAACGTGACGATCGCCGCACAGAGCGGCACCATCACGCGCGGCGGTGAGTTCCGGCTGGCGGCACGGTCGGACTTCCCGGGCAACCGGGACATCACCATCCAGAACCTGACCTTCAACAACACGTCGCTGCGCGAGAGTCCGTGCGGCACCAATGTCGTCTACCGCAATCTCACCCTGAACAACACCTCCAGGAACACCTGCTCCTGAGCCCCCGGGCCGCCCGGCCGGGGCGCGCGCCGCGCCGCACCGGCGCCGCGCCCCGGCCGGGCACATCAGTTCGCAGGAACGTTTGTAGTAGCCAGGAGTGATCACACCATCGCCCTGGGCTGGTTATCGTGGGGATGTGCCACAGTTCGCCGACGAAGCGCGGCCGAGGCTGCATGTCCTGCTCCGGATGGCCAGCGACGACCCGGAAGAGCGCAGATTGATCAGGCAGTACGCGGAGAGCACGCCGGATCCGCCGCTGATGAGTGCGGACGGCATCGCGACCCGGGGATGTCCCCGGTGCCGCGGCACGATGTGGCGCCACCGGGACGGGCAGGGTCTGTTCTGGGTGTGCTCCAGTTCGGTGTGCGGCTGGATGGAGATGTAGGCCCCGGCCCTGCGCGAGCGAGCGACCGGGCGGGCGGGCGGTTCCCATGGCGAGGGGAGCCGCCCTTTTGCGTGTCCGGACGGCCCGGCGGCCGGCGGCATGGTGATCGGCGGCATGGTGATTTTGGTCACCGGCGGGCCCCTGGGGAGCGGCCGGTGGAGGCCTCGGCCGCTGCCGCGCGGTAGCGGTCCGGCGGTGCCGGGTGACCGGCCGCGGTGGCCGGAATCATTCGTTCACCGGCGCGGCGAGTGATACTTGCAGAGGTACCTGTGAACATCTGGTCCGCGAGAGGAGTGCCGGTACCGAGCGCCCGCCGCCGCCCTGTTGCCCGGCGGCGGCACGGGGACACCGCCCCACATCGGCCCCGCACCCGCATACCGCGAGGGGTATACGGGGCCGAGGCTGGCGAGCGGTGCGTTCGAGCCTGATCGACTCCGAAAGATTTCGGTTGGCCTAGATCGCGGTTCGGCCTCAATCGAAGCTTCTTCCGTCCGATCCGTTGACGTCCGAGACAGCGTCTCCCTAGGGTGCGCCTACGAAACATTCGGCAACCCGCCGAAACTTTTTGATCTGAGTGCAAAGGGGCACGACCATGTCGTTGCGTCGGCGAAGTCTGATGGGCCTGGCTGCCTCTGCGGCGGCCTCCGCACTCGTCCTCAGTGCGTGCGGAGGGGACGATGGGGGCGAGTCCGCAGACGGCAATGTGACAGTTGAGTGGTGGCACATCGGTACCGCCGAGCCCAACAAGAGCCTTTACGCGGACTGGGCGAAGGAATACGAGACCGCCAATCCCGGTGTCAAGATCAAGATCACCGAGATGGAGAACGAGGCGTTCAAGTCGAAGATGACCACGCAGCTCGCCGCGGGCGACCTGCCGGACATCTTCTCGACCTGGGGCGGCGGCGTGCTGGCCCAGCAGGTGGAGGCAGGCCTGGTCAAGGACCTGAGCGAGCCCGCCGCCGACACCATCAACACCATGACCGAGGCCGCGCTGTCGGCCTACCAGATCGACGGCAAGACCTACGGGCTGCCGATCGACGCCGGCATGGTCGGCTTCTGGTACAACAAGGCGCTGTTCGCCGAGGCGGGCATCGAGGCGCCGCCGGCCACCTGGACCGAGTTCCTGGACGCCGTGCAGAAGCTCAAGGACGCCGACATCACGCCGATAGCCCTGGCCGGCAAGGAGAAGTGGCCGGGCCACTTCTACTGGACCTACCTGGCCATGCGCATGGGCGGTCTGCAGATGCTGCAGGACGCCGCGGAGTCGAACGACTTCACCGCCGAGGGCTTCGTCCAGGCCGGTGAGAAGCTCCAGGAGCTGGCCGACCTGGAGCCCTTCCAGGAGGGCTTCATGGGCGCCGACTACTCCACCCCGGACGGCCAGGCCGCCCTGGTGGGCTCCGGCAAGGCCGCCATGGAGCTGATGGGCCAGTGGGCCCCGTCCGTGGAGAAGGACGCCGGCGGCGGCATCGGTGAGGACCTGGCCTTCTTCCCCTTCCCGGAGGTCGAGGGCGGCGTCGGCTCCGGCACCGAGGTGCTGGGCGGCGGCAACGGCTTCGCCGTGGCCGAGGACGCCCCGGACGAGGCCGTGGACTTCCTGGCCTTCATCTCCGAGCGTGAGCAGCAGGCCGCGTTCGCCGAGTCGGGTGCCGGTCTGCCGGTGCTCCAGGACTCCGTGGACCTGGTCCAGGACGCCAACCTGAAGGTCGTCGCCGAGACGGTGGCCACCTCCACCGGTTTCCAGCTCTACCTCGACCAGGCCTACGCCCCCGCGGTCGGCGGCCAGGTCAACGACAGCGTGGCCGAGCTGCTGGGCGGCACCGCCACGCCGGAGCAGGTCACCGAGGCGATCACCGCCACCGCGCAGGCCGAGGGCTGAGACCCGGGTCCGGTCCGTCCGGCGCGGTCGTCTCTCCCTCTCGCCCCCCGCAGTGGTGGCCGCGCCGGCCGGGAGCCCGGGGCACGTGCCGTGTGCCCCGGGCCCCGCGGTCGCCGGACGGCCGGTGGCGCCGGTCCGATCCGAAAGAATCCCGACAGATTCTCCGACAGATTTCGTGGTCGTCGAGTGGCCTTTCGACGCGGGCAGGGAATCGTTTCCGCTTCGATCTCGCGTGATGTGGCGGCCAGGCGTTGACCTGCGAGGAGAAGGCTCCATAGGGTGCGTCTACGAAAAATTCGGATTGTGGCCGAAAAGTTTTGAACGAGTGCAAAGGGGCACAACATGTCCTTGCGTCGGCGGGGCCTGCTGGCTGTGGGAGCCGTGGCCGCCGCGTCCTCGCTACTGCTGAGTGCGTGCGGCGTGGCGTCGGGCGATGACGGCGAGGTGACCATCGAGTGGATGCACATCGGCACCACCGAGCCGAACAAGACCATCTACGAGGAGTGGGCCAGGGACTTCGAGGCCGCCAACCCCGGGGTGAAGATCGACATCACCACCCTGGAGAACGAGGCCTTCAAGTCCAAGATGACCACCCTCATCGCGGCCGGTGACCTGCCCGACATCTTCTCCACCTGGGGCGGCGGTGTGCTGACCCAGCAGGTGGACGCCAACCTGGTGCGCGACCTGAGCGTGGTCGGCGCGCCCGCCCTGGACTCGTTCACCACCGCCGCCATCACCCCGTACAAGATCCACGGGAATGTCTACGCCATCCCGATCGACGCCGGTATGGTCGGCTTCTGGTACAACAAGGCTCTCTTCGCCGAGGCGGGCATCGAGGAGCCGCCCGCCACCTGGGAGGAGTTCCTGGACGTGGTGCAGGCGCTGAAGGACGCCGGCATCACCCCCATCGCGCTGGCCGGCCAGGAGAAGTGGCCGGGCCACTTCTACTGGGCCTACCTGGCCATGCGCATCGGCGGCCTGGACATGCTCACCTCCGCCGCCACCAGCAACGACTTCTCCGCCCCCGGCTTTGTGGAGGCGGGTGAGAAGCTTCAGGAGCTGGCCGCGATGGAGCCCTTCCAGGAGGGCTTCATGGGCGCCGCCTACTCCACCCCGGACGGCCAGGCCGCCCTGATGGGCTCCGGCAAGGCCGCCATGGAGCTGATGGGCCAGTGGGCCCCGTCGGTCCAGGCGGACTCCGGCGGCGGCATCGGCGAGGACCTCGGCTTCTTCCCCTTCCCGGAGGTCGAGGGCGGCGAGGGCAACATCAGGGAGGCGTTCGGCGGCGGCAACGGCTTCGCGCTCGCCGCGGACTCGCCCCCCGAGGCGGTGGACTTCCTGCTCTTCATCTCGGAGCGGGAGCAGCACGCCAAGTTCGTCGAGTCCGGCGCGGGACTGCCGTCCCTGGCCGGCGCGGTGGACATGGTCCAGGACGAGAACCTGCGGATGGTCGCGCAGGAACTCGCCGACGCCACCGGATTCCAGCTCTACCTCGACCAGGCCTTCCCGCCGGCGGTGGGCGGCCAGGTCAACGACAGCGTCGCGGAGCTGATCGCCGGAAACGTGACGCCGGAGGAGGTCGCCGAGGCCATCTCGATCACCGCCCAGACCGAGGGCTGACGAGGGCCGAGGCCCACAGACGGCCGCGCCGGACACAGAGGAGAGCCGGTCCCGTCCGGCGCGGCCTTTCCTCCCGGAGAACTCCCGGAGAACTCCCGGAGACTTCCGGACCCCGGGCCGCGCGTTCAACTGAATCGCACAACCGAACAGCGCAGAAACCGGCGGATCGCATCCGCACCACCCGAAAGCGCCCCGGGCACCCCCCGTTCGGCGCAGCACAACGGCCAGCCCCATGCACGATCACATACAACTCAGGTCGCGACGGCACAGCGCGGTGCCGGCCAGAGCGACACCGACCGCAACCCCGGCAGGGTCGGCTCCCGCCCCAGCCGCGCAACCGGCCGAAACCCCGGCCGCACACCTTTTCGTACCGAATCGGAGCGACGAGACATGACACCTCCGGTGATGACCGGCGAGCGGAGCGCCGCCGCGGGCGGAGGACACGCCCGCGTGCGGAAGTCCCGCACGTCCACGGGCTCCGCCGCCCGCAACCGCAGCAGGCGCCGCGGCACCATCGCCCTCTTCATGGCACCCGCGCTGCTGCTCTACACGCTGCTGGTCCTCGTGCCGGTCGCACTGGCGATCTACTTCAGCTGGTTCAAGTGGAACGGCTTCGGCGGGCTGCCGACCGACTTCATCGGGTTCGACAACTTCACCCGGATGCTCGAGGACCCGCTGTTCACCGGCGACCTGCGCCGCGGCGGCCTGCTGGTGGTGCTCTCGCTCCTCGTGCAGCTTCCGCTCTCGCTGGGCCTGGCGCTGCTGCTCAACCAGCGGATGCGCGGCCGTGCCCTGTACCGGCTGCTGTTCTTCGCGCCGTATGTGATCTCCGAGGTCATCACCGGTGTGCTGTTCAGCCTGATCCTTTCGCCCCAGGACGGCCTGTTCAACCAGATCCTGGGCAGCGTCGGCCTGGAGTCCTGGCAGAAGGCCTGGCTGGCCGAGCCGGACACCGTGATGATCGCCCTGTTCGTGGTCATCACCTGGCGGTTCTTCGGCTTCCACACCATCCTCTACCTGGCCGGCCGGCAGTCCATCCCGGGCGAGCTGTACGAGGCGGCCTCGCTGGACGGCGCCAGCGGCTGGCACCAGTTCCGGCACATCACCCTGCCGCTGCTCGGCCCCACCATCCGGATCAGCGCCTTCCTGTCGGTGATCGGCACCATCCAGCTCTTCGACCTGGTGTGGATCCTCACCCGGGGCGGCCCCGTGCACTCCTCCGAGACGCTGGCCGTGACCATGTTCGACTACGGCTTCCAGCGCTACCAGATCGGCTACGCCAGCGCCTTCAGCGTGGCGATCTTCATGATCAGCATGGTCTTCGCGCTGCTCTACATGCGGTTCGTTATGCGCCGTGACACCGCGGGCGCCCTCACCACCATGGGAGGCAGGAAGTGACTGCCCGCACCGACAAGACCGTCCAGCAGGCGGCCGGCCCGGCCGCCGGGGTGAGCAAGGACGGCGCCCGGCCGGTCAAGATCCGCCGCCGCGCCTCCGACGGCGGGCGGCGCAGGCCGCTGCCGGCCGCGCTCTCGCTGCACGCGCTGGCCCTGATCCTGGTGGCACTGGTACTGGTGCCGCTGCTGTTCGCCATCATCGGCGGCTTCAAGGACACCACCCAGCTCTCCGACAACGCCTTCGGTCTGCCCGACCCCTGGCGCCCGGAGAACTACACCGACGTGCTCACGGCCGGCGACTTCTGGCGGCAGTTGTTCAACAGCACGCTGGTCGCCCTCGGCACCACCGTGATCGTGGTGATCGCCGGGGCCATGGTGGCCTTTGTGATGGCCCGGTTCTCGTTCCGCGGCCGGGAGGGCTTCTTCACCCTCTTCACCGTCGGCCTGATGTTCCCGCCCGCGGTGGCGATCCTGCCGCTGTTCGTGCTGCTGCGCGAGATGAGCCTGCTGGACAACCCGTTCGGCGTGATCCTGCCGCAGGCCGCCTTCGGCCTGCCGATCACCATCATCATCCTGCGCGGCTTCTTCCGGGAGGTCCCGCACGAGGTGGAGGAGGCGGCCATTCTGGACGGCTGCTCCCCGGCCGGCTTCTTCTGGCGCATCCTGATGCCGATGTCCCGCCCGGCGCTGGCCACCGTCGCGGTGCTGTCGCTCGTGGTGAGCTGGAACAACTACTTCCTGCCGCTGGTCGTCTTCACCGATCCCGACTGGTGGACGCTGCCGCTGGGCGTTCAGCAGTTCCAGGGCCAGTACGCGTCCGACACCGCCAAGGTTCTCGCCTATCTGGTGCTCGCCATGCTGCCCGCGCTCGGGTTCTTCGCGATCGCCGAACGCCACCTGGCCAGCGGTCTGACCGCCGGCGCCACCAAGGGATGAGAGGGGACGACCGACCGTGACGGCACAGACATCCGGAACAGAAACGGGCACGGGCACGGGCACGGGCATGGGCACGGGGGCAGCGGCCCGGCCGATGCTGCGGGTGTCCGGCACCGGCCTGGCCGACGGCGAGGGCAACCCGGTCCGGCTGCGCGGCGTGGGCCTGGGCGGCTGGATGAACATGGAGAACTTCATCACCGGCTACCCCGGCACCGAGGCCGGAATGCGCCAGGCGGTGACCTCCGTACTCGGCCCGGACCGGGCCGGGCTGTTCTTCGACCGGCTGCTCGGCTCCTTCTTCACCGCCGAGGACGCGGCGCTGCTCGCCGCGCTGGGCACCAACTGCGTGCGCATCCCCGTCAACTACCGGCACTTCGAATCCGATCTGCGGCCCTTCGAAATCATCGAGGAGGGCTTCGCGCACCTCGACCGGGTGATCGGCCTGCTGGGCGAACACGGCATCTACAGCGTGATCGACCTGCATGCCCTGCCCGGCGCGCAGAACCAGCACTGGCACTCCGACAACCCGACCCATGTGGCCGCCTTCTGGCTGCACCGGCACTTCCAGGACCGGGTCGTGAAGCTGTGGGAGTTCATGGCCGACCGCTACAAGGACAACCCCTGGGTGGCCGGCTACAACCCCATCAACGAGCCGGCCGACCCCAGCGGCGAGGCCATCGGCCCGTTCTACGACCGGCTGGTCAAGGCGGTCCGCGCGGTCGACCCGCACCATGTGCTGTTCCTGGACGGCAACACCTACTCCACGGACTTCTCCGTCTTCCGCGAGGTCTACGAGAACACCGTGTTCGTCTGCCACGACTACGCGCTGGCCGGCTTCGCGCACGGCGGCCCGTACCCGGGCTATACCCGCGGTGAGTGGGTGGACGCGGACCATCTGCGGGCCGCGTTCGACAAGCGCACCCGCTTCCAGCGGGAGACCGGCACCCCGCTGTGGGTGGGCGAATTCGGCCCGGTGTACACCGGCGACCCGGAGCGGGACGCCCAGCGGTACCAGATCCTGCGCGACCAGCTCGCGCTGTACGACGAGCACCAGGCCGGCTGGTCGCTGTGGACGTACAAGGACGTCGGGCTCCAGGGGCTGGTCAGCCCCGGCCCGGACGGGGCGTACCGGGAGCGCTTCGGCCCGTTCATCGCCAAGAAGAAGCGGCTGGGCGCGGACCGCTGGGGCTCCACCATGGAGGAGTCGGCGGACGCGATGGCCCCGCTGCACCGGCTGATCGAGACCGAGGCGCCGGACTGGTTCGCCTACCCGTGGGGCGGGCGCTACCAGACCGACGACCTGATCCGGCACATCCTGATCGCGCAGGCGCTGCTGCCGGAGTACGCGGAGCTGTTCCGCGGGCTGGACGAGCCGGAGCTGCTGGCCCTGGCGGACTCCTTCGCCCTGGACAACTGCGTGCGGCGGCAGCCGCTGCTCGATCTGCTGGCGGAGAACCTGGGCGGCACCGCCTCACCTGCCTGATCCCGGCACCGACCACTGTCCGCAACGGGGGAAGCCCGGCGGCCCGGCCCTTGAGAGGGGCCGGCCCGCCGGGCTTGCGCGTTGCGGGCGCGGGCGGCAGCCCGGAGGGGGTCAGTGGCGGGGGGTGCGGTAGGGCTTGGGGAGTTTGAGGCCGTGGGCGGCCATCACCTGGCGGAGACGGTCGGGGTAGTCGGTGATGATGCCGTCCACACCGTCGTTGATCAGCTTGTGCATGGTGGCCGGGTCGTTCACGGTCCAGGGGATCACCTTCAGGCCGGCCCGGTGGGCTTCGGCGACGAGTTCGGCGGTGACGTAGGGCTGGTAGTCCGGGTCGCCGACCGCGCCGCCCTGCGGGCTGCCGTGCACCGGGGAGATGGCGTCGGCGCCGAAGGACTTGGCCGCGGCCACCAGGCTGCCGCCGAAGTCGTCGATGTCGATGCCGCCCAGCCAGGGCGAGGCGCCCGGTTGGCCGACCTGGAGGAAGGGCTGGCCATTGGTGAGCGCGATGATCGGCAGCCGGGGCTCGACCTCGCGCATCCGCATCAGCGCGCCCCAGTCGAAGCTCTGCACGGTGACCTGGCGCAGCATCCGGGCCCGGCGCACCTCCTTGGCCACCACCTGCACGAACTGCTCGCGCGGCGCGGTCTCGTGCGGGGCGCCCGCCTCCACCTTGGTCTCGATGTTGAGCTTGACGCCGTAGGCCCGGTAGTCCTTCACCAGGTCGAAGACCTCCGAGAGCAGCGGCATCCGCTCGCCGGGGCTGGGCCGCTGCCCGGGGTACTGGGGCAGGGTCCGGGAGCCGCAGTCCAGGGTGCGCACCTGGGCCAGGGTCAGATCGACGATGTACTTGCCGACGTAGGGGTACTGCGGGTCGCCCGCGAAGGCCGGTCCGGTGTCCTGGCACTTCGCGCCGGAAATCCGCCGGTCGTGGGTGACCACCGCCTGGCCGTCCTTGGTGATCTGCACATCGAGTTCCAGGGTGCTGACCCCCGTCTCCAGGCCGTTCGCGAACGACGCCAGGGTGGATTCCACCACCAGGCCGAGGCCGCCGCGGTGCGCCTGGAGGTCGAAGTGCGGCTTGTGGTGGTGGTGACCGTGCCGGCCGCCATGACCGCCGTGGCCGCCGTGGTGGGGTGTGGCCGCGGCCGTCACCGACAGCGCGACCAGCGCCACGGCGACGAGTGAGCGGACGGTGTTCCTGGTCGTGGACCGGTACCGCATCCGGTGCCTCCCTGTGGGGAAACGGAACGTCTGCATACGGCACCCGACTATCCGCCGCCCCGGTGGCGCCCCGGTGGCGCGCCGATGTCCCCCCGGACGCCCCCGCATGACGGCTGCGCCGCCGCGGAGCGGCGTTCAGGCGGCCGTGGCCAGCGCTTCGGTGGGGGCGAGACGGGCGGCGCGCAGGGCCGGGTAGAGGCCGGCGCAGGCGCCGATCAGGAGGGTGGCGGCCAGGCCGCCGCCCATCGCCCAGGCCGGGACCACGGCGGGCCAGCCCTGGGAGGCCGCGTAGCCGGCGGTGACGGCGATGCCGAGCAGCACCCCGCCCGCGCCGCCGAGGGCGGAGAAGAGCTGGGACTCCACCAGGAACTGGGTACGGATCTGCCCGCGGGTGGCGCCCAGCGAGCGGCGCAGGCCGATCTCGGCCCGCCGCTCCAGTACCGAGATCACCATGGTGTTGGCCACCCCCACCCCGCCGACCAGCAGTGATACCGCGCCCAGGCCCAGCAGCAGGGCGCCCAGGGTGTCGTCGGCCGCCTGTTTGGCGGCCAGCGCGTCGGACGGGCGGGAGACCTGCACCTCGTTGGGGGCGGCCGGATTGGCGGTCGCGCCCAGCACCGCCTGGACATCCTCCACGGCGTGCTCGGCGGTCCGCGCGTAGACGGTGGTCGGGTATCCGTCGAAGCCCAGCTCCGACTCGGCGGCCGGCCAGCCGACCAGCGCCGAGGTGTCCAGTTCCGGGGCCAGCGGCGCCGGATGGAGAATGCCGGTGACGGTGAACCAGCGGTCGCCGAGCCGGACCAGGACATCCGTCCCGGTGCGGTGCACGCCGAGGCGTTCGGCCGCGGTGCTGCCCAGCACGACGGCGGGGTAGGCGGCGGTGGCGTCGTTCAGCCAGCTTCCGGAGGCGATCTCGGCGCCGGTGGCGGCGGGCAGGTCCAGGGCGGCGGCACGGACCGCCAGGGAGTTGTTCTGCGCCTCGGGGATCAGATCGGTGCGGTAGACCCGGGCCGTGGTCTTCCCGGTGGCGGAGACGGTCTGCACCGGGCCGATCCGGGCGATCATCTCCGGTGCCTCGGCCGGGAGCGGGGACTCCTCGCCGCCCAGGGTCTGGCCGGGGGAGACGGTGAGGAGATTGGTGCCCAGCTCGGCGAGCTGCCGGTTGAGGTCCTCCCGGCTGGAGGCCGAGATGCCGGTGACGCAGACCATGGCGGCGATGCCGATGGCGATGCCCAGTGCGGAGAGGACGACCCGCAGCGGGCGGGCGCGCAGTCCGGCGGCGCCGGTGCGCAGCACATCGGCCGGGGCCATGCGGGCCGCGGCGGGCGGGGCGGGCTCGGGTTCGGGCTTGCGTGTCATGCGGTCACCTCCGTGAGCCGCGCGCCGGTCTCGGTGCCGGTGCCGGTGCCGGGGCCGGTGTCGTGGAGGATGCAGCCGTCCTTGAGGTGGACGGCGCGCGGGAGCGAGGCGGCGATCTCCCGGTCATGGGTGATGACCACCACCGTGGTCCCGGCCGCGTTCAGCTCGCGCAGCAGCTCCATCACCCCGCCGCCGGAGGCCGAGTCCAGGGCGCCGGTCGGCTCGTCCGCCAGCAGCAGCGGGGGATTGCCCAGCACCGCCCGGGCGATGGCGGTGCGCTGCTTCTCCCCACCGGAGAGCTGGTGCGGCCGGTGCGCGAGCCGGTGGCCGAGGCCGACGCGGCGCAGCGCCGTCTCGGCCAGGGCGCGGCGCCGGGCGCGCTCCACGCCCGCGTAGAGCAGTCCGTCGGCCACGTTGTCCAGCACCGGCACCCCGGGCGCCAGATGGAACTGCTGGAAGACGAAGCCGATGGTGGCGGCGCGCAGCGCGGACAGCTGCCGGTCGGTCAGGCGGGAGATGTCGTGACCGTCGATCCGGACGGTGCCGGAGGACGGACGCTGAAGGGTGCCGATGACGTTGAGCAGTGTGGACTTGCCGGAGCCGGACGGGCCGACGACGGCGAGGAGTTCGCCCCGGCGGACGGTCAGATCGGCGTCCCGCAGTGCGGCGACCTCGCCGTAGCGCCGGCCGGCGCCGCGCAGTTCGACCACCGGGCGGGGCGGGCGGGCGCCGGTCATCCGGGGACTCCCACGGTCAGGCCGGGGGCAAGTCCGTCGCCGCTGATCTCGACCAGGCCGTCGGCGAACAGGCCGGTGTCCACGGCCAGATAGCGGGTGGCGGAGTCCTCGACGACCTCCACGGCATAGCCGCCCTCACGCAGCGCCACCAGCGCGGTGACCGGGACGGCGAGCACCTCCTCGCGCCGCTCGGCCTCCAGCACCACATCCACCGGGGCCGCCTGGTAGCCGCCGAGCTGCTCCTCGTCCAGGGCGGTGAGTTCGACGGGGATGACGGCGGTGGGCGTGCCGGCCGTGCCGGTGGCCGCGGTGGATGTGGTGCCGGTGCCGGTGCCGGTGGTGGTGGCGGCGGTGCCGACGGCGGTGACCTCGGCCTGCGCCTCGGTGCCGTCCGGCAGGGTGACGGTGGCCGAGGTGCCCTCGGCGACCAGGCCCTCCAGCGCGACATCCAGATCGACGGAGATCACCCGCTCGGTGCCGGTCCAGCTCAGCACCGGACCGGTCGCCGCGCCGCCGGGCGAGGCGGCCCGCGCGTCCACCCGGATCCCACCGGGGGCGATCACCGCCTGGCCCGGGGCGAGGGTGCCGGTCTCGGCGAGCCCGAGCTCCCGCTGCCAGGCGCGCAGCGCGTCCGCGGTGCCGCCGGTGAACTCGTGGTCCACGGTGAAGCCGGTGTGGCCGAGGGCTTCCAGGTTCTGCTCCAGCTGCCGCACGTCCTTTCCCTCGCTGCCCTCGGCGAGCGGGCGGTAGAGCGGAAGGGAGCCGTAGAGCAGCGGCACCGGCCGCTCGTTCACCCGGTAGACGGTCTCGCCGCGCCCGATCACATCGCCGGCCTCGGGCAGCCAGGTGAGCAGGGCGTCGGGCTCGGCGGCCTGCACCGTGGTGGCCTCGCCGTGGCCGAGGCTGCCGGTGACCTTCTCGGTGCGGACCAGGGTGGTCCGCTCCACGGTGGCGGTGGCGGGCGGGCCGCCGGGCGGTGCGGCCCCGGCGGTGCCGTTGCCGCCGCCCCAGCCGATCGCGGCGGCGCCGACGGCCCCGGCCGCCGCGACGGCGGCGACGGCCGCGATCACCGTGCGTCCGGGCCGCCGCAGGCTGCCGCGGGGCGGGCCGCCGGCGGTTCTCCGCCCGGCGGCGCTGCCGTGATCGCCGCCGGTGGTGCCGCGGCGGGGGCCGGGCGGGGTGCGGTCACCGGTGCCCGGCGGGTTCCGGGAGGCGGCCGGGGGCGGCTGGTCCGTGCCGGTGGTGGCGGTGCCGGTGGTGGTGCCGGGCGCGGTGGCCGCCGCCGGATCGTGGTCGCTGCCGTGCCGCGGCATCACTCGTCGCCCCCGATGAGGTCGTTGACCGCGTCGCGGCAGGTGTCCAGGGCGTCCTGGAAGTCCGGGGAGGAGGGGTCGATGCCGGTTTCGCCGAGGCCGGGGCCGAAGCCGCTGTCCGGGTCGGGATCGGGCACGTCGATGCCCTGCTCCCGCATGCATTCGGCCAGGTCGCCCAGGGATTCCAGCTGCTCGTCGGTGAGGCCGTCCCGGTCGGAGAGCTGCGGCGGGGCCAGGTCGCGGCAGGCGTCCATGGCCGTCTCCAGGGAGTCCAGGTCCGCCACGCCGCCCCGCATGTCGGCGAGGTCGAACTCGCCGGTCTCCGGGTCGGGATCGGGGAGCTCGATGCCGTGGTCGCGCATGCACTCGGCGAACTCCCTGGCCTGTTCGGCGGTGTCGTCGGCCCCGGAGCCGGCCCCGGAGCCGGCGGCGGCGGAGGCGTCGTCGCCGAGCGAGGCCACCGAGGCGGAATCCTCCCCGCTGCCGCCGCCGCAGGCCGCCGTGAACAGGCCCAGGGCCAGCAGCGCGGCTGCCGCCGTCTTCCTTGCTGTGGTCGTGGTGGTGGTCATGGGCCGATGATGCGCGGCCGGTGTGGGAAGGGGCTGGGCGTCACCTGGGAACAAGCTGGGAGCACGCCGCCGTGTCCCCGCCGGGGGCCGGCGGTGCCGGTGGTGCGGGCAGCGGCAGCAGGAGGCGGAAGACGGCGCCTCCGCCGTCGCCGGGCCGCAGTTCGATCCGGCCGCGGTGGGCTTCGGTGAGCGCGGCGGCGATGGCCAGCCCGAGTCCCGTGCCGCCGTCCCTGGCCGGGCCGGCCCGGTAGAAGCGTTCGAAGACGTGCCGGGCGTCCTTCGGCGGAATGCCGGGACCGGTGTCCGCCACCTCCAGCACCGCCACCGGCGTCGCCGTCCTTGCCGCAGCGGCGTCCGGCGGCGCGGCCAGCTCGCCGACGGCGGCCAGCGGCCTGCCGGCCGCGGAGGCCGCCGCGGCGTCCGCGCATCCGACGCGCAGGGTGATTCCGGCGTCCGCCGGGGTGTGGGTGAGCGCGTTGGCCAGCAGATTGCCCACCACCTGCCGCAGCCGCAGCGGATCGCCCAGCACCGTCACCGGGTCCGGCCGGGCGGCCGGCCGCCCCGCCCCGCCGCCGTCCAGCCCGGTCAGCCGCAGTGTGCGGTCCGGGTGCCGGCCGTGCGCGTCGCGGATCAGATCGGCGGCGAGTTCGCGCAGCTCGACCGGGCGGTGCTCGACCGGCCGCTGCCGGTCCAGCCGGGCCAGCACCAGCAGGTCCTCCACCAGCACCCCCATCCGGGCCGCCTCCGCCTCGATCCGGGCCAGTGCCGCGCCCGGGTCGCCGCCGCGGCGGGCGAGCTCGGCGAAGCCGCGGATCGAGGTCAGCGGGGTGCGCAGCTCGTGCGAGGCGTCGGCCAGGAACTGCCGCAGCCGCTCCTCGGAGGCGCGGCGGGCGGCGAACTCCCACTCCACCCGGGCGAGCACGGCGTTCATGGCGCGGCCCAGCCGGCCCGGTTCGGTGTGCGGGTCGGCGTCCGCCACCCGCCGGGTGAAGTCGCCCGCCGCGATCTCGCCGGAGGTGGCGGCCATTCTGGTCAGCGGGCGCAGGCCGAGCCGTACCAGCACCGCGGCCAGCGCCGCCAGGACCAGCAGCACGGCGGCGGCGACCCCGGCGGCGATCACGGCCAGCCGGTTGACCGTCGACTCCACCTGGTCCAGCGAGACCGCGGTGACCAGGATCTGCCCGGACACCAGGGCGGTGGAGTGCACCCGCCAGGAGTGGCCGCCGGAGCCGATGTCGGGGGCGGTGAACGGCTTGCCGGACCGTTCGGCCAGGACCGCCCGGTCCGGCAGGTCGGGTCCGGAGCCGGCCATGCCGGACGGGAAGACCAGCGGCTCGCCGCCGTCCGCCGGATGGAGATGGATGCGGGAGCGTTCGCCGTAGCGGTCCGCCAGGAGCTGTTCCAGCAGGGTGGGTTCGCCCTCCGGCAGCAGCAGTTGCTGGAGCTCCATGAGGAAGACGAACCGGCCGGCCGCGCTGCTCTCGGCGGCGAGTTCCTCGTCCACCCGGTCGGTGAGGTAGCCGCGCAGCAGGACCACCCCGGCGCCGCCGGCCACGGTGACGGCGAGGGCGGAGAGCGCCACGGTGACGGCCACCAGCCGGGCGCGCAGCGTCCAGCGCCGCCATGGCCGTGGCCGCCAGGAGCGGAGCCGCCGGAGCCGCGGGCGTCGCGGCCGGCTGGGGTGCGGGGGGCCGGCGGTCATGCGGTGGGCTCCTCGCGCGGAGTGCGCAGCACATAGCCGACGCCGCGCAGGGTGTGGATCAGGGGCGGCCCGGCTCCGCTGTCTATCTTGCGGCGCAGGTAGTGGATGTAGGACTCGACGATCCGGGAGTCGCCGCCGAAGTCGTAGCCCCACACCCGGTCCAGGATCTGGGCCTTGCTGACCACCCGGCCGGTGTTCTCCAGCAGATAGGCCAGCAGCCGGAACTCGGTGGGCGACAGCTCGACCGGGCGGCCGGCCCGGGTGACCTCGTGGGCGTCGGGGCGCAGGGTGAGGTCGGCGCAGCGCAGCGGGGGCGGAGCGCCGGCCGGACCGCCGCCGCCGTCGCCGCCGTTGCCGCCGTTGCCGTGGCCGGTGCGGCGCAGGATGGCGCGGACCCGGAGCACCACCTCTTCCAGGCTGAACGGCTTGGTGACGTAGTCGTCGGCCCCGGCGGACAGGCCCTGGATGCGGTCCTCCACGGTGTCCCGGGCGGTGAGGAACAGCACCGGGACGGGCGTCTGTTCGCCGTCGCGGCGCAGCAGTGCGGCGACGTCGAAGCCGCCGAGGTCGGGCAGCATGACGTCCAGCACCACCAGGTCGGGGCGGCGGGCGGCGGCCGAGTGCAGCGCCTCGGCGCCGCCGGCGGCGCAGGACACCTCGAATCCGGCCAGCCGGAAGGTCTGGGCCAGCAGGTCACGGATGTTGGGCTCGTCGTCGACGATCAGCAGATACGCGGCGGACTCGGGCATTCCTCCAGTGGTACACCCTCCGGCTCGGAATTCCCTGAGAACGGGCGGCGAGGACCGGGGAAGGGGTGCCGGCGCCCGCCGGCGCCGGTGGCGCGGCCGTAATCATCAGTCCCGGCATAGGTGACAATGAAAATGATTATCGCTATGGTCTTCGGTCGTGGGACATCTGCTGATGATCGAAAGCTGGGTCGGATCGATGAGCCGGCTGCTGCCGCGCGCCATCGGCGAGGCGGGGCACCGGTTCACCTTTCTCACCCGGGACCTGCATCACTACCTGCGCGCCCATCCGCCCGGGGGCGGCCCGCACCCGCTGCTGGCGGCGCAGAACGTGCTCACCGCCGAGACCAACGACACCGCCGGACTGCTGGACCGGGCCGAGTCGCTGCACGGGGTGCTGGGCTTCGACGGGGTGCTGTCGTCCTGCGACTACTACCTGCCGGCCGTGGCCCGGGTCGCCGACCGCCTGGGCCTGCCCGGCCCCGACCCGGAGGCCGTGGCGGCGGCCTGCCGCAAGGACGCCACCCGCCGGGCGCTGGACGCGGCGGGGGTGCCCGGCCCCCGGCACGCGCTCTGCCGGGACTGGCCGGAGACCGCCGCCGCCGCCGCGGAGATCGGCTACCCGCTGGTCATCAAGCCGGTCGACCTGTGCGCCGGGATGTATGTCCGGCAGGCCGGTGACGAACGGGAACTCGCGGACGCCTGGAAGGCGCTGAGCGACTTCCCGGTCAATGCGCGCGGCCAGCGCCGGGACCCGGTCGTGCTGCTGGAGGAACTGCTCACCGGCCCCGAGGTCAGCGTGGAGACGGTTTCGTACGACGGCACCTGCCGGGTGGTCGGGGTGACCGACAAGAGCCTGGGCGGCGCACCCGCGTTCATCGAGACCGGCCACATGTTCCCGGCCGCGCTGGAGCCGGCGGACCGCCGGGCGGCGGCCGAGACCGCGGTGGCGGCGCTGCGCGCGCTGGGCCTGGACCAGGTCGTCGCCCACACCGAGATCAGGCTGACGCCCGGCGGCCCCCGGGTGATCGAGGTCAACCCCCGCCCGGCCGGCAACCGGATCACCGAGCTGGTGCGGCATGTCACCGGCATCGACCTGCCCGGCGCGGCCGTGGACGTGGCGCTCGGCCGCGTCCCGGACCTGGAGCCCCGGCCGACCGGCGTCGGCAGCGCCGCCATCGGCTTCCTGCTGCCGGACCGGGCGGGCGAACTGGCCGGGATCGACGGCGCGGAGCGGGCCGCCGCCGCGGAGGGGGTGCGGGAAGTCGATCTGGCCGCGCCCGGCCGGACGGTGCGGGCGGCCGGCAGCAACAACGACTATCTGGGCCATGTGATGGTGACCGATCCGCGGGCCGGACAGGCCAGGGAGCGGATGGCCGGTGTCCTGGCCGGGCTCCGCCCCCGCTACGCGGGCGGCCCCGCATGAGCCGGGCGGCGGCGGCCACGGCGGCCACGGGAGCCGGAGGGGCCACGGGGACATCCTCCGGCCCGCCCGCGAAGGCCGGGCGGCTCGCGCGGTCCGCACCGCCCGTGCGCTCGGTCGCGGAGCTGGTGGCGCGGGTGCGGGCCGGGGAGTACGGGCCCGACCCGGCGCGGGAGCGGATCTCCGTCGCCTTTGTCACCAGCCAGGCCGTGCGCCACCGGGGACGCGGCACCGGCTACCGCAACGAGGTGCTCAGCCTGCGGCTGGCCGCCGCGGTCGGCTCCTGCGCCGTGGAGCCCGGCACCCTGCCGGGCGGCGCGCCCGAGGAGTGCGTCGGCGCGTCCGTCGCGGAACTGCTGGACCATCCACTGGCCGCAGTCCGCACCGCCGCCCTGGACGCCTACCTCGGCCACGCCCTGCCGCACACCCCCGAGCACGGCGCCACCCCGTATCCGCTGCCCGCCGGCACCAGCCTGGCCAGATCCCGGGCCCGGGCCCGCGCGGTGGCCGCGCTGCTGCCGGACGACGGACCGGCGGCGGTGCGGCGGGTGCTGGTCGTCGGGGTGGTCAACTCACTGCTGGAGCAACTGCGGGAACGCGGGCTGGCCTATGTGCCGTGCGATCTCAAGGGGGGCCGCACCGAGTGGGGCGAGCCGGTCCGCACCGACGCCGCCCCGGAGGCCGACGGCTGCGACGCGCTGCTGGTCTCCGGCATGACCCTGGGCAACGGCACCTTCGAACCGCTGCTGGCCCATGCCCGCGCCACCGGCAAGCCGCTGGTGATGTTCGCCCAGACGGGCAGCGCCGTGCTGCCCCGCTTCCTCGGCGCGGGCGTCACCGCCGTCTCCGCCGAGCCCTACCCCTTCTTCTGGCTGGACGGCGGTCCCGGGCTGCTGTACCGCTACCGCCTCGGCCGCCGCCCGGAGCGTCAGCCCATACCCGACGGAACGGAAAGCGCCCGATGACCGCGACCGTTGCCCATGCCTCCGCCGAGCCGTCCGCCTCCGCCGTCCCCGCCGCGCCGCCGGCCGCCGCCCCCGAACTGATGGAGCTGCTGGGCCGAACGCCCATGGCCCGGATCACCGTCCCGCTGCCGAGCCGGCACCCCGGTTTCTGGGCCAAGCTGGAGGCGCTGGGCGCCGGCGGCCTCAAGGCCCGCGCCGCCGTGGCCATGCTGCGCGGCGCCCGGGAACGCGGCGAACTGCGCCCCGGCGCGCCCGTGGTGGAATCCACCTCCGGCACCCTGGGCCTGGGCCTGGCCTTCGCCGGGCAGGCGCTGGGCCACCCCGTCGTGCTGGTCGGCGACACCGAACTGGAGCCCGCCATGCGGGCGCTGCTGCGGTCCCACGGGGTCCGGCTGGAGCTGGTGGACCGGCCCGCGCCGCGCGGCGGCTGGCAGGCCGCCCGGCTGGCCAGGCTGCGCGGACTGCTCGCCGAACTCCCCGGCGCCTACTGGCCCGACCAGTACAACAACCCCGACAACGCCGCCGGTTACGCCGGGCTGGCGGCCGAGATCGGCAACGCCCTGGACCATCTCGATGTGCTGGTGTGCAGCGTCGGCACCGGCGGGCACAGCGCCGGCCTGGCCGGCCCGCTGCGCCGTCGCTGGCCGGGGCTGGAGATCATCGGCGTGGACTCGGTCGGCTCCACCATCTTCGGCCAGCCCGCCCGCCCCCGGCTGATGCGCGGCCTGGGCAGCAGCATCCATCCGCGCAATGTGCGGTACGAGATCTTCGACGAGGTGCACTGGGTCGGGCCGCGGGAGGCGGCCGACGCCTGCCGCCGGCTGGCCAGGGGCTGTTTCGTCAGCGGCGGCTGGAGCACCGGCGCGGTCGCGCTGGTGGCGGCCTGGGCGGCCCGGACCCGGCCGGGCGCGGTGGTCGCCACCGTCTTCCCGGACGGCCCGCACCGCTACCTGGGCACCCTCTTCGACGACGACTACTGCCTGCGGCAGGGGCTGACCGGCAGCGGTGGCGGGCCGGTCGCCGACCGGCCGCTGGAGATCCCGCACCCGCAGGCGGTGGAGGCCACCGGCTGGGCCCGCTGCCGCACGGTGGCCGATCCGCTGGCGGACCGGACCCTGCCGGAGCCGGAGCCGGGGACGGCGGCGGGGACGGAACCGGGGACGGCGGCGGGAGCCGGGACGGACGCCGGGGCAGGGGAGGCCCGGTCGTGAGGCTCACCACGCGTACCACCGTGCTGCGGCTGGCCACCCCGCTGCGCATCTCCCGCTCGGTGATGACGCACCGCGACGCGGTCTGTGTCGCGGTGTTCCCGGACGACGCGCCGCCCCCCGGTCAGCCGAGGACGCCGGGGCGTGGCGCGGCGGCGGCCGGTACCGGTTCCGCCGGCCGCTCCGTCCCGGGCGGTGCCCCCACGGCGCCGCCCGGGACGGTCGAGGAGACCGCGGCGGACGAGGCCGTCGGATACGGCGAGGTGGTCAGCTCCCGCTATCTGGGGGTGGCCACCCGTCAGGCGGTGCGGCTGCTGCGCGAACAGGCCGCCCCCGCCCTGGCCCGGCACGCCGGGCCGGACACCGCGCTGGAGGCGCTGCGCGCCGGGGAGCTGCTGCCCGCGCCGTGCCCGCCGTCGGTGGCGGCCGCGGTGGACGCCGCGCTGCTGGACCTGCTGGGCAAGCTGACCGGGCAGCCGGTCTACCGGCTGCTGGCGGACGCGGCCTTCCCTGCCGTCCGCCCGCCCGCGGCGCGCACCGCCCGGACCATCGGCATCACCGGTGTTGCCGAGGCCGTCGCGCAGGCGCGGGAACTGGCCGGCCGGGGCTTCGCGGTGCTCAAGCTCAAGGCCGGCACCGCCGACCCGGAGGAGGATCTGCGCCGGGTGGCCGCGGTCCGGGACGCGGTGCCGTCCGCTGTGCAACTGCTGCTGGACCCCAACGGCGCCTGGACGCCGTCCCGCGCCGCGGCGCTGCTGCCGCGCTTCGCCGACCTGGGCGTGGCCGCCGTCGAGCAGCCCACCGCGCCGGGCGATCCGGAGGCGCTGGCCCGGCTCGCGGAACGCTCGCCGGTGCCGCTGATCGCGGACGAGGACGCCGCCGGCCTGGCCGACGCACGGCGCCTGGCGGGCCGGGTGCAGGGCGTCAACATCAAGCTCGCCAAGTGCGGGGGCGTCCAGCAGGCGCTGCGGATCTGCGCGGCGCTGGCGGGCAGCGGCACCGGGGTCATGCTCGGCTGCCTGACCGCCTCCTCGCTCTCCCTCGCCCCGGCCGTCCATCTGGCCGACCGCGCCCGCTGGGCCGATCTGGACGGTCATCTGCTGCTCGCCCACGACCCCTGGCAGGGCATCGGCGGCGCCGACGGCACGGTACGGGCCTCGGAACGTCCCGGGCTCGGGGTCCGGCCCGCGTCCGAGGACGCCTCCGCCGCCCCGCCCCCGTCCGGCCCGTCCCACCCGTCCGCCTCGCCCGCCCCGTCCGCTCCGGAGTCCGGCCCGGAGTGCGGCCCGAGGTGCGGCCCGGAGCCCGCGACCGCCGCGGCGCGTTCCGGAAGGAGCACGGCATGATCCGCACGGTGCGCGCCATGCGCGGCTTTCCGCTCGCCGTCCGGCTGCTGCTGGTCAACCAGTTCGGCGTCAACGTCGGCTTCTATCTGCTGATCCCCTATCTCGCGCTGCATCTGGACGAGGACCTGGGGATGTCCGCGGCGGTGATCGGGATGGTGCTGGGGGCCCGCACCCTCAGCCAGCAGGGCCTGTTCATGATCGGCGGCTCGGCCGCCGACCGGCTGGGCGCCCGCGGCGTGATCACCGCCGGCTGCGCCCTGCGCACGGTCGGCTTCGGTCTCTTCGCCCTCGGCGACGACCTCGCCGTGCTGCTGGCCGCCTCGGTGCTCAGCGGTCTGGCCGGGGCGCTGTTCAACCCGGCGGTGCGCGCCTATGTGGCGCTGGAGGCCCGGGACCGCAAGGCCGAGGCGTTCGCCCTGTTCCAGGTGTTCGCCACGGCGGGCGCGCTGGCCGGGCCGCTGCTGGGCAGCGTGCTGCTGCTGGCCGACTTCCGGGTCTCGGCGCTGACCGCCGCCGCGGTGTTCGCGCTGCTGACCGTCGCCCAGGCGCTGGTGCTGCCGGCCCGGAAGCCGGCCGCCGCCCGGGAGCCGGGCGAGCCGGGCGAGCCGGGCGAGCCGGGGGTGCCGGGTGGCCCGGGTGCCGGCCGGCGCGGGGTGCTCGGCGACTGGCGGGAGGTGCTGGGCAACCGCCGCTTCCTGGCCTTCGCCCTCGCGCTCACCGGCCTGTTCACCCTGGAGACCCAGCTCTATCTGCTGCTTCCGGAAGGCGCCCGGACCGCCACCGGCTGGTCCGGCGCGGCCGGACTGCTCTTTCTGACCGGCACCCTGGCCACCCTGGGCCTGCAACTGCGGATCACCACCCGGCTCAAGGCGCGCGGCAGCCGGGGCCGCTGGATAGCCCTCGGCATGGCGCTGACCGGGCTGGCGTTCCTGCCGCCGCTGCTGGTCACCGGCCACCCCACGGCCGGGGAGGGGCCGCCGCCGGACGGGGTGGCGGAGGCGGCGCTGCGGCTGCTGCCGGTGCTGGCCGGCACCTTCCTGCTCTATCTGGGGGTGATGGTGGCCCAGCCGTTCGTGATGGAACTGATCCCCGCCTTCGGCCGGCCGTCCCTCACCGGCACCTGCTTCGGCCTGTTCTTCATGGTGTCCGGACTCGCCGCCGCGGCCGGCAACACCGGTATCGGCTGGGCCATGGACCTGGGCGAACGCACCGGCCGGCCCTGGCTGCCCTGGCTGTGCTGCTGCGCCGTCGGCCTGGCCTCTGCCGCGGCCGTGACGGTGCTGCACCGCCGCGCCGTGCTGCCCCAGCCCGAGCCCCAGCCCGAGCCCCAGCCCGAGCCCCAGCCCGAGCCCCGGCCCGAGCCCCGGCCGGAGCCGGAGCGGCAGACCACCGCCGCCGTCGCCGATCCGCACCGCCGCGACAGCAGGGAGGCCGTGTCATGACCGCCACCGTTTCCGGCCACGGCAGCACCGGCGGCGGCGCCGGTGACAATCTGCTGACCGACCGGCCGGAGCTGTACGAGGCGCAGTTCCCCGACCCGCAGCGGCTGGCCGCCCGCTGGGCGGAGGATGTGCTGTGCCGGCACGCCGCCGGCCCCCGGCTGCTGGACGCGGGCTGCGGCACCGGCCGGGACGCCGCCTGGCTGCACCACCACGGCCGGCACGGCCGGGGCCGCCGGGTCACCGGCTTCGACCTCTCCCCGGCCATGCTGGCGCACGCCCGAGCCCACCACCCCGGACCGGAATACCTCGCCGCCGACCTGCGCGGCTTCGACCTCGGCCGGTGCGTCTTCGACGCGGTGCTCTGCCTGGACAGCGCGCTGCTGTACTGCCACAGCAACGACGAACTGGCCGGTTTCCTGGCCTCCTGCCGGCGCCATCTCGCCCCGGGCGGGCTGCTGATCGCCGAGATGCGGAACGGGGCGTACTTCCTCGGGCGCACCGATCTGCTGGACGCGCCGCGCACCCGCTCCCTCACCTGGCAGGGCGTCACCCGCACCTCGGTCACCACGCTGTGGGTGGACCGGGCCGCCCAGTTGCTGCGCCGGCGCCGGGTCTGGACGGCGGACGACGGCTCACCGCCGGTGGAGCAGCACTCGGCCTGGCGGCTGCTCTTCCCGCAGGAGCTGCGGCAGGTGCTGCGCACCGCCGGATTCCGGGTGCTGGAACTCCATGACGGGCCGGGGCCGCGCACCGATCCCCCCTGGCGGCCGGGCGGCGAGCCGGGCGCGGCGGCCCCGTCCCCGGACGGCCCGGCCGACGGCGACCGGCTGCATCTGGTGGCCCGCGCCGCCTGACCGGGCAGCCCGGCCGGCAGCACCGCACCGGTCACCGCAACAGCAGGAGCACCCCGGCCGTCCCCGCAGAAATCACCGGAATCACCGGAAATCATCAAAGACTGCCAGAGTTCACCAGAGACCACCAGCAGCAACCCGAACCACCAGGAACCAGTAAGAACAGGAAGACCAGCATGCGCACCACGGGAACCAGCAGACGTACCGTCCTCGCGGCGGGCGGCGGCACGGCCGCCGCCCTGGCCCTCGCCGCCTGCGGCGGCTCCGGCTCCGGCGGCTCGGCCTCCGGCGGCACCGGCGGATCGGGCGAGGGCGGCGACGCCACGCCGCGCAGCGGCGGCAAGCTGCGCGCCGCCTTCGCCGGCGGCGGCGCGGGCGAAACCCTCGACCCCCACCTGACCAACCTCTTCGCCGACGCCGCCCGCGCCAAGGCCCTGTTCGACAAGCTCGCCGAGTTCGGCTCCGACATGTCCGCCCAGCCCCGCCTCGCCGAACGATGGGAACCCAACGACGCCCTGGACCGCTGGACCATCACCCTGCGCGACGCCCTCTGGCACGACGGCAAGCCGGTCACCGCCGCCGATGTGCTGTACAGCTACCGCCGCATCGCCGACCCCGGCCAGGCGTTCCGCGCCAAGGCCGCGCTGGAGCCCATCGACCTCCAGGCCAGCGAGGCGCCCGACGACCGCACCGTGGTCTTCCAGCTCAAGCGCCCCTACGCCGATTTCCCCAATGTCATGGCCGCGTTCGGCGCCTACATCGTCCAGGACTCGGCCGCCGACTTCACCGAGCCGGTCGGCTGCGGCCCGTTCCGCTTCGTCTCCTTCACCCCCGGCGAATCCCTGCTGGTCTCCCGCTTCGACGACTACTGGGAGGGCGCCCCGCACCTGGACGAGCTGGAATTCGTCATCGCCGACGAGGAATCCGCCCGGATCAACGCGCTCCTCGGCGGCCAGGTCGAATACGCCCACGAACTCAACCCGGCCACCGCCCGCGCCCACGAGACCGGCGGCCGGATACAGATCATCCGGCTGGCCAACAGCGCCATGCAGGGCTTCGTCCTCAAGACCGACCGCGCCCCCTTCGACGACAAGCGGGTCCGCGAGGCGTTCTTCCTGATCGCCGACCGGCAGGAACTCATCGACGGCGCCCTCTCCGGCGCCGGAGAAATCGGCAACGACCTCTTCGGCAAGGGCTACCAGTACTACGCCGACGCCATCCCGCAGCGCGAGCAGGACCTCGACCGGGCCCGCGCCCTGCTCCGCGAAGCCGGCCACGACCCGGACAACGGCACCGGACTGACCGTCACCCTGGACACCTCCCCGGTCGCCACCGGCTTTGTCGAGGCCGCCGAGATCTTCAAGACCCAGGCCGCGCAGGCCGGCGTCACCGTCGAGGTGAAGGTCGGCAACGCCGAGACCTACTGGTCGGACACCCTGGACGGCGGCATGTTCTCCTGCACCCGCTCCGGCACCATGCCCATCGAGTCGCACATCTCGCAGCGGCTGCTCACCGACTCGCCCACCAACGCCACCCAGTGGCGCCACGCCGACTTCGACGACCTCTACCAGCAGGCCCAGGCCACCCGCGACGAGACCGAGCGGGCCGCGCTCTACGAGCGGATGCAGCGCCGGCTGCACGCCGAGGGCGGCTTCCTGATCTGGGGATTCGCCGACTGGATTCTGGGCGCGGCGAACTCCGTGCGGGGCATCGCCGGGGACGCCCCGGCCAACACCCTGGACTGGGCCCGGTTCGACCGGGTCTGGCTGGCCGAGGGGTGAGCGGGCAGAGAACCGGCAGAGAACCAAGGACATGAGCGACCGCCGCGCCTGGCTGGTGCGGCGGCTGTCCGTCGGGGTGCTCCAGATCGCCGGTGTGCTGGCGCTGGTCTTCCTCCTCACCGAGGCCCTCCCCGGCGACGCGGCCGTCGCACTCGCCGGGGACCACCCCGACCCCGAACGCATCGCACGCATCCGCGAGACCATGAATCTGGACGAGCCGGCCGCCGAACGCCTCGCGCAGTGGGCCGCCGGACTGCTCACCGGCGACCTGGGCACCTCCCTGGTCTCCGGCCGCCCGGTCACCGGCTATCTCACCGCCGGACTCGGCCCCACCCTGGTGCTGGCCGCGCTGACCATGGCACTGCTGGTGCCGGTCGCGGTCGGGCTGGGCGTGCTGGCCGCCCGCCGCGAGGGCGGCCGGACCGACCGGCTGATCTCCACGGCCACCCTGGCCGTCTACGCCGTGCCGGAGTTCGCGCTCGGCGTGCTGCTGGTGGTGGTGTTCGCGCTGCAACTGGGCCGGCTGCCGCCCACCGCGGTCGGCCACGGCTCCGACCCGCTGGCCGAGCCGGCCGTGCTGGTGCTGCCGGTGCTGGTGCTGCTGGCCCGGCCGGTGTGCTCCATCAGCCGCCTGGTGCGGGCCGGGATGATCGACGCGCTGGCCGCCCCGTACAGCGCGCAGGCCCGCCGCTACGGCGTGCCCGCCGGGCGCGTCCGCTGGGCGCACGCGCTGCCCAACGCCCTCGCCCCGGCGGCCCAGCAGCTCGCCCGCACCCTGGACTGGCTGCTGGGCGGGGTGATCGTGGTGGAGACCCTGTTTGTGATCCAGGGGCTGGGCACCATCCTGATGGACGCGGTGGCGGCCCGCGACATCCCGGTGATCCAGGGCCTGGCCGTGGTGTTCGGCACCCTCACCGTGCTGCTCAACCTGGGCGCCGACCTGGTCGCCCGGCACTTCGCGCCGCGCACCGGAGCCGCCGCATGAAGCCCCGGGCCGCCGCGCGGCGGACGGGACGCGGACAGGCGGTGCTGGGCGCGGCGCTGCTGACCGTGCCGCTGCTGCTGGCCCTGGCCGGGCCCTGGCTGGCCGGCGAACCCGGCCCGCGCGGCGTCTCCTTCACCCTGGGCGACGGCCACTGGCTGGGCACCGACTTCACCGGCCGGGACGTGTGGCGGCAGGTGCTGCTCGGCGGGCGCTCGGTGCTGCTGACCGCCCTGGCCGCCACCGTGCTGGCGTATCTGGCCGCGCTGCCGATCGGCCTGGCCGCCGCGCTCACCCACCGGACCTGGCTGGAGGAGGCGCTGCTGCGCCCGCTGGACGTGGTGCTGGCCGTGCCGTCGCTGCTTCTGCTGCTGATGACCGCCGCGCTGTTCACCCCCGGCGCCGCCGGGCTGGCCCTGATCGTGGCGGCGGTCAATGTGCCGGACACCGTGCGGATCGTGCGCGCCGGGGCGACGGAGGCGGCGGGACGGCCGGCCGTGGAGGCGATGCGGCTCCAGGGGGAGAGCTGGTGGCGGATGGCGATCGGCTATGTCGGCCGCTCCATGCTGCGCACCCTGGCGGCGGACGCGGGCGTGCGGCTGACCGGCGCGCTGTATCTGATCGCCACGGCCGCCTTTCTGGGGGTCGGGGTGGCCCCGGACGCCGCCGACTGGGCGGTGATGGTGGACCACAACCGCACCGGGCTGTTCATCCAGCCGTGGGCGGTGGTGGTCCCCGCCCTGCTGATCGTGGCGCTGACCACCGGCACCAATCTGCTCGCCGACGCCGCGCTGTCCGCCCGCCGCGGCGGCCCGGCGGCCCCCGGAAGGACGGTCACCTCGTGAACCGCGAAACGATCCCGCCCGCGGCGCGCATCGACCGGCTGCGGGTCGAGGTGGCCGGCCGGGCCCTGGTGGACGGCGTCTCGCTGACCGCGCTGCCCGGCCGCTGCACCGCGCTGATCGGCCCGTCCGGCAGCGGCAAGAGCACCACCGGGCTGGCGCTGCTCGGCGAGTACCCGGACGGGGCGGCGGTCTCCGGCACGGTACGGGTGACCGGCGGGCGCGCCGCGTACATCCCGCAGAGCCCGGCGGCGGCGCTCAACCCGGCCCGGCGGGCGGGCGCGCTGCTCGGCGACATCGCCCGGCAGCGCCACGGCAGCGGCCCGCGGCGGCGGGCGGACCGGGCGGCGGCGGTGCGTCAGGCGCTGCGCGCGGCCCAGTTGCCGGATCCGGAGCTGGTGCTGCGCCGCCATCCGCACCAGTTGTCCGGCGGGCAGCAGCAGCGGGCGGTGCTGGCCCAGGCGCTGCTCTCCGGGGCGCCGGTGGTGGTCGCGGACGAACCGACCACGGGCCAGGACCCGGACACCAAGCGGCGGGTGACGGCCGAGCTGCGGACGGTGCTGGACCGCGGCATCGCGCTGGTGCTGCTCAGCCACGACCTGGAGGTGGTGCGGGAACTCGCCGACGAGGTGGTGGCGCTGCGCGACGGCCGGGTGGCGGAGGCCGGACCGGCGGGCCGGGTCCTCCCCGCCGTACACAGCCTGTGGACAGCCGCCCCGCTCGCCCCGTCCCCGGTACCGGCCATGGCCGCACCACCCCCCGTCACCGCCGCCTCGGCTGCCGGCGGGCCGACGGCCTCGGGTACGGCCGCCTCCGCTCCCGCCGGTCCCGCTGGTCCTGCCGGTCCCGCCGGTCCGGGCGCGGAGCCGGACGGGGACGTGGTGCTGGAGGCCGCCGGGCTCACGGCATGGCACGGCGGCGGAAAGCGGCGGCCCGGCCGCGCCGGGACGGTGACGCTGCGGGAGGTCGCGCTCACCGTGCGGCCGGGCGAGTGCCTGGCCCTGATCGGCGCCTCCGGCTCCGGCAAGACCACCCTGGCCCGCTGCCTGGCCGGACTGCACCGCCGCTGGTCAGGCCGGCTGCTGCTGGACGGACAGCCGCTGCCGCCCAGCCTGCGCGACCGCACCCGCGGCCAGCTCGCCGCCGTGCAGTACGTGTTCCAGGACGCCCGTGCCTCGTTCGACGAATACCGGCCGGTGCGGGAGCAGGTCGCCCGCACCGCCGTGCGGCTGCGCGGCGCCGCCCCGGACGCGGCCCTCGACGAGGCCGGAGCCCTCCTCACCACCCTGGGCCTGGACGCCGCAACCGCCGCCCGCACCCCCGCCGGGCTCTCCGGCGGCGAACTCCAGCGCGCCGCGCTCGCCCGCGCACTGCTGGCCCGGCCCCGGGTGCTGCTCTGCGACGAGATCACCTCCGGACTCGACCCCGCCAACCGGCAGGCCATCCGCACCCTGCTGACCGGACTCACCACCGGCACCGCCACAACCCCGCCCACCGCCCTGGTGCTGATCACCCACGATCTGCCGCTGGCCGCCGGACTGGCCCACCGGACCGCCGTCGTCGCCCACGGCCGCCTCGCCCTCCCCCACCCCACCCACCCCTGAGGGCGCCAGACCCCGTGCCGGGTCAAACGAGTGGTGTAACCGGGTTGGTCGGGGGTTACTGACGGACGGTCTGGCTCGTCAGCGACAAGTGGCGCCTATATGGCTGAGGTACCATAACCATATGGCTTTGAAGAAGACGACCGTCATGGTCGACGAAGAGGATCTGGCTCTGATCAAGGAGGCCGCGGCGCGCGAGGGCCGGCCGGAGTCGGAGTACTTCCGGGAGGCGTTCCACATCGCGGCTCTGCGCACCCGGCGCTGGAGCGAGGACTGGGACATTCCCCGCCTGGACTTCGGTGGTCCGGTCACCGCCGAGGAGATCGACCGAGCGGTCTCGGACGGCGTGGCGGACGCCGAGTGATCGTCATCGGCGACACCTCCGGTCTGGTCGCCGCCCTCAATGTCTCGGACGCCGAGCACGAGCCCGCCCGCACCGCCATGCGTCAGGCCGCGCTCACCGTAGTCTCACCTCTGGTGATCTTGGAGATCGAACACATCGCCACTCGCAACGTCGACCGCCGGGCGGCCCACTCGGTGAACGACTGGCTCCTGTCGCAGGAACGTACCGGGCGCGTGGCCATTCCCGAGTTGTCCGCCGTCACCCTGCGCAAGGCCCGAGCAGTCCAGAACCGCTACGCGGCCCTGCGACTCGATCTGACCGACGCGGTGAACGTCGTCCTGGCCGAGGCATACGACACCGAGACCATCCTGACGCTCGACCGCCGAGACTTCAGAGCCATCACCCCGCTCACCGGCACTCACGCCTTCCGTCTCCTGCCCGACGATCTGTAGCTGCTGCGGGTCCGACGCGGGAGGTGTGGTGGATCGCCCGATGTACGCCCGGGCTCTGGAACGCGTCACCGGGCGGCCGATCGAGGCGTTGGGCTTCGCCTCTCCGGTGCCGATGGCCCGTGTCTCCGGCGACGGCCATGGCGGGCACGATGTCGCCCCCTCCGCCGACGGTGTGCCGGCCGCCGGCGGCCGGCCCGGAACCGCGGCCGCGGCCGGGCGCGGCAGCTTCTCCGGGGTGTGGCTCTCCCGGTACGAGTACTACAGCTCAAGCCGTGAGAACACCCGCACCGGACTGCACTACGTGGTGATCCTTCAGCACGGCGGTCGGCTGACGGTCCGCAGCCTGCCCGGCTCCTCCGGCTCCCCGCTGTCGATGGACCTGGAGGCCGACGGGAACGTACTGACGGGCACCTGGTCGGAGCAGACCGCGCCGGACGGCTACTACCAGGGGGCCCGCTATCACGGCGCCGTACAGCTCCTGGTGGAGCCGACCGGGCGGCGGATGGCCGGGAAGTGGGTCGGGATCGGCAAGGACTTCGACGTGAACACCGGGCCGTGGGAGCCGGTGTTCCGGGACGCCTCCACCGCGAAGGCGACGCTGGACGCGTACAACCGGCCGCCGGAGGAGCAGCCGGAGCAGGCGGGCGGTGCTGCCGCTGTCAACGGTGCAGGGCGAGGTTGCCGTCCTTGTCGGTGGAGAGGTGGGTGCCGAAGGGGCGGGCGGCGGCGGTGAGGGTCCGGCGCAGCCACTCCGTCTCACCGCCCGAGGCGTGCTCCAGGCGCAGGCCGCGGGCGCGCAGCGGCACCATGCGCAGTTCGGCGAGCCGCCCGGTGTCCGGCTCCAGCCGGGCCAGATGGCACAGCCGCAGATCGTCCCGGAACTCCTCGTAGCCCGCGATGCCCTCGTAGTCGTTGACCAGATCGCCGCAGCCGTAGAGCACCAGCTTTCCCCGGTACACCTCCGGCGGGCGGGGGTGGTGCGAGGAGTGGCCGTGGACGACATCGGCGCCGCCGTCGATCAGGGCGTGCGCGAAGGTCACATGATCCGGCGGGATCTCCCACCCCCAGTTGGACCCCCAGTGCAGCGAGACCACCACCAGATCGCCGGGCCGCCGGGCCTGCCCGATGCGGTGCGCCAGGACGTCCGCGGCCTGTGCCGACGGGCCGGGCAGGAAGTCCACCCCCGCCCGGCGCGCCGTGGCGCCCCACTCCAGCGGCACCCCCGCGGACGGCATGGCCAGCGCGAACACCAGCACCCGGCCCCGCTGCCCCCGCTGCCCCCGCGGCGTGCCGCCGTCGGCGGGCAGCGGGACGGCGGCGGGCCGGCCGGCCCGGTCCGCGTCCCGGCCCGCGCCGGCCGTGCGCAGCCCGGCGCCCGCCAGCGCCTCCAGGGTCTCGGCCAGCCCGCGGCGGCCGAAGTCCAGCACATGGTTGTTGGCCAGCACGCAGACGTCGGGGCGGGCCGCGGCCAGGCAGGGCAGGTTGGCCGGGTGCATGCGGTAGTGGATGCCCTTGCCGGGCTCGAAGTCCGCGCTGGTGGTGACGGACGTTTCCAGATTCAGCAGCCGCACCGCGTCCGGTGCCTGCTCGTCCATGGCGCGCAGCGCCTCGCCCCAGGGCCATTCCGGCGGGGCCGGGTGCGGCACCTGGACGCCGGCGGCGTCCTCGGCCAGCGCGACATAGCCGCGGGCGTCCCGCACATACGGCTCCCGCAGTGCCGGATCGCCGGGGTGGGGCAGGATCTGGTCGATGCCGCGGCCGAGCATCACATCGCCGCACAGCGCCAGCCCCACCGTGCCCCGGGCCGCGGATCCAGCCATGCCTCAAGCGTAGGAGCGGCCGGGCCGGGCCGCGCGCGGGCGCCGGGCGCGGAAACCGCTGGCCCGTCCGGCCGGACGCATGCCAGGCTGCCGGTCATGGCCGGTACCCCACGCTCCGCAGCGGCGCTGCCGCGCAGTCTCGCCGACGCCGTGGCCGCCGAGACGGCCGGGCAGCGGCTGCGCTTCGTCTTCTTCTGGCGCCACGGGCAGCCGGCCGGGGACGGCGGGGACGGGGGGATCGGCCCGGGCTGCCTGAGCCAGTGGTGGCCGGAGGAGTTCACGGCCGGGGACGGGCGGGTCTACCGCTCCGCGGAGCACTACATGATGGCCCACAAGGCGTGGCTGTTCGGCGACGAGGAGACCGCCGGGCGGATTCTCGCGGCCGGGCATCCGGCCGAGGCGCAGAAGCTGGGCCGGCTGGTCCGCGGCTTCGACGAAGCCGTCTGGCGGCAGCACCGGTCCGGCATCGTGGCGCGGGGCAACGCGGCCAAGTTCGCCGCCCGCCCGGAGCTGCGCGAGTATCTGCTGGCCACCCGGGAGCGGGTGCTGGTGGAGGCCAGCCCGCTGGACCGGATCTGGGGCATCGGCCTGGCCGCGGACGACGAGCGGGCGGGCAGTCCGGCACGCTGGCGCGGCCTCAATCTGCTCGGCTTCGCCCTGATGGCGGCCCGGGACGCACTCGCCGCGGACGCCGCCGCCCGCTGACCGCCGCCGCGGACCGCGAGAAGCGGACAACAGCCGCGGGCGCCGGCGCGACCCCGGGCGGTGCGGGTGGCACGGAGCGGCTGGAGCGGCACGCGTCTCCCTCTCGCCGGTGAGGCGGAACCTCCCTCGCACCGGCGAGGACGGTGCGGCGGGCCGGCCGGGATACTGGCCGGAACTCTGCCGAGGAGCCGCCGATGACCGTTCCCTTCGCTCCGTCGCCGGGTCTCCCTCCAGCGGTGAACCGCGCCGCCGCACTCGCCGCCCGGCTCCGTCTTCCCCACCCCCTGGCGCTGGACCTGGCCGTGACCGTGGCCGTGCTGTGCGCCGCCTGGCTGCAGTGCGTCTTCCCGGCGGACGGCCGGGAATCGGTGAGCCCGCTGGGCTGGGTGCTGGCGGCGGGCACCGCGCTGCCGCTGCTCTGGCGGCGGCGCGCGCCCTTTGCGGTCTGCCTGGCGGTGGGCGCCGCCACCACCGGCATGGGCGTCCACCACCAGCCGCCGCCCGATGTGCTCTACGGCGGCCTGGTCATCGTCTACACCCTGGCCGCCGCCGGCCGCCCCTGGCAGCGCCGCTTCGCCCTGGTCGCCTGGCTGGTCGGCACCTCCGCCGTGATCTCCGTCAAGGGCGGCGCCGACCCGATCGACTACGGCTTTCACCTGCTGGGCGTGGGCAGCGCGTACGGCATCGGGGTGCTCACCCGGGTCAAGCACGCATACGCCCAGGCCGCCGAGGACCGGGCCCGCCGGGCCGAGCGCGAGCGGGAGATCCAGGTGGCCCGCGCCGCGGCCCTGGAACGCGCCCGGATCGCCCGGGACATGCACGACATCCTGGCCCATGCGGTGTCCCTGATGGTGGTGCAGGCGGAGGCCGGTCCGGTGGTGGTGCGCAGCGACCCGGCCCGCGCCGAGGCGGCGTTCGACGCGATAGCCGGGACCGGGCGGGACGCCATGGCCCAGCTGCGGCGTATTCTCGGCGTGCTGAAGGACGGGGACGGCAGCGCCGCCGCCCCCGCGGCGGACGGCCCCGGCCCCGGCCCCGGAACCGGCGGCCCGCCGCGGGCGCCGCAGCCCACCGTGGCCGATCTGCCGGAGCTGGTGCGGCAGGTCACCCGCAGTACCGGGCTGCGCACCGAACTGCACACCAGCGGCGAACCGCGCCCGCTGCCGGCCGATACCGAGGTGGCCGTCTACCGGGTGGTCCAGGAGGCGCTGACCAACACCGTCAAGCACGCCGGTGCCCGCACCGTCCGGGTGGAACTGGACTGGGAGGACGAGGACGACATGCTGGTGCTCACCGTCGCCGACGACGGCCGCGGCCCGGCGGGGACGGTGCCCGCGCAGGGCGGCGGCAACGGCCTGGTCAACATCCGGGAGCGCGCCGCCGCCTGCGGCGGCCGGGTGCGCACCGGGCCGGGACCGGACGGCCGCGGCTTCCGGGTGGTGGCCCGGCTCCCGGCCGCCGGCCGGCGCCGGACGGTGGCCTGAGAGCTGAAGGGCTGAGGGATTCGGATGAGCATCCGGGTGGTGGTCGCCGACGACCAGGAGCTGGTCCGCAGCGGCTTCACCATGATTCTTGAGGCCCAGCCCGACATCGAGGTGGTGGCCGAGGCGGGCGACGGCGCCGCGGCGGTCGCGGCGGTCGGCGAGCACCGCCCCGATGTGCTGCTGCTCGATGTGCGGATGCCGGTGATGGACGGCATCGAGGCGGCCAGGCAGGTGTGCGCCCGCAGTGACTGCCGGGTGGTCATGCTCACCACCTTCGACGTGGACGAGTACGTCTACGAGGCGCTGGCCGCGGGCGCCAGCGGCTTCCTGCTCAAGGATGTGCGCCGGGACGATCTGGTGCACGCGGTGCGGCTGGCGGCGTCCGGTGATTCGCTGCTCGCCCCGACCGTGACCCGGCGGCTGATCGCGGACGTCATCCGGCTGCGCCGGGAGCGGCAGCGGCCCGCGCCGCAGCCGCAGGCACCGCAGGCCGCGGCCGGCCGGCTGTCGGTGCTCACCGCCCGCGAGGCGGAGACGCTGCGGCTGCTGGCCCGCGGGCTGACCAACGCCGAGATCGCCGCGGCCTTCACGGTCAGCGAGCACACGGTGAAGACGCATGTCAGCAGCGTGCTCACCAAGCTCGGACTGCGCGACCGGGTGCAGGCCGTGATCTGCGCCTACGAGGCGGGCCTGGTCACCCCCGGTACCCCCGACCCCGCCTGACCCCCGCTCCGCGGTCGCCGCCGCCCGGCCCGGCACGCCCCGCCGCGCCCCGGTACGCCCGGCCCCGGGCCGTTCACGCCGGCGGGCGTTGCTCCGCCGGCCCGCCGGCCCGCCGGGCAGCGGCCCGCGCCCGCGCGTCCGCCCGCCGAGGGCGGCACCGGGCGCCGGGCCTCCCCCCGCAGGGGGAGGAGCGGCGCCGGCTCCCCCGCCGGGGGGAGGCCGGGAAACCGCTCGTCCGGGCGATCCGCCGCAGGTCCCGGCGGCGTCACTCTGTGTGGCATTCGCGAAGACCGCCGAGAAATGCCGAGGAGACACCATGCTCGCCGCACTAGCCCGGGTGGCGACCCGCCGCCCGATGACCGTGATATTCGCCTGGCTGGTCCTTCTGGTGCTCGGATTCGGCCTCGGCACCGGGGTGTTCGAGCGGCTCGACGACGCCGTGAGCAGTATCCCGGGCAGCGAGACAGAACAGGCCGCCGAGCGGCTCGACGGCCTCGATCCGGCCGGGGACTCGCTCACCGCCGTCATCGTGGCACCCGCCGTGGACGACCCCGCGCTGCGCTCCGGCGTCGCCGCCGCCGTGGCCGATCTGGCCGCCATCCCGGGCGTCACCCAGGTCCCCGACCCCTACACCACCCCCGGTCTGGCCGCCGAGGACGGCGAGGCGCTGCTGCTGCCCGTCGGCTTCGACGCCGCCCTGGACGACGGCGCCGAGGAGGACGCGGTGGCCACGGCCGCCGACCGCATCCGGGAACTGGACGGCCTGGCCGATGCCGAGGTCCAGGTCAGCGGCGACGCCCTGCTCGGCGACCAGATCGGCGAGCGCGCCCAGGGCGATGTGGCCCGGGCCGAGATCATCTCGCTGCCGCTGGTCCTGCTGCTGCTGATCGTGGTCTTCGGCGGCCTGCGCGCGGCCGGTCTGCCCCTGGTGGTGGCGGTCAGCGGCATCGCCGGGGCGTTCCTGGCGCTGTTCCTGTTCAGCCTGGTCACCGATGTCTCGGTCTACGCGGTGCAGGTCACCACCATGCTCGGCCTGGGCCTGGCGGTGGACTACGCCCTGCTGCTCGTGGTCCGTTACCGCGAGGAACGCGCGGCGGCCGGGGATGGTGAGGACCATCTGGAGGCGGTGCGGCGCACGGTGGTGCGGGCCGGCCGCACCGTGCTGTTCTCCGGCCTGACCGTGGCCGTCAGCCTGGCCGGGCTGCTGGTGTTCCCCAACCCGTTCCTGCGCTCCATGGGCCTGGCCGTGGCCGCCGTGGTGGCCGTGGACATGCTGGCCGCGGTCACCCTGCTGCCGGCCCTGCTGGCCCGCTTCGGCCGCCGGATCACCCCGGCCCCGGCGACCACCCGCTCGGGGCGTGAGCCCGGCCATCTCTTCGCCCGCCTGGCCCGCTTCTCGGCCCGCCGCCCGCTGGCCGTGGCGGTCACCGTGGTGGCCGGGCTGGTGGTACTGGCCGTGCCGGCCGCCGGCACCACCATCGAACTGGGCGACGCCCGCCAGCTGCCCACCGACACCGAGGCCCGCAAGCTCTACGATGCGCTCGCCGAGCACTACCCGGAGGGCACCGGAGTCCGCCCGGTGGAGGTGCTGGCCGGTCCCGGCACCGACCCCGCGCTGCTGGACCGGCTCCCGGAGCTGCCCGGCGTGGCCCGGGCCGAGAGCCGGGAACTGCCGGACGGCACGCTGCTGGTGGAGCTCACCCCCACCGGCAGCGTGGACGGCCCGGCCGCGACCGCGCTGGTGGAGCAGGTCCGCGAGCTGCGCGGCGCGGAGCCGGTCGAGGTGACCGGCAACGCCGCCGCGCTGGTCGACTTCCGGGCCATGCTGGCCGACCGCGCCCCCTGGGCGGTCGCCACCGTGCTGGTCTCCGTCTTCCTGCTGCTGTTCGCCTTCACCGGCTCGCTGCTGATCCCGCTGCGCACCATCGCCACCACCCTGCTCTCCCTGGGCGCGGCGCTGGGCGTGGTCACCTGGGTGTTCCAGGACGGGAATCTGGTCTGGCTGATCGGCGCCGAGGAGATGGGTGCGCTCTCCCTCACCGGACCGCCGCTGATCATCGCCATCTCCTTCGGCCTGGCCATGGACTACGAGCTGTTCATCCTGGCCCGGATGCGGGAGACCTGGCTGGACACGGGGGACGAGCGGGAGGCCGTGGTCGCCGGGCTGCAGCGCTCCGGCCGGGTGGTGAGCTGCGCGGCGCTGCTGCTGGCGGTGGTCTTCGCGGCCTTCATGACCGGCGGCTTCTCGCCGATCCTGCAGATCGGGCTCGGGCTGACGCTGGCGGTGCTGATCGACGCCAGCGTGGTGCGGATGCTGCTGGTGCCGGCCACCATGAGCCTGCTGGGCCGGCGTGCCTGGTGGTCGCCGGCGCCGCTGCGCCGGCTGCACCACCGCTACGGGCTGCACGAGGAACCCCGCCCGGCCCCGCCGGAAAAGATCTCCCTGCCCGGCTGACCGGGCCCGCGGCGTGACGGGACGCCGCCGCCCCCGCGCCGGGGCCGGCGGCGTCCGCCGTCCCGCTCCCGCCGGCCCGGCGGTCGCGCTAGCCGGGGCCGCCCGGCTCCGGCTCGCCAGCGGCCGGCCGCCGCTCGCGCAACCGGTCGCGCAACCGGTCGCGCAACCGGTCGAGGAAGACGGCCTGGGCGCGCACCAGCTTCGCCCGGGCCCGGGCCACCGGGAACCACTCCACCCGGTCCAGCTCGGGGAAGGCCCGCAAGATGCCGGAGCGGGGCGGCCACTCCATGGTGAAGGTGCCCGGCACCACCGAGGCCGGGTCGAGATCGCCCTCCACCGCCCAGGCGGTGACCGTCTTGCCGCCGGACTGCCGCACCTCGCCCAGCGGCAGCCGTTCGCCCGCCGGGGGCTCCACCCCCAGCTCCTCCCGGAACTCGCGCGGTGCCGCGTCCCGGGCCTCCTCCGGCGGCTCGTACTCGCCCTTGGGCACCGTCCAGGCCCCGGCGTCGCGGCGCGCCCAGAAGGGGCCGCCCAGGTGGCCGAGCAGCACTTCGAGGCCGTTCCCTGGCGTCACCCGGAACAGCAGCAGGCCGGCGCTGCGGCGGCGCGGCGGCACGCGGTCTCCCGGACCGGCGGCGGCGGTCAGCCCACCGAGGCCCAGCCGGCGGGGGTGGACCGGCCGCCGCCCACCCGCACGACCTCCACCACGGCCTGGTGCAGCGCCCGGCTGGCCTCCTCCGAGTGGCACTCCACCGGGCTGCCGGAGAGAGTGAACCAGTCGGACGCGCCCGTGTACTGCACCGTCACATCGGCGCGGTCACCGACCCAGGTGGTGTGGACGGTCAGGTCACCCGTCACCACACCCATCTCGTCGGTGCGTACGCCTCCGGGCCCGGTGAACACGCCCTGTGTTGTCCAAGATGCCCAGGCCATCCTTGATCACCGCCTTCCGTGCCGGTCCCCGCCCAGCCCATTCTCCACCGCCTGCCCGCCGGCCGGACCGGGCCGGACGGCCCCGGCGGGGGCAATGCCGCACGTCCACGCGTGGTGTGCCGGACCTGGTCCTGCTCCCAGCCTGGCACGTAACCCGGACGGCGCATTCCGGCGCGCCGCTGCCGCGCTCTCCTGCCAGCCTCGGCCCCATGGACGTGCCCAGCGAGATGCCCGCCGTGAACGCCTGTGCCGTGCAGGAGTGTGCCTACAACCGCGAGGGCGACTGCCACGCCTTGGCGATCACGGTGGGAGACAGCCGCCACCCGCACTGCGACACCTTCCTCGGCACCGGCCCCGAGGGCGGCGAGCCCGGCGCCACCGGCCGGGTCGGTGCCTGCAAGATGGCCGACTGCCGTCACAACAACCGCCTCGAATGCCATGCCCCCGGTATCACCGTGGGCTACCGCCAGTCCGAGGTTGACTGCCTCACCTACAGCCCCGCCTGAGCCCCGCTCCGCCCGGCGGCCTGTCGGTGCCCGGTCCTACCATCGGGCGAGGAGCGCGGGGGAGGCGATCGGGCGCGGGAGCGGGCGGAGTGGACGCGGCTGGTGCTGGGGGCCGGCCGGCGTCCGCTGGATCTGATGGCCGCGCGCTTCCATGCGCACCGCTACGCGCCGCATGCGCACGAGGAGTTCGCCGTCGGGGTCACGCTCGGCGGGCTGGAGGTGATCGACTACCGCGGCGGGAGGCTGTACTCGGGGCCGGGCAGCATCGTGGTGCTGGAGCCCGGCGAGGTGCACACCGGTGGCCCGGCCGGGGAGGAGGGCTTCGCCTACCGGGTGGCGTATCCGCCGGCGGCGCTGCTGCGCGAGGGGGTGGCCGCCGCCGGGCCGCCGCACTTCCGGCAGCCGGTGATCGAGGACGGGCCGCTGGCCGTGGCGCTGCACCGGGCCTATCGCGCGGCGGGCGGCGGCGCCGGCGCCGGTGACGCGCTGGAGCACGAATCACGGCTGCTGTGGCTGTTCGCCACGCTGGCCCGGCGGCATGCCGTGCCCGGTACGGCCCGGCCGCCGCGGGAGCTGTCCGACCCGGCCGGGCGGCTGCTGCGGCATGTCAGGGACCGGCTGGCCGCCGATCTGCTCGCCCCGCCGACGCTGGCCGAGCTCGCCGCCGAACTGGGCGTCTCCCGCTACCAGTTGCTGCGTGCCTTCCGGCGCGGCAGCGGCATGCCGCCGTATGCCTGGCTGGCCCAGTACCGGGTGGGCCGGGCGCGTGCCCTGCTGGCCGCGGGCCACCGCCCGGCCGAGGCCGCGGCGCTGGCCGGCTTCGCCGACCAGGCCCATCTCACCCGCTGGTTCCGCCGGGTGATGGGCGTCACCCCGGCCGCGTACCGCAACAGCGTTCAAGACCCGGCCCGGGCCCGCCCCGCATCCTGAGCCCGGTCCGTTTCCGGACCACCGCTGACGGGCGATCGGAGGGCGCGGTGTCACCTCGCGGCTGGGCGCTGTTCTCGCTGATGGGCGTCGTCTGGGGCATCCCCTATCTGATGATCAAGGTCGCGGTGGCGGAGGTCTCCGTGCCGATGGTGGTCTTCTCCCGGTGCGCGCTGGGCCTGCTGCTTCTGCTGCCGTTCGCGCTGCGCGCCGGCGGGTTCGGCCCGCTGCGGGGCCACTGGGTGCCCGTCCTGCTCTTCGCCGGGGTCGAGATCGTCGGCCCCTGGGCGCTGCTCTCGCACGCGGAACGCGAACTCTCCAGCTCCATGACCGGCCTGCTGATCGCCGCCGTGCCCATCCTCACCGCGCTGCTGACCCGGCTGACCCGGCTGACCGGCGGCGGCAGCGGCGACGGGGGCGAGCGGCTGGGGCCGCGCCGCTGGACCGGTCTGCTGCTCGGTCTCGGCGGGGTCGCCCTGCTGGCCGCCCCGCATCTGAGCGGCGGCAGTGCGCTCTCGGTCGGCGAGGTCCTGCTGACCGCCTTCGGCTACACCATCGCCCCGCTGATCGCCGCCCGCCGGCTGCGCGAGGTGCCCACGCTTCAGCTCACCACCGCCTGCCTGGCCGTGGCCACCGCCGTCTACGCCGTCCCGGCCTGGCTCACCCGGCCCTCGGCCGTGCCCTCCGGCGAGGCGCTGGCCTCCCTCGCCGGGCTCGGCGCGGTCTGCACCGCGCTCGGCTTCCTGCTGTTCTTCGAACTGCTCCGCGAGGTCGGCACCGGCCGGGCCGTGGTGTTCACCTATGTCAATCCGGCGGTGGCCGTGGCCGCGGGCGTCCTGCTGCTCTCCGAGCCGCTGACCGCCGTCATCCTGGTCTCCTTCGCCGCCATCCTCACCGGCTCCTTCCTCGCCACCGCCCCCGCGGCCCCCGCTCCCCGCCCACCACGCCGGCGGCGGCCCGCGGCGGCGCGGGCGCAGGGTGAGGAGAACGCCGCACGCGGCACCGCGGACCGCTGACCGATCCGCGGCGGCAGCGGCATCCGCCATGTCCGCGGGTGGTGTTCCCGGACTGACCCGACTGCACGCCGAAAAGTTTCCGGAATGGTTCCGGAACTTTTCCGGAGAAGTGGCCATGGAGCCCCGGTTCTTGATCGTTCAACAGCGATCCCTCTCTTGTTCAACTGCCCTGTTTCTTTGGATGACCAGTGCCAATGCCCTGACGTGCGCATTTCTTCGGCGGTTAAAGTTTCGGGTCTTCTCCGAAAACTGTTGACAACTTGTCGTGTGCGGGCCAACCTATGGGCCGTTGGCAGCCTCGGCCGCTGCCGACCCGGGTCACGAGCCGCGACCCGGACAACACCGGTCACCGGCCGCTCGGTGACCGGGAGTTCACCCCCCACCGTCGTTTACGACGCCGTCGCGCGGTGGCGCACCCTGCCCACCGACCGGCCGTGCCGGGTCGTAACGCGCTTCCTGGCTTCCCAGCCAGCCTTCCGAAGGAGGAAGCTTGCACGTGAACGACGCCCCACCCCCCACGAAACGCCGCGGGCTCGGCCGCTTCCGGCCGCTGCTCAGGAGCCGCCGGACGAGCGGCCGGATCAAGCTGCTGATCAGTGCCGCGTGTGCCGCGCTGGTCGGGGCGGCGCTGCTGCCCGCCGGCAGTGCCCAGGCCGCGACCATCACGCAGAACTCCACCGGCACCGACGGCGGCTACTTCTACTCGTTCTGGACCGACGCCCCCGGCACGGTCACCATGAACACCGGCTCCGGCGGCAACTACTCCACCCAGTGGAGCAACACCGGCAACTTCGTGGCCGGCAAGGGCTGGAGCACCGGAAGCAGCCGGACGGTCACCTACTCCGGCACCTTCAACCCCTCCGGCAACGCCTATCTGACGCTCTACGGCTGGTCGCGCAACCCGCTGGTGGAGTACTACATCGTCGACAACTGGGGCACCTACCGGCCCACCGGCACCTACAAGGGCACCGTCAACAGCGACGGCGGCACCTACGACATCTACGAGACCACCCGC
>NZ_FOLM01000026.1:0-24822 GCF_900112355.1 Streptomyces aidingensis
ACCAGGTACGTCGGCTTCTTGGCCGAACGGTTGACGCTGAGCTTCCAGACGGAGACCTTGTAGGACTTCATGCCGCGCCCTCCGCCCGGTCCCTCAGCCACGCGTCGAGCGCCGTCCGGCGGATGCGGAGCTCTCCGTTCGGCAGGCGGATGCACGGCGGGGCGGTCCGCAGTTCGCGCCAGCGGTAGAAGGTGCGGCGGGAGACGCCGCCGAGTTCTCTGAGCACCTGGGCGACGGTCAGCAGTTCGTCACGTGCCATGGCCGCCACCGCCTTCCCGGACGGATGCGGCGATCAGGGCCGCTTCCGGGCTGTAGCCCCGGCCGGCGTACCGCCAGTGGCCGACCGTGACCGCGGCCCGGTCGGCCAGGCCGAGCGCGGTGAGCTGCTGCTGTGCACGGTGTTCGGCCCGCGCGGTGCGCAGGGCGGTCAGTGTGGTCGAGTAGCGGCGGGATTTGGTGACGAAGTGGCTGCCGTAGCCGAGCATGTGCGCCCAGCGCCGAAGTCCCAGCGGCTCGAAGGGAGCCAGGCCGCCGAGCCACCAGCAGGTACCGATCATGCGAAGCGTGTGCGCCCGCACCGGCAGCAGCGCCAGATCGGAGGCGCGACGTATCCGGCCGTCCACCGCCCCGGCCGCTTCCGCGCCCTTGGCCGCGCACTGCCGGTACAGCGAGGCACCCAGCCGCGCATCCGCCCGCGTGAATGGCTCGGCACCGCGACCGGCTCGAAGCCAGCCAACGAGGTGCCAGTCCCGGGTAGCGCCCGTCCGGCGGAGGTCATTCCTGCCCCGGTGGATGGCCGGTTCCCTGCGGGACTGCGATGTCCTGAGCGCCCGCGGCTGGACCACCGCAACCGGCGATGGGCACGTGGCGGTGGACCACGGACTCGCGGTCCTGCGGGCGGTCGGTGGCCCTGCGCTCCAACAGCGGCAAGCCTTCGCAGACGCGAGTCACAGCGCGGCCAGCATCCCTCGGGTCGTTTCACGCGGGCGGTTCCAGCGGGGCGGATGCCGCCTGCTCGAGATGATGGACTCGCAACTGCATACGTCTCCGGAACCGCCCGTGGACCCCCGCCCAGCGCGCGGCACCCAGAAGGAGCAGGACACAGCGCACCAGGGCAACCGCAGAGCAGTGAGACGTATGTAAACTGCGTCAAGACACAAGTCAAGCGATCGATGTGATCACATCAGTACCGTGAGTGAAACTGAGCGAGTCGCGATCATGAAGGGGAACTGTGTCCAGATCCACAGAGTCGCCCATGATCTCCGTGACCCTCGCTGAGATTGCCAGGATCGCCGGCGTGGGGCGGGCTGCCGTCAGCAACTGGCGCCGCCGGTACGCGAACTTCCCGCCACCTGTCGGTGGTACCGACACAAGTCCGCAGTTCGCGCTGGAACACGTCGAGGAGTGGCTCCGCCGGGAGAACAAGCTGAAGACAGCCGTAAACCCGCTCGATCGGCTGTGGCCGGAGTACGAATCCCTGGGGGACCGGGACCTTACAGGTGCTTTGGTCGCCCGTGTCGGCCTGGCGCTGAGCGGGTCGGCGGCTCTCGCCATCACCGATGACCTGCCTGTACTGGACCACCATGCGACGGAGTTGCTCGATCGCAGCCTGCGACTGGCCGAATCCGAAGGGGGAGCACGTACCTTCGATCTGCTGCTCGACCGTTGGTTGAGGACCCACGTCCGGCAGGTGGCCGTGACCCCGCAGCCGCTGGCGGAACTGATGGTCACGGTGGCCATGGCGGTTTCCAGTGCCGCCCCTCCCATCGTGCAGGATCCGGCGTGTGGAACGGGAGCACTGCTGCTCGCCGCGGGACGCCGACTGCGCGATGCGGGGCACCGATTCGAGCTGTGGGGGCAGGACGACGATCCGGTGCTGGTGGCGCTCTCCGCGGCCCGCCTGGCCATGCAGGGGCTCACCGAGAACGGTCCTGGCAGTGCTGTCCTCACCACGGGGGACACGCTGCGGGCTCCCGCGCGCCATGGAACGGCGGTCGACATGGTGATCTGCAATCCCCCGTCCAATGAACGGGACTGGGGCCATGCCGAGCTGGCCACCGACGCCCGGTGGGTCTACGGTCAGCCGCCGCGAACCGAGCCGGAACTGGCCTGGGTGCAGCATGCGGTCTCGGCATTGGCCCCGGGGGGTGTCGCCGTCCTGGTCCTGCCGCCCGCGGTCGCGGCTCGCCGTGCCGGGCGCCGGATCCGCGCCGCCCTGGTGCGTGCTGGGGTGCTGCAGGCCCTGATCGCCCTGCCTCCCGGTGCCGCCCCGCCTTACGGGGTCGGCCTGCACATCTGGGTGCTGCGGCCGGAGGGAGCTCCAGCCCCGGCCGACGATCCGTCCCCCGGGGTGACCCTGGTGGACGCCACGCACGCATATCCGGCCGCCGAGGGCGGCGAGATCGACTGGGCGTCCGTCACACAACAGGCAGTGAACGCTGTCCTCGGCAAAGTCCCGCAAGGGTGTGTCTCCTTGCCGGCGGTCGAGCTGCTGGATGATCTGGTGGACCTCACCCCGGCCCGGCACATTCCCAGCAGCACCACCGCAACCCTTGTCGACCTGCGGCGCTCCTGGGGGCGTTTCGACAGGCACATGCAGAGTCTGCAGGATGCCGCGGGCGCCTTGTCGGCACTGGCCCCCTCAGATGATGCCGACCCCACGCGCCTCATCACCGTCGCGGAACTCGAGCAGGCCGGGGCGCTGGACATACTGAGCGGACAGACCCTTCCCGAAGCGGTGGTACGGCGGGGGCAGCGGCGGACCGGGGATGCCCTTGTTCTGACCGGTCCGCCGCTGCCCGGAGGTCCGGATCTCTGGCTGCCGGCCACGGTGATCGAGCAGGGGGTGCGGGACGGGACGCTGACCGTCACTGCCTCGCAGGACATCATTGTCTCCACGCTGGCCCGCTCCTTCGATGTCTGGGTGGAATCCGAGGCGCCCACCGTGCTCGGCCCTCAGCTACTGGCGCTGCGGGTCAACCCGGAGGTTCTTGATCCGTGGTTTCTTTCCGGGTGCCTTCGGGCTCCGGCCAATGTCCGTCGTGCCGGCACCCATGCATCAACCACCTCGCGCATTGATGTGCGGAGGTTGCGGGTTCCCAGGTTCTCGCTGGAGGAGCAGCGGCGGTACGGCGAGATCCAGCGCATGCTGTGCGCGTTCGAGCGTGATCTTCTCGGCCTTCAGATGGCCGGAAGTGAGCTCGGCCGGTCCCTCGGAGACCTCCTCGCCGCAGGCCGCATGGCGCGTGACTGAGAGTCAAGTGGGGGAGTGAGAACCGCAGCCGCCGAGAACTACGGGGCCGGCAACCGCGCGACAAGGGGAGCGACATCACTGTGATATCCCCATTCACTCAACTCCAGAGCGATCTCCCGGGAACGCTCTGCCAGTCGCTGCGGCACCGGGTCCAGTGAGAGCAATGCATGCGTGGCCTCGCGCCAGCCGTCCAGGGCACCGCGAAGATCCTCCGCGGGCACCCGGCACTCCGCGATGCCGAGTGCCGCTTCCAGCATCATGGGCCGCAGCTCGCTCGATTCCCGGCGTCTGAGATTTGCGACAACCTCTTCGTACAGGCATTGCGCCCGGTCCGTGTCACCGTCGAGACGTTCGGCGTCCGCGCAGAGCAACTGCGCTTCCACGACGATGCGGTCGAAGGGACCCCACTCCCCTGCTGCCTTGGCCGTGAGGCGGGAAAGCTCCGCGCATCGCCCACCGGGCCCTTCTGCCAGAAGTTCGGCACGGGCAGCCCGGATCCGCTCATGGAATAGCGCACGGTTGAGCCAGGCACCGTGTCGGCGGGCGGGCCGGCGCGCCCCGCGATGTGGGGCAAGGGCCCGCATGCGACCGGAGTTCCGCTTCTCCCCGCTCCGGTACCGGACGGTGGGGTCCGGTACGAGCTCCGGATCGGGGGGCGGGTCGCCGGGCTTCGGCAGATAGGCGTGCAGTACGTCGAGGGCTTCCTGCACGGACCCCGGTCGGTCGGCCGGGGCCTTGGCCAGCAGCCGGTCCACGAGGTCGTCAACATCCTGAGGAATGCCGAGGTTGACGGACTGCAGACGCGGGGGAGGGTCTTCCAGATGCTGGATGTCCTTGTTGCGGTCAAGCTTGTCCTCGAACGGCTTCTCGCCGGTCAGAAGCTCGAACAGTACGCAGCCGAACGCGTAGAGGTCTACCGCCGCCGTCAGGTCCTCTCGGCCGCGGATCTGTTCGGGTGCCATGTACCCGGCGCTTCCCGGGGTGGCCCCGAGACGGGTGTAGCGCGTCGCGTCGGGATCGGTGAGGTGGGCGATGCCAAAGTCCAGGAGCTTCACCGCCCCGTCGCCGTGGGCGATCACGACGTTGCCGGGCTTCAGGTCGCGATGCACCACGCCCTTGTGGTGGGCGTAGTGGAGGGCCTCGGCTATCGGGACGGCGATCGCCATCGCCGCGCCGAAGGGGAACGGTCGGTAGCTGGCCAAGAACTGACGGAGACTGTGACCGCCGACGTACTCCATGACAAGGTAGGGATTGTCACCCAGCCAGCCTCGATGCAGGAGCCGGGGGATCGCGGGGTGATCGAGCTCCGCCAGAATCACTCCCTCGCGCTGAAAGCGCTTCAGCAGCTCTTCCCGTTCGGCAGGGCTGAACCGTCCCTGGGCATAAGCGTCGCGACGGAGCGTCTTGACCGCGACCGTCTGCCCCGACTCGACTTCGGTCGCCGTCCAGATGGCGCCCATCCCGCCCTGGTCGAGCGCCTCCTCGACCAAGAAGCGGCCGTCGAGGAGTTCCCCGGTGTCCAAACCGACCGACCCCCAGCTCACGTTGGTCTGTTGACGCCATACCTTAGCGCGCTCACGAGTCACTCAAGATGCGTGTCTTGACTGAGTACACAAAAGACGCTTTCCTGTTGCCGTAGCCGCTGCCGCTCTCCTCACCGTGAGGCCCCTGTATCGTGACGCTCCGTCTCCCGCCGCCGGGCACCAATGGCGATATCTGGCTGATCCGCACCTCTCTGCCGCTGCTGCGCGAAGACCCACAGGACTGTCCGCGCGGCAATGCCTTCCGGGCGAGGCCGCTCGTCGAGCAGAACCCCCCGCGCAACCGCCGCAAGCCCGTCGAGGACTTCGCCCTGGCGCCCGTGATGGACACCCTGGACGCCATCGAATTCGAGCGGACCGATGTCGCGACCGCGGTGACGGCACTGCTCCGCAGCCGCAAGTACCACCCCGCGCATGCGGACTGGGCCGCGGGGGCGGTTCGGTCGTACCTGGCGGCCCGCCAGGCTGCCGAGACCGAGCGCCGGATGCGGGGGCGTGCCGGTACCCGGCCGGTGCGCGCGCAGTGGACCGACATCCGGGAGTGCAAAACTCCCGATGCCCGGGGTGCCACCCGGTATGAGCGCACGGCCTGGGGAAGGCGGTACGCATCAGCCGACGGCAGGGAGCGCGAGCTGTGGCTGCTGTCCGTGAACTCGGTCAAGGAAGACCGTCCGCCGGCAGAAATAGCCGAGGCCGCCGCTGTCACAGCGACCGGAACTCCGACGCAGGCAGCCTTTCGGGACCTTCACCGCCCGGCACCAGGCCCCGCCCGCAGGCCGGACCGGGTCCGCGTGGTCGGCATCGGATGCGGAAGCGGCGAGCACCGGGTGCTGGCCGACTGGGACACCGCGCAGGCTCTGCGTCGGTTCGAAGAACTTGCCAAGCCGGTGCTCGGCCGGGTGGTGGCGGCCGAGGGTCTCAACCCCGGGTCCGGCTGCACCCGCTGTGAGGCGCTGGCGGGCTGTGAGCTGCCTCGTCGCGCGCCCGGTGTGCTCGGCGTGTCCGGCCCGCGCCGCCCGCGCAAGCGCCGTTCCGTGTCCGCTACCGACCTGCGGACTCACGCCCGCTGCCCGGCGCTCTTCCACCTCACGCGAGTCCTCCATCTCGCCTCGGACAGGCCCGAGAGCGAGCCCATTCGCCGGGGGCGCGCCGTCGACCAGTGGCTGAACGAGCGACATGGAGTCGGCGGCTGCCGGGGCGTACCGCTTCCTGACACTCTGCCCGGTCTGTCCGCCTCCGAGCTGCCGGCAGCGCTCGCCATGCTCGGCCGGCACCGCACGGTCTGCCCCCTGGACGGCCTGCCGGCCGGAGAGCGGGTGCGGGTGCAGCCCCGTCTGACCGCGTACGACCCGGAGCTGGACGTGGTACTGATCGCCGACCCGGATCTCCTCTACACCCGGTCCGGCGGGTGGATCTGGCGCGAAACCAAGACGGCCACCCGGAGCCCATGGGAGGGCCGGGGTCTGCTGGAGTCCTATCCCCAGCTCGCGTTCGCGGTCCTGCTGATGGCGGCCGGCGTGCCCGGTGGTGATCTGCGCCGCTCCCTGATCGAGCTGGAGGTGCTCTATCCGGACGGAGCACGCTGCGAAGAGATCGACCCCGGAGAACCGCAGACCCAGCAGGAGGCCCGCCGGATCGTGGCCGGACTGGCCGGTCCTTGGGCGGTCGACGAGACCTACCCCGCGAAGGCCGGTGACCACTGTGCCGGCTGCGAGATGCTCGCGCACTGCGAGACCGGCCGTTCGCAGGTGGAGGCGCGGTGAGCCTCGCCTCCTCCGCCGCCACCGCACGAGGAGTGGCGGCGCCCTCCCCGGAGTGGTCCGCCCATGCCGGTGTCCCGCTCATGCGTACGCTGGCCTCAGCCCTGACCGCCCTGGACGCCGTCACAGGACTGGACGCCTTCACGCTCCCGTACCCGGCGGAGGTCCAGCGCGCCCTTGACCGCACGGTGCTGGCCTGCCTGGAGCGGGGGGCCGACCCTCCGGCGAGCCTCCCCGAGCTCCTGGCATGGTGCCGGGAGCGGCCGGTGACGGACTGGCCGGTGGACCTGCCACCCGACGTGGCAGGCCCGGACGACCTTCTTCTCGACCCGGAATCCTCGCGCCCCACGGAGCTGTGCCACGAGTGGGCGGAGCAGTCCGGCGACAGCGCCTCGGTGTTCCGGGACCGCGAGATCATCCGGGCCGCACTCCGTCTGTGCCGCGAGTACGGAGAGGAGGATGCGTACACGGAATTCCGCAGACTTCTCGTGACGCGGCCCGTGCTCACCGCCGCCGAAGACTTCGCGGTCTCCATGGACCATGTGCTCGATCCGGTGAAGGAACTGCTGGCCCGCATCTACCGGCCGGTTCCGGACAGCTATCTGCGCGGTGACACCTACGCCACGTGCGGACGCTGCCTCACCCTGCTCGTCCCGCTGGGGCACGGTGACTGGTGGTGCGAACGGGACCGGTGCCGCCGCCGGGGGGCACCCCCGGTGGGACGGCGCATCACCAGGGAGGAGGCCGGTGAACTCCTCCAGCTGGAAAGGCCCCTGCGGCAGTTTGTGACCGGCCCGGGGCGCGCGGAAGTGGACCTGGAGAGACGGCTCACGGCCCTCGGGCTGACGGTGCGGATGTGGCCTGCCTTTGACGCCTACGACATTCATGTCACCTTCCCGGACGGACACGTGTGGGCGGTGGACGTGAAGGACTGGGCACATCCGGCATTCCTGGGCCGGGCGGCGCGCCCCGTGCCGCAGCAGCCGCCCTACGACGAGGCATTCTGGGTGGTTCCCCGGGATCGGGTCGATGACCGCCCCGACTACATCGCCGCGTACGAGCGGAACCGTCCAGCCTCGGCCGGAGGGCTGCGGCTGCTCACCGACACCGAGCTGATCGACCGGGCCCGGCGGCTGCTCGGCCCGGGCACGGCCGCACCGGACGAGGAGAAAGGGGAGGACGGCGATGCGTGACCGAAGCAGCTGGCACCGGCCGGTCAGCCGGGAACTCTCCCGGCTCTGGGGCGAGGTGCCTCCCGCGCTGTCCGGGGTGAAGCCCGCCCTGCTGTGCCAGGTGGAGCTGGCACTCCGGCTGCTGGAGCGGATAGCCCCGGACGAACCGGCCCGTGGCGCGTACACCCTGTTCGGCGGATTCCCCTTCGCGCAGGCACGCGGATTCGCGGCGACCACCGAGCACACCACCATGCTGCAAGCGGGCCGCCACCTGCTGTGGCATCTGCGCCGACGCCGTGCCTGGCAGCAGTCGCTGGAGACCTATCTCGCCCTGCCTGCCCGACTGCGGGCCTATGAGGTGGCCTCGGAGGAGTCCCCCGCCCGCCGTCACGAGCCGGCCGTGGCGTCCGAACGGTTCGCGGTATACGACGCGGCGCTGTCCGCGCTCCCACCGCTCGACCGTAAACCACTGCCCCTGGCCCCCGCCGGACGCGCCACCTTCATCGACCGGCGACGGCCGGTCTCGGTCACCCTTCCGGAGGAGCTGCTGCCCGACCCGGTGGCCGGACACGCACCGGAGACGGGCAGCACCGGCAACGGCGAGCCGCTCGTCATCAGCCGCGCGGCACTCCTTGCAACGGCCCGCTGGATGGACGCCACGGAGCGGGAGAACGACGTGGAGCTGCCGGGGCACTGGGAGCAGCGCCTGGGCGAGCAGCACATCATGCCCCGCGATGCCGACGGGCTCGGTTTCTCCGGCGAGGGTGAACTGAGGCTGGACGGGCTGCTGCATCTGGCGGGCATGGTCGGTGCCGGCAAGTCGACCCTGATGACCCTGCTCGCGGTGTGGGGCGCCCGCCGCAGTCCGGCACTGCGCACCACGCTGGTGGTGGGCGATGTGGCCGAACAGCTCCGCCTGACCGGCCTGCTGCGCAACCTCGGCGTGGCCGCCACCCCCGTACTGGGGCTCACCACCCGGGAGACCCATGTGCAGCGGCTGCACCGCAGGCTCGCCGCCCGTGGCCTGACCAGCATCCTGGACCACGACGCGCCCGGCTTCGACGATCTCAGCACGGTCTGCGTGGTGGACGCGCTGCGGGGCACCGAGGCGGACCGGCCGCTGCGGTTCGCCGACGCCCCCTGCACCTCGCTGTATCCGGAGCGGAAGCGAAACGGCGGCCGGGAGGACGCGGGACCGGCCTCGGCCGCTTTGCCCGAACCGTACCACCCCGGGAGGCAGACCGAACCGGAACCCGAGCCGGAGTCGGCCGAGCTCAGGGGAACCTCGCACGGCTGCCCCCTGTGGTACGTCTGCCCACGCCACCGCACGGCCCGGGAACTGGTCGACGCCGCAGTCTGGGTGGCCAACCCCGCGAGTCTCGTGCAGTCCGCGGTCCCCCGCCACCTGGGCGACGAACGGCTGCGTCATCTTGAACTGGCATGTCTGCGCAGCGACATCATCGTTGTCGACGAGGCCGACTCGGTGCAGATGAAGCTGGACGAGATGTTCGCCCCCTCGGCGACGCTGGTTCTGCCCGGACCGGCCAGCGAGTCCTGGCTGGACCGGGTGCAGACCCAGCGGATCGAGGAACTGTGCAAGCAGGGGCGCCTGCCGCTCACGGACCAGGAGATCGAGCGCTGGTCCGCTGCGCTCACCGTGGTGCACGGGGCCACCGACCGGCTGTACCGGATGCTGATCTCGGACGAGGACCTGCAGTCGTGGGCAGACATCGAGTACTTCAGCCCGTGGACCCTCCAGGAGAAACTCCTCGGTGCATGGTTCGCCCCGGATGCGGTTCCAGGCGCTCCCGACGGCGTGCCCGACGAGTCCGAACTGTATGAGGCATATGAGGACGACATTCCGGAACCGGAGTCCCCCGGGCCGGAGACCGATGCCCGGCGGGCCGAACTGACCTCCTGCTTCGACGACTTCCGCGATGACCCGCTGGGCGGACGCGGCCCCTACGGGAACGCCACCGACGAGCTCGTCCGGCTGGCCCAGGACCTGCTCACCACGCTCGTCCCGGGGGATTCCCGGGCCCGGGTGCTCGCCGCACTGCGACGGCTGCTGACCGATACCCCGGTTGCCGGCCGGGCCGAGGACGAACGGTGGCTCGACCTGACGGCCCGGCAGTTGGAGTTCATGCTGCTGCTGAGCGTGCTGCACCACCGCCTGGACCGGCTGGTCTTCCTGTGGCCGCAAGTGGAGGCGGCTCTCCACCTGGAGCCAAGCGGCAACGAGCTGTCCCGCCGGCCGCCTCTGGACTACGCGCCGCTGATCCCGGAGGCGCCGATGGGGAACGTGCTGGGATTCCAGTACCTCCCGGACGACCGGGAGCGGGACGAGGACGGCCGCCGCAGCGGCACCCTACGCTTCTTCCGCTGCGCCGGCATCGGCCGGGAGCTGCTTCTCGGGCTACACGAGGTGGGGGCCGACCCCGGTCGGGGCCGCAAGGGGCCGCATGTCGTGCTGATGTCCGGCACGAGCTGGGCGGGCACCTCCACCCGGGCCCATGTGGTGGCACCGGTGGGCGCAGTCCTCACACCCTCACGGCGGTCGCTGGCAGCGGTGAGCGAGTCCGTTTTCACCACCCACTTCCTCTACGACGACGAGGGCAGACCACTGAGCCTGTCGGGAACCGAGCCGAAGGCCCGGCCCGCCGCGGCCCGGGCCCTGGTCAGCAGGCTCGGTTCCCCGGGCCGGGGCGGCGCCCCCAGCCCGCTGGAACAGGAACTGTCCAGGATCGCCGACAGCCGCCGGCGCCGCGCGATCCTGCTGGTCGGCAGCTACAAGGAAGCGGGGATCGCCGCCGATGTCCTCCACGCCATGGAACGGTGGCACGGGCGCGTCCGGGTACTGGCCGCCGACGACGCGGATCTGGACCAAGCGGTGAGCGGGGCCCGCTCGCTCGGAACGCCACCGGACAGGGCCACGGCGCTGCGCCGGGGGGACCTGGCCTCCTTCGCCGAGGACCCCACGGCCGAAGTGCTGGTCGCCCCGCTGATGGCCGTGGAACGGGGACACAACATCCTCAATGCCCAGCGCAACGCGGCCTTCGGCACCGCGCTGTTCCTGGCCCGGCCCCATCCGAGACCCGACGACCTGGCCCTGGCCGTGTTCGCGATCAACGACTGGGCGACCCGCTTCGTCCGCGACGAACCCGGACTGGACCAACGCACCTTCGGCAAGCTGGTACGGAACGCCGGCGACCTTGACGCCGCCGGGCTGGCCTTCCGGCACCTGGCGCGCGGCGAGTGGCGGCGGCTGCTCTCCCGTCGCTACATCTACTCCCGGCTGTCGGACCACGAGAAGCGCTCCTTCACCTGGGACCAGCTCGTGACCATCTGGCAGGTGATCGGCCGACTGGTGCGCGGCGGCGTGCCGGCCCGGGTGGTGTTCGTCGACGCCCGGTTCGCACCGCGCACGGCCAAGCTGCTGTCACCCGGCGCCGCGGCTCGTGAACTCCCGCAGGAGGACGGCCTGCTGTCCGGATTGCGGGACGTCCTCGCCCCCTACTTCACCTCACCACCCCGGCTGACCGACTGCCCCGACCCGGCCGACCCCGCGGTCGCCCGGCTGCTGTACGCGCCGCTGTTCAAGGCGCTGTCCGGCATCACCCACCACACCTCCTGATCCCCGCCCGACCGCTCGTACCCTCGGAGCACCTCACCATGGCACCTCGTTACGACTCAATCCGGACCGCCTGCTGGCTGCCGGTCTCCCGGGAGGCCACGGCCACCGGGCAGTACCGGGTCCTGGCCTTCCCGGAGGAGTGGCACGGACCCCTGCTCGCGCTGTGCAACGCGGGCCGGCACAAGCCACTGGAGACCATCCCCACCTTCCGCATGGACCAGGTCGTCCAGGCACTGGCCCCCGATGTGCTGGTCCGCCCGCGCCCGCGCCACGGGGAGCAACCCGACTTCTGGCTGTACGCCCTCGCCGACGCACCCGATCCGCTGCCCCCGGCAGCACTCGACGGGCTCCTTTCCGCCTGGCTGAGGGACCTGCGCCCCGAGCCCGAACACCGCTCCCTGCTGGCCGAGACCCGGGCGGCTTTGCTGGCGAATCCGCCGCGGTGGCAGGAGGGCGTGACGGTGGAACTGCTGTGGTGCCCGACCACGGACGACGGCGGCACGGCGGCACCCGAACCCCGCCAGTTCCAGTTGACCACGGACTGGCTGGCCCGGCGCATCCTGGAGTTGGAGCCGTACGACTTCGGCGCGGGCAGCCTCCGGTTCCGGGCCATGCCGCGCGGCCCCCGGGACAGGGGAGCGGAGCTGGTCTCGCAGGCCCTGGAGTTCGAGGGGAGCCGGGGCACCGGATGGTTTTCCGTCGTCCTCAACATCACGCTCCAGACGGTGCCCTTCGATCCGCTGCCCCGGTTCCACCTGCACACCCACATCCGACGCTACGCGACCCGGGTCGCCGCCACCTCTGGCCGGCTGTACCTGCCGCACGGGCGCCGCACCACCGTGCTGCTGCGCCCGCGGGTGCCCTGGCTGCCGGGCGCTCCGGCGAGCGACCGGTTCGCGGTGGCCCGGCTGGCCTGGAGCCGGGGCGGCCACGACTGGGTCGGGGGCGGCCCGGCCGGGATGCTGCGTGGCATGTCGCTGTCCGAGTCCTTCCCCGACGCGGACTCCGTCCTCACGGCACCGGCCGAGTGGCTCGCGGACGGCATGCGGGCGGCGGTGGTTCACAGCACGGCGATGGGCTCGCACGAGGTGGGCCACGGCCTGATGCCGGAGCAGCGCTCCCGGATCGTCGAGTGGGCCGAGCAGGCCCTGCCCGAACAACTGCGCCCGGCGCCGTCCCTGGTACACACCCGGCTGGCCCGGAGCACGCCGGGCAATCCCCGCCGTGAACCCACCAAGGCTCCAGAGAAGGCGGCGGAGGAGCGGCGGCGGGCCGAGGCGCGCCGGAAGGGCACGGCCTTCGCCCTGCGCGGCATGCTTCCGGAGCTGCCGCCGGACGAACTGCCCGGCCTGGAGGTCAGGCTGTACTGGCAGACTCCCGAGATGCGGGACACTGCGGTGGCCGCACTCATCGAGCACTTGGATCTGAAGGGTGACGGCGGGGCACCCGACACCGAGTCCGCCTACGACGGAACCGTGGTGCTGGAGTGGCCGACTCCGGAGCTGACCCTCCGGCTGCGGTGCCGCAGGCTGACCCGCTCCCTGGGCGGCGACCTGCCCCTTCCCGAGGGAACCCGGCACTCGCGCGAGCCGATCACAGCGGCGATCGGCGCCCGCCGCCGTGAGATGTCGGCCTTCACCGCCGAGGACGGCACCCCGCCCGTGCCCACCGTCGCCCTGGTGGAGATCGACCGGGCGAAGGACTTCAGCTCCGCCGCTCATGACGCCAAGTTCGCGCTGCGGCTCGGCTGCGCGGACGCCGGTGTCCTGACACAGTTCGTGACCGTGCCGAAGAAGGCCAAGGGCGGCTACAACAGCGAGAAGAACAAGGAGTTCCGCGCGGCAAAGGCGTGGGAGGACGGGCTGCGTCAGCTCGGGGTGCGCATCCATCCCGAGCACTCTCTGGGGGCACGTCTGCCGACCGGGCTGCGGTACGCCGCCGTGTGGATGGTCCGCAAGAACAGCCGCAGCCGCACCCGCTGGGCCGGCCATGTGCCGGTCGCGGTGCTGGTGACGCCGGAACCCTCGGGCGACGGGCTGGCACGGGTGGAGGGCTGGGACGACGAGACCTGCGCCTGGGTGCCGTACCCCGTGATGCTGCTGGCGCTGACCAAACGAGCCGAGGTGCCACGGGACTCCTCCCCCGCCCCCGCCCTCCCCGATCAGCGCACCGGCGACGCCTCCGCTCCGGCCGAGCGGCCGTCCTGGCGGGCCGACATGGCGGAGCAGCGGCGCCGGACCGAGGAGTGGCTCCAGCGGATGCGCCGGACGCTGCGGGGCACGCCCACGCTGCTGCTGGCGCACGGCCAGAACATGCGGTCGCACTGGACCTGGCTGCAGGACGGCAAGGTGGTGGCCGACAAGTTCCGGGACGGGCACGCGCCGGCCCGCAGGCTCGACCCGGACCTGCGTCTGGTGCGCGTGCGCACGGCGCTCAACCGGGAGACGGCACAGTGGTGGGGGCTCAACCCGGCCGGCCCCAACGGATTCGCCGCTCATCTGTGGACGGACCCGACGGCCGACGACGGACAGGCCCGGGTGTTCTGGTCCACCACCCCCAAGGCCCGCACGTTCAAGCTCTCAGTGGCGGCGGACAAGCTGGCTCCCCGGGTGAACACCAAGGGGAAGCTGACCGTGGACACCGACGAAGCGGCGTGGAACCCGGGCCTGGTGGAGCTGGCCGTCCTCGGCTGCCACCGTGATGACGGTGATCTTCCGGAGGCGCTGGCGCTGGCGGTGCACCAGCTCCGTCAGCCACCGGACCTCCCGGACGCCCTCGCCCTGCCGCTTCTGCTGCACCTGGCCGGGCTCGCCCAGGAATACGTGCTGCCGACCCGCACCGAAGCCGAGGAGGAGTCGGCAACCACTGCCGACCCGGCCGCCGACATCGACCCGGCCGCCTCGGCAGCCCCGGGCCTTGCCGTCGAACCGGAACCGGACGACGCGGACGACGCGGACGGTTTGGAGGGCACGGAGGCACCGGACCACCAGGCACTTACCAACGGGAAGTTCGCCCAGCGGTAGGCCGGGACACGCGTCGAACGGCCAGACGCCGACATCCATGCCGACCGGGCGGCGCCGATGCCGCCACCCGTCGGCTCTGGAAAAGACGCACGGCCGCGCCGCGGACACCGGGAGCCCGGTCAACTGATCGGTCGCCATCGCAGCGCGGGGAAGAATGGCCCCATGGATGTCGATCGCGAGGCCGCCACACACCTGCTCATTATCAGTGCCCGCAAGCCGCTTGCCTGGGTGCTGGAGAATCAGCGGATGGCCTTCCCCTCCGGCCGGCGACGCCGTGCGGCCGGGCCGGCTCAGGGCGACGAGGTTCTGCTGTACACCACCCGTGGCTGCTTCGGAAATCCCACTCGGGACCTCGGTCGGGTCATGGGGCTGGCCACGGTGACCAGCGAGGTGCGCCCCCTGGACGAGCCCGTGCTGTTCGGGGAGCGCCGGTTCGCCGAAGGATGCACACTGCACATCGACGGCCTGGCGCCGTTGCGGAAAGGTGTCATACTCCGGGACCTGGTGGACCGTCTCAAGGTGTTCCCCAAGCCGGACCACTGGAGCGTCTACCTGCGCCGGGCGTCGCTGCGCCTGCCGGGCTCCGACGCCGCCCTCGTGAAGCGGGAACTGCGCCCCCTGCTGAAGCCCTACGGGGCGGTAGTGGCACAGTACGCCGTTCCGGCCTGAGCCATACCTCTGGGGAGCCGTCCTGCCGTCTCTGTGCCGGGACTCGGTCCGAGGTCGGCCAAGTGGCCTAGGATCGTCAGTCGTCACTCGCGCAGGGTGAGGACACGCGGATCTTCGGGTCGGGAGGCCGCAGGATGTCTCGGGGAGAGCGCATCGCCGGTCGGTATGAACTGCGCGTGCCGATCGGGCGCGGGACGATGGGCGAAGTGTGGGAGGGCGTCGATCTGCGTCTGGAACGGCCGGTCGCGGTCAAGTTCATCCGTCCGGAACTGCTCGACACCGAGGACGAACGGCGCCGCGTCATCAGGCGTTTCCGGCGCGAGGCCGCGGCCCTGGCCGGGGTCGACCATCCGCACGTCGCCACCGTGCACGATGCCGGTGAGTGGGGGATGTCGCAGTATCTGGTGATGCAGCTCGTCCCGGGCATGGCGACCCTGGCGGATGTCGTGGCGGAGACGGAGAGCGGCGCGCTCACGGTGCAGGAAGCCGCCGCCGGGGGCGCGCAGATCGCCGCCGGGCTGTCGGCGGTGCACGCGGCGGGCCTGGTGCACCGGGACCTCAAGCCGCAGAACATCATGGCGGCGCCCGATGGCGCGCTCAAGATCATTGATTTCGGGCTGGTGGCCGTGGGGAGCGGCACCATGCCGACCCGGCTGACCGCCGACGGGGAGGTCATCGGCGCACCGGACTACCGGGCGCCGGAGCAGGAGGGCGGCCCCCGGTCCCAAGCCGGCCACCGGGCCGATCTGTACTCGCTGGGCTGCCTGCTCTACTTCATGTTCACCGGGAAGCCCCCGTTCGCGGCTGCCACACCGGCACTTACGGTGCTGGCCCACCGGGGCAGCATTCCCAGGGCTCTGTCCGCGCTGCGCCGCGACGTCCCGGTGGAGATCGAGGACCTGGCGTTGCGGCTGCTGGCGAAAGATCCCGGGGAACGCCCGGCGGACGCGGCCTCGGTGTACTGCCTCCTGGCGCGCCACGTGCCGACGGCGGGGTCCGGCAGGCTGCTCCTTCCGTCTCCGGGCGCGGGGTCGGGCGCGGGCGTGGAGCGCGCGGGGAACATGGACCTCACACGGCCGTTCCGCTTCCCGGCCGCCCCTCGGACGGCCACTGCCATGGCCGACGGCGCAGTGCGGGAGATCCGGTGAGCGACCAGGTGGCCGCGGGTGAGCTGGTGGACGGCCGGTATGAGCTGACGGAGTTGCTCGGCCGGGGCGGCATGGGCGAGGTGTGGGCGGCGTACGACCAGCGGCTCGACCGGTCCGTGGCCGTGAAGTTACTGACCCCGCCGACGGAGGTGCCGGGCAGGCCTCGACGGCTCGACCCCCAGGACCCGGCCGTTGTGCGCTTCACCCGGGAAGCCCGGCTGATGGCACGGCTGGAACATCCCTGCGTGCCCGTCATCCACGACGCGGGAACCCACCGGGAGACCCGGCTCTATCTCGTCATGCAGCGGGTGTACGGGCACACCCTGGAGGAGCTGGTGACCCGGCGCGGGCCCTTCCCCGTCGAATGGGCCGCCAGGGTCGGTGCTCAGATCTGCTCCGTGCTGGCCGAAGCGCATGGACGCGGCTTCGTGCACCGGGACCTGACTCCCCGGAACGTGATGCTCACCGCGGACGGCACCGTGCGAGTCCTGGACTTCGGCATCGCCGTCGCGCTGCATCCGCCCGACGGGGCACGGCTGACCGGTCCGGGCACGGTGGCAGGGACCCCCGGCTTCGTCTCGCCCGAGCAGTCCAAAGGACAGCCGGCCACCCCGCTGAGCGACCTGTACGCGTTGGGCTGCGTGCTGTACGAAATCCTCGGCGGTCGCCCGCCGTTCACCGCCGAGGATGCCGTGGTGATGGCGGTCCGGCATCTGACGGACGATCCGGCGCCGCTGTCCCGGCTGCGCCGCGACGTGCCTCCCGCACTGTGCGATCTGGTCTCGCGCCTGCTCACGAAGCAGCCCGAGGGCCGCCCGGCGAGTGCGGTCGAGGTACAACGCTTGCTCACTTCGTGGGCGGAGCCTGCGGTTCCGAAACTCGCCTCCGCACAGGCCCCTGCGCTGCTCGGAGAGCCGGTGCCGCGCGGCACCGGTCCTGCGGACAGCGGACCGGCGCACGATGAAGCCGCTCCTGACGTGCGGCCTCTCCCTCCGGTGTCCGCCGCAGCACCTCCCGGCTCTCCGGACGCGCGCGAACGCGCCCACGATCTGGCGCGGCAGGGCCGGCTGACCCAGGCGCTCGAGCTGCTGGACAAGGACCTTGACGCGGTACTTCCCCGCTTCGCCGCCGACCATCCGGAGGTGGTCGCGCGCAGACTGGTGATACTGCGACTCCGTTTCGAGGCACAGGAGTTGCAGGCGGCCCGCCACGGCTGCCTCGAACTGGCAGGCGTCCTTGCGCGGACCCGTCCCATGCCCGATGCCGATCTCGCCGCCTGCCGGGTCATCGCGGCCCGCTGTCTCGGCCGACTGGGGCACAACTCCGCGGCACTCCGGGAACTCCGGGAGGCACTCAACCTCCAGCGCCAGGTGCTTCCTCCCCTGCATCCGGAGGTATTGGAGACCCGCAGGGAGATCGCCACCCTGCTGGCGGGCTCGGGATCGGCTGCCGAGGCCCTGACGGAACTGCGTTCCCTGGCGGCGGACCAGCGAACCGCGCTGCCCGCCGACCACCCGGCCCACACCGCGGCGGAGAACCTGATCAGCCGCCTGAGCAGGCTGACCCGCGGATCCGCTCCTTCTAACTGACCGGGCGACAGTCTGACGCCTCCTCAATGTGCCGGAATCTTCCGTGAACTGAGTCAATGTAGGCATTCGATGACTAATATGAATGCCACACCGGTAGGCACCGCTGTCTCGCCGATCATTGAGGACTTTGCATGCCCGGTACCGCCCGCACTCCCGAAGTCTCCGCCGTTGCCGCTCCGCCCGAGGAGAACGACCTCGTCCAGATACGCGGGCAGAACTGGGTGGTGTCCGGTGTCGCCGCCGCCCCGGCGGGCGGGACCACCGTGGTGCATCTTCAGTCCGTCGCCGACGGCCGCTACGGCGACACCCTGTCGGTCATATGGGAGGTCGAACCGGGCCGCCGTGTTCTGCCCGCCGGCTCGCTCCCCGATGCCTCCGCCGGGGCGTTCGACCCGCCCGAGCATCTCTCCGCGTTTCTGGACGCCGTCCGCTGGTCCGCCGTCGCCTCCGCCGACGTCAAGACCCTCCAGGCCCCCTTCCGCTCCGGCGTCGCCGTGGAGCCGTACCAGCTCGAACCGGTCGCCCGCGCCGTCGGCGCTCCCCGCGTCAATCTGCTGCTGGCCGACGACGTGGGCCTCGGCAAGACCGTGGAGGCCGGGCTGGTCGCCGAGGAACTGCGGCTGCGCGGCCGGGCCCACCGCATCATGGTCATCTGCCCGGCCGGGCTCACCCTCAAGTGGCGCGACGAGATGGCCGACAAGTTCGGTGTCGAGTTCACCGTGGTCGACTCCGCCTGCTGCGCCCGCCTGCGCCGCACGCACGGCAGCGCCGCCAATCCGTTCCGGGTGTACCCGACCACCATCGTCAGCCTGCCCTGGCTGCGCACCCCGAAGGCGCAGCGGCTCATCGACGAGGTGCTGCCGCCCGGCGGGTCCACGGAACTGCCCGGACGCCCCGGACGCCGCACCTTCGACCTGCTCATCCTGGACGAGGCACACCATGTCGCCCCCAGCGCGCCCAAACAGGTCTACGCCGTCGACTCTCAGCAGACCAGGCTGATCCGGCGCCTTGTCCCCCACTTCGAGCACCGGCTGTTCCTCTCCGCCACCCCGCACAACGGCTACCAGGAGTCCTACACCGCTCTGCTCGAACTCATCGACAACCAGCGCTTCTTCCGGGGCGTCGAGCCCGACCGGGCCGCGCTCGCCGACACCGTCGTGCGCCGTCTGAAGAGCACGGTGACCAACGAGGACGGCAGCCCTCGTTTCCACGCCCGCGAGTCCAAGGCGCTGCCCGTCGAGTACCCGGAAAGCGAACGCGAGGTCCACGCCCTCCTCACCCGCTATGCCGAGCTGCGCAGGAAGCGGGTCAGGCCGGAGCGGCGCGGCGGCCGGAAAGCCGTCGACCTGGTGACCCTGCTGCTGAAGAAGCGGCTGTTCTCCTCCCCCGCCGCCTTCGCGCACACCGTCGCCGTCCACCTCGACGCGGTGCGCGGCAAGGCCCGGCCCGGTTCCGGCGGCGCGCGCCGGGACGACCCGGCACCGGTTGAGACCCCGCTGTGGCTCGCGGAGTACGAGGAGTACACGGCCGATCTCGATGACGAGGAGCTGTCCGAGGCCGAGGACGACGCCATCACCCGCGCCGCCACCGTCACCCCGGAAGCCTCCGGCGAAGAGGCCGAACTGCTGGAGAGGATGGCCCGGTGGGGCCAGGCCCACCAGGCGTCCCCCGACGCCAAGGCCAAGCAGCTCATCAGCACCCTCCGGGCCACCTGCCTTCCCGGCAGAGAGTGGACGAACGAGCGGGTCGTCGTGTTCACCGAGTACCGCGACACCCAGGACTGGCTGCTCACCCTGCTCCAGCAGGAGGGCCTCGCCCAGGACGGCCGCGTCCTCACCCTGCACGGCGGCAAGAACGCCGAGGAGCGCGAGCAGATCCGGCTCGCCTTCCAGGAACCGGCCCACAGCCCCGAGGGCAAGGTCCGCATCCTCCTCGCCACGGACGCCGCGAGCGAGGGCATCGACCTCCAGGACCACTGCCGGTACCTGATCAACTACGACATCCCGTTCAACCCCAACAAGCTGGAACAGCGCATCGGGCGCATCGACCGCTACGGACAGCGCCACCGTCCGCAGATCATGCACTTCGTGGGGGCCTCCTGGGACAAGGCCCGGACCGATGTGTACGAGGCGGACCTGGAGTTCCTCGCCCGCATCGCGCGCAAGGTCGCACAGATGGAAGAGGACCTCGGCGAGGTCAACGCCGTGCTCGCCGAAAAGGTCCAGCTCCGGATGACCGGCCAGATCGGCGACTACGACATCGAGCACGCCAGAACGAAGAAGCTCAAGGGCCGGCCCACCGGCGGCAAGGTCGACGCCGAGCAGAACGTCACCGAGCAGGTGCGGCGGCTGAGCGCGCAGCTGACGCAGACCACCGACGAACTCGGCCTCACCCCGGACCGGGTGGCCCGCGTCGTGAACACCGCCCTGACCCTGGCCCGGCAGCAGCCCCTGGTGCCCTGCCTCGACGAGAACCCGAGGTCGGAGGACGACTTCCGGGAAGGTCTGTTCGCCGTGCCCCCGCTGACCGGCTCCTGGGAGCGCGCCACCCGCGGCCTGCCCGACCGGATCCGCCCCGAAGTGCTGCGCCCGGTGACCTTCGACCCCAAGGCGGCAGCGGGCCGCCCCGACATCGTGCTCACCCACCTCAACCACCCGCTGGTCGCCATGTCGACACAACTGCTGCGCGCGGCGGTGTGGAACGCGGACAGCGTCGACCTGCGCCGTGTCACCGCCGTCGTCAGTGACGATCCGGCCCTGGAGACGACGTTCGTCGGCGCGTACGCGCGGTTTGTGCTGGTCGGCACGGACGGGCAGCGCCTGCACGAGGAAATCCTGCACGCGGGCGGCTGGCTGGGCGAGAACGGCTGGCAGCGCCGGCTGCGCGGCGTGGAAGCGGTCGGCTCCATCCTGGACCGCGCCCTCACCCGGGGCCGCCCGGCGAAGGACCGCATGATCCACCGGCTCCGGCAGAGCTGGCCCAAGACGTACGAGGGCCTCACCCAGTCCATCGAGGCGCGCGGTAAGGAGCGGAAGGCATCCCTGATGGACCGGCTCGCCGAGCGCCGGGCCGATGAAGAGAAGCGCATCAACGTCACCCTCGACCGTCTGGAGCGCACGCTGCGGACCCGCCTCGGCGAAACCTCCCCGGCCGACGGCCCGGCCTCCCCGGCGGCGGGCATGACGGACACGCTCTTCGGCCTGGACGACCTGAAAGACCCGGACGAGCGCCGCCAGCTCACCGAGGACCGCAAACGCTGGCGGGCCCGGCTGGACGGCCTGGAGGACGAGCGCAAGCGGGAACTCGCAGCGATCGCCGCCCGCTACCGCGACCCGCAGGACCACCTCTTCCCCGTCGCCGTCGTCTTCGTCATCCCCGCCAAGGAGGCGTACTGATGAGCCCCGCGCGCCCCGCCACCCGCCGCTCCGGGGGCCGCCGCCCGTCGGCAGCCGCCCTCCGCGCCGCCAAGGCGTCCGACGGCAAGCAGCAGCACCTCGACTGGCTCAACCTCGTCGAGGTGTCCGGCCCGTTCCTCACCCTGCCGGTCCTGCTGCGCACCTGGCCTCAGCTGGAGGGCATCCCGCCGGAGCGCCGCGCCGACATCCGCCTGCACCACGGCATCTGGCAGGACGACCGCAAGGGCGCCGGGCGCCTGGACTGGATCGGCTTCCTGCTGCGCACCCTGCTGGAGTGGGACGACTCCCTGCACCTGCGGGAAGGTGCAGGGCAGACGGCCGACAGCGGCGAAAGCCTCGCCGAGGACGACGCCCTGCTGGACAGGTTCTCGGTCAGCCCGGCCGGGACCGACGTCACCGTGCGCCCCGACTTCGCCCTCGTCCGCCCCGGCACCGACCCGGCCGCCGAGCCGGAACCGAAGGCCGCCGCCCGGAACGTACCGATCCTCGGCCTGCTGCTGCCGCCCGAGACCGTGCCGACGCGCCGCATCCGGGGCGACGCCTGGTCGGCGAGCGGGGTCGACCGGATCGCCCATGTACTGCGCCACCATGGCATCGAGCTGGGCCTGGTCACCGACGGCCGCTGGTGGTCCCTGGTCTGGGCGCCGCCCGGCGGCGTCACCACCAGCGCCACCTTCGACACCATGGCCTGGAACGAGGCGGCCGACCTGGTGGCCGTCCGCGCCTGGGTCTCGCTGCTGCGGCGGGGCCGCTTCTTCGGGCGGCCGGACGACGAACTCCTGCCGGCCCTGCTGCGGGAAAGCGTGGACGGCCAGGAGGACGTCACCGAGGCCCTCGGCATCCAGGTCCGGCAGGCCGTCGAACTACTGGTGGACTCCATCAGCCGCGCCGAGGCCCGCATGGTCAAACGCGGCGGCCAGGGACTGACCGGAGTCCCGGCGGGTGAGGTCTACCGGGGCGCCGTCGCCGTGATGATGCGCGTCGTGTTCCTCCTCTTCGCCGAGGAGCGCGGCCTGCTGCCGGCGGACAACGAACTGTACGCGGAAGCGTACTCGGCCGGGCGGCTGTACGAGATGCTGGACGAGCGGCGGCGCGCGGAGGGCGAGGACGCCCTGGACCAGACCACGGCCGGGTGGCACCGGCTGGTCGCCCTCTTCCACGCGGTGCACGGCGGAGTGAACCACCCGCTGCTCAAGCTCCCCGCCTACGACGGCTCCCTCTTCGACCCCAGCCGCTTCCACTGGCTGGAGGCCGTCCCGGAAGGCGCCGACGGAACCAACGGCGATACCACGGGAACCGCCGACAACCGCACCCCGCTCCTCCCCATCGACGACCGCACGGTGCTGCACGTCCTCGAAGCGGTGCAGTTCGTCGTCGTCAACAAGGAGCGGCGCAAGCTGACCTTCCGCGCCCTGGACGTGGAACAGATCGGCTACGTCTACGAGGGCCTGCTCTCCTACGACGGCAAGCGCGCCCAGGACACCGTCCTCGGCCTCATCGGCAAGCCCGGCCTGGAACACGAGGTGAGCCTCACCGAACTGGAAACGCTCGCCGCGCCCTTCGGCGTCGGCGCCCAGTCCCCTCCCGGCCGCAAGCCGGACCTGCCCGGCCTCGCCAAGAAGCTCCACGAACGCTTCAAAGACCCCAGGCCGCCGGCCACGGCAACGAAGATGGCGAAACTGCTGATCCTCAGCGATGAGCAGACCCACGCCAAGGCCCGGCACCGCCTCCGCGCGGCATGCGACGGCGATTTCGCGCTGGCCGAACGCATCCTCCCCTTCCACGGCCTGCTGCGGGAGGACCTGCGCGGCCTGCCGGTGGTGATCCCCGAGGACGCCCTCTACGTCACCGAGTCCCGCCTCCGCAAGAACTCCGGCACCCACTACACCCCGCGCGCCCTGGCCCAGCAGGTCGCCGAAGGCGCACTCGAACCGCTCGTCTACCGCCCCGGCCCGCTCCAGACGGCCGACGACAAGCAATGGAAGCTCATCGGCTCCGAGGAAGTCCTCAAGCTCAAGATCGCAGACATCGCCATGGGCTCGGCAGCCTTCCTGGTCGCCGCCTGCCGCTACCTCGCGGACAAGCTGATCGACGCCCGGGTCGAGGAGAAGGACGAGGCCGCCCTCGCCTTCCGCGGCAGCCACCGCGACCAGTCCGGCGCCGCCACCGCCGCCGACGCGGAGAGCGACCCGGTCATGATCGCCGCCCGCCGCGAGATCATCGAGCACTGCCTGTACGGGGTCGACATCAATCCCATGGCCGTGGAGATGGCCAAGCTCTCCCTCTGGCTGATCTCCATGGACCCCGAACGCCCCTTCACTTTCCTCGACGACCGCCTGGTGGCAGGAGACTCCCTGCTGGGCGTGGCCAACCTGGACCAGATCAAGAGCGTCCATCTCGATCCCAAGGCCGGCCGAAAGTTGCACGAAGGGAAGCTCGAGCAGATCTGGACGGAGGATGCAGGCGGTCTGGTCACAGCCGCCGTGGGTGATCGCGACGAGATCGCGAAGACGCGCAGCAACACGATCGCCGACCTGGAGAAGAAGCGGCGCCTGCTCGCCTCCGTCAACGAACACCTGCAACGGCTGCGCCTGATCGGTGACCTCACGACAGGAGCCGGCCTGGCATCCGCAGGTGCCGGGGACTCGCTGCAAACCGCCCACTACATGAAGGCCGCGCAGCACGCGGGCATCGCCGCTTCGGCGTCCGTTCGCGACTCCGATCCGGAGATTCACGAGGCGCGGCAGCAAGCTCTGGAGTGGCTGAGCAAGGACCTGCCCGACGACGGGTTCGTCCGCCTCCCCGTTCACTGGCCCCTCGTCTTCCCCGAGGTCTTCGATGCCAAGCAGGGAGGCTTCGACGCGATCATCGGCAACCCGCCCTTCCTCGGAGGCCAAAAGCTGACGGGAGCCCTGGGGCACGCGTACCGCGAGTACCTGGTGCTGGGGCTGGGACGTGGACAGCGTGGTAGCGCAGACCTCGTCGCCTACTTCGAACTCCGAGCCCATCAGTTGCTCAGCAAGCGCGGCCAGACGGGCCTCATCGCGACCAACACCCTCGCCCAGGGCGATACTCGGGAGGTCGGCCTCGACCAACTGCTCGCCGACGGCATCGAGATACGCCGAGCAGTGAAGAGCGCCCGCTGGCCCTCCAAGTCCGCCGCCCTGGAGTACTGCGCCGTCTGGACCACCAGGCCCGACATGGCCCCCGACGCCGTCCGTGTACTGGACGATGTCACCGTCCGAGGCATCACCCCGTCCCTCGATCCGAAGTCCCGGGTGTCGGGTAAGCCGTACCGACTGGTAGCCGGCTTTGCATCGGGTGGGCCCGAAGGTTGGGTAGACGAGAGACCCAAAGCGTTTATCGGCTCGTATGTGCTGGGCAAGGGGTTCATCCTCTCGCCCGATCAGGTCCGGGGTCTGATCGAGCGCGACCCCCGCAACAAGGACGTCCTCTTCCCCTACCTGAACGGTGAGGACCTCAACTCCCGGCCGGACTGCTCGGCGAGCAGGTGGGTGATCAACTTCCACGACTGGAGCGAGGAACGCGCCCGAAGTTACCCCGAAGTTTTCGCCATAGTCGAACGACTCGTCAAGCCCGAACGACTCAAGAACAAC
>NZ_FOLM01000026.1:26027-45747 GCF_900112355.1 Streptomyces aidingensis
GTTGTTCTTGAGTCGTTCGGGCTTGACGAGTCGTTCGACTATGGCGAAAACTTCGGGGTAACTTCGGGCGCGTTCCTCGCTCCAGTCGTGGAAGTTGATCACCCACCTGCTCGCCGAGCAGTCCGGCCGGGAGTTGAGGTCCTCACCGTTCAGGTAGGGGAAGAGGACGTCCTTGTTGCGGGGGTCGCGCTCGATCAGACCCCGGACCTGATCGGGCGAGAGGATGAACCCCTTGCCCAGCACATACGAGCCGATAAACGCTTTGGGTCTCTCGTCTACCCAACCTTCGGGCCCACCCGATGCAAAGCCGGCTACCAGTCGCAACTGATTGCAGAGAGCAGTGCATCGATTACGCACTACTCCTCACGGACAGCTCAGGAGAAGATCAGGCCAAAGTTCGGCGCGTGGCGGTAGAAGGCAAACCTCTGGGCACAAGTAATCCCTCATGACGCTCGACAAGTTTGCTCAAGCCCAGCGGGCGGACGGATATTCGATTAACACCATCGGAGCCCGGGTGCGTTGCATCAAGGCCATCGCCCGATTCGCCGGTGTAGCCGCGAGTCGGCTCAAGGTCGAACACGTCATCGCATACTTCGCTGCACGTCCCCTGCGTCCCTGGTCGCGGAGGACATACCTGAACCACCTGCAAGCCTTCGGCAAGTGGCTCGGCGCTGATCTCACGCAAGGCATTCGCAAGCCAGCGGCGCCCAGGTCAACGCCGCATCCGCTGCCCGAGGACGAGCTCAGCCGGCTCACCGACACTGCACGTGGGGCCGCCAAGGCATGGGTTCTGCTGGGGGCCTTCTGTGGGCTCCGCGCGCATGAGACGGCGAAGCTCTCTCGGCGAGATCTCTCCGTTCTTGACGACGGCACAGCGGTACTGCGCGTGACCGGCAAGGGCGGGCGCACGGACACCGTTCCTGTGCCGCCTGTCGTCATGAAGGCCCTCGATCTGACACGCGAGGGCCGCTTCTGGGACGGAACGCGCCCCGAGTCGGTCTCCCGTACGGTCGCCTACATCGCGGCCAAGCTCGGCATCCGCATGCGATATCACCAGCTCAGACACCGATTCGGGACGATGGTCTACCGGTCTTCCGGCAGAGACCTGCTTATGACTCAACGCTTGATGCGCCACGCCTCCCCAGCAACGACAGCGGGATATGCGGCCGTCGCCGATGATCGCGTGCATGTCGTCGTGCATGCTCTTCCGGGCGCTGACCCTGATGCGCCGAAGGGGAGGAAGCGGAAGACGGCCGCAAAGAAGTGCCTGTGTGGCCAGTTGGCCGCTCAGAGCTGACCAACACCACCGAGCGGCATCGCTCTCGGGTGGCCGCCCGCCGGAGCTCCCGGCAGCGACGGGCGACCGTCGTCCCGCCCAATGGCCGACGACCAGGCGCCCCCGCCACGGGGCACCGGGCGGGGGGACCGAAGGGTCAGCTGTCGCGGCCCGCTCCGGCCGCTGCCCGTCTCTTCGTGGTGCGGTGTGCTGCGCGCAACTCCCGCGCGGTGGGGCAGTCGGCGTCCTCCGAGTGGCAGGCGGGGCAGTTGGTGGTGTGGTCGAACAGCGCGAGCCAGATCTGAGACGCGTCGCGCAGGGCTGCCGCGCATGGCGGGCAGGCGTACAGGCCGAACACCGGCCCACTTCCGGGGTCGACGTGCCGTACCAGCACCGGCGTGAGCGTCCAGCCCTGGCACCGTACGCAGGCTCCTGCCCTGGGGTCGGTCCGGCACGGGCCGCACAGTTCCCGGTAGAGCGGGCCTGACTCACGCTGGGCCAGGATGGTGTGCACCTCCTGCTCGCTGCCGCATTCACCGCACCGGCCGGACCAGGTGCGGCCCAGCGCGTCCCGGTGCTCTTCGTCGTCGTGGCCGGGCGGGAGCACGCACGGCAGTCGGTGGCGGCTGATCACCGGCCCGTCCTCCCACCCGCCGCGTCGTGCCCCGCAGGCGCCGTTCTCCCGCGCCTTCACCGGGCAGCCCCGGCCACAGGTACGGCGCCGTGAATCCGGCGGGAGTCCACATCGATGCCGTCCAGCGCCGCCCGGAGAACTGCCCGCCGCACCTCGGCGGGCAGCACATACGGGCGGATCATCCGTACTCCGTCGCCGTCCAGCGGCCCGAAGAGATCCGCCCGCTGCGGCAGCAGCGAGGCGGGCAACCCGAACGGCACATACAGCGCCCGCCGACGCGGTCCGGGAGACGGACGGCATGGCGGCACCTTCCGTGCAGCCACCGGCCGCAGCGGGCTGGCGCCGGCCCGCCGCCGCCCCGTACCCGGCCCGAGCAGTTCTTTCACCCAATCGAGGCACCAGCGAATAAGCTCTCGCATGTCGGTCTGCTCCTGTCAGATCGGCCACGCCCCGGGGGTGTCTCCAGCACCCGCCGGGGTCTGTCGCGTGGAGAGTAGCGAGCCTGTATATGGGTGTCTATCCATAGGCATAGATAGGAACGTCTATGCCCGCTTTTGCATCGGTACGTACATTCACGCTATGGAATTCGACCCGACACGGCCGAAATGGGAGCAGATCAGGGACGTGATCCGAGAGCGGATCAGCTCCGGGGAGTACCCACCCCACACGCTCATCAGCGAAGTACGACTGGAGGCCGAGTTCCGGGTTGCCCGCATGACCGTTCGAAAGGCGACAGCCGCGCTACGGGAGGAAGGCTTGATCGTCACGACGACTGGCATGGGCTCGTTCGTGGCCGAACGCCGGTCGCCGGGTTCGGGCGCCGGGTCGGCCGAAGACGAGTCATAGGCGTAACCGGGCTGTCACTCCCCCACGGGAGGTTGACTGTGGGCCTTGGGATCAGGTCGCGCGGTGGTGCCAGGTGGCCAGTACGGTCTGTACGGCCGGGGAGGCCCTGTGCTGGGCGGGGCGGTCGGCCCACTCGTGGGCGTCGTGCTCGGTCAGCTTCACCTCGGGGCCGGTGACGGTGACGGCGAAGTTGAACTGCCGGGTCTTCTTCCCGCTCCTGGACAGGTAGTCGAAGTGGCCGAGGTAGTCGGTCACCGTCGAGACCCGCAGGCCGGTCTCCTCCTCGACCTCCCGCCGAAGGGCGTCGATGAGGCTCTCGCCGGGCTCGGCTCCTCCGCTGGGCAGCTCCCACAGGCCGCCGGGGTAGTCCTCGGCGGGCCGGTGCAGCAACAGCACGCGGTCGTCCTCGCGGGTGATGACGGCGCCGACGACGGTCTTGGCGATGCCGTCGCCGTCGGCGGCCCGCTGGAGGGCTTCGAGGAGGTCGGTGTCGACGGGAACGGTCACGACATCAGCTCCTGGGCATGGTGGGCCACTTTGGTGAGGGCCGAGGTGTATGCGTCGGCGAGGGGGATGTCACGTCCGCGGTGCCAGACGGGGAGTTTAAGTGTCGTCGCGTGCATCTGTCGGGCGACGGGGACGTCCCCGGCTTGCGGGTCCTGGCGGTGAGCGTAGCCGGGGAACAGTGTCCCGGGGTTTTGGAAGAGCGGGTGAGTGTTCAGCGGGCGGGTCGAACCGGGCAGGTCCGCCTCGGTCGCTCCCTCGGCATGCAGAGCGGCGAGGAACCGCTCCAGCGGCAGGCCACCCAGCGCCTCCCCGTCGTAACGCAGGGGCAGGGCGTACCAGGACGGAGCAGCCTGCCGCGGAATGTGCGGCAGGATGATTCCGGGAACCTGCCGCAGGGCGGTGAGCATGCGCCGTGCGATGTCCCGGCGGCCGGTCAGCCGCCCTTCCAGCCGGACGAGCTGGGTTCGGGCGAGGGCCGCGGCCAACGGGTGGATGCGCAGTTTCAGGCCCATGCCGGTGACCGCATACCGGGCCAGCGGGTGGCCGGCGGGGATCTCGCGGCGGCAGCGCTTGTTGTACTGACCGTGCAGCAGCACGCGGTAATAGATCTCGCTGTCGTCGGTGGCGACGAAGCCGCCTTCACCGGCCGACAGCGGCTTGGGACCGTTGAGGCTGAAGGCGGCGGCCGTGCCGAAGGAACCGATGCGCCGGCCGTCCCATGCCGCACCCATGGCGTGGGAACCGTCTTCGAACAGCATCAGATCGTGCTGCGCGGCGAACGCCGTCAGGGCGTCCATGTCCTCCGGAATGCCCCATAGGTGGACGGCGACGATGCCCCGGGTGCGGGGCGTGATGCGGCGGGCGGCGGCGTCCAGATCGAGGTGCCCCCGTCGGTCGACATCGGCGAGGACCGGACGGGCACCGAGGTGGAACAGCGGGGTGGCGGTCGCGTGGAAGGTGAGCGCCGGGACGATGACCTCGTCGCCGGGACCGATACGCGCCGCGGCGTACAGGGAGTGCAGGGCGGCCGTGCCGGTGCAGGTGGTCACCACGTGCCGGACGCCCAGGTAGGCGGCGAGGGTGTCCTCCAGGTCGGCGATGATGCCGGAGCGGTCGGGGATGGACACCCCCGACTCCAGTTGGGCGGCCACCGCCCGGCGGTCGTGGTCGTCGATCGGCGGCCAGGTGAAGTGCGGCCCGGGGAGGGCGATGGCGGCCGGACCACCGTGGAGGGCGAGCGGGGAGCGGGTCACAGGAACTCCTTGGGGTCCATGGGGCGGCCGGTGGTGGCGGAGGCGTATGCGGCGCCGAGGAAGGCGGCGTGCGGCAGATGGGCGTCCGGTCCGGAGGGGTTGGGGCAGCGGCCGTCCAGGACACGGCAGAAGTGGTCGATCTGGGCAGTGGCGGCACGCGGCCAGGCGGGTTCCCGGGTGAGTGACTCGACCGGCCGTCCACCGGGGTCGAGCCGGCTCGCCCGGCCGCGTTCGACCACGACCGTTCCTTGCGGCCCGGTGACCCGGAGTTGCTCGGCCTTGGGACCGATCGAGCGGGAGACCAGTAGTGAGCCGTGGAGGCCGGAGTCGTAGGAGAGGTGCACCAGGGCGGTGTCCTCCGCGTCGTACGAAGCGCCGGGTGACGCCGTGGCGGAGGTGTGGGCGAGGATCCGGTCCGGCAGACCGAGGTACCAGATCACCAGGTCGACGAGGTGGTAGCCCATGTCGATCAGGCAGCCGCCGCCGGCGAGTCCGGCCTGCCCGCGCCATCCGGCCGAGGGGTCGGGGCAGCGGAAGGTGTACCGGCCTTCCAGCAGGTACGGATCTCCGACGTGCTCCAGCATCTGCCGTGCGGCCCGGTAGACGGGGTGGAAGCGGCGTTGCACGGTCACCATCAGTTCGATCCCAGTCGTGCGACAGAGCACTGCCAGATCGGCGGCCTCGGCGGGGTCGGTGGCGAACGGCTTCTCCTTCATCACGTGGACCCCTGCCTTGGCGCAGGTCTCGGTGATCCGGCGGCCGGCGTGGTGCGGCACCGCGATGATCACGAAGTCCGGCCGGACGTCGGCGAGCAGACGCTCCAGGTCGGTGTAGCCGGGGACCTGGTGGGCGGACTCCACCGGGGCGACCCGCCCGGGGTCGGTATCGCAGACGGCCACGAGTTCCGCGAGCCGGCTGGCGGCCACGCCCGGGAGATGGTCTTCCAGGGCCTGCGTACCGAGACCCACCACGGCGGCCCTTCTCAGCGTGTGCATCACTCCTCCTTCGAAGCCCTTTTCGGGGCCGGGCCGGGCAGTCCGCCGGGTGCTGGACTCGCTCCGGCCAGACCAGGTCACCGCAGGTCATGGGGAGGTGGCGAGCCTTGTCCCCGGCACCGGGAGTGATTTGCACATCGTGCAAATCGTCTCGACGCCGCGTCTCCGCGTGGCTACCGTGAGCAGGTTCTGTTTCTGTCGGCGCGGGGGCTGCGATGCGCGCACAGACACCGGAGTGGGAATCGTCCAGGGCACAGGAGTTCATCGCCGCTCGCGATGTCGGGGGCCTGATCCGGTGGGCCCGTCTCCAGCGGGGATGGCGCCAGGCCGATCTCGGAAGCGCGGCAGGCTATTCCATCTCCACTGTGTCCCGGCTGGAGACCTGTCACCGGCCGGGCGGCGATGTCGAGACGCTGCGGCGTTTCGCAGACGCGCTCTCCATCCCCGCCGAGACTCTGGGAGCCGTTCTCGGATTCACCGGGCCCCCACGCACTAGGGTGGCCACCACCACAAGCCCGGACGAGGAGGACCCGATGCGGCGACGCGCGCTGCTGCTTCGGGCCGCTGGGCTCAGCGTCACCACTCCCGTTCTGCACCGGGTCGATGAAGCCCTTGCTGTTCTCCCCGGCCCTCCGGCGGCGCCGACCACGGCCAACCTGCTCGCACACTTCCGCCGTGCCCGCACGCTGTTCGACGCCGGAGGGCACAGCCGCTTCTTCGCCGAGCTGCCCGGCCTGCTGGCCCTCGCGCACGCGCAGGCCGAGAACGCCGGCCGTGAGGCGGAGTCATACGTACGGCTGGCCGCCTGCTACGACCTCGCGACCGAGGCCCTGTCCAAGGTCGGCCACTACTCGGCCGCCCGGATCACCGCGGACCGGTCCAACACCTTCTCCGAACTGTCCGGCTCACCCCTGGCCGCGGCGTCCTCCGCCCGGGCATTCAGTATCGTTCTGCGGCACGAAGGCCGGGGTGCCACCGCCCGGCAGGTCACCCTCAACGCTGCCGCGAGAGTCGAGGCCACCGGGCTGCCCGGGCCGTCGGAAGCAGCGGTCTACGCGCAGATGCTGTGTACATGTGCCTACACCGCGGCACAGGCGGACGACCGCGACCGCGCCCTGGAGATGATCAACGATGCCGAGCGGGTCGTCGCCCGGCTGGGGCCACCTGCCGACCGGCAGCCGGCGTTCACCGTGACTGCGGCGACTGTCGCACTGTACAAGGTCGGTGTCCTGTGGTCCCTCGGTGACGCGGGCACCGCGGTGCACACCGGCAGCGCGATTGATCCCCGGCAACTGCCGACCGCGGAACGGCGCGGGCGCCTCCACACGGACATGGCGCGGGCCTGGTGGCAGTGGGGCAGGCCGGAGCAGACGGCGCATGCCCTGCTTGCCGCACACCGCGAGGCACCGGCCGAGGTCCGCGACCGGCCCACGATCCGCGGCATCGTCTCCGCCCTCGCCGCACGCCACCCCCGCACCGACGGCGTACGGGAACTGGTGGCGGCGGTGCGTGGAGTTCCGCAACGGCCATGACTTCCTGACGGAGCGGCAGGGGCAGGAGGATGTCCGGTCTCCGGTGCGGAGGGGTACGGAAGAGGTCCGGAGGAGTCGGGCAGTCAGAAAAGCGTGTCGTCGCGCTGGAAGAGGCCGCCGTCGTAGACGGGATCCGGCCCGGGCTGCCGTGGCGGGTTCTGGTGTGCCGCGCTGAAGAGGTCCCGCTCATGAGCGGTGAGGCTGTCGCGCACTCGGTCGCACAGCGCGGCGTAGCCGGCGGCCGCGGCGGAGACGTCCGACCACAGGCCGCCGCCCGCGCCTGCGCTCAGTTCATCGGCCCGTTGCCGGACATGCTCCGCGGCTGCGGCCTCGGTGGCGAGGGCGAGGAGGTGGCGCGCCCGTCCGAGGTACTCGGCGAGGCGCCGGGAGCGTTCGCCCAGTCGATGGGCCACGGGCGTGCGTTCCAGCAGGCCGAGGGCGGCGCGGGTGACGTTGTCCCGCTGGGTGGCACGCAGATATGCGGCGAAGGACTGCCAGCGCTCCCCCGGGACGGCCGGGCCGCCCTGCGTCTCGTCACCCTGTTCGGCTCCCGACTGCCGGGCCACCTGCTCCCGCCATTCGGCTCTGGCGGCTGAGAACTCGCTGCTGGTGTCCAATTCCCCTCCAGGTGAACGTGTGCGGCCACAGTCTGGCGCACGCTCGGGCGCTGCCGTTGCGGTGACGGGGAATCACTTCCCCACCACCGGAGAACTTGTGTACCGAGTACACACCTGTAATGCTGTACGGTGCGCGGCTCGCCGTAGCACGCTCCGACGGTTGACCGCGCCCTATTGTTTGTTCGCGGGTGCCGGTCGGCACCCGGGGAGGGGAACGCGCATGCCGCCTGCACAGAACGCCTCCGCGCCGGAGCCGGGTGTTCCGCACCCGCTGGAGGAGGTTCCCCAGTCCTTTCTGGCCGGGTCCTCCTACGATGTGCGGGAGGAGCTCGGCGATCTGATCTCGCGGGATCTGCTGGGCCCCTGGGCGGGCGAGAGCGAGGCGCTGCCGCCCCACAGCGCAGGACCCCGGGAGCGCTATCTCGTCGGGCTCCTCGGGCCGCGTCCGCTGCCCGCCGAGCAGCCGGTGCGGGATGCGGCCGGGCTGGCGGAGGCCGAGGTCGTCGCGGAAGGCGATGCGCGCGATCCGGGGGGTACGGAGCGCCTTACGCCCCAGGCGGCCGGCCGGTTGTGGGCGTCCTCGATGGGCCTGAGCTTCCTGGTGCCGGCCGATGTCGGCGTGCTGCGGGTCGTCGCGTCCTGGGGCCGGTACCGGCAGAGCAACAGCAAGGCCGAGGACGGCTCGACGGTGCGCGTGTGGTCGCGGGAGCCCGTGCGTCACGATGTGGACATCGCGGTCGGGACCCGGGGCACCTTCCGCACCGTTCTGGAAGGCGAGGATGACGACCCCGGCGCTCCCTGCGTCCAGCTCAGGGTGCATGTGCGGGAGCGTCCCGGCACGGTCGACGGTGCGGACAATCTGCGTTTCGTCGATGTGTCCCTGATCAATGCCCTGGAGGAGTCCCGCGAACTGCGGGACGGGCAGTGGCTGTTCCAGACGAAGCTCGAGGTGACCTCGTTCGACGGACAGGCCGGCGTCTTCCTGCCGGTCGACGACCCGCTGTCGGAGGAGCCCGGCCGGATACCCGAGAGCCCGGAGGAGCAGCATCTGCGGCTGCTGTACCGGGACGAGCTGAAGCACGCCCACGGGCGGAACGTCGCCGTGCACGCCACCCCGTTGCCGGGGAGCCGCCGCGCGCTCCGGCTGGAGACGGCCTGGCTGCCGGTGAAGAACGTACCTGCCACCGTCGCGCCGACCACCGCCCAGCAGCCCCTGCTCACCGGGCTCGAACTGAGCATGGACCGGCTCGCCGAACTCGCCGTGTGGGAGCACCGCGACGCGCTCCTCACCGCACTCCAGCCGCTGGCCGACGGGTACGACGGCTGGCTGGCACAGCAGGCGGCCAAGGCGGACTCGCTTCCCGGCCCGCTGCGGACCACCGCGCTGCGGGCGGTGGACGAGGCCCGCGACGCCTGCGCCCGGATCGCCCTCGGCATCGAACTGCTGCACGCCGACCGCGACGCCCTGCGGGCGTTCCGGTTCGCAAACCGGGCGATGGCCATGCAGCGGCGGGCCACGGCGACGGCCGCGCTGCGGGCCGGGGGCGGCGAGAGCCCGCCTCCGTATGCGGCGGCGTACGCCGAGGTCGCCGGCCGTGGTGCGGCGGGCGCGAGCTGGCGGCCCTTCCAGTTGGCGTTCGTGCTGCTGAATCTCTGCTCGCTCACCGATCCGGCCCACAAGGAGCGCCGGGCGGACAGCTCTGCCACGGTCGATCTGCTGTTCTTCCCCACCGGTGGCGGCAAGACGGAGGCATATCTGGGCTTGACGGCCTACACCTTCGCCATCCGGAGGCTGCAGAAGGCCGTCGGGGCGGGTGAAGACGCCCGGGACGGGCGCGACGGGGTGGCCGTGCTGATGCGCTACACGCTGCGGCTGCTGACCGCGCAGCAGTTCCAGCGGGCCTCCGCGCTGGTGTGCGCGGCCGAGGTGCTGCGCCGGGAGGAGGAGAGTGTCTGGGGCGGCACGCCGTTCCGGATCGGGCTGTGGGTCGGTTCCGGGGTGTCGCCGAACTGGTATGGGGATGCCGCGCAGCAGATAGCCGAGGCCACGGAATCGGCCTCGGGGCGGCATGTGAACGTGCTCCAGGTGCTGACCTGCCCGTGGTGCGGTGAGGAGCTGCGGGCGTGGCGGGATCTGGAGACGGACGACGTGCGGCGGCGCATCCTGGTGTACTGCCCGCGCGGGGAGGACGCGGAGCCGTGCCCGTTCTCCCGGATGCTCGCCCGCGGCGAGGGACTGCCGATCCTGACAGTCGACGAGGAGATCTACCGGCTGGTGCCGAGCCTGCTGATCGCGACCGTGGACAAGCTGGCGCAGCTCCCCTGGCGCGGCTATGCGGGGCTGCTGTTCGGAAGGGTGACCGCACACTGCGAGCGGCACGGTTACCGTCACGACGATCTCGACGAGGAGATCGGCTGCGGGGCCCGACACAACGCCAAGGGCCGGTACCGGGCCGTGACGAGCCGGCCGATGGTGCGGCGGCTTCGCCCGCCGGATCTCATCATCCAGGACGAGCTGCACCTGATCTCGGGGGCGCTGGGCACGACGGTGGGGCTGTTCGAGTCGGCCGTCGATCAGCTCTGCACCTGGCGGGTGCGGGACGCCCGCGGACAGCTCCGGGAGACCGGGCCGAAGATCGTCGCTTCGACGGCCACTACCCGCAATGCCCGTGCCCAGGTGCTGGGGGTGTTCGCCCGGGACCTTGCGATCTTCCCGCCGCAGGTGATCGATGTGGGTGACACCTTCTTCTCCCGGCAGGTGGAGATCAGCCGCGAGAACCCGGGACGGCGCTACTACGGGGTGTGCGCCCATGGGGTGCGGATGAAGGCCGCCGAGATCCGGGTCGCGGAAATCCTGCTGCTGGCCGGACAGCATCTGTTCGACCGTTACGGCGCCCCCGCCGATCCGTACATGACCGTGGTCGGGTACTTCAATGCGACCAAGGAACTGGCGGGTATGCGGCGGATCCTGGACGACGACGTGCCGAGCCGGCTGAGGGCCAACCGGAGCCGCAAGGACATCGCCGACCGGCTGCTGCGCGACACCGAGATGCTGAACCTCCAGGAACTGACCTCCCGGGTGTCGTCCGCGGACATCAGCGCCGCCCTGAAGCGGCTGGAGATCGGGTTCAGCCCGGAGTACGACACCACGGTGCGCAAGCGCGCGATCATCGACGAACTGCGGGACGCGGGCAGATCCCGCGAGCCGCGGGTCTTCCCCGTCCCGCTGGAGCGCAGACCGGTCGACTACGTACTGGCCACGTCGATGCTCCAGGTGGGTGTGGATGTGTCCCGGTTCGGCCTGATGGTCGTCACCGGACAGCCGAAGAACACGGCCGAGTACATCCAGGCGTCCTCCCGGGTCGGCCGTGACGCCGCGCGGCCCGGCATCGTCCTCACGCTCTACAACTGGTCACGGCCCCGGGATCTGGCCCATTTCGAGGACTTCGAGCACTACCACGCGACGTTCTACCGACAGGTCGAGGCGCTGTCGGTGACCCCGTTCACACGGCGGTCGCTCGACCGGGGCACCACCGCCGCCTACATCGCCGCCGTCCGGCACGCGTGCGACGAGTTCTCCGGCAACACGGACGCGGAGCGGGTGGTTCTGGACGACCCGCGGGTGCGGGAGGCCGAGCGGCGGCTGCTGGCGCGGGCCGAGGCGGTGGACGGGGACCGGGCCCGTGGTTATCTCGCCGAGCGCATCGACGCCCTGCGCGACGCCTGGCAGGCCAGGAAGAGCGAACAGGGCAGGCTCGGCTACCGGGGCCAGACCCGGCAGAAGCAGACGGTGCTGGGTCTGCTGCGCAACGCGGACGGCAACGGATGGGATGTGCTCACCGTTCCGCAGTCGATGCGGGAGACGGAGAACGAGATCAACATGCTGCTCCCCGGCGACACGGTGCTGACCGCCCCGGCCGGCCCGGACTGGGAGTTCGGGCCACCTGCGGAGGACGGCGACGGTGACGGCACGGAAGGGGCGGGCGGCAACGCGTCCGGTGCTCTGCCGGACACCGGCGGAGACGGCGACAACACGACCAGGGGGCAGGGGTCATGAGCGGCGGTTATTTCAGACGGGTGGGCGCGGTGCGGCCGAGCCACCTGATGTTCACCGGCGGAGTCGGCGCCCTGGTCGATCTGCCGAATTTCTCCGTCATGGTGAAGGGCCTGGACCACTGGAACTACGCGGGTGTGCCCGACCAGTTGATCGAGGAACCTCGGCTGCGGCGGGCCGTCAACCGGGCGCTGGGACGCTATGGCTCGGACCAGGTGACGGAGCTGCGCCGCGCACCGTGGATTCCGGGCACCGACACCGATCCGAAGGGCCACGCGGCACGGGTGGGGGTACCTGTGTCCCCCTTCCCGCAGTGGCTGCGCTGCACCGCGTGCAACGAACTGGCCTCGCTCGGCTCCGGCAAATGGGGCTTCGAGAACCACAACCCCCGCCGCCCCCACGAGGCGCGCTTCTTCCACGAGAACTGCCCCCGGAAGCGGAGGGGCCACAAGCCGCTCGCGGTGGCCGCGCGGTTCGCGCTCGCCTGCCTCAATGGGCACCTCGACGAGTTCCCGTACACCGAGTACGTCCACGAGGGCCGGGCCTGCCCCGACACCACCTACCCCACTCTGCGGATGCGCGATCACGGCGGCAATGTCGCGGCGAATGTCACCCTCGAATGCCTGGTGTGCAAGAAGGCCCGGCGCAACATCCGCCATGTCCTGGGTGACAAAGGCCGCGCCGGCCTGCCGCGCTGCCGGGGCCGGCATCCGCACTTCGACGGCGTCTACGAGACCTGCGACCAGCAGCCCTACCTGCTGGTCGTCGGTGCCTCCAATCAGTGGTTCCCGGTGACGCTGAGCGCACTGGCGCTGCCCGACACCGGTACCGACTCGCTGCGCAAGCTCGTCGAGGACCGCTGGCCGGACCTGGAGGACTTCGAGAACGAGGCGGAGATCGCCATGTTCGCCAGGAAGTCGAAGCATCACCGCTATCTGCGCGACTACGAACCCGGGCAGGTGTGGCAGGCGATCCGCGCCTACCGCGCCGCGCTGTCCGGTGGTGACGGTGACAAGGACGAGCAGCCGCCGGCCCGTCCCGATCTGCTGACCCCGGAGTGGCAGGTGCTGTCCGCCGCGAAGGCCCCTGATCCGACCGAGGATTTCGCCCTGGTGGACACCTCGCCGGGCGAGCCGCTGACCTCCGTCTTCGCCCAGGTGCGGCAGGTGGAGCGGCTGCGCGAGGTCCGGGCGCTGACCGGCTTCACCCGGCTCGACGCCCCCGACCCGGAGAACCCCGCCCAGGTCATGCGGGTGGATCTGGGGCGCCGCGAGCGCGGCTGGGTGCCGGCGAGCGAGGTGCGGGGCGAGGGCCTGTTCCTGCGGGTGGACGAGGTGTTGGTCGCACAGTGGGAGCAGCGGGTGGCGTCCAGCAAGGCACTTGCCGCGCACGCCGCGGCGTTCGCCCGGTTCCGCGAGCACCGCAGGTCGGAGCGGCTCAAGGGGGACTTCGACCCGATGCAGGGCTGGCCGGGTGGCCGGTACATCGCGCTGCACACGCTCTCCCATCTGCTCATCCGCACCATCGCCATGGAATGCGGCTACAACGCGGCAAGCCTGGCCGAGCGGATCTACGCCGGTGACGACGGCGAGCGTCGGACCGGCATCCTCATCTACACGGCCGTCCCGGACGCGGAAGGCACGCTGGGCGGCCTGCTGTCCCTGGCCGACCAGGACCCGGCCACCGGGGAGAACCGGCTGACCAGGATCGTGCGGACGGCGCTGCATCAGGCGGGTCGGTGTTCCTCCGATCCGCTGTGCGGCGAGCGGCTCCCACAGGCTCCGGAGGATTTCCTCCATGGTGCTGCCTGCCACGCCTGCCTGTTCGTCTCCGAGACCACATGTGAACGCGGCAACCGTTTCCTGGACCGGCGGTTCATCACCCCGCTGGCGGGCGACGCCGAACCGCTGGCGCTGATACCGCGCTTCGGGTGAGCGGATGGCAATGTGAGATGAGCCGGAAACGTTTCGAGGCAACGGTCGCCGCTGCCGCCGCCTCGCTCGGCGCCACGCGGACGAAGGCCGTGGCCACGCTGCTGAGTCAGGGCCGCTCCCCCGCGTACGTCCTGGGCAGGCTCCAGACACCGGCCGCGCTGGAGAGCGTCTCGGCGCTGCTGGCCGCCATCACGGCGGACGGTGTGCCGCTGCCGGAGGCAGCGGCGTATCTGCGGGGCTACGCCGTGGCCTGGGCCCGCCGCGGAGAGACCGCGGAGGCCCGAACGGTGTGGAGCGGGCCCGCCACGCCCGGGACACCGGTCCGCGCCACCGCACGGGTGCTGACAGAGGTGGTCCGGGCCGCCGAGCACCGTTTCGTGGCCATGACTTATTCGGCCCGCGCTTATCCTCCCCTGACCGCGTCACTGGCCGATGCGACGGCCCGGGGGGTGACGGTGGACATCGTCGTGGAGACGCTCGAAGGCGCTGCCGGGCTGCTCGCGGGGAGAGAACCGTCCGAGGCGTTCTCGGGTGTGCCCGGGCTACGGCTGTGGCACTGGCCGAGCGCCATGCGGCCTGCGCCGGGCAGCCGCATGCATGCCAAGGTTGCCGTGGCCGACGACCGGGTCCTGTTCCTGAGCAGTGCCAACCTCACGGCAGCAGGGGCGGAGCGGAATGTCGAGGCGGGGATACTGCTCAAGGGCGGCCCCATGCCGGGACGCATGGCGGACCACATACGGGAACTTCAGCGCCGGGGGGTGCTGGTCCGATGGCCGGGACCCGCCGAGGGACCGAAGCCGTGAACCACCACACCCGGGGCGGAGTCGACCAGTAGGGTGATCATCGCTTCAATCAGCCCGGCCGGGAGGGACGGGGATGGCGACGCTGGGGATGCACCGGGACTTCCTGATGGAGTTCGCAGGGCTGGAGAAGTCCGTGCAGAAGCGGGTCTTCGAGGTCTTCGAGAAATTCACGGCGGCCACGCATACCGGGCTGCACCTGGAGAAGCTGACGAATCAGCGCGATCCCCGGCTGCGTACCATCCGGATCAACGACTTCTGGCGGGGCGTGGTCCTCAAGGCCGAGACGGGCGACAGCTATCTGCTGCTGAAGGTCCTCCCCCACAACAAGGCGAACGACTGGGCAGCCAAACACCGGGCCTCGGTGAACGAGGCGACCCAGGGCATCGAAATCCGCAACGACATCGCCCTGGAGCGGGCGACGGCCGGGCTGAGAGCCCGGGCGGCCGAGGAGCCGGCACGGCTCTTCCCGGTGTCGGAGTATCCGGACAAGGTTCTGCGCGCCCTCGGCGTGGACGAGGAAATCCTGCCGATCATCCGCCTGGTCCCGGACGAGACCCATCTGGAGGCGCTGCACAAGGTGCTGCCGGAGCAGCAGTACGACGTGCTCCTCGGGCTGGCGACGGGCATGTCGCCGGAGGAGATCGACCGGGAGCTGGTCCAGGCGTACGCACGGACGGCGCCGCCGGTCACGGGCGCGGACACGGGGGCCACCGAGGGCGACGAGCTGGGGTCGGCGATGGCACGGGCGCGCGGCCGGGTGGCGCTGGTGTCGGGGACCGACGAACTGCAGGACATCCTTCAGCGGCCCTTCGACGCCTGGCGCATCTTCCTGCACCCGAGCCAGTACCGGGTGGCGTACCAGGACGGCTACGCGGGGCCGGCCCGGGTCACGGGCGGGCCGGGCACGGGCAAGACGGTGGTCGCGCTGCACCGGGCGTACCACCTGGCACGGGAGCTGCCCGCCGGCAGCCCGGACGGGTGCGTGCTGCTCACCACGTACACCAAGGACCTCGCCGCCGAGCTGGAACGCTGCCTTGCGCTGCTGGTCACGGACCCGGCCGTCCGGGCCAAGGTGCGGGTGGTCAACGTCGACGCGCTGGCCAATGAGATCGTCCGGGCGGACCGCGGTGGGGCCCCGCTGAAGCTGGTCTTCGACCAGCGGGAAATCCTGGGCCGCTGGGCGCGCATCGCGCGGCAGGTGGGGGCCGGCTTCCCGGACGTCTTCCTCGACCAGGAGTGGCGTCAGGTCGTGCTGGCGCAGGCACTGACCTCCCCGGAGGAGTATCTCAAGGCATCGCGGGCCGGGCGCGGTACGGCGCTGTCGCCACTGCGGCGCCTTCAGGTGTGGCGGGCCGTCTCCACGTTCGAGGAGCAGCTGCGCCGGTCCGGGGAGTGGACCTTCCTCCAGGTGTGCGCGGAGGCCGCCCGCATTCTGGACGGCGGCCGGCAGAGGCGCCCGTTCCGGCATGTGGTGGTGGACGAGGCGCAGGATCTGCACCCCGCGCAGTGGCGGTTTCTCCGCGCCCTGGCCGCCCCGGGCAGGGACGATCTGTTTCTTGCCGGGGACACCTTCCAGCGGATCTACGGCAACCGGGTCTCACTGCGGTCGCTCGGCATCCGGGTGACCGGGCGCTCACACCGGCTGCGCATCAATTACCGCACCACGCAGGAGATTCTGTCCTGGTCGGCAGCTCTGCTGACCGGTGAGGGCGCCGAGGACATGGACGGCGGGGCGGAGACGCTGACCGGCTACCGCTCCTCGCTGTACGGGGAGCGGCCGGAGGCAAGCGGGTACGCCACCAGGGCGGCGGAGATCGAGGCGCTCGTGCACCGGGTCCGGGAGTGGATCACGTCGGGTGTGGAGGCGGAGGACATCGGAGTGGCCGTACGGTTCCTCCAGCTCGGGCGGGACATCGCCGGCGCGCTGCAACGGGCCGGTGTGCCGGTGTGCGTACTGGGCAGCGGGCGGACCGAGCCCGGGGTGCGGATCGCCACCATGCACCGGATGAAAGGGCTGGAGTTCCGCTGCGTCGCCGTCGCCGGGGTGAACGACGGCACGGTGCCGATGACTGCCGCCCTCACCCCGGCCGAGGTGGACCCCCGGCAGCACCAGGAGGATCTGCACACCGAGCTGAGCCTGCTGTTCGTGGCATGCACCCGGGCCCGGGAGGCACTGCGCGTCTCCTGGCACGGCGCCCCGAGCCCGTTCCTGGCATCTGTCACGGACCGGCCCGCCCCGCGTCACTGACCGGCCGCCGGAGTGCGGGTCACCGGAGGCGGGCGCGGTACTCCTGGCGCAGGTCGTCCAACGGCTGCAGGCCCTCCCGGGTTCGGACCCGCCAGAAAGTCCAGCCATTGGCGGAGGAGCCCAGTGCGCGCGCCGCCCCAGAAGGTGAGTCGTACCGCTCCCCGTCGAGCACGATGTTCCCCTCCGCGTCGATCTCACCGGTGGCCTCGTAGACGCCCTGCCGGGGTACCACCGGGGTACCCGGCGCCAGCAGCCCGCTGGCCAGAAGGTCGGAGAGAGCCACCCATGCGCCGGCACCACCGCTCGCGGTGGACGTGGCGGCGGCCGGGGTACCGGGTTGCGGATACACGGGACGATAATCGCGGTCGCTCAGGGCCCGGAACGCGTCGCGGACCACGGCGGCCATCAGAGTCCGCCGCGCGGCCAGGAACTCCGCGTAGGGCATGTGCTCCCAGCCCGGCGGCAGCGCGTGCCAGTGGCGCTGCCGCTCCAGGCGGTCCCCGGCAAGGTTCCTGCGGGCCAGTTGCCGGGGCCAGTACTCGGCGGGCGGGGTGTCGGAGATCGCGATGTTGTCGCTCCACTCGACCAGGGCCATGTTGGCGATCTGGTTGATGCGGGTGTTCTCCTTGATGCCCTGCCCCTTGAGGTAGTTGCGGGGGAAGAGATGGTGCCGCTCGATGCCTTTCTTGAGCATCAGGGCGGGATCGAGCCGGCTGCGGACCTTGGCGGTGGACAGCAGGGCGTCGGCGTCCAGGATGTTGAGCGCGGCGATGTAGGCCATCAGTGCAGGTGACTTGGCGGCCGAGCTGTCCAGCTCGTTGGGCAGGGTGATCTCCCAGAAGTCCCGGCTGAGGGTGTCATCGATGATTTTGTCCAAGGTGGCGGCAAATCCGCGGCCGTCCTGTGCGGCGGAGGTGAGGCGCGTGAGGTCGTGCTCCATCCGGCTCTCGAACGATCCGGAGTAGCGGCCGGTCATGTGGGCCATGAAGAACCACCGGGCGATGACCTCGCGCAGGCGGTCGATGGGGACCCGGTGTTCGACACGGCCGATCAGCCAGAGCACATAGCTGTAGAGGACGGCGTTCTCCGCCGAGATCATCCGGGTGCCGCGGAAGCCGGCCCGTTCCAGGCACTGGAGAAATTCGTGCCAGTGGGTGAGGTCGAGGACATCCCGCTGGGCCTTCTGAAGCTTGGCGAACTGCTCTTCCCGGCGGGCGGGATCGGGCTTGCCCGTCTCCAGAGACCGGCCGCGAAGCGCTGTGTAGACATGTTTCAGCACGGCCCGCCGCAGTGCCACGGTGGTGGTGACCCGCAGCAGTTGGGAGGGGTGGGGCTGGATGAACCAGTTGAACGGGGACGGCGGACCGGCCAGGTTCGAGGGCTCGCGGGCCGCGCGGCAGAAGTCCTCCAGTTCCCGGCGCCCTTTCTCCCAGAACACCGACATCAGCGTCAGGATGAAATCCGCCTGGTTGAGTGCGACACCCTTGCTGTTGATGCGGACGAAGATCTCGGCGACTTCGTCCTCGCTCATGGAGCCGGCCAGCTCCACCACGCGGAAGGTGTAGCCCGCGAGCTCATAGACCCGGTCGAGGGCGGTGTCCAGCTGATCCCGCTCGTCGTCGTCCAACTCACGCTTCTCGCCGAGCCGGCGGAGGAAGGCACGCACGGTGCGCTTCCGGTTTTCGGGCTTCCACAGTTCGCTGATGTCGGGCAGGTACTCGGGGTCTTGTTCCACCGCGGCATCGGTGACGGCGAAGGTGGCATCGGCGGGCCGGAAGGCGAGGCGGATGCGCCCGGTCGAATAATCCTCACGCGTCACGGAGGCGCCGGTCATGACTGCGTAGAGGGAGGTGAGCCGCTGCTGTCCATCGACAATGAGGTGCCGGGCAACTTGCCGGCCGTCCCCGGTGCCGATCTGCCGAGCTCCGACATCCGCACCCGTCTCCCAGAACAGCAGATAGCCCACCGGGAAGCCCTTGTACATGGAATCGAAGAGGTCCCGGGCCTTGGCTGCCGGCCACACATAGGGCCGCTGCAAGTCAGGCAGGGCGATCTCGCCGCGTTGGATGTCCTCGACCAGCCGGGAGACGGGGTAGCTGGTGTTCTTGTAGCGCGCCTGGGCCATGTGTGTGCCGCGTCCTCTCCAGGTCCGGCCGTTGCCGTGAGCCAACTGTGGGCAATCTGACGGTTTTTCGGCAGCGTATCGTGCCAGGGCGTGCACTGACTGTCGACGGATACGCCGGGCCGGACCGGCGAAAGGGCCGACGTGGGGGCGGTGACACGCCCGGCTCAGCATGGCAGGTGGCTCCCCTGCCTCGGGGAGTGACCAGGCACCTCGCCCCACCCAGTGCATTGACAGGAGCATGCCACGCCGATAAGTTTTCAGTACGTGGAGTGTTATCGCTAACAAATGGCGTTTGCACTGAATCTGTTGATCTCTTCATAGTTGTCCGCTATGAAGCGGAACGCCCGGGAAGTGAATTCATCCGTCCGAGGGGCGGGCGTGGACGACGCCCGCCCGCACGGGAGCCGTCATGACTCTGCACACCCTTCGCATCCCCCGGGGAGCGCTGGCCGCATTACTGGCCGGTGCCCTGGCCGCGGTACTGCTCGTCGCCCTGCCCGCGCCGCGGGCGGCGGCCGCCACCATCGACACCGGCGCCTGGTATGTGCTGGTCAACCGGCACAGCGGCAAGGCGCTGGACGTCTACGACCTGGCCACCGAGGACGGCGCACCGATCGTGCAGTGGGCGCGCAACGACGGCGCCTGGCAGCAGTGGCAGTTCGTGGACTCCGGCGGCGGCTGGTACCGGCTGAAGTCCCGGCACAGCGGCAAGGTGCTGGACCTCCGCGACTTCTCCACCGCCGACGGCGCCGAGGTCATCCAGTGGACCGACCACAACGGCACCAACCAGCAGTTCCGCATCGAGGACACCGACGCCGGCCATATCCAGCTGATCAACCGCAACAGCGGCAAGGCGCTGGAGGTCTGGGAGTGGTCCACCGACGACGGGGCCCGGG
>NZ_FOLM01000033.1 GCF_900112355.1 Streptomyces aidingensis
ATGGCTGGTTGGCTACGTTCGGGATGGATAACCGCTGAAGGCATCTAAGCGGGAAGCCGGCTTTGAGATGAGGACTCCTGCCCACGTTGATGGGGTAAGGCTCCCTGGAGATGACGGGGTTGATAGGCCGGGGATGGAAGCCTTGTGAGGGGTGGAGTCGACCGGTACTAATAGGCCGAGGGCTTGTCCGCAGGTGCTACGCGTCCACTGTGCGGTTCTGGAACAGCAACCCGGAACCGGTGTTGTGTGTTCCTTGGTGTTTCGGTGGTCATAGCGTGAGGGGTACGCCCGGTTACTTTCCGAACCCGGAAGCTAAGCCTTGCTGCGCCGATGGTACTGCATGGGGGACCGTGTGGGAGAGTAGGACGCCGCCGAACAAAACGTGAGAAAAGGGGTCCACCCGGCTTTCGAGCCGGGTGGACCCCTTCTTCTGTTTCGGTTCAGGGACTTCGTATAGCGTTGCCGCATGGCTAGCGGCAGATCGTGGCTCCTCTGGGATGAGGCGGTCACCGGGTACAACTTCGGTCCCGGGCATCCAATGGACCCGGTGCGGCTCGCGTTGACGATGCGTCTGGTGGAGGCTTTCGGGCTGGAACAGGCGTGTGAGGTGCTGGCGATGAAGCCGGCGGGCGAATCCACGCTCAAGCTGGTGCACCGGGCGGACTATGTGAATGCTGTGAAGCGGGCTTCCGCCAGGCCCGCCGGTGCGGACGAGAACTACGGGCTGGGGACGCCGGACACCCCGGCCTTCCGGGGGATGCACGAAGTCTCCTCACTGATCGCCGGGCAGTCGGTCGGCGGGGCCGAGGCCGTCTGGGAGGGGACCACCGAACACGCCGTCAACTTCGCGGGCGGCCTGCACCACGCGATGCCGGGCAGCGCCGCCGGCTTCTGCGTCTACAACGACGCTTCGCTGGCGATTGCCCGGCTGCTGGAACTCGGCGCCGAACGGGTCGCCTATGTAGATGTGGACGTGCATCACGGCGACGGCGTCCAGGCGGCGTTCTGGGACGATCCCAGGGTGCTGACGATTTCCCTGCACGAGCATCCCCGGACCCTTTATCCGGGCACCGGATGGCCGGAGGAGACCGGACACGGCGCCGGCACGGGATATGCGGTGAACGTCCCGCTGCCGCCGGGCACCGGCGATGCCGGCTGGCTGCGTGCCCTGCATGCCGTGGTGCCCGAGCTGCTGGCGGACTTCGCCCCCCAGTTCCTGGTGAGCCAGCACGGAGTGGACACCCACTTCGACGATCCGCTGGCCCATCTGGCGCTCAGCGTGGACGCTCAGCGGGCCGCCATGGAGGCCTGCCACTCCTGGGCCCACTCCCATGCCGCGGGCCGCTGGCTGGCCCTTGGAGGCGGCGGCTACGCCGTCGTGGACGTGGTGCCGCGGAGCTGGACGCATCTGGTGGCGATCGCCGCCCATGCGCCCGTCGAGCCGGAGACCGCGGTCCCCGAGGAGTGGCTCGCCCAGGTCTACGCCCTGGCCAGGATGCGCGGCCCGGCACGGATGACGGACGGCCGGCGGCCCGCCTGGCGGGCGTGGGAGGACGGCTACGACCCCGCCGACCCGGTGGACCAGGCCATTCGTGCCTGCCGGCGGGCCGTTTATCCCGCGCACGGACTGCTGCCCTGACCACGCGGGGCGTGCGCCCCCTGCGACATTCGCGCCCCGTTCCCGGGTTCCGGGGCCGGGGCGCCGTATGCCTCCCCGGGTACTACGCATCGTTGGCCGAGACGCCGTCGGCGGCTGATGGCCCGGTCTCCCCCCGCCGCAGGGGAGATCTATCGACATAACGACGAGATTCGGCGTACGTGGACCTCTCTGACGGACGATCAGCAAGTGGCTTTTGTTGAAGATCAGACCAACTCGTGCGTCTGCCACCTATCGGCTCCGCCGGGACCGCGCCGATGCCCTCCGGGGGGTGGGCCAGGGGTCTTTACCGACCGTGGTGCGCTGCTCCACGGGGTGGTGACGGCTGACCAGGCTGGGTCCTGCGGTGCTGGTCAGCCCGGCAATGACGGCTTCGGCCGGACGGGCCGGGGCGCGCCGGCGGTGTTTCTGGGGCGGCGCGGGGGCATGGTCCTTCCGGTGGGAGCCGAGGCCGGCCGGGGAGCGCGTCCCGGAGGGTGTCCAGACACCCGTTATGTGGCCAATCGGGCTTGCTGGCACGGGAAAAGCCAGTTCCAGCACCTCTTCCCCACTTGCATCATGCGCCCCTAACCTGGGGAGGAGCGCACATGCGAGAGGGAGTCACCGGAGGGGAAGCCGGTGTCCGACATGTGCGGAAGGTCAGGTGTGACATGGCAGCTGGTGAGAGGCTTCTCAGTGAGGCCAAGTTCCTGACCGTGGCGGAAGTCGCCGCGGTGATGCGAGTGTCCAAGATGACGGTGTACCGCCTGGTTCACGCCGGTCATCTGCCGGCGATCCGGGTGGGACGGTCCTTCCGGGTTCCCGAGCAGGCAGTGCACGAGTATCTGCGCGAGTCCTTCGTCGGCGCCGAGAGCGCGTAGCGAAGGACACCTCGCGCGCAGTGCGCGCGGATCGCGCGAAGCCCTTCCGCAAGCCCACACGGCGTATCCGGCCGATCCGTCCGCCCCCTCGATTAACCGATCGCAGGGGTCGGGCGGTAGGCTTGGCCGGGTGTAGGTCGTGTGGGCTCGGACGCCCCGCACCGAGAAATCGATAAAAGCGAGGGTAGTCGTGGGCTCTGTCATCAAGAAGCGGCGCAAGCGTATGGCGAAGAAGAAGCACCGCAAGCTTCTGAAGCGCACGCGAGTGCAGCGCCGCAACAAGAAGTGAGCGAGCGCCGCTGATGGCGGCCCTCCTTCCCGCGCGGGTGGGAGGGCCGTACTGATGAGCACCGTGCTCACACGGCTCCGCGAAGCCGTCGAGGGGCGGTTCCGGACACCGGCAAGGTGTCCGGAACCGCCCCTCGGATTTCGCCGGCCCCCGAACAGCGAACGGGGTCAGTCGTCCGGAGTTATGTCGAGGCCGAGGCTCGGGAGCAGTCCGTCGATGAGCGGCGGAATGGTGACGTCCGGCTCGGGGGACTGGGTCTCCTCTCCGGTGCCCGGGGACTCGGTGGCCTCCCCGGTGTCCTCCTCGCCACTGCCGGTGTCCAGACCCGGGTCGAGCAGCCCGCCGCCGCCCAGCAGCCCGCTGTCGCCGTCCGGGGTCCCGGTCTCGGCCGACGGGGAGGAGACGGACGGCTCTCCGGCGCCCGCGTCCCCCTCGGCCGATGCCTCGGGAGAGGGACCACTGCCCGAGGGGCTGGGTTCCGCCGGGTACGGCGACTCCGTCAGCGGACCGGCCCCGGTGGCCCCCTCACCGGGCTGTGCCGGGACCGGCGGCCGGTCGTCCGCCCGCCGCGGCAGCACGTCCTGGAGCGGCTCCAGATCGTCCGCTATGGCGTCGAACAGCTCGCTGACGTCCTCGCTGACGTCGGAGAGCTCCGGCGGCAGCTTGCCGCGCAGCTCGTGCCAGGTGGTGCCGTGCCGGTCGTGGAAGGACGACAGGGTGAGCATCGGGCCCAGCTCGCCGTCCCGTTCGTAGGACTCGCTGAGCAGCCGGTGCCCCTCGGCGGCGTCCCCGTGCATGCTTGCCAGGGCGGTGCGCACCTCGGCCACCTGCTCGGTGTCCAGATCGCCGGCCTTCTGGCGCTCCATCAGCCGACGGGCCTCGTTCAGCCGGGTGGAGGCGTGGTCGAGGTAGATCTTGCCGCGGTCGGCGTCGCCCCGGGCGAGGTCCAGGCGGAAGTCCTCTATGCCCCGCTTGAGGCCGTAGAGGGTGTCGCCCGGCAGGGCGTCGGTGGAGGCCGCGGCGACCCCGCCGAAGGCCCCCGCGGCCACCCCGACGGTCAGTCCGCCCGCCGTGAGCCCTTTGGTCAGCCGGGACCTCGGGCGCAGCCGGGCCAGGGCGTGGGCCGGGGTGACGCGGTGGCTGCCGCGCCTGCCGTCCCGCTGGTCCGGCAGGCCGGGGACGCGTTCGCCGCCTGGGGAGCTCTCCATGGCCTCCATGGCGGCCACCAGCCTGGCCCGCTGGACCGTTTTTGTCTCGGCGCTCATGGCCGGTCTGGGCAGGGCGCGCAGCCCGTCCGCCAGGGCCAGCAGGGTGGTGCGTTCGGCGGTCTCCTCCGGCGTGCTGTGCTCCGGCGGGGCCGGAGCCAGGTCCGGAATCGGGTCCGCCGCCGTCCCCCCGCCGGCTCCCGGGTCGCCTGGGGCCTGCTCGTCGAGAGCCCGGGCGAAGGCGTTGGCCCGCCGGCCCGTCACGGAACCGAGCACGGGCGGCACCTCCTCTCGTCTGCACGATGGGCTTCCCGCTGCTCGGCCGCGGCTTTCCGACCCGCGGCTACAGGAAGCCTGCAACCCGACAACGACCGGCCGGGCACTCGGGTTACGGCTGGATGATGATCTGACTGATCGCATGCGATCGATTGCGTAGCGCGAAGAGAGCAGCTATCGCGCATCGTCGGGCAACAAGCGGGCAAGGGTGCGAACGGCCCGGTACTGGAGGGTTTTGATGGCGCCTTCGTTCTTGCCCATCACCCGGGCGGTCTCGGCCACCGACATGCCCTGCAGAAAGCGCAGGGTCACGCACTCCTGCTGCTGCGGGTTGAGCCGCCGCACGGCCTCCAGCAGGGCGGAATTGGACAGCGACTCCAGCACCGAGTCCTCGGGGCTGCGCTCCACCTCGTTGGCGTCCAGCATTTCCCCGGTGGTGACCTCCAGCCGGAAGCGGCTGGACTTGAAGTGGTCGGCGACCAGATTGCGGGCGATGGTGACCAGCCAGGCACCGAAGTCGCGGCCCTGCCAGGTGAAGGTGCCGATCCGGCGCAGGGCGCGCAGGAATGTCTCGCTGGTGAGGTCCTCGGCGGTGGCCCGCCCTCCCACCCGGTAGTAGATGTAGCGGTAGACGGTGTCGGAATAGTGGTCGTAGAGCCGGCCGAAGGCTTCCGCCTCGCCGCTCTGTGCACGTTCGACGAGATCCATCATGCGGCGGCTCTCGCTCTCGGCGGCGGGACGGCGCGAAGCGGCCGCCTCCGCCGGGCGGGGGCCGGCCGCGCGGCGGGCCCGTCTGCGGACCGGTGCGGTGCCTGCCGCGCCTTCGGCCAGGGCGTAGGCGGGCCCGGCGGGGACAGCGGCGGCGAGGTGGGGCCCGGCGGTGGGGACGAGGCCGCGCAACTGGTCCATGACCGTGGTGCGCAGCGATGCCAGGCCCGAGGCGTCAACCCCGACGTGTGGGTACACGGGACTCCCAGAGGCAGAGCTTCCAACACGTGCAGTGCGGGCGGCCCGGGTGTCACCTGGTGGGTGACGCACGAGCCGGGATGCGTCTGAGGAGAATAACGCTTCGTACAGGACGTGCTACGCGTAGTTGCGAAAATCGCCGATTAGGTTTGAAGTGTTACGCGTTGAGCGCGCCGCGCCATGCCAACGCCATGCTGAACCTGATCGGTCTGAGACTGCTTCGATCCGATGGGGGACCGAGTTCATTCGGCCGGCCTTGGGCGGTCTGCCGGCGCACCGGCCGGGGTAGAACTCCCGGATGGGCCGCGCGGGCCCCTGCTCAGCGGCGGCGGCGCTGCAGCGCCAGGGCGGCGAAGGCGCCGCCCACCGCGGCACCGGCGCCGGCCGCGGCGGGCACTCCGACCCGGATGGTCTTGCGGCCGGTGCGGTAGTCGCGCAGCCGCCAGCCGTGCCGCCGGGCGTGCGCCCGCAGCCGGCTGTCCGGATTGATCGCATACGGGTGGCCGACCAGGGAGAGCATCGGGATGTCGTTGGCCGAGTCGCTGTACGCGGCGCACCGGGCCAGGTCCAGGTGCTCGGCCTCGGCCAGCGCCCGGACCGCCGCCGCCTTGGCCGGCCCGTGCAGCGGCTCGCCGACCAGGCGCCCGGTGTAGGCACCGGCCACCGATTCGGCCACCGTGCCGAGCGCGCCGGTCAGCCCGAGCCGCCGGGCGATGATGGTCGCCATCTCCACCGGTGCCGCGGTGACCAGCCAGACCCGCTGTCCGGCGTCCAGATGGGCCTGGGCCAGGGCCCGGGTGCCCGGCCACATCCGGCCGGCCAGATTCTCGTCGTAGACCTCTTCCGCGATCGCGGTCAATTCCGACACCCGGTGACCGCGGACGATCGACAGTGCGCTGTCCTGTGCATCCTGCATGTGACCTGCGTGCTCATCGCCGATCAGCCGGAAATAGGCCTGCTGCCAGGCGAAGCGCAGAAGTTCGCGTTTCCGGAAGAACTTGCGTTTGTACAGCCCGCGGCCGAGATGGAAGATCGCCGCGCCCTGCATGATCGTATTGTCAAGATCGAAGAAGGCGGCGGCACGTACATCGCCCGGAACCGGGAATTCCGCAACGGGGGCGGCGGGGCCGGGCAGGGCGCTCAGGGCCGCCTCGGCCGAGGCCACGCCGGCGAGCTCGCTCGGGCCGGCGGCTTCGGTGCGGGACGGGCGGCGCATGCGTCGAGCATAACGGCCCGGGGCCGACCGGCCGGTGGCGCGCAGGTGTCCCCGGCATGGAGCGGCGCTGCACAATGGCTGCCATGACTCCCCTGCTGCACCGCTCCGGCGGAAACCGCCCCCGCGACCCCGGTGACCGCCTGGTCACGCTGATCGGAAAGCCCGGATGTCATCTCTGCGACGAGGCCCGGACGGTGGTCGCCGAGGTGTGCGCCGAACTCGGGGCGGCGTGGGAGGAGAGGGACATCACAGCAGACCAGAAGCTCTACGACGAGTACTGGGAGCAGATCCCGGTGGTGCTGGTGGACGGAAAACAGCACGACTTCTGGCGGGTGAAGCCGGAGCGGCTGCGGGCCGCACTGGGCGGGTAGCCGGGCCGTCGCCCGGGCGGGCGGCGGGAAAGTCTCCGCCCGATACCGGACCGATAGCGGAACGTGCGGTATGGCGCGTTTTCGCTTACCATTCGAGGTCGTTTTGTCTGCCCGGGGGTAAACGTGAGGAGTGTGGTCCGGTGTCCCACTGCGCATCTGTGGCACCGGTCACTTTGCACGGACATAACGGACAGTATCTTTGTGCACGCGTTCACAAGGGCATAGCCTGGCACCTACTGGGCGGTCCGGATGTCAGGGGCCGCGCACCGCTTCGCTCGACCGGCAGGAGCACCGTGGCAACTGGCCGACCCCATCGACCGGCGACTCGCAGCCGAGGGATTCCCGAGGCGACGGTCGCCCGGCTCCCCCTGTATCTGCGCGCGCTGACCGCACTGTCCGAGCGCTCGGTCCCCACGGTTTCCTCGGAGGAACTCGCCGGTGCGGCCGGGGTGAATTCCGCCAAGCTGCGCAAGGATTTCTCCTACCTGGGCAGCTACGGCACCCGGGGCGTCGGGTACGACGTGGAGTATCTCGTCTACCAGATCTCGCGTGAGCTCGGTCTCACCCAGGACTGGCCGGTGGTGATCGTCGGGATCGGTAATCTCGGCGCGGCCCTGGCCAACTACGGCGGCTTCGCCTCCCGGGGCTTCCGGGTGGTCGGCCTGATCGACGCCGACCCGGAGCTGGCCGGCCGGCAGGTGGCCGGACTGACCGTGCTCCACAGCGACGAGCTGGAGCGGGTCGTGGAGGAGAACGGTGTGTCCATCGGCGTGATCGCCACCCCGGCCGGGGCGGCCCAGCAGGTCTGCGACCGGCTGGTGGCCGCCGGGGTCAGCTCCATCCTGAACTTCGCGCCCAGCGTGCTGGCCGTGCCGGACGGGGTGGATGTGCGCAAGGTGGATCTCTCCATCGAGCTCCAGATCCTCGCCTTCCATGAGCAGCGCAAGGCCGGCGAGAACGCCGCCGCGCTGCCGGAGCCCGAGAACGGCGAGGTCACCCCCGTGGAACCGCCGGCCACTGCCGCGGTCACCCGCGGCCGGACGGACCGGGAGGGGCAGCCCGCCCGGCCGGACGGCGGACCGGACTCGGACGGCGGAACGGACAGCGCCCCGGCGGTGATGCCCGCATGAGCCTGCTGGTCGTCGGTCTCTCTCACCGCAGCGCGCCGGTCAGCGTGCTGGAGCGGGCCGCGCTGGCCCCCGAGGCGCGCGGCAAGCTGCTGCGCGACCTGGTCGAGGTCTCGGACGGCGACGGCGCCCTGGAGGCCGCGGTGCTGTCCACCTGCAACCGGATCGAGGTCTATGCGGCCGTCGGCCGCTTCCACGACGGGGTGGCCGAGTGCACCCGGCTGCTGGCCCGGCACAGCGGGGTCAGGGCGGACGAGCTGACCCCCTACCTCTATGTGCACTACGAGGACCGGGCCGTGCACCACCTGTTCTCGGTGGCCTGCGGCCTGGACTCGATGGTGGTGGGCGAGGGCCAGATCCTCGGCCAGATCAAGGACGCGCTCGCCCTGGCGCAGGACGAGAACACCGCCGGCCGGCTGCTGAACGAGTTGTTCCAGCAGGCGCTGCGGGTGGGCAAGCGGGCGCACACCGAGACCGGCATCGACCGGGCCGGCCAGTCCCTGGTCACCTTCGGGCTGCGGCAACTGGCAGCCGCCCCGGGCGGGCCCGCGCGGGCCGGGGGCGACGGGGCCGGGCGGGGCGACGGGGAACCCGGCGGCTGGCCCGCCGGGCGGCGGGCCCTGGTGATCGGGGCGGGTTCGATGTCCTCGCTGGCCGCGGCCACCCTGGCCAGGGCCGGAGTGGCCGAACTGGTGATCGCCAACCGGACCGTGGAGCGCGCCGAACGGCTGGCCGAGAACCTGGCCGGGATCTGGGGCGCGGACGGCGGCGCCCCGGCCGGGGAGCACCGGCTGCGCCCGGTCCGCGCGGTGCCGATCAACGCCATCTCGGTGGCGGCCGAGCTGGCCGTGGCCGATCTGGTGGTGTCCTGCACCGGCGCCACCGGGCTGGTGCTGACCACCGAGGCGGTGCGCGGCGCGGTGGAGCGCCGGCCGGCCGGCCGGCCGCTGGCCCTGCTGGACCTGGCCATGCCGCGCGATGTGGACGCGGGCGTGCACCGGCTGACCGGCGCCCGGCTGGTGGACATCGAGTCGCTGGCCGAAGCCTCCGCCGACGCGCCGCTGGCCGCCGATGTGGAGGCGGCGCGCGGGATCGTGGCCGAGGAGGTGGCGGCGTTCCGGGCCGCGCAGCGGGCCGCGCACATCACCCCGACCGTGGTCGCGCTGCGCACCATGGCCTCCGGTGTGGTGGCGGGCGAGCTGGCCCGGCTGGAGGGGCGGCTGCCCGGCCTGGACGACAAGCAGCGCGCCGAGATCGCACAGACCGTGCGCCGGGTGGTGGACAAGCTGCTGCACGCGCCCACCGTGCGGGTCAAGGAGCTGGCCGGTGAACCGGGCGGCGCCGATTACGCGCATGCGCTGCGCGAGCTGTTCAACCTCGACCCGCAGCGGGTCGCGGCGGTCAGCCGGCCGGAACACGGCGAGCCCGGCGGGGGACGACCGCCGGCCGCCCGGGACCGGTCGGCAGCGGAAGCGGAAAGGGGGCGGCGGTCATGAGGGCGCTACGGCTGGGCACGCGGCGCAGCAGGCTGGCCCTGGCCCAGTCCGGGATGATGGCCGAACGGGTCAGGGAGCTGACCGGGCGGCCGGTGGAACTGGTGGAGATCACCACATACGGCGACATCTCGCGGGAGGAGCTGGCGCAGATCGGCGGCACCGGGGTGTTTGTCTCGGCGCTGCGCGAGGCGCTGCTGCGGGGCGAGATCGACCTTGCCGTGCATTCGCTCAAGGACCTGCCCACCGCGCAGCCCGGGGAGCTGGTGCAGGCCGCCGTCCCGGCCCGGGCCGACGCCCGGGACGCACTGGTGGCACGGGACGGGCTGGGCTTCGCGGAGCTCGCCGCGGCATCGCTCGCCGGCGACCGGCCGCCGCCCCGGATCGGTACCGGCTCGCCGCGTCGCCGGGCGCAATTGCATGCTTGGGCCAGGCAACTGGGTTGCGAGATCACAACGGTTCCGCTCCGGGGGAATGTCGACACCCGGATCGGGTACGTGCGCTCCGGCGCGCTCGACGCCGTCGTGCTCGCCGCCGCCGGGCTGCACCGGGCCGGCCTGGCCTCGGAGATCACCGAGGCCCTGCCCACCGACGCGGTCCTGCCCGCCCCCGGCCAGGGGGCACTGGTGATCGAATGCGCCGCGTCCGACGCGGAGCTGATCGCGGAACTCTCCGGGCTCGACGACCCGCCCACCCGGGTCGCCGTGACCGCGGAGCGAGCCCTGCTCGCGGCACTGGAGGCCGGCTGCAGCGCGCCCGTGGGGGCGCTGGCCGGCCTGCACGCCGACGGGCCGGGTCCGGACCCGTACCGTCCGGAAGCAGCAGGAGCAGCAGAAGTAACCATGCTGCATCTGCGGGGCGCCGTCGGCACCACCGACGGCTCCACGCTGGTGCAGTTGTCCGCCACCGGTCCCGTACCGGCGTCCCCCGGGGAGGCGCTGCGCCATGCCGATCGCATGGGCCGCGAACTCGCCGCCGAGATGCTTGCGAAGGGCGCGGCCGGTCTGATGGGGGAGCGAGCACATTGAGCCCCACCACCGCACAGCCCGCACAGCCCGCGCAGCCGGTCCGGCGCATGACGCAGCCGGCACAGCCGGCCGCCCTTTCCCACGGGCACGTCACCTTCCTCGGGGCCGGACCGGGTGATCCGGGTCTGCTGACGCTTCGCGCCGTGGAGGCGCTGGCGCAGGCGGATGTCCTGATCGCCGACCCCGGGGTGTACGAGGTGGTCGCCGCGCACATCCGGCCGGGGGCGGAGGTTCCGCTCCGGTCCGCGCCGGACGCCGGCGACACCGGGAAGGCCGCAGCCGCCGCGGACGCCGCGGCATCCGCCGGGCAGTCCGCCCCGGCGGCCGGTGCCGACGGCACGGCCGGCGCCGGGCAGGGCACGCATGGCGCGCATGGCGGGCATGAAGAGGTGTCACCGTCGGCCGTCGCGGAGCGGACCGGCGATGCAGCAGATCTTGTCATGCGGGCCGCGCGCCGCGGCAAGCGGGTGGTCCGTGCGGTAGCGGGCGATCCGGTGCTGGACGCGGACACCACCGCCGAGATGCTGGCCTGCTCGGCCGAGGGCATCACCTTCGAGGTGGTGCCGGGCATCACCGAGGCGGTCGGGGTGGCCGCCTACGCCGGGGTGCCGCTGCGCGCCGAGGACCGCGCCGATGTGCGGCTGGTCGACGCGCGCACCGCGGACGACCGCTGCTGGAGCGAGATCGGCGGCAGCGATGTCACGGCGGTGCTGTCCACCACGCTGGCCGGGGTGGGCGCCATGGCCACCCGGCTGATCTCGGCCGGGCGCAAGCCGGACACCCCGGTGTCGGTGACGGTCGGCGGCACCACCACCCGGCAGCGCACCTGGAACGCCACGCTGGGCACGGTGGAGCGGGCCCTGAAGACCGCCAAGGTGCTGCCCTCGCCCGAGGGAGAACGTTCCGTCATAGCGGTGGTCGGAGAGCGGGCCGCGGCCCGGCAGGAGTCGCTGGCCTGGTTCGAGTCCAAGCCGCTGTTCGGCTGGCGGGTGCTGGTGCCGCGCACCAAGGAGCAGGCGGGTGCGCTGAGCGAGCAGCTGCGCAGCTATGGCGCGGTGCCCAGCGAGGTGCCGACCATCGCGGTGGAGCCGCCGCGCACCCCGCAGCAGATGGACCGGGCGGTCAAGGGCCTGGTCACCGGCCGCTACGAGTGGATCGCCTTCACCTCGGTGAACGCGGTCAAGGCGGTGCGGGAGAAGTTCGAGGAGTACGGGCTGGACGCCCGGGCGTTCGCCGGGATCAAGGTGGCGGCGGTCGGCGAGCAGACCGCGCGGGCGCTGATCGACTTCGGCGTGCGGCCGGATCTGGTGCCCAGCGGCGAGCAGTCCGCGGCCGGGCTGCTGGAGGACTGGCCGCCGTACGACCCGGTCTTCGACCCGATCGACCGGGTGCTGCTGCCGCGGGCCGACATCGCCACCGAGACACTGGTGGCGGGCCTGGTGGAGCTGGGCTGGGAGGTGGACGACGTGACCGCGTACCGCACGGTGCGCGCCTCGCCGCCGCCGGCCGAGACCCGGGAGGCGATCAAGGGCGGCGGCTTCGACGCGGTGCTGTTCACCTCCTCCTCCACGGTGCGGAACCTGGTCGGCATCGCGGGCAAGCCGCACCATGTGACGGTGATCGCCTGCATCGGCCCGGCGACCGCGAAGACCGCGGAGGAGCACGGGCTGCGGGTGGATGTGATGGCGCCCGAGCCGTCGGCGCTGCGGCTCGCGGAGGCGCTGGCGGAGTTCGGCGCCAAGCGTCGGGCGGCGGCGCTGGCCGCGGGCGAGGTGCTCAAGCGTCCCAGCGAGAAGCGTCCGCAGCGCCGCCGCGCCCGGGCGAAGTGACCGGGGTGCCGCCGCCGGGTCCCCGGCGGCGGCCCGACCCGGCCCCCGGCGGGGGAGTAGCATCGGCGGGGTCGCCGGCCGGTGGAGGAGCAGCGCTGTGAGCAGTGGGTACGGGGAGTTTCCCGGGACGCGTCCGCGGCGGCTGCGGGCCACGCCCGCGCTGCGGCGGATGGTGGCGGAGCACCGGGTGCATCCCGCCGATCTGGTGCTGCCCGCGTTCGTCCGGGAGGGGGCCGCCGAGCCCGTTCCGCTGGCGTCCATGCCCGGCGTGGTGCAGCACACCCGGGACTCGCTGCGCAAGGCCGCCGTGGAGGCGCTGGAGGCCGGGGTCAGCGGGATCATGCTGTTCGGCGTGCCGGAGACCAAGGACGCCGTCGGCTCCGCCGGTACCGACCCGGAGGGCATCCTCCAGGTGGCCATCCGGGATGTGCGGGCGGAGGTGGGCGAGGCACTGGTGATCATGTCCGACCTCTGCCTGGACGAGTCCACCGATCACGGCCACTGCGGGGTGCTGGACGGGCACGGCCGGGTGGACAACGACGCCACGCTGGCCCGCTATGCCGAGATGGCGCTGGTGCAGGCGGAGGCCGGGGCCCGGGTACTGGGCCCGAGCGGGATGATGGACGGCCAGATCGGCCATGTCCGGCGGGCGCTGGACGAGGCCGGCCACCAGGAGGTGTCGCTGCTCGCCTACACCGCCAAGTACACCTCCGCCTTCTACGGCCCGTTCCGGGACGCGGTGGAGTCCGGGCTGACCGGGGACCGCACGACGTACCAGCAGGATCCGGCGAACGCCCGGGAGGCGCTGCGCGAGCTGGCCCTGGACCTGGCCGAGGGCGCGGACATGGTGATGGTCAAGCCGGGGCTGCCGTATCTGGACGTGCTGCGCAGGGTCGCCGACGAGGTGGCCGTGCCGGTGGCCGCGTACCAGGTCTCCGGCGAGTACGCGATGATCGAGGCCGCGGCCGGGCAGGGCTGGATCGAGCGGGAGCGCGCCATCGACGAGTCGCTGCTGGCCTTCAAGCGGGCCGGCGCCGACGTCGTCCTCACCTACTGGGCCGTCGAGGCCGCCCGCCGCGCCGCCCGCGGCTGAGCCGAGGCGCCGGTGGCGCCCGCCGTGTCCGGCGGCCCGGGCACCGGCCCGCCCGCATCCGCCCGCCGGGCTGCTGTGATCATGTGAGAGGCAGCGCGGCCGTGCGGTCGTATGCGGCTGTACGGCGGCGGAACGGACGGAGCGGAAGGCGGCGGATGACGGTGCGTACGGCGGTGGTGACGGGGGCGAGCAGCGGGATCGGCGCGGCGACCGCCCGGCGGCTGGCCGCGGCGGGCTTCCGGGTGGTGCTGACCGCCCGGCGTGCCGAGCGGATCGAGGCGCTGGCGCGGGAGCTGACCGGGAGCGGCCACCGGGCGGTGGCCCGCCCGCTGGATGTGACCCGGCGGGCGGACGTCGAGGAGTTCGGCGCCTGGCTGGGCGGCTGCGACGTGCTGGTGAACAACGCCGGCGGCGCCCTGGGCCTGGACCCGGTGGCCACCGGCGACCCGGCGGACTGGCGGGCCATGTACGAGGTCAATGTGATGGGCGTGCTGCACATGACCCAGGTGCTGCTGCCGGCGCTGCGCGCCGGCGGTGACGGCACCGTGGTGGTGGTCACCTCCACCGCCGGGCACGGCACCTATGAGGGCGGCGCGGGCTATGTGGCCGCCAAGCACGGCGCCCATGTGCTCGCCCGGACGCTGCGCCTGGAACTGGTGGGCGAGCCGGTCCGGGTGATCGAGATCGCCCCCGGCATGGTGAAGACCGACGAATTCTCCCTGGTCCGGTTCGGCGGCGACCGGGAGCGGGCCGGGCGGGTCTACCAGGGGGTGGCCGAGCCGCTCACCGCCGAGGACGTCGCCGACACCATCGCCTGGACGGTCACCCGGCCGTCCCATGTCAATGTCGACCTGCTGGTGGTGCGGCCCCGCGCCCAGGCGTCCAACACCAAGGTGCACCGGGGGGAGTGAGCGGGGAAGGAGCGGGACGGCCCGTCCCGGCGTGCGTCCGGGGCGCGGGAGAAGCCGGTCGGGCACCCGGACACCGGTGGGGGGTGGACGGGCCGTCGCTGAAAGATTTGCTCAACCACAGGAATCCGGCAAGGGGGTCTGCGGCCGGAGAACGCCGGAATGTTCCCGGCCCGCGGCCGGAGCCGGTCAGACATCCCATGGCGTTTTGATGTCAAGCGGCGGTGGTGGGGGTTGCGTGGTGTGACCACGCGGTGGCCTCGTCGTAGTGGGTACGGGTCTTGAGGCAGCCGTGGAGGATGCCGACGAGGCGGTTGCCGAGCTGGCGCAGGGCGGGGTTGTAGCCCGAGTCGCGGGCGCGCTGCTTGTCGTAGTAGCGCCGAGCGCCGGGCGAGGTGTTGATGGCGGAGAACGCTTGTCTCTGGAGGGCATCGGCGAGGCGGTCGTTGCGGGCGAAGCGGGCTTGGACGCTGTGGGTCCTGCCGGAGGCGCGGGTGATCGGGCTGGTGCCGGCG
>NZ_FOLM01000023.1 GCF_900112355.1 Streptomyces aidingensis
CGGAGGTGGCCGGGTGACCACGACTGCGGATGCGCTGTCGGCGGTGCTGGCCGGGCTGGCTCTGGAGTGGGAAGCGCCCGAAGGTCGGGATGAGGCTTACCGGCGGACCGCGCGCGAGGCGCGGCGGGCGCTCGATGAGCTGGTGGCCGGGGCGGACCGGGTGTTTGTCGAGGTCCTGGTGTTTCCGGACTTCCCCGCGCCGTATGTGCTTGTGGTGCGGCGTGCGGGGGTGTGGGGGCTGCCGGGTGCCTGGCTGGCCGGGGGTGAGTCGCTGGGGGCGGCTGCTGAGCGGGTGCTGCGGGATCAGGCCGGGCTTGCCGGGGTGGGTGTTGATTCCGTGCTTGCCGTGGATCAGCGGCCCGACGGGCTGTTTGTGGTGTGTGATGCCGGGGTTCCGGAGGGCGCATCGGATCGGCGTCGTGCTCTGACCGCGGGCCTGGGCCGGTTCGTGGGGGAAGGCACGCTGGGGCGGCTGCTGCCTGCCGATGCAGGGCGGCGGGCGTTGACGGCACTGGCGAACACTGAGCACATGCGGGCGGTGCCGCTGGATACCGGGCCGTCCTGACGGCGGTCGCTGCCGAGGCCGGGCCTCTGCGCCGGTTGCTGCGGTAACTGGTGCAGGGGCCCGGCTACTTGTCGTGACGTATCTCGTCGTGACTCTTCCGCTACGGCGTGCGACGGCGCAGAATGGGCGTCTGTGGAAGGAACGGCGCGATGAGTGTTCCGAAGGAACCGGGCGGCTTCGCGGGGGACGCGGAGGACAGGGACGGCGCGGCGTGGGTGCCGGGGGTGCCGTATGTACGGGGTTGGGAAGACGCGGAATCGGCTGGGGCTGCGCTGGCGGCGGCCCTTCGGCTGGCGGGGGTTGACGGGGTGAGTGCGCGGCCGGATGCGGATGCGGACGGGTCCGGGGCGGTGTTGCCGGCCTGCCCGGTATCGGCGGATGAGGTGCTGCGGGCGTGGGCGCTGGCTGCGGCGCCGGGCCGCATCGGGTGAAGCGGGCGGGCGCCTGGTCCGTGGGCCGGGGGACTGCCGCCGGCCGTAGTGTCGCCGGGCGACAGGACCGTGTACGTGCCGGGGCGGGCTGAGGACTGCCCGGCGATGCGTAGGCCATCCCCCGCCACCCCTGGATGCACGTCGAGGTTCCCCTTCCTGGCTGCGGGTTGCGGTGCGGCGCGGGGGCGACCGGACGGGACCGGCCGGAGGCCGCATGCCCGGCCGGGGCGCCCGCCGCGCGCCGCGCTGTGCGCGGCGCCTTGAGGAAGTAAGGCAATTCTTCGACGCCTTGCGGGAAGGGCGAGGTGTGGCCGGGGTGCTGGGAAGTGGCGCCGATGGCATGGCTCGGCCGGTCAGGGTCTGGCTGGGTGGCGCGGCGGCCGTCGCGCGTGCTCCGTGCTTCCCGCCGGTGCGCTCCCTCACACGCGGGACACGATGTGTAGTCGCATCGCTTCAAAGGGTAGCTGTACGGCGGACGTTGCGACCTCCCTCCCGTCAAGTGGCCTTGGGCATTGCCGGGGACGGATTCCCGAAAGGACCGAAGAACATGAACGCTTCGCGATCCATGCGTACGGCTGGCGGGCTGTTGGCGACCGCTGCCTTCGGCCTGGCCGCGCTGGCGGCCGCACCGAGTGCTGCGGCGCAGCCGCTCCCGGCCTACATCTGTGAGGCCGTGAACCCTGACCTGCCCCGGGTTTTCGGCTCCGGCTGTGAGGCACTGGGGGGCGCCCCTGAGCATGGGCCGATCTCCGGCGACTTCCTCATTGCGAATGAGGGAGGCCGCAACGCGTTCCTGTGCCGGGAGGAGGAGCGCTACTCGGGGCTGGCCGATCTTCCCTACCGTGTCGTCGGCTTCACCTGTCAACCCTGGTGATCTGTCGTTGCGTGTGGCCCGGCCCTCCGGGGCCGGGCTTTTCGCGTCCCCGGCAGTGTCCTGGAAGGGTCATCAGGCGGCGGGTCGGCGGGCCGGGGTGAGGCGGTAGACGGCTTCGGCCTCGGTGCCGGGCGCGGTGAGGTCTTCGCGGATGAGCGCATGCTGCCGGTGGTGGATGATCCGGGTGAGGTGCAGGACGGGGACGCCCCGGGGGGGGTCGAGGGCTGCGGCCTGCTCCGGTGCGGGCATGCGGGCCCGGGCCGTCTCGGTGAAGGTCAGCGGGCCGCGCTGGGCCAGGATGGCCTAGAGGTGTTCGGGGTCGGTGTCGGGGTGGTCGGCGAGTTGGGTGCCGGATGCGGCGGCGAACGGGATCAGTAGCCGGTGTGCGATGCGGTGTCCGGCCTCGGTGGTGTAGAGGCGGTCGATGCTGAACAGGGGGTGTCCGTCTTCGATGTCGAGTTGGGCGGCGGTGACGGGGTCGGCGTGGGTGCGGGTGACGGCCGGGGTCTCCAGTGGGGTGCCGGGGGGTGCGGTGGCGTAGCGGCCTTCGGTGGTGCGGGTGATGTGGCGGTCCAGGAGGGTGGGACCGGTGGCGTCGCGTACGGCGGGAGCGGGCACCTTGGCGGGCTTGGACGAGTCCTTCGGCACGGAGGGCGGCGAGGGCTGCGCGGACGGTGGAGCGTGAGACGCAGTATTGGGCCGTGAGCTGGTGTTCGCTGGGGACTTCGGTGCCGGGGGCGTAGGTGCCCTCGTGGATGGCGGCGCGATCTTCTCGTTGTCCTCGTGCTGCTCGCTGACACTGCGTTCCCGGCCGTTCTTGTCTTTCGAGAAACGCGGATATTCACGGCCGGTGCAGGTCGGTCCGGAGGTGAATCGGCGGGCGGTTTCCGGCGCGGTGCGCGGGCAACCCACCGTAGGGTCGGCCGACAGAAACCGGCAATGCGCGCCTGACACTGGCGGGTTGTCTGTGAAGCGCTTGGTACAGCGGAGGTGTGCGGGGTCCCGCGGCGCTCGTGGTCAGGCCGTGGCGGCGGCCGCGGCGCGGCCGGCGGTGCGGCCGGAGAAGAGGCAGCCGCCGAGGAAGGTGCCCTCCAGGGAGCGGTAGCCGTGCATGCCTCCGCCGCCGAAGCCGGCCGCCTCGCCCGCCGCGTAGACGCCGGGCATGGGCTCGCCGTCCGCGGTGAGGACGCGGCCGGACAGGTCGGTCTCCAGGCCGCCCAGGGTCTTGCGGGTGAGGATGTTGAGGCGGACGGCGATCAGCGGCCCGGCCTTGGGGTCGAGCAGCCGGTGCGGGGAGGCGACCCGGATCAGCTTGTCGCCCAGGTAGCTGCGGGCGCCGCGCATGGCGGTGATCTGGAGGTCCTTGGTGAACGGGTTGCCGATCTCCCGGTCGCGGGCCTCGATCTCCCGGCGCAGCGCGTCCTCCTTGATCAGGTCCTCGCCGGTCAGCGCGTTCATGCCGGCGACCAGGGAGGCCAGGTCCTGCTCCACGACGAAGTCGGCGCCCTGGTCCATGAAGGCGCGGACCGGGCCCGGCGCGCCGGAGCGGGCGCGGCCGAGCACGCCGCGGATGGACTTGCCCGTCAGGTCGGGGTTCTGTTCGGAGCCGGAGAGGGCGAACTCCTTTTCGATGATCTTCCGGGTCAGTACGAACCAGGTGTGGCTGTGGCCGGTGCCCATGATGTGCTGGAGGGTGCCCAGGGTGTCGAAGCCCGGGAAGAGCGGGACGGGCAGCCGGGCGCCGGTGGCGTCCACCCAGAGCGAGGACGGGCCGGGCAGGATGCGGATGCCGTGGTCCTCCCAGACCGGGTCCCAGTTCTCGATGCCCTCGGTGTAGTGCCACATCCGGTCCCGGTTGACCAGGCTGGCGCCGGCCTGCTCCGCCACCCCGAGCATGGCGCCGTCCACATGGGCGGGCACCCCGGAGAGCATGCGGCGCGGCGGGGTGCCCAGCCGCTGGGGCCAGCAGTCCCGGACCAGGGCGTGGTTGCCGCCGATGCCGCCGGAGGCGATGACCACGGCCTGGGCGCGCAGTTCGAAGGCGCCGACCACCTCGCGGCTGCTGGCGGTGCCGCGCACCGCCGCGCTGGGTGCCAGGATCTCGCCGCTGACGGTGTCCACCGAGCCGGCCGAGCGGGACAGGCCGGTCACCCGGTGGCGGAACCGCAGCTCCGCCCGGCCGTCCCGGGCGGCGGCCCGCACCCGGCGGACGAAGGGCTCCAGCAGGCCGGGCCCGGTGCCCCAGGTGATGTGGAAGCGGGGCACGGAGTTGCCGTGCCCGGTGGCGGTGTAGCCGCCGCGCTCGGCCCAGCCGACCACCGGGAAGAAGCGCACCCCCATGCCGTGCAGCCAGGCCCGCTTCTCCCCGGCGGCGAAGTCGACATAGGCCTCGGCCCAGCGGCGCGGCCAGCGGTCCTCGGCGCGGTCGAAGCCTGCCGTGCCCAGCCAGTCCTGCCAGGCGAGCTCCCGGCTGTCGCGGACCCGCAGCCGCCGCTGCTCGGGCGAATCGACGAGAAAGAGGCCGCCGAATGACCAGTGGGCCTGGCCGCCGAGCGAGGTCTCGGGCTCCTGGTCGAGCAGCAGCACCTTGCGGCCGGCCTCGGCCAGCTCCGCGGTGGCCGCCAGGCCCGCCAGTCCGGCTCCGATGACGATGACGTCGGCGTCGTAGGCCATGCTGTTTCCCTGGGGTCGCGGCGGGAGGTGCTGGGCGTCGATCTTCTTGCCTGGTTCACCCGGCGTCAACTTCCCGCGGAAGCCGCGCGGGCGGATGATCACCCGCGGAGTTACCGTTGAGTCATGATCGGGCGGCTGGCGGGCGGGGTGCGGCTGTGGTTCTCGCCGCGGCGGATGGCGTCCCAGGGGACGACTCCGGACTACCGCTACTCGCTGGCCAATGAGCGCACCTTTCTGGCCTGGCTGCGCACGGCGCTGGCGCTGGTGGCCGGCGGCCTGGCGGTGGAGCAGTTCCTGACCGGTCTGGACCGTCCGCTGCGGGTGGGCATCGCGCTGTTCCTGCTGCTGGGCGCGGTGGTGTGCGCGCTGCGCGCGGTGAACCACTGGGCACGCTGCGAGCTGGCCATGCGGCGCGGCGAGGATCTGCCGGTGACCCGGCTGCCGGCCTGGCTGGCGGTGGGGACGACGGTGGCGGCGCTGGTGGTCGGGGTGGCCATCGGCCTGGGCTGGTCCCGGTGACGCCGCCGGACGGCGTGGCGGGCCGCGAGACGCAGCGGGAGCGGACCCGGCTGGCCTGGCGGCGCACCTCCCTGGCGTTCCTGGTCGCGGTGCTGCTGGCCTGGCGCGGCGCGGTGGTGCTCGGGGGCGGCGTCCGGTACACGGGCGCGGTGCTGGTGTGCCTGGCGTGGGCGGGCTTTCTGGCACTGGCGCACCGGCGGATCGCGGCGCTGGCGGCCGCCGGCGCGCCGGGCCCGGCGCGCCCGCCGGGTCCGGCCGAGGTGCTGGGTGCCACCGGCACGGTGCTGGCGGTGTGCGCGGTGTGGCTGGTGTGGCTGGTGCTGCTGCGCTGACCGCCCCGGAGGCGCGGCAGCGCGGCAGCGGCCGTTGCCGGGGATTGGGCGAATGACGCGTGTTGACCGCACCCCCCTGGACTGCATACCGACTGGTCGGCATCATAGGGATCATGCAAGTGCTGCCCACGGCAGCCCTTGCCCCGCCCATCCGCCGGCCCGTCCGTTCCGCCCGTCCGCCCGCCGAACCGCCCGCCGGCCCGAGCGCCCGAGCCGGTGCCATGGCCGCCCCCGCGCACCCCGGGCGCGGACCGGCCACGCCGCCCCACGAGGAGTCCGCCCATGACCGCCGAGTCCGCCCTGCCGTCGTCGACCGGCACCGCCGGGAACCCGCCCGGTCTGGACCTGGTGAAGCTGCGCACGCACCTGGACGAGGCCCGCCCCGGGCTGGTCACCGGCCCGCTCACCGCGCGCCTGATGCCCGGCGGCCGGTCCAATCTCACCTACGGCGTGACGGACGGCACCGGGCAGTGGGTGGTGCGCCGCCCGCCGCTCGGCCATGTCCTGGCCACCGCGCACGACATGGCCCGCGAGTACCGGGTGATCAGCGCGCTGGCCCCGACCGATGTCCCGGTCCCGGGCGCGGTGCTGCTGTGCGAGGAGCCGGAGGTGCTGGGCGCGCCGTTCTATGTGATGGAGCATGTGCCCGGCACCCCCTACCGGACCGCCCGCCAGCTCGCCGGGCTCGGGCCGGAGCGCACCCGGGCCGCCGTGCTGCACCTGGTCGACACCCTGGTGGCCCTGCATGCCGTGGACCCGGACGAGGTGGGTCTGACCGGTTTCGGCCGCCCGGAGGGCTTTCTGGAGCGGCAGTTGCGCCGCTGGGGCAAGCAGCTCGACGCCTCCCGCAGCCGGGAGCTGCCCGGCATCGACGAACTGCACGGCGCGCTCACCGCCGGGCTGCCCGCCTCCCCCGCGCCGGCCGTGGTGCACGGCGACTACCGGCTGGACAATGTGCTGCTCGGCCCGGACGACCGGATCAACGCGGTGCTCGACTGGGAGATGTCCACGCTCGGCGATCCGCTGACCGACCTGGGCCTGCTGGTGATGTACAGCTCGCTGCGCAGGCTGCCCGGCGTGCCGGTGACCGACAGCGGCCACGCCCCCGGCCATCCGGACGCCGCCGAGCTGATCGAGCGCTACGCGTCCGGCTCCGGCCGCGACACCGGCCGCATCGCCTGGTACGCGGCCTTCGCCTACTTCAAGCTCGCGGTGATCCTGGAGGGGATCCACTACCGCTACACCCTCGGCCAGACGGTCGGCGCGGGCTTCGACCGGATCGGAGAACTGGTCCCGGTCTTCATCGAGGACGGCCTCGCCACCCTGCGGAAGGGATGACCATCGTGGATTTCGCCTTTGACGAGCGCACCGAGGAACTGCGCAAGAACCTCCTGGAGTTCATGGCCGAGCAGGTGTATCCGGCCGAGGAGACGGCCGGGCGGCAGCGCGCCGCGCAGGACGACCCCTGGCGGCCGGTGCCGGTGCTGCGCGAGCTCCAGGCCGAGGCGCGCCGCCGCGGCCTGTGGAACCTCTTTCTGCCCGACGAGCGGTACGGCGCCGGGCTGACCAATCTCCAGTACGCGCCGCTGGCCGAGATCACCGGGCGCAGCCCGCAGCTCGCCCCGTCGGCGCTGAACTGCGCGGCCCCGGACACCGGCAACATGGAAGTGCTGGCCATGTTCGGCAGCGAGGAGCAGCGCAGGCGCTGGCTGGAGCCGCTGCTGAAGGCGGAGATCCGCTCGGCCTTCGCCATGACCGAGCCGGCGGTGGCGTCCTCGGACGCCACCAACATCGAGACCCGGATCGAGCGGCAGGGCGACGAGTACGTCATCAACGGCCGCAAATTCTACATCTCCGGGGCGATGAATCCGGACTGCGCGGTGTTCATCGTGATGGGCAAGACCGATCCGGGCGGCGCGGACATCCGGCGCCAGCAGTCGATGGTGCTGGTGCCCCGGGACACCCCGGGGGTGACGGTGACCCGGGCGATGAAGGTCTTCGGCTTCGAGGACCACTGGCACGGCGGGCACCCGGAGGTGCTGTTCGAGAACGTGCGGGTGCCGGCGGGGAATCTGATCGGCGAGGAGGGCGGCGGCTTCGCCATCGCCCAGGCCCGGCTGGGCCCGGGGCGCATCCACCACTGCATGCGGCTGATCGGCATGGCCGAGCGGGCGATCGAGCTGATGTGCCGGCGGGCGGTGTCGCGCACCGCCTTCGGCCGGCCGCTGGCCGAGCAGGGCCAGGTACGGGCCTGGATCGCGGACGCCCGGGTGGCGGTGGAGCAGCTGCGGCTGCTGGTGCTGAAGACGGCCTGGCTGATGGACACGGTGGGCAACCGGGGGGCGCACACCGAGATCCAGGCGATCAAGATCGCGGTGCCGCGCACGGTGGTCGGGATCCTGGACAACGCGGTGCAGCTGTTCGGCGCCGCGGGGGTCAGCCAGGACACGCCGCTGGCCGAGCTCTACGCCTCGGCGCGCACGCTGCGGCTGGCCGACGGACCGGACGAGGTCCACCAGCGCTCCCTGGCCCGCCGCGAACTGAAGCGCCACACCGCCGCGCGGAGCTGAGCCGCTCCGTCCCGCCCGCCCCGCTCCCGTCCCGGACAGGGACGGGACGGGACGGGAGGACAGCACCGGAGCCTCCCGCCCCGCCCCGCACATCCGCCGGCGCTGGTCAGCCGGCGGGGAGGATGGCGATGCGGCCGGTGGTGATGCCGTCGGCCACGCGCTGGACGGCGTCGGCGGCGCCGGAGAGCGGCAGCCGCTCGCTGATCAGCGGGCGGATCGCGCCCTTGGCGGCCAGCGCGGTCAGCTCCCGGTGGCAGGCGTGCACCGACTCCGGGTCCCGCTGCCGGTACAGCCCCCAGTGCAGGCCCAGGATGGAGTAGTTCTTCACCAGCGCGTGGTTCAGTCCCGGAGTCGGTATGGTGCCGCTGGCGAAGCCGACCACGATGATCCGGCCCTCGAAGGCCACGCACTTGGCGGACTGGGCGTAGGCCTGGCCGCCCACCGGGTCGTAGATCACGTCCGCGCCGCGACCGCCGGTGGCCTCCTTCACCGCGGCGGCCACATCGTCGGTGCGGCGGTCGATCACCTCGTCGCAGCCCAGTCCGCGGGCGGTGGCGGCCTTCTCGGGACCGCCGACCACACCGATCACCCGGGCGCCCGCGGCCTTGCCCAGCTGGACCGCGGCGCTGCCCACGCCGCCCGCCGCCGCGTGCACCAGCAGTGTCTCCCCGGCCGCCAGCCGGGCCCGGCGGTGCAGGCCGAACCAGCCGGTCTGGTAGCCGATGTAGAGGGCGGCGGCCTCGGCGTCGTCGAGTTCCTCCGGGGCCGGGTGCGCGTTGTCCGCGGCGACCAGGGCGTACTCCGCGAAGGCGCCGCTGGGCAGCACCGGCTGGCCGATGATCCGGCTGCCGGGCGGGCGGCCCTCCGTCCCGGGGCCGGCCGCCTCCACCGTGCCGCACAGTTCCACCCCGGGGGTGAACGGCAGCGGCGGCCGCACCTGGTACAGACCGCGGGCCAGCAGCGCGTCCGGGAAGTTGACGGCCGCGGCCCGGACCCGGACCAGCAGCTCGCCGGGGCCCGGCTCCGGCCTGGGGGTCTCCTGGAGCCGCATCACCGTCGTGGGCTCACCGTTTTCGTGGACTCGCCAAGCTTGCAAGGGAAAAACCTTTCGGCACGGGTGCGTACGGAGGGAAACGGACGGCCGGCCGCCTCAGGGGCGCAGCGCGCGCATCAGCAGATCGGCCAGATGGTCGCCGATCTCCTGCGGGGTCATCGGCCCCTCGGGCCGGTACCACTGACTGAGCTGGTGCACGGCCCCGAAGTGGTAGAAGACGACCAGGTCGGCCGGGGTGGCGGTGGAGAAGATGCCCGCCTGCTGGCCCTCCTCGACCAGCGCCCGGAACCGCTCGTGGTAGCGGCGCCGCTCGGCCCGCACCTTTTTGAGCTGCTCCGGACCCAGCTGGTGCATGGAGCGGAAGAAGATGGTGGCGTCGTCGATGTTCTCGATGCTGCTCACCACCACATCCGCGGCGGCGGCGCGCAGCCGCTCGGCCACCGGGGCGCCGGAGCCGGCCACCGCGTCCAGGCGCTGCTGCTGGAGCCGCAGCAGCCGGCCGTAGATCTCGTGCAGCAGATCGTCCTTGGAGCCGAAGTAGTGGTAGAGCGCGCCCTTGGTCACTCCGGCGGCGTCCACGATCTCCTGCACCGAGGTCCGTTCGTAGCCGCGTTCGGCGAACAGCCGGGTGGCGATGGCCAGCAGCCGCTGCGGTACTTCCCCGCGTCCCCCGTTTCTCTGGGCCATCCCGGTCACCTTTCGAGCTTCTGCTGGATGCGGTTCATCGCGCCCAGCCATGCGTCGCGGTCAGTGGCGCGGGCGGTAGCGTACTCGGCCACCCTGGGGTGGGGCAGAATCAGGAACCGCTCCTCGGCGATCCCGGCCAGCACGGCATCGGCCACCTCGGACGGTTCGATGGCGTCCGGGGTGAGGACCAGATCGCCGGCCCGCCCGGAGCCCCGCAGCATGGCGGTGCGCACGCCCTGCGGGCAGACGGCGTGCACCGCGACGCCGCGGTGCCGGTAGGTCAGGGAGAGCCATTCGGCGAAGGAGAGCGCGGCGTGCTTGGTGACGCTGTACGGGGCGGCGCCCACCATGGTGAGCAGCCCGGCGGCGGAGACGGTGGCGACGAACCGGCCGCGGCCCCGCTCCAGCCAGTGCGGCAGCAGCGCGCGGGCGGCACGGACATGGGCCATCACATTGACGTCCCAGGAGCGGGCCCAGTCGTCCTCGTCCGCCTCCGGGCCGCCGCCGAGCGCGATCCCGGCGTTGGCGCAGAAGATGTCGACGGTGCCGCCGAGGGCGTCCCGGGCGTCCGGCACCACCGTGGAGGCGTCGCCCGGCACGGCCACCCCGCCGATCTCGCCGGCGACCCGCTCGGCGGCCCCGGCGTCGAGGTCGTTGACCGCCACCCGGGCGCCCTGGCGGGCAAAGCTCCGGGCCAGGGCGGCACCGATGCCCGCGCCGGCTCCGGTCACCACCACCGCGGCGTCGCGCAGCTTCTCCTCCGGTGTCCCCATCTCTCAGGCCCCTTCAGCACTCGCCTCGTGCATACGGTCACGGAGCGGCGGCCCCGGCCCGGCCGGCCGCCGTCGCGGCCACAGACTAACCGGTCGGTATGGATGGCGGAAGACACCCGCCGCGGCGTTGACAGAGTGCCCAACCGCGAGAATCCTGAACGGACACGATGAGCAAGCGCTTAGCCAAGCGTCGCCGAGCAGGCATGCCGTCGTCCGTTCCGTCCTCACCACCCCTGCACAGGAGGCAACCGACCATGGGCGAGCCACGGGTCTTCACATCGGCCGACGAGCTGCGCGCGGCGGTCGGTGCGGAGCTGGGTCCCAGCGACTGGCTGGAGGTCGACCAGAAGCGGATCGACCTGTTCGCCGAGGCCACCGGCGACCACCAGTGGATTCATGTCGATCCCGAGCGGGCGGCCCAGGGCCCCTTCCGCACCACCATCGCACACGGCTATCTCACCCTCTCCCTGCTGCCGGCGCTGGTGCCGCAGACGCTCCGGGTCGAGGGCGTCAAGATGGGCGTCAACTACGGCACCAACAAGGTGCGCTTCCCCTCCCCGGTGCCGGTGGGCGCACGGCTGCGCGCCCGCGCGAAACTGCTGGAGGTCACCGATGTGCCGGGCGGCGTGCAGGTGACGCTCCAGGTCACGGTGGAACGGGAGGGCGGCGAGAAGCCCGCCTGCGTGGTGGAGAGCGTCTCCCGCTACTACCTCTAGCCCTCCGGCTCCGCCGGCCCGCCGCGCCGCACCGGCAACGACGGCGGGCCGGTGACCCGGGTGCGGGTCACCGGCCCGCCGGCCGGCCGTGCGGGCGCGCCGTTACTCCTCCGCGTCCGGCCGGTGCAGCTCCTCGGCCAGCGCCCGGGCGCCCGAGGCCAGGCCCGGACCGCCCCGGCCGGCCCCATCGTCCCCGCCTGCGGCACCGGCCGCCAGCCGCGGCAGCAGCTGCGCGGTGACCAGCGTGGTCAGCGCCGAGGGCTCGCCGCCCCCGGGGTCCGTCTGCACCACCACCGGCTTGGGGGCGTGCTGCGCCAGGGCGGCGCCCACCTCCAGCCGCCGGCGGGCCAGCTCGTACTGGAGCACCGCCCGGTTGTCCCGGTAGGCGGTGGCCAGCCGCCGCTGCGCCTTGGCCTCGTTCTCCGCCGAGACCAGATCGGCCCGGCCGCGGGTCTCGATCTCGAACCGGACCCGCTGCGCCTCGGTCTCCTGCTGCTCCAGCATCTGCGCCACGTCCTTGCGCGCCTGGTTGAGCGCGGCATTGACCTCGACGATCTTGGCGTCCCGGATCTTCTTGGCGCGCTCGATCTCCATCAGCAGATTGTCGGTGCGCCGCTTGCGGGTCAGGCCCCACTCCTGCTCATAGGCGACCCGCTCCTTGGCGACCGTCTCCCGGGTGGCCAGGTGCTGCTGGTACTGGGCGGGCAGCTGGACGTCCGGGATGTTGCAGCCGGTGATCCGCACCCCGTAGTGGTCGAGCTGCCGGTTGAGCAGCTCCTGCATGTCCGCCACGTCGGAGCCGCGCAGATCGTAGGCGCGCTCGGTGCGCACCAGCCGGCCGCGCTGCCGGATCGCGTCCTGCACGGCGCTGGACAGCACCAGGTCGAAATTGCCCGCGCCGATGGTCCGCACGAACAGCACGGCGTCGGTGATGCGGAACTTCAGGAAGAACTCGATGGACTTCAGCGGCACATTCTCCCGGGTCGGGCAGGCCACCACCGGGGCCGAGTAGGGGATCTCGGTGGAGGTGTCCACCACGAAGTCCACCCGGGACCAGGGGTGCCACAGATAGTGCCGTCCCGGGTCCAGCACGCCCGCGATGGCGCCGTACCTGGTCAGCACGCCGGTGGTGCCCTGTTCGATCTCCACGATGGAGGAGCGCCACCACCACAGCACCCCGAGCAGCAGGGCGACCACGGCCACCGCGAAGGCGATCACGGCGAGCGCGCCCCAGGCGGTCTCCGAGGCGGCGTTCCCGGAGTCGGACTCGGCCACGGTCATCATCACGCCGGAGGCCGCGGCCAGCAGACCGAACCAGAGCAGCACCGTCCAGGTGGTGCGGCGGCTGTTCTTGGGCATCACGACCGGGACCAGGGCGCCGCTGTCGCCGCCGCGCAGCAGGCGGGCGATGTCACCCCAGTCGGCCAGCGCCTCCTTGATGGCGGAGCCGCGGCGGTCGGCTGTCGGCTGGCTCATGCTCACTCCCCCTCTCCGGCGGGCGGGGCGAACGCGTCGGCCGCGCCGCCCGCGGTGCCCGCGCCCTGTTCGCCGTCCTCGTCCCCGCGTGCGGCGGCCGCCGGGACGGCCGTCACCGTGGACGGCCCGGCCGCCAGCAGCCGGGCGATCTCGTCCTCGCGCCCGGCGATCCGGTCGGCGATCTCCGCCAGCCGGGTGCGGATCGCGGCCATGTCCGTCTCGGTGAACAGCTCACCGCCGGCCTCGCCGACGATCTCCTGCGCCACCCGCAGGAAGTTGACGCTGGCGCCGTCCCCGGCGCCGATCTTCACCACCTGGGGCAGCCGGTCGGCCAGCTGCTCCAGGGTGTCCAGCACCCGCTGCTGATAGCGGTAGTTGAGGATCTCCGGGGCCTCGGCCGCGCTCACCGCGCGGATGTCCAGCGCCTGGGCCTCCAGCAGGGCCGCGTTGGCCCGCGCCTCGGACTCGGCCTCGGTGAAGCGCTGCCGCGCCACCGCCCGGGCCCGGTTGGTCTCCCGCTCCAGCGCGGTGTCCATCTGCGCCTGGTAGGTGGCGATGTCGGCCTGGATGGCGGAGAGGGTCTCGTTCAGCGAGGCCAGCTCCTTGTTGAGGTCGCCCTCGTCCTGCTCCTTGCGGAGCTGGAGCTCGTACTCATGGGTGTACGCCTCCTTGGCCACCCGCACCATCTCCGGCGCGGCCAGGTCCATCCGGTACTCCTGGCTGGCCGGCTCGGCGTGCGTGATGTTGGCGTTGGTCAGCTCCACGGCCGGGCTGAACTGCTGGTTCAGCTGCTCCAGCAGCGGCGTGGTGTTCTCCCCGACCATGTCGTAGATGTCCGAGGCCTCCTGGTCGTAGATCAGCGCCCGGGTGGTCTCGCTGACCGCGTTGTTCAGCTTCTCCTGGAAGCCGCGCACCGCGCCCAGGGTGTAGATGAACTCCACCGGGTCGTTGATCCGGAACTGCACGAAGAGGTCGATGGACGCCTTGACGCCGCTGCGGGTGGGAGCCTCCCGGATCGGCGCGTTGAACGGGTATTCCCGGGTGGTGTTGACGATGTAGGAGACCCGCTTCCAGGGGTTGAACAGGGTGACCCGGCCCGGGCCGGTGACCTGCTCCAGCTTGCCGAAGCGGGTGATCAGCGCCTGACAGCCGTCCGGGACCATCACCATGCCCTGGCGCCACCACATGAAGACGGCGGCGGCCAGGGCCATCACCCAGTAGTGGATGCCGAAGAAGGGGTTGAGCAGCGCGTCGCCGCCGGTGGCCGAGAGCACCACCGAGGCCACCACGCCGACGGCGATCAGCAGCACCGCCGGGAACATGGTGAGCAGGCTCCGGCCGCGCGGGATCACCATCGGGCAGATCACATGCACCGGACCGCTCGGACCGCGCTCCAGCTTGCTGCGGTTCAGCGCCTCACTGGCGCTGTTCAGCCAGACGCTCTGCTGCTCGATCCGGGTGTCCACGGAGGCGCCCTGGTCGCGGGCGGCCAGGAAGTCGGCCGGATCGGCGCCGGAGCCCCCGCCCGGTGCCTGGCCGCCGCCGACGCCGTACTGCTCCCGCAGCGCGCCGGCGACGGCTTGTCGTGGATCGCCGCCCTCGGCGACCGCCCGGGCCGCCTGGCGGACGTTCTGGGCCAATGACATGGGCACCCCTCCCCGTGGGACTGCCGGTGGTTCAGGCTGGAAACCGGGCTGATCGCCCGCCGCGCCGCGCGGGCACGGTGCTCGTACCATCCCACATGCCACGGGCGTGCTCACGCCAGGTGCCGGCCGGCCCGGCGTGCGGTTGCAACCGTGCTGTCACCGGGCCGTGATCCGCTGATCACGCCGGACGCCCGGGGCGCCGGGGGCGCGCGGGGCGTGTGCGGCGCCCGCGGGACCGGGGAGAATCCCGCCGGAGGTCACGCTCCGAAGCCGGGCGGTGGTTCCGCGGCACCCGCCATCCGCAGCGCCAGACCGGCATAGAGGCGGCCGAGCTGTTCGGGCGAATCGCTGCCGGCGGGATCGAACCAGCGGGCCACATCGATGCACAGGGACATGATCGCGCGGGCGGTGGAGCGGATGTCGGCGACCTGGAACTCACCGCCCGCGGTGCCCTCGTCCAGCAGGTCCCGGATGATGTCCCCGGCCCGGCGGCGCAGGGTGAGGATCTCGGCGTAGTGCTCCTCGCCGAGCGCGGTCAGCTCGTACTGCACCACCCTGGCCCGGGTGTGGTGCTCGGCATGCCAGCGGGCGAAGGCGCTGACCGCGGCCGCCAGCCGGTCGGCGACGGTGACGCCGTGCCGGGAGGCGTCGCCCAGCACCCGGATGGCCCGCTGGTGGCCGAAGACGCTGATCTGGTAGAGCAGCTCCTCCTTGGTGCGGTAGTGGATGTAGAGCGCGGCCGGGCTCATGCCGGCCCGCTGGGCGATGTCCCGGGTGGTGGTGGCATGGAAGCCGCGCTCGGCGAACGCCTCGACGGCGGCCAGCAGCAGCCGGCCGGCCGTTTCGTGCCCGGCGGAGGCGGCCAGCTCGTCCGGCGCCCCCTGCTTCTGCCCTGCCTGTGCTGACATCCCGCCTCCGGCCAGTCGGTGAACCGGCCCCTCGCCCAGACGGAGCCGGAGCGATCACCTTACACCGGCCCTCTGAGCAGCCGCTTAGCCAGCCGCCGCACGGTACGGCCGGCGCTATGCCCCGGCGTCGTAGACGATCAGCGCCCGGCCGCCGCGGCCCTGCTGCATGGCGGCGAAGGCGTCCGGGATGCCGTCCAGCCCGATGTGGTCGGTGACCAGCGCCGACAGATCCAGGCGGCCGGCCTGGACATGACCGGCCAGCACCGGCAGGTCGGCGGCCGGATCGCTGTTGCCGTACACGCAGCCCGTCAGCGTGCGGGCGGTGTAGAAGATCTCCAGCGCCGAGAAGCTGACGATCTGGTCCTTGCCCCCGATGCCCACCACCGTGGTCCGTCCGCCGCGCCGGGTGGAGCTCCAGGCCGCCCGGATGGTCTCGGCGCGCCCGGCGCACTCCACGGCCACATCGGCGCCCAGGCCGCCGGTCATTTTCCGGATCTGCCGGGAGGTCTGGCCGGAGGCGACCACGAAGTCGGTGGCCCCGGCGGAGCGGGCCAGTTCCTCCTTGGCCTCCGAGATGTCGACCGCGATGATCCGCCCCGCGCCGGCGATCCGGGCGGACTGGATCACCGCCAGCCCGACCCCGCCCACGCCCATCACCACCACGCTCTCCCCGGGCCGCACCCGGGCGCTGTGGTGCACCGCGCCGTAGCCGGTGAGCACCGCGCAGCCGAGCAGTGCCGCGTCGGTGAGCGGGATGCCGTCCGGCAGCGGCAGCACGGCCCGCTCCGGAACCACGGTCTCCTCGGCGAAGGCGGCCACGGTCAGCCCGGGAAAGAGCTCGGTGCCGTCCTCGCCGCGGGCGTAGGGCCTGGTGTTGGCGGCGTCCGCGTGGGCGCACAGCCATGGCTCGCCCATCCCGCAGAAGGCGCAGGAGCCGCAGGACGGCGCCCAGTTGAGCACCACCCGCTGGCCGGGCGAGACCGCGGTCACCCCGGCGCCGACGGCCGTCACGGTGCCCGCGCCCTCGTGGCCGAGGACCGCGGGCACCGGCTGGGCGAGGGTGCCGTTGGAGAGCGAGAGGTCGGAGTGGCACACGCCCGCGGCGGCGAGCCGGACCCGGACCTGTCCCGGGCCGGGCTCGGGAAGCTCGATCACGGTCAGCCGGAGCGGCTCTCCGACGGCGGGCAGTACGGCGGCGCGGACGGCGCCGCGAGGGCTGTGGTTACCGGGAGCGGCCTGCATGCCCTCAACATACTGAGTGGTCGCTTAGCTGTCAGCAGGCGGGGCCGTGCTCTGGATCACCGCACAACACGGCGCCGCCCCCCGCTCCTCGGCCGGCCGGTGCGGCACCGGTACGGGAAGATCACGGACGGGGTCGGCGACGGAGGCGGGGGCAGGCAGCACCGCTGCATAGAGCCTGGGATCGTTCATATGATCACCGTCACCGCGTTCGACGGAACCCGCCACCTCAGAGTGAACGAACGGTGGAAAAGTACCCCGATGGTGTGAGCTCGGTGCAAAATATCCCGCTCCATGCACCTGTGCGCTCTGTGAGCCCGTCAGCAGCCATGAGAAACAAGGAAACATGACACACCGGCGCCGTCCCAACGACCGGCTGCGCACCCTGCTCAAGGAGGCCGACTGGACGCAGGAGGCGCTGGCCCGTGCCGTGAACACCCTGGGTGCCGAGATCGGGTGTCCGCTGCGGTACGACCGCACCGCGGTCGCGCACTGGCTGTCGGGCACCCGGCCCCGCCACCCGGTTCCGCAGCTCGCCGCCGAGGCGCTGTCCCGCCGGATCGGGCGGCCGGTCACCCCGGAGGCGGCCGGTTTCCCGGTGCCCTGGCGGGAACCGGCCGGCGAGGACCCGGTCACCGGCTTCGCCGCGCTCTGCCGCTCGGACGCGGAGACCGGCAGCCGGCTGGTCCTCCAGCAGCGGCCGTACCGGGTCGCCGACGCGCGGGCGCCCTCGCCCCCGGCGCTGCCGGAGATCCCGGCCCAGCGGCCCGCCGCCGACCGTGACCCGGCCTCCCCCGGCCCGCCGCAGGCCGGCGCCGGCGGCCCCGAACTCGCCGCCCTGCACGACGCGGCCCGCTTCTTCGCCGCCTCCATCGACACCCACGGCGGCCGGCACGCCCGCAGCGCCCTCTCCACGTACCTGGCGGACGACGTCACCCCGCTGCTCACCGCCCCGCGCCCCTCCCCCAGCCGCCGGGAGATGCTGGGCGCCGCGGCGCGGCTGGCCTTTCTGCTCGGCCGGATGTACGAGGACGGCCAGTTGCACGGCCTGGCGCAGCGCTACTACACCTACGCCCACCGGCTGGCCTCCGAGGGCGGCGACCGCGCCACCTGGAGCCTGGTGATCCGGGCCATGAGCGCCCAGGCCCAGCGGCTCGGCCATCTCTCCTCGGCGCTCCAGATGGGCGATGCCGCGGCCCGCGCCGCCCAGGGCCTGGCCCCCTCCCAGCAGTCCTATGTGCAGGCGCAGTTCGCGGTGATCCTGGCGCAGACCGGGGAGCGGCGCGGCGCGCTCAGCGCCCTGGCCACCGCCGAGCGGGCCGCGGAACACGCCGCCTGCGGCCAGGGCGGCTCGCCGTTCGACACCTATCCGCGGGCCGCGCTGCTGTTCCAGACCTCGCAGGTGCTGGAGGCGCTGGGCGATCTCCCCGGCGCGATCGGCGCGCTGCGCCGCTCGGCCGCGGAGCGCGCCGAGGCCGATGTCCGGGGCCGCACCCTGACCCACGCCCGGTTCGGGCAGATGCTGCTGCGCACCGGCCGCCTGGACGAGGCGTGCGCCGCCTGGCGGCGGTTCCTCAGCGGCCGGGAGCGGCTGCGCTCCGGCGACGCGGAGCGGGCGCTGCGCGAGATGCGCCGGGCGCTGCGCCCCTACCGCAACCGCCGCTGCGCCGCCGAACTCCTCGCCCTCTCCGTGCCCCTCACCGAACACTCCTGACCCGCGCGGGCGCTGGGCGGCTGCACACTCCCGGACCGGGACGGCGGCCCGGCCTTCCCCGGATCCCTACCGGTCGGTACGCTCCGGCGCGTGATCCGCGGCGAAGGAGACGGGTGGGGCCCATGGTGACGGTGCACGGCGAGTGCGACGACCGGTTCGCGGCGGTGCGGACCGCCTTCGAGGAGAACTTCCGGGACCGGCAGGAACTCGGGGCGGCCGTCACGGTGCTGGTCGGGGGCGAGCCGGTGGCGGATCTCTGGGGCGGCTGGGCCGACCCGGCCCGCACCCGCCCCTGGCGGCGCGACACCCTGGTCAACGTCTGGTCCACCACCAAGGGCGTCACCGCGCTCTGCGCGCATCTGCTGGCCGACCGCGGGCTGCTCGGCCTCGATGTGCCGGTCGCGGAGTACTGGCCGGAGTTCGCCGCGGCCGGAAAGGACCGGATACCCGTCCGCGATCTGCTCTCGCACCGGGCCGGTCTGGCCGGGCTGCGCGCGCCGCACTCCGTGGCGGACCTGTACGACTGGGAGCTGACCTGCGCCCGGCTGGCCGCCACCGAGCCCTGGTGGAAGCCGGGCAGCGCCTTCGGCTACCACGCCCTGACCTACGGCTTCCTGGTCGGCGAGGTGATCCGGCGGGTGAGCGGCCGGCTGCCCGGTGAGCTGCTGCGCGAGGAGCTGACCGGCCCGCTGGGCATCGATTTCACCATCGGCCTGCCCGAGGGCGAGGACCACCGGGCCGCCGAGCTCGTGCACCGGCCGGCCCCGATGGCCGCGGACGGCGGGCAGGCCCGGCTGCCGGCCGCCCTGCCGCCGGTGGCGTCGGCCGCCCTGGGCAATCCCCGGGTGGGCGGCGCGGAGGCGGGCAGCACGGCCTGGCGACGGGCCGAGCTGCCCGCGCTCAACGGCCACGGCACCGCCCGCGCGGTGGCGGCGCTCTACGGCATCTGGGCGGAGGGCGGCCGGTCCGGCGACCGCACGGTGCTCGGCCCGGACACGGTGGCCAGGGCCCGGGAGGGCCAGGGCCCGGGCATGGACCTGGTGCTCGGGCCGGGCCTGGGCCGGGAGACGGAACTGGCCCTCGGGCTGTGGCTGAGCGGCCCGCACGGTTCCTACGGCCCCAACCCGCTGGCCTTCGGCCACGACGGCTTCGGCGGCTCCTTCGGCCTGGCCGATCCCGAGTCCCGGGTCGCCATCGGCTATGTGATGAACCGCATGGGCCCGCACATCGCGGACGACCCGCGCAAGACGGCCCTGATCGACGCGGTCTACGCCTCCCTGTAGACGCCCGGCCGCCGCCCCGTGCGCGGCACCCGCCGGCCCGGCGCGGCAACGGCCGCCGCAGGGCTACAGCTCCGGGCGGGTGATGCTGAAGCGGGCGGAGACCTCGGCGCGCACCGACTGGCGGCGCGGTTCCAGATCCAGCGCCGGTGCCGCGCTCTCCGCCGAACCGGCGCGGGCCGCCCCGTAGGCCGCCGGTGCCGCGGCCAGCGTGCGCCGCTGGTCGGGGAACGCCGACTCCAGTCCGCGGTCGGCGAGTTCCAGCAGTTCGGCGAGGTCGGCACCGAGCGCCGCCGCGTACTCGCGGGCCCGGACCACGGCCTCCCGCACCGCCTGCTGGCGCGCCTGCCGGTAGACCGGTGAGTCCGGGCGCAGCCCCCACCACGGGCCGTCCACCCGGGTCAGTTCCAGGTCGGCCAGCCGGGTGGTCAGCTCGCCCAGCGCGGTGAAGTCGGTGATCACCGCCTGGATCTGGACCCGGCCGTGGTAGGCGCGGATGCGCTCGCCGCGGCCCTGCTTCAGCTCCGGGGAGATGGTGAAGGCACCCGTCTCGGTGCGCTCCACCGCCTCGCCGTAGCTCTTGAGCAGCTCCAGCACGGTGGTGTTGCGCCGGGTGAGGTCGGTCAGCGCGGCCCGGCGGTCGGCGCCGCGGGCCCGGACGCCGATGCCGATGCGGGCGATCTCGGGTTCGACTTCGAGCCGGGCCTCGCCGCGCACCGAGACGCGTGGCAGCGGCGCGCCGCCGGAGGCGTCCGCGGCTCCGGGGGCCTGGCCGGCCGGGGGTTCGGTTGCGGGACCGGTTTCGGGTGTCATGATCCCCAGCCTGCCAGAACCGCCCGGCCACGGCGGCCGTTTCGGGGCGCCGCCCGCCGGCCCGCCGCGTCAGTCCAGTACCTGCGCCAGATAGCTGCGCAGCAGGGTGCGGGTCTCGTCGATCAGGGCGGCGTCGCCGCCCGGGCCGGCCCGGAAGGCGAGGCCCAGCAGCGCGTCCGCGGACTGCACGCAGACCAGGCAGGCCAGCCCGAGCCGCCCGCCGGGGCCGTCCCCGCCCAGATGCTCGCGCAGCAGGGTGTAGAGCTGCTCGGCGACCCGCTGGTTGGGCCCGTTGTCGTCCCGGCTGTCGGGCACCCCGAAGTCGATCAGGGTGAAGCCCGGCACGGTCCGTTTCATCTCCACGTACGCGTCGAAGCAGACGTCGAGGGCGGGGCGCCAGCCGTGGTCGGGCAGGGCGGCCAGCCGCTCGCGCACCCGGGCGGTGTACGCCTGGAGGTTGCGGTGCGCCAGTGCCTCCACCATCTGCCGCTTGTCGGCGAAGAACCGGTAGACCGAGCCGATCGGTACCCCGGCGGCGGCTGCCACGCCCCGGGTGGAGAGGGCTTCGTAGCCGGTCTCGTCGAGCAGCCGGGCACAGGTGTCCAGTATGCGGTCCAGCCGTTCGGCGCTGCGCTGCTGGACCGGGACCTTGCGGAGCGAGAACGTGTGCACGTGTCCATCCTGCCGTTCAGCCGGACATCAGGAGGGCGAGTCCGGCCAGTGTGTAGCCGATCATCAGGATCAGCAGGGGGATCTGGCCGGCCACCGCCCGGTGCGGCGGAAAGAGGCGTACCGCCCGGTCGTGGGCGGCGACCACCCCGCCGAGGTGCCCGGCGACGATGGCGCCGACCTGCACGGTGGCCAGGGCGGCGGCCGGCAGGGCGACGGCGGGCGCCCCCACCGCCCGCGGTGCCTCGGTGAGCAGCATCTCCAGGTAGTGGGCGATCAGGTAGCCGGCCGCGATGGGCACCAGGGAGTGGGCGAACTGCGCCTCCCCGGGCCGGTGTTCTGGACCGGCGGCGAACAGCCGGGCGGCGCTGGTGGCGGCCACCATGGCGAGGGCGACCACGGCGACGGTGGTGAGCAGGCCCAGGGTGCGGGCCGCGGTGGTGCCGGCCGGCAGCCAGGACGGCGGCCCGGTGAGGGTCAGCCCGTCGTAGGCGGTGGCGGCCAGCAGGACGCACACGGTGGCGGTCAGGCCCGGGCGGGGGCGGACGGTGTCCAGGCCGTGCAGCGGCAGCCGCAGCACCGGGCGGCCGTCGGCGGGGCGGCGGCCCACCGGGGCGAGGCTGCCCAGCAGGCCGGAGTGGACGGTGAAGGGGTCGCAGCGGTCGAACCAGCCGCTGCCCCAGCAGGCGGCCCCGGCCAGTTGTACGGCGCTGTAGGCCAGGACGAAGACGGCGACGGTGGCGGGCGACTGCGGTTCGGGCGAGGCGAGTTCGGTCCAGGCGTAGCCGAGGAGGCCGGCCGCGGCCGGCCAGTGGCCGAGCCCCTCCGGCACCTCGCGCCGCCCGCCGATGCCGGTGGCCGGGTCGCGGCCCAGCGCCCGGCAGGCCAGGGCGTGCAGGGTGCGCAGCGGGTCCAGCCGCCGCCAGACCGGTCCCAGCAGCAGGGAGGCGGGGACCAGCCCGGCCCAGAGCACGGCGTGCAGCAGCCGGGGGGCGGCATCGCTGCCGAGCAGCGCGGCGGCCAGGGTGTACAGGTAGGCGGCGAGGCCGAGGACGCGCGGCAGCAGCCTGGCGGCCGGGGCGTCGGCGGCCCGCCGCAGGGCGTCGGGCAGCGGGCGGCCCGCGGTGTCGCCGCGCAGCCGCGAGCGCTCCCAGAGCAGGCCCAGTGCCAGGAAGGAGATCAGCAGGGCGGCGAAGGCACCGGCGTAGGCGTAGAACGGCGACACCGGCAGCTCATGGCCCTGCCCGGTGCCATGGGCCAGCACGCCGCCGGGCCCGCCGCCGCTCACCCGGGCCCCCGGCGGGCGGCACCGGCGCACCGCGGCCGGCGCGCCCCGTGCACCAGGCGCACGCGGGCCCGGCCCCGCCGGGCCCGGCCCGAGGGGGGTGCCGTCGGCATGTGGCCGCCGCCGTGCCGCCGGCGGCGGGGAGCGGGAGCGCCGTGGGCCGTCATGCGGCGGCCGCCACCGGTGCCGCGGCCGGCCGGTCGCGGCGGGCCGCGACGGTGACCGCCCAGACCACCCACACCAGGGCCAGCAGGCCGCGCAGCCAGGCGGGGCCGATCGGCAGATACGGGATCAGCCACAGCGATTTGTCGATGGCGTCGAGCAGGGTCAGCCCGCCCAGCGCCACCGTGGTCCAGGCGAAGCCGGGCCGGCTGCGGCGCAGCGCCAGGCCGGTGCCCACCCACCACGCCCCCATGAGCAGCAGCGCCGCCGGCACCAGGGGGGTGTGGGCGTAGGAGGAGGCCGAGCCGAGGAGGTCCAGCGCCAGCCCGGCCGCGCCCAGCCCGGCGGCGGCCGTGGCCATGGTGTCGGTGCGCAGCCGGCGCCACCACAGCAGTCCGCCGACCAGTCCCAGCACCACCGCGATCACCGCGGTGAGCTGTACCTCCACCCGGGCCGGGCCGCGCGCGCCGTACCAGTCGCAGCCGCCCGGGACCCGGGCCTCGCCGATGTCGTAGTCCGCGCACACCAGTTGCTGGGCCATCTTGACCGGCTCGCCGATCAGCCGGTGCGAGCCGGGGCCGGAGACGTCGCCGGGGGCGGCGCCGCACTCGGGCAGCACCGGCGGGTTGCTGGCGCCGGTGTCGCCCTGCCAGCAGTTGCCGCGGCCCTGGCCGTCCCACCACACGTCCAGCTTGTTGGGGCGGGATTCGCCCTCCGGGGTGCGGCCCAGCACATTGTCCGCGTAGTGGTTGTGGTGGGAGGTGTCGGTCTGTTTGCCGAGGGCGGTCTCCCCCCGGACGAAGGCCGGGACCGAGGTGAGGTAGAAGGCGGCCCGCTGGTGGCCCCACAGGTGGTTCTCGCGGTACAGGTTCCAGTTGCCGCCGGCCGTGATGATGCCGCTGCCCGGGGGCATGGAGACGGCCGGGCAGACCACGCCGTCCCGGTAGCCGCGTTCCGCGACCGGCTTGGCGCAGGTGCCGTCCTTGACGTAGCGGTAGTAGTTCTGGTTGTTGTCGTGGATCAGGTTGTGCTCGAACAGCGCGTGATTCTGCGGCAGTCCCGGGTGGTCGGGGAAGGCGCTGTCCATGGAGGCGCCGGCCTGGTTGTGGTCGAACTCGTTGCCGTGCACCCAGACGGAGTTCCCGGCCGTGCCGGAGTAGCCGACCATGTTGTGGTGCGAGCGGCAGCCGGTGATCTCCACGGCGTAGCGCTTCACCCGGTGGCCGGCCACGTCCCCGTTGATGTCGGAGGCGCTGCCCGGGTAGATGCCGGAGTCGCCGTTGCCGTACGCCTCGCAGCCGGTGTAGAGGCCGTTGTCGCTGGCGAAGGTGAGGAAGCCGTACTCCTCGTTCCACCGGCCGAGCATCCGGTCGATCACGAAGCCGTCCGTGGCCAGCACGTACACGGCGTTGAACAGGGTCTGCTGGACGGTGAAGTTGCGCAAATAGATGCCGTCGGCCCGGTCGGCCCGCAGGGCGTTGAGCCTGCTGAAACCGGCGTCCAGCACCACGTCCTCGGGGCGGGCGCCGGTGCCGGATATCTGGAGGTCCTCGATGCCGAGCACGGCGACCAGGTTCTGGTTGTGCGGGCAGGCCAGTTGCTGTTCCCAGCTCAGCACCTGGTAGTCGGTGACGCCGAAGCGGGCCCAGCGCGCGTCGAGCTCGGCGCATTCGCCCTGCGGTGCGGCGCGGTAGGGCTCCTCCCGGTACTCGCCGGGCAGCACGGCGATGGTCATGCCGGGCCGGTCCACGGCGTTCACCGCGTCCTGGAGGTGGCGGTGGCCGTCCTTCCGGCAGGCGGCGAAGAGTTCTTCGTTCTCCCGGCGCAGCTCGTCGGGGAAGCCGGCGGTCCGGCGGGCGAAGTCGTCCGGGTCGTCCTTGCAGACCAGCAGGTCGGGGGCGGTGTCGCGGTACTGGGGCACGCCGTGTGTGCCGTCCGGGAATTCGACCTCGCGCTCCTCGTGCGCCTGCGCGGGCGCGGCGCCGAGCAGCACGGCGGCGAGTGCCGCGAGCGCGGTGAGGGGGACGGCCGTGCGGGGGCCCGGCAGCAGCGCGCGGAGGCGCTCGGGAAGGGCAGGCATGCGCGAAGAGTAGAGCAATGCTCAGCTTTCGGAACCCCTTCCGCCGAGATCTCCGGCCGTCGCACTCCGGCCGGATCGTTGACTTCCCCGGAACTGATTCCTATGGTCTGGCAAAGGAATCAGACGGGCGGGGGCAGGGGCAGCGAAGGAGCCATGCGATGGGCACCCATGGAATGGTCACCGGGCCGGGCGGCGCTGCCGTGAAGCCGGCCTACTCGCCGGGATTCGGCAACGAGCACAGCAGCGAGGCGGTCCCCGGGGCGCTCCCGGTGGGACGCAACTCGCCCCAGCGGGCGCCCCTGGGCCTGTACGCCGAGCAGCTCAGCGGAACCGCCTTCACCCAGCCCCGGGCCGCCAACCGCCGCTCCTGGCTCTACCGCATCCGGCCCTCCGCGGCCCACCCCCGCTTCACCCGCACCGGCAACGGCCGGCTGCGCGGCGCGCCGTTCGAGGAGACCGTGCCCGACCCCAACCGGCTGCGCTGGGACCCGCTGCCCGACCCGGACCCTGACACCGACTTCGTCTCCGGCCTGTGGACCCTGGGCGGCAACGGGGACGTGCGGCAGCGCACCGGCATCGCCATCCACCTCTACCGGGCCTCCGCCTCCATGACCGACCGGGTGTTCGGCGACTCCGACGGCGAACTGCTGATCGTCCCGGAGCGCGGCACCCTGCTGCTGCTCACCGAGTTCGGCGCGCTGCGCGCCGGGCCCGGCGACATCGCGCTGATTCCGCGCGGGGTGCGGTTCCGGGTGGAGCTGCCGGAGGGCGGCCCGGTCCGCGGCTATGTCTGCGAGAACTACGGCACCCCGTTCGACCTGCCCGAGCTCGGCCCGATCGGCGCCAACGGCCTGGCCAATCCCCGCGACTTCCTGGCGCCCACCGCCGCGTACGACGAGAATCCGGACCGCCCCGTCGAGGTGATCAACAAGTTCTGCGGCAATCTGTGGGCCGCGGTCTACGACCACTCACCGCTCGACGTGGTCGCCTGGCACGGCAGCCATGTCCCCTATCTGTACGATCTGCGGCGGTTCAACGTGCTGGGCACGATCAGCTACGACCACCCCGATCCGTCCCTGTTCACGGTGCTCACCTCGGCCTCCGGCACCCCCGGACTGGCCAACGCCGACTTCGTGGTCTTCGCCCCGCGCTGGCTGGTCGGCGAGGACACCTTCCGCCCGCCCTACTTCCACCGGAATGTGATGAGCGAGTACATGGGGCTGATCGAGGGCTCCTACGACGCCAAGGCCGAGGGCTTCCGGCCGGGCGGCGGCTCGCTGCACAACATGATGTCCGCGCACGGACCGGACCGGGAGACCTTCGACCGGGCCTCGGCCGCCGAGCTGCGCCCGCAGAAGACCGACGACGGGCTCGCCTTCATGTTCGAGACCCGCTGGCCGGTGACCCTCACCGCACAGGCCCTGTCCGCCGGACACCTGCAGCGGGGATACGACGAGGTATGGCAGGGTCTTGAGCGTCATTTCCGACCGTAGGACCTGCTAGTACCCACTCAGCGCGCGCATATCCCGGAGGCCCCGCCGTGACCGCTTTCGCCCCCGACTCGCTCGAACTGAACCGGAAGCTCCCGCTCTGGTATCAGGTATCGCAGTCGCTGCGCGCGTCCATACTCGGCCGGGCCGCCGGGGCCCCGCTGCGGCTGCCCACCGAGGAGCAGCTCGCCGAGCACTACGGGGTCAGCGTGCTCACCATGCGGCAGGCCCTGAAGGAACTGGAGACCGAGGGGCTGATCAGCAGACACCGGCGGCGCGGCACCTTCATCGAACCGGACGCCAGGGGCGGGGCGCCGGTGCGGCTGCTGGGATCGCTGGACGCCATCGTGGCCCAGCAGTCCGGCGACCTGACCACCGTGCTGGACCACGGGCCCACCCCGGTGCCGCCGGAGCTGGCCGGCTACTTCCCCGGCCTGCGCGAAGCGGCCGGCTACCGGCGGGTGCGCCGGGATCCGGAGAGCGGCGACCCGACGAGCTGGGCGGAGAATCTGGTGCTGCCCGAGGTGGCGGAGCGGATCGACCCGGCCGATCTGGAGCGGTGGCCCATGACCAGGATTCTGCGGGACACGGCCGGGGTCACCGTCTCCCGGATCGCCAACACCGTGCAGGCGCGGCTGGCCGATCCGCGCACCTCGCAGCTGCTCCGGGTACCGCTGCTCAGCCCGATCCTGCACTGCACCGGCGTGGCCTACGACGAGCACGACCGGGCGGTGGATGTGGTGCGCATCCACTACCGGGGAGATCGTTTCTCCTTCGCCGTGACGGTGGACGCGGCTCCGCACTGAACGCCGCCGCGGGGCGCGGTGGCCGGCGGGCCCGGCCGTGCGGCCGGCTCCGGCCCGCCGGCCGGTTACGCCTGACCGCCGAACAGCGTCCGGCGGAGCCGGCGCAGCGGCGCCAGCAGCATGACCTTGGCGCCCCGGCGCTCGTGCCCGGCACGCCGGTCATGCTTCGTCAGCTCACGCATGAGCATGCTGGCGTCCTCGGCGTCGTGCCGCTGTGCCGCGGGGCCGGAGAGCACGCTCAGATGGCGCTCCAGGCGCGAGCCGGACGTTCCGCTCCCGCAGTTGACGGCAGGCACTCGGGGCCTGCTCCGCGCAGTTATCTGCTCCATGACTCTCCCACCCGTACAAGGGCACCCGGTGCGGGCAGGGTAACCCTAACGCCCCACACATGCGCATGGGTATCCCGGTCCTCCGATTCACCTTCCCCTGCGCGAGGTTGACGAACATCGCCCGTTCGTCTTTCAACAAGGAAACTCTCGTGCGCGGCTGCCCGCCGGTGACCGATCATGGCTCCATGCGCCCGAACCACGATACTGGCCCCCAGGAGGACACGCTGCCGTTCCGCTTCGTGGTCAACGACCCCAACTCGCCCGGCGAGGTCATCGACACCATGCTCATCTCCCGGTTCGCCTCCGGGGAGCTGCCCTGCGCCCGCAGCCGCCGGCTGAGCCAGGTCAAGGAGCACCACACGCTGCTGCCGCCCGGCGCCGAGGTGCAGCGCACCGCACAGGGCAGCGACGACCGGACCGTGCTGGCCACCGGGGCCAACTGGGCGATCCAGTCCCGCCGCTGGCGGTTCGGCGCACAGGTGACCGTGGTCGCCACCTCGGACGAGATCGCCGAACGGGTGCTCAAGGAGGCGGTGGACGGCGCCGAGGAGGAGCCGCGGCAGGAACCCTCCCAGGTCATCATGGGCTTCTGGCACTACTCCCCGGCGCACGGCTCGGTCCGCACCACCCGCAAGATCAGCGCGGAGGGCTGGACGGCCGCACGCAAGAACTATTCCGCCCGGGTGGCCGGGGAGCTGGACACGCTGCTGGCCACCTCGCCGGACGACATCTCCGGGCGGCTGGTGCTGCTGCACGGCCCGCCCGGCACCGGCAAGACCTCGGCGCTGCGCACCCTGGCGCGGGCCTGGCGGGAGTGGTGCCAGGTCGACTGCGTCCTCGATCCGGAACGTCTGTTCAACGACGTCGGCTATCTGATGGACGTGGCCATCGGCGAGGAGGACGACCCCCTCCCCGCGTCCGCCTCCGGCCCGGGCTCCGGCGACGATGAGGACTCCGAGGCGGAACGTCCCGCCCGCTGGCGGCTGCTGCTGCTGGAGGACTGCGACGAACTGATCCGCGGCGGCGCCAAGGACACCGCGGGCCAGGCCCTGTCCCGGCTGCTGAACCTCACCGACGGGCTGCTCGGCCAGGGCCGCAACGTTCTGGTCGGCATCACCACCAACGAGGATCTGGAGCGGCTGCATCCGGCGGTGGTGCGCCCGGGCCGCTGTCTGGCCCGGATCGAGGTGGGCCGGCTCAGCCACCACGAGGCCACGGACTGGCTGGGCACCGCCGAGGGCATCCCCCGGGAGGGGGCCACGCTCGCCGAGCTCTACGCGCTGCGCCGCGGCATCCCGCCGTCCCCGGCCGCCGCCTCCGCCGACCCCGCCCCGGGCCTGTACCTCTGACCGCCGTGGGGACCGCTCCGGCCCGGGCGGCCGGAGCGGGAAGGTGTTCCGGCCCCGGGCCCCGGCCCCGGCCGCCGGCTAGGCGTCGCGGGTCCGGCCGCGGGGCTTGAGCGGGACGGAGGGGAGTCCGGGGGCGGCCAGGCGCGCCCCGGAGTAGCCGTGGACCTCGCCGAAGCGCTCACCGGCCGTCCAGGCCCGGCGGGCGTCGGCGATCTCCTCGGCCGTGCGGGCCACGAAGTTCCACCACATCACCAGGCGTTCCTCGAACGGGACACCGCCGAGCAGCATCAGCGCGGAATCGGTGTCCGCGCGCAGCGGGAGTTCGCGCCGGCCGGTGCCGAGGTAGAGCAGCGAGCCGGGGGTGAGCGGGACGCCGTCCACCTCCGGGGCGCCGCTCATGGTGAGCGCCGCGTACTCGAAGTCCTCCTCGGCCGGCAGGCGGGCGTCGGTGCCGGCGCGCAGCGCCAGATCGGCGCCGACCAGCGGCGAAAAGGTGCGGCCCGGCGAGGCCGCGGTGTCCAGGGTGCCCAGGAGGACGGTGGCGGTCAGTCCGTTGCCGCCCCGGATCACCGGGAGCTCGGCGTGGAACTCCCAGGCCGGCTCGGTGTGCCGGTGGGCGTCCGGCAGGGCCACCCAGAGCTGGGCGCCGTGCAGCACCGCCGGGTGGTCGCGGGGTGATTCCTCGGAGTGGGCGATGGCCCGGCCGGAGGTCATCAGGCCGAGCTGGCGCGGCCGGATGGTCTGCAGGCTGCCCAGGCTGTCCCGGTGCAGCACCTCGCCGTCGTGCAGCCAGCTCACCGTCTGGAGACCGGTGTGCGGATGCGGCGGCACCTGCATGCCGGGCTCGCCGGCGATGTCGTCCGGCCCGTAGTGGTCGACGAAGCACCAGGCGCCGACCATCCGCCGCCCCAGACCGGGCAGCAGCCGGCGCACCATGGTGGACTCGCCCAGCGGCACCTGCCGGCCGCGCTGGAGTTCCCGCACCGGAGGGGACCAGCCCTCGCCGCCGCACCGCCGGGGCGCCGGCCGCAGATCGAGATTGCTCATGCCCCCGAGCATGCCCTACCGGGGCGCCGGGCACGATCGAACCCACCGGAGGGCAACGGCAGGGGACGCACCGGAGGTCGCATGACGCAGTGGGAGGCGGACGGCAGGGACGGGGAGACGGGCCGGGGGGCCGCCGGCGCGGGCGGCGACGGCGCACAGCCGCGCGATCCGCGGCTGGCCGCCGAACTGCTCCGCCGGATGGCGGAGGACCAGCGGCTGCGGCAGATCCCCTACGACCGGTGGACCGAGGAGATCCGCGCCGAGCTGCGGCGCATCGACGAGGAGAACACCGCCTGGCTGAAGGGGGTGACCCAGGCGCACGGCTGGCCCGGCCACTCGCTGGTCGGCCGGGAGGCGGCCACCGCCGCCTGGCTGCTGGCCCAGCACGCGGACCACGCCTTCCAGGACCGCGCCCGGGAACTTCTCACCACCGCCGTGGTGGCGGGCGACGCCGATCCGGTCCATCTCGCCTATCTGACGGACCGCTGCCTCACCAACTTCGGCGAGCCGCAGCGCTATGGCACCCAGTACTACGATCCCGGCGACGGGGGCGGCATCCGGCTCTACCCGGTCGCCGACCCGGAGAATCTGGATTCCCGGCGGGCGGCCCTCGGGCTCGGCCCGCAGGCCGAGTACGACGCCCGCATCCGGGGCGAGACCGGCTAGCCGCCGGGGGCCGCGCGGGGGCCGGCCGGGAACAGGGGAACAGGGGCGCGGCGGCGGTGACGGCGCGCCGTCCCGGGACCCGGCCGGCCGCACGGCCATCCCCCCGGCCATCCCCCCGGCCCGCCCGCCGGTTCAGCCGCCGGGCCGGTCACCGTAGGCGGCACGCAGCGCGTCCTGCGCCGCGGCCAGCGCCGCCTCCCGGGTGAGGCCGAGCCGGCGGGCCCGGCGGGCGAAGCCCTCCGCGGCCAGTGCCGCCTCCCGTTGCGCCGCGTCCCCGGCCGCCGCCACAAAGGTGCCGCGCCGGCCCCGGGTCTCGATCACCCCGTCCTCCTCCAGGGCGCGGTACGCCTTGGCCACGGTGTTCGCCGCCAGCCCCAGCTCGGCGGCGAGTGCCCGCACCGTCGGCAGCCGGTGGCCGGCGGTCAGCGTGCCGTCCCTGGCCTGCCCGGCGATCTGGGCGCGCACCTGCTCGTACGGCGCCTGTGACGACCGGGGATCGATGCTGATCCGCACGCCGCTGGTTCTCCCTCCGCTCTCGCCGCCCGGAAAATCGGGCGGTGTCCGCCGGTGCTGCCGCGTACCGTACCGCGCATGCCGATCAAGGTGCGTACGTTCCGTCCCGGGGACGCCGCGGAGGTGGCCGCGGTCCGCCGGTCCGCCGTGCCCCATCTCATCTGCACGGCCGCGGGCATCGCCTGGCAGGCCGAGGGCACGCCGCCGGCCGTCCGGCTGCGTCTGCTGGTGGCCGAGGACGGCCGGGGCCGGATCACCGGCTGCGCCGACGCCGGTCTGCACGCCGCGAGTGCCGATCCGGGCCAGGGCTTTCTCCACGTGGCGGTGCGGCCGGAGCGGACCGGCGAGGGGGCCGGCCGGGCCCTGGCGGCGGCGGGCGAGGAGTATCTGGCCGGGCTCGGCGCGCACACCGTGTTCACCTGGGCGGCGGACGACGGCCGCTCCCCCGGCTTCGCCGAGCGGCTCGGCTACCGGCGGCGACGCCGGGCGGGCTTCCTCACCCTGGATCTGGCCGCCGGCGGGCTGCCGCCGCTGCCCGCCGGGCTGCCGCCCGGGGTCGGACTGCACACCAGGGCGTCCTTCGCCGGTGACCTGCGCCGGCTGCACGAGGCGGATCTGGAGTGCCGCGCCGACGAGCCGGGCGACGTGCCGTTCCGGGCGATGTCCTTCCAGGACTGGCTGCGGGTGGACCGGGAGCGCCCGGATCTGGACCACGGGCTGTCCACGGTGGTGACCGTGGACGGCGAAGTGGCGGCGTACACCCTGGCGGTGACCGACCGCATCTCCCGCTACGGCTCCGCCATGACCGGAACGCGCCGCGCCCACCGCGGACGCGGGCTGGGGCTGCTGGCCAAGCTGGACTCGCTGCACCGCGCCCGGCGGGCCGGGTACACCATGGCGGTCACCGGCAACGACGCGGGCAACCGGGCGATGCTGGCGATCAACGAGAAGCTGGGCTACCGGGGGGCCGGGGAGGAGTTCCGCTACGCCCGTGAGCTCCCCGCGGGGCGCCGCCGGGCGGTGCGGCGGGCCGCGCTTTAACCATCACTCAGCGCTTCCTTAAAGGCGGCATAAGACTGCGCCCGGGCGCTGCCGGCATGCGGAAACAGCCGCTCCGCGGGGCTAACGTGCAAGGTACCGGCCGGACTTCACGGCTCCCGACGCGGCCGGCGGCACGACCGGCGACCGAGAGAGCGGAGAGTGCGCATGTCCATCCGTCACCGGGCCCGCACGGTGGCCGCGGTGCTGCTGGCACCGCTGGCGGCCGGCCTGGTGACGGCTGCGCCCGGCGCCGCGCACGGCACCATGGACAACCCGATCAGCCGGGCCCGGCTCTGCTTCGTGGAAGGCCCGGAGGCGCCGCGGTCCGACGCCTGCCGGGACGCGGTCGCCCTCGGCGGGACCCAGGCGTTCTACGACTGGCACGAGGTCAGCCTGGCCGACGCGGCCGGGCGGCACCGGGAGCTGATCCCGGACGGCAGGCTGTGCAGCGCCGGCCGGGAGAAGTACGCCGGTCTGGACCAGGCGCGCGCCGACTGGCCGGCGACCGGCATGAGCAGCGGCAGCCACACCTTCCGCTACACGGCCACCGCGCCCCACCGCGGCGGCTTCCAGGTCTACCTCACCAGGCCCGGCTATGCCCCGGACCGGCCGCCGGCCTGGTCCGACCTGGAACTGATCGGCGAGGTGGACGACCCGCCGCTCGCCGAAGGGGCCTATGTCTTCACGCTGGACGTCCCACAGCGGCGGGGCCGCCACCTGATCTACACGATCTGGCAGCGGACCGACAGCCCGGAGGCGTTCTACTCCTGCTCCGACGTCGTGTTCGGCGACGGGGGCGGCGAAGCCGCCGGGGGCGGTGGCGACCGGGGCAGCGGCACCCCGGGACAGGGCGGCGCCACCGCCCCCTCCGGCGAGAAGCCGGAACCGGAACCGGAGCCGCGGACCGAGCCGGCGCCGGAACCGGAAACCGGGCCGGATTCCGGGGACCGGAGCACGGCCGAGGCCACCGGCCGGAACACCGGACCGGCCACAGACCCGAGGAGCAACGGAACCGACGCAAACAGCCCGGCACCCAGCGGTCGCACCGAAGCCGAGGTCGGGACAGACCTCGCCGCGACCGGTGGCGGGAGCGGCACGGCACTGCCGGCCCTCGGCGGTGCGGCGGCCATGGCCGCCGGCGCGGCCGTGCTGCTCGCCTCCGTCCGCCGCCGCCGTGCCCTGGGCAGACGCCGGATCTGACGCTTCTCACCCGCTGGGGCCCCCACCCCCGGCAGCGGTGCCGCCGCCTCCGTCCTCCCACCTCCGCCGGGAGGCGGCGGCACCCCACCCCCACCGCCGCCCGGGCGCCAGCCGTGCCCGGGCGGCAGCCGGCCCGCGGTCCCGGCGAAAACCCGTGTGCCGCCGGCGGACGCAGGGGTAGGGTCGGTGCCGTCTGAATACACCTCCCGAAGGGAGCGGCATGACGGACGGCAGGCCCGGGGCCGGGCAGGCGGACGGTCTGGTCGAGGTCACCGGCGAACAGGAACTCGTGGAGATCGTCGGAGAGCCGCTCTCCCACACCCGGGAGAAGGTCCGCGATTCGCTCCATGAACTGGACCGGCAGTGGCTGGCGGCCTCCCCGCTCTGTCTGCTGGCCACCTCGGCCGCGGACGGCTCCTGCGACGTCTCGCCCAAGGGCGACCCGGCCGGGAATCTGGCCCTGGTGCTGGACGACACCACCCTGGCGCTGCCGGAACGCCCCGGCAACAAGCGGATGGACGGCTTCCGCAACATTCTGTCCAACCCGCGGGTGGGCTTGATCTTCCTGATCCCGGGACGCGGCGACACCCTCCGGGTCAACGGCCGCGCCCGCATTCTGCGCCAGGCGCCCTTCTTCGACCGGATGACCGTGCGCGGCCACCGCCCGAAGCTGGCCCTGCTGGTGGAGATCGAGGAGGTCTTCCACCACTGCTCGAAGGCGTTTCTGCGCTCCGCCGCCTGGGATCCGGAGAGCTGGGATCCGGGCGCGCTGCCGTCCCGCGCCCGGATCGCCAAGGCCGTCGAACGGCCGGAGGAGGCGCTCGCCGAACTGGAGCGGTACTACGGCCCGTCCTATGCCGAACGGCTCTACACCGCCTGACGGCCGGCCGCTCAGCCGAACACGGACAGACAGGTGGTGGGCTCGGCGCGGGCCGGATCGAGCGCGTTGGCCACCTCGTGGAACGCGATCCGGTCGGCCAGCCCGAGCAGCGCGTGCCCGGAGAAGTCCAGCGGGCACAGGTCCTGGATCAGGATGTTGCGCACCCCGGGTTCCCGGATGAACTGGGTCCGGTAGGGGGTGACCACCTCGTCGTAGCGGGTGGCGATGACGGTGTAGTCGACCCCGGGGACGGTGTAGCCGCCCGCGTTGAGCCGGGTGAGGAAGTCCGAGCCGGCCACCTGCTGCGTCAGCGCGGGCGCGGCGGAGCCGATCAGGTCGCCGGCGCCCGGGAAGTGGTCGAGCAGCCGGGTCAGGCCGCCGAGCGTGGTGCCGTTGGTGGAGGGCGCAAGCGCGATCAGCGCGTTGACCTTGCCGGCCGCGCCCGGGGAGTGCCTGAGGTAGTGGCGCGGCATCAGGCCGCCCTGCGAGTGGCCGACGATGTCGGCCTCCTCGGCGCCGGTGGCGGCCAGCACCCGGTCGATGTGGACGGCCAGTTCGGCGGCCGAGTCCTCGATCGGGCCGAGGCCGTGCACCAGCGGCACCCCGGGCAGTTCGCCGAAGTTCTCGGAGAACACGCAGTATCCGCGGTGCACCAGGTACGGGGCGAGGCCGAGCCAGTTGTCGGTCTTGTTGGCGAAGGTGCCGTGCACCAGCACCACCGGCCGGGGATGGCCGGCGGAGGGGCGGCAGGAGTAGTCGTTCCAGCCGCCGGCGGACGCGGCCGCCGGGCCGGCCGCCGCCCGGGCGGCGGTGGCACCGGGCAGCAGGGCGGTGAGCACGGCGAGCAGCAGGACGGCGGCGAGGAGCCGCGGCCGGCCGGCCGTGCGCGGTGCAGAGAGGGGCGGTGCGGACACGGGCGGTGCGGACATGGGCGGTGCAGAATCGTTTTTTCGCAGGGGTGTCGGCCGGGGCGGCATCATGTGGTCTCCTTGCTGTAGCGCACTTGGGGGGTGGCACCACGGCTGTGTGGTCCGGACCACGGCTACTACCGAGTAGCTGACAAGTTACGGTCAAGTAACCTGCGGGGCCATCCATCGTGCGGTGAAGAACCCCGCACATGCCGCACACCGCCTCTTCGCCCGGTCCGCACCCCGGCCGCACACGGCGGCCCGCCGCCCGGTTAGCCTTGCCGCGTGAACAACCGCGTCGGACTGCTCATCTTCGACTGCGACGGTGTGCTGGTGGACAGCGAGCCGGTCGCGCTGCGGATCAATCTGCGGCTCGGCCGCGAGCTCGGCTGGCCGATGGACGAGGAGGAGATGACCCGCCGCTTCCTCGGCAAGTCCGCGCCCGCGATCTACCGGCAGATGGCCGACCGTCTCGGCGAGGAGACCGCGCTGCTGTGGGAGCGGCGCTTCACCGAGCAGCTCAATGCCGCGATCGACACCGGGCTGAACGCGGTCGCCGGAGTGGTGGAGGCCCTGGACGCCCTGGGCACCCTGCCGCTGCGCACCTGCATCGCCTCCAGCGGCAGCCACGAGAAGATGCGGCGCACCCTGCGGGCGGCCGGCCTCTACCAGCGGTTCGAGGGCCGGATCTACAGCGCCACCGAGGTGGCCGAGGGCAAGCCGGCACCGGATCTCTTCCTGTACGCCGCCCGCCGGATGGGGGTGCCGCCACCGGACTGCGTGGTGATCGAGGACAGCCAGTACGGCGTGCAGGCGGCACGCGCGGCCGGCATGCGGTCCCTGGGCTACGCCGGCGGCCTCACCCCGGCCGGCTGGCTCACCGGCCCGGACACCACCGTCTTCGACGACATGCGCAAGCTCCCCGCGCTGCTCGCCGCCCTCTGACGCCCGGCGAGCGCCCGCACCGCGCCGCCCGTAGCCGGGCAGTCCCGGAGTCCCGGAGTCCCGGAGTCACGGAGTCACGGTGTCCAGCAGACGGCGCAGCGCCAGGGCGTCCGGGGCGAGGGCGGTCACCAGCACGGCCGGGGCCCCGGCCAGGGGCAGCAGCGCCGCCGTCCCGCCGAGCGGGCGCGGCTCGGCGGGCCGGCCGCCCTCCCCGTAGGCGGCGGGGTCCACCACCAGCAACTGGCCCACCGCGCGGTGGCCGCCGAGCACCGCGCCGCCGTCCCAGCCCGGTGCGCCGGGCCCGGTGGACAGCTCCTGGTCCAGCACCGTCCGGCCCGCCCACCGCACGGTGATCCGGCTGGTCAGCCGCCCGCCCTCCTCACCGCTGCGGCCCAGCACCTGCTCCTCCCGGAACACCAGCCGGGCGTCCGCCGCCAGGTCGATCCGGGCATGGGTGACCAGTTCGCTGCCCCGCGCCGAGATCAGCGGCTCCGGCAGCCAGCGCAGTTCGCCGCCCTGGCGCACGGTGAGTTCGGTGTCGAAGCGGGCCGCACCGCCGCCCCGGCCGGGCAGCGCGACCATGGCCGCGGCCGAGGTGATGCGCAGGGCCGCGCCCGGCCGGGCCTCGGCGGCCAGCCGCAGCCGGTCGCCGCCCAGCGGGGCGCTCATCGCCCCGACCAGCGTCACCTGGGCGTACGGGCCGGCCGCCCGGGTGCGGCGCAGCGCCAGCGGACCGTCACCGGCCAGCACCGGCAGCGTCCCGCCCGGCCCGGCCGCCACCCGCGCGGACGCGGACAGCCCGGCCGGGACGGCGGCGGGGGCGGCGGCGCCGGTCATTGCGTCCCGCCCGTCCGCCAGGCGGCGAGCCGCCCGCGGACCCAGTCGGCGACCGGGCCGACGCCGCCCGGCCGGGTCAGCGCGGTGAAGACGACCGGCAGCCCGCCGCGCTGCGCCTTGGCGTCCCGGGCCATCAGGCCCAGATCGGAGCCGACATACGGGGCCAGGTCGGTCTTGTTGACCACCAGCAGATCGGCGGTGGTGACCCCGGGCCCGCCCTTGCGCGGGATGTCGTCCCCGCCCGCCACGTCGATGACGAAGACCTGGGCGTCGACCAGGCCGTGGGAGAAGGTGGCGGTCAGATTGTCGCCGCCGGATTCGACCAGGACCAGATCGAGCGGGCCGGCGGCCTCCTCCAGTTCCTCCACCGCCTCCAGGTTGGCCGAGATGTCGTCACGGATCGCGGTGTGCGGGCAGGCGCCGGTCTCCACGGCCGTGATGCGCTCGGCGGGCAGCACGGCGTTGCGCAGCAGGAAATCGGCGTCCTCGCGGGTGTAGATGTCGTTGGTCACCACGCCGATGGCGACCTCGTCGCGCAGCGTCCGGCAGAGCGCGGCGACCGTGGCGGTCTTGCCGGAACCGACCGGCCCGCCCAGTCCGATCCGCAGCGCCCGCCGCCGCCCGTCCGGCCGCACGGCCTGGGCGCCGTGCGTGTGCCGTCCGGGAAAGGTCACCGGGTGATCACGATGCATGACGGTACCTCCAGAGGTTGGGGGAATGCGGGTTGCGGTGCCGGCGAAGGGCGGGCTCAGGAGGCGAACAGCCGGGTGGGCCAGGCGGCATGGGCCTCGGCGGTGATCTCCAGCAGCGGCGCGGACGCGGCGGGAAGTTCCCCGGTGCCGCCCGTCGCCGCCCGCCCGGCCGCCGCCACGGCGCGCCCGGCGACCTCGTCCAGTTCGCCGCCCAGCCGGGCCAGTACCGCCGTGGCCCGGAACGGGTCCAGGCCCAGCAGCCGGACCACCGCGGTGGCCGGGCCGGACACCGTCTCGTATCCGGCCGCCAGCGCGGCATCGTGCGGGGTCAGCCCGGCGGCCCGGGCCGCGGCCCCGAGCACCACCGGCTGGTGCGCGCCGCGCGGCCGGGCCGCCGCCAGGGCGGCCAGTTCCGGTGCGGGCCACACTGCCCGGGCGGCCCGCATCAGTTGCCGTCCCAGCCGCCGGGCCGTGGCGCGCAGCGCCGGGCTCGGCGTCCGGACGTCCGCGGCGGCGTCCAGCTCCACCGGGTCCAGTCCGGCGCAGGCCGCCGCCGCCAGGGCGGCGGCGACCAGGCCGGCGGTGTGCAGCCGGCCCCGGCAGAAGTCCTCCAGCGAGTCGGGACCGGTGATCCGGCCCGCCCGGACGGCGGCCTCCGCACCGCCGGAGTGCGCGTGTCCCCCGGCCGGGAACCGCCCGTCCGCCAGCACCAGCAGGGCCGCCGCGGCGGCGGGCCGGGAGGGCGGGGGCGGGCAGGAGGGCTGCTGCATGGGCGGGGCCTTCTTCCGGCTGGGGTGCTGCGGGATCGTCCCCGCCGCGTCCCGGGAAAGGACTGGAAGGGGGTGGGTCCGAGGGGTGGCCCGGGGAGTGGGTCCGGGGCCGGCGCGGGGACCGGCCTAGAAGAGGAAGTAGCGCTGGGCCATGGGCAGGGTCGCGGCGGGCGCGGGCACGACCTCCTCGCCGTCGATGGTGACGGTGAAGGTGTCCGGCTGGACACGGATCTCCGGGGTGGCGTCGTTGAGCCGCATCCGTTCCTTGGTCACCGCCCGGGCGGACTCGGCCGCCACCCAGCGTTTGCCCGCCGCCAGCCGCTCCGGCAGGCCGTCCGCCAGGGCGAGCGGCGAGACGAAGTTGACCGAGTTGCCGGCCGGTGCCCGGCCGATCGCCCCGAACATCGGCCGCGGCAGCACCGGCTGCGGGGTCGGGATGGAGGCGTTGGCGTCGCCCATCTGGGCATAGGCGATCTGGCCGCCCTTGATCACCAGGGCCGGCTTCACACCGAAGAAGGCGGGCTCCCAGAGCACCAGATCGGCCAGCTTGCCCGGCTCCACCGAGCCCACCTCATGGTCGATGCCCTGCGTGATGGCGGGGTTGATCGTGTATTTGGCGACATAGCGACGTGCCCGCATATTGTCCGCCCGCCCGTCGCCCGGCAGTGCCCCGCGCCGCGCCTTCATCACATGCGCGGTCTGCCAGGTCCGCATCACCAGCTCCCCGATCCGCCCCATGGCCTGGGAGTCCGACCCCATCATGGAGATCGCGCCCAGGTCGTGCAGGATGTCCTCGGCCGCCATCGTCGTCGGCCGGATCCGGGACTCGGCGAAGGCCAGGTCCTGCGGCACCGCCGGATTCAGGTGGTGGCAGACCATCAGCATGTCGAGATGTTCCTCGACCGTGTTGACGGTGTGCGGCCGGGTCGGATTGGTGGAGCCGGGCAGCACGTTCGGCGCCGAGCAGACGGTGATGATGTCCGGCGCGTGCCCGCCGCCCGCGCCCTCCGCATGGAAGGCGTGGATGGACCGCCCGCCGATCGCGGCCAGCGTGTCGGCCACGAACCCGGCCTCGTTGAGGGTGTCGGTGTGCAGGGAGACCTGCGCCCCGGTCTCGTCGGCCACCGTCAGGCAGGCGTCGATGGCCGCGGGGGTGGTGCCCCAGTCCTCGTGCAGCTTGAAGCCGACCGCCCCGCCCCGCAACTGGCTGAGCAGGCCCTGGCGGGAGACGGTGTTCCCCTTGCCGAGCAGCCCGATGTTGACCGGCAGGCCGTCCATGGCCTCCAGCATCCGGGCGAGGTGCCACGGCCCCGGGGTGACCGTGGTCGCCTTGGAGCCCTCGGCCGGTCCCGTACCGCCGCCGATCATCGTGGTGACCCCGGAGGCCAGGGCCTCGTCGGCGAGCTGCGGGCAGATGAAGTGGACATGCGCGTCGATGCCGCCGGCGGTGAGGATCCTGCCGTTCCCGGCGATGATCTCGGTCTCCGGGCCGATCACCAGCTCCGGGTGCACCCCGTCCATGGTGTCCGGGTTGCCGGCCTTGCCCAGGCCGGTGATCCGGCCGTCCCGCATGCCCAGATCGGCCTTGTAGACCCCGGTGTGGTCCAGCACCACCGCGCCGGTGATCACGGTGTCCGGGGCGCCCTCGGCCCGGGTGACCCGGGACTGGCCCATGGATTCCCGGATCACCTTGCCGCCGCCGAAGACCACCTCCTCGCCGGCCGCCGGCCCCGGGCCGCCGCTGAGGTCCCGCTCGATCTCGATCAGCAGACCGGTGTCGGCAAGCCGGATCCGGTCCCCGGCGGTCGGGCCGAACAGGTCGGCGTAGGCGGCGCGGCTCAGCTCAGGCATCGAGTTCTCCTCCGGTCTCGCCGCGCAGCCCCGGCACGATCCGGCGGCCCGCGAGGGGAATCAGCTCCACCTCGGCCGGGATGCCCGGCTCGAAGCGGACGGCGGTGCCGGCCGGGACGGCCAGCCGCTTGCCGCGGGCCGCGGCACGGTCGAAGTCCAGGCCCGGATTGGCCTCGGCGAAGTGGTAGTGGGAGCCCACCTGCACCGGGCGGTCGGCGGTGTTGCGCACGGTGAGGCGGGTGATCCCGGCGCCCTCGAAGAGGACCACCGGGTCATCGGCGAACAGGATTTCTCCGGGAATCACGGCGGCGGCCCTCCGGGCTAGCTGATCGGTTCATGGACGGTGACGAGCTTGGTGCCGTCCGGGAAGGTGGCCTCCACCTGGACGTCATGGATCATCTCGGGCACGCCCTCCATGACGTCGTCCCTGGTCAGCACCGCACGGCCGGAGACCATCAGCTCGGCCACGGTGCGCCCGTCCCGGGCGCCCTCCAGCAGATGGGCGGTGATCAGGGCCACTGCCTCGGGGTGGTTCAGCCGCAGGCCGCGTGCCCGCCGCCGGGCGGCCACCTCCGCGGCCACATGGATGAGCAGCCGCTCCTGTTCGTGGGGGGTCAGATGCACCGTGCCACCTCGCCGTCTCCGTGTGTTGCCGTTGCCTCGTCGCCGGACGTGTCCGACATGCCGGAACACCCCGCGGGCCGGCCGCCGGCGCCACCGGGGCGTTACGGCGGAAGGCGCCAGGCCAGGGAGGGTAGTTCCATCTCGTTACAGGAGCGTTACTTCCATTCAGAAGTATTCGGCCGCTGTGGTGTGATCCACGTCAAGGAAAGGATTGGCCCATCCGGCACCGGGCAGGGCACGCTAGGAGGTGCGGTCGGGACGACATCCGCACACAGCGACAGGTGAAGGACAGAGGTACCAGCGCATGAAGATCGGGATCGTCGGGGCGACCGGCCAGGTCGGCACTGTGATGCGGGAGATTCTGGCCGAGCGGAAGTTCCCGGTCAGCCGGCTCCGGCTGTTCGCCTCGGCCCGCTCCGCCGGGCGCACCCTGCCCTGGCAGGACGGCGAGGTGACCGTCGAGGACGCGGCCACCGCCGACTGGTCCGGGCTGGACATCGTGCTGTTCTCGGCCGGCGGCGCCACCTCGCGGGCGCTGGCCGAGAAGGTCGCCGGAGCGGGCGCCGTGGTGATCGACAACTCCTCGGCCTGGCGGATGGACCCCGGGGTCCCGCTGGTGGTCTCCGAGGTGAACCCGCACGCCGTGGCCGACCGGCCCAAGGGCATCATCGCCAATCCGAACTGCACCACCATGGCGGCCATGCCGGTGCTCAGGCCGCTGCACCGGGAGGCCGGGCTGACCGCGCTGGTGGTCGCCACCTACCAGGCGGTGTCCGGCAGCGGTCTGGCCGGGGTGGACGAGCTGAACGCACAGGTGCGCGCCGCCGCGCCGCAGGACCCCACCCGGCTCACCCGGGACGGCCAGGCACTGGACTTCCCGGCACCGGGCACCTATGTGCGCCCGATCGCCTTCAATGTGCTGCCGATGGCCGGCTCGATCGTCGACGACGGGCTCGGCGAGACGGACGAGGAGCACAAGCTGCGCAACGAGAGCCGCAAGATCCTGGAGATCCCCGGCCTGGCGGTCTCCGGCACCTGCGTCCGGGTCCCGGTCTTCACCGGGCACTCGCTCCAGGTCAACGCCCGCTTCGAGCGGCCGGTCAGCCCGCAGCGGGCGGCCGAGCTGCTGGCCGAGGCGCCCGGCGTGCAGCTCTCCGACATCCCGACCCCGCTCCAGGCGGCCGGCCGGGACGCCAGCTATGTCGGCCGCATCCGCCGCGACGAGACCGTGGAGCACGGGCTGGCGATGTTCATCTCCAACGACAATCTGCGCAAGGGGGCCGCGCTGAACGCGGTGCAGATCGCGGAGCTGGTCGCCGCCGGGTGAGGCCGGGCGGCCGGGGGCGTCACCCGGGCGCCGCAGCGCCCGGGCCCCCGTCACCCTCCCGGCAGCAGCCGGGGAAACTCACTCTCCGTCAACCGGCCACAGCGCCAACTCCCCTGACCGGGCGCCATCCAGCGGCCCGCCGAATGCACCAGAACCGTCACAGAAAACCGTTTCTGCGGCCAACCACTTGGCGCATTCTCTGCTCCATGCACGACGATAGGGGGGCGGGTGTCACCGTGTTCCACAACGACGGGAAGGCGGGGGTCCCCGCGCATCGGGAAGGAGGCGTCCATGGGTTCGGTTCGCAGGGCGAGTGCGTGGCTGGGACTGGTCGACGACCGCGAGCGCTACTACGACGACGACTACGCCGAGGGCCCGGAGCCCGGTGACAGCGCCCCCGCCGCCTGGACCACCGATCCCCGCCTGCGGGTGGCCGCCGAGGCCGCGCAGGAGCGCGGGCGCCGGATCGCCACCGTGACGCCGCAGGGCTTCCGGGACGCCCGCCGGATCGGGGAACTCTTCCGGGACGGGGTGCCCGTCGTCATCAACCTCACCACCCTGGAATCGGCGGACGCCAAGCGGGTGGTGGACTTCGCCGCCGGGCTGATCTTCGGTCTGCGCGGCTCCATCGAGCGCGTCGCCAACCGCGTCTTCCTGCTCACCCCCGCCAAGTACGAGGTGGTCAGCACCGACGGCCGCCGCCCCGACGGCGGCTTCTTCAACCAGAGCTGACCCGGCCGCCGGCCGGGTCAGCCGCGGAAGGCGTCCAGCCCGGTCAGGGCCTTGCCCAGCACGAGCTGGTGCATCTCGGAGGTGCCCTCGTAGGTGAGCACCGACTCCAGATTGGTGGCGTGCCGCATCACCGGATACTCCAGGGAGATGCCGTTGGCGCCCAGCACGGTGCGGGCCGTGCGGCAGATCTCCAGCGCCTCGCGGACATTGTTCAGCTTGCCGAAACTCACCTGCTCCGGCCGCAGTTTCCCGGCGTCCAGCCGCCGCCCGAGGTGGTGCGCCAGCAGCATCCCCTTGTGCAGCTCCACCGCCATGTCGGCCAGTTTGGCCTGGGTGAGCTGGAAGGCGCCGATGGGCCGCCCGAACTGCTCACGGGTGCGCGCATAGTCCAGCGCCGCCCGGAAGCAGCTGCGGGCCGCTCCCATGGCGCCCCAGACAATGCCGTAGCGGGCGTGGCCGAGGCAGGCCAGCGGGGCGCCCAGGCCGCGCGCCCCGGGCAGCAGGGCGCCGGCCGGCAGCCGCACCTCGTCCAGCACCAGCTCGCTGGTGACCGAGGCGCGCAGGGACCACTTGTGCCGGATCTCCGGGGCGCTGAAGCCGGGGCTGTCGGTGGGCACGGCGAAGCCGCGGATGCCCTCCTCGGTGCGGGCCCAGACCACCGCCACGCCGGCCACCGAGCCGTTGGTGATCCACATCTTGCGGCCGCTGAGCACCCAGTCGCCGCCGTCGCGGCGGGCCGAGGTGCGCATGGCGCCGGGGTCGGAGCCGTGGTCCGGCTCGGTCAGCCCGAAGCAGCCGATCACCTCGCCGGACGCCATCCGCGGCAGCCACTCGCGTCTGAGCTCCTCCGAACCGAAGCGGTGCAGCGCGTACATGGCCAGCGAGCCCTGCACCGAGACCAGGGAGCGGATGCCGGAGTCGGCGGCCTCCAGCTCCAGGCAGGCCAGGCCGTACTGGAGCGCGGAGGCGCCGGCGCAGCCGTAGCCCTCCAGCGTCATGCCCAGGGCGCCCAGCGCGCCCAGCTCCCGGGCCAGCTCCCGGACGGCGGGCAGCTCGCCGCGCTCGTACCAGCCGGCGATCTCCGGCAGCACCCGGTCCGCGGCCCAGCTGCGCACGGTCTCCCGCACCGCGAGATCCTCGGGCGCGAGCAGGTCGTCGATCCCGAGCGGGTCGGCGGGATCGAAGGGGGGCAGGGGCTCTGCGGCCATCGTTACGCCTCCGGTGCGAGGAAGTCCCGGTCAGGGGCCGAAGCCCCGCCAGACGCTACGGGCCGGTAACCCCGCCCGGCAAGCATCCCCTCCCGCGCTGTGGCCTCCCCCACCCCGGGCCCCGCACGCCGCGGCACCCGCACACCCCCCACTCGCGCGCCCCCAGTCGCGGGCCCCCGGTCGCGGGCCCGCGCTCCGTCCCGGCCCGCGGCGCGCCCGGTGCCGGGCGGCCTCAGCGGTCGGCGGGGGGCGGCGGGGTGCCCAGATCGCGCGGCAGGCGGAGCGCGGCCACCGCGCCGGCGAGCAGCAGCAGCGCGCTGACCACCAGCACGCTGTGGGTACCGCTGACGAACGCGTGCCGGGCGGTCAGCCGCAGCGCCTCACCGGCCTCGCCCCCCACCTGGTCGGCCACCGCGTACGCCTCGGCCAGGGAGTGCCGCGCGGCGGCCAGATCGGCCTCCGCCAGGCCCGCGACCCGGCCCACCCCGGGCCCGTAGACGGCGTTCATGATGCTGCCCAGCAGCGCGATGCCCAGCCCGGCCCCGAACTGGTAGGCCGTCTCGCCGATCGCCGCCGCCTCCCCGGCCTGCGCGGCCGGGGCATCGCTGAGCATCGACTCATAGGCGCCGAACAGCGTGGTCTCCAGCCCGAAGCCGAGCATCACGAAGGCGGCGGTCAGCAGTCCCGGCCGGTCCTGCTCGCCCAGTCCGAGCAGGGCCAGCACGGCCACCGCGGTGAGCAGGAAGCCGAGCGACACCATGGTGCGCGGGCCCATCAGGGTGAGCATCCGGGAGCCGGCCAGACCGGCGGCGACGGCCGCCACGCTCAGCGGCAGCAGCCGCAGCCCGGTCTGCAGCGGGCTGAGCCCGAAGACGAGCTGGAGGTACTGGGCGGCGACCAGCGCGAGCCCGACCAGCGCCAGCACGGTGAGCACGATGCAGCCGACCGCGGTGCCGAAGGCCGCCCGGCGGAACGCCGAGAGATCCAGCAGCGGGCAGTGCCGCCGCCGCTGGCGGCGGACGAACACGGTCAGCAGGGCCGCGCCCAGACCGGCCAGCAGCAGCGTGCCCGGCGAGAAGAGGTCCCCGCCGCCCGCCCGCTTCACGGCCAGGATCACGCCGAACAGCCCGCCGGCGGCCAGCACCGCCCCCAGCACGTCCCAGGGCCCGGTGCCGTCCCCGGTGCACTCCGGCAGCAGCCAGCGGCCCACCGGCAGGCAGACGGCCATCAGCGGGATGTTGATCAGAAAGACCGAGCCCCACCAGAAGTGTTCCAGCAGCACCCCGCCGACCAGCGGACCGAGCGCCGCCCCCACCGCCGCCACGGCGCTCCACACACCGATCGCCAGCGCGCGCTCCCGCCGGTCCGGGAAGACGTGCCGCAGCAGCGAGAGCGTGGCCGGCATGATCATGGCCCCGCCGACGCCCAGCAGCGCCCGGGCGGCGATCAGCACTTCCGGCGAACCGGCCAGCGCGGCCAGCGCGGAGGCGCCGCCGAAGCAGCCGTATCCGAGCAGCAGCACCCGGCGGCGGCCCACCCGGTCCCCCAGGGTGCCGAACAGGATCAGCAGCGAGGCGCAGACCAGCGGGTAGATGTCCACGATCCACAGCAGCGCGATGGGACCGGGCCGCAGATCCGCGGTGACCGCGGGCACCGCCACATGGAGCACGGTGGCGTCGACGGCGACCAGCAGCAGGCTGGCGCAGAGCACGGCCAGCACCGCCCAGCGGTTGCGCGCGCCGCGCGGCCCGGGACCGCCCCGGACGGCACCGCCGGCCGGGCGGGGAGCGGCGGTGCCGGGGATCGCTGCGTGCCGGGCGACATCGCCTTGGACCGTTGCTGATCCGGGCGTGGTCGTGGATCCCGGCATCTGCGCACCTCCCTCGATGGCCTCCCGGCCCGACCGGCACCGACTGATCTGGCCGCGCCGTTCCGGCCGTGACGAACGGGGGACCGCCCGGTGGGGAGCCGGAGCGGGACCGCGCACGGGGACGGTGCGGGGCAGATGGTCAGCTAGCGTACGTCAGCCGCCGGGAGGGCCGTGCACACACCGTTCCGGCGGGGGGCGGGTGCACCGCCCGCCCGGTGTCCGCACCGACGTGGCCGGCCGGCCCGGCGGTTGCGGGGCGTACGGCCCGGCACGCGTCCGTGGCATTCCCGTACCGCCGCCGTGACCGGATCCGGGACCGGTTCCCGGCGGCCCGCCGAAATGTGCCGGCCCGGACGTCGGCGGCCATTGATTCAGTCATGAACAAGGTGAATCATCCACCGCGGGCATTCGGCAAAACCAGGGGATCGACGTCCCGATTCCGATAGCGAAGACATCACATAGGGATCACGAAGACCGGCGCGAGACGGAACCCCGCCATCACCGGCTGTAATGTTGAGGAGTGCCTATCGACCGTCTCTTTGCCCGACTGGAGCAGGAGCCGCAGCGCCCGGACGCCGCGATTCCGCGCATGAGCCGTACGCGAAGGTCGATCCTGGGTGCCACCCTGGCCTTCTACGCGCTGATCGTGTACGCGGTGCTGAGCACCTCGTGGCTGGTCAGGCTGGACTGGCAGGTGATGCTCTTCCGGCCCTACAAGCAGTGGCCCGGGCTGCACGCCTTCCTGGACTACTTCGTGGTGCTGGGCCAGCGCGGCCCCACGGCGGTGCTGATCGCCGCCTGGCTGGGCTGGCGGTCCTGGCGGCAGCGCACCCTGCGCCCACTGCTGGTGATGGCCGCCGCGCTGCTGCTGCTCAATGTCAGCGTGGGGGCGGCCAAGCTCGGCATGGCCCGCGAGGGCCCGCACTACGCCAACGTCATAGGCTCCAACGAGATGTTCCTGACCGGGGACATATTTCCCTCGGGGCACACCGCCAACGCGGTCGTGACCTGGGGAATCCTGGCGTATCTGGCCACCACCTCGCGGGCCCGGCGGATCCTGTCGGTGACCGCCGCGGTGTTCGCGCTCGGGGTCGGCACCACCACGGTCTACCTGGGCACCCACTGGGTGACCGATGTGCTGCTCGGCTGGGCCGCGGGGCTGGCGGTGCTGCTGGCCATGCCGTGGTTCGAGCCGATCGTCGCCTGGGCCGAGTGGCGGCTGCTGACCACCCGGGACGCGCTGCGCGCGGGCTACCGGACGTTCCGGGCGTATGCGCCGGAGGCGCTCCACCCGCACGCCGCCGGGCAGGGGCTGCACGGGGTGCGGGCCGGGGAGCCGGCCGCCCCGCCCCGGCATCCGGAGCCGCAGCCGGCCGGAGCGGCGCGGGGCGTGCCACAGCTCACCGGGGAACTGCGGCCCTGGCATCCGGCGGCCCGCCCACAGGGCGGCCACCAGGGCAGTCCGGCCGGGTACGGCGAGCAGCCGGCGGGCCGTCCGGTCGGCAGCCACTGAGCGCGCCGCGGCACGGGTCCCGGGCCATGGCGGCCCGGGCCGCCCGGCGGCCCGTGGCTCAGCCCTGCCAGCAGCGCACCACCCGGTCGTCCCGCACCGCGAGGTTGAGGCGGCCGGCGCGGTACTCCATGGTGATGACCGCGTCCGGCGGCACCACCCGTACCGTGGTCCAGCCGCGGTCCCGGGCCCGCTGCTCGGCAGCGTGCGCGGGCAGGCCCAGATAGCCGTCTGTCTCGTCGCGGGGCAGACCCGCCCCGCCGGGTTCCGGTGACATGCCGCCCACCGTACGGGGTGGCGCGGACACCCGGAAGTTCCGGCCCGGTCCTTGCCCTGTCACCATTCCGTCACGGAACGCCCGGCGTGCGGCCCCGTTCGGCAACGATGTTCCGTAGCCCATTCGGACGTGGCGGTAATTCACATTTCCCGCCGCCCGGCCGCCGCCGGACCGCCGCCGAAAAAGTTCCGGCAATATGACGGTCGCGAGCGGATGGGAGCGGCGGTCCCGGCCGCAACTCCCATTGCCCCGGCGTTCCCGCGTGTTCCCCCGCTCACCGGCGGAATTACCCACGGTGTCCGCCGGAGGCCACTTCCGTGCCCGGCCGCCCCGCGGCCACGGGCAGTACGGCCCCGGCGCCCCGGCCCGGGCGCGACACCGCGGCGCGCCTCTGCGGCGTGCGCCCGGGGGATGCCGCGCGCGCCGTAAGGCCGTGACAAAAGCCGCCGCCCGCCGTTGGACACGTCGCAGCCTCATCAGGCGGCGGAGATTCCGATTCCGAGGAGCGTCTGTGTCCCTCATGCTCGACGTCAGTGATGACGTACGTGCCGAGCTCGGCGATGAAGAAGCCGACCGACTCCTGGCCGGCGAGAACGCGCCGCGCACCTACGACTGCACGTCGTGCCAGTCCCCCGGCGACAGTTCCCGGCAGCGCACCAGCACCGTGCTGTTCGTGGGCGACGAGACGGCCGTGCTGGCCTTCGCCCACGCGGACTGCTTCCCCTCCCAGGTGGTCCCGGTCTCCGAGGAACAGCTCAAGGGCGCGGTGCGGTCCATCACCGGCGGCAACGGCGGGCAGCAGTCCGCCCCCACCGCGGCGGACATCCCGGGGGCAGATCCCGGCCAGGCGGTGCTCAGCGTGACCTGTGGCCAGGTGCTGCTCGGGGATGAGCTGTATCCGGCGATGGTGGTGGAGCCCAGCGCCCCGGTGGTGCGCCCCGGCAGCGAGGGACCGGGCGACGACTTCCTGCCGCTGCTGATCGAGCACGGTTTCATGCCGGTGATGGAGATGAACAAGCCGCCGTCCGAGATGGCCGGCTGGTCGGTACTGGTGGTCAACGGCCGGCTGCACTCGGTGCTCCAGCCGGGCCTGGTCGGCGGCCCCACGGTCTCCTGGTGGGAGGCCCACCAGCCGCTGCCGGTCACCGACGAATGGCGGTCGGCGGCCCGGCAGCGCAACAGCGTGCTGGTCTACGCGGCCCCGGCCGGATCGATCGGGCGCCAGCCGCGCGAGGACCTGCTGCGGACGGCGCTGGACGGCGCCGCCTCGCGCGGCCTGCTGGTGGGCGGTTCCATGCCGCTCTCCGGCACCTGACCGGACGGCGCCGGTCCCGGGGACGCGGGGCAGCACTCAGGACGGCTGGGGCGTCCGGAGGGCTGCCCCGCATCGTTGCCGCGTATCGTCGCTCCGCCCGGCGCCGGGAGCCCGCCGCCGCTCCGCGCACCGCAGGAGCGTGTGGGGCGTTCAGGGGGTGCCGGACGCGCGCCCGCATCCGCCGGGTGATCTGATCGTTGGAGAAGCGTGCAGCATTTCCATGTCTCCGCCTCCGCCTCCGGCTCCGCCACGTCCGCCACGTCCGGACGCCACCGCTCCATCCCCGCCATGCGTCCGGTCTACGAGGAACCGGGCGAGCGTTCGGCCACGCCGATCTACGACTCGCTGTGCGCCGAATACCGGCGGCTGTTCCGGGCCGTGCCCGGGGAGCGGCAGGGCGAGGAGGCGCTGGGCTTCCGCGGCTTCGCCGCGCTGAGCTGGCTCGGCGCCACCTACGGCAGCCGGAACCCGGCCGCGGAGAAGAGCGCCCGGCACGCCCTGCCGGCCGGCGGCCGGGAGACCGGCCCGGCCGAGCGCGGCGGGCGCTGAGCCGCACCGCGCCCGGCACCGGCCGGCTCAGTCGTGACGGCGGGCCTTGCCCTTGGCGCCCTTGCCGGTACCGCGCTTCTCCCGCACCCGGACCGAGAGATGGATCGGGGTGCCCTCGAAACCGAATTCCTCGCGCAGCCGCCGTTCGATGAAACGGCGGTAGCCCGCCTCCAGGAATCCGGTGGCGAACAGCACGAAGCGCGGCGGCCGGGCCCCGGCCTGGGTCCCGAACAGGATGCGCGGCTGTTTGCCGCCCCGCACCGGGTGCGGATGGGCGGCGACCAGCTCGCCGAGGAAGGAATTGAGCTTGCCGGTCGGCACCCGGGTCTGCCAGCCCTCCAGGGCCCGCTCCAGCGCCGGGACCAGCTTGTCCAGATGACGTCCGGTGGCGGCCGAGATGTTGACCCGCGGCGCCCATCGGACCTGGGCGAGATCGCGCTCGATCTCCCGCTCCAGATAGTGCCGGCGTTCCTCGTCCAGGGTGTCCCACTTGTTGTAGGCGATGACCAGGGCCCGGCCGGCCTCCACCGCCATGGTCAGGATGCGGGTGTCCTGCACGCTGATGGTGTCGGAGGCGTCGATGAGCACCACCGCGGCCTCGGCCTTCTCCAGGGCGGCGGCGGTGCGCAGCGAGGCGTAGTAGTCGGCGCCGGCCTGAAGGTGGGTGCGGCGGCGGATGCCGGCCGTGTCGACAAAGACCCATGGCTTGCCGCCCAGCTCCACCACTTCGTCCACCGGGTCGCGGGTGGTGCCGGCCAGTTCGTTGACCACCACCCGTTCCTCGCCCGCCACCTTGTTCAGAAGTGACGACTTGCCGACATTGGGGCGGCCGATCAGGGCGATCCGGCGGGGGCCGCCCGGCGCCACCGAGAAGGTCTCCGGCGGGGCCTCGGGCATGGCCCGGAGCACCGCGTCCAGCAGGTCCCCGGTGCCGCGGCCGTGCAGCGCGGAGACCGGATGCGGCTCGCCGACGCCCAGCGACCACAGAGCGGCGGCATCCGCCTCGCCGGACGGGCCGTCCACCTTGTTGGCGCACAGCACCACCGGCTTCCCGGTGCGGCGCAGCAGCCTGACCATGTTCTCGTCGGTGTCGGTGGCACCCACCGAGGCGTCCACCACGAAGACCACGGCGTCGGCGGCCTCGATGGCGAACTCGGCCTGGGCCGCCACCGACGCCTCGATGCCGAGCACGTCCTGCTCCCAGCCGCCGGTGTCCACCACCTTGAAGCGGCGGCCGGCCCACTCGGCCTGGTAGGTCACCCGGTCCCGGGTGACTCCGGGACGGTCCTCGACCACGGCCTCGCGGCGGCCCAGGATGCGGTTGACCAGAGTCGACTTGCCGACATTGGGCCGGCCGATCACGGCGAGCACCGGGAGCCGTCCGCTCCCCTTGGCGAGTTCGCTGTCGACCTCGGCGGCCTCGAAGCCCTCCTCGGCCGCGAGGCGCATGAACTCCTCGTACTCGGCCTCGCCCAGCGCACCGTGCGGGGCCTCGGTGCCCTGGTGGTGCCCCGGGGAATGCCCCGGGGAATGAAGATCGTCGTGCATGAGTCCTGTCTCGCGTCCGTTGAAGTTGGGGTGCGCCCGGCTCACCGGTCGGTGTGCCCCGCGCACGGCCGGGCGGGCCGCCTCAGCCGGCCACGGCGCCGCGCCGCCGCGCGTCGTCCCGCCGCTGCTCGACCAGGGTGATGATGTGCGCGATCACCTGCTCCAGGGTGAGCTCGGAGGTGTCGATCTCCACCGCGTCCGCCGCCTTGGCGAGCGGGGATGCCGCGCGGCCGGAGTCCGCGGCGTCGCGGCGGGCCAGCGCCTCGCGGGTGGCCTCCAGGGTGGGGGCGCCGGTGGTGCCGGCCAGTTCGCCGTTGCGGCGGGCGGCCCGGGCCTCGGGCGAGGCGGTGAGAAAGATCTTGAGATCGGCGTCGGGCAGCACAGTGGTGCCGATGTCCCGGCCCTCCACCACGATGCCGGGTACGGCGGAGCGGGCGACGGACCGCTGGAGCTCGGTGATCCGGGCACGGATCTCGGGCACCGCGCTGACCGCGCTGACCGCGCCGGTGACCTCCGGGCCGCGGATGGGCCCCGACACATCGGCGCCGTCCACGGTGATGGCGGGATGCGCCGGGTCGGTGCCCGAGACGATCTCCGGCTTGCCGGCGGCCGCGGCCACCGCCGCCGGATCGGCGGTGTCGATCCCGTTGCGCAGCATCCACCAGGTCGCGGCCCGGTACTGGGCCCCGGTGTCGAGGTAGCGCAGGCCCAGGCGGGCCGCGACCGCCCTGGAAGTGCTGGACTTGCCCGTGCCGGACGGCCCGTCGATGGCGACGATGAGAGCGGGGGTAGCAGACACGGCGGGGCGCACCTTTCGAGAGAACCGGAGGAACCGGGGCCTGGACGAGACCGGACAGCGCGGCGACCGTCCCGCACGGGCGCCGGCGGCCCGGGATCCGGCGCCGCGCCTGTGGGCGAAGGGTCCTGGGCAAGGGTAGCCGTTCCGGGCCGGGGCCCGCCGCCGGCCGCCCGCCGGGGCCGGCGGCTACTGGCGGATGGACCAGCCGCGTTCCCGCAGTGCCGCGGTGAGCACCGGGGCGACCGCGGGCTGCACCATGAGCTGCACCAGACCGGCCTGCTGCCCGGTGGCGTGCTCGATCCGCACGTCCTCGACGTTGACCCCGGCCCGCCCGGCGTCGGCGAAGATCCGGGCCAGCTCGCCGGGCCGGTCGCTGATCAGCACCGCCACCGTCTCATAGGCGGCCGGGGCGGCGCCGTGCTTGCCCGGCACCCGGGCCCGGCCGGCGTTGCCGCGGCGCAGCACCGCCTCGATGCCGGCCGCGCCGCCGGCCCGCTTGTGCTCGTCGGCGGACTCCAGGGCGCGCAGCGCCCGCACCGTCTCGTCCAGGTCGGCGGCCACCTCGGCGAGCACATCGGCCACCGGTCCCGGGTTGGCGGACAGGATGTCCACCCACATCGCGGGGTCGGAGGCGGCGATCCGGGTCACGTCCCGGATGCCCTGCCCGCACAGCCGCACGGCGGCCTCCCCGGCCTCCGCGAGCCGGGCCGCCACCAGGCTGGACAGCAGCTGCGGGGTGTGCGAGACCAGGGCCACCGCGCGGTCGTGCGCGTCCGCGTCCATCACCACCGGCACCGCCCGGCACAGCGCCACCAGCTCCAGCGCCAGGTTCAGCACCTCGGTGTCGGTGCCGGCGGTCGGGGTGAGGACCCAGGGCCGGCCCTCGAAGAGTTCGGCGGTGGCCGCCAGCGGCCCGGACCGCTCCCGCCCCGCCATCGGATGGCTGCCCAGGTAGCGGGTGGTGTCGCAGCCCAGGTCGGCCAGTTCGCGGCGCGGCCGGCCCTTGACGCTGGCCACGTCGAGATAGCCGCGGGCGGCCTCCCGGCGCACGGCGTCGGCCAGCACCGGAGCGGTGAGCGCGGGCGGCACGGACACCACGGCCAGGTCCACCGGGCCGTCCGGCGGGGCCTCGGTGCCCGCGCCGAGCGCGGCGGCGGTGCGGACCTGCTCCGGGTCCCGGTCCTCCAGATGGACGCGCACGCCGCGGGCGGAGAGCGCCAGCGCGACGGAGGTGCCGATCAGTCCGGTGCCGATGACGAGGGCGGAGCGCATTGTCCCAGCCTAGACCGGGGCGCCCGGGCCTAGAGACCGACCTCGCGCATGAGCCGGCCCACCTCGGTGTGGGTCATGCGGCGCAGCTTGCCGGACTTCTGGTCGCCGAGGGCGACCGGGCCGAAGTGGGTGCGCACCAGCTTGTCGACCGGGAAACCGGCCTCGGCCAGCATGCGCCGCACGATGTGCTTGCGGCCCTCGTGCAGCACCACCTCGACCAGGTAGTTGTTGCCGACCTGGTCCACCACCCGGAAGTCGTCGGCCCGGACGTAGCCGTCCTCCAGCCGCACGCCCTCGCGCAGCCGCTTGCCCAGGTCGCGCGGGACGGGGCCGGTGATGGCGGCCAGATAGGTCTTGGTGACGCCGAACCGGGGATGGGTGAGCCGGTGGGCCGCCTCACCGTGGTTGGTGAGCAGGATGATGCCCTCGGTCTCGGCGTCCAGCCGCCCGACGTGGAACAGCCGGGTCTCCCGGTCCTGGACGTAGTCGCCCAGGCAGGGACGGCCGTCCGGGTCCTCCATCGCGGAGACCACGCCGACCGGCTTGTTCAGGGCGTAGAAGACATGCCGCTGGGAGGTGACGGTCAGGCCGTCGACCTTGATCTCGTCCCGGTCGGGGTCGACCCGCCGGCCCTGCTCTTGCACGACCGTGCCGTTGACCTCCACCCGGCCCTGGCCGATCAGTTCCTCGCAGCTCCGGCGGGAGCCGAGGCCGGCCCGGGCCAGCACCTTCTGGAGCCGCTCGCCCTCGGGCTCCCCGAAGGTCCTGGGGGGCTTCGCGGCCGGCTTGCCGTGCCGGGCGCGGTGCCGCTCCTCCACCTCGGCCTCGTACTCCCGGGGCCGGCCCGGGACGGGGCGGCCGGCACCGCGGCGGCCCGCCCGGCCGCCGCCGGCCCCGCCGGGGTCCTGGGGATGGCGGCGTTCCTCGGGGCGGGGCCGCCCGGCGCGCTGCCGTTTCCGGTCGCGGTCGTTGCCCGCGCCCCGGTAATTCCTGCTGTTGCCGCTGTTGCTGCTGCCCCTGCTTCGCATCGTGTGTTCCGTCTGTCGTCGTCGGCGCGGCGCGCACGGTGTTACGCGCCCAAGGTCTCGGAGCCGTCGCTGTCGTCCGGAGCGAAGGAGGGCATCCCCTCCGGGCTCTCGGCCTCCACGGCATCGGCCTCGGGGAGGAAGGGCGCCAGCTCGGGAAGCTCGTCCAGGCCGCGCAGGCCCATCCGCTCCAGAAAGTACTGCGTCGTCCCGTACAGGATCGCACCCGTTTCGGGTTCGCTGCCCGCCTCCTCGATCAGACCCCGCTGGAGCAGGGTGCGGATCACGCCGTCGCAGTTGACGCCGCGCACCGCGGAGACCCGGGACCGGCTGACCGGCTGGCGGTAGGCGACCACGGCCAGGGTCTCCAGCGCGGCCTGGGTGAGCCGGGCGGTCTGGCCGTCCAGGACGAAGCGCTCCACGGCGTCGGCGTAGTCGGGGCGGGTGTAGAAGCGCCAGCCACCGGCCACCTCGCGCAGGTCGAAGCCGCGGCCCTGGGCGGCGTACTCCTCGGCCAGCTCGGCCAGGGCCCGCCGCACCCGGTCGGCGGGACGCTCCAGCAGCCGGGCCAGGCGGTCCGCGGCCACCGGCTCGTCCACCACCATCAGCACGGCCTCCAGCGCGGGCTTGAGCTCCAGCGCGGCGACCGTGCTCGCGCCGGCCGGCGGCCGGGCCGCGGGCACGGCGGCGGGGGCGGGGGCGTGGGCGTGGGCGCCGTCCTCGGCCGCCGTCTCCGGTTTCTGGGTCATGCCCGCTTCCTTCCGTGCTCGTTGTGCTGCTGCCGCCGGTCCTCGGTCCCCGGCTCCTGGTCGAACTCGTCGGTCACCAGGGACCGGCCGTCGTCGGCGCCGGTGCCGCTCCACCGGACGGTGAGCGCGCCCAGCGCCTCTTCCTGGTCCAGGGCCACCGCCCGCTCCCGGTACAGCTCCAGCAGCGCCAGGAAGCGGGCCACCACGGTCAGGGTGTCCGGGGCGTCGGCGGTCAGCTCGGCGAAGGTGGCCCGGCCCAGCTCGCGCAGCCGCCCGACCACGATCTCGGCCTGCTCGCGGACGCTGACCAGCGGGGCGTGGATGTGATCGACATAGACCTCGGGCCGGCGGCGGGGCTGCATGGCCTTGACCGCGAGCCGGGCCAGGCCCTCGGGGCCGACCCGGAGGACGACCTCGGGCAGCAGTCCGGCATGGTGCGGCTCCAGGCCGACCGTGCGGGGGCGGGACCGCTCCTCCTCGGCCATCCGCCGCTGGAAGACCGCCGCGACCTGCTTGTACGCCCGGTACTGGAGCAGCCGGGCGAAGAGCAGGTCGCGGGCCTCCAGCAGGGCGAGGTCGTCCTCGTCCTCGACGTGTGCGGAGGGCAGCAGGCGCGCCGCCTTGAGGTCCAGCAGGGTGGCGGCGACGACCAGGAACTCGGTGGTCTGGTCCAGGTCCCAGTCGCCGCCCATGGCGCGGATATGGGCCATGAAGTCGTCGGTGACCCGGGACAGCGCGACCTCGGTGACATCCAGCTTGTGCTTGGCGATGAGCTGGAGCAGCAGGTCGAACGGCCCTTCGAAGTTGTCCAGCACGACCCGGAACCGGCCGTCGTCCGCCGCCGCCCGCTCCGCGGGTTCGCCGGCGGCGGCCCCGCCCGTCTCCGCCGGCTCCGGCACCCGCTCCGGCACCCGCTCCGGCACATCGGCATCGGCTTCCGCGGCGGCGGGCCCGGCCGGGAGGTGGCCGGGAGCCGGGGCGGCGGCCCCGGGCAGCCGCTCCTCCCCCGGCGGCGCCCCGCCCGATGCCGGCGGTCCGGGGCGCGCCGGGGCGGGACCCCGGCCGAGGCGGCGGCGGGGGGCCCTGGCCGGGTCCGGAACGGGATCGGGCGTGGTCATCGCGGGCACCCTATCGGGCCGCTCCCGCCGCGCCCGGGGTGCCGCCCCGGGCGGGCGCGCGGCGGGTCGCCCGGCCGTTGCGGCGCCTTTCGGCCATCGGTGTCACCGCGGCCCGACGTGTTGCCGACACCGGGGCGTCGCGTGCGTCGGGCATACCCGTTCCGGTAGCCACCTGCTATGCGCCAGGCGAGAAAGGACGGCTGAGACCGTGGCACTGTCCGGGACGACCACCGCGCCGAGACGGAGTTCCCCGCTGCCGCGGCTTCCGCTGCGCCAGATCGCCTGTCTGATTCCGGTCTGCCTGGTGGTGGTCTGGTCCATCGGCAACTGGCCGGTGATCGTGGCGGGGCTCGGCCAGCTGCGGGCCGCCGACCGCCTCTGGCTGCTGGCCGCCGTCGTCATCACCTGCCTGTGCTGGGTGGCGGTCTGCTTCGCCCGCCAGGGCACGGTGCTGGAGCCGCTGCCCCCCGGACGGCTGCTCGCCACCCAGTTCGCCGCCGGTGCCGCCAATGACCTGCTGCCCGCCGGAATCGGCGCCCATCTCGTCACCCTGCGCTTCTACCGCCGCTGCGGAGTGCCGCTGACCCGTGCCTCGGCCTCGCTGGCGCTCTACTCGCTGGCCCTGCCGCTGGCCCGGCTGGTGCTGCTGCTCGTCCTGCTGTCCCTCACCCCGGGCGTGCTGCATCTGGGCGAGGCGGTACCGGCCGGCCGGACCCTGCTGATGACGCTGCTGGCGCTGACGGCGGCGGCCCTGCTGGTGCTCGTGCTGCTGGCGGTCCGGCCGCTGCGCGGCGCCGTGCGCGGCTTTCTCGGCGCGGCGCTGACCGACGCCCGGGCGCTGCACATCCGTCCGGCCCGGGTGGCCGCGCTGTGGGGCGGTGCGCTGGCGTTCCCGGCGCTCCAGGCCGGGGTGCTGGTGACGGTGGCGCTGGCGCTGCGGGCACCGGCGCCCTGGCTGCATGTGGGCATCGCCTATCTGGCCGCCGCCGCGGCCGTCGGCTTCATTCCGGCGCCGGGCGGGCTGGGCTCGGTGGACGCGGCGCTGCTGGTGACCCTGACGGCGATCGGCACGCCGGTGACCACCGCGACCGCGGTGGTGATCGGCTTCCGCGCCATCACCTCCTGGCTACCGCTGCTGCCCGGCGTCCTGGCGCTGTACGCGCTGGTCCGCCGGAAGGTGCTGTGAACCCGCGCCCACCGGCAGGGCGAGCAGCATGGCGAGCGCGAGCCAGACGTAGGCGTTGCCGCCGAGGAAGCCGCCCACGCCCGGGGCGCCGGACCGCCACAGCCACACCACGCTGCTGCACAGCAGCACATACGCCCCGACGGCGACGGCGAAGGGCGCCGCGCGGCGGCCCGGCGGGCGGCTCAGCGCGGCGGCCGCCAGCACGGCCAGCGCCGGCAGCAGCCACACCAGATGGTGGACCCAGGTCACCGGGCTGATCAGACAGGCCGCCGCGCCGGTCAGCGCCGGCCCCGCGGCCGTGTCGCCGGCCGCCCGGGCGCGCCGCACCCGCCGGGCCCAGACGGCCAGCACCAGCACCACTCCCACCGCCCAGACCGCCCGCCCGGCGTCCCCGGCGCTGCCGGCGAGCCGGGCCAGCAGGCCCTGCAGGGACTGGTTGGAGATGTAGGCCAGGTCGCCGATGCGGTCGGTGTCGCGCAGCGCCTCGGTCCAGTAGTCGTGGGAGGTGCCGGGCGCGGCCCAGGCCGCGAGCAGGGTGGCGGCGACGGCGGTGGCGGCGGCCACGGCCGCGGCCCGGCGCCGCCCGGCGAGCAGCAGATAGCCGATGAACAGCGCCGGGGTGAGTTTGACCGCGGCGGCCAGCCCGGTGCCCAGTCCGGCGAACCGGGCGGCCCGGCCGCCGTGCGCCGCCAGCCGGGTGTCCGCCAGCACCAGGGCCAGCAGCACCAGATTGACCTGGCCGAAGCTGAGCGTGTCGCGGACCGGTTCCAGCAGCAGCACCAGACAGCCGGTGACCGCCAGCGCGTACCGGCGGCCGTGCACCCGGCCGCGCAGCACCGGCCCGGCGAGCAGCACGACCACCGCCGCGGTGGCGGCGGCGTTCACCAGCAGACCGGCGGTCAGGGCGGCGGGCCAGTCCAGCAGGGCCAGCGGCAGCATGCACAGCGCGGCGAAGGGCGGATAGGTGAAGCCGTAGTCCTGGCCCGGCACCCGGTAGCCGTAGAGCGGGCCGCCGTCGTGCACCCAGTGGTGCACCGCCTCGTGGTAGACACGCAGGTCGAACCAGTTCCGGTGCAGCGGGACGGTGGCCAGGAACAGGCCCACCGCGGCGGCCAGGAGCAGCAGGGCCGGCAGCCGGCCGGTCACCCGCGCACCGCCCGGGAGGCGGATCATCCCGGTCCCGGTCCCGGGCGCGGCGGCGGCAGCGGCGGCAGCACGGACGGGGCCGCGCCGAGGCGGCGGGCCCACCACAGCGCCGGCAGCGCGCAGAGACCGCCGCAGACGGCCAGCGCCACCTGGCCGCCGTCCGGGGCGAAGCCGCTGGGCAGCACGGCGAAGGCGAGCACCCCGCTGGCAGCCGCCAGGCCGCTGCGGGCGGCTCCACCGGGCGCCGCGGCGGCCACCAGGAACACCCCCCACAGCACATACCAGGGACGGATGGCGGGGCCGAGCACGGCCAGGGCGGTCAGCGACAGGCCCAGCGCGTACAGCGGGGCGGACGCGGGACGCCGCAGCCACAGCACCAGCACGGCGGCGCACAGCACCGCCAGGCCCAGCAGCTGCCAGGCGGGCTGGGCGAAATGGGCCAGTCCGCTGCCGGCCGCCCGCAGCGCGCCCTGGGTGATGCGGCCCAGCACGCTGACCGGCGCCCAGTTGTCCGGCGAGACGGGGGTGCGCAGGGCCCCGATCCAGCCGTAGCCGTGGCCGGTGACGGCGGTGGCCAGCACGGTGGTGACCAGGGCGGTGCCGGTGACCGCCGCCCCGGCCCGCCACCAGCGGGCGCGGCCGGCCGGCCGGCGGGCCCGCAGCGAGACCACGGCCAGCAGGCCGAGCGCGGCGGGGACCTTGACCAGCGCGGCCAGCGTGACCAGCACGGTGGCCAGCACCGGGGCGAGGAACCGGCGCCGGCCGAGCGCGGCCACCAGCCCGGTGCCCAGCAGACCGAGCATGACGGCGTCGTTGTGCGCGCCGCCGACCAGATGCAGCAGCACCAGCGGGTTGAGCGCGCCGAGCCACAGCGCGCGGCCGGGGTCGGTGCCGCAGGCACGGGCCAGCGGGGGGAGCGAGAGCACCATCAGTGCCACGCCGAGCAGGGCGAGCAGCCGCATGCCCAGCACCCCGGCCCAGACCTCGGCCCGGGCCAGGTCGTTGATGACCGAGGCGAAGGAGAGGAAGACCGGGCCGTAGGGCGTGGGGGTGTGCTGCCAGGCGGGCGCGACCTCCGCGGCCAGCGGTCCGCCGAGGTCGGCCGGCCCCTGCGTGTAGACGTCCAGCCGGGCGTCCGCCATGGCGCCCTGGGCGAGATAGCTGTAGACGTCCCGGCTGAACAGCGGCGGGGCGAGCAGCAGCGGCGCGGCCCACAGGGCGAGGGTGGCCAGCAGCCGGCCGGGGGCGGGCGGATCGGTGCCGCGCACGGTGCGGCCCAGCCGGGCCCAGGCGGCCACCAGCAGCACCAGGCCGAAATAGGTGGCGGCCAGTCCGGCGGCGGCCCGTCCGGCGGGGAGCTCCATGACCCGCTGCACGGAGAGCGCGCCGGCGCTGCTGCCGCCCGCGGCCAGCGCCGCGGTGCCCGCCAGGCCCACCAGGCGGCAGCGCCGCATCTCGTCACGTTTCCCCGTGCCCGGCACACCGGCAGACTGCTCACCCCCGATGACCCGCGGGCAACCCGGTCCCCACCCCCGGGCGACCACCACATGTCGCACAGCGCAACACCCGGGCACCGGCCCCGGGCGGGTGCGGGGAAGGGGTCCTCGATCGATGCGGACGGAAAGGGGAGGGGAACCGGCCCGGAAGGGCGGTGCCGGCACCGGGACGGGCGCGGCCCGGCCGGCGGGGACGCCGCCGGGGACCCGGTCGCTAGCTCGCGCGCAGGCGGCGCACCAGGATGCTGGCCTCGCCGCGGGATTCCAGGTCGGCCAGGACCACGGCGACCGCCTCGCGGACGATCCGGCCGCGGTCCACCGCCAGCCCGTGCTCGCCGCGCAGCACCAGCCGCGCCTGCTCCAGGTCCATCAGCTCCTCGGCGGAGACATAGACCGTGATCTTCTCGTCGTGGCGTTCCCGGCCGCTGGGGCGGCGGGCCATCCGCCCGGCCCGGCCGCCGGCGCGCTGCGCCGCGGCCTGCTGCTGGCCGGCCGCGGCGGCGCGGCCCTTGGCGCCGCCGGCGCGCGCGCCGGCGGCCGGGCCGCGCTTGGACTGGCCGGGGACCGAGGGTTCCCGGCTGTTGCCGGAGGAGGCGGGCGCCGCCTCCGCGGTGCCGGAGGTGTGCGGCCGGGGGCCGTCCTCCGGATCACCGCCGGCCGCCTGGTCCCCGCCCGGTGCGGGGCCCTGCTGCCGTGCCGCCGCGGCCTCCTCCTGGGAGGCGTCCGCGGCGTGCTCGTGCGGGGTGGACGGCTGCACCGCCGCACCACCCGTGGTACGGAACAATTCGTCTGCTGCCGGAAGACTCACTCGGCGTGGCACCGGGCGAGCACCTCCCTGGCGAGCTGGCGATATGCGGCGGCGCCCACGGAGTTGGAGGCGTAGGTGGTGATCGGCTCGCCGGCGACCGTGGTCTCCGGGAAGCGCACGGTCCGTCCGATGACGGTGTGGTACACGTTGTCCGGGAACGCCTCGACCACCCGGGCCAGCACCTCGCGGCTGTGCACCGTGCGGGAGTCGTACATGGTGGCGAGGATGCCGTCCAGGCTGAGGTTGGGGTTCAGCCGCTCCTGGACCTTCTCGATGGTCTCGGTCAGCAGGGCCACCCCGCGCAGGGCGAAGAACTCGCACTCCAGCGGCACGATCACCTTGTGCGCGGCGGTGAGCGCGTTGACGGTGAGCAGGCCGAGGGAGGGCTGGCAGTCGATGACCACGAAGTCGTAGTCGTTGATCAGCGGCGCGAGGGCGCGCTGCAGCGCGGACTCCCGGGCCACCTCGCTCACCAACTGCACCTCGGCCGCGGACAGGTCGATGTTGCTGGGCAGCAGGTCCATGCCGGGGATGGCGGTCTTCAGCAGCACCTCGTCGGGAGCCATGCCGCTCTCCATGACGAGGTTGTAGACCGTGTTGTCCAGCTCCATGGGGTTGACGCCCAGTCCCACGGAGAGGGCGCCCTGCGGGTCGAAGTCGACCAGCAGCACCCGGCGGCCGTATTCGGCGAGCGCCGCACCGAGGTTGATGGTGGACGTGGTCTTGCCGACCCCGCCCTTCTGGTTGCACATGGCGATGATGGTGGCCGGGCCGCGCTCGGTCACCGGTCCGGGGATCGGGAAGTACGGCATCGGCCGCCCGGTCGGCCCGATGCGTTCGCGGCGCTGGCGCGCGGCGTCCGGAGCGATGGTCGCGGCGTACTCGGGGTCCGGCTCGAATTCGGCGTCGGGGTCGAAGAACTCCCCGTCCGGGAACTCGTCATAGGCGGCGAAGCGCGCCGGACCGCTCTCCGCACGGCCACGGGCCATGCCGGAGACGTGGTGTCCGTCTGTGCTCTGATGCGCTGTCATGTTCGCTGGGTTCTGGTGGGTGACGAAGGTGTGGACAGCGACGGAGCCGACCCCCGTCATGCCCGAGTGGCCCGAAGGCCCCGCGGGCGCTCCTGGTTGTCCTCCCCCGGGAGTAATTGTCGACTCATTCACAAGTCGTCGTACCTCCTTGGGGACCAGGAAACTTCTCGACAGAGTCAGCGTTGCACCTTGCCGACGTTTGGCGACTCTATGGCGTGTCGGCGGTCCGCAGCAACACAATCCACCGGACCGGCACCGATGTGTCGGCATCGTCCGGTCCGTGGTCAGGGCTGCCGCGAGGGTGCTCCACTGGCGAGCGGAAGTCTCGGCAGGACTGGAAACAGTTAAAGAGTAGTCTTTGCCACAAGTCGCCGTCGCGATACCCCGGATACTGATAAATCTGGCCGGGTCCCGGCGCCCTCCGGGGCGGCATGTCACGGGACCCGGCCCGGCGCCGGGCACCGGCCGGCGGGTCGGGGAGAGCCGGGGCGAACGGCGTCGCGCGGTTGACGCGCCGGGTTGACGCCGGGCCGCCGGCCCGGCCGTGATCAGCCCACAACGGTGGCCGGATCGGTGTGCGGCAGGCCGTGCGCCTCCGCGACGGGGCCGTAAATCACCTGGCCGTCATGGGTGTTGAGCCCCTTGGCAAAGGCGGCGTCAGCGCTCAGCGCGGCCCGCCAGCCGCGGTCGGCCAGCTTGACCAGATACGGCAGGGTGGCGTTTGTCAGGGCGTAGGTCGATGTGCTGGGCACCGCGCCCGGCATATTGGCCACGCAGTAGAAGACCGAGTCGTGCACCCGGAAGACCGGCTCGGCATGGGTGGTCGGCCGCGAGTCGGCGAAGCACCCGCCCTGGTCGATCGCGATGTCGACAAGGACACTTCCCGCCTTCATCCGGGACACCTGTTCCGTGCTCACCAGCTTGGGCGCCCGGGCGCCCGGGATCAGCACCGCCCCGATCACCAGATCCGCGGCACGCACCGCCCGGTCCAGCTCGAAGGCGTTGGAGGTGATGGTCTGCACCCGGCCGCCGTAGATCCGGTCCGCCTCCCGCAGCCGGCCGGCGTTGGTGTCCAGCAGGGTGACCCGGAAGCCCATGCCCACCGCGATCTGCATGGCGTTCCAGCCGGCGACACCGCCGCCGATGACCACCGCCTCGGCCGCGCCGGTGCCCGGCACGCCGCCGGGCAGCACCCCACGGCCGCCCGCCGGGCGCATCAGATGATAGGCGCCGACCTGGGGGGCGATCCGGCCGGCCACCTCGGACATCGGGGCCAGCAGCGGCAGGGCGCCGTCCGCGGTCTGCACGGTCTCATAGGCGATCGCGGTGGTACCCGCCTCCAGCAGGGCCCGGGTGCACTCGGCGGAGGCCGCGAGATGCAGATAGGTGAAGAGGATCTGGTCCTTGCGCAGCCGGTGGTACTCCTCGGGGACCGGCTCCTTGACCTTGAGCAGCAGCTCGGCGGCGGCCCACACCTCGTCGGCGCTGTCCAGGACGGCGGCACCGGCGGCGGTGTACTCCTCGTCGGTGATGGCGGAGCCGAGCCCGGCGCCGCGCTCCACCACGACCTGGTGGCCGTGGCCGACGAGCTCGTGGACCCCGGCCGGGGTGATGGCCACACGGAACTCGTTGTTCTTGACCTCGCGGGGGATGCCGACCTTCACGTCGATCACGGTCCTTGCGTTGCGGGGATGCGCTGCGGACACCGGGCACGGCTGGGGCCCCTGGCACGGGGCGCGTACCGGCATCACCTTGCACACCCGGATGTGCCGAATATGCCCGATATGCCAAACAACCAAATATCCGCACATGGCGTGCATGCCGGAAGCGACCGGAAGGCCGCGGCAGAGCCATTGTTAACGAAGGACTTCCCACTGTCCAGCCTTGCAATCATTCAATCGGGCTGGACGTTCTTCTGCGTTTCGCAGGCCAGCTGTCCGGTGGCCGATGCGGAACCCTCCCCCGTGGCCCCGTCCCCGCCGAGCAGCCGCCCGGCCGCCGCCCGGTGGTCCGCCGCCTCCGCCGGCCTGCCCAGCCGCGCCGCGCAGTCCGCCAGCCGCAGCCGCAGCGCGCCCTGCAGCCGGCCGTCACCGGACCGTTCGGCGATCCGCAGCGCCTGCAGCCCCAGCCGCATCGCCTCGGCGGGCTCCCCGGCGTACTCCCGCACCCGGGCGGCCTCGGCCAGCGCCCTGGCCTGCGCCCCCGGATCGCCGCGCCGCCGGTGCGCGGAGGCCGCCGCCCGCCAGGCGCGCAGCGCCTCCGGCCACTGCCCGGCCCGCGCCAGCACGGCACCGATCCGGCCGTGCAGCCGGGACTCGGCGTCCAGGTCCCGGCGGGCCTGTGCGGTGGACAGCGCGCGGGCGTACCAGTCGGCGGCGCGGCGCCACTCCCCCAGCTCCGCGTAGGTCCCGGCAATGGACTCCAGTGCCCGCCCGGCCCCCAGCCCGGCAGCGGGCGGCCCGGCGGCGCCCGCGCCGGGCGGCCCGGGCGGCATCCGGTCACCGTCCGGCCGCAGCGCCTCCAGGGCCGAGCGGTAGCGGTCCAGGGCGAGGTGCGGCCGGCCGCCGGCCACATCCAGGTCGCCGAGGTTGAGCAGCGCGGCGGCGCGTTCCCTGGGCAGCCGCTGCCGGTCCGCCACCCCGAGCACCAGCTCGTGCAGCCGGTACAGCTCGGGCGCCGCCGCCCCGGTGCCCCGGTGCGCGGACAGCGCGCTGGTGAGTGCGGCGATCAGCCGCCGGGCCAGGGTGTCCAGCTCGCCCTCGGCCACCACCAGCCGGGCGGCGGCCAGCAGCGAGGGCAGCCGGGTCTCCAGCCAGTCCGCGGCGGCGGCGCGCGAGGCGAACCGCAGGGTGGCGGGCAGCCCGGACAGCCAGGAGCGGGCCGGGCTGCCGGACGGCTCGGTGACCGCCCGGCAGGCGGTGAGCTGGCGCACCGTGCGCTCCAGCAGCCGGGCCCGGGCGAGCTGCACCTCGGCCGGCCGTTCCTTGCGCTCCAGCAGGGTCTGCAGCAGCGGATCGAGGCAGCCGGGCAGGGCGAGCAGCGGCCCGGCCGACTCCTCGGTGGCGGCGGGCGGGGCGGCCGGCACGGCGTGCACCAGCCCGAGCAGGGTCAGATCCCGCAGGGTGCCGCGGGCGGTGTCCATGGAGCAGCCGGCCAGCGCCGCGGCGGTGTGCGCGTCGGCCACGCCCGCCGGGGCCAGGGCCAGCAGCCGCAGGGTCCGGGCGGCGGGCGGCGGCAGCGCGGAGTGGGCCAGCCGGAAGGCGCGGCCCAGGGGATCGGTGACCTCCGGCAGGCCGTCGTCGTCGGCGGGGTCCTCCAGCCGCCGCAGGGCATCGGCCAGCGCGGCGTCGGGGTGTGCCGCCAGCCAGCCCCCGGCCAGCACCAGGGCGGCCGGCAGATGGGCGCACGCCTCGGCCAGCCGCTCGGCGGCCCGGGGGTCGACGGTGACCCGGGTGCGGCCGGCGCCGCGCACCAGCAGGCTCAGCGCGGCCTCCTGCTCGATCGCGCCGAGCATGCAGGGCCGGACGTCCGGTACGCCGGTGAGCGGGCCGCGGGCCACGGCCAGGGCCAGACAGCCGCGGGTGTCCGGCAGCAGGCCGGCGAGCTGTTCGCCGGAGCAGACGTCGTCGAACAGCAGCACCGCCCGGCGGCCGGCCAGGGCGGTGCGCAGGGTTTCGGTGAGTTCGTCCTCGCCGGCCCCGGCCGGGGCGGTCGTGCCGAGCGCGGCGAGCAGGTCGCGGGCGGTGCGCTCGGTGGGCACCGGCAGGCCGCCGGGGTCGGTGAGCCGGGCCCGCAGCATGCCGTCCGGGTAGTCGCCGCCGGCCAGGCACTCGGCGGCGAACCGCTCGGCGAGCGTGGTGCGCCCGGTGCCGGGGCGGCCGGCCACCAGCAGCACCCGGCAGCGGGGGGCCGGGCGCCCGGCCAGGGTGTCCAGCCCGGCGCGCTCCAGGTCGGCACGGAGCGCCGCGAGTTCGCGGCTCCGGCCGAGGAACACGGGTCCGCCGCCGTCCGTCTCCGCGCCGGCCCGGCGCCGCGCCGGGCCGGTCCTGTGCACCGCCTGCTCCGTCACGTCCCCGAGCGTATGCCCTGCCCCTCAGGCGTCACCCATGGAACACGTCGCCGGGCGGCGGCCACCCGCCGCTTGTCCCCCGTGCGGCGCCGCCGGGAGCCGGCCGGCGGCCGTGCCGTGCGGTGCGGTGCGGTGCGGTGCGGTGCGGCGGGGCCGGCTCAGTAGGGGCGGGCGGGCCAGGGGGAGCCGGCCGGGCGGAGCGCGTCCAGGCCGTCCCCCGCCCGCGCCGCCAGCACCGCCAGCACGCCCGTCACCAGGCAGTTGTTCTGCAGATCGCCGGCCAGGGCGGCCCGCGCCAGGTCGTGCAGCGGCGCCCAGGCGTGCTCCATGTCGGCCTCCTCCTCAAAGGCCTCGTAGCGCGCGCCCTCGGCCGCGGAGAGCTGCCGGGCCAGATAGATCCGGATCGCCTCGTCGCTGCCGCCGGGGGTGGTGTACACATCGACCAGGACCCGCCAGTCCTCGGCCTTGATGTGCGCCTCCTCGTACAGTTCGCGGCGCGCCGCCTCCAGCGGGTCCTCGCCGGGCACGTCCAGCAGGCCGGCCGGGATCTCCCACAGCCGGTGCCGCACCGGGTGCCGGTACTGGCGGATCACGGCGATCCGGTCCAGCTCGTCGAGCGCGACGACGGCCACCGAGCCGGGGTGGACCTGGTAGTCGCGGCGCATCACCGCCCCGTCCGGCGTCCGCACCTCCTCGGTGCGCACCCCCGTCCGCGCGCCCATGTAGGGCGTGGCCGTGGAGACCACCGGCCACTCGTCGGGCATGTCCTGGAACCGCTCACCCATGGTCAGGCTCCCTGCTGCGTGCTCTGGCGCCCGATCGCGGCCCGGACCAGGCCGGCGAAGAGCGGATGCGGACGGGTGGGCCGGGAGCGCAGCTCCGGGTGCGCCTGGGTGGCGACCAGATACGGATGCGTCTCGCGCGGATACTCCACATACTCGACAAGCTTGTTGTCCGGCGAGGTGCCGGAGAACACCAGGCCCGCCTTCTGCTCCAGCTCGGTGCGGTAGGCGTTGTTCACCTCGTAGCGGTGCCGGTGCCGCTCCTCCACATAGGCCTCCCCGCCGTACACCTCGCGCACGATCGAGCCCTCGGCCAGCCTGGCCGGGTAGAGCCCGAGCCGCATGGTGCCGCCCATGTCCCCCTCGCCCGCGACGATGTCGAGCTGCTCGGCCATGGTGGAGATCACCGGATGCGGCACCGCCGGGTCGAACTCGGTCGAGCCGGCACCCTCCACCCCGGCCAGGTTGCGGGCCGCCTCGATCACGATGCACTGCAGGCCCAGGCACAGCCCCAGCAGCGGGATCCGGTGCTCGCGGGCATAGGTGATGGCCGCGATCTTGCCCTCCACGCCGCGGTCGCCGAAGCCGCCGGGCACACAGATGCCGTCCACGCCGGCGAGCTGTTCCCGGGCCCCGCCCGGCGTCTTGCAGTCGTCCGAGGTGACCCATTTGATACGGACCCGGGCATTGTTGGCGAAACCGCCCGCGCGCAGCGCCTCGGTCACCGACAGATAGGCGTCGGGCAGGTCGATGTACTTGCCGACCAGCGCGATGGTCACCTCGTGCGCCGGGTGGTGCACCCGGCGCAGCAGGTCGTCCCACTGCGTCCAGTCCACGTCCCGGAACGGCAGGTCGAGCCGGCGCACCACATAGGCGTCCAGCCCTTCGCCGTGCAGCACCTTGGGGATGTCGTAGATGGACTTGGCGTCGATCGCGGCGACCACGGCGGCCTCGTCCACGTCGCACATCAGGGAGACCTTGCGCTTGATGGACACCGGCACGTCCCGGTCGGCGCGCAGCACGATGGCGTCCGGCTGGATGCCGATGCTGCGCAGCGCGGCCACCGAGTGCTGGGTGGGCTTGGTCTTCAGCTCGCCGGACGGGCCGATGTAGGGCAGCAGGGAGATGTGGACCACAAAGACGTTGTCCCGCCCCACCTCGTGCCGGACCTGGCGCACCGCCTCCAGGAACGGCAGCGACTCGATGTCCCCGACCGTGCCGCCGACCTCGGTGATCGCCACATCGACCTCCGGGCCGGCCAGGCGCCGGATGCGGCTCTTGATCTCGTTGGTGATGTGCGGGATGACCTGCACGGTGTCGCCCAGGTACTCTCCCCGCCGTTCCTTGGCGATCACGGTCGAGTAGACCTGGCCCGTAGTGACGTTGGCACTGCCGTCCAAGTCGACGTCGAGGAACCGCTCGTAGTGTCCGATGTCCAGATCGGTCTCCGCCCCGTCGTTGGTGACGAAGACCTCTCCGTGCTGGAAGGGGTTCATGGTGCCGGGATCAACGTTCAGATACGGATCCAGCTTCTGCATGGTCACCCGGAGCCCGCGGGCCTTGAGCAGGGCGCCGAGGCTGGACGCGGTGAGCCCCTTGCCGAGCGAGGAGGCGACGCCTCCGGTGACGAAGATGTGCTTGGTCGTCGAGGACCTGGGCGGCATGGCCAAGAGGGGGCTCCCGTGGTCGCGAGGTGTTGTGCATACCGGCGGCGCCAGGTCAAGACCTGGAGTCACCGTCGCTGCGGTTCGGGGGTTGGCGATCCCTCCGCTCCACGGGCTACCAGCGTATCAGCGACACTGGGAGGAGACCGGTCATGCGGGAGTCCGGGCGGCACGCCGGGTCACACCGGAAACACCCGTTACCGCCTGGTCATACGGGTCGCCGGAGACCGAACAGGGGTTCCCCTGCGGGGTCGTCCGGTACTCACCCGAGCGGACCCGCAGGTGTGCGGCGTCCGGCATGCGGAACCGGTCCGCTGTGCGAGATTCGTCACGCGAAGCACATGACGCGGGCGTATTCTTCTCGGACTCTCTCAAGCAAGATTGACCACAATCCCCCATCCCCTGGGGGTCACTGGCACCGTTCGACTGGAGATGCTCGTGGCAGGGCGCATCGAGGATTACGCACTCATCGGCGACATGCAGACCGCCGCTTTGGTCGGCCGCGATGGCTCTGCCGACTGGCTTTGCCTGCCGCGGTTCGACTCCCATGCGGTCTTCGCCGCACTACTGGGAAACGAGGAGCACGGCTTCTGGCGGCTGGGCCCGGCGTACGGCCGCGACGCGGAGCCGCCGCGGGCGACACGCCGCCGTTACAAGGGTGACTCACTGATCCTGGAGCAGGAGTGGGACACCCCGCGCGGTACCGTGCGGGTGATCGACTTCATGCCGCCCCGGGACGGCGCCCCGCAGCTCGTCCGGATCGTCGAGGGCGTGTCCGGCCGGGTGCCGATGCGCTCCGCCCTGCGGATGCGGTTCTCCTTCGGCTGGGTGGTGCCCTGGGTGCACAAGGTCGGCGACCGCATCGCCGCGGTGGCCGGCCCCGACTCGGTCTGGCTGGACACCCCGGCCGACACCTACGGCGAGGAGCTGACCACCTACTCCGACTTCACGGTCGGCCCGGGTGAGCGGATCGGCATGGCCATCAGCTGGGAGCCCTCGCACAAGGGCGCGCCGCCGGTGGCCGAGGCCGAGGAGGCGCTGTCCGCCACCGAGGAGTTCTGGCGCGGCTGGGTGGGCCAGTGCACCTACCACGGCCCCTACCGGGAGGCCGTGGTCCGCTCCCTGATCACCCTCAAGGCGCTGACCTACGCCCCCACCGGCGGCATCGTCGCGGCGCCCACCACCTCGCTGCCGGAGGAGATCGGCGGCTCCCGCAACTGGGACTACCGCTACACCTGGCTGCGGGACGCGGCGATCACCCTGTCCTCGCTGCTGCGCACCGGCTACCGGGAGGAGGCGCGCGCCTGGCGCGAGTGGCTGCTGCGCGCGGTCGCCGGCGACCCGCAGAACCTCCAGATCATGTACGGCATCGCGGGCGAGCGCGAACTGGGCGAGACCGAACTGGACTGGCTGCCCGGCTACGAGAACTCCCGCCCGGTGCGGATCGGCAACGGCGCGGCCAGCCAGTTGCAGCTCGACGTCTACGGCGAGGTCACCGAGGCGCTGCATCTGGCGCACATGACCGGGCTGGCCCGCAACGACCACGCCAATCTGCTGCTGCTCAAGCTGATCCGGTACCTGGAGGACCACTGGGACGAGCCGGACGAGGGCATCTGGGAGGTGCGCGGCCCCCGCCGGCACTTCGTGCACTCCAAGGTGATGGCCTGGGTGGCGGTGGACCGGGCGGTGAAGCTGATCGAGTCCGGCGAGGTGGACGGCCCGCTGGACCGGTGGCGGGAGCTGCGCGACGACATCCACCGCACGGTCTGCGAGCGCGGCTACGACAAGGAGCGCAACACCTTCACCCAGTCCTTCGGCTCCAAGGAGCTGGACGCCTCGCTGCTGTTGATCCCGCAGATGGGCTTCCTGCCGCCGGACGACAAGCGGGTGATCGGCACGGTCGAGGCCATCCAGCGGGAGCTGTCCACCCCGGACGGCTTCATCCTGCGCTATCCGACCGCCGGCGACGAGCCGGGCGTGGACGGCCTGCGCGGCGACGAAGGGGCCTTCCTGGCCTGCTCGTTCTGGATGGCCGACGACCTGGCGATGATCGGCCGGGTGGAGGAGGCACGGCGGCTGTTCGAACGGCTGCTGGCGCTGCGCAACGATGTCGGGCTGCTGGCCGAGGAGTGGGATCCGAAACTCAAGCGCCAGGTGGGGAACTTCCCGCAGGCCTTCAGCCACGTGCCGCTGATCGACACCGCGCTGCGGCTGACCGCCTCCGGGGCCTACGGCGGCTGACCACCACCGGCGCACGGCCGGGCGACACCACGGACAGCGCCTCCGCACCGCCGGGTGACCGGCGGCGCGGAGGGGGACCGGCGCCGGGTGCCGGACCGGGCCTAGCGCGGCGGGTGGGTGAATTCGTCGTAGATGCTGAGCACCTGGGCCACGGTGCTGTCCTCGGTGGGCCAGGTGGCGGCGCGGGCCTGGCCGGCCGCGGCCAGCTCCGCCCGCCGCGCCGGGTCCGCCAGCAGCGCGGCCACCGCCCCGGCCACCGCCGCCGCGTCCCCGTACGGCACCAGGACGGCGGCGTCGCCGACCAGTTCCGGCAGCCCGCCGACGGCGGTCGCCACCAGCGGCACCCCGCCGCGCAGCGCCTCCTGGGCGATCAGCGAACGGCCCGCCCAGCGGGCCGCCACCAGCGCCAGGTCCACCTCGCCGAGCAGTCGCAGCACATCCGGCCGGCTGCCCAGCAGCCGCACCGGCAGCCGCTCGCGGTCGATGCGCTCCTGGAGCGCCGCGCGGTCCCGCCCCTCCCCGGCGATCAGCAGCAGCGGGCACGGGTCGAGTCCGCGCCAGGACCGGGCGGCGGTGAGCAGGGTGTCATGCCCCTGGTGCGGGGCGAGCCGGCCGACGGCGAGCAGCAGCGGCCGGTCACCGGCGCGCAGCGCGGCGCGCAGCGAGGACGGCGTGAGGGTCGCCTGCCCGGTGCCGTAGCGGGTGCTGCCCGGCGGCACCGGAGTCCGCGGCGAGGGCAGCGCCACCGGGGCCAGCCGGGCGTCCCGGGCGCCGCGCAGCCGGGCCCGTTCCACCAGGTCGGAGGTGGCGCCCAGGACCACCGAGGCGGCCCGGGCCACCCAGCGTTCGGTGAGCCGCCGGACCCGGACGGCCGCGCCCCGGCCGCCGGGCCGGGTGTGCCAGGTCACGACCAGCGGGGTGTCCGTACGGGCCACCGCCAGCGCGGCCACGGCTCCGGCGCACAGGCCATGGGCATGGACCAGGTCCGCGTCACCGCAGGTCTGCCGCAGCCGGGCGACGGCGTCGCGGTGCGCCGGGGACGGCAGCGCGGCGAAACGGGCACCGGTCTCGGCGAAGCGGTAGCGGCGCTCGGCGGCCCGCGGCGCGCAGACCGTCACCCGCAGGCCCCGGGCGGCGAGCCCGGCGGCCAGGGAACGGACATGGACACCGGTGGCGGTGGAGCCACCGCTGTAGAGCTGGACGACGTGCAGCCGGGTCCGGCCGCGCGGCAGTGGTGGGGTGGTGGTCACGGCCGTGCTCCTGTTCGCTCGCGGGCGCCGCCGCCGCCGGACCGTCCGGCGATCGGCCGTGGTCCCGGGCGCGGCTGCCCCACCATGATGCGGGTCGGGCCCGGCCGGTCCGCGCGCACCTGCCCCGGGCGGGGCGCGGTCCGGGCGCCGCGCTCCCGGTCAGCCGCCCGCGCCGGTTCCTCCGCCGCCCCGCCGAAACCACCCGGACGAGCTACGCCGCGCCGCCGGGGTCCGCGGCGGTGCCGGGCAGGGCGCGGGCGGCGGTGGCCAGCAGTTCCTCGGCATGGGCGCGGGCCAGGGCGGAGTCCTCCTGCCCGGCCAGCATCCGGGACAGCTCGCGGATGCGGCCCTCGCCGTGCACCACGGTCACCCCGCTGCGGGTCACCGAGCCGTCCGAGGTCTTCTCCACCACCAGATGCCGGTCCGCGAACGCCGCCACCTGCGGCAGATGCGTCACCACGACCACCTGGGCGCTCTCGGCCAGCCTGGCCAGCCGCCGGCCCAGTTCCACCGCGGCCTTGCCGCCGACCCCGGCGTCCACCTCGTCGAACAGATAGGTCGGCACCGGGGCGGCGCCCGCGAAGACGACTTCGATGGCCAGCATCACCCGGGACAGCTCGCCGCCCGAGGCGCCCTTGGCGACGGGCCGCGGCGGGGCGCCCGGATGCGGGGCGAGCAGCAGCTCGATCTCGTCCGCGCCGTGCGGCCCGCAGGCCACGGTGCGGCCGTCGGCGAGGCGCGCCCATTCCCCGCCGGCCGGGCTCTCCGGCACCTCGGTCTGCCGCACCGCCACCTCGATCCGGGCGTGCGGCATGGCCAGCTGGGTCAGCTCGGCGGTGACCGCCCCGGCGAACCGGCCGGCGGCCTCGGTGCGGGCCTCGCCCAGCGCCTGGGCCAGCTCCCCCAGCCGTCCGCGCAGCCTCTCCTGCTCGGCGGCCAGCTCATCGATCCGCTCGTCGTCGCCGTCGAGTTCGGCGAGCCGGGCGGCACTCTTCTCGGACCAGGCCAGCACCGCGTCGATGTTCTCGCCGTACTTGCGGGTCAGATGGGCCAGCACCGCGCGGCGCTCCTCCACGGCGGCCAGCCGCAGCGGGTCGGCGTCCAGGTCGTCGGCGTAGCCGGCCAGGTCGCCGGCGACATCGGTGACCAGGATGGTGATCTCGGCCAGCCGGTCGGCCAGCGCGGCCAGCGCCGGGTCATGGCCGCGGACCGCCTCCAGGGCACGGTGCGCGCCCCCGATCAGGGTGCCGGCGTCCACGCCCTCCGGGTCCGCCGGATCGCCGGCCAGGGCGGCATGGGCGGCCGAGGCGGCGGTGGCCAGGGCGTCGGCATGGCCCAGCTTCCCGGCCTCGGCGGCGAGTTCGGTGTCCTCGCCGGGGCGGGGCCCGGCGGCGGCGATCTCGTCCAGCCCGAAGCGCAGCAGATCGGCCTCCCGGGCGCGTTCCCGGGCCCGGGTGGTGATCCCGGCGAGCTCGGCGGCCACCGCGCGCAGCCGCTCGTAGGTCTCCCGGTATGCGGCGAGCGGTCCGGCCACGGCCCGGCCGGCGTAGCGGTCCAGGGCCTCGCGCTGCCGGGCGGGCCGCAGCAGTCCCTGCTGGTCGGTCTGGCCGTGCACGGCGATCAGTTCCTCGCCCAGTTCGGACAGCAGTCCGACCGGCACCGACCGGCCGCCGACATGCGCCCGGGACCGGCCCTCGGCGGAGACGGTACGGCTGAGCAGGAGCGCGCCCTCGTCCAGTTCGGCGCCCGCCTCGGCGGCCCGGCGGGCGGCCGGCGCCTGCGGTGGCAGGCTGATCCGGCCCTCCACGACGGCGCCCCTGGTGCCGGCCCGGACCAGGCCGGGATCGGCCCGCCCGCCGCACAGCAGCCCCAGGCTGGTGACGACCATGGTCTTGCCTGCCCCGGTCTCGCCGGTCACCGCGGTGAAGCCCGCCGACAGCTCCACCACGGCGTCGTCGATCACGCCCAGGTTCTTGATCCGCATCTCCTCCAGCACGGTACGACCATACGCAGTCCGTGCGGCGGCGCGCGACGCTCCTCCCCGGAACGCGTGCCGTGCCGCGGCGGCTAACGGGCGGCGCCGCGCCAGCCGGCCACGGGCAGGGCGAACTTGGCCACCAGGCGGTCGGTGAACGGTGCCCGGTGCAGGCGCGCCAGCCGCACCGGCACCGCGCCGCGCCGCACCTCCACCCGCGCGCCGGCGGGCAGGATCACGGTGCGCCGCCCGTCGCACCAGAGCACCCCGTGCTGGCCGCCGGGCTGCACCTCCACCGCCAGCACCGAGTCCGGCGCGGTGACCAGCGGCTTGGCGAACAGCGCGTGGGCGCTGATCGGCACCATCAGCAGCGCCTCCACCTCGGGCCACACCACCGGGCCGCCGGCCGAGAAGGCGTAGGCGGTGGAGCCGGTGGGGGTGGCGCAGACGATGCCGTCGCAGCCGTACCGGGACACCGGACGGCCGTCCACCTCGGTGACCACTTCGAGCATGCGTTCCCGGGCGGCCTTCTCCACGGTGGCCTCGTTGAGCGCCCAGTCGCGGTAGACCGGCGGCCCGGTGGTGGAGCCGTCGTTGTAGACCAGGACGTCCAGGGTCATCCGCTCCTCGACGGTGTAGTCGCGGCGCACGACGCGCACCACCACCTGGTCCAGGTCGTCCCGCTCGGCCTCGGCGAGGAAACCGACCCGGCCGAGGTTGACGCCGAGCATGGGCACCCCGGAGGCGCGGGCGAACTCGGCGCCGCGCAGCAGGGTGCCGTCGCCGCCGAGCACCACCAGGAGCTCGCAGCCCTCCACCACGTCCGGCTTGGCCTCGACCCGTGCCACCTCTTCGGGCAGCGGGAGGTCTTCGGCCTCGTCGGCCAGCACCCGCACCCCGATGCCGTGCGCCAGCAGGCCGCGCACCACGAGTTCGGCGCTGCGGATGGCGGCGGCCCGGCCGGTGTGGGCGAGCAGGAAGACGGTGCGCGGGGCGAGAACACTGTGCCCGGCGGGGTTTTCGCCGGTGCTGCCACTGGTCACTGCGGTCCCTCCGTCACGGCGCGGTCGACCTCCGCCGGGTCGAGCGGTGGTGCCCCGGCACGAAGCCACAGGAAGTACTCGACATTGCCCGACGGCCCGGGCAGCGGGCTCGCGGTGACGCCCAGCACGCCCAGGCCCAGTTCCGCGGCCCGGCCGGCGACGGCGCGGACGGCTTCGGCGCGGAGTTCCGGGCTGCGGACCACGCCGCCGCTGCCGAGCCGTTCCCTGCCGACCTCGAACTGTGGTTTGACCATCAGTACCAGATCGCCGTCCGGAGCGGCACAGCGCCTCAGCGCGGGCAGCACCAGCCCGAGCGGGATGAAGGACAGGTCGCCGACCACCAGGTCGACGGGTTCGCCGCCGATGTCGTCCAGGGTGAGGTCGCGGACGTTGGTGCGGTCCCTGACCACCACCCGCTCGTCCGCCCGGAGGGACCAGGCGAGCTGGCCGTAGCCGACGTCCACGGCGATCACCCGGGCGGCGCCGGCCCGCAGCAGCACATCGGTGAAGCCTCCGGTGGAGGCCCCGGCGTCGAGGGCGCGGCGGCCGGCCACGGCCAGGCCGCGCGGGGTGAACGCGGCCAGCGCCCCGGCCAGTTTGTGGCCGCCGCGGGAGACATAGTCGGGCCCGGTCCGGTCGTCGGCGCGGACCAGGACCGCGGCGGCGGTGCCGACCTGGGTGGCGGGCTTGGCGGCGGTCACCCCGTCGACGCTGACCCGCCCGGCCTCGATCAGGGCGCGGGCATGCTCCCGGGAACGGGCCAGCTTGCGGCGGACCAGTTCGGTGTCCAGCCGGGCGAGCCGGCGGCGCGTCGCTGCTGCCACGGACGGTTCAGCTCCTGGAGTCGTGGGGATGCCTCCCCGGCCCGCCGGGGCCCGGCGGGCCGGGCTGCTGCGGCTCGTCGAGCGCGGTCAGCGTCTCCCGCAGGCCGCGGTGTACATCTTCGTACACCTCCAGGTGTGCGGGCACCGCGAGGTCGTCGGCGGCGGCCAGCCGGGCCAGCCGGGCGTCCACCCCGCGGTGCCCGGTGGGCCGCACGGTGATGCCCAGCGGCCGGGGCGCGTCCGCCCGCTCCCCCTCCTCGTCCCCGTCCCCGTCACCGTCCCCGGCACCGGCTTCGCCGTCCCCGCCGTCCGGTACGCCCGGGGTGCCCGGGACGTCGTTGTTCTCCGGCGCGGTCTCCGGCGCGGTCTCCGGCGGACCGTCCGGGGCGGTGTCCGCCGTGGCGGCGGGGACGGCCGGGGGCTGCTCGGCCTCGTCAGAAGCGGGCTGGTCCATGCCCCCGACGCTACCGGGTCCGGCGGCCCGCGCCGGTGACTGACCCCGCCCGGCGCCTGGCCGCGGGTATCACCAGCGGCGTCCCGGTCTCCGGATCGTCGATCACCCGGCACGGCAGCCCGAAGACCTCCGCCACCAGCTCCTCGCTGATCACCTCCGCCGGACTGCCCTGGGCGACCAGCCGTCCGTCCCGCAGCGCGACGAGATGGGTGGCGTAGCGGGCGGCCTGGTTGAGGTCGTGCAGCACCGCGACCAGGGTGCGGCCCTCCTCGTGCAGCCGGGCGCACAGGTCCAGCACCTCGATCTGGTGCGCGATGTCGAGGTAGGTGGTCGGCTCGTCCAGCAGCAGCAGCGGCGTCTGCTGGGCCAGCGCCATGGCGATCCAGACCCGTTGCCGCTGCCCGCCGGAGAGTTCGTCCACATAGCGGTCGGCAAGCTCCGCCACCCCGGTGCCGGCCATGGCCTCCTGCGTCACCCGCTCGTCCTCGCGCGACCACTGGCGCAGCAGTCCCTGGTGCGGGTAGCGCCCGCGCGCCACCAGATCGGCCACGGTGATGCCGTCCGGCGCGGTGGCGCTCTGCGGCAGCAGCCCCAGGGTGCGGGCCACCTGCCGGGCGGGCCGGGCGGAGATCTCCTGGCCGTCCAGCAGCACCGCGCCCCGGGCGGGCCGCAGCATCCGGGCCAGGGCCCGCAGCAGTGTGGACTTGCCGCAGGCGTTGGGGCCCACCACCACGGTGAAGGACCGGTCGGGAACGGCGACGGTCAGCTTCTCGGCGACGACCCGCCGGTCGTAGGCGAGCGTGACGGACTCGGCGCGCAGCCGGCTCTCCCCGGGCGGCGGGTCGGTGGTCATGGCGGTTCCGTCCTGTCTCTCGCGCTGCTCTCTCGCACTGCTGATGGCGGGTCTCCCGGAGCGGGCCCGCCCCGGCTGCTCCGGCGCTACCGCCGCCACCGCCGGCGGTGGCGGCGGCCCGGAGTGCGGCGGTGTCCGGCTCATACGCGTCCCGCCCGGCGCTCGGTCCACAGCAGCCACAGCAGATAGCCGCCGCCCAGCACCCCGGTGAGCACGCCCACCGGCAGCCGCCGGTCGCCGAACGCCTGCTGCGCCACCAGGTCGGCCGCCACCATCAGCAGCGCGCCCATCACCGCGGCGGGCAGCAGGTTGGGCCCGGCCGCCCTGGTCAGCCGGCGCGCCAGTTGCGGCGCGGTGAGCGCCACGAAGGCGATCGGCCCGGCCGCCGAGGTGGCGGCGGCGGTCAGCAGCACGGCCGCGCCCATCACCACCATCCGGGTGCGCTCGGCGGCCACCCCGAGCGCCCGCGCGGCGTCGTCGCCCATCTCCAGCATCCGCAGCGGACGGCCCCGGCCCAGCACCACCGGCACCAGCACGGCACAGGTGATCAGCAGCGGCCAGACGTGCGACCAGTCGCGGCCGTCCAGCGAGCCGGTCATCCACAGCACCGCCCGCGCCGCGTCCACCAGATCGGCCCGGGTGAGCAGATAGTGGCGCACGCCGCCGAGCATCGCGGCGGCCCCGATACCGACCAGAACCAGCCGGTAGCCGTGCACGCCGCGCCGCCAGGCGAGCAGATAGACGGCCAGCCCGGTGAGCACGCCGCCGCCGACCGCGCCGGCCGCCACCACCGCGCTGCTGCCGTTCAGGACCACGATGGCCACCAGCGCGCCGGCGGCCGTGCCCTCGGTGAAGCCGATGATGTCCGGGCTGCCCAGCGGATTGCGGGAGACGGCCTGGAACACGGCGCCGGCCAGCCCCAGGGCCACCCCGGTCAGCAGGGCGACCAGCAGCCGCGGCAGCCGCAGGTCCAGCACGATGAACTCCTCGGCGGCGGTGCCCTGTCCGGCCAGGGTGCGCAGCACCGCCGAGGGGCCCATCGGGTAGTCGCCGGTGCCGGCCAGCAGCACCGACACCGCAAGCGCCGCCACGGTCAGCGCCGCCACCACAGCTGCCGTGCGCGGGGCGACACGCATCGAGAGGCCGCCGGGGGTGCGCAGCACGGCGGGGCGGAGAGCCGCGGAGGTGCGGCGGTGGATCGGGGTTCTCACAGCTGGACCATCCTTCGGCGGCGCACCAGAAAGATGAAGACCGGACCGCCGATCAGCGCGGTGACCACGCCGACCTGGAGTTCGGAGGGCGCGGCGACCAGCCGGCCGACGACGTCCGCGCCGAGCAGCAGCACCGGCGACAGCACAACGGCATAGGGCAGGATCCAGCGCAGATCGGGTCCGGTGATGCTGCGCACCAGATGCGGCACGATCAGGCCGACGAAGACGATGGGCCCGCAGACGGCGGTGGCCGCGCCGCAGAGCAGGGTCACCGCGGCCATGGTGGCGATCCGGGTGCTGCCCAGCCGGGCGCCCAGCGCCCGGGCGGTGTCGTCGCCCAGCGCCACCGCGTTGAGCGGCCGGGCGAGCAGCGCGGCCAGGGCGAAGCCGGCGGCCAGGAAGGGCAGCACCTGGACGATGGTGTCCATCCGGGCGGAGGCCAGCGAGCCCGCGGTCCAGAACCGCATCCGGTCCAGGGCCGCGGTGTCCAGCAGGATGGCCGCGTTGACATAGCCGTAGAGCGCGGCGGTCACCGCGGTACCGGCCAGGGCCAGCCGGACGGGGGTGGCCGAGCGGGTGCCGGCCAGCGCGTACACCAGGACGGAGACGGCGGCGGCGCCCAGGAAGGCGAACCAGACGTAGCCGTGGAAGGAGCCGATGCCGAGAAAGGCCATGGCGGACACCACGGCCGCCGCGGCCCCGGCGTTGACGCCCAGCAGTCCCGGCTCGGCCAGCGGATTGCGGGTGAGCGCCTGCATCAGCGCGCCGGCCAGGCCGAGTGCCGAGCCGGCCAGCAGTCCCAGCAGGGTGCGCGGCAGGCGCAGTTGGCGCACCACCACGTCGGTGTCGCTGCCGACCGGGCTGACCAGCGAGTCCCAGACGTCGCCGGGCGGGATGGACTTGGCCCCCAGCGCGACGCTGGCGGCGGCCACCAGCGCCAGCAGCAGAGCCGAGACGGCGAGCCCGCCCGCCCGGGCCGGGATGCGGCGCGGGGCGGGTGGAGCGGCCGGTCCGGCACCGGGCGGGGCCGGGTCCTTGGCGGGCGCGGCGTCCGCGGTGGCGGCCGTCACGCCGGGGTCCTGGTGCTGCAACCTTCACGCATGTGGTTAGGTTAGCCTAACCTTCCCCCAGAGCTTCACTGAGAGGTCCGAGCACGTCATGACCATATCCCGCGCCAAGCTGACCAGACGTTCCCTGCTCGCCACCGGAGGAGCCCTGGGCGCCGGTGCTCTGCTCACCGCCTGCGGCAGCGACTCCGGCTCCGCGGAAGCCGGCGGGGACAACGGCGGCGGCAACGGCGGCAACGGCTCGGGCCCCTGGAGCTTCACCGACGACCGCGGCACCACCGTCGAACTGGACAGGACCCCGGAGAAGATCGTCGCCTTCACCGGCACCGCCGCCGCCCTGTACGACTACGGCGTGGAATGCGTCGGGGTCTTCGGCCCGACGGTGACCGCCGACGGCGAGCCCGACGTCCAGGCCGGCGAGCTCAATGTCGACAAGCTGACCGTCCTGGGCAACGCCTGGGGTGAGTTCAACGTCGAGAAGTACGCCGGGCTCGCCCCCGAACTGCTGGTCACCAACATGTTCGTGGAGAACGGCCTCTGGTATGTGCCGGACGAGAGCGCCGAGACCATCGCGGGCCTGGCCCCGACCGTCGGCATCGCGGTGGCCCCGGCCGCGCTGCCGTCCACCACCCTGCTCAGCGCCATCGAGCGCACCGCCGAACTGGCCGGCGCCCTGGGCGCCGATCTGACCGCCCGGCAGAACACCGAGGCCCGGACGCGTTTCGAGGCAGCGGCCGAGTCACTGCGGCAGGCCGCCCGGGACAGCGGCGGACTGACCGTGCTGGCCTGCTCGGGCGACCCGGACCTGTTCTACGCCTCCGACCCGTCCGCCTCCGCCGATCTGGCCTACTTCAAGGAGCTCGGCGTGCAGATCGTCACCCCCGACAATGTCGAGGGCGGCTTCTTCGAGAGCCTGAGCTGGGAGAACGCCGACAAGTACCGGACCGACCTGGTCATGCTGGACAACCGCAGCAGCGCCCTCCAGCCGGCCGACCTGGCCGACAAGCCGACCTGGACCCGGCTGCCGGCCGTCGAGGCCGGACAGGTCATCGAGTGGACCACCGAGCCGCGCTACTCCTACGCCGGCTGCGCCCCGCTGCTGGAGGCGCTGGCCGAGGCGCTGCGCACCGCCAAGCGCGTGAGCTGACCGGGGCGCCCCTGCCGGAGCGGCGGCCGGGGCGTCGGGTACCGGCCGGACACCCGACGCCCCGGCCGCGGTTCAGAGCCCCAGCCTGGCCAGCGCCTTGTCCGCGTCCAGCGGAGATTCGCCGTCCCCCGCGGACCAGGCCGCCGCGCACAGCGCCCGCAGCCCGTCCAGGGCATCCCCGGCGCCCTCCAGTTCCAGCACCCCGCCGCGCACCACGGCCCGCCGGCCGCCGCACCGGAAGCCGTCGCCGTCCGCCGTCACCGCGGGCTGCGCCGCCAGCAGCCCGCGCAGATCGGCCGCCACATAGGCCGGCCGGTGTTCCGGCCGGGCCGCCAGCAGCTGCGCGGCGTCCGTCACCCCGGTCAGCACCAGCAGCGCGTCCACGCCCGCGTGAAACGCGCCCTCGATGTCGGTGTCCAGCCGGTCGCCGACCACCAGGGGACGACGCGCCCCGGTCCGCAGGATCGTCTCCCGGTGCATCGGCGGCAGCGGCTTGCCCGCCACCCACGGCTCCCGGGTCCGGCCGGTGGCGATCCGCACCGCCTCCACCAGCGCGCCGTTGCCCGGCGCGATGCCGCGCTCGCCGGGGATCGTCAGATCGGTGTTGGACGCGAACCAGGGCAGCCCGCGATTGACCGCGATCGCCGCCTCCATCACCCGCCCCCAGGGCATCTCCGGGCCGCCATACCCCTGCACCACCGCCGCCGGGTCGTCGTCCGCCGACTCCACCGGCACCAGACCACGTTCCCGCAGCGCGACCCGCAACCCCTCACCGCCCGCGCACAGCACCCGCGCGCCCGCGGGCAGATGCTCGGCCATCAGCCGGGCCACCGCCTGCGCGGAGGTGACCACCTCCCCGGGGTCCGCCGCCAGGCCCAGCCCGGTGAGATGACCGGCCACCGCCGCCGGCGTGCGATTCGCGTTGTTGGTGACATACGCCAGCCGCATCCCTCCGTCCCTGGCCGCGACCAGCGACTCCACGGCATGCGGCACGGCCGACCCGCCCGCGTACACCACCCCGTCGAGATCGAGCAGCGCGGTGTCGTACAGCCTGCTCAGCGGCCCGTCACTGCCCTGCGGGGCCCGCCGCGGCCCGCCCCCGTCCCCGGCCGAAACCGCGGTGGGGTCTTCCGTGCTGTTACCGGCCATCTGTTCCCCGCCTCTGCTCGCATCGCTCCCGTTCGGTCCCAAGGCGATCGGAACCGACGGCTTTCCCTGCACGACCGATCATCCCGCATGCCTCCGCTCACCTGCCCGGAGGCCCTCCGCGACCATCGGCTTACCATGCCGGAATGCGTACCGCCCGCCGGGCCGACGGCCTCGACCTGGCCCCCTTCCGAGCCCTGCGCTATGTCCCCGAACGCATCCATGAACTGGCCGCCGTCACCTCACCGCCCTACGACGTCGTGGTCCGCCCCGAGGGCTGGAGCCATCTCCACACCTCCCACCCGTACAACATCGTCCGGCTGATCCTGCCGGAGAACGGCAATCCCTCCGCGGCCGACCGCCACCGCAGCGCCGCCGCCGCCCTGGCCCGCTGGACGCGGGACGGCGTGCTGGCGCCGGACCCGGAGCCTGCCCTGTACCTGTACGAGCAGCGCAGCGGCTCCGTCCTCCAGCGCGGCCTGATCGGCGCACTCCGCCTCACCCCGCCGGAACAGCGCGTCGTCCTGCCCCACGAAGAGGTGATGCCGGATGTGGTCGAGGACCGGGCCGGGCTGATGCGGGAGACCGCCGCCAATCTCGAACCGCTGCTGCTCTCCTACCGCGGCGAGCAGGACGACGGGGCCGGCGGCGGCGCCGCGGCGGTGATCGACCGCACCGCCGCCGGGCCTCCGCTGTTCCGGATCACCACCGAGAACGGCTTCTCACACCGGATGTGGGCCATCACCGACCCGGCCGGGCTGCGCCGCATCCGCACCGATCTGGCCCGGTACACCGCGCTGATCGCCGACGGCCATCACCGCTGGGCCACCTGCCTGCGGCTGGCCCGGGAACACGGCGGTGCCCCGCCCTGGGACCGCGGACTGGTGCTGCTGGTCGACACCGTCCGCCATCCCCTGCGGGTGGGCGCCATCCACCGGGTGCTGCCCCGGCTGGCCCCGCAGGACGCGCTGGCCCGGCTGCGGGGCGCCTTCCGGGTCCGGCCGCTGGACACCCACGACCTCGGCACCGCCCTGCGCACCCTGCACACCGTGCGGACCGCCCCCGGCGACAACGCCTTCCTGCTGGCCGGCGGCGGACGGTTCCATCTGCTCGACCGGCCCGACCCCGCGCTGCTCGCCCGCACCGTCCCCGCCGGCCGCCCGGAGGCCTGGCGGCGGCTGGACTCCACCGTTCTGCACAGCACCCTGCTGGGCTCCCTCTGGCAGGTGCCCGATGCGCCCCCGCATGTGGAGTATCTGCATGAGGCCGAGGCCGCGGTGTCCCGTGCCGAGGCGCGCGGCGGTTCCGCGGTGCTGCTCCGCCCGGTCGCGGAGGACACCGTCCGGCAACTGGCCGAGCAGGGCGTGCCCATGCCGCAGAAGTCCACCTCCTTCGGCCCGAAGCCGGCCACCGGGCTGCTGCTCCGCAGCCTCACCGCCGAACGCGCCCAGCACTGACGGCCCCAGCGCCCCCGCCCGCTACCGCTCCACGTCGTCCCCGGTGTCCTTGGCCCGCAGCCCGGACTCGAACTCCTCGTCCATCCCGTCCGTCTCATCCATCTCGAACTCGTCGCCGAGCAGCTCACGGCCCTCCGGCCGCCCCGTTCCGGCATCCCCCTCGGAGTCCTCCTCCGCCTCCAGTGCGTCGAGGAATTCCACGCCGTCCAGCTCGGCCAGCCGGTCCGAGGCGTCCGTGGCCCCCTCCTGGTCGGCCTCCACCGCCCGGGCGAACCACCTGCGGGCCTCCTCCGCCCGGCCCACCTCCAGCAGAACGTCGGCATAGGCATAGCGCAGCCGCGCGGTCCACGGCTGATGGGCGCCGGAGGTCAGTTCGGGGCTCTGCAGGGTCACCACCGCGGCTTCGGGCTGCCCCATGTCCCGGCGCGCCCCCGCGGCGACCAGCCGCATCTCCACCCGGCCGGCCTTGTCGAGCTGATTCGCCTCGGGCGCGCCCGCCATCGCCAGCGCCCGTTCTGGGCGTCCCAGACCGCGCTCGCAGTCCGCCATCATCGGCCACAGATGTACCGAGCCGGTCATCCGCCGCGCCGCCCGGAACTCGGCCAGCGCCTCCGCGTACTTGCCGACCCCGTAGGCGGCGAACCCGGCCGCCTCCCGGACCGCGGCCACCCGCGAGGCCAGCCGCAGCGCGGTCCGGGCGTAGGCATACGCCCGCTCCGCGTCCTCGTCCAGCAGCTGCGCCACCATGACCAGGTTCCGGGCCACATCCGTGGCCAGCGTCTTCGGCAGGCTCTTGAGCTCCTGCTGCACCTCCCGGTCCAGCTCGCCCCCGGTCACCTCGTCCGGGATCGGCAGTCGCCGCACCTGCTCACGGTCGTGCTGACGCGGACGTGCGTCCCTGCCCTCCGGCCCGCGGCGATAGCCACCGCCGCGCCGCTCTCCGGGCCGCCCGTCCCGGCGGTCGCTCCACCGGCCGTCCCGCCCACCGGGACGCGGCCCGCCGCGACGCTCGTCTCGCCGGTACTCCCGCCGCTCGCTGCCGCGCTCGGCCCGCGGATACTCCCGTCGCTCCTCACGCCCCCCGGACCAGCCGCCTGTACGGCGGTCCTCACGACGGTCGCCCCGCCGCTCGTCCCGGCGGTCATCCCGCCGGACAGGCCGCCGCTCCCCGAAACCACTCCGCCGTTCGTCCCGGCGCCGCTCATCCCGCCGTTCCTCCCGGCGGTCGTCACGACGACGGTCATCCCGGCGGTCGTCACGACGATCCTCCCGCCGCCGGTAACCGGGACGGTCATCGCGTCGCTCCCAGCGCCGCTCGTCGCGCCGCGCCTCTCGCCGCTCACCCGCACGGTCGCCTCCGCTGCGGCGCTCCCCGTACGGCCGGTCCCCGCCACGGGGACGATCCTCCCGGGAGGACGACGGCCGGTAACCGTCCCGCCGCTCACCACCATCGCGACGGCCGTCCCGCCGCTCATCGCGGCGACGGAAATCACGCTCCCCATCACGGCGGAATCGGCCCGACGGCCGTTCCCCGCGGTCCGGCCGGTCCGGCCGGCCGGACCGATCCGATGGCCGACGCCTCTCCGGCCGCTCCTCGGAAGAGTTGGACATCGACGCGACTCCTGTCTTTCACATACTCAAACGAAAGGGGCCCTGGTTCCCCAGCGTGAACGCTGGGGACCAGGGCCCCTCAATAATTGTTCGGCGGCGACCTACTCTCCCACACGGTCCCCCATGCAGTACCATCGGCGCAGCAAGGCTTAGCTTCCGGGTTCGGAAAGTAACCGGGCGTA
>NZ_FOLM01000010.1 GCF_900112355.1 Streptomyces aidingensis
GCAGCAGGGGGGCGTCGGTGGCGAAGCGGAAGGACTCCACACTCTCGCCCTGGGCACGGCGGCGCATGCGGATGACGATGGAGCGGTCCATGATCGTGTCGGGCAGGTCGCCGATCCCGGCCAGTGCCGCCATGGCGAAGGTGGCGAACTTCACCGGGGTGTGCTCGTTGCCGACGACCCGCAGGGCGGGCCGGTTGCGCTGGTGTCCGGCGTTGAGCAGGCCGCGCAGTTCCTCGTTGCGCTCGGCCGCACGCGGGGAGCCGAAGAGGGTGTCGACTTCATCCACCAGGAGGGTGGGCGGGTTCTTGGCGTCGATGGAGCGGAAGATGGCCGCGGGGCTGGCGTTGACGGTGATCAGCGGGTCGTGCACCGTCTCGATCAGCACTTCCAGCAGGCGGGACTTCCCGCACCGCTTGAGCGGGCCGACCACCGCCAGACGCGGCGCGTGCTGCCACGCCGGCTGCAGATGGGTGGCGGCCACCCACAGCGTCACCGCCGACAGCGCCTCAGCGCTGGGCAGCACCACATACCGCCGCACCAGCGCGGCCAGATCATCCAGCACCCGCGCCCCATCGGCGGCGGCAACGCCTCCGTCCGGCGCCTGACCGCCGAGCTGGTCCGCCTCTTCCGGAGCGCCTTCGGCGGCGTTCGTCACAGGTCCGGCGTCTGCCGGGGCGGGGGAAGGGGCTGGGTGTATGTCGCTGGTATGCGGGACGCCAGGAGGCGTAGGTTGCACAGGGCAGCTCCTTGTCTGGCGGCAGGGTTTGCGCACCCGTGCCGCTTGCTTCGTGGGTTTCGGGCCATGCAGGGGTTTGCCGGGCCTCCGGCGTTGCGCCGCCGGAGGCCCGCCTCTTCTTCTCGACCGCGTCGCCGGAGTGCGGGCGGCGGACCAGGGACAGTACGGTCGGCGCTCGCCACAGTCCAGCGAATCTGTGTCAGCTCAGCGCAGAATCCTGAGCACCGGTCTGCCGGTTACGCGGCCAGCCCCAGCAGGGCGAGCAGGTCGGCCGTGATCACGCGATAGGTGTTGCCCAGGCGCAGGACCTTGCAGGGATACTGGCCCCGCTTGGCCAGCTCGTATCCCTTGCTCCGCCCCAGCCCGAGAGCCCGGTTGCCGGTCTCCAGGTCAACGGTGGCAGGCAGCGCCAGCAACTCCTCGCGGCCCATGCCCCGTGTCCAGCGTGTGCCAGACCTGTCGGTCATACGTGCTCCTCACAACTGAGCCCTCGGCGAACGTGGCCCTCACGTCCGTCTCCAGGCGTCGTAACTACTGTGAATAGAGCTACTGTGTCTTCATGACACAGTCACGCTTGGACGATGGAAGTGATGACGAAGACGATGTTCCGGAGTGGGCGGACCAGGTCCACGCCACGGTGGCCCGCGAGGTGCGGCGGCGCAGGAAGGAACTGGGCATGAGTGCTCAGGACCTGGCCAACGCGTGCGACGAGATCGGATATCCCATCCCGCGCAACGTGATCGCCAACATGGAGTCGGGCAGGCGGGCGTCCATCCCCCTGGTCGAGCTCATGGTCCTGGCGAGAGCGCTGCACACGTATCCGATCTGCCTGCTCTACCCGGTCGGGTATGTCGAGGAGGTCCAGCGCCTGCCGTTCCTCTATCCGGAGCCGACCTGGGAGGCCATGCAGTGGTTCACCGGGGACGCCACGCGCGAGGTGCACACGGAGGACGAGATGCTGCGCTGGTTCCGGGACCACATCGACCACCAGCGCATCGCCCTCGCCGCGTTGGAGAACGCGGAACGCGAGCAGTGGCGGGCCGAGACCGCGAGCAACCCGGTCCAGCGCGAAGAAGCGCTGCGCGCCCAGGCGCAGTACGCGGAACGGGCCACCCTCGCCAAGTACCGGCTCCGTCGCCTCCGCGCCTTCATCCGCGAGGACGGCGGAACCCCACCACCCCTGCCGGCAGCCCTCGCCGACGTCGACCCCCTCACCGTCGACCCCTTCACCCCTGAAACCAGCCTGGAGGACCGCCTTTGAAGGGCTCCACCCACCGCCGCTGCTACTGCCGCGATCCCAGGACCGGGAAGCCGCTCGGCAAGAAGTGCCCCAAACTCGCCAGCCGCAAGCACGGCTACTACTCCATCCGCCAGGAGCTGCCTCCCCGCGAGGACGGCACCCGCCGGTCCTTCAGCCGCGCCGGGTACGAGACGCTCAAGGCGGCCCAGGCCGACCTCAACCACCTCCGGGCCCTTCTCAATCTCCCGGACCCCGAGGATCCCGAGGACATTGCCCGGCTCGTGGCGCTGCTGGAGGAAGTCGCGGAGAAGAAGGCGCCTTTGCCGGATGTCGAGGAGACACGTCGGCGTCTACGGGCCGGCCTGGACCTCACGGGCCGGCACACGGTGGGCGAGTGGCTGGACCAGTGGCTGGCGTCCAAGAAGACCCGCAGGACGACCACCAACGGCTACGCCTCCCACGTCCGTGTCCACCTCAAGCCGCAACTCGGCAACATACGCCTCGACCGACTCAACGTCGGCCACCTCGTGCGAATGTTCGACGCCATAGCCGACGCCAACGAGGTGATCGCGGCCGAGAACCTCGCCCGCCGGGAACAGATCGCGAGGTGCAAGCCCAGCAAGCCGGGACGTCCCGTGGCGACGGAGCGCGCGCGGCTCGCGGCCGAACGGGCCAAGCTCGCCACGATGCCCCCGTTCCGCCGGACAACCGGCCCCGCCACCCGCCAGGCCATCCGACGCACCCTGCGGGCAGCGCTCAACGCGGCGATCAGCCGACAGCTCATCACCTTCAACCCGGCGGCCCACGTCGAGCTGGAGTCCGGCAAGCGCCCCAAGCCCTTGCTGTGGACCGAGCAGCGGGTGGCTCGCTGGCGTATCACCGGCGAGAAACCCTCAGCCGTGATGGTCTGGACACCGGAGCAGTTCGGTGCCTTCCTCGACGCGGCCCAGGACGACCGCCTGTACGCGTTCTTCCACCTCTCCGGCACACGTGGCCTGCGGCGCGGCGAAGCAGTGGGCCAGGACTGGACCGATGTCGACCTGGACGCGGGACTGATCACGCCATCCAAGGAGATCGTCGTCGACGGCTGGGACCCCTACGAATCCGCCCCCAAAACGGACGGCAGCGCCAGCACCATCGCCCTCGACAGCCTGAATGTCGCCGTGCTCCGCGAACACCGCAGGCGCCAGCTCAGGGAGAAGGAGGAGTGGGGGCCGGCCTGGCAGGACACCGGCAAGGTGTTCACGCGAGAAGACGGCTCCTGGCTCCACCCGGAGATGGTCTCGGACACCTTCCGCCGCATCCTCGCGGGCACCGACCTGCCACCCATCACCCTGCGCGACCTCCGGCACGTCTCCGCGACACTCACCCACGCCGGCGGCGGTGACCTGCACACGATCAAGGAGACGCTCCGGCACTCCACGATCACCCTGACCTCGGACACTTACACCAGCCTGCTCCCCGAGGTCGACCGGAACGCCGCCGAAGCCGCAGCCCGTCTGATCCCCCGCTCCCGGCCACCCGCAGACGAAACGGACGACGAAGAAAGCCAGTCGGCGTAAACCCTCGGTGGGGGGAGCGTCCGGGAAGCCGGGCGCTCCCCCCACCGGGGTCGGCACCAAGCCGTCCGCCACCGAGAAGCACCACTTGCCCGGTTCCCGCACCCTGCGCCATCCCGCCGTGACACCCTCGGTGCGTGGGACGAAACAGTCAACGCCGCCGCAATGCCCGCGCTGGGCGGAGCACCGCCGTCAGCGCCCCGGATCTCTCCGAGATCTCCCGTGTCCGAACGGCCAAACGCCTGCGGGCCGATATAGCCACCTGGCTCCAGAACCCGGAACAGGGACCAGGGGCGTCCTTCCTCGACGAAGAAGGCCCCTCCGACCCCCTGATGGTCTTCAGCACCCTCATCCACTGGCTCGTCGCGGCCCGCGAACAGATCACCGAGGAGCAGGCCCGGGAGGCCGTCCAGTGGGTCTCGGACACGCTCAGGGTCGCGCAGGACGACCTCGTGTACGCCGCCGGGCTCATCGGGCACCCCGACGCGCCTCCGGTCACCCTCAACGAGGGCATGGAGCACTACGGCGAGAACCCGTTGACCTTCGTGCTGTACATGCTGCTGCTGAGCGGCGCCCTGGTGGCCACGGTCGGCGACGGCAACCCGGACTGGCTCCGGCAGTTCGATCTGGCCGGCTGACTCCGCCGCCGGCGTGGCCGCGCTCGCCACAGTGCTGACCGCCGTGGCCGCCTCCGGCGCCGGACCGGACGGCCCGGGCCTGACCGAGACCGCGGTACCCCGCGCGTCCCGGCTGCGCGGCTACCTGGACCGGCGGTGACCGAGGCCGGGGAGGGCAGGATCGCGCAGGAGCTGGGCCGAGTCCATGACGTCCTCGATGTCCTCCGCGAGGCCGTGGGGGAGGTCAAGACGCTGTGCGCGGTACTCGTGTCCCGGTCGGATCGCACCGAGCGGGATGTTCGTGACCTCCGGCGCGAAATGGAGGAGGAGACCGGCGCGATCCGCCAGGAGATGGAGGAGCTGAAGCGGGGCCAGTGGATACGCGTCGGATGGGCTGCCGGCGCGGGGACCGTGTTCGGCGGCGTCGGGACCTACGTCGTACAGGCTGTGCTGGGCGCCTGAACGCCCTACAGTGGCACCTCCGGGGGTCAGCCGGCGGGGTCCAACCCCGAACGCCCCCCTGTCCTCCTTCGGGAGAGCAGGGGGGCGCTTTTCGTGTGCCCGGGCTCAGTCGGCGCCGCCACCGCAGCACAGGCACGGGATGGACACCGGGCCGTCCTTGGTGGCCATGACGGTGACGCCGCCGCCGGGGCACCAGCCGCGGCCCGGCTGGGGCTTCCGCCGCTTCTTCTTCACCTGGTGCAGTCGGGCGCGCATCTCAGCGGCGGCGGCCGACCGCTGCTCAGGCCCTGGGCTGGTGCTCATGCTCGCAGCCTACGGGCCTAGTGGCCCGGTCCGGACCCGTTCGAGCTGGAGTCACACTGCGGGGTCTCGCACGGGTGGTCCTCGCATTTCGGCGGGAGGTGCTGGCAGTCTGCGGACACCGTGATGGTGGTGTCCGTGGACGGGCGCCACAGCTCCGGGTCCGGCGGGTAGCCGGCGGCCTCCATGGCGGCGCGGGTGCGCTCCAGGATGTCCGTCGGGCCCGAGGCGTCACCGGGCTGCGGGACATGGTGCACATGCCGGCCGAGGTCCGCGCACAGCTGGGCGTAGGTGCGGGTGTGCAGGATCAGGGCGTGCCAGCCCTCATCGACCACCCGGGAAGGGGCCATGGTGTGCTCGGTCACCGCCGAGGTGGCCACGAACTTCAGGGCCTCGGCCACGATCCGCTCGGCGGTCTCCTGGTCCAGGCCCGGGTTGGCGCGCAGCACGGTGCCGACGACGGCCGCGAACTCCTCGGCGGTGATGAGTGCCCGGGGGTCGGCCCGGTCTACGGTAGGTGTGCTCACTGCATCCTCCTCGTGAGATGTGGTGATGCACCGCCCCGGCGCCTGTTCCTGGCAGGGAGAGCGCCGGGGCGGCACGGTGCCCGTGCCGGACTTGGCACGGGAGCTGAAGGGCCGCCCGCCCGCGCCCCAGTGCAGCGGGCGGACGGCCCGGTCTATCGGGGGATGGCCGCGTCGCGGTCGCGCTCGGCGAGCTGCTGCTCGCCTGCGCGCGCCAGCCGTTCGGCGCACTCGGCGCAGACCAGCAGAGCGGCGGTGCCCTGGGGCAGCATCAGCGGGCCGAGCCAGTGCAGGGCGGCGGCCGTCCGGCCGCACCACAGCATGCAGGGGCCGGTCTGCTGCATGTCGGCGCCCGGCGGGCGCAGCGACGTGCGGACCCGGGCCGCGGTGCTCATGACGCGGCCGGCCCGGGCCCGGGGCTGACGGACTCCGTGGCGCCCCGGTGTGCGTCGAACAGCACGCGGGCGACGGGGCAGCCGGGTCCGTCGGTGGTGCCGCGGCAGGGGTCGCAGCGCAGGGTGTGGTCCATCAGCGCGGCCCACAGCCCGGCCCGGTCCAGGTACCGGGCCGCGTCCTCGGGGCAGGTGTAGACGGTCCAGCCCGGCCCGCTGTTCTGATGCACGCTGCCGACCGCGATCGGGGTGTCGGTCATCTCCTTGCAGTGCGCGCACATCCGGCGGCCGGGAACCACGGGACGGGCGGGGTCGTGGCCCTCGGGGCCGTCACCGGCGGCAGCATCCGCGAGGAGTGCGCGCCGGGCGGCCTGGCCGGGTGACCGGCCGGGAAGAGATCGGGGAGACATGGGGACGCTCCAGTGATGGGACGTGTACGGTCCGTCTCCACCGACCGTATGGGCGGCGCGAGCCACGTCTCAATGGCCAGCCGATAGCAGTCTGACCAGACCTCACGCCGAAGTGCTACAACGCCTGTTCGCGGCTCAGGCCCGAAGCCTGACCGCCCGGGCCAGCGCCTGCATCTGAGGCGTCAGTCTGCGCCGCCTGGCCACCACCTCGGCCATGATGTCCGTGGCATACCGCTGCTGGGACAGCCACTCAGGCGCCTGCTCCCAGATTTCCCACAGGGTTCCCACCGCCTCGTCCCGCTGCCGAAGCTGCGCCTGGGCGCTGGCGACGTCCAGCAGGTGACGCCGACCCGAGTTGCCGTTCTTGGCATCCCGGGGGATGCCCTCGGCGATGGACAGCACCTGCTCCGGCCGTTCTCGGACAGCTGCGCACTCGGCGGCCTTGTACTGCACGTTGATGACGCTGAACGTCAACTCGGGGTCCTCCGGGTGCCCTTCCATGGCCTCGGCAGCCACCCGAGCCCACCGAAGGGCGGTACGGACTTCGCCGCGGCGGTTGTCGCGGGCCGCCGCAGCGGCGACGTACATGAGCATCCAGCCCCAGGCGGCCAACTCCTCCGGGGTGGCCCGCGTGATACGTCGCGGCTCGATCTCATCGGCCCAGCGGACCGCGAGTTCTCGGGCCTCGGCGAGCTGCCCGCGGCGGAGGTGCAGCCAGCACTGGTTCTTGACGATGGTGGCGGCCTGGGTGTGCGACTGGGCAGCGTCCAGGGTGGATTCCACGACGGTTTCGGCGATGTCGAATTGCCGGTGCTGCACGAGCACACTGCCGACGAGCTGCATCAGCCGGGTGTGCACCGCCTGCCCCTCTGGCTCCAGGCCGGCCAGCGTCTGGGCGTCACGGATGAGCGGCGGGAGGGCGGCGGCCAGCTCGGCGTATTCGGCATGCCGCGAGTGCAGTACGGCCGCCCGGAGTGCCTGCCGAACTCCGGCGACCGAGGGGGGTTCGTCCACCGGGTCCTCGGGGCGGGTCAGTGCCCGGATCGTGGGCTGCCACATCTGTGTCGTGTCCAGGTCGGCGCCGTGCTCTGGGCCCTGGGTCATCAGCCGGGTGGTGGGGATGCGGAGCGCTCGGGCAAGTCGGTGCGCGGTCTCCAGCCTGGCGGTGCTGTGGGCTCCTTGCTCCAGCTTCCGGACGGTCGCCACGGAAACCCCGGCTGCCCTCGCCAGTTCCGTTTGCGTCAGGCCGGCGATGACTCGCGCATTGCGCAGACGCTCTCCAAAGGTGTTGCCGGGCATGGTTCAATGCCTCTCGTCTGACCGTTCGTGGCTCGCACTTCGGACGGTACCGCCGGAGTACGGCCGGCGGGTAGCGAACGGCCCCCGCGGGATCACCCGCAGGGGCCGTTGCGCTGCGTCCGGTATAGGCGGTATAGGCGTTTCAGCCGTGGCGGTGGCGTTCGGGGTACCACCAGCCGCACACCTGGCAGTAGAACGTCTCCCAGGCCCGGCGGACGGCGGTGAAGCGGCGGTTCATGCGCTCTTCAACCCCTCTCGCTCGCCACTCTCGGCCCGAGAACTCCGCTGGTCAGGGCCGCTCTCGGTGGCCTGGGAGGGGCAACTCTCGCCCGGGGGAGGGGAGGCGTTGAGCAGCTGCTCGACGGCCGCCCGTCGGACGCCGGACCGGCCCGCCACACCGGCCACCGTCAGGGACCGCTCCACAGGCACGCCGTAGTGCGCCAGGGCGGCGCGCAGCTCGGGGTCCGACAGGTGCGCGAGGGCGGGCCGATCACGCAGCCGCGCGTACAGCGGTCTCAGGTGGATGCCGTTGGCCTGGCCGATCTCGGCGAGCAGCCACCGCAGCAGCACCCGCCGGCGGGCGGCGCAGGGCACGGTCTCGGCGCGCTCCTGGCCGTCGTCCTGCGGCCAGGCTCCGGCGCGCCAGCACGCCGCCGCGTACAGGGTGGTGGCCGGCCACATCAGGGCGGGGGCGTAGTGCGCGGTGGCCAGCGCTGCCCACGCCAGGCCCAGCACGGCGGGTGAGCGGACCAGGCCGGGCGGTACCCGGTGGCCGGGCAGCCGCCCGGGCGCGGCCCAGTCCCCCAGGGCGGCCCACAGCTCGGCGTGCCCGTCCGCCAGCCGGTCCGCGGCCCGGCGGTGCCAGGCGGTCACAGCAGGCCCGCGATCAGGTCGCCGGGGATGTTCACGGCCGGGGCCAGCACCACCGCGGCCCATCCGGCGATCCCGCCGGACAGCCCCAGGCAGATGCCGGTGATGATGCCGGCCGGGACGCGCCGCCCGCGCAGCTTCCCCGAGAACTTCCAGATGCCGGCCAGCACGACCGTGGCGAGGAGGACCAGGACGTGGCCGCCGGGGGTGAGGGTGAGCGGGGAGGAGCGGGTGACGTCCGGCGCGGTGCCCCCGACGCCGTACTCAAGGGCCGCCGCCCCGGCGGTGTTGCCGCCCCACAGGGCGACTCCGGCGACGGCGCCGAGCAGGCCGCCGGTGGACAGCACGATCAGGATGCCGTAGCAGGCGGACAGCAGGTAGGGGGCGATCGCGGCGGGCTTGTGCTTGTCGCGCATCCACCAGGCCGTCAGGGTCCAGGCCAGGATGCACAGTCCGATGGTGACGCCGCCGAGGCCGACGGCGCGGGTGGTGAAGTCCATGAGGGTGCTGCCTTAAGGGAGTACGGCCGCGATACCGGCGGCGCAGAGCAGGATGAAGACGGTCGTGGCGAGGACGGGGGCGACGGCGGTGCGCTCCACGGCGGCCAGGCCCAGCAGCCCGGCCGCTGCGGTCAGCGCCCACCCGATGGCGGGCCACACGGGCTACCGCCCGGCGAGCACGGCGCGACGGACCCGCCGGCCGTAGGAGTCCGAGGCGCCCAGGCGCGCACCGATGGCGGTTCCGGTCAGTTCCGGCTCCTCGGCGAGCCAGTTCCGGGCGCGCTCGACGTGGGCGCGGAAGCGGGTGTTCTCGCTCGGCTCGGACTCGATATCGGCGGCCCCGGAACCCGGCGCGGTTCCGCCGGTTCCGGACGTGGTTCCGGACGCGGTTCCGCCGGTTCCGGACGTGGTTCCGCACCGGTTCCGGCCGGAACCGGCGGGCGGGAAACGGCCTGGCCGAGGGCGGTTCCGCCGAAGGCCGGAGGCAGTTCCGGCAGGGGCGAGAACTCGCCCAGCACCGGCGCCTGGGCGCGCTCCAGCCGCACCGCCGGAGCCCCGGCCGGGGGCACCACCGGCAGCAGCCGCGCACCGGGCGGAACCACCGGAACCGCCACGGGTTCCGCCGGTTCCGACACCGGCCGCCCGCCGGTTCCGGCCGGAACCTCCCGCAGGGCGTGGACCCGCCACAGCACCAGCGGAGCGATCGCCGAGACGGCAGTCACCAGGTGCCAGGTGACCGGGATCAGCCCGGCCGCCACCAGGTGCGCCGCCGCGTTCACGCCGATCATCGCCAGCACCACCGCGAACACATCCCGGTGGGCGCGCAGCGCGCGGACGGCGTAGATGTCCAGCGCCGCCGGCACCCCGGCCGCCACGATGGGACCGAACCCGCACGCACGGGCGAGCTGGTACTCCGCCGACGCCGTCACCACGATCGCCGCACCGAGAGCGGCCCAGCCCAGCCAGTCACGGCCCTTCACCGCTCCTCCCCGGCCTGCTGGTCGAACAGGTAGCTGCCGTGGTGGATGCAGACGGGCACGCCGTCCACTTCCGTCTCGGCGGTCAGGCTCCGGTACGGCAGCCGGCCGTCGGTGACGGACTCCTCCACCGCGGCGCCGAGGAGCGCCGCCCAGGCGTGCACGTTGTCGTCGTCGGCGGCGTGGATGTCCAGCACGGTGCAATTGCGGACGGCGTCCCGGAAGGGCCCCATCGCGTAGACGGGCATGTCGGGGTGTTCGGCGATCAGGCGCCGGGCGAGGGTGCCGATGCGGAACAGCTCCACCTCGGCGGCCAGCAGGCCGGCCAGCGGGTCGCGCTCGCTCATCGGCCCTCACCGACCCAGACGGAGGGCGGCAGCTCCAGGGCGGCCCGCAGCGCGGCCGTGGCGTCCTGGTCCCGGCCCCCGGGCCCGGTGGTCAGCCGGACGTCGCACAGCTCGGCGAACAGCCGGGCGGCGTGCGGCACGCACCCGTCCACCTCGGTGCCTCCGGCGTCCACCACCGTCACGGCGTCCGGGACGCCCAGGCACGGGGTGGGGTCACTCTCGTGCGCTGCCGAGCAGCGCTCGGGCATGGCAAGATCAGCCATAGCCGTCTCTCCTTGCTGTGATCAGGGAGGTTCGGTCAGGCCCCGGCCGGTGGTGAGGTCACCGAGCCGGGGCCGTCGCGCGTCCGGCGCCGTGAGGTGGCGCCGGGTGGCACTCCACCACAGTAGCGCGCTGCCTAGACGGTGGCAATCCACCATGCGAAGATGGCCGCATGCCCCACGGAGTCCACAGGAAGCAGGCGCGGACCTACCGCCCCGACTCGCCCGAGCTGTACGAGCGAGCCAAGGAGGCGGCGGCGGCCGTGGGCTCGGACATGAACAGCCATCTGAACGCGTTCCTGCGGTGGCTCACGCGCGAGACGGACGAGCTTCCGCCCCGGCCGCCGGCACCCGGCGCGGGGGAGAGTCCCGAATCATGATCGTTTGCACTTCGAGTGAGCATCGAGTGAGCTAACGATCTTCGACACCCCTCAGGGACCACGAAAGCCCCGGCTCAGATTCACTGAGCTGGGGCTTAGCGGTAGGCCGTGTGGGACTCGAACCCACAACCAACGGATTAAAAGTCCTCACCACCCCGAGAAGGGTGCGTATTGCTCAGTGTGGGTGAGTGTGGGGGCAGGTGGAACAAGCTGGTCACGGCGCATGAGCCGGTACGTGCCGTCACCACGGTACCCGGACGCGTATGGCTCAGTGTGGGTGAGTGTGGGGGCGTTCGGCCGAGCATTGGCCGAGCAAAAGGGCCCCACCACCTGCGGTGATGGGGCCCTCCGGCTGCACTCCAGTGTAGATCAGGCAGCCTCTTCCGGCGCTGCCGGCGGCTGGCCCGGCGGCGACGTCCCGGACCGCGGCACCACCGCCGCGGCCCTCTCGGTCAGCTCCTCCTCGTACTCGGCGAACAACTCCGTATAGGTGTCGGCGGTCAGGGTGACGCTGCTGTGCCGGAGCTTCTTCTGCGCGTCATGGATGTCCCCGCCGCCGGCCTTGACCAAGGACGCCGCCCCGTGCCGCAGATCCCGCAGGCTGATCGGCGGCAGCCCGGCCCGCCGCGTCACCCGCCGATGCGCGTCGCTCAGCTCCTCCGGGTGGATCGGCTGTCCGTCCGGCCGTGTGAGCACCTTGCCGGAGTCCGTCCAGCCCGGCGTCTCCTCCTGCTCCGCCAGCTGCCGCTTGCGGTGCTCCCGGTAGGCGGCCACGGTGCCCGCGTCGATCGCGATCTCCGCCCGGCTGTCCTCCGTCTTGGGGTCGTCGTCGTAGGGCTCCCAGCCGTCCACGGTGCGCGCCGTCGTGACCGCGATCCGGCGCCGGGACAGGTGGACGTCCGCCCATGCCTGGCCGCACATTTCTCCGCGGCGTGGCCCGTGGTAGGCCATGACGTGCAGCCCCAGGTACAGCCGCTCCTCCTGGGCGGCGTCGAGGTAGGCGCCGAGCTGCTGGGGCGTCCAGACCATGACCGGGCTGGGCACCTCGCCCGTCTCCCGCCAGTGGGCCACCCGCTCGTCGGTCCACAGCAGCCCCTTCGGGCGCCGGTGCGTAGCCAGCTCGACATGCCGCGCGGGGTTATGCGTCATGCCGGTCTCCTGCTGCCTGGCCACGCCCCAGTTGAGCGCTGCCCGCAGGGTGCGCAGAATCGCCTGCTTCGTGCCGGGCCCGGTGGTCTTCCGGTACGGCGGCATCTCCGCCAGCTTCGCCCGCTCCTCCGCCAGCCGCTTGCGCTCCTTGTCCGGCGGCCGGCCCGGCTTCCCCCACCGGGCCCGCTCCTCCTGCGCCCTGCGCTCCTCGTTCTCCGCCTGGATAATCTCGTTGTGGTCGTCGATGTCGTCGAACAGCTTCTGGCAGGCCGCGACGGACAGCCGGTCCGCGCGGTAGTCGCCGAGGGCCGGTTTCAGGTGCAGGCGGATGTGGCCTTCGTAGCCGCGGAGCGTGGTGCGCCGCCGGTCGGCGCGCCGCTTGGCCGCCACGAAGGCGTCCAGCAGCTCGGCGACGGTCCAATGGCTGTCCAGGGCCGCGCCGCCCAGGCGTGCCCGCACCTCCTCCGGCGTGGGTATCGGGTCCCGGGCCGGCATCAGGCCCATGAGGAGGTCGCCGACCCGGCGCCGGGTGGCGTCGTCGTCTTTCTTGACGAGCTCCAGGAGCGCCCGGACCTTGCCGAGGTCCGTCTCGGCGTCGTCCTTCGTGGCGTAGCCGGTGCGCCGCCACCGGCGGCGCTTTCCCTCGGCGTCCTCCGGGAGTTCCTGGTGTATCTCGAACCGCGCGTGACCCCGGCGGGACAGCTTCGGGCACTTCGTGCCGAGGCGTTTTCCGTCCGGGCCGCGGCACTCGCATCGCCTGTTGACGCCGCCGCCGCGGCGTGATCCGGGCATTTCAGTTGATCTCCTCTCGCATGCTCCAGTGGCCTTCGGGGCCGGTCTGGAGGTCCGCAATACGGTTGAGGGCGTCGGCCAGGGCTTCGGTCATGTGATCGGGTCGCACGGCGAGGACGAGGCCGTCATCGGTGGTGATAGCAACGACGAGAACCCCTGGCGGGAGGTCGCTGCGGAAAGTGAACCGGCACGTGGCTCTGTAGCTGCTCTTTGTCGACACGCCTGCCTCCCTCGGGCGCGCTGCGGCTGTGCAGGGTGAGCCGCAGCACGGGTGTGCTGTTGAGGCGCCCCCCCAGGCGGATCAGACATATTGCCGCTGTGACACGTGTCACACAAGAGGTTTGTCCGAACCTTACGCTCCGTGCGCTCTGTCAGCCCTCGTCGCTTTCGTCGCCCTCGCGCGGTCTCGGTGCCAACAGTCGCGCGAGCCGCAGGACTTGCTCTAGCGCTTCGTCGTCCAGCCGCTCCAGGTCCGGGACGATGATGCGTACTCGCTGTTGCGGCTCCCATAGAGAGGTCACCCCGTAGAACTGTGCGGCCGTAGCCGTCCGCAGCTCCTCCATGTCGAGTTCCAGCGCAACGCTCAGTCCGCGCAGCCGCCACAGCTCTGGCGGAGGGGTGCGGCCGTGCTCCAGGTCGTGCACCCAGCTCGACTTGACCCGGCGGCCAGTCTTGGGGTCGATCGCCAGCTCTTCCAGCTTGGCGAGGGATAGACCAAGGGCGCGTCGTCGTGCGCGCACGAGATCGGAGAGATCCCGGCGGTCTGTGCGCGCGGCCGGCGTGCCGTCCCGGTCGGTCATGAGGTTCATCCTGCCACTCCGTGGGCGTGGGGTGTCCATGGGGCGGGGGTGAGATGGGGTGCGTCCCCGCAGGTCGCGCGCATCCGCCTTTGCATGCGCTGGACAGAGTGTCCAGGAATTAGGACGGCCTAACAAGGGCGCACGGGCGCACGGGGGGCGACCGGCATAACTCCCCCATGGGATCCATCCGAACTTCTGGACAGAGCGTCCGGGATTTGCCATGCTTCTACTGTCCGGATTTTCGGATGACTCATCGCTTCAACCGGATGCCGAGGTTCCCGTGAGCACACCCACACCCAGATACCGGCTGGTCAGCCCGGACCGGCTGCGGATGCTGATGGAGCGCACCGCCACCGGCGGCCCCATGAGCGTCCGGCAGCTCGCCGACGCGGCCGGCGTGCAGAAGAGCACGATCGACGGCCTCCTGCACCAGCGACAGGAGACGGTCAGCGCTGACCGGGCGCATGCGATCGCCGAGGCGATCGGCGTGGATCTCCTCGTCGTCTGGCAGCCGGTCGGCCGGGTCACGGGGGATGCGCGGATCGCCTCGGCGCCGAGCGAGGTCCCGGCGTGAACCGGCCGGAGATGACCGTCGGCGAGCTGCTGGCGCTGCCCGCGATGGTCGAGGTCTGGCCGACCGTCGGCCGGATCTACGGCATCTCCCGCTGGCAGACGTACTACCTCGCCCGCACGGACGGCCTGCCCGTGCCGGTGCACCGGGTCGGCGAGCGGACCCTGCGCGTGCGCACCGCCGACCTGGTCGCGGATCTGGGGCTGGACTCGCTGGCCGCCATCAAGGCCGCAGCCGAGCCGGACGCGGCCGACGCCGCCTGACACATGCAGATGGGCCCGCCGTGCGAGGGCGGGCCCGGGGTGACCCCACCCCACTCCACCAACCAGGAAGAGAGAGAGGTAAGGCCAGATGGCTGAGCTTACCCAGAAGACTCCGCCGGGGGACCGCCCGGCGCCGGACATGCAGGGCCTGCTCGGCGTGCTGGGCTGCGCGCTGGACATGACGGCCGGCATCCCGGAGGTGCAGGACCCGGACCGGGCGGCCTGGTCGATCGGCTATCGGCCGGTCGCCGGGATCTGCGTGGAGGTGACCTTGCATGACCCGGTGTCTGTGGAGCTGCTGGAGCGGATCGCCGCCGCGCTGGGCGGTGGCGAGGTCCGGGACACGGGCACCGTGTCCGGCGCCGTGCGGCTGCACGAGGTGGCGGGGCGGCTGGGTGACATCCCGGTGCGGGTGTCCGGCTGGGTGCCGCTGCCGAGCGAGCGTGAGGCGCTGCTGGCGCGGCTGGCGGAGCTGGACGCGCGGGAGGCGGCCGGCGACGCCGGGGCGGGGGTGTCCCGGTGATGCCGTCGTGGGACGTGGTCGGGCGGAATCCGGAGGGCCGGGCGCGCCGGTCTTCGGCGGGGACGCGCCGGAAGAAGACGAAGCGGGCCCGCGCCCGCCAGCTCGTGGCCAGCACGCAGCAGCGGGGACAGGAGGTGTCCCGGTGAGTGAGCTGAGCGAGCGGGTGGCGGCCCGGCTGTACGGGCCCGACTGGCAGGCCCACCGGACGCTCCGGGTGGCGCACGGCGCGCTGGAGCTGGCGGAGCTGGCCGGGTTCCTGATCGACCCGGAGGAGGCGGAGCGGATCCGCGCGGAGGCGGTGCAGGACCTGCGGGACCAGCTCGCCGCCGCGCGCCGGACGGTGGAGGAGCAGCAGCGGGAGTTGTCCGCGCTGCGCCCCCCGCACCGGCCGGACGGCGACGCCGCGGTCTGGCGCCTGGAGCAGAACGAACACCTCGTGGTCTGCCGCCGCACCCGGGCGGAGGCGCGCGCCGATGGCGAGTACCTGCTGGCCAAGGCCGGTGTCGCGCCGGGCGCGTCCGTGCGGTGGCGGCAGGTCGACGGCCGCACTGAGGTGCTGGAACACGTCATCGAGGGCGGCGACTGGGTGGAGACCGCGTGGCGGATCGTGTGCGAGGCGCCGGAGGTGCGGCCGTGATCCGCGAAGGGCTGGTCCCGCTGCTGGCCGGGGGCGGGGCGGCCGTCGTGCTGGCCGCCGAGGCGCTGCTGATCCCGCAGACGGACCGCATCAAGGCCGCCTGCGGCCGGGCCGCCGCCGGGGTGTCCCGGGCCGTGCGCACCGCCGTCGGCCTGCTGCTGTTCGAGGCCGCCGTGTTCCGGCTCGCCCACCCCGTCCACCGCCCGGCCGGCCCGGGCCACCACCGCCGAGGAGGCACACGATGACGGACACCGCGCCGGCCGGGGCCACCACGGCCCCGGCCGCCGGGCCGGTCCAGCCCGGCCAGTACGACATCCCCGCCGAGCAGTACCACGCTGACCCGGTCCCGGGCGGCTCCCTGTCCTCCAGCGGAGCGCGCCAGTTGCTGGCGGAGTGCCCGGCGAAGTTCGCGCACGACCGGGCCCACGGCAGCACCGGCACGCGGGCCATGGAGTTCGGCACCGCCGCCCACACCGCCATCCTTGGCATCGGCCCGGACATCGTCCGCGTCGACGCCAAGGACTGGCGCACCAAGCAGGCCCAGCAGCAGCGCGACGCCGCCCGCGCCGAGGGCGCGGTGCCGCTGCTGGCCGCCGAGTACGACCGGCTGCTCGCCATGGCCGACGCGCTCCAGGCGCACCCCCGGGCAGCGGAGCTGTTCGCGCCGGGCGGGGAACCGGAGCAGACGTTCATCTGGCAGGACGGCGAGACCGGGGTGTGGTGCCGCTCCCGGGTGGACTGGCTGCCTCCGGTGGGCGGCGGCCGGCTGACGCTCACGGACTACAAGACCACGGTCAGCGCGTCGCCGAGGGCGATCGCGGAGGCGGTCTACCGGTGCGGCTACCACCAGCAGGCCGCGTTCTACCTCGACGGCATCCGCGCGGTGCTGGGCGTGGACGCGGTGTTCGAGTTCGTGTTTCAGGAGAAGACGCCGCCCTACGTGGTGACGGTGGCGCGGCTGGACCTGGAGACGCTCCAGCTCGGCGCCGCCCGGAACCGGCGCGCCCGCCACATCTTCGCCGAGTGCCAGCGCACCGGCATCTGGCCCGACTGGGGCCCCGACACCCACTTCCTGTCCCTGCCGCCGTGGGCGGCGTTCCGCGACGCCGAGGAGTACCTGTGACCCTGCCTCCCCCCAAGCGTGCCGCCCAGCAGGCGGCCGACAGCAGCGAGTTCGACGGCGGCACCTTCACCTTCCAGGCCGCCACGAAGGAACAGACCAAGGCCCGCGTGGCGCTGATGGGCGTCTCCGGGTCGGGCAAGACCTGGACCGGGCTGGCCGTCTGTCACGGCCTGGCCGCCGGCGGCCGGTTCGCCGTCATCGACACCGAGCGGGGCGCCGCAGCGAAGTACGTCGGCATCAACGGCATCACCTTCGACGCCTTGCAGATGCACCGCTACGACCCGCGCGACCTGGTCAAGGCGCTGGCCGCCGCCGCCAAGGCGGGATACCCGGTGGTGATGGTCGACTCCCTGTCCCACTTCTGGAAGGGCACGGACGGCACCCTCGACCAGGTTGAGAAGGCCAAGCGGAAGTACGGCGGCAACAGCTTCGCGGGGTGGAAGGACGGCACCCCGATGCAGAACGACATGGTCGACGCCCTGCTGACCTACCCCGGGCACGTGGTCACCACGATGCGCTCCTACACCGAGTGGTCGCTGGAGAAGAACGAGCGCGGGGTGCTGGAGCCGGTGCGCAAGGGCACCCGGCCGGAGCAGCGCCGCGGTGTGGAGTACGAGTTCGACCTGGTGGCGTCGATGGACGTGGAGAACCGGCTGACGGTCATCAAGTCCCGCTGCCCGGCCCTGCACCGGCGGGTTGTCGAGACCCCGGACGGCACGGCGGTGGCGAAGGAGCTGCTGGCGTGGCTGGACGACGGGGCACCGGCGGCCGACCCGGCGGCCTACGTCGACCGGGCGACCGCGGAGGACGCCTCCTATGCCGGGCTGCTGGAGCTGTACCGGGAGGTGGAGGCGCGCGGCCTGCTGGCGACGCCGATGCTGCACCCGGACACGGACGAGCCGACCAGCCTTGGCGAGTACGTCAAGGCCCGCGGCAGCGCCCTGAAGGTCGGTGAGCGGTGATGCAGTGGCCGTGGGTGCGCCGGTCTCGGCTGGCGGAGGCATGGGAGGAGGCGTCGCGCGGGTGGGCTGCGGCCCGGGACGCGCGCGCGGAGGCTGCGGCAGCAGGGGACGCGCCCACGGTGGTGCACCGGCAGCAGGAGTCCGCCGCCAGCGTGGCGGTGGACGAGGCACGGCGGCCGGACGCCGCCGAGCGGCGGGTGCGCGAGCTGGAGTCCGAGCTGGCGGTGCGGGACCGGCGGATCGAGACGCTGGAGAAGCAGTTGGCGGACGCCGTCGGCCGGGACGATGCGGCGCTGGATGCGGCCGGAGCTGCGTGGCTGGGTCACGCGGCCACTGAGTATGGGTGGCAGGCCAAGAGCGACGAGGCCGCGAAGCGGGGTGCGTCGTGAGCCCTGACGACTACGAGCGGCTGTACGACGAGGCCCGCGAGGAGCCCGCGTTCTGCAACGGCACCGAGGCTGAGGACTGGATCAGCGCGAACTGCGCCGTCTGCGTCCACGACCGCCCGGCCCGGCTCGGGGACGACACCCGGGGCTGCCCGCTGATCCTGATCTCGCTGATGGACCGGCGGCCGGTGCAGTGGCTCGACGGGCCGCGGGACGCGGAGGGCCGCTACTCCATGGCCCGGCAGTACACCTGCATCGAGTTCCGGCACGAGGACGACGAGGACCCGGAGCCGCGCCCGACCCCGGACCCGCCGGGGCAGGGCGTGCTGATGCCGCGGGAGCCGTACACGGGCGTGCGGATGCTGACGGCGCTGCCGGAGGGGGTGAGTGCCCCGTGAGGCCGGAGGCGTGGAGCCCGGAGGTCGTGGTCCTGCTGGTGGTGGTGGGCACGGTGTGTCTGGTCGCGTGGACGGTGCGGCTGCGCGCCACGGGCCGTCACCGGGCGGTCCCGGAGCCGGACCGGCCCGGCGCGACTCTCGACGCGGCCGTGCGGGATGCCCTGGACGGGGCCGTCCCCAGCAGGCCCCTTCTCACCGCGCGTGAACGGGAGGCCATCGCCGAGGCGGTCGCTGAGGCGTTCCGCAAGGGGGGTGAGGGCCGTGGCTGAGCCGACGCCCGCACCGCCCCCGCCGCCGTCCGGCTGCCCGCACGTCCGGTGCCCGGGCGCGTGCGACTGGTGCCGCGTGGAGGACGCCCTCCGGAGGGCAGAGCGGTGAGCGCGGACCGCGCCCGGCGCCGCGTCATCACCTGTGCCTGCTGCGGGCAGACCGCGGCCCACCGCGGGCGCGGGTACTGCGTGGCCTGCTACACCCGCTGGGTCTACCACGGCCGTCCGGCCAGCGGGCCGCCCGCGCCCGGGGCGACGCCACCCAAGCCCCGCGCGGCTGCGGACCTGTTCATCCCCGCACGCTGCCGCCACGGCCACGTGCTCGGCTCGGCGAACCTCCGCTTCACCCCGGCCGGGGTGCGGTACTGCCGGGCCTGCCGGGGCGACGCCGAGCGGGCGTACCGGGAGCGGCAGTTCACGGACCGCCACGAGGGCCACGACGTGATCCCGACCCGGGACGGTCGACGCTACTGCCGGACCTGCAACCGGGGCGACCACGACGTGGACGAGATCGCTGTCGAGCGCGCCGCTGGCGGCGACGCCCGTGGCATCCGGCTGACGCCTGCGGAGCGGGAAGCTGCCGTGCTCCGGCTGCGCGCCTATGGCCACCCGTACTGGCTCATTGCCGAGCGGGTCGGCTGCGCCCTGCATACGGCGTGGGCGATCTGCCACCGTAACGGGCTGACCGTGTCTCGGCGCCGGAGGGCCGCCCGGTGAGCGCCCCGGCCGTCGTCGAGTACCTGTACGCGATCGAGGCGGAGGGGTGGGACGGCGACGACAGCCGCTTTCACCGCCCCGCCCGGGTGCTGGAGATGCCCGTCGTCCGGCGGACCGCGCGCCGTATCTACTACCGCCGCCCCGGCCCCGGGGAGCAGATCGGCTACGTCGACCGGCAGGCGATCGAGGAGGCCGGGGAGGTGTGGCGCCGGTCGGCGGGCTGGTGGGAGCCGGACATCCGGGTGTACCGGGACCGGCCGACCCTGCCGGACCACGGCCGGCGCCCGGATCTGGCCGCGCTGCGCGCGGAGATGGCCGCGGCGCACCCGGACCGGGGCGGCACCGAGGCGGCGTTCATCGCCGCCCGGGAGCGGTACGAGCGGGCACGCCGGAGGGCCGCCCGGTGAGCGCCGTCCTTCTCTTCCTGCTGCTGCCGCATCTGACCGGGTGCCGGGCCGTGACCGCCCCCGGCCCGGCACCCCACCAACCACCCACCCACCCACCCACCCACCTGCTGAGGAGCACATCGTGACCACCTTCGCCGACGAGATGCCCGAGCCCTGGGTGCGGGCCCTCGCCGACCACATCGAGGCCGGCGGCTGGGGCCTCGCCGACGCCCACGAGTCCGCCATCGCCGTCCACCTCGGCGACACCGCCCGGGGCGCCCTCGGCGCGGCCGACACCGACCGCTACCTGGTCATCGGCTGGTCCGCGGCCGGAGCGGACTGGGGCCTGGCCGCGTCCCGCGGGCACGTCCCGCACCCGCAGCTGCTGCCCGGCGACACGCCGGTGCAGCTTGCCGCGGCGGTGGGGCGGCTGATGCGGACCGGCCGCGCCGAGCCGCGCGAGATCCGGCACGCCGTCCCCTACGGCGCCCCGGGCGAGGCGTGCACCTGCGAGCGCATCACGGCGTGCCGGGGCCTGATCCCGGACGCGGACTGCCCGGAGCACGGCGACCGGCGCAACCCCGCCATGACCTGGCACTGGGAAGCGCTCTGTCCGCCCGGCGCCTGACCGTTCACCCCCTGATGAGAGGTATGCGATGACACCCGATGAGGCCCGCGCGCAGGTGCGCTACTCCTGCCCGTCCGCCTGCGACTTCGAGGCGGTGCGGGGTGAGGACGGCGCGGTCCTCGGCTACACCTACGCCCGGACGGGCAGGCCCGACACTGATTTCGGCTGGGTGACGGCCGGCGGCCAGGTGGCGGCGGCCGGGGACTGGTACCGGTCGCAGGCGGAAGAGGTGCTGCGTCTCGCCGCCGGTGGTGCGGCGTGAGCGCCCCGGCCCGAGACGACGCCCAGGCGCACGGGACGCTGGACCTGCCGCTGGTGCCGCCGCCGGGCGGCACCGTGCTGCACTCCTCCGAGCGGGCGACCGTCATCTGGGGTGACTGCCGCGACCCCGCCGTCATCGCCGCCGTCCCGGACTGGTACGGACTGCTGTGCACCGACCCCCCATACGGCAAAGCCTGGCACAACGGGTACCACCGGCGCGTCCCGTTCGAGCCGCTGGCCGGGGATGACGGCTCGGTGGACTGGCCCGCCGTGCTCGCCGAGTGGGTCGGCCCGACCGGCACCTACAACCAGGGCCTCGCCTCCTCCCGGCATGTCTACGTCTTCGGCTACCGCCCCGAGGCGCTGGCCGAGCCCCTGCGCCTCGGTCGCGCCGCCGCAGAGCTGATCTGGGACAAATGCAAGACCGGGCTCGGCAGCCTGGAACAACCGTGGGGGCCGGCACACGAGGTGCTCACCTTCGGGGTGCACACCAAGTCGCGGGCGGGCCGCGCCAAGGGGGAGGGCACCGTGGCCGCCCGGATGCGCAAAGGGTCGGTGCTGCGCGTCCCCCGGAAGAACTCCACGCAGGTCAACCGCCACCCCACGGAAAAACCGGTCGCCCTGATGCAGGAGTTGATCGAGTCCTCCACGGTGCGGGGCGACCTGGTGGTGGACCCCTGCGCCGGGTCCGGCTCCACCGGCGTCGCCGCCGTGCTCGCCGGCCGCCGCGCGCACCTGGTGGAGATCGACCGCCGCTACGCCGAACTCGCCGCCGACAGGGTGCGCGCCGCCGAGGCCGTGGCCGCCCAGATGGACCGCCTCTAACCCCACCGACTCCCGGCCGGGCCCGTCGCCCCCGGCCCGGCCGGGACCACCCCGCACCGACCACCACCGACCGAGGAGCACCCGATGACCGACACCCCGCCGCCCGCCTACACCCGCGCCGACCTCATCGCCGAAGCCGCACGCCAGCACAAGGCGTCCACCGAGGACCCGGACTGGACCGACATCGGCGAGGCCATGGAAGGCCAGCCCATCACCCCGGCCGACTACCCGCCTGGCGTCATCCCGGCCACCTGGGACGACCTCGACCCGGACGCCCGCGAAGACGCCCAGGCCGCCATCAACAAGCTGATCTGCGGCGCGGCCGACACCTCCGAGTGGGCCGTCAACCTCGGCGCCGCTGGATTGGAGCCCTACCGGTCCATCGGTTACCGCGTGACGACCGGCGGGTGGGCTGCCGCTGTCCATCTCGCCGTTGACCCGGGCTACCCGGAGGAGAAGCGCGCCGAGCTGCTGGCGGAGCTGACTACCGCGTTCTCGGACGTCGTGCACCGCGTGCTGGGCCTGGCCCCGGTCGCCGTCACCGAGGTGTCGCGGTGACCGCGGCGAGGAGCACCCCGATGACAACTCCGCACCTGTGGGAGATCGACCACCCCTACTACTGCACCGAGGGCAACTACTACGCCCGTCCCTCCGAGGGACTGCACACCGAGTACGAGACCTGGCAGGACTTCCACGCCGACTGGGGCTCCCTCGACCCCGACCTGAACTTCGTGTGGCGCTGGGACTGGAAGCGCGCCGATCCGTCCCACTACGAGGACGGCGAGGAGATGCCGCCCGACCGGCTGCTCGTGTTCTGGGTCTTGCAGCGCAAGGCCATCCTCCGCTCCACCGAGTGCACGGTCACCGAGGCCGACGAGCCGGCCGTCCGGGAGTGGCTGGCGGAGAAGGCGGAGTGGGTCCGCGCGGTCTGGGAGCCGTTCCTGCCCGTCCCGGAAGGGGCCGCGTCGTGACCGCGGCGTGGCGTGGGCGCCGCGCCGCGCGGCGCCGCCTGGCCCGGATGGACCGGCGGATCGCGACGGAGCGGGACCCGGGCGCGCGCGGGGCGTGGCGCATGCTGCGCCGCCGCGCCGCCGAGGACCTGGAGGACCTGGACGCCGACCGCTACCGGCCGCGCCCCCGCCACTGGGCCGCGGTGGCCGCCGCTCTGGCCACCGTGCTGGCGCTGGCCGCCGGACCGGCCGCCTGCCAGCCGGACCAGACCGCCCGCCCCACACCCACACCCACACCCGCACCCCCGCCGTCCGAGGACGCCCTCGGCGGCACCCGAGGAGACACCCCATGACCACCGCAGCCCGCTACCGCAAGAAGCCCGTCGAGATCGAGGCGATCCACTTCGACGGCAGCAACGCCAGCGTCCTCGCCGTCATGCACTTCGTGAATGCCGGACACGGCACCCGCGAAATCAAGATCCACGCCGCCGAGGACCCGGCGAAGACCCACATCACCATCCCCACGCTGGAAGGCGACATGCGCGCCACCGCTGGCGACTGGATCGTCAGGGGCGTCAAGGGCGAGCTCTACCCCGTCAAGCCGGACATCTTCGAGGCCACCTACGAGGCCGCCACTGGTCCCGACCCTGCCGGGCACGGCCCGCTGTGGCGCCTGCTGGACTGGTCGTTCTGGGGCGCCGGGATGGGCGACACCTTCCGGGAGCCCCTGGCCGACGCCATGCTCGCGGCCATCCCCGCCGAGACGATCGCCCAGGCCGAGGCCGTGATGGCGGAGTTCATCGAGCGGCGGCAGATCAAGAAGACCGGCGTGACGCGCTACCAAGAGCAGCGCGACGAACTGGAGCGCCTGCGCGCCGCCTTGGCCGCGCGGCCCGACCCCGCCACCGCGCTCCGGCAGGCCATCGAGGTGGCGCGCGCCACCGGCGACCGCCTCCGCGCACGCGGCTACGAAGACCGGGCATGGGGCGCCTACGGCGTCATGGAAGAACTCGGGCGCCGCCTGGCCGACGGGGCGGAGCCCGCCGCCGCCCCGGACGGCGACACCCAGCCCTGCGGCCACGACGACTACCACGACCCCCACCCCTGGCCCGACAAGCCGCACACCTGGTGCCCCGGCCACACCAGCGGCGACGGCGGTGCGTGATGGAAGACATCGCCCTGCTCGCCGACCTCCTCGGCCTGCTGCCCACCAGCGCCGAGGACTGGGCCGTCGTCGCCGCCATCGCCGTGGTGCTCATCGTCCCGTGGGCCGTGGGCGCCGCCCTCATCCTCGGCGCCGCCACCCACGGCCTCCTGCGGCTCCTCCACATCCGTCCGGCCGAGCCGCAGGCCGAGCCGGAGCACGCCCGGCCCGGTGCCGTGCCTCGCGAGCAACTCCTCGCTGCTATCGCCCGGGAACGCACCGCCCGCCGCCGCGCCGAGCAGCGGGCCGCAGCGCTCCTCGCAGCCCACGCCGACACCCAGCCGCTGCCCCGCGCGGAGGCCGCCTCATGAGCGACATCGCCATCACCTGTGCCTGGGTCGCCGCCGCCGGCGCCGGCTGGCTGGTCCTGTCCACCGCCTTCGGCCTGCTCCTCGGCCGCGCCATCCGCCGCAACACCGACTACTGACCCGCGCCCTGTCCCGGCGCCCATCCGGGACAGGCCACCCACCCGAAGGAGAACGCCATGACCAACCAGCCCGAACCGCAACCGATACCGGCCCGGCCGGCCGTGTGCCCCACCTGCGGCCACCCCGCCCCCAACCCCCTCACCGGTATCCGGCCCGGCGGCGCAACCCCCACCAGCCTCCCCGGACCCACCACCCCCGTCGTGATCCCGCTCCACCACGCCCCCTTCGCACACCACTGAGGAGACACCGTGAGCTCCACCACCGGCATCGAGTGGACCGATGCCACCTGGAACACCGTGACGGGCTGCACCAAGGTGTCGCCCGGCTGCGACTCCTGTTACGCCGAGACGTTCGCCGAGCGGTTCCGGGGCGTACCCGGCCACCACTTCGAGAACGGCTTCGACGTCACCCTCCGCCCCGAGCGGATCCTGCTGCCGCTGAAGTGGCGCAAGCCCCGCCGCATCTTCGTGAACTCCATGTCCGACCTGTTCCACGACCAGGTCCCGGACGAGCACATCGCCGAAGTGTTCGCCGTCATGGCCCGCACACCGCAGCACACCTACCAGATCCTCACCAAGCGGCACGGCCGGATGCGGTCCCTGCTGTCGAACCCCACCTTCGGGCACCTCGTTGCTGAGCAAGGCCGCGCCGGCCTGATCCGTTGCTCCGAAGACTGGATGGCGGTCGGCGCGATGCTCCTGGGCAAGCCGCTGCCGAACGTGTGGCTCGGGGTGAGCGTAGAGGACCAGAAGCGGGCTGAACTCCGTATCCCCGTGCTGCTGGAAACCCCGGCCGCCGTCCGGTTCCTGTCCTGCGAACCGCTGCTCGGGCCGGTGGACCTGACCCGCATCGCCGCTGGCTCGAAGCAGCAGCCGGACATGGTGTACGACGCGCTGGGTCAGCGGTACGGCGTGCCCGGCCGGTGGCAGGCCGCGACGTCCGCCCGGGTGGACTGGGTCATCGTCGGCGGTGAGAGCGGCAGGGCAGCGCGCCCCATGAGCCCGGACTGGGCCCGCTCCCTGCGCGACCAGTGCGCCGACGCCGGAGTGCCCTTCCTGTTCAAGCAGTGGGGGGAGTACGCGCCGACCGGCTACATGGCGATCGGTCGCACGGAGCCGGGCCGCGTCCACGTCGGCGACCCGCTCGACGAGCTCGGCCACCGCTGGGAGATGCGGCGCCTCGGCAAGCACCGCGCCGGCCGTGAACTCGACGGCCGCACCTGGGACCAGTACCCCGCCTGACCCGCCGTTGGCCGCCCCCGCCCGAATCGGGGGCGGCCACCACCACCGTACCCACCACCCCGGAGGACACCGTGAACACCACCACCGCCGCGCCGCTGATCTCACTGGACACGGAAACAACCGGCCTGGTCCCGGGCCACCACATGCCCTGGGAAATCGCGATCATCCGCCGCGAACCCGACGGCACCGACACCGAGCACCTCTTCCAGATCCGGCCCTCCGATGCCCACCTCCGCCACGTCGCCGACCCCGAATCCCTCAAGATCAACCGGTTCGCCGAGCGGTTCGCCATCCCCGACGGCCACGATGCCGCCGACATGCTCACCGGCAACAGCCCGGCCCCTCTCAGCTTCTTCGAAGCCTGCGCCCGCATCCACGCCCTCCTGTCCGGCGCCGTGGTCATCGGCTCCAACCCCAGCTTCGACACCGCCCACCTCAGCCACCTCCTGGGCGTCGGACCCGGCCGCCCCGAACCGTGGCACTACCGCGTCGTGGACGTCGCCGACCGCGCCGCCGGCTACCTGACCGGCCTCGGCCCGCAGCGGTCCGGCCTGACACCGCCGAAGCACGCCACGCTGATCACCCCGCCGTTCTCCTCCAAGGCCCTGTCCCGCGCCGTAGGCGTCGAACCCCCCGGCGACGGCGACGCCCACACCGCCCTCGCCGACGCGAAGTGGGCGATGGCTGTCTACGACGCGGTCACCGCTGGGGGTGCACGGTGACCCAGCTCCAGATGCCGTTCACCCCCGACGGCGCCCTCGACCCCACCCTCGGCGAGCACGCCAAACAGGCCGGCATGGCCCAAGCCGAAGCCGCCACCGACCCCGACTGGGCCGCCACCTGCGACGAAGCCATAGAGGAAATGGCCCGCCGCGGCCAGCCGTTCCAGGCCAGCGACCTCGTCCGCGCCGGACTCGTCGGCGAACCCGATGACCACCACAGGTGGGGAGCCCGCTTCGGCCTCGCCGCCCGCCGCGGCGTCATCGAGCACCACCACGCCGACAAGTCGGGCCGCGCGACCTCCCGCCGCAGCCTCCTCAACACGTGGATCGGCACCGACACCTACCGCCAGCAGGCCGCCCGGGCCGAGGCCGGTGAGGGGAGGGCCGCCTGATGACCACAGACCGCTGCCGCAACGGCCACCCCCGCACACCCGAAACCGTCCGCATCACCAAACAAGGCTGGCGGATCTGCCGCACCTGCGCCACCGAGCAGCGCGCCCGCCAGCACGCCTGGCGCCTCAACAAGAACCGCGCCCGCCGCAACCGCGAGTTCGACCGCCGCCACACCGGCCACCAAACGCGCCTCGACACCCTCGGACGCCGCCGCTGCCTGGACTGCTCCACCAACCGCAGCGATCCCCGCATCCACGCCGCCGCCACCGCCCTGCGCGGGCTGCTCACCGCTGCCGAGATCGCCGACGTCCTCGCTATCTCGGAGCGGACCGTCAATCGCATCCACGCCCGCGCAAAGACCACCGCCACCGCGCCGGTACCGGCACCGCCCGAGCCCGACGAGGACGACGTCGACCTGGTCGCCGTGCGCCGCTGGATCGCCGGCGACACCACCATCCCCCTCACCCGGCCCGAACGCATCACCGCCGCCCACCTCATCTGGAAGGACGCCGCCTGATGTACCGCCACGACAACCACATCTGCACCCTGACGGACCTGTTCTGCGGCGCCGGCGGCTCCTCCACCGGCGCAATCCAGATCCCCGGCGTCCAGGTCATCATGGCCGCCAACCACTCCCGGCACGCCATCGACACCCACCAGGCCAACCACCCCAACACCCGACACGACTGCGCCGACATCTCCCAAGTCGTCCCCCAGCGCTACCCCCGCACCGACATCCTGTGGGCGTCCCCCGAGTGCACCAACCACTCCGTCGCCAAAGGCAAGAGCCGGGACCACGGCGAATGGAACGACGGCCTGTTCGCCCCCGACGGCACCAACGAAGCAGAGATCCGCTCCCGCGCCACCATGTGGGACGTCCCCCGCTTCTGCGAAGCCCACAACTACAGCCTGGTCATCGTCGAAAACGTCGTCGACTCCCGCTGGTGGGGACCCAAGACCCGGCCCGGCGCCATCTACGACTCGTGGCTGTACACCATGAAGCACGGCCTCGGCTACGCACACCGCGCCGTGTACCTCAACAGCATGTTCGCCGCCGCGGCCGGCGACCCCGCGGCCCAGTCCCGCGACCGCAAGTACGACGTGTTCTGGCTCCCAGACCAGGTCAAGCACGCCCCCGACTTCGACAAGTGGCTGCGCCCCACCGCCGTCTGCCCCATGCACGGCCCAATCCGCGCGATCCAGGCATGGAAAACCACAAGGGTGTGCACGCCGGCCAACCCCTGGGGCCGGTACGGCAAGACAGGCCAGTACCTGTGGCGCTGCCCTCAGGTCGCCTGCCGCAACTCGGTCGTCACCCCGGCCGTCCGCCACGCCGCCGAGATCATCGACTGGGGGCTGCCCGCCAGGACCATCGGGGAACGCAAGGGCACCAGCGACGAGCTCGCGCCCAACACCCTGCGCCGCATCACCGCCGGGTACAAGAAGTTCTCCCGCCCGTTCCTCGTGCCCAACGAGGGCCGCGAGAAGCCCCCGATGGACATCCTGGAGCCGCTGCGCACCGTCACCACCCGCAACGAGACCGGGGTGGCGCTGCCGCCCTACGTGGTCGAGCTGCGCGGCGGCGGCTCCTCCCACCGGGCCGTCACCGAACCACTGTCCACCGTCACTGCCGGGGGCAACCACCACTTTCTGGTGACCGCCCCCGACATGGTCCTGCCGTACTACAGCAGCAGCATCGCCCGGCCGGCCACCGAGCCGCTCGGCACGGTGACCACGACGGAAGGGCACGCCGCGATCTACGGCGGCCCGGTGCGGTCGGTGGACGACTGCCGCTACCGGATGCTGGAGCCGCACGAGTACCAGGCCGCGATGCACTTCCCGGCGGACTACATCCTCACCCCCCGCGACAAGCGGACCAAGGTCAAGATGCTGGGCAACGCCGTTACCCCGAACGCGGCCCGGGACCTGGTCGCCATGGCCGTCGAGGCGCTGACCGGGCAGGAGCTGGAGCCCGCCGCACCGCCCACGGCCGCGGTGGGGGTGGCGGCGTGACGACGGCAACCACCACCGCACACAACCGCACACGCCGGCCGGTCACCGCCACCGCCTGGCTGACCGTCCACCTCGGCACCACCACCCGCACCGGCACCTGGCACCCGCGGCCCCGCTGGATCACCCCGCCGGCCGCCGACTACCGGTGCCGCTGCGGATGGCACGACACCGCCGCCGGAGACGCCGTGGCGGCGTTCGCCGCAGAGGTCCGCGGCCGGCACGCCAGCCAGTGCAAGGCGGTGCGGCGATGACGTCAGGACTCGGCGCCAGCGCCTTCCTCGTGGATCAGCTCGAGCAGCCGGTCGTAGAGCGACTTCGCGACCGCTCCGCGCTGCTCGTCGGTCAGGTCCCCAAGCGCCCGGGCGATCGCCTCGGCCGCCTGCCGGTCCCGCTTCGCCTGCTCGTAGAAGGCATAGCTGACGAGGACGGCGGCTTCCTTGCCGCGGTTCATGAGGATCGTGGGTTCGCCGGCGAACCGGGCGCGCGCGATGACCTCTCCGAGGACGTTGCGGGCCTCGGCGATCTTCGCGCGGTGCTCGGTGCGGGGCGTGGTCATGGCTACAGCGTAGCGGATTCGCTACAGACCACAACATCGCCAATTCGCTTTCTTAGCTATGATGGGCATGTGAGGGTTCGCGAGGCGCCGCCTCCCTGACCTGCAATTCGACTCGCCCGCAAACCCTCAGCCCCACCCCCGAGAGAAGGACGCACGTGAGCCTCGACGCCATGCACTGGGTGTGGAACCACTCCCAGACGCGAGGGAACGCCCGCCTGGCCCTGCTCTTCGTAGCGGACCAGGTGCGTACCCCGGCGTGCGAGGTGCGCGTCAGCGTGGCCGACCTCATGTGCGCGCTGAACGCCTCCAGGAACACCGCGAGGGAGGCGATCCGGGCGGCCGAGGAGACCGGGGAACTGGAGACGATCGAGCCGGCATCGGGTCGCCGCGCGGCGCTGTACCGGCTCCCGAAGGCGGTCGGGCACGTCCAGCCGAGCTCTCGTAGAGGGTCAGAACTTGACCCTCTAGAAAACCGTAGAGGGTCAGAACTTGACCCCCTACGGCCCGGCCCCTCCCCCCGTAGAGGGTCAGAACTTGACCCCCTAGAAAACCGTAGAGGGTCAACTTTCGACCGTAGAGGGTCAGAACTTGACCCCCCTTACCCACACCCAACTACTAACCAGCAAGCAGGCACGGGCGCGGGTGAGGCCAGCAGCGACCAGACGGACGTCTTCACCGTCTGCGGTCCGCTCATCCAGGCGATGACCGACGCCGGGATCACCGTCTCCTGGGACATGTCCACCGAGCAGTGGATGGAGACCGTCCGCGTCGTCCAGCGCGCCGGTGTCGACGCCATGGTCGAGTTCGCCCTCAAGACGATGCCGACCGCCAAGACGCCGGTCCGGTTCGCCAAGTTCTTCCTCGCCGCCGGATGGCGCGGCCTGCCCCCGGCCAGCGCCCGTCAGCCGTCGCAAGCCCGAATGCCCCGTTCGCTGCCGCCGCATTGCGGTGAGTGCGACCCGGACACCCGCCTCCGCTCCGGCGAGACACCCGACGGATTCCGCGTCGTCGCCCCCTGCCCCGACTGCCACCCGAACCGTGAAGGAGCCGCCGCGTGAGCCACCAGTACGCCGCCGAGCCCGGCTACGCCCCCGCCGGACCCGAGCCCGACATGGAGCCGGAGCTGGCCGCTCCGGCGCTGCGGATACCGCGGGACGAGGCCGCCGAGAAGGCGGTCCTGGGCGCCATGCTCATCTCCCCGGCCGCCGTCAACGACGCCGAGGACGTCCTCGGCGACGGCAGAGCCTTCCGCCACTCCTCCGCCGCCCACCCGCTGATCTACCGGGCGATCCTCGCCGTCCACGGCCGCCCGGGAGTGGACGCCGACCCCATCACCGTCGCCGACCAGCTCCGCGCCACCGGCGACCTCGACCGCGCAGGCGGACCCGGCTACCTCCACCGCCTCGCCGGGGAGGTGTCCACCGCCGCGAACTGCGCCTACTACGCCGAGATCGTGCAGGACAAGCACCGCCTCGCGGAGATTCTCGCCGTGGCGATGCGCACCATCGGCCGGGTCCACGAGGCCGGGGCCGAGCCGGAGCAGATCCTGGACGAGCTGACCACCGAGTGCCACGCCCTGCTCGCGGCGAACGCCGGCCAGACCGAGAAGCTGTCCGTGGCGGACCGGTGGGAGGGCTTCGTTGACGAGCTCTCCGCCGGTAAGGACCCGGACGCCATGGACACCCCGTGGCCCGACCTCAACGACAAGATCGTCTTCAAGCCGAAGGAGCTGGCGGTCGTCGGCGCCGCGACCGGCGGCGGCAAATCCATCCTGGGGCTGAACCTCGGCGCGCACGTCGCGCTGCGCCGCGGCCAGCCGGCCGCGGTGTTCTCCATGGAGATGTCCGGCAAGGAACTCCTCGCCCGCCTCACCGCGGCCGAGGCCGAGGTCGACCTGAGCCACCTGATCCACCGGCGCCTCACCGACTCCGACTGGCAGCGCATCGCCCGTGTCGAGGAGCGGATGCGGAACGCCCGGCACTTCATCCTCGACGACCAGCCCGGGTTGACCGTCGGGAAGATCCGGGCCCGGGTGCGGTGGATGACGGCGCAGGGCATGCGGCCGGGCCTGGTGGTCGTGGACTACATGCAGCTCATCACCCCCGAGGCCACACGCTCGGAGGCGTCACGGGCGCAGGAGGTCGCGAAGATCTCCCGGGGTTTGAAGCTGCTGGCGGCCGAGGCCGACGTGCCGGTGATCGCCCTGGCCCAGTTCAACCGCGCCTCCGTGGGGCGCAAGCCGCAGGTCACCGATTTCAAGGACTCCTCGCAGATCGAGCAGGACGCCAGCGTGATCCTCCTGCTGCACCGGCCGCTGGCCGAGGACGGCTCGGATGTCGGGGAGCGGGCCGGGGAGGTCGACGTGATCGTCGGCAAGAACCGCAACGGCCCGCAGGGCACCGAGATCCCGCTCGCGTTCCAGGGCCGGTTCGGCCGGCTGTCCTCCCTCGCCCCGAAGTCTTGGGCTCCGACCGACGCCATTGGAGGCGCAGCATGACGACGACCCACAATCCGCTGCCCGTGCTGGGTCTGTGCCCGGTGTGCGAGGGCGAGGCCCGCATCCGCAAGACCGGCCGCCTGTACGCGCACCGCTGCGCCGGCGACGGCCGCCCGCCCGCCGCGCTGCTGACGCCGACGTTCGCCCACTGGCTCCACGCCCAGATCACCCGCCGCGACCCCCACGTCAACCCGGTCACCGCCCTGGCTGTGCGGGAGTTCCACGGCTGCAGCCGTCGCCGCTCGCCGGCGGATGTGCCGTGGTCCACCGCGGAGGAGCTGCACACCGAGATCCACGCCCGCAGCCGGACCGCGGGCGCGGGGCCGTGCTGGTGGCTGTGCGACGACATCGCCCGTGCCGGAGAGATCCACGCCGGGCTGCTGGCGCAGGTGGGTGGTGGGTCGTGACGGACAACTGCCCGCGGTGTGGCCGGAAGGCCGCCGCGACCCCGCGCGGCCGGCAGGTCCGCGCCCGCTACCGCTGCCCGCGCGGCCACACCTGGACCACCAGCTACGACCGCGCCGCCTACGGCTTGACCGACGACACCCCACCCGCCCACTGGACCACCGCCCTGGCCGACACCGAGGAGACCCGCTGATGAGCACCACCCGCCCCAGCGCCGCATTCGACCCGGCCGCGCCGCTGAACACCCGGCCCGGCATGCCGCTCGGCCACCGCAGCTTCGGCGCCCACTACGACCCGGCATCGACACAGCGCGTCATCGGCCGCCACGTCTACGTCTTCCGGCGCCTGCCCGGGCGGCTGGATGTGTGGCGCAGCGAGCTGCGGGACGCCCGCGGCGGCTACCGGTGGACCCTCGCCCACCGGTTCGCGACGGCCGGGAAGGCGGACCGCTGATGGCCGCCGCGGAGTTTCCGCTGCGGGTGCGGCTGTACGGCGGGCGGCTGGTCCACGCGGGGCGGGAGACGTCGGTGACCCGCCTCGTCCTCGGGTGCGGCGCGAATGCCGACGCCGCGTCCCGTGCCCCGCTGCTCCTGCCGTCCGGCACGGCGGTCACCTGCCGCCGCTGCGAAGCCCGAGAGGACGCCGCCTGATGACCCGTGGATACGGCCGCACGCGGGGCTACCGCCCGCAGGACAGCGAACTGCGCCCCGGCAAGACCGTCGTGCCGTTCGGCGAACGCACCACCATCTGCCCCGCCTGCCGCAAACACAAGCACGCGTCGTGCTGGGCGCACATGGCCGCGCTCGGCATCGGCGGCGAGGACGGCTGCCCCTGCGGCTGCCACGAGCCGCTGGACGAGCCCGAGCTGACGGACGAGGCGATCGACGATATGGCCGCCCACGGCACGCTCGCCGAGCACGTCAAGGCGCGGAAGGCGTGGGCTCTCGGCAGCGGCCCGGCGCACTTCGGCGAGCCGTGCCGCCGCTGCGCCGCCGCAGCAGCCGTCCGCACCGCCGGAGGTGCCCGGTGAAGCCGCCCGTGCCGTACTTCGGCTCCAAAGCCCGCGTCGCCGACTGGATCGCCAGCCTGCTCCCCCCGCACCGGCACTACGTCGAGCCCTACGCCGGCGGCCTGTCGGTGCTGCTCGCCAAGACGCCCTCGGTGATGGAGACCGCCAACGACCTCGACCACGAGCTGGTCACCTTCTGGCGCGTGCTGCGGGACCGGCCGGCCGAACTGCTGCGCGCTTGCATGCTCACCCCGCACTCCCGCGCCGAACTCGCCGCCGCGCACGAGCCCGCACCGCCCGGCGACGACCTGGAGCTCGCGCGCCGCATCTGGTGCCGCCTCGCCCAGGGCCGGGCCGGGACGCTGCGGAACACCGGCTGGCGGCACTACATCGACCCCGCCGGGTCGGCGACCGGCATGCCCGGCTACATGGCCGCCTACCGTGACCGGCTCGCCGCAGCTGCGGAGCGGCTGGCCGCGGTATCGCTGGAATGCCTGCCCGCTCTGGAGATCATCCGCAAGTACGGCGCCGCCGAAAACGTGCTGCTGTACGTCGACCCGCCGTACCTGGGCAGCACCCGCCCGTGGTCGAACTACCGGTGCGAGATGCGGGGCGAGGGAGAGCACCGGGAGCTCGCGGCCGCGTTGGCCGGCTGTTCCGCGGCGGTGGTGCTGTCGGGCTACGACTCGCCGCTGTACGCGGAGCTGTACGCGGGCTGGCACCGGGCGGAGCGCCGGACGATGACCGGCAATGCGACCCGCGGTGACAAGGGCCGGGTCGAGGTCCTGTGGTCGAACCGGCCGCTCACCGTGCCGGAGCCGGCCGCCCTGTTCGCGGCAGAGGCCGCCCGATGACCTACGCAAGCGTGCCCGCCCCGGGGGTATCGGGGCGGGCGCCCACCTACCACACCACACCGGAGGACCTGATGCCCGAGTACTACCCGAACGGGGGCGCGGCGCAGGGCGCTGCGATGGAGCACAACGCCCGCCTCGCCGCCCGCACCCGCCACACCGGCCCCGCCACGCCGCCCCAGGGCGGCTCTGAGCGCCCCGCAGCCCCTCCGGTGACCAACGAGACGTCCGGGGCCGGGAACGGCCCTCAGGCGGGCGCTGAGCGCCTCGGCGACCACCGCTGCGGCAACTGCGATGGCATCGACCCCGCCTCGTGCGCCCTCCGGGGCACTCAGCCGCCGTCTGGCGGCCCCACAGCCCTCCCGGCGGACGTGGAGCCGCACGAGGGCGCCCCGGGCCGTCAGACGGGCGCTGAGGCGCTCACGGTCGCCGATTTCCCCGGGCGGCCCGGCGTCGCCCTGATCACCCTCCGCGCCGTCGAGTACGTCGACACCCAGCCCGGCACCGTCGAGATCGGCCTCGACACCGCCGTGATCCCCGAACTCCGCGCCGCTCTCGCCCAGCACGGCCGTCCCGCCGGTGGCCTGGACTATCTGGTCGGCCGGCTGCTGCGCGCGGCCGACGCCTGGGAGCGGCGGTTCCCCGACGCCGTCCGCACCGCGACCGTGGCCGACGCCGTCCGCGCCATGGCCGAAGCCGCCCTCGCGCGCCGCGACACCACCGACCCGTCGCCGGACGTACAGGGCCGCTGCCCCGCCTGCGGCAAGCCGTCGCTGTTCCTCGGCGCGGGCGGCCACGTCACGTGCCGCCGCCTCGACTGCCCCAACCCCAGCGCAGCCGACGACCTGCTCCACGCCGGACCGCAGCCGGACCCGGCCACGCTGACGGACGTCATGGCCGGCCTGCACCGGCTCGTCGCCGACTGGGAAACCACGCCCGGCACCGTCTCCTACGCCGCCGCGGCCGGAGCCCTCCGCCTCGCCCTCACCCGCACCCAGGAGACCCGCCGTGCCTGAACCCGAGAACACCCCACGCCAGCACGTCGAGTGGTTTGTGCAGGAGCAAATGCCCGATGGCACGTGGGATCAGGCATCCCGTGCCATCCTCGACCGCCCGGCCGCCGAATACCGCAGAGAGCGGCTGGCCGACCGCTACGCCGGCGTGCGGTTCCGGGTCGCCCGCCGCACCACCACGGTCCTGATGGAGCCCGAGCCCGACGACAGCGTCACCGTCCGCCCGACCCGCTACGAGGTGAGCCTGCTGCCGCCCGGCCACGACGCCTACCCGCACTACCGGCTGTGGGTTGAGGAGCTCGACCGGTACGGGTGGACGGTCCACGACGGGCACGCCTGCCTCGGCGCCGTTGACGACGACGGGCGCCTGTGGTGGTCCATCGGCACCAGCGTGTACGGCCGCGACGACGCCTGGACCGCCCGCTACCGCCACCCGGACCTGGACACGGCGCTGCGCCTCGCGGTGGCCGCCGCACCCCACCTCAACGTCAACGTCCGCACCGCCGCACAGGTACTCGCGGACGCAAAGGAAACCCGCCATGCCTGACACCCCGCGCCCCGGAGACGTCTACCACTCCTGCGACCCCCGCGGTGGACCCAGCATCCGCATCGAGTCCATCGACCACACCGGCCGCTACGCACACATCGTCGACGCCGCCACAGGCAAACGCCGCCGCCGCATCCTCCTCACCGCACTCCACGACAGCCCGACCACCCACACCGGCCGGCCCCGCCGCACCGGCTACGCCTTCGAGGAGCGTCCGTGACCGACTTCCGCCTGATCATCACCGGCTCCCGCGACTGGACCGACACCGCAGCCATCCGCGACGCCCTCGACTACGCCATGTGCTACATCCAGGAACGCCGCCTCGTCGTCGTGCACGGAGCCTGCCCCACCGGAGCAGACCGGCACGCCGACCAGCTCGCCCGGCAGATGCGCGCCCGGGGCATGCCCGTGGACATCGAGCCCCACCCGGCCGTCGGGCACCCCACCGAGGATTTCGGCCCCTGGCCCGGGGCGGGGCCACGCCGTAACGCCCACATGATCGCGTTGGGTGCGGACGCCTGTTACGCGTTCATCCGCCCCTGCGCCAAGCGGCGCTGCCGCCATCCGGGGCCGCACGGCTCTCACGGCGCCACCGGATGCGCCGACCGAGCGGAAGCCGCCGGGATCCTCGTGCGGAGGTGGACCGCATGAGCAGCCCGGCCCCGGAACAGCAGGAGCGTCCGGTGTGCGCGGACTGCCGCCGGCCGCTCGTGGACCCCGCGTCCGTCGCGGCCGGCCGGGGCCCGGTGTGCGCCGCGAAACACCACCCCGCCGCCCGCGCACCGCAGGCGCGCCGCGCCGCTGCCGTTCCGGGGCCGGGCCAGACCTCGCTGCCCATCGCCGCGCAGACCGCCATCACCACCCTGCACATCAACCGGAGCTACCTGTGAGCCGCACCCACCTCAGCCCACGCCAACGCCAAGTCCTCACCCGCATCGCCCACGGCGCCACCTACCGGCAAGTCGCCACCGAACTCGGCGTCAAGGAAGCCACCGTCCGCGGCCACGTCCACCGCATCCTGACCGACCTCGGCGCCAACTCCTCCGCCCACGCCATCCACATCGCCCACCAGCGCGGACTCCTCGACACCACCGAGCGGCCAGCCGCCCGGTACGCCACCGAGCTGCTCCTCACCGCGCAGGGCCTGACCGCTGAGCAGGTCGCAGACCGCCTCGGCATCACCCGCGGCGCGGCAGACGACCGCCTCCGGCAGGCCCGGCGCCTCCTCCGGGCGCGCACGATCGCGCACGCGATCGCCCTCGCCATCCGCTCCGGCCTCGTCCATCCCGACCAGATCACCGAACAGGACACCGCCGCATGACCGACAAACTGGCCGGCCCGGATCTCCTCCGCGCCGCATCCGCACGCCTCCGCCAGCTCGCCGACGCTGCCACCGAAGGGCCGTGGAGCACCCGATGGAACGGCCAGGACTACGAACTGGTCGGCGCGGGCGAGGTGATCGTCTCCTGGCTCTACACCGTCTCCACCACCGAGCCGCACGCCAGCCAGCAGCGTGCCGAGTGCGACACCGCGGACGCCGACTACATCGCCGCCATGCACCCGGGCGTCGGCACCGCGCTGGCCGACTGGCTGGACTCAGTCGCGGATGAGGCCGACCGGCACGCCGCCGGAGGGTGGGGCAACGACGCCACCGAAATCACCGACGGCCACCCGATCACCCTTGCCCGCCAGATCCTCAACACCAAGGAGTCGAAATGACCGCCCTTCCCCGCCGCTTCCACCTCCACCGCACCGTCGATGTCACCGGAGCCAGCGGCACCGGCCGCGTAGCCGACGGCGTGATGTGGCCCGACGGCACCGTCAGCATCCGCTGGCGCGGCCCCCGACCCTCCACCGTCACCTGGAACAACCTGGCCGACGCCGAACACGTCCACGGTCACGGCGGCCACACCACGATCGTCTGGGACGACCCCGAACCCGCGCCGGACATCTACCTCGGCTCCCCTGGCTGCCCCCATTGCCCCGACGGGCACACCCCGCCCGAACACGGCCAGCCCTGGGTCGCCCACGTCGGCCCCGAACGCGACAGCGACGGCCAGCCCACCCACATCCACGTGCAGCGGTCCGGCCTCGCCCACGTCGCCGACTCCGACGCCCAGTGGGCCGCCGACCGACTCAACGGCACCGCGCCGTGACCGCGCCTGGCCGCCTGCCGCTGCGCCCCGGCCGGCCCCTCGTCCACCGCCGCCCCAACGGCGCCTGGGGCCGGACCTGCCACTGCGCCGGACGAGGCCCCCTCCACGCCACCACCAGCGAAGCCCACAACCTCCCCTGGTGGGTGGCACTCGCCGCCGCCCTCGACCACGCCACCCACCGACACCCGGAGCAGCCGATGAGCATCTACGCCTCCTACCCCGGCATCAGCGACGACCCCGACAGCCCCACCGGCCCGCCCTGGATCTACCAGGGCTCTCACGTCCTCCCGCACGAAGACGACCCCCGCGGCGGCGGCGTCGGACTCGCCGGCATCCCCCCGCACATCACCCGCGACGGCCGCGACGACCGGTCCGAAAACGAACTCCCGCACCCCTGGCTGCGGCTGTCCCTGGACATGCTGCCGACGGACGACCCGGCGGTCGTCCTCAACCCGGCGCAGGTGAGGGAACTCATCGCCCAGCTCACCGGCTGGCTCGGCGCCGTCGAGCCCGGCCGGCACATCTACCTGTCCACGTCCTGTCTCCACGGCCGGCACGGCCGCTGCTCCGCCCCCACCGCCACCAGCGACCACGGCGAGACCTGGACCAAAACCCCCTCCGTTTGCAAGTTCTGCAAATCCCCTTGCGTCTGTCCCTGCCACCCGAAGGGCCGGACGTGACCTACCTGCTGCTCGCCACCGCCGTCCTATACGCCGCCCGCCACCTTGCCACGGTGGAGCACCGGCACGCCGGGGCCGCCCCGGCGCCCGACGCCGGACAGTACGCCGTCGGCGCCGTCTACGGCCTCGGCGCCGCCCTCGTCTGGCCCGCCACCCTCCTCACCCACGCCACACGCCGAACCGCACCCACGAAGGACACCTGCCAGTGACCGCCACACCCGACTTCGCCGAAACCCACCGCGCCCTCATCGCCGAGCACCTCGGAATCTCACCCGACGCCGCATGGGCCGGCATCCACTCCCGCGCCGCCAGCATCCGCCGGGCGCTGAACGGCGCCACCCTCCGTGCTTCCAGGGCTGAGAAGAAACTGCTCCGCGTCCGTCGCCTGGTCGCCGAGGTCCGCAACGAGCGCAAGGCGCAAGGTCTCAGCGTGGACGGAGTCATTCAGCGCCTTGAGGACATCCTCGGCGATCCCGAGCGGCTCCGGCCAGTGCCGGAGCCCACCGTCGAGACCCTGCCGCCGGCCGACATCGCCGCAGACCTCCGCGACCTGGCCGCCCACGCCCTCAACCCCCAAGTCACACGGGGCGAGCTGAACGCCCGGCTGCGCACGCTCTCCGACATCGCCCGCGGCCATGAGCCGGTCCACTACACCGCGCCGGGCGAGTGCGGTCCGGAGTGCTCGGAGGCGCACACCTACACCGGGCCGTGCGCGGCCCGCAGCGCCAGCACCGAGCCGCCGGCCCCGGCCGCCAGCACGAACCTGCCGCCCGCCGCCCCCGGCCACACCTTCACCGTCGAGTACGGCGGCGGGGAGCGCCGCCAGCTCGACTGGACCACCGCATGGACCATGGACGGCACCGCCCGCGCCACCTGCACATGCGGGCTGGACACCGGATGGACGAGGTACGACACCGCCCACGCGATCGTGCGCCTCCACCTCCCCGACCACTGGCCGGCCGCGCCGCTCACCGCCGACCAGCTCGGCCGCCTGATGCGCGCCGCCGAACGCGGAGGCGACGACGGCAAATGGCACGACATCGGCGAGCCGTGGCGCGAGCACTACCGGCAGCACGCCGCCTACCTGCTGGAACGCCTCCACATCACCCCGAAGGAGGGCTGAGCCATGGACACACTCGCCCTGATCAACGTCGGCGCCCCGTGTCCCCTGTGCGAGCAGCTCATTCCGCTGCCGTTCACCCACCACACCACCGAGGCCACCCGGTACGGCGCCGCAACCGCAGCCCAGGTAGACCCCGCGCCACTGTTCGACCACATCAACACCGAGCACACCGAGGAGCAGCCCCGATGACCTACATCGACGACACCCGCAATGCACTCGCCGCCAAACCCCCCGGCGAGGCCCCCGAACTGCTGGACCTGTACACACTGCTCACGCTGGTCAAGGGCCCAGCCGTCACTTGCCCCAACTGCCTCAACCTGCTCTGACCCAGGCGCCCGGCCGACCCCGCCGGCCGGGCACCCGCACCCGCCCGACCCGCGCCATCCGGAGCCGACCATGACCACCCCGCCCACCACCGAACCGGCCGCCGCGCCCCGCTGCGTCGCCTGCAACCGCCGCCTCCACCCCACCCAAGCCACACGCTGGGCATGCGACGACTGCGAGACCCAGGCACGCGAACACCTCGGCGACATCCCCCGCTACTACCGCGCCGTCACCACCGCCCCCGTCGCACTCGGCTCCAACTGGGGCGCCGCACTCGGCACCACCATTCCCGGCTCCCGAACCCCGCCCGGCTTCGACCCCGGCACAGCCGACCTCGCCAGCCACGACCCCGTCGGCATCCTCCCCGCCCTCCACCAGGCGGTGCAGGACTGGGTACGCGCCGCCCGCGACACCGGCACCGCCCTGGAGCCGCCTGCGGGCCCGCCCTCGCCGCTCGCCCGAGTGGCCGTGTACTGCCGGTGGCTGCGCTGGCACCTGAACTGGGCCTGCGGCAACGTCCCCGACATCGACCGCCTCCTCCGCGCCGCCGCCGATGCGCACCGGCAACTCCGCCCCCGCGCCACCGGTGAACGGCCTGAGCGCGTCATATGGCGCGCCTGCCCGTGTGGAGGGCGTATCGGGTGGCGCCTGTCCAAGGACCGGTACCGGTGCGCCGTCTGCGGCACCGCCTACACCCGCGACACCGCCCGCGACCTCCCCCCGGCCCCCCGCACCAGAGCCGCCGCCGTCGACGTCGGCATGACCGAGATCCCTGTCAGCGACATCCCGCTGTGCAGTGACCTCTACGACTTCTGGCCCTACGCAAGGCCCGGGTGGAGCGCGCCCTGGCGCCTCCTCGACCAGTAGTCGGTCCTCGCGCAGGCCGTGCGCGGCACGAAGCGAGTCCCCGCCGGCACCCGCGGCGGGGACTCGCCCGATACGTCAGAAGATCACGCCGGCCGTCGCCGCGCGCAGCACGCCCACCTTGTCCGCCAGCGCTGCGAGGAGCCGCTCGGCCGCCGGCAGGTCCAGTTCCGCCGCATCCCCCGTCGGGTCCGTCACCAGTAGCCGAGGCCCGTGGCCGGGGGACCACCACAGTTCCACGCCCACCCCCGGAGCGACCGAATCGAGCGGGGAGAAGTGCCCGATGTCGCCGAGCTCGGCCACGCGTTGTCCCTCATGGTCCACCCTGCACCACGACGGGCACGCGACCAGCGTCGGCACCCCAGCGACCAGGACCGTCACCGTCCGCGGAACAGCCTGCGATCCTTCAGGGTGCGCCGCCGTGCCGTGTTCCGTGCCCCCGGCTGGGTCACGCCAGGACACTAGACCCCCTGCTACCGTCATAGTCGACTCCGTCTCTTTGAGCTGGGACGAGTTGTTCAGCGGGCTGCGAACCCGCTGGTTCTTGCGGCGGCCGGGTGTTGGTAGCACCCGGCCGCCGTGCAGCCTGGCGACGAGAGCACGGTGGCAGCCGTGGATACCGAAACGCCAGGACATTCAGGTGGACATTTCCAATGTCCGGTCAGATGTCCGGTCACATGGCGTGACCGGACATCCAGGGGAACCGTAACCGTCCGCGTGATCAGGCCAAGGTCGCACCGGCGGAACATCGACACCATCAGAACATGGGAATTCTCGTGAAAGTCCAGTTCAACTAGACAAGGCAACCTCCCCACCTGCGCGGACAACCCCCGGATGTCTCCTGAAAAGTGACTTTGGGGGTGCGTGACGATGGCCGAATCGCAACGCATACCAGCCTAGGCGCCGACCGTCATCCACAGGCTGGAATCGGAAGGGTCTCACGCAGCCCTCTGGCCAGCCGATTTGACACATCCGTTAGGCTTCTGGCGCCCCTCCGTATTGCCAGAAAGCTCGCCTCGACCCGCCAGTACAGGCCGGATCTCGTCGTGGCCCCGCCGAATCGGCAGTGCAGGCTCGTCCGCTGCTTCGGGCATGGGTATCCCTCCTTGGAGCTACGCCAAGCTTCCGGAAGTCACCTGCTCCGCGTAGCATCGAGTGTGGCCACTTCTTCGGAGAAGTGCAAGGGATTCGCAGAAGTCGCACCCCAGCGAGGAGGCCGATAGCATCTCCGGAGAACCAAGGGAGGACGTTTTGGCAGGTGATCAGCGGCGCAAGGCGCTCCGGCACGAGGCGATCGCTGCGGATCTGAGCAGCCGCATCGCGAGCGGCGGCCTCCGCCCCGGGCAGAAGCTGCCCAGCGAGAAGCACCTCATGGAGCACTACGACGTCTCCCGGACCACCCTCCGCCAGGCCCTGGACAATCTCCGGGCAACTGGGCTCATCGAGAGCCGACAGGGGGCCGGCATCACGGTCCGGGCCTTCCGGCCCATCAGGCGCTCGGCCGCACAGCGTCTGTCCCAGGAGGTCTGGGGAGAAGGCAAGTCCATCTGGGATGCCGAACTGGAGGATCGGCCGTGGCGGGTGGATGTCGAGGTGGACGAGGTGGTCCCGCCTCCTCGCGTTGCGCGGATCTTCGAGTCCGATGGGCCCGTCTGCCGCCGCAGCCGCCACTTCTACGTCGAGGACAAGCCCGTTCAGCACGCCGTCTCCTACCTGCCGGCCAGTCTCGTGGCGGGGACGCAGATCACCCAGCGGGATACCGGGCCTGGGGGCGTGTATGCCCGGCTCGCCGAGATCGGCCGCCGTCCCACCCGCTTCCGTGAAGAGGTGCGAGCCAGGATGCCGTCGGTCACGGAGACCGCTGAACTGTCCCTCTCGCCTGGCACGCCCGTATTCGACATCACCCGTATTGCAGCGGACGACGAGGGACGCCCCGTCGAAGTCAACGAGATGCTCTTGGACGGCGGAAGCTACATCCTGGACTACGTCTTCTCCGCCTGAACCGCAGCACCCCCCTGTGGCCCCCGGTCTCCTGACCGGGGGCTTTGTCGTTTCAGCTCATGCGGTCCGAGTAAGAGCGGCTACAGCGAACTGGACTTCTTCGGAGAAGTAGGCTTCACTGGCAATGCGCAGGGGAACTCCTCCGAAGGAGTGCGCCCCGCCATGCCACGCCCAGACAGGAGCCACCGTGTCCAGCTCGAAACCCACAGCTCCGGAGAGGATGCTCCGCGCCCGGGAGGTCGCCGAACAGCTCCGGGTGCACGTGTCCACCGTCTACCGGCTGACCGAGTCGGGACGTCTCCGCGCGCACCAGATCGGCGAGGGTGCACGGCGCCGACGTGGTCTGCGCATCCCCGAGTCGGCCGTGGCGGACTTCCTCGACGACTCACGCGTCGCCTGAACAGAAAAGCCCTGGCCGGAGATAGCAGCTCCGGCCAGGGCCAGTGACCTGCCTCACCTCGGAGAAGACAAGGAGATCACTGTGCAGCGTACCGCCGCACCCACCCCGCAGGGCACCCCCACGCCCATCCCCGAGCCCCTCGCCCAGCGCATCCTCAACCGCATCGGCACCAGCACCAGCACCACCGCCCGCGCCCTCATCACCGGCATCGTCCGCATCGAAGCCCGCCGCTGGTGGCGCGACAACGCCACCGTGCCGCACATGCCCCCGCCCGAGGGAGGCGGCTACTGGGACGACCACGACCGCAGGCTCGACCAGCGCATCGCCGTCGCCCAGGCCGAGCAGGCCGCCGAGGCCGCCGTCCAGCCCCTCGTCGACCACCTCCACGCCACCCTCCCCGTTATCAACACCCGCGCCCAGTACCACACCGCCGTCCTCGACACCCTCACCACCCCGGCGGTGGCCGCATGAGCACCCAGCCCGTGACCCCGGAGCCCGAGCTCCCCGTTCCGCACGCGGCTTCCCCGTCCGGTATCCGCCGCCGCATCGCCACCCCGCCCCCCGGGGCCCTCGCCGAACAGCGGCACCTCCTCGACGAGCACGACACCGCGTTCGCCTCCCTCGCCCCCGGCCACCCCAACGGAGGCACCCGATGAGCGCTCTGTTCTGCGGCGACACCGCCGCCACCGACCTCGGCCGCCGACGCCGCGCCGCAGTCACGATCGCCGACCTCGCCGACGACCAAGCCGCCCACGAGCGCGCAACAATCCTCCACGCCTGGCTCGCCGCCCAGGGCAACCCGGCCGCCGAAATCCGCGCCATGGCCGCCGCCACCCAGTACGACGCCCAGCACCCCGACGACGACTCCCTCGCCGAGGAACTCGCCGCCACCACCGCCGGAGACGACGCGACGGAGGCGGCAGCATGAAGAACCTGTTCCGCCGCACCACCCCCGCGCCGGCCACCGAGCCCTGGCCCAACGGCGTCATCGCCCGCTACCTCACCCTCGCCAGCGCGACCGTGGACATCCACGACAACGAGACGGCGGCCTGCACCGGCTGCGGCAACGACCTCACCCTCGGCGCAGAAAGCGCACTCCGCGCCTGGGCCCAGACCCACGCCGAGAAATGCCGCGCCCTGCCCCGATGGGAGGTGGCCCCGTGATCGGCCGCCGCCGCACGCCGGAGCCGTGTGAGGCACTCGCCGCCGAAGAGCAGGCCCGAGGCGACAACACCGCCGCGTTCCTCGCCTCCATCACCGGCAACCCCGGCTACAGCCCCACCACCCTCGACGCCTACCGGGCCAGCATCCAGGACGCCTTCGGCAACGCCGCCGCCGCGACCGCCCAGCCTGCCGACGTGCCGCGCAAGAAGCGGTGGGGCCAGTGACCTTCGAATGCCCCGCGTGCGGGACCCGCACCGCGCACCCCGTCACCTGCGGCGGATGCGGCGCACCCCGCCCCCACTAGCCACCCCTCCCACCGCCGCCCGCCGGGCCCCACACCCACACCCGGCGGGCGGCCACCCCACCGCCCAGGAGACCGCCGTGCCCACCCACAAGATCAACGAATCCGCCGCCGGATACCACGCCGGCACCACCGTCTCCGTCCGCCCCCTGCGCACCCTGCCAGGCGGCCTGACCGAGGTCCAGGTCGAGGACTGCGGCACCGCCCTGCGGCAGGGCCAGACCCTCACCGTCCCCACCACCGAGATCCGCCCCTGGTGGTGGCGGCCGTGATCCCCACCGCAGAGCACCGCGCCGGCCAGGCGCTGCTGGACCGGCTCCACACCGCGCCCCTGTGGCGCCTGCTCCTCGCGGTCCCCGTCCTGCTGGTCCTGATCGCTCTCGCCTCCGCCGCTCTCGCCGTCGCCGTGTTCGGGCTCGTCGGCTGGCGGCTGCTGCTCTACGCCACGACCGAAACCACCCCCGCCACCGAACCGGCCGCCCGGGGGGCCCACACCCGCTACCGCACTGAGGAGGTGCCCGCCACATGACCACCATCACCGCCGCCAACGGCACCGCTCCCGCCCCCGCCTCCGAGCACCCGGCCCCCGGCACCGAGCCGTCCGAGGCCGAACTCGCCTCCTACACTCTCGCCGCCGCCCGGGCTGAGGCGATCCGACGCGAGGCCGAAGCCGCCGCCGAGGCCCAGCGGATCCGCGCGGAGGGAGAGGCCGAAGCCGCCCGCATCAAGGCTGCCGAGGAAGCCGAGCGGCAGCGCCTCGCGAACGAGCGCGCCGCGATGCGCCTGGAGAAGGAACGAGCCGACCACGAAGCCCGCATGGCGGAGGCCCGCGCCCGCAAGGCCGCAGCCGAAGCCGCCGCCGCCGAGCAGCGGCAGGCCGCCGAGAAGCAGGCCGCCGCCGAAGCCGCCGCCGCACAGAAGACCGAGAAGGCCGCCACCCGCTGGCGCCGCACCGCGATGGGCTTCTACGCCCTGTGCGCCGCCGTGGCACTGCCCGTGCAGATGGCCGCCTTCTACGACCCCTACCGCATGTACCTGCTGCTGGCCCCCGTGCTGATCGAGGTGAGCGCGCTCGTCGTCCTCATCGGCGCCGCCGCCGCGGTCACCGACCGGCGCCCGCACTGGCACTACCGGCTCATCGCCTGGGGCTGCGCCTTCGTCGCCGCCGGCATCAACTTCACCCACGGGCTGGAGGCGTTCGACACGGCGACCGCCGTCGGCACCGCGATCGCGTCGATCGCCGGGCCCGGCATCTGGGACCTGCATGAGCACGGCCGGATCCGGGCGCGGGACGGCAAGCTGTCCTGGACTCAGCGCCGCGCCGCCCGCACCGCGGCCAAGGCCGAGGCGAAGCGCCGCGCGGAGGAGAGCGCCCGCGCCGAGGCCGAGAAGCAGGCCGCCGAGGAGGCCGCCCGCGCCCGCGCCACCGAGCTCGCCGCGCAGCGGCAGGAGTCGTACCCCGAGGAGTGGAAGCGCGCCCTGGAGCTGGCCGCCGCCCTCGGCGAAACCGACGTCACCGACACCGTGTGGGCCCGCGCCTGGGACGACCTGCACGCCCTGCCGCCCGGGCAGACCGTGGACTCCATCCGGGGCCGGAACCAAGCCGCGCGCCGTGTCATCGCCGCCAAGTCCGAGGCCCCCGGAGAGACCCCGCGCAAGATCACGTCGGGGCAGGTCGCCACCCAAATGCCCACCCCCCGAACACGCGCACGCACCGGCCCCAAGCCCACCCCGCCCGTGCGGCGCCGCGGCGACACCCCCCGCTACTCCACCGGAGCCCGCCGCGCCGCCTCCATCACCGCCAAGCAGGCCACCCAGAAGGAAGACAAGTGACCGCCCCCGCCGGCCGCCGGCCGACCCTTCCCGTCATCGTCGTCCCCGCCGCCGCCGCGGCCGCCGGGACCGCCGCCTTCGGGCTCGTACCCGCCCTCGGCCTGCTCGCCGCCCTCGCCGCATCCGCAGCCCTCATCCTCGCCGGACTCGCCATCGCCGCGATCCCCGCCGCCGTCGCCCGCTTCCGCCGCTGACCCCGGAGCCACACCATGTCCCAGCCCGCCGAGATGCCCCAGGACGCCGAGGTGTACGACCTCACCACCCGCCTCCCGCACCCCACCGCCGGGACCGCGCCGGTCATCAAGGAGCCCGCCCCGCCCGCCCGCCGCGACATCCCCGCGGCACTGCGGGGAGCCGCCTACACCACCGCCGTCGGCACCGGCCACGCCCTCGGCACCGCCTGGGACTACCTCCGCGCCCGCGACGCCTCCTACGCCATCCACCTCGCCCACCAGGCCCTCGAAGACCTCCGCCGCCAGATCAACGCGGGCCAGATGGAGCCGGACGAAGGCCGCGCAGCAGTGCAGGAGCGCCGCACCGAGCTGGAACGCCTCCGCGCCGAACGCAAAGCCCTGCGCCGCGAACGCCTCCGCGAACCCGGCACCGTCACCTGCCTGTCCAGCGCCGCCTTCTACATCGGCCTGGCCGCCGGCGCGGTCGACGCGTTCGGCGCCCTCACCCTCGCCCCCTGGCTCACCATCCCGGCCCTCGCCGCCTGGCTCGCCGGACGCCGCGCCCTCACCCGCCGCAACACCCTCCCGCGGGTCGTGCCCGGCCAAGTCGTCAACACCCGCGACGAACCGCAGCACACCGCGATCGACGGGGACACCACCCGTACCGACGCAGACACAACGGCCTCTGACGACGCCCGTATCGTCGCCGCCCTCCGCGACATCAAACTCATCACCGACGCCCAGAGCATCCGGCCGATCGGCATCCCCCACCAGGACGAGCACGGCAACACCATCACCGAGTTCACCCTCCCGCCCGGCATCGTGTGCGAAACCCTCCAGCGCAAGGCCAAGCCCTTCGCCGGCGCCCTCGGCCTGTCCGCCGACCGCATCGACATCGCCCAAGGCGACGCCGAAGGCGACGTCCGGCTGTGGATCGCCACCCGGCCCCCCTTCTCCGGACCCGCCCCAGCCTCCCCCCTCACCACGGCCGACCGCTGGTCCGTATGGAACGGCGTCCCCTTCGCCACCACCCGCAAGGGCGAGCGCAAGACCCTCCAGCTCCTGTGGTCGTCGATGCTGTTCGGCGGCGCCCAGGGCTACGGCAAGACCACCGCCATGCGCCTGCCCGCCGCCGCAGGCGTCCTCGACCCCCACTGCCGCCCCCTGCTCGCCGACTTCAAGGGCGGCGCCGACTGGGAGGAGATGGAGCAGGTCGCCCACACCGCGATCATCGGCGCCGACCCCGACGCCATCGACGCCTTCATCGCCCTCATCGACGACCTCATCGACGAGATGGACCGCCGCTTCGCCGCGATCCGCGCCATGCCCAAGGCCAAGCGGCCCGACATGCGCATCACACCCGCCATGGCCCGCGAACACAACATGCCGACCATGCTGCTCCTCATCGACGAACTCCAGGAAGCCTTCGGCGCGATCGCCGCCCGGGGCGCCGACAAGGAGACCGGCACCCCGCCCGGGAAGAAGCAGCTGGAGCTGCTGGTGGAGAAACTTGCCCGGCTCATCCGCCGCGGCCGGGCCTGCGGCCTCATCGTCATCGCCTCCGGGCAGCGGCCCGACGCCGACAGCGTGCCCACCGCCTTCCGCGACGTCATCCTCACCCGCTACAGCGTGCACACCGTCGACGACACCAGCTCCGACATGATCCTCGGCTCCGGAGCGGCCCGGCAGGGCGTATCAGCCGCCGGGATCGGCCGGATCGGGGTCGGCGCCCTCATGGAGCCCTCCGGCGGTGAACTCGTCCAGCCCGACCTGATCACCCCGCAGCAGTTCGAGGCCATCTGCGCCCGCGGCCGGGAACTGCGGGCCGAGGCAGGCACCCTGACCGGCCACGCCGCCGGGCAGACCGGCGACCGGCCGGCCGGACTGCTGGGCCTGCTGCTGGCCGTGTTCGCCGCTGCCGGAGATCCGGAGTACCTGCGCACTCCCGACCTGCTGGCCGGGCTCACCGCCCGGGAGCCGGAGCCGTGGGCGGCCGTGGCCGCCGGGGACCCGCGGGCGGCTGGCCGGGAGCTGCGCGAGGCCCTCACCGCCGCCCTCCCGCCAGGCCGGACGCTGGCGCCGGTCGAGCGTTCCTGGGGCCGCGGCTACCTCCTCACCGACGTCCGCGCCGCCGCCGGGATTGCCACGAAATGATCCACGCGACGGGCACGCGACACCACGCGACGGTGCAGGTCAGCGACGCGACACCCCACGCGACACCCGGCGCGCCGACGCGACGCCATCGCATGACCAGAGCCCTGCATCGCATGCCCATCGCGTCCCTGACCAGCAGCGTCGCATCCCGCGCCGCCGCCCATCCCATGCCCAAACCCGTACAAACCGGAGGCCCGCCGATGAGCCAGCCCACGCCCTACGAGACCCCCGCCTACACCATCACCACCGCCCCCGACACCCCCGGCACAGCCCTGACACCCGCCTCCGGCCACGCCCCGGCCCTGGCGCCCGGCACCCAGGTCGTCACCCTCCCCACCGGCGAACACGCCCTCGCCCACCTCCACCCCGGGCCACCCGAACCCGCCCCGCCCCAGGCCGCCCAGCCCATCCCCGCCTGGGCCAAGGGCACCGCCCTCGTCACCGGCGCCGCAGGAGCCGGCATCGGAGCCGCATCCGCCGGCCTCTCCCTCCTCGTGCCCACCCTCACCAGCGCGGCCCCCGCCCTGGCGGCCCCCGCCCTGGCGGCTGCCGGCCTCGGTGTCGCCGCGGCCGGAGCCGGGATCGCCGCCGCAGCCCGAGCACTCCGCGCCCCCACCACCCCGACTGCTGACACCGGCCCCGACATCGCCGTCGCCACCGCCCACGGACGCGGCCCCCTCGGCCGCCGCATCACCGCAACCGCAACCGCCACCATCCGAAAGTAGGAGAACCGCCATGCCCACCGACTACCTGGCCCAGTACCGGCAGGCCATCACCGACGGCAACCACGACTTCGCCCGCACCATCCTCACCACAGCCGTCAGCGCCGCCCAGGCCGGAGCCATCGGCCCCCACCAGATCCGGGCCCTGGTCGAAGAAGCCAAGGCCAACCCCCCGAAGTGACCCCAGAGAGGAAACCAACCGCCATGGGATGGACCATCCCGCATATCGCCGGACGCACCAACCTCCGCCCCTACTCCTTCGTCGCCGACTCCCTGGACATCTTCCAGAAGTCGGCCCGCACCGACAGCGAGCGCGAAGCCCTGCGCGTACTGCGGGCCCCCATGACCCCGGGCCACCCCGACTTCAGCAACGGCTACCACCAGTACGACCCCGGCCAGGCCGCGCAAATCCGTGACGGACTCCGTAGCCTCCGCCTCGGGCTGTTCACCAGCAAGGACGTCAAGACCTTCCGGGACCAGCTCGCCGACGCCGCCGACAAGGCCGCCAAGTCGGGCCGCCCGTGGGAATGGGACTGACCGTGCTGTTCCGCGACCCCGACCGCCGCGCCGCCCGCCGCTTCGCCAAGACGGCGAAGATCGGCACCACCTACTACTACGCCGCCACCGTCCACCTCTACCCGCCCTTCGGGGACATGCGGCTCCTCGACACCATCGTCTTCGACCGCCGGCACATCCTCGACGGCACCCCCTCCCGGGGCGCCTTCTCCGCCGAGAGCTACTGGCTCACCTGCGGCCCGCTCTACGCCAACCGCAACGACCCCGCCATCCGCAACCTCAAGACCATCAAGGAGTGGGAAGCCGAAGCCGCCGCCCGCTCCGACGCCTACGCCCGCTCCGGAGCGCTCGACCGCGACCTCGCCAAACAACTCGCCGCCTACCGCACCAACCGCGACAAAGCCCTCGCCACCGCCGCCCACTGACCAGACGCCCAACCCCCGGCCCGCACCACACGGTGCGGGCCACCCGCACTGCGGAACAATGAGCACATGGAACCCCGCCTCTACGCCGCCGCCCGGACCGGCACGACGCCCGAGGAGATCACCCGGGCCGTCTGCCGAGAGCTGGCCGACTACCTGGACGAGGAGCACGCCCTGTATGCGGCCACGCTCACCTCCAGCCGCAACGGCGCCCGCGATCCCGGCCCGGGTGACCACGCACACCTCGGCGCCATCACCCAGGCTGCGGAACTGATGCGCCGCGTCGGAGACGAGAGGATGCCGTCATGAACCAGACCCCGCCACCCGACAACGCCGCCGCCATGGCAATGACCGCCTACACCCTCGGCCGCGCCCTCTACACCGCAGCCCTCCGCGGCGGCGTCTCGGAGACAGTCCGGGACCGGATGATGAAGCCACGCCCCGGGGACCTGGTCATCGAGGTCACCGCCTTCCACACCCAGCTCGACCCGGACGGCATCGGCCGACTGGTGAGTATCCAGGGAACGCCCGAGATGCCGGAGCGGTACGTCGTCGAACCGCTGCACCGGCCAGGCACCCAGCAGGGGTGGCGGAACGCGACGTTCGCGGCGGTGCCGGACCAGCCGAGTGCGGAACGGTGGGCCGAAGGAGGGGAGCCGTCATGAACCTCGACGAGATCATCCGCCGCACCAACCGAGACGGCCAGCACACCGTGCACGACTACCGGACCCAAACCCTCGGCCACGCCTGCACCGTCAACCGGCGCATCCACGACGGCCACTACAACGTCACCGGCTTCGGCCCCATCCTCGGCCCACGCCCCAGCATCGGCGACTACGTCATCATGCCAGGCAGCACCGGCGGCCTGTTCTGCGGCAGGATCGAAACCCTGGACCTGCGCATGAACCCCGACGACATGTGGTTCGCCACCATCAGCAAGCAGCCCGACCCGCCCTGGATGAAGGACCCCGAATGACCGACACCCTGATCGAGTTCTTCCATGACCGCGCCCGACCCTGACAAGGACCTGGACGCCTGGATCAGCGAGCACCTCGCCCGGCCCGAGGTCGCCGCCCGAATGCACGACGAGCTCCTCGCCACCCTCCATGCCGACCGGAACCAGCCCCCCGAACCGCCCCCGGCCACCACGATGCCCATGCCGGAGTTCCCCCGCTTCGGCGTGGCCCGGTACCGGTGCCCGCGCGGCTGCGGATGGTCGCACGACGAACCCACCGACCCCGGTCCGTCCGCGCTGATCCCCCCGGCCGACCCCCGGGAACTGGGCGCGATGCTCACGCTGAACGCGGAGGCGCGTAGCCTGGCGTACCAGGCCCGGGTGGAGGCGGCCATCGCCCGGCACTACGCCGAAACACACCCCGGAGCCAGCCCATGACCGACGATCCGACCGCCGCTCTGATCGCCTTCATCCGCGGCCGCCTCGACGAACGAGAGCAGCGCGCCCAGCGCCAGCGCCGTGTACGGGACTTCTACCGCGAGCCGTGCCCCCGCTGCGGGCGCCCCGCCGATGGCTTCGGCAGCGCCATCGACGAGGGCGCCGCCGCCCGGATCACCCACCAGGGCGACCCGCTCGGGTGCGCGCTCACCGCCGAGGAGTGGGCCGCGTTCGGTGACGGCGGACCCACCCCGGAGGCCACCGCGCAACTGCGGGAGACCGAGGTCGACCGAAGCCTGCTCCAGGAGTACCAGAACCTGCTGAGCGCCCAGCAAGAGAACGCCCGCGAGACCGCAGAACAAGGCGAACACGACACCCTCCGCGGCGAGGCCGACTACATCGCCGCCGGCCTCCGCGTACTGGAGCGATGGGCGTGGCGCAAGGCCGCCATCTGGGCAGACCACCCTGACTACCAGCCCGCAGCGGACACCACAATCCCCGAGAGTTGACGCCCTCACCTGCGCCAACGTATCGTGACGTTGAATCGGCAGACTCGCGCCTAGGGCCACCCCCACCGGGTGGCCCTTCGTCGTTCCCGGGGAGGTGACCATGCCCCCCATCCTCATCGACATCAAAGCCGCCGCATGGCAAGCCGGCAGACCCGAATCCACCATCCGCTGGTGGGCCCACACCGGCCGCATCACCACCCACCGCCTCGGACCCGGCCGCGGCCAAGTCCGCTACGACGCCGACGAAATCCCCATCGCCGTCCGCGACGAACACAACGCCGACGTCATCCTCGTGCCATGCAAGCCGCCCCCACTCCCGGAACGGCAGCCCGCCGCTGCCTGAACCCCGCGCCCCCATCCCCTCGGGGCGCGGCCGGTGCCCTTGGCCCTCCCCACGCCGGGCACCAGCTCCCCGCCCCCAGGGGTGGCGGCGGGGAGCACAACCCTCTCTCCCGCTGCCCGGCGATGGGGCAGAGAGCCTCCCTGGGGCCGTGTTCGAGCCCATGCGCGCGCAGCGACCGGGCAGCGGGCACCAGCCCATGGCTCCGACGACCGATGGACACCACAGGCACCAACCGATCAAGACCCCGCGTCGGGCGACCGACACGGAACACACCATCCGGCAGGGTGGGCGGGAGACGGTGGGGCGCCCGAAACCGAGGGCGCCCCACCGTCACAGAACAGCAACACCCCCCACACCACGACACCCAGTTCGGCATCGTGGGGCGGCATGACACACCCGCAACAGCCCACCCCGCCCGGACAGTGGAAACCCGCACCGCCACCCCGGAAGAACCGCTGGCCCCTCATCATCGGCCTCGGCATCTTCCTCGCCTTCGCAGCCTTCGGCGGCATCCTCGAACTCACCGGCAACAGCGACGACGACACGTCCGCCGGCCAAGACACCACCGAGACCCCGCCGAAAGACGTCCCCGACTACACCGTCGTAAGCAAAGAGACCGAGGGCAACCAGCGCACCATCATCATCGAGGTCAACCACACCAAGAACCTCGACCTCATCTTCGAAGACGCCATCGCCGACCTCACCGACAACGCCGGCTACATCGTCCAACTCAACTGCACCACCGGAGCAACCGAACACGTCGACAACCGCCTCGCCAACGGCTGGTACGCCATCGGCAACATCGGCAGGGCAACCACCGGCCTGGACGACGGCGAGACAAAGTTCGAGATCAACGACGGCCGGAGTTGCCCCGCGACGTAACCCCCGGGGAGGTGGTGGCCGTGGGCACCTGGCAAGAAGGCCCCACCTCCCGCAGGACCCACCCCAGACCCCAGGGATGGAAGACCCTCCGGCAGGAGATCCTCAACCGCGACCAGCACCGCTGCACCTGGATCGACGACGGCCAGCGCTGCACCGCCCGCGGCACCGACGTCGACCACATCGGCAACCCCAACGACCACACCCCGGACAACCTCCGCACCCTCTGCGGCCCCCACCACCGCCGCCGAACAGCCCTCCAAGCCAGAGCCGCACGCGGAGAAACACCCCCGCGGAAACGCCCCCGCGACCCCCACCCAGGGCTGCTCACCACCGAGACAAGGCTCGACCGCATGCGGCGCGAAGCAGCGAAGCGTTACGAGCCGCCGTTCTGACCTGCATGCATGCCGCACAGGGGTGGGGGGTGACCCACCCCTCCCCCCACGCGGGCCCACGGTGCGGCATAGCCGGTCGCGGTGGGTACGGGTCTCCCACCTGGGGCGATGTCGGAGGGTGATTGACCTTCTGCGGCGCTCACGGATGGTGGTGCAGGTCGGTGGCTCTACTCGTAACGCGTCATGGGGTAGACTGGGGGCATGCAGGTTACGGAGCGTGCGGGTTGCCGGAGGTGCGGAGGTCCGCTGCCGGTGGCCGGGCGCGGTCCGGTGCCGGTGTTCTGCTCGGGGGCGTGCCGTCAGGCGGCGTACCGGGAGTGGAAAGCGGCTGAGGCGCTGCCGCAGGAGTTGACCGCGCGGCGCCGGTGGGTGCGGCGGGACGAGAGCAAGCGTCCGGTGCGTGCGGACAACGGGCGGCCGGCGTCGGTGACGAATCCGTTCGACCGCACGACGTTCCCGAAGGCGTCCCGCTCGCGGCACGGTGTCGGGCTGGGGTTCGTGCTGGACGCGGGTGACGGTCTGGTGTGTGTGGACCTGGACCATGCCCTCGGCACCGACGGGCGGCCGCTGCCGTGGGCGCGGGAGATCCTGGACCGCTGCCCGCCGACGTTCGTTGAGGTGTCGCCGTCAGGGACGGGCCTGCACATCTGGGGGCGTGGCCGTGTGCGGCAGGGGCGGCGTATCCGCCGCGCGGACGGGGCGGGGATCGAGGTGTACGGGGACGGACGCTATATCGCGGTCGGGCGCCGGTTCGGTCGGGCGCCGCTGCGCGTGGCCGACCTGACGGAACTGGTGGCCGAGCTGACGGAGTGAGGCTTCCGGCGGGTGCTGCCCGTCGGGTTGTTGATTGAGGAGGGCCGCCCACGGCGGCCCTTTGTCGTGTAGGCGCCCGCCGTTGATCCCGGCGGGTAGGAAGCCCCGGTGGTCTCCAGGCACCGGGGCTTCCGCATTCCCTGGAGGCTCCATGTCCTGGAAGTGCAGAAATGACAGACGCTTCACCACGCTGCGGCACTACGCCGTGGTCTCCCTCGAGGGTGACGTCCCCAAGGTCTTGGGATGCGTCGAGTGCGACTGGGGAGACCTTGTGGACGGAGGCCTGGAGGAAGACACAACCCCGGGGGAAGCTCTGCCCCGGCATCGGCCAGACCGATGCACTGCTCCTACTCAGTATGGCGCCCGGTGCCAGGCTCAGGCGTGGTCGAACGGCAGATGCCACCGCCATGACCGCGATTTCTGGGAGAGGGCATACAGGGGTTTCCGGTCTCCATGGAGCGCAATCTCGATGCCGGAGGCGTATCGCGAGGTATTCATCCGGGCAATCAGGGATGCCGGGCTCGTCGCTGACGAGCAGCAGGTGACCCGAGAGACTTTTGAGTCGGCGAGGAGCCGCCGTCACGGTTCGGTGGTCTACTTCGTGGAGCGCGAGGGGTTCATCAAGATCGGCACAACTAGGGATCTCCGGGGGCGGTTGGCGGCATTGGAGCAGGGCGGCGTGCTGATGCCCGACGGCGTGCCGCCGGGGCCGGTCACACTGCTCGCCACCACCCTGGGAGACCGGGACGTGGAATCTGGCTATCACACCCGCTTCCGTCGTCAACGCGTGAAAGGCGAGTGGTTTCGCCCCAGCAAGGCGCTGCGCCACCTCATCGAAGACCTCCAGCGGGCTGAGCAGCAAGGGCGCCCAGACGTACTGGACGAGGCATTGGCTGCGATGGCATAGGGGGTGAGTGGCTATGGCCGGGTTCGGTCCCCCGCCGTCGGAGAACAAGCGGCGGCGGAACGCGGACACCTTCGAAGGCTTCGAGACCACCGTCCCCACCGACAGCGGCGAGGAACTGCGCGGCCCCGAGCTGCCGCACGCGGCGCTGTACGGGCCGCAGACCATCGCCTGGTACGACACCTGGCGCCGCTCCCCCCAGTCCGCGGCGTTCCTGCCCACGGACTGGCAGCGGCTGCTCATGCTCGCCCCGCTGGTGGACGCCTACTTCCTCGAACCCAGCACGAAGCTGCTGGCGGAGATCCGGCTGAACGAGGGCCTCCTCGGGGCGACGCACACCGACCGGCTGCGGGCCCGTATCAAGGTGGAGGCGCCGAAGCCGAAACCCGCGGCCCCGCCGGCCGGGGTCGCTGACCTGACGTCGCGCCGTCGTCGGCTGACCGATGCCTCGTGAGCTGGTCCGGCACCCGGACCACTCGCGGCGCCGGTCGCTGGGGGTGGCGCTGGCGTTCATCGAGTGGTTCTGCGTGCACGGCCCCGGTGATGTGCAGGGCGTGCCGCTGCACCCGCGGCACGGCGGGGAGTGCCTTCCGCTGGACGACGAGTTCGCCGGGCTGATCCTGGACTGCTACGCGCTGGACGAGACAGGGCGCCGGCTGTACGACACGGTGGCGATTTCCCGGGCGAAGGGCCGCGCGAAGTCGGAGCTGGCCGGGTTCGTGTCGCTGGCGGAGGCGTTCGGCCCGGTGCGGTTCTGCGGGTGGGCCGAGGGCGGCGAGCAGTACGAGTGGCGGGACTTTGTCTACGAGTACGAGCCCGGGGAGCCGATGGGGCGGCCGGTGACGTATCCGTTCATCCGGTGCCTGGCCACGGAGGAGTCGCAGAGCGGGAACACCTACGACAACATCCTGTTCAACCTGGAGCACGGCCCTCTGGCGGAGGATCTGCCGTCGGGCACGGCCGGCGTGACGCGGATCTTCCTCCCCGGCGGCGGGGAGGTGCGCCCCTCGACGGCGGCTGCGGCCTCGCGGGACGGCGGGAAGGAGACCCTCGCGGTCTTCGACGAGCCGCACCTGTACACCCAGCCGGAGCTGCGGCAGATGTACCGCACGGTGGACCGGAACCTGCGCAAGCGGAAGGCTGCGGAGCCGTGGGCGCTGCTCACCTCGACGATGTACCAGCCGGGCGAGAACAGTGTGCTGGAGAAGTTGCATGAGCGGGCGAAGCTGATCGCTGAGGGCAAGACCCGCGGCCGGCGGCTGATGCTGGACCACCGCGAGGCGCCGGCGGATGTGGACCTGACCGACCGGGAGCAGATGCGGGCCGCGCTGCGGGAGGTGTACGGGCCGTTCGCAGGCGCGCTGGACCTGGACGGGATCATCGAGTCGGAGTTCTGGAACATCGAGAAGGACCCCGAGGAGTCCCGGCGGTACTTCTTCAACCAGCCCACCGCCGCGAGGGATGCGTGGACGACGCACCCGGCGTGGGCGGCGTGCACGGACGTGGAGCTGGTGGTGGCGGACGGCGCGCCGATGGTGATGTTCTTCGACGGCTCGAAGTCTGATGACGCCACGGGCCTGGTCGGGTGCGATGTGGAGACCGGGCACGTCATGACGCTGGCGTGCTGGGAGAAGCCACGCGGCCAGGACGGCGAGGGCTGGGAGGTGGACCGGACGGATGTGGACCGGGTCGTGCGGCAGGTCTTCGCCGAGCGGAACGTGGTCGCCTTCTTCGGCGATGTGAAGGAGTTCGAGTCCTACATCGACACCTGGGGCCAGGACTTCGGCGAACGTCTGCTGATCCACGCCACGGCCGGCCGCTACGCGCACCCGGTGGCGTGGGACATGCGGGGCCGGGTGCGGGAGTTCACGGCGGCGTGCGAGCGGATGGAAGTGGACATCCGGGAGCGGGACGTCACTCACGACGGGGACAGCCGGTTGCAGCGGCATGTGCTGAACGCCCGCAGGCGGCCGAACCGGTACGGGGTGAGCGTCGCGAAGGAGTCCCGGGACTCCCCGCACAAGATCGACCTGGCGGTGTGCGCGATCGGAGCGCGGATGGCGCGGCGGATGCTGCTCGCCTCGCCGGAATGGGCCAAGCATCAGGCGGCGCAGACGAAGAAGCGCCGGGGTGAGCGGGGCACGAGGGCATTCGGCTGGAGGTGACCCGTGCTGCTGGAGACGAAGAAGGAGGTTGAGGAGGCCGCGGGCCGTCTGACCGAGGCGCATCAGGCGGAGAAGCGGCGCCTGGACCCGATCCACGCGGCGGTGCGGGGCGAGGACAACGCGCTGTACGTGCCGCAGAAGGCGACCGAGGAGTACAGGCGGATTGTTGAGCAGTCCCGGTTCAATGTGCTGCCGCTGGTGATCACGCAGCTTGCGCAGGCGCTGTTCGTGGACGGCTACCTCACCGGGGACGGGAAGCGGTCGCCGGTGTGGGAGGCGGTGTGGCAGCCGAACCGGATGGACGCCAGGCAGGGCGGCCTGTACCGGTCGGCGATCGAGTACGGGGCGTCGTATGCGCTGGGCCTGCCCGGGGACCCGGTGCCGGTGATCACGCCGCTGTCGCCGCGGCGGTGCACCGCGCTGTACGAGGACCCGGTCAATGACGAGTGGCCGGAGCTGGCGCTGGTTTTCGGGCCGAAGGTCAAGGTCGGGGAGGGGTGGGCGCGCAAGGCGCGTCTGTTTGACGAGCAGCAGGCGCACCCGATGCTGGTGGGCGAGTCGGGAGCGCGGCCGGCGCCGGGTGAGAAGCCGAAGAAGCACGGGCTGGGTGTGGTGCCGCTGGTGCGGTATCTGGACAGCCTGGAGGACTTGGACGACGGGCCGTGCGGCAAGGTGGAGCCGCTGGTCCCGGTGCAGCGGCAGCTCAACCAGACGACGTACTCCCTGTTGATGGCGCAGCACTACGGGGCGTTCCGGCAGCGGTGGGTCACGGGGATGCTGGTGCAGGAGGACGCCGACGGCAATCCGCGTGAGCCGTTCGATGTGGGCGTGGACCGGATGCTGCACGCGGAGGAGGCGACGGCGAAGTTCGGCGACTTCGCCGAGACCAGCCTGGACGGCTACCTGAAGTCGCGTGAGGCGGCGCTGCTGTTCATCGCCTCGGTGGCGCAGATCCCCCCGCACAACCTGATCATCGGATCCGGCATCTCCAACATCTCGGCGGAGGCGCTGGCCGCCCTGGAGGCAGGCCACCGTCAGGATGTGGCTGAGCACCAGCAGTCGTTCGGCGAGTCGACCGAGCAGCTGATGCGGCTGTGCGGGCGGGCGATGGGCGATGAGGCGGCGTGGAAGGACACCTCCGGGCAGGTGATCTGGCGCGACACGACGCCGAGGTCGCTGGCGCAGGTCGCGGACGCCTGGGGCAAGGTGGCGCAGATGCTAGGTGTGCCGCCGCGGGCGTTGTGGTCGCGTTTGCCGGGGGTGACGCAGCAGGACGTGCGGGCGTGGGAGCGGATGGCGGACGAGCAGGACGCGCTGCTGAACTTGGAGCAGATGTTCCGCGAGGACGCCGAAGGCTCGCCGGCCGGTGAGCCGGAGCCGGAGCCCGCGCCGTCGGCGGCCGGCTGATGCCGTCGCCGGAGGCGCAGGCCCTGACCCGCACCTATCGGCAGCGGGTGCTGGACATTGCGGGGCTGATCGGCCGCAGGCTGCGGACGGTGGCGCTGGCCGCCGACACCGACGACATTGACAGCTGGTGGGACCGGGTGGCGCCGCGGGTGCAGCAGGAGATCCTGACCGGGGCGTCGGCGCTGGCGGTGCTGGCGCGCAGATATCTGGTGGCGCACGCAGAGATCGAGGGCGTCGTGCTGGAGCCGGTGGTGGTGGATCCGCCGGGCCGGCCGCAGATCGCCGCCTCGACGCGGGTGACAGGGCCGGTGGCGTTCAAGACCCACATGTCGGCGACAGGGTCGGCGCCGGGTTCGGTGCGGACGATGGCGTCGCAACTGTCGGGCTCGGGGCAGCGGCTCGCGATGGAGGGCGCCCGGGAGACGGTGATGCGCACCTTCGCCGAGCGCGATGAGATCGCCGGGTGGCGCCGTGTCGCCTCGGGGTCGCCGTGCGCGTTCTGCCTGATGCTGGTGGGCCGCGGGGCGGTGTACTCGAAGAGGACTGCGGATTTCCAGTCGCATGACCGGTGCGCGTGCACGCCGGAGCCGCTGTACCGGCGGGAGGACGAGCCCGCTGAGGTGCGCAGGTTGCAGCGGCAGTGGCGGGAGGCCACGGCCGGGACATCGGGCAACGCGGCGATCGCCGCGTGGCGTGCCTACGTGGCGGACCAGCGGCAGTAGTTGAGACTTCCCCGCCCAGACCGGGGCGGGGTGCGTGGACGGCCAGCGCACAAGTGGCCGGTGCGGTGTGGACGGCCAGCGCCATGAAGTGGCCGGGAGTCAGGAGAAACGGAACGGATGAGTACACCCACCGAGACGCCGCCTGCGCCGGAAGGGCAGCAGGGCGGCGGCAGCCCGCCGGAGCCTGCGCCGCAGCCGGAGCCTCCGAAGCCGGGGCCGCCTCCGGGGCAGACGTACACACAGGCCGACCTGGACCGGATCGTGCGGGAGCGCCTGGCCCGGGAGCAGAAGAAGGCATCCGACCGGTACGGCGACTACGACGACCTGAAGGCCAAGGCGGCCCGGCTGGCCGAGCTGGAAGAGGCCCAGCAGTCCGAGCAGGAGAAGCTCGCCAAGCGCCTGGAGAAGGCAGAGAAGGACCGGAAGGCCGCCGAGGAACGCATCGCGCAGATGGAGATCGAGGCGCTGCGTTCCCGGATCGCGGCGGAGAAGGGCCTGACTCCGATACAGGCTGCGCGGCTGCGCGGCACCACGGAGGAGGAGATCACCGCGGACGCGGACGATCTCCTCGCCGCTTTCAAGCCGCCGGAGCCTCCCGCTTCGGCGCCACAGGGCCGGCCGCTGGAGTCGCTTTCTCCGGGGTCGATCCCGGCGGCCGGTGACACGCCGACCGACATGAACGAGTGGATGCGCGCCAGGTCCCGCAATGGGTAGCCGCGGCCGCAGCCACACCTACCTGTAGTCGGCCGGGCGCTGTCCCGGCCTCCGTCCCATGACCCCGCCACTGAGCGGGGTTTTCGCATGTTTGGAGGTTGGGGCTGTGGCCCTCACCAGTGACTCTGACCTGCTTCCCATCGAATGGGCGCAGGACGTCATCAAGGAGATGAGCAAGTCCTCGGCAGTGCTGGGCCTGTCGCGGCGCCGCACGATGACCACGCGGCAGCAGCGGCTTCCCGCGACCGCAGTGCTGGCCGACGCCTACTGGGTCGGCTCCGGGGACAACGACTTCACCGACCTGAAGCAGCAGACCAACGCCGAGTGGAACGGCGTGAACCTGATCGTGGAGGAGCTCGCCTGCCTGGTCGGCATCCCCCACGCCTACGAGCAGGACAACTCCTTCCCCGTGTGGGAGGAGGTGCGTCCGCAGATCGTGGAGGCGATGGGCAAGCGTCTGGACGCGGCCGCCCTGTTCGGGGTGGGCAAGCCTTCCACTTGGCCGGCGGCGATCCTGCCGTCGATCGTGGCGGCCGGGCAGACGGTGGAGCGCGGCACCGAGGACGACCTGGCGGCGGACATCGCCGAGTCGGCGCGGGTGCTGAAGCAGCAGGGGTTCCGCACCACCGGGTGGGCGGCCGAGCCCGGGTTCCACTGGGAACTGGTGGGGCTGCGGTCGCTGGACGGCGCGCCGATCTACCAGCCGAACCTGTCGGGGCCGATCAATCAGGGCCTGTACGGGCTGCCGCTGGTGGAGGTGGAGAACGGGGCGTGGCTCACCACGACTGACGCCTCGGTGATCCACGGGGACTGGTCCAAGTCGATCGTCGGTATCCGGCAGGACATCACCTTCACTCGGCACGACTCCGGCGTGATCGGCGACTCCTCCGGCAACATCGTGTTCAACGCGATGCAGCAGGACGCGACGATCTGGCGTGCGGTGTTCCGGGTGGCGTGGGCTCGCGCGAACCCGGCGACCCGGACCGGTGACCAGCCGGGCGAGTCCGGTGACAACTCCCCGTCCTCGGAATCCTCGCCGGCGAAGTTCCCGTGGGCGGCCGTGGTGCCGGCCGGCTCGTGACGACGCATCTGGTGGTGGGCGCAGGAGAGGTGGGCACTGCGGTGCACGCGGTGCTGTCCTGCGCCCACGACGCCCTCATCCGAGACATCGAGCCGGTGCCTGTGGGGGCGGAGGTGCTGCACGTGTGCTTCCCCTGGTCGGAGGATTTCGCTGCGCAGGTCAAGGCGTATGCCGACGAGCACGGTGCCGGCCTGGTGGTGGTGCATTCCACCGTGCCGCCCGGGACGTGCGATCCGCACGGGTGGGTGCATTCCCCGGTTCGGGGGCGGCATCCGCACCTGGCGCCGGCCCTGCGCGCGTTCATCAAGCACTTCGGCGGCCACCACGCCGCCGAGGCCGCGCAGGCCTGGGAGGACGCGGGCGTCCGCACCCGCGTGCACACGCTGGCCGCCGACACCGAGGCGGGGAAATTGTGGGAGCTGGTCCAGTTCGGTGTGCAGGTGCGGGTGGAGAAAGCCATCCATGCGTGGTGTGCCGAGAGAGGGCTGGACGCCGATGTGGTGTACCGGCAGATGGCCGAGACCTACAACGACGGCTACGCCGACCTCGGCGAGCACCGGTTTCTGCGGCCGGTGCTGGCCCACATGCCCGGCGATATCGGGGGGCACTGCGTGCGGCCCATGGCCGCGCTGCTCGATCACCCCCTGGCCGAGATGGTGACCCGTGGCCTCGATTCCTGAGGTGCTTCACCGTATCTGGCTGGATGACCCGATGCCGCCGGAGTTCGAGGAGTACGGGCGGCGCTGGGCCGAGCTGCACCCGGGGTGGGAGATCCGGGAGTGGCGCAGCTCGGCCGAGCTTCCGGTGCTGGCCACCCAGGACCTGTTCGACGCCGCGCGCGAGGTGTGTCCGCGGGACTGGAAGCGGTTCCAGGCGGACCTGCTGCGCCTGGAGCTGCTGGACCAGTATGGCGGGGTGTATGTGGACACCGATGTGCAGCCGCTGCGGCCGCTCGGGCCGCTGCTGGCGCAGGTCGGAGACCAGGCGTTCGTGCCGTGGTCGCCGAACCGGGGCGCGGGCGGGCGCAGGCTGCTGACGCAGTGCGTGCTCGGTGCGCCGCCGGGGCACCGGTGGATCCGGGCGTGCATCGCCGGCATCCCCGACGCGGTCAGCCGGTACCGGGGGCGTCCGTTGGCGCAGATGGTCGGCCCGCACCACGTCACCCGCGTGTGGGAGCAGAACCCGCAGGGCGTGACGGTGCTGGACGAGGAGCTGTTCGGGCCGCAGAGCAACCGCGCGCGGGACCGCGGGCAGGCCCCCGACCTGTCGCGGTCCTACGCGTGGCACCGGTGGGCGAACACCCGGGACCGGCGGCGGGGAGGTGTGCGATGACGTCGTATCAGCCTGTGTGGCGCGGCGGGCAGGCCGTCGCCGAAGGGGAGCGGGAGTGCGCGGACCGGTGGGAGCCGATCCGCGAAGTCCTCGCCGCCGTGGAGCAGCCGTTCACGGTGCTGGACCTGGGCGCGGCGCAGGGCTACTTCTCGGCCCGGGCGGCGGAGGAGTTCGGCTGCCGCGTCTCCGCGATCGACTCCGACCGGGCGGTTGCGCAGGCGGCCAGTTCGCTGGTCACGCCGTATGTGCGGCGCGTCGACGCCTCCGGCCTGCGGCACATGGCCCGGCACGATGTGGTGCTGGCGCTGTCGGTGCTGCACCACTTCGGCGACTGGCGTGCGGTGCTGCGGCAGGTGCGTGCCTGCCGGCGCTGGGCGGTGGTGGAGGTGCCGCACCCGGGCGAGCGGTGGCTGCGCTCGGCCGCCGCCCGGCACCAGCTGGCCGCGATTCATGACGCGGTCGCCGCGGTGGCCGAGCGCAGGCTGGGCGAGTTCGAGCGCACCGGCCGGGACGGCTCGCGGCACATGCGGCCGATGTACCTGCTGCGCGGCACCGTCCGCACGGTGGAGGGCGAGGTGTTCGGCGGCTCGGGCACCTGCTCGCGCAAGCTGCGCCCGCACCTCCACGCCGCGGGCCTGGACCGGGAGCTGGGCTACCAGCCGTTCCCGGGCAGCCTGAACCTGCGCTGCAAGGAGCCGCCCGTCCTGGGGGCGCCGGCGGTGAACTGGCCCGGCCGCGTCGGCGGCAAGAGCCGGCCGTACTGGTTCTGGGAGGCGTGGGTCGGGAAGCTCGCGGTCCACGCCATGGACCCGGCCGGCCGCGGACACGGCCCCGACTGCATTGAGGTCGTCGCCCCCGTCCGTCTGCGGGACCGGCTGTCCCTGGCCGACGGCGACACCGTCCGCCTGGACGTCGAGACCACCGAGAAGGGAGCGGACCATGGTTGACCGCTGGTCCCTGTCCCCGGCCGAGCGGGCCGCGCGGCGGGAGCGGGTGCGCCGCCGCGCCGCCGCCCGCGACGCGCGGGTGCCGGAGGGCAAGACCTACACCCTACGCAAGCACCGCAAGTCCTTTCAGATGTGGGCGTGGCCGGGGAAGATCGCGGCCTGCCTGGAAGCCGGGAAGCCGTATGAGCAGCCGCTCCTGGAGCACATCTACGCCGAGGAATTCCGCGGTACCGCGGTCGATGCCGGCGCCAACCTCGGCAACCACAGCCTGTGGTTCGCCGTCATGTGCGGTTTGGACGTGGCGGCGTTCGAGCCGCTGTGGGCGCAGCAGCTGCGGCACAACGTGCAGCTCAACAACCTCGGCGAGCAGATTCGGGTGGAGGCGGTCGCGCTCGGCGATGCGGACGGGGTGGCCGAGCACCAGGGCAAGGGGCGCCTGGAAACCGGCCGCGGCCAGCTGCCGGTGCGGCGCCTGGACGACTACGGCCTGACCGGCGTCTCCCTGATCAAGGCGGATGTGGAGGGCATGGAGCCGGCGGTGCTGCGCGGCGGGGAGGCCACTATCCGCCGCGACCGGCCGGTCATCTTCGCCGAGGCCTGGAACGGCACAGCCCACGAAGCTCTTGGGCAAGTGCTGGAGCCGTGGGGCTATTCGATGACGCGGCGCTTCAAGTCCAGAGGCGTGGCGACCGCGGTGGAGAGGTGGGACGGGTGAGCGTGTCCCTGTCGGTGGCGGTGATGGCCCACCCCAAGCGCCGGCACTTCGTCGCCGAGCTCACCGCGGCGCTGGACGTGGAGGCGCCGGTGGTGTGGGACGAGCGCAACGACCGGTGGGACACCGGCCGCCGCTCCCTCCTCGCCCACGACCCGCAGGCCAGTCACCACCTGGTGGTGCAGGACGATGCGGTCGTCTGCCGCGACCTCGCCGCCGCCGCCGCTCGTGCCGCGGAGGCGGCCGGGGAGCGGCCGGTGGCCCTGTACACGGGGCGGGTGCGGCCCTACCGGGCGCGGGTGGCGCAGGCCATCGAGGGCGCCCGGGCGGCCGGTGCGACGTGGCTGGAGATGGAAGGCCCCTGGTGGGGCGTGGCGCTGGTCATCCCCACAGCCCACATCCCCGACCTGGTCGCATGGGGCGACGGCCGCCCCGACGTGCCGAACTACGACAAGCGCATCGCCCGCTGGTACGGCCACCAGGGCATTGCCTGCTGGTACAGCATTCCGTCCCTGGTGGACCACCGCAGCGTGGCCGAGAACCCCTCCCTGGTGCCCGGGCGCACCGGGGACCGGCACGCCCACTGCTTCATCGGGCACGGCTCCTCGGGCCTGGACGTCGAGTGGTCCACCTGGGCCTTCCGGGCCGCTCAGGAGGAGCGTGACCTGCGGCGGCAGGTGCGGGAAGCACGCCGGGACCAGAAGATCCAGGCGCGGCGGCTGCGGCTTGAGGCCCGCGCGGCGCGCGCGGCCCGGCCGAGGGTGGTGAGCGCGGATGCCGGCGCTGGCAACACAGGCTGACCTGGAGGCCCGGCTGGGCCGGCCGCTGACGGCGGAGGAGCAGGCGCGGGCGGGCGCGCTGCTGGCGGGGGCATCGGCCCGGGTCCGCGCCTATACGCGGCAGGAGTTCGACCTCGTCCATGGCGACGTGGTGGTGCTGCGGCCGGTCGGCACGGTGGTGCGGCTGCCGCAGCGGCCCGTCCTCGCGGTGTCGTCCGTGGTCGCCCTCGGCGGGGCGGAGACGATCCCGGACATCACACTCCCGGGCGGGGCGTGGACGTGGGACGGCGCGGACAAGGTCGACATCTGGCCGCCCGATCAGGGGTGGCTGCTGAGCCTGCCCGAGTCGTGGTCCTCCGGGTGGGGCGGTGTGGACTCCTACCGCGTCACCTACGACCACGGCTACGCCACGATACCGGAGCAGGTGGTCGAGGCGGTGTGCGCGATGGTGCTGCGCAGTCTGCTGTCGCCGTCGCTGGCGCCGGGCATGGTGTCCGAGCGGATCGGCAACTACTCCTACCAGATGCAGCAGGGCGGCGGCGCGGCCGGGGCGACGGTGTCCATGACGGAGGACGACCGGGATCTGCTGCGGGACTTCCGGGTGCGCGCCACGACGATCCAGACCAGGGCGCGGTGACGCGTGAGTACCGCGATCCCCGCGGGCCTGATGCCGCAGACCCTGACGCAGGTCCGCCCGGTGGAAATCACCGACGGGTACGGGTCGCAGGAGTGGGACTACGGGCCGGACGCGACCCGCACCGAGATCACCGGGTGGCTGCAGCAGGACCAGCGGCAGGCTGTGACCGGCGGCATTACCGAGGGCCGGGACCCGCAGCGCGAGAAGTGGCTGCTGATCACCAATCATACGGATGTGCGGGCACTGGACCGCTACGAGTGGAGCGGGCCGGCGGGCGCGGTGGTGTTCGAGACCGACGGGCCGCCGGCGCCGGTGTTCACCCCGCGGGGCTTCCACCACAGCGAGGTCGCCCTGCGGATCCTCACCGGCTGACGACGCAAGAGGAGGCAGGCTATGAGCGGTGTGCGGTTTCGTCTGAACGGGCGCGGGGTGCGGGAGCTGCTGCGCTCCGAGGGTGTGCGGCAGGATCTGGAGCGGCGTGCGGAGGCGGTGGCGCAGCAGGTCCGCGGCCGTGCGCCGGGGGTGCTTTCGGCCCATCCGGGCGGGATCGCCGCGGACTCCTACACCGGCCGCGGGAGGGCGGGCGCCACGGTGATCGGTGTGCCGCTGGATTACGAGGAGGAGCACCGGCCGCTGGGCGGCGCGATCGACGCGGCGAGGGACTGACCATGGACACCCCGGAGCTGCGTGTGCCCGGGCACATCGAGGTCGTCGGTCAGGGGCGGCAGGCGGTGCTTCGGGTCGACGGCGAGGACTTCCCCTACGTCGTGGCGGACGGCACGGTGACGGTGCGGGTGGCGCCCGGCGAGATGCCGTCGGTGACGCTGACACTCCTGGCGGACCGGGTGACCGTGGATGACCGGCTGCCCTGGGCCGTGGAGGAGTGATGGCGTGGCCCGACGCGACCGGTCTGGTCATCGCCTACCTCGGCCCGGTCGTCGCCCCCGTGGCGGTGGCGGCCAGGGTGCCGCAGCAGTCCGCGCCGCGCGAACCGCTGGTGCAGGTCCGGCGCGCCGGCGGCCCGGCGCTGCCCCCAGTGCGGGACCGGGCCCGGCTGGACATCTGGACGTGGCAGACCACCGACGACCTTGCGATGGACCTGGCCCTCCAGGTGCGGGCAGCGGTGTGGGCGTTGTCCGGCACCACGCTCCTGGGCGGCGTGACCTGCTACCGGGTGGGTGAGTTCCTCGGCCCGCGGCACGCTGATGACCCGGAGTCGACCACGCCGCGGGTGTGGGCGACCTACGAGCTTGACCTGCGGGCGGACCAGGTGATCCAGCCCGCCCCCACGATCTGGCCCTGACCGGCTGACGCTTCATTCCCCCCGGCCGCACCCGGGGCGACCAGAGAACTGACTGATCGCCCATGGAGGTGCATCACCATGACGCTCGACGCCACCCAGGTGAGGGTGGGAATCACCGGGGAGGTCTACCGGGCGCCTGCCGGAACCGCCGCCCCGACCGGCCCGACGACGGCCCTGGACGCGGCCTTTGAGGGCCTGGGCTACGTCTCCGAGGACGGGGTGACCGAGGCTCACGACGACTCGGTGGACAACATCGTCGCCTGGCAGGGCGCCACGGTGGTGCGCTCCGCCGTCACCGAGTCCGTGATGACGCTGGCTTTCACCCTCATCCAGACCAACACCGTCACCCTGGAGACTTTCCACCGCGGCTCGACGATGACCGAGCCCACGCCCGGGGTGTTCAAGCTGGAGGTCAAGCCGCCGACCGCCGACCCGGGTGTGTGGGTGCTGGATGTGATCGACGGCGACAAGCACGAGCGGATCTACCTCGGCAACGCGGAGATCACCGAGCGCGGCGAGCTGATGTACGCCAACGGGGAGCCGATCGGCTATCCCATCACCATCACCGCCTACCCCGACACGGACGGCAACCTCGCGGTGAAGTGGTCGGACGACCCTGCGTGGGGCGAGTCTCTCGGCTCCTGACCACACGCATCTGCCGTATCCACAGACCTGCCCGGGGCCGGGTGTGCGGACCCGCCCCGGGCAGCCCCCTCACCTCCGCACACCCATCCGCACACCAGCAAGGGAGCACGTCATGGGCTACGACGCCGATGCGGCAGCCGCGCGAATCGCGGCCCGCGGGGACTTCACGTTCACCTGGAAGGGCACCGAGCACGCGGTGCCGCCGATCACCGCGCTGCCCATCGGGGCCGCGAAAGCTTTCGTCGCGTCCCTTCCCGAGGGAGACGACGACGCGGCGGCGATCGCCTCCTTCGACCGGCTGCCCGACCTCTGGCCCGAGGACGCCTACCAGGCGCTGATGGAGACCCCGGGGGAGGTCAGCATCGAGATCGTCAAAGCGTGGGTCAACCACCGGCCCGAAGAGGCGGCCGGAGGTGACCCGGGAAAATCCGGCTCGCGCTCGCCGTCGCGCTCGACCCGGCCCGCTGGCACGCAGCGGAAGCGGACCTCGCGCTCCGCGGCATAGACGCCGAGCGGCTGCCGGTCACGCAATGGGCCGCGTGCGTGCGGGGCCTGCTGGCCGACCCCACCAGCCTGCTGGCCAAGGCGTGCGGAGCCGACGGCTACACCCTGGACCAGCACCTGCTGATGCTGATCCTCGATGCGCTGCGGACCGCTAACTGGATGCGGTCCCGGGACGGGCAGAAAGGGCGGAACCGGCCCAAGCCCGTGTCCCCGCTGGCCCGCAAGAAGGGGCGCCGGATCGGCCGCACCACCCGCTCCCCGCAGCAGGTCGCCGCCTACCTCGCCTCGATCGGGCCGCCTCGTAAGTCCGTCACCTGACTGGCCCTCGCTGGCTGGCCTCCGAGCAGGCAGGGGGTGAGGCCGGGTGGCTACCGAGGTCGGCACCGCTTTCGTCCGTATCATCCCCACCGCCCGCGGTATCGGCCGTGAGATCCAGTCCGTGCTCAACCGGGAGGTCTCCGGAGCCGGGCGTGAAGCCGGCCGGGAGATCAGCCAGGAGCTTCAGGAGCAGGTCGCCGACACCGGCACTGGGGCGGGGCGGGAGATCGAGCGGGATCTCCAGCAGGCCGTGGACGGCGCCGGCACCGAGGCCGGGCGGGAGATCGAACGCGAACTGGAGCGGGAGCTCGACGACACCGGCCGCCAGATCGGCGAGGAAGTCGGCCGTGAGGTCGCCGAAGGCGCCGAGGCCGGGGTCCGCCAGATCGAGGGCCCGGCCGGTGACGCCGGAGCGCAGGCCGGACAGGCGGCCGGGTCCAGATTCGGTACCGCGCTGAAGGCCGGCGTGGCCGCCGCGGCGGTGGCCGCGGGCGCGCTGCTGGTGAAGGGCTTCTCCGACTGGCTGGAACAGGGCCGCATCACCTCCCGGCTCCAGGCCCAGCTCGGGGAGACGCCGGAGCAGGCCCAGCGCTACGGCCGGATCGCCGGGCAGCTGTACGCCGAGGCGATCACGGCCGACTTCCAGGGCGCGGCGGACGCCATCCAGGCCACGATGCGGGCCGGTCTGCTGCCTCCGGAGGCCACAGACGCGCAGATCAAGCAGATGTCGACGAGCATCTCGGATCTCGCAACCCTGATGGAGGAGGACGTCGGGCAGACTGCCCGCGCCGTCGGCAAGATGATCCGCACGGGGCTGGCGGAGGACGGCGCGCAGGCCCTGGACATCCTCACCCGCGGCGTGCAGCTGGGCGGCAACGAGGCCGGGGATCTGCTGGATACCTTCTCGGAATACTCCACCCAGTTCCGCTCGATGGGGCTGTCCGGGGAGCAGGCCATGGGGCTGATTGCCCAGGGCCTGAAGGGTGGTGCCCGCGACGCGGATGTGGTCGCGGACACCATCAAAGAGTTCTCCATCGAGGCCGTGGCCGGCGCCGAGCGCGTCGTCGGTGGCTTCGAGTCGCTGGGGCTGAACGCGGACGAGATGGTGGCCAAGCTGGCGGCCGGTGGCCCGGAGGCCGCCGAGGCGCTGGACCTGGTTTTTGACGAGCTGCGCGGCATCGAGGACGAGGCCACCCGCAACGCCATCGCCATTGAGCTTTTCGGCACCAAGGCTGAGGACATGGCGGCCGCGCTGCTATCCATGGACCCCTCCAGCGCGGTCAAGGCGCTGGGTGAAGTCGGCGGCGCTGCTCAGGAGATGGGCGACACTCTGCGGGACAACGCCGCGCACCGGGTGGAGGCTTTCAAGCGGACCCTGGAGCAGGACCTCGTCACCTTTGTCGGCGGCACGCTGATCCCGGTCTTGTCCGATCTCAAGAGCCGGGTTGCCGCCGCGTTCAAGGGCGCCGGGATCGACAAGGCGAGCCTCGCGTCTGGTATCCGAGCGTGGTGGGCGGGCGGCAAGGGGGAGCTCGGGGGTGCGGTCACCGAGCTGAAAAGCATGGTCGCCACCGCGACGCAGGCCATCCGTGACATCTGGGCCCAGTGGGGCGGCGAGATCACCGCCGCGTACCGCGAGCACTGGTCCAGCCTGGTGCAGATCCTCAAGGGAGCCTTCCAGATCATCAAGGGCCTGTTCGATGTCTTCGCAGGGCTGCTGACCGGGGACTGGTCCCGGATGTGGGAGGGCGTGAAGTCCATCGGCAAGGGCGCCTGGAACGCCATCGTCGGCCTCATCCGCAACTCCTGGAACATCCTGCACCGCGTCCTCAAGACCGGGTTCACGATCGCCAAGAACCTCGTGACCTCCGCCTGGCGGTTCATCACGGAGCGGACCGGCGCGGCCTGGCGGTGGGTGAAAGACAAGATCGCCGAGATGATGCGCCGGGGCTACGAAGCCGTCCGGGACAGGGCCCGCGGCATCCGCGACCGCATCGTGGCCATCAAGGACTGGGTCGTCGGCGCGTTCAAGGGCGCCGGGACGTGGCTGCTGTCGGCCGGCCTGAACATCGTGCGCGGCCTGTGGAACGGGATCCAGGCCATGGGCGGATGGCTGAAAAGCCAGGTGGTGGGCTGGGCGAAGTCCGTGCTGCCGGGTCCGATCGAGGATCTGCTGGGCATCTCGTCGCCGTCGAAGTACATGCGGGACCAGATCGGTCGGCAGGTGGCTGCCGGTCTGGCGCTGGGCATCCGGGACGGCCTGGGCGGCATCCGGGACGCGGCCGGAATGGCGGCTGATGCGGCGGTGCCGGGGCTGCCCGCGCACGCCGCGATGACCCCGGCCGGCGCCGGAGCCGCAGCCGCACCCCCGCAGCTCGTGATCCGGCCCGACGGCACGCAGATGTCCCGCCTCCTGGTGCAGATGATCCAGCTCGCGGTGGACACCCAGCTCGGCGGCAACGTCCAGCGCCTCAGCGGCCGAAGGGGGTAGGCGTGCCTGACATTCGTGTGGAGATGGCGTTCGGCGCCGACCCGGGCGCCGACCCGGCGTCCTGGACGTGGACCGATGTGACCTCCACCCCGCGCGGGCATCTGCTCGCGCAGCAGGTCACGATCTCTCTCGGGCGCCCCGATCGGGGCAGCGAGACACAGCCTGCGCAGGCCGCGGTGATGCTGGACAACCCGGAGGGCTGGCTGACCCCCGGCAATCCTGTCTCGCCGTGGTGGCCGGATGTGGTGCTGGGTGTGCCGACCCGGGTGTGGGTGCGCGCCGGGGACACGCATTTGCTGGCGCCCGATACGGCAGGGTCTCGCGCGCGCGTGGCGTCGTCTGCCGCGCTCAATGTCGCCGGTGACCTGGACGTGCGTGTCGAGATGGCGCTCGACCGTCTCCCCGCGCAGGACGCCCAGTTCGCCAATGTGGCCAACGAACTGATGGCCCGGTACAACACTGCGGCCAACGCGCGGATGTGGCGGCTGCTGCTGTCCGGCTTCGGCCGGCCCACGCTCACGTGGTCCACCACTGGGGCAGACTTCACCGAGATCATCGGGCCCGAGGCGGTGCCGTATGTCTCAGGGCAGCGGTTCGCGCTGCGCGCCACCCTGGATGTGGACGACGGCGCCGGAGGCCATGCGGTCGCCTTCTACGTCTCCGGGGCGCTCAGCGGCCCGTGGGTGCCCCTCGGGCGCCCGGTCACCGGGTCAGGTACGACCTCCATCAACACCTCCGGGGCGGCCGACCTGGAGCTGGCGGACCTGTCCACCCAGGGTCTCGCGCGCGGAGCGGGCCGCTGGTACGGAGCCGAGCTGCGCAGCGGCATCGATGGCACGGTGCTGGCGGCGGCGGACTTCACCACCCACGATCCAGGCACCACGTCCTTCACCGACCCGCAGGGCAACCTGTGGGAGATCCAGGGTGACGCCGGCTTCACCGACTACCAGCGCCGTCTCACCGGAGAGGTGGCGGAGATCGCGCCGTCGTGGCCGTATGGCGACCTGTCCGACCCCGACGACCCGGAGGGCACCCCCGGCGAGGCACGGGTCGCGGTCACGGTAGCCGGGGTCCTGCGCCGCCTCAGCTCCGGCCAGCCGCCGCTCCAGAGCACGCTGCGCCGCCGCATCCCCTCGGCCGACCCGGCGCCCCTGGCGTACTGGCCCATGGAGGACGGCCGCGACACGGGGGGCGAGGCTGCGTCCGCACTGCCCGACGGTGCTCCGCTGTCGCTGACGGGCGTGTCCTGGGCGGCCGATGACACCCTCGGCGGGTCCGCCGCGCTGCCCACCATGGGCAGCACGACCCGGCTGTACGGCACCGTCCAGGGCGCAGCGGCCGGGGGCTGGCAAGCCGAAATGGTGTACCGGCTGGAGGCGCTGCCGGCCACCGAACAGACCATGCTGCGGCTGTACCTGGAGTCCGCGTCCGGCGGCGTGCAGGCGGTGCGGGTGCGCTGCTCCACTGCCGGCATCAGGGTGCAGGCCCTCGGCGAAGACGATGCGGTCGTGGCCCAGTTTCTGTTCACCGACGCCGACGCGCTGGCGGATTTCGCCGGCACCTGGAACCGGCTGGCGCTCTTCTCCTACCAGGCAGGCACCGACTGCTATGTGCGGGCAGCCTGGCGGGACATCTCCGCCGGCTCCTACTGGTACGCCGGCACCATCTGGGCGGGCACCACGGTCGGGAGCGTCCGCGCGGTGCGCGGCGCATGGGGCAGCGATTTCCAGGGCGCCGCCATCGGGCACCTGGCTGTATGGGCCGTCGGCGGCACCAGCTCGACTGCCCCGGGCGTCACCATCTACAACGGCGCGGACGACGGCTACGCGGGCGAGACCGCGCTGGCCCGGATGCGGCGCCTGGCACAGGAAGAGGGCTTCCCTCTCAGCGTGCCGGGCGACTCGTCGCTGTCGGCCCGGATGGGCCCGCAGCGCGTGGCCACCCTGCTGGACCTGCTCCAGGAGTGCGCCGACGCCGACGGCGGCATCCTGACCGAGCGCCGCACCGTAGCGGGCTTGCAGTACCTGCCGCGCCACTTGCTGTACAACCGGCCTGCGGCGACCCTGGACGCGCGGGCCACGCTCGACGGGGCACCCGCGAGCGAGATCGCGCAGCCGTTCGAGCCGGTACTGGACGACCAGCGGCGCCGCAACAGCGTCACCGTGACCCGCACCGACGGGGCGAGCGCCCTGGCCCAGGACCCGGCCGACATCGCCCAGTCCGGCCTCCGGTCCGGAGGCCGTGAGCTCAACGTGGCCTCCGACAATGTCCTGCCCGACATAGCCGCCTGGGAGGTGCACCTGGGGACCTGGCCCGGGATGCGCTACCCCGACATCACCACCGACCTGGTCGTGGCGCCTCAGCGCGCCGAGGACTGGCTCAGCGCCGCTCCCGGTACCCGCGTGCAGGTCACGGGCCTGCCGCCCCAGCACCCCCCGGGGGGCGCCGATCTGCTGATGGAGTACATCAGCGAGACGATCACCCCCACCCGGTGGTCCGCCACCGCGGCCTGCTCCCCGGCCGGCCCCTGGACGGTCGGCACGCTGGCGGGCGATGATCCGGCGCCTTCCGACCCGCCGCACCACCTGGATGCCGAGGATTCGGTGCTGGCGGTGCCCGCGACGGCCACGGACGGCACGCTGTGGGTGGACCCGCAGACCGATCCGGACTGGGTGGTCACCGGCAGCTCGGAGTCCGACCCGGCGGATGTGCCGGTGGACATCTCGCTCGGCGGCGAGGTGGTGACGGTCACGAACATCGGGGAGCGGCGGGACACGGTGCTGCCCGCCGCGGCCGGGGGCGGGGACGCAGACGCGGCTGCAGCCACCGGCCATGTGGCGCCGGACGTGACCGCGGCGGCGGCCGGGCTGCTGGTCTGCTGCTGGGCCAGCTACTTCGAGCCGGGCACCTACACCATCCCCGTCAGCATGACCGAGGTCTCGCAGGGAGCCGGGTCCTTTTCGGCGGCGGCCTTGGCCACCGAGGCACTGGCCGGGGCCGGCGCGACCGGCACCCGCACCGCCGTGCTCGACATCGCCGACGCGTGGTCCGCGGTCTCCCTGGCGCTGCCGGGCGCCGTCACGGTGGAGGAGGCGCTGACCGGCTACGCCGCGGGCGACGACGTGCAGCTGACCACCGCCGCAGGCACCGCGGCCGGCTGGTGGCTCCTGGCGGTGCAGGCCGTGGACGAGGACGCGGCCGGGGAGATGGCCCCGCCGTCCGGCACCGGCTGGACCCTGGCCGCCGAGTCGGGCGGCGCGACCGGCGCCACCTCCCGTATCCGGGCGTGGATGCGGCGGGTGGAGACCGCGGGCGCCCAGGAGGTCACCGTCACCGGCGGCTCCGGCATCACCGACTCCCGGGTGTGGCTGCTGACCCTGTCCGGCACCGACGGCGCACTGGTCGGCACCGGCCAGCCGTTCGCCGCGTCCCGCTCTGTCAACGGCATCAGCAAGAGCCACGCGGCCGGGACAGATGTGCGGCTCGCCCGCCCGATGATCGTGGCCCTGTAGGAGGCACAGATGACGACACCGCCGGGCCCGGCACGCCCGGGCATGGCCCTGACCGCCGGCCGCGTCAACCAGTGGCTGCTGCCGGGCACCGTGCTGTTCGAGGCGGGCCGGGAGCTCGCGCAGTCCATCACGACCGGCGCGACGCCCTCATCCGCCAACGCCCTGTCCTGGGACGATGTGGAGCTCGACCCGCTGGAGGGGTGGGACGCGGGCGCGCCAACGCGCTACACCTGCCAGATTGCCGGCCGCTACCGCCTGGAAGGCCGCGTGTCCTTCGTGGCATCGACCAGCGGCACCGTGCGGGCGGGCGGATGGTTCGTCAACGGCTCCCTGGTGGCGCAGTCCCGGGACGCGATCACCCCCACGAGCCAGATTCACACCGTGGCGGCGGCTGTGACGCCGGTACTGCTGGCGGTCGGGGACTACGTCGAGCTGGCGGCCGGCCAGAACAGCGGCGGGAATCTGGACACCGGCCCCGGCTCCACGCGCCCTCAGATCGTCATCACCTACACCGGCCAGCCATAAGGGAGGACCCGTGGCCGCAGTCACCCAGCGGTACAGCTCTATCCAGTACGACGGCACCAACGGCGCGCACATCGTCACCGAGTGGCTGGAGTACGCCGACCTGATCTCGGACGACGGTCAGATGCTGCGGTTCCGCAGCAATGACCAGGATCACGCCGTGCCGGTCGGGCACTGGCTGATCCGCACGCCGCGGCCCCGTTTTTTCCACGAGTCCATGGATGCGGCCGACTACGCCCGGTACTGGGTTGAGGTCGGATCCGAACCGGCCTGATTGCCGTCCTTGGCCGACGCCCCGCCCCTGTGCGGGGTGTGGCCAGAAAGGAGGTGTGCCGTGGCTTGGTATCCGGGCGCGATCAAGATGGAGCTCCAGCCCGAGTCGGACGCCCAGCCGGCGATCCGGCCGACGCAGTTCATCGTGCACAGCATCGTGGCGCCGTGGACTCCGGAGCGGACCTACGAGCACTGGAAGAACTCCACGAATCTGGAGTCCCACTTCGGTCTCGGTTACGACGGCCGGATGGGCCAGTACATCGGCACCGAGACGAGGGCCGACGCCAATGCGGCGGCCAACCGGCGGCCGGACGGGACGGGCGCAGTCTCCATTGAGACCGCCTCCAACACCTCCGCGACGGACCCGTGGACGCCGGAGCAGGTCGAGGCGCTGGTGCGCCTCGGGGTGTGGCTGCACCGCACCCACGGCATCCCGCTGCGCGTCTGCCGCAGCCATTCGGACCCGGGCTACGGCTACCACTCGCTTCACCGCGAATGGTCCACGAGCGGGACGGCGTGCCCGGGGCGGCCGCGCATCGCGCAGTTCCGGGACGAGGTGTTCCCGGCCATCGTGGCCCGCGCCTCTGGGGCGTCGGCCACGCCGAGCAAGGAGGACGACATGCCGAGTGCCGAAGAAGTGGCCGCGGAGGTGTGGCGGCATCGTCTGCCTCACCCGCGGGCGGACATCACGATCACCGCGGCGACGCTGCTCCGGCAGGCGTGGATCAAGGTGGAGCGGACCGAGGCGCGGATCGTCGCACAGGCGGCCGTGATCGAGCAGCTCGCCGCCGCCCTGGCCGCGCACCACCAGGAGATCGATCCGGACGGCCTGATCGCGCGGATCGAGGCCGCGATCGAGGGCATCACCGTGCGCCTCGACGTACAGGAAGAGAGCTGAACGTGGGAGACAAGGCGGTCGTGGTGCTGGCGCAGGTGGCGGTCTTCGCTATCAGCGTGGCCGGGTACGTGGCGCTGTCCGTGAAGGGTGAGGCGACGGCGGAGTACGTCGCCCTGGTCGGTCCCGTGCTGGGCGCGGCGTTCCTGATGACGCACCTGAAAGGCCAGGACGGGGTGCTGGCGAAAATCGAGGAGAACACCAACGGCGTGCTCACCAAGCGGATCGAGGACGCGGTGCGGGAGGCCCTCAGCGGCCGGGACGGGGGCGATGGTGCCTGAGGCGGTGTGGGGTCCGCTGCTGGCGGCGGTCGGCGCGGCGGTGGTGGTCGGGGCCGGGTTCGAGACGCGGGCCCTGATCTCCCGGCGCACCGGGGACACCCTGAGCGAGTTCATGCGCCCGTGGGCGCGGCGGCACCCGCGGACGTTCATCGCGGCCTGCGCGGCGCTGGTCGCGGTCGGCGCCTGGCTGCCGTTCCACATCCTCGGCGGCGAGTGACCTACCAACGATCTACCAATTGCCGTCCGCTGGCCGAAGCCAGTGTTTCACCCCCTTTCCGAAACAGGAAAACCCCTCATCTCCTCCCGGGCGCCCCCATACTGCGGTGCATGGCTGATGACATTGCCGCGTTCGTCGCGGCCCATCCGGTACGTCCTGGCTTCACCGCCGCGCAGATGATCGACGTGTGGGAGCACGTCGCGGGCATCCATGCCCGCGCTGCTGCTTCCGCGGCCAGCAATGAGGAGACCGAGCAGCACATGGACGCTGCCGCGACCCGGTGGCAGGTGATTGCCGCGACCCGGTGGGTGCAGAGGCACCACGGCACCGCGGCCGCGGACGCCTTCGTGACGTACCTCGGAGACACGTCCAGCGCCCGGGCATCCGCCGCCAGGGCCTAACCCCGCCCTGCGGCACACACGATGCCCCCGCTCGCTGGCTACGGCCGGCGAGCGGGGGCTTCTGTCGTGCCCGAGGTCAGTTCTTGCGGCGGGGGCAGGCCAGGCAGATGCGGGCGCTGACGGTGGGGCGCCTGACCTCTCCTCCCAGGGGCGTGCCGTAGCCTCGGCGGCATGTCTCGACGGCGGCTGCGTCGAGGTAAGGGTCGTGGTCGCACTCGCCCTCCCCTCGCGGGGTGCGCCGCGCGACGGCGAGGGCCTTGTCGAGCATCTCGTCGTCGCCGTCGGTTGGGTCGAGTTCGATCTCGTAGGTCTCCAGGATGTGGCCGCGGGCTACGACGCACGCGTCAGCCACGAGCCCGGCCATGATGTTTCTGCTGGTCATGATGCCACCTTCTCCGTGAGGTTTCCGCGCTGCACGTAGTACGCGCGCATGAAGGCGATCGCTTCGGCGTCGTTCATGCGCTCTTCGACGCCGAGGCCGCTGCCTTCCTGCGCCCCCCGGGCGTAGATCTCTTCCAGGGTCTGTTCGGCGAGTTCGGCGGCGGCGGGGTGGGTCTCGCGCAGGGTCTTGAGGTCCCGCGCGATGGCCGGGGTGGCCTGGGCCACGACGCCGGCGGGGAGGTGGCTCTGCGTCCACCACGGCTCGATGGTCTTCCACGCCTGCCCGCGTCCGCGCAGTTGGTCGTCGATGAAGGACAGGACGCCGGACCAGCAGCCGGTCACGTCGGCCGGGTGGAGGTTCTCCAGTGGGTTGTCGACCGCGCGGGCGAGGATGCGGGAGACGGCCTGCTGGGTGATGCCGGCGGCTTGGGCGAGGCGGACCTGGGTCCAGAGTTCGGGGTCCTCGCGGCGCAGTTGAAGGATCAGGTCGGCGCGGGCGGCCTCGGCGGCGCGGCCTTCGGCGACCTTCCGGTTGAGTTCGGCGAAGCGGTCGGCCTGTGTGGACGGGGTGGGCATGGGTGGTGGGCTCCTTGGTGGTCAGCAGCAGGTGCAGACGCCGCCGTAGCGGCCGGAGGGGCACTCGCAGCGGATGCTGCGGCGGCCCGGGGTGGCGAGGGGCTTGAGGGTGTCAATCCAGTGGCTGGCGCCGGCGGAGGTGAGGAGGTGGGCGTCGTCGGCGGGGTAGTTGGGGGGGAGGCGGTGGCTGTCGGCGGCGCGGCGGGCGAGGCTGCGCAGGTAGTCGAGCTGGCGGGCGGTGGCGGGGCGGCCGTGGCCGTAGCGCTGGGCGAGGTGCTGGCGGGTGGTGTTCTCGCGGGCCATGCGCTGGATGGTGTCGGCCTTGTGGGAGCAGGTGAAGCAGGGGCGGGTGGTGGCGCCGGGCAGTGCGTGCCAGCGCAGCCAGGTGTCGTGGCCGCAGGTGTGGGTGATGCGCCAGGTGGGGGTGTGGGTGCGGCGGGCGAAGTGGCGGCGCTGTTCGATCAGGACGCGGGTGCGGAGGCTGGTGGCGTCGATGTCCCACCGCCCGGCGGTCTTGGTGGCGGCGACGACGCCCGTCCGGCACCAGTTGCGGATGGTCGCGACGGTGCGGCCGGTGGTCTGTGCAGCGGTGGCGGTGTCCATCGGAGTCCCCCTACAACTTCGGCGTACAACTCGATAGTACAACCGCGTTGTGGGGGGTGCAAGTCGCATGCCGAGCTCCTTTCAGAAAGCGAGTCAGCCTCAGAACGGCGCTGGCCCGGACCCCTGCACGTCCAGCCGGCCAGCGCCTTCGTGGTGCTGCCGGGGGACGACGCGCCCTGCCCGGCCGCTGGGCAGCTCCAGGCGCAGCTCTGTCGCGCCGTAGGCGTCGTACAGGTCGGCGTCCGGGCCGAGCAGGTGGCCGAGCCAGCAGGGGAACGGGCCGCCCGGCTCCACCCTGAGCACGGCCGTGACCTCGGTGGGGATGCTGTCGGCGACCAGGGTTGCCGCCCCCTCGTAGCTGTCCACGGCGCCCAGTGTGCCGGGCCGCACCGACAGCCCCAGCCCGGCCCGGCCCGTCAATCGATCGCGTCCAGGCCGCGCTCGATGATCTCCCGCAGCGCGGCAGCCTTCTCCAGCCCTCGCTCCTGCGCGTAGGCGTCCACCTGCGCCCACCGCTCCGGCGACAGCCGCACCTCCCGCTTCGGCCCGACCGACGGCCGGCCCACCGTGGTGCCCTCCTCCGGCAGCCCAGTGAAGTACCGCTCCACGGCGTCCTGGTGCTGGCTGCGTATCAGCCAGTCCCGGGCCACATCCGGCGGAACGTACTCATAGCGGGCCATGGTGTCGTGGTACTGACTCCAGGAGCACAGCACCCACTTCCCGCCCCGGGTGCGGTACAGCTCCTGGTGGTGGCCCATCTTCTCGGTGGCCAGGGACATCTGGCCGTCCCGGCCGCCGGTCGCCTCTTCGAAACGCTCGGCCTTGTCGGGGTCGAACCAGCCCGCCGCGCGGGGCGTGACGGGCTCGTCGGGGTGAGCATGCGCAGGGCGGCTGTAGTCGTAGATCCCGGTGCGTGCCATGGCAGGTGCTCCTGTCAGGTCAGAGGGAGGCGAAGGGGCGCTCGGTGAAGTGGGCGTCGGCCTCGCAGTCGGGGCAGACGAACGCGACGCGGTCGAGGCTGTCGCGGCGCAGGATGGATGCGCCGTAGGTGCCGCACTCGGCGCAGGCGAGGCCCCGCTGGGGGTGGTGGGTGTTGGGGGCGGGTTCGGCCCAGGTCATGCCGGGGTCGGTGTCGCCGAGTTCGCGGCGGCGGCCGGTGAGGATCTGCCGCGTGGTGCCGCGCGTGGTGCGCACCTGCACGATGGCGTAGTTCTTCTCCACCAGGCGGCCGTCCTTGAGGCGGACGGCGGCGGTGTAGTGGGTGCCGTGGTCGCCGGGCGTGTCGGTGGGGGCTTCCTTGGCGGCGTCCAGGGCGGCACGGAATGCGGTGGTGGGCAGATGGACCATGCGCGTGTCGCCGGTGGTCTGGTAGGTGGGGGCGATGGTGGTGGTGTCCCAGCCGGCGCGCTGGCAGAGGGTGGCGAGGCGGAGGCGCCCGGCGGCCCACTGGGAGGCGCGGTTGAGGTTGGCGGCGACCTGGGAGAGGGAGGTGTGGACGCCGTAGTCGCGGAGGCTGTCGAGGAGGTCGCGGGCGTGCTGCTGGTCGTCTTTGGTGAGTTTGTTCCAGGTGGTCATGGTGGTCTCCCTCCCATCGCGGCATTTCCGCATGTGTTAACCATGGCAGGGATTAGCGCATGCGTCAATTATGGCTGCAATGGGCAACGGCCCTGACGCGCCGCCCCGCTGTCACACCCCCGTGCGACACTGCCGTCCGTGGTGACTGTGCCTGAGCTCGTGGCCGTTGAGGGCCGCCGCCTCGGCCTGGACGAGCGCATGGTGGCCGAGGTGTACGACGCCCTCACCTGTGAGGAGGGCCCCGGCCGGCCGTGGCCGGACGACGACGTCGTCCAGGTGATGGAGTCCCTCATCGTGCCCGACTGGGCCTCCCCGGACACCATCGCCGCCATTGTGCGCGGAGTGGTCGCAGCAGACCGGAAGGAACTCGGGTAGACGGCGGCGCCTACCGGGTCGGCAGGCCGAGCCTCAGCACCCACATGGTGACGGTCTCGCGCGTCACCCCCAGCTCCTCGGCGATCTCAGCGATACCCCGGCCATCTGCCCACAGTGCCCGCAGGCGGGCTTCGGACTGCTCCAGCTTGGGCATCCTCCGTGCCCGGCGCGGCGGGAGCCCCAGCTCCGCGACCCGACGGCGCAGGGTGGGCAATGCGACGCCGAGTTCGGCGGCGATCGATCTCACGGTCCGCTCCTGGTCCGCCCACATCTCCGCGACCTTGTCGAGCTGGTCCGCGCGCCGGGCCGCCTGCCGTGGCGGGAGCCCTTCCTCCTGCGCCCACTTGTGCACGGTGACGCGGCTGATCCCCAGCTCCTCGGCGATGCTGGTGGGGCTGCGGTCCGGGTCGGCCCACAGCTCCCCCAAGCGGCGCCGGGCGTCCGCGCTGTCCCGTCCTGACCGGCGTGGGGGCAGTTCGGCTTTCGCTGCCCAGCGATGCACGGTAACCGGGGTGACGCCGAGTTCAGCCGCGATGTCCCGCACTCTCGCCCCGTCGGCCCACAGCTCCCGCAGCCTCGGCATGGCCTGGTCCAGCGTCGTGGCCGGGCGACTCCGAGGCCCGCCCAGCTCCCCTGCCTGCTGGGCCTCGCCCTCGGTCACGGGCTGCTGTCGAGGAGCGCGACCCGGCCGGGTTGCCCCGATCCTCTCGATCCAGTTCAGGACCGACTGGTCGCTGACCCCCAGCTCCCGGGCCATCTCCGTGACGCTCCTGCCCTCCTCCAGCAGTTCCTCCAGCCGCTCTCTGCTCTCGGCGAACCGTGCCCCTGGAGGCTTGGCCCGGGGCGGGAGCCCCAGCTGGCGAGCCCACTGCCACACCGTGTTATCGGACGCCCCGAGGGTCTTGCCGATCTCGAGTACCGTGATGCTGCGGTCGGCCCACAGCTCCCGCAACTGCGCCACCCGGTCCGCCGTCAGCAGGATCTTCCAGCTCGGCGAGGTCTCCCGGGCTGCCCCCGTCAGCAGGGCGACGACCGCGGCTTCCGCCTGGGCGACCCCCGGCCGCCCTCGCAGATCCTCCAGCTCACTATCTGACAGGCCGCACACATACGCCGCCAGGCCCGCATCACCCGCGGTCCGCGTCAAGGCGGCCAGGTAGTCCCCGACCCGCGCCGCCTGCTGTACTTCCTCGGGGTATCCGTCCAAGGCGGCGCGCAGTTCACCGTCCCGGCTGGCCTGGGCACCTAGGCGAGCGACGGGCAGGCCGACGCCGTCGGCCGCCGCTTCCGGCCGCGATCCTGCCCGCAGCGCGTCCAGCACCGTGCGCCGCTGCTCCAGGGTCATGCCGCGGTAGCGGCCGGTCTCGGCGTTGTGGGCGGTGCGGCAGCGCGGGCACCGGCCGCCCCTTCGCCACCCGGAGGGGGTGCCGCAGAAACGACCGGCCTCGGCGCAGTGCTTGATCACCGAGTCCCGCTTCCCGCGTCGCTGGCGTAGGTGATGGCCAGGCCGGGCACCTCCTGGGCGACCCGGGCGACGACAGCGCGGTGCCAGGACGCGGGGAACGGGATCTCGGGGTGCGCCTTGTGGTATTCGGTGTCGTCGCGGTAGGTGATCACCCCGGGTTCGGGCATGTCCATCAGCGCGGTGATGAGGCCGCTGACGAACTCCCCGGTGCGGCGCTCCAGGTCCTCGATCTCCAGGCGGACGCCGTCGGGGATGACGTAGGTGCCGGCTTCCCAGTGGCGTACCGTGCGGCCGGTCACGCGCAGGTGGGCGGCGAGCCAGTCCACGGACAGGCCCAGGAATTCGCGCACGACGCGCAGTTCGGCGGGGGTCATCCGCTCGTCCTCGGGCATCCCGGGCGGGTCACTGTGGGCGCGTTCGGTGTTCTTGGCGTTCACGTCGGTCTCTCCAGGGGTGGGCCCCGGCCGACTCGCGGCCGGGGCTGTGGGGGTGGGTCTTGGTCAGCGGGCTGCGGGCTCGACGGTGACGGTGCAGCCGGTGGGCACTGCCTCCCACCGTCCGGTCAGGTGCCAGCCGGCCGCCTCCAGGGCGTCCTCGGCCTGCTTAATGGCGTCGGTGCCGTCGGCGTCGTGCCGGGCGTCCAGCTCGGCGCGGAAGAGGGGGTCACCGAAGGAGGAGCGGGCACCCCGGTCGTCGGGGCTGTCGCCGCGGATCTCGTCCTCCAGGACGACCACGTCGCAGTGGTCACCGTCCAGGACGGAGCGGTCGGTGCTGAGCCAGGCGGTGAAGTAGCGGGACATAGCGGTTCCCTTCTGAGGGTTGGTGGTGGGTGGTGAGGCGGTTCACAGGGCGGCGACGGCGGCCTCGACGCCGGCGAAGGCAGCGGCGACCAGGTCCACGGTCTCGCGGTCGCCGTTGAGGTAGCGGACCTCGTAGGCGCGGGCGCCGTAGTGCAGGGCGACCAGGCGGCCCTCGGCGACGTCGAAGTACAGCTTCTGGACGGCGCTGGCGATACCGGCGGCGCGGCCGTTGGCGATGCCGCGGCCGTTCAGGGCGGCGGAGGAGACGTTGCCGGTGCGGTAGTGGGTCAGCTCCAGGCCGATGAAGCCGGCGATGTTGTTGAGGTAGACGCGGTCCTTGCCGGCCTTGGTCCAGCGCCGGCCGCCGATCGCGATGATGTCGTCGGCGGTCAGCGGCTTGGGGGCGGCCGGCTTGTCGAGGCTGATGCGGTACTCCAGGCTGGCCTCGTCGATGTCCCAGCCGTGGCCGGTCTTGACGGCGGCGACGGCCCCCATGCGGCACCAAGTGCGGATGGTCGCGACGGTGCGGTTGGCCTTGGCGGCGGCGAGGGTGGTGTTCATGGCCGGTTCCTCCCGGTCGGGTCTGGGGCTGATCCCCTTGACCTGATGACACCATCATAGCTTCCAAATACGGAAGCCGCAAGCCTGGGTGCAGGCAGAACCCACCGGGCGCCCCCAACCCACCCCGTGCTGCAATCACCCCATGAGGACGGACATCGCGCATGGCGCCCCCAATAAGGTCCAGCCCGGCTCAGTCACCCCGCCGCGGATGAGGAACGCCCTCAGGGGAGAAGAGGACGTTCAAGGGCCGGGTGTAGTCGGCGGTGCTCATCGGCCGCGCCTCAGGGCCCCAGTCCTCCTCCCACTGGACTTTCGTGCCCGACTCACCGACTACACCGCCGACCGTGCACCTCCGCCAGGCGCCGCGGCCCGCGCTCACATCCCTCCTCATGCCCAGCCAAACGCCCGGTCGGCTGGTCCGACCCTCGATAACATGCCGTATTGCCGGTTCCACCACTTCCCTCGTTCCCCGGCGAACCGTCATAGAGATAGTGGATAATGACAGTTATCCCATACACGCGAGTGAGGAGAAGGACGTGAGCAAGGACCCCAACGCTTGCGGCGCGCGACCGCTGTACGGCAGCGCCCGCTGCCACCTGCCAAGCGGACATGACGGGAAGCACCGTGCCCGCGTAGCTGTAGGCGGGGAGATCGTGTACGCCGACAGCTACGTGAACCTGGTCGATCGAGCGGGACGCACCACGGCGGTCCGATGACGCCCCTCGTCCCCCGCCCGTCGGCGGAGCTGTCGACTGACCGTCACGACCCGCGCGACGACTGGCCGTCCGAAGCCCGCGCCCTCGCCGACCACCTCACCGCCATCTACGGCGACCGCGACCCGCTGCCCACCGTCGCCGGAGGATGGTGCGCCCGCCAGCGCTCCCGCCACACCCGCCGCGCCTACGCCCGCGCGTTCCTGCGCTGGGAGACCTACACCCGGGAAGCCGGCATCCACCCCCTGCAAGCAAGGCTTCCCCTCGCCGACGCCTACGCCTCCTACCTGGAGACCGCGCCGACCATGCGCCGCGTCAAGGGCGGACGCCGGAACGAGATGACCCCCACCGGGCCACCCCTGTCCGACTCCGGCCGCGCCCAAGCCCTCTCAGCCGCCGGGTCCTTCTACACCTACGCCGTCCGCGTCCAAGCCGCCCCCGCCAGCCCGTTCACCTCCATCAACCGGCCCCTCATCGACCCCGACCACTCACCCACCGAAGGCATGCTCCCCGAGGAGACCGCCGCCCTCATCGAAACCGCCCACACCTGGCACCCCCGCTCCTACGCCCTCGTCACCCTGCTCTACCTCCTCGGCCCCCGCGTCGACGAGATCCTGTCCCTCAACGCTGGCCAGCTCGGCTACGACCGCGGCCACCGCACCCTCCCCCTCACCCTCAAGGGAGGAAAGCGGAAGCCCGTCCCCGTCCCGCCGCTCGCCCTCGACGCCCTCCTGACCTACCTCAACGGGCGCCGCGACGGCCCGCTGTTCGCGACGAGCACAGGGCAGCGCTGGACGGAGCCCCAGGTGTGGAAGCACCTGCGGATGCTCGCCCGCCGCGCCGGCATCCCGCAGGCCAACAGCATCAAGCCCCACACCCTGCGGCACGGCTTCATCACCGACAGCCTGGAGAACAAGGTCCCGCTGCAGGACGTGCAAGACGCTGTCGGACACGCCGATCCGCGTACCACCCAGCGGTACAACCGTCGCCGACGCCGCCTCGACGACCACCCTGCTTACGCCCTCGCCGCGAGCCTGGCCGTCCGTCTCCGGCCTGGCGACGCCTGACCCCCGGCAGCGCAACGGCCCTGCTCAGCTGCAGCCAGGCGCGTTCCTGCGGAGCCGTGTGCGGTCAGGAGGGCAGGTCAGACTTCCGTTGGGCGCCCTCCGGCCACACCACATCTACCGGAAGTCCGCGTTCCCGAGCGGCCATCACCACGTCCGCGGTGCCGCCGCCCTTCCCACCGGGAGGCGCACCGTTCCACACCGCGACCAGCCGGTCCGCGCGGCCCAGGAGAACTTCGTTGGCCGCCTCGTAGGCCGCCCGGTCGGCGGTCTCGCACGGCATGACCAACACCTCATCAGCCGCAGCGGCCAGCCGGTCGAAGAGCGCGGCGTGCTCCGGCTTGACCTTCCGCGCCCGGTAGTCGCGGGAGGGCAGGACCACCGCCAGCCGGCCGCCGATTTCCAGCACCGCCTCAGCGAACAGCGCGTCGGCGCCCGCGGCGATGCAGGACACCCCTACGAGTTCGGCCGGGTCATGCCCGGCAAGCAGCTCCTTCAGCGCTGCGCGCACCAGCGGTTCGGTCTCCGCGGTGATGTCCATGTGCCCGGTCACCGAGATCGTCGTCAACTCGCCCTCCTAGCTGGCCAGTGCAGTGCGAATACGGTCACGCGCCTCGCGGACAGGCGCCAGATCACGCCCCACCGTATAGCGGTAGAGGGCACCGAGCTTGACCCGAACGCGTCCCGACTGCGTCCTGGCCGCCGCGTCCACCGCGCGGTGTGTGTCCTCCACGCCGGATGCGAGATCGCCGGCGATGAACCGGGCCTCGGCCAGGCCGATGAGGTCCAAGGCGTGGCTGCGGGCGGCCTCCTCGCCTCGCAGCCGCAGCGCCTCCGTGATATGGGCCGCGGCTTGGTCGGCGAACCGGCGGTCCGCGCGGGCCATGCTCAGATACCGGCCGCCTGTCACGCCCGCGAGTTCGGCTTGGTCGAAGTAGCCGATCCAGTGCGGCTCGCCCTCCTGTGCTGCCTCGGGGAGGGCTTCGCGGGCCTGCTCCGTGGCCCGGTGGAACGCGGCTGGGCGGCCCATCGCCGCATACGCCCACGCTTCCCTGGTGTGCAGCATCGCTCTGGTGCGCTCTCCATGGGCGCCTTGGGAACCTTCCTGCGCGAGGCGCACCAGTTCCAGTGCGTCTTGTGGCCTGTCCTGATACAGCAACTGCCGGGCCATGCCCGCCAGGACGTTCGCCCCAAACGCCCTGTCCTCGCCGGCGTGTGAAGCGTGAAGCGCGAGGCGGTAGTAGTCCTGGGCGCGGCGCTGATGACCGCAGTCCCAGGCCATGATCGCGGCGGTCTCGGAGAGCTGGGCCATGACTTGGTACAGGCGTTGTTCGATCGGGTCGGTCTGGTGGTCGGAAAGCGCGGCGGCGACCTCGTTGAGCTGGCCAATCACGGCCTTCTGGCGCAGGCCGCCGCCGAAGCGGTGGTCCCACTGCCGGAAGACGCGGGCGGTCTGCTCCAGCTCGTCGACGTCGCGGGCGCCAAGGCGGCCGGTGCTGCGCTGCAAGCGGCGGACGCCGACGGTGTTGAGCCACCCGTCCAGGGCGTCGAGCAGGGCGGGCCCGGTGGTGAGGGCGGCGGTAAGGGCACGGGAAGCGGTACGGCGGTCCATCACGAGATCGGTCCTTGTCATACGCAGGGCAAGGTCCACAGCGGCAACGGGCTGCCAGGCGTCAGCAGGGATGGTGTCGGGGGGTGAGGGGCCGGCTGGCCGCCGGTCGTCCTGTTCCCACCGCCGCGGGGTAAGGCCGACCATGTGCCCGGGAATGCGCAGGCCGTCGGCGATCCGAGAGATTACCTGGTAAGACGTGACCCGGTGGGTGCCTTTGAGGATGGTGGAGACCTTGCCTGGAGTGAGGGCACAGGCGGCAGCGATGCGGTTCTGAGAGAGACCGCCGTATTTCTTGATGATGCTGAATGCGGCGGAGAAATCGTGCTCGGCGAGGGCTTGGCGCAGGTCGGGGCGGTCCAGTAACTCGGCGGGGACGGGGGCGGCCTGGTCTGGGGTGGGGGGCATCGGGCACCTCAAGTCCGGTCCGGTGGTTCTGTCGGGCACAACGAGCCTATTACCGCTGCGGTAACCCTCGCTGGGAATCCCGGAAGGGCAGGCGCGGCGGGAACCTCGTGTGTATGAGCCGAGGACACACCCGCGGTGATGCCTGGGATTGGCCTGAGGGCACTCCGCTGCATCAGATGGTTCCCATTCCTCCGGTCGGGGGCGAGCCGGGGCCGGCTGGCGACGATGGCGGCGGCCCTGCGGGCGGGGCCGGGGAGGAGGAGCAGTGAGCAGCGCGCAGCCGTGCATCCACTGCCACCAGGTCACCGGGCGGCCCATCATGGTCGCGAGCGTGGAGCAGAACAGCGGCGCCGGCTGGGCCGGGTACGCCTGCCCCGCCCACGCCCACCACTACCGCACCGCCGGGGACCTCGCCGCAGCCCTCGCCGGGCACCGGCAGGTGTGCAGCCACTGCCACCTCACCGGCGCCGACTGCCCGACCGCGGCCGCGCTCCGCGAGGCGCACGAACACGCCGCGGCGGCCGGGGCCGAGCGGTGAGCAGCACCGTCCTCGCCCCGGCCTGCGCCACTGCGGACCAGGTAGGGGCTCCGGAGATGCACCGCTGGTGCCACGGCACCTACGCCATGACCATCCCCGCCTCCGGCCCGGTACCCGTCGCCCGGCAACGCTGCGACTGCGAGTGCCACACGGCTACGGCGGAGGAGGAGGCGCCTCCGGCAGCAGATCACCCGGCGGCACCCGGAGGGCCTGGGCGATCTGGAGAAGGCGGGACAGCGGCAGATCGGTGAGCGCCAGCTCGTAGCGGACCACCGTCCGCCGCTCGACCTCCAGGAGCTCGGCGAGCTGCTCCTGGCTCAGGCGTGCCCGGGTGCGCGCGTCGCGGATACGGCGGCCGGTCTCAAGCCGCCCGGACGTGACGTGATCATGGGGCACCCCGCCACGCTGAGCGGATCAGGCCAGGATGTCTGTGCCATGAGGTGTGACAGTTTCTCGCGCGGCCGGACGGGTATCACCGGTGGCATGTGCCGCGTGTAAGCCGCATTCATCGGCATGCCTATGTCACAATCAAACGCGCGTTCGAATCGCGCCCCAGAGTCGGCCGCCGTCGGCCACCGCCCCCCCAGGCAGGCCGGCGGCGGTCCCGTTTCCCGGACGGCCCACCGGGGTACGGGAGGACGTACCCAGAGGAGGGTGCAGCCTCGTAGAGCCGGGGCCGGTGCGCACTGCACCGGCCCCGGCCTTTTTGCGCTTCGGCCGAGCACCGGCCGAGCAGATGATCTTGGCGGCGCTCACGCCCACGCACGCGGGATACCGGTCGGAGGCCGACCGCAGGTCAGGGTCCTGCATCCGTGCGGGTGTGCGGTAGGCCGTGTGGGACTCGAACCCACAACCAACGGATTAAAAGTCCGCTGCTCTGCCAATTGAGCTAACGGCCCGCAGGGGAGAGCATAGCCCGGCGCCTGTGGACGGCTCGAAGGGATTCGGCCGGTCAGGCGCCGGGCGTCACTCGGTCAGTTGCCGCGGTTCCAGCGGGGCTTGTCGGCCCGCCGGTCGAACGAGCGGCTGCCGCGGTGGTCGTAGCGGGAGTCACCGCGGGAGTCGTGGCGGCGGAAGCCGCCCGTCCGGTTGTCGTCGCGGCGGTTGTAGGGGCGACGGTCGTCGCGGCGCTGGTAACCGCCGCCGTTGCCGGACGGGCGGTCCTCGCGGCGCTGGTAGCCCGAGGGGCGGTCCTCGCGGCGCTGGTAGCCGCCGCCGTTGCTGTTGCCGGAGCGGTCCTCGCGGCGCTGGTAGGGGCGGCGTTCCCGGTCGTCCCGCTCCTGGTTGCGCGACCGGTCACGGTCCCGGTCCCGGTCGCGGTCGCGGTCACGGTCCTCGCGGTCGCGCTTGCGCGCCTCCCGCTCCAGGGCGGCGGCGTCGGCGGCGGCCTCGGCCTCGCGCCGGGCGCCGGCCGCGGCGAGCGCCTCCGCCGGGTCGTCGCCGCGTTCCTCGGCGGCGCGGGCGACCAGGCGGTCGGTCTCGCCGCGCAGTTCGGCCGCGCGCGTCTGGGCGCGCTCCAGCTCCCGGGTGAGCCGGGCCACCTCGCGCTCCGCGTGCCGGGCGGCCTGCGCCGCCGAGTCGGCCTGGAGCTCGGTCAGCGAGCGGGCGCCGGTGATCCGGGCCAGCTCGTCGTCGAACAGCCCGCCGCGGCCCAGGATGTGCCGGGAGGCGTGCACCCCGGCGTCCTCCATCAGGCGGAAGACGGTGCGGCGCTGGTGCGGCAGAGCCAGCGAGACGACCGTGCCGGACTGGCCGGCCCGGGCGGTGCGTCCGGAGCGGTGCAGATAGTCCTTGTGGTCGCCGGCCGGGTCGACATTCAGCACCAGGTCGATGCCGTCCACATGGATGCCGCGGGCGGCCACATCGGTGGCGACCAGGGCGTGGATCTTGCCGTCCTTGAAGTCGGCCAGCGTGCGGGTACGGGCGCCCTGGGTCATGCCGCCGTGCAGCGCGTCCGCCCGCACGCCCGCCTCGCGGAGCTGCTCGGCGACCCGGTCGGCGCCGAGCTGGGTGCGGACGAAGACGATGGTGCGGCCCTTGCGGGCGGCGATGGCCGTGGTGACCGGTGCCTTGTCGCGCGGCTTCACCACCAGCACATGGTGGGACATGGTGGTGACCGCGCCCTTGGCGGCGTCCACCTCATGGCTCACCGGGTCGCTCAGATAGCGCTTGACCAGGGTGTCGATCTCCTTCTCCATGGTGGCGGAGAAGAGCATCCGCTGGCCGTCGGCCGGCAACTGGTCCAGCAGTTCGGTGACCTCGGGCAGGAAGCCCAGATCGGCCATCTGGTCGGCCTCGTCCAGAACGGCGACCTCGACGTCGTCCAGGCTGCACGACTTGCGGCCGATGAGGTCGCGCAGCCGGCCCGGGGTGGCGACCAGGATGTCCACGCCGCGCTCCAGGGCACTGATCTGGTTGGCCATGGAGGTGCCGCCGCAGACCACCTTCAGCCGCAGGCCGAGCACGTCGCCGTACGGCTGGAGGGCGTCGGAGACCTGCATGGCGAGCTCGCGGGTCGGGGTGAGGATGACGCCGCGCGGGCGCTTGCGGGCGGTGGAACCGCCGGCCAGGCGGGCCAGCAGCGGCAGGCCGAAGGTGAGGGTCTTGCCGGAGCCGGTACGGCCGCGGCCGAGCACGTCCAGCCCGCCGAGCGCGTCCGGGATGGCCGCGGCCTGGATCGGGAACGGGACGGTGACGCCGTTCTCGGCCAGCTTGCGCACCACCGCGGTGGGCAGGCCGAGGTCGGCGAAGGTGGTGGTGGGCTCGTCGTCGGCTGAGGGCACCAGGCCGGCGAGGTCCTGGGCCAGGTCATGGGTGGGTGCGGACATGCAGAAACAAACCTTCCGGAGTCTTTGGCACGCGCCCGAAAACTCCGCAGGTCACATGAACCGCCTGTCCGCGGTCGCTACGGAAGAGCCAAGGAACGCGCCACACGGCGCGCAATCAGGGCGCCGGGCTAGGATGCAAACAGCCTCCGAGCTTACGCACGGTCGCCTGCCGCGCGCAAACGGGCGTACGTCACAGTGCGCCGTCCTCCGGGTCCTGGCCGGGGTCCGGCTCCGGCTCGGGCTCGGGATCGGTGGACGGCTCGGGCTCGGGATCGGGATCGGCGGTCGGGCCGGTGGGCGTGGGTGAGGGCTCCTCGGGGCCGGGACCCGCGGAGGGCGAGGGGCGGCCGGAGCCGGGCGGGGACGCGGTGTCGTCCCCGGTGGGCTCCGGCGCGGGTGCGGCCGGATCGCCGGAGGGCGAGCCCGGCCCGGTGCCGCCGCCGTCACCGGCCTTGCCGTCGGTGCCCGCTTCCTGCCGGTCCTGCTCTCCCCCGCCGGCCGGACCGGCCGGACCGGGGGTGCGCACGGTGACCTCGTCCCCGGCGCCGCCGGCTTCGCCATGGGCGCCGCCGTCCGGGTCGCCGGTGCCGAGGCGGTCGGGCCGGGCGGGCCAGGGTTCGCCGCCGTCCGGGGTGGGCTCGGGGCCCGGCTCCTCGGAGGCGTAGCCGGCCTCGGCGGGCCGGTCGGCGGGCCGCTCGGGGTGGACACTCATACAGCCGGTGAGCAGCCCGGTGGGCAGGCCGGTGAGGAGCAGGGCGGCGGGCAGGGAACGACGGAGGGCGCGGCGCACGGGAGGGAACCTCCGGGGGGACGGCTGCGGGCTTCGCCCTGCCCAACTCCCTTACCCGTTCGCAGGACACGGCCCGGGCCGGAGCGAGCCGTCCGTCAGGCGTAGCCGAGGTGGTGCAGCCGCTCGTCGTCGATGCCGAAGTGGTGGGCGATCTCGTGCACGACGGTGATCTCGATCTCGTCCCGCACCAGGTCGCGGTCGCCGCCCTCGCGCTCCGCCATCCGCAGCGTGGGGCCCATGTAGACGGAGATGCGGTCGGGCAGGACGCCCGCGTACCACTCGCCGCGCTCGGTGAGCGGGGTGCCCTCGTACAGGCCGAGCAGTTCCGGGTCCTCGGGCGGCGGCTCGTCCTCGACGAACACGGCGACGTTGTCCATCAGCCGCGTCAGCTCCGGAGGGATCCGGTCCAGGGCCTGCCCGACCAGATCCTCGAACTCCTCTCGGCTCATCTGCAGCACACCGCCATTGTGCGCCACCGGGGACGGCTCCCGGCCCCCGAGGTGAGAACGTTTTGGCGATCGGTCGTGATTTCGCCTATGCTCTTGCTGTCCCCGACGGCGCCGACAGCGCCCAGGCGGGCCACCAGCCCTCATCGTCTAGTGGCCTAGGACGCCGCCCTTTCAAGGCGGTAGCACGGGTTCGAATCCCGTTGGGGGCACGGCAGTATCTCTGGTCCTGTGGAGCAGTTTGGAGTGCTCGCCACCCTGTCAAGGTGGAGGCCGCGGGTTCAAATCCCGTCAGGACCGCTCCGGCTGGGTAGCTCAGTTGGTACGAGCGTCCGCCTGAAAAGCGGAAGGTCGCCGGTTCGACCCCGGCCCCAGCCACCTTCTTCACCAGCACAAACGCCCCGGCGGGTCCTCCGCCGGGGCGTTGTGCGTGCCGTGGCGGGGGGAATCCGCTCGCCCGTGGCGGCGGGGAGGTGAGATCGTGGGGGGCGTATGTCCACGCATCTCACCCCGGAAACGACCCCGGAAACGACCCCGGCGACCCGGCCCGCCCCTGCCCTGAGCGGGCTGGCGGAGCGGCTGGCCGCGCTGATGCCGCAGGACGAGCGGCGGCTCGGGCGGCGGCTGGAGGGTGCCCGGAAGATCCGCAAGCCGGATGCCCGCCGGGCGGTGCTGGCCGAGATCGCCGAGGCGGTCGCGGAGGCGGAGGCACGGGTGGAGCTGCGGCGCGCCGCCGTGCCGGAGATCCGCTACCCCGAGGAGCTGCCGGTCAGCCAGAAGCGGGAGGCGATCCTGGCGGCGATCCGTGATCACCAGGTGGTGATCGTGGCCGGGGAGACGGGCTCGGGCAAGACGACGCAGTTGCCCAAGATCTGCCTGGAGCTGGGCCGGGGGGTGCGGGGGCTGATCGGGCACACCCAGCCGCGCCGGATCGCGGCCCGCACGGTGGCGCAGCGGGTGGCGGACGAGCTGCGCACCCCGCTGGGCGAGACGGTGGGCTGGAAGGTGCGGTTCACCGATCAGGTGGGGCCGGACACGCTGGTCAAGCTGATGACGGACGGCATTCTGCTGGCCGAGATCCAGCATGACCGGGAGCTGCGCCAGTACGACACGATCATCATCGACGAGGCGCACGAGCGGAGCCTGAACATCGACTTCCTGCTGGGCTATCTGGCCCAGCTGCTGCCGCGCCGCCCGGATCTGAAGGTGATCATCACCTCGGCCACCATCGATCCGGAGCGCTTCGCCCGGCACTTCCGGGACCGGGACGGCATCGAGGCGCCCGTCATCGAGGTGTCGGGGCGGACCTATCCGGTGGAGGTGCGCTACCGGCCGCTGGCGGAGGATTCCGGGGAGGGCGGGAAGGACGCCGAGGAGGCCGAGGACGGGGGTTCCGAGGGGAATGTGCGGGACCAGGTCACGGCGATCGCGGACGCGGTGGACGAGCTGTTCGCCGAGGGGCCGGGCGATGTGCTGGTCTTCCTCTCCGGTGAGCGGGAGATCCGGGACACCGCCGACGCGCTGAACAAGAAGTTCGCCGACGCCGTGCTGCCGACCGAGGTGCTGCCGCTCTATGCCCGGCTGAGCCATGGCGAGCAGCAGCGGGTCTTCCAGCCGCACCGCGGCCGGCGGATCGTGCTGGCCACCAATGTGGCGGAGACCTCGCTGACCGTGCCGGGCATCAAGTATGTGATCGACCCCGGCCAGGCGCGGATCTCCCGCTACAGCCACCGGACGAAGGTGCAGCGGCTGCCGATCGAGGCGGTCTCGCAGGCCAGCGCCAACCAGCGCAAGGGCCGCTGCGGCCGGACCAGCGACGGCATCTGCATCCGGCTGTACTCGGAGGAGGATTTTCTCTCCCGGCCGGAGTTCACCGACCCGGAGATCGTGCGCACCAATCTGGCCTCGGTCATTCTCCAGATGACGGCGGCGGGGCTCGGCGAGATCGAGAAGTTCCCGTTCGTCGATCCGCCGGACCAGCGCTCGGTCAAGGCGGGGGTGCAGTTGCTGGAGGAGCTGCACGCGCTGGACACCGGGGAGAAGGATCCGCGCCGCCGGCTCACCGCCACCGGCCGGCAGCTCGCCCAGCTTCCGGTGGACCCGCGGCTGGCCCGGATGGTGCTGGCCGCGGCGGAGACGGGCTGTCTGCGCGAGGTGCTGGTGATCGTCTCGGCGCTGTCGATCCAGGACCCGCGGGAGCGCCCGGCCGATCAGCAGCAGCAGGCGGACGCCAAGCACCGGCGGTTCCGGGAGGGCCCGGCGGAGGAGTCGGACTTTCTCGCCTTCCTGTCGATGTGGGAGTACATCCGGCAGCGGCAGAAGGAGCTGTCCTCCTCGGCCTTCCGGCGGATGTGCCGCGCGGAGTTCCTGAACTACCTCCGGATACGGGAGTGGCAGGACATCTATGCGCAGCTTCGCACGGTGGTGCGGCAGTTGGGCTTCCATCTCGGCGAGGCCGGGGACACCCCGGCGGCCCCGGAGCTGATCCACCGGTCGCTGCTGGCGGGGCTGCTGTCGCAGGTGGGGCTGAAGGAGCCGGACAAGCACGAGTATCTGGGCGCGCGGGGGGCGAAGTTCGCCGTCTTCCCGGGCTCGGTGCTGTTCAAGAAGCCGCCGCGCTGGGTGATGTCGGGCGAGCTGGTGGAGACCTCGCGGCTGTGGGCGCGGGTCAACGCCCGGATCGAGCCGGACTGGATCGAGCCGCTGGCCGGGCATCTGGTGAAGCGGACCTACAGCGAGCCGCACTGGGAGCAGAAGCAGGCCGCGGTGATGGCCTATGAGCGGGTGACGCTCTACGGGGTGCCGATCGTGGCCCAGCGCAAGATCAACTACGGCCGGATCGATCCGGAGACCAGCCGGGACCTCTTTATCCGGCATGCGCTGGTGGAGGGGGACTGGCGCACGCATCATCAGTTCTTCCACGACAACCGCAGGCTGCTGGCGGAGGTGGAGGAGCTGGAGCACCGGGCCCGGCGGCGCGACATCCTGGTGGACGACGAAACCCTTCATGCCTTCTACGACCGCAGGATTCCCGATCACGTTGTCTCGGGAGCGCACTTCGACTCATGGTGGAAGAAGAAGCGCAAAGACGATCCTGATCTGCTCAACTTCGAGAAGTCCATGCTCATCAATGAGCGGGCACAGGACGTCACCCAGCACGACTACCCGGACCTGTGGCGCCAGGGCAGGCTCGCCCTGCGGGTGACCTACCAGTTCGAGCCGGGCGCGGACGCCGACGGCGTGACCGTCCACCTCCCGCTCCAGGTCCTCAACCAGGTGACCGGCGAGGGCTTCGACTGGCAGATCCCCGGCCTGCGCGCGCAGTTGGTAACCGAACTGATCCGCTCGCTGCCCAAGCCGCTCCGCCGGCACTGCGTGCCCGCCCCGGACGTGGCCCGCCGCTTTCTGGCGCAGGTCGGCGAGGAACGGCTGACCGAACCGCTGACCCGGGTGCTGGCCCAGGAGCTGACCCGGACCACCGGGGTCCGAATCGGCGAGGAAGACTTCGACCCCGGCAAGGTCCCGGGCCATCTGCGCATCACCTTCCGCGCGGTGGACGACCGGCGCCGCAAGCTGCCCGGTGAGGCCGAGGACAAGGATCTGGAGGCGCTGCGCCGGCGTTTCCGCCCCCGGGCCCGGGCCGCGCTCAGCGAGGCGTTCGAGAGCAGCGGCCGGGGCAGCCCGGAACGCGGCGGGCTGACCGCCTGGACCATCGGCACCCTGCCCCGGGTCTTCGAGACCCGCCGCGCCGGGCAGCCGGTCAAGGCGTATCCCGCGCTGGTGGACGAGGGCACCTCGGTGGCCGTGCGGCTGCACGACACCGAGGCCGAGCAGGAGCGGGCCATGTGGCGCGGCACCCGCCGGCTGATCCTGCTGCGGCTTCCCGCCGACCCGGCCAGGTTTGTGGCCCGGACGCTGGACAACGCGGCCAAGCTGGCACTGGCCGACAGCCCGCACGGCGGCGTGCCGGCCCTGCTGGAGGACTGCGCCACCGCCGCCGCCGACCGGCTGATGGCCGTGCACGGCGGCCCGGCGTGGGACGAGGAGGGCCACCGCGCGCTCTTCGACGCGGTGCGCGCGGAGATCGCCGACACCACCCTGGCCGTGGTGCGCCAGGTGCGCGAGGTGCTGCTCGCCCGGCGCTCCTGCGAGCAGCGGCTGAGGACGACCACCAGCCCGGTGCTGCTGTCCTCGGTGCGGGACGTCCGGGAGCAGCTCGACGCGCTGCTGCCCCCCGGCTTCGTGACCGAGCACGGCGCCGGCCGGCTGCCGGACCTGCTGCGCTATCTGCGCGCCGCGGACCGCCGGCTCCAGCAGTTGCCGCATCACGCCGAGCGGGACCGGGCCCGGATGGCCAAGGTCAGGGAGATGCAGGACGAATACGCCTGGCTGCTGGAGCAGTTCCCGGCCGGCCGGCCGCCGCCCCGGGAGGTGACGGAGATCCGCTGGATGATCGAGGAGCTGCGGGTCAGCTACTTCGCGCACGCCCTGGGCACGGCCTATCCGGTCTCGGACAAGCGGATCGTCAAGGCGGTGGACGCCGCGGCGCCGTGACCGGCCGCGGGGCCGCCGCAACGGGCCGGGGAGGCCGCCCGGGACGGATTCGCCTCGGCGGCCCGGCCTGGGGTAGAGTCACCAGGCACGCAGCGAGCTGCGGCAAGGTCCTGTGGAGCAGTTTGGAGTGCTCGCCACCCTGTCAAGGTGGAGGCCGCGGGTTCAAATCCCGTCAGGACCGCCCTACTCGGCGCCGGCCGGTGACGACCGGCGCCGGTCACCACAGCAGAGACAGACGGACAACGGGTCCGGCCGCCGAGGCCGGGCCCGTTCGCCGTTTGCGCGGGGGCGGCCCGGGCACGCTACGGCGGACGCATGGCAGGCGCAGCACCCCGGTGCTTTCAAGAGTTGACGGCACAACTCCGGTAGCGCCCCGGCACGTTCCTGCGCGGCCCGCCGCCCGCCCGCGCGTGGTGACGCTGCGGACCAGGTGACGTACGGGGTTCTCCGGGATGGCGACAGTAAGCGCTTTTACCTCAGGCCCAATACCCGGGCAAGGGGTCTATGCTGTGACGGGAGTCACGAAACTTCCCCTCGCGGGAGGCTCGTTCCCCCAGTGAGAATCGAGCGCCAATTTAATATGTGCAATTGCACCAACTGAACAGGGTACGCACCCATCTGTGAACGGTCGACGAGCGGTCGGCGAACGGTCGGGCCGGCCCGGCCGTGCCGCACCGGCAGCGCACCGGCACCCCCGCTCCACCCGGCGTGACGGCCGCGGCGGGCACCGGCGGGGGCGCCGACGCGCACAAAGGACCGCACCGGACCCGGCGGAGTCCAGTGCGGTCCAAGAAGCCAAGCGGCCGGAGTGGGGGCTCCGGGGCCTGGGAGAAGCGGTCTTGCGTTGTGTTGCGGTGTTGCGGTGTTGCGGTCGCGCTGTCTTGCTCAGGCCTCGCCGCGCTGCTGCGGGATGCCCGCGAGCAGTGCGCGCACCTCCGCTTCGCGGTAGCGGCGGTGCCCACCGAGCGTGCGGATTGAGGTGAGCTTGCCCGCCTTTGCCCAGCGTGTGACCGTCTTGGGGTCGACGCGGAACATGGTGGCAACCTCAGCCGGGATCAGCAGCGGCTCGGCATCAGGGGTGCGAGCGGTCATGAGCGGCCTCCTCGAGAGAACCGAACCATCACGGTTCTTTCCTCTTAAATTTTGCACCTTCACCCGCGTTGCCCGAAATGGTAGGCGCGGGTCGAGTCGGTTATAGGACGAACGGCTTGTCCTCGGCACTACAACTACACCATCCGTCCAGCCGGCCCGGCCAAACCGATGGAATTGCCCTCTCAGGTGTTCAACCTCGGTGGTTGCCGGATGGACCGGCCCATAGCGGACAGTCATCCGCCCGTGACGATCCGTCACACCGCGACAAGGTGTCATGAAGGCCGCCAAGGAGAAGCAATGCTGATCTGTCCTCCCTTTGGCGGACAGAAGGAGCTGCCCCCGAGCTCCTTGTCCTATTTTGACATGAGGGGGGTGCTTGAGGGCAAGACTCCCTGTGAGTGCCATCCATCACTCTTAGGGGCTTTGGCCCGACTCAGGGCCTAAGTCCTGAGTGCGGGACTTTCGACCCTTGTGCACCCCGACTTCGGTCCTCAGCTTGCGAACTGGCGTTCGCGCACCGAGAGCCAGCGGTCGGTGAGCCCCTCGTAGATCTGGTTGGCACGGTCCATGTCGCCCTCGGCGAGGGCCGCCAGCGCGGCGGCCGTCTCCTCGGCCGAGCGGTCCGCGGCCAGATCCTCAGGGGGAATGGTATGCACCAGGCCTCCGTAGTCCAGTTCGACCAGTGAACGCGGGTGGAATTCCTCAAGCCACTTGCCGACCTCCACCAGGGCCTCGGCCAGCGGCCCCTGCGGCAGTTCCCGGCGCACCGTGCGCAGCCCGCGGGCCAGCCGCCGCCGGGCCTGCACCATGGGCGTGCGGTAGCGCAGCAGCGGCCGTTCCGGCCCCGCCGGTTTCTCCGCCCCCGGTTTCTCCTCCGCCGGCCCCTCCGCGGGCGGCGGCTCGCCGGGCTTGCGGAACTGCCGCTCGGCGTCCGCGAAGAGCACGAACCAGCGCACCGGCACATGCCACAGCGCCGACCGGATCCACGGCCGGGCGTCCGGGTTGGCCTCCCGCCATGTCTCGTACTCGGCCAGCGCGCCCTCCCGCACCGTCCGCGGCAGCGCCGTGTCCAGCACGCTCTCCGGCATCATCCAGTGCCCGGCCTCGCCCAGCGCCTGCCAGGCGCGCAGCCGGGTGCGCCACGGGCAGACGCACAGCACGCCGTGCACCGAGAGCACAAAGGCGTCCGCGCTCTCCCGCTCGGGCGCGGCCAGGGGAGGGGTGGCGGCCAGCCCGGCCAGCGCCCGCCGGATCTCCTCCTGGGCGTCCGGGAACCGGCCCCGGCGGGCGTATGCCGCCCAGTGCGAGCGCTCCGGTTCGGAAAAGGCCGCCAGGGGCTCGTAGACCCGCAGATACGATGCGTACGGCACCTGTGCCACCCAAACCCTCCCGATCGCTCCGTCGGCCGCTCCGGCCGTTTCTGCCCGGTGTACCGCGTCCACCAACCATCCTCCCCCGCCGGGTGATCAAGCGCACCCGTGCGGGCCGTCCCGGTCGAGCCGCGGCCGAGCGGCGCCCGGCAGCATGCCGGGGAGACAGCCGGCAGGGCGGCCGGTGACGTCGGCAGGGATTGTGATCGGCATAATGCCCCTCGCCCCCGCCGGGCAGCCGTAGAGTCGTGCTACCGGCCCTCCCACCCGCAGAGGGCACCCGCCTCGACATACAGGAGTCACCACCGTGACTGACGTACGTCCCGCTGTCAGCGCCGACAGCCCGTCCGCCGAGGAACCGGGCCCGGTCGATGTGCTCGACCTGCTGTTCCGTTCCGACCAGGGCGGCCACGAACAGGTCGTGCTCTGCCAGGACCGGCTCACCGGACTGAAGGCGATCATCGCCATCCACTCCACCGCGCTCGGCCCGGCCCTGGGCGGCACCCGCTTCCACGCCTACCCCGCGGCCCCGCGCCCCGAGGAGGCCGCGCTGCGCGACGCGCTCAATCTCTCGCGCGGCATGAGCTACAAGAACGCCATGGCCGGCCTGGAGCACGGCGGCGGCAAGGCCGTGATCATCGGCGATCCGGAGACCGACAAGACCGAGGAACTGCTGCTCGCCTACGGCCGCTTCGTGGCCTCGCTGGGCGGACGCTACGTCACCGCCTGCGATGTCGGCACCTATGTGCGGGACATGGACGTGGTGGCCCGGGCCAATCGCTGGACCACCGGCCGCTCCCCGGAGCAGGGCGGGGCCGGGGACTCCTCGGTGCTCACCGCCTTCGGCGTCTTCCAGGGCATGCGTGCCGCCGCGCAGCACCGCTGGGGCAGCGACGACCTGGCCGGCCGCAGGGTCGGCATCGCCGGCGTCGGCAAGGTGGGCCACATTCTGGTCGAGCACCTGACCGAGCATGGCGCCGACGTGGTGATCACCGATGTGCGGCAGGCCGCGGTGGACCGGGTACGAGAGGCGTATCCGCAGGTCACGGTGGTCGCGGACACGGAGGAGCTGATCCGCTTCGAAGGGCTGGACATCTATGCCCCGTGCGCCCTGGGCGGGGCGCTCAACGACCGCACGGTGCCGGTGCTCACCGCCGGTGTGGTGTGCGGCGCGGCCAACAACCAGCTCGACCACCCGGGCATCGAGAAGGACCTCGCCGACCGCGGCATCCTCTACGCCCCGGACTACGTGGTGAACTCCGGCGGCGTGATCCAGGTGGCCGACGAACTCCACGGTTTCGACTTCGCACGTGCAAAGTCGAAGGCGCGGCGGATCTTCGACACCACGGTGGAGATCTTCGAGCGCGCGGCGAGCGAGGGAGTACCGCCGGCGGTGGCCGCGGACCGGATCGCCGAGCACCGGATGGCCGCCGCGCGGCGCTGAGCGCCGGGCGCCCGCGCGCCGGTTGCACGCCCGGCGCGCAACCGGCGCCGGCCCCCTCCCCGCCGTCCGGACGACGGCCCCTCCGGGCGCCGCGCGGGCGCCGGACGGGCGGCGCCGACCTGCCGCTGCGGCCGGCCGGGCGCGGCCCCTGACCCGGCTCTGACCTGGCCCTGACCTGGCCCTGACCGGGAGAGACATGTCACGTCCCTTCGGCGGCTTGCTGCACAAAAGACGTTAAAATCGCCGCTGACCAGCAAGGAAAGGGTCGCCGAGCAGCTTGATCGCCACCTGTGTCCTGCGGACGGCGTACCGTAGGCTTTGGGAAGCAGGTACGGTTGAAGCTCGGTGGTGGGCTCTCCCCGAGCCTGCTCCTACCGATGAACGCATGCCAACACTGTGGGGCCGGAGCGCCCCGACGTCGAGGGGGTCGAGCCAATGGGGCGCGGCCGGGCCAAGGCCAAGCAGACCAAGGTCGCCCGCCAGCTGAAGTACAACAGCGGCCGGACGGATCTTTCGCAACTGGCCCGCGAGCTGGGCGCGGCGAGCCAGTCGGCGAACGGTGATCAGTTCGAGGACGCTGACCGGTTCGACGAGCCGGACGACGAGCTGGAAGACGACCCGTACGCACAGTACGCCTCGAAATACAACGTCGAGGACGAAGACGACGAGGACGGTCCGCCGTCCGGGCCGTCGGCGCGGCGGGGCCGCTGACGTCCGGCCCGTTCCCCGCGCGGCGCCCGGTGCTTGGCGCGGCGCAGCGGCCGGTCGGTGTGGCAGCGACCGCCGTAGTGGACTGAGCAGATGGACGGGTCCTGTGGGGCCCGTGGGAAACCGGTCCGGTTCACCGCCGGACCGGTTTCTGTGCTGCCTGCACCCATCCCGGCTCCATCAGGCCCCGGGGACCGGGTGGTCGCCGTGCAGCACGACCGCGGCGGCGGCGTCGCCGCGGTGCTCCGTGCGCTCCTCGACGGTGCCCAGCACCCAGGCGTCCACCTCCCGGCCGGCCAGGGTGGTCAGGGCCGCCTCCACCGCTTCCCCGGGCACCACCGCGACCATCCCCACGCCCATGTTCAGGGTCTTCTCCAGCTCCGGCCTGGCCACCCGGCCGGCCGCCCCCACCAGGGAGAACACCGGCGCCGGGGTCCAGCTCGCGCGGTCCAGCCGGGCGGTCAGGCCGTCCGGGACCACCCGGGCCAGATTGGCCGCCAGCCCGCCGCCGGTGATGTGTGCGAAGGCGTGCACCTCGGTGGCACGGACGAGCGCCAGGCAGTCCAGGGAGTAGATCCGGGTCGGCTCCAGCAGCTCCTCGCCCAGGGTGCGGCCCAGCTCCGGCACCCGCCGCTCCAGGCTCCAGCCCATGCGCTCCAGCAGCACGTGCCGGACCAGGGAATATCCATTGGAGTGCAGCCCGGAGGAGGCCATGCCGATCACCACGTCCCCGGCGCGCACGCGTTCCGCGCCGAGCAGCCGGTCGGCCTCGACCACCCCGGTGCCGGCGCCGGCCACGTCGTACTCGTCCGGGCCGAGCAGCCCGGGGTGCTCGGCCGTCTCGCCGCCGACCAGCGCGCAGCCGGCCAGCACGCACCCCTCGGCGATGCCCTTGACGATGGCCGCCACCCGTTCCGGATGCACCTTGCCGACGCAGATGTAGTCGGTCATGAACAGCGGCTCCGCCCCGCACACCACCAGGTCGTCCACGACCATGGCGACCAGGTCGCGGCCGATGGTGTCGTGCACGTCCATCCGCTGGGCTACGGCCACCTTGGTGCCCACCCCGTCGGTGGCGGAGGCGAGCAGCGGGCGGGTGTAGCCGCGCAGGGCGGAGGCGTCGAACAGACCGGCGAAGCCGCCGAGGCCGCCCACGCTCTCCGGGCGCTGGGCCCCCGCGACCCACTTCTTCATCAGCTCGACGGCCGTGTCCCCGGCCTCGATGTCCACGCCGGCGGCGGCGTAGGAGGCACCGGCCGCGCCGGCTGCGTCCGGCGCGTCCGCTGCGGCCCGGGGGGCGGCGTTGTCACTCATCGCGGTCTTTCCTGTGGTCGGCTGGTCGGCCCGTCCGCGCGGCGGACGGCAGGGGGTGGCCGCGTCCGGCGGCCGGATCACGGGCGGCGCAGCGCGTCGGCCGCTCCCGGGCCGGAGAGCAGCGTGGCCACGCCGTCCACATCGCTGACGGCGGCGGTACCGGCACCGGTGGCGCCGGGGCGGTCGCTGTCCTCCAGCACCTCCTTGCCCAGGAGCTGGGGATCGGGCAGATCGACCGGATACTCCCCGTCGAAGCAGGCCCGGCAGAGGTCGGGCTTGGCGATGGTGGTGGCCTCGACCATGCCCTCCAGGGAGATGTAGGCCAGCGAGTCGGCGCCCAGCGAGGTGCCGATCTGCTCCACCGACAGGCCGTTGGCGATCAGCTCGGCGCGGGTGGCGAAATCTATCCCGAAGAAGCAGGGCCACTTGATGGGCGGCGAGCTGATCCGCACGTGCACCTCGGCGGCGCCGGCCTCCCGCAGCATGCGGACCAGGGCCCGCTGGGTGTTGCCCCGCACGATGGAGTCGTCGACCACGACCAGCCGCTTGCCGCGGATGACCTCGCGCAGCGGATTGAGCTTGAGCCGGATGCCGAGCTGGCGGATGGTCTGGCTGGGCTGGATGAAGGTACGGCCCACATAGGAGTTCTTGACCAGGCCGGAGCCGTAGGGGATGCCGCTGGCCTCGGCGTAGCCGATGGCGGCCGGGGTGCCGGACTCCGGGGTGGCGATCACCAGGTCCGCCTCGGCCGGCGCCTCCCGGGCCAGCCGGCGGCCCATCTCGACGCGGGAGAGGTAGACGTTCCGCCCGGCGATGGTGGTGTCGGGGCGGGCCAGGTAGACATACTCGAAGACACAGCCGCGGGGCTTTGCGTCCGCGAAACGGGAGCTGCGCAGCCCGCTCTCGTCGATGGCGATCAGCTCGCCCGGCTCCACCTCGCGGATGAAGGAGGCGCCGACGATGTCCAGGGCGGCGGTCTCGGAGGCGACCACCCAGCCGCGCTCCAGCCGGCCCAGCACCAGCGGGCGGAAACCCTGGGGGTCGCGGGCGGCGTAGAGGGTCTGCTCGTCCATGAAGACAAAGCTGAACGCGCCGCGCACGCGGGGCAGCACCCGGGCGGCGGCCTGTTCGACGGTGAGCGCGGTGCCGTCGTCGTCGGTCTGGCCGGCCAGCAGGGCGGTGACCAGGTCGGTGTCGTTGGTGGCGGCGACCCGGTGGCGGGGGCCGCGGGAGCCGGGCAGCTCGGCGACCATGGCGGCCAGCTCGGCGGCGTTGACCAGATTGCCGTTGTGGCCGAGAGCTATGGAGCCGTGACCGGTGGCGCGGAAGGTCGGCTGGGCGTTCTCCCAGACCGAGGCGCCGGTGGTGGAGTAGCGGGTGTGGCCGACCGCGATGTGTCCCTGGAGGGAGGACAGCGAGGTCTCGTCGAAGACCTGGGAGACCAGGCCCATGTCCTTGAAGACCAGGATCTTGGAGCCGTTGCTCACCGCGATGCCCGCGGACTCCTGGCCGCGGTGCTGCAGCGCGTAGAGCCCGAAGTAGGTGAGCTTGGAGACCTCCTCGCCCGGGGCCCAGACACCGAAGACGCCGCAGGCGTCGCGCGGTCCCTTTTCGCCGGGGTTGAGATCGTGACTCAGTCGTCCGTCACCACGTGGCACGCCTTCGAGTCTAGGGCAGGTTCCGAACCTGGGAAGGCGGAGGGGCTGTGACCCTGGGCTCACCCTGGTGGCCGGTCCGCACCCGCGCACGCGCCCACCGGACCTGTGGCACGCACGCCGGGTGGTGCGCCCCGGGGCGCCGGGGGCAGGGGCGGCGGCCGGCGGAGCAGAGGCACGGGAGAGGCAGGGGCCGGGCAGGGTCAGGAAAGGACGGGGAGGTGCTGGTCCAGGGTGGCGGCGCGGTCGCCGCTCGCCTTCAGGCGGCCGGTGGCGGTGGCCAGCCGCCAGGTGGTGCGGCCGGTGGCCAGCCGCATCCAGGTGATCGGATCGGTCTCCACCACATTCGGCGGGGTGCCGCGGGTGTGGCGCGGGCCGGCGATGCACTGCACCGCGGCGAACGGCGGAATCCGCACCTCGGTGGAGGCGCCGGGCGCCTTGGCGGCCAGCGCGTCGGCCAGCACCCGGACGGTGGTGGCCAGCGCCATCCGGTCCAGCCGGACCGGCCGGCCGGTGGCCCGGGTCAGATCGTCGCTGTGCACCACCAGCTCGACGATCCGGCTGACGGTGAAGTCCAGGGCGCGGATCACCCCGGCCCGGTGGGGCAGCAGCACATCCTCGCGCACACCGGTGTCGATCACCGATTCCAGCTCCTCGGCGGCGGCGTCGATGGCGGCGACCGGCCCGCCCGGGCGGGCCGCGTCGGCACGCGCGGCGGCGGCGGTCTTGCCGGCCTCCTCGGCGGTGGACAGCGCCCAGGCCTGAAGGGAGAGGGTGGGGCGGACGGCGCGCGGCGCCGGCTCGGCGAGGCGCTGCGGCAGGGCGTCGATCTGTCCCGCGAGGTGCGCCAGCAGCGCCCGGATGTCCCAGCCGGGCAGCCCGGAGGGCTTGCCGAGCTGCTCCTCGGTGAGCTCCCCGGCGGCCAGCCGCAGGAACTCCACCTGGGCGAGCAGCGCATCCCGGACCCGGTCGGGGTGGTAGGAACGAGGCTTGCGCCGGACGGTGGACATGTCTGGAGCTTACGGCCTCACGACGGCCTCACCGCGTGCCGCTTAACAACCGGGTACCAAGTCCCCCGGCTGGGGGTGTGCCGGGGGCGGGCTGTGCCAGGATGCGCGCATGCCTATCGCCGACCGGTACCTCGCCGAGGACGAAGAGCTGGTGTATCACACCCGGCAGCACTGGACCACGCTGGTCAGCGAGTTTCTGCTGCTGCTGGTGATCGTGGCGGTCACCGGGGCGGCCGTGTGGTTCCTGCCGGACGAGGACTGGGCGGACACCGCGCTGTGGGTGGTGCTGGGCGCCGGGGCGCTGGCCGCGCTGTGGTTCTGGCTGGTCCCGCTGCTCCAGTGGCGCTCCACGGTGTATGTGCTGACCACGCGCCGTCTGCACAAGCGGTCGGGCTTCATCAACAAGGCGGGCCGTTCCATTCCGCTGGCCCGGGTGAACGATGTGGCGTTCTCCGCCAGCCTGTGGGAGCGGATCATGCGGTACGGCACGCTCACCGTCCAGTCCGCCTCCGAGCAGGGCACGATGACGCTGCGGCATGTGCCCGATCCCGAGCTGTTCAAGAGCAAGGTCTACCAGCAGCTCGACCAGCTCGACGACGAGCCCGGAGAGCGGTGAACCGGCTGAACGGGCGGCTCGGCCGGACCGCCGTGGCCCGGCCGGACCGCCGCCGAGCGCGCTGAATCGCCCGGGGCCGGGCGGGTACTCCGGCAGGCATGGCCGGAATCGAACTCAAGAGCTCAGCATTCAGTGATCAGGCGATCATCCCGCGCCGCTACACCAAGGACGGCGACAATGTCTCGCCCCCGCTGACCTGGTCGGGGGTGCCGGACGACGCCGCGGAGCTGGTGCTGCTGTGCGAGGACCCGGACGCGCCGGGCGGCCCCTTCCTGCACTGGCTGGTCACCGGGATCGACCCGCACAGCAACGGCGTCGGCACCGGGCACACCCCGGAGCACGGAACGCCGCACCGCAACGGTTATGGCGAGCCGGGATGGGGCGGCCCCCAGCCGCCCAAGGGCGATGACGCGCACCGCTACTTCTTCCGCCTCTACGCGCTGCCGGGCCACCCGTCGCTGCCTGCCGGGGCAAGTGCCCGGCAGGTGCACCAGGCCGTGGACAAGGCGCAGCTCGCCAGCGGCAACCTGATGGGGGTCTATCAGCGCTAGCCGGCAGTTTCGGGCGGGCGGGCGCGGTCACCCGTCAGCCACCGGCCCCGGTGACGGGCGGCGGCCCCAGGGCCCGCCCCCCCCGGCCGGCGACCCGTCGAGCGGCCGTCCCGGGGCGATCTCCCGACGACCGGGAAGAGGTGACTTCTTCCATGCAGCACGACCAGTTCATCGGCGAAGTGCAGAACAAGGCGGGGCTGGAGAGCCGGGGCGCGGCCGAGCGCGTCACCCGGGCCGGCCTGGAAACCCTTACCGAACGCATCCCGGCCGGGCTGGCGGACAATATCGCGGCCCAGCTTCCGCACGAGATCGGCGAGCACATGCGGCGGGTGGCGACCGCACCGGATGTGCCGTACACCGGCATGCGGATGACCACCCAGGAATTCTTCGACCGGGTGGCCACCCGCTCCGGCGCCAAGGGGCCGGCCGCCGTCTACCAGGCGCGATGCGTGATGGAGGTGGTCGGCGAGGCGACCCAGGGCGGGCTGATGACCAAGGTCCGCGAGGCCCTGCCGGACGAGCTGTCCACGGTCCTGCTGGCCGGCAGCACCGGCCATGTGCCGAACGGCGGCGGTGCCGCCGACCCGCACCGGGCCGGGAGGTGAGGTGCCATGGCCAAGATGGCGGGCCCCGAACCGGGCGGCCGGAAGGACTCGGGTGCCGACGACATCCGCAAGGCCGTCAAGGACGTGGACTTCCCGGCGGGCAAGGACGAGCTGATCCGGGCCGCCCAGGTGTCCGGCGCCTCCCAGGAGACGGTCAAGGCACTGCGCGGCATCCCGCCGGAGGACTACGGCAACCGTGAGGAGGTGGTCCGCTCGGTGCGGCTGAAGCCGGACACCGATCTCGGCCACAGCGCCGGGCAGCGGGCCGCGCAGGCGCGGAAGGGCGGCAAGCAAGGGCTGGCCCAGCAGTTGCGCGACGCGCCCAAGCCGCCGGTCGAGGAGGAACTCGACCGCTGACCTCCGGCGCCGCGCGGCGCCGGAGGCGGGGAAAGGAGCTTTCCGATGGTGCGCAAGAAGGTGGAGGGCGACGAGGACCAGCGGCGGGCCGCGGCGCACGCCGCGGAGAAGGCCGGGGAGCAGCCCAGCTCCCGCGGTGAGACCACCGGTGCCTCCAAGCAGCGGACCCACAGGCCGCACCGCTCGACCCTCACCCACGAGGAGAAGACCGCTTCGGTCCACCGGGGGAAGCAGCGCTCCGAACGGGAGTCCTCCTGGGGAACGAGGCCCTCGACGGCCGGCGGGCGCAGCTTCACCGGCCGGGGAACCCCGGAGTACGGCCCGGACCACGAGCGGGTGTTCCAGGCGCTGGCCGCGGCCGAGGACCAGCACGGCGGCGAAGGGGTCTATCTGCCGGAGGTCGCCCGGCTGGCCGGACTGCCGCTGGAGCAGGTCCGTGCGCTGATGCACGACCTGGTGACCGTGCACGGCCTGGCCACCGAGCTCCAGGGCGCCGACCGCCCGGATCTCGGCCCCCGCTACGAGTCCAAGGCGCGCCGCTGACCCCGCCCGCGCCACCGGCGGACCGCCGCGCCCCCCGGCGCCCCGCCGCCGCGCGGGGCGCCCGTTCAGTGGCCGGCCGGCCCGGCGACGGCCCGGCGGAGGGCTCCGTCACCGGTTGCCGCCCGGGCGGGAGACCGGCGGTCAGCCGGGGACGACGGCCACCAGCGCATGGCGCTCGCCGGGGGCGGCGCCGCCCCAGAGGGAGGGGTCGGTCAGCGGCTCGGCGCGCAGCGGCCGGGCGAAGGGCCTGACCAGCCCGGCCAGTTCTTCCGGGCCTATGCCGCCGGGCCAGGGCAGCCGCTCCGCCCCCGTCACATAGGGCGCGGGCGGACGTTCCCTGCCGGAGTACCAGCGGCGTCCCTCGAAGAACAGCATCCGGCCGCCCGGCCGCAGCCGGGCGGCCCACTCGCGCAGCGCGGCGGCCGGATCCGGCAGGGTCCACAGCACATGGCGGCACAGCAGCACATCGAATCGCCGCTCACCCGTGGGGGGCGCGGCGGCGTCCCCCACCAGGAAGCGCGCGGGCAGCCCCGCCGCGGCCAGCTTGGCCCGGGCCAGCTCGACCATCCGGGGCGATATGTCGACTCCCGTGACCCGGTGGCCGGCCTCGGCGAGCAGCAGCGACATCGTGCCCGTGCCGCAGCCGGCGTCCAGCACCTCCAGCGTCCCCGGCATCTCAGGGGCCCGATGTGGCATGTCCGCGGGGGGCGGCCCTCCGTCACCGTCGCCTTCCGGCCGGGCGGCCAGCAGACGCCGCACCAGCACGGCCCAGGCGGCCCTGGCCTCCCGGGCGGACAGGCCGTGATCCGGGCGCTCGTCGAACCCCGGGGCGGCGGCGTCCCAGTAATCCGTGACGGCGGCGGAGAGTTCGGTCATGCGGCCATGCTGCCACCCGCCACCGACAACCGCCCGGGCCGCATCCGGCCCCCGGATCGGCCGAACCCCCTTCCGGGCGGGCCCGGATGCGCCATGCTGTCCCGCAGCGACCCGGGCACGCCGGGCCAGGGGGAAGGAGGCGTGTCATGGCCGACGCCGGACATGTGGCGGGCAGCGCACCGGGCGGCGCCGGTGCGCCGTTCCGGATCTTCATCGCGGGCGACTCCACCGCGGCGGTGTACGAGGCACGGATGGCGCCGAGCGCCGGCTGGGGCCAGGCACTGCCCGTTTTCACCGCACCGCATGTCACGGTGGTGAACCGGGCCCTGTCGGGCGCCAGCACCCGCAGCTACGACCAGGCCGGGCTGCTCGCGGCGATTCTGCGGGACATCGCACCGGGCGACCGACTGCTCATCTCCTTCGGCCACAACGACCAGACGCTGGACGACCACTGGGGCGGCACCCAGCCGTACAGCAGTTATCAGGCGTTTCTGCGCCGCTATCTGGCCGGCGCGCGGCAGCGCGGCGCGCATCCGGTGCTGGTGACCCCGGTCGAGCGGCGCTGCTTCCGCCGGGACGGCACGCCGTTCCTGTCGCTGGGCGAGTATCCGGCGGCCATGGCGGCGCTGGCGGCCAGGGAGAGGGTGCCGCTGGTGGATCTGTCGGCGGCGAGCGCGGAGCGGTGGGCGAGGCTGGGGCCGGAGGGCACCAAGGACTGCTTTCTGTGGCTGGAGCCGGGCGAGCACCGCCATTTCCCGTTCGGGGCCTCGGACAACACGCACTTCCAGGCGCGGGGCGCCATCGAGGCGGCCCGGCTGGTCGCCACCGCGCTGGCCAAGGACCGGATCCTCCCCGACGGCGCATTCACCGGCCTGGACCGCCCGGTACGGGAGGACGAACTGGTCTGGCCGCCCCGGGCGCCCTCGCCCGGCTGATCCCCGCGCCCGCCGCGCCCGGCCGGCACGGTCGGGCAGGGCAGGCCCGCCCGTCCGGAATGACAAGCGATTGCAGAGATGGCCGCGCAACGGCGACGCGGACACGCCCATTTCGTGGCACCTACCGCTGCAATCGTTTGCAGGTTAAGGTGCTCGACGCCCCTCGCTTCTCCTTACCGCACCCGCGCCTTTCTCTCCGAGTCGCCTGGAGCGTCGTCTTGCCGAAACACCGTGTTGGCACCACCCGCCGCGGCCTGCTGCTGGCCGGAACCGTCGCCGCCCTCGGTCTGGCCCACCTGGCCGCCGCTCTCCCGGCCGCCGCCCGCCCGGGCGGCGGCCGGGGCCCGGACCAGGGCCATGGCCGTCCGTTCGGCCCCTATGGCTCACCCGGCGACCGCCGCGATGACCGCACCCTGTACGTCGACCCGCGGGGCCGGGGCGACCACACCACCGTGCAGGCCGCCGTGGACGCCACCACCGGCGGCGGCCCGGGCTGGACCCTGGTGCTGGCCGCCGCCCGCTACCGGGAGACGGTCCGCATCCCCGCCGACCGCACCGGCCTCACCCTGCTGGGCGCCACCGGCGACCCGCGCGAGGTGGTCATCGTCCACGACAATGCCGCGGGCACCCCCCGGCCGGACGGCAACGGCACCTACGGCACCTCCGGCTCGGCCACCACCACCGTGCGGGCCGACGGCTTCACCGCCTGCGATGTGACCTTCGCCAACGACTGGCTGCGCGCCGACCACCCCGGGGTCACCGGCACCCAGGCAGTCGCCATCAAGGTGCAGGGCGACCGCTCGGCCTTCCACCGCTGCCGTTTCCTGGGCCACCAGGACACCCTCTACGCCGACAGCCGCGGCTACGACCTGATCGCCCGGCAGTACTACCGGCACTGCTGCATCGAGGGCGACGTGGACTTCGTCTTCGGCCGGGCCACCGCCGTCTTCGACGCCTGCGAGTTCCGCACCGTCGCCCGGGACGCGGAGGTCACCCCGCTCGGCTTCGTCTTCGCGCCCAGCACCGCCCGGCACAATCCGCGCGGCTTCCTGGCCCACCGCTGCCGCGTCACCAGCTCGGCACCGGACGGCGCCTACAAGCTGGCCCGGCCCTGGGTGCCCACCTCGGCGCCGGACTCCTGGCCCATGCTGACCGTCCGCAACACCTGGATCGGTCCCGGCATCGACGCCGCCGTGCCCTACGCCAACATGCGCAACGCCCATCCCTGGCAGCGGCAGCGGTTCGCCGAGTACGCCGACTTCGGCCCGGGCGCGGAGATCACCGACCCGGCCGAGCGCCCGCAGCTCGACGACGCCGCGGCGGCGGAGCTGACGGTCGCCGGGCACCTCGGCGACTGGACGCCGCAGGACGCCTTCCGGCCGCAGGGCCGCCGGACACCGCCCGCCGGACCGCTGCGGATCTTCATCGCCGGTGACTCCACGGCCTCCGTCTACGAGGCCGCCCGGGCGCCGCGGGCCGGCTGGGGGCAGGCGCTGCCGGTCTTCACCGCGCCGGACGTGCGGGTCGTCGATCGCGCGCTGTCCGGCGCCAGCAGCCGGAGCTTCGCCGACGCCGGGCTGCTGGACGCGATCCTGCGGGACATCGCGCCCGGCGACCTGCTGCTGATCTCCTTCGGCCACAACGACCAGAAGCTGTACGACCCGGCGCGCGGCGTCGAGCCCTACGACGGCTACCAGGCATACCTGCGGACCTATCTGGACGGCGCGCGGCAGCGCGGCGCGCACCCGGTGCTGGTCACCTCGGTGGAGCGGCGCCGCTTCCGCGAGGACGGCACGGCCTACTCCTCGCTCGGCGACTACCCGGCGGCCATGGCGGCCCTGGCCCGGGAGGAGAACGTCCCGCTGATCGATCTCAACGCCGCCTCCATCGAACTGTGGCAGAAGCTCGGCCCCGAGACCACCAAGGAGTACTTCCTCTGGCTGGCCCCCGGCGAGCATCCCAACTACCCGGACGGCATCGGGGACGACACCCATTTCCAGGCGCACGGTGCCATCGAGGTGGCCCGGCTGCTCGGCTCGCTGCTGGAGGACGCCCGGGTGCTGCCGCACGGCTCCCTCACCGGCCTGAGCCGCCCGGTCCCCGACGACGCCCTCGACTGGCCCGCCGAGCCTCCCGTGCTGACCTGACGCCTCGATCCGGTCCGGGCCCGGCCGGTCCGGGCCGGCGCCGTCACTCCCCGGGGGTGGTCGTGAGGCGGGCCAGGGCAAGGGGCCAGGCGCGGGCGAATGCCTCGCGATAGGGCGGTCCGGCGTCGCCGTGGCGGTCCCAGTGGCCGTGCCGGACCCGGACCAGGGTGGAGTCGTCGCGGTCCGGGGTGAAGGTCACCGTGACCTCGCTGGCGTTCTCGGCGCGGGGCACCGGTACCCGGTCCGGGCCGATCTGCCAGGAGAAAACCAGGCGGCGCGGAGGCTCCCAGGCCAGCACCCGGCCCCAGTCCCAGCGCAGCCCTCCGGGGCCGTACTCGTAGAGCGCGCCGCCGACGCGCTGTTCGATCCCGATCCGCTCCAGACCGTCCGCCCCCGACCAGGAGAATTCCGGCGGCCACCACTGCTGGAGGCCGTCCGTGAACCGCTCGAACGCCTCCGCCGCCCCGACCGGCAGCCGCACCTCGGCGACCAGTTCCTCCACTTTCGCGGTATCCATACCGCTTCACCCTAGTCCCTCGCCGGGGTCGCGTCCTGGTCCCGCAGGGCCCCGCACTGCCGAGGCGGGGCGGGGACGGCGGCTCAGCCGTTCCCCGCCCCGCCTCGTTCAGCGGCAAGGCGCTCGCGCGCGACCCGTCAGGGAGCGGGGCTGCCGAGTTCGGTGACCTCGACCACCGATACCGGCATGTCCCATTCGACCCGCGAGTTGCCCCAGTCGTCCACGCCCACCACCGCGTACCGGACGGTCTCGCCGTCCGCCGTCGTCCGGTGGAGGTAGGAGGTGTCCGTCTCGGCGATGTAGGCGATGTGGCTGAAGGACCAGAAACCGTTCTCCTCGTCGCCGATCTCGCCCTCGCCGACCCACTCGCCCCGGTACAGGTCGTAGCGCCGCAGGTCCGGCTCGGTGAGCGGCTCCCACTCCAGCAGCACGCCGTCCGCCTGCGCGGTGGCGGTCAGCCCCGGCACCAGGCCCGGCGGGTCCAGGTCGCCCGGCATGGTGGCGGAGACCTCGGCCGTGGGGGCCGACTCGTTGCCGGCCGAGTCCACGGCGGTCACCACGTAGTGGTACGTCCCGCCGTAGTCCTTCATGCGGTTGTCGATGCCGGTGAAGGTCGCCGGGCTGGTGATCGGCTCATCGGGCCGGTAGACGGTCAGCCAGGGGTCCCTGCCCTCGGTCACCACCGGTGAGGTGCTGGACAGATAGACGTTGTAGTGGCTGACATCGGTGCTGGGCGAGGCGGTCCACTTCAGCTCCACCAGCAGGCTGTCCGGCTCCGGCTGCGCGACGGTCAGGCCGGTCGGCGGCAGGGGCGCGTGGTCACCCCGGGCGACCTCCACGGAGGCGGTGGGCGCCGATTCGTTGCCCGCCGCGTCCAGGGCCGCGACCCGGTAGCTGTGCCGGGTGCCCCCGGCCGCGGCGGTGTCCGTCCAGGAGGCCGATCCCGCGGTGCCGGCCCGGGTGTATGTGCCTTCGCCGCCGCTTCGGCGGTACACCGCGTAGCCTGCCGCGTCGCCGACGGGATTCCAGGTCAGCAGGACGCCGTCGGTGCTGTCGGCGGCGGTCAGCCCGGTGGGCGCGGCGGGCGGGGTGCTGTCGGTGGTGGTGACGGGACGGTCGATGCTGCCGGCCGACTCATTGCCCTTCTCGTCCACCGCGCGCACTTCGTAGCCCCAGCGGCGGCCGTCGGGCGGCAGGGACTCCTTGAACCAGGGATTGGTCAGCAGGGCGTCGCCGGAGACCTTGGTCCAGGAACTGGAGCCGGCCGGGCGGCGGTAGACCCGGTAGCCGGCAAGGTCCATCTCCTTGTTCCGGGCCCAGTTCATCTTGGCCTGTCCGCTCGCCTCGTCCCACCAGACGAAGTGCCCGGTCGGGGCCAGCGGCTCCACGGTGTCCACACCGGTGTTGGGCGCGTAGGCGAAGGACACACTGGCGTTGCCGGTCCAGGCCACGAAGTCGACGCGGATGGTGTGCTTTCCGGACGGAACGACCAGTTTGACCAGCTTGTAACGGCTGGCGGAGACGTCGTGCCACAGGCTCAGCTTGCGGTTGCCGTCCAGATAGACCCGGATGCCGTCCTGGCCCCCGGCGTAGAAGCGGAAGGAGCCGCCGGAGCCGAAGTCGCGCGTCATGGTCCAGCGGACGGAGAAGTTGTCCTTGGGCAGGGACACCCCCGCCGGGTCACCGGAACCGTAGTTCTCGTAGACCGCCGAGTCGCAGGTGGTCAGCTTCGGCGTGCCGGAGAAGGAGGCGTTGGCGTAGTACTGCGCCTTCCACTGCGGCGAGGGACACGACACCGCCGCCGAGGCGGGCGGGGCGAGAACGGACAGCAGCCCGCCGGTCAGCACGGCGGTCAGGAGGGCGACGACGGCATGTCTTCGCCGGCCTTGGGAGGTCATGAAGCAGAAATCCTTTCGGCCCGGCCGTCGGTGAGCCGGGCGGGAACACTCGGAAAAAACGTTCCGCCAATCAGCGCACCCTACCGCCCGGTTCACCCACCTCACCAGCCACTTGTGTCACTTTCCGATCATGGAAAGCGCAGCGCAACCCTCCCGCAACCGGGCGTCCGCCTCCGGGTTCAGCGGGTTCAGTGCCCTGCGCGAGTTCCGGTGGCGGCGGCCTTGACGGCGGTGAGGAGAGCGGCGAGGCGGGGCGGGGCGGTTATGAGGACGTCGGCCGGGCGGTCGCCCTCACGGAGTGCGATGCCTCCGGGCACCGCCGTCAGTTCGACGCAGTCGCCGTTGCCGTTGTTGGTGCTGAAACTGGACTTCTGCCAGGGGCCGGACATCGAGATTCCTCTCACAACTCGTAGAGCAGGCGCTGCATCAGACCGAAGGAGTCCCTGCGTGCCGGGCTGCTCACCTCAGCTTCGGCTTCGACAGGCGGAAGCGCAACGGAGCTGAGTCTGGTGAAGGCGTCGGAGAACTGGACCAGGCTGGGCTGGTCGATGACGAAGGACGACAGTGTCGGATGGTCGATGTACACGGTGCTCAGCTCCGGTACGGCCGCGTCGTAACAGACGAAGGGGCAACTGAAGCTGGGCGGATACGCCTCGGCCCGGAAGGGCAGGATCTGGAGCCGTACATGCGGAAGTCGGGTCGCCTGCCGCATCAAGTGCTCGATCTGCCGGCGCATGACCTCGCGTCCGACGAACTCCATACGCAGCGCGGCCTCGTGCACCACGGCGTGGAGCTCGGGGGCCCTGGCTTCCACCAGCAGCCGCTGGCGGCGCATCCGGAACCTCACAAAGCGTTCGATGCTCTCCTCCGGCAGGTCTGGCTGTCCGCCACGGAACAGTGCCCGCATGTACTCCTCGGTCTGGAGCAGGCCCGGGATATGAATCCACTGGAAGGAGCGGTGGCGGACGGACATCTCTTCCAGCTCGGCGAGGTCGCAGGCTTCATCGCTGTGCGGCGGGTGCCTGAACTCGGACCACCAGCCCCGGCCGTTCGACTGGCTCATGGCGATCAGTGCATCGATCAGCCGTTCGTCCTTGCACCCGTAGAGTTCGGCGAGCGCTCTCAGCCGGGCGGGGGCGATGGCGGTCCGGCCTGCTTCGATGTTGTTGACGTGGGCCGCGCTGAATCCGAACTCCTTGCCCGCTGCGGTCGCGGTGAGTCCGCCGTCAAGGCGCAGGCGTCGCAGTTCTGCCCCCAGACGCCGTTGCCGCTGGCTCGGGTTGGCACGCAGCCCCATGGTTCCCTCCCTGCACTCGGGGTCAGTCTGCCTGCCTGATGGCGCCGGTCCCAGCCGGGATCACTCACACGGATGAAATCCAAGAGAGAAGGGTTGGAATCCATCGAGGTTGATTTAGCTTAATCCCCATGCCGATCACTCGGCCACCGAAGTGCACCTGCCATCACAGCCGTTGGTGGCGGGCGAGCCACGGTCGCCGCGCTGATGCATGAAGGGCTGCGGAGACACGGTGAGAGACCGCTGCGGAGAAGGGAGCTGGTGTGATGGGTGGTGCTGGGGTGAGGGTGCCGGTGGTGCGGTCGTATCGGTTCATCACGCCGAATACGGCGGATGCGCCGAAGCTTGCCCGGGACCATGTGGTCTGGCTGCTGGAGCACGCGGGGTGCCCGGTGGATACGGATACCGCGCGGCTGCTGGTCTCGGAGGTGGTGAGCAACGCGCACCGGCATACGACCTCCACGCTGGTGTCGCTGACCACCACCATCCGGCCCGGCCGGGTGCACATCGAGGTCTACGACACCGCCCCCTGCCCCTTGCCGGACCCGCCCGAGGGTCCGGACCTGGCGCTGTGCGCTGAGGGAGGGCGCGGACTGTGGATGCTCCAGCAGTTCGCCGCGCTGTGGGGCTACGCCCTGCACGGCGGCGCCCGGCCCTTCGGCAAGACGGTGTGGTTCGACCTCTTGGGCGGTGCGAGATGACAACGGCCGGGTGCTCCGGCAGAGCGCACTCATGCAGCCGTCCGACCTGGGCCGCCGTACGGGCGGGTCGGGCCATCGGCGGTCAGGCCGACGGCGTGTGGTGGACGTTCTGTTCGCGCAGATCGCTGAGGTGCCTCGCTGCCGCACTGAAATCCTTGTCGTCGTGCAGCAGCACGAGGCCATGGTGCGCGGCCGTTGCCGCGACGAGCCAGTCCACCACGGACAGGCTGCGGTGCTGCGCCCGGGCGGCGAACGGCCGCCGTCCCCGGTGTGAGGGGCGGCGGCCGTCTCGGCGCGGTGGGTCGTGAGCGGTTCGGTGGTGAGCGGGTCAGGCGTGCCGGGTGTGGCCGAAGAGGGCGGGGATGGTGCGGGTGTGGGCCTCACGGAGCTCGGTCAGCGGCAGCGAGAACTCGCCCTGGACATCGAGGGAGTCGCCGTCGATGACGCCGATCCGGGTGGCCGGCATGCCCCGGGCCTCGCACATCCCGGTGAAGCGGACCTCCTCGCTGCGCGGCACGGCCACAACGGCCCGGCCGGTGGATTCCGAGAAGAGGAAGGTGAAGGCGGGCAGGCCGTCGGGGACGACGATGCGGGCGCCCCGGCCGCCCTTGAGGCAGGACTCGACGAGCGCCTGGACCAGACCGCCGTCCGAGAGATCGTGGGCGGCGTCGATCATGCCGTCCCGGGAGGCGTTGATCAGGATCTCGGCGAGCAGCCGCTCCCGTTCCAGATCCACGGCCGGGGGCAGGCCGCCCAGGTGGCCGTGGACGACATCGGTCCAGGCGGAGCCGCCGAACTCCTCCCGGGTGTCGCCGAGGAGGTAGATCATCTGGCCGTCCTCGGCGAATGCCATCGGGGTGCGGCGGGCCACATCGTCGATGACGCCGAGGACGCCGACCACCGGGGTCGGGTGGATGCCCACGTCCCCCGTCTGGTTGTAGAGGGAGACATTGCCGCCGGCGACCGGGGTGCCCAGGGTCCGGCAGGCGTCGGCCAGGCCGCGGCACGCCTCCGCGAACTGCCACATCCCGGCCGGGTCCTCGGGCGAGGGGAAGTTGAGGCAGTCGGTCACGGCCAGCGGGCGGGCGCCGGTGGCGGCGACATTCCGGTATGCCTCGGCCAGGGCGAGCTGGGCGCCGGCGTACGGGTCGAGCTTGGCGTAGCGGCCGTTGCCGTCCGTGGCCAGCGCGACGCCCAGGCCGGTCTCCTCGTCGATGCGCAGCATGCCGGAGTCCTCCGGCTGGGCCAGCACCGTATTGCCGAGGACGTACTTGTCGTACTGGCTGGTGATCCAGGACTTGTCCGCCTGGTTCGGGGACGAGACCAGGGCCAGGACCTGCTCACGCAGCTCGTCCCCGGTACGCGGGCGCGCCAGGCGGTCCGGGGTGTCGGCCTGGAGGGCGTCCAGCCAGCCGGGGCGGGCCATGGGCCGGTGGTAGACCGGGCCGTCGTGGGCCACGGTGCGCGGCGGCACGTCCACGATCAGCTCGCCGTGCCAGTAGATCTCCAGCCGCTCGCCGTCCGTCACCTCACCGATGACGGTGGCGGTGACGTCCCACTTCTCGCAGATGGCGAGGAAGCGCTCCGCGTTCTCCGGGGTGACCACGGCGCACATGCGCTCCTGGGACTCGCTCATGAGGATTTCCTCGGGCGACAGGGTGTGGTCGCGCAGCGGCACGGTGGAGAGATCGACGCGCATGCCGCCGGTGCCGTTGGAGGCCAGCTCGCTGGTGGCGCAGGACAGCCCGGCCGCGCCGAGGTCCTGGATGCCGACGACCAGCTTCTCGGCGAAGGCCTCCAGGGTGCACTCGATGAGGAGCTTCTCCTGGAAGGGATCTCCGACCTGGACGGCGGGGCGCTTGCTGGGCTTGTCCGAGTCGAAGGTCTCCGAGGCCAGGATGGAGGCGCCGCCGATGCCGTCGCCGCCGGTGCGGGCGCCGTAGAGGATGACCTTGTTGCCCGCGCCGGACGCCTTGGCCAGATGGATGTCCTCATGCCGCATCACGCCCACGCACAGGGCGTTGACCAGCGGATTGCCCTGGTAGCAGGGGTCGAAGACGACCTCGCCGCCGATATTGGGCAGGCCCAGGCAGTTGCCGTAGCCGCCGATGCCGGCCACCACGCCGTGCACCACGCGGGCGGTGTCCGGGTGGTCGGCGGCGCCGAAGCGCAGCGGGTCCATCACGGCCACCGGGCGGGCGCCCATGGCGATGATGTCGCGGACGATGCCGCCGATGCCGGTGGCCGCGCCCTGGTAGGGCTCCACATAGGAGGGGTGGTTGTGGGACTCCACCTTGAAGGTGACGGCGTAGCCCTGGCCCACATCCACCACGCCGGCCTGCTCGCCGATGCCGACCAGCAGCGCGTCCGAGGCCGGGGCCTTGTCGCCGAACTGCTTCAGATGCACCTTGCTGGACTTGTAGGAGCAGTGCTCGGACCACATCACCGAGTACATGGCCAGCTCCGAGCCGGTGGGGCGGCGGCCCAGGATGGACCGGACCCGCCGGTACTCGTCCTCGGTCATGCCCAGCTCGCGGAACGGCTGCTGGACGTCCGGGGTGGCGGCGGCGTGCTTGACGGTGTCGAGGGGCGTGCGGGGGCTCATGCGGTGACCAGCTTCTTGAGTACCGAGGTGAAGAATCCGAGGCCGTCGGTGGTGGGCCCGGTCAGCGGCTCCACGGCGTGCTCCGGGTGCGGCATCAGGCCGACGACGTTGCCGGCGGCGTTGGTGACGCCGGCGATGTCCCGCCGGGAGCCGTTGGGGTTGACGTCCAGATAGCGGAAGACCACCCGGCCCTCGGCCTCAAGCTCGTCCAGGGTGCGCTCGTCGGCCACATAGCCGCCCTCGCCGTTCTTCAGCGGGACGGTGATCTCCTGGCCCCCGGCGTAGTCGGAGGTCCAGGCGGTGGCGGCGTTCTCCACCCGGAGTTTCTGGTCCCGGCAGATGAAGTGCAGATGGTCGTTGCGGGTGAGCGCGCCGGGCAGCAGATGCGATTCGCACAGCACCTGGAAGCCGTTGCAGATGCCGAGGACCGGCATTCCGGCCTTGGCCTGCTCGATGACCGTCTCCATCACCGGAGAGAAACGGGCGATGGCGCCGCAGCGCAGATAGTCGCCGTAGGAGAAACCGCCGGGAAGGATGACGGCGTCCACCTGATGGAGATTTGTGTCACGGTGCCAGAGCGGTACGGCTTCGCCCCCGGCAAGGCGTACCGCCCGTTGTGCGTCCCGGTCGTCGAGAGAACCGGGAAAGGTGACGACGCCGATACGGGTGGTCACGGGGCGACCCCCTCGGCCTTCGGCTCCGAAGCGGCTTCCGCGGCGTCCTCGACGCGGACGGTGAAGTTCTCGATCACGGTATTGGCGAGGAAGGTTTCCGCCATCTCACGGACGCGGGCGAGCACGGCCTCGTCGACCGGGCCCTCCACTTCCAGCTCGAACCGCTTGCCCTGCCGGACGTCGCTGATGCCCTGGTAGCCGAGGCGCGGGAGAGCCCGCTGCACCGCCTGGCCCTGGGGGTCGAGGATTTCCGGCTTGAGCATGACGTCGACTACGACGCGAGCCACTGGTACTCCCGGTGGTGTTGGGTGACGCTGCAGGGCAAGACTACCGGGCGAGAAATTCTACGCGAGTAGATTACCGGGGGAACGGCCGGACGACGGCCACGCGGTCACGTTCCGGTATCGGAGCCGGAAAGGACTGCGCGGAAACCGGAAAGCGCGTAGTGTTCCCGACTGCGGAGGCGCGGGAAGACAGTCGGACGGCACACGGCGGGTTTTCCCGTGGCCGGTACGCTTCCCCGCGCATTGCGGGGGAAGGTAGAAAGAATAAAGACCTGATCCCCAACCAGTGGACCGCGTCGCGTGTCACCCGGCGATGGCCGGCCGGGGAGACCGAGCGGTCATCGAAAGGACCGATATCCGTGGCTCAGAAGGTAGTGGTCACACTCTGGGACGACCTCGATGACGGAGAGGCGTCGGAAACGGTCACCTTCGGGCTCGACGGAAAGTCGTACGAGATTGACCTGAGCGAGAAGAACGCGCAGCAGCTCCGGTCCATCTTCGAGCCCTATCTCGCGGCGGCGCGCCGCCAGACCAAGACCGGCAAGGCGTTCCGCCGTACCGCGGTCGCCCCCGACCCCAAGGCCGTGCGGGCCTGGGCGGAGGCGAACGGCATGGAGGTACCGGCCCGCGGCCGGATTCCGCGCAAGGTTTACGAAGCCTTCAACGCGGCGCACTGAGGCGGCTGTTGACTCACGCCGGGATCCGCGGGGGCGGTCGCGGCGGCCGGCGCCCGGGCGGACGGCACCGGCCCGGGGACCGGTGCCGGGCCGGCCCCGCCCTGACTTGCCACTCCCCCGGGGTGATCGGCTAGAGTCTGGAGCACGCCGCGGGGCGGACCGGACGGAAGGCCGGGAAGTCCCGGGAGGCATGCGGGTGTAGCTCAGTAGCAGAGCGCCCCTTTTCCAAAGGGGAGGCGCAGTGTGCAATTCCTGTCACCCGCTCCAGTCGTCGCCATGGCGATGGCCGTCGCACCGGGCAATACCGCGCCATGGTTCATCATGGGCCAGGCTCCTGCCCCGGTGAGGACATGCGGACGTAGCTCAGTTGGTAGAGCGCAACCTTGCCAAGGTTGAGGTCGCCGGTTCGAGCCCGGTCGTCCGCTCCGCAGAAAGGGCCCGGTCCGCAGCGGACCGGGCCCTTTCGCGTTTCCCCGCACCGCCCCGCCCCGGCCCGGCCCGCTCCGCGTCCGGCCCCCCGCGTCTGACATTTGTCATCCCGGCCGGTGACAGCCGGCACTGCCGGGCCGGCGCCGGGCCCGGGATGCTGGAGGACATGAGCGAGCGGGTGATCGAGGTGACCGGGCTCCGCCGTCGCTACGGGGGACCGGGACCGGAGGGCTTCGAAGCCGTCCGGGGGATGGATTTCGAGGTGCGGCGCGGTGAGGTCTACGCGCTGCTGGGCACCAACGGCGCGGGCAAGACCTCCACGGTGGAGCTGCTGGAAGGGCTGGCCCCGCCCACCGCCGGACAGGTACGGGTGCTGGGCATGGACCCCTGCCGGGAGCGCGGCGCGGTACGCCCGCGGATCGGGATCATGCTCCAGGAGGGCGGCTTCCCGTCCGATCTGACGGTGGCCGAGACGGCCCGGATGTGGGCGGGCTGCACCACCGGCGCCCGGCCGGTGGCCGAGGCACTGGACCTGGTGGACCTGGGGCGGCGGGCGGCGGTGCGCGTCAAGCAGCTCTCCGGCGGTGAGCGGCGGCGGCTGGACCTGGCCATGGCGCTGCTCGGCCGGCCCGAGGTGCTGTTTCTGGACGAGCCGACCACCGGCCTGGACCCCCAGGCACGGCACCGCACCTGGGAGCTGGTGGCCGCGCTGCGGGAGGAGGGCACCACGGTGCTGATGACCACGCACTATCTGGAGGAGGCGGAGGCGCTGGCCGACCGGCTGGCGATCATGCGGGAGGGGCGGATCGTGCTCTCCGGCACACCGGCCGAGGTGACGGCGGCGCAGCCGTCGCGGATCCGGTTCCGGCTGCCGGAGGGGATGGCCCCGGCGGAGCTGCCGCTGGATCTGCCGGCCGCGGTGGAAGGGACGCGGGTGGAGATCCGCACCCGGGACCTTCAGGCCGACCTGACCCGGCTGCTGCTGTGGGCCCGGGACGCCGGGGCGGTGCTGGCGGGGCTGGACGCCAGTTCGGCATCCCTGGAGGAAACCTTCCTCCAGGTGGCCGACGGGCCGGCCGGCGCGGACGGCGCGGACGGCGCGCAGGGGACGGACGGCACGGGCGGCGACGGCCGGGTGGAACGGGTGACGGCGTGATGAGCGGATACAGCACGACCTCGGTGCTGCTCGGGGTGCCGATGCGCAAGGGGGCGGGGGCACGGATGCGCTCCCTGGCCAGGGCCGAGCTGACCCTGCTGGTGCGCAACCGCACCGCGCTGTTCACCGCCCTGCTGATGCCGCTGCTGATGGTGGCCGCCGGGTACTCCGTCTCCCAGGACATGGCGGACGACCTGGCCGAGGGCGGGCTGTCGGTGGGGATGACGGTGGCCAGCGGCGGGCTGGTGATGATCATGCTGCTGGTCGTCTACAGCAATCTCACCGCCGCCTATGCCGCCCGCCGCGAGGAGCGGGTGCTCAAGCGGCTGCGCACCGGCGAGCCGACGGACGGGGAGATCCTGGCCGGGATGGCGCTGCCCAGCGTGCTGCTGGCCCTGGCGCAGTGCGTGCTGCTGGTGACGGCCACGGCGCTGCTGATGGCGGACTCGGTGCCGCGGCAGCCGCTGCCGCTGGCGCTGGGGGCGCTGCTGGGCTGTGTGCTGATGGCCGTGGCCGCGGTGGTGACCGCCTCCTTCACCCGCAATGCGGAGAGCGCGCAGATCACCGCGGTGCCGCTGTTCCTGGTCTCGGCGGTGCCCGTCTATGTGCCGCTGGAGCTGCTGCCGGACACCCTGGCGGATGTGCTGCGGCTGCTGCCGCTGACGCCCTCCCTGGAGCTGATGCGCAGCGGCTGGTCCGGCGGCCTGGACGGCACCGAGCTGCTGCGGGCGCTGGGCCTGGCGGTGGTTCTGGACGGCGCTGGCGGTGTTTGCTGTACGCCGGTGGTTCCGCTGGGAGCCCCGGCAGTGAACCGGGGCGGCGGCGAGCGGAACGCGTGAGTACGGGATCAGCACGGGAGCGGTACGGGACCGGTCCGGCAGGGCAGGCCGGCGCCGGCGGAGCGGGAGAGGTACGAGTGAACGAGGAGCCGGGCCCTGCCCCCTGGGGCGCGGCGGCCGCCCCGGGCGCCTCCCGGCACACCACGGTGGGCCGGCTGCGCGGCCGGGTGGACCGGTACCGCCGGGCCAGCGGCTACGCCCGCTTCCACTACTACAGCCGCTGGGGCCTGTATCTGGCGGCCGCGGTGGAGCTGACCGTGCTGGGCCTGTGGGCGGCCAACCAGCGCAACGAGGCCACCCCCGGCTGGGCCGTCGTGCTGCTGATGCTGCTGGGCGCGGTGCATGCCACGGCCAATCTGCTGCTGATCCGCACCGGTCTGCGGCACTATCTGGGCCAGGAGCCCTTCCCGGCGCGGCTGCTGACCGGGTTCCTGGCGCTCACCCTGTTCGTGCTGCTGGTGCCGGCGCTGCTGGCCGGGACCGGCCGGATGCCGGCCGAGGAGGCGGCCCCGGTGTTCGTCTGGTTCGCCATGTTCGCCGCCTCGGTGACCCTGGTCCTGCCGATGCGCCGGGCGGTGCCGGTGATGGCCGGTGTCACGGGCACCGCCATCCTCACCGGGGCGCTCGCCGGGGTGGAGCGGACGGGGCTGCTGGGCATCCTGTTCGGCTGCCTGCTGGGCAATCTCTGCTTCTCCGCCACCTTCCGGCCCACCGCCTGGGGGCTGCGGGTGCTCGACGAGCTGCATGCCGGGCGGGAGAGCCGGGCCCGGCTGGCGGTGGCCGAGGAGCGGCTGCGGTTCGCCCGGGATCTGCACGATGTGCTGGGCCGTAACCTGTCGGTGATCGCGCTCAAGAGCGAGCTGGCCGCGCAGTTGTCGCGGCGGGGATCGGAGACGGCCGTGGACCAGATGGTGGAGGTGCAGCGGATCGCCCGGGAGTCGCAGCAGGAGCTGCACGCGGTGGTGCGCGGCTACCGGGAGGCGGATCTGGTCAATGAGCTGGCGGGGGCCCGCGGGGTGCTGGAGGCGGCGGGCATCCGCTGCCGGGTGGAGCAGCCGGCGCAGCCCGCGGAACTGTCGTTGCCGGTGCGGGCCACCCTGGGCTGGGTGGTGCGGGAGGGTGCCACCAATGTGCTGCGGCATGCCGCGGCCACCGAGTGCACGATCGTGCTGAGCAGCGCGGACGGCCGGGTGCGGCTGTCCCTGGAGAACGACGGCGCGGACCGCGGCCCGGAGGAGGGGCGGGGCGCCGGCTCCGGCCTGCCGGGGCTGCGGGAGCGGCTGACCGCGCTGGGCGGCGGGCTGACCGCGCAGCGGGTCGGCGAGGGCCGGTTCCGGCTGGCCGCCGAGGTGCCCGCCGGGGCGGACGCATGACGGGGGCGGCGGGGCCGGTGCGCATTCTGCTGGCCGATGACGAGCATCTGATCCGGGGGGCGCTGGCCGCGCTGCTGGGCCTGGAGGACGATCTGGTGGTGGTGGCGGAGGCGGCCTCCGGCACCGAGGCGCTGGCCATGGCCCGGGCGCACCGCCCCGAGGTGGCGGTGCTCGACCTCCAGATGCCGGGCGCGGACGGTGTGACGGTGGCCACACGGCTGCGGGCGGCGCTGCCGGACTGCCGGGTGCTGATCGTCACCGGGCACGGCCGCCCGGGGGATCTGAAGCGGGCGCTGGCGGCGGGGGTGCGCGGTTTTGTGCCGAAGACCGTCTCGGCGCGGCGGCTGGCCGAGATCATCCGCACCGTACATGCCGGAAACCGTTATGTGGACCCGGAGTTGGCGGCGGATGCGATCAGTGCCGGGGACTCGCCGCTGACCGACCGGGAGGCCGGGCTGCTGGAGCTGGCGGCGGACGGGGCGCCGATCGCGGAGATCGCCGAGCGGGCGCGGCTGGCGCCGGGGACGGTGCGGAACTATCTCTCGGCGGCGGCGGCCAAGCTGCATGCGGAGAACCGTCATGCGGCGGTGCGCATCGCCCGGGAAAAAGGTTGGCTATGATGGAGGAGCTTCACGCGGTACGCCACCCGGGAGACGGGTGACGGCCGCGCGAATCACTCCTGCGGACGTAGCTCAGTTGGTAGAGCGCAACCTTGCCAAGGTTGAGGTCGCCGGTTCGAGCCCGGTCGTCCGCTCGCTTCCGAAGAGGCCCGGTCGGTTCCGCCGACCGGGCCTCTTCGCCGTGCGGGGGCGCGGCGCGGCGTGGTGGGACGGGCGAGAGCCGGGGGCGGAGCAGACTGGTGACCTTCCGTGATCTCGCACGAAGGGAAGCGAACGCTCATGGCCGATATGCCGCCGGCCCCGCAGGTGTGGCCCTCGCTGCGGGCACATGACGCCAAGCGGCTGATCCAGTTCCTGGTGGAGGCGTTCGGCTTCCGCGAGGTGGTGGTCTTCGAGGAGGGCGACCATGTGGCGCATGCGCAGCTCGCCTGGCCGGAGGGCGGCGGCGTGATGCTGAGCTCGGCCAGGGAGGCCGGGCTGGAGGACGAGTGGCCCCTGAAGCCCGGCACCTTCGGCGCCTATGCGGTCACCGACCGGGTGGACGAGGTGTACCGGCGGGCCCGGGCGGCCGGCGCGCACATCGAGGTGGAGCCGCGCACCACCGACTACGGCGCACGCGAGTTCATCGCCCGGGACACCGAGGGCAACTACTGGAGCTTCGGCGACTACCGGGGCGCCCCCGTGCCCGGCCGGTGATCAGCCGCCGGCCGGGGTGAGCTGCGCGGCTATCAGGGTGGAGCCGAGCGGGTCGCGGAAGTGGAGGGAGCGGCTGTCCGGATCCCGGCGCTCGTTCCACACCGGGACGTCGTGGGATTTGAGCCGCCGGGCGACCGCGTCCAGATCGTCGGTGTAGAGCACCAGCAGGGGCTGGTCGCCGGTCTGGCGGCCGACCAGGGCGCGCTCGGCCTCCCCGGTGGCGGGCATCAGCCACAGGCCCGCCGGGTGCGGGCCGGGCAGGCCGATGTGGAGATAGCGGTAGCCGTCCACCGTGCGGTCGTGCAGCACCCGGAAGCCGAGGACGTCCCGGTAGAAGGCGAGCGGCGGCTCCGGGTCGTCGACCAGGACGACGGTGCGGCCGATGGAACTGAAGAACTGTTCTTCGGTCATGGGAACACCGTAGCGGCCGGGTCCGACAGTCCGTTCGATCGGTTGTTTCGATGAATCTCTATCTTGACAGCCGTCAATGCAACCGCCATCGTGGGTGCTGCATCGGCATTCATCAATACAACCGAAGGGATGCGGACATGAGCGAGCAGTCGCGGCCGGAGGAGCTGCGGGAGGACGTACGGCGGCACTACGCGGACGCCGCACTGGCGGTCACGCGGAACGCCGGGCGGGCATGCTGCGGCCCCCAGGGCACCGAGGCGGCGGCGGACGTGGCGGTGGACGAGGACTTCGGCTCGGCCCTGTACTCGGCCGACGAGCGGGGCGGGCTGCCCGCCGAAGCGGTCGCCGCCTCCCTGGGCTGCGGCAACCCGACCGCCGTCGCCGATCTGCACGAGGGCGAGCGGGTGCTGGACCTCGGCTCCGGCGGCGGCATCGACGTACTGCTCTCCGCCCGCCGGGTGGGCCCCACCGGCCGCGCCTACGGCCTGGACATGACGGACGAGATGCTCGCCCTGGCGCTGGCCAACGCCCGGAGGGCGGGCGCGGCCAATGTGGAGTTCCTCAAGGGCGTCATCGAGGCGATCCCGCTGCCCGCCGGCACGGTGGACGTGGTGATCTCCAACTGCGTCATCAATCTCTCCACCGACAAGCCGGCCGTGTTCGCCGAGATGTTCCGGGTGCTCGCCCCCGGCGGGCGCATCGGGGTGTCCGACATCGTCGCCGACGACGGGCTGAGCCCCGGGGAGCGGGCCGAGCGGGGCTCCTATGTGGGCTGCGTCGCCGGTGCGCTGACCTTCCAGGAGTACCGGGCCGGACTGGCCGCCGCCGGTTTCACCGGCATCTCGCTGACCCCCACCCACCAGGTGGCCGAGGGCATGCACTCGGTCGTCGTGCGCGCCACCAAGCCCGCCGGGACCACCGGGACCCACGACCCGGCCGAGACCGCCGGGGCGGCGGCCGTCGCATCCGGCGGCTGCTGCTGAGCCGTCAGTCCCAGGGCAGGCCGGTGAGCAGCCGGTAGGCCTCGGTGCAGCGGACCCGGGTGTGGGCCACCACCTCGCCCGGCAGCGGCGGCGGGGGCTGGTTGCCGTGCCGGTCCCAGCCGGCGAGCTGAGCCGCACAGGACCCACGCTCCGCGCCCACATCGCGCGCATGTACGATGCACGCTCCAATTGCAGGCGGCGCTCCGGGGGTTCGGCGTGCTGCCGGACTTTCCCTGGAGGACGGGTGCGCATACGTACCGCTGTCGTCGCTGTCTGTTCCGCACTGGCGGCCTTGGTGATCGGCATACCGCCGGCGCAGGCACAGACCGGAGATCTGCGGATCTACAACGTCACCTTCAACGGCGGGAACAAGTACATCACCGTCTCGGCGACAGGTGCTGTGACGGTGACCGCCACGCTGGCCGCGAGCGATGACGCCGGCATCGGGAAGGTGTTTATCGGGATGACCAGGGAGGGGCCCAACGGCGAGCTCTACGACGCACTCCACAAATATGCGACGTGCAAGGCCTGGAACGCGACGACGTCGACCTGCCGGTGGTCGGTCCCGCTGGATCCGAAGGAGTTCATGCGGAACCGCTCGGCCGGCATCTGGGAAGTGACGATCCAGGTGCAGACGGACAACGATCTCCTCAGCCATGACCCGTACCAGACGGTCCTGGTCCGGCGGAAGTCGGTGCTGTCCATCAATGCCACGCCGGAGCCGGTGACGAAAAACGCCCCGATCACCGTCACCGGCACGATCAAGCGGGCCGACTGGACGAAGAACACCTACGTCGCCAACAGCGGCGTGTCCGTGAAGCTCCAGTTCAAGAAGAGCGGCACCAGCACCTGGACGACCGTGAAGACGGTGAAGTCCTCCAGCACGGGTGCGCTGAGGACCACCGTCCCGGCCACCGCCGACGGCACCTGGCGCTGGCACTACTCCGGTTCCCTCACCACCGCGCCCTGGGGCTCGAACGGTGACTTCGTGGACGTCCGGTAGCCCGCCGGCCCGGCAGCCAACGCTGTTTCGATGAATCTCTTTCCCGACTCTCGTCGATACAGCGCGCAGAGTCGCATCCACGCGTCGCATCCACGCGTCCGGCGGCTGCTGCTGAGCCGTCAGTCCCAGGGCAGGCCGGTGAGCAGCCGGTAGGCCTCGGTGTAGCGGGCCCGGGTGTGGGCCACCACCTCGCCCGGCAGCGGCGGCGGGGGCTGGTTGCCGTGCCGGTCCCAGCCGGAGGCCGGGGAGGCCAGCCAGTCCCGGATGTACTGCTTGTCGTACGGCTTCTGGGGCCTTCCCGGCTGCCACTCGTCCAGCCGCCAGAACCGGGACGAGTCCGGGGTCAGCACCTCGTCGGCCAGCACCAGCCGGGGTGCCCCGCTCCCGCCGTCCCCGGTGCCGTCCTCCTCCCAGCCGAACTCGAACTTGGTGTCGGCCAGGATCAGGCCACGGTCCCGGGCGATGTCCCGGGCCCGGGTGTAGAGCGCCAGGGTGGTCTGCCGGAGCAGCGCGGCGGTCTCCGCGCCGACCCGGCGGGCCACCTCCTCGTGGCTGACGTTCTCGTCGTGGTCGCCCACCTCCGCCTTGGTGGCGGGCGTGAAGATGGCGGCGGGCAGTTCCGAGCCGTCCGTGAGCCCTTCCGGCAGGGCGAGCCCGCACACCGTGCGGTCCCGCCGGTACTCGGCCAGGCCCGAGCCGGTGAGATAGCCGCGGGCCACGCACTCCACCGGAATCATCCGCAGCGCCCGGCAGACCATCACCCGCCCGGCCCAGTCGGCGGGCGCGCCCGGCGGCACATCCGTGGAGAGCACATGGGCCGGCGCCAGATCGGCGAGCTGCTCGAACCACCACAGCGAGAGCCGGGTGAGGATGCGGCCCTTGTCCGGGATGCCGGTGGGCAGCACCCAGTCGTAGGCCGAGACCCGGTCGCTGGCGACCATGACCAGATTCCCGTCCCCGTCGCGGTAGAGATCGCGCACCTTGCCGGTGTGCACATGCTCCAGTCCGGGGACCTCGACGGGCTCGGGCTTCTCCACAAAACCGGGCACGATGGCTCCTCGCGCGTGAGCGGAAACGGACTGGGCGGACAAGAACCACCGAACCGATGAAACAGTTGAAGCAGATGAAACGAATGAAACGGAGGAACCATATATCCGGGCCATCCGGGTCATGCGGGTCATCCGGCCCATGCGGTGCGGTGACCCTCCATTCGACCACAGCCGGCCCTCGCCGGGCCGCCCGGGGTCACCCGGACGGGCCCCGCCCGCCGATCCGGTCGAAGAGGCTGGCGGTGGCGCGCTGGACGCGCGGATCGGCGCGGCCGGCCCGGTCCAGGGCCGGGCACCAGCCCGAGGTCCCGGCGGCGAACACCCAGGCACCGCTGGGCGCCTGATACAGCGAGGTCTCCTGGTGACGCCGCGCCCCCGCCCCGTCCCGGTACGGCGAGTGCGCCAGCAGGATGCGGCTGCGGTACTCCGGCAGCGGGGTGCGCGGGAAATAGCGGTCCGCCGCCTCGGCCACCACACCGGGCAGTTCCTCGCCCTCGGCCGCGCCGCTCGCCGCCCACAGCCAGTGCCCGGCGTTGCGCACCACCAGCGGGTGCGGCTCCGGCACCGGCCCGCCGTACTGCACGCCCAGCAGCCGCTGCTCCGGATCGCCCTGTTCCCGCCACAGCACCGGGCGGCCGGGGCCGCGGCGCTTGCGGCAGGTCAGCAGCCGGTCCGCGTCCCCGGTGGGCAGCGCGGCCAGCTCCGCCCGCCAGTACATGGCGTGGGCGGAGAGGAAGACCAGCGAGACGCCCGCGTCCCGGGCCGCCGCCACCGTCCGGCGCATCGGCGCCGTCCAGTACGGGTCCGGACCCGGGAAGACCAGCGCCCGGTGGCGGGCCGGATCGATCCGGCCGGCGTGCAGATCACGGGCGGTGGCATAGCCGAGGTCGTAGCCGTGGCGCTCGGCCCAGCGGATCAGGTCGTGGCACTGCCCCAGATGCGGCGGCAGCCCGTCGCCCGCGTAGGGGCGGTCGAAGCAGACGGTGCCCGCGGCCTCGTCCTCGTCCAGCAGCCCGCCCTGCCCGTCCCAGGCGCGATGCAGGCCGGCGCCGGTGCGCCCGTCGTCCGGGAAGAGGTTGTAGGCCTGCCAGGTGAGGTCGGGCAGCACCAGCAGCAGCGCGGCCGGGCGGGCGTCCCGCACGGTGAACGGGATGTGCGAGCGGTAGGCGCCGTCCGCGGTGGTGAGCTCCGCGAGATAGGCGCCGGGCGGCCAGTCGGCGGGCACCGGCAGCCGCCAGGAGCACCACCAGTGATGGCAGGAGACGGTGCGGCCCACCACCAGCGGATCGGGCTGCCGGGTGCCCTTCAGCACCGGGCCGGTGACGAACCGCCGGCTGCCCGCGCCCGCGTAGTGGCCGATCCGGTGGACGGTGACGGTGAACGGGCCGGGCGGGTCGACGCTGATCCGGAAGTCCAGCATCCCGCCGGGCACGGCGCAGCCGCCGGGCACAAAGCCCTTGATCTGGCCGTTCCTGTCGTCGGCGGGGCGCGGGCCGGCTTCCGGCGCCCGGCCCCACGGCTCCAGGACCGGTGGCCGGTTCTGCTCGGTTCCCTCCACCGCCGCTCCCCCTTCGTCCGCTCGGCGCGACCGCGCCGGAACAGCACATCACATACGGCGAGCGGTCCGTCACCGGTCGCCGGGCAATGGCCGGATCAGCCCAGCCGGGCGAAGGCGTCGCCGCGCACCCCGGCGTCGGCCAGCCAGGCCAGCAGCGGGCCGGAATCACCGCTGTCCACCAGCGCCTGCACCGGCTCGACCAGGTCCGGGCGGCGTTCGCCGTCGGTCAGCAGCACCGGGCCGTCCAGCCAGTCCAGGCCGGCCCGGGCGCCGGTGGCGTCGGCGGTGGCGCGGCAGACGGCCGCCGCGATGTGCTCCACCAGCAGTTCCCGGCCGGTACGGGGCGGCTGCGCCGGAAAGCCGCGGTGGACCAGGACGGCGGCGGGGCCCTCCGGGCCGCCCGGCACGCCCTGCGGCCGGGCGGCGCGGGCGGTCTCGGCCACCACCCGGGCGGCCAGCACGTCGGCGGCCTCCGGGCCGCCGGCCCTGACGCCCACCCCGGCGCCCGGGCCGGCGGCGCCGGGACCCGCGGAGCCGACGGACGCGGAATCGCCCGCCAGCCGCCGCAGCAGCGCCGTCAGGGTGGCGGCGGCCGGGCCGCCGCCGCGCCCGGACGACGAGGACGGCCCCGGGGCGCCGTCCGCCTCCGCGCCGGAAACGCCCAGCGCCGCGGCCAGCCGGCCGGCCCGCTCCCGCCAGATCCGGTCCACCACCTCCGCCGGATAGGCGGGCCACTCCACCGGCAGCAGCTCCGCCCCGCCGGGCGGCGACGGGGCGAACAGCCGGGCGGCCAGCAGCGAGACCTCCCGGTCCACCGCACCCGGATCGGCCAGCAGCTCGCTGGCGGACCGCTCGGCGAGCCGTCCGGCGAAGCCCTCGGCCAGCCGGTCCCGGCGGGAGAGCTCGGTGAGGGCCGCCACCACGCCCTCGTTCAGCAGCACCGGGCGCCGCCCGGCCCGCCAGGCCGGGGAGGCGACCCTGGTGAGCAGCCGGTCCCAGCCCGCATAGGCCAGGCCCACCTGCTCCTGCACGGCCGGCCGCGGCCCCGGGTCGAAGCGCTGGGCATGCGCCGAGGCGGCGGCGGCCACCCCGCGCTCCATCTCGGCGGCGTGCCGGGCGGCGGCCCGCAGCATCAGCCGGGCCAGCCGGGCGGTGCAGCACAGCAGCGGCCGACGCGGGCCGCCGGCCGCCGCGGCGGCGTCCAGGCCGCGGACGCAGCGCCGGGCGGCGGCGATGTCCGGATGGGCGGAGGGGGCGGTACCGGCCACCACGGGCGCCAGCAGCGCGCGCAGTTCCGAGACCCGCATCCACCACAGGAAGGGCGAGCCGATGACCAGCACCGGCCCGGGGGCCGGCGGTGGCGGCTCGCCGTCGTCGTACCGGGCGCCGGGCCGGGCCCGGCGGGCGGCCGGCCGGCGCCGGTGGGCGGGCTCCTCCAGCCAGCTGTCGCAGTCCGGGGTGAGCGCGATGCCGCCCGGCGGTGGCACGCCCAGCCGCGCGGCCAGTTCCCGTATCAGGCCGTGCAGAGCGGGCCCGGACTCCTCCGGCACGGCGACGGTCGGGGTCACCGGGGGGCGGGCCCGGACGATCACCGAGGCGATCGCCACCGCCAGGGCGGACAGCACGCCCGCCGCCACCAGCACCGTCCAGCGCAGCGGCGTCCAGCCGCCGGGCAGGCGGCCGGTGGCCTGCGCGGTGAGCACCACCGCGGCCACCGCCGCCGGGAGCAGCGCGACGGCCACCGCGGTGTTCCGCACCCGCAGAACGGCCAGCGCATGGTCCCGCGCGGAGCGTGCGCCTCTCTGCTGCGCCATGCCTGCCTCCGCTTTCCGTCCGGGTTCCGTGCGGCGCCGCGGGGCCGGCCCGTGTCCGGGCGGCCGGCGCGGGCCTGCTGCGGTCCGCCGGTCCGGTCCTGTGCCCGGCCCGACCGGCCGGTTCCTCCGTCTTCCGAAGGAACACGACCGGGCGCGCGCCGGTGCACGCCCCGCCTTCTCCCCCACTGTGACATCGGACCCCGACATCGCAATGCGCGGAGGTCCGATCGCGCCGCACCCTAAGCCGGAGCATGCCTGTGCGTCAGCGGTACCGGGCAGGCGTCACCCGATGGTGGGGCTCTGGGCAGAGGACAGTGGGGAACATGTCGGGATGCAGACCGATTACGGCAGGTACGACGGATACGGCAGGTATGGCAGGTATGGCAGGTACGACGGACAGGAGGCCTACGGGAGTTATGGCGGCTTCGCCGTCGTTCGGCGGGCTTCACCGGCGCCCGGCGGGAGAACCGCGGCGCGCCGCCGGCGGGAGGGAGACGTCAGCCGGCGGCCTTGGCGGCGATGTCGGTGCGGTGGTGGGAGCCGGCCAGCCGGATGCGGGCGACCGCCCGGTAGGCGCGGTCCCGGGCCTCGGCGATCCCGTCGCCGACCGCGGTGACCGACAGCACCCGGCCGCCCGCGCTGACCACCCGTCCGTCCTCGTCCAGCCGGGTGCCGGCGTGCAGCACATAGGCGTCCGGTGCGTCCCGTCCGGCCACCTCGTCCAGGCCCTCCACCGGGTCGCCGGTGCGCGGCTTGGCCGGATAGCCCTCGGAGGCGATCACCACGGTGACCGCCGCGCCGTCCGCCCAGCGCAGCGGCGGCAGATCGGCCAGGGTGCCGGTGGCCGCGGCGTGCAGGACGCCGGCCAGCGGGGTGCGCAGCCGGGCCAGCACCGCCTGGGTCTCCGGGTCGCCGAAGCGGGCGTTGAACTCCACCACCCGCACGCCGCGCGAGGTGAGGGCCAGGCCCGCGTAGAGCAGGCCGGAGAACGGGGTGCCGCGGCGGCGCATCTCGTCCACGGTCGGCCGCAGCACGGTGGCCAGCACCTCGTCCACCAGCCCGGGGTCGGCCCAGGGCAGCGGCGAGTAGGCCCCCATGCCGCCGGTGTTGGGGCCGGCGTCGTTGTCGTAGGCGCGCTTGAAGTCCTGCGCGGGCTGGAGCGGGACCACGGCGGTGCCGTCGGTCAGCGCGAACAGGGAGACCTCGGGCCCGTCCAGGAACTCCTCGATCACCACCTGGTCGCACGCCCGGGCATGGGCCAGGGCGGCCTCCCGGTCCTCGGTGACCACCACGCCCTTGCCGGCCGCCAGGCCGTCGTCCTTGACCACATAGGGCGGGCCGAACGCGTCCAGCGCCTCCGCCGCCTGTGCCTCGGTGGTGCAGACGTGGGAACGCGCGGTGGGCACCCCGGCGGCGGCCATGATCTCCTTGGCGAACGCCTTGGAGCCCTCCAGCCGCGCGGCCCGCGCGGAGGGGCCGAAGACCGGCACGCCGGCCGCCCGGACCGCGTCCGCCACCCCGGCCACCAGCGGCGCCTCCGGACCGATGACCACCAGGTCGGCGGCCACCGCGGTGGCGAGCGCGGACACCGCGGCCCCGTCCCCGGCGTCCACCGGGTGGCAGGTGGCCACCGCGGCGATACCGGCGTTGCCGGGGGCGCAGTGCAGGGCCGTGACCTGGGGGTCACGGGACAGGGCGTGGCACAGGGCGTGTTCGCGGGCTCCGCCGCCGATGACAAGGACCTTCACGCGCAGCACCCTATCCCGCGGCGTCCCCGCGGCCTCCCTGCGGCATCCTGGCGGCCCGCGTGGCCGGCCTGGCCCGCCGGCCGGCGTGGCCGCGTGGCCCGCGTGGCCCGCGCCGCGGCCGGAGGGCCCCGCGCGGACGCGGGCGTTTGGGGACGCGGCGGTCGGCGCGCTATATCTGATCGGGCGCTCCATGGAGCGGATTTCACCGAAAACCGGCCCGGGATCCGCACGTTCGGGGGTATGAAGAGGGTCGGCAAGTGAGGAGATACTGGTGAGTCAGCCGGAGAAGCAGCCCGAAGACGGCCTCGAACCGCTCGCCGGGCGGCGCCGCGGCGCCAGGGCCGGGGGCGGCACATCCGGCGAGGTCCGCCGCCTGGGCCGCGGCGGGCGCGGCGGGGGCGTCTTCGGCCGTCCGTTCCCGCTCGGCGACTGGGCCGAGCCCGCGGAGCGGCTGGAGCAGCTCTACCAGTGGGTCGAGCAGGAGGCCATGCGGGCCGCCGACTGGTATCTGCACGACCGGGTATGGAAGCGGCGCGGCGCGCGGCTGCTGCGCTTCGGCGCCGCGCTGGGCGTGGCGGCGGGTGCCGCCCTGCCGATGCTGGAACTGGCCGGAACGGTGGGGGGCGAGGGCCTCGCCGTCTGGGGCTACCTGGCCCTGCTGGGCGCGGCGCTGTGCGTGGGCTGCGACCGCTACTTCGGGCTGACCTCCGGCTGGATGCGGGATGTCGCCACCGCGCAGGCGGTGCAGCGGCGGCTGGAGGCGCTGCGCTACGACTGGGCGGCGGAGAGCGTGCGGGAGGTGCTCGGCCCGGCCGAGGGGACGGCGAGCGAGGCCGCCGAGCGCTGCCTGGGCGTGCTGCGCCGGTTCTCGGAGGATGTGACCGACCTGGTCCGCGCCGAGACGGTGGACTGGATGCTGGAGTCGCGGGCGGGCGGCGCGCCGGCGCTGATGCAGACCGCGCCGCTGCCGGTGGTCGGCGGCGGCCTGGGGGCGGTGGCGCGGGCCGAGGGCGGCCAGGTGGTGCGCGGCGGGCGGTTTCCGCTCCAGTCGACCCGGGCCGCCATGCCGCGCCAGCGTCCGCCGGAGGGCCCGCGCGGCTGACGCGGTGTCACCGGCCCGCCCGGTGGTGGCTAACTGAAGACGATCATCGAGCCCTGGGCGAGGCTGCGGGTGGCGGCGGCATGCAGGCCGAGCCAGACGTGCCGTTCCCGGGCGTAGGGGCCGCCCTCGCCCTCGCCGGGCATGGCCGCGGGCTCGTCCAGCCTGGTGGGGCGGGCCGGGGCGGGCGGTGGCGGCGGCGGGTTGTGCGGGTCGATGCCCAGCGCCGGTGCCACGAGCTGGAGTTCGCGCAGCAGCCCGTGGCTGGAGCCCAGCGGGCCGCCGCCGGCCAGCAGCTTGTCGGTGGACAGCGGCTGCGGGAAGTCGACCGGCACATAGGCGCCCGCGTGGTCGTAGTGCCACACCAGATGCAGCCGCTGCGCGGTGGACTCGAACATCTCCAGCAACTGCTGGTAGTCGCCGTCGAGTTGCTCGGCGGGCGTCACCGGCAGGCCGCTGACCTGGAGCAGCAGCACCCGTCGCAGCAGATGCAGGGCCACATAGTCGAAGCCCGCCACCGGGGCGACCTGGCCGGACATCCCGGGCATGTAGCCGAGCACGGGCACCGGCGGCAGGCCGGCGCCGGTCAGCGCCTCGTCGTACTCGGCGAGTTCCTCGGCGAACGGATTGTCGGGGTTGTGGCACAGCACATCGACGAGGGGCACCAGCCACAGGTCACAGGCCACGTAACGGCTCTCTCTCACGCGGGGATCCGGGCTGCCAAGCGTAGAGCGTGCCGCCGGCCCCGCCGCGGTGCGGGGTACCGGTACCGCGGGCCGCGCCGCGCCCGGCCGCGCCGGACCGGGCCGGACCGCGCCGGACCGGGCGGGTCAGGCGCCGGCGGCTCCGGTGTCCGGCCGGCCGGCCGCCTCCGCCGCCTCGCGGTCGATCTCGGCGGCCAGGGTGAGCGCGTGGTCCCGGAAGTCCCGCAGCAGCGCCGCGGCGGCGCCCGCGTCGCGCTCCCCGAGCGCCTCGGCCAGCTCCGGATGGCGGGCCCAGAGCAGCCTGGGCAGGTCCGGGCGGCCCCGCAGCCGGGGCACGGCATAGGCCCAGCACTGGATGCGCAGCCGGTCCAGAAACTCACCGATGTAGGGGTTGCCGATCAGCGCCGTGACCTCCCGCCAGAAGCGCAGGTCGTAGCCGATCAGCACATCCAGGTCACCGGCCGCGGCGGCCTGGTGGGCGGCGGCGGCCCGGCGGCGGATGGAGGTGAAGGCGGCCGGATCGCCGCGCGGCAGCCGCAGCGCGGGGTTGTAGAGCAGCACCCCCTCGTTGACCAGGCTGCGCGCCTGCACCATGTGGCGGAAGTCGGTCAGGGTGTACTCGCGGATGCGGAAGCCGCGGTGCTGTTCGGCGTGCAGCAGGCCCTGGGCGGCGAGATCCAGCAGCGCCTCACGCACGGGGGTGGCCGAAACTCCGTACTGCTCGGCTATCTGGCGGACGGTGAACTCACGTCCCGGGGCCAGCCGTCCGGCCAGGATCTCCTCGCGGAGCGCGTCGGCGAGCTGTTCCCGCAATGTGCTGCGTCGGATCACGCCAACCAACCTTACTCACAACGGTTTCATTGACAGTATCCTGTCATTGGGACAGGATACTGTCATATCCGGAGTCCAAGCCCTCGTCCGCCTCGCCGGAGGACCGCCATGACCACCACCGCGCAGGACGCCACCGGGGACGCGCGGCGGCAGGAGCTGTTCCGCGGTACCGTCCTGGCCGCCTCCAGGCTCGACGGGCAGCTCCTCGCCGCGGCCGGGGAGCTGGCCCGGCCGGCCGGACTGACCGCCGCCTGGTGGCAGGTGCTGGACGCGGTGCTGCCCGGTCCGCTGCCGGTGGCCGGAATCGCGCGGGCCATGGGCGTCAGCCGGCAGAGCGTGCAGCGCGTCGCCGATCTGCTGGTCTCGCACGGCTGGGCGGCCTACTGCACCAATCCCGCCCACCGGCGGGCCAAGCTGCTGGCGCCGACCGCCGAGGGCCGGGCCGCGGTGGCCCGGATCGGCCCGGGACAGGCCGCCTTCGCCGCCCGGCTGTCGGCGGCGATGGGCGGCGAGGCGGAACTGGCCGCGGCCCTCGGCGCACTGCGCCGGCTGTCCGCCGCCCTGGAAGCCGTGCATGCCGCGGACACCGGGAAGCCCCTGGAGCCCGGAGCGTAACGGCAGGCCCGCGGCGGCCCCGGAGACTCCCGCGGTCCCGGCGTTCGCACAGGCTCCCGGCGTCCCGGAGGGCGTCTCCCGTCCGGCGGAAGGCGGGCGCAGTGTCACGATTCGGCTTTTGTCCGGCCGCAGCCGGGAAACATCGCCTCCAGCCGGTGAACCGTCCCTAGGCTCCTAGGAGTGCATCAACCAGCGGCGGTCGCACGGAAGATGCCGCAGGAGACAGCCGCAGGAGACAAGGGGGCGAGCCGATCATGAAGGCACTCAGGCCGGAGGATCCCGCACGGGTGGGCCGGTACGAGCTGCTGGGCCGGCTGGGCGAGGGCGGCATGGGCAAGGTGTATCTGGCCCGTTCGCCCGAAGGCCGGCCGGCCGCGGTGAAGCTGGTGCAGCCGGAGCTGGCCGAGGAACCGCAGTTCCGCCGCCGCTTCCGGCGCGAGGTCGAGGCCGCGCAGCGGGTGGGCGGTCGCTGGACGGCACGGGTGCTGGACGGCGACACCGACGCCGAAACCCCCTGGGTGGCCACCGAATACGTGGCCGGCCCGTCCCTGCAGGAACTCGTCACCGGCGAGGGCGGCGGCCCGCTGCCGGAGCGCAGCGTGCTGGCCCTGGCCAACGCACTGAGCCGGGCGCTGGCCGACATCCACGCCGCCGGGCTGATCCACCGCGATCTCAAGCCGTCGAACATCCTGGTCACCCAGGACGGGCCGCGAGTGATCGACTTCGGCATCGCGCGGGCGGTGGAGGCCGTCACGGTCACGCTGACCAGCACCGGCGCGGTGATCGGCTCGCCCGGCTTCATGTCGCCCGAGCAGTGCCGCGGCGAGACGCTGACCCCGGCCAGCGACATCTTCGCACTCGGCTCGGTGCTGGCCTTCGCCGTCACCGGCCGCAACCCCTTCGGCAGCCCGGGCACGGGCGTGCACACGCTGATGCTGCGCATCGTGCAGGGCGAGAAGGACCTGAGCGAGGTGCCGGAGCCGGTCCGGCGGGTCATCGAGGCATGCCTCGCCCCGGAACCGGGCGGCCGGCCGGCGCCCGCCGCGCTGCGGCAGATGACCGCGGCGGGCGACCTGTGGGGGGACGACGCCCGGCCCGCCGTCCGGCACGACTGGCTCCCGGGCGCCCTGGCCGCCCTGCTCGCCGAGCGGAGCGGCGCCGGGCTGCCCGGCGGCGCCGACGGCGGCACCGGCCCGCGCACCGCGCACCCGGCCACCGGCAGCGGCACCGGAACGGCAGCGGGGACAGGGACAGGGACGGCAGCGGGGACGGGAACGGGGACAGGGACGGGAACGGGGACGGCTGCCACGCCCGTGCCGGACGCCGCCGCTCCGACCGCCTCGGCGTCGCCGTACGCCCCGGGCGCCTTCGGCGCCGTGGTACCGCCGGTGACGGGCCATCACACCACCCCGGTGCCGCATCTCTCCGGGACGCACACCCCCGTGTCGCCGACCGCCACCGCGGCGGCCTTCGGCGCCCAGCCGCCCGGCGGCGGCGACCACGCCCGGCGGCAGCGCCGGGGGCCCCGGCTGTGGCTGCTGGCAGGGGCCTCGGCGGCGGTGCTCGCCCTGTCCGTGACGGTCTCCTACGCCCAGATCGCGGATGACCGGGGCAAGCAGCAGGAGGAGGACCAGGGCACCGCCGGCACCGGGACGGAGACCACCGAGCGGGACACCGGGAACTCCGAGGACTCCGGAGAGGGAACCACAGTCGGCGAGTCCCCGATGGAGGACACCACCGAGGACACCGCGGGCGGCGAGACGGCGGCCCCGGAGGAGACCGGCCAGGACGGCCACGCCGAGCAGGACGGCCACGCCGAGCAGGACGGCCAGGACGGCCAGGACGGCCACGCCCAGGAGACCGGGGACCCCCACGACGGGACGGAAACCGGCGGCTGGACCACCGGCGGCACCACCCACGGAACAACGGACGGGCACACCGAGGGCACGACGGACGGCACTGCGGACGGGACGACGGAGAGCACCACCGAAGGCTGGACCACGGAGGGAACCGCCGAGGGAACCACGGACGGCACCACCACCGAGGGCACGACGGACGGCACTGCCGAGGGCACCACCACCGAAGGCACCACCACCGAGGGGGCAACCGGCGGGTCCACGGAAAGCACCACGGAAGGCTGGACCACCGACGGAACCACCGGAGGCGACGGAACCGAGACCGGAGGGCTCACCACCGACAGCACCGAGAGCACCGGCACCGCCGACAGCGCCGAAACTGCCGGCTGAACAACCGGCGGGAGTCCGCACCCGGTTCCGCCCGGGACCGGACGCCGACCGCTCCGACCTGCCGGGAACAACCGTCCCGGGGACGTCACGGTTCTGCTTCTGTCCTCGTCAGAGTGCCCGATGAACGCTGAAGCACTCTAATCTCTGATCGGCCGCACGTGCGTTCCACCCACGCTGCGGCGACGGGCGGAATGAGGGGGATCATGAAAGCGCTTGGAGCTGACGACCCGCAATCGGCGGGTCCCTACCGGCTGCTCGCCAGACTCGGTGCGGGCGGCATGGGCCAGGTCTACCTGGCCCGCTCCGACCGCGGACGCACCGTCGCGGTCAAGCTGGTGCAGCCCGAGCTGGCCCGCCAGCCCGAGTTCCGGCAGCGCTTCCGCCACGAGGTGGACGCCGCCCGCCGGGTCGGCGGCCAGTGGACCGCGCCCGTGCTGGACGCCGACCCCGACGCCACCGTGCCCTGGGTGGCCACCGGTTACGTCGCCGGGCCCTCCCTGCACGAGGTGGTCACCGGGCCCACCGGTCCGCTTCCGGAGCGCTCCCTGCTGGCCCTGGCCAACGGTCTGACCAGGGCGCTGGGCGACATCCACACCGCCGGACTGGTCCACCGCGACCTCAAGCCGTCCAATGTGCTCATCACCATCGACGGCCCCCGGGTGATCGACTTCGGCATCGCCCGGGTGCTGGAGACCGCGCCCGGCGCCGGACTCACCCGCACCGGCGCCACCGTCGGCTCGCCCGGCTTCATGTCCCCCGAGCAGTGCCGCGGCGAGACCCTCACCCCCGCCTCGGACATCTTCTGCATGGGCTCGGTGCTGGTCTTCGCGGCCACCGGCCGCACCCCCTTCGGCCGTACCGACAGCCAGATGCACGCGCTGATGCTCCGCATCGTGCAGAACGAGAAGGACCTCAGCGGCATTCCGGAGCGCATCAGCGGCATCATCGAGGACTGTCTGGCGCCCGACCCCGCCGACCGGCCCACCCTGGACGAACTGCTGGACCGTACCTCGGCCGGCGATCTGTGGGAGCCGGAGCCCGGGGACGACCCCTGGCTGCCCGGCGCGCTGGTGGCCCGGCTCGGCCGGCACGCCGTCGAACTCCTCGACTCCGAGGACCCCCTGCGCGAGGGCGGCGCACCCGTGCCGCCGGCCATGCCCACCACCCCGCCGCCCGGTCCCGCGCCCACCGCCCCGGCGCATGGCGCGGGCATGGCCGGAATGCACACCATGCCCGCGGGCATGCACCAGCAGACCCCGCCGCCCCCGCACACCCCGCATCCGGCGATGGGCGGCCAGTTCTGGGCGGCCCAGCCGGGGCAGCAGGGGCCGCCGGTCACCCCGATGCCGGGGCAGTTCGGCCAGGTGGTGCCGGTCGCCCAGGGACGGTCCAAGCGGCTCGGGATCATCCTGGCCGCCTGCGGCGCGGTGTTCGCGGTGCTGGTGGCCGGCGGCGTGGTGTACGCGATGAACCAGGACGACAACGGCGGCGGCAGCACCGCCGGCGGAAACAACGGCGGCTCGGACAACGGAGGCTCGGACACCGGCGGCACCGACAACGGCGGCACCGACACCGGCGGCACCGACAACGGAGGCACCGACACCGGCGGCTCGGACGCCGGAGGCTCCGACACCGGCGGCACCGGTCTGACCTCCGAGGACATCGCGGGCTACTGGGAAGGCGAGGTCCTGGTCAACGGCGCCTCCCAGGACCTCACCTACCGCTTCGAGATCTTCGGGGGCGAGGAGGGCGAGGACGTCGGCTACCTCTACGGCATCTCGCCGGACTCGCTGTGCGCCGGCTATGTCAATGTCTCCTCCCAGGGAGAGGGCGAGGAGGTGACCATCACCACCTCGGAGCTCTACGACGTCCCGGACGGCGCCTGCACCTACGACGGCGAGTCCGGCCTCTCCCTGGACGGCGACGGCAACCTGTACTGGAACCACCCGGACACCGGCATCACCGGCACCTTCTACCCGGCGGTGGACGCCGGCGCCGAGTCGGCCGTTCCGGAGCCGTACCTGGGCACGTGGGGTCTGGACGTCACGGACCAGGACGGCAGCTACCACACCATCACCGTCGACCAGGGCTTCGTCACCGAATCCCTGCTCACCTGGGTCCGCGACGGCGAGGGCGAGGAGTACTGCGACTGGCGGCACACCCTGATGGCGGTCGGCCCGGACGAGGAATGGCTGCTCTTCGGCCCCAGCGAGTCGACCAGCTCCGAGCCGAGCGGCCTCTGCCTGGACGGCGGCATGCACTCCTTCTACCTCTACCCGCCGGACAGCGACGGCGACGTCCAGGTCGTCGCCATTCCCACCGACTTCGGAAACTGGTACTTCTCGCCGGAATGAACCCGTGCGGGTAACGCCCGTATCCTCGTGGGATCCCGGCGGTGCCGCCGCCGCGGCAACGGCGTCGGCGGCCCGCCACACTGACAGCGCATCAGCATCGACACACTCACATCGGCATCGGTCGGGCGCCGGACGCGCCGCGCAGGGCAGTTGAAGGGGAGAGCAACATGAAGCCGCTCGGTCCGACGGACCCGCAGCGTGTGGGGCAGTACCGGCTGCTGGGCAAACTCGGCGCGGGCGGCATGGGCCAGGTCTATCTGGCCCGCTCCGACCGCGGACGCACGGTCGCGGTCAAGCTGGTGCAGCCCGAGCTGGCCCGCCAGCCCGAGTTCCGCGAGCGCTTCCAGCGCGAGGTGGACGCGGCCCGGGCCATCGGCGGCCAGTGGACCGCTCCGGTGCTCGGCTGCGACACCAGCGCCGAGACCCCCTGGGTGGCCACCGGTTACATCGCCGGGCCCTCGCTCCACGAGGTGGTGGCCGGCTCGAACGGCCCGCTGCCCGAGCGCTCGATCCTGGCGCTGGCCAACGGCCTGACGCACGCGCTGCGCGACATCCACGGCGCCGGGCTGATTCACCGCGACCTCAAGCCGTCCAATGTGCTCGTCACCATCGACGGGCCCCGGGTGATCGACTTCGGCATCGCCCGGGCGCTGGACACCGCGGCGGGCGGCGGGCTGACCCGGACCGGTGCCTCGGTCGGCTCACCGGGCTTCATGTCGCCCGAGCAGTGCCGCGGCGAGACGGTCACCACGGCCTCGGACGTGTTCTGTCTCGGCTCGGTGCTGGCCTTCGCCGCCACCGGCCGCAGCCCGTTCGGCGATCCGCACAGCGCCATGCATGTGCTGATGCTGCGCATCATCCAGGACGACAAGGACCTGGACGGCGTGCCGGAGGCCATCCGCGGCCTGATCGAGGACTGCCTGGCCCCGGACCCGGCCGACCGGCCCGGTATCGAAACGCTGCTGGAGCGCACCGCCGACGGCGATCTGTGGGGCGACGACGCGGAAGCCGACGAGCCATGGCTGCCGGGCACCCTGGTGGCCAAGCTGGGGCGGCGGGCGGTGGACCTGCTGGACTCGGAAGACCCCCTGGTGGCCCCGCCCAAGCCGGGCACCGCGCCGCCCCCGGCCATGCCGACCGTTCCGCCGCCGGTGACCCCGCCGCCGCCCTCCGGGCCGCCGTCCGGGCCGGTGACGCCGCCCCCGCCCGCGCATGCCCCGACCCAGGTCGGTGCCGCAGCCGCCGGCCTGGCCGGAGCCGCCGGAGCAGCCGGAGCAGCCGCGTCGCAGCAGCACACCCCGGCGCCGACACCGGCGGCGACACCGGCACCGGCCACGCCGCCGCCCCCCGTCACCCCGCCGCCGTCGATGCCCCCGGCGGCCGGGCCCGCGGGCCCCACGCCGCCGCCGCCCGCCGCGACGCCCGCGGCACCGGCGGAGGGCAATCCGTACGCCCGGCCGGCGGGCACCGGAGCGGCCGACGCCGCCGCGCAGACCGTCGCCGCCGGCACCCCGCCGCCGATGGGCGCCTTCGGCGCGCCGGCTCCCGCGCCGGCGTCCGGCGGCGGCTACGGCGCCTTCGGCGCGCCCGGCACCCCGCATCCGCACCCGGCGACGACCGGCGGCCTGCCCGCCGTCGGCAGCACACCACCGCCGGGCGGCAAGCCGCCGCGCCGCAGGCTGCCGCTGATCCTGGCCGCCGCGGGCACCGCCCTGGTGCTGCTGGCCGGTGGCGCCACCGCGCTGGTGCTGGCCAACCGGGACGACGGCTCCAGCACCTCGTCGGACGCCCCGGCGGACCAGGCCGGGGATGCCGTCGAGACCGATCCCCCGTCCGAAGACGGCACCGGAGGAACCGAAGGCACCGATGACGACGCCGACGCTCCGGCCGAGGACCCGGCCGAGGACGGCGACGGCGACGACACCACGGGCACGGACGGCGACGGCGGCGGCTGGGAGGCGCCCGACAGCGAGGGAGTCATCGACGAGGCGTATCTGGGCGCCTGGGAAGGCGAGCTGTACGACGAATACGGCGAGCAGCTGGGCATCTTCCGCCGCATGGAGGTCGTCCAGGGCCGGGAGGGCGAGGTGGTCGCCTACACCTGGAATCTGCACGATGATCTGCTGTGCGTGGGCGAGTCCCGCCTGGTCTCCTACGGCACCCTGCTGGTCGTCGACAGCGAGATGACCGACTCCATCCCCGAGAACGCGTGCAGCGCCTACGACGAGCAGACCCTGAAGGCCCAGCCGGACGGCACCCTCGCCTGGACCAACCCGAGCTGGGGCTACGAGGCGACGCTCCGGCCCGCCGGTGACGCCCTGGCGGAAGAGGCGGTGCCCGAGGACTTCCTCGGCTCCTGGTCCTACACCGACGAGGACGGCGGCACCCACGCCGTGGAGATCGGCCAGGGCCGGGTGGGCGACATGGTGCTGGTCTGGACCGCCGACAGCAATTCCATGCACTGCGTCATGGAACACGCGCTGGTCGCGGTGGACTCCGACGCGGCAGGGCTGCTGATCTCGCCCAACCGGGTCACCGAGGCGCAGCCGGAGTCGGCCTGCTCCTCCGGCGACATCCCGTCCTTCGCGCTCCAGCTCGACTCCTCGGACAGCGACCGGATGGTCATGACGCCGCGGGTGGAGAGCGACTACGACGAGGCCGAACCCGCCGAGTTCCAGCGCGTGGGCTGACCGGCCCGCGCACCCGCCCGCGCGGTGGCCGGACCGGGCGATGCCGCCCGGTCCGGCCGCCGCACGCCGTCCGGTCCGGTCCGGTTCAGAGGAAAGAGCGGACCTCGATGGTCTGGTCCCGCCCCGGGCCGACCCCGATCGCCGAGATCGGCGCCCCGGACATCTCCTCCAGGGCCCGCACATAGCGCTGCGCGTTGCCCGGCAGATCGGCCAGGCTCTTGGCGCCGCTGATGTCCTCCTGCCAGCCGGGCAGGAACTCGTAGACCGGCTTGGCGTGGTGGAAGTCGGTCTGGCTGTAGGGCATCTCGTCCACCCGGCGGCCGTCGATCTCGTATGCCACGCACACCGGGATGCGCTCCCAGCCGCTGAGCACGTCCAGCTTGGTCAGGAAGAAGTCGGTCAGGCCGTTGACCCGGGCGGCATAGCGGGCGATGACCGCGTCGAACCAGCCGCAGCGGCGGTCCCGCCCGGTCGTCACGCCGTACTCGTGGCCGATCCGGCGCAGCGCCTCGCCGTCCTCGTCGTGCAGCTCGGTGGGGAACGGCCCGGCGCCCACCCGTGTGGTGTACGCCTTGAGGATGCCGATCACCCGGCTGATCTTGGTCGGCCCGACCCCCGAGCCGGTGCAGGCGCCGCCCGCGGTGGGGTTGGAGGAGGTCACGAACGGATAGGTGCCGTGGTCCACGTCCAGCAGGGTGCCCTGGCCGCCCTCGAAGAGGACCACCTTGCCCTCGTCGATGGCGCGGTTCAGCACCAGCGCGGTGTCCGCCACATAGCCACGGAGCCGGTCCGCGTAGCCGAGCAGTTCCTCCAGCACCTGCCCGGCCGCGATGGCCCGCCGGTTGTAGAGCTTGACCAGGACCTGGTTCTTGTTGTCGAGCGCGGACTCCACCTTCTGCCGCAGGATCGACTCATCGAAGAGGTCCTGGACCCGGATGCCCACCCGGTTGATCTTGTCGGCGTAGGCCGGGCCGATGCCGCGGCCGGTGGTGCCGATCCGGCGCTTGCCCAGGAAGCGTTCGGAGACCTTGTCGATCACCGTGTGGTAGGGGGTGATCAGATGGGCGTTGCCGCTGAGCAGCAGCCGGGAGGTGTCGATGCCGCGCTCGTCCAGGCCGCGCAGCTCGTCCAGCAGCACGCTGGGGTCGACCACCACACCGCCGCCGATCACCGGCGTGCAGGTGGGCGAGAGGATTCCGGAGGGGAGCAGGTGCAGGGCGTATTTCTGGTCGCCGACGACCACGGTGTGGCCGGCGTTGTTGCCGCCCTGGTAGCGGACGACGTAGTCGACGGAGCCGCCGAGGAGGTCGGTGGCCTTCCCCTTTCCTTCGTCACCCCACTGAGCACCCAGCAGCACGAGCGCGGGCACAGGCGTACACCCCTTCCGGGCGGGGCATCCCATTAAGCAGGCTGCCCCCATCGACGAAGCCCCTGGCGCAATCGCGGCAGGGGCTCTTGCACCGAGAGTTTACGCAACCGGGCAGCCGGAGGCGAACGTGCCCGCGGCAGGTACCCGGGCGGTTCCGGGCCGGTCTGGTGCCGCGCCGCCCCCGGGCCGCGGGCGGCCTCGCTTGCGTCGGCGGCAGGAGGCGGCCAGAGTGCTCATCGTCATCGATCCGATTGCCCGGCGTACGGACGGTGAGTCGGTGCGGATCGCGCGCGACGTGCTGTGTGCGGGTTCCCCGGACGCCCGGCTGTGCCTGCTGGAACAGCCGCGTGAGCAGGAACTGGCCCGGGTGCTGGCGCACCGGGCCGGCTCCGGGCGTCCGGTGGTGGTGGTCGGGGACGACCGGGCGCTGGCCCGGGCGGTGCGGGTGCTGCACCGCCGCGGCGAGCTGGCCGGACGGCCGCTGGGGGTGGTGCCGGTGGGGCCGCCGCGCAGTGTGCTGGTGGCCCGGGGCCTCGGGGTGCCGTGCGATGCGGTGCGTGCCTCCCGGACGGTGCTGCACGGCACCGCCCGCACCCTGGATCTGCTGGAGGACGACTCCGGCGGGGTGGTGCTGGACTCGCTGGGGATACCGTCCGGTCCGCCGTCCCGGCACGCGGCCGGGCCGGGTTCCGGGCCGGGTTCCGGGTCCGGTGCACCGCGGACGCCCTGGTGGCGGCGGGGCGAACGGGCGGCTGCGGCGCGCGGGGCGCTCCATCCGCTGCTGCGGGTGGAGGCGGACGGCGCGGTGCTGGCCGACGGGGTGCGGCCGGTGGCCCGGGTCTCGGTCTCGGCCGATGCCGGCCTGGCCCGGGTGGAGGTGCGGCACCAGGACGCGGAGACGGCGGTGACCGCACAGGCCAAGGAGGTGCGGGTGTCCGGGCCGGAGCCCGGCCCCGGGTTCTGCTACCGGGCGGACGCGGTGGAGTGCGGACCGGCCCGCTCCCGCGTCTGGCGGGTCCGCCCGGACGCGCTGCGGCTCACCCTGCCGGTGCTGCCGCCGAGCAGTCCGATTCCGCCGCCGCGCCGGGCCACGCCGTGAGGCGGGGGGTGCGGCCGGGCCGGGGCGTTCGGCTCAGCCGTCCGGCCGGGTCTCCTCCGGCCCGTCCGCGCCGGCCGTCTCCCCCGCTTCTCCCGCTTCCCCCGCTTCGCCCGTCTCCCCCGTCTCGCCCGTCTCCTCGGGCAGCGGGCGGCCCCGGGCGCGCTGGAGCTCCCGCCAGCGCTCCCGCATGGCGCCCAGCTCGGCCATCATGAACTCGAAGAACTCGATGGTCTCGCCGAGCCGCTGCCCGGCCCGGCTGTCCGGACCGAGAACATCGATGCCGGTGCGCAGGGTCAGGATCCAGCGGTGCGCCAGCGCGTCCCGGTTGGACATCGCCTCGTACCAGGCGTTGTGGTAGACGCGGTAGAGCTCGCGCCGGGTGCCGGGCCTGCGCTCCCGGGCCACCATGTGCACCTGGCTGAGATAGCGGACGGCCCCGGAGATGGCGGCCGGGCTGATCCGCAGCCGCGCGACCAGTTCCTTGGAGGTCAGCGCCCCGCTGTCCTCGGCGAGCAGGCAGGCGAAGACCCGGGCGGCGGTCGGCTGCACCCCGGCGTCGATCAGCTCCGCCGCAAAGCGTTCGACGAACTCGGCCACTTCCGGGGTCCAGCCGCTCCCGGCCGCCGCCGCCTGTGCCGTCTCCGGTCTCTTCGCCGCCGGTTCCTCGGGCATCCCGTCCGCCTCCCGCATGGCCCCCTCAAGATCCTCGCGCAGTTGATCGATCACCGGGCCATTCTCCTTTGCATCGGATCTTCGTAATGACCGCGACCCGCCTTCCTTATCTTCACAAGTTTCTGAAGTAACTGTATCTTCAGAACCATGAATGAGGCAGCCCCCGCCATCTCCGTGTCCGGTCTGGTCAAAACCTTCGGCCGGACACGCGCCCTGGACGGCCTGGACCTTCAGGTCCGGCCCGGTGAGGTGCACGGCTTCCTCGGGCCCAACGGCGCCGGGAAGTCCACCACCATCCGCATCCTGCTCGGCCTGCTGCGGGCCGACTCCGGCGAGGCCCGCCTGCTGGGCGGTGATCCCTGGCACGACGCCGTCGCCCTCCACCGACGCCTGGCCTATGTGCCCGGCGACGTCGAGCTGTGGCCCACGCTGACCGGCGGCGAGGCCATCGACCTGCTGGCACGGCTGCGCGGCGGTCTGGACAAGCGGCTGCGCGCCGAGCTCATCGAGCGGTTCGACCTCGACCCCACCAAGAAGGGCCGCTCCTACTCCAAGGGCAACCGGCAGAAGGTGGCCCTGATCGCGGCGCTCGCCTCCCGCGCCGAGCTGCTGCTGCTGGACGAGCCCACGGCCGGGCTGGACCCGCTGATGGAGGTCGTCTTCCAGGACGTGATCAACGAGGCCCGCCGGGCCGGCACCACCGTGCTGCTCTCCAGCCACATCCTGGCCCAGGTGGAGAAGCTGTGCGACCGGGTGAGCATCATCCGGCTGGGCAGGATCGTGCAGTCCGGCACGCTCCAGGAGATGCGCCATCTCACCCGGACCACCATCGAGGCGGACACCGTCGAGCCGTCCGCCGGACTGGAGTCGCTGGCCGGGGTGCACGATGTGCGCGAGGAGGACGGCCGGGTGCGCTTCGCCGTGGACGGCCGGCACCTGGACGGGGCGGTCAAGTACCTCTCCGGACTCGGCATCCGCAGCCTGACCAGCCACCCGCCGACCCTGGAGGAGCTGATGCTGCGGCACTACGGCGACGAGGTCGCCGAGATCGAGGGAGAGTCGGCCCGCGCCCGCGCCGCGGACGGCACCGCCCCGGCCGCGGCCCCGGCTTCCGGCACCGGCCCGGTCTCCGGCACCGGCTCCGGCTCCGGCTCCGAGAGCGACGGAGACCCCCGATGAGCACCGCCACCGCCGTCCGCCCGGACCAGCCCTCCGCCCCCGGCCGCGCCCCGCGCAACGGCGGCGCGCTGGCCGGTACCGGCACCCTGATCCGCTTCAACCTGCGCCGGGACCGCATCCGCCTCCCGGTGTGGGTGTTCGTCCTGCTGCTGATCACCCTGAGCACCGCCTCCAGCCTGGAGGCCGCCTATCCGGACGCCGCCGACCGGGCCAGGGCCGCCGAGACCATGAACAGCCCGCAGGGGCTCGCCATGAGCGGCCCGGCGCACTACCTCACCGACTACCACTACGGCTCCATGCTGGCCCACCAGACGATCAGCTTCGCCTCGGTGCTGGTGGGCATCATGAGCGTGCTGATCATCACCCGGCACACCCGCACCGAGGAGGAGACCGGGCGCGCCGAACTGGTGCGGGCCGGCGTCGTCGGCAGGCACGCCCATCTCACCGCGGCGCTGTCGGTCGCGGTGATCGCCAACGCCGTCCTGGGCCTGCTGCACACCGCCGCGCTGTCCGGCTACTCGGCCGCCGGATTCACCGCGGAGGGCGCGCTGCTCTACGGGGCGCAGACCGCGCTCATCGGCATCGTCTTCGCCGCCGTGGCGGCGGTGACCGTGCAGATCACCCCGCACTCGCGGGGCGCCTCCGGCTGGGCCATGGCGGTGATCGGCGCCTCCTACGCGATCCGCGCGGCCGGTGACGCGGCCGGGGCGGACGGCTCCGCCTCCTGGCTGTCCTGGCTCTCCCCGATCGGCTGGGTGCTGTACACCTACCCCTATGTGGACAACCGCTGGTGGCCGCTGCTGATCTGCCTGGCCGCGATCGCGGCGCTGGTCTGGCTGGCCTTCCGGTTCTCGGTCCTGCGCGACCTGGGCGCGGGCCTGCGCGCCGCCAGGCCGGGCCGGCCCGTCGGCAGCGACGCCCTGGCCACGCCGCTCGGCTTCGCGCTGCGGCTGCACCGCGGCCTGCTGATCGGCTTCGCGGTCGGGCTGGCGCTGCTGGGCCTGATGTACGGCTCGATCCTCGGCGACGCCGAGGAGATGATGGAGGGCATCGACGCCCTGGAGGAGGCCGTGGCCGAGCTGGGCGGCTCCGTGATCGAGGCGTTCGCCACCATGATCATGATCCCGCTGGCGGTGGTGGCGGCCATCTACGCGGTGATGGCCCCGCTGCGGGCCCGCTCCGAGGAGACCTCGGGGCGCGCCGAGCCGCTGCTGGCCACCGGTCTGTCCCGCACCCGGTGGCTGGCCGGCCATCTGGTGGTGGGGCTGGCCGGGTCCACACTGATCATGGCGCTGGGCGGCTTCTTCTTCGGCCTGGCCGGTGCCGCCTCCTCGGACCAGGACGGGCTGACCATGGAGCTGACCGGCGCCGCGCTGGCCTATGCGCCCGCCTTCTGGGTGACGGTGGGGGTGGCGGCGGCCCTGATCGGCTGGCTGCCGCGGGCGGCGCCCGCGGCCTGGGCGGTCCCGGCCGGGGTGTTCCTGATCGGCTACCTGGGAGTGCTGTTCGACTTCCCGCAGTGGGTGATGAACCTGGACCCCTTCGGCCATGTGCCGGACCTGCCGTCCGCCGAGATGAACTGGACGCCGCTGGCGATCCTGACCGCGGTGGCGGTACTGCTGCTGGCCGCCGGTCTGGCCGGCATCCGCCGCCGCGACCTCGAACTCAAGTAGCCACCGGGCGAGTTGCTCCCGCCCCGCCTCCGCCGCCGGCCACCCGCGCAGGGCCGGGCTCCCGCCTCCCCGGAAGCCCGGCCCTGCCGCCCCGTGCCCCCCGCGCTGCCCTTCGCTGCCCCCTTTCGGGCTACCGGACCACCCGTCGGGACGCCCTCCGGGTGCGGATACGGTCACGCGCTGTTCGCATGGCACTGACATCCCGTCACGCCGTCCGCCCGTGCGAGCGGCCCATCCACCCCGGAGGTCACCGTCCCATGCGTGCTACCGAACGACTCCGCTCCCGCCCCGGCCGGCTGGCGCTGGGCGCGGCTGCGGTCCTGCTGTCCCTGGGTCTGTCCGGCCCGGCCGCCGCCGCCACGCCCGCCGCCCAGGACGACGGCAAGGTGCCCAGCGACGGCACCACCGTTACGCCCAGCCCGCAGTCCCTCACCGTGACGCCCGGTGTGGGCGGCGCGGGCGGCCAGGTCACCGTCAAGGCCACCTGCCAGCCCGCCAGCCAGGCCATCTCCGACGCGTTCCAGTCGCCCATCACCCTGACCAAGACCAACGGTGTGTGGGCCGGCACCGGCTTCATCCGCACCAGCGGCCTGGTCCCGGGCCGGACCTACGACGTCCGGGTGTTCTGCGCCAACGGCACCACCCAGGTCGGTCACTTCACCTTCTCCCGCACCCCGATCGGCGGGGCGGCGGCCGGCTTCGGCGGCTCGCAGCAGAGCAGCGACTATCTGACCCCGCTGGCCATCGGCGGCGGCATCGCCGCGGCCGGTGCGCTGGGCTACGTCCTCGCCGCCCGCCGCCGCTCGGTGGGCAACCACTACTACTGATCGCGGCGGCGGCCGACCACCTCGGCACCGCGCACCGCACCGCACCACACCGCCCGGCCGGTCCGGGCGGGGGCGGGCGCACCCCCGCACCGGCGCCCCTCCCGCCCGCCTTCCCCCTCTCCTCTCCTCTCTCCTCTCTCCTTCCTCCTCCCCTCCCCGCCCCTCCCGTCCCGCCCGGCACATCAGCAGCAAGGAGCAGCAGGGTGACCCAGGTCCCGGAGACGCCCAAGGCCCCCGTACCGCCCGAGCCGCCGGAACCGGCCCGCCGGCCGGCCACCCGTCCGTCGCGCGCCGCCCGGCTGCGTGACCGGCTCGGTCTCCGGCGCCCGCGCCGCCGTCCGGGCCCCGGGTCGCCCTCCGCGCCGCCACCGGCACCGGCCGGAGCGACCGCCGCCTCGGGACGGCGCCGCCGCCCACGCCCCCTGCACCTGTTCCGCTTCCTCCGCTTCGTCCGCTTCGTCCGGATCTTCCGGATCTTCCGCTTTCTTCGCTTCCTCCGGATCTTCCGGCCCGCCCGGCTTTTCCGCCTCTTCCGGCGCATCCGCCAAAGACTCGTCCACAGCCTGTGGACCGTGCCGCGCTCCGCCGTCGCCCGCTGGGCGGCGGCTGCCGTGCGTCCGGTGCGCTCCGGCTACCGGGCCGCCGACCGCGGCGTCCGCGCCCTGCCCTGGCACCGCCTGGTCCGGCTCTGCCGCGGCACCGCCGCGCTGACCCGGACCGCCCTGCTGCGTACCGGACTGCTGCGCCCGGACCCGGACGGGGACACCGCCCGCACCCGGCAGGATCGGCTGGCGCCGCGCAGCCGCCGCATGGAGGTGGCCGCCGTGGCCTCCGCCGTGCTGGTCACCGTGCTGACCGCCGCCATTCTCCCGGCGGAGGACTCCGTCCCGGCCACCGCAGCACCCGGCGCCGGCCTCCCGGAACGGCCCGGCACCGGCACCGGCGCGGGTGCGGGCGCGGGCGGCCTCGCCCCCATGCCCCGCTCCGCGCCCACCCAGGTCCGGATCCCGGAGCTGGGCATCGCCGTCGAGGCCTTCGGCGCCGATCTGGCCCCGGACGGCGGCCCGCCCACCCCGGCGGAGGAGGACGCCATGCGCGCCGCCTGGTACGCGGGCGGCGTCGCCCCGGGCGAGGCGGGCGCGGCCCTGCTGGTCGGCCATCTGGACACCGCCACCGGCCCGGCCGCCTTCGCCGGCCTCGGCTCCCTTGAGCCCGGCGGCGTGATCGAGGTGGACCGCGCGGACGGCACCACCGCCGTCTTCGTCGCCGACGCCGTCGAGCAGTACCTGAAGTCGCAGTTCCCCGACGACAAGGTGTACGGCTCGGTCGACACCCCCGAACTCCGCCTGATCACCTGCGGCGGCACCTGGTCCCCGGACGGCGGCTACAACGCCAACATCGTCGTCTACGCCCACCTCACCGCCACCCACCCCACCGCCTCCGGCTGAACGCACAGACGGCAGAACCGGCTCGGGCGGCGAGCCCGGCGGCACACCACCGCACCCCCGCCTGATCGCGCGCCTTCACCACCACCCGCCACGGTTCACCCCGATGCGCCTGCCGCCGGCCCGGTGCAGCGCGCCTCCGCGACCGTGGCCCGGAGGGCTTTCCCGCACCCGAGTACGAGACGCCGGATACCGGCCTCTATCTCCTGGACGAAGATCGCGTCCTGCCTGTGCGGCATGGGGGCCTGAGTCCGGCGCTCGCGGACCGCGCTCTGCGCACGGCACACCAGCCCGATGAGGCCGGTGTCCCCAGACTCCGGGGCCGCGCTTTCCCGAAGGCCGAACCGCGCCTGCCGGTGCGGTCAATCTCTCCTTGACTCAGATATGGCAGCCAGGTACAGCACGTCATAGGCTGTTCTAGGCGGATTACCCGCAGAGATCAGCCCGGGGCAAGGACAGGACCCTCGCCTCACAGGAGGTCGGCGTGCTGCTCAGCTTCCGCGTGGCCAATCACCGGTCCATCCGCGACGAGCAGGAGCTCTCGCTGGTCGCGACCGAGCACAACGAGCACACCGCCCGGGACACCGGCGTCCGGATCGAGGGGCGGTCCGTCTCGGTACTCCCGTCCGTCGGTATCTTCGGCGCCAACGCGTCCGGCAAGTCGAACATGCTCGACGCCCTCCGCTTCATGCGCAGAGCGGTCCTGAACTCCTTCGCCGACTGGGGGAAGGAGCAGGAGGGCAGAGTGCCACGCCATCCCTTCGCCCTGGCGCCGGAGGCCCGCGAGGACACCAGCCTCTTCGAGGTGGAACTGCTGCTCGGCAAGAGACCCGTCCGGTACACCTACGGCTTCGAACTCTCCGACGAGCGGGTGGAGGCCGAGTGGCTGCACGCCTACCCGGCCGGGCGCCGCCAGGAGTGGTTCGACCGCGACGCCCGCCGCCCCGACGAGGGGGCCGAGGAGTTCCGCTTCCGGGGCACCGGGCTGCGCGGGCGCAAGGAGGAGTTCGTCGCCTTCACCCGTCCCAACGCCCTGTTCCTCACCGTCGCCGCCACCATGAACCACCCGCAGCTCGCGGCGGTGCACCGCTGGTTCAGAGACAACCTGTGGCTGGTCACCTCCCAGCACGACGTGCGGGCCCGGACCGGCTGGACCAGGGACAGAATCGCCTCCGACGCGGCCTTCCGGGACCGGCTGACCGCCCTGCTGGTCCAGGCCGACCTGGGTATCACCGGTGTACGGACCAATCCGGACACCGGAGAGGTGCACCTGCTGCACAGAGCCGGGGACGGCGCCACTGTGCCGCTGGACTTCTGGCAGCAGGAATCCCTCGGCACCCACGCATGGTTCGCCTTCCTCGGCCCGCTGCTGCACGTGCTGGACCACGGCGGCACGCTGCTCGCCGACGAACTCGACTCCAGCCTGCACCCGCTGCTGGCAGCCGAGGTCATCCGCCTCTTCCAGGACCGGGAAGCAAATCCGCGCACCGCCCAGCTCATCTTCACCACCCACGACGCGACGCTGCTCGGGCCGTCCGTGGCGGAGCGGCCACTCGACCGCGACCAGGTGTGGGTGAGCGCGAAGAACGCCGTCGGCGAGACCGAGCTGTATCCGCTCACCGCCGCCCGGCGCGCCGTCCGGAAGGACGACAATCTCGAACGCCGCTATCTGCACGGGCACTACGGCGGCATCCCGCGCATCGGCCCCGGTGATCTCGCCCGAGAGGTGGCGCTGCTGGAAGAGAAGCTGAGGCGGAGCGCGTGAGCCCATCGCAGAAGCGCAGCCAGCAGCGTCGGGGCGGACGCCGTCGCGACCCGGACGCCGCCACCCCGCGTGGTGTCCGCCGGTCGCCCGGCTCGTACCCCGACAAGTCGGTCCGGGTGATCTATGTCGCCGCCGAGGGCGGCCGGACGGAGCGGGACTACCTCCGGCAGGTCGAGAAGAGCTACGGCAGGGGAGACGACGAGCAAGGGGTGCGGCCCTTTCGTTTCCACTACTGCGACCCCGGTCATGTCAACGGCTTGCGGCCCGAGGAGGCCGTCCTGCAGGTGGTGGCCGGGGCGAGCTCACCGGACGACGAGAAATGGGCGCTCTTCGACCGCGACAGCCTGGACAACCGTGACGCGGAGATCCCGGCCGCCATGCGCCTGGCCGCCAGGAAGGGCGTCCAGGTGGCGCTGTCCCATCCGTCCTTCGAGCTGTGGCTGCTCCTGCACTTCCAGCACTTCACCAGTCAGGAGGACGGGCGCGACGACAAGGTGAAAGAGCGGCTGCGCGGCCACAAGGACGCGCAGGCGTTCCGCGAGTACGACACCGGCTCCGGCAAACGCGGCAAGGGCCTCGACGACGAGCACGGCGCGGCCCTGCACGGCCGGGAGCACACCGCCGTACGCAACGCCCGCAAACTGGTGGACGCCTGCCCGCACGGCGGCTGCGCCGCCCGGACGGCCGCCACCGAGCCGATCGGCGACGCCGCCCCCGAGCCCTACGGGGAATGGACCGCCCGCACCGGCCACGCCCCGGACTGCGACCCCCTGCGACGTGACCCGTCCACCGACCTCTGGCGCCTGCTGGTCAGCCTGGGCATCGGCACGGAGGGCAGCAACAGCAAGGGGAGCACGAACCGGCGGAGCGCCCGGGACGCGAAGAAGGTGCCCCATCAGGGCGGTTTCGCTCAGCGGCAGAAGGCCGACTAGGCTTCCGGGGCCGTCCCCTCCCGGGAAGCCGGCTCCCGGATCAACGAATGAGCGAAGGATCGGTGCGTGGCCAGGATCACCCTGCCCCAGCTCGAACGGCACCTGTTTTCCGCTGCGGACATCCTGCGCGGCCGGATGGATGCCTCGGAATACCGGGACTACATCTTCGGAATGCTGTTCCTCAAGCGCACCTCCGACGAATTCCAGCCCGCGTGGGAGAAGGTCCGGAGCGACGCTCTGGAGCGCTACGGGGACGAGGAGGCGGCCCTGGCCCGGGCCGACGACCCGGACTCCTATTCCCGCCTGTTCTACGTCCCACCCCGCGCCCGCTGGTGGCCGGGTCCGCACCGCGACCCGGAGGCGGCCGGCGGCACGGTGCCCGGCATCTGCAAGGTCACGGAGCGGGCGGGCGAGCGTCTGGACCAGGCGCTGGAAGCCCTCCAGGACAGCAACAAGGCCCTGGCCGGGGTCGCCACACATATCAGGTTCAACGACACGGTCGGTAACAAGCCCCGCTTCAGCGACACCGAACTGCGTTCACTGATCAGGCATTTCGAGCTGTACCGGCTCCGCAACGAGGACTTCGAGTTCCCCGACATGCTGGGCGCGGCCTACGAGTATCTGATCGGCCGCTTCGCCGACTCGGCCGGCCAGCGCGGCGGCGAGTTCTACACACCACGCTCGGTGGTCCGGATGATGGTCCGGCTGGTCGACCCGAAGCCGCGCGAGACCGTCTACGACCCGTGCATGGGGTCGGGCGGCATGCTGATCGCGGCCCATGAACATGTGGAGGACAACGGCGGGGACGTCGGGGATCTGCTGGCCGCAGGGCAGGACATGAACCCCGCCACCTGGTCCATGGCCACCATGAACATGCTGCTGCACGGCATCCGGGAGTACGACCTGCGGCACGGCGACACCCTCACCGAGCCCGGGCACCTGACCGACGCCGGACGGCTGCGGACCTTCAACAAGGTGCTGTCCAACCCGCCGTTCTCGCAAAACTACGACTGGGCCGGGGTGGCGCTGGCCGACCAGAAGCACGGCCGCCGCATGTGGTGGGGGTCCACCCCGGAGACGGGGAAGAAGGCCGACCTGATGTTCGTCCAGCACATGATCTCGGTGCTGGAGGAGGACGGGATGGCCGCCACCGTCATGCCCCACGGTGTGCTCTTCCGGGGCGGCAAAGAACGCGAGATCCGCGAGAACCTGCTGCGGGACGACTGCATCGAGGCCGTCATCGGCCTCGGGCCCAATCTCTTCTACGGCACGGCGCTGCCCGCCTGCGTGCTGGTACTGCGCCGCCCCCACCGCAAGCAGGGTCCCCGGCGCGATCACGTGCTGTTCATCAACGCGGACCGCGACTTCACACCGGGACGGAACCAGAACGAGCTGCGGCCGGAGCACGCGGAGAAGATCGTCAGCGTCTTCCGGTCGTGGAAGGCCGTGGACCGCTACTCACGGATCGTCCACCGGGACGAACTTCTCACCGCCGAGACCAACCTCAACATCCGGCGCTGGGTGGACAACTCGCCCCCGGCCGAGCCGCAGGACGTACGCGCCCACCTCTACGGCGGCGTACCGAAGTCCGAGGTCGCCGCACATCAGCCCCTCTTCAATGCTTTCAACGTCGATCCCTCCGACCTGTTCGCGGAGCGGCCCGGGGACGACGCCTACTACGACTTCCTCCCGGAAGGCCCCGAGGCGACCGCCGCACGCATTCCCGAGCTCACCGCGGCGCGCGAGGCGAAGATGACCAGCGCCTACGCGACCTGGTGGGCCGAGCACTCCCCGCTCTTCGCGGACCTCGCCACTCACCGCAAGCTGCGGTTCCTCCGCCGGAAGCTCCTGCACAGCTTCACCGAGGCCCTGCGCGGCCCGGGCATCCTGGACGACTACCAGACGGCGGGCATCATCGCCGACTGGTGGACGGCCCGCCGCTACGACCTCAAGGCCCTCGCCGCCGGCGGCTTCGGCCGGGTGCTGGAAGGGTGGGTCGATTCGGTCGAATCCATCGTCCAGCCCATCGCCCCCGGCAGCGGCAACAGCCGCAGGCCAACGGTCACGGCTGCGGACTGGCGCCGCGCCATGGACGAACCCGTGGTCCGCGAGCTGATCCCCGGCTTCCTGGAAGAAGTCGCCGAGGCCGACAAGGTCCTGGCCGAGGCCGAGACGGCATACCAGCAGGCCCAGGAAGCCCTGGACGAAGCCCTGGATACCCCCGACGAGGCGGAAGAAGCTCCCGAAACGGAACTCGAACCCGCCTCCGCCGAAGAACTCTCCAAACTGCACGCGGCCGTCACCCGCACCAAGAAGGCCCGCACCGCAGCCGCCAAGAAGCGCAGAGACCTCAACTCCCGCTTCCTCACCGAACTGCGCACCGCCACCAACCGCGCCCTCGCCGAAGGCAACGCACAGCAGCACGTCCTCGCGATCCTGGACCGCGACATCCGCACCCGCCTCGAAGCAGCAACCGCCACCCACCGACGCGACCTGATCACCCTCTTCCGCCTCTGGGCAGAAAAATACGCCGCTTCCCTCGTCGACATAGAGAAAGGAGCCGAGGAGGCAGCGGCCGACCTCACTGAGTGGTTGAGGAACACGGCTATGCACACTGAGTCTCGAATTCGCCAGGTGCCCTTGGGTGAGCTACTTACCAAGGACCCAAAGAACGGCTACTCGCCTGTTGAATCACCCTCATGGCAGGGCATGCTCGCCTTGGGGCTGGGATGCTTGACACCCCATGGGTTCGTTCCTCGGCAGCTCAAGAACGTCCCCGACAGCCCGACGGCGCGGCGCTTCCTCTTGTCAGATGGAGATCTGCTGCTCAGCCGCGCGAACACGAGGGAACTGGTCGGGCTTGCCGGTATCTACCGGGATGTGGGCAGCCCATGCATCTACCCCGATCTCATGATGCGCTTGAGCCCGGACACCAGACGCTGCCTCCCCGAATTCCTGGAGCTTGTTCTTCGCTCCCCTTCAGTGCGCATGGCCATCCAGCAGAGTGCTCGGGGGACGAATGAGAGTATGGTCAAGCTCAACGGGACAGACGTAAAGCGGGTCCTCGTCCCGCTGCCCGACATGCTTGCGCAGCGTCGCATCGTCGCCGCCCACACCGCCTTCGAACGCCGCATCGCAGCCTTGCAGAAGCAAGTTGAGAAGCTCAGGGAAACGGAGAGGGGAATCACGGAAGCGCTCCTCTCCGGAGTGGGTGCGGCTATCGTCACCGACCCGGCGGCAAGAGGCTTTTCTGTTTAGTGCGGGTGAGCAAGGCTTGAAGCCGGAGCCGATTTGCCACTATGAGACATTCGGGCGCACTGCTCTCCCGAACCGCAAGGTAATGGCCCGGGAGGCGGGCGATCTCTATGCAGTTGTTCCCGCCGTCTTCGGAGAACGAGGACTTCAGCCAGCCCAGCTCGGCCACTTGCCTCTCCTCTCACAATTCGCGTTCGATGCTCCGGATCAGGTCCTGGGAGTCCGGTACGTCCAACGCTACCTTTTCGATCTTGACCAGCCGACGCCGGAAGCTGACGAGTTGCGCCGGTGAGTCAACGAAGACGGCCCCTGTCGGTGAGTCCATGTGGACGGTGTCGAGCTGTGGCGTGGTGGCCTCGGCGTAGAGGACCGACTCCCCGATCATCGGGAAGCCACCCGCCGCGAACGGGATCACTCGAAGCGTGACGTTGTCCTGGTCGTTCGCTTCGAGAAGCCGAGCGAGCTGGGCCTTGGCCACCTTCCGGCCGCCCACCTGCATGCGCAGCGCCGCCTCGTGGATCACCCCCTCGTAGGGAGTGTCTGCGTCACCGTTGACGACCACCTGTCGGTCCATTCGGTGCGCGACCCGTAGTTCGATCTCAAGTCGCGCGAGCGGAGGAATGTTCAGCTCGAACAAGGCACGTGCGTGGTCCTCCGTCTGGAAGAGACCCGGCATGTGACACGTCTGGACGGTGCGCAGCCGGACGGCGTGGTGCTCCATCTCTGATACATCCAGGAAGCCTGGCGGAATCTTGCCTCGGTACTCCTCCCACCAGCCGCTCTTCCTACCGCCCGTCATCGCGACCAGTGCCTCAATCAACACCGGATCATCGCACTCGTAGATGCTGGCAAGCCGCCGGAGACGCTCCTCACTGATGCCGAACCGCCCGGCTTCGACGTTGGAGATCACGGTCCGATCCGTGTCGAGCAACGCAGCCACAGCAGCAGCCGTCATGCCGGCGGCTTCCCGAAGTCGCCGGAGTTCGGCGCCGAATCGCCGTTGCCGGAAGGTCGGAAGTTGCTTCGACTCCGTGTACTTGCCTCTCACCACGCGCACAGTGTGCCGGTTCCTCAAGCCTCGTTCCACCGAAGCCCGATCACGTAACTCGTTCGAGTTACTTCTACAGCACAGTTATGTGTTCTCCCCTAACCTGTGATGGCCGCCGCTCGTCCTGCCCAGTGGGAGGAAGCGCACCAACTCCGCCGCCCGCGCACCCGTCCGGGCCGGGGATGGCAATGACACCGTCCGGTGGGGACAGGGCCGTGGGGCGTCGTTCTCTGTTCGTCGCGTTCGCGCACCAGGAGGTGCCCGCGTGCTTCAGCCACCGCCACCCCTCACCGTCGTGCCTGCCGTCACCGAGCCATGGCAGTACGAGCTGCTGCTGCCCAGCGATCTGCGAGGCCCCCGGGTCGCGCGCAGCACGGTCCGTGCCGTGCTGCTCCACCACGGCCTGGAACAGCTCTCCTACCGGGCCGCCCTGCTGACCACCGAACTCGTCACCAACTCGGTCCGGTACACCGAGGGACCCGCGTCCGTGCGGGTCACCTGGCGAAGTCCGGAGCTCCGGGTGAGCGTATGGGACACCAGCCCGGATCTGCCGCCCGGCTGCGGCGGGCCGCGTCCGCTGCCGTCGGCCGACTCCGAGACCGGCCGGGGGCTGTTGCTCCTCGATGTCTACGCCGATCGCTGGGGCGGGTGCGCCCTCGGCTCCACGCCGTGGGGGTCGGGCGGCAAGACGATCTGGTTCGAACTGCATGCCAAGGAAGGAGAGGAAGGAGCGGAAGAAGACCGGTAGGAGGAGGCCGGGCAAACCGCTTCCCGGGCTGACACCCGCGCCACCTGCGCGGCTGCCGCTCCTGCCCGTCCGCCGAGTAAAGTGTTCGGCCCGTGTTGCCGGGTGCACAGGCACACGGGTGCGGCGGCGACGGGCGGGGAGCCAGGACTTGGCACACCGGGAATACAACACGGTTGTACGGCCTCTCATCAACCAGCTCACGGCCATGGGCTGGCACCACCTGGCAGGCGCCGACCCCGGACAGCCCGCGCACCATCCCGCCCGCAGCGGGCGGACGGACTTCGCCCGCGCGGTCTACCCCGACCGTTTCCGTGCCGCCGTCTCCCGGCTCAACCCTGGTCCCGGCGGCCGTCCGTGGCTCACCGGCGCCCAGCTCGATCAGCTCTGGGAGCTGCTGGATGACGCCCGGACATCCGGGTCCGGCATCCGAGGACATCTCGCCGCCACCGAGCTGCTCCGCAAGGGCGTCAACGCCCAGCTCCTGACCGGCTGGCGCAAAGGCGACCCCGAGCATGTGCGGCTGGTGGACTGGGAGAACTCCCTTCCTCCCGGCGAGGGCAACGATCTGCTCGTCGTCTCCGAACTCCGGGTCGAGCGGCAGGACGGCCGGTCCGCCACCCCCGACCTGGTGCTGTTCGTCAACGGGCTGCCCTGGGTGGTCATCGAGTGCAAGGCACCGGGGCCCATCGCCCTCGACCAGGCCGTCAGCCAGGTCATCGGCTACGCCGGCGCACACGCCGAGGCCCCCGTCCCCGACTTCGTCCGGTACGCCCAGCTCCTCGTCGCGACCGATCGCGAGCGGGCCGAGCTGGGCACCGTCACCTCCGGTCCGGAGCACTTCGCGCCCTGGCGCACGGTCGAGCCCGCCACCGAGGACCAGGTCCGCCAAGAGACCGGCACCCCGGACGACCGGCCGCTGTCCGCCCAGGCCGTCCTGGTCGCGGGCGTGCTGCGCCCCGACCACCTCCTGCGTCTGGTGCGCGACTTCACCACCCACACCGGAACCGGCTCCGGGGCCGCCAAGATCGTCGGGCGCTACCAGCAGTTCCGGGCCGTAGGGCGGCTCGCCCGGCGCCTCCGGGCGCGGCTGGTGACACTCGCCTCCGGCCGCGATCCCGGCAACCGGGGCGGCGTCATCTGGCACACCCAGGGCTCCGGCAAGAGCCTCACCATGGCCTTCCTGGTCCGCCACCTCCGCTCATCGCCGTCGCTCCGCCGCCACAAGATCGTCGTGGTCAGCGACCGGATCGATCTGGAGAAGCAGATCCGGCGCAGTCTGGGCGCCGCCGAGGAGGAGATCCACCGGGCCGCCACCGTGGAACAGGCCCGGCGGTTCCTCGCGGTGGATGTGCCGGACCTGGTCCTGATCATGATCCAGAAGTCCCGGCGGGACGACGCCGCGGACGACGGCACCCCGGAGACCCTGGACAACGGCCCGGACGGCGACCGTCACCTGCACAACCGGGTGGCCAACGACGGTGCGGAGATCGTCGTCCTGGTGGACGAGGCGCACCGCTCCCACCCGGGATGGCAGCACGCCCGGCTGCGCGCCATGCTGCCCAACGCCGCGTTCATCGGCTTCACCGGCACCCCGGTGATCGACCAGACGCGCAAGACCACCCGGGAGATCTTCGGCGACTTCGCCGACCTCTACACCCTGCGCGACGCCGAACGCGACGGCGCCGTCGTCCCGGTGCGGTACGAGGCACACCACGTCGCCCTGGAGGTGATCGAGAAGGTCGCCCTGGACGCCAGGTTCGAGACCACGGTGCCGAGCGATCCCGAACGGCGCGAGCGCGTGCTGAGGCGCTTCGCCCGCCGCAAGGAGGTCCTGGAGTCGTCGGCCGTCATCGCCTGCAAGGCGGAGCACATGCTGCGGCACTGGGCCCGCACCGCTCTGCCGGACGGCTTCGGCGCCCAGGTGGTGGCGGTGTCCCGCAAGGCGGCCGTGGAGTACCAGCGGGCCATCGTGCGGGCCCGGGACACGCTGCTGGCGGAGCTGGACGCGCTGGACCCGGACATCGTCCACGACCCCATGGCGCACGAGTACCTGTCCGATGACGAGCGCGCGCTGCTCTACCTCCTCCCGCACCGGCATCTGCTGGCCGCCGTGGTCATCTCGGAGGTGGAGGGCAAGGCGGATCCGGCGGAGTGGCGGCGGTGGAAGCTCAAGTCCCGGCATGACGACTACATCGAGCGCTTCAAGCAGGGCATCGACTCCTTCCGCGACCGCATCCCCAGCGATCCCTCCTGGGCTGCGGAGACCCATGGCGGACCCGCCCCCGCGCCGCCCAGCACCCCGGGCCCCGGGACGGGCGAGCCCTGGCACCGGGAACAGGCCCCTTCCCAGCGCTCCGGAGACGGGGACGAGGACCGGGACGGAGCGGAGGAGGGCGGCCCGGTCGCCTTCCTCGTCGTCCAGTCCATGCTGCTGACGGGTTTCGACGCACCCGTGGAGCAGGTCCTCTACCTGGACCGCAAGCTCACCGGCGTGGAACTGCTCCAGGCCATCGCCCGCACCAACCGGCCCTACCGCGCCAAGGAGTGGGGGCAGGTCGTGGACTATGTCGGCATCGGTCCCGAGCTGGCCAAGGCCCTGACCGCCTATGACCGGGAGCATCTACGCGAGGTCTACGGCTACCGGAACATCCAGGTGGACCATCTCCAGCCGGACTACGACGGGGAGCAGCCCACCGCGGACCAGCCGTGGCTGGAGACCGACGCGGCGGCGGACCGGCTGCTGCGGGAGCTGGCCAAGCGGGTCCAGGACTTCCTGGACCGGAACGGCACGGCCTCCCTGGACACCGAGGAGCACCGGGAGGACCTGCTCGCGGCCCTGGAGAACCCGCTGCTGCGGGGCAAGTTCGACAACCTGGTCCGGGATTTCCTCACCTCCCTCAACGCGGTGCTGCCCCGGCCGCGTGCGCTGCCCTACGAGGGTCTGGCGCGCAGGCTCGGCGAGGTGCAGTACCTGGCGCGGCAGCGCTACCGCGACGACCGGGACCAGTTCAGCCCGCGCCGCTACGGCGCCAAGGTCCGCCGGCTCATCGCCCGGCATCTGGAAGCGGGCGGAGTGGAGGAACGCATTCCGCCGGTCGAGATCAGCGATCCGGCTTTCATGGACCGGGTGCGGGCCAACCCGGACCCGCGAGCCCGGACCGCCTACCTCACCAGCCGACTGCGGATGCGCATCGAGGCCCGCATCGGAGGCGACCGGGTCCGCTATCAGCGCTTCAGCGAGCGGCTGGAAGAGATCGTGCGCAGCATGGCCGAGGATTTCGAGGCGGCGGCTGCGGCAATGCAGGATCTCGTCGAGGACATCCGCGCGGCGGATGAGGACACCGCGGCGCCGGACGGGCTCGATCCGTATACGGAGCGCCCGGTGCACAGCCTGCTGGAGGAGACCCTGAAGCAGCCGGACGGCACACCGCTGCCGCCGGGGACCGACCTCGTCCAGGCCTCCCGGGATCTCACCGTGGAGATCGCCGGGCTGGTGCACGGCCCCCACTTCGGATGGCTGCCGGAAAGCCGTGACCGGGTGCGTCGCGAGCTCCGCCACTATCTTGAGGACCGGCTGAACGTCGCCTGGGGCGCCACCGGCCCGCTGGCTTCGCTGCTGGTGGAGCTGGCCGAGGCACGCCACGGAGACTTCCGGGCCTACGCCCGCCGCCGCGGCCGGTAGTGACCCGGCGGGGACGGGACCGTGCGGCTCCCTGTCGGTACCGGATGGTAGGAATGGCGGGTGAGCAACCCCGTCCGCCGGGCCATCGCCGCCCTCCCCATTCCCCCGGAATGGGAGTGGAGGGTCGAACTCCGCCCGCGTCGCCGCACCTTGTCCATCGAGGTGGACGAGGACGGCGGGGTGCTGTTCGCCGTGCCGACCGATGCCGATCCGGAGCACGTTGCCTCGGCGGTGCGTGCCCGGCTGCCCCGGCTTGCCGACGAGGTGGCGCGCCGGCGGGCGCGTCCCGCCCAGCCGGTCAAGGAACTCATCGGCGGGACGGGCTTCGACTACCTGGGCCGCCGCTACCGGCTGCGGCTGGTGGACACCGGCGCGAGCGAGGCCGTGCGGCTGTGGCGAGGGCGCCTGGAACTGCCGCGCCCCACGCACCCGGCCCACGGCGGCAGGCAATTGATCGAATGGTACGAGCAGCGCGGCAGCCGCTGGCTGGCTGCCCGGCTGCCGTCCCTCACCAGTCGGCTCGGGCTCCGACCAGTGCCGGTGGCCGCCCGTGATCTCGGTGACCGCTGGGGCGCCTGCTCGCCCGCCGGTGCCGTCACGGTGCACTGGGCGGTCCTGCAACTCCCCGTGGCACTGATCGATTACGTCCTCGTTCACGAGCTGACACATCTGAAAGTGCCCGGTCACGGTGCCGTCTTCCGGCGCCACCTGCGCCTGGCGATGCCGGACGCGGACACCCGGGCCGCCGAGTTCGTGATGCGGGAGCCCTCGCTCTGGCGCGGCGCGGTCGCCCGCCCCGAGCAGTACCGGACGAGAGCAGGCCGCACGGCCGACGCTCGCCCTCCGCGCGGGAGGCGCCGGGCAACTGGCTCTGCCGCAGCCCTCACATGACCGGCCCGCCCCCGCCCGGGATTCGCGACGCACTGGCCGCCTATTCGGACGCCAAGGTGGCCGCGGCCGTCTCCCCGCACCGCGGGCTTTCCGAGATTCGGTTGCGCGGCATGGTGGAGGGCACGGCATGCAGGTCGCGGCGGGGGCAGCCGCCAACCCCGCTCTGCCGCTGCCCGTGATGCGCCGGCTCGTCTCCTGAGCCCGCACCGCCGACTGCCGACCGTCCCACCCGGTCCGGGGGTGTGCACCCGGGCGGGGGGCGGGGCCGCTTCAGGCGGCGCAGGCCAGCAGATAGGCCTGGGGGCCTTCTCCCCCAGCTCCGGCCTCGGTTCGCGGACCACACGGGTGTGGACCTTGAAGCCCGCCACGGACAGCAGCTCAGCGACGTGCTCCGGGGTCCGCCGGTGGAAATCCAGGTGCACCGGTCGCCCGAACACCTCGTCGAGGTGGCGCCGTTCGCTGCCGGACTGGAAGGCGACGGCGAGCTGCCCGCCCGGTATCAGCACCCGCCGGAAGCCGGCGAGGACCTCGGGCACATACGCGGTCGGAATGTGGATGAGCGAATACCAGGCGATCAGCCCGGCCAGTGAGCCGTCCGGAAGATCCAGCTCCGTCATCGACCCCACCTCGAACCGCAGCCCGGGGTAGGACCGCCTGGCCAGCGCGACCATCTCCGGCGAGAGATCGATCCCGCTGATGGACAGGCCCGTCCGCCGCGCCAGATACGCCGTCACCTTCCCCGGCCCGCTGCCCACCTCCAGCACCGGCCCGGCGTCCGCGCCCGGCGCCGCCGCCCGCACCAGATCGGCGAACGCGCCCAGCAGCGCCCGGTCCACCGGCTTGTCCGACAGCTCCAGCGCGAAGCGCGCGTTGTACTCGGCCGCGATCGCGTCGTACGACGCCCGCGTGTCCCGCAGAAACCCCGGCTCACCCATACCGCCGAGGCTAGAGCGGGCCACTGACAGAAACCGGGCCGGGACCTCGCCACCGGGCCGCCCTGTACGGGCCGGCTGTCCGCTGCCCCGGCCTCGGAGCATGGGCGATACTGACGGAATGTGCTTCCGACACACGAGCGCGAGCCGGCACTTTGTGTGCCTCCCCTGCCGGGTGTCCTTCAAGAAGCGGGCCGAGGCCGGACACCAGGGCGTCTGCCCGGGTTGCGGCGGTGGGCTGATCGACGCCGGTCAGGATCTCGCCGTGCCCGGGAAGCGGGACACCGCCGGGTGGAAGGCACTCGCCGCCGTCCTCGGCTCGGGGCTGACCTTCCACTCCGGCTGCTGCGAAGGCCCCGGCTGGCGACCTCGCCACCCCCGTGAGGTGCGGGAACGGCTGGCAGCGGCGGCGCGGTCCGGTGTGCCGGTCGCTGAGGCACTGTCCACACCCGATCTCGACGAACTGACCCGACAAGCCCCCGGGAAGAGCTGACCACCCGCGCCCGGACACCGCGCCTTGCCCCGGCGGCGGGCCACCCGCCGCCGGGGACACAAGCTCAGCGCGGCCAGTAGCGAGGAGGCTCCTTGGCCGGATCGGTCATGTCGAAACGGTGCTTGGTCCCGGGGGCCAGTCCTTTGATCATGACCAGCCGCTGGCCCTCGGCGTTCTCCAGGTCTCGCACGACCATGGGGAGGGAGCCGATGACAGCTCCTATGGCCAGGGCCAGCCCGACCCGCCCTGGCTGCGGCTGGCCGAACCGGACGTGGTGCAACCGGGATTTCTTGATGGCCGTTGTCTCGTCGGGGTCGTCGAGCTGCCGGGCGTCCTTGGTGACGAAGATGTCGTAACCATGACTTGCGGCATCGGCGAGCAACGCCAAGTCCTTCTTGCCCGACCACTTCATCAGCGTGACATGGTCGACGCGGTGACCGGGAAGCAGATGACGCAGCACATCGACCATGAGGGAAGGCGCGTTCTCGTCAAGAAGGATCTTCATCAGGAGGCGCGGGGCTCCGGTTGGTAGCTGTTCACGTACAGCGCGAAGGTCTGTGCGTCCCTGGCCGCTTCCGGCGTCACCGCCGGGTAGTAGTCGGCGATCTTCTCCGCGCGGACCCCGTCCTCCAGCAGCTCGACCACCGCGTCATACGGCACCCTGGTCCCCGTGATGACCGGACTGCCGCCCTGGGTCTCGGGGTCGAGCGTGATGTGCGCGGTAGGGCGCAGCAGGTGAGGGACGACCACCCCGGGGCGCACCGAAAAGGGCTCCAGGATCTCCGCCAAGGTCGCCACAACCTGCTGCCCGGGACGCTTGACCAGATCCGTCGAGTGCTCGCTGTCGTTGCCGACCAGCGCGATCGAGTCCCCGTCGGCCACCAAGCTGTAGGACGACAAGTGCTCGATCTCCCCAAGCCGCCGGAGGTTGCCGATCGCCCGGCGGATCTTCTGGAGCGAGGCGTCCTGACGCAGCCGTACGCAGGTGCGCAGCGCGAGGACGTCCCGGAACGAATAAAGGGCCCTCGGCCGTACCGCCAGCTCGGGAATCAGAACCGGCCCGTCACGGACATCCCGACGCCAGTGACGCAACTGGGCAATAGTCGCCCCCGACAGAGCAGCGGCCATGTGAGTCGAGTACGCCATGTTCCGGGCCTCCTTCCGTACCTGGTCCAGTCTCCCGCCCGCCGGCAGTCAGACGCTACAAGTCCCTCCCTGGCACGTCATGCTCCGCGCAGAGCATCACTCCTCGTGCACCCGAGTCGCCAAGGCATACCCGGCCGCCTCGTCGGCCCCGTTCCGCGGAGCGAGGAGTGCTGCCTGTCGGGTCCCGTGCCCGCCATGGCCTCCTTGCAAGAAGCGGGGTGAACCGGAGGGGTCGGTGTGCACGGATGGGCGCGTCGTGACGGGGCGTGGAGGGCCGGGGCTGATACGCATCAACGCGCAGGCACTCCGCCCTCGCCCCGCCCGGGGCAGTGGCCGTCGCGAAGGTCACGAACCCAGCCAGAGCAGGAGACGGCATGTCCCTTCCGTCCGACACGAGCAGTGAGAACGCCCACCGCGGTATCGCCGTCACCGGTGTGACCGGCCGGCTCGGGGTGCGGATCGCCCGGCGGCTGGCCGCCGCCGGGGTTCCGCAGCACCTGGTGGTGCGCGATCCACACCGCGCGCCCCGGCTGCCCGGGGCGAGCGTGGCGCGGGCCGCCTATGGCGACCGGGACGATGTGGTGCGGGCGCTGTCCGGGATCGAGCGGGTGCTGATGATCTCGATCTCCGAGACCGCCGACCGGGTCGACCAGCACCGCGCGTTCGTGGACGCCGCCGTGGCGGCCGGGGTGGGGCATCTGGTCTACATCTCCTTCTACGGCGCGGCGGAGAACGCGACCTTCACCCTGGCCCGCGATCACTGGGCCACCGAGCAGTACATCCGGGACAGCGGGCTGGCCTTCACCTTCCTCCGGGACAACATCTACGCCGACTTCGTCCCGGCGTTCGTCGGCGAGGACGGCGTGATCCGGGGCCCGGCCGGTGACGGGCGGGTGGCCCTGGTCGCGCAGGAGGACATCGCCGAGGCGGCCGTCTCGGTGCTCACCCACGCGCCGGAGCACGCGGGCGCCGTGTACGAGCTGACCGGGCCGCAGGCGCTCACCTTCCACGAGATCGCCGCCATCCTGACGACCATCACGGGCCGGAATGTCACCTACCACGCGGAGGGCCTGGAGGAGGCGTACGCCTCGCGCGCCCACTACGGCGCCGAGCGCTGGCAGCTCAACGCCTGGGTGTCCACCTACACCGCCGTCGCCGCCGGGGAACTCGCCGGCGTCACCGACGCCATCCCCCGGCTGACCGGCCACCCGGCCACCCCGCTCGCCGACGTCATCCGGCACGCCGACGGCCGCGAGCCGTGAGGTCTGCGGCCGGCCCTCCGGCCGCTGCCGGGCGGGGCAGCGGCCGGAGGACGGGGGCGTGGGCAGGGCGTGGGCGTGGGCAGGGGCGGGGGGTGGTCAGGTGGTGCAGGTGCCGGTGGCGGGGGTGCCGGTGAAGCGGCCGGCGAGCCAGTCGGCGCCCATCAGGGCGCCCGGCCGGACGGCCCCCAGATGGTCGGCGCCCGGGATGATCTCGGTCCGGACGGCGGCGCCGCGGGTGCACCAGGCGTCCGCCAGTTCGCGGCCGAGCTGCGGCGGGATCAGCACGTCGGCGTCGCCGTGGTAGACGAACACCGGGTGCCGGGGCGCGATGCCGCCCAGGTCCTGCTGGCCGAGCCGGAACTGCCAGTAGCGGCTGTCCGCCGGGTCGGAGGTGGTGATGTCGGGAAGCGAGTACGCGGCACCGGCGGCGATGTTCTCGTTGAGGCAGCCGTCCGCCATCCGCGCGGCGAGCGCCCGCCCGGTCTCGTTGAGATAGCGGTCCAGATGGAGTCCGGGGTAGGCGGCGTCCTGGCCGATGAGAGACATCAGGGTGAACGCCACGCCGTAGGGCGACTCCTCCTGGAGTTCGGAGAACCGCAGCCGGGACGGCGTGCCGCCGGCCACCGTGCCGGCGATGTCCAGCTCGGGGGCGTAGAACGGCTGGAGCTGGGCGGCCCAGCTCACCGACTGGCCGCCCTGGCTGTAGCCCATCAGGCCGATGGGCGAGTCGGCGGTGATGCCCAGGCCGGCGGCGCCGGGCAGCCGGCGGGCCGCGCGGGCGGCGTCCAGGACGGCCTTGCCGGCCGAGCGGGCCACCGTGTAGGTGTGCGTGCCGGGGGTGCCCAGGCCCTCGTAGTCGGTCACCACCACGGCCCAGCCTCGGGCCAGCAGCAGGGCGATCAGCCCGCCCTCGGCCGTGGTCCCGGACGGAAAGCCGGCGGACGGGGCGCACTGGTCGCCCAGGCCGACCGTGCCCACCGCGTAACTGATCAGCGGACGCGGGCGGTCCGGCCCGCCCGCGCCGTCCTCGGGCACCAGCAGGGTGCCGGAGACCACATTCGGCCGGCCGAGAGCGCCGGTGGAACGGTAGGTGATCTTCCAGGAGGTGACTTCGGCGGTGGTCGTGGGGGTGGGCCGGAAGACGCTGGGCTCGGCGCTGACGAGGTCGCCGGGCCGCTTCTGCCGGCCGCCGTGCGGCAGCCGCTCGGGCGACGCACCGGCGGCGGGGCCGGGCCCGGGCCCGGCCCCGTTGTGGGCGCCGGTGGTTGCGGTGGCGGTGGCGGTGGTGGCGGTGGCGGTGGCGGTGGCGGTGAGCGCGGTGGCGGCCAGGGCCGCCCCGGCCAGCAGGACCCCGGCGCGCCGGAGCAGCGGATGTCGGGCGGTGATGGGCATGGTGCTTCGCTCCCGGATGGCTGAGGCGGGTGGGGTGACCGGACCGGAGGGGCCACCGTAGGGAGCCGCCCGGCGCGCCCGCATCGGCGTGATCACCGGTCTCGCCGTCCGCGTCGGGCCCCCGGGCGGTGTGGCGGGGAAGGATTCCGGACACCCGTGCCCGGCCATTTCGCTGTGTCCGGCGGGGCATCGGTTTCCGCGCCGCGCGGCGGTTCTCCGGCCCGGGAGAAGCCGTGTGACATGCGCGGCCGGTGCAACAATCCATGAAATGCGCACTCCCGGGGCGCCCGCTGCGGACTTAGCGCCTACCGGCGGCATATGCGCCGCTCGAATCAGCGACAGAACCTTGAAAGATTTCCGCCGCACTCATAAGATCCGGCCACCGACTGCTCGGCATGAGCGAGTGGCGATCAAGGGGGCCGCCGGAATGAAGTTGCAGATGATCTACAAGGACGACGAATCGGGCGGCGAGGGCTGTCCCAGCGTCTATCTGGCCGACAATGGGGAATTCGTTGTCCAGGGGCCTCAGGTGGACGAGGCCACCGCGGGCGAACTGCGGAACGTCCTTCCCGGTGAGACCGCGGTCCGGATCTCCGCAGAGGTCATTCTCGGCGCCGTCCGGCGCTTTACCGCGCCAGACACCCGAGAGCACTGAGCAATGCGCCGGACCTTCTTCTCGCTCGGCGACCCCGGATTCCGCAGCCACTTCGCGGAATTCCAGCGCACCGCCTTCCGGCTGGAGACTCTCCAGAAATACGATGTCACCTACGAGCGAACAGAATTCGAGCGGTTCCTCGCCGGTGAATCACGCGGCACGTTTCCGGGTCTGGAGGGCTGGCTGCGGCGAGTCGGCGAGGGAACCCGGCGCGGCAAGGAATTCCGGCGGGTGCATATTCTGGAGGAACCGCTCACCGATTACGCTCGCTTCGAATGCCTCTGGTCGTACCGCCACACGGTCGCGGCGGGTGAGGACGTCCGCATCATCCCGGTCCCGGCCGGGCAGTGGCCCGAAGGGCTTCCCCGGCGGGATTTCTGGCTGTTCGACTCCCGCCGCCTGGTCCTGATGAACTACGGCCCCGACGGCACCTTCGTCTCGGCCGAGGCCCTGGACGACCCGGAACCGGTGGCGGAAGCCGTCCGGTGGCGGGACCGCGCCCTGGCGGCATCGACGCCCTTTCCGGAGTATGCGCGGCGGTTCGACGAACTGATGCTGAGCAGCGGCTCCGGCCGCCCGGCCTGACCACGGCGGCGCCGGTGCGTCCATCCCGCGCCGCCGCCGGCGGCGAAAGCGAGAGCGAGAGCGGTGCCGGCGGCACCCGGAACGAGTTGAGCGGCACCTCGGGCACCACCGTGCAGGCGGGCACCGTGCACGGGGGCATCACCCTGGGCCGGTCCGCTGCCGACGCCCTCCCGGACTGGCCCTGGCCACGGCAACAGCATGGCCGGCCTCGGCGCACGGTACGGAGCCGAACGCATGACCCTGGACACGCTTCCGCCCGGCCGGTCGGTGGAGCTCCTCGGCCGCATCATGGGACCCGACCGCGTGGCGGCGGAACCCGAGGCAGCCGCCCGCATGGCCGAGCGGTGCGCCCATCTGCCGCTGGCCCTGCGCATCATGGCCGAAAAGGCCAATGACCAGCCGGAGGTCTCCCTCGCCGAACTGGTGGAGCAGCTCGCCGACGAGCGCGACCGGCTGGACGCCCTGGGCTTCGCGGACGACGAACTCGCCGATGTGCGGGCGGTGTTCTCCACTTCCTACCGCTCCCTGCCGGCCGCGGCGGCCCGGATGTTCCGGCTCCTCGGCCTGCATCCCGGCCCGGAGATGAGCCTGTCCGCCGTCGCCGCCCTCACCGGCAGCCGGGCCGCGGACCTCCGGCCGCCGCTGGAGCGGCTGGTACAGGCCAGCCTGGTGCAGCGGGCCCCGGGCCGACGGCTGCGCCTGCACGACCTGCTGCACTCCTATGCCGCCGAGTGTGCCGAACGGGAGGAGACGCCGGAGCACAGGACCCGGGCGCTGCGCCGCGTGCTCGGCTGGTATCTGCACACGGTGGCCGCCGGACACCGGGTGATACTTCCCAGCTTCCACCGCGTCCCGCTGCCGGCCGCCGATCCGCAGGCCCCGCCCCCGCTGTCCTTCGGCGACGTGGAACAGGCCATGGACTGGTTCGAGCGGGAACGCCTCACCCTGCTCGACGCGCTGCGCACGGCCCTGCGCGCCGGCCAGTACGACCTGGCCTGGCGCCTCCCGGCGGTGATGTACGGCTTCTGGGAGCTGCGGCACTACTGGCACGAATGGCTGGAGCTGCACCGGCTGGGCCTGCGGGCGGCCCGTGCCGCCGGGGACCGCTACGGGGAGGCGTGCAACCGGCTGGGGCTGGGCGACGCCCAGTGGCTGCTGGGCCGGCTGCCGGAGGCGCTGGCCGCCTACCGGCAGGCGGCCGGGCTGGGCCGGGCCGAGGGCGACGGCTGGATCGCCGGCTTCGCGCTGCGCGGAACCGCCACCGTGCAGCTCCGGCAGGGGTCGATCGGCGAGGCCCTGGCCACCACCGAGGAGTCCATCGAGGTGTTCCGGGCGCATGGTGAGCGGCGCGGGGAGGGCCAGGCCCTGCTGACCCTGGCCCAGTGCCAGTGCGCTCTGGGCGAGCACGACCGGGAACGGGAGAGCTGCCGGCGGGCCGTGGAGCTGTTCACCGGCCTCCGGGACACCTGGAGCGTGGCCTTCGGCTCCTGCGCGCTCGCCCGGGCGTGCGGCGAAGTCGGGGCGCACCAGGAGGCGTTGGAGCTGTACCGGGCGGCCCGCGAGGCGTTCGAGGAGTTCGGCAACCGGCGCAATACGCTGCGGGCGCTGGTCGGCATCAGCGAGTCGCTCCAGGCGCTCGGTTCGCCCGAGGCGGCCGGACACTGGCGGGAGGCGGCGCGGCTCTCCGCCGGTCTGGAGGAGGCGCAGGCCGCGGAGATGCGGGAGCGGATCGCGCGTGCTCCGGGTTCCGGTCCGGGAGGGGCGGCGGGGTGAGAGGCGGCGGCGCCGGGCCGTCAGGTGCGGTGCGGTGGCGGGGTGGCCGGAGGGACAGGTGGGACGGGAGGGACGGGTGGGAGGAGGGCGGCGAGGGAGCGGAAGGCGGGGGTGCCGGGGGTGACGGGGGCGTAGTGGCCGGTGGCCGGGAGCGGGTGGAGCCGGATGCTGCCGGTGGCGCGGTGGGCGGCGGCATAGCGCTCGGAGAGGGCGAGGGGGACCTGGCCGTCCGCCGTGCCGTGCACCAGGGTCACCGGGCAGGGCGGGGCGGGCAGGCGCAGCGGGTCGAGGGCGGCGAGCAGCGGCGAACCGGCGAGGTCATCGCCGAGGAAGCCGGCGACGGCGCCCGCGCCCAGCCGGAGCCGGTGGGCGGCGCCCAGGTCGCAGACGGCGGCCACCGCCAGCACGGCGCCGGGCGGGGTGCCGGCGGTGGCCGCCGCCCACAGGGCGAGCTGGCCGCCGGCCGAATGGCCGAGCAGCAGCGGGGGTCGGTCGCCGGCCGCGGTGGGGTCGGCGGCCAGGGCGGACAGCGCGGCGGTGATGTCGTCGAAGGTCTCCGGGTGCCCGCCGCCGCCCCCGGCCCTGCGGTACTCCACCAGGGCGACCGGCCGGCCGGCGGCGGCCAGGGCGGCGGCGAACGGGGTGAGATGGGTGCGGTCGTAGGCCTCCCGCCAGAAGCCGCCGTGCAGGACGACAAGCCACGGCCCGGCCGGTGGCCCCGGTGGAGTACCGGTACCGCCGGGCCGGGGCTCGTACAGGCCGATGACCTGGGAGGGGTGCGGGCCGTAGCGCAGGGTGCGGTCGGGCGGCTCCGGCCGCAGGGCGAGCAGTGCCGCCATCTCCGCCGCGTCCCGCCCGCTTTCCGCCGCGCCGCCGGGCGAGGCGGCGCCGCCGGGGACACCGCCGGGGACGCTGTTCACCGGGTGCCCTCGCGCAGGACCGCGGCCAGGGTCCGGGCGGCGCGTTCGGTATCGGTGAAGCCGGTGTACAGCGGGGTGAAGCCGAAGCGCAGCACATCCGGTTCGCGGAAGTCGCCGACCACGCCCCGGCGGACGAGTTCGGCCATGACGGCGGCGGTCCCGTCGCAGCGCAGCGAGATCTGGCTGCCGCGCCGGGCGTGTTCGGCGGGGGTGAGCGGGACGAGGGAGCCGGGCGGGGCGAGGGCCGCCACCCGGGCCAGGAAGTAGTCGGTCAGGGCCAGGCTCTTGGCCCTGACCTCGGCGATGTCCACGCCGTCCCAGACCTCCAGCGCGGCTTCCAGGGCCAGCATGGAGAGGATGTCCGGGGTGCCGACCCGGCCGCGCACCGCCCCCTCGGCGGGCCGGTAGTCCGGGGTCATGGCGAACGGCTCCCGGTGGCCGTTCCAGCCGGGCAGCGGGGAGTCGAAGCGCGCCTGGTGTTCGGCCCGGATATAGAGGTATGCCGGGGCGCCCGGACCGCCGTTGAGGTACTTGTAGGTGCAGCCCACCGCGAAGTCGACCCCGAGCGCGTCCACATTGACCGGCAGCGCACCGGCGCTGTGGCACAGATCGGCGACCACCGGCGCGCCGGCCGCATGGGCGGCGGCGGTCACCGCGGCCAGGCCGTGCAGTTCGCCGGTGCGGTAGTCGACATGGTTGACCAGCACGGCGGCGGTGCGGGGCCCGGCCAGCGAGGGCAGGTCTCCGGCCGGCACCGGGACCAGGGTGCGGCCGGTCATCCGGGCGGCGGACTCGGCGATATAGCCGTCGGTGGGGAAGGTGCCGGCGTCCATCAGGATCTGGTCGCGGACGGTGCCGCGCGATGCGGTCCCCCGGGTGTCGTCGGCCTCGGCCAGCCGGACCGCGCCGACCAGTGCCTTGAAGACATTGACGCTGGTCGAGTCGCCGACCACCACCTGGCCGGGCGCGGCGCCGATCAGCGGGGCTATCCGGTCGCCGATCCGCTGCGGCGCGGTCCACCAGCCGGATTCCGTCCAGGAGCGGATGCGGAGTTCGCCCCATTCGCGGCCGATCACCTCGGCCAGCCGTCCGGGAACGGCGGCCGGGAGGGCGCCCAGCGAGTTGCCGTCGAGGTAGACGGTGTCGTCGTCCAGGACGAAGGCGCGGCGGCGGCCGGCCAGGGGGTCGGCGGCGTCCAGCCGGGCCGCCGCCGCCCAGGCGGAGCCGGGGCCGGAGGCGCCGGGGTGGGTGAGAGGCCGGTCAGACATGGCTGCGGGCCGTCCAGAGCTCGGGGAAGACGCTTCTGCGGGCGCGCTTCTCCAGCCAGGCCACGCCCGCCGAGCCGCCGGTGCCCTGCTTGGCGCCCATCGCGCGCCGGGTGGCCACCAGATGGTCGTTGCGCCACCGCCAGACGAGTTCGGCGACCTCGGTGAGGGCCTCCCCCAGACGCAGCAGGCCGTTGTCCGGGGAACCGTCCGGGGAACCGTCCCGGGCATCGCCGGCGTAGACCGCGGTCCAGGCCGCCTCCACGGCCGGATGCGGCTCATGGGGCAGGCCGCGGTCGCGGTGCAGCACCTCGTCCGGCAGTTCGTGGCCGTGCCGGGACAGATAGGCCAGCGCCTCGTCGTACAGGCTCGGTTCGTGCAGCGCCTTGGCCAGCTCGTCGTGCACCCGCGGCGCGCCGCGGTGCGGCACCAGCATGGAGGCCGACTTCTCGCCGAGCAGGAACTCCATCCGCCGGTACATGGCGGACTGGAAGCCGGAGCCCTCGCCGAGCGCCGCCCGGTAGGCGTTGAACTCGGCGGGGGTGAGCCGGGCGAGCGGCTCCCAGGAGGCGTTGAGCGCCTTCAGCTCGTGGCCGGAGCGCTCCAGCGCGGCCAGTGCGGTGCCCAGCTCGTCCCGGCGCAGGGCGTGGGCGGCGGTGGTCCACTCGTGGACGATCACCGTGAACCACAGCTCCATCACCTGAGTGGTCACCAGGAAGACCATCTCGCCCGGCTCGTCGGTGAGCGGGTGCTGGAGGTGGGTGAGGACCTCGGCCCTGACGTAGTCCTCGTAGGGGGTGGTGCCGGCGAAGTCCAGATGCGGGTCGGTGCCGGGGTCGGAGGCGGGGGTGGGGGTGGACGTGGGGGTGGGCAGTGGTGACTGCGTCATTGCGGTCTCCCGGGGGAAGCCCGGCGGCGCCGGGATCGCCGGTGCCGCCGGGCGTGGTACGGGTGGTTCGGATCGTGCGGGTGGTACGGACCGGTCAGGCGGACGGCCGCGGGCCGGTGAGCACCTCGGCCGCGGTCGGGGAGCTGTCCCGCAGGAAGGTGGTGCAGCGCTCGTACTCCTCGGTCTCCCCGATCGCCTGCGCGGCCCGGGCCAGTGCGTACAGCGCGCGCAGAAAGCCCTGATTGGGTTCGTGCTCCCAGGGCACCGGGCCCTGCCCGCGCCAGCCGCTGCGGCGCAGCGCGTCCAGGCCCCGGTGGTAGCCGGTCCGGGCGTAGGCGTAGGACTCGACCGCCCGGCCCGCCGCGAAGGCCTGGTCCGCGAGCCGGGACCAGGCCAGCGAGGAGGCCGGATACCGGGCGGCGACCTCGGCCGGCTCCTTGCCCGCCGCCAGGGCCTCGCGCGGCTCCGGGTCGTCCGGCAGGTGGGTCGGGGGCGGACCCCCGAGCAGATTCTCATGGATGGCCATGGGGTCCAGTCTGCCGGTAGGGGCGGCCGGCCGCCGCCGCCCGGTCCCGGTCCGGGTCCTGCTCCGCCCGGGGCGGCGGGCGGAGCCGGACCCGGACCGCCGGATCACTTCAGCCGGGTACCGGCCGAGCGCAGGTCCTTGCAGGCCCCGACCACCCGGGCCGCCATGCCGGCCTCGGCCAGCTTGCCCCAGCTCCGCGGGTCGTAGGTCTTCTTGTTGCCGACCTCGCCGTCCACCTTCAGCACGCCGTCGTAGTTGCGGAACATGTGGTCCGCCACCGGACGGGTGAAGGCGTACTGGGTGTCGGTGTCCAGGTTCATCTTCACCACGCCGTTCTCCAGCGCGGTGGCGATCTCCTCCTTGGTGGAGCCGGAGCCGCCGTGGAAGACGAAGTCGAACGGCGCGGTCTTGCCGTACTTGGCGCCCACGCCCTCCTGGAGGTCCTTGAGCAGCTCGGGCCGGAGCACCACATTGCCCGGCTTGTACACCCCGTGCACATTTCCGAAGGAGGCGGCCAGCAGATAGCGGCCCTTCTCGCCCAGGCCCAGCGCCTCGGCGGTGCGCAGCGCGTCCTCCACCGTGGTGTACAGCTCGTCGTTGATCTCGTGGCTGACGCCGTCCTCCTCGCCGCCGGTCGGGGTGATCTCCACCTCCAGGATGATCTTCGCGGCGGCGGCGAGGGCGAGCAGCTCCTGGCCGATCTCCAGGTTGTCCTTGAGCGTCTCGGCCGAGCCGTCCCACATGTGGGACTGGAACAGCGGCTCGCGGCCGGCCGCCACCCGCTCCCGCGAGACCTCCAGCAGCGGGCGGACATAGCCGTCCAGCTTGTCCTTGGGGCAGTGGTCGGTGTGCAGCGCGATATTGACCGGGTACTTGGCGGCCACCACGTGCGCGAACTCGGCCAGCGCCACCGCCCCGGTGACCATGTCCTTGCTGTACTGGCCGCCCAGGAACTCGGCGCCGCCGGTGGAGATCTGGACGATGCCGTCGCTCTCCGCCTCCGCGAATCCGCGCAGTGCCGCATGCAGGGTCTGTGTCGAGGTGACGTTGATGGCGGGGTAGGCGAACTTGCCTGCCTTCGCCCGGTCGAGCATCTCGTTGTAGACCTCGGGTGTCGCGATGGGCATCTGTCCGCTCCTTCGAAGCGTATCTATGAGGGTCGGGCTCTCTGCGGCCTGCGGCTCTCAGGACGGGGAGCCGGGAGGGGAGAGTCGGATGACATCATCGTCGGGCCCATCCTCCCAGACCTCCCGGGCGGCCGGATGCTCAGCCCAGGCCGAGGTCGGCGAGCTGGTACGCGGCGTAGTACGGCAGCCCGGCCGCCGCCACCGCCGGGGCCCCGCCCCGTTCGACGATGACGGCGACACCGACGACCTCGGCGCCGGCCGCGCGCAGCGCCTCCACCGCGGTGAGCACCGAGCCGCCGGTGGTGGAGGTGTCCTCCACCGCCAGCACGCGCCGGCCGGCGACGTCCGGGCCCTCGATCCGGCGCTGGAGGCCGTGCGCCTTGCCGGCCTTGCGGACCACAAAGGCGTCCAGCTTCCCGCCGCGTGCCGCGGCGGCGTGCAGCATGGCGGTGGCCACCGGATCGGCGCCGAGGGTGAGGCCGCCCACCGCGTCGTAGTCCAGCCCGTCGGTGAGGTCCAGCATCACCTGGCCGACCAGGGGCGCGGCGGTGCCGTCCAGGGTGATCCGGCGCAGGTCCACGTAGGTGTCCGCCTCCTGGCCGGAGGAGAGCGTCACGCGGCCGTGGACGACGGCCTTGTCCTGGATCTGGCGCAGCAGCTCGGCGCGGGTGTCGGTGCTCGTGCTCATGGGGCCAGCCTAGGCGCCGGGACCCGGGCCGCCGGTCACCGGTGACTCGGAGCGCGGTCGGCCCGGCCGGCGGCGGCGGGCGCCCGCGCCGGCGGTGTCTTCCCCGTGCCTTCCCTGCCGCCGGCCGCCGGGCCGCCGGGCCGCCGGGCCCGTTATGCGGTCTGCGTCTCCGGGGCCGGGCGCCAGCTCCAGGTGGTGGAGAGCTCCAGCGGCTCCAGCGGAGTGACCAGCCGGGGGTGCGAGTTCAGGCCGTCGGGCGGGCCGGACTGCGGTTCCACGCAGATCGCCTCGGGCTGCATGTCGTAGACCACCACCCAGGGGGAGGGGCTGGTGACGGTCAGGGCCAGCTCGCCGGGCCAGGTGAGGGTGACATGCACGCCGTCGGGCATGCCGAAGCAGTCGTCCCAGGGGCCGGGCCGGGGGTCGATCCGGTTTCCGGTGGGGATGTGGTCCCCGCCGCGCTCCTCCTGCCAGTCGGCGGTGAAGCCGATCTCCGCGTCCGGGCCGCCGGGGCTGAGGCGGCGCAGGAACCAGGGGTGCCAGCCGACCTGGGCGGGGAAGGAGGGGCCTGCCGTCTCCACCCCCAGGGTGAGGGTGACGGCGGAGCCGTCCTCGGCCAGCTCGACGAGCTGGGTGACCCGGCCGGGATAGGGCCAGGGGTCGCCGAGGTCGCACACAAATGCGGCGCTGCGCTGCTCCGCGCTCACCGTCTTCCACGGCTGCTCACGCACGGTTCCGTGCATGGCGTGCGGTGCGGCCGCACCGTCGTTGGGGAGCTGGTGAAAGGTTTCTCCGTTGCGGAACCTCCCGTTCCGGGTCCGGCCGCACCAGGGCACCATCAGGAAGGAGCCGAAGTCGTCGCCCTGGCGCAGCAGCTCGGTGCCGCCCGTACGGAGCGAGGAGATCCGGCAGCCCTCGTCGGGCAGTACGGTCAGCTCGGCGTCGGCCGCGTGGAGTCGCACACCGCGCTCGGTCTGTTGTGGAGTGGTCACGACACGATGATAACGATTCGGTCTACACCGCATTGACCAGCGCTGTTTTCGGAGAGTGAGGTCAGCGGCGGCGCCGCAGCGCGCGGGTGACGGCCACGGCGGAGGCGACGGCCAGGGCCGCCACGGGTGCCGCCCAGCGCAGCGTGGAGCGGTGGGAGGTGGACGATCCGGGGCCGGGGACGGGTGCGTAGCGCCCGCGCGGCGGGGCGTGGTCGACCTCCTCGGCGCTGCGGCCGATCATGGCGCGGCGCGCGGCGTCGGCCTCGGGCAGCTCGTCCTCCAGATCGCCTTCGAGATCGTCCTGAAGCCCGTCGTGGAGGCCCTCCACGGCGTCGTAGCCCGCCAGGTCGTCCTCGGTCTCCTCCTCGTCCGCCTCGACCGCCTCGACCGCCTCGACCGCCTCGGCGGCTTCCTGCTCACCGTTCCCGCCGTTCCCGCCGTTCCCGCCGTTGCCGTCGTGACCGCCGTTCCCGTCCTCGGCTTCCCGGGGCTCGCCGGCGTCCGGGTCCGGGGTGGCGGGCGGTGCCTCGGTGTCGAGGACCGGCGGCGGGGTGTCCTCACCGCTGTCCGGTGCGGGAATCCCGGGGATCGCCGGCTCGTTGTCGTCCGCCAGCCCCAGCCCGCGCGGCTCGTCCTCCGCGGCGTCCCCCGGCTCACCGGTGCCCGGCGACGCCGGGGCCGCGGTGCCGTCCGGCGTGGGGGGTGCGCTGATCAGCGGGAGGAGGGATTCGGTGAAGCGGTCCAGCAGGCGGCGCCCGGCCGCCTCGCGGCGGGCCGCGTCGAACTCGGCGATCCGGCCGCGGGCGTCCTCCAGGACGCCGGCGAAGGCCAGCGTGGTCCCGCTGCCGTCGGCGACCGGGCGGGGCACCACGGTCAGCGTCAGCCGCACCCGGCCGTTGCCGCGCGACTCCTCGCCGGTGGCGTCGACCAGAAAGCCCTCGCCGTGCGCCGTCAGGCGCAGCACGCCGCGGTAGGTGATGGTGGAGCCGCCGATCCGCAGCCGCAGCCGGCCCGCCAGGGCCGCGGGGTCCTGGCCCGCTGCCGCGTCGGCCGCCGTTTCCTTTGCGGGCTCCGGCTGGAAGCCCGGCACACAGGTGGCGATACGTTCCGGCGCGGCGAAGACCGCCCGCACGGCGCCGGCGGGATGCGGTACGTAGACCTCGTGCTCCATGCGCGGGACTCTACCCACTGGGCGCCCGCTTCCCCACCGTTGCGGAACGTTTGTCCCGGGCGATGCGGGCCCGCGGATCTCAGCGGGCGGTTTCGGCGGCGGGCCGGTCCTCCACGGCCCGGGCGGTGGCCGCCTCCAGCGGGCCGCCCAGCAGGGCACCGGTGATCAGCGCGCCCGCCACCGCCGTGTTGACCGCGAACAGCGACAGCCGGGCCCGCCCGCCGAGGTCGCCGCGGAACAGCCACAGCACCACCGCGCCGCCCGCCAGCACATTGACCACCCCGGTCAGCAGAGCCGCATTGAGCCGCCCGAGGAACGGCAGCAGCAGAAACGGAAAGGCCAGCCCGCCCAGCAGCGCGCCCACATAGTCCGCGGCGGACAGATCCGCCACCGCGCCGCCCGGGTCCTGCTTGCGGATGCGCTGGATCAACGTCATCAGCAGCGGCATCTCCGCGCCGATCAGCACCCCGATGGCCAGCGCGCAGCCGAACAGCACCGGCCGCACCTCGCCGAACCACAGCCAGCAGGCGTGCAGCGCGATCGCCGATCCGCCGCCGGCCAGGGCCAGCAGTGCCTCGATCAGGCCGAAGTTGCGTGAGGCCCGCAGCCGCAGCCGCTTGGCGCCCAGCGAGCCCAGGCCCATGGCGAAGACCATCAGCGACAGCACCACGGAGGTCTGGGTCACGGTGTCGCCGACCAGATAGTCGGCCAGCGCCACCAGCACCAGCTCATAGACCAGCCCGCAGGCCGCGCAGACGAAGACGGCGCTGAGCACGACCCAGCGCCCCACCACGGGCCGCACCGGCAGGATCAGCGGCCGGCCGTCGTCCTCCCCGGCGCCCGTCCCCGTCCCCGGCCCCGCCGCTGCCCCCGCCGGGTCTCCGGCGGACGCCATGGCGGCGGAGCGCCCCGCGGCGGCACGGCCCGCCGGGACCTCGGTCGAGTCGATCATGTGGCGAACGGTACGTCAGTGCATGACGGGACTGTGTCACCCACGGGAGTGGCGCAGGGGCACGCCACCGAGGAATCACCGCGACAACGTTTAGAGTTCGCGCCGCACGATGATCCGGGTCCGGGTGAAGACCAGGCGGTGCTCCTGCGGGTAGGCGTGCCAGGTCCGCCAGTGCACCTGGCCGCCGCGGCACTGGGCCAGCAGCGCGGTGAAGGCGTGCGGCTCGCCGGGGAAGGTCCCGGCCAGTCCGTGCGGATGATCGGCAACCAGCGCGAGCAGTTCCTGGGCCCGGCCGGCGAACGATCCCGGCGCGAGTCTCTCCACATGCGCTGCGAACTCATACTCGAACGCCCCAAGACTCTTCGACACGCCCAGCGGCAGCGGGGTGCGGCTGCCGGGCATGCAGGCCACCGTTTCGGAGCAGCTCCCGTCCCCGCTGTCGAGGAGGACCTGGTGGGAGGCGCCGAGGACCCGCAGCCGGACGCGTGCGCCGCCGAGGTCGAGATCGAGCGAGGCCAGATAGGGCAGGGGCTCCCGGCCGAGGGCCCAGGCGAGGTCGTCGGCCCGGGTGTCGGAGTAGGCGGTGTGAATGGTGGTGAGCATGGGACGGCTCCCGCATGCAGGCAGTGGAAGTGTTTCCGGCCGGCCCCGCCGGATTGCAATGTGTTCACCGAATCACGGAACTCGCCACCCCCACAGCGTTTTTACCCAAGTTGGCCGGGTTTCCCACCCTCCGGGGACAGGCTGGGTCACATGTTCACACCTTTGCCGTTCGCGTGCCGTGCGCGCCGGGCCGCGACGCCCCAGCCGACGCCCAGCCGACGCCCCGCCGCCCCCGCGGGCCCGCCGGACGGAAACCGCGGGCGGCATACCGGTGACCGTCCGCGGACAGGATCGGAACGGGTCCGCGACGCGGCCGGGACGCCCCGGGGCCGGGACGACGGCAAGCCGAGAAAGCGACATGCGGACACACCCATGAAATCCGCCCGGATTACGGACGGTAATGCACGGTAACCACTGACCAAGGCTTGCCGTTTGTCCGTTTTTGCCACAAAATATCATTAATTGCTGATCACAGCTCAGCCTGTTTCGGATCTCGGGTAGACAACGGTCACCCGAACGCACTTGTTACCGGGCCGTCGAGTGAGGAAGCTTCCGGCAACTTCACACCCGAAGTCATCACACCGCGGAAGGCCCGAAGATGACCCGATTCGGCACCAAGTCGAAGCTGGTCGCCGCGGCGCTCGGGGGGGCTCTCGCCCTCTCTGCGTGCAGCGGCGGAGGCAGCAGCAGCGACGACGACGAGACCCAGGACCCGACCACCGCGTCCGGTCCCAGTGGCACGATCTATGTCGCCAACGACCAGGAATACGACTCGTACAACGACACCACGGCGTCCACCAACTCGTACAAGAACTCGATGGTCAACAAGTGGGTGACCACCGGTTTCTGGTACTTCGGTGCGGACGGCTCGATCGTGCGCAATGAGGAGTTCGGCACCTTCGAGAAGGTCTCGGACGACCCGCTGACCGTCGAGTACACCATCGCCGAGGAGGCCACCTGGTCCGACGGCGACCCGATCGCCTGTGACGACGCCCTGCTGTGGTGGGCGCAGAACAGCGGCAACATGGCGGTCGAGCGCGAGGTCGACGTCCTGGACCCGGAGACCGGCGAGCCCACCGGCGAGAAGGAGGTCCAGGAGACCCCCGTCTTCTCCGTGGTCGGCACCGACGGTGTGGAGGACGTCACCACCCCGGTCTGCGAGGACCCGGCCGCCAAGACCTTCACCCTGGTCTACGACAAGCCGTTCGCCGACTGGGAGTCCAACGGCCCCAGCAACGGCTACCCGATGATGCCCGCGCACATCGTGGCCGAGCAGGGCGGCTTCGCCGACTCCGCCGAGATGTCCCAGGCCATCCTGGACGGCGACGCCGAGGGCCTGAAGGCCGCCGGTGACTTCTTCAACGAGGGCTGGCTGTTCCAGGGCGCGATGCCCGACGCGGCCCTGATGCCGTCCTCCGGCCCGTTCACGATCACCAACTTCGCCCCGGGCGAGTCCATCTCCATCGGCGTGAACGAGGAGTACTGGGGCACCCCGCCCGGCGCCGCCGAGATCGTCTTCCGCGTGGTGCCCGGCACCGAGCAGCCGCAGGCGCTGGAGAACGGTGACGTCAACGTCATCCAGCCGCAGCCGGACGCCGACATCAAGGACCAGCTCGCCAACATGGAGGGCGTGACCCTGGTCGAGTTCGACCAGTTCGTCTACGAGCACCTGGACCTGAACTTCGACAGCGGCTCGCTCGCCGACGACCCGAGGCTGCGCGAGGCCTTCGCGCTCTGTGTGCCGCGCCAGCAGATCGTCGAGCGGCTGATCCAGCCGATCGCCGCCGAGGCCCAGCCGCAGGACGTGCGCACCATCTCGCCGTTCCAGGCGGAGTACGCCGAGTCCGTCGAGTACGCCTTCCCGGCCGAGTACGCCGAGCCGGACATCGAGGCCGCCCGGGCCCTGCTGGAGGAGGCCGACGCGGTCGGCACCGTGATCCGCGGTGGCGCCATCGCCGACAACAAGCGCCGCGAGGACACCTGGCAGCTGATCAAGGAGTCCTGCGACCAGGCCGGCTTTGACGTCCAGCCCTACTTCGAGGCCAACTTCTTCGACCCGGACGGCGGCCTGTCGCAGAACACCTACGACGTGGCGCTGTTCGCCTGGCTGGGCTCCCCGCAGGTGAGCGGCTGGGCCTCCACCTTCACCACGCCGACCGAGTGCTCCGCCGAGGGCAAGGGCAACAACAACGGCTGCTACTCCAACCCCGAGGTCGACGACCTGATCGCGGAGATCAACGAGACGGTCGACCCGGCCGCCCAGCTCCCGCTGATCAACGAGGTCGAGAAGATCCTCTGGGAGGACGTGGCCACCATCCCGCTGTTCGCCCACCCGGGCCTGCTGGCCTTCTCCGACTCCGTGAAGGGTGTCGAAGCCAACGCCACCCAGGACAACTTCGCCGCCTCCATGCACAAGTGGACCGTCGAGGAGTAATCCGACCGGAAGTCATGCCCGCCCACGGCGGTCCGCGGTACGCCGCGCCGCCCGAGCGGTGCCGGACACGGCCTGACACATAGCGAAGTGCGGGGCCGGGGAAGCCTCAACTCCCCGGCCCCGCCTTCCGCGTAGGTCCGCACCCCCGGCGTCGCCGCGCCACCGCGCGACCGGGCCGCCCGGCCCACCGGCCGGACAGTGCCTTCGGCGGGTCCCGCTTCCTGACCATTCCGGAGTCAGCGACATGCTTGTCTTTATCGTGCGGCGGCTGATCGTCTCGGTGTTCGTCTTCTTCTCGGCGACGGCACTGGTCTACGTCATGGCCGCCAACCTCGGGGACCCCCTTGCCGACCTGAGGGAGCTCCCCGCCAACCGCCGCGAGAACGCCATCGCCGAGCGGACCGAGCGGATGCATCTGGACAAACCCGTCATCGTCCGCTATTTCCTCTGGCTGGCCGGTGCCTTCCGATGGGATCTCGGAACGGACCGGGACGGCATCCAGATCAACGCCACCCTGGAGGACGCGCTCGGCGCGACCTTGCAGCTCGTGCTCGGCGCCACCATCCTGGCGATCGTGCTGGGCGTGGCGCTCGGAGTCATCTCCGCCCTGCGCCAGTACAGCTCGCTGGACCTGACCGTCACCTTCAGCGCGTTCGTGTTCTTCTCCCTCCCGCTGTTCTGGGTGGGTTCGCTGCTGAAGGAATTCGCGGCGATCGAGTTCAACAACTGGCTGGCCGACCCCACCATCGCCTGGTGGGTGATCGCCCTGATCGCCCTGCTGATCGGCGGTTTCTTCGCCTCCCTGCTGGTCACGGACCGACGCACCCGGCTGATCGCCTTCGGCGGCACCACGGCGGCGACGGCCGTGGCCCTGGCCGTGATGTCCGCCACCGGCTGGTTCGCCAATCCGGGCCTGGGCATCGGGGTCATCGCCCTCACCGCGCTGGCCGCCGCACTGGGCTTCTCGGTGCTGTTCAGCGCGCTGGAGTGGAACCCGGTGATGAAGTCCGCGGTGATCACCGCGGTGATCGGCATCCTCTCCTCGGTGGCGTTCCGCGGGGTGCTGGAGAACCCGTACCCGATCGTGGTGATCGGGCTGCTGGTGCTGGCCCTGGCCATCGCGGCCGGTGTCGGCTGGTTCGTCGGCGGCGAGCTGTTCCGCCGGCCCGCCATCACCGCCTCGCTGTGCACGGCCGTGGCCACCGCGATGGTGATCTTCATGGACCGGCTGCTGTGGTCGTTCGCCGCCTACAGCGACTCGGTCAACGGCCGCCCCATCGCCACCATCGGCCCCAGCACCCCCAACTACGACGGGACCTACTGGGAACACAACCTGGACAGCCTGACCCATCTGGCGCTGCCCACCATGGCGCTGGTGCTGGTCTCCCTGGCGTCCTACTCCCGGTACAGCCGGGCCACCATGCTGGAGGTCATGAACCAGGACTATGTGCGCACCGCCCGGGCCAAGGGCCTGCCGGAGCGCGCGGTCATCCTGCGGCACGCGTTCCGCAACGGCCTGATCCCGATCACCACCCTGGTCGCCTACGACATCGCCACGGTCTTCGGCGGCGCGGTGGTGACCGAGACGGTGTTCGGCTGGCGGGCCATGGGATCGCTGCTGCTGGGCGGCATCCAGGAACGCGATCCCAACCCGATCATGGCGTTCTTCCTGATCTCCGGCGGCGCGGTGGTGGTGTTCAACATGATCGCCGACATCGCCTACGCCTACCTCGACCCCCGCATCCGTCTGTCCTAGGAGGAGTTCGACATGGCACAGACAGCTCAGAGCGCGGGGACGCACACGGTCACCCCGGGCGATCCCCGCCCCCCGGCCGACAGCGATGCGGCACAGGGCCTGGACATCAAGGCCCGCACGCAGAGCCAGCTCATCCTGCGTCGGTTCCTGCGGCACAAGGGCGCGGTGGCGGGCATGCTCCTGCTCGGCTTCGTGGTGGTGCTCTCCATCAGCTCCATCGGGCTGGGTCCGATCCCCGGCTGGTGGGACAAGAACTACGTCAACTCCGCCGACCTGGTGAACCGGGGCCGGCCCACCCTCTCCGTGGTGCCGGAGTTCCTCGGCGGCGGCGGCATGCACCTGGGCGAACATCCCTTCGGCCAGGACAACATCGGCCGCGACTACTTCGCCCTGACCATGCGCGGCACCCAGATTTCGCTGCTGATCGCCTTCATCACGGGCGTCGTGGCCACCGTCACCGGCACCCTGATCGGAGCGGCGGCCGGCTTCTTCCGGGGCCGGCTGGAGTCGGTGCTGATGCGCATCACCGACGTGATGATCACCATCCCCACCATCCTGTTCGCCGCCATGGTGGCCGTGATGTGGGGCAACAAGGGCGTGGCGGTGCTGGGCCTGGTGCTCGGGCTGGTGACCTGGACCCAGGTGGCCCGGCTGGTGCGCGGCGAGGTGCTGTCCATCCGGGAGAAGGAGTTCATCGAGGCCGCCCGCTCGGTGGGCACCTCGGCGGCCCGGATCATCGTCAAGCACATCCTGCCGAACGTGATCGGCATCATCATCGTCTCGGTGACGCTGGCGATCTCGGCGGCGGTGCTGCTGGAGTCCGCGCTGTCCTTCCTCGGCATGGGCGTGCAGCCGCCCGACACCTCGCTGGGCCGGATCATCAACGAGTACCGGACCGCCATGGTGACCCGGCCCTGGCTGTTCTACTGGCCCGGCATCTTCATCATCGCCATCGCCCTGTCGGTGAACTTCATCGGCGACGGGCTGCGGGACGCCTTCGACCCCCGACAGAACAGGGTGCGTGACTGATGGGCATCACACCACCACCACTGGACACCACGGCGCCGGACATCCACGGCGAGCCCGACGGCATGCTGCACGGCGGCGCCGAGGAGGTGCACACCGCCTACACCCTGGCGGACTCCAAGCCTCCGCTGGACGAGGAGGTGCTCAAGGTCGAGAACCTCACCGTCGAGTTCCCCACCGACGACGGCCTGGTCAAGGCGGTGCGCGGGGTGGACTACACGCTGCGCGCCCGTGAGGTGCTGGGCATCGTCGGCGAGTCCGGCTCCGGCAAGTCCGTCTCCTCCATGGCGATCATGGGCCTGCTGCCCAAGAACGCCCGGATCCGCGGCCGGATCCTGTTCCGGGGCAAGGACATCCTGGCCATGCGCGCCAAGGAGCAGCGGGCGCTGCGCGGCGAGAAGATCGCGATGATCTTCCAGGACCCGATGACCTCGCTCAACCCGGTGCACACGGTCGGCGACCAGCTCGCCGAGGCGGTACTGGCGCACCATCTGGTGCCCCGCAGGCAGGCGCTGGCCAAGGCCAGGCACATGCTGGACCTGGTCGGCATCCCGCAGGCGGAGCGGCGGCTGCGGGCCTATCCGCACGAGTTCTCCGGCGGCATGCGGCAGCGGGTGATGATCGCCATGGCGATCATCAACGACCCGGACGTGATCATCGCGGACGAGCCCACCACGGCGCTGGACGTGACCGTGCAGGCGCAGATCCTGGAGAAGCTGCTGGAGGTCAAGGACGAGGTCAACGCGGCGATCCTGATGATCACCCACGACCTCGGGGTGATCGCCGGCATGGCCCACCGCACGCTGGTGATGTATGCCGGCAAGCCCGTGGAGGTCGGCTCCACCGACGACGTGTTCTACACGCCGCGGATGCCGTACACGGCCGGTCTGCTCGGCTCCGTGCCGTCGCTGGAGGGCGAGGGCGAGGAGCGGCTGCGGCCGATCGTGGGCACCCCGCCGTCGCTGATCCGGCTGCCGGCGGGCTGCCCGTTCTCGCCGCGCTGCCCGCTGGCGACCGCCGAGTGCCGGGAGAGCGAGCCGGCGCTGGAGGCCGCCGGTGACAGCCACTGGGCCGCCTGTCACCACAGCGACCGGCTCGCCGCGGCGGACGACCCCACCGCGTTCTTCCGCGCCGACGGCGAGCCCGCCGCCGCGGGGGAGGCGGAGCCGGCGGACGGCGTTCCGGCCCGGCAGACGGTCACGACCACGGAAGGCACCACGGAAAGCGAGGAGGGGCAATGACAGCGGACCTGTCCAAGGCCCCGGAGAACACCCCGGCCACGGCCACGGCCACCGCCACCGGGAACGGCGGGGAACGCGAACCGCTGCTGAAGGTCACCGACCTGGTGGTGAACTTCCCGATCCGCGGCTCCGGCCTGCTGCGCCGCCTCGTCGGCCAGGTGCAGGCGGTCAGCGGCGTCAGCCTGAGCGTGGACAGCGGCCAGACCCTCGGCGTGGTCGGCGAGTCCGGCTGCGGCAAGTCCACCACCGGGCGGGCCATTCTCCAGCTCATCCAGCCGACCGCCGGATCGGTGCGGTTCGACGGCCAGGAGATCACCGGCCTGGACCGCCGTGCCATGCAGCGGGTGCGGCGCAACGCGGGCATGGTGTTCCAGGACCCGATGGCCTCCCTCAACCCCAAGCTGCCGGTGAACGACATCGTCGCCGAGCCGCTGAAGGTGCAGGGACGCTGGCGCGACGGCGGCAAGGCGCGGGTCGCGGAGCTGCTGCGGATGGTCGGGCTCGGCCCCGAGCACGGCAACCGCTATCCGCACGAGTTCTCCGGCGGGCAGCGGCAGCGCATCGGCATCGCCCGGGCGCTGGCGCTGGAGCCCAAGCTGCTGGTGCTGGACGAGCCGGTCTCGGCGCTGGACGTGTCCGTCCAGGCGGGTGTGGTGAACCTGCTGGAGGACCTCCAGGACAAGCTGGGCCTGGCGTACTTCTTCATCGCGCACGACCTGTCCGTGGTCCGCCACATCTCGGACCGGGTCGCGGTGATGTATCTGGGCAAGGTGGTGGAAACCGGCTCGCACGACGACGTCTACGAGCGGCCCTCTCACCCCTACACCCAGGCCCTGCTGTCCGCGGCACCGCTTGCGGACCCCAAGAAAGAACGGCAGCGCAGGCGGACGGTGCTGACGGGCGACGTACCCAGCCCGATCGACCCGCCGAGCGGCTGCCGTTTCCGGACGCGCTGCTGGAAGGCCCAGGAGATCTGTGCCACCGAGGAGCCGGCACTGGTGGACCGGGGATCGGGCCACCCGGTCGCCTGCCACTTCGCGGAGGCCGACACCAAGATCCTCTGACGCCGGAGCGCGGCGCGAGGGACCCCGGGTTACGTCACAACGGCCCGGGGTCTCCTCGCGTCCGGGCTACTGCCCGTTGTTCTCACCGGCCTCGCCGCCGGCCTCACCGGCCTCACCGCCGCTGTCGTCGGGGCGGACCGCCGAGTCGGCGTCCTTGGCCAGGCCGAGCTGTTCCACGGCCCACTTGTCGAACTCGATGGAGGCGCGGATCCAGCTCACCGCGGAGGCCAGGAAGTGGTCCAGCCACACTCCGGTGCCGATGATCATCTGCACTTCGCCGATGAACCGGACCGTGCCGTCGTCATGCGTGTGGGTGTAGATCTTGGGCCACAGGGTGCGGCGGTTCCATTCGTTGGCCGTCTCCAGCAGGCGCGGGATGTCCTCCACGCCGTGCGGCCGGTCGTAGAAGGTCCGGACCGAGAAGACGCGCTGCTGCTCCTCGCCGCGGAACATGAAGTAGGTGCGGAACTTCTCCCACGGGGCGACCAGGTCGCCCTCCTTGTCCACCACGTACTTCAGCTTCATCTGGTCCAGCAGCCGCTTCACCAGCTCCTGGTCCGGGAGCACCGGGCGGGTCGGCTTCTTCGGCTGCTCGGGCTTCGGCTGCTGGCCCCCGAAGTTCGGAATCGAGGACGGGTCGATAGACACAGGAAGGTCCCTTCATACGGGTAGATCTCCATCCTCCCCCATCCCCCCTTCCGCCCGAAACCGCAGCGGGGCGCCCGGGACATCGCCCCGGAGCGCCCCGCGCGCCGCCCGCCGGGCGCGGTCAGTCCGCCGCCCGGCCGACGATCAGTCCGCCGCCGCCCGGGGCGGCGGCCACCCGCACCGTGTCGCCGTCGATGACCTCTCCGGAGAGGATCGACCGGGCGAGCTGATCGCCGATGGACGTCTGCACCAGGCGGCGCAGCGGCCGGGCGCCATAGGCCGGGTCCATGCCCTCCTCGGCCAGCCAGCGCAGCGCCTCGGGGGCCACGTCCAGGGTGATCCGGCGGTCGGCCAGCCGCCGCTGGAGGGCGTCGATCTGGAGCCGGGCGATCCGGCCCAGCTCGGCACCGGTCAGCGCCTCGAAGATCACCACATCGTCCAGCCGGTTCAGGAACTCCGGCCGGAACGCGGCCCGCACCGCGGCCATCACCTGCTCCCGCTGCTGCTCCCGGGTCTCGATCGGCTCCAGCAGATGCTGGCTGCCGAGGTTGGAGGTCAGGACGAGGATGGTGTTGCGGAAGTCGACCGTGCGGCCCTGGCCGTCGGTGAGCCGGCCGTCGTCCAGCACCTGGAGCAGGATGTCGAAGACGTCGTGGTGCGCCTTCTCCACCTCGTCCAGCAGCACCACCGTGTAGGGGCGGCGGCGGACCGCCTCGGTGAGCTGGCCGCCCTCCTCGTAGCCGACATAGCCGGGCGGCGCGCCGACCAGCCGGGCCACCGAGTGCTTCTCGCCGTACTCGCTCATGTCGATGCGGACCATGGCCCGCTCGTCGTCGAAGAGGAAATCGGCCAGCGCCTTGGCCAGCTCGGTCTTGCCCACGCCGGTCGGGCCGAGGAAGAGGAACGAGCCGGTGGGCCGGTCCGGGTCGGCCACCCCGGCGCGGCTGCGCCGCACCGCGTCCGACACCGCCCGCACGGCCTCGCCCTGGCCGATCAGCCGCCGGCCGATGGCCTCCTCCATGCGCAGCAGCTTCTCGGTCTCGCCCTCCAGCAGCCGGCCGGCCGGGATGCCCGTCCAGGAGGCCACCACATCGGCGATGTCGTCCGGCCCGACCTCCTCCTTGACCAGCTTGTCCTTGGCCGCGGCGGCGGCCGGGGAGCCCTTGGCCGCCGCCTCCGCCTCCGAGGCCGCCGCCAGCTCCCGTTCGAGCTGCGGGACCTCCCCGTACTGGAGCTTGGCCGCGGTCTCCAGATCGCCGTCCCGCAGCGCCCGCTCGGCCAGCCCGCGCAGCTCGTCCAGCCGCTCCTTGAGCTCGCCGACCCGGTTCAGGCCCTGCTTCTCCTTCTCCCAGCGGGCGGTCAGGCCGCGCAGCTCCTCCTCGCGGTCGGCCAGCTCGCGGCGGAGCCGGTCCAGCCGCTGCCGGGAGTTCTCGTCCGATTCGCCGGCCAGCGCCAGCTCCTCCATCTTCAGCCGGTCCACACTGCGCCGCAGCTCGTCGATTTCCACCGGGGAGGAGTCGATCTCCATGCGCAGCCGGGACGCCGATTCGTCCACCAGGTCGATGGCCTTGTCCGGCAGGAAGCGGGAGGTGATGTAGCGGTCGGAGAGCGCGGCGGCGGCGACCAGCGCGCTGTCCGAGATCTGCACCTTGTGATGGGCCTCGTAGCGGCCCTTGAGTCCGCGCAGAATGGCGATGGTGTCCCCGACGTCCGGCTCGGCCACCAGCACCTGCTGGAAGCGGCGCTCCAGCGCCGGGTCCTTCTCGATCCGCTCCCGGTACTCGTCCAGGGTGGTGGCGCCGACCATCCGCAGCTCGCCGCGGGCCAGCATCGGCTTGAGCATGTTGCCCGCGTCCATGGCCGAGTCCCCGCCGGCCCCGGCGCCGACCACGGTGTGCAGCTCGTCGATGAAGGTGACGATCTGCCCGTCGCTGTCCTTGATCTCGGCCAGCACGGTCTTGAGCCGCTCCTCGAACTCGCCCCGGTACTTGGCGCCGGCCACCATGGCGCCGAGGTCGAGGGAGACCAGCCGCTTGTCGCGCAGCGACTCCGGCACGTCCCCCTTGACGATGCGCTGCGCCAGCCCTTCGACGACGGCGGTCTTGCCGACGCCCGGTTCGCCGATCAGCACCGGGTTGTTCTTGGTGCGGCGGGAGAGCACCTGGACCACCCGCCGGATCTCCTGGTCGCGGCCGATCACCGGGTCCAGCCGGCCCTCGCGGGCGGCGGCGGTGAGATCGGTGCCGAACTTCTCCAGGGCCTTGTAGGTGCCCTCCGGGTCCGGGCCGGTCACCCGGCGCCCGCCGCGCGCCCGCTGGAACGCCTCGGCCAGCCTCGTGGCGGTGGCCTGCTGGGCGCGCAGCAGCTCCCCGGCCCGGCCGCCCTGCGCGGCCAGGCCGATCAGCAGATGCTCGGTGGAGACATGGGAGTCCCCCAGCTCCCTGGCGCGCTTGGCGGCGTCCGCCAGCACGGCCAGCAGCTCACGGTTGGGCTGCGGCTTGGACAGCGACGCGCCCTGGGCCCGGGGCAGCCCGCCCAGCAGCTTCTCGGCGCCGGCGCGCAGCGCGGCCTGGTCCGCCTCCACGGCGGCCAGCAGGTCCTGGATGTTCTCGTTGTCCTGGCCCTGAAGCAGGGCGAGCAGCAGATGGGCCGGGGTGATGTCCGGATGACCGTCGGTCAGCGCCCGGCTGTTGGCCGCGCTGATCGCGTCCCGGCTCCGATTGGTCAGCTCACCGTTCACTTGCGGTATCTCCTCCTGGCCGATCCTGACCGCAGCGTCCCTCGGGGACGGCCCGGCAGTCCATCCGCCCCGCCTGGACCCTGCCTGGCTTACCCTCCACAAACCTGAGTCTAACTCACTCAAGCCGGTTTCCCGTCAGCCCGCCTCCCCGGTCACGCCACCTCCGGGTGAACTCTCCCGAAGATCGTTCCGGCTACATGCAGCCCGCTGGGCACACTGGCTTCCTCACACCCGAGGAGGCACCATGCCTGTCACGGCCGCGCACCAGTCGGCGTCGGACTCATCGGCGCAGTCGGCAGACCGCCTCAAGACCTTCCTCGCCCTGTTCAGCTCCCCCCGGAGGACGGGATACGCGGCCGAGTACCGGGTCCCCTTCGGCAAGCCGCTGCCGCTGCCCGAGCCCTTCGGCTTCGACCTGGAGACCTCCGACTTCCTCTGATGCGCTGATGGCACCCGCGGCCGATCCCCTGCACCCCGCGCCCCCGACCCCGGCCGCGTGCTGATCCGCATCACCCTCACCCGCGCCCTGGGCAACGCCTGACAGCCGCGGGACGGTGCGGCGGTGCGCGAGGATGAACGCGGACCGGGTGGCCGGCCCGCGACCACGGACGAGAGGGGACCAGCGCCATGACCGGTACAGCCGGAGCGGAGAGCGCCGCCGAGAACGCGGAGAGCGCGGCGCACCGGGTGCGCATCGAGTACTGCACGCGGTGCCGCTGGCTGCCCCGGGCATCCTGGCTGGCCCAGGAACTGCTCAGCACCTTCGAGGCGGAGCTGGCGGAGGTGGCCCTGGCCCCCGGCACCGGCGGCGTGTTCCGCGTCCTGGTCAACGGCGAGGTGGTGTGGGACCGGCGCGACCAGGGCTTTCCCGAGCCGACCGTCGTCAAGCGCCTGATCCGCGACCGGGTCGCCCCGGGCCGCCCCCTCGGCCACTCCGAGGCATGACCGCCGACGGCCCCGCCCCTGCGGCCGGCAGCACGGCGAACGCACCGGGCCGCGCGTTGGCCGCACTCACAGGTCGTCAGGAAGCAGCCGGAAAGCCAGCGGCCCGGACAGCGGACGCAGGGTGCGGAAGTCCTTGCGATCGAGTGTGAGAATCATGTCGGTGGCGTACTCCCGGGCCAGAGCCACCACTACCGCATCGCAGAGATCCAGCCGCAGCTCGCGGTAGCGCCGCTGTACCCGCCGAGCCTCCTGCAGCACCTCGAGCCCGGCATCCGCCAGGGCGTACCTGCCCCTGCGGACCTCGCCGAGAAGGCGGTCGAGCAGGGTCCCGGACGCCTCCTTCCCCCAACGGCTGCCCACCAGGTGATCCAGCTCCGCGAGAACAGGCGGTGGGATCACCACCAGCCCCGCTGTGTCCATCACTCTCCGGGCACCGGTGTGATCGGCAGAGCTCCGGTCGACCGAGGCGATGATCCCTGAGGTGTCGGCGACCACGATCACGACGCCCGGTCCTCTTCCCAGGCACCGAATCCGCTGTCCCGCAGCATCTCGTCGGCCCGCTCGGCGAACGCGGGATCACCGCTCTCGAAGACCGGCAGATCCACGGGCTCGTCCCAGACCCGGTATCGCGCGATGGCGAGCCGCACTCCCTCACGCAGTATCTGCGCCTCACTGACCTTCTCCCGGGCAGCAGCGCGCTTGAGTTCGGCAAGATCGGCTTCGTCCAGATACACCGTGGTCCGCTTCAGAGTCATGCGTATATGGTAGCCCTGCCATACATGCCGTCGCACGCAAGCACGTGACCCGGCGCTGCTGCCCCTTGCCCGCCCGGTCCCGCCATGGCGTCCTGCAATGTTCCGCGCGGGTCCGCGACCGCACCACCGGGGCCGTCGGCATCCTTCGGGCCGTCGCCCCCGACCTCCATGTGCGCGCGGGCCAGCGGTCAAGGTCCGCCGGGCCTGGCTGGCACCCGAAACCTGCGGCGTCGAGTGGACAGCATGTCCGGAGACATCGGACCCGTCGCGGAGCAGGAGCGGTAGGAATCTTTCCAACCGGAGTGTGAAACGGGGAAGTTGAAAGAAGCACACGCTCTGGGGCAGTCCCCGGTCACACGCTACGCTGTCTCGTCGGGGCGCACACCTGCTCGAACACCGCCAGGGGCTCGGGGCCGGGTTGGGAGGCTGTTTCCACATGGGGCGGGGACCGTGGGGTCGGTACGAGGACCGGAACGAAGCCGCCATCGACTGGCTCAAGCTGCTTCTGGCACTGGTCACCGCAGCCTCGCTCACGGTCATCTACTTCCTGCTGCCGGATGGGGAGCGGGGCGGGCAGACGGCCGGATTCCTCAAGGACTTGTTCCCGAACCTCATCGCCGCACTGATCGTCTTCCCGGTGGTCTTCATCGTGCTGGGAACGGTCGGCCAGAGCACGGAGGACCGGCTCGCTCGCACGGTCCGGCAGAGCATGGGATCGAGGGAAGCAGGCCGAAGGTTCACCGACGATGTGGCCGGAACCGCCGACTTCGTCCATCAACTGGTGAGCGACAGCGTTTCGCGCCGCGTCGTGCACATCGAGATCCTGGCCTTCACCGGCGGCACCTTCACCACGGCGCTGCTCAGGGACCTGGTCCGGCGGAACCCCAACCGGCTGTCCATCACGCTGCGCACCATCGACTTCGCGCGAGCCGACAAGGAGCTCTTCCCGCGGCACTGGGAAGGGGAGCAGAGCGAGACGGTAGAACGGCTGCGGGCGCTCTGCGACGGCCGGGCCGGGCTGGAAATCTGGAAGTATCCCAGCTTCCCCTTCCTGCTCGGACTTGCCATCGACCGTACCCACCTGCTGATCGCCTTCCCCCGCTGGGACCACGAGACCGGGCGACTGGCGGATACGTCACTCGAATATCGGTACTACGAGCGGAATTCCTTATCCGAACATCTATTCGAGCTCTTTGAGAACTGGGCCCGCCAGCCCCGTCAGGAGCTCCTGCGCCCCCAGCAGCGGCCGTGATACCCGGCCCACGGCCCGCCACGCGACCGAAGGAGGTGGTTGCCGCGATAGACGCCGGAAAAACGAAGTTCCTGGCAGGTGTATTCACTCCGGACGCGAACGAGCTCGAACGTTGTCGCATACGCGTGACCACGCCCCGCGAAACGGTGGACGCGCTGCTGGCGTATCTTGACGGCATTTGCGAGCGATACTCTGTTGTGGCCATCGGCCTTGCCGTCTTCGGCCCGCTGGAGGTGAATCCTGGGCTCGGTGATTTCGGAGGAATCGTCGGCAGCTCCGAACCGCAGTGGTCGGGTGTCAATCTGCCGTCGATGCTTACCACCCGCTTCCATGTACCCGTATTGTTCGATTTCGATGTCAATGCCGCCGCGATCGCCGAAGCGCGGAACATGACTCTCCCTGCCGAAGACTTCGTCTATCTGTCCATCGGGACCGGGATCGGCGGAACTTTCCACGGACCGCCAGGACGCACCGTGCCACGAACGGACCCGCCCCAGCTCGGGCACATGCATCTGCCGCGAGAACCGGACGACGGCTACCCCGGAAGCTGCCGGTTCCACGGTGCCTGCTTCCAGGGCCTCGCCTCAGGCCGTGCGCTGAGCGGCCGGTGGCAGAGGCCCACCCACGAGCTGCCGGCCGGCCACCGGGCCTGGGACCTGGAGGCCCGGTACATCGCCCGCGCCTGTGCCAATCTCCTGTACTCCTGCTCTTTCACCACCGTCCGGATGGGAGCCGGCATATCCCAGATCCCGGGCCTCGTGGCCCGCGCCAACCACTACCTGAGGTTGTTCATGAACGGTTTCCCGGAAAACCTCTGGCGAGGCATAGCGGATCGGAACGTCATCGAAGTCGCCAGAACCGCGCCGCATTCCTCGCTGCTCGGAGCGGCGCTCCAGGCGATAGAAGGGACGGGGCTGGTGTTCCCGCCGGATCGCCCGGCGCCCGGACCGGCACCGTCACGCACCTCCTTTCGAATACCCAACTGACCACAGAGGAACAGAGGACGCCCGACAATGAATACCTTGCGAGACCGACTCGGCAGCGAGACGCCCTTGATCGCCGTCAGTTTCCGGGACAGCGACAACGAAAGGCTGTCGAAGGAGGCCATGGGGGCCGGTGTGGACGTCGCGGAACTGCGGATCGACAAGTTTTCACGGGCCGATACCGGCCATGTGCTGGCGCAGGTGAAGCTGTTCCGCGAACTGGCCACCCTGGCCACCATCCGCTCACGGGAGGAGGGCGGGCACTGGGACGGCGCCGAGGAAGAGCGGCTGGAACTCTTCCGCACGGTGGCTCCCGTGGTGGACGCCGTGGACATCGAACTGTCCTCGCGGGGGATTCTGCCCGAGGTGATCGCCACGGCCAGGGAGAACGACACCGTCGCCGTGGTTTCCTACCACAACTTCGAGGCCACACCGGGCCGCCAGGAACTCGAGGCGGTCGTGCGCGACGCGGCCCGGGCCGGCGCGGACGTCGTCAAGATCTCGACCATGGTGGCCTCCGGAGCGGACCTGCGGAGGCTGGCCTCGCTACTGGTCGCCAGAGAGGACGGCCCGGAACTCATTGTGATCGCCATGGGTGCGCTGGGTGCCGTCTCACGCGTGTTCTTCCCGGCGCTGGGCTCCCGGCTCACCTACTCGTTCATCGGCAGCAGCTTCGCCCCGGGACAGCTCGACTTCCATGAGACATTCCATCTGCTTCGCCAGTTTTATCCGGACTTCAATCAGCGGAAGATCAACGAGCTGAGTCTCTTCGAGGCCGTGTAAGCATGCCCCGGAAGGACGGCCGGAGCCGACTCACGATGAGCGTGCGCACGCTGGGCGACACTCCCTTTGCGGAGCGGGTCCGCACGGCGGCGGCGGCCGGGTTCGACGCCATCGGCCTCAGTGTGGAGTCCTACCTGGCCGCCCACCGTGACGGGATGGACGACCGCACCATGCGCACGCTGCTGGACGACCACGGGCTCGCGGTCACCGAGGTGGAGTTCCTCAGCGACTGGTTGCCGGCGGGGCCGGGCCCCGGCCCTGGCGCGGGCTCGGTGAAGGAGCGGACCGCCTTTCACATCGCCAGGACATTCGGCGCGAGCCGGGTCAACGCCGGGTTGTTCGACAAGGCGCCGCCGGGCCTCGTGGCCGAACGCTTCGCGGCGCTCTGCGAGCGGGCCGGTGGGCTGGCCGTCGCACTGGAGTTCATGCCGTTCGGAGGCATCCCGGACCTGCGGGCCGCCTGGGAGGCGGTACGTCTCGCGGACAGTTCCCGTGCGGGCCTGCTCATCGATGTATGGCACTGGGTACGGGCGGGTACCACGGCTGATGCACTGTCACCGGTGCCCCCCGGCCGGGTCCTCGCCGTGCAACTCTGCGACGTCGGACCCGAGGCGCTGCCCGAGGCACGGTATGAATCACTCCATCACCGGCTGCTGCCCGGCAGCGGGAGCAACCACGCCCGCGACGTGCTGACCGTGCTGCGCCGCCACGGGGCCGGGCCCCAGATGACGGCCGAGGTCATGTCCGACGACCTGCTGGCGGGCGGCCCCCGGGCCGCCGCCCGGGCGGCCTTCGCCGCGACGCACTCCGTGCTCGTCTCGGTCTACGGGGGCTGGCCGGTGTCCTGAGCGCCGGCCCCGGGGGCGCGGGTCACCAGTGGAACGGCTCGGTGTGGGTGTGGCGGGGCGGGACGCCGGCGTCGGTGAGGGTGCGCAGGACGGCGGCGGTCCACTCCGGGGGGCCGCTGACGTACACCTCGCGGTCGGCGATGTCCGGGACGAGCGTGCGCAGGGCCGCCAGGTCGTCCGCCGGCAGCGCCCGGTCCCGGTCGTCGCGGTCGCCGAGCCAGGAGCCGGGGGCGCGGCGGTGGCCCGGCAGCCGGATCAGGTCCAGGCCGCTGCGCCGGGCCAGGGCGGTGAACTCCCGCTTGAAGAGCGGATGCCGGGTGAAGCGGTGCAGCAGCACGGCTTCACCGGGCCCGTGGTCCAGCCCTTCGGCGAGGGCGCGCAGCGGGGCCACGCCGATCCCGGCGCCGATGAGGGCGACCCGGCGGCGGGTGCGCACCCGGGCCGTGAGGCGGCCGTACGGGCCGGTGCACCAGACCGGCGTGCCCGGCTCAAGGGCGCGGATGCCGGAGTTGTGGCCGTCCCGGGTGAGGACGGTGATGCGCAGCAGCCGGCCGTCCGGTACGGCGGAGAGGGCGTACGGGGTGGCCCGGCGCCAGGTTTCCGGCTGGAGGAAGCGCCAGATCAGGAACTGTCCCGGGACCGCCCGCAGCCGGTCCAGCCGCCGCCCGCCGATGGTCACGGACAGCACGCCGTTGCCCTCGGCGACGACCGACGCTACGCGCAGCCGGTGCCGGCGGTGGCGCCACAGCGGCAGGGCGGCCCGCCACAGCACGAGCGCGCCCGCGGCGAGGCCCCACAGCGTCCACCAGTAGGCCCGGGCCGCGGTGGAGGGCAGGAAGCTCGCGCCGCGCAGGAGCTGTTGCGGCAGGACGAGGAAAAGGCCCAGGCAGCAGTACAGGGGGAGGAGCGCGAGCGGGCCGCGCCACCACCGCCCGTCGGCCGCCGGCCCGCGGCGCGGGCGGAGCAGGCGGAGCAGCCGCCGGCCGAGGAACCAGCACAGGGCCACGGCGGCCAGGACGGCCGCGGTGAGCAGCGGGCCGGGGGTGCGGGAGACCAGGTCGAGCGGGCTGCCGCCGTGGGCGAGCAGGACCAGCACGGCGTGGGCCAGGGCCAGGGCGAGGGAGGCGAGACCGGCCAGGTCGGCCAGCCGGACGAGACGGTGCAGGCCGAAGGGGCGCTCCAGCACCGGCACCCGGGAGAGCAGCAGGGCCTGGGCGAGCAGCGTCACGCCGGCGGTGACGGCGGCGAACCGGGCGGGGGCGAACAGCCCGCCGGGCAGATCGGTGGCCGACCAGTACCAGGCCGGAACCAGGGCCGGGACCAGGGCCACGGCCGCCGCGGCACGGACCGCGGCATCACGCCGGACGGGTCCCGCGGCCGGGACGGTATCGGGTGCGGTACGGACGGGCCTGCTCCCCGTGGACGGAGCAGGCCGCAGCGAGGTCTGGGCGGTGCTGTCCATGCCCCGGCACCCTGCCGCAGAAAAATGAGGGAAGCCTGAGAGAGCGGTGTGGGGTCGGTGAAGGGCTCGTGGGCGGCCGTGCGGCGGCCCCCGGGCGGCCCGGGGTGGATGTCGGGTGCCTCGCGGGGGAGGCGGGTCCGGACACGGACCAGGGCCGGTACCCGGAGGTACCGGCCCTGGTCAGACGGTGCGCGTCGGTGCGAGACGGCCGCCCCGGCGCCGGGTCAGCGCCGACCGCCCTGGTTCACGATCAGAGCACGCGCACATCGGTGGCCTGCGGGCCCTTGGGGCCCTGCGCCACCTCGAACTCCACGGCCTGGTTCTCCTCCAGGCTGCGGAAGCCCTGGCCCTGGATCTCCGAGTAGTGGACGAAGACGTCCGGGCCATCGTTCTGCGCGATGAAGCCGTAGCCCTTCTCCGCGTTGAACCACTTGACAGTTCCCTGAGTCATTACTGCTCCTTGACAGGGGCTGGATACGTGAGCGCCGCACCTTACGGCGCCCCGGGCCGGTCTCGACGCGACTCCTCCAGATCCCTGAAGGCAAGCAGCGCGCCCGCGAACCACGTTTACTGCGAGCGTGCGGGTAACACGAACAAGCAAAAACTACGACCGCTATGCACAACCCTAGCCCGGCGGGTTTCATTCCCACCACGCGACTCGGCTACTCCACCCGTCCGTACGGCTTCAAGGCGCCCCGCGGACCCACCGCACCGCCCCCGGACGTCCCGGCGCCACCCGCCCGGCGCCGGCCGCCCCGCACGGGCAGGATCCAGCGCCGACGAGAGGAACCCTGCCCAGCGGGGCGAAGCTGGGCAAAACAGTGCGGAAGCACCGCGGAATAGCTGTACGCACCCACCACATTCACGAATTCTTCGTAACACGTGCGTAAAAAGTGAAGGCGGTGGCCGAATCTGTTCTACGGTCTCCATGTCGTGGGGAGACTTGCGCAGCCCCAGTGGAGGGTTGTCGCGAACGGGACATAGTGGGGCTTAGGTTACTTTTCGTGTCTGACTTTACACAAGGCATCTGGTCATGGATCGTCGTCGCGGTCGGCGAGACGTCGTGGCGCGAGCTCATGCCGCTCGGACTGGCCGGAATCTTCGTCTGGGCCCTGTGGCTCTACCGGGCGGTACTGTCACGGTTCGCACGCCCGGTCAAGAACGACTTCCGGACAACTGTTTCCGTGGTAGTCCCGGCCTATCGGGAGGACCCGGACATTCTGATGGAGTGCCTGGACTCATGGCTGGACCAGGATCCGACCGAGATCATCATCGTCCCGGACGTCGAGGACACCGAGGTCCTGCGCCGGCTGCGCACCGTCACGGACCGCCGGGTGCGGGTGCTCGCCTTCGAGCACCGCGGCAAGCGCTCCGCGCTCGGCGTGGGCATCCGCGCCGCCACCAGTGAGCTGGTGGTGCTGGTGGACTCCGACACCCGCTGGGAGCCCGGACTGCTGGCCGCCGTGCAGATGCCGTTCGAGGACCCCTCGGTCGGCGGGGTCGGCACCCAGCAGAACGTGTACCAGCGCACCACCAGCGTCTGGCGGCGCATGGCCGACTGGCTGGTCAACCTCCGCTACTACGACTATGTACCGGCCATGGGCCGGGCGGGCGCGGTGGCCTGCCTCTCCGGTCGGACCGCCGCCTACCGCCGCGAGGCCATCGTGCCGGTACTGGAGAACCTGGAGAACGAGTTCTTCCTCGGCCGCCGCTGCGTGGCCGGCGACGACGGCCGGCTCACCTGGCTGGTGCTGGCCTCCGGCTACCGCACCGTCCACCAGTCCTCGGCCCGCGCCATCTCGATGTTCCCGTCCTCCTTCCGTGCCTTCGTCAAGCAGCGGGTGCGGTGGAGCCGGAACTCCTACCGCTGCTATCTGACCGCCCTGTACAAGGGCTGGCTGTGGCGTGTTCCGCTGGTCACCAAGATCACCGTGCTGCAGATCCTGCTCACCCCGGTGACCATGGGGATGGCCCTGGGGTATCTGCTCCTCAGCCGCCTTGAACTCACCGGCCGAGGCCTGATCCTGGTGCTGATCTGGCTGCTGGTCGGCCGCGGCATCCGCGGCTGGTCGCACCTGCGCCGCCACCCGCAGGAGATCCTGCTGCTGCCGCTGCTGGCGACGGTGGTGATCATGATTTCGCTGCCGATCAAGCTGTACGCCTTCATCACCATGAACAAGCAGGGCTGGCTGACCCGAAGCAGCACCAGCGTCGGCGGCGAGGGCCAGACCGCCGCCACCCTGACCGGCACCGGCAGCGGCCCCCGCGCGCCGCGGCCCCGGACGCACCACGGCGACCCCGAGCAGACCATGGAACTCGACGTCAAGGCGGTGCGGATCTGATGCGCCCCACGCGAACGACGCGGCAGACCGGGCGTCTCGCCCTGGTCGCCGCCTGCGCGGTCCTGGCCGCACTCGGCGGCCCGGCGGCCGGCGCACACGCCGACACCGGCGGCGACGGGGACCAGGCGATGCCGTTCACCCCGGAGGAGGCCGAGGTGCAGGCCGCGCTGGTGGCGGCCGAGGACGACCGGCTGAACCAGGTGCGCGCCATCACCGCCATCGCCCCGCTGCAGGGCGGCACCGCATGGAAGCAGCCCTACCGGCTGGACACCGGCAGCGGCTACACCCTGGTGCTCACCGAGCGCAGCAACGCGTACACCGTGTCCGATCTGCTGGAGCTGGCGCCGCAGACCTTCGTCCGCCAGTCCGACGGCTCCTATCTGCTGACCGAGAACATCTATCTCAACCCCGGCGCCAAGCTGAAGCTGTCCACCCCCGGCGGGCTGACCCTGCGGATGGCCAGCAGCGCGGCCGGCTTCGTCTCCATCGTCTCCTTCGGCGGCGAACTGACTCTCCAGGGGACCCCGCAGGCCCCGCTGGAGATCACGAGCTGGGACCCGGACAAGGACACGGCGGACACCGATGTGCGCGACGGCCGGGCCTACATCCGCGCCATCGGCGGCCAGTTCCGGATGGACCACACCCACATCTCCACCCTCGGCTTCTGGAGCGGACGCACCGGCGGGCTCAGCCTGACCGGCACCGACCGGCCCAACACCGGTGCCATCGACGGGCCGGACGCGCTGCCCGAGGAGAGCGAGACCGGCGGCGAACCCGGCGAGGGAGCCGAGGAAGCGGAGCCGCCGCGCAACGGGGACGTCACCGCGCTGCCGACCGGGCCCCTGGAGACCCCGGACACCCGCTTCACCGTGCCCGACCTTTCCTATGTGTCGGTGGCCATCGCCGACTCCGAGATCGACGGCAACGCCTTCGGCCTGTTCATCTCCAGCGCGGCGGGCGTGGACATCAGCGACACCGTGGTCCGCGACAGCCTGCAGGACGGGGTGCTGCTGCACCGCTTCGTCCGCAGCGCCGTGGTGGAGCGCACCGTGTCGGAGAACAACGGCGGCGACGGCTTCATCCTCTCCCGCGCCACCCAGCAGGTGCAGGTCACCGGCTGCACCGCGCGGGACAACGCGGGCAACGGCTACACCGTCAGCGGGCGCCCGCTGGCCTCCGGCCCCTCCGCCTCCGGCCAGCCCGTCGACAGCTACGGCTCCAACTCGGTCTCCAGTTCCGTCGCCGAGGGCAACGGCCGGTACGGTATCGAAGTGCTGGGCGGCTTCGACGTCGGCGTGCAGAACAACCGGGTCGAGGGGGGCGACATGGGCATCGTGGCGCGGCAGGACGCCGACACCGTGTCCATCACCGGCAACCGGGTCACCGGGCAGGAACGCCAGGGCATCTCGGTCCGGGACGGGGTGCTGGCCGCCACCGTCACCGGCAACATCGTGGACGGCGCGGCGACCGGCATCTACATCCGGGACTCCGAGGCCGAGGTGCGGGGCAACACCATCCAGGACGCCACCAGTCACGGCGTCTCGCTGGTCGGCGACGTCCCCGGCTCGGTGGTCACCTTCAATGTGATCGCCGGTGTCGGCCCCAGCGCCCTGGACACCACCCGCTCCGACGGCGGAATCACCGTCAAGGAGAACCAGACCTTCGCCTGGTACGACACCAGCTCGTTCTGGACCAAGGTCAAGCACTACGCCAGCCCCATGACGCTGCTGTGGGTGAGCATCCTGCTGCTGATCCTGTTCATGGCGATGATGGGCGTGAAGCACCACGGCGTCCGCAGGGGCCAGCCGCCACGGGTGCGGCATCCCTACGACGACAAGCGGCCCCTGCCCACCCCGCCGCCCACCGAGGTGCCGACCGGGGCCCAGCGCGGACGGCACCGGGTCCCGGTGATGGCCGAATGACCGGCCCCGCCCCGGGCCCGGCCGCCGCCCGCCGGAAGCCGCCCGGCGACCCGCGCACCTGGCTGTCCACCGCGGCCCTGCTGATCGCGCTCACCGCGCTGGTGGTCGCCCTGGCCGGGAGCGGAGACGGCGAGGGGCCGGCTCCGGCCGCGGGCACCGGCCCGGGTTCCTCCCCCTCCCCCTCCCCCTCCTCTTCCGCCTCGCCTTCTCCCTCGCCCTCCGGCACCGGCGACGAGCCGGACGCCGACGGCGGCGGGGACGGCCGGCCCACGGGGGTGGAGACCGGGCCCCTCGACCCGGCACCCACCGGGGACGCGCCCACCGGAGCAGCCGTCACCGACTGCCCTGAGCCCACCGTCACCGTCAACGACGCGGAATCCCTCCAGCGGGCACTGGACGAGGCCGGGCCCGGCGACAGCATCCTGCTGGCCGACGGCACCTACCCGGGCACCTTCACCGCCTCGGTCCCGGGCACCGAGCAGCAGCCGGTCTTCGTCTGCGGCGGCCCGGGTGCGGTGCTCGACGGCGAGGACATCGAGGGCGGCTACGGCTTCCATCTCGACGGCGCCAGCCACTGGCGGCTGATCGGCTTCACGGTCCGCAACAGCCAGAAGGGCGTGATGGCCGACCGGGTCACCGGCGCGGTGATCAAGGGACTGACCGTGCAGGAGATCGGCGACGAGGCCATCCATCTGCGCAACTTCAGCTCCGGCAACCTGGTGGAGGGCAACACCATCCGCACCACCGGGCTGCGCCGGGAGAAGTTCGGCGAGGGCATCTACATCGGCAGCGCCGAGTCCAACTGGTGCTCGATCACCGACTGCGAGCCGGACCGCAGCGACCACAACATCATCCGCGGCAACGACATCCGGGACACCACCGCCGAGTCCGTCGACATCAAGGAGGGCACCACCGGCGGGCTGGTCACCGGCAACACCTTCGACGGCGCCCGGCTGACCGGCGGGCACAGCGACTCCTGGGTGGACGTCAAGGGCAACGACTGGGTCATCGAGAACAACACCGGGACCAACTCCCTGGAGGACGGGTTCCAGACCCATCAGGTCGTGGACGGCTGGGGCACCGGGAACATGTTCCGCGGCAACACCGCCCACGTGAACGGCCCCGGCCACGGGTTCAGCCTCACCCCCGTCGAGGACAACAAGGTGACCTGCGACAACGAAGTCAGCGGCGCCGCCGAGGGGCTGGCCAACGTCGACTGCTCCGGCTGACCCGGCCGGCCCGGCCGCCCTCCCGGCTCTCCCCCCGCTCCCCCCGCTCTCCCGTCCCCCCGCAGGCAAGGAATCCGTCCGGTGGCGCGGCGATGCCGTGCTGCCCGAGAACTCCCCCGGAGGAGCTCATGGTCCCCGCAGAAGCGACCCCGACCGCCGCGGCGCCGCGGCTGACCGTCATCGGCACCGGCTATCTCGGTGCCACCCACGCCGTGTGCATGGCCGCGCTCGGCTACGAAGTGCTGGGCGTGGATGTCGACCCCGGCAAGATCGAGCGGCTGAACAGCGGCGAGGTCCCGTTCTACGAGCCCGGGCTGCCCGAACTGCTGGCCAAGGCGATGGACTCCGGCCGGCTCCGGTTCTCCACCTCCCTCGCCGAGGCGGCGGACTTCGGTGATGTGCATTTTCTGTGCGTGGGCACCCCGCAGCAGCGCGGCTCGAACGCCGCCGACCTGAGCTTTGTGCACGCCGCGACCGATGAACTGGCCCGGCATCTGCGCCGCCGCGCCCTGGTGGTGGGCAAGTCCACGGTGCCGGTGGGCACCGCCGCGGCGCTGGCCGACCGGGTCCGGTCGCTGGCGCCGGCCGGCGAGGAGGTGGAGCTGGCATGGAACCCGGAGTTCCTGCGCGAGGGCTTCGCCGTGGAGGACACCCTGCACCCGGACCGGCTGGTGTTCGGGGTGACCTCGGCCTGGGCCGAGGAGCGGCTGCGCGCGGCGTTCGCCCCGGTCATCGGCGAGGGCACACCGGTGGTGACCACCGATCTGGCCACCGCCGAGCTGGTGAAGACCGCGGCCAACTCGTTCCTTGCCACCAAGATCTCCTACATCAACGCCATGGCCGAGGTCTGCGAGGCCACCGGGGCGGATGTGCAGAAGCTGGCGGAGGCGCTGGCCTACGACGACCGGATCGGCGGCCGGTTCCTCCGGCCCGGCCTGGGCTTCGGCGGCGGCTGTCTGCCCAAGGACATCCGGGCCTTCATCCACCGGGCCGAGGAGCTCCGGGTGGGCCAGGCGGTGGCCTTCCTGCGCGAGGTGGACGAGATCAACAAGCGGCGCCGGGCCCGCACGGTGAGCCTGATACGGGAGCTGGCCGGCGGTGACCCGGCGGGCATCCGGGTGGCGGCGCTGGGCGCCTCGTTCAAGCCCGACTCGGACGACATCCGGGACGCCCCGGCGCTGGATGTGGCCGCCACGCTGCACGCGGCCGGCGCCCGGGTGCGGGTCTTCGACCCGGTGGCCATGGACAACGCCCGCCGCGCCTGTCCGCAGCTCGACTACGCGGCCGACGCGCTGGACGCGGCGGCCGGGGCCGATGTGGTGGTGCTGCTGACCGAGTGGACCGAATTCCGGGAGATCGACCCGGCGGCCATGGGCGCCGTGGTGGCCCACCGCCGCATCGTGGACGGCCGCCACGCGCTCGACCCGGCCCAGTGGCGCGCCGCCGGATGGACCTACCGGGCCCTGGGCCGGCCCTGACCCGCGGTCGTGCTGTCCCCGCCCGGCGCTCTTCCCCGGGCGCCGGGCTCCGGCCGCCCGGGCGGGGCCCGGGTCAGCGGCGGCCGGGGCGGCCCGGGCGGTCGGGGCGCCAGACGACGAGGGCGCTGGTCTGGCGGACGTCCTGGTACGGGACCAGGTCGCGGCGGTAGGAGGCGTGCACGGCGGCCTCGCGCTGCCGCATCGCCGCCGCGGCGCCCTCCAGCGCCTGCTGCATCTCCGCCAGCCGCGACCGCAGCGCGGCCACCTGGTTCTCCAGCTCGATGATCCGCTTGATGCCGGCCAGATTGATGCCCTCCTCCTGGGAGAGCCGCTGCACCTCGCGCAGCAGCTGGATGTCCCGGGCGGAGTAGCGGCGGCCACGGCCGGCCGTGCGGTCCGGGCAGACCAGGCCCAGCCGGTCGTACTGGCGCAGTGTCTGCGGGTGCAGCCCGGAGAGCTGGGCCGCCACCGAGATCACATAGACGGGGGTTTCCTCGGTCAGCTCGTAGGGGTTGCCCGGGTTCATGCCGGGGCCGGGCGCCGAGCCGGCGCCCGGTCCCGTGCGGCCATGGCCGTCCATCTGGTCATTCTCCCTTCGCGGCCTCGAACAGCGCCGCCCGAGGGTCCTCGCCCTCGGCCGCCTTGCGGTACTCCTCCAGGGCCTTGCGCGCCCGCTCCCCGAGCTGGTGCGGCACCGCGACCTCGATGGTCACCAGCAGGTCGCCGCGGGTGCCGTCCTTGCGGACGGCGCCCTTGCCGCGGGCCCGCATGGTGCGCCCGCTCGGCGTGCCCGGCGGCAGCCGCAGGGTGACCGGGGGACCGCCCAGCGTCGGTACGGTGATCTCACCACCGAGTGCGGCTTCCGGGAAGGTCACCGGCACGGTGATGGTCAGATTGTCGTCCCGACGGTCGAATACCGGGTGCCTGTCCACATGCACCACGACATACAGATCCCCGCTGGGCCCGCCGCGCTCACCCGGCGCGCCCTTGCCGCGCAGCCGGATGCGCTGCCCGTCCCCGACGCCGGCCGGGATGCGCACCTGCATGGTCCGGGAGCTGGTGGCCCGGCCGCTGCCCCGGCACACCTCGCACGGGTCGTCGGCGATCAGGCCCCGGCCCTTGCACTCCACACAGGGGTCGGTGAGCGAGAAACCGCCGCCCCGGCCCCGGCTGACCTGGCCGGTGCCCACACAGGTCGGGCAGACCCGCGGGGTGCCGTTCTTGTCGCCGGTGCCCGAGCAGGCCTTGCAGGCGGCCGAGGAGGACATCCGCAGCGGCACGGTGGCGCCGTGCACCGCCTCGGTGAAGCTCAGCGTCACCTCGGACTCGATGTCCTGGCCGCGCCGCGGCTGGGTCCGGGTCCCGGTGCCGCTCCGGTTGAACAGGCCGCCGAAGACATCCCCGAGCCCGCCGCCGAAACCGCCGGCCTGGCCCGTGCCGGTGCCGGTGCCCGAGCCGGGGCCCGGGCCGCCGAACAGGTCGCCGAGGTCGAAGGAGAACTGGCCGGCGCCGCCCGCGCCGGGCCCGCCCCGGAAGCCGCCGGAGCCGAACAGCGCCCGCGCCTCGTCGTACTCCTTGCGCCGCTTGGCGTCGCCGAGCACGTCATATGCCTCGGAGACGTCCTTGAACCGCGCCTCCGCCTTGACGTCGCCCTTGTTCGCGTCGGGATGGTACTCGCGTGCCAGCGCCCGGTACGCCTTCTTGATCTCGGTCTCGGTGGCGTCCTTGGGGACGCCGAGAACCTTGTAGTAGTCCTTCTCGATGAAGTCCTTGGTGCTCACCCGCGCGTCCCTCCTCCCGCCGTGTGCCGGTCCGCCGTGTGCCGGTCCGCCGACGCGCCGCCCGGCCGGACCCGGTCCGGGGACCTGGTCCGGCCGGGGGCGCGCTCGGCCTCAGCTCTCCTCGGAGCCACCGTTGTCCTGCTTCGAGGCCCCGGACTCCTGCTCGCCCGTCTCCTCGTCCGCGCTCTCGCCACCGGCCGGCGCCGTCTTGGCCCCGGGCTGGGGCTCGGCCACGCCGACCCGCGCCGGACGGATCGTCCGGTCGCCGATCCGATACCCCGGCTGCAGGATCTGCACGCACGTGGTCTCGGTGACATCCGGCGAGTAGCTGTGCATCAGCGCCTCGTGGATGGTCGGGTCGAAGGGCTCGCCCTCCTTGCCGAACTGGCTGAGCCCCATCTTGGCGACCACCGTCTCCAGGGACTCGGCCACCTGCTTGAAGCCGCCGACCAGTTCCCCGTGGTCCCGGGCCCGGCCGATGTCGTCCAGCACCGGAAGCAGCTCGGTGAGAAGGTTGGCCACCGCGATCTCCTTGACGGCGATCCGGTCGCGCTCCACCCGGCGGCGGTAGTTCTGGAACTCCGCCTGGAGCCGCTGGAGGTCCTCGGTCCGCTCATTGTGCGCGGCCCGCAACTGGTCGAGCTGGGCGGTCAGGGCGACCTCCTGCACCTCCTTGGCGGAGGGGCCGGAGGAGGAGCCGGGGCCGGAGCCCTCGCCCTCACCGCTGCCGCCGGCCGCGGCACCCGACGGGCCCGTCCGGTCGGCGGCACCCCCGTCGGGGTCCGGGCCGCCGGCCTGGGCGGAGCTGTCGGATGCCTTGGCGTCGGGGACCTCGGGCTCCTGTTCGAAGCCGTTCGGGTCCTGCGTCACGCCGCACCGTCCTTCGGCTTGTCGTCGTCCACGATCTCGGCGTCCACCACGTCCTCGTCGGCCGAGGAGGCGGAGCCGCCGCTCTGGCCGCCGGCCCCGCCGGCGCCGCCGGCCGCCGAGGCGGTCTTGGCGTCCGCGTACATGGCCTGGCCCAGCTTCTGGCTGGTGGCGGCGACCTTCTCGGACGCCTCCCGGATGGCCGCGGTGTCCTCGCCCTTCATCGTCTCCTTGAGCTCGGACACGGCCGCCTCGACCTCGGTCTTGATCTCGGCCGGGACCTTCTCCGCGTTCTCCTTGAGGAAGTTCTCCGTGGTGTAGACGAGCTGCTCGGCCTGGTTGCGGGTCTCCGCGGCCTCACGGCGGCGGTGGTCCTCCTCCGCGTACTGCTCGGCCTCGCGCATCATCCGCTCGATGTCGTCCTTCGGCAGCGCCGAGCCGCCGGTGACGGTCATCCGCTGCTCCTTGCCGGTGCCGAGGTCCTTGGCGGAGACATGCATGATGCCGTTGGCGTCGATGTCGAAGGTGACCTCGATCTGCGGCACGCCGCGCGGCGCCGGGGGCAGACCGGTCAGCTCGAACATGCCGAGCTTCTTGTTGTAGGCCGCGATCTCCCGCTCGCCCTGGTAGACCTGGATCTGCACCGAGGGCTGGTTGTCGTCGGCGGTGGTGAAGATCTCGGAGCGCTTGGTCGGGATCGTGGTGTTGCGCTCGATCAGCTTGGTCATGATGCCGCCCTTGGTCTCGATGCCGAGGGACAGCGGGGTGACGTCCAGCAGCAGGACGTCCTTGACCTCGCCCTTGAGCACGCCGGCCTGGAGCGAGGCGCCGATGGCGACGACCTCGTCCGGGTTGACGCCCTTGTTGGGCTCCTTGCCGCCGGTGAGCTGCTTGACCAGCTCGGCCACGGCGGGCATCCGGGTGGAGCCGCCGACCAGGACCACATGGTCGATCTCGGAGACCTGGACGCCGGCGTCCTTCATCACATTGTGGAAGGGGTGCTTGCAGCGCTCCAGCAGATCGGCGGTGAGCTGCTGGAACTGGGCGCGGGTGAGGCGCTCGTCCAGGTGCAGCGGGCCTTCGGCGGAGGCGGTGATGTAGGGCAGGTTGATCGAGGTCTCGGTGGAGGAGGACAGCTCGATCTTGGCCTTCTCGGCGGCCTCACGGAGCCGCTGGAGGGCCATCTTGTCCTTGGAGAGGTCCAGGCCGTGGCCGTTCTGGAACTGCTGCACCAGGTAGTCGACGATGCGCTGGTCCCAGTCGTCGCCGCCGAGGTGGTTGTCGCCGTTGGTGGCCTTCACCTCGACCACGCCGTCGCCGATCTCCAGCAGGGACACGTCGAAGGTGCCGCCGCCGAGGTCGAAGACGAGAATGGTCTGGTCGTCCTTCTCCAGCCCGTAGGCGAGCGCGGCCGCCGTCGGCTCGTTGACGATGCGCAGCACATTGAGGCCGGCGATCTCGCCCGCCTCCTTGGTGGCCTGCCGCTCGTGGTCGTTGAAGTAGGCGGGGACGGTGATCACCGCGTCGGTGACCTTCTCACCGAGGTAGGACTCCGCGTCCCGCTTCAGCTTCTGCAGGATGAAGGCGCTCATCTGCTGCGGGTTGAAGTCCTTGCCGTCCAGATTGATCTTCCAGTCGGTGCCCATGTGGCGCTTGACCGACCGGACGGTCCGGTCCACGTTGGTGACCGCCTGGCGCTTCGCGACCTCGCCGACCAGCACTTCGCCGTTCTTGGCGAAGGCCACGACGGACGGCGTGGTCCTGGCGCCCTCCGCGTTGGCGATGACCGTAGGCTCACCGCCTTCGAGAACACTGACGACGGAGTTCGTCGTACCCAGGTCGATGCCGACCGCACGTGCCATTTCGGAATCCTCCAAGCCCATACCTTGAGTAGGTCTGACTCAAGAATGCAGGCGGCGGGCGCCCGCGTCAAATGACCTGAGCGGACCGGGCTCAATTCTCATCCTCTTCCCACGCTCAAGCCGTACTCGGGCCGGATGCACCGCCCCCGGCCATGGCGTTCACGGCAGCGGACGCCCCCGGCGCAGCGCGGCGAAGACCGGCCCGGCCCGCTCCTCGTCCAGGGCGACCCGGTTCTCCCGGTCCGGGTGCGGCAGCACCGGCAGGGTGTGGAAGCGCAGCCCCTCGGCGGGCACCGAGCGCAGCTCGCGGGCCAGGCCGTAGAGCGCGGACAGGCTGTCCAGACCCGGTCCGGCGGTGACCGAGGAGGTGGCGGCCTCCAGCACCGGATAGAGCCGGGCCGGATTGAGCAGGGTGGAGTCGCCGCGGGCGTGTTCGTAGAGCAGCTTCAGGAATTCCTGCTGGCGGGAGATGCGGTTCAGATCGCTGCCGTCGCCGACCAGTTGCCGGGCCCGGAGATAGGCCAGCGCCTGCTCGCCGTCCAGCAGATGGGTGCCGGCGGTCAACTGGTGGCCGACATGCCAGTCGGACTCGTCCTCGGCCAGGGTGACCTCCACCCCGCCGACCGCGTCGACGACCTTCTCCACCGCGGAGAACTCGATCACCAGATGGCTGTCCACCCGCACCCCGGTGAGGTCCTCCAGGGTGCGGATGGTGCAGGCCGCCCCGCCGTACTGATACGCCCAGTTGAACTGCGCCCGCCGCGGCTCGGTCCATGCCCCGTCCCGGCCCGCGTCCCCGGCACCGGTCTCGTCGTCCCCGTGGTCCTCGCGGCGGCAGCGCGGGATGTCCACCATCAGATCGCGCGGGATGTGCACCACCTCGGCACGGTGGCCGTCCGCGGGAAGCTGGAGCAGCAGCACGGTGTCCGAGCGGGCGGTGCCGGTGCCGCCCTCCTCGTCCGAGCCGATGACCACATAGGTGCGGGTGCCGCCGGATGCCGCGTCGGCCGGGGGCCGCGCCGCGGCGTCGTCGGCCAGGGCCGCCGCGGCGGCATGATCGGTGCGGACGTTGCCGTCCAGACGCAGATAGAGCCACCAGCCCACGGCCAGCAGCGGCAGCAGGATCCAGGTGAGGACGAGCAGCGGGCGACGGACCGGCAGGCGGCGGTGACGCGGAGTCATGCGCGCATTATGCTCACCGATTGTCCCATTTCCGGCTATTCCGGACATTCGTGTTCCGGGTCCGCCGCCCGCCGGGACCGGCTCAGGACCGGCTCAGGACCGGCTCAGGACGGAGCGGTCTCCTCCGCCCGCCGGGCCTCGTTCTGCAGCCGGGAGAGCACCGCGGCCGGATCACCGCCGGGCTCCAGCGCCCGGCCGATCGCGTCCTCCAGCAGGGCGGCCACCTCCGGCCAGGACCGCTTGTCGACCGGCTGGAGCACCGACTCGGCCATCTGCTCGAAGAACGGGCGCAGCGGCTGCCCCTGCGGCATCCCGCGCAGCCGCTCGGCGGCGGAGACGGTGGTGGGCAGGGTGCCGTCCCGCGCGGTGGCGGCCGTCACCCGGTCGGCCGCGTACAGGTAGCCGAGAAACTCCCCGGCCGCCTCGCCGCGGCCCCCGTCACGGAAGGCGATCAGCCAGTCGGTGAGCCCCAGCGGCAGCGCCGGGCCGCCCTCCCGGGCCGGGAACGCGGCGTGGTCGTAGGGCAGCCCGGCCGTCTCGGCCGCGCGGACGAGGGGCGGGTGGGCGAGCAGCATGCCGATCCGGCCGCCCAGAAACGCCTCGGTCACGGCGTCCCGGTCGGCCGGGTAGGGGTCTTTGGCCAGCCCGGGCGCCACCAGATGGTCCCGGAGCCAGGTCAGGGTGGCGATGTTGGCCGCGCTGTCCAGGCGGTATTCGCCGGCGCCGCCGGTGAGGCCGCCGCCGCCGGCCAGCATCCAGACCAGGATCTCCTGGGTCGCCGAGCCCTCGGCGAGCTGGAGCGCATAGGGCACCTCCACCCCGGCGTCCCCGAGCGCCCGGGCGGCCCGGGCCAGCTCCGCCCAGTCGGCCGGGGGGCCCTCCAGCCCGGCGGCCCGGAACAGCTCCGGGTTCCACAGCAGCCGGGGGGTGGAGGCGAGATACGGCATGGCGTACTGCTCCAGCCGGTACTCGCCCGCCCGGGACAGGGCCAGCAGGAAGTCCGCCTGGACGGCGGGCGGCAGGATCTCCCGGACCGGGTGGAGCAGGCCGTCCGCGGCGTAGGGGACATAGCTGCCGGTCTGGGCGATGTCCGGCGGGCTGCCCTCGGCCACCCGCCGGGCCAGCAGGCCGTCGAGCTCCGCCCGGGGGACCAGCTCCACCTCGACGGTGACCCCGGGGTGCTCCGCCCGGTATCCCGCCGCCAGCGAGTTCCAGCGCTCCCGGGCGGCGCCGGTCGCCGGTCCGGCACCGAAGTCGGCGGCCAGCACGGTGATCACCGTGGTGTCCGCGGTGTCCTGGAACGCGGCGCAGCCGGCCGGTGCCAGCAGGGCCACGGCCCCGGCGGTGGCTCCGGCCGCGGTCCGCCGCATCCGGGCCGCCAGCGAGGCGGGGGCCCGGGCCGGTGCCGGGCCGGTGGTGGTGGGGTTCTGTGTCGCCATGGTCACCGCTGCCGTTTCCGCTGCCGTTTCCGCTGCCGTCCGCTGATCCGAGGGACCCTAACCTGCACGGACGCGCGCCCCGCCCGGTGCGGCCGGGTCATTCCCGATCGGTATTCCGCGCCTGCCGGCCGGGTATCGGGGGGCCGGGCCCGGCGGGCGGTCACCCGAGGGCCGCGCGTCTGTCCGCGGGGGGACTTGAGGACCTCGGGAGGAGGTCAGGGGAGCCTGGGCGACACAGATCACCCGCCGTCGGGCTGCGAGGCGCGGACGATCTCGGTACGCTCTGTCCAAAACGACTGAGTTACCGTTCAGTAGCTTCACCTCCAGCCCCCGTTCCGCCGGTCCGAGGAGCCGTCATGCAACTCGTAGCGATCGTCGTGTCGCTGGTACTCACCGCGGTGGCCGTCGCGCTGTTCGGCCGGGCGGTCGGGCAGATCGTCCAGACCCTGAAGCTGGGACAGCCGGTGCCCGCGGGCAGCCGCACCGACGCGCCCGGCCGGCGGACCCTCACCCTGACCAGGGAATTCCTCGGCCACACCCGGATGAACCGGTGGGCCGTGGTGGGCGTGGCGCACTGGTTTGTGGCCATCGGCTTCCTGACCCTGGTACCCACCCTGCTCCAGGCCTACGGCCAGCTCTTCCAGGCCGACTGGCTGCTGCCGCTGATCGGCGAGTGGCTGCCGTACGAGATCTTCGTGGAGTTCATCGCCGGCGCCACGGTGGCGGGCATCGCGGTGCTGATCGTGATCCGGCTGCTGTCCCTGCCCTCCCGGGCCGGACGCAAGTCCCGCTTCGCCGGCTCCACCTTCTGGCAGGGCTACTTCGTCGAATACGTCATCCTGGTCATCGGCGCCGCCATCCTGACGCTGCGCGGCCTGGAGGGCGCGCTGCACCATGTGGAGGGCTACCAGGCCGGCTACTTCGTCTCCTACCCGCTGGTCGCCGCCTTCGACGGACTGGACACCGGCACCTTGCAGACGCTGGTCTATCTGACCGCCATGATCAAGATCGGTGTCTCCATGATCTGGGCGATCACGGTCGGGCTGAACACCGCCATGGGCGTAGCCTGGCACCGCTTCCTCGCCTTCCCCAACATCTGGTTCAAGCGCCGGGCCGACGGCGGCACCGCGCTGGGCGAACTGCTGCCCATGACCAGCGGCGGCAAGGAGATCGACTTCGAGACGGTCTTCGACGAGGCCGGGGAGGAGGAGCCGCAGCTCGGCGTCTCCCAGGTGGAGCACTTCTCCTGGAAGGGCCTGCTGGACTTCTCCACCTGCACCGAATGCGGGCGCTGCCAGTCGCAGTGCCCGGCCTGGAACACCGGCAAGCCGCTCTCCCCCAAGCTGCTGATCATGTCGCTGCGCGACCACGCCCATGCCAAGGCCCCCTATCTGCTGGCGGGCGGCGGCAGGACCGCGGAGGGCGAGGAGAAGGCGAGCGGGGAGCAGCTCGCGGACGTCCCGGCGAGCGCGCTGGCCGAGGCCGGCCGCCCGCTGGTGGGCACCGCCGAGGAGAACGGGGTCATCGACCCCGATGTGCTGTGGTCGTGCACCACCTGCGGCGCCTGCGTGGAGCAGTGCCCGGTGGACATCGAGCATGTGGACCACATCCTGGACATGCGCCGCTACCAGGTGATGATCGAGTCGGCGTTCCCGTCCGAGGCCGGCACCATGCTGAAGAACCTCGAACGCAAGGGCAATCCCTGGGGCCTGGCCAAGAAGAAGCGGCTGGAGTGGGCCAAGGAGGTCGACTTCCCCGTCCCCGTGGTCGGCCAGGACGTCGAGGACCTGACCGGGGTGGACTACCTGTACTGGGTGGGCTGTGCCGGCGCCCTGGAGGACCGCGCCAGGAAGACCACCAAGGCCTTCGCCGAGCTGCTGCACATCGCCGGGGTGTCCTTCGCGATCATGGGCGGGAAGGAGTCCTGCACCGGTGACTCCGCCCGCCGCCTGGGCAACGAATTCCTCTTCCAGCAGCTCGGCCGGCAGAACATCGACACACTGAACACGGCCTTCGGCGAGGACGAGGACCAGGGCGTGCGGGTGGAGCGGGCCAAGAAGAAGATCGTCACCACCTGCCCGCACTGCTTCAACACGATCGCCAACGAATACCCGCAACTCGGCGGCGAGTACGAGGTGATCCACCACACCCAGCTCCTCCAGCACCTCATCGACTCGGGCAAGCTGGTCCCGGTCACCCCGGTGGAAGGGCTGATCACCTACCACGACCCGTGCTACCTGGGCCGGCACAACCAGGTCTACACCCCGCCGCGGGAGATCATCGGGAAGGTGCCGGGGCTGCGCAACGAGGAGATGCACCGCCACAAGGAACGCGGCTTCTGCTGCGGCGCCGGCGGCGCCCGGATGTGGATGGAGGAGCGGATCGGCAAGCGCATCAACGACGAGCGCGTCGACGAGGCCCTGTCCCTCAACCCCGACATCGTCTCCACCGCCTGCCCGTTCTGCCTGGTCATGCTGACCGACTCGGTCAATGGCAAGAAGAACTCGGGGCAGGCCAGGGAGGAGATCGAGGTGGTGGACGTCGCCCAGCTGCTGCTGCGCTCGGTGCAGGCCGAACCGGCCTCGGGCGGCGCCCCGGAACCCGCCGTGGAACCGGAGCCCGCCACCTGACGCCCCGGTGCCGCCGCACCGGGCGGGAGGGGCCGCGCCCGCGCATCCGCCGGGCGCGGCCCCTCCCGCCTACTGGGGCAGTTCCGTGCTGATCACGTCGCCGTTCTGGAAGAACAGGAACAGCAGCCCGCCGCGGGCCAGGGCGACCGGATCGTTCGGGGTGCCGCCGCGCGCCGGGCCGGGCCAGCCGGCCGGCAGCTCCGGCTCCGGCAGCGGCGTCCCGTCCGACAGCCGGTAGATGTCCAGCCCGCCGTAGCCGGAGGCAAGCAGCAGCCCGCCGCCGGCCGTGAACTGCACGCGGGTGGCGAAATCGGTGGCCGCGCCCGCCCAGAGCTGCTCGCCGGACGCCCCCTCCCGGATGCGCAACTGCGGGTCGGCGGTGTCCGCCACGATGCCCCGCTCCGGGTCCAGCACCGCGCTCAGCGGCGGCAGGCGGTAGACCTCCTCCCAGGTGGCGGCGGACCACACCGGCCGCTCGGCCTGCCCGGTGCCGTAGTCGGGGCAGTACACCAGCTCGCCCACCACCCGCCAGAAGCCGCAGGCGCCCGCCGCCTCGGCGACCGGCTCGCCCGTGGCGGCGTCCAGCACCGCACCGGGCATGTCCCCCTCCAGCAGCAGCCGGCCGCCGGCCAGCTCCATGGCGTACGGATGGGCGGCGGTGACATTCCGCTCCCACAGCAGCTCCCCGGTCTCCTCCTCGAAGGCCCGGAACAGCATCGAGTAGGAGTTGCCAATGCCGGACTCCCCGACAAAGCCGGCATAGACCACACCGTCCGCGACCAGGGTCCGCTCCGGGTAGTAGCCGGGGCTGCCGGGGTAGGCACCGGCGACCGTGCCGTCGGCCGCGTGCACCCGCCGCACATCCGTGCCGTCCGGCAGATACACATACGGGCCGCTGACCGCCGGGGCGGCCAGCGGCACCGGCAGCTCCCGCCACTTCGGCGCGGTCAGCAGCTCACCGCCGTCCGCGGTGCTCAGCACCCGCAGCTCGCTGTGCGTGCCGCCCACGTTGACCCGGCAGGAGATCAGCTCCTCACCGAGGAAACAGCTCTCCGGAAACCCGGGCAGGGTGTTCCACCACGGCTCCCAGTTCTCCGGGCGCAGCTCCGGGTCGGTGGCCGCCTCGCCGAGGTAGTCGGTGCGGGGCTGCCCCTCCAGGGTGTTGTGGGAGAACTCGGCCGCCCGCACCGGACCGGCCCCGCCAGGCGCCCCGTCGTCCTCCGGCGGCGTCTTCGCGGCACCGCCGGTGCCGTCGGCGGGATCGTCACCGGCCGCGCCCGGGGTGCGGTCCGGACCGGCCGCCGGGTCACCGCCCCCGTCACCGCCGAACAGCAGCACGCCCGCCAGCACCCCGCCGGTCAGCGCCAGGGCCGCACCGCCCGCGGTGGCCGCCACCACGGCCCGGCGGCGTCGCCCGGCGGACGGTGCGGCGGACGGTGCGGCGGGCGGTGCGGCGGGGCCCGGAGCGGAGGCCGGAGCCGGCTGCGGGCGCGGCGGACCGGTCATGGTGGCCACCGCCGACGGCGGGGCGGGGGCCCGCTCCAGCGCCCGGGCCAGCGCGGCCCGGTGCTCCCCGATCAGCTCCCGCACCCCCTTCGGCCATGGAGGGTCCGGCCGCCCGGCGGGCGCCGCCGGGACCGCCACCCCCGCCGGGTGGTCCGCCGGGATGCCGTCCAGCTCCCGGATCAGCTCCTCGGTCCGGGGCCGCTGCCCGGGATCGGGACGCAGACAGGCCGCCAGCAGGCCCCGCAGCCCGTCCGGCACGGCGGACAGCTCCGCCTCACCGCGCATGGCGCGCATCAGCACGGCCGCCATCTGCTCGTCCTCGAACGGGCCGTGGCCGGTGGCGGCGAAGCACAGCACCGCGCCCAGCCCGAACACATCGGTGGCCGGGGTGAGCGCCGCGCCGCCGAGCTGCTCCGGGGCCATGTAGCCGGGCGAGCCCAGGGCGACACCGGTGGCGGTCAGCGCGGTCGCGTCGGCCTCCCGGGCGATGCCGAAGTCGATCACCCTGGGGCCGTCGGCCGCCAGCAGCACATTGCCCGGCTTGAGATCCCGGTGCACCAGCCGGGCGCCGTGCACGGCGGCGAGCGCCCGGGCCAGATCCGCACCGAGGCGGCGCACCAGCGGTTCCGGCAGCGGGCCCAGCCGGGACACCGCCTCCTGAAGGCTGGGCGCGGGCAGATAGGCGGTGGCCAGCCAGGGCGGATCGTCCTGCGGGCCCGCGTCCAGCAGCCTGACGGTGCCGGGGCTGCGCACCGTGCGGGCGGCCTCGGTCTCCCGGCGGAAGCGCACCCGGAAGCCTTCGTCGGCGGCCAGCTCGCGGTGCATGGTCTTCACCGCGGCCAGCCCGGAGCCGTCCTCGCGGGGGTCGGGCGGCGGGCCGTCCCGGCGGGCCAGATACACCATGCCCATGCCGCCGGCGCCCAGCCGGGCCAGCGTCTGGTAGGGCCCGATGTGCCGGGGGTCCTGCGCACTCAGCGGATCCAGCACCGTCGTCCTCCTCGCGTCCGTCGTACCGTTTCCCGGCCCTGCCGCGTGTTTCCGCCGACCGGCGCCTACGGCACCTCGACAGAGACCACCGAGCCGTCCGCGCGGGCCAGATACACCACCCCGCCCGCGGCCAGCAGAAGCGGCGGCTGCCCGGCGGCCTCCGGGCCGGCGGCGGCCTCGCCGCCGCCGGGCAGCGGGAGCGCCACGTTCCCGGTGCCGTCCGGGGAGAGCACATGCAGGGTGCCGGGTGTCGCGCACAGCACCCGCTCGCCCAGGTAGACGGGGTCGGTGACGGGCGCCGCGTCCCGCGCCGGGAGGGCCAGCCGGGCCACGGCGCCGGGCTCCGCCCCGTCGGACCAGTAGCGGTGGAGCAGCAGTTCCGCCCCGCCGCCGCCCGGAGCGGTGCGCACCACGGCCAGGGTCTGCTCGCCGAAGGCGTGCACCACCGCCCGGCCGCCGTCCGCCACGGACGCCGGCAGGGTGTATCTGATGTCCTGGCCGGGGCTCTCGTCGCCGAGGAGCGGCGAGAGGTCCCCTTCGGCACTGAGCCGGAAGAAGCCCCCGGGGAAGTCGGAGTCGTCCGGGTAGCGGCAGACCAGTGCGCCGCTGACCAGCCGGGCGTCCGCGCAGTACGGGATCCCGGCGGGGTCGGCCGCCGCGAGTTCCCGGCCGTCCTCGGTGGAGAGCGCCAGCGGGGCGGACTCGCCGTTGACGTACAGCCGTCCGGCGCCCAGGGCCAGCACGGCCGGTACGGGCTCGCCGTTGTCGTCCGCCAGGGGCTGCCGGCCCAGTTCCCGGCGCCAGTTCCGGGTGCCGTCGCGGAGCGCGTAGGACGCCACGGTCACCCCCCGCGGGCCGTGCACGGCGAGGTGGACGTCGTCCGGTCCGGTCAGCGGGTGGCCGCCGGGCTCCGGGCGGTCACCGGGCAGTGCGGCCTCCCAGTACGGCTCTCCCGTGGCAGTGGAGCGGGCGACCAGCACGGCACCCTCGGCGGCCAGCACCAGGGAGTCGCCCAGAACGGGCGGGCCGGCGGTCTCGGCGGTGGCGCCGGCGGCCGGCGCGGCCTGCCACAGCGGGGTGCCGTCCGCGGTGGACAGGGCCTGGAGGCGGCCGTCGGTGAGGCGGCAGACCAGCAGCGTGGAGCCGAGCGCGCAGTCGGCGGGCGGGGCCTCGAAGCGGCCGGTCCACTCCTGCCAGCCCTCGGGGCGGTCGGACTCGCGGGTGGAGAACACCCGGGCGCGGTCGGGCCCGCCGCGGGTGTCCACCGTGACCCGTTCGACCGGCGGCAGCCCGTCGCCGTTCCCGCCCGGCCCCTCCCCGTCTCCCACACCTTCCGTTTCTTCTGTTTCTTCCGTTTCTCCCGGCTCCTCCGCGCCGGAGTCCGTTCCGGCCCCGGCTTCCCGGCCGCCGTTTCCGGACCGCCGGTCCAGCGCCTCCTGCACCACTTGCACCACCAGAAACACCAGCACCAGCGCAAGCACGGCCGACACCGCCACCCAGGCCGCGGCGGGCACCGCCCTGCGGCGGCTCGCCGCGGGCGCGGCGGGCCCGGCCGGTGCCGTCATGGTGGGCGCGGAGTGCGCATCGCCCGCAGCGGACGGACCGGCGGGCGGACCGGCGGGCGGACCCGGCGGCGGCACGGGGAGCCGGGCGGCACGCTCCAGCAGCTCCCGCAGCCCGCGCTCCCGTACGGCGATCAGCTCCCGCACCGGCTCCGGCAGATACTCCCCGCCGGCCTCGCCGCCCCGGCCGCCCGGCCCCGTGCCGAGCGCGGCCTCCAGGGCCGCGGCATCGGGCCGGGCCGAAGGGTCACGGTGCAGACAGTCCGCGACCGTCCCGCGCAGTTCGCCCGGCACCGCCGAGAGATCCTGCTCCCCGGCGGCGATCCGGTAGAGCACGGCGGCCAGCGGTCCGTCCCCGAACGGGCCGCGCCCGGTGGCGGCGAAGCACAGCACCGCGCCCAGGCAGAAGATGTCCGAGGCGGCCGTCACATGGCGGCTGCCCGCGATGTGCTCCGGCGACATGTAGCCGGGCGATCCGATCATGCGGCCGGCGCCGGTGAGGGTGGTCGCGCCGAGAGCGCGGGCGATGCCGAAGTCGATCACCTTGGGGCCGTCGGCCGCCAGCAGCACATTGCCCGGCTTGAGGTCACGGTGCAGCAGCCGGGCCCGGTGCACCGTGCGCAGCGCGCGGGCCAGGTCCGCGCCCAGCGCCCGGACCGCGTCCGGCGGCAGCGGGCCGCAGCGCCGCACCGCCTCCTCCAGGGTGGGGCCCGGCACATACTCGGTGGCCAGCCAGGGACGGCCGGCCTCGGCGTCGCCGCCGAGCAGCCGGGCCACCCGGCGGCCCCGCACCGCGCCGGCCGCGGTGATCTCGCGGCGGAAGCGGGCCCGGAACTCGGGATCGCCGGCCAGCTCCGGGCGCACCGTCTTGACCGCCGCCGGGGCACCGCCGCCCGGGCCGGGAGTGCCCAGCCAGACCTCCCCCATGCCGCCCGCGCCCAGCCGGGCCAGCAGCAGATAGGGCCCCACGGTCTGCGGCGTGCCCTCCCCGAGCCCCTCCAGCACCGCCCGCGCTCCCTCCCGACCGCCGACCGCCGCCTCATGGAGCATGCACCGCTCACCGGTTGACCGTTGAAACGATCACCTTACGGGAGGACGTGCCCCGCCGCAGCGGTGGTTCCGGGAGGCGGCGGCGCGCGCGGCGCCCGTTCCCCGGGCGTTGGGGAAAGGCACCGTACTTTGACCCGGCGATGACCCCCGCGGGACATTTCACAGCGCCGGAGGCGGTAGTTTCGTAGACGTGGCCGGATACAGGAACGAGCACGCGCAGGGGCCGGGGGACGCGCGCCGCGGGCCGTACCCCCAGCAGCCCCACCACCCGCATCACCCGCAGCAGCCTCGGCAGCCGTACCATCAGCAGGCGCCGCGGCCCCACCAGCCCCAGCCGGCCGAACCCGCGTTCCGGCCCCCGGACGACGGCTACGACGACGGTTACGGCCCCGGTCCCGGCCCGGACGGCGAGTACGACGACCACGGCGCCGACGCCGGGCCCAACCCCATAGCGGCCCAGGCCCCGCCGCCCGGCCCGAAACTGCGCTGGAACGAACTCCTCACCGGCGTGGTCCTCCGCCCCATCCCCACCTTCTGGCGCATGCGCGACTACCCCATGTGGGGCCCGGCGCTCGTCGTCTCCTTCCTCTACGGCATGCTGGCCCCCTTCGGGCTGGAGAAGACCCGCGAGGAGACCCTGGACGCCACCGTCGGCACCCTGGTCCCCTCCCTGCCGGTGGTCGGCTGCGCCATGATCATCAGCGGGCTGCTGCTGGGCACCGTCACCCACCAACTGGCCCGCCAACTGGGCGGCAACGGGATCTGGGCGCCCACGGTCGGCCTGGCCATACTGATCTCCGCGCTCACCGATGTGCCGCGGCTCGCCCTGGCCGTCTTCCTCGGCGGCGGGCATCCGGTGGTCCAGGTGCTCGGCACCGCGACCTGGCTCTATGCCGGGCTGCTGTTCACCTGGATGGTGAGCCGCTCGCACGAAATCCCCTGGCCCAAGGCGCTGGCCGCCTCCGCCCTCCAACTGCTGGCCCTGCTCTTCGTGATCAAGCTCGGCACATTCTGAGGGCCCCGGACGCACCGGGTAGTGTGCGGCACGTGCTTCTCTCCGACAAGGACATCCGGACCGAAATCGACGCGGGCCGCGTGCGCATCGACCCGTTCGACCCGACGATGGTCCAGCCGTCCAGCATCGACGTGCGCATGGACCGCTTCTTCCGGGTGTTCGAGAACCATCGCTACCCGCACATCGACCCGTCGGTGGAGCAGCCCGACCTGACCAGGATGATCGAGCCGCAGGGCGACGAGCCCTTCATCCTCCACCCCGGGGAGTTCGTGCTGGCCTCCACCTACGAGACCATCACCCTGCCCGACGACATCGCTTCCCGCCTGGAGGGCAAGAGCTCCCTCGGCCGCCTGGGCCTGCTCACCCACTCCACGGCCGGCTTCATCGACCCCGGCTTCTCCGGCCATGTCACCCTGGAGCTGTCGAACGTGGCCACCCTGCCGATCAAGCTCTGGCCGGGGATGAAGATCGGCCAGCTCTGCATGTTCCGGCTCTCCTCGCCGGCCGAGCGGCCGTACGGCTCCGGGGCCTTCGGCTCCCGCTACCAGGGCCAGCGCGGCCCCACCCCTTCCCGCTCCTACATCGACTTCCACCGCACCCGCGTCTGAGCGCCCCCGCCTCGGTCCGCCTCCCTCTTTCCCCTTCCTTTCCCTTCTCTTTCATGGGCCACCTGGGCGTGGCGAAAGTACGCTCGGTATCGCTTCCGGCACTCGCGGAACACGCCAAGGGGTGGGATGGATGGGCTCCTCTGCTGCGCCCGGGAACGACGGCTTCGCCCGCATCATCAACACGGATCTGCGCACATTGGCCGTGGTCAACCAGTGTCTGGACAACCAGTGGGTGCCGCGGCGGATGCTCGGCACCATGCTGGAGAAGGGCCGGGGACTCGACCACCGGCGGGTGGCCGGGCCCCGGCTCCGCCAGGTGCGGCAGGAATGGCTGCGCTCGCTGCTCAACGCCGAGCAGGTCGTGGTCAACCGCGCCTTCTTCCTCAACAACCCGGCCGTCTATCAGGACTATCTGGAGGACGGACCGGCCGCCGCCGCCTTTCGCGCGCTGCTCGCCGACTCCGTGATCGTGCCCTTTCTCTTCGCCGAGACCGGGCCGGCACAGCAGCAGGACTTCGGCGTGCAGGCCGCCGGCCGGGACGCCTGGCACCGGGTGGTGCGGGAGGTGCGGGAGACCGGCGGCGGAAGCTGCCTGCGCATCTCCTGGGACGACGACGAGAACCGGCGACTCACCCGGAAATACCTCGCCGCCCCCTTCCACGACCTGCTGCTCTCCCTGGCCCGCTTCGACGAGCAGGGGCTGGCCGGTGACTTCGGTCTGGACCGGGAGACCGCCGCACAGCTCAAGAGGCAGCTCCGGGAGATCGCGCAGTGGGCGGTGTGGCAGGAGCGCGTCACCCGGGAGGAGTTCTACAAGAAATTCGTGGTCGCCGAGGGCAGCAATCCGGCCGACGGCCGCTACGACCGGCACAAGCCGTTCGCCGGGGTGGTCAAGCAGCTCGCCGACCTCCAGTACAACACCGGGCTGGCCGACGCGGTGAACGCGTTCCCGCTCACCCCCGCGGACAGCCTCGGCCGGACCGCGCTCCAGGAACTCACCCGGACGGCGGCCGAACGGGACGGCGGACTGACGGAGATCAGCGGCGACCGGCTCGTCGAACTCTTCCGGCAGTACGCCTTCCAGCTCGTGCAGCAGCCGCTCGCCATCGGCCTGACCGGCCTGGCCCTGGACCATGTGCGACAGGCCAGGGGCACCGACGAATGGCTGCGCTACACCGCCGGCATGCGCCGCCTGGTGGCCGCTCCCCTGGAGTTCCCGGTGCACGCCCAGACCGTCTACGCCGACTACGCGGCGCTGGCCGGCCGGCTCAGCGACATCGTGGCCCACCGGCGGGAAGGCGTGGCCGAGCGCTGGCAGCCGATCGTCAAGTGGACCGTGGAGGTGCTGGGCGCCTCGCTCTCCCTCTTCTTCGACGACAACCCGCATCTGGAACTGCTCGGCGACGTCGCCGAGTCCGTGGCCGGACGGGCCTCCGACGCGGTGGTCCGCTTCGCCGTGGTGGGCCGCGACCGGCGGCGGGCCGGCGCCGAACTGGAGACCAGCGTGGACTTGATGCGGGTGAAGTTCGAGCGCACCGGCGAGCAGTGGCGCGAGCTGACCGCCCGGCTGGCGGAACAGGGCCTGCCGGTGCACCGGCCGGACCGCCGGCCGCCCGGCGACGCCAACCTCAACGAGCCCGGCAGCCGCTGACCGGCGCCCGCACCGGGCCGGGCGCCGGCCCAGACCCCGGCGCCGGCCGAGACCCCGGCCCCGGCCGAGACCCCGGCCCCGGCCTGCTCACAGCAGGCCCCGGACCCGGGCCTGGGCCAGCGCCGACAGCGTGAAACCGTCCGTCACCTCCCCCTCCCGCACCAGCCCTTCCAGCTCCGCCTCCGAGACCAGCCGCACCCCGCGGATGCCCACGGCCCGCTCCGGCTCACCGATGCTCTCCAGCCGGGCCAGGAACAGCTCGACGCGCTGCGCATACAGCCCGGTGTCCGGGTGCACCGCGCCCAGCGGGCTGATCTCCGCCGTCCGGGCGGACAGTTCCTCCCGCAGCTCCTTCAGCGCGTTCTCCTGGCCGCTGAGGCCATCGGTGCCGAAGCCGCGCGGAATCTCCAGCTCCCAGGAGCGGGTCGCATGCCGGAAGTTCTCCAGCAGGACGATCCGCCCGTCCAGCAGCGGCAGCACCGCGCAGCCAGGAGACTCGGCCGTGGGCAGAATCCTGATGTATGTCCCGTTCCGCCCGTCCGGGAACCGCACCGGGTCGCGCAGCACCCGGATATAGGGGTCCGCGTACACCACCCCGACCGGCCCCACCGGCGGCGGCGCCGCGCCCGGTGTGCCGCTTCCGGCAGCCGCCGGCGCGGTGATCTCGATCGCCCCCGGCCCGTCGTCATTGCGGAACAGTTCCGGCCGCAGCCGCCGCAGCCGCTCGTACTCGCGCTCGCTCACCCCGTGAGTATGCGGCACCGCCGCCGCGTCGCCCACGGCTTCCCGGTACGGCACCTCTGGCCAGTTCTGCTACTTGCCGGTAAACCCACAAGTAACCTCTGCCGTCCAGCCGTTGGGAGACCCCCATGGCACGTCCCCATCCCCCTTCCCTCCCCTACCCCCTCCCCGTTTCCCGCCCCCTCCCGCGCCGCATCACCCCCGCCGTCCTCCCCCTGACCCTGGCCCTGTGCGCCGCCCTCGCCGCTCTCCTGCTCCCCGCCACCCCCACCCACGCCTCCACCCCTTCCGCACCCGCCACCGCCGCGACGCCACTGCCCGCCGACCTGCCCGCCGACCTGGAGGCCCGGCGCGCCGCCGAGGCCACCGCCCTCTACGGCGACCCGGGCGTCCGCCCGCTCGCCGAACGCCCGGTGTCCCTGGTCTCGCTCGGCGACAGCCAGATCTCCGGCGAGGGCGCCGGCAACTACGAACCCCCCACCGACGGCCCGGACAACTGGTGCCACCGCTCGGCCGACGCCGCCATCCACCGCACCGGCATCCCGGCCGACGTCACCTACAACTTCGCCTGCTCCGGCGCCTCCACCGAGAACGTCCGGATCGGCGGCACCCCGCAGTACGCGGACGAGCTGGTGCAGAGCGACAGCCTGGCCATCGCCGCGCGCAACACCCGCGTCGACACCATCCTGATGTTCATCGGGGCCAATGACGATCTCCAGTTCGGCCCGGTGATGACCGACTGCGTGGTGAGCTGGTTCCTCTTCTGGCAGGGGCCCTGCCACCCCGAGTACGCCCCCACCTGGCAGGACCGGGTGGACGGCCTCCGTCCCAAGGTCGAGGCCACCATCACCGATCTGCACACCGTGATGGCCGAGGCCGGCTACGCCCCCGGCTCCTACGACCTGGTCGTCGCCTCCTACCCCGGCCCCATCGGACCGGACATCCACGACAACCCCGACTTCCCCGGCAAGATCCCGGGCGGCTGCACCGGCTACGACTCCGATGCCGCCTGGGGCCGCGACCAGGCCGTACCGGCCTTCGAGACCGGCATCCGGGCCGCCGCGCTGGCCGCCGGCGCCACCTACCTCGACCTCTCCCGCCTCTTCCACGGGCACGAGGTCTGCATGGCGGACCCCTGGGTGCGCGGCCTGTGGATCGAACTCCTCAACCCCTTCCCGCCGGACGAGAACACCGTCCGCCAGTCCTTCCACCCCAATGCCAAGGGCCACGCCGCCTTCGCGGCCTGCCTCACCCAGCTGCACGCCCTCGCCTTCACCCCCGCCGAAGCCTCCTGCGCCGCCCCCGCCGGCACCTCGGATCCGCTCCTCCACCTCCACGCCTGGGACGACGTCTTCACCCCGCTGACCAACACCGCGACGACGCAGTGCGCGGCCATTGCCGCCACCCGCAACGGCACCGAGGCGACCGGCACCCCGTGCACCGGCGCCCGCGCCCAGCAGTGGTGGCACGATCCCGCCACCGGCGCCCTGCACACCGCGCTCTCCCACGACCGCTGCCTCGACATCCCGGGCGGTGACTACGGCGCGGGCACCGCCCTCACCGTCTGGGACTGCCACGGCGGGGACAACCAGCGCTTCACCCGCTCCGCCTCCGGCACCCTGGCCCCGGCCGCCGCCCCGGACCTGTGCGTCACCCAGTCCGGCCCCGGCGCCCGCCTCACCCTCCAGCCCTGCACCGGCTCGCCCGGGCAGCGCTTCACCTGACCCCGCCCGGCCCCGGCCCCGGACACGACAAAGGGGCCCCGCCGCATCCTTGCCCTGCGACGGGGCCCCTCACGTCTCCCGGGTCACCTCCCGGCAGTCACCGGCACAGCGCTCCGCAACCGAGCACATCGCGGACACCGCACCAGCCGACCGGGCCCGATGCGCTTCTCCCCGAGCTGCTGCATCGGGAACTGCGAGGTACTGAACACGTGCCCTTCGGCACAGCGGACAACGGTGGTTCGCAAGCTGCCTACTCCCCTGGACTGGACGACGGTCCCCAACCCTAGGGGAATCCACCGCCACCGCCCCGCCCCCACGCCGCACCCCCGACCAATGCACCACCGCCCCCACATGCGGTACGCTAGCCCTCACGAGCAGGCCCCCGGCCGCTCAACGCGGGCGTAGTTTAATGGTAGAACATGAGCTTCCCAAGCTCAGAGCGCGAGTTCGATTCTCGTCGCCCGCTCTCACCCAAACCCCCAGGTCACCGCCCCGGGGGTTGTTTGTTGTCCAGACCTCTCCCCCACCCCCGTGCCCTCCACGTGCCCCATCTCGCCTCATAGGCTTCGCTGAAGCACGCCATAGCGCTCAGCACATGAGGCATCCCCACACCGCTGTCCGTATGGTGAGACGCATTCTTGGTGACCCCTGTCACACTCGAGCAAATCGAGAAGCGGTTGCGCCCGCGGACGCACTCCGTCTGCCCAGCTCGATCAGAACGTTGATGATCGGCGGGAACAGCCGCGAAATCGGTCCGTGCCGCTCACCTCCCCTGCCCGCCTCACGACAACGGCCTGACTAAGAAGCCGTTGCTCTATCGATCGTGGTGAGCATTGGTTCGAGGACGGGGACTCGGCTGGGTGATTTTCGGCCGGTGCGGGCATGAAGACAGGGCCTCCTGTCCAGCTCGGGATTGCTGAAGTCCTTCGAGCGTCAGGAGGCCCTGTGCCGCAGTCTTCCGTCTGGACGGTCGGGGAGTCCAGCTCGGTTGCCCCGTCGTGTGACTGTCTCGCGCACCGGTTCGGAAACGCCGCGGGCCGGCCGCACAGGAGACCGAAGTATCCCTCGGACATGACGGACGCCGAATGGGCGGTGGTGAGGGACTTGCTGCCGGTGCCGGGATGGCTGGAGGGCCGGGGCGGGCAGCCGGAGGGCTACTGCCACCGGCAGATGATCGATGCGATCCGCTATCTGGTGGACAACGGGATCAAGTGGCGGGCGATGCCGGCTGACTTCCCGCCGTGGGAACGGGTCTATGCGTTCTTCCGCCGCTGGCGCGAGCGCGGCCTGGTCGCCGAGTTCCACGACCGGCTGCGGAGCCGGACCCGCCGCAGCGAGGGCCGGGACGCGGAGCCGACCGCCGCGATCATCGACTCGCAGTCGGTCAAGGCGGCCGCGTCCGTCCCGGCCGCGTCCCGGGGCTTCGATGCCGGCAAGCAGATCAACGGCCGCAAGCGGCACGTCGTGGTCGACACACTCGGTCTGCTGCTGATGGTGCTGGTCACCCCGGCCGGCGTCACCGACCGGGACGCCGCCTGCGGGATGCTGCCCCGCCTGCTCGCCCGCCACCGCCGCATCCGGCTGGCCTGGGTCGACGGCGGCTACGCGGGCCGCCTGGTGAACTGGGCCAGCACCACCCTCCGCCTGGCCCTGGACGTCGTCCGGCGCAGCGACGACAGGCACGGCTTTACCGTGCTGCCCCGGCGCTGGTGCGTGGAACGCACCCTGAGCCGGCTGATGCGCACCCGCCGCCTGGCCCGCGACTACGAAACCCGCACAGCCAGCAGCGAAGCGGTCGTGCAGTGGTCGATGGCCATGCTCATGAGCCGCCGTCTCGCCCGCCGCCCGGGCCCGCTTGTCCCACCGGGCAGCGCAGGGTGAACAGGCCCGGCTTCTCCTCGGCCAGCCAGCCCCGCGCCACCAGCCGCTTCGCCTTCACCCGAACGCCCTCAATCTTCGCGGGCACCAGCTCCAGTCCCAGCCGGGCCGCCAGGTCCTTCGCCCGCAGCCCTTCTTGATCCGGCACCTCGTCCAGCACGGCCAGCAGCCGCCGGTACTCCGGCGCAAGCACCCCCGCCGTGACACCCTCACGCCAGTGCGGGACCACCGACCCGGCCACAGGTTCCTTCACCACGGCCGGCACCGGCTCCGGCCGGACCGGCTCCTCCACCACAGCGCCCGCGGCCAGAGCCTCGACCAGCTCCGCCAGCGCGACCACCCGACGCTCCAGCACCGCCTCCGCCTCTAGCAGCTCGGCCTGCAGAGCCTCCACCCGCTGCCGAGCAGCACGCTCCCGCTCCTCCAGCAGCCCCATCACCGACGGCACCCGGCACCTCCACCGAAAAGACGACACGACCTGTCATCACTGCCGTCGAGACATCAGCTCCATGCCTGACCAGCGGAAAGGAGGCGGTCAGGTTCGGAAAGACAACAGCTTCTAAGCGTCTTGGCAGCGAAGCCCTGATCACCGGATGGGGATAGGCCGCAAGAGCCCTGGTGCCTGACAGAGCCGAAGATCGCCGGCCCGATGGATGCGTGACGCACTTCCGACCGTCCGGCGACGGTGCGGCGAGCGAAAAGCCCGCCCGCCGCACCTCTCCCCGTTCAACCGTCCGTGGCATCACTCCGCTCAGCGGCCTGTTGCCGCTCCAGGCGCACCCTGGCGTCGAGGGCGGCGGCGACTTCCTGCTGGCGCAGGTCGTCGGAGTGCTGGTAGATGAGGGCGGCTTTCTCGGAGGACTGGCCGGCGCGGACCATGGTGTCCTTCAGGGTGGCGCCGGACTGGGTGGACAGGGTGTGGCCGGTGTGGCGCAGGTCGTAGAAGCGGAAGTCGCCCGGCAGCCCGACGGCGGCGCGGGCCCTGCGCCACTTGCGTCCGAAGGTCGAGCGGCGGAACGGCTTGCCGCGCTCGCCGACGAAGACCAGGCCGTCGGGCTTCTTCTCGGCGAACCAGTCCAGGTGCCGCTTGACCTCCTTGTGGAGGAAGGCGGGCAGGTGGACGGTGCGGGTTCCGGCTTCGGATTTGGTGTCGCCTTCGACGCGGCGGCCGGTGGTCAGTTCGGGGGCGGCTTCGCGGATGCGGACGGAGAGCGGTTCGAGGGTGACATCGGGTCGGCGCAGAGCGGCCTGCTCCTCCGGCCGCATGGGGCCGTAGGCGGCGAAGTACACCATCAGCCGCCAGCGCGGCCCCATCGCCTCGGCCAGGGCGTCGACCTGCTCGACCGTGGCGGTGGAGCGTTCGCGGGCCTTCTCGATCCCGGCGCCCCTGATCCGGCAGGGGTTGCGGCGGATGAGTTCGTCGTCCGTCGCGGTCTCCATGATCGCCTTCAGCAGGCGGTAGGACTTGGCGACGGTGGTGGCGCCGGTGGCTGTGAGGCGTTCGGCGCGCCAGGTCCGTACCGCGGCCGGGGTGATCTCGTCAAGGTTCGCCGCGTCGAAGGCGGGCAGGATGTGCAGGCGCAGGAGCCTGCGGTACAGCTCGTCGGTGGTGGCGGCCAGGCCGCGCTCATCCACCCAGCGCAGGGCGTACTTCTCGAAGTTGACCGCGCCCGCATCCGGGTCGACCCAGTGATTGCGTTCGATGTCGGCCTTGGTCAGGGTGAGCCAGGTCTGGGCGTCGGTCTTGGTGGCGAAGGTCTCCGGGGCCCTGCGCCGGCTGCCGTCGGGCGCCCAGTACCTCGCCTGCCACCGGCCGGAGGGAAGTTGGCGCACGGTGCCGAACTCGCGCCGCCGCTGCGGCTTTCGGGCGGCCATCAGGCGGCCCTCCCGTAGCGGGCGTCCCGTGCTTCGTGGGCAGCGGGCACCGTGCGGCGCGCGATGTAGGAGGCGAGGGCGCTTTCGGGGATACGGACGGGCTTGCCGAGCTTGACGTAGCGGATACGGCGCTCCTGGATCAGGCGCCGTACGAAGCGCACGCCCGTGCCCAGGCGTTCGGCGGCCTCGTCCACGGTCAGCAGCCGGTCATCATGCGAGTTCACCTCCCCGGCAGTGGGAGCGGGCAAGGACCGGGCGGCGGGTATAGCCGATCGGGGCAAAGGGGTGGTTCCTCCCTGGCAGACGTGCGGCACGGCAATGCCGGCCTGCCGGTCGATCACACAAGGGATGGCGGTTGAGTGAGGTACGGCCGCGGCTACGCCGAGGAGGACTGGGCGTTGCCGTCTTCGTCGGCCTGCGGGCCGTAGGTGTCGTGCAGGTGTCCGGTGGCGGCTTCGGCGATGGCGTTGGTGACCATGGCTTCGGCTTCGTCGCGGATGTCGGGGTGTTGGGTGAGGTAGGCGTCGAGGGCGTCGCGGGCGCGGGTGAGGGTGGCGTTGGCGCGCTGGGTCTGGTGGAAGGCGTCGATGACGGTGTCGATGAGTTCCATGGCGCGGGCCTTGGCGGCGAGCTGGGGCGGGCCGACGAGGTTGCGCAGGTCGATGCCGAAGACTTCGGCGAAGCCGATGGCTTCGTCGAGGTTGATGCGGCGTTTGCGGTTCTCGATGCGCCAGACGGCGGAGGGGTTCATCTCGTAGCCGGCCTCGTTGAGCCGGTCGGACAGGGCGTTGGTGCTCCAGCCGCGGGCCTCGCGTTCGAGCTTGATGCGGACCGCGACGTTCTCCTCCCCGCTGAGCAGCACGCCCGGCGGGTCGGTGGCGTCCTCCATCGTGATCGCCTCCTTCCTGGGGCAGTGGCCTTCTGCGGCGGTAGTACAAGGCTAGCATCCATTCTGCAAAGCGCAAAAAGCTTCTGCATCAGGCAGAGATGGGATAGAGTAGTAGTCCCGCCGCACCACCTCCCACGGCCATCGGCGGGCGCGGGCATGAAGAAACCCCCCGGCCGCACAGCCGAGGGGTCCAAGCCCAGACTCTCAACCGCCATCCCTAGCGATCGACCTGCGGACCCGGGGTTGCCGCCCCATACGGCCCGCACGCAGAGGAGCTCAATGCCCAGTATGGACGACGCGGCACCCGCCACGCCATCCCACACCGACATACCCACCACCGGGCCCACCCCCGACGAGGGAGAGCGGGTGCTGGATGACCTGGCCGCGCTGGTGCGGCGGTATGTGGTGCTGCCCAGCCCCGAGGCACTGTCGGCGGTGACACTGTGGGTGGCCGCCACCCATCTGCAACCCGTCTGGCAGCACGCGCCGCGCCTGGCGGTGGTCGGCCCGCTCAAGCGGTGCGGGAAGTCCCGCCTGCTGGAAGTGCTGATCGAGACGGTGCACGACCCGCTGATCACCGTCAACGCCAGCCCCGCGGCCATCTTCCGCTCCATCGACGCCAAGAACCCGCCCACCCTCCTGGTGGATGAAGTCGACACCCTCTTCGGCTCCCCCCGCGCGGCCGAGCGCAACGAGGAACTGCGCGGCCTGCTCAACGCCGGACACCAGCGCAACCGGCCCGCCCTGCGGGTCGTCGGCAACGAGCACACCCCGGTGAAGTTCGCCACCTTCGCCATGGCGGCACTGGCCGGGATCGGCGACCTGCCCGACACGATCATGGACCGCTCCATCGTCATCCGCATGCGCCGCCGTGCCCAGGGCGAGAGTGTGGAGTCCTTCCGCTTCGCCACCGACGCCCCCCTGCTGC
>NZ_FOLM01000029.1 GCF_900112355.1 Streptomyces aidingensis
CGCGTGTGCCGCGCTGGTCGGGGCGGCGCTGCTGCCCGCCGGCAGTGCCCAGGCCGCGACCATCACGCAGAACTCCACCGGCACCGACGGCGGCTACTTCTACTCGTTCTGGACCGACGCCCCCGGCACGGTCACCATGAACACCGGCTCCGGCGGCAACTACTCCACCCAGTGGAGCAACACCGGCAACTTCGTGGCCGGCAAGGGCTGGAGCACCGGAAGCAGCCGGACGGTCACCTACTCCGGCACCTTCAACCCCTCCGGCAACGCCTATCTGACGCTCTACGGCTGGTCGCGCAACCCGCTGGTGGAGTACTACATCGTCGACAACTGGGGCACCTACCGGCCCACCGGCACCTACAAGGGCACCGTCAACAGCGACGGCGGCACCTACGACATCTACGAGACCACCCGCAACAACGCCCCCTCCATCGAAGGCACCCAGACCTTCAAGCAGTTCTGGAGCGTGCGGCAGCAGAAGCGGACCGGCGGCACCATCACCACCGGCAACCACTTCAACGCCTGGGCCGGCCACGGCATGCATCTGGGCAGCCACGACTACCAGATCATGGCCACCGAGGGCTACCAGAGCAGCGGCAGCTCCAACATCACCGTGGGCAGCTCCAGCGGCGGCACCACGGGCGGCACCACCGGCGGAAACACGGGTGGCAACACCGGCGGGAACACCGGCGGGAACACCGGCGGCGGAGGCGGCTGCACCGCGACCCTCTCCGCGGGCTCCCAGTGGAGCGACCGCTACAACCTGAACGTCTCGGTCTCCGGCTCCAGCAACTGGACCGTGACCATGAACGTACCGCAACCCGCGGTGATCATCGCCACCTGGAACATCGAACGCTACTGGCCGAGTTCACAGGTGATGATCGCCAGTCCCAACGGCAACGGCAACAACTTCGGCGTCACCATCAGACACAACGGCAACTGGACCTGGCCAACGGTCTCCTGCAGTACCGGCTGACCCGCGGCCCCTCCGCGGCGCGGCGGCCCACCCGGCCGCCGCGCCGCACATCTGCCCGGCGGGCCCGCTCAGCCGCCTGGGCCCCGGCCCGCCCGCGGCGGCGGAGCCGGAGCCGGTTCGGAGACGGTGACCGCGGCAACGGCTATCAGCAGCGGGATCACGGCCAGCCAGGGCAGCACGGCGGCATACGAGCCGGTCATGTCCCGCCCCAGGGAGACGGCGAGCGGGCCGAGCGCACTGGCGGCGATGACCGCGGTGTGCGAGACGCCGCGGATGGCGCCGAGGTGCGCGGTACCGAAGTAGCGGGCCATGGCGGCGGACTCCACGGCCCGGATCATCCCGCCCGAGGAGCCCAGGATCAACCCGTAGACCAGCGCCGTCCAGCCGGAGTTGACCAGCGCGGCGGCGATCACGGCCGCCGCCAGGGTGAGCATCGAGCCGGTCATCACCAACCGCGGCGAGAACCGGTCCAGCAGGGCGCCCGACGCGATGGTGACCAGCAGCACCGCGGCCGTCTGGGGCAGGAAGTTGGCCGCCGCCTGGGCGGTGGACAGGCCACGCTCGCCCAGCAGGTCGATCTGATGGAAGGCCAGCCCGGTGGCGAGCATGCTGGCGGCGGACAGGCAGGCCACTATCACCCAGAACATCCCGGTGCGCAGCGCCGCCCGCGGCGGCCATCCGGTCAGCGTTCCGTCGCCGCCCCGGCCGGCCTCCGGCCGCACGCCGTCCACGTACTGGCCCAGGTCGGCGGGCCGGTCCCGGATGCCGAACAGCGCCACCGGCAGCACGATCGCCCATACCGCCAGCCCCTGCACCAGCCATGCCGTGTGCCAGTCGGTGGCCGCGATCAGCCGCTCGGTCAGGATGGGGACGGTGGAGATGCCGGCGCTGCCCACCGCGCCGACAATGCCCAGCGCCAGGCCGCGCCGCCGTTCGAACCAGTAGGCGACCGTGGTGGTGGCGACCAGCGACAGCGCGCCCTGCCCGGTCATCCGGATGCCGACGAAACCGGCGGTCAGGCCCACGATGCCGGAGACGAACGACAGCGCGACCAGTACCGCGCCGAAGACGGCGCCGACCGTCGCCATCACCCTGCGCGGACCGTAGCGGTCGATCGCCCTGCCCACCAGCGGCATGGCGCAGGCCCCGGTGAGGGTGCCGATCAGATAGGCGGTGGAGATCTCGGTGCGGCCGATGCCGAGATCCGCGATCAGCGGATCGATCATCACCGACACACCTATGGTCTGGCCGGGCGCGGTCAGCGCCAGCGCCACGGTGGAGAAGACCACCATCCGCGGGCCGGAGAACCGCGCCCGCCCGGCCCGGAGCGGCGCGGTGCCGTCCGCGGGCGGCGGCGGAGAAGCAGAGGGGGAGGACGGGAGAGACGGGGACGGGGACGGGGATGCGACGTGCTCGTTCAGAACGGCCTCCGGTAACTCAACCGGCTGACGCTATCACCGCCGCCCGCCGGGCCGGGCACGCCACTCGGACGATATGCGTTTCTGATGAATTACGCCGCTCGCCCGGCGCCCGTGGCCAGACTCGCCCGAACAGGTCGAACAGGTGAACAGGAGCGTCATGGACCAGCGCACCCCTCAGCCCTCCGCCGCCCGGCGCGCCGGGCGGCGCACCGCCCTCGCCGCCTGCCTGCTGACCACCGCGGCCCTGCTGCTCACCGGCTGCGGCGGCGACTCCTCCGCCGCGGCCGGCCCGGACACCGGCGGGGAGTCCGGGCACGAGGCCCACGGCATGGCCGATACCGCCATGGGCGACCCCTCGGCCACCCCGGCCGCCGACATACCCGGAGCCGAGGTGCGGCAGGCCCCGCTCACCCTGCTCGACACCCGCCCGCCGGGCACCGACGGCGTCCGGGGCACCGCCTGGCTGGCCCAGCACGAAGGCGGCACCACCGTGACGGTCTCCATGACCGGCCTGGAACCCGGCACCGACTACATCTCGCACCTGCATCTCAAGGCGTGCGCGGAGGAGAACGGCGGGGACCACTTCCGGTTCGATCCGGACGGCTCCGACCTGCCGCCGAACGAGATCCATCTGGCGTTCACCGGCGATGCGCAGGGCAGGGCCGAGATGACGGTCGAGAACGACCGCAGAACCGGTGACGCGGCGGCCTCGCTGGTGGTCCATCCCAGGGACGCCCAGGACAACCGGCTGGCATGCGCAGACTTCTGAACGCCCTGAACGCCCTGAACGCCCGGAGCGGTGCGGGCGTCGCCGGGCTGCTGGCGCTGCTGTTCCTGCTCCCGGCGCCGGCCGCCGCCCACACCGCACTCCAGGACGCGGCGCCCGGCCCCGGCGACACCGTGGCCCCGGGCGTAACGGTCGTCGCGCTGACCCTGGCGGACCTCAAGCCCGGCACCACGCCCGCCGTCGGGGTGCTCGGCCCGGACGGGTCGGCCGTGGCGACCGGCCCGGCCGCGATGGCCGACGAGGGGACCGCGTGCGTGGCGGTGGCTCCGCTCGGTGCCGGGGTGCACACCATCGTCTACACGGCCGTCGCCGCCGACGAGGACGAGCAGACCAACCGGTTCTCCTTCGAGGTCGCCGCCGGTGCCGGGCCCGCGGCCACCCCGGCCGCGTGCCGCACCGCGCAGCCTGCGGCACCCGGAGCCGGCGACACCGTCCTCGGGGTGGAGCGTGCCACCGCCACGGCGGCCCTGGCCTCCGCCGGTGCGGCCTGCGCCCTGGCGGCTCTTCTTCTCGGCCGCGGCGGGCGCCGCCGCCATCGGCGGCCCGCCCGCCGTCATCGCAGGGCCTGACCCCCGGTCAGGGGTTTCCGGCCGGCCGCCCGCCGGTGCCGCCGAAGAGCTGCGCGACCAGCGCCAGGCCCACCACGGCGCCGATGAGCTGCATGCCGACGAAGCCGGGGACGGAGCCGGGCGCGATGCCCGCGAAGGTGTCGGAGAAGGCCCGGCCGACGGTGACCGCCGGATTGGCGAAGGAGGTGGAGGAGGTGAACCAGTAGGCCGCCCCGATATAGGAGGCGACGGCGACCGGCGCGAAGCGCAGCCGGTCCGTGCGGGCCAGTCCGAAAATCAGCAGGACCAGCCCGGCGGTGGCGACGACCTCGCCGAGCAGCAGGTGTCCGGCCGACCGGTCGTGGCCGGACCAGGCCACCGCCGGCTCGGCGAACATGGCGTTCGCCAGGACGGCCCCGCCGATTCCCCCGGTGATCTGGGCCGGTACATAGACGGCGGCCTCCCGCGCGGTGACCCCCGGGCCGCCGCGCCGGGCCGTCCACCACTCGGCCAGGGTGACCGCGGGGTTGAAGTGGGCTCCGGAGACCGGGCCGAGCAGGGCGATCAGCACGCCGAGCCCGAACACCGTGGCGATCGAGTTGGCCAGGAGCTGGACGCCGACGTCCTGGCTCAGCTCCGTCGCCTGGATGCCGGAGCCGACCACCACGGCCACCAGGGCGGCGGTCCCGACCAGTTCGGCGGCGGCCCGCCGGGACAGCGGCGCCCGCGGTGGTGTCGCCCCGGGCGCCGGATGCGGGCCGGTGCCCGGGGCGGGCTCAAGGGCGGTGCCGGTTCCGGCGTCGGTCGTGGTCACGGGGGCTCCTGCGGTGCTCATCGGTGCTCAGCGGGCTCGGTGCGCGGCGGCCCGGTGTGCCCGGGCGCCCGGCGCGGTCAGGGGCAGGCGCGCTTGACCGCGTTGTCGGCGGTCGCGCGGGCGACGGCGGCGAGCTCGGTGAACGAGCCGGCGACGGAGGCGATGACCTCCGGCCGGAGCCGGTAGTAGGTGAACCGGCCGCACGGCTCGGTCTCCACCACCCCGGCCTCACGCAGCACCTTCAGATGGTTGGAGAGATTGGTCTGCCTGGCGCCGGTCTCCTCGACCAGGTGCGTGGTGCACAGGGTCTCCCTGGCCAGGAGGGTGATGATCCGCATCCGCAGCGGGTCGGCCAGCACCCGGAGCAGATCAGTATCGACTGACGTCAGCATGGGCTGATACTCTCACATCACTCCCTGCTGACACCAGCCCGGGCCGGCCTCCGGGACCGCGTCCCCGCCACCCCTGGCCCCGGCCGCCGCCTGCTCCCACGACGAGAGCGACACCCCTGTCGCCGTCCTGACCGCCCGCCGTCACGATCACACCGTCCCGCCGTCACACCGCCGCGCAAAGGAAAGAGCCCATGCCCTCCACCCCGCTCGCCTCCGTGCTGTTCGTCTGCGTCCACAACGCCGGGCGCTCACAGATGGCCGCCGGATTCCTGGATCATCTCGCGGGCGACCGGATCGAGGTCCGCTCCGCCGGCTCGCTGCCCGCCGAGCAGGTCAACCCGGCCGCGGTCGAGGTCATGCGGGAGGCCGGCGTCGACATCGCCGGCCGGCAGCCCAAGATCCTCACCACCGAGGCCGTCCAGGCCTCCGACTACGTCATCACCATGGGCTGCGGCGACGCCTGCCCCGTCTTCCCCGGCAAGAAGTACCTCGACTGGGCCCTGGAGGACCCCGCCGGCCAGGGCGTGGACGCCGTCCGCCCCATCCGCGACGAGATCCGCAAGCGCGTCGAGGCCCTGATCGCCGAGATCGACGCCGCCGCCGCACCGGAGGCCTGACCGGCCCCGGCGAGGCCGCCCGCGCGGCCCGGCCTCCCATGCCCCCGGGGCCGCGGCACCGGACTGTACGGAACGGGACGCACGGGAAATGATCTGCCCATGGCACGCCGGCGTACCGGCACCGGCGGTGACCCGCCGCCGGTGCGGGGCCGGCCGATTCCGTCATGGCGCAGAGGAGCGTGGCACGTTGGGCAGCGTCGGCATGCGTGAGGTCGCCGCACTCGCCGGAGTCTCGGTGAGCACCGTCTCCAATGTGCTCAACCGCCCGGAGCGGGTCTCGGCCGACGCGGCAGCCCGCGTCCGGGCGGCGATCGAGGCGCTCGGCTATGTGCCCAACCTGCCCGCCCGCCAGCTTCGCGGCGGACGCAGCGGCACCATCGGGATGGCCGTGATGGACACGGCCGTCCCGTTCTTCAGCCAGATGATCCTCGCCGCCGAGACAGTCGCCGAACGGTCGGGCCTGTCGCTCATGGTCGGCAACAGCTTCGCCTCGCTGACCCGCCAGGAGCGGCATCTGGCGAACTTCGAGCGGTACCGGGTGGACGGCGTCCTGGTCACACCGGTCAGCCGGGACCTGTCGTCGCTGCACCGGCTGCGGCGGCGCGGAGTCCCGGTGGTCCTGGTCGACGCCCGGGACGACGACGGCGGCTTCGACTCGGTCTGGCTCGACGACGTCGCCGGAGGGCGGCTCGCCACCGAGCACCTGATAGGGATCGGCCGCACCCGCATCTGCTTCGTCGGCGGACCCCTGCACATCCGCCAGACCGCCGGACGGCTGGCCGGCTGCCGCGAAGTGATGGCGGCGACCGCGGGCGTCACCCTCACCGTGCGGGAGTGCGAGGGCCGCGGCGGCGGCATGCGGGAAGGGCGCGAGGCGGGTGAGGAACTGGCGGCGATGCCCGCCGGGGAGCGCCCCGACGGGATCTTCGCCGCCAGTGACCACAAGGCCATCGGACTGATGCAGTCGCTGCTGCGCGCCGGGCTCCGGGTGCCCGACGACATCGCCATCGTCGGCTATGACGACAGCGAGTTCGCCGAGAACACCACCGTCCCGCTCAGCTCCGTCCGCCAGCCCGCGCTCGACATGGGCCGCAGCGCCGCGGAACTGCTCATCCAGCGGATCTCGGACGCCGACGCGCCCGTCCGGCAGGTCACCTTCGATCCCGAGCTGATCGTCCGGGAGAGCACCGGGGCCCGGGCCGCGGGCTGAGCCGCCCGGGCCCGGCGCGTAGAACGTTGCAATCCGCAGGGCAACGAAATCCGGCCGGCCGGGCGGCCGGCCGGATTTCGTGGGCCGGCCCGGCTCAGCCGCCGAGGTGGTTCTCCGCCTCGGTGAACCAGCGGTCGGTGAATTCCTCGGTGCTCATACCGCCGTAGGAGAATTCCTGGTGCAGCGTGCGGTACTCCTCCTCGATGGCGCCGAAGCCCTCCACCGGCAGCGGGGCGACCGCGCTGACGTGCCCGGCCGCGGTCAGCGAGGTCTCGTAGTCCATGATCCTGGCGTCCATGCTGCCGTCCAGCAGGGACATGGCCTCCCGCCGCGGCCGGGACGCGGGCACTCCCAGATTGGCCCCGAACACCTCGGCGAGCTGCGGGGAATTGACCAGGAAGTCGATCAGCCTGGCGGCCTCTTCCGGATGCTCGGTGCCGGCACCGGCGGCCAGCTGCATGGTGGGCTTGAAGAACTGGTGCTTGGCGCCGTCCGGCCCGGAGGGCACCGGCATCAGCTCCAGGTCCTTGACGCCGGACTCCCCGACGTAGGAGGCGAGGAAGTTGTCCCAGTGGAACTCGGTGCCGCTCTCCACGGCGGAGAACGGGGACACCGGCTCCAGCTGGACCAGCCGTTCGGCGGGGAAGACGGCCCCGGCCTCGCGGGCGTCGGCGGTGAGCTCCAGCCACTCGGCCATCTGCTCCCTGGTGAAGTTGAGCCCGCCGTCCTCGGTGAACGGCTCGGTGCCCCGCTGGATCAGCCACTGGAGGAACAGCCAGAAGGTGCCGGTCGGGTCGGCGCCGCCGTACACGGCCGGGTCCCGGCCGGCGCCGGCCTCGCTCACCGCGGCGATCAGCTCGGCGTACGCCTCCCAGGAGGCGAAGTCCTCCGGCATCTCGATGCCCAGCTCGGCGAGCAGCGCCGGGTTGTAGAACAGCGCCAGGGTGTTGGTGCCGGTGGCCACGGCGTACAGGCGGCCGTCCACCTTGCCGGCCTCGACCAGAGTCTCGTCGAAACCGGACAGGTCCAGCTCCTCGCCCGCATACGGGGTCAGGTCCAGCAGCCGGCCGGTGCCGGCGTACTGGCGCAGGTAGGAGGTGTCCATCTGGAGCACATCGGGCAGCGCGCCGCCGGCCGCCTCGGTGTTGCGGGCGGTCCAGTAGTCGGGCCAGGCGGCGAAGCCGGTGTTCACCTTGATGCCGGGATTGGCGATGTGGAAGGCGTCGATCGCGGCCTCGTAGCGGCTCGCCCGGTCGTCGTTGCCCCACCACTGGATGGTGAGTGTGACGGTGGAACCGTCGCCCTCACCACCGCTGCCGCCGCTGCCTTCGCCGCAGGCCACCAGGGCGAGTGAAGCCGTGGTGGCCAGGGCGAAGACCCGCATGGACCGTCCCCGAGCGAGCATCAGTTCTCCTTGCTGCGCATTGCACAGAAATTTCCGGAACAACCGCGGGATTGCTGCGCCGGGGCAGCACAAACCGCCACGCGGCCTGCCACGGCCCTCCCGCGTAAAACGTTAAAAGTAGGGCCGCCGGTGAACCCCGTGAACCGAGGCGCCGATAACTTTTCAGAAACGTCAAATACCGGTGTCGTGCATGTGAATGACGTCTCCTCACACATCTGCCCGGCCGGTTCCGCGGCAGGGGGCTGCCGCCCGGGCCCGTCAACTGGCAGGCTGCTGAGCAGACCTGTCGGGGGCGGGGGGAGAAGAGGACGTGGAACGCGTTGCGAAGGCGTCGGCGTGGTTCGGCATGGCGGCATCGGTCGTCGCGCTGCTGGCGTTCTTCGGTATCGAGAACATCGAGCAGCTTCGGCAGAAGCTCGCCGACGCAACCGGGGACGAGACTCTGGAGGCGTACCGGGCGGTCAACGCGGGCGACTGCCTCCACACCTGGATGACGGGGCAGGACACCTGGGCCACCGAGGTGCCCAAGGTCGTGGCCTGCGGAAGCGAGGGCGCCGCGGTGCGGGTCTCGCGCGTCACGGACACCGTCGGCGACTGCCCGTCCGACGGGGGCCGGTACCACCTCTCGTACACCGCCGAGGAGGGCGGGACCGTGGTGCTGTGCGTCACGCGCAGATTCGAGACCGGGCAGTGCATACTCAGCCTGCCGGACGGCAGCGCCAACCTGATGAGCTGGGTGGCATGCCGGGGCGCCGTGCCGGCGCCGTACAGCCGGACCTATATCGTCACGGGCGTCTACGCCGCCCCGGCGGAGCACGAACCGGGCCAGTGCGACCGCACCCGGAACGACGGGACGGCATACGCCTCGTGGTTCGTCGACGGCGACACCGTGCTGGTCTGTGCCGTGGTGTACACCGGCTGAGCCGGGGGGCGGTGCGGTCCCCGGCGGGAAGACCGGCGGAGGTCAGGCGGCGGGGTCCCGGACGGGCCGGCGCCGTTCCATGATGTGCCCGGTGGCCGGGAAGACCTCGTTCCCCGCCAGCCTGCCCTCCTTGGTCTCGACGATGACGAAACCTTCGCGGAGGTAGAGGCGCAGGGCACGCTCATTGCCGGCGAGCACGGTCGTCTCGACGAGCGGACCGCCGTGCGCCAGGGCATGCCGCAGCAGCGCGGTCCCGGCGCCCCGGCCGTACCGGGCCGGGTCCACATAGAGCCAGGTGATCTCGTCCTCGGCGAGGGCGACGAACCCGGCGACCCCCCGGGGCCCTTCCGCCACCCACACCCGGTCGTCGAACAGGCCCTCGCCCTCATAGGTCTCGGCCAGCGTCAGGAACGCCGCCACGCCGACCGAGTCGCGGAGCTCGTCCAGCCTGGCCGCGTCATGGATGCGGGAGATGGCCTCCCAGTCCTCCGGCCGGTAGTCACGCACCCGCCATCGCGGTGCCTCCTCGGGGGCGGACCCGGCCCCGGCATGCACACTCATGCGCGCAACCCTGGACGACTCTCCGCTCCCGCGCAACGCAATTGCCCCCGCTGCCGCCGGCGCCGACGGCTCCTGGCGGGTCCTGACCGGCCGGCCGCGCGGCAGCGTCACCGTGGCATGACGACCCATACCCCCACGCACGCGGTCCGGGGCAGAGCGGCGCGGACTCAGGGACGGCTGGGCGCGTCCGCGGTGCCGGGGCGGACCGGGAGCTGCGGGGCGCCGTCCCGGCCGCCGTCCCGGCCGGCGGCGGCCGGGACGGCGGCGCGGTTCGCGGCGGGGTGGGCGTGCCGCCAGGCGCTGTCGCGCAGCAGGCGCAGGCCGTTGAGGCCGACCAGGACGGTGGAGCCCTCGTGACCGGCGACGCCGAGGGGCAGCGGCAGGGTGCCGGTCAGGTCCCAGGCGACGAGGACGGCGATGAATGTGCCGGCGATGAGGAGGTTCTGGACGACCAGGCGGCGGGCGCGGCGGGAGAGGGCGACGGCGGCGGGGACGGCGGCGAGTTCGTCGCGGATCACGATGGCGTCCGCGGTCTCCAGGGTGAGGTCGGAGCCGGCGCGGCCCATGGCGATGCCGGTGTGGGCGGTGGCCAGCGCGGGGGCGTCGTTGACGCCGTCACCGACGACGAGCACCCGGCGGCCGGAGCCCTGGAGTTCCGCCACCGCCGCGGCCTTGTCCTGGGGCAGCAGCCCGGCGCGGACGTCGGTGATGCCGGTCTCGGCGGCGAGGCGGCGGGCGGCCCGCGGATTGTCGCCGGTGAGCAGGAGCGGGGCGGTTCCGGTCAGACGGGCGAGCGCGGTGGTGGCGGTGGCGGCGTCCGGCCGCAGCCGGTCGGCGACGCCGAGCACGCCGGCCGGGGTGCCGTCCAGGGTGATCAGCACCGCGGTACGGCCGTCGCGCTCCAGGCGGGCCGCCTCGGCCGCGGCGGGGTGCGCGTCCGCTGCGCCGAGGCGGCCGGGGCTGCCGATGGTGACCACCGTGCCGTCGACGGTGGCGGTGACGCCGACGCCGGGGGCGGCGGTGAAGTCCCGTGCCGTGGCGAGGGCGAGGCCGCGCTCGCGGGCGGCTTCGACGACGGCGCGGGCGAGCGGGTGTTCGCTGGGGTGTTCGGCCGCCGCCGCGTAGCGCAGCAGTCCGTCCTCGGTCAGGCCGGAGCCGGGCAGCGGCCGGAGGTCGGTCAGGCGCGGGGTGCCCTCGGTCAGGGTGCCGGTCTTGTCCAGCGCGACGGTGTCCACCTGGCCGAGGCGTTCCATGACCACGGCCGACTTGATCAGTACGCCATGGCGTCCGGCGTTGGCCATCGCGGACAGCAGCGGCGGCATGGTGGCGAGCACGACCGCGCAGGGCGAGGCGACGATCATGAAGGTCATCGCGCGCAGCAGGGCGGATTCCAGTCCGGCGCCGAACAGCAGCGGCACCGTGAAGATCAGCACCGTGGCGGCGACCATGCCCAGGCTGTAGCGCTGTTCGACCTTCTCGATGAAGAGCTGGGTGGGGGCCTTGGTGCGGGAGGCCTCCTCGACCATGGCCACGATCCGGGCGATCACGGATTCGGCGGGGTCGCGCTCCACCCGCACCCGCAGGGCGCCGGTGCCGTTGAGCGTGCCGGCGAACACCTCGTCCCCCACGGCTTTGGCGACCGGCAGCGGCTCGCCGGTGATGGTGGCCTGGTCCACCTCGCTCGCACCGTCCAGCACCCGGCCGTCGCCACCGATCCGCTCCCCGGGCCGCACCAGGATGACATCGCCCACCGCGAGCCGCTCGACGGGCACCCGCTCCTCCCTCTCCGCGGTCTTCCCGGCCTCCCCGGGCTCCCCGGCGTCGGCGTCGGCGGCGGTGAGCCGGGTGGCGGTCTGGTCACCGGCACCCGCCGGGGCCGGTCCATCGTCTACGCCCTGTACGACAACCATGTCGCCGAACTGCTCGACCAGGCCCTGTACCACGTCGAGCATCTGCGCCTGGGCCTGCACGACGCCCCGGAGCCGCAGCCGCCCGCCGCGCCGCCGGCCCCCGCCGCCCGGCCCTGACCGGCCCTGACCGGCCCTGCCCTCGCCCGTCCGGCCGCCCCGGGGCGGCCGGACGTCATGGGTGGCCGGGGGCGCCGGTCAGATCGTGGTCGGCCTGGCTGAGCGCCTCGTCCACCAGCCGTGCCACATGCCCGCCGGCCAGGGAGTAGACGACCCGGCGGCCCTCTTTGCGGGAGGTGACGAGCCCGCCCAGCCGCAGCTTGGCCAGGTGCTGGCTGACCGCCGGGCGGGCGGCTCCGGCTGCTGCGGTCAGCGCGGTCACATCGGCCTCGCCATGGCGCAGCGCGTGCAGCAGGGCCAGCCGGGTGCGGTCGGCCAGCAGCGCCAGGATCTCGGCGGCCCTGGCGAACTGCCGGGTGCCGGGCTGTCGCGGGTGCGAACCGTGTGCAGATGAGAGGTGCATGCGTGCGCTCATATGCACATAATGCCGCCGGACGGGGGAAGGTGTCCATCGGCGGCATCCCCGGCACACACACCGGAAGGCGGAGCGAGTGAGCCACGGGCACGAACACGGTCATGGCGACGGACACGGCCACGATCAGCAGCACGGTCACCGGCACCCTCGCCACCGGCACCCTCGCCACCGGCATCGTCCCCGCCCGGGCCCGTCCGCCGGCCGTGCCGCCGGGCGGTGGGCGCGGCTGCGGCACCGGGCCGGTCATCTGCTGGTCCCGCACTCGCATCGCAGCACCGACCGCACGGACGCGGCGCTGGAGTCCTCCGCGCGCGGTCTGCGGGCGCTGTGGGTGTCCCTGGCCGTGCTCGGGGCCACGGCCCTGATGCAGTCGGCGGTGGTGGCGCTGTCCGGGTCGGTGGCACTGCTCGGCGACACCGTGCACAACTTCGCCGACGCGCTGACCGCGCTGCCGCTGGCGGTGGCGTTCCTGCTGGGCCGCCGGGCGGCGACCCGCCGCTTCACCTACGGCTACGGCCGCGCCGAGGATCTGGCCGGGCTGGTCATCCTGGTGACGATCGCCGCCTCCGCCGCGCTGGCCGCCTGGACCGCGGCCGACCGGCTGATCGATCCCCGCGACATCGGCCATCTGCCGGCCGTGGCCGGCGCCGCCGTGATCGGCTTTCTGGGCAACGAGTGGGTGGCCCGCTACCGCATCCGGACCGGGCGGGAGATCGGCTCGGCCGCGCTGGTCGCCGACGGCCTGCACGCCCGTACCGACGGCTTCACCTCCCTGGCGGTGCTCGGCGCCGCGGGCGGCGCCGCGCTGGGCTGGGATCTGGCCGATCCGATCGTCGGACTGCTCATCACCGCCGCCATCCTGCTGGTGCTCAAGGACGCCGCCCGGGAGGTCTTCGGCCGCATCCTGGACGCCGTGGACCCCGCGGTCGTCGGCGCGGCCGAGGAGGCCCTGCGCCGGGTGCCGGGCGTGGCCGGCGTCGCCGGGCTGCGGATGCGCTGGATCGGCCACCGGCTGCGCGCGGAGGTCACCCTGGTGGTCGGCGGCGAGCTGACGGTCCGTGCCGCGCACGACATCGCGGTGGCGGCCGAACACGCGCTGCTGCACGCCGTTCCGCGGCTGACCGCCGCGCTGGTGCACACCGACCCGGCGCCCGTCCCCGGCCACGACCCGCACGCCGCCCTGGCCCACCACCTCCGCCGATGACCCGCCGCCCGGCCGGCCGGCTCGCCGGGCTGCCGGAGACCGCGGACGCCGGGCACACGGGACAAGCCACGCCAATCGGTTGCACACCTTGAGGCACCAAATCTTTGAGCCGACCCCTGTGAGCGATAACAATCCTGTTCAGGCGCGTGATGGGCCACTGGAACGTTCGATCGCTCTGCAATCGGTTGCACCAGACCTCTTGACGCTGAAAGCGCTTTCCCTACCCTCGTGAGGTACATGTCAACGCTCAGCTCTTCGGAGGTGCATGCAGTGAGACGATCAGTCATGCGTCGACTAGTGCCGACGCTGGCCGCCGCGGCCGTGGTCGCGGCCGGTCTGACCATTCCGCTGTCCCAGGCGTCGGCGGCGACCGGCGGGGTCACCGGCTATGCGACGCAGAACGGCGGGACCACCGGCGGGGCCGGTGGGCAGACCGTGCGGGCCACGACGGGAACCGCCATCCATGCGGCGCTGTGCAACCGGTCCAGCACCAGTGTCCCGATCACCATCGAGGTCGAGGGCACCATCAACCACGGCAACACCAGCAAGGTGTCGGGTGACGGCTGTGACACCTCCGACGACGTGATCGAGCTCAAGGGAATCAGCAACGTCACGATCGTCGGGGTGGGCGGCGGCGCGGTCTTCGACCAGCTGGGCATCCACATCCGGGACTCCAGCAACATCATCATCCAGAACGTGACCGTCCGGAACGTCAAGAAGTCCGGCTCGCCGACCTCCAACGGCGGCGACGCCATCGGCATGGAGAGCAACGTCCGCAACGTCTGGGTGGACCATGTCACCCTGGAGGCGTCCGGCGGGGAGTCGGAGGGCTTCGACGGCCTCTTCGACATGAAGAACAACGTGCAGTACGTGACGCTGTCCTACAGCATCCTGCGCAACTCCGAGCGGGGCGGACTCATCGGCTCCAGCGAGAGCGACACCTCCAACGGCTACGTCACGTTCCACCACAACGTGTACCAGAACCTCAACTCCCGCACCCCGCTGCTGCGCGGCGGCATCGCCCACATGTACAACAACCACTATGTGGGCCTCGTCGAGTCCGGGATCAACTCCCGGGCCGGAGCGCGCGCCAAGGTGGACAACAACTACTTCCAGGACTCCAAGGACGTCCTGGGCACCTTCTACACCAACGAGCGCGGCACCTGGGAGGTCAACGGCAACATCTTCGACAACGTGACCTGGTCCGGCGAGGGAGACGAGAACTACCCCGCCGGCCCCGATCCGCAGTCCACCACCTCCGTCAGCATCCCGTACTCCTACGAGCTCGACGACGCCGGCTGTGTGCCGGAGGTGGTGAGCCAGACCGCGGGCGCGAACAAGGGCAACCAGGTCTCCGACGGCAACTGCGAAGCGACCGGCTCCACCGGCTCCACCGGATCAACGGGATCGACCGGATCGACCGGTACGACCGGATCAACGGGCTCGACGGGCTCGACCGGCTCGACCGACCCGACCGATCCCCCCGACGGGACCAACCTCAGCATCGGCGCGGGGGCCGACGGCTCCAGCAAGGCCAGCGGCACCAGCTACGGCAACGTCATCGACGGTGACATGAGCACCTACTGGTCGCCGAGCGGCTCGACCGGCCGCATCTCGGTCAAGTGGGGCTCCGACACCACGGTGTCCACCATCAACATCCGGGAAGCGGCCGGAGCCGAAGGCAACATCGGCTCCTGGCGGGTCGTGGACCACGACAGCGGCACCGTCCTGACCACCGGCAGCGGCGCCGGCGTCATCACCTTCAGCCCGACCACGCTGCGCAAGATCAACTTCGAGATCACCAGCTCGAACGGCACCCCGCGGGTCGCCGAATTCGAGACCTACGCCGGCTCGCCGAACAGCACCACCGGCGGCACCACCACCACCGGCGACTCGACGGGCGGCACCGACCCGACGCCGACCCGCTACGAGGCCGAGAGCTCGCCGGCCACCTGTGACGGCAGCATCGACTCCAACCACTCCGGCTACTCCGGCTCCGGCTTCTGCAACACCGACAACACCACCGGCGCCGCCGCGCAGTTCACCGTCAACGCCGCCGCCTCCGGCACCGCGACGCTGGAGATCCGGTACGCCAACGGCGGCTCCTCCGGCCGCCCGGCCGCCGTGACCGTCAACGGCTCCTCGGCCCAGAGCCTCTCCTTCAGCACCACCGGGGCCTGGAACAACTGGGCCACCGCCACGCTCACCGTCCCGGTGAACTCCGGCAGCAACACCATCCGCCTCGCCGCCACCGGCTCCGACGGCCTGCCCAACATCGACTACCTGGACGTCACCACCAGCGACGGCGGCGGCACCACCACCGGGTCTACCACCGACGGTTCCACCGGCGGCTCGACAAGCGGCAGCACCGGCGGCGGCGACCCCTCGGACACGCTCTATGTGGCCCCGAACGGCAGTGACGGCGCGCCGGGCACCGAGTCCAGCCCGACCACGCTGCCCTCGGCGATCGAGCGGGTCGAGCCGGGCGGGACGATCTACCTGCGCGGCGGGACCTACCGCTACTCCGAGACGATCACCATCCAGCCGGGCAACGACGGCACCTCGGGCAACCGCACCGAGCTGTTCGCCTACCCCGGCGAGACCCCGGTGCTCAACTTCTCCGCCCAGAGCGAGAACTCGGCCAACCGCGGGCTCGCCATCGGCGGCGACTGGTGGCACATCTACGGCATCGTCGTGGAGCGCGCCGGTGACAACGGCATCCTGGTCGGCGGCAACAACAACATCATCGAGCGCACGGTCACCCGCCACAACCGGGACACCGGGCTCCAGCTCTCCCGGCTGATCGCCGGCGCTCCCCGGAGCGAGTGGCCCTCGAACAACCTCATCCTGAGCGCGGTGTCGCACGACAACGTCGACTCCGACGGGGAGGACGCCGACGGCTTCGCCCCCAAGCTGACCGTCGGCCCCGGCAACGTCTTCCGCTACACCGTCTCCCACAACAACATCGACGACGGCTACGACCTCTTCACCAAGACCGACACCGGCCCGATCGGCGCGGTGACCATCGAACACTCCCTCGCCTACGACAACGGCACCCTCTCCGACGGCTCCCAGGCCGGGGCCGGTGACCGCAACGGCTACAAGCTCGGCGGCGAGGACATCGGCGTCGACCACATCGTCCGGGGCAACATCGCCTTCGAAAACGGCAAGCACGGGTTCACCTACAACCGGAACCTCGGCTCCATGACCGTCTCGGACAACCTCTCCATCGGCAACGAGGAGCGCAACTTCAATTTCGACGGCGGCAGCTCGGTGTTCCGCAACAACACCTCCTGCGACAGCGGATCCACCGACCGCATCATCGGCAACGCCGACAGCTCCAACCAGTTCTGGTCCGGCTCCAACGGATCCCGCTGCTCCGCCTACAGCGGCTCCCTGGACTGGCACTTCGCCTCCGACGGCCGGCTGGTCGTCACCATCGGCGGGACCCAGGTCAATCTGTAACCCCTCGCGCTGACAGCGCTGGAGCCGCATTGACGCCGGCCGGTCCCGTCGAACATACGGGCCGGCCGGCCGTCCCAGGGCTGACGCCAGTACCCGGGTCACGGGCAGTCCCCCTCCGCCGCGGCAGCGGATGTCCGCAGCCGGTCGTGCGTCCCGCACCCCATCGAAAGAGGTGGTATCGATCATGTGGTTCAGTAGCCTCCGAGGCTGCCGCATCCCGTCGGGAGCGCTGCGACTCGCCCTGGCGGCGGCGGTGCTCCTCCCGTGCGTGTCGGTTGCGCAGGCGCAGCCCGCCGCCGCTCAAGGCCATACGCTCACCGTCGCGACCGACGGCAGCGACTCCCACCCCGGCACCGTCGCGGCTCCCCTGCGCACCATCCAGCGCGCCGTCGATCTGGCCGAGCCCGGTACCGTGATCCAGATCCGCGGCGGCACCTACGACCCGGGCGTCAACATCCGCATCGAGAAGAGCGGCACCCCCTCGCAGCCGATCACCATGCGGGCCTACCCCGGCGAGCACGTCGTCATCGACGGCGAGAACATGCCCAACACCCCCGCCCCGTTCGGCGAGTCCTATCCGCGCATCGAACGCGGCGCGATCCATGTCAGCGGCGACTGGTGGCGCTTCGAGGACCTGGAGATCATCAACGGGCCCTACGGGATCTTCGCCATCGAGTCCAGCAACAACATCTACCGGGACCTGATCACCCGCGACAACTACGAGACCGGGCTGCACCTGGTGCTCGACTCCAGCCACAACCAGGTCATCAATCTCGACAGCTACGGCAACCGCGACCCGCGCAAGAACGGCGAGAGCGCCGACGGCCTGGCCATCAAGCAGGGCACCGGCTCGGGCAATGTGGTGACCGGCGCCAGGATGTGGAACAACGCCGACGACGGCTTCGACTCCTGGGACTTCCTCTCCCCGATCCGCATCGAGGACTCCGTCGCCTGGGGCAACGGCGTCGACCGCTGGGGCTTCCCCGGATGGGAGGGCGACGGCAACGGTTTCAAACTGGGACGCGGCGAGGCGAACCACCTCGTGCACAACAGCATCGCCTTCGACAACGCCGTGGGCGGATTCATCGACAACGGCAACCCCGGCTCGCTGCGCCTGGAGAACAACACCGCCTGGGCCAACGGCGGCAGCGGGTTCGTCTTCAACCGGTCGACGTCGACGCTGAACCGCAATCTGTCGGTGGCCAACGGGGCAGGCGTCAGCCTCGGCTCCTCGGGCGGCAGCGGCAACTCCTGGGATCTCAGGGACGACTGGAGCAACGCCGACCTGCTCACCACATCGTCCGCACAGATCAAGGGCCCGCGCGCCGCCGACGGCTCGATCCCGGCCACGGACTTCCTCCGCCCCCGCGACCACGCAGGTCTCGGCGCCGACTTCAGTGACGACCACGGCGGAGGCGAACCGCTGCCCGTACGCCATGAGGCGGAGCACGCGCCGGCCACCTGCGACGGCAGCATCGACACCAACCACTCCGGCTACTCCGGCAGCGGGTTCTGCAACACCGACAACGTCACCGGAGCGGCGGCGCGGTTCACCGTGGAGGCCGGCAGCACGACCAGGGCCACCCTGGTGATCCGGTACGCCAACGGCGCCGCGGGCAGCCGCCCCGCGGAGCTGGTGGTGAACGGCTCGGCCGTGGAGCCGGTCACGTTCCCGCCCACGGGCGCCTGGGCGAACTGGGCAACGGCGACGCTCACGGTGCCGGTGCACTCCGGCAGCAACACCCTCGCCATCGTGGCCACCGGCCCCGACGGCCTGCCCAACATCGACTACCTGGAACTCTCCACCGGCAACACCTGACCGGCCGTGCCGGAACGGTGCCCGGACCGAGATCCCACACACCAGGCCCCCGCCGCAGTCGCGGCGGGGGCCTCAGCAGCGGCCGCGCGCCTGCGCGGAGTCCCCCTCGCGGCCCTCAGTCACGGTCGTGCAGCCGCACTCCTGCCACCACTGTCTTGCCCCGGGCGGGGCGGGGGATGACGGCCCAGGCGGCGGCGAGGGCGTCCACCAGCAGCAGGCCGCGCCCGCCGCGCCCGCCGCGTGCGCCGGGACCGGCGGAGCGGGTGATGATCGGCAGGGTGCTCCCGGCGTCCGAGACGGCCAGCCAATAGTGCCCGTCACCCCTCCACAGGACCACCTCGATGAGGTGGTCCTCGGTGGGCTGCGGCCCGTAGCGGACGGAGTTGGTGACCAGTTCGGAGGCCAGCAGCCGCAGATCGTCCCGCAGTTGCGGGCGGCAGGCGCCGGGCAGTGCCTCGGCCACGGCCTGGCGGGCCCGCCGCACGGACAGCGGTTCGGCGGGGAACGTCCAGTGGGACGGGATGGCCGGAATGGCGGGCGGGATAGCGGTGGGCAGGGTGGGGGACGGGATTCCGGGCATGACGGAACTCCTCGCTGTGCGGTGGTGGTTCGTGGAACGGATCGCAGACCCACGCGCCGGACGGCCGCACCGGTGGCTCGCCTCCCCGGGCAACGAGCACACCCACCCCGGGGAAAGGCGGGCACGCTCGCGCGGTGCACTTCCGGCAGATGCCGTCCGTGGCTGGCGCGTTACTCGAAGCTAGCGGTTCGCGCGGCACAGTGCCACCAGCTGAGAGGCATTTGCCACTATCGAGTTGGACCGAGATCGGCCTGTCACGGCAGACTGAGGCCGCCAGAGTTGGAGAGGACGGCATGCCGACGCGACGCACACCCACCGAGCGCCAGAAGCGGCTGGGCGCTGAACTGCGCAAACTCCGGGTCGCCGCTGGGCGGAGCACCGAGTACGCGGCCGGGCTGCTGGGCGTGGACCGCAACAAGATCTCCAACATGGAGTCAGGCGTACGAGTGATCAGCCCAGAACGTGTGCGAACCCTGACCAGCAACTACGACTGCACCGACGCCCTTTACGTCGAAGCACTCGCGGCGATGGCCGGAGGCGGTGAACGTGGCTGGTGGGAACAGCACCGGGGAACCTTGCCCTCTGGCCTGCTCGACATCGCGGAACTTGAGTGGCACGCGGTCCGCCTGCATACTGCACAGACCGTGCACCTGCCGGGCCTGTTCCAGACCGAGGACTACGCGCGGTCGGTCTTCACCGCAGTTCTGCCACCGCTCTCCCGGCTGGAGGTCGAGCTGCGGGTGAGCCATCGCATGCAGCGACAGCGCGTACTGGACAGGGACCCGCCGCCTCCCTATGTCGGTTACATCCACGAGGCGGCATTGCGCATGCAGTTCGGCGGACGTGAAGTCACCCGGCATCAGCTTGAACACCTCTGCGTGATGTCGGAAAGAGAGAACATCACTCTGCGGGTGATTCCGGTTGAGTGCGGAGCCGTCCCGGGCGCGGGGCACGCCATTCTCTACGCCGAAGGCGTCGTACCCAAACTGGACACTGTGCAAATCGATTCCGCGCATGGAGCAGTCTTCGCCCATGCGGAAGCCCAGCTCGCCAAGTACCGGGCACACATAGAGTGGATGGCCAAGGCTGCCCTGCCACCAGAGGACTCGCGAGACTTCATGCTCACCATCGCCCGTCAACTCTGAGGAGCATCCATGTCGCACATCACCTGGGAAGAGCCCTTCTGCGGTGAGGGCAACAACTGCTTCCGCCTGGGCACCGACCCCGACGGGAACGCCTACATCGCCGTCAACGGCCAGGAGAGCCACTACCTCACCGACACAGCAGAGGCTCTGCGCACTCTCATCCGTGAGATAAAGGCCGGCAAGGCCGACCACCTGCTCTGACCGGCCTCAGCCCTGCGCCGAAGCCGCAGGCCGCGTGCAAGGAAGGACCCACCGTGCACACCGGCCCCAGGACTTCGCCGCCCGCTTCGATGACGCGCTCACCAGCGCCCCCGGCCTGGACCTGGCCCTGCCGCGCCATCTGCTGACGCTGCCGGCTGCTGCTGAGCGCGGAACCGCTCAATCTGCCCGGACGCGGCCGGACCCCTCGGGCCGGTGCACGGGAGCCGGCCGCGGCCGGCGGGCGAGCCACTCGGCCACGGCGAGGTTGATCACCCAGCCGAGGGCGTGGACCAGGGCCTTGGCGGCCCCCCGGGCGGGCCGAAGACGACGATCGCGGGTATGAACAGCAGTGTCTGGGTGCCCGCCCCCATCCCGATCGCGTAGCCGCGCAGCATCCATGCGCGGTGCCGGGCCAGGTCGCGCCGCCGGACCGCGGTGAAGGCCAGGACGAGAGAGGCGGCCATGGCCAGGCCGAAGACCAGGCGGACACCGGTCAAGAGGCCACCGTCGCCCTCCGCCCGGGGGTAGAACAAGGTCATCCACAGACCTGACAGCGCCGCGGCGAGACCGCACACCACCAGGAACCGGCCGGCCGCGCGGTGCCGGCCTGGGTGCCGGCGGCGGATGGCGGGGACGAACTGGAAGGCGCCCAGGACGCCGAACGGGACGGCGGCGAGGATGTGGACGACCACGGGCGCGGGGGAGGCGAAGAACCGGGCGTTCTCCGGGGTGATGTCCGCGCCGCCGGCCGGCTCGGCGATGCGGAAGACGCCGGCGATCGAGGGGATGACCGCGAGCGCCAGGAGTCCGGCGAGCGCGAATCTCCGGGGTGTGGAGGTACTGGTCACGGGGGGCCTTTCCCGGCTGTGCCGAGGGTGTCGTGCGGTGTTCGTCCGCCGGGACGGGGGCCCGGGGGAGTGCTGGAGGGCGGCGGGTGCGGGTCCTACCGTTCGCGGCGGTAGAGCCGCATGGTCAGGGGGGCGAACACGGCGACCAGGGCGGCGCAGGTGGCCAGGACCCAGCCGGTCTCGGTGGTGACCGGCTCCCCGTGCATCAGGCCGCGTACGGCGGTGACCAGGTGCGTGACCGGGTTGACGTCCACGAACGCTTCGAGCCAGCCGGGCAGGGTGGCGGGGTCGACGAAGACGTTGCTGACGAAGCTCATCGGGAACGTCACCAGGATGCCGAGGAACATCACCGACTCGGGGGTGCGGGCCAGCAGGCCGAGGCTTGTCCAGACCCACGACAGGCTCCAGGCGAACAGCAGCACCAGGCCCACCCCGGCCAGCACCCCGGTCGGGCCCGCGGCGGGGCGGAAGCCCAGCAGCACGCCGAGGCCCATGATCATGGTGGCGGCGATGGCGTAGCGGCCCAGGTCGGCCAGCAGCGCCCCGGCCACCGGCGCCGGGCGCCAGATCGGCAGTGACCGGAACCGGTCGAACACCCCCTTGGCGATATCGGTGTTGAGTGCCACCGCGGTCGACTGGGTGGTCATCGTGACCGTCATGACCAGGATGCCGGGCAGCACCGACTGCAGGTACTCCCCGGTGGAGCCGGCCAGCGCCCCGCCGAACAGGTAGGTGAACATCACCAGCATCATCAGCGGGAACACGGTGACATCGAAGAGCTGGTCGGGGAGGTGTCTGATGCGCAGGGCCGCCCGCCAGGCGAAGGCGAGTGCGGCGGCCGGGGCGGGCGGGGCGTGTCCGGGTTGGCAGTGCCGGGCGGGGCGGGGCGTCGGCGGCATCGGCGGCATCGGCGGGCAGTGGGGCCGGGGCGGTGTTCATGCGGTGGCCTCCTGCCGGGGCCCGGGTGCGGTGTGCTGGCCGGTGAGGGCCAGGAAGACCTCGTCGAGGCTGGGCCGGCCGAGGCTGAAGTCGCTGACCGCGATGCCGGCGCAGGCCAGCAGGCTCAGTGCCGCGCCGGCCCGTGCGGGATCGTCCAGCCCGGCCGAGAGGGCCGCCGGGTCCTCCTCGTGGTGCACCGGCACGGCCAGCACCCGGGTGAGGATCCGGGCCGCGTCCTCGCGCCGGGCGGGGTCCCGGAGCCGGACGTGGACCGCCCCGGTGGCGACGGACCGCTTGAGTTCGGCGGTCGTGCCCTCGGCGATGACCCGGCCCCGGTCGATGACCGCCAGGCGGTCGGCCAGGCGGTCGGCCTCCTCCAGGTACTGGGTGGTGAGCAGGACGGTGGTGCCGCCCCTGGCCAGTTCCCGGACGATGTCCCATACCCGGGTGCGGCTTCGCGGGTCGAGTCCGGTGGTGGGCTCGTCCAGGAACAGCAGGTCGGGTGTGACCACGATGCTCGCGGCGATGTCGAGGCGGCGGCGCATGCCGCCCGAGTAGCGCTTGACCCTGCGGCGGGCGGCGGCTTCGAGGCCGAATGCGGCCAGCAGTTCCCGGGCCCGCCCGGCGGCGGCACGGTGCCGGTGGCCGAGCAGCCTGCCCATCAGCACCAGGTTTTCCCAGCCGGTGAGGTCGTCGTCGACCGAGGCGTACTGGCCGGTGAGGCTGATGCGGGCGCGTACCGCGTCGGCGTCGGCGACGACGTCGTGGCCGAAGATCCGCGCCGTGCGCGCGGTGGGCCGGACCAGGGTCGCGAGCATCCGGATGGTGGTGGTCTTGCCGGCCCCGTTGGGGCCGAGAAAGCCGTAGACGCTGCCCTGGGGGACCGCCAGATCGACACCGTCGACGGCGACGGTGTCGCCGTACCGCTTGCGCAGCCCTTCGGCGTGGATCGCGTACGGGGACATGGTCTGTACCTTTCGGTCCGTGCGCCGGAGTATTTCGCCCGGCGCGGAAAACCCGGGTATTTACGGTGTAAACCAAGGGGTGTGGCGAGCCCGGGACGGCGACGAGCCGTGCGGCCCGCGCGGGGCTCGGCCGCGGGATTCAGGGCGCGATGGTCACCACGGTCTTGCCCCGCGCATGGCCCTCGCCCTGCCGGGACAGGGCCGCCGCGATCTCCGTGAACCCGTAGGTGCGGTCGATGACGGGCCGCACCTCGCCGGCTGCGATCAGCTCCGCCAGCCTCGCGAGGTCCCCGGCCCTCGCCTTCGCCGCGAACGGCTTCGTCCTCGGGCCGCCGCGCGGCGAGGGGAGCGCGGCCCGCAGGACGTAGGGCAGGGGCCCGAGGACGTCGCCGCCGGGCATGCCGCTGGCGGCGACATAGGTCCCGTCCCGGCGCAGCACCCGGCGGTACGCCGGCCGGGGGTGGTTCCCGGCGAGGTCGAAGACGACGTCGTAGGACTGCCCGTTGCGCGTGAAGTCCTCCCGGGTGTAGTCGATGATCTCGTCGGCCCCGATCGAGCGCACCAGGCCGGTGCCGCCGGTGCTGCACACTCCGGTCACCTGCGCGCCGAACGACTTGGCGATCTGCACGGCGAAGGTGCCCACACCCCCGGAGGCGCCGTTGACCAGCACGCGGTGGCCGGCCCGGACGCCGCCGGCGTCACGGAGTCCCTGAAGGGCGGTGACTCCCGCGAGCGGAACGGCCGCCGCCTCCGGGAAGCCCAGCCCCGCCGGCTTGGCCGCCAGCGCGTCCTCCGCGGCCACGGCGTACTCCGCGTAGGCGCCGTGGGGCAGCTCGCCGAACACCTCGTCCCCCGGTCGCCACCGGGTGACCTTGCGGCCGACCGCCTCGACGGTCCCCGCGACGTCCTTGCCCCGCACCCGGCGCCTGGGCCGCCTCAGGCCGAACCCCAGCCGCAGCACGTAGGGGCGGCCGGTCACGGCCATCCAGTCCGCGGGGTTCACCGACGAGGCCCGGACGCGCACCAGGACCTCGTGGTCCGCGGGCTCCGGCCGGTCGAGGTCATCGGCCTCCAGCACCTCAGGGGGAGCGCCGTAGGCACGCTGCACGATCGCTTTCATTCCAGATCCTCGCATGTACATCATTCATCGTTTACGCCGTAAATATTTACACCGTACGTTAGACTTCGTGGCGCAGGCCGTCAAGAGGAGATGAGCATCGCCATGCCGAAGCCGGACGGGCGCCGCGTGCCCCTGAACCGCGACCGGGTGCTGGAGGCCGGCATCGCCCTGGCCGACGCCGAGGGCATCGCGGCCGTGTCGATGCGCCGGCTCGGTCAGGCCCTCGGGGTGAAAGGCATGGCCCTGTACAACCATGTGGACAACAAGCAGGACCTGCTCGACGGCATGCTCGACCGCATCGCCGAGGAGATCGAGCTGCCCGAGGGCTCACGGGACTGGCGCGAGGGCACCCGGCGGCGGGCGGTCTCCGCGTACACCGCGTTCCTGCGCCACCCCTGGTCGGCTTCCCTGTGGACGGCCAGCATCACCCTGGGCCCGGCACGGATGCGCTACCTGGACACCGCACTGCGCGGCCTGCGCGAGGCCGGATTCCCGCCCGACCTGCTCGACCGGGCCTTCCACACCATCGAGAACCACATCACCGGCCACGCACTGCAGGCACTGGACTTCCCCCTCGCCCCCGGCGAGATGCGGCAGATCGGCGAGGACTACCTGCGCACCTTCCCGGCCGGGCGGTATCCCGATGTGGCCGCACACATCCGCCACCACCTCCACCACCGCGGCAGCGGCGGCGGGTTCGAATTCGGACTCGACCTGATCCTCGACGGCCTCGAACGGATGCGCACCGCGGCCTGAACCCCCTGGCACCGCCCTTCCCGCGGGTGTGGCCGGTACCGGATGAGCCGGTACAGGTCACCGTCCCGGCGGCGGATGGCGCAGCCTCCGCGGCCGGTGCTGCTGCGACCGGCGGCGGCCATGCAGGCGGTGCCGGCCGTCCGGCAGCTGGCGGGGGTCAGCCGGTCTCTCCCGACGCCAGCAGGGGGCCGGGTCAGTGAATGTGACGGCACTCACGCTTGTGCCGCCGGTTTCTCGGCGATGAGGAGGGCGTAGCCGAGGCGGCCGTCGGCCACGGCGCGGCGGGCGGCGGCCAGGGCGGGGCGGGCGGCCTGCGGTCCGCCGTCGAGGCCGGCGGCGGCCAGCTTGCCGGGGGCGGTCATGGCCAGCAGCTTCAGCCGGGCCTCGATCTGGTCGGTCATCCGCAGCAGGGCGTGGTCGTGGCGTTCGGTGCGCAGCACGCGCAGCCCGGCGGCGGCCAGCAGCCGGGCGTACTCGTCCAGCGGGCGGGCGTCCGCGATGCAGGCGATGCGGGCGGCGAGCCCGGTAAGTTCCGGTGGCAGGCGGGCGGGGTCGGCGGTGACATCGCTGATGCCCGCCCGGCCGCCGGGCCGCAGTACGCGGGCGAACTCGGCGGCGGCCCGTTCCTTGTCGGGAAAGGTGCACAGCGCGCATTCGCAGACCACGGCATCGAACTCGCCGTCCGGGCAGGGCAGGTGCTCGGCGTCGCCGGTGGTGAAGGCGACCCGGTCGGCGAGCCCGGCCGCCTCGGCCGCGCCGGTGGCCAGCGCGGTGTGGGCGGGGGAGTAGTCCACGCCGTGGGCGGTGATGCCGGGGTGCGTGCCGGCGAGCAGCAGCGCGGTGGTGCCGCGCCCGCTCGCCACATCCAGCACGCGGCGGCCGGGTGCCAGGCCGAGAGCGTCGGCCAGGCGGCGGGTGAGGGCCGTGCCACCCGGGTGGTAGGACTCCCCCAGGAGGGCGACGACGATGTCACGGGCGTAGGCGTCGGCGCAGCAGTCCTTGAGCTGCTCGGCGGCGTGGGGGTCAGGCGTGGTCATGGCCGTCACCGGGGGTGTCGCGCAGGGTCTTGGAGCCGTGGGGGGTGTCGGTGAGGCGGTCGGCCAGCGGCAGGGCGTTGGGCGCCACATCGGCGACCGGCACGCCGGACTGCTGTGCGCGGACCTGTTCGCGGTAGCCCACCGAGTTGTAGGCGCAGAACGGGATCAGCCGCCCGTCCGGGGTGATCTCCTCCACGCAGCACTTCATCAGCTGCTTGACGTTGAGGGTGTAGGGGTCCTGGAAGTCCTGCACCACGATCATGAACGCCTTCTCGCCGAGGTCCTTCACCGCCTCGGGAAGGTCGATGCCGCAGGCGTCGGCGCAGTCGATCGCCTCGGCGGTGGCGCGCAGCTGCTCCTCGGTGCCGGCGCTGCCCATGGAGGCGGAGGCCGACCACAGCTGCTCCAGCGCCTGCCGGATGCCGTCGTCGGGCAGCACCCGGTTGGAGACGTAGTCCAGGTAGTCCTCCACGTTCAGCAGCCGGGGGAGCGGCAGCACGCTGCGGTTGCCCGGTTCGCCGTCCACCAGCAGATAGGTGACCGAGCGGCAGGTGGGGAAGCAGCACGGCACCGGGAAGAAATCGCCCTTGGTGAACCAGTGCGGAAGCTGCTCGTTGATCAGGGCGATGACATCGGGGTTGGTGAGGCGGTTCAGCGGATCGAAGGGGACGTGCCGGCCGGAGTGGGTGACGGGCTGGAAGGCCACCGAGCGCACCGCCGGATGATCCACCCCGAACTCGATGATCGCGCCGAGCTCGTGCTCGTTCAGCCCGCGTTCCACCGCCGCGACCAGGGTCACGGTCAGGCCCTGCTCGGCGCAGTTGGCCAGCGCCTTCTCCTTGTAGCGGCGCAGATCCTTCCCGCGCAGCTCGCGGTGGGTGCGCTCGTCGAAACCGTCGAACTGGAGATAGACGTTCACCGACTTCCCCGCCGTCCGGTTCCGCTTGCCCAGCTCCGCCACGAAGCTGCGGTCGTTGGCGAGCCGGATGCCGTTGGTGTTGAGGTTGACGGACCGGATGGGCCGGGCCTGGGCGAGATCGATGAAGTCGAGGATGTGCTTGTGGATGGTGGGCTCCCCGCCGGAGAACATCACCACCTCCGGCTCGCCCTCCGCCGCCACGAAGGCGTCCAGCATCCGCGCGCACTGCTCCCGGGTGATGGAGTAGCCGTCGCTCTGGTGTCCCGAATCGGCGAAGCAGACCGGGCAGTCCAGATTGCAGCCGGTGTTGACCTCGATGATGCCCAGGCAGGCGTGCTGCTTGTGCTCCGGGCACAGCCCGCAGTCACTCGGGCAGCCGTCCTTCACCTCGGTCTGGAAGGCCAGCGGGTAGGTGCCCGGCTTGTTGAACCGGGCCGAGGACACATACTCCTCCGCGTCCCCGTAGACCAGCGCCTCGAACTCCCCGTGCTCCTTGCAGCGCTTGCGCAGAAACACCTTGCCGTCGCGGATGTTGACCTGTGCGTCGACAGGGGTCTTGCACAGCGGGCAGATGGACCTGGTGAACTCCACGAACACCTCCTCCCGCTCCCGCCTCCCGGCCTTGCCGCGCTCCTCGGCAGTGGTCATGCGGCCCTCACCTGCTCCTTCGTCTCGTCACCCGGGTCGTACCCGGCGGCGCGCGCGGCACGCGCGGCACGCGCGGTGCGTACGGAGCGCAGCAGCAGTGCGGCGTACACCAGAGTCGGCGCGTCCTGCACCAGCACCGGCCAGCCCAGCGACTGGGACAGACAGCGGCCGAAGCAGCCACCCGCCGACGCCGTGGCCGCCGTCCCGTCCACCAGCTGATAGGCCGACAGGATCCGGGTCATCTCCGTAAACGAGACCAGCCGGCCCAGGCCCATCGCCGTACAGACCGCGCCCAGCGCGATACGCAGCACCATGCCGCCACGCCAGGCTCCTCCCGGCCGGCCATATGTGAGCCCGCTTACCGAAGGCATTGCTCCGGGCGGTCCTGCGATGGTGGGCGGGGCCGCAGGCACCGGTCAGCGGTGCCGGTCACCGGCACCGGTCAGCGGTGCAGTGCGCGGCGCAGGGCGAGCAGGGCGATGGTGGCCCGGCGGGTGCCGGGGGAGGCCAGCGAGGCGTAGACCTCCTCCAAGGCGGCCTGCCAGGGCCCGTCGGCATAGGTCGGGTAGGGGTGCACGGTCTTCGCGTACTCGCCCGCCGTCCAGCGCAGGCGGACGGCGGTGGCCAGGTGGGCGATGGTCTCCCCCGCCCGTGGCGCGACGACGGTGGCGCCCACGATCCGGCCCCCAGGGCCGATGACCAGCGTGGCGAAGCCGTCGGTGCGGCCGTCGGCGACGGCCCGGTCCACCCGTTCGTGGCTCAGTACCCGCACCCGTGCCCGCTCCCCGTACTTCTCCCTGGCCTGCGCCGCGCTCATCCCCACCCGCGCGACCTCCGGATCGGTGAACGTCACCCAGGGCGCGGCGGTGAGATCCGGCCCGCGCCGCAGCCCCAGCAGCGCGTGGGTGACGGCAGCCGCCGCCTGCGCCCCGGCGGTGTGGGTGAACGCCGAACGCCCGGTGACGTCCCCGGCCGCGTAGATCCGCCGGTTCGCGGTGCGCAGCCGGGAATCCACCCGCACCTCGCCGTCCCGCCCGGTCACCGCCACCCCGGCCGCCGCCAGGCCCAGCCCGGAGGTGTTGGCCGTGCGGCCGGTGGTGACCAGCAGCCGCCCGAACGGCAGCACCCGGCCACCGGCACCGTGCACCTCCCCGGCCGTCACCCGCTCGGCGCGGAACCCGGTCAGCACGGTCACGCCCTCTCCCTCCAGCCGCTCGCGCAGCAGCTCACCGGCCGCCGGCTCCTCCCGCGGCAGCAGCCGGTCCGCCATCTCCGCGACGGTCACCCGCGCGCCCAGCCGGGCGAACGCCTGCCCCAGTTCGCAGCCGATGGGCCCGCCGCCCAGCACCACCAGCCGCTCCGGCGGCTCCGCCGGCTCCCACACGGTGTCGCTGGTCAGCGGCCCGGCCCCGGCCAGACCGGGCACCGGGGGCAGGGACGGCGCCGAGCCGGTGGCGATCAGCGCATACCGGAACCGCACCCGCCGGATACCCTCCTCGCCGCCCTCGATCTCCAGCGTCCGCGGCCCGGTGAACCGGGCCCGGCCCCGCACCACCGCCACCCCCTGCGCCTCCAGGGCCCGCGCGGAATCGTGCGGCGCGATCGCCGCCACCGCCCGCCGCACCTGCGCCATGGCCGCGCCGAAATCCTCGCCCCGGGCGGCGGCGTGCAGCAGCGCCTTGCTGGGCACGCACCCGGTCCACAGGCAGTCCCCGCCCGGCTCGTTCACCTCCGCCAGCAGGACCCGCGCGCCCAGCCGGGCGGCGGCACGCGCCCCGGTCAGCCCCGCACTCCCCCCACCGGCCACCACCACGTCATACCTCTCCACCGGCACCACCCCGTGTCTCCCTGTCCCTTTGCCTCTTCGTCGTCCCCGGCGCCGTACGACGCCTGAGCGGGGACGGACCTGCGGCACCACCCGACGCGCCGGGCGCCACTCCGCGGCGGCCGTGTCCCGGAAGCCTGGCCGGGCACCGGCGGCCGCGCGACCTCGGCCGGCACGGCGGGAGCGGCGGGAGCAGCGGGAAGAATCTGCAGGCTACCCGTAGTGGTGGCGGACCTGGAGAATGATGACTTTCCTGTCGCGGGGGAGGGCGGACCACAGGCGGTGTTCGTCGGTGATGCGGCGGGACCAGGCGCCGGCCAGGGCGTGCCTGAGGGGCTCGGGCTTGCCGGTCCCGGCATAGGGGGCCGCGCAGGGCGTTGTCGGTCAGGCGGTTGGTGCGCCTTGGATCTGGCGGCCGGCCGTCGCCCCGGGAGCCGGCTGGTTCCCGGGGCGGAACACGGGGGTCTGCGGCAGCCGGGTCAGTAGGTGATGGCCGGCCTCGGCGGTGTGCTCATGCCGGCGCCGAGGAAGTAGTCCACGTGGTGGGACTGCATGTATCCCTTGAGGGTCATGGCGTTCCGGTAGGCCGGGTTGTGCGCCAGGGTGTACAGCCTGGTGCTGGTCGGCCGGTCGGTGGTGAAGATGATCAGCTCGTTGAAGTCCGCGTTGGTGTACACGGCCTCCTCGCGCCAGTCGCCGAAGAGGTCACCGACGAGGGTGGGGCCGCCCTGGGCGGCGGTGACGCCGCCGTAGTGCCAGGTGCTGACCAGCCGCGGCACGCGGTTGGTCGGCGTGGGGTTCTGCGGGTCCCACTTCTCGATCTTGCCGTCGTTGAGCAGTTCCATGGTCACGTCCCCGTCCCACCACAGGCCGAGCTGCGGCCAGGGCTGCAGGGCGGTGTCCGGTTCGGTGAGCCGGTTGGCGGGTGCGTTGTACAGGCCGCTGAAGGACCAGACCTCCATCCCGGGGAAGCGCGGATCGATGTCGCCGGCCATGCCGCGTCCGACGTCGGCGGTGCCGGACCCGAAGTGCTGCCAGAGGATCTGGCCGGTGGCCGCGTCGTAGGAGAACTCGCGCAGGCCGCTGGGGTTGTTCTGCTGGACGGCATACCCTTCCAGGCCCGGCCGGCCGGGATCGAGGTCGGCGATGTGGAAGCGGTCGCCGTGGACGATGCCCTGGTGCCCCAGCGAGTAGCGCAGGGTGCCGTCACCGTTGAGCACGAACCCCACCTCGGCGATCTCGTCCTTGCCGTCGCCGTCGACGTCGATGATGCGGGTGTTGTGCCCGTCGGGGGCGTTCTGGTTGCCGCGCAGCCACTTCCACTGCATGCTGACGTCGCTGCCGTCGAAGTTCCAGGCGGTCATCATGAGGTTGAAGCCGCCGTTGCCGATCCGGTTCTTCATGTAGGCCACCAGGCTCGGCGTGGTGCCGTTGAGGTGGCCCACCCCGAACCGCGCGTACATCGGGCCGTCGGCCAGGTAGTCCGTCGGCACCTGGGCGGAGGCCCGCAGCGCGCCGGTGCGGCCGTCGAGGATGGCGATGAACTGGTGGTTGTCGTTGGGGTGGGAGAAGGTGGCGCCGTTGCCGAAGGTGACGCCGTTGGCGATCCGCAGCGCGACCTCCGCGCGGCCGTCGCTGTCGAGGTCGTAGACGGTGACGCCGTCGTTGTGCCCCACGTCGATGGTGGCGGACCCGCCTTCGATGTTGTTCTGGTCGGTGCTGTTGTGGCCCATGTCGACCTGCCACAGGAACTGCCCGTCGCTGCGGTAGGCCTCCAGCCGCTGGGGGGTGGTCTGGCGGTCGACGACGTAGTCGTACTCGCCGTCGCCGTCGAGGTCGCCGGCCCAGACGAACTTCACCGGGCCGCCGTTGCGCATCGGCACCCGGACCACCGGTTCGACGGCGTGGTGGGCGGTGAGGGTGAAGGCCCGGCTCGGCGCCTGCTCCTGGCCGCCGGTCACCGGCGCCACCCGGTAGCTGTTGTTCCGTGACAGGTCGGCGGTGGAGTCCGTGTAGTTGGTTCCGCCGGTGAGGACCTGGTTGTTGAGCCTGGTCCAGGAGCCGCCGTCGGTGGAACGGTAGACGTTGAAGCCGATGCCCTGCGGGTCCAGGCCCAGCAGCCGCCAGCTCACCAGGACGCTGGACGAACTGGAGCGTACGGCCACGACCCCGCGGCCCAGGGGCTCCATCCGCCGGTCACCGCCGGGGGACTCGCCGCCGACCTTGACGAGCTGCCACTGCTGGTTGGCCCCGTTGAGATCGGTGTACTGCGACGCCCGGGCCCCGTCGTCGGTGGACCACTCCCAGACCTCCAGCGCCTTGCCGCTGTTGCGGTTGATCAGCTGGATATGGCCGGCGTCGGTGTCCTCGACGCGGAACTGCTGGTTGGTGCCGTTGTGGTCGGTCCACTGGATGACCTCGGCGCCGTCGGCGGTGGAGAAGTCGCGGAGGTCCAGCACCTTGCCGCTGTGCCGGGACTTCAGCCGGTACCAGCCGCCGCCGGAGTCCACGAACTGCCACTGCTGCCAGGCGCCGTCGTTGCGCGCCCACTGCACGATCGGTGCGCCGTCCTCGGTGGCCAGGTCGTAGACGTCCAGCGCCTTGCCGCTGTGCCGGTTGACCAG
>NZ_FOLM01000005.1 GCF_900112355.1 Streptomyces aidingensis
GGCTACTACCGCTTCGTCAACCGCTTCAGCGGCAAGGCGCTCGATGTGTGGGAGTGGTCCACCGCCGACGGCGGCCGGATCTCCCAGTACGACGATCTCAACGGCTGGAACCAGCAGTTCCGGCTGGTCCCCGCGGACGGCGGCGGCAATCCGCAGCCGCCCGGCGGGCTGGAGGGCTGGGCCACCCGGAACGGCGGCACCACCGGCGGCGCCGGCGGCGCCACCGTCACCGTCAGCAGCGCCAGTCAGCTCGATGCCGCGCTGACCTCGACGGCCACCCAGACCATCCGGGTCAGCGGCACCATCTCCTGGTCGGGCATGCACCGGGTGGGGTCCAACAAGACCATCATCGGGGTGGGCTCCGGCGCCACCATCGCGGGCGGGGGCCTGAACCTCAACGGCTCCCACAACGTCATCATCCGCAATCTCACCTTCCGCGACTGGGACGACGACGCCATCAACATCCAGGAAGGCTCCACCAACATCTGGGTGGACCACAACACCTTCACCAACGGCTATGACGGCGCCGTGGACATCAAGCGGGAGTCGGACTACATCACCGTCTCCTGGAACCGCTTCTACAACCACGGCAAGACCATGCTGCTGGGCCACTCCGACAACCACACCGCCGACATCGGCCACCTGCGGGTGTCCTACCACCACAACTGGTTCGACGGCACCGGCTCCCGCCACCCCCGGGTCCGCTTCGGCAACCCCGTCCACGTCTACAACAACTACTACTACAACAACGACTACGGCGTGGCCTCCACCATGAACGCCGGCGTCCTGGTCGAGGGCAACTACTTCGAGAACGTCGACGACCCCACCCATGTGGGCTACGGCTCCTCCGACCCCGGCAGCCTGGTCGCCCGCAACAACCACTTCGTGGGCTCCGGCACCCCGGAAACCGCCGGCAGCACCGCATCCATCCCCTACTCCTACCACCTGGACAGCGCGAGCAGCGTCAAGAGCATCGTCACCGCCGGCGCCGGCGCCGGCCGGATCTGAGCCCCACATCCGGTCCGCAACGCACGCCCCGGCGGCACCGGCACCCCTCCCCGGGCGGAACGGCGCCCGGGGAGGGGCGCGACGGACTCAGCCGCGCGGCCCGGCCGTCCGCTCCGGCTCGCGCAGCTCGGCCAGCACCGCATCGGTGAAGAACGGCCACACCTCCGCCGCCCACGGCCCGAACGCCTGCCCGGTCAGCACCACGCACGCCGCGCCCGCCTCCGGATCGACCCACAGAAACGTTCCGGACTGGCCGAAGTGCCCGAAGGTGCGCGGCGAGGAGGAGGCGCCCGTCCAGTGCGGATGCTTGCCGCCCCGGATCTCGAAGCCCAGCCCCCAGTCGTTCGGCTTCTGGTTGCCGAAGCCGGGCAGCACACCGCTCAGCCCAGGGAACACCACCGAGGCCGCCTCCGCCACCGTGGCCGGGTCCAGCAGCTTCGGCGCCTGGAGTTCGGCCGCGAAGCGCAGCAGGTCCTCCACCGTGGAGACCGCGTCCTTGGCGGGCGAGCCGGTCAGCCCGGTGTCCCGCATGCCCAGCGGCTCGAACACCGCCTGCCGCAGATACTCCGGGAAGGGGATGCCGCTGGCCTTGGTCACCTGGTCGGCCAGCACCTCGAAGCCGGAGTTGGAGTAGATCCGGCGCTCCCCGGGCCGCGCCTGCACCCGAGTCCCCTCGAAGGCCAGCCCGGAGGCGTGCGCCAGCAGATGCCGGACCGTCGAGCCGGGCGGTCCCGCCGGCTCGTCCAGTTCCACCGCGCCCTCCTCGACCGCCACCAGCACCGCGTAGGCGGCCAGCGGCTTGGTCACCGAGGCCAGCGGGATGGGCCGTCCGGTCGGCCCGTGCCGCCCGGCCACCGTGCCGTCCGCCAGCACCACGCCCGCCGCCGTGTCCGGCACCTGCCACTCGTCGACCAGCGCCAGACTGCGCAGCGTTCCGCCCGCCCGGGCGCCTCCACCGGTGTCCATGCCCTGCTCGCTCCTGCCCGTGCCCGCCGTGTCAGCCATGCTCCGAGCCTAGCCCGGCGGGCCGCCTGGGCCCGGAGATCCCCGGCCGGACCGGCTTGCCTGGAGTGGACTCCAACTTTGTACGGTGCAGGCATGACCGTCACCGACACCGCTCCCACGGCTCCCACGGCAGCGAAGACCTCCGACGGCACCGGCCCGGCGGCCCCGGACGGTGACGCCTGCGTCACCGCGTCCGTCGCCCATCCCCGCCCGGACGGCCAGGACCACTACACCATCAGCGAGGTCGCCGCCCTGACCGGCCTGAGCGCGCACACCCTGCGCTGGTACGAGCGGATCGGGCTGATGCCGCACATCGACCGTTCGCACACCGGCCAGCGGCGGTTCCGCAACCAGGACCTGAACTGGCTGGAGTTCATCGGCAAGCTGCGGCTGACCGGCATGCCGGTGGCGGACATGGTCCGCTACGCCGAACTGGTCCGGGAGGGCGACCACACCTTCGAGGCGCGCCAGGACCTGCTCCGCACCACCCGGGACGATGTGCTGCGCCGGATCGCCGAACTCCAGGACGCCCTGACCGTGCTCGACTACAAGATCCGCTTCTACGGCACCGCCGCCCCGCCGGCGGCGGACCCCGCGGCCGGCACCGCGGAAGGAGCCGGCACCCCCGCGCGGACGCAGCGGAGGTAACCGTGCAGAAGGCGTGCCCCCCGATCGTCCTTCGGCGTTTGCCAACCCGAGAGCGCCGGACCGCTCGCTCCCGCGGGCCCGGCGCCGCGGCACAGGAGGGCACCAGCCATGCGACGACCCATCCGGCACCGGATGGACGAGTTCCCGATCCTCGATCCGGATCCGACCCGGCCCTACGTTCCCGACACCCCGGCCCTCTGGCACCTCGGCGGCCGTCTGCTCACCACACCCCGCCCCGCCAGACGCACCCACTACCACCTCATCCCGCACGGTCTGGCCTTCCACTGCGTGCTGTGACGTGACATGACGTATCGGGGCATGGTGTACCGGGCGCCCCGCGCCGGAGGGGCCCGCCGGGTCAGCCGGCCGCCGACTCCACCGTCAGGGGAACCGGGAGGGCGCCGGAGACCAGGACGGCCGCGAACTCGCCGGCGGACTCCTCGGTGAACGGCTCGGCCATGCCGCCCTGGATCTGGAGCGTGCCGCCCCCGATCCGCTCGTGCACGGACGGGGCGGAGACCACCTCGCCGTCCATCACGATGGCCACCTGGTTCTGCGGCGGGCCCTGGAGGGCGAGTTCCTCGGTGAGATCGCCGAACTGACCGGCACCGGCCTCGGACAGCTCGATCTGGACGAGCCAGCCCGTTCCGGTCTGCTGGTCCAGGACCGCCTCCGCCGCCGTCACCTCGGTGCCGGTCATCGCCGAGGGCCCCAGCAGATACTTCACCGGCGGTTGCCCCTCGGTGCTGCCCGGCCCGCAGGCGATCACCGGCTGCTGTGGGTCGTGGCCCCGGGCGGCCTCCGCGGCGGCCGTGCCGTCGGCGCAGTCCAGGGCGTCGAACTCCGCGGCCAGCGGCAGGCCGGGGCCGGCCGGCATCCCGCCGGAGCCGGCCGCCTGGTGGGAGAGGGCCAGCACCGGGCGGAAGTGCAGCGCGCCGGGCCTGGCCAGCGCCCGGAGGCTGCGCTCGCCCGCGGCCGGGCCGGTCAGCAGCACCCCGCCCCGTCCGTCGGTCTCCACCGTCACCTCGCCCAGCTCCAGCGCCTCGGCCCGCTGCCGCAGCTGGTCGGCGACCCGGCCGAGGCTCTCCTCGTCCAGCGGGGACCCGGGGGTGTAACGGACGGTGACCCGCTCACCGCCCGCCGCTTCCTCCCCGCCGGCGCCGGAGGAGGAACCGGAGGAGTCACCGGGGGAGTCACCGGAGGAGGAACTGCACGCGGTCAGCGCGGCGGCGGCCGGCAGCGCCAGCAGCACGGCGGTGAGTACGGGAACGGCACGGCGGCGGATTCGGATCGGACGCATGGTGCCCAGTCTCCCCATCGCCCGCCGCCCGCGCAGGAGTTCCGGCCATCACAGCACGGCGACGGCATAGCCGGCGAATCCCGCGGTGAGCACCGCGGCGATGCCGCGGTGGCCGGCCGTGGCACCGCTCCACGGCGCCTCGAAACGGCGCACCGCCCGGCCGGTCACCACCAGGAGCAGGGCGAACAGCGGCAGCCAGGCCAGCCGGGCGGCCACCCAGCCCGGCGAGGCCGGCGCCTCGGTCAGCCCGGGCAGCGGGCCGAACGGCGCGCTGGTCACGGCCACCGCCAGCATCGCGGTCTGGTGCCAGCACAGGATCGTCATGGCGGAGAGATTGACCACCACGACCGGAGCCCACAGCCCGGGGCGGCGGCGCAGCAGCCCGTCCAGCCGGCCGCGCAGCAGCACCGCCGCGCCCGACTGGGCCGCCGCCAGGGCGAGCACCAGCAGGGACGGCGGGTGGGAGTTGGTGCGCGTCCCGCCCGGCACGCCCACCAGGGAGGCCGGGTAGCCGAAGACCAGCAGCAGCACGGCGAACAGCGCCGCGCCCCCGGCCAGCAGCAGCCGGGCGGCGGGGCGGCGCAGCCGGCCGGTGCCCCAGGCCACGCCGAGCTGGTAGCCGAACAGCCAGCCGGGCAGCAGATTGAGCAGGCCCAGCCAGCCCGGCATCGCCGCCGCGTACGGGCCGTAGCGCAGGAAGTCCACGACGGCGACGGTGAGCAGCAGCGGGGCGGCCGAGCCGAGGCCGCCCAGCCGCTGCGCGGCACGCAGACAGAGCGGGGTGAGTGCGGTGATCACCGCATAGATCCCGACGAACCACAGCGGCTGCACCACCAGCACCACGGCGGTGCGCAGCGTGCCGTCCGGGACCCCGGCGGCGCCGAGCAGGGCCAGCAGCCCGGCCCAGACCGTGGCCACCCCGACCACGGGACGGCCCAGCCGGGCCAGCCGCCCGCGCAGCCAGCGCGCCGTGGGCTCGCCGCGCCCGGCGCAGCGCCGCAGCGAGCGGACCGAGGAATGGCCGCCCACCAGGAAGAAGATGCCCAGCATCTGGAACAGCCAGCTCGCCGGGGCGAGCTCGGGGAGGGCGGCGAGCGGGCTGGCGTTGCGCAGCGCGCCGTCCCCGGGGCCGAGGGTGAAGCCGCCCACCAGCCAGTGCCCGGCCGGGACGGCGAGCAGCGCCAGCGCCCGCAGCCCGTCCACGGCCCGGTCCCTGCCGGGCGGGGTGCCGGCCTCGATCCGGCGGCACAGCGACCGGGCGGCGCGCTCAGCGGCGGCGGGCATCGTGGCACTCCTGGGAGCCGGGGGAGCAGGTGACGGCGGTGTGGTCGCCGAGGGCGATCGCGGAGAAGTTGCGCAGCGCGTCGGTGCCGGGCTCCAGATAGCCGGCATGGCCGTCCACGGTGCGGGCGGTCACCACCCGGGCGCCGTATGCCGGGCCGGTGGGGTCGGGGCCGTGCCCCAGGCCCAGCACCTGCATATCCGGCACCCGGCCCACCCAGTCCTCCGGGGCGCGGGCCGCCCACACCCGGGCGGTGGTGCCCAGCGCCTCCGCGCTGCTCGCCCGGGTGCCGGGCGCCGCGAAGAAGACCAGGTCACCGGCGTCTTCCGGGGCCAGCCGGGCGGCGGCCAGCCCGCACACCACGGCGCCGTAGCTGTGGCAGAACACCGCCGGCGGGGCCGCGTCGGTCACCGCGGCCAGCCCGGCCAGGAACCGGGCCAGCCGGGGTGCGCCCGCCTCGGCCAGCCGGCCGGCCGCGGCGTCCGCCCCGATCTCGCCGGGGGTGGTGTAGCCGACCCAGGCGATGACCGCCGGGGCGGCCGAGGGGTCGTCCTGGGCCATCCGCCGCAGCAGCCCGCGGGCCATGGCGTCGGGGGTGGCGTGCCGTTCCAGGTCGTTGCCGGTTCCCGGCACGATCACCGCGATCCGCTCGGCCGCCGCGAGATCGCCGTACACCTCGGCGAAGGTGCCCCGGCCGCGCGGGTCGAAGGCCAGCAGCTGCCGTCCCGGCTCCGGTGGCTCGCCGAAGTGCGCCATCCAGGCGCGGGCGTTGGCCGCGTACCGCAGCTCCGGCGGCGCCCCGTCCAGATTGCCCGCCACCCGCGGGTGGCGTTCGGCCAGCCGGCCGGCCGCGGCCGGGCCGAGTGCCGCGAAATAGGCGGCGACCTCGGCGGGCGCGGCGCCGGCCGGGTCGGGCGGCCCGGCTCCGTCGGCCAGCCAGGCCGCGGTGCCGGGCGGCTGCCCGGTGATCAGCGGTGTGCCGAAGGCCGACCAGCTTCCCGTGCCCAGCACGGCGAACAGCGTGGCGGCGGCCACGGCGCGGCGGCTGCGCGGCATCGCGGTTCTCCCTCTCTCCTGCGGTTGCAGGGGGGAGACTGCGGTCGCGGCTGCCGCCGGGGCGTCACACCGTGGCGCCAAACCGCGCGTAGTACCCGGGTAGGGGGCGGGTGAGGCGAAACAGCGGCCTCGCCGCCGGGCGGGGCCCGCCTCACGGCCGGCCGGGGCTCAGGACCGGCCGGGGGTGATCAGGCCGGATTCGTAGGCCAGGATCACCGCCTGGGCCCGGTCCCGCAGGCCGAGCTTGCCGAGGATGCGGCTGACGTGCGTCTTCACCGTCTGCTCGGCCAGCACCAGGGTCTCGGCGATCTCGGTGTTGGACAGCCCCCGGGCGATCAGCTCCAGCACCTCCCGCTCGCGGGCGGTGAGGGCCTTCAGCCGCAGCGCCGGGCGGTCCGCGCCGCGCGGCGGGGCGGGCCGCCGGCGGGCGAAGTCGGCGATCAGCCGGCGGGTGACCGAGGGAGCGAGCAGCGCGTCCCCGGCCGCCACCACCCGCACCGCCGCGATCAGGTCGGACGGCGGCGAGTCCTTGAGCAGAAAGCCGCTGGCACCGGCGCGCAGCGCCTCGTAGACGTAGTCGTCCACATCGAAGGTGGTCAGCATCAGCACCCGGGGGCGGTGGGTGATGCCGCGCGGCGGGTCCAGGATGCGGCGGGCCGCCTCCAGACCGTCCAGCACCGGCATCCGCACATCCATCAGCACCACGTCCGGGTGGCGGGAGCGGGCCAGTGCCACGCCCTCCTCGCCGTCGGCGGCCTCGCCGATCACGTCGATGTCGCTCTGCGCGGCCAGCAGCGCGGCGAAGCCGGCCCGCACCATGCTCTGGTCGTCGACGATCAGTACCCGGGTGACGGTCACAGGGGCAGCGTAGCGGTGACCCGGAAGCCGCCGTCCGGGAGCGGGCCGGTCTCCAGGGTGCCGCCCACCAGCCGGACCCGCTCCCGCATGCCGACCAGGCCGTGGCCGGTGCCGGCCGCGCCCGCCTCCACGGCCGGGCCGCCGGAGGCCGGGCCGGGGGAGGGGCCGTTCCGCACCGTGACGTCCAGCGCGTCGCCCTCGATGCCCAGGGTCACCGTGGTGGGCGCGCCGGGCGCGTGCCGCACCACATTGGCCAGCGCCTCCTGAACGATCCGGTAGGCGCTCAGCCCGACGGCCTGCGGGACGGCCGGGACCGGGGGCGCCTCCGGGCCCTCCCCGGCCACGGCGGGCAGCCGCAGCTCGGTGGGGATGCCCGCCCGGCGGGTGGCGTCCACCAGGCCGGGCAGATCCGCCAGGCCGGGCTGCGGGGTGCGTTCGCCGCCGTTCTGCTCGCTGCGCAGCACGCCGAGCAGCCGCCGCATCTCGCCCAGCGAATGGCGGGCACTGGCCGCGATGGCCGCGAACTCCTCGCGCGCCTCGGGCGGCAGCCCGGCCAGCCGGTAGGGGGCGCTGTCCGCCTGCACGGTGATCACCGACATGTGGTGGGCCACCACATCGTGCAGCTCGCGGGCGATCCGGGCGCGCTCCTCCAGCAGGGTGCGCCGGGCGCGCTCGGACTCGCTGATGGTCTCCTGCTCGGCCAGCCGGCGCCGGGTGAGCATCAGAGCGCGCAGCGAACCGCCGAGCGTGAGCACCACGCCGGCCAGCACGGTCAGCACCACATGGGAGCCGGAGCTGCGCTCGGGGGCGAGCAGGCCGAGGACCAGCGAGACGGCGGCCGTGGCGGCGAAGACGGTGATCAGGGTGCGCCGGTTCTCGGTGAGCGAGAGCGCGGCGCACAGCAGCAGATAGCCCACCACGGTCATGGGCGGCCACGGCCAGGACAGCGTCCGGTCGTCGGCGGCCAGCAGGGCCAGCGCGGTGGCCGTGTCGGCGGCGAGGACGACGTACCAGACCTGGCGGGGGCGGGCGGCGGCGAACAGCAGCGGACCGGCCTGGAGGATGCCCAGCAGCCCGGCCAGGCCGCCGTCGAGCCGGTCCGGCCGGTCCAGCACGATGATGGTGACCGGCAGCAGGGCGGCGGTGGCGGCGAAGGCCAGGGCGTGCGGCAGCAGCCGCGGCAGCGGCACCGGGCGCGGCATCCGGCGGCGCGGCGGGACGGCGGCGGTCGCGCCGGCGTCCCGGGCCTGCTGCTGCTCCATAGCCCGCAGCGTACGGCCTGCGCCCCGCCGTGCGGCGGCGTGCCCGCGGCCCGGTCCGTTGCCGCCGCAGACCTTGAGCGGGCTAGAGCTCGGCCAGCAGGGCCTTCTTCTTGTCGCTGAACTCCTCGTCGGTGAGCAGTCCGGCGGAGTGCAGCTCACCGAGGTGGCGGATGCGCTCGGCGATGTCGGCCGGATCGGCCCGCCCGTTGCGGCGGGCCTGCGGCTGGACCGGCACCAGGTCCTCGGGCGCGGAGTTGCGCACCGCGTACAGCACGCTGGCGGCCAGCGGCAGCGATTCGTGGACCAGTCCGTAGCCGAGGCCGAACACCACGGCCGCCGGGTCCTGGTCGGCCGGGCCGGGCTCCTCCGGCTTGTCCGGCGCGCCGTCCGGGCCGCGCCGGATCAGCCGCAGATGCCCCCCGGCGATCTCCGGCGAGCGCCACTCCACACCGGCCAGCTCGCCGATCGCAAAGGTCTGGTCGCCGGCCTTCCACTTGGCCGAGGAGGCACCGGTCCAGAACCAGCGGAAGGCCACCGCCGTGCCGTCGAAGGTGACCTTGGCGTCGTACGCCTTGAACTGGAGCGGCGCGGCCGGCGCCGTGACCAGGAAGGCGGTGCAGGGGCGGTCGGCGTCCGGCCCGAGCCCGGAACCCAGCTCGGAGGCGTAGTACTCGGCCAGGGTGGCGCGCTCGGCGGGCAGCACCAGCCGGTAGGGGTCGGCAGCCTCACGGAGCTGCCCGGCGGCGCACTCCACCAGGGGATCCGCCCCCTTGCGGGGCACCGCACGCAGGACCACGGTCCCCCGCTTGGCCCCCGGTGCCAGTTCGACCGAACTCAGCGCCTCGTACGGGATGCGGCGCTCCCCCAGCACCTGGAACAGCCTGGGTGTACGGAGCCCCCGTTCGAAGCGGATGAGTACAGAATCGGTGTCGAACTCCCAGGAGGAGTGGATTCCGGCCAGCACATCACCCATAAGGGTCATCGTATGTGCCATCCGTGCGGTAGGGGCGGGTCCGGTCCGGGAGGGGGGCGGATGTGGCTCCCGGGGCATCCGCGCGGTGCCCGGAATGCCCCGGTCGGTACCGGCGGCCCGGGCCGTGGCCCGTCCCGGCGGGACCGGGGGGCCGGGGGGCCGGGGGGCCGGTCAGTAGGCCAGTGCGGCCCCGCCGCCGGCCGGCCCGCCGGTGCCCTCCGGGCGGAAGCGGCACCGGGCCGCGTCGGTGAACCAGCCGAGTTCGCCCAGCCGGCCGGTACCGACGCGGGCGAACGCGGCCAGACTGTCCGTCCCCGGTTCGAAGTACCCGGCATGGCCGCTGACCCGCTCGGAGCTGAGCAGCAGGGCCCCGAACTGGGGGCTGACCGGATCGATGCCATGGCCCAGCGGACCGACCGACAGATTGGGCACATCGGCGATCCAGTCGTCCGGCGCCCGCGTCGCCCACACCCGGGCCGTGGTGTCCAGCGCGGCGGCGCTGGAGGCCCGCATCCCGGGGCTGGCCACGGCCACGATGTCGGACACCCGGTCCGGCAGCTCGTCGGCGGCCATCCCGCAGACCACCGAGCCGTAGGAGTGGCAGATCAGGGTGGTCCGGGCGTCGCCGGGCAGCCCGGCCAGCAGGCCGGTCAGCCGCTCGGCGCCGGCCTCGGCCAGCTCGGCGGTGGCGGCGGCCACGCTCATGCCGTTGGGCGTGACGTAGTCGCCCCAGGCGATCACCGCGGTCGGCACCTCGGGGGCGGCCTTGCGCTGCTCCCGGTAGAGCGCGGTGGCCATGCCCACCGGGGCGGACCACTTCAGCGCGGTGCGCTCGAAGTTCAGCAGGTCGTTGTCGATGCCCGGCACGATCACCGTGATCCGCTCGGCCCGGTGCAGATCGCCCAGCACCTCGGCGGCCCGGCCGCGGCCGTCCGGGTCGAAGGCCAGGATCTGCCGGTGCGGCCTGCGCAGCGAGGCGTAGCGGTTGGCGCGGCGGTTCACCGCCCGCCGGCCCGCGGAGGTGAGCCGCTTGTTGTCCAGCCGGGTGCGTTCCTCGGCCTCGGCCTGGGCCAGGGCGTAGCTGTTGGCGGTGTAGCGCAACTCCACCGGGGCGCCGTTGAGATTGCCCACCACCAGTGGATAGTCGCGGGCCAGGGCGAGCTGCTGGAACCCGGAGAGGCCGCTGAAGAAGCCGGCGATCTCGTCCGCCGGGGCGCGGGGATCGGGGAGCGCGGCACCCTCGACCGTCTCTTTTCGCCAGGCGCCCAGCTGCACCGAGTAGGCGTCGGGCGGCGGCGATCCGCCGTGGGCCACCCAGCCCGAGGTGACCAGGACGGCGAACACCACGGCGAGTTGGAGCACTACACGGCGTGCGGCGGTCGTCACGCGACCGCCGGCGGGAGGAACGGGAGAAAGGGATGGTGCATGCACTAGTCCCGCATCATAGGCGGGACCTGCGGACAAACCGGGATCTGCCGGGGCGTGGATCACCCGGTGCGGGGGGCGCGCGGCGCCGGTGGCGCCGTGTCCCCGCCGTGACCTGCGCCGGTGCCGGCGGGCTCCACCGGGTGTGACGTGCCCGACATTTCGGCGATCCGGGCGCGGAGGGCGCGGACCTCGGCGGTGAGTTCGGCCACCGCCACGGAGAGTTCCTCGGTGCTGCGGTCATCCCGCTCGAAGCGGGCGATGAACCAGGCGGCGATATTGGCGGTGACCACGCCGAGCAGGGCGATCCCGCCCAGCATCAGGCCGACGGCCAGCAGTTTGCCCATGGGGGTGACCGGCGAGGTGTCGCCGTAGCCGACCGTGGTCATGGTCACGAACGCCCACCACACCGCGTCGCCCAGGGTTTCGATGGTGGAGCCCTCGACGCCGCGTTCCACTTCCAGCACGGCGAGTGAGCCGAACATCAGCAGCCCGGCGCAGCAGCCGGCGACATAGGTGGTCAGCCTGATCTGCGAGGCCATCCTGGCCCGTTCGCCGACCAGCAGCAGGGCGGAGACCAGCCGCAGCAACTGCAAGGGACGCAGGATCGGCAGCAACACGGCGAGCAGCGCGAAGGGATGGCGCCGGACGAAGTCCCAGCGGTCGCGGGAGAGCACCAGCCGCACCACATAGTCGCCCGCGAAGGCCGCCCAGACCAGCCAGTTGACCGCCTGGCACACCACGGTCACGGTGCGCGGCGGGTCGGTGACCACAATGGGCACGGCGTAGGCGACGCCGAACACCGCGGCCAGGGAGAGCAGCGGCACCTCGACGCGCCGCTCCCAGCGGGTCCGGGCGTGCTCGGCGGGCCGCGCCCCGGTTGCGGCGGCGGTCGGTGGCGTGGCCGCTTCCTTCGGCGGTCCGGGAACGGCGGATTCCGGCACAGCAGACATGCCCCGCATGCTAAGGCCCGCCACCGCCGGTCCCGCCACCCCCGTCCGTGTCCCCGCCCCCGGCCCGCCGCCGGCCGGGGGCACCCAGGGCGAAGGGGGCCGGTCCTCCCCCCGCCCAGGGCGGGGGGAGGACCGGCCCCCTTCGGGAGCCGTGCGCGGCGCATGCGCCGCCGTCGCGGGCCTACGCGTCGCCGCCCATGGTGCCCGGGTCGGCGGCGGTGACGTCCAGGATCTGGTAGCGGTCGATGGCCTGCTTCAGCGCCGAGCGGTCGATCTTCCCTTCCCGGGCCAGCTCGGTCAGCACCCCGACCACGATCGACTCGGCGTCGATGTGGAAGAAGCGCCGCGCCGCGCCCCGGGTGTCGGCGAAGCCGAAGCCGTCGGCGCCCAGCGACTGGTAGGTGCCGGGCACCCAGCGCGCGATCTGGTCCGGCACCGAGCGCATCCAGTCGGAGACCGCCAGCACCGGGCCCTGCGCGTCCTGGAGCTTGCGGGTGACATACGGCACCTGCTGCTCCTCCTCCGGGTGGAGCAGATTGTGCTCCTCGGCCGCGACCGCGTCCCGCCGCAGCTCGTTCCAGGAGGTCGCGGACCATACGTCGGCCTTTACGTGCCACTCCTCGGCCAGGATGCGCTGGGCGGTGAGCGCCCAGGGCAGCGCGACACCCGAGGCCAGGATCTGGGCCGGGATCTCGCCCCCTTCGGCCTGCCGGAACCGGTACAGGCCCTTGAGGATGCCCTCGACGTCCACGTTCTCCGGCTCGGCCGGGTGGTGGATCGGCTCGTTGTAGACGGTCAGGTAGTAGAAGACGTCCTCGGCGTTCTCCCCGTACATCCGGCGCAGGCCGTCCCGCACGATGTGTGCGATCTCGAAGCCGAAGGCCGGGTCGTAGGCGACACACGCCGGGTTGGTGGAGGCCAGCAACTGCGAGTGGCCGTCCGCGTGCTGGGTGCCCTCACCGGTCAGGGTGGTCCGGCCGGCGGTGGCGCCCAGCACAAAGCCGCGCGCCATCTGGTCGGCCATCTGCCAGAACTGGTCACCGGTCCGCTGGAAGCCGAACATCGAGTAGAAGACGTACACCGGGATCAGCGGCTCGCCGTGCGTGGCGTAGGAGGAGCCGGCGGCGATCAGGGAGGCCGTGCAGCCCGCCTCGCTGATGCCGTCGTGCAGCATCTGCCCGGTCGGGGTCTCCTTGTACGACAGCAGCAGGTCGCGGTCGACCGACTCGTAGGTCTGGCCCAGCGGGTTGTAGATCTTGGCGGTCGGGAAGAGCGAGTCCATGCCGAAGGTGCGGTACTCGTCCGGGGCGATCGGCACGAACCGCTTGCCGATCTCCTTGTCCCGCATCAGGTCCTTCAGCAGCCGCACAAACGCCATGGTGGTGGCGATCTGCTGCTGTCCGGAGCCCTTCTTCAGCGCCGCGTAGGTCTTGTCGCCCGGCAGGACGAGCGGCTTGGACCGGTCCACCCGGGTCGGCACATAGCCGCCCAGGCCCTTGCGCCGGTCGTGCATGTACTGGATCTCCTCCGACTCCCGCCCCGGGTGGTAGTACGGCGGCAGGCCGGACTCCAGCTCCTTGTCGGGGATCGGCAGGCGCAGCCGGTCGCGGAACCCCTTGAGGTCGTCCACGGTCAGCTTCTTCATCTGGTGCGTGGCGTTGCGGCCCTCGAAGTTGGGGCCCAGCGTCCAGCCCTTGATGGTCTGGGCCAGGATCACCGTGGGCTGCCCCCGGTGCTCGGTGGCCGCCTTGTACGCCGCGTAGATCTTGCGGTGGTCGTGGCCGCCGCGCCCGAGATGCAGCAACTGGTCGTCGGTCATGTTCTCGACCATCGAGCGCAGCCGCTGGTCGTCGCCGAAGAAGTGCTCACGGATATAGGCGCCGGTCTCCGTGGCATAGGTCTGGAACTGGCCGTCCGGGGTGGTGTTCAGCTTGTTGACCAGCACGCCGTCCCGGTCCTGGGCCAGCAGCGGGTCCCAGGAGCGGTCCCAGACCAGCTTGATCACGTTCCAGCCGGCGCCGCGGAAGACCGACTCCAGCTCCTGGATGATCTTGCCGTTGCCCCGCACCGGGCCGTCCAGCCGCTGGAGGTTGCAGTTGACCACGAAGGTGAGGTTGTCCAGGCCCTCCCGGGCGGCCAGGGTGAGCTGCCCCAGCGACTCGGGCTCGTCCATCTCGCCGTCGCCCAGGAACGCCCACACCCGCGAGCGGGAGGTGTCGGCGATGCCCCGGGCGTGCAGATAGCGGTTCATCCGCGCCTGGTAGATGGCGCCGATCGGGCCCAGGCCCATGGAGACGGTGGGGAACTCCCAGAAGTCCGGCATCATCCGCGGGTGCGGGTAGCTGGACAGGCCGTGCGGGGCGCGCGATTTCTCCTGGCGGAAGCCGTCGAGGTGGGACTCGCTCAGCCGGTCCAGCAGAAAGGCCCGGGCGTAGACGCCCGGCGAGGCATGCCCCTGGAAGAAGATCTGGTCGCCGCCGTCACCGGCGTCCTTGCCCCGGAAGAAGTGGTTGAAGCCGACGTCGTAGAGGGACGCGGAGGAGGCGAAGGTGGCGATGTGGCCGCCCACCCCGATGCCGGGGCGCTGGGCGCGCGACACCATGACCGCCGCGTTCCACCGGGTCGCGTTGAGGATCTTGCGCTCGATCTCCTCGTTGCCGGGGAAGAACGGCTCGTCCTTGGTCGCGATGGTGTTGACATAGTCCGTGCTGCGCATCTCGGGCACGGCCACCCGCTTCTCACGGGCCCGCTCGATGAGGCGGAGCATCAGGTAGCGGGCCCGTTCCCGGCCTCGCTCGTCGACCACGCCGTCGAGCGAGTCGAGCCATTCCTGGGTCTCCTCGGGATCGAAATCCGGGACCTGGCTGGGAAGGCCGCCAATGATGATCGGGTTGCGATCTGATCCGGAAGCCACGCTGTTCCTTCGCTGTTAGATGTTGCTCTGCAGGTGTCGCGCCGCCTTCCATCGTGGACCTCCGGAAGCGAAACGTCATCTCTACTGGGCGGTAATACCCACGGAGTGAGACGGCACCCCCTGCGCCGGGCGCCGGCCGCCGTACGGGGATGGCGGCAGCCAACCGGCCACCCTACGCCCGGCGGGCGGCGCCCCGGTGGGCCACCCGGCCGTTTCATGTGGCGGAGATCACGCAACCTCTGGTGCAATGCGGGAGGCAATACGCTGCCATCCGGGGTGATGCGGTGCGGTGTGAACCGCAAAGTCAACGTTTGGGCAGGCTCACGCCTCAGGTACTTGCGAGAATCAGCCCGCCCGTGTGGACTACGGCTCAATGTCCGCGCGGACGCGCGGGTGACCGGCCGGTTCCCCTCCCCGGGGGAGCCAAGCCCATCAGGCTGTCAACAGGAGCAGGAGGCCATCGGTGAGCGCGACCGCGGACCACGCGGAGGAGCGGACCAACCCCGCCGCAAAGCTGGGTTTCGAACCCGGACAGGTGGTCCAGGAGATCGGCTACGACGACGACGCCGAGCAGGAGCTCCGCGAGGCCGTCCGGGCCGTCATCGGCCAGGACCTCGTGGACGAGGACTATGACGACGTGCCGGACGTCGTACTGCTGTGGTTCCGCCAGGACGACGGTGATCTCACCGACGCGCTGGTGGACGCCACCGGTCTGGTCGACGAAGGGGCGCCCATCTGGCTGATGACCCCCAAGACCGGGCGCGACGGGCACATCGAGCCCAGTGATATCGGCGAGGCCGCCAAGACCGCGGGACTGGCGCAGACCAAGACCATCAACGCCGGCAAGGACTGGTCCGGCAGCCGGCTGGTCACGCCCAAGACCGCGGGACGGAAGTAGCCGGAAGCAGCCGGAAGCAGACACGCAGCCGCAGAAGGCTTCCCCACCGCCTGCCGGCCCTCGCCGCCGGCAGCCCTCATCCCGGGCCGGCCGGCCGCCCGGCCCGGGCCCGTACCCCGTGCGTGTTCCGCGCGGCCGTGCGCGGCCCGGTGCCGCGGTACCCGGCCGGCGCCGGGACGCCCCCCGCCCGGGCCGCCGGAGCCCCCGCCCTAGACTGTGCGCGTCCGGCCCGCCCCGGCCCTGGAGGGACCGCATGGCCAGCACGAGCACGCCGATCGCGCCCGGCGCCCCGGCCCCGGATTTCGCGCTGCGCAGCCAGCACGGCGAGACGATCGAGCTCGCCTCCTTCCGGGGCGAGAAGAACGTCGTCCTGGTCTTCTTCCCGTTCGCCTTCACCGGCATCTGCACCGGGGAGCTGTGCGCGCTGCGCGACGAGCTGCCCCGGTTCGTCAACGCCGGCACCCAGCTGCTGGCCGTCTCCAGCGACGCCCCGTTCGCCCTGCGGGTCTTCGCCGACCAGGAGGGCCTGGAGTACCCGCTGCTCTCCGACTTCTGGCCGCACGGCGAGGTCTCCCGCGCCTACGGGGTGTTCCACGAGGGCAAGGGGTGCGCGCTGCGCGGCACCTTCGTCATCGACCGGCAGGGCACGGTGCGCTGGAGCGTGGTCAACGGCATGCCGGACGCGCGCGACGTGAAGGACTACGCGGCGGCCCTGGACCGCCTCTGAGCGGGCCGCCGGGCGGCGCGGGGAACCCGCCGCCCCGGTTCCGCCGTTCAGCCGACGGGTGCCCCGGGCAGATGGGACAGTGGGCTGCGGCGCCCCCGGCGCGCCGCGGCCGGCGGCCGGGCCCGGGCGCGGGCGCGGCACGAGGCGGAACCGGAAGACATCTCCAGGAGGATCGGTGGCAGTCAGCCTCAGCAAGGGCGGCAACGTTTCCCTGACCAAGGAAGCGCCGAATCTCACGGCGGTCACCGTGGGGCTGGGCTGGGAGGCCCGGGCCACCACGGGCGCGGCCTACGACCTGGACGCCAGCGCCCTGATGCTCAACGCCGGCGGCAAGGTCATCAGCGACCAGCACTTCGTCTTCTTCAACAACCTCAAGAGCCCCGACGGCACCGTGGAGCACATGGGTGACGAGCTGGTCGGCTCCACCGGCCGGCCCGGGGCGGAGGAGGACGAGGAGGAGATCAAGGTCGCGCTGGCCGAGGTCGGACCCGAGGTGGAGCGGATCGTCTTCCCGGTCTCCATCTACGAGGCCGAGGCCCGCGGCCAGAACTTCGGCCAGATCCGCAACGCCTACATCCGGATCCTGAACCAGGCGGACGGGGCCGAGCTGGCCCGGTACGACCTCACCGAGGATGCCTCCTCCGAGACCGCCATGGTCTTCGGCGAGCTCTACCGGCACCGCGGCGAGTGGAAGTTCCGCGCGATCGGCCAGGGGTATGCCTCCGGTCTGCACGGCATCGCCCTGGATTACGGTGTCAATGTCTGATTCAGGCTGATGGAGATTGAACGAAAGCTGTTCCGAAAGCTGATCGAACTGTGCTGAAGTTGGCCGCTACAGCAGCCTGATGCCGTGATCTTTGAGCAGGAGACGGGAACACCGTGATTCTGAGAACCTTCGGCTGGTCCTTTGCCGTGACCGGCATCGGGATGGCAGCCGCCTACATCTTCTGGGGCTGGCAGGGCTTCGCCGCCGTGGCGATCCTGTCCGTCCTGGAGATTTCGCTGTCCTTCGACAACGCGGTGGTCAACGCGGGCATCCTGAAGCGGATGAGCCCGTTCTGGCAGCGGATCTTCCTCACCATCGGCATCCTGATCGCGGTCTTCGGCATGCGGCTGATCTTCCCGGTCGCCATCGTCGCCGTCACCGCGGGCGTGGGGCCCGTCGAGGCGGTGGAGCTGGCCCTGGACGATCCCGACCAGTACGAGCAGATGGTGACCGACGCCCACCCGTCGATCGCCGCCTTCGGCGGGATGTTCCTGCTGATGATCTTCCTCAACTTCATTTTCGCGGAGCGGCACATCACCTGGCTGGGCTGGCTGGAGCGCCCGCTCGCCAGGCTCGGCAAGATCGACTCCTTCTCGGTGGGAGTGGCCCTGTCGGCCCTGCTGGTCTCCGCCGTGGTCATGGCCCCGCACGCCCACCAGCACGGCGGCACCCACGCGGACAAGACCTCCACCGTGCTGCTCGCCGGCCTGGCCGGCATCCTCACCCACCTGGTCGTCGCCGGACTCTCCGGCTACTTCGAGAACCGGCTGGAGGAGGAAGAGGAACGGGCCGAGAAGGCCGAGGAGGCCGCCCGGCGGGCCGGCGGCCGGCCCTCGGCCCTGGTGGTGACGGGGAAGGCGGCCTTCTTCCTGTTCCTCTACCTGGAGGTGCTGGACGCCTCCTTCTCCTTCGACGGGGTCATCGGCGCCTTCGCCATCACCAACCACATCTTCTGGATGGCCCTGGGCCTGGGCATCGGCGCGATGTATGTGCGGTCGCTCACCATCTATCTGGTGCGCGAGGGCACCCTCGACGAGTACCGCTACCTGGAGCACGGCGCGCACTACGCCATCGGCGCGCTGGCCGTGATGCTGCTGATCACCATCCGCTGGCAGCTGCCGGAGGAGGTCACCGGCCTGGTCGGGGTCGGCCTGATCGCGGCGGCGTTCTGGACCTCGGTCCGGCACAACCGCCGGGACCGGGCACGCGAGGCCGAAGACCGGCCAGTTGTCACCTCCGGGGTGTGAGCGGCCCCCGAACGCGGAAACCTCATGGCGGGGCAGGCCGGCGCGAGCCGGGCCTGCCCCGCCAGGCGTGGGCACGGCCGGACACCGCCGGTGACGGCGGGATGGCGGACCGCCCACACCGTCCGGGCGGCAACGGCGCCGACGGCGACGGATGCGACAGATGCGACGGATATCGGGAAGCAACGGGCAAGGGGCGGCACGATGGGTTCCCTGTTGGAGTACTTGCGGCGCAGCCGCACGCCGGTGCAGAGGTTCGACACGGTCGGCGGCGCGCACACCTACGCGATGGAGCTGACCCGGCGCGCACCCCAGGTCTCGCTCACCAAGCACGGCGGCACCTCGGGCACCCTGCGGGTCAATCTCACCTGGCGGATGCGCACCTCCGACATGATGGGGTCCAACGTCAGAGGCGGCAGCCGCAGCCTGCGGGACGCGGTGCGCAATCCGCTGGCGCTGTTCAAACCGGCCGAGGTGGTCGGCCACACCCAGGCGGTGTCCTCGGTCGACTTCGACCTGGCGTGCCTGTACGAGCTGAAGGACGGCAGCCGGGGCGCGCTCCAGCCCCTGGGCGGACTGCACGGCGAATTCAACGAACCGCCGTACATCGAGCTCAGCGGCGACGACCGGTTCGGCACCGCCTCCGGTGAGGACCTGTACATCAACATGGACCACGCCGAGGACATCGCGCGGATCCTGCTCTACGTCTACATCAAGGACGGTTCGCCGGCCTTCGCCCGTGCCGATGTGATCATCAGCGTGCTGACGCCCAACGGCCTGACCATAGAGGTCGGCCTGACCGATCCCAATCCGCAGGCGCGGGCCTGCTCGGTGGCGATGATCGAGCATCACCGCGGCGAACTGGTGGTCCGCCGCGAGGTGCGGTACGTCTACGGCTTCCAGTCCGAGATCGACCGCCTCTTCGGCTGGGGCCTGAGCTGGGGCCGCGCCGGCACCGCCCGCTGACCCGCGGCCGCCCGCCGTTTCCCCGCCGCCCGGGCCGTCGCCGGTCAGGGGCCGGCGTGGCCGGGACGGAACTGCGGGCCCTGCGGCGGCAGGGTGAACGCCGGATCCGGCTGCGGGACCGGGGTCGTATCGCGCGGCGCCGGCGGCGGATGGCCGCCCCGCGCCGGGGCGCCGCCCGGCGGCGTGCCGCCGCCCGGCACCGCGCCGAAGGCCGCGGCCAGTTCCGCGGCACCGCCCGGGAAGCCGCGGCGGGTGGCCCGGAACATCCAGCCGGCCCCGCCCCGCGACACCTCGCCGCACACCAGGGCGGTGTCGCGCGGCGAGACCACCGCCAGCGGCAGTTCCCCCACCTCCCCGCCCGCCGCGTCCCGCAGCAGCAGCCGCAGCGGCCCGGCCGACGCCAGCAGCGCGCCCCCCGCGTCCACCGCCAGCACCAGCCGCTGCACATCCGGCGCCAGCCCGGCCAGGGCGAGCTGCACCGCGTCGAGGGGCGGGCCGCCCGCCGGCGGCGGCAGCCGCCGGACCTGGCCGCTCGGATGCTGCGTCCGCGGCCCGGCCACAAAGTCCTCCGGGCCGCGCACCCGCCCCGCCGGCCCCAGCAGCAGCACCGACAGCCGGGGCCGCGCCTGCGCCGCGCCGCCGCCGCGCGCCGGCCAGTGCGCCTCGGCCCGCAGCACCGGGGTGCCCAGCGCCAGCACCGAGCCTTCTCCAAGTACCCGCGTCATACCGAAATTCTGCCTGCCGTGCGGCGTGAAGCAGCATTGTCGTAACACATCGGACCGTACGATGTGCGCCGGGCCGGTATCGCTCAGATCCGGCCACCTCCCCCACCGGCCCTCCTGGCCATATCCGTTCCGTACCACCAGGACCACCGACCGTAAGGGGTGTCGCATGCGGCACTACGGGCAGCTCACGTCCGCCGAGCGCGGAGCGCTGTTCCACCGTGAGCCGGCCGAGTTCGGGCTGGACTCCGACGTCCGTACCCTGGGGACGGCGCTGGGCGCCACCCTCTACTGCCCGGCGACCCGGCCCCGGCTGGCCTTGGACATCCGCAGACAGGCCGCCGCCGGAGCGGTCTCCATGGTGCTGTGCCTGGAGGACTCCATCAGCGACGCCGATGTCCCCGGCGGCGAGGACAATCTGGTGCGTCAGCTCCGGGAACTGCATCACGAGGACGCCGCCGGCGGGCTGCCGCTGCTGTTCGTCCGGGTCCGCACCCCCGCCCAGATCACCGGGCTCACCACCCGGCTGGGACCGGCCATCGCCCTGCTGGCCGGATACGTACTGCCGAAGTTCACCGCCGAGTCCGGCCCCGCCTTTCTGGAGGCCCTGACCGCCGCCGAAGTGCTGTGCGGACGGCGGCTGCTGGCCATGCCGGTGCTGGAATCCCCGGTCCTGCTGCATCTGGAGACCCGCGCCCGGGCGCTGGCCGACACCGCCCGCCTGCTGGAGAAGTACCGCGACCGGGTACCGGCGATACGGCTCGGCGTCACCGACTTCTGCGCCGCCTACGGCCTGCGCCGCACCCCCGACATGACCGCCTACGACGTCCGGCTGGTCGCCTCCGTCATCGCCGACGTGGTCAACGTCTTCGGCCGCGCGGACGGCACCGGCTTCACCGTCACCGGCCCGGTCTGGGAGTACTTCCGCCCGCAGGAACGCATCTTCAAACCGCAGCTGCGCACCAGCCCGTTCAGCTACCGCGGCATGGAGCGGCTGCGCCACCAGCTCATCCAGCGCGATCTGGACGGGCTGGTGCAGGAGATCGAACTCGACCGCGCCAACGGCCTGCTGGGCAAGACCTGCATCCATCCCTCGCACATCCCCGTGGTGCACGCCCTCTCCGTGGTCAGCCACGAGGAGTACAGCGACGCCGTGGACATCCTGGGCACCGGCCCGGACGGCGGCGGAGTGCTGCGCTCCGCCTACACCAACAAGATGAACGAGGTGAAGCCGCACCGGGCCTGGGCGGAGCGCACCATGCTGCGCGCCGAGGCGTTCGGGGTGGCCAGGGAAGGCGTCGACTTCGTCGACTTCCTCACCACCGCCCGGGCCGCATGAACCGCACCCGGGCCGGCGCCGGACGGCCGCCGGACGCGCCCGGCGGGCACGGCACCGGCGGGCACAACAGGAGAGGGACCGAGGAATTGACGGCGACGGCCGAGGGAGGAAATCCCGGAATGACGGTCTGGGCGGGGGAGTGGGCCGCGCGGAAGCTGGGCCTGGAACTGCACGGCGACAGGCTGCACGAACTGCTCGGCCTGGCCATCCGGGACAACAGCAGACGGGCCCAGCTCCTGGTCTCCCTGGTGCTGGGCAAGCATGTGCCGCAGAGCCCGGCCGTGGTGCACGGCACCGGCCGGGAACTCGGCGAACGGGTGCGCCGGCTGCTGGGCGACGCCGAGGCGGACACGGCCGTGGTGCTCGGCTACGCCGAGACCGCCACCGCCCTGGGCCACAGCGTGGCGGACGGCATCGGCCGGGTGCCGTATCTGCACTCCACCCGGCGCCCGGTGCCCGGCCTGCCGCCGTACGGCGGCTTCGAGGAGGAGCACAGCCACCACTCCTCCCATCTGCTGCTCCCGGAGAACCCGCGGCTGCTGGCCGGGGACGGGCCGCTGGTGCTGGTGGACGACGAACTGTCGACCGGCCGTACGCTGCGCAACACCATCGCGACGCTGCACCGCCGCCACCCGCGGGAACGGTATGTGATCGTGACCCTCACCGATGTGCGCGGCCCGGCCGACGCCGCCGCCCTGGACAAGGCCGCGGCCGGGCTGGGCGCCCGGGTGGACGTGGTCTCGCTGGCCCGCGGCCGGGTCACCCTGCCCCAGGACGTGCTGCGGCGGGCCCGCCGGGTGCTGGACGAGCACACCGCCCGCCGGCCCCCGGCCGCGGACGCCCCCGGCACGCTGTGCGGCGAGATCACCACCGTGGACCTCGGCTGGCCGGCCGGGCTGCCGGACGGCGGCCGGCACGGCTTCACCCCCGCCCACGCCGCCCGGCTGGCGGCGGCCCTGCCCGGCATGGCCGCCCGGCTGGCCGCCGCGCTGCCCGGCGGGGCGCGGCGGGTGCTGGTGCTGGGCAGCGAGGAACTCATGTACGCGCCGCTGCGCATCGCCGCGGCCCTGGAGGAACTGGCCGGCACCGGCGGGCAGCGGGCCGGCCACGGCAGCCGCGATGACGCCGGCGACCGCCCGGCCCGCCCCGCCGCCGCTCCGGCGCCGCTGCCCGCCCCCCGCCCCGCCGCCGCGCCGCACCCGCCGGCCGGCTGCCGGGTGTACTTCTCCTCCACCACCCGCTCGCCGGTGCTGCCCGTGGACCACCCCGGGTACGCCATCCGCAACGCCGTCACCTTCCCCGCGCACGACAACCCGGCGGACGGCCCCGGCCCGCGCCACGCCTACAACATCGCCGGGCGGCGCTGGGACGCCATCGTGGCCGTCACCGACTCGGCCGGCGACACCCCGGAGCTGCACGCCCCCGGCGGCCTGCTGGACAAGCTGGCCGCACACACCCCCCGGGTGGTGCACGCCGTGATCCCGGCCCACCGCCCGCTGCCCGCCTCCGCCCGCCCGCTGCGCGGCCCGGAGTTCTCCTCCTACCCGGCACCGGACGTGGGCTGGCTGCTCAAGGACCTCTCCCGGGTCACCAGCCTGGAGACCCCCACCGAGGAGAAGGAGGAAGCCATCCAGGGCGGGCGGCACTACGCCGAGATGCTGCCCGTCGAATACCAGCCGACCGCCGAGTACCAGCGGCTCTTCGAACGGGCCCTGGCCGACTCGGCGGCCCGGGTGGCCCAGGCCGTGGCCACCGTCACCGACACCGTGCTGGCCGAACGCTCCCCCCGCCCGGTACTGGTCTCGCTGGCCCGGGCCGGCACCCCCGTCGGGGTGCTGATGCGCCGCTGGGCGCAGCACGCCCACGGCCTGGACCTGCCGCACTACGCGGTGTCCATCGTGCGCGGGCGCGGCATCGACACCACCGCGCTGCGCTGGCTGGCCGCCCACCACGACCCGGCCGACGTGGTCTTCCTGGACGGCTGGACCGGCAAGGGCGCCATCACCCGCGAACTCGCCGAGGCGCTGCGCGGCCACCCCGGCTTCGACCCGTCCCTCGCGGTGCTGGCCGACCCCGGCGGCTGCGTGTCCACCTACGGCACCCGGGACGACTTCCTGATCCCCTCCGCCTGTCTGAACTCCACCGTCTCCGGTCTGATCTCGCGCACCGTGCTGCGCGGCGACCTGATCGGGCCGGACGACTTCCACGGCGCCAAGTTCTACCGGGACCTCGCCCCGGCGGACGTCTCCCTGCGCTTCATCGAAACGGTGTGCGGTCATTTCCCGTCCGCCGTGCCCGGCGCCATGCCCGACACCCCGGACCGGGCGCCGGACTGGGCCGGCTGGCGGGCCGTGGAACGGATCAGCGAGGAGTACGGCATCGGCAGCGTCAACCTGGTCAAGCCCGGGGTGGGGGAGACCACCCGGGTGCTGCTGCGCCGGGTCCCCTGGCGGATCGTGGTCCGGCGCGGCGCCGGAGCCGATCTGGACCACATCCGGCTGCTCGCCGAGCAGCGCGGCGTTCCGCTGGAGGAGGCCGACGACCTGCCCTACACCTGCGTCGGACTGATCCATCCGCACTACACCCGGGGCGCCACCGGCGCCGACGGAAAGGCCGTGAAGTGACCCCGACCGTTCCTGTTCCCGCTCCCGCTCCCGCTCCTCTTCCCGCTCCCGCTCCCGCTCCCGCTCCTCATCCCGCTCCCGCTCCGGTGCCCGCCGCCGACCGCCCGGTGATGGTCGCCAGCGATCTGGACCGCACCCTGATCTACTCCGCCGGCGCCCTGATGCTGGCCATGCCGGACGCCCGGGCGCCCCGGCTGCTCTGCGTGGAGGTGCACGAGGGCCGGCCGCTGTCCTTTGTCACCGAGACCGCGGCCGGGCTGTTCGCCGAACTCGCCCGGGAGGCGCTGTTCGTCCCGGTCACCACCCGCACCCGCAAGCAGTACCGCCGCGTCCGGCTGCCCGTGGCCGAGCCCGCGTACGCGATCTGCGCCAACGGCGGCCACATCCTGGTGAACGGCCACACCGACCACGACTGGCACCGGCACATCCGGCAGACCCTGGCCGCGTCCTGCGCCCCGCTGGAGGAGGTGCGGGAACGCATGTGGCACACCGCCGACCCGGTCTGGGTGCGCAAGGAGCGCACCGCCGAGGAACTGTTCGTCTATCTGGTGGTGGAGCGGGACAGCTTCCCCGAGTCCTGGGCCAAGGACTTCGCGGGCTGGGCGGAGGAACGCGGCTGGACCGTCTCCGTGCAGGGCCGCAAGGTGTACGCGGTGCCGCGTCCGCTGACCAAGAGCGCGGCCGTGGCGGAGGTGGCGCGGCGCGCCGGGGCCGGGGAGATCCTGGCGGCCGGCGATTCGCATCTCGACGCCGATCTGCTGCTGGCCGCCGCGCACGGCTGGCGGCCCGGCCACGGCGAGCTGGCGCTCAGCGGCTGGACCGCGCCGCATGTCACCGGTCTGACCGCGTCCGGTGTCGTCTGCGGCGAAGCAATCCTGCACGCCCTGCTCGCCCGGATCCGGGACCGCGCCCGGACCCGGCCGGCCCGGCCGGCTCCGCGGACCGCGCCGACGCCGGACGGGCGTTCATGAGCTCCCGCTCCCGGGAGGCGGCCAGCGCCCGCTGCCGCCGCTCGGCCTCGTCCAGGTCCGGATGGCGGGCCCGCCAGTACGGATTGTCGTGCGGCAGCCGCCCGCTGATCCGGCCGTACATGCCGAACACCAGCAGCAGCAGCCCCACCGCGTAGCTGAACAGCACGTTCTGCATCCGGAAGTTCAGGAAGTTCGCCTCGCGCTCCAGCACCGCCAGGTGGTAGAAGCCGCTGAGCAGGAACAGCACCCCCAGCACCAGATTGAGATTCGAGGCGAAGTTGCCGCCGCGCACCATCCCGGTCAGCAGCACCAGACCGACGAAGACCGACAGCACACTCAGTGCGCCGTTGGTGCTCAGACCGAGCACGGTGTCCTCCGCGGTCTCGAAGATCCCGATCCGGTCGATCAGCCCGAGCACACCGAACACGATCAGAAACGCGCCGATCAGCCCGGCGCCGACGCGATAGACGGTGCTCAGCCGGTGGTCGACGGGCAGGTGCTCGTCCAGACGGGCCTGCCGGGCCAGGCCGCGCAGACCGCCGACGGGCAGCCGCCGCTCATTGCCGCCCTCCAGGAACACGGACATACCGGGCCTCCTCCTGCCGTGCCGGCAAGCGTTCCACCGGCCGCCCGGGTTCCCCGGCCGCACCCCGCGTAACGCGGGCGGCTCAGCCCCCGCAGCAGCCGCCCCCGCAGCAGCCCCCGCCCCCGGCGGGCGCGGCGGGCGCCGCGGCGGTCCCGCCGCCCCGCCCCACCGCCACCGTGGACAGCAGCTTCACCGTGTCGTCATGCCCCCGCGGACACACCGCGGGCTCCCCGGACGCGGCCATCGGCCGGCTCTCCTCGAACTGCACCCCGCAACTGCGGCAACGGAACTCGTATCGCGGCATGCCGGAAGCGTAACCCGCCGCGGCCCGCACCGGCCCGGGCCCCGACTTGTCCTGCCCGGCCCTGCCCGGCCCTGCCCGGCCCGGTCCCGCCCGGTCCGCCGGTTCAGCGGGGGGTGCCGCGGATGTCGTCGACCACGGCGGCGGCGATGTCGCGGACGGCCCGGGTCTCGCAGAGGAAGCGCCAGTAGTCCGGGTTACGGCCGCCCTCCTCCAGGGCGGCGACGGCGGCGTCGAGCCGCTCCACCGCGTCGTCCAGCGGCCGGGCGTGCCGGGGATCGGGCATGCTGCGCCCGGCCATGGCCAGCCGCTGCGCGTCCCGGACGGCGAACCGGGTCCGCTCGATCTCCTGCTGCGGGTCGAAGGAGACCTCGTTCAGCCGGCGCAGCCGGTCACCGGCGGTGTCCACCAGCTCGTCGGTGCGGGCCAGCAGCTCCTGCACGGCGGCGATCCGGGCCTGGGCGTCCGCCCAGCGCTGCGTCTCCCGGGCGCGCTGCGCCTCGCGCAGCGAGTCCTCGGCCCGCCGCACCGACTCGGCGGCCTGTTCCGGCACCCGCTGGAGATCCTGCCAGCAGGCCGCGCTGAACCGGCGGCGCAGCTCGCTCAGCACCGGCTCCACCTGACCGGCCCGGGTGGAGATGGCCTCCGCGCGGGTGCGCAGCGAGGCCAGCCGGCGGTCGATCCCGCCCGCCCGGCGCGGCAGCTCCGCGGCCTCGGCGCGGATCGCCTCGGCCTGCCGGTGCAGCTGCTCGGCGCGGCCCAGGGTGGCCTGCACACCGTGCCGGGCGGCCCCCTCGTTGAGCAGCCGCAGCTCGGGGCCGAGCGCCGCCAGCGCGGCGGCCGACTCCTCCGCGGCGAAGCCGGCGGCGCGGGCGGCGTCCAGCGCCTCGGTGGCGGCCAGCAGTGTCCGTTTGGCCTGCTCCACCGCCGGGGCCAGCCGGGCGAGCTGCTGCTCGGCCCGCTGGAGCAGCGGGGCCAGACCGGCCGCGAACCGCTCCAGATCGGCGCGGGTGCGCTCCATCTCCTCCCGTATCCGGCTCAGCTCCTGCTGGGCCCGGGTGGCGGTGGCCGCGTCGAGCTGCGGGCTGTCCAGGTCGTGGGCGTCCACGGTGCTGATGTAGCGGTGCGAGACCTGGTCGATGCGCTCCCCGAGGGCGGAGAACTCGGCGGCGGCCCGGGCGCCCTGCGGGGAGCCGTCGGCGGCGCCGATGGTCTCGATGGAGATCCGCACCTCGCGCTGGGCGGTGTCGAGCTGGTAGAACGCCTCGGCCGCCGCGTGCTTGGCGCCCTGGGCCAGCGACCGCAGATCCTCCACCCGGCCGCGGCCCCAGCGGCGGGTGCCGCCGCCGGTGAAGGAGCCGGGCAGCGCGGCCAGGGCGGCGGCCAGCAGCGGCAGGGGCAGCAGCGCGGCCGTGGCCGGCCCGGCCAGCCCGGCCAGGACATCCGCGCCCGGCGCACCGGCCCGGCCCCGGGAGCGCCGGGGCGGCCGGGGCTCCTGCTCCGGGACGGTGGTGCTGCGCGCCGCCCGCGCGCTGTGCGCCGTCTGCCTCACGTACTCCCTCTTCCCGACGCGGTGCCTGCCAAGCCCGTGCTCCGGGACGGGCCGCCGGGACGCCCGGGACACCCGTGCCGTGAGCCGGTTCCCCATTCTTCCACCCGCTCCCGGGACCGGGCAGGGAACGGTCATCGGCAAGGGACGGGCCGGCCGGCCGGCCGGGCGCGGGGCGGGGCGATGTGCGGGCGGGCGGGGCGGGAGGGCCGGGGCCGCCGGGATCAGCCCGCGGGCCGGACGGTGATGCTGCCGTTGTTGCTCTCCGCGCTGATCACATGCTCGTCGCCGCCGCGCGCCACGGACACCTCCTCGTTGCCGTTCTCGGCCTGCGCCCGGACGTCGTAGCGGGCGTCGCCCGGCACCTCGATGGTGGTGGAGCCGTTCACGGAATCCGTCTCCACCAGCGCCGGGGCGGTGGACAGCGAGAGGTGGATGGAGCCGTTGCGGCTGCTGGCGCTGACCGTGTCCGCATCCACCCCGCTGGCGGTGATCCGGCCGTTGTCGGCCTCCAGGGCCAGCGGCCCGGAGGAGCCGGTCACGGTCAGCGCGCCGTTGCTGGAGGACAGGTCCAGCCCGCCGGTGAAGCCGGCCGCCTCCAGCGCGCCGTTGCTGCTGCTGGCCCGGACCGTCAGGCCCTCCGGCACGGTCACCACATGCCGGCCGTCGCACCGGGTGACGATGCCCTCGCAGGACACCTTCAGCTCCAGCCGGCCGTCGTCCGTCATGGACCAGGTGATGCCGGTGCGGCCCTGCACCTTCTCGGCGCGGAACCAGCGGGCCACCTCCACCTCGCCGTCCAGGGCCGGATCGGTGGCCAGCTCCACGCGGCTGTTGTGCGCCTCGATCACCAGGGGCTCGCCCTCCGCCAGATCCGCCAGCGAAAAGCTGCGCCGCTGGTCCGCGATGTCGTGGGTCTCCTCGGCGCAGGCGGTCAGCACGCCGGAGGCCAGCAGCACGGCACCGGCCGCCAGCAGGACCCGCGGCGCGGTGCGGTTGCTGCGGTACCGGGCGCGCGGCGGGCCCGCCGGCCCGCCGGTCGCGGCTCGCAGAGAGTTCTCCGTCGGGTCCTTGCGCACGCTCGTCGTCATGACCGGAACGCTATGGGCCGCCCGCCGCCCGGACCATCCGGGCGGCCACCGGACCCCTGGTGGGGATTCCCCCACCTTCCGCCCTGTACGCTGGTGCGGTCGGGATCCCGGGCGCATAGCTCAGTGGCAGAGCGCTTGCCTTACAAGCAAGATGTCACAGGTTCGAACCCTGTTGCGCCCACTCGTCGCAGGCGCCGCCGAGCGGTGCGGGAGCCCGGTTCCGAAGGTGTGGGAACCGGGCTCGTGGTGTGTGCGGGGCCGGTCAGACGGGGGTGGGGCGGTCGGGGTGCGCGCCGCGGAGCAGGCGGGCGGCGACCAGGCCGGCACCGGCCAGCGCCACCAGGGAGAGCCCGGTGGCGATCCAGCTCGCGCCGAGCAACTGCGCGCCCAGATAGCCGAGGCCGACGCTGTAGGCCGACCAGGCCACGGCGGCAACCGCCGACCAGGGCAGGAACTCCATGGCCCGGCGGTGCGAGACGCCCGCGCCCAGGCTCACCACGGCGCGGCCGGCCGGCGCGAAGCGGGCCAGCACCACCAGCGGGCCGCCGCCGCGCACCAGCGCCAGGCCCAGGCGCTGCTGAGCGGCGGTCAGCCGGCGGGAACGGCTGATCAGCCGGGTGTAGCGGCGGCTGCCGTGGCGGGCGAGGCGGTAGGCGGCGAGATCGCCCAGCACCGAAGCGGCGGCGGCGCACAGCGCCAGCAGGAACAGCTCGGGCAGGTGGGCGTTGGCGTGCGGGGCGGGCAGGCCGGCGACATCGGCGGCGGCACCGGCCGCGAGGGTGGCGGCGGCGACCACGACGGCCCCGCTGGGCAGCACGGGCAGGAAGACGTCCAGCAGGATGGACAGCACGATCACCACATAGATCCACGGGGCGTACAGCAGTATCCCCAGTGCCTCCAGCACGCGCTCCCCCGTTCCCCGTGGCCGCCCGGTACGGGTGGCCGGCTCCAGGCAGCCTTGTCTATCGCGGCCACCTCGGTCCGGCGACCCAGTTGTGGTCGAGACGCGCGCGCCCAGGCGTCTCCGTTCCGCCGTACAGCGTACGCCCCGTCACTGACACGGTGGACTGCGGGCCGGGTCCGGCCGAAGGGCCGGTGAACGCGGGCAGGCTCAGCCCGTGACCATGACCACGCATCGGGGCACGAGGACGGCGAGGAGGCACACGATGCGAAGCAGCAGGTGGCGGGTGCGCACCGCGGTGGCAGCAGCGGCGGCGGCGGCGTTGACGGCGACGGCCACGGCGGCGCTGCCGGGCGGTGCGGCGGCGGCCGTGGCCGCTCCGGCAGCCGGCGCGGAGGGCTACTGGCAGCATGCCTGGGGCGAGTTGCGGCAGGTCCCGGCCGGGGGCGGCGGCCAGGCCCCGCTCCGGGCCGTGACGTACGACACAGCACTGGTGCCGGAGGGCGCGGTGATCCATGTCGCGCACAGCGTGGCGGACGGCGCCACTTCGGTGGTCCTGTCGGTGCGCGGGCTGCGGCCCGGCCACACCTATGGCGCCCATGTGCACGCCGAACCCTGCGGACCGGACCCGCAGGATGCCGGACCGCACTACCAGAACGTCACCGGGGACGATCCCGCGCTGGCCAACCCGGACAACGAGGTGTGGCTCGACGTCACCCCCGGGGAGGACGGCAGGGGCTGGTCGAGGGCCCACCAGGACTGGGTCTTCCGCCCGGCCCCGGCCCGTTCGGTGGTGCTGCACGCCCGCGCCACCTCGACCGGCGAGGACGGCCGCCCCGCGGGTGACGCGGGCGAGCGCGTGGCCTGCTTCACCGTTCCGTTCTCGCCGTACCACTCCTGAGACACCGCAAGGGACCAGTGGCCCGGGGCCCCGCGCGGGGTCCCGGGCCGTACCGTGCGGAGAACCGGGCGGGGCGGCGGGGGCTTTCCGGGCCCGGCCCGCCGTCCCGTACAGTGGACGGCGCAGAAGGGGAGTAGCTCTTCGCCGGACCGTCGACATACTGGCGCCGCCCACGGGCGGTGCCCGGCGCCCGGAGGCGGGCCGTCCGCCGCGCATCGCGCGGGCGGGCCCGTCAGCGAGACCTTCGGCCGCAGTGTCCCGACGCCGCATGCCCGGCGTCCCGGTCGCTGCCGGGCCGAAGTGTGCGCTCCCGCGGATTCCTCGGCCCGGCGGCCCGAGCAGTGAGGAATCCCGCCCGTGTTCAGTCTCTCCGTCGCCGCCGTCACCTTCGGTGTGATCTTTCTCGCGGAACTCCCGGACAAGACCGCCCTGGCCGGGCTGCTGCTGGGCACCCGGTTCCGGGCCTCGTTCGTCTTCGCCGGGGTGGCGGCGGCCTTTGTGGTGCATGTCGCCCTGGCGGTGGCGGCCGGCAGCCTGCTGAGCCTGCTGCCGCACCGCCCGGTGCAGGCCGTGGTAGGGGTGCTGTTCCTCACCGGTGCGGTGCTGCTGCTGCGCCACCGGGCGGCGGACGGGGAGCAGGTGCGGGCGCCGCGCGACACCTCGTTCTGGCGGGTGGCGGGCGCCGGTTTCATGCTGATCCTCGCCGCCGAACTGGGCGATCTGACCCAGATCATGACGGCCAATCTGGCGGCCCGCTACGACAGTCCGCTGTCGGTGGCGGTGGGCGCGCTGCTGGCGCTGTGGTCGGTGGCCGCCATCGGCGTTCTGGGCGGGCGTGCGCTGATGCGCCGGGTGCCGCTGAGGCTGATCACCCGTATCGCCGCCGGGGTGATGCTGGTCCTCGCGGCGCTGAGCTTCCGGGAGGCCCTGGGCGGCTGAGCGGACGCGCCGCGCCGCGCCGGTCGGACAGGGGTGTACCGGGCCGGGGCGGCCGGCTCGGGGCGTCACCGTGGCGGGGAGGGATGGCCGGTGACGCGAAGGCCGCCCCGGTCCGGAGCGCGGGTCAGCCGGCGGTGGCCGGTGAGCGGGATATCCGGCGGGCGATGCCGCCGTCGGCGGGTGACACCCGCAGCCCGCTGAGGTCGGGCACGGCGAGGTCGGGGCCGAAGGCGGCGGCCACCCGGCCGACGCCGACCACCCGCATGCCCGCCGCCCGGGCCGCGCCGATGCCGGCCGCCGAGTCCTCGAACACCACGCAGCGCCCGGGCGCCACGCCGAGTTCGGCGGCGGCCTTGAGAAAGCCCTCCGGGTCCGGCTTGCTGGCGCTGACGGACTCCGCGGTGATCCTCAGCCGCGGCATGGGCAGGCCGGCCGCGGCCATCCGCACCTCGGCCAGCGGTGCGTCCGCCGAGGTGACCAGCGCGTGCGGAAAGCCGTCCAGGGCGGCCAGCAGCGCGGCGGCGCCGGGGATCGCCACCACCCCGTCCACATCGGCCCGTTCGTCGGCCAGCATCCGGGCGTTCTCGGCGAGATTGACCTCCGCCGGGCGCTCGGGCAGCAGTTCAGCCATGGTGGCGTGGCCCTGGCGGCCGTGCGCCACGCTCATCACATGGTCGCCGTCCAGCCCGTGCGCGGCGGCCCAGCGGCGCCATACCCGTTCCACCACGGCGTGCGAGTCGACCAGGGTGCCGTCCATGTCCAGCAGTACGGCATGGGCGGACAGTTCGGGCGGTGCGGACATCAAGGGCTCCTGAGGCGGTGCGGCGGCGGTGCGGGGGTGCGGGTGGGTGACGGGCGGGCGGGCGTGCCGTGGACGGGCACAGGCAAGTGGCTCCGCCCGCCGTTGGTCGGGGCGTCTGGGGCGGAGCCACTTTGTTCTCTCACGATACAAAACCGGGGCGAGGGTGTGCCAGTCCCCCCGGTGAACTTCCGCGCCCGGCCGGCCGGACTCACTCCTGCTCACCGACTGCTCACCGACGGGGGAGGGCCGGTGTATCCACATGGCCGGGACGTCTGTCGAACAGTGGTGCATAATCGCCCCACGGCCGTTGCAAGAGGCCCGGCGAGGGGAGGTGCCGTCAGATGCAGGGTGCGGCGCACTGCGCGAGGTGCGGCACAGCCGTGGGCGCGGACGGCAGCCCGCGCTGTGAGTGCGACAGACCGTCCGATTCGCCGCCCCGGATCTATGTGACCCTCGGCGAGGCGGAGGCCGTACGCGACCCCGCCCCCGAGGACCTGGCCCGGTTCTCGGCCCCGGCCGCCTCGGACGTCCCGGGCCCCGGCGACAGCAGCGGTGACGGTGCCGTCCGCGGCGAAGGCCCGGTCACCGGCACCGGCCTGATGCCCTACCAGCGGTCCCGTCCCGCTCACGCCCGGCCCAGGAGCCGGGCCCGCACCTCGCTGCTGGCCGGCGGCGCCGCCGCGCTGGTGATGGGCTGTACGGCGGTGGCCACCTCGCTGCTCGGCGGCGGCGCCGCCCAGCGCGCAGACAACGACTCCCGGCGGTCGGACGACCGCACGCTCGCCCTGCCGGACGGCGACCTGACCGCGCTGGAGGAGTGGGCGTCCCCGGAGCCGGACGAGGACGTGGTCGCCCCGGTGACCGAGGAGGAACCGGAGAACGGGCAGCCGGCCACCGGCGAACCGGCGGACGAGCCGTCGGCCGCGCCCTCCCCGGCCGGTTCCGGCGGCAGTGACGTGGCCGACCCCGCCTCGCCGGAGCCCGGCGCGGGCAGCGGACCCGCACGCAGCGGCGGCGAGTCCGGCCGGCCAGGGAAGGACCAGGGCAGCGGCAACGGAGCCGGTGCCGGCGAGCAGGACGGCGGCAGCGGTGCGGACGGCGGCCACAGCCACCGGGACGACCAGAACGACCGGGACGACCAGAACGACCAGAACGACCAGAACGACGCGGACGGCGGCGAGCCCGGCACCGGTACCGGCGGCAGCGGGGACGGCGGCACCGGCGGCGAGCCGGACGGCGGCGCGGCCGTGACCTCCCTGGCGGAGGGCGACTCCGGACCCGAGGTCGCCGAACTCCAGGACCGGCTGCGCCAGGTGCTGTGGTACTTCCGCTATGTGGACGTCCCCGACGGGGTGTTCGACTGGCAGACCGAGTCCGCGGTGGGCACCTTCCAGCTCTGGTACGGCATCCGCGGCGACGCCTGGGGCGTCTACGGTCCCCACACCCGTGCCGTGCTGGAGCAGCACACCAGCTATTCGTGAACCCCGGCAGTCGGCCGCCACGGCCCGCGCCGCTCCCGCCCGCCGCGCCCGGGGGCGGGCCCGCACCGCGCGCGCAGCGCTGCCGTCGACCTGGGGAGGAGCAACCACCGTGGCGGAGACCGGATCTGCCTGCGCGTTCTGCGGCGGGCCGGACTGCCGGGACGGCTGCCCGCGGCGGGCGGAACCTGCCGCCGGGCCGGCCCTCTACGGCACCGTCGCGGCCGATGACCGGCCGCTGACCGCCGATCCCGCGGACCTCGCCCTCTTCTCCGACTCCGGCGCGGACGACACCGTGGTCCTGGCCCCCGTCCCCGCCGGTTCCGCCGGCCGGTCCGGCCGCCCGCGCCGGAGCCGGACCGGCCGGACCGGCCGGCGGGGACGGCTGCGGGCCGCCGCCCTGGCCGCCGGCACGGTCGGCGTGGTCATGGGCTGCACCGCGGTGGTCAGCGCGCTGATCACGGGCGGCGGGGACGGCACGCCCGACCGGGCCGAGGAGACCGCCCGGCCGAAGCCCTCCCTCGCCCTGCCCGACGGCGGCCTGGCCGAGAGCCCCGACACCGGGGAGGTGGACTCGCCGTCCCCGGAGGAGGAACTGCTCTCCGCGTCGCCGACCGCGTCGCCCACCGCGTCCGCCACGACCGGATCCGAGCCGACCGGTCCGGGCGGCACCGCCCCGGAGACCTCGCCGGCTCCGGAGCCTTCGGCCACCCGCTCCCCGTCGCCCACCACCCCCGCGCCCACCGCCACCGCCACCGGCGACGGGGACGGCGAGCCGGACGAGGCCCCGGTGCTGCGCCGCGGGGACAGCGGCCCGGCGGTCGAGGAACTCCAGCTCCGGCTCCGCCAGGTCCCGCACATCTACGACGGGGAGATCACCGGCGACTTCGGCCGGCGGACCGAGGAGGCGGTCAGCCGCTTCCAGTGGTGGTACGGAGTGCACGGCGACGAGCCCGGCGTCTACGGCCCCCGCACCCGGGACCGCCTGGAGGAGATCACCCACCACGGGGGCGACGGCGACCGGGACGGCGACTGGGACGGCGACCGGGGCGGTAACCCCTGACCGCGTTCGCACAGCCGTACGGCATAATCGCGGCGAACGTGCGGAGGGGCGTGGAAGGGGGAGCCCGAAGTGACCACAGGACCCGGTTGCGCCGAGTGCGGGACGGCGGCGGGACCACAGGGCTGGCCCGACTGCGACTGCGTGACCCGCCCCCTGCCCCGCATCTTCGTCACCACCGACGCCGTGGCCGACCCGGAGCGGACCGGGGCCGCGACAGCCGATCTGGAACTCTTCGAACACCGCACGGACGGCGCCCTGGTCCTGCTGGACCGCCCGCCGCGCCCGGCCCACGCCGCACCGCGCAGCCCCGCCCTGATCGCGGGCGTGGTCGGCGGCGCGGTGGCCGTGCTGGCCGGCTGCACCGCACTGCTGGTCGCCATGCTCGGCGGCGCCACCGGCGGCGGCCCCGAGACCGAGGACCGCGGCAAGCCCACCCTGGCCCTGCCCGACGGCGGGCTCGCCGACCCGGAGGACGAGGAAACCGCACCCGCCCGGGAGACCACGGAGGAGACCGCCGAGGATTCCGCCGGGCCCTCGCCCGCGGAGCCGGCGGAGAGCGAACCGCCGCCGTCCGGGGAGACCGCCCCGGCACCCTCCCCGGACCCGGCCACCACCCGTCCCGGCCCCGGCCCCAGCCCAGGGCCGACCCCGGAGACCACCCCGGAACCCGCTCCCGAACCGACGCCCGAGACCACGCCCGAGCCCGAGTCCACCGCCCCCGCACCCGTGCTGAGCAGGGGCGACACCGGCCCGGAGGTCGAGGAACTCCAGCACCGCCTGCGCCAGATCCCCAACATCTACGACGGCGGCATCACCGGCGTCTACGACAGCGACACCCGGGCAGCGGTGATCAAGTTCCAGAACTGGTACGGCGTGCACGGCGACGACAAGGGCGTTTACGGCCCCCGCACCCGGGCCCGTCTCGGCGAACACTCCACCTACCCGTAAGCCCCGGCCGCCGCCGCGGCGGCGGGCATCCGGCAGCGCAGACGAGCCGGGCTGTACGCCGGGTTCTGTGCCTCGGGGCCTCGCGGCCGGCCGAGGCGGCGGCCATCCATCTAGGGCTGCCGTTGCCGGCAGCCTCCAGCGGTCTACCCGCGGACTCGGGCGGGCCGCCCTCGAACGTCCGCGCAGGGCCGTCGGCCGACGGCCCCTCTTGACCTTGCTCCGGGTGAGGTTTACCGAGCCGCCCAGGTCACCCTGGGCGCTGGTGGTCTCTTACACCACCGTTTCACCCTTACCGGGAGTCCTGACGGACCCCGGCGGTCTGTTTTCTGTGGCACTGTCTCGCGGGTCACCCCGGGTGGCCGTTAGCCACCACCCTGCCCTGCGGAGCCCGGACGTTCCTCGGCGGGACCATACGTCCCGACGCGACCGCCCGCCCGGCTCGTCTGCGCTCCCCATGGTACCGGCCGGGGCGGGGGCACGGCCCGGCGTAGGGTGCTGGGGCCGCAGAAGGCGAAGAGAAGGCGCCGAGAAGGCATCGAGAAGGCGAAGGAGTGGGCGAGAGTGCTGGTGCTGCTGCCGCCGTCCGAGGGCAAGGCCGAACCGGACGGCGGTGCGCCGCTGGACCTGGCCGCCCTCTCCCTGCCCGGGCTGACCGCGGCCCGCGCGGCCGTGCTCAACGAGCTGACCGGGCTCTGCTCGGCGGACGGAACCAAGGCCCGCGAGGTGCTCGGCCTGAGCGAGCGGCAGGCCGCCGAGGTCCGCAGGAACGCCGCGCTGCGCACCGCCCCGGCCCTGCCCGCCGCCCGGCTGTACACCGGCGTCCTCTACGACGCGCTGGGCCTGGCCTCGCTGCCGCCGGCGGCCCGGGGCCGGGCCGAGCGCTCGCTGCTGGTCTTCTCCGGCCTGTGGGGCGCGCTGCGGATCACCGACCGGGTGCCCGCCTACCGCTGCTCCGGCGGGGTGCGGCTGCCCGCCCTGGGCGGGCTGGCCGGGCACTGGCGCGGCCCGCTGGGCGCCGTGCTGCCGGCCGAGGCGGGCGACGGGCTGGTGCTGGATCTGCGCTCGTCGGCGTATGCGGCGATGTGGAAACCCGCCGCGCGCGGCGACCTGGCGCGGCGCACGGTCACCGTGCGGGTGCTCCACTCCCGCCTGGTGGACGGGGTGGAACGGCGCAGTGTGGTCAGCCACTTCAACAAGGCCACCAAGGGCCGGATCGTGCGCTCGCTGCTGACGGCCGGGGTCCCCGATCCGGCGACCCCGGCGGAACTGGCCGGCACCCTGCGCGACCTCGGCCACCGGGTCGAGGGCGGAGACCGCCCGGGTCGCCTGGACGTGATCGTCAGCGAGCTGTAGCTACGCCACCCGGCCGCCGGGGCGGCGCAGATGGGAGGTGTCGTTGAACAGCCGGACACTGGCATTGCCGTCCGGGAAGTAGGCGACGGCCGAGAGGGACGCCGCGGCCAGCTCCATCCGGTACAGCGCCTCCGGCGGCGCGCCCAGCGCCAGCCGGACCAGCGTCTTGATCGGCGTCACATGGGTGACCAGCAGCACCGTCATGCTGCCGTGCCGGGCCAGGATGCGGTCCCGGGCCGCGCTCACCCGGCGGGCCACCGTGGCGAAGCTCTCCCCGCCGGTCGGCCTGGCCTTCGGGGACGCCAGCCAGGCGGCCAGGTCCTCCGGGTAGCGGGCCCGCACCTCCTCGAAGGTCAGCCCGTCCCAGGCACCGAAGTCGGTCTCCCGCAGGCCGTTGTCGATCCGCACCGGCAGCCCGAGCCGGTCGCCGATGGTCTCCGCGGTCTGCACGCAGCGCTTGAGCGGGGAGCTGAGCACCGCCTGGACGGTGCCCCGGGCGGCCAGCGCCCCGGCGGCCAGCTCGGCCTGCCGCCGGCCGGCCTCGGACAGCCCGGGGTCGGTGCCGCCACTGCCGGAGAACCGCTTCTGCGGGGTGAGTTCCGTCTCCCCGTGCCGCAGCAGCACAAAGGTGGCGGGCGTGCTGAGCACCGCCCAGCCCATCGGCGGCGGCGTCGCCGCGGGCGCCGCTTCCCGGTTCCGTTCCGGCTCCGTCTCCGGCGCGGGTTCCGGCTCCGGGGCCGCCACCGGGGCCGCCGCCGGCTCGCCTTCCGGGGCCAGGGCGGCCGGCGGGGCCTTGGGGCGCCACTCCTGGCCGCGCCGCCCCGCGTCCATCGCCTCGTTGGCCAGCCGGTCCGCATGCTTGTTCCGCTCCCGCGGAATCCACTCGTAGCGGACCGTGCCCCCCGGACGGACGGCCCGCGCCTCCGCCACCAGCGGCCGGATGTCGGGATGCCTGACCTTCCAGCGCCCGGACATCTGCTCCACCACCAGCTTGGAGTCCATCCGCACGCGGATCCCGGCCCGCGGGTCCAGCTCGTGCGCCGCCCGCAGACCGGCGATCAGCCCCCGGTACTCGGCCACATTGTTGGTGGCCCGGCCCAGGAACCCGGCGGTCTCGGCCAGCACCCGCCCGGTGGCCGCGTCCCGCACCACCGCGCCGTACCCGGCCGGGCCCGGATTGCCCCGGGAACCGCCGTCCGCCTCGACGATCAGTTCGTGCTGTGCGCCGCCGGCCGCCGGACTCACAGACCCGACTCCGGCGTGCGCACCAGGATGCGGCTGCAGTTGCCGCACCGCAGCACGCTGTCGGCCGGCGCCTGCCGCACCTCGTTCAGCTCGGTGAGCGCCAGCTCCTGGCGGCAGCCCTCGCACCGCTTCTGGTGCAGCCGGGCCGCGCCCACCCCGCCGTACTGGCCGCGCAGCCGGTCGTAGAGCTTCAGCAGCGGGTCGGGGATGCCGGCGGCGGCCTCGGCGCGCCGGGCGCGCACCTGCTCCGCCTCCGCGTCGATCTCGCGCAGCGCGGCATCGCGGCGGCCCACCGCCTCGGTCAGCTTGTCCTCCAGGGCGGCCACCGCGGCGCCCAGTTCCTTGGCGCGCTCGGCCGCGGCCTCGTTGCGCTCCATGATCTCCAGGACCACGGTCTCCAGATCGTCCTGGCGGCGGCCCAGCGACACCAGCTCGCTCTGCAGGTTCTCCAGGTCCTTGGGGCTGGTGATCTCCCCGGAGTCCAGGCGGCGCTGGTTGCGGGCGGCCCGCGCCCGCACCTGGTCCACGTCCTGCTCGGCCTTGGTCTGCTCGCGCGCGGTGTCGCTCTCCTCGGTCTGGGCGGCCACCAGCAGATCGCGCTGCTGGCCGATCTCGGACTCCAGGGTGCGGATCTCGGCGTGCTCGGGCAGATTGGCGCGCCGGTGGTCGAGCTGGGTGAGCCGGACGTCGAGGTCCTGGACGTCCAGCAGGCGGATCTGATCGGCGGGCGCGGCGTTCAGTTGGGGGCTCCAAAGGGGGCGAGAGGTGGGGTGGGGGACATGGCGGGGGCCGAGTCCGCGTGCGCGGTCCAGGGGTCGGTCACCTGGTGCGAGACATGGGTGCGGAGCTGCCAGCCATGGCGGTCGGAGACGGCGTCGAGCTGTGCGGCGGCCTGCTCGCACCAGGGCCATTCGGTGGCCCAGTGCGCGGCGTCCAGCAGCGCGGGACCGCTCTCCCCGCCGCCGGCCGGGGCCGGGGCGTCGAAGACGGCCGCCTCCCGGGCCTCGGAGGCCGGATGGTGGCGCAGATCGGCGGTGAGATAGGCGTCCACCCCGGCCGCGCGCACCGCGGGGAACAGGCTGTCGCCCGAGCCGCCGCACACCGCCACGCTGCGGACCGGCCGCTGCGGGTCGCCGGCGGCGCGGATGCCCTGCGCGGTGGCGGGCAGCCGGGCGGCGGCCAGCCGGACCAGCCCGGCCAGCGGCAGCGGCGCCGCCGGGACGCAGATCCGGCCCAGGCCGCGGCGGCCGGCCGGGTCGTCGGGGTCGGGCACCAGCGGGCCGGTGACGCGCAGATCGAGCGCGCCCGCCAGGGCGTCGGAGACGCCGGGGTCGGCGCGGTCGGCGTTGGTGTGCGCGACATAGAGCGCGATGCCGTGCCGGATCAGGGTGTGCACCACCCGGCCCTTGAAGCCGTCGGCCGCCACGCTGGTGGTGCCGCGCAGATAGAGCGGGTGGTGGGTGACCAGGAGCTGGGCGCCGCGGGACACGGCCTCGTCGGCGATCCGCTGCACCGGGTCGACGGCGAACAGCACCCGCTCGACCGGCTCGGCCGGATCCCCGCAGACCAGCCCGACGGCATCCCAGTCCTCGGCCCGCTCGCGGGGCCAGAGACCGTCCAGCGCGCTGATGACTTCCGAAAGTACGGGCACGCGCTCAGGCTACCGCTCCGCGGCCGGCCGGCCTCCCCCCGGCGGAGACCCGGCCGCCAACGCCGGGGCGGGCGGAGCACAATCGAATGGTCCGTCGCCGGGGAATGGGGCATCCGTCACTCTTAACGGTGAAGCGTACGGACCCGAGTTGTCCGGTTCACCGTGCGAATCTAACGTCATGCCCCATGACCGCACGACTCCCCGCAGAGCGCGCAGACCGCGCAGAACACCCGGAACACGCAGGCCGCGCGGAGCAGTCCACCGGCCGGGCGGCCGGTGAGGTCCGGGCCCCGGCACGGGAGGGCGCGCCGCCGGCCGGCGGGCCGCTGACCGTCACCGCCGAAGGCGCCTATGGCGCCCGCCTGGTCAGCCGCGCGGTCGCGAGTGGGCCGGAGGGGAACGCGGAGCCGGGGGAGCGGCCCGGGCGGTCCGGGCGGCCGGAGGGGGGCGACGGCGGCGGCTGGCATGCCGAACGGTGGACGCTGGACGGCCCGGAGCCGTATGTGGTGCCGCTGCCCTGCGACCGGCCCGAGGAACCGGACACCCAGGTCTCCCCGCTGGCCGACGGCCGGGTGCTGCTCTGCCGCCGCGCCGCCGGCCGGCACCACTTCTCCCTGGTCTACCCTTCCGGCCCGCGGACTTCGGAAGTCACCCTGGGCGCGCTGGAGGGGGAACAGGTACTGCTGCTGCCGCCCGTGCCGGACGGCGGGCGCGCCTACGCGCTGGTGCCCCAGGAGCGGGACACCGCGCTCTGGCTGGTCTGCGGCGGCGCCTTCGGCCCGGAGCTGGTCGCCCGCATTCCCGGCGGCTGCTCCGGCGGCGCCTGGCTGGACCGGGCCGGGCGGCTGCTGGCCCTGGACCGCACCGGCCCGGACGGCAGGGTCGGGGCGGTCACCGTGGACGTCCGGGCGGGCGGCGAGCCCCGGCCGCTGCTCCAGATCACCGAGCACAGCAACGACCGGCTGCTGCTGGCCGATCCGGACAGCGGGCTGCTGCTGGTGCGTTCCGACGCTCCGGGCACCGACCGGATCGGCTGGGGCGTGCTGGGCAGCCACCGGCCGGTGCGGTTCCCGGAGGCCCTGCATCCGGAAGGGCTGAGCATCACCCCGATCGCCGTGCAGCCGGGTCAGGCGCTGCTGCCGGAGGGCTGCGGGGTGGCGCTGCGGATGTCCGGCCCGGCCGGGGAGTGGGTCGCGGTGTGGCGGCCACAGCAGCGGGAGCTCCAGCATGTCGCACCGCCGGAGGGCTGGCTGCCCGGCTGCGCGCTGTGGACGGCCGAGGGAGAGCTGCGGCTGCCGTACGCCACCGCGCACACCCTGTGCGGCCTGACCCGGCTGGCCGTTCCGGTGCCCGACCCCCGGCCGCCGCGGCCGGCGCCGGCCGCGGCGCCGCACGGCGCGCCGCGGCACGCGGGCGCCCGGCGGGACGGGGAGGGCGCGCCGGGCCGACCGGGCGCACCGGGGGCGCCGGGCGCGCAGGGCGCACCGGGGTCACCGGGGTCACCGGGGTCACCGGGGTCACCGGGCGAGGGGGCCGAGGCGGGCGAGGCGGTGTGCAAGCCGGTGCCCCTCCAGCAGGCACCGCTCGCCCGGGTCTGAGCCGCCGGCCCCGCCGTCCGCGTCACAAGCCCCCCGGCTGTACCAGTGTCGGTGTGATAGGGCAGAGTGTGCTTCGATGCACCGCCCACGGCATCCGGCCGGGGCCACGGTGGGAAGAACGGGGACAACGGGGAGCACAGGGGGACACATGGCGGCATCCCGGGCGCCGGAGCCCGATGTCTGGGCCGCCTTCGAGGCGGCCAAGGGCTTCATGCCCCCCGACGAAGGACTCGCCCTGTACGCCGCGGCGGCGGAGGCGGCCGACGGGCTGCGCCTGCCGCTGCTGGAGATCGGCAGCTACTGCGGCCGGTCCACCCTGCTGCTCGCCGGGGCCGCGCGCCGGGCGGGCACCGTGGCCGTCACCGTGGACCACCACCGGGGCAGCGAGGAGCAGCAGCCCGGCTGGGAGTACCACGACAAGGAGCTGTGGGACGCCGAGGCCGGGGCCATGGACACCCTGCCGTTCTTCCGCCGCACCCTGCGGGCCGCCGGTGTGGAGGACCATGTGGTGGCCGTGGTGGGCCGGTCCGTGCCGGCCGCCGCGGTCCTCGGGCCGGGCGACGCCCGGTTCGGCCTGGTCTTCATCGACGGCGGCCACACCGAGGCACAGGCCGCCGCCGACTACGAGAGCTGGGTGCCGCAGCTCGCGCCGGGCGGTCTGCTGGTGATCCACGACGTGTTCCCCGACCCGGCCGACGGCGGGCAGGCGCCCCACCACATCTGGCAACGGGCGGTGGCCTCCGGTTCCTTCGCCGAGGGACCGGTCACCGGCTCACTGCGGGTGCTGCGGCGGACCGCGCCGGGGCAGTGAGGGGTGAAGACATGTCCGGCCCGGTGTGGAGCAACATCACGGCGGCATCACAAGCGTGTCGCCTGGGCAACAGTCACGGCTACCGCGCGTACCCACCGGGAAGTTCGTCCGTACGATGGGCCCGCCCGGCCCAGACAGATCAGAGCATGACAGTCCGAATCACGATACCGACGAAGGAACTGATGTGAACAACCGCTCGCTCACCCGAGGCGATGCAGCAGTAATCGGAGCAGCGGTGCTGCTGTTCATCGCCTCGTTCCTCACGCTCCGCGAAGTGGACGCCGGCGACTTCGGTGGCCAGGACTGGAACGGCTGGTCCTCCGACTGGTTCCCCGTCCTTCCGTCCGTCTTCCTCGCCGGGATCATCGGCGCGGCCCTGATCGTGATGTCCCGGTTCGTGCCGCCGCCCGTGCAGGCCAAGGAGTACCTCGGCCTGCGCCTCGACCAGTGGGGCGTGGCGCTCTCGGTGACCTCCTTCTGGGCCGCCTTCTGGACCTTGATCGGCGCTCCGGACGGAGTGGACAACGGCGCCGGCATGATTCTGGGCTTCATCGCCGCCCTGCTGCTGGCCGCTGCCGCCGCTGCCACCCCGATGATTCCGGCGCTGAAGCAGCCGCTGCTGACCGCGGGCTCCTCGTCGCCGCAGCCGCAGGCTCCGTACGGTCAGCAGCCGCCCGCTCAGCCGCAGCCGGGCTACGGCTACCCCGGTCCGGGGACGGGGGCGCCGGACCCGAACGCCTCCGCGCCGACCCAGTTCGCCGGCCAGCCGGCCCATCAGCAGTTCGGCCAGCAGCCGCCGGCCCAGCCGCAGCCCGCCGCCGCGGCCTCGGCGGACCCGAACTTCCAGCCGTTCTGGTTCGCGGTGCCGGCCGCCCGGCCGCTGTACGGGGAGGACGGCTCGCCCTCGCCGATCGCCGAACTGACCCCGGGCACCTGGTACCTGGCGGTGGAGCAGCGCGGTCAGACGCTGGTCGCCCAGACCCAGGACGGCCGCCGCGGCGTTCTCCAGGACACCTCCAACATCCAGCGCGGCTGAGCCGCCGCACACCCACCGGCGGCCGTGGGGCCGTGGGGCCGTGGCCGGACCATCGGTCCGGACCGCGCCCCACGGCCCCTTTCCGGTTCAGTGGGCGCGGTGACCGGCGGGGTCGCAGCAGTCGGGGGAGAGGCCGGTGGGGAGGTCCTGGCCGCCGAAGACCTGGCAGGTGGCGGGGTCGCCGGTGAGCGCGGCGACCGCCAGCAGCACGGAGCCCGCCGTCCAGGAGGTCTGTTCCTCCGGCCAGACGGCCTGGTCGGCGTAGACATAGCCGGTCCAGTACAGGCCGTTGCCGGCGCGCAGATGCCGGATCCAGCGCAGGATCTCGGTGGCCCGCCGGGTGTCGCCCGCCGCCCAGAGGGCGAGCGCGAGTTCGGCGCTCTCCCCGCCCGTGACCCAGGGGTTGGGCAGGACGCAGCGCACGCCCAGGCCCGGGACCACGAACTCGTCCCAGCGCCCGGCGAGCCGGGCCAGCGCCTCCGGCCCGCGCACCGCGCCGCCGAGCACCGGGTAGTACCAGTCCATGGAGTAGCGGGATTTGTCCAGGAAGCGCTCGGGGTGGACACGGATCGCATGGCCCAGCCGGCCGGCCGCCAGTTCCCAGTCCGGCTGCGGCTCCCCCCGCAGGTCCGCCAGCCGCAGGGCGCAGCGCAGGGCCTGGTAGACCGAGGAGGAGCCGGTGAGCAGGGCGGCGGGCACCGCCGTTCCGTCGGGCTCCCGGCGCCAGCCGATCTCGCCGCCCGGCTGCTGGAGCCGCAGCACGAAGCCGATCGCCCGGCTGACCACGGGCCACATCCGGCTGCGGAACACCTCGTCGCCGGTGGCCAGATAGTGGTGCAGCACGCCGACCGCCGCATAGGCGCAGAAGTTGGACTCCTTGCCGTGGTCCGCGGGGCGGGTGGCATCGCCGTCGGCGTAGGCGGCGTACCAGGAGCCGTCCGGGTTCTGGTGGTCGGCGAGCCACTGGTATGCGGCGGCGGCGCGGGTGTGCTCGCCCGCGGTGTCCAGGGCCATGGCGGCCTCCACATGGTCCCAGGGGTCCAGGTGGTGGCCCCGGAACCAGGGGATGGCGCCGTCCTCGCGCTGCAGGGCGGCGATGCCGGCCACGGTCCGGGCGGCCTGCTCGGCGGTGAGCACGCCGGGCAGGGCCAGGCGTGCGGTGTGTTCCGGGACGGTCACGCCGGCTCCGCGTCACCCGCCGCCGCCACCGGCGCCGCGCGGTGGGGTTTGGTGGCGTAGGCCACGAAGCTCTTGCCCAGCAGCGGGTCCAGTGCCTGCTCGGCGGCCCGGGTGAGCAGCGGTTTCTTCATGATGTCCCAGACCAGCAGGCGATGGTAGGCGCGTACCGGCAGGGCCTTGTCGTTGTCCACGCCGAAGGCGCACTTGAGCCACCAGTAGGGCGCGTGCAGGGCGTGCGCGTGGTGGGTGCCGTAGGGCCGCAGCCCGGCCTCCCTGATCCGGGCGAGCAGTTCGCCGCCCCGGTAGATCCGGATGTGCCCGCCCTCCACCTCGTGGTAGGCGTCCGAGAGCCACCAGCAGACCTTCTCGGGCCCGTACCGCGGCACGGTGACCGCGATCCGGCCGCCCGGCCGCAGCACCCGGGCCGCCTCGGCGATCAGGCCCTTGTCGTCGGGGACGTGCTCCATCACCTCGGAGAGGATGACCGCGTCGAAGTGGCCGTCGGGGTAGGGCAGGGCCAGGGCGTCGCCCACCACGGCCTCGGCGCTCGCTCCCGGCGGGACCTCGCCGCCCTCGGCCATGGCCGCGAACCACTTGCCGACCTCGGCGATCTCCCCGGCGTCCTGGTCCAGTGCGACCACCCGGGCGCCGCGCCGGTAGCACTCGAAGGCGTGCCGGCCGCCGCCGCAGCCCAGATCCAGGACCCGGTCGCCCGGGGCCAGCGGGAAGCGGGTGAAGTCCACGGTCAGCACGCGGTCAGCTCCTCTGCTCGAGGGGGGAGGGGGCGGCGGCCGGCCCGCCGAGGGCCGTGCGGTAGTGGGCGACGGTGGAGCGGGCGGCCTGTTCCCAGGTGAAGCGGCGCAGCACCCGCTCCCGGCCGGCCGTGCCCAGCCGGGCGCGCAGCGCGGGGTCGTCCAGCAGCCGCGCCAGGGCGGCGGCCAGCGCGCCGCTGTCTCCCGGGGGCACCGCCAGGCAGGTCTCGCCGTCCGGGCCGGCGACCTCGGGGATGGCTCCGCCGGTGGTGGCGACCAGTGGTGTCGCGGTGGCCATGGCCTCGGCGGCGGGCAGCGAGAAGCCCTCGTAGAGCGAGGGCACGCAGGCGATCTCGGCGCCGCGCAGCAGCCCGGCCAGTTCCTCGTCGCTGATGCCCTTGACGAACTCCACCGCACCGGCCGCCAGGCCGAATCGTTCCAGCAGGTCGCGCACGGGCCCCTGCTCCGGGCGCTGCCCGACCACCACCAGATGGGCCTTCGGGTGCTCGGTGCGCAGCTTGGCCAGTGCCTCTATCAGATGCGCCAGGCCCTTGAGCGGTACGTCGGCGCTGGAGGTGGTGACGATCCGGCCCGGCACCCGGGGGGTGCCGGGCAGCGGCCGGTAGACCCGGGCGTCCGCGCCGATGGGCACCACATGCACCCGCTCCGGGCGCACCCCGAAGTCGTCGATGATCTGGCCGCGGGAGGAGGCGGAGACGGTGAGCACCGAGGGCAGCCTGCGGGCCACCCGCCGCTGCATCCGGGTGAAGGCGTACCAGCGGCGCATGGACAGCCGGCGGCCCCGGGTGGTGGCCGCGGCCAGCTCCAGCCGGCGGTCCACGGTGATGGGGTGGTGCACGGTGGTGACCAGCGGCAGGCCCAGCCGGGGGACGCCGAGCAGGCCGTAGCCGAGGGTCTGGTTGTCGTGCACGATGTCGAAATCGCCGCGGCGGGCGGCCAGCAGGCGGCGGGCCCGGAGGGAGAAGGTCAGCGGCTCGGGAAAGCCGCCGGTCCGCATGGTGGCCACCTCCAGCAGGTCGATCCAGTCGCGGAACTCGTCGCGGCGCGGGGTGCGGAAGGGGTCGGCCGGGCGGTAGAGGTCCAGGCTGGGCAGCCGGGTGAGGGTGACGCCGCCGCCCGTGCCCGCCGGCGGATCGTCGAGCTGGGGGTAGGGCTGGGCGGCGATGACCTCGACCCGGTGGCCCAGGCGGGCGAGTTCGCGGGAGAGGTGGCGGACGTAGACGCCCTGCCCGCCGCAGAAGGGGTTGCCCTTGTAGGTCAGCAGCGCGATGCGCAGGGGGCCGGCCCCGTCTGCCTCTGCGGTCACGCCCGGCTCCCTTCTGACTACGCGTGGGCTGGAGCGTAACCGCTCGTTTCCAAGTAGAACAAGTTCTGATATGGGTGGGCTACTGGCCGGTAGGTCGAGCTGACGATACCGGGCCCCAGCCCATTGTGCGGGTCCGCCGCCGGGTGACGCGCGCCACGGCCGCCGGGCGGGCGACACCCGGCCGCCGGTTCCCGCCCCGCGCCGCGCCAATTAAGCTGCAACGTGTTCCAGTGACGACCCCGGGCCCGGCCCCGGTCTCCGGCCCTCGACCGGACCCGGCCCGAAGCGAGTGTCCGTTCGAAGGCCCCATGCGATGACCACCCCCCAGGACCGGCAGGACCGGCAGGACCGGCAGGACCGGCAGGACGGGCACGACCCGCGGCGGCCCGGAGGCAGCCCCGCCCGGACCGAGCGGCAGCGCGCCCGCCGCCGGCGCATCCTGGACGCCGCCACCCGGCTGGCCTCCGCCGGCGGCTTCGACGCGGTGCAGATGCGGGAGGTCGCCGAAACCTCCGGGGTGGCGCTCGGCACCCTCTACCGCTACTTCCCCTCCAAGATCCACCTGCTGGTGGCCGTTCTGCACGACCAGCTGGAGCAGTTGCGGGCCAATCTGCGGGACCGCCCGCTGCCCGAGCCGGACCCGGCCGCACGGCTGGCGCACACCCTCCGGCGCGCCTTCCGCGCCCACCAGCGCGACCCGCGGCTCGCCGAGGCGATGATGCGCGCGCTGCTGTTCGCGGACCGCTCCGCGCGCGAGGAGGTGCGCGGCGTCTTCCGGCTGACCACCGCGATCCTGCTGGACGCCTCCAACCTGGCCGGGGAGGAGATCCCCGGCCGGCTGAGCACGGTCCGGGTGATCCAGCACACCTGGCACGCGGCCCTGGTGAGCTGGCTCTCCGGGCAGATCACGCTGGAGCAGGCCCAGGCCGACATCGAGACCGTGTGCCGGCTGCTGACCGTCCCCGCGCCGCCGGACTGAGCACCGCGCCGGACCCGCGGCGGGCCGCCCGGGTGGCAGGCCCCGTGCCGGGCCGGAAAGCGGGCGGCTATCGTGTGGGGGCTACTTGCGTAGCAGCAGTACCCAGCCCGTGAGCGGGGGAAGCCGGTGCGAATCCGGCGCTGACCCGCAACCGTGACGGGGTCGCCGCGCGGCGGTGACCCCGGAGCCGGAACACCCGCCCCGGGCCGCACTGGCTCGCCGACCGTCCCGACGACCGTGGGCGGCCGGCACCGCCGAGGAATGCGGAGCTGAGCCGGTTGCCGTCACTGCGCCTTGCCGCGCCGTGGAGGACAGCCGTGCCCTGACTGCCCACCACAGTGAGAGGCGAACCACCGACATGAACACCCCGCGCACCCGCCGCCGGACCGCCGCCGGCCTGGCCGTCGCCGCAGTCGCCCTGCTGCCGTTCGCCGGCCCCGGCGCCCCCGGCGCACACGCCCACGGCTCGGCCACCGAGGGCCTCTACGGCGACGGCGACGCCACCTGGGACGGCGTCTGGCGGCAGTCCTGGTCCCTGCTGGCCCTGCACAGCGCCGGCATCACCCCGCACGAGGAGGCCGTGCACTGGCTCACCGGCCAGCAGTGCGAGGACGGTGCCTTCCCGGCCTACCGGGCCGACACCGAGCAGCCGTGCGGCGACGACACCCCACGCGACACCAACGCCACCGCCGCCGCCGTCCAGGCCCTGCACGCGCTGGGCGGGCACGAGCAGCAGATGGGCGAGGCGCTGGTGTGGCTGCTCGACGTGCAGAACGAGGACGGCGGCTGGCCCTACAACCCGGGCGGCGCCACCGACGCCAACTCCACCGCCGTGGTGCTGGGCGCCTTCACCGCGGTCGGCGACCCCGGCTATCTGGAGGAGATCGGCACCCTCCCCGACGCGCTGGCCGCCCTCCAGCTCGGCTGCGACGCCGAGGAGGCGCAGCGCGGCGCCTTCGCCTGGCAGCCCGAGGCGGACGGCTCGCTGTTCGCCAACGACCTGGCCACGGTGGACGCGGTGCTGGCCGCCCACGGCAGCGGCCTGCTGGTGGAGCCGGCGGACCCGGCCGGGGACGGGGCCGCCGCGCCCCGGCCGCTGGAGTGCGACCCGCCGCGGGAGACGGACGGTGCCCCGCGGGCCGACGCCGAGGCCGGCGCCGCCTACCTGGCCGCCAGGCTGGCCGCGGGCGACGGCCATCTCAACAACGACCTCACCGACGGACAGCCGGACTACCTCGGCACCGCCAAGGCCGTCATGGCCCTGGCCGCCGGCGGCCACCGGGCCGAGATCGCCGCCCCGCTGGAATGGCTCCGGCAGCACCACGGCGAGTGGGCCGGGTACCAGGAGAACCCCACCGCGCTGGCCGCGCTGGCCCTGACCGCGCACGCGGCCGGGGCCGACGCGCGGGACTTCGGCGGCACCGACCTGATCGCCGCGCTGGCCGCGCTGGGCCCCGAGCCGCAGACCCCGCTGGACGAGGTGCCGGAGGACACCGCCACCGATGACGGCAAGGCCGCGGAGGGCGACGCGGATGCCGGCACCGGAACCGGCGCCGGCGATGGCCAGGAGGACGTGGAGGAGGAGGATTCCGGCTCGCTGCTGTGGCTGCTCGGCATCGGCCTGCTCGCCGGTGCCGGCATCGGCCTGCTGCTGGCGCTGCGCGGCCGGGGAACCGCCAGGAACGGCGACACCTCCGGCTCCGCCGACGCCGACGCCGACGGCAACGGCGACGGCAACGGCGACAGCGGCAACGAACCGAAGCAGCAGCCCTGATGCCGCGGATGTCCCGCCGCCGTGCCTCCCGCCCGGTTCCCGGCCCGGTGCCACCCGCTGCCGCCGCGGTCGCGGCGGTCTCCGGTACCGGCCCGGCGGCGGGCCCGGGCGGCCGGAGGCGGCGCCGCACGGAGGCGTCCGCCGGGCGGACGGCGCGGTTCCGGGCGTCCTCGGCGGCCGTCGCGGTCGCCGTCGTCGCCCTGACCGCGGTCGTCGCCGCGGTGGCGCCGGCCGGGGCGGCCTGGGCCGCCGACACCAGCGGCTACCGCTACTGGTCCTTCTGGCACCGGGCGCCGGAGGCCGGCGGCGAGTGGCGGTACGCCACGCAGGGCCCCGGCAGCTACCGGCCGGCCGACGGCGAGGTGCTCGGCTTCCGCTTCGCGGTCAGCGTGGACGCCGCCGACGCCGACCGGCCGCGCACCGACGCCGGCTTCGACGATGTCTGCGGCGGCACCCCGGCGCCCGGCACCGGCAGCCGCCGGGTCGCCCTGGTCATCGACTTCGGCACCGAGGCGGACGCCCCGGCCGGTGAGCTGCCCCCGCAGGGCGACGGCGGTCCGCGCACCGAGTGCGCCGTGATCGACGACGGTGCCTCCGCCGCCGAGGCACTCGCCGCCGTGGCCTCGCCGCTGCGCTACAACTCCGAGGCGCTGCTGTGCGCGATCGCCGGCTATCCGGCCGAGGGCTGCGGGGAGCAGGTCGCCCTCGACCCCGGCACCGGCCGCCCCGCCGGGGCCCCGGAGGAGACCGCCGCCCGCCCGGCCGGCGGCGACAGCCACGGCAGCGACGGCGGCGGCGACGGTGACGACGGTGACGGCGGCGGCAGCCCGGCCGCGGTCTGGACCGGCCTCGGAATCGTCGCGTTCCTCGCCCTGGCCGCGGTCCGGCGGGCCCGCCGGCGCCGCCCCCCGCCCGCCTCGTCATGAACACCCGGCCCGCCCTGGGCGCGGCGCTCCGGGCGCCCGGGGCCACCCGGTCCACCGCCCTGCACGCGGGCGCCTGGTGGCTGTGGGCCCTCGGCCTGGCCGCCGCCGCCTCCCGCACCACCAACCCGCTGCTGCTCGCCCTGCTGATCACCGTGGCCGGCTATGTGGTGGCGGCCCGCCGCACCGACGCCCCCTGGGCCCGCGCCTTCCGCTTCTTCCTGGCGCTCGGCGCGCTGGTGGTGGCCGTCCGGACCGGCTTCGTGCTGCTGCTGGGCTCACCCATCGGCGGCACCACCGTGGTGCTGGTCCTCCCCGAGGTGCCGCTGCCCGACTGGGCGCAGGGCGTGCGGCTGGGCGGCCGGGTGACCGCCGAGGCCCTGTACTTCGCCTTCACCGACGGACTGCGCCTGGCCACCCTGCTGATCTGCGTCGGCGCCGCCAACGCCCTGGCCAACCCGGCCCGGCTGCTGAAGTCGCTGCCCGGCGCGCTCTACGAGGCCGGGGTGGCGGTGGTGGTCGCCATGACCTTCGCCCCGCACCTGATCGCCGATGTGCTGCGGCTGCGCGCCGCGCGGCGGCTGCGCGGCCGGGCGGACCGGGGCGTGCGCTCGGTGCTCCAGGTCGCGCTGCCGGTGCTGGAGAGCGCGCTGGAACGCTCGGTGGCCCTGGCCGCCGCCATGGACGCGCGCGGCTACGGCCGCACCGCCGAGGTACCCGCGCCGGTCCGGCACGCCACCACCGCCCTCACCCTCGGCGGCCTGCTCGGCGTCTGCGCCGGCAGCTACGCCCTGCTGGCCGCCGAGGGCGCCGCCCTGGGCCTGCCGGTGCTGCTGCCCGGGCTGGCCGCCGCGCTGGCCGGGCTGCGGCTGGGCGGGCGGCGCAGCGTGCGCACCCGCTACCGGCCGGACCGCTGGGGGTGGCGGGCCTGGGCGGTGTCCGGCTCCGGCGCGGCGGTGGCCGCCGTGCTGATCCACGCGGCGTCCGCGGACCCGAGTGCCCTGAACCCGCCCGCCGTGCCGCTGGCCGCGCCCGCGTTCCCGCTGCTCCCGGCCGCCGGGATCGTGCTGCTCGGCCTGCTCCCCGCCGTCCTCGCCCCGGCCCCGCCCGACCCGCCCTCGACCAGCAGCACCGGAGACAGCCCGCGATGATCCGCTTCGACCAGGTCTCGGTGACCTACGACGGCGCCGACCGCCCCGCCGTCCAGGGCGTCGACCTCACCGTCCCCGAGGGTGAACTCGTGCTGGCCGTCGGCCCGTCCGGGTCCGGGAAGTCCACGCTGCTGGGCACCGTCTCGGGGCTGGTGCCGCACTTCACCGGCGGCACCCTGGCCGGCCGGGTGACCGTGGCCGGGCGCGACACCCGCACCCACCCGCCGCGCGAACTCGCCGATGTGGTCGGCACGGTGGGCCAGGACCCGCTGGCCCACTTCGTCACCGACACGGTGGAGGACGAACTCGCCTACGGCATGGAATCCCTCGGTCTGCCGCCCGCCACCATGCGGCGCCGGGTGGAGGAGACGCTCGATCTGCTCGGCCTGGCCGCGCTGCGGGACCGGCCGATCGCCGCGCTCTCCGGCGGGCAGCAGCAGCGGGTGGCCATCGGCTCGGTGCTCACCGCCCATCCCCGGGTGCTGGTGCTGGACGAGCCCACCTCGGCGCTGGACCCGGGCGCGGCCGAGGAGGTGCTGGCCGTGCTGCAACGGCTGGTGCACGACCTGGGCACCACCGTGCTGCTGGCCGAGCACCGGCTGGAGCGGGTGGTGCAGTACGCCGACCAGGTGCTGCTGCTGCCGGCCGCCGGGCAGCCGCCGGTGCTCGGTGATCCGGCCGAACTGATGGCCCGCTCGCCGGTCTTCCCGCCCGTGGTGGCGCTGGGCCGGCTGGCCGGCTGGTCGCCGCTGCCGCTGACGGTGCGGGACGCCCGGCGGCGGGCCGCGCCGCTGCGCGAACGCCTCGCCGGTCATGGCGCCGGTCATGGCGCCGGTCATCCGGCCGCTCGGCCCGCCGTTCCGCCGCAGCACCGGGCGTCGTCGTCGGCGTCGTCGGCGTCGGCGGCCGGGCCGGTGCTGCTGCGGGCCGAGGGGCTCCAGGTGCGCCGGGGACGGCTGCCCGTCCTGCACGGCATCGACCTGACCGTGCGGGCCGGCGAGACGGTCGCCCTGATGGGCCGCAACGGCGCCGGCAAGTCCACCCTGCTCGCCGCCTGCGTCGGCATGCACCGGCCCGCCGCGGGACGGATCGTCCTCGGCGAGGCCGGGCTCGTCCCGCACCGCACCAGGCCCGCCGTGCTGCTGCGGCACGCCGGGCTGGTGCCGCAGGACCCGCGCGATCTGCTCTACGCCGAGACCGTGGCCGCCGAATGCGCCGCCGCCGACCGGGACGCGGGCGCCCCGCCGGGCACCTGCCGGGAACTGGTCACCCGGCTGCTGCCCGAGGTGCCGGACGCCGTCCATCCGCGGGACCTCTCCGAGGGGCAGCGGCTCACCCTCGCGCTCGCCGTGATCCTCACCGCCGCACCGCCGCTGCTGCTGCTCGACGAGCCCACCCGGGGCCTGGACTACGCGGCCAAGGCACGGCTGGCCGGCGTGCTGCGCGAGCTGACCGCCGCGGGGCATGCCGTCGTCCTGGCCACGCACGATGTCGAGCTGGCCGCCGAACTCGCCCACCGGGTGGTGGTGCTGGCGGACGGCGAGGCCGTGGCCGACGGGCCGACCCCGGAGGTGGTGGTCGCCTCCCCGGCCTTCGCGCCGCAGATCGCCAAGGTGCTGGCGCCGGAGCCCTGGCTGACCGTCCCCCAGGTACGCCACGCCCTCGCCCCCTCAGCCCCCTCTGCCTCCTCCGCAGGCCCGGATCCCGAGCGGGCGGCGCCATGACCCGCGCCCCCCGTCCGGTCCGGCTCGGGCCGCGCTCCGCCGCCGCCCTCGTGCTGCTCTCCGCGGTCGGCGTGGCCGCCTTCGGCTGGCCGCTGCTGGCCGCCCGCGGTTCCGGCCTGGCCCACTCCGCGGACGCCCCCTGGCTGTTCGCCCTGCTGCTGCCGCTGCTGCTCGCCGTGGTGGTCGCCACCATCGCCGACACCGGCCTGGACGCCAAGGCCGTGGCCATGCTGGGGGTGCTGGCCGCGGCCGGGGCGGCGCTGCGCCCGCTGGGCGCGGGCACGGCCGGGCTGCAGCCGATGTTCTTTCTGATGGTGCTCGCCGGGCGGGTGCTGGGGCCGGGCTTCGGCTTTGTCCTCGGCGCGGTGTCGATGTTCGCCTCGGCGCTGCTCACCGGCGGTGTCGGTCCCTGGATGCCGTTCCAGATGCTGGCCATGGGCTGGTTCACCATGGGCGCCGGGCTGCTGCCCGCCCCCGGCCGGCTGCGCGGGCGCGGCGAGCTGCTGCTGCTCGCCGTCTACGGCGCCGCCGCGTCGCTTCTCTACGGCCTGGTGATGAACCTCCAGGGCTGGCCGTACATCGCGGGCATGTCCAGCTCGATCTCCTTCGTGCCCGGCGATCCGCTCGGTGACAATCTGGCCCGCTTCGCCGCCTATGTACTGGCCACGTCCCTGGGCTGGGACATTCCCCGCGCCCTGCTCACCGTGGTGCTGATCCTCACCGTGGGCGGCCCGGTGCTGCGCACCCTGCGCCGCGCCACCCGCCGCACCCGCTTCCACCCCGCCCCCCGCTTCACCGACACCCCCGCCGACGCCGCCGCTGATGCCGGCACCGGCGGATTCCGGCCGCCTCCGCCGTGAATCCGGTCCGGACCGGGGGTGTGGAGTTGGTCACCCCGGCCGTCCCCGGGGGCGGCAACGGTGCCGGGCGGACAGTCGGCCGGGAGCGGCGCGGTTTCTCTCCGAGGCGCCAACGCGGGCCTGCGGTACGGGTGGTGCGCCGGGCGCGATCCGTTCCCCGCGTCCTCCCGCGCGAGGTGTGAGATACGTCCGGCGGGCGAAAAGCGGCGGAATCCGGGACTCCATACATGGGATGATCGGATTACCGCAGCGCGGCGGAGCACCAGACCGCCCGAGCATCCCGGAGAGGTGAATGTCCCAGCCCGGCCAACCCGCCACGGCCGTCGCCGAACCCCGCCCCGTACAGACCCGCATACCGTTCCGCCTGCCGGCCCGCGGCCGACGCGGGCGCCGGCCCTCCCCCGGACAGCTCGGCCCCCGGGGAAGGTCCGGACTTCTGCTCGTTCTGATCCTGGGCTCCCTGACGGCCATCCCGCCACTGGCTCTTGACCTCTACCTGCCCGCACTGCCCGGCGTCGGCGACGCGCTCGGCACCAGCGCCGCCACCGTCCAGGTCACCCTCGCCGCCTGCCTCGGCGGCCTCGGCCTGGGCCAGCTCATCACCGGGCCGATGAGCGACCAGCTCGGCCGCCGCCGCCCGCTGATCGCGGGCATGACGGTGTTCGCGCTGGCCTCGGTCGCCTGCGCGCTGGCACCCACCATCGAGACCCTGATCGCCTTCCGCGCCCTCCAGGGACTGGCCGGAGCGGCGGGCGTGGTCATCTCCCGGGCCGTGGTCCGGGACATGTTCGACGGCCTGGCCATGGCCCGCTTCTTCTCCACCCTGCTGCTGATCTCCGGCGTCGCGCCCGTCCTGGCCCCGGTCTTCGGCGGCCAGATGCTGCGGATCACCTCCTGGCGCGGCCTGTTCGTGGTGCTGGCCGGCATCGGGGTGCTGCTGGTGCTGGCCGTCGTCCGCTGGCTGCCGGAGACCCTGCCGGCGGAGCAGCGGCACGGCGGCGGCATCCGCACCACCCTGCGCGACATGCGCGGACTGCTGCGCGACCGCGTCTTCACCGGCTATCTGCTCACCTGCACCGCCACCTTCGCCGCGCTCTTCGCCTATGTCGCCGCCTCGCCGTTCGTGGTGCAGGAGATCTACGGCGGTTCGCCGCAGACCTTCAGCCTGCTGTTCATGGTGAACTCCATCGGGCTGGTGACGGTGGGCCAGATCAACGGCAAGATCCTGGTCGGCCGGGTCTCCCTGGACCGGGTCACCGCCCTGGGCCTGGCCACTCTCCTCCTCGCGGCCACCGCCCTGCTGCTGATGACCAGCGGCGTCTTCGGCCGGGTCGGCCTGCTTCCGGTGGCCGCCGGCCTGTTCGTGCTGATGTCGGCCATGACGCTGGTGCTGCCCAACGCCAACTCCCAGGCCCTGATGCGCACCCCGCACGCCGCCGGTTCCGCCTCCGCGCTGCTCGGCGCGGCGCAGTTCGGCCTGGGCGGGCTGGTCTCGCCGCTGGTCGGCATCGCGGGCGAGGACACCGCCGTGCCGATGGCCGTGCTCCAGCTCACCGCCGTGCTGCTGGCCATCGCGGCCTTCCTCGCCCTGTGCCGCCCCTGGAGCCCCCGCCCGGCCATCCCCGGCAACGGCCATACCATCGCCGCCGCCAGACCGGACTGACTCCGAACGGGACGGAGAACGGGACGGACACCCCTGGCCCGGCGGGCCGTGCTGGGGGGCCGGGGGTGGTGTGTGCCCTGTTTGCTGTGCAGTTGCTCTCGTTGTGCTCTCATGGCGCACTCACCGGACTGCGGGGTTCCGGGTCGGCCGCTACGGTTGTTCGCGTCTGTGAACCCGAGGGGGAACAGCGTCACATGGGTGCAGGTGCCATCAGATGCCCGGGCGGTATGTCCCGGCCGGGCGGGCGCGGGCACCCGTGCAACCGGAGGGGAATCATGTTGCTGAGGAACATCGCCGCATCGGTGTGCACCGCCGTGCTCGCGGCAGCCGGCGTCGCCGTCACGGCCTCCACCGCGGAGGCCGCCTCCTACCCGACGTGCAACGCCGCCAAGAAGAAGTACATCTCCGACACCCGGTATGTGGTGCAGCCGTTCTACGAGCGCACCGGCTCCCGGAACTGCGTGATGGGCTACGGGGCGCAGTCCGCCGGCGTGGTGCGTCTCCAGTTCGCGCTCAACGACTGCTACAGCGCCATCTCCATCGAGGAGGACGGCATCTACGGCAGGAACACCAGGGATGCCGTGCGTTACGCCCAGGAGCGGGGAGGCGCCGGCGTGGACGGCGTCTACGGGCCGGAGACCCGCAAGGCCATGTACTGGGGGATCTACGAAGACGGGCGCGGGTTCCGGGGCTGCGGCCGGCCGAAGGTATGAGAGAAGAGGAGGGGAAGATGAACCGCAAACTTGCTTCCGTCCTGGGGACCCTGGTCCTGGGCGCGGCTGCCGTGCTGGTGACTCCGGGGACGGCCCAGGCCGCGTACCCGACCTGCAACGCCCAGAAGGTGAAGTACGTCTCCGGCTCGCTGTTCACCTACCAGCCCTACTACACGGGCACCGGCTCCCGGAACTGCGTGATGGGCTACGGGGCCCAGTCGAACGGCGTGTACGCGCTCCAGAACGCCATCGATTTCTGTTACCGGAACATCTCGGTGGACGGGATCTACGGTCCGCAGACCCGGCAGGCGGTGTGGGACGTGCAGGCCGAGGAGAACGTCGGCCGGGACGGCGTCTACGGCCCGGTGACCCGCAAGGCCATGGAGTGGCCCCTGTACGAGGGGGGACGGGGCGGCGGCTTCAAAGGCTGCACCGAACCCGGCTTCTGACCGGCATTCCCCCCGCCGCTTCCGCGCGGGCCCGGCCCCGGAGTCAGCCCGGCTCCGCGGTGCCGGGCCCCGGCGGGCGGCGGCGCGCGAGGGTGATGATCTCCGGGCTGTCCGGCGTCAGCGGACTGCGGTCCCAGTCGCCGTACTGCCCGGTGACGGCCAGTCCGGCGCCGGCCAGGAAGCCGGAAAGCTCCGCCGCGCCGAGGAAGCGCAGCGTGCTGCGGCTGATCTCGGGGCGGTCCCAGTCCGGGCTGGTGCAGGTGTGGGTGAAGGAGAGCAGGCCGTCGGTGAGCGGGGTGACCACCTCGCACTCGCTCCGCACCACGGTGCCGGCTGCGTCGGTCACCTCCCCCGAATAGCGCAGATGCCAGTCCTCCCACTCCCGCGTCAGGGGGTTGCGGGTCTCGAAGGCGAAGACGCCGCCGTCGGTCAGTGCCCTGGCGATCGCGGCGAGCGCGCCGCGGATCTCGTCGTCGGTGAGCAGCACCTGGAAGGCGTGACCGGTCATCACCACCAGGTCGAACTCCCGCTCCCGGACCGGGGCCGAGGCCAGGTCGCCGTGGATCCACTCGATGTCCCCGCCGCCGGACCGTGCCACCTCCAGCATCCCGGCGGCCGGGTCCAGGCCGCACAGCCGTCCGGTGTGGCCCGCCGCCCGCGCCCGGTGCAGCAGCGCCCCGGTGCCGCACCCCACATCCAGCACGGAGCCGGCCGACATCAGCAGCGGCAGATAGAAGGCGAAGTCCCGGCGGCGCTCGGCGGGTGCGAAGAGATCGTAGAGCGCGGCGAGACGGAGTTCGGAGAACTGTTTGTCGACCACGGCCGCCCACCCTGGCACGCCTGCCCGCCGGCCGGCGACCGGATTTCCGGGAGCCCGGGCCTGCCCGGCGGCCACCGCGGGGAGACGCAGGGCCGGGAGACGCAGGGCAGGGGGACAGAGCGGCTGCGGGCGCCGGGGCCCGGGCGGTACGCCCGCCGGGAGCGGGCGGTTACCTTCGACACATGGACATTCCCGCGCTGCTGAAACGTTCCTCAGGGCCCGTCACGCGCAGTCGGCTGGTCGAGGACCTGCGCGCCCTGGGGCTTGCCGAGGGCGACACCGTGATGTTCCACACCGCGATGTCGGCGATCGGATATGTGCCCGGCGGCGCACAGACCGTCATCGACGCCCTCGCCGAGGCGGTGGGGGAGCGGGGCACCCTGATGGTGACCTGCGGGTGGAACGACGCCCCGCCGTACGACTTCACCGCCTGGCCGCCGGAATGGCGGGAGGCGGTACGCCGGACGCAACCGGCCTTCGACCCCGGCCGCAGCGAGGCCGACCACGGCTACGGGCGGCTGCCGGAGGCGCTGCGGCGGCAGCCGGGCGCGGTGCGCAGCCGCCATCCGGACGCGAGCTTCGCCGCGCTGGGCGCGGCAGCCGCCGAGCTGATGGACCGGCACCCGTGGGACGATCCGCACGGCCCGGGCAGCCCTCTGGCGAAGCTGGTGGAGCGGGACGGCCGGGTACTGCTGCTGGGCGCGCCGCTGGACACCATCACCCTGCTGCACCACGCCGAGGCGCTCGCCGACGCCCCCGGCAAGCGGTTCGTGGAATACGAGCAGCCGGTCCTGGAGAACGGCCGGCGGGTCTGGCGCCGCTTCACCGACATCGACACCGAGCACGGCGCCTTCGACTACTCGGCCGTCGAGCGCGGGGGCAAGGACGCCTTCGCGGTGATCGCCGAGGATCTGCTGGCCGCCGGGATCGGCATCCGGGGCAGGGCCGGCGCCGCGCACTGCCACCTCTTCCCGGCCCGGGAGACGGTCGCCTTCGCCCGCACCTGGATCGAGGAGGAGTTCCGCGATGCCGCCCGGTGAGCGGGACGGGCTGTTCGTGTACGGGACGCTGCGTTTTCCCGAGGTGCTGCGGGCGCTGCTGGGCCGGGTCCCGGAGCGGGTGCCCGCCGCCGTGCGGGGCTGGCGGGCGGCGGCACTGGACGGGCGGGCGTATCCGGGCCTGGTGCCCCGGGCGGCGGCGGTGACCGAGGGGGCGCTGCTCCGGGGGCTGGCCGCGGCGGACTGGGCGGTGCTGGACCGCTTCGAGGGGGACGAGTACCGGCTCGCCCGCATCCCGCTCGCCGGCGCCGGCGAGGCGTCGGCCTGCGCCTACCTCTGGGCGGGCGGTGCGGTCCGGGCCGAGGACTGGGACGCCGGGGAGTTCGCCACGCGCCATCTCGCGCGGTATGTGGCCCGGCTGGGCGGATGATTCCCCTACCGTGGCGGCCATGACCGGTCCCGGGCCCGCCGCCGCTGCCGAATCCGCCGAGCTGGCGGCGCTGGTGGCGGAGGTGTCGGCGCTGCCGGAGGGGCCGGGCCCGTGGTGCGGCGGCGTGGTCGTGGTGGCCGGCCACGGGCGGCGCACCGTGGTCCGGCACGCCGCCGGATGGGCCCTGCGCCACACCGCCCGGGACCGTGAACTGCCGCCCGCCGGCCGGGAGCCGGTCCGGGAGAGCACCCTCTTCGACCTGGCGTCGCTGACCAAGCTGTTCACCGCGGTGGCGGTGGCGCGCGAGGCGGAGCGCGGCCGGGTCGCGCTGGACGAACGGGTGGCCGTGTACGTCCCGGAGTTCGGCCGCCGCGGCAAGGGCCGGATCACGGTCCGGGATCTGCTGACCCACCGCGGCGGGCTGCCCGCCGAACTGCCCCTGTACCGGCAGCCGGACCGCCCGGCCTCGCTGGAGCCGCTGTGGGCGCTGCCCCCGCAGCAGCCGCCGGGACGGCTGCGCCGCTACTCGGACCCGGGCATGATCGCGCTGGGCGTGCTGCTGGAACGCGTCACCGGGCGAGGGCTGGCCGAGGTGATCCGGGACGGGATCACCGGGCCGCTGGGCATGGCGGACACCCGCTTCGGTCCGGTGGCGCCGGAGCGTGCCGCGGCCACCGAGGACCAGCGCCGCCCCCGCGCCAGGGCCGACCGCGGGATGCTGCGCGGCGAGGTGCACGACGAGAACGCCGCCGCGCTGGGCGGCGTGGCCGGCCACGCCGGGCTGTTCGGCACGGCCGGGGACCTGGCGCGGTTCTGCCGGGCCCTGCTCGCCGGGGGCGGCCCGGTACTGCGGCCGGAGACGGTGCGGGCGATGTGGCAGCCGCCCGGGCTGGGCTGGGAGCTGGACCAGCCCTGGTTCATGGGGGAGCTGGCCCCGGGTGCGGCCGGTCACACCGGGTTCACCGGGACCAGCCTGGTGGTCCATCCGGCGAGCGGCGCGTTTGTGGTGATGCTCGCCACCACCGTGCACCCGGTGCGGCCCGTGCGGCCGGACCACCGGCCCCGGGCCGCCGCCGCCACCCGGCTGGCCCGCGCGCTCCGCCTACACTCGCTGCCGTGAACAGCACCTCCGAGCAGCTCCGCACCGCGCTCGACGGCCTGCTGGAGGGCCTGCCGCCCAGGCGGCTCACCGCGGCCGTGGAGCGGCTGATGGCGCAGTACCGGGCCCCGGCCGGGGCCGCCGCCGCCCCGCCCCGGTCCGCGCCGATACTGCGGGACCGGGCGGATGTGGCCGCGTACGCCGCCTACCGCATGCCCGCCACCTTCGCGGCGGTCCGCGCCGCGCTGCGCCATCTGGCCGCCCGGCTGCCCGGCTGGACACCGGCCGGACAGCTCGACATCGGCGGCGGCACGGGCGCCGCGGTCTGGGCGGCGGCCGGGGCCTGGCCGGGGGAGGACGGGCGGCGGCGGCCCGTGACGGTGCTGGACTGGGCCGGGCCGGCGCTGGAGCTGGGGCGCGAACTGGCCGCCGGGGCCGCCGACCCGGTGGTGCGCGGCGCGCGCTGGCAGCGCCTGCGGCTGACCGGGGACGCCTCGGCGGAACTGCCCGGGGCGGAGCTGGTCACCGTCTCCTATGTGCTGGGCGAGCTGCCGGAGGAGGCGCGGGAGGCGCTGGCCGTCCGCGCCGCCCGGGCGGCCGGGCCGGCGGGCGCGGTGGTGCTGGTGGAGCCGGGCACACCGGACGGATACCGGCGGATACGGGCGGCCCGGGAGCGGCTGCTGGCCGGGGGGATGACGGTGCTGGCGCCCTGCCCGCACGGCGGGCCGTGCCCGATCGGGGCGGACGGCCGTGACTGGTGTCACTTCGCCGCCCGTACCGCCCGGTCCGCGCTGCACCGCCGGGTCAAGGGCGCGGAGCTGGCCTGGGAGGACGAGAAGTTCAGCTATGTGGCGGCGGCCGGCCCGGAGCTGGCCGGACGCGGACGCGGACGCGGGGACGGGAACGGGGACGGGGAGGCGAGCGGGCGGATCGTGCGGCGCCCGCAGCAGCGCAAGGGGCAGGTGCTGCTGGATCTCTGCACGGCCGGCGACGGCCTGCGCCGGGTCACCGTCACCCGCCGCGATCCCGAGCGCTACCGCGCGGCCCGGGACACCGCCTGGGGCGATCGCTGGCCCCGGCCGGGCGGGTAGCGGGCACGGGAATTTCGCGCGCCGGGCGGGCGTTGGCGCTGACACCCGTGGGGCCGGGCCGTCGGGAAGGACCGGAGGGCAGGGAGCGGCCCGGAGCGGGAAGCGAAGGAAGCGGAAGCCGTCCGCCCGTGGTGCGGCCGGGCCGATTACGCATTCTTTCCCGTCACAAGGCAGGATGGGCGGAATAATGGCCACGCGGCCATGAAGCCCCTCGGACGAAGTGAGGCGGTAGGCGAGCCCATGGAACGCGAGAGCAGAATCCCCCGCTGGATGCGCCGGAAGGCCCGGAGTGCGGCCCGCGCCGATGCCGCCGCCAGAGCCCGCGAGGAACTGCTGCTCGCCATCGCCGGGGCGGGCTTCCCGCTGGCCCCCGCCGCCCACCCGCAGGACTACGGCTGTTCCTGCAACCGCATCGGCTGTCCCACCCCGGGCCGTCATCCGGTCTCCTTCGCCTGGCAGACCCAGGCCACCACCGACGCGGAGCAGGTGCTGCGCTGGCTGCGCGCCGAGCCGCGGGCCAATTTCGTCACCCCCACCGGCCAGCTGCACGATGTGCTGGACGTTCCGCTGGAGGCGGGCGGCGCCGCACTGGAACGGCTCACCGCCCGGGGCGCCGAGATCGGCCCGGTCGCCGTCGCCGACCCGGACCGGATGCTCTTCTTCACCAAGACCCGCAACACCGCCGCCGACGACGACGAGTGGTGGCCCTGCGAGCTGGACTGCCACCCCGAGACCATGGACGAACACCCCGGCCTGCGCTGGCACTGCCGGGCCAGCTATGTGCTGGTGCCGCCCTCCACCGTCCCGGCCGACGGCGGGGTGCGCTGGCTGCGCGGCCCGCAGTGGCCGCTGCCCGAGCCGCTGACCCTGCTGGAGGCGCTGACCGACGCCTGCGCCGCATACGCCGGGCGCGACCCGGCCGGCCCCCGCGGCGGGGACGGCGAGAGCATCGGCCAGCAGGCCGGGGCCTGGCCCGCCTCCTGACCCGGCGCCCGGGCGGCCGGCGCCCGGCGGGCGGTCAACCCCGGGCGCGGGCCGGGCGTCCCGTAGAGCAGAAGCGGAGCAGCAGCAACCGTTACCGGACGACCGGGAGGTCTCCTTGAGTGCCAACGGCTCCCCCCGCCGCCCGTCACGATCCCCGGCCCGGGCCGTCGCCCGCGCGCTGCGCCCGGCGTCCTTCGGCGCCCCGCCCGAGGGCGCCCGCATGGACCGCATCCGGCGCTCCCCGCAGTTCCGGGACGGCGCGTTCCGCAACGAGGGGCCGACCAGCGTCGGCCCCAACGGTTCGGGCCCCGCCCTCTTCCGCGAGCTGCTGTTCGGCCCCGGCCGCCGGCGCCGCCGCCCGGCCTCGGCGCCGCCGCCGCACACCGCCCCGCCCCAGGGCCCGCCGGCCGGCGGGCTGCGGCTGACCTGGCTGGGCCATGCCACCGTGCTGGCCGAGATCGACGGCCACCGGGTGCTGTTCGACCCGGTGTGGGGCGAGCGCTGCTCGCCCTTCCGGTTCGCCGGGCCGCGCCGCGTGCACCCGGTGCCGCTGCCGCTGGACGCGCTCGGGCCGCTGGACGCGGTGGTGATCTCCCACGACCACTACGACCATCTGGACCTGCCCACCATCCGGGCCCTGGCCGGCAGCGAGGCGGTCTTCGCCGTGCCGCTGGGCGTGGGCGCGCATCTGGAGCACTGGGGCATACCGGAGACCCGGATCCGCGAACTGGACTGGCACGAGTCGGTGCGGGTGCGGGAGCTGACCCTGACCGCCACCCCCAGCCGGCACTTCTGCGGGCGCGGCCTGATCCGCCGCTCGCTCACCCTGTGGGCGTCCTGGGCGGTGGCCGGTCCCGGCCACCGGATCTTCCACAGCGGGGACACCGGCTATTTCCCGGGCTTCGCGGCCATCGGCGCGGAGCACGGACCGTTCGACGCCACGATGATGCAGATCGGCGCGTACAGCGACTACTGGCCGGACATCCACATGACCCCGGAGGAGGGGCTGCGGGCGCACCAGGACCTGACCGGCGGGGTGCTGCTGCCGATCCACTGGGGCACGTTCAACCTGGCCCTGCACCCGTGGGACGAACCGGCCGAGCGGACCGCGGACGCCGCGGCGGCGGCCTCGGTGCCGGTGGCGCTCCCGCGGCCGGGCGAGCCGTTCGAGCCGTCGGGCCGGCTGCCCACCGCGCGCTGGTGGCGGCCGTACGCCCGCCCGCCGGGACACCGCGCGGCCGTGGCGGGGAAGGAGCAGCCGGAGGCGGCGGCCCCCGCGCCGTCCCCGACGAGCGCGGAGCGCCGCTGAGCCGCCCGCCGGCCGGCCGGCCCGGCTCAGGGGCGCATGGGGTCGTGTCCGAGCAGCATCAGCCGGTGGCGCCACTCGCGTTCCGGCACGGCGGCGCTGGGGCCGGCCTCCAGCTCGGTGCGCACCGTGTCGATGACCTGGGACATCACCACCACATCGGCGTCGGTCAGATCGACCCGGCGCTTCTGCAGGATGGACAGCACCCGGCGGCCCTGCTCACTGCCGGACTGCTCGGGCAGGGCCTCGGTGTCCTCGTCCGCACTGCTGGTGCGCAGCCAGGCGCGCAGCTCGGCCGAGGTCATGTTGACGAGCTGGTGGAACTCGTCCCAGAGATGCTGGAGTTCCGGGCTGGCGGTTTCGGGCATCGTCGCTCCTTCTGGTCCTGGTCCTGGTCCCGGCGCGGGTGCTCCTCGTCAGGCGGCGGCGGTTTCGCGGACGTCCTCGGCGGTGCGTCTGTCCAGCGCCACCCGCACCAGTCCGGCGGTCAGCCGGGGCAGCTCGTCCTCGCCGACCAGGCCGGAAAGTTCCTCCGGCCCGGTGGGCAGGCCGACGCGGCGGGCGCCGTCCTGTACCTTGCGGTCCGCGAAGGGGGCGTAGTCGGGCCAGACGCCCTGCGCCTCGCGCAGGAAGATCGCGGCCCCGGCCGGTCCGATGCCCGGCACCTCGGTGAGCCGCCGCTTCACCTCCTCGGGGCCGTCCGCGTCCGCGCGCAGCCGGCGCAGATCGCCGCCCCAGCGTTCCCGCACCAGCTCCGCTCCCTTGCCGAGCATGGTGGCGGTGGATTCGTCGTACCGGCGGTAGCCGCCGCGGCCCAGGGCGTCCACCCGCTCCTGCCAGTCGGCGCCGGCCATGTTCTCCGGGCTGCGCAGCCCCGCGCGGAACAGCTCCCGGGCCGCGGCGACCGCCGTGTCGGCGCGGATCCGGGCGGACAGCAGCATGGACAGCACCAGCAGCTGATAAAGCGGCTGCGGGGTGTCCCGCAGCCGGATGCCGGCCTCCTCGGCGTAGGTCCGGCCGCAGCGGTCCAGTACCGCCCGCGCGGTGTGCCGGGCGGCCCGGCCGCCGGAGCCGTCGGAACGGCGTGCCGCACTCACTGCTTCTCACCGGCTCTCATTCGTCTGCTGCCGGCCGCGGGACGGCCGGTCAGTCGGTTTCCGGGCGCTGCTCGGTGCGCTCGCTCTTGGGGCCGCGGCCCCGCTCGGTCCGCGGACCGCGGGCGCGCCAGCCCTCCTCCTCGGCCAGGTCCTCCTTGGCCGCCTCATTGGCGTACTGGTCCGGCACGCCGCTGTCCTCGGCCTGCTTGCGTTTGTGGGTGCGACGGATGTCGTAGCGCTTGCTGCCGGGCTCGGGCATCAAGATCACCTCTCGCCGCGGCGGGTTCCCCGGCCGGGAGACATCAAACCGGGGGCGCGGGAGCTCACGGTGATTCCGGAGCGTTACATAACAGGTGTCGTGCCGGACGCGGCCGTGGTTCTAGTGTGACCCACGGCACTGGGCACGACGACGGCAGTGACCGGACGGACGGAGGGGCACAGCGATGGCCGTGGACACCGAGCCGGGGGAGTGCGCGCGCGAGCTGCTGGCGGCCGGGACGCCGGCTCCCGGCACCCTGCTCACCGTCGTCTGGCGGGACCGGTACGCCCCGCGGGTCGGCCGCTGGTGCGCCCAGGACCTGGACCACCGGGCGCGGGCCCGCTGGCTGTCCGCCGCCGAGGGCGGGCACTGGCGCGAGGGCTATCTGGTCTGGCAGTACGACGGCCGGGTGTACACCGCGGCGGAACTGCTGGCGGCGATCGCCCGGGCGGCCGGGGCGGCGGACTGGACCTGCCCCCGGGACGGCGCGGCGGTCGAGGACTGGCTGGTTCACGCGGTGAGCGGCCGGACGCTGCGCCATCTGTGGACCCACCGGCCGCTGATCTTCTTCGGCGGGCCCTGGGACGCGCGGGTGATCTACCGGCCGCGCGAGTGCTGGCCGGTGCGGCACTGCTATCCGGAGCCGGACAGCCGGACCGCGGCGGAGTGGGGCCCGGCCGAGGCCCGGTCCGGGGACGTGCCGCGCTATGTGCCGGAGTACGGGCCGCGGCAGGGCGATGTGTGCATGCGCTGGGCGGTACCGGCGGCGGCCCCGTCGCCGCTGCACGTTCCGGTGCTCGGCCGCAACCCGACCTGCCCGTCCTGCGCCCTCTCCGACACCTGGCGCGACAGCCGCGGCTGGGTGCACTGCCGGCACTGCGGCGCCGTCAGCTACTGAACAGGGCCCGCCCCTTCCCGCGGCGCCCGGCCCTGCGGTCAGGCGCCGGTGGCGGACAGGGCGCCGGAGATGCGGAAGAGCAGAGCGGCCTCGCCGTCGCCCTCGGCCGGGACATGGGCGGTGAGGATCGCCATCCGGTCGATGGTGACGGTCTGCTCGGGCTCGCCCTCCATCAGCGCCTCGACATACTCGTCCACCACCGGGGTCACGCCGGTGGCCCAGGTCTTCTGCTCGTGGTGGTGGACGGTGAAGAACAGCAGCGCGCCGCCGTCCGTGGTGCGCAGGCCCAGCGCGGCCAGCGCCGGGTCCTCGGGCGGCAGGTCCTCGTGCTGCACATAGAACGCCGGGTCGGTGCTCTCGCCCTCCCGCCGGGCCAGTTCCTCCGAGGTGTAGGGGCCGTCGGCGAACGGGCCCTCCCCGGTGCGCAGGTAGTCCCCGTAGGCGGCGCTGATCCCGGCCGGGTCCAGGGCCAGGCCGTCCGCCGCGGCGGCGGCCGGGTCGGGGCTGGGGCCGCCCGCGGTGCGCACCGCCACCGCATGGCCGTCCTCGTCCTGCGCGAACTCCGGCACCGCGCTCGGCGGCAGCAGCGACAGATAGGACGCCTTCCAGTCCTCCTCCAGCGAGCCGCGGGTGAAGACCAGCAGCCAGCGGTTGCCGTCGCCGCGTCCGCTGAGCGTGTCGGCGAGGAAGAACTTCGGCCAGCCGGCCAGGCGCGGGATGTGGAAGCGGGTGTCCTCGAAAGCCAGCGGGCGGTAGTCGGGATTGCCCTCCGGGTGCACCTCGTGCCGGGCCCGGTGGCCGGCCCGGTTGATCTGACCCAGCGCCCCGGTGTCCACGGTGCGGTTGAGTTCCTCGTCGTAGACCAGGTTGGCCTCGTTGCTGACCTCGGCGTAGTGCTCCAGCACCGCCTGTGCCTCGGTCTCGGTGACCGCGGGCACCTCGGCCCGCTCGCCGTGCACCGTCATGCAGCCGGCCAGGGGCAGCGCCAGGGAGACCGCCAGGGCGATGGACGCCGCTTTGGACCGTGCCCTCACCAGCATGCTGGACCCTCCCCGTGGTTCGCGTGTTGTTCGCGGGTGCGCACCTCAAGACCCGTGCGCCAGCCGTGTGCCGCGGTGCCAGGGCATCGTATCCATGTCCGGGGCGCCGCCCGGCATGGGATGATGCCGCGCACCGCGGCACAGGGCCGCGGGGCCGGCGGGGACGGCGGGGACGGCGGGGAGGGAGAGTGCGCATGGCGGGCACCGGCATCGACAGGGGCACCGGCACCGGTGGCGGCGGGGAGCCCGGCGCGGGCGCGGCGGCTGAGCCGTCGTTCCGGGACGCGCTGGCGCGGCTGAGCGCCGCCCAGAAGACGGCCAGGGGGGTCTCCTTCTACAGCCGCTGGATCAACCGGCCGCTGGGCCGGGTGCTGGCCGCCGCCGCCTTCCGGGCCGGGCTGACGCCCAACCAGGTCACCCTGCTCAGCGCGGCCTGCACCTACTCCGCCATCGCGGCCGTCGCCCTGCTGCGCCCCTCCTGGGCCCTGGGCCCCGCGGTGTGGGCGGTGCTGGTGCTGGGCTTCGCGCTGGACTCCGCGGACGGCCAGCTCGCCCGGCTGCGCGGCGCCTCCAGCGCCTCCGGGGAGTGGCTCGACCATGTGGTGGACTGCGCCAAGCTGGTGCTGCTGCACGGCGCGGTGCTGATCTCCTTCCACCGCTTCCACGAACTCCCCGGTGACGGCTGGCTGCTGGTGCCGCTGGTCTACCAGCTCGCGGCCGTGGTGACCTTCTGCGCCGGGCTGCTGGCCGAGAAGCTCAAGCCCCGCCCCGCCGCGGGCACCGGACCGGGGGCCGGCGCCGCGCCGCCCTCCCGGCTGCGGGCCCTGGCGCTGCTCCCGGGCGACTACGGGGTGATCTGCACCGTCTTCCTGCTGCTGGGCGGCGGGACGGCGTTCCGGACCGGATACGCCGTGCTCTGCGCGGCCCAGGTGCTGCTGTGCGCGGCGCTGCTGGCCAAGTGGTACCGGGAGCTCTCCGCCCGGCCCGCCGGCTGAACGGCGGCGGGCCCGGTCAGGACTGCCCGGCGGTGCGCGGACGCGGCGGCACCAGCGCGTCCAGCACGCCCCGCAACTGGGTGCTGGAGGTGTGCACGGTGTACGGGAAATAGACGACTTCCACGCCCAGCCTGCCCATCTCCTCCTCCAGCGCGACCCCCTTGGGCGTGCCGCGCCAGTCGTCGCCCTTGAACAGGCGGTGGTAGCGGAGCTGGTGCCACATCCGCGACGTGTCGCCGGGCGTCTCGGCGACCGCGGCGTCCACAAAACGGATGCTGCGCACGATCTCCAGGCGCTCCACCAGCGGGACCACCGGCGGGCGCCCCTTGGCCTGCTCCGCCGCCTCGTCCGCGACCACCCCGGCGATCAGGTAGTCGCACTGACTGCGGGCGTGCCGGAGCACATTGAGATGGCCGATGTGGAACAGGTCGTAGACCCCGGGCGCGTAGCCCACGAGATGTGCCGGCATGGTGACGGTGTCCCCCCGATCGAGACGCGGCGGATGAGTGACGGCCGGGGACCGGCAGCGGTGCCGGCCGGTGGCCCCGGTGGCGGGCGGTGCGGATCCGTGTCTCCCGCACGAATGCGCGACCCGGCGCCCCCCGGACGATCCCCGACGATATCGCGGGCCGCTCTGCGTGACAGGAGAAACGCTCATCCTGGCCGAATCGCTGACGCTCTGTGGTGGGCTGCGGTTAGTCTGAAGTTCACCCGCTGTCAGGGGAGGCAGCCGGGGGGAGGGGAGACCGACGGTGCGCGAGCAGCAGCGCGGAGAGGCCGTTGAGCGCCTCCTGCTGGTATCCACCAACTATGCCCCGGAGCGGGCCGGTATCGGACCGTACGCCACCCAGGTCGCCGAACACTGGGCGGCCGAACGCGGCGCCGAGGTCCATGTGCTGGCCGGCATGCCGCACTACCCCGCCTGGCGGGTGGACCCCGACTACCGCGGCCGGTGGCGCGGCGTCGATCTGCGCGCCGGAGTGCGCGTGCACCGCCGCCGGCACTCCGTGCCGTCGCGGCAGACGGCCGCCCGCCGCGCCCTGTACGAGGCGTCGATCCTGGCCCACGGCCTGATCGCGCCGCCGCGCCTGGGCGGCCGGCCGGACGCCGTGCTGGCGCAGATGCCCAGCCTGGCCGGCGGGCTGCTCGCCGCCCGCCTCGCCCGCCGGTACCGCGCGCCGTTCGTTCCCGTGGTGCAGGACCTGATGGGCGCGGCGGCCGCGCAGAGCGGCATCGACGGCGGCGGCCGGGCCGCCTCGGCGGCCTCCGCCGTGGAGCGCCGGGTGCTGCGCCGGGCCGCCCTGGTCGGCATCATCCACGAGACCTTCCGGGACCGCGTCAGATCCCTGGGTGTGCCGCAGGACCGGATCCGCCTGGTGCCCAACTGGGCGCATGTGGCCCGCCCGGCCGGCAGCCGCACGCAGAGCCGGGCCCGCCTCGGCTGGCCGCCGGACCGCACGGTGCTGCTGCACGCCGGCAACATGGGCCTGAAACAGGGCCTGGAGGTGCTGATCGACGCCGCCCGGCTGGCCCCCGAACTCCTGGTGGTGCTGATGGGCGACGGCAACCAGCGGGAGGCACTGCGCCGCCGGGCCGGGGACCTGCCCAATGTGGAGTTCCTGCCGCCCGCCGAGGACGGCGACTTCCCCGATGTGCTGGCCGCCGCCGACGCCCTGGTGGTCACCCAGCGCGCCAGCGTCCTGGACATGAGCGTGCCCTCCAAGCTGACCTCGTACTTCACCGCCGGACGGCCGGTCATCGCCTCGGTCGCCGAAGCGGGCGGCACGGCCGAGGAGATACGCCGCTCGGACGCCGGCTGGCTGGTCGCGCCGGAGGATCCGGCCGCACTCGTGGCCGCCGCACGGGAGATGGCCGCGGATCCCGGTGCAGCCGATGCCGTCGGGGCACGTGGTTTCGACTACGCTCGCACCCATCTCGGCCGGCAGGCGGGCCTCGGCCGGATCTCCGCCCTGCTGGACGAGGCGCTGGACCTCCACCACGGGGGGTGAGAAGGCGCGCGGAAGGGGAGCGGCGGATGAGCCACGGCGGAGCACGGGACGACCTGCGGGCGGACACCCGGGAGATCGCCATACTGCGGGGAGACGCGGTCCGCGGCGCACTGCCCCCGGCCGGCGGCGGGATACCCGGCGGCGCCCACGCTCCGGACGAGCCGGACCTGCTGCGCGAGCAGTTCCGCCAACTGCTGCGCTACCGCCTGCTGATCACCCTGGGCGTGCTGCTCGGCCTGGCCGGCGGCCTGTATCTGGGCATGACCGCCCAGGACACCTACATCGCCACCGGCGAGGTGGTGGTGCGCGCCCCGGCCCGCGACCCCTTCGAGGGCACGACTCTGGACCGGGTGGCCATGGGCTCCGAGCGCCGCACCGCGGTCAGCGACACCGTCGCCGCCCGCGCCGCCTCGGTGCTGGGCCTGCCCGAGGACGCCGCCGACGGTCTCAAGGCCGACCTCCAGGTCACCAACCCGCCCAACACCGAGGTCCTGCGGTTCGCCTACACCGCCACCGACCCGCGGGCCGCCGCCGAGCGCGCCAACGCCTTCATCGCCGCCTATCTGGGCAACCGCCAGGAGTACGCGGACGGCCAGGTGGAGACCATGGTGGCGCGCTACACCGAGCAGCGGGAACCGCTGCTGGCCCAGCTGGAGACGCTGGATCTGGACATCAACGAGGCCCCGGACGGCAGCCGCGCCTACGACGAGGCGGTCGCCACCCGGGCCGCGGTGACCGCCCAGATCGGCGACATCAACAACCAGATCAGCGTGCTGCGTTCGCTGGACACCTCCGGCGGCCGGGTGATCACCCGGGCCACCGAGCCCGGCAGCCCGTCCGGCCCCGGCCTGGTGATGATGCTCGGCCTCGGCGGCACCGTCGGCATCGGCGCCGGGCTGCTCGCCGCCTGGATCCGGCTGGTCTTCGACCCCCGGGTGCGCTCCGCCGGCGACGTCACCCGGGCCCTGCGGGCGCCCGTGCTGGGCGTGCTGCCGCGCGGCGCCCGGCCCGCGCCCGGACAGTTGCTGGCCGAGGGCCGGCTGGCCGAGGAGATCCGGTCCGTCGCCTTCCGGCTGGCCTACGACGAGACCTTCGCCGCCCGCCGCCGGCTGCTGGTCGTCGCGCCGCGCGGCTCCATCGGGACCCCGCTGGTCACCTCGGTCAATCTGAGCGCGGCCTTCGCCGAGATGGGCAAGGACGCGCTGCTGATAGAGGCCGATCTGCGCACCCCCAGCCTGACCGAGCAGCTGCGGCACGCGGACGGCGTGCGGCCCGGCTGGGCCAGCGCGCCCGGCCGCGGCGACGGGGTGTGGCCCACCGGGCTGCGGGTGCCGATCGACGCCGGCGAGTCCGGGGTCTTCGACCTGGTGCCCGGCCTGCGGGTGCGCAATGTGCCGCGGGCGCTCACCTCCCCGGCCGCCAGCCGGCTGATCGAACACGCCGACGCCAAGGGCTCGGTGGTCGTCGTCCTGGCCCCCGCCGTGCTGTCGTACGCGGACGCCATCGCGCTGGTCGACCGGGTGGACGGGGTGCTGGTGGTCTGCGACCCGCGCGAGGTGCGCCGCGACGACCTGACCCGGGTGCGGGAACTGGTGGTCGGCGCCGGCGGCCTGCTGCTCGGCGCGGTGCTGCACTCCTGGGGCACCGGCAGCGACCAGGACAGCGGACGCGGCGCCGGGACACCCCGGGCCAAGGCCCCCGGCGGGCAGCGGCCGGCCGCCGGAGAGCAGCGGAAGCCGGCGCCCAGAGCGCCCGCCGCCGAGGACGGCGGCGCCCTCACCGCGACCGTGCCGTCGGCCCGTACCGAGACCGGTGCCGGGCGCGACCCGGCCGGCTACCGGGATGTGGGCTCGGAAACCCTCGGTCTGCGCATCGTCGACCCCGACGAGCTCGAAGAACGCGCCAACCGCCAGTGAGCGCGGCACCTCCCGGCGAAGGCCCGCGCGCCGGACGCGGACGCGGCATCCGGACGATGGCGGCCTCCGTCGGCGACCAGGGCGTCTCCGCGCTGACCAACATCGCCGTCGTGGTCTTCGCCGCCCGGCAGTCCACCGCCCGCGACTTCGCCGACTTCGCCGTGGTCTACACGGTGTTCACCGTGCTGCTCGGCGCGGCCACCGCCTATGTCGGGCAGGCGCTGGTGCTGCGCCGCGGACCGCGGACCGCGGGGCACTGCCGCGGCTCGGCCCTGTTCACCCTGGCCGCCTCCGCGGCGATCGGCGCCGCGCTGCTGCCCGCCGCGCTGCTGACCGGCGGCGGGATCGGCGGCGGCGTCGGCGGGGGCCTGGCCGCGCTCGGCCTGGTGCTGCCGGTGGTGCTCACCCAGGACGCGCTGCGCTACGGCTTCTCGGTGCTCGGGCGGCCCCAGCTCGCCCTCGCCGCCGATCTGCTGCGGCTGGCGTGCGCCGTGCCCGCCCTCGCCCTCCAGCCCTACGGCAGCTCACCGGGGCGCCTGGTGCTGGTCTGGGGGCTCTCCGCGGTGCCGGCGCTGCTGCTGGGCGGGGCGCTGCTGCTGCGGGCCACCCGGGGCGCCCCGCCGGCCCCGCTGCGCGGCCTGCTGGGCCGCCAACACCTCGGCCGCCGCTTCGTGGTCGAGTTCGGGGTGGGCAATGCCGGTACCCAGCTCGCGGTGATCTGGCTCGGCGTCCTCGCCGATCCGCTGGCGGTGGGCGCGCTGCGCGGCGCCAGCACCCTGTTCGGCCCCATGAACGTCCTGTTCAACGCCACCACCGGGTTCGGCCCGCCGCTGCTGGGCCGGATCGCCGGCCCGCGCCGCCAGGCCCGCGCCACGGCCCTGGCGGGCGTGGCGCTGGCCGGCACGGCGGCGCTGTGGGCGACGGCGCTGGCGCTGCTGCCCGGCGCGGCGGGACGGCAGCTCCTGGGCGACACCTGGTCGGCGGCGGCCGGGCTGCTGCCCGCCACCGGCAGCCAGTACGCGGCCATGGCCGTGGGCGTCTGCGGCCTGCTCACCCTGCGGGTGCTGGCGCCCAGGACCACGCTGCCGCTCCAGGTGGTGTTCTCCCTGCTCTCCGTCGGCCTGCTGCTCGGCGGCTACGCCCTGGGCGGGGTGCTGGGCGCGGCCTGGGGCCTGTGCGCCGGCTCGGCCGCCAAGGCCCTGGCCACCCGCCTCCGCATCCGCGCCCTGCTGCGCCCGCCCGCGCCGCCGCCGCCCGGCGGCACGGCCCCCGGTCCCGGCGGACGGACGACGGCGCGGCGCGATGCCGCCCCGCACGGCACTGCCGGTGCGGAGGACGGCCGGGGGGCCGGGGCGTGAGCGGGCGGTCGTGGGGCCTGGTCGTGCTGGTGGTCGGCGGCCTGCTGGGCCTGCTCGTGCTGGCGGAGAGCTGCGAGGCGGGCCGGAACGGACCGGGCTCCCCGCCGTCGTCCCCCTCGGACCGGTTCGACGCGGGAGAGCCGCTCAGCCCAGCCGGGTACGCCGCTCCTCCCGGAAGGTGCTGATCAGCAGCAGGCACAGCGCGGCGATCGCCACCCGCCCGGTGGCCTGCAGCAGCGGACCGCGCAGCAGGATGAAGGCATAGCCGGCCACCAGCGGGGTGATCACCGCCACCACATTGCCCGGTGACGGATCGTCCAGGGTGCGCCGCACATAGCGGCGGTCGGTGCGGGCCGCCAGATAGCCCAGCCCGATGAAGCCCGCCGTCATGCCCAGCGGGCCGAAGTCCAGCCAGAGCTCGGTCCACAGCGGGGACGACAGATTGGTGTTGCCCATCCCCATCCACTCGCCGATCATCACCCCGCTGTCCTCCGGCTTGCCCGTCCAGATCGCCCGGGGCACGAAGAACAGCACCGTGCCGGAGAGCTGACGGCCGTAGGAGTGGCCGGCGCCGTCCCCGACATAGGTGATGGTGTTGGCGAACATGCCGAGCTGGTCGTAGTCCTTGACCACCAGCGGCTCCAGCAGCGAGCTGCTGTTCATGGGCTGGTAGCCCTCGTCGTCGTAGCGGAACCGGTCGGCGAACGGGAAGACCAGCAGCGCCAGGATCACCCCGAGCCCCAGCGCCGTCCGGTACATCACCGGGCTGCGCGGGAACAGCGTGAAGAGGAACGAGAACAGGACGGTCAGAAACCAGAACCGCGGGTTGGACAGCGGGTTGTTGACGATGATGTTGAGCCCCAGCAGAGCGGCCCACACCAGCAGCACGCTCGGCCGCCGCCGGGCCCGGCGGGAGGTCACCAGCCAGCGGGTGTAGAACAGCAGGGCCAGCAGCGCGGGCACCGTGCCGAAGCCGCGCAGCAGGGCGTTGCCCGCCTGCCCGGTCTCGTCGCCCGGCTGGGCACCGGCGTTCTCCAGCAGCGTCTCGCTGATCTCCTGGCGGCTGGTGAAGAAGACCCCCAGCCCGCCCAGCGACATGATCATCAGGGCGCTGGCGGCAAAGGCCAGGCCGACCAGCAGATACAGCCGCAGGCGGTGCACCCGGGCGGGCGCGCGGTGCCAGGCCGGACGCAGCGAGGGGCGGCTGCGGGCCAGCAGCGCCCCCACGTCGAAGGCCACCACGCCCAGCAGCACCAGCGCGGTGGCCAGCAGCACATCGGAGCGGGCGCCCACCACCGGGGTCGGCTCCCGGCCCAGCACGCTCTGGGCGAGCGGGGCCACCCCCATCGACACATAGCAGAACAGCCAGAACGCGCCCTGGATCAGCCGGCGCCGGCCGGAGAGCACCATCGCCGACAGCCGGGCCCCGGCATAGAGGGTGACGGCCAGTTGGAGGAGAAAGGCGACATCCCGGGTGCCGTCGCCGTCCTCGGCGGTGATCAGCATCGGCATGACCGCCACCAGCCCGAGGATCAGCGGCAGGGCGGTCGCCCGGGACAGCACCGCGCGCCGGGCGGCCCGTTCGCCGGACACCGGGCGAAGCAGTCCGGTCAGTTCCGTCGCCACCGCGTTCCTCCCCCGCCCGGCCCCGTGCACCGGCCTGTCGCTGCGGCGAGTCTAGCCCTCGCCCTTGCCCCGCCCCGCCCTCGCCGCCGGCGCGCGCGGTGCCGGCGGGGGACGCGTCGCGCCGACCGGGGGACGGGCCGCGGGGCCGGGGACTAGACTTCCGCTGTGCGGGGCGGTGTTCGGCCGGTGAGGGGAGACACCGGCGGCCCGCCGGGGTGGGCGTCGTCGACCCCTGTCGTCCTGCCGGTCCGGCCCGGGACGAGCGGCAGCCGGTGCCATGCCGGCCGGCAGCGCAGCCAGGCAGCAGTGGGAGCAGCGCGGCCGTGGCCGGCGGTGAACCGGCCCGGCGCCGAAGGAGTTGACGCTATGACCGTCGTGCACCGGATACGCAATGCGGTCCGCAGGCTGGGCATCGACATCACCCGCTATCCGGCCGGCTGGTCCGGGCCGCAACTGGTGCAGCTGCTCCAGGCGCACGGCATCACCGTGGTGCTGGACGTGGGAGCCAACGAAGGCGAGTACGGCGCGATGCTCCGGCGCCACGGCTACCGGGGCAAAATCGTTTCCTTCGAGCCGCTGTCCGGCCCGGGGAAGGCGCTGCGGGCCCGCACCGGGGCCGATCCCGGCTGGTCGATGCACGCCTGCGCGCTGGGCGAGGAGTCCGGGGAGATCACCGTCAACGTCTCCGGCAACCGGGGCGCCAGCTCCTCGGTGCTGCCGATGCTCGACCGCCATGCCGAGGCCGCCCCGCACGCCCGCTACATCGGCACCGAGACAGTGCCGCTGCGCCGGCTGGACGAGCTGTGGCCGGAGGCGGCCGGACCGGACGACCGGGTGTTCCTCAAGATCGATGTCCAGGGCTACGAGGCCCAGGTGCTGCGCGGCGCCGGGGCGCGCGCCAAGGAGTGCCACGGGCTCCAGATCGAGGCGTCGTTCGTCCCCCTCTACGAGGGCTCGCCACTGCTCGCGGAGGTGCTGCGCACCGGGCAGGAGGAGCTGGGGCTGACCCTGATGGCGGTGATCCCGGGCTATGTGGACCCGGCCACCGGACAGATGCTGCAGAGCGACCTGGTGCTGTTCCGCGAGAGCGGCCGGGGCGGCCGGCGCGACGAGGACGGCCGGGAGGGGGAGGCGGAGTGAAGGTCCTGCACGTCGTCACCCTGCACACCCCCACGCACGACTTCGGCGGGCCCACCCGGGTCGCCCTCACCCTCACCCGCGGCCTGCGCGCCCGGGGGGACCAGGCCCTGGTGACCGCACTCGGCGACCGCTTCGACGGCGGCATGCCCGACGAGGTGGACGGCGCCCCGGTGAAGCTGTTCCGGGCCCGGCATGTGCTGCCCCGCTTCGAGGTCAGCGGCATCACCTCCCCGGCCATGCTGGCCCGGGCCGGGCGCCTGGTGCGCTCGGCCGACGTGGTGCATGTGCACCTGATGCGTGACCTGGTCACCCTCCCGGTGGCGCTGCTGGCGCTGCGGGCCGGGACACCGCTGGTCGTCCAGACCCACGGCATGGTGGACGCCACCGAGAAGCGGGTGGCGAAGCTGGTGGACGCGCTGGGCATGCGGCGGGTGCTGCGCCGGGCGGACGCCCTGCTCCACCTGACCGAGGGCGAGCGGGACGCGGTCGCCGAGGTGACCGCTCCCCGGCCGACGGCCCCCGGGCTGCGTCTGGTGAACGGTGTCCCGCCGCAGACCGAGGTCCGCTCGGGCCGGGTACGCCGCCCGCCCGTGGTGCTGTTCGCGGCCAGGGTGCAGAAGATGAAGCGCCCCCAGGACTTCGTGCGGGCGATCCCGGCCGTGCTCAAGGAGCATCCGGATGCCCGTTTCCAGATGGCCGGGCCGGACACCGGGGCGATGGCCGCGGACCTGCTCGCGCTCGCCCGGGATCTGGGCGTCGCCGACGCGCTGGAGTACCTCGGCCCGCTGCCGCACGAGGAGGTGCTGCGCCGGATGCGGGCGGCCGACGTCTATGTACTGCCGTCCGTGTTCGAGCCGTTCGCGGTGTCGATCCTGGAGGCGATGTCGGTCGGGCTGCCGGTGGTGATCACCCGTACTGGCGGGCTGGGGCCGGAGGTGGCCGAGGCGGGGGCCGGACGGGTGCTGGATCTGGCGGAGGAGGCGGACAACGGCGAGGCGGTAGGCCGGGCGGTGTGCGAATTGCTGGAGCCGGCGGCCAACGCCGCCGCCACCCGGGCCTGTCTGGAGCTGATCCGGGAGCGGTTCACCGAGGACGCCGTGGTGGACCGGCTGCGCGGGATCTACCGCGAGGTGCTGGCCCGGCGCACCGGCCGTCCGGCGGACGCGGGCTGAAACCGCCGGGCGGGTGCCGGCACATTCCGGCACCCGCCCGGCGTGGTACGCCGGTGACGGCGCTCAGCCCGGTGGACCGTTCCGCCGGGCGTACTCGCGGGCCTTCAGCCCGATCTGCCAGCGGTAGAAGCTGAGCGCCAGCGCGAAGTCGAAGCCCGCCCGCCCGTCCAGAAAGCCGCGCTTGTAGAGATAGCCGTAGGCGAACGACACCAGGGGCTTGAGGGGAACCTTGTGAAAGAGCTGTCCCTGCCGGGTTTTCGCCTGCCGGATCTCCTCGCGCGCCCCGGGCGCGGTCTCCAGCCACGCCTCCCAGTCGGAGTAGCGGTTGTGCCGGTCGAACCAGGTGCGCACCGGGTCCAGATCGTTGTGCTCGATGGGTGCCCGCAGCCGGGCCACCGGTTCGCCCAGCGGCTGGTAGTGGCCCTCCTGCTCGCCCATGCCGGGCGCGTGCAGGTCGTCCGGCTCCGGGTAGCGGCAGCGGGTGCGGTCCAGCAGGGACCGTTTGACCATGGTGTAGCCGTGCCGCAGCCGCCGCCCGGCGAACCAGTAGCCCAGCGGGATGTCGAAGGCGGCCGGCCGGACCGGCCGGCCGTCCAGGAAGATCCGTTCCAGCTCGGCCAGCATCTCGGGGCTGGGCGTCTCGTCCCCGTCGAGGAAGAGCAGCCAGTCGGTCTCCGGATGGACGTTCTCCAGGCACCACTGCTTCTTCTTGGGGTACTTGCCGTTCCAGGTGTAGGGGACGACCTCCGCGCCCTCGGCCTCGGCCAGGGCTCTGGTGTCGTCCGTGGAGTCGGAGTCCACCACCACCACGGCCTTGAACCGGCCGATCACCGAGCGCACCGTGGAGACGATGTTCTCGGCCTCGTTCTTGGTGGGAATCGCCACCACTATCGGGAGCGTGGGAGGTCCGGCCATGGGATGCGTTCAGTCCTTTCCGTTCGCCTCGTCCAGCAGGTCCTGGTACTCGGGGCACAGTGCCGGGATGGCTTCCTCGGCTCCGGTGATCTCGCCCGTGCGCAGGGCCTCGACCGCCGCCTGCCGGTCCCGCCCGGCGACATAGCCCACGCGTTCGCAGGTCTCGTAGCCGGTGGCCAGGATGGCTCCCGGATCGGTTCCCTCCGGGACGGTGTCCTCCAGGTACTCCTGCTCGGCGGGGGAGAAGGCGCGGTCCTCCGGTTCCCTGATCTCTTCCTCGGGCACCGGCTTGCCCAGCTCGTCGGCGCCCTCGAAGGGCTCGTCTGCTTCTTCCGCCTCCTCCCCGCCGGTCCGGTCGCCGCCCGCGGAGCCGCCGCCGGCGTCGGAATCACCGTCCTTGCCGCCCTCGTCGTCGTCCGTGCCGGAGGTCGTACCGGACTCCGGCTCGCCGCCGTTGTCCGCCGGGCCGTTGCCGCCGGCGTCCTGGGTGGCGGACGCCGATGGCTCGGCCGGACCCTCGCCGCTGCCGCTGCTGCACGCGGCGAGCACGGCGGCGGCCGTCAGGACGGCCGCCGCCATGCCCAGTGCCCGGTGGCGCCTCACGGCGCCCCGAAGGTGAGGACGAGGACCGGCTGGCTGCCGGACGACGCCTCACGGGAGTACCAGCGCAGGGTGTCACCGCCGGACCCGACGCCGCCCATGTCCAGTGTGGAGCCGAGCAGCGCGCCGATCTCCGCGGTGTCCAGCGGCACCGTGTAGACGCCGCCGGGAGTGGTGGCGCCGCTGATGGTGCCGTACACCGTGGACCCCAGCGTGGGACGGGTGTTCCAGGTGGTCGATTCGTCCCAGGCCGAGGTGGCCGGGACGAACTGGGTGTCGTCCGCGGAGCCCGCCGTGGAGTCGGTGGTGAGGGTCAGCCGCAGCGCGGCCGACTTCAGCACCTGACCCGAGGGGGCGGCGGGCACCTCGAACCGCATGTACGCCAGATAGCCCGGGTAATCGCGCGTCACCAGCTGCTGGTGCGTGCCATAGGCCGAGCCGGCGGCGAACTCGTTGACATAGGTGTCCGCCACGGGCGTCACCTCCGTCACCGTGTCGCCCGGAATGAAGGCCGCGTCGTAGTGTGCCTCGATCCGGGCCGCGGACAGCGTGCTGTAGTAGACGGCCGTCTCGTCGAGCCGGCCCTGGAAGAAGTCCGAGGAAGGACGACTGGGCCAGTTGTTGAGACGGTCGCCGCCGACACGCCAGTAGCCCGGGGTGGAACCGAAGTTCTGGGCCGTGGTGTGCAGGCTGTTGGACGCGACAAGAGTCCCGTCCACATACAGGCGCATGCCGTTGGTGCCGAGCGTGGCCGCCACATGGTGCCACTCCCCGTCGTTGTAGGCGGCGGGGGAGGTGATGGTGCGGGAGGCACCGTTGTACACGCCGAAGGTCAGCCGGCCGTCGTCGCGCATGTAGAGGTGGCGGTCGTACCAGTTGCTGAGCTGGAGGATGCGGTTGCCGAAGCCGATCAGCCGGCCGCCGCTGGTGGTCTCGGTGCTGAACCAGGTCTCCAGCGTGAACTGGTTGGTGGAGCTGAAGCCGGTGTCGCTGTAGGTGTAGCTGTCCGTGCCGTCGTGGCCGACGCCGCGGGCATCCGGCCCGTTCACGGCGGGCGGGGTGATGCCCCGGCTGGGCCCGCCGCGGTGGACACCGCTGTTGTTGTCGCCGGACGCGTCCGACGCGAAGTTGCCCGACGTCTCGTTGTACCGCCAGTACAGCAGCGGATCGTCGGCCAGCACCGCGTCCGTGTACGGCTGGCCGCTGGAGGCGGCCGTCACCGTCACCGGGGAGGAGAGCGCGCTCACATTGCCCGCCGCGTCGGTCGCCGAGATCCGGTAGCTGTAGGTCTGACCGGGGGTGACCGAGGTGTCGGTGAAGGAGAGCTGCGGACGCTTCCAGGGGACGGAGGAGCCCTGCACCGTGTGGATCGGGCTGCCGCCGCCGTCCCGGTAGACGCGGTAGGTGAGCAGGCTGTCGTCGAGATCCAGGCTGGAGCGCCAGGTCACGTCGATCTCACCGGCCCGGATGCTGGTCGCGTAGGCCTCGACGGTGACCGGGTCCCCGGTGTCGGGCTCACTGGCGAACCGGGTGAGACCCCACTGGGGCGCCCCGTTCACCCTGGTGAACTCGCCGCCGACCCAGAGGTAGTCGCGCCCGTCGCCCGGGTGGTTCTCGGACACCGTCATCACGCGCGGGCCGATGGACTCGCCCATGCCGTCATTGGTGTCGGGGAACCAGCCGAGCATCGTCGGGTCGTCCACCGACTGCGCCGTCAGATGGATGCGCGTCTGGTTGGGGAACGCACCCATGCTGGAGCAGTCGTGGGCGTGGTGACCGCTGTAGAGCACCCCTTCGAAGGCATGGACCGCCTGGGTGGCTCCCAGGCAGGTGTCCCGCCACCGCTCGTCGAAGGTGTCCAGTTCGATGGCCAGGCGGCCGTCGAACACGCCGCCGCCGGTGCCCTCGTTCGCGGTGTAGATGCCGGTCTCGTCGATGTAGAGGTCCTGCACCGTCGAGTTGTTGTGGATGAAGCCCGGGTAGCTGCGCACCATGGACGCGTCATCGGCGTCCACGACGGCCAGCGCGTGCGTGCTGACGCCGTTGATGGTGAAGAAGTTGCCGCCCAGGACGACATTCTGGCCGTCCGGCGTGACATCGACGGCCTTCCCGATCTCGTCGCCGTCGGCCACCCAGTTGAGCAGGGTGCCCGCGGTGTCCACGGCGCCGAAGTACTGCCGGGACTGGCCGTTGAGCGAGGTGAAGTCTCCGGCCAGATAGACGCGGTCGCCGTGGGCCGCGATGGAGCGGACGGTGGCGCTGGAGGCGACCGGGAACGACACCGGAGTGCAGGTGTCGATGTCGATCGCCGCCACCGAGCTGGCGCCGATGCCGTTGACCGCGCCGAAACGGCCTCCGACGTACAGCGTCTCGCCGTCCGGGGAGACCTCCAGGGCCCGCACTGTCTCGACACCGGAACCGATGGTGAAGGACAGGTCGCAGCCCTCGATGGGCTCGCCCGTCGCCGCGTCCAGCGCGACGAAGTTGCGTGCCGGGACCTCCTGTGTGCCCGCCTCGGCCCCGGGGGGCCGGACGGTGGTGAAACTTCCCCCCGCGAAGACCACACCGTCCGCCTCGGCAAGGGCCCAGACAATGCCGTTGGTCTGCCAGGTGGGCAGCTCGTCCGCCGTGATGGCGATCGGCGGGGTCAGGGCCTCGGCGGATGGTGCGGCTGCGCCCTCAAGACCGGCCAGCGAAGCGCCGGTGAGCGCCAGCACACCGGCCAGCGTCCCGAGTCTTCGCCCGGCCGTCGAGCGGCTCTTTTCCATGTGCTTCCCCCATTAAGGGTGTTGATCTCCGGCTGAGCCGGAAGGGGTGCCTGTTGCGCTGTTCTCCTGTGGCCGCCACCGCTGGGTGGATCAGCGGAACCATAGGGCTCCGGGGGCGGTGACGTCCGGCACTTGAACAAACCGTCAATCACTTGTTGAAGAATTGGTGTGGAACGGGTGAAATCGCTGGTGTGTCACGGTGTTCCGGCGCCGGTTCCGGCTAGCGGTCCACGCGCACGCGGGCGCCGGAGAGTTCTGCCTCCAGGGTCTCGATGTCCGCCCGGACCATCAGCTCCGCCAGTTCCCGCCATCCGGTGACGGGCTGCCAGCCGAGTTTCTCCCGGGCCTTGCCGGCGTCCCCGATGAGGGCATCGACCTCGCTGGGGCGCTCGTACTTGGGGTCGTAGCGGACGTAGTCGGTCCACTCCAGACCGGCGGCGGCAAAGGCCGCCGCAAGGAACTGCCGCACGGTGGCGGACTGGCCGGTGGCCACCACATAGTCGTCCGGCTCGTCCTGCTGGAGCATCAGCCACATCGCCTCCACATACTCCGGGGCATAGCCCCAGTCCCGCACCGCGTCCAGATTGCCCAGATAGAGCTTCTTCTGGAGGCCGGCGTGGATGCGGGCCACCGCGCGGGTGATCTTGCGGGTCACAAAGGTCTCTCCGCGGCGCGGCGACTCGTGGTTGAACAGGATGCCGTTGGTGGCGTGCAGGCCGTACGCCTCGCGGTAGTTGACCGTGGTCCAGTAGGCGAACACCTTGGCGCAGCCGTACGGGCTGCGTGGATGGAAAGGCGTCAGCTCGTTCTGCGGTGGTGGTGCCGAGCCGAACATCTCGGAGGAGGACGCCTGGTAGACCCGGGTGTCGATGCCGCTGGCGCGCACCGCCTCCAGCAGCCGCATGGCGCCGAGGCCGGTCACGTCGCCGGTGTACAGCGGGACGTCGAAGGAGACCCGGACATGGGACTGGGCGCCCAGGTTGTACACCTCGTCCGGCTGGATGTCGCGCAGCAGGTTCACCAGTGCGACACCGTCGGACAGGTCCGCGTAGTGCAGTTCCAGGGCACGGCCGAAGTCCTGCGGCTCCTGGTAGATGTGGTCGATGCGCTCGGTGTTGAACGACGAGGAGCGGCGCAGCAGGCCGTGCACCGTGTAGCCCTTGGACAGCAGCAGTTCGGCGAGGTACGAGCCGTCCTGCCCGGTGACTCCGGAGATCAGTGCGGTCTTGCTCATCGGGGCATCACTCCCTGGGCGGGCGTCATCACGACGGAAGCGGACTGAAGGAACGAACGGTGAAGAAGGTGACACATTGGCCAATACAGTGTGTTGTGCACGTATATGGGCGGAGCGGGCTCCGCACCTCCGTAACAAGCCATGACAATCAGGGAGAACCCGGAGAATTCCTCACGGCCCGCGGTCCCGGCTGGCACAATCCGCACCATGACGTCTGACGCCGCATCGTCCCCGCCTCTGCTCCCGCCCGCCGCCCGGGTGTTCGTCGCCGGACACCGGGGCCTGGTCGGATCCGCCGTCGCCCGCCGGCTCGCGGCCGAGGGCTGCCAGGTCCTCACCCGCACCCGCGACGAGCTCGATCTGCGCGACGCCGAACGCACCGCCCGCTTTCTGCGCGCCGAGCGCCCCGACGCGGTGGTGCTGGCCGCCGCCAGGGTCGGCGGGATCATGGCCAACAGCACCTACCCGGTGCCGTTCCTGGAGGACAATCTGCGCATCCAGCTCAGCGTGATCGCCGGGGCGCACGCCGCGGACGTCGACCGGCTGCTGTTCCTGGGCTCCTCCTGCATCTATCCCAAGCACGCGCCGCAGCCGATCCGCGAGGAGTCGCTGCTGACCGGACCGCTGGAGCCCACCAACGAGCCCTATGCGCTGGCCAAGATCGCCGGCATCTGCCAGGTGCAGTCCTACCGGCGCCAGTTCGGCCGCCGCTACATATCCGCCATGCCGACCAACCTCTACGGTCCCGGGGACAACTTCGACCCCGAGACCTCCCATGTGCTGCCCGCCCTGATCCGCCGCTTCCACGAGGCCAAGGAGGCCGGCCGCGAGGAGGTGGTGCTGTGGGGCAGCGGCACCCCGCGCCGGGAGTTCCTGCACAGCGACGACCTGGCCCGCGCCTGCCTGCTGCTGCTGCGCGCCTACGACGACGAGACCCCCGTCAACGTCGGCTGCGGGCAGGACCTCGCCATCGCCGAACTGGCCGCGCTGGTCGCCGACGCGGTCGGCTACCGGGGGCGCATCGGCTGGGACACCGGCAAGCCGGACGGCACCCCGCGGAAGCTGCTGGATGTGTCCCGGCTGGAAAAGCTGGGCTTCGCCCCCCGGATGCCGCTGGAGACGGGCATCCGGGAGACCTATCGGTGGTGGCTGCACTCGGGCTCCTAGCCGCTCGCCGGGCCCGGCGGGGCGGCCGGCGAGGAATCGGAACGGCAAGGGGACGGAAAACGGAACGAGCGGACAACGGAAGGGCAACGGCCGGGGCGCCGTCGCGGTGTGATGGTGAAGAGGGCCGGCAGGGCGCGAGCGGTTCCCCTTCGCTCCCTGCCGGCCGGGGTGCGCCGGACTTCAGTACGCTCCCCGCGCCTCCACCACGGCCCGGAAGGTGCGGGTGAGCACGTCGAGATCCTCGGTGACCGACCAGTTGTCCGCGTAGGACACATCGAGCGCCACGCCCTCGTCCCAGGACAGATCCGAGCGTCCGCCGACCTGCCAGGGCCCGGTCAGACCGGGCTTGACCTGGAGCCTGCGGCGCTCCGCCGGGGAATACCGGGCCACCTCGTCCGGCAGCGCCGGACGCGGACCCACCAGCGACATCTGCCCCAGCAGGACATTGAGCAACTGCGGCAGCTCGTCCAGCGAACTGCGCCGCAGCAGCCTGCCCACGCGGGTGATCCGCGGATCGTTGCGCAGCTTGAACAGCGGGCCGCCGCTCTGCTCGTTGGCCGGCTCCAGAGTCGCCCGCAGCTGCTCCGCCTCCAGGATCATGGTGCGGAACTTCCACATGGTGAACGGAACACCCCGGTGGCCGATCCGGGTCTGCCGGTAGAAGGCCGGACCCCTGGAGTCCAGCTTCACCGCCAGCGCCACCACGGCGAACAGCGGAGCCAGCAGCAGCAGGCCGAGGGCCGCCCCGGAGCGGTCCATGATCTCCTTGAGCACCACCTGCGGCCCGCGGCGGGTGGGCGGTGCCACATGCAGCAGGGCCAGCCCGGCCGCGCTGGAGACCCGCACCCGGCGCAGCGCCGTCTCGGCCAGGCCGGAGGTGACCGCCAGCGGCATGCCCGCGTCGTGCAGCGCCCAGGTGAGCCGGCGCAGCCGGTCCCCGGTCACGGCCGCGCCGGGAATGATCAGCACCTGGTCGGCCTCGGTGCGGCGGGCGGCCCGGAGCACCGCCTCGCCGTCCTCGGCCGAACCGGCCGCGGCCGGTTCGGCAGTCCGTCCCGCGGTCCGTCCGGCGAGCCGCCCGGCCTCGGGAACGCCGCCGGTCAACGGCTCACTGCCGACCGGGACCGCGCCGACCACCACATAGGGGTGATCGGTGCGGGCCGCGAGCTGGGCGGCGACGGCGTCGGCGGGACCGGGCTCACCGACGATCAGCACCCGCTGCACGGCCTGCGCCTGATGCCGGGCGGCGGTGAGATGGAGATGCAGAAAAGCGCCGGTGACCGAGGTGATGAACACCGCGGGCAGCAGCGCGGACAGTGCGGTGACGACCGGGGCCGCCTCGCCGGAGAGCACCCGCAGCACGGCGAGCGCGCCGAGCAGCAGACACCAGTCGTGCAGCGACGCCAGCAGGCCCCTGGACTCCGCCAGCATCCCGCGGGTGTAGCGCAGGTTACCGGTTCTTATGCTGAGCCAGGTGGCCGTGGCGAGGAACGCGGCGAACACGGGGTGCGGCTGGCGGTGCAGCGAATAGACGGTCAGAAACGGAAGAAGTACCCCACAGGCGTCGGTGACCAGCGTGACCGTGAGGTACCAGCCGGCCTTGTCGGCGGTGCGGACCTGGTGGCGTACGGGCGTATCACGATGCACGGTTTCTGGGCTTGCAGTGCCCGAAAATCGCATGAACCCCCCTACAAGGTGACGGTGAGGGTGGCCCGTCCGCCTCTCCCCACGGCGGCGCGAGCACCGCAGCAGCGTAGGGTATCTAACTGTCGTTTGTCTGAGGTTTGTTGAAACTTTGCTCGGGTGTCCGGATTCTGTGTGCGTTTTCAGACCGCCCGGCGTGGCCCGCGTACGGGCAGTATGAGCGCACCCCCGTGCTCCGGGTGGCCGAGAACCTCCACCGGATGCCGGTAGACGGCGGTCAGCAGCTCGGCGGTGAGGACCGTCTCCACCGGGCCGTCCGCCAGCACCCGCCCCCCGGCGAGCACCGCGGCCCGGTCCGCGGCACCGCGCGGCGCCGGGCGAGCTCCCGGGCGCTCCAGGTGTCCGCCGGGCCGATCAGCGCCCCGGCGAAGGCGTTGACCGCCACCCCGGTGAGAATCAGCGTCACCACCTCGGTGCGCCCGCCGGAACGGGAGAGCACATGGCGCCGCCGCGGTCTCAGACGGCCATGGCCGCGCCAAGATCCCGGAACATCGCCGTGTTCAGCGAGAACGCCCGCCGGCACTCGTCCACGATGCGGAGCTTCTCCGGCTCGTCGGCCGGCACGGCATCCAGCCGGGCGCGGTACTCGCGCTTGTAGGCCGCCGGATTGGTGATGTCCTCGAAGACATAGAACCGGACCCCGTCGCCCTTGCGGGCGAAGCCCCAGGTCTTCTCGGCCGTGCCGCGGATCACCTGGCCGCCCGAGAGATCGCCCAGATAGCGGGTGTAGTGGTGGGCCACATAGCCGCCCGGCCAGGAGCGGGCGACCTCAAGGATGCGCGCCGCGTAGCTCTCGGTCGCCGGCAGCGGGCGCAGCGCGGCCCGCCAGTCGCCGCCGTCGTGCAGATGGTCCAGATCCCGCTCCAGTGCGGCGGTGCGGGCCAGCTCCGGACGGATGAACGGACCGGCCACCGGGTCGCCGGCCAGCAGGGAGGTCGGTGCCTCCAGCGCCCGGTAGACGAACCAGAGCTGCTCGGTGTACCGCCGGAAGCCCTCCCGCCCCAGCCGTCCGCCCAGCAGGTCGCTCATGAACACGGAGTTCTCGGCCTCGGTGTGCTGCTCGTGCGAGGCTTCGCGGATCAGTGTGGAGAACGGCGTGCTGTCGAGCGGGGGTGTATCGAATGCGGACAAAGCGGGCCTCCCGTGACCGGTGCGGCAGGGTGTGGCCGAATGTCACACCCGTGCCATCCTTGCCAGTTAGGCTTACCTAAGTCAAGCGTTCGATTAGGTATGCCTAAGTTCGCGCTCCGTAGTCCTTCCCGCGGTCCCTCATGACCGTCCGGCCGCCCGGGCGCGGCGGCTCAGGGCAGGGTGAGTATCTCGGCACCCGTCTCCGTGACCACCAGCGTGTGCTCGAACTGCGCCGAACGGCTGCGGTCCCTGGTCACCACCGTCCAGTTGTCGTCCCACATCTCCCACTCATGGGTACCCAGGGTGAGCATCGGCTCGATGGTGAAGGTCATGCCCGGCTTGATGACCGTGGTGGCGTTCGGGTCGTCGTAGTGCGGCACGATCAGACCCGAGTGGAACGAGGTGCTGATCCCGTGCCCGGTGAAATCGCGCACCACCCCGTATCCGAAGCGCCGGGCGTAGGCCTCGATCACCCGGCCGATGACATTGAGCCGCCGGCCCGGCCGCACCGCCTTGATCGCCCGGTTCAGCGCCTCCCGGGTGCGCTCCACCAGCAGCCGCGACTCCTCGTCCACCGCCTCCTCGCCGCCGACCAGGAAGGTGGCGTTGGTGTCCCCGTGCACCCCGTCCACATAGGCCGTGATGTCGAGATTGACGATGTCCCCGGCGTTCAGCACGGTCGAGTCCGGGATGCCGTGGCAGATCACCTCGTTCACCGAGGTGCACAGCGACTTGGGGAAACCCCGGTAGCCCAGGGTGGACGGATACGCCCCGTGCGCGATCAGGAACTCGTGCGCGATCTCGTCCAGCCGGTCGGTGGTCACCCCCGGCGCGATGTGCCCGGCGGTCTCCACGATCGCCCGCGCGGCGATCCGCCCCGCCACCCGCATCCGCTCGATGGTCTCCGCGCTCTGCGTCTCCGGCCCCTGGTAGGGGGACGGCCCCTTCTTCCCGACATACTCGGGGCGGGCGATCGACGGCGGCACCGCACGGCGCGGTGAAAGCCTTCCGGGTACAAGCACTGACTGGCCAGACATGCGCCTGAGTGTAGTCGGCGCAGGCCAGAACCGGCCCGGCCAGCCCGCCGGTGGTCGGCCCGGGCCGCGGCGGGCAGGATGGCTGCATGGCACTCTTCAGACGCAGGCCCGCCTACGGCAAGCCGGGCGAGTGGTACTACTGCCTCAAGCACCACAAGGTCGAGGAGGGGCCGGAGTGCCCGGCCAAGGACCGCCTGGGCCCGTACCCCAGCCGCACCGAGGCCCGGCACGCCCTCGAACTCGCCGACAAGCGCAACAAGTCCTGGCAGCAAGACCCCCGCTGGAACGACCCCGACGCCGACCCCGACGCCGACCCCGACACCGGCAGTACCGCCGAGTAACCCCCGTCGGTACGATCCCGCCATGAGCGACGCCACTGAGGGACAGCAGCAAGGGCAGCAGCCGACGCGTTCCGCGCGCAAGGACCCCTGGGAGCTGCCGGACGTCTCCGGCCTGGTCGTCGGGGTGCTCGGCGGCACCGGTGACCAGGGGCGAGGCCTGGCCTACCGGCTGGCCCGGGCCGGGCAGAAGGTGATCATCGGCTCCCGCCGCGCGGAGCGCGCCCGGGCCATCGCCGCCGACGGACTGCTCGGCCCGGCCGGGGTCGAGGGGGCGGACAACGCCGCGTGCGCCCGCCGCAGCGATGTCGTGATCGTCGCCGTCCCCTGGGAGGGCCACGCCGCCACGCTCTCCGCGCTCCGCGCCGAACTGGCCGGCAAGCTGGTCGTCGACTGCGTCAATCCGCTCGCCTTCGACAAGCGCGGCGCCTTCGCGGTGCGCCCGCCGGAGGGCAGCGCCGCCGAGCAGGCCGCCGCCCTGCTCCCGGACTCCCGCGTCACCTGCGCCTTCAACCACCTCTCCGCCGTCCTCCTCCAGGACCCCGCCGTCGACCGGATCGACACCGACGTGCTGGTCCTCGGCGACTCACGCGCCGACTGCGAGACCGTGCAGGCCCTGGCGGGCCGGATCCCGGGGATGCGCGGCATCTTCGCCGGGCGGCTCCGCACCGCCCACCAGGTCGAGGCCCTGGTCGCCAATCTGATCAGCGTCAACCGCCGCTACAAGGCGCACGCCGGCCTCCGCCTCACCGACCTCTGACGGCGCGGATGCCGTCTCTCACTCCCCGAGTACGAAGGGAAACTGACCGTTTCGCCTCAACGTGTGACAGTTTGTGTATCGTGCGTGATCATTCTGTGACTTCCGGTTATAGGTTGCGCTCTTAATTTACTTGCTCGTGCCACCTAGGGTGGTGGCCCGTGACTGGTGACCGGGAATCAATCGCCATATCGACAAGACGATTTAGAGTCCCCATCTGGCTGACTCCGGCTGTGGCACTGGCCGTTGTCGCGACGGGATCGGCACTGCTGGCCGGATCGGCCACCGGTGAACCCGCAAGTGCCGGCCCCTGCGCGGGTGGTGACTACGACTTCAACGGCGACGGCGTACGGGACACCGTGATCGCCGACCCGGAGGCCACGGTCAACGGACAGCCCGGCGCCGGCCAGGTCACCGTCGTCTACGGTGACGGACAGGGCGTGGTGCAGCTCCATCAGGATCTGACCTGGGTCCCCGGCATGGCGGAAGCGGGCGACGCCTTCGGCTTCTCCCTCGCCTCCTACGACCGCAACCAGGACGGCTGTGCCGATCTGGTGATCGGCGCCCCCTTTGAAGGCATCGCCGACGCCGACGAGGCGGGGTCGGTGTGGACCGTCTTCGGTTCCCACGAGGGCATCGGGCCCGACACGGGTGCGGAGAGCCAGAACCAGTCCAACGCCGACGTGCCCGGCGCAGCCGAGCCGGGCGACCTGTACGGCTATGCGCTGGCCGCCGGAGAGACCGCGTCCCATGACCCGTTCCTGGTCGTCGGCGTCCCCGGCGAGGACATCGGCTCGGTCACCGACGCCGGTCTCATCCACTATGAGGGTTCCGGTATCAATGCGAACGTCCACCAGGACTCAGCGGGAGTGCCGGGCGTGGCCGAACCGCACGACCGGCTGGGCGCCTCGCTTTCCGCCACCGCGGAGCGCCTCGCCGTGGGCTCCCCCGGCGAGGCCATCGGCGACAAGGAGTTCGCCGGCGGTGTGCAGATCTTCGACCATGCGCCGACGTCCGGGGCGCCGACACCGCTCGGCTTCCTCAATCAGTCCGCCGGGCCCGCCGCCGCCGAGGCCGGGGACCGATTCGGTACCGCTGTCGCCCTGGTCCCGCACCCGGACGGGGCTGGTGCCTCGTATCTGGCGGTCGGCGCCCCCGGCGAGGACGTGGGCAGCGTCGGGGACGAGAACTACATCTCCGACGGCGGCAGCGTCGCCGTGTTCGACGTGGCCGCCGACGGCACGGCGGTGCCGATGGGGCCGGCCGTCCTCCAGGAGCGCAGCCCCGGTCCGGACCGCTCCGACGCCGGCGACTTCCTCGGCCAGACCGTCGCCGCCACCGTGCACAACGGCGTCCTGCATCTGGCGATCGGCGTGCCCGGCGAGGAGGCCGTGGAGGACACCACCGACCACGGCGGTGTGCTGCTGGCCACGGTGACCGGCACCGGCGTCTCCGGCACCCGCTGGTTCGCGCCCGGACACGGCCTGCCGAGCACCGCCGGGGACCGCATGTACACCGGTACCGCCGTCGCCGCCGCTCCCGGCCACTTCCTGGTCGGCGCCGCGTACGAGTCGCCCGGCACCGCACCCGGTGCCGTCTACACGATCCCCTGGGACGCACCCGACGGCGGTGCCCCCAGCGCCCGGTTCGCGCCCGGTGAGGGCGGCATCCCGGCCGGCGGCACGGCCTTCGGGAGCGCGGTCCGGTGAGCGCGCGGCAGGAACACACACCGGAGAACCGGACCGACCACCAGCGGGGGCAGGGCATGACGAGTGGACGCCAGGGCCGTTCCGGCCGGGGACACCGCGGCGCAGCGCTGCTGGGCGCCCTCACCATGCTGCTCGCCACCGCACTCACCGGGCCGGCCGGCCTGGGCCTCACCGAGGATGCCGCAGCCGCCTCCCCGAAGGCCGCGCCCGCCGCGCCCGCCGCGCCGACCGCGTCCGCCGTGACCCGGGCCATCGCGTCCGGCACCGCGGCCACCGAGGCGGTGGCGCGGGCCGCCGCCGAGACCGGCGGCGAGCCCGTGGAAGTGACCGGGCTGCGCCAGGAACGGCGTGATGTCTTCGCCAATCCCGACGGCTCGTTCACCGCGCACGAATACACCCAGCCGGTGCGGGCCTGGAAGGACGGAGCCTGGGCCGGCATCGACACCTCCCTCACCGACGCCGCCGACGGCACCCTCGCCCCCCGCGCCACCACCGTGGGGCTGGCGTTCTCCGCCGGCGGCGACGGCCCCTTCGCCACCCTGCGCACCGCCGGCCGGGAGTACGCGCTGAGCTGGCCCGAGCCGCTGCCCGCCCCGCAGGTGGACGGCGACACCGCCACCTATCCGGACGTCCTCGACGGCGTCGACCTCGTGGTCCGCGCCGAGACCGAGGGGTTCAGTTACTTCTTCGTCGTCAAGACGGCCGAAGCCGCACAGAACCCCGCCCTGGACGGCCTCACCGTGGAGGTGGCCACCACCGGCATCGAGGTCGCGGTCACCGACGGCGGCGGCCTGCGCGGGACCGACGCCGAGACCGGCGGCACGGTGTTCGAGTCCGCCCCCGCGATGATGTGGGACTCCTCCGGCGGCCCCGCCCCCGCCGCCGGGCCCGGGACGGCCGGGACGGCCGCCCGGGACCTGGCCGCGGCGCCCGGCGCCGCCTCCGGCCCCGCGCTGGACCTCGCCGACGCCGGGGCCGGCGCCCCCGTCGCGCTGACGGCCGGCGACACCACCCTCACCGTCGCACCCGACCGCGCCCTGCTGCGCGGCGCGGACACCGTCTATCCGGTCGTCATCGACCCCTCGCCCCGCACCACCTCCCGCAACGCCTGGACCTCGGTGCTGTCCGGCCGGCCCTCCTACGCCGAGTGGAAGTACTCCGGCAGCGCGGGCGTCGGCAAGTGCCCGTCGAACTACAACCCGACCTCCTGCGCCAACGTGGGCGTGCGGCGCCTGCTCTACACCTTCCCGATGTCCTTCTACCAGGGCAAGCAGATCCTCAGCGCCCAGTTCTCCGCCCGCGTCGCCCACGTCTACTGGGCCGACGCCTCCGCCGAGCCGATCGACCTCTACCGGATCGGCGGCCAGAACTACCGGGTGACATCCGGCAGCAACTGGGGCAACACCAGCGACGACTGGGACGACTATCTGGCCACGGTGGACCGGAACATCTCCCCGACCTCCTGCTCCAGCAGCGCCAACCTGCACTTCACCGACGGCGAACTGCTCACCGAGGTCAAGACCGTGGCCTCCGGCGGCTGGAGCTATCTCTCCCTCGGGCTGAAGGCCAAGGACGAGAGCACCTACCCCGGCTGGAAGCGGGTCTGCGGCAACACCTACCTCAAGATCACCTACAACACTCCGCCCGCCCAGGTCGACTACCGGCTGATGTCCACCAACCCCGGCGGCCGCTGCACCTGGGGCACCGACCGGCCCTACACCGACCGGCTGCCGCAGCTGCGTGCCGAGGCCCGCGACCCGGACCACAACTCCTCCGGCACCGACCAGGTGAAGATGCGCTTCCGGGTCGCCTGGACCAAGGCCGACGGCACCGAGGGCAGCTACAACTACGACACCGGCTACAAGTCGCCCAACAAGGGCACCGTCTTCACCCACACCGTGCGCTCCGTCGTCCCCGAGAACACCGTGATCCGCTGGGCCGCCCGCGCCTACGACGGGGACAGCTGGGGCCCCTGGAGCTATGAAGGCCAGCCGGCGGGGTGCCAGTTCATCTGGGACAGCACCCGGCCGCAGGCCCCCGAGGTCAGATCCGACGAGTACCCGGCGGACGACAACTGGCGGGCCGGAGTCGGCATCCAGGGCACCTTCACCTTCCAGGCCGCCGACTCCGACGTGACCGAGTACGGCTACGGCTTCGACGGTGCGCCCCTCACCAGGATCCCGGCCGGAGCGGGCGGCGGCCCGGCAACCCGCACCTGGACCCCGCAGGAGCCCGGACGCCACTGGGTCACCGTCGTCGCCTACGACGCCGCCGGTCACGCCAGCGTGCCCGCCCAGTACGAGTTCCTGGTCACCAACGGCGTCGAGCCCATCGCCCAGTGGCACCTGGCCGACCCGGCCGGCGCCGAGGCCGCCCACGACACCACCGGCCGCTACCCGCTGACCCCCGGCCCCGGCGCCGTCTTCGGCGTGCCGGGCCCGGGCGACGCGGACAGCGCGGTCCGGCTGGACGGCACCGACGCCGCCTATCTGGACGCGGGCGACACCGTCATCAACACCGACGCCGGTTTCACCGTCAGCGCCTGGGCCAGGCCGGGCACCCTGGACCGCGACATGACCGTGCTCAGCCAGGACAGCACCGGCGAGCCCGGGCTGGTCCTCGGCTTCGACGCCGGCGCCCAGGCATGGTTCCTGTCCACCCCGGACCAGGACGTCCAGGCCATGACCGACTGGACCGCCACCGCCGACGGCGTGCCCGTCACCGCCGGCACCTGGGCGCTGCTCACCGCCGTCTACGACCCCGACGCACCGGGCGGCCCCGAACTGCGCCTCTATGTCGACGGCACCCTGGCCGCCACCGCCGACCGGCCCACCGCCTTTCCGTCCCGGCAGGGCTTCCAGCTCGGCCGCACCCTGGCCAAGTCCGGCTACCGCGACCACTTCGCCGGTGACCTCGCCGATGTGCGGGTGTTCGACCGGGCGCTGCCGGCCGCCCGGATCGGCGAGATCGAGGACAACGTGCCGCAGCGCCTGGCCTACTGGCCGCTGGACGAGGCGCCGGACGGCCAGGCGGCCAACGTCCACTCCGGCGGCCAGCCGCTCACCCTGCACGGGGCGGCCGGCATCTACCGGCCCGCCGACCCGCTGTTCGACGAGTCCGCGCTGGTCGGCGACGGCCATCTGGTGCTGGACGGCACCGCCGCGTGGGCGGACACCGCGAGCCCGGTGGTCACCGGCGCCGGCAGCTACACCGTCGCCGCGCGGGTGCAGCTCGCCACCCTGGACTCCCCGGAGTCCCAGACGGTGCTCTCCCTGCCCGGAGCGCATGCCGACCGGCTGGTGGTGCGGTACCAGGCCGCCACCGGCCAGTGGGAGATGGCGGTCGCCGACTCCGACAGCGCCTCGGCGACCGTCCGTACCCTCACCGACGACCAGGCCCTGCCCAGCAACGACGGCTCCGGCCAGCATCTCGCCGTGGTCTTCGACGCCCTCACCCAGCAGGTGCGGCTCTACATCGACGGACAGCTCTCCCTCAGCGCCGACGGCTACGACTACGCCACCTGGCCGTCCGTCGGCGGCCTTCAGGTCGGCCGCTCCGCACAGGGCGGCGGCGGCGAGTACCTCGCCGGTGTGCTCGACGAGGTCCGGGTCTACGCCGGGGCCGTCGACGCCACCGGCATCGCCCGGATGAACCAGCTCGTCGGCGACCCCGAACTGTAGACCGGCGCACCGGGACGGGAGGAGCCCATCCCTCCCGTCCCGGGCCGCCGTTGCCCGCCCCCGCTCCTCGCCCGCATTCCTCCCGTGGAGTCTCCATGGCCTTTGGTGGTCGTCTTCTGCTGTCCCGCATGCCCCGGTATGCCGCCCGGAGCACGGTGCTCGGCGTCCTGCTGACACTGGCCTCGGGAACCGTGGCAATCCTGCCCGCCCGGGCCGACGAGGGCGGGCGTCCCGAAGTCCAGCACAGCGGCGATCCGGTGCGCGGCGAGGAGGCCGGGGCCGCGCCCGGTGCCGGCAAGGACCCGGCCGCCGAGGCCGCCGTCACCCGGCTCGCGCCGTCCGCGTGGCCGGAGGCGGGCAGCGTCGAGCTGGCGCTCGCCCCCCGCTCGTCCGACCCGCTGCTCGCGCCTCTCGCCCCGCGCCTGCCGGGCGCCGAGACCGCCGGTGATCTTCCGGTGGCCGTCGCGCCCCTGCCCGGTGCGCCCATCGCCGCGGCCCGCCGGGCCGGCAGCGGCCCGGCCCGGGTGCGCGTCACCACCCCCGGCGAGCAGGCCGCCCGGGCCTGGGGCAGCGCCGCCCTGCTGGCCGTCGACCGGGCCGACGGCTCCCGCGCCGACGCCCCCGTCGAACTGGCCGTGGACTACAGCGCCTTCGCCGAGGCGTACGGCGGCTCCTACGGTTCCCGGCTCCGTCTGGTGGAACTGCCCGCCTGTGCGCTGACCGCCGCGCCCGGCACCGAGGGCTGCGCGGCCGAGGTCGCCGAGCTGGACTCCGTCAACGACCCGGGCTCCCGCACCGTCACCGCCACCGTCACCGCCGCGGGCGACGACGGCGGGAAGCGCACCCGGACCGTCACCGCCGACGCCGACGCCGATGCCGCCGCCGTCACCGACGACGACGCCCCCGCCGCCACCTCGGGCGGCACCGTCTACGCCCTGATGGCCTCGGACTCCTCCGCCCAGGGCGACTTCACCGCCACCAGCCTCGCCCCCTCGGCAAGCTGGACGGCGGGCGGTTCCTCCGGCGGCTTCTCCTGGAGCTATCCGCTGCGCACGGTGCCGACCCCCGGCGGTCTCACCCCCAGCGTGGGCCTGAGCTACTCCTCCCAGGCCACCGACGGCCGCACCTCCGCCACCAACAACCAGGGCTCCTGGATAGGGGAGGGCTTCTCCTACGAGCCCGGCTACATCGAGCGCCGCTACAAGCCGTGCGCCGACGACGGGCACGAGAACTCGGCCGAGCAGTGCTGGGCGTTCGACAACGCCACCGTGATGCTGGCCGGCGCCGGCGGCGAACTCATCCGGGACGACACCACCGGAAAGTGGCATCTCTCCTCCGACAACGGCGCCCGCGTCGAGCACCTCACCGGCACCGTCAACGGCGACAACAACGGCGAGCACTGGAAGATCACCACCGCCGACGGCACCGAGTACTACTTCGGCCTCGGCCGCCTCCCCGGCTGGACCAGCGGCGACGAGCAGACCGCCGCCACCTGGACCGCCCCCGTCCACGGCGACGACCCCGGCGAGCCCTGCTACAGCACCACCTTCGGCAACGCCCACTGCAAGCAGGCGTGGCGCTGGAACCTGGACTACGTCAAGGACCCGCGCGGCAACGCCATGGCGTACTACTACGCCGCCGAGACCAACCACTACGCCCAGCACGGCGACACCTCCGCCGACGGCGCCGCCTACCACCGCGGCGGCTACCTCAAGCGCATCGACCACGGCCTGCGGCACGGCTCGGTCTACGACACCAAGGCCCCCGCCCGGGTCGTCTTCCACACCGCCGAGCGCTGCCTGCCGGACGCGGCATTCGACTGCGCCCCGGCCAAGTTCACCGAGGCCAACGCCGACCACTGGCCCGACGTGCCCTTCGACCGCTACTGCGCGGCGGGCGGGCCCTGCGACATCAGCCAGACCGCCCAGACCTTCTGGACCCGCAAGCGGCTGACCGGCATCACCACCCAGATGCGCAGCGGCACCGCCGACTACGCCGATGTCGACAAGTGGACCTTCACCCACCTCTTCACCGACAACGGGGACGACACCAAGACCCTGTGGCTGTCCGAGATCGACCACGAGGGCCGGGCCGGCGGCACTCTCGGCCTGCCCTCCGTCCAGCTCCAGGGCATCCACCTGGTCAACCGGGTGGACAGCCCGGACGACAACATCGACGCCTTCCACCGCTACCGCCTGGCCACCGTCCTCAGCGAGACCGGCGCCCAGCTCGACATCACCTACGCCCCCACCGAATGCACCGCCGACGCCCTGCCGCAGCCCGGCGCCTCCACCAAGCGCTGCTACCCCGTCGTCTGGACCCCGCCCGGCAGCATCGACCCCACCACCGACTGGTTCCACAAATACGTCGTCCAGGAGATCATCCAGACCGACCGCACCGGCGGCGGCGACGACATGGTCACCCGCTACGACTACCAGGGCGACGCCGGCTGGCGGCGCACCGAGCCGGACGGGATCACCGACGAGGAGTTCCTGACCTGGGGCCAGTGGCAGGGCTACGGCAGGACCACCGTCACCAGCGGCAACGGCGAGGTCACCGACACCCGCGTCGACTACACCTACCTCCAGGGCCTGCACGGCGACGCCCTGCCCGGCGGCGGCACCCGCAGCCACACCGTCACCGACTCCACCGGCACCACCCACACCGACCACGTCGAATACACCGGCTTCGAGATCGAGGCCCGCACCTGGGTCGACGGACAGGTCAGCGCCAAGTCCCTCACCACACCGTGGAAGCACACCACCGCCACCCGCACCGAGGAGTGGCGGACCTACCGCGCGACCACCACCAAACCCCGCGAGCAGCGCGGCCACACCCGCCTCGCGGACGGAAGCTGGCGCATCACCAAAAGCAGCCAGACCTACGACACCGCCACCCCCACCGCCCGGCTGATCCGCTCCGAGGACCTCGGCGACCTCGCCGTCAGCGGCGACGAGCAGTGCACCCGCCTGTGGTATGCCGACAACCCGGCACGCCACATCTTCGAGCTGCCCCGCCGCAGCGAGGCCGTCTCCGTCGACTGCTCCGCCACCCCCGACCGCGCCACCGACGTCATCGCCGACGAGCGCACCTTCTACGACGGCGGCGGATACCTCGACGCCCCCACCGCGGGCAACCCCACCACCACCCAGCGGCTCAGCGACCACGACGGCACCACGCCGACATACCAGACCACCGGCACCACCACCTACGACGGATTCGGGCGCCCGCTCACCCAGACCGACGCCTCCGGAGCCACCACCACCCGCACCTACACCCAGACCCACGGCCTGACCACCCGCACCACCTCCACCAACGACCTCGGGCACGTCACCACCACCGACTACGCCCCCGCCTGGGGCGCCGCCCTCGGCCAGACCGACCCCAACGGCAAGCGCACCGACCTCGCCTACGACGCGCTCGGCCGCCTCACCTCCGTCTGGCTCCCCGACCGCGCCACCACGCAGACCCCCAGCATCAAGTACAGCTACGACATCCGGCAGAACAAGCCGACCGTCGTCAAGACCGAGCGGATCGAGAACGACGGCTCCTACGGCGTCGAATACTCGCTGTACGACGCGATGCTGCGCCCCCGGCAGGCCCAGTCCGAGGGCCCGGACGGCACCCGGATGGTCGCCGACGTCTTCTACGACGGCAGCGGACGCCGCAAGCTCGTCAACGCCACCTACAACGCCCAGGGCCCGCCCGGCGGCGAACTGCTGCTGGTCAACAGCGGCGACGTCGGCGCCCAGACCGCGTTCGTCCACGACGGCCTCGGCCGCGTCACCGACGAGATCTTCCAGGTCTCCGGCGAGGAGCAGTGGCGCACCAGCACCGCCTACGACGGTGACCGCACCCACGTCACCCCGCCGCAGGGCGGCACCGCCACCACATCCTTCACCGACGCCCGGGGCCGGGTGACCGAGCTGCGCCACCACCGCGGCTCCGGCTACGACAGCACCCACTACACCTACACTCCGGCCGGGCAGCCGGAGACCGTCACCGACGCCGACGGCAACGTCTGGCGGCACGAGTACGACCAGCTCGGACGCAAGGTCAGGACCACCGACCCGGACGCCGGCGTCAGCACCACCGTCTACGACGCCATGGACCGCCCGGTGTTCACCACCGACGCGCGCGGCGAAACCCTGTCCACCGTCTACGACGAGCTGGGCCGCCCGGTCTCCACCTGGGAGGGCGCGCCGCTCACCGGCACCAAGCTCACCGAGACCCGCTACGACCGCACCGGCTGGCTCGGCCACGCCTGGGCAACGCTGCGCTTCACCGGCGGCGGGCAGTACATCGCCACCGTCGTGCAGTCGATGGACTCCCTCTACCGCCCGCTGAAGACCGCCTACTCCATCCCCTCCTCCGAGGGCGCGCTGGCCGGCATCTACACCTTCACCACCACCTACAACCGCGATGGCACGGTGCAGGGCCACGGCCTGCCGGCCGCCGGCGGGCTGCCCGCCGAATCCCTGGTGTACGGCTACGACGAGCTCCAGCGCCCGGTCTCCATGACCGGCTCCACCTCGTACATCACCGACACCCTCTACTCGCCCACCGGGCAGCTCCAGCAGCTGGAGATGTCCACCGGCAGCGGCAGGACCACCTGGCAGACCTTCTTCCACGAGCACGGCACCGAGCGGCTGACCCGCTCCGTCGTCGACATCGAGAACATCACCGGCCCGGCCGGGGCCAGCCACTACAGCTACGACCAGGCCGGCAACATCCTGGCCATCTCCGACCTCCCCGGCGGTTCCGGCGCCTCGCCCGACCTCCAGTGCTTCGCCTACGACAGCCGGCAGCGGCTCGCCGAGGCGTGGACCCCGGCCGCCACCGCCAACACGGCTGCCGGCTCCGGCACCGTCGGCGCCACCCTCGGCGGCGCCCTGCCGTCCGCCTGCGACGCGGCCCCGGGCACCGGCCCGCTCGGCGGCCCCAGCCCGTACTGGACCTCCTGGACCGTGGACGCCATCGGCAACCGCACCCAGGAGATCCGCCACGACACCGGCCTGAACGCCGCCGACGACATCACCCGCACCTACACCTACGGCGAGAACGGCGCCGGCCCGCACGCCGTCACCACCGTCACCGAGAACACCCCCACCGGAGACCGGCAGTACAGCTACGCCTACGACGACGCGGGCAACACCACCGCCCGCACCATCGGCGGCGACACCCAGACCCTGGACTGGGACGCGACCGGCAGGCTGACCAGGGCCACCGAGGCCGACGGCACGGAAACCAGCTACCTCTACGACGCCGCCGGCACCCGGGTGCTGCGCCGCGACGCCACCGGCACCACCCTGTACCTGCCGGGCATGGAGCTGCGCCAGGAGACCGGCTCCACCTCGGTGGAGGGCAGCCGCTACTACTCCTTCGGCGGCTCCACCGTCGCCCTGCGCACGGCCGCCGACGGCGTCCGCTTCCTCGCCTCCGACCACCAGGGCACCGCCCAGCTCGCCATCGACCCGGCAACCGGGCAGACCGTGCAGCGCCGCTTCACCCCGTACGGCGGGGAGCGCGGCACCCCGACCGGCACCTGGCCGGGCGAGAAGGGCTTCGTCGGCGGCACCCTCGACCCCTCCACCGGCCTCACCCACCTCGGGGCCCGCGAATACGACCCCGACCTGGGCAAGTTCCTCTCCGTAGACCCGCTCATCGACTACGCCTCCCCGCAGCAGATGAACGGCTACGGCTACGCCAACAACTCCCCGGTCACCCTCTCCGATCCCACCGGTCTGCTCCCCTGGGGCGGCTGCATCACCGCCCAGTGCGTCAAGGACAACGGCGGCTACAGCACCTACGACCCGGGGGTCGCGGACGCCGAGGTGAAGGAGGACTCCGCCGAGGAACAGGTCCAGCTGGCAGAGACCAACCTCGCCACCGCCAAACAAGGTGTCTCCGACGCCGTCGACGAGCTCATCGACATCGCCATGGAGGAACTGGGCATCACCGCCGCCCTGGACTGCTTCTCCACCGGCGACCTGGCGGCCTGCGGTGAGACCGCCCTGAACATCGCGGGCACCTTCCTGGGCGGCCTGGCCGGGAAGCTGCTGGCCAAGTACGGCGCCCCCTGGCAGTGGAACAAGGCCTACCAACTGGCCAAGCGCGTCTACGGCCTGGTCGACAAGCTCTGGACCTCCTGGGACAACATCGGCAAGTACACCGACGCCCTCGGCCTGGCCGAGGACGCCCTGGCCGCCGCCCGCGCCAAGGTCCGCAACGCCAAGAGCAAACGTGACCTGGACAAAGACGGCTGCCACAGCTTCCTACCGGGCACAGCCGTCCTGCTGGCCGACGGCAGCATGGTCCCGATCGAGGACGTCGAACTGGGCGACGAAGTCGTCGTCACCGACCCCGAGACGGGCGAGACCACCACCCGCGAGGTCGCCGGCACCATCGTCACCGAGGACGACAAGCACTTCGTCAACCTCACCCTCACCACCGACGACGCCTCAGCCGGCACCGCCGCCCTGATCTCCACCACCACCCACCCCTTCTGGGTCGTCTCCGAACAGCAGTGGATCGAAGCCGGGAACCTCACCCCCGGCATGACCCTCCGCACCCCCGACGGCGACACCGTCACCCTCAAGTCCACCCACTACTTCACCCAACGCCACCGCACCCACGACCTCACCATCACCGGCATCCACACGTACTATGTGCTGGCGAGTAGGACTCCGGTCCTGGTTCACAACTGCGGTAGCAGGCCCGATGGACCGGATCCCGACGGAAATATCGTCTACCGTGCGCTGGCTGAGAATGATGACCCTGCAATGGGATTGACGGCTAGGGCTCCCGGCAATGCAGGGGTCAGTCCTCTGTCGCATGTTGCCGGAAAGAAGCTGACGCCATGGATCTCGACAACCAAGAACCCCGGCATTGCATTCGATAAGTACAACCAAGGTCATGGGGTGGTTGCGATCGACCTGAGGCGCATTCCGTATAGCTACGTGGATATCTCTTCTGGTCCGTTCCTGTCGAGCAGGAGGCATAACGCCTACGCCAGGAAAGACTCAGAAGTCTTGGTCTGGCAGAATGTCCCGGCGGAAGCAATCGTCGGACACTGGCCTGGAGGGTGAACATGGATGACCTGCTGGAACTTCTAGACGAAGCATGGGATGACGAGTCTGGATTTCTCGGAAAGCTTCGGTCTGGGGAATTTGATCTCGATGCTGGCGAAGCGTACGTAGCGCTACTTTCTCGGATTCCCCCGATCGGTGAGACTGTGGAAGCGAGACTCGTACAACTCATCTGGTTCGCCCCCATGTTCATTGAGTGGCAACTGGAGCGAGCCGCCAAGAGCGAGGATGAGCTCAAGCAGCTAACTCGCATTGCGACTCAGGTGCACGAAGCAGTATCGAACGTTCTCGGGATTCCGTAATTCACTTCACTTCTTCGGGTCTGTAAGTGAATGCCAGGCAGTGAGCCCTTTCCAACCTGCCACGGGGGTTCGGTAGTTGGGCTGACAACGTGGTGAAGCCCCTGGTAGATGGGTTTTCGACCAAGAGAACCGTCTCCACCAGAGGCTTCACGTGCTTGTCCACCCGTCGGGCGTCGACGTGTCCAGCTCCGCTCTCCGCTTCCTCACGCACACGCAGCAGTTGCGGCGGCACCGCCGTGCAATCGGCTCCCGATGTGTGTAGCCCGCACAGCGGGGCGAATTGCTCGAGCATCCACAGCCCGGGTCCGCCCTCGGCCCGCTGTGCCATGGCTTCAGCGGAGAAGGACATCAGGAGGGCGGCACAGAGACCTTATGGGTCGATTGTGGCCATAACGATTGACATATCCGGTCTGCTGCCTCAGGTTTCCAGACTCGGCACCGCACGCTCGGTCCAGCGGCGCGACGACGAAGGGCACCGTCGACCTCGCGCTGCGCGAGTACGTGGGCTGCTGTCGCCGGCTGGGAAAGATGTTCGAATTCACGGAACTGATTACGAAATCTATGAAGAGTCGGAGCATGCGCTGTTTGGAGTGATTGAGGGCGCGGAGATTAGCACCGATAGAAGACCGTGGTTCAGGCCGGCAGTGGTGGTTAGTTCAACATCGGATTCCTGCCCGAGGGTCAGGTTTTTTCAGATTCGTTGGAGAGTTCCATGGAAAGAAGTCGCCTTGCGCAACTCCTCGCCGGGGCTGACGAGGTGCGGGTTCTCTCGCGAACTGCCCTCGTCGAGGGTGCTGACTACGACATCTGGCCTGAAGCGGTCGAGACTAAGCGTCTCATCTCGATCTACGAGAGGCGCGAGCGCGGAACCCGGCGTTCTGGACAACCTTCGCTTGGTTTCGGCGAAGCACTCGATGCGCTTCGCGCCTATAGTGGCGCTGGGCTTGCGATGGGTTTCATCGATGATCGGCGTGGAAGTGGATACTACTTCCAGCTTTTCCTGGATCCAGAAACCCGTTCGGTCGTCGCTTGTATTGGGGTGAAATCAGTCGGGAATCTTCAGGACTTCTAGTGCTCTGACCGGGAACGTTTGCCGCAATTGTTGAGGTGCCCATAGTCGCTTTCACGCAGGTGGTGATCCTGGTGGATCGGCACTGTGGTGCCTGCAAAGGCGATCCGCGCGGCGTCCATGGCGCGGTAGAGATTGGAGGTTAACACCAGCAACCTTGATGGCGGCAATTGCGTTGAGGTGGCCGACGGCATCGCCGGGGTGGTGCCGGTCCGGGACAGCAAGCGGCCCGCAGGGGCCGTCCTGGCCGTGCCGGCCGATGCCTGGCGGGAGTTCGTGGGGGATGGCCGTCGCTGGCCGCTGACTTCGGAGTCGGGTCTCTCCCCTGGCCGCTCCGTTGGTGTCGGCGCACCGGTGACGCCGACGCGGGCCGCTCTTGCCCTGATTGTCTGCGCGCTCCCCGTGGCCGCCGCGTGGTGTACCTCGCGCAGGCGAACTGGCTCGGCATCGTGCAGGTGCTGCCGGCGGCGGTGTCGTCGAATCCGGCGTGCTGCTCCGGGCCGCGTGGGAGCGCCCGTGCGGTCACTGATCCCGACCGTCCCGTCTCCACCCGGTCCGGTGGCCCGGCGTGCCTTTGAAACGAATGCGTCACAAGGGCTGCGTACCAGCTCCCCGGATCCGCTCGGCGGACGAAGATGGCCTGGGCCTCACCAATCCCCTATGGGTGTGGAGCAGTTGTGCCCATCCAGGGTGCTGAGACCGGCGGGCCGGTGTGGTCGGCGTGTGACACGCACAGGATGAATACAGGGGAGGGCGGGGGAGATGGAACCGCTGGGTCCGGACGATCCGCGCACGGTGGGGCAATACCGGCTGCTCGGGCGGCTGGGGGCGGGCGGCATGGGGGAGGTGTTTCTGGCGCGCTCGGACCGGGGGCGCATGGTGGCTGTCAAGTTCGTACAGCCCGAGCTGGCCCGGGTACCGGAGTTCCGGCGCCGCTTCCGGCGCGAGGTGGCCGCCGCCCGGCGGGTCGAGAGCCGGTGGACCGCCCCCGTGCTGGACGCCGATACCGAGGCCTCGATTCCCTGGATCGTCACCGGTTACATCCCCGGCCCGTCCCTGCACGAGGTGGTGACCGGTGAAAGTGGCCCGCTGCCCGCGGTCACCCTGCTGGCGCTGGCCAACGGACTCGCCCGGGCGCTGCGCGACATCCACGCCGCCGGACTGATCCACCGCGACCTCAAGCCGTCCAATGTGCTGATCACTCTAGACGGACCGCGGGTCATCGACTTCGGTATCTCCCGGGCCGCCGAGGGCACCACCACCGGTCTGACCACCACTGGCGGGGTGATCGGCACGCCAGGGTTCATGTCCCCGGAACAGTGCCGGGCCGAGTCGCTCACCCCGGCGTCGGACATCTTCGCGCTGGGATCGGTGCTCACTTTTGCCGCCACCGGCCGCACCCCCTTCGGTGAGCTGGACAGTGGGCTGCACGCGCTGCTGCTGCGCATCGTGCAGGACCAGAAGGATCTGGACGGAGTGCCGGAGCCGGTGCGCGGGCTGGTCGAGGACTGCCTGACGCCCGACCCGGCCGGCCGTCCCGACCTGCTCGACCTGCTGGAACGCACCGCCGCGTCAGCGCCCTGGGACAGCGCCGACGCGCAGGCCGGGCCGTGGCTTCCGGCGGTGCTGGTGGCCGCGCTGGGCCGGCACGCGGTGGATCTGCTGGACTCCGAGGCCCCGGAGGTGGAGCAGCCGCCGCCCGCGGGTTCCGGTCCGGGCCACACCAGGCCGGTCACCCCTCCGCCCACGGCTCCGACGGAGCCGGTCCGGGCCCCGGTTCCGCCGCCGGGCCCACCGGACGCGGCGGTGCCCACCCCGCCGCCGTATGTGCCCGCGTCCGCGCCCGCGCCGGAGCGGCGGCGCAGGCGGGCGCCCCTGCTGCTGGCGTCCGCCGCCACGGTGCTCGTCGTACTGACCGCCGGTACGGTGATCGCGCTGGCCGGGGACGGCTCGGAGGGTGGCGGCCGGACCGACCGGAGCAGCAGCCGGACCGACACCGGCACCGACAGCACGCCGACACCGACTCCCACCCCGACTCCGGAGGAGTCCGAGCCGGAGCCGGAGGAGACCGATCCCGAGGAAACGGAGCCCACGCCCACTCCGGAACCGGAACCGGAACCGGAACCGGAACCGGAGCCGGAGCCGGAGCCGGAACCCTCCGTGCTGCCCGGCTCCTTCGGGGGAACGTGGGTCGGCGGCAGTACGGTGCGCAACGACATCGTCTACCGCATGGAGGTGTACACCGGGTCGGTGGGAGACGCCATCGGGGACTACTGGGCCGTCTATCCCACGGCGATGTGCCACGCGACCATCTATCTGGAGTCCGTGGACGATGACCGGGCGACCGTAAGCCTGGACCGCATCTACGACATCCCGGCGGACAGTTGCGTCTATCCCGGAACCCAGACGCTCAAGACGCACTCCGACGGCTCGCTCACGCTCGACTGGCCGGACGCCGGCGCGGCACTGACGCGGGCCGATGACTCGGGAGTGCCCTGGGAGTTCCAGTACAACTGGTGGTATCAGGACGCCTATGGCCAGGACAACTGGCTGACGGTCAACGATGGCGAGGCCGGCGACACCGTCCTGTACTGGGAAGTCCGGTCGTATGCGGGCACCTGCACCTGGGCGCACGTGCTGATCGCGGTGGTTGGTGATGGCAGCCTGTTCTTCGGCCCGGCGGAGCAGGTGTCCGGGACCGGGTCGATGAGCTGCACCGGGGTCCCGGCCTTCACCTTCGGCCCGCCCTCGGGGAGTCAGGCAGCCCTGTACGGCTTTCCGGACGGGCGGCTGCTGGCCACCGTGATCGCCGGCTGAGGGCGCGCCGCCGGATCTCGACCTGGCTCCGGGGCTCCCATGCGGACTGCTTGTGTGCGTCCCTGGTTTCCGGATGGCCGGCCGTGTGACGGGCCGCGCTCGGGCGTCAGCCCCTGTGGTCTGTGAAGACTTCGACAGGGCACCGGGCGCGGCCGGCGCGTTCGATTCTGGCGTCGCTGGTGATCAGCGGGACGCCGAGGCCTTCGGCGAGGGCCACGTACGTCGCGTCGTACGGGGAGAGGTTGTTCCAGAGTTCGCGCACGCGCGGCATGACGGGCATGTGCTCCATTCTGCGGATGGGCAGGAGCGCGAAGGAGTCCCATGCCATATCGAGCTGTACATCGGACAGCTTTCCGCCGCGGTGGCGCCCGCGCAGTGCGGAGGCGACCTCGACGTCCAGCAGGTGCGGCGCGGCCAGGCGTTCTGCTTCGACACGTTTGCGCACGGCTTCCCCCACCGGGCCGGCGTCGGCAACGAGGTGCGCGACGGCTCCCGCGTCCACCACGATCACGAACGCTCCCGTTCGGCCTCGATGTCGGCCAGCACCTCCTGGGTGGACAGCCGTGCCGTCACCCGGTCCCTGATGCGGGCGACGACGTCCGCCATGGTCGGAGTGGCGGCCTCCTGCTCCAGCAGTGCCCGCGCGTACGCCTGGAGGGACTGCCGTTCCCGTGCGGCCCTTATTTTCAGCTCGGCGAGTGCGTCGTCGGACAGGTCGCGGACGTAGAGAGTAGCCATGCGACAAGGGTAGTCGCTCAGCCAGCAAAGTGCTGGCTGGCTTCTGGCGCCCGGTATCCGGGAGCATCGGTGGCTGGGGGAGAATGGGCGGGTCAGACCGTCCGGGAGCACAGAAGTACGGAAGTCAGCCCATGTCACAGTTCAGTCCGGCCGCCGACCGGCGGTTTGCCGTGTATGCCCTGGTCGTCTGTGTGCTTGCCGTCGCGGCGGCGGTGGTGTCGTTCGTGCAGGGGAACTGGCTCGGCATCGTATGGGTGCTGCTGGCGGGGGTGTCGTCGAATCTGGCGTGGTACTACGGCCGCCGCGCCCGCTCCCGGGCCCGCGCGGCGGGCTGACCGGCGTGGCCGGCGGTCACGCCTCGAAGCGGAAGCCGAAGAGGCCGCCTTCATCGTAGGCGTCGGTGAGTACCGGGTCGATCACATAGGGCTCGGCGCCGAAGCCCAGGTGGCGGGCCTTCGCCAGGTCGTCCTCGTTGATGGTCACGATGTACTGGATGTGCTCGGCCCGGGTGATGTCCACTGCCACCTCCAGGGCCCGGGTGAGCTGGCGGTCGTCCACACCATCGAAGATGTGGCTGTCGTGCACCAGGAAATCCGGGCCCCGGCCACCGCGGTGGGCGATCACAGACGTGGCCAGGTCGAAACAGAAGATCGCCATCTTGTTGATACCGTGGCTGACATCGCTGCTGATCTTCGGAGTGATCTTCAGGCTGTTCCGGCCCGCCTCCACCGAGAGATACGCCGGACGGTCGCTGCCGTACAGCCTGCTGGCGAGTTCGTGGAAGAGCACCGTCGCCTGGCTGATCTGGTGCTGCCGCTCCCGCAGGTCCGTGTCCAGTTCCCTGATCAGAGTGATCCGTGTGGCCTCGATCTCCCGGCTGCTCGCCTCCACGGCCTGGGCGACGTCCAGCCGGTGCTGGAGCGCTCCCAGCTTGGATTCCTCCTGAGCGAGAAGCTTCTGCAGTGCCGTGAGTCGGTCGAGTGCGCCGCCTTCGCTCAGCTCCTTGAGTACGGCGCTGAGTTCCGTGTCGAGCCGTGCCCGCTCGGCTCGTCGGGCCGCGATGCCGTGGCGGGCCGTCTCGATCTCCGCGCCGAGGTAGCTCTGCCGGTTCCGCACCACCGCTGCATGGAAGGCGCGGACCTCGTCAAATCTGCGCAGGGCCTGGTCGGGAAGGGTCAGGCCCAGTTCTTCGTACGCCTGTTGCAGGTAGCGCACTTCGGGATCAACGGCCTCGGCCACTGCCTTTTCGAGGTGTTCGAGATTGCGCCGGTCGATCACATCCTGGGTGTTGAGTTCCTGGATGCGCCGGGTGAGCTCATCGGCACGTTCCTTGAGCTGCTCGTACTGGGGAACAACCCGGAAGGCGGCGATCTCCTGCTGGAGCTCGGTGATTTTGGCCTTCCGCACGGCGATCTCGCCGCGCAGATCGGCTGTCCTGCCGATCACCTTTCCCCAGAAGGGGTCGTCCACGGCCTTCTTGAGCTGGTCCCTGGTGGCCTTCTTCGCCGTGATCTCCTGGTAGCGGGCGGCAAGCGCCGAGTCCAGCCCGAGCAGATGGGCCAGATTGGCCGTCGCGCTCGCCTCCGGCTGACGGGCGAAGCTGCGCACCGCCTCATTGAAGCCGTGGCTGCCGATGCGGCGCAGCAGAAAGGAGAGCATGGCCCGGCCGCTGACCCCGGGATGGTCACCGGTGAGGCCGAAGAGATCGCGTTCGATGAGGGTCTGCCACTCGGCAAGCGGGATCTTCTCCCCGCTGCCCGTGCCGTCCGTGCCTCCCGGTTCGCCGAACAGTCCCTGCTGGGCCTCGCGACCGGTGAGCGCGGGGCGCAGGGTCACGTACTTCGCGTCACCGCCGGACCGGCTGACCCGCAGTTCCTGTTCCAGGCCCGGCCAGTCCATCCGCAGGGAGAAGACGGTCCTGCGCAGTTCCTGGTGGGCGAGCAGGTGCTTGTTGTCGAAGCGTGCGCCCAGCAGGAAGTGGAGCAGTTCGATCATGCTCGACTTGCCGGAACCGTTCCGGCTGTCGGTGGACGTGCTGGCTGTGGTCTTCCGGGCCACGAGAAGGTTGAGGCCGGCCCGGAACCCGACCGTCTTGAACCGCTCATCGTCAGCGCTCAGCCCGCGGAGCATGGGCGGCCCCCCTGGTGAGCAGGTCGTTCTTCAGTTCCACCAGACCGAGCGCATACAGGACGTCCAGCGCCAGGACGAACCAGCCGAAGGACAGCGGAGCCGGATGGTCGTTCTCGGACCGCCACTCCTTCAGCCGGGACCATGCCTGGCTCACGGTGAGCGGACGGTCCAGTTGCATCACGATCTGCGCACCGACGGCGAGCAGCGCGCGGTCCGGAGCAATTCCCTTGGTGGGCGTGATCATGCCGGCGCCGCTCCTTCCTGCTCCGGTCGCTCCGGCCGCCACCCCGGCGGGGGGACTTCGAAGATGTCGCACTCGTCGAAGAAGTAGGCGAGGACGGCCTTGGCGGCCTCGTCCCGGTCCCACCGGGGAGCCTCCTGCCCCAGCACATAGCGTTGCATCTGCCAGAGAATTTTGTCCGTGTCGTCCCCGTACTCCTGCCTCATCCGTGCGTAGTACGCCCGGAACCCGGCCGCTGTCTCATCCCGTTCCTGCGGATCAAGCAGGCTGCGATAGTACTGCTCGACGAGATGCGCATACGGTCTCCCGGCTTGCAGCACCTCCCGCGCGTGCTCCGAGAGTTCATTGAAGTCGACCTTGTGGATCGTGGGCAGTGGGACCGGGACGGCCGAGGCACAGGCGCGCCGGCGCTTCTCGGCCAGATGCCTCAGCAAGGGCTCGATCTCGGCCAGCCCGATGCGGTAGACGACCCGCTCGACCGGGATCGTCTCACCGAGCAGCCGCTCCATCCTCACCCGGTCGAGATACATCGCCTCGTGCCAGAGCTTCTGCGGGCCCATCTGCTGGAAAACCACGCGCGGGAAGGTCCGGCCGGCGTCCATGAGGAGTCCCGAGACGACCGGATGGACACCGCCGCGCTGATCGTTGTGGACGAAGACAAAGGTGTCGAACTGCTCCGGCCGTTGGACGACGGCGCTCTCCACGTCGCCGAGGAACTTGCTGCGCACCGACGACACATCAAAGGTCTCCGGTGCGTAGCAGGCATACAGGGCACGGGTCGACGTCCGCAGGCCATCCCCTCCGAGGTCGCCGATGCTGCCGGCAGTCCGGATCGGGACGTAGTCGTCGTGACGCAGTTCCATCAGGAGGTGAAACAGCTTTTCGAACTCGCTGCCGGAGCTGTGTCCGAGACCATCAGCCTGAACTTGCTGTGCGCATACTGCACTTGATGAGGAAGCACCGGCCCCGTCCTCCGCCTTCATGCACGGCAGACGCCCCGGCGGGTGATCGGACAGCCCTCTGGGCGACTTGTCGCCCACCTTACCCTTCGTTCCGTGGCGGGATGAACACCCTCGGTGGGCGGGGTAGTCCAGGGTGCAGTGGTGCTGCGGGGTGCCCCGGGCCGGAGGGAACGGGCCGGGGCACCCCTGGTGGCGACCGCGTGGTGGGTAGCGGTCGCCCGGAGGCGGCAGCGGCGGGGCGCCGTGAAGGGGGAGCACGGCGTCGCGCGCCGGCCGGTGCCGCCTGGTCGGGCCCGCGCCGGGAGTCAGCGGAAGCTGTGCTCCGGGGCGGGATAGACGCCGGTGACCACGTCGTCGCCGAAGGCGCGGGCGGCGTCGCCGAGGGCCTCGCGCAGCCGGGCGTACTCCTTGATGAAGCGCGGCTTGCGCCCGCCGGGCCAGTCGGTCATGCCGGCCATGTCGGTCCAGACCAGCACCTGGGCGTCGCACTCGGCGCCGGCGCCGATGCCGACGGTCGGGATGTGCAGGGAGCGGGTCACCTCGGCGGCCAGTTCGGCGGTGACGAGTTCCAGGACGACGGCGAAGGCTCCCGCGTCCTGGACGGCCTTGGCGTCGCGCAGCAGCTGGTGTGCGGCCTCCTCGCCGCGGCCCTGGACGGGATGGCCGCCGAAGGCGTTGACGGACTGCGGGGTCAGGCCGACATGGGCCATCACCGGGATGCCGGCGTCCACCAGCAGCCGGATCTGGTCGGCGGAGCGTTCGCCGCCCTCCAGCTTGACCGCCCCCACCCCGGCGTCCTTCATCAGCCGGGTGGCGCTGCGCAGGGCCTGCACCGGGCCCTCCTGGTAGGAGCCGAAGGGCAGGTCGCCGACGATCATGGCCCGGCGGGTGCCGCGCACCACGGCCGCCGAGAGCATGGTGATCTGGTCCAGGGTGACCGGCACGGTGGAGTCGTAGCCCAGGGCCACGTTTCCCATGGAGTCGCCCACCAGCAGCACCGGGATGCCGGCCTCGTCGAAAACGGAGGCGGTCAGCGCGTCGTAGGCGGTGAGCATCGGCCATTTCTCGCCGCGCTCCTTGGCGCGGGCGATGTCACGTACGGTGACCCGGCGGCTGCCCTTGCCGCCGTAGAGTACGGACTGCTCCGGTGATTTCCGGGCAGCCTGATCCTGCTGCGTCATCGCAGTTCTCCTGTCGTCGTCTCGTGGCGCCTTGGCGGCGTCCCCGGAACGACTCCATGGTGGCACCGCGTACCGGAGACGGGAACCGTGGGCCGGGCGCGCAACCGCGCTGTGGGTGATGTCACACCGCCGTACCGGGCGGGTCGCTCCCGGGTACGGAGCGGACGGCGGCGGAACCCCGGGTGGCGTGCCGGTCGTCCTGTTCCGCATGGGCAGCATGGTCAGGACGCCCCGGGTCCCGGAGCAGGCCGGGACCGCGATTGTCCTGGAACGCCCAGGTTCCCCTAAGGTCCTGGGTGGCACCCGCGACAGCCAGTGAGGGTTTTTGCACATGGCACGTACCGAGAGCCCGGCGGGCGGCCCGGGCTCCGCACCTGAGCCACAGAGCGGCACGGGGGAGGCGGAACTCCGGACGGCGGCGCGTCCGGCCGGGTCTGGTGGGAAGGACGCGCCGGATGTGACGCAAGGGAAGGCAGGGGCGGGTGGCGCGCGGTCGTCGCCGCCCCGCTGGGGCGACCGCGCCGGCCGCTGGCGGCGCGGCCTGGTGCCGGCCGCCCTCGGCCTGCTGACGGCGGCGGTGATGCTCAGCCACGCGCACATCCCCAATGTGGTCGGCAACCTCGGCAGCCTCGCCGAGACCTTTCTGCCCTGGGCCGGGCTGGCCCTGCCGGTGCTGCTGGCCGCCGCGCTGTGGCGGCGCTCGTGCACCGCCCTGATCGGCGTGCTGATCCCGCTGCTGGTCTGGTCCGACCTTTTCGGCGGTCTGCTGCTGGACAAGACCTCGGACGGCGGCGACCTCACCCTGGCCTCCCACAACGTGGACGCGGAGAACCCCGATCCGGCGGCCACCGCCGCCGTACTCGCCGGCTCCGGCGCCGATGTCCTGGCCCTCCAGGAGATGCCGCAGGAGCAGGTCGCGGTGTACGAGGAGGGCCTGGCCGAGACCTATCCCCACCACGCGGTGCAGGGCACGGTCGGGCTGTGGAGCCGCTACCCGCTGGACGAGGTGCGGCCGGTGGACATCGGCCTGGGCTGGGTGCGGGCGATGCGCGCCACCGTGGCCGCGCCCGACGGCGAGCTGGCCGTCTATGTGGCGCACCTGCCCTCGGTGCGGGTGCAGCTGCGGGCCGGGTTCACCGCCGGGCGGCGGGACGACGCGGCCGATCTGCTGGGTGCGGCCATCGCCGACGAGCGGCTGGAGCGGGTGATACTCCTCGGCGACCTGAACGGCACCATGAACGACCGCGCGCTGGCGCCGGTCACCGCGCAGCTCCGCTCCACCCAGGGCGCGGCCGGGGCGGGCTTCGGCTTCACCTATCCGGCGGGCTTCCCGCTGACCCGGATCGACCACATCCTGGTGCGCGGCCTGGAACCGGCCACCTCCTGGACCCTGCCGGCCACCGGCAGCGATCATCTGCCGGTGGCCGCCCGGGTGTCGTAGCCCGGCGGAGCCGCGCCGCGCGGGTCAGCCCTCGTGCCAGCGGCTGGTCAGGGGCAGCCGGCGGTCCTTGCCGAAGACCTTGCGGGAGATCTTGGTGCCCGGCGGGTACTGCCGCCGCTTGTACTCGGCGGCGTCGACCAGGCGCAGCACCCGCCGCACCAGCTCCTCGTCGAAGCCGGCGGCCACGATCTCGTCCCGGCCGTGGTCGAGGTCGACATAGCGTTCCAGGATGCCGTCCAGTACCGGGTAGTCGGGCAGCGAGTCGGTGTCGAGCTGGCCGGGGCGCAGTTCGGCGGAGGGCGGCTTGCTGATCGAGTTCTCCGGGATGGGCGGGGTCTCGCCGTGTGCGGCGGCGTGCGCGTTGCGCCAGCGCGCCAGCCGGAAGACCGCCGACTTGTAGACGTCCTTGATCGGGCCGTAGGCGCCGACCGAGTCGCCGTAGAGGGTGGAGTAGCCGACCGCCAGCTCGCTCTTGTTGCCGGGGGCCAGCACGATCTGGCCCTCCTGGTTGGAGATGGCCATCAGCAGGGTGCCGCGCAGCCGGGACTGGAGATTCTCCTCGGCCAGGCCGGTGAGCTCGGTGGCCGCCAGATAGGCGTCGAACATCGGGTCGATGGGCACGGTGCGCAAGTGCAGGCCGGTGCGGCGGGCCAGTTCGGCGGCGTCGTCCCTGGAGTGCTGGGAGGAGTAGCGGGACGGCATGGAGACGCCGTGGACGTTCTCCGGGCCGAGGGCGTCGCAGGCGATGGCGGCGGTGAGGGCGGAGTCGATGCCGCCGGACAGGCCGATCAGCACGGTGCGGAAGTGGTTCTTGCGCACATAGGCCCGCACGCCGGTGACCAGCGCCCGGTACATCTCCTCCTCGTCGCCCAGGCGCGCGGCCCGGCCGCCCGGGTACTGCACCGGGTAGCGCGGCAGCGGCTCGGCGGACAGGGTGCGGTGCACGATGGTCAGGCGCCCGTCCTCGCCGGCGCCGTCCGCGCCGACCGTGCCGGCCGGCGGCTCGGGCGCGGCGGCCGGGAGGTCCATGTCCAGCAGCAGGCACTCCTCGGCGAACTGCGGGCCGCGCGCCACCACCGTGCCCTGGGCGTCGACGACGATCGAGTCGCCGTCGAAGACCAGCTCGTCCTGGCCGCCGGTGAGGGCGAGGTAGGCGAGGGCGCAGCCGGCCTCCTCGGCGCGCTTGCGCACCAGGTCCAGGCGGGTGTCGTCCTTGTTGACCTCGTAGGGGGAGGCGTTGACCACCAGCAGCAGGCCGGCGCCGGCGGCCCGGGCGGCGGGCACCCGGCCGCCGTCCTGCCACAGGTCCTCGCAGATGGCCAGGGCCACGTCCACGCCGTGGACGCGGATCACGGGCAGGGTGTCCCCGGGGACGAAGTAGCGGAACTCGTCGAAGACGCCGTAGTTGGGCAGATGGTGCTTGGCGAAGGTGAGGACCACCTCGCCGTGCTGGAGGACGGCGGCGGCGTTCTGCGGGGAGCCGGCCGGCTGGCCGTAGCGGGGGAGCCGCTCCTGGCTGCGGTCCAGGTAGCCGACCACCACCGGGGTGGCGCCCAGGCCCTCGCGGTCCAGGCGGGCGGCGAGGTCGTGCAGGGCGGCGCGGCCGGCCTCCACGAAGGACGGGCGCAGCGCCAGGTCCTCGACGGGGTAGCCGGTCAGCATCATCTCCGGGAAGGCGACCAGGTGGGCGCCGCGCTCGGCGGCGTGCCGGGTCCAGCGGAGGACGGCGTCGGCATTGCCGGCGAGGTCTCCGACGCAGGAGTCGATCTGGTTCAGGGCGAGACGCAACTGGGGCACGTCTCCGAGTCTAGAGGGCTAATCGTCCAACTGACGTTATGAGCCTGCTCACGCCGCGTTCCCGGATTCCCCCGCGGTGCGCGGTGACGGCTTGTCCGAAATCGAGCGGTAAGGATGCTTTTATCTGGTTGTTCACGTTCCAGGGAGAGGGCGAAGGAGAGAGTCATGCTGAAGACCCCTGTGATCTCCGTCTGTCTCGGGGTGCGCGACACCCAGGCGTCGGTCGGCTTCTTCAAGAAGCTGGGCTTCACCGCGCTGCCGGGCGGCGGCGATCCGGACGACGACCTGCGCACGCTGCTGTTCGACGGCGAGTTCGCGTTCACCGTCTACCGGGACGAGCACCTGCGCCGCTGGATGCCGCCGCTGCGCGACACCCCGGTCGGCACGTTCGCCACCTTCTCGCTGGCGGTGGACGACTTCGACGCCTATGTGGCGAGCATCCGCCCCTTTGTGGAGGTGGCCCGCGAGCACGAGTACGAGCAGCAGAAGCTGTTCTACTTCTTCGACCCGGACGGCCACGTCTTCGGTGTCATCCAGAAACGCCCCTGACGGGGACTTGAGCACGGGCACGGGCGGGGGCACCGCGTTCAGCGGCCGAGGGCCGGGGCGGCGTGGCGCAGCGCGCCGAGCAGCTGGTCGGCCGGGTCCGAGCCCGCGGACAGCAGCCGCCCGCGGCGCAGCGCGGCCTGCCGCCCGCGCCGCAGACACCAGGACCACCAGGCGTCCAGCCGGCCGAAGTCGAGCCGCTCGGCCGGGATCAGCGCGGGCCAGCGGCAGGCGTCCGCCTGGGCACTGACCTTGGCGCCGCCCCGCACCGGATCGACGGCGATGGGCGGCACTCCGGCGCGCAGCGCCAGCACCATGCCGTGCAGCCGGTCGGTGATCACCGCGTTGGTCCGCTCCAGCAGGGACAGCAGTTCCTCCGGGGTGCCGGCCAGCAGCCCGTCGCGGGCGTCGAGCCTGGTGTCCAGCACCACGGGGGCGCAGCGGGTGCGGGCCAGCCACCCGGAGACCGTGCGCGCCACCTGGTCGTGCAGGCGGGCGGTGCCGTACTCGCCCTGGCCGCGGGTGAGGATCACCCCGGTGACCGGGACCGAACCGGCGGTCGGCGCCCGCACCGCGAGGTCGCGGGTGGCCGGGATGTGCCGGCCGTCGCGGGCCAGCACCCGGTGGAAGCCGGTGACGGCGGGGTCCTCGGGGTCGATCACGGAGGTGCCGACGGCGATCCGCAGGCAGTGCGGGAAGCGTTCGTGCAGCCCGGCGATCCGCGGACCGTGCAGCGGACCGCAGACGAACACCAGGGAGGCGTACCGCTCGGGCCGCGTCTCGTCCAGCGACAGGCCGTCCGGCCGGAAACGAGGACTCCAGGCCACGTCGTAACGGACCCCGGCCCGGTCCAGCACCTGCTGGACACGGCGCAGGGCCAGCACGTCGCCGGCCGTGGCCTCGCCGTGCAGAAAGCTGAACCAGCCGGTGAGCAGCACTCTGCCGGGCTGCCGGGCGGCGGTCTCCTGGAACGTCACCGGGCGCGGGTAACCGACCCCCCGTCCGCCCAAACCGTGCGGCGCCGGGGCCGTCGTTTCGGGGCGGCGGCCCGGGGCACTCGCGGGCGCGACATGACTGGCATGACTGGCATGAGTGAGCCGAGCGTGAACACGTCCGCGCCGGACCGGGGCCCGGGAGTGGTGATCGCCACCCGCGACCGTGCCGAGAAGCTGGCCGGGACGCTGCGGCGGCTGACCGCGCTGCCCGAGCGGCCCCGCATCGTGGTGGTGGACAACGCCTCCTCCGACGGGACCCGCGCCATGGTGACCCGGCGCTTCCCGCAGGTGCAGCTCGTCCCGCTGCACACCAACCGCGGCGCCCTGGCCCGCAACGACGGAGTCCGCGCCGTCGGCACCGAGTATGTCGCCTTCAGCGACGACGACTCCTGGTGGGAGCCGGGCGCCCTGGCCGCCGCCGGCGAGCTGCTGGTCCGTCAGCCGCGGATCGGCCTGCTGGCCGCCCGCACCCTGGTCGGCCCCGACGGAGCGGCCGCCGAGGACCCGCTCAACGCCGTGCTGGCCGCCTCCCCGCTGCGCCCGCCGCCCGGCCCCGGCCCCGGACCCGGACCCGGTCCCGACCGCGGCGCTGCGGGCGTCGGCGCCGGCGGGCTGCCGGGGCCGCCGGTGCTGGGGTTCCTGGGCTGCGCGGCCGTGGTCCGCCGGGAGGCGTTCCTGGCCGTCGGCGGCTATCACCCGGTGCTGTTCTTCGGCGCCGAGGAGACCCTGCTGGCATACGACCTGACCGCGGCCGGCTGGCTCTGCTGCTACGCGCCCGCGGTCACCGCCCGGCACCGGCCGGCCGACGTGCCGCGCCCGCACCGGAAGGCCCTGACCCGGCGCAACGCCACCCTGACCGCCTGGCTGCGGCGCCCGCTGCCGGTCGCGCTGCGCCGCACCGGTGAGCTGGCCCTGGCCGCCCCCGGCGATCCGGTGGCGCGGCGGGCGCTGGGCGGGCTGCTGCCCCGGCTGCCCGCGGCGCTGTGCCACCGCCGCCGGCTGCCGCCGGCGGTCGAGGCCGACGTGCGCCGTCTCGAACAGCGGCGGCCCGAGGCCCCGCCCGAGGGCCGCCGGACATCCGTCGGTGCCGGCCCGTGACGGGGCGGCGGAGGGGAGCAGCGGTCCATGGCCCAGCGGGAGCGGGAACAGCGGGAGCGGCGGGAACAGCGGGAGCGGGCGGCGGCGGAGCCGGACGGCCGGGTCTCGGTGGCGGTGATCACCCACAACCGGCGGGACGAACTGCTGCACACCCTGGACCGGCTGGCCGCGCTGCCGGAACGCCCGCGCGTCGTGGTCACCGACAACGCCTCCGCCGACGGCACCGCGGAAGCCGTCGCCCGGCTGCATCCGGAGGTCACCCTGCTCCGTCCCGGCGCCAATCTCGGCGCCGTCGGACGCAATCTGGCCGCCCGCCGGGTCACCACCCCCTATCTGGCGTTCTGCGACGACGACACCTGGTGGGAGCCCGGCTCGCTGCGCGCCGCCGCCGATCTGCTGGACGCCCACCCCGGCGTGGCCGCCGTCACCGCCCGGATCGTGGTGGAGCCGGCCGGCACCGAGGACCCCATCGTCGAGGAACTGCGCCACTCGCCCGTGCCGGGCCCGCCGCCCGGCGGGCCCGCCCTGCCCGGACCGCCGCTCGGCTCCTTTCTGGCCGCGGCGACCGTGCTGCGCACCGACGCCTTCCGCCGGGCCGGCGGCTTCTCGCCCCGGCTCTGGCTCGGCGGCGAGGAGGAGCTGCTGGCCGCCGATCTGATGACGGACGGCTGGTGGCTGGCGTTCGCGCCGGAGCTGACGATCCATCACGCAGCCTCGGCCGCCCGGGACGCCACCCGGCGGCGCACCGACGGCATCCGCAACACCCTGTGGTTCACCTGGCTGCGCCGCCCGGTGCGACCGGCGCTGCGCCGCACCGTGCGGCTGCTGCGCACCGTGCCCCGGGACCGCGCCAGTGCGCGGGCGGTGGGCGCGGCGCTGGCCGGAGCGCCGTGGCTGGTGCGGGAGCGCCGGGTGGTGCCACCCGCGGTCGAGGGCCGGCTGCGGGCCCTGGAGGACGCCCAGCGCCGCTCCACCGCCCGCCGCTACATCGGCTGACGCGCCGCCGCCGCCACCGCCACCGGCCTCCTGCCCCCGCCGGTGCGGCGCGGGACCCCGGGCCCGGGAAGGCGAAGGGGGGAAGGGGGAAGTGGGAAGCGGAAAGAGGCGCCGGAACCCGCGCGCGTGCGGGCGGCGGCGGGGAGAGCACCGGGCCGGGCGGTGCGGGGGACCGGGGAGGAGAACGCGGGCGCGGTCAGGCCCGGGCCCGTTCCGGCCGGTCGGCGCCGAGCGTGACGCCGAGCCCGGCCAGGGCCGTCAGGACATCGTCGGGGGTGATGCGCAGCAGCCGCGGGTCGGGCCGGCGGCCGTGCGCGTCTCCCGGCCGTACCAGGTCCCGCTCGTCCGGACCGGGACGGAACAGCACCCGGTGCCGCGGCCCCGGCGGCGGGCCCCAGACACGCGGCGAGACCGGGCCGAAAAGCACCACGGAGGGGGCGCCCAGCGCGGTCGCCAGATGGGCCGGTCCGGTGTCGCCGGCCACCAGCGCACGGGCACCGGCCAGCAGGCCGCACAACTCGCCGAACGGCAGGTCCCGGTCACCGCCCAGCACCTGCCCGGCGGGCAGGCCGGCGGCGTCGGCCACGGCCCGGGCGAGCGCCGCCTCGCCCCGGCCCGCGGTCACCGCCACCCGGTGGCCCGCGGCCCGCAGTGCCCGCCCGACGGCCGCGAAGCGGTCGGCGGGCCAGCGCCGGGCCGCGGCGTCCGCGCCCGGATGCAGCACCACGGCACCCGGTGCGGGGGAGGCCGCCGGGGCGGTGATCCGGAGGTCGTCGGGGTCGGCCGCGGGGATGCCGTGCGCAGCGAGCAGCCGGCACCAGCGGGCGCGTTCCGGCTCGTCCTCCCGCCAGGGCGGGGCGCCGGGCAGGGCATAGCCGAGCAGCCGCGCGGGGGCGAGGGCGCGCAGCGGTGCCAGGCTCGCCGGGCCGTTGCCGTGCAGGTCCACGGCGAGTTCCGGCGGCGGGCCGGTCCAGGGCACCCGGTCCGGCACCTCCCGGTCCGCCGCGGTGGTGGGCAGCAGCCCGTCCACCACGCCGGTGGCGGCGGCGGCCTCGGCGAGGCGGGCCGGGGCGGCCAGCAGCAGCCGGCGGCCGGGACAGGCCCGCCGCAGCGCGCGCAGCGCGGGCACCCCGGTCAGCAGATCGCCCAGCCCCAGCGCCCGCAGCACCACGACCGCCGCCCGCTCCTCCCCGGCCGAGCCCCCGGCCGCCCCCCGCGCACCGGTCGGCAGGACCGCGCCGCCCGTGGCACCGGCCGCGGAGGCCGTGGCGGGCTGTCCGGCGGGCGCGGGCGCGGGCCCGGGACGGGCGGTCATCGGGGGAGGGCGGCCGAGGCCGAGGAGGAGTCCGGGCCGCCCGCGGCGCGCCGGGCGATCGCCGTCGTGGAGCGGCCGGCCAGATACGGCAGGACCAGCGCCTGCCCGCCCCACTCCCGCAGCGCAGCCGCCTCCGGCAGCCCGCTGACGCTGTAGTCGCCGCCCTTCACCCACAGATCCGGGCGGATCCGCCGCAGCAGCGTCTCCGGGGTGTCCTCGTCGAAGACCGCCACGGCGTCCACGCACGCCAGGCCGGTGAGCACCCTGATCCGGTCGGCGAGCGGGTTCAGCGGGCGGCCCGGCCCCTTGAGCCGCCGCACCGAGGCGTCCGAGTTCAGGCAGACGATCAGGCAGTCACCGGTGCGGCGGGCATTCTGCAGCAACTGCACATGGCCCGCGTGCAGCAGGTCGAAGCAGCCGCCGGTGGCGACCACGGTGCCGCCGCGGGCCTGCACCGACTCCACCACGGCCAGCACCTCGGCCAGCCGCCGCGGCACCCGGCCGCGCGCCCCGCCGGTGCGGCCCCGGCCGGCCGGGGGCCGCTGCCGCGGGCGCCAGGTGTCCGGGTTTCCCGCGCCGCCCGCCGCGACGAACGCGCTGGCCGCCTCCACCGCCCGCAGCACCGCCTCCTCCGGCAGTCCGCCGTCGGCCAGCGCCACGGCCGCGGTGATCGCGAAGCAGTCCCCGGCGCCGCACGGATCACCCGCGGTGTGGCGGGTCACCGGTACATACAGGGGGTCGTCGCAGCGGGCCCGCGTCAGCAGGGCGCCGCGCGCCCCCAGGGTGACGCCGACCGAGGCCACCCCCCAGCGTTCGGCCAGCCGCGCGCCGCGCAGGCCGTGGGCGCGCAGCGAGTCCGAGCCGGCCAGTCCCTGCCCCGGCGCCGGGTCCGGGACAAAGGTGCGGGCCTCGCGGTCGTTGGGGGTGACCAGCCGGGCGCCGGCCACCGGGGCCTCGCCCCGCGGATGCGGGTCCCAGACGAGCGGCAGATGACGTGCCGCCTCGGACAGTTCCTCGCGCAGCGCCGAGGCGGTGGCCCGGCCGTAGTCGGCGACCAGGACCGCCCGGGCCTCGCGCAGCACCTCGCGGGCCTCGTCGCCCGGCGTGCCGGGCCGGCCGTCGCCGCGGTCCACACGCACCAGCGGCCGGCCGTCCACACACACCCTGGTCTTGACCGGGAGGGTGCCGCGCAGGGGAATCTCGACGAGCCGGACCCCGGGCGGCATCACGGCGCGGACCGTCTCGCTGGCCTGGTCGTCGCCCAGGGCGGTGACCAGCACCACCTCGCGGCCGTCCCGGACGGCCAGGGCGGCCAGGGCGGCGGCCAGGCCGGCCCCGCCGGGGCGGGCGCGCTCCTCGGCCACGTCCACCACCGGGACCGGGGCGTCCGGCGCCAGGCGGGAGGTGTCGCCGTGCACGTCCTGGTCGAGAAGGGTGTCGCCGACGACGACGATCGGCTGCTGGCTGGTCATGGGTACGCACTCCTTGCGTCGTCCGTCCGGGCGGGCGGAGCCGCGCGGCAGGGCTCGGGCGGGCCGGCTCGGCGACCGGCTCGGCGACCGGCTCAGTGGCCGGCGAGCCGGGCCGCCGCCTCCGCGGCCCGGTCGGCACCGAGCGCGCCATCGGGCTCGGCACCGGCCGCTATGTCGAAGGATTCGCACATCAGATGCAGGGCGACGAGATGAGCCTCCTGGACCGTGGCGGTGCTCGGCGCGTCGATGGCCAGGGCCTCGTCCGCCTCCGCGGCCAGCGGGTTGGGACGCGGGCCGGTCATGGCCCACACCCGCAGCCCGGCGGCCCGGCCGGTGTTCGCGGCCCGCACCAGATTGGGGCTGCGGCCGGAGGTGGACAGCACGACCAGGATGTCGCCGGGCCGGCCGTGCGCCTCCACCTGGCGGGAGAAGACCTCGTCATAGCCGTAGTCGTTGCCGATGGCGGTCAGCGAGGAGGTCTCGGCGTGCAGGGCGATGGCGGAGTAGGCGGGGCGCTCGGTGCGGTAGCGGCCGACGAGCTCGGCGGTCAGATGCTGGGCCTGGGCGGCGCTGCCGCCGTTGCCCGCGGCGAGCAGCCGTCCGCCGACCGGCAGCACCGCGGCCAGATGCCGCCCCCACTCGGTGACCTGGGCAAGCCCTTCCGCCCGGAAGTGGGCCAGCGCGTCCTGCAGGGACTGGCAGTGCTCGTGTGCCACACGCTGTGCGGTGGTGCTCATGGTGCTTCTCCTTGACTTCCGTCGACTTCCGTCGGCTTCCCTTGACTTCGTCGGTTTCCGTGGCCCCCGCTCGGGCTCAGGGCGCCGCGGCGGGCGCGGGCGCCCGCCCGGCGGCCGGGGCGCGGGCCGGGGCGAGGGCGGCGCGGTAGGCGGCCTCGGTGGCGGCGGCCACCCGGTCCCAGCCGTACCGGGCCAGCACCCGGCGGCGGCCGGCGGCACCGCAGGCCGCCCGGGCGGCCGGATCGGCGAGCAGGGCGGCGACGGCCGCGGCCAGCGCGGCCGGATCGCCCGGCGGCACCAGCCGCCCGGTGCCCGGATCGGTCACGGTGTCGAGCTGTCCGCCGACCGCGCTGGCCACCACCGGCCGCCCGCAGCTCATCGCCTCCAGCGGAACGATGCCGAACGGTTCGTAGTCGGCCGGGCAGAGCACCACATCGGCGCCGCGCAGCAGGGCCGGAACGGCGTCCCGGGGCACCGCGCCGGTGAACACCACGCGCCGCGCCACGCCCGCCCGCCGGGCCGTCTCGCGCAGCCGCCGCACCTCGGGGTCGGAGTCCAGCTTCTCCGGCGGCGGGCCGCCCGCGATGACCAGCTCCGTGCCCGGCAGCCTGGCGAGTGCGGCGATGGACACCGCGGCGCCCTTGCGCGGCACCAGCCGTCCCAGATGCAGCAGCCGGAAGGGGTGCCGGGACCGGGACCGGGGCCGGGGCCGTGAGCCGGAGCGCGAATCGCCGGGGCCGGGGTCGCCGGGGTCGTCCGGACGGAAGGTGTCCGGGTCCACCCCGCAGGGCACCACCGTCGTCCGCTCCGCCGGTATGCCCATCGCGGTCAGCTCCCGCACCTCGTCCTCGCAGGTGGCGATCACCAGGTCGCAGCGTTCGCCGATCCGCCGCTCCAGCGCGATCCGGGCGCGCGGGCTGGTGTCGGCGGAGCCCTGGTGACGCCGCTTCACCGTGCCCAGCGCGTGGTAGGTGTGGCACAGCGGGATCCGCCGGGCGTCCGGGGGCGCGGAGCCGAGGGCGTGCAGCGCGGCCACGCCCGACATCCAGAAATGCGTGTGCAGCAGATCCGGCCGCCCCTCCGCGCCGTCGCGAGCCCACTGCTCGGCCAGGAAGCGGGCGAATTCCGGCATGTGCGGCAGGAGAAGGTCCTTGGGCAGCGGCTCGGGCGGCCCGGCCGGCACATGGCGGACCGTCACCCCGGGCCCGGCCGGCACCTCGTCCGGCAGCCGGCCGGCGGGCGCGTCGCGCCGGGTGTAGACGGTGACGCGGTGGCCGCGGGCGGCGAGCGCGGTGGCCAGCCTGGCCACATGCACATTCTGCCCGCCGGCGTCCACGCCGCCCAGCGCGGCCAGCGGGCTCGCGTGCTCGGAGACCATGGCTATCCGCAGCGGCGGTCCGGTCGTCCGCGGGTCGGTCCGGGTCATCGCCGGGTCACCTCCTCCAGCAGGCGGTTCCAGTCGGCGAGGAAACGTTTGAGGCCGTAGCGGGAAAGGGCGGCGGCCCGCGCCCGTTCGCCCGCCTCGGCCGCCGCCTCCGGCTCGTGCAGATAGCGGCGGGCCGCCCGGGCCAGCTCCTCCGGACGGGTGGAGAGCACGCCCGCCCCGGCCGGGACCGCCTCCACCGCCTCCGTGGTGGCCAGCGCGACCACCGGCATGCCCAGATGCATGGCCTCGATCAGCGACAGCCCGAGCGAGGTCCAGCGGACGGGATGCAGATAGAGACGGCGGCGGGCCATCTCGGCGTGCAGCCCGGCCTGCGGCAGCTCGTGGCTGCGGCAGCGCTCCGGCGGCAGGCCGAGACGGTCCGCCAGGCCCTCGGTGGCCATTCCGAAGACATCCAGCGGGACCGCCCCGGACAGCGCGGGCAGCAGATCGGTGCCGGTGAACCGGACGCGCCGCACCGGTTCGTTCACCACCACGGCGGCGCGCTCCAGCTCACCGGTCCAGCGGTGGCCCGGGTCCACCACCCCGTGCTCGATCACGGTGGTGCGGGCGCGGCCGTTGTCCCAGAACAGCCGGTTGAAGTGGGTGACATGGACCAGCACCAGATCGGTGCGGTCGGCGCACGGATGACGGGTGAGCGGCACCTCGCCGTCGGGGGCGTTGTGCTCCAGATAGACGGCGGGCAGGTCCCGGCCCGGGCGGCGTCCGCCCAGCCACCGCTCGGCGAGCGCGAGTTCGTGCGGGCGCTGGAGGACGACCGCGTCGATGCCGGCGTCCCGCAGTTCCGCGGGGGAGAGCTCACGGACGGAGGCGGGCCAGGGGAAGGTGCGGGCCCGGCCCAGTCCGTCCGGGCCGCGGTCCGGCAGCACCGGCACCAGATAGGTGTGCGGGCCCTGGACGAAGGACGTGGTCCAGGAGCCGTGCACGTGCCACAGCAGAATGTTCACCGGCTCACCTCGTTCGTGGGCTCGTTCGTCGGCTCGTTCGTCGGCTCGTCAGTCGGCTGGTCAGTCGGTCGGTCGGGCCGGTGGGCGGGTCGGCCGGTGGCCGGTCCGTCACCCGGTGGTGAGGGGTGCGGGATGCGGGGCGGCGGGGGAGATCAGCGACTCCACCGCGGACCGCACCTCGCCGTCGGTCACCGAGTCCAGGCACGGATGGCCGGGCACCGGGCAGACGCGCGCCCGGGTCCCCCGGCAGGGCGCGTCCTGCCTGCCCAGCACCACATGCGGCACCCGGTAGGGCAGCCACCGGTCGGCGGGCACCACCGGGGCGAACAGGCAGGCCACCGGCGTGCCGGCGGCTGCCGACAGATGCGACGGGCCGGTGTTCCCGACCACGGTGCAGCGGGCCCGGGCCAGCACCCCGGCGAGCTCCGGCAGCCGGGTGCGTCCGCCCAGGTCCAGGGCGTGCCGTCCGGCCACGGTGGCGGTCAGCTCCTTCTCCGCCGGGCCGCCGGTGACCACCACCCGGTGCCCGGCCCCGGCCAGCGCGGCCACCGCCCGGGCGGCTCGCGCCGGGGACCAGGCGCGGGCCGGAACCGACGCGCCGGGATGCACCACCACATAGGGCTCCGGCCCGGTCAGCGCGGTGGTGTCGGGCGGGGCGGTGATGCGCAGTTCGCCCCGGTCGTCCTCGGGCAGGGCGAAACCGGCCGCCTCGGCCAGATCCAGCGCGGCGGCGGCCTCGTGCCGCTGGTCGGCGCGGCGGTGACGCAGATCGAGCAGGGAGCCGGGGTAGTCCTCGCAGTCCGCCGCCACCCAGGGCACGCCGGCCATCTTCAGCAGCAGGGCGGCGGGCAGCGGGCTCTGGTGGTAGGAGGCCAGCACCAGCGCCCGGTCGTAGCGGCGGGCGGCGATCCGGTCGACCAGGGCGTCCATCGTGTCGCGCCGGACCCGGGGCGGGGAGAATCCCACCCACGGGGCGTCGTGCACCAGGATCTCGTCCAGACCGGGCAGCAGATGGGCGGCGGCCTCGCCCAACGGCCCGCAGAGCATGGCGGTATGGGCGGAACCGGCGGCCACCGCGCGCACCGCCGGGCCGGCGAGCAGCACATCGCCGGCGTTGTCCAGGCGGACCACCAGGGTCCGGGGGCGGCGGATGATCATCGGTGCCCCCGGCTCTCCCGGCTCTCCCGGCTTTCCCGGTCCGCGGTGCCCGCCCCGGCCCGTCCCCGACCGGTGCCCGTTCCGGTTCCGGTGCCGGTGCCGGCTCGGTGGCGGGGAACGTGCTCGCGCAGCAGGGCGCGCACCGCGGCGGCCACGGTGGGCGCGGTCTCGGGCGCCTCGGCGATCTCCCGGGGGAGGGTGATCGGGGTGGGCACCAGCACCCCGCGCGCCCCGGCGGCCCGGGCGGCCCGCACGTCCGCGCCGATGTCCCCGATGACCACGGTGTGTTCCGGGCGCACGCCGAGCCGGGCGCAGGCGGCGTGCACCAGGCCGGGGGCCGGCTTGCGGCAGCCGCAGCCCTCGGCTGGGCCGTGCGGGCAGACGGCCCACACCGCGAACGGGCCGAGCAGTTCCTCGACGCGCCGCTGCACGGCCGTCAGCCGGTCCCGGGTGAGCAGGCCGCGGGCGACGCCGGACTGATTGCTCACCACGCCGAGCGCGATGCCCCGGGCGCGCAGCAGTTCCAGCGCTTCCCGGACGCCGGGGACGGGCCGCACCCGCTCCGGGGCGTCGTTGTAGGGCACGTCCTCCACCAGCGTGCCGTCCCGGTCGAACAGCACCGCGCGCAGCCGGTCCGGCGGTGCCGGTGCCGGTGCCGCGGCGGTCCGGGGCCCCGGCCGGTCCCGGGCGGGAAAGAGCCACGGGGCCGGGGCGGGCGGCGGAGACCAGGGCGTCTGCGGGGACGGCACGGCTTCCGGCGCCGCCGCGGGCCGGGATATGCCGTGTCCGGACGGCGGCCGTCCGGACCGCGCCGGCCCCGTCCCGCCGCCCTCCGCCGCGGGGGCCGTGGCCACGGTGTCCGCCGTGTCCGCCGGGGCCTCCGGGGCCTCCGGGGCCTCCGGGGCGCACGGGGGCTGCGGGGCGGGCGTGCTGTGTCGCATGGGCCCGTGAGTAGCCGGAAGCCCGCCGTCGAAACCGTGGCCGGGTCCGTCACCGGTACGTATCATGCGCTTTCACCCCGATGGCGCAGCAGGCCGGCCAGCCAGTGCCCGGCCGCCACCGGCGGGATCAGCACGCTGGTGGTGACCATCCGGGCGGCCTCGTCGGCGGTGCGCGGGCCGGGCGCGATCCGGGCCGCCGCGAAGTCGGCGGTGCCGGCCAGCCACAGGCCGCCGCAGACGGCCGCGGCCCCGCGCCGTCCCAGGGCGGCGGCCAGCAGCGCCGCCGCGCCCGCCGCCGTGGTCGCCAGATGCCGGGGCAGCCGGCCGCGCGGCGCCTGGGCCCGGGACCACCAGTCGCGGCCGTGGATGCGGGTCATCAGCACGTCGTCGGCGTTGCCGGCCTGGGCGCGCACCGACACCCACCAGTCCGCCGGGCGCACCGGATGCTCGGTGCGGCGGCGCCCCCGCTCCAGCGTCCAGCCGGTGTCCTGCACCCGCAGCGCCAGATCGGCGTCCTCCCGGAAGGCCCGCGGAAAGCGTTCGTCGAAGCCGCCGACGGCCTCCAGGGCGGCCCGGCGGTAGGCCATGTCGGCCGTGATCCAGCGGGCGTCGGCCAGCCCGGCGGTGACCCGTTCCCAGTCGGTGGCGCGTCGGTCCGGCGGCAGCGGGACACTGATCCGGCCCTGCACGCCGGCGGTGCCGGGGTCGGCGGCGGCCAGGTCGGCGGCCAGATCGGCGGCCCAGCCCGGGGAGGGCACCACGTCGTCGTCGAGGAAGGCGATCCAGCGTTCCGGGACGGTCCGCCAGCCGGCGTTGCGGGCGGCGGCCGGCCCGGCCGCCGGGCCGGTGACGATCTCCACCAGGGGGCGCAGCGGTGCGGGGACCGTCACCGGCAGCGGCTCGGGGTCGTGCGGCGGGCGGTCGTCCACCAGCACGATGCGCCGCGGCAGCGGGCCGTGGCCGGCGGCCAGCGCCTGGAGGGTCCGGGTCAGGCTGGGCCGGCCGAGGGTCGGGATCACGACGGCGTAGGCCAGTTCCTCGGGCAGGCTCTCCGGCCGGCCCCGGCCGGTGCCGGCCGCCTCCGGGGGCGGGTGCCAGGACGCGGCGTCGCTCCAGTCGCCGGTGGCGTACCACTCCGGCACGCCGTCCGCGGCATCCGGGTCCCGGTCCCGGTCCCGGTCGTCGTCCTGCTGGTGCTCCTGCTCGTGCTCGTCCCCGTGCGGGCGGGTGGGTTCGGCGGCCATCCTCGGCACCCCTTTCCCTGGTTCTCCGGCCTCTTCCGGCGTCTTCCGGCTCTCTCTTCGGCCCTCTTGTCCGGCCTTCTCGGTCCCCGCGGCGCGGCGCTCAGACCACCGGCGGGCGGTCGGGACCGGCGAAGAAGGCGCCGCGCCGTACCGCGAACGGCCCGATCGCCAGCAGGTCGACGGGCGAGGAGCCGAAGCACTCCAGTGCGTCCCGGGGGTCGTCCACCATCGGCCGGCCGGCCGTGTTGAGGCTGGTGTTGACCACCACCGGCAGGCCGGTCAGCCGTTCGAAGGCGGTGAGCATGCGCGCGACGAGCGGCTCGGCGGCCGGGTCCACCGTCTGGATGCGGGCCGTGCCGTCCACATGCACCACGGCCGGGATGCGGTCCCGCCACTCCTCGTCCACCCGGTGCGTGAAGAGCATGTACGGGCTGGGCAGCGGCCCGTCGTGGAAGATCTCGCCCGCCCGGCCGGCCAGCACCATGGGTGCCACCGGCCGGAACTGCTCACGGCCCTTGACGTCGTTGAGCCGCTCCAGATTGCCCGACTTGCCGGGGTGGGCCAGCAGCGAACGGTGGCCCAGCGCCCGCGGACCGAACTCCGAACGTCCCTGGAACCAGGCCACGACGGCGTCGTCCGCCAGCGCCTGGGCGACCGTGACGGCGATGTCCGGCGGCCGTTCGTAGGGCACCGCCGCGGTCTTCAGCCACGCCTCCAGCTCGGCCTCCGACCAGCCGCGCCCCAGATCCGTCCCGGACATCGGCACGGCGGGCACGCCGCCCCGGGCGGACAGCAGCAGGGCCGCGCCCAGCGCTGTGCCCGCGTCGCCCGCGGCGGGCTGCACCCACACCCGGGAGAACGGCCCCTCGCGGGCGATCCGGGAGTTGGCCACGCAGTTCAGCGCCACCCCGCCGGCCATGGTGAGCACCGGGTCATGGGTCCGGCCGTGCAGCCAGCGCACCAGGTCCAGCAGGGTCTCCTCCAGACACGCCTGGGCGCTGGCGGCCAGATCGGCGTGCTCCTGGCCCCATGCCTGGCCGGGGCGGCGCGGCGGGCACAGCGTGTCCCAGGGCACCGCGGTGGCGCGGAAGCCGCCGTCACCGGTGGCGTGCACATGGCGGCGGAGTTCGGACAGCATGCGGGGCCGGCCGTAGGAGGCCAGCGACATCACCTTGTACTCGTCGGACGAGCGCAGAAAGCCCAGATGCGCGGTGAGTTCCTCGTAGACCAGGCCCAGGGAGTGCGGGAGCGCCTGCGCGTGCAGCGGTTCCAGGTCTCCGGCGCCGTTGCGGCGGGCGGCCAGATGGGAGGCGGACTCACCGCGGCCGTCCAGCACCAGTACCGAGCAGTGCTCGGCGTCGGGGGCGGCGAAGGCGCCGGACGCGGCGTGCGCCATGTGGTGCGGCACGAAGCGGACGGCGGCGGGGTCCAGTCCCGGCAGGGCCTCGGCGAGGAAGCCGGGTGCCTCGCGGGCGTAGAGCTGGCGCAGATGGTCCCAGGGGTCGTCCAGGCCCAGGTCGTCCGCCGGGCGGGCCAGGGCCGGGTCGTAGGAGTAGGCGACCGCGTCCAGGTCCTGCGGGCGGAGACCGGCCTGCTTCAGGCACCAGGCGGCGGACTTCTCCGGCAGTTCCCAGGCGGAGAAGGGGAGCGGCCGTTTGCCGTGCTTGCGCCGGGAGAAACGTTCCTCCTCGGCGGCGGCCACCACCCTGCCGTCGATGACCAGAGCGGCGGCCGGGTCGTGGAACAGGGCGTTGATTCCGAGAATGCGCATCTGAACGGCCCCTTCGGCGGGCCGCTGCCGGGTACGGCGGCAGCGGGGTGGAACGGGGGGGAGCGGGAGGAGGGCGCGGGCTGCGCCCGGGCCCGCCACACGGGCGGCTACGGGCTACGCGGGTCACGGGCCCGGAACGCCGGTCACACCGGTCACGCCGGTCACGCCGGTCACACCGGTCGGGCCGGGCGCGGTCCGGCCCCGGCCGCGGCGCCGTCCCCGCCGCCGTCGCCGGCCGGGGCATGCTCGCGGAACCAGGCGATGGTGCGGGCCAGCCCGTCGTCCGCGTCGATCCGCGGCTCCCACTGGAGCTTGCCGCGCGCCAGGGTGATGTCCGGGCAGCGCACCGCCGGATCGTCGGCCGGCCGCTCGATGAAGCTGATGACGGAGGAGGAGCCGGTCAGCCCGATGACCTTCCGGGCCAGCTCGATCATGGTGATCTCGTCCGGGTTGCCGATGTTGACCGGTCCGCGCAGGTCGGAGGCGGCCATGGCAAGGATGCCGCGCACCGTGTCGTCCACATAGGCCAGCGAGCGGGTCTGCCGGCCGTCACCGGTGACGGTGAGCGGCGCCCCGGCCAGCGCCTGGCGGATGAAGGTGGGCACGGCCCGCCCGTCGTGGCCGCGCATCCGCGGCCCATAGGTGTTGAACAGCCGGACAATGCCCGTGTCGGTGCCGTGCGCCTCGGCCTCCGCGCAGGTCAGCGCCTCGGCGAAGCGCTTGGCCTCGTCGTAGACACTGCGCGGTCCCACCGGGTTCACATGCCCCCAGTAGGTCTCGCTCTGCGGATGCTGCTGGGGATCGCCGTACGCCTCGGAGGTGGAGGCGAGTACGAAGCGCGCACGGTGCCGCCGGGCGAGCTGGAGCGCGTTGCGGGTGCCCAGGCTGCCGGTGTCCAGGGTGTGCAGCGGCAGCCGCAGATAGTCGGCCGGCGAGGCCGGGGAGGCGAAGTGCAGCACCAGGTCCACCTCGCCGGGCACCTCGAACGGTTCGGTGACGTCCGCGGGTATCAGCGTGAAGCCGGGCCGCCCGCTGAGATGGGCGGTGTTCTCCGGGCGTCCGGTGCAGAAGTCGTCCACGCAGCACACCTCGGTGCCCTGCTCCAGCAGGGCGGTGCACAGATGCGAGCCGAGGAATCCCGCACCGCCGGTGACCACGGCACGCCGGAAGCGCGCCGGCCGCTGTGCCGCGGTCTCCTGCCGGGCCTGTCCTTCGTCCATGATCTGCCGTCCTGTCCTGTGACTGTCCTGTGACTGTCCTGCGCCTTCCGTGGCTTCCGCGGCGGCTCAGTGCGGTGCCGGGGCGCGGCGCGGCAGGATGAGGCCGAGCGCCACCATGCCCACTCCCAGCCCGAAGTGCAGCCAGTCGTCCGCAGTGTTCAGGGGCACGAAGTTGGCGTCGCTGTCCTTGTCCACGGCGAGTCCGAAGATCCACAGCACCAGATAGATCAGGCCACCGCCGATGAGGAAGGAGCGGGCGAGCGCCGCGGTGCGGGCCATCAGCACCCCGGCCACGCCGAAGGCCAGATGGACCAGGTTGTGCAGCACGGACACCTGGAAGAGTCCGAAGAGTTCGGCCTCCGACTCGTGCCCGGCGAACTTCATCTCCCCGAAGTCGGTGGTGATGCCGGGAATGAAGCCCAGCACGCCCACCAGCAGGAACACCAGGCCGATCAGCGAGGCGGCGATGGATACGGGCGCCCCGCGGGCGACCGTAGTGCGGTAGCGGCTTGTCATGTGTCCCTCCGGTTGACTGGCTGCACGGCAGCTCACTCGTGTACTGGCCGGAAGTGAGTACCCGCGCTCCGTCATGGAAAACCGGGCAAAACATGACTGAATACCAACAAATCACAAAAACCGATTACTACCTGTAATAATCGGGCGTGCTGTCCGCGCGGAACGGGTATCCGGGAGAGGTACACACCGTCCACCGCCTCCGGCATCCGACGAGGTGACAGTCATGGCTCACGGTGCTTCCCTGCCCGACGGTCCGGGCGAACTCAGCGGTCGGTCCTGGCGGGACGTGCTGAAACGCACCCTGAAGAACTTCAAGGCGGACAACCTGACCGACTGGGCAGCCGCCCTGACCTACTACGGCGTTCTGTCGATCTTCCCGGCCCTGCTGGCCCTGGTCTCGATCCTCGGCCTGATCGGCTCGGACGCCATCGACCCGCTGGTCGACAACGTCGCCTCGCTGGCGCCCGGCGCCGTGCAGGAGGTGCTGACCAGCGCCCTGGACCAGTTGCGGGGCAGCCGGGGCGCGGCGGGGCTCGCGCTGGTCGTCGGTCTGGCGGTCGCCCTGTGGTCCGCCTCCGGGTATGTGGCCGCCTTCATGCGGGCCTCCAACATCGTCTACCGCGTGCCGGAGGGGCGGCCGGTGTGGAAGACCCTGCCGGTGCGGGTGGGCGTCACCCTGGTGCTGGTGGTGGGACTGGCGCTGACGGCCGTCGGCATCACCGTCACCGGGGGCATCGCCCGCCGGGTCGGCGATGTCTTCGGCCTGGGCGACACCGCCGTCCTGGTCTGGGACATCGCCAAATGGCCGGTGCTGCTGCTGCTGATCAGCGTGATGATCGCGCTGCTGTACTGGGCCTCGCCCAACGTGAAGCAGCCCGGCTTCCGCTGGATCACCCCGGGCAGCCTGCTGGCCGTGATCGTCTGGATCATCGCGTCGGCGGCCTTCGCCCTCTACGTCGCCAACTTCGGCAGCTACAACCAGACCTACGGCTCGATCGCGGCCGTGATCATCTTCCTGATCTGGCTCTGGCTCACCAACACCGTGATCCTGCTGGGCCACAAGCTGAACGCCGAACTCGACCGCGGCCGGGCCGTGGAGGCCGGCCTGCCGCCCGGCCACGAGCCGTTCGCCGAACTCCGCGACTCCCGCAAGGCCGACACCGAGTCCAAGGAACGGGCCGAGGAGACCGCCGAGCGCACCGGAGCCACCGGCCCGCACCGTTCGGACCGCCGGGACCGGGACACGGACAACGGCACCGACAGGGACAGCGACACCGGCAGCTCCGGCGCCACCGCGGCCTGACCCTCCTGCCCGCCCGCCCGCGCCGAGCCGGCCCTTCATTCACCATGGCGGTATCCCGGTCGGCCTCTGCTGTGGGATTGTGCGGCAGTGGGATCTTCACTTCCGGCCACCGCCCCCCGGCGAGCAGGCATGGAACGGGCGGCACACACATGGACATCCGGATACCGGCCGCTCCTGTACGCGGGAGCGACGATCGCGGGGCTGCTGACCGTGGCGATGGTGCTCGGCCTGCTGAACGAGGGCTGGGACGCCGTCCTCGCGGCCGGTCCGGAGGGCGCGGCCTCGCCGGTCCTGCCGGTGCTGGGGCTTGCCGTGTGCCCCGCCATGTTCCTCTGCCTGGCGTGCCAGTTGCGGGCCCGGGTCCGGATCGGCGGAGACAGCCTGCTGGTCCGGAACCTGGGGCGGGAACGGGAGATACCGCTGACGGACGTCGTGGCGGTGCTGCCGCGGACCGGCGGCGGGGCCGTCGTGCTGCGCCGCTCGGCGCCACCGGTCAGGTCGTTCGTCCTGGAACGGCGGGTCAACGGGCGTCCCGGGGACCATCCGGCCGGGTCCCTGGTCCGGGAAGTGGCCGCCGCCGCGCGGACCCGGCGTCACGGCCCGGCGGCCGGCTCTCCCGGACCGGCGCCGTTCCGCTATGCGCGCGCCGCCGCCGTCGCCGGGCTGCCGCCGGTGCCGGGTGCGGACCGGACGGCGGCGGGCCGGTGGCGGTCGAGGTGGGTCCTGTGGCGGGCCTCGGGCGTCCCGGCCTGCGCGGCACTGACGCTGTCGGTCGTCGCCCTGGCCGGCTACGGGCCGGATGCGATGGGAGCCGGGCGGGCCTGGCTGCCCGTGGCGGTCGCCGCGGTGCTGACGTTCACCACGGCGGTGCGCGTCTGGATCTGCCGGCTGCTGCTGCCATGGGTGCGGCTGCTGCCGCGGCTCGCGGGCCGGCCACCGGCCGGGTCCTGGAGCTATGTGCTGCTGCACCACACGCGCACCGGTGACCCCTGGCTGGTGCTGTACCCCCGGAACCCGGATGCCGACGCGGCACCCGTGGCGATGCTGCCGCTGGAGAAGCCAGGACCGTTCCACGACCCGCTGCGGGGCCTGCCCGCTCCGCTGGGAACCGCGGACCTGCACCGGGGACCACGGGCCGTCCGGGTGTACGGCCGCAAGCAACGGGCCGAGGGTCCGGCGGCCGTGCCGGTGATCGGCGGCCGGCCCGTCTGGCCCCGCGAGCCGCTCATCGAGATCGGCCCGGCCGTTCGGGACCACCGGGAGACCCTGGCCTCCCTGCTGCCCGGCAAAGGCGTCAGGGATGCTGCGTGATGATCGGCCGAGGGCTCCAAGGGCGCTGCCCCAGGAGCCGCCGCCCCGGGCCCGATATCGGTTCAGCCCGGTGCATGACCCGGTGCTGCGGCGGGTGAGGGGGCGCCGGTCACGGGGGGCGTTACAAGGCGGTTACGGTCTGCTCCTCCCGGCGGGCGGTCCTCCGGTCCGTTCCGGTCCGGCTGTGCCGGGCCGCACGGCCGGTTACGCCGTGCCGGGCGGCAGAAGTGGGTGTCCTTCCGGCCGGAACGGCACGGCTTAGGACCGGCGGCCATGGGGATGGCCGGGCCGGATGACCGGGGCCGATGCGTGTTGGCCGGGCGTCGGACGCGCGTGCGCAATGCCGCGGAAACCGTGTGGTGGAATGCTCATGTGCCCCGGTAGGTCGGCACCCTGGGAGCAGAGCGTCTGACCAGCGAGGATTGGTGGAGATGGATAAGCAGCAGGAGTTTGTGCTCCGGACGCTGGAGGAGCGGGACATCCGGTTCGTCCGGCTGTGGTTCACCGATGTGCTGGGCTTCCTGAAGTCTGTTGCCGTGGCCCCCGCCGAGCTCGAACAGGCCTTTGAGGAGGGAATCGGCTTCGACGGCTCCGCCATCCAGGGCTTCGCCCGGGTGCACGAGTCCGACATGATCGCCAAGCCGGCGCCCAGCACCTTCCAGATCCTGCCCTGGCGGGCCGAGGCCCCCGGCACCGCCCGGATGTTCTGCGACATCCTGATGCCCGACGGGTCGCCGTCCTTCGCCGACCCCCGCTACGTGCTCAAGCGGATGCTGGCCCGGGCCTCGGATCTCGGCTTCACCTTCTACATCCACCCCGAGATCGAGTTCTTCCTGCTCAAGGAACGCCCGGTGGACGGCTCCCGGCCCGTACCCGCGGACTCCTCCGGCTACTTCGACCACACCCCGCAGCACGTCGGCATGGACTTCCGCCGCCAGGCCATCACCATGCTGGAGTCCATGGGCATCTCGGTGGAGTTCTCCCACCACGAGGGCGCGCCCGGCCAGCAGGAGATCGACCTGCGCTACGCCGACGCCCTCACCACCGCCGACAACATCATGACCTTCCGCCTGGTGGTCAAGCAGGTGGCGCTGGAGCAGGGGCTGAACGCGACTTTCATGCCCAAGCCGTTCTCCGAATACCCCGGCTCCGGCATGCACAGCCACCTCTCCCTCTTCGAGGGCGACCGCAACGCCTTCCACGAGACCGGTGCGGAGTACCAGCTCTCCAAGGTGGGCCGTTCCTTCATCGCCGGGCTGCTCCGGCACGCCGGGGAGATCTGCGCGGTCACCAACCAGTGGGTCAACTCCTACAAGCGGATCTGGGGCGGTGCCGAGCGCCCGGCCGGCCAGGGCGGCGAGGCGCCCTCCTACATCTGCTGGGGGCACAACAACCGCTCGGCGCTGATCCGGGTGCCGATGTACAAGCCGGGCAAGACCGCCTCCACCCGGGTCGAGGTCCGTTCTCTGGACTCCGGCGCCAACCCCTACCTGGCCTACGCGATGCTGCTGGCCTCGGGCCTGAAGGGGGTGCAGGAGGGCTACGACCTGCCGCCCGGTGCCGAGGACGACGTCTGGGCGCTCACCGACGGCGAACGCCGTGCCCTGGGCATCCGCCCGCTGCCGCAGAATCTGGGCGAGGCCATCGACCTGATGGAGCACAGCGAACTCGTCGCCGAAACCCTCGGCGAGCATGTCTTCGACTTCTTCCTGCGCAACAAGAAGCAGGAGTGGGAGGAGTACCGCTCCCAGGTCACCCCCTTCGAGCTGATGAAGAACCTCCCGGTGCTGTGACCCTGCCCCCGCCCCCCCGGCCCCGGCGGCCCCGGGGGGCGGCAGCGCGACGCCCGGCAGGGGCCATGGCCGGGGACGGCCTCGCCGGCCGGCCGCGCGCCGGGGTCGCTAGGCTGTTCAGGAGCGGGGAAACGAGCGGACGGCGGCGGGGCGGAGAACGGCGAGAGGCAGGACTGTGTCGCTAGGCGGGCGGCGGGACAGCCGGTTCGGAAGACTCCTCAGGCACGGATTCACCGACCCCGGCGCGGCGGAGCGGCTGCTGGACTCCCCGGCGCTGCGGCCGGCCGGCTCGGACGGAGCCCTGCTGGACAGCCTCGCCGCGGCGGCCGACCCCGACCTGGCGCTGCGCGCCCTGGTCCGGATCGCCGAGGCCCAGACCCCCGCCGGCCGGACGGTCTTCGTGGAGACACTGGTGGCCGGCAAGCCGCTGCGGGACCGGCTGGTGGCCGTGCTGGGCGCCTCCGAGGCGCTGGGGGACCACCTGGCCCGCCGGCCGGGGGAGTGGCAGGAGCTGGCGTCCTTCGACACCGCCGCGGACCTGCATCCCGGGATCGCGGACTTCGAGGCCGCGCTGGCCGGGGCCGACGACGCGGACGCGCTGCGCATCGCCTACCGCCGGGCGCTGCTGCTGATCGCCGCCCGCGACATGACCGGCACCACCGGTTTCTCCGAGGCCGCCGCCGAACTGGCCGACCTGGCCACGGCGACCCTGCGCGCCGCGCTGCGCATCGCCTGCGCCGAGACTCCCGCGGACGCCGAGCGGTGCCGGCTGGCGGTGATCGGCATGGGCAAGTGCGGCGGGCGGGAGCTCAACTATGTCTCCGACGTCGATGTGATCTTCGTGGCGGAGCCGGCCGAGGGAGTGGCGGAAGGCCCGGCCATGCAGGCCGCCACCAGGCTGGCGTCGCGGATGATGCGGCTCTGCTCGGACACCACCGCCGAGGGCACCATCTGGCCGGTCGACCCCAATCTGCGGCCGGAGGGGCGCAACGGCCCGCTGGTGCGGACCCTGGCCAGCCACCTCGCCTACTACCGCCGCTGGGCCAAGACCTGGGAGTTCCAGGCCCTGCTCAAGGCCCGCCCGGTGGCCGGTGACGCGGCCCTCGGCAAGGAGTACGCGGCGGCCGTGGCGCCCATGGTCTGGGAGGCCGCCGCCCGCGAGAACTTCGTGCCCGACGTGCAGGAGATGCGCCGCCGGGTGGAGGAGTCGGTGCCCGCCGCGCACGCCGGACGCGAGCTCAAGCTCGGGCCCGGCGGACTGCGGGACGTGGAGTTCGCCGTGCAGTTGCTCCAGCTTGTGCACGGGCGCGGCGATCCTGAGCTGCGCGGCCCCAATACGCTCCAGGCGCTCGCCGCGCTCTCCGACGGCGGCTATGTCGGACGGCGGGACGCCGGCGCGCTGGACGCCTCCTACCGCTTCCTGCGCACCGTGGAGCACCGCATCCAGCTCTTCCGGCTGCGCCGCACCCATCTGATGCCCGAGGCCGAGCCCGACCTGCGCCGGCTGGGCCGCTCCCTGGGCTTCTTCCGCGACCCGGTCGCCGAACTGGGCGTCGCCTGGCGCCAGCACGCCGCCGTGGTCCGCCGGCTGCACGAGAAGCTGTTCTACCGCCCGCTGCTGGAGGCCGTGGCCCAGCTGGAGGCCGGGCAGGCCCGGCTCAGCCCGGAGGCCGCCGGCCAGCGGCTGGTCGCCCTCGGCTACGCCGACCCGGCCGCCGCGCTGCGCCATCTGCGCGCCCTGGCCTCCGGGGTCAGCCGCAAGGCCGCCATCCAGCGCACCCTGCTGCCGGTGCTGCTGGACCGGTTCGCCGACTCCGCCGATCCCGACGCCGGACTGCTCAACTTCCGCAAGGTCTCCGACGCGCTGGGCTCCACCCCCTGGTATCTGCGGCTGCTGCGCGACGAGGGCGCCGCGGCGGAGAACCTGGCCCGGGTGCTGTCCGCCGGGCGGCTCGCCCCCGATCTGCTGCTGCGCGCACCCGAGGCGGTGGCGCTGCTGGGCAGCCAGGAGGCGCTGCTGCCGCGCGGCCGGGCGGCCCTGGAACAGGAGATCCTGGCCGCGGTCGGCCGCTACGGCACCGACGCGGAGGCCGCCGTCACCGCCGCCCGCGGCATCCGGCGCCGCGAACTGTTCCGGACCGCCGCCGCCGATGTCATCGGCGCCTACGCGGGCGGCGCCGCCCCCGGGGCCGGCGGGGAAGCGGAGGCGGCGGAGCCGGCCGGCGGCGCGGAACCGGCCGAGCCGGCGGTCGTCCGGGTCGGCGCGGCCCTGTTCTCGCTCAATGCCGCCACCCTGGCCGGCGCGTTGCGCGCCGCCGTGCAGGCCGCCTGGGGCACCACCCTGCCCACCCGCTTCACCGTGATCGGCATGGGCCGTTTCGGCGGGCAGGAGCTGGGCTACGGCTCGGACGCCGATGTGATGTTCGTGCACGAGCCGCGCGAGGGGGTGCCGGAGGAGGAGGCCGCCCGGGCGGCCTTCGCGGTGGCCAACGAGATGCGCCGGCTGCTCCAGATCCCGGCCACCGACCCGCCGCTGCCGATCGACGCCGATCTGCGGCCGGAGGGCAAGTCGGGGCCGCTGGTCCGGTCGCTGTCCTCGTACCGGGCCTACTACGGGCGCTGGTCGCTGGTCTGGGAGAGCCAGGCACTGCTGCGCGCCCAGCCGGTGGCCGGCGACGCGGACCTGGGCCGCCGGTTCATCGAACTGATCGACCCGCTGCGCTACCCCGAGGGCGGCCTGGACGACCGGGCGGTGCGCGAGATCCGTCGGCTCAAGGCCCGGATGGAGGCGGAACGCCTTCCGCGCGGCGCGGACCCCACCCTGCACACCAAGCTGGGCCGCGGCGGCCTGTCCGACGTGGAGTGGACCGTGCAGCTTCTCCAGATGCGGCACGGCCATGAACTGCCCGCCCTGCGCACCACGGGCACCCGGGCGGCGCTGGCCGCCGCCGAGGCGGCCGGACTGCTGGATCCGGCGGACGCCCGGGTGCTGGACGAGGCCTGGCGGCTGGCCGCCCGGGTGCGCAACGCGGTGATGCTGGTACGCGGCCGGCCGGGCGACACCTTCCCCTCCGAGACCCGCGAACTGGCCGCGGTCGCGCGCTACTTCGGCTATCCGCCCGGCCACGCCGGCGAACTCCTCGACGACTACCGCCGCACCACCCGCCGCGCCCGCGCCGTCATGGAACGCCTCTTCTACGCCGCCTGAGGGCGGGCCTGGATGAAGCCCTCCGGCCGCTGACGCCCCCTGCTCAGGGGGCCAGGCCGACGTCCGCGCCGATGCCGGCGGCGTCCGCCGCGGTCAGGACGGCGGCCAGCAGGCCGGGGAAGCGGGCGTCGAGGTCGTCGCGGCGCAGTTCGACGAAGCAGCGGGTGCCTTCCTGCCGGGTGCGGGTGACGCCGGCGTCGCGCAGCACGCGCAGGTGGTGGCTGAGGGTGGACTTGGCCACCGGTGCGCGCAGTTCGCCCCAGCCGCGTTCCCGGCCGTCGGCCAGGACCCGCACCAGGCCGACCCGGATCGGGTCGCTGAGCGCGCCCATCACCGACAGGACTTCGATCTCGTTCCGCTCCGGGTGCCGCGCGTTCCTCATGGAGACCATGCTACGTTGTCGTTCGTCGTTCTACGAACATCGAACATCGACCATAGGGAGTGTCCCATGGCTGTCCCGCCGTACGGCACCGCCGCCCTCGCCGGGCAGGTCGTCATCGTCACCGGGGCCGGCTCCGGCATCGGCCGCGCCACCGCACACGCCTTCGCCGACGCCGGAGCACATGTGCTGGGCGTCGGACGCCGCAAGGACGCCCTGGAGGAAACCGCCGCCGGCCGTCCCCGCATCACCCCGCACCCGGCCGACCTGCGCACCGCGGACGCACCCCAGGAGGTGACCGACGCCGCGGTCCGACGGTGGGGACGCCTCGACGTCCTGGTCAACAACGCCGGCGCCACCCGGCTGATGCCGCTGGCCGAGACCACCGCCGCGGGCATCGTCGCCCTGTTCGAGCTCAATGTCACCGCGCCGAGCCTGCTGGCCCGCGCCGCCCTGCCCCAGCTGCGCCGGCGCCGCGGCGCGATCGTCAACGTCTCCAGCACCTACGGGCACCGGCCGCTGCCCGGTGCCGCCCACTACGCGGCCTCCAAGGCGGCACTGGAGCAGCTCACCCGCACCTGGGCCGTGGAGCTGGCCGCCGACGGCATCCGGGTCAACGCCGTGGCCCCCGGCCCGACCGAGAGCCAGGCCCTGTCCGCGGCCGGACTGCCCGCCGCGGTGGTGGAACAGATCAAGCGGGAGGAGGCCGGGCGCGTCCCCCTCGGGCGCCGCGGCGAGCCGCAGGAGATCGCCGCCTGGATTCTGCGCCTGGCCGACCCCGCCGCCACCTGGCTCACCGGACAGGTCCTCACCGTCGACGGCGGCCTGGAACTCGTCTAGGGGTCCAGAGGGGCGTCGGCCGGGCCGGCCGTCCGCGGCGGGCGCCCGGTCTCCTTTCGTGGCGGTATGCCACCGGCCGGTGGCCCGAGTGGTGGCCGGGGTGGGAGAGGGCTGCCAGAACTGCCAGAATCTGTGATCGACCGTGCGGAGCCGAGGGGACACCGGGGGAGTCGAGCGTGCAGCCGCTGACCGAGGACGATCCGCGCCAGGTGGGCGGCTACCGGCTGCTGGCGGTACTGGGGGAGGGCGGCATGGGCCGCGTCTACCTGGGCAGATCGGCCGGCGGACGGACGGTGGCGGTCAAGCTGGTGCATGCCGGGATGGCCCGCGACCCCGGTTTCCGCCGGAGGTTCGCGCGGGAGGTGGCCGCCTCCCGCGCGGTCAGCGGGCCGGGCACGGTGCCGGTGGTGGCGGCCGATCCGGAGGCGGACCGCCCCTGGCTGGCGTCCGCCTATGTGTCGGGCCCCTCGCTGGGGGAGGCGGTGGCCGCGTACGGGCCGCTGCCGGAGCCCGCGCTGTGGCGGCTGGCCGCCGCGCTGGGCGAGGCGCTGGGCACGGTGCACGCCGGCGGGCTGGTGCACCGTGATCTCAAGCCGACCAATGTGCTGCTGGCCGCCGACGGGCCGCTGCTGATCGACTTCGGCATCGCCCGGGCCGCCGACGACACCGCGCTCACCGGCACCGGACTGGTGATCGGCTCGCCCGGCTACATGTCCCCGGAGCAGGCCGAAGGGCGGGAGGTCACCCCGGCCGCCGATGTGTTCGCGCTGGGTGTGGTGCTGGCCTTCGCCGCCACCGGACGCGGCCCGTTCGGCAGCGGCTCCGGACCCGAACTGCTGTACCGGGTGGTACACCACGACCCGGATCTGACCGAGGTGCCGGAGCGGTTCGCGGCGGTGCTGCGCCGCTGTCTGGCCAAGGACCCGGTGGACCGGCCGGAACCGGCGGAACTGGCGGACTGGGCGGCCGGGCAGGGCGGCCGGACGGAGGACTGGCTGCCCGCGCCGATCGTCTCGGCGATCGCCCGCAAGGCCGAGCAGCTGCTCAACCTGGAGGCGGACGCGGCGGCGGAGGAGCGCCCCCAGCCGCCGCCCTCCGAGGCGCGGACCGAGGTGACCGGCCCGCCGGCCCTGCCGCCCACGGCGATCGCCCCGCCGCTCCCCGGATCACCGGCGGTCCCGCCGACGCCGGTGCCCGGGCAGTTCCCGCCGTACCACACCCCGCGGCTCCCGCCCGGGCCACAGCCGCAGTACGTCAATCCCTATGCGGCGCCGCCGCGGCCCTGGCCGGCCGTGCCCGGCGGGCCGGTGCGGCCGATGCCGCAGGCCGATCCGCGGCGGCGGGTCTGGATCGCGCCCTGGGTGCAGGGCAAGGGGCTCGGCCGGCCGCTGCTGGCCCTGTGGGGGCTGATCCCGCTCGCCGTGCTGTTCCTGGTCCGGGACGCCGCGGCGGAGCTGGCGGTGCGCCACCCGGCGCCGTCCGGTGAGTGGGCGGACTCGGCGGAGCTGGTGCGCTGGGCGGTCGAGGACCGCGGGGCGCCGCTGGTCCTGGTGGTGCCGCTGGCCGTGGCCATGGCGTTCCTCCAGTCCTTCCGCGGCGGCCTGTACCGCCGCCCGGCCGGGGCGGTGCGGGCCTGGACCGCGCTGGGCGCGGCCTTCTGGATGCTGTGGTGCCTGGTGATCTGGACCGGCGTGGTCTGGGCACTGGGGATCGTCACCGCCCTGGACGAGGACGCGGTCCGGGAGCCGGACGCCGGTGTCTTCGCGGTCTTCGGGCTGGCGGCGCTGGCCCTGGCCGCGGTCGGGCTGGCCGCGGTGGGGGTGTTCTTCGCCGCGCTGGCCCGGCTCATCCGGGGCCTGGCCGGTGATGTGGCCCGCCCGGCCGCGCCCTGAGCGCCGTCCCCGGCGCCGCCGTCCCCCGGCCCGGTCCCGTCAGGTCCGTCCGGGAGGCGGCTCAGGCGGTGCGGTCCCGCGGGCGCTCGTGGTCCCGGGCGCCGGCGCGGTCCGTCCCGGAGTCCGTCCCGGGGGCCGTCGCCCGCTCCTGGCCGGCGGAACGGGCGGTGAGCGGCGGGAGGGCGAAGGGCAGCGGCAGGCCGCGGCGGGGCGGGAAGTCGGGGCGGCGGGGGAGGCGGTACCACAGCGCGCCGTACCAGAGGGTGGCCACCGTGTAGCCGAAGGCCAGGCAGATCAGCCCGCCCACCGCGTCCAGCCAGAAGTGGTTGGCGGTGGCCACGATCACAAAGAGGGTGAGGACCGGGTAGAGCGCCCCGAGGGTCTTCAGCCAGCGGGCCCGCGCCAGCATCACGATGGTGATCCCGCACCACACCGACCAGCCCACATGCATGGACGGCATGGCGGCGTACTGATTGGACACCGTCTGCATCGACTCCGAGGACAGCGAGCCCCAGGTGTCGTGCACCAGGCCGGTGTCGATGAAGTCCACGCCCGTCATCAGCCGGGGCGGTGCGAGCGGGTACAGGTAGTAGCCGAGCAGGGCGACACCCGTGGTGGCGAAGAGCACCAGCCGGGCCGCCCCGTAGCGGCCGGGATGGCTGCGGAACAGCCACACCAGCACCGCGATGGTCACCAGGAAGTGCAGGGTGGCGTAGAAGTAGTTCAGCGTCACGATCAGCCAGGTGACCTCGTTGGCCGCGTGGTTGACCGCCCGCTCGAAGGCCAGGCCCAGGGTCTGCTCGGCCTCCCAGATCCATTCGGCGTGCCGCTGCGCGGCCTCCTCCTGCTCCGGCACGGCGTTGCGGATCACCGAGTAGGTGCCGTAGCTGACCGCGATCAGCAGCAGCTCGAACCAGATCAGCGGGCGGCGGACGAGACGCTGCCGGGCGAGAAAGCGCTGCGGCCCCGGGGACGGTGACGGACCGGCCCCGCTTCCGGTCCGTACGGCGGTGGCGCCTGCCGTGGCTGGAGACTTCACCCGCTGTGCTTCCTTGTTCCCGTTGTGTCCGCTGTGGTTTCCGCTGTGCTCTCCGCCGGAGTGTCCGCCGGGGTGCCCGCCGGAGCGGGCGGCGCCGCCGCGGGCACTGCCCGTACTGCCCATGCTGCCGGTGCCCGTCCGGAAACCGGAACCGGAACCGGCAGCCGGGCCGTTCCCCCTTGCCAGGCTGGTGTCCCCCATGGCCCGACAGTCTGCCAGAGCGCGCGGACAGTGCGATCATCCCCCGGTCTGGTCTTCGGCCCGGCGTCCTCCTCCCGGCGGCGGAGGACATCCCCGGGGCCGTCCCCGGGGAGGACCCCGGGCTCAGCCCTCGGCGGGAGGTGCCGGAGCGGTGGCGGTGGAACCGCGCACCACCAGTTCCGGCATGAAGACGAACTCGCTGTGCGGCGCGGGGGTGCCGCCGATCTCCTCCAGCAGCGCCCGCACCGCCGCCTGCCCCATCGCCTGCACCGGCTGCCGGATGGTGGTCAGCGGGGGATCGGTGAACGCGATCAGCGGGGAGTCGTCGAAGCCGATCACCGAGATGCCGCCGGGCACCGCAAGCCCCTGCTGCCGGGCCGCCCGGATGGCGCCCAGGGCCATCAGATCGCTGGCGCAGATCACCGCCGTGCAGCCGCGCTCGATCAGCGCGGAGGCCGCGGCCTGCCCGCCCTCCAGGGTGTAGAGGGAGTGCTGCACCAGCGGCGCGCACCGCTCCTGGTCCAGGCCGAGCTCGTCCCGCATGGCGTGCAGAAAGCCCTCGGTCTTGCGCTGCACCGGCACAAACCGGGCGGGGCCCAGGGCCAGCCCGATCCGCCGGTGGCCCAGCGAGAGAAGATGCGTCACGGCCAGCCGCATGGCGGCCCGGTCGTCGGGGGAGACGAACGGCGCCTTCACCCTCGGGGAGAAGCCGTTGACCAGGACGAACGGCACGCCCTTGGCGCGCAGCCGGTCATAGCGCTCCATGTCGGCGGTGGTGTCGGCATGCAGGCCGGAGACGAAGATGATCCCGGCCACGCCGCGTTCCACCAGCATTCCGGTGAGTTCGTCCTCGGTGGAGCCGCCGGGGGTCTGGGTGGCGAGCACCGGGGTGTAGCCCTGGCGGGTGAGTCCCTGCGCGATGACCTGGGCGAACGCCGGGAAGATGGGATTTTCCAGCTCGGGCGTGATCAGCCCGACCAGACCGGCGCTGCGCTGGCGCAGCCGGGCGGGGCGCTCGTAGCCGAGGAGGTCGAGTGCGGTCAGGACGGCCTCGCGGGTGGCCGCGGCGACGCCTGGCTTGCCGTTCAGGACTCGGCTGACCGTGGCTTCACTGACCCCCGCCTGGGCTGCGATGTCGGCAAGCCGTGCGGTCACGCTTGTGGACTGTACCGGGGAGGTGTCGGCCTTGCCCACCGCGGGTGTCGATTCCGGCCGTATGTGACCATTCGTCTTCGGCTTTCGCGCGCCGGGTGTCCGGATCAGCCGGTGGTGGGGATGATCCAGCCGGTGAGGAGTTCGTCGCGCCAGGCGCGGGCGGTGGCGTCCAGCCCGGCCTCCGGGGTGGTCTCGCCGCGCAGCACCGCGGTGTAGTGCTCCTGGAAGATCCCGAACATCTCGGCGGTCTCGGCCAGCGGCGGTCTGGCCACCGACTTGGTGTGGGCGAAGTAGAAGGCGTTGCGCACCGGGTCGGCGAGCACGTCCTCGGTGTAGGCGGCCTTGCGGGCGGGCAGCAGGTCCAGCGCGAGGGCGGCCTTCTCCTGCTGTGCGGCGGCGGTCATATAGGCGGTGAAGAGTTCGGCCGCCGCCCGGTCGCGGCTGTCCGCGGAGACCACCAGGCTGTGGCCGCCGGTGGGGGAGCCGGCGGTGCCCGTGGAGCCGGCCGGGACGGGCGCGATGCCCAGGTTGTCCGCGCCGCGGAAGGCGGAGCCGTCCTGGGCGTCCGCGACCGACCAGGGGCCGTTGATCATCATGGCCGCCTCGCCCTTCTTGAACGCGCCCTGCATCGCCGAGTAGGCGTCCTCGGCCGGGGGGACCGGCGCGGCGCCGGAGGAGACCAGTCCGGCCGCGGCGATGATGCCGCGCACCGCCGGGCCGCCGGAGACGGTGATGGTCCTCTTCTCCGGGTCGACCAGGTCGGTGTCCTCGCCGTAGAGGAACGGCAGCGCGTAGTAGGCATCGGTGTTGAGCACGATGCCGTCGGCGCCGGTCTCCTCCTTGATGGTCAGGGCCCATGCGCGCAGCTCGTCCCAGTCGCGTGGCGGGCGGGTCAGCCCGGCCGCTTCGAACAGCGCCTTGTTGTACAGCAGCGCCAGGGTGTCGGTGACCTGCGGCACCCCGTAGACCCCGCCGTCGAGGCGCAGCCCGGCCACGGTGTTGTCCAGGAACTCCTGCGGATCCGGCTCGGCCACCGTGCCGGTCAGGTCGGCCAGCAGGCCGTCCGCGACGAAGCCGGCCGTCCAGCCGACATCGGCCCGCAGCACGTCCGGCGCCTCGCCGCCGGCCGCGGCGTCCAGGTAGCGCTGCTGGGCCTCGAAGAACGGCACGTTGACGTAGGTCACGTCGATCTCGGGATACTGCTTCTCGAAGGCCGCGACAAGCTGGTTGAAGAACGGGGCCTCGGTCTCGTTGGAGGTGTCCCAGAAGGTCACCGAGCCGGTCACCGGGGGCGCGGGGTCGTCCCCGAGGAGGCCGCCGGTGCAGCCGGTGGCGGTGGCGGCCAGCAGCGCCACGGCCGCGACCGCCGTGAGCAGGGTCCTGCCGGCCGCTCCGCCGCGTCGCCTCGCTTGTCGCATGGGTTTCCTCCGGTCCTTGCTGGGGCGGCACTGCGTTCCCGCCGGGCGGACGGTGCGTGCGCGCCCGGGCCCGGCGAGTGGCGGGAACCTAGCAGCTTGGAAACCCTTGCGGAAGGTCTTGCGGGGAGGCTTGCAGAAATTTGCCGCAAGGTCTTTCCAAACGATTGCCCCCCTGTTACGTTCCTGGACAGCCCAGCGGCGCAGTGGTGCGACGCTTCAGGTGCCTCAGGCGCACCCATAGTCGGGCATATCGTTAAGAGGAGTGTTCACATGCGGCGCAGCATAGGGACGACCGCTGTCATCGCGGCTCTGGCACTTGCGGCAACGGCTTGCGGTGGCAGTGAGGACGACGGCGGCAACGGGGGTTCCGGCAACGGGGGCGCGAACGGCGGCGGTGAGCTGTCCGGCACCGTCACTTTCTGGGACACCTCGGGCGAGACCGAGGCGGCGGTCTTCGAGGCCGTGGCCAAGGAGTTCGAGGACCTGCACCCGGAGGTCACCGTCGAATACGTCAACATCGGCTTCGACGGCGCCCAGGACCGGTTCCGCAACGCCGCGGGCGCCAACGAGGCCCCCGATGTGATGCGCACCGAGGTCGCCTGGGTCGCGGAGTTCGCCAGCCTCGGCTACCTGGCGCCGCTGGACGACACCGCCGCGGTGGACAACGCCGAGGACTATCTGCCGCAGGCCTGGGGCTCCACCCAGTACGACGGCAAGACCTATGCCGTGCCGCAGGTGATCGACACCCTTGCGCTGTTCTACAACAAGGAACTCTTCGACAAGGCCGGCGCCGAGGTCCCGCAAAGCCTGGCGGAGCTGAAGAACACCACCGACGCCTTCACCGCCGAGGGCCTGGACGCCCCGCTCTACCTGCGCGGCGACGACTCCTACTTCTTCCTGCCCTACCTCTACGGCGAGGGCGGCGACCTGGTCGACGCGGCGGCCGAGAAGGTCACCGTGGACGACGAGGCCGGCGTCGCGGCCTTCGCCGCCGTCAAGGACCTGGTCGACTCCGGCGCCGCCATCACCGACACCACCGACGGCTGGGAGTCGATGATGAACGCCTTCGGCAACGGCGATGTCGCCATGATGCTCAACGGCCCGTGGGCGATCGCCGACGCCACCGCCGCCATCGGCGCCGAGAACCTGGGCGTGGCCCCGGTCCCGGCCGGCGGCAGCGGCCAGGGCGCCCCGCAGGGCGGCTGGAACTACGGCGTCTACGCCGGCTCCGACGCCCTCGACGCCTCCTACGAGTTCGTCAAGTACATGAGCTCCGCCGAGAGCCAGCAGCGGATCACCGAGGAACTCAGCCTGCTGCCCACCCGCTCCTCGGTCTACGAGGCCGAGTCCGTCGCCTCCAACGAGATGGTGCAGTTCTTCGCCCCGGCCGTCGAGGTCGCCAAGGAGCGGCCGTGGATTCCCGAGGCCGGCACCTTCTTCGAGCCGCTGACCGAGTCCATCGCCGCCCTGCTGCTGGGCGAGGCCACCCCCGAGGAGGCCGCCGCGCAGACCGGTGACGCCTACCGGGAAACCCTCGGCTGGGAGTGACCGCACCGGCCGGCCGCCGCCGCCCCCGCCGCCCACGGCGGGACGGGGCGCGGCGGCGGCCCCGGCCGCACCGGCCGGCGGACCGCTCCGCCGGCGCGGCGGCAGCACCCGGCAAGGCACCGATCCCGCGCCGCACCGGTCGGCACGGGTCTGACGACGGACACAAGACGAAGGGCTGACGGGCACCATGCCTGACACGAGCAGCCGGTCCGCGGCGACGGCCGTGGGCACCACGACCCCTGGTGCCCCCGCCCGGGGCCGCGCGACCGGCACCACCCCCGGCAGGGAACCCGGAACGGGATCCGGGAAACCGCCCGGGACGGACGGCGGACGGCTGCGGCGCGCGCTGTCCACCCACTGGTACGCCTGGACGATGATCGCCCCGGTGGTCGTCGTCATCACCGTGATCATCGGCTATCCGCTGGTCCGCGGCGTCTACCTGTCGTTCACCGATGCCGACGAGGCGAACGTCGAGCGCCGCATCGGCGTCAACCACATCCCGGCCACCTACGAGTTCGTCGGCCTGGACAACTACGTCGATGTGCTCACCGGCAGCGAGTTCTGGGACCGGCTCGGCTGGACGGTGACCTGGACCGTGCTGTGCGTGGCCATCACCTTCTCCATCGGCCTGGCGCTGGCGGTCATGCTCAACCGCCGCATCCGGGGCCGCGGCCTGTACCGGATGGCCCTCATCCTGCCGTGGGCGATCCCGGCCTTCGTCTCCGTCTTCGCCTGGCGGATGCTGTTCAACGAGCGCTACGGCATCCTCAACGCCGGCCTGGAGAACGGCGGCATCGACGGCATCTCCTGGCTGACCGATCCCCTCTGGGCCAAGGCCGCGGTGATCGCCGTCAACGTCTGGCTGGGCGTGCCGTTCATGCTGGTCGCCATGCTGGGCGCGCTCCAGTCCATCCCGGCCGAGCAGTACGAGGCCGCGGAGATGGACGGCGCGGGCCCCTGGCAGCGGTTCTGGAACATCACCCTGCCCGGTGTCCGCTCGGTCAGCGCCACGGTGATCCTGCTCAGCTCCATCTGGACCTTCAACATGTTCCCGGTGATCTTCCTGCTCACCGGCGGAGGTCCGATCGGCACCACGGACATCCTGGTGACCGAGGCATTCGAACTCGCCTTTGTCGGAAGCCCGCGCGACTTCGCCGGCTCCGCCACCTGGGGCGTGCTGATCCTGCTGCTGCTCGTGGTGTTCGCGGTGGGCTACCGCCGGGCGCTCCGCAAGCAGGGAGAGGTGTGGTGACGATGGCCACCCGGACGACACCGTCCCCCAACCCGTCCCCCGGCCCGTCGCCGTCCCGGTCCGAGGCCGGCGCCGGGGCCGCCGCCCGGACCGCGGCCGGCGGTCCCGCACCGCTCGCCCCGGCCGGCGGCGCGGGCTCCGCCGTCCCGCCGGCCGGCGCCGCCGCCCGCGGACGCCGCCCCCGCGGGCGCGGCGAGCGCGGCCCGCTCGCCTCCCTCGGCCTGCACGCCACCCTCCTCCTCACCTCCTTCATCGCGCTGTTCCCGCCGTTCTGGCTGCTGGTCACGTCCTTCAAGCCGAAGAGCGAGACCTTCTCGCTCTCCCTGGTCGCGGACTTCAGCCTCGACAACTACACCCATGTCCTGACCGACACCGCCTTCCCCACCTGGCTGTGGAACTCGGTGCTGGTGGTGGTGCTCACCACCGGGCTGGGCGTGTTCATCTCGGCCACCACCGGCTACGCGCTGAGCCGCTTCCGCTTCCCCGGGATGCGCCCGCTGATGTGGACCCTGCTCATCACGCAGATGTTCCCGATGGCGATCCTCATCGTGCCGCTGTACAACCTGATGTCCCGCTACGGGCTGCTCAACCAGCCGGTCGGTCTGGTGGTCACCTACATGACCATCGCGGTGCCGTTCTGCGCCTGGATGATGAAGGGCTTCTTCGACACCATCCCGGTCGCCATCGACGAATCCGGCCGGGTCGACGGCCTCAACCCGTTCGGGGTCTTCTGGCGGCTCATCCTGCCGCTGGCCAAGCCGGGCATCGCGGTCACCGCCTTCTACAGCTTTGTCACCGCCTGGGCCGAGGTCGCCTACGCCACCGCCTTCATGACCGGCGAGGACAACCTCACCCTGGCCGGCGGGCTGCAGACCTTCGTCAACCAGTACACCCAGGACTGGCACTACATGACGGCCGCCGCGGTGCTGATCGCGGTGCCCGCCACGCTCGTCTTCGGCTACGCCCAGAGACACCTCCAGGCGGGCCTCACCGCGGGCGCCACCAAGGCCTGACGGCCGGCACCCGCGCGGGGCGGCCTGCCCCGGGACCGCCCGCCCGCCGCCGGCCGCCCCGCACCCCCCCGCACGCCGTACCCCGCACCCGTCCACCACCGCACAACAGGGACAAACATGACCCAGCACCTCGCCGACCGCATCCAGCCGGACAGCGAGCCCGCGCAGGCTCCGTCCGCGACCGGTGACCAGCCGGGCTGGTGGCACGACGCCGTCATCTACCAGATCTATCCGCGTTCCTTCGCGGACGGCAACGGCGACGGCATGGGCGATCTGCCCGGTATCCGCGCCCGGCTGCCGCACCTCGCGCAGCTCGGCGTGGACGCCGTCTGGCTCAGCCCGTTCTACGCCTCCCCGCAGGCCGACGCCGGCTACGACGTGGCGGACTACCGTGCCATCGACCCCATGTTCGGCCGGCTGCGGGACGCCGACGAGCTGATCCGCGACGCCCACGACCTGGGCCTGCGGGTCATCGTCGACCTGGTGCCCAATCACTCCTCCGACCGGCACGACTGGTTTGTGCGCGCCCTGCGCGAGGGCCCCGGCTCGCCGCTGCGCGACCGCTACCACTTCCGCCCCGGGCGCGGCGCGGACGGCTCCGAGCCCCCCAACGACTGGGAGTCCATCTTCGGCGGCCCCGCCTGGACCCGCACCACCGACCCCGACGGCACCCCCGGCGAGTGGTACCTGCATCTCTTCGCCCCCGAGCAGCCCGACCTCAACTGGGACAACCCCGCGGTCCAGGACGAGTTCCGCTCGGTGCTCCGGTTCTGGCTGGACATGGGCGTGGACGGTTTCCGCATCGATGTGGCGCACGGTCTGGTCAAGGCGGCCGGCCTGCCCGACATGGGGTCCTCCGGCCAGCTCCGGCTGCTGGGCACCCAGCGGCTCCCGTTCTTCGACCAGGACGGGGTGCACGACATCTACCGCGCCTGGCGCCGGATTCTGGACGAGTACCCCGGCGCCCGGATCGGCGTGGCCGAGGCCTGGACCCCCAGCCCGGACCGCACCGCCCTCTACGTCCGCCGTGACGAGCTCCACCAGGCGTTCAACTTCCACTACCTGAACACCGCCTGGGACGCCGGCCGGCTGCGCGCCGTGATCGACGAGTCCCTGGACTCCATGCGGCCGGTCGGCGCCCCCTCCACCTGGGTGCTGTCCAACCACGACGTCGTCCGCCACCGCACCCGGCTGGGCGGCGGGCTCGCCCGGGCCCGCGCCGCCACCCTGCTGATGCTGGCGCTGCCCGGCTCCGCCTACCTCTACCAGGGCGAGGAACTGGGCCTGCCCGAGGTCACCGACCTGCCCGACGAGGTCCGGCAGGACCCGTCCTTCTTCCGGGACAACGGCCAGGACGGGCTGCGCGACGGCTGCCGGGTGCCCATCCCGTGGACCCGGGAGGGCTCCTCCTACGGTTTCGGCGCGGGCGGAAGCTGGCTGCCGCAGCCCGCCGTCTGGGGCGGCCTCTCGGTCGAGGAGCAGACCGGCGACCCCGCCTCCACCCTGGAGTTCTACCGCTCCGCCCTGGCCGTGCGCCGCGAGCACCCGGCGCTGGGCGCCGGGGACGCCGTGGAATGGCTGGACGACGTGCCCGAGGGCGTTCTCGCCTTCCGCCGCCGGGCCGCCGACGGCCGGGTGCTGGTCTGCGCCGCCAACACCACCACCGCCCCCGCCGGGCTCACCGGCCCGCTGTCCGCCCCCGGCACCCTGCTGCTGGCCAGCGACCCCGCCTGGTCCGGCGCCTCCCCGCTGCCCGCCGACACCACCGCCTGGTGGTCCGCATGACCGACACCGGAGTCGCGGCCGGCCCCGCCCGTCTCGCCGACATCGCCCAGCAGGCCGAGGTCAGCGAGGCCACGGTCAGCCGGGTGCTGAACGGCAAGGCGGGCGTGGCCGCCGCCACCCGGCAGAAGGTCCTGGCCGCGCTGGACGTGCTCGGCTACGAGCGCCCGGTGCGGCTGCGGCAGCGCAGCGCCGGGCTGATCGGACTGGTCATCCCGGAGCTGACCAACCCGATCTTCCCGGCCTTCGCCCAGGTCATCGAGGAGGTGCTGTCCGGCCACGGCTACACCCCGGTGCTGTGCACCCAGTCCCCGGGCGGTGCCACCGAGGACGAGCTCGTCGAGCAGCTCGTCGACCGCGGCGTGACGGGCATCGTCTTCATGTCGGGGCTGCACGCCGACACCACCGCCGACCCGGCCCGCTACGCCCGGCTCGCCGGGCGCGGCGTGCCGTTCGTCTGCATCAACGGCTACCACAGCCGGATCAAGGCGCCGTTCGTCTCCCCGGACGACGCCGCCGCCACCCGGATCGCCGTGCGGCATCTGCGCGATCTGGGGCACCGCAGGGTCGGACTGGCCGTGGGCCCCGGCCGGTTCGTCCCGGTGCAGCGCAAGCTGACCGGCTTTCTGGCCGAGACCGCCCGCACCGAGCGGCAGGCGGTGGCCGAAGGGCTGGTCCAGCACACGCTGTTCAGCGTGGAGGGCGGCCAGGCCGCCGCCAGTGCCCTGCTGGACGCGGGCTGCACCGGCATCGTCTGCGGCAGCGACATGATGGCGCTGGGCGCCATCCGCGCGGCCCGTCAGCGTGGCCTGCGGGTCCCGGAGGACGTCTCGGTGGTGGGCTACGACGACTCCGACCTGTTCGCCTTCACCGACCCGCCGCTGACCACGCTGCGCCAGCCGGTGCGGGCCATGGCGAGCGCCGCCGTCTCGTCCCTTCTCGAAGAGATCAGCGGCAACCTGGTCCACCACACCGAGTTCGTCTTCCAGCCCGAACTCGTCGTCCGCGGCTCCACCGCCGCAGCACCGCCCGCCGGCTGACCCGGCCCGGCGGCCGGGCCCGGCGTCATGCCGGACCCGGCCCCGGGGAATTGCCGCCGGCCGTCAGGCCGGATCGATGAAGAATTTCTCGTGCTCGCCGCCGTTGGCGTTGGTCTGGCAGTTCACCGTTCCCCCGGGTCCGGTTTCCGGGGTCACGCCGCTGTCGGTCACCATGCGGAGGTAGACGCCCGGGAAGGCCGCCGATTCGAAGGAAAACGAACCGTCGGCCTGGGCGTGGGCATGGAAGTTCTCCCAGGGCCCGGGGCCGTATTGGCAGTTGACCGTTCCTCCGCCGGCCATGGAATCCGGGACTCCGTTTCCGTCCATGCGGAGAAACACATTCGGGAAGGCCGCCGACTCGAAGGAAAATGAACCATCGGCCTGCGGGTGGACCTTGTACGACGTCCAGGGACCTGGACCGTACTGACAGTTGACCGTGCCGCCTCCGTCGTCGGCCGGGGCGGTCACCCCGGTGCCGTCCATGCGGAGGCAGACATTCTCGAAGAATGCCGAGTGAATGGTGATGAGTGTGTTGCCGGTCGTTGCGAGGTCAGTCGCCGATAACGGCATGACGGCCTTCTCCTTCTTTCCGTTCAGCACTTACGGCGTCGGAGAGCAAGGGCCTTGGGACCGGACCGCCCAATAAAGGCCCCGATCCACTGTATTTGGGCAGACACACGCTGTCCACCCTCGGTAGTCCGGCATTTTCGGCACACATCCCTTCTTTGCGGCGGGGCCTCGCGGCGGCGCCATCGCCCCGGGTGCGGTCGCCCGGTCCCCGGCGGCGGGTGGGCCGACGGTCGGGTTCCGGACAGGCGGATACCGCGGGGACCGGTCACGAGCCGGGGCGCGGACGGGCGGGAGCGGGTTACGGGGGGATTTCGCCGCTGCTCGGCCGCCGGGCGCCGGTGCCCGGCGCGGCGGCCGGGAGAGCGGCCGGAAGTTGCCCTTGTTACCCACTGGTTGGTAACCAATACTCAAATTCTGTCAGGGGCACGCAAAAACGATCGCTCCTTGACCTGCGCCTTTCCGAAAGCTCCCGTTCATGAGCGTGATCCGCTCATCTCCCCTCAGGAGGACGTGTGAGGCTCAAGCGCACTCCCAAGTCCGTGACCGGCGGACGGCATGCCCTCTCGGTCGGCCGCCTGCTGACGGTGGGGGCCGGCCTGGCCGCGGCCCTCGCCCTGGTCATCCCCGGCTCGGCAACCGCCAAGCCCGCCACCGAGTTCAGCGCCGCCCAGCTCACCCAGGCCCAGCAGGCGGTCAAGTCCGCCGACGTCAGCGGAACCGCCTGGGCGGTCGATCCCGCAACCGACACCGTCACCGTACTCGCCGACGACACCGTCTCCAAGGCGGAGCTCGCCGCGATCCGCAAGGAGGCCGGGGCCAACGCCGCGGCCCTGAAGGTGGAGCGGGTCGAGGGCAAGATCACCAGGCTGCTCTACGGCGGCGACGCCATCTACGCCAGCGGCGGCTGGCGATGCTCGCTCGGCTTCAACGTCCAGGGCGGCGCCTACGCGCTCACCGCCGGCCACTGCACCGACGGCTACCCGGACTGGTACGCCAACGCCGCGCTCACCAGCTACCTGGGCCCGACCGCGTACTCCAGCTTCCCGGGCAACGACTACGGCTACATCCGTCTCAGCGGCAGCTCGTCCAACCCCAGCTCGGTGAACTGCAACGGCCAGATCGTCGCCATCACCGGCGCCTCCAACGCCACCGTCGGCATGTCCGTGCGGCGTGACGGCTCCACCACCGGCTGCCACTCCGGCTCCGTCACCGGCCTCAACTTCACGGTCAACTACGGCGGCGGCGACATCGTCGGCGGCCTGATCCGCACCAACGTCTGCGCCGAGCCGGGCGACAGCGGCGGCCCGCTGTTCTCCGGCAACCGCGCGATCGGCCTGACCTCGGGCGGCTCCGGCAACTGCCGCACCGGTGGCACGACCTTCTACCAGCCGGTCGTGGAGGCCATCAACAACCACGGCATCTCCCTCCCCTGACCCGCTGACCCCCTTCCGCACGGGCCCCGCCGGTTCCACCGGCGGGGCCCGTCCCGCTGCCGCCGCCGGCCGCCGCCGGCGCGCCACAAGGCCCGGTCGGCCGGGCGCGTGGGGCCGGCGGGGTGTGGAGGTGGCCGGCCCCCGGCCGACCGGGGGTGGCGCTGAAGGTAGCAGCCGGAAAGTTCTTGCGAAAGAGATTGCGGCAAGGCGGCGCGGAGATTGCGGGGGCGTTGCGCGACCCCTTGACCGGTCTGCGGGGGCGCTCTACGGTCTCCCTTGCAAGGAATTGCTACAAGGTTCAGCGAACTTGCAGCAAGAGGGCGCGGTGGCCGGACGAGCGGTGCCGCGCCCGGCTTCAGCCTCACGGGCGTGGCGCGTCCCCAGGTGGCTGCCAGGACCGCTCCGGCGCGGGGACACGCCGGGCGGGCACCCCCCTCACCTCCAAAGGGAGTCCTCCATGCCCAGAACCGGCGTCAGGAGATCCATACGCACCGCCCTGGCGGGCCTCGCCACGGCGGGTGCCGCGGCCGTCACGCTCGCCGTGCCCCCGGCCGCCCAGGCCACCCCGCCCGGGGAGAAGGACGTCACCGCCGTCCTGTTCTCCTGGAACTTCGACTCCATCGCCCGGGAATGCCCCTCCCTGGGGGCGGCCGGCTACGGCTTCGTCCAGGTCTCGCCACCGCAGGAGCACATCCAGGGCCCCGCCTGGTGGACCCAGTACCAGCCGGTCGGCTACCACATCGCCGGCCGCCTCGGCAACGAGCAGCAGTTCCGGGACATGGTCGGCGCCTGCAACAACGCCGGCGTCAAGGTGATCGTGGACGCCGTCATCAACCACATGTCGGCCGGCACCGGCACCGGGACCGGCGGCACCCCGTACACCAAGTACGGCTACCCGGTCTACAGCGACTGGGACTTCAACGGCTGCCGCACCGACATCCAGCAGAGCGACTACACCAATGACCGCTGGCGGGTGCAGAACTGCGAGCTGGTCGGCCTGGCCGACCTGAACACCGGCAGTCCCTACGTCCAGCAGACCATCGCCGACTACCTGAACAGCCTGCTCGCCATGGGGGTGTCCGGCTTCCGGGTGGACGCCGCCAAGCACATCCCGGCCGAGCACCTGGAGCAGATCAAGACCCGGGTCAACGGCGGAGACGTCTACTGGAAGCAGGAAGTCATCTACGGCGAGGGCGAGGTGATCCACCCCGGCGAGTACACCGGCGCCGGGGACGTCCAGGAGTTCCGCCACGCCCACGACCTCAAGCGGATCTTCCAGCACGAAAACCTCGCCCACCTGGAGAACTTCGGCGAGTCCTGGGGCTACCTCTCCAGCGGACAGGCCGCCGTCTTCGTGGACAACCATGACACCGAGCGCAACGGCTCCACCCTCAGTTACAAGGACAACGCCGCCTACACCCTGGCCAACGTCTTCATGCTGGCCTGGCCCTACGGCAGCCCGGACGTGCACTCCGGCTACGAGTTCACCGACCGCGACGCCGGTCCGCCCGACAACGGCAATGTGACCGCCTGCTACACCGGCGGCTGGAAGTGCCAGCACGCCTGGCAGGAGATCTCCTCCATGGTCGGCTTCCGCAACGCCACCCGCGGCCAGGCCGTCACCAACTGGTGGGACAACAACAACGACGCCATCGCCTTCGGCCGCGGCGACCGCGGCTATGTGGTCATCAACCACGAGGGCGGCCCGCTCAGCCGCACCTTCCAGACCTCCCTGCCGTCCGGCGACTACTGCGACGTGCAGAGCGGAAACACCGTGACGGTGGGCGGCTCCGGCCAGTTCACCGCGACCCTCGGCGCACACACCGCGCTCGCCCTGCACGCCGACGCCCGCACCTGCGGCACCACATCCGGCGGCACCACCACCGGCACCACCACCGGCGGCCAGGAGGACCCCGCGGTCTCCTTCGGGGTCGAGGCCCACACCCAGTGGGGCGAGAACGTCTACGTGGTCGGCAACATCCCCGAGCTCGGCGGCTGGGACACCGGCAACGCGCTGCCGCTCGGCTCCGCCGACTACCCGGTCTGGCGGCTCGACGTCGAACTGCCCGCCGGGGCCTCCATCGAATACAAGTACCTCCGCAAGTGGGACGGCCAGTCCGGGGTGACCTGGGAAAACGGTGGCAACCGAACCGCCACCGTCCCCGCGAGCGGAACGCTCACCCTCAACGACACCTGGCGCTCGTAGAGAGTGAGCGACCGGCGGCGTCCGCGAGCCTGGCCCGGGCCCGCCGCCGGCAACCCAGGGCCGCCCGGCCTCCACGCCCCCCGCCGGCCGGGCGGCCCGCCCGCCACATCCATCTCCCTCCCGTAAGGAGCCCTCGCGTGCTGCGATCCCGTCGTACACGCAGAGGACTGGCGGCCCTGACGGCCGCCGGCACCCTCTCCACACTTGTCTACGCGGTGGCCTGGCCGGCCGCCGCGGCCACGCCGCCACCGCCCTCGGACGCCGAGATGGCGGCCGAGGCGCCCCGGCAGCCGCTGACCGGCGAGCAGTTCTACTTCGTCCTGCCGGACCGGTTCGCCAACGGCGACCCGGCCAACGACACCGCCGGCATCGCCGGCGACCGGCTGGACCACGGCCACGACCCCACCGACGAGGGCTTCTACCAGGGCGGCGATCTGCGCGGCCTGATCGACAACCTGGACTACATCGAGGGCCTGGGCACCACCGCCCTGTGGATGGCCCCGGTCTTCAAGAACAAGCCGGTGCAGGGCCTGGGCGAGAACGCCTCGGCCGGCTACCACGGCTACTGGATCACCGACTTCACCCAGGTGGACCCGCACTTCGGCACCAACGAGGAACTCGCCGAACTGATCGAGAAGGCCCACGACCGCGACATCAAGGTCTTCTTCGACGTCATCACCAACCACACCGCCGACGTCAACTACTACCAGGAAGACGCCTACGAGTACCTCTCCAAGGGCGCCTTCCCCTATCTCACCGCCGACGGCCGCCCGTTCGACGACACCGGCTACGCGGACGCCGCCGGCGGGCAGGAGTTCCCCGAACTGGACCGCGACTCCTTCCCCTACACCCCGGCGGTGCCCGACGGCGAGCAGCAGGCCAAGGTCCCGGCCTGGCTCAACGACCCCACGCTCTACCACAACCGCGGCGACTCCACCTTCGCCGGCGAGAACTCCCGCTACGGCGACTTCTTCGGCCTGGACGACCTGTTCACCGAGCGCCCCGAGGTCGTGCAGGGCATGGCCGAGATCTACCGCACCTGGGTCGGGGAGTTCGGCGTCGACGGCTTCCGGATCGACACCGTCAAGCACGTCAACATGGAGTTCTGGACCCAGTGGGCCCGGGCCATGAACGAGTACGCCGCCGCGCAGGGCAAGGACGACTTCTTCATGTTCGGCGAGGTCTACTCCGCCGACCCCGCCGTCATGGCCCCCTATGTCACCGAGGGCGGCCTGGACGCCACCCTCGACTTCGGCTTCCAGCAGGCCGCCCGCACCTATGTCTCGCAGAGCGGCCCGGCACAGGCCCTGGCCGGCCTGTTCGAGCAGGACTACCGCTACACCGACGGGCACGCCAACGCGTACCAGGAGGTGACCTTCCTCGGCAACCACGACATGGGCCGGATGAACGGCTTCATCGCCCAGGACAACCCCGGCGCCGACGACGCCGAACTGCTGCGCCGCGCCACCCTGGCCAACGAGCTGATGTTCCTCTCCCGGGGCAACCCGGTCGTCTACTACGGCGACGAGCAGGGCTTCACCGGCGCCGGCGGCGGCGACAAGGCGGCCCGCGCCACCCTGTTCGCCTCACAGACCCCCGGCTATCTGGACGACGACCGGATCGGCACCGAGGCCGGCCACGACCAGGACGCCTACGACACCGGCCACCCGCTCTACCGGTCGATCGCGGAACTCTCCGCGCTCACCAAGGAGCACCCGGCGCTGCGCGACGGCACCCAGGTGCAGCGCCACGCCGAGGACGGGGCGGGCGTCTATGCCCACACCCGCACCGGCGAGGACGGCACCGAATACCTGGTCGCCGCCAACAACGCCACCGGGCCGCGCACCGTCACCGTCCCGGTCGGCACCGCCGCCGGCACCGGCTACCGGCCGCTGTACGGCGACACCGAGGCGCTCACCGTCTCCTACCAGAACACCGTGGAGCTCACCGTTCCGGCCCTGTCCACCGTGGTGCTGCGCTCCGACGCGCCGCTGCCCGGCCCGCAGACCGGCCCGTCCGTCGAGCTGACCGTCCCCGGGGCCGGAGCCACCGGCACCGTCGAGATCACCGCCGAGGTCACCGGCGGCGACGCCCGCAACCGGGTGGTGTTCGCCGCCCAGACCGGCGACGCCGAATGGGAGGTGCTGGGCACCGACGACCAGGCCCCGTACCGGGTCACCCACACCGTGCCCGCCACCACCCCGGCCGGCACCGCGCTGCGCTACAAGGCCGTCGCCGTGGACTCCACCGGTGCCACCGCCTCCGCCCTGGGCGAGACCGCCTCCGGCGAGACCCCGCCCGAGGAGACACCGCAGGCCGTCTCCCGCGACTGGGCCGTCATCCACTACCACCGCCCCGACGGCGACTACGACGACTGGTCGCTCTGGGCCTGGGGCGATCTGCACGAGAGCGAGCAGTTCACCGACTGGCCCCACGGCCGCCCGTTCACCGGCCGCGACGCCTACGGCGCCTTCGCCTGGGTACGACTGGCCCCCGGCGCCTCCTCGCTCGGCTATTTGATCGTGGACGGCAACGGCACCAAGGACACCGACGCCGACCGCTCCATCGATCTGACCAGCACCGGTGAGATCTGGGTGGAGGCCGGCAAGGCCGAGGCCCTGACCGAGGCGCCCGAGGGCGTCTACCCGCCGCAGGACGAGACCACCGCGACCCTGCACTACCGCCGCCCGGACGGCGACTACGACGGCTGGGGCCTGCATGTGTGGACCGGCGCCGCCGTGGAGACCACCTGGTCCGAGCCGCTGCTGCCGGCCCGCTTCGACGCCTATGGCGCGGTCTTCGAGGTCCCGCTCACCGAGGACGCCACCTCACTGAGCTACATCCTGCACAAGGGCGACGAAAAGGACCTGCCCGCCGACCAGTCGCTCTCCTTCGCCTCCCACGGCCGGGAGATCTGGATGCTGGCCGGCGAGGAGAAGTACCTGCTGCCCGGCTCCGGCACGGCCGCCGTGCTGAACCCGGAGCAGGCGCACGCCCAGTGGATCGACGCCGGGACCGTGGTCTGGCCGGCCGAGATCCCCGGCGGCGGCAGCGCCCAGCTCGTCTACGACCCGGAGGGCTCCCTCACCGTGGAGAACGGTGCGCTCAGCCACGAGGGGTACTGGATCCGGCTGCGGCCCACCACCCTCACCGACGCCCAGCGCGCGAAGTACCCGCACCTCGCGGACCTGCCCGCCTACGCCGTGGACCCGCGCGACGCCGACCGGGTGGAGGACGCGCTGCGCGGCCAGCTGCTGGCCACCCAGCGCGCCGCCAACGGTGCCCTGACCCAGGCCACCGGCGTGCAGATCGCCGGCGTGCTGGACGACCTCTACGCGGAGGAGGCCCTGACGGCCGACCTCGGCCCCACCTTCCCCGACAAGAAGGACAAGGACAAAGCCAAGAACAAGAACAAGGACAAGAACAAGGACAAGAAGAAGGACAAGAAGAAGGACAAGAAGAAGGACAAGAAGAAGGACAGGTACAAGGTCACCAAGCCGGTGCTGTCCCTCTGGGCGCCCACCGCGCAGCAGGTCGCCGTGGAGGTGGACGGCAGGCTGTACGACATGCGCCGCGACGACGACTCCGGCGTGTGGTCGGTCAAGGGCAAGAAGAAGTGGTACGGAAAGCCCTACCGCTACCACGTCACCGTCTGGGCGCCCGACGCCCAGGCCATCGTCACCAACGAGGTCACCGACCCGTACTCCACGGCCCTGACCGCCGACTCCGAGTACAGCCTGATCGTCGATCTCGACGATCCCGCCCTGGCCCCGGACGGCTGGCGGGACCTGGCCAAGCCCGGCCCCGTCCCGCTCAGCGACGCCACCATCCAGGAGCTGCACGTCCGCGACTTCTCCATCGGCGACCCCACGGCCGACAACCGGGGCGGATATCTGGCCTTCACCGAGCACGACTCGGACGGCATGCGCCATCTGAGCGACCTGGCCCGGGCCGGCACCTCCCACGTCCACCTGCTCCCCGCCTACGACATCGCCTCCATACCCGAGCGCGCCGAGGACCGGGCGGAGCCGGACTGCGATCTGGCCGCGCTGCCCGCCGACTCGGCGGAACAGCAGGAGTGCGTCGGCGCCGTCCGCGACCAGGACGCCTACAACTGGGGCTACGACCCGCTGCACTACAACGTGCCCGAGGGCTCCTACGCCTCCGACCCGGACGGCACCCGGCGCACCCTGGAGTTCCGCCAGATGGTGCAGGGCCTGAACGCCTCCGGCCTGGGCGTGGTGCTGGACGTGGTCTACAACCACACCCCGGCCGCCGGACAGGACGAGAAGTCGGTGCTGGACCGGATCGTGCCCGGCTACTACCACCGGCTGCTGGCGGACGGCAGCGTGGCCACCTCCACCTGCTGCGCCAATACCGCCCCGGAGAACGCCATGATGGGCAAGCTGGTGGTCGACTCGGTGGTGCTGTGGGCCAGGCACTACAAGGTGGACGGCTTCCGCTTCGACCTGATGGGCCACCATCCCAGGCAGAACATGCTGGACGTCCGCGCCGCGCTGGATTCCCTCACCCCGGAGCGGGACGGCGTGGACGGCAAGTCGGTCATCGTCTACGGCGAGGGCTGGGACTTCGGGGAGGTCGCGGGCGACGCCCGGTTCGAGCAGGCCACCCAGCGCAACATGGCCGGCACCGGCATCGGGACCTTCTCCGACCGGGCGCGGGACGCGGTGCGCGGCGGCGGCCCGTTCGACGCCGACCCCGGCGTCCAGGGCTTCGCCTCCGGCCTGTACACCGAGCCGAACTCCTCCACCGCGGGCGGCGGCTCCCCGGCCGATCAGCTCGCCCGGCTGCTGAACTACCAGGACCTGATCAAGGTGGGCCTGACCGGAAACCTGGCCGACTACACCTTCACCGCCTCGGACGGCACCACCGTCACCGGCGCCGACATCTCGTACAACGGTTCACCGGCCGGCTACGCCGCCGCGCCCGGCGAGGCGGTGGCCTATGTCGACGCCCATGACAACGAAACGCTGTTCGACGCTCTCGCCTACAAGCTCCCGGCCGGCACCTCGGCCGCCGACCGGTCCCGGATGCAGGTGCTGGCGATGGCCACCGCCCTGCTCTCCCAGGGCCCGGCCTTCGGCCAGGCGGGCAGCGACCTGCTGCGCTCCAAGTCCCTGGACCGCAATTCCTACAACTCGGGGGACTGGTACAACACCATCTTCTGGGACTGCGAGGCGGGCAACGGCTTCGGCCGCGGCCTGCCGCCGGCCTGGGACAACGAGGACAAGTGGCCGTATGCCGCGCCGCTGCTGACCAACCCGTCCCTGTCCATGGGCTGCGCGGAGATCGCCCACAGCGCCGCCGCCTACCGGGACCTGCTCACCATCCGGTCCACCGAGGACGCCTTCCGCCTGGACACCCTGGAGCAGGTGCAGGAGCAGGTCTCCTTCCCGCTCTCCGGCACCGCGGGGGAGACCCCGGGCGTGATCACCATGCGCGCGGGCGAACTGGTCGTGGTCTTCAACGCGACCCCCGAGAGCCGGTCGCAGACCGTTTCCGCGCTGGCCGGCGAGGGCTATGCCCTGCACCCGGTCCAGGCGGACGGCTCCGACCCGGTCGTCAAGGAGGCCGGGTACGCGGGCACCACGGGCACCTTCACCGTTCCCGCCCGTACCGTCGCGGTCTTCACCAGCACCCCCTGACCGCGTCCCTCGCTGTCCGCCCCCCACGTGCCCCCGGCGCCCCGCGGCGCCGGGGGCACACCCCTGCGTCCCGTCCTGTAAAGGCAGGAAGCAATCCTGCTTTACGGCTCCGGCTCCGGCGCCGCCGGATTCCGGCGGGCGGGCGGCGCAGGTGATGGTGAACTCCGTTAGGGTCTGGCGCAGTTGGGTGTTGGTCTGGCAAAGGGGCACAACGGCAAGGGGGCCGCATGCTGCCGGAACCGGTCGGACGGATCGCCGCGGACGCCGCGGGCGGCATCGTCGGAGCCATCGGGACGGACGACTGGGACGGGGTGCGCGAGGCGACCGCCGACTGGTTCGCCCGGTTCCGGCCCCGGGACGGGGAACGCCAGCGGCAGCTCGCCCGGCTGGACACCACCGCCGACGCCCTGAGCCTGGCCCCGGACGAGGAGCTGGCCCGCGACGCCTGGACCGCCCGCTGGGCGGAGCGGCTGGTGTACTTCCTGCGCGATCTGGCCCCGCCCGACCGGGCCGAGGCGGTGGCCGCGCTCCGCGCGCTGTGGCCGTCGGCCGCCGGCGAGGACGGCGGCCCCGGCCGGGGGTGAGACGGCACCGGCCCGGCCCGCCGGGGAACGGGCCGGGCCGGGCGGTCCGGTGGTCAGGTGACCGGGGCCGTCCAGGCGGCGTCCCAGGTGACCGGGCCGACGATGCCGTCCGCCGTCAGGCCCTTCTCGCGCTGGAAGGCGAGGCAGACGTCCTTCGACTGCGGGCCGTAGTGCCCGTCCACGCCGATGGTCCAGCCGCGGTCGCGCATCCGCCGCTGCCAGGTGGCCACGCTGGAGTGCGAGGTCACCGGCGGATAGCTGAAGTAGACCCCCGGCCAGGGCGGGGCGGTGGGGCCGCCGCCGCCACCGCCGGGGTCCAGCGTGCCGTCCTGCACCAGGGCATAGAGATTCCCCGGGCAGGCGGTGGCCTTGTGGTCCCGGTGGCCGTTGACGGCGGTGGCCGCGCCGCCCAGTGAGCGCAGCCGGGTGATGGCCAGATGGAAGGCGTCGATCAGGCCGCTGGTGATGGTGTCGTAGCCGGAGGCGGTGCCGCCGGTCAGGCCGCACACCGCGTACCAGTTCTGATTGCCGGAGTCGGTGCCGTTGGCCGCGGTGCGGTGGCCCTCGCCGCGGCCCTCGAAGACATAGCCGTGCACGCAGGTGAGATGGGAGTAGGCGATGTCCGCCCAGCCGTTGGTGTCCATGTGGTGGTTCTGGATGCCGCGCACCTGGCCGGCGCAGTCGCTGTGACGGGCCCGCGCCACCCGGACCGCGTCGACATGGTGGACGGTCACCCCGCCGTTGCCCGGGGCGATGTTGGTGGAGCGGCTGCGCGGTGCCCGGGCGCCCCACTGGGCGCGGGTGACGAAGACCGCCATCCTCAGACCCCCCGCCCGGTGAGTTCGCAGTCCACGCTGGCGTTGAGCGGTTCGGGGTGCGCGGAGCGGGCCGCGCCCGCGGGATAGGCGGCGGCGGGGTGGTCCGGCCGGTTGACCACCGGAAGGTCCCCGGCCGCGGCATGGGCCGGGGCGGAACAGATGACGACGGGTGCGGCAGCCAGGCCCCCGACCGCTGCCGCCGCCGCGCCCAGAAAGCCGCGGCGGGTCTGTCTGCTGGACGGTCTGCGGTTCTGCACCGTTTGTTCCTCCAGATCGCTTGCGGGACGGAGGGAGCGGGACCGCCCGCGCCCTGTGGCGGCGGCAGCGGCGGCCTTGCGATGCGCGCCGCCGCCCGCGGGGGTCCGCTCCGTCCGCTGCGTCAGCCTGGCTGATTCCCGGATTTGGGATGGACATGACACAACGCGCTGTGCGAGTTACGCGCATAGATCTTCGCGGAAGTTACTCACCGGTCCCCTTGACCGGGCCGTCCGCCGCGCACCACCGGCCGCAGCCGGCGGCCGGTGGTGCCGGGGGAAGTCAGTGCCGGAACGGGCCGGACATCTCGTAGGTGATGCCGCCCAGGCCGGCCGCGTTGCCCGAGGTGCCGCGCTGCGAGGAGAAGTACAGGCGGGTCCCGTCGGGGGAGAAGGCCGGGCCGGTGATCTCGGACTCCTCCTGCCCGTCGATCCGGACGACCGGCGCCACCACGCCCTGCGGAGTGATCACGTTGATCTCCATGTTGCCGCCGTCCTCGGCCACATACAGGTCGCCGCCGGCCGTGCCGGTGATGTTGTCCACCCCGTCCAGCGGGCCCGTGGAGTCATAGGCCACGCCCAGTGAGCCGGCCTCCGCGTCATAGGCCCAGACCCGGTTGTCGCCCTTGGTGGTGAAGTAGCAGACACCGTCGTGGTAGTGGCAGCCCTCGCCGCCGTCGAAGTGCAGGGCCGCCGACACCTGGTGGCGGGTCTGGCGGCCGAAGACCGGGCCGGACGGGTCGGGCACCTGGCGCCACTCCACCCCGCCGCCGGACGACTCGCACAGCACGTCCAGCCGGCCGCTGTCCAGCTCGCCCCAGGTGTGCGGGGTGTACCGGTAGAAGCAGCCGTCCCCCTCGTCCTCGGTCAGATAGACCACCCGCCGGTCCGGGTCGCAGGCCGCCGCCTCGTGCTTGAACCGGCCCATCGCCGGATGCGCCACGGCCGAACGCCTGCCGTACGGGTCGGTCTCGAAGACCCGGCCCCGGAAGGTCTCCTCGCAGGACAGCCAGGTCCGCCACGGGGTGGCACCGCCGGCACAGTTCAGGGTGGTGCCGCTGAGAATCCGGTACGCCCGGTCGACGGTGCCGTCCGGCCGGAATCGGAGCGCCGAGGCACCGCCGATCAGCGGGATCTCGGAGTTGGAGACATAGATCCAGCCGTCGCCGTCCGGGAAGCAGGCGCCGCCGTCCGGCGCGGGGTGCCACAGAATGCCGCGCACCCAGTGGCTGGACCGGGCCACCACCCGGACGGAGAAGCCCCGCGGTACGGCGACGCCCAGGTCGCCCGGCGGCAGCAGCGGGCCGTAGGGCCCGGCCGAGGCGGGGGTGCCGGCCGAGGAAGCGGCGTGGGCCGCGGCACCCTGCCAGAGGGTTCCGCACAGGGCGACGGCCCCGGCTCCCGCCGAGGTCGCACGGAGAAAGGTACGGCGCTGCATGGCTGCTCCCGGGGTGGGGGGACGGGACGGACAGGGGCGCTACCTGCCGGTAGTACCGTGCCGCAGCCCACCCATGAGCCGACAGCCCCGGTAAGCGAACACCTCTCAACTTTTGGGTCAACTTCTTCCCGGCATCCCGGCATCCCGGCATCCCGATCCGGCACCCGGCCGGGTCAGCCGCCGCGGGACTTGCGGGTCCTGGAGCGGTTGGCCTTGCGGATGGCGTCCAGCAGCTCACCCTTGTCCATCTTCGAGCGGCCGGAGACGTCCAGCTTCTGGGCCACCTCGTACAGATGCTGCTTGGACGCGTTCTCGTCCACGCCCTCCCCGCTGCGCCCGCCCCGGCCGCGCGGTGAGGACGCCTTCGGATCGGAGGGCCCCTTCCGGCCGCCCTCCTTGCGCTCCCAGTGATCGCCCACCTTCTCGTACTTGTGCTTCAGCGCGGCATACGCCGTCCGGTGGGACCGCTCGCCCTCGCCGTAGGTCTCCACGGCGGAGTCATGGGCCTTGCTCCAGGTCTCCTGTGCGTCCTTGGGCGAGCGCCGCAGAGTGGACGGCAGCTCCTCGCGTGCGGGCACGGTGCCTCACCTCCGCTGTGATCCGACATGTCCTCCGGCGCCCTCCGGCGCCGGTCTTCCGGCCGTCCGCCCGGGTATCCGCACCGGGCCCGCGGAAACCCGCCCCGGCCCCGGCTCACCCGGCCGGACGGCCGCGCCGCCGTTTGGCCTCGATGAACCGGAGCAGCCGCTGCCGGCTCCAGGTGTTGATCACATCCTCGGCGGTCAGCCAGCCGCGCTGGGCGGTGCCCACCCCGTAGCGGATGCCGTCCAGTGCCCGCACCGAGTGCGCGTCGCTGTCCACCGCGAACTTCACCCCGTGCCCCCGGGCCCGCAGGATGAGCTCGTCGGAGACGTCCAGCCGGTCCGGCTGGGAATTCACCTCCAGCGCGGTACCGGTCCGGGCGCAGGCCGCGAAGACCTCGTCCGGATCGATGTCGATGCCGGGCCGCTTGCCGATCAGCCGGGTGGTCAGATGACCCAGCACATGGACATGCGGGTTCTCGCAGGCCCGCACGATCCGCCTGGTCATGGCGGCCCGGCCCTGCTGGAAGTGCGAGTGCACCGAGGCCACGCACAGATCGAAGCCGGCCAGGAATCCGTCCGGCCAGTCCACCCCGCCGTCCGGCGCGATGTTCAGCTCGGTGCCGTGCAGCAGCCGGGGCCCCTTGTGCAACGAGGCGCCCAGCCGCCGCACCTGCTCGCGCTGCTGCAAAATCTTCTCGTCCGTCATCCGCTGCATGGCCAGCGCGGGGGCATGGTCGGTGATCGCGTAGTAGCTGTACCCGTGCTCGTCGGCGGCGGCCCGGACCATCTCCTCCAGGGTGGCCAGCCCGTCGGTGAGATCGGTGTGGGTGTGCAGATCCCCGCGCAGCTGCCTGCGGGTCAGCACCTCCGGCAGCCGTCCTTCCTGTGCGGCCTCGATCTCCCCGCGGTCCTCGCGCAGCGGCGGCGGAATCCACGGCATCCCCAGCCGCTGGTAGACCTTCTCCTCGGTGCGGGAGACGATCCGCCGGCCGCTCTCCGCGTCGAAGAGGCCGTACTCGGACAGCTTCAGGCCCTGCCGCTGGGCGATCCGGCGGACCTTGATGTTGTGCGCCCTGGAACCGGTGAAGTAGAGCAGCGCGGCGCCCCAGGCGTCCGGGTGCACCACCCGCAGATCCACCCGCAGCCCGCTCCGGGTGCGGATGCCGGACTTGGTGGGACCCTCCGCCACCACCTCGGCGGCCTGCGGCAGTGCGGTGAACGCGGCCATGAACGGCTCCGACTTCCGGGCGGCCACCAGGATGTCCACATCGCCCACGGTCTCCCGCATCCGGCGCAGCGAACCGGCGATCTCGCACCGCACACAGCCGGTCACCGCACTGAGCGCGGCGACGATCTCCCCGGCCAGTTCCCCCGCCACCGGCAGCAGTACCCGGTCCCCGGCGGCCTGCATCAGCTCCACACCGTGCAGGATCTTTTCCTCGGACCGGGCACCGAAGCCGCGCAGATCCCGCAGCCGGCCGGCATGGATGGCCTCCACCAGCTCGGGGACCGAGGAGACATGCAGCGTTTCGTAGAGGGTCTTGGCGCGTTTGGGGCCCAGCATGGGGATGGCGGTGAGCTGCCGCACCCCGGCCGGTACCCGGGTGCGGGCCTCCTCCACGGCCGACACCCGGCCGGTGCGCAGATACTCGCTGATCTTGTCCGCGATCGAGCTGCCCACATTGGGGATGGCGCGCAGCCCCTTGTCGTCCAGGCGCGATACATCGGCGTCGTAGCCGCCGATCGACCGGGCGGCCTTCTCGTAGGCGCGCGCCCGGTGTGCGTCGCCGGTCGTGATGGAGATCAGATCGGCGTACTCCTGGAACAGGGCCTCGACTTCCTCGTTCGGCCGTGCCATGCCTCCAGGGTAGGCAGCCGCACCGTACTCGGCGCGCCGGAGCGGGCCGATGGCCCGGCATCGGCCCGCTCCGGCCGATGGCCCGGCATCGCGGGGGGCGAGGCCGGGCCATCGGGTGGGGGGAGGAGGAAGAGTGGTCCGGGGGCCGGCACCGCCGGCCCTACTTGAGCACCTCCAGGGTGCCGCCGTCGGCGAGCTCGGCGGTCAGCTCCACGGCGGCGCCCTCCTGCGCCGGGAGCACCAGCCGCCGCCCGGCCTCCGCGGGCGCTCCGTCCGCCTCCCCGGCGGGGCCGGTCCCGCCGGTGACCTCGCCCTCGGCCCGGATCGCGGTGACGCCCTCGCTGCCCGCGGCCAGGACGAACCACGCGCTCTCCGGCGACCGCCACAGCACTCCGCCCAGCACCTCGGGCGCCCGTGGCCCGCATGCCGCCGTGGACTCGGCGCGGCCGGTGACCGCGCCCGGCGAGCCGGCCGCCACCTCGCCGCCGGGCGGTGCCTGGAACTGTGTCATCGCCTGGGACCCGGCGCCGCGCCAGGTCTCCGCCCGGGTGCACACCCAGCTCGCCGTGCCCCCGCCGTCCGGCAGCGGCTGACGGGCGAACTCCCAGGAGTTCACCTCGCGCACCCCGCCGCCCGCCACGGACGGCAGATGACAGGCGGTGCGCGCCCAGACCTCCCGGCCGTCCTCCGGCAGCGGCTGCCCGGGGCCGGTCCGCGGGGAGCCGTAGGTGAGCAGCGCCGGGGTCAGCTCGCCCAGATCGGCCAGCACCAGCGGCGGCGCACCGGACCCGCCGGACCCGCCACCGGAGGCGACGCGGGCGGCGGGGTCGGTGACCAGCTCCAGTACCGGGAAGTCCGTGCACTCCTGCCGCCCGGCCGGGGTGGCCATCGGGGCGGCGACGCCGTCCCGGTCCACCTCCAGCGGCTCGGCCTCGGTGTCCGGGGCGGTCAGATCGCCCAGCGCGGCCCCGGTCACCCAAGGGGCCAGCAGATACTGGACGGTGCCCTCGCCGCGGTGCAGCACCACCGCCGAGGCGCCGGCGGCCTGCGCGCCGTCCGTGCGTGCGAAGTCCAGCGCCGCCGCGCCGCCCGCCTCGGCGTAGCGCACCAGCCGGTGGCCGTCGTGCAGCAGCACCAGCGAGACGCCGTCCTGGGTGCCGGCGTAGAGCAGCTGGGGGGAGCCGGGCGGCGGGCCGGTGTGGCTGCCCGGGGTGGCCGAGACCTGCACATTGCCGCCCGGCGCGGACCAGGCGTCCAGCGCCCGGCCGAGCAGCTCGGTGTCCTCGGCGGCCGGGCCGCGCGCGGGCCAGACCGAGAAGTCCAGCCGGGCGGCGTCCTGCCAGGCGGCCGGTTCGGCGCGGGCCAGCAGGGCCGGATCGGCGGCCAGTTCGGCCGCGGTCTCGCCGCCGGCGCCGTCCGGCCGGGCCAGCACCATGCCGGCGAGCAGGGCGAGCAGCGTGGCACCCACCACCAGGCCGCCGCGGGTGAACTGGCGGCGGCGCAGCAGGTCGGCGGGGCGGGCGCGCAGCGAGCAGGGGTCGGGCACCTCGCCGGCGGGCAGCCGCTGGGCCGCCTGCACGGCGCCGCGCGCCTCGCTCTCGGTCAGCCCGGCGCCGCACAGCAGCTCCCGCACGGCGGGATCGGGCAGATTCTCCAGCCTGGCCAGCGCCCAGGCCGCGCGGGTCTGCGCGGAGGCGGCGGCCAGCGCCCGCTCGGTCGTCAGCTCCTCGCTGCCGCCGGAGGGCGGGAACACCCGCAGGCCCCAGACCTGCGGCAGCAGCGGGGCCGGCCGGTGCAGCCGGCCGATGCCGAGGCCCCCGAACGGGAACGGACGGCCCGCGGCGAGCGCGCCGCGCAGCACCTGCTGCCGGACATAGACGTAGCCGGGGTCGGTGCCCGGCTGTCCGGAGCCCCGCTGCACGGGGACGCCGGAGGCGCGGCGGCGGCGCCTGCCGCGCGGCAGCGCGCGCTGGGCGAGACCGTGGGCGGTGAGCACCCGGCGGTGCCGGCCGAGGGAGGGCGGCAGCACGAGGTAGCCGAGCCGGACCAGCCGGGGGTAGTGCTCGGCGATCGCCGCCTCGGCCTGCTCGACATCGACGGCGGCGGCCATGCTCGCCCGCCCGGCGGAACGGGGGGTGGTTGCCTGAGGAGAGGGGACATCTGTGCGCACGACTGCCAGAACGAGTCACCTACGCCCGCGGTTACCACTGACGGCGCTCCCTCACTCCCGCACGCCCCCTCGCGCCACTGTGCGCCGCGGCCGGGTGTTCAGCGTCGTCCGAGATAGGCGAGGACCGCGAGGACGCGGCGGTTGTCGTCGTCGGACGGCGGCAGGCCCAGCTTGGTGAAGATGTTGGAGGTGTGCTTGGCGATGGCCCGTTCCGTCACCACCAGGCGGGCCGCGATGGCCGCGTTGCTGCGCCCCTGCGCCATCAGCTCCAGCACCTCCAGCTCGCGCGGGGTGAGCCGCTCCAGCGGCGAGCCCCCGGTGTGCCGGGCCAGCAACTGCTGGATCACCTGCGGGTCCATCGCCGTGCCGCCGCCCGCCACCCGCCGCACCGCGTCCACGAACTGCTCGGCGTCGAAGACCCGGTCCTTGAGCAGATAGCCCACCCCGCCGCTGCCGTCCGCCAGCAGCTCCCGGGCGTAGAGCTGTTCCACATGCTGGGAGAGGACCAGCACCGGCAGGCCCGGCCGCTCCCGGCGGGCCCGCAGCGCGACCTGGAGCCCCTCGTCGCTGAACGACGGCGGGAGCCGGACGTCGACCACCGCCACGTCCGGCCGGAGCCGGGTCAGTGCCTCGGCCAGCTCGGGCCCGCTCTCCACGGCCGCGGCGATCTCGAAGCCGTGCGCCCGGAGCAGCCGGACCAGACCGTCCCGCAGCAGGAAGAGATCCTCGGCCAGCACCACACGCATGGCGGCAGCCTACGGGAGCGGCCGGCCGGGCCGGACCCCAGGGCGCGTCACCCGGCCGGATCGCAGGGGATCTCCATGGTGACCACGGTCGGGCCGCCCGCCGGGCTGCTGACCGCGAGGATGCCGTCGAAGGCCCCCAGCCGCCGCTCGATCCCGGCCAGCCCGGTGCCGCCCCGGGGGTCGGCGCCGCCGCGCCCGTCGTCGGTGACGGTGATCCGCAGCATGCGGTCCCCGGCCCGGTAGCCGGCCTCCAGCCAGATCCGCTGCGCCCCGGAGTGCTTGGCGGCGTTGGTCAGTGCCTCGCCGGCCGCGAAGTAGGCGGCCGACTCCACCGGCGCCGCGAACCGGCCCGGCAGCGACACCTCGGTCTCCACCGGCATCGGCAGGCGCAGCGCCAGCGCCCGTACGGCATCGCCCAGGCCGCGTTCGGCCAGCACCGGAGGATGGATGCCGCGCACCAGGTCGCGCAGCTCGTTGAGGGTCTCGGCGGAGTTCTCCCGCAGTTCGGCCACCAGCTTGCGGGCCTGCTCCGGGTCCCGGGCGATCAGCGCCTCCACCGTGCCCAGGTTCATGCCCATGGCCACCAGCCGGGCCTGGGCGCCGTCGTGCAGATCCCGCTCGATGCGGCGCAGTTCGGCGGCGGAGGTGTCCAGGGCGTCGTGCCGGGTCTCGGTCAGGTGCTCCACCCGCCGGGTGAGGGCCTGCTTGACGGAGATGCCCAGCAGCAGCCGGGTGGTGGTGAAGTGGGTGCGGACCAGGGTCGGGCCGAAGCGCAGCGCCAGCCCGATCCAGAGCAGGCCCAGCAGGGCCGCGAGATTGGCGGTGGCCTGCGAGTCCACCGGGACGAACGCGTACCAGTAGCTGCCGGTCGCGTCGCTGATCGGCTCCCACAGGCCGACGGCCAGCAGGATGCCGAAGAGCCCGTCGGCCAGCAGGCCCAGCGGCAGCACGGCGAGGCAGAAGCCGGCGGTGGCGTCCAGCAGCAGCCATTCCAGGTCGCGCCAGGTGGCCGGGGAGCGCAGCAGGTCCAGGGTGCGCACCGGATTCCCGGCCAGGCCCGCCCTGGCGGGCTGTTCCGGCGGGTATCCGGACCGGATGGCGACGCCGTACCAGTCCCGGGCCAGCCGCCGCCGGTGCGCGGCGTGCGCGCGGACCAGGCCGAGCACCCAGGGGGTGGTGTACAGGCCGATGCCCACGGTGGCCAGGGCGATCGACACCACGGCGACGATGAAGAGGAAGAGGGAGACCACCAGGCTGAGGACGCTGAGCACCGCGCCCTGGCCGGCGGCCCGCATGGCGGCCCGGATCCGGGCCCCGTGGTGCCGGCCGCCGTCCCGCTCCCGGTCCCGTTGCCGGTGTTCGGTATCGCTCATGGTGCTGGCCCTCCCGTGCCCGCCGGCTGACCCGGCACTGCGGTCAGTCTGCCGGGCACCGGCGGCGGCGGTCACTCCGCCCTTGCCCCCGGTCACGGGTGGAGCTGGGTACACCTCCGGCTCCGCACCGCACCCAGGACCGCGCACACCGAAGGCGCCTGCCCGGGAAGCGGCAGGCGCCTTCGGTGTCTCCCCGGAACGGCGCCGAGCTGCGGAACGCGTCCGGGGAGACGTATGGATCGGGCCTTCCCCGCCGTCAGGCGACGACGCCGGGGAGTGGCCGGTCGCGGGGAGGGCTCAGACCAGGCCGGCCGTCTCCAGCTCGGTGCAGACGGTGTCCACCATCACCCGGGTGACGACATAGGGGTCGCAGTTGGCGTTCGGCCGGCGGTCCTCGATGTAGCCCTTCTTGTCCCGCTCCACCTGCCACGGGATGCGGACCGAGGCGCCGCGGTCGGAGACGCCGTAGCTGTACTCGCTCCAGGGCGCGGTCTCGTGCAGACCGGTGAGCCGGTCCTCGACGCCCGCCCCGTAGTTCTTCACATGCTCCAGCGGCTTGCCGTCCTTGCCCAGGGACTCACAGGCGGCGACGATCGCGTCGTAGTTCTCGCGCATCGCCTTGGTGGAGAAGTTGGTGTGCGCGCCGGCGCCGTTCCAGTCGCCCTTGACCGGCTTGGGGTCGAGGGTGGCGGAGACGCCGAAGTCCTCGGCGGTGCGGTAGAGCAGCCAGCGGGCCACCCAGAGCTGGTCGGCGACCTCCAGCGGGGAGAGCGGGCCGACCTGGAACTCCCACTGGCCGGGCATGACCTCGGCGTTGATGCCGGAGACGCCGATGCCGGCGGCCAGGCAGTTGTCGAGGTGGGCCTCGACGATGTCGCGGCCGTGGATCTCGTCGTCACCCACGCCGCAGTAGTAGCCGCCCTGCGGGGCCGGGAAGCCGCCCTCGGGGAAGCCGAGCGGCCGATTGCCTACAAAGAAGGTGTATTCCTGCTCGATGCCGAAGATGGGCTGCTGTGCGGCGAAACGTTCCGCCACCGGGCGGAGCCGCGCCCGGGTGTTGGAGACGTGCGGGGTGCCGTCGGTGTTGTAGACCTCGCAGAGCACCAGCAGGTTGTCGCCGCCGCGCAGGGGGTCCTTGAAGGTGGCCACCGGCTGGAGGACGCAGTCCGAGGCGTGCCCCTCGGCCTGGTTGGTGCTGGAGCCGTCGAAACCCCAGACCGGCGGTTCGGCGCCGTCCGCGAGGATCTTGGTCTTCGAGCGCAGCTTGGCGGTCGGCGACGTGCCGTCGATCCAGATGTACTCGGCCTTGTAGCTCACGGGTGTGCCCTCCGAAGGAATCCTCGCGTGCGGTTACGCTGCGGTCAGCGTCGCCAGCGGCGATTTCACCGGCATTGCCCGGCTGTTAAGCAGATGTGAACTGCTGGGCGGCGGGTTTCACGGCCCGGCGGTGAGGCCGCGGACGACGCAGACGACAGACGACGCAGACGGACGACGAGGACAGCGAGGAGAATGGTCATGCGCTTCGGCTTGTTCGGTACCGGCCCCTGGGCCCGGCGGATTCACGGCCCGGCCCTGGCCGCTCACCCGGAGGCCGAACTGGTGGGGGTGTGGGGCCGCCGCCCGGAGGCCGCCGCCGAACTCGCCGCCGGTCTGGCCACCCGTCCCTACCCGGACGCGGACGCCCTCTTCGCGGACTGCGACGCGGTGGCCATCGCCCTCCCGCCCGACATCCAGGCGCCGCTCGCGGTGCGCGCCGCCCGGGCCGGCCGCCATCTGCTGCTGGACAAGCCGCTGGGCACCACCCCGGCCGCGGCCCGGGAGGTGGCCGACGCGGTGGCCGCGGCCCAGGTGGCCTCGGTGGTCTTCTTCACGCTCCGCTTCACCGCCGTCTCCTCGGCCTGGATCGAGCGCCAGGCCGCGGCCGGCGGCTGGCTGGCCGGGCGGGCCGTCTGGCTCTCCTCCGTCTTCGGCGGCGCCGAGAGCCCGTATGCGGCCTCGGCCTGGCGGCGCGAGAAGGGCGCCCTGTGGGATGTCGGGCCGCATGCGCTGTCCGTCCTGCTGCCCGTGCTGGGCGACATCACCGGGCCGGACGACGGACTGCGCGCGCTGGCCGGTCCAGGCGACACCGTCCATCTGCTGCTCCGCCACACCTCAGGCGCCGGCAGCACCGTCTCGGTGAGCCACACCATGCCCCCGGCCGCCTCCACCGTCGCCGCCGAACTGCACGGCGTCGAGGGGATCTCCACGCTGCCCGCCCGGGAGGACAACGAGGTGCTGCCCGCCTACGGCCGCGCGGTCGACGCGCTGCTCGCCACCGTGGAGACCGGCGAGCCGCACCCCTGCGACGTGCGCTTCGCCGCCCGCGTCACCGAGATCCTGGCCGCCGCCGAGGCCGCCCTCGGCCGCTGAGCACACCCGCACTCCGGTGCCCCCGGTGTCCCGGTGCCCGGGAGCCCGGGCCCCGCACGGCGGACATCCTCCGTCCGCCCGCACGGGACCCGGGCCCCGGCTGCCTACCGCACGGCGGCCCCCGTCGGCCGCCCCCTCACCACCAGCCCTGGTACACGCCCAGGTTGCAGTCCTTCAGCCGCACTCCCTGGGAGACGCTGCCGTCCAGGCACTTCCCGGACTGGTAGTGCACGATGTCGCCGTTGTCCGCGGGGTACCACTGCTGGTAGGAGCCCCCGTTGCAGTTCTTCAGCCGCACTCCCTGGGAGACGCTGCCGTCCAGGCACTTCCCGGACTGGTAGTGCTTGATCTGGCCGTAGTAGCCGCCGAACTTGGTCCAGGTCTGGTGGGAACCGCCGTTGCAGGAGTTGAGCCGCACTCCCTGGGAGACGCTGCCGTCCAGGCACTGGTCGGAGTAGGCCAGGATGTGCCAGTTTCCCCAGTAGGCCGCCTGGGCCGGCGCGGCGGTCACGGCGGTCATGGCCAGCACCGCGGCCGTCCCGCCGGCCAGCGCTGCCGCCCGGGACCAGGCACGCTTGATCATCGGAATCTCTCCTCACGATCGCCGGGTGGTTCGGTGCGCGGCGGGCCGCGGTGATCGTCCGGCCCCGCCGCGTCACCGCAACCTACGGCCGGTGCCCCGGGCGGCGCGTCCCGCGCCGGTCTGAACTCCCGGCCAGCCCCGCGCGGTAGCCCGCGGCGCGGTACAACTCCTGTGGTACCGCGGGAGTCTGATGTCCGCCGCCGGGGCCACCGCTACGCTGCCGCGATGCGGATACCTCCTCTTGCCGCCGACGCGCTGATCGCGGCGGCGCTGTGCGGGGTGGCGCTGCTGCTCGGTCCGGAGGCCGCGCGCCAGGGGCGGGTCCCGCTGGACGCCACCGCCTACGCGCTGGTGGTCCTGGTCCATCTGCCGCTGGTGCTGCGCGGCCGGGCCCCGGTGGTGATCTGCTGTGTGGTGCATGCGAACTGGCTGGTGTTCATCACCGCCGGTTACTGGCCCGTGGTGTGCTCCTTCGGGCCCATGCTGGCGGTCTACACCGTCGCCTCCCTGCGCCCGTCGCGGATCTCCGTGCCCTGCGCCGTGCTGCTGGGCGCGACCTGGATCTACTCCGGCGTGGCCGGCCACGCCGACGGACTGCCGGCCGTCGCCGGCCAGGCGGTCGTCTATCCGGCGGTGCTGTGGCGGTTCGGCGTCGTCGCCCGCCGCTCCGCCGAGCTGACCCGCAGGCTGCGCCGGGAACAGGCCGAGCGGGCGCGGCGCGCGGTGGCCGAGGAACGCGGCCGGATCGCCCGCGAACTGCACGACGTGGTGGCCCACCACATGTCGGTGATATCGGTGCAGACCGGGCTGGCCCGGTTCGTCTTCGACACCGACCCCCCGACCGCGCGCACCGCGCTGGACACCATCGGCGCCACCGGCAAGGAAGCCCTGGAGGAACTGCGCCGCATGCTCGCGGTGCTGCGTGCCGACGACGGCGACGACAACGGCGCCAGCGGCGACAACGGCGACAACGGCGACAACAACGACAACGGCAGCGGCGGCGCTCCCGGCAGCCCGATGCCGGGCCTGGCCCGGCTGGAGGAGATGGCGGAACGCGTCCGTGCCGCCGGTGTCCCCGTCACCCTGACCGTCGAGGGCACCCCGCGCCCGCTGGCCCCCGGCGTCGATCTGTGCGCATACCGGGTGATACAGGAGGCGCTCACCAATGTGCTCCGGCACGCACCCGGCGCCCGCGCCGAGGTGCGGCTGGAGTACCGGCCGCACCACCTGACGGTTTCGGTCACGGACAACGGGCAGGAGGTGATTCTGGACAGACTGCACACCGGTGGCGGACACGGCTTGATTGGCATGCGCGAACGGGCCAAGCTCTATGGCGGCCGGATCAGCATCGGCCCGCGGGAGGAAGGCGGATTCGCCGTACGGCTGATCCTGCCGACGTCCGCGCGGGGCGCAGCCGGGGGGGATGACGCTGCCACATGACCACGGTGCTCGTCGTCGACGACCAGTATCTCGTCCGGGCCGGACTGGTCGGCCTGCTCCGGGCGGCGCCGGGCATCGAGGTGGCCGGCGAGGCGGGCGACGGCGCGGAGGCCGTGGCGCTCGCGGCCGGGACCGCCCCCGACGTCATCCTGATGGATGTGCGGATGCCCGGGATGAACGGCATCGAGGCCACCGAACGCATCCTGGCCGGGGCCGCCGCCCCCGCGCCCCGGATCCTGGTGCTGACCACCTTCGACCTCGACGAGTACGTGTACGGGGCGCTGCGCGCCGGGGCCTCCGGGTTCCTGCTGAAGGACTCCGGCCCGGAACGGCTGCTCGCCGCGGTGGCCGCGGTCGCGGTCGGCGACACGCTGTTCGCGCCCAGCGTCACCCGCCGTCTGATCGAGGCCTACACCCGGCAGCGCGGTGCCGGCCGGCACTCCCCGGATCTGGGCGCGCTGACCGCCCGCGAAGTGGAGGTGCTGAGACTGACCGCCCGCGGCCTGAGCAACCCGGAGATCGCCGAGCGGCTGTACATCAGCGAAGCCACCGTGAAGACACACCTCAACCGCACCATGACCAAGCTCGGTCTGGGCAGCAGGGCACAGGCGGTGGTGGTGGCCTACGAGACCGGGCTGGTGACCCCGGGCGGATAGCCGCCGGACAGCGGCCGGCCCGGCGGGCCTCCGGGGAGCCCGCCGGGCGATGCCCGGTCAGGGGGTGCGCTCGGCGCCGACCCGCTCGGCGCTGACCAGCCACATGCGGGCGTCGCCGACGATCTGGGGGTCGGTGAGGCGGGGAACCGGACGGCCGTGGCGGCGGGCCAGTTCGGTCTGCGGGGTGACCGCCGCCCGCCAGCCGTGCCCGGCCAGTCGGCCGACCGGGTCCTCCATCGTCGAGACCCAGGAGGCACCGACCCGGCGCAGCCGCTCGTGCACGGCCCGCATGTCCGGAAGTTCGGTGTAGGCCCGGTTGACGTGTTCCAGCGCCAGCCTGCTGCCCGGGGCCGACAGGGCGCCGATCCGGCCGAGCAGCCGGTCGTTGTCGTCCTCCGTCAGATACATCATCAGGCCCTCGATCAGCCAGACGGTGGGGCGGCCCGGGTCGAACCCCGCGGCGGTGAGCCGGTCCGGCCAGTCGTCCCGCAGGTCCGCGGTGACCACGGTGCGGTCGCAGGCGGGCCGCGCGCCCTGCACGCCCAGCACCGCCTCCTTGTAGGCCATCAGCCCCGGCAGGTCGATCTCGAACAGCCGGGTGCCGTCCGGCCAGTCCAGGCGGAAGGCGCGGGTGTCCAGGCCGGCGGCGACCACCGCCACCTGGGTGCAGCCGGCGCCGGCCGCGTCCCGCAGACAGTCGTCGAAGAACCGGGTGCGCAGGACGAAATGCTCCTCGTTCATCCGCCCGGCCGCCTGGACCGGTATCCAGCCGACCGCCTCCACCAGCGGTTCCGCCAGCGGATCGGTGAACAGCCGGTCCGGCCGGGCGTGCTCCCGGGCGCGCGCCTGCGCGATGATCACCGCGGTGCGGCTCACTCCGGTGGTGGGCCGGGTCGCCTGCGTGGTCATGACGGGGTGTCCCTTCAGAAGTCGGTGTCCATGGTGAGCCCGTAGGTCTTGCCGAAGACCAGCCGCTCGAAGGCGACGCGGACGAAGGTGTCGCGCAGCCGGCACATCACCGGGCTGCGGCGCCGGATGAAGGTGCCGTTGGCGCGGGACCGGCGGACGATGCGGGTGGTGCGGTCCAGCCGGCGCCGCTGGTACGCGAGCAGGGCCGCCGCCGGGTCCCCGGCCGGGCCGCCGTCGTCCCCGGCCAGGCACCGGGCCAGCACCACGGCGTCCTCCAGCGCCTGCCCGACGCCCTGGCCCAGATTGAAGGTCATCGGATGGGCGGCGTCGCCGAGCAGCGTCACCCGGCCGCTGGTCCAGCGCGGAACCGGGTCCCGGTCGAAGATGTCCACCGGGGCCAGCCGTTCCGCCGCACTGGCGCCGATCAGGGCCGGCACCGGATCGGGCCAGCCGGCGAACTCCTGGGCCAGCATGGACTTGGCGGGCATCCCGAAGGCGTCCAGGCGCCGGGCGGTGCGCTCGTCCAGAATGCCGTCCCAGTAGACATGGCCGTCGGCCAGCGGATAGTGGACGAACCACTTGCCCGCCCCGAAGGTGTTGGTGAAGACCCCGGGCTCGGCCGCCCCGGGCAGATGCACCACGCCCTGGAAGGCGGTGTAGCCCGCGTAGCGGGGCGGCGGCTCGTACGGCATCAGGGTGCGGCGCACGGCCGACCGCAGTCCGTCCGCGCCCACCACCACCGCCGCGCGGACCTCCCGGCCGTCCTCGAAGCCGGCCACCACCCCGTCGTCGTCCTGGGCGAGGGCCACGCAGCGCGCCCCGGTGTGCAGGTCCTCGCCGACCTCCTCGGCCAGCGCCCGGTGCAGGGCCGGACGGCTCACGGCGTACACCGGCGCGTTGTACCGTTCGGCGCCCGGGCCGAGGTCCCAGCGGGCCAGGGTGCGGTCGGCCGCCGCCCGGAACCGGTAGGTGCCGATCGGGTGGCCGACGGTGTCGAGGGGCTTGTCGAAGCCGATGGCACGCAGGGCGAGCACGGCGTTGTGCCACAGGATCAGCCCGTGGCCGGAGCGTTCGGCGCGCAGCTCGCGGGTGCGCTCGTAGGCCGCCGCCCGGATGCCGGACCGCCGTAGCGCCAGCACCGCGGCCAGGCCGCCGATTCCGCCGCCGATCACGGCGACCTCTGGTGTTCCTCCCGTCATGACCTGGGACGTTACGGGCCGCACCGGCCGCTGTCTTCCCCCGCGCGGACCGGTGTGCTCCTCCGCGCGGGGGAGGGGCGGGCCGGTCCGGCGGGGGGAAGACGCCGGGGTGCCGCGCCGGTCAGGCTGGCGGACGACCGGTGCCGGGACGCGCCGGAGAGCGCACCGTGCACCGCACACGCGCCATGCCCACGATGCCCAAGATGCCCACGGAGGGGACCGGATGCAGCGACACGCGATCACGTTCCGGGTGAAGCCCGGGACCGAGGAAGCGGTCAGGGAACTGCTCACCGACTACGCGCCGCCCCAGTGGCGGGCTCCGGACGGTACCCGGCTGCTCAGCACCTCGGTGTTCATGAAGGACGACATCGTGGTGCGGGTGGTCGAGATCGACGGCGACCTGCGCAGCGCCATGGCGCACCTGGCACGGCAGCCGTCCGTGCAGGAACTGGAGCGCAAGCTGGACCCGTATCTGGCCGAACCGCGGGACATGAGCTCGCCGGAGGGCGCCCGCGCCTTCTTCCAGCGGTCGATGATGCGGCATGTGACCACCCGGGTGGCGACCTGGGAGCCGGCCCCGTGACCGGCCCCGTGACCGGCCCCGTGGGCGGCCCCGTGGGCGGACAGCAGGGCGCCTATCTGGTGACCGGGGCGACCGGACGGCTCGGCGAGGCCACCGTCCGGCTGCTGGCGGAACGCGGCGACCGGCTGGTGCTGACCGGGCGCAACGCCGAACGCCTGGCGGAACTCCGCAAGTCCTGGGCCGCCACCAGCCGGGTGGAGGTGCTGGAGGTGGATGTCACCGAACCGGCCGGAGCCCAGCACGCCGCGGCCGAGGCCGCCCGGCTGATCGGCCCGCTGACCGGGATGGTGCATCTGATCGGCACCTTCTCGGCCGGGCCGCTGATGCTCACCGACGCCGCCGAGTTCGAGGACCTGATCAGGGCCAACTACCTGTCGGCGGTGGTCGCCACCCAGGCGGTGCTGCCGCATCTGGGCCGGGGCGGCCGGCTGGTCTACTTCACCACGCCGCTGACCGGCGAGCCGCTGGCGGCGCTCTCCGGCTATGCCGCGAGCAAGGCGGCGCTGGTGACCTGGATGCGCTCCATCGCCCATGAGGTGAAGCGGCGCGGTATCCACGCCAATGCCGTCTCGCTGACCATCGCCGACACCCCGGAGATGCGCCGGGAGCGTCCCGGCATCGACCTGGACCACACGGTCAGCCCGGAACTGGTGGCCCGCGCGGTCGGGTTCCTCACCAGCCCGGCCGCGGACGGCATCTACGGCGGGATCATCCCGGTGCTGGGCAAGTTCTCCTACAGCTCCGCACTGGCCGGCCCGCCGCCGGGGATCACCGGCCCGCCGCCCGGCGCGGGCGGCCCCGGACGGGAGGCGCCGTGACGGCCGGGGCGCGGACGCGGGCCCGGATCGTCTTTCTGATCCGGGTGCCGCAGGCGCGCCGGGAGGAGTTCCTGGCCGCCTACGAGAAGATCCGCTACGCCGTGGCGAACGGGGTGCCGGGGCACCTGCGCGACCAGGTGTGCCGGTCCGCCGACGATCCCGAGCGGTGGCTGATCACCAGCGAATGGCGCGAGCTGCGGGACTTCCTGGCCTGGGAGGCGTCGCCGGACCACCGGGAGCTGGTCCGGCCGATGCGGGAGTGCATCACCGAGGCCTCCTCGCTGCGGTTCACCGTGGTCGCCGAGACCGCCGCCCGCACCCCTGTCTGAGGCGCCCCCGGCCCTTCCCCGCCGAGGTCTTCCGCCGCCCGTCCGGCCCGCCGGACTGTCCCGGGCACCGCACCGAGCACGGCCCTCCGGTTTCCCCCGCCGGAGGGCCGTTCCCGTTCCCGTTCCCGTTCCCGCCCGGTGCCGCCCGCTCCGCCCGGGGTCCCCCGGCGTTCCCCCGTACGGACGAGCCGTTCCTCCCCGGGTCCAACTGACTTCTCATCACGGCAGCGGAAGTGCTCGCCGGGGCCCGCGACTTAGCGTGCTGGCAGCGCAGTCGACCGAACACGAGGGGATCAAGACATGGCATCCGAGACGCTGCCCGGCACCTTTGCGGGCCTCACCGAGGACGGTGTGCGGGACCTGCTGCGGGCCGTCGGCCTGGGCCCGGAGACGGTGTCCGACGCCGCCGCCTTCGCCACCTCCTTCGAGGACCTCGGCCTCGACTCGCTGGCGCGGGTCGAGACCGCCAGCCGGATCAAGGAGAGGTTCGGCGTGGACATCGAGGAGGAGCTCACCGCCGAGACCACGCCCGAGGAGATGCGCCGGCTGGTCAAGGACCGGCTCGCCGCCTCCCCGTCCGCCCCGGCGGCCTGAAGGGAACGGGACACCACGATGATCGGCCACACCGACAACAGCGTCGAGATCGCCGCTCCGCTGGACTTCGTCTGGACACGTACCAACGACCTGGCGAACTGGCCGCGGCTGTTCTCCGAGTACGCCACCGTCGAGATCCTGGACCAGACCGGGAACTCGGCCACCTTCCGGCTCACCATGCACCCCGACGAGCAGGGCCGGGTGTGGTCCTGGGTCTCCGAGCGCACCTGGGACCGGGAGGCGGGCGTGGTGCGGGCCCGCCGGGTGGAGACCGGACCGTTCGAGTTCATGAACATCACCTGGACCTATCAGGAACTGGCCCCGGACCTGACCCGGATGCGCTGGGTGCAGGACTTCTGGATGCGGCCCGACGCGCCGGTCGACACGGCCGGCATGACCGACCGCATCAACCGCAACACGGTGCAGCAGATGGCCCTGATCCGGGCCCGGGTCGAGGGCGCCCGCCGGGCGGTGATCGGCTTCGGCGACGTGCCGGCCAACCGCAAGCGCGGCGGCGACCTGCGCACCATGGTGGCCCCCGGCACGGTCGGCTCCTCCTCCGGATTCTGCGGGGCCGTGCGGCTGGGCCCGGGGGAGTCGGTCTCCGAGCACTACCACCCCTACTCCGAGGAGTACCTGTTCGTGGCGGAGGGCACGCTGCGGGTGGACCTGGACGGCGAGCCGGTGGAGGTGCCCGCCGAGCACGCCCTGCTCATCCCGCGGAACGTGCGGCACCGGCTGACCAATGCGGCCGGCGGCCCGGCGCTGGCGGTGTTCCAGCTCAGCCCGCTGGCGCCCGCCCCGCATCTGGGCCATGTGGACACCGAGCCCTATCCGGACGGCACCGTTCCGCCCGCTGCCGGTGCCGCTGCCGCTGCCGGTGCCGCCACCGGCGCCCGGGCCGGGGAGCACACGGTGGTGACGGCATGAGGCGCGCGGTGGTCACCGGCATCGGGGTGGTGGCGCCGGGCGGCCCGTCCCGCGAGGAGTTCTGGCAGCGGATCACCGACGGCAAGCCCGCGATCCGCATGATCAGCTCCTTCGACGCGACGCCGTACCGCTCGCAGATCGCCGCGGAATGCGACTTCGACCCCCGGCAGTACGGGCTGACGCCCCGGGAGATCCGGCGCAACGACCGGTTTGTGCTGATGGCGCTGGCCTGCGCCCAGGAGGCGGTGACCGACGCCGGACTGGATACGGACGCGGCGGACGGCGACCGGATGGGGGTCTCGCTGGGCTCCGCCGTGGGTGCCTCCATCACCCTGGAGGAGGAGTATGTGGTGGCCAGCGACCACGGCCGCGAGTGGCAGGTGGACCACCGGCACGCCATGCCGTTCCTCTACCAGGCGCTGGTCCCCTCCAGCGCGGCGACCGAGATCGCCGTCCGGTTCGGCGCGCGGGCCCAGGCGTCCCTGGTGTCCACCGGCTGCACCTCCGGCATCGACTCGATCGGGCACGCCCTGCGGCTGATCCAGGACGGCGAGGCGGATGTGATGCTCGCCGGGGCCTCGGACGCGCCGATCACCCCGATCACGGTCGCCTGCTTCGACGCCATCCGGGCCACCACCCCGGCCAATGACGTTCCCGAGCAGGCGTCCCGCCCCTTCGACCGGGACCGCAAGGGCTTTGTGCTCGGGGAGGGCGCGGCCGTGCTGGTGGTGGAGGAGCTGGCGCACGCCAGGGCCCGCGGGGCCCGGATCTACTGCGAGATCACCGGGTATGCGGCACGGGCCAACGGCTACCACATGACCGGTCTGCGGCCGGACGGCCGTGAGCTGGGCGACGCGATCGGGGACGCCCTCGGCCAGGCCCGGCTCGACCCCGGGCAGGTGGGGTACATCAGCGCGCACGGCTCGGGCACCCTGCAGAACGACCGGCACGAGACCGCCGCCTACAAGCGGGCGCTGGGCGAGGCCGCGCGGCGGGTGCCGATCAGCTCCATCAAGTCGGTGGTCGGGCACTCGCTGGGGGCCATCGGCTCGATCGAGATGGCGGCCTGTGCGCTGGTCATCGACCGGGGCGTGGTGCCGCCGACGGCCAATCTGACCACCCCCGACCCCGAGTGCGACCTGGACTACACGCCGGTGACGGCACGCGAGGCCGTCGTCGACCACGCGGTCTCCGCGGGCAGCGGGTTCGGGGGCTTCCAGTCCGCGATGATCTTCTCCAGACTGACGGAGGCGGCATGACGAGCCGGGTGGTTGTCACCGGCCTGGGCGTGGTGGCCCCCACCGGGGTCGGGGTGGCCGACCACTGGGCGGCCACGCTCACCGGCAGCTGCCGGATCAGCGAGCTCCCGGCATGGGACGGGGCGGGGGAGGGCGGGCGGCGCCCGCCGTTCCGGTCCGCCGGCCAGGTGCCGGACTTCGAAGCGGAAACGTTTGTGCCCAGCCGGGTGCGGGTGCAGACGGACCGCTGGACCTGGCTGGCGCTGGCCGCCACCCAGCTCGCGTTCGCCGACGCGGCCCTCGATCCGGCCGGGCACGACCCCTATGAGCTGTCGGTGGTCACCGCCGGCGGCTCCGGCGGCAACGAGTTCGGGCAGCGGGAGATCGACACCCTGTGGCGCAACGGCCCGCACACGGTCAGCGCCTATCAGTCGATCGGCTGGTTCTACGCGGCGAGCAGCGGACAGATCTCCATCCGCCACCAGCTCAAGAGCGCCTGCGGGGTGCTGGTCGCGGACGGGGCAGGCGGCATCGACGCGCTCGCCTCGGCGGCCCGGCAGATCCGCCGCGGGGTGCGTGCCGTGGTGACCGGCGGCACCGAGTCGCCGCTGTCGCCGTATGCGCTGGCCTGCCAGGCGGCTCTGCCCGGTCTGAGCACCGAGGCCGGCCCGGCGGACGCCTACCGCCCGTTCGCGGGCGGGGCCTCGGGCCAGGTGCCGGGCGAGGGCGGCGCCATGCTGATCGTGGAGGACGCGGAGTTCGCCCGGGAGCGCGGGGCGCCGCAGATCTACGCCGAAGTGGCCGGCACGGCCGCGACCCACGACGGCCATCACCCGGTGGACCCGGCCGACGGCTGCGGGCAGCTGGCCCGGGCCATGCGGCTGGCGCTGGAGCGGGCCGGCTGCACCCCGGCCGAGGTGGACGTGGTCTTCGCGGACGGCGCGGGCGAGCCGCGCCGCGACGCGCTGGAGGCCGCCGCCCTGCGCGAGGTGTTCGGGGCCCGGCGGGTGCCGGTGACCGTGCCGAAGACCATGACGGGGCGGCTGTGCTCGGGCGGCGCGGCGCTGGATCTGGCCTGGGCCGCGCTGGCCCTGGCGCACGACACCGTGCCGCCGTCCGCCTGCCCGCCCGGCACGGGCGAGGAGCTGGGACTGGACCTGGTGACCGAGGCGCGCCCGGCCGCCGGGGTGCGGACCGCGCTGGTCGTCGCCCGCGGGCTGGGCGGGTTCAATTCCGCGGCGGTGCTGCGGGCGCCCCGGTAGCGGCGCGGGCCGCAGCACACCGGCACCCGGCGCGGAAAGGCCGGCCCGGTGCCGGCGGGACCCCGGTCCCGCCGGCACCCGGGCCTGCTCCGCCGGTGATCAGCTATTTCGCCCCGCTGCCGCGGCGAATGCGGCTTTGCGGGGAGATGCGTAACGCAAAATTTATCTGACCCGTGAGTCGGGTACGAAGGCCCGGCTGTTCTCCCGCGACTAGTCGACCGTTCAGTAATAAGCCGAGTCGTACATTCTTCAACAATAATTTCCCTTGACCCTCCCGTGTGAGTCCTGTTAGCCTGCGCTGGGAGGTGTATAAGAGTGGAGTTTGACTCGGCTCTGACCGGGGGAATAACCTCCGAATTAGCCATGGAACATCTTTATGCGGCCCTCCTCGGGAGTAGTGTGGGAGTGGCCGTTGTTCTCTTCCTCTTTCTTTTCTGCGGGGATTCCTGCGGGCGTGAGCGCGCGGCCGTGGTGACCGAACGGCGGCGCATCGCCCGGGAGCTTCACGACACGGTCGGTAACCGGCTGCTGGTCATGGCCCTGCATGCCCGGCGACTCTCCGCCGCCGACACATCCGCACCGGCCTCGGGGGAGGTCATCGACGATCTCGCCCGGCTGACCATGAACGATCTGCGGCGAATGCTCGGCAGGCTGACCGATGTGCCGGACGGCGCCTGGCAGCCGCTGCCCGGGCAGGCCCGGGAGCGCCCCGCGGAGTCCGGCTCCGCCCAGTCGCTGGTCCGGGCCGTCGAGGGCATCGCGCGGCTGATGCCGCCCGGCCGGGTGGCGGTCTCCTGCCACGACGGCGGGGCGGAGCGCGCCCTGGCGCCCGCGGTGCGGCAGGCCGCGCTGAGCATCGCCCAGGAGTGCATCACCAACGGGGTCAAGCACGGCACCGGCGTGGTCCGGGTCCGGATCGGTTTCGCCACCGGGGTCCGGATCACCGTCGTCAACCGGGTGGCCGGCCCGGGACGTGCGCTGAGCTCGGTCTTCGGCTCCAGCCGGCTCGGTCTGCGGGGAGTGCGGGAGCGGGCCGTCGCGGTCGGCGGCACCGTCACCCACGGCCCGGCCCCGGCCGGGGGCTTCCAGGTGTCGGTGTGGCTGCCGGCGCCGTTCCGGCCGGCCGGCCGCCCGGTCCGCAACGAGCCGAGGGATGTCGCGGCATGCGCGAGTCCACCGTCCTGATCGTCGACGACCAGCCGCTGGTGCGGCAGGGGCTGCGGGCGGTACTGGCCCCCGTCGAGGGAATCCGGCTGGTGGGCGAGGCCGCCGACGGCGTCGAGGCGCTGCGGCAGGTGCGGGCCCTGCGTCCGGATGTGGTCCTGATGGACCTCTCCATGCCGCGGCTGAACGGGCTGGAGGCGACCGGGCGGATCTGCGAGGCCGAGCCGACCGGCGCGGTCAAGGTGATCATCCTGACCATGTTCGACGAGGACGACCACGTCTTCTCCGCCCTGCGGGCCGGTGCCAGCGGCTTCCTGCTCAAGGACGCGCCCACGGAGAAGCTGGTCGAGGCGATCCGTGAGGTCGCCTCGGGGGCGGCGCTGCTCTCCCCGGCCATCACCAGGCGGCTCATCGCGGAGTTCGCCCGGCGACCGACCGTGGTCGCCCGCCGGCCGGGCCCGCACGCCGGCCTCACCGGCCGTGAGCGCGATGTTTTCCGGCTCCTCGTCCAGGGATACAGCAACCAGGAAATCGCCCGTCTCCTGGTGCTCGGGGAAAGCACAGTGAAATCCCACGTCCAGCGCCTTTACCAGAAGCTGGGGGTGCGGGACCGCGTCCAGGTGGTCATTTACGGCTACGAAAACGGACTGGTTTCCTCCCCTTCTCATCCCGCGGGAGGAGGAACGGTTCCTCCGCGGAGATGAAGCGCCACCTCATGCCGGCGGCGGGAGACATCCCGCCCCGGCAATCCTAAATTTGAGCGCATCGGATACTCGATTCGAGTCGAGGAGTTGCGCATGCCCTCTCAGCCGTCGCACCGTCTGCTGATCGTCGCCCGGATCAAGCCGGGCGCCGAACAGGAGACGGCGGACTTGTTCCGTGCGTCCGACCGGACCGAGCTGCCCCATGCGCTCGGTGTCCGGCGGCGCGACCTCTACGCCTACCACGGCCTGTACTTCCACCATGTGGAGTTCGGCGGGGACCCGCGGGCCGCCGTCACCGCCGCCCGGCAGCGGGCGGACTTCCAGCAGCTCAGCGCGGACCTGGACGCGTACATCACCCCGTACCGGCCGGAGACCTGGCGCAGCCCGCTGGACGCCATGGCCACCGGCTTCTACACCTGGACCGCGGAGCACGGAGAACTCGGGTGACCACCGGGCGGGGGCCGGCCGCGGGCGGCCGGCCCCCGCCCGGGATCCCGTCACGGAAGCCGCGTCACCTCCTTGTGCCGCGGCCGGGCCCCGTCCGGCGGGCCGCCGGCACCGTCGGCCGGCCCGTCCGGATCCGCCGCCGGGCGCTCCTCCCGCAGCGGCGAGGGCTCGACCCGCAGCAGCCTGGCCGCCCGGTCCGGCAGCCACCAGTTCCACTTGCCCATCATCGCCACCGTGGCCGGCACCAGCAGCGACCGGATGACGGTCGCGTCCAGCAGGATGCCCAGCGCGATCCCGGAGGCGAAGATGGCCACGTCCAGCTCTCCGGTGGCCGACATGGAGGCGAAGGAGAAGAACAGCACCAGCGCCGCACAGGTCACCAGCCGCCCGGTGCGGGCCACACCGGTCACCACGGCGTCATGGGTGTTGCCGGAGCGGTCGTACTGCTCCCGCATCCGGGCCAGGATGAACACCTCGTAGTCCATGGACAGGCCGTACAGGAAGGCGAAGATGGTCACCGGGACGAAGGTGCCGATGGCGCCGTCCGGCTGGATGCCCAGCAGGGCCTGGGTGCCCCAGCCCCACTGCCACAGGATCACCATCGCGCCGATCACCGCGCCCAGCGACAGCAGGTTCAGCAGGATCGCCTTCAGCGGCAGCAGCAGCGACCGGAACGCGCGGGCCAGCATCACATAGGTGACCAGGGCCAGCAGCGCCAGCATCCACGGGAACGCGCCATAGGTGACCCGCAGATAGTCGATCTGCTGGGTGGCGTTGCCGCCGACCATGACCTCGTCCGGCACCGTGTCGATCACCCGCTCGATGGTGTCCCGGCCCGCGGCCGAGCCGCCCTCGTCCACCGGGACCACGGTGACCAGGGCCGAGCCGTCCTGCCGCCAGTCCTCGCCGTCCGGGGCGGCGACCGTGTGCACCCCGGGCAGCCCGCGCAGCTCGCCGGCCACCGCCTCCGGGTCGGTGCCCGGCGGCACATACACGTCGAACGAGGTGAGCACCCCGGACGGCACGCCGCCGTCCTGAAGCACGGTCAGCCCCTCCCGGCCGGGGCCCGACTCGGCGAGATTGCCGGAGACCGGCATGTTCAGGTTGACGCCCGTCGCGATCACCGTCAGCACCAGCAGCACCCCGCCGGCCAGCACGGCGGTCAGCGCCCGGAAGCGGACCACGCCGCGCGCCCACCGGGTCCACATCCGGCTCGCCGACGCCTCCCGGGCGTCCGGGTCCCGGCCCGCCAGCCGCTTCAGATCCAGCCGCCGGCCCGCCCGGGCCAGCACCAGCGGCAGCAGGGTCAGCGAGACCAGCGCGCTGGCCAGCGTCACCATGGTTCCGCCCACGCCCAGGCTGCGCAGCAGCGGAATGGGCAGCACCATCATCGTCACCAGACCGATGGCCACCGCGGCGCTGCTGAACACGATGGCGTGCCCCGAGGTGGCCATGGCCCGGTGCACCGCCTCGTCGCCGGAGTGCCCGAGCGCCCGCTCCTCCCGCCAGCGGGCCACCAGGATGAGCGCGTAGTCGATGGCGATGCCCACCCCGAAGAGCGGCAGCATGATCAGGGTCGTCTCATGGACCTCGATCACCGCCGAGGCCACCAGCAGGCCCAGGAACGAGGCCGGGATCGCGACCAGCGCGATCAGCAGCGGCACCAGCGCCAGCGCGGACCGGAACACCCAGCCCATGACCACGATCGCGGCGGCAATGGTGATCAGCAGTTTGACCGGCACATTGAGGCCGCCGGCGTCCTCGCCGGTGGCCAGCGGATCGAGCCCGGTGACATACAGCTCCGCACCCGGCGGCAGATGCGGGGTCATCACCTCGGTCAGCACGCCGTCCAGACCGGCGCCCTCGCCGAGCGCACTGCCCGGCAGCCCGCCCTGCTCCACCGGGCCGCCGTAGACCAGGCCGAAGACCGTGCGGCCGGCGTCGCCGACAAAGCCGCGGTCGCCGGTGTCCGGGTAGGACACCACCCGGCCGCCGGTCGCCTCGGCCGCCGCGGCGAACATCTCGCCGACCGCCTCCCGCACGGCCGGGTCGTCGGCGGTGGCGCCCTCCGGCAGCCGCACCACCGGGAGGAAGGGCCGCTCGTAGCCGCCCGTTCCGTACCGTTCCCGGATCTCCTTGTTCGCCTCGTAGGACGCCATGCCGGGGTAGGCGTTCTGCTCGGAGACGTTCGGCACCAGCAGCGCCGCCGCCCCGCCGCCGGCCAGCAGGAGCACCACTGTCAACAGGCCCACCAGCCGGGAGCGGGCCAGCACAAGCTGCGAGATTCGTTTCATGCTCCCATGCCAGCAGCGCGTTCTTGGACGGCTCTGTGCCTGTTCTGTGAGTTCTCGGTGAGTCGCGGCGGGGCGCCCATGCGGCCCCGGCCGGAGGGAAGACTGAGGCGGTGACCTCTGCTGTGACACGGATACTGGTGGTGGACGATGAGGCCTATCTGGCCGAGCTGGTCGCTACGGCCCTGCGGTACGAGGGCTTCGAGACGGCCGTCGCCCATGACGGCGCCGGGACCGAGGCCCAGGTGGCGGCCTTCGCACCGCATCTGATCGTGCTCGATGTGATGCTGCCGGACGGCTCGGGCATCGATGTGTGCCGGCGGCTGCGGGCCAACGGCCTGCGGGCACCGGTGATCTTCCTGACCGCCCGGGATGCCACCGAGGACAAGGTGGCCGGGCTGACCGTGGGCGGTGACGACTATGTCACCAAGCCGTTCAGCCTGGAGGAACTGGTGGCCCGGGTGCGCGCGGTGCTGCGGCGCAGCGGCACCGGGGCGCCCGGCGCCACCCTGGGCTTCGCGGATCTGGAGATCGACGAGGACGCGCACGAGGTGCGCCGCCGGGGCCGGCCCATCGCCCTCAGCCCCACCGAGTACAAGCTGCTGCGCTATCTGGTGGTCAACGCCCGCAAGGTGCTGACCAAGCGGCAGATCCTGGACCATGTGTGGGAGTACGACTTCAACGGCAACGACGGCGTGGTGCAGACCTATATCTCCTATCTGCGCCGCAAGGTCGACGCCTTTGACCCGCCGCTGATCCACACCGTCCCCCGGGTGGGCTATGTGCTGCGGACCCCGGACCGGCCGGACGGCCCCCCGGGGACCGGGAAGGCCCGCTGATGTCGCTGCGCACCCGGCTCGTGCTGACCGTGCTGAGCCTGCTGGTGACCGGACTCGGCGTCGCGCTCGGCGGCACCTACGGCGCCATCCAGGACTGGACCGGCGACCGCAACGACGACGTGCTCGCCGATGCCGGGCAGGCCCTGGAGGAGTCCCTGCGGGCCCGGGGGGAGCAGCCGCGGATCGTCCTCGCGGAGCGGCCCGGTGATGTGGCCGAGCTGTGGAGCAGCGCCGCCGCCACCGCCGACCTGCCGTCCTTCTTCCAGATCCGCGGCCCGGACGGGGGAGTGGCGCAGACCGTCTCCTACGGGCCGCGCCCGGCCCTGCCCGAGCCGCTGCCGGAGGGAATGCTGCCGGACGCCGGGGACGGCCCGGACGCCGAGCGCTTCAGCACCGCCCGCACCGCCGTGCCGGGCGGCGGCACCAGCGAGGACGGCTGGCTGGTGCGGACCTCCGTGCTGGGCGGCGGCCACGTCCTGGTGGTGGCGATGAAGACCGGCGCCTCCGACGAACTCGCCGGGCGGACCCTGCGCGCGGCCTCCACCTCGGCGGCCGTGGTGCTGCTGGCCGTCGCCGCGTTCTCGCTGCGTGCCGTCCGGCGCGGGCTGCGCCCGCTGGAGGACATCGCCGCGGCGGCCGGAGCGATCGGCTCCGGCGATCTGACCCGCCGGGTGCGGCATGCCGGCACCCGCACCGAGGTGGGACGGCTGGGCACCGCGCTCAACGCCATGCTCGGCCAGATCGAGTCCGCCTTCCGGGCCCGGCAGGCCAGCGAGGACCGGCTCCGGCGCTTTGTCGCGGACGCCTCGCACGAGCTGCGCACCCCGCTGGCGGCCATCCGCGGCTATGCCGAGCTGTTCCGGCGCGGCGCGGCCACCCGCCCCGACGACCTGGCCACGGCCATGCACCGGATCGAGTCGGAGGCGACCCGGATGAGCCAGCTGGTCGACGAACTGCTGCTGCTGGCCCGGCTGGACCAGGGCCGGCCGCTGGAGCGGGAACCGGTCAACCTCACCGCGCTGGCGGTCGACGCGGTCCGCGACGCCCGCGCCGCCGGCCCGGACCGTCCGCTCACCCTGGTGCGGGACGGGCGCGGAGAGCGGGCGGAGGGAACGGACCGGCAGGACCGGCAGGACCGGGGGGACCGGGGGGACCGTGCGGACACCGCCGCGGTGCGGGTGACGGGCGACGCGGACCGGCTGCGGCAGGTGCTGGCCAATCTGCTGGCCAATGTGCGCCGGCACACCCCCGCCGGTACCCCCGCGGAACTGCGGGTCGGCGTGCGGGACGGCATGGCGCTGCTGGAGGTCGCCGACCGCGGTCCCGGCATCGACCCGGAGAAGCGCGAGCGGGTCTTCGAGCGCTTCTTCCGGGCCGACCCCGGGCGCTCCCGCGACCAGGGCGGCGCGGGGCTCGGGCTGTCCATCGTGGCGGCGGTGGTGCAGGCCCACGACGGCGAGTGCGGGGTCCGCGCCACCCCGGGCGGCGGCGCCACCTTCTGGGTCCGGCTCCCGCTCCTGGAGCCGGACCCCGGCAGCATGCCCGGGCCGGCTCCGGCCGATCCCTGAGCCCCGCCCCCGGCCGCGCGATGGGACGGGACGCGACGCGCGGGCCGGGCACGGCCGCACCCGCGGAGGCGGCGGGCCGCGCCGCACCCAGGGGCCGGTGGCGGATGCCACCGGGCCGCGTCGGCCGATGGGGTGCCGTGCGAGGGGGGCCCGGTGTCGGTGCGCGGGGTGGAATGGCGGCCGTGAGATCAGTAAGTCATGCGATCGGATACATCCGACAAATCACCTGAGCGTCGGTTCCGTCCCGGGCGCCGCACCCTTATCGCCGGTGCCGTCTGCGCCGGGACGGTGGGCCTGCACCGGCTGCTCGCGCATGAGCCGGCGGGCTCGTCGGCCGCACCGGCGGGGGCCGCACCGGCCCCCGGGCCGCCCGCCGCACCGGGCGGCGGGCTGGGCGCGCAGAGCTACCGGCTGCGGCCCTTTGCCGCGCCGGGCGCGCGATCGCCGCGGCTCGGGGAATCGGTGCGGCGGCAGAACGTGCCGGTGCGCGAGGCCGCCGCCGTGACCCTGCCGGTCAAGGGCGACAAAATCGCGCTGACCCTGGACGACGGGCCGCACCCCGAGTACACCCCCGAGGTGCTGAAGGTGCTGCGCACCCACCGGGTGCGGGCCACGTTCTTCCTGATCGGGGAGAACGCCGAATGGAACCGGGACCTGGTACGGGCCATCGCCGCCGACGGTCATCTGATCGCCAACCACTCCTGGAGCCACCCCCGGCTGGACACCCTCTCCCGCAAGAGGGTGCGCAGCGAGCTGGGCACCACCTCGGAACTGCTGGAGCGGCTCCTCGGCGGGGCGCCGGGCTGGGCCCGCGCCCCGTACGGCGCCTGGGACAAGGCGTCGCTGGAGGTCTGCGCGGAGCTGGGAATGGAACCGCTGGGATGGTCGGTGGACACCAACGACTGGGCCCGGCCGGGCAGCGAGGAGATCTCCGAGGCCGTGCTGGAGGGCGCCCACTCCGGCGGGGTGGTGCTGGCACACGACGGGGGCGGCGACCGGTCGCAGACCGTCGCCGCCCTCCGGCACTGTCTGCCGCGGCTGATCGACCGCGGCTGGTCCTTCGTGCTGCCCGCGCCGGGGCCGGTCTGAACGGCCGCCCGGTCGCGGTCCGGGCGCGGCCCGGTGCGGCCCGGGCGCGCGGGCAGCCAACCCCGGCTAGGCCCGGGGCTTGCGTCCCAGGGCCGCCACCACCTCCTGCACATTGACGAAGGCCCGGTCCTCCGGCAGCGCGGCGAGGGACTGCACCAGCTCCTCCGGGGCCTGCTCGGCCCGCAGGGTCTCCATCAGATGGCCCCGGTCGGCCGGGAACTCGGTCCGGCGCAGATGCCTGGCCAGCTCGAAACGGAAGGACTCGTCCTCGTTCTCCCGGTCCATCAGGTCCTGCCTTCCCCGCAGCGCCAGCGGAGGATCGTCGTCGGCGTCCGGTTCCGGACGCCGCCACTCCTCCACCCGGCTGGCCCGCTCGCCGCGCAGCATGCCCATGAGCTCGTGCTTCATCTCGTCGTCGAGGTGGACGTTGTAGCGGTCGCTACCCCGTTGTGGCATGGCCGGCTCCTTCCGTTTCCTGGTCGTAGGCCCAGCGCAGCAGCGCGCCCAGCCCGCCGGCCGGCCCGTCCCCCGCACCGGTCTCCGGCAGCCGCACCGGCACCACTTCGGCGTCGGTGGTCACCGCCGAGCGCAGCAGCGCGTCGTCGGCACGTGCCATGCGCGGGTCGTCGTCGCCCAGATAGGCGATCTCCGAGCGCCGCATGCCGAGCTGGTCCGGATCCCGCCCGATCCACACCTCGCGATGCAGATCCGTACCGTCCGGACTGACCAGCAGCGCGTCGATACGGTGCTCGCGGGCCGCCTCGACCAGCGCGGGAACGCCCTCGGCGGCCCCCAGCCGGCCCTGGCCGTCGGGGTGGCGCCCGGCGTGGAAGCGGTCCAGTACCTCCCGGGCGCGGCGCTCGGCGTAGTCGGCCCGGGCGTCCTCGACCACCTGTGCCAGCCGCTCCCGGCGGGCGCCCGGCGCGCGTCCGCCGAACTCGGTCTCCACCGCCTGCTCCCGCAGATGCGCGGGCAGCCGGCCGTGCACCGCCCGCCGCTCCCGGGGGTCGCCGGCCAGCACCAGCACCGGGGCCCCGGTGCGCCGGCGGGCCTCGGTCAGCGCCTCGGCGATCACGCCCGCGTTGTGGTCCCAGGTGTCCTCCACCGACTGCTGCCAGTGGCGCTCGGACCAGTCGGCGGCGGAGGTGCGGTGCAGCGGGTGCTGCTCGCCGCTGACCTCCCCGGCCGGCCGGATGCCGAGCGGTCCCCACTCCTCGAAGTCGGCTCCCCGGCGGTCGATGTACGCCACCAGGCAGGCCGGCCGGGTGCCGGTCAGTTCCAGCAGCGGCTCCACATGGGGCAGCGCGGACCACCACGCCTGGGCGGCGCTGGCCGGCGGGGCCTCCAGAGGGGCGTCCAGCACCACCTCGCCGTGCGAGGCGAACAGCGCGTGCCCGGCCGGCGCGGTGGCGCGCTTCAGGCCCAGCAGGCCGTTGTGCAGGGCCTCGCAGGTCGGGCGGTCGGCGCCGTCCCGGGCGAGCTGGTCGACCGCCTCCTGGGCCGCCAGTTCGTGCCGGGTCAGGGCGTCCTGGGTGGTGAGCGCGGTGTCGAAGTACACCGAAGCCCATGGCCCGGGGCGTTCGAAGAGCGGGTTGAGGAATCCGAGCTTCATGGCTCCCTCCTCGTCTGCGGCCTGGTGAACGGGCCGGGTACCCCTCGCGCCGCTGACCACACCGGATGCCGGTGCGGCCGGGCGTTTGCCGGTTCCCGCGGCGGGGACCCGGGTGAAGGCCGAGTGAACGGCCGTTGCGTGAGGGACACAGGACCTCCGGGACCGGGGCGGGAGATCTCCCGGAACCCGGCCCCGGAGGCTTCCCGCAACCGCTCGGATCACGGCGTACCGGCCATGGGCGCCCCCGCCCCGGGCCACCTGTGCGCGAGCGATCCGAAAATTCGCACCAATAGGGCAACAAGAGCAGAATTAATGGGGGATTCGTGACGTCCCGGCGCAGACACGTCGGCGCGGGTCCTCGGAAAGGGGCGAGTGACGATGGCGGATGTCACGCACCGGCGGGCGGATCTCGCCGGTCACCCGGACATCTACGAGATGCGCAATCGGTACGAGCGCGTGCTGCACGGGCGCGATGTCGTGCTGGTGGACGCACCGGTCTTTCTCGCCGGGCTCTACTGCGCGATCTCGCCCTGGGTCGTCAACAACTTCGCGACCGCCCAGCCGAACCTGGTCGTCCACAACCTGATCGTCGGTGTCGCGCTGGGCCTGATCGCACTCGGGTTCACGCTCACACCGGAGCGCGTCTACGGCATGAGCTGGGCGCTCTGCGCGATCGGCGCCTGGATGTTCGCCACGCCGTGGTGGGTCGGATCCTTCCCCGACGCGGGCATCATCTGGAACCAGTTCCTGATCGGTGGTGTGGTCTTCGTCCTTGGCGTGGCCGCCATCGCCCAGTCGATGGCGGTGCGCAGGCGCCAGGAGGCATGAGCGCGGCCTCCGGCCGCCGGTTCCGCGTCAATCCGAGTCAGATCCGAGTCACCAGAGTCACTCAGGGTCACTCCGGCTCGGAGAGAGTCAGAGAGGTGAATGCCGATCTGTCGACCTGTCGATCTGCCGACCTACGCCGGCATCCGCGCCCCCGGCCGTCAGCCGGGGGCGCTTTTTGTCCGCCTTCGCTGCAACCGATTGCATGTTTCCTCTTCTCGTCGCTGCTGGTGAGGGGCCCTCGGCAAGGTTTTTTCTGCCACATCCCTTGTGTAACGAGCCACTTCTCTGGACGATGTAGCACCATCCGGCCGGGATTTCCGCCCTCCAGCGCTACAAGCCTTTGCAAGAATCGGAGAAGACTCAACGATGAGACTCAGATCCAAGGTGATCGTCGGGGCCTGTGTCCTCGCCGTCGCCGCGACCGCCGCCCCGGCCGTCACCGCGGCGGCCTCCTCCGGCCCCGGCTCCGACCTGGCCGCCGGCCGGGGGCACGGCCACGGCCATGGCCATGGCGGCTCCGGCGCCGGCCTGGGCTTCGAGGTGCTCGGCCCCCGGGACGGCTGGGGCGCCTACGGCAACGGCACCAGCGGCGGTGCCTCCGCCTCCCCGGAGAACATCCACACCGTCACCAGCCGTGCCGAGCTGCTGGCCGCCCTCGGCTCCCCGGACGACGACACCCCGCGGATCGTCCGGGTCAAGGGCACCATCGACATGAACACCGACGACCAGGGCAACCCGCTGAGCTGCGAGGACTTCGCCGACCCGGAATACTCCACGGACGCCTACCTGGCGGCCTACGACCCGGAGACCTGGGGCTGGGACGAGGAGCCGGCCGGCCCGCTGGAGGAGGCCCGCGACCGCTCCCACGACAACCAGGCCGCGCATGCCGTCTACCGGGTGGGGTCGAACACCACCCTGGTCGGAGTGGGCAAGGACGCCAGAATCCTGGGCGGCGCCATGCTGATCCGCGGGGTCAGCAATGTCATCGTGCGCAACATCAGCTTCGAGGCGGTCGAGGACTGCTTCCCGCAGTGGGACCCGACCGACGGCTCGGCCGGCAACTGGAACGCCGAATTCGACGCCCTGTGGCTGTACGGCGCCACCAACGTCTGGCTGGACCACAACACCTTCCGCGGCGGCGGCCGGCCCGACACCGAACACTTCGGGCGGCCCTACATGGTCTACGACGGCTCGGTGGACATCACCCGCGGCTCCGACCTGGTCACCGTCTCGTACAACCACTACGACAACTACGACAAGGGCATGCTGATCGGCGGCAGCGACCGGCACAGCGAGGACATCGGCAGGCTGCGCGTCACCTACCACCACAACCTGTTCGAGAACGTCATCCAGCGCTCCCCCCGGGTGCGGCGCGGCCAGGTGCACCTCTACAACAACCACTGGCTGGTCACCCCGGACGCCCCCTTCGGTTTCGACTACGCCTGGGGAGTCGGCCTGGAGTCGCAGATCTACGCCCAGAACAACTACTTCGAGGGCGACATCGAGCCCGGCGCCATCGCCCACCGCTGGAACGGCACCTCCCTGTACGAGACCGGTACCTTCCTCAACGGCTTCGGCCACCGCGACCGGGTGGACGTGGTGGCCGCGCACAACGCGGCCCGGCCGGACTCCCCCCTGGTCGCGGGCGCGGACTGGACGCCCTGGCTGCACGGCCGGATCCAGCCCGTCCACAAGGCGGTCAAGGACATCTCCCGCCACGCCGGAGCCGGTCACCTGAAGTAACCCCCCTCCGGCCGTCACCCCCCGCCCGGCGGTGTCCGGCGCCGTCCCTCCCGCGGCGCCGGGCACCGCCGCCCCCCGTCCCCGTATCCGCCGTGCGGATCACCGCCGGGCATGAGACCGTGACAGCCCGGAGCACCGCGTCCCCCTCGCGGCGCCGGGCGGGCACGGACCAGGGGCGAGGGGGCGAAGGGCCCATCGGAGGTGAGCCGCATGGAGGTCCGGCAGGCCGGCCACAGCAGCGTGCCGCACCTCACCGACCTGCGGGTACTCGCCTGGGCACCGACCCGGGAGGAATGCCTGGCCCAGGCCGTGCAGGCCATGACCGAGGCCATCGCCGACCCCGCGTCGGCCGGCCCCGGCGCGGCCACCCGCGAGCTGGACACCGTCATCCCCGCACTGCGCGACGAGGACCTGCTGCTCGGACTCGCCGAGGAGTTCCTGCACTGGCTGGACGCCGGCGGCGAGGTCCCGGTGCGCGCCGAGGTGGCCGCCGTCCCGGGCGGGGTGCGCGCCCGGGTACGGCTGGTGCGGCTGCGCACCCTGCGGACCACCGGCCCGGCGCCGGTCGCGGTCACCGACCGCGGCCTGTCGATCGGCCCCGCCCCGGACGGCTGGCACTGCGCCGTCACCCTCGCCGTCTGACCGCCCGGCACCGGAACAGGGCTGTGCCCCGGCGCCCTCCGGCGCCGGGGCACAGCCCCGCGTCCGCGTATGCCTCACCCGCTCCGTCCAGGAGCGGCCGGATCACACGTCGAAGTACAGCTCGAACTCGTGCGGGTGGGGGCGGAGCTGCATGGGGGCGATCTCCTTCTCCCGCTTGAAGTCGATCCAGGTCTCGATCAGGTCCGCGGTGAAGACCCCGCCCGCGAGCAGGAACTCGTGGTCGGCCTCCAGGGAGTCCAGCACCTGCGGCAGCGAGGTCGGCACCTGCGGGATGCCGGCGTGCTCCTCGGGGGCCAGCTCGTAGAGGTCCTTGTCGACCGGCTCCGGCGGCTCGATCTTGTTCTTGATGCCGTCCAGGCCGGCCAGCATCAGCGCCGAGAACGCCAGGTACGGGTTGGAGGACGGGTCCGGGGCGCGGAACTCGACGCGCTTGGCCTTCGGGTTGGAGCCGGTGATCGGGATGCGCATGGCCGCCGAGCGGTTCCGCTGCGAGTAGACCAGGTTCACCGGGGCCTCGAAGCCCGGCACCAGGCGGTGGTAGGAGTTCACCGTCGGGTTGGTGAAGGCCAGCAGCGAGGGGGCGTGCTTCAGAATGCCGCCGATGTAGTAGCGGGCGGTGTCCGACAGGCCCGCGTAGCCCTGCTCGTCGTAGAACAGCGGCTGGCCGCCCGCCCACAGCGACTGGTGGACGTGCATGCCGGAGCCGTTGTCCCCGAAGATCGGCTTGGGCATGAAGGTGGCGGTCTTGCCGTTGCGCCAGGCGACGTTCTTGATGATGTACTTGAACAGCATCAGATCGTCGGCCGCGGCCAGCAGGGTGTTGAACTTGTAGTTGATCTCGGCCTGGCCGGCGGTGCCCACCTCGTGGTGCTGGCGCTCCACCTCAAGACCGGCCTTCATCAGCTCCAGGGTCATCTCCGCGCGCAGGTCGGCGAAGTGGTCCACCGGCGGGGCCGGGAAGTAGCCGCCCTTGTAGCGGACCTTGTAGCCGCGGTTGCCGCCCTCCTCGATGGCGCCGGTGTTCCAGGCGCCCGCCTCGGAGTCGATGTAGTAGTAGCCCGCGTTGGACTTGGTCTCGAAGCGCACGTCGTCGAAGACGTAGAACTCCGCCTCGGGGCCGAAGTAGGCGGTGTCGGCGATGCCGGAGGAGGCCAGGTAGGCCTCGGCCTTGCGGGCGATGTTCCGCGGGTCGCGGCTGTACGCCTCGCCGGTGATCGGGTCGTGGATGAAGAAGTTGATGTTGAGCGTGGCGTCCTTGCGGAACGGGTCCAGCCGGGCGGTGGACAGGTCCGGGACCAGGGCCATGTCGGACTCGTGGATGGCCTGGAAGCCGCGGATCGAGGAGCCGTCGAACATCAGCTGGCCCTCGGGGTCGAACGACTCCACCGGGACCGTGACATGCTGCATGATGCCCGGCAGGTCACAGAAACGGACGTCGATGAACTTGACGTCTTTCTCCGCAATGTACCGATTGATCTCGTCGGCGTTCTGGAACATCCGGTGTCCTCCTAGCCCGCCTGGGCGACGGGGCGTTTGCAGCTCGGGAACAGCCCGCACGCGCAGCCTGCCTGGCCGACATTAAGGACCCGGCATTTCTCGGGCATGACCCATCTGTTTCGCCGATGTTAACCAGCCCTCCCGTGCGATGACGCCCGCCCTGCCGGTCGGCGGTGGATTTGCGGCCGGATGCCCGGCGGGCCGGCCAGGGGCCGCCGGGGGCGTCCGCGGCGCCCCGCGCTACCGTGGAGCCGTGGACGAGCACACAGACGACAAGCCGGACGGCGCGGACGGCACGGACCGGAGGACCGTCGCCCGGCAGGCGGTCGGCACCTGGCTCTCCGGCCCCCGGGCGGGCGCCGAGCAGCTCGGCGCCGGCCTCGGCCACCGCGGCCGGCGCCTGGGCCTGCCCGCCGAAGGGCCGGGCTCGGTGGCCGCGCCCGGCCGCCGGCTGGCCGCCATCGGGCTGGACTGGGCGATGTGCACGCTCATCGCATACGCCCTGCTCGCCGACGACCGCGCCACGCTGGGCAACTGGACACTGCTGGTGTTCACGGTGCTGGCGGTGGCCACCGTGGGCACGGTCGGGGCCACCCCGGGCAAGCGCCTGCTCGGCCTGCGGGTGATCTCGGTGCACGGCACCCGGCTGACCTTTCCGCGCGCCGTGCTGCGCGCACTGCTGCTGGCGCTGGCCGTGCCCGCGCTGATCTGGGACCGGGACGGCCGCGGCCTGCACGACCGGCTCTCCGGCGCCGTACAGGTGCGCATCTGACCCGACCCGTGACCCGTCGCGCGGTCCTGCGGCGCTCGCCCGCCGGAAGGGGACCCCGTGCATCTCGTGTATACGGTCATATACCGAGCGTCCGCATACCATCACACTTTCAAGCGCCCCGGGCCGCCGGAGGCCGCGCCCCCGCTCCGGCCAGGCCGGAAACGGCGCCGCCCGGCCGGCCGCACGTGGAACGTGCGGCCGGCCGGGCGGCGCCGGCGGGGGCCCGGCGGGCCCATGCTCAGCGGCGGATCTGGCCCTTCGGCAGCTTCATCCCCTTGGGCAGCGGACCCTTGGGCACCGGCATCTTCGACATCAGATCGCCCAGCGCCCGCAGCCGGTCGTTCACCTCGGTCACCCGGTATCCGGGCAGCACCCGCGGCAGCTTCAGCACCCGGGAGCGCAGCTTGGGCAGCGGCACCTGGCCCTCGCCGTTGCCCACCACCAGCTCATGCACCGGGACCTCCTGCACGGCCCGGGCCATGCGCTTGCGCTCGGCGGTCAGCAGGCCCTTCACCCGGTTCGGATTGCCCTCGCCGACCAGCACGATGCCGCACTTGCCGACCGTGCGGTGCACCACGTCCTGCTGGCGGTTGATCGCCACCGCCGGGGTGAAGGCGAAACCGCGCCGCATGTTCTCCAGCACCGCCGCGGCGGCCCCGGGCTGGCCCTCCATCTGCTTGAACGCCGCCCGCTCGGCCCGCCGGCCGAACACCACGGTGGTCACCAGCAGCGCGACCAGCACACCGAGAATGCCCAGGTAGACCGGGTGCCCGAGCAGGAAACCGATGGCCAGCACCACGCCGAAGCTGAGCAGCGCCACGGCCAGCAGAATCCAGCCCAGCCTGCGGTCGGCCCGCTTGGCCATCCGGTAGGTCAGCTTGATCTGCTTGAGACGACCCGGGTTCTCGGAGTCGGCGGCCGTCTGCTGCTTCTCTTTCGCCATCGGTCCTCTTTCCGGTGAGTTACGGGAACAAGGATACGGGGCGGGCCCGTCCTCAGGCCGCCGAGGCGGCGTCCCGCTTCTCGACCGCCTGCCGGTACAGCCGCCCGGCCCGGTAGGAGGAGCGCACCAGCGGCCCGGACATCACCCCGGCGAAGCCGGTCTCCTCGGCCTCCGCCTTCAGCTCCACGAACTCCTCCGGCCTGACCCAGCGCTCCACCGGGTGGTGGCGCACCGAGGGCCGCAGGTACTGGGTGATGGTGAGCAGCTCGCAGCCGGCCCCGTGCAGATCGCGCAGCGCCTGCGAGATCTCCTCGCGGGTCTCGCCCAGCCCCAGGATCAGATTGGACTTGGTGACCAGCCCGGCCTCCCGGGCCCGGGTGATCACCTCCAGGGACCGCTCGTAGCGGAACGCCGGACGGATGCGCTTGAAGATCCGCGGCACGGTCTCCACATTGTGCGCGAGTACCTCCGGACGGGCGGAGAACACCTCGGCCAGCTGTTCGGGCACCGCGTTGAAGTCGGGGATCAGCAGCTCGACGCCGGTCTCCGGCATCACCGCGTGGATCTGCCGCACCGTCTCGGCGTACAGCCAGGCGCCGCCGTCCGCCAGATCGTCCCGCGCCACGCCGGTCACGGTGGCGTACTTCAGTCCCATCTGGCGCACCGAGTCCGCCACCCGGCGCGGCTCGTCGCGGTCGAGCTCGGCCGGCTTGCCGGTGTCGATCTGGCAGAAGTCGCAGCGCCGGGTGCACTGCTCGCCACCGATCAGGAAGGTGGCCTCCCGGTCCTCCCAGCACTCGAAGATGTTGGGACAGCCGGCCTCCTGGCAGACGGTGTGCAGCCCCTCCCGCTTCACCAGCCCGCGCAGTTCGGTGTACTCGGGGCCCATTTTCGCCCGGGTCTTGATCCACTCGGGCTTGCGCTCGATCGGGGTCTGGCTGTTCCGGACCTCAAGACGGAGCATCTTGCGACCGTCGGGTGCGACAGCGGACACGTCCGGCTCCCTGTACTTTCGATTCCTCGGCGAACACCAGCGTACGCCTTGACTACACCGGACAACCGGGCCCCTGGCGCTCGGATTCCGGCGTCGCTCTACGCCTTGGGCTCTCCGGCGCGGTCGATCACCCGGGGTGCCGGGCGCTGCTCGGCCAGCACCGCGGCGAGATGCTTCTCCGCCAGCGGCAGCACCTCGCCGACCGTGACCTCCCGGCCCAGCTCGGCGGAGAGCGAGGTCACCCCCGCGTCCCGGATGCCGCAGGGCACGATCCGGTCGAAGGAAGTGTTGTCCGGATTGCAGTTCAGCGCGAAGCCGTGCATGGTCACGCCCTTGGCCACCCGGATGCCGATCGCCGCCAGCTTGCGGTCCTCGCCGCGCTGGCCCGCGTTGGACGGCGCGTACTCCGGGCCGCGCAGCCGCGGGTCGAACTCCTCGTCGTCCTCCGGGCGGGCGGTCCCGGCCAGCCGCGGATCGATGTCCAGCGCCAGCCCGCCGCCGGGCGCCGGGCGCCGCTCCGGCAGCGCCTCGCCGAGCACCCACACCCCGCTGCGGCCCTCCACCCGGGTGGTCTCCACCCCGAGCTCGGCGCACACCCGGATCAGCGCCTCCTCCAGCCGCCGCACATGCGCGACCACGTCCACCGGGCGCGGCAGCTTCAGGATCGGATAGCCCACCAGCTGGCCCGGCCCGTGCCAGGTGATCTTGCCGCCGCGGTCCACGTCCACCACCGGGGTGCCGTCCAGCGGGCGCTCGCTCGGGCGGGTGCGGCGGCCCGCCGTGTACACCGCCTGGTGCTCCAGCAGCAGCACGGTGTCGGGGAGCTCGTCGGCGAACCGCGCCGCGTGCACCTCGCGCTGCCGCTGCCACGCCCGGTGGTACTCCACCGCCTCGGCGCCGAAACCGAGACGGACGAAGCGCGGCGCCGCCGGCCGTCCGTCCTCCGCCGACGCCGTCTCCGGCTCGGTCACCGTCCCCATCGCGTCCCTCCGGGTGCGCTCCGCTCGGTCCGCCGGCGGCACCGCGTCACCGGCCCGGCCGGCATCGCTGAAATCGCTGAAATCGCTGATACCGGTGATATCGCTGTCATCGTCACCATCGCCGACGGCACGGGCATCACCGGCATCGCCGCTCCTCGTTGGTCCCTCGTGGAACCCTCGTCGCCCCGCGCCGTCCCGCGGTGTCCCGTCCACTGTACGGCGGTCCGCCCCAGGTCCCGCACCGGGCCCGATGCTCACACGTATGGATGAATCCCAGCCCCAGAAGGCCAGGAATCCCGCCAGGACCGTTACATTCACGCCGTTCCACCGCCGTTCCAGCAGGGCGCGCCGGTGCCGCACAGCCTTTCGGCAGGAGACCCCATAGCTGATGTCCACGGAACGACCAGGAGGCCCGGCCTCCTCGAAGTCCCCCCGACGGAATCCCAACCGGCAGCTCGCCGCGCTGATCGCGGAGGCCGGCTTCTCGCACGCCGGACTGGCGAGACGGGTCGATCAGCTTGGCCTGGAACACGGGCTCGATCTCCGGTACGACAAGACATCCGTGACCCGCTGGCTACGCGGGCAGCGACCGCGCGGCGCCACCCCCGCGCTCATCGCCGAAGTCTTCACCAGGCGGCTCGGCCGCCGCTTGACCGCCCAGGACCTCGGCCTGGAGGCCTGCGCCCCGGTCTACGCCGGGCTGGAATTCGCCGCCACCCCCGCCGAGGCCGTTGACATCGTCACCGGTCTGTGGCGCAAGGACACCGGCAGCTACGCCGAGCTGCGCAAGATCGCCTTCACCCCGGCCGGGCTGGTGGTGCCCAGCCGTGACTGGCTGATCGGGCGGCCGGACGAGCGGGTCGGCCGCGGCGAACCGGCCGCGGCGGGACCGCCCGGCCCGCCCGGCCCCTCCGCCGGGGAGCTGCCCGGCCGGCCACCCGGCCTGCGCCCGGGCATGCCCCGGGTCCCCGAGCAGAACCGCGGACCGGGCTCGCTCTCCGCCACCGGCCCGGCCACCGGGCACGGCATGCGCGGCCCGCTGCCGCCCGGGGCCGCCGCCCCGCGCCGCCCGCCGTCGCCCGTGGAGCGGGTGGAGCGCGGGCCGGGCCAGCGGGTCACCCCCGGCGACATCGCCGCACTGCGCTCGGTGGCCGAACTCTTCCGCACCCTGGACCAGGCCTACGGCGGCGGGCACGCCCGGCAGGCCATGGTCCGCTACCTGGAGCACGAGCTGGAGCCGATGCTGCGCGGCAGCTACAGCGAGCAGGCCGGCCGCCGGCTCTTCTCCGCCGCCGCCGATCTGACCAGACTGGCCGGCTGGACGGCCTTCGATGTGGCCGCGCACGGCCTGGCCCAGCGCTACTTCGTGCAGGCGCTGCGGCTGGCGCAGTCCGCCGGGGACCGCGTCTTCGGCGCCTATGTGCTGGTCTCCATGAGCCGGCAGGCGGTCTACCTGGGGCACGGCCGGGAGGCGGTGCAGCTCGCCCGGGTGGCGCAGCAGGGCGTGGCCAGCAGCTCCCCGTCCGCGGTCCAGGCCCTGCTGCACGCCGCCGAGGCGCGCGGGCACGGTGTGCAGGGCGAGGCGCGGGCCTGCGCGGCCGCCCTGGCGCGTGCCGAGCGCGCCCTGGAGACGGCCCGCCCCGGCGACGAGGTGCCGGGCTGGGCCCGGTTCTTCGACGAGGCCCAGCTCACCGACGAGTTCGGCCACTGCCACCGCGATCTCCAGCAGTGGCGGACGGCCGCCCGGTATGCCGAGCGGTCGCTGCAACTGCGCTCCCCGGCGTTCGCCCGCTCCCGGCTGTTCTGCCGGATCGTGCTGGCCACCGCCCGGCTGGGGCTGGGCGATCTGGACCAGGCGTGCACCCTCGGCTCGGAGGCCGCCCAGCAGGCCGCCGACATGCGCTCGGTGCGCGCCCACGAATACGTCCAGGACTTCGAGCGCCGCCTCGACCCGTACCGCGACGCCACCCCCGTCCGCGACTACCGCGACCGCACCGCCGCCCTGATGTGACGCCCGCGCCCGCCGCCCCACCCTCCGGGGGCGGGCCGCGCCGTCACACCGCGCGGGCGGTGAGGCTGGGGTCGGGAGCGGGGTCGGCGGTGCCGGACGGCACGGGGACCCCGAGGTCGGCGCAGAGCGCCGCCGCGGCCCGGCGCGCCGAGGACAGCTCCCCGCCGATGCCCGGCGCGTCCCGGTGATCCCCGCACACGTACACCCCGGCCAGCAGCCGCACCCGCCGCTCCGCGGCATACGGCGGCGGGGTGGCCGGCACCGCCCGGGCGTCATGGCGCACCGCCAGCAGCTCCCACTCGCGGGCCGGCGCGTCGTGCAGCGCGGCGAGCTGGGCGCGGGCGGCCCGGTCCAGCAGGTGCGGCGGCTCGCCCGCCTCCCGGCCCAGCACCACCGAGGTCACCAGCGTCCGGCCGCGCGGCGCGCGGGACGGATCGGCGGCCGAGGCGGCCAGCGAGTGCGCCACCGGGCCCCGCCGCGCGGTGTCCACCACCAGTGCCGGGCCGGTGGGCAGCCCCTGGGGCGCGGCGTGGTGCAGCACGGTCACCGGGTGGTGCTCCGGCACCCGCAGCCCGTCCAGCAGCCCGGCGGCCCGGTCCGCGCCCGTGGCGACCAGCACCGAACGGCAGCGGATGGTGCCATGCCCCTCGGTCTGCACGGCGTTGGCCGCCACCGACACCGCCCGCACCCCGGTCCGCACCGTTCCCGACGGCAGTTCCCCGGCCAGCAGCTCCGGGAGGGCGGCGGCGCCGCCCCGCGGCAGGCTCAGCCCGGCGCGGGCGAAGGCGCGCAGCCGCAGATCGCTCAGCCGGCAGGAGGCGGACAGCGCCGGATCGGCCAGCAGCACGGTCAGCAGCGGGCGCAGCGCGCCCTCCGCGATCCGGGCCGGGACGGAGCGGGTGGCCAGCGCGGCACGGGCCGGCAGTTCGGGGCGGGCCAGCAGCCGCGACTCGGCGGTCTGCGCCATCCGGCCCAGATTGACCCGCAGCCACGCCTGGTCGAAGGCGGCGGTCAGCGACGACCGGCCGCCCTGGCCGTCCGTGCGGCGCGGCCGGGCGCCGACCCGCTGCACCCGTCCGGTGCCGTGCAGCAGCACCCCGCCGTCCAGTCTGGCCAGCGGCAACGGCCGGGGCAGCAGGGCGAGTTCCGGGCCGTCGGGGACGGGCAGCCAGCTTCCGCGGTCCAGCCGGAATCCGTCCACATGGTCGGTGGCCATCCGGCCGCCGATCCGGCCGGTGGCCTCCAGCACGATGACGCCGAGCCCGGCACCGGTCAGATGGCGGGCGGCGGCCAGGCCGGCCGTACCGGCTCCGATCACGACCACATCGGCCGTAGTCCCGCCGTCCGCCGCGGGGCGGGCGGGCGCGGGAATCTCGGGTATCGCGGGTATCTCGGGTATCTCGGGTATCTCGGGTATGCAGCCACGCTGCGGGCGGCTGCTGAAGTCAGGGGTTTCGGTTGCCACATGCCCTCCCCGATGGGTGGTCAGGTGCATTCAGGCGGCGGACTGTGCGGGACCGCACGGGAATGTCGGCAGCAATCCTTCCGGGGCCGGAACCGGTCCCGATCCGGGAGCGGGGACAGGAGCGGGGAACGAGGGGCCAGGGAGCGGACGAGGGGAAGCGGGGGATCCGCCGCCCGCCGCACGGACGGCGGGCATGCGGCGGCACCGGGGGACGCCCGGGTCGTCGGGTGCCGCGCGGCCCTTGGGCCGGATGCCCGTCGGCCACGCGGGAAACCCTCCCGGTCCGCGCCGGGCGCACGCCCCCGGCGGCTGCGCGCCCATGGCACAGACCGGCGCTATCCGTTATGTCGGTGTATCGTTCAACGCCCCATGCTGCCAGCCACGGCCGGAGAACGCGAGACACCGGCGCACGCCACAACGCCTGATTTCCGCCTGATTTCCGCCTGTTTTCCGCACGGTTCCGCATGACGCCCGTCCGGTTTCCGTCCGGTTTCTGCCCGGATTCCTTCAGGATTCCACCGGGGTTACGCCCGTCCCGGGGGGCTGTTGCCGCCGGGGACGGGAACTACCCGGCCCGGCCCCTCCTGCGTTCCTCGACGGCGGCGCGTACCGCGTCCTCGATATCGGGGTGGCGGAAGCGGAAGCCCGCCGCCAGCAGCCGCCGCGGAACGACCCGCTGACTGCCCACCACATCGCCCGCGAACTCGCCCAGCACCAGCCGCAGCAGCGGGGCGGGCACCGGGAACAGCGTGGGACGGCGCAGCACCCGGCCCATGGCCGCCGTCACCTCCCGGTTGGTGACCGGCTCCGGCGCGGTCAGATTGACCGGGCCGGACAGGGCGCCCGGCCGGTCCGCCAGCAGAAACCGGATCGCGGCGATCTCGTCGGCCAGCGAGATATGGCTCCAGAACTGCCGCCCGCTGCCGATCCGTCCGCCGATCCCGGCCAGGAAGACGGGAAACAGCGGTCCCCAGGCGCCGCCGCGCCCGGACACCACCAGCCCCGTGCGCAGGAAGACCGTGCGCACCCCGGCGCGTTCGGCGGGCGCGGCGGCGGCCTCCCAGTCGCGCGCCAGTTCCGGCAGGAACCCCTCGCCGGGCGGGGACTCCTCGTCCAGCCGCCGGTCACCCCGGTAGCCGTACCAGCCGATGGCGCTGCCGCACAGAAAGGTGCGGGGCGGCGCCGGCATGGCGGCCATCGCCTCGGCCAGCGCGGCGGTGGAGTGCACCCGGCTGTCCCGCAGAATCCGCTTGTAGCGGGCGGTCCAGCGGCGCTTGGCGACGCCCGCCCCGGCCAGATGCACCACGGCGTCGCAGCCGTCCAGCGCGGCGGCGGTCAGCTCCCGGTCCCGGCCGGAGGGATCCCAGCGGGCCTCGTCCGGGGCCTGCGGCGCGGCCCGCACCAGGCGGCGCACCTCGACGGGCCCGCCGGCGTTTCCGGCGGCACGGAGCGAGGCGACCAGCGCGCCGCCGATCAGACCGGAGGAGCCGGTGACGGCCACCCGGCGCGGCAGCGGCGCCTCGCCGCCGCCGGGGTCCGCATCCGCGGGAACGGGCTCGGGCTCCGGGGACGACGGCCCGGGGGAGGTGGGCCCGGGGGAGGAGGGCTGCGAGCTCATGGCCCGACCCTACGGCCCGCCCGGCGGGGGCGGTACCGCGAGGTCCGGCCGGCCGCCGGTCGCGCTGTCAGGCGGTGCGGGCGCGGCCCGCGTGGAAGCGGGCCCACAGCCGCGGATAGGCGGCGGCGAGCTGTTCCTCGTCCTCGAAGTCCAGCGGCTCGCCGACCGGTTCCGGCGGCGGCACGGCCAGCTCCAGATCCGGCAGCTCGGCGCCGGTGAGCTGCTCGTACGCGTCATAGGCGGCGAAGCCGACCTCCTCCGCCTCGCCGTCCCGCTCGGCGTCGAAATCCGGGCCGAGCAGCTCGGCCAGCCGGTCCGGCTCGTGCAGGGCGCCCTCGAAGACCTGCCGGCCCTGGCCGATCAGCCAGCAGCGGAAGTTCTCGAAGCAGTCGTCGCTGGCCCCGTCCAGCAGCACCCAGGCGGCGCCCCACAGATCCCACCGGTAGGCGCGCTGGAAACGCGATTCGAAGTGACGGGCGAAATCCGTGACCGTCTCCGGGTCGAGTTCGGTCAGCCGCTCGACCAGCAGATCGGCGTGCGTGTCCGGATCGTTCTCGGCACCCTCCCTGGTGCTGTCGATCAGATCCCAGAACTCGGTTTCGTCCATCACGGACTCCAGCATCGGTGGTCCGGGCCGATCCCGCACGTCAGGCGCGGGCGGCGGCTCCCCGACCGGGTGAGGGCGGCCATCCGGGGGGTTCCGCGGAAAACTGGACAGCAGATGTCTGCTTTCCGGGTCAGGGTCGGGTCATACGGGCGCGGATCCGCCGCGTACCCGTGCATCCGCACACCCGTGCACTCGTGCACCACGGAAGGGACAGCAGCACATGAACCAGCCGCAGCAGCCGTCACAGCAGCCCGCGGACCGCCCGCTGGCGGGACGGATCGCCCTGGTCGCCGGGGCCACCCGGGGCGCCGGCCGGGCGATGGCGGTGGAACTCGGCCGCGGCGGGGCCACCGTCTATGTCACCGGCCGCACCACCCGCGAGCACGTCAGCGAGGTCGGCCGTCCCACCGAGACCATCGAGCAGACCGCCGAGCTGATCGACGCCGCCGGCGGGCACGGCATCGCCGTCCCCACCGATCACCTCCAGCCCGAGCAGGTGCGGGCGCTCACCGAGCGCATCGACCGCGAGCAGGGCCGGCTGGACATCCTGGTCAACGACATCTGGGGCGGCGACCACCTGCTGGGCGAGACCTTCAACGTCAAGCTGTGGGACGTCGGCCTGGAGACCGGCCTGCGCATGCTGCGGCTCGGTGTGGAGACCCACCTGGTCACCAGTCACTTCGCCCTGCCGCTGCTGATCCGCAACCCGGGCGGGCTGGTCGTCGAGGTGACCGACGGCACCGCCGAGTACAACGGCGCCAACTACCGCGACCACATGTACTACGACCTGGCCAAGAACGCGCCCCTCCGGATGGCCTTCGGCCTCTCCCGGGAACTGCGCGAATACGGGGCCACCGCGGTCTGCGTCACCCCCGGCTTCCTGCGCTCCGAGCAGATGCTGGACACCTTCGGGGTCCGCGAGGAGAACTGGCGGGACGCGATCGCCAAGGAGGAGCACTTCGGCATCTCCGAGACGCCGCTGCTGCTGGGGCGGGGCGTGGCCGCGCTCGCCGCCGACCCGGAGCGGGCCCGCTGGAACGGCCGCTCGCTCGCCAGCTATGACCTGGGCCGGGAGTACGGCGTCAGGGACGCCGACGGTTCCCTGCCCGATCCCTGGCGGTACTTCGCCGAGGTCGTCATGGGCGACAAGCCCGGCAGCGTCGACGACTACCGCTGACCCGGGCGCCGGCCGCCCGCCGCGGGCCGGTCCGCGGCAGGCGGCCGGCTGTAGCGGGCGTGCAGCCGGGCGGCGTCGTCGGCGACCCGTCGGCGCAGCTCGGCCGGGGCCAGCACCTCGGCCTCCGGGCCCAGCCCGCGCAACTGGTGCCGGGCCACCTCAAGGTTCTCCACCGCCAGCACCACGGTCACCCGGCCCTGGCCGTCCGGCGGACCGGCCGCGGCCAGGGCCTCGGCGGCGGCCGTCCGGTCGGTGGCCCGGCCCAGCAGGCGGGCGCCCTCCGGGGTCAGCCGCACCGTGATCCGCTCGCGCAGGATCGACCGGGCGAACTCGGCGGCGCGCTCGGCCCAGAAGCCGGGCAGATCGAACTCCTCCTCCCGGACGAAGTGCGCCGCCTCCCCGACGGCGCCGTTTCGTTCCCGATCCCTTTCCCCGTCCCCGTCCCCGTCGCCGTCGCCGTCGCCGTCCCCGTCCCCGTCCCAGGTCCGGCACGCCCGGATGCGGTCCACCCGGTACACCCGGTATCCGGCGCCCGGTCCGCCGCCGCGCGCCGGGCGATTGTCCGGAACCGGCCGCGCCACCAGGTACCAGGTGCCCGCCTTGAGCACCAGCCCGTACGGCTCCAGCACCCGCGCCACCTCGGCCGCCCCGGCCTGCTGACCGGCCCCTCCCGCGTCACCCGCCTCACCGGTGCCGCGCCGGTAACGGATCCGGATCCGGCGGTCGTCCCAGACCGCCTCGGCGACCTCGGGCAGCAGCGGCGGGGTGTCCGGCGGCTGCCACCAGCCCGGCGCGTCCAGATGAAACCGCTGGGCCGCGCTGCGCGGGGCGTCCGCCAGCCGTGGCCCGAGCGCGGCGGAGACCTTCAGCCGGGCGGCCGACGCGGCGTCCGCCAGCCCCATGGCGTGCAGCGCCGAGGGCACGCCGGAGAGGAACAGCGCCTCCGCCTCGCTGCGGTCCAGCCCGGTCAGACGGGTGCGGTAGCCGCCCACCAGCCGGTAGCCGCCCGTCCGGCCCCGGTCGGCGTAGACCGGGATGCCGGCCTCGGACAGTGCCAGCGCATCGCGCGCGATGGTGCGCTCGGAGACCTCCAGCCGGGTGGCCAGCTCGGCGGCCGTCATCCGTCCCCGGTTCTGCAACAGCAGCACCATCTGGATCAGTCGTGCAGCCCGCATACCGCCATCCTTCCCCTCCCGTTCCGGCTCCCGCTCCCGCACCGGGGATGCCCGCACGGGGCCGTCCTCCCGGGCGCGGACGGCCAGCTCAGCCGGCCGCCCGCTGCTCCTCGCGCGCCGCCGCATGGGGCCGGGCCGGCCGTCGCGGCGGGGCCGGGAGCGTGGCCGGGGCCCGGGGCACCGCCCGCCGCACGGCCGCCGGCGGCTGCCCGTGGGCGGCGATCACCACTCCGGCGGCGATCAGGACGAGGTTCTTGAGCACATATTGTCCGGCGAGGGTGGGGTAGGGGCCCGCGTCGGACCACATCTCGCCGGCAAGCACGGCAAGGGCCAGGAAGGTGCCGCTCAGGTGACCGAAGAACACGGTGAGGGTGAGGCGCGGCAGCAGCCCGGTGACCAGGCCGGTGCCGATCAGTATCTCCAGCACGCCGAGCAGTGGCAGGGAGACGCCGGCCGGCACGAGCTGGAAGGTGATCGCCTCCATGGTCCGGCCGGCCATTTCCTCGGCCGGGCTGGCTTCCGGCACGAGCTTCATGCCGCCGAACCAGAGGAAGAGCAGGCCCATCAGCATCCGGAGCGCGGTGACGGAGTGGCGGCGGCAGAGGGCGGCGAGACGTCCGGAGGACCACGGCAGCGCCGGTGAAGGGGGACGCGAGGGGGCAGGGGGCTGCGGCTCCATGGGTGTCCTTTCGGCTGGAACGGACAGGTGTGGGAGCGCTCCCAAAGCCCACTCCGAAACCGTATTGTCATATCCAGTACATGACAAGATGCCAACTGTTCGGATGCTGCACACTTTCGACCAGCCTCCGACCTCCCCGAACACCCGCCCGCCCGTCGCTGTGGTCCACCGCCGCTGTGCAGCCGCCCAGTCGCGCCGCCGCCCCGGAGCCGCCGGCCATGGCCGCCCCTCCGATGCGGCCGTGGTCCTCGGCCGGGTCGCGGCCGTCACCGGCCCCATTCATAAGTTGGAAAATCCAACCCACTCCGCCATACTCATGACCGGCAAAGTTGGATATCACAACGGACGAGGATGAGAAACATGACCACATCCGCCGCGCCCGGGGCGCCCGCCGGCTCCGCCGCCCCCGACGCCGCCGTCGCACTCGACCCTTCCTGGCGCTCCTGGGACGGCCTGCACGGCGGCTACCTCGTGGCCCGCCTGGCCGCCGCCGCCCGGGCGGCCCTGCCGGAGCCGCTGCCGCTGCGCGCCGTCCACGCCAATCTGCTGGGCGCGGTCCGCGAAGCGGAGGCCGGTATCGGCGTCGGACTGCTCCGCGCCGGCCGCACCGTCACCACCGCCCGCGCCGAACTGTCCGCCCGGGGCCGGACGGCCGTCACCGCCACCGCGACCTTCGGCCCGGCCACCGCCGGGCCCGCCGGACACGAATGGCACGCCCCGCCGCCGCCCGCCGTGCCTCCGGCCGCGGAGCGCCCCGCCTTCGGCGGCGCCCTCGTCGATTTCGCCGATCACATCGAGATCCGCCCCGCCGACGACCGCCTGCCGCTCTCCGGCGGGGACGAGCCCGAGCTCACCGCCTGGATGCGGCTGCACCGACCGCCGTCCGACCCCGCCGAAGCCGTCCTGATCCTGCTCGACGCCCCGCCGCCCGCCCTCTACGGCGTCCTGCGCCGGCCCGTCGCCATCCCCACCGTGGAGCTCGCCGCCCACCTGACCGGCGCGGTCGCCGGTGCCGACCCGGGCGGCTGGATGCTCACCCGCATCCGTACGGAACACGCGGCGGCGGGGTGGTGCGTGGACAACTGCACCCTGTGGAACGCGGACGGCGGCCTGCTCGCCACGGGCCGGCAGACCCGCCGCCTCCTCGTACCCTGACTCCAGGGGCACGGCCGGGCCGCCCCGCCCCCTCCTCCCTCTTCGCCCCTTCCGCCGCGAGCCAAGGAAGCACGTCATGCCCGCTGCTCCCCGCGACTGCTCCATCGCCAACGCCATGGCCGTGATCGGCGAACGCTGGAGCCTGCTCGCCCTGCGCGAGGTCTTCTTCGGTGTCCGGCGGTTCGACCAGATCGTGCGCAACACCGGCGTAAGCCGTGACATCCTCGCCGCCCGCCTGCGCAGACTCGTCGACGCCGGGGTCCTGGAACGCCGCCGGTACCAGCAGCACCCGCCCCGCTACGAGTACGTCCTCACGGATGCCGGAAAGGACCTGCACACGGTGCTGCTCACCCTCATGGACTGGGGCGACCGCCATGTCACCGAGGGCGAGCCGCCCACGGTGTTCCGCCACAGCTGCGGCGAGGTCTTCCGGCCCGAGACCGTCTGCGCCCACTGCGGCCGGCTCTCCCGTCCCCGCGACCTCACCCCGCTCCGCCTGAGCGGCGCGCCGGCCGGCCCGTGAACCTTTCCGGGACCGGCCCCGACTGTTCCGGTGACAGCAGCTTTGCGGAACATGGGGAACAGGAGGCGAGCCGGTGCCGGAAGACGAACGCAGCGCTCTGCTGGTGGTGCGCTGCCAACTCGGCGAACGCGAGGCGTTCACCGAACTGGTGCACCACTGGCACGACGCCCTGCGGCGCTATGTGCGCGCCCTGGCGGGCTCGCCGCAGGCCGCCGACGACCTGGCCCAGGAAACCTGGCTCGCAGTCGTGCGGTCCCTGCCCCGGCTGAGACAGCCGGACCGGTTCGCCCCCTGGCTGTTCACCATCGCCCGCCGCACCGTGGCCGACCACCTGCGGCGCGACGGCACCGCCCCGGTACGGACGATGCCGCCGGCCGCCGACGGACCCGCCGAGGAACCGCCCACCGGCGGCGACGCGTTCGACGGAGTCCTGGACACCCTCCAGATCCAGGCCGGGCTGGACGCCCTGCCACCGGCCGAACGGGAGGTGCTGGTCCTCTTCCACCTCCAGGACCTGCCGCTGGACGGCTGCGCCGAGGTGCTGGGCGTCCCGTCCGGCACGGTCAAGAGCCGCCTGCACCGGGCCCGCCGCATGCTGCGCACCGTCCTTGACGAGAAGGGATACGACGCATGACCGCACACCACCACGACGACGCCGCGCCGGAGCGGCTGCGGCTGGAACGGGTCCTGGCGCGCGAGATCTCGCTCCGCTCGCGCCTGCGGTATGTGGCCGTCGGCCTGGCCGGATTCTGCGGAGCGCTGTTCCTCGCCCTGCTGTGGGCCACCGAGCCCGAGCCGCTGCCCGCCCGCACCGGGGCGGCCTTCGCCGGGCTGATCGCCATCGGCCTGGGGTGGGCGGGCCTGGCCGGCTGGGTCCTGAGCCGGCGCCGCCCGCTGTTCGCGGCCGACCGGGTGCTCGCCGCACGGCTGGCGCTGGGGGCCTGCGTACTGACCGGCGCGGGCGGCGTGCTCCTGGCGGCCGTCCGCTCCACCCCGGGCGTGGTGCTCGGCACGGGACTGGCGGGGGCCGTGCTCATCGGCCTCGCCGTCCTGGGGCTGGCCCGCGCCACCGCCCGCCGCCGTGAACTGCTCCGCCTGCGCACCTCCCTCGGCCGCGCCGGCGACCGCCCCTGACGCGTCCGGCCGGGCCGTGACGGTCAGCCGCCGTCACCGGACTTCCGCAGCTCGTACACGTCCCAGAGGTCCGGGTCCCCGATGAGCCGGTAGAGGGTGACCCGGCCCTCCGTACCGCCCACGCTCCAGGACTCGCCGGAGCAGCCGGATATGGAGACGTCGACACTCTGCTCCGAGGAGCCCCGGCACTGGCGGATCCTCCAGGTGCCCTGCCCGCCGCACTCCCCGACCGCTTCGTCGAAGTCGTGCTCATCGAGGCCGGAGGCCGTGGCCCCGCCGTCGGCGGCAAGACGCAGAGTTCCGCCGCTGCCGTCCGACCACGTGCCGGCCAGCATCTCGGGAGTGACCGTCGGCGGGCGGTACAGCTCCAGAAGCCCCGTGCCGTAGGCGAGACCCGCGAGCAGCGCGGAGCCTGCCACAAGACCCGTGCCCCACCGGGCTGCCCGGGTGAGCCGATGCGGGTCCCACCAGCGGCAGAGCAGGGCCGGACCGGTGAGCACGGCCGTGAGCAGCAGCCATAACCAGGTAACGGAGGGCAGGCGCACGGGGTCGGGCGACGTGGCGACGCCCGCGGCGACGAGCGCAAGGGAAACCGCTGCCGCCACCAGCGGCGACCACCACCACCTCCCGCGCCCGCCGGACCGCCGCTCCAGCACCCCGGTCAGCCAGACGGTCGGCAGCACGAGGAGATGGGACACGATCAGCATGCACACCGCGTACCAGGCGGCCAGTACCGGGAAACCCACGATCAGGACGGCCACCGGCGACGGCGGAACGGCACCCAGCGGCTCGCGCGCCAGGCCGTAGGCCGTGCCCACGACCCCCACCAGTGCCGTCGCAAAGACCAGCACCACCATCGAGGCCTTGATCACCCGCGAGTACGAGAACTCCCACTCCACGGCCGACCCCTCCCCGCGCGAAGCGCCCAGACGCACCCGACCGACCCGGCAACCCCATGCTGTCAGGGGACGTGAACACCTTCAACGCCCCGCCGCCCTCCCCGTGGCACGGTCCGTGCACCCCGGCACACCCGGGATGGCAAGCGCCTCCCCACGTGTCTTCTGGAGGCAGCGAGGCGCCTTCATGCGCCTCGGGTCAGCCGGTGCCGCCGCCGCAGCACAGGCACGGAATGGACACCGGGCCGTCCTTGGTGGCCATGACGGTGACTCCCCTGCCGGGGCCCCAGCCGCGGCCCGGCTGGGGCCTCGGCCGCTTCTTCTTCACCTGGTGCAGTCGGGCGTGCGGACCCGGGCCGCAGTGCTCATGACGCGGCCGGTCCGGGCCCGGGGCTGTCCTTACCCGCGGCCCGGTGTGCGTCGTGCAGGGTCCGGGCGATGGCGCAGCCGGGTCCGTCGGTGGTGCCGCGGCAGGGTCCGCAGCGCAGGGCGTGATCCATCAGCGCCGTCCACAGCCCGGCCCGGTCCAGGTACCGGGCCGCGTCCTCGGGACAGGCGTACACGGTCCAGCCCGGCCCGCTGTTCTGGTGCACGGCACCGACCGGGATCGGGGTATCGGTCATCTGCTTGCAGTGCGCGCACATCCGGCGTGCAGCGCTGGGTACTTCAGTCGCACGGTGCGGCATCGGAGTCCTCCGGCCGTCTGCTGGGGTCGGTATGTGACGGACCGTAGGAAATGGCGGACTGCCGCATATGAGCGCCAGGAATAGTCGCAGGTCAGAGTTGCGGCATTCACTCGTCCAGGTGAAAGCGGGCAGACATCAGACGTAGCCGCTCACGCACCCCGGCTCGTTCCGCGGACCGGATGCGGCGCAAAGTCGCCCGCGCGATGGGGTGGTTACGGATCAGCTGCGGCGCGGTCCGTTCCGCCTCCTCCAGCTCGGTCAGAGCCCGGTCCCGGTCGCCGGTCCACAGGTAGGCCCGGGCCACGTCCAGCCGGTAGTGCCCGCGGCGGCTGCGCGGCAGGGCCGTGACCATTGAGGCGGGCATGCGCTGGTGCAGCCGCAGGGCCTCGTCGTGCTGCGTCAGCTCCAACGCGATGTTGACAGCGTGGATACGCACGTTTCCCGGGGAGAAGGTCAGGGAGTGCCGATCGAACCCCATCCGGGGCAGCCGCTCGGCCGCCTCTCCGGCCTGCTCGATGCGGTGCCGCGCCTCGGCCCCCCGGTCCCGGCCGGCCCGGGCGGCGGACACGGCGGCGCGCAGGTGCAGCGAGCCCCACAGGCGCACCGCTGCCGGGTCGCCGCGCCGGTAGTGCGGTTCAACGTGGCGCAGGGCCTTGTCCGACAGGGCGAGGGAGTCGTCCCAGTCGGCGGTGGCCCACATGTCCCAGACCCGCATCCAGTCCGCCACTGCGGGCAGAAGCTCGTCCCCGGACAGACGGGAGGCCCAGGCGGCGCGTTCGCAGGCCATGGCGATGAGCTCCGGGTGGCCGAGGGCATGCGCGGCGGTGTGGGCGAACTTGCAGGCGATGGCGTAGATGGCGAAACTCTCTTCCCTCTCCCTGCCGGTGCCGGCCTCTGCCAGGGCGCGGGCCTCGCGCAGCAGGTCCGGCAGACTGGCCAGGATCTTGGTGCTCGCGGCGTTGTCGCGCAGCTTGTGGAGCTTCGCCATGTCCCGCCACAGACCGGCGGCGGGCCGTGGCGTCCCGTCAAACACCGGTGTGAGGTCATAGCGCCGCAGCTCCCGCATGATCGCGGAGGCGGAGCGCTGCCACGCCACCCCGTCGGCGGCCGCCGGGTACGGGCGCTCGATCAAGTCGTTGGGGTGGACGTGCAGTGCGGCGGCCAGCTCGTTGATGACGCTGGTTCGGTCCAGCTCCTGGTGTCCGCGCTCCACCTTGGACAGCCAGCTCTGGGTCCTGCGGAGTTCGGCGGCAAGATCTGCTTGGGTGAGGCCGAGGCGCAGCCGCGCGTCCCGGACGCGCTCGCCGATCGCTTCCGCTTCTGTGGGCCTGCTGCGCGGGGGGCGGTGCTGGGGCATGAGGTGGTCTCCGGTCGATCCACTGGTCGCACTGTGGACCGTACCGCCCGGGCAGCACCCCCGGACAGCGAATGGCCTCGGCGGGACCAGGTCAGCCGGCGGGGCCGTTGTGCTGTCAACGGGTGTTGTAGTCCGGGGCGGCCGGGGTACCGCCGGCCGCAGGCGGAGGGCCGGCGGCTTGCCCGGGGGTGGGAGGAGGAGGTGCTTCCGTGGGCGGGTGGTTGATGGCGGCGTTCGGGGTTCGTCACGGGAAGGCCACGGGTGCCGGGAACGGCGGGGCGGGGCGGTAGCCTGCGTTCGGCCGACAACTACGCATCTCCTCGGGGGAATTCCGCATGTCCGCATCCATCCGCCGCACGGTCTTCGCTCTTGCGGTCGCCGCGGGCGCCGCTTTGGGAACGGTGTCCTGTTCGTCCGATTCCGACAATGTCGCCGGCACGGTCGTGGAGAAGGAGATCGACCGCTGCGAGACGGGAATCTCCAACCAGAAGGCCCCGGGCCGCTCCTCCAGCGGCGGTGGCGGCGGTTCGTCCTCCTCCGGCGGCTCCAGCAGTTCCAGCAGCTCGGGCGGCTCCGACGGGGGGTCTTCCACCAGCGGCGGCGGGATCTCCAAGGACGACACCGGCGGCGGAGGGGGCTCGGTCGGCAAGCCGGACGACGACGGCGGCAGCTCCGGCGGCTCCTCCGGCGGTTCCTCGGGTTCCTCCTCCGGCTCGGGCGGCGGCTGCAACGGCACGGAGTACGAGCTCACCGTGCTGACCGCGGAGCAGAAGGAGGTGGAGGTGGACGTCCGCCGGGCGGTCTACGACGCCTGCGAGGTGGAGGAGCGGTACCCGGACTGCGGCGAGGAGAAGTAGGCGGCCCGGGAGAACGGCGGAGCCCCCGGTCACCGCGCGCGGTGACCGGGGGCTCCGGACCGGGTGTCCCGGTACGAGGGGGTCAGAGACCGAGCTCGCCCTCGAACTCCGCGGCCTCCAGGCGGGACTTGACGTCCGCCAGATAGCGGGCGGCGTCGGCGCCGTCCACGAGCTGGTGGTCGTAGGAGAGGGTCAGGTAGACCATGTCCCGGATGGCGATGGTCTCGCCCAGCTCGGGGTGGTCCACGACCACCGGGCGGCGCACGGTGGCGCCGATGCCCAGCTCCGCGACCTGCGGGTAGTTCACGATGATGGTGTCGAACAGCGCGCCGCGCGAACCGGTGTTGCTGATCGTGAACGTGCCGCCGGACATGTCGTCCGGGGCCAGGCCGCCCTTGCGGACCTTGCCCGCCAGCTCCGCGGTCTTCTTGGCGATGCCCGCCAGGCTCAGATCGCCCGCGCCCTTGATGACGGGGACCATCAGGCCCTTCTCCGAGTCCACCGCGATGCCGACGTTCTCCACATCGTGGTAGGTGACGGTGCCGTCGTCGTTGATCCGGGCGTTGACGGACGGGTGCGCCTTGAGCGCCTCGGCCGCCGCCTTGACGAAGAACGGCATCGGCGAGAGCTTGACGCCCTCGCGGGCCAGGAAGCTCTCCTTGGCCCGGGCCCGCAGCCGCATGACCCTGGTGACATCGGCCTCGACCACGGTGGAGAGCTGCGCCTGGTTGTGCAGCGCCTTCATCATGTTCTCGGCGATGACCTTGCGGATGCGGGACATCTTGACCGTCTTGCCGCGCAGTTCGGCCGCGGCGGCCGGCACCGCCGACGGTGCGGCGGCCGGTGCCGGCGCGGCGGCGGCCGGGGCCTGGGCGGCTGCCTTGGCGGCCTCGGCGGCGGCGAGCACGTCCTGCTTGCGGATCCGGCCGCCGACGCCGCTTCCCTTGACCTGGGCCAGGTCGACGCCGTTCTCGGCGGCGAGCTTGCGCACCAGCGGGGTGACGTAGACGCCCTCGGGCACCGGTGCGGGCGCCGGGGCCGGAGCGGCGGGCTCCGCCGCGGCGGGCGCGGGGGCCGGTGCCGGTGCGGGAGCCTCGGCGGCCGGTGCGGCGGGCTGCGGGGCCGGTGCGGCCTGGGGCTCCGGTGCGGCGGGCGCGGGTTCGGGTGCCGGAGCCTGAGCGGCCGGGGCCGGGGCCGGGGCGGCGCCCTTGGCGCCGATGACCGCGAGCTTGGCGCCGACCTCGGCGGTCTCGTCCTCGCCGACCAGGACCTCCAGCAGGGTGCCGGAGGCCGGTGCCGGGATCTCGGTGTCGACCTTGTCGGTGGAGACCTCCAGCAGCGGCTCGTCGGCCTCGACCTCCTCGCCGATCTGCTTCAGCCACCGGGTGACGGTGCCCTCGGTGACCGACTCGCCCAGCGCGGGCAGCACCACGTCCGTGCCCTGGGCACCGCCGGCCGGCGCGGCCTGGGGCTCCGGTGCGGCGGGCGCGGGTGCGGGCTCGGGCGCCGGGGCCTGAGCGGCCGGTGCCGGGGCGGGCTCGGGCGCGGGCTCCGGAGCGGGCGCGGCGGCGGGCTGCGGCGCGGGCGCCGGCTCGGCCACCGTGGTGGCCTCGGCGGCGGCCGGGGCGCCGCCGTCGTCGATCACGGCCAGCTCGGCGCCGACCTCGACCGTCTCGTCCTCGGCGACCTTGATGGAGACCAGCACGCCCCCGGCCGGTGCCGGGATCTCGGTGTCGACCTTGTCGGTGGAGACTTCGAGCAGCGGCTCGTCGGCCTCGACCCGCTCCCCCTCGGCCTTCAGCCAGCGGGTGACGGTGCCCTCGGACACGCTCTCTCCGAGCGCCGGAAGGGTTACGGAAACCGCCATGGTTTCAGTTGCTCCTTACAAAGTGCGGTTGGTGGTGCGCTCCGGGTGAACAGGTTCGATCAGTCATGAGCGTGCAGCGGCTTCCCGGCCAGCGCCAGATGCGCCTCGCCGAGTGCCTCGGTCTGGGTCGGGTGGGCGTGGATGAGCTGCGCGACCTCGGCCGGCAGCGCCTCCCAGTTGTAGATCAACTGTGCCTCGCCGACCTGCTCACCCATGCGGTCGCCGACCATGTGCACACCGACCACCGCGCCGTCTCGGACCTGGACGAGCTTGACCTCGCCCTGAGTCTTGAGGATCTTGCTCTTGCCGTTGCCGGCCAGGTTGTACTTGAGGGTGACGACCTTGTCCGCGCCGTACAGCTCCTTGGCCTTGGCCTCGGTCAGGCCGACCGAGGCGACCTCCGGGTGGCTGTAGGTCACCCGCGGCACGCCGTTGTAGTCGATCGGCACCGGGTTGAGACCGGCCAGCCGCTCGGCGACCAGGATGCCCTCGGCGAAGCCCACGTGCGCGAGCTGGAGCGTCGGGATCAGATCGCCCACGGCGGAGATGGTGGGCACATTGGTCCGGCAGTACTCGTCGGCCAGCACGAAGCCGCGCTCCATGGCGACGCCGGCCTCCTCGTAGCCCAGTCCCTGGGAGACCGGGCCGCGGCCGATGGCGACGAGCAGCAGCTCGGCCTCGAAGGTCTTGCCGTCGGCCAGGGTGACCTGCACCCCGTCCTCGGTGTAGGCGGCCTTCTCGAAGAAGGTGCCCAGATTGAACTTGATGCCCCGGCGGCGGAAGGCCCGCTCCAGCAGCTTGGAGCTGTCCTCGTCCTCCAGCGGCACCAGGTGCGGCAGCCCCTCGACGATGGTCACCTCGGTGCCGAAGGACTTCCAGGCGGAGGCGAATTCGCAGCCGATCACGCCGCCGCCGAGGATGATGGCCGACTTGGGCACCCGGTCCAGGAAGAGCGCGTGGTCGGAGGTGATGATGCGCTGCCCGTCGATGGCCAGGCCGGGCAGGCTGCGGGGCACGGAACCCGTGGCCAGCAGCACATGACGGCCGGTGTAGCGGCGGCCGTTCACGTCCACGGAGGTGGGGGAGGAGAGCCGGCCCTCGCCCTCCACATAGGTGACCTTGCGGGAGGCGATCAGCCCCTGGAGGCCCTTGTACAGGCCGGCGACCACGCCGTCCTTGTACTTGTTCAGGCCGGCCATGTCGATGCCCTCGAAGCTGGTCTTCACGCCGAATTCGGCGCTCTCGCGGGACTGGTCCGCGACCTCGCCCGCGTGCAGCAGGGCCTTTGTGGGGATGCAGCCGCGATGCAGACAGGTGCCGCCCACCTTGTCCTTCTCGATGAGCGCGACATCCAGGCCGAGCTGGGAAGCGCGCAGGGCCGCGGCGTAGCCACCGCTGCCGCCACCGAGGATCACTAGGTCGAAAACGGTGCTGGCGTCGTTCGCCACGTCACGTCCTCCATGCATGGGGTACGCCGGTGCCCGGTCACCGCTGACCGGCCGGCGGGTGTCGTGCGCCGCTGGTGCGCGGCTTGTCATGGCTCGCTCGGTCGTGAGCCGGGCCCTGTCCTGCCGGTAGACCATCTTCGCACTTGTGCCCCCGTGATGAGACGCGGGGCCGGGGGATGAGACACGGCGAAATCCGGTCCAAAGGGATATGGCGGACGGGTGTCCCCGGGTTTCGCGGGAGCGGCGGGGGGCTACTCCCGGGTACCGCCCGGGGATTGCCGCGCGGGGCGGCGGCCCGGCCGGGGCGGGCGGCGCCGGACCGCTCCGGCCGGGCCCGGGACCGGGGGCGTGCCGCCCGGTCCGGACCCGGCCGTGCCGTCACCCGTCCGGCGGTGTGCCGGACGGACCGGCCGCCGCCCCCGGTCAGTTCTCCAGGACGCCGTCCGCGATCCGCTCCGCCAGCCGCACCAGGGTGCGTACCGCCGAGCCGGTGCCGCCCTTGGGGGTGTAGCCGAAGGCGCCGCCCTCGTTGAACGCCGGGCCGGCGATGTCCAGGTGCGCCCAGGGCACGCCCTCGGGCACGAACTCCTTCAGAAACACCCCGGCCGCCAGGCCGCCGCCCATCCGGTCGCCCACATTGGCCACATCCGCCACCGAGGACTTCATGCCGTCCAGCAGTTCCTGCGGCAGCGGCAGCGGCCAGGACTGCTCGCCGGCCTGCTCCGCGGTGGAGTGCACCAGGTCGCGGAAGCCGTCCTCATTGGCCATCACGCCGAAGATGCGCTTGCCCAGGGCCACCACCATCGCGCCGGTCAGGGTGGCCACATCGACCACCGCGTCCGGGGACTCCTCGCAGGCCCGGGCGAGGGCGTCGGCCATCACCAGCCGGCCCTCGGCGTCGGTGTTGAGCACCTCCACCGTCTTGCCGCTGTACATGGTCAGCACATCACCGGGCCGGGTGGCCGAGCCGGACGGCATGTTCTCGGCCAGCGCCAGCCAGCCGGTGACATTCACCGGCAGGCCGAGCCGGGCCGCGGCCAGCACGGTGGCGAAGACCGCGGCGGCGCCGGACATGTCGCACTTCATGGTTTCGTTGGCGCCCGGCGGCTTGAGCGAGATGCCGCCCGAGTCATAGGTGATGCCCTTGCCGATCAGGGCGAGGGTGCGCCGGGCCCCGGGGTGGGTGTGGGCCAGCCGGACCAGCCGGGGCGGGCTCGCCGAGCCCTGGCCGACGCCGAGGATGCCGCCGTAGCCGCCCTTGGCCAGCGCCTGCTCGTCCAGCACCTCGGCCTTCAGGCCGTGTTCCTTGGCGGCGGCCTGCGCGATGGCCGCGAAACCGGCCGGGTTCAGCGCGTTCGGCGGGGTGTTGACCAGGTCACGGGCGCGGGCCACCTCCGCGCCGAGCACGGCGGCGCGCTCGGCGGCGGTGTGCAGCACGGCGTCGTCCGGGTCGGTGTCCAGCAGGGTGATCTCGGCGAGGGGCGCGCTGTCCCGGTCGCCGTTGTCCTTCGGCGCGCCCTTGCCGGTGCCGCTCTTGTCCTTGCCCGCGCCGGTCTTCTTCGTGCCGCGGAAATCGGTGAACGCGTAGGCACCCAGCAGCGCGCCCTCGGCCACCGCGGTCAGCGAGGCGTCGTCGCGCGCCGGCAGCGCGAAGGCCGCGTGGCCGGTGCCGCTGAGCGCGCGGGCGGCGGCGCCGGCGGCGCGGCGCAGTGTCTCGGCCGGATACGGTGTGCCCTCCTCGGGCGCCGTGCCGAGACCCACGGCGACCACCAGCGGTGCGGCGAGGCCGTCCGCCGGGGCGGGCAGCTTGGTGATCTCGTCCTCGCCGCCCTTGGCGCCCAGGGTGGTCAGGACGGCGGCCAGCCGGCCGTCGAAGGCGGCGTCGACCGCTGCCGCCGCCGGGGCGCCGTGGGCGAGGGCGGGACCGTTCTCGCCCTTGGCAATGCCGATGACCACGGCATCCGCGCGCACCGCGGCGACGGGGGAATTGCTGAGGGACAGTGCAGTCACGGTGTAGGGAATCCTGTTCTGTTGTGGGGCGTCCGCGGCCGGGGAGGCGCCGGTCTCGGCGAGGCCGCGCGGAAAATCTTTCGCGTCTTCCGGAGCCTACGCCCGCCCTCCCGGGCCACCCCCGACCGGCCCGCACCCGACACACCCGGCCCGGCACACGCGGGGAGGTTCAGGTGCGGACACCGAGGGTCAGGGTGAGCAGGGTGAGGGTGGCGGCGGTTTCGGCGAGGGCGCCCAGGACGTCGCCGGTCACCCCGCCGAGCCGGCGGCGGCAGTGCCGGAGCAGACCCTCCGCGGCGCACAGCCCGAGCACCACGGCGCCGGCTCCGGCGACCGCGCCCAGCCCGGGGGCGGGCCGGGCGGCGGCCACCAGCGCCGCGGCCACCAGCGCCGCCCCGGCCGCGAGCGCCGCGGCCGGGCCGGCCGGGACCGTCCCGGCGACCGCGGCGCCCAGGCCCTCCCGGCGGGCGGCCGGTATCCCCTCGCGGCAGGCCCACGCCAGGGCCGCGCGCCCGGCCAGCGCCGCGGCCACCGCGGCCGCCGCGCCCTGCGCCCAGCTCTGCGCGTAGAGCTCGGTCAGCGCGGCCGTCTGCGCCAGCAGCACCAGCACCAGGGTGACCACCCCGAACGGGCCGATGTCCGAGCGCTTCATGATGTCCAGCGCCTCCGCCGCGGGCCTGCCGCTGCCCAGGCCGTCCGCGGTGTCGGCGAGCCCGTCCAGATGCAGGGCGCGGGTCAGCAGCGCCGTGGCCGCGACGCTGACCACGGCGGCGACCGGCGCGCCGGAGCCCAGCAGCAGGGGGAAGCCGCCGAGCAGCGCGGCGGCCGTGCCGACCGCCAGACCGGCCGCCGGCGCGCACAGCATGCCGAGACGGGCGGTGGCCCGGTCCCAGCGGGCGGCCCCGACGGGCAGCACGGTGAGCGTGCCGAACGCGAAGCGCAGCCCGTCGGCGAGGGACGGCGCGGGTTCCCCGCCGCCGGGCGGCGCGGCGGGCGGCGGCGGGTGCGGTGGGCGCGGCGGGGGCGAACCGGAGTCGTCCATGGTTACCGGAGCGTAGCGCCGCCGCTCCGCCCCCGCAGCCCCGGGCCGCGGCCGGCCGCCGGGCCGGACCCGCCCGGTACGGTCGCCTGCCCGGGCGGAGCCTGCGGAACTCGCCGTCGCCGCCGTCGCTGCCGGGCGGCGGCGCCGGGGGCAGGCTCGCCTCCGGGCCGGGGGCCGCCCGCCGTCAGGTGGCGTCCGCCGCCGCCGCGGTGGCGGGGGTGCCGGGGGTCTCCGGCGTGCCGCCGGAAGCGGGCTCGGCCAGTTCCGCGGCGAGCGCCGCCGCCGACTGCACCAGCGGCAGCGCCAGCAGTGCCCCCACCCCCTCACCGACGCCCAGGCCCTCATCCAGCAGGGGTTCCAGGGTCATCCGGTCCAGCGCCTTGGCCTGGCCGGGCTCACCGGCCGCGGCATGCCCGGCCAGCCACCAGTCCGGTGCCCGGAAGGCGATCCGCTGCCCGAGCAGCGCACAGGCCGCCGACACCACGCCGTCCAGGATCACCGGGGTGCGCCGGACCGCCGCCTGGAGCAGGAAGCCGGTCATCGCGGCCAGGTCCGCGCCGCCGACCGCGGCGAGCAGCCCGAGCTGGTCGCCCAGCACCGGGCGGGCGCGGCGCAGCCCGTCCCGCACCGCCGCGCACTTGCGCATCCAGGTCAGGTCGTCGATGCGTTCCCCGCCGCGGCCGGTGACCACCGAGGCGTCCGTGCCGCACAGTGCCGCGATCAGCACGCCCGCCGCCGTGGTGCCGCCCACCGAGACGTCGCCGAGCAGCAGCAGATCGGTGCCCGCGTCGGCCTCCTCGTCGGCCACCGCCATGCCGGCCCGGAAGGCGCGCCCGGCCTCTTCCCCGGTGAGGGCGTCCCCGGTGTCCAGCCGGCCGGAGCCGCGCCGTACCCGGTGCCGGGTGATCTCGGCGGGCAGCTCGCCGGGGTCGCAGTCCAGGGAGGTGTCGACGACGCGCAGCGGCACCCCGGCGCGGCGGGCCAGCACCGCCGCCGGGGCGGTGCCGTCCAGCACGGCCCGGACCAGGCGGTGCGCGCCGCCCGCCGGGCGGGCCGAGACGCCCAGCCCGGCGATGCCGTGGTCGCCGGCGAACAGCACCAGCTTGGGTCTGGTCAGGGGTTCGACGGGCACCGAGGACTGGGCGGCGGCCAGCCAGAGCGCGAGTTCGTCCAGCCGCCCCAGGGACTTCGGGGCCAGTCCGATCCGGCCGCGGCGGGTCTCGGCCTCGCGGCGCACCCGGGCGCTGGGGCGCTCGATGAGGTCACCGAAGTCGTCGAGATTCAGGCGGGCTTCGCTCATGGCGACGAGACTACCGAGGCGCACCGCTCACCAGCGCGTCCGCCCGCCGCTTGATGCGGCGCGGCCCGGGAGCGGCGGCGGCTCAGCGGCGCAGGACGACGGCGGTGCCGGCGACGGTGAGCAGGACATGTTCGCATTCGGCGGCGACGGCCGCGTTCAGCCGGCCGAGTTCGTCGCGGAAGCGGCGGCCGGAGGCGGTGGCCGGGACGACGCCCGAGCCCGTCTCGTTGCTCACCGCCACCACCGTCCGCCGGGTGCGGCGCAGCGCGCCGGCCAGTCCGGCCACCCGGCCGGCCAGCTCCCGCTGCGGCGCGCCGGACCGCCACGCCTCCTCGTCCCAGGCGCCGGCCCGGTCCATGGCGTCGGTCAGCCACAGCGCCAGGCAGTCGATCAGCAGCGGGGGCCCCTCGGCCGCCAGCAGCGGCGCCAGCTCGCAGGTCTCGGTGGTGGTCCAGTGCGCCGGGCGGCGTTCGCGGTGCGCGCTCACCCGCTCGGCCCACTCCGGGTCCCCCGGCCGGCCGCCGCCGGTGGCCACGTACACCACCTCGGGGAAGGTGGCCAGCCGGCGTTCCGCCTCGGCGGACTTGCCCGAGCGTGCCCCGCCCAGCACCAGCGTGCGGCGCGGCACCTCGGGCGCCTCGGCCGTCTCCGGCAGCTCCCGGGGCGCCCGCGCCGCCTCCCCGGCGTGCAGCGTGGTCCCGTCCGGGACCGCCCGGGCGCCCGCGGCCGTGACCCGCCGGTGCAGCTCCGCCCCGGGCGGGACGGTGTGCTCCAGATGCACGGCGACGATCCCGGTGGCCCAGGTGACCGCGCCCGCCGCGCGCAGCCTGGCCAGCGCCTCCGGGCGGCCGGTGAGATCCAGCAGGCACAGATCGAAGGTGTGGTCCGGCTCGCCCAGCCCGGCCGGGGTGCCGCCGGGCGGCAGATACAGCAGCCGGCCGCCGTCGGGACCGGTGACCGCGTAGCCGGTGCCGGGGGAGTCCAGCGCGACCGCGCGCACCCGGTGGCCGCTCAGCAGGGTCAGCTCCCGGCCGTCCGGCACCCGCACCGGGGCGGGCAGCTCGGGCGGGGCCGCCATGGCCGGCCCGTCGTGCGGATGGGTCAGCAGCACCTGCTGCACCCGGTGCAGGCTGTGCCCGGCGCGCGCCGCGGAGAGCGCGGCGCCCGGGGTGAGATCCAGCAGCAGCACCCCGTCCACCAGCACCGAGGTGGCGGCCCGGGCCTCGGCCCCCAGCGCACGGGCGCAGGCGGCACAGGGGCAGTCCGCCCGGGGGAAGCCGGCCGGCCCTCCGGTGCCGAGCAGTGTCACGTCCACACCTGGATCCTCTCGTCCGGACGGCCCGGCGCGCGCGGGAAGCTACGCCGGGAGCGGGGCGCCGGTGCCCGGAGAGCCCTTCCCTGGGTACGGTGATGATCAGCAGGACCGGCAGGCAGGTGCGCGACGACATTCGGGAGGCGGGCGTGACGGTATGGGAATGGCGCTTCGAGAAGGCGGACGGCACGGCGGTGGAGCCGGCCGAACCGCCGGGGGAGTTCGGCACCCAGGGAGACGCCGAGTCCTGGCTGGGCGAGGTCTGGCGGCAGTTGCTGGAGCAGGGCATCGACCAGGTCCGGCTGACCGAGGACGGCGCCGAGGTGTACGGCCCGATGAGCCTGCACGCCGAGGACTGAGCGGCCGGGCGCGGTTCAGTCCCGCGGCGGCTCGCCGCGCTTGACCTGCGGCTTGGGCAGCCGCAGCCGCCGCATCTGGAGGGTGCGCAGGATGGCGTAGAAGACCGCGCCCTTGCGGTTCTCGTCCGGGAAGCGGCGGCGCAGCGCACCGCGCAGCCGGAAGCCCAGGATCGTCTCGTCCAGCACGATCAGCACGATGATCAGCAGCCAGGCCAGCAGGGCGAAGGCCTGGTAGGCCGGGAACATGCTGGCGATCAGGATGGCCACCGCGATCGGCAGGAACCACTCGGCGAGCTGCCACCGGGAGTCCACGAAGTCGCGGGCGAAGCGGCGCACCGGCCCCCGGTCGCGGTAGGGCAGGTACCGCTCGTCCCCGTTGATCAGGGCCTCCCGCTGCTTGCCGAGCTGGGCGCGGCGGGCCTCTCGGGCGCGGCGCGCCGCCTCCTTGCGGTTGGCGGGGGGCTTGACGGACACCTTGCGCTGGGCGAGCGCCTCGCGCCGTTTCGGCGTGGGCCGGCCCTTGGGCGCCTGGGGGTCACGCACCGCGTCCTCGTCGGTCACGGGCGCCGTGGTCTGCTGGGAGTCTTTGGAACGGCTTCGGAACACACTCCCAAGAGTAAGCTGTGGGGGAGTGTGCGCTTCCCCCGGAGGGGGAACGATCGTGCAGCGGTGGTGTCGCGTCTCGGGGTGGGCGGCGCCCGGTCTGCTCCTGCGGGTGCACAGCCTTCTCCTCCCTGGGCGGGAGGCGGCCGGACGGCGATCATTCCGCAGGAGGAGCGCACGAAGCGCCGGACAGTGCGCTAATAGAAGAGGCCCCCGTAGGGTAGGGGGCGAGCAGTGAATGCCGAATAACGAGGCTGTCCGAAGGGGGCGCGCGAGGCCCATGAGCGGTGTCATGAAGCGGATGGGGATGATCTTCCGCGCGAAGGCCAACAAGGCCCTGGACCGGGCCGAGGACCCGCGCGAGACGCTCGACTACTCGTACCAGAAGCAGCTCGAACTGCTGCAGAAGGTGCGGCGCGGGGTCGCCGATGTGGCGACCTCCCGCAAGCGGCTGGAGCTGCAGCTGAACCAGCTCCGCAGGCAGTCCGACAAGCTCAGCGACCAGGGCAAGAAGGCGCTGGCACTGGGCCGGGAGGACCTTGCCCGCGAGGCGCTGACCCGGCGTTCCGGGCTCCAGCAGCAGGTCGCCGACCTGGAGGTGCAGCACCAGACGCTGCAGGGCGAGGAGGAGAAGCTCACCCTGGCGGCGCAGCGGCTCCAGGCAAAGGTGGACGCCTTCCGTACCAAGAAGGAGACCATCAAGGCCACCTACACCGCCGCCCAGGCGCAGACCCGGATCGGCGAGGCCTTCTCGGGCATCTCGGAGGAGATGAGCGATGTGGGCCTGGCCGTGCAGCGGGCCGAGGACCGCACCCAGCAGCTCCAGGCGCGGGCGGGCGCGATCGACGAACTGCTCGCCTCCGGCGCCCTGGACGACCCCTCGGGCATGGCCAAGGACGACATCGCCGCCGAGCTGGACCGGATCTCCGGCGGCTCGGACGTGGAGCTGGAGCTCCAGCGGATGAAGGCCGAGCTGGCCGGCGGTCCGGCGCCCAAGCCCGCCATCGAGGGCGGCAACGCCGGCGCGGCCGGTGCGGAGGCGGCCCCGGAGGCCGCCCAGCAGGAGCAGCAGCGCGACATCCGCTTCGACAAGCCCTGACCCTGCCACCGCACAACAGACCCCGTCACGAGGAGTAGCAGTGATCGTAAGGATCATGGGGGAGGGGCAGGTCCGGCTGGAGGACAGCCACTTCGCCGAGCTGAACAAGCTCGACGACGAGCTGCTGGCCGAGGTGGAGTCGGGCGACGAGGCCGGTTTCCGGCGCACCCTGGCCGCCCTGCTGTCGGCGGTGCGCACCATGGGGGCGCCGCTGCCGCAGGACTCGCTGGAGCCGTCGGAGCTGATCCTGCCGTCTCCCGACGCCAGTCTGGAGGAGGTCCGCGCCATGCTGACCGACGACGGTCTGATCCCCGGCTGACGGCCGGCCGGCTGATCCCGGGGACCACGGCCGGACCCCCGGCGCCTTCCGTGCGGAGGCGCCGGGGGTCCGGCCGTTCCGGTCCGGCGCGGGTTCCGGCCGGAGGGCGGATCGGGAGGCCGCGGCGTTGCGGGCCGCGGGGGCCGTCAGGGCAGGGCCAGCATGCGTTCCAGGGCGAGCCGGGCGTACTTCTCGGTCTCCCGGTCCACCTCGATGCGGTTGACCACCTTGCCGTCCACCAGCGATTCCAGGGCCCAGACCAGATGAGGCAGGTCGATCCGGTTCATGGTGGAGCAGAAGCACACCGTGCGGTCCAGGAAGACGATCTCCTTGCCTTCCGCGGCGAACCGGCCGGCCAGCCGCTTGACCAGGTTCAGCTCGGTGCCGACGGCCCACCGGGAGCCGGCCGGGGCGTCCTGGAGGGTCTTGATGATGTACTCGGTGGAGCCCACCCGGTCGGCCGCGGCCACCACCTCGTGCCGGCACTCCGGGTGCACCAGCACATTGACCCCGGGGATGCGCTCGCGCACCTCGCGCACCGATTCCAGGGTGAAGCGGCCGTGCACCGAGCAGTGCCCGCGCCACAGGATCATCCGGGCGTCGCGGAGCTGCCGGACGGTGAGTCCGCCGTTCGGCTTGTGCGGATTCCACACCACGCAGTCGTCCAGGGACAGGCCCAGGTCCCGCACGGCGGTGTTGCGGCCGAGGTGCTGGTCGGGCAGGAAGAGCACCTTGGCCGGGGCGGACCCGTCGCCCTGGGCGAAGGCCCAGGTCAGCGCCTTCTGGGCATTGGAGGAGGTGCAGATGGTGCCGCCGTGCCGGCCGGTGAACGCCTTGATGTCGGCGGAGGAGTTCATGTACGACACGGGCACGGTGGCATCGGCCACCCCCGCCTCGGTGAGGGCGTCCCAGCACTCCTCGACCTGCTCGGCGGTGGCCATGTCGGCCATGGAGCAGCCGGCCGCCAGATCCGGCAGCACCACCTGCTGGGCGTCCGAGGTGAGGATGTCGGCGGACTCGGCCATGAAGTGCACGCCGCAGAAGACGATGTACTCGGCCTCCGGCCGGGCGGCGGCGTCCCGTGCCAGCTTGAAGGAGTCGCCGGTGACATCGGCGAACTGGATGACCTCGTCCCGCTGGTAGTGGTGGCCGAGCACGAAGACCTTGTCGCCCAGGGCCGCCTTGGCGGCGCGGGCGCGTTCCACCAGACCGGGGTCGGAGGGGGCGGGCAGGTCGCCGGGGCAGTCCACGCCGCGTTCGCTCGCCGGGTCGGAGCCGCGGCCGAGCAGCAGCAGGGCGAGCGGGGTCGGCTGGACGTCCAGGGGTTGGGCGGTGGTCACGGCACGCACCCTTTCTCTTCGCTTCTCCGTGGCGAGGTCTGGCGCGGAGTTCCGGCGCGGGGTCCGGCGACAGCCCTTTATCGTCTAATTGACGTTATTAATCATAACTCCTTCTCGTCGGTTTGACGATGTGATTCATGTCAGTGTGACGCATACCGCTGCGCGGGCACGCGAGGAGGAATGTCCGTAACGTCGGCGGTGTCCGCACCGCACCGCACCGTCCCGCACCGTGCCGAGGTGTGCGAGCATGGGAATCCGGCGGGCGCCGGAATGATTGCGGCGGGCCCGCTGTTGCAGCAGGCGGCCAAGCAGTCCGTTCAACCCGGGAGTGAAGCAGATGTCCGTTGAGGACAAGACCGCTGTCGACGGTGTCGTTCTGTCCGACGCCGCCGCGGCCAAGGTGAAGAGCCTCCTTGAGCAGGAGGGCCGGGACGATCTCGCGCTCCGGGTGGCGGTGCAGCCCGGCGGCTGTTCCGGCCTGCGCTACCAGCTCTTCTTCGACGAGCGCCGGCTCGACGGCGATGTCGTCAAGGACTACGACGGCGTCCAGGTCGTCACCGACCGGATGAGCGCCCCGTATCTGCACGGAGCCCACATCGACTTCGTCGACACCATCGAGAAGCAGGGCTTCACCATCGACAACCCCAACGCCAGCGGCTCCTGCGCCTGCGGCGACTCCTTCAGCTGACCCGGGCGGAGCGGCAGCAACGGCAGAGGCGGTGATCCTCCCCCGTGGAGGACCACCGCCTCTGCCGCCTCCCGGCCGGCCCGGCCTCAGCGGACGGGCACCGGATCCCCGTGCCCGTCCAGAATCGTGCGGTCACCGACCGGCTCCTCCAGGGTGACCTGCGAGACCGCCTCCTCGGCGATCAGGATGCAGGCCTCGCCCTCCTTCTGACCGCTGCCCGTCACCCGCAGGGTGACCGTGGTGGCGGTCTCCTCCGCGGTGACCGTGTAGGTCTGGCAGACCCCGGTCCAGTAGTGGTAGGTCAGGGTGGTGTCCCCGGGCCGGTACGGCTCCACATACACGCCCGGATCCACGGGCTCCCCGCCCGGCTCCGGCTCGCCGGCGTCCGCGCCGCCGCCCTGGTCCGGGGCGGGAGCGCCGCCGTCGCCGTCCGAGCCCTTGCTGCCCGGCTCGGACCCTCCCCTGCCGACCGGGGTGTCCCCGTCCGGGGCACTGTCCGTGCCCCCGTCCGTGTCCCCGTTTCCGGCACCGGTGTCCGGCCCGGCCAGAAACTCCGGGTCCACGGCCGGATGTCCGGCCACATGAGCGCTCCCCGCCTGCTCCTGGCCGCCCCGGAACAGCCAGGCCGGCACCAGCAGCGGCTCACCCCGCGAGTGGTGCAGGCTCAGGCCCAGTTCGGCGCCGGTGACCTCCAGCGGCTCCGGGGCCGCCGCCGGTTCCACGGCCGGCCCGGCGGCGTCCGCCGACACCGGCCCGTCCGCCGGAGCGGCGTACCGCTCGTTCAGCAGCTCCAGCGCCTCGGCCGCCCCGACCAGCGGGTACTCCTCGCCCGGCGCGGTCTCGGCCAGAGCGCCCCAGCCGCCGGTGACCTCGCCCTCCGGGCCGACCTCGAAGAAGGTGTACGAGCCGTACACCGGCAGCCCGGCCACCTCGTCCTGCACCATCACGGTGCGCACCTCGCCCCAGGCGCTGGAGGTGTCGGCCGGGGCGTCGGCCAGGCCCAGCACCTCCAGGGCCGGCCGCACCGCGGCCAGCGCGGCCTTGCCGGAGACCGGCGGCAGGGTCTGCTCCGGCTCCGGAGCGTCCCCCAGCCCGAAGCCGTCGTCGTCCCCGGGCCCCGGTTCCTCGGTCGGCACCTCTCCGGCGGGCAGGGCGGGCTCGGCGGCGTCCTGGCCGGCGGCCTTGGCGGCCTCTTCCGCGGCCAGGTCCCGGTCCCGGGCCTCGGCGTCCCGCGGGCTCTCCAGGGTCTCCGGGCTGCCGGTCGTGCCCAGATCCGGAATCAGCTCCTCCGGCTCCATGGGATGGGAGGTCAGATGCCACTGGCCCATCGCGTCCGCGGTGACCACCAGCATCGGGTCCTGGCGTCCGGTGCCGCCGCCCGCCGTCCAGTAGCCGTCCTTCCGCTCCAGCGAGTCCGCCAGCCCGAACGCCCCGGCCAGCGCGGCCACCTTCGCCTCGTCCACCTCGCCGGTGAACTCGTGCACCGGAGCGCTCTCCGGGCCCTGGGGGAGCTCCACCACCGCCTCGTAGCGCAGACCGGAGAACGCGGGCATCGAGGTGCCGGCCTCCAGGGCCTCCTCGGCGGCGCCGTCCCGCTGCGCCGCACCGCCGCCGCCCAGATCGTCCAGCACCAGCGGGTCCGGCCGGCCGCCGGAGCCGTCCCCGGCGGCGAGCAGCGCGCCGCCGCCGTACAGGGCGCCGGCCAGCAGCACCACCGAACCGGTGACCGCGGCCACCGCGGGCCAGTGCCGCCGCCGGTCCGGACTGTCCGGCGGCTCCGGCGGCACGGCCTCCGCGCCGGACGTGCCGGACGTCTCCTCGGGACTCTCCTTGTCGCTCACGGCTCACTCCTCGCCCTCGCCGGACGCGGGAGCCGCTCGGCAACGGCCGGGCGGCCCCGCGCTGTGCGTCGTATGCCCCTTGGACGGACCGCCCCCGCGACTGGTTCCCCCCGCTGCTTCCCCCGCCTCCCGCCGGCTTCCCCGTACACGCAGGGTGCCGGGCCGATAGGCTGGTGTGGTCGCGTTCCGGCGATCCGCGCCGGGCTTTGACCTTCTCCGTCACTCTCCAGGAAGCAGACCGCTGTGCGTATCGCCGTCTGTGGCTCGATCGCCACCGATCATCTGATGACCTTCCCGGGACGCTTCGCCGACCAGCTCGTCGGCGACCAGCTGCACACCGTCTCGCTCTCCTTCCTGGTCGACGACCTGGAGGTGCGGCGCGGCGGGGTGGCCGCCAACATCGCCTTCGGCATGGGGCAGCTGGGTGCGGGTCCGGTGCTGGTCGGCTCGGTGGGCGCCGACTTCGACGAGTACCGCGCCTGGCTGGACCGGCACGGCGTGGACACCTCGCATGTGCGGGTGTCGGAGCTGCTGCACACCGCCCGCTTCGTCTGCACCACGGACGCCGACCACAACCAGATCGGCTCCTTCTACTCCGGCGCCATGAGCGAGGCCCGGCTCATCGAGCTCAAGACCATCGCCGACCGGACCGGCGGCCTGGACCTGGTGCACATCGGCGCCGACGATCCCGAGGCCATGCGCCGCCACACCGAGGAGTGCCGCACCCGGGGCATCCCGTTCGCCGCCGACTTCTCCCAGCAGCTCGCCCGCATGGACGGCGAGGAGATCCGCGACCTCACCGACGGCGCGGCCTATCTCTTCAGCAACGAGTACGAGAAGGCCCTGATCGAGTCCAAGACCGGCTGGAGCGCCGAGGAGGTGCTGCGGCGGGTCGGCACCCGGGTCACCACGCTGGGCTCCCGCGGCGTGCTGGTGGAGCGGGAGGGCGAGCCGGAGATCCGGGTGGGCTGCCCGGAGGAGGAGCGCAAGGCCGACCCCACCGGCGTGGGCGACGCCTTCCGCGCCGGTTTCCTGTCCGGCATCGTCTGGCACGCGGGTCTGGAGCGTGCCGCGCAGCTCGGCTGCATGCTCGCCACCCTGGTCATCGAGACGGTCGGCACCCAGGAGTACGAACTCAAGCGCGGCTCCTTCATGGACCGCTTCACCAAGGCGTACGGCATGGAGGCCGCCGACGAGGTCCGCCACCACCTGCTCTGAGCCCCGGGCCCGGGGCCCCGGGCCGCTGCGGGGGGAGGCCCGCCGGGGCCCGGCTCAGGCGGTACGCCGCACCCGGTAGGCGGTGCCGCGCGGGGCGGGCCGCTCGCCCAGGTACTCGTGGCCGCGCAGATGACACCAGGCGGGGATGTCCAGGCCCGCCACCTCGTCGTCGGACAGCACGGTGACGGTCCCGCCCACCGGCACCCGCCCGATGACCCGGCCCAGCTCGGTCACCGGAACGGGGCAGCGCTTGCCCAGGGTGTCCAGCACCAGCCCGTCGTCCCCGTCGGCGGTGACCGCGCCGCCCGCGGTGAGCTGGTCCCGGACCCCGCGCACCGCGCCGGGCAGCACGGCCAGAAAGCGGCGCACCTCCTCCTCACCGGTCCCGGGCGGCAGCGACACCCGCACATTTCCCTCCGACAGCACGCCCATGGCCTTGAGCACATGGCTGGGGGCCAGGGTGGCGGAGGTGCAGGAGGAGCCGGAGTTCACCGCGAACCCCTCCCGGTCCAGCGCGTGCAGCAGCGCCTCGCCGTCCGCGTACAGGCAGGAGAAGGTGACGATGTGCGGCAGCCGCCGCACCGGGTCGCCGACCACCTCGCAGTCCGGCACCAGCTCCGGTACCCGGTCCCGGATCAACCCGGTCAGCCGCCGCAGCCGCTGCCCCTCGGCCGCCGCCTCGGCGCGCACCGCGCGCAGCGAGGCCGCCGCGGCCACCACCAGCGGCAGGGCGGGAAAGCCGGGGGCGCGGCCCTCCTCCCGCTCGTCGGACGGCTCCGGCGCGGCGAACCGCACGCCCTTGCGCACGGCCAGCAGCCCCACCCCGCCCGGCCCGCCCCACTTGTGCGCGCTGGCGGCCAGCAGCGACCACCCCCCGGCCGGCGGCCCCCAGGGCAGCGACTGCGCGGCGTCCACCAGCAGCGGCACCCCGGCCGCCCGGCCGGCCTCGGCCGCCTCGGCGACGGGCTGCTCGGTCCCGGTCTCGTGGTTGGCGGACTGGAGGCAGGCGAGCGCGGTGTCCGGGCGCAGCGCCGCCGCCCATGCGCCGGGGCCGATCCGCCCGCCGCGGTCCGGGGCCACCTCGGTGACCGTGCCGCCGGCCCGCTCGTGCGCGGCCGCGGCATGCAGCACCGCGGAGTGCTCCACGGCCGAGACCACCAGATGGCGGCCCGTCCGGCGCCGCCCGGCCAGCGCGCCGGCGATGCCGGTGTGCAGGGCGCGGGTGCCGGAGGTGGTGAAGGACAGCTCGTCCGGGCGGCAGCCCACCAGTTCGGCGGCGGTCTCCCGGGCGGCGTCCAGCAGCATCCGGGCCCGCCGGCCCTCGCGGTACAGCCGCGCCGGATCGGCCCATCCCTCGTCCCAGGCGGCCAGCAGGGCCTCCCGCGCCACCGGGTGCGGCGGCAGCGTCGAAGCGGCATCGAAGTACGGCACCCCAGCACTCTAGGCTTCCGCCCCGCCGCACGGCCCGGCCCGGGCCCGCGCCGGGCCTGTTCCGGCGGGTGGGGAACGCGCGGCGGGGGGCGGCGGGCATGGCGCGCGGCGGCCGTGCGCCACGCGGGGCGGGGTGCGGCGCGTTGGGGACCCTCCCCGCGAGGGGGCCGGAAGCGTCCAGTAGGGTTTGGTCCGCATAAACAGTCCAAACCCCTGCCCGCGTCGGTCGGCCGCTGTCCACGCCCCGCGAAGGCCGTGGCCCAGCGCGCGGGCGAGACTCTCGGGAAGGCGCTACGTGAGTCCCAACGGCTCCGACCGCTCGTCGCGGCGCCCGATGCGGCGGAAGCTGCCGCAGGCGCTGATTGCGGGCCTGGTCCTGGCAACCGCGACAGGTTGCACATATGAGGACTTCCCCCGCCTCGGCATGCCCACCCCGGCGACCGAGGAGGCCCCCCGGATCCTGTCCCTGTGGCAGGGGTCCTGGGCGGCTGCGCTGGTCACCGGCGTGCTCGTCTGGGGGCTCATCCTGTGGGCGGTCATCTTCTACCGCCGCTCCCGTACCAAGGTCGAGGTGCCGCCGCAGACCCGGTACAACCTGCCCATCGAGGCGCTGTACACGCTGGTGCCGCTGATCGTCATCTCGGTCCTCTTCTACTTCACCGCCCGGGACCAGACCGAGCTGCTGGAGACCTCCGAACAGCCGGACCATGTGATCAACGTGGTGGGCTTCCAGTGGAGCTGGGGTTTCAACTACCTGGAGCCGGTGGGCGCCTCGGACGGCAGCGCGCACACCGCCGAGGAACTGGCCGCCATTCCGGAGTCGATGATGGAGGTCGTCCCCGTGGACGCCGACGGCGTCTACGACGTCGGCATCCCGGCCGACCGTGACCCGGACACCGGCAACCCCGGTCCGACCCTCTATCTGCCCGAGGGCGAGACCGTGCAGTTCATCCTGACCTCGCGGGACGTCATCCACTCCTTCTGGGTGGTGCCGTTCCTGATGAAGCAGGACGTGATCCCCGGCCACACCAACACCTTCCAGGTGACCCCGAACAAGCAGGGCACCTTCCTGGGCAAGTGCGCCGAACTGTGCGGCGTCGACCACGCCCGCATGCTCTTCAACGTCAAGGTGGTGTCTCCCGAGGAGTACCGGGAGCACCTCCAGGATCTGGCCGACCGCGGCCAGACGGGCTACATCCCGGCCGGCATTCCGCAGACGGAGGCCGCCACGAACGCGGAGACGAACAGGCCGTGAGTATCCTCGGACAGACCCAGGCGGGCGGACCGGCCGAGACGCCGCCGCCCCCGCGCCGCTCGCCCGGCGCGACGGTGGTCAAGTGGCTCACCACCACCGACCACAAGACCATCGGGACGCTCTACTTCATCACCTCCTTCGCCTTCTTCATCATCGGCGGCGTGATGGCCCTGATCATGCGGGCCGAACTGGCCCGTCCGGGCTCCCAGGTGGTCAGCAACGAACAGTTCAACCAGCTGTTCACCATGCACGGCACGATCATGCTGCTGATGTTCGCCACCCCGCTGTTCGCGGGCTTCGCGAACTGGATCATGCCGCTCCAGATCGGCGCCCCGGACGTCGCCTTCCCGCGGCTGAACATGCTGGCCTACTGGTTCTACCTGTTCGGCTCGACCATCGCCGTGCTGGGCTTCTTCACCCCGCAGGGCGCGGCCGACTTCGGCTGGTTCGCCTACACCCCGCTGTCCGACGCGGTGCGCTCGCCGGGCGTGGGCGCCGACATGTGGGTGATGGGCCTGGCGCTGAGCGGCTTCGGCACCATCCTCGGTTCGGTCAACTTCATCACCACCATCATCTGCATGCGCGCGCCCGGCATGACGATGTTCCGGATGCCGATCTTCACCTGGAACGTGCTGCTGACCGGTGTGCTGGTGCTGCTGGCCTTCCCGGTGCTGGCCGCCGCGCTGTTCGGGCTGGCCGCGGACCGGGTCTTCGGCGCCCACATCTTCGACGCCGCCAACGGCGGCGCGATCCTGTGGCAGCACCTGTTCTGGTTCTTCGGCCACCCCGAGGTGTACATCATCGCGCTGCCGTTCTTCGGCATCGTCTCGGAGGTCATCCCGGTCTTCAGCCGCAAGCCGATCTTCGGCTACATCGGCCTGGTGGCGGCCACCATCGCCATCGCCGGCCTGTCGGTGACGGTCTGGGCGCACCACATGTATGTCACCGGCGCGGTGCTGCTGCCGTTCTTCTCCTTCATGACCTTCCTGATCGCGGTCCCGACCGGGGTGAAGTTCTTCAACTGGATCGGCACCATGTGGAAGGGGTCACTGAGTTTCGAGACGCCGATGCTGTGGTCGGTCGGCTTCCTGGTCACCTTCCTCTTCGGCGGTCTGACCGGCGTCATCCTGGCCGCCCCGCCGCTGGACTTCCATGTCTCGGACTCCTACTTCGTGGTGGCCCACTTCCACTATGTGGTGTTCGGCACGGTGGTGTTCGCGATGTTCGCCGGCTTCCACTTCTGGTGGCCCAAGTGGACCGGGAAGATGCTGGACGAGCGGCTCGGCAAGATCACCTTCTGGACGCTGTTCATCGGCTTCCACGGCACCTTCCTGGTGCAGCACTGGCTGGGCGCCGAGGGCATGCCGCGCCGCTACGCCGACTATCTGGCCGCGGACGGCTTCACCTTCCTGAACACCGTCTCCACGGTCAGCTCCTTCCTGCTCGGCCTGTCGATGCTGCCGTTCTTCTACAACGTCTGGAAGACCTGGAAGTACGGCACGCCGGTGGGCGTGGACGACCCGTGGGGGTACGGCCGCTCGCTGGAGTGGGCGACCTCCTGCCCGCCGCCGCGGCACAACTTCCTCACCATTCCGCGGATCCGCTCCGAGTCCCCGGCGTTCGATCTCCACCACCCGGAGTTCGCCACGCTGGACCAGCTGGAGAACCCGAAGCGGGACGTGCTGGACACCGCCGAGGCCAAGGAGGTCCGCGCATGAAGATCCAGGGTCATCTCTTCAACATCCTCGCGGTCTTCATCCTCGGCGTCGCGATCGTCTACGGCGTCTGGTCCAGGGAGCCGGTGGGCACCACGGCGCTCTTCCTGGCCTTCGCGCTGGCCCTGATGATCGGCTTCTATCTGGTCTACACGGCCCGCCGGGTGGACACCGGGGCGCAGGACAGGAAGGAGGCGGATGTCGCCGACGACGCCGGGGAACTGGGCTTCTTCTCCCCGCACAGCTGGGCGCCGCTGGCCCTGGGCGCGGGTTCCATGTGCGCCTTCCTGGGCCCGGTCTTCGGCTGGTGGTTCCTCTACTTCACCGCGCCGCTGATCGCGGTGGGCCTGTGGCTGTGGGTCTTCGAGTACTACCGGGGCGAGAACCGCACCCAGTGATATCCCGCCGCCGCCGGCACCGCCCGGTGCCGTAGCGCACGACCGGCCGATGGGCCCCCCGGACGCGTCCGTCCGGGGGGCCTTACCCGTTTGGAGTACCGGAATCCGTCCTGGATGAGCTAAAACAGCGCAATCTTCATATTTTGTGACCATGAGTCACGGAAAAGCCGCAGAACAGCGCGCCCGCCGCGCCGCCACCGCCCGCCGGCGGCTGGCGCTCGGCTCCGCGCTCATACTCCTCGCCCTGGGCGGCGGGACCACCGCCTGCTCCCAGGACCGCCCGGGCCCGCCGGACGGCACCTCGCCCTACGACGCCGCCGGAGACGTCTCCTTCGGCGGGCGGACCGGTGAGGACGCGGACCGGGCCGTCGATCCGTCCCAGCCGCTGAAGATCACCACCGGCACCGAGGGCGTACGGATCACCGACGTCAGCGCCCGCGACCAGGCGGGGCGCACGATCGCCGGAGAACTCGACGCGGACGGCTCCGCCTGGCGCTCCACCACCCCGCTGGCGGCCGGCGCCGAATACACCGTGCGGATCGCCACCGAGGACGCCGCCGGCCGGCCGGGCCGCACCACCCATGTCGTCCGCACCTCACAGGCCGAGCGTGCCGAGCGGCTCCAGGTGGAGTTCGCGCCGGAACCCGGCACCTACGGCGTGGGGCACCCGGTGGTCGCCGAACTCAGCGAGCCGGTCACCGACGCCGGGGAACGGGCGCTGGTGGAGAGCGCCCTGCGGGTCAGCTCCGAACCCGCCGCCGAGGGCTCCTGGTACTGGGTCGAGGACGACCTGCTGCACTACCGGCCCCGGGAGTACTGGCCGGCCAACGCCATCATCCGGGTCAGCGCCGATCTGGAGGGTCTGCGCATCCGCGACGGCCTGCGCGGCGGCGGCTCCGAGGAGCTGGTGTTCCGCACCGGCGACCGGGTGGAGGCCGTCGCCGACATCGCCGCCCTCACCCTCACCGTCAAACGGAACGGCGAGGTGCTGCGGCAGATGCCGATGACCACCGGCAAGGAGGGCTTCCGCACCCGCAACGGCAAGAAGGTCATCCTGGGCCGGGAGTCCCAGGTGCGGATGCGGGGCACCTCGGTCGGCATCGCCGCGGGCAGCGCCGAGGACTACGACCTCGACGTCCGCTGGGCCGCCCGGCTCACCTGGAGCGGGGAGTATGTGCACGCCGCGCCCTGGTCGCTGGGCTCGCACGGGGTTGCCAACGTCAGCCACGGCTGCACCGGCCTGTCCACCGAGAACGCCCGGTGGTTCTTCGAGAACGTCCGGGTCGGCGACATCGTGGAGCACATCAACGGCTCCGGCGCCGACATGGCCTTCTTCGGCAACGGCTTCGGCGACTGGAACATGGAGTGGGAGCAGTGGCAGCAGGGCAGCGCACTGGCGGCGGACACTCCCGACCGGCCCGTCACCTCCCCCCACCGGCTGCGCCCCGGAGTCTGAGCCCCGCGGCCGTCCCGGCCACGGCGCCGTTTCCCGCACCCGGCCGCCGGATGCGGGAAACGGCGCCGGGCGGGGCGGGCTCAGGCCGCCGCGGGAAGGCGGCGGCGCAGCAGGGCGGCCAGCGAGGCGGCGAGTCCGGCCGGGTCCACCGGGTGCGGCACGGCGGCCTCCGCCCGGCTCCAGGTGGCCAGCCAGGCGTCCTGCGGGCGGCCGATCAGCACGAGCACGGGCGGGCAGTTGAAGATCTCGTCCTTGATCTGGCGGCACACGCCCATGCCGCCCGCCGGCACCGCCTCGCCGTCCAGCACGCAGGCGTCGATGCCGCCCGCCTCCAGCGCGCTCAGCACCGCGGGGAGCGTGGCGCACTCCACATACTCCACCGGCGGCAGATCCGGGGCGGGACGCCGGCCGGCCGCCAGTCGCACCTGCTCGCGCGTGTTGACGTCGTCGCTGTAGACCAGGACCGTGGCCGTGCGCTGCATCCGTCCGTCCTCCTCGTCGGGGGATGGCCCCGTACCCGTACCACCTGGGGCCCTTGCGCGGATCGTACTCCCTGGCCGCCGGCCGCCGGCACACCGGGAGTCCGGTGCCGGGAACCGGTGGTTCCGGCCGGCGGACACACCGAACGGGACCCCCGAAGTGAGGGCGGGATAAGCGACCGACATAATGACGGGCGTGGCGACAGCAACTGCAGCAGAAACCGGGCACGTGACCCATCCGGCGGTCAACCGTCCCAACATCACCAGCGTCGGGACCGTCATCTGGCTCAGTTCCGAGCTGATGTTCTTCGCGGCCCTGTTCGCGATGTACTTCACCCTGCGTTCGGTGATGGGCGCGGAGTACTGGGAGAGTCAGGCGGAGGCCCTGAACCTGCCCTTCTCCGGGGGCAACACCATCATCCTGGTGCTCTCTTCCCTGACCTGCCAGCTCGGCGTGTTCGCCGCCGAGCGCGGGGACGTGAAGAAGCTCCGGCTGTGGTTCGTGATCACCTTCATCATGGGTGCCGTCTTCATCGGCGGCCAGGTCACCGAGTATGTCGAGCTGGTGGAGCACCAGGGCATCTCGCTCTCCTCCGACCCCTACGGCTCGGTCTTCTACCTCACCACCGGGTTCCACGGCATGCACGTGCTGGGCGGCCTGATCGCCTTCCTGCTGGTGCTGGCCCGGACCTACGCCGCCCGGCGCTTCACCCATGAGCAGGCCACCTCCGCCATCGTCGTGTCCTACTACTGGCACTTCGTCGACGTGGTGTGGATCGGCCTCTTCGCGACGATCTACCTGATCCAGTGATCAGCCCCGTCCGGCCGTCCGCACCGCATGCGGCGGAAGCAGAAGCTGCGGGAACGGCGGGCGCACGGACCGGACGCCAACCCAAGAACCGACGCAGAACATCCTGACACCGGGGTAATCCGTGAAAAAGCTCTCCGCACGACGGCGCCATCCTCTGGCGGCGCTTGTCGTCCTCCTCTTCGCGCTGGCGGCCACAGGGGGGCTGTATGCCGCGCTCGCGCCCGCGGGCGAGGCCCAGGCCGATGCCTCGGAGACCTCCATCGCCGTCGAGGAGGGCAAGAAGCTCTATCTGGTGGGCTGCGCCACCTGCCACGGCAGTGAGGGCCAGGGCACCAGCGACGGGCCCAGCCTGGTCGGCGTCGGCGCAGCGGCCGTCGACTTCCAGGTCGCCACCGGCCGCATGCCGCTCCAGCAGCCCGGCCCCCAGGCGCCCGAGAAGCCGGTCGTCTACACCGAGGACCAGATCGCCCAGCTCGCCGCCTATGTCGCCTCGCTCGGCCCCGGCCCGGCCATCCCGGCCGAGGAGGAGTACGACCCGCAGGCCGGCGACCCGGCGGTCGGCGGTGAACTGTTCCGCCTCAACTGCTCGCAGTGCCACAACTTCACCGGCCAGGGCGGCGCCCTGACGGACGGCAAGTACGCCCCGGACCTGACCGACGTGGACCCGCGCTTCGTCTACGAGGCCATGCTCACCGGCCCGCAGGCGATGCCCGCCTTCCCCGACACCGTGCTGTCGCCGGAGAACAAGCGGGACATCATCGCCTGGCTGGACGCCGTCAACACGGAAAAGGCCCCCAACCCGGGCGGCTTCCAGCTCGGTGGCTACGGCCCGGTCAGCGAGGGCCTGTTCGCCTGGACCTTCGGCATCGGTGCGCTGATCGCCGCCGCCGTCTGGATCGGTGCCCACACCGCAAAGGCCAAGAAGTCATGAGCAGCCAGACCGAACACCACAACGACGTCTCCGGCGGGCCGGACACCCCGCTGATGAAGACCGAGCAGGCGCCGGCCACCGTGGCGGAGCACCCCTTCGCCGACCCCGGCCTGCCCGAGCACCAGCCGCGCCGCCAGGACATCGACGAGCGGGCCGCAAAGCGCTCCGAGCGCATGGTGACCCTGCTCTTCCTCACCTCCATCCTGGCCACCGTCGGCTTCATCGTCGCCTTCGCGCTGATCCCGGTGGACGAGATCGTCCACATCTGGCCCTTCGGCCATGTCAGCGCGCTGAACTTCGCGCTGGGCCTGACCCTGGGCACCGCCCTGTTCTGCGTCGGCGCGGGCGCCGTGCACTGGGCGCGCACCCTGATGTCGGACGCGGAGGTCCCCGAGGAGCGGCACGCGGTCGGTGCCCCCGAGCCGGTCAAGGAAGACGTGCTGACCGAGTTCCGGGCCGGAGTGCGGGAGTCCGGCATCGGCCTGGGCCGCCGCAAGCTGATGCGCAACACCATGATCGGCGCGGTCGGCCTGGTGCCGCTGTCCGGCGTGGTGCTGCTGCGCGACCTCGGACCGGCCCCCGGCGACAAGCTGTTCCACACCGCCTGGGCCGAGGGCGTGCGGATCGTCAACCAGAACACCGGTGAGCCGCTGCGGCCCGAGGACATCACCGTCGGCTCGCTGGTGCAGGCCGCCCCGGCCACCATCGACCATCACGACGAGGATTTCCACGCGCAGATCGCCAAGGCGGCGGTGATGCTGGTCCGGATCGAGCCGGAGGACATCAAGGACCCGCGGTCGGCCGAGTGGGGCCACGAGGGCATCCTGTGCTACTCCAAGATCTGCACCCACATCGGCTGCCCGGCCACCCTGTACGAGCAGCAGACGCACCACGCGCTCTGCCCCTGCCACCAGTCCACCTTCGACCTGGCGGACGGTGCGCGGGTGCTCTTCGGCCCGGCGGGCCACCCGCTGCCGCAGTTGCGGATCGGCAAGGACGAGGAAGGCTACCTGGTGGCGCTCGCCGACTTCGAGCAGCCGCCCGGCCCGAGCTTCTGGGAGCGCGGATGAGTACCGCAACCGACGAGAGGACCACCGCGCGGCGGGGCAAGGCCCCCGCCGGGGAGCGGCTGGCGGACTGGGCCGACGGCCGGCTCGGCGTCTACGGCGCCGCCAAGTACGGCATGCGGAAGGTCTTCCCCGACCACTGGTCCTTCCTGCTCGGCGAGATCGCGCTGTTCAGCTTCATCATCGTGCTGCTGACCGGTGTCTATCTGACGCTGTTCTTCGTGCCGTCGATGGCCCAGGTGGAGTACCACGGCTCCTATGTCCCGATGCAGGGGCAGCTGATGTCCGAGGCCTATGCCTCGACGCTGGACATCAGCTTCGATGTGCGCGGCGGTCTGCTGGTGCGGCAGATCCACCACTGGGGCGCCCTGATCTTTGTGGTGGCGATCTTCATCCACATGATGCGGGTGTTCTTCACCGGAGCCTTCCGCAAGCCGCGCGAGATCAACTGGCTGTTCGGCTTCACGCTGTTCATCCTGGCGCTGTTCACCGGCCTGACCGGCTACTCGCTGCCGGACGACCTGCTCTCCGGCACCGGCATCCGGTTCATGGAGGGCGCCATCCTGGCCACCCCGGTGGTCGGCACCTGGATCCAGATGCTGCTGTTCGGCGGGGAGTTCCCCGGACACGACATCATCCCGCGGTTCTTCGTGATCCATGTGCTGCTGCTGCCCGGTCTGCTGCTGGCGCTGGTGGTCGCGCATCTGATTCTGATCGTCTTCCACAAGCACACCCACTACGCCGGCCCGGGCAAGACCAACACCAACGTGGTCGGCATGCCGTTCTTCCCGGTCTACATGGCCAAGGCGGGCGGTTTCACCTTCATCGTGTTCGGCGTGATCACGCTGATCGCGGGCACCGTCACCATCAACCCGGTGTGGACCATCGGCCCCTACCGGCCGGAGACGGTGTCCACCAACGCGCAGCCGGACTGGTATCTGGGCTTCTCCGAGGGCCTGGTGCGGATGATGCCCGGCTGGGAGATCGTCCTCTTCGGCGACTACACCCTCAACCTGGGCCTGCTGATCCCGCTCGGGGTGTTCCCGGCCATGCTGGTCGTGCTGATGCTCTACCCGTTCTTCGAGAGCTGGGTCACCAAGGACACCCGCGAGCACCACATCGCGCAGCGCCCGCGGAACGTGCCCACCCGCACGGCCTTCGGCATGGCCTGGCTGAGCGCCTACTTCGTGGCCCTGGTGGCCGGCGGCAACGACGTCTGGGCGATCAACTTCAATCTGTCGATCAACGCCATCACCTGGTTCTGCCGGATCGGCTTCTTCGTGCTGCCGGTGCTGGTCTTCTTCCTCACCCGGCGGATCTGCCTGGGCCTCCAGCGCCGGGACCGCGACAAGGTGCTGCACGGCCGGGAGACCGGCATCATCAAGCGGCTGCCGCACGGCGAGTTCATCGAGGTGCACGAGCCGCTGCCGCCGGCGGAGCGCTACAAGCTCACCGCGCATGAGCAGCCCAGGCCGCTGTCGCTGCCGCCGGCGGTGGACGAGAACGGCGTGGAGCGCAAGGTCGGTCCGCTGGAGAAGCTGCGCGCCCGGCTCAGCCGGGGCTACTACGGCGAGCAGGCGCAGATCCCCAAGGCGACCGCCGAGGAGTACCGGGAGATCACCAGCGGTCACGGCCACCACTGACCGCCACCGGCCGCGCCCTTCCGCCCGCGCCACCGGCCCCGTGCACAGCGTCCGAGCTGTGGACGGGGCCGGTGGCCTGTCACCGGGGGCCCTTAGGGTGGCACTCGTCACGTGACAGTCATCCAGCCGCATGAGTGGAGCCGCGTATGAGCACCGTGATTCCCGCAGGAGGCGAGTCCAGGGCGGCCCACTCATGGCCCGAGGTGCTGGGCACCCTGATGGCCGGGCAGGATCTGCCCTCCGAGGCCGCCGCCTGGGCCATGGACAGGATCATGAGCGGCGAGGCCACGGACGCCCAGATCGCCGGCTTCGCGGTGGCGCTGCGGGCCAAGGGCGAGACGGTCGAGGAGATCGCCGGGCTGGTGCGGACGATGTACCGGCACGCCAATCTGATCGAGGTGCCCGGCCCGACGGTGGACATCGTCGGCACCGGCGGCGACCGCGCCCGGACGGTCAACATCTCCACCATGTCGGCCATCGTGGTGGCCGGCACCGGAGCCCGGGTGGTCAAGCACGGCAACCGGGCCGCGTCCAGCGCCAGCGGCGCCTCGGACGTGCTGGAGAAGCTGGGCGTCAACCTGGAGCTGCCGCCGGAGCGGGTGGCCCGGGTGGCCGACGAGGCCGGCATCACCTTCTGCTTCGCGGTGAAGTTCCACCCGGCGCTGCGCCATGTGGCCGCGGCGCGCCGGGAGCTGGGCGTGCCCACCCCGTTCAACTTCCTCGGCCCGCTGACCAATCCGGCCCGGGTCCGGGCCCAGGCCACCGGGGTGGCGGATGCCCGGATGGCCCCCATCATGGCCGGGGTGCTGGCCGAGCGCGGCAGCTCGGCGCTGGTCTTCCGCGGCGACGACGGGCTCGACGAGCTGACCCTCACCGGCACCTCCACCATCTGGCAGGTCCGGGACGGCAAGGTCGTCCGGCACTCCTTCGACCCGCGCGGCGTGGGGCTGCGGACGGCCCCGCTGGACGCGCTGCGCGGCGGGGACGCGGCGCACAACGCCGATGTGGCCCGCCGCCTGCTGGACGGCGAGCCCGGCCCGGTCCGGGACGCGGTGCTGCTCAACGCCGCGGCGGCGCTGGTGGCGCTGGACCCGGGGGACGCGCCGCTGGCCGACCAGCTCGCCGCGGGCATGGCCCGGGCGGCCGAGTCCATCGACTCCGGCGCCGCCCGCACCACCCTGGCCAACTGGATCACCGCCACCCACGCCGCGTAGGCCCGCCGGCCGGGCGGGCCGCGGCGGTGCGGCCCCGGCCGCACCAGGACCGCCCGGCCTGCGCCCGCGACGGCCGCAAGGCCGCGCACCCCGCCGCCGGCGCCCGCTTCGGATGGCCCGGGCGGCCGTGCCCGGTGACGATCGGCACCCGGCCGTCCGGCCGGGCCACCGGCGGGCGAGGGCGCCCGGGGCGCGGTTGCCGGGTCAGTGGTGGGGGAGGGGGCCGCGGGGAAGGGTGAGGAACATCAGCGCGGCGCACAGGGTGAGCACCACCGAGCCGGTCCGGAAGGCGGTCGCATAGCCCTCGGCCAGGGCCTCCGCGCCGCGCGTGTCACCGATACGGGCGGCGGCGACCGTGGAGAGCACCGCCAGCCCGAGCGCGCCGCCCATGGTGCGGGCGGTGTTCACCAATCCCGCCACGATGCCCGCGTCCCCGGCCGGCACCCCCGAGGTGGCCAGCGAGGCCAGCGGGGTGGCCAGCAGCCCCGCACCGAGCATCATCGTTATCCCGGGTGCGAGCACCGTGGTGGGGTAGCCGCCGTCCGCGTCCATGGCCGCGCTCTGCCAGAAGTACCCCGCCGCGGCCAGCAGGGCCCCCGTCATGGCCAGGCCGCGTGCGCCCGCCCGCACCATCAGCCGGGGCGCCAGTTTGGCGCCCAGGACGATGGTGGTGGAGTGCGGGACGAACCCCAGGCCCGCCTGGAGCGGCGAAAGTCCGAGCACGTTCTGCATATAGAGGGTCAGGAAATACCAGGAGGAGACCATGGCCGCGCCGCAGACGAACATCGCGGTGTTGGCCGTGCTCACCGAGCGGAGCCGGAACAGCCGCAGCGGCATCAGCGGCGCCCGGCTGCGCGCCTCGGCCAGGACGAACAGGGTGAGCAGCAGCGCCCCGCCGAGCAGCGGTGCCAGCGTCGCCGGAGCCGTCCAGGCCGCCGACTCGCTCTGCACGATGCCGTAGGCCACCGCGCTCAGCCCGGCGGTGACCAGCAGCGCGCCCGTCATGTCCAGCCGCCGTCCGTCGCCGGTGCGGCGGCTCTCCACCAGCCACAGTGCGGCACCGATCAGCGCCAGCCCGCCGACGGGCACATTCACCAGCAGGACCCAGCGCCAGGAGAAGGTGTCGGTGAGTATCCCGCTGACCACCCCGCCGGCCGCGCCGCCGCCCGCTCCCACGGCCGTCCAGGTGCCGATCGCCCGGTGGCGGGCCGGGCCCTCCGGGACCGAGGTGGTGAGCAGCGAGAGGGTGGCGGGCGCCAGGGTGGCCGCGCCGATGCCCTGGACGGCCCGGGCGGTGATCAGTTGCCAGGGCTGCTGGGCCAGCCCGCCGGCCAGGCTGGCGGCGGTGAACACCCCGAGTCCGAGCAGAAACACCCGTTTGCGGCCGAAGATGTCCCCGGCCCGGCCGCCCAGCAGCAGGAAACCGGCGAAGGTGAGCGAGTAGGCGTTCACCACCCACTGGAGGCCGGCCGCGTTCATGCCCAGCTCCGCCTGGACGGACGGCAGTGCCACATTGACCACCGCCACGTCCAGCACCACCAGGAACTGGCCGACGCAGGCCGCCAGCACCACCAGCCACAGCGGTCCCCGGCCGTTCCCCGGGGCGGCCGGTGCCGCCCCCTCGCTCCGCCGTGCGGCGGCGCCGGTCTCGGCGGCGTGGGAGTCGGACATACCGCCCATGTTATGTGATCAAGATCACCGCGGCCCCGGGCCGCGCGCCGCCGCTCAGGCGTCCAGGCCGATGGCGAAGGCGGCCTGGAGATCGTGCTGCGAATAGGCGCGGAACGCGGTGTGCGTCTCGGTGGCCGCCACGCCCGGAACCTTGCTGATCCGGCCGGGGATCACCGCCGCCAGATCGTCATGCTCCGGCACCCGGACGATGGCGATCAGATCGTGCGCGCCGGTCACCGAGTAGACCTCGCTCACTCCTTCGAGGGCGGCGATCTCCTCCGCGATCTCCGGGATGCGGTCGGTCCGGGTCTTGATGAGCACGATCGCCGTGATCATGGCTCCTCCGCTCCTGTCGGTTCCGTGACCGGCCGCTGTGCCGACGGCCTCGGTCCGCACTTTAGCCCGGCGCCTGATCCCGTCCGCGGCCCGGCAGGCCGTAGGGTGGCCCGGGAGACCTGATCCGCGCACCCTCGCGCACGCCCCGAGCACAGAAGGTAGGACAACACCATGGCGCTCCCCCAGCCGACGGGCCGCACGTCCCCAGCGGCTACCGGATCCGGGAGGCCGGCCGGCAGATCCCCGGCGGACCGGAGGCGGCCGGGCGGAGCAGGCGCCGGGGCATGACGGACGAGGTGCACGGTGGCCGATCGGACGGCAGGTCCCACGAGCGGCGGCGGTGACGGCGGAGGCGGCACGGAGCCCGGCGAGGCACTGGAGCACCCGCTCCCGGAGCAGGTCCGGCACCGGGTGGTGGCCGCGGCCGGCGAGGCGTTCGGGGCCCTGACCCTCGCCGAACTGCCCGCCCCGCTGCGGCAGTACGCGCGTTTCACCCCTTCCCGGCGGCTGAAGTTCGGCGCCACCGCCATCGCGGCGGCGCTGGAGAGCGACGCCGTCTTCCGCCAGCGTGTCGCGGCCGGGCTGCGCACCGCCCAGCCGGAGCTCGCCGAGGCCCTGGAGCGGGGCGCGCCGCCGCCCGCCGCCGACCCGGTGGAGGTGGCCGCCGCCGCCTATCTGCTGCGCCCGCCCGGCTGGACCAAGCTGGTGGCCGCGGCCGGCGAGCAGGCCCGCCGGCAGCAGGAGCGCCAGGAGGAGGAGGAACGCGAGCGCGAGCTGGTCCGGCTGCGCGAGGAGCTGGCCCAGCTGCGCGCCGCGGCCCGGGACGAGGCCGAGCGCACCCGGCAGGAGCTGGACGCGGCGCGCCGGGAGAACGAAGGGCTGCACCGCAGGCTGCGCAGCGCGCAGAGCGATGTGCGGCGCGGCGAGGCCGCGGTGCGCAAGCTGCGCGCCGAACTGGAGGCGGCGCGCGGTGAGGCCGCCGCCGCGCAGTCCGCGGCGGACAGCGAGCTGCGCCGTCAGCGGGCCCGGCTGGCCGAGGCGGAGGCGGCGCTGGAGGCGGGCCGGCGGGCGGCCCGGGAGGGGCGCAGCGTGGCGGACATGCGGCTGCGGCTGCTGCTGGACACCATGCTGGACGCGGCCCAGGGCCTGCGCCGGGAACTCGCGCTGCCGCCGGTGGAGCTGCGGCCGGCCGAGACGGTGGACGCGGTGGAGCCCGGCGGGGTGACCCCGCACGATGTCTCGCTGCGGGCGCTGGCCGAGGACGATCCGGCGCTGCTGGACCAGCTGCTGGCGCTGCCGCAGACCCATGTGATCGTGGACGGCTACAACGTCACCAAGACCGGCTATCCCACGCTGCCGCTGGAGAAGCAGCGGCTGCGGCTGCTGGGCGGGCTGGCGGTGCTGGCCGCCCAGACCGGCGCCGAGATGACCTGTGTGTTCGACGGTGCCGCGCTGGACGCGCCGGTGCTGCTGGCGCCGCCGCGCGGGGTGCGGGTGCGGTTCAGCAAGCCCGGACAGACGGCGGACGAGCTGATCCGGCGGCTGGTGCGGGCCGAGCCCCCGGGGCGGCCGGTGGTGGTGGTCTCGGCGGACCGGGAGGTGGCCGAGGGAGTGGCCAGGGCGGGTGCCCGGCCGGTCGCCTCCACCCTGCTTCTCAAACGTCTCGCCCGGACCTGATACCGAGCCGATACCGGGGCGAGCCCGTCCCGAATCCGCGGCGGGGCCCGCCGGGCGGCCCGGCGAGCGGTTTGAGCACTCCCTCCCTTTTGCCCGTTATGACGCCAACATCCCCTAGGGATGGTGACGTTGGGGTTCCTCCTCCACGGAGAGTGTGATAGAAGTAGCAGGCCGTACGAGGTAAGTAAAAAAACCCCGCCGGGATTTGAACCCGGTGAGACGGCGTCGCTAGGGTCTGGCATCGAACCTTCACGCGGTGGACCACCCAATGGGGGTGGCCGTGGAGGACCGCCTGACCCGTGGCTCGTTGCGCGGGGCCGGAGTCATTCGGCAGGCGGCTGAGGAAGAAGGAGATCGCCCCAGTGGCGTCCCATCGTCGTCCCAAGCAGCCCAGCCGCGCACGTGTGACCATTTTCGGCGCCACTGCGGCTGCCACCGTGGCCCTCACCGCTCAGTCCGCGCAGGCCGACCCCAAGCCGACCAAGGACGAGGTCAAGGAGCGGGTCGACCAGCTGCACGAGGAAGCCGCGGAGATCACCGACGAGTACAACGGCGCGGTGGAGGCCGAGGAGGAGCTGGAGGAGTCCGTCGAGGAACTCCAGGACTCCGTCGCCCGCGGGCAGCAGGAGCTGAACGAGCTCCGCAGCGGCCTCGGCTCGGTCGCCGCCGCCCAGTACCGCAACGGCGGCCTGGCGCCCTCCATGCAGCTCTTCCTCTCCTCCGACCCGGACGGCTATCTGGAGCAGGCGTCCGCGCTCGACCAGGTCACCGCCAAGCAGGCCGAGGCGCTCCGGCAGATCGAGACCAAGCAGCGCACCCTTGAGCAGCAGCGCGAGGAGGCCGCCGGCCAGCTGGAGACGCTGGAGGAGACCCGCGAGCAGATCAAGGAGAAGAAGGAGCAGATCCAGGGCAAGCTCAGCGCCGCCCAGGAACTGCTCAACCAGCTCACCGAGGAGGAGCGCCGCCGGCTGGAGGCCGAGGAGGCCGCCCGGCAGGCCGCGGCCGCCGCCGAGGTGGAGCGCGCCTCGCGGGACGAGGGCACCCGCACCGACATCACGGTGAGCGCCGGCAGCGCCTCCTCGCGCGCCATGGCCGCCCTCTCCGCCGCCCAGTCCAAGCTGGGCTCGCCCTATGTCTACGGCTCGGCCGGCCCCAGCACCTTCGACTGCTCGGGCCTGACCTCCTGGGCGTACGCGCAGGCGGGCATCGCGCTGCCGCGCACCTCGCAGTCCCAGGCCGGCGCCGGCACCCGGATCTACTCGGCCTCCGACCTCCAGCCGGGCGACCTGGTGCTGTACTACAGCGGGCTGAGCCACATCGGGATGTACGTGGGCAACGGCCAGATCATCCACGCGCCGCGCACCGGCAGCGTGGTGAGCTACACCGGCGTGCACACGATGCCCTTCCAGTTCGGGGTCCGTGTCGCCTGACGCCGCCGGCTTCCCGGCCCGGACCGGACCGCGCGTTCGGCCGTCCGGGTGGTTTCCCGCTGCCCTCTGCGGCGGTCGTACCGGACCGTGGTGACCTGCGGCTATGCCCCGCTGTCCAGCCCACTTGAGGGCCGGCGGCCGGGTGTCGCCGCGCCGGGATACCGGCGTGCGCGCCGCCGGCACCGCTAGATTCTGCTCCCGCTTCTCGGACCCGTCCGAAGGGAGCGGAACCAGCAGTGTTCCCCAAGCGAACGCACGCCGCGCACCGCAGAGCGCGTCAGCACCCGCGCGGACTGGCACTGTCCGCGGCCGGCGCCGCCGCCCTGGCGGCCGGCATGGTGCCCGGGCCGCAGGCCGCCGCCGAGCCCCTTGACGAACTGCTGGCCGAGGCCGAGCGGGCGGTGGAGGCCTACAACGCGCTCCAGGAGCGGGTCGGCGAACTCGGCACCGAGGTGGAGCGGCGCCAGGACCAGGTGGCCCGCGGCCAGGCCGAGGTGAACGCGCTGCGCGTCACGGCGGGCGCGGTGGCCGCCGCCCAGTACCGCTCCGGCGGGACGGCACCGGCACTGGTGCTGCTGCTGTCCGAGGACCCGGAGGGCTATCTGGCCCGGGCCGAGACCCTGGAGCGGGCCGGCGCCCGCAGGGCCGAGGGACTGCGCCGGCTGCACACCGCCAACGCGGTGCTGGAGCAGCGCCGGGAGCAGGCGGCCCGGGCCCTGGAGCAACTGGAGACCCAGCGCGCCGAACTGGCCCGCCGCAAGACCGAGGTGCAGCGCAGACTCGCCGCCGCCCGGGAGGCCTACCGGCACCGCGCCCGCCAGGACCGCGCGGACCGGGCGGGCCGCGAGGGGGAGCGCGGGCCGGTGGCGGCCACCGGGGCCGCGGAGACGGCGCCCTCGGCCCGTGCCGGGGCCGCGGTGGCGGCTGCCCGGCGGGCGGTCGGCCGTCCCTACGCATGGGGCCAGAACGGGCCCTGGGGCTTCGACTGCTCGGGCCTGACCCAGTGGGCCTGGGCACAGGCCGGAGTGGCCCTGCCGCGCACCTCGCAGGCCCAGGCCACGGCCGGGGAACGGGTGCCGCTGGAGCAGGCCCGGCCGGGCGATCTGGTGGTCTACCGGGCGGACGCCAGCCATGTCGCCCTCTACGCCGGCGGGGGACAGGTCATCCACGCGCCCTACCCGGGCGCCGCCGTCCGCCCCGACCCGGTCGGCATGATGCCCGTGACCGCGGTCGTCCGCCCCTGACCCGGGCCGGGGACGGGCCGCCCCGGCACGGGCCGGGGTCCGGGACGGGGTGTCGGCGGGGGCGACTAGAGTTCCGGGTGATGCACAAGACCCTGCTCGTCACCAATGACTTCCCGCCCCGGCCGGGCGGCATCCAGGCGTTTCTGCACAGCATGGCGCTGCGCCTCGATCCCGCCGAGGTGGTCGTCTACGCCTCCACCTGGAAGCGCGACCGGGAAGGGCCGGCGGCCACCGCGGCGTTCGACGCGGAGCAGCCGTTCACCGTGGTGCGGGACCGCACCACCATGCTGCTGCCCACGCCCCGCGTCACCCGCCGGGCCTGCGAGCTGCTGAGCGAGCACGGGTGCGGCTCGGTGTGGTTCGGCGCCGCGGCGCCACTCGGCCTGATGGCTCCCGCGCTGCGCCGGGCCGGTGCCCGGCGGCTCGTCGCCACCACGCACGGCCATGAGGCCGGCTGGGCCCAGCTCCCCGCCGCCCGGCAGCTGCTGCGCCGGATCGGCGAGGCCACCGACACCCTGACCTACCTCGGCGAGTACACCCGCTCCAGGATCGCCCCGGCGGTCGGCCCGGAGGCCGCCGCCCGGATGACGCAGCTTCCCCCCGGGGTCGACGAGAAGACCTTCCACCCCGGCTCCGGCGGCGCCGAGCTGCGCGCCGCACTGGGCCTGGCCGGCCGGCCGGTGGTGGTCTGCGTCTCCCGGCTGGTCCGCCGCAAGGGCCAGGACACCCTGATCAAAGCCATGCCGCGGATCCTGGCCGCCGAGCCGGAGACGGTGCTGCTGATCGTCGGGGGCGGCCCGTACCGCAGGGAGCTGGAACGGCTGGCCGCCCGCCTGGGCGTGGCCGGCTCGGTGCGCTTCACCGGGCCGCTGGCCTGGTCGGAGCTGCCGGCCCACTTCGGCGCGGGCGACGTCTTCGCGATGCCCTGCCGCACCCGCCGCGGCGGGCTGGACGTGGAGGGCCTGGGCATCGTCTATCTGGAGGCGTCCGCGACCGGCCTGCCGGTGGTCGCCGGGGATTCCGGCGGCGCCCCGGACGCGGTGCTGGACGGCGAGACGGGCTGGGTGGTGCGCGGCGGCGCGGAGACGGCCGCCGAGGAGACCGCGGAGCGCGTCGTCACCCTGCTCGGGGACGCGGACCTGCGCCGCCGGATGGGCGAGCGGGGACGCGCCTGGGTCGCGGAGCGCTGGCGCTGGGATCTGCTCGCCGACCGCCTGCGCGGGCTGCTCTGACGCCGCGCGGCGGGGCCGGCCGCCGTCAGGCGCCGTAGAGTTCGTCGATCAGGCCGGCGTAGTCCTTGAGCACCACATGCCGCTTCAGCTTCATCGAGGGCGTCAGATGGCCGGACTCCTCGGAGAACGGCACCGGCAGCACCCGGAAGGCGCGCACCGACTCGGCGCGCGAGACCGCGGCGTTGCCGCCGTCCACCGCCTCCTGCACGGCGGCCAGCAGTTCCGGATCGGCCAGCAGTTCCTCCCGGGGCAGTCCCGCCCTGCCGTGTTCGGCCGCCCACCGTCCCAGGAACTCCTCGTCCAGGGTGATCAGCGCGGCAACGAACGGCCGGCCGTCGCCCACCACCATGCACTCCGAGATCAGCGCATGGGCCCGGATCCGGTCCTCGATCACCGCCGGAGCGACGTTCTTGCCGCCCGCGGTGACGATGATCTCCTTCTTCCGCCCGGTGAGGGAGAGATAGCCGTCGTCGTCCAGCGAGCCCAGGTCGCCGGTGCGGTACCAGCCGTCCGTCATGGCCTCGGCGGTGGCCGCCTCGTTGTTCCAGTAGCCGGAGAACAGATGATCGCCGCGCAGCAGCACCTCGCCGTCCTCGGCGATCGCCACCGAACTGCCCGGCAGCGGGCGCCCGACCGTGCCGATCCGCGGCGCGTCCCACGGGTTGAAGGCGGTCGGCGCACAGGATTCGGTCAGGCCGTAGCCCTCCAGCACCGTGAAGCCGATGCCCCGGTAGAAGTGGCCCAGCCGCTCGCCCAGCGCCGCCCCGCCGGAGATGGCGTGGGTGGCCCGGCCGCCCAGCACGGCCCGCAGCCTGCGGTACACCAGCCGGTCGTGGAGCGCGTGCCGCAGCCGCAGGCCCAGCGGCATCCGGCCCGGGGCGTCCAGCGCGCGGCTGTAGGCGATGGCGGTGCCGGCGGCGCGGTCGAAGATCCCGCCCTTGCCGCCCTCCCGGGCCTTGGCCCGCGCCGAGTTGTAGACCTTCTCGAACACCCGGGGGACGCCGAGCAGGGTGGTGGGCCGGAACGAGGCCAGGTCCTCGGTGAGGGTCTTGATGTCGCCCACATGCCCCAGCCGGATCGGCGCCATCACACAGGCCACCTGCACCAGCCGGGCGAACACATGGGCCAGCGGGAGGAAGAGCAGCACCGAGCTGTGTCCGGTGCGGAACAGCGGCTCCAGGGCGCGCACCACATTGCCGGCGTCGGCGAGGAAGGCGCGGTGGCTCAGCATGCAGCCCTTGGGGCGGCCGGTGGTGCCGGAGGTGTAGATGAGGGTGGCCGTGGAGTCCGGGCCGAGGGTGTCCCGGCGCTGCTCCAGGACCTCGTCGGTGACCGCGGCCCCGGCCCTGGTCAGCGCCTCCACCGCGCCGGCGCCCGGCTCCTCGCCGGCGTCGAGGGTCCACAGCAGGGTGCAGGCGGGCGCCCGGTCGCGCACCGACTCGACGGCGGCCCGGTGCCCGGCGGTCTCGGTCACGCAGGCGACCGCGCCGGAGTCGGCCAGGATCCAGGCGAGCTGCTCGGCGGAACTGGTCTCGTAGACCGGGACGGTGACCGCGCCCGCGTACCAGATGGCGAAGTCCAGCAGTGACCACTCGTAGCGGGTGCGGGCCATCAGGGCGACCCGGTCGCCCGGCTCCACGCCGGAGGCGATCAGGCCCCTGGCCACCGCCCGGACCTGGTCGCGGAACTCGGTGGCGGTGACGTCCGCCCAGCCGGCGGCGCCCGCACGGCGGGCCATCACCGGCTCGGCCGGGTGACGCTCGGCGTTCCGGTCCAGCAGCAGCGGCAGGCTGGCCCCGGCGGGTACCTCGTACAGGGCCGGCAGGCTGAACTCGCGCACCTCTGCATCTCCTCGGCGTCGTCGCAGGGGCCGCAGCGGACCGGCCACCGTTGGCATGGATCGGGCATTCCCGACTGGCATGGATGCCGGGCGGGGACCGTACGGATCCCGCCACAGGACGCCCGACGTTACCCACGGGTAGTAAGCCATGGGTAGGGTTTCACCAGAAGTTGTTCACTGCGTCACATCGCCGGCCGCAGGCGGGGGTGTCCGGCGGGCACCGCCCGAAGCGTACTCCAGTGGCCGGGCGGGCCCGCGCCGGCCTCCCGGCTTCCCCGGCCGCCTCCGGTGGCGGGGCGGCAGCCGCCCGCGCGGTAGCCTTCCCCCCGGTGGCAGCGGTGACGGAACGCATAAGGAGCCTCCAGCCATGGCGGAGCACACCAGGTCGAGCATCACCATCGCGGCATCGCCGGAGGCGGTGATGGCGGTGATCGCGGACTTCGCCCGCTATCCGGAGTGGACCGGGGAGGTCAAGGAGGCCGAGGTGCTCTCCGCCGACCCCCGGGGCCGGGCGGAGCAGGTCCGGCTGCTGCTCGACGCCGGGGCCATCAAGGACGAGCACACCCTGGCCTACCAGTGGTCCGGCAGCCGCGAGGTGCGCTGGTCGCTGGTGAAGTCGAAGATGCTGCGCACCCTGGACGGCTCCTACCGGCTGGTCCCCGCCTCCGGCGGCCGGCACACCGAGGTGACCTACCAGCTCACCGTGGATGTGAAGATCCCGATGCTGGGCACCTTCAAGCGCAAGGCGGAGAAGGTGATCATCGACCGGGCGCTGGACGGGCTGAAGAAGCGGGTGGAGAGCGGTGGCGCCCCGGGCGGCACCCCCGGCGGCACCCCGGGCGAGGACGTGGACGGCGGCGTGGGCGTGGAGAGCGGCGGGAAGTGACGCGGGGGGCCGGTGCCGCGCGCACCCTGCTGGTCACCGGACCGGGCGGCGCGGGCACCACGACGGTCGCCGCGGCCACGGCGCTGGCCCAGGCCGCCGCCACCGGGCAGGACACGCTGCTGCTGAGCGCCGAGCCGGAGGCCCGGCTCGGCGCGCTGCTGGGCATCGCGGCGCTGCCGTCCTGGCCGGCCTCCCCGCCGCTGCGGATGGCGCCGCACTGCTGGGTGGCGCGGCTGGACCCCGCCGAGCGCGGCCGGGCCGGGGCCGCCGCCGTGCAGGAGGAGGCCGCCGGGCTGTTCGAGGCGCTGGGCGCCGCGCCCCTGGACGACGGCGAGGTTCCCGACCTGCCCGGCACCGGGCCGCCGGCCCTGCTGGAGGCCCTGCACCGGCTGGCCACCGGCCGGGCCCGGCCGCCGGCGGGCGAGGACGCACCGGGTGCCGTACGGCCGGGCGGCCCGGGGAGCGGGCCCGCCGGGTGGGGCTGTGCGGTGGTGGACATGGGGCCGTGGGGCGAGGCGCTGCGGGCGGTGGGGCTGCCGCAGGAACTGGCGCCGCTGCTCCGGCGGCTGCGCCCGGCCGGCGCCGCGGACCGCGCCGGGGCGCCGGCCGGAGAGCGGGCCGGAGAGCCGGCCGGAGAGCGGGGCGAGGGCCGGTGGCCATGGCTGGCGCAGCTGGCCGGGCTGCCGCGGCTGCCGGCCCGGCGGCTCGCCGAGACCGCCGGGCGGTGGGCGGCGGCGCTGACCGCCGTCGGCGGGCTGCTGGCCGCGCCCGGCACCGGCGTACGGCTGGTGGCCGAGCCGGGGCCGCAGGCCACCGAGGCGGTGCGGCTGGCCCTGGCCGGGCTGGCGCTGCACGGGGTGGCCCTGGAGTCGGTGGTGGCCAACCGGCTGCTGCCGGGCGGTTCGCCCGACTCCTGGCTGGCGGGCCTGGCGGCCCGGCAACGGGCCGGACTCACCCGGCTGATGGACCTGGCGGCGGAGCTCCCGCTGCACCGCGTGGCCCACCTGGGGCGGCCGGCCGCCGGGGTGCCCGCCCTGGCCGGGCTCGGCATCCCCGCGGCCGGCCGGCCGGTCCCCGCGCCCGCACCCGAGGCGACCGACGGCGCCCTGCGGCTGCCGCTTCCCGGAATCCGCCGCGACGAGCTGCAACTGGTCCGGCACGGCGGCCAGTTGATCGTCACCGCCGGCCCCTTCCGGCGGCGGCTGCCGGTGCCGCCCGGCTGTCACTCCCGTCCCATCAGCGGCGCGGTCCTCGACGGCGGGGCGCTCACCGTCCGGTTCGCCGGCTGAGCCGCCGCCGGAGTACCGCCGCCCGGCCGGCGGCTCCGGTACCTTCGGGGCAGAACGAGCCGCCGAACTTCTCCGCAGGGCCGAGGAGGCCGCGATGAGCGAAGCGAACCCACCCGACGCCGTGCCCGAGGCCGTGCCGGAGGCCGACGCCTGGGCCACCGCCTGCAGCGAGGACCTCCGGGCCGAGCAGGCCCGCTTCCGCGAACGACGCCGGGCCGCCGCCGGCCCCGGCGGCGACGCCACCGAGGAACTGCGCCGCCTCGCCCGCACCGTGGCCGACGGGGTGGAGGAACTGAGCGCCGGGCTGAGCCGCCTGGCCGGCCGGGCCCAGATCGTGCTCACCCCCTTCGCCGGCCGCAACGCCGAGGTGCTCGGCCATCTGCTGCGCGCCGGCGAGGAGGTGGCCGAGGCGTTCCGTGCCGCCGCCGCCGGGTATGCATCCGACAGCGGGCGCCCGCGCCCGGAAGCAGACCACCAGGGCGGCCCGTCTTCAAAGAATGAACGGGATACTCCCCCCAAAGAGGGCGATAACGGCTTGGGCGACGGCCCATCCCGCATAGACCTGGACTGATACGGCACCGAACACCCTGCCTGCCTCCGGTACGGTGGTCCGCAGCGGGGAACCACCAATCCACAGAGGGACACATGGGACTGACCATCGGGGTCGACATCGGCGGCACCAAGATCGCCGCCGGTGTGGTCGACGAAGCCGGAAAGATCCTCGAAACCAGCACGGTGGCTACCCCGCCCACCCCCGAGGGCGTGGTGGACGCCATCGCCGACGCCGTCCGCACGGTCGGCGCGGGAACCGGGACCGAGGCGGTGGGAATCGGTGCCGCGGGCTACGTGGACGACAAGCGCGCCACCGTCCTGTTCGCGCCGAACATCAAGTGGCGCCGGGAAGCGCTCAAGGACAAGGTCGAGCAGCGCGTCGGCATGCCCGTGGTGGTGGAGAACGACGCCAACGCCGCCGCCTGGGGCGAGTACCGCTTCGGCGCCGGCCAGGGCCATGACGACGTCGTCTGCATCACCCTCGGCACCGGCCTCGGCGGCGGCATCATCATCGCCGGCAAGCTCTACCGCGGACGCTTCGGCGTGGCGGGCGAGTTCGGCCATATCCGGATGGTGCCGGACGGCCTGCTGTGCGGCTGCGGCAGCCAGGGCTGCTGGGAGCAGTACGCCTCCGGCCGCGCCCTGGTCCGCTACGCCCGGCAGCGCGCCACCGCCAGCCCCGACCAGGCCGAGGTGCTGCTCGCCCTCGGCGACGGCACCCCGGAGGGCATCGACGGCCGGCACATCAGCCAGGCCGCCCGCCAGGGCGACGCCGTGGCCATCGACTCCTTCCGCGAACTGGCCCGCTGGGCGGGCGCCGGACTGGCCGACCTGGCCTCGCTGTTCGACCCCTCGGCGTTCATCGTCGGCGGCGGGGTCTCGGACGAAGGGGATCTGGTGCTGGAGCCGATCCGCAAGTCCTTCCGCCGCTGGCTGGTGGGCAGCCGCTACCGGCCGCACGCCCAGGTGCTCGCCGCCCAACTCGGCGGCCGGGCCGGGCTGGTGGGCGCCGCGGACCTGGCGCGGCAGGGATAGCCGAACGGGGTGGGCGGGGCGGCCCGGTCCGCTAGGGTCGGCGGCATGAGCGCGTCGCACCCGCCCACCGGGACGTCCGGCCCGTCCGGCGCTTCCCGTTCCGCCGGTCCTTCCGGTCCTTCCGGTCCTTCCGGTCCTTCCGGTCCTTCCGGTTCCGCCGGTTCTTCCGCACCGCCGTCCGCCGACGTCCCGGCGCCGTCGGCGCCCCCGGCCGACCCCGGGCGGGCCGCCGGGGCGCCGGCCGGAACCGAGATCCGTCTGCTCAGCTACAACATCCGTTCCCTGCGCGACGACCGGGAGGCGCTGGCCCGGGTGATCCGGGCCTGCGCCCCCGATGTGGTCTGTCTCCAGGAGGCCCCGCGCTTCCTGCGCTGGCGCCGGCAGGCCGGGCGGCTGGGCATGGCCACCGGGCTGGTCCATGTGGCCGGAGGCGCCCCCTCCTGCGGAACCATGATCATGTCAAGGCTGTGGCCAAAGGTCGAACACACCGGGGATGTACCACTGCCCTACGGCCCCGGCCACCACCGGCGGGTGGTGGCCACCGCCCGGCTGCGGTTCGGCGACTCCGTCACCGGGCCGGTGCTGACCGTGGCGAGCTGCCATCTGGCCAACGACTACCCCAACGAGCGGCTCAGCCAGGCCGGGGTGCTGCTGGACCGGATCACCGGGCCGGACGGGCTGGCCGCGGGCGGACCGGCCGTGGTGGCGGGCGACATCAACGACCAGCCCGGCGGCCGGGCCTTCCGGCGGCTCAGCGGCACCCTGCGGGACGCCTGGGCGGCGGCCCCGGCGGGCGGCGAGCACACCTGGTCGGCCACCCGGCCGCAGCGCCGCATCGACGCCGTGCTGTGCACCCCGGAGGTGGAGATCGTGAGCTGCGGCGTGCCGCACGGCCTGCCCGGTGTCCGGGAGGCGGATCTGCGGGCCGCCACCGACCATCTGCCGCTGCTGGCCGTGCTGCGCCTCCCGCCGCGCGCCCGCGCCGCCGCAGCGCCGCCCGACCCGGGCGGCGGGCCGCGGCCGGGCCCGTCTCCGCTGGGCTAGACGACCGCGCCGCCGCCCGGGTCGGGCCAGTCGTCCCGGCCGTCCCGCATCCGGGCCACCAGGGTGGCGAAGCCGCCCAGGAAGCCGCCGATGCCCAGCACGGCGATCCACCAGCTCATCGGCCGGCCCAGCAGCACCGTCAGCACCAGCAGCAGCGGACCGCCCAGCACCGCCGTCCAGGCGAACCGGGTGGTCAGGTCGCTCTCCGGCAGCGGCGGCGGCTCGGGCGGCTCGAAGTGCCCCTCGTCCTCGTCCTCCGGCGCCCAGTCGCGCGGGCCGGGGCCCTCCCAGGGGCCGTCGTCGTCCCCGTCCCTGTCCCCGTCCCTGGCCCTGTCCCCGTCTCCATCCGCGTCCGCGGCTCCGTCCCGGTCCGGCCGGCCGCGCCCGGCGTCCGGGCCGGGCCCGGGGTCCTGCGGTCCGGGGCCTGCGGGGTGCTCGCGGGCCCGGCCGCGCTCCTCCCCGCCGGCCGCGCCGGCCGTGCCGCCGTCCCCTGTGCCGCCGCCGTTCAGCCCGCCCCGCGCCGAACGGTCCACGATGTCGATCCGGTCGGTCTCCGCGGTCTGGGGCCAGACCCCGGGCGGGTCCGGGGGTTCCTCGCCGTAGGCGGCGACGATCTCAGCCCATGCCGCTTGCTCGTCAATCGGTTCACGGCCCTCGCCGCGCTCCTGGTCACGCTCCGTCACGTAGGGTCTTCCTCGTCGCCATCCGGGTGATCCGGGAGATGAACGCGTCGGTCTCCTGAAAGATACGCTCCGCGTCATGATCCAACGTCGCCACGTGGTAGCTCTGTTCCAGCACTATCGCCGTCAGGTCCGCTGAGGAAACCAGGCGGCGCACCAGCCCCGAGTTGGCCGGCGGCACCACATGGTCGTTCCTGCTGGTCATCAGCAGCAGCGGCTGGGTCACCCCGGGAAGCTCGCGGTACACCACCCGGACCAGGCGGGCGAGTGAGTGGGCGGCGTGCAGCGGGACCCGGGTGTAGCCCGACTCGGCCGTGCCCGGCTTGGCGATATCACTGACGATCCCCTTGGTGCTGGGCACCAGATGGCGTGCCACCGGCAGCAGCACACGCTGCCCCCTGGCCATGCCGACCACCGGGTTCACCACCGCGACACCCTTGACCAGCTCCGCATGGCGGGCGGCCAGCCGGAGCGCCAGCGCGCCGCCCATGGACAGCCCGCAGACGTACACCTCGGCGCAGCGCGCCGCCAGCGCGTGCAGCTCCCGGTCCACGGCCGCGTACCAGTCCTGCCAACGGGTGTACTGGAGGTCCTGCCAGCGGGTGCCGTGGCCGGGCAGCAGGGGCAGCGAGACGGTGTGCCCCGCGGCGGCCAGGTGCTCGGCCCAGGGGCGCAGCGACTGCGGGGTCCCGGTGAAGCCGTGGCAGAGCAGCACACCGGTGTCGGCGGACCCCCGGTGGGTGTACGGCTCGGCGCCGGGGAGCAGCGTCATGGAGACCTCCGTGCGGCCGTGGAGCGGGACCGCTGCCACCCTACGCGCGCCGGTGACCGGCCGGTAGCCCGGAGCCTGGCTGCCCTTCCGGGCGCCCTCACCGAGCCGCGGCGGGCGGAAGGCCAGTAAGGTCGGCATCACATCGGCGAAGGAGGTCCCGGGGTGTTGTACGAGACATTGAAGGTGTCCGTCGGCGCCGGGCTCAAAGTCACCTTCCGCCCGTGGGTGGAGGGCAAGGAGTATGTGCCGGCCGTCGGTCCGGCCATCCTGGCCAGCAACCACCTCTCCTTCTCGGACTCCTTCTTCCTGCCGGCCGTGCTGGACCGCCGGATCACCTTCATCGCCAAGCAGGAGTACTTCACCACGCCCGGGGTGAAGGGCCGGCTGACCGCCGCGTTCTTCAAGGGGGTGGGGCAGCTTCCGGTGGACCGCTCCGGCATCCGCGGGGCCGGGGAGGCGGCCATCCAGGCCGGCATCGAGGTGCTGCGGCGCGGCGAGCTGTTCGGCATCTACCCGGAGGGCACCCGCTCCCCGGACGGGCGGCTCTACCGCGGCAAGCCGGGGGGCCTGGCCCGGGTGGCACTGGCCACGGGCGCGCCGGTGATCCCGGTGGCGATGATCAACACCGAGAAGATCCAGCCGCCGGGCAAGATGGTGCCCAAACTGATGCGGCCGGGGATACGGTTCGGCGAGCCGCTGGACTTCAGCCGCTATCAGGGCATGGAGAAGGACCGCTTCATCCTGCGTTCGGTAACCGATCAGGTGATGTACGCCATCATGAAGCTCTCCGGCCAGGAGTATGTCGACATGTATGCCACGGCGGCCAAGCGGCAGCTCGCCGAGGAGAGCAGGCGGCGGGCGGCCGAGGAGAAGCAGGAAAAGCAGGAAAAGCAGGAGAAGCACGAGAGGCAGGAGAAGCGCTCCGGCGGGCCCGGCGAGTGAGGCACCGAGGCGGCGCGAGCGGCATCCGGGGGGAGGCACACCGACATGGCGTCACCGGCGCGTTCCGCACCGGCCGCGCGGCAGCGCTCCCAGGCGCGCGCCGAGGGCGGCGGTGGCCGCCTGGGAGCCGCACTGGAACGCCCGCTGTGGCGGGCGCTGCTCGGCTACCGGATCCTGACCGCGGGCTACGCCTGGGTGGTCTTCGGCCTCAACTACGGGGCGTACGAGGCCCAGGGCCGTCCCGGGGCGGGCCTCGGCTATCTCTCCCTGCTGTCCCTGTGGACCCTGGCCACGCTGGACCGGGTGTCGTCCGCCCGGCGCTGCACCGCACCGTTTCTGGTCGCCGACATGACCCTGGCGATCGGCGGCATCCTGTTCAGCCGGGTCGCCGACCCGGCGCAGGAGATCGGCCCCACGCTGCCGTCGATCTGGACGGCGGGCGCCGTGCTGGCGGTGGCGGTCAGGGCGGGCTGGCGCTGGTCGGGCGTGGCGGCCGTGCTGGTCGGCCTGGCCGGCATCGTGGAGTACGGCGGGCCGGGCCGGTCCACCCTGCACAACGCGGCGCTGGTGTGCGTGGCCAGCATCGCCATCGGCTATGTGGTGGAGGTGGCGCGGGCCAGCGAACGGGCGCTGGCCGAGGCGCTGCGCATCGAGGCCGCCACCCGGGAGCGGGAGCGGCTGGCCCGGGACATCCATGACGGCGTGCTCCAGGTGCTGGCCCTGGTGCAGCGCCGGGGCAGTGCGCTGGGCGGCGAGGACGCCGAGCTCGGGAGGCTGGCCGGGGAGCAGGAGCGCGCCCTGCGCAGCCTCATCACCGGCGCCGCCGGTCCCGCTGTCCCCGGCCCGCGCACCGCCCCGGACGCCCCGGACACCCCCGACACCCCCGACGCCCCGGACGCCCCGGATGCCGCTGCCGTCCGGCCGGCCGAACCGGCGGAGCCCGCGGAGCTCGATCTCCGCGCCCTGCTGGCGGCCCGCGCGGGGGAGCGCGTCATCTTCTCCGGCCCGGCCGGGCCGCTGCCGCTCCCGGCCGCCGCCGCCCGGGAACTGGACGCGGCGGTCGGCGCGGCGCTGGACAACGTCCGCACCCACACCCGCAACGCCGCGGGCGTCCCCGCCCGGGCGTGGATCCTGCTGGAGGACGAGCCGGAAGCGGTGCTGATCACGGTCCGGGACGACGGGCCGGGCATTGCGGCGGGACGGCTGGCGGCGGCCGAGGCCGAGGGCCGGATGGGAGTCTCGCTCTCCATCCGGGGACGGCTGCGGGACCTGGGCGGCACCGCCGACTGGATCTCCCTGCCCGGGCAGGGCACGGAGGTGGAGCTGTCCGTTCCGCGTGCCGCCCTGCGCGCCGCCGCCGGGCCCGCCGCACCGACCGATCGGGAGGGAAGGACCTCATGACCCACACCGCACCGGCCTCCGGACCGGCCCCCGGACCGGCCGCGGCGGATCCGGCTCCCGCCACCACGGTCATGGTCGTCGACGACCATCCGATGTGGCGGGACGCCGTCTCCCGGGATCTCACCGAGGCCGGCTTCTCGGTGGTCGCCACCGCCGGGGACGGAGCACAGGCCGTGCAGCGGGCCAGGGCGGCCCGCCCCGAGGTGCTGATCCTGGACCTCAATCTGCCCGGTCTGCCCGGCGCCGAGGTGTGCCGCCGGGTGCTGGGCGCACATGCCGCCGCCGGCGATCCGGACGGCGCGCCGCGGGTGCTGGTCCTGTCCGCCAGCGGTGAGCAGGAGGACGTCCTGGAGGCGGTCAAGGCCGGGGCGACCGGTTATCTCGTCAAGTCCGCCAGCGCCGGGGACCTCATCGAGGCGGTGCGCCGGACCGCGGCCGGCGAACCCGTCTTCACCCCCGGACTCGCCGGGCTGGTGCTCGGCGAGTTCCGTCGCCTGGCCACCGTCCCCGCCCAGGGCGACGGCTCCCGTCCCGCGGCCCCCGGTGATCCCGCCGTCCCCCGCCTCACCGCGCGGGAGAAGGAGGTCCTGCGGCTCGTCGCCAAGGGCCTGACCTACCGCCAGATCGCCGAGCGCCTGTTCATCTCCCACCGGACCGTGCAGAACCACGTCCAGAACACCCTCGGCAAGCTCCAGCTCCACAACCGCGCCGAGCTGGTCCGCTACGCCATCGAACGCGGCCTGGACGGCGACGCCTGACCGCGGCCCCGGACCCGGGCCGGCGCGCTCCGCACCGACTCCACCCGCATGGAGCTGAACGCGTGCGGCAACGGCCGTCCATGAGCGCGCGCTCCACGGCGGCGGCACGCTCCACCGCGAACCGGGCGGCGGGCCGGCCGAGGACATCCGGCCAATTCCGGCGAGGACCACCGGATCGTCCATCCAGCAGGCATCCACCGGCAGTTCTACGGCTGACGGCGGCGCAGCGGGCGGCCCCGCCCGACACGCGGAGGGCCGCCCGGCCCTCCCGTGCCGGGTGTGATGCACTGGGGCCCGCAGCCCGTTCGAGCCTGGAGAAGACCGGTGACCGTTCTCGCGTTCGGCGTACAGACCGATGAGCAGCCGCTGCTGGAGGCCGCCTTCGGCCCGGACCGCATCCGCTGTCTGGACGTCTTCCTCAACGAGGACACCTTCCCGATCGCGGCCGGCCACGAGATCATCACCTCCAGCGTCAACGACCAGCTCGACGCCACCGTGCTGCGCGGACTGGCGGCGGGCGGCACCCGGATGGTGGCCCAGCGCGCCACCGGCTTCAACAACATCGACCTGGACACGGCGCGGGAGCTGGGGCTGACCATCGCCCGGGTCTCCTCCTACTCGCCGTATTCGGTGGCCGAGTTCGCCTGGACCCTGGCCATGGCGGCCAACCGCCGCATCGTCCGCGCCGCCCGCCGCACCCGGGAGTTCGACTTCCGGCTCGACGGCCTGATGGGCCGCGACATGCACGGCGCCACCGTCGGCGTCGTCGGCACCGGCAAGATCGGCGAAGCCTTCACCCGCATCGCCCATGGCTTCGGAATGCGGCTGCTCGGCTGGGACATCCGGGAGAACCCGGCCTGCACGGACCTCGGCATGGAGTATGCCGGACTCGACGAACTCCTCGCCTCCGCCGACCTGATCAGCCTGCACGTCCCGCTGCTCGACGCCACCCACCATCTCCTCGGCCCCAGGGAACTGGGGATCATGAAGGACAACGCCCTGCTGGTCAACTCCAGCCGGGGCGGCCTGATCGACACCGAGGCCCTGGTCGTCGAACTCCGCAAGGGCCGCTCCGCCGGGGTCGGCCTGGACGTCTACGAACTCGAAGCCGGTCTCTTCTTCACCGACCGCTCCCTGGAACCGGTCGCCGACGACACCCTCGCCCGCCTGATGACCTTCGGCAACGTCATCGTCACCTCTCACCAGGCGTACTTCACCCGCGAGGCGGTCGGCCAGATCATCGAGACCACCCGCCGCAACGTCGAGGACTACCGCGCCCACCGCACCGGCGAAAACACCCTCACCGCCCCGGCCCCCGCCCCCTGATGCCCGCCGAGACGGCCGGAGCCGGCCGCACGCGGCTGCTGCGGCCGGCAGGCGAGGCCGGTCGATGAGGCCGGTCGATGCGGCCATCGCGCGCAATGTTTCGCCCGACTGCGCCACCCTGCCATCGAAAACGGCTGGATCACCGCCCAGACCGTCCGCTACGCCGTCGAGCCGCCGTGGCCATCAGCACGCCCCTGCCTCAAGCCCTGGCCGGACGGCCCGGACGAGGAGCGTGCCGATGTCGCCGGGCGTGGGGGCCTCGAGGACCTCGGCCCGGACGCCGACGAAGCCCGCCCGCCCCAGCATGCCCCGCCACGCATCAGCGGTGTAGTCGTACCGGACCAGGAACATCGGCTCCCCGGCGAAGCCGCCTTTGAACATGCCCTGCGGCCCGTAGCAGCCGGGGATGGGCGGGGGCTGGGAGAAGACCAAGACACCACCGGGGGCGAGCCGCCGGTGCACCAACGGCAGGAGTTCGCCCGGATCGGTGAACCAGACGGCTCCGAAGACGGAGTACACGGCGTCGAAGGATTCCCCCGCCGCCCTGAGGAAGTCGCGCGCGTCCGCACAGGAGAACCGCTCCGGGGGCGATTCCGGATACCGGTCGCGCACCAGCGTCACACCGCTCGGTGAGAGGTCCACTCCCCACGCGTCGAAGCCCGCGTCCAGGAGAAACGCCAAGTGACGCCCGGTACCGAATCCGAGCTCCAGGATCCTCCGGGGGGTCCCGAGCAGCTCATGCCCGGGCCCGTGGTCGCCGTACTGCGTCCAGCGGAACTTCTCCAGACCGGGAGGCCGCTTTGCGGCAGCCGCCTCGACCCAGGTGTTCCACAGACGTTCCTCGACGGTCGGTTCCGGCATGCCTCTCCCGTGTCCGTGCGGCTGCTGGACTCCGCGCCCTGCGGAGCCCGGCCTGGTGTTTCCCCGTGCCCTCAATGGCTGTCGGGAACCTTGTCGTTGCAGGGGGAGCAGTCGGACCCGTCGACGGCCCACAGTTCGTCGTCGACGCTGAACCCCGCGTCGGGGTTTTCCATGGCGGTGATGAGGTAGGCCACCGCCTGGTCCAGAATCCGTTCGGCGAGAGACCGGACCTCGACGGAGTCACGCAGGAGAAGGGCAATTTCCCGTTCCCAGAGGCTACCGCCGTCGGCAACGTTGCCGGGCAGGTACGCGACCTTCGGCTTGACCGCGTTGAGCAGTCTCTTGGTGTCCCGTACCGTGGTGCGGGATTCGAGCATGATGGTACTCATGCAGTGCTCCTCTCGATGGAGCTGGAATGTCCACGGCCGGCCGCCGGTCCATTCCATTCCTCCGTGTCGGGTTTTCCTCAAGATAGAGAGGAGTTGGAGATCGCTCCAGAACTATTCCTGTCTCTTCCTAAAGATCATGTAGGAGCGAGTGCGTCCAGTTGGCGATGAACTCTCGAAATCCCTCGCCTTTGAGGGCGTGATTCAAGTACATGTCAAAATCTTCCGATACTGTTCCACGTCGCGAGGGTCTTGGAAAATGATTCTTCCTGTGAAGATCTCTGCGGTCGCCAGGCGGTTGTCATAGATGGTGAACGTGTTGAGGGGGCCACGGGGTATCTGGGCCCCGAGTGGAATTACTCCCAGGGTGACATGGGGAAGGCGTGACAGGGTTGACAGCCGGTCGAGTTGCACCATTGTGGCGGCGGCCGGAACAATATTCCACCTCACGGCCTGTTCGGTGAGGAGAAATATGAATTTCTTGGACTGTTCGTAAAGGACCGCTTGTCGTTCGAGCTTCTTCGTCACGGTCCTGGAGATGTCCCCCGGGGAGTGACTCAGGCTGGCTCGGATGTAATCGGGGGTGGCCAAAAGGCCGGTAATCATGGAAGGCAGAAAGTAGCGCAATTCCGTTGAGTCTTTTTCAAGTGCTGCCAGTTCCGCCTGGCGCTTCTCAAGCCCTCTGCGCCATGAAGACCGCTTGTCCTGCCACTCCGTATTGGCCATTCGGGCGAGCGCCATCACGTCGCTGACCAGTTGTGGAGAGGCATCGAGTGCATACAGGATGCGCTCAACATCGACAAGCGAGGGGGTGATCCTGCCCGTTTCTATCTTGCTGATCTTCGATTGGCTCATTGCGCAGCGCATTGCGAGCCGATCGCCAGAAAGGCCGGCTCGCTTCCGGATTTTTCGCAGCGCTGCGGCCAGGTCTGCTTTTGACTGGCCGAGTCCTTCGGGCTCCAGTGTCACCCGTACTCTCTCACGTAGTCGGAGAATGGGATGGATGCCTCCAAAGCCTCTTGCTTCCACTTTCGGTAAGGTTCCGCATCTCCGTCGTGCAGTACGCGGCCGATCTGAGTGCCGTCCGGCCTGTAATTGAGGTGGACGACCGTGGTGTCATCGAACATCCACCAATCCTGGCCATCAACGGGCAGGCCACGGCTCTCGTGGGTCACGTCCAGGATGCGGATGTCTTCCCCGGCTTCAAGGTTTCCGGGAATTCCCCACGCGAATTGGTACCGCTGGTATGCGGTAAGGGGTTGGCGTACGATTCTGACTCGCCCGATGGTTTTCCCCGCTTCACGATATGCGCGCACACGCTCATGCCAGTGTGTATTATGGTCCTCCGGTTTCGGGTCACCACGGAGGAAGCGGGCGAAGTTGTCAGCCTCACGGGGCATGGTGTATGCGGGCTGAGCTTCAAAGCGCCACGCATCCCTGTGGAACGCATCGAAGATCTTTCTCCACTCACCATCCGAGAGCACGGACGGCCTCCCTCAAAATGTGTTCCGGGATCTCTGTCAGTGTTTCGCCCTGGGGTACGGTGAATCCATTGTAGATGTGTCCCTGTACCACGAACGTCCCGCGCTCGGTGGCGTAGATGTTGGGACAGTCGTCGTCATCACAGTTCGGTCCGTCGGGCTTACCCGTGAGACGGGTGAGATGCTCCCTGCCTGCCATTCCGGCCCCCTTCCGTGGCGAGGATGTCCCGGCCGGGGATGACATTAGAGGTACATGTCTGCACACGTCTATGACGGAACGTGACTATTCCTGTACTGGAATGAAGACCTTGCTGAGCGCCAGTCTGCTCCGGTGGACACAGCGCCGGGGACGGGGAGGGCGGCCCTGCCGGAAGCGGCGCCTGGCGGGTTCGTTCAGTCGCCGCTGAGGATTTCGCCGGCGCGGCGCATGTCCTCGACCGCTTCTTCAAGGCGGCCCAGGGCTGTGCAGATGTCCGAACGCACGTGGAAGGCCGCGATCTGACGGGGGTCGAGCCGGATGGCGCGGTCGATCTCGTTGAGGGCCTCCGCGCTGCGGCCCGTCCGGTGCAGGCAGTCGGCCAGGCCGATCAGGGCCTGGACGTGGCCGGGCTCCAGGCTCAGCAGCCGCTGGTAACCGCGCAGCGCGCGGTCGGGGCTGTTGTGGTGCTCGCGCAGGATGTCGGCGCTGTGCAGCAGCGCCTCCCGGTGGTCCGGCTGCCTCTCCAGCACCCAGGTGTACTCCTCGAACGCCTCGTCCCTGCGGTTGGTGCGGTCCAGGACGCGTCCGCGTCCGTAGTGCGCCTCGACCGAGTCGGGCAGCAGGCGCACCGCGGTCTCGTAGGCGTCCAGTGCCTGCCGCTGATGGCTCGTGCTGATGAAGATCTCGGCGTCGTGCGCCAGGTGGTCCAGCACAAAGGCGCGCTGGAGATGGAGATGGCCGTTGTCCGGCAGCAGGGTGACGGCCCGGTCGAGATCGGCCAGGGCCTCGGAGACCTCACCCTGGTCGAGCAGCCGTCCGGCACGGTGGAACAGCGCCTCCGGGTTGTCGGGGTCGGCGGCGAGCACGCGGTTGAGTTCGCCGAGGCCGGCGTCCTTCAGGGCGGGCGCTTGCGCGGGCGCGGGCGCGGCGGGCGAGTCCTTGGTGGTGGGGGTGTAGCCGGGGCCGGGGCCGGGGGCGGCGAGAGCCGTCAGGCGGTCCCGGACCTCGGCGGCGGTGGCCGGGCGGTCGGCCGGGTCCTTGGCCAGCAGGGCGAGCACCAGCGCGTCCAGCGCGGGCGGCAGCCCCGGGCGGCGGGTGCCGGGGGCGACCGGCGGCTGCTGGGTGTGCTGGTAGATCAGCTCGGGGAAGGTGCGGCCGGTGAACGCGCGCTCTCCGGTCAGGAGTTCGGAGAGCAGGCAGCCCAGGGAGTAGAGGTCGGAGCGGGCGTCCAGGGGCTGTCCGGTGAACCGTTCCGGGGCCATGTAGTGCGGAGAGCCGATGATCACGCCGGTGGTGGTCAGCCCGTCGCCGGCATCCGGGTCCTTGGCGATGCCGAAGTCCACCACCTTGACGCCGCCCGCCCGCAGCACGATGACGTTCTCCGGCTTGACGTCCCGGTGGATGATGCCCCGGGCGTGCGCGGCGGCCAGGGCATCGGCGATCTGCCGCGCCCACAGCAGGGCGTCCGCCGGCGCGGGCGTGCCGCGCCGCACCACGGCGGCCAGCGATTCCCCGTCCAGCAGCTCCATCACCAGATAGACGAGCCGCTGGTCCCCGTGTGCGGTATGGCTGATGTCGTGCACGGTGACGATGTGCGGATGGCTGAGGTTCCCGGCGGTGGTGGCCTCCTGGAAGAAGCGCCGCATGGCCTTCTCGGCGCTCTCCGCACCGGCCTTGAGCAGTTTGACCGCGACCCGCCGCCGGATACGGGTGTCCACGGCCTGCCAGACCTCCCCGAAGCCGCCTTCGCCGAGAGCGGCGGTCATCTCATAGCGGCCGTCGAGCACTTCGCCGGGCTGCATGGGCTCCCCTTCCCGAATTCCCGTGACCAGCCGAGAGTAGAGCAGGACCGGGAACATGGCGGGCCCCGGCCCGGCGGCCGGGCCGGCACCGGGAGGCGAGGTGTCCCCCCCCTTCCCCGGTGGTACCGGGCGCCCGGATGCCGACGGGGTGCCCGCGGACTAGGATGTGAGCTGCGTCACGTCTGTTCATGGGGTGGCGGGGTGTCCCGTCTGTTGTTGGCGAGCGGCAACGAACGGAGACGTCATGAGAATCTTCATCGCCGGCGCGGCCGGCGCGATCGGCAGCCACCTGGTTCCGCAGCTCGTGGCCCGTGGCCACGAGGTCACCGGCACGACCCGGTCGGCGGACCGGACCGGCGCGGTGCGTGCGCTGGGCGCCGAACCGGCCGTCGTGGACGCGCTGGACCCGGACTCGGTGGCGGACGCGGTGGCCAAGGCAGAACCGGAGGTCGTCGTCCACCAGCTCACCGCGCTGGGCGGCCCGGCGACGCTGCGCAATGTGCGGCGGGGGGTGGCCCTCACCAACCGGCTGCGCACCGAGGGCACCGACCACCTGCTGGCCGCCGCCCGCGCCGTCGGCGTCCGCAAGTTCGTGGCGCAGAGCAACGCCCTGTGGATGGAGCGCACCGGCGGGCCGCCGGCCGGCGAGGACGCCCGGATCGAGCCGGACCCGCCGCGCGACGTCGCCGGGGCGGTGGCCGCGCTGCGCCACCTGGAGGCCGCGGTCACCGGCATCACCTGGGCCGAGGGCATCGCCATCCGCTACGGCGGCTTCTACGGTCCGGGGACGGGCCTGAGCGCCGATCCGGAGGCCGTGATGACCAGGCAGCTCCGCAGGCGCAGGGTCCCGGTCATCGGCGGTGGCGCCGGGGTGTGGTCCATGGTGCACATCGCCGATGCCGCGTCGGTCACGGTCGCGGCCATCGAACGGGGCAGGTCCGGGATCTATCATGCCGCCGACGACGATCCGGCGCCGGTGGGCGAGATCATGCGGGCGATGGCCGCCGCGGTCGGCGCCGGACCACCGCGGCGGGTACCGGCCTGGCTCGTCGGCCTGCTGGGCGCCAAGGGGACGGTGGACCTGATGACCCGGGCCCGCGGTGTCACCACCGAGAAGACCAGACGCGAGCTCGACTGGGCCCCGCGGTATCCGAGCTGGCGCGCCGCTCTGCCCGAAGGACTGAGCTGAGCCGCATGTCCGCCTCCGATCTGTACGGCGAACTCCGGCCGCGCGCCTTCGCCATCGCCTACCGGATGCTGGGCAGCGTCGGGGAGGCCGAGGACGTGGTGCAGGAGGCCTTTCTGCGGCTGCACCAGACCCTGCAGCGGGACGAGCCGATCGCCTCGCCGCGGGCGTATGTCGCCACCCTGGTCACCCGGCTGGCCATCGACCAGCTCCGCTCGGCGCGGGTGCGGCGGGAGCGGTATGTCGGGGAGTGGCTGCCGGAACCGCTGGTCACCGGGCCGTCCCCGGCCGAGGAGGCGGAGACCGCCGATTCCCTCTCGCTGGCCTTCCTGGTGCTGTTGGAGAGCCTGACGCCGCGGCAGCGGGCCGCGTTCCTGCTGCGCGAGGTGTTCGAGTATCCCTATCCGGAGGTCGCCGGAATCGTCGGCACGGATGTGGACGGCGCCCGGCATCTGGTCGCCCGGGCCCGCGGGCAGCTGCGGGAGGGCCGGCCGCGCTACCACGCCTCCCGGCGGCAGCGGGAGGAGCTGGCCCGGCGGTTCTGCGCCGCCGCCGGGCAGGGCGACCTGGCGGCGCTGGAGGCGCTGCTGGCGCAGGACGTGGCGCTGCACGGCGACGGCGGCGGCAGGGTGCCCGCAGTCGGCCGTCCGGTCAGCGGCCGGGAACGGGTGGCGAAGATCCTGCGGGCCGGGATGGCCGTGCTGGTGCGCGGCGGCGGGTTCCTCCGGCCCGCCGAGGTCAACGGCGGACCCGGCGTGCTGGCGTTCGACGAGCAGCACCGACTGGTCGGGGTGACGGCGCTCGGCATGGCCGGGAGCGAGGTGCGGACGATCCACTCGGTCGTCAATCCCGACAAGCTGCGGCACGTCGACCGGGTCGGCGACCTCGGCGCCCTGGTGCGCGCGGGCCGCCGGACCGGCCGCGAGCGCGGAGACCACCGGTGACGGGTACGGCGACGAACGGGAGGCGGGCATGACGGAGGAACTGCGCGGGCGTTCGCCCGGTGAGGTGTTCGAGGACCATCTGCGGCTGGCGGGCGAGCACCGGTTCGACGAGGACATCGAACGCAATGTGGCGCCCGACTGCGTCATCCTGGAGCGCCGTGGAGTCTTCCACGGCCGGGACGGGGCCCGGGAACTCGCCCGCCTGCTGGCGGAGGAGCTCCCGGACGCGCCGTACACGTACACCAGCCGGCTGGTCGCCGGCCGGGTCGCCTTCCTGGAGTGGACGGCCGAGGCCGAGCACAGCCGGGTGCGGGACGGTGCCGATTCGTTCGTCATCGAGAACGGCTGGATCACCGCCCAGACCATCCACTACACCGTCGAACCGGTCTGAGCCGCCCGCCCGGCGGCCCGGACCCGCTCCTGCGTCTTGTCGCGGGTCCCGGGGCCGTGGACGCCCGGCCCGCGGTTTCCGCACCCGGCGCGGGCGGGCGGTATGCGCCCTCCGGGCCGCCGGGACCCGGCGCGCGCTCAGCCCTGCTCGGGGGCGGTGGCCGTGGCCCCGGCCGGGCGTCGGATGCCGGCCAGGAGCCCGGCGACGATCGCCGGGCCGTCCATGGTCAGCACCGACTCCGGGTGGAACTGCATCCCGGCGAAGCCGGGCCCGCGCAGCGCGTGGATCTCCCCGGTGTGCGGGTCCCGGCTCAGCCGGATGCCGTGCAGCGCCAGTTCCCCCACGGTCGGCTCGTCGCAGCGCGCCGTGTAGGAGTTGTAGAAGCCCACGGTGTGCGGCTCGCCGAAGAGGTCGATGCGCTCCTGGGCGCCCTGGTAGGGCTGGTGCCTGCGGACCAGTTCCAGACCCAGCTCGGCGGCGAGCAGCTCATGGCCCAGGCAGACGCCGAGCAGCCCGCCGCGGTGGCCGCGCACCAGCTCCGCGGTCAGCGCACGCAGCAGCCGCATCTTGGGGTCAACGGTGTCGTTCGGGTCGCCGGGGCCGGGTCCGAGCACCACCGGGCCGTCGTGCGCCGTCACCTCGGCGCGCAGCCCGGGCCGGTCGTAGCGGCGGACGGTCACCCGGTAGCCGGTGGCGCGCAGCAGATGGGCCAGCATGGAGGTGAAGGTGTCCTCGCCGTCGACGACAAGGGCGTGGCCCAGCGGACCGGAGCCGGGCGCCGCGGCGTCGCCGGTCTCGGGCTGGAGACGCAGCCAGAACGGGGCCAGATCGGCGCGGCGGGCGGCCAGCGCGGCCTGCACGCGCGGATCGTCGGCCAGCGGCGGGCGGGAGCCGCCCGGCCCCGGGTCCGGGGCGGCCGGGCGGCCGGCCCGGACCCCCAGGGCGGTGAGCACGGCGGCGGCCTTGGCGTGGGTCTCGGCGACCTCGCTCACCGGGTCGGAGTCCCGCACCAGGGTGGCGCCCACCGGTACCGCCAGCCCGCCGGTGGCCGCGTCGATGTCCACGGTGCGGATCAGGATGGGGGAGTCCAGCGTCTGGGCGCCGCCCCCGTCCCGGCCCAGCAGGGCCAGCGCGCCCGCGTAGTAGCCGCGCCCGCCGTTCTCGTGCCGGCGGATCACCCGGCAGGCGTTCTCGACGGGGGAGCCGGTCACCGTCGCCGCGAACATGGTCTCCCGCAGCACGTCCCGGACGTCGAGCGAGCTCCGGCCGCGCAGTTCGTACTCGGTGTGCGCCAGATGCGTCATCTCGCGCAGCCGCGGGCCGACGACCGTGCCGCCCCGGTCGCCGACCGTGCACATCATCTTCAGCTCCTCGTCCACCACCATGGAGAGCTCCTCGGTCTCCTTGCGGTCGGCGAGGAAGGCCAGCAGATCGTCCACGGTCGGGCCGCCGGCCGGGTAGCGGTAGGTGCCGCTGATCGGGTTCATCACGACCGTTCCGCCGGTCATCCGGACGTGCACCTCGGGGCTGGCGCCCACCAGGGTGCGCCGGCCGGTGTGCACCACGAACGTCCAGTAGGCGCCCCGCTCGCCCGCCAGCAGCCGGCGGAACAGGGCCAGCGCGTCCACCGGCGTGTACGCCGCGCCCCGGTCGCCGGTCAGGGTGCCCCGGAAGACCCGGCGGATCACGAAGTTGGCGCCCTGCCCGGCGCCGATCTCGTCCGTCACCACCCGGCGCACGATCCGCGCGTAGGTCTCGTCGTCCAGGTCGAAGGCGCCGTCGGCGACCCGCACATCGTGGCCGGGCAGCAGCCGCAGGGCCTCGGCCACCGGGACGGCCGCGGTCCGGTCCGGGACCAGTACGGTCAGCGGCGTTCCGTCGTCGGTGGCCTCGAAGCCGCGCTCCCGGATCTGCCGGAAGGGCACCAGCGCCAGCGCGGCGCCGCGCTCCGGCACCGGCAGATCGGCGAGCCGTTCCAGGTCGCGGACCTCGCCGGTCATGATCTCCACCAGGTCCTCGTCATGGCCCGGGGTGCGCCGCCGCAGCAGGGCGAACGGCGGGCAGGCGCCGGCGCCGGCCGCGCCGGAGGCCTGGCGGAGAAGTCGTTCGAGCATTGCGGTGGTTCCCTTCCGGTCGGTCGTGGACGACGCCTGCGGGGAACGGGCCGCGGAAACGCCGGAGGCCGCCCCCTCGGGCGGCCTCCGCGTTGGTCCTGTGGGTACGCGCAGTCAGTGGGCCGCCGGATCGACGGGCCACCACCAGGAGTAGGTGAACTGCGCAAGCATGGCGCACACCTTAGCCGAACCGCCCGGCATCGGCGCAAGCCCGGGGGTGCCGGCCGGCGCCGGAGCCGCCGCGTGGCCGTCGTCTCAATGTGCGGTACGGCGGCGGGCCGGCCCACCGGCACGCCGTACGCTGGGCATGTGACCGTCAACGCTGACAGCAGCATCTCCGACCCCACCTGGAACACCTGGCGTGACCTGCCCGCGGCCCAGCAGCCGGACTATCCGGACCCGGCCGCGCTGCGTGCCGTGCTGAAGGAGCTGGAGGGCTATCCGCCGCTGGTGTTCGCGGGCGAGGCGGACCAGCTGCGGCAGCGGCTGGGCGCGGTGGCGCGCGGCGAGGCGTTCCTGCTCCAGGGCGGGGACTGCGCCGAGGCGTTCGACCAGATCACCGCCGAGCAGATCAGGGCCAAGCTCAAGACGCTGCTCCAGATGAGCGCGGTGCTCACCTACGCGGCGGCGGTTCCGGTGGTCAAGGTGGGCCGGATCGCCGGCCAGTACTCCAAGCCCCGCTCCCGGCCGGACGAGACCCGGGACGGCGTCACCCTGCCCTCCTACCGCGGCGACTCGGTCAACGGCGCGGACTTCACCGCCGCCGCCCGGGTGCCCGACCCGGAGCGGCTGCGCCGGATGTACCACTCCTCGGCGGCCACCCTGAACCTGGTGCGCGGCTTCACCACCGGCGGCTACGCCGACCTGCGGCAGGTGCACGCCTGGAACCAGGACTTCGTGCGCAACTCCGCCTCCGGCCAGCGCTACGAGGCGCTGGCCCGGGAGATCGACAACGCGCTCAACTTCATGAAGGCGTGCGGCGCCGACCCGGCGGAGTTCCACTCGGTGGAGTTCTACGCCTCGCACGAGGCGCTGCTGCTGGACTACGAGACGGCGCTGAGCCGGGTGGACTCCCGCACCGGCACGCTCTACGACGTCTCGGCGCACATGGTGTGGATCGGCGAGCGCACCCGTCAGCTCGACGGCGCGCACATCGAGTTCGCCTCCCGGATCCGCAACCCGGTGGGCATCAAGCTCGGCCCGGGCACCACCCCGGAGGAGGCGCTGAGCTACATCGAGCGCCTGGACCCGGAGCGCGAGCCCGGCCGGCTCACCTTCATCACCCGCTACGGCGCGGACAGGATCCGTGACCTGCTGCCCGGTCTGGTGGAGAAGGTCACCGCCTCGGGCGCGCAGGTGGCATGGGTGTGCGACCCGATGCACGGCAACACCTTCGAGGCCGCCTCCGGGCACAAGACCCGGCGCTTCGACGACGTGCTGGACGAGGTCAAGGGGTTCTTCGAGGTGCACCGGAGCCTGGGCACCCACCCGGGCGGCATCCATGTGGAGCTGACCGGTGACGATGTCACCGAGTGCGTCGGCGGCGGCGACGAGATCTTCGTGGACGATCTGCATCAGCGCTACGAGACCGCCTGCGACCCGCGGCTCAACCGCAGCCAGTCCCTGGACCTGGCCTTCCTGGTGGCGGAGATGTACCGGGCGCAGTGAGCGTCCCCCGCCGGGCGGGCCGGGCCCGGCGGACGCAGGCCCGCCGTGGGGCGCGGATCACAGCGGATCCGCGCCCCACGGCACTTTTGTGCCCACTCGGGCGGCAGGTAAGGTAAGACTTACCTCACCGGATGCGGGTGAGGGCCGCGAAGCCGTGGGCCGTCCCGGCCGTCCGGCGACCCCTGGCGGAGGTGAAGGTGTACGTCTGCTCGTGCTTCGGCGTCACGGAGCAGCAGGTGCGTGAGCACGCGGAAGCCGGTGCCTGCACCCCGCGGCAGATTGCCTCCGTGTGCCGGGCGGGCACCGACTGCGGTTCCTGCGTGCGGCGCATCCAGGGCCTGCTGGGCCGGGGCGACTGCCCGCGCCGGGAGGTCCTCAGGCAGCAGTTCGCGACGGGCCCCGCCGGGGATCCGGCCGGGGACCGCACCGGGACGGCGGCCGGACGGGTGGAGCCGGCGGTGCCGGCCGCCGTCTGATCCCGTGGCGGCCGGGCGCGGCCAGGGGCGGGGGCCAGGGGCGCCCGGTCAGTCGCCGTCGCCGTCCGGCTGCTCGATGAGCTGCGCGATGTAGAGCGGTTCGCCCAGCTTCTCGATCAGGTCGAGCTGGGTCTCCAGATAGTCGATGTGGTGTTCCTCGTCCTTCAGGATCGACTCGAAGATGTTGGCCGAGGTGATGTCGCCCTTGCTGCGCATCAGCTCGACGCCGCGCCGCAGCCGGTCGATGGCCTCCACCTCGATCTGCCGGTCGGCCTGGAACATCTCGGTCACCGTCTGGCCCACCCGGACATGGAACAGCCGCTGATAGTTGGGCAGCCCTTCCAGGAAGAGAATCCGGTCGGTGAGCACCTCGGCGTGCTTCATCTCGTCGAAGGACTCGGCCCGGGTGTATTTGGCGAGCTTGGTCCAGCCGAAGTTCTCCTGCATCTTGGCATGCAGGAAGTATTGATTGATGGCGGTGAGCTCGGCCGTGAGCTGCTCATTGAGGAACTCGATGACCTCCGGATCGCCCTGCATGGCGGTGAGCTCCCTTCCGGGTCGGTGAAGAGGTGGCTGTTCCGCGCATCGTGACACCCCGGGGGCGATTGCGTCCAGTAAGCGAAGCCTTACCGAAATGCCCTGTTCGGCGTGGGGGAAGGAGCGCCGGGGGGTGGCGGTGCGGGGCGCCGTACCGGGTCTGTCACCATGGACGCATGGGTCAGCCGGAACAGCACACGGGGGAGAATGTACGGAACGTACGGTCTTCCCGGGACCGGCTCCCGCCCGGCCAGCGCCTGCAGCGCGGCTGGCCGGTGACCCACTACGGGCCGGTGCCGCGATACCGCGCGGAACGCTGGGAGTTCCGGATTTTCGGTGCCACCGCGGACGGCGAGAAACATTGCTGGACGCATGAGGAGTTCTCCCGGCTGCCCTATCAGACGGTCGTCGCCGATCTGCACTGCGTCACCAAGTTCTCCATGCTGGATGTGGAGTGGGGCGGGGTGCCGGCGAGCACTCTGCTGCGGATGGTGCCGCCCGCGGAGAATGTCACCCATGTGATGGTGTGGGCCGAGTACGGCTACAGCGCCAATCTCCGGCTCGCCGACTTCGCCGACGAGAAGACCATCTTTGCCACGCACCGTTCGGGCGAGCTGCTGACCGCGGAGCACGGTTTTCCGGTGCGGCTGGTCGTGCCGCATCTCTATGCCTGGAAAGGCCCCAAATGGGTGCGCGGTGTGGAATACATGACCGCCGACCGACGGGGTTTCTGGGAGGAGCGCGGCTATCACAATCTCGGTGAGGCGGGCCGCGAGCAGCGCTATTCCTATCAGGAGGAACCGGGGGAGGGCCCGGAGCTGTGAGCCGCCCGGCCCTCGGTGCCGGCGCCGGCGAGGTCCGGCCCGGGGGCGTCGCGCAGCTCCTTGAGCCGGGCAACATCGCCGGCGTGGCCCTCCGGGCCGCCCGGCGTCTCGGTGACCAGCGGCACCCCGGCGGCGGCCGGATGGCGCAGCAGCGCCCCGAAGGCCGCCGCCCCGATGTGCCCGGCGCCGATGTTGGCGTGCCGGTCCTTGCGGGCGCCGCAGACGTCCTTGGAGTCATTGGCGTGGATCAGCCGCAGCCGCCCCGGGCCCGCGGCGGCCGTCAGCTCGTCCAGCAGGGCGGCCACCCCGTCCGGGGCGGCCAGGTCGTGCCCGGCGGCAAAGGCGTGGCAGGTGTCCAGGCAGATCCCCGCCCGGGGGTGGTGGTCCAGCGCGGCCAGATACGGGCCCAGCCCGTCCATGGCGGAGCAGAGCGAGGCGCCCTGCCCGGCGGTGGGCTCCAGCAGCAGCCAGGGGTCGTCGTCCTCGGTCAGCCCGTCCAGCAGGGGCAGCAGCTTCTCGCGCATCCGGGCCAGCGCCGTGGCGCGCTCCCGGCCGCCGGTGGCCGAGCCGGTGTGCACCACCACGCCGCGGGCGCCGATGGCCCGGCCGCGCCGCAGCGAGTGACGCAGCGAGGCCACGGACAGCTCCGCGGTCGCGGGGTTGTGCGAGCCGAAATTGATCAGATAGGGGGCGTGCACATAGACCGGCAGGCCCTCGGCGGCGCAGCCCGCCCGGAACTGCTCGTCCTGGGCCGGGTTCCCGGCCGGGGTGGCCCAGCCGCGTGGGTTGGCGACGAAGACCTGCACCGCCTCGGCGCCGATCCGGCGGGCGTAGGCCAGGCCGGTGCGGGCCAGCCCGCCGGCCACCGGGACATGGGCGCCGATCGGGCTGCGGCTGGGGGGCGGGGGCACCGGCCCAGTATCCCAGGGCGGCCGGACGCGGCGGAGCCCGTCCGGCCCCGGCCGCTTGCGCGGCGGGGCCGGACGGGCTCGCCCGGGGTGCTGCCGGGGCGGCGGGCCGGCTTCCCGGCGGCCGGCCGGCGTCAGTAGGCGCCGAACACGTTGTCGATGGAACCGTAGCGGTCCCAGGCGTAGTTGGCCGCGGCGACGATATTGGCCACCGGGTCGTAGATGTCGTACGGGGTGCCCGGGACGTGGTAGGCGTCGAAGGTCGGCTGGATCACCTGGAGCAGGCCGATCGACGGGGTGCCGTTGATGGCGTTGATGTCCCAGTTGTTGATCGCGTTGGGATTGCCGCTGGACTCCCGCATGATGTTGCGGTGCAGGCCGTCGTAGCTGCCCGGGATGCCGTTGGCGGCCATGATGTCCAGGGCCTCGTTGATCCAGCCGTCCAGGTTGTCCGCGTACGCGGCGGTGGTCGTGGCGGCCTGCACCACCTGGGTCCGCTCACCGGACCGGCCGGCCTCCTGCTGCTCCGCCGCGCGCTGCTCCGCCGCGCGCTGCTCCGCCTCGGCCTGGGCCTCGGCTTCGTGCTTCTTCTCGGCCGCGGCCTCGAACTCGGCGGCCTTGCGGGCCACCAGCATGCCGTGCTCCTGCTCGGCGTCGCCGTGCAGCGGGATCTCCCACCGGCTGCCCGGGTCCTGCTGCTGCCCGGCGGCCCCGCCGGTGCCGGTATCCCAGGCCGCGGTGTCCGCAGCGAGGGAACGCACCTCGCGACCGTCCGCCGAGGCCGGCGCGGGAACCGCGGTGAACGCCAGGGCCGCCACGCCTGCGGTCAGCAGGGAGCCGGCGGTGACCTTCTGCGCCACGGGTATCCGACGCAGGCTGGGAAGACGATAACTGGGCATGTACACCTCTCGCTGTTCGCTGCCGTGGATTTCACGGCGATGCGCGAAGGCTTTGGTAACAGCCCGGGGAAAAGGCAGGCAAAGAGCCTTCTTACTAAGCGGGATAGTGCACCGAGGGCGGCCGGAAAGGCGGCTTAGTTCCGAGGAAAGAGATGTGCAGGAGCGATCTGCGGAAAGCCTGGCAATTCACGGGCAACTAGGCCCGGTCGTAGTGGACCTAAGTCCTATGAGCGGCCTCACAGAAAAACCGCCTCGCGACCCCCGTCATACCCGGTGACGGGCGCCCGCGGAAACCGTTCCGGCGCGACGGGCATACGCCCGCGTCAGCGGACGAAGATGGTGATGGTGGAGCCCTTGGGTGCGGAGTCCGGCTCCCGCACCGACTGGTTGAAGACCGTGCCGGTGAAGAAGAAGCGCTGGACGCTCACCTCGAAGCCCGCGTCCTCCAGGACCCGGACGGCGTCGTCCTCGCCCAGCCCTCGCACATCCGGCACCACCACCATCTCCGGCCCCTTGGAGATGGCCAGGGTGACCGTCTCGCCCTCGCCGGCCCTGCTGTCGCCGGCCGGGTCCTGCTCCGCGACCGCGCCCGCCGGGAACTCGGAGAACACCCGCCCGGCCGCCACCTCGACCTCGAAACCGGCCTCCCGCAGCCGCTGCTGCGCGGTGCCCTCGGGCAGGCCCAGCACATCCGGCACCTCCACCTCGGCGCCCCGGCTGACCACCAGATCGACCGGGGTGTCCGGCCGCAGCTCGGTGCCGATGGCCGGGTCGGTGGCGATCACCGCGCCCCGCGCGATGGCCGGGTGGAACCGGCCCTCCTCCTCGCCCGGGGTGAGTCCCGCCTCGGTCAGCAGCCGCTTGGCCTCGCCCAGCGGGACCCCCGCCAGATCCGGGACCTGCACCACCTCCGGCCCCCGGGACACCACGACGGTGATCACCGCATTGCGCCGCACGCGCTCGCCGCGCTCCGGATCCGTCTCGATGACCCGGCCCTTCTCGACCGTGCCGGAGAAGGCGTACTCCACCTCCACCCCCAGCCCGGCCCGCTCCAGGGTCCGGCGGGCCTCCTTCTCGGTCAGCGCCAGTACGCCGGGGGTCCGGAGGAACTGGCCGGAGTTGATGTACCAGACACCGGCCCCCGCACCGAGGGCCACCAGCACCAGGCCCAGCAGGGAGAACAGCGCCCGCCGGGACGGCCCGCCGCGCCGCGCGGGCGGCTCCCCGGCGGGCGGCTCCCCGGCCGCGCCCGGCACGGCCCCGGGCGGCGGGGGCCCGGGAATCCCGCCCGGCTCCACCTCGATCACGGCCGTCCGCTCCATGGGCGCCTCGGCCGGCGGCACGGCCACGGCGGGCAGCGGCACCACGCTGGTGACATCGTCCGGCCCGGACCCCGGCCCCGAGCCCGAGCCGGACCCGGTGAAGCCCGTGGCATCCGCCGGGGCGGCGGGGCCGGGCCGGACCAGTGCCTGGTACGGGAAGGCGTCGAGCTGGGCGTCGGTCAGCCGGGAGCGCGCCGCGCGGACCATCGACAGAAACACCGCGGCATCGGCCGGGCGGAGCTGCGGATCGCGGGCGGCGGCCCGTGCCACCAGGCCGTCCAGCTCGGCGGGCAGCCCGGAGACCAGGGCCGAGGGCAGCGGCATCTCCGACTGCACATGGGCCAGCAGCACCTGCGCCGGGGTCTCGCCCCGGTGCGGCTTGGTGCCGGTGAGCATCTCGTAGAGCATGACCCCGCAGGCGTACACATCGGTGAAGGGGCCGAGGGGGCCGCTCTGGATCTGCTCCGGCGCCAGATAGGAGACGGTGCCCAGCAGGCTGCCGGTGGTGGCCGAGGTCTGGCCGTCCACCCCGCGCACCAGGCCGAAGTCGGCGATCTTCACCCGGCCGTCGTCCCCGATCAGCACGTTCTCCGGCTTGACGTCCCGGTGCACCAGGCCGCCGCGGTGCGCGGCGCCCAGCCCGGCCAGCACCGGCTCCAGGATGTCCAGCACCGCGCGGGGCTGCAGCGCGCCGCTCTCCCGCAGCACGTCCCGCAGGGTGCAGCCGGCCACATACTCCATGGCCAGATAGACATAGCCGCCGTCCGTGCCCTGATCGGTGACGCCGACGATATTGGGGTGGTCCAGCCCGGCGGCGGACTTGGCCTCCCGGATGAACCGTTCCACAAAGGCGGCGTCGGTGGCCAGGGCGGGGTGCATGACCTTCAGGGCGAGCACGCGGTCCAGCCGCATGTCCAGCGCGCGGTAGACGGTGGCCATGCCGCCCACGGCGACGCGCGCGTCGACGCGGTAACGGCCGTCGAGCACACAGCCGATGAGCGGGTCCTGAAGGGTCATGTCCACAGGCGAAGTCTACGAGCCGCGACGGACAGGACCGCCCGAACGGCCCACCCCGCACCGGGACCGCAGCGGAACGGTGACGAACGGCCGGGCACCGGCACCCCGGGGGGAGGGGCGGGCCCCGGGCCGGCTCAGGCGTCCAGGCCGGGCCCGGCGGGCGTGGCCCCGGTGGCCAGCTCCAGGGCCTCCCGCAGCGCGATCTCCTCCTGGTGCCCGAAGGCCGCGTAGCCGGAGTCGTAGTGCTGCTGGAAGACGTCCCAGCCGGTGGCCGCGGCGGCCTGCTCCCAGTGCTCGGCGCCGGACCGGCGGGCCTCGGCCAGGGTGGCCGCCAGCGCGGCCACGCCCTCGGTCTCCCAGGGCGCCTCCTCCAGCCGGTCGGACTGCTGCCGGGACAGCCGGGTCATCTCGTCCGCCCAGCCGGTGAAGTCCTCCAGCTCGGCCTCCTGCGGCGGCTCCGATATCAGCGCGGCGGTCAGCGGTCCGCTCAGCTCCAGAAAGCGCAGCTGCTCGGGGGTGAAGCCGGACGCGTCAGCGCGCAGGGAGTGCTCCAGCGGCCCGTCCCCGGAATGCAGGAAACAGAGGAAGCGGCGGTCGCCGAAGTCCTCCCAGGAGTCCCGCCGCGGGTAGTAGTAGGAGGGCCACAGACCGTCGGAGAGTTCCCACACGTCCAGCACATAGGGCTGGAGCCGGGCGGCGCACTCCCGGGCCGCCTCCAGTTCCAGCAGCTCCGCGCCCGGGTAGTCCCCGGAGTAGCCGGAACGCGCCTCGCCGTACGCCTCGGCGTTGTGCGGCTGGTCGCAGGGGATGACCTCCACCGCGTACTCGGTGCCGCCCGGCTCGGCGGAGGTGTTGAAGCAGTCGCCGGCCCGGAGCTCGTCCACCCCCTGCTCGTCGCTGAGGATCGCCGCGGTGATGCCCAGGCCGATCAGGAGCAGCATGGCGGACGAGACCGCCACCCCGGCGACCGCCATGCCCTTGCCGCGCTGGCCGTGCCGGCGGATCTGCACCAGCGCCACAATGCCCAGGATCAGCGAGACCGGGGCCAGACAGGTGGGCAGGGTGGCCAGCGAGGCGACGGCCAGCCCGTTCATGGGCGGACGCGGGGGCGGCGGCACGGCCCACGACGGACCATGGCCCTGCGGATAGCCGGGCAGGGCGCCGTACGGGGCCGGCCCGCCGGGGCCGGGCACCGTGCCCGGGCCCGGCGGGAAGGCGCCGCCGGGCGGTGGCGGGGGGTACGGCGCGGGGCCCGGGGCGGCCCCCGGCTGCGTCGCTCCGGGGTGCTGCTGCCAGGGGCCGGGCTCCGGGGTTCCGGAAGGGGGTGGTGTGGTCACGCTGTCCTCACGCTGCTCGCGGCTCACGACTGGGCGGTGGCCGGATCGTATACCAGTACGAGTCGGGCGCCGCCGGCCGCCGGAACCGCCGTCACTCGCCGGTGGCCAGCGCCAGTGCCTCGCGGACCGCGTACTCCTCCTCGTAGCCGTACGCCGCCGCGCCCTCGTCGTAGTACCGCCGGTATGCGTCCTCGCCCGCGGCGGCGGCCGCCCGCCACTGCCGCACGGATTCTTCCCGGACGTCGGCCAGGGCCGTGATCAGGTCCTCGGTCCCGGCGCTCCAGCTCTCCGCCCGCAGCGCCGCCGCGTACCGCTCCATCTCCTCGGCCATCCGCCCGGCCCACTCCTGGTGCAGGGTGTGGTCCTGCGCCAGCGGCTCGGACAGCCAGGCGGCCTCCACCGGTGCGGTCAGCTCCAGGAAGCGGAGCTGCTCGGCGTCGTAGCCGGCCGAGTCGCCGCGTGCCGAACCGGTGAGGTCGCCGCCGCCGGTGCGGGCGAAGAAGCACAGCACCTCACGGTCGCCGAGCCGCCAGCCGGACTCGATGGGGTGGAAGAAGTACATGTCCAGCGACTGCGCCCAGGTGTCGATCACATAGGGCTGGATCAGCGCCGCGCACTCGCTGCTCGCGATCTCGGCGACCACCTCGTCGCCGGGGAAGGCGGAGTGGCCCTCGATCTCCAGGCTGCCGAAGACCTCGGACTCGTGCGGGCCGTCGCAGGAGACCAGGGTGACCTCGGCCTGCTCGGCGCCCTCCTCGGCGTAGTCCTCCAGCCTCCCCGACGCGAAGCAGTCGCCGACGGCCAGCTCGAAGACCCGGACGGTCTCGCCCCCGGAAGGATCCCGGCCGTCCCGGCCGTCGTCGCTGTTCCGGTCGCCCGAGCTCTCGGCGGGGCGGTCGTCCTCCGCGGCGTACAGGGCCACCGGGACGGCCACCGACACCACCACGAGCTGCAGCGAGGCCAGTACCACCCCCGTCACCGCCAGGCCCTTGCCGCGGCCGGGGCGGCTGTTGAGCTGCACCAGCGCGACGATGCCCAGGACCAGTGCCACGGGGAACAGCAGGAGTACGGAGGCCACCAGGGAGCCCACGGCCGGGCCGTTGGTCCTGCCGGCCTCCGGCGGCATCCCCCAGGGCCCGCCGGGCGGCCCGGGAGGATACGGCGCACCGGGGGGTCCGTCCTGCCCGGGTCCGTAGCCGGGTCCGTGTCCGTAGCCGTGGCCGGCCGGGCCGGGCGCGCCGTACGGACCGGGCTGCCCCGGCCGCTGCGGCGGCCACGGCGGTTGCGACCCGGGCGGCTGCGACGGCGGGGTGGTCACGGTCCTTCTCCTTCTCTCGCGCCCCGGCGGCGCGGTCCGGCCGGGACCGGTCCCCGGTGGGACGAGAGGAAAATACCACACGCCGCAAACCGGTGATCTTGCTCAAACCGCAGGTCCGGGGCGGTCCCCGGCGGCTTCAGGAGCCGGGGAACGCGGGCCGCTCCGGGTCGAGTTCGGCCCGCCCCTCCACCGGGGAGGAGGCCAGCGCGTAGTGCCGGCGCGGGATGCGCCCGGCCCGCGCGGCCAGCCGCCCGGCCGCCACCGCGTGCCGCATCGCCCGCGCCATCAGCACCGGACGCTGCGCCCGGGTCACCGCCGAGGCCAGCATCACGCCCGCGCAGCCCAGTTCCATGGCCTGGGCGGCATCCGAGGCGGTGCCCGCGCCCGCGTCCAGGATCACCGGGACCCGCAGCCGTTCGGTGATGAGCCGGAAGTTGTGCGGATTGCGGATGCCCAGCCCGGAGCCGATGGGCGAGCCCAGCGGCATCACCGCGGCACAGCCCGCCTCCTGGAGCCGCAGCGCCAGCACCGGGTCGTCGCTGGTGTACGGCAGCACCGTGAAGCCGTCGTCGACCAGGGTCTCGGCCGCCTCCAGGGTGGCCACCGGGTCCGGCAGCAGGGTGTGCTCGTCGGCGATGACCTCCAGCTTGACCAGGTCGGTGCCGAGCGCCTCGCGGGCCAGCCGCGCGGTGAGCACCGCCTCCCCGGCGGTGAAGCACCCGGCCGTGTTGGGCAGCACCGCGATGCCCAGCTCCGCCAGCACGGACAGCACCGAGCCGCGCACCCCGGGCTCGACCCGGCGCATCGCCACCGTGGTCAGCTCCGTGCCGGAGGCGGCCAGCGCCTCGCGCAGTGTCCCCGGGCTGGGGGCGCCGCCGGTGCCCATGATCAGCCGCGACCGGAACCGGTACCGGCCCAGCACCAGCGCGTCGTCCGCCTCCGGGTCCGGGTCCGGGTCCCGGTCCGGGTCCGGTTCCGGACCGCGGTGCGACGGGTCCGCCTGCATGCTCATGGTGGTCAGCCTCCTTGCACCGCGGTGAGGACCTCCACCCGGTCCCCCTCGGCCAGGGCCGTGGCGGCCCAGTCCGCACGCGGGATCACCGTCTCGTTCACCGCCGCGGCCACCCCGCCGCGGGCCTGGGTCAGCTCGCCGACCAGCGCGGCCAGCGAGGTGCCGGGCGGCAGCCGGCGCGGCTCGCCGTTCACCGACACCGTCACCGCGGCCGGCCCCGGCCCGGTCACGCCGGCACCCCGGCGAACCGCATCGGGCTGAACGCCTGCCAGCGCCCGGGAAGTTCGCCCTCGGTCAGCACCTCGGCCAGGATTTCCCCGGTGACCGGCGCGAGCAGAATGCCGTTGCGGTAGTGGCCGGTGGCCAGCAGCAGGCCGTCCAGTCCGCTCGGGCCCAGCAGCGGCGCGTTGTCCGGGGTGCCGGGCCGCAGCCCGGCCCGGGTCTCCGCCAGCGGCAGCTCGGTCAGGCCCGGCACCAGCTCGTGCGCGTCCCGCAGAAGCTGGTAGACCCCGCCCGCGGTCACCGTGGTGTCCCAGCCCTGCTCCTCGGAGGTGGCGCCGATGACCAGCTCCCCGGAGCGCCGCGGCACCAGATAGACGGAACTGCCGCGCACCACCGCGCGCACCGTGCGGGACAGGAACGGCGGACGGCTCTGGGGCATCCGCACCCGCACCACCTGCCCCTTCACCGGACGGACGGCCGGCCGCAGCTCCTCGGGCAGCCCCGCGAGCATCCCGCTGCGGCTGCCGCCGGCCAGCACCACCCGGCCCGCGCCCAGCCGTCCGCCGTCCGCCAGCTCCACCCCGGTGGCCCGGCCGCCGGCCGCCGAGCACAGCAGCTTCCCGGCCCGGGTCCGGCGGAACTCCACCCCGGTCCGGCGGCAGGCGGTGACCAGGGCCGCGGTCAGCAGCCGGGGATCGGCCTGGTGGTCGCCGTCCACCCGCAGGCCGCCGCGCACCCCCGGCGCCAGCATCGGCTCCAGCCGGCGGCACTCCCGTCCGCTCAGCCACTGCGCTTCCAGGCCGCAGCGCTGCTGAAGGGCGTGCAGCTCACGCAGCTGCGCCCGGTCGTCGGCGTCCAGCGCCACCGCCAGGGTGCCGCAGGCGCGGTAGCCGATGTCCTGGCCGGAGACCTCGGCCAGCTCGGCGGCGAACTCCGGATAGGCGCGGGCGGAGGCCAGATTGAGCTCCAGCAGCGCCTCCTCGCCGTAGTGCAGCTCGGTGACGGCGGCCAGCATGCCCGCCGCGACCTGGGCGGCGCCGCCGCCCGGTGACGGATCGACCACCGTCACCCGCAGGCCGCGCTGGGCCGCCCGCCAGGCCGTGACCAGGCCGATCACCCCGCCGCCGATCACCAGCACATCCACGGCGGGCGTGGTGGACGGCGGACCGGGGTCCGAAGCCGCGGGCATCATGGACATTCCTTCTCCCTTCGCCGGCATGACCCGGATCAGGTTCCTACGGTCGGAGGCCGCGTCAGCCTCCCTCTCAGCCCGGTGCGTCCGGGCTCCCGTGAGTGCGGTCGCCGTCGCCGCGACGGACGCGGTGACCGACCGCCAGCGTAGTACGGTCCGCGCCGCGCCGTTAAGCCGGACCGCCGGGCCGGAGGCGCCGGAGACCCACCCCCTAGGCTTGCGCCTGTGACGACGGGACAGGAGCCGGGGAGCGGAGCGCGGGCGGGCGTGGTGATCGCCGGGGCCGGCCTGGCGGGTGCCCGCACCGCCGTGGAACTGCGCGAGCAGGGCTGGGACGGCCCGGTCACGCTGCTGGGCGGCGAGAACCGCCGGCCCTACGACCGGCCGCCGCTCTCCAAGGAGGTGATGCTCGGTCAGGCCGAGAGCAGCGAACTGGACATCGACTACGCGGCGCTGGACATCACCCTGCTCCAGGGACGCGCCGCCACCGGTCTGGACCCGGCCGCCCGGCTGCTGCACACCGACGGCGGTCCGCTGCGCTACCGCCACCTGGTGCTGGCCACCGGTGCGGAGGCCGTCGCCCTCCCCGGCGCCCGCGGCGGTACCGGAGCGGCATCGGGCACAGCCCCCGGCGTCCATGTGCTGCGCACCCTGGACGACGCCCTGGCGCTGCGCGAGGTGCTGGCCGCCCGCGGCCGTCTGGTCGTGGTCGGCGCCGGCTGGATCGGCGCCGAGCTGACCACCGCGGCCCGCGCGGCCGGCTGCCCGGTCACCGTGGTCGAGGCGTCCGGCCAGGTGCTGGCCGGCGCGCTGCCCGCCGAGGTCACCGCTCCGATGCGCCGCTGGTACGCCGAGTCCGGCGCCGCCTTGCGCACCCGGGCACCGGTCGCCGCCGTCCGCACCGGCGCGGTGGAGCTGGCCGGCGGACAGGTGCTCGGCGCCGATGCCGTGCTGATCGGCATCGGGGCCCGCCCCGCCACGGGCTGGCTGGCCGGCTCCGGGGTGCCGCTCGATCCGGCGGACGGCTCGGTACGGGCCGACGCCACGCTGCGGGTGCCCGGCGTGCCGGACGTCTGGGCGGCCGGGGACTGCGCCTCCTACCCCTCGGCCCGCTACGGCCGCCGCATGCTGGTGCACCACTGGGACAACGCGCTGCACGCGCCGCGCACCGTGGCGGCCGGCATCCTCGGCCGGGCGGAGCGCTACGACCCGGTGCCGTACTTCTGGTCCGACCAGTTCGGCCGCACGGTGCAGTACGCCGGGTACCACGGCGACGCCGGCACCCCGCTGTGGCGCGGCGACCCGGAGAGCGGTGCCGGCTGGACGGTGTGCTGGCTGCGGGAGGGGCGGCTGACCGCGCTGCTGACGGTGGACCGCCCGCGCGACGCGGCCCAGGGCCGCCGGCTGATCGACCGCGGCACGCCGCTCGACCCGGCGCGCGCCGCGGACCCGGCCGTGCCGCTGAAATCCGCCGCCCTGCGCTGAGCCGCCGGGCCGCCGGCCGCCCGGCCGTGACCCGTGGGACGGGCGGGGCGGAAGGGCGGCGCGGGAAAGCCGCACACCGACCGGGACCGGCATGTATGCCGCGGGCGGGCGGTTCCCGGGTGACGCCGGTCGGTACCGGATGGCAGGCTGAGAGAGTGACCGAGATTGATCCGAAGATCGACGCCCTTGTCCCGTCCTGGCTCACCCTTCCCGACATCGCCGAACGGCTGGGAGTCGAAGTGACCAGGGTCCGGCAGTGGGTCAAGGAAGGCCAGCTCATCGCCGTGCGGCGCGGGGAGAACCGGGTGCTCCAGGTTCCGGCCGACTTCATCGGCGAGGACCGCATCGTCAAGGGACTCCCCGGAACCATCACGCTCCTGAAGGACGACGGCTTCACCGTCGAGGAGATGCTGGAGTGGCTGTTCACTCCCGATGACACCCTGCCGGGCACGCCCGCCCAGGCGCTGCGCGAGAACCGCGGCACCGAGGTGAAGCGCCGCGCCCAGGCCCTCGCCGTCTGATGTCCCGCCCGGGGGCGCACGGCCGCGGCGCGGCGGCCGTGCGCCCCCGGCCGTCCTTCCCCCACTCCTCCGGCCGGCCCGGCCGGACCGTTCAGCACCCGAGAAGCGAGCCGCATGATCTCCGTCCACGAGCCCCGTCCGCTGTCCCGGCTGTCCCGGTCCCGGCTGTATCTGTGCACCGACGCCCGCACCCGGCAGGGTGATCTCCCGGAATTCCTGGACGCGGTGCTGGCGGGCGGCGTGGACATCGTCCAGCTCCGCCAGAAGGATCTGGAGGCCCGCGAGGAGCTGGCCCTGCTGGAGGTCTTCGCGGACGCCTGCCGCCGGCACGGCGCGCTGCTGGCCGTCAACGACCGGGCGGATGTGGCACACGCCGCCGGGGCCGCGGTGGACGTGCTCCACCTCGGCCAGGGCGATCTGCCGGTGCCGGCGGCCCGCGCCGTCCTGGGCCCCCGGCCGCTGATCGGCCGCTCCACCCACAGCCCGGCCGAGGCGGACGCCGCCATGACCGAGCCCGGGGTGGACTACTTCTGCACCGGGCCGTGCTGGCCCACCCCCACCAAGCCCGGCCGCCCGGCCCCCGGTCTGGACCTGGTCCGCCACACCGCCGCCCGCTCCCCGGACCGGCCCTGGTTCGCCATCGGCGGCATCGACGCCGGGAATCTGGACCAGGTGCTGGACGCGGGCGCCCGCCGGGTGGTGGTGGTCCGGGCGATCACCGAGGCGGAGGACCCGGGCAGGGCCGCCGCCTCGCTGGCCGCCAGGCTGCGGGCCGCGCCGTCCGCCGGCTGAGCGGCGCGGCCCGGCGCGACCGCCGTGATCCGGCCACTTCCCGGCCGTTTCCGGCCGTCCGTACTCCGGACGGCCCCCGGGACGCGGCCGGCCCCTGGGTAGCCTCGGGGCATGGCCCTTGGACTTCCCTCGGTACGGACCGATCACGCGCGTACCGTGCGTGAACTGCTGGCTGGCGGCGAGCGCTCCTACTCCTTCGAGTTCACGGCGCCCCGGACCGCGAAGGGCGAGCGGGCCCTGTGGGAGGCCATCCGGCAGGTGGAGGCGGTCGGCCCGACCTTTGTCTCGGTGACCTACGGCGCGGGCGGGTACTCCCGGGAGGGCACCGTGCGGGCCACCGAGCGGCTCGCGGACGACACCACCCTCACCCCGGTCGCCCACCTGACCGCCGTCAACCACTCCAAGGCCGAACTGCGCAACATCATCGGCCGTTACGCGGACGTGGGCATCCGCAACATGCTCGCGGTGCGCGGCGATCCGCCCGGCGACCCCATGGGGGAGTGGGTGCCGCATCCGCAGGGCGTCACCTACGCCGCCGAGCTGGTGGAACTCATCAAGGAGTCCGGAGACTTCTGCGTCGGGGTGGCCGCCTTCCCGGAGATGCACCCGCGCTCCACCGACTGGGAGACCGACATCCGGCACTTCGTGGCCAAGTGCCGGGCGGGCGCCGACTACGCCATCACCCAGATGTTCTTCGCCGCGGACGACTATCTGCGGCTGCGCGACCGGGTGGCCGCGGCGGGCTGCGACGTCCCCATCATCCCGGAGATCATGCCGGTCACGAGCGTGCGGCAGATCGAACGTTTCGCCCAGCTCAGCAACGCGACCTTCCCCCCGGAGCTGGAACGGCGCATTCTGGCGGTCAAGGACGACCCGGCAGCGGTACGCTCAATCGGAATTGACTATGCCACGGAGCTGTGCGCGCGGCTGATGCAGGAGGACATCCCCGGACTCCACTTCATCACCCTCAACCGCTCCATGGCCACGCTGGACATCTACCGGAATCTGGGTTTGGATCGGCAGACCTAGTTCCACGAGGAGAGGGCGGACATGGGCTGGGCGGTCCTCTACGTCGCGTTCGGACTCGTCGCCTTCTGGCTCCTCGGTGAGGTGCTGCTCCAGTACAAGGCAAGACTGCGGTGGCGGCTGCTGGCCTTCACCGGCTTTCTCGGTGTGGTGCTGGGCGTGCTGCTGCCGTCCCTGCCGCTGATCGCGCTCGGCGCGACGGGCTTCGCCATCGGGCAGACGCTGGTCACCCTCTCCTACCGCAAGGGCTTCTCCACCGGCTGGGCGCTGGGCGGCCGGCCCGGCACCAGCCGGCGGCGGCGCGGCGAGGTACGGCCCATGCCGCCGGTGGACGAGGAGGCCCCGCCCGGCGCGGCGGACGGGCCGGACGCCATGCCGGTGCCGCCGGACGGCCGGGACGCGGATGCGCCTGGGCCGGACGGCGGCGGCCCGGGCGGCTACCGCGACGAGGGCTATCAGCAGCCCTACCGCGAGCCCTACCAGGAGCCCTTCCAGGACGACTACGCCGCCACCCCCGCCGGCGGCTGGCCCACGGTCACCGGCACCGGCTCCGGCCGGGAGTACGACACCGGGGAGCACGGCTACGCCACCCCGGAGTGGGGCCCGGAGACGCCGGCGCCCGCGTACGCCACGGACGGCGGCGGCTACTCGTCCTACGAGGCCACCGCGTACCAGGACCCGTACCCGGCCGGCTATCCGGGCGGCGGACAGCAGGGCTACGGCTCCTACCCGGACCCCTACCCCGGCGGCCCCGGCGGTGACCGTGCCTACCCGGAGTACGGCGGCCAGGGGTATCCGGAGCAGGGCTACGGCGCCCAGGCACCGGACGGGTACCCTCCGCCCGCGCAGCCCGCCGCCTACGACCCGTATGCCGCCGGCGAGGGGTATGACACCGGCGGCGGCCAGTGGGCGGTGGCCGCCGGGCCCTCGTACTACCAGGAGACCCCGCCGGGCGGGGTGTGGGTGCCCCAGCAGCGCGACCCGGCCATGCCGGACGGCTACCCGCAGGCCGGCCCCGACCCCTACGCCACCGGCTACTACCAGCAGAACCGCTGACCGCGGCCCGGGAACCGCCCGGGCAGCAGGCCGGCGGACCGGGAGCCCGGATCAGGAGGAGCCGCGCCAGTGCGGTCCCTCGGTGATCAGCCCCGCCGCCATCGCCCCGGACATCCCCGCATGGGCCAGTCCGCCGCCCGGATGGGCGAGCCCGCCGACCCGGTAGGCGCCGGGCAGCCGTCCGGTGTTGGGCGCCGCCAGCCAGGCACCGCCGCCGCCCGCCAGCGCGGGCGGGGGCACCAGACCGCCGGGCATGCCGGTCTCCCGGGCCACATCCGCCGGGGTGCGCAGCTCCCGCCAGCGGATCCGGGCGCGCAGCCGCAGACCGGCCGCCTCGGCGGCGTCCAGCATCCGCTCCCCGAACGCGGCCCAGTCCTCCGGCCCCGGCCCCGGCCCCGGTCCCGGCCCGGGCGCCGGGACGGGCGCGGAGAGCACCACCGCCTCGTGCCCGTCGTCCGGCCGCAGCGCCGGGTCGTCCGGGCGCAGCACGGTGACCGTCCGCGGGGCCCGGGGACCGCCGTCCGGGTCCGGGTCCGGGTTCCCGGAATGCAGCACGGTGCGGTGCGCGGTGTCCGCCGGGCGCGGCCCGCGCAGGGCCAGCAGCAGCGTGCAGCGTCCGGTGCCGCGGGCCGGGGCCCCCAGACCGGGGGCACCCCAGACCACATGGTCGGCCGGCTCGCGCCGCCCGTCCGCCAGTTGCACACCGGAGGCCCGGCCGTCCCGCTCCAGCACCCCGGTGGCCTCGGCGCCGAACACGAACCGCACGCCGCGGTCCAGGCAGCGCCGGTGCACCGCGTCGGCCAGCGCCCGCATCCCGCCCTCCGGGTACCAGCTGCCGAAGGTCTCCTCCACATAGGCCAGCACCGCGGCGTGCGCGGGGGCGGTGCCCGGGTCCACCCCATAGGCCGAGACGACCGAGCCCAGCAGGGCCGCCAGCCGCGGATCGCGCAGCTCGTCCCGGGCGACGGCGGCCAGCGACGGCGGCCGGCGGCGCCGCCATGCGGCCGGCCGGAGGGAGCGCCGCGCCGGGGGCCAGTGCCCGGCGGCTGCCGCCGCCCGGCGGCCGGGGTCCGGGGTCAGCGGTTCCTCCAGCAGCGGACGGCGGGTGCGCTCCCAGCTCTCCCGGGCGCGGTCGAGCAGCGCCGCCCAGCGGTCGCCCGTCCCGGGCCCGAGCGCGGCGTCCAGCGCCTGCCGGACCCCGCCGCGGCTCAGGCCGGGCAGCCGGACCACGGTGCCGTCGGCGAAACGGTGTTCGGCGGCCGGATCGACCCGGTGCAGCGGCACGCACTCCTCCAGCGGCTGCCGCCCGGTCTTCAGGAAGAGGTCCCGCCAGACGGCGGGGAGATGCAGCAGCCCGGGGCCGGTGTCGAAGGCGAAGCCGTCGCGGCGGTACCGGCGCAGCGCGCCGCCATGGGTGCCGGTGCGTTCGTAGACCGTCACCCGGTGTCCCGCGGTGGCGAGCCGGGCGGCTGCCGCCAGGGCGCCCATACCCGCGCCGACCACCGCGATCCGTGCCATGGGCCAGCACCCTACCCGGTGCGCGGGGACACCCGTCCGGCGGATGAGTACCTGCCTGAGTAGGTCTGCGGATGGGCGCCGGGCCGCGCGGACGGCACTGTGGAGAGCAAGCGGACGGGGTGTCCGGAACCGCACCGCCGGCACGGGGCGGCGGTACGGGGGACGAGAACCGGTCCGGGGGAAGCGCCGGGGTGACCCGGCGGGGGATCTGTGCTGGCGGGCAGTGCGCGGCCGGGGGGCCGTACTGCCCGCCACACGCATGTCCGCATCCGCGGCGGCGGTGTCCCGGGGAGCACACGCGCCGCCTTCCGTCTCCTGCGTTTCCGCCGCCGGCGGTGTCCGTACCTGCGGCGCCGGCGGGCTCTGCCGATTGTCAGTGGCGTACGCCAGCATGGGAACAGACGTACTGAACGGCACGACGCGGATACAGGAAGAGAACGTGGATCGCTTGTCCACCGAATGACGACTGGAGGTTCGTCATGACCGGACCCCCGACCGATGTGCACCCCGTGCTCCGCCGGGCGCCCGCCTCGCCCGCCGCGCTGGATCTGCTCACCCAGGCCGAGCGCAGCCTGGACGAGGCACAGGAGTGCACCGACATCGGCGACGCCTATGTCGCCGCCCATCTCTGCGCCCTGCGCACCGCGGCCGCGGTGCTGGCGGCCCGCGGCCGGCCGGAGAGCAGCCCGCGCGCCCGCCGGCGCATCCGGCCGGTGTGGGAGGTACTGCCCGAGGTGGCTCCCGAGCTGGGTGAGTGGAGCACCCTGTTCGCCGCGAGCGCCGTCCGCCGCGCCCGGGTGGAGGCCGGGATACGCGGAGTGGCGACCCGCCGCGACAGCGACGATCTGGTGCGCGCCGCCGGTATGTTCCTGCGTCTGGTGCAGGAGATGCTACTCCCTCAGGCGGTGCTGCCGCGCCAGAACGAGCACTGATCCGGAACCGGTCCGGCACCGGAGTGCCAAGCCCGCGGCCGGAACCGGCCGTGCACACCCGGACCGCATTCCCGCAGGGGCGCGGAACGGGACGGACCCGAGGCGTGCCCCGGCGTGCCCGCTCCGCGGTGGGGGCGGCCCCCGGGAGGCAGTAGTCTGCTGACCGTACTCGCGGGGGACCGCCGCGGGAAGACCGCCGGTGGCGCCCGCTCGTGCACGTGTGCATGCGCCAGCCCAGCACCGAGGAGCACTCCGACATGCCGTCTGAGCCGACAGCGCCCGGCCCGCACACCGCGCTGCGCCTGGGGGTGGTCTGGGATCTGGTCCGCCAGGCGCTGGAGAACACCGTCAAGGCGACCGGCCGGCCCGCCCTGGAGGTGCTGGACACCGGCGGCGGCAGCGGCATTCTCGCGGTGCGCGCGGCCGGGCTGGGCCACCGCGTCACGGTGGTCGACCCGAGCCCGGACGCGCTGTTCGCCCTGGAGCGGCGGGCCGCCGAGGCCGGCGTGGCCGGGCTGGTGCGCGGTGTGCAGGGCGACACCGGGGACCTGCTGGAGGTGGCCGGGCGCGAGCGCCACGACATGGTGCTGTGCCATGGCGTCCTGGAGTATGTGGACGACCCGGCGGCGGCCGTCGCCGCGGTGGCCGGCGCGCTGCGCCCCGGCGGCGCGCTCAGCCTGCTGGCGGCGGGCCTGGGCGGGGCGGTGCTGGCCCGGGCGCTGGCCGGGCGGTTCACCGAGGCCCGGCAGGCGCTGGACGATCCGGAGGGCCGGTGGGGCGGGTCCGATCCGGTGCCGCACCGCTTCACCACCGAGCGGCTGACGGGTCTGGTCTCGGCCGCCGGGCTGGTCCCGGGGGCGCTGCACGGGGTGCGGATCTTCGCCGACCTGGTGCCCGGGGCGCTGGTGGACACCGAGCCGGAGGCGCTGCAGGCACTGATCCGGCTGGAGGCCGGGGCGGCGGCGCACCCGGCGTTCCTGGCCGTGGCCGGGCAGCTCCATGTGCTGGCGCACCGCCCGCAGGAGCCCCGGCCCGCTCCCTGAGCCGCCCCGCCGGCCGCCCGGCCCCCGGCCGCACCGTCCGCCGGCTTCCGGCGGACTCCGCCGGCTCCGGCGCCCTGCGGCGGCGCCGGATCCCGGGGCCTTCCGGCCGCCGGGGGGCCTTCCGGCTCACCCGGTGAAATGGCGCCGGGCCCCGTATCATCGTAGACAGCCCTTCGGCATGGCCCGGGGAGAGTGTGGGCAGGACAACTCCACCCGCACAGCCCGGAACAGGGAGGCGGTGGGCGCAAAAGGCGTAGAGGGGCGGGTTTCACGGGGAGGCATCCCCGCCTATCCTTAAAGGGTCGGAACGGTCGCCCGCCGCGACCGACGAGTAGGAGGACTCCGTGCCGCTCTCTGAGCACGAGCAGCGCATGCTCGAGCAGATGGAGCGAGCGTTGTACGCCGAAGATCCCAAGTTCGCTACAGCGCTCGAAGGAAGTGAGCTGCGCACGTACACCCGCAAGCGGGTCTACCAAGCGGCATTCGGATTTCTGGTGGGCATCGCGCTTCTCATGGGCGGAATGGTCGCCCAGCAGATCTGGCTGAGCGTGGTCGGCTTCCTGATCATGCTCGGCTGCGCCGTGCTGGCGGTCACGGGCTGGAAGAAGACACCCGCCCAGCCCGCCGACGGCCAGGCCGCGGCCGGCCGGCAGAGCGGCAGGCAGGGCGGCCGGCGGCCACACCAGGGCAGGCAGCGCCGCTCCATGATGAACCGCATCGAGGAGCGCTGGCAGCGCCGGCGGGACGAACGGGATCGCTGAGGCCCGACTCCTCCGAACGGCAGCCCGCGGCGCCGACCGCCGCGGCAGTGAGTGACGGAAGACAGCAGCAGCACGGCAAGCGGGCCGCGGCACTGCCGCCGGCCCGCCGCTCCGCGTTCTCCTGCGCCCTCGCAATCCCCGGGAGGCCCCCGAGAACTCCCGGGCAGGCTTCCGCTCCGCTCCCCGTGGTGCCGTGGCCGCCGAAGCCTTTCACCGGCCGGCAGACCGACCAGCGGACCGAGGGCCCTCTCCGGCGGCGGAGAGGGCCCTCGTCCAGTGCTCGCCCCGTGCTCGGCCGGTGCTCGGGCCCGGCCGCCGCGGTCAGGTGCTGCGCGGCCTGCGGCGCGGCAGCCGGCCGCGCAGCCGCAGCCGTTCCCGCAGCCGGGTGCCCTGACGCCGCCGCCAGTCCCGCACGGCCGCCGTCACCCGGCCCGCCGAGCGCGGCATCAGCAGGGCCCGCAGCCGGGTCCAGCGGTCCGCGGTGGCGGCCAGCCCGGCGGCAGCGGCCCGGACGTCCCCCGCGGCCCGGCCGTCGTCGTCCTCCGGCCGCTGCCCCGCCCCGCCGTCCGGCGCGTACAGTTCCCGCTCCACCGCGGTGGCCAGCCGGTGCACCGCCGCCTCCGGCTCCCCGGCCAGGCCGCCGACGCGCACCATGCGCCGGGCGGCCAGCCGCGGGGTCTCCCCCTCCTTGGGGAAGATCCCGAGGTCCCATGCGGTGTCGGCGAGCTCCTGCCAGGCGGTCAGCGGCCCCGCCCGGGGCCGCAGCCGCCGGCGCCGCAGCCGCCGCCGCCACAGCATGGGCGTGAGCGCCGCCGCCACCAGCAGCGCCGCGGCCCCGGGACCGAGGAACCACCAGACGCCCAGGCCGGCGTCCTCCTCCGCTTCGCTCCGGCTCCGCTGACCGTCCTCGCACAGCCCCGGCTCCAGTATCGGGTCGCAGCCCGTCGGGGTCTGCTCCTCCGGCTGGTCCTCGGTGGGCTGCTCCGGCTGCTGCGCCGGGTCCCGGGCCGGGTCCTGCCCGGGATCGGCCCCGCCGGGGTCGGCCGGCTGCGGCCAGGTGTAGGACGGGGCGCTGCCCTGCCCCGGGGTGGGCTCGAAACGGGTCCAGCCCACGCCCTCGAAGTACAGCTCGGGCCAGGCGTGCGCGTTGTGCGTGCCGACCACGTAATAGCTGCCGTTCTCGTCACTGCGCCGCAGACCCGGGGTGAAGCCCACCGAAACCTGGGCCGGGATGTCCAGGGCGCGGGCCATCGCCGCCATGGTGAAGGCGAAATGGATGCAGAACCCCTCCCGGTCCCGGAGGAAGTTGGCGATGGCCTGGCTGCCCGTGCCGGACTGGACGCTGGTGGAGTAGAGGAAGCCGCCGTCCCGGGTGAAGTAGTCCTGGAGCGCCACGGCCCGCTCGTAGTCGTTGGCCGCGCCCGCGGTGACCTCCAGCGCGGTCTGCCGCACCACGTCCGGCAGATTGCCGGGCAGTTCGGTGAAGTCCTCGCGGATCTTGTCGCTGGCCGGCTCGGGCGCGCCCGCCAGCTGCTCGGGGGTGGGCTCCACCAGCAGGCTGCGCACCCGGTAGGAGAGCCCGGCGGTGGTCTGGCCGCCGCGCGCCGCGACCAGGGTGCGGGAGTAGACGTCGTACTCCCAGGCACCCTCGGCGTCGATGTCCACCGCCGGCACCGGCACCGGCAGGGAACGCTGCCGGTACTCCTCCACGGCGCTGATGTCCGTGGTGACCAGGGTGGTGGGCACGTCCCCGGACAGCCCGACGACCGCCCAGGGGGTCTGCGGCGGCTCTCCCATGGTCTGAGCGGTCGAGGTCCAGCGGCGGCCGTCGAACCGGTCCAGGGCCACCAGCCGCAGATAGCTCTCGCTGGGCCGCGGGCTGTCCGTGCGGTAGCTCAGCAGGGTCTCGTTCTGCCGCCGGTTGAGCTGGTTCTGCAGCTCCACCACGGGGTTCACCGAGGTGGGCAGCGCACTGCCGCCGGAGCCCGGGCCGCTGCCGCCGCCGTAGAGGTCGAAGACGCCGGTGCCCAGCGAGGGCAGCGCCACCGGGGCGAGGGCGGCCACGCACAGCGTCACCGCGCCGATCCGCCGGCCGGTGGGCATCCGGGGCGCCCGGACGGCTCCGGCCGCCGCGGCCGGGTGGCTGCTCGGGCGGCCCAGCACCCGGCCCCAGTGCGAGACCCGGTCCCGGCTCTCGGAGAGCAGCATGGCCATGAAGCCGGCCGAGGCGAGCAGGAAGTAGGGCCAGGAGGCGCCGGTCTCGGAGATCCCCGCGGCCACCGAGTACAGCGCCAGCAGCGGCAGCCCGGCGGGCGCCGCGCTGCGCAGCGTCACCGCCAGCAGATCGACCAGCAGGCCGCAGAACAGCACCCCGGCCAGCAGTATCAGCGCTATGCCGTCGGTGAGCGGGGCCGGGGCGGTGTAGGTGCGGATGTCCTCGGCCCCGGCCGCGAACAGCTCCCCGAAGACGGACAGTGTCTCCGGGGTGGGCACCACTCCGGCCAGCGCGTCCTGCGGCGCGGTCACCAGCGTGACCAGGCCCAGCGCCACCACCAGCTGGCACAGCAGGGTGAGGCCGCCGCCGGCGCCGCGCCGGCGGGCCAGCAGGCCGGTACCGGTCACCGCGGCCAGCAGCAGCCCCGTCCGGACCATCCAGCCGCTGCCCTCGACCAGCGGCAGCAGCGCGCCGGCCGCCGCCAGGGTGGCCGCCCAGGCGGCGATCGCGATCTTGATGCGTGCGTCCATTCCGCTCCGCTCCCTCAGCCGCCGGCCGGACCGAATGACAGGCGGGCGGCGTCCTGCCAGAGCTGCCCCAGCGGGATGCCCGGATGGTGGTGCAGCGCCAGCCAGCCGGATTCGGTGAGCCGGCGGAGCTGGTGCGCCTCCACCTCGGGCTCCATCTGCCCGGCGGCCACCAGCGCCACCGCATGGGTGGCCCGCCGGCGCAGCGGGGCGAGCTGCGGGGCGGCCTCCCGGTTGACCGAGCCGAGGAAGGCGATCAGCAGCCCGGCCTCCTCCAGCGGGCCCGGACCGGTGGCGAGCTCCTCGAAGCCGCGGCCGGGGGAGTGGTCAAGCACGGCCAGCTCGTCCAGGATCAGCGCGCCGGCCTCGGCACCGCTCACCCCGGCAACCTGCGGGCCGGGCAGCACGGCGCCGGTGTCGGTCACCAGCCGGACCGCGTAGTCGCGGGCCAGCAGATGGGCCACCACCGAGGCGGCTCCGGAGACCGCGCGCTCGAAGGCCGAGCCCGGGCCGGCGCCCTGGTAGGCGACCCGCCGGGTGTCCAGCAGCACGGTGCAGCGGTCCCGCTGCGGCTGCTCCTCGCGGCGCACCATGAGCTGGCCGCGATGGGCGGTGGAACGCCAGTGCACCCGGCGCAGCCCGTCGCCGTGCCGGTAGTCGCGCGGGATGACGTCCTCGTCGCCGGCCAGGGACTGCGCCCGCCGCCCGGTCTCCCCGGTACCGCCGGCGTCGCCGCCGAACCGCACCGACGGCAGCTGCTCCGTACGGGGCAGCACGGTCAGCACGTCGAAGGCGCTGAACGAGCGGCTCAGCTCCACCATGCCGAACGGGTCGGTCAGCCGGAGCTGCAACGGCCCCAGGGGGTAGCGGCCCCGCAGCTCGGAGCGGACCCGGTAGGCCACGTCCCGCCGCCCGCCCGGCTCGATCCGGTCCAGCACGAAGCGCGGCCGGGGGCCGAGCACATAGGGCACCCGGTCCTGGAGCAGCAGCACCCCGGTGGGCACCCGGGCGATGTTCTCGATCCGCAGCTCGACCCGGGACTCGCTGCCGGCCGGCACCCGGGAGGGGTACATCCGGCGCGCCGAGGAGACCCGGCTGCGGGTGTAGTAGAGCGCCAGCACGCAGGCCACGGGCAGGGCGGCCAGCAGCACCCCCACCCGCAGCAGATCGGGCTGGCCCAGCAGATAGGCGCAGAGCGCGGCGGCACCGCCGGCGGCCAGGAAGGACCGGCCGCGGGTGGTGAGGCCGCCGAACGCGGCGCGCAGCGGCCCGCGGTCCTCCGAGCCGCGGCCCGGCCGCGGCCCCGTCCCGGCGGCTGGGCCGGGAGCCCCGGCGGCGGTGCCCGGAACCGTGCCCGGAACCGTGCCCGGGGCCGCGGCGGGCGGCACCAGCGGGGCCTGCGGTACCGGCGGCACGGCCGTGCCGCTCCGGGCGCCCCGGCCGGGGGAGGCGGGGGAGCCGTGGGACATCAGAAGCCCCGGTGCGGCCGGCCGAACTGAGGCTGGTAGGCGCCGGGCACCGGGGTCCGCTGCACGATCTCGGCCACGAACTCCTCGGCCGTCTGCCGGTTGAGCTGAGCCTGGGCCGTGGGCAGCAGCCGGTGGGCCAGCACCGGGCCGGCCAGATGCTGGAGGTCGTCCGGCAGCACATACTCCCGGCCGCTGAGCATGGCCGCGGCCCGCGCCGCCCGCAGCAGCTGGAGCGTGGCGCGCGGCGAGGCGCCCAGCCGCAGGCCCGGGTGCTGGCGGGTGGCGGCCACCAGCTCCACGGCATAGCGCCGCACCGGCTCCGAGACATGCACTTCGCGCACCGCCTGGATCAGCTTGATCACGTCGTGCGACTGGGCGGCCGGCTCCAGCACCTCCAGCGGGGAGAGCGAGCCGTGCGACTCCAGCATCCGCAGCTCGGCCTCGGGGCTGGGGTAGCCGACCGAGACCCGGGCCATGAAGCGGTCCCGCTGCGCCTCGGGCAGCGGATAGGTGCCTTCCATCTCCACCGGGTTCTGGGTGGCGATGACCATGAACGGATCCGGCAGCGCATAGGTCTGGCCATCGGCGGTGACCTGGCGCTCCTCCATCGCCTCCAGCAGCGCGGACTGGGTCTTGGGCGAGGCGCGGTTGATCTCGTCGCCGATCACGATCTGCGCGAAGACCGCGCCCGGCTTGAACTCGAAGTCCTTGCGCTGCTGGTCGAAGACGCTGACCCCGGTGATGTCCGAGGGCAGCAGGTCGGGGGTGAACTGGATCCGGCGCACCGAGCAGTCGACCGACCGCGCCAGCGCCTTGGCCAGCATGGTCTTGCCCACGCCGGGCACGTCCTCGAGCAGCAGGTGCCCCTCGGCCAGCAGCACGGTCAGGGCAAGCCGGACGACCTCCGGCTTGCCCTCGATCACGCTCTCCACCGAACGGAGCACCTGGTCGATGGTGCCGCTCAGCTCATTGAGCCTGACGTGTTCCTCATAGGTCGTCACCGGCCCTCCTCGGCCCCTTATGTCCCGGTCCGGGCCGATTGGTCGGTCAGGACCGCGGCCTGGACACCCCCGTGGCACGCCCCGGTGCAGCCGGCACCGGGGCGTGCCCTCCAGCCGCCCGGCGGCCGGAACGGATGCCTGTCAGCAGGCATTCTTCACACAATTCCGGTCTCACGTCACGCTCCCGCGTCACGCGGCCCCTCCGACGCGTCGATCTCCCGCAGGAGCCCGGAGGTCACGTCGAAGACGAACCCCCGTACATCTTCAGTGTGCAGGAGGAAGGGAGAAGTGCGCACCCGTGCCATGGACTGCCGCACGTCCTGCTCCACATCGGTGAAGGACTCCACCGACCAACCGGGCTTCTGGCCGACCTCGCGCTCCAGTTCGGTACGGAAGTCCTCGGTCAGCACCTGGAGGCCGCAGCCGGTGTGGTGGATCAGCACCACGGATTCCGTGCCCAGCGCCCGCTGACTGATGGTCAGCGACCGGATCACGTCGTCGGTGATCACCCCGCCGGCGTTGCGGATGGTGTGGCAGTCGCCCAGTTCCAGGCCGAGGGACGCGTGCAGGTCGATCCGGGCGTCCATGCAGGCGACGATGGCCACCTTGCGCACCGGCCGGGCGTCCATCCCCGGGTCCCGGAAGTTCTCGGCGTACTTCTGGTTGGCCCGGACCAGCTCATCAATGACGGTAGGAGACATGGCACGACCGTAGCGTGTGCCGGTGCCGCTTCCCATGACATACCCCTGCCATCCGGTCACCGGCGGCTGTGAGATCGGGCACCGGGCCGGATGCGCCGCCCGGGAGAAACACCGCCGCGTGGCCAACCGCGATGATTGACCGGGCAGGCGGGTGGACTAATGTGGCCGCAGCCGGACGCGTGAGACCGCGAGCCCTCGCGGTCCGTCCCCGGCCTCCCGCGGCCCCCGGCCGGCATCCCCGCCCGGCCGCCGCGCTCCCGCCAGGACTCCGCAGGCCCTTTCGGAAGGCGCATGACCACCAGCAACGACCGACCGGCGGACGCCCGGCACCAGCCCGTCATGCTCCAGCGCTGCCTGGACCTGCTCGGGCCCGCACTCGGCGCACCCGGCGCGGTCGTGGTGGACTGCACCCTGGGCCTGGGCGGTCACGCCGCCGCGCTGCTCGCCGCCTGCCCGAGGGCCCGGCTGATCGGCCTGGACCGCGATCCGGCCGCGCTGGAACTGGCCCGGCACCGGCTGGCCCCGTACGGCGAGCGCGCCGAGCTGGTGCACGCGGTGTACGACGAACTTCCCGGCGTGCTGGACCGGCTCGGCTCCCCCAGGGTGGCCGGAATCCTGTTCGACCTGGGGGTCTCCTCCCTCCAGCTCGACGAGGACGAACGCGGCTTCGCCTATTCCCGGCAGGCCCCGCTGGACATGCGCATGGACCAGACGCGCGGCCCCAGCGCCGCCGATGTGCTCAACACCTATCCGCCCGGTGAACTGGTCCGGGTGCTGCGCGAGTACGGCGAGGAGCGGCACGCCCGCCGGATCGTGGAGCAGGTGGTGCGGGAGCGGCGGCGCGAGCCGATCCGGACCAGCGACCGGCTGGTCTCCCTCATCCGCCAGGCCCTGCCGCAGGCCGCCATGCGCACCGGAGGGAACCCGGCGAAGCGCACCTTCCAGGCGCTGCGCATCGAGGTCAACGGCGAACTGGAGGTCCTGCGGCGGGCCATGCCCGCGGCGGTCGCCGCGCTGGCGGTCGGCGGCCGGATCGTGGTGCTGTCCTACCATTCGCTGGAGGACCGGCTGGTCAAGCGGGTGCTGGCGGCCGGTGCGGCCACCGCCGCGCCGCGTGGCCTGCCGGTGGTGCCCGAGGAGTACCAGCCCCGGCTGAAGCTGCTGACCCGGGGTGCGGAACTGCCGGACGAGGAAGAGGTGGCGGCCAACCGGCGGGCCGCCCCGGCCCGGCTGCGGGCCGCCGAACGCATCCGGGAGGCGGCGTCATGAGCGGGGGGAGCGGAGCACCGGGGCCGCGCCCCGCCCGGCCGGCCCGCCGCGCCGGGATGACCGCCGGCGGCGCCACGGGACGGTACCCGGCGGGGACGAGCACCGCCCAGCAGCGGCTGGCCCGGCTGGCCGCCCTGGTGCCCCGGGGCTCCTCCAGCGCCGCCCGCACCCCCTTCGTGCTGCTGATCGTGGTGCTGCTGGGCGCCGGCATGCTGGCCCTGCTGCTGCTCAACGCGGCCCTGAACGAGGGCTCGTTCGAACAGGCCGAACTGCGCCGCGAGACCGAGGAACTGGCCGACGAGGAACAGGCCCTGCAAGCCGAGGTGGACGCCTACTCGGCGCCCGACACGCTTGCCGGGATGGCCCGGGAACTGGGCATGGTGCCCGGTGGCCCGCCGGTTTTCCTGGACCCGGAGGGCGAGGTGCTGGGCAGCGCCGAACCGGTGCCCGTCCCGCCGGAACCGGAGGCGTCACCCGAGGAGTCCCCCGGACCCCCGGACTCCCCGGAGCCGGGGGAGTCCGGGGAGCCGGCGGGAAGCGAGGCTCCCGCATCGGGGGAGGACCCGGAAGACACCGGGGACGCCCAGGCGGCCGGCGGCCCCGGGGACACCGGGGACACCGGGGACACCGGGGACACCGGCGACACCGGGGACACCGGACCCGGAGGGAACGGATGAGCAGAGCACCCTCCCGCGCCCCCGCGCCCCGCCGGTCCCGCCCCGACGACCTGCGCCTGGGCAGCCCCCGCCCCCGGCTGCGCATGCTCAGCCTGGGCCTCACCCTGGTCATGCTGGTCTTCGCCGTCCGCCTGGTCCATGTGCAGGTGGTGGACGCCGCCGCCTACACCGAGCAGGCCTCCTCCAACCGCTATGTCACGGTGCCGCTGGCCGCCCAGCGCGGCGACATCACCGACCGCAACGGCACCGCCCTGGCCACCACCGTCGACGCCTACGACATCATCGCCGACCCCACCCTCTTCACCCGGGACATCACCGGCGTGGACGACGCCCCGGAACAGGCCGCCGCCCTGCTCGCCCCGGTCCTCGGCGAGGACGAGGAGGAACTGGCCGCCCTGCTGGCCACCCCGGATTCCCAGTACGTACTGCTGGCCCGGCAGCAGACCCCGCAGGCCTGGCGGCAGATCACCGACCTGCGCCGCGCCCTGGCCGAGCGCGCGGACGCCGGCACCGGCCACCAGGTGCTCACCGGCGTCTTCCGGGAGCCCAACCCCAAACGCGTCTACCCAGGCGGTGACCTGGCGGCCGGTGTCCTCGGCTTCGTCAACAACGAGGGCCGGGGCGGGGCCGGCATCGAGGCCCAGTTCGACCGGGAGCTCGCCGGGCAGGACGGCGCCATCCGCTACGCGCAGTCCGGCGGGCGGCGGGTGCCCACCGCCGGCAGCCACGAGCAGCCCCCGGTGCCCGGCACCGACCTGGAGCTGACCATCGACCGGGACATCCAGTGGGCCGCGCAGCGGGCCATCGAGGCCCAGGTGGCCGAGTCGGTGGCGGACGGCGGCTATGTGGTCGTCCAGGACGCGCGCTCCGGGGAGGTCCTGGCCATGGCCAGCGCCCCGGGGTTCGACCCCAACGACTACGCCGCCACCGACCCCGCGCTGCTCGGCAATCCCGCCCTCCAGGACGCCTATGAGCCCGGCTCGACCAGCAAGGTGATCTCCATGGCGGCCGTCCTCCAGGAGGGCGTGGCCGGCACCGGCACCCATGTCACCGTGCCCAACCGGCTGCCCCGCGCCGACCGGGCCTTCGCCGACGACCACGAGCACGACACGCTGCATCTCACTCTGGCGGGGGTACTGGCCCGGTCCAGCAACATCGGCACCATTCTGGCCGTGGAACTGCTGGGCGACACCCAGTCCGAGGCCAACGAGGTGCTGCACTCCTATCTGACCGCCTTCGGCTTCGGCCGGCCCACCGGCCTGGGCTTCCCCGGCGAGACCGCGGGCATCCTGGCCGACCCGGGGGACTGGAACGCCTCCCAGCAGTACACCGTGGCCTTCGGCCAGGGCCTGTCGGTCAATGCCGTGCAGGCCGCCTCCGTCTACTCCACGGTGGCCAACGGCGGGGTGCGTATCGCCCCCACCCTGATCCGGGGCACCACGGGAGCCGACGGCCGCTACGAGCCCTGGCCCCGGCCGGAACCCGAGCGGGTGATCGACGAGGCGACGGCGGACGATCTGACCGCCATGCTGGAAACCGTGGTCGCCGACGACGAACTGGGCACCGGCCGGATCGCCCGCATCGACGGATACCGGGTGGCGGGCAAGACCGGCACCTCCAACCGGGTGGACCCGGGAACCGGCCGTTACCGGGGTTACACCTCCTCCTTCGCCGGGTTCGCCCCCGCCGACGACCCGCGGATCACCGTCTACTGCGCCGTGCAGAACCCGACCGAGGGCCCGCACTCCGGCAGCCAGGTGTGCGGGCCGGTCTTCAAGGAGGTCATGGAGTTCTCGCTGAAGTCGCTGCGGGTGCCGCCCACCGGCGCCGAGGTGCGGTCGCTGCCCGCCACCTTCGACCCCGGGGACAGCGCCACGGCGGACGCCGCGGCCGGCGGCGACGCCTCCCGCCGGGAGACGGACCCCGAGGAGTAGCGCCCCGGCACATCCGACCGACCGTCCACATCGCCCAGACCGCCCGGACCGCCCAGACCGCCCACACCGCCCGCGCCGCTCGGGCCCGGGCACCGCGCCTTCCGAGCAGAACCTTTGAGCAAGACGCACAGGGAGCACCATCAGTGACCACCACCACCGGGGGAGAGCACCCACCCGCCCCGAAGCGGTCCGCCTCGCTTCGCCCGGGCACCGCCGCGGCGGGTACGCTCACCGCCGTGCACCACGCGGACGACCGGCCCGATCGGGCAGCCGAGGACCAGAACCACCACCCCCGCGCGGCCCGGGGCACGCCGCCCCCGGCCGCCCCGCAGGGCCTGCGGGCGCTGCCCAGACCCGCCGATCCGGCGCCGGTGCCCCTGGCCGAGCTCGCCGGGCTGGCCGGTGCCGCGCCCGGCGGCCCGGCCGCCGCGGTCTCCGTCACCGGCATTACCCACGACTCCCGCGCGGTACACCCCGGTGACCTCTACGCCGCGCTGCCCGGCGCCCGTTTCCACGGCGCCGACTTCGCCGCCCAGGCCGCCGCCCGCGGCGCCGCCGCCGTGCTCACCGACCCGGCCGGCACCGAGCGTGCCGCCGCCGCCGGCCTGCCGGTGCTCACCGTGGCCGAGCCGCGCCGCCGGATGGGCCACCTCGCCGCCCGCATCTACGGCGAGCCCGGCCGGGATCTGCTGCAGATCGGGATCACCGGCACCTCCGGCAAGACCACCACGGCCTATCTCGTCGAGGGCGGACTGCGCCGCTTCGTCAAGGAGGGCACCCGCACCGGGCTGATCGGCACCGTGGAGATGCGCATCGGGGACGAGCGCATCAAGTCCGAACGCACCACCCCGGAGGCCACCGACCTCCAGGCGCTGTTCGCCGTGATGCGCCGGCGCGGGGTGTCCGCCGTGGCCATGGAGGTCTCCAGCCACGCCCTGGTGCTGGGCCGGGTGGACGGCTGCGTCTTCGACATCGCGGTCTTCACCAACCTCAGCCCGGAGCATCTCGACTTCCACCCCGACATGGAGGACTACTTCCGGGCCAAGGCGCAGCTCTTCACCCCGGAGCGGGCCGGCCACGGCGTGATCAACATCGACGACCCCTGGGGCCGCCGGCTGGCCGCCGAGACCCGGATCCCGGTCACCACCTACTCCGCCGAGGGCCATCCGGACGCCGACTGGCGGGCCGACGACGTGGACTCCGGCCCGCTGGGCTCCACCTTCACCGTGACCGGCCCCGGCGGGGTGCTGGTGCGCGCCGCCGCCCCGCTGCCCGGCTCCTTCAACGTCTCCAACGCGCTGGCCGCGATCGCCGCGCTGGCCGTGGCCGGTGCCGCTCCGCAGACCGCCGCGGACGGCGTGGCCGCCGTGCCCGGCGTGCCCGGCCGCCTGGAGCGGGTGGACGCGGGCCAGCCGTACCTGGCCGTGGTGGACTACGCCCACAAGCCCGACGCCGTGGAGTCCGTGCTCCAGGCGCTGCGCCGGGTCACCAGCGGCCGGGTGCACGCCGTGCTCGGCTGCGGCGGCGACCGTGACCCGCACAAGCGCCCGGCCATGGGCGCCGCCCTGGCCCGGCTGGCCGACACCGCGGTGCTGACCTCCGACAACCCCCGCACCGAGGACCCGCTCGCCATCCTGGCCGCCATGCTGGCCGGCGCCGCGCAGGTGCCCGCCCACGAGCGCGGCACCGTGCTGCTGGAGGAGGACCGCGCCGCGGCCATCGCCGCCGCGGTGGCCCGCGCCGAGCCCGGCGACGCCGTTCTGGTGGCCGGCAAGGGACACGAGCTCGGCCAGGACATCGCCGGTGTGATCCGGCCCTTCGACGACCGTCTGGAGCTGCGCGCCGCGATCGAGCGGGCGGGTCATGCCGCCGGCGGCTCCGCGGACCGGGCAGCAGCCCCACCCGCCCCCTTCACCACCGGGATGGACCAGGACAGCGAATGATCCCTCTCTCCGTCGCCGAGCTCGCCGCGATCGTCCGGGGCACGCTCCACGGCATACCGGAAAACGAACCACCCCCACCGGACGGCGCTCCGCCCGCCCGCACCGGCCCGGCCGACAGCGGCGCGAGCGGTGCGGCCGGTATGCGGCCGGTCTCCGGGCCGGTGGTCACCGACTCCCGGCAGGCCGGGCCCGGCAGCCTCTTCGTCGCGTTCCGCGGCGAGCACGCGGACGGCCACGACTACGCCGGGCGGGCCGTCGCCGCCGGCGCGGTCGCGGTGCTCGCCACCCGCCCCGTCGGGGTGCCCGCGATCCTGGTGGAGGACGTCACCAGGGCGCTCGGCGACCTGGCCCGGTACACCGTGGAGAAGCTCGGCACCACCGTGGTGGCCCTCACCGGCTCCTCCGGCAAGACCAGCACCAAGGACCTGATCGCCCAGCTCCTCCAGCGGCTCGGCCCCACCGTCTGGCCGCCCGGCTCCTTCAACAACGAGATCGGGCTGCCGCTCACCGCGCTGCGCGCCGACGAGGCCACCCGCCATCTGGTCCTGGAGATGGGCGCCCGCGGCATCGGCCACATCCGCTACCTCACCTCCCTCACCCCGCCCCGGATCGGCGTGGTGCTCAACGTCGGCACCGCGCACATCGGTGAGTTCGGCGGCCGGGAGGCCATCGCCCGGGCCAAGGGCGAACTGGTCGAGGCGCTGCCCCCCGCCGAGCGGGGCGGCATCGCCGTGCTCAACGCCGACGACCCGCTGGTGCGCGCCATGGCGGCCCGCACCGCCGCCCGCGTGGTGCTGTTCGGCGAGTCCCCCGAGGCCGCGATCCGCGCCGAGGACGTCCGTCTCACCGACGACGGCCGCCCCGCTTTCACGCTCAACACCCCCTCCGGGCGCACCGGTGTGACCATGCGCCTGTACGGTGAGCACCACGTGTCGAACGCGCTCGCCGCGGCGGCGGTCGCCCACGAACTGGGCATGTCCGCCGAAGCGATTGCCGAGGCACTGTCATCCGCGAGCTCGCTCTCCCGGTGGCGCATGGAGGTCACCGAACGAGCGGACGGCGTCACGATCGTCAACGACGCCTACAACGCCAACCCCGACTCGGTCCGGGCTGCCCTGCGCGCCCTGGTCGCCATGGGCAAGGGCCGCCGTACCTGGGCGGTGCTCGGTGAGATGGCCGAACTGGGGGACGAGGCTTTCGCCGAGCACGACGCGGTCGGGCGCCTCGCCGTCCGGCTCAACGTCAGCAAGCTCGTGTCGGTGGGCGGCCGCCCCGCCGCCTGGATCGACATGGGCGCCAGGAACGAGGGTTCGTGGGGTGAGGAGTCGGTGCACGTGTCCGACGCTGCGGCGGCGATCGGCCTGCTGCGCGCTGAGCTGCGGCCGGGAGATGTGGTGTTGGTGAAGGCCAGCCGGGCGGCCGGCCTGGAGCAGGTCGCCCTGGCGCTGACCGGGGGTGTCCCCGACGGGACCGGCGAAGGCGGGGTCGCCGCCCGATGAGGCAGATCCTGTTCTCCGGAAGCATCGCGCTGTTCCTGACGCTGATCGGCACCCCGCTGCTGATCAAGCTGCTCGCCCGCAAGGGGTACGGCCAGTTCATCCGGGACGACGGCCCCCGGGACCACCACAGCAAGCGCGGTACCCCCACCATGGGCGGTATCGCCTTCATCCTGGCCACCCTGATCGCCTATCTGGTGACCAAGGTCATCAGCGGCAACAGCCCGACGCTCTCCGGCCTGCTGGTGCTGTCGCTCTTCGCCGGCATGGGCCTGGTCGGCTTCCTGGACGACTACATCAAGATCGTCAAGCAGCGCAGCCTGGGCCTGCGGGCCCGGGCCAAGATGCTCGGCCAGTTCGTGGTCGGCGTGACCTTCGCGATCCTGGCGCTCAACTTCGAGGACGCCCGGGGCCTGACCCCGGCCTCCACCCAGCTCTCCTTCACCCAGGACTTCGGCTGGTCCATCGGCCCGGTGCTGTTCGTGGTGTGGGCGCTGTTCATGATCCTGGCCATGTCCAACGGTGTGAACCTCACCGACGGCCTGGACGGTCTGGCCACCGGCGCCTCGGTGATGGTCTTCGGCGCCTACGTCTTCATCGGGGTCTGGCAGTACGGCCAGACCTGCGCCAACGAGGCCACCGCCGGGGCCATGTGCTACGAGGTGCGCGATCCGCTGGACCTGGCCATCGTGGCCGCCGCGCTGATGGGCGCCACCTTCGGCTTCCTGTGGTGGAACACCTCGCCCGCCAAGATCTTCATGGGGGACACCGGCTCGCTGGCCCTGGGCGGGGCGCTGGCCGGCCTGGCCATCCTGTCCCGCACCGAGCTGCTGCTCGCCATCCTCGGCGGCCTCTTCGTGCTGATCACCATGTCCGTGGTCATCCAGGTCGGCTCCTTCAAGCTGACCGGCCGCCGGGTGTTCAAGATGGCACCGCTCCAGCACCACTTCGAACTCAAGGGCTGGAGCGAAGTGCTGGTGGTGGTCCGGTTCTGGATCATCCAGGGCATCTGCGTGATCGTCGGCATCGGCATCTTCTACGGAAGCTGGGTGGCAGGCTTTTGAGCGACGTCCGGTACCCCTCCCCGCAGCCGTCCCCCCGGTCCCCGCAGCCCCAGCCCCCGCCGGGCGCGGCCGGCTTCGCCGGGCGCCGGATCACCGTCGCCGGGCTGGGCGTCAGCGGCCTGAGCGCGGCCCGCGCACTGGCCGGGCTGGGCGCCGCGGTCACCGTGGTGGACGGCGGCGACGGCCCGGCGCAGCGGGAACGCGCAGGCCAGCTCGCCGCCGAGGGCATCGGCACCCGCCTCGGCGACGGCGACACCCTGCCGGCCGGCACCGAACTGGTCGTCACCTCGCCCGGCTGGCGGCCGGACAGCCCGCTGTTCGCGGCTGCCGCGGCGGCCGGGGCGGAGGTCATCGGCGATGTGGAAGTGGCCTGGCGGCTGCGCCGCCCGGGCCCGGACGGCCGCCCGGCCGCGCCCTGGCTGGCGGTCACCGGCACCAACGGCAAGACCACCACCACCGCCATGCTGGCCTCGATCCTGCGGGCCGCCGGGCTGCGCACCGCCGCCGTGGGCAACATCGGCACCCCCATCGTCGATGTCGTCCTCGCCGAGGACCGGTACGACGTGCTGGCCGTGGAGCTCTCCAGCTTCCAGCTCCACTGGGCGCCCGGCCTGCGGGTGCACTCCGGCGCGGTGCTGAACCTCGCCCCGGACCACCTGGACTGGCACGGCTCCATGGCCGCCTACGCCGCCGACAAGGGCCGCGTCTACCACGGCAACCAGGTCGCCTGCGTGTACAACGCCGACGACCCGGTCACCGAGGAACTGGTCCGCGCCGCCGATGTCGAGGAGGGCTGCCGGGCCATCGGCTTCACCCTGTCCGCGCCCGGCCCCTCCGAGCTGGGCGTGGTGGAGGGCCTGCTGGTGGACCGGGCCTTCGTCCAGGACCGGCGGCGCACCGCCCGGGAACTGGCCGAGGTCTCCGACGTCCGCCCCGCCGCACCGCACAACATCGCCAATGCGCTGGCCGCCGCCGCGCTGGCCCGTGCGTACGGGGTCCCGCCCGCCGCGGTCCGGGACGGGCTGCGCGCCTTCCGCCCGGACGCGCACCGCATCGACCTGGTCGCCGAGGTGGCCGGGGTCTCCTATGTGGACGACTCCAAGGCCACCAACACCCATGCCGCGCGCGCGTCCCTGGCCGCCTACGCCCCGGTGGTGTGGATCGCCGGCGGCCTGGCCAAGGGGGCGGTCTTCGACGAGCTCGTCCGGGAGTCCGCCGGCCGGCTGCGCGGCGCCGTACTGATCGGCAAGGACCGGCACCTGATCGCCGAGGCGCTGGCGCGACACGCCCCCGATGTGCCGGTGGCGGACCTGGAGCGGACCGACACTGGGGCGATGGCCGAGGCCGTGCGCGCCGCCGCCCGGCTGGCCGGGCCGGGCGACACCGTGCTGCTGGCCCCGGCCTGTGCCTCGATGGACATGTTCACCGACTACAAGCAGCGCGGCGACGCCTTCGCCGCAGCCGTCCGCGAGCTGGCCACCGGCTAGGCTCTCCCCGGGCCCGGCACGGACACCACCGCGCGCCGGGCCCGAGGAGGGGAACCAGACGATGCACCCGCACAGGCCGCCGCTCGCCTTCCCGGCCGTCCCCGTCTTCGCCCCCGCGTCCGCCCCCGCCGGGGCCGGGGCGGTGCCGCGGTCGCCCCGGGCGCGCTCCCGGGCCGCCGCACCGGCCGGGGCCGCGCCGCGGCCGGCCCCCGCGCCCGGCGCCTCCCGCGCATCCCGTTCCCCGCGGCCGGACCGCCCCCCGCGGTCCCCGCGGTCCTGGCCGGCGCGGCTGCGGCGCGCCTGGGACCGCCCGCTGACGGCGTATTACGTGCTGCTCGGCACCGGTCTGCTGATCACCCTGCTCGGCCTGGTGATGGTGTTCTCCGCCTCCCAGATCCAGGCCCTGGCCGACGGCCTGCCCGCCACCTACTACTTCCGCAAGCAGCTCGCCGCCGCCGCACTCGGCACCGTTCTGCTGCTGATCGCCTCCCGGATGCCGGTGAAGCTGCTGCGCGCGCTCACCTACCCCTTTCTGCTGGGCACCATCGTGCTGCTGGTGCTGGTCCAGGTGCCCGGCATCGGCGTCACCAGAAACGGCTCCACCAACTGGATCCCGCTGGCCGGTCCCTTCATGCTCCAGCCCAGCGAGTTCGGCAAGCTCGCCCTGGTGCTGTGGGGCGCCGACCTGCTGGCCCGCAAGGGCGAGCGGCGGCTGCTGGTCCAGTGGCGGCACCTGCTGATCCCGCTGGTCCCCGGCGGCCTGCTGATCTCCGGCCTGGTGCTGTTCGGCGGCGACCTGGGCACCGTGCTGATCCTGACCGCCGTCCTGTTCGGCCTGCTCTGGCTGGCCGGGGCGCCGCTGCGGCTGTTCGCCGGGGCCCTGGCGGTGGCCGGGACGCTGGTGGGAATGCTGATCGCCGCCGCGCCGCACCGCATGGAACGCCTGGAGTGCGTGCTGGCCGAGCCCACCGCCGTGGACCAGTGCTGGCAGGCGCTGCACGGCCTCTACGCCTTCGCCTCCGGGGGCTGGTTCGGCTCCGGGCTCGGGGCGAGTGTGGAGAAATGGGGCGAACTGCCGGAACCCCACACGGACTTCATTTTCGCCATCGCCGGGGAGGAGCTGGGCCTGACCGGGACGCTGTCGGTGCTCGGTCTCTTCGCGGCTCTAGGCTATGCGGGTATCCGCGTGGCCGGACGCACGGAGGATGCCTTCGTCAGGTATGCCGCGGGAGGGGTGACCACCTGGCTCATGGCCCAGGCGGTCATCAACATCGGCGCCGTTCTCGGACTGCTGCCGATCGCCGGAGTGCCCCTTCCGCTGTTCTCCTACGGCGGCTCCGCCCTGCTGCCCACCATGTTCGCCGTGGGGCTGCTGATCGCGTTCGCGCGCAGCGACCCGGCGGCCCGTGCCGCCCTGGCCGCGCGGGGGCGGCCCGCCGGCGAGAAGAAGCCGGCCGGGCTCAGATGGATCACGATGCGACGGCGGGCCAAGCGACCGCCGTCCGGAGAGCGGTGAATTTCGGTGCATGTCGTACTCGCCGGCGGGGGGACCGCCGGTCACATCGAGCCCGCGCTCGCCCTTGCGGACGCCCTGCGCAGGCAGGACCCGACCACCGGGATCACGGCGCTCGGCACGGAACGCGGGCTGGAGACCCGGCTGGTGCCGGAGCGCGGCTACCAACTCGCCCTGATCCCCGCGGTGCCGCTGCCCCGTAAGCCCACCCCCGAGCTGATCACCGTGCCGGGGCGGCTGCGCGGCACGGTCAAGGCCGCCGAGCAGGTGCTGGAGCGCGCCAAGGCCGACGCGCTGGTGGGCTTCGGCGGCTATGTGGCGCTGCCCGGCTATCTGGCCGCCAAGCGGCTGGGCGTCCCCATCGTGGTGCACGAGGCCAACGCCCGCCCCGGGCTGGCCAACCGGATCGGCGCCCGCTACACCCGTTTCGTGGGCGTGGCCACACCGGACAGCAAGCTCCGGCACGCCCGCTACCTCGGCATCCCGCTGCGCCGCAGCATCGCGTCGCTGGACCGGGCGGCCACCCGGGCCGAGGCGCGCGCCGCGTTCGGCCTGGACCCCGCCCTGCCCACGCTGCTGGTCTCCGGCGGCTCGCAGGGCGCCCGCCGGCTGAACGAGGTGGTCCAGTCCCTCGCCCCCACCCTGCAGCGTTCCGGCATCCAGATCCTGCACGCGGTCGGCCCCAGGAACGAGCTGCCGCCCACCGACAACATGCCGGGCATGCCGCCCTACCTGCCGGTTCCCTACCTGGACCGGATGGATCTCGCCTACGCCGCGGCGGACATGATGCTCTGCCGGGCCGGCGCCATGACCGTGGCGGAGCTCTCCGCGGTCGGCCTGCCCGCCGCCTATGTCCCGCTGCCGATCGGCAACGGCGAGCAGCGGCTCAACGCCCAGCCGGTGGTCCGGGCCGGCGGCGGACTGCTGGTGGACGACGCGGAACTGACGGGGCAGTGGCTGATGGAGAACGTGGTCCCGGTGCTGACCGATCCCGGCCGGCTGCTGGCCATGTCCCGCGCCGCCGCCGAGTTCGGCCGCCGCGACGCGGACGATCTGCTGGTCGCCATGGTGCACGAGGCCATCGCCGCCGCCCGTACCTGACCCGCCCCGTGGCGCGGTGCCCCGGGAGCGGCTGCGCTCCCGGGGCCGGGCGGGGCAGTAGGGTGGCCGCGACGTGCGGGACCGGCGTCGGCGGCCCGGGGACGAGCGGGAACGGGAAGGTGCGCGTGGACCACGTGGACCAGGAGCCGGGAGCGGTGCGCGCCCCCGAGGCGTTCGCCGGAACCGGAGCGGTGGACGACGACGCGGCCGGCGCGGCCGGCGGGGCCGCGCCGCCGCGCCGCCGCCGGCGGCTGTCCCGGCGCGGGCTGCTGCTGGTGACGGCCGTGCTGCTGGCCGCGCTCGGCGGCTTCGGGGGCTGGGCGCTGTACGCCTCCTCCTGGCTGCGCGTCGACCGGGTGACGGTGAGCTGGACCGGGGACGGCCCGCGGGCGCTGGCCGCGGACCGGATCGCCGAGGCCGCCGCCGTTCCGGTCGGCGAACCCATGGCCCGGCTGGACAAGGACGCGGTGCGTGACCGCCTGCTGGCGGCCCTGCCCCGGCTGAAGGACGCCGAGGTGGTGCGCTCCTGGCCCGACCGGGTGGTGGTCAAGGTGACCGAGCGGCAGGCCGTGGTGCTGAGGCCGGGCGGGGACGGCTTCACCGAGATCGATGTCGAAGGGGTCGCCTTCGGGGTGCTGCCGGAAGCCGTCCCGGGCGTGCCGCTGCTCTCGGTGGAGCTCGAACACAACGCCGGTGTGCGGCGGTTCGGCGAGGACCGGATCGTGACCGAGGCGGTCGGCGTGGTGGCCGCGCTGCCGCCGGCCCTGCACCGCCGGACGGAAATGATCCGGGTCCGTTCCTATGACTCCCTCACCCTGGAGCTCACCGACGGCCGTACGGTGCGCTGGGGGAGTCCGGAACTGACCGGGGAGAAGGTCGCCGCGCTGACCGCGGTGATGAAGGCGGCCGACGGGGCACGGTACTTTGACGTCAGCGTTCCCAGCGCCCCCGCGGTGTTCGCGCCCTGACGGCGTCCTGGTTGAGACACCCTCGCGCGATCACATAGGGTGAAAAGAAAAACGGGAGGCTCGGCGTGTTCATTGAACGTGCTCGGCCTGTCGACTTAGTGTCCGTTCCAAGGAATCCCGGGAACGGAAGCACAGGTAACCCTAAACTTGGGCGTTAGGGTTCGGGGTCGGCGTATCCCACCGTCCCAACGGCATCAGCCGGTGGTCTGCTCCGGGGCAGGCGGCACCGGCACGGAACTCGAGGCGAGAGGCCTTCGACGTGGCAGCACCGCAGAACTACCTCGCAGTCATCAAGGTCGTCGGGATCGGCGGCGGTGGCGTCAACGCCATCAACCGGATGATCGAGGTCGGTCTCAAGGGCGTCGAGTTCATCGCGATCAACACGGATGCCCAGGCCCTGCTGATGAGTGACGCCGATGTCAAGCTCGACGTCGGCCGCGAGCTGACCCGCGGGCTCGGCGCGGGCGCCAATCCCGATGTCGGCCGCAAGGCCGCCGAGGACCACCGCGAGGAGATCGAGGAGGTGCTCAAGGGCGCCGACATGGTCTTCGTCACGGCCGGCGAGGGCGGTGGCACCGGCACCGGCGGCGCCCCGGTGGTCGCCAACATCGCCCGCTCGCTCGGCGCTCTGACCATCGGCGTGGTCACCCGGCCGTTCACCTTCGAGGGCCGCCGCCGCGCCAACCAGGCCGAGGACGGCATCGCGGCGCTGCGCGAAGAGGTCGACACCCTGATCGTCATCCCCAACGACCGGCTGCTGTCCATCTCCGACCGCCAGGTCAGCGTGCTCGACGCCTTCAAGTCCGCCGACCAGGTGCTGCTCTCCGGTGTGCAGGGCATCACCGATCTGATCACCACCCCCGGCCTGATCAACCTGGACTTCGCCGACGTCAAGTCGGTGATGTCGGAGGCCGGTTCGGCGCTGATGGGGATCGGCTCGGCGCGCGGCGACGACCGCGCGGTGGCCGCCGCCGAGATGGCCATCTCCTCCCCGCTGCTGGAGGCGTCCATCGACGGCGCCCGCGGCGTGCTGCTCTCCATCTCCGGCGGCTCCGACCTGGGCCTGTTCGAGATCAACGAGGCTGCCCAGCTCGTCAGCGAGGCCGCCCACCCGGAGGCCAACATCATCTTCGGCGCGGTCATCGACGACGCCCTCGGTGACGAGGTGCGGGTGACGGTGATCGCCGCCGGGTTCGACGGCGGCCAGCCGCCGTCCCGCAGCCGGGACAAGGTGCTCGGCGCCTACGGCGGCCGGGAGGATGCCGCCGCCGCGCCGGCCGCCGAGCGGCCCGTCCCCGAGCCGGAGCCGGAGCGCCCGGCCTTCGGCGGTCTCGGTTCCCTCGGCTCCCGCGAGGAGGAGAAGCCGCAGCCGTCCGAGCCGGCCCCGGCCTCCGGCGACAAGGACTCCCTGCTCGGCGGCAGCCAGCTTCCCCCCGCCCGGCCCTATGACGGCGGCCCGGTCGAGGAGCTGGACGTTCCCGACTTCCTCAAGTGATGAACCGGCGACTTCCGGCCAATCCCGGCGATCGCGCCGGGGCCCGGACCGCCCCGCACGTGAATCCCGCGTGAGTGGCCGTGATAGCACAGTGGATCACCACCGGCGGCGCACACTTCGCCTTCACCGACAGGTGGGGCGGGGTGAGCGCCGCTCCGTTCGATGAGCTGAATCTCGGCGGCGCGGCCGGGGACGACCCCGGCGCGGTGCGGACCAACCGCGCGCTGGCCGCCCGTTCCCTGGGACTGGACCCGGCGGCGGTGTTCTGGATGAACCAGGTGCACGGCAGCGAAGTCGCCGTGGTCGACGGCCCGCTGCCCGGGGAGGGGCCCGGTGAGGAGCCCGGGGCCCAGTCACCGCCCGTGGACGGGGCGGTCACCGCCCGGCGCGGGCTGGCGCTGGCGGTGCTGACCGCCGACTGCTGCCCGGTACTGCTGGCCGACCCGGTCGCCGGGGTGGTGGGCGCGGCGCACGCCGGGCGCCCCGGGCTGGCCGCCGGGGTGGTCCCGGCGACGGTCGAGGCCATGCGGGCACTGGGGGCGGACCCCCGGCGGATCATCGCCCGCACCGGTCCCACGGTGTGCGGCGGGTGTTACGAGGTGCCGGCCGCGATGCGGGACGAGGTGGAGCGGGCGGCGCCCGGCTCCGCCGCGGTGACCCGCCGGGGCACCCCGGCGGTGGACATCCCCGCCGGGGTGCGGCGGCAGCTGCGGGCGGCGGGCGTCCGGGAGGTGCCGGCCTCCCCGGTCTGCACCATGGAATCGGACGACTGCTTCTCCTACCGCCGGGAGGGCAGGACCGGCCGCCTGGCGAGCTACCTCTGGCTGGACGAGCGGTGAGCACGGGGACGCCCCGGGCCGGTGGCAGCGGCGGATGCGGGGGAAGCGGGGGGAACGGAATGGCCGTGAACGGGGACAAGGCGGACGAGCGGCGGCGGGAGCTGGCCGGCCGGCTCGCCCGGGTGGAGGAGCGCATCGCCCGCGCCTGTGACGCGGCGGGGCGCCCGCGCGGCGAAGTGACCCTGATCGTGGTCACCAAGACGTATCCGGCACAGGACGTCCGGCTGCTGGCCGGGCTGGGGGTGCGGCAGGTGGCGGAGAACCGTGACCAGGAGGCCGCCGGCAAGGCCGCGGCCTGTGCCGATGCGTCGCTGACCTGGCACTTCGTCGGTCAGTTGCAGACCAACAAGGCGCGCTCCGTGGTGCGCTACGCCGATGTGGTGCACTCCGTGGACCGGGCCCGGCTGGTGTCCGCGCTCTCTTCGGCGGTGCGTTCGCAGGGTCGTCCCCCGCTGGACTGTCTGGTACAGGTCGCCCTGGAGAAGGAGAACGGCTCCGGCTCCGGCGCGGACGCCGCCGGCCGGGGCGGGGCGGCGCCCGGCGAAGTACCCGGGCTGGCGTCGGCGATCGCCGACGCCCCGGGACTGCGGCTGGCCGGGGTGATGACGGTGGCCCCGCTCTCGGGGGCGTACGCCGGCCGGCCGCGGGCCGCCTTCGAGCGGCTGATGGATATCTCAAGGAGCCTGCGGGCGCAGGCTCCGGCTGCCACCATGGTCTCGGCGGGCATGAGTGGCGACCTTGAGGAGGCGATCGCCGCCGGAGCGACACATGTACGTGTCGGCAGCGCGGTGCTGGGAGTCCGCGCGGCGCTCCGGTAACGTCGCCTCAAGCGGATCACAGCCGAAAATATGGTCATTAGCGAGCAAAACGGGCAGAAAGGGTCCCCGGCGCCGGCAGGCCGGAGCCGGTCCCCACAGAGCGGAGGACGCAGTCGATGGCTGGCGCGATGCGCAAGATGGCGGTCTACCTCGGCCTGCTGGAGGACGACGGGTACGAGCGGCAGGGCTACGGCGACGACGACTTCGAGCCGGAGCCCGAGCCCGAGCGCGAACGCCGCCGTCCCCCGGCCGAGCTGGCACCCAGGGAGGACCCCCCCGAGCCGGTGCGGGTCATGCAGCCGCCGGCGCCCCGTGAGGCAGAGCCGCCGTCGGCCCCGCTGATGCCGGAAAGCAGGCGATCCGCCCGAATTGCGCCCGTGTCTTCCATCACATCCGATCGCCAGAATCTGGAGAAGAGCGCCCCGGTGATCATGCCCAAAGTCGTGTCCGAGCGGGAGCCCTACCGCATCACCACGCTGCACCCCCGGACCTACAACGAGGCCCGTACCATCGGAGAACACTTCCGTGAGGGCACCCCGGTGATCATGAACCTGACCGAGATGGACGACACCGACGCGAAGAGACTTGTCGACTTTGCGGCTGGTCTTGTGTTCGGGCTCCATGGCAGCATCGAGCGGGTGACGCAGAAGGTCTTTCTGCTGTCGCCTGCTAACGTCGATGTAACGGCGGAGGACAAGGCCCGCATCGCGGAGGGCGGGTTCTTCAACCAGAGCTGATCCGCCGGTGCGCAAGGGCGCGCGCCGCGCATGGAGAGGAAGGCGGTCCGGCCGGCAGGCCGGGCCAGAGGCAGGGGAGAGGGACAGGCAGGATGAACGTCGTTCTACAGGTGATCTATATCGCCCTGTACTGCCTGATCGGACTCCTGCTCTTCCGCCTGGTGATGGACTATGTCTTCATGTTCGCGCGGGCCTGGCAGCCCGGCCGGGCGATGATCGTCGCCCTGGAGGCCACCTACACTGTCACCGATCCGCCGTTGAAAGCCCTGCGGAAGGTCATCCCACCGCTGCGCTTCGGGGGTGTGGCGCTTGATTTGTCCTTCTTCGTGCTCATGATCATTGTCTGGATTCTGATCAGCTTCGTCGGCAGTGCGTTGTGAGTACGGTCATGCCGATGTGCCGACGACTTACGTTGAGGTGAAGAGATGCCGCTGACCCCCGAGGACGTGCGGAACAAGCAGTTCACGACCGTCCGACTCCGAGAAGGTTATGACGAGGACGAGGTCGATGCCTTCCTTGACGAGGTCGAGGCGGAGCTGACCAGGCTGCTGCGCGAGAACGAGGATCTGCGTGCCAAGCTGGCCGCGGCCACCCGGGCCGCGGCACAGAACCAGCAGAACATGCGCAAGCCCGACGGGCCGGGCGGCCCGCAGGATCGTCCCGGCGGACCGCCGGCCATATCCGGACCCGCCCCGGTGCCGCAGCAGGGCGGCCCCATGGGCGGCCCGCCGCAGCTTCCCGGTCCGGGCGGCCCGGGTGGTCCCGGGGGCCCCGGCGGACACCCGATGGGTCACGGCGGGCCGGGCGGCATGCAGCACCAGGGTCACCACGGCGGCCCGATGGGCCCCGGCGGCATGCAGCACCAGGGCCACATGGGCGGCCCCATGGGACCGGGCGGTCCCGGTGGGCCGGGCGGTCCCGGCATGCCGCAGCAGCAGCCGATGGGCAACGAGAGTGCCGCCCGGGTGCTGTCGCTGGCCCAGCAGACCGCGGACCAGGCGATCGCCGAGGCCCGCGCCGAGGCCAACAAGATCGTCGGCGAGGCCCGCAGCCGTGCCGAGGGCCTGGAGCGGGACGCCCGTGCCAAGGCCGACGCCCTGGAGCGGGACGCCCAGGAGAAGCACCGCGTGGCCATGGGCTCCCTGGAGTCCGCCCGCGCCACCCTGGAGCGCAAGGTCGAGGACCTGCGCGGGTTCGAGCGGGAATACCGCACCCGTCTGAAGTCCTACCTGGAGAGCCAGCTCCGCCAGCTGGAGAGCCAGGCCGACGACTCGCTGGCCCCGCCGCGCTCCGCCGCGCCCTCGCTGCCGCCGTCGCCGAGCCCGGCGCCGTCGATGGCCGGTGCGCCGGGCGGTGGCCCGATGGGCGGCACCATGGGCGGCACCATGGGTGCCGGGATGGGCAACGGCCCCTCGATGGGCGGCGGCCCGGGCGGTCCCGGCGGCGGCTCGCAGCAGTCGTACGGCGGCCAGCAGCAGATGTCCCCGGCGATGACCCAGCCCATGGCACCGGTCCGGCCGCAGGGTCCGCAGCCCATGCAGCAGGCGCCCTCGCCCATGCGAGGCTTCCTCATCGACGAAGACGACAACTGACGGCCGGCTGACGGCCACTCGACCGCCACTCGACCGCGCCGGTCCCCGGCACGGACCGGACACATCGCAGGCACATCGGCAGGGGCGCGGCCCGGACCTCGGTCCGGGCCGCGCCCCTGTGCGCGTCACTGCCGGCGCAGGCGGAAGGCCAGGTCCAGGGAGTCGTCGCGGAACTCCGGACCGAAGCCCTCCGGGGCCGGCTCGCCCGGCGCGTCCTGGGTGAAGCCGGTGGCCAGCACCTCACCGCTGATCAGCGCCTGGTGGTCGGCCAGGGCCCGGGCCAGCTCCTCGCTGCCGGTGTGCCAGCGGACCTCGATCCGGTCGGCCACATCCAGACCGCTGTTCTTGCGGGCCTCCTGGATCAGCCGGATGGCGTCCCGGGCCAGACCGGCCCGGCGCAGCTCCGGGGTGATCTCCAGATCCAGCGCGACCGTGGCGCCCGTGTCCGAGGCCACCGACCAGCCCTCGCGCGGGGTCTCGGTGATGATCACCTCCTCCGGGGAGAGCATCACCTCCTCGCCCTCGACCTGCACCGTGGCGGTGCCGGCCCGCAGCGCGGCGGAGAGCGCGGCGGCGTCCGCCGCCGCGATGGCCCTGGCCACCACCTGGGTCCGCTTGCCGAACCGGCCGCCCAGCGCCCGGAAGTTGCCCTTGGCGGTGGTGTGCACCAGGGAGCCGCCGATCTCGGAGAGCGAGGCCAGCGCGGAGACGTTCAGCTCCTCGGCGATCTGCTCGCGCAGCTCGTCGCTCAGCAGCTCGAAGCCCTGGGCGGCGATCAGCGCGCGGGAGAGCGGCTGGCGGGTCTTCACCCCGGACTCGGCGCGGGTGGCCCGGCCCAGCTCGACCAGGCGGCGGACCAGCAGCATGTCCCGGGACAGCTCCGGGTCGATCAGGGTGTGGTCGGTCTCCGGCCAGGAGGCCAGGTGCACCGAGTGCGGGGCCTGCGGGGTGACCGGGACCACCAGATCCTGCCAGACCCGCTCGGTGATGAACGGCACCAGCGGGGACATCATCCGGGTGACCGCCTCCAGCACGTCGTGCAGGGTGCGCAGCGCCGCCCGGTCGCCCTGCCAGAACCGGCGGCGGGAGCGGCGGACATACCAGTTGGAGAGGTCGTCCACAAAGGTGGAGAGCAGCTTGCCGGCGCGCTGGGTGTCATAGCGGTCCATGGCCGCGGTGACCATTTCGGTCAGCGCGTGCAGCTCGCTGAGCAGCCAGCGGTCCAGCAGCGGACGCTCCGCCGGGGCCGGGTCCTGGCCGGACGGCGCCCAGCCGGCGGTGCGGGCGTACAGCGCCTGGAAGGCGACGGTGTTCCAGTAGGTCAGCAGGGTCTTGCGGACCACTTCCTGGATGGTGCCGTGGCCGACCCGGCGGGCCGCCCAGGGCGAGCCGCCGGCCGCCATGAACCAGCGCACCGCGTCCGCGCCGTGCTGCTCCATCAGCGGGATCGGCTCCAGGATGTTGCCCAGCGACTTGGACATCTTGCGGCCGTCCTCGGCGAGGATGTGGCCCAGGCAGACCACGTTCTCGTAGGAGGACCGGTCGAAGACCAGGGTGCCCACCGCCATCAGGGTGTAGAACCAGCCGCGGGTCTGGTCGATCGCCTCGGAGATGAACTGCGCCGGGTACCGCTTCTCGAACAGCTCCTTGTTGCGGTGCGGGTAGCCCCACTGGGCGAAGGGCATGGAGCCGGAGTCGTACCAGCAGTCGATGACCTCGGGGACCCGCTCGGAGCGCAGCTCGCAGCCCTCCGCGGTGCAGGGGAAGCCGACCTCGTCGATGAAGGGGCGGTGCGGGTCCAGGCCGGAGGTGTCGGTGCCGGTCAGCGCGGACAGCTCGGCCATCGAGCCGACCACCGTGAGATGCCCCTCGCCGCAGCGCCAGACCGGCAGCGGGGTGCCCCAGTAGCGGTTGCGGGACAGCGCCCAGTCGACGTTGTTGGACAGCCAGTCGCCGAAGCGGCCGTGCTTGACCGACTCCGGCACCCAGGTGGTCTTCTCGTTCTCCCGCAGCAGCGCGTCCTTGACCGCGGTGGTGCGGATGTACCAGGACGGCTGGGCGTAGTAGAGCAGCGCGGTGTGGCAGCGCCAGCAGTGCGGATAGCTGTGCTCATAGGGCAGGTGCCGCAGCAGCAGCCCGCGCCGCTGAAGGTCCGCCACCAGGGCCTCGTCGGCCTTCTTGAAGAACTGGCCGCCGACCAGCTCCAGCTCCGGCTCGAAGGTGCCGTCGGCGCGGACCGGATTGACCACCGGCAGGCCGTAGGCCCGGCAGGTGCGCAGGTCGTCCTCGCCGAAGGCGGGGGCCTGGTGGACCAGGCCGGTGCCGTCCTCGGTGGTCACGTACTCGGCGGTGACCACGAAGTGCGCGCCGTCGCCGAAGGCGGCGCCGGGGATCAGCTCGAACGGGCGGCGGTAGGCCCAGCGCTCCAGCTCGCGGCCGGTGAAGGACTCGCCGGTGCGGCGCCAGCCCTCGCCGAGCGCCTTCTCCACCAGCGGATCGGCGACCAGCAGCGACTCCTCGCCGTCGGTGGCCACCACGTAGGTCACCTCGGGATGGACCGCCACCGCGGTGTTGGAGACCAGGGTCCAGGGTGTGGTCGTCCACACCAGCAGGGCGGCGCGGCCCGCCAGCGGGCCGGAGGTGACCGGGAAGCGGACGTAGACCGAGGGGTCCACGACCGTCTCGTAGCCCTGGGCCAGCTCGTGGTCGGACAGGCCGGTGCCGCAGCGCGGGCACCAGGGCGCCACCCGGTGGTCCTGCACCAGCAGGCCCTTGGCATGGATCTGCTTCAGCGACCACCAGACCGACTCGATGTAGGCCGGGTCCATGGTCCAGTAGGCGTCGTCCAGATCGACCCAGTAGCCCATCCGGCGGGTCAGCTCGGCGAACGCGTCCGTGTGGCGGGTCACCGACTCGCGGCAGCGGGCGTTGAACTCGGCGATGCCGTACCGCTCGATGTCCTGCTTGCCGCTGAAGCCCAGCTCCTTCTCCACCGCCAGCTCCACGGGCAGGCCGTGGCAGTCCCAGCCGGCCTTGCGGGCCACGTGGTAGCCGCGCATGGTGCGGTAGCGGGGGAAGACGTCCTTGAAGACCCGGGCCTCGATGTGGTGGGTGCCGGGCATGCCGTTGGCGGTGGGCGGGCCTTCGTAGAAGACCCACTCCGGCCGGCCCTCGGACTGCTCCAGGGTGCGGGCGAAGGTCTTGTTCTCGTCCCAGAACGCCAGCACCTGGTGCTCCAGGGCGGGGAGGTCCACCTGGGCCGGGACGGGGCGGTACTGCGGGGCTTGCGTCATCGGGGGCTTCCTCCGGCGGGACAGGCCATGCTCCGTGTTCCGTCGGAGGGACGAGACCGGCCGCTGCGCGGGGCCCCGCGGTACCACCCTCCTTGGCGCCGGCCCCGGTGCCTGGTGGCGGCACGGGGCGTCGCCCGCTCTTTTGTCGCGCTGCCGGGTCTAATGACCCCACGGGGAGATCCGCGGAGCGTTCTTCCGGCGGCTCCGGGGTGATCTTCGCGCCGCGCCGGCCCCCGGGCTCGCACCGTCCCCGGGTCGCTGCGGGCGGCTGACGACGCTACTCGTCCCCGTCATCGCCTTTCGCTCGGTCCAGTGTACGGGGACCGAGCGGGCGGGCACGACCGGTTATGGGGCCGCCGGGCGGGGCACAACGGAGAGGGACCGGCGCGCCCCGGTTGCCGCCCGCAAAGAGTCGATTTATCGTTCCGGACACGTTTCGCGGGCAAGATCACACCATTGAAGGAGCTGCGGCCATGGTGGCGAAGAAGAGCGCCGCACCCAAGGCGGACGAGCCGGCCGCGCAGCGGACCGCCGGGAAACGTTCCGCCGGCGCCGCCGGGCGGACGGCGCCGAAGACGACGGCGAAACCGGCCGCGAAACCGGCCGGGGCGCAGCAGAACGTGCAGCAGACGGCGGGGGAGGTCCCCGGGAGGGCCACGACGACAGGAGCCAAGAAGGTGGCAGCGAAGAAGAGCACGACGGCCCAACCGGACGCCGCCTCGGCGGTGCCGGCGGCCCGCCCGGCCGCCCCCGGCGACCTCGCGGTCCGCGCCGGAGAGGAACCCTGGACCGCGGAGGAGGTGACCGAGGCGCGCGACGAGCTGACCCGGGAGGCCGAGCAGTTGCGCGAGGAGATCAGCGCCACCGAGGCGGCGCTCTCCGGTCTGATGCGGGACTCCGGCGACGGCGCCGGGGACGACCAGGCCGACACCGGCAGCAAGAACGCCACCCGGGAGCACGAGATGGCGCTCGCCGGGAACGCGCGGGAGATGCTCTACCAGACCGAGCGGGCGCTGCGGCGGCTGGAGGCCGGCACCTACGGCCTGTGCGAGAGCTGCGGCAACGCCATCGGCAAGGCCCGCATGCAGGCATTCCCCCGGGCCACCCTGTGCGTGGACTGCAAGCAGCGCCAGGAGCGGCGGTTCTGAAGCACGCACCCGGGCAGCACCCTGCGGCAGGGGTGCCCGGGTGTCGTACGCTCGTTGCGTGACTGAGGCGGAGCGCACCATCGACAGACCGGACCGGCATCCCGGGGAGCGGGAGCCCGGAGCGGACGCGGACGGCCGCGAAGGCGTGGACGGCACGGCACCGCGCCGTGGCCGGCGGCGCGTCGGCGTGCTGGCCGGGGTGGCCGCGCTGGCCCTGGTGCTCGATCTGATCAGCAAGATCATGGTGGTGGAGTGGCTGGAGCGCCGCGCCCCGGTCGAGCTGATCGGGGACTGGCTGCGGCTGGAGGCGGTGCGCAACAGCGGCGCGGCCTTCGGCATGGGCCAGGCCCTGACCGTGGTCTTCACCTGCATCGCCGCCGCGGTGATCGTGGTCATCATCCGGCTGGCCCGCAAGCTCTACAGCACGCCCTGGGCGATCGCGCTGGGGCTGCTGCTGGGCGGCGCCATGGGCAATCTCGCCGACCGGATCTTCCGCGCGCCGGGCGTGGGCAAGGGAGCGGTGGTGGACTTCATCGCCCCCAAGTACTTCGCGGTGTTCAATCTGGCCGACACGGCCATCGTCTGCGGCGGCATTCTCATCGTGCTGCTGTCCTTCCGCGGGCTCGACCCGGACGGCACCCGCCACCGCGACGAGCCGGCGGACACCGGGGACACCGGGGATTCCGTGGACACCGCGGACACCGCCGACACCGCCGACACCGCCGACACCGCCGACACCGCGGACACCGGGGAGGCGGAGAAGCCCGAGCGGCCCGGGGAACCGGGGTCGCCGGGCAGCGGCGAGGCCGGCTGAGCCCCGCGGGGCCCGCCGCCCGCGGCGTGCGGCGGCGGCCCGCCCGTCCGGCATACTCGATCGGGTGAGTACGCTTCCCGAAACCCGCACCCTGCCCGTACCGGAAGGACTGGAGGGCGAGCGGGTGGACGCCGCGCTGGCCCGGATGCTCGGGTTCTCCCGCACCAAGGCCGCCGAACTGGCCGCGGCCGGCAAGGTCCGGCTGGACGGCACGGCGGTCGGCAAGTCCGAGCGGGTGACCGGCGGCGCCTGGCTGGAGGTCGAGATGCCCGCCCCGCCGGTCCCGGTGCGGCTGGTGGCCGAACCGGTCGCGGGCATGGAGATCGTGCACGACGACGACGACCTGGTGGTGGTGGCCAAGCCGGTCGGCGTGGCCGCGCATCCCAGCCCCGGCTGGACGGGCCCGACCGTGATCGGCGGACTGGCCGCGGCCGGATACCGGATCTCCACCTCGGGCGCGGCCGAGCGGCAGGGCATCGTGCACCGGCTGGACGTGGGCACCTCCGGGCTGATGGTGGTGGCCAAGTCGGAGCGGGCGTACTCCCGGCTCAAGCAGCAGTTCCGCGACCGCACCGTGGACAAGCGCTACCACGCGCTGGTGCAGGGCCATCCCGATCCGCTCAGCGGCACCATCGACGCGCCCATCGGGCGCCATCCGCAGCACGACTACAAGTGGGCCGTCACCGCGGCCGGCAAGCCCGCCGTGACGCACTACGACCTGGTGGAGGCGTTCCGCGCGGCCAGCCTGCTGGACATCAAGCTGGAGACCGGCCGCACCCACCAGATCCGGGTGCACATGGCCGCCCACCGGCACCCCTGCGTCGGCGATCTCACCTATGGCGCCGACCCCACGCTGGCCCGCCGGCTGCGGCTCGGCCGGCAGTGGCTGCACGCGGTGCGGCTGGGCTTCGAGCACCCGGCGGACGGCCGCTGGGCGGAGTACCGCAGCGGCTACCCGGACGATCTGCGGCACGCCCTGGACACCGTCCGGGCGGACAGCGCCTGAGCGGGCGGCGGCGGGCTCAGGAGGCGGTGGCGTGGCCGTCCGGCTGCGCGGCGGCCCGCTGCTCCGGCGCCAGCACCGCCGGAGCGGTGGGCACCCGGGGCAGGGCGTAGGGGTGGTGGGTGCGCAGCCAGGAGATCATCTCCTCGCGCACCGCGCAGCGCAGCGTCCAGGCGTCGTCGGCGTCCCGGGTGGACATGGCGGCCCGCACCACGATGGTGGTGGGCGTGGTGTCGGTGACCACCAGGCTCCAGGAGCGGCCGTCCCACTCCTTGCGGCCCAGCAGAAACTCCTGGAGCGCGGCCCGCATCTCGGGCACCGGCGTGGCGTAGTCGAGATGGAAGAAGGCGGTGCCGGTGATCTCGGTGCCGCCGCGCGACCAGTTCTCGTACGGCTTGCTGTTGAAGTACGACACCGGCATGGTCAGCCGCCGGTCGTCCCAGATCCGCACGGTGAGGAAGGCCAGGCTGATCTCCTCCACCACGCCCCACTCGCCGTCCACCACCACGGTGTCGCCGATCCGCACCGAGTCCCCGAAGGCCACCTGGAGGCCGGCGAAGAGGTTGCCCAGCATCGACTGGGCGGCCACACCGGCGATGATGCCTATCACCCCGGCCGAGGCGAGCAGTGAGGCACCCACGGCGCGCAGACCGGGGAAGACCAGCAGAATGGCGACCGCGGCGGCGACCACCGCCAGCACCGTGGTGACCACCCGGCGCAGCATGCCGAGCTGGGTGCGGAACTGCCGCACCCGGGCCATGTCGTCGGTGCGGGCGGCATAGGAGGCCAGGGTGTTCTCGGCCACCGCGCCCGCCGCCCGGATCACCAGCCAGGCGGCGGCGGCGATGGTCAGCATGGCGAGGATGCTCTTGATCGCCCGGTCCTGGTCCAGATTCAGCTCGGCCAGGTCGTAGGTGGCCCGCAGGGCCGCCGAGCCGAGCAGCAGTTGCAGCGGCAGCTGGCAGCGGCGCAGCAGCTCGGGAAGCTGGTTCTCAGGATGGCGTGCGGTGGCCGCGTGCAGGGCACGGTCGATCAGCCAGCCGGCCAGCAGCGTCACCGCGACGGTGCCGCCGAACACCAGGGCCGGCCGCAGTACGTCCTCCATGGGGGTGCAGCTCCTCCTCCGGTCGGCGTGCCTGCGGCAGCCGACGGGATTGTTGTGCGGGCGTCCGCGCACAGGCTAACCGGCGGGATGGGAGCATGGGATCCGCTCCCCCTCCCACCTGCCCGGAAGGTGCCGGTTCTGTGGCCGATGTCATGCTCTTCCACTCCGTCTGCGGTCTGCGGCCCGCCGTCCGGGACGCGGCCGGGCGGCTGCGGACCGCCGGCCACCGGGTGTGGACCCCGGACCTCTACGACGGCCGCACGGCCGGCTCGGTGACCGAGGGGATGGAACTCGCCGGGACCATCGGGCGGGAGGTGCTGCTGCGCCGGGCGGTCGCCGCCGCCGCGCCGCACGCGGACGCCGGGCTGGTCTACGCGGGGCTGTCCCTGGGCGCCGCACTGGCCCAGACCGTGGCCCTGGCGGACGGCGCGGCGCGCGGGCTGCTGATGCTGCACGGCACCGCGGACCTCCCCGAGGAGGCACGGGTGCGGGACGGGCTGCCGGTGCAGCTCCATGTGGCCGAGCCCGATCCGTTCGAGACCGAGGACTGGCTGGGCGCCTGGTATCTGCGGATGCGGCGGGCCGGGGCGGAGGCGGAGATCCACCGCTACCGGGGCGCCGGCCACCTGTACACCGACCCGGAGCTGCCGGACTGGGACGCGGAGGCGGCGGCGCGCACCTGGGCGGTGGCGCTGGACTTCCTCGCCGATCCGGACGCCGCGGGCGGCTGAGCCGCCGCGGCGCGCGGGCCGGCTCAGCGCTCGCAGCGCGGGCTGGAGCGGTCGTCGGGGAAACAGATGTACTGCCGGTCCCCGGCGTCGTGGCTGAGATAGCGGCCCACGCAGTCATTGGCGGTGGTGTGGCCCCGCCCGGCGCAGAAGTCCAGGGCGGCGCGGCCGTCGGGGAACGGGCCGGGGGCGTAGATCACCCAGAAGCCGGGGTTGAGCGAGGCGAAGTCGTCGCTGCGCAGCACCCGGGCCTCGGGCACCGTCTCGCGGACCGCGGCGAGCCGCTGGTCACGGGCGTCCGGGCCGTTGCCGGCCGGCTCGGAGAACAACTGCGCGATCCAGGTGCCGGCGCTGTCCTCGCCCGGGACGGCAGAACCGCCGGGGTCCGGCCCGGTGGACGGCTCCGCGGCCGGCCCGGGGGAAGGGGCGGTGAGGTCCTCCTCCGCGGGGCCCGGGTCCGGCCCGCCCGCCTCGTCGTCCGCCCCGCCGCCGTCCGGCCGGCGGTCCGCGGACGGGTCCGCCGCCCCGTCGTCCGGCTGCCGCCGCTCCTCTTCCCGGCCGGTCCCCGGGCCGCCGGTGCCGGCCGCGTCCGCGGTGCTCCCGCCCGCGCCGGTCAGCAGCCGGGCGGTCACCCCGCCGCCGATCAGCAGCAGCGCCAGGGCGCCGGCCAGCAGCGCGGCACGGGTCCTCGGGGCACGTGCGGGCGCGGTGTCCGGCCGGGGGGCCGGCACCGGCGGCACCGGCGGCAGGGGCCGCGGCGCGGGCGCGGGGCGTTCCGCCGCGGGGCGTTCCGCCGCGGCCAGCAGGGCGTCCAGCTCCGCGGCGTCCGGACGGGCCGCCGGGTCCTTCACCAGCACCGCCCGGAGCGCCGGGGCCAGCGGGCCGGAACGCACCGGCGGCGGCACCGGGTCCGTCACCACCGCGGCCAGGGTGGCCAGCGCCGTGCCCCGGCTGAAGGGCAGCGTGCCCTCGGTCAGCGCATAGAGCGTCATGCCCAGCGACCACAGGTCGGAGGCCGGGCCCTCCTGCTCCCGGACGCGTTCCGGCGCCAGATATTCGGGCGAGCCGATCACCTGGCCGGGCATGGTGACCGAGGCCGAGCCGTGCACCGTGGCGATGCCGAAGTCGGTGAGCACCGCGTCGCCGTCCTCGCGCAGCAGCACATTGGCGGGCTTGACGTCCCGGTGCAGCACGCCGGCCGCGTGCGCGGCGCGCAGCGCGGCCAGGATCTGGCGGCCGTAGCGGGCCGCACGGGCCGGGTCGACGGGGCCCTGACCGCGGCACAGGTCCGCCAGACTCCGGCCGGGCAGCAGTTCCATCACGATCCACGGCAGCGCTCCGCCGTCCACGATGTGATGGACGGTCACCACATGGGGGTGGCTGAGCCGGGCCAGGGCGCGGGCCTCCCGCATCGCGCGTTCGCGCAGCGCGGCGGCGGCCCCGGGATCGGCCGCCGGCTCCGGAGGCATCCGCATCTCCTTGAGCGCGACATCCCGTTCCAGGGCCAGATCGCGGGCCCGCCACACCGTGCCCATGCCCCCGTGGCCGAGCCGCTCCAGCAGCCGGAAACGGCCGTCGACGACTCCGCCGCCGCCGGCCGTTCCGTCGGCTCCTCCTGGCATGGGGATCAGCGTACGGGATCACTCACCCGCTCGACGCCGGGCCGGCCGGCCGCCGTGCGGTAGGAACGCAGATGGCGTGCGGTGGCGCCGGGGTCGGTGCGGCTGCTCACCGCGTAGTAGTCCATCTGGGTATGGCGCTCGGTGAGGTCCAGCACGCCGTAGCCGTGCGAATCCAGATCCACCCAGCTCACATGCCGGTTGGCGGCCCGGATGGCGGCTGCCGCCACCAGCGAGACGGTCTGCGGCGGGACGCCCAGGATGTCGTCCACATTGTCGGAGGTGACGGAGGAGACCACGAACTCGGTGGCGACCGCCGGGCTGTGCGGATAGGTGGCGGCCTCCAGCGGCACGGCATTGGCCCAGTGCATGTGGATGTCACCGGCCAGGAACACCGTGCTGGTCAGGGAGCCGGCATGCAGATGGCGCAGCAGCCGCCGGCGGTCGGCGGTGTAGCCGTCCCACTGGTCGGTGTTGAGCGCCAGGCCGCCGGAGGGCAGCCCCAGGCACTCGGCGATGGGCCGCAGCAGATAGGAGGGCACCGAGCCGAAGGCCATCGGGGAGATCATCACCGAGGTGCCGATCAGCTGCCAGCGGGCCCCGGAGGCGCCGAGCCCGGCGGTCAGCCAGTCGAGCTGGGCCCGTCCGGTGATGGTCCGGTCCGGGTCGTCCACGGCCGCGTCGCCGGCCGCGGCCTGCCGGTCGCGGAACGAGCGCAGGTCCAGCAGATGCAGATCGGCCAGGGAGCCGAAGCGCAGCCGGCGGAAGACGGTGCCCTCGGCCGCCGGGCGGACCGGCATCCACTCGAAGTAGGCGCGGGTGGCGTTGGCCCGGCGCCGCTGCCAGTCGCCCTCGGTGGCCGGGTCGTGGTTCTCGGCGCCGCCGGACCAGGCGTCGTTGGCGCTCTCGTGGTCGTCCCAGACCGCGATCACCGGGTGCGCGGCGTGCAGGGCGCGCAGATCCGGGTCGGAGCGGTAATGGGCGTGGCGCATCCGGTAGTCGCCCAGGGTGAGGATCTCGTGCGCGGGCAGATGGGCGCGGACGGGCCGGGCGGGGTACTGGCCGGTGCCGTACTCGTAGAGGTAGTCGCCCAGGTGCAGCACGGCGTCCAGATCGCGGCGGGCGGCGAGATGGCGGTAGGCGGCGAAGTAGCCCGCCTCGTAGTTGGAGCAGGAGACCACGCCGAAGCGCAGGCCCGGGACGGCGGCGCCGTCGGCCGGCGCGGTACGGGTGCGTCCGGTGGGGGAGACCACGGCCGCGGCGCCGCCGCCGGTGGTGAAGCGGTACCAGTAGGTGGTGGCCGGACGCAGCCCGCGGACGTCGGCGCGCACGGTGTGGTCCGCGGCGGCGGTCGCGGTGACCGTGCCGGAGGCCCGGACGGCGGTGAACGCCTCGTCCTCGGCGATCTCCCAGCGGACCGGGGTGTCCGGGCCGGCGCCGGAGCCGGGCAGGGCCTCGGGGACGGGGGTGACCCGGGTCCACAGCAGGATGCCGTCGGGCAGCGGGTCGCCGGAGGCGACGCCGTGCCGGAAGACGGGGTTGCCGGTGTCGCTCCGGGGGTCCTGGCCGGCGGCGCGGGCCGGGCCGGGGGTGAGCAGGGGCAGGGCGGCGGCGGTGGCCGCGGCGGCGCCGGCGGCCGTGACCACGGTGCGCCGGGTGGGGGAGGCGGGGCCGGTGCGATGCGGATCACAATTCTCGGTCACAGTGCGGAAGATTATCCGCGCGTAGCGCGAACAAGCCTTCGAACACCAAGAGTTCTCCGGAGTTTCGGGTGCCGGTCAGCGGCGGGCCCGTGCCGGGGCGCGGGACGGCTGTGCCGACCCGCGCCCCGGCCGCCGGACCGCGGTTCACCGCGTCACGGACTCACCGGCCTCACAGGACCATGGAGCCGCCGGGTCACTCGTCGGACTCGGCGTTCTCCTCCGAGCCGGCGGTGTCCCCGGCCTCGTCGCCCGCGGGCTGCTCCTCGGCCGCCGCCGGCTCGCTGGCCTCCAGCGCCTGCCGGAACGCCTCGGCGCTCATCGGGGTCTCCACCTTGGTGCCGTTGACCACCAGGCTCGGGGTGCCGGTGACCTCGTACTGGGGCGACAGCTCACCGAACTTGCCGGCCATCAGCACCGCCCACTCGGCGTAGGTGCTGCTGTTGACCGCGTCCTCGAACTTCTTGAAGTCGGCCGGGTCGGAGAGCGCGTCCACGCCCTTGCCGATCTCCACCAGCCGCTCATCGCTCTCGAAGTCGGTGGCGCTGTTGGTGCTGGTGTGGAAGTCCTCCGAGTACAGGGCCTTGAGGTAGCCCAGGAACGCCTCGTCACTGACGTTCAGCGCGGCGCCCAGCGCGCTGATGGCGTTCTTGGAGCCGGTGCCGCCGCCCGGGTTGTCGTCGAAGAAGGCGCCGAACACGTACTCGGCCTGGATGTCGCCGTTGGTGATGGCCTCCTGGAAGGCCTCGCCGACCGCGTGGTCGAACTCGGCGCAGTGCGGGCAGCGCGGCTCCTCGAAGAGGATGACCGAGTCCGCCGCGGTGTCCTCGCCGAGCACCACGCGCAGGCCGTCCTCGCCCTCGGCGTTGGCCGGTATGGCATAGGTGGCGTCGCCGTTCTCCTGGGCCTTGCCGGCCGCCTCGGCGGCGGCCTCCCAGTCGGTGCTGTCACCGCCGCCGCCCATGGCGGCGACCGCCACCCCGACCACGCCGGCCACCGCCAGCACGCCGACGATCGCACCGCCGACCACCAACTGGCGGCGGACCTTCTCCCGCTTGGCCTGCTTCTCCCGCTCGGCGCGCAGCCGCTCGCGGGCGGCGCGCTTGGCTTCCTGGCTGTTGCGCTTGCTCATGATGTGGATGTCTCCGTCTTGGATTCGCGTCCGGGACCGGCCGGTGGCGGGCGGCCACGGACGAAGGGGGGTGGGCTGCCGGGGCGGGTGCGGCACGGCGGCACGCCCGGTGACGCGCGGACGGTGCTGCCGCGCGCGCGGCGTGCGGTGGAGTGCGGCGGTGCGCCGGGCTGCTGCCCCGGGACGTGCTCGGGCCGGAGGGGCCCGGTCAGATCACCGCGGCCCGCGGCGGCCCCCGGCGGATGACACAGTGGCCGAGCAGCAGGGCGCGGACCCGCTCCGTCCGGTGCCCGGCGGCGCGGCGCGGCCGGATCTCCGGCGCGGGCGCCGGCAGCGCGGGCCGGCCGGCCACCGCCAGCAGCAGCGGCCGGAAGGTGACCGCCGCGGCGGCCCGGATCAGCCCGGCCAGCGCCGCCTCGCCGCCGCGCAGCCAGGCGGCGGCGGCCAGGGCGAGGGCCACATGGACGGCCAGCAGCAGCCAGGGGCCCGCCGGGTGGGCGGCCGGCTCGGCGCCGGCCGCGAAGCGGGCCAGCGGGGTGCCCACGTCGCCGCCCGCGCAGAGCAGGCTGAGCGCGCTCACCCTCGGCACCGGGGCCCCGCCGGCCGTGGCCGCCGCGCCGTAGCAGGCGGTCTGGCCGGTGGTGAAGACGGTGTCGACGACCAGCTGGAGCGGCACCAGCAGGGCGGCGATGGAGCCGAAGCCGCGCTCCCGCCCGGTGAGCGGGAAGGCGACGGCGAAGACCGCGCCCGCGACCGCGGCCACGGTGAGGACCGGGAGCGGGCCGGCGGAGAAGAAGACATGGGCACCGGCGGACAGCGCGACGCACAGCGCGGTGAAGACCGCGGTGCGCGCGATGCGTATGCCTGCTTCCGAGATGCCCATCGAGGGCGAGTGTGCCATGCGCGGCGCGCGCCTGACAGGGCCCGTGGTCCCGGCCCCGCCACCGGCCGGGCGGCGCGGTGCGGCCACGGCGCGGCCACGGTGCGGCGCGGCGGCCGTGCCGGGTAAAGATCACACCTCGATTCAGTATTCGGCGCTGACCTTGCGGTTTGTTGCCGGAGCGGGTCTGACCTGCGGTTTTGTCGGCGAGATCGGGGCGTGCCGGGGGCCGTCGGGGGCGGCGGTCAGGAGTAGGGTCGGGGCATCGGTGCGCGCTGTCCCGTACCGGTCCACGTCCATGACCGAGCACGTCGGAAGGTCCGTGTGGTGACCAAGCCCTTCACGCACTTGCATGTACACACTCAGTACTCGCTGCTGGACGGCGCGGCGCGGTTGAAGGACTTGTTCAAGGCGGCCGGGGACATGGGCATGACCCACCTCGCCATCACCGACCACGGCAACCTGCACGGCTCCTACGACTTCTTCCACAAGGCCAAGGACGCGGGCATCACCCCCGTCATGGGCATCGAGGCGTATCTCGCGCCCGAGCACCGCCGCTACAACCGCCCGGTCAAATGGGGCGCCCCGCACCAGAAGAACGACGATGTCGCCGGTGCCGGCGCCTACACCCACATGACCATCTGGGCGCGCAACGCCACCGGCCTGCACAACCTGTTCCGGGCCCAGTCCCGGGCCAGCCTGGAGGGCTACTTCCGCAAGCCCCGGATGGACCGCGAGCTGCTGGCCGAGTACGCCGAGGGCCTGATCGGCACCACCGGCTGCCCCTCCGGCGAGATCCCCACCCGCATCCGCCTCGGGCAGATGGACGAGGCGCTGAAGGCGGCCGGGGATTTCCAGGACATCTTCGGCCGGGACAACTTCTTCGTCGAGCTGATGGACCACGGCATCGACATCGACCGGCGCGCCCGGGCCGGCCTGGAGGAGATCGCCCGCAAGCTGAACGCCCCGTTCGTGGTCACCAACGACTCGCACTACACCTTCGAGAACGAGTCCTCGGCCCACGACACCCTGCTCTGCATCCAGACCGGCTCCAACCTCTCCGACCCGGACCGCTTCAAGTTCGACGGCTCCGGCTACTACCTGAAGTCGGCCGCGGAGATGTACGCCGTCGACTCCTCGGAGGTCTGGCAGCAGGGCTGCCGCAACACCCAGGAGCTGATCGCCGACCGGGTGGACACCACCGGCATGTTCGAGTTCCGCAATCTGATGCCGCGGTTCGACGTGCCCGAGGGCTACGACGAGGTGAGCTGGTTCCGCGAGGAGGTGCGGCGCGGCTTGGCCCGCCGCTGGCCCGGCGGTGTCCCGGAGAGCCGGCAGACCCAGGCCGACTACGAGATGGACGTCATCATCAAGATGGGCTTCCCCGGCTACTTCCTGGTGGTCGCGGACTTCATCATGTGGGCCAAGAACAACGGCATCGCGGTCGGCCCCGGCCGCGGCTCGGCGGCCGGCTCGATCGTCGCCTACGCCATGGGCATCACCGACCTGGACCCGCTGGAGCACGGACTGATCTTCGAGCGGTTCCTCAACCCCGAGCGGGTCTCCATGCCGGATGTCGACATCGACTTCGACGAGCGCCGGCGCGGCGAGGTCATCCGGTATGTGACCGAGAAGTACGGCGCCGACAAGGTGGCCATGATCGGCACCTACGGCACCATCAAGGCGAAGAACGCCATCAAGGACTCGGCCCGGGTGCTGGGCTATCCCTACGCGGTGGGCGACCGGATCACCAAGGCCATGCCGCCGGACGTGCTGGGCAAGTCCATGCCGCTGTCCGGCATCACCGACAAGGACCACCCCCGGTACTCCGAGGCCGGCGAGATCCGCACCATGTACGAGAACGAGCCGGACGTCACCAAGGTGATCGACGCGGCCCGCGGCATCGAGGGCCTGGTGCGGCAGATGGGCGTGCACGCGGCCGGTGTGATCATGTCCAGCGAGACGCTGATCGACCATGTCCCGGTCTTCTCGCCCAAGAACGACGGCGTGGTGGTGACCCAGTGGGACTACCCGAGCTGTGAGGCGCTCGGCCTGCTGAAGATGGACTTCCTGGGCCTGCGCAACCTGACGATCATGGATGACGCGGTCAAGCTCATCAAGCAGAACAAGGGCATCGACCTCACCCTGCTCGATCTGACGCTGGACGACCCCAAGACCTACGAACTCCTCCAGCGCGGCGACACCCTGGGCGTCTTCCAGTTCGACGGCGGGCCCATGCGCTCCCTGCTGCGGATGATGAAGCCGGACAACTTCGAGGACATCTCCGCGGTCTCGGCCCTCTACCGGCCCGGCCCGATGGGCATGAACTCGCACATCAACTACGCCCTGCGGAAGAACGGCCAGCAGGAGATCACCCCGATCCACCCGGAGCTGGAGGAGCCGCTCAAGGAGGTCCTGGACGTCACCTACGGCCTGATCGTCTACCAGGAGCAGGTGCAGAAGGCCGCCCAGATCCTGGCCGGCTACTCGCTCGGCCAGGCCGACCTGCTGCGCCGGGCCATGGGCAAGAAGAAGCCCGAGGTGCTGGAGAAGGAGTTCGTCAACTTCCAGAAGGGCGCCCGGGAGAAGGGCTTCTCGGACGAGGCGGTCAAGGCGGTGTGGGACGTGCTGGTCCCGTTCGCCGGCTACGCCTTCAACAAGGCGCACTCCTCGGCCTACGGTCTGATCACCTACTGGACCGCCTATCTGAAGGCCAACTACCCGGCCGAGTACATGTCCGCGCTGCTCACCTCGGTGAAGGACGACAAGGACAAGTCCGCGGTCTATCTCAACGAGTGCCGCCGGATGGGCATCCGGGTGCTGCCGCCGGATGTCAATGAGTCGCAGGCCAACTTCACCCCGCGCGGCGACGACGTGATCGTCTTCGGCCTGCTGGCGGTGCGGAACGTCGGCGCCAACGTGGTGGAGGCCATCGGCCGGGCCCGCCGCTCCAAGGGCAGGTTCACCTCCTTCCCCGACTTCCTGGACAAGGTGGAGGCGGTGGTCTGCAACAAGCGCACCGTCGAATCCCTGATCAAGGCGGGTGCCTTCGACTCCCTCAAGCACACCCGCAAGGGCCTCAGCGCCGCCTTCGAGCCCATGATCGACAATGTGGTGCAGGTCAAGCGCAAGGAGGCGGAGGGGCAGTTCGACCTGTTCGGCGGCCTGGGCGAGGAGGACACCGACTCCGGCCCCGGCTTCGGCATGGACGTGGAGTTCACCACCGAGGAGTGGGACAAGAGCTATCTGCTCGCCCAGGAGCGGGAGATGCTCGGTCTGTATGTCTCCGACCATCCGCTGTTCGGGGTGGAGCATCTGCTGAGCGACAAGGCCGACGCCACCATGTCGCAGCTTCTCTCCGGGGACTTCTCGGACGGCCAGGTGATCACCATCGGCGGCATCGTCTCCGGGCTCCAGCGGAAGATGACCAAGCAGGGCAATGCCTGGGCCATCGCCACCGTGGAGGATCTGGAGGGCTCCATCGACTGCATGTTCTTCCCGGCCAGCTACCAGCTGGTCTCCACCCAGCTGGTGGAGGACACGATCGTCTTCGTCAAGGGGCGGCTGGACAAGCGGGAGGACGTGCCGCGGATCGTGGCCATGGAGCTGATGGTTCCCGATCTGGCCGAGAGCGCCGCGGGCGCCCCGGTGACCATCATCATCCCGGCGGTGAAGGTGACCCCGCCGCTGGTGCAGCAGCTGGGCGAGCTGCTCTCGCACCACCGGGGCACCACCGAGGTGCGGATCAGGCTCCAGCAGCCCCGCCGTACCACCGTGCTGCGGCTGGACAGGCACCGGGTGCAGCCCGCGCCGGAACTCTTCGGCGATCTCAAGGCGCTGCTCGGCCCGTCCTGCCTGGCGGGCTGAGCCGCCGGGCGCGGAAATCGCCGCGGGGGCCGTCCGGTCGGGACGGGCCCCGCGGCACCCCGCCGGACGCGGAAGGGAAGGGGACGGCGGGGAGGATCGGGACAGTGGGACGGCGGGAGGGAACCGCCGGGGCGCGGCTCAGTTGTGGCCGAAGCGCTTCTGCTTCTTCCGGCCGCCGGTGGCGACCGCGGGAGCGGCGGACACGGTGGCCGCGGCGGCGGCCTCGTTCTGTTCGGGCCGCTGTTCGCGCTGTTCGCGCTCGGTACCGCCGGCCCGGTCCGGGCGGTTCTTGCGGTTCTTGTTCTTCGCCATGGTCGCTCGCCTCCAGTGCAGTGCCATGTGGAACTCCCAGGCGGGATCAGCCTCGCACGGACTGGTGAATGCCGCATTTCGGACAAGTCCGCCCGGGGTGCGGCCCGAAGCCGATTCGCCACGCCGACGAACCGGCCGGGACTGATAACCGCGCCGGTCTCGGGCAGACTCAAGAAAAGTTCTGGTGGAGTGCTCGGACAGGTGCTTGCGATGGCCCTCGGCCGATTCGCCGGCGAACCGGGAGAACCCGGCGGAACCGGAAAACCTATGGCCACACCTAGGGAAACCAGGGAAAGAGGTGCACCGTGGATCGCTGCGTCGTGCTGGTGGACGCCGGATACCTGCTGGGCGCCGCAGCGAGCCTGCTCGCCGGAGAGCCGGCCCGCCCCCGGATCACCGTGGACCACGCCGCACTGATCCAGGCTCTGCGGGAGCGCGCCGAGGCCGACACCGGCTGCACCCTGCTGCGCATCTACTGGTTCGACGGCGCCCCCGACCGGGTTCCGCAGCCCGAGCACCGCAGGCTGCGGGTGATGCCCCGGGTCACCGTCCGGCTGGGCGCGCTGACCCGCAGCGACGGCCGCTGGGCGCAGAAGGGCGTGGACGCCGCCATGCACGCCGAACTCACCGAACTCGCCCGCAACCGCGCCTGCGCCGACATCGTGCTGGTCACCGGCGACGGCGACCTGCTGCCCGGGCTGATGTCCGCCAAGGAACACGGCGTCGCCGTGCATCTGTGGGCCGTGCAGGCCGCCGACGGCGACTACAACCAGTCCGAGGACCTGGTCGCCGAGGCCGACGAGCGCCGGGTGCTGGACCGCGCCTGGATCACCCGCTCGGTACGGCTGCGCGAGATCCCGGCCGCCGACGGCGTGCCGCAGACCGCGACCCGGCCGGACATCGCGGCGATTCTCTCCGCACCGCTGCCCGACACACCGCCCGCCGCCGCCGAAACGGCGGACGGCCACGGCCCCGGCCACGCCCATGGCCATGGTCATGGCCACGAGGACACCCCCAAGAACGGCACCGCACACCATGCCACGGCCACCGAGGAGGACGAGGCGGAGCGGGAGCCGGGCGGCGGTGCCCGCGGCGTGCCGACCCCCAAGGACCTGGCCGCGCTGGGCAGACCGGGCCCCGGCCCGTCCGGCGCCGCCGCCGGTGCCACCCTGCGCTGGTCCTCCGACCGGGGCTGGGTCGAACGCGGCCCCGGCGAGTCCCCGGAGACCGCCTCGCTCCCGATACTCGCCCAGATGACCACCGCCGAACAGCGCTGGGCCGACCGCGAGGAGGACATCACCGCGGTCAGCGGCGACCCGTTCGAGGTCGGCATGGTCTACGCGCGCCGCTGGGCGGAGCGCCTCAACGCCCCGGCCCGGCTGCACCAGCTCTCCGCGGAGTACCCGCGCATCCCGCACCGCATCGACGGCGAACTGCTGCGCTACGCCGCCCGCTTCGGGCTGCTCGCGCACAAGGACGACCAGATCGACGAGCAGGACCGCTATGCCATCCGGGCCGGCTTCTGGCGCGAGATCGACACCCGCGCCAAGACCGCCCGGGAACACAGCAGCCACTGACCCCGGCCCCGGACGGCGGGAGCGGCGGCGGGGACCGGGACGGGCGACCCTGCCGGTGATCGCGCGGCGCGGCGGCGTAGGCTCGGGGACTGTGCCCCTTCCTATCGTCCGGGCCGATGCGGACCCGACCGGCGCCCGGTCCACCGCCGGCCGAGCCGGCCGAGCCGACGGAGCCGACGGAGCCGTGCCCGCACTGGACGTGTCCGGGCTGGAGAAGACCTACCGCGGTCCGCGCCGCAACCGCAGCCCGGTACGCGCCAACGCGGGCATCTCGCTGCGGGTGCGGCACGGCGAGATCTTCGGCCTGCTGGGCCCCAACGGCGCGGGCAAGACCACCCTGGTGCGGCAGCTCACCGGGCTGCTGCGGCCCGACGCCGGCCGGATCACCCTGCTCGGCCACGATCTGTGCCGCCATCCCCGGCGTGCGCCGCGGCTGCTGGCCTACCTCGGTCAGCAGTCCACCGCGCTGGACGAGCTGACCGTCTCGCTGGCCGTGGAGACCACCGGCAGACTGCGCGGACTGGGCGCCCCGGCCGCCCGGCACGAGCGCGACGCCGTGCTGGACGAACTGGGCCTCGGCGCGCTGGCCGGCCGCCCGCTGAACAGCCTGTCCGGCGGTGAGCGGCGGCTCGCCTGCGTGGCCGCAGCGCTCACCGGCCACCGTTCCTTCCTGGTCCTGGACGAGCCCACCACCGGCATGGACCCGGTGGCCCGGCGCGCCGTATGGTCCGCCATCGACCGCCGCCGCACCGAACGCGGCACCACCGTGCTGCTGGTCACCCACAATGTCAGCGAGGCGGAGGCGGTACTGGACCGGGTCGCGGTGCTGGACGGCGGCCGGATCATCGCCTGCGACACGCCCGCCGGCCTGAAGGCCCGGGTCGGCGACGAGGTCCGCCTCGACCTGGTGTGGCGGGACCGCCCGCCGCTGGAGGTGCCCGCCGTGGCCGCCCTGCGCGCCCGCGCCGGGATCGCCGGCCGCCGCTGGACGCTGCGGCTCGGCCCGGAGGCGGCCCGTGGCGTGGTCGCCACGGTCACCACCGGCCCGGCCTTTGCCGCGCTGGAGGACTTCACCCTGGCCACCGTCAGCCTGGAGGACGTCTATCTGGCGCTCGGCGGGCGGTCTCCCGGTCTGGTCAGGGAAGGCGGTGTCACCGGATGAGCGCGGCCCCGGCCGGCGGCCGGCGCCCGGGCGAGCGGCCGTCCGGCCCCCCGGCCCGTCCGCCCGCCCAGCGCACCGGCGCGCCGCGCCCCGCCGCGGACACCTCCGGTGCGGCGCCCGGTGCGGCGCCGCCCGGGCCGGTGGCGCTGGCCCCGGCGCCCGGGCTGTGGCCCGCGCTGGGCGCGGTCTACCGGGCGCAGCTCTCCCGGGCCAGGGTGGCCCGGATCCCGCTGCTGTTCGTCGCCACCTTCCAGTCCCTGGGCATCCTGGTGCTGCTGCGCGGCGTGGTGGACCCCGGCCCCGGCGAGGCCGCGCGGGCCGTGGTGGCCGGTTCGACGGTGCTGGTGGTCGCGTTTGTCGCGCTCAATCTGCTGGCCCAGCACTTCGGCCGGCTGCGCGCCTCCGGCGGCCTGGACCACTACGCCACCCTGCCCGTTCCGGCCGCCGCCGTGGCGCTGGGCACGGCCGCGGCATACGCCTCCTTCACCCTGCCCGGCGCCGCGGTGACCGCGGTGACCGGCAGCGTGCTCTACGAGCTGCCGATGGGCGGGCTGTGGCTGCTGGCGGCCGTGGTGCCGCTGGCCGGTGCCGCGCTGGCCGGGCTGGGCGCCGCGCTGGGACTGCTGGCGCCGCGCCCGGAGCTGGCCACCCTCTGCGGGCAGCTCGGCATGTCCGCGGCGCTGCTGCTGGGCGTGCTGCCCGCCTCCCGGATGCCCGCCCCGGTGCAACTGGTGCGCGACCTGCTGCCCTCCACCTACGGCGTGGAGGCGCTGGCCGCGGTGCTGCGGCCGGACCCGCAGTGGGACGCGGTCGCCGTGGGCCTGACGGTCTGCACCGTGGCGGGGGCCGCCGCACTGGCCCTGGCCACCTGGTCCTACCGCCGCGCCGCCACGCGCTGAGCGGTGTCCCCGCGGCCGGCGGGGCGGGCGGAACTGGCAGGATGGCTGAGTGACCCTTCCCCTTCCCACTCCGGACGACCGCAGGGCCGCGATGCGTGGTCCCGATCCCTGGGCCGCGCCGCCCCCGCCCGCCCCCGGCGGCGCCACCGGCCTCGGCGGCGCGGGCAGCGGTCCCGGCGCCGGCCGGCCGGTGTCCTGGGGCCGGGAGATCCTGGCCGGTGCCGTGGTCATGGCGGCCGTCGCGGCGGCCGTGGGCCCGGTGCTGGGGCTGCTCTGGGAGCGGCTGGCCCCCCGGGTCCGTCTGCTGGTGGGCGGTGACGCGCTGTATCTGGAGAATCCCGAGAGCCAGCAGGCGATCGCCGGGGACGGCACCTTTCTGCTGCTGGGCCTCGGGGTCGGGCTGGCCGCGGGGGTGGGTGTCTTCCTGCTCCGGCGGCGCTCCGGGGTGGCGGAGACGGCGGGCCTGGCCCTGGGCGCCGGCCTGGGCGCGGTGCTGGCCTGGCGGCTCGGCGAACTCCTGGAACCGGACCGGGACGAGATCCGGGAGCTGGCCCGGCGGCTGGGCGACGGCGCGGTGATCGACGCGCCGCTGGAGCTCAACGCGCTGGGCGCGCTGATCGGCCCGGCGTTCGGCGCGCTGCTGGCCCACTTCCTGTGCATGGCCCTCTGGGGGCCGCGCGACCCGGTCCGCCGCCCGCCCGTCTTCCCCCGCTGGGGCTGAGCGGGCGCGCGGGACCGGTCAGGCGCGGGCCGGTCAGGCGCGGATGTCGGCGACCGTGGCGTCGGTGAGGCGGATCAGATCGGCGGGGGCCAGCTCGATCTCCAGGCCGCGCCGGCCGGCGGACACCAGTACCGTCCCGTGCCCGGTGGCCGAGGCGTCCACCACCGTGGGCAGCCGCTTGCGCTGCCCGAGCGGGGAGATCCCGCCGCGCACATAGCCGGTGCTGCGCTCGGCCGCGGCCGGGTCGGCCATGGCCGCCCGCTTGCCGCCCACCGCCGCGGCCAGCGCCTTCAGCCCGAGGGAGGCCGACACCGGTACGACGGCCACGGTCAGCCGGCCGTCCACCTCGGCCACCAGGGTCTTGAACACCCGCCCGGGCTCGACGTCCAGCGCCCGGGCGGCCTCCTCGCCGTAGGAGCCGGTGGCCGGGTCATGGTCGTAGGAGCGCAGTGTGTAGGTCACGCCCGCCCGGGTGGCCGCCACCGTCGCGGGGGTGCCGCCCCCGCCTGCTCCCCGCCGGTCACTCGTGCCGCCGCCCTTCCCGGCCTTCGTCCTCGCCACGCCCGCACCCTTCTCGCTGCCTGCCCGTGCCCGCCGCCGCTTCGCCGAGTCGGCGACGAGTCGCACTGTACGGGGGTCAGCGGCCGCAGCCCAGCCGGTTTCCGCCGTTGGCCGTCCGCGTCCGCCGGCCGTGCCTCAACTCTCCCCCAGCATTCGGGCGTAGAGTTGATGACTGTGGTGCACGGGCGGTGTGAAGATGCCCTGAAGCGGACGCCGCACCGCGCACACCGGCCCACCCGGGGGACGGGCGGTACGGTCTGAGTCTCGGTGGTTTGCGCACGAAGGACGGTGGGGGATGCGCGACAGAGGCAGGGGCGGGGACGGAACGATGCGCTGGCTGATCGGTACCGGCATCTCACTGGCGGGGCTTGTGGTGGCCTGGCAGGCCTGGCAGCACCCGGTGCCGGGGCAGGCGGGGTCCGGTGGCGTGTCCGCCGCCGGCGGCACATCCGAGGCCGCCGCTGGTTCCGCGGATTCCGGGGGCTCGGCGGGCGACACCGGCGCGGACGGCGGCGGAACTCAGGAGGACGGAGAGAATCCGGACGGCGGGACTGCCGGCGAGGACTCCCTCGCCGGCACCTCGGAGGGCGGGGCGTCCGACAGCTCGGGCACCGGGGACGGAGACTGGGAAGACGGCGTCTCACGCGTCAGCGGCGGCGATCTGGGCGGCACCGCGAACGGCACGGGGGCATTGGCGGGGACGGGCGGGGAACCGTTTCCCGAGGCCTTTCAGGCCACCGTGGTGGCCCCCTGGATGCCGTGCGCCTCGGTGCACGAGACCCCGTGGGGAGGCTCCCCCCAGACCGCCTGTCTCCCCGACGGAACCACCGTGTGGATACGCTGCACCGCCGAGGGGGAGGTGGTCTCCGCCAACGGAGTCACCAGCACCCTGTGGAACCGGATCGACGCCGGATATCTGCCCGATGTGGTCGTCTACACCGGAAGCAATGCCCCGGTGATGCCCGGCTGCTGACTGCCTGGCCCCGCCCTCAGTTGAGATGGGTGGGCCGCAGGGTCAGATCGGCGGCCGGCACCGAGGGCAGGCTGCGGATCAGCCGCACCTCCCGGCGCAGCAGCTCCATCTCCTGCCGCAGTCGGGCGGCGGTGTCCGCGGCCTCCAGCAGCCGCTGCCGCTCCGCCGGGTACAGCACGGTGGTCGCCGCCACCAGGTAGGAGACCACCGACGGGTCCTCCGGCAGATCGCGGTGGGCCGCCGGAGTGCGGTCGGAGGCGCCCGCGAGCTGCCGCTGATACGCCCGGAAGGCGCCGAGCACCCCCGCGGCCAGCAGCTCCGCGCCCTCCCCGGTGTGCTCCGGCAGCATCTCCACCTCGCCCACCAGATACGGCCCCCGGGCGTCCACCGACCGCAGCCGGAACCGGCTGGTGCCGGTGGCCAGCAGGTCGTAGCCGGTCACCGGCCGGGCGGCCGGCCCGCCCGCGCCGGCGGCCGGGCCGTCCGGCTCCGCGGTGCCGCGCCCGCGCTCCCGGATGGTGGTGGCGTCGGCCACGCAGCCCACCGAGAAGAAGGAGTCCATCGGATCCGCCGCGAAACCGGCGCCCGGCCCGGCCTCGGCGGGACGGGCCTGCTCCGGCAGCCCCAGCGAGGTCGGCGCCACTTCGTGACCGTCCCGGATGCCGATCACGCCGAACGGCCGCGGGCCGTCCTCCGGCAGCTTCAGCAACTCCTCCACGAGCGCCCGGTAACGGGCCTCGAAGACGTTCAGCGGCAGCACGAGCCCCGGGAACAGCACGGTACTGAGCGGAAACAGGGGCAGGCGCGTGGTCGTCACAAAAGGCCAGCCTATCGGCAGGGGACGGCCCGTGCGGAGCCTTCCGGCGAGCACCCGGGCCGCCGGCGGCCCGCGGCCCGGGCGCCGGACCGGGCGTTCCAGCCAGTGGAACGGCGCACGGCGGGGCGGACGCGGTCTGCGACACTGTAGGGGTGCTGAACCGAATCGATCTGCGCGGTTCCGCCCGCTCCGCGGACGGGATCGACCGCGACCTGCTGCCCCGCGCCGAGCTCGACGTCGAGGCCGTCCTGGAGAAGGTGCGGCCGATCTGCGACGACGTGCATCATCGCGGCAGCGCGGCGCTGATCGACTACGCGGAACGGTTCGACGGCGTGCGGCTGGACCGGATCCGGGTCGCCAAGGAGGACCTGGAGCGGGCGCTGGAGGAGCTGGACCCGGAGGTCCGGGCGGCCCTGGAGGAGTCCGTCCGCCGCGCCCGCCTGGTCCACCGCGAGCAGCGCCGCACCGACACCACGGTGCGCGTCGTCCCCGGCGGCACCGTCACCGAGCGGTGGGTGCCGGTGGAGCGGGTGGGGCTCTATGTGCCGGGCGGCCGGGCCGTCTATCCCTCCTCCGTGGTGATGAACGTGGTGCCCGCGCAGGAGGCGGGCGTCGGCTCGCTGGCCGTCGCCTCCCCGCCGCAGCGCGACCACGGCGGCCTGCCGCACCCCACCATCCTGGCCGCCTGCGCCCTGCTGGGCGTCGAGGAGGTCCACGCGGCCGGCGGGGCCCAGGCCGTCGCCATGTTCGCCTACGGCACCGAGGACTGCCGCCCGGCCCAGATGGTCACCGGCCCCGGCAACATCTATGTGGCCGCGGCCAAGCGGCTGCTCAAGGGCCGGATCGGCATCGACGCCGAGGCCGGCCCCACCGAGATCGCCATCCTGGCCGACGACACCGCCGACCCGGTGCATGTGGCCGCCGACCTGATCAGCCAGGCCGAGCACGACACCCTGGCCGCGGCCGTGCTGGTCACCCCCTCCGAGGCGCTGGCCGGAAAGGTCGGGGAGGAGACCGCCCGGCAGGTGGCCGGCACCCGGCACCGGGAGCGGGTCACCGAGGCGCTGCGCGGACGGCAGTCCGGCATCGTGCTGGTGGAGGACCTGGACCACGGCCTGGCCGTGGTGGACGCCTACGCCGCCGAGCATCTGGAGATCCAGACCGCGGACGCCGCGGCGGTGGCCGCCCGGGTGCGCAACGCGGGCGCCGTCTTCGTCGGCCCCTGGTCCCCCGTCTCGCTGGGCGACTACGCGGCCGGCTCCAACCATGTGCTGCCCACCGGCGGCTGTGCCTGCCACTCCTCCGGTCTGTCGGTGCAGACCTTTCTGCGCGGCATCCATGTCGTGGACTACAGCCGCGAGGCGCTGGCCGGGATCGCCCCCCAGGTGATCACCCTGGCCCGGGCCGAGGACCTGCCCGCCCACGGCGACGCCGTGCGCGCCCGGTTCCCGCGGCCCCCGCAGATGCCGCAGGCCCCGGAGACCTCCGCGTGACCCCCGGCCCCGCTGTGCACCCGGACCGAGCAAGGAAAGCAGCCCACCACCCGTGACCGCCACCCGGATCGACGACCTTCCCCTCCGGGACGAGCTGCGCGGCAAGTTCCCGTACGGCGCGCCGCAGCTCGATGTCCCGGTGCGGCTGAACACCAATGAGAACCCCTACCCGCTGCCGGACGCGCTGGTCGCCCGGATCGCCGAGCGGGTCACCGAGGCCGCCCGCCATCTCAACCGCTACCCGGACCGGGACGCGGTGGAACTGCGCGAGAAGCTGGCCGGGTACCTCACCCGCACCACCGGGCATCCGGTGGGCCGGGCCCAGGTCTGGGCCGCCAACGGCTCCAACGAGATCCTCCAGCAGCTGCTCCAGGCGTTCGGCGGCCCGGGCCGGCAGGCCATCGGCTTCGAGCCGTCCTACTCCATGCACGCCCTGATCGCCCGCGGCACCGGCACCGGCTGGCTCTCCGGGCCGCGCGGCGAGGACTTCACCATCGATGCGCCCGCGGCCCGGCAGGCCATCGCCGCGCACCGCCCGCATGTGGTCTTCGTCTGCTCGCCCAACAACCCGACCGGCACCGCGGTGGACGCCGCCACCGTGCTCGCCCTGTACGACGCCGCCCAGGCCGCGCGGCCGGAGGGCGGCGGCGCGCTGGTGGTCGTGGACGAGGCGTACACCGAGTTCAGCCACCATCCCTCGCTGCTGCCGCTGCTGGCCGGCCGGCCCAATCTGGTGATCTCCCGGACCATGTCCAAGGCGTTCGGCGCCGCCGGCCTGCGGCTGGGCTATCTGGCCGCCGACCCGGCCGTGGTGGACGCGGTGCAGCTCGTCCGGCTGCCGTACCATCTCTCGGCCGTCACCCAGGCCACCGCGCTGGCGGCCCTGGAGCACACCGATACGCTGCTGGGATACGTGGCGCAGCTCAAGGCGGAACGGGACCGGCTGGTGACCGAGCTGCGCGCCCTGGGCTGCCGGGTCACCGACTCCGACGCCAACTTCGTGCAGTTCGGCCGCTTCGAGGAGGCGGACGGCGGGGCGCGGGGTGCCTGGCGGGCGCTGCTGGACCGCGGGGTGCTGGTCCGGGACAACGGCGTGCCGGGCTGGCTGCGGGTCACCGCCGGTACCCCTGAGGAGAACGACGCCTTCCTGGACGCGGTGCGCGAACTGATGAAGGCGATCAACGAGAGAAGGAACGCATGAGCCGCGTGGGGCGCGTCGAACGCACCACCAAGGAGACCAAGGTCGTCGTCGAGATCGATCTGGACGGCACCGGCACGGTCGATGTGTCGACCGGGGTCGGCTTCTACGACCACATGCTGGACCAGCTCGGCCGGCACGGTCTGTTCGACCTGACCGTGAAGACCGACGGCGATCTGCATATCGACAGCCACCACACCATGGAGGACACCGCGCTGGCCCTGGGCGCGGCCTTCCGGCAGGCGCTGGGCGACAAGCGCGGCATCGTCCGCTTCGCCCACGCCCAGGTGCCGCTGGACGAGGCGCTGGCCCAGGTGACCGTGGACCTCTCCGGCCGCCCCTATCTGGTGCACACCGAGCCGGAGAACATGGCGCCGATCATCGGCAAGGACTACGACACCACCATGACCCGGCACATCCTGGAGTCCTTCGTGGCCCAGTCGCAGATCGCCCTGCATGTCCATGTGCCCTACGGGCGCAATGCGCACCACATCGTGGAATGCCAGTTCAAGGCGCTGGCCCGGGCGCTGCGCCAGGCCAGTGAGCTGGATCCGCGGCAGACGGGCATCCCGTCCACCAAGGGCGCGCTGTGAACGGAGGGCTGTGAACGGAGTGTCGACAGCGCTGATCGCCGTCGGGCTGTTCCTCGGCGGCGGCGCGTATTCGTTCTGGAAGCAGGAACTGCCCCGCGGGGTCGTCGCCCTGCTGGGCATCGGCGCCGTGCTCTGCCTGGTGGCCGGCATTCTGCGGCTGGAGGTCTGGCAGTGAGTACGGACCCGACGACCGGAACCGGTACCAGGACCGGTACCGTCACCGCCGCCGGCCCGGCCGCGCCGCGGCGCACCCGGTCCGTGGTGGTCTTCGACTACGGCTTCGGCAATGTCCGCTCCGCGCAGCGGGCGCTGGCCCGGGCCGGCGCGGAGGTGGAGATCACCCGCGACTTCGACGCGGCCATGAACGCCGACGGGCTGGTCGTCCCCGGCGTGGGCGCCTTCGCCGCCTGCATGCGGGGCCTGCTGGCGGCCCGCGGCGACTGGGTGGTCGAGCGGCGGCTGGCCGGCGGGCGCCCGGTGCTGGGCATCTGCGTCGGCATGCAGATCCTCTTCGGCCGCGGCATCGAGCACGGCGTGGAGACCGCGGGGCTGGAGGAATGGCCAGGCACGGTGGGCCGGCTGCACGCCCCCGTGGTCCCGCACATGGGCTGGAACACCGTTCAGGCCCCGGCCGATTCCGCGCTCTTCGCCGGTCTGCCGGACGACGCCCGCTTCTACTTCGTGCACTCCTACGCGGTGCACGAGTGGGAGTTCCGGGCGGCGGACCCGCGCATGGCCGCGCCCAGGGTCACCTGGGCCAGGCACGGTGAGCGGTTTGTCGCCGCCGTGGAGAACGGCCCCCTGTGGGCCACCCAGTTCCACCCCGAGAAGTCCGGCGACGCCGGAGCCCACATCCTCCGCAACTGGATCGGAACCCTGTGATGAGCCGCGTCCTTGAACTCCTTCCCGCCGTGGACGTCCGCGACGGCCAGGCGGTCCGCCTGGTGCACGGTGTCTCCGGCACCGAGACCGCCTACGGCGATCCGCTGGCGGCGGCGCTGAACTGGCAGGAGGCCGGCGCCGAATGGCTGCATCTGGTGGATCTGGACGCCGCCTTCGGGACCGGGGACAACCGGGAGCGGATCAGTGAGGTGGTCCGGCGGATGGACATCAAGGTGGAGCTCTCCGGCGGCATCCGGGACGACGGCTCGCTGGCCGCCGCGCTGGCCACCGGCTGCACCCGGGTCAATCTGGGCACGGCCGCCCTGGAATCCCCCGAGTGGGTCGCCAAGGTGATCGCCGAGCACGGCGACAAGATCGCGGTCGGCCTGGACGTGCGCGGCACCACGCTGCGCGGCCGGGGCTGGACCCGGGACGGCGGCGATCTCTACCAGACCCTGGAGCGGCTGAACTCCGAGGGCTGCGCCCGCTATGTCGTCACCGACATCAACAAGGACGGCACGCTCCAGGGGCCCAATCTCGATCTGCTGCGGAACGTCTGCGCCGCCACCGACCGTCCGGTGGTCGCCTCCGGCGGCGTCTCCTCGCTGGACGACCTGCGGGCGCTGGCCTCCCTGGTGCCGGCGGGCGTGGAGGGCGCCATCGTGGGCAAGGCGCTGTACGCCGGGGCGTTCACCCTCCCAGAGGCGCTGGCCGCCGTCGCCGGTCCGGAGGCCGCCGCATGAGCCTGGCCGTACGGGTGATCCCCTGCCTGGACGTGGACGCCGGGCGGGTGGTCAAGGGCGTCAACTTCCAGAATCTGCGGGACGCCGGCGACCCGGTGGAGATGGCCAAGGTCTACGACGCCGAGGGCGCCGACGAGCTGACCTTCCTGGACATCACCGCCTCCTCCGGCAACCGCGAGACCACCTACGACGTGGTCCGGCGCACCGCCGAACAGGTCTTCATCCCGCTGACCGTCGGCGGCGGGGTCCGCTCCACCGAGGACGTGGACCGGCTGCTGCGGGCCGGCGCGGACAAGGTCGGCGTCAACACCGCCGCCATCGCCCGCCCGGAGCTGATCCGGGAGATCTCCGAGCGCTTCGGCAGCCAGGTGCTCGTGCTGTCGGTGGACGCCCGCCGGGTCACCGGCGGGGCCGTCACCCCCAGCGGCTTCGAGGTCACCACCCACGGCGGGCGGCGGGGCACCGGCATCGACGCCGTGGAGTGGGCCCACCGGGCCGCAGAACTGGGCGCGGGCGAGATCCTGCTCAACTCCATGGACGCCGACGGCACCAAGGACGGCTACGACACCGAGATGATCCGGGCGGTGCGCAAGCATGTCACCATCCCGGTCATCGCCTCCGGCGGCGCCGGGCGGACCGCGGACTTCCCCGAGGCCATCGACGCGGGCGCGGACGCGGTACTGGCCGCCTCCGTCTTCCACTTCGGCGATCTGCGGATCGGCCAGGTCAAGGACGCCCTGCGCGCCACCGGCCACCCCGTCCGCTGAGCCACCGGCCGGCGCCCTGCCCGGCCCGCTCGCCCGCCCCGGGGCGGCGGCGGGCTACCGGTCCGGGAACCGGGCGGCGGTCCTGCCGACGACGGCAACGCCGGTCAGGGGGCCGTGGCAGGGCTTCCGGCGCGATCGGTGCCCGGGGTGCGGCCGTCGGGGGTGGACGAGGGCGCGGGGAAGTGCTTGCGGAAGGTGAAGGCGTGGGGCGTGGGGCCGTGGTGGCGGAGGTGGGCGACGCGGTCCATGGCCTCGGTGACGGTGGGGTGGTGGCCGGCGGGGACCCACCACAGCGCCTGATGGGGACCGTCCGGGGCCTCGAACCACTCCCGGCGGCGGCTGAGCAGCCGCAGGTGGTCGGTGCGGTAGGTGTAGGCGTGCAGCGACTCGACGGATTCCCAGAGCGAGCAGTTGATGAGGAGCATGTCGTCGGTGCGGTCCGGGCGCAGACCGGTGGCGTCGGCGCCGTCCTCGTCCACCATGCGCCAGACGAAGCCGGGGGAGCGCTCGGCGAGTTCGTTGATCTGGGGCAGGTGGGCGACGAAGTCGGCGAGCTGCGGGGAGTCCAGGGGCGCGGCGAGCCGCGCGATGTTGACCTGTGCGAGATGGAAGCCGCTCATGGGCTCAGCATGCCGTCGCGGAGATTCTAAAGTCAACTGCCATTCTTTTTAGACTTGAGGGCGACGCAGCAGCCCTCCCGGCGGGGGTCCATCACCGCTGTCCACTCCCGGCCGCCGGCGCTGCGCCGTCCGGCGAGCAGGCCCTCGATCAGGGCCAGGTTCATGCCGCACACCAGGGCCGGATGCTGCTCGGCCAGGGCGTGGAAGGGGCAGTTGTGCAGGCGCAGCGTGGTGCCGTCGCCGTCGCCGTCGCCGTCGCTCCCGTGCTCGTCCTCGCGGGGCTCCTCGAAGGGCTGGTAGCCGCGCTCGCGCAGCAGGGTGACCGGGTCGGTGTCCGGCTCGGCGGTCCGGCCCGCCGCGCGGGCCGCCGCCTGCAACTCCCGGTCCAGGCCGGCCTCCTCGACCACGCCGGCGAGCAGGCGGCCCAGGGTGTCGTAGGCGCGCGGCGGGAGGGAGACCCGGTGCTCCCGCTCGGCCCGGCGGTACACCTTCGCCGGGCGGCCTGCGCCGGGGCCGGTGCGGCCGGAGAGCCGCTGGAAGGATGTGGTCAGCAGGCCGGACTCCACCAGCCGGTCCAGATGGTGGGCGGCCAGCGAACGGGAGATCCCGGCCGCTTCGGCCGCCGCGTCCCGCCCCGTCCAGCCGGGCCGGGCCGCCACATACCGGTACAGTCGCCGCCGCACCGGATCGCCCAGCGCGCTCACCGCCTCATAGGCGGCATCCTCCTCATCGGCCATGCCGGTGATTCTAAGACCAACACTCGTTGACCGGCCCGCCCCGGGCGGGCCGGGAGCGGAGGGCTCCGGAGCGGGGGCGGGCAGATGGCTGGTGCTGTGTGCCCCCGCCCCGGTTCCCTTTCCCTCTTCTTCTTCTGTCTCTTCCTCTCCCGGTGATCCCCTTCTTCCTTTTCCGGCGGCCCTGCGGTGGGCAGGCTCAGGCGGGCCGGGCCCCGGAGGCGGTGGCCCGCAGGTATTCGCGGTTCAGGGTGGCGATCCCGGCCAGCGGGATGCCCTTGGGGCAGGCGTCCGCGCAGGCGCCGACGTGGGTGCAGCCGCCGAACGCCTCCTCGTCCATCACCTCGACCATGGCCAGGACCCGGTGCTCGCGCTCCGGCTCGCCCTGGGGGAGCGAGTTGAGATGGACCACCTTGGCGGCGGTGAACAGCATGGCCGAGCCGTTGGGGCAGGCCGCCACGCAGGCGCCGCAGCCGATGCAGGCCGCGTACTCGAAGGCGGTGTCGGCGGCGGCCTTCGGCACCGGCTGCGCGTGCGCCTCGGGGGCGGCGCCGGTCGGGGCGGTGATGTAGCCGCCGGCGCCGATGATCCGGTCCAGCGCCGAGCGGTCCACCACCAGGTCCCGCAGCACCGGGAACGGCCCGGCCCGCCAGGGCTCGATGTCGATGGTGTCGCCGTCCCGGAAATGGCGCATGTGCAGCTGGCAGGTGGTGGTGCGCTCCGGGCCGTGCGCCCGGCCGTTGATGACCAGGCCGCAGGCGCCGCAGATGCCCTCCCGGCAGTCGTGGTCGAAGGCCACCGGCTCCTCGCCCTCGGCGATCAGCCGCTCGTTGAGGGTGTCCAGCATTTCCAGGAAGGACATGTCCGGGGAGATGTCCTCGATGTGGTAGGTGGCCATGGCGCCGGGCCGGTCGGGGGCGGGCTGGCGCCAGATGTTCAGGGTGAGGCGCATGCCGCTGCCGCTCATGCATAACTCCGCTGGGTGGGGTGGACATCGGAAAAGGCCAGGGCCTCGCGGTGGAGCACGGGCGGGGCGCCCGGGGAGGTGAACTCCCAGGCGGCGGCGTAGGCGAAGGCCTCGTCGTCGCGGCGCGCCTCGCCGTCCTCGGTCTGGCTCTCGGTACGGAAGTGGCCGCCGCAGGACTCGGTGCGGTGCAGGGCGTCCAGGCACATCAGCTCGGCCAGTTCCAGGTAGTCGGAGACCCGGTTGGCCTTCTCCAGCGACTGGTTGAGGGCACTGCCCTCGCCAGGCACCCGGACGCGGTCCCAGAACTCGGCGCGCAGTTCCGGGATGCGCTCCAGGGCCTTGCGCAGGCCGGCCTCGGAGCGGGCCATGCCGCACTCGTCCCACAGCAGTTGCCCGAGCTCCCGGTGGAAGGAGTCGGGGGTGCGGTCGCCGCTCGCGGACAGCAGCGCGTAGAGCCGGTCGGTGACGGCGAAGACGGCCTCCTCGATGGCCGGATGGTTCTCCGGGATGCCGGACACCGGCGGGCCCGGGTGGCGGGCCAGGTAGTCGCCCAGGGTGGCCGGGAGGATGAAGTAGCCGTCGGCCAGGCCCTGCATCAGCGCGGAGGCGCCCAGCCGGTTGGCGCCGTGGTCGGAGAAGTTGGCCTCCCCGATGGCGAACAGCCCCGGCACCGTGGTCATCAGGTCGTAGTCGACCCACAGGCCGCCCATGGTGTAGTGGATCGCCGGATAGATCCGCATCGGCACCCGGTAGGGGTCCTCGGCGGTGATCCGCTCGTACATCTCGAAGAGGTTGCCGTAGCGGGCCCGGACGGCGTCCCGGCCCAGCCGGGCGATGGCGTCCGCGAAGTCCAGATAGACGCCCTGCCCGCCGGGGCCGACGCCGCGTCCCTCGTCGCAGACGTTCTTGGCCGCGCGGGAGGCGATGTCCCGGGGCACCAGATTGCCGAACGAGGGGTACATCCGCTCCAGGTAGTAGTCGCGCTCCGCCTCCGGGATGCCGGCGGGCGGCCGGGTGTCGCCGGCGCGGGCCGGCACCCAGATCCGGCCGTCGTTGCGCAGCGACTCGCTCATCAGCGTCAGCTTGGACTGGTGGTCGCCGGAGCGCGGGATGCAGGTGGGGTGGATCTGGGTGAAACAGGGGTTGGCGAAGTAGGCGCCGCGCCGGTGCGCCCGCCAGATCGCGGTGGCATTGGAGTTCTTGGCGTTGGTGGACAGGAAGAAGACATTGCCGTAGCCGCCGGTGGCCAGTACCACGGCGTCGGCGAGATGGGTGTCGATCCGGCCGGTGAGCAGATTGCGGGCCACGATCCCCCGGGCCCGGCCGTCGATCACGACCAGATCCAGCATCTCGGTGCGCGGATGCATCTCGACCTGGCCGGCCGCGATCTGCCGGGACAGCGCCTGGTAGGCGCCGAGCAGCAGCTGCTGGCCGGTCTGGCCGCGGGCGTAGAAGGTGCGGGAGACCTGCACCCCGCCGAAGGAACGGGTGTCCAGCAGGCCGCCGTACTCGCGGGCGAACGGCACGCCCTGGGCCACGCACTGGTCGATGATCTGCACCGAGATCTCGGCCAGCCGGTGGACATTGGACTCCCGGGCGCGGAAGTCGCCGCCCTTGACGGTGTCGTAGAACAGCCGGCGCACCGAGTCGCCGTCGTTGCGGTAGTTCTTGGCGGCGTTGATGCCGCCCTGGGCGGCGATCGAGTGGGCCCGGCGCGGCGAGTCCGAGTAGCAGAACTGGAGGACCCGGTAGCCCTGTTCGGCCAGGGTGGCGCCGGCCGAGGCGCCGGCCAGGCCGGTGCCGACCACGATCACGGTGTGCCCCCGGCGGTTGGCCGGGTTGACCAGAGCGGCCTCGAAGCGGCGGCGGTTCCAGCGTTCGGCGACCGGGCCGTCCGGTGCCCTGGTGTCGCTGACCGGCTCGCCGGTCCGGAAGCGGTGGTAGGGCGGCCGTCCGGGCTCGCCCGCGGTCTCGGTCACGGTCACTCCGCCACCCCGGTGATCACGGCCAGCGGCACGGAGACGAAGCCGGCGGTCAGCGCGACGGCCAGCACATCGGAGGTGCGCCGCAGCGCGGCCTGGCGGCGCGGGCTGTTGACCCCCAGGGTCTGCGCGGCGCCGAACAGGCCGTGCCGGACATGCAGTCCGACCGCGGTCACCGCGGTCAGATAGATGACATTGCCGTACCAGGTGGAGAAGGAGGCCACCACGTTCTGGTACGGCTGCCCGGCCTCCCCGTGGGGATTCACCGTGCCGGTGGTCAGGTCCAGGATGTGCCAGACCACGAACAGGGCCACGATCACCCCGCCCCACCGCATGGTGCGGGTGGCGTAGGAGGAGCCGCGGGGGCGGTGGGCGTAGCGCACCGGGCGGGCGGTCCGGGCGCGCCGGCTGAGCTGGTAGGCACAGACGCCGTGCAGCACCACGGCGGCGGCCAGCGCGAACCGCAGCAGCCACAGGAACCACTCGTGATGCAGCGCCGGTTCACCGAGGGTGCGCAGCCAGTGGGAGTAGCCGTTGAAGTCGTCCGGGCCGAAGAAGATCTTCAGATTGCCCAGCATGTGGAGGACCAGATAGAGCAGCAGGAACAGCCCGCTGACGGCCATCACGGCCTTCTTGCCGATGGTCGAGCGCCACAGCAGCCGCAGGGAGGAGCCGGGGCGGGCGGCGAGGGAGGGGGGTCGGGGGTGCGGGCCGGGGGTGGCCGTCCGGTTCCGGGCCGCCGCGGCGGGGGCCGCGGCGGGGGCCGGTCGTTCCGGGCCGGTCCTTGTCGCCAATGCCATGGCAGGGACGGTAGGGCGGCGGGCGGGGATCGGTCCAAGACATAGAAACGGTCATCTTCATAGGCTGTGCCTATCATGGCTCCCCGGCCTCCGGATCCTCCGGACGGCCCCGCCGCCGGCCGGAGGGAACCCCGTGCAGCTCCACCAGCTCCGCTACTTCACCGCCGTCGCCGAGACCCGCCACTTCACCCGGGCGGCCGAGCGCGAGCATGTCGCCCAGCCCTCGCTCTCCCAGCAGATCCAGGCGCTGGAGCGGGAGCTGGGCGCCGGACTGTTCCACCGGGCGCGCGGCCACATCACCCTCACCGACGCCGGGGAGGCCCTGCTGCCGCTGGCCCGGCGCATCCTCGCCGACACCGAGACCGCGCGCCGGGAGGTGCAGGAGGTGGCACGGTTGCGGCGCGGGCGGGTGCGGCTCGGCGCCCCGCCCAGTCTGTGCGCCGGTCTGGTGCCGGAGGTGCTGCGCGCCTTCCACGACCGCTATCCGGGGGTGGAGCTGCGGATCCGGGAGAGCGGCTCGCAGGATCTGGTGCGGGTGCTGGCCGACGGCGAACTGGATCTGGCGCTGGTGATCACCCCGCTGCCGGTGCAGGCCCCGGCGCTGGTCACCGCGGAACTGCTGCGCGAGGAACTGGTGGTGGTCTCCGCGCCGGACGCGCCGCCGCCGGTGCGCGGACGCCGCCGGCTGCGGGTGGCGGACCTGCGCGGCAGGCCGCTGGCGATGTACCGGCACGGCTACGACCTGCGCGACTACACGCTGGCGGTGTGCCGGGCGGCCGGGTTCGAGCCGGTGCTCAGCGTGCAGGGCGGGGAGATGGACGCGGTGCTGGGATTTGTCCGGGCCGGGCTGGGGATGGCCCTGGTGCCCGCCATGGTCGCCGCCCGTTCCGGGCTGCGGGCCACCCCGTTCGCCCCGCCGGGGCTGCACCGCACCGTCTCGGTGGCGCACCGCGCGGACGTCTCCCCGACCCGGGCCGCCCGCGAGCTGCGGCGGACCCTGGAGGAGCGGCTGCCGGGCCCGGCAGCCGCGGGCGGAGAGCCGGGCCGGTCAGCCGGCGTGGTCGCCCACCGTGCAGACCGCCCAGATGATCCAGGCGTAGAGCGCGATGGCCACCAGTGACCACACCGGGAAGTACGGGATCGACAGGAAGTTCCCGATGATCAGCACGCCGGCGATGAACACGGCGGCCGTTCTGGCCCACAGGGCCATGCCGAACAGGCCGAAGCCGACCAGCACGGCGAGTGCGCCCAGGATCAGATGCAGCCAGCCCCAGCCGGTGAGGTCGAACTGGAAGATGTAGTCGGAGGTGGCGACGAAGATGTCGTCCTCGGCGATGGCCATGATGCCGCGCAGGATGTCCAGCACCCCGGCGACGATCAGCATCACCGCGGCGAAGATGGTGACGCCGCCGGCCATGGCGGAGGACGGCCGGGGGCTCCCGGCCCGGGGTTCCGCCGTATGGGTCATGGGACTCCTCCTCGGGTTCTCGCTTCCTCGGGTCCGCGGGTTCCTTTCCGGAGGCGGCTCCCCCGGGGACCGGGAGAGGGCGCCGTCCACCGGGCCCGTCAGCCCAGCAGCTTCTCCTCGGCCCGCTGGTACTCGGCCTCGGTGAGGTCACCCCGGTCGCGGATCTCCGCGAGCCTGGCCGGCTCCTCGGCCGTGCTCCCGCCCCCGGCCGCGGTCCGCCGGATGTACTCCTCCGCCGCATGCTGCTGCGCCCGGGCGTGCTCCCGCTCCCTGGCGCCCATCCGCTCGCCCCTGACCGGCACATAGTCCTCATACTTACCCCAGCGGGCGGTATCCGCCACTACAGTCACACAAGCCCCGTGGGTACCACCGGTGGTGTGCGAGCCTCCCCGGCTGTGCCGGAGTGCGTCTCTATGCTCACTCGCGGTAATGGTGCCGGTGGTGTGCGGAGGTGAACGGTGGCAGGCCGGCGGGAGGGGCGGGGCCCGGACCCCGCGCGCCGTGCGGACCGGCGCTCCGCACTGGCGGCGCTGGCGCGGTCCGCGCTGAACACGACCGGGTTGCTGCTCGCCTACTTCCTGCTGCCGATGGACGAGGACTTCGGCCCGGCCATGGCCGCCGTACTGGCGCTGGGGCTGCTCGCCGTGGCGGCGCTGCTGGTCTGGCAGACCCGCGCGATCGTCCGCTCACCCCGGCCCCGGCTGCGGGCCGTGGAGGCGCTGTCGGTCACGGTCCCGGTCTTCCTGCTGCTGTTCGCCACGGTCTACTACATGACCGCCCGGAGCGAGCCGGGCGCCTTCACCGAGCCGCTGAGCCGCACCGACGCCCTGTACTTCACCCTGACCGTGTTCGCCACGGTCGGCTTCGGCGACATCACCCCGGTGACGCAGCCGGCCCGGGTGGCCACCATGGTGCAGATGGCGGGCGGCCTGCTGTTCGTGGGGGTGGTCGCCCGGGTGGTGCTCGGCGCGGTCGAGAGCGGCCTGGCCCGCCGCCGGGAACCCGGCCGGCCGGACCCCGGCGGGTGAGCGGCGGCCCGCCGGGTCAACGGCATGTTCACGGACGGGGTGGTGGACGCCGATCCGGCTACGGTCACCGTTCGAGCAAGTACATGTGCTCTCGTCTCAGTGACTGCACTGCGGGAACAGCGTCGAATTCGCCAAGTCGGCGCAAGACGACGCGGGCACGCTCCGTGACACGGTCGCTGGTGAGAGCGCTCATCGAAGAGAGCACTTGTTCTGCCTCGTAGGCGGCTTGCTCCGGTTCATTCGCGTCGGCTAGGGCGATTGCAAGCCATGACCGATACAGTGCCGTCTCTCGGGTGTACGACGCATCGTATTGGCTCATGATGCGGGTAAGCAGTGGAACGGCTCGCAGGGGCCTGCGCAGTTCGGTATAGACGCGCGCGTCCATCACTTCCAGTTCCAGCCGGTTCACCCAGTAGGCCCACTGTGGCTCGTTGGTGTCACTCTCTTTCGAGAGTGCGTCATGGGCGTCATTGAGTGCCTTCATCGCCACTTCGGCGTCTTCTGTACGTGTCTGCGCCCACGCGATCCGGTCGAAGAACACCGCTCGGGCTCTCGGGGTGGCCGTCCTGCCTGCACTGACGGCTGCCTGGGCAAGCCAAACGGCGTCTTGCTCTCTCCCCGGAACGTTGCTGAGGTGGTAGGCCAGGCTGCTGATCAGGTTGGCGGTAACGGGAGCGTCGTCAGCTTCACGCGCAGCCGAGATCCCGAGCCGATAAACCCGTTCTGACTCCTCGCATCGTCCTGCGTCGCTGGAGATCCATCCCGTAATCTGAGCCATCTCGGCAATCACGCTGAGAAGCTGACGGCTCGTCTCTCCGGAGTGATAGGTCTCCTTGAAGAGGTGCGTTGCCGCTTCCAATTCTCGTACAGCAGTGGGGAGTAGATCGCCACCTGACAGAACGTCGTCAGCCAATCGCAAGGCGTGAGCACGTGCGGCAATAAGCGATACTTCGTTCTTCCCGATTCTGCGTCCAAGGGTCGAGCCGGCCGACGTGAACTCAGACGCCTGCGGAAGAAGTTCCGCTAGCGCGGGATTGGGAATGGGCAGGCGGGCTGCGGTATCACCTCGCGCGTAAGCGGCAGCATTTTGAATTTCATGCAGGGGAATGCCGAATGCAATTGCGAGTTGAGGTAGCCAGGATTCAGGGATGCGTTTGCCGTGCTCCCATCGTGATACTTCGCTGCGAGTTACCGAGTCCACTCCTGTGCTGGCGCACAGCCTTTCCGCCAACTGGCTCTGGCTCCACCGCTTGGTACGTCGCAGGCTCGCGAGGTATGCGCCGAACTGCGCGCGTCGCTGATCAGACACCCTGGCCACCTCCTTGTTACCAGTCTGGCCCCTAGCTGGCCCCCTGTCTGGCTCCTCTCAAAGATTGCTCACTCTGGCTAGTTGGAAGGAACACAGAACCCCCGCGACCGCACAACGGCAGTTGCGGCCCGGGGGCATGGTCAACGCTGCTTAGGAGCGTCAACATGATGAAGAGTAGCGCCTTGCATGGTGCGCTACAGGGCGCGCAGAGGGACGCCCGCGCACTCCCCGATGAGCCAACCTTGGCGTTTGAGCTGGCCGAGGTAAGGGCCTCCCGGGTTCGTGCTCTGGTTCGGCCGTATGTGTGGCCTGTGACGGGGCTGCGGCGGAACGTGCGTCGTCGTCGGCTTGTGGTGCGGGTGGCGCCGGGGCGTTGTTGGGTGGTGCGGCCGTGAGTGCGTGGGTGCGTGTGGGCCAGGTGGTGAAGGATGGCTACTCCCGGCAGGTGGGTGTGATCGTGGCGGTCCGGGG
>NZ_FOLM01000004.1:0-276870 GCF_900112355.1 Streptomyces aidingensis
TGAAGGCATCTAAGCGGGAAGCCGGCTTTGAGATGAGGACTCCTGCCCACGTTGATGGGGTAAGGCTCCCTGGAGATGACGGGGTTGATAGGCCGGGGATGGAAGCCTTGTGAGGGGTGGAGTCGACCGGTACTAATAGGCCGAGGGCTTGTCCGCAGGTGCTACGCGTCCACTGTGCGGTTCTGGAACAGCAACCCGGAACCGGTGTTGTGTGTTCCTTGGTGTTTCGGTGGTCATAGCGTGAGGGGTACGCCCGGTTACTTTCCGAACCCGGAAGCTAAGCCTTGCTGCGCCGATGGTACTGCATGGGGGACCGTGTGGGAGAGTAGGACGCCGCCGAACAATTCTTGATGAGAGGTCCTGTCCTGGGGTGATCCCGGGACAGGACCTCTTTCTTTTTGTTTTCTTTTTGTTTCTTCTGGGTCTGCATACTGGGGGGATGCAGGACACTCCGTGGGATGCCGTGGTGCTGGCCGGCGGTGGGGGGCGCCGGCTGGGTGGGGTGGACAAGCCTGCCGTGGAGGTGGGCGGGCGCAGTCTGCTGGACCGGGTGCTCACGGCCTGCGCGGGCGCGCAGACGGCGGTGGTGGTGGGGCCGCCCCGGCCGTTGAGAACCCGCGCAACGGCGGTCGTATGGACCCGGGAGGAGCCGCCCGGGGGCGGGCCGCTGGCGGGCCTGGCGGCCGGGCTGCGCCTGGTGCGTCAGCCGCTGGTCGTGGTGCTCGCGGGGGATCTGCCGTTTCTCTCCGCGGACTTGCTGGCGGCCCTCCGGCGGGTGCCCGAGGGCGCGGACGGGCTGGTGGCCAGGGACCCGGAGGGCTATGACCAGCCGCTGACGGCCTGCTACCGCACCGAGGTGCTGCGCGGCGCTCTGGGCCGGCTGGCCCCTGACCAGGGCGGGCCGGCGGACCTACCCTTGCGTGCGGTGACGCGGACGCTGACACTCGGCCGGGTCGCCGTGGGGAACACTCTCGATTGCGACACCTGGGCGGACATCTCCGCCGCCAGAGCCAGGATCAGGGAGCATGAGCACGTGCTGGATGAATGGATCGCCGCCGTCAAGGCCGAGCTGGACATCGACCCGGAGGTCGATGTGAAGGCACTTCTGGATGCCGCCCGGGACGCGGCGCACAATGTCGCGCGGCCCGCGGCACCGCTGACCACCTTCCTGATCGGCTATGCGGTCGCCAGGCACGGCAGAGGACAGGCGGAGGCGGCCCGTGCGGTGGGGGAACTCGCGGAGCGCTGGGCGCGCGAGCGGCAGGGTGAGCCGAAGGAACAGTGATCAGCCGTGACGGATGAGTTCGAGGATGCGCTGGCCCTGGCGAATGGCCGGGGCGCGGCCGCCGCAGATCCCGACCCCGCCGGGGCCGACCCGGCCGCCGGGGTCTCGGAGCAGCGGGGCCCGGCGCCCGGCGGCGGCGCGCACGGCCACCGCCCGGTACGGGACGGCCGGCGTTCGGCGCCGCCCTGGGCCGCGGCCCGTGAGGCGCGCCGTCCGGTGAGCCGCCCGGCGGCGCATCACCCGGACGACGAGTCCGTCAGCTGGGAGGCGGCCCGCCGGGCGGCTCACCGGACGGCGCGCCCGCTGCCCGTGGTGCAGCAGCCGCTGGACCGGGCGCTCGGCCACACCCTGGCCGGACCGCTGACCGCGCTGACCGATCTCCCGGCCTTCGACACCTCGGCCATGGACGGCTGGGCGGTGGCCGGACCGGGCCCGTGGCATCTGACCGCCGACCCCGGGGTGCTGGCCGGCCGGGACGATCCGGCGCCGCTGTCGGACGGGCTGGCCGTGCCGATCGCCACCGGGGCCAGGATTCCGCCGGGCACCACCGCGGTGCTGCGGTCGGAGCGGGGCACGGTGGCCGCCGGGCAGCTCCGCGGCGCCAACCCCGCGCCCGGGGCGGACATCCGGCCGCGCGGCCAGGAGTGCCGCTCGGGCGCCGAGCTGCTGCTGCCCGGGACTCCGGTGACGCCGGCCGTGCTGGGGCTGGCGGCGGCGGCCGGTTATGACGAACTGCCGGTGGCGCCCCGGCCGCGGGCCGAGGTGCTGGTGCTGGGCGACGAACTGCTGCACAAGGGCCTGCCGTCCGGCGGGCGGATCCGGGACGCGATCGGGCCGATGGCCGGGCCGTGGCTGACCGCCCTGGGCGCGGACGTGCTGGTGACCCGGTGTCTGGGGGACGATGCCGGGGCGCTGTACGAGGCGGTGACCTCCAGCCGGGCGGATCTGATCGTGACCACGGGCGGCACGGCGGCCGGGCCCGTCGACCATGTGCATCCGGTGCTGACCCGGGTGGCCGCGCGCCTGGTGGTGGACGGGGTGGCGGTGCGGCCCGGGCATCCGATGCTGCTGGCCGAGCTGCCGTCCGGGACCCCGCTGGTGGGGCTGCCGGGCAATCCGCTGGCGGCCGTCTCGGGCCTGCTGACCCTGGCGGCCCCGCTGCTGGCCGGGCTGGCCGGCCGCGGCCCGGGGCTGGACGGCACGGCCGGGCTGCTGGAGGACATCACCGGGCATCCGCGTGACACCCGGCTGGTGCCGGTGGACTTCGCCGAGCCGGGCCGGGTGCGTCCGCTGCACTACTCCGGTCCGGCCATGCTGCGGGGCATCGCCGCGGCGTCCGCGCTGGCCGTGGTACCGCCCGGCGGGGCGCGGGCCGGCGGGGTGGTGCGGCTGCTGGAACTGCCGCGGCCATGAGGCTTCCCCCCGCTTCCCAGGACCGTTGGGCGACGGACGAACAGTCGCACGGTGTGCATCTGCCGCGGGCGCTGCACGGCCCGCTGCTCCAGGTCGGCAGGCGGCTGGGCATGGCGCTGCTGGTGCTGCTGGCGGCCTGGCTGATCGTCTACCTGGACCGGCATGATTACGCGGACAACGTGGACGGCGAGGTCAGCGGACTGGACGCGGTGTACTACGTGACGGTGTCGCTGTCCACCACCGGATACGGGGACGTCGTGCCGCGCACGGACCAGGCGCGGCTGCTGACCACGCTGGTGATCACCCCGCTGCGGGTGCTGTTCCTGATCATTCTGGTCGGCACCACACTGGAGGTGCTGACCGAGCGGACCCGGGAACAGTGGCGGATCGGCCGCTGGAGGAGAACCATGCGCGACCACACGGTGATCGTCGGCTTCGGCACCAAGGGCCGTTCGGCGGCGGAGACGCTGATGGGCACGGGCCTGGCCCAGGACCAGATCGTGGTGGTGGACCCGGATCCCCTGGTGGTGGAGCAGGCGAACGCCGACGGCTATGCCGGGGTGGTGGGGGACGCGACCCGCAGCTCGGTGCTGCTGCGGGCCCGGGTGGACCGGGCGGCGCAGGTGGTGGTCGCCACCCAGCGGGACGACACGGCCGTGCTGGTGACGCTGACCGCCCGGCAGCTCAGCCGCCGGGTGCGGATCGTGGCCTCGGTGCGGGAGGAGGAGAATGTGCCGCTGCTGAAGCAGTCCGGCGCGGACTCCGTGATCACCAGCGCCTCCGCGGTGGGCCGGCTGCTGGGCCTGTCCATGGTCAGCCCCAGCTCGGGCGCGGTGATGGAGGATCTGATCCAGCAGGGCAGCGGGCTGGCCATCAAGGAGCGCCCGGTGGTGCGGTCCGAGGCCGGGCGGTCGCCCCGGGAGGCCGAGGATCTGGTGGTGGCGGTGATACGGGGGCACCGGCTGCTGAGCTTCGACGATCCTGAGGTGGCCACCCTGGAGCTCCAGGACCGGGTGGTGGTGATCCGCCGGGCGGAGGGGCGGAAGAAGCCGCCGGAGCCGGAGCGCGGCCCGGGCTCGTGGCGGATTCCGCGGCGCTGAGCGGGGGGCGCTAGCCTTCCGGCCATGGCGATGCATGCGATCACCATTGCGGAACCGGGCGGCCCCGAGGTCCTGGTGTGGACGGAGGTGCCGGAGCCGGTGGCGGGGCCGGGCGAGGTGCTGGTGGAGGTGGCCGCGTCCGCGGTCAACCGGGCGGATGTGCTGCAGCGCCGCGGCTTCTACGATCCGCCGCCGGGTGTCTCGCCCTATCCGGGGCTGGAGTGCGCCGGGACGGTGGCGGCCGTCGGCGAGGGCGTGGTGGGCCTGCGGCCCGGCGACCGGGTGTGCGCGCTGCTGGCGGGCGGCGGGTATGCCGAGCGGGTGGCGGTGCCCGCGGCGCAGGTGCTGCCGGTGCCGGACGGGCTGGATCTGCCGACGGCGGCGGCGCTGCCGGAGGTGACCTGCACGGTGTGGTCGAACGTGTTCCGGACGGCGGGGCTGCGGCCGGGCGAGACGCTGCTGGTGCACGGCGGGGCGAGCGGCATCGGCACCATGGCGGTGCAGCTCGCCAAGGTGGCCGGGGCCCGGGTGGCGGTGACCGCGGGCAGTGCGGAGAAGCTGGCGCGCTGTGCGGAGCTGGGCGCGGATGTGCTGATCAACTACCGCGAGCAGGACTTCGTGGCGGAGGTGCGGGCGGCGACGGACGGCCGCGGCGCGGATGTGGTGCTGGACATCATCGGTGCGAAGTATCTGGCGCGGAATGTGGAGGTGCTGGCCCCGAACGGCCGGATCGTGGTGATCGGCTTGCAGGGCGGGGTGCGTGCGGAGCTGGATCTGGGGGCGCTGCTGGCCCGGCGGGGGACGGTGGCGGCGACCTCGCTGCGGGCCCGGCCGGTGGCGGAGAAGGGGGCGATCGTGGCGGCGGTGCGGGAACATGTGTGGCCGCTGCTGGCGGACGGCCGGGTGCGGCCGGTGATCGACCGGCGGGTGCCGATGGCCAGGGCGGCGGAGGCGCACCGGATCATGGAGTCGGGTGTGCATGTCGGCAAGATCGTGTTGACTGTGGGCTGACCGCGCCGGGCCGCGGGTTGCCGTTCGGGCGGGAGTCACCGGGTGGGCATGTGCTGCTCACCGGCCGGAGATGCCGTTGTGAGTGGCTTGTGTGACGCTGGTGGCACTGCCGGGGGCGGGGTTGTGGAAAGACGTACGGACGGCGTGCGGAGGCTTTGGTGAGCGCATGGGCGGGCGTCGCGACGTCGTTGTCGGCGATGGCCGTGCTGCTGGTGGCGCCTTCGGCGGCGGGCGCGGTGTCGCCCGCGCCGCTTCTTGCGGGACAGGTGACGGTGGCCGCTCCGGGCTCGACGGAGGAGCCCGGCGGAACGGGTGAGCCGGGGGCGTCCGCGGGGTCCTCGGAGGGCGGGGACGGCACATCCGGCACCGGGGAGCCCGGAGGCGGCACGGGAGATGCGGACGGCGCAGACAACGCAGACGGCGCGGAAGACGCAGAAGACGCAGAAGACGGGGACACCACGGGCGGACACACCGCGGACGGCGCCGACGGCGGGACGGGAGCGGTTCCTGGGGGCCCGCGGGGGGACGGGGAGGACGGCCCCGGCGGCTCGGGCGGGCCGGCCGGGGGCGATGCGCAGGGCGAGGGCACCGGCGACCGGGAGGTGCCGGGCGACGACTGGCGGCCCAAGGGCGCGAGCGGTGCGGCGCCGTCCTGGGCGCCTTCGGCGGCGCACGGGCGGCAGCGCGGACCGCAGGGCCCGCTGCCCCAGCTGGGCGTGGACCGAGGCGGCCCCGGTGACGGGCCGTCGGCCGGGGAGACGTGGAGCGGCAGCCCGGCCGGGCGGGACGGCCGGTGGACGGACCCGGGCGGGGAGCGGGGCGCGGGCGGGCAGCCGTCCGCCGGGAGCGGCACGGCCGGTCCCACCGGGGGGCTTCCGGACGGCCGGGTCGCGGACGAGCCGGGCCGGACGGCGGGGGTGACGGCCGCGCCGGGTACCGGCGGGCCGCTGCTGCCGGTGCTGCCCTTCGGCGCCGGGCTGGCCTGTCTGGGCCTGGGGCTGGGCATGCTCGCCTACCAGCTCCGGCGCGGTCACTAGGCCCGCTCGTCAGCGGCAGCCCGCGGCGTCCGGTGCGCCCCCAGGCCCTGCGTGCGGGCTCGGGAGGTGTCCCCTGCACGGCGGAGGGCCGGCATCGCGGCGGGATGCGGTGCCGGGCGTCGCGGGCCCGGGGGCCTCCCGGACGACGTCCGGGGGAGGGATGTGTCAGACGGAGCCCGGCCCCGGGGCGACTTGCGCCCACCGGCATACTCGGTATACATACTCGGTATGTCAATTCGCTACGGCCTGCTGGCGCTGCTGGAAAGCGGTCCCCGGTACGGCTCACAACTGCGGGCCGAGTTCGAGTCGCGCACCGGGGCGACCTGGCCGCTCAACATCGGTCAGGTGTACACCACGCTCGGGCGGCTGGAACGCGACGGCCTGATCGTGCCCGACGGGGACCGGGACGCCAAGCAGCAGCTCTACGCCATCACGGACACCGGCCGGGAGGAGCTGCGGGACTGGTACCGGCGGCCGGTGGACCGCACCCAGCCGTCCCGGGACGAGCTGTCCATCAAGCTGGCCATGGCGGTCGGCGCCCATGGCGTCGACATCGAGGGGATCATCCAGCAGCAGCGCCGCCACACCCTGAAGGCGATGCAGGACTACACCCGGCTCAAGGCCCGGGCGCTGGCCTCCGGCACCGAGACCCAGGACGAGATCGCGTGGCTGCTGGTGCTGGAACAGCTCATCTTCCAGGCGGAGGCCGAGGCGCGCTGGCTGGACCACTGCGAGGCCCGGCTGGTCAGGCTGGCGGCCGGCCGGCGCCCGGAACAAGGACCGCGGCCGCAGCCGGAGACAAAGGACGAGGGCCGGGCGGCCGTCGCTCCCGGACCGGCCCGAGGGGGGAGGAACCGATGACCGACGACAACCCGAGGACCCGCAGGGAGCAGGAGCCGGAGCCGGGGCCGGAGCCGCGGCCGGGCCCGGAGCCCACCGGCGGCGGACCGGGGAACGTCCCCGTCCTCCAGCTCAAGGACCTCTCCCGGGTGCACGGCAGCGGCATCGCCGCCGTGCACGCGCTGCGCGGGGTCAATCTCTCCGTCTGGGCCGGGGAGCTGGTCGCCGTCATGGGACCGTCCGGCTCCGGCAAGTCCACCCTGCTCACCCTGGCCGGCGGGCTGGACACCGCCAGCGGCGGCCAGGTGCTGGTCGAGGGCCGGGACCTGGCCGCGCTCAGCCGCGCCGGGCTGGCCAAGGTGCGCCGCGCCAGCGTGGGGTACGTCTTCCAGGACTACAACCTCATCCCGGCGCTGACCGCCGCCGAGAACATCTCGCTCCCCCGGGAACTGGACGGCATATCCGCCCGGCAGGCCCGGCGCGAGGCGCTGGCCGCGCTGGAGGAGATCGGCCTGACGGAGGTCGCCGACCGGTTCCCGGACGAGATGTCCGGCGGCCAGCAGCAGCGGGTGGCCATCGCCCGGGCCATGATCGGCGACCGCCGTCTGGTGCTGGCCGACGAGCCGACCGGCGCGCTGGACTCCGAGACCGGCGAGGCCGTGCTCGCCCTGCTGCGCCGCCGCTGCGACGAGGGCGCGGCCGGGGTGATGGTCACCCATGAGCCGCGGTTCGCCGCCTGGGCGGACCGGGTGGTCTTCCTCAAGGACGGCTCGGTGATCGACGAATCCGTCTCGCCGCGCGCCGAATCCCTGCTCACCGGCGAGGGCGCGCGGTGAGAGGCTGGCACACCTGGCGGGCCGCACTGCGCATCGCGCGCCGCGACGCACTGCGCGCCAAGGGCCGCAGCGCGCTGGTCGTCGCCATGCTCGCGCTGCCCATCATCGGCGTCAGCGGTGCGGATCTGATGGTGCGCAGCGGCCAGCTCGACACCGGGGAACGGCTCACCCGGCTGATCGGCGCGGCCGACGCCGCGTACCGGGACGAGGCCGAGGGAAGGCCGCTGTACCAGAGCCCCGAGGCCGATCAGGTGTACTGGCGGGAGGGGGACGACGCGACATCCGCGGGGGCCGGACCGGCCGATGGCGAGCCGGTGCCCCTGGAGGAGGTGCTGCCGGACGGCGCGCGGGCGATCACCGAGCGCACCGTGTGGGGGCTGGACGTGCAGACCGAGGCCGGAATCGGCTTCACCGCCCTGCGGGAGCTGGCGGTGAGCGACCCGCTCGCCGAGGGCCTGCTGACACTGCGCGGCGGCTCCTGGCCCGATGCCGAGGGCGAGGTGGCGGCCACCGAGGCGTTTCTGGCCGAGAGCGGTTACCGGATCGGCTCCGAGCTCACCCTGCCGGACCTGGATGTCACCCTGGTCGTCACCGGTGCCTACGAGATTCCCGGCGCGCTGGGCGACTCCGAGCTGCTGACCGTTCCGGACGCCGGACTGCTGGGGCCCGGCACGCAGTACCTCGGCTGGGACCACGGGACCCGGTATCTGGTCTCCCGCCCCGGCGGGGTGAGCTGGGACGAGGTGATGGCCGCCAACGACAGCGGCTGGGTGGTGGTCTCCCGGCAGGTGGTGACCGATCCGCCGCCCCGGGCCGAGGTGCCGCTGTACGCGCAGCAACTGGACTACCGCGACGGCGGTGTCGACGGCGAGGTCGCCGCGGTGCTGGTCACCGTGGTGGCCCTGGTGATCACCGAGATCTGCCTGCTGGCCGGGCCGGCCTTCGCGGTCGGCGCCCGCAGCTCCCGCCGGATGCTCGGCCTGGTCGGCGCGAACGGCGGCGACCGCGGCCAGATTCGGGCGATCATGCTGGCCAGCGGGGTGGTGCTGGGCCTGGTGGCGGCGGTGGCCGGGATCGCGATCGCCACCGTGGGCACGCTGCTGCTGCGGCCCTGGCTGGAGGAGCAGACCGGCGCACGGTTCGGCTCCTTCGACTTCCGGCCGCTGGAAATGCTGGCGATCGCCGGCCTGGCGGTCATGACCGGTGTGATCGCGGCGCTGATCCCGGCGGTCACCGCGGCCCGTACCCCCGTGCTGGAGTCGCTCACCGGGCGGCGCGGGGTGCGCCGGGCCGGGCGGGTGCTGCCGGTGGCCGGCGGTGCGGCGTTCCTGCTGGGCAGCGGGGTGGCCGTGGTCGGCGGGCTGCAGTTCGACAGCACGTCGGTGGTCGGCGGCGGCGCGGTGGTCGCCGAACTCGGGCTGGTCGCCATGACCCCGGTGCTGGTGGGGCTGTTCGGGCGGGTCAGCCGCCGGCTGCCGCTCTCCGGCCGGCTGGCGCTGCGGGACGCGGTGCGCAACCGTTCCCGGACGGCGCCCGCGGTGGCCGCGGTGCTGGCGGCGGTGGCCGGTTCGGTGGCGGTGGCGACCAGCGTGGCCGGTGACGAGGAGCAGAACCGGGCCGACTACAGTGCGCGGCTGCCGCACGGCGTGGTGGCCGTGGAGGCGGTGGAGGCGTACCACGCGGATCTGCTCGACGGCACCCGGGCGGCGGCCGAGGACACCCTGCCGGTGGACCGCCGGGTGGATGTCCGCCGCATCCAGCCCGGCCCGGAGAACTGCGGGCTCTGGTCCGGCTCCGGCCCGGGCTGCGGGTACCTGGAGGTCCTCACGCCGCCGGAGAACGAGTGCGACTACGAGAAGTTCGAGGCCGACCTCGCCGCGGCCCGGGCGGCGGGCGAACTGCCCGAGGAACTCGACTGGCGCTGCGCGGACGCCAGCGGCTCCCACATGTCTGCGCTGGAGGCGTCCGTCGTCGTCGCCGGTCCCGATCTGCTGGAGCTGCTGGGGGTGACGGACCAGCGGGCGGTGTCGGCGCTGGAGGCCGGCCGGGCGGTGGTGTTCCGGCGTGCGCTGGTGGACGGCGACGGGCGGTTCCGGCTGGGCCTGTACGACGAGGATCCGTATCTGGAGTCGGATCAGTGGCCCGACGAGGACACCCTGCCCGAGCCGGACCGGCAGGTGGCCTTCCCGGCCCAGGTCGCCCAGGGGCTCACCGATGACGACGGTGTTCCGATGAGCATCGGGCTGGACGCGGTCATCCCGGCCTCGGCCGCCGAGGCCGAGGATCTCCGGCTGGTGGACTACGCCAGTCTCTACACCACCACGCACCTGCCCGACTCCGCCGAGCAGCAGCAGTTCAACGCGGCCCTGAAGGAGGCCGACGGCGGCGCGTGGGTGTACATCGAACGCGGCTACACGGGTGACCAGGGGCTGGTGCTGCTGGTGCTGACGCTGGTGGCCGGGGCCATCACGATCGGCGCGGCCGGTATCGCCACCGGGCTGGCACAGGCCGACTCGGAGGCCGATCTGGCCACCCTGGCCGCGGTGGGCGCCCCGCCGCGGGTGCGGCGCACCCTGTCCGGCCTGCAGTGCGCGGTGATCGCGGCGATGGGTGTGGTGCTGGGCACGCTGTCCGGCATCGTGCCGGGCATCGGTCTGCGCATGGCGGTCTACCGGCAGCACCAGGAGTGGTACGAGCCGCTCTATGACCCGTTCGGCACCGACGCGCCGCAGCTCTTCGTGGCCGTGCCCTGGGGGACGATCGGGCAGTTGCTGATCGTGGTGCCGCTGGTGGCCGGGGTGCTGGCGGCGCTGCTGACCCGGTCGCGTGTCGGCCTCACCCGCCGTGCGGGCTGAGGGGGGAGGCATGATGGGGTTATGACGCAGCCGAGGAACGAACCGACGCAGGACAAGCCGCAGCATGTGCTGGTGGTCGGACCGGACGGCATGGCCCGCAGCGGCCCGGCGGCCGGGCGGGGCGATGACGAGCCGGCCGAGACCCCGGTGACCGAGATGGTCGAGCAGCCGGCGAAGGTCATGCGCATCGGCAGCATGATCAAGCAGTTGCTGGAGGAGGTGAAGGCCGCACCGCTGGACGAGGCCAGCCGGGCCCGGCTGAAGATGATCCACTCCAAGTCGGTCGAGGAACTGGAGGAAGGGCTGGCCCCGGAGCTGGTGGAGGAGCTGGAGCGGCTCTCGCTGCCGTTCACGGACGACTCGGTGCCCACCGACTCGGAGCTGCGGATCGCCCAGGCACAGCTCGTGGGCTGGCTGGAGGGTCTTTTCCACGGCATCCAGACGGCGCTGTTCGCGCAGCAGATGGCGGCGCGGGCGCAGCTTGAGCAGATGCGGCGGGCGCTGCCCGCGGGCGCCGGCGAGGAGGGCCCCGGGGGGCGGGAGCACCGCGCCGGCGGCCCGTATCTGTGAGCGGAAGTCAGCGGGGAGCGGGGGCGGATGACGGGGCCCGGCGCCGGACGGCGCCGGGCCCCGTTCCTTCGGGCCGGCCGGTCAGTGCCGGCCGGTCAGGGCAGCTGATCAGGCCCAGGTGATCAGGCGCTGCCTGGGGTGTTCCAGCACGGCCGCGGTGTCGGCCAGCACCTTGGAGCCGAGCTCGCCGTCGACCAGCCGGTGGTCGAAGGAGAGCGCCAGGGTGGTGACATGGCGCGGCTTGACCTTGCCCTTGTGCACCCAGGGCTGGAGCCGGACGGCGCCGAAGGCCAGGATCGCGGACTCGCCCGGATTGAGGATCGGGGTGCCGGAGTCCACCCCGAAGACCCCGACGTTGGAGATGGTCACCGTGCCGCCCTGCATGGCGGCGGGCGGGGTCCGGCCCTCCTTGGCGGTGGCCACCAGTTCGCCCAGGGCCCGGGACAGCTCGGGCAGGGTCATGGCGTCGGCGTCCTTGATGTTGGGCACGATCAGTCCGCGCGGGGTGGCCGCCGCGATGCCGAGATTGACGTAGTCCTTGTAGACGATCTCCTGGTTCTCCTCGTCCCAGGAGGCGTTGATCTCGGGGTTGCGGCGGATGGCCACCAGCAGCGCCTTGGCCACCAGCAGCATGGGATTGACCCGCAGGCCGGCCATGGCCGGGTCCTGGCGCAGCTCCTCCACCAGCTTCATGGTGCGGGTGACGTCCACGGTGATGAACTCGGTGACATGCGGCGCGGTGAAGGCGCTGGTCACCATGGCGTGCGCGGTGACCTTGCGGACCCCCTTGACGGGCACCCGGCGCTCCCGGATGGCGGCCAGGCTCTGCGGCTCCACGCCGACCGGCTGCTCCTCGGCGGCCGGTGCGGCTGCGCCTTCCGGGGCCGGCCGGGCCCCGGCGGTGTGCGCCTCGTGCACGGCGTAGACGTCGTCGCGGGTGATGACGCCGTCCGGGCCGCTGGGGATCACCGTGCCGAGGTCCACGCCCAGGTCCTTGGCCAGCTTGCGGACCGGCGGCTTGGCCAGCGGGCGGGGGGCGGCGGTGGTGCCGGGGGCGGTCTCGGGCGGCGGCGGGGCGCCGTTCATCTCCCGCTGCACCGCCGCTGCCGCCGGGGTCGCCGGGGTCGCCGGGGTCGCCGCTCCGGCGGGCGCGGCGGGCGCCGCGGGGGCGCCCGGCGGGGTCTTGCGGGGGCGGCGCCGGGTGGCGGCGGCCGTGACGCCGTAGCCGACCAGGACCGGTTCCCGGCCGCCCGCCTGCGCCTCAGCGGCCCCTGCGGGCTCGCTCGATTCGGCGGCCTCGCTGGGTCCGGCGGCCTCGGCCGGGGCGCCGGGGGCGGTGTCGATGGTGATGATGGGGGTGCCCACATCGACCGTGGCACCCTCCTCGAACAGCAGCTCGTGCACGGTGCCGTCATAGGGGATCGGCAGTTCGACCGCGGCCTTGGCGGTCTCCACCTCGACCACCATCTGACCGTCGTGCACCTCGTCACCGGGCTGGACGTGCCAGGTGAGGATCTCGGCCTCGGTGAGACCCTCGCCCACGTCGGGCATCTTGAACTCGCGGAAGCGCTGTGGTGAAGCTGTGGTCATCGGTGCGACTCTCCTCCGCCTTGATCAGTACGCCAGCGCGCGGTCGACGCTGTCCAGCACGCGGTCGAGGCCGGGGAGATACTCCTCCTCCAGCCGGGCCGGCGGGTACGGGGCGTGGAAGCCGCCGACCCGCAGCACCGGTGCCTCCAGATGGTAGAAGCACCGTTCCGTGATCCGCGCGGCCACCTCGGCGCCGGCGCCGAAGAAGACCGGGGCCTCGTGCACGATCACCAGCCGCCCGGTCTTCTCCACCGAACCCTGGAGGGTGTCGAAGTCCACCGGGGAGATGGACCGCAGATCCACCACCTCCAGCGAGCGGCCCTCCTCCTCGGCGGCCTGGGCGGCGGCCAGGGCGGTCTTCACCGTGGGGCCGTAGGCGGCGAGGGTCAGGTCGGTGCCCGGACGGATCACCCGGGCCCGGTGCAGCGGGCCCGGGATGGCGGTGGTGTCCACCTCGCCCTTGTCCCAGTAGCGGGCCTTGGGCTCCAGGAAGATCACCGGGTCGTCGCACTCGATGGCCTGCTGGAGCATCCAGTAGGCGTCCGAGGGATTGGCGGGCGAGACGATCTTCAGGCCCGCCACATGGGCGAACAGCGCCTCGGGGGATTCGCTGTGGTGCTCCACCGCGCCGATGCCGCCGCCGTACGGGATGCGGATGACCACCGGCAGCTTGACCGTGCCCAGGGCCCGGGCATGCATCTTGGCGAGCTGGGTGACGATCTGGTCGTAGGCAGGGAAGACGAAGCCGTCGAACTGGATCTCGGTCACCGGGCGGTAGCCGCGCAGTGCCAGGCCGATGGCGGTGCCGATGATGCCGGACTCGGCGAGCGGGGTGTCGATCACCCGCTCCTCGCCGAAGTCCTTCTGGAGACCGTCGGTGATCCGGAAGACGCCGCCGAGCTTGCCCACGTCCTCGCCCATGACCAGGACCTTGGGGTCGTTCTCCAGCGCGGTGCGCAGCGAGGTGTTGAGCGCCTTGGAGAAGGCCATCTTCGCCGGGCCCGCCGGCCCGCCGCCTGCGTTCGCCGCCATCTCAGCGGACCCCCTCGTTCTTGGTCCCGGTTCCGGTCTCGGTGTCGGCGAAGGAGTCCAGGTACGCGGCGTACCCGGCGCGCTCCTCGTCGACCAGGGCGTGGCCGTCGGCGTAGACGTGCTCGAACATCGCCATGTGCTCCGGGTCGGGCATGGTGCGGATGGCCTCCCGTACCTTCCTGGCCAGCCGGTCGCTCTCCTCGTCCAGGGCGGCGAAGAAGTCCGCGTCGGCCAGCTTCTCGCGCTCCAGGAGGCGGCCCAGCCGCAGCAGCGGGTCCTTGCCCTGCCATTCCTCCAGCTCGTCGGAGGGGCGGTAGCGGGTGGGGTCGTCGGAGGTGGTGTGCGCGCCCATCCGGTAGGTGAACGCCTCGATGAGCATCGGGCCCTCGCCGGCCCGGGCCCGCTCCACGGCCGCCCTGGTGACCGCCAGCACCGCCAGCACGTCGTTGCCGTCCACCCGGACGCCGGGGAAGCCGAAGCCGGCCGCGCGCTGGTAGAGCGGGACCCTGGTCTGCCGCTCGGTGGGCTCGGAGATGGCCCACTGGTTGTTCTGGCAGAAGAACACCACCGGCGACTGGTATACGGCGGCGAAGGTGAACGCCTCGCTGACATCGCCCTGGCTGGAGGCGCCGTCGCCGAAGTAGGCGATCACCGCCTGGCCGCCGCCGTCCTTGGCCACGCCCATGGCGTAGCCGGTGGCGTGCAGGACCTGGGAGCCGATGACGATGGTGTAGAGGTGGAAGTTGTTGCTGCCCGGATCCCAGCCGCCGTGGTTGACGCCGCGGAACATGCCCAGCAGCTTGGTCGGGTCCACGCCGCGGCACCAGGCCACGCCGTGCTCGCGGTAGGTGGGGAAGACGTAGTCGTCGTCGTGCAGGGCGCGGCCGGAGCCGATCTGGGCGGCCTCCTGGCCCAGCAGCGACGGCCACAGGCCCAGCTCGCCCTGGCGTTGCAGGGCGGTGGCCTCGGCGTCGAAGCGGCGGGTGAGGACCATGTCGCGGTACAGGCCGCGCAGCTCCTCGGGGGTGGGATCGACCGCGTAGTCCGGGTGCTCGACGCGCTCACCCTCCGGGGTGAGAAGCTGCACCATCTCGGGGGCGCGGGGGGTACCGGGGGCGGGGGGTTTGCCCGGCTGGGTCTTCTTTGCGGCGCGCTTGGCGCTGCTGCGGCGAGGTTTGCCGCGCGCGGCAGTGCTGTCCACGGTCACTGTGCTCCTCCGTCGGTCCGGCCCCCGGGGTTTCCGGGCGCCAGTGCGGCTCGCCCGGTGCCGTGCGGCGCACGGGGTGGGTGCGGCGCGGTCGGAGCCGAGCGGGACAGGCATGTTCCGGCATATCGGATGTCTTTAGTATGTCCAATATGTCGGTGTAATGTCGGTGTAAGTGTCCCGTTCGCCGGCCCGTGACGGGCGCCGCAACAAGCACCGTACCCAGGAACTCACGTTCCCGTGAAACGCCGCTGACCTGCGGATTTACCTGGATATCCAAGTAAATCGCGGGCAAGCCGGGATCGGCACTGGTCACAGCTTCGCAAGCCGGGCGGGGACATGCGCACCGTAGCTGAGCCGACTGGCTTAGGGAAGCCTTGGGCGGGGACGGGTGCGCCCGGGCCCGCGCCTCGCGGCTGCGGTTACCGGCGAGTAGTGGACGGCGGGCGGGGGCGGCCCGGTTGTGTGAGACTGGGGACGTGCACAAAGACGGAAAAATTACCGTATTCCTCGTCGATGATCATGAGGTCGTGCGGCGCGGGGTGTACGAGATGCTGTCGCTGGAGTCCGATATCGAGGTGGTCGGCGAGGCCGGCACCGCGGGAGACGCGGTGAACCGGATTCCCGCCGCCCGGCCCGACGTCGCCGTGCTGGACGTGCGGCTGCCGGACGGCAGCGGTGTGGAGGTCTGCCGCGACATCCGGGCCCGGGACGAGTCCATCAAATGCCTGATGCTCACCTCCTTCGCCGACGACGAGGCGCTGTTCGACGCGATCATGGCCGGGGCCTCCGGCTATGTGCTCAAGGCCATCCGCAGCTCGGAGCTGCTGTCCGCGGTGCGCGACGTGGCCGCGGGCAAGTCCCTGCTGGACCCGGTGGCCACCCAGCGGGTGCTGGAACGGCTGCGGGACGGCGCGGACCGCCGCGACGACCGGCTGGCGCAGCTCACCGAGCAGGAACGCCGCATCCTGGACCTGATCGGCGAGGGGCTGACCAACCGGGCCATCGGCGAGCGGCTGCATCTGGCGGAGAAGACGATCAAGAACTATGTCTCCAGCCTGCTGGCCAAGCTGGGCATGGAGCGCCGCTCGCAGGCCGCCGCGTATGTGGCCCGGCTGCAGGCGGAGAAGGAGCAGCGCTAGCCGCACGGGCCCTCTCGCGCCGGTTCGGCTGGTTGGCGGTGAATGGCCCGTTTCCGGACTTGGGGACGGGGCAGGCCGGGACCAACGGGCCGTGGATCGGGGACTTTCCCCGCTCGGCCCCGCGGGCCCGCCCGGGCACCCTGGGACGCATGCTCGCCGCGCCCCGACCCGACGCCCCTGACCTGCTGCTTGCCGAGGCGCTCCGGCTGCTGCCGGGGATGCCGCCCGGCCGGGCGGCGGTGACCCGGCGCGCGCTGCCGTACATCGTGCCCGCGCGGCACCTGGTCGCCGAGAACGGCCAGGTGCTGCTGCGCATCCCCACCGGCCGGCCCGAGGCCCGCCGGCTCGACGGCACGGTGCTGGCCTATGCCTCGGACCGGGTCGGGCACGCCGGTGCCGGGTTGATGGTGCAGCTCATCGGCACCGCCGAGGTGACCGAGCCCTCCCGGGCCGAACGCGACGCGCTGGCGGCCGGTGCGCCGGCCGCACCGGAGCAGGTGCTCCATCTGCGTCTGACCCCCCGCTTCGCCGCCGTCTGCCACGACTACACCGGCGCATAGCGCCGGGATCAGCCGACGCCGTCGGTGGTGCCGCCGCTGCCTTCGCCGGTGGTCGTGGAGCCGTCGGTGGTGCTGCCGGCGGTGGTGGAACCGCCGCCTTCGGTATCGCCGCCGCCGGCGCCCTCCGTCGTTTCCCCGCCGGTGTCACCGGCGGTGGCGCCGTCCGTGGTGTCGCCGGTTTCGCCCTCGGTGGCGGAACCGTCGGTGGTCTCCCCGTCGGCGCCGCCGGTGTCGCCGGTGGTGGCGCCGTCCGTGGTGTCGCCGGTTTCGCCCTCGGTGGTGGCGGAGCCGTCGGTGGTCTCCCCGTCGGCGCCCTCGGTCTCACCGGGCTCGGTGGAGCCGGTGGTCTCCTCCGGCGCGGTGGTCTCCTGCTCCGGGGCCGGTTCCGTCCATTCCGGGGTGGAGGGGCCGAACGGCCCGTCCTCGTCCGGTGGCTCCTCGGTCTCGGCGACCTCGTCCTCCTCCGCGCCGGAGGTCTCCTCGGCGGTGGGCGGGGGCGTGGTGTTGTCCGGCTCCCGCCGGGTCGCGCCGCCGTCGCCGCCGCCCGGCGACAGCACCACCAGCACACCGGCCAGCACCGCGATCACGGCCAGCGCCGCCAGCAGCACCACGCCCCGCCGCGATCCCCGTCCCCGGTCGCCGCCCCCGGTGCCGTCCGGCGCGCCCGGCGCCATGCCCAGGCCGACCGGTCCGGACACCACCGGTCCGTGCGGCATCCGGCCCGTGGCACCCAGCACCGTCGTGGCGGCGGTGGCCGGGACCCCCGGGGTGCCCATCGCGGGGGTGTCGGCGTTCACCGAGCCGGTGTTCCACAGCCCGCCGGTGTGCCCGCCGTGCTGCTCCAGCATGCGCAGCGCGTACTGCACCAGCGCCCGCATCTCCTCGGCTGACTGGAAACGGTCGTCCGGGTCCTTGGCCAGCGACCGCATCACCAGGCCGTCCAGCTCCGGCGGCGCGGACGGGGCCGTCTCCGAGGGCACCCGCGGGGTGTCCTGGACATGCTGGTACACCACCGCCAGCGGGGTCTCCCCGACGAACGGGGGCCGCCCGGTGAGCAGTTCGTACAGCAGACAGCCCACCGCGTACAGATCGGAGCGGGTGTCCACCGCCTTGCCCAGGGCCTGCTCCGGCGAAAGGTACTGCGGGGTGCCCATCACCATGCCGGTCTGGGTCATGGTCTGCTGGGCGGCGTGCAGCGCGCGGGCGATGCCGAAGTCCATCACCTTGATGCTGCCGGTGTCCGTGATGATGACGTTGGCCGGCTTGATGTCGCGGTGCACAATGCCGTGCTGATGGCTGTAGGCCAGCGCCTCCAGCACCCCCGAGACGATGGCCAGCGCCCGCTCGGGGGTGGCGGAGTCGGCCGGATCGCCGGAGTGCAGCACCTCCCGCACGGTGCGCCCGCTGATCAGCTCCATCACGATGTAGGGAACCGCGTTGCCGCCGGCGTCCAGCTCCTCGCCGGAGTCGTAGACCGCCACCACCGCGTGGTGGTTCAGCCCGGCCACGGACTGTGCCTCGCGGGTGAAGCGCGCCTTGGCGACGGCGTCCTCGGCCAGATCGGGGCGCAGCAGCTTGACCGCCACCTGACGGCCCAGCCGGACGTCCTCGGCGCCGAACACCTCGGCCATGCCGCCGCGTCCCAGCCGGTGGGTCAGCCGGTAACGGCCCTCCCCCACGCGGCCATTGATCCCGAACCCCTCCGGCGAGTCGGGCGATGCCCCGGAACCGCGCCCGGGGGACTCCTCCTCGCCGGGGGCGGAACCGTCTCGCTCCTGTGTCATCGATCCTCGCCGTGCCTCGCCGTTGCGATGAACCATCAAACCGGTTTCCCGGCCGCGGCGCCAACCGCCGGATACCGAGTATGACGGAGTGCGCCGGCCGATGACGCTCCTGTCACAGGGCAGCGGCAAGCGGTCACGGAACGGACAAGCGGCTTGACGCGTACCGGCGCTGAGGCAGACTGGGCCCTGTCGTATGGGTAGTGCAGTCTGATGCCAGCACGGGGGAGTCGTACAACCATGAGTGACCATGCCGCGGGCCGGCCCGCCGACCACTCGGGCCAGGCGGTCGGCGCCGGGCGTTATCGCCTCGACCGGCTGCTGGGCACGGGCGGCATGGCATCGGTGCATCTGGGCTACGACACGGTGCTGGACCGGCAGATCGCGGTCAAGACCATGCACGGCGAACTCGGCCGGGACGACTCGTTCCGGGAGCGCTTCAAGCGCGAGGCGCAGGCGGTCGCCAAGCTCACCCACACCAACATCGTCTCGGTCTTCGACACCGGCGAGGACGTGATCGACGGCCTGCCGGTGCCGTACATCGTCATGGAGTATGTGGACGGCGAGCCGCTGCGCGGCGTGCTGGACGCCGACATCCGGCAGCTCGGCGCGATGCCCGTGGACAAGGCGCTGAAGATCACCGCGGATGTGTGCGCGGCGCTGGACATCTCCCACGAGATGGGCCTGGTGCACCGGGACATCAAACCGGGCAATGTGATGGTGACCCGGCGCGGTGTGGTCAAGGTGATGGACTTCGGCATCGCGCGGGCCATGCAGTCCGGGGTCACCGCCATGACCCAGACCGGCATGGTGGTCGGCACCCCGCAGTACCTCTCCCCCGAGCAGGCGCTGGGGCGCGGTGTGGACGCCCGCTCCGACCTGTACTCGGTGGGCATCATGCTCTTCGAACTGCTCACCGGGCGGCTGCCGTTCAATGCGGACAACCCGCTGGCCATCGCCTATGCCCATGTGCAGGAGGAGCCGCCGGCGCCCTCGATGGTCAACGCGGCGGTGCCGCCGGCCGTGGACGCGCTGGTGGCCCGGATGCTGCGCAAGAACCCCAATGAGCGCTTCCCGAGCGCGGAGGCGGTCAAGGCGGAGTGCGAGCGGCTGACGGCCACCCTGGGCGGGGCCGGGACCGCGCCGCAGATCACCGGGGCGGCGCCGATGCAGGCCGGGGCGGCCGTCTCGCAGACGGTGTTCCCGCAGTTCGGCGGGGTGGCCACGCCGCCGCCGGGCGGGGATCCGTACACCCCGGCCGGCACCCCGGCACCGGTCCAGCAGCCGTATGGGCCGGCCGGCGCCGCCGCCACTCCGCCGCCGGCCGCTCCGGGGGCGTACGGCTACCCGCACACCCCGGCACCCGCCGGGCCGGGCACCCCGCCGCCGTACGCGGCGGCGACCGTGACGCATGCGCCGTCGTCGTCCGGCGGGGACGGCGGCGGCAAGTCGATGATGTGGGTGCTGATCGCCGCGGTGACGGCCATCGTGCTGGTCGCGGGGGTGGCCATCGTGGCCGTGGTGAGCAGCGGCGGCACCGAGCAGAACGAGGCCCAGGGCGGCGGCGAGCAGAACGGGGCCGAGGACCCGCAGCAGAACGCCGGGGACGACGCGGGCGGCACAGCGGGCGGGGCGGACGAGGGGGACGACGCGGGCGCGGCCGGCGGCACCGAGGAGAGCACCGAGCCGGACGAGCGCGAGCCGCGCTACAAGGAGGGCGACGAGACCAAGACCATCGACGTCACCGAGTGCACCCATGCCGACGAGTACTACGACCAGGACGAGCACCCGGGCGCCGTCTCCATGCCGGACTTCTACGACGTGCACTTCGCCTCCGTGAAGGAGTGCATGCAGAAGGCCGAGTGGCTGTACGACGACGAGGAGCGGGACGAGGCGCTCAAGGGCGAGGGCATGGTGGTGGACCAGACACCCGAGCCGTACTCGCCGTTCGACCCGGAGAAGGACACCATCACCATCGTCATCTCCACCGGCTACGAGGCCGCCAACTGAGCGAGGACGCAGGCGGGCCCGGCGGAACGGCTCCGCCGGGCCCGCCTGCGTCTCCGTAACCGGGGTCCGGGTCAGTGGGTGACGGAGAAGTTGGTCAGAATGGTGTGGGCGAGGTCGGCGTCGCCCTCGATCTTGATCTTGTCGGCGATGCGGCGGACCCGGACCCGGCCGCAGGCCAGCCGGGAGTAGGTCTCCCAGTCCATGGTGAAGGTGACCAGTGGGCCCAGGGAGGGGCTGGAGGAGACCGTGCCCTGCCCGTCCTGGTCCACCCGCACGGTGCGGAGGAACTCCAGCGGGCCGCTGACGTCGAAGACGAAGGCGGAGCGGCGGGGGGCGCCGGCGTCCTTGGCGATCACCTTGGGCAGCCGCTCCAGCATGATGTCCCGGGCGATCACGGCGCCCGCGGTGTCCAGCGTGCCGGGCAGGCCGAGCGCCCGGCGGATGTCCTGCTCGTGCGCCCAGACGTCGAAGGCCCGGTAGCGCAGGAACTGTTCGAGGGGGAGCTTGCCGAGCACGGGATGGCTGATGACGTAGGAGGGATCGCGCTTCTCGTTGCGCAGGTGCCGGGAGCGTCGGATGATCGTGTATTCGAGCTCGCTGGTCATCTCCGGCGCGGTGTGATGGCGCCGGACGTCGACCTGGACCTCGTTGTAGCGGCTGGCCTCGTCCTTGACGTGGTAGAGATCGCGGGGAAGGCTGTGGATGGGCCGGGGGTCACCGAGTGCCTCGCATTCGGCGCCGATGATGTGGGAGACCACGTCGCGCACGGACCAGCCGGGACACTCGGTAGGACGGTTCCACTCGCCTTCGACGAGTGGCGAGACGAGTTCGGATATCGCCTCGATGGACTGCGTCCAGGCGTCGATGGACGGCTGAAGGCTCGGGTGCACGCTCACGGGACCCCTCGAAGCGGTGAGTTGCTGGCGGAGTGTTCCCACATCCTAGGGCGCAAACACCTGTCAGTTCGAGGGGCTTCGGGGGTCTGCGCGGCTCCCGGGCGTATTGTGCGCCCCCCTCGCCACTCGTGGCGCCGCCGTTGCCCGCCGGCCGTCGCCGGCTACCCGGTGAGGAACGCCAGCAGGGCGTTGGCGAGCAGATACGGGTCGGCCGCGGCGCACAGCTCGCGCGCCGAGTGCATGGAGAGCAGCGGGATGCCGACATCCACGGTGGCGATGCCGTGCCGGGCGGCGGTGATCGGGCCGATGGTGGTGCCGCAGGGCACGGAATTGCTGGAGACGAAGGGCTGCCAGTCCACCCCGGCGCGCTCGCAGGCGGCGGCGAACACGGCGCGGCCGGTGCCGTCGGTGGCATAGCGCTGGTTGACATTGGTCTTCAGCAGCGGACCGCCGCCCGCCAGCGGCCGGTGGTCCGGGTCGTGCCGGTCGGCGTAGTTGGGGTGCACCGAGTGCCCGGTGTCCGAGGACAGGCAGAACGATCCGGCCCAGGCGCGGGCCCGGTCCTCGGCGGTGCCGCCGCGGGCCAGCACCGCCCGCTCCAGGACACTGCCCAGCAGCGGGCCGTCCGCGCCGGTGTCCGACTGGCTGCCGTTCTCCTCGTGATCGAACGCGGCCAGCACCGGGATGTACGGCAGCGGCCCGGCGTCGTGGCCGCCGCCGGCGGCGGCCCGTCCGGCCGCGGCGGTCAGCGCCGCCACGCCCGCGTGCACCGAGACCAGGTTGTCCATTCGGGGACCGGCCACCAGCTCCCGGTCCTTGCCCAGATAGGCGGGCGGCTCCACGCTGTGCAGCATCAGATCCCAGCCCGCCACCTCGGCGGCGCCGTCCAGCCCGGCCTCGGCCGCCAGGAACTCCAGCAGCTCGCCCTCGGCCGGCTTGCCCAGGCCCCACAGCGGCATGATGTGCTGCTGCCGGTCCAGCTTCAGCGCCTCGTTGACCTGGCGGTCGAGGTGGATGGCGAGCTGCGCCACCCGGGCCAGCGGCCGGTCGGTGTGCACCAGCAGATGGCTGCCGTCGTGCCGGATCAGCCGCCCGGAGATCCCGAGGTCGCGGTCGAGCCAGGAGTTGAGCAGCGGCCCGCCGTAGATCTCCACGGCAAGCTGCTTCCAGCCGTGCCGGCCGGTGTCCGGGCGCGGCTTGACGCGCAGATTGGGCGAGTCGGTGTGCGCCCCGACGATCCGGAACGGCGTCGCCGGTGCCGCCCCCTCGGGGACGTACCACGCGATCAGCGCCCCGCCGCGGATCACATAGCGACCGCCGCTCTGCTCTCCCTCGCCCCATGCGTCGGTCTCCGCCAGCCGCCGGAAGCCCGCCTTCTCCAGCCGGTCGGCCGCGCCCGCCACGGCGTGGTAGGGCGAGGGCGAGGCTGCCAGATACCCCAGCAGATCATCGGTGTGAGCCCGGTCGAACAGCGGTAGCGCAGCCATGGCCACAGCATACGTACCGTCCGCCGTCTCCCGTGCCCCGTGCCCCGTGCCGCACTCTCGTCCCGGCAGCCCCCTGGCCTCGTCCGGGGGGCTGCCGGGGGCCGCCGGGCGGGTTCAGCCCCGGATCAGGGAGCCGTCGGGGGCGACCACGTACCACTTGTCGCCGACGCCCTGGCCGACGGCGTCACCGGGGCTGGTGTCGCCCTGGTAGGTGTAGAGCGGCCAGTTGTCGATGACGAGCTGGTACGTGCCGGTGTCCGGGCGCTGGTAGGCGTCCAGCAGGCCGGTGTCCACGCCCGTCACCTTCGCCGGGTCGGCGGCCTCCGCGGCCGGCCACAGGTCCAGGCAGTCCTCGGTGCAGGCCGAGGTCACCGGGGAGTCGGAGTCGTCGGTGAAGCGGTAGAGGGTGCGGCCCTCGCCGTCCACCAGGATCTGGCCGTACTCCGGGTGCTCGTGGACCGCCACGCCGCCGGTGTACTCCGCCGCGCCGCCGTCCTCCTCGGCGCCGCTGTCCGCCCCGCCCCCGCCCAGGTCGGTGCCGGTGTCCTCACAGGCGGTGGTGGTGAACAGCACGGCGGCCCCGGCGGCGGCGACGGCGAAGGCGCGCAGCTTGTTGTTGTTCATGGTGGTTCCCCCCAGTTGGTGATCCTTGATGGCGGTACGTTCTCACCCTGGGATACGGACCCGGGGGCGGAGCGGTTCAGCACCGCGCGGATTTTTTCCGCTCTTTTTTCGCGACCTTCGACAAGAACCTGCTCAGGGCGCGATGTTGTGGTTGAGGCGGAACAGATTGCCCGGGTCGTAGCGGCGTTTGACGGCCCGCAGGCGGCCGAAGCCGGTGCCGTAGTTGGCGGGCGCCCGGTGCTGGTCGTCGGCGTCCATGAAGTTGGTGTAGCCGGCGCCCATGGTGTGCGGGCGCAGCGCCCGGTCGTAGGCGCGGGTCCACTCGCGGTTGGCCTCGGTGTCGGCCGGGTCCCGGAAGCTGGCCCCGAAGGCGGTGGAGTAGGCGGCGTCGCGGTGCGCGAAGGCGGACTCCTCCGGAGTGGTGCGGTGGCAGGCGCCGTCGATCGGGAAGATCACCGTGGTGGATTCGAGCGAGGGGATCGACTGGCCGAAGGTGACGTGGGTCTCGATGGTGCCGTCGTTCAGCTCGCGGTTGAAGGCGCCCTTCCAGTAGTGGCACAGGCCGGGCGGCAGCAGCTCGTCGAACAGGGTGTTGATCACCGGGTACGGCATGCGGCCGATGTGCTGCCCCAGCACGGTGCCCAGCGAGGACAGCCCGGCGCGCACCCGCTCGTCCTCCTCGGGCGGGCCGCTGAAGCAGGTGAGCACCCCGATCAGCGGGCGTCCGTGCCAGCGTTCCGGCAGGAACGGCAGCGGCGGGCCCAGCGCGAACAGCAGCAGGGCGTTCAGCTCCGGCGGCGATCCGGCGATCAGCTCCCGGTAGCGGCGCGGCACCTCGGTGTCCAGGGGATAGAAGGCCGGGCCGCCGAGGATGTCCGGCACCCGGTGCAGCCGGTACTCGAAGGAGGTGACCACGCCGAAGTTGCCGCCGCCGCCGCGCAGCGCCCACAGCAGGTCCGGGTGGTGCTCGGCATCGCAGGTGAGCAGGGTGGCGTCGGCGGTGACCACATCGGCGGAGACGAGGTTGTCGCAGGTCAGGCCGGAGCGGCGGGCGAGGTGGCCCAGGCCGCCGCCGAGGGTGAGGCCCCCGATGCCGGTGCTGGAGACCACACCGCCGGTGGTGGCCAGGCCGAAGGCGTGGGTGGCGTGGTTGAGATCGGCCCAGGTGCAGCCGCCCTCGGCGCGGGCGGTGCGGCGCACGGGGTCCACCCGGACGCCGCGCATCCGTTCCAGGTCGATCACCACCCCGTCGTCGCAGGTGCCCCAGCCCGCGACGGAGTGGGCGCCGCCGCGCACGGCGAGCGGCAGCCCGCGGTCGCGGGCGAAGGCGACGGCGGCGATCACATCGCCGGCGTCGGCGGCCCGGACGACGACGGCCGGGCGGCGGTCGTGCAGCGCGTTGTAGACCCGGCGGGCCCGGTCATAGCCGGGGTCGGCGGGCACGATGACCTCTCCGTGGACGGCCTCGCGCAGCGGCGCGGGGTCCGCGGCAGGGGCAGGGGCGGCGGCCGGGGAAGTGCGGTCGGTGACAGTCATGACGGCGGAAGACCACCTTTCGGGCTTTCGGGGCCGGCGGCTGCCGTCGCGGCGGTGCCCGTCGCGGTGCCGGCGCCGGCCTGGGGTCGGCTGTGGTGCCGGCTGTGGTGCCGGTCATACCGCCGTTGTAGGCCGGGGGGCCTTGCCGCCGCATCGCCGGAACCACCCACATCGGCGCACCGCCGCGGCGTGGGTGAAACGGCCCATGGGCGGGCCGGGGGCGCCGGCTCAGGCGATGCCGTGGGTGCAGGCGTAGGCGGTGGCGGCGGCGCGCGAGGACACGTCGAGCTTGGCGAAGATGTTGTTGAGATGGCGGGCCACGGTGTGCTCGCTGATGTGCAGCTCGGCGGCGATGGCGCGGTTGGTGCGGCCGGCCGCGACCAGGCGCAGCACCTCGGCCTCGCGTCCGGTGAGCCGGGACGGCAGCGGCTGTGGCCGCTCGCCGAGCAGCGCCCCGGCCCGCCGGGCGTCCGGCGCGGCGCCCAGCTGCCGGAAGGTGGCGCGCGCGGCGCGCAGCTCCAGCCGTGCGCCCTCGCTGTCCCCGGCGGCGCGGCAGGCAGCGGCCAGCAGCATCCGCACCCGGGCCGCCTCGTAGGGCACGCGCAGGCCGAGCCAGGCGGCCAGGGCCCGGTGCAGCAGCCGGATCGCCTCCTCCGGCCCGCCAGGACCGGGCGCGGTGGCGGTGGCGGAAGCGGTGGCCAGGCAGAGGGCGGCGCGGGCGGTGGTGGCCAGCGCGGTGAGCAGCGGCGGGCCGTCGGCCAGGGTGTCGAGCCGGCGGACGGACTCGGCCGCCGCGGCGGTGTCGCCGAGGGCGAGATGTGTCTCGGCGTGCGCGGCGAGCAGCCGGGCCTGCCCAAGCGGGCCGGCCGGCACACCGCCGGTCAGCGCGGGCCGCAGCGCCGCCGCCGCGGTCCGCACCCGGCCCTGGGCCAGGCGCAGCAGCGCCAGTCCGGGCTGCGGCGAGTGGCCGAGCCGGTGCGCGCGGGCGTAGGCCGCCTCCGCCTCCGCGAGTTCGCCGCGGTGCCGGTGGATCTCGCCGCGCACATACCTGGCCTGACCGGCGATGACCGCGTCATGGGCGGGCGCCTCGCGGCAGACCTGTTCCGCCTCGGACTCGGCGGCCGGCCAGTCGCCGAGCAGCTCCAGCACCTCCACCCGGTGCACCCGGCACAGCCCGCGGAACGGGTTCTCCCCGGGCAGCGCGGCGCACCAGTCCATCGCGGCCTCGGTCCATTCCGTGGCCCGGCCCAGATCGGCGACGGCCATGCAGCGGCTCAGCGACAGGCAGTACAGCCAGCCGGTGAACAGGGTGGAGAGCTCATCGGCGGTGACCGCGCACATGGCCTCGTCCAGCAGCCCCATGGCCTCGGCGGTCCGGCCCGCGCCCAGCAGCACCCCCGCGTGCACCTGCCGGCTCATGGCGACCAGATCCGGGCCGCCGCACCGGCGGGCGATCCGGTGCATGCGGCGGGCCGCCCGCAGCGCGGCCCCGGTGTCGCCCCGGGCCTGTGCCTCCTCGGCGTCCGCCCAGGCCAGATACGACTGTTCCGGGCATTCGCCCAGCTTCGCGAGATGGTGCCGGGCGCGGCGCAGCCAGCCGGTGGCCGCGGCCGGCCGTCCCGTGCCGCGGTAGTCGTAGAAGAGCATCCAGGCGGTGTAGCCCGCCCGGCGGTGGTCACCCCGGGCGGCGTAGCCGGCGTGCGCGCGGCGCCGGGCGTCCAGGCAGATCTCCAGCCGGCCGGTCCACCAGGCGGCGTCGGCCAGGGCTTCGAGATCGGCGGCGGTCAGCGCGGCCCGCTCCCCGGGAGTGCCGGTGTCCAGGGCGCGCAGCAGGCCGAAGGCGGTGGCCCGGTCCTCCCGGGCCGCCGCGGCACGCGCCTCGGCCAGCGCCGCGCCGGTGCCGTTCGTGGCCCTGGTCCTGGTCCGGTCCGTTGCTTCCGTCTGCCCCATGGTGGCGACCTCCGCCTTCTCCAGGATAGGAGGGCGGTGGCGTTGCGCCATGGGGCGGAGCGGGCGGAGCGGGCGGTGCGGCCGGTGGGCCGAACGGCGCGTCGGCCGGGTGAACGGCCGGGGGCGCGGGCGTGTTCCGGGGGCGCGGCCGGGCGGTGCCAGGACAGTGGGGGCTCTGGCCCGAACCGACCATTCCCGCAGGGAAGGAAAGCGCATGAATCGTGTGAGCTCCCGGCCGCCGCGCCGCCCGGCCACGGTGGCAGCGGCGGTGTTCGCGCTGCTGATGACGGGTCTTCTGGCCCCGGCCGCCGCCGCGGCGCCCGCCCCCGACCCGGACCGGGAGGGCGGGCACCACCGGGTGATCGAGATCATCCTGGCCGACACCGAGGTGGTCCACGACACCACCGAGCCGGGGTCCGGCCCCGAGCCCGGCGATCTGCTGCTGATCGAGAACGATGCCTTCATGGACGGCCGGGACGTGGGTGACGCGCTGACCCGGCTGCACTTCTTCACCGAGGGCGAGTTTCTGCTGGACTCCACCGTCCAGCTCGACGACCGGGGCAATCTGGTGATCGCGGGCGGCGAGGAGATGGAGAACACGGACCGCGGCTTCACCTTCGCGGTCACCGGCGGTACCGGGGAGTTCAGCGGTACCGGCGGCGAGGTGCACGCGGACTTCGTCGAGTACCGGGGCGAGGAGGCCGTCAGGCTGGTCTTCCACCTGGTGGACCACGGTGGTCACGACGAGGAGGACGCCGGCCGGGGCGGACGGCAGGGCGGGCGCTGAGTCGCGCCGCCGGGCGGAACGTCGCCGTCCCCGCCTCCGGAAGGGGAAGGCTCCGGAAGCGGGGACGGGGGCGGGCGGCCGGCCGGGTCAGAAGGCCGCTTCGTCCAGCTCCATCAGGGAGAGATCGGTGCGGTCGGCGATGGACCGGGCCACCGCCACGCCCGGCAGCACCTCGTTGGCGAAGTGCCGGGCCGCGGCGATCTTGCCGGCGTAGAAGGCGGCGTCCTTGCCGTCCCGGGCGGCCGGCAGCTTCTCGGCCGCCACCGCGGCACCGCGCAGCAGCAGGTAGGCGACCACCACATCACCCGCGGAGAGCAGGAAACGGGTGGTGTTCAGACCCACCTTGTAGAGGGACTTCACCTCCTTCTCGGTGGCGGCCAGCTGGGTCAGCAGGGTGCCGACAAAGCCCTCCAGTTCGGTCGCGGCACCGGCCAGCGCCTCCCGGGCACTCTCCAGCTCCGCCCCGCCCGGCGCCTCGGCCAGGAACTTCTTGATCTCCTCGGCCAGGGAGGTGAGCGCCACGCCCTGGTTGCGGACGATCTTGCGGAAGAAGAAGTCCATGCCCTGGATGGCCGTGGTGCCCTCGTAGAGGGTGTCGATCTTCGCGTCCCGGATGTACTGCTCGATCGGGTACTCCTGGAGGAAGCCGGAGCCGCCCAGGGTCTGGAGCGACTGGGCCAGCTGCTCGTAGGAGCGTTCCGAGCCATAGCCCTTGACGATCGGCAGCAGCAGGTCGTTCATGGCCTCGACGGCGGTGGTGTCCTCGCCCGCGGCCTTCTTGACCAGCACCTCGTCCTGCACCGAGGCGGTGTACAGCACCAGCGCCCGCATGCCCTCGGCGTATGCCTTCTGGGTCATCAGCGAGCGGCGCACATCCGGGTGGTGGGTGATGGTGACGCGCGGTGCGTTCTTGTCGGCGGACCGGGTCAGGTCCGGGCCCTGCACCCGCTCCTTGGCGTACTCCAGGGCGTTGAGGTAGCCGGTGGACAGGGTGGCGATCGCCTTGGTGCCGACCATCATCCGGGCGAACTCGATGATCTTGAACATCTGGCGGATGCCGTCGTGCTTCTCGCCCAGCAGCCAGCCCTTGGCGGGCTGGTTGGCGCCGAAGGTCATCTCGCAGGTGTTGGAGACCTTCAGGCCCATCTTGTGCTCGACATTGGTGGCGTAGACGCCGTTGCGCTCGCCCAGCTCGCCGGTGTCCCAGTCGAAGTCGAACTTGGGGACGACGAACAGCGACAGGCCCTTGGTGCCCGGACCGTGGCCCTCGGGGCGGGCGAGCACGAAGTGGATGATGTTGTCGGAGAGGTCGTGCTCACCCGAGGTGATGAAGCGCTTGACGCCCGTGATGTGCCAGGTGCCGTCCTCCTGCCGGACGGCCTTGGCGCGGCCGGCGCCCACATCCGAGCCGGCGTCCGGCTCGGTGAGCACCATGGTCGCGCCCCAGCCCCGGTCCACCATGAGCTGGGCGATCTTGTGCTGCTCGGCGGTGCCCTCCTCGTGCAGCACGGAGGCGAAGGCCGGGCCGCAGGCGTACATCCAGATGGCCGGGTTGGAGCCGAGGACGGTTTCGGCGAAGGCCCAGAGCAGGGAGCGCGGCGCGGTGGTGCCGCCCAGCTCCTCGGCGATGCCCAGCCGCCACCACTCGGCGTCCATGTACGCCCGGTAGCTCTTCTTGAACGCCTCCGGGAGCGGCGCGGTGCCGGTCTCCGGGTCGAACACCGGCGGGTTGCGGTCGGCCTCGGCGTAGGACGCGGCCAGCTCGTTCTCGGCCAGGCGGGCGATCTCGCCGAGCACATGCCTGGCGGTCTCCGGGTCCATCTCCGCGAACGGACCGGTGCCGTACACCTGGTCGCGGCCGAGGACCTCGAAGAGGTTGAACTCGATGTCCCGGAGATTCGACTTGTAGTGCCCCATGCGACGACTCCGTTTGTGTCTGCGGCAAAGCTGGCTGGCGGGGTGTGCGGCGGGCGTGCCGCCCATGCAGATGATTGCAGGGGTACCCGTTGGTATCACTCATCATGCTACCGACCGGTAACAAGTTGCAAGTGCGCCCGGCCGAAGTGTGAGTCAGTACGCTCTATGGCATGTACGGCTATGACCAGACCGGCTACGGAAACCAGCACGGGCAGCAGCAGCACGCCCAGCATGGTTACGGTGCGCAGCAGCCCGGCGCCGGCGGGTACGGCCGGCAGCAGGGCTACGGCGCCCAGACCCAGCAGGGCTACGGGCAGTCGCAGCAGTCCCAGCAGCCGCAGGCCCAGACCGCGGCCTCCGGCACCGCCACCGCGGCGCCGCCCGCCCCGCCCTCGCTGGCGGACGCGCTGCGCGCCTACGTCAGCGGCGCGATGCTCACCGAGGAATTCCAGGACATCTTCTGGAATGCCAAGATCTACTGCCCGCGCGGCGAGACGCCCGGCTTTCTGGCCGTGCAGACCACGCAGGAGCCGGTCATTCCGCTGTTCAGCTCGCTGAAGGAGCTGCGGCGCTATGCCGGCCGGGAATCCCGGTTCTTCACCGTCACCGGTGGCGAGGTCCTGGATCTGCTGCCCGACGGCTACGGCTTTGTGCTGGACATGGAGGGCGAGCACCGGCTGGTGCTGGACTCCAAGGCCGTGCTGGACATGGTCGAGTACGCCATGCGCCGGGTCTACGGCTGAGCCTCCCGCGGCGCTCTCTCCCTCTCCTTGCCCCCGCCGGGTGCCTTCGCGCTGGTTGTGCGCGGGCGTGCGGCGGGGGGTGAGGAATGCGGCACCCTGGTTCGCTGTTCACCGTTCAACTACTGTGAGGTGACCGTCGACCAGGAGGTCCCGCCATGCCCGCCATCACCGTCGACAACCCGTTGACCCTGCCCCGGGTGACCGTTCCCGCGGTGCCCGCCGGGGCCCGGCCGGTGCTGGCCGTGACCACCGCGCCCAGCGGCTTCGAGGGCGAAGGCTTCCCGGTCCGCCGCGCCTTCGCCGGCATCACCTACCGCCACCTCGACCCGTTCATCATGATGGACCAGATGGGCGAGGTCGATTACCAGGCCGGAGAGCCCAAGGGAACCCCCTGGCACCCGCACCGCGGCTTCGAGACCGTGACGTACATCATCGACGGCACCTTCATCCACCAGGACTCGCACGGTGGCGGCGGCACCATCACCAACGGTGACACCCAGTGGATGACCGCGGGCTCCGGCCTGCTGCACATCGAAACCCCGCCCGAGGAGCTGGTCATGTCCGGCGGCCTCTTCCACGGCCTCCAGCTCTGGGTCAATCTGCCCGCCGCGGACAAGATGACCGACCCCCGCTACCAGGACATCCGCGGCGGCCAGGTCAAGCTGCTCACCTCGGCGGACGGCGGCGCACTGCTCCGCCTGATCGCGGGCGACATCGGGGGGCACTCCGGCCCCGGCGTCACGCACACCCCGATCACCATGATCCACGCGTCGGTGAGCCCGGGCGCCGAGGTCACCCTGCCCTGGCGGAGCGACTTCAACGCCCTCGCCTACGGCCTGGCCGGCAGCGGAACGGCCGGCACCGACCGCCGCCCGTTCCGGATGGGCCAGACGGTCGTCTTCGGCGACGGCGATACGCTGACCATCCGGGCCGGCGAGTCGCAGGACTCCCGCAGCGCGCACTTCGAGGTGGTCCTGCTCGGCGGCCTGCCGATCCGGGAGCCGATGGCCCACTACGGCCCCTTCGTCATGAACACCCACGCCGAGCTGGCCCGGGCCTTCGAAGACTTCAAGGCGGGCCGGCTGGGCACCGTCCCGGCCGGGGCCGGCTGACCACGGCGCGCCGCACGGGACGCCGCCCGCCGGCCGTCGCCGCTCGGCCGTCCGCCGCCGTCATCCGCCGCCGGGCGGGCCGAGGACGGCCAGGGCGAGGTCGGCCATCATGCCGACGCCGCCGGGGCCGAGGCCGTCCACCGCCCGGTCCAGGGACGCCAGGCAGCGGGCACGCCGGCGGGCGATCGCCTGCCGGGTCGCGCCGAGCGCGCCCGAGGCCCGGACCCGGTGGGCCGCCTCCTCGGCCAGCGCGGCGCGGGACCCCTCGCACCGGGCGAGCTCGGCCAGCAGCAGCCGCAGACACCGGTCGCGGCGCAGCGCCCACAGCGTGGGATGGGTGTAGACCCCGGCCGCGATGTCGTGTCCCACCGGCTTGCCCGCCGCGGCATGGCTCCCGGTGAGGTCGAGAAGGTCGTCGGCGAGCTGGAACCCGATGCCGAGATGGTGGCCGAACCGGCCCAGGGCCGCGGTCGTCGTGGCGTCGAGCCCGGCGGCGAGCGCGCCCGTGCGGCAGGCCGCCTCGATCAGGGCACCGGTCTTGCCGCTGATCGCCCTGAAGTACGACCTCTCGCCGCGGTCGGGGTCGAAGAGGGCTGAGGACTCCTCGGCCTGGCCCTCGCAGAGCCGGACCAGGGTGCGGCCGAGCAGGGCCCCGGCCTCGGCGCCGAGACCGGCCGCGGCGGTGTGCGCGTGGCCGATGAGGTAGTCCCCGGCGAGCAGGGCGCGGCTGTTGCCGGCCCGCGCGCTGATCGTCGCCACCCCGTGCCGGGTCGCCGCCTCGTCCATGATGTCGTCGTGGACGAGGCTGGCCAGATGCAGCAGTTCCACGGCACGGGCGCCGCCGACGGCGCGCTCGCGGATGTCCGGCGCCGGCGGGCGGGCGGCGGCGTGCGCGGTGGCCAGCACCAGCAGCGGACGCAGCCGCTTGCCGCCGGAGAGGACACCGGACAGAGCGGGCGGGATGACGAGCGGGCCGGCCCGGACGACGGCGTCGATGCCGTCCAGACAGGCCCGCAGATCCGCCTGCACGGTGGCCGCTCCCAGGTGCCTTGCCAGCACGTCGTACGCCGGGGTGGGCCGCATTCCCGCGACGGGCGGGCGGTCGGTCAGGGTCACCCGCGTCATGACGTCACCGCCCCGGGCCGGAGCGCCGCCGCACCGGCGCCGTCCGCCGCCGCGCCGTGGACCGTGCGCCGTTCGACCCTCAGCATGACACCCTCGGCGCCCAGCGAGGCCCGGGCCAGCGGCCGTACCGCGGCGCCGGGAAGGGCACGCAGCCGGAACCGGGACGCCACGGCGGCGATCACCAGGGAGAGTTCCGTCAGGGCCACCTCGTCGCCGATGCACTTGCGGTTCCCGGCCCCGAAGGGCAGCAGCGCGGCGCGGGCGACGGGCGAGGGGGAGCGCCATCTGCCGGGGTCGAAGCGCTCCGGATCCGGGAACACGGCCGGGTCGTGATGCAGCTGGTACGGGCTGAACAGCACCGTGGTGCCCGGGGGCAGCGGATGGCCGAGGAGCACGGTGTCCCTGGTGGTGACGCGGCTGAGCAGCCAGGCCGGGGGGTGGAGCCGCAGGGCCTCCAGCACGATGCGCCGGGTGTGCTCCAGGCGCGGCAGGTCCGCCGCCGTCAGGGCGCGGGCCGGCCCGCCGCGCAGCACGTCATCGGCCTCGCCGTGCAGGGCCCGCTCGGCCTGAGGGTGCTGCGACAGCAGATGGAACACCCAGGTCAGGGCATCGCCCGGCGGCTCGGTCGCGCCGATGAGCAGCGTCATGACCTGGTCGTGGATCTCGTCGTCGCTCAATGCCGAGCCGTGCTCGTCGCGGGAGCTCACCAGGATCGACAGCACATCGCCGTGGTCCCGCCCGGCGCGCCGGTAGGAGCGGACGGTGTCGCGGATGACGCGGTGCATGGTGGCCCGGGCCTGCGCGAAGCGGCGGTTCGCGGGCAGCGGCAGGCGGTGCACCCAGCCCGCCGGGATGAGCATGCGCTGGTAGACGCCCCGCATGATCGGGGGCATGCAGGCGACCACCTCGGCGACGGCCCGCTCGCCGAGCTGGGCACCGAACAGGGTCCGGGCCGCGATGTCGAGCGCCAGGGTGTGCATCTCCCGGCCCATGTCCAGGATCCGGCCGGGCCGCCATCCGTCCAGCGCCGCATCGATCCGCTCGGCCATCAGCCGGGTGTAGCCGGGCAGCCGCGGGGTGCCGAAGGCGGGCTGCATCAGCAGGCGTTGCCTGCGGTGCGTGGTGAAATCCGAACTGACCAGGCCGTTGCCCACCAGCAGCCGGGCCTTCTCGAACAGCGGGCCGCCCTTGTCGAAGGTCCGTGGGTCGTGCAGGACGGTGCGGACCGCCTCGGTGGAGCAGGCCAGCACGGCGCGGTGCGGGCCCAGCCGCAGCGTCACCAGATCGCCGAGCCCGGTCAGTTCCCGGAGAAAGGGCAGCGGGCGTCGCCACAACTGCATGGCATGGCCGGCGAGCGGCAGCGCGTGCGGTGCCTCGGCCGGTGCCGGAGCGGCGCCGGTCATGACCGTCCCCCCTGGTAGGGGCAGGCACCCGCCGGGGCCGACGGGGCGGGGGCGAGGGCCGGGGCCGGGGCGGCGCGGCGGTGCAGCACCATCGGCAGCGGCCCGGGACCGAGCGTCGCCTCGGGCAGCGACACCCGCTTGGCGCCCGGGACCATCCGCAGCGACCACCGGGACAGAACGGCCGCGATGACGATCATGGCCTCGTTGAGCGCGAACTTGTCGCCGATGCACTTGCGGTTGCCCATGATGAAGGGCTGCATCGCCGCCTCGGTGATGTCGTCGACGCGCTCCGGGAGCCACCGGTCGGGATCGAAGGTCTCCGGTCGCGCGAAGAGTTCCGGGTTGTGGTGCAGCAGGTAGGGGCTGAGCAGCACGATGGTGTCCCGGGGAACGGGGTGCCCGCCCAGCTCGGTGTCGCACGTGGTCAGCCGGGTCAGCAGCCACACCGGCGGGCGGATGCGCAGGGTCTCGTGCAGCGCCCGGTGGAGGTAGCGGAGCCGGGGGAGGTCCTCGAAGGCCGGCGGCCTGCCGCCCAGCACCTCGTCGAGCTCCGCGCACAGCCGCCGCTCCACCTCGGGATGCCCGGTGATCAGATGCAGGGCCGAGCAGATCGCGTTCGCCGTCGTCTCCATGCCGCCGGCCAGCAAGGTCATGACCTGTTTGTGGATCTCCTCCTCGGACAGCCCCTGCCCGGAGTCCTCGTCCACCGCGCCGATCAGGATGGACATCAGGTCGCCGTGGTCGATTCCCGCGCTGCGGTACTGCTCGATCGTCTCGTCGACGACGCGCCGCATCCGCTCGTGGGCCAGGGCGAACTCCCGGTTCTCCCGGGTGGGCAGCTTCTCCAGCAGCGGGGTCGGCGCGACCATCCGCTTGTAGACGCCGCGGTTGATGATCGGCATGCACTCCTGCACCTCGGCCGCGGCATGGCCGCTCACCGGGTTGGTGAACATCGTCCGGGACGCGATGCGCAGCGTCACCGTGTGCATCTCATGGCGTATGTCGCGGTGCTGGCCGTCCGCCCAGCCGTCGAGCAGCGCCGCGATCTCCTGCCGCATCACCGCCGCATACCCGGGCATGCGGGACTTGTGGAAGCCCGGCTGCATCATCCGGCGCTGCCGCCGGTGCGGCTCGAAGGTGGCCGCGAACAGTCCGCTGCCGACGAGTTCCTCGGCCTTGTCGAACAGCGGTCCGCCCTTGTCGAAGGTGCGCGGTTCCAGCAGGACACGCTTGATCAGCTCGGGGTGGCAGACCATGAGGGCGGGGCGGCGTCCCAGCCGGACCTCCACCAGGTCTCCGTACCGCGGCAGCCCGGTCAGGAAGTCCAGCGGTCGCCGGGCCAGCGGCAGGGCGTGACCCAGCAGGGGCAGTGCGCCGGGCGCGACGGCGTAGGACGCCGTGCGCGGCGGCGATGAGATCGTGGTCATGGGGCTCCTCACACCAGCGGTCGGTCAGGTCGGTCGGGCCGGTCGGGCCGGGTGCCGCGAAGGGACGCCGGGGCGTCGCGGAAGCGGGCCACCGGCGCGGTGAGGCTGAGCCAGCCGGAGGTCGAGCCGTCCCACACCGCGCCGTCGCCGAAGTAGCGCGGCGTCAGATACTCGAACTCCTGGCTTCCGCCGATCAGATGGTCCAGGCCCGACAGATAGGCGCGGACCTCCCCGGTGCGTCCGTGCGGGCCGGACAGCAGCCTGTCCCGGGCCGCGATATAGGCCCGCTCATGGTGCTCCACCAGGGCGCACAGCCGGTCCACGGCGTCCTGCAGCGGCAGCCCTTCGGCCTCGCAGAGCACGCGGACCGTCGTCATGGTGTCCCGCTGGGCGTACTCCTTGCGCCAGGAGAGCAGGTCGTTGACGAGAATGAGCTGCCGCATGCCGTGGTGGTGGACCTCCTCGAACACCCCGTCGGCGGCCGGCTCGCTCATGTCGACCCCGGCCGCGTACTCGGTGAGCAGTTCCAGGAACTCGCATCCGAAGCTGTCCACCCGCACCCGCATGCAGGCCTCGAAGTCCAGTACGCGGGCGGCGAGTTTGCTGCGGATCTCCTCCGTGCACCCGCGCAGGAACGCCGCCAGGGAGGCGGCCAGCCGCTCGGTCTGGCGTATGGTCATCCCGGCCGTCAGACGCCGCCACAGATCCTGCGCGGCCCGGCCGTAGACGCTCGCCGTGCCCGCGCCCCGCTCCCCACCGCCCCGCTCCCCGCCGCCCCGCTCGCCGCCGCGCAGGTCGGCGACGACGGCGGCAAAGGCGTCGGCGGCAGCCACATGGTCGGCGCCCAGCGCCGACTCGTCGGAGACGAAGCTGTCGATGACCGTGACGAACTGGTACCAGTCGGCGATGTTCTGCGCCCGGGCCGGCTCCGCGTACGGCACCGTCAGCGGTCCGTAGAGCCCGTTGCGCTGCCGCAGAAAGAGCAGCAGCGACTCCTCGGAGTCGAAGCAGGGCTCCAGCATGCGCCGCACCCAGCCGTTGGAGGCGAACTCGATCCGGGCCGCGTCCGGGTGGTAGCCCACGGGCAGCAGGCGCGGCAGCGGCGGCAGAAAGAACTCGTCCGGTCCGTCGCCGGGCAGGAGGCGACGGGCGAGGTCGTTGTCGGTGATCACCTTTGGTCTCCGGATCGGCGGTCGCATGCGGAAGCAGTGCTGACCGCCGACAGTGGCACCGCCCGCTAGAGACTCGCTCGGCGCTCCGGAGGCAGGCCGGGCAGGCCGGGCAGGCCCGGTGGCTCAGTCGTCGAGGCGTTCCGGGCGTTCCCGCAGCTCGAACCAGGTCGTCTTGCCGTCGCCGCGCGGATCCACCCCCCAGGCGTCCGCCAGCACCTCCATCAGCAGCAGCCCGCGCCCGGAGGAGGCCAGCTCCCCCGGCTCCCGGCGGTGCGGCATCACATCGCTGGTGTCGGTCACCGCCACCCGCAGCAGCCGCTCCCCCGGCTGCCCGGTCAGCTCGGTCACCAGCACCGCGTCGCTGTCGGTGTGCACCAGGACATTGGTGAGCAGTTCGGAGAGCATCAGCACCGCGCCGTCGAGCTGCTCCTGGCTGCCCCAGTCGTGCAGCAGCTCCGCGAGCTGGTGCCGGGCCTCGGCGATCCGGGCCGGCTCCGCCTGCGCAACCGACAGCACGGCCCGCCGCGGCACCCGCCCGTGCTCCGGGCGGCGCAGCATCAGCAGCGCGATGTCGTCCTCCCGGCGGTCGGTGTGCGGGCCGACGCTGCGGTGCGAGGGCGGCCCGTACACCGCGTCGATCAGCGCGTCGGCCAGCTTCTCCAGATCGTCCCCCGGATGCGCCTCCAGCACCCGGCGCAGCCGCGCCCAGCCGGTCTCCAGATCGTGGCCGCCGGTCTCCAGCAGCCCGTCGGTGCACATCACCAGCGTCTCGTCCGGCTGGAGCACCAGCCGGGTGGTGGGATACGCCCAGTCCGGGTCGATGCCCAGCGGCGGGCCGCCCTCGGTCGGGCGGAGCACCGAGGTGCCGTCGGCCAGCCGCACCCCCACGTCCGGATGGCCGGCCCGGGCCACCTCCAGGCTGCCGGTGCGGGTGTCCACCTCCACATAGAGGCAGGTGGCGAAGCGGGTGCCGCCGTCCTCGTCCTCCACCCCGGCCAGGAACCGGGACGCCCGGGCCAGCACCGCGTCCGGCCGGTGCCCCTCGGCGGCGTAGGCGCGCAGCGCGATGCGGAGCTGCGCCATCACCGCGGCGGCCCGCACACCGTGCCCCTGCACATCGCCGATCACCAGCGCCGCCCGCTGGGAGGGCAGCGGGATCACGTCGTACCAGTCGCCGCCGATCTGCAGGCCGCCGCCGGTCGGCACATAGCGGCCGGCCAGCAGCAGCCCCGGCACCTGCGGGGTGGTGGTCGGGGCCATGGTCTGCTGGAGGTCGGTGGCCAGCGCCCGCTCGGACTCGAAGACATGGGTGCGGGCCAGTGACTGGGCCAGCATCCGGGCGACCGTGGTGAGCACCGAGCGCTCGTCCGGGGTGAAGGCGACCGGCTCGGGGAAGGCGACCATCCAGGCGCCGATGGTCCGCCCGCCGGCGGTCAGCGGCAGATACGCCCAGGCGGAGCGGCCGAAGGCGCGGACGAACGGCCAGGCCGCCGGGTAGCGGCGCCGGTACTCGGCCGGGGAGGGCAGATAGACGGCCCGGCCGCTGCGGATGGCCTCGGCGGCCGGATAGTCGCTGTCCAGGCCGAGATCGAGATCGAGATCGAGGCCCGGGTCCGGCGCCGGGCCGCGGTGGCCGGGCACCTCGCGCCGCTCGGTGCAGCCCTCCAGCGGGTAGCCGTGCCGGCCGATCAGGGACAGCTCGTCGCCCTTGATGCCGAAGACGCACATGCCGTCGGGGGTGAACCCCGGCAGGGCCAGGCTGCTGACCACGCGCAGCACCTCGCCGGTGGTGCGGGCCTCGGCCAGCGCCCGGCCGGCGTCCAGCAGGAACGCCTCCCGGGAGAGCCGCCAGTCGCCCGCCGGGCGGGAGAGCTCGGGGTGGCCGGAGGCGGCCTCGGCCGCCTCCTCCTCCGGCATGCCCTCGACCACCTGCATCAGCACGCCGGCCATGACGATGTTGACGCCCTCGCCGACCACCCGGATGCGGGTGCGCAGCCGGCGCAGCACCCGGCCGTCGGCGTCCAGGATGCGCATCCGGCCCTCGACCACCCGGCGCTCGGCCAGGGCCAGCGTGCCCAGCCGCTGGAGCTCGATGAAGTCCTCGACATGGACCCGGGCGCGGATCTCCGACTCGCCGACGGTGACGAAGCGGGGCGGCAGGCCCATGAGCCGGGCGGCGATCGCGTCCATGGTCGCCGTACCCGTGGCCTGGTCCCACCGCCACAGCCCGGTCTCGGAGGCCGCCAGCACATCTTCGGTGCGCATTTGTTCAACTTTATGCACATATCCGGTACCCCGGCGAGTGAGCGGCGTCCTGCCGGGCGGGTGCGGGAGGTGGTGCAGGGGGACCGTCGTGCGGGTCCGGGCGTGCGGGGTCCCCCCGCGCCCGGACGGTAGGCTGGTGCGCCGTACTCTTCCGGCCGCGCACGGAACGCGTCCGTCCGGAAACGGAGGGTACGGCCGCCACCTCGACGACCCTTGGATTGAGTGGATTGCGTGATGCATCGGTACCGGTCCCACACCTGCGGTGAGCTGCGTCCGGCGGACATCGGCAAGGATGTCCGCGTGTCCGGCTGGCTGCACAATCGCCGGAACCTGGGCGGCATCCTCTTCATCGACCTGCGCGACCACTACGGCATCGTGCAGCTCGTGGTCCGCCCCGGCACCGAGGCCGGCGACCGGATCGACGCGCAGCTCTCCTCCCTGGCCAAGGAGACCGTGATCCGGGTCGACGGCCGGGTCGTGGCGCGCGGCGCGGAGAACGTCAACCCGGAGCTGGCGACCGGCGAGATCGAGGTCGAGGTGTCCGGGGTGGAGGTGCTGGGCTCCGCCGGGCAGATCCCCTTCCAGGTCAACACCGAGGACGGGGTCAACGAGGAGATGCGGCTGGAGTACCGCTTCCTGGACCTGCGCCGGGAGCGGATGCACCGCAACATCATGCTGCGCTCGGCCGTCATCTCCGCCATCCGGCAGAAGATGACGGCGCAGGGCTTCAACGAGCTGGCCACCCCGATCCTGTCCGCGACCTCCCCCGAGGGCGCGCGCGACTTCCTGGTGCCGTCCCGGCTGCACCCCGGCAAGTTCTACGCCCTGCCGCAGGCGCCGCAGCAGTTCAAGCAGCTTCTGATGATCGCGGGCTTCGACCGCTACTTCCAGATCGCGCCCTGCTTCCGCGACGAGGACGCCCGCGCCGACCGCTCGCCCGGCGAGTTCTACCAGCTCGACGTGGAGATGAGCTTTGTCGAGCAGGAGGACGTGTTCCGGGTCATCGAGCGGGTGATGACCGAGCTGTTCGAGGAGTTCGGCGGCGGACGGCATGTCACCTCCCCGTTCCCGCGCATCCCGTTCCGGGAGGCGATGACCAGGTACGGCACCGACAAGCCCGACCTGCGCGCCACCCTGGAGCTGGTGGACGTCTCACACGTCTTCGCCGGCTCCGGCTTCAAGGCCTTCGCGGGCAAGCACGTCCGGGCCCTGGCCGTGCCGGACACCCAGGACCAGCCGCGCAAGTTCTTCGACCAGCTCGGCGACTTCGCGGTGTCCCAGGGCGCCAAGGGCCTGGCCTGGCTGCGGGTCGGCGAGGGCGGCGCGCTGACCGGCCCGATCGCCAAGTTCCTCACCGAGGACGACACCAAGGCGCTGCTCGCGGCCCTGGAGGCGGGCCCCGGCCACGCCCTCTTCTTCGGGGCCGGTGAGTTCGACGAGGTCTCGAAGATCATGGGCGCCGTGCGGGTGGAGGCCGCCCGCCGGGCCGGGCACTTCGAGGAGGACGTCTTCCGGTTCTGCTGGATCGTGGACTTCCCGATGTTCGAGCGGAACGAGGACACCGGGCAGATCGAGTTCTCGCACAACCCGTTCTCCATGCCGCAGGGCGGCCTGGAGGCGCTGCGCACCCAGGACCCGCTGTCCGTGCTGGCTTGGCAGTACGACATCGTGTGCAACGGTGTGGAGCTGTCCTCCGGCGCCATCCGGAACCACGAGCCGGAGATCATGTACGAGGCGTTCGGCATCGCCGGCTACACCCGGGAGCAGGTGGAGCGCGAGTTCGGCGGCATGCTGCGGGCCTTCTCCTTCGGCGCCCCGCCGCACGGCGGCATCGCCCCGGGCGTGGACCGCATCGTGATGCTGCTGGCGGACGAGCCCAACATCCGCGAGACCATCGCCTTCCCGCTCAACGGCCAGGCCCAGGACCTGCTGATGGGCGCCCCCGGCGAGGTCGACGAGGCCCGTCTGAAGGAGCTCCACCTCGCCCTCCGCAAGCCCCCGCCCTCCTGACCGGCCCACCTCGCCCCGCCCCGTCGGCGTGTACCGGCGGGGCGGGGCGTGTTCCGGGCCAGGATGGGAAACCCGATAGCCGTGCCCGGCTGACGAAGGAGGCCACTGGTGCCCGCGACACCGCTGACCGAAAGTGAACTTCAGGACGCCCTGGCCGGCCTGCCGGGGTGGACGGTGCGGGAGGGGGAGCTGACCGCCGTGTTCAAGGCGGACCGGGCCCGCGTTCCCGCCCTGTACGCGGCGGTGGCCGCGGCCGAGGACGAGGCGGACCACCACGCCAGGGTCACCGTCCTGTACGGGACGGTCGGCTTCGCCATGAACACCCATGACGCGGGCGGCGCCATCACCGCCCGGGACATCGCCCTCGCCACCCGCATCACCGCCCTCGCCGACGAACACGGCGCCCGCCTGGCCCCCGCCTGAGGGGCTCAGCGGGGCCATTGCGCGGTCCCGGACCGATCGGGGTGCGCGATGGTGCGGCAGGAGCCGTTCACCGGGCAGCGGTTGGCGCTGATCCGGACGTCCGGCCGCCGGCTGGTCAGGCCGCCGCGCGGAAGCGGCGCAGGCGGAGGGAGTTGGTGACGACGGAGACGGAGGAGAAGGCCATCGCCGCGCCGGCCAGCATGGGGTTGAGCAGGCCGAGGGCGGCCAGCGGGATGGCGGCGGTGTTGTAGGCGAAGGCCCAGAACAGGTTCTGCTTGATGGTCCGCAGGGTGGACCGGGACAGCCGGATGGCGTCGGCGGCGGCCCGCAGGTCGCCGCGGACCAGGGTCAGGTCGCCGGCCTCGATGGCGGCGTCGGTGCCGGTGCCCATGGCCAGGCCCAGGTTTGCGGTGGCCAGCGCGGCGGCGTCGTTGATCCCGTCGCCGGCCATGGCGACCGCGCGGCCCTCGGCCTGGAGGCGGGAGACGACCGCCGCCTTGTCCTCGGGGAGGACCTCGGCGATGACATGCTCCGGGGAGATTCCGGCCTCGGCGGCCACGGCGCGGGCCACGGTCTCGTTGTCGCCGGTGAGAAGGATCGGGGTCAGGCCCAGAGCGCGGAAGCGGGCGACGGCCTCGGCGCTGGTCGGCTTGACGGCGTCGGCCACCTCCAGGATGGCGCGGGCCTCGCCGTCCCAGGCCACGGCGATGGCGGTGCGGCCCCGGGCCTCGGCCGCCGCCCTGGCCTCGGCGAGGCCGGGCGGCAGGGCGATCGACCAGTCGGCCAGCAGGGCGGGGCGGCCGGCCAGCACGGCGTGGCCGTCCACCATGCCGGTGACGCCCTTGCCGGGGACGCCGGTGAAGTCCTCCGGGGCGGGCAGCGGCCCGGCGGTCCGGTCGGCCGCGGCGGCGGCGATGGCGCGGGCGATGGGGTGCTCGGAGGCGTTCTCCAGGGCGCCGGCCAGCCGCAGGGCCTCTTCCTCGGGTTCCTCGGGGACGTCCCCGGCGGTGTGGACGGCGAGCAGGGTCATCCGGCCGGTGGTCACGGTGCCGGTCTTGTCCAGCACGATGGTGTCGATCCGGCGGGTGGACTCCAGGACTTCCGGGCCCTTGATCAGGATGCCGAGCTGGGCGCCGCGCCCGGTGCCGACCATCAGGGCGGTCGGGGTGGCCAGGCCCAGCGCGCACGGGCAGGCGATGATCAGCACGGCCACGGCGGCGGTGAAGGCGGAGGCCGCGGTGGCGCCGGTGGCCAGCCAGACGCCCAGCGTGGCCAGGGCGATCAGGACGACGACGGGGACGAAGACGGCGGAGATCCGGTCGGCGAGCCGCTGCACGGCGGCCTTGCCGTTCTGGGCGTCCTCGACCAGCCTGGCCATCCGGGCGAGCTGGGTGTCGGCGCCGATCCGGGTGGCGGCGACCACCAGCCGGCCGGAGGTGTTGACGGTGGCGCCGGTGACCGCGTCCCCGGCGGTGACGTCCACCGGCACGGATTCGCCGGTGAGCATGGAGGCGTCCACCGCCGAGCTGCCCTCGATCACCGTGCCGTCGGTGGCGATCTTCTCGCCGGGCCGGACGACGAAGTGGTCCCCCACGGCGAGCTGCCCGGCCGGGACGCGGACCTCGCGGCCGTCCCGCAGCACGGTGACGTCCTTGGCGCCGAGCTCCAGCAGGGCCCGCAGCGCCGCGCCCGCCTTCCGCTTGGCGCGGTGCTCCAGATAGCGGCCGGTGAGCAGGAAGGCGATCACCCCGGCGGCGACCTCCAGATAGATGGCGGAGCTGCCCTCGCCGCGGGTGATGGTCAGCTCGAACTCGTGGGTCATGCCGGGCATGCCCGCGTGGCCGAAGAAGAGTGCCCACAGGGACCACAGCAGCGCTGCGCCGGTGCCCATGGAGATCAGCGTGTCCATGGTGGCGGCGCCGTGCCGGGCATTGGTGAAGGCCGCCCGGTGGAACGACCAGCCGCCCCAGAGGACGGCGGGGGCGGCCAGGGTCAGCGAGAGCCACTGCCAGTTGTCGAACTGCCAGGCGGGGACCATGGCCAGGACGATCACCGGTACGGCCAGCGCCCAGGTGACCAGCAGGCGGTGGCGGAGCAGGCGCAGCGCCTCGGTCTCCGGGCCGGCCCCGGCGGCGGAGGCGGTGCCCGTCGCCTCCGGGGCGGCCGTGGCCGTGGCCGTGGCCGTGGGCGGGGGCGGGGGCGCGGGCGGGGGAGGCGGCTCGGCGGTGTAGCCGGTGGCCTCCACGGTGGCGATCAGATCCTCGACGGTGGTTCCCGGGCCGAAGGAGACCCGGGCCTTTTCGGTGGCGAAGTTGACGGTGGCGGTGACGCCGTCCATCCGGTTGAGCTTCTTCTCCACCCGGGCCGCGCAGGACGCACAGGTCATGCCGCCGATCGCCAGTTCTGTCCGGTGTGCCGCGGCGGCTTCCGACGGGGGCGTGGTGGTGGTCATCGCCGGTGCCTCGTTCCTGTCCGGTGGGCTGGGCGCCCTGAGGGCTGGATACCCCTCGGGGGTATGAATTCTGTTCTTGTATACCCCTCCGGGCTATCCATGCGCAAGGGCCGCCCGGGACAGCGGATGCGCGGGGGAACGCGCGCCCCCTGGCGGTGCGGGGCGTTTTGCAGCATGCTGCCCCTGTCCGTCCCCAAGTGTCCCTGCCGGTGTGTCCGTCCCGGGGTGCTGTCCCCCAGCCCCGTCTGCCCGGCGCGGGTCCGCACCGGTGTCCATGCCGTCCGTACTCGACCAGGGGAGCCGCCATGCCGCGCGCCGCGTCCACCGCCCGCAACCGCGCCCGACTGATGCACAAGATCCGTTACGCGCTGCGCCATCCGCACCGGGTGGCCCCGTATCTGCGCCGGGCCGGACGGGATCTGTGGCTGCGCGCCAGGCACCGCGACCATGTCGCGTACTACCGCGCGGTCATGGCCTCCGACACCGCGCGCAGCCCCGAGGGCGCCGTCGGCAGCCGCAGCCACGACCGCTGGCTGGCGCTCGGCGAGATGCAGTTCCGCTATCTGAGGGAGCGGCACGGGCTGCGGCCGGAGCACCGGATGCTGGACATCGGCTGCGGCAATCTGCGTGCCGGCTGGCGCTTCATCGAATACCTGGAGCCGGGGCACTACTACGGCATCGACATCTCCCCGGACATCCTGATCCACGCCAAGGGCACGGTGGCGACGTACGGGCTCCAGCACAAGCTGCCGTATCTCACCCTGACCAAGGACCTCAGGCTGGAGTTCCTGCCGGACGCCCATTTCGATGTGGTGCACGCGCACAGCGTGTTCTCGCACTCACCGATCGAGGTGATCGAGGAGTGCCTGGCCCATGTGGGGCGGGTGCTGCGGCCCGGCGGCTTCTTCGACTTCACCTTCGACCGCACCGAGGGCGCGGAGCACCAGGTGCTGCGCGAGGACTTCTACTACCGGACGGAGACGCTGACCGCCCTGGCCGCCCGGCACGGGCTGCACGCCCGGTTCATGGCGGACTGGGAGGAGCTGCCGCACGGCCAGTCCAAGATCCGGGTCACCCTGCCGCCGGACGCGGCCCCGGGGACGCCGGACCCGGCCGGGGACCGGGCGGCCGCCGCCCGCGGGTGAGCGGGCATGGCGGCGGCCGGCGCTTCAGTGCTCCGGGCGCCGGCCGTCGCTGTGGCGGTGGATATAGGCGCTGATCAGCTCCCGGCGCTCCTCCTCGGAGGCCCGCTCCAGCTCGATGGTGTCGCCGTCGACGGTCAGCGAGATCCGGTGCCGCGCCGCCTGTCGCCCCAGCCAGTCGCGCACCATCTCGACCAGGCCGACAAAGGCCCCGCCGCCCGCGCCCAGCGCCACCACCACGGCGCCCACGGTGACCGGATCACCCGCCCCGGCCCCGTCCGGCAGCTCCCCGGCGGGCTCGGTCTCCACCGAGGCCACCTCCAGTTCCAGCAGCTCGGCACGCAGCCGGCCGGTGAGCCGCTCGGTCTCCCCGGCGTCGAGGCCGAGTGCCGGATCCGGGGCGACGGCCAGCCGCACGGTCATCGGCCCGGCCGCCGCAGCGGCGTTCGCCGGCTCTTCGCTCATGAGGCCCCCCACGGTGACGCAGCAGCCGAAGTAGCCACAGTATGGCGGCCGTTCGGCGCGGAGGAGCCGGTTCGGACCGGAATGGCCGGACTTCGACGCCGCGCGGGCCCGGCCGGATGGCCGGAAACACATGTATGTGAGAATCAGGCCATGAGTGAGCATGGCGAACCGGGCCGGCGGCGCCGCCACCGGGTGGCGGTGCTGGTGCGGCACGGGCTGCTGCCGATCGAGCTGGGCATCGTGCACCGGATGTTCGGCCGGGCACGGGCCCAGCAGCCGGGCGGCGACGGCGGCGGCCACGGCGGCGGGCCGGCCGGGGAGTATCTGTACGAGGTGGTGACCTGCGCGCTGCGGCCCGGCCCGGTGCGCACGGACGCCGACTTCACCATCGAGGTACGGCACGGAACCGAGGCGCTGGCCGAGGCGGACACCGTGGTCATTCCGGCCGCCCACGAGCCCGACCCGCCCATGACCAGCGGTGAACTGGGCCCGGAGCTGGCCGCGGCGCTGGCCCGGATCCGTCCGGGCGCCCGGATCGCCTCCATCTGCACCGGAGCCTTCGTGCTGGCCGCCGCGGGCCTGCTGGACGGCCGCCGGGCGACCACCCACTGGGCCGAGGCCGGCCGCTTCCGGTCGCTCTATCCCCGGGTCCGGCTCGATCCGGACGTCCTCTACACGGACGAGGACGGGGTGCTGACCTCGGCCGGCGTGGCCTCCGGCATCGATCTGTGCCTGCACATGATCCGCGCCGACCACGGCTCGGCGGTGGCCGCGGCGGTGGCCCGCCGCACCGTGGTGCCCCCGCACCGGGAGGGCGGCCAGGCCCAGTTCATCCGCCACCCCGTGCCGCAGCCCCGGGCCGCCGGCACCGGGCGGGCCCGGGCCTGGGCGCTGGAGCGGCTGGAGCGTCCGCTCACCCTGCGCGAGCTGGCCGCCCGGGAGGCGATGAGCGTGCGCACCTTCACCCGCCGGTTCCGCGACGAGACCGGGCTGTCCCCGCTCCAGTGGCTGCTCCAGCAGCGGCTGGAGCGGGCCCGGCATCTGCTGGAGGAGAGCGATCTGCCGGTGGACCGGGTGGCGGAGCGGTCCGGTTTCGGCACCGCGGCCTCGCTGCGCCAGCATCTGCATGCCGCGCTGGGCGTCTCGCCCTCCGCCTACCGGGCCACCTTCCGCGGCACGCGTGCCGACAGGCGAGGGTGACCGGCCGGTGTCAGGCTGAAAGGGCAGGCCCGGCGTGGCGGGGAAGGCCACGGTGGAGTTGCGAGGAGGAAGGACCGAAGGGACGCGCCATGCTCACCACCGACTACGTTCCGGGGTCCGCCTGCTGGGTGGAGCTGGGCACGCCGGACGTCCGGGCAGCCGCGCAGTTCTACGGCGATCTGTTCGGCTGGGAGTTCCAGCCGCTGGGCCCGGAGGGAGGGGAGCATTCCCGGACCGCGGCCGGGAGGGGATACGGCCTGCTGACGCTGGACGGCCGGGTCGCCGCCGGTCTGGGCCCGCTGCCGGAGGCGCAGGCCCGCTCCGCGTGGCTGCTCTGCTTCAGCAGCCCGGATGCGGAGGCCACGGCCCGGGCGGTGGCGGCGGCCGGCGGCCGGGTGGCGCGGCAGCCCGTGGACGTCCCCGCGGACGGCCGGATGGCGTGGTGCACCGATCCGGCCGGGGCGCTGTTCGCGGTCTGGCAGCCGGCCGCCCGCAAGGGGCTGGAGGCGCTGGCCAAGGAGGGCTCGCTGTGCTGGACGGAGCTCTACACCACGGACGGCACCGGGGCGAAGAAGTTCTACCGGCATGTCTTCGGCTGGCGTGAGGAGGATGTCCGGCTCTCCGGCGCGGGCACCGGGAACTACACCGTGGTGGCCACGGCGGACGGCGGGCCGGAGCGCAGCCTGGGCGGGATCATGCAGTTGCCCGAGCGGCATCTGCGCAAGGACGGCGGGCCCTACTGGCAGCCGTATTTCGAGGTGCCGGACTGCGATGTGATCGCGGCGGCGGTGCTGGCCAGGGGCGGGCGGCTGCACATGGAGCCGACGAGCCACGAGGGCATCGGCAGGATCGCGCTGTGCACGGACCGGTTCGGCGCCAACTTCGCCGTGATCACCAGCGAGATCCCGCCGCCGCCCGTCTGACTCCTGCGGTACTGCGGCTCAGGCCGGGGACTGGGACATGTCCATGTGCAGGACCTCCCAGACATGGCCGTCCGGGTCCTGGAAGCTTCCGCCGTACATCGGGCCGTCCTGGTGGACCGGCTTCCATTCCTTGCCGCCGGAGGCCAGTGCCCGGGCGAGCAGGTCGTCCACCTCCTCGCGGCTGTCGGCGGAGAGGGCGTTGAGCACCTCGGTGGTGCGGGTGGCGTCGCTGATCTCGCCGTTGATGAAGGTCTGGAAGAACTCCTCGGTCAGCAGCATCACAAAGATGTTGTCGTCGATCACCACACAGGTGGCCTTGTCGTCGGAGAACTGCGGATTGAAGGAGAAGCCGAGGCCCTTGTAGAAGGCGCCGGCCCGGTCCAGGTCCTTCACCGGCAGGTTGACGAAGATCATCCGCATGACGGGCTCCTTGCTCGTTCGGTTGCTTGCAATCTAGCACTAGGTACTTTTAAAAAACAAGCACATGATGCGATGTTCGCAGTGATGCTCGTAGGATGGTGGGCATGGCGACCAATCGCAGCTACCAGGACGCGTGCGGAGCGGCGCACGCCCTGGACCTGGTGGGGGAGCGCTGGGCCCTGCTGGTGGTCCGGGAACTGCTCCTCGGGCCCAAGCGCTACAGCGATCTCAAGGAGGACCTGCCGGGCATCAGCACCAATGTGCTGGCCACCCGGCTCTCCGAACTGGAACGGCACGGGGTGCTGCACAAGACCAGGCTGCCCCCGCCCTCCCGCGCCCAGGTCTACCGGCTCACGCCCTGGGGGCTGGAGCTGGAGCCGGTGATCCGGCAGATCGGACGCTGGGGCGCCCGTTCCCCCTCCCACCGCCCGGACGCCCACCTCAGCGTTGCCACCTTCATCCTCTCGCTGCGCACCAACTTCGACGCGCGGCGGGCCGCGGGCGCCGATCTGCTGCTCGAACTGCGGCTGGGCGAGCACCGCTTCCGGGCCACGGTGGCGGACGGCGGATTCGAGGTGATACCGGGACCGGCCGAGGGCCCGCACGCGGTGCTGGACGGCACACCGAAGACGCTCGCCTCCCTGGTCTACGGCGGCCGGCCGCCGGCCGAGGCGGAGGCCGCCGGCGAACTGCGGCTGAGCGGTGACCGCGCCGCGGCCGAACGCTTCCTGAGCTGCTTCACCCTCCCCGCCCCCGCGGGCCCCGCGCCGGGCGCCGCACCGCCACCCTGAGCCCGGCACCGGCGGCGGGCGGGCGACAGGCCCCAGCAGGGCCGACGCGGGTTCCGCTCCGTCCGCTTCTCGGACAAGATGAGGTAATGCCTCAGGGACCTCACGCGCCCGCGGACACCCCGCGTGCCATCGCCGACGACCATGTCGAGACCGTCACCGAACTCAACCCGTTCGTCGCGGAGATGCTGGGCACCCGGCCCGGCAGCGATCTGCTTCCGGACTACTCGCCGGACGGCCAGCAGGCCCTGGCCGACGCGGCCCGCGCCACGCTGGCCCGGGTGCAGGCACTGGACTCCCGGCCCGCCCTCACCGACCACGGCCAGTGCCGGGCCGCCCGGCTGCTGCACGAGCGGCTGGGCGCCGAACTGGACCGGCACACCGCCGGGGACGGCCTGCGCCAGGTGAACAATCTGATGTCCCCCCTCCAGCAGTTGCGCACCATGCTGCTGGCCATGCCGCGGAACACCGCCGACGACTGGGCGGTGGTGGCCCGCCGGCTGCGCCGGGTGCCCGAGGCGCTGCGCGGCTACCGCGCCGCCCTGGACGCCGGGCTGGCCCGCGGGCTGCGCGCCGCGCCCCGCCAGGCCGCGACCGTGGCCGGCCAGCTCACCGAGGTGCTGGACGGCCGCTGGTACCACCGGTTCACCGAGCCCGGCCCGGACGCGCTGCGCGCCGGGCTGGACGCCGCCGCGGACGAGGCCGCCGCCGGCCTGGCCGAACTGCGCGACTACATCGCGGGAACGTATCTGCCCGCGGTCGAGGGCACCCCCGACGCGGTGGGCCGGGAACGCTATCTGCGCGGCGCCCGCCAGTGGACCGGCCTGGACCCGGACCCGGAGGACGCCTACGCCTACGGCTGGGAGGAATACCGGCGGCTGCACGCCGAGATGATCACCGTCGCCGACAAGGTCCTGCCCGGCGCCACCCCGCACGCCGCCATGGACCATCTCAACCGGCACGGCGAGGCGGTGGAGGGCGAGGAGAACATCCGCCGCTGGCTCCAGGACTTCATGGACCGGGCCATCGAGGAACTGGACGGCACCCACTTCGACATCGCCGGCCCGCTGCGTACCGTGGAATCGATGATCGCGCCGCCCGGCGCCGCCGCCGCGCCGCACTACACCCCGCCGTCCATGGACTTCTCCCGGCCCGGCCGCACCTGGCTGCCCACCCTGGGCGAGACCCGCTTCCCCACCTGGCCGCTGGTGTCCATCTGGTACCACGAGGGCGTGCCCGGCCATCATCTCCAGCTCGCCCAGTGGCGGTATGCCGCCGACCGGCTGTCCACGTACCAGATCAGCCTGGGCCAGGTCAGCGCGACCACCGAGGGCTGGGCGCTGTACGCCGAGCGGCTGGCCGACGAACTCGGCCTGCTCACCGACCCCGCGCACCGGCTGGGCTATCTGGAGAACCAGATGCTGCGCGCCATCCGGGTGATCATCGACATCGGCATGCATCTGGAGCTGCGCATTCCGCAGGGCGAGGAGTTCCACCCGGGCGAGGTGTGGCACCCCGGGCGGGCCGAGAAGTTCCTCAACGCGCACAGCGGTATGTCCGAGGCGTTCAACCATTCCGAGATCGTCCGCTACCTGGGCGTGCCCGGGCAGGCGATCAGCTACAAGCTGGGCGAACGCGCCTGGCTGGCCGGCCGGGAAACGGCCCGCCGGACGGCGGCCGAGCGCGGCCGGGAGTTCGATCTGAAGGCATGGCACATGGCCGCGCTGTCCCTGGGCTCACTGGGCCTGGGCGATCTGGCCGGCGAACTGGCGGAACTGTGAGGGGCCCGGGCGGCCGGGCCGGCGAGCCGGCGGCGCCGTGACGGGGCGTCCGCACGGTCCTGAGGCCGCGGTGGTCTTCGACGAGCGGCTGCGCATGGTCCCGGCCGACGGGCCGGCCTACCGGCTGGCCGCCGCCCGGACCGGCCGGGCACTGGAGGAGGAACGCCGGCGCGGCGCGGTGACCGTACGGTCGCTGCGCCGCGCCGGCACCTGCCGGCTGGTGCTGCGCGAGCTGACCGCCGCCCGGGAGCTGTTCTCCGAGGCGGCGGTGCTCGCCGCCCGCCTCGGCGATGTGCGGGGCGAGGCGGCGGCCCTGATCGGCCTGGGCGACGCCTACCGCTACGGCGAGGACCATCCGGAGGCCGAACCCTGCTACCGCAAGGCGCTGCGACTGGCCCATGAGAGCTGCCCGGAGCTGGTCGACTTCGCGCTCCAGCACCTCGCCCAGTTCCGGATGGACACCGGGGATCCGGACACCGCGGAGAAGCTGCTGATCGAGGCGCTGGAACTGCGGCAGGCCAAGGGCGATCCGGAGCTGATCGCCGCCACCGAACGCGCCCTGGAGCGATGCGAATCGCTGCGCGGCTGACCGGCCGGCCGGCTGACCGGCCGGCCCGTGAGGACACCACCTCGGCGTGGCCGGCGGCGGAGCCGGCCTCCCGTCAAGGGGCGACGGGCCGCAGACGGACGCGGCCACATCTCATCTTTTGCGCGGTTCGGCAAAGAACCGCGGCCGGCCGGCGCCGGTGGGCGACAGTGTGCCCATGAGCCTGATGACCGAGGGGAAGACCCCTGGGCCCGTGCGCTACTACCTGGCCTGCGACCGCGGCGGCTGCGGCGCCCGCATCATGTTCGATCTCGTCATCTCCGACCCGGGCCCGCCCCGGGAGGAGGACTTCTTCGGCTATCTGCTGCATCCGGCCGAAGAGGCGGCCCCGCACATATCGGGACTGGGGTGGACCTTTCTCCAGGGTGACGGCTACTGGTGTCCGGGCTGCTCCGGATGACGGTGCGGCGGCCCGGTCAGGAGCGGTAGATGTCCGCGATGGCGTCGGCGTACGCGGCCTCCACCGCCTTGCGCTTCACCTTCAGCGAGGGCGTCAGCAGGCCGTTCTCCTCGGAGAACTCCCCGGGCACGATCCGGAAGGCGCGGACCGCCTCGGCGCGGGAGACCGCCTCGTTGGCGTAGTCCACGGCCCGCTGCACATCGGCGCGCATCTCCGCGTCCCGGCACAGCTCGGCGAGCGGGGTGTCCGCGGGGCGCCCGCGCACCGCCAGCCAGTGCGCCACGGCATCCGGATCCAGGGTGACCAGCGCGGCGATGAACGGCCGCCGGTCGCCGGTCACCAGGCACTGGCCGATCGGCGGGCGGCTGCGCATCCGGTCCTCCAGCACCGCCGGGGAGACATTCTTGCCGCCCGTGGTGACCAGCAGGTCCTTCTTCCGCCCGGTGATGGTGAGAAAGCCGTCCCCGTCCAGCGCGCCCAGATCGCCGGTGGCGAACCAGCCGTCCGGCTTGGCCCGGCCGGTCGCCTCCGGGTCCCGCCAGTAGGAGCCGAAGACGACCGGGCCCTTGAGCAGCACCTCGCCGTCGTCCGCGATCCGCACGGCGGTGCCCGGCACCGGGCGGCCGACCGTGCCGGGCCGCGGCTCCAGCGGCGGCACCAGGGTGGCGGCGGCGGTGGTCTCGGTGAGGCCGTAGCCCTCGTAGATCACCACCCCGCAGCCCAGGAAGAAGAGGTTGAGGCGGGCGTCCAGCGGTGAGCCGCCGCTGATGGCGTAGCGCAGCCTGCCGCCCAGCGCCTTGCGGATCCGGCGGTACACCAGCAGGTCGTACAGCCCGCGGGCGAGCCGCAGTCCGGGGCCGGGGGCCGGGCCGGTGCCGTAGTGGCCGGCCAGTTCGGCCTCGGCGTAGCGGACCGCGATCCGTTCGGCGCGGTCGAAGGACGAGCCCCGGCCCATCCGTTCGGCCATGGCCCGGCCGGTGTCGTGGATCTTCTCGAACAGATAGGGCACCCCGACCACGAAGGTGGGCCGGAAGGACTCCAGTTCCGGCCGCAGTTCGTCCGGTCTGATGCCGGGACAGTGCCCGACCGGTATCCGGGCCTTGAGGCAGGAGATCTGGATGGTGCGGCCCAGGATGTGGGCCAGCGGCAGGAACAGCAGGGTGGTGGCCTGCTTCCCGGTGATCTCGGTGAAGACCGGATGCAGCAGATCGATGGTGTTGACCGATTCGGCGTGCAGATTGGCATGGGTGAGCGCACAGCCCTTGGGCCGGCCGGTGGTGCCGGAGGTGTAGCAGATGGTGGCGGTCGCCTCCGGGGTGAGGGCGGAGCGGCGCCGCTCCACGGCGGCGTCCTCGACGGACCGGCCCAGGGCGGTCAGCTCGCCGATCGCCCCGTCGTCCAGCCGCCACACCATGAGCTCGCCGGCCTCCCCTTCGGTGCCGTGGGCCAGGGCCCGGGCCGCCCGCGCGACGACGGCGGCGTGCTCCGCGGTCTCCACCACCAGGAAGCGGGTGCCGGAGTCGCGCAGTATCCACTCCACCTGCCCGGCCGAGGAGGTGGCGTAGACGGGCACGGTCATGCCGCCGGCCGCCCAGATGGCGAAGTCCAGCAGGGCCCACTCGTAGCGGGTGCGGGACATCACCGCGACCCGGCCGCCGGCCGGCAGCCCGGCCGCGATCAGGCCCTTGGCCACCGCGGTCACCTCGCGGGCGAAAGCGGCGGCGGAGACCGGGCGCCACCGCCCGGCGGCGTCCTTGCGGCGGTAGACCGTCTCGCCGGGCGCCTCGGCCGCGTTGTGGAACGGGATGTCGGCGATGCTGCCGGTGCGCAGCGGCTCGCCGAGCGCACCGGCGCGCACCTCGCGCACCTCGCCCCGCTCGCGGATCACCTCCAGCCGGACGCGGCCGGCCGGTTCCGGCAGCCGGTTTCGCGCTGTGCGCAGATCCTTGCGTACACCCATGGTTTCGGCTCCTGAGGAGGGGGAGGGGCGGAGAGGGCGGGGCGGAGAGGGCCGGGGGCGCGGGCGGTCAGCGTTCGAGGAGGGCGGCGACGCCCTGGCCGCCGGCCGCGCAGACCGAGACCAGGCCGCGGACCGGCCGCCCGCCGCCGGCCTCCCGCGCCCGCTCGTGCAGCAGCTTGGCCAGGGTGGCCACGATCCGGCAGCCGGTGGCGGCGAACGGATGGCCGGTGGCCAGCGAGGAACCGGCCACATTGAGGCGGTCCGGGTCGATGCCGCCCAGCGGCCGGTCCAGCCCGAGGCGTTCCCGGCAGAAGTCCGGGTCCTGCCAGGCGGCCAGGGTGGCCAGCACCTGGGAGGCGAACGCCTCGTGGATCTCGTACCGGTCCAGGTCGCCCAGGCGCAGGCCGGCCGCGGCCAGCAGCCCGGGGACCGCGTACACCGGGGCGGTCAGCAGCCCGTCCGGGCCGTCCACGAAGTCCACCGCGGCGGTGCGGGACGGCCCGAGGTACGCCTGCACCGGCAGGCCGCGCTCGGCCGCCCACTCCTCACAGGCCAGCAGCACGGTGGCGGCACCGTCGGTCAGCGGGGTGGAGTTGCCCGCGGTCATGGTGGCCTCCGCCCCGAACCGGCGGCCGAAGACCGGTTTCAGCGCGGCCAGTTTCTCCGGGCTGCTGTCCGGGCGCAGATTCTGGTCCCGGTCCAGACCGCGGAAGGGGGTCACCAGATCGTCGAAGAAGCCCCGCTCCCAGGCGGCGGCCAGCCGCCGGTGGCTGGCCGCCGCCAGCGCGTCCTGCCCGGCGCGCGGGATGCGCCACTCATGGGCGGTGAGCGCGGCGTGCTCCCCCATGGACAGGCCGGTGCGCGGCTCGGCGTTGCGGGGGATGTCCGGCACCAGATGGCGGGGACGCGCGGCGGCCAGGGCGCGCAGCCGCCCGGGCAGGGTGCGCCGGCGGCGGGCTTCCAGCAGGATGCGGCGCAGGGCGTCGTTCACGCCGAGCGGGGCGTCGCTGGCGGTGTCCACGCCGCCCGCGACGCCCGCATCGATCTGGCCCAGGGCGATCTTGTTGGCGATCAGGATCACCGTCTCCAGGCCGGTGCCGCAGGCCTGCTGCACATCGCAGGCGGGGGTGGCGGGGTGCAGGGCGCTGCCCAGCACGGTCTCCCGGGCGAGATTGAAGTCGCGGCTGTGCTTGAGCACGGCGCCGGCGGCGAACTGGCCGAGCCGCTCGCCGCGCAGCCCGAACCGCTCCACCAGGCCGTCCAGCGCGGCGGTCAGCATCTCCCGGTTGGAGGCGGTGGCATAGGGCCCGTCCGAGCGGGCGAACGGGATGCGGTTGCCGCCGACGACGGCGACCCGGCGGGGGGCGCTGCTCATGGCATGCGGCTCCTTCGGGGGACGGGTTGTGGTCGGGGAGGTGGCTACCTACTCTTCAGTAGACTTACTCAAGCGTAGGGAGGAAATCAATGGCCGATCGCTACCAGAAATGGACCGCCCGCGGTCCCGGCGCCGTGCTGGCCCGGCGGCTGGGCCTGCCCCGCCCCGAGCCGCTGCGCCGCCACCGGCCGGGCCGGCCGCTGCTCACCGGCCCGGCCGTGCTGGGCGGGGCGCCCGGCGGACGGCTCGGGGACCGGGTGCGCGCGCTGCTCGACGCCTGCGGCGTCCCGATCCGTGAGCCCGGTCCCGAGCCCGGCACCGAGGAGCCGCGGCCCGCCGCCCTGGTCTTCGACGCGACCGGCATCACCGGCAGCGGGCAGCTCCGCGCCCTGCACGCCTTCTTCCATCCGCTGATCCGGACGCTCGCCCCCTGCGGCCGGGTGATCGTTCTCGGCACCCCGCCCGAGCGGGCCGCCGGGCCCGCCGAGGCCACCGCCCAGCGTGCCCTGGAGGGCTTTGTCCGCTCGGTCGGCAAGGAACTGCGGCGCGGCGGCACCGCACAGTTGCTGCTGGTGGCGCCGGGAGCGGAGGAAGCCTGCGAGTCGACCCTGCGCTTTCTGCTCTCCGCCCGCTCCGCCTATGTCTCCGGCCAGGTGCTGCGCGTGGACGGCGACGGCGACGGGCTCCGCCCGGCGGACTGGGAACGGCCGCTGGCCGGCCGGACCGCCCTGGTCACCGGGGCCTCCCGGGGCATCGGGGCGGCGATCGCCGGGACCCTGCACCGGGACGGCGCCCGGGTGATCTGCCTGGATCTGGCCGGGCAGCGCACCGCACTGGCGGCGGTGGCGGCGGCGAGCGGCGGACTGGCGCCGCTGGAGATGGACATCGCCGCCGAGGACGCGCCGGGCGAACTGGCCCGCGCGGTGCGCGAGCGCGCGCCCGGGGGCGTCGACATCGTCGTCCACAACGCCGGTATCACCCGGGACAAGACCCTGGGCCGGATGGACGCCGGACGCTGGGACAGCGTGCTGACGGTCAATCTCCGCGCCGTGGAACGCATCGACGACCATCTGCTGGCCGGTGACGGCCACGGCGTTGTGCTGCGGGACGGCGGCCGGATCGTCTGCACCTCCTCCATCGCCGGCATCGCCGGAAACGCCGGCCAGACCAACTACGCGACCGGCAAGGCCGGTCTGATCGGCCATGTGCGGTCGCTGGCCCCGGTGGCGGCGGAACGCGGGATCACCGTCAACGCGGTGGCCCCCGGCTTCATCGAGACCGGGATGACGGCGGCGGTGCCGCTGCTCATCCGGGAGGCGGGACGGCGGATGAACAGCCTGCGGCAGGGCGGGCTGCCGGTGGACGTGGCCGAGACCGTGGCCTACTTCGCCTCGCCCGGCAGCGGCGCGGTCACCGGCCAGGTGCTGCGGGTCTGCGGCCAGTCGCTCCTCGGAGCGTGAGGCGATGAACCGCCCCGCGCCCCACGGACGCCCGCCCGGCCTGCTGGGCAGCTACGCCCGCGCGCTGCTGCCCATGCCGTCCCCCGCCCGCCGTCGCGGCGGCGGCAGCACCGGCAGCGGTGCAGACGTCATCCGGCTGCCCGACCGCCGCATCACCCTCTCCGGCGTCCCGGCCGACGCCGACCACCTGCGCCGGTACGCCGACGTCTGCGGCTTCCCCGCCGGCTCCGGCCATGCCGCGGCAGCCGCCGCGCTGCCGCTCACCTACCCCCACCTCGTCGGTTTTCCCCTGCAACTGCGTCTGATGGCCCGCCGGGACTTCCCGTTCCCGCTGCTGGGTCTGGTGCACATCGCCAACGAGATCGAACGGCTGAGGCCGCTGACCGTGCGGGAGCCGCTGAGCTACGCGGCGTGGGCCGAGGAGCCGTCCGGCCATCCGCGCGGTACGGCCTTCACCATGGCCGTGGGCGCCGCCGCACCGGACGGGGCAACGGTCTGGCGCTCCCGCAGCACCTATCTCCACCGCCACCGCCACCGCCACCGCCACCGCACCGCCCCCGGCGAGCCGCCGGCCTCCCCGCCCGGGGTGCCGGAGGTGCCTGAGGTGCCGGAGCCGCCGGCCGATGGCGCGAGCGGCGCCGCCGTGGACGGGCTGTGGCGGGTGCCGGGCTCGGCCGGCCGGGCGTACGCCCGGGTCTCCGGCGACCGCAACCCCATCCATCTCCATCCGCTGCCCGCCCGGCTGCTGGGCTTCCCGCGCGCCATCGCGCACGGCATGTGGACCAAGGCCCGCTGTCTGGCGGCGCTGGACGGACGGCTGCCCGATGCCTGCCGGGTCCGGGTCACCTTCCACGCCCCGGTGCTCCTCCCCGCCGAGGTCCGCTTCCGCGCCGCCGGCACGCCGGAGGACGGCCGCGGGCTGCTGTTCGCCCTCACCACGCCCGACGGCGCCCGCACTCACCTGCGGGGCGAGATCACCTGATGCCCAGCGGTCACGGCCCTGCCGGGGGTGCCCAGGTTTCGCCGTCCAGGACCTGGCGCATGCCCACCCAGACTATGTTCATCAGGCGCAGGGCCACCCGGTCGGCGTCCTCCTCCGGGTGGCGTTCCATCCAGTCGGTGAGCGAATCCGCCGCGCCCACCAGCACATGGCCCACGAAGCCGGCGTCCTTGCCGCCCAGCCGGCTGTCCTCGCGCTCCGCGATCCCGGCCCGGACCAGGGCGACGACCTCGTCCGTCACCGAGCGCCGGGCCTGTACCACCTCGGCGGCGATCACATCGCCCAGTTCGGACGCCTGCCGGTAGAGCACCACCCAGCTGTCCCGGTGCTCGGTGACAAAGGCGAAGAAGGCCCGCAGCCCGGCCCACAGCCGGGTCTCCGGGCTGTCTCCGCCGGCCTCGGCCGCCTCCCGGAAGGCGGACCGCAGCCGCTCGCTCTCCCGCCGGATGCAGGCGATGAACAGCCCTTCCTTGGAGCCGAGGTAGAGGTACACCATGGGCTTGGAGATGCCGGCCAGCTCGGAGATCTCGTCCACCACGGCGGCGTGGTAGCCGCGTTTGGAGAAGACCTGTACGGCCGCGTCGATGATCTGCTGCTCGCGGACCCTGCGCGGCAGCCGCTGCCGCTGTTTCGCCGTCACCCTTGCCAGCTTACCTACCCGGTCGTAATCTTACTCTCAGGTAAGCCTACTCGCGAGTAAGAACGGACGGATTGCCGATGGCCGACAACGCCGACGCCGACGCCGACCTGCTCTCCCGGCTGGACGGCATGGACTTCGCCGCCGTCGCCCCCGAGGAGTTCGCCCGGCTGGTCAAGGGCCTGTCCACAAAGGACATCGCCGAGGTCATGACCGGCGAGCGGCGCCTGAGGGTGCTGCGCGCGGTGTTCTCCCGGATGGAACGGCAGTTCCGCCCCGACCGGGCCGGCTCCCTCCGGGCGCTGATCCGCTGGCAGGTCGGCGGCGACACCGAGGCGGTCTACGAGGTGTCCATCGCGGACGGCGGCTGCGCGGCGCGCGAGGGCCGTACCGAGGCCGACGCCCGGACCACCCTCACCCTGGGCGACGCCGAGTTCCTGCGGCTGGTCTCCGGCAACGCCAACCCCATCACCCTGTTCATGACCCGCAGGCTCAAGGTGGCCGGGGACATCGGGCTCGCCTCCGGCCTCACCCGCCTGTTCGACATCCCCAAGGCGTGAGGCCCCGCCCGCCGCTCTGCCGTTTCCGCCCCACCATGCCACCGAAGGAGCAACGACCGTGACCGGCTTCTGTCTGGATCTGACCGAGGAACAGCGCGATCTGCGGGACTGGGTGCACGGCTTCGCCGCCGAAGTGGTCCGCCCCGCCGCCGCCGAATGGGACGAGCGCGAGGAGACCCCCTGGCCCGTCATCCAGGAAGCCGCCAAGATCGGCCTCTACAGCTTCGAGACCCTGGCCGAGCTGTTCGGCGACCCGGCCGGGCTCTCCCTCCAGATCGCCAACGAGGAACTGTTCTGGGGAGACGCCGGAATCGGCATGGCCATCTTCGGCACCACCCTGGCGGTGGCGGGGATCTTCTCCGCCGGGACCCCGGACCAGCTCGTCGAATGGGTGCCGCAGTGCTTCGGCGACCCCGACAGCCCCAAGGTCGCGGCGTTCTGCGTCTCCGAACCCCAGGCCGGCTCGGACGTCTCCGCCATGCGCACCCGCGCCCGCTACGACGAGGCCGCCGACGAATGGGTGCTCAACGGCCAGAAGGCATGGATCACCAACGGCGGCATCGCCGACGTCCATGTGGTCGTCGCCTCCGTCGATCCGGAGCTGGGCGCGCGCGGGCAGGCCGCCTTCGTGGTCCCGCCCGGCACACCCGGCCTGGCGGGCAACAAGAAGATCAAGAAGCTGGGCCTGCGCGCCTCGCACACCGCCGACGTCTTCCTGGACGACGTCCGGGTGCCCGGCTCCTGCCTGCTCGGCGGCAAGGAGAAGCTGGACGAGCGGCTGGCCCGCGCCCGCGAGGGCGGCCGGGCGGGCGGCCAGGCCGCCATGGCGACCTTCGAGGCCAGCCGCCCCACCGTGGGCGCCCAGGCCCTGGGCATCGCCCGCGCCGCCTACGAATACGCCCTGGACTACGCCAAGGACCGGGTGGCCTTCGGCCGCCCGATCATCGAGAACCAGTCCATCGCCTTCACCCTGGCCGATCTGCGCACCGAGATCGACGCCGTCCGGCTGCTGATCTGGCGGGCCGCCTGGATGGCCCGCAACGAGAAGCCGTTCACCGCCGGCGAGGGCTCCATGTCGAAGCTGCGCGCCGGCGAACTCGCGGTGACCGCCACCGAGAAGGCCGTACAGATCCTCGGCGGCGCCGGCTACAGCCGCGAACACCCGGTGGAGCGCTGGTACCGGGACAGCAAGATCTACACCATCTTCGAGGGCACCAGCGAGATCCAGCGCCTGGTCATCGCCCGCGCCCTGTCCGGCCACCACATCCGCTGACCGCCTCCCCGGTCCGCCGCCGGGGAATCGGCGACGGACCGGAGGAGTGCCGCGGCGCCTTTCCCCGCCGCCCGGGAGAGTCCCGGTCACGGCACGGGCCGGGCGCCGCCGGTGTCGCTCCGCGCGGGGTCAGGTCTTCGTCCAGCAGCGGCCCAGGGTGTTCTGGTACTCCATGTAGTAGGCGGTGTTGGGGCCGTAGACGCCGTCGACGGCGAGTCCCGCGTCCTGCACGGAGTTGTGGAAGCGCTGCACGTTCTTGACGGCCTCGGCGGTCTGCGGGCCGTACTTGCCGTCGATCGCGATCTCCTGGCCGTAACAGGCGTGCAGGGACCGCTGGAGATACCACACGGCGTAGTACTGGTCGCCCACATAGCCGTCGCCGATGGCGAGCACACACCGCCAGTTCATGTCGTTCGGGGTGCGGGTCGGCATCACGTCGTACTCGTTGTAGCCGTTGCCCAGCACATGGACGGAGGAGGTGCCGTGGCAGTGCGGGGTGGCGGCCCCGGCCGGGCCCGCCAGGGTGACGACCAGCCCGGCCGCCAGTCCCACGGTGGCCAGCAGGGCGGATAACCGGTTCCGCATGCTCATGGGGAATCCCTTCGGTGGGGGTTCCGCCGCGGCATCCGCCGCGGCGGCGGAGCGCGGTCCCGCAGGGCAGGGCGGAGCCGGGAAGACGACGGCCGAGCCCGCCCCGCACGAGCCCGCCCGGCCAGGCTCCCGGGCCCCGGCACCCCCCGCAATCCCCGGCGCCGAACTCGCCCGGCAACCGCCCGGCAATCGCCCGGCAACCGCCCGGCAATCGCCCGGATGGCCGGAACGCCCCGGTTCCTCCGCAGGAACGCCATCCCCTCCGCCACCGGGCCATGCGCCGGGCCGGCGGGGCGCAGAGCGCGCCAGCACAACAGCCCCGCCTCCCAAGCGAAGGCGGGGCTGTTCGCTGTCCCGGAGCTCTACCGGGGAGTACCGTCCTGAGTGTCACCAGAGAACGGCTACTCAATGGAGATCAGCATGCCACAGAGTCCTGCGGAGGCATCACGTCCGCCTGCCCGCACGTTCGGTGAACGCGTCGAACGCGCCCGCACGCGAGCGGGCCTGACCCGCGCGGTGGTCGGCGGCCTGGTCAACCGGTCGGCAGAATGGGTCAAGGCAGTCGAGAAGGGCCGCATCGGTATGCCGCGGCTGCCGCTGCTGCTGCGCCTGGCCGATGTCCTGGGAGTCGACGACCTTGCCGAGCTGACAGGGGACGAGCGGCTGTCGAAGACCACCTACGCCAAGCAGGCGCACCCCGCGCTGTCGGCCGTCAAGGCCGCGCTGACCGACTACCACTTCGGATCTGCGGACGAAGAACCGGAGTCCACCTCCGAGCTCCGTGCCCGGGTGGCCGAAGCCTGGCGGATGTGGCACGCCGACGGAGATCACCGCACTCGGGTGGCCACCGTGCTGCCCGACCTCCTGGCCGATCTCCAATACGCCGCACGGCATTACGAGGGCAATGACCGCCGGCGGGTGCTGGTCGCTCTCGCCGAGACCTACCACATCGCCCAGCTCTACCTCTCCTTCCAGCCGGCATCCGAGTTGATCACCCTCTCGGGAGACCGGTCGATGACCGCGGCCCAGGCTGCAGACGATCCGTACGCCATTGCGGGCGCCGCCTGGTACATGAACCACGTCTTCCGAGATGCCGGTGAGCGACACGAAGCTCGGGTGGATCTGGCCATGCGGGCATCGGACCTGCTCCGCCGCGACCGGGGCGCAGAAGACCTCGCACGCTGGGGTCTGCTGCAACTCGCGGCTGCCCTGTCCTACGCCAAGGTGGGGAAGCGGGGTGATGCCGAGAGGTTCTGGAACCGGGCGGACCGTGCAGCGAAGCAACTCGGCGACGCCTACAGCCACCCGTACCTGATCTTCGGCCGCGGCATGGTCGATGCCTACGCGATCACGATGGAGTCCGATCTGGTCAGCGGGGGCAGTGCCGTTGAGGCGGCCGGCAACGTCGACCTGTCGCGGGCAGCGATGCCCAGTGCCACCCGGCGGGCCTTTCACCTGGCGGAGTCGGCCCGCGCATACAGCATGGAGCGGGAGCCGCTCGCCGTGGTGCATCTGCTGAAGCAGGCGTACACGGAGTCTGCGGAAACTCTCACCTACAACCTCTTCGCTCGCTCCGCCGTCGCCGAGCTGAGTGCGTCCTCAAACCGCCTGGTACGCGGGGAAGCCGAGTACCTGCGGCAGAAGATGCACCTGCCGGCGACGGCATAGGCAGGATCCCTACCCGCCCACGAGGGTAGGAGCTTTACCCCTGATCGAGGGGGTAGCGCTCCTACCCTTTGCTTGCGACCAACGGCCTTACGTTCTGTCAGTAGTTGACTACTGACACCGGAGGTGTGGGGCGTGCAACAGGAGCCGCAGACATCGGACACCCAGGCGACTCCGCCCGCGGTGCTGCGCCGGATGTGTGCGCACTGCCGGCAGTGGACCGGCGAGCCGGTCGTCGTCGGCGGGGTGGAGCGGAACTCCGGGCCGGGCTGGCCCGTCTACGCCTGTCCGGAGCATGCGCACCGTTACCGCGGCAAGGGGGAGCTCTGGGCGGCGTTGCTGGATCACGCGCTGGGCTGCGCGAGTTGCAGGATCGACGGGGCGGACTGTGCGGTGGCCGGGGCGCTGCGGCGGGCGCATGCCGCGGCGGCCAGGGCCCGGGAGTCCGGTGCCGCGCCGTTGCCTCCGGCCGCACCGCCGCTGCCGGAGGGCGTCGATCCCCGGCGGATGAGCCTGGTGCAGCTCAGCGGCCTGGTGTGCGCGCTGTGCCGGCAGGGGCTGTGGGAGGACCGGCTGCTGGGCGTGTGGAACGAGCCGCTGCTGGGCGGCCGGGTGAGCGAGCTGCGGGCGTGCGCCGACATCGGGGCCTGCATGGAACGGTGCGCGGAACGCGGACTCCCGTGGCCGGGCGCCGCCGCCCCGTCCCACCCGGCCACGGACCAATGAGCCACCGCCCCCGGCCGGGAGCGGCACCGGCCGTCACCCTCCGGCTCCGCGTCGTCTCCGACGGTCAAGCGGTGGAACTGCACACCTTCCGCCACCCGTTGGAGTGACGCACCTGGTGTGTCCGCCTGAGGTAGGTCACGATAATGGCCCAGGACGTGAGGCGGCGGGCCGCTGGGAGAGGGCAGACGGGTGGGGCTGAACAGCGAAGTATGGCAGGGGCACTTCGCCGAAGGGCTCGTCTGGGCGCTCTCCTGCGCGGCTGGGCTCAATCCGGGGAAGCGGAGTCTGGATGTCGACGGTGTAGACATCCAGATCGGCTTTCCCGGCAAGTCGCGAACGATGCGCTATCCGATGATCGAAGCGCAGGTGAAGTCCTGCTGCAATCCTGCATTTGTCGGCAATTCTCTCTCCTATGTCATCCCCGTGAAGAACTACAACGACTTGGTCGGGAGGGTAGGTGTTGAATTGCCGACAAGGCGGTATCTGTTCTTTGTGCACACCCCCTCGTCGAAGGCCGATTACGTGGTGTCGAGCGAGTCGTCAAGTAACTTTCACCACGCCATCTATTGGGTCGATTTGATGTGCCGCGAACCAGTCGACCCGGAACGTCAGGCGAGTAAGTCGGTTCATATTCCCAGAGAAAATCTACTCACGGTCGACAGCCTGACATCGCTGGTCAAGGGCGAGGCTCCGAAGGATGTGGTTGGCGGATGATGACCGACCTCAGAGGGTTCCACTTCGCTCAGGCCAGTGACCCGCAGCGAATCTCCCTTTACCTGATGTCTCGTGGATGGGTGCCGCGCGAGGAACAGGGCGGCACCTTGTGGATCTCTCATGACGAGTCCTACGAGGTCCTTGTGCCCGGCAATCGAGGGATGCGGGGATACGAGTCTCACATCCGCAACTTGTTCAAGACTCTCTCCGCAGCGGAGGGGCGTAGTGAGAGCCAGATTTCCCTCGAAGTCTCCATTGCCGACGCCGATGTCCAGTACGTGTGCACGGCGCCGGAAGCGGATCCCGGGACGACGCCCATCGAAGAGGGTGTGCAGGCATTCGAAAGTCTGCGTCAATGGGTTCTGTCCGGTGCCGTGGCGGAGAGTGCGGGGCAGGTCCGGCTTGTCCAGCCTGCTCGTAAGCCCACCAGGGCGCTCGAATTCATGCGGAACGTGCGCCTGGGGCCAACCTTTGAGGGAAGCTATATTCTTACAGTCTACATTCCCATCCCTCCGAAGATCGGGCAGACTGAACTGAGCCTGGATCATCCACAGATCAATGTGCTCCGCCAGCCGTTCGAGCGCCGCGTGTCACTCAAACTCATGGCGGCGACCAGAGGTGCTATCGACGCTGCTGATGAGGTTATCCAGCGGAGGGAAGGAATTGAAGCCTTTACTCGACGCGCCGGGGAGGGGGTCAATGCCAACCTTTGTGAAGCCCTTTCCGGATTCGCCTCAAGGGGAGGCGGAGAGTCCCGCATCGATTTCTCCTGGGCGTTGTCGCGTCCGGTGGAGCGAACCGACCCAATCAGGCTGAACCGTGATCATATGGTGATCCTCCGGCAGGCGGCGCAGGAGATGAGAGCCGCGGAGCCGGAGGACGACGTGACCGTTGTCGGGGCTGTTGTCAGGCTTCACAGGGAGGGAGCGTCCGGGCCGGGCGAGGTCAGCATCGCGGGGATCATCGAGGACGGAACGAACGAACGGCTGCGACGTGTCTGGCTCGAACTGGCCGAAGAGGCTTACTCCCGGGCAACTCGCGCCCACCAGGACGGGGCGACCGTCTCCGTGGCAGGCAGCCTGGTGCGGCGGGGCAACAGGTACTACCTCCAGAACCCTTCGGGCTTCGCCGTCCTTCCGGACCCGCCATGAGGCACTGGGCGCGGGGTCATCGGTGGCAGGTGGTGCCGGCTTCGCGGGGGGCGGGGAGCGGACGGGGGGCGGTGGTGGCCGGGCCGCGGGCGGCCACGGTGAGGATGAAGGCGCGGAGCTGTTCGACGAAGAGGCGCATGTTGCGGCGGGCGGGGCCGGTGTCCGGATGGCGGCTGGCGAACTGGAGGCCCTCGTGCAGCCTGGTCACCCAGGCGCACACCTGGTCGCCGTAGGAGACCCGGATCAGCCCGTACGCCTTGAGGTCCTGCCAGCGCTCGGAGCCGGGGGTGGACCGGGCGTCCACATAGGACACGATGGAGTACAGGTCCGGTGAGGTGGGGCGGAAGTCCGCGCCCAGCAGTTTGAGCACCCGGGCGATGGGGGTCCGGGACAGCGGGCGGTTCTCGCGGAGCGCGGCCCGGACCATGCGCAGGGCGCTGTCGAAGTCCCGCGCCCGGGCCACCGGGATTTCCAGCGGCGCGCCGCCGACGTACCAGCCCACCGAATCGGACCAGCGGGACTGCGCCCGGGTGTGGAAGGGCACCACCGTGCGGTACACCTGCTGGCCGCCGAGCTCCCGCACGATCAGGCCGGTGGCCGCGAGAATGCCGACCAGGCTGCCGCCGTACGGGCGGCAGTACGCCTCGAACGCCGCCGCCTCCGCGTCCCCCACCAGCATTTCCTGCATCAGACGCTGGGCGGGCAGCGGGCCGGCCGGGTCGAGGCCGAGATCGACGGGGAAGTTCGGCAGCCTGCCGTCGCACCGGCCGATGAACTCCCGCCAGCGGGCCACGACCGTGTGCGTGTCGTCGATCCGGTCGGCGTCGGCCCGCTCGGTGGCGCAGAAGTCGACATAGCTGGTCACCGGCGCCGGGTCCATGGCCCGGCCCGCGCGGCCCGCCGCATACAGCTCATGGATGTCGGCGGCGATGCGCTGGATCGAGTAGGCGTCGACATTGGTGTGGTCGAAGGCCATGTAGACGCTGGTGCCGTCCTCCCTCACCACCGCGGTGTAGACGAAGTTGGGCCAGGTGAGCGCGTCCGCGCCGGTGTCGAAGCGTTCCTCCAGATACCGGGCCAGCTTGGCCGCCTCCGGGAACTCCCCGATCTCCGCCCGGTGCAGCACCACCGCGCCCGGCTCCAGCGTGAACCGGCGCAGCCCGCCGCCGCTCCACTGGAATCCGCTGCGCAGCGTCTCGTGGCGGAGCGTCCAGGTGTGCAGCGCGGCCTCCAGGACCTCCAGATCGACCGGCCCCGGCATGTCGAAGGCGGTGCCGAGCCAGGTCGGCACCGACAGGCCGTCCTGCCGCACGGTTCTCGCCGTGCGGATGTGGGACTCCTGTACATACGCGGGCGGCCGGGCGTCCTCCGGCAGGCCGGCCGCGGCCTCCACGGCCGCCGGATGCAGGGTCCACTCCACGAGACGTCCGGGCCGGATCTCGCAGCGGTGGATGTCGGTCAGTCGCACGGGCCTCTCCGTTCGCCTCGCCACCGGGCCCTGCCGCTTCGGCGGGGCTCGGTGACTCAAACGGACCAACGACCGGACCACTGCCGGGAAACGGCCCGCCCGCATCCCCTCCCCCAGCCGCCACGGAGATGCCCTTCCGGCCGCCTTGCACCCCTGTAATCACATGGTTGGGATACGTCGGGTACATGACAAATTACTCGCGTGTAACTCACGCTGCGGGTGGGGCCGGCGGGGCGGCCGGCCGGCGGATCAGGCCCGGCCGGCGCCGCGCACCTGGAGGTGTTCCAGCAGGTGGGCGGTGGCCTCGGTGACGGCTTCCACGGCTTCCTCGAAGACGGCGCGGTTGTGCGCGGCCGGGGCGCGGAAGCCGGAGACCTTGCGGACGTACTGGAGCGCGGCGGCGCGGATGTCCTCTTCGGTGACCTCGGGCGTCATCGGGGCCCGGAGCGTCTTGATGCTGCGGCACATGTTCCCCAGTGTGCACCGGGGCACCGACAGCCGGGCGGCCGTGCGAGGGTGGAGCGGTGTCCACCACAGAACACGGCCGGCCGGAGCCGGTGAGCGCGGAGCCGCCCGGCCCCCTCGGTCGCCCCCTGCTCACCCAGCAATGGCTCGACCTGGCCTTTCTGCACTGGGAAGTCGATCCGGCCGAGGTGGCTCCGCTGCTGCCGCCCGGCACCGTCCCGGACACCTTCGAGGGCGCCGCCCATGTCGGGCTGGTGCCCTTCCGGATGCACCGGGTGGGCTGGTTCGGGCTGCCCGGCCTGCCGTATCTGGGCTCCTTCCCGGAGACCAACGTCCGGCTGTACGCGGTGGACGGCCAGGGGCGGCGCGGGGTGGTGTTCCGGTCGCTCGACGCCTCGCGGCTGATCCCGGTGGCGGTGGCGCGGGCGCTGTTCCGGCTGCCGTATGTGTGGTCGCGGATGACGGTGGTCCGCAGCGGCGACACCCTCAGCTACACCAGCACCCGGCGGTGGCCCGGGCCGCGCGGGACGGCCAGCCGGATCACCGTGCGCCCGGGGGAGCGGATCGCGGAACCCACCGCGCTGGAGCACTTCCTCACCGCCCGCTGGGGCATGCACGGCACCTTCTTCGGCGGCCGGACCTCCCACTCCTACCTGCCCAATGTCCATCCGCGCTGGCCGCTGCACCGCGCCGAGCTGGTCGAGTGCGAGGAGGAGCTGATCGGAGCGGCGGGCCTGCCGGGGGTGTCCGGGCCGCCGATGAGCGTGCTGTACTCGCCGGGTGTGCCGGTGCGGTTCGGCCGTCCGGCCCGGCGCCGGCCCGGCCCGACTCCCACCCCCTGAACCGGGACGCCCGGCCGGCCCGCGGTGCTCAGCGCAGCAGCGCGCGGACCCGCTCCACGGTGTCGGCCTCGGCGGCGGGCTTGTCCTCGCGGTAGCGGACCACCCGGGCGAACCGCAGTGTGATCCCCTCCGGATAGCGGGGCGAACGCTGCACGCCGTCGAAGGCGATCTCCACCACCAGCTCCGGGCGGACCCGCACCAGCCACCCGTCGTCGTCCACCGCCAGCTCACCGAGCCGGCGGGTCTGCCAGGCCAGCAGCTCGTCCGACAGGCCCTTGAAGGTCTTGCCCAGCATGGCGAACGAGCCGTCCGGCCGCCGGGCGCCCAGATGCAGATTGGACAGCAGCCCGGTACGCCGGCCGCTGCCCCGCTCCACCGCCAGCACCACCAGGTCCAGGGTGTGCACCGGCTTGACCTTCAGCCAGGAGGCGCCGCGCCGCCCCGCCGTGTAGGGGGAGTCCAGGGCCTTGAGAATGACGCCCTCGTGGCCGCGGGCCAGAACATCGTCCGCGAAGGCCCGGGCCGCCCGCCGGCCGGCCGGGCCGGACGGATCGGACACCGGCAGGCGGCGGACCCGGCGCGGCTCCGGCGCCACCCGCGCCAGGCGCGCGTGCCGCTCCCCGGCCGGGACGTCCAGCAGGTCCTGCCCGTCCACCCAGAGCAGATCGAAGAAGACGGGATGGACGGGCAGCACGCCCCCGGCGCTCGCCACCCGGGAGGAGAGCTCCTGGAACGGGCGGGGCCGGCCGGTCGCCTCGTCCAGGGAGATCACCTCGCCGTCCAGCACCGCCGAACCGGCGTCCAGCTCCCGCGCCGCCCGGCACACCTCGGGCAGCCGCGCGGTGATCTCCTCCAGGGTGCGGGTGAAGATCCGGACCTCCCGGCCCGCGCGATGGACCTGCACCCGGATGCCGTCCAGCTTCTCCTCGACGGCGCACGGCCGGCCGAGCCGGTCCAGGGCCTGATCCACGTCCGCGGCGGTCTGCGCCAGCATCGGCTGCACCGGCCGGCCCACCTCCAGCCGGAACCGGGCCAGCGCGGCCGGGCCCTCGGCCAGCAGCGCACCCGCCACGGCACCGAGCGAGCCGCCCAGCATCACGGCGCGCCGCACCTCGGCCGGCCCGGCCCCGGCCGCCGCCGCCAGGCCCTCCACGGCAAGCGCGTCCAGCGCGCCCTGGCGCAGTTCGCCGGTCAGCAGCCGGACCAGGAACCGCTGCTCCTCCTCGGTCGCCGCGGACATCAGGCCGTCCAGCAGGGCGCGGCGGGCGGCGGTGGCGCCGCGGCCGGAGACCGCCGCGATCCGGCCCAGCGCCGCGTCGGTGTCCCGCACGGTGAGGGACGGCGCGGCGGCGGGCGGCGGCAGCTCGCGCAGCGAGCTCCGGCCGATACCGGTGCGCCGCTGCGGCAGCCGCCCGGCCAGATAGGTGCTGACCAGCGGGGCGTCGGCGGGCCCGGCCAGGGCGAACAGCCGGGCCAGCGCGGCGGTCTTGGCCGAGCGCGCCGCCGTTTCGGCCACCTCCCGGGAGGTGGCGGCGAGCTCCGCGAGCAGCATGCGTCCCATGGTGGCGCGCGGCCGGTGGCCGCGCAGCCCGGCGGCGGACGGGACGGCTGCCGGGGCCGGGCGCCAGGGGCCAGGGGCCAGGGGCCAGAGGAGAGGACCAGAGGGCCAGGCGGCCGGAGGGCCAGGGGCCAGGGAGGGCCGCGGCGTCCGCGGCTCCGCGGCCTGCCCGGCCGCTACGCCCGGTGGGCCCCCTGCCGGGCCGGTCCGGCCGGCGGTCCGGCCGGCGGGCGGGGCCCGGGGGAGCCGCCGGGCAGGCCGGGCAGGGCGGCCGTCGGCAGCAGACGGCCCGCCCGCAGCGCCGCGGCGAAGCGCTCCGCGCCGAGCGCGGCACCCACCCGCGCGCTGATCCGCTCCACATCGGCGCGCTCACCGGGCGGCAGCGGCGCGCCCGCCGCCTCGCGGCGAGCGGCAGCCGCGCCCAACAGCCGGGCCGCCGTCTCCGGCCGCCCGGCCAGCGCATGTGCGCCCGCCAGACCTTCGCAGGCCAGCGCCACCGCCCGCGGATCCCGGGTGAGAACCGCCGCCTCAAGCCCCTCCCGGTGCCGGCGCAGCGCCTCCGCCGCCTCGCCGCGCAGCTCCGCGACAAAGCCCAGCTCGGCCATGATCAGCGCCAGGCCCGCCCACGCCGACAGCCGGCGGTCCGGTTCCGCCCACCGCAGCAGCAGCGGTTCCGCGCCGTCGAGGTCGCCCCGCCGCCGGAGACTGAGCGCCAGCCCGATCTCCGCGTACTGCTCCGACCCGGCGAGCGCGTCCTCCCGGGCGAGATCCCGGCCGCGGGTGTGCAGCCGCTCCGCCTCGGCGTGCTCGCCGCGCAGCATGGCCAGCCGGCCCAGGTGGGACAGCTCCTCGGAGAGCTGCGCCCGCAGGCCCAGCTCCTCGGCGATGGTCACGCAGCGGCGGGCCAGCCGTTCCGCCTCCGTGTAGTCGCCCAGGATCTCCGCCACGCCGCTGAGCGTGGAGCTGGCCTGGAGCACGCCCCAGCCGTCGCCGAGCTCGGTGAACAGCGCCAGCGCCTCCCGGGCCATGGCCTCGGCGGGCCGCAGCTCGGACCGGAACAGATGGTTCGTCGCCTGGGTGGTCAGCGCGGCGGCGGTGCCCCAGGCGTCCCCCGCCTGACGGAACTCGGCCAGTGCGGTATGTACCCGTTCCTCGGGCTCCCGTCCGCCGCCCAGGCCCCACTGGGCGAAGCCCAGCAGCCAGTGCGCCCAGGCGGTGCCCCGGCCGCGCCGCGCCGGCCGCCGCGCGGTGAACGCCGCCAGCGCGGTGGCGGCCTCCGCCGCCGCGGTCTCCCGGTCGGCGATCAGCAGGGAGAACGCCGCCTGCCAGACCGCGGCCTCGGCCGCCTCCCGGGCCGTGCCGCCGCCGTCCGTGCCCGCTGTGCCCGCCGTGCCCGCTGTGCCGGCCGTGCCCGCCGCGGCCTCCAGGGCCAGAGCGAGCCAGCGGCGGCCTTCGCGCAGCCGGCCGCGCAGATACCAGTACCAGGCGCAGTCACCGGCCAGCGCCAGGGCCTCCCGCGCGGCTCCGTCGGCGACCGCCTCCCGCAGGGCGCGCCGCAGATTGGCCGTTTCCCGGTCCAGCGCCCGCAGCGTGTCGCACTGGCGGTGGCCGTGCAGCTCGGGGGCGGCGGCGCGGGCCACGGTGAGGAAGTGGCCGCGATGGCGTGCCCGTACCCGGGCCGGCTCGGCCGGATCCGCCGTCTCCCGCAGCCGTTCGGCGCAGTACGCGGCGACGGACTCCAGCAGCCGGTACCGGGTGCCCCCGGGGGTGCGCACGGCCTGCACCAGGGAGCGGTCCACCAGGCGCGCCAGCAACCCCGCGACCTGCCCCCGGGACACCCCGTCCCCGGAGCACACCGCCTCGGCGGCGGCCAGACCGCCGCCGTCGGCGAGCACCGACAGCCGCCGAAGTACGGCGCGTTCGGTCCCGTCGCACAGCTCCCAGCTCCAGTCGATCATGGCGCGCAGGGTCTGCTGCCGGGCGGGCCCGCCGCGCCGGGGCAGGTCGAGCAGGCCGAAACGGTCGTCCAGGCGGGCGGCCAGCTCGCGCGGGCCGAGCGCCCGCACCCGGGTGGCGGCCAGTTCCAGGGCGAGCGGCAGGCCGTCCAGCCGGCGGCAGACGGTGGCCACCGCCTCCCGGTCGGCGGCCGGGTCCGGGCCGGCCGGGTCCGGGTCCCGGTCCGGGGCCGGGGCGCCGGCCGCGACCGCCCGGCGGGTGAACAGCTCGACGGCGTCGGCGAGTTCCAGCGGCGGGACCGGCCAGACCGTCTCACCCTCGATGCCCAGCGGCTCCTGGCTGGTGGCCAGGACCGTGAGGCCGGGCAGCGCGCGCAGCCAGTCCGCCACCCGCGGTGCCACGGCCTCCACCACATGCTCGCAGTTGTCCAGGACCAGCAGCAGGCGCCGGCCCCTCAGCGCCTGGAGGAGCCGGCCGGGCACGGCGCCGCGCGGCATGGTGGGCGGCCGGAGCCCGGGCTCCTCGCGCAGCCCGAGCGCGGCGGCCACCAGTTCCTCCACCTCCGGGGCGCAGGCGGCGCCCGCCCGGGCGCCGGGGCCGTCCCGGTCCAGGCCGGCCAGTTCCACCAGCCAGGCGCCGTCCGGCGGGGGCGGCTCGGTCCGCGCCGCCGTCTCCAGCGCCAGCCGGGTCTTTCCCACCCCGCCGGGGCCGGTCAGGGTCACCAGCCTGCGGTCCCGGAGCAGGGCGGTCAGCTCCCGGACGGCGGCCTCCCGGCCGATCAGGTCGCTCAGCGGCGCGGGCAGGTTGCCGCGCGGCGCACCGTCCGCGGAGCCCCGGCCGGTGGCCGGTTCGGTCGCCGGTTCGATGGCCGGCCGGGCTTTCGCGCCAAGGCCGGGCGGCCGGGATGCGGCGGAATCCCGGCCGGCGGCCAGCGCCGGATCCTGACGCAGCATCGCGGTGTGCAGCGCGGCCAGTTCCGGGCCCGGATCGGCGCCCAGCTCCTCGGCGAGCCGGCGGCGCAGCTCCGCGTAACCGTGCAGGGCCTCCGCCTGCCGGCCCGAGAGATACAGCGCGCGCAGATGAACGGCGCGCAGCCGTTCGCGCAGCGGGTGCCCGGCCACCGTCTCGCGCAGCTCGTCCGCCAGCGCCCGGTGCTCCCCAAGCTCCAGCCGGGCCTCGGCCCGCTCCTCCAGGGCGGTGAGCCGCTGCTCCTCCAGCCGGGCCGCCGCCGCGCGGGCGAACGGCTCCCCGGAGAAATCGGCGAAGGCGGGACCGCGCCACAGCTCCAGGGCCCGGCCGAGCAGGGCGGACCGCCGGGCCGGCTCCGGCTCGCGGCGGCCCCGGGCCAGCAGGGCGGTGAAGTCGGCCGCGTCCACGTGCGCCTCGTCGACGCCGAGCCGGTACCCGGCCGGGCCGTGCGTCAGCAGCCGGCGGGCGCCCGGCTCACCGCTCTCCAGCGCGCGACGGAGCTGCGACACCTTGGTCTGGAGAGTGGCGGGGGCCTTGGCGGGCGGACGCGGACCCCACAGCTCCTCGATCAGCCGGGCGGCCGGCACCGGCCCGCCCTCCGCCGCGAGCAGCACCGCCAGCAGGGTCCGGACCTTGGTCTCGGGGACCCGGACCGGACGTCCGTCCGGGGAGCGGACCGCCAGGGGGCCGAGCACGCCGAACCGCATGGGCCCCACGGTAACCGGCCGCCGCGGGCGGGGCCGCAGGTTTTTCGTGCGCGGACCGCAGGCCCCGGCGCGCACAGTGGTGCACCGCGCCAACCTCACTTCTCACTTCTCACTTCTCACTCACTTCAGGAAAGGGACCGCGGAGTCCGTGATGAAGACCGACACCCCGACCACGGCGGGACGCCGGGAGTGGACCGGCCTGGCCGTCCTCGCGCTGCCGACCGTGCTGCTGGCCCTCGACCTCAGCGTGCTGCATCTGGCGGCCCCGCGGCTGAGCGCCGATCTGCGTGCCACCAGCACCGAACTGCTGTGGATTCTCGACATCTACGGCTTCATGATCGCCGGTTTCCTGATCACCATGGGAACCCTGGGCGACCGGATCGGCCGCCGCAGACTGCTGCTCATCGGCGCGGTCGGGTTCGCCGCCGCCTCGGTGGCCGCCGCCTGGGCGCAGAGCCCGCTGATGCTGATCGCCACCCGGGCGCTGCTGGGCATCGCCGGAGCCACCCTGATGCCCTCCACCCTGGCCCTGATCGGCAACATGTTCCGCGACGCCCGGCAGCGCGGGATCGCCATCGGGGTCTGGATGACCGCCTTTCTCTCCGGGACGGCCCTGGGACCGGTGGCCGGCGGGCTGCTGCTGGAGCGGTACTGGTGGGGATCGGCCTTCCTGATGGGCGTGCCGGTGATGGTGCTGCTGCTGATCACCGGGCCGCTGCTGCTTCCCGAGTACCGCGATCCGGGCGCCGGCCGGCTCGACCCGGCCAGCGTGGCGCTGTCCCTGGTCGCCATGATCGCGTCGGTCTACGGACTGAAGGAGCTCGCCGAACAGGGCCTCGCGGGCGGCGCCATGGCGGCGCTGGTGACGGGCGCGGCAGCCGGAGTGCTGTTCGTCCGGCGGCAGCGCTACCTGGCCGCTCCCCTGCTGGACCTGCGGCTGTTCCGCAGCCGGGCCTTCACGGCCGCACTGGTGCTGATCCTGCTGGCGGTGATCACCTCGGGCGGGATGATGCTGTTCCTGATGCAGTACCTCCAGCTCGTACAGGGGCGTTCCGCCCTGGGGACGGGGCTGCTGATGCTGCCCGCCACGGTGTCGATGGTCGCCGGATCGCTGCTGGCCCCGGCGGTGGCCCGGCGGCTGGGACCCGGCGCGGTGGTGGCCGCGGGCCTGGTGGTGACCGCGGCCGGATATCTGCTGGCCGTGTTCCTGCAGAGCCCGGGCGGGCCGCTGCCCGCGGTGGCCGCGCTGGCGCTGAGCTGGGCCGGGCTCTCGCCCGCGCTGGTGCTGGGCACCGATCTGGTGCTGGGCGCCGCGCCGGTGGAGAAGGCGGGCTCGGCCTCCTCGATGTCGGAGACCGCGAGCGAACTCGGGCTCGGTCTGGGCGTGGCGCTGCTGGGCACGCTGGGCACCGCCGTCTACCGGGCGCGGATGGCCGGTGCGGAGCTGCCCGCGGACACGCCGGAGGAGGCCGTGGCCCGGGCCCGCGACTCGCTGCCGGGCGCGCTGGAGACGGCGCGGACGCTGGACGACGCGGCCGGCGCCGGCCTGGCGGCCACCGCGCGGGCGGCGTTCACCTCGGGCCTGCATGTGGCGGCCGGGGCGAGCGCGGCGGTGGCGGCGCTGCTGGCCCTGGTGGCGGTCCGTGTGCTGCGCGGGGTGCGACCGCCTCGGGAGCCGTCCGCCGCGGACGGGCCGGACGTCACCGCCGCGGCGGCCTCGGGCGGCAACTGAGCGGCCGTCACCGGCGCCCCCGGCCGGCCGGGCGGGGGCCCGGTGCACCCGCCCGGCGGGACGTCGCCGGGGGATGAGGCGCGCGCGGCCCGGGCGCGCTCTCTGCTGACGCGCGGCCCGCGCCCTCACACTGGACAGTGTGGACGAAGCGAAGAATCGCACCGCGCCCTGGTGGCGCAGTGCCGTCATCTACCAGGTCTACATCCGCAGCTTCGCCGACGGGAACGGGGACGGGGTCGGCGACCTGACCGGTCTGCGCGCGCGCCTGCCGTATCTGCGGAGCCTGGGCGTGGACGCCGTCTGGATCACCCCCTGGTACCGCTCCCCCATGGCCGACCACGGCTACGACGTGGCGGACTACCGGGACATCGACCCGCTCTTCGGCACCCTGCCCGAGGCCGTCGAACTGATCCGCGAGGCCCATGCCCTCGGGCTGCGCGTCATCCCCGACATCGTGCCCAACCACACCTCCGACCGGCACGAATGGTTCCGTGCCGCGCTGACCGCCGGGCCCGGCAGCCCCGAGCGGCACCGCTATGTGTTCCGCCGCGGCCGGGGCGAGGACGGCGCACAGCCCCCGAACAACTGGCAGTCGGTGTTCGGCGGCCCCGCCTGGACCCGGGTGGTCGAGCCGGACGGCCGGATGGGGGAGTGGTACCTGCACCTCTTCACCCCGCAGCAGCCCGACCTGAACTGGCACCATCCGGAGGTGCGCGAGGAGTTCGAGGCGGTGCTGCGGTTCTGGTTCGCCCGCGGCGTCGACGGCTTCCGCATCGATGTGGCGCACGGGCTGGTCAAGCATCCCGACCTGCCCGATCTGCCGGAGCTGCCGGACATCACCGACGGCCGGCCCGTCGCCTCGGCCGGGCCCGGCATCGCCGTCGACAGCGGCGGCACCGCGGAATACCCCGGGCCGCTCCCCGCGCACGGCGCCGTGCCGACGCCCGAGCAGCACGCCGGGCATCCGCACTGGGACCGCGACGAGGTGCACGAGATCTACCGGGGCTGGCGCCGGGTCGCCGACGAGTTCCCCGGCGAGCGGGCCTTCGTCGCCGAGGCCTGGGTGGACAGCCCGCGCCGGCTGGCCGCCTACCTGCGGCGCGAACATCTGCACACCGCCTTCAACTTCGACTTCCTGATGTCGAGCTGGGACGCCCGGCGGCTGCGGCAGGTCATCGACACCACCCTGGACACCCTGGGCACCGTCGGGGCCCCCGCGACCTGGGTGCTGTCCAACCATGACGTAGTGCGCCATCCCAGCCGCTTCGGCCGCCCGGCCGCGCGCTGGGCGCCGGGGGAGAGCTACCGGGCCAAGGGGCCGCTCGATCTGCCGCTCGGGCTGCGCCGGGCCCGCGCCGCCGCGCTGCTGATGCTGGCGCTGCCCGGCGGGGCGTACATCTACCAGGGCGAGGAACTGGGCCTGGCGGAGGTGGAGGACCTGCCGGAGGAGGTGCTCCAGGACCCGATCTGGGAGCGGTCCGGCCACACCGAGCGGGGCCGGGACGGCTGCCGGGTGCCGATCCCGTGGTCCGGGCTGAAGCCGCCGTTCGGCTTCAGCCCGGGCAATGCCACCCGGCAGCCCTGGCTGCCGCAGCCGCAGAGCTGGCAGGACCTCACCGTGGAGGCGCAGACCGGCAACGCCACCTCCATGCTGGAGCTGTACCGGCGGGCGCTGTGCCTGCGGCGGGAGCACCCGGCGCTCGGCGACGGCACCCTGACCTGGCTGGCGGAACCGGAGGGGGTGCTGGCCTTCACCCGGGAGCCCGGCTTCGGCTGCGTGGTCAATCTCTCGGACACCGCCTGCCCGGTCCCGGAGCACCGCCGGGCGCTGCTGGCCAGCGGACCGCTCCAGGAGGGCCGGCTGCCCCCGGACACCGCCCTGTGGTACGGCCGCTGAACCGGGGCCCGCCGCTCTCCCCGGAGCGCGAGCGGCGTGCTGCCGCCCGGGGCAGCCCCGCCCGTCCCGCCCGTCCCGCCCGTCCCGGCCGCGGCCCCGCGCGGCGGCGCCCGGGGGTCAGTGCGGGTGCGCGGGGGACGGCCAGGGCGGGCGTTCGCGGCCGATGGTGCGCAGCAGCGCCAGCCGCCCGGCCGCGTCGCTGCCCGGCGGCGGGGTGAGCACCACCAGGCGCTGGCCCGCCTCCGGCGCCAGCAGGATCTCGCGGTCCAGCACCACCGGACCTATCAGCGGGTGCAGCACCCGGACCCGGCCGGGCCGCCGGACCTCCGCCTCGGGCGGCCGTTCCCACAGCCGGGCGAATTCCTCGCTCGTGGTGCACAGCCGCCGCACCAGCCGTACCGCCGCCGGGTCGTCCGCCGGCCGGCGGGCCACCGCGGCGCGGAGTTCCGCCACATGCAGCCTGCTGTACAGCTCGTGCTCCTCGCGGGCATGGACCCGGCGCGCGTCCGGGTCGGCGAACCAGCGCCAGACCAGGTTGCGGCCCAGCTCCGAGGCGGCGCACACCTCGCCCAGCAGCGTGCCGGCCATGGCGTTCTGCGCCAGCACGTCGCCCAGCTCGCCGAGCACCCGGCCGGGGGTGTCGGTGAGCCGGTCCAGCAGGTGCTGGAGGCCGGGGCTGACATGGTCGGCGGCCTGCGGCCCGGCCGGCGGGTGGTGCCCGGCCAGCAGATACAGCCGGTCCCGCTCGTCCCCGGTCATGCGCAGCGCGCGGGCCAGCGAGGCCAGCACCCGGGGGGAGGGCTGCGGGCCCCGTGCCTGCTCCAGCCGGAGGTAGTGCTCCGCGGACATGCCGGCGAGCTGCGCGACCTCCGCGCGGCGCAGGCCCGGCGTACGGCGCCGGGGACCGGCCGGCAGCCCGGCCTCGTGCGGACGCAGCCGCTCCCGGGAACGGCGCAGAAAACCGGCCAGCTCGCGGCGGTCCATCAGCATGCGGTCATGATGGCTGGTGGGCTCCGGGTGACGCATCTCTCAATAGCCGTATTTCTTTTGCGCCGCCCGGCAGCCTGCTGCACGATGTCCTGCCGCCCACGGGCACGGCGGCGGGCGGGCACGGGAAGCGGGGCAGGCCGGTATGACAAAGGAGCGGTGCGCGCCGCCGGCGGGCTGCGCGGTGGGGTTCGAGCCGGGTGATCCGCCGCGCACCGGCCGGCTCGTCTTCTGGCACCCGGACGGAGCTTCGGCGGCTGCTGACGAGGTGCCCGGGGCGGACGGCGGCGGAAGCGGGGGCCGCGCCGGGTCCCCGGGCCGGCCGCACCCGGTGCTGCGGATGCCGGTCGCCGAGGCCCTGCCGGTGCTGCTCGACGCCCGCCGCCGCTGGGACGAGGGCGGCGCCGTGCATCCGGCGGCGGCGTTCTGGGGCACGGCCGCCGCGCTGGCCCTGCATCTGACCGCCCGCCGCCGCCTGCTGCCCGGCGTCTCACCGGCCGGCTACGACGCCTGGCGGGCCGGTCCGCTGGACGCCGAGGACGCCCGCCGCCTGCACGAACTCGCCGCTGCCGCCCCGGCCGGGGCCTGCGCCGGCCCGCCGCCGGACGGCGCCCCGGCCCCGGCACCGCAGGAGCGGGAGCCGGCCCGGCTGCTGCGCCGGTTTCTGGACGCGGTGGCCGACACCCTGCCCCGCGAGGAGGGCGCGACCACGCCGTTCGCCGCGCCCGAGCCGCGCCATGTCCCCCAGCTGCGCGCCTGGGCCGAGCAGATCGCGGCCGGTATCGACTCCGGTCTGCGGCTGGTGCTCCGGCTCCGGCTCACCGCGCGCCGTGGCCGGCCGGGCGAATGGGCCGTGCATCTGGTGCCCCGGGTCTACTCGCTCGCCGATCCCTCCCTGGCCGCCGACGCCGCCGAGGTGCTCGCCGGCGGGGACGGCGGCACCGGCGGCGCCGTCCGGCATCCGCTCGGCCCCACCGCCCGTGCCGAGGCCGTGCGCGAACTGCGCCGCGCCGCCGGGCTGTGGCAGCCGCTGGAACGTCTGGCCGCCGCGCCGTCCGGCCCGCTCCGGCTCTCCGCCGCGGACGCCGGCGAGCTGCTCGACCGGGCCGGCGCCCGGCTGCGCGCGCACGGCGTGGACGTCGAACTGCCCGGGGACCTCGGCCGGATCCGCTGCGACACGGTGGAGGTCGGCGCCGGCCGCACCCCGCCGCCGGACGGCGCCGCCGACGCCGCCGGCGCCCGGGGCTTCTTCGGCGACGACGGCACCGTGCCGGTGCGCTGGCTGCTGCGGCCGGCGGGCGACGACACCCCGCTGACCGCCGCCGAGACCGCCGCCCTGGCCCGGGCCGCCGAGCCGGTGGTCCTGCTGCGCGGACGCCGCACCCTGATCGACGGCCGGACCGCCCGCCGCGCCGCCGAGCCAGACCTGCCCCCGCTGGGCGCCATCGACGCCCTGAGCGCGGCGCTGACCGGCCACATCACCGTGGGCCGCACCCAGGTGGCCGCCGCGCCTGGCCCCTGGCTGTCCGCGCTCCGCCGGCGGCTGACCGAACCGGCGGAGTCCGCCGCCGCCGGCGGGCTGCCCGACCGGCCCGAGGGACTGCACGCCACCCTGCGCGACTACCAGATCCGCGGGGTGCGCTGGCTGCACCGCCTCACCTCGCTCGGGCTCGGCGGCTGCCTCGCCGACGACATGGGCCTGGGCAAGACCGTCCAGCTCATCGCCCTGCATCTGTTCCGCGCGCAGCACCCGGCCACCGCCGGGCCGACCCTGGTGATCTGCCCGGCCTCGCTGCTGGGCAACTGGGAACGGGAGATCGAGCGTTTCGCCCCCGGCACGCCGGTCCGCCGCTACCACGGCGGCCGGCGCAGCCTGGACGGCCTGGACGGCCTGGACGGCTCGGGGGCGGCGGACGGGCGGAGCGGCTTCGTGCTGACCACCTACGGCACCATGCGGCAGGACGTGCGGCGGCTCGCCGCGGTCCCGCGCTGGGGGATGGTCGTCGCCGACGAGGCACAGCACGCCAAGAACCCGCGTTCGGACACCGCCCGCGCGCTGCGCCGCATCCCGGGCGGCGTGCGGATCGCGCTCACCGGCACCCCGGTGGAGAACAACCTCACCGAACTGTGGTCGATCCTGGACTGGACGACCCCCGGGCTGCTCGGTTCCCTCGGCCGGTTCCGCACCCGCTTCGCCGCGCCCCTCGCCGCCGCCCCGGGCTCGGCCGGGGCGGCGGAGACGGCCGGGCACCTGGCCGAACTGGTCCGTCCGTTCGTGCTGCGCCGCCGCAAGTCCGACCCGGGCATCGCGCCGGAGCTGCCGCCCAAGACGGAGATCGACCGTCCGGTGCAGCTCACCGCCGAACAGGCCGAGCTCTATCGGCGGCACACCGAGACCATGCTGGCCGGGATCGGCCAGGCCGCCGGCATCGCCCGCAGCGGCCTGGTGCTCAAACTGCTGACCGGCCTGAAGCAGATCTGCAATCATCCCGCCCACTTCCTGGCGGAGTCGGCCGAGCCGCACGGCGGGCAGCCGCAGCGGCTCGCGGGCCGCTCCGGCAAGCTGGATCTGCTGGACGAGCTGCTCGACACCATCCTGGCCGAGGACGGCGCCGCCCTGGTCTTCACCCAGTACGTGGCCATGGGCAGGCTGCTGGAACGCCATCTGCGGAACCGGCGGATCACCGTGCGCTTCCTGCACGGCGGCACGCCGGTGCCGCGGCGCGAGGAGATGGTGCGGCTGTTCCAGGAGGGGCGGGTGCCGGTCTTTCTGCTCTCGCTCCGGGCGGCGGGCACGGGACTCAACCTGACCCGCGCCGACCACGTCATCCACTACGACCGCTGGTGGAACCCGGCGGTGGAGGAGCAGGCCACCGACCGTGCGTACCGTATCGGCCAGACCCGGCCGGTGCAGGTGCACCGGATGATCGCGGAGGGCACGGTGGAGGAGCGGATCGCCGAGCTGCTGGCCGCCAAGCGCGGGCTGGCCGACGCCGTGCTGGCGTCCGGGGAGCGGGCGTTCACCGAACTGACCAATGAGGAACTCGCCGCCCTCGTCGAACTCCGCGGCCGGGACTGACCCCCGGCCCCCGCCCGCCGCCCACGCCAGAACGGAAACGCAGTCGGATGTCTCCCCCTCCCGGCCCGGCCGAGGACGACGCCACACCGGCGCCGTCCGAGGTCCGCCCGCGCGGCTTTCCCGCCTTCCCGGCCCGCAAGGGCGGCCGGGTACGGGGCCGCGGGGGCTGGGCGCGGGCCTGGAGCCGGGCCCTGGAGCAGGCCGTGGTGGACCCTCAGTCGCCGGCCCGGGGCCGGACCATGGCCCGGACCGGGCGGATCGGCCCGATCACGGTGAGCGCGGGCCGGATCGCGGCCCGGGTCCACGACGGCGAGGACGGATGGCACCGCACCGTGCTGGCGCTGCGCGTGCTGGCGGACGAGGAGTGGGAACGGCTGTGGGAGGAGGCGGCGGGCCGGCCCGCCCTGCTGGCCGCCATGACCGCGGAGCCGTCCTCTGCCGGGCCGCCGGACGAGCTGCTGGCCGCGGCACAGGCCTGCGGGGTGCCGCTGCTGCCCGACCCCCGGGAGCCGGAGCCGGAGCCGGAGTGCGACTGCGGGGCCCCGGAGTTCTGCTGCGCGCATGCCGCCGGGCTCGGCTACCAGATGGCCTGGCTGCTGGACGAGGAGCCGGAGCTGCTGCTGGTGGTGCGCGGCCGGGAGCCGGCGAGGGCCCGTTCGGAGCTGAGGAACGCCGTGCTGCGCGCCGCCCTGGCCGAAGCCCGGCGGCCCCCCGGAACCGGCGGCGGCCCGCCCGCCGGCGCGCGGCCGGGTGCGGGGGAGGCCGCACCCGCACCCGCCGGGCCCGCCCGCCGCCGCCCGGCCCGCCCGCTGCCGCCGCTGCCCCCGCTGCCCCCGCTGCCGCCGCTGCCGGACGACGCCGGTGCCGCGGAGGACGAGGACGATCCGCATGCCCTGCTCGTCGCCCGGGCGGCGGAGCGGGCCCGGGCGCTGCTCACCCGCGCCCTCGGCCTGCACTGAACGGGTGCGATACCCTCGGGGGTATATCGGGGGATGCGTGAGGAGGAGGGACGTCACGTCATGGAGCTGCCCATGACAGCCGACGAGATGAAGTCCGTGGTGAACCGGCTGCGCCGGGCCCAGGGCCAGATCGCCGGAATCATCAGGATGATCGAGGAGGGGCGGGACTGCGAGGACGTGGTCACCCAGCTCTCGGCCGCCTCCCGGGCGCTGGACCGGGCCGGTTTCGCGATCATCGCCACCGGTCTCCAGCACTGCCTGAGCGAGCAGGATCCGCTGCTCGCCGGTGACCGCGACGAGATGCGTGCCCGCCTGGAGAAACTGTTCCTCTCCCTCGCCTGATCCCCTCCGGCCCGGCCCGCTCACGACCGCACGGTCAGCGCCTGCCCCATGGCGGCCAGCACGGACGGCGCGACCCGGTAGTAGACCCAGGTGCCGCGCCGCTGAGCGGTGAGCAGTCCGGCCTCCCGCAGCTTCTTCAGGTGGTGACTGACGGTCGGCTGGGAGACCCCGACGTCCGAGATGTCGCAGACGCACGCCTCCCCGTCCCGGTGCGAGGCGACCAGCGAGAACAGCCGCAGCCGCACCGGATCGCCGAGCGCCTTGAACATCACGGCGGTACGCTCGGCCTCGGCCGGGGTCAGCGGGCGCTCGGTCAGCGGCGGGCAGCAGGCGGTCGCCCCGGTGCCGTCCTCGGGGTCCAGTACGGTCAGCGGCTCGCGTTTCGACATGCATCTATTTTGTCACACGTCGAACTAAAGCGGCAGCCCTCTTCCCCGCTCATCCCCCGCCGGCGGCCCCGCCACCATTCCCGCCGCTGTTCCCGCCGCTGTGGGAGTCCTGTTCCCCGCCCTCGGCCGGCCCGGCCGTCAGCCGTCCGTGCCAGGCATCGGACACGATGGCGAACAGCGCGGCCACGAACGGCACCGCCAGCAGCGCCCCCAGAATCCCGGCCACTCCCGCGCCGCCCGCGATGGCCAGCATCACCACCGCCGGATGCAGGGAGACGGTCCGGCTCTGGATGACCGGCTGGAGCAGCTGGCCCTCGATCTGCTGCACCGCCACCACCACCCCCAGGGTCCACAGCGCGATGGCCGGCCCGCGGTCGGCGAAGGCCACCAGTACCGCCAGCGTCCCGGAGAGAAACGCCCCCACGAACGGCACATACGCCCCCAGGAACACCAGCACCGACAGCCCCAGCGCCCCCGGCACCCGCAGCACCAGCAGACCGATCAGAATGAAGAACGAGTCGATCAGCGCGATCAGGGTCGTCCCCCGCATATAGCCGGCCATCGCCCGGTAGCCGGTGCGGACGATGGCCAGCAGCCGGTCGCTGTGCGGCGCGGGCAGGGTGGCAAGCAACCGGGGGAAGCGATGGCCGTCGCGCAGCAGGAAGAAGGTCAGCACCAGGGCCAGAATCCCGCCCGTGACGATCTGCGCGGCCAGGCTCAGGCCGCCCATCAGGCCCTGGGCGGCGGAATCGGTGAGCTGGTCGGTCAGCTCCCGCAGCCCTGAGGTGCCCTGCTGCGCCGCGTCCCCCGGCAGGTTCCCCAGCAGGCCCGACAGCTCCTGCCCGGCTTCGTCCACCGCCGAGGCGATGTCCCCGGCCTCGTCCACCAGCGACTTGACGAACAGGAAGCCGCCGCCGGCCAGGGCCAGCAGCAGCACCACCGTGGTGACGGCCGCCGCCAGGGTGCGATGCAGGCCCAGGCGCTGCAGCCGCACCGACAGCGGATTGAGCAGCGCCACCCCCAGCAGGGTGATGATCAGCGGCACCACGGCGAACCGCAGCATCACGGCCAGCCACACCGCCCCGGCGACCGCCGCCCCGATCAGCAGCAGGGCCGCGCTCCACAGCGCAGCCGTACGCAGGGCCGGGGGCAGTTCCTGTCCGGGCGGCGCGGCAGTCATGCGGGCAGCTTGCCAGCCAACCGCCCGCCTTGCACCTTATGCCCGCTCCGGCACACATATTTCCCACCCCACCCCACCCCACCCCACCCCGCGCCGCCCCGCTCCGCCCTCCTATGTCGCCCTCCTGCCCTCCTTCGCCGCCCGCTTGGCCTCCTGCTTGAACGCCCGCACCCGGGCCAGCGAATCCGGCCCGGTGATGTCCGCGACCGAGCGGTAGGAGCCCTGCTCGCCGTAGTCGCCGGCGGCCTCCCGCCAGCCCGGCGGCGTCACCCCGAACCGCTTGCCCAGCAGCGCGGTGAAGATCTGCGCCTTCTGCTTGCCGAACCCGGGCAGCTCGTTCAGCCGCCGCAGCAGCTCACGGCCGTCCGCCACGTCCCGCCATAGGGCGCCGGCGTCACCGTCGTAGTGGTCCACCAGGTACCGGCAGAGCTGCTGCACCCTCCCGGCCATCGACCCGGGATAGCGGTGCACCGCCGGCTTGCGGGACAGCAGGCCGGCGAACGCCTCCGGGTCGTATGCCGCGATGGAGCGGGCGTCCAGATCGTCGGCGTCCATCCGCCGGGCGATGGTGTACGGGCCGGTGAATCCGAACGCTCCTTACTAGTGCATCTGGAGCCCGGATCATGCAGGCAACGGCGCAGGTCAGCGCACACGAGCAGTCGTCCCGCTCTACCCCCGCCATGGACACTCAGACGACACAGCTCCGGGGAGTCTCCGCACTGCGGCTCTCCGTGCTCACGGACGAAACCACGTCACCCGAGCGTCAGCGGGACGCCAACCGGCGCGCGGCTGCCGCACTCGGCTTCGACCTTGCCGACCGGGAAGCCGTTGACCTAGGAGTCAGCGCGAGCAAGACCACGCCGTTTCAGCGCTCCGGGTTGGGCGCGTGGCTCAAGCGCCCCGACGACTTCGACGCACTGTTCTTCTGGCGGTTTGACCGTGCCGTTCGGCGCATGGAGGACATGCACGAGCTTGCCAAGTGGGCGCGTGAACACCGAAAGGTCATCGTGTTCGCGGAAGGTCCCGGCGGACGGCTCGTGTTGGACTTCCGCAACCCGCTTGATCCCATGGCGGAACTCATGGTCACGCTCTTTGCCTTCGCGGCTCAGATGGAAGCTCAAGCGATCAAAGAGCGCGTGAACGGTGCCATGGCGGCAATCCGCATGATGCCCCTCCGCTGGCGGGGTTCTCGTCCCCCGTACGGCTACATTTCCGTTCCTCTTGAGGGCGGAGGGTCAACGCTTGTTCTCGACACGGAGCCTGACGAGAAGACCGGTCCGGCACCCGTAGCGGTAATCGAGCGCATCATTCGGGACCTCAAAGCCGGAAAGATGCTCAACGCAATTGCCATGGAACTGAACGGCGAGGGTATTCCCTGCCCGCGCGACTACTGGAACTTGAAGAAGGGGCGTAAGCCCGGCGGCAAGTCCGGCGGACAGGGAGAGAGCTTTGATAAGGAGCGGTTCCTTTGGAAAGGCGGCATGATCCGGGAACTTCTCACTTCGGAACGGCTCCTCGGTTGGAAGATGCACAACAACAAGCCCGTCCGGGACAGTGAGGGCCGCCCCGTGCTGGCTTCCACTGAGCAAGTTCTGACCCGCGAAGAGTTCGACGGAATCGCAAAGCTCCTTGAAGAGACGAAGAAAGAAGTATGGCGTAACTCAACTTGGGAGCGCCGGGACACGAATGCGCTCCTTACGCGAGTGGCGAAGTGTGAGGGGTGCGGACAGAACATGCACCGTCACCGCCGGTCGGCAGGGTCGAAGTCCACTAGCAAGACTTCAACTTACCGTTGCGGCGCTCACATGAACGGCATCAAGTGCCCCCGTCCGGCCACTCTCAAAATGGAATGGTGCGAAGAGTACGCGGAGCGTGAGTTTCTGCGAATTGCTGGCTCAATCCAGGTGAAGAAGGTTGTAGAGACTCCGGGCTACGATCCGGCTCCGGAGATTGCGGCGACGCTGGCGGAGTTCGAGGAGCACCAGCGGCAGGAAGGGCGGCAGAAGTCGAACGCCGCGCGGCAGGCATGGCAGAAGCGCGCTGACGCCCTGGACGCTCGTCTCGCTGAGCTTGAGGCCCGTCCGAAGATTGAGCCCCGGCGGGAAGTCATCGAAACCGGCCGCACGTACGCCGACGAGTGGCACGAGGCGGATACCCGGGGGAAGCGTCAGATGCTCCGGGACGCTGGGGCTGTTCTGGTCGTTCGGCGCGCGAAGTCCCGGGGTGGCTGGCGGTACCTGGACGAGTCCCGCGTCAGCTTCTACATGACCGGGGACATTGATCCGAGCGTTGAGGAGCTGACGGCGATTGAACGCGTGGAGACGGTAGAACTGTCGGCAGCCGCCTAAGCGGCGCTGAGCGCCCCTGAAACAGCCCAGGAAGCCCCGGCGGGACCCGTGAGCCTGCCGGGGCTCTTCTGTGCCCGGAGACAGGCGCACGAGCCTTCCGCTCCACTGTGACGCACGTCACATGTCATGCCCGCAGCAGATAACGGAATGGTAACGGCGGATGCTCCGTCGGCAGGCTCAGCGCCCGGAGCGGTGACGATCGGCGGCGGACGGGCTCAGCGCATGAGGCTCTGACCAGCGGTTATGTGGTGAGTGGTGAAACTACTACATGGTTCGGAACGAACATAGAAACTTCTATAGTCAATAGCCAAACCCCGTTTGCTTCACCACTCATCACACCCGGGGCGGCTCCTCGTCCGCTCCCCCGGCTCGTCGGCCCTTCCCGAGAAACTTTCCGCCGCAAACCCCGAAACGGCCGTTTGCGGGAAGTCGGAGCGCTCTATTACATGTGCGGGAAGAGCGGGACTACCGCGCACCCTTCCGATTGGCTTGTTGCCTCACTGGCGGACTGAGGGTCACCGCTCTTCTCGCACCGACCAACAAGAGGGGGCAGGGTGGACGGCTACACGATTGCTTGGCTGGTATGGCTGGCAGCCTTCGGCGTGATCGAAGGTACGGCTCTACTCAACAAGCGCGAAGGCGACACCCTGGGCGCGCACGTGTGGAAGTGGGCGGCAATCAAGGGGGACAGTCGGCTTGTGTGGGTACGGCGGGGACTCCTCGTCGCCTTCCTGGCTTGGCTGTCCGCCCACTTCCTGACCGGGGGGCGCGTGTAGCGCTCTGCCCGCCTAGCCCAACAGGTACGAGGCGCACGGCTTAGACCCGTGAGGTTCCCGGTTCGACTCCGGGGGCGGGCACTGAAACGGCGAGGGGGGAACATACTCACGTGAGTATGTTCAACGGGTAGGGGGGTCTATGCGTACGCGCTGCCTGGACTGTAGGGGGTGGGCTACTCACAAGGGCCGATGCGCTGAGCATCACGCGGCGTACGAGCGTCGCCGGTCTGTGCAGTCTCACCGGAAGCGGCGTGCTGCTATCGCGCGGGGGAACAATGCGGCGGCTCGTCTGCGCCGACGAGTGCGCGCGGTTGGCGCGTGGTTCTGCGCTCATTGCGGCGGCTCGTTCGTCGCGTCGGCTGTTGAGGTAGACCACATCATTCCCTTTGCGCGCGGCGGGGAAGACGTTGACGGGAATGTTCAAGTCCTTTGCGTCTCGTGTCATCAGGCGAAGACGCGAAAGGACTTCTGATTTCTTCCGTCTGCGTTTCGGAATTCATGCCGGGTGGGTAGGGGAAGGCGCGTCGAAAGTTCGGGGAATGTGGCTCTCAGCGATCCACGGGCATATTGCTTGCTCGCTGTCAGTTGCCAGATGTAACGTTCACGACTCAGGCACGAACGCCTGTTCGAGACAGGGGGCGGTATATGACCAGGAACGGAGCAACAACGACAACTACCAAGAAAAGCGGGGGAGTTGTGCCTACGGCGGAGATCCGTACGAGCATCTTCACCCCTGTACGAGGCGGGCAACACTTCGAGTGGCACGAGTCGAAGCGCGTCCGGCGCGTCCGGGTGCACGTCTACTCAGAGCAAGAGCTGACGGCGGAGCTGGCCGCGCACGCACCCCGGGCGGCAATCCGGCTCGAAGACAGCCCCGCCGACTCGTTCCGGCTCACGGCGCACTGCCTTACCACGGGGCGGCTCGTCGGAGAGTGGACATGGAAGCGAAGCGAAGAAACGGGCGCATGGCTGCCCGCAGAAACCCCCTGGGCCGTCTGGGACGACCGGCTCAGGGTCGAAGCCCTGGAGCGGCTACAGCGTGCCTCATGACGGCAGACCAGCGGGCTTACCGGCAGCCGCCGACCCGCAGACGACGGACCCTGACGAACACCTGAACCGCTTAGACGACGAAGCCCCGCCGGACAGCACAAGCCAACCGGCGGGGCTCAGCGTTTCTCACCCTCAGTAAACGATCACCCCGCAGCCGGCAAACCGTGAATCGGGTCAGAAACGGACATGACCGGCACCGCGGGGTAGACGCAGAGTAACGACGGGCGGGTATCAGGAAGCCCCGCTACTCCGGGCGGAGCGACGGGGCTTCACGGCTCGTCGTAACAGCAGGGGCAACCGTCAGCCGGACAGCTCCCCACGCTTGAGCGCGGACACGAAGTCGCCCCAGCCGTCCCCATCGAAGGCAAGCGCCGGACCGGCCGGTGCCTTGCTGTCCCGAACCAAGAACTCACCTGTGGCCCGTGCGTGGTCAGGAGCCCACTGCACACACTGGCCCCCCTGCCCGTCGCTGTACGTGCTGCTAACCCAGCGCATCGCGCGCGGGTTCGGCGTGCTGCTCATTCGCGTGTTCCTTCATGATCGAGTGGATAAGGCGCAGTGACCGGGCCTCAGACTCAGCCGAAGCGCGTAGCCGCTCGTACGTGGCCGTCCAGTCTCGTACGGCCGTCGCGGAGTCGTTCACGTGCCCCTGCCCTGTCGTCTCTGAGTACAGGACCGTTGCCCCGTCGTCTTGCGTAAGCAGGGTAAACGGGAGTCCGGCCGCTGGGGCACCCGCTTTGAAGCGTAGGACTTGCAAGGAGACGTGAGGGCTAGCCGCCATCGTCAGCAAGTGCTCAAGCTGTCCGACCATGACGGCAGGGCTGCCAACTTCCGCCCGCAAGACCGATTCGTGAAGGATTACCCAGAGAAGCGGGGGATTGTCACGTTCGAGTATTTCTTTACGTCGAAGCCGAAGCTCCACCCTGCGCTTGATCTGTGCATCCGTCTCGCGCGGGTGTGCTGCCCGGTAGACGGCTTCGGCGTACTCCGGAGTCTGTAGCGCGCCCATGACGAACGCGTTTGAGTAGTCCTCAACCTTCGCGGCCGTCTTCTCAAGTTCAACGTACGGGATGAACCATTCGGGATGTCCTTGCTTACTCAGTTTCGCCCGGAGACGTACGTATACGCCCGGTGTGCCTGCTACCCGGTCCATGGCCGTCGCGAAGGCTTCTGAGGCAAGTACGGTGCCGTTCTCAACCTTGCTGACCTGCGCCTGTTGGTAGTGCAGTCTCTCAGCGAACTTCGGTTGAGACAGCCCCAGGGACTCACGTAGCGCCTTCGCCTCCTCCCCGAAGTACGCGGCACCGTTCACGGGCTCCTGCGCCTCGTCGGCTTCGCTCACGTGTTCAACTCCCCGCTATTCCACTTCCGTTGGAATGACGCCAGACCTGTTGAGAGTACGTCCCCCTGGTGATGCTCGGAGTACACAACGTAAGTACCCGCCCCACGCGAGGGACGAACGACCAACGGCACACGGAGAGTCAGCCATGACGACGGCAGGCAGGCGGCAGACGGCAGCCGAGAAGATCAGAGACGCGGAGTCGGCGCGTGACGAGCTGGCCGACGCGCTCAAGGCGGCTGGGGTGAGCCTGCCGTCCCTGGGGCTGGACGGACCGTCGTGCACCGGTCCTGACCCGCTGGCGTTGATCGAGCTGGGCCGCTGCAACATCGCGACCGCCCGCGCACTGGCCGCCGCTCTCCGGGCCAACGGAGCCACGGGGGCGGAGCGGTGAGCGCCGAATCCCCGGAGCCGCCCAACGAGCCCCAGGGGCAGCCCAGCGGGCAGGAAGGGCAGCCGACCGGGGACGAGCTGACCGACCGGCTTACGAAGCTGGGGGAACAGATCACGGCGCACCTGGAAGGGCTGAGGAAGAAGTGACCCGCGAGAGCTACGCCTTCCGGCGCTTCCGCGTCCAGGCCGACGAGGAGCCGGACGCCGAAACCATCACGGCCACGATGCAATGCGCCGTGTGCGGGCAGACCGGACCCACGGTCGAAGCGACGAAGGAACGAACCCCGGAAGCTCAGGGGAAAGCGGCACTCGAAGCCCAGAAGGTTGCCGCCTCATGGGTGGAGACTCACCAAAAGGACGAGCGCGAACACTTCACGTTCCGGCTCATGGTGGGGCTGCCCTACCGGCTCGTTCCGGGAGAGTGGCAATGACGCTCTTCGTAGACGGCTATTGGTGCGAAGTCGTAGCCCGGAGCCCCGAAGCATCCGGGGAATGGTTTCTCAGCGGCTACCGGGCAAACTCCCCCCGCCTTGCCGTCCGTTGGCTTCGCGGACAAGCCGCACGCCTTGCCAACGCGCTTGACCCGAAACCCGGTATCGGCCCTATCCCGCCGGAATGCCTTTGGGAAATCGGCCCGTCCAGTCCCAACCCCGGGCGGATCTTCCGCGAATGGATGGAAGACTTCCGATACCAGGGAACGCAAATGGAGACTTTAGCGGCCGGTCGCCCGATTAGCGTGAATGCCGGGGGACCGGACAGGATCTTTGGATTCTGTGACGCGGACGTTTTCTATTCGCTGTCCGCGCGCCCCATTGCCGTTGACTTCGTGACCGACTGGAGGTTAAGCGAACTCAGCCACGCGGCAGCCTAAAGACTCCCGCCCCCGCCGGGGAAGACATGTTTCCATCCCCCATGGCGGCAAGCCCCCAGCCGGGGCGGGTCACGCTCCGCCCCTGTCGGCGGAAAGAGGACAGCACGGCGACAGGGGCGGGAAGTAGAGCACCACACAACGAGAAACACGGAGGATTACCAGAAATGAGCACCGCAACCGCAACACCTTTCGGTCTCCGGCATCTCGTCTCCCCGCCGGAGAACACCTACGAGGCTCCCGTCATGTCCTACAGTGACGCGCTTCAGATGAACGTCAGCGCTCAGGGCAACCCGTGGCACGCGCTCACGGCGGAAGCGCCGGAGACTCAGACGGAGACCAGCAACGGGGACGGCTCCGCCCCGGGCTCCGACAGCGGAACCGACCTGTACTGACATGGCCGCAATCCTCATCCTGACGGGCCGTGATGACTTGACGGCTGACGCTGTGGTTGAGGAGCTGGCAAAGCGCGGTGAGAACGTCGTCAGGTTCGACACTGCCGACTTTCCTACTGCCGCCCGTCTGGCCGTTTCCCTCACGGGGGACGGCTGGACGGGCACTCTCGCCAACTCCCGTGCGCTCCGCCTGGAATCTGTGAAATCCGTTTGGTGGAGACGCCCCAATGAGTTCCGCACGCCCGACGAATGGCCCGGCCATGCTCGGGCGCTTGCCATATCCGAAGCCCGCTCCGGGCTCCTCGGGGTTCTCGGCTCGTTGCCCGTCCGCTGGATTAACCACCCGGCCAACGATGCCGCCGCGAACTACAAACCCCGACAATTGGCCGTAGCCGCCCGCTCCGGCCTGGACGTGCCGCGAACCGTCATCACGTCCGACCCTGAACACGCCCGGGAATTCATCGGCTCCGGCCGCGTGATCTACAAGGGGCTAGGCGGCGGAGTCCTCGGGTCAGAAGGGAAGCGGAAGTTCCTACCCGTCTCGCTCGTCTCCGCCGACGAGGTAGACGACGGAGTGACCGCAACAGCTCACCTCTTCCAAGAGAACGTAGAAAAGGCGTACGAGGTGCGTCTTACCGTAATCGGTGACCGAATGTTCCCCGTGGCCATTCACGCGGGCAGCGAAGCAGCCAAACTAGACTGGCGCACCGATTACCGCTCACTCACGTACAAGCCGGTTGAACTCCCGGAGGAAGTCAGGAAGGGGGTCCGGCGACTCATGGACGAACTGAACTTGTACTTCGGGGCGCTGGACTTCGCCGTAACCCCTGACGGACGCTGGCAGTTCTTTGAAGTAAATCCCAACGGGCAATGGCACTGGATCGCAGTAAAGGCGGGAATCCCGCTCGTCGAAGCCATGGCCGACGCACTACAAGGAGAGTCCCAATGACCAACCCCGAAGCGTGGACCGACGCGGCAACGGCGCTTGCCGACAAGGTGACCGCGAACGCTACCGAGTGGCGAGACGCCGTAAGCGCCACTCCTCGTCACGTTCTCGTTCCCCGTTGGTGGGAGCGGATTCCCAACAGCCCCGCCGAAGCGTGGGAAATGGTCGCGCCGGACTTCGCGTCGAAGGCTCATCTCTCAGCCGCCTACAGTGACGCAACTCTCGTGACCCGTGTTGGCCCGACGCACGCCGACGAAGCCCAGCCGGACGAGAAGCCGACCGGTAGTCCAACTTCCTCGTCCACCCTGCCGGGGCTCATTGTGTCCATGCTTCACCGGCTGGACGCGCGCCCCGGACACAAGGTGTTGGACGTAGGTACCGGCTCCGGCTACTCCGCCGCTCTCATGGGACGCCGACTCGGAGACGAGAACGTGACGAGCGTGGACGTTGACAGCTACCTAGTCCAGGCTGCCCGCGCTCGTCTCGCTGAGTTCGGCAGGAATCCGCGCATGGAAGCTATCGACGCAACCGGGGAACTCCCGGAGTCGGGATATGACCGCATCATGGCGACGGTTTCCGTCCGGCCGGTCCCGAAGACATGGCTCCGCGCGCTCCGCCCCGGGGGACGGCTCGTCACCACCATTGCCCATACGGCGCTTCTCATCACTGCCGACATGGGAGACGACGGCATTGCACGGGGCAGCGTCCAGCCGGACCCTGCAACGTTCATGGAAACCCGGCAGGAAGCCGACTATCCCCCGAAGCTGAACGAGGTCTTCGCCACTGCCCGCGAAGACGAGGGGGACGAGGTTCGGGCGGCAGACGGACCTATCCCGGATCTCTGGCAGGAATGGCCCCTTCGGTGGCTCTTCGAACTCGATACTCCGGGAATCGAAACCCGCGCAGCCGTGTACCCGGACGGGAAGCGTTGTGTCTGGCTTCTCTCCGCTGACGGCTCATGGTCGCGCTCCGAACAGCCGGAGTCCGGATCGGGCACCGTTCATCAGGGCGGGGCTCGTCGTCTCTGGGATGACCTAGAGCGCGTCCGCCGGAAGTGGGAAGAGGGAAACCGCTTCTCGCTGCACTCCATGACTGCCGAACTGTCGGCGGACGGCTCTCACCTCGTCGCACCCGGCGGAGCATGGCGATTCGCAATCTGACGGCTTCAACTCCCGGGCGGTTGTGCCGTGTTAGCCTCGCGGCACAACCGAACAAAGAACCCCGGCGGGTGCTGGTAACACCCCCGGGGCCATGGCCACCAGTGATCCCTAGGAAGGACTGGCGACGTGCGCCACTCTATCGCGCACGCCTTCGCGGCGTGCATCCGTGCTCTTCTGTCCCTCATCCTCCCCGCGTCCGGCCAGCGACGCCGGGCCGACGAGGAGCCGCCCACGCCGACGCGTGAGCCCCTGGACGAGCCGACCCTTACCCTTGCCGCCCCTGAGCCCCTGGACGAGCCGGAGAACGCCGACGAGCCGCCCCGGAGCCCCTTCACCCATCGGAGCCCGTACGCCGCTGAGAACGCCGCAGAAACCGTCTTCGAAGACGAGACCAACCCCGTCCGCTGGTATGTCGTGATCGCTCAGTCTGCCGCGTGGCTGGAACGGGTGAAGGCAGAACGCCGGGCTCAGGAAGAGCGGCGGAGCGTGCTCCTTCTCGCGCTGGACGGAATCGACACCGGGCCGGACGTGATTCACGGCGTACGCGTCCCCATGGCGGCAGCCGGGTAACCCCTCGTCGGCAGCCCACAGACGAAGCCCCGTCTACCGCTCACCCCCAGCGGAGACGGGGCTTCTCGCTGCCCGCTGACGTGCGGTTCTGCCTCAACCCCTGAGCCTGCCTGTACTGTTGATGCACAAGTTCCGCGCGTTCGGAAACGCCCACTCCATCGGGATCTGCTGGTCCAGCAGCATCCCCACCAGCGCCGCCAGCGGGCTGCGGGCCAGCAGCTCATCGGCCTCCGGCTGCTGCGCCAGCCGGACCGTGTGCTCTTCCATGCCCCGATCATCGGCGTCCGCACGGCCCCGCGCACGCCGGCCGCCCCGGCTGGCGGGGCCGCGGCCCCGGGCCCACGATGGGGAGAGCGCGGAAGAGCACGGGAGGCTGCCGTGAAGGCTGTGCGGATGGTGGGCTGGCAGAGCCCGCCGGAGATCGTCGAACTGCCGGTCCCCGAACCGGGGCCCGGCCAGGTACTGGTCAAGATCGCCGGGGCCGGGGTGTGCCACAGCGATCTGCATGTTCTCGACTGGCCCGAGGGCACCCTGCCGTACCGGCTGCCCTTCACCCTCGGCCACGAGAACTCCGGCTGGATCGCCGCGCTCGGCCCGGGCACGGAGGACGCCCGGCTGCGGGAGGGCGACGCGGTGCTGGTCTACGGGCCCTGGGGCTGCGGCGTCTGCCCGTCCTGCGCCCGGGGCGCCGAGAACTACTGCCGCCGGGCCGCGGAGATCCCGGCCGCGGGCGGCGGGCTCGGGCTGGACGGCGGAATGGCCGGCTACATGCTGGTGCCCTCGCCCCGGCTGCTGGTGCCGATCGGCGGGCTGGAGCCGCGCACCGCGGCGCCGCTCTCCGACGCCGCGCTCACCCCGTACCACGCCATCAAGCGCTCGCTGCACCGCCTGGTGCCGGACAGCACCGCCGTGGTCATCGGCGCCGGCGGACTCGGCCACGCCGCCGTCCAGCTGCTCAAGGCCCTCTCACCGGCGCAGGTGATCGCCGTGGACATCGCCCCGGACAAGCTCAAGCTCGCCGAACAGGCCGGCGCCGACCACGGGATCCCCCCCGGTGAGGAGGCGGCCCGGCGCATCCGCGAGCTCTCCGGCGGGCTGGGCGCCGCGCTGGTGCTGGACTGTGTGGGCGCCGACGCCACCATGGCGACCGCTGCGGCTGCCGCCGCCGTGGAGTCCGACATCGCGGTGATCGGCCTGGCCGGCGGCACCCTCGGCGTCCGCTTCGGCGCCGTCCCCTTCGAGGCGTCCGTCCACATCCCGTACTGGGGATCACGGACCGAGCTGGCCGAGGTCGCCGCCCTCGCCGAAGCCGGCCTGCTCGACCTGCATGTCGAGACCTACCCGCTCGGCCAGGCCCCGGAGGTCTACGACCGCCTCCGCCAGGGCCACATCAACGGCCGCGCCGTCCTCATCCCGGAAACCGCGACCTGACCGCACCCCCCGGCCGCCGCCCGTCCGGCAGTTCGCCGGTCAGTTCTGCGGCAGCTCCTCGGCGGCGACCTCGCAGGCCACGGCGCCGGGAATCTGGGCCTTCTCCCCCGGCAGATACGAGGCCTCGCTCTGGTACGCCCCCTCATGCGGCCGGCTGAGCACCAGCACCCGGCCGTGCCGGCGGTCGGCGATCACATGGACCGGGACCCCGGCCGTGGCGTATGCCGCCACCTTGCTCTCGGTGTCGTCCCGCCAGTTGGCGGAGGTCACCTCGGCCACCATGCGGAACACATCGGGTGGATAGCAGTTGCAGGGCAGCGGGTGATCGAGGAAGTCCTCGGGGTGATCACCGGTGCCCGTACGGCCCCCAGGCCGGCCGGGCCGGCCGCCGGCTGACGTGCGGGGGCGCACCAGGGGGCGCCGGGGTGGCCGGCGGGGACGGGGCAGGGGCGTGCGGGCCGCCGTGGCGGGGTCAGGCGGCGGTGAGGGAGGCTCCGGTGGCGGGGGTCCTGGGCCGGGTCTGTGCCGGGGTCTGTGCCGGTGAGGGGAGGGCGGCCGGGGGGTGGTGGGGGCCGGTGAGGCCGCGCAGCAGGGCCGGGCGCTCGGCGGCCGGGACGCCGGCGAGCAGGGTGGCCAGCACGGCCGTCCTGGCCTGCCCGGCGCGCAGCGTGCCGGTGAGCACGGCGCCGGCCGCGGCCAGGTCGACGGCGCCGCCGCCGGTGTAGATCTCGGCGACCGGGCCGGCCGGGACGCGGGTGGTCACCGCCACCAGCACGCCGGCCGACACCGCCGCGGCCACCGCGCCCGCGAACTCCGGGGTGGCGTTGCCCGCGCCGGCCCCGACCAGTACCAGCCCCCGGGCGCCGGCCGCCACCGACGCGTCGAGCAGCACCGGATCGGCGTCGCAGTGGTGCATCACCAGGTCGATCCGCGGGGCCGGGCCGGTGAGCGGCGCCGGGAGCGGCAGCGGCTGCGGGCGGTGCGGGCGGCGCTGCACCGTGATGCTGCCGAAGCCGGTGTGCCCGATCCGGGGCGCGGAGGGGTCGGCGAAGGCGTCGGCGGCCAGGGTGTGGGTCTTGACCGTGCCGCGGGCGGCGTGGATGCGGCCGTCGAAGACCACCAGCGCGCCCAGCCCGCGGGCGGCCGGGGAGGCGGCGGTGAGCAGCGCGTCGTGCAGATTGCCGGCCGCGTCGCCGTCCGGGGAGTCCAGCGGGCGCTGGGCGCCGGTGAAGACCACCGGCCGCGGGTCGCCATGATGCAGATCGACCAGGAAGGCGGACTCCTCCAGGGTGTCCGTGCCATGCGTGACCACGACGCCGGTCACGCCGGGGTCGGCCAGCACCTCGTGCACGGTGCGCACCAGGGTGAGCTGGTGGGCGGTGGTCAGGCGGGAGCTGTTGACCGTGAACAGATCCACCACCTCGACCGTGACGCCCTCCGGTACGGGGGCCGCGGCCATGACGTCCCGGCCGCCCGCCTCGGCGGCGAAACCGGAACCCTGCCAGCGGCTGGCGATCGTTCCGCCGGTGCTGATGACGACGACACGTGCCACCTGCGTGCTCCTTCGGCTCCTCGGTGCGGGGGGACACCGGACGGGCCCGGGTGGCCGGCCGGCGCGGGAGACAGCGGGCAGGAGACTGCCCGGGGAGAGGGGATGCCCGGGAAGAATGGTAGGGGAATCTACGCGCAAAGATATTGCGGATCCTGGCTGCTGACCTGGCAGGTGCTGAGGAATGATTGCCGTATGGACGCAATCGACCGCAGCATCTTGCGCGAGCTTCAGCGGGACGGCCGGCTGACCAACCAGGAGCTGGCGCAGCGCGTCGGTCTGACGCCCTCGCCGTGCCTGCGCCGGGTCCGGCAGCTCGAGGAGTCCGGGGTGATCCTCGGCTACCGCGCGGTGCTCGACCCGGCGGCCGTCGGGCGCGGCTTCGAGGTGCTGGTCTCCATCGAGGTACGGCGGGACCGCAGCGCGGTGGAGGAGTTCGAGGCGGCGCTGCGCGACATCCCGGACGTGCTGGAGGCCTACCGGCTGTTCGGCAGCCCCGGCTGTCTGCTGCGGATCGCGGTCGCGGACATCACCGCCTACGAACGGCTCTGGATCGAGCGCCTGACCACGCTGCCCGGGGTCACCGAGGTGAACTCCCAGATCGTGATGAAGCGGATCAAGGAGCCCTCCGGGCTGCCGGTGGACCGCTGAGCGCGCCCGGCGCGCCGCTTGGCCACCACCCCCGGCCCGGCGCCGGGCCGGGACGCGGGAGCCGGGTCAGGGCAAGAGGCGTCTTACTGCTCGGCGCCCTGTTCGGCGATTTTGCGCCGCACTTCTTCCATGTCCACCTCACGGACCTTGCCGATCAGGTCCTCCAGCGCCGGCCCGGGCAGCGCCCCCGGCTGGGCGTAGAGGATGACACCGTCCCGGATGGCCATCAGGGTGGGGATGGAGGAGATCTGGAAGGCCGCGGCAAGCTCCTGCTCGGCCTCGGTGTCGACCTTGCCGAAGACGATGTCCTGGTGCTTCTCCGCGGCCTCCTCGAAGACCGGCGCGAACATCCGGCACGGCCCGCACCAGGCGGCCCAGAAGTCCACCAGCACGATGTCCGAGGTCTTGACGGACGTGTCGAAGTTTTCCTTGGTCAGCTCGATGGTCGGCATCGCGCTGGTCACCTTTCCTGTGAGGGAGTACCCGGTACGGGCGGGGGTATTTCCGGGCAACCGGCCGCGGCCGGTGTTTGTTCCCGCTGCCGGCGGCCGTCCGGCGCGCTTGACCGGTGCCGCGAGGATCATGCGGCGCACGGGGTTTTTGTGATCCATATCACAACGATGGGAGCGGTCCCATTTCTGGCCAAAACGCATAGGGTGCCCATCCCGACCGGCTCAAAGGAGGGGACGCGATGCGGGGTCGCGGTTTCTTGGCGGGGGCACTGGTGCTGGCACTGGGCGCGACCCTGACGGGGTGTGGTGTGCTCGGATCGTCCGGCGAGGACAAACGGATCACCTACTGGGCGACCAATATGGCGCCCACGGTGGAGGAGGACGAACAGATACTCGGGCGCCATCTCAAGGACTTCACCGAGCGCACCGGCATCGAGGTGGACCTGGAGGTCATCCCCTGGTCGGACCTGTGGGACCGCATCCAGCAGGCCATCAGCAGCGGAAACGGTCCCGATGTGCTCAACATCGGCAACACCTGGTCCACCTCGCTCTACGAAACGGGCGCCTTCCTCACCCTGGGTCTGCTGGAGATGGAGGCCATCGGCGGCGCGGAGAAGTTCCTGCCCTCCAGCATGGCCGCCACCGGCCCCCGCTACGAGGACCCGATCGCGGTACCGCTCTACGGCCAGGCGTACGGCCTCTACTACAACACCCGGATGTTCGCCGAGGCCGGGATCGAGGAGCCCCCGGCCACCTGGGACGAGTTCATCGACGTCGCCCAGAAGCTGACCAAGGACACCGACGGCGACGGCACCCCCGACCAGTGGGGCATCACCCTCGGCGGCGCGGACGTCGGCGTCAACTCGCACTTCGCCTTCATCCTGGGCCGGCAGCACGGCGGCTCGCTGTTCGGCGACGACGGCAGCCCGCAGTTCGACAGTGAGCCGCAGGTGGACGCCGTGAAGCGGTACATCGACCTGATGGCCGAGCACCGGGTGGTCGACCCGGCCGACGCCGTCATCCAGAACTTCGACTCCAACCAGGCGTTCGCCGACGGCAGGGCGGCCATGACCATCGCCCAGACCAATACCCTGGGCGCCCTGGAGTCGGCCGGTTTCAGCGACTTCGCGGTCGCCCCGGTGCCCGTGCTCGACCCCCGGCCGCAGGGCGGGCTGGACATCCAGACCATGGTGGCCGGGGTCAATGTCACCGTCTTCGGCAACACCGACGACCGCAGGTCCTCGCTCCAGCTCGTGGAGCATCTGACCAGCCGGGTGGTGCAGACCGAGCTGAACAAGGAGTACGGCACGCTGCCGGTCACCCTGGACTCCTATGTGGACCCGGCCTTCACCGAGGGGGACCTCGGGGTCTTCGGCACCATCCTCCGTGACTTCGCCGAGCCGTTTCCGCAGATCCCGGAGACCGGGCGGATGGAGGAGCTGATCGGCAACGCCATGGTGGAACTGTGGGCGGAGGCGGCGTCCGGCGAGGTGACCGAGGAGGACGTCCGGCAGGCCATGGAGGCCGCCGGCACGGAAATGGCCGCCTCGGCCGGCGCCACGGACTGACCACCGGCCGGCCGCGGCGGACGGAGCCGCGGAGACAGAGGCGGAGAAGAGACCAAGGGGCGGACGGCCCGGCTCGGGGGTGGGGAGCCGGGCCGTCCGCCCGTCCGCGGGGCCGTCCGGCCCCCGCCCGCCGGCCGCGGGCGGGGCCGGACGCCGTCGGCGCCGTCAGCGCCGCCGTCAGCGCCGTCAGCGCGCGGTGCGGAACCGCGGCACCGGAACCCTGGACCAGTCCATGTCCGAGGCCAGGTAGAAGCCGGTGTAGGACGGCTGGTTGTAGGTGGTCTGCTGCCGTGCGGTGTCCACCCGGTACTGGAGGTCGTGCATCAGCGTGTACAGCTTGTGCCCGGTGACCTCCGTGGAGAGGTGGATCCGGACCGCCGTGCTGTCCTCGGTCCGCACCAGCAGCTCCTCCCGCCAGTCGCCGAGGACGTCCGCCACCAGACCCGGGTTGCCCTTGGACCAGTTGTTGGTGAGGGTGCCGTCGGCGCTCAGCAGGGTGCCGCGCCGCCAGTCGTCGATGGTCGGTGTCTCCAGCACGGTGGTGGCCGCGCCGTTGACGATCTGGGTGGTCAGATCACCGGCCCAGCGGATCGACATGTTGGTGCCGGGGATGGTGTCGCCCAGCTTCTCGCCGCCGGCCGTCCACAGCCCGGTGCCGTGCGAGCCCCAGGTCTCCAGGCCCGGCAGCTCCGGGTCGATGTCGCCGACCATGCCGCGGCCGGTGTCCCGGCCGGTGTAGCCGCCGTGCAGGATCTCGCCGGTGGCGGCGTCCCGCATCACATAGCCGTACGGCGCCCAGCGCGCGCCCTCGTGCACGGTCCAGATCTCCAGGCCCGGCCGGTCCGGGTCGATGTCCGCCACATGCATGGCGTCACCGTGGCCGAGCCGCACCACCTGGCCGGGCACCGCGCTCTCCGGCGGGGCCTCGGCGAAGGAGCTGTAGAGGACCGAGCCGTCGTCGTCCAGGGTGGCGGCGCCGTAGACGATCTCCTGCCGGCCGTCGCCGTCCACGTCCGCGGCGGTCATGGAGTGGAAGCCCTGGGTGGTCAGGGTGCCGTACTCGGGGTCGGTGCCGTCCACCCCGTGCGGGCCGGCGTTGAACGGGTTGGACATCGGGGCATGCCCGCTGTCCACGTACCACTCCTTGATCAGCCGCTTGCCGTTCCAGCGGTAGGCGGCGAGCGTGGTGCGGGTGTAGTAGCCGCGGGCGAAGACCGCGGCCGGGCGGCGGCCGTCCAGATAGGCGACGGCGGAGAGGAAGCGGTCCACCCGGTTGCCCGGCTCGATCCGGGACATGGCGTAGTCGCCCCACATCAGGCCGTCGTCCCCGCGCTCCGGGGTGAAGCGGACGGTCTGCAGCTCCCGGCCGGTGCGGCCGTCGAAGACGGTCAGATACTCCGGGCCGTCGAGGATGAAGCCCTCGAAGTCGCGGAGCTGGTTGCGGCTGGAGCGGGCCGGGGCGTAGACGTCGATGAAGTAGTCGGCGAGCGCCTCGGCGTCGGTGCGGGAGAGCGGGTAGTCGTAGCGCTCCTCGATGCCGAAGGCGGCCTCCAGGGTGGCGGGCCAGTTGCCGGCCACCACCTCGGGGTGCTCGTCCCAGCCCTGGAACATCTCCACCAGGTGGTCGTAGTAGCCCTCGGCGCTGAGCCGGTAGTCGTCCTGGTGGCTGTAGCCGGCCCGGCGGTCGGCCCGGGGCATGGTGATGTAGCGCTCGGACTTCACCTCGCCGTCGCTGTCGTAGCGCACGGTCTTGGTCCCCGGGGCGGTCTTGAACATCATTTCCGAGCGGCCGTCGCCGTCGAAGTCGTAGACCAGGAACTGGGTGTAGTGCGCCCCGGCCCGGATGTTGACGCCCAGGTCGATCCGGTGCAGCAGGGTGCCGTCCAGACGGTAGGTGTCGATGTAGACATTGCCGGTGTAGCCGACCTGGGAGACGTCCTTGGAGTTGGACGGGTCCCACTTGACGATGTATTCGTACTGGCCGTCGCCGTCCACATCGCCGACGCTGATGTCGTTGGCGGCGTAGGTGTAGCTCTCCCCGGCCGGGGTGACGCCGTCGGCGGGCTTGGTCAGGGGGAGGTCGTAGTAGCCCTCCGCCCAGGCGGAGACGGCCTCGCTGCGGCCCCGCTCCTTGCCCTTGACGATCGGCGCGACGCGGTATTCGTCGTCGGCGTCGCCGTCCGGGTCCTGGTAGTTGGTGGAATCGGTGACGGTGGCGAGGGGTCTGCCGTTGCGGTAGATCCGGAAGTCGGCGCCGGCCATACCGGTGGCGGTGTGGCCGGTGACCTCGTCGCCCAGCAGCCGCCAGCTCAGGAACACGCCCTCGGAGGTCGAGACCGCGACCAGGCCGCGGTCCAGTTCCTCCAGTTGCGGGGTCTTGCCCCAGCCCCAGCCGTGGCCATGGCCCCGGCCGCCGTCGGCGGCGTCCGCGGCGTGGCTCTGTCCGGCGGCGGCGCCGGCCAGCAGGGCGCCGGCCAGCAGGGCGGCCGGTACGGACGCCTGCCATCGCCGGTGCCGGGCGCGCGACGCTGCGTTCTGCCCGTGTTGTCTCATCACGACGTCCTTTCGCCCGCGGCGGCGGGTGCGGGTGCGCGATCCTGCCGCGAGCCGAGTATTGAGTCGTTTCAATGCGAGCGAGACGCTAGATGCAGGCTTGGGGCGCGTCAATACTTCGCGTCGTTTCAATGACGGTTCAACAAGAACGCCAAGGGCCGGGCGGTGATCCCGCCCGGCCCTTGGCGCTCACTTCAGCAGATCCGCGTACTCCGGATGCTTCTCGATCCAGCCGGCGTAGAACGCGCAGGCGGCAACCACCTTCAGCCCCTGCCCGCGCGCCTCGTCCAGCGAATGGCGCACCAGCGCCGAACCGATGCCCTTGCCTCCGTATGCCGCGCCGACCTCGGTGCGCACAAACGTGATCACTCCCGGAGCGCGCTCGTACTCGGCGAAGCCGGCCACCTCCCCGGCGCCGTCCAGCCGTGCCTCATAACGGCTCCCCTCGGGAGCGTCCGTCACCTCTATGGCCACGGGACCTCACCTCCGGGACCATCATGGGGGCGCGGGCGGCGGGTTGGCGGCCGAACGGCCAACTCAGCCACCGGAGACGCCCCCGAGATCACCGCCCCCGCCGCTGGTGCCACCGCCGGCCGAGACGCTGCCGCTCCCTCCGGTGGCGGTGCTCGCCGTATGGCTTCCCTCCGAGGTGGTGGTCACCGACCAACTGCCCTCGGAGGTCGTGCTGACGGAGTAGCCGCCCTCCGACGTGCTGCTGCCTTCGGTGCTGGTGCTGGTGCTCACCGAGTAGCCGCCCTCGATCGTGGTGCTGACCGAGTCGGTGCCCTCGGAGGTGGTCCCCTCGGAGGTGGTGCTGGTGCTGACCGAGTAACTGCCTTCCGAGGTGGAGCCTTCCGAGGTGGTGCTGACGGAGTAGCTGCCCTCGGAGGTGGTCCCCTCCGAGGTGGTGCTGGTGCTCACCGAGTAGCTGCCCTCGGAACTGACGGCGGAGCCGCTGCTGCCCGAGCTGCCGCCGTCGATGCCCCCGCCGTCGATGCCGCCGTCCCCGCCGACGCTCGGTGTGCCGGTGGTCGCCCAGTCGCTGTAGCAGTAGATCTCATGCGGCTCCGGCGCCGCGGCGGTGCCGTCGATCTCGAACAGCCAGGTGCCCGCCAGGGCCGGCATGGCCAGGGCGGTGGCGGACAGCGAGGGCTCGGCCGGATAGCTGCTCCGGTCGAAGGGCACCGCTCCGCGCAGCGACTTGTCCGGGGCGTCGCAGCGGTGCTGGAAGAGTTCGGTGCCCATTCTGGGCTCGTACTGTTCCTGGAAGGAGCGGTCCGCCGCGACCATCGCCTGGGCGGCCCGCGCCGTGGACACCGCGTTGACCGGGGAGTTCGCGGTCCGCCCGTACTGCGTGGCCGGCCCGTAGTCCCCGAACCGGTCCTGGCCCTGGCCGAGCAGCCACTCGACGGCCGGTTCGGCCTCCGCCGTCCGCCCGGCGGCGATCAGCGCCTGGACGGTGAGCGCGGTGGCGTCCGTCTCCGGCAGGCAGCCGGCGCCCGGCCACCGGGAGAGCGCGAGCGGATAGCCGCCGTCCGGGCAGGCCCCCGCGGCGAGGCGGTCCACGGCGTGCTCCGGTACGTCGCCGGTGCGCGCCAGCGCCAGCACGGCCAGCGACTGCGAGATCCGGTCGGAGGTGTCGAACCGGCTGTGGCGGACGGACCGCCCGGCGCCGTCCCGGAACCGCCCGTCCGGACCCAGCCGGCTGTGCAGCATCGTGATCAGGTCGTGGCCGCCGAAGTCCGCCGGATCGCGGCCCTGGACGGAGGCGACCAGGGCCAGCTTGGCGGCGGCCGTCACCCGCACCTTGCCGGGCCGGAAGGGGTGGAGATAGTCGTCGGCGTTCTCCGCCAGCCAGTCGGTGGCCCGCTCGGCGGCCTCGCCGCCGGTACCGGTGGCGGCCAGGCCGAGCACGACATCGGCGGTCAGGCCGGGGTCCGCGTCGGCGTGTGTGCCGTCCGTCAGTTGGCCGATGGTCCAGGTGGCCGCGGCGCCCGCGGGCGACCGGAGCCAGTAGTAGGTCCCGTCCTGGGCCTGCGCGCTGCCGGTCGGCAGCGCGGTGACGGCGGCGGCGAGCAGCGCGCCGGGCAGTAACAGCGTGGCGGCGCGCCGGATGGTGGCAACTCTCATGCGTGCGGGTTCCGTTCCTCGTGTCCGGATCGGTCAGTGCAGAGCGGAGCGGTCGGCCGGCACGCGCAGGCGGGACATCCGCCGCTCACCGCGGGCGTGGCAGGGGACGGAAGAAAACGGCAACGGCGGCTGCACAGCGGCTCCCGGGCAGTATCGGCGCATCCCTGCCTGCCGTCTACACCCAGGACAGCCGCCCCGCACCACCCCCCGGAGTCACCGGTCCGCCGCGGCGCCCCCCGGGAAGCGACGCCGCGGACCGGCCCTGCGGCTCGGGACGGCCGTCAGCCGCGGGCCCGCCGGCCGCCGGCGGCTTCGGTGACGACCCGGGCGATCCGGCCCGACCGTGTGGTGTCCCGGGCGGCGCTGATGATCCACCACAGCATCTGTTTGCGGGCGCTGGGCGGGAACCCGTCCCAGTGGGTCCTGGCCTGGGGGTCGCGGTCGAGCGCCGCTTGCAGCTCGGGGGGTTCTTCGAGGTCTTCGACCTGGTCGTAGATCGTCCACCAGCCGTTGGCCTGTGCGACGGCGATGGTGTGGCGGCCGAGGTCGGTCATGAGGCCACGCTGCTCCATGTCGGCGGCGCGCCGGCGGTTGAGCCGGGTCCAGGTACTTCTGGGCTTACGCGGTGTGATCAGCTGCAAGGCGCGCTCGTCGTCGAGGATGGTGACGGTGGAGTCGATCCAGCCGAAGCAGATGGCTTCCTCCACGACCTCGGGGTACGGGCAGCGTGGCCGGCCGGTGCCGGTGCGCCAGGAGCACAGCCACACGCCGCGGGCCGAGGTGTGGTGGTGCTCCAGCCAGGTCCGCCACTGTGTCCGGGTCTCGGCGTGGAAGATCGGGTAGCCGAACTTCCACGCCGGGGGGTGTGCGGAAACCGAATTGGTCATTCTTCCTCCCGGATCGGGGTGTAACGGATGCCTGTCCCGGTTCTGTCCGGCGCCTCGCGGTCCTGATCGGCGCGAGGATGAGGCCGCCGAGCGGGCGAGAGCAGATGCGGCGCCCGACCGGTGGGATCTTTCGGCACGTTCTCAGTCTGCCCCCTATTGAGGACTGAATATGACCGCAATGCGCCCTACGGTGGTGGCAACCGATCGGGCGGTGACCGCCTGATCACCCTGAAAAGCAGAGAAGGAAATGCAATGTTCAACCCGGTCGATTTTCCCGAGCCCACCCTTGTTTCGGTCAACGGTGTGGAACTCGAAGTCTTCGAAGCGGGGCGGCGGAATTCCGGAGAACCCATTGTGCTCTGTCACGGCTGGCCGGAGCATGCCTTTTCCTGGCGTCATCAGATGCGCGCCCTTGCCGCTGCGGGCCACCATGTCATCGTTCCGAATCAGCGGGGTTACGGCAACTCGTCCCGTCCGGCCGAGGTGACGGACTACGACATTGAACACCTGTCGGGTGATCTCATCGCGCTTCTTGATCACTACGGATACCAGGATGCCACCTTTGTCGGTCATGACTGGGGCGCGTTTGTCGTCTGGGGACTGACCTTGCTGCATCCCAGCCGTGTGAACAAGGTGATCAACCTGAGCGTGCCCTACTTCGAGCGGGGCGAGAAGCCCTGGACCGAGGTCATGGAGGCTACGCTCGGCGGCGACTTCTACTTCGTCCACTTCAATCGGCAGCCGGGCGTCGCCGACGCCGTATTCGAAGACAACACCTTCCGGTTCCTCCGCAACATGTACCGGAAGAACGTGCCCTTCGCGGAGCCTCAGCCGGGTATGGCGTTGATCAATCTTGCCAGGGCGGAAACACCGCTCGGTGAGCCCCTGATGAGCGACAGCGAACTGGCTGTTTTTGTCTCCGCTTTCGAGTCATCGGGGTTCACGGCCAGCATAAACTGGTACCGGAACCTGGACCGCAACTGGCGCCTGCTGGCGGATGTGGACCCGATCATCCGCCAGCCCGCCCTCATGATCTACGGCGACCGGGATGTGGTCCAGAGGTCGGAAAACCTGGCCGACTTCGTGCCCCTTGTGGAAGTGGTCAGTCTGGATTGCGGTCACTGGATCCAGCAGGAAAAGCCGGAAGAGACGAACCAGCTGATTCTGACATGGCTGGAACGGCAGGGTGCCGCCCACGGACACTGAACTCGCGGTGCCGTGCGGGGTGATGTTCCGGGACCGCAGGCGTCCGGACGGGCCCGGCGGGGCCGCGGCCTTCTCCGCTCAGCGGAAGGTGCGGCATTCGGCGAGCCAGGTGGCGAGGTAGGAGTCGGTGAACTCCTTGTGCTCGCCCTGGTAGCCGCGGGGGCCGCATTCGATGACCAGGATCAGGGCCAGATAGAGGTGGTAGAGGGCCAGGCGGTGGTGGAAGGAACGGTCGAAGTCCAGCCGGCCGCCGGCCTGGCGGTAGCCGGCCACCACGTCGCTGTCCTCGCCGATGTCGCCGCCGAAGGCGAAGGAGACCAGTTCGGCGACCGGATCGCCCCAGAACGCCCGTTCGTGGTCGATGAGCCCGGTGATCCGGGGCTGCTCCGGGTCGACGAATATGTTGCCCGGCCACAGGTCGAAGTGGATCAGCCGGGGCTCGGTGACCTCCTTCAGCACGTCCGAACCCGCGTCCACCAGCCCGCGGATCTCGTCGGGGGAGGTGCCGAGGTCCGATTTCCAGTGGGCGGCCTCGTCCAGCAGCGCCTCCACCATGGCGGAGAAGGCGGTGCGCCAGTCGGGTGCGGAGAGCCCGGATTCCGGGGCCGGGTAGCCGAACCGGCCGTCGGGCGAGTCGATGGTGTGCAGCCGGGCCGTCACCCGGCCCAGCTCCCGGCGCAGCGCCGACTCGGTCTCCGGCGCCAGTTCCCCGGCGGCCTTGTCCCAGGGCACGCCCGGCAGCAGCGAGGTGACCAGGAAGTCCGGACCTTCCAGCAGCACCTCGGGGCCGGGGATACCGCCATACGCGCCCGCCAGCCGGTAGATCGCGGCCTCGGTGGCCATGATCCCCCGCTCGTACCGCAGCACCGGCACATCGGCCGGCGGGGCGACCTTCACCACGGCGGCGCGCCCGTCGTCCAGCACCACCCGGTAGGCGGCGTTGTACCAGCCGTCGGTCAGCTCGGTCTCCACCTGGCATCCGATCCCGGTGGCGTCCCGCAGCATCGCGTCCAACTGGTCGGTGGTGAGGTGGCGTTTGGTCCTGCTCTCCATGATCCGCATCTTAAGGACGGCCTGACCTGCTGTTCCGGTCCATTCCTTCCGGAAATTTTCCCAACCTGACGGCCACCGGCCGGCCGGGGCGGAGCACGTGGACGCGGATCTGCGTGCCGTTGGTCCTGCACCGCAGGGTGGTGGCGGGCCGCCGCCCGGCCCGCAGCGGCCGGCGGGATGCCGGTGACGAACCGTCATGGCGAATTGCCCCGGTGTTCATGCTTCCGTTCTAGAGTGGGGGAATGGCCGCGCCCCTGTCGCACCGCGCCGGGCCGGCACCCGGCAAGACGGCGCTGATCTCCTATGTGCTGCCCGTGTACAACGAGCAGGACTCCATCCGCCGGTTCCACCAGGAGCTGACCGCGGTGCTCGACCGGCGCCCGGAATACTCCTACGAGCTGATCTACGTCAACGATGGCTCCCGGGACGCCAGTCTGGAGCTGCTCAGCGACCTGGCCAAGAACGACCCCCGGGTCCGGGTGGTCGACTTCGCCCGCAACTTCGGCCACCAGATCGCCATCACCGCCGGTCTGGACGAGGCGGGCGGTGACGCCGTGATCATCATGGACACCGATCTCCAGGACCCGCCCGCGGTCAGCCTGGAGCTGATCGACGCCTGGCGGGACGGCGCCGAGATCGTGCACGCCCGCCGCCGCACCCGCCGCGACACCCTCTTCAAGCGGGCCACCGCGCACCTCTTCTACCGGCTGCTGCGCTCCTCCACCGAGGTGGAGATCCCGCTGGACACCGGCGACTTCCGGCTGCTGGACCGGCGCGCCGCCGACGAACTGCGCCGGTTCCGGGAGCGCAGCCGCTTTGTGCGCGGCATGGTCGCCGCCATGGGCTTCCGCCAGTCCGAGGTGCTTTTCGACCGCGACCAGCGGGTCGCCGGCGAGACCAAGTATCCGCTGCGCAAGATGGCGGGGCTGGCGATCGACGGGGTGACCGGCTTCTCCACCGCGCCGCTGCGGCTGATCACCCGGCTGGGCTTCGTGGTGCTGGCGCTGTCGCTGGCCGGCATCGGCTACGCGGTGGCCATGAAGTTCTTCCGTCCCGACATCACGGTCTCCGGCTGGACCATGATGATGGTCGTGGTGCTGTTCCTGGGCGGAACCCAGATGCTGTCCCTGGGGGTGCTGGGCAGCTATATCGGCCGGATCTATGCCGAGGTGCAGGGCAGGCCGCTGTATATCGTGCGGCAGGTGGTGAGCGGGGGAGACGACGGTGAACGAGCGGGCGGACGTGGCAGCGGCACCGGCGGCCCGGGCGGCGCAGGCGGCGGCTGACACCGCGGCCGGGACGGCCGCGGCGCGGGCCGCCGCCCGGCGGCAGGGGCTGCGGCAGCTCATCCGGTACACCCTGGTCGGCGGCACCGGGGTGACCCTGGACCTGGCCGTCTTCCTGCTGCTCTACAACATGGCCGGCCTGCACGAGCAGGCGGCCAACGCGATCAGCACCACCGCCGGCATCACCAACAACTTCATCCTCAACGCGGTCTTCACCTTCGACCGCCGGGACCGGCTGCTCGTCCGCTTTCTGCGCTTCTACGCGGTCGGCCTGTCCGGCATCGTGCTGACGCATCTGCTGCTGGTGGTCTGCTCCGGCCGGCTCGGCGTCGACCCCAATCTCGTCAAGGCCGCCTCCCTCCCCCTGGTGCTGGCCGTCCAGTTCGTGCTCAACCGGAAATGGAGCTTCGGGTGAACAGCCATCAGAACGTCGGCATCATCGGCGCCGGTGCCACCGGACTGACCGCCGCGTACGACGCGGTGCGGGCCGGGCACCGGGTGACGGTGCTGGAGGCCGCGGACGAGCTGGGCGGGCTGGCGGCCTCCCTGGAGATCGGCGGGGTGCCCCTGGAGCGCTACTACCATCACATCTTCCGCTCCGACCGGGACATCATCGAGCTGATCGGCGAGCTCGGCCTGGCCGGCGATCTGCACTTCCACAAACCCACCACCGGCGTCTTCCTGGACGGGAAGCTGCACCCCTTCTCCACCCCCGCGCAGATGCTGCGCTTCCCCGCCTTCTCCCCCCTGGACAGCGTCCGCTTCGCGCTGTCCTCCGCCCTGCTCAAGGCGGTGCGCGACGGCGAGCGCTACAACGACCGCACCGCCCTGTCCTGGCTGCGCCGCCGGGCCGGACGCCGGGTCACCGAGACCATCTGGGAACCGCTGCTGCGCGGCAAGTTCGGCGACCGCGCCGAGCAGGTCTCCATGGCCTGGCTGTGGGCCCGGGTGCACTGCCGCACCTTTGAGCTCGGCTATCTGGACGGCGGCTTCGCACGCGTCTACGCGGCGCTGCGGGACGCGGTCGCGGCCCGCGGCGGCAAGGTGGAGTTCGGCAAGCGGGTGGAGACCATCCGCCAGGCGGACGACGACTCCCCGGTGACGGTGCGCACCGCCGACGGCGCCGAGTACGGCTTCGACCGGCTGATCGTCACCGTGCCGCAGCCGGTGTTCGCCAGGGCCGCGGACCTCCCGGCCGACGACACCGTCTGGCGCAACCAGTATCTGGGCGCCACCTGCTTCGTCCTGGAACTGGACCGCAGCCTGATCCCGTACTACTGGCTCAACATCAACGATGCCGACTTCCCGTTCCTGGCGGTGGTGGAGCACACCCGGATGACCGGGACAGAGCCCTACGGCGGCCGTCATCTGGTCTATGTGGGCAACTATGTGGAGCGCGACGACTGGCGGTTCACCACCGGACCGGCCGAACTGCTGGACCGCTATCTGCCCTGGCTGCGGCGGCTCAACCCGGACTTCGACCGGGGCTGGATCAGCGACTGGCACTTCTCCCGCGCGCCGTTCGCCCAGCCCGTGGTCACCCCCGAGTACCGCTCGCTGATCCCGGACCACCGCACCCCGCTGAGCCGGGTCACCCTGGCCACCATGGCGCAGATCTATCCCCAGGACCGCGGCCAGAACTATTCCGTCGCCCTCGCCCGCCGCATCGTGCGGGACCTCGGCCTCGCCTGAGGCGGCGGTCCGGCGCCGCAGCGCCGCAGCGGTTCAGCGGCGGGTGCACAGGACGGCGTGGCGGTCCGGGGCCTCCTCCCGGGCAGGGCAGTCGTAGAGCTCCGCGATCCGGTCGCGCACCGCCTCGTCCACCAGGCCCGGCCGGAACCAGGACCGGCTGAGCACGGCGAACGGGGCCGGGTTCTCCGTCAGGCAGCGGGCGTTCTCGTCGTGCGAGGGCAGCTCGCGGATCTCCTCGATGAACCGCACCCGCTGGAGGAAGGTGGGGACCGGGTAGCGGCACTGGCCGGGCAGGCCGGTGAAGTAGACGACATCACCGAAGGCCAGATACAGCACCGGCGCGTCCGGGTCGCCGATCTCCGCGCGCAGCAGCCGGCCCTCCGCCTCCCGCGCCTCGGTCGCCGCCCAGTAGCCGGTGTTGGTGGTGAAGAGGTCCGCCCGGCTGATCTTCTGGTGCGGCGAGCCGGGCCAGACGGTGACCGCCAGGCAGGCCACGCCCGCCAGCGCGATCAGGGAGACCGGCACCCGGAACATCCCGGTGCCCCGGCCGCGGGACCCGCCGCGCACCGACCACAGATCCAGCAGGGCGGCGCCGAGGGCCACGGCCGCCGCGGCCCAGCCCACCTCCGGGCCGTGCAGCCGTTCCGGCAGCCGGTGGCTGACCGGTCCCCAGGCCGCCAGCAGCAGCGTCACCGTCAGCAGGGCCGCCGGCGGGCGGCGGAACTCCCGGTACCAGCGGGCCACCGCCAGGCCCCACAGCGCCGCCGCGAACACCGGCAGCACCGCGCTGTGATAAAGGAACCACTGCCCCTGGACGGTCACCGCGCCCACCGCGGCCAGGCCGATGAGCAGCGCCGGAACCGCCCGGTGCAGCCGTTCGCGCCGTCCCGGAACCCGGGCGAGAACCAGCAGCAGCACGCCGGGCAGCAGCGCCAGCACGGGGCTGACGAAGACCCGGTCGCCGAGATGCGTGGTGATCCGCTCGAAGAGATACGACGGCCGCAGGAACTCCGCCTCCAGGCCGGTGCGGTTGATCCGGGGCATGTCGCGCACCCACTGCCACTCGTGCGAGGCCACCGCCAGGCTCAGCAGAAACAGCAGCACGGCACCGCCGGCGCCCGCCACCGCCGCCCGCACCGCGCGGGCCCGGTCGGTGCCGAAGACGACCAGCAGGGCCATCAGGGCGATGGCGGCGGTGGAGAACTTCATCATCACCGCCAGGCCCAGCGGCACCGCCGCCACCGCCGCGGCCGGCCAGGGCCGGTCGATCAGCAGCACGGCGGAGACCGCCACCACCGCCAGCAGGACCGCGGTCCACTCCGGCTGGAGAAAGTCCAGGCGCGGCGCCAGGGCCAGGGCCAGGGTGGTCATGGCGGCGGTGAGCAGGGCCTCGCCGCGCGGCAGCCTCCGGATCAGGGCGGCGTGCAGCAGCACACCGGCCGCCGCGCACAGCGCCAGCCCGGCCAGCCGGATGACGATCTCCCGCGTGCCGGTGGAGCCGAAGGCGAGGCCGTCCAGCGCGGCGATGAACCAGCGGTAGAACAGCGGGCGATGGGTGAACGTCTCGGCGGCCGAGAAGCCGGCGCCGTCACCGGCGCGCAGGGCGCCCAGCACATAGCGCAGATCGCCGTGCAGTTCGGCGGAGACCGCGGACCAGCCGAGCAGCGCGGCCACGGACAAAGCCGCGGCCCAGCGGGCGGCGCGGGTGGTCCGGGCCGCGCCGCGGGCCGTGGCCGGCAGCCGCAGGGCGAGGAAGCCGGAGTCCCGCCCCCGGGCGGGTGTGTGGTCGGTTCGGCCCATGGGGCGGAACGTAGCACCCCCGGGGGCCGCGAGCCGGACATTCCGGGGCGGGAACGCGCCGTTCCCCCGGCCGTAACCGGCGCTTCGCCCGGCTCCGGTGAGCGTCAGCTCAGCCTGCGGCGGGGATCCCCGGTGCCGTCCCGGCCGTTCTCGGGGCTGTCGGGGCCGTCCGGGCCGTCGGGGTGGCGCAGGCGCAGGTAGTGGGTGTGGGACTGCTGCCGCAGCTCCAGGTCCTCCCGGACCGAGCCGGCCAGCCCGGTCAGCTCGGCGTGCAGCGCGTCGAGCTGACGGCGCAGCTCCTCCTCCGGGGACCGGGTGCCCGGCGCCAGCCGGGACCACCAGCGGGTGCGCAGATAGCCGTCCACCGCCTCCGGGATGTCCTGCCGGATGGCGCTGCCCAGCGCATGCAGCACCCGCGCGTCCTCCGCGGTCTCCGCGGCGCCGGTCAGCCCGTCCAGCAGCCCGTCCAGTTCGCCGAGCCGGGCGGTCGCGGCGGCCGGCAGCTCCAGCCCGGCGAGATAGCCGCGCAGCACCGTCAGATCGGTGCGCAGCGCGGCCAGCACCTCCCCGGGCGGGGTGAACCGCGGCGGGCCGGGCCGCTCCGGCGGGGCGAGCAGCGCCCCGGCGGCGTACAGTGCCGCCACCACGGCCGGCCACCAGGGGCCGGTCACCCCGGCCAGGGCCAGGCCCACCCCGGCCAGTGCGCAGGCGCTGCCGGTGAGGTTCTTGCGCGATTCGAACCAGCCGAGCGCCCGCCGCGCCCCGCCACCGCTGTCACGGGATCTGTCACTGGTAGCCACGGATCTCCCGGAAGGCGTCGTCGAGGGAGCCGTTCACCGCGTCGAAGACCTCCCCGCCGGTCTGCGCGGCGATGCCCTCCAGCTCCTCGGGTGCGGCATCGCCGAACAGCACGGTGAACACCGGGACGGTACGCCGTGCCGCGGGCAGCTCATTGTGGAATTCGGTGAAGTCGCCGGCGGTCGGGCCGTAGTTGCTCTCGCCGTCGGTCATCAGCACGATCGAGGTGAAGGTGCCTTCCAGGGACTCCTCGCCCAGCAGGTCGTAGGCGTCCATCAGGCTGCCGTACACATTGGTGTCGGCCAGGGTGTAGAGCCCGTCGATGGTCTCCCGGATGCCGGCCAGCGCGGCGTCCGGGTCCGCCGGGTCCACGGTGTGGGTCTCGGTGAAGACCACGGAGGTGGAGAAGGGCATCAGGGTGACCTCCTCGCGTTCCCGGAAGGTCTCGCCCGGCGCGGTGCCGTCGGTTTCGGTCCCGGTGAGCCGGCGCAGCGCGGCCTTGAGGCCGGCCAGCCGCTCGCCCTCCATCGAGCCGGACACGTCCAGCACATAGACGGTGCGCGAGGGCCGGCGCAACTGGCTGTCGAACGCCTCCAGCAGCCCGTCGGCGATCTCCAGCGACCCGGGGTAGGGCAGCTCGCGGCGGGCCTCGTCCGGGATCGCCTCCGCCGGGGTGACCTCGGGAATCACCGGGCGGCGCAGGGTGTCCTCGGTGAGCGCGCGCTGCGCCTCCTCCTCGCGCAGCCACTCGGCCAGGGTGCGCAGCGCGTCCCTCGCCTCGGGGGAGGCGGAGGCGAGCGTGGTCAGCGGGTAGCGGGCCGAGACCACGCCGTCGGTGGGCAGCACCACGGACAGCCCGGCGTCGTGGTCGCGGTTCAGGGAGAGCAGCACCGACTCGTAGTTGATCAGCGCGTCCACATCCGTGCGGCCGGTGAACGCCTCGGCCAGCCAGCCGGAGGAGCCGGAGGTGAGGCGCTGCCCGGTGAAGAACTCCTCCAGACGGCCGGCCGCGTCGTCGATGTTCTCGGCGGTCAGCGCCGACTGGGCGCCGGAGAGCGCGGAGGCGACGGAGATCAGCGCGCTGTAGCCGGAGTTGGACCGGACCGGGTCGGTCATGCCGAAGGTCAGCTCGCCGTCGGCGGCGGCCCGGTGCACCTGCTCCCAGGTGACCTGGCCGGCGTCCCAGCCGAGCCGGTCCATGGCCTCCCGGCGGACGCCCAGTGCCACCGGCGAGGTTGCCACCGGGGTCTCGGAGACGATCACGTCGGCGGAGCCGGGGTGCAGCCGCAGATAGTCGTTGGTGGCCAGCCAGGCGGCGTCGTAATTCCCGGCGGCCTCGGCGTCCGCGCCGCCCTCGCCGCCGGAGGCGAGCAGCCGGCTGGCGTCCAGGGTGCCGGTCCAGGTGATCTCGGCGCGGACGCCGGTCTCCTCGGCGGCGCGCTCCAGCAGCGCGGCGGTGTCCTCCAGTTCGCTGCCGGCCAGGATGCGGACGGTGATCTCCGCCCCGCCGTTGCCGCCGCCCCCGTCGTCGCCGCCCGCGCCGCCCTGGGTGCAGGCCGCGGTCAGCAGCGCGGTGAGCGTGAGCAGCGCGGTGGCCGCCAGTGTCCGGGTGCGGTGTTCCGGGCGGCTCATGAGCCGGCCTCCTGTTCCCGGGCCCGCTCGGCCATGGCCCGCAGCACCGGAGAGGTGGGTGAGGGCGCCTGGCGCACCCCGGTCAGATCGTGGTTGAGATAGCCGGTGTGGCCGGCCACGGCGGCGGCGAACTCGGCGGTGGAGCCCTGCGGGCGGAAGCCGTGCCGGACCGCCAGCTCACGCAGCTCCGGATCGTTGGTCAGCAGTTCGCCCAGCTCCTTGCCCGCCTCGGTGAACGGCACCACGGTGTGGTCGCTGAACACGGTGGTGTCCGGGTAGAGCACCACCAGGTCCTCCGGCGGCTGCCGGCCGCTCAGCAGCAGATGCGCCACCTGTGATTCGTAGACCAGGACCAGCGAGTTGCCGATCCCGCTGAGGAAGTCCCGGTAGGGGGCGTCGGAGCTGGACCGCTGGGCGCCCTGCACCTGGATCAGGCGGCGCAGCAGCGGGGCGGTGCGCTCGATGGCCTCCGCGCCGTCGGCCACCCGGTCGCCGTCCGCCACATAGGAGGCGGCGGCCAGGTATTCGGCGCCCGAGTTGGAGGTCAGCGGGTCGGTGGAGGAGATGTAGAGGGCGCCGGACAGCTCGGTGTGCGCCTCGGCGCCGGTCAGGTCCTGCCAGGTGCGTCCCTCCTCGACGGCGGTCAGGTAGGGCGCCATGCGCAGCAGTCCGCGGTGCTCGCCGTCGAGTTCGGCGATGCCGCCCGCGGCCAGCACTTCGGCGGCGGAGGCGCGGGCCATCACCACCAGCGGGGAGTAGAAGGGCCGGGCCGGGAGTTCGGTGTCGCCCAATCGCTCCCGCAGCACATCGGCGGGGCCCTGGCTGGAGGGGAAGGCGAAGTCGTAGCCGTCGAGGCCGGCCTCCTCCATGGCCCAGGAGCCGACCGGATCGATCCGTACGGTCAGGCCGTGACCGGCGAGTTCCCGGATCACCTCCGGATCGGCGAAGAACTCGGATTTCTCGGAGCCGACCATGCCGTACACGGTCGTCGTTGCCGTGCCGTCGTCGTCGTCCGCGCCGGCTTCGCGGAGCAGCACGGCGGTCACCCCGCCGAGCAGCAGTACCGCGAGGACGATGCTCAGGATGCGTTTCACACCACACCACGGTCCGTGCGGCGGTGAAATCCCGGGGGGCGCCCAGGTGACCGGAAGGTGACGGCTCGGTCCCGGAACCTCACCCTCCGCCGGGACGGCGGCGGCAGCGGCATCATGGGAGACGTGCCCGAGGGTGACACGGTCCGGCAGGCCGCGCGGCGTCTGCACGCCGCGCTGGCCGGGCATCGGCTGATCCGCTCCGACCTGCGCGTCCCCCGGCTGGCCACGGCCGATCTCAGCGGGCGGACGGTGCTGGAAATCGTTCCGCGCGGCAAGCATCTGCTGGCCCGGCTGGAGGGCGGGCTGACCCTGCACTCGCATCTGCGCATGGACGGCGCCTGGCGGGTGTACCGCGCCGGCGAGCGGTGGCGGGGCGGCCCGGGGCACCAGATCCGGGCGGTGCTGTCCACCGCCGGGCACAGCGCGGTGGGCTACCGGCTGCCGGTGCTGGAGCTGCTGCGCGGCCGGGACGAGGCGCGGGCGGTGGGCCATCTCGGGCCGGATCTGCTGGGCCCGGACTGGGACGCGGCCCGGGCGCTGCGCCGGCTGCTGGCCGATCCGGACCGCCCGCTGGGCGCCGCCCTGCTGGATCAGCGCAATCTGGCCGGGGTGGGCAATGTCTTCATGGCCGAGCTGTGTTTTCTCGCCGGGGCCACGCCGTGGCGGCCGGTCGGCGAGCTGGCGGAGCCGGAGCGGCTGGTGGCCGATGCCAAGCGGCTGCTGGAGGCCAACCGCGACCGCCCGGACCGCACCACCACCATGACCGGTCCGGCGGCGGGGCGGCGGGGCGAGCGGCTGTATGTCTACGGGCGGGCCGGCCGCCCCTGTCTGTGCTGCGGGACCCCGGTCCGCACGGCCGCCGCGCACCACGGCGAGCGCGGCCGGGAGCGTCCCGTCTACTGGTGTCCGCGGTGCCAGCGGGGCCCGGTGGGCGACGGCCGGTGAGCCCGGGAGTTCCGGGCCCGCCGGCCGCCGCCGGTCACCGTCTCACTGATCCGGCCGGTCGCCGGGCCGGCCGGCTCAGCGGACGGCGGCGGTGAGCTCGGGCTCGGCCTCGGGCCCGGCGCCGTCGCCGGCCGGCTGTCCGGCCGCCGCCGGGGGCAGTTCCGGCCCGGGCCTGCCGGCCCCGCCTCGGCGGAGGGTTCCGGTGAGCGCGATGGCCAGGCCCAGTACGGCGAAGCCGGTGACCGTCCACAGCGCCGGGTCGAAGCCGGCCAGCAGCGCCTCGGCGCCCTCCCGGCCGCCGCCGTTGCCGGTCAGCACGGCGGTCACCACGGCCAGCCCGATCGCCCCGCCCACCTGCACCGAGGTGTTGAGCAGGCCGCCGGCCAGTCCCTGCTCGTGGTCCGGGATGCCGGCCGTGGCCTGGATGTTGAAGGAGGCGAAGGCCAGCATGAAGCCGATGCCGAGCAGGACCATGCTGGGCAGGGTGCCCACCGCGTACGGCAGGTCGCGGTCCAGCGCCAGGAAGAGGACATAGGCGGCCAGATGTGCCGCCACGCCGCCCGCGATGGTGCGCGCGGTGCCGAACCGGTTGATCAGCGGGTCCGTCCGCGGCGAGCCGAAGGCGACGATCAGCGCGGCCGGCAGGAAGCCCAGCGCGGTCTCCAGCGGGGACCAGTCCAGCACCGACTGGAGGTAGAGCATCAGCACGAACTGGAAGCCCAGGTAGCCGCCGAAGAACACCGCGACGCCCAGGTTGGCGCGGGCCAGCGGGCCGGAGCGCAGGATGCCCAGCCGGATCAGCGGGTGCCGGCTGCGCGACTCGATCAGCAGGAAGGCGGCGAGCAGTACCGCGGCGGCCAGGAACTGGAGCAGGGTACGGGGCGCCGCCCAGCCGGTCTCGGGCGCCTCCACCACGGTGTAGACCAGGGTGAGCATGGCGGCGACGCCGGTCACCGCGCCGGGGAGGTCATAGCCGCCGGAGCGCCGCCGCGGCCGGGTGTCGCGGGGCAGCAGGCGGTGGGCGGCGATCAGCGCCACCAGGGCTATCGGCACCGGCAGGAAGAAGGTCCAGCGCCAGCCGACGCCGGTCAGCAGCCCGGAGAAGACCAGGCCGGCCGAGTAGCCGCTGGCGCCGAAGACGGCGAAGATGCCCAGCGCACGGTTGCGGGCCGGGCCCTCGGCGAAGGTCGTGGTGATCAGGGAGAGCGCGGCGGGCGCGGTGAAGGCGGCGGCGGCGCCCTTGACCAGGCGGCTGGCGATCAGCAGGGCGCCGTCGTCCACCAGGCCGCCGAGCAGCGAGGCGACGGTGAAGACGGCGACCGCCCAGAGGAAGACCCGGCGGCGTCCGAGCAGGTCGGCGGTGCGTCCGCCGAGCAGCAGCAGGCCGCCGTAGCTCAGGATGTAGCCGCTGACCACCCACTGGAGGGCGCTGGTGGACAGTCCCAGCTCGTCCTGGATGGAGGGCAGTGCCACGGCGACCATCGACACGTCGAGCGCGTCGAGGCCGACTACGAGGGAGACGGTGAGCAGGACGCCCCACAGCCGGGCGTCCCACGAGGTCGAGGTCGTGGAGGAACTCATGGCCGAGACAATACATGCGCGTGCATCTAACCCCAACGCATTTAATGTGCTCGCATAAAATTCATGCGCATGTTACTCTGCCCTGCGTGAGCGATCTGGACGAAGGCAGACTGCTGGCGGACTGGCACACGCTGCTGGACCGCCATGCCGCGGTCTGGAACGCCCTGGAACGCGAGCTCCAGCAGCGCCACGCCATCGGGGTCAGCGAGTTCGAGGCCCTGGAGAAGCTGGCCGGCTGCTCGGTCGGCAAGTGCCGCGCCGCCGAGCTGGCCGGCGCCGTCCCGCTCAGCCAGAGCGCCGCCTCCCGGCTCACCGCCCGGCTGGAGCGCGCCGGGCTGGTGCAGCGCGCACTGTGCGAGCTGGACCGCCGCGGCGTCTTCGTGCTGCTCACCGACAAGGGCCGCCGCCTCTACGAGGAGGCCCGCCCCACCCACCGCGCCGTCCTCGCCCGCACCCTGCGGGACGACCGGGACGACCGGGACGACTGACCGGCGCCCGGGTCCGCACCCGGGCGAAGAGCCCTTCCGGCGTCACCCGCTGCCCCGTGCGGTTTGCCGATGGGCCGGGGTGGGCGCAGCATGAAAGCCCGCAGGGCGCGGGCCGCTCCGTCCACGACGGCACTCGGGGAAGGGAGGCTCGACGTGGCTCCGTTCTTCCAGAACAGCGCCGGCCGGCTGGTCCCGGACGCCTTGGCCGGCTTTGCCCGCGCACACGCGGACATCGTGACCCTCGATCCGGAACACGGGTTCCTCACCGCGCGCGACGCGGCCGGCTCCCGGCTGGTCGGCCTGGTCTCCGGCGGGGGCTCCGGGCACGAGCCGCTGCACTCCGGCTTCGTCGGGGCCGGCATGCTCGACGCCGCGTGCCCGGGCCGGGTCTTCACTTCGCCGCACAACCGGCAGGTGTACCAGGCGTCGCTGGCCGTGGCCCGGCGCGGCGGCGTGCTGCACATCGTGAAGAACTACACCGGGGACCGGATCAACTTCGGCATCGCGGCGGAGCGCCTCGCCCACCGCGGCATCCCCTGCGCCCGGGTGCTGGTCGACGACGATGTGGCCTCGGACTCCGCCTCGTCCGGAGCCGGTCCCGGACGCCGCGGCACCGGCGGCACCGTGCTCATCGAGAAGGTGCTCGGCGGGGCCGCCGACACCGGGCTCGGCCTGGCCGAGCTGGAGTCCCTGGGCAGCGCCCTGGCCGCCCGGTGCCGCACCCTGTCGGTCGCCTCGGCGGCGCACACCTCCCCGGCCACCGGGGAGCCCGCGTTCACGCTGGGCCGGGAGGAGACCGAGTACGGCGTCGGCATCCACGGCGAGCGCGCCGCCCGCACGGTGCCGGCGGCCGGGCTGAGGCCGCTGGTGGCCCGGATGGCCGGCGAACTGCTCGCCGAGCTGTCCCCGGCCGCCGCCGGGGATCCGCTGCTGGTGCTGGTCAACGGCCTGGGCGGGATCACCTCCCTGGAGCTGTACGGCATCTGCGGCGAACTCGTCCGGGTGCTGGAGGAGCAGCGGGTCGGCGTGGCCCGCACCCTGGTCGGCAGCTTTGTCACCGCCCTGGACACCCGCGGCTTCTCCCTCACTCTGATGGCCGCCGACTGGATGACCCTGAAGTACTACGACGCCCCGGTCCGTACCGCCGCCCTGCGCTGGTGAGCGGGCCCGCCCCGCCACCGCCCCGCGCCGGCAGACGGCACAGGTGAGACAGGAGGACCGCCCATGTCCGCCACCGACGGACCCGGCGGCGGTGACGCCGCCGGGGGACTCGCCCTCACCGGTTGCTGGATGCGCTGGTTCACCGAGAGCGCGCTGGCCGTGGAGGCCGAGCTGACCGAGCTCGACCAGCTGGCCGGCGACGGCGATTTCGGCACCAATCTGGGCGCCGGGGCCCGGGCCGCCCGCCGGCGCCTGGACCGGCTCCCCGCCGCCGTCCCCGGCTCCTCCCCCGGCCCCGGATCCGGCCCGGAAGCCGGTTCCGCGCTGCCCCTGGAGGCGACCGCCACGGCCTTCCTGGACGAGATCGGCGGCACCAGCGGCCCGCTGTTCGGCCTGCTGCTGCAGTCGCTCGCCGCCGCCGTGGCCGAGTCGGGAACCACCACCGCGGCGCTGTGCGAGGGAACCGGCCGGGGGCTGGCCGCCATCCGCCGGGTGGGTGGCGCCGCGCCCGGCGACAAGACGCTGGTGGACGCCCTGGCGCCGGCCGCCGCGGCACTGGCCGCCGCCCCGCCGGGCACCCCGCCCGGCCGGGCGCTGTCCGCCGCCGCGGAGGCGGCCTGGCGGGGCGTGCGCGACACCGCGCGGCTCCGGGCGCGCCTGGGCCGGGCGAGCTATCTGGGCGAACGGACGGCCGGGGTGCCCGATCCGGGCGCGGCCGGGATCGGGCTGCTGTACGGCGCCGCCGAGGGGCCGCTGGGCTCGCTGCGGTCCCGCCTGGCCGCGCCCGGCTGACCGCGCCCGGCCGGCCGCGCCCGGTGCCGTTCAGCGGGCTGTCGGAGCTCCGCGGGAGCGGGACGCGGCGGGCCGCAGTCCACCCGCCCAGGCCAGCAGGGCGGGATCGTCCAGCGAGGCCACCCAGGCGTCCACGGCACCGTCACCGCCACTGCCACCGCCACTGCCGCCGCCACCGTTTCCGGTCCCGTTGCCGTCACCGGCGAGCCGGGAGCCCACGCCCAGCACCCGCAGGCCGGCCTCGCGGGCCGCCCGGGCCCCGGTGCGGGAGTCCTCCACGGCCAGTACCAGCTCCGGTGCCGCGCCGCACAGCCGGGCCGCCGTCGCATAGGCGTCGGGCCAGGGCTTGGGGCGCACGGTGGCACCGGAGCCGCCCGGCACCCGCATCCCGGCCACCACCACATGCCGCATGTGGTGCAGCAGGCCCGCCCGCTCCAGGCCGGCCCGCACCGCCTCCGCCGGGCAGTTGCTCGCCGCCGCGAGCGGGACCCGGCGGGCCACCCGGTGGACGAAGTCGGCCGCACCGGGCATGGCGACCGCGTCGTCCCCGGCCCGGGCCAGGAAGTGGCGCAGCAGCGCGTCGGCCAGTTCGCCGGCGAGTTCCGGCTTGCTTGCCTCCACCGCCATCAGCCGTCCGCAATCGGTGTAGTGCATTCCCTCGACCCGCTCGGGGAACCCGGCGGGCGGCTTCAGCCCGTAATCGGCCAGTGTCCGGATCCGGGCCTCCTGCCAGGATCTTTCGGTATCGACCAGGGTGCCGTCCACATCGCAGACGACAGCCGCCGGAGACCAGTTCCCGAAAAACCGGAATGGAGAAGTCATGGCGAACCTGCTCTCGGAGACCGGGCGCGGCAGAAGGAACCGCGGAGCCCGTTGCCTGAATGGTGGAATCCCGCGGAGTGTGATGGTCCGTGGCCTCGGATGCCCTTTTCCAGAATTTCTCCGGAAGGCCCGGCCGTGTTCTGGGCCGCCGCGTGACCGCGCTTGCCGTGTCCGGGCCGGACATGGGGATCCTCCTGCCCGGTACCGTTACGAAGTGCGGTGATGCGAAGGTATTTCCTGCCGACGGAAGGGCGCAATCGCTATTTCGGGTGCTCGACAGAAGGGCCGGAAACGCCCTATAAGGGCCGCGAAACCGCTCGCCCGCCGCTTTCCCGGGCCCGGCAACTCGGTTTCTTTTCCGTTCAGTTGCGCCCTACCGGGAAGCCGCGCCGCCCGTCGCCGGCCGGTCCGCTCCGTGGCGCGATGCGCCCGGGCAGCCGTTCGCCTTTCCCGGAATTCATTCGAAAGGGCGTAGTGAGTGCGCGCGATTGGAAGCTCTTTACGCGAAAACAATTCCATGGGCGCCCCGGGCGTACTCCGGCGCGGAATGCGGCGCGCATCACCGGGTCCCCTGTTGAAAATACCCCGCCACCGTCACGGCACTCCGTGCCCGCGCCCGGACCCGGCGGACGTTTCCCCGGCACAACGCGCGGTGCCCCGCCCCCTTTCGGGGCGAGGCACCGCGTTCCCCCGGTCCGGTACCGGGCGGTCAGCCCTGCGCTTCCCACCCCATGCCGCGCGGCATGCCGCCGGGACCGCCATGGCCGCCATGGCCGCCCGGGCCGGGCAGGACACCGTTCTCCGCCGCCGCCAGGATGGCGTCGGCCTGCTCCTGGGTGAGCGTGCCCTCGGAAACGGCCTTGTCGAGCCGCTCCGCCAGCCGCTCCTGCCGGCCGGCCTGACGCTCCTCGGCCTTCTCGGTGCGGAACTTCTCCAGCGCGGCGGCCACATCCTCCTCCGCGACCCCGAGCTCCTCCGCCAGCTCGCCGGCCCACTGCTCCTGCCGCTCCTCCTGGCGCTCCCGGCGCTCCGACCCGGCGGTGTCCTGCTCCGGGGCGGAGGTGTCGCCGCCGGTGTCCCGCCCGTCGTCCGCCGCCAGGGCGACCGCCGGGAACATCAGCCCCACCCCCGCGACGGCGGCGACGGCCAGCCCCGCGCGGGCTCGCTTGCTCTTCATCGGTGGTCCCATCCTCGTGGTGTCCGTTTGCCGTCTCCAGGCTGGAAGGCACCGATGAAGGCGGTTTGGGAGCCGGCTGAGAATCACCTGAGAACGGCCCGGGCCCGCCCCGCCGCCGGCCATGGCGGACCGTTCGTCATCAGGTCGGCAGATACGACAACTCCCTTCGGTGGAGGGGCCGCATGCAAGGATGGCGCCCGTGACCGGACCCTCTTCCCCGCCCGTCGCCGAGGGCACGCCCCGCCATCACGGCCTGGGTCCCGGCGCGGCCGTCGTGCTGGTGTTCTGCTCCTCGGCCGCGGTCCTGGTGGTCGAGATCGTCGCCCTGCGGCTGCTGGCTCCCTACCTCGGCCTCACCCTGGAGACCAGCACCCTGGTGATCGGCATCGCCCTCACCGCGATCGCCCTCGGCTCCTGGCTGGGCGGGCGGATCGCCGACCAGGTCGATCCGCGCCGGCTCCTCGGCCCCTCGCTCGGGATGTCCGGAGCGGTCGTGGCGCTGATCCCCGCCGTGCTGCGCACCGCCGCGGAGTGGGCGCCGGCGGTGCTCCTGCTGGTCGCCTCGCTGACCATCCTGGTGCCGGCCGCGCTGCTCTCCGCGGTGACGCCGATCGTGACCAAGCTGCGTCTCACCAGCCTCGCCGAGACCGGAACGGTCGTCGGCCGGCTCTCCGGCGTCGGCACCGCGGGGGCCATCGCCGGGACCGTCCTCACCGGCTTCGTCCTCGTCTCGCGGTTTCCGGTCAGCGCCATCCTGATCGGCCTGGGAATCCTGCTGGTGGCCGGCTCGGCGCTGGTCTCGTGGCGGACCCGCGGCCGGAGGGGCACCCCCGCCCTGGCGCTGGTGCTCGTGGCCGGCGGCCTGGGCAGCACGGTCGCGCCCGGCGGCTGCGACACGGAGACCCGGTACCACTGCGCGCGAATCGTCGCGGACCCCGACCGGGGCAGTGGCCGCACCCTTGTACTGGACGGTCTGCGGCACTCCTATGTCGACATCGACGACCCCACCTTCCTGAAGTTCGCCTATGTGCGCGCCATGGCCTCGGTGGTCGATGCCGCCTTTCCGGGGGACCGGCCGCTGGCCGCCTACCATCTGGGCGGCGGCGGGCTCACCTTCCCCCGCTACCTCGCGGCCACCCGGCCCGGGTCGCACAGCCTGGTGTCCGAGATCGACAGCGGGGTGGTGGGCATCACCCGCGATCTGCTCGGCCCGGGAGTGGAGGCGGCCGGTATCGAGGTACGCGTCGAGGACGGCAGGCTCGGCCTGCGGCGGCTGGACGCCGGCAGCCGTGACCTCGTCGTCGGCGATGCCTTCGGGGGCGTGAGCGTGCCGTGGCACCTCACCACGGCGGAGGCGCTGAGCGACATACGGCGGGTGCTCGACGAGGACGGCCTGTACGTGGCCAACCTCATCGACCACGGCGGTCTGGCCTTCGCCCGTGCCGAAGTGGCCACCATCGGCGAGACCTTCCCGCACGTCGCCCTCGCCGGCCGGCCCTCCGGAACCGGGAGTGGCCCGGCCGCCGCCCTGGCGGGCGGCAATCTGGTGGTGCTCGCCTCCGACCGGCCGGTCGACCTGGAGGCGGCCCAGGAGGCGCTGGACGCCCGGCAGACCGGCTGGCAGATCGTCGCCGGCGACGACCTCACCGCCTGGACGGGCGACGCCCGGCTGCTCACCGACGACCACGCCCCCGTCGACCAGCTCCTCCAGCCCTACCGCCCGCGAAGCGGCCGGTGACCCCGGATGGCGCTGAACGAGACCAGAACTGAGACCAGCCGGCCTCACTTGCCGACGTCGGGCCGTACCACCAGCGCCCTGCGCCGGTTCTCCAGCACCTCCCGGAGGGCGGTGTTCACCGTCTCCTTCTTCGTGCTGGTACCGAGAGCCCGAGCCACCTTGGCAAGCAGGTCATCATCAAAATCCACAACGGTGCGACTCATCAAGACACCCCCTGGATATCGGTCGAGATATCAAGGAACCATCAGTTGATGCTTGACGGCTTCGCGTGCGATGACACCGGCACGGTCCCCAGGACGAGAGTCCGGCCGCTGACGCATGGCTGTGCGCCGAGTGCGCTACGGGGTGTCGTGCCGCTGGGGAGTTCTTTTGCCGAAATGTGCTGTCCGGGGCGTTCTGACCTGCGGCGCAGTCGCGGCCACGGGGGCATCTGAACAGGGCTGCTACGCCGGTGAACGCACCCAGGACTGCCACCACGGCCGCTGGCTGCCGGGTTGATATCGCCCGTCAGCCCCAGAGGACGGCGATGGGCGCTGCGCTGATGCGGTCGTCGAGCTCTTGGATGAACTGACCGGTGTGCAGCAGCAGGCCATGGACAAAGCGGTCACCCAGTTCGTCCCGGAGCCAGGTGAGATGGCGAGTGCTGGAGCGGCTGGGATTGCCAGAGGCTTTGATCCCGAGAGCGATGACGCGGTGTGCAGAGAGTTCGACGAGCACATCGATCTCCCGCCGTCCTCCGTCCTGGCGGAGGTGGTGGATGCGGGGACTGTGATCACTGAGTGGGAGTTCGGCGCGGAGCTGGGCGACGACGAAGGTGTCGATGAGGCGGCCGAGCAGATCGGAGTCGAGCAGGACCGCATCGGTGTCGGCGCCTGTGACGGCGCCGACCAGGGCGGGGTCCACCAGATAGCGCTTCGGGTGCTGTCCGAGCCGCTTGAGCCTGCTGCTGAACCAGGCAGGCGTGATGTCGAGAACGAAGAGGCTGCTCAGGAGATGCTCATAGGCGAGGGCAGTCTTGCGGTCGACCCCGGCGGCCTGGAAGAGCGTCGTGTGCTCCACGACGCCGGCGGTGCTCAGGGCAAGCGCTTCGAAGTACCGGCGCAGCCGCTCGGGGTCTCTGCGTGGCTCAACGGCGAGGGCATCCCGGGTGATCAGCTGCTGTACGTAGGAGTCGAACCAGCGGCGTCGGCCGCGGTCCGAGAGCCTCAAGGCCGGCTCCGGGAAGTTTCCCCCGAGCGCCGCGTCGACGTAGTCGCGGATATCGGGCACAGGCTGCGGCAGGCGCAGCCCGGACAGTCCGGCCGTGACGAGCCGGTCGACAAAGGGCGGGCGTCCGGTCTCCCCCTGCTTCTCCCGAATGGTCAGGCCGGTCATGGGCACATGGATGACCCGCCCGGTACCCGGCCAGGTGTGCGCGTCCAGCTCGGCACGTACCGAGCCGGTCAGGATGTACCGGCCCGGTCGTGGATCCGTATCGACGGCACGTTTGACGGCGCCGAGCACCTGGAAGGCCTCCTGCCATTCGTCCAGAAGTACCGGCTCGGCAAGTCCCCGGAGCGCCGCGTCGGGGTCGGTACGGAAGACCTCGGCGACGCCGGGCTGATCGAGGCGGATGACGGTGGCCGCGTGCTGCCGCGCGGTGGTGGTCTTGCCCGAGGCTCGAGGGCCGATCAGTGACACCGCAGGCACTTCCGCAACAAGCTCACGGATGAGCGCATCGACCAGGCGAGGCTGGTAAGTGGGACGATCCATTCCTCGATCATCCCATTTCCACGCGCATGAACTTCCCGTTTTCACGCAGCTACGGCTCCCGCTCACACGCACGAGTGAATCCTGTCCGCACGCGCTGGGGTGGGGTTGCGCAAGGGACGATCTCCGCCCTCCGCAGGGCCTGCCGGTGCGAGGGCGGCAGGCGGCCCGTCTGTGGAGGGCCGGTGGGCGCTGCCCGGAGCGCAGGGGGTCGTCCGGGCAGAACAGTCCCTATGGGCAGCCTTTGAGGCCCACCTCGTGAAATAAGCGCGACCAGAACTGAGACCACGGGACGGCGAAGGGTCCGGCCGCGGGGCGGTCGGACCCTTCGTTTCCGCTGGTCAGCGGTGGCGGAGGATACGAGATTCGAACTCGTGAGGGGTTGCCCCCAACACGCTTTCCAACTGTCCGCCCACCCGTCCACCCCCGCCCGCCGCCGTCCTGACCTGCGACGGAGCCGCCCTCTCCAGCACCTCCGTACGCCCCCGGACGGAGGTGAATGAGACCAAAACTGAGACCAGCCGACCCTCACTTGCCGGCATCGGGGCCGTACCACTGGAGGGGCTGTCCGGTGACGGCGGCGATGCACTGGAAGTCGCGGTCGCGGTGCAGCAGGGTCAGGCCCTGCAACTCCGCGGTGGCGGCCACGACGAGATCCACGGCGCCGGCACTGCGGTGCTGCCCGCGTCTGGTCAGCAGCTCCTGCACCTGCCATGCCCGGCCATAGGCGCGGTCGTCCACCGGCACCCAACCGAAGATCTGCCGCATGTCCTCGATGCCCTGTGCCCGGTCCTGCGCGGACCGGGCACTGTAGAAGAACTCCAGCTCGGTGATCGGGCAGGTGGCGATGAGTCCGGCAGCGGCTGCCTGATCCCATCCGTACTGCTCGGCATCACCCCGCATGAACCGGGCCAGGGCACTGGTGTCGATGAGGAACTGCGCCGCGCTCACCGCCGGTAGTTCCTCTTGTCCTCGAAGAGGTCCAGGTCGAAGGCGCCTTCCTCGGCCGCACCGCGCAGCCGTGCCAGCGCCAGTGCCCTGCGCCGGTTCTCCAGCACCTCCCGGAGGGCGGTGTTCACCGTCTCCTTCTTCGTACTGGTACCGAGAGCCCGGGCCACCTCGGCAAGCAGGTCATCATCAAGATCGACAACGGTCCGACTCATCACGACACCCCCAGGATATCAGTCGATATATCAAGGGTACACCAGATGATGCATGGTAAAGCCCGGTCTCTCGAGATCAAAAAATGATGCATGCGGTGACGCAGACACGGGTCTCCCGTAACGAGAGTCTGGACGCCCGCCCTTCCCAGGCAGCGGCTCGCGGTGCCGTCGACGGGTGCTGGTCAGCGGGAGCTTCGCAATGACGGCTGCCCGTCGGCGCATCCCGGCAGTCAAGATCACAAAATGTGGCTATACAGGCGCTGACTTCGATCATCCGGCCCGGGAGCCTGGAGGGTGTCGGGCTGTTCCGTCCCGCCGCCCTGATCAGTAGCGGAGGTGCCAGCTTGGCCGAGCACGCCACTCACACCGACAACCGCGCGAGCTGCCCCGTCCTGCTGTGCAGCACCCTGCTGCGCGCAGCAGGACAGGAATGGTTCGAGCAGGGAGACGTCTGGGCCAAGGTCACCGAATTCCGTCCTGCCAGCGACGACCAACCTCGCCGAGACTGAGACCAGACAGCGACGTGGGCCGCGGCTGCAGTGCAGCCGGGGCCCACGTTTCCGCTGGTCAGCGGTGGCGGAGGATACGAGATTCGAACTCGTGAGGGTGTGAACCCAACACGCTTTTCAACGCCCGCGTGGCCGTACGGGGGCGTTCGCGGGGGTTCGAGCGCCAGGTTAGACGGGGTGCGCGTACAGAGACGAACCGGGGCGTCCATCAGCGCAATGGACAAAGAACAGGACAAGGAACAGCGCGGAAGAGCCAGGTTCGCTTCGGCGACTCGATCAGCTCTGTGGTTCGGGCCCACCGAAGTGGATCCTGCGCGATGATAAGCGCAGGGCTGGGGGCAGTTCGGGCAAAAGTCCAGGTCATACGCGGTCATTCCAGGTGACTAGTACTACAGCCGGTGGTTCACGTGACGTGACGACGGTCGGCTCGTTGCTCCGTTCGTGGGACTGACACTGCCGCCGCAGGCGGTTGGAATGGGCGAGCTGGACGAGGCCGAGATCCGGGTGCTGGACGGGGAGTTGGAGGCGTTGTGCGCCTCGGTCGATGACGTGTTCGCGCGTCCGGCCTCGCGGGAGAACCTGCGGGCGATGGTGCGCGGGCTGCTGAGCGAGGTGCCGCGGAAGAACATGTGGCAGCTCGCCGAGTTCGCCTGCCACCCCAACCCCGACCGGCTGCAGGGCTTCCTGGCCAAAGCCGCGTGGGACGCGGACGAGCTGCGCGACCGGGTGCGGGACTACGCGGTCGCCGCGCTGGCCGGTCAGGACGCGGTGCTGATCTCGGACGAGACCGGGGACCTCAAGAAGGGCACCAAGAGCGCCGGGGTGCAGCGGCAGTACTCCGGCACCGCGGGCCGGATCGAGAACGCCCAGGTCAGTGTGCACCTGTCGTATGGTTCGAGCCGGGGCCGCACCCTGATCGACCGCGAGCTCTACCTCGGCAGGGCATGGGCCGGCACCACCGCCGAACACGAACGCCGCTGCACCGAGCAGGACATCCCACCCGAACGCGCCACCGCGGTGGCCACCAAACCGGAGCTCGCCCGGCGCATGCTCGAGCGCGCCCTGGCCGCCGGGGTGCCGTTCTCCTACTTCCTGGCCGACGAGGCGTACGGCCAGTGCCGCGCACTGCGCGCCTGGCTGGAAGAACGCCAGGTGCGCTACCTGCTCGCGGTGCCCAAGGACGAGGTGGTTCCGCTGCCGGACGGCCGGACCCGCCAGGCCCGCGAACTGTACGCGGTCGTGCCCGAGGAGGCGTTGGAGCGCCGCTCGTGCGCCGACGGCGCCAAGGGGCCGCGCGAGTACGACTGGGCCACCGTCCAACTCGCGCACACCGCCCAGGGGCTGGAGCGCCACCTGCTGATCCGCCGCTCCACCGTGCCCAACAAGAAGGACAAGAAGACCGGTCGGCTCGTCCGCGAGGTCGCCTACTTCCTGTGCCACACCGACCCGGGCACCACCCTGGCCGAGCTGGTGACCGCCGCCGGGCGGCGCTGGATGGTGGAGGAGTCGTTCCAGGTGGCGAAGGGGCAGGTGGGGCTGGACGAGCACGAGGTGCGCAAGTGGTGCTCCTGGTACCGGCACGCCACCGTGTGCACGCTCGCGATGGCCTTCCTGGTCGCCGTCCGGAGCCGGCTAATACCCCGTCAGTCGCCGACGCCCGACACCCGACCGTGAACGAGATCCGCCACCTGTACGACCGGATCGTCCTCGCCCCCGCCCGCACCGCCCGGACCTGGCTGGCCATGCACTGGTACCGCTGGCGCACCCGCCACCAAGTCCGGGCCCGGGCCAGCCACTACCGCACCCGCGCGGCCCGAGCTCACTCACCGTGAAACCACCGGCTGTAGTACTAGAGCAGTTCCCCATGGCGCCGAACAGGCCCGAGGAGAAGTGAAGGAGCAAGATCATGTATGACTGCGAGGGATGCGGCCGTCGCCGCCGGGAGGGGCTGTTCTTCGGCTCAGGAAGAGAAGCGAAGTGGTGGTGCTCGCGGTGCCAGAGCGCCGACCAGAAGGAGCTGGCCAGCTCTCTCGATGACCGCTCCCGGGGCGTGCTCACCCGTGATGCCGACGGCGTGGACTGGCCGTACGGTCCAAACATCTACGTCCGAATGCGCGCGGATCTTCTGGACTGGGCTGACCAGCACGACCTGAAGAGTGGCAACACGGGGTGTTCGTCTGGGCTGCACTGGCTCGACAAGGGCCGCTGCGCCAAGAGGGAGTGCCACGACAGGCCGCGGGGTTCTACGACCACACGACCACGTGGCTTTCCCGGACCACCGGCAGGCCCGCACTGGTCTTCAACCAGCCGTACAAACCGGTGGACCCGGCCGAGGTCCAGGAGCTCATCAGCGAGTACCCCTCTCTCACGGCCGAGGTCGGGCCGGAGGGTTGGTACGGCTTCGGAACTCTCGGTGTCTACATCTGGAATCACGGCAACCGTGCCGGCGCTGTTTGGGCAGCCCGCTACTGAGGTTGAACTCGTGAAGTCGTAGGGGCTGACGGCTCGTCGCCCGTGCGGTATCACCGGGGTGTGAGGTATCCACAAGGGGGCGGCTGACCGCCGAACGGCAGCAGTTCCGCGAGGGGTTACGGCTGCAGGCGGCCGAGCGATTCGCCCGGGGCGAGGCGAGCTCGGTGATCGCCAAGGACCTGCGGGTCAGCGTCCGCTCGGTGCAGCGGTGGCGGCAGATGCGGGACGAGGGCGGCCCTCGGGCCCTGCGGTCGCAGGGGCCGGCGTCGCTGCCGCGGCTGAGTGAGAAGCAGTTCGCCCAACTGGAGGCGGAGCTGGCCAAGGGGCCGGCCGCACACGGCTGGGAGGACCAACGCTGGACTTTGAGCCGTGTGAAGACGGTGATCGGACGGCGCTTCCACCTGACCTACACGGTCCAGGGCGTGCGCAAGCTGCTGGTGCGCAACGGCTGGTCCTGCCAGGTCCCGGCCCGACGCGCCATCGAGCGGGACGACGACGCCGTCGCAGGATGGGTCAAGGAGGTATGGCCCTGCGCGGAAGACTCGCGGCGGCCCGTGGAGCCTGGCTCGTCTTCGAGGACGAAGCCGGATTCTCCATGACGCCGCCGCAGGCCAGGACCTGGTCACAGCGCGGCCGGACCCCGGTGGTGCGCGTTCGTGGCCGCTCCCGCAGACGGATATCGATCGCGGCGCTGACCTGCTACAGACCCGGCCACCGGTCCCGGCTGATCTACCGGCCACGCCGGGACGACGGCCGCCGCGGCGGCCGCAAGAGCTTCTCCTGGCGCGAGTACCGGGACCTGCTGACCGCCGCCCACCAGCAGCTCGGCGGCCCCATCGTGCTCATCTGGGACAACCTCAACGTCCACAAAGCTGCCGACCTGCGGCAATGGGCGGCAGCCCGGGACTGGCTGACCATCCACTACCTGCCGCCCTACGCACCCGACCTCAACCCCGTGGAAGGAATCTGGTCCCTCCTGCGACGTGGCCGGCTCTCCAACGTCGCCTTCAGCACCCCCGAACACCTCGTCCAGCGCATCCGACGCGGCTTACGGCACATCCAGTACCGCCCCGGCCTCATAGACGGCTGCCTCGCCGAGACCGGCCTGGTCATCAGACCCACCTGACCAACCCAGCGACATCACGAGTTCAACCTCAGTAACCGAGCGTTGAAGGGCTCCACCTTTAAGGTGGAGCCCTCAGCATCGGGGCGTCCGCGAGCGTTCACGCGGCAGGCCAGACGTGGTGCGCGTGCGGTGGGGACCGTCGGCGCACTGGACACAGACCAGGACAGCGAGCGGCTCAGGTCATGTGGGCTACCCCCAGGGGTCAGCCCACATAACTTTCTGTACAACTTCCGGGGTGTTGATGGCTTTCCAAACAGGCGCGAAGTAACGATTATTAAGGTCGGCGACCTTTTCATAATCGGTTACTACCTCGGTGAGATCTAGCCCTCTGTCTGCCTTGCGCATCGCCGCGTTCGTTAGGTTTGTCGACCCTTTGAAGGCTAGAAGGCCATCGACAATTACTAGTTTCTGGTGCGGTGCATCGAAATTGGCCTCCCGTGGGTTAATGACCTTGGCCTTCAGGTTAGGAGCTTCTTTGGGGAACTCGGTTAGCTCCACCCTCGCATGGTCTTCAACCTGCGAGACGAATCCATAAACAGGAGCTCTCATCGATGTCATCTTGAGGGCCCCAATCATGATATGGCTAATTCCCCAACTCGCGAAGTGTACGAAGCTCCTGGCGCGAGACAGGACCTCGAAGAACAGTCGCATCGTCGGCCACGGTCCATCATGACCCCAGCCTGTACTTTGAGAGTTGCGCACCACTTCGGCGACCGTGCGAGCATGGGCGATCAAATCCTTACCCAAGCTGACAGACGCCCCCTGCTCATCGAGCCACTCAATAGCGCTGCGCCCATCAGTGTACTCGCCGTACACGTATTCAGTTCTGCACACAGGGCAGAACAGCCGATACTGTATCGGGCTGCCAGTATTTTCCTGTCGCTCGAAACTCAGTCCATTGATCAGACCTCGGCAGGTCGGACAAGCGTATCGTGGCGGGTTGAAGTCCAAGATGGAAGTAATGTCGAACCCCGGCACAGTGGCTCCCCCCACTTGAAAGCTCCGCCCAGTTGAGGACGGGAGGGGACGAGTGTACCGGGTGAGAGGCATTGAGGAAACTCTCCGGTGCATGTCACGGTCTTGCCGCGAATGATTGGCGATGCGCGGATCCGGGCGCTGCTTCCACTGTTTCTGAAGTCGAGGCGAAGGTGATTCGGATGATGCTTGCCTTTACTCCAGACTGGGGCACTGTTCCGGCAGTCTCCTCCGTCAGGTCGAGGACGGAGGGTGCCTCAAATTCCGGATCACCGAACTCGATGGTCGGTTGCACTCTCAGTGTGGAGGCGATGTCCAGGGCTGCCTTGCGGGACGCGTACATGGTCTCCGTAAGGGTCAGCACCGTCGAGCGTACGAGTTCGACGCTTTCGTCATCGGTGTACGGGATCACGGTGATGTCGTTATTGCCGAGGTGCGGCAGACCAGCCTCGCCGCAGGCGACTGGCGCGGTTCTGGTACTCCCCCTCCTCCCTGAACTCTTGCCCGGAAGCGGCTCGGCCTCGCCGGACCTCCTGTGTGACCTGGTCGGCAAGATCCGGCAGCTTTTCTCTCAGCTGTGCCATGATGCGTGCGAACTCATCACTTCCGTCGACAGGGAAACTGCCCTCCCTCGGTGTCCTGCGCAGAACTCTAGACAGGGCGACCGACAGTGGGGTTTTGAGCCCCGGCCACTGGGCAGTCGGGACCCTCGTTCACACCAGGCTGTGGCCCTAGTGCGGAGCGGCATGACGGCGTTGACCATGGCGCTTCTGCGGGGCGTGCTGCATCACGGCGTCTGAAGGAGTCGCCAGCACTACGGCATGGTGAGCACTCGTCCGTCCCGGGGGCGGACTTTTGCGTAGGACCATTTGCGGGCCCGGTCCCTGATAACGGCGAATGCCCTGACGCCCGAGCAAATCAAGGCTCCCGCAGTTGTCCGAAAACGTCGTCAAGGGGCACGTCGAAGTTGTCCTTGTCCTGGTTCCACCGGGACAGTGTTGAGTTGGCTGCCTCGGCGAGGTCGGAGGGAAGTCCTGCGGCTTTCAGGGAGTCGGCTACTTCTTGCATTTCCGGGGCCCAGCGCCAGGCGCGGGCGGCGACGCTGGGGAGGTAGTCGGTGTCGGCGAGGATGGCGGCGGCCATGGTGCGGCCCTCGGCTGTCAGCTCTTCGGTGATGCCGTGTTCCTGGGCGAGGGCGTGGGAGACGGCGGCCAGGGCGCGGGCGGCTTTCTGATAGCCGGCGAAGGCCATTTTCAGGGCTGAGGCGGAGCCGAGTGGTTTGTCGAGGATCTGTGGTGTGAGGTGGGTGCCGGTGAAGAGTGCTTCGGCCTGGTGGACGGCGGTTGCCGGGCCGGCGAGGTAGAGGCGGGCGGTCTTCGTGCCGCGTGGGGGCGGGCCGAAGATGGCGCCGTCCACCGGCACGGCGCCGGAGGATTCGAGGCGGGCGGCGATGCGCTGCATGCGCTGCGGGCTGATCGCGTTGGCGTCGGCATAGATGCCGTGGAAGTCGTGGGAGGCAACCAGGCCGGCGATGTCTTCGGCTGCCGCGGGTGGGCAGATGGACAGCACGATGTCGCTCTCGGCGAGGGCCGAGGCCAGGTCGGGTGCGGGGATCAGTCCGGCGGCTTCGGCGCGGGCCTTCGTGCTTGCGCTGCGGCCCGCGGGAACCCACAGGACGCGGGCGCCGGAGCGGCGTGCCTGCTCTGCGACGGCCGACCCCATGTCTCCGGGATGGAGAAGCGTCACGGTGGTCACTGTGCTGAGCCTCCGGGGAGAGAGCGGGCGTGCTGCTCATGGTAGGCGGCGATGCTGTCGTACATCGCGAGCCCGAGCGGTGTCCGGGCTGCCGGGGTCAGTGCCAGCCGACGGCCGAATTGCTCCAGCCGCCGGCCTACGCTTGCCGTCCTGCGGCGCGCTTCCATGGCCAGGACGATCTGGAGCTGTTCCGCGGCGCCGTCGATCTCGCGCTGCTGGAGCCGGGCATGGGCGAGGTCCATGCGCGCGAGTGACAGCTCTCCGAGGCGACGCTGCTCAGGAGGCGCGGCCTCGTAGGTGTCGATGGCTGCCGCTGCTTCGCGTTCGGCCGAGACGCAGGCGTGGTCCGTGCCGATCCACAGGTGCGTGGTGCTCGCGTAGAGGGACTGCTTGGCGCCGGGGAAGGCCATCATGTTGCCGTGGTCCTCGGGTCCGGCATAGGACTGCCTGTGGCGTTCAGCGGTCTGGAGGTGGGACAGGGCTTCCTCGTGGCGGCCGAGCCTTGCCAGGGCTCGGGCGGAGATGCTGGCCAGTCGGATGTGGGCGGTTCCTTCTTCGGGTGTGAACTCCTGACCCGACAGCGCCAGGCGGACCGCGTCCTCGGGGCGCTCGTCCCAGTAGGCGATCAGGGCCTGCATGCCCCGGACCCAGGATCGCAGGCCGTTGTGCCCGGCGAGTTCGCCGCAGAGAAAGGCGGTCCGGGCCTGTGTGCCGGCAGGGCCGTACTGGCCGAGATCGAAGGAGGCGTTCGCCAGGATTCCGCACAGCGTTCCAGCGGCCAGGTAGAGCTCCTTGGTGTACTGCGGAGGCTGCCGTCCCTCCAGCAATTCGAAGGCCCGGTTTCGCAGTTCCCGTACTTCCAGGAAGAGGGGCATGACCGGACGGTTCGGGTACGTGTAGATGATGCGCTGGATGTCCACACGCAGTTGCTCCAGCGTGTGCGGGCCCACGTTGGATTGCTCGACCCGGGCCGCGAACCGTGCGGATTCATGAGCAGCCATCGAAACTGCGTCCTCCATGCCTGACTGGTAGAAGCCGCTCTGCAGTGCGGTTGCTTGTCGGCCGGTTTCGCCGGGGCAGGCTTGTTCGCTGCCGTGCTGCGCCGGCTGGAAGAGGTGGCTCACCGGTACCTGGAAGAGGTGTTCCAGGATGCGCTTGGCGTCGTTGCGCGGTGTGCTCTCAAGCTGGCCCCTCAGCCAGCGGACGAACTGGCGTCGGCCGATGGTGGCCGTGCGCAGGTTCGGCGGCCCCTCTCGCTGTGCCAGCTCGGCAGCGGCCTCCTCGTAGTGGTGTTTGAAGACGTCGTAGTCCCGCCATCGCCGCTCGTCCACAAGCAGCTGGAAAACGGTCGGCTGCGCCATGGGAACCCTCCTGGGCTCTCTGTGCTCGACTGCTACCCACGCCGGAGGCGCCAAGACCCATGCTGCTCCCCTGACAGCCACAAACCCACGGACGCAGGAAACATGTCCTGGGTATGGCGCAGGAAGTCCGGAGAAGTCACTGACACGTCGCTGGTGGCGTCACACCCGTTCCGCGAATTCTGGTAGCTCACCAGCTGTTCGTGCGCCAACGGACACGTTCCGTGCTCGTTGGCCGGAGGCCACCGGAGGAGCACTTGTCCATGACCGGCAGGACCCTGGTCGGAGCCGCGGCCGGCATACGGACTCGCGCTGCTTCTTCGTACCCGGTCCGCGTCGCCCGTGGGGAGCGGCAGACAGCGGTTGCCACGGCGGCCTTCGTGCCGGAGACGGTGCGGTACGCCGTGGCGTCGTCGGAGCGGCTGCTCCAGACGCTGACACCTTCCGCGCGGGAGGTCGGCGTCCATACCCGGGCGCTCCAGGACCAGCTCGCCGTACTGCTTCCGCTCGCCCGGCAGCTCCGTGACTCGGCAACTACGGGGGTGGCCGAACACTGCTGGGCGGAGCTGGTCGAGCTGGCCGTGGCGACCAGGTCGATGCGCTGTTCCTCGCGTGCCGCCGCGCTGGGCCGGCTTCGGATGCTGACCAGGTGCGTGTGCACACTGTTGGACCGGATCGATGCCGCCAGGGCCGCCGACCGGTCGCCGGTGTCGGCCCCGCGTCGGCCCTTTCAGCCGGGCCGGGCTGGCGGGGGGGGGACCGGGTGACGGCGCTGATGGCCGCGCAGGAGCAGGACGAACGGCGGGTGCCCTCGCCGGTGCTGTACGGGCGGGCGTGCCGGTACTGCCATCGGCTGCTGGACGGTTCCAGCCAGGACGCCGGGACGATCACCGACGCACGTATCTATGGCCATCCGTACCCGATTCCGGTCCGCGCCTGCGCACCGGGCTGTCCTCCACCCGCCCCGTCCTGATGAGACATGCCCGCCCCAAGACGGCCGTCAGGGGCACATCCGCGCCGCTGGCGCTGCCCACCGCACCGGTTCCCCAGGCAGCACCCGCTCCTGTGCCCCTGACGGTCACCTTCCTTCTCTCCCTGCTCGTGACCGCCCCGCCCCGCAAAGGACCAGGAAGTCATGGACGATGATGCGATCACCGCGCTCCTGCACGACCGAGTCGGCACGCTGCGCGGTGTGTGGGGCGTACTGGCGTTCACTGCCGACGGCATGACGTTGGCCTTCGCCGGAATGGGGCCGGACGACGCTCGGGACCTGGCCGCCCTCGGTGCGGCGCTGGGTTCGGTCTCCGACCGGCTGATCGCCCGCAGCCAGGCCGGCCCGCCCACGACCAGCGTGCTGCTGGCAGAGGACGGCTCGGTGCTGCTCACCCGCGCCGGCGCGAACTCCTACCTCGCCGCGTTCACCTACCGCGAGTGCGCGGCCGGAGTCATCGGCGAGCAACTCGCCAGGCTCGGCACCGAGCTCGGTCCGCGCCTAGAGGAACGGATCGGCAGCCACCTGCTGGCCCCGCTGCGCGGCCGGACCCCCAGAAAGCCAGGAGTGCTGCGATGAGCGCGCCGCCTTCGCCGGAAGCGTTCGCGCTGTTCGCCGAGACTCTGACGGCGCACGAGCCGGTGGTCCTGCCCGCCGGCCGGGACTGGGACGCGGTGCGCACCGCCGAACACCATGGCGAGCAGGTGCTGCGCCTCCTCTACGGCGATGCCTCGGACCCCCGGATCGGCTGCATCGCCGCCGACCGCGACTGCTGGTACTGGTTCATCCGCCCCGGCTACGGCGCCGAACCATGGCCGATCTTCGCCCGCCACCTGGGCACGGGCGCCTACCTCACGCTCCCCGTCGCCCACCGACCGTGCGGGGAGCGCGACTTCCGCGGGACGCGCTGGGTCCGCTCACCGGGTGCCGTCACCCGCCCGTTCACCGACGCCGTCGAGCTGTGCACCGCGCTCGGCGTCCTCGCCGACACCTTGCCCTGACGCCGAACGCCGACCGGAGGACACCTCCCCATGCCGCCCAACCGCACCACCGTCACCACGGACACCGCGGCGTTTCCGCCGCAGGCAGCCGCCGGGGATGACATCCGTGAGGAGCTCCGTCTGCCCTCGGCTCCGCGGATACAGAACGCGCTGCTCGGCGGCCGGGACAACACCGACGAGGACCGCCGCCTGGTCGCTGCCATCACCACGGCAGCGCCCTTCGCCTCGCAGGCCGCCCGCCAGGCCCGAGCCTTCGTCGAGACCGCCGTGCGCCACCTCGCCGAACGCGGTATCAGCCAGTTCCTGGACATTGGCTGCGGCCTGCCCTCGCCCACCGGCGCCAACACACACGACGTCGCCCAGCAGGTCCTGCCCCGGGCACGGGTGGTCTACGTCGACACCAGTCTGCAAGCGGTCGTCCACGCCCGTGCCCTGCTGCGCTGCGCCCCGCCCGGTGTTACCGCAGCCTGCCGCGCAGACCTGACCCAGCCAGATCGCCTGCTGGCCGCCCCGGAGGTCACCGCCATCATCGACCTGAGCAGGCCGGTGGCGGTGCTGCTGGGCAGTGTGCTGCACCTGCTGCCCGACTCCCGGCACGGGCCTGTACATGGCCCGCCTCGACCGCATCAAGAGCGCCCTGCCCGGCGGCTCGGCCATGGCCATCGTGCACCCCACCGCCGACTTCCGTTCCCGCGAGATGTCCGCCATGGCACGTGCGTACAGCGGCTCCGGCATCCCCGTCCGGATGCGTGACCACGCCGAAGTCGCGCGTTTCTTCGCCGGCTGGGATCTGCTGCCGCCTGGGCTGGTACCCACACAACGCTGGCAGCCACCCCCGTTGGACCAAGATCCCGACCAGGACACCGGTGCCGCCTACGCCGGCATCGCGGTCAAGCCGCCGTGATCGGACCTGCACCCGCATCCATCGCAGCCAGCTCACCGTCGATCGACCCACCCCGTGCAATCCAGGAGATCAGCTCTGTGACCAGTCACGCCTTAGTTCCGGACACCTTGACCATGACCACCTTCAACTTCGAACTCAACGGTCGTGGTGACCGCTCCGCACGGATGCGGGCTCACCGGCGCATCCGCGACGCAGGAGTCCACCTTCTCTTGCGGCAAGAGATGTTCGACGCCGACGCGAACGCCAAGGAAGGGATGTACGAGGCCGAACAGGAACTCGGCCTGCGCGGCTGGCTCAGCGAAGGCTCCTACACCGCCGTCTTCGCCGACACCAGCGTGTTCACCGTCCTGCGGGAATGGCCCAGCCCGTCGCCCGTCTTCAAGTGCCAGCCGACTGCAGTCACGCTCCAGCTGCACGCCGCCGGCCCCGCCTCGATCCCGCTCACCGCGGTCGCCGCCCACCTCAGCTACGCCTCCCCAACCCTCCGGGCCGTCGAGGCCGAACTGCTGACCACATTCCATGACAAGAAGGTCCGGGTCCTGGACGGGCAGAGCGTCCGCAAGTCGGCGATGGTCATCGGTCTGGATGCCAACAGCTATCCCCATCGCCTCGCCCCCGGCGAAAGCCCACTGCCGCATCTGGACCAGATCGAGGACGAACCCCACCGCGCCCACCGCAGCCGTCCCGTCCCCGGCAGCAGCCGGGCCATGGACACCCACCTCCACGACACCTTCCGCACCGCAGGACTGACCGACCTCGCCCAGCACGCCGCCCATCTCGGCGAGTCCGAGGCGGTGCACCCGTCCATCCCCGCCAGCGACACGCATGGCCCCGCCAACCGCATCGACTGGCTGTGCGCGTCCACCACGCTTCTGCCCGCCCTCCGCGACATCGAAGTTATCGACATGCAGAACCTCTCCGACCACAACATGGTCCTCGCCCGCTTCGACCACCAGCGCTTGGCCGAACTGCTTACCGTCGACGCCCAAGGCACCCACCAGGGGGTAATGGCGTGACTACACTCCGGTCGATGAATCTGAACAATTCCCCCGAAGAGTCCATGGAAGAGCTGCGCGAGGCCCTGGTCGGCGAGTTGCGCAAGCTGAACGCGGTGCGCAGCGAGGCGGTCGCGGCGGCCCTCCGGCGGGTGCCCCGGCACCTGTTCGTGCCGGAGGGCGTCACCCCTGAGCAGGCGTACGCGGCCGAGCGGGCAGAGGTCACCAAGCGAGACGAGCACGGCGTCGCCGTCAGCTCCGTCTCGGCCGCCCGCGTGCAGGCGATGATGCTGGAACAGGCCGATATCCGCCCGGGCATGCGAGTGCTGGAGATTGGTTCCGGAGGGTACAACGCCGCGCTGATCGCCGAGATGGTCGGCCCCGAGGGCGAAGTCACCACCATCGACATCGACCCGGATGTGACCGACCGCGCCCGCCGCCTGCTGGACCGGGCCGGGTACGAGCGGGTGCACGTGGTGTGCACCGACGGCGAGGCCGGCGAGGCGAAGCACGCCCCCTACGACCGGATCATCGTCACCGTCGGGGCCTGGGACATCCCGCCGGCCTGGACCGGGCAACTCGCCGACGGCGGCCGGATCGTCGTCCCGCTGCGGGTGCGCGGCCTGACCCGGTCGGTTTCCTTCCAGGCACAGGGAGAGGTGCTGGTCAGCACCGGATACGAGCTGTGCGGCTTCGTCCCCATGCAGGGCTCGGGCGAGATGCGGGTGCAGGTCGCCGTCCTGCACGACGAGAAGGGTGCCGAGGTCGGGCTGCGGCTGGACGACGAGCAGGAGGCCGAGGTCGAGCAGCTCCGGGAGGCTCTGAAGCGGCCTCGGGCACAGGCGTGGTCGGGGGTGACCATCGGCGGTTCGGTGCCCTTCGACGACCTGGACCTGTGGCTGGCCACCGAGGTCACCGACTACGCACTGCTGGCCGCCACCCCCGCGGCACGGGACCGCGGGCTGGTCGCCTCCGCCTCCCCGCTGGGCACCTCCACCCTTCTCTACGGCGACTCCTTCGCCTACCGGGCAGGACGGCCGGTCCCCGGTAAGGAAGACCTGTACGAGTTCGGCGCCTACGGCCACGGCCCGAACGCGGAGAAGGCCGCCCAGCGGCTGGTCGAGAAGATCCAGGCATGGGACCGCGAGCACCGCGACGACCGGCCCACCTTCTACGCGCACCCGGCGGACACCCCCATCGCCCAGCTCCCCCACGGGCTGGTCGTCATCAAGAAGCACCGCCGCATCACGATCTCCTGGCCCGCTCACAACAACTGAGCCGGGCCAGGGCTGCCAAGGCACATCCACCACCGACATCCGGGAGGCACGATGGCAGCAGCACGGGGGAACACCGGCGCAGCCGAGGAAGACTTCGAACTCGACATCGCCTTCGTCGAGAAGGCACCGGTCATTCCCGCCCTGCTCAACGACACCGACGACAACTGCACCTCAACCTGCCAGAGCGCGTGCAGCAACAGCACCTGCATCGGCGGCTGAACCATGCTGTGGGGTCCGGCGCCGGAGGAACCCGGCGCCGGACCCCACACCCGAGTCGGAGGTGGGTCAGTTGTACCGAACGATCGACGCGGCCCTGATACGGGCCACCGCACATCCGCAGAAGTTCACGGACCCACCGTGGCCGGACCTCACCGGAGACGATGCCGCCGACCAGGAGCAGCGGCGGAACTGGCTCCGGCACGTGTGGGCGCTCCCGGGCGTAGCGGAGGCCATCGAGGTTGCCAGTCCGCTCCTCGCACGGCGCGTCAGCGACGTCTGTGCCGGGAAGATCGACAAACCGCGGCAGGTCCGGCGGGCCGTGGTCTCCGTGATGCGCTACCTGCTGCGAATGCGGCACCGGGCAACGCCCTTCGGGCTGTTCGCCGGCGTCGCCCCGGCGCGGCTCGGCAACACGCTCCGTCTGCACTGGGGAGAGGAGCACAGCCCGGTAGCCGGTGCCGATGCCCTGTGGCTGGCCGAGGTGATCACCGGCCTGGAGACGTGCCCGGAGCTGTTGCGCCGCCTCCCGGTGGTGACCGACTCCACCTGCTACGTACGCGGTGACCGGCTGGTGGTGCCCTGTCAGCGATCACCACGCCCGGCAACCGGCTCTCCCACCGCCTCGGAGATGAGTCTGCGGAACACCCGGGCGGTTCAAACCGTTCTGGCCGCTGCCGTTGCGCCCATCACGGTGGCCGAGCTGGCTGCCAGACTCGCCACCGCATACCCGCAGTCCCCGGCCGAGGTGATCGACCGTCTCCTCACCGAGCTGGTGACCCGCCACGTACTGATCAGCTCCCTGCACCCGCCGATGACGGTCACCGATCCCCTCGGCCACCTCATCGACGAGCTGGAGAAAGCAGAGGCGGGAACCATCCCGGCCGTGGCGTCCACGCTCCGCGCCCTCGGCGAGATCCACCGGAGCCTGTCCCGGCACAGCCACGGCTCCGACTCCCTGCGCCGCACCCTGCGCTCGCCCACCGCCGACCGCATGAAAGCCCTGACCGACGTGGCAGAGCAGCCGCTCACGGTGAACCTGCGCCTCGACTGCCGCCTGGAGCTGCCGCACACGGTCGCCCGTGAGGCCGAGAAGGCAGTGGCGGCACTGGCCGCACTCAGCCCGTTCCCGTCCGGCGCTCCGGCCTGGCAGGACTACCACGTCCGGTTCCTGGAGCACTACGGACCCGGCGCCCTCGTCCCCGTCCGCGACCTGGTGGACCCCGATGTCGGACTGGGCCTTCCCGCCGGCTACCGGTCATCCCTGATCCGGCCAACCGCCCCCCGACTGACCGACCGCGATACCCGTCTGCTCGCCCTGGCACAACAAGCCGCACTGGACGGCGCAGAAGAGATCACGCTGGACGACCAGTCGCTGGCCCGGCTATCCCACAAGGACGATCTTCAGCTGCCCGCCCACCTGGAGCTGTGCTTCCGCCTCCACGCACCCAACCAGGACGCCGTGGAGCGCGGCGGCTTTGAACTCGTCGTCGCCGGACTCGCCACCGGCGTCGGCACCATCACCGGCCGCTTCCTGCATCTGCTGGAAGACGAGGATCGCACCCGTTTCCACGCCGCCTATGCGCAGTCGCCCACGCTGGCGGCAGGTGCCCTGCCCGCTCAGGTCTCCGCCCCGCCGCTACGCACCCGCACCGAGAACGTCGCCCGAGCACCGCAACTCCTGCCCACCGCCATCTCCCTGGCCGAACACGCCGACAGCAGCCCAGGACTGGCCCTGGACGACCTGCTCGTCAGCGCGGACCCCCACCGGATGTTCCTGGTGTCCCGGACCACCGGCGGCGCCGTCGAACCCGCCGTCCTGAACGCGGTGGAGCCCACCACCTACACCCACCCCCTGGCGCGGTTCCTGTGCGAACTGCCACGGGCCACCGCCGCCGTGCTGGCCCCCTTCTCCTGGGGAGCCGCCCGCCAACTGCCCTTCCAGCCGCGCATCCGCTACGGCCGCACCGTCCTGTCCCCGGCCCGCTGGAGACTCGACGCCTCCGACTTCCCCGGCGCCCGGGCCACATGGCCGGGCTGGACTGAGCGCCTGTCCGAGTTGCGGCAGCGCCTCCGCCTGCCGAACGCCGTCTTCCTCGGCAGCGATGACCGCCGGATCTTCCTCGACCTGGACGAGCCCTCCCATCTCCATCTGCTGCGCTCCCACCTGGAGACCACCGGCCAGGCCACTTTGCAGGAGGCCCCGGCCCTCACCGCCTACGGATGGCTCGACGGGCGCGCACACGAGCTCGTCCTCCCCATGACAACCACCACTCCGGCAGACGCTGCCACAGCCCCACGCCGAGCAACCCCTGTTGCCCTCCGCCGCGATCACGGCCATCTGCCCGGCCACTCCACCTGGCTCTACGCAAAGATCTACGGACACCCGGAACGCCACCCCGAGTTCCTCACCCGCCACCTGCCCGGCTTCCTGGCCGCATGGGACAGCCCGCCCGAATGGTGGTTCGTGCCCTACCGCGACCCAGACCCGCACCTGCGGCTTCGCTTACGGCTTCCTCACCCGGACGACTGGGGAGCTGCCGTGCAGCGCCTCGGTACCTGGGTGGCGTACCTGCGCCGCCAAGGGCTGGCCCGTGACCTCGACCTCAGCACCTACCGCCCCGAAACCGGCCGCTATGGCACCGGCCCGGCCATGGACGCCGCCGAGAGAGTCTTCATCACCGACTCCGCGGCCGTCATCGCCCAGCTCACCCAGACCCACGCCACCGGCACCGACGCCTTCCACCGGCAGGCGCTCACCGCGGCAAGCCTGGTGGACCTCACCACCGCCTTCACCGGCAGCACCCCGGCCGCCGCCCGCTGGCTGACCGAGAACGTCAGCAGGAGCGCCGCACCGACCCTCGCCCGGCACATCCGGCAGCAGGCCATCCTCCTCACCGACCCCCGCACCAAGAACGACACACTCCACTTCCTCCCCTGCGGCGACCAGATCCGCCACCACTGGGAGCAGAGACGCACCGCGCTGACCGCGTACCGTGCCCGCCTCACCGAGGCCGGCGACACCGCGCCGGAGACCGTGCTGGCCTCCCTGCTGCACATGCACCACATCCGCATGGCCGGCATCGACGAAGAATGCGAACGCACCTGCCACCGGCTGGCCCGCGCTGCCGCTCTCGCCTGGACCGTCCAGCAGGAAGGCGCCCAGCCATGACCAGCCCTCTCCCCACCGACGCCACCAGCGCCGAGAACAACGCCTGGCCGCAGTCGCTCTCCCGAGGCGCTATCGGCATCGCCCTGCTCGCCATCGAGCGCGCCCACAACGGCACCGGCACCTGGAACGCCGCCCACGCGGCCCTCGCCGCAGCCACCAGCCGCCCCCTCAACACCGGCGACAACGCCTCGCTCTTCCTCGGCGCACCCGCCGTCGCCTTCGTCCTGCACACCGCGGCGGCCGGCACCAACCGCTACACCCGCACCCTGGACCTCCTCGACGCCCAGATCACCGACCTCACCCGCCGGCGCCTGGACGAAGCCCACGCCCGTATCGACCGCGGCCACCGGCCCCGCGCGGCCGAATACGATCTGCTGTACGGCCTGACCGGCCTGGGCAGACACCTCCTGAACCGCGATCCCGATGGCGACACCACCCGGGCGGTGCTCTCCTACCTGGTCCGCCTGACCGAGCCCCTGGTCGGCGACCCGACCGGCTGCCCGGCTGGTGGGTGCCCCACGGCCCAGTCCACGGCAGCTCCCACACTTTCCCCGGCGGACACGGCAACCTCGGCATGGCCCACGGAATCGCCGGCCCACTCGCCCTGCTCTCCCTGGCCAAACGCCGCGGCACAACCGTCCCCGGCCACACCGACGCCATCCACCGCATCTGCGCATGGCTCGACACCTGGCGCCGCGACCACCCCTCCGGTCCCTGGTGGCCCCAGTGGGTCACCCCGGAAGACCTCCACCGCCAGCAGCCCGCCCAGCCGGGACCGCTACGTCCCTCCTGGTGCTACGGCACCCCCGGCATCGCCCGCGCCCAGCAGCTCGCCGCCCTGGCCACCGGCGACACCGACCGCCGACACATGGCCGAGCACGCCCTCCTGAGCTGCCTGACCCACCCCGAACAACTCGCCCGGATCACCGACGGCGGCTTGTGCCACGGCGCCTCCGGCCTGTTCCAGACCACCTACCGAGCCGCCGCCGACGCCGCCACCCCGACCCTGGCCGCCCGCCTGCCCCGTCTCCAAGCCCTGCTCCGACACCACACGCCGGCCGCCGACGACCCGAGCCTCCTCCAGGGAGCCGCCGGACACGCGCTCGCCCAGCACACCGCCACCACCGGCACCGCTCCCGCCTCCGGCTGGGACGCCTGCCTGCTGCTGACCTGACCACCGAAGGACTACGCGGATGAACCACCCCCACTGGCACCAGCGCGTACTCACCTACGCCCACCACCACGACGTGGAACCGGCCGCCGTTACGCACATTCGCCCCGGGATGGCACACGCCGAGGACACCGGCCTCATCAACGCCTGGTTCTTCATCCGCAAGGGCCACGAACTACGCCTGCGCTACCGCCCCGCGTCGCATGAGCTCACCGACGAAGCGGACGAACACACCCGCACCCTGCTCATCCGTACGCAGCAGCACACCCCCCTCACCACCTGGGTGACCAGCGTCTACGAACCCGAACTTCATGCCTTCGGCGGCCCCGAAGCCATGGACACCGCCCACGGCCTCTTCCACAACGACAGCACCCACACCCTCGCCTACCTGGCCGAGCACGCCCCTCACACCGGCAACCGCCGCGAGCTCTCCATCCTGCTGTGCAGCACCCTGCTACGCGCAGCCGGACAGGAATGGTTCGAACAGGGTGACGTCTGGGCCAAGGTCACCGAACTCCGCCCCACCGGCGACGGCCGACCTCCCCAACCACTGCCCCATATCGCCCCCGTGCTGAAGCGCCTGATGACCACGGACACCAGCTCGGCGTCCGCCACCAGCTCGCTGAGCTTCGCATCCGAGTGGTTCGCCGCCTTCCAACAGGCCGGCCGACGCCTCAGCGCACACCGACACAACGGAGACCTGACCCGGGGCCTGCGCGCCGTACTGGCCCACCACGTCATCTTCCATTGGAACCGCCTCGGCGTACCGGCCGCGGTTCAGGGGCGGCTCGCCGTGACAGCGAGCAACCTGATCCTGGACACATGATTGTGCGGAAGCAATGCCCGCGGACCGGGCCGAGCAGCTCTGTGTCAGCGCTCCCTCGGAGTGTCCCGGCCGTCGACGGGGCGGCGGGGCAATGCTGTGCGGTCGGGAGACGACGAAGCCCCCGGCCGCAGTGCGGTCGGGGGCTTGCGTTTCCGCTGGTCAGCGGTGGCGGAGGATACGAGATTCGAACTCGTGAGGGTGTGAACCCAACACGCTTTCCAAGCGTGCGCCCTAGGCCTCTAGGCGAATCCTCCGCCGGAAACAATACAAGACGGCGGGGGGTGGTCGCGAACCGGTTGCCGGGGTGCGGGGTGGGGCGGGGGATCGGGTACGCTGGGGTGCAGCCCCTCATGCGGCGCTATCTGACTGAACTCCCCCAGGGCCGGAAGGCAGCAAGGGTAGGTCGGCTCTGGCGGGTGCGTGGGGGGCCCTGTCGTTGCCGCGGCGTTTCCGCGCGGCGCCGGGTGTCGGCGGGGGCCGATATCGTCGGAGACGTGTCCTCGCTTGCGCTGTACCGCCGCTATCGTCCCGAGACCTTCGCCGAGGTCATCGGGCAGGAGCATGTCACCGACCCGTTGCAGCAGGCCCTGCGCAACAACCGGGTCAATCATGCGTACCTGTTCAGCGGGCCGCGCGGCTGCGGGAAGACGACCAGCGCCCGGATCCTGGCCCGCTGTCTGAACTGCGAGCGGGGCCCGACGCCGCAGCCCTGCGGGGAGTGCCGCTCCTGCCGGGATCTGGCGCGCAACGGCCCCGGTTCGATCGATGTGATCGAGATCGACGCGGCCTCGCACGGCGGTGTGGACGATGCCCGTGAGCTGCGCGAAAAGGCGTTCTTCGGCCCGGCTGCCAGCCGTTACAAGATCTATATCGTGGACGAGGCCCATATGGTCACCCCGGCCGGCTTCAACGCCCTGCTGAAGGTGGTCGAGGAGCCCCCCGAGCATCTGAAGTTCATCTTCGCCACCACCGAGCCGGAGAAGGTGATCGGCACCATCCGGTCGCGGACCCATCACTATCCCTTCCGGCTGGTGCCGCCCGGCACGCTGCGCGACTATCTGGCGCAGGTGTGCCGACAGGAGGAGATCCCCGTCGAGGACACGGTGCTGCCCCTGGTGGTGCGGGCGGGCGCCGGCTCGGTGCGGGACTCCATGTCGGTGATGGACCAGCTGCTGGCCGGTGCGGGGGCCGAGGGCGTCACCTATGCCATGGCCACGGCCCTGCTGGGGTACACCGACGGCGCCCTGCTGGACGCGGTGGTGGACGCCTTCGCCGCGCAGGACGGCGCAGCCGCCTTCGAGGTGGTGGACCGGGTCATCGAGGGCGGGCACGACCCCCGGCGGTTTGTCGCCGATCTGCTGGAGCGCCTGCGCGACCTGGTGATTCTGGCCGCCGTGCCGGATGCGGCGGAGCGCGCGCTGATCGACGCGCCCCAGGATGTGCTGGAGCGGATGGGGCGGCAGGCCCAGGCGCTCGGCCCGGCGCAGCTCAGCCGGGCCGCGGACCTGGTCAACACGGGACTGACCGAGATGCGCGGCGCCACCTCACCACGGCTCCAGCTCGAACTGATCTGCGCCCGGGTGCTGCTGCCCGCGGCGTACGGAGACGAAGGAGCACTGCTGAGCCGGCTGGAGCGGCTGGAACGCGGAGCGGCGCTCGGCGGCGGGATGCCACCGGCTCCGCAGCCGGCGGCGCAGCCGGTTCCGCAGCCGGCTGCCCCGCCCGTCGCCCGGCCCCCGGCGGCGGCCGAGCCGGTGCGGGAGGAGCCCCGGCCGGCGGCTCCCGAGGAGCAGCCGGCCGGGGCCCCGGGCAGACAGCGGCCCGGAGCCTGGCCCGGCGCGGGCGGGCGCGGTGCCGACGCGCCGGCCGGGGGGCAGCGGCCCGGGGCCTGGCCGGGCGGCGGCGGGGGTGGTGCTCCCGCGCCGGCGCAGCCCGCCCCGGCCCCCGCCCCGGCAGCGGCGGCGCAGCAGGCCACGCCGGCGGCCTCCGGCAGCGGCGGCGCCGGCGCGGGCGGAGATCCGTCCCGGGTGCGGCAGATGTGGCCGCAGATCCTGGACGCGGTGAAGTCCAAGCGCCGTTTCACCTGGATTCTTCTCAGCCAGAATGCCGAGGTCAGCGGCTTCGACGGAACGACGCTGCAAGTCGCCTTCAGCAGCGCCGGGGCCCGGGACAGCTTTGTCGGCGGCGGCAGTGAGGACGTGCTGCGGCAGGCGCTGGCGGACGCCTTTGGCGTGCAGTGGAAAGTGGAGGCCGTGGTGGGCCCGGGGTCCGGTGCGGGCGGAGGCGGAGCAGGAGGAGGCGGTGGTGGCGCGGGGGCGGTCCGCGCGGCCGGCCCGCCGCCTCCGCCGGCCCCGGCCCCGGCGTCGGCTCCGCCGCCCGCGGGCCCCGGGCCCCGGCCCGCCGAGCGGCACGCGCCCGCGCCCGCGGCCACGTCCGCCGCCGCTCCCGCTCCCGCGGCGGCCCAGGCCCCGCCGCCCCGCTCACCGGCCCCCGAGCCGTCGGCGGCGCCGATGAACGTCGAGGACGACGTCCCCGAGGACGACGATCCGGATCTGGACGACCGCGCCCTCTCCGGCACCGAACTGCTTGTCGAGGGTCTGGGAGCCACGGTCATCGAGGAGATCGAGCACGAAGGGTGAGCGGATCCGGCGGGACCGGCAGGGAAGGGGAGGAGAAGAGGAGTGAGCGGTTGACGGGCGGGGCCGCGGGGTGAGGCCGTAGGCTCGGGGAGAGGCCCGGGTGGCGACGCCCGTGCCGCCGCATGCGGAGAACCGCGCAGCAGCAGGAATGCGGATCCGTTTTTGTCGTCGACTCCAGGAGGAGCCGTGTTTCCCGGTGGTGGGGCCGATATGCAGCAGCTGCTGCAGCAGGCCCAGAAGATGCAGCAGGATCTGGCCCAGGCGCAGCAGGAGCTGGCCGAGACCCCGGTCGAGGGCTCGGCGGGCGGCGGCCTCGTCAAGGCGGTGGTCACCGGTACCGGAGAGCTGACGGGCCTGGAGATCGACCCCCGCGCGGTCGACCCGGAGGACACCGAGACCCTGGCCGACCTGGTGCTCGCCGCGGTGCGGGACGCCGTGGCCAGTGCCCAGCAGCTTCAGCAGACCAGGCTGGGGCCGCTCGCCCAGGGCCTGGGCGGTTCGCTCCCCGGACTGGGGTTCTAACCGGCCGCGGCGCGAGCCGTACTGGTCGTGGCTTCGCCCGACAACTAGCCTCAGACCCAAGGATTTTGCTGACGGAAGGCATGCCGTGTACGAAGGCGTGGTCCAGGACCTGATCGATGAGCTGGGCAGACTGCCCGGCGTCGGGCCCAAGAGCGCGCAGCGGATCGCCTTCCACATCCTCCAGGCCGACCCGGCCGATGTGCGCCGGCTGGCCCGGGCGCTCAACGAGGTCAAGGAGAAGGTCCGGTTCTGCGCGGTCTGCGGCAATGTCGCCGAGGACGAACAGTGCCGCATCTGCCGCGACCCGCGCCGCGACGCCGCGGTGATCTGCGTGGTGGAGGAGCCCAAGGACGTGGTCGCCATCGAGCGCACCCGCGAGTTCCGGGGCCGCTATCACGTGCTGGGCGGCGCGATCAGCCCGATCGACGGCGTGGGCCCGGACGACCTGCGGATACGGGAGCTGCTGGCCCGGCTCGCGGACGGCTCGGTCACCGAGCTGATCCTGGCCACCGACCCCAATCTGGAGGGCGAGGCCACGGCCACCTATCTGGCCCGCATGATCGGCCCGATGGGACTGCGGGTCACACGGCTGGCCAGCGGGCTGCCGGTCGGGGGAGACTTGGAGTATGCCGACGAGGTGACGCTGGGGCGCGCCTTCGAGGGGAGACGATTGCTCGATGTCTGACGGTGCGGCGACCGGCGTGACCGCGGTCCACCAGCCCGGCGAAGCGACGACGGCGGAGCCGGAACAGGAACAGGCGGCGGCCGGTGCGGCCGGGCCGGCCGAGGCGGATGCCCGGCAGCGGCCCGGTCTGCGCGGCCCCGGACCGGACGACTTCGCCGTCCAGGTCTCGGACCAGATCGAGAGCTTCATGGTCGCGGTGCAGGAGATCGCCAAGGGCGACGACCCGGACAGCGCCGTGCCGTATCTGCTGCTCCAGGTCTCGCAGTTGCTGCTGGCCGGCGGCCGGCTCGGCGCGCACGAGGACATCGTCCCCGAGGAGCGGTACGAGCCGGACACCGGCCCCGAGCCGGACATGGACGAGCTGCGCGAGAAGCTGGCCGGGCTGCTGGCCCCGGTGGACGTCTACACCGAGGTCTTCGACCCGTATGTGCCCCGCTCCACCCCGGTGGCCTGCCGCATCTCCGACGACCTGGCCGATGTGGTGACCGATCTGCGGCACGGCATGGCGCACTACCGGGAGGGCCGGATCAGCGAGGCCCTGTGGTGGTGGCAGTTCTCCTACCTCTCCAACTGGGGGCCGACGGCCAGCGCCGCGCTGCGCGCGCTCCAGTCGCTGGTGGCGCATGTCCGGCTGGACACCCCCATGGCCGACCTGGACGGGCTGGACACCGACAGCGCCGCCGAGGACGGCGATCTGGAGCGGGAGGCCGGCCGGGTGATGGAGGCCGAGATCGCGGCCCCGCTGGGGCTGAAGGCGGGCGGCGGCGGGCCGTCCCACACCTGAGCCGGGCATCAGCCCTCAGCCGCTCCCGAGCAGCCCCGGGCGCCCCCGGTCCCGCCCCCGGCAGGCCCCCGGCAGGCCCCCGGCGCGACGCCCGGGCCCGGCCGGCCCGGCGGGGCCCGGGCGTCGCGCCGGGCGCCGATGACATTCCGTGATGCCAGGCTCGCCATCACATGTGTTTCGGTGTGACCTCGGGCACGTTTCCGGCACTTTTCCCTCCCAAGGTGTGTGAGACCGCGATCCGGGGGCAGGTCTGCCCGCCGAGCGGGAGGCCGTCCAGCCCTTCCCGGGACGCGTACCGGCGTCTCAGGATGTGGCTGTTCCAAAGGGCGGAATTCTCCTGCTGAATAAAATGATTCCGACCGTGTACCGGAAAGATCCCGGACGCGGAAAGACGATTACAAGGAGCGAGCACACGTGGGCCTAGTCGTGCAGAAGTACGGTGGCTCCTCCGTTGCCGATGCCGAAGGCATCAAGCGCGTCGCCAAGCGGATCGTGGAGGCGAAGAAGCAGGGCCACCAGGTGGTGGTCGTGGTCTCCGCGATGGGCGACACCACGGACGAGCTGATCGATCTCGCCAGGGAAGTCACCCCGGTGGCCTCCGGCCGCGAGTTCGACATGCTGCTGACCGCCGGAGAGCGTATCTCCATGGCACTGCTGGCAATGGCGATCAAATCCCTGGGCCACGAGGCCCAGTCCTTCACCGGAAGCCAGGCCGGGGTCATCACCGACTCGGTCCACAACAAAGCGCGCATCATCGACGTGACGCCCGGCCGTATCCGGACCGCGCTGGAGGCCGGCAATATCGCCATCGTCGCCGGTTTCCAGGGCGTCTCCCAGGACAGCAAGGACATCACCACCCTGGGCCGGGGCGGCTCGGACACCACCGCGGTCGCGCTGGCCGCCGCCCTGGAGGCCGAGGTCTGCGAGATCTACACGGATGTGGACGGCGTGTTCACCGCCGACCCCCGGGTGGTGCCCAAGGCCCGCAAGATCGACTGGATCTCGGCCGAGGACATGCTGGAGCTGGCCAGCTCCGGCTCCAAGGTGCTGCTGCACCGCTGCGTGGAGTACGCCCGCCGCTACCACATCCCCATCCATGTCCGGTCCTCCTTCTCCAGCCTGCCGGGCACCTGGGTCAGCAACGAACCGCGAGGAGAGCAGCCGATGGAGCAGGCACTGATCTCGGGCGTCGCGCACGACACCTCCGAGGCCAAGGTCACCATCGTCGGAGTGCCGGACAAGCCGGGCGAGGCCGCCGCCATCTTCCGCGCCATCGCCGATGCCGAGATCAACATCGACATGGTGGTGCAGAACGTGTCGGCCGCGGCCACCGGGCTGACCGACATCTCCTTCACCCTGCCCACCACCGACGGTCCCAAGGCCATCGAGGCGCTGGAGAAGCAGCAGGCCGGCATCGGGTTCGAGGCGCTCCGCTACGACGACCAGATCGCCAAGATCTCCCTGGTCGGCGCGGGCATGAAGACCAACCCCGGGGTCACCGCCACCTTCTTCGAGGCGCTGTCCGACGCGGGCGTCAACATCGAACTGATCTCCACCTCCGAGATCCGCATCTCGGTGGTCACCCGCCAGGACGACGTCCAGGCCGCGGTGCGCGCCGTGCACTCCGCCTTCGGGCTGGATTCGGAGAGCGAGGAAGCGGTTGTATACGGCGGCACCGGCCGCTGAGGCCGCGCCGCACCCCGCCGCACCCCGCCGATCAGCATCGAACGGCACGGCGGCACCGGGTGAAACTTTCGTGATCAAGCCGTAGGTAACGGCAGGTTGCCCGCGGCCGACCCTCCGGGGGAGGATGAACGCTCCCCGCGCGCCGAGACCCGCAACCGGGCGCCGCGCGGGGAGCGTCTTCCGTTGTTGCCACGGCGCCGGGCCGGGGCACCGGCCGGACGCGCAGGATGAGGGAACGGAAAGCAGGGCGGTACGGATGGTGGCCACGGTCCTGGAGACGAGAAACCCGCCTCCGCCGTACAACCATCGCGGGGGAGAGAGTGTCCAACAGGCGTGGCAGAGGTCCTCGAACTCACAGCGCCGCCGATTCCGGGCCGGCGCCGCCCCGTCGCCCCGGCCCGCGGCCGGGCCCGGAGTCTTCCCGTGATCGCTCCGCTTCCCGCCTCCGGAGCCTCACGTGTCCGCGCCCACGGCGAGGACGCGGAAGAAGCGATGGCTGAGGGCACCACCGTCGACCATCTCACCGAGACGTACCAGGAGCACTACCGGTCGCTGCTCGGTCTCGCCGCCCTGCTGCTCGACGACCCGGCCTCCTGCGAGGACGTGGTGCAGGAGGCGTTCATCCGGGTGCACTCGGCCCGCCGCCGGGTGCGCAGCCGGGAGAAGACGCTGGCCTATCTGCGCCAGACCGTGGTCAATCTGTCCCGCTCCACGCTGCGCCGCCGCATACTCGGGCTCAAGCTGCTCACCAAGCCGATGCCGGACATGGCAAGCGCCGAGGAAGGCGCGTACGAGCAGCTTGAGCGCGCCGATCTGATCCAGGCGATGCGCGGGCTGCAGCGCCGCCAGCGCGAGGTGCTGGTGCTGCGCTACTTCGCCGACATGTCCGAGGCCGAGGTGGCCCGGACACTGGGCATATCCGCGGGCTCGGTCAAGGCGTACGGCTCCCGGGGCATCGCGGCGCTGCGCGTCGCCATGGAGGCCACCCGATGAACCCCCTGGAACCCACCGGCCATTCGGGGCGCCGGGACGGCAGCCCCGACGCCTTCGAGGAACCCGGCGCGGCGGCGCCGGGCCCGGCCGAGGAGGGCCCGTCCGGCGAGGACAACGCCGCCCGCCCGTCCGGGCCGTCCGGATCCGTGCCCCATGCGGCGTCCGCTCCGCCCCCCGCACCCCCTGAGACCCCGACCCTGCCGGCCGCGGCGGCCGCGGCGGAGCCGGGCGGGCCGGGCGAGCCGGGTCCCACCTCCGACGAAACCTCCGACGAAACCTCCGACGAAGAGATCCTGCGTCTTCTGCTGCACGAATCCGTGCGCGACATCGAGCCCTCCGCCGACGCCCTGGACCGGCTGCGCAGCGCCGTGCCGAACCGCCGCCGTCAGCGGCGGCAGCTCGCCGTGGTCGGCGGCGTCGCCCTGGCCCTGTTCGCCACCGGCACCCCGCTGGCCCTCAATGCCACCTCCGGCGGCACCTCGGCCCCGTCCCTGGAGGCGGGCCACGGCCAGGAGGCCGGAACGGCCGGCGCCGAGCAGGGCGAGGACGGTCCGGGCACCCACACCTCCGGCGGCGTGCCGTCCGGCCCGGGCACCAGCCCGGCGCCGGAGGAGGCCGGGCCCGGCCCCGAGGAGACCGAACCCTCCGAGGAATCGGACCCGGCGAGCACCGAGGGCGAATCCGTCGCCGCTCCCGGCTGCCTGGCCGGGCAGCTCGGCGAGATCACCGGAAGCCTTCAGGAACCCGACGAACTCGGCCATGTCTACGGCTCGTTCCGGGTGGCCAATGTCTCGGAGACGGCCTGCACCGTCACCGGCGCGGACGAGCTGACCGTGGAGCCCACCGGCGCTGCCGCCGAGGACGGGCTCCAGGTGGTGTTCCGTACCGAGGGCGACCGCGCGACCGGTCTGCCGCTGCCGGCGGGCTGGCAGGAGAGCCTGGTGCTGAAGCCGGGCGAGGCGTACGAGATCCGTTTCGCCTGGCTGCCGCCGGCCGATGCGGACGGCGGCGGCTGCCCGGCCGATGCGGAACCCGATCCGGACCCGACCGAATCCTCGACGTCCTCGACGTCCTCCTCGACCTCGTCGCCCGGCACCGAGCCCGGCCCGGAGACCAGCACCTCGCCCACCACCTCCGGCGGCACCCAGACCCAGCTCGGCCGGACCGGCGCGGACCAGGACGGCACCACCACCGGCAGCGGCGAGACCTCCGGCGCCGACTCCGGCTCGGGCACCACCTCCGCCGGCACCGGCACCGGCACCGAGACCCCGGCGGCGGAGCAGGACGGGCTGGAGCTCGGCTATGTCCCGGTCACCGGGTCGGAGGACGCCGGCACGCTGGCCATTCCGGGCGCCTGCACCGGCACCGTCTACCGCACCGGCCTGCTGGAGATCACCGGCACCACGCCCGGTCCCTGACCGGCCCCGGCCGCACGCCGCGCCCCGGACGACGCACCCCCGGGAGCGGGTGCCGGGCGGCCGGGACGGGGCGGGTACCGTGGTGACGTGCACCGGTTCCTGCTGACTCCCCGCTGGTGGGGGATCAATGTGTTCGCCGTGCTGGCGGTGCCGTTCTGCCTGGTGCTGGGCGTCTGGCAGCTCGGCCGGTTCGAGGACCGGGTGGACAACCACCGCGCCCAGGAGCAGCGGGCCGCGGAGAGCGGGCGGGAGAGGCCGGCGGAACTGGCCACCCTGCTGCCGCCGACCACCGAGACGGTCGGCCGGACGGCCACCGTCACCGGGACGTATGACGCGCGGGAACAGCTTCTGGTGCCGGACCGCGTGCTGGACGGCGAGCGCGGCTTCTATGTGCTGACCCCGCTGCTGCCGCGGGACGGCGGGGCGGCCGTGCCGGTGGTGCGCGGCTGGCTGCCGGGCGACCCGGATCCGGCGGCGGTCCCGGCGCCCCCCGCGGGCCCGGTGACCGTGACCGGCGCGCTCCAGGCGGCCGAGTCCCCGCGGGCGGTGAACGCCCGCTCCGGTCTGCCCACCGGGCAGGTCGCGGTGATCGGCGCCGCCTCGCTGATCAATCTGCTGCCGTACGAGGTGATCAACGGCTTTGTGACGGAGCGGGAGGCGGCCGGGCCGCTGCGGCCGGTACCGCCGCAGGCGGCCGGCGGCACCGGGCTGGACCTCAAGGCCTTCCAGAACCTGGGCTACACCGCCGAGTGGTTCGTCTTCGCCGCGTTCGTGGTCTTCATGTGGTTCCGGCTCTACCGGCGGGAACTGGAGGTCCGCCGCGACGCCGAACTGGGCATCCTCCCGGACCCGCGCGACGCCCCGGGCCCTCCGGTGCCCGCCCGGGGCAGCCCGGCACCCTGAGCACCGGGGGCCGGGGCGCCGCGCGGGACCGGGTCATCCGCCGGGGGCGAGGGCGTCGCCCGGCGGCAGGTGCCGCAGGGCGAAATCGATCTCCATCCGGATCTGCTTGATCCGCTCGTCCACCACCAGTGAGCCATGGCCCGCGTCATAGCGGTAGATCTCGTGCACCGCGCCGCGCTCGGCCAGTTTCCGCACATAGTTCTCGATCTGCCGCACCGGGCAGCGCGGGTCGTTCTCGCCCGCCGAGATGAACACCGGGGCTTTCACCGCGTCCGCATAGCTCAGCGGCGAGGAGGCCGCGAACCGCTCCGGCACCTCCTCCGGCGTACCGCCGAACAGGGTGCGGTCCAGCGCCTTGAGCGCCTCCATCTCGTCCCCGTACGCGGTGACGTAGTCGGCCACCGGCACGGCGGCCACGCCCACCGTCCACAGCTCCGGCTGGGTGCCCAGGCCCAGCAGGGTCAGATAGCCGCCCCAGGAGGCGCCGGTCAGGACCAGCCGCTCCGGATCGGCCAGCCCGGACTCCACCGCCCAGGCCCGCACCGCGGCGATGTCCTCCAGCTCGATCAGCCCCACCCGGTGCTTGAGCGCGTCGGTCCACTCCCGCCCGTAGCCGGTGGAGCCGCGGTAGTTCACCCGCACCACCGCGAAGCCGTGGTCCAGCCAGGCGGCGGGCCCGGCGGCGAAGGCGTCGCTGTCGTGCGCGGCCGGCCCGCCGTGGATGTCGAAGACGGTGGGGAACGGCCCCGCGCCGCCGTCCGGCCGCTGCACCAGGGCGTGCACCGGCCCGCCCGGCCCCTCCACCCAGGCGTCGCTGACCGGCAGCGAGGCCGGTGCCCGCGGACCCGGCGGCACCAGCACATCCGCGCCCGCGGTGGAGCGCACCCGGGGCGGCTCGGCCGCCGAGGACCACAGGAACTCCACGTCACCGCCGGGGCGGGCGGTGGCGCCGGAGACCGAACCGGCCGGCGTCTCCACCCGGCTCAGCCGGCCCTTGCCGTCCCTTCCGCCGTCCGTGAGCTCCAGCCGCCACAGTTCCGTGCGCGCCCGGTAGTCGTGGACCAGCAGCAGGGCGCGGCCGTCCGGATACCACTCGGCATGCACATCGCCCGGCAGCCCGAGGCCGTCCGGCCCCTCGGCGCCCGGCTCACGGATCTCCCCGGTCAGCGGATTCCAGAGCATCGGCTCCCAGCGGTCCCGGCGCTGATGGCCGAGGAGCAGCCGCTGGTCACCGGGGACCGGCGCGAAGCCGTAGACGGTCAGGCCCAGCTCCCGGGTGCCGCCCCGGGTGTCGTCCAGTTCGGCGACCGGGCTGCCGTCCAGCTTCAGCACCCGGACCGCGGAGTGCATGGCGTCGCCGTGTTCGGTGTGCTCGACGGCCAGCAGCGAGCCGTCCCGGGAGAGGCCGCCGACCCCGGCGGACTGCCGGTGCCGGTAGATCTCCACCTGTCCGGCGCCGGGCCGGGCCACATGCACGGTGGTGCCGTGCGCGTCGGTGGTCCGGCCCACCACCACGGTGCCGTCCCGGCCGATGGCCAGCCCGGCGGGGTAGGAGGGGTCGAGGCCGGGCAGGGCGGGCTCGTCGGGGCCGCCGTGGAACGGCTGCCGCATCCAGACGCCGAACTCGTCGCCGTCGTGGTCGTCGAACCACCACAGCCACTCCCCGTCCGGGGAGAGGGTGCCGTCCACCGTGCCGTTGGGGCGGCGGGTGGCCTGGCGCCGGGTGCCGGTGGCCCGGTCCCAGGCGTAGAGCTCGAAGGTCCCGGAGGCATTGGAGACGAACAGGCAGCGGTCGGGCGCGTCCGGCGCCCATTCGGGCAGGCCCACGCGCGGGGCGCGGAACCGCTGCTCCCAGGCGGGCGGCGGGGAGCCGGGCCCGGGGGTGCTCCCGTCCCGCCGACGCCGCTCCTCCGCCGGTGCCTGTCCGGCGCCCGTGCCGCCGCCCCGCGTACGCTTCGCCATGCCTCTCCGCATCTCCTGCCGGCTCGGGCCGCGTGCACCGCGGCGCCACGCCGGACCGTTCACTCCTGCCTGTTCACTCCTGCCTGTTCACTCCGGCCCGGTCAGCTCCACCTGGATCTCGACCTCGACCGGTGCGTCCAGTGGCAGCACGGCCACGCCGACCGCGCTGCGGGCATGCACGCCCGCCTCGCCCAGCGCCTCGCCCAGCAGCTCACTGGCGCCGTTGATCACCCCGGGCTGACCGGTGAAGTCCGGCGCCGAGGCGACAAAACCGGTCACCTTCACCACGCGGGCGATCCGGTCCAGATCGCCGGCCACCGACTTCACCGCGGCCAGCGCGTTCAGCGCACAGATCCGGGCCAGCTCCTTGGCCTCCTCCGCGGTGACCTCCGCCCCGACCTTGCCGGTGACCGGGAGCTTGCCGTCCACCATGGGCAACTGCCCGGAGGTGTAGACGTACCGACCCGAGGGGACCGCCGGGGTGTAGGCCGCCACCGGTGGCACCACGGCGGGCAGGGCAAGGCCCATCCCGGCCAGGCGCGCCTCGACCGCCGAACCCGCCCCGCCGCTCACTGCTTGGGCCTCTTGAAATAGGCCACGAGCTGCTCGGCACTGGGCCCGGGCACCACCTGGACCAGCTCCCAGCCGTCCTCGCCCCAGGTGTCAAGGATCTGCTTGGTGGCGTGCACCAGCAGCGGTACGGTCACGTACTCCCACTTCGTCATGGCCCCGACTCTAGCGGCCGGGGTACGGCGCCGGTCAGGCGGCGCCGCGGGCCGAGCGGTTGCGGGCCCGGTGCTGGAGTTCGAGCTGCGTGGTGCGCTCGTACTCCGCGCGTGCCGTCTCCAGCAGTCTCCGCCAGGACGTCACGGTCGGCCGGCGGCGCAGCAGGGCGCGCCGCTCGCGCTCCGTCATGCCGCCCCAGACGCCGTGCTCCATCCGGCTGTCCAGTGCGTCGGCGAGACATTCCGTCCTGACCGGGCAGCCGGTGCAGACCGCTTTCGCCCGATTCTGTGCCGCCCCTTGAACAAACAGTTCGTCCGGATCCGCGGTGCGGCAAGCTGCCTGCGAAATCCAGTCGGTAACCCAGCTCATGCCGGTGCCGTCCTCTCCCGAATCGAGGCTCCCCCACGGCGGCAATGGCATATTCACCCTTGCCAGTTGAGGACGTTACGGAAGGCTGCCGAAGCACAACACCCCCTTGGGGCCTAATCTTGAATGACCCGTTCGGACTATGAGCAGGATCGAGATCACTCGTTCGAGGGAGTTGCCCTCCGTGATCGTTGCAGGTGCCATTCGGGCATTCTTCGCGATTCGGGCGCGAGGTTGCTGTGCTGACAAGGCATGATCCCGGCGGCCCGGACATGGCCCACCCGGGCAATCTCACCCCAACGAGTGAAGACCGACTTGACGGCAAGCCCATCAGTGTGAAGCGGCACTGCCAGCGTAGGCGAACACCTGGCCCCCTGTCCGGCGTTTGAACACGTACGCTGGGCGGCATGGGAAGGAACCGACCGGGTGGCGGTCTGACCGCGATCCAGCAGTCAGTGAAGTTCATCGGGGTCAGTGTGCTGGCCGGCACGGTGCTGGCCGGGCTGGCGCTGCCGGCCGTGGGCTCGCTCGGCCTGGCCGCCAAGACCACCGTGCAGGAGTTCGACGAACTGCCGGTCAACCTCACCCGGCCCCCGCTGAGCCAGAAGACCACCATTCTGGACAGTGAGGGCGGCAAGATCGCCGAGGTCTACTCGCGCAACCGCACCGTGATCACGCTGGAGGAGATGTCGCCCTACGTCAAGGACGCCCTCATCGCCATCGAGGACGCCCGGTTCTACGAGCACGGCGCCATCGACCCCAAGGGTGTGCTGCGCGCACTCAACCGCAATTTCGAGGACGGCGGCACCACCGAGGGTGCCTCCACGCTCACCCAGCAGTATGTGAAGAACGTCTTCGTGGAGGCCGCCGGCGACGACCCGGAGGCGTTCGCCGAGGCCACCCGGCAGACCGTGGGCCGCAAGATCGCCGAGCTGAAGTACGCCATCCAGCTGGAGAAGGAACTGGGCAAGGACCAGATCCTGGAGAACTACCTCAACATCACCTTCTTCGGCGACGGGGCCTACGGGGTGGAGGCGGCGGCCCAGCGCTACTTCTCCAAGCCGGCCGCCGATCTGGAACTGCACGAGGCCGCCATGCTGGCCGGCCTGGTCCAGTCGCCCTCCAGCTACAGCCCGATCAACAACCCGGCGGCGGCGCAGGAGCGGCGCAATGTGGTGCTCGACCGGATGGCCGACACCGGCGCCGTCACCAAGACCGAGGCGCAGGCCGCCAAGCAGCTCGACCTCGGCCTGAACATCAGCCAGCCCAAGAACGGCTGCATCACGGCGGTCCGGGACGCCGGCTTCTTCTGCGACTACGTGCGCAACGAATTCCTCAACAGCCCCGTCTTCGGCAAGGACGCGGCCGAACGCAAGGCCCGCTGGGACCTCGGCGGCCTCACCATCCGCACCACCCTCCAGCCCAAGGCCCAGAACGCCGCCGCCAAGGCCGCCAAGGAGGGCGCCTTCCCGGACGACCCGGTGACCGCCTCCGTGGTGCAGGTGCAGCCGGGCACCGGCCAGATCCTCTCCATGGCGCAGAGCCGCCCGTACGGCAACGACGCCTCGCAGAACCAGACCACGCTCAACCTGAACGTCTCCAGTGACATGGGCGGTGCCACCTACGGCTTCCAGCCCGGCTCCACCTTCAAGCCGATCACCGCCGCCGCCGCGCTGGAGAAGGGCATCAGCCCTGCCCAGACGTTCACCACCGACTGGAAGATGAAGGTCGACACCACCAAGTTCTTCACGTGTGAGGGGCAGCCGGCCGGCAGCCCGGACGACGGCTGGGAACCGAAGAACGAACTGCAGTCGGAGAAGGGCACCTGGGACATGTCCGACGCCCTGGCCCTGTCCATCAACACCTACTTCATCAAGCTGGAGGAGATGGCCGGTCTCTGCGAGACGCTCACCATGGCCGAGAAACTGGGCGTGCGCCGGGGCCAGGAGCAGCAGCCGCTTGAGGCGGTGCCCAGCCTCACCCTCGGCAGCCAGACCACCACTCCGCTGATGATGGCCAGTGCGTACGCGGCCTTCGCCGCCGAGGGCACCTACTGCACCCCCGTGTCGATCCTGGAGGTCACCGACGCCGACGGCAAGCAGCTCGCCACGCCGGAGTCCGACTGCGGACAGGTCATGTCGACGCACACCGCCCGCAGCGTGAACATGATGCTCAAGGGCGTGGTCGAAGACGGCACGGGCAGCCGGGTCGGTCTGGACGACCGGCCCAACGCCGGCAAGACCGGAACCTCGGACGAACGGCAGAACGTCTGGTTCGTCGGCCACACCCCGGATCTCGCCACCGCGGTGCGGGTGGGCGGCGACGCCGAACTGATCGAGATGGTGGACATCACCATCGGAGGCACCTACTTCGACCGGGCCAGCGGCGGCGGCGTGGCCGGCCCGATCTGGCGGTCGGCCATGCAGGACGCCCTGGAGGGCGTCCCGGCCACCCCGTTCAACGAGGTCGATGTCCCGCGCGGCGACAAGGACAAGGACAAGGAAGAGGACGACGACCGCGACGACGACGACCGGCCGGGCCGGCCGGGCGGCAACGACAACGGCGGCTTCCTGACCGGCGGCGACGGCGGCTGGGGCGACATCGGCGGCTGGGGCGACATCGGCGGCGGCTTCCAGGACGGCGGCAACTGGGGCAACGCCGGTACCTGGGGCGGCAACGGCAACGTCGACGGCAACAACTCCGAGGGCATCCCCGGCAACACCGTCGGCCCCTGATCCCTCCGGCGCGGCACGCCGCCGGCAACGCGCAACGGGGCGGCTTCCGGACAAGGTCCGGAAGCCGCCCCGTGCCATGCTCCGGTCAGGGACCCCTCAGCGGCGGAACCTTCGTCCGCCGCCTTCACGCGTGTCGCGTCACGCGGATGCCCGATCACGGCGAGAAGCCAGGCCACCGGCCGGGCGCGGCATCGAGCGCCGGATCACCCCGCCAGGGCCTGTTTGACGGCGGCGGCGACCCGGCCGCCCTCGGCGCGGTCGCCGACCTTGGGCTTGACGATCTTCATCACCGCACCCATGGCCCGGGGCCCCTCCGCGCCCTGTGCCCGGGCCTCGGCCACCGCCTCGGCGACCACCGTGGCCAGCTCCTCGTCCGTGAGCTGCTGCGGGAGGTACCCGGCCAGCACCTCGCCCTCGGCCTCCTCGCGGTCGGCCTGCTCGTCCCGGCCGGCCTGGCGGAACGCCTCGGCCGCCTCGCGCCGCTTCTTCGCCTCCCGGGTGATCACCTTGGTCACCTCGGCGTCGGACAGCTCGCGTGCGCTCTTCCCGGCGACCTCCTCGGTCGTGATCGCGGCCAGCGTCATCCGCAGGGTGGCCGACCGCAGCTCGTCGCGTGCCTTGATGGCGGTCGTCAGGTCGTCCTGGATCCGGGACTTGATGGTGGTCATGTGCACCATTCTGGCAGCCCTCGCCCCGGGAACACCTCCGGTCATCATCTGCGACGATGGTCGTCATGCGCGCGCGTTACCGCATCCCCTTGTCCCTCGGCGCGGCAGGCGCCGCGGCCGTCGCCTACGCCTCCCTGGAGGCCCGCTCCTTCCGCCTGCGGCAGGCCGCCGTCCCCGTGCTCCCACGGGGCATGCGCCCGCTGCGCATCCTGCATCTCTCCGACATCCACATGGTCTCCGGCCAGCGCGGAAAGCAGCAGTGGCTGCGCTCCCTGGCCCGGCTCCGCCCGGACGCCGTGATCAACACCGGCGACAACCTCTCCGACCCGGACGCCGTCCCGGAAGTCCTGCACGCCCTGGAGCCCTTCCTGGAGCTGCCCGGCGCCTATGTCTTCGGCTCCAACGACTACTACGCCCCGCGGCTCCGCAACCCCGCCCGCTACCTGCTGGAACGCGCCTCCGGGCGGCACGGCCTGAACGGCAACCGGCCGGCCACCGGAGTGCCCCGCAACCCGTGGTGGCTGCTGCGCGACGCCTTCGACGCCGCGGGCTGGTCCAACCTCACCAATGCCCGGGGCCGGCTCAAGCTCCCCTCCGCCGATATCGCCCTCACCGGCCTGGACGATCCGCACATCAAGCGCGACCGCTACGCCGAGGTGGCGGGCGGCCCGGACATGGACGCCGACCTCTCCCTCGCCGTCGTGCACGCCCCCTACCTGCGCGTCCTGGACGCCTTCACCGCCGACGGGTACCCGCTGATCCTGGCCGGGCACACCCACGGCGGCCAGCTCTGCGTCCCCTTCTACGGTGCGCTGGTCACCAACTGCGACCTGGACACCGACCGGGTCAAGGGCCTCTCCACCCACCGGGCCGGCGGGCATCGCGCCTACCTGCACGTCTCCGCGGGCTGCGGCGCCAACCGCTACACCCCCTTCCGCTTCGCCTGCCCCCCGGAGGCGACGCTCCTCACCCTCACCCCCCGCCCCTGACGCCCCAGCCCGCCGAAACCCGATTTCGCCCCCGCCCCGCCATCGGCTAAAGTAAACGACGCAACACCGGGGTGTGGCGCAGCTTGGCAGCGCGCTTCGTTCGGGACGAAGAGGTCGTGGGTTCAAATCCCGCCACCCCGACTTGCAGGACAGACGGCTCAGGGGCCTGATCGCGGTCAGCGGTCAGGCCCCTGAGCCGTCTGTGGCCGGGCCTCGGGGGGCGGGTCAGAGCCGGGTGGCGGTGCGGATCAGGGCGGCGAGGGCGAGGGAGCGGCTGTGCGCCGGCCAGGCGATGTGGGTGACGACGGGGGGTGCGTCGGGCAGCGGGACGGCCGCGTGTTCGGCCCACAGCCAGGCGCGGGCGGAGTCGGGGAAGACGGCCAAGGTCCGTCCGAGGGCGATGAGCTGGGCCAGCTGGGTCAGGTCGTGGATCTCGGGGCCCGGGCCGGGTGGGTAGACGCCGTGGCGGGGCCAGCGGGCGAGGGGGAGGTCGGGAATGTCGCCGATGTCTTCCGGCGACAGTGCCTTGCGGGCGGCGAGGCGGTGACCGGCCGGCAGGACGGCGATCTGTCCCTCGGTCAGCAGTTCTTCGCTGTCGAATCCGGCGAGGGAGTTGTACGGGGTGTGCAGGAGGGCCACATCGGCGCGGCCGTCGCGCAGCATGGCTTCCTGCTCGCAGGTGCCGCTGGGCAGTACCTCGATTTCGGCGGCGCCCGGTTCGGCCGCACAGGCGTCGAGGAGTTTGTGCAGGAGCTCATGGGACGCGCCGGCCTTGACCGCCAGCACCAGGCGGTTGCGGGGGCCGTCCGGGCCGTCGGCACCGTCGCCGGCGCGCCGGGTGCGGCGCGCGGCGGCGGTGGTCGCGTCGAGGGCTGCCCGGCCCTCGTGCAGCAGCACCTCGCCGGCGCCGGTCAGGGCGACGCCGCGGCGGTTGCGTGCCAGCAGGCGGACGCCGAGGCGCCGCTCAAGCTGCTGGATCGCCCGGGACAGGGGCGGCTGTGCCATGCCGAGGCGTTCGGCGGCGCGGCCGAAGTGCAGCTCCTCGGCGACGGCCACGAAGTACCTCAGCTCGCGGGTCTCCAACGTGTCCATGGCCACAATCTACCCCGGTGATACCCGCCAGGTATGACAGGCCGTCGTATCGGTATTGGCCGCGCCATGTGCCCGCGAGTGAGCATCGGGGGCGTGGAACGGCAGGCAGCTCGCCGCCGGTGAACCGCGCGGGCGAGAGCTGCCCCCGCGGGCCGCGGACCGAGCGGCCCGCGGCCTCTCCCGTCGTTCCGTCGTATACGGCCCAGCAGAAGAGATTCCGGCATGAACACATCTTCCCTGTCACTGCCCGGCGGCACCTGGACCCTGGGCGATCTGACCGTCACCCGCTTCGGCTACGGCGCCATGCAGCTCGCCGGCCCCGGCGTGATGGGCCCGCCCGCCGACCGGGACGGCGCGCTCACCGTCCTGCGCGAGGCCGCCGGCCTCGGCATCACCCATATCGACACCGCCGGCGCCTATGGGCCACGCATCACCAACCGGCTGATCCGGGAGGCGCTGCACCCCTATCCCGGGGCGCTGCACATCGTGACCAAGGTCGGCGCGGTCCGTGACCGGCAGGGCGGCTGGCCCCCGGCCCGGCGGCCCGAGGAGCTGCGCCGCGCCGTCCAGGAGAACCTCCAGGATCTCGGCCTCGACGCGCTCGACGTGGTCAATCTCCGGCTCGGTGACGCACAGGGCCCCCGGCCCGGCTCGCTCGCCGAGCCCTTCGAGGCCCTCGCCGAACTCCGGCGGCAGGGCCTGATCCGGCACCTCGGAGTGAGCAACGCGACGGCGGAACAGGTCGCCGAGGCGCAGACCATCGCGCCGATCGTCTGCGTGCAGAACATGTACAACCTGGCCCACCGGCAGGACGACGAGCTGATCGACGATCTCGCCGGCAAGGGCATCGCCTATGTGCCGTTCTTCCCGCTCGGCGGCTTCACTCCCTTGCAGTCCGCGGTGCTCACCGCGGTGGCCGCGCGGCTGGAGACCGGGCCGATGCCGGTGGCTCTGGCCTGGCTGCTGCGCCGGTCACCGAACATCCTGCTCATCCCGGGCACCTCGTCGGTGGCGCATCTGCGGGAGAACGTCGCCGGCGCGGGCATCACGCTGCCCGACGAGGAACTCGCCGAGCTGGACAGGATCGGCCGCTAGCGCGTGTTGACGGGGGAGGTCCGCCGGGCCGGCCGCTCCGGCCGGCCCGGCGGACCGGGGCCGCGCGGGTGGGCGTCAGACGCGTTCCAGGACGACGACCGGGATCTCGCGGGCCGTCTTGCGCTGGTAGTCGTCGTAGGCGGGCCAGACGGCGGTCATGGTGCGCCACATCGCGGGCTTCTCCTCCGGGCCGGCGGTGCGGGCGCGGGCGGCGAAGCGGTCGCCCTTCACCTGGACGTGCACCGCAGGATCGGCGAGGAGATTGAGGTACCACTGCGGCGGATCGTCCCTGCCGCCGTTGGAGGCCACCACCAGCAGCAGGTCGCCGTACCGCTGGTAGATCAGCGGGGTGGAGCGCGGTGTGCCGCTGCGGCGGCCGGTGGTGGTGAGGATCAGCACCGTGGTGCCCTGCCAGTCGTGCCCCTGGGCACCGTCGGTCTCCACATAGCGCTGTACATGTTCCTGGCCGAACAGCATTCCGTCCTCCCGCTTCTGACGGTCCCGCCGGTACGGACCACCGGCCGTGGACACAGTCCACAGGGTGACCCGGGGCGAGGGCACGCCGCCACGCCCAGGGCGGCCGGGCGGAGCGCTGTCCCCGGCGCCCCCGGCGCCGCGGGCGGGGTCCGGTTGGCGATCTTTACGGATACGGGGCGAAAATTTTCGGTGGTCGCTCCGTGGCGTGTCTGGTGTTTTGGGTATCAGTGTCCTCTCAGTGCACACCGCAAGTGGTGGCTGAGGTGCGGAACGCGGTGTAGTGCTATTGACGCGAGCATGTAGGCCCACATAGTTTTCGCTTGCTCTCGAAATAAGTCAGAAACTTTCGGCTGCCGTTGGGGGTCCGGCGTGCTGAGCCCTGAGCGCTGAGCAACTGCGTCTCCACACGACTGGCGAACGGCCGTACGCACCTGCACGCTGACCGACCGTTATGCAAGGGGCTTCATCGTGTCACCAAGGCTGCGCATCCCACCCGCCCTCGCCGGAACGGTCGCCCTGGTGCGGCTCCTCCCGCGGGTGAGCCGGACCAAGACCGCCTGGGGCCTGGCCGGATTATTGATTGTCTCGGTGCTGCCCACCGCCGCCGCGGTGGCGATCGGACTGCTGATCGGTGCGGTGCCCGACGCACTGCGGGACGGAGTGTCCTCATCCGCCGGGCGGCATCTGTTCACCCTGCTCGGTGTCACCGCAGTCCTGGTGCTGCTCCAGCAGAGCGTGCCCCCGTTGGTCAATGCACTGGCGGACACGCTCGGCCGCGATGCCGACCGCTTCCTCCAGCAGGAGGCGCTCGCGGCGGTCGGCGGTCCGGACCGGGTGGACCATCTCTCGGATCCCGATGTGCTCGCGGCGCTGCGGGTCGTGCGCGGCCTCGGCCTCGCCGAGAACGCACGCCCCAGCCAGGCCGTCGCCGCCCTGGCCTATGTGCTGCCCGCCTGGCTGCGGGCGCTGGCCGGCGCGGCCGTCCTGATCGCCTTCCAGTGGTGGCTCGGCCTGCTGTGGCTGGTGGTCTGGCCGCTGGCGGTGCACTTCATGCAGCGTGAGTACTTCCGGGTGGGCGCGCTCGCGTTCGGACAGAGCAATGCGCTGCGGGAGGCGGAATACCTCCGCGACCTCGCGGTCACCTCCGGCCCCGCCAAGGAACTGCGGCTGTGGGGCATGGTCGGGTGGCTGACCGAGCGGTTCGAGACCACCTGGCGGGCCGCCATGGAACCCGTGTGGCGCATGCGCCGGCCGCGCGCCCGGCTCATCGCCTCCACCACGGGCATGCTCGGCGCGGTCAACCTGCTCTCCTACGGGCTGCTCGCCTGGGCCGCGGTCCATGGCCACATCGGCCTGGCGGCCCTCGCCGTCTACACGCAGGCCCTGATGCTGGCCAACAACTACACCGCCTTCGACGACCAGAACGCCCAGCTCGCCTTCGCGTCGGCCGCGGTCCCCCATGTGCTGGCGCTGCGCGAGCGCACCGCGGACGGCGGGCGGCAGCCGGCCGCCGCGGCCGGTTCCCCTCCCGCCCCCGTTCCGGAGGGGGAGGCGCCGCTCGCCGGGGCCATCCGCTGCCACGAGGTCGCCCTGCGGTATCCCGGCACCGAACGGAACGCCCTGCGGCGCATCGACCTCACCATTCCCGTGGGCCGGTCGCTGGCGATCGTCGGCGACAACGGGGCCGGCAAGAGCTCGCTGGTGAAGCTGCTCTGCGGGCTGCACGCCCCGACCGGCGGCCGGATCGAGGTGGACGGCCGGGACCTGGGCGAGCTGGACCCGCGGGCCTGGCGCCGCCGGATCAGCGTGCTGTTCCAGGACTTCGCCCGCTACCACCTCAGCGTCGCCGACAACATCACGCTCGGTGCGCCGCACCGGGCCGGTGACCGGGAGCTGATGCGGACGGCCGCCGAACGCGCCGGGGTGCTTCCGCTCATCGAGTCCTTCCCCCACGGCTGGGACACCGTGCTGTCCCCCGAGTACAGCAGGGGTACCGATCTGTCCGGCGGGCAGTGGCAGCGGATCGCCCTGGCCCGGGCCCTGTTCGCGGTCCAGGCGGGCGCCGAGGTCCTGGTGCTGGACGAGCCGACCGCCGCCCTGGACATCCGGTCCGAGGCCGAGATCTACGACCGCTTCCTGGAACTCACCGCCGGGCTGACCACCGTGCTGATCTCGCACCGGTTCTCCACGGTGCGCCGGGTGGACCGGATCGTGGTGCTGGACCACGGCGAGGTGGTGGAGGAAGGCAGTCACGACGAACTGATGGCGCTGGGCGGCAAGTACGCCCGGATGTTCACCCTACAGGCGGAACGTTTCTCCGCTGATGACGGGCTGCCGGACACCCCGCTGACGGTCAAGGGTCCGGTGAACGGAACAGTGCAGGACACGGTGGAGGCGGAGGCCGGACGTGCGTGACACCCTGCGGTCCTACGGCGCGCTCATGGGAATCGGCTTCCGCGCCGCGCCCTGGCACGCCACCTGGCAGCTCCTCACCGGCATCGTGACCGCGGTGTCGCTACCGGTCGCCGCGCTGGGCATCAAGATCATTGTCGACGCCTCGCTCTCCGACGACCTGAACGGCGCCCTGTACGCCGCCCTGCTGCTCGGCGGCACCTGCGCCGCCGCCCTCGCCTCCGTCTTCTACTACGTGCACTGCCTGTTCACCGTGCGGGAGCGCGCCGGAGCCCACGCCACCCGGGAACTCATGGATCTGGTCGGCGGGACCCATGGACTCGCCCACCACGAGAACCCCGACTACCTCGACCAGGTCCAGCGGATCCGCCAGGAGCAGGACCAGCTCTCCGGCATGGTGAACGCCACCGCCGGCATCGTCCGGGTGGGGGCCACCCTCGGCGTGACGGCCGTGCTGCTCGTCGCCATCGACCCGCGGCTGCTGTTCCTGCCGCTGCTCGCCCTGCCGTCGCTTTGGCTCGGCAAGGTCCGGCGCGATGTGCGCAAGCGGGCGGACGAGGCGACGAGCGAGTCCGAACGTCTGCGCAGGCACCTGTTCGAGCTGGGCACCGCGCCCGAGTACGGAGCGGAACTGCGGGTCTTCGGCCTCACCGAGGTGCTCGGCGACCGGCACCGGAAGGTCGCCGCCGAGGTCACCGCCCGGCGCAGCCGGGCCGACTGGCAGGCCGCCGGCCTGTCCGTGATCGACGCCGTGATCAGCGCGCTCGGCTATATCGGCGCGATTGCCCTGGTGCTGATGCTGGCCGTCCGCCAGGAGGCCACCCCGGGCGATGTGGTGCTGGTCGTGGGCCTGGCCGCGCAGATGAGCTCCACCGTGGGCACCGCGGTCGGCTACGGCACCCACTTCCTCCAGGTGCTCACCGTCGGGCAGCGGTTCACCTGGCTGCGCCGGTACGCCGCCGACGAGCGGCGGGCGCTCCGGGCACTCGCGGCCGCCCGGGACGCCTCCGCCGCCGGGCCCCCCGCGGTACCCGGGCGGCTCCGGGAAGGCATCGAACTCCGGGATGTGCACTTCGGCTACACCGGCGGCGGCCAGACCCGTGAGGTGCTGCGCGGCGTGTCCTGCCTGCTGCCGCCCGGCTCCGTGGTGGCCCTGGTCGGCGACAACGGTGCCGGAAAGTCCACCCTGGTCAAGCTGTTGTGCGGGTTCTACCGGCCCGGCTCGGGGTCGGTCCTGGTCGACGGGGTCGAGCTGTCCGCGTTCGACCCGGCCGAGTGGCGCGACCGGTGCGCGGGCGCGTTCCAGGACTACGCCCGCCTGGAGTTCACCGTGCGGGAGAACGTCGGGGTGGGCGATCTGCCCAGGATCGAGGACCATGCCGCGGTCGGCGCGGCGCTGGAGCGCGGCGGCGGGTCCGGGGTGGTCGCCGACCTGCCCGACGGGCTCGGCACCCGGCTCGGCGGCCGGTGGCCGGACGGGGTGGAACTCTCCGGCGGGCAGTGGCAGAAACTCGCGCTCGCCCGCGGCCTGATGCGTCAGGCGCCCCTGCTGTGCGTGTTCGACGAACCCACCGCGGCCCTCGACGCGCACACCGAGCACGCCCTGTTCGAGCGGTTCGCCGCCGCCGCCCGCGAGAACCGCGACATCGGGGGCATCACCGTTCTGGTGTCCCACCGGTTCTCCACCGTCAGCATGGCCGACATGATCGTGGTCCTGGACGACGGACGGGTGACCGAGACCGGCACCCACCGCGAGCTGATGGCCCGCGGCGGAACCTATGCCGAGCTGTACGGACTACAGTCCAGGGGTTACCGGTGAATGGGAACTGGTCCGCCGTACGGACGCTGAGCCCGCACTCGCTGACCGCCCGCCGGCTGGCCGAGCTGCGCTGCCTGCGCGGCTGGACCCAGGAGCAGCTCGCCGAGCGCTCCGGGCTGAGCGTCCGCACCATCCGCAATCTGGAACTCGGCCGGGTCCAGAACCCCCGGCGCTCCTCGATCGACCTGCTGGCGCAGGCGCTGGAGGCCGACGGCGTGCACGGGCTGCCGGAGGACGACGAGCCCGACGCGGGGGTGCGCTGGCACGGTCCCCGGCCGACGGGCGGGACGGTGGTGGGCGACCGGGCGGAGCGCGAGCGGCTCGCCCACGCGGTGCGGGCCGACCGGCTGTCGGCCTTATTGGGCCCGGGAGGGGTGGGCAAGACCAGGCTGGCCCTGGACGCCGCCGCCCGGGCCGGCCGGCACTTCCCGGACGGGGTCGTGGTGGTCGAGCTCGGCGACCTGCCGCCGGAACGGCTCGGCTACCGCGACCAGACCGCGGCCGTGCTGCGCCGGGTGCTGCGCCATCTGGAGCCGGGGGCCCCCGGCCGGGCCGGCGGGGCGGATGGCCTGAACGGCGCCGCCGCCGCGCCGGACGACCCGCGCGGCCGGGACGCGCGGGTGCTGGTGGTCCTCGACAACGCCGAACACGTGCCGGAGACCACCGTCGGGGTCTCCCGCTACCTGCTCGCCGAGTATCCCGGCCTGCATATCGTCATCACCGCGCGTAGACGTCTCACCGAGCGGCTCGGCATCAACCATGAGATCAAGCCGCTCCCGGTGGACGGGGGCCCGGACGCGCCCGGGCCGGCCGTGGAACTGCTGCTGCGGCATGTGGGGGTACCCGCCGAGGCGGTCACCGACCTGCTGTCGGTGACCGAATTGTGCCGCCGGCTCGGCGGCCTGCCGCGCTATCTGGAGTTCGCGGCGGAGCGGCTGCGCACCATCCCGGCGCGCGTGCTGCTCGCGGACGGCCCGAGCGCCGACATCCTGCGGTCGAACGACCACGCCCTGCTGCGCCACCAGCGGTCGGTGGCCGAGAGCATCCAGTGGACCCTGGACCTGCTGACCGATGAGCACCGCTCGGTGCTGACATGGATCGCCGAGGCCGTGGCGCGGCGCTGGTTCACCCTGGAGGACATCGCCGCGCAGGGCAAGCGCGGGGCCGGGTTTCCCTCCGACGCCAACCCCCTGCTGCTGTTCCCGGACCTGCTGGAGACCTCGCTGCTGGTCCCGGACCCCGGCGACCGGTACCGGTACCGGCTGGCGCCCTATGTCGCCGAGGTCCTGCGGACGACCGCCGGTACCCACTGATCCCTCGCTCCTCCCTCGCTCCTCCCTCCTGTCCTCGCCTGTCCCTCCTGTCCTCGCCTGTCCCTCCTGTCCTCGCCTGTCCCTCCTGTCCTCGCCTGTCGCCGCCTGTCGCCGCCTGTCGCCGCCTGTCCTCTCCCGCCGGTGCGCCCTGCCGCCGGGCACGGACCTCAGGCCGGCACCGGCCAGCCGGCCGGGCTGTCGCCGTGCCGGTGCACCAGGGCGAGAACGATGCGCTCCAGGCCGAAGGCCGCGCAACTGCTGTGCGCCCACCCGCCGCCCGGGGACGCGATCGCGAAGCGCTGTCCCAGATGGTCCTTGTGCAGATTGACCGAGGCGATCGCCGTTCCGGGGTCGCCCTGGAAGACCGGGGCCACGAACTCGTACTTCAGGTTCTGCTGCATCTGGCTGGAGCGCATGAAACGGGCACCGGGCCCGAAGAACGGGTCGCTGGCCGTCTCGACCCGCACCGGGACCCCGAGGCCGGAGAACAGGGCGCGGGACCGGTCGATCCAGTCCTCCTGCCAGGCGCGCGCGGTCTCCGGGGCGCCCACGGTGACGAACTCACGCATCCGGAACGAGCGGAACCGTCCGACCTCGCTGGTCGCCTCGTGCCGGTAGCAGGAGGCGGCGAGATCAAAGGTGCGGTCGGCCTCCAGCGTGCTGTCGGCCAGGGCGGGATAGACGCTGTAGCACGCGGCCGGGGCGAGCACCGTGTCGCTGGGCACCCGGTCGCCCTCGCCCAGCCCGGCGTCCTCGGCGGTGCCCGGGGGCAGGGCGTGCACCGAGCCGAGCAGGTGCGGGAACGCCTCGGGGTACTCGGCACGCTCGATCTGGCCGCGCGGGACCACCGGGGGATGCCAGGACGGGCCGGGGGTGCCCGTGGGATGCGCCCTGGTGAGCGCGGTCTGCACGGCGGCCAGTGCCGATTCGAACTTCGCGGTGAAGCCGAGCACACCGGCGACGCCGGTGGGCAGCAGCCAGCCGGCGGAGACCAGCCGGTCGAGGGGCCGGCCGGTCCCGGCCCGCGGCTCGCCGGTCGCCGGATTCGTCGTGGTGGGCACGGTCACGGCTCGTCAGCTCCTTCGGTTCTTCCAGGTTCTTCGGTGGTGCTGTGGTGCTGTGGTGCTGTGTCGCGTCAGTTCTTCAGGTTCTCCGGGGCCCGTGCGGGCGCCGGCGCCAGTTCGCCGAGCCGGGCCGGCAGGGTTCCCCCGGCCGCCGCGGTGAGCAGGCGGAGATAGCGCTCGGCGACGGCCCGGGCCGCGCCGGGGGTGTACAGCGAGGTGTTGTACTTGAGGATCACGGCGGTGTCCGGTCCTCGCCGGGCCAGTTGCAGCGTCAGATCGAACTGCCCCTGCTGCTGCGGCAGCGGGTACATCCGGACCCGGTGCCCGGGCGGCAGCGCCCGGTCCAGCTCCCTGACGTCCTCCTCGGTCATGACGAAGAGCACGCTGATCAGGCCCGCCCGGTCCGCCTCCCGGGGCCGGCCGGCCAGATGCGGCATCAGCGCGAACGGGTAGGCGCGGTGCACCAGCCCGGACAGCAGCTCGACGCCGGTCCGCCGCAGCAGCTCCAAGAACGACTCGTCCGGCTCCACCCGTGCCGCGAACGGCAGCGTGTTGACGTAGTAGCCGGTCGCCGTCCGGTGCTCGGCACCGGGCCGCACCGTCACCGGGTAGCCCATCAGGCGCAGGCGCTCCCCGGACAGGCTGTACAGCAGCAGTTGGAAGACGGCGAACAGCACCGCGAACGGGGTGGTCCTGGCCCCGGCGGCGAGTGCGGCGGCGCGGTCCAGCAGGCCGGCCGGGACCGGCAGCTCGATCTGGTCGCCGGTGAACCGGTAGCCGGCCGGCCGCGGCAGATCGCCGGTGAGCGGCGGGTCGTGCGGCACGGCCTGAAGGACCTGCCGCCAGTGCCGTCGCGCCGCCTCGCCCTGCGGGGAGCGCAGGAAGTCCTGTTCCTGCCGCACAAAGGCGGGGTAGCCGGCGCCCTGGTCCGGCCGCCCGGCGCCACCAGCGCCGGTGTCCCCGTCGCGGCGGGCGTAGGCGGCCAGCAGCTCACCGCACAGCCGGAAGTGGGAGACGTTGTCCAGCGCGATGTGGTGGGCGGTCACCACCAGCACGTCGCGGCCGGTGTCCGGGCGGACCAGCGAGACGCGCACCGGTGCCTCGTCCTCCAGCCGGAAGGGCCGCCGGGACGCCTCCAGTGCCGCCGGGTGCGGCGGGTGGGCGGCGGCGTCGCCGTCGGCCCGGATCACCTCGAACACCGAGGAGTACGGTGCCGCGGCGCCCGGCAGCCGGCGGGGGCCCGCCCGCGTCGAGCGGAACAGGCAGTTGAGCATGCTGTTGCCGGACACGGTGGCCAGGACCGCCGCTTCCAGCGCCGCGACATCCACATCGAAGTCCAGCGTCACCGCCCCGGCGATGTTGTAGGCGCTGCTGCCGGGCGCCAGGGCGTGCAGAAACCACAGCGCCTCCTGCCCGATGCTCAGGGCGCAGTCGTTTCCGGTGGGCACAGTGCTGCGGGCCATGAGGGATGTGTGCTCCCAGTCCTCGTCATCCGCGCGTCCGCGCGTCCGCCGCGCGTTCGCGGGCTGCTTCGCCTCGCCTCAGTAGGGCACGGGAGCGCCGGGCGGGCCAGGCAGTGCGGCGGCAACTCGGCTGCCTGCGTTCTGCCGCCCGCGGGGCGGCCCCGGGGCAAGTCCCCCGGGTCCGGCGCCACGCCGCAAACTGCCGCCGTTTTGCCTGTTGCGGCGGTCCCGCGCTGCTTACGCTCGGCAGTCGTCGGCCGCCGAGGCACCTGGAGCCCACGGATGCACGGATGGGGCTGCACTGGCACTCACCTGGGGTTGCGACGGTGATATTCGAGCATGTCTACGAAATGGTTCTGGACAATGTCTTCCTCCATCTGGGAGACGCCGTCGAGAACGTCGAGGTCTTTCTCAAGATGGAGGGGCTCAACCCCGCGGGCTCCGTCAAACTCAAAACGGCCGTCGCCATGGTGGAGGACGCCGAACAGCGGGGGCTGTTGCGCAGCGGAAGCCGCCTGATCGAGTCCTCCTCCGGCAGCCTCGGCATCGCGCTGGCGATGGTGGCCGCGGCGAAGGGCTACACCTTCACCTGCGTCACCGATCCCAACACCCTGCCGCACAGTCTGGCCGTGATGCGGGCGCTGGGCGCGGAGACGGTGCAGGTGGACCGGCGGGACGCCAGCGGCGGCTATCTCGGCAGCCGCATCTCGTACATCGAGGAGCGGGTCGCCGCCGATCCCGGCCTGGTGTGGCTCAACCAGTACGCCAATCCCGCGAACCGCGGCGTGCACGACCGGTGCACGGCAGCCGCGATCACCGCGGAGGTGCCGGCGGTGGACTACCTGTTCGTCGGCACCGGTTCGTCGGGGACGCTGATGGGCTGTGTGAGCCACTTCCGGCGGGAGTCCCCCGCCACCCGGATCGTCGCGGTGGACGCGGTCGGCTCGGTCAGCTTCGGGACATCGGCCGGCCCGCGGTTCATCCCCGGCATCGGCGCCAGCCGGCGGCCGGAACTGTTCCGCCCCGAGCTGGTGGACGAGATGGTCCTGGTCCCGGAGGCGGACGCGATCCGCACCTGCCGGTGGCTGGCCGCCACCCGCGGGCTGTTCGCCGGGGGATCGACCGGCGCGGTGATGGCCGCGGTGATCCGCCACGCCCCGGCCCTGCCCGCGGGCTCCCGCGTGGTGGCGATCTCGCCGGACCTCGGCGACCGCTACGCGCGGACGGTGTACGACGACGCCTGGGTGGCCGAGACCTTCGGGCCGGACACCCTGACCGCCGAGGCCACCGGTGCGCCCGGGCTGAGCACGGCACGGAGGTGACCCCATGCTTCCCTTCCACATCATGGGCGGAAAGGCGGTGCGTGCGGTCATCGGCCGCTCCCGCCCCCGGATCACCGCCGCGGTCGACGACGCCTACCGCGCCCACCACCGGGGCGACACGGTCAACCCGGACAGCTACTTCATGCGCTTCCCGGACAAGCCGGAGGCGCGCATCATCGCCCTGCCCGCCCTGCTGCGCGGCACGCCGCCGGTGGCCGGGCTGAAGTGGATCGGCAGCTTCCCGGCGAATGTGGCGCACAACCTGCCGCGGGCCTCGGCGGTGCTGATCCTCAACGACTTCGGCACCGGCTATCCCTTCGCATGCCTGGAGGCCTCGCAGATCAGCGCGGCCCGCACGGCCGCCTCCGCGGCGCTGGCCGCCGGGCAGCTGCACGGGACGCGCCGGGCGGACCGGGTGGCGGTGGTCGGCGCCGGCGTCATCTCCCGCACCGTGCTGGAGTTTCTGCGCGACCTCGGCTGGACGGCCGGTGACGTGGTGGTGCACGACACCGTGCCCGACTACGCCGGGAAGGCGGCGCAGTACGCGCGTGAGCTGGGCTTCCCCGCCCGCACCGGGGACACGCTGCGCGGGACGTGCGCGGACGCGGACGTGGTCGTGCTGGCCACCACCGCCACCGTGCCCTACATCACCGAACCGGGATTCTTCGCACCCGGCCAGACGGTGCTGAACATCTCGCTGCGGGACATCGGACCGGAGCTGATCGCGGACGCGCACAACATCCTGGACGACGTCGAGCACTGCCTGCGCGCCGGCACCTCGCCGCATCTGGCGGTGGAGAAGTTCGGGACCCGCGAGTTCATCGACGGCACCCTCACCGGCCTGACGCTGGGGGAATTCGCGGTCGGCCGCGACAAGCCGCTGATCTTCTCCCCGTTCGGCCTGGGGGTGCTCGACATCGCGGTGGGCGTGGAGGTGCTGGCCGCGGGCCGCGCGGACGGCACGGCGCAGGCGGTCGCCGATTTCTTCGAGGAGTCACGATGGTGAGACGGGCCCGGCATCTTCTCTCGCTGTCCGACCTGCCGGACGGCGAACTGCGCGCCATGCTGGACCGGGCCACCGGCCACGCCCGGCGCGCCGCGGCGGGCCGGCCGGCCGAGCCGACCCTGGCCGGGGCCGTGGTGGGGGTGTACTTCCGCCGCACCTCGACGCGGACCCGTACCGCGTTCTCGTCCGGAGCGCTCCGGCTGGGCGGCGGCCTGATCACCTACGGCCCGCAGGATCTGCAGACCAACACCGGGGAGACCAGCGAGGACACCGGCCGGGTGATGGCCGGCATGCTCGACCTGCTGGTCGCCAGGACCGCCGACGATCCCGGGGAGATGCGCGGCTGGGCGGCCGGGCAGCGGCGGATGGCGGTGATCAACGCGATGAACGCGGAGGAACACCCCACGCAGGCCCTGGCCGACCTCACCACGCTGGCGCTGCACTTCGGCGCGGTGGAAGGGCTGCGCCTGCTGTACGTCGGCGAGGGCAACAACACCGCCGCGGCGCTCGCGCTCGGCCTGAGCCGCTTCCGCGGCCTGCTGCTGGATCTGCGCACCCCGCCCGGCTACGGGCTGCAGCCCGGGGTGCTGGCGCGGGCACGGGCGCAGGCGGAGACAGCCGGCGCGGTCGTCACCGAGCGGCACGACCTGGACGATCTGCCGGCCGGCCTGGATGTGGTCTACACCACGCGCTGGCAGACGACCGGGACGACCAAGCCGGACCCCGACTGGCGCTCGGTGTTCGCCCCGTTCCATGTCGGGCCGGAGCTGATGGCCCGCGCTCCCAAGGCGGTGTTCCTGCACGACCTGCCCGCCCACCGCGGTGAGGAGGTCGCCGCGCAGGTGCTGGACGGACCGGACAGCCTCGCCTTCGCCCAGGCGGAGAACAAGCTGTACAGCGCCATGGCGGTGCTGGAGTGGTGCCATGGCCTCGACTGACGGCCCGGCCCGCCCGGCCCGCCCGGCCCGCCCGGCCCGCCGGCGTCCGGCGGCGCGAGCGGCGCGGCGGTAGTTCCCCAGGCCCGTGCCGCGCGGCCCGGTCACCGCGCAGGCGACCGCGGCCGACGGCCCGGTGCCGGCCCCGTGAAGAAGGCGCCCCGCGGCGACGGCGACGCGACAACCGCCGCGAAGACGGGCGACAGGAAGAAAGGTGGGTCATGTCCGAGTCCGCTCAGACTCCCGGGTCCCCGGCCGGAGAGCCCGTGGCCGTGATCGGCATGGCCTGCCGCCTCCCCGGCGCCGACACCCCCGAGGCGTTCTGGCGGCTGCTGCGCGAGGGCCGCGAGACCGTCGGCCCGGCCCCGGCGGACCGCCGCCCGGACGACCGCGCGGGCCGGCCGGCCCGCGGCGGCTACCTGCCCGGCGTCGACCGCTTCGACGCCGCGTTCTTCGGAATCTCCCCCGCCGAGGCCGCGGCGATGGACCCGCAGCAGCGGCTGATGCTGGAACTCGCCTGGGAGGCGCTGGAACACGCCCGGATCGTCCCCGGCACGCTGGCCGGCAGCCGCACCTCGGTCGTGGCCGGTGCCATCACCGGCGACTACGCGGTGCTGCACGACCGGCACCGCCCCGGCAGCCGCCACGAGGTCACGGGCACCCACCGCGGCATGATCGCCAACCGGGTCTCGCACCTGCTCGGGCTGCACGGCCCGAGCCTGACCATCGACTGCGGGCAGTCCTCCTCGCTCGTCGCCGTGCACCTGGCCTGCGAGGAACTGCGCCGCGGCACCGCCGCGCTCGCCCTGGCCGGCGGCGTCAACCTCAACCTCCTCCCGGAGGCCGACGAGGCGCTGCGCCGTCTCGGCGCCCTCTCCCCGGACGGCCGCTGCCGCACCTTCGACGGCGGCGCCAACGGCTATGTCCGCGGCGAGGGCGGCGGCCTGGTGGTGCTCAAGCCGCTGTCCGCCGCACTGGCGGACGGCGACCCGGTGCACGCCGTGGTGCTGGGCGGCGCGGTGAACAGCGGCACCGGCGGGCAGCTGACGGTCCCGGACGCGGGGGCGCAGCGCCGGGTGGTCGAGGACGCGTGCCGGGCGGCCGGGGTGGCGCCGGCCGAGGTCGCCTACGTCGAACTGCACGGCACCGGTACCCCGGTGGGCGACCCGGTGGAGGCGGCCGGACTGGGCGCCGCGCTGGGCACCCGCCGGGCCGCGGCCGGGCTGCCGCCGCTGCTGGTCGGCTCGGCCAAGACCAATGTCGGGCATCTGGAGGGCGCCGCCGGGGTGACCGGGCTGCTGAAGACGGTCCTGGCGCTGCGGCACGGCACGCTGCCGCCGAGCCTGCACTTCACCGGGCCGCCCGTGGACATCCCGCTGGACGAACTGGGCCTGGAGGTGGTCACCCGGGAACGGCCCTGGCCGGCCGGCGCGGTCGCCGGGGTGAGCGCCTTCGGCATGGGCGGCAGCAACTGCCATCTGCTGCTCGCCCCGCCGCCCGCCGGCACCGCGGCCGGCGAGGACCCGGGCCCCGGCGACCGGGCGGCCGGCGCCGCGGAGCAGGGCTCGCCCATGGTGTGGACGCTGTCGGCCCGCAGCCCGGCCGCGCTGCGCGGCCAGGCCGCCCGGCTGCTCGCCCAGCTGCGCGACAACCAGGAACCGGAACCGGGGTCCGGGCCGGGGCCGCGACCGCAGGACGTGGCCCTGTCCCTGCTGCGCACCCGCACCCGGTTCGAGCACCGTGCCGTGATCACCGGCGCGGACGCGGCAGAGCTGACCGCCGGGGTGACCGCGCTCGCCGAGGACCTGCCCTCCGCCTCGGTCACCGTGGGGCGGGCGCTGGAGGGCGGCCGGGTCCTCGTCTTCCCCGGCGACGGCGGGCAGTGGTCCGGGGCGGCCCGCGGGCTGCTGGACGCACCCGGCCCGTTCGCCGCCAGACTGGGCGAGTGCGCCGCCGCGCTGGCCCCGCACACCGGCTACGACCTGCTCCAGGTGGTGCGCGGCGCGCCCGGTGCGCCCGGCCCGGACCGTGCGGATGTGCGCCGGCCCGCGCTGTGGGCGATGGCCGTCGCCCTGGCCGAGGTGTGGCGGACCCGCGGGGTGCGGCCGGACGCGGTGCTCGGCCAGGGCGAGGGCGAACTCGCCGCGGCCACCGTGGCCGGCGCGCTGGACCTGGCCGACGCGGCCCGGCTGGCGGCGGCGCCGGACCGTCCGTCCGCCGCCCTGGACGGCATCCGCCCCCGCCCGGCGGACATCCCCTGCTACTCCTCGCTCACCGGCGGCCCGGTGGACACCGCCGCTCTGGACGCCGGCCACTGGTACCGGGCACCGCACCGCGCGCCGCGGCTGGAGGACGCCGTGCGCGCCGCGCTGGCCGACGGCGGCGCGCTGTTCCTGGCATGCGGCCCGCATCCGCACCCGCGGCTGACCGGGCCGATCGGGCGGCTCGCCCGGCAGGCCGGGCGGGAGGCGGTGACCGTGGCCACCCTGCCCCCGGGGACCGGCCTCGGCCCGTGGCAGCAGGCCCGGCTGCTGCGCGGCCTGGCCGAGGCCCATGTGCACGGCGCCGATGTGGACTGGGCGCCGGAGGCGGACCGGCCCGGCGCCCGCCCGGCCGACCTGCCGCGCTACGCTTTCCAGCGCACCCGGCACTGGCTGGCGGCCGGCACCCCCGGCGCCGCTCCCGACGGCGCCGCCCGCCCCCCGGCCGGGCCCGAAGCCCGCGGCGAAGAACCCCGCCCCGCCCCCGCCGCCGGGTCCGGCACCTCCGGTGACGAGGCGCCCCCCGGTGCCGGCCCCCGGGCCGCCGAGGTGCCCGCCCTGGTGGCCGCGGCCACCGCGGCCGTACTCGGGCACTCCGATCCCGCGGCCGTGGAGACCGGCCGCAGCTTCCGCGACCTGGGACTGGACTCCCAGGGCACCGTGGAGCTGGTCGCCCGGCTGCAGGCCGCCACCGGGCTGCCGCTGCCCAGCACCCTGCTCTTCGACCACCCCAGCCCGCGCCGGGTCGCCGAGCATCTGGCGGCATGGCTGGGCGGCCCGCGCCAGAACGCGGACCCGGACCGCCCGGACCGCCCGGACGGCCCCGCCGCCGGCCCGGCCCGGGAGGGCGGGGACGAGGCGGCCGACGCCGATCCCATCGCCGTCGTGGCGATGGGCTGCCGCTTTCCGGGCGGCATCACCGACCCCGCCGGGCTGTGGCGGCTGGTCGCCGACCGTGCCCACGCCATGACCCCGCTGCCCGGCGACCGCGGCTGGGACCTCGACGAACTCCTCGGCGACCAGGACCGGCCCGGTACCTGCGCGGCCCGGGTCGGCGGTTTCCTGCACGACGCGCCCGACTTCGACGCCGCGTTCTTCGGCCTCAGCCCGCGCGAGGCACTGGCCATGGACCCCCAGCAGCGGCTGCTGCTGGAGATCTCCTGGGAGGCCCTGGAACGGGCCGGCATCGAGCCGGGCCGCCTGGCCGGCCGCCGGGTCGGCGTCTACGCCGGGGCGATGGCCTCCGACTACGGGCCGCGGCTGCATCGCGGCGGCGGCTCCGACGGGCATCTGCTCACCGGCACCGCCGCCAGTGTGATCTCCGGCCGGATCGCCTACACCCTGGGCCTGCGCGGCCCGGCGCTGACGGTGGACACCGCCTGTTCCTCCTCGCTGGTCGCCGTGCACCTGGCGGTGCGCGCGCTGCGCCGCGGGGAGTGCGAGCTGGCCCTGGCCGGCGGCGTCACGGTGATGTCCACCCCGGGGCTGCTGGTGGAGTTCAGCCGGCAGCGCGGCCTGGCCCCCGACGGCCATGCCAAGCCGTTCGCGGCCGGCGCCGACGGCACCTCCTTCGCCGAGGGCGCGGGCGTACTGCTGCTGGAGCGGCTCTCCGCCGCCCGCCGCAACGGCCACCCGGTGCTGGCGCTGATCCGCGGCACGGCCGTCAACCAGGACGGCGCCAGCAACGGCCTGACCGCGCCCGACGGCCAGGCGCAGCGCCAGGTCATCCGGCAGGCACTGGCCGACGCCGGGCTGACCGCGGACGGGGTGCGGGCCGTCGAGGCGCACGGCACCGGTACCCGGCTGGGTGACCCGGTGGAGGCCAACGCGCTGACCGCCATCTACGGCGCCCCGGCCGCCGCGCACGCCGGGCCGGTGTGGGTGGGCTCGGTCAAGGCCAACATCGGCCACACCCAGGCCGCGGCGGGCGTGGCCGGAGTGATCAAGATGGTGGAGGCGCTGCGCCGGGAGACGCTGCCCGCGAGCCTGCACGCCGACCGGCCCACCCCGCGCGCCGACTGGGGGGCGGGCCGGGTGCGGCTGCTGGCCGAGGAGCGGCCGTGGCCGGCCCGGGAGGGCGGCCCGCCGCGGCGGGCCGCGGTCTCGTCCTTCGGGATCAGCGGCACCAACGCCCATCTGATCCTGGAGGAACCACCCCCCGGCCACCAGTCCGGCCACCGGCCCGCCCTGCCCGCCGCTGCGGCGGACACCGCCGCGGTGCCCCTGGTCTGGCCGGTCACCGCCCGCTCCGCCGCCGCGCTGCGCCGGCAGGCCACCCGGCTGGCCGCCGCCACCGCCGATCCCGCCGCCGATCCCGCAGACGCCGCCCGCACCCTGGCGGGCCGGAGCGCGTTCGAGCACCGCGCCGTGGTGCTCGGCACCACCGGCGAGGAACTGCGCGCCGGTCTCGGCGCGCTGGCCGCCGGCCCCGGCCGCGAGACCGCCCCCGGCCTGGTCACCGGCATCGCACGGCGCCGCGCCCGGACCGCGGTGCTGTTCAGCGGCCAGGGCGCGCAGCTCCCGGGGATGGGCCGGGAGCTGTACCGGGCGTTCCCGGTGTTCGCGGCGGCGCTGGACGAGGTGTGCGAGGCGCTGGACCCGCATCTGGAGCGTCCCTTGCGGGAGGTGATGTGGGCCGGTCCGGACAGCCCGGAGGCCGCGCTGCTGGACCGCACCCGCTACGCCCAGCCCGCCCTGTTCGCCCACCAGACCGCGCTGTGGAGGCTGCTGCGGTCCTTCGGGGTGACCGCGGACGCCGTCGCCGGGCACTCCGTCGGCGAATACGCCGCGGCCCTCGCGGCCGGGGTCTGGGACCTGCCGGACGCCGCCCGGCTGGTGGCCGTGCGCGGCCGGCTGATGGACGCGCTGCCGCCCGGCGGCGCCATGGTGGCCATCGCCGCCGGACCCGAGGAGGTCGCCCCCACGCTGGCCGGCCGGGAGCACCTGGTGCAGATCGCCGCCGTCAACGGCCCGCGCAGCGTGGTGGTCTCGGGAGAGGCGGCGGCCTGCGCGGCGGTCGCCGAGCTGTGGGCCGGACGCGGCCGGCGGGTCCGGCCGCTGACCGTCAGCCACGCCTTCCACTCACCGCTGATGGAACCGGTGCTGGCCGACTTCCGCCGGGAGATCGGGACCATTGCCCCGGCCGAGCCCGCGCTGCACCACGAACCCACCGCCGACACCGGTCTGCCCTGGACCGACCCCGGCTACTGGGTGGCGCAGATCCGCACGTCCGTGCTCTTCGGCCCGGCGGTCGGCCGGCTGGCCGGGGCCGGGACCGGCCTCTTCCTGGAGGCCGGTCCGCAGGCGCAGTTGGCCGGCGCGGTCCGGGAATGCCTGGCCGGAGCGGAACCGGGGCGGCCCGCCGCCGCGACGGCCACGGTCGCCGCCCTCGCCCGGCGCGGCCGGGGCGAGGCCGAGGCCCTGCTGCGCGGACTCGCCGAGTCCTTCACCGCCGGGGCCGCGGTGGACTGGACGGCGGTACTGCCCCCGGGCCCCCGGGCCGAACTGCCCACCTATGCCTTCGACCGGCAGCGCTTCTGGCTCACCGACCCCGCCGACACCGCCGCCGAACCCGCCGCCGACCCCGCCGCCGGCACCGCGGGCAACAGCGCCGGCGGCGCCGGGCCGGCGGCCCGCGTCCGCACCACCGCGGTCGCCTCCGGCGGCGGCCTGCTGCTGGACGGCCGGATCTCCCGGCAGTCCGCACCCTGGCTGCCGGACCACGCCATCGGCGGTACCGAGGTGGTGCCGGGCACCGCGCTGCTTGACCTGGCCCTCGCCGCGGCTTCGGCCGCCGGGGCGCCCGGGGTGGCGACGCTGACCCTGACCGCCCCGCTGCCGCTGCCCGCCCGGGGCTCGGTGCGGATACAGGCCGCGGTCGGCGGCCGGGACGAAGCCGACGAACACGGCCGCCGCACCCTGACCGTGCACGCCGAGGCGCCCGGCGGAGACGGTTCCTGGACCCTGCACGCCACCGGCCGCACCGCGGCCGGGGGCAGCCGGCCGGCGGACGACGGGGACCCGGAGCCGTCCGACGGCCGGCCGCCGGCGGACGCCGAGCCGCTGGACCTGTCGGGCGCCTACGAGCGGCTGGCCCGGGCGGGCTACGGCTACGGCCCGGCGTTCCGCGGCCTGACCGCCGCCTGGCGGCACGGCGAGGACCGGTACGCCGAAGTACGGCTGCCCGCCGCGTCCCGGGCCGGCCACGCCGCGCACCCCGCACTGCTCGACGCCGCGCTCCATGTGCTGCTGCTGCGGTCCGTCCCGGAGGGCGGGCCCGGGCCCCGGCCGGTGCCGTTCGCCTTCACCGACGCGGCCGTCGCCGCGCCGGGCGCCCGGCTGCTGCGGGTACGGCTGACGCCCGTGGCGGGCAGCGAGGACACCCACCGGATCAGCCTGTGGGACGAGACCGGCCGCCCGGCGGGCGGTCTGACCGTGACCCTGCGGCACGCCGGCGACGGCTTCGGCCGGGCGGCCGGCGGCCTCTACCGGCTGGTCTGGACCCCGGCGGGCGGCAGCACGGGCGGCCCCGCCGCCGACCCCGTCGCCGGCCCTGCCGCCGCGGGCCCGGTCGCGGTGCTGGACACCGGGGCGGAGGCGGCACGGATCGCCGGGCTGCTGCCCGGGGCGAAGCTGCTGCCCGATCTGGACGCGGCCGTCGCCGGTGGCCCGGCCCCGGTGGTGGTGGCCCCGGGCCTGGACCTCGCCGGGCCGGGCGAGGAGACGCCCACGGCGGTGCGGCGGGTGCTGGGGCGGGCCCTGGAGCTGGTGCGGCGGCGGGCCACCGAGCCCGGACTGGCCCGCACCCGGCTGCTGTTCACCGCCGACCCGGACACCCTGACCGGCGGTCCGCTGTGGGCGCTGGTGCGCTCCGCGCAGACCGAGCTGCCCGGGGCCTTCGGCCTGGCCCGGGTGCCCGAGGGCGCCCCCTGGCCGGCCGCGGACGACGAACCGCAGCTCGCCTCCGGCCCGGACGGCCCGCTGATCCCCCGGCTGACCCCCTGGCCCGCGCCCGCCGCCGGCGGCGAAGCGGCGGAAGGGGCGTCCGCGGAAGGGGTGTCCGCGGAAGGGGCGTTCGCGGAGGGGACGGTGCTGGTGACCGGAGGGACCGGCGGGCTCGGCGGCCTGCTCGCCCAGCACCTGGCCCGGCGGCACGGGGCCCGGGATCTGCTGCTGGTCTCCCGGCGCGGCCCCGCCGCGCCCGGGGCGGCCGGGCTGCGGGCCCGGCTGGAGGAGACCGGTGCCCGGGTGCGGATCGCCGCCTGCGACGTCGCCGACCGCGAGGCGCTGGCCGCGCTGCTGGCCTCGGTGCCCGCCGACCGGCCGCTGACCGCGGTGGTGCACACCGCCGGGGTGCTGGACGACGGCCGGGTGACCGCCGTGGACGCCGGGCGGCTGGACACCGTGCTGCGGCCCAAGGCCGACGCCGCCTGGGCGCTGCACGAACTGACCGCCGGCACACCGCTGCGCGCCTTTGTCCTGTACTCCTCGGTGGCGGGCGTGCTGGGCACCGCGGGACAGGCCAACTACGCCGCGGCCAACGGTTTCCTGGACGCGCTCGCCGCCCACCGCCGGGCCGCCGGGCTGCCCGCGCTCTCCCTCGCCTGGGGGCTGTGGCCGGCCGAGGCGGGCATGGCGTCCCAGCTCACCGGGACGGACATCGACCGGCTGGCCAGGACCGGAACGGTGCCGCTGGACCGGTCCGCCGCACTGGCGCTGTTCGACGCGGCCCTCGGCTCCGCACCGGCCGACGGCCGGCTGGTCGCCGCCCGCTGGACCGCCGGCCCGCTGCCGGCCGGCGCGCCGGCGGTGCTGCGCGGTCTGTTCCCGCCGGCCGCCCAGGCCCCGCCCCCGCCCCCGCAGCCGGCCGCGTCCGGGTCCGCTCCGGCCCCGGCCGCCGTCGTCCCCACCGTGGATTTCGTCCGCGAGCAGGTCGCGGCCGTCCTCGGCCACAGCCGGCCGCAGAGCATCGAGGCGGACCAGCCGTTCACCTCCCTCGGCTTCGACTCCCTGACCGCGGTGGAACTCCAGAACCGCCTGGAGGCCCGCACCGGGCTGCCGCTGCCCACGACGCTGCTCTTCGACCATCCGACCGTCGCGGATGTGGCCGCCCATCTGTCCGGTCTTGCCTCCCGCTCCGCGGCCGGGGACAGCCGCCCCGGCACGCTGCGCGAGGCGCTCGACGCCGTGCAGGCACTCGTCGAAGCCGCCGGCAACGCCGGCAACGCGGCGCAGGACCCCGGCGCCCGCGAAGCCGCCGAGTCCGCGCTGCAGCAGGCCCTGGACCGGCTCCGCAGCGGTCGCGCCGCCCCGGAGCTGCCGGGAGACCTCGGACAGGTCAGCGACGAGGACCTGTTCGCATTCATCGACGACCGGCTCTAGCCGCCGCGGCCCACGACTCACGCACCTTTCGGAGGAAAGACATGGCAACCGAGGAAGAGCTTCGCAGATATCTCCGACGCGTCACCGCGGATCTGGCCGACGCCCGGCGCCGGCTGACCGCCGCCGCGGACCGCGACCACGAGCCCGTCGCCGTGGTCGGGATCGGTTGCCGCTACCCCGGCGGGGTGGAGAGCCCCGACGACCTGTGGCGGCTGGTCGCCTCCGGCACCGACGCCACCAGTGAGTTCCCCCGGAACCGGGGCTGGGACGCGGAGCGGCTCTACCACCCGGACCCCGACTCCCCGGGCACCACCTACACCACCCGCGGCGGTTTTCTGCACGACGCGGGCGATTTCGACGCCCCGTTCTTCCGGATCAGCCCGCGCCAGGCCGCGTGCATCGACCCGCAGCACCGGGTGTTCCTGCAGACCGTGTGGGAGGCGTTCGAGCGGGCCGGTATCGACCCGGGGACGCTGCGCGGCTCCGACACCGGCGTCTGGGCCGGGATCATGTACGAGTACTACTCCGCGCAGTTCTCCGGGGAGGTCCCGCCCGAGGCCGAGGGCTCCCTGCTGGTCTCCAGCACGCCGAGCATGCTGTCCGGCCGGGTCTCCTACACCTTCGGCCTGGAGGGGCCTTCGGTGACGGTGGACACCGCCTGTTCCTCCTCGCTGGTCGCCGTGCACCAGGCGGTGCGGGCGCTGCGGGCCGGCGAGTGCCGGCTGGCGGTCGCCGGCGGGGTGACGGTGATGGCCACGCCGGACGTCTTCGTGGAATTCTCCCGGCAGCGGGCGCTCTCCCCGCACGGCCGCTGCCGGGCGTTCTCCGCCGACGCCGACGGCACCGCCTGGAGCGAGGGCTCCGGGGTCCTGCTGCTGGAACGGCTCGGTGACGCGCTGCGCAACGGGCACCCGGTGCACGGGGTGATCCGGGGTTCGGCGGTCAACCAGGACGGCGCCAGCAACGGCCAGACCGCGCCGAGCGGTTCCGCGCAGCAGCGGGTGATCACCCGCGCGCTGGCCGACGCCCGGCTGACCCCGGCCGAGGTGGACGCGGTCGAGGCGCACGGCACCGCCACTCCGCTCGGCGACCCGATCGAGGCGCACGCGGTGCTCGCCACCTACGGGCGCGGCCGGCCCGAGGACCGGCCGGTGGCGCTGGGGAGCCTGAAGTCGAACATCGGGCACGCCCAGGCCGCGGCGGGCGTCGGCGGCGTGATCAAGATGCTGATGGCCATGCGCCACGGCGTGCTGCCCCGCACCATCCATGTCACCGAGCCGTCGCCGCACATCCGCTGGGGGACCGGCGCGGTGCGGCTGCTGACCGAGGAACAGCCGTGGCCGGCCCGGGCGGACGGCCCGCCGCGGCGGGCCGCGGTCTCGTCCTTCGGGATCAGCGGCACCAACGCCCATGTGGTGCTGGAGGAACCGCCCGCCGCCCCGGACCGGACCGGCACCGGGTCCGGCGCAGGCGCGGACACGGGCGCGGACACGGGCGCGGACACCGGTGCGGACACCGGCGCGCCGGTCGCCTGGCCGGTGTCGGCCGCCTCGGCCACGGCCCTGGCCTCCCAGGCCGGCCGGCTGCACCGCCGGGTGGCCGCCGACCCCGCGGTGCGCCCGGCGGACATCGCCCGCTCGCTGGCCACCACCCGCGCCATCCATGGCCATCGGGCGGTGGTGGTCGGCCGGGACCGTGAAGAGCTGCTGGACCGGCTGGCGGAGCTGGCCCGCGACCCGGATGCCGCCGGGGCGCCGCACGGCCCGGCCGGCGGTCCGGCGGCCCAGGCGGCACCGTCGGCCTTCCTCTTCACCGGCCAGGGCGGCCAGCGGCTCGGCATGGGCCGGGAGCTGTACCGGGCGTTCCCGGTGTTCGCGGCGGCGCTGGACGAGGTGTGCGAGGCGCTGGACCCGCATCTGGAGCGCCCCCTGCGGGAGGTGATGTGGGCCGGTCCGGACAGCCCGGAGGCCGCGCTGCTGGACCGCACCCGCTACACCCAGCCCGCCCTCTTCGCCTACCAGGTGGCCGTCTTCCGGCTGCTTCAGTCGCTGGGTGTCCGCCCCGACCGGGTCGCCGGGCACTCCGTCGGCGAGATCGCCGCCGCCCATGCCGCCGGGGTCTGGGACCTGCCGGACGCCGCCCGGCTGGTGGCCGTGCGCGGCCGGCTGATGGACGCGCTGCCGGCCGGCGGCGCCATGGTGGCCATCGCCGCCGGACCCGAGGAGGTCGCCCCCACGCTGGCCGGCCGGGAGCACCTGGTGCAGATCGCCGCCGTCAACAGCCCCGGTGACGTGGTGATCTCCGGTGACGAGACGGTCTGCCTGGAAATCGCCGAGCAGTGGGCCGCCCGCGGCCGGCGCACCACCCGGCTCACCGTCAGCCATGCCTTCCACTCGCCGCTGATGGCGCCGATGACCGGGGAGTTCGCCGCCGAACTGGCCGAGCTGACCTTCCACACCCCCCGGCTGCCCTACGAGAGCAACCTCGGCCCGGACCGGGAGTGGAACGATCCCCGCTACTGGGTGGACCAGATCGGCGGCCGGGTGGGCTTCGCCGGCCTGGCCGCCCGGCTGGAGGCCGCGGGCACCGCCGTGCATCTGGAGATCGGGCCGCGCCCGGTGCTCTCCGGCATGGTCCGGGCTTGCCTGACCGGCCGGGCGGCGGTCACCGCGGTCTCCCGTGGCTCGACGGCCGAGCCGGAGGCGCTGCTGACCGGTCTCGGCGAGGCATGGACCGCCGGGATGACCGTGGACTGGGCGTCGGCCGCGCCCGGCGGCCGGATCGTGGAGCTGCCCACCTACGCCTTCGACCGGGAACGGTACTGGCTGATCCGGCCGCCGCGGCGCTCGGACGCCGGCGCGCTGGGCCTGGCCGCCCTGCCGCACCCGATGCTGGGCGCCGCCGTGGAGCCCGCCGGGGGCGGCCTGGTGGCCACCGGCCGGTTCGGCGCCGCCGACCTGCCATGGCTGACCGATCACGCCATTGCCGGAACCCCCCTCGTGCCGGCCACCGCGCTGCTGGACGCCGTCGCCGAGGCCGCGTCCCGCAGCGGACTGGACCGGGTGGCGGAGCTGACCTTCGAGACGCCCATGGCGCTGCCCGAGCGCGGCACGCTGGACCTCCAGGTCGCGGTCGACGCGGACGGCGCGGTGCAGGTGCTGGCCCGGACCGACCCGGCGGCCCCCTGGACCCGGCACGCCTCGGGCCGGCTGGCCCCCGACACCGCGCCCGCCGAACGGGACGACGACACTTGCGCGTGGGCCACCGCCTGGCCGCCCGCCGACGCCGAGCCGTTCGATCTGGCCGGCGGCTACGAGCGGCTGGCCGCCGCGGGCTACGAGTACGGCCCGGCGTTCCGCGGCGTGCGGGCCGCCTGGCGGCGCGGCGAAGAACTGTTCGCCGAGGTGGAGGTGGCGGACAGCGCCCGGCACGACGGCTTCGGCCTGCACCCGGTGCTGCTGGACGCGGCCTTCCACCCCTATCTGCTGGCCGCTCTGCCGGACGACGGCGGCGGCGACGGCGGCGACGACGGCGGGCCGGCGGAGCTGCGGCTGCCGTTCAGCTTCCGCGGGCTGCGCCCGGGGGTGACCGGCGCGCGGCGGCTGCGGGTGCGGATCGTCGCCACGGACGCCGACCGGCTGTCGCTGACCGCCGCCGACGAGCACGGTGCGCCGGCGCTGGAGGCCGAGGAACTGCGGGTCCGGGCGGTCTCCCCGGCCGCGCTGTCCGCCGCGGCGGCCGGCTCCGCCGCCGAGGAGGGCTACTACGGGCTGGACTGGACGCCGTCGGCCGTCTCCCCCGGCGGGCCGGCGCGCAGTTGGCGCACGCCGGGCGACGGCGGCCGGGACGCCGCCGACTTCGTGCTGCTGGACTGCGACGCCTCGGCCGCGTCGTCCCCGGACGAGGAGATGCCCGCGGCGGTCCGCCGGATCACCGCCGAGGTGCTGTCGGCGCTCCAGGAGTGGTCCGACGGGATGCGGCACCCCGGTGCCCGGCTGGTGGTCTCCGCCGATCCGGCCCACCCGGTCACGGCCGCGGTCTGGGGGATGGTGCGGTCCGCCCAGCACGAGTACCCCGGCCGGTTCGTGCTGGCCGGCGGCCTGACCGGGGCGGAGCAGCAGACCGCGCGGGAGCTGGTGGCCGCCGCCGCGGACGCCGGCGAGCCCCAGCTGCTGCTGCGCGACGGGGCGCTGCTGGTGCCGCGAGTCGCCCCCCGGACCCCGTCCGCGTCCGGGACCGCGTCCGGGAGCGCGTCCGGGAGCGAAGGCGCCGGGTTCGGGGACGGCACCGTGCTGGTGACCGGCGGCACCGGCGGCCTGGGCGCGCTGGTCGCCCGCCATCTGGTGGCCCGGCACGGGGTACGGCATCTGCTGCTCACCTCGCGCCGCGGCCCGGACGCCCCGGGCGCCGCCGAGCTGGCCGCCGAACTCACCGGGCTCGGCGCCACCGTGCGGATCGAGGCGTGCGACGCCGCGGACCGCGAGGCGCTGGCCGCGCTGCTGGCCTCGGTGCCCGCCGAGCAGCCGCTGACCGGGGTGCTGCACGCGGCCGGCGTACTGGACGACGGAACGCTGACCGGGCAGACCCCCGAGCGGCTGGCCCGGGTGCTGCGGCCCAAGACCGACGCGGCCTGGGCGCTGCACGAGCTGACCGCCGACGCCCCGCTGCGGGCCTTTGTGCTGTTCTCCTCCATCGCCGGGGTGCTGGGCAACGCCGGGCAGACCGGCTACGGCGCGGCGAACGCCTTCCTGGACGCGCTGGCCGCCCGGCGGCGGGCCGAGGGGCGGCCGGCCGTGTCCATCGCCTGGGGCCTGTGGTCCGGGCCCGGCATGGGGGTCCGGCTGGGCGCCGCGGACCGGGCGCGGCTGGCCCGCGCCGGGATCGCCCCGATCAGCGAGGAGCAGGGGCTGCGGCTGCTGGATGTGGTGCTGACCGATCCGGGGGCCGAGCCGGTGGTGGTCGCCTCCCGGTGGAACCTGTCCGGCGCCGACCGGGACGAGCCGGTACCGGCCCTGCTCCAGGGGCTGGTGCGCGGCGGACGCCGCCCGTCCGCCGCCGGTGCCGGAGCCGGTGCCGGGGCCGGACGGGCGGGCCGGCCGGCCGGTGGACTGGCCGCCGCGGCGCGGAAGCTGCCGCCCGCTCAGGCGCTGGAGGCGGTCACCGAGGCGGTCCGCGGCCATGTGGCGGCGGTGCTGGGCCACAGCTCGCCCCAGTCCCTGGACGGCTCGGCCGCGCTGATCGAGATGGGTCTGGACTCGCTGTCGGGGATCGAGCTGCGCGACCGCCTCCAGGCCGACACCGCGCTGGAGCTGGCCGTGACGCTGGTCTTCGAATACCCGACGATCGACACCCTGGCGGGTCATCTGACCGGGCTGCTGGTCCCCGAGCCGCCCGATCCGGTGGAGGCCCTGGAGGAGCTGCTGCACCGGATGACGGAGGAGTTCCGGGCCGCGGAGCCCGGGGTCAGGGAGCGGGCCACCGGGGTGCTGTCCCGGGCGCTGGACCGGCTCGGCGCCGCGGGCGGCGCCCCGGGCTCCGCCGCCGTCGCCCTGGACGGCGCCACCGACGAGGAGATGTTCGCCTTCATCGACTCCCAGTCATGACGGTCATGACGGTCATGACGGCCGCTGCGGTCCTGCGGCGAGGCTGACGGGACGGGCGGCGCGGCCCGGGCCGGTCCCGGCCGCCGCCGCCCGTCCCCGGGGCGCCTGCCCGGGTGCCTAGCCGGCCTGCCCGTCCGCCTCGCGCAGCCGGACCACCGCCTCCCACAGGGTCCGCGGGGTGCGGAACATGTCGAGGAAGGGGAAGTCCTCCGGGATGTGGATGCCGTGGCTCTGCTCCAGTTCCACCAGCATGTTGACCATGCGGAACGAGTCCAGTCCGGCCTCGGCGAGCGGCAGGTCCGCGAACCCGTGCGGCGAGCGCGCGCCGTCGTCCGACGCCGCCCACTCCTCCGGCGAGAGGTCGAGCGCGTCGCGCAGCAGCTCCTCGAAGGCGTCGTCCCAGGGGCGGTCCCCGGACGCTTCTCCCTGCGGGCCGGCGGCGGGGGACTCCACGGGCACCGCCTGGGGGAGTTCCTCGACCGCCAGCATGCCGTCCGGGCCGAGCGGCCACTTCTCGACCACCGCCCACCGCTCCGGGACGAAGCGCCGGGAGAGCCGCCGTCCGGCGAGCGAGCGACGCACCGCGTCCAGGTCCGCCTCCCTTCCCTCGGCCGCCCGCACATAGGCCGTGAGGTGCGCCGTCCCCGTGGCGTCCGGGCGGATGAGGACCCGGCTGTCGAGCACCGAGGGGTGACGGCCGATCAGTTCCTGGACCCGCAGCAGTACCGCCGCGGACCCGTGCGGCCAGCGCGCCGCGGTCTCCCGGTCCAGGTCCGCCGGCCCCAGCAGCTCCAGGGCACCGTCGAGCCCGGTGCGGGCGGCCACCCCGGTGCGGTGCGGTTCCGGCCCGGCGATCCACAGCTCTCCCGGCACCCCGCGCGGCACCGGCAGCCGGTCCGGGCCCAGCACCCGGGCCCTGACCCCGGCGGCGAGGCTCACGGAGCCGGGCTCGGCCGCCGCGGAAGCGGCCTGCGGGGTCCCGGCCAGCCGCCGCACCGCGTCCGCGACCGGACCGGGGCCGGCCAGCACGCCGCCCGCCCAGCGCAGCGGCCGTCCCGCCTCCGGCTGATCCGCGGACAGCCGCAGCCGCACGAGATCGACCGGCCCGTCCGGGCCGAGCGCCATCTCCTCGGCCACCAGCCGGTACAGGTCGAGCAGCACCGGGGCCGCGTCCGCTCCCAGGGTGTGGCTGTCCGCGTTGATGCGCAGCATCCCCGGCACGGTGAAGACGTGCAGGCCGAACTCGTTGGTGTTGTCGTTGTACGTCCGGTCGTGCTCCACCAGGTCGTAGTCCACCTGGCGGAAGTCCAGGTAGTTGAAGAACACGTCCAGCAGGCGGTCACCGCCGCCGAACTCCTGCTGGAGCAGCGGCATCGGGTAGCGGCGGTGCGGCCACAGTGCGGTCAGCCGGTCGTGGACCGCGCGCACCAGATCGCCCCAGGTCCGTGCCCCGGCCGGCATCCGGAAGGGCAGGGTGTTGAGGTACATCCCCAGGACCCGGTCCGCTCCCTCGGTCTCCGGCCGGGCGTCGCACACCAGCCCGGTGAAGAAGTCCTCCGCGCCGCCCAGCAGCCGCATCACGGTGAGATGGAGGGACAGCAGCACCGCCTTGTGGGAGGTGCGGGTCTCCTCGGCCAGCCGGCGCAGCTCGGCGTCCAGGTCCCGCAGGTCGACCAGGTACTGGTGCCGCCGGGGCGCCAGGTGCGGCGGGTCCTGCCAGCTCACCGGCAGGGCGGGCTCCGAGGCCCCCTCCAGCGCCCGCTGCCAGTAGGCGCGGTCTTCCGCGCTCTCCCGGGACCGCGCCTCCGCCGCGATGTAGTCCGCGTACCGGAACGGCACGGGCTCCTGCTGGTCCTGCTGGTCCTGCTGGTCCTGCTGGTCCTGCTGGTCCGGCCGGGCGCCGCCGTCGCGCAGGGCGCGGTAGCGGGTCAGGATCTCCATGAGCATGGTGTGGAAGCTCCATCCCTCCAGGACGGGATGGCATTCGGTGATGGTGAGCCACCACCGCGGCCTGCCGGGCCGCACATGCGCGTGGACCCGGATGAGCGGGGCCCGGGTGACGTCCATCGGCGCACGCCGCTCGGCGGCGCCGAACTCCTTGAGGACCGGCAGCCAGTCCTCCGGCTCGCCCTCCGCCACCGTGGTCACCCCCACGGTGATCGGGGCGGCGCGGTGCACCAGCTGCAACGGAACCGAGTAGCCCCCCAGGTCGAAGGAGGTGCGCAGCACCTCGTGGCGGTCCACCACGGTCTGCACGGCCCGCCGCAGCGCCGCCACATCCAGGGGCGCGTCATCGCGGATGAAGTAGGAGGTGCTGTCCTGGTAGGTGCTGAGCATCGGATTGGTGCGGAGTTCCATCAGCATGCCGAGCTGCACCGCGGCCAGGGGATAGGCGTCCACCACGTCCGCCGGCAGGGCCGCCCGGTCCTCGGGGCCGATCAGGGCGAACGGCTCGACCGGGTCGGGCAGCTGCTCCACCGCCGCGCGCCCGGCGACGGCCGGGACCAGCTCGGCCACCGACTGGTGGGCGAACAGGTCGCCCGCGGCCACGTCCAGACCGCCGGCGCGCAGCCGGCCCGCGAGGGCGACCGCGCGCAGCGAGTCCCCGCCCAGGTCGAAGAAGTTGTCGTCCGGGTCCGGGTTCTCCACACCGAGCACCTCGGACCAGGCCCGGGTCACCAGCTCGGCCACCCGCGCCGCGGGTTCCGCCGCGGGCTGCGGCACCGGCTCCGCCGGGGCCGGCATCTGCGCCGGGACCGGTGCCGGAACCTGTGCCGGAACCTGTGCCGAGGGCGGGCGCCCGGGGTGGCGCACCCCGTCCTCCAGCACCGTGCGCCAGCATTCCGCCCAGGCCGCCGCCGTCGCCTCGTCGATCACCGACGCCGCATACTCCAGACTCGCCGCGAACCGGCCGTCCGGCAGCACCACCGCATGCAGGTTCACATCGAACTTGGGGGTCGGCGCCTCCGCGAGTCCGAGCTGCTCCACCTCAAGGCCCGGCAGCCGGAACAGGTCGTCGTCGGCGGGCGGTTCCATGTCGAACGCCGCCTGGAACAGCGGGTTGACCCCCGGGGCGCGCACCGGTTTGAGGTCGTCCACCACCCAGGCGAACGGGGCGGACCGGTGGTCCAGCGCTTCCAGCAGCGCGCCGCGCACCTCGTCCAGCAGCTCGCCGAAGGACTTCTCCGGGCCCGGACGGGCCCGCACCACCACGGTGTTCACCAGGTATCCGACCGTGTCGGCCAGCTCCGGCGAGGCCCGCAGGGTGACGGGCACCCCGACCGTGATGTCACCGCTGCCGGCGATGCGTCCCAGCGCCGCGTGGAAGGCGGCCAGCAGCACCGCGAACGGGGAGGTGCGGTGTTCCCCGGCGATCGCCCGCACGGCCTGCGACGCCGGTTCCGACACCTCCACCGCCACCCGGCCGCCGCGGCGGTCCGGCCTGCTCGGGCGCGGCCGGTCCAGCGGGAGCGGCAGTTCCGTCACCCCCGCCAGCGCTCCACGCCAGTAGGCCAGATGCGGCTCCAGCCGGCCCTCGGCCAGGCCGGACAGCTCCCGGGCCGCGAAGTCCGCGTACTGCACCGCGACCCCGGGCAGCCCGGGCGGACGCCCGCCGACCCGGGCCGCATACAGTTCGCCCAGCTCGCGGCCGATCTGGCCGGGCCCGTCGCAGGCGATGTGGTGGATGGTCACCGCCATCAGATGCCGCCGCTCGCCCATCGTGATCAGGGTCACCCGCAGCGGCTGCTCGGCCGCCAGGTCGAAGGGCCGGCGGCGCGTCCACTCCGCCACCTGCCGCGCCCGCTCCTCGCGTTGCTCCGGCGGCAGATGCGTCAGATCGATCTCGTGCCAGGCCGGCGCGGCGGCCGGGTCGATGATCTGGACGGCGGAGTCCTGTCCCTGGTGCTGCCCGTCCGGCCCGGCCTCGGCGTAGCGGGTGCGCAGCACCTCGTGCCGGGTGGCCAGATCCGTCCACGCGAGCCGCAGCGCGTCCCGGTCGAGCGGACCGGTGATGCGCAGCAGCCACGACATCAGATAGACCGGGCTTCCGGGGTCCATCCGGTGCAGGAACCACATCTGCCGCTGACCCGCCGAGAGGGGGAAGGGCCGGTCGCGGTCCGCCCTGGGGAGGACCGGCCGGGCCGCCGCCGCGAGTCGCCGGCGGGCCAGGTCCTCCACCGTGCGCGGGGCCGGAGCACCCGGCGGGCCGTCAGCCTGGTGGGGGGTCATCGTGTTGCCTCCTGTGTGGATGCTCAGGACACGTGCCGGCCGCGTCGCGGGCCGTCGCGGGCCCCAGAGGTGTCGGGGGTGTCGGGGTACCAGGGGTGGCCAGGAGTGCCAGAGGTGCCAGCGGTTCCAGGGGTGCCAGTGGTGTCAGCCGGCCGACACGGCCTGTCCGTCCAGCTCCGCCTGGAGCAGCCGTCCGACCTCCTCGGCCAGCGCGGCGGCCGTCGGCCGGTCGAAGAACACCCGCATCGAGACCTCGACCCCGAAAGCGTTCTGGATGTTCCACAGCAGCCTCGCCGCCATCAGCGACGTGCCGCCGTGGCTGAGCACGTTGTCCTCGGGGCCCACGTCGTCCCGCTGGAGCACTTCGCGGATGAAGCCGAGGACCGTGGCCGTCACCAGTGACTCCCCGGAGGTCTCGCCGGTGGTTTCCCCGGCGGCCGGGGCGCCCGCGCCGTCGTCCCCGCGGCCGGCATTGCCGGCGGCGGTGGCGGTGGACTGCGGCAGGGGTGTGCCGACGGGCAGGTCCGGGTCCGCGGCGAACACCGCCGCCAGCGCCCGGAAGCGCTCCGCGAGCTCCCGCGCGGTGTGCTCGGACATCACCTGCACCGCGTACTCCACGGCGCCGCCGAAGCCGCCGGCCCGGTGCGGCCACAGGGTGAGCCCCACATCGGTGCGGGCCACTTTCCAGATCTCGGCCAGCAGCCGCAGGTCGCGTTCGCCGACCTCCTGGCCGACCATCCCGTCGCCGCTCAGCGTGAACAGGGTCTGGAACACCGGGGTGCGGGACTGGTCCCGCTCCGGTTCCACCTCGTTCGCCACCTGCTCGAACGGCACCGCGCCATGCGCGAACGCCTCCCGGCACACCCGGCCGACGCGTTCCACGGCGGTGCGGAAGGACACCTGCGGGTCCAGCCGGGCGCGTATCACCACGACATTGATGAACAGGCCGACGAGGTCGTGCAGTTCGGGCCGGTCGCGGCCGGCGTGCGGGGTCCCGACCCCGAAGTCCCAGTGCCCGGCCGCCCGGGCCAGCAGCACCGTCCACAGGGTGAGGAACACGCTGTGCGCCGACACCCCGGCGGCCCGGCCGGCCGCCAGCAGCGCCTCGCTGTCCCCGGCCGGCAGCGCCACCTCGACGGCGGCGCCCTCGATACCGCGGTACCGCGGCCGTTCCGGTGCCCCGGGCAGCTCCAGCGGCGCCATGCCGTCCAGCGCGGTGCGCCAGTAGCCGAGCTGTTCGGCTGCCACCTCGGGGGTGAGCCGGTCGCGCTGCCAGGCGACGGCGTCCCGGTAGCGCACCGGCAGCCCGGCCAGCGCGGCGGGCCGGCCCCGGCCGGCGGCCTCGACCAGCTCCCGCAGATCGCGTTCGAGCACCCGGGAGGACCAGCCGTCCCCGGCGATGTGGTGGCTCACCACGAGCAGGAGCTGTTCGTCCCCGCCGTCGCGGATCAGGCGGTAGCGCACCGGGGGAGCGGCGGCCAGGTCGAAGCCCTCCGCCAGTGCGGCCCGCGCCTGCCGGACCGCCTCGGCGGGTGTGGTGTCGACGGCCTGGAAGTCCGGGACGACAGGGGCGGGCAGCACGACGGCGTGCAGCCCGTCCGCGTCCATCGCGTAGCGGGTCCGCAGCGGTTCATGGCGGGCGACCAGCAGTTCCACGGCCTCCCGGATGGTCCGCTCGGGGACGGCGGAGGGGAACCAGCACAGGATGGGCAGCAGGTATTCGGGGCTGCCGGGGTTCAGCCGGTCCTGGAGCCAGAAGCGTTCCTGGCCCGGGGAGAGCGGTATCCGGGCCCCGTCGGGCAGCGTGCCGATCGGCCCGGTCCGGGCCACCTCGGTCAGCAGCTCGGCCTGGCGGCGCGGGGTCGCGGCGAAGAACAGCTCCCGGAAGTCGAGCTCCACCCCGGAGGTCTCGGCGAGGACCACGGAGAGCCGGGTCATCAGCAGCGAGTGTCCGCCGAGACGGAAGAAGTCGTCGTCGAGGTCCACCTCGCCGACGCCCAGCACCTCCCGCCAGGCGGCGAGTACCAGCGCCTGCTCGGTGGTCGGGCGGGTGACGGCGGTACCGTCCGCCGCCTCCCCGCCGTTCTCCCGGGCCCGGGCCGGCCGCCGTTCCCAGTCGGGCTCCGGCAGCCGCGAGCGGTCGGTCTTGCCGCTGGCGGTGACCGGCAGCGCCGGGACCGTGGTGATGACGGACGGCACCAGCGACGCGGGCAGCCGCTGCCGCAGGAAGTCCAGGAGGCCGGACGGTTCGCCGCCGCCCGCGGTGACGACCCAGGCGCCCAGCCGGCGCGGCCCGCGCGGATCGTCCACCGGAGCCGCCGCCGCCGCGACCACCGACGGGTGGCGTTCCAGGGCCGCCTCGACCTCGCCGGGTTCGATCCGCACGCCGTTGATCTTCACCTGGGCGTCCGCCCGCCGGACGAAGGACAGCGTGCCGTCCGCGGCCCGGCGCACCAGATCGCCGGTGCGGTACATGCGCGCCCCGGGCGGGCCGGCGGGGTCGGGGAGGAAACGCTCGGCGGTCTGCGCCGGGTCCCCGTGGTAGCCGCGGGCGACCCCGGGACCGGCCGCGTACAGCTCGAACAGCGTGTCCGGGCCGTGCTGCGGCTCGCCGGTGTCCGGGGCGGAGCCGGGCGCGGCCCCGGCGGGCAGCAGCCGCACCCGCATGTTGTCGATCGGCCGGCCGATGGGCACCGGTCCGCTCCGCTGGGCGGGGTCGAACCGGGCCGCGGTGATGTCGATCGAGCACTCGGTGGGCCCGTAGGTGTTCCAGATCTCGACATCGACCCGGCGGCGGACGCGCTCGCACAGCTCGGCGTGCAGCGGCTCACCGGCGCAGCACACCGTGCGCAGGGCGCGGCACTCCTCCAGCCCGGGCTCCGCGGCGAGCAGCCGCAGCAGGGAAGGCACCACCTGGAGGACCGTCGCGCCGGTCTCCCGCAGCGAGGCCACCAGGGCGGTGGCGTCCCGCCCGGCGTCCGGGCTGCCGAAGACCACCGGCGCGCCGGTGACCAGCGGGGCCAGCACCTCCCAGGCCGCGGCGTCGAAGGTGAGCGGGGTCTTCTGCAGGATGCGGTCCGCCGCGGTCAGGCCGAGCGCCTCGATGCCCCACAGCACGCGGTTGGCGATACCGGCGTGCTCGACCACGACGCCCTTGGGCGTGCCCGTCGAGCCGGAGGTGAACACCATGTAGGCGGCGCGCCGGTGCGGCGTCGGGCCGCCTGACACGGTGGGATCCGGCGGCGGGCCCGGCACGTCGGTCCGTACCACCGCCGGCGGTGCCGGTGCTGCGGCGTCGGGGGCGGCGTCGGGGGCGGTCAGGACGGGCGCGTGGTCGGCCAGCAGCACGGTGGCCCCGGCCAGCGCCAGGACCCGGGCCCGGCGTTCCGCGGGCGCCAGCGGATCGACGGGGACGTAAGCCGCGCCGGCCAGCCAGGTGCCCAGCACCGCGGCGACCAGGTCCGGGCCGGGGGCGACCAGAATGCCGACCGCCGACTCCGGGCCGACGCCGTGCACGCGCAGCGCGGCCGCGAGCCGCCCGGCCCGCTCGCCCAGTTCGTGATAGGTGACGGTCCCGTCCGGGGCGATCACGGCGGGGGAGTCCGGGTGTCGCCGGACCGAGTCCAGGATGAGTTCCGGCAGCATGACGGACACCGGTCAGCTCCCTGTGGTGCGGCGGACACTGAGCGGACGCAGGTCCCGCCACACCTCGGAAATCCGGGTGAGGCAGTCCTGCCGGGTGCCGGTGAAGCCCTCGGCCCGCCAGCCCGGCGGGGGCTCGCGGTCCGCCGGCCACAGGGAGTACTGCTCCTCGTGGTTGAGCACCACCTGGTGGAGCGGCTCCGAGGAGGAGGCGTCGTGCTCGGCCGGGTTCTCGTTCACCGTGCTCCTTTCACCGGTTTCGCGGGGCTTGCTGATGTCACGGGTATCGGGGGCGTCGCGCACATCACGGTCACCGGCACCGGCACCGGCGCCGGACGGCGAGGGACGCGGGGCCGGGCCGCCGCCCCGTCCCGCCCGGCCCGGCAGCAGCGCCTGGAGGGCGCCCCGGTCCACCTTGCCGTTGGCGGTCAGCGGCAGGGCGTCCACCACCACCACATCGGACGGGACCATGTAGTCGGGCAGCTCCCGGGACAGCCGGGCACGCACCCGCGCCGGGTCCGGCGCACTCTCCGGCGCCGGGTCCGCGGCGACGAGGAACGCGGCCAGGCGCGCGGGCCGCCCCACCGCCGCCACCACGGCGTCGGCGACGCCCGGGATGCGGCGCAGGGCCTGGCGCACCTCGCCGGCCTCGACCCGGTAGCCGCGGATCTTGAGCTGGTGGTCGGTGCGGCCGAGGAATTCCAGGTCGCCCGAGTCGGTCCAGGCGGCCCGGTCTCCGGTCCGGTAGAGCCGGGACCCGGGTGCGCCGTAGGGGTCGGGGAGGAAACGTTCCGCGGTGCGCGCCGGCTCCCCCAGATAGCCGTAGGCGACCCCGTCACCGCCGACGCACACCTCGCCCGGCACCCCGGCCGGCACCGGTTCGAGCAGCTCGTCGAGCACATACATCGTGGTGTGGGGGATGGGCCGGCCCAGGGGGATCAGACCGTGCGGATCGGGATCGTCCACCACCTCGCCGGAGTTCCCCACGGTGATCTCGGTCGGGCCGTACTCGGTGGCGACCGCGGTGCCGCCCGGCCCCGCCAGGTCCAGCCACCGCCGGGCCAGCTCACCGGTGAAGGCGTCACCTCCCGCGATCACCAGGCCGGCCAGGTCGTGCGCCTGCCGCGGCGTCAGTTCCAGGCTCAGCATGTTGAGATGCCCGGGGGTGCACTTGACAAAGCTGTACGGGCTGCCCGCCGCCAGGAGCGCGCCCAGGTCCGCCGGGTCCAGCGGATCGGGCAGCAGATCCACTGTCTGCCCCGTGACGAGCGGCGTGAACAGGCTCGGCACCCCCAGGTCGAAGCCGATGGAGGTGAAGAACGGCGAACCGCCCGTCCCCCGGGAGGCGTAGTTCTCGGCGGTCCACCAGATGTAGTTGACCAGGCCGGCGTGGTGCACCAGGACGCCCTTGGGGCGTCCCGTGGAGCCCGAGGTGTACATCACATACGCCGGGCTTCCCGGGCCCGGCCGCACCGCGGGGCCGCCGGCCGGAGGGCGGCCGGCCGGCGGCGCGGCGTCCGGCACCAGGGTCTCCACCCCCGCGACGCCCTCCCACAGCGGCAGGTGCGCGGCATCCGTCAGCACCTGCCGGCACCGCGCGGAGGCGGCCATGGTGTGCAGCCGGGCGGCGGGCAGGCTCACGTCCAGCGGCAGATACGGCGCCCCGGTCTTCCATACGCCGAGCAGCGCCGGCAGCAGGTCCGGGCCGCTGCGCAGCGACACCCCGACCGGCAGCTCCGGCCCCGCCCCGCGCGCCGCCAGCAGCGCCGCGACGCGGTCGGAGCGCTCGTCCAGCTCCCGGTAGCCGATGACGGTGCCCGGGCACCGCACCGCGGGTGCGTCCGGGCTGCGCCGCGCCTGCTCCTGGAACAGGTCCAGGACGGTTCCCGGTCCGCGCTCGGCACTCCCGCCCGAGCTCCACCGCTCCAGCACCGCGCGCCGCTCCGCGTCCGGCAGGCACGCGGCCCGCACATCGCCGTCCGGGTCGGCGGCGGCGGTGCGCAGCGCGCAGCGGTACAGCTCCGTGAGCCGGTCGAACGCGGTGCGGGAGAGCACCCGCCCGTCGGCGGACAGCCGCAGCCGGTCGCCCTTCCGCGCCGTCACCACCAGCCCGTACCGGCCGGATGGCCCGGGATCGGTGGCGGCGGCGGTGTCGAACAGCACGGTATCCGGGGAGTCCGGAGTGTCCGGGGTGTCCGGGGAGTCCGGGGAGCCAGGGGTGGCCTCACCGGCCTCCGGTGCCGGGCCGCCCGCCGGAGGGGTCAGCGCCGCGGTGAGTTCCCGCCAGGTGCGCACCCGCCGCAGATCGACCCGCAGCTCGCTCTCCCTGCCGTCGTCCAGCCGGACGGCGGTGCGGAACCGCCGGTCCTCCGACAGCATGCCCAGCACCTTGACATGGACCGCCAGCAGCACCGCCGGCTCCGTGCCCGGGTCCGTCTCCACGACCGCCTGGTACCGCACGTGAGCATCGGCCGCGTCGGCCGCGTCGGCCGTGTGCCCCGGCCGCCAGGCCGTGGGCAGCGACATCATCCCGTCCCCGGTCATCGCCGCACCCCGGCGTGGAGCAGGTCCTGGAGCAGCGCGGCCACCGCCGCGCCCGCGTGCCGCAGCAGATAGTGCGGGGCGTCCAGCATGTGCAGCGAGAAGGCGGCGGTGGTCTCACCGGCCCACGCCCGCAGCGCCTGTTCGGACACGAACCGGTCCTGCCGCCCGCCGATCACCGTGAGCGGTGCGGTGAGCGCGGGCCCCGGGGAGTACCGCAGCCGCTCGACCACGCGGTAGTCCGCCCGCAGCACCCGCTCGAACATCGCCATCAGATCCGGGTCGGCCAGCACCTGCCGGGCCGTCCCGCCGTAGTCGGCCACCCGGGCCAGCAACTCGTCCCGGGGCAGCAGATGCAGCGGGTCCGGGATGTCGCGCACCGACGGCCCCTCGGCCGAGGAGACCACCACCAGGGCCGGTGCCGGGCCGCCCGAGAGCTGGAGCCGGCGGGCGCACTCATACGCCAGAACACTGCCGGAGCAGTGGCCGAGCAGCACGAAGGGACGGTCCAGCAGCGGCAGCAGCGCGGTCAGCACCGCGTCCACCGCCTGCCCGGGATCGTCCAGCAGCGGCTCGTGCAGCCGGTTCTCCCGCCCCGGGAAGCGCACCGCGCACAGTTCGACTCCGGCGGGCAGCAGCTCCGTCCACTCGTTGAACGCCGCGCCACCGGCCCCGACATGCGGAAAGCACACCAGCCGCAGTGCCGGGTCGGGAACCTTCCGCGGCCGGGCGAACCAGCGCGTCGGTGTACCCGCACCATTCACGACCCACAACCCCCTCGCAGCGCCTCGGCGAGACGCGGATCACGCAGCGCGCCCGCCGGTGAGCGCAGACCGTGTTCCAGGCGGCACACCTCCATCGCGGCCGGCGCCGCGGGCCGCCACACCTTTTCGGCACGCGCCAGGTCCGCCTCGTCCACGGCCAGCAGCGCCGGACCGTCGAAGCCGCCGGGGCGGTGCCCGCCGGCCGCGGCGGTCAGCTTCACCCAGGCCGCCTGCATCCGGACGAGTTCCGCGGGAGAACCCGCGTCCCGGAACCAGCCGGCCGCATGGGAGCGGTCCAGCAGCTCCCGCGCGCCGTCCTCGTCGCCCAGCCCGAACCGGGCGCCCAGCTGCGCGACCCGCTCGGCCAGCAGGGCGGTCCGCCCCGGCACCGCGGCGTCCAGCGGCTCGGGGGACACCAGCGCCAGCAGCCCGACCTGCCTCCCGGCCGCGCGCAGCGCCCGGGCCGTCTCGCCGGCGAACACCGCGCCGAGGCCGAATCCGGCGATCGACACCGGTCCGTCCGGCTGGCGGGCGCCTACCGCCCGGGCCACGGCGTGGGCGGCCCGGACGATTCCCGCGCCGTCGGTGACCGTGCCGTCGAGGCCCGGCAGGCGCAGGCCGTGCAGCGGGCGGCCGAGTCCCCACCGCAGCAGCGCCTCCCGCTCGGCCGTGCGGTGGCTGTCGGAGTGGATCACGAACAGCGGCGGCGGGCCGTGCGGCTCCTCCGGCCGCGTCCCGTCGTCCACCGTGTCCACTGTGTCCACCGTGTCCACTGTGTCCACCGCGTCCACCGGGTCCATCGCGTCCACCGGGTCCATCGCGGCGTCCGCGGGGCCGTCCCCCGCGTCGTCCACCATGCCGTCCAGCGCGGCGCTCACCAGGTCCAGCAGCCGGCGCGGCGCCCGGCCGGCGTGGCGCACCGTCACCGCCTCCGCCAGCCGCGCCGGTGTGGAGTGCCGCAGGGCCTGCGAAGTACGCAGCTCCAGCCCTTGCCGGCGAGCCTCCAGCACGATGTCCAGGACGGCGAGGGAGTCGCCACCCAGCTCGAAGAAGTCGTCGTCGGGGCCCACCGGGCAGCCGAAAAACCCGCCCCACACCGAGCACAGCAAGGTCTCGACGGCGTGCGTGGGCATGGGCATCGGCAGTTCGCCCACTGCGCTGGTCACTTCGGTCACCTCTCCTGCCGCTCGCCGGCCGGGCAGCTCCGCGGCACCGCGCCGCCTGGCGCGCAGCACCGCCTGGCGAGCTTCGTCTCCGCGTCCGTGCGTGGGCCAGGCATCGGGGCGGCAAGTTGCCCGCGGCGAGTTGCCGGTCCCATGCCTGGAAGGTCTGTGCGAACGGCGACGAAGGTGACACCGATTCATCACACCTTCCGCCGAGGGAGACATGGACGTGACGGCAGGACCCGCCACCGAGACGGACGCGCCGGCGCGCGACAGGATGCGGATCGGGCTGACGCCGCAGGAGGCGACGGGCATCGCCGCCCTGGCCGAGAGGCTCTCCCGGACCGAGCCGGGCGCCGTTGACCACCCCGACTGGATCGCGGCCGCACGCACCGCGAGCTGCGAGCTGCCCGTCCGGCTGCTCCAGGCGGTCCGCGCCTATCGCAACGATCCGGGAGCGGACGGCCTGCTGCTGATCAGCGGCCTGCCGATCTCCGGCGAGACCCTGCCGCCCACCCCGAACGCGCCGGGGTCCGTCGAGCCCGCGGCCACCGGTCCGGCCGCGATCGCGATGCTGATCGGCATCCAGCTCGGCGAGATCATCGCCTACCGGGACGAGAAGGGCGGGGCGCTGGTGCAGAACGTCGTCCCGGTGCCGGCCCTGGAGAGCTCGCAGAGCAACGGCGGCTCGGTATCACTGGAGTTCCACACCGAGAACGCCTTCCACCCCAACCGTCCCGACTATGTCGGGCTGCTGTGCCTGCGGCCGGCCCGGGAGGGCGTCGGCACGCACATCGCGTCCATCCGGCGCGCCCTGCCGCTGCTCGCCGAGCGGGACATCGCCGTCCTGCGCGAGCCCCGGTTCATGACCGCCGCACCGCCGTCGTTCAACAGCCTCGGCTGCTCCTCCCTCCACCCGGTGCTGTCCGGCGATCCCGGTGACCCGGACATCAGGGTGGACTTCCACGCCACCTCCGCGCGTGACGAGGAAGGCGCCAGGGCGCTGGAAGGACTGCGGTCCGCCCTGGAATCGGTGCGCAGCGCCCCGGAGCTGGGGACGGGCGAGATGGCGTTTCTCGACAACCGGCTGGTGGTCCATGGCCGCGGCGCCTTCACCCCGCGCTACGACGGATCGGACCGGTGGCTGCACCGCGTCTTCGTCCACCTCGACAACCGCCGCAACCGGGACCGCCGCAGCGGCGGCGGCGCCGTGCTGGTCTGATTCCGATGACGATGCCGCCGACGAAGCTGACCCGAGGGCAAGAGGGCATGTGGCTGGTCGTCCAGGAAAGCGCGGGCGGACCGCTGCCGGCCTGGATACTGCAGGATCTGACCGTCGAATTCGACCCCGCTTCGGCCGTGATGACCGGTGCGGAGGCGCTGGCCGCCGTGGTGCGCCGGCACGAAGGGCTGCGCACCACCGTCGGTGCGGACCCGGCGGGCTCCCCGGTCCAGATCGTGCACGACGACGTACGCCCGGACGTCGAGACGGTCGTCACGGACGCCGCCGGCTTCCGGGAGGCGAAGCGCGCTCTGCTGGACCGCCTGTCGCGGGACCCCTTCGACCTGGGCGGGGAGCTCCCGTTCCGCGCGGGCCTGGTGGACTGCGGCACCCGCCAGGCACTGGTGATCGTCTTCCAGCACATCGCGATGGACCGGTGGGGTCTGCGCCTGGTCTACGAGGAGCTTCTGGAGGCCCTCACCCGCGGGCGGGTGGACCGGCCCCGTCCGATGCAGCCGCGCGAGGTGGCGGCCCGGGAGGATTCCCCGGAAGGGCGGCGGCGCAACGAAATGGCCCTGACGTATCTGGAGCAGTGCCTGCAAAGCGCCCCGCAGTCCCTCTTCACGGAGAGCGAGAACGACGGCGAGCCCCACTTCACCTCCACCTATCTGCATTCGCCGGCCGGCCACCGCGCGGCCCGGCAGATCGCCGACCGGTGCCAGGTCACCGAGCCGGCGGTCTGGCTCTCCGTCCTGGCGGTCTACTACGCGCTGAGCTCCGGGGTCGACGGGTGCCGGTTCCTCATGCAGGCGGTCAATCGCGTCGAGAAGTCCGAGCTGACGGTGGTGGGGAAAATGGCGCGGACCGTCCCGGTCTTCTTCGACCTCTCCGGGAATCCCGGCTTCTTCCGGATCGCCCAGCGGGTCCTGCGGACCACGGTCCGGGCCATGCGCAGCGCCAACTTCTCCAACGGGCAGTACGACGAGATCGTGCGGAGGGTGCAGGACCGGAGAGGCATCCACTTCCGGGATCAGGTCTTCGTCAACTACCTGCAGGAACTCGCCCCGGAACTCGCGGCGGACGACGAACCGGACGGAATCAGCGGCCGTGCGGTCACGCGGGAGTCCACTCACGGCCCGTCGGTCGAGTTCACCGTCCTGTCCGGACGGGACGTCGTCACGCTGGACGTGGACCGGCGCTACTTCAAGGATCCGGAAGGCGTGCTGCACTGGCTCGACAGCCTGCTCGTTCAGCTGGCGGACGCCGGGGACATCCCGCTCGGCGAACTGCCGATGCCGCCGGAGATCCAGCCGACGGCGGGTCTGGTCCGCTGTGACAACTGCTGGGTCAGCCTGCCGGAGATCGCGGCAGCGCTGGAATCCCACCCCGCCGTGCGCTCGGCCCGGGTATCGGTGAGCGAGAACGAGGGAGCGGAACGCCTGGTGGCGCACGTCCACCCGGCTCACGGCGACGTCCCGGTCGAAGAACTCCGCGCCCACCTCACCCAGCGCCTGCCCGACAGCTCCACCCTGATGGTGCCGCACCACTTCGTCCTCACCCACCCCGGCACCCCCCTCACCCCCACCCCGGCCAACCACCCCTGAGCCACCCCCGGCCCGCCGTACGTCCACCAGGCTGGAGGGCAATCACCGTCAGGCGCACATCCCGCTGCGAGACGACCGGCGCCGTCTGGCGCAGCAGCAGCTACAGCAACCAGGCGGGTGGGGACTGCGTCGAGGCGGCCACGGCTCCCCGGCGCCGGGCCTTCCCGGTCCGTGACGGCAAGGCCCCCGGCGGCGCGGCGCCGGCCTTCCCGGCACCGTCCTGGGCCGCCTTCATACGCGAACTGAGCGCCGACTTCTCCCGCCCGTGCGGTCCGCTTCACCGGCCGTGCCACAGGCGTTCCAGGTCCACCAGTTCCACGTCATGACGGGCGGCGGCGGCCTGTTGCAGGTGCTGATCGAATCCGGACCGTCCGAAGAGCAGCAGCCGCACGTCCGAGACCTGGGCGCCGCGGGACGACAGCAGGTCGCGGACGCGGTCGAGGCGGTCCAGATCGGCCGTGGTCCGCACCCGGTCGGAGGCCTTTGCCTCGCCCAGGACCCGGAGCACGGGGGACCGGCTCTGCCTGCGTTCTCCTTCGTCCAGAGCGACTACGTCGATTTCGTGCTGCGAGCGCCCCGCGGGGTCGTTCACCACCGTGCTGCCCACCTCGCCGATGGCGCCGCCGAGTGTGTCCGCCGCCGCATAGCGGGCGGTCCATTCCCGTGCGAGCTGCTCGAAGGCCGGCCCGAGGATCTGGGCACTCACGGTGTGCTCGGCCGCCCTCCAGGCGGGCTGTGGCCTGCGCTCCTCGAACGCGGCGAGCCGCGGCACGGTCACCAGTTGATGCAGACGCACCACGGGATCGGCGATGCGGAGCACCGGGCGGCGCTGGAGCAGGAGATCGTCTTCCTTGATCAGGAAACCTGAGGTGGTCAGAACGTCGAGCGGATGGTGCAGGCTCCGCTGGCCGCGCCCGATGGCCGCCGCGACCTTGGCGGGGGACGTCGCCCCGGCCGCCACGGCGCCCAGGATCGACAGGTAGAGCGCCCGGTCCTGGATGCGCGGATCTTCGCGCAGCAGGAAACCGGCTTCCTGGAAGAGAGCATGACTGGGGTTGAAGACGGTGGCGAGGAGAAGCTCTTCCAGCTGGGCCGGGTCCTGAGGTGAGGCCGTGCCGAGAAGATCGCGATAGCCGGGGGTGCCTCCGAAGAACGCGTACATGGCGAGAGCGGTCGCGGGGTCACGGATGCCGTAGTAGGCCGAGGTGGTGCGGTAGTCGAAGGGCCTCAGCATCAGGTCGAGTTCGGCCCGCCCCCGCAGCGCCTTGGCTCCGGAGAGCAGTTCCGACATGACGGCCAGCGCGGAGCCGCACAGGATGACACGTGCTCCTGGCCGCTGCGGTTCGTCCCGGCTCTCGTCGACGAGCGCTTGCAGCGCCGAGGGGATCTGGGCGCCCAGGGGGTGGGTGAGCAGGTAGGGAAGCTCGTCCAGTACCACCAGCGAGGGTCGTCCCGCGGCCGAGGGCACCGGACGCAGCACCGTGCGCAGTGCCTCGTCCCAGTCGCGGAAGCGGAGCTGCCCCGGGGCCAGGCCACGGCCTTCGGCCACCGTGTCGGCGAAGCGCTGCAGGGCGGGCAGCGGCTCCTCCTCCTGTGCCATGTGGTACTGGCCTCCATACGCACGGCACAGCCGCCGCAGCAGGAAACTCTTCCCGGTGCGGCGGCGGCCGTACAGGATGCCGACGCGCACTCCTGGGGCCGGGGAGGAGACGAAGTTCTCCAGATCGGCCCATTCGGTCTCGCGGTCGAAGAGGTCATCGGGGCGCATCGAACCAAGACACCACGGCAAGATTACTGAGTCAAGTTAGACTAACTCCAATGAGTTCAAGCGCCTGTGTCATCGATGCTGACTCTCGGTAACACCTGCGGAGATCGGTGTACGGGCGGTTCCCGGGGCCTTGATCGGCCGGCGTTGTCAGTGGGGGTCGGTAAGTTCGATCGTGTCCGCGCCGCTCTGGTGCGGGAAATCCCCCTTGCCGCAAAGGAGTTGGTGCGCGTTGTTGGAGTGGGAGAGGTCGAGTACGGCGCGGGTGACGCCGCCCGCCCGGCCGCGCAAGCTCGCCAAGGTGCCGTTTGTGGAACTGGCCGACGGGCGGCTGCAGGGCGTGGTGTCCAGCGGCTCGGACATCGGTCGGGTCTATGTCTCGTCGGTCGAGGCCGGCAGTTACGCCTTCGCGTGCAGCACCAACAACAACCGGCCCTGCGGGGGCGCCCGGGGCTCGTACTGCAACCACATCCGGGCGCTGGTCGACGAGGCGGTGCTCCAGTACGGCGGCGAGCGGGTCGCCCGCTATCTGCGGGTGGAGACGGCGGGGGACGACGAGCCCAGTTCGGTCGCCCTGTTCAGCACCATGGTCACCGCGCGCCCGTCGCAGCAGGACGCCACCGCCGCGGCTACGGTGTTCAGCCGGTTCCTGCGGCATCTGGCCTACCTGGAGCTGCGGCCCGGCACCGCGCCGCTGCCGGAGATGCAGTGGTTCCCGCCGACCCGGGCGGTGGCGTGATGCGGGCCGATCTGCTCACCGGGAGCATCGACGGGCTGGACGAGGCCCTTGCGGCCGTGGACGCCTTCGACCGGGTGCTGGTCTCCGGTCTGCTGCGTCCGGGGCCCGACCAGGCCGGCGGCCTGGCGGCGCTGGCCGATGCCGTGGCGGGCACGCCGCTGGCCGCCCGGGTCGCCGAGGCGGCCGGGAAGGCCGCGGCCGGAGCGGCGGGCGAGGACCATTTCGCCGCCCTCGCCGCCGCCCGCACCGCACTGCTCGGCTCGGTGCACGATGCGCTGATGGCGCGGGTGGCGGAGGCGACGGGCAGGCCCCGCGGCGAGGCGGCCGGGGCGGCGCCGGCCCCCGGCGCGGAACAGAAGGCGAATCTGCTCGCCGCCGCCCGTTCCTGGCTGTCGGAGCTGGCGCGCTGCGGATGGCGCGGCATCGATCACGAGGTGGTCGCCGGGGCGGCGCCGGTGGTCTCCGCGATGCTGCCGGAGCCGGCGCTGCGCCGGCCGGCGACGCTGCTCGACGGCTTCGCCGCCGAACTCGCCGCCTGCTGCCCGGGCGCCGCCCTGGAGCGGGTCCCGGAGCGCCGCTGGGCCGATCTGTGGTCGCGCGCCATGCTGCTGACGCTGCCCGGCGCGGCCGGCGGCGCAGCCGCGCACACCGGTACCGCCACCGGCCGGCTGCTCCCGCTGGGCATCGATCTCCAGGAGCACCCGACGGCCGTGCAGGCGCAGGTGCACGCGGTGTTCGAGCCCGCGGACGGCTCCGGCTCCCGTCTGGTGCGGGCGTCGGTGTCGGTGCCGAAGCCCGACACGATCCTCGGGGCCGGTCTGTGGCAGTTGCTGCGCCCGCACATGTCGCTGCTGGCGGCCGTCGGCGAGGGCCGCTCGATGGAACTGGAGGCGATGCCGGTCACCGCCGAGGGGGATCTGCTCTGGAGCGACGAGCACGCCAGGCCGGGCGAGCCGGCCGACGCCTTCGCCACCGCCCGCGTCGCGCTGCCCGGCGCCGCCGATCCGGTGACCGCGCCACTGGACCGCCATCCCGCGCGCATCGCGGTGCCCGTCTTCCTGGAGGGCTACACCGCACAGCGCGCGGGCGGTGACGGTGACGCAGCAGGGGACGGTGCGGTGGTGTTCACCGTGGCCGGGCAGCCCCTGGTGGCGGACATCGACCGGATACCGGAGGCCGGGCCCCTCACCCCGGAGGCCGTCGCCGCGTCCGGGGCGTGTATCGGGCTGCTCCGCTGGGACGCCGGGGTGTTCGGTGTGCAGCCGCTGGCCGTGGAGACGACCGTGCGCAAGAAGAAGGTCACCCTGCACGCCGGGGCATGGGCCGGGGGCACCACCGACAAGGCAGGGGTCAAGGCCGAGAAGGCCGCCGCCGCTGCCGTGACCGTGCTGCGCGAGCGGGCCGGAAGGCTGCTGCGGAAATGACGGACGGCACGGAAGCAACGGAAGCAACGGAAGCAGCGGGAACGGCGGACGCGCACGACAACCGCCGACAGGTCCTGTACTGGCGGCTGCTGGCCCGCCTGTTCGACCATGACGAGCAGGCCACCCTGGAAGCGTCCAGCCTGGCCGTGGTGGAGGACATCGGCCTGCCGGCCGGGCTGCTGGATCCGGGGACCTCCGTCGACTCGATCGTGCAGCGCCACCCGGAGCTGGCCGCCGAGTTCGACGGGCTGATGGCCCCGGAGCCGGGGCCCGACGGGGCCCGTGACCGGGCGGCCGAGGTGCGGCGCGCCGCGCTGGCCTCCAAGGTCCTGCTCAATGTCTTCGCCGCCGGCTCGGGCGCGGTCACCGCCGGGCAGCTGGCCCGCTGGCAGTCGGACGCGGCCTGGCTGGAGCGGGCACTGGGCTGCCGGCCCGGCGAGCTGCGCTCCGGACGGCCCGGCCGGGGCCGGGGTGCCGCGGCGGACGGCGCCGGCGGGGGAGCCGGGCCGGACGGCAGCGGCGGCCGGGCCGCCGTGCCGGAACCCGGCACGCTGATCCCGGAGATCGGCCCGGAGCTCGGCGCCATCGAGGCCGATCTGGTCAGGCGGATGAAGCTGCGCGAGGTGCTGGCCGATCCCGCGCTCGCCGCCGGGCTGACCCCGAGCATGTCGCTGATCGAGCAGTTGCTGCGGGACAAGGACAACCTCTCCGGCGTGGCCCTGGCCAACGCCAAGTCGCTGATCCGCCGCTTTGTCGACGAGGTGGCCGAGGTGCTGCGCACCCAGGTGGAGAAGGCCACGGCCGGTGCCCTGGACCGCTCCGTGCCGCCCAAGCGGGTGTTCCGCAATCTCGACCTGGACCGCACCATCTGGAAGAACCTCACCAACTGGAGCCCGGAGGAGGAGCGGCTGTATGTCGACCGCCTCTACTACCGGCACACCGCGCGCAAAACGACGCCGCAGCGGCTGATCGTCGTGGTGGACCAGTCGGGGTCGATGGTGGATTCGATGGTCAACTGCACCATTCTGGCCTCGATCTTCGCCGGGCTGCCGAAGGTGGATGTGCGGCTGATCGCCTACGACACCCAGGCGCTGGACCTCACACCCTGGGTGCACGACCCGTTCGAGACCCTGCTGCGCACCAATCTGGGCGGCGGCACCGACGGCACGGCCGCCATGGCGCTGGTCCGCCCCGAGATCGCCGAGCCCCGCAACACCGTCGTGGTGTGGATCTCGGACTTCTACGAGTGGCGCAGCGAGGAGCTGTTCGAATCCATGGCCGCCGTGCACCGCTCGGGAGCGAAGTTCATCCCGGTCGGCTCGGTGACCAGCTCCGGCCGCGGCAGCGTCAACCCGTGGTTCCGGGAGCGCTTCAAGGATCTCGGAACTCCGGTGATCTCCGGCCATATCCGCCGGCTGGTGCACGAACTCAAGACCTTCCTGACCTGAACCGCGAAGACCTGAAAGGCCCCGTGATGTCCGATCTGCTGCGCGCCCCCGCCGAGCTCAAGTACGCCGAGGAGCTGGACTGGCTGGAGTCCGTCGACGACAGCCCCAAGCCCTTCACCTGGCGGCTGTCCCCGAAGATGATCCGGCTGTTCATCCTGGGCTCCGAGCGGTCCGACGGCCTGGACCGGGAGATCCCGCAGAAGTGGTTCGGCGACCGCAGCATCGTCGAACGTGCCATTGTCACCCTGGCCTCCGACCGCGGCCTGCTGCTCATCGGCGACCCCGGCACCGGCAAGAGCTGGCTGGCCGAGCTGCTGGCCGCCGCGATCTGCCGCAACTCCACCCTGGTGGTGCAGGGCACGGCCGGCACCACCGAGGACCACATCAAGTACTCCTGGAACGTGTCGATGGTCATCGCCAAGGGCCAGTCGCGGGAGTCGATGATCCCTTCCCCGGTGATGACCGCCATGGAGACCGGCGCGATCGGCCGCTTCGAGGAACTCACCCGCGCCACCAGCGACGTCCAGGACGCACTGATCTCGATCCTGTCCGAGAAGTACATCTCGGTTCCCGAGCTGGACAGTGACGGCAACGACAACATCGTCTTCGCCAAGCCCGGCTTCTCGGTGATCGCCACCGCCAACAGCCGCGACCGCGGGGTCAACGACCTGTCCTCGGCGCTGAAGCGCCGCTTCAACTTCGTGCGCATCCCGGTGGTGACCAACAAGAAGAGCGAGGCGGAGATCGTCCGTTTCCGCACCGAGGAGCTGCTGCGCCGCCACCGGATCGAGCTGGATGTGCCGCCGACCCTGCTGGATGTGCTGCTGCAGAGCTTCGCCGATCTGCGCGCCTCGGCCGCCGCGGCCGGCAGCGATGACGAGAAGCTGGAGTCCGCGCTCTCCACCGCGGAGCAGATCGGGGTGCTGGAGGACGCCGTGCTGCACACCAACTTCTTCGGCGAGCGGTCCCTGACCGCCCGTACGCTGGCCGCCTCGCTCGTCGGTTCGCTGGCCCGGCGCGAGCCCGAGGATCTGGCGATACTCAACAAATACCTGCACGGTGTCATCGAGCCGCGCAGCCGCGAAGAGGGCGGGGCCTGGCCCGAGTTCCTCGACGGCGGCCGTGACGCCATCGCGACCCTCTCATGAGCGGGGCCATGAGCGGGGCCATGAGCGAGATCACGAGCGCGGGCCGGCCGAGCCCTGGCCGGCCGAGCCGGGGGCAGGGGGCTTTCGAAGTGCTCCGTGCGCAGCTCAGGGAGGCCGCCGCGGCGTTCGCCGACGGGCCGGACGCCCTGGAGGGCATCCTGCTGGGCATGGTGGACGACGTCGACCGTGCGGTGCGCGAACCGCTGGAGATCTTCCCCGTCTGCCACCACTCGCCGGCCTCGGCGCTCGCCATGGCCCGGCGCCTGCGCCGGAAGCGGCCGAAGGTGGTGTATCTGGAGCTGTGCGAGGACATGGCGCCGCTGCTGACCGAGCTGCGCAACTGCCGGCTCCCGGTGGCGGTCCAGGCGTTCGCCACCGAGATCGACGGTTTTCCGGCCGAGTGGTCCCCGCTGTCGGTGGTGGCGCCTGTCACCGAGGCCTCGGCCGAGTACCAGGCGATCGCCTACGCGCTGGACACCCCCGGCGTGGAGCTGGTCCTGGTGGACCGTTCCTCGGACCATGTCTTCCAGTGGGACGCCCGCCGGGCGGAGACCACCCGCCCGGACGGTCCGGACGGCCCGGGCGGCTCGGACGGCGGGGAGGAGGCCGGGCTGCACGGCGACGCGGTCGGCGTGGAGATCGGCGACCTGCGGCCCCGCTTCGCCGAGCTGGAGGAGCATCTGCTGCGCCACGGCCGGGTGCGGCACTGGTCGGAATGGTGGCACCAGTACGTCGAACAGCCGCTGGGCGAGAGCGACCACGAGAGCTACCGGCAGGCCATGCTGCTGATCGGCAGCCTCTTCCGGCGTCTCGCACCCGGCGACCCGCACCGGCTGCGGGTGGACGAGGACCGCGAGCGCCACATGTGGACCAGGATGCGGCAGCACCTCGCCGCGAGCGGCACCGATCCCGCCGACTGCCTCTATGTCTGCGGCGCCTTCCACGCGGTCAGCCGGGTCGCGGAGTTCGGCGTCGGGGGCGCCGGCGGCTTCGAGCCCGGCCCGCGCACCGCCACCACCTGGCAGTACGGGCTGATTCCGTCCAGCCATGCGGCGATCGAGGCGCAGTTCGGCCTGGCGCCGGGATCGGTGTCCATCGCCGCCACCGTCTGGGCCAAGAACCTGCGGCGCACCCGGGTGGAGCCGTACCGGCTGGCGGGCCAGGCGGGCGCGAAGCCCAGGAAGAAGACGGGCGGGCAGGCGAAGAAGCAGGCGGCGGCCCCTCCGCAGGCGTCCCCCGCCCCCGAGGCGCCCGCCGCCGACCGGCTGAGCGGCTTTCTGCGGCAGCCGCCCGTGCTGGACGGGCTGGACGAGGCCGAACTGCTGGGCTGGTCGGTGGAGATCGTGCGCGCCGCGCGCCGCAACGGCTATCTCGCCTCCACCGCCGACGCCATCGCCGTGTTCGAAACCTCCATCCTGCTCGCCGGGATGCGGGACCGGGCCCGGCCCACGCCGTACGACTTCCAGGACGCGGCGGTGACCTGCATCGAGAAGGACGCCGTGCCCGGCCGGCGCGATGTGCGCCGGCTGGTCGAGATCATGATGGGCGGCGACCGGATCGGCCAGGTCGGCTACGAGTCGCTGCCGCCCCTGGCCCGGGATGTGTACGACCGGCTCGCCCCGCTGGAGCTGAAGCTCCAGCAGCGCGGTGTGCGGCGGGCGCTGCTGGACATCGCCGCGCGGCCGGAGCTGGAGCAGTGCTCCGACGTGCTGTGGATGCTGCGGTATCTGCTGCCGCGGGGTGCGGCGCGGCCGGTCATGGGCGAGCGGAAGCTGGGGGAGCGCCCGATCCAGGAGTCCTGGGATCTTGCCCTGGGCACCCACCAGCGCGCGCTGATCGAACTCGGCTACGAGGGCGTCAGCATCGAGCAGGTCCTGGAGCAGCGGCTGCGCCGGGCGGCCTACGATCCGAAGGCCACCGCGGCGGGAGTGCTGGCGGCCGGCGAGGACGCCACGCTGTATCTGCGCAGCCGCCGCCTCGCCGACGAACTGGGCACTCACGCCCTTCAGGTGCTGTCGGCCGAGCGCAGTGTGGACGGTGCCCCGGAGGTGCTGCGCCGGATCAGGCGGCTGCTGGCGTATTACCGCACCGCGGAGCCGGCGCTGCCGCCCTGGATCGAGTCCTTCGTCCGGACCGGGTACGCGCACTACTGCACCCTGCTGCCGACGGCGTTCACCGATGACGATGCCACGGTGCGCCAGGTGGCGGCGATGCTGGGCTTCCTGTTCAGCATGGAGGGCCTGGCGCTGTCCCTGGGCTGCGACCGCACCCAGCTCGAACTGGCGGTCGCCCAGTCGCATCCGGAGAACCCGTCGAAGACCGCGCTGCTGTGGGCGGCGCAGACCCAGCTGGGGCACCTGTCCCGGGCGGAACTCAGCGCCCGCTGCGGCGAGCTGCTCGCCAACCCGCTGGTGGTGCCGGCCTATCCGCGCTACCTGAGCGGCTTCCTGCATGCGCTGGAGCCCGCGCCGGGCCTGACCGGCTTTGTGGTGGAAGCGGTGTCCAACGCGTTCGGGCGCCTGCCGGACGAGGTGCTGCTGCCCTGGCTGCCGACGCTGATCACCACCCTGCGGTCGGGCGGCGCCGAGCTCGCCCCGCTGCTGATCCGCGAGGCCGGGCGGATTTTCCCCGGCCGGCTCGCCGAGCTGGACGAGTGGACACCGCCCTGGCGGGCCGGCCCGGCGGCGGGGCCGGAGCCGGCCCCGGTCCGCTCCGGGCGGCCGGGCGGCGGCGGAGCGGCGCTGCTCGCCGCCCACCCCGCGGCTCTCGACGCGGTGGCGGCCCTGCTGGGCTGCGACGAGCCCTGGCAGACCGCTGCCCCCGCCCGGACCGGGGCCGCCCTGACCGGCCGGTATCCCGATACCGCGGCGGCACTGGAGGCGCTGCTGGCCGATGTCTGAACGGCTCCGGTGCTCCCCTTCTTCCCGGCGGACCTTCTTCCCCGGCGGACCGGCGGCCGCTCTTCCGGGAGTGAGAGTGCGATGAGAGTGGTTCCGTCGTTCCGGTGTTTCCGGCCGCCCGCCGCCCGGATACGATCCGTGGTGGCCGGCCGCGGGGGAGCGACGGGGAGTCACCGGGCCGGCGCAGTGGGGGAGAGGCCCCGGCCCGGTACGGGCCGAGCGGGCGCAGCGAGGGGAACGAGGGGACATCATGTCAAGCGGTGACTTTCCGTCACCTGGACAGCCGCAGCCGCAGCCCTATCCGCCGCAGCAGGCTTACGGGCCGTATCCGCCGCCGCAGGCGCCGGGGGGCCCACCGCCGCATCCGTACGGCGCCCCGCCGCAGCCGGGGCCGCCGCCGCAGTCCCACGGGCCGCAGCCCTACGGGCCACCGCCGGGTGCGCCGCAGCCGTACGGAGCGGCGGCGCCGCCCGGAGCGCCGCCGCCCTACGGTGGGCCGGGCCCCCGCCCGAAGCAGGGCGGGTCGGCGCCGGTGGCGGTGATCGCCGTGGTCATCGTGGTGGTGCTGGCGGCGGTGGGCGGGGGCGCCTGGTATCTGCTCGGCTCCGGCGACGAGGACGAGGACACCGGCGGCGGGACGCAGGCGGGGGTCCATGCGGACGTGTCCGGCGGGCAGGTCTGGTCGCTCGACGAGCAGGTGGCCGAGAACGTCCGACCCAAGGGCCTGTGGGTGGTGGACGATCTCGTGGTCAAGGCCGGCGGGTCCGTCCTCACGGCCTATTCCACCGCGGACGGCTCCGAGGTCTGGACGCTGGACCTCGGCGGGAACGCCGTCTGCGCACCCGCCACCGCCACCGCCGACGGACTGATCGTCGTCGGTCATGGCGAGCAGAACTGCGGCCAGAACATCACCCGGATCGATCTGAAGACCGGGGAGAAGGGCTGGAGCCGGCCGCTGGAACCCGAGGAGAACCCCCTACAGTTCCAGATCGCGATCGCCGGATCGTCCTATGCCATCCACACGCTCGGCGGCTGGAATCTGCACCGGATCGAGGACGGCGAGCTGATCCACGGCGCCGCGGCCACCTACAACGCGCTGAACCAGGAAATCAACAGCATTCCCTTCGTCCAGGAGAACGAGGTCGAACAGGGCGAGGAGATCTGCGCCGTGGACGGGGTGGCCGGCGGCGCGGCGCTGATCCGCCGGCGCACCTGCGCCACGGTGGTCAACACCGACCCGGGCACGGTGACCGAGCCGGTCTTCCGGCTGGAGGAGATCGATCCGGACACCGGTGACACGCTGTGGACCCTGGTCCTTCCGGACGGCCGATGGCTGGACAAGATCCACAGCACCGCGCCACTGGTGGTCTCCCTGCGGTCGGAGGAGTTCGGGCCGGCCACCGAGCTGGCCTTCATCGAGGCGGGCGAGATCACCGCCCGGGCGCCCATCGGGGACACCGGCATCCCCAGCGAGGATGTGCATCTCTTCCGCGAGCAGTTGTGCCGCGGCGACATCGTGGTCTACAGCCCGCTGGACGACTGCGGCGGGACGGCGGTCCACGGCGACCTGCTGTACATCTCCCCGTCCCGCTTCGGGGGCGGGACTCCGGTGACGGCGATGAACGCGGTCACCGGCGAGGTGGAGTGGTCCTTCACCACGGACGAGGTCTTCGACCAGCTGGTGCTGGCGGCCGACGAGGAGGGCGTGCTGGTCTACCAGGAGGGATACGCCGAGCAGCCCGGCGCGGTGGTCCGGATTTCCCCGGACGGCAAGCGCGCCGAGCCGCTGTTCGGAACCGGCGATCTCTTCCTGCCCGGTTCCTCCTGGACCGCCGTCCACGACGGACGGCTCCTCCTCAGCGTGCCGGACTACTCCCTGGAGTACGACATCGCGGCCTACGGCCCGGACGGCAAGCGGCCCGCCGCCGGCGATCCGGCCGACGAGGCCGCCGGGGAGGAATGAGCCCCGGCCGCTCCGGCCGCCCGGCCGCGCGGGGCGGCCCGGACGGCGGAACCCCCCAGGTTCTCCCGGCCGTCCGGGCCTGTCCGTCCGCCCTCGGGCGGGAAGGGCGGCAGTGCGTCAGACGCGCTGCCAGAGGGCGGGGACGTTGGGCGGTTCCCAGCCGGTCTGCGCGGTGTGGCCCTGGAGGCAGCGGTAGGTGGCGCCGCCGTAGGTCACCGTGCTCCCGGTCTGGTAGGTGGTGCCCGCCGCCCAGGTACCGCCCGGGTCACCGGGGTCGCCCGGGTCGCCGGGGTCGCCCGGGTCGTCGGTGGTCTTCAGGGTCAGGCCGTAGACCGACAGGATCTCGTTGACGGGCTGGTAGAAGGTGGTGCCGCCGGTGGAGCAGTTGCCGGAGCCGCCGGAGGTCACCCCCTGGGCCTGGCTGCCGGAGATGTAGGCGCCGCCGGAGTCGCCCGGTTCGGCGCAGACCGTGGTCCGGGTGACGCCGGTGACCGTGCCCTGCGGGTAGGTGACGCTGGTGTTGTGCTGCTGGATGGTGCCGCAGTGCCAGCCCGTGGTGGAGCCGGAGCGGCAGACGGCGGAGCCGACCGGCGCCTGGGTCGAGCCGGCGACCTGCACGTTCTGGCCTCCGGCGCCGCGCACATACGGGGTCGCGGTCCAGTTGCTGTTGACCGCCACCCAGGCGTAGTCGTTGCCGGGGAACGACGAGCCCCGGAAGGAGCCCTGCGCCGCCCGGTTGTAGCCGGAGGTGGAGGTGCCGGTGGAGCCGCAGTGCCCGGCGGTGGCGAAGCCGTGCGTGGTGCCGCGGGTGACCGGGAAGCCGACCGAGCAGCGTCCGCTGCCGCCCATGTAGTAGGCCTCACCGCCCCGCAGGTCGTACAGCGGCCGGGGCTGTTCTTCGGTGGACTCGATCCGCACCAGGCCGCGGTCCACCCCGCCGGCGGTGACCAGCGCCTCGGCCGCGGCCGGGTCCAGGGCCTGCACGACGACGCTGTTGGTCCGCACGTCCACGAACCAGACGGGTGCGTCGTCGGTCGGCACCGAGCGGGCGGCACGGTCCAGGGCGGCCTTGGCGGCGTCCAGTTCGGCGAGCGAGTGCTCGACCACGACGGCCCGGGCTCCCTCGGCGGTGATCTCCCCGGCGCCGGCCGGGTCGCTGGTGGCCACGGTCAGCCGGGCGGAGGTGCCCTGCACCCAGGCGCCGGCGAAGTCGCCGTTCAGGGCCACTTCGAGGCCGATGGCCACGGCGGCGGCCCGCTGTTCGGCGGCGATCCGGGTCCGGGCCTGGGCTTCGGTCAGACCCAGGTCGCGCTGCATGGCCGCGACCAGGGCGGGCTCGGCCGGTGCGGCGGCGGCCGGGGCGGCGGCCGGGGAATCCGCGGCGGCCGGCCGGGCCGAGGCGGGGGCCGTCAGGGCGGTGGCGGTGAGCACGCCGGCCAGCAGCAGCGCGGCACCCACGGCCTTGACATCGGTCTTCCTTCGGAGCATGCCTTCTCCTCGTTCTCGGGGGCGCCCGAGAAACTAGCCGTGCACACGACAACGGAGGCAGCCTCCGGTTGCCCCCTCTGCACGGCGTTATGGAAGGCGCGGCGCCCCGGCGTCGGGCCCCGCGTCGGGCCCCGGCGCCAGGCCGCGTCAGGCCGGGACGGTGAGCGCCGGCCCGAATCCGGGGTGGCCGCGCAGCCAGCGGCGGTAGTCCGCGTTGAGCTGCGCCGCCTCCGCATGGGCCAGCCGGGCCTCGGCGACGGCCCGCGGCGCGGTCCGGGCCGCCGGGCTCTCGGGATGCCAGCCCAGGAGGTGCCGCCAGTGCAGCGGCGCCCCGGCCAGCGGCCGGGTCACCAGGCCGGGCGTGGGCGGGAAGGTGGCCCGGCACAGCCCCGCCGCCCGCCCCACCCGCACCAGATGCACACAGGCGGCGATGTCCGTCTCGAAGACCGTGACCGGGCTGAACCCGGCCCGCACACAGGCGGCGGTGAAACAGTCGGCGAAGCAGCCGTCGCCCGGCACATCGGCCCAGGACGCGGCGGCCAGTTCGGCCAGCCCGATCTCGGTCCGGCCGGCCAGCGGATGGTTTTCGGCCAGCATCACGAACACCGGGTCCCGGCCCACCTCCGCCCAGGCCAGCCGCCCGGCGTCCGGCGGCGGGGCCTCTCCGCAGGTGCCGATCAGGGCGTAGTCCAGCCGCCCCTGGCGTACCGCGCCGGTGATCTCGCGCTCCGACCAGGAGGTGGCGGTGGAGACGGGGTGCCCGGGGAAGACGGTGGCGATCCGGTCCACCAGCCCGCCCAGCAGCGGGCCATGAGTGCCGCCGAGCCGGAAACGCGCCGGGCCGGCAGCGCCGTCCCGGGTGCGGGCCAGCCGCACCGCGTCCTCCTGGAGCTCCCGCACGGCGGGCAGCAGCACCCGGGCCCGTTCCAGCACCAGTTCACCCAGCGCGGTGAGCCGCACGCCGTGTCGGCCACGGTCGAACAGCGGGCCGCCCAGCGTCCGTTCGATGCGCTTGAGCTGGGCGCTCAGGGCGGGCTGGGGCAGGCCGAGCGCGGTCGCCGCCTTGGTCAGGCTGCCCGCGTCCGCGATCGCCCGGACCGTCTTGAGATGCCGCAACTCCAGATCCATGCACCGAGCTTGGTCCGCCGGGCGCGGCACGGCAATACACCGGTGCCGCCCGGCCCCGCCCGCCCGGACTCAGGCGCCGTCGGCCGGCTTGCGGCCCATCCCGCCCGCGCACAGCAGCCCGGCGATGTCCAGCGGGCTGCGCACCGGCTCGTCCGGATGCCAGTACGGCAGATAGACCACGCCGGGCTCGATCATCTCCAGGCCCCGGAAGAAGCCGGCGATCTGCTCCATGCTGCGCAACTGCCCGCGCCCCAGGGCCGCGCGCAGCACCGCTTCCAGGCGCCGCGCCTGCGGGGTGGAGGAGCAGAAGTGCGTGAGCAGCAGGTAACTGCCCGGTGCCAGCCACTCCTTGTACGTCTCGACCAGCCCTTCCGGGTCCTCCTCGTCGAGCAGGTGGTGCACCACGGCGGCCAGGATCAGCCCCACCGGCCGGTCCGGGTCCAGCATCCCGGTGACATCCGGATTGGCGAGCAGCTTCTCCGGCTCGCGGATGTCGGCGGTGACCACCACGCTGCGGTCGTTGTCCTCCAGCAGCGCCCGGCCGTGGGCCAGCACGATCGGGTCGTTGTCCACATACACCACCCGGGCCTCCGGGTTGATCTCCTGGGCCACCTGGTGGGTGTTCTGCACGGTGGGCAGGCCGGAGCCGATGTCCAGGAACTGGTCGATGCCCTGGCGGGCCATGTGCCGCACCGCGCGCACCAGCATTCTGCGGTTGGTGCGCGCGCCCTCGCCGCCGTCCGGGAACTCCTTGGCGGCCTGCTCGGCGATCGCCTGGTCCACGGGGTAGTTGTCCTTGCCGCCGAGGAAGGCGTCGTAGACCCGCGCGATGCTGGGAACGGAGGTGTCGATCCCGGCCGGCCCGGCAGCCGGTGGATCGGGGGTCCAGCTCGTGTTGTCGGCCATATTCCGATGTCCTCCGTCGAGATGAATGTCCGTCGGTTCCGGGCGTCCGGACCGGAAGGGGCGGCCCGCCCGCGGTGCGGTCAGGTGAGCAGGAAGTCAGGTGAGCAGGAAGTCGGCGTCCCCGGCCTTGGCGCCCTGGATGAAGGCGGCGATCTCGCCGCGGGTGTAGATCAGTGCCGGTCCGTGGGGGTCGGTGGAGTGGCGGAGCGCGACCCGGCCGTCCGGCAGCTTCCTGGCCTCGACGCAGTTGCCGCCGTTGCCGCCGCTCCAGGGCCGGTACCAGCCGTCGGTGCCCAGATCGCTGGCGCGCATACCGTTGCGCACCCGGTCGTGCATGCGGTCCATCAGAACTCCTTGCGGAAATCCCGGAGGATCTCCTTGGTGCGTCGTGCGGTGGCCGCCTGGGCCGACATCCGGTCCAGGAGCGCGAGGTGGGAGGCGACCTCATTGCGTTCGTCCAGGTAGACGGCGCCGGTGAGGTATTCCACATAGACCATGTCCGGCAGCTCCGGCAGTTCGAAGCGGAACAGTACGAACGGCCCGTAGCTGGCGGGATGGAAGCCGGTGGCGAACTCGATGATCTGGAAGGTGACATTGGGCCGCTCCACCTCCCGGAGCAGCTTGTCGATCTGGCCCCGCATCACCCCGGGGCCGCCGACCGGGCGGCGCAGCGCCGTCTCGTCGACCAGCACCCACAGATGCGGGGCGTCCTCCCTGGCGAGCAGGGACTGGCGGGCCATGCGCAGCGCCACGTGCCGCTCGGTCTCCTCCTCGGTGGTGGGGGTGACCGAGCCGGCCCGCAGCACGGCGCGCGCATAGTCCTCGGTCTGGAGCAGGCCGGGCACCAGATGGGGTTCGAAGCCGCGGATGACCCGGGCGGCGGACTCCAGGCTGACGTGCACGCTGAACCAGTCCGGCAGCACGTCCCGGAACCGGTGCCACCAGCCGGGGCGGTTGGCCTCCTCGGCCAGCCGGACGAAGGTCTCGGCCTCCTCGGCGGGGGTGCCGTAGGCGTCGAGCAGCAGCCGCACATAGGGAATCTTCAGTGCGACCTCGGCGGTCTCCATCCGGCGGACCGTGGCGGGGGCGACATGGAGCACCCGGGCGGCGTCCTCACGCTTCAGCCCGGCACGCTTGCGCAGGTCCTGGAGCCGTCTGCCGAGGACGAGCTGGCCCACGGTGGGGGCGGATCGGGCCTCACTCACCTTGCATCTCTTCTGCCATGCCCCGCAGTGTGCCACGGCCGGATTGGTCTGGACACCCTGCATCGTCAACTCTGAACTTTGCAGAGTGAGCCTTGCCAACTGTCCGGGGCGGCAAGCATAGTGAGGGTGTGACACGGTTCACCCTTGTACGGTCGGAAGCGCTTGCTGCCTGCTCCGGCGCCGGTACCGGCCGGCCGCCGGTGACCGCCGTGCCGGGCGCCGGGTGCTCCCACCGCGAAGACGAGTTCACGCTGCCGGCCCGGGCCGAGTCGGTGGCCGAGGCGCGGCGCCTGACCAGGGACCGGCTCGACGGCTGGGAGGTGCACCGGGACATCCGCGACACGGCCGTGCTGGTGGTGTCCGAGCTGTTCACCAACGCGGTGGTGCACACCGGCAGCGAGTCGGTGGCATGCCGGATGCGCCGGGAGCGCGGCGCCGGGAACGGGGAGCCGCCCCGGGTGCTCCACATCGAGGTGTGCGGACGTCCGGGGCCGCCCGGCCGGGACCCGGACGGCGCACCGGGCACCCGGCTGCCGGGTGAGGAGCACGGCCGCGGACTGCTGCTGGTGGAGGCGGTGAGCTGTGCCTGGGGGATACGCGACGGCCACCGGGGCGGCTGGTCGGTCTGGGCCAGGCTGCCCCTGACCGCGGAAGGAGACCGGGGATGAAGGGGCACGGAAACGGCCGACGGCATCCGGGCGGGCGCGCGGGCCGGCCGCCGCGGCGGCGCGGCGACGGCACCGGGGGCCCGCTGCGCGGGTCCCCGCGCTGATGCCGGTCCCCGGCGCCGGACGGCCGGCGCGGCCTGCGCGTGGCCTCCCCGGGCCGCACGGGGAGGCGCGCACGGCGGACACGGCGCGCACGGCCGGTGCGGCGGAGGCGGTGCGCCGCCTGGAGCGGGTGCGGCTGTGCCTGCCTCCCGGCCTGCCCGCCCCGCTCGGCCATGACGCCGTCGGGGTGGCCGCCCCGCTCGGGCCGCGGATCAGCCGCTCGCTGCCGCGGACCGGCTGCGTGTTCGCCGATGCCGAGCGCTGGTGGTGGATCGTGCCCGGGCAGGCGGACACCGGCCTCGTCTGGCCGGACGCCGCCGACTATGCGGCCGGGGCGGTGCTGAGCCGCGGGCGGGCGGCGGGCGGCGGCCCACGCCTGGCGTACTGGCCCAAGGACAATGTGCCGTACACCCACCCGATCATGCTCTACATCGTGCTGTGCAATGCCCTGGGGCGGCGCCCGGAGTGGCGCGAGGCTCCGCGGGCCGAGGCCCCGGGGGCCGAGGCCCCGGGGCCGGTGCACGCCCTGCACCGGCCCGTCCCGGACGGCAGGGGCGGCGGGGCGGCCGGACGGACCGGCGCGAGGGAAAGACCGTGGTCTTCCGCGGCCCGGCCACCTGAGCCCGGCAGCCGCGGGCCGGGGTGACCGGACCGCCGGACCGCCGGACGGAGCGGGCGGCGGGATGGTTAGGCTCGGTCGCATGTCTGTGTATGAGACCGAGATCGGTGCACTGCTGGGCGGCTCCGCGGAGCTGGGCCGGTACCGCGACAAGGCGCTGCTCATCGTCAACGTGGCTTCCCGGTGCGGCCTGACGCCGCAGTACGAAGGGCTGGAGCGGCTGCACGAGCGGTATGCGGGCCGGGGCTTCAGCGTGCTGGGCGTCCCCTGCAACCAGTTCATGGGCCAGGAGCCGGGCGCGGCCGAGGAGATCGCGCAGTTCTGCTCCGCCACCTATGGCGTGACCTTCCCGATGACCGAGAAGATCGAGGTCAACGGGGACGGCCGGCACCCGCTGTACGCGGCGCTGACCGGCACGGCGGACGCCTCCGGATACTCCGGGGACATCCGCTGGAACTTCGAGAAGTTCCTGGTGGCACCGGGCGGTGAGGTGGTGGCCCGGTTCTCGCCGCAGACCGGGCCGGAGGCCCCGGAACTGCTCGCCGCGGTGGAGAAGGCCCTCCCGGACGCCTGACCCGGGCCCGTCCTGTACCCGTCCGGCCCGCACCGGGCCGCGCTCAGGCTGGTGTGCCGCCGCGGCGGGCCAGCACCAGCCGGGCCCGGGGCGTGCCGTCCGGACGCCGGCCCAGCTCCGGCAGCGGCCGCAGTTCGACCGCGAAACCCGCCCGGGCCAGGTCGTTCAGCACATCGGCCAGCGGAAAGGTGCGGTAGTACATGATGAAGCGCGGACGCCACACCGCATTGCGCACCCGCATGGCGGCGTCGAAGCCGAGCAGCGTCCAGTAGTCGCGGGAGAGCACCTTCGGCGGGGCGCCGATCGGGAAGGCGAAGTGGCCGCCGGGCCGCAGCGCGCCGTGCACCTGCCGGAAGAGGGCCGGCCTCTCCCGCGGCAGGAAGTGGCCGAAGGCACCGAAGCTGACGGCCAGGTCGAAGACCGGCCGGAAGGGCAGCCGGCGGGCATCGGCCCGGATCCAGTGCGTCGCCGGGCCTCCCGGAGCCGGCTCCGCGGCGGCCCGGGCAGCCCGGGCGGCCCGCAGCATGCCGGCGCTGAAGTCCACCCCGGCCACCCGCTCCTCGCACAGCTCGCGCAGCATCGCGGTGCCCGCCCCGGTGCCGCAGCAGACGTCGAGTCCGCTGCCGAACGGGCCCAGTGGCCGCAGCGCCCCGGCCACGGCCCGCAGCACCCGGTCAGGGGTGCGGAAGGGCGTCCGGTCGAATTTCGGCGCCAGCAGGTCGTAGCCGCGCTCGGTGGACGACAGCGCCTGCACGGCGAGTTCGCGGAGAGTCGGGCCCTGCGGAGAGTACACGCCTCCACGGTAGCGCCGGCCGCCCCGCCACGGGGCCCGGGCGGCCGGTCCGGGCGGCTCGGCGGGATCGCCGGTCGGCGGGCGGCGGCCTCAGTAGGGCCGGGCGGCGCCGGGGTCGGCGGGTCCGCCGGGCTCTCCGGGCCGGGGCGGCTCCTCCTCCGGCGACTCCACCTCGCCGGTCTCGTCGGTCTCGGTCCTGATCTGCTCCTTGCGCACGGTGCCGCGGACGGTCTCGTCCTCGGTGTGCTCCTCGGTGGTGAGGCGGACCCGCTCCTTGGGCTCCACCTCGGTGTCCACCACCGGGCGCTCCTCGTGCAGGGTGACCTCGTACTCGGCCTCGCTGATCTCGGGGCCGGAGACGGCCTCGCCCCGGTTCTCCGGGGTGATGGGCTCCCGCTCGATCCGGGCCTCCTCCTTGCGCACCGGGATGGTGGCCTGCTCCTCCTCGGTGACGACGTACTTGCGCAGCCGGACCCGGCCGGTCCGGTAGCGCTCCTTGCCGACCCGCAGGTGTTCCTCGGAGCGGGTCATGGCGTCGTCGGTGGGGCCTGCGGCGGCCCGGCCCTCCGTGGGGGCGGCCTCCGGGGCCCGCCTTCTCTCCGCCTCCTCGGCGGTCCCCGCCGCGCCCGCGGCGCCGGCCGCGGTCCCCGCCGCGCCCGCGGTTCCCGTCACTCCCGCGGTTCCGGCCGTTCCGGCGGCCTCGTCGGTGCGCTGCCAGGCGGCGTCCCAGTCCAGGCCGTAGTAGTCGTACAGCCGGTGCTCCTGCTGTGCCGAGAGATGGCCGCCGGCCTCCAGCGAGACCTCGGGCGCCTCCTTGACCTTGTTCTTGGAGTAGGCCACGGCGAGATGGTCCTGGACCATGGCGGCACCCTCCAGCGGGACGAAATGCTCCCCGCCGAACATACCGGTCTTCACTGTCGCCCACTCGGGCCGCCCGGTGGCGTCGTCCAGATAGACGTTCTTGGCGGCCCCGATCTTGTGACCCTCCGCGTCGTACACCGGATGCTCCAGCACGGCGGGGATCTGTTCCCGGGTGATCACTGTCTACTCCTGACACTGGGCATGACTGTTGTGATCCGGGTCACCTCTCGGGGCGGGGTGAAACCGTGGTGCGGAAGGTGAGGACGAGACGGAAGTTGTCCCCGGCCGGACCGGCGCCGGGGGCACGGCTCAGAACCGGGCCCGCGGCACCGGGGCGGACCGCGGCGGCGCCCCGGCCTCCGGCGTCGCCCGCTCGAACTGGGCGGCCTGGAGCCCGTACAGCTCGGCGTAGTGACCGCCGGCGGCCAGCAGTTCCTCCGGGGAGCCCGACTCCACCAGCTCTCCCCGGTGCAGCACATGGACCAGATCGGCATCCCGCACCGAGGCCATCCGGTGGGTGATCAGGATGACCGTCCGCCCGCCGTCCGCCAGCGCCCGGATGCGCCGGAACACCTCCTGCTCGGCCCGGGCGTCCAGCGCCGCGGTGGGCTCGTCCACCACCAGCACCGGAGCGTCCCGGTAGGCGGCCCGGGGAAGCTGTCCGGAAACAAGGCGTTGCTTTGACGGGGCCGTGATCGTTGATCTTACGTGGTCATATCTCCATTGATCTGCGGTCATCTGGCCTCGCGGTTGCAGTTGTTGCTTCCCCACCTCAATGAAAGGCAGCGACGGTTGCTCCTCGCTGCTGAAGCGAAAGGGCTGGGCCATGGAGGGATACGGACCGTGGCCCGAGCGGTTGGCGTCAGTGAAACGACCATCCGAAAGGGCATCGCCGAACTCGACATGGAGCCGCTCCCGGACGGCCGCGTCCGACGCCCGGGTGGTGGCCGCAAGGCCGCGGCAGACAAGAACCCGGACCTGCTTCCCGCCCTCATGGCCCTGGTCGAACCAGACGAACGAGGCGATCCCATGTCGCCGCTGAGGTGGACGACCAAATCTCTGCGGAATCTCGCCGGCGAGTTGACGAGGCAAGGGCACGAGGTCTCCGCGACCACGGTGGGCAAGCTGCTTCGCAAGAGCGGCTTCAGTCTCCAGTCGAACGTTAAGACCTTGGAGGGCAAACAGCACCCGGATCGGGACGCACAATTCCAGTACATCAACAGTCAGGTGAAGAAGTATCAAGCGGTCGGCGAGCCCGTTATCAGCGTGGATACGAAGAAGAAAGAGCTGGTGGGCCAGTTCCACCAGGCTGGCCGTGAATGGCGCCCCCAGGGCGATCCGATCGATGTCGAAGACCACTCTCTTTTCGCTCGTCCAGGCAGGGAACAAGTGATTCCATACGGAATCTACGACATCGCCGCCAACACGGGTTGGCTAAACGTCGGAGTGGACCATGACACCTCGGCCTTCGCCGTCGCCTCGGTCCGCCGGTGGTGGGAAAATCGCGGCCGGATCGATTATCCCAGCGCCACCCGCCTTCTGATCACAGCGGATTCCGGGGGCTCCAATTCCCCGCGCTACCGACTGTGGAAGTCTGAACTGTCCGCTCTGGCCGAGGAGACGGGTCTGGCCATCACCGTTTGCCACTTCCCGCCCGGAACCTCGAAGTGGAACAAGGTCGAGCACCGCCTGTTCTCCCACATCACGATGAACTGGCGGGGCAGGCCGCTGACCAGCCACGAGGTCGTCATCAAGACCATCAGGTCGACTCGCACCCGCGGCGGGCTCCGCGTGGAAGCCGAACTCGACACGCGCGAATACCCGACCGGTATCTCCATCAGCAAGGAATACGCGGATTCGCTGCCGATCGAACCGCATGAGACCAGGGGGGCGTGGAACTACACCGTCCTCCCGCACAAGAGCGATCCCGCCTCAGTCCCTCGCGTCAATAGGCCGCAAGGTCTCAACCTTGAGGCGGTGGAGATGCTTTCGGACCCGCGGCTGACCGGCATGAATCCGGAGGATCTGACCGATCTCATCGCATGTCTGGCCCCTCTCCAAGAAGCGAGAGACGAGCAGCGGCGCTACGAGCGCCGTGGAGGCAAACGCCGGCGCACGAGAGGCGCGGGTGCAATCTCGGTGATTACGCCTGCGGTGAGAGTCCTGGCTACCGTGCTTTACCTGCGCGAGGTCATCCCCATGCAGCTCCTGGGCGAACTGCTCGCCGTGGAGATTCAGCCTCTGCGTAGGGCGATCAACGAGACCCATCGAATCCTTACTGACCACAGCTGCGCCATCAGGCCGGTAACGCTGCGGCTTACCAGCGAACAGGCAGTACGCGATTATCTGGCGACGGGAACACGTGAGAGGCCCGAGATCCCGTTGGAGGTGCTGACCCATCCCTCCATCACCGGTATGAGCCGAGAAGAACTCACCACCATGACCGAACGCGTATTGGTGCGCTATAGCGCGAGGCTTGAGGAGCTCAGAATCAAGCGACGCAGCAGGGCATTGCACAAACTTCCCGGACTCGTATCTCAGAGGAAGGTCACCGACGCGGACCGCGTCCTGGCTGCTGTCCTCGGAATGCGACGAATTGCCACACGCCAGGCAATCGCCGACCTGTTCGGGGTGAGTGCGCGAACCATCGGAAACACCCTCGTGGAACTCCGTCCGCTGCTCGAAGCCGACGGGTACAACCCGAAACTCATCCTGCGAGCCCAGCGGTTCTACACCGCCGAAGAGCTTCTCCAGTCCGTCCAGGCCGCAGGAGATATTGATGCCCTCCACAAACCATGACGTTGTTCGCGCACGGCTTCCCCGAGCCCACTACCGGGACGCCGACATCCTGATCGTGGACGAACCCACGGCCGCGCTCGATGCGCGCGCCGAGCAGCGGATCTTCGACCAGATCCGGGCCCTGGCCGACGGCGGACGGACCGTTGTCCTGATCACCCACCGCATGGCCTCCGTCCGCCACGCGGACCTGGTCCATGTCCTCCACCTTGGCCGCCTCATCGAAAGCGGCACACCCGACCAGCTCCTCGAACAAGGCGGCCACTTCGCCGAGCTCTATGCCCTCCAAGCAGCCCAGTTCCAGCTGTCTGCACTCGATGTCACGGAAGCGACTCCCGCTCGCCCCGCGTAGCCGATGGCTGGCCGAATATCGGCTGGTGCTTGGCCAGCACATGTCCGTGCCGCTGACGTTGTCGCCTCGTGCGGTGACAGCGCCAGTGATTCCGAGGCCACACCAATGGTGCTTGCCGGATGAACCGTCGGCGTTGTCAACCCGCGCCACCTGGATTTTGCGCGTGCAGGAAGGAAGGCATCACGCAAACCTGACTAGTCTCCCGGGAGTTGAGGTCTTGTAGAAGGGCCTTGGCCTCCCTCTGCGCGGCCTGTGCCTCATCCTCGCGGCCCAGACCGCGCAGGGCGGCGGCCAACCAGGTGCGCTGCTTGGCTATCAGATAGGGGTCGAATGGCTGTTCGGCTGCGTGTTCCTGGGTCTTGTCGGCCCAGTGAATCGCCCTTTCATACTCGCCGACAGCCAAGTGGTACTCGGCTAACGTGCACGTGGTATAGACACGGCCGTATGGCAGCCGCGCCTTTGCGTAGCTGTCGGTGAGTAGGGCGAGGGCCTCGTTGTGGTTGCCCAGGTGCAGGTGACACCGCCCCAGATTGCTCTGGACGGTGACTTCCAGGTCGGCGAGGCCGGCTGCCCGCGCCTGGGTCAAGGCGCGGCGGGCAGCTTCGGAGGCTTCGGAGATGCGTCCGGTGTTGCCCAGGCAGGGCACCGTGTTGGCCAGTGCCACGGCCGCCTCGGCACACTTCCCTAGGGAAAGGAAGAGTTCCTCACTGCGGTGCAGCTGGGCCATGCCCGGTTCGCCCTCGCCGCGCAGTGCGTGTACTTTGCCCAACTGGCCCAGCGCCACTGCTTGGGCGAAGATGTCGCCGCGGCGTTCGGCTACGGTCAGCACGATCTCGTTCATCTGCTGCTGCATCCGCCAGCGCTGCCGGACGGAGAAGTAGCTCTCCAACGCGCGCACTGCTTCCAGGGCAAAGCAGGACAGCGGACCACCGACCAGCTCGTTGCCGTTGTCGTACTCCGTCGCCGACATCTGTGCCGCCAGCGATAGGACGTCTTCCATAGCCTGATCAGCCCACTCCAGGGCCTGGGCCGTGCTAATGAACCGGCGTCCCTGGGGGAACCGCTTGGCGCCCTCGCGGTAGCGAGCCCGGTAGTTGTCCGCAACCGGAAGCGGACCGTTGACGCGGTGCAGCGATCCCAGATACCAGGACAACAGGCCAGCCATGTGCTGGCGGTGCTGCTCGCCCAGCGTCGGCTGCCGTCGGCGGGACTGATCAAGTTGGAGACCGGGCTTGGAGCCGGACCTTCCCCGCCAGCGGTGCCACCAGCGCGAGCGGGCGCCCCCGCCCAAGGTGGACTCCGCAGTGCTCAAGGCGTGCTGAGTCTGGGCATGAGTACGTTCGATGCCCTGCAGCGATGTGACGGCGGACTCCAACTCCGTCGTGTGGCGGGCGACCAACTCACTCAGCCGGTCGCGCTCCTGGGCGGCTTCTTCCAGTTTCCGTAGCGCCACTGCGGCGAGAGCTGCAGACTGCTCATTCTGCAACTGGAGGTTTACCAGGCTGGACTCCATGCGTTCGCAACGTTCGCGTTCCGACTTGAGCTGGACGCGCAGGTCTAGCACGATCCGCTCGGCCGTCTGCGCACGCTGCTCAGAGTGGGCAAGGGCGTCCTTGAGCACGTATACCTGGTGGCGCTGCGGCTCGTGTACTGCGCAGGCGGCGTAGTACAGCTCTCGGACCGAGGCGGACACCTCAGGAAGCACTGGTGCCCCAGTGTGCTGTTCGACCACCGCGTACAGCCGCTGGAGGAACTCGATTTCCGGAAGCCGCCGGCCGTTGAGGTAGCGCGAGAGCGTGGAATCATCGATGCCAAGCACTGCTTCCAGCTGCGCCAGGGTCATATTCAAACTGCTGTAGAACTCACGGAGTCGCACGACCCACGCCCGCATCGCTGGCTCTAACCGCGTGCTCAGCGGGCTGAGCGGACGACCACGCCTTTCCTGCCGCACCGGCAACAACTCCTATCCGTAAGAATTCCCGGACCCTAGATCTTGCCGCATTCCCGCAAGATCGTTGTCTCCGCTGGCGCAGCAATCCCGCCCACACAACGCTGAATGCATCCTTCGCAACACCCGGGGAGCTCAGTGAACAGCATGAAGACCCTTATCGACTTCGCCACTGCGCTGCTGCAGTGCGCCATGGCGGCCATGAGTGCGGGTATCACCTGGAGACTCATCAGACGCACCGGCACCGACGGCACCACGGACGACGACCGTTCGTGACCCTGTGATGGAGCTGCGGGGGCCTCCTCAACGGTCCGCGGCCGCAGTCCTGAACGGGGCCACTATGGCAGTCGACCGTCGCCCGGTGCTGCGATGCGACTCGTAGACCCCTGGGCGGTGAGTTATGCCGCGCGTGGCACCCGTTTAGCGCAGAAGCGTGAAGATGACGCCTGCCGCAAGGCTGCCCAGCGCGGCACCACCGAGGACCTGCGCGGGGGTGTGGTCGTGGAGGGCAACGCGGGACCAGCCGACCGCTGCGAGAACAGGAGCGAGCGCGGCCAGGGCGGGGCCGTAGGCAACGATCAGGACAACCACCGTTCCCGCTGCGACTGCGGTGTGGACGGAGACCTTCCACCAGTAGGTGACGAGGAGGGTGAGGACCAAGCCGGCGAGCATCGCCACCACTAGGGCGAATACCTCGCGGGGCGCATCGAGCAGCCGGAGCAGGAAGAGGCCGGCCAGGACTGAGGCCATCGCCGCCGTGAGCGGGACCGCTCGCTGCTGGCGGATTCGGACGTGTTTGTCGGTCCACTTGCCGAGGCGGACGCCGAGCAGGATGACGGCGAAGGGTATGCCGCCGCAGAACAGGGCGGCGAGGAGGCCCCAGCCGACTCCGGTGAGGCTTTGGGTGGAGTGCCAGCCGATCGCGAGCAGCACGGCGATGACGAGATACGCCGGGGCGAGCGAGTCGGTGATGAAGCGGGCGGTACGGGTGATCATGCGGGAGGCTCCGGGCGGACAGGGGAGTCGTACTGGGCTGCGAAGGTGTCGGCCAGTGGTGCGTGGTAGGCGGCCGACAGTTGTCTGAGCGCCTGTATCTCGCTGGCGAGGTCACGGCCTCCGCTGGTCGGCGGGAGGGGTTCACCGGAGGCGGTGTCGTGGCGGAGCCTGGATGCGCGGGCCGCTCGAAGCCAGCAGGCTTCTGCGGCGACGTCGGCCTGGGCGCCCATGAGCCCACTCGCTACGACGTGGGCTCGAGCCCGGTCGCGCAACGCCGGTGAGGCGTGATCGCCCAGCGTCAGGATGGCGTCCCGGACCTCGATCGTTCGCCGGTACAGCCGGGAGTGGGCATCGCTGAGGACGAATCGTTCCTGCCGTCTGCCGCGCGGCGGATCCAGCCGCACGGCGGGCACCGCTTCGGTGAGGCTGAACCACAGGGGATACAGGGCGATCAGGTTCCGGTAGTCCTGCCACCACTGCCGCAGCCGCCGGAGTGCGGGCAGCGTGCTTCCGATGACGATCAGCACGACGGAACTGAACAGCAGCGCGGTGCTGATCTTCTCGTTGAGGGGATGGGAGATCGGCTGATGACCGAAGTGGCGCAGGAGGATGGAAACCGTCCGGTGCGCCGCGTAGACCATGCCGACCGCGGTGCCGACGCCGATGTAGCGGAGCCCGCGTCCCAGCAGTCCCGTGCCGCGGTGCCGCCCCCACTGCCAGCACAGTCTGGTTCCCGTGAAGAGGGCCGCGCCGAGATACCCCGGCCAGATCACCCCGTACAGCGCCATACGCCAGTCATCGGCGTACTCGATCAGCAGATCGGACGCCTCGAAAGGCTGCGGGGTGGCGAAGAAGAGCACCACCATGCTGAGGCCGGCCGCGAACGCCACGGTGATCGGCAGGCGCTTGGTGCGCAGGCCGCCGGTCTTCTCCTCCGACATCTGGTGCACAAAGGTGACGACGGCCGCTGCCGCCGCGATGCCGCCGAGGTGCTTGATCAGGAACGACACATTGTTGAGGGGCAGAGCCTGGTCGAGAGAGGAGGCGATGGCCACCGGGCGGACGGTCATGGCCACGGCCAGAGCGACGAAGGCTATCCACAGGGACCGCTTCGCGGGCGACTGGCGTGCGGAAGGCGCACGCCACACGGCGACCGCCCACAGAAGGGCAGCCGGAACGGCGTCGAGCATGGGATGCCTTACGAATCGCTGAGCGCGTCGTCCAGGCGCCGAAGGACCTGGCTGCGCTGGGTGGTGCTGTTGCGCGTCGTCGAGGGGGCGACCTTCTGCGCGATCAGCCCGGCCAATCGTTCGGCGTCGCGCTCGTCGCTGCTGGTGTAGCTGGCCCTGGTGAGCAAGCTGACCACGGTATCGGGGTCGATGTGCGGAAACAGCCCGCTTCCGCCCCCTCCGATGTCGTCGATGATCGACGTGTGCCCGAGGAGCATGTGGCTGATCTCGTGCAGGACGATGTGATCGCGGTGCAGCGGGCTGGTCGCGGCCTCGTGGAAGACGTGGTCGCTCGTCTCCGTGGCGATCCAGACTCCGCACGGCGCGTCAGCGCCGGCCAGGCCCGGCAGGCTGTGCAGATGCAGCGGCCGTCCGCGTTGCTCGGCGATGCGATCGCAGAAGATCTGGATGTCGAAGGGATCCGGGATCTCGATCGTGGCGAGCAGTTCCTCGAACTCCGGGCGGTCCCGATGCTCGTCCTCGGGACGGCCGCGTCGGTTGCGCAGGGACAACTGGACTCCGCTGGTGCTGTGCTCATGGATGCGGACGGAGACCGCCCGCATCCGTTTTCGAAGGAAGACCTTACTTCACAGTAGAAACGGATCTTGAACGACTGAAGATCGCCGGAAAACGACCAAATCGCCTGGGTGATCGGACCTGCACTGCTGGCAAGTTCAAATATTGCCTTTTGTGCTCATAGCGGGCATCCATGAGTGGCTGGACTCGGCTTGGAAGGGCTGTGGGTGGTGAACGTCACCGCAGTGGGCTGGTCTATGGCAAGCCTGATGGGTTGCGCTTGCGAACTACTGCGCATGGTCGTCGTCTCTCAGGCCCTCCAAGGCGCGGGCACGCTCGATCAGGTCCTGGATGGTGCGCAGGGTCTCCGGGGAGAGGCCGGATGCCCGCAGGGCGACCGAGCGCACCTGGTTGTCGCGCATGGCCGCCAGGGTCGACAGCTCGGCGGCGACCTGGGCTGAGCTTTCCTCGTTGAAGAAGTACGACGGCGGGACGCCGAAGAAGCCGGCCAGGGCCTCCAGGTGCTTCATGGTCGGGTTGTCCTTGGCGCCGGTGCGCAGCTGCCAGATGTAGCTGGCCGAGATCGTGGGGCCGCCGCGCTCGCGAATGCCCGAAGCCACCTCCTCGTAGCTGTACGGCCCCCGGTTCTTCGGGTGGACGGTGGCGAAGAGGTAGTCGATCTTCTGCGCGAGTGTGCGCGGCTGGGCTGGCGCTCCATCGTTCATGGGTGCCGTCCTCCGCTTACGGGTCGTGCTTCATCAACTGGTGAGAACGATACATGCCCCAAGTGTGGTGCTTCCATTTTCATCAGTTGACATGATCCATCTTCCTCAGTCTATGTTGGTCCCGTCGCCGACAACCAGTGTGAACGCACTGGTGTGGGGCACTGCGCGGGATGCCTGCGGAAGGGAGCGGGCCGGCGCGGCGGACGGCCGCAGCGCAGGAGCGGAGACGAAGAACCGGCGCCCGGGAGCGGCGAACTCCCAGACGCCGGTGTCACGCCCCGAGGGACGGACTCACCACCGGGCGAGGCGGCTGAACTTTTCGACGAGACGGCCGCCCCGCCCAGCTACGAACCAGGAAGTATCGCATGGCCGAAACTCTGGATGCCACCGGGACCAGCGGCGACCTCCCCCGCCGCCTGGCAGCAAGCCTCGCCGACATGATCCCCGGCGCCGCCAGGATCCGGGTGCACTTCCAGCACCCGCAGCACACCTGGCCCCACCCCTGCGCCCGCGCCTACGACGCGGCCGGCCGCCCGATCCGGCTGACCCGCACCCAGGCGGTCACCGCCGCCCGCTGGGTGATGCGCGCCCACCCGGACGCCGCACTCGCGGGCGAGGTCCACGACTTCGACCTGGCATCCGCCCGGCTCACCAGCGCCGCCCTCCCCGCCGCCGGACGGGAGCGCTGACCATGGCCCGGATCAGGACCGTCAAACCCGACATGTTCATCAGCGAGACGCTGGCCGGGGTGAGCATCACCGCCGAGCGGACCTTCGTCGGCCTGCTCACCGAGGCCGACGACCACGGCCGCTACCTGGACAACGCGGCCATCATCGCCGGGCGCCTGTGGCCGCTGCGCGTCGAGCACACCTCGGTCCACGTCGAGGACGACCTCCACCAGCTCGCGATCGCCGGGCTGATCTGCCGCTACACCGGCTGTGACGGGCGCCGTTACCTGCACATCGTCACCTGGGCCAAACACCAGAAGATCGACAAGCCGAGCCAGTCCCGCCGCCCGTCCTGCCCGGAGCACCACGCCGCCGAGCGGTGCGGCCCCTGCAAGGGCATCTGTGCCTCCGTCCACACGTCGACGGCGGACTCCACGAGGGACGGGAGCCGCCTCCCCGAAGCCTCGCCGAGCCCTACGCGAGCGTTCGACGAGGCTTCCCCGACCTCGCCCACCACCCCCGCCACCCCGGGCGACCGTCCTACCGGCCCGGAGGACGAGCAGGCCGTTTGCCTGCACCCGGGCCGGTCCGGAGCCCGGGAAACACCAGGTGAGAGCCCTGTCTCCGAGGGTTCGGGGAAGGCTCCCCGAGCCCTCGCCGAAGGCTCGGCGCCTGGATCCAGGATCTTGGATCCTGGATCGAAGAATCCTTCGGGGCGCGATGCGCCCGCACCCGGTCCGTCGGCACGGACGCTCCTCGGCGAGTACGTAGCCGCCTGCCCCAACCGGCCGCCCGCCCGCGTCCTCGGGCATCTCGGCCGGGAGATCAACCAGCTCCTTGACGAGGGCATCGACCCGGACCACATCCGGGCCGGACTGGAGCGCTTCCGGGCCAAGCCCATGCACCCCAGCGCGCTCGCCAGCCTGGTCAACGAGGCGATGAACGCGAACGGGCCTGGCTTGGTGCGGCCGGGGATCCGGCCTAACGTGCCTGGCCACACCGCGTGGACCAACCCGGTCGACGCTGCCGCCGCCTACGCCGAGGAGCTGTGATGGGGACACCCGAACCCAAACGCCTCGGCGAAGGCGCCATGGCCCGCGTCGCCCGGATCCTCGCCGCCCGGGGCATCGACCCCGCCGCCGTCCCGGACCCGGACACGGACGAGCCGCACCCCGGTCTGGCCGCCGCCGAGGCCCGGATTCCCCTGCGCTACCGGCACGCCGTCGCCGAACATCCGCAGGTCGCCGCCTGGGTCCGCGCCGTCGCGACGCGGGCGGCGTCCCCAAGCAAGGGCGCCCGCCGCCTGGCCGCCACCGGCCCGTCCGTGCTGCTGCTCGGCACCACCGGCACCGGCAAGACACACCAGGCGTACGGCGCCATCCGCTCGCTGACCGCCACCGGTATCGGCGTCCGTTGGCAGGCCACCACGGAGGCGGACCTGTACGCCTCGCTCCGGCCCCGCCCCGGCGGCGACACCGAACGCGAGCTGATGACCATCGCCCGCTGCCCGGTGCTGATCCTGGACGACCTCGGCGCCGCCAAGGGCAGCGAATGGACCGAGGAGCTCCTCTACCGCCTGATCAACAAGCGGTACAACGACGTGCTCCCGACGCTCATCACCACCAACCTTGCCATCCGTGACCTGCGCCAGTCCCTCGGCGACCGGATCGCGTCCCGCCTGGCGGAGATGACCGAGCGGGTCGTCCTGGCCGGAGCCGACCGCAGACGCGTCCGAGCAGCCTGAGCCAGCCCGCCCGCCCGAATCCTGCCCTCCCCGCAGCGGGCCAGCCGGGGCCGCCCCGCCGCCCGCACCCCCACGCGCAATACTCCGCCGACGCCCGCCCGGCGCGCGGAGGACGATCCGGAGAAACCCACGCATGGACACCAGCCCGACATCCCCTGCCCACCGCACCCTCGGCGACCACACCTGGCAGACCCGTGCCGCCTGCCTGCCGACCGAGGCGAACCCCGTCGACCCCGAGATCTTCTTCCCGGAGCCCGAGGAGACCGACCGCATCGCCACCGCAAAGGCGCTGTGCGCCCAGTGCCCCGTCCGCCGCACCTGCCTGGACGCCGCCCTGGAGAACGGAGACCGCCACGGAATCCGGGGCGGCCTGACCGAGGAGGAGCGCGACCCCCTGCACCGCAAGATCCGCGCCCGGCTCGACTACGCCCGCGTCAACGCCGTGCTCGCGGGCCGCGACATCCACCTGACCGACGCCGAACGCCAGGCGGTCGCTCGGGCCGCCTACCAGGCAGGCACCCCGGCCACCCGCCTGGCCTGGCTGCTCAAGGTCACCGAGGAGCACGCCGAGAAGCTGTACCGCCGCGTCCGGCGCCAGGTCCGCAACCGCTCGCTCAGCACCACCGAGCAGCGCCCGACCCGGCGGAAGCCCGGACGCCCTTCCCGGTCCGACCTCGGGCAGGCCGCATGAGTACCGCCACCATGACCGCTACGCCGGCACCCCCGCGCATCACCGGCTGGGACCGGGCGGCCATCGTCGCCCTCGGCGGAGCTGGCTGTGCCCTGAGCTATGACGCGCTCCAGCAGATGGCCACCGCCATCCACGTCCGCGGCCTGCTGACCTACCTGTTCCCCCTGGTCATCGACGGCTTCATCGCCTACGGCGTGCGCGCCCTGCTGGTGATGCGCACCGCCCCGTTCCCGGCCCGCCTGTACGTGTGGTTCCTGTTCGGCACCGCGACAGCCGCCAGCATCTGGGCCAACGCCCTGCACGCCGTCCGGCTCAACCAGGTGAGGCCGGACAGCGGTGGCCTCCGGCTGGGAGACCTGACCGTCGGTGTCCTCTCCACCCTCGCGCCGCTCGCCCTGGCCGGAGCGGTCCACCTCTATATCCTTATCGCCCGGCGGGTGACCGGAACCGCTGTCCCCGGTCACCTCGGACAGCCGGGACACCAGGGTGACCGGATCGGACGGCCGGAGCGGCCTGCCCCTGTTTCCGGGCAGCCCTCCCCGGCCAACGGGCCGTCCCGGGTCACCGATCACCCCGTCCGGGCCAGCTCTCCGGAGCGCGGCCGGAACCCCGCCCCCGCAGTGACCACCCCGGTCAGCCGAGCCGACGGCGACCCGGCCAGACCCACTGACCAGGGCCTTGACCTGGGCGGACAGCCGTCCGGAAGACCCGCGCCGGTCACTCGTCCCCGCACCGGGACGGCCTCGACCGCCCCCCTGACCCGGACCGCCTCGGCCTCGGACGAACTCCTCCCCATCGCCCGCCGGGCGGTCACCGAGACGGGCCGGGTCACCCGGGCGGTGGTTGCCGAGGCCATCCGGGGTCAGGGTCTCCCGCTGTCCAACGCCCGGCTGACCGACCTGATGCGGCAGCTCCGTGAGGACCTCGGACAGCCGTCGGACGAGCACGCGGCCTGACCCGGACACCACCCGCCAGGGTGTCCGGACCGGCTCTCCGGCCCGGACACCCGGCAGCGACAGCAGCCAACCGCACCCTTCCGGAGGCACCGCTGATACGTACCACCCCCGCGACGGCCGCCGAGGTCGACGCCTGGATCACCGTCCTGCACGACCGGGGCCACCTCCACCGCGCGGTCCCCGGACCCGCCGGCACCTGGACCGTGCAACGCACCGCCGATAGCCGGCCCCGAACGCTCCACCACCCCGTTCTGGCCATGGACTTCGTCGCCGAGCTGCTCCTCGAACTTCGCAGCCGGGACGCGGAGCCGCCCCGATGAACCCGGTCGACGATCCGGCCCCCGGCGACGGGTCGCTACCGGAAGCCACTGCCGCCACCGGCGGAGCAAGGTGTCCCCTTGGATATCCCAACGGGCTATCCAAGGGGGTTGCCCTCGCCCAGGGGGGCGAGGGCACGTCGTCCGTTCCCCGCGCGGGGGCGCGCGGGGAACGGACGAGCCTCCGTCACCAGGGGGCGCCGGAGACAGAAGAAACCGCTACCGTCGCCGACCCCGAGCCGCCGCTCGCCTCCCGCCAGCCCGCCTTCCCCGACCGTCGTCCGCGCCGCCGCACCTACCAGCCGTCGCATCGCGAAGACATCATCGCCGCGCGCTTCACACCCGACGAGAAAGCCGAGATCGTCGCCGCCGCCAAGCGGACCGCCGTCTTCCCCTCCGGCTTCCTCGCCACCGCCGGCCTCAATGCCGCCCGCGGCGCGGTCGCCGTCCATCGCGACGCTCAGCTCGACGACGCCATCGACGAATTGGCGGCCCTGCGCGCCCAGATTTCCCGCGTCGGCAACAACATCAACCAGATCGCCCACGTCTACAACGCGGGCGGCCGACCACGCCCCGGTGAACTCGCCCACGCGCTGACCGTCCTCGTCCGCACCCTGCTCCACGTCGACGCAGCCGCCGACACCCTGGCGGGCAGGCGCACTCGGTGATCCCCAAGATCCGGCGAGGCTCGCGCACCTACGGACTGCTTGCCTATCTCTACGGCCCCGGCCGGCGGGACGAGCACGTCGATCCCCACCTGGTGGCTTCCTGGGACGGCTTCGCACCGGACCCCGGCCGTGACCCCGAAGCCACCCTGGCGCAGCTCGCCCGAGCCTTGGACCTGCGGGTGAAGCAAGCCGGGAAGCGTGCCCCCGCGCAGCACGTCTGGCACTGCTCCGTCCGCACCGCACCCGACGACCGCGAACTCAGCGACGACGAATGGGGAAACGTCGCGCGCGCGATCGTCCACGCCACCGGCATCGCTCCGGATGGTGACCCGGACGGCTGCCGGTGGGTGGCCGTCCGCCACGCCGACGACCACATCCACATCCTGGCCACCATGGTCCGCGGCGACCTGCGGCGTCCCCGGATCAGCTACGACTTCAAGCGCGCCCAAGCCGAGTGCCGACGCCTGGAGAAGGAACTGGGCCTCCGCCGTCTCAACGCCGGTGACGGCACCGCCGCCCGCAACCCCACCAGCGCGGAGCGCTTCAAAGCTGAGCGCACCGGCCGCACCGAGACGCCACGGGAAACCCTCCGCGCGGCCGTCCGCCAAGCCCTCGCGGGCGCCGCCACCGAAACGGAGTTCTTCGACCGCCTTGCCGCCGCCGGCCTGCGCATCAACAAGCGGTACGCCCCGTCCGGCGACGTTCTCGGCTATACCGTGGCCCTCCCCGGGGACCGCAACCGCGACGGCCGGCCCATCTGGTTCTCCGGCTCCCGCCTCGCTCCGGACCTCTCACTGCCCAAAATCCGACAGCGCCTGACCGCCGAACCTGCTCCGTCCGAGCGCCTCCGACCTGCGCCTGCCCGCCGAGCCGCCATCCCCGCCGTCGAGAGCGCACTCCGTACCCTCCACGAGAACCCGGACGCCGCCGCGGCCCACCTCGTCGGAGTCGGCGAGCTCCTGGACGCCACCGCCCAGACCGCCCCGGCCGCAACCCGAAGCGAACTCGCGGCAGCGGCACGCTCCTTCGAACGCGCTACTCGCTGCCACCTCCGAGCCGAGCAAGCGGATCTCCGCGCACTGCGCTCGGCAGCCCGAGGCATCGCTCACGCTGGCAACGCCCTCGGCCGGGGCGAAGACGGCGGCACCACCGCCATGCTGCTCTCCACCTTGGTCCTGGCGGTGATCGTGGCAGCTCGCTGGCACGCAGCCCGTGGCCACGCCCAGCAGGCCGCCGCCGCTCATCAGGCTGCCACCCACCTCCGCGCCGCCTACCAGAACGCTGCGAGGCCCGCTCTCCGCGCCTGGAGCCAACAGGGCCGTCATCTGCCTGAGCCCGCCCGTGCCCGGTATCAGGCGGTCGTGCGGGATGCGCTGCCGACACGGCTCTGGCAGCAGGGGCGCGGCGACGGCAAGGATGCCCTCCTCGCCACACTCCACCAGGTCGAACGCGCCGGACATGATCCAGCAGCGCTGCTCAAGCAGGCGATCGACCTCCGCGAGTTGGACAGCGCCGACAGCATCAACCAGGTGCTCGTCTGGCGTCTTCGCCGTATTACGGCCCTGCCGGGGCACCCCGACACGCCGCTCACGGTGGTCCGGTCCGTCGGTCAACGCGCAGCACCAGCTCACCAGAGGACCGTCGCCGAGGGTGGGGCTGCGGCAGACCCCCGTTTGTCGGCTGGTGCTCCTTCACGGCGTCCCGCACGCTGAGGTCCCGACCCTCGAAGAAGGGAAGCGGCGGCCGACCTGAGCTCGTCCGTCCCCGCCTTCATTGTCCTCTGGCCCCCGCCCAATGTCTGCAAGCGGATCCATCGCGCCGGGCCACCGCCGCCGCCCTCCTCACCCGACACCGAAGAGACGAGCCAGCCGTACCATCAGTGTCCGGACGAGATGTCAGTACGTACCGTTACTGTCGTGGGATGAAGGTGATTTACAAGATCACGTACCCAAACGGGAAGATCTACATTGGTTCGGATCGCACCGACAGTCGGCTGACCTACTTCGGAAGCCCTTCGAAAGAGCTTCTGGACCGTGACTTTGACCGCGCCGAACTGCAAGACTTCACGATCCGCAAGCAGATCCTCTGGCAGTCTGAAACCGCCACGACTGGCGAAGTGCTCCGACGCGAGAACGAGCTCATCGTCGAACATGGCGCGAATGATCCTGACCGCGGCTACAATCAGCGGCCACTTTATCGGCAGAGCACGACACCGACACCGATGCCGTAGAGTCACCACCAGCGGCACCATGCTGCGCGACTACGCACGTAGCCCATTTGTGTCGAGTTCCATCCTGCGGGAGGACTCGATCTCCCTCACTCCGTTACAGGTACACGGCGTTTGTGCTGCCTGTGATGAAGGGAGACGAGTGTGGACCGGATGAAGTTGGGGTCGATCGTGATATGGGCGGCATCGCACTCGAGAGCAGCCGATTGGTATGAGCTGTCCGCCCCGCCGGCGCCAGGGGACCAGCGGCCGGGTTGGCGGGCGGTTCTGTACCCGTATGAGTTGACCGTGACGGGCCTGCTTGTCATCTGCTCTGCCTGTGGCGCTCGCCAGGACTGGATGATTCTTTGTCTTGCCAATGAGGTCAGTATTCGCTGCCGTTGTTCGCATCAGTGGCTGGAGCCTGACATCACGAGGGCTAATTTCGACTCGATGATTTGCGAGCCAGGAACGAGCCACCGCGATGTGAGCGCCGCCATTACGGCCCTTGGGTATGACGGAACTTTCGCCGGGACGTACCTCATGTCCGGAGATCGGTGACGGGCTCTGTGAAAAACAGCGCGGGGGCCGGAAACCCCGTCGGAGGGGTTTCCGGCCCCCGCACTGCCAGTTCAGAGGGTAGCGAGGTGATTCGCCAGGTTCAGGGCGTCGGTGGCCACGTGGAGAGCGGCACATAGGCCGATCGCCTCGTACACCGTGGGATGAATGATCGGCGACCACTCTCCGTGAAGGCCGGGCCATCTGCCGAGCAGCACCTCTTGTGAGGGAAGACCCAGCTGGGCCGTGACATCCATCCCGCCGGTGGCGGACGTGGCCCAGGTGAGCAGGACTCCGCCCAGCGGCAGTGAGCTCCGATCTCGGCTGTCCACCCGCGAGATCTGGAGAACGTCACCGGGCATGGCGGAAATGGACCGCACAATGGCGCCCCGGGTGTCGGTGGGCATGGGGCGGCGGGTGTGTCGGCGGAGAGGTGTCCAGGTGCTGGGTGTGGGGGGATCCGCGATCGATGGCCTCCGCTTGCTGACGTGGGACGAGGACGTGTCGGTCATGACCAGTCGAGTTCCGTCCGGACGCTTGGCGGCAGGTATCCCTCCTGGCCGTCTTCGGCGATGAAGACGGCCGGTCCGTCGTCGCCCTGGTCTTCGACCACTCGTCCGACCAGGTGGGCGAACGGCCAGTCCGGGTTGATGGCGAGGCGAACGGGGAGATCGTGGTCGAACACATCGAGCTGGTGGATGAGCTGGCCGACGGTGAGTGACTTGGGCATGCGGACCTCTCGCTTCGGGACGGCTCGGAGTGACGGGACGCCTATCGCGGATTGGCCCGGTGGCTCGCCAGATGATTTCTCCGTGCGGAAACCACATACGTCTTGACGGTCGCCCTGATTTTCCAGGTGCCGCAGGAACAGATCGCCTCAAAGCTCGTCCGACCCGGGCACTCCGGGTGCAGCGGCTTACCGGAAGGCGAATGCTTGTGGGCTGCGGGACACGGGCTGCCGTCCTCGTGCCGGGTAATGAGAGGCGCGGTGTGGCGGGGAATAGTTTCCTCCAGGTGGTGCGTACCGAGTGCGGTTCTGTCGGTAATCCCGGGCTTCCCGTCCAGGAGGTCCGTAGATTCGCATGGTTTGCACTGAGATCTCCACTCGCATGCGCCACTTCCGCGTCTGCCGTGGGCGAACTGATTATGCGCGGTGAGGAGAGGCAGAAGCGGACGGAGGACCGTCGGAGGAAGGCCGATGAGGAGGGCACGTCGGCACACCACTGGATTGGACAGGGGATGGGGCAGAGTCCTTGGGCAGCGGTTCCTCTGCTCGTTGTGAAGCGATTGTCGTCCTTGCCAGCGCGGCCATCAGTCGGGAGTTGGACGAGGTGAGGAACGGTCCCAGGTGATGTTCCCGGGCCCTGGCAACCAGGCCGCGCTGGACATCGATGGGCTGCCGGTCGATCCTCGTCATCATGTGGGCGATGCCTGGCGAGAAGGATGACCGGGCCGGAAATCCGGCTGCTGTGGCGATGAGGCGGACGGCGTCTGCCTTGATCATCAATGCGTAGCAGGTGTCCAGTTCGCTGATCTCGCAGACGTGTTCGGCGACATCGAGGAGGAGCTCGGACAGGGGCAGAGCATCGTCCGCCATGACCTGCTCGGTGAGGCCGAGCAGCGTCAGTGTGGCGCTGTACAGCTGGTCATTGACGGTGGCGTCGTAGGGCCAGAAGGAAGTCGCGGTGGGGTCGGGCGCGTAGTCGGACAAGGACGTGGCCTCCATAGTCGAGCGGGGGTGAGCCGGATCAGCGGTGGCGTGGGGTCGCCGGTGCCGGTGCGGAACCGGCGGCACGGGCTGGAGGCCCCGCCGGAGACTCCAGGGCTGCGGCAAGAGAGAGGCCAGAGCGGGACTTGGCGGCCTGGCTACGGGTCGGCTGCTCGAGTCCCCCGCCCGCGGTCGGCGTGGGCCGAAGCGGAGTGACGGTGACGGTCTCGCGGGACAGATGCCGCACCTGGGCGTGGTGGCGGACGACGGGTGCTGGATCGGTGATAGCGGTGGTGATCGCGGTCACCAGAGCGACGGGAACGAGGCTGGTGCAGGCCGCGTCCCAGGAGGCGGCGCCAGCACCGCCCCGGATGAGCCACTTGTCCTCCCCGCCCCTCAGCTCGGCCGCGCGGTTCAGCACGTGCTTGCGGTAGCTGAGGCCGGCGAGCCGGTCGGGGGAGTCGAAGGAGATGTATCCGGGCTCGTCCGTGCGCGCCCATCCGGCCTTGAGCAGCGGCTCCATGGCGCGGGCGGCCGGCCGGACGGGTCCGTGCAGGTGCGCGTCGTCGCCGTACTGCTGGGCCAGGGCCGTGGTGAAGCCCTCGACAATCTCCACCGGGGCGGCGCTGCTGAAGGTGCTGACCCACAGCGGGGCACCGAAGGGATCTTCGTAGGCCGCGATCTTCCACAGCGTCTCGTCCTCGCCTTCGGCGAGATATCCGAGGCGGGCCGAGTGGTCCGGTGCCGTGAGGAAGACGTTGCCCAGCGGGTCCTTGTCCAGGCTCCAGTTCTGGTCCAGGAGCGGCCGGAGCGCTGGGTCTCCGATGTCCACCGGTCCGGCCAGGTAGCGCGGGGAGACGTGGTAGAGGGCCGACGGGTCTTCCGGGAAGGAGGTGCTCATGGCGGCTCCGGGGAGGTCAGCGGCGTGGCCCCGGCGCGGGGCCGGAAGGCCGGAACGCCGGGGAGGAGGGGACGGCGGGGTCGGGGAGGAGGAGACCGGGCGTGGTGGACCGCGCCCGCGCGGTGGCTGAGCGGGAAGGACCCGGATCGGCGAGACGCACCTCTGCCAGGTGCGGCAGCACGCCGAGCGGGAGGTCGCGAAGCCTGCGGACGACCGGATCCGGGGCGCTGAACACCTGCGCCGCGGCGGTGATCAGATACAGCGGGGTGGCGCTGGTGAAGGTGGCGTGCCACCGGGGACCGCTGGTCAACTCTTGGGCGTTGCAATACAGAGCCCACTGCGGCGGCTCGGCACCGGCCAGCTCGGCGTCGTAGTCGACTCGGCCCCGCCGGATGCTGAAGCCGGCGTACCCGTCGGGTGCGAGCTGGTGCTGGGCATCGGTGAACACTTTGGTCTCCCACCCCAGCTCACTGAGCAGCGTGGCCGGCGTCGTACCCGGCTGGCGCGGCCCGCCGCTGAGGTAGTCCCGATGGTTGGTCCGCAGACCGTCGACGAGGGTGGTGGTGAAGGCGGCGACGATCTCGGTGGGCGTGGTCGAGCTGAACGACGCCGACCAGACGCGCGTGTCCCCCGGCGCGCGTGTGGCGTCGATCTGCCAGGCGCGGTCGCTCCCAGCAGGGGAACGAGTGACGAAGACGGTCTTGCACGGGCTGGCGAAGCGAGCACCGGCCTCGTTGACCGCCTCCGTCCAGCCTGGCGCGGCCTGCAGCAGACGGTCGGCCAGCGCGGGATCTCCCGTTCCGGCGAAGTAGACGGGGCTGACCAGCAGCGGTGCATCGGGGGGAAGTTCTTGCAGGTTGGGATGAGTCACAGAGGGCCGCTCCAGGCGGAGGGCGGCGGTGGCCGCGGAGGGCAGGGACCATGGCACGGGCGCGAGAGGCGCTCGGCCGGTCTCGGCGGCGCGGACATGTCGGTCACCCGCCGGACTTCTGGCACGCCGCGCTGGCGATCGAGTCCACCGGCACCCACACCGTGTGCTGGGCGGACGGTCATGCTCGGGCCCTTCGGGGGACAGACGCGGACGAGGGAGCCGAGGGGCGGTTGGAGGCGGAGCCGGTGGGGACGTCCGGAACGCTGCGGAGGTGGGGTGAGCGGGAGCGGGCTGCCTGGGCACGGCGTCCGGCCGCTGGCGGGGTCTCGGCCGCGACGGAACTCGTGCGCTCCAGCCGTTGATGGGCGATGCCGTACACGGCGCCGGCCTCGCGCTCTCCGACCGCGATGAGATAGATCTCCCGGCGGTGGCGGCTGCCGGCAGGGGCGTCGCGGAACTGGATGACCAGCCGCCACTCGGCCTTGGGATCGACGTAGACCTTGTGGCATCCGGCCAGGCGGCCCTGGAGCGGTGCACTGCGCTCGTTGCCGTGGACCAGGTGCTGGAGTTCCAGCAGCGCCAGGTCCCGGATGTGGGCCGGCACCTCCCGGAGATCCGCGAGCGCTTCCGGGTGCGCGGCGAACGCGTACCGGGCGGTCACGGCAGGCTCCGACGGGTGGCCGGCCGGGAGGCGGGCGGAGCGGCGGGTGGCCGTTCCGCACCGGTAGGCGGAGGAACCGGGGAGGCGGTGACCGAGCGGGAGCGAGCGGCCTGGCAGCGGGCGGTCGCGGCGTCGGCGAGCGGGGCGGCCTCTGGGAGCGGGGTGTCCCGGTTGAGCAGCCACTTCCGGGCTGCGTCCGTGTCCGGGAAGGCTCCCTCCCGCAGAGTGTAGGTGTAGTCAGTGGGGTGGAACTCTTCGAGGAACACCCGCACCGGGAGTCGGCCGGAGGCCGGGTCGGCGTCCCGGACGAGCACCCAGACCTCCTCCGGCACGGAGTCGTGGGTGTCGTGGTCCAGAACCTGGTAGCGCCCGCCCGAGTGCACAATGTGCTGTGCCATCCGCCGCGTGGCGGCGTCGACGGGCTCGAAAAACTCACCCGGGTACGGCTCGACGGCCTCCGGCACGCAGCCGCGGTTGACCAGCCAGAGCCGCGCGAAATGCACGCTGGCCTGCCGCGCGTGGTCGGCATGGAAGGAGCGGCTCTCCGGGTTCCGGACCAGGTGCAGCGACACAAGCTGAGGCGCCCCGGGGAGTCCCCACGTGGCCGAGGAGTCGTGCATCAGCAGGTAGCTCTGGCGGCCGTCCGAGGTGTGGCTCTCGGCCATGATGTGGAACACGTCGTCGAACAGCTCGAGATGTTCCAGCAGGAGCGCGGTTTCCTCGTCCGCTGGGGCGAGGCCGCTGACGCGGTAGTCGTTCACGTCAGGCTCCCGCGGCGGGCTCGGGCGCCGGGAGCAGCCGGTGGTGCGGGCGGGCCGGGCTGGTGGTGCAGGCGCCAAAGGGTCCGTCCGCCGAGCGGAGTTGCAGCAGAGCCGGGTCGAGATGGTCCCGGTGCCACACACTCGGCCCGCTGGGGCCGGCGCCGATGTCCGTGAACTGCTGCCAGGCCAGCCAGAGGGCGTGCAGACGCGCTACGGCTTCCGGATGGTCCTGCCACCGCTGGCACCAGGGGCGCGCGGTGCTGATCTCCCGGCCGTAGACGGGCAACAGCAGGTGATGCACCCAGGTGGTGAGCGCGGCCAGCTCCGTGCGGTACGCCTCCTCGTCCAGGGCGAGGATGAACGCGGATTCGGCTTCCGGCTCGGGCTGTTCACCACCGTCGCCGGGGCGGACGGACGTGTCGTCGGCCTCCTCGGCGAGGCGGTCCAGCAGCTGACCGTGCGCCCGGGTCTCGTTGACCAGGCGGGCGACGGTGGCGACGAGGTCGTCGAGATCGTTATCCGGGACGCGAATAGACTCAGGCTCTTCCGGCATGACGAGGATTCCTCCAACGTGCGCGGGTCATTGGAGGACGAGGATCCGGAGATACCCGGATTTGGAGCTGCCGCAGATTTGATGTAGAAACCGCCCAGTACGGAAAGCTGCGAAGATGGTTGAGCTACTGGACAAGGACTCTCCGGAGTCGACCTGGCCGCTTTCGTTCGCACTATCCGTCGAGTGTTGAGAGCTCTATAGCCGTCGGCTGATGGTCGGCGGCCTGGTGCCGGGCCGCCCTCTATGTCGGCCGATAGGTGAGATGGGCACGGACTCGTTGCGGGAGGCCAGGTCCGCTGTTCTGCTGAGCGGCTCGCTCACCCTCGCCGATGGCGTTGTGCTGTCCACCCCTTGTCTCGGTGTCCGGGGTCTGAGCGCCTTCGACCCCGTGAACGAACCCTGTGGGCCACAATGCCTCTCTGAGAGCGCCGAAGAGATAACCCGAGGAGCAGAGGTGGCAGAAGAACGAAGAGGCCGAGGCAGCCGACTGCCCTACAACCAACGTGTCGCTTCCACAGACGTGGGACGAATCGTCGGCACCGGGACAGTTCTCGGCCTCATCGCCTGGGGACTGGACGACCTGACCCACGGACTCTCGTGGATGGCCCTGGCAGTGTTCCTCACGGCTTCGTGGGTAGAGGAGGCCACGGTGCGGAACCGAGTGTCAGCAGCGTGGAACTCACGGGTCACCGCCGATGACGCTCCAGGGATCATCGGTGCACCGACACCGGCGTACAGCATGAGAGTGGAAAGCGACGAAGGGAATGTTCCCGGAATGGCAGTGCCCCTCCAGACCGGTGGGGTGTCCTTCGTCTCGGCCGGCGGTGCAGCACTCCAGTACGCGCCGTCCGAGATTTTGGAGATCGATCGAAGCCTGCCTTACAACCGGATCCAAATAACCACGACCAGCACTATCAGGCCCGTCATCCTCGTTTACCCTCAGAGTTGGAACCTCCACGCGTGGCAACGCATCAAGGACAAGAACAGTGCCGAGCCGGGTGAATAGGCATTCACGATCAACGACGAGGACATGCAGGCTGGGCTTGAAGGGTCTGGGCTGTCTCTCATGGAGATTGCTGGGCTCCGCACATTGGCGTGGAGCGTGCGGCAGCGGGATGAGGACGTCATGCGTGGTTACGGTGGATCGTGCGGAGCCCGGGCAGGGCCGTGGCCGATGAGGGCGGTGCCGGAGCGGGCCGACTGGCGGCAAGCGGGCGGCTGCTGCGGGCACGGGCGGCCTGGGCTCGTGCAGACGGAGCACGGGACGGTGGCTGTGCTGGATGGTTCTCGGATGGTGCGTCTGATGTGGCCCGCCGCCAACGGGTGCTGACCTCGTCCAGTGGGCGGAGCGCGTGGAGCGCGCGGCCGATCAGGCGGCCGGGAGTCAGGGCGTCGTCCTCGGCCACATCGCGGACGGTCCGCGCCGAGGTGGCGGCCACGCGGAGCAGGGATGCCCGAAGGACTTGTTCGGCCAGGTACTCGGCCGAGCCGGAGCTGATCCCGGTGTCGAGGTCGCGGACCTCGTCGCTGGTCACGGTTCCGTCGGCGAGTAGTCCTAGCCGCTGGGTCTCCCAGAGCAGCGTGAGGCTGTCGATGGGGTCGCCCCGGTGGTGGAGGGCCGTCAGACAGAGATAGAGCCGGCCATGTGAGGGAAGGGCGAAGTCGGCCGGACGCAGCCAGGGCGCTACCTCGTCGAGGCCGTCCGGGCGGGCGATCAGCGCGGAGAGCAGTAGCCGTTCCTCCGCCACCGCTTTCTCCTCCGGAGGACGATGATCGGTGTCAGCCGGGGACGGAGTGGAGCCGTGCGGGGCGGAGCGGGGTTCTGTGCCCCATCGGCTGCGGAGGTCGGTGAGGGATTCGGTGAGCACCTGGGCGTAGTGCAGGGTGTCCTCGACCTCGCCGCCAGCAGCGTCGGTGCGGGCGGCCTGGTGGAGCCGGATGGCGTGCTCGGTGACGCGGCGGTGGATCGCGCCCTCCAGGACCATGCGCCCGTAGAAGTGAGCGTGCCGGGGGCGGGGGCAGGCCCGGACAAGGGAGTGGGCGTATGCCGATGTGAGTCCCCGGACGTGCTGGCCGGCCTCGGCGACCGCGTCGTTCACCCAGGACAGGGATGTCGCCGTGTCGGCGGCGGTAGTCATGCCGGGGTGGCCGTCCTGGTGGAGTTTGAGCAGGGCCGCGTAGAGCGCCCGGTGCATCGGGTGGTGGAAGTGGTCTGGTTCAAGCCAGCCCGTCAGCCCGGCCACCCGCTTCGGTTCGAGTAGTGCCGCTCCCAGCACCGCCTGCTCGGCTTGATGCAGCGGCTTCATGCCGTCTGCCCGAAGTCATGGCGGCTGGGTCGGCCTTTGGCCAGGGCGCGGTCGGTGATGGCGGCGGTCGCGCGTGCGGAGGCGGCACCGAGGCGGTCCGCGTCCGCCTCGCGGTACCAGGGTTTGAGGTTGAGCAGTGACGGCCGCACGCCGGTGGCCAGGAGCAGGGCGGAGCCCTTGGGCAGCGCGCGTATGCCGTCCGCGGCCAGGATGCGTTCCTGGCGCATCGAGACCGATGTGGAGCGGCCGGAGGCGCCGTGCGACTTGGAGATGGTCTGCACGTCGTGGTCGCCGACCAGGCGCGAGAGCTTGTCGGCGAAGTCGGCGTCGTCGATTCCGGAGCCGATCAGCTTGACGGTGGCCGCGGACCACAGGGCGTCCATGCCGGCCTCGCCCCACACCCGTACGCCCTGCCGGTAGGACTGCAGGATCGTGATGGGGATGACGCCTCGGCTGCCGAGGTGCGAGTACAGGTCGGGCAGATCGCTGATCTTGCAGACGTTGGCGGCCTCGTCGAGGATCGCCAGCAGCGGCGGGTCCAGGCGCCCGCCGTCGCGTTCGGCCTGTGCCACGGCCTCGCGCATGACGGCGTCGGCCGCGGCGGCGATGATCGCCGAGGCTGAGCCGCCGCCGTCCTTGGACAGCAGGAACAGCGTGTCGGTGCTGGTGGCGAACTGCTCGGGCCGGAACTGCGGGACATCGTCAGCCGGGGTGACCCAGGCGGCGATGCCCGGATCGAGGAGGCAGGCGGCGTACTGGCGGGCGGTTTCGAAGATGCCGTCGCGGGTCTCCACCGCGCCGGCCACGGTTCCCTGGAGCTGAGCGGCGACGGCGTGCAGCCCGGCGTCCTGGAGCACGTCCACCGGGGTGCGGTCGGCGGGGGAGGCAAGCCAGCCCAGCACGTCCGTGATCGGCCTGTCGTCCCGGGCCGCCGCGAGGAACAGCGCGGTGAGCGTGTTCGCCGCCGCGGTGGACCAGAAGTCACCGGAGCTGGATTCGTCCACCGAGGCGGTCACGAAGTGCTGGGCCAGGCGGCGGGCACCGGCCAGATCGTGGGCGTCGGCGAGGATGTCCCACCACATCTCCCGAGGCGCGTGGGCGATCTGCTGGGGGTCGAGTGTCCAGACGGTGCCGAGCTCGGCCCTCGCCTCCAGCGTCGCGGTGTAGGCGTCCCGGGCTGCCTTGTTGGAGGTCAGCAGTACCGGGCCGGGCGCGCGGAGGATCGCTGGGATGGCCAGCCCCGAGGTCTTGCCGGAGCGGGGAGCCATGATCGCCAGGAGCACGTCCTCCCACGAGGAGCGCACCTCATCCTCACGCGGGGGAAGCGTGCCGAGCAGCACGCCCCGGTCCTCGGGACGAATGTGCCGGGGCTTGTGCCCGGACAGACCCGGCCGCAGCTCGGCGGCCTTGGCGGCCGTCTGCCTGGGCAGCAGCGCCGCGAGCTCCCGTCGACCGGCGAGGCCGGTGCGGGGGCTGCGGAAGCGGTGCCACCCGAGCACGGCAACGGAGCCGAGGAGCACGGTCAGGACGGCCGGGACGAGGCGGGCGCTGACCAGTACGGCGGCGGGCGGGAGCTCCGGCCACAGCCGGTCGGGGTGGAAGAGGGCGGTAACCGGCTCGTAGGACGCCCAGGACGCCGGGCCGTACCAGGCGGCGGCGAGGTTGCCGGACAGCCAGGCCAGCGAACCGCAGGCGAGGCCGAGGCCGGCCAGGGCGAGCATCAGATAGAGGAGGGTGTCGGTCCCGGTGGTGACCGAGGGCGGGTTCGTACGTGGGGATGACACAGGGCACTCCGCTGAGGGCATGAGGCGGGAGGGGGAAGGCCGGAGCGGAGGTGTCGTCTGGTGCGCACGTTGCTGATCTCCTTGCCGTGGCGGGGGAATGACGGATTCGGGGTCAGCGGCGGGGCGGACCGGCTGGGCGCGGAGTTGTGGTCGGCCTGGGCGTTTCCGACGTTGCCGGTTCGGCGTCGCGGGGTGAGGTGACCGCCCTGGGCGATCCCGTGCGGGCCGCCGCTGCGCGGGCGCTGAGCTGTTCGGCCGGAGCCGTCTGCTCGGCCACGGGACGGCGAGTCGGATGTGCGACGTGGGCGTCGGCGAGGACGTCTCGGAGCATGCCGATCTCGTACACATAGCCGTCGATGCGCTCGGCGATGTAACCCAACCGCTCGGCGTAGCGAGGGGCGGCCGGTTCGTTGTCCAGGCAGGCCCACCAGTCGGCGGTCGCCTGGAGTGCGCTGATGGTGTTGTCCAGGATGCCGTCGACGGGAGAGGTGAACTCGGTCAGCAGGGCCGCCACCTCGGAGGTGTGGGAGGCCGTGGAGATGCAGTAGGCCAGTTCGCCGACCCGGTCGCCCAGCGGGACGGGGTTCGCGGTCGGGATGATGGGCCGGTCACCGCCGAGGGATGCGCCGAGGGTGACGCGGTAGCCGATGGCGGTCAGGGCCGCCGCCGACCGGGAGGCGCGGTCGGCCTGCTCGGCGGGATCGGTGACTCCCTTGGGGAGGCGGTGCCAGGTCTCGTTGAGGCGGACCACGGCGATGAAGCCTCCGGCGCGTTGCAGGACGGCCGAGGCCAGCGCGTCGCCGCCGCGAGCGGTGACCTGGTCGGTCGAGGGTTCCCGGTCGATGCGGATGTCGAGGCTGCTGGTCATGGTGTGGGACCTCCGTGCTCAGGCCTGCATGCGGGTGTCGGTGTCGAAGAGCTGGTGTTCGTGCGGGTGGAGGATGTGCTGGGTGATGAAGCTCCGTCCGGCGACCTTCCACAGCCCGCGGCCCTTGGTGAGCGCGGAGATGGCCTGGGTCTCGATGCCGGTCAGTCCGAGCAGGGAGGCGGCGGTGGAGAGCTGGTCGGGCTCCTGGCGGTAGATGATCCGGGTGGAGCAGTCCGACAGCAGGCCCTCGGCCAGGGCCCGGCCGCGCGATCCGGCGTCGCCCGCGGTGAGCAGGTCGGACAGCCGGTGGATCACCATGAGGTTGGCGATCCCGAGACCCCGGGAGAGCTTCCACTGGCTCTGCATGCGTTCCAGCAGGGCGGTGTGGCGCATCACCCGCCAGGCTTCGTCGTAGATGACCCAGCGCCGCCCGCCGGTGGGGTCGGCCAGGGCGGACTCCATCCAGGCCGAGGCGCAGGTCATGGCCAGGACCAGGGCGGTGTCGTCCCCGGCGCCGCCGAGGCGGCACAGGTCGATGGTCAGCATCGGCGCGGTGGGGTCGAAACGGACGGTGGAGGGCGCGTCGAACATGCCGGCCAGGTCGCCGTGGACGAGGCGCCGCAGGGCGTGGGTGAGGTCCTCGGCGGCCCGGCCCAGGCGCCGGGTGCGGTCGCCGGCGGCGGTGTCGAGGCGGTCGGTGGAGCCGAGGGCGGCGGCGATGTCGCCGAGCAGCGGGGTGGTTCCCTGCTCCGCGCAGGCGGTGACGACCAGGTCGAGCGCGACATCCAGCGCGGTGTGTTCCATGGGCAGCAGGTCACGCCCCAGGACGGTGCGGGCCAGGGAGGCGAGCAGCAGCAGGCGGCGCTTGCGGACCTCGCCGGCCCAGTCCTCCGGGTCGGTGCCGGCCGGACGGTCGGGGGCGTCCAGCGGGTTGAGACGGCCGGGCAGCCCGGGGCCGAGGGCGATGGTGTGCCCGCCCAGGGCCTGGGCGACGACCGTCCACTCGCCCTTGGGATCGCACGGCACATAGATGCGGTAGCCGTGGGCGACGGCCCGGGTGGCGAGGGACTTGGCCAGCGCGCTCTTGCCCATGCCGATGATCCCGGCCAGCAACATGTTGGGGTTGGTGAAGCCCTCCAGACGGCCGTAGAGAGCGAACGGGTCGTAGCAGAACGCGGCTTCGGCGTGGACGTCGCGGCCGATGTAGATGCCTTCGGCGCCCAGCCCGCCCTCGGCGAGGAAGGGGTAGGCACCGGCGGCGACGGCGGTGGTCATCCGGTGCGCGGGCAGCTTGAGCTTGCCGCCGCGCGCCGACGCCGGTCCGGGGCGGCCGTTCGGAGGGTAGGTAGCGCGCAGTTCCGGGTCGGGTCCGCGCCGGTCGCCCTGGTGGACGGGTGCGGCGGCGACGCGGGCGGCCTGCCGGGCGGCGGCGTATCCGGCGCGGGCGGCACGCTGCTGGGCGCGGGTGGCGTGGCGGGGCACGAACAGCGGGCTGGCGCTGGCGCGGGTCCTGGGCATGGCGGGGATCCTCCGGTCGTACGGGTGGGTCAGTGCCGGTCAGTGCCGGGTCAGACCGGTAAACGGGTCGTGCAGGTCGGCCGGAGTGGTCTGGCGGCGGACCCGGATGGCGGTGCGCAGATGGCGCTGGCAGACGGTCAGCTCCGGGGCGCCCTCGGGCAGCCGTGCCCGGCACGCCTCGGCGTCCGGCACCTGACCGGTGCCCGGTCGGGGGGCCGCGTGGTAGGCGGCGTGCAGGTGCTCGGCGGCCTGCCACAGCCGGGTGCGGACGGCCCGCAGGTGGTCGGCCTCGCGCGGTGCGGTGATGGCGGTGCGCGCGGTGTGCAGGTCGAACAGCCCGTGCAGCGAGATCAGATGGGCGTGGAGGGAGTCCAGCTCGGCCCGTCCGGCGGCCAGGGACCCGGCCGGTACGTTGAGCGCGCGGTGGAAGTCCACGGCCGCGGTGGCGTACGGGATGAAGTCGGAGACGGTGTCGGTCGGCGGCATCGGGTGGCCCTTCGGTGGTGCGGTGGGCGGGCCAGTCAGGGGCGGGCCAGGGGCAGGGCGGCGGCGGTGAACGCCTCGGCCTGCTGCCAGGTGAGCTGCCGCAGGTCGATCAGGGCGCCGACAGCGGCAGTCTCGATGGCGGCGCAGGCGGCCCGCAGCTCCTCCTCGGTGTCGGCGGAGACGGTCAGCAGGCCGGTCAGCGCGATGTCGGCGTGCCCGGCGATGAGCTGGCGTTCGCGCTCCTTGATGTCGGCGTATTCCACCGAGTCCTCCTCGCTGTCCACCTGGCCCTTGCGGGCGCGTTCGGCGGCGTCGGCGATGACGGTCGCCTTTCGGCGGCGGATGTCCTTGAGCGCGGCGTCCAGGTGCTGGGGCCGGTAGGTCAGGGACAGGCTGCGGCGCACACCGGAGGTGAACAGCACCTGGTGGAGGAAGCCGGCGCCGGTCTCGGTGCGCGGCCAGTTCTCGATCCAGAAGGTGGTGTGGTGGGCGGAGTCGGTGGAGACGTGGTCGGCCTTCTCCACCAGGACCACCGGGCCGGCCGCCACCGGGTCGGCCTGCGGGCGGTCGGAGCCGGACCAGCGGTCCAGGGCGGCCAGCGCCTTGGGGTCGTAGGCCGTCCGGACCACGGCGGCGATCTCTTCTGCGGTCAGCCATCCGGCGGGGGAGAGGCCGGCGGTGCGCGCGGCCTGGTCGAAAGTGGCGGTGAGCTGGGTGAGAACGGAGAAGGCGCCGGTCAGTCCGCCGCCGGCCTGGTTGATCAATCGGCGGGCGGCCTTGAGGTCCAGGGCGAGCGCCACATACGCCTCGTGCGGGGCGGCGGCCGGACCGGCGGCGGCCAGCAACTCGCCGTAGACGGCACCCGCGACGGGGGTATCGGGGTCGCCGTGCTCGGCCCAGTAGCGGTGCAAGGCATCGCCGGAGTCCGGAACGGTGCGCTCCAGCACCTGCACGCGGGCGATCTGTCCGGTGCGGGCCAGCGCGGCGAGGGCACGGCCCCAGCCGGCCACGTTGGCGTTCTGGGTGGCCGGGTCGAGCAGGGCGAAGGCCCGGGAGGAGACCTTGACCACGGCGGTGAGTGTGGCGTGGTGCGGGTCGTGGACGGCTCCGTACCGGCCGTCGGGAGAGGCGATGACCCGCAGCGAGGCTGCGGTACCGGGCAGGTGCAGCAGCCCGGCACGGCGCGGCCGGGTGGACGGCCGGGCCAGCCAGACGAGCTGCCCGGTCAGGCGGCGGGCGGCGTACCGGGCGGCGATCGGGGCCCAGTCTGCCAAGGCGCGTCCGCGGTGGCGGACGAAGACGCCGAGGGCCACGGCCGCCCACAGCGGCAGCAATTGCAGGGTGCCGGTCACTCCGGCGGTCAGGATGACCGCCATCAGCAGGACGCCGGTCGCCGCGGTGGCCACGAGCTGCGGTGCGGTCAGGCCGAGCAGCACGCCCCGGCGGGAGCGGTGGGGGAACTTCACGGTGGCCGGGCTCTCCGGCCGGGTCGATGCGGAATGCATGTCGGATGCGGTCCTTCGGTGCGGGAGGGCAGGGACGGGCCGCGGACGCGCCTCGGCGGCGCGGCCCGCCCCTTACAGGGAGAAGGGTCAGGACGAGGCGGGCCCCTTGCCGGGCGGTGGTCCCGGGTAGACCCACCGGACCGGGGACTCCGAGCCCTGCGGAGCCGGACCGACAGGCGGTCCGGCCGGGCCCCGGCGCGCGGGCGGCCGGACGGCCGCGACGCCGTACGTCGTGGCTGGCACGGACGCGGCGGCACCGGCCGGTTCCGGCTGCGCGCCTGCCTTGGCCAGGGACACCGAGGCGTCTTCGGAGGGGGCCGAAGCCCCAGCAGGCGGGTCCTGGCCGGGACGGCGGATGAGCGGCTGATCCCGGTCACCGTCGGTGCGCGGGCGGCGGATCAGGGCCTGACCCTTGTCACCGGTGGCCGCCGGGTCCTCGCCATAACGGAAGGTGCTCTGCTTCTCCGCCGAGCCGGTGGCGCCGACCGGGTTGATCGTGGAGGCGACCCCGCTGCCGTTCACCCCGGCAACCTGCTGCGGACCCTGCGGAGCCGGAGCCCCGGTGCCGGCCTGCATGGCGAGCGTGCCCGCGGTCTTGGCCGCCCCGGCGGCGACTGCCATGCCGGCCACGCCGGTGCGGTGCATCTCCTGGCCGCCCGCCCCGTCCCCGGCCCACTGCACAAACTTGTAGGTGGCGTACGGGCAGAGCAGCACCAGGGCCATCACCACGATGCCGGCCATGGCGTCGGACAGGGCCGCCAGCCCGTCCTGCGGTTCGCTGTTGCCCATGGCGCTGACGCCAATGAGGAAGACGATGGTCATCAGCAGCTTCGAGACCACCAGGGTGGCGGTGGCCTCGATCCAGCCCCGCCGCCACCGCTTGGCGACCTCCCAGCCGCCGCCCGCCCCGGCGAAGACCGCGAGCGTGACCAACACCAGAATGCCGACCTTGCGCGCCACCATCACACCCCAGTACAGGAACGCCCCGATCGCGCAGCCCAGCGCCACGAACGCCGGAACGGCCCAGCCCAGCGGGTACATCGCGCCGAACTGCGAGACCCGTACCACCCGGCGCACGGCATCGTCCACGCTGCTGTTGGCGACCTGGAACAGCCCTGCGCTGAGCGCGTCCACCACGGTCAGCGCCACCGCCGTGACCGAGATCGCGGCGAAGCTGAAGAAGACCCCGGCGACCGTGCCGGTCACGGCGCGGTACAGTGCCCGCTCGTCGCGCCGCCAGGCGGCGAGGACGAGCTGGAGACAGAAGGTGCCGACGGTCAGCACCAAGCCGATGGGCAGCAGCAGTTCGTAGTTGTCGCGGAACCAGCCCGCGTTGAGGTCGACGGCGGTGGTGGAGTCGACCGCCCTGGCCGCCAGGTCGGCCGCGCCGGCAGCCAGCTCGCCCATGGACTTGGCGATCCAGGCCCCGATGCCGTCGGTGACGGCCTCCCCGGTCTCGGAGACGACGCCGCCCACGGCATCGCACACTGTGTTCATCAGTGGCAGATCACAGGCTCCCACGGGGCAGCACCTCCTTTCCCTTTCGGTGCGGATCGGTCACGGGGCGACGTTCGGCAGGACCGCCGCCAGCGCGCAGGGCCGGCCCGGACGGCACTGGACGGCGAGCGTGATGGCTCGGGCCTCTGCCCCTCCCTTGCCGGAGCCCTTCCAGGCGATCGACTGCTTGCCGGAGACCGTCACCGCGTAGACGTACGCCTCGGTGATCGCCGCCGGGTTCTCTTTCAGCGCCTGCTCAAAGGCCAGGGGGAAGTGCCCCTCGTGCGCGGTGGCGGTGGCGCGCTGGGCGTTGTCCGCCATCTGCCGCCACAGCACCGGCGAGGGCACCTGCGCCTCCACCGAGGCGACATCGGCGTACCGCTTCTCCCTGGTCACCCACTGGGCCAGCGCCGCGAGATGCTCCTTGTGCGTGGCCGATCGGGTGTCGTAGGACCACAGGGCCTCGGCCGCCGCCTTGGCGAACTCCACCGGATCGGTGGTCCGTGGCGGCTCGGCCGGCACCGCGCCCGGAACGTGGGCTTCGTCTTCCGTCGGAGCCGGACCAGCCACCGGCTCCTCCACCTCGGCGGCCCCAGCGCCCTGCGTCTCCTCGGTGACGGAGGGAGCCGCCACCGGTTCCGCTCCTCCACGGGTCAGACAGGCCAGCAGCCCGGCCAGCATGGTCAGAACCGCCAGCACCACACCGCCCACCAGGACCCGGTAGCGCATGCTGGGCCCGCCGTACATCGCGTCGGTCGGCATCACTGCACCTGCGTCCCGAGCGCGGAGAAGAACGCCACGATGCCGTTGGCCGCACCCAACAGCAGTGCGCAACCGGCCGCGACGACCGTGCCCTTCTTGCCGTTGGCCTCGGCCTGGTGGCCGCCGGAGTGGTGACCCCACGCCCACACCAGGGCGCTGATCGCCAGGGCGCCGACCACCGCGATGATGCCGAAGAGGTTGATGCTGCCCATGACGCTCTTGAGCACATCCAGCCCCGGCAGACCGCCCTCCTGCGGAGTCACGCCCGGGTCGTAGGCGAGCAACTCCGCCGCCTTCTCAGCAAGAAACATCAACAGAACTCCTGTTCGAAATAACAGTGCGGCGGTGCCGCGTGAAGAACGAGATCGAGAGAAGGCGTCAGACGACGCGGCGGATGGCGAGCACGTCGTCCTCCCAGTCCGCGAGCGTGGCGATCCGCACCACATCGCCGGTCCGGGGTGCGTGGACGATCAGGCCCGAGCCGATGAACATGCCCACGTGCTCGGGAACGGCGGCGCTGCCCTCGGTGAACCCCAGATCACCCGGCCGCAGCTCCTCCAGCCGGACCGCCCGGCCCTCCTTGACCTGGGTATAGGTGGTGCGCGACAGCTCCACCCCACCCGCCCGGTAGGCCATCTGCATCAGCGAGGAGCAGTCACAGCGCTGCATCGGATCCGGGCCGTGCGCATCGGTGCACGACCCGCCCCACTGGTACGGCGTACCGAGCTGGCCCAGCGCCCACCGGATCGCGATGCGCACCGGTTCCGGCGCCAGCTCCGGGATCTTGTATCCCTCCGGCAATGCGCCGGCCGGGATCGGCCCGAACTGCGTGCCGTCCCCGCCCGCCAGCTCACCGCACCCCGCAGCCGGCACGGCGGCACCCTCCACCTCCAGCACCGCCGCGATGGACTGCTGCAACACGGTCGCCAGCGGCTCCCACTTGGCGTAGGCGTCCGCCCAGGCGGATGCCTGCACCGCCTGGGCGGCCTGGGTGACGGTCAACGACTCCCAGCCCGGCACCTGCCGCAGCGCCTCGTAGAACTTGGTGCTCGCATAGACCGGATCAAGAATCTCCTCCGCGCTGCCCCAGCCCTGCGAGGGACGCTGCTGGAACAACCCCAGTGAGTCCCGGTCGCCGTAGGACAGGTTCCGCAACCCGCTCTCCTGCAACGCGGTGGCCAGCGCGACGACCTGTCCGCGAACGGGGACGCCCATGGCCACGCCGGTCGCCTGGACCGTCACCGCGAGCGGAACCTGCTCCTCGGGCGAGTCCAGCCCCGGCACCGACACATCTTCGGCGCCCTCACCTCCCAGAACGGCCCGCACTTGCCCGGCCACGGCCGCCGCGTCCACAGCCTGTGGAACAGTGCACGACGACGCGGCGGCCTTCCCGGCCAGCGCCATCATCAGCGGTGCTCCGAGCAGCAGCGGGCCGGTCGCCGCCAGGCCGACGATCACGCCGGTCGTCTTCACCGCATCCGCCAGGCCATCGGGGCGAGAAGCCCGGCCAGGGCCGGCTCCATAGGTATCAGGGCATGCTGCATCAGCAGCTCCTTGTCGCAGAGGGCGCGGTGCCGGTGTCTCGTCGAAAAGTCCGCCGGCACCGCGCCGGTGAATCAAAAAGCGCCCCTCTGAAGAGAAGGCACAGCAGTCCGGAACGGAAACACACACCACCGGACTGCTCACACCTCAAGCGGCAGCAAGCCGCGCTCCTAATCTCTTTCCCGGCACCTCAAATACCCCCATCCTCCGGACGGAATAGCACGCAAAACCACAGCTCAACAGACCAGTCCGAGAGCCCGGCCCGCGAACATGGCCAGACAGTAGGCGTGAAATCCGGCCGCACCAAACGCCCCCTCGAAACCCTCTCTCGCAGCCAACGAATGCATTGGGTGCGGCCGGAAAACGCCGCTACCCTCCCCGCCATCGCCCGCAGCCACGAGCATTGCTCACTGCGGGGCGAGCAATACCGGCTACTCCCAGAAAGCTCCCGCATGGCCTACACCCTGCACCGCGGTGACGCCCTCACCGTGCTCTCCGGTCTCGGCTCGGACAGCGTCGACGCCGTCATCACAGACCCGCCCTACAACAGCGGTGGCCGCACCAGCGGCGAACGCACCGGACGCACCGCTCGCGCCAAGTACACCTCAGCCGACGCCGCCCACGACCTTTCCAACTTCCCTGGCGAGAACCGCGACCAGCGCTCCTACGGCTACTGGCTCACCCTGCTGCTGACCGAGTCCTACCGCGCAACCGTGGAATCCGGCGCAGCCTTGGTCTTCACCGACTGGCGCCAGCTCCCCACCACCACCGACGCCCTGCAAGCCGCCGGATGGACCTGGCGCGGCATCGCCTCCTGGCACAAGCCGGTCTCCCGGCCACAGAAGGGCCGGCTCAAGCAGTCCTGCGAGTTCATCGTCTGGGGCACCAAGGGCCCGGTGGACCCCGACCGCCACCCGGTCTACCTCCCTGGCCTGTACACCGCCTCCCAGCCCCGCAAGGGCCGGGTCCACATCACCCAAAAACCCGTCGAGGTCATGCAAGAACTGGTCCGCATCTGCCCCGAAGGCGGCACCGTCCTCGACCCCTTCACCGGCTCCGGCTCCACAGGAGTCGCCGCCCTGCGCGAAGGCCGGCACTTCGTCGGCGTCGAGCTCTCCGACCACTACGCCGACCTCGCCGAACGCCGCCTCCAACGCGAACTCACCCGCGACGACTTCGAACTGGCAGGCCCAGAGGAATGAGACCCAACCCCACCACCCCTCCCGTGAGACCACCAAGGGCGGCTGCACCACCGGAACCCGGCACCGCAGCCGCCCTTCCTCGTCCCTTCAGCCGGCGTCGTAGGCTAGGCGAATCAGCTTCTCCGCCCGCTCCAGGTCGGCCCGCGACTTGATCCGGACTTCCAGGTCTCCCGTCCCCCAGTGCCCCTTGTCTCGCACATCCCGGGTGAAGCTCTCCCGCAGCTCGACCTTTGACGGGTCCACCTTGAGGTAGACGACGATGGTGTGACCGGCAGGCTGAAAGTGCACGCACGCGATGTTTACCATCCGCCGGTAGGCGATGTAGTGCTGCTTGAAGACCGATTCCACATCCCCCGGCGCGATCAGGCGCGAATGCAGCTCCTCGTACAGATCCCGCAACGAGTCGGGCAGGTGTTCCAGCACCTCCCGCACGCCCTGGCTAGAAGCCACGGAGGCTGCAGCCCCTCTGGCCCGGCGGTCAGTAGCCCTCCGCCTGACTGCCGATGGCGGGGCAGGAGCGGAGGCCACCAATTCCAGAGTCAGCAGTCCGTCGCCGAAGTCGCGATACCGCACCAGGTCGATTCGACGCCCCATCGAGCCCACAGCCTGCTCATCGTGCCAGGTGTAGTCCCCGGCGATGCACACCAACCGTGGGTCGCCCCATTCGATACTCGCCGCGGCATCACTCCCGAGCCGAGCTTGTACCAACATGGTGAACTCGTGCCGGTGATCATCCAGCCAGGAGAGATAGGAGAACACCTGGCTGATGACATTGGCGTCGCGTCTTCGCTTGTACTCCACGATCACCGGTGAGCCGTTCTCGTCGAGCCCCAAGGAGTCGATCCGCCCCCGATGACGCGGTCCCGTTTCGTATTCGGAGGCGAGGAACCGGATACCGAGCATGGCTTCCATGTTCCGCTCGATCAGCGACTGCACCTGTCGCTCGACGGCCAGTGACGCTCCGGGCACCTCCATCGCCACCCCGTCTGTGACCCGGAACAGCTTCAGATCGCCCACAGGTCCCCTTCCGTCGACGCGAGAGAAACAATCAGCTCGTGCAGGCGAGTATTCCCGATCGTCAACGTCGTCGAGCGTGGCCCCTGCCGCCGGCGGGCAACGGCCGCCAGAGCAGCGTCATCGCACGGTCCCTGAGGCGGGGACGAAGGCTCTCTACAATGGGTCGCCGCCGACCGAACCGTGGGTGGCGAGGTGACATGCAGGACATGTGGAGGTCTGATCGCCGCTTGACGGCGATCAGTCGATCGGCTCTTTCAGTGCCCGCACGGCAGGCCGTCATAGATCAGCAGATCAGGCCCGGGGCGAGCGTCTTGGACTACGGCTGTGGCCGTGCAGACGACGTGCGCAGCCTTCGACACATGCAGGTCGACGTTAGCGGTTGGGATCCCCACTTCTTCCCGGACGGCGAGCAGAAGCCTTCCGACGTAGTGCTGCTCACCTACGTGCTGAACGTCATCGAAAACCCGGTCGAACGCCGCGAGACTCTGCTACGAGCCTGGGCCCTGACACGAGGGGTCCTGGTGGTCTCCGCCCGCCTTGTGTGGGAACGGAACAAGGTAAACGGTGATCAGCTCGCCGATGGAGTCCTGACCGGACGTGGAACCTTCCAGCACTTGTTCGGCGCAAGTGAGTTGCGCGACTTCGTCCAGGAGGCCACCGGAGTCCGGTGCGTCTCCGCGGCGCCCGGAGTCATCTACGCATTCCGGGATGATCCTGCCCGCATCGCCTTCCTCGCCCGGCGCGTCGTGCCCGATGCCGAGTGGCTGGCTTCCGAGGACACCGCATCTGCGATTGCGGCGGTGGTTGACTTCACCGAGCGGCGGGGCCGGCTACCCCGGCTTGAGGAGATGTCGGCTCCCATGTCAGAACTCTTGAGTCACCTCCGGGGCAACGAGCTCCAGCGCATGGTCCGGCGCTCTGCCGACCCGGAGAAGATGGCTGCGGGAGGCGCGCGTACCACGCTGAACACGTTGCTGTTCCTTGCAGTGGAGCTGTTCAACGGGCGCGGCCCGTTCGGTAGCTTGCCGCTGCCCATCCAGCTCGACATCCGGTCCTGCTTCTCCTCTTATATGGAGGCGTGCAAGCGAGCGGATCGCCTCCTGCTGAAGCTCCGTGACGACGTCTACGTTCGTGGAGCGATGCGGGCCTCGAGGGTCGGCAAGTTCACTCCGACTGCCCTGTATGTGCATCGCCGGGCGGCGGAGCAGATCCCGACGGTGCTGCGCCTGTACGAGCACTGCGCGGCGATCGCGGCCGGCCGTCCGGCCGACTGGACGCTGGTGAAGCTCTGCCATCAGGGGCGAGCGGTGAGCTGGCTGGATTACCCGCAGTTCGACACCGACCCGCACCCGAAGCTCTCGTCCTCCTATTCGGTGGAGATGAAAGGGCTGGACACCACGTACATGTCCTACGCGGAGTCCGCGAACCGGCCCTTGCTGCACCGCAAGCACGAGTTCCTGGCCCCTGATGATCCGGACGCTGCCAAGTACCGGCGACTCACCGAGGCCGAGAAGCGCGCGGGACTCTACGAGCAGCCGCACCTCATCGGGACCGAGAGTGGCTGGGGGGCCGAGTTGGCCCGCTGCGGACGCGAACTGCGCGGCCACCGTCTGGTGCGTCGCGTTGTGGCCCAGGACATGTCGTCCGAGGCTCCGTCTCTCACTCCAGGAGCGACATGACCGTGGCCGCGAAGCCCGCAGCGTCGAGGTCCTCCACTTGTGAGGGGAACCAAGACAGGCGCAGCCCGTTGGACGCGACATTCTCCGGCAGTCCCATGGCCCGCAGGACGTGGCTGGGGGTGTAGGAAGCGCTGGTGCAGGCCGAGCCGGTGGAGACGGCAGCTAGGTCCTTGATGTTGACGATCAGGGCCTCTGCGTCAACCCCTTCGAAGGAAACGTTGAGGATGTGCGGCACGGTGTGCTCGGGATCGCCGTTGAGGTGATACGGAAGTGCGGAGAAGGCACCGAGCAACTCCTCACGGATCTTTTGTGCGCCATCGAGCCACCTCTTGTGCTCGGTCCGGAAAATCTCCTCGGCTTTGGCCAACCCCACCACGAGGGGAACGGGGAGCGTGCCGGGACGCAGGTTGCGCTCCTGTCCACCTCCGTACATGAGTGGCTGGAGAGGCACTCGCTTCCGTCCGCGCCCTCGGATCAGGAGAGCTCCGATGCCTTTGGGCGCCCCGATCTTGTGCCCACTGACACTGACCATGTCGATCGGTGCCGTCAGGTCCGCGGGGAGCTTCGCGAATCCCTGTGCCGCGTCCACATGCAGGTAGGTACCGGTGCCTTGGAGCAACTGAGCCAGCTCCACCACGGGCTGGATGACGCCGGTCTCGTTGTTGACGTGCATGAGCGACACCAGCAGCGTGTCGGGGCGCACACGCTCCTCGACCGCGTCGATGCTCACACGACCGAAGCGGTTCGGCTTCAGGAAGTCGACTTCGAAGCCTCGGCTCTGCAGATGCTCCAAGGGCTCGAGCACCGCCTTGTGCTCGATTGCGGAGGTGACGATGTGGCGCCGCCCTGTCGCCTCCCCGTGGGCAGCCAACCCCAGGATGGCGATGTTGTTGCTCTCCGTCGCACCGCTGGTGAAGATCAACTCGTCTGCGGTAGCACCGAACTGGGCGGCGAGCTGCTCGCGCGCCTGCTGTACAGCCCTCTTGGCTCGCGCGCCGTACTCATGCGTCCGGCTGCCGGCATTCCCGAAGTCTTCCGTCATCCAGTGGAGGACGACATCGGCGACGCGGGGGTCCACGCGCGTGGTGGCGGCTGCGTCCATGTACGTGACCGGCATCAGGTTCCCTCACAAAGATTGACGTACGGTACGTTTCTTGGAAGACGTACCGCTACGATACAGCGGTGACTGAGACGAGAGAGACAGTTCCGGGGCAAGCTGCGACGTCATCGGTCGGCTTTGAGTACGTCTTTCCTGCGATCCGCGGTGTACAGGCTGGTCGCCAGTTCTTCGTGTCGATGTGCCCACTCCGGCTCATCCCCAAGATCTTCCTCTTCGACGAGGAGGAGATCGCCCCCGAGGTGCGTGCGCAACGGGTGCTGAACAAGGGCAGACTGCCTGCGCTGACTCGGTACATCCTGGACAATCCGGATGATTACGTATTCAGTGCATTGACCGCCTCTATCGACGGCGACATCCGCTTCGAGAGCGCCGCCGGGGACGGCTTTGGTAGGCGGCTGGGGCAGATCCGGATCCCTATGGAGGCACGCTTCTTGATCAACGACGGTCAGCACCGTCGAGCGGCGATCGAGGTGGCTCTCAAGGAAAACCCGGACCTAGGTGACGAAAGCATCGCGGTGGTTTTCTTCCACGACACGGGCCTCGCCCGGTCCCAGCAGATGTTCGCCGACCTGAACCGCCACGCTGTCCGTCCCTCCCGCTCTATCGGGGTTCTCTACGATCAGCGTGATGCCGTAGCCGAGATCACCAGGCTCCTGGCGATGAGGTCGACCGTGTTCCGGCAGCACGTAGAGATGGAGAGCAGCACGCTTTCGGCGCGCTCCAGCAAGCTGTTCACACTGAGCGCCCTGCACTCAGCCAACCAGGCGCTGCTGCAGGGGCTTTCATTGGACAAGCGCCAGGCAGCGGAGCTGGCCCAAGCCTTCTGGGAGAAGGTGGACTCCCTTCTTCCCGAGTGGGGGCTGGTGCGAAGTCGCGCGCTCGCAGCTCGCGATGTTCGTAAGGACTACATCCACAGCCATGGCATCGCCCTGCACGCACTTGGGCGCGTGGGGAACACTCTGCTACGGGAGTCGGTTGATGCCGCCGTGTGGGGAAGCCGGCTGGACCGCCTGACAGACGTGGACTGGGCGCGTTCCAACTCTGACTGGGAGGGCCGTGCGATCATCGGAGGCAGGGTCTCCAAGAGCCATGCCCAGCTCGCCCTCACCGTGAACTACCTGCGCAAAGCACTTGGACTCGTGCTGAGCCCCGAGGAGCAGAGCGCCGAAGACGCCTACCAGCGAGGAGACTCATGAGTACCCCGACACGACGAGCCAGGCCGTTCGAGGGCACCAGTCTCAAAGCGGTGATCGCCGAGCTCACCGCAGAGGTACGCGAACTCTACGTTGCCGACGAGGTCCCGTGGGTCGTCGGCTACAGCGGGGGCAAGGACTCCACGGCCGTCCTCCAGCTGGTGTGGCTGGCACTTAAGGAACTGCCGGCCGAGCAGCGTACGAAGCCGGTCTACGTCATCAGCACCGACACGCTTGTCGAGAACCCCATCGTGGCATCGTGGGTCACCCAGTCGCTGGAGACGATGCGGCAGGCCGCGGCGGAACAGCAGCTGCCGATCGAGCCGAACCGCCTCACGCCTGCGCTCAAGGACACCTTCTGGGTCAACCTGATCGGGCGCGGCTACCCGGCCCCACGGCCGAAGTTCAGGTGGTGCACCGAGAGGATGAAGATCAAGCCGTCGAACTCCTTCATCCGGCGAGTGGTTCGCCGGCATGGAGAGGCAATCTTGGTGCTGGGGATCCGCAAACAGGAGAGCCAGATTCGTGCCCGTGCCATGGCCAAGCATGAGATGCGCCGGGTCAAGGACCGCCTTTCGCCGAACGGTAATCTGCCGAACAGCCTCGTTTATAGCCCCATTGAGGACTGGTCGAACGACGAGGTATGGACATTCCTCATGCAGCGAGAAAACCCCTGGGGCTACTCGAACAAGGATCTGATGACGATCTACCAGGGTGCCACACCGGATGCAGAGTGTCCGCTGGTCGTTGACACAAGCACGCCCTCATGCGGAGACAGCCGCTTCGGCTGCTGGACCTGCACGCTCGTCGAGCAGGACAAGTCGATGGCAGCGATGATCAGCAACGATGGCGAGAACAAGCGCTGGATGGAACCGCTGCTTGAGCTGCGCAACAAGCTTGATGTTGCCAACAATGAGGAAGATCGCGACTTCCGGAAGATGAACGGCAGCATTCAGCTGATGACCTATACCGATAAGTACGATAAGCAGGAGAAGCAGAAAGTCGTCCACGGCCCTTACACCCAGGCAGCCCGTGAGCGCTGGCTGCGTGAACTCCTCCGTGCGCAAGCCGAAGTACGCGAGGAGGGACCGGAGGAGGTTCGCTATATCGAGCTGGTCACCATGGAGGAGCTTCATGAGATTCGCCGACTGTGGGTATTTGAGAAGCATGAGGTAGAAGACCTTGTGCCGCGCATCTATAAGGAGGAGACCGGGGAAGACTTCCCTGGCGCTCCCCTCGATGAACATCTGACGCTTGGTGCGGATGAGATGGAGCTTCTACGCGAAGCCAGCGAGGGAGACGAGCTGGCATTCACGACCGCCCGAGAGCTCCTGTCCGTGGAGCGCAAATTCCGCACGAGGGCGCGACGTTCCGGACTTTACGACGAGCTGGAAAAGGCCATCAAGCGTGGATTCTTCAAGGACAAGGAAGACGCTTACGATTACGCCTTGAAGAAGCAGAAACTCCGAGGGAAGCCTTACGTGGGCGCTCAGACGTCCACCGACGACCTGACTGGTGAAGAGGGCCCGGAACATGCTTCTGCGTAAGATTGTCCTGAAGGATTTCGGCGCCTATCGAGGTACCCAGACTCTCGACCTCCACACCCACCCTGGCAAGCCGATCGTTCTTATCGGTGGTCTCAACGGCTGCGGCAAGACGACACTGTTGGACGCCCTCCAGCTGGTTCTCTACGGGCCGAGAGCGCGCTGCAGTGCCCGAGGGAACCGCCCCTACGAGACCTACCTTCGTGAGTGCATCAATCGCAAGGCCGACCCGGAGGAAGGGTCCTCGCTTACTCTGGACTTCTCGATCACCGTGGAGGGGGAAAAGCGTGTATATAGCGTAACCAGAAGCTGGTCCGTCAGCGGCAAGAGTCTTCGGGAGCGCGTCACCGTATTCATCGATGGCAGGTGGGACCAGGTGGTGAGCGCTGGCTGGGCCGACCACGTCGAAGACCTCCTCCCGCTTGAAATCGGCTCTCTGTTCTTCTTTGACGGCGAGAAGATCGAGTCGTTGGCAGATCCGGAACGCGCCTCGGCTGTGATCCGGTCCGCCGTGGACTCCCTGCTGGGAGTCAACACTGTGGAGCAGCTCCGTACTGATCTGCAGGTTCTGCAGCGTCGAAAGCGGCTCAGCGAAGAAGACCAAGCCGTCATAGGGCAAATTCGACAGCTCGAAGCCCGCTATCAGCAAGCCGATTCGGAGGTTCAAGCAGCGCACGGTCATGCTGGTGAGTTGCGTGTTCAGCTGGACAAGCGCCTGGATGAGCTCAAGCAGGCCGAGGAGGCTTTTGCACATGAGGGCGGAGAGCTCTTCACACAGCGAGAGGCCTTGCGGCAGCGTCGTAAAGACGCCGCCAAGCATCTGGCCAGCACACAGGAAAGCCTGATCGGCCTCGCGGCGGGGGCGCTTCCGCTCCAGCTTCTCTCCGAGCAACTTGGGGCGGTGCGCAAGCAGGCTGCCATCGAGCAGCAGGCCACCGAGTCCACACAGGTATTGCAAACCTTGGTCGGCCGCGACCAGGACATCCTGGACCGTTTTGGTCCGCTCCTGTCAGCGAGTGACTTCGAGGCTCTCCGGGACTATCTGGAGACGGACCGTCGGCAGCGCGAGCTGACCGGAGAGACGGAACGTATTCTTGGTCTCAGCCTCGATGGATACGCCCAGCTCGCGGGACTGGAGCAGATCCTGGCCAATGAGCAGCAGCGTGCCCGTGAGCTCCTTGACCTTGCCTCCCAGCAGGCCGCGGAAGTGGATGCCCTGGACCGACAACTGCAGGGAGTCCCAACCGAAGAGCGGATCGCGGCCCGGCAGGCGGAACAGGCGGAGGCACTGCAGGCCGTCCACCACGCTGAAGCCGTACTTGCCAATGCCATCGAAGCGTACGAAGCCTCGAAAAGGCGGCGTGCGGCGGCAAAAGCCGAGCTCGATGCAGCGTACGAGCGACAGGCGGCCAAGAAGTTCGAGGCCGAAGAGAACGAGCGGATCAATGCTCACTGTGAACGGCAGCGGAACTTGTTGGAGCGCTTCAAGGAAGCCCTCCTGAAGCGGCACATCAGCCGTCTGGAGGTTGCGGTGCTGGAGAGCTTTACGCGGCTGATGCGCAAGAGCGGACTCGTGCGTGACCTGCGCATCGACACCGACCGGGGGTACCAACTGACCCTTACGGATGAGAGCGGCGACACGGTGGACCCCGGTCGGCTGAGCGCTGGCGAGCGGCAACTGCTGGCCGTATCGCTCGTATGGGGGCTGGCCCGGGTAGCCGGCAACTGGCTGCCCAGCGTCATTGATACTCCACTCGGCCGCCTGGACAGCCGGCACCGTGAACACCTCGTGGACCGCTACTTCCCGCATGCCGGGGACCAGGTCCTCCTGCTCTCGACCGATGAGGAGATCGACGAGCGGCTGTTCCAACGGCTCCGGCCGTCCGTCGCGCACACCTACACCCTGGTGCACGACGACACCACGTTCACGACCACCGTCGAACCTGGTTACTGGTGGAACTCTGGAGCCGAACATGTCGCTTGACACCATCCGCCTCTCCCAGCCCGCCCGGGATCAGTTGGTGTGGCTGAAGCGTACGACTGGCATCAAGAACTGGAATGTCCTGTGCCGCTGGGCCCTTGCGATGTCGCTGCGCGACCCCTCCACCCCCTTGGTGAAGAAGATCAACACCGACTCCAACGTTGAGATGGACTGGGCGACCTTCGCAGGCGCGTACGGCGACGTCTACCTCGCCCTGCTCAAGCAGCGGTGTGCCGCGGATGGCGAACCCCTCACCGACAAGTCGATCAGCCGCACCCTCACCATCCATCTTCACCGCGGCATCGGTTACCTCGCCGGTAACAAGGACATCCAGACGATCAACGAACTCATCGCTGCCGCGAGCGAGTGACGCCTCACATGCCTGGGCTCAGGGCCGGTACCACGATGCCGTGGGCCGGCCCTGAGCGAGCAGGCGAGCTCCCGCCCCCTTGCCTACATGGGAGATGAGGGCCTGCCCCGGGCCTCAATCTTCCCCGGACACAGGAAAACCAACGTCCCGTCAGCACCACTGCAACAACTTGGCTCCCCACCCGATCTAGAGAGATGAGGGAGCCAGCAAAGCGCCTACGCCCAGGGAGATTTGTCGGACACGCCACATCCGTCGGTGCTTCCCTCTATGCTCAACGTCACAACAGAAGCCCTCCTTCCGGAACGCGAGCCACCGCATGGGGCCCGCAATCACACAAACGGAGTGGAACCACATGTTCAGCGACGTCATCGAGGCTGCCGTCATCACGCTGCAGCGACGTGCCATGCATACCCGGGACAGCTACGACCTGGAACGTAGCGAGCGCGCCATCGACGAACTCCTGCGCGATCCCGAGAACCCCTCCGGCAGCGCCCGGCACCGCATCCGCTCAGCCAGGGGTCATGCCTACGAGGTCCTGGAACGCCGCAAAGCGATCGCCCCGCGCGCTATCATGCACGCCGGCATGACCGAGCCCAGCTGCACCGAACACAGCTTCTCTAGGACCGAGTGGCTGGACTGGATCCGCACCGAGCCGACGTTCAACCTCATCGACCGCACCATCCTGCACTCTCTGGCGGTAGGAGAGGATGCCGAGACCCTCGCCGCACGGCACAACCTACCGCTGCCGCGTATGCGCCAGCGAATCAGCCGGGCCCGCCGTGTCGCCCGCGAGGCCCGCGCGAACCTAGATCTGATCGAGTGAGCCGTTGCCGGTAGGGGTGGTGGGTGGCACGCCCGCCACCCACCACCCAGGGCTTCGCAGATCGTCGAGTGCACCCGGAAGGACGGCCGCCATGAGCACCACCCCACTGTTCCTCTCTGCCGAGGATTCGCGTGCCAGCCTGATTCAAGTCGACCGCGCACTGGAGTCCATGCGCGAAGCCGGCTACGAGTTGACGGCTGCCGCAGGCGAACCTTTGGACAACTCCATCGAAGCCAACGCCACGATCCTCCGTGTCATGCCGGTGTACACCGCCGATCGCAAGGCGATCGAAGAGATTCTCTTCGCCGATAATGGAACCGGGATCGATCCAGCGATCCTGCACCACGTCCTCTCCATGGGATACAGCTCTCGCTATGGGCAGCGTCGAGGTCTTGGCCGGTTCGGCGTAGGGCTCAAGCTTGCAGCCCTGAACATGGGGGAGCGCTTGGACGTCTATACAAAGAGGGCCGGGGACGCTCGCATCTACCACACCTATATCGATTTGCAGGAGATCAAGGCTGGTAGGCAGCACTTCATTACGAGCACCACGGTGGAAGACTGGCCCGTAAACGGCCGAACGCTGATGCTCGACAGGAAGGGGAATCCATTTTCTTCTGGGACGCTCGTCGTCTTCGGGAAGATTGATCGCCTCGAGAACGGCCGGACCTACGATACGTCACTACAGGCCAAGATCAGTGAACTGCGCCGGTTCATTGCTCGCGCCTACCGAAAATTCATTGACGCCGGGCGAGTCTTCGAGTTGGAAGGTCGGACGATCTCCCTGCATGACCCCCTCTTTCTCATGGACAATCCTCGCATAATCAACAAGTACAAGCCGCTCGATGTGCGAGGAGTACTTGTCCAGGAGGGAGACGTGGAGGTCGATGGGCACAAGGTCCGCGTAACCGTTACGTTGGTGCCGAAGGAGTTCCGTCCCCAGCGAGGGGAAGGCGGTGCGCGTGACCTGCACGGGCATGATATTGGCGAGTTCTATATCAATGACGAGAATGCGGGCAGGATCAGTTTCCTTCGCAATGGTCGGGAGATTTACTACGATGTAGTCCCCCGAATGCTGCCGGGAGGGCGGACTGATAAAGTCAACCGCTACATCGGCATCGAGGTCAGTTTCCCCGCGGAGTTGGACGAGTTTTTTCAAGTTCGACACGTCAAGCGAGGAGCTGAGCCAGTCGGCAAGTTGAGGGAGCAATTGCGTAAGTGGCTTGAGCGTCCCATCAAGCAGGCTCGAAAAGAGATCAGGGCTTATTGGGATCAAGTCGATACTGGTAAACGCCAGGAAGAAATTGGGCATGCTGACAGTATGAAGATTGCGGCCCATGTTGAGGCACGTTTCCCTGCCGTGATGGCCCATCAGAATCTCGCTCCGGAGAAAGAAAGGGAGATCATCAGACAGGCGATTTCCGATCTTCAACTGGACCCGAACAATCCGGAGGACAGGCCCCGGATCGACCAGATCCTCGCTGAATTCGACTCCAAGCCTGTCGTTCTATTGGATGGCCAGTGGTTCGGCAAGGAGCTAATGGAGGTCCGGCATCTGAACGGAAGGTCGGTAGCGGTCCTCAACCATCGACATCCTTTTTTCCGGGATGTATACGCCCCATTCAAGCAGATCGCTGACAACGGAGCGGGCCACCTGACCAGGGAGGCTGTAGTGGACCTCGCGCGGCAGGCAGAGGCAGCGATCGATCTCCTGCTGATGGCGTTCGTCCGCGCCGAAGCTTCGCAGCCTGACCCGGATGCCTTCGAAAATTTGCGTAGCTATTGGGGGATGTTTGCGCAGGAGTACCTGAAGGAGCAAATCGGCAACTGATCAAAGCAAGTGCTTGATGGTGTGTGCCGATCGAGGCGCCATCGAGGTAACTCACGGGTGGTTCGCCTCGGACCTGTGAACAACGATAGGGCAGAGCCGAAACTGCGGAATGTGGCTGGCTCTGGTTGGTCAAGTGATTCTCGAAAGGCAGTAGGGAAAATAGATGTTCGGATCAGGTGCCACGCTCACTTTCCGCGACTACGTACAAGGGACATGGGGTAGCTTTGCCACGCCCGCTGGCCGGGTGGACTACATCATGACCAAGGCGCGTCTGGGCGAGGACTCCCCTGACCCCGAACGTCAGCTCACGAAGAATCTCGCACCGGTGCGTGAATTGATGCGCGCCGAGGACATGGACTTCAACCAACTCCTCCAGCGCGATTTGGACGACCACCGCGTCGCGGAGGACATGATTCCGTATTTGCTCAGACGGCAGGCTGCTGGTTGCCTGGCCTTCTTTCCGCCGATCGTTGCCGTTCTCCTGCCCTTCCGTAACTACCAACCGTCCAAGTTCCCAGCACTGGACCAGCGGACCAATGCGGGTGATGCGGGGGCAGAGTGGCAGCAGGAGCGTGCCGGCACTGCATTCCAAGTCCAGCGAGTGCTGGACGAAAATGGTCGGGTGAGTTCCGCGAATTTCGGCAAGTTGTGGTGGAATAAGTCTGAGGCACAGCTCGTGGTCCTTGACGGACAGCATCGCGCCATGGCTCTCCTTGCCGTCGAGCGCACGATGACCAACAGTTGGCAGCAATCGGCCGGTGGTGCCCGGTTCCGCTCCTTTTACGAGAACAAAGTGAACCAACTGACGCAGGAGTTGCGGAAGGCTGGCACGGATCCGAGCACCTTCTTGAGCGGTGTCGAGGTTCCCGTTGCGGTCTGTTGGTTTCCAGAACAGACCGGCGAGCAGGGGGAACCGCACGAAGCCGCGCGTAAACTCTTCGTAGACGTCAATAAGGAGGCGCGTCCTCCATCCGAATCGCGCATCATTCTCCTGTCGGACACGGAGTTGGCAAACGTCCTTGCACGGAGAATGCTGAGCGAACTGCGCACCGATAGGTGTGACTCTTACCTGCCTCTGTGCGCCGTCGAATACGACAATCCCGAAGAGAACACCACGCGCTCAGCCCGCTGGTCCGTACTGACCAACATTCACCTGCTCAAGTCTGCTGTCGACCGTTGCATCTTCGGCCCCGACAGGTTCCTCAAGAATGTCAAGCTGAAGTTCGGCGGTCGTCCCAGTGAGACGGGCCGCGATGAATTCATGCGGACGCAGCTTGACCTTGCCAGTCTTTTTCCCGACCGTATCGAAGATGGCGGCTTCATTTACCGTCCCGAAGAGATCGGAAACCGTAGGTTCCCTCTCGGTCAGAAGGAGTCCATCAGTGATCGATTTGCCCAGACGTGGGGGAAGGCATTTCTTACGCTGCTGTCGAAAATTGCTCCCTACGCCGCCCACTCCAGGGCACTGATCCGACTGAAAGATGGATGGCATAAAGACGATTCCACCGGACTGGTACTTGCGCATGATGCACTGTTTAGTGGCGTCGGTGTCTACTGGACACTGCGTGATAGCTATGCGCACTTCCAGGACCATAAGCAGGGGGCAAGTAGGGCAGAGAAGACAGACGTCATTCTGTCCTGGGAAGCGCTCGAGGCGCGAAGGGAGACATTCGAGTCCTACCGGGTTCGCGAGTATCTCGATTCCGGACGCCCGATCCACCACAAGCAGACGAAGGCAGCCTATGCAGTTTTCAACACGCACGCCTGCCAACTCGGTCTTATTATGACCCTCGGCTCGCTGTGGGAGCTGCGTAAGGGCATGCCGCGTGGCGCTGCACTCAAAGATCTGCCAGCCTTCGCCGAGTCCCTGGTCGCTGGCTGGAACGCCTTCTTCAGCCAAGAGAGTGGCAAGGCCAGGGACCGCCGGCTGGCCTTCAACAAGGACGAGATCAGTAATCCTCTGAATCAGATTTCGAACATGGACACGTCGCAGGCGGTCTACTTCCGATATTTTTGGCTGGAGGCACTGCTCACGCCAGCGGCCAGGGAGCACATTACTCCGTGGTTCACAGATATGACCCCGCTCGTCAACATGGTCAGTGAAGCGCGCGAGCTGTACCTCAGGTTGTGCACGAATCAACAATTGAAGGCCCTCAAGCTCAGTCGACCCGGAAGCAAGGATTCCACGCTCCTTCGGCAAGCTGAGAAAAATGCGAGTCTTCAGATCATGCGGGCTTTGCGTGATTGGTTTTATATGCCGGAAGAGGCATACGAGCGGTGGTTTGCTGAGCGCGGTACTGCAGCAGGTAGCTCCGCCGGAAGTCCCGCAGGGGAACCCGACCCTTCGACAGCTGACGGGTTGGAGGAGCCAGTGGACGACTCCCTGCTCCCCAGCCAGGACGACGAGGACTGGTGAGCGAGTGCTGGGTCGGTGCATCTCCAGCCGCGTGATTTGGCACTGACCCGTGCCGTCTTCGTGAATGCATAGCCCACCAGGACAAGGCGACCCATGACTACACAGCCGCCCAAGTACCCAGTCCCGAGCATGAGCGCTGTGGCCGAGCCTGCCGCCGAGGCGGTAGATCTGGATTCTGCGCTGCGGCAGTTGTGTGCGTATGCGGTGGCTCAACTGGGCCGACATGCAACCCTCGGCGCGCTCCTGGTACGAGCGGATCAGCTTCCGCCAGAGCTACGTCATCTAGCGATCCGCATCATGCGGGCCATACCGACGAGCGGCGGCTGGCTTCTTACAGAGGGAGCCTTCTCGGCCGAGCCCGGCGAAGCGCTCCAGGACCGAGTAGTCACTGCGCTGAGCGAGGCCACCGATCCGCTCACCGACGCCCAGGTCCTGGAGCGCGTCCCAGAGGCAGGTGATCTCAAGACCGTCCGGAGTCTCCTGTTCGCTGATGATCGGGTCATGATGGCGGACACCGGTGGCTGGACGCTCGCGGGGAACGAACGGGAGGGCGGGGAAGAGCTCCAGCTCTTCGCGCTCCCTGCTGCTGGAGCGTCTCCAACCCCATCGCGTCAACGGCAGCGCCGCTCACTGAAGGATCGCGTCCAGCTATGTCTTCGTGATGCGAGCCATCCGTTGTCACTCCAAGCACTCGTCGAGCGCCTCGGCGATGACGTCAACGAGAGCTCACTTAAGCAAGTCCTGTCCACAGAGGCTTCCTTCATGCGCAGCGACATCAGCGAGTGGGCCCTGACTCACTGGGGCCTGCGTCCCTACACATCGGTGAGGGAGCTTATCGGAGAGGAGCTCGACGAGGCAGGAGGGGCTATCGCCATGGAGGTCCTGGAACGGAATCTTGGCCGGCACTTTACGATCAAGCCGTCAACTCTGCGGCAAGTGGCCTCCACGTCCCCGTACTACACGAGCAGCGGTATCGTGCGGCGACTCGTCGTTGGGCAGAGCGCCGGCCAGCATGAGTCCAATATGACGAGGACGTACGGTACGGGCGGGAATAAGGCCGCTGCGCAAGAAGAGTCCGCCCCTTCGGCGGAGGAGCTGATCGACCTGATGGGGCTGCTGTAATGGCCACACATCGTGCGTTGCGAGCGACCAACCTCGACAGCGACTACCGAAGCGACCGGTCCGACCTGGTGGACGGCTTCTACGGTCCGGCCCTTGCGGCGTCTACCCACTATGACCGCGCGGTTGGATATTTCAGCGCCTCCGTCCTGGCAGTCCTGGGTCACGGGCTGGACGACTTCGCCTCCCGCGGTGGGAAGCTTCGCATCGTAGCCTCACCACACCTCAACGAAGAGGACGTGGCTCAGATCCAAGCCGGGTACGCCCTTCGTGCTGTGCTGGAGCGAGCAGCGCTGCGCGATCTCGAAGAAGCATGCCAGGACCCCCGGGCGGCTCGTGGCCTCGGCAAACTCGGTCTACTTGTTGCCGACGGACGCCTGGACATAAAGCTCGCCTACATCTGTGCAGACAACCGTATTGGCATGTACCACGAGAAGATCGGGGTCTTTCGCGACGGACATGACGTGGTCGCCTTCAAGGGAAGCGCCAATGAAACCTTGCCGGGGCTCGTCGGCAATTTCGAGTCCATTGAAGTCTTCCGTAGCTGGAACCCCGCGGACAGCGGACGAGCTGTCCGTATCAGCCAGGACTTCGAGGATCTGTGGGCTGACCAAACACTGCTGCTGCGCGTCCTGGCGTTCACCGACGTCGCGCGATCCGTGATCGAGAAGTGCGCACGGCGGTCCAGATCCACGGACACGCCGTCGCAGCTGCCCACCACCGGCGCCGTCATCACGCTGCCACGCCCCGATACCGATGGCATGCTGACCATCCCGGCGGACCTGCAAGTGCGCGACTACCAGAAACAGGCCGTCCAACGCTGGTTCTCCCACGGCCTCCGCGGGATCCTCCGGATGGCTACCGGGACAGGTAAGACGTTCACTGCGCTGGCGGCGGCAGCTCAGCTGGCGAAGCGGCTCAAACAGGAGGCCGAGCTGCCGTTGCTGACCGTGATTGTGGTCCCTTACCAGCATCTCGTGGACCAGTGGGCTCAGGACGTGGATCGGTTTGGCATCACGGCCATCAGGGCCTACGAATCAACGGCCGCGTGGTATCGAAGGGCGTCCAACCTCTTGGATGCCCTCGCACTCGGGACCGCCCGCGGCGGTGTCATCGTCACGACCAATGCGACGTTCGGCCGTGACCTACTGCAACCGCTGCTCGGGAGATATCGCGGCCACATCATGCTGATCGGCGATGAGGTGCACAATCTGGGCGCCCGCCGGCTCCGCGGCCACCTGCCTGTCTCGGCGGGGTACCGTCTGGGACTGTCCGCGACACCCGAGCGCTGGTTCGATGACCACGGCTCCGCCGC
>NZ_FOLM01000004.1:276880-360239 GCF_900112355.1 Streptomyces aidingensis
CGGTTCTACACCGCCGAAGAGCTTCTCCAGTCCGTCCAGGCCGCAGGAGATATTGATGCCCTCCACAAACCATGACGTTGTTCGCGCACGGCTTCGGGCGATGCCCAGCTTCTGCCACTGGCCGCCGGAGAGCTGGTGCCCGCGCTGGAAGATCCGGGAGAGCAGGGTGGACCAGCGCTGCGGCAGCCCGTCGATCAGCGGACCGGCCTCGGCCACCCCGGCCGCCCGGTCCAGCCGCTCCTCGGTGAGCGGTGCCTCCGCCCGCCCCACCGCCACATTGACGCCCGCGGTGAACGGCCAGCGGTAGAAGTCCTGGCCGACCACGGCGAACCGGGAGAACAGCGCCGCCCGGTCGGCCCCTGCGATGTCCTGGCCGCCGAAGAGAATCCGCCCGGACTGCGGCTGGTACAGCCCGCACACCAGCTTGACCAGGGTGGTCTTGCCCGAGCCGTTCTCCCCGACCAGGGCGGTGACCCTGCCCATGGGGATGGCGAGCGAGACATCCCGCAGCGCCGGACCGGTCTCGGTGCCGGGAAAGGCGAAGGTCACCCCCTCCACCGTGATCGCCTCCGGGTCCTCCGGCAGCGGGCTGCCGCCCTCCGGGATCTCCCGCCCGGTGGCGGTGTCGATCGCCCGATGCAGGTCCGTCACGAAGAGGCTGTCCTCGTGCATGCTGTTGACCTGCTGGAACAGGGCGTCCAGGGACGCGGTGCCGGTGCGGATGGCGACCACCGCGGCGCCGGCCGCGGCCACCGCCATCATCCCCGTCCACAGCAGGCCGCCCAGCACCAGATAGGTGGCCAGGGCGGTGGCGCCGGTCAGGGTGGAGGCGATCAGCCGGGTGCCCGCCGCCTGCCGGGCCAGCCGCTCCTGCTCGCCCTCGTACGACTGGGACATCGCCCGGAAGTGGTGCAGCAGAAACGGGCCCACGCCGTGCACCCGCACCTCGGCCGCCGCGTCCTCCTCGATGATCAGCCGGGAGATCTCGTGCGCCGCCCGGGTGTGCTGGACCCACTCGTGGTACGAGGAGTACCGGCGGCGTGCGATGGTCAGCGTCGCCCAGGCGCTGGGCAGCGTCATCACCAGCAGCATCGGCAGCAGCAGCGGATGCAGCACGGCCAGCACGCCGCCGACGGCGGTCAGCGAGAGCAGCCCGGAGACCACCCGGGTGCCGTGCCCGATCATCTCGCGCGCCGAGGAGGCGCCGTACTGGGCGGATTCCAGCAGCTTGTGGAAGGCGTGGTCCTCGATCGCCGCCAGCTCCACCCGCAGCGCCCGCTCCGGATAGCGCTCCCGGGCCACCCGCTCCACCTTGGGACGCAGCGTGCCGTCGGCATAGGTGGACACCGCGCCCAGCACCGCGGCGGCCCCGGCGGCGGCCGTCATCAGCAGCATGGCGGGCAGCGCGGCCCGCAGCCCGGCGGTGACGTCCTCGTCGGCCAGCACCTCGGTGAGCACCGCCTGCACCCCCAGCAGCAGCACCGCCTGGCAGATGCCGCGCAGGATCTCGGCGGCGGCCACCGTCCAGGTGGCGTGCCGGTCCGCGGACCAGGCCAGCCTGACACTCATGGCCACCATCTGCGGCAGCCGCACCAGGGTGGCGCGCAGCGTGAGCTCGGCCTGGGCGTCGAGATGCCGGGACCAGCCCATGTCGTAGCGGAGCCGGCCGCCGAACAGCAGCCGCTCGGACTCGGACACGAACTCCGGGTCCGCCGGCGGGCGCCGCCGGGAACGCCGGGGCCGCAGCATGGTGCGCAGGAGTGACCGCGGCCGTTTCGGCAGGGGCATGCGGGCATCACCTCCCGGGAGTCCGCCACTGTGCCGCGGCGGTCCGCGCAGTGCGGTCCGCCGCGGGGCGACGTGCGTCGCTCAGGGTGTACATCCCAGCACAGCAGGTAGCGTCGGCGCAGCCGGATTTCCGGTCCGCCCCCGGCGCCCGGGAGCGCGGGCCGTGGGCCCGGCGCGTAGCATCCGGTCAATGGGACGGAGCACGGAATCCGCGCGCGGGCGGTGGCTGCCGCCGGACTGGCCGGAACGCATCCGCGCGCTGCACCGCGGGGAACTGGTGCCGGTGACGCCCCGGCGCGCCGCCACCGTGCTGCTGCTGCGGGACGCGCCCGCCCGGCCGGGCGGCGAAGACGGCGGTCTGGAGGTGCATCTGATCCGGCGCCGGACATCCATGGCCTTCGCCGGCGGCGCCTACGCCTACCCGGGCGGCGGGGTGGACCCGCGCGACGAGGCGGTGCCGCCCCGGCTGTGGGCCGGCCCGGGCCCGGCCGAGTGGGCCCGCCGGCTCGGCACCGACCCGGCGTCGGCCCGCGCCATCCTGTGCGCGGTGGTCCGGGAGACCTTCGAGGAGGCCGGCGTCCTGCTGGCCGGACCGGCCGGACCGGCCGGGACCGCCGCCGGCGTCGCCCCCGGAATCGTGCCGGACACCTCGGGGGCCGAGTGGGAGGCCGACCGGCTGGCCCTGGTCTCCCGTGAGCTGTCCTTCGGGGAGTTCCTGCTCCGCCGCCGGCTGGCCATGCGCACCGATCTGCTGGGCGGCTGGGCGCGCTGGATCACCCCGGAGTTCGAGGAACGCCGCTACGACACCTGGTTCTTCGTCGCCGCGCTGCCCGCCGGCCAGCGCACCCGGCAGGCGTCCACCGAATCGGACCGCTCGGTCTGGCTCTCCCCGGCCGCCGCGCTGCGCGGCTACCGCGCGGGCGGGATGCTGATGATGCCGCCGACCGTGGCCACCCTGCGCCGCCTGGCCCGCCACCGCGAGGTGGCCGGGGCGCTGGCCGACGCCGCCGCCCGGCCCGCGGCGGCGGCCGAGCCGGTGCTGGCCCGGGTGCGGCCGGCCGGCGGCGGGACGGAGGAACTGGTGGTGAGCTGGCCCGGCCACGACGAGTTCGAGTACCGCATCGGGCGCACCGGCGCCGTCACCGGGGAGAGCGAGAGCGAAGCGAGGGGACCGCGGTCATGAGCGAGGCCAGAGCACTGCCGGGACGCCCCCGGATCGGGGCCATCGACGGCCCCGCCACCGAACGGGCGGTGTGCGTGCTGGCGCCCAACCCGTCGCCCATGACGCTGGACGGCACCAACACCTGGATCGTGGCCGAACCCGACGCGCGTTCCGCCGTGGTGATCGATCCGGGCCCGGCGGACGAGGGGCATCTGCGGCGGGTCACCGAGGCCGTGCGGCGCGCCGGCCGGCGGGTGGCGCTCACCCTGCTCACCCACGGCCACCCGGACCATGCCGCGGGCGCCGCCCGGTTCGCCGAGCTGACCGGCTCGGCGGTGCGCGCCCTGGACCCGGCGCTGCGGCTCGGGGACGAAGGGCTGGCCGCCGGGGACGTGCTGGAGACCGACGGGCTGGAGCTGCGGGTGGTGCCCACCCCCGGGCACACCGCCGACTCGCTCTCCTTCCATCTGCCCGCGGACCGGGCGGTGCTGACCGGCGACACCGTGCTGGGCCGGGGCACCACCATGGTCAGCCATCCGGAAGGGGACCTGGGCGACTATCTGGACTCGCTGCGGCGGCTCCGCTCGCTCACCGTGGACGACGGGGTGGCCACGGTACTGCCAGGGCACGGCCCGGTGCTCCAGGACGCCCAGGGCGCCGTCGACTACTACCTGGTGCACCGCGCCAAGCGGCTGGCGCAGGTGGAGACGGCCGTGGAGAACGGACTGCGCACCCCGGCCGAGGTGGTCGCCCGGGTCTACGCGGACGTGGACCGGGCGCTGTGGCCGGCGGCCGAGCAGTCCGTCCGCGCCCAGCTCGACTACCTCCGTGACCACGGCCTGATCTAGCATTCACAGGCCGCGCGCCCGCGGGGGCGTGCGGTGCGGCATTCCCGTGCTCTGCCTCCGGCCGCGCGGCGAGCTTCGCGCCGTCGGCAGGGTGAGCGCCGCCCGCAGCGCGCACGCGCAGCGGTCAGCGGCTGCGGCGGGCCAGCCGTTCGATGTCCAGCAGGATCACCGCGCGGGCCTCCAGCCGCAGCCAGCCGCGGGCGCTGAAGTCGGCCAGTGCCTTGTTCACCGTCTCCCGGGAGGCGCCCACCAGCTGGGCCAGCTCCTCCTGGGTCAGGTCGTGCACCACATGGATGCCCTCCTCGGACTGCACGCCGAACCGCCGCGACAGATCCAGCAGCGCCTTGGCCACCCGGCCCGGCACATCCGAGAACACCAGGTCGGACATGGAGTCGTTGGTCCGCCGCAGCCGCCGCGCCATGGCCCGCAGCAGCGCGCCCGCCACCTCGGGCCGCACATTCAGCCAGGGCTGGAGATCGCCGTGGCCCAGCCCCAGCAGCCGGCACTCGGTCAGCGCGGTCGCCGTGGCCGTCCGCGGGCCGGGGTCGAAGAGGGAGAGCTCGCCGAGCAGCTCGCCGGGGCCGAGCACCGCCAGCATGTTCTCCCGGCCGTCCGCCGAGGCGCGGTGCAGTTTGACCTTGCCCTCCGTGACGACATACAGCCGGTCGCCCGGGTCGCCCTCGTGGAAGAGGGCCTCCCCGCGGGTGAGCGTGTGCTCGGTCATGGAGGCGCGCAGCTCTGCGGCCTGCTCGTCATCGAGCGCCGCGAAAAGCGGGGCGCGGCGCAGCACGTCGTCCACGAGAATCTCTCTCCCTGTCGGCGGTCGCCCGCCCGGCCGGCGGATCTCCCGCATACCGGGCCGGACTCCACAGCAGTGCTATCAGTCACAAGTTTGACGTACTCACCCACGCCGTATCACGTCAGGGGGCCGTTTGGGCTTGGATCAGGTGCTGTGCGGCGCGAACGGAGGCGTGTCGATTTACGCTGGCCGGGTGGTCAACGACCCGATGAACACTGGAGGAAGAGAGGGCTGGGCGGGTGCGAGAAGAGCCGAATTCCGCTGAGGGCGAACAGCGGCGAGGCGCGGGCGTGAAGCGCGCCCGGCCGGGTAGGCGAAGTGGTTCGGCCTCGGCGGCTCCGTCCCGTCCGGCCGGCGGTTCCGCCTCCGGCCGGACGCGCAAGCCGGCCGCCGGGCCGGAGAGCCGGCTGTCCCGGGTGCGGCGCGCCCGCCGGATCAACCGTGAGCTGGGCGAGGTGTACTACTACGCCCATCCGGAACTCGACTTCGAGAACCCCTTTCAGTTGCTGGTCGCCACCGTGCTCTCGGCCCAGACCACCGATCTGCGGGTCAATCTGACCACTCCGGCGCTGTTCGCCGCCTACCCGGACCCGGCCGCCATGGCCGCCGCCGACCCGGCGGAACTGGAGGAGATCCTCCGCCCAACCGGCTTCTTCCGCGCCAAGGCCCGCTCCCTGCTCGGCCTGTCCGCCCGGCTGCGCGACGACTACGGCGGTCAGGTGCCGGGCAGGCTGGAGGAACTGGTGAAGCTGCCCGGCGTGGGCCGCAAGACGGCCTTCGTGGTGCTGGGCAACGCTTTCGGCGTACCCGGCCTGACCGTGGACACCCACTTCGGCCGGCTGGTGCGCCGCTGGCGGCTCACCGAGCAGACCGACCCCGACCGGGTGGAGGCGGAGATCGCCGATCTGATCCCCAGGAAGGAATGGACGGACTTCTCGCACCGGACGATCTTCCACGGCCGGCGGATCTGCCACGCCCGCAGACCGGCCTGCGGGGCCTGCCCGATCGCCGCGGTCTGCCCCTCCTTCGGCGAGGGCGAGACCGACCCGGCCAAGGCGAAGAAGCTGCTGAAGTACGAGATGGGCGGCCGTCCCGGCCAGCGGCTCAAGCCGCCGCCGGACTACCCCGGCGAGCCCGCGGTGCCCATGCCGCCCGAGGCCGCGCCCGCCTCGGACGCGGCGGCCCCGGCGCGGGACGCATGAGCGGGCGGGGGGTGCCGCCCACGGCTCCGGGCCGCGGGAACGGCCGTGCCGCTCCGCCCGCACCGGCGTCCGCGTCTGCGTCTGCATCGGCGTCCGCGTCAGCGTTCGGGTCCGCGTCGGCACGGAAGCCGCCGCCGGCCGCCGCGACGGTCACCGTCACCGACGAGGGACTGCCCAACTGGCTCCTCCCGGTCCGGGACGCCGCCCGCACCGTCCGCCCCGCCCAGCTCAGCCGCTTTCTGCCACCCCCGTCCGGCGGCCGTCCGTCCGCCGTCCTGGTCCTGTTCGGCGAGGGCGCGCAGGGCCCGGAGCTGCTGCTGATCGAGCGCGCCACCAGCCTGCGCCAGCACGCCGGCCAGCCCTCCTTCCCCGGCGGCGGTCTGGACCCGGAGGACGGCGATCCGCTGGGCGACGGCCCGCTGCGCGCCGCGCTGCGCGAGGCCGAGGAGGAGACCGGCCTGGACCCGGCCGGCGTGCAGGTCTTCGGCACCCTGCCCCGCCTCTACATTCCGTTCAGCGACTTCGTGGTCACCCCGGTGCTCGGCTGGTGGCGGGAGCCCTCCCCGGTCGCCCCGGTGGATCTGCGGGAGACCGCGCGGGTGTTCACCGTGCCGGTGGCGCATCTCACCGATCCGGCCCGGCGCGGCACCGCCCTGCACCCCAGCGGCTACCGCGGCCCCTGCTTCCAGGTCGGCGCCACCCTGGTGTGGGGCTTCACGGCCGGCGTGATCGACCGCATCCTGCACTTCGCCGGCTGGGAACGTCCCTGGGACGCCGGCCGTGAACTTCCCCTCGACGGCGCCTCCGGCCGGGCATGAGACGGTGACCACCATGAACACCCTGGACGTCCTGCTGCTGCTCGCCGCCCTGTGGTTCGCGTTCGTCGGCTACCGCCAGGGCTTTGTGGTGGGCGTGCTGTCGGTGGTCGGGTTCATCGGGGGCGGGCTGCTGGCGATCTGGCTGATGCCGGTGGTATGGAACTGGGCGACGGACGGTGCCGAGCCCGGCGGCGCCGGGGTGATCGCCGCGGTGGCCGTGGTGATCGTGCTGGCCTCGGTGGGCCAGGCACTCACCACCCATCTCGGCAACCTGCTCCGCCGGCACATCACCTGGTCCCCGGCGCAGGCGCTGGACGCCACCGGCGGCGCGCTGGTCAATGTGCTGGCGATGCTGCTGGTCGCCTGGCTGATCGGCTCGGCCCTGGCCACCACCACCCTGCCCACGGTGGGCCGGGAGGTGCGCGGCTCCAAGGTCCTCCAGGGGGTCTCGCAGGTGCTGCCGGCCGAGGCCGACACCTGGTTCTCCGACTTCTCCTCGGTACTGGCCCAGCACGGCTTCCCGCAGGTCTTCACACCGTTCACCCAGGAGCCGATCACCGATGTGCCGGCCCCGGACCCGGAGCTGGTGAACAGCCCGGCGGTGGTACGGGCCCGGGAGTCCGTCGTCAGGGTGAGCGGCACCGCGCCCGGCTGCGGCAAGGTGCTGGAGGGCACCGGCTTCGTGTTCGCGCCGCAGCGGGTGATGACCAACGCCCATGTGGTCGGCGGGGTGGACGAGCCCGCCGTGCAGATCGGCGGCGAGGGACGGCTCTACGACGCCCGGGTGGTGCTCTACGACTGGGAACGGGACATCGCCGTGCTGTATGTGCCGCAGCTCGATGCGGCTCCGCTGCCGTTCGCCGAGGACGACGCGGTCTCCGGGGACGGCGCCATCGTGGCCGGCTTCCCGGAGAGCGGGCCGTTCGATGTGCGCTCGGCCCGGGTGCGCGAGCGCATCCAGGCCAACGGCCCGGACATCTACCGCAGGGGCACGGTGCAGCGCGATGTCTACTCGCTGTACGCCACCGTCCGGCAGGGCAATTCGGGCGGTCCGCTGCTCAGCCCGCAGGGCGAGGTGATCGGGGTGGTCTTCGCCAAGTCGCTGGACGATCCGGACACCGGCTATGCGCTCACCAACGACGAGGTGTGGGACACGGTGACCCGCGGCGCCGCCGCCGAGCAGCCGGTGGACAGCCAGAACTGCGCCATCTAGCCGCGGCGGCGGGGGTGCGGCGCGGTGCTGGTGTGCGGGCTCGTGTGCGGGCTCGTGTGCGGGCCGGGGTGCGGGCGGGGCTGCGGCGCCCGGCGCGGCTCAGCCGCGCGGATGGCGCAGCCGGGTGCCCACCCAGCGCGCTCGTCGGCGCAGAATCTGCGGAAAGCCGATCTGGCGGGCACCGGCATGGAGCCGGCTGACGCCACCCGTCCGGGTGGCTCCCTGTGCGCGGCCGGCGGCGCCCTTGCCGCCACGACCGCCTGTCACGTCACGGAAGTCGTGCGTCCAGCTCATACCCACGTCCCTGCCCGGGGCTCAAGGTCGGTAACCGCCGCGGAGGGAGCGAAATCGGCCTATGCGCCGGGCACATGTGGCGATCACCGCCGCAATAGTCCCGCCGATACGTGTGGCCACCGGTCATAAGCGGGGAGCACAAGGCCGGAAGTGCCGGGGCGCCGGGTGCGGCGGCCGGGTTCCGGGTGTCAGCGGTCGGGTTCGGGGTCGCGCAGCCAGTCGATCAGTTCGGCGGAGAAGGTGAGCGGGCCCTCCTCCTGCGGATAGTGGCCCAGGCCCTCGAACAGCCGCCAGCGGTAGGGGGCCTCCACATACTCCCCCGAGCCGGCCGTGGACCGGGTGCGGATGACCGGATCCAGCGCGCCGTGCAGATGCAGCGTCGGCACCTGCACCGGGCGGCGCATCCGCCGGTTGAACTGTATGCCGTCCGGCCGCAGCAGGGAACGCACCAGCCAGCGGTAGGGCTCGATGGAGCAGTGCGCGGTGGACGGGATGGACATCGCCCGCCGGTAGACCTCCAGGTCCGCCGGGTCGGGCCGGCGCGGCCCCGACCACTCCCGCAGCAGCCCGGCCACCGCCGCCGCATTGTCGGCCTGGAGCTTGCGCTCGGGCAGCCAGGGGCGCTGGAAGCCCCAGATGTAGGCGCCGGCCGCGGTCTGCCGGGGGTCGCGCAGCAGCGAGGCCCGCCAGTGGCGCGGATGCGGCATGGAGGCGACCGCCAGCCGGCGCACCAGCTTGGGCCGCAGCACCGCGGCGGTCCAGGCCAGATAGCCGCCGAGGTCGTGGCCGACCAGCGCGGCGTCCGGTTCGCCCAGGGTGCGGATCACGCCGGTGATGTCCAGCGCCAGATTGACCGGATCGTAGCCGCGGGGGGTGCGGTCGCTGCCGCCGGTGCCGCGCAGATCCATGGCCACCGCCCGGTAACCGGCCTCGGCCAGGGCCGGAAGCTGGTGCCGCCAGGTCCACCAGAACTGCGGGAAGCCGTGCACCAGCAGGACCAGCGGGCCGTCGCCCATCTCGGCGATGTGGAACCGGGCGCCGTTGGCGGCGACATCGCGGTGCGTCCAGGGGCCGTCGCGGCGCACCACGGTGCCGCGGGCCCCGGCGTTCTCGGTTCCGTTCACCGGCCGGCACCGCCGCTGCCGTCGGGATGCGCCTTGAGGGCGGTGAGGACGGCGGAGACCGATTCCTTGACCGAGGCGGTCACATCGGCCTTGGGCATGGTCTTGAAGGCCCGCCCGGCGAAGGCCACCAGTGCGCCGGCCAGCAGCAGATACAGCCCGCCGGTGATGGTGAAGGCGATCGCCAGGGGCACCCCCCACCAGGCGTGCAGCCAGTAGGCCAGGCCGAGGGTGAGGGCCAGGAAGGCGAACAGGGCCAGCAGCCCGGCGGTCAGCAGGGCCAGCATCGGAATGGTGCGGAGTTTGGCGTCGCGCTGGAGATCCGCCTTGATCAGGGCGATCTCGTCGCGCATCAGTGCACCGGCCTCATTGCGGGCGGTGGCCACCAGTGTGCCCAGGCTGCGGCCCTCGTCGGCTGCGCTCATCGCGTGTTCCTCTTCCCTTCCGTGCGTGCGGGCCGGTCGCCGGCCGGGCCGGACGCGGTCTGCGCAGGCGTGGGACCCGGCCCGGGACCCCCGAGGCGTCATGACCGTCAGACAGGACACTACTCGGGACGGTGCGAGGGCGGCGGCGCGTCAGCGGAAGCGGCACCCCCGTCCTTGTCACCCCTGTCACCCTTACCACGCCCGGCCGGGCGGCGGCCCTTTGCGGCGCGGCACAACGGAGCGCGGGTTCCGGGGCCCTCGCCCCGGAACCCGCGCTCGGCGTCCGGTGTTCCGCCCTGCCGCGGGGCTCAGTCCTCGGCCGCGGCGGCGGGGAGCTTGGCCTGGATCAGATCCATCACCGAGGAGTCGGTCAGGGTGGTCACATCGCCCAGCGCGCGGTTCTCCGCCACATCGCGCAGCAGCCGCCGCATGATCTTGCCGGACCGGGTCTTGGGCAGCTCGGCCACCGGCAGGATGCGCTTGGGCTTGGCGATCGGGCCCAGCTCCTTGGCCACATGGGAGCGCAGCTCCTCCGCCAGGCTTTCGTCCTCGGCGACATTGCCGCGCAGGATGACGAAGGCGCAGATGGCCTGGCCGGTGGTGGGGTCGGTGGCGCCGACCACCGCGGCCTCGGCCACCTTGGGGTGGGAGACCAGCGCCGACTCCACCTCGGTGGTGGAGATGTTGTGCCCGGAGACCAGCATCACGTCGTCCACCCGGCCGAGCAGCCAGATGTCGCCGTCGTCGTCCTTCTTGGCGCCGTCACCGGCGAAGTAGCGGCCCTCGAAGCGGGACCAGTAGGTGTCCAGGAAGCGCTGGTCGTCGCCCCAGATGGTGCGCAGCATGGACGGCCAGGGCTCGGTGAGCACCAGATAGCCGCCGCTGCCGTCGGGCACCTCCCGGCCCTCGTCGTCCACCACGGTGGCGGAGATGCCGGGCAGCGGCACCTGGGCCGAGCCGGGCTTGGCCTCGGTGACACCCGGGAGCGGACTGATCATCATGGCGCCCGTCTCGGTCTGCCACCAGGTGTCCACCACCGGGGTACGGCCGCCGCCGATGTTCTCCCGGTACCAGATCCAGGCCTCGGGGTTGATCGGCTCGCCGACCGAGCCGAGGATGCGCAGCGAGGAGAGATCGAACCGGGCCGGGATGTCGTCGCCCCACTTCATGCAGGTGCGGATGGCGGTGGGCGCGGTGTAGATCAGGGTGACACCGTATTTCTGCACGATCTCCCACCAGCGCCCGCGGTGCGGGGTGTCCGGGGTGCCCTCGTACATCACGCCGGTGGCGCCGTTGGCCAGCGGGCCGTAGACGATGTAGGAGTGGCCGGTGACCCAGCCGACGTCCGCGGTGCACCAGTAGATGTCGGTCTCCGGCTTGAGGTCGAAGACCGAGTGGTGGGTGAAGGCGGTCTGGGTGAGGTAGCCGCCGGAGGTGTGCAGGATGCCCTTGGGCTTTCCGGTGGTGCCCGAGGTGTAGAGGATGAACAGCGGGTGCTCGGCGGGGAACGCCTGCGGGCTGTGCTCCTCGCTCTGCCGGTCCACCAGCTCGTGCCACCAGACGTCCCGGCCCGCAGTCCAGCCCACCTCCTGGCCGGTGCGGCGCACCACCAGCACGCTGCGCACGTTCTCGGTGCCGGGGCGGGTCAGCGCCTCGTCGACCGCGCCCTTGAGCCCGCTGGGCTTGCCGCGGCGGTAGCCGCCGTCCGCGGTGATCACCACGCGGGCGTCGGCGTCCTCGATCCGGGTGGCCAGGGCGTCGGCGGAGAAGCCGCCGAAGACCACCGAGTGCGGGGCGCCGATCCGGGCGCAGGCCAGCATGGCCACCGCGGTCTCCGGGATCATCGGCATGTAGATGGCCACCCGGTCCCCGGCCCGGACCCCGAGCTCGGTCAGCGCGTGCGCGGCCTTGGACACCTCGCGCTTGAGGTCGGCGTAGGTCAGGGTGCGGGTGTCGCCCGGCTCGCCCTCGAAGTACAGGGCCACCCGGTCGCCGTGGCCGCTCTCCACATGGCGGTCCACGCAGTTGTAGGCGACGTTGAGGGTGCCGTCGGCGAACCACTTGGCGAACGGCGGACGGGACCAGTCGAGCGTCTGCGTCGGCTCGGTCTCCCAGGTGAGCCGGCGGGCCTGCGCGGCCCAGAACGCGAGCCGGTCCGCGGCGGCCTCGCCATAGGCACTGGCGGTCACATTGGCCCGGGCGGCGAGTTCGGCGGGCGGGGCGAACCTCCGGTTCTCGGACAGGAGGTTGGCCAGGCTTTCGTTGCTCACGACATGCTCCCTTGTGACAGCGGTGTCCCACGGCACACCTCATCAGCCCGGTCGGCCTTTGACAAGGGCTTCCGGGCAACTGGTATAGACCTATTCCGGGTGAACGGCCGGAACGGCGCGCCGAACGGCAAGGTTGCGCGCCGAACGGCCGACGGCGGAAAAAATCACCTGGTCAGCACCTCGGGACGGACCGGATGGAAGACCGGCGCCGCGTCCGCCGGCGCCTCCCGGGACTCCAGTACATAGGTCTGCGCCTCGCCCACGTGGAAGTACATGCCGCGCAGGACCAGAGTCCCCTCGGCCAGCCGCCGGGCCACGCACTCGTGCAGCGCCAGATGCCCGAGCTGGGTGATCACATTGGCCAGGCAGAGCGCCTCCAGTTCGTCCCCGGTCTCCCGGCCCTCGAGCCGGGGCCGGGCGGCCGGATCGGCCAGCCGGGCCAGACTGGGCAGCCCGTTGCGCAGCCACCGCTCCAGCGAGCTCCCCGGGCCCGCCGCCTCGGCGCCGGCCCCGGCATGCAGCGCCTGCATGGCACCGCAGCCCGAGTGGCCGCAGACCGTGATGGTGCCCACCCGCAGCACCGTCACCGCGTACTCGATGGCCGCCGCCACCGAGGTCTCGGCCAGTTCGGTACCGGGCAGCGGCACCAGATTGCCCACATTGCGCACGGTGAACAGATCGCCCGGGCCGCTGGAGGTGATCATGCTGGTCACCAGCCGGGAGTCGGCGCAGGTGAGAAAGAGCTGGTCCGGACGCTGCCCCTCCCGCGCCAGCCGGGACAGCTCCTCCCGCATCAGCGGCGCGGTGACCCGCTGGAACGCCCGCACGCCCGTCAGCAGCCGGTCCCCCGGGACCCCCGGGGTGCCCGCGCCGTCCGCCGCGCCCGCGCCGTCCGCCGCGCCCGCGCCGTCCGCCGCGCCCGCGCCGTCCGCCGCGCCCGGGCCGTCGGGCCCTCCGGCCGCGCCGGGCGGACGGCGGCCGGAGCGCGGCGGCGGCCCCCCGGCGGCCGTCTCCTGCACGGCGGGATCCTGGTAGTTGCGCCAGGGCAGCCAGGGCCGCACATTTCCGTCGGCCCCGGGGCGGGTGCCCGGGCGGCCGTCCGCCGTCCCCGAGGAGGTGCGGCCGGTGATGTCCACCCGGCCGCCGTGCGCGGTGTGCGCGGCTCGCCACTCGTGCAGCGTCTCGTAGGCGGCGTGGTCCATGAAGGTCCCGTGCAGCTCCACGGTGACCCCGGTGCCCTCCGGCACCTCGCCCAGCACCCGGCTGAGCCGGGGCACCGCCAGGAAGGTCAGCGGGCCGTCCACCTGGATGCGGTGGCCGCCGTCGGCCTCGGTGCGGTGGGTGAACCGGGTGTGGGTGAGGCGGTGCAGCGCCACCGCGATCGCCACCGCGATGCCGATGCCCACCCCCTCCAGCACGCCCAGCAGCACCACCCCGGCGAGGGTGGCCGCATAGACCACCGCCTCCCGGTGCCGGGTGACGCTGCGGATATGGGTGCGGTTGACCATCTGCACGCCCACCACCATGACCAGCGCGGCCAGCGCCGGCATCGGGATCTGCTCCAGCAGCCCGACCAGCAGCCCGGTGACCAGCAGCACCCAGCAGCCGTGCAGCACGGTGGACATCCGGCTGACCGCCCCGGCCGCCACATTGGCGGCACTGCGCACCGCCACCCCCGTCACCGGGAGACCGCCCAGTGTGCCGGAGACCATGTTGGCGGCACCCTGGGCCCGCAGCTCGCGGTCCAGATCGGCGCGCGGCACGGCCGGACCGCCCGCCTGGCGCCGGGCGGCGGCCAGCTTGTCCACCGCGACCGCGGAGATCAGCGATTCGGTGCTGGCCACCAGGGTGACCGTGATCACCGCGGCGATCAGGCCGAGCACCGGCCCCTCGGGCAGCCCGGCCAGCGCATGACTGTCCCAGGAGGGCAGATCCACCCGGGGCAGCCCGGGGAAGGCCAGCACCGTGGTCACGGTGGCCACCACCACCGCGGCCAGGGCGGCCGGCACGGCGCGCCGGATCCGGGCGCCGGCCCGGCCGGGCAGCCGGAGCCAGAGCAGCAGCACGGCCACGGTCAGCGCGCCGACGGTCACCGCGGCGCCGTCGAAGGCGGCGAGCTGGCGCGGCAGTTCGGCGAGATTCTGGAGCACGGCGCTCTGCGGCGCGCCGCCGAGCACGATGTGCACCTGGGCGACGGCGATGGTGACGCCGATGCCGGCCAGCAGGCCGTGCACGATGGCCGGGCTGACCGCCAGGGTGAAGCGCGCCACCCGGAGGACCGAGAGCAGGATCTGCACCAGGCCGGCCAGCACGGTGATGGCGCAGGTCACGCGCCAGCCGTAGCTGTGGATCAGCTCGGCGGTGATCACCGTCTGGCCTGCCGTGGGGCCGCTCACCACCAGCGGCGCCCCGGCCAGCGCACCTGCCACGATCCCGCCGACCGCCGCCGCCACCAGCCCGGCCTGGAGCGGGGCGCCGGTGGCCAGGGCGATGCCCAGGGAGAGCGGCAGGGCGATCAGGAAGACCGAGAGGGACGCGGACACATCGGACCGGTGCGGGAAGAGCCGCGGCCGGTGGGGGAGCCCGGGGCGGCGGGGATCGGTCGTGGGGGCGCAGGCGGACATTTCCGTCTCCGTCCGTCGGGCACGGGCGCGAGGCGGCACCGGTGCGGTCGGCCAGCAGGCTTGCGGGCACCTCCGTCTCCCAGGGAGGACTACGGAGAGTGCCTTCATGACTACTCAAAGCCTCGGTAAACGAAGAGTAATGCCGAGTAAAGATCCGCACTAGTCCGGACCGTCCCGCGGTGCCCGGTTTCCAACCATCGGGTGAAAAGTAGTTGAAACCGCTTGTCGTACAAACGCCTCCTAGTGGGCAAGGGGCACCGTAGCGGTGCCGGTACTAAAACCTGTTAAGCCGTAAATCGGACAAGTTCTGGTAGGGTCGCCGCTTCCTGATCCGCCGGATCCCTCATGTCCGCCGGGTACCGGCATCAGGCCACACGGACAACGGGTGGGAGCAGCACATGGCGGGACAACGGAGACCGGCCGGACGCGGCAGACAGAGGAATCCAGGGGCGCGGGCGGCCCGCCGGCGCCGGCTGACGGCGATCGCGGCGACGGGTGTGTTCGCGTTCTCCCTGGCGGCCTGTTCGGGCCGCACCTACGACGGCGGGCCGGTCGGTGAATCCGGCTCCGCGGACCGCCAGCGGGAACAGGAGGGGCAGGAGAAGGAGAAGGAGAAGGGGCAGGAGGAGGGTGCGGGCGCACCCGAGGGCGCCGAGCAGGAGCCGCAGCTCATCGGGGACGGCTCCACCTCGGTCACCGGCCCGCAGCCCCGTCAGCCCGAGGTGGCCGCGCTGTCCCCCGGCGAGGCGCCGCCGCAGTTCGTCGTCTTCTCCTGGGACGGCGCGGGCGAGGACGGCAACAAGCTGTTCTCCCACTTCCGCGAGGTGGCCCGGGAGAACGACGCGCACATGACCTACTTCCTCACCGGCCTCTATCTGCTGCCGGAGGACAAGGCGCACCTCTACCGGCCGCCCGGCAGGGAGCCCGGCGCCGCCGACATCGGCTACCTCAAGGACGAGAACATCGCCGCCACCCTGGAGCAGTTGCGCGGCGCCTGGCTGGACGGCAGCGAGATCGGCACCCACTTCAACGGGCACTTCTGCGGCCCCACCGGCGTGGACTCCTGGAGCCCGGAGGACTGGCGCAGCGAGACCGAGCAGGCCAAGTGGATGGTGCAGAACTGGCGCACCACCACCGGCTGGACGGACCGGGAGCCGCTGCCGTTCGACTACGAACAGGAGCTGGTCGGCGGCCGTACCCCCTGCCTGGAGGGGCAGGAGAGTCTGCTGGCGGTCGCCGCCGACATGGGCTTCCGCTACGACTCCAGCGGCAACGGCCGGCAGGTCTGGCCGTCCCGGCGGGAGGGTGTCTGGGACATCCCGCTCCAGCAGGTGCCGGTGCCGGGCTGGTCCTTCGAAACGCTCGCCATGGACTACAACTTCATGGTCAACCAGTCCGGCGGCCCGGACGGCGATCCGGCCATGTACCCGCACTGGCGGCAGCAGATGCGCGACGGGCTGCTGGCCGGCTTCGAACGGGCGTACCACGGCAACCGGGCTCCGCTGATCATCGGAAACCACTTCAACCAGTGGAACGGCGGCATCTACATGGAGGCCATCGAGGAGGTCGTCGCCGAGGTCTGCCCGCGCGACGACGTGCAGTGCGTCTCCTTCCGGCAGTTGGTCGACTGGCTGGACGCGCAGGACCCGGCGGTGCTGGACAAGCTGCGCACCCTGGACGTGGGGCAGGCCCCGGCCGGGGGCTGGGAGACCTTCCTGGGCGGCGCGGCCACCGACGCCGCCACCGCCGGGGAGACCGCGGGCACGGAACGGGACCCCGGCGGGGACGGCGCCGGGGCCTGAGGCCGACGCCGCTCAGGCGGGCTGCGGAACGGCCGCCCGCCCGGCCGGCTCCGCCGTCCCGTCCTCGCGCAGCACGAAACCGGGGTCGATCTGGGCCGCCAGATCGGCCCCGGCGCGCGCGTTGCCCCAGCTCTCCGCGTTCTTGAGATGGAAGTGGTGCATCAGCTCGGTGTAGCGCTCCCAGTCGCGCCGCGGGTGGGCGGCGTCCGCGGCCTGGTGCAGCAGCCGCAGCGCCGCCCGCCCCGGCTCCTCCAGCTCGGCGAACGGGCGGGACCGGCCGCGCTCCAGGGCCCGCACCCAGGGGGAGTGACCGAAGGTCAGCAGCAGGTCGTCACCCACCTCCTCGCGCAGGAACTCCTCGTCCTCCTCGCCCTGCACCTTGTTGCCGACCACCCGCAGCGCCACCCCGAACTCCCGGGCATAGTCCCGGTACTGGCGGTAGACGGCGACCCCCTTGCGGGTCGGCTCGGCGACCAGGAAGGTCAGATCGAAGCGGCTGAACAGGCCCGAGCCGAAGCTGTCGCTGCCCGCCGTCATGTCGGCGACCAGATACTCCCCGCGGCCGTCCACCAGATGGTTCAGGCACAGCTCCAGCGCGCCGGTCTTGCTGTGGTAGCAGGAGACGCCGAGATCGTCCTCGGTGAAGGTGCCGGTGGCCAGCAGCCGTACCTCGCCGCCGGCGCCGCCGTCCAGCCGCACCGTGCGGGCACAGGCGTCGAACACCGGGTTGGGCCGGTCCAGACGCAGCAGCCGGGAGCCGGAGCCGGGCGGGGTGGTCTTGATCATCGCGTCGGCGGAGGGGATCCGGGGATTGTCGCCGCGCAGATACTCCTTGATCAGCGGCAGCCGGCCGGCCAGCGGGGGCAGCGCCGCCGCCTGTTCCTCCGTCAGGCCGAGGGCCGGGCCGAGATGCTGGTTGATGTCCGCGTCCACCGCCGTGACCGGGACCCCGGCGGCGGCCAAATGCCGGACGAAGAGGGCGGACAGCGTGGTCTTGCCGCTGCCGCCCTTGCCAACGAAAGCGATTTTCATGAGCAACAGGGTAGTGGCCGGCGGCGGTGGTGCCGGACCGGGGCGGGGGCGCGCCGGGGGCCGGGCGGTGGCATAGGGTGCGAAGCCATGAACGCCGCCAACCATCCTGCCGGCGAACCCCGGCGGGAGACCGCCGCCCCCGGGCCCGCCGCGTCCGCCGCGTCCGCCGAGGCGCTGCGTGCGCTGTCCGCACTGGCCGGACTGCCCGGGGTGGCCGGTGCCGTGGAGTCGCTGCGCGCCGCCGTGGACCGGCTCTACGGCCACCGGGTGATGCGCCGCCGCAGCTCCGAGATCAGCGCCGAGGCCGCCCTGCGCGGCGCCCGCGCCACGGCGGCGCTGGCCGGTGCCGACTGGGCGCTGGAGGAGGTGCGCCGCCGCAGCGACTTCGGCTCCGGGGGCGAGGCCCGCACGGTGGGCGCGGGGCTGCGGGTGACCGCCGAGGCCGCCGAACTGCGGGACGTGTGGCGCGTCTCGCCGCTGCGCGCGCTGGCCCGGCTGCATCTGGTCGCGGCGGGCGGCCCCTCGGCCCCGGCCGGCGACCGGGTGGGCCGGCCGCGCCGGGCGGGCGAGCCGGTCACCGACGACGGGGCGGACGGCATCGCCGCCGGGCTGCCGCTGCCGGACGCCGCCGCGCTGGCGGTGCGGCTGGACGGGCTCAAGGATGTGGCGCTCGCGGCGGCCGGTCCGCCGGTCCCGGCGCTGGTCACGGCCGCGGTGGTGCACGGCGAACTGCTGGCCCTGCGGCCGTTTTGCACGCACAACGGCCTGGTGGCGCGGGCCGCCCAGCGGATCGTGCTGACCGGCGGCGGGCTGGACCCCAAGGCGGTGGCGCCGGCCGAGGTCGGCCTGGCCGAACTGGGCCGGGAGGCGTATGCGGCGGCGCTGCGCGGCTATGCGGCCGGCACCGCCGAGGGGGTCGGCGCCTGGATCGCACACTGCGGGCAGGCGGTGGAGCTGGGCGTGCGGGAGTCGGTGGCGGTCTGCGAGGCGCTTCAGCGGGGCGCCGCCTGACCGGCCGGACACGCGACGGCGCCCCCTGTGCGGGAGCGCCGCCACCACATGTCCGCCGGGTGATCATGCGTGCAACCTCAATCGCCGATCAGGACGGGGTCTTTGCCCGGTTCCTGCCTGCGGCTGGGCCCGTATCGCGGGTCGGCTACGCGTGGGTACCCGGTTTTCATGTTTCCGGTCCGTGGGGCCACAAGTAACACGGTGATCCTCCCGGATACCGCTGGTCTCGCGGGCCGTTGACTCCTTTGTACCGCCGAATCCGGCAAACCGGAAGCCGGGCGACAAAAATTTACTTTAGGCGGCAAACAGCGAGATACCGTTCGCCGCCGCGGTGTGCCCCGCGGCGGTCCGCGCCATGAGTGCGTGCCGCCGCCGGCGCCGCCCGGCGTACCAGACCAGACCGGCCGCGCAGGCCGCCGCCAGCACCGCGGCCCCGGCCGCCAGGGCCGGCCGGGGCGGCAGCGCGGGCAGCCGCTGCCTCAGCCGCACCGGGCGGCTGAAGGTCAGCACCGGCCAGTCCCGGGCCGCGGCCTCCCGGCGCAGCCCGCGGTCCGGATTGACCGCGTGCGGGTGGCCGACGGTCTCCAGCATCGGCAGATCGGTGACCGAGTCGCTGTAGGCGTAGCAGCGGTCCAGGTCGTAGCCCTCGTCTTCGGCCAGTTCCCGGATGGCCTCGGCCTTGGTGGGGCCATAGGCGTAGTACTCCACCTCACCGGTGTAGCGGCCGTCGGCGACCACCATCCTGGTGGCCACCACCCGGTCGGCGCCGAGCAGCTCGCCGATCGGCTCCACCACTTCCGCCCCGGAACTGCTCACGATCACCACATCCCGGCCCGCGGCGTGGTGCTGCTCGATGAGCGAGGCGGCCTCGTCGTAGATGATCGGGTCGATGATCTCGTGCAGGGTCTCGGCCACGATCTCCTTGACCTGCTGCACGCTCCAGCCCTTGCAGAGCGCGGAAAGATACTGGCGGAGCCGCTCCATCTGGTCGTGGTCGGTGCCGCCGAGCAGGAAGACGAACTGGGCGTAGGCGGTGCGCAGCACGGCGCGCCGGTTCATCAGTCCGCCCTGGTAGAAGGACCGGCCGAAAGTAAGTGTGCTGGACTTGGCAATGACCGTTTTGTCCAGGTCGAAGAAGGCGGCCGTACGAGGCTGCGGCGGAATTTCCACGCGCCCGAGCATAAACGCCAGCCATTCGGCGTACGCTAGGGCGCGTGGGTTTGCCTGAGAGGGCTCTCGGGTACACCATGGAAGTCACGGATCGTTCGCGACCGTGCTGACGCGGCCCGACTCCTCCCCCCCGAGTCGGCCCGTGAAAGACGACCCCCGCTCTCCCCCCCGGCGGGGGTCGTCGCATGTCCGGGGCCATACGCCCGGCGGCTCCCGCCGTGCTCTTCGCGGTTCTTCGCGGTTCTTCGCGCTGCGTTCCCGGCCTGTCGCCGCCTTCCTCCGGCCCGTGGCCGGGAGCCGCCCGGATCCGTCTCGCTTCCTCTTCGCTTCCCCTTCGGTTCCTCTTCGCTTCCCCTTCCGGCCGTACTTCTCATCAAACAGACGAGTGACCGACGGTGATGGTTGCACTGCTGTGCGAGAAATCCACGGCCGGATGCCCGACTTCACCCGTGTGAGTGACGGGGTTTTCCACAGGCTGAGGGTTATCCACAGATTCCGTCCAAGATCACCAAGGTCTTCCGGAATGCGCCACCGTGGTTGCCACGACGACCGGCCACGCCGGGCCGTCACCACCCATCACGCATGCCCGAACACGGGGGGACCGCAATGACGCATTCGGCGACCACCTCTTCCGCACCGGCCACCACCGCCGCTACCGCACCCGTGCTGATCCTGACCGAGCACGACGAACTCCTGGACGACCTGCTCCGGCTCTGCGCCGCGGCCGGCGCCGAGGCCGAGGTGGTGCACGGCACCACGGTGCCGGCCGCCCAGTGGGAGCGCGCCGCACTGGTGCTCGCCGGGGACGACTGGGCCGGCCGGGCCGCCGTCCCCGGGGCCGGGCCGCCCGCCCGGCGCGCCGGGGTGCTGCTCATCGGCCGCGATCTGGACGACCACACCGTCTGGGCGCGCGGCGTCGCCCTCGGCGTGGAACATGTCCTGCATCTGCCCGACGACGAGCCCTGGCTCGCCGAGCGCATCGCCGACGCCCTGGAGCCCGAGCACGGCCCGGCGCTGGTCCTCGGGGTGCTCGGCGGCCGGGGCGGGGCCGGGGCCTCCACCCTGGCCTGCGCGCTGGCGGTGGCCGCGGCCCGGGCCGGCCACCACACCATGCTGGTCGACGCCGATCCGCTGGGCGGCGGGCTGGATGTGCTGCTCGGCGCGGAACGCGCGCCCGGCCTGCGCTGGCCCGCCCTGGCCGCGGCCCGCGGGCGGCTCCCGGCCGGCGCGCTGGACGAGGCACTGCCGCATCCGCGCGGCCTCTCCCTGCTGAGCTGGGACCGTTCCCCGGGCGACGAACCGCTGCCCGGGGCGGCCATGCGCTCCGTGCTGACCGCCGCCCGGCGGCGCGGCGGGCTGGTCGTGCTGGATCTGCCGCGCACCCTGGACGAGCCCACCGTCGAGGCGCTGGGCAGGGTGGATCTGGGCCTGCTGGTGGTCCCGGGCGAACTGCGCGCGGTGGCCGCCGCCCGGCGGGTCACCGACACCTCCGGCGCGCTGATCCGCGATCTGCGGGTGGTGGCCCGCGAACCGTCGCGCCAGGGCGCCGGCCTGGCCGGGCCGGAGCTGGCCGCGCTGCTGGGCCTGCCGCTGGCCGGGGAGCTGCCCGAGGAGCCGGGGCTGGCCGCCGGTGACGCGGGCGAGCCGCCGGGCGCCGACCGCGGCTCCCCGCTCGCCGCGTTCTGCACCGCCCTGCTGGGCAACGTGCTGCCCGCCGTTCCCTCCGCACCGGGCAAGGAGGAGCGGTCATGAGCACCGGGCACCGTCCGCCGCGGCCCGGCGCCCGCACCATGGCCGGGGCCGCCGAACTCCTCGACCGGGTGCGCCGCAGGCTGGTGGAGGACGAGGCGGAACCCACCCCGGCCCGGGTCGCCTCCGCGCTGCGCGGGCAGGACCGGCTGCTCGGCGACGCCGCCGTGCTCTCCGCGGCCCGCGAACTGCGCTTCGAACTCGTCGGCGCCGGACCGCTGCAGCCGCTGCTGGCCGACCCGGAGATCACCGATGTGCTGGTGAACGGCCCCGACCAGGTGTGGGTGGACCGCGGCCGGGGCGTGGAACGCACCGGAATCCGCTTCGCCGGACCCGAAGAGGTCCGCCGTCTGGCGCAGCGCATGGCCGCGGTCGCGGGCCGGCGGCTGGACGACGCCCGGCCCTGGGCCGACGCCAGACTGCCGGACGGCACCCGCATGCATGCCGTACTGCCGCCGCTGGCGGCGAGCGGCTTCCCCTATCTGTCCCTGCGGGTGGTGCGGCCCCGCGCGTTCACCCTGGAGGAGCTCACCGCGGCCGGCACCGTGCCGCCCGGTGGCGCGCGGCTGCTGCGCGCGGTGCTGCGGGCCCGGCTGTCCTTTCTGATCAGCGGCGGCACCGGCACCGGGAAGAGCACCCTGCTGGCCACCCTGCTCGGCGAGGCCGATCCCGGCGAGCGCATCGTCCTGGTGGAGGACTCCGCCGAGCTGCGGCCAAGCCACCCCCATGTGGTGCGGCTGGAGAGCCGCCCGGCGAACCAGGAGGGCGCCGGGGAGATCGGGCTGCGGGAACTGGTCCGCCAGGCGCTGCGGATGCGGCCGGACCGGCTGGTGATCGGCGAATGCCGGGGCGAGGAGGTGCGCGAGCTGCTGGCCGCCCTCAACACGGGCCATGAGGGCGGCTGCGGGACCCTGCACGCCAATGCCGCCGCCGATGTCCCGGCCCGGCTGGAGGCGCTGGCGGTGGCCGCGGGACTGCCCAGGGCCGCCCTGCACAGCCAGCTCGCCGCCGCTCTGTCCCTCGTCGTCCATCTCGCCCGGGACCGGGCGACCGGACGGCGCCGGATCGCCGAGATCCGGGTGCTGGAACGGACGGCCGAGGGTCTGGTCACGACCGTTCCGGCGGCCCGCTGGTCCCCGGACGGCTTCGTCGAGGAAGCCGGCTGGCCGCGGCTGGAGGCCGCACTGTGACCGTCGCGCCGACCGCCGCCCCGCCCCCGCCGGAGCGCCACGGCCGCGGCGGGCAGCGGCACCGCCGCCGCGGCCGGCCGTCCCGCCCGCCGGGCCGTCCCTGCCGCTGCCCGGCCGGCACCCGGCCGGCCTGCCCCCGCCGGTATCTCAGAAAGGAGTCTCCATGACCGCCGGTCCCTCCCCGGCCGCTGCCCGCCGCCACCACCCGCCGCCCCGGCACCGCCGGGCGCCGCGGCCGGGCGGTGCCGGGAGCCCGCCGGGCGCCGTGCCGCTTCCGGTGCCCGTCCGGAGCCGGGCGGCGCGGGGGTGTGGGCGATGAGCGGCCCCGTGATGACCGTGCTGGCCGGCGCGGTCCCGGCCGCTGCGGCCGGAGCCACGACCGGGACCGCGCTGCCGGCCCTGGCCGGGCTGTGCGCCGGAGTGGCGGGCTGGCTGGCGGTCGCCGGGCCACCGCGGCGGCGGGTACGGCTGCTGCTGCCGCCCGCCCCCGGGCCCGCCCCGGGGCGGGCCGCCCGGCGGCGCCCGCTGCGCGCCGCCGGGCCGCCGCTGCGGCGGCTGACGCGCCGCTGGTCCGTTCCGGACAGCGTGGTGGCCGCCGGATGCCTGCTGCTGGGCGGCGTCCCGGCGCTGGCCGGGAGATCGCCGCTGCCGCTGCTGACCGGCCTGCTGGTCACCGTCCCCGCGGTGCGGGTCCGGCGCCGCCGGGCCGCCCGGCGCCGGGCGGAGCGCCGCGCCGAGGCGGTGATCGCCCTGTGCGGAGCGCTGGCCGGCGAGGTGCTGGCCGGGCGCCCGCCGGAGCGGGCACTGCTGGCCGCGGGGGTGCCGGGGCTGGGCGAAGAGGCCGCGGCCGGGATCCTGGCCGCCGCCCGCTACGGCGGCAATGTGCCGGAGGCCCTCCGCGCGGCGGCCGGACTGCCCGGCGCGGACGGGCTGCGCGGGGTCGCCGCCTGCTGGCAGGTGGCGGTGGACAGCGGCGCCTCCCTGGCCGCCGGGCTGGAGCGGGTGGCCGAGGCGCTGCGTGCCGAACGCGACCAGCGGGAGGACCTGCGGACGCAGCTGGCGGGCCCCCGGGCCACCGTGCTGGTGCTGGCCCTGCTGCCGGCCGCCGGGCTGCTGCTCGGTGCCGGGATGGGGGTGGCGCCGCTCCAGGTGCTGCTGCACACCCCGGAAGGGCTGGCCGCCCTGGTGGCGGGCGGGCTGCTGGAGTGGGCCGGCCTCGCCTGGTCGGCCGCCATCGTCCGCCGGGCCGAGGGGGCGGCCCGGTGACGGCCGACGCCGTGTGGCCATGGATGCTGCGGGCGGTGTCCTCGGGCGGGCTGGTGGTGCTGCTGCTCGGGCTGTGGTCCGCGGTGCGTCACCGGCGGCGGGTGCGGGCGCGGCTGCCCGGCCTCGTCCCGGCCGCTCGTCCGGCTGCCCCGGACCGGCCCGGTCCCGGCCCGGAGCGCCGGGCGCGGCCGGACGCCCGGTTGCCGCTGGCCGCCGAGCTGCTGGCGGCCTGCATGGCCGCCGGGGCGGGCCCGGCCGCAGCCGCCGCCGTGGTCGGCGGAGCGCTGGACGGGCCGCTGGCCCGGGAGCTGCGGCGGGCCGCGGGCGAGCTGCGGCTGGGCGGCGATCCGGCCGTGGTGTGGGGGCGGCTGGGCCGTCTGCCGGGTGCCGCGGCGCTGGCCCGCCGGCTGGAGCTGGCCGGGCGCGGCGGAGTCCCGGCGGTGGCGGCGCTCGCCGCCACCGCGGCCGAGCAGCGCGGACGCCGGGTCCGGGCGGCCCGGATACGGGCCCAGCGGGCGGGTGTCTGGCTGACCGGGCCGCTGGGGCTGTGCTTCCTCCCGGCGTTCCTGCTGATCGGCGTCGCCCCGGTGGTGATCGGTCTGGCCCGCACCCTGCTGTGAGCCGCGCAGGAAGCGCCGCCCCGGCAAGGACCGGGAGAAGAACCGGGAGAAGAACCGGAAGAAAAAGAACAGGACGGATGAAGGGACCGAAATGATCAGCACGGTGATCGGCCTGATGGGCGTGTGCAAGGGGAGCAGGAGGACGAAGGAGGCGAGGGGATGGCGATGAGGTGGCGTGGAGTCCGGCGGTGGCGGACGGCGGCGGCCCGCCCGGCGGGGCCCGGCGATGCCGGGATGACCACGGCGGAGTACGCGGTGGGCACCATCGCGGCGGCGGCCTTCGCCGCCGTGCTGCACCAGATCGTCACCTCCGGCGCGGTCGCCGATGCCCTGCGCGGCCTTGTCGAGCGGGCCCTGGATGCGCAGCCGTAGCGCCGCGAGCGGACATGTGACCGCGGAGGTCGCCCTGGCCATGCCGTGTCTGCTGGCGCTGCTGGGCATGGTGCTGTGGGGCCTCGGCGCGGTGGCCGCGCAGTTGCAGTGCGGCGACGCGGCGCGGGCCGGGGCGCGGGCGGCGGCACGCGGGGAACCGGTGGCGGCGGTGCGCGAGGTGGCGCGGTCCGCCGCGCCGCCCGGGGCGGAGATCCGGGTGACGCCGGAGGCCGGCCGGTACCGGGTGCGGGTGACGGCCGCGGTGTCCGGCCCCGGGCCGCTGGCCGTGCGGGTGGCGGGGGAGGCGGTGGCCGGTGCCGAACAGCCGTGACCTTCGCGACCGCGGCAGCGGCACCGTGTGGACGGTGGCCTGCGTGGGGGTGCTGTGCGCGGCCTTCGCCGGGGTGCTGGCGCTGGGGCAGGTGGCAACGGTGCGGCAGCGCGCGGCCACCGCAGCCGACCTGGCCGTGCTGGCCGCGGCCGAGCGGGCGTTCTCCGGCCGGGCGGCCGGCACTCCGGCGGCGGCCTGTTCCCGGGCGGGCGAGGTGGCCGCGGCGCAGGGCGCCCGGCTGGTGCGGTGCGCGGTGCCCGGGGCCGGTCTCGCCGATCTGACCGTGGAGGTCAGGGCGGGTCCGTACCGGGTGGTGGCCCGCTCCCGCGCAGCAGTGCCGTGAGCAGCCGTATCGCGCCCTGCTTGTGCAGCGGCTCGTTGCCGTTGCCGCACTTGGGGGACTGGATGCAGGACGGGCAGCCGTGCTCGCACTCGCAGGCGGCGATGGCGTCCCGGGTGGCGGTGAGCCATTCCCGGGCGGTGTGGAAGCCCCGCTCGGCGAAGCCGGCCCCGCCCGGGTGCCCGTCGTGGACGAAGACGGACGGAAGGAGGGTGTCGGGATGCAGCGCGGTGGAGACGCCGCCGATGTCCCAGCGGTCGCAGGTGGCGAACAGCGGCAGCATGCCGATGGCCGCGTGCTCGGCGGCGTGCAGCGCGCCGGGCAGGATCTCCGGGCCGATGCCGGCCCGGTCGAGCTGGTCCTCGGTGAGGGTCCACCACACCGCCCTGGTGCGCAGGGTGCGCGGCGGCAGGTCCAGCCTGGTCTCGCCCAGCACCTCCCCGGTGACCAGCTTGCGCCGCAGATAGGAGACCACCCGGTGGGTGACCTGCACCGAGCCGAAGCACAGCCGGGCGTCGCCCCAGGGGATCTCCCGCTCGGTGTCCAGCACGCCGATCTCGGTGGTGTCGCGCGGCCAGGTGGTCCAGGGCGGGCTGGACTCCTCGACCAGCGCCACATGGCCCTCCAGGTCGAGATGGCGGACCACATAGCTGCGGCCCTGATGCAGGTGGACCGCGCCCTCGTGCACGGCGGTGTGGGCGGCGGCCCGGTCCACCGTGCCGAGCAGCCGTCCGGTGTCCTCCTCGACCACCTGGACCTGCTCGCCGCCGCTGCCCCGGATGTCCACCAGGTCCGCGGCCCGCTCCTTGCGGGTCCAGTACCAGGCGCTGCCCCGCCGGCGCAGCAGCCCGCGGGCAGCCAGTTTCTCCGCCAGCGCCGCCGCGGACGGCCCGAACAGGGCCAGCCCGGCTTCGGTGAGCGGGACCTCGGCCGCCGCCGCGCACAGGTGCGGCGCCAGGATGTAGGGATTGGCCGGGTCCAGCACGGTGGTTTCCACCGGCCGCCGGAAGAGGGCGTCGGGGTGGTGGACGAGATAGGTGTCCAGCGGGTCGTCGCGGGCCACCAGCACGGCCAGCGCGCCCTGCCGGTGGCGGCCGGCGCGGCCGGCCTGCTGCCACACCGAGGCCCGGGTGCCGGGATAGCCGGCCAGCAGCACGGCGTCCAGCCCGGCGATGTCCACGCCCAGCTCCAGGGCGTTGGTGGCGGCCAGGCCGAGCAGACTGCCGCTGTGCAGGGCACGCTCCAGACCGCGGCGCTCCTCCGGCAGATAACCGCCGCGGTAGGCGGCGACCCGCCGGCCCAGGGCGGCGTCCCGGCGGCCGAGCTGCTCCTGGGCGATCACCGAGACCAGTTCCGCGCCCCGCCGGGAGCGGACGAAGGCGACGGTGCGCACCCCCGCGCCGACCAGTTCGGTGAGGAGTTCGGCCGTCTCCGCGGTGGCGGTGCGCCGCACCGGCGCGCCGCGTTCGCCCCGGGCCTCGGTCAGCGGCGGTTCCCAGAGCGCGAAGACCAGCTCGCCGCGGGGCGAGCAGTCCTCGGTGATCTCGGCGACCGGCACACCGGTCAGGCGCTCGGCGGAGCCGGCCGGCTCGGCGGTGGTGGCGGAGGCCAGCAGAAAGGCGGGTTCGCTGCCGTAGTGGCCGCACACCCGGCGCAGCCGGCGCAGCACCTGGGCGACGTGCGAGCCGAACACGCCGCGGTAGACATGGCATTCGTCCACCACCACATAGCGCAGCGAGCGCAGGAAGGCGGACCAGCGGCGGTGGCCGGGCAGCAGCGAGCGGTGCAGCATGTCCGGGTTGGTCAGCAGCAGATTGGCGTGCAGCCGGGCCCAGGCCCGTTCCTCGGGCGGGGTGTCGCCGTCGTAGCACACCGCCCGGACGGCGGCCGGGCCCAGCGGCCCGGCGAGGGACTTCACCGCGCGGAGCTGATCGTTGGCGAGTGCCTTGGTGGGCGCGAGGTAGAGCGCGGTGGCCGTGGGATTCCGGGTGCCGCGGGCCGCGGCACGCCCGGCGGCGGGGGCCGGTTCCGGGGGGATTTCCGGGGAGAGGAGGGCGTTCAGCACCGGCACCAGATAGCAGAGCGACTTGCCGGACGCGGTGCCGGTGGCCACCACCACCGACTCGCCCGCCAGGGCCCGGGCCACGGCCTCGGCCTGGTGGTGCCACGGGCGGTCGATGCCGGAGGCCGCCAGGGCCGCGGCCAGATCCGGGTGAACCCCGTCCGGCCAGGGGGAATGCCGGGCGGGACGAGCGGGCACATGCTCTGTGTGGGTGACACGCTCCGTCCGTCCGGCGCCCCTGCTCAGATGTGCGAGCAGGGCCCGCGGCGCGGGGCGGGCCGCACCGCCGTCGGCGGTGGCCGGGGCTTCTTCGTGGGACATCACCACGAGTGTGGCACCCGGCTCGGCCGGGTGTGGCTGTCATCGGTCCGACGGACAATGGCGGTAAGTCGTCGTCCCGGGCCGGGGGTAAGTGATTGAATGCCATCGCGGCTGCCGATTCCGCCCCGTGCCGCACGGGGTTTGCCGGGCGACCGTACGTTGGCTGAGGTGCTGGAGGTTCCGTGGATCTGTCCCTGTCGACCCGTTCCGTTGGCGACCGGACGGTCGTCGAGGTAGGCGGCGAGATTGACGTTTACACCGCGCCCAAGCTGCGCGAGCAGCTTGTCGAGCTGGTGAACGAGGGCAACCACCACCTGGTGGTGGACATGGAGCGGGTGGACTTCCTCGACTCCACGGGCCTCGGTGTGCTGGTCGGCGGGCTGAAGCGGGTGCGTGCCCAGGAAGGATCGCTGCGCCTGGTGTGCAACCAGGAGCGCATCCTGAAGATCTTCCGGATCACCGGTCTGACCAAGGTCTTCCCCATCCACGCCACGGTGGACGACGCCGTCTCGGCGACCGACTGAGCCGGCATTCCCGGCCGCCCGCCCCGCGCTGCCGCGCGGGCGGTGCGCCGTGCGCCGGTGAGCACCACATAGGCTGCGACACAAGCATCACCCGGATGCCGTCCCGGCCCGGCCGTACCGCGCCGGCCGCCGGGGCGGCATCCGGACGCCGATCTGGAGGGGAATCATGGCCACCGTCGAACTGCGCTTCAGCGCCTCTCCGGAGCATGTGCGGACCGCTCGGCTGGTGGCCGCGGCGGTGGCCCGCCGCGCCGGGGTGGAGGAGTCGGTCCTGGACGAGCTGCGGCTGGCGGTCGGCGAGGCGTGCAGCCGGGCCGTCGGCCTGCATGCGGCGCACGCCCTGGACACACCGGTGCGGGTGACCCTGAGCGAGGGCGAGAAGGCGTTCTCCATCGAGGTGGGGGACGACGCCCCGCCGCCGGGCGGGCAGCGGGCCGAGGGCCCGGGGGACGGCGAGGCCGATCAGCTCGGGCTGGCCGTGATCCGCGGGCTGGTGGACGATGTGCAGGTCACCTCGGACGCCCGGGGCGGGCTGATCCGGATGAGCTGGCCGGCCAAGCCGCCGTCCCTGGCCTGAGCGGCGCCCGCCCGGGCGGCAGAGGCATGCCGCGCCCGGATGTGCCAAGTGGCGCCGCCGCGCGCCTGTTTACTTCCCTGGTTCCCCGCTGACCAGGGAATTTCTGCGTTGTGGATCTTTTCCGCGATCTTCCGGCCGGCTGAACCACCTGAATAAAGATGGCGTATTCCGTAACTCCATCCGCCCTTCCGGTATTGGCTCTGGTCTTTGCCAGTGAATTGCCCTACGTGGCCCCTGTCTGAATTCGGGTCCTCTCTCTACACTCCGGCCACACCTGTGTGTACTGGATCAGCCCGAGCGTCAAGCCCGAGCGTCAAGGAGGACGAAATGGTGGGGTCACCAACCCCCCTGGGGAATGTCACCGAGGCAGCCGGAGCCGCCGAGCTCACCGACGGCAACCGGGTACTCATCCTGGTTGTCGCGGTGATCGCCGCAGCAGCCCTGGCGCTCGCCGTGGTGCTGGTCAGGCAAGTGCTGGCCGCCGACGAGGGCACCGACAGCATGAAGAAGATCGCGGCCGGCGTCCAGGAGGGCGCAAACGCCTACCTGGCCCGGCAGTTGCGCACGGTCTCCGTCTTCGCGGTGATCGTGGTGTTTCTGCTGCTTCTCCTTCCCGCCGACGACTGGAATCAGCGCATCGGCCGGTCACTCTTCTTCGTGATCGGCGCCGCTTTCTCCGCGGCAACCGGCTACCTGGGAATGTGGCTGGCGGTGCGCAGCAATGTGCGGGTGGCCGCCGCTGCCCGTGAGGCCAACCCGTCCTCCGACGGAACGGAATCCTCCCCGGCCGCCGTCGAGAGCGTCCGGCACAAGGCAATGAAGATCGCCTTCCGCACCGGCGGGGTGGTCGGAATGTGCACGGTCGGCCTCGGCCTGCTCGGCGCCACCTGCGTGGTGCTGGTCTACGCCGCCGACGCCCCCAAGGTGCTGGAGGGCTTCGGCCTGGGCGCCGCCCTGATCGCGATGTTCATGCGGGTCGGCGGCGGCATCTTCACCAAGGCCGCGGACGTCGGCGCCGACCTGGTGGGCAAGGTCGAGAAGGGCATCCCGGAGGACGACCCCCGCAATGCCGCCACCATCGCCGACAACGTCGGCGACAACGTCGGCGACTGCGCCGGCATGGCGGCCGACCTGTTCGAGTCCTACGCCGTCACCCTGGTCGCCGCGCTGATCCTGGGCTCGGTGGCGTTCGGCAACGCCGGCCTGGCGTTCCCGCTGCTGGTCCCCGCCATCGGCGTGCTCACCGCCATGCTCGGCATCTTCGTCGTCCAGCCGCGGGCCGGCGACCGTAGCTCCATGACCGCCATCAACCGCGGCTTCTTCATCTCCGCCGGTGTCTCGCTGGTGCTGGTGGCCATCGCCGCCTTCGCCTACCTGCCCGGCACCTTCGCCGAACTGACCGGCGCCGACGAGGAGATCCTGGGCCACGACGCCGACCCGCGCTGGTTCGCCCTGGCCTCGGTGGCCATCGGCATCCTGCTGGCCGCCGTGATCCAGCAGCTCACCGGCTACTTCACCGAGCCCGGCCGGCGCCCGGTGCGGGACATCGGCCGGACCTCCCGCACCGGCCCGGCCACCGTCGTCCTCTCCGGCTTCTCGGTCGGCCTGGAGTCGGCGGTGTACACCGCGCTGCTGGTGGGCCTCGGCGTGTACGCGGCCTTCGCGCTGGCCGGCGGCACCATCATGCTGGCGCTGTTCGCGGTGGCGCTGGCCGGCACCGGGCTGCTCACCACGGTCGGCGTGATCGTCGCCATGGACACCTTCGGCCCGGTGGCGGACAACGCGCAGGGCATCGCCGAGATGTCCGGCGATGTGGAGGGCGGCGGCGCCCAGGTGCTCACCGACCTGGACGCGGTCGGCAACACCACCAAGGCCGTCACCAAGGGCATCGCCATCACCACCGCGGTGCTGGCCGCCGCCGCGCTGTTCGGCTCCTACCAGGACGCCGTCATCGAGGCGGTGCGGGACGCGCAGCTCACCGCCTCCCAGATCGCCGACGAGACCGGCCTGTCGCTGGACATCTCCTACCCCAGCAACCTGGTCGGCCTGATCATCGGCGCCTCCGTGGTGTTCCTGTTCTCCGGGCTGGCGATCAACGCCGTCTCCCGCTCCGCCGGCTCGGTGGTCTACGAGGTGCGGCGCCAGTTCCGCGAGCACCCCGGGATCATGGACTACTCGGAGAAGCCGGAGTACGGCAAGGTGGTCGACATCTGCACCCGCGACTCCCTGCGCGAGCTGGCCACGCCCGGCCTGCTGGCGGTGATGGCACCGATCGCGGTCGGCTTCGGCCTGGGCATCGGCGCGCTCGGCTCCTACCTGGCCGGCGCGATCGGCACCGGCATCCTGATGGCCGTGCTGCTGGCCAACTCCGGCGGTGCCTGGGACAACGCCAAGAAGCTGGTCGAGGACGGGCACCACGGCGGCAAGGGCAGCGAGGCGCACGCCGCCACCGTGATCGGCGACACCGTGGGCGACCCGTTCAAGGACACCGCCGGCCCGGCCATCAACCCGCTGCTGAAGGTGATGAACCTGGTGGCGCTGCTGATCGCTCCCGCGGTGGTGGCGCTGTCCTACGGCGACGACGCCAGCGCGCCGCTGCGCGGACTGATCGCCGGCCTCGCCCTGGTGGTCATCGTCGGCGCGGTGTACGTCTCCAGGCGGCGCGGTATCGCGGTCGGCGACGACGACGACACCGAGGCCGGTGCTCAGCCGGACGGCGGGGGAGCGGGCCCCGGGGACCCGGCCGCCCGGGCCGTGGCCGGCGCGGCCGGCGCGGCCGGCACGGAGTAGCCGGCGGCCCGGCGGCCCGGCGGCCCGCATCCCGCGCCGGATACCGGCTGATCGGCAATATTCGACAACGAGTGATGACCGCCGGGCGGGCGGTGTGCCGATGGCACGCCGCCCGCCCGGCGGTGCTAGGTTCCGGGGCCGAACCGGCAGAAGGGACCGAAACGGTGAACAAGAAGCTCGTGACGGGGGTGTCCGGCTGGATCTCCGGGTGCACGCTGCTCGTCCTCGCCCTCACCGGATGCGCGGACGACAGCGGGGAGCAGCGCGAGGCATGGGCCCAGACCTTCTGCGACCTGCGGCAGCCGCAGGCGGAGAAGATCGCCGCCGCGCACCAGTCGATCGCCGATGTCAGCGAGCGCGAGGACGCCACGCCGGAGGAGGTCAAGGAGGTCGACGTCACGGCGTACCAGAACCTCTCGGAGGCCTACGCGGCGCTCGCCGACGCGCTGGGCGAGGCCGGCGACCCGCCGGTGGACGACGGCGCCCAGCTGCGGGAGGACGCCCAGGGCGAGCTGAACGCCCTCTCCCAGGCGTACGGCGAGCTCCAGTCCACCGCCGAGGAGCTGGACACCTCGGACCGCGCCAGGTTCGCCGAGGGGCTGCGCGAGCTGGCCGGCAAGGTGGAGGAGCTGACCCGGTCCGGGGACGAGGCGCTGAGCGAGCTCCAGTCCGGTGAGCTGGGCGAGGCGCTGGCCGCCCAGCCGAGCTGCCGGACCCCCACCCCGGGCCCGCCCGACACGGAGGAGACGGAGGGCGCCGGCGAGACCGAGGGCGGCGGCGGGACCGAGGGCACGGCGGAGGCCGGCGAGGAGCAGGCCGAGGAGTCCCCGGAGAAGTCTCCCGAGAAGTCCCCGGAGGCCTCCCCGGAGGAATCCGCCGGCAACACCGACGGCTGACCGGCGCGTGGCCGCCACCCCGGCCCGGGCGAGGATGGACCCGTGACCAACACCGAACTGCCCGTCGCCGGGCCGGACACCGCCCGGCTGCGCGACGCCCTGCTGTCCGCCTCCTTCACCGCCGACGGCGTGCTGGAACTGCTCGGCGCCCCCGCCTACGCGGCGCTGGCCCGCAACGAGACCGTGCCCGCGCTGCGCGCCACCCGGGACGGCTCCCCGACGGCCGTGCTGATCCGCCTCTTCCTGCTCCAGCAGCCGGTTCCGCACGGCCGCGCCGCCGCCGCACTGCCCGCCGCCGTGCTGGACGCCGCGCTGGCCGACGGCTGGCTGCGCCGGGACGGCGACGAGGTGCGTGCCACGGCCGATGTGCGCCCCTTCTCCGGCCCGGACGGCCAGGACTGGTGGATCGTCTCCGACCTGGGCTGCGCGGTGGGCGGCACGGCCGGCAGCCGCGGCCGGGACCCGGATGTGGTGCTGGGCGTGGGCGGCGCCTCCACCACCCTGGCCGGGATCACCGTGGACGGGCCGGCGGCCCGCGCCCTGGACATCGGCACCGGCTCCGGCATCCAGGCACTGCATCTCTCCCGGCGCGCCGCCCGCGTCACCGCCACCGACGTCAATCCCCGGGCGCTGCGCGCCGCCCGGCTGACCCTGGCGCTCTCCGGGGCGCCCGGGGCCGAGCTGCGCCAGGGCTCGCTCTACGAGCCGCTGCGCCGGGCCGGGCAGGGCGCGGAGCCCGAGCGGTTCGACCTGATCGTCTCCAATCCCCCGTTCGTCATCTCCCCGCCCGCCCCGCCCGCCGCGCCTGCTGCCACCGGCGGCGCCGGCCGGCTGACCTACCGGGACGGCGGCATGGCCGGCGACGAGCTGTGCCGGGCCCTGGTGCGCGGCAGCGCCGCCCACCTCACCGAGGGCGGCTGGTGCCAGTTGCTGGCCAACTGGGAGCACACCGACGGCCAGGACTGGCGCGAGCGGGTGGCCGGCTGGGTGCCGGCCGGCTGCGAGGCCTGGATCGTGCAGCGCGAGCAGCAGGACGTCACCGAGTACATCGAGCTGTGGCTGCGGGACGCCGGGCTGCGCCCGGAGAGCGAGGAGTACGCGGTGCGCTACGACGCCTGGCTGGAGGATTTCGCGGGGCGCCGCACCCGCGGCGTCGGCTTCGGCTGGATCACCGTGCGCCGCACGGGCGCCTCCGGCGCCGGCGCGGTGGTCGCCGAGGAGTGGCCGCACGCGGTCCGGCAGCCCCTCGGCCGCACCGTGCGCGAGCACTTCGCCCGCCGGGAGTTCCTGCGCGGCCACGACGACGCCGCGCTGCTCCAGACCCGCTTCCTGCTGGCCGACGGGGTGGTGCAGGAGCAGATCGGCGAGCCGGGCGCCGAACACCCGGAGCATCTGGTGCTGCGTCAGCGGCACGGCATGATGCGGGCCATGACGGTGGACACGGTGGCCGCCGGACTGGCCGGAAGCTGCGACGGCACCATGACCGCCGGGACCATCGTGGACGCCATCGCCCGGCTGCTCGATCAGGACCCGGTGGTGCTGCGGGCCGCCGCGCCCGATGTGCTGCGCTCCCTGGTGCAGCAGGGCTTTCTGCTGCCGGCCGGCGGTGAGCGCTGACCGCCCGCCCGCGCGGGAAACGCGGGCGGGCCGTGCGGGGCATCCCCCGCACGGCCCGTACCTGCGTCATGGCCGCGGCCGTGCCGCGGCATCAGCGCCCCCGTGGTGTCACGGCTTCAGGACGCGGCCCTGGGCATCCGTCCGGTCGTTGCTGGTCAGGAAGAGGATGCCGTCGATCAGCGCCCAGACGCCGAGGCCGCCGCAGGTCAGGAGCTGCGCGATGGCGATGCCGGTGTGACCCGTGTACCAGCGGCCGGCGCCCAGCCCGCCGACCAGGATCTGCAGCAGGCCGGCGACCATCTTCGACTTCTCGGAGTACGGCTGGCCGTTGGGGGCGGTCTCGTAGTTGGCCATGTTGTGTGGACCTCGTATCTGGTGTTCCGTTGAGCGGTATGACGGTGTGAATCTGCCGCCCATGGCGGGAACTTCTGCGCCATGAGCAACGTTTGTGACCGCTACCGCCCGCGCCTGGTTGCAGCGCTCAGCAGATCTTGACGCAACCGTGATCTCATCGGGTTTTCGTCATGATCACTCCATCTGCCGTACCTCAGCCCGTGAGATTCCGGACAACCGTCCAGAGCACCGCCACGGTCAGGATGACGGCCGTCCCGGCGGTGCCGACCTGCGGTCGCCGGCGCCGCCCGCGCAGCCCGTCGTACAGCCAGCGCCCGCCCAGATACGCGCCCAGCGGCATGCCCAGGAGCAGCAGCGCGGCATTGTCGTGGAAGGCCGCTGCGAAGTCGCCGTGCATCAGGTCGTAGGCCATCCGGGTGCCGCCGCAGGCCGGGCAGAGCAGGCCGGTGGCCCAGTGGAACGGGCAGCGCGGCAGAAACTGCCCGGCCTGGTGCGGATCGGTGTGCCAGAGGTAGACGCTGCCTGCCACCCCGGCGCCCAGCACGGCCAGCGGCGGCACGGCGGGATGGGACAGCGGGCCGGGCAGGGCCGGCCGGGGCCGCCGCCGGCGCCCGCCGGGCGCCGGGACCGCCTCCGCCGCCCCGGCGTCCGCGCGCCCGGTATCCGTGTGCCCGGTATCCGTGTGCCCGGTATCCGTGTGCCCGGTATCCGTGCGCGCCGCATCCGGCTGCCCGGCCTCCGCGGGCGTTGCCGTCCGGTTCATGGCACCCACCCCCAACGGGTTCAGCTCGACCGCAGGACCCGGCCGTCGGAGTCCGTGACACCTTCCTTGACCAGCAGGTAGATGCCGTCGATCAGGGCCCAGATGCCCAGGCCGCCGCAGGTCAGAAGCTGGCCCACGGCCAGACCGTAGTGACCGGTGTAGAAGCGGCCCGCGCCCAGCCCGCCGACCAGGAGCTGAAGCAGCCCGGCCACCAGCTTGGTCTTGGAGGAGAACGGCCGGCCGTAGGCGTCGTAGCCGTACGGCGCGTTCGGGTCGTAGCCGTAGGCGGCCTGGCCCGGCTGCGCGTAGCCGGCTCCGCCGGGCGGGGGGTAGCCGTAGCCGGGCTGCCCGCCCTGTCCCTGCGGCGGCTGCTGCTGGTAGGGGTTGTTCCCGACGGGCGGCGGGTAGCCGTAGCCGGGCTGGCCGCCCGGCTGCTCGGACGGCTGTCCGTAAGGGTTCGGGTTGGACACGTCTCCCCCTGGGGGTCGATTCTTCCGTAAGTCTTCCGAAGCGTCGGAAGCCGGTCGGACGCGCGATGTCCGGGCTGTCCGGCACCGCGGCCGGTCCGCCCCGCACGGAACCGGAGGGACCGGCCAGGCACATCCTGCCAGGGGCGATCGGGCGGCGGGAATGCCGGTCGTTCGGTTACCGTCGGAAGGCGTTGTGGGGTATTCCCGTTTGACACGCATGCGGGAGGTACCGTCACACTCCGCAGACAGCCGTATGTTCCCGGGCCGCCGCCCGGGTGAGCCCGGAAGGGCCGACACCGACCGGAGAGAGAAGAGCGAGAAGACGTTGTCCCCGACCAGCGACACCGCGAAGGGCGGACGCCGACTTGTGATCGTCGAGTCGCCTGCCAAGGCCAAGACGATCAAGGGCTACCTCGGCCCGGGCTATGTGGTCGAGGCCAGCGTCGGGCACATCCGCGACCTGCCGAGCAGCGCCGCCGAGGTGCCTGCCAAGTACAAGGGCGAGCCGTGGGCCCGGCTCGGGGTCAATGTGGACGCGGGCTTCGCGCCCCTCTATGTCGTCAACAGCGACAAGAAGGACCAGGTCAAGAAGCTCAAGGAGCTTCTCGCCGAATCCGACGAGCTCTATCTCGCCACCGACGAGGACCGGGAGGGCGAGGCCATCGCCTGGCATCTCCAGGAGGTGCTCAAGCCCAAGGTGCCGGTCCGCCGGATGGTCTTCCACGAGATCACCCGGGACGCCATCCAGGCCGCGGTGGCCAATCCGCGGGAGCTGAACCAGCGGCTGGTGGACGCCCAGGAGACCCGGCGCATCCTGGACCGCCTCTACGGCTTCGAGGTCTCCCCGGTGCTGTGGAAGAAGGTCATGCCCCGGCTGTCGGCCGGCCGGGTGCAGTCCGTGGCCACCCGGCTGGTGGTGGAGCGGGAGCGGGAACGGATCGCCTTCCGCAGCGCCGAGTACTGGGACCTCACCGGCACCTTCGCCCGGGACCCGGAACCGGCGGGCGACTCGGGGACCTTCACCGCCCGGCTGGTCACGGTGGACGGCCGGCGCGTCGCCCAGGGCCGCGACTTCGGCCCGGACGGCCGCCTCAAGAGCGGCAGCACCGGTGTGCTGCACCTGGACGAGCAGGCCGCCCGCGCCCTGGCCGCCGCCCTGGAGCGGACCGCGTTCTCCGTCCGCTCGGTGGACTCCAAGCCCTACCGCCGCTCCCCCTCGGCACCGTTCCGCACCACCACCCTGCAGCAGGAGGCGTCCCGCAAGCTCGGCATGGGCGCCAAGAGCACCATGCAGGTGGCCCAGCGGCTGTACGAGAACGGCTTCATCACCTATATGCGGACCGACTCCACCACCCTGTCCGAGACGGCGGTGGCCGCGGCCCGCGCCCAGGTGACCCAGCTCTACGGCACCGACTATCTGCCGGAGCGGCCCCGCGCCTACGCCGGCAAGGTGAAGAACGCCCAGGAGGCGCACGAGGCGATCCGCCCCTCCGGCGACCGCTTCCGCACCCCGGCCGAGACCGGGCTGCGCGGCGAGGAGTTCCGTCTCTACGAGCTGATCTGGAAGCGCACCGTGGCCTCCCAGATGAAGGACGCCACCGGCCAGTCGGTGACCGTCCGGGTGGGCGGGGCCGCCGCCGACGGCCGGGACTGCGAGTTCACCGCCTCCGGCACCATCATCACCTTCCACGGCTTCATGAAGGCGTATGTGGAGGGCTCCGACGACCCGGCCGCCGAGCTGGACGACCGCGAGCGGCGGCTGCCGGCCGTGGCCGAGGGCGACCCGCTGGCCGCCCGCGCCATGGCGGTGGACGGGCACGCCACCAAGCCGCCCGCCCGCTACACCGAGGCCACCCTGGTCAAGGAGCTGGAGGAGCGGGAGATCGGCCGTCCCTCCACCTACGCCTCGATCATCGGCACCATCCTGGACCGCGGCTATGTCTTCAAGAAGGGCACCGCGCTGGTCCCGTCCTGGCTGTCGTTCGCCGTGGTCAACCTGCTCAAGCAGCACTTCGGGCAGCTGGTGGACTACGACTTCACCGCCAAGATGGAGGACGACCTGGACCGCATCGCGGCCGGCGACACCGAGGCCGTGCCCTGGCTGCGCCGCTTCTACTTCGGCGAGGAGGCGAACGGCGGCGACCATCTGGCCGGGCTGAAGGACCTGGTCACCGACCTGGGCGCGATCGACGCCCGGGAGGTTTCGTCGTTCCCGGTCGGCGACGGGGTGGTGCTGCGGGTCGGCCGCTACGGGCCGTATCTGGAGGCGCCGCCGGAGCCCGGCGCGGCGCCGGACGCCCCGGCCCGGCGCGCCGATGTGCCCGACGACCTGCCGCCGGACGAGCTCACCATGGAGCGGGCCCAGGAGCTGCTGGCCAGACCCACCGGCGAGCGGGAACTGGGCACCGACCCGGCCACCGGCCATCCGATCGTCGCCAAGGACGGCCGCTATGGGCCGTATGTCACCGAGGTGCTGCCCGAGGACGTGCCGAAGACCGGCAAGAACGCGGTGAAGCCGCGCACCGCCTCGCTGTTCAAGTCCATGACGCCGGACACCGTCACCCTGGAGCAGGCGCTGCGGCTGCTGTCCCTGCCCCGGGTGGTCGGCACCGACCCGGAGAGCGGCCAGGAGATCACCGCGCAGAACGGCCGCTACGGGCCGTATCTGAAGAAGGGGACCGACTCGCGCTCGCTCACCGACGAGGAGCAGATCTTCACGGTGACCCTTCAGGAGGCGCTGGCCATCTACGCCCAGCCCAAGCAGCGGGGGCGGGCGGCGGCCCGGCCGCCGCTGAAGGAACTGGGCGAGGATCCGGCCACCGGCCGGCCGGTGGTGGTCAAGGACGGCCGCTTCGGCCCGTATGTGACGGACGGCGAGACCAACGCCACGCTGCGGCGGGACGACGATCCGCAGACCATCACCCCGGAACGCGGTTTCGAACTGCTCGCCGAGAAGCGGGCCAAGGGGCCGGCGAAGAAGACCGCGAAGAAGACGGCCGCCAAGAAGACCGCGGCCAAGAAGACGGCCGCGAAGAAGACCGCGGCGAAGAAGACGGCCGCGAAGAAGAGCACGGCCAAGAAGACCACGGCGAAGAAGACGGCCGCCGAGCCGACGGCGGCGGCCAAGGACCTCTCCGGCTGACGCTGACGGGCCCGGGCACGCGCCCCGGTTGGCGGCGCCCGGCCCCCGCGCGCACGCCCCGCGATGGGCGTGCGCGCCCCGGTGCACATGCGGTGTGCGCGCCGTGAGCGACGTCCCGGCGACGGCGGTGGCACATCGCCGAAGCGACAAAACACTGGACCCGCAATCTCGCGCGCATGTTCGGGCAAAGTGGCGGACCCCGGGGTGCGGACCGATACGCTGGCCGAATGACGCGAGCAGAGCAACCTCAGGTTGTCGACCCCACCGCTGGCGCCACCGACGAGACGCTCGCGGCGGACTCCCGGCGGCGGGCGGTACGCGCCCTGCTGCGCGTACCCGATCTGCGCCGGCTGTGGGAAGCACAGTTCTCCGGCGGCGTGGCCGACGTCGTGGCCACGCTCGCCCTGCTGCTGCTGGCCGTCCAGGCCGCCGCGGCCGGCGGCGGAGTCTTCGGGGACGACGACCGCGCGTTCTTCCTTGCCCTCACCGTGGCCCTCGCCACCCGCCTGCTGGCCGGCCTGCTGTTCGGCGCCGTCCTGCTCGGGCCGCTCGCCCGGCTGGTCGCCGGCGAAGGCCCGCTGGACCGCCGCTGGACCATGGTCGGCGCCGACGCGGTCCGGGTGGTGGCGCTGATCGTCGCCCCGCTGTGGATCGACTGGACCCCGGGCGCCGCCTACGTCTGGATCCTGGTGACCCTCTTCGTCACCGGAGCGGCCGAGCGCCTGTGGGTGATCACCCGGGACAGCGCCGCCCCCGCGCTGCTGCCACCGCCGCCCCCCGAGGGCGCCGCGGTCCGCCCGCTGCCCGATCACCCCGAGGCGCTGCGCGGCCTGTGGCTGCGCACCGCGTTCCTCGCCGTGCCGCTGGGCGCCGCCACCCTGGTACTGGCCGGCCTGGTGAGCAATCTGCTGGCCACCGGCCTGGAGTGGTTCGACACCCACCAGGCCGCGCTGGCCTCCTATGTGGCGGCCGGCTTCTTCGCCGCCTCCGTCTCCGGCCTGGTCTTCCTCAAGCTGCCGGGCACCGAGACCCCGCGCCCGCGCTCCCCGCTGGAGGGGCTGCGCCGGCCGTCCGCCGGAACGGCACCGGAGAAAGGCCGCACCGGCGCGGTGCCGCTGCTGGTCACCGGCTGCGCCGCGCTGGCCGCCGGCATCGCCGCCGGGGTCGCCCTGGCCGTGCCGCACACCCTCTCGCTGGGCGGCGGCCCGGTCTACTACGGACTGCTGGTGCTGGCCCTGACCGGCGGTGCCGCGCTGGGCATCCGGCTGGCGCACGGCGCGCTGCCCGGGCTGACCAGGCGCCGGCTGCTGGCCGTGACGGTCGCCGTCACCGGGCTCGGCCTGTTCGCCGTCGGCATCGTCGCCGACCCGGCCACCGTGCTGTTCTGCGCGCTCGCCACCGGCCTCGCCGCCGGCGTCGCCGCCCGCACCGGGCACACCCTGCTGGACCAGGAGACCGAGGAATTCCGCCGGGCCCGGCTGACCCAGCATCTGCATGCCGTGCTGCGGGTCGCCATCGCGCTGGCCGCGCTGGCCGGGCCGCTGCTCGCCGCCCTGATCGGGCACCACCGGGTGGTGCGCGGGGACTTCGTGATCGACCAGGGCGGCGCCGGCTTCGCCCTGATGATCATCGGCGTACTGCTGCTGCCGGTCGCCGCGCTGCTGCTGCGCGCCACCGACGACCGGCGCGGCGTGCCGCTGCGCCAGGACCTGCGGCGCTCCTTCGCCGACCCCGAGCCGGCACTCGCCCCGTCCGACAGCGGGTTCTTCGTGGTGGTCGAGGGCGGGGACGGGGCCGGCAAGACCACCCAGGTGGAGGCACTGGCCGAATGGATAAGGGCCAAGGGCCACGAGGTCGTCGTCACCCGGGAGCCCGGCGCCACCCCGCTGGGCCAGCGGCTGCGCTCCATCCTGCTGGACGTCTCCTCCGGCGGCCTGTCCCACCACGCCGAGGCCCTGCTGTACGCCGCCGACCGCGCCGAGCACGTGAACTCGGTGGTCCGGCCCGCGCTGGCCCGCGGCGCCGTGGTGATCAGCGACCGCTACATCGACTCGTCCGTCGCCTACCAGGGCGCCGGCCGCGAGCTGTCCGCCACCGAGGTGGCCCGGATCTCCCGCTGGGCCACCGGCGGCCTGGTCCCGCACCTGACCGTGCTGCTGGACATCTCGCCGGAGACCGCCCGGGAACGCTTCACCGAGGCCCCCGACCGTCTGGAGTCCGAGCCCGGCGAGTTCCACCAGCGCGTCCGGGCCGGCTTCCTGGCCCTGGCCGCCGCCGATCCGTCCCGGTATCTGGTGATCGACGCGGGACAGGATCCGGAGTCCGTCACCACGGCCGCCCGGCACCGGCTCGACCAGATGCTGCCGCTCTCCGACGCCGAGCGCGAAGCCCTGGCGGAAGCCCGCAGGAAGGCCGAGGAGGAGGCCCGGCGGCGTGCCGAGGAGGAGCGCAAGCGCAAGGAGGAAGAGGAGCGCCGGGAGCGCGAGCGGCAGGCCGAGCTCGCCCGGCTGCGCGCCGAGGAGGAGGCCCGCAGGAAGGCCGAGGAGGAGGAACGGCGCCGCCGGGAGGCCGAGGAACGCCGCGCCGAGGCCGCCAGGCAGGCCGAGGAGGCCCGCCGCCGCGCCGAGGAGATGCAGCGCCGGGCCGAGGAGGAGCGGCGTCGGCGGGAGGCCGAGGAACGGGCCCGCCAGGAGGAGGAGGCGCGGCTGCGGCGGCAGGCCGAGGAGGAGGCCAGGCTGCGCCGGGAGGCCGAGGAGCGGCGCCGGGAGAAGCAGCGCAAGGCCGAGGAGGCCCTGCTGCGGGCCGAGCAGGCCCGGCGCGCCGGCGAGGCGTCCGGGTCGTCCGGGTCGTCCGGGTCGTCCGGGTCGTCCGGGGCGGCGAACGCGGCCGGCGCGGCGCCGGACGCTTCGGCGCCTCGGGAGGCGGAGACCGCCCCGCTGCCCAGGGCCACGCGGCCCGGCCAGCAGCCGCCGTCCGCCTCCCCGGACGACGAGACCACCGTCCTGCCCCGCATGAAGAAGGACGGCTCCGGCCCCGAGGACGAGACGGCCGTCCTGCCCGCGGCCCGCCCGGTGGACGAGACGGCGCGCCTGCCGCGCGCCGAGCGCCCGCCGTGGGCCGAGGAGACCCCGCTGGACGATCTGCCCACTCTCGCCGACGAACTGCTCGGCCCGCGCGAGTACGACGAGCGTGACCCGGGCGGCGCGGACGACGACCCGGGCGCCCCGGGAGACTCCGGCGACACCGACGGCCGCGGCGGCAGCCGGGGCCGCCGGGGCGGACGCCGCCGCTGACTGTCGGTGCCGTCCCGCACAATGGATCACCAGCCGGGCACGGACGGCGGCACACCACGGGACGGTCACGGCAGGAAGGGCACGGCACACGGCAATGCCAGTCTGGGACGATCTGGTCGGACAGGACCGGGCGGCGGCACAGCTCGCCGCCGCCGCCCGGCACGCCGACGCCTATGTCACCGCGCACGAGCGCGGCGAGCAGCCCCCGCTCGCCGGCTCCGCCATGACGCACGCCTGGCTGTTCACCGGCCCGCCGGGCGCGGGCCGCACCGCCGCCGCGCGGGCCTTCGCCGCCGCCCTGCAGTGCGTCAGCCCGGACCGGGCGCTGGGCGGGCAGCCCGGCTGCGGCTTCTGCGAGGGCTGCCACACCACCCTGGTCGGCACCCACGCGGACGTCGAGATCATCCGCACCGATCTGCTCTCCATCGGCGTCAAGGACACCCGTGAGCTGGTCCGCCGGGCCCAGCTCTCCCCGGCCGGCGGGCGCTGGCAGGTGATCGTCCTGGAGGACGCCGACCGGCTCACCGAGGGCGCCGGCAACGTCCTGCTGAAAGCCGTGGAGGAGCCCGCGCCCCGCACCGTCTGGCTGCTCTGCGCCCCCTCCACGGAGGATGTGCTGCCCACCATCCGCTCCCGCTGCCGCCTGCTGGCCCTGCGCACCCCGCCCGTGGCGGCCGTGGCGGATGCCCTGGTCCGCCGCGACGGCATCGAGCCGGAGACCGCCGCCGAGGTGGCCCGCGCCACCCAGGGCCATCTGGACCGCGCCCGCCGGCTCGCCACCGACGAGCGGGCCCGGGCCCGCCGCACCGCCGTCCTGCGCGTCCCCGAACGCGTCGCCGACATCGGCGGCTGCCTGCGCGCCGCCCAGGAACTCGTCGACGCCGCCGCCGAGGAAGCCGCCCAGCTCTCCGAGGAGCTCAACGCCCGCGAGACCGAAGACCTCCGCACGGCCCTCGGCGGCACCGAAGGCAAACGCATGCCGCGCGGCACCGCGGGCCTGATGAAGGACCTCGAAGAACGCCAGAAGCGCCGCGCCACCCGCGCCCAGCGGGACGCCCTGGACCTGGCCCTCACCGACCTCGCCGCGTTCTACCGCGACGTCCTCGCCCGCCAGTTCGGCACCGCCCCGGCCCTGGCCTCCGGCGACAGCGCCGCGGCGGTGGAGCGCCTGGCCACCGCCTCCCGCCCCGAACAGACCCTGCGCCGCCTCGAAGCGATCCTCGAATGCCGCCAGGCCCTGGACCGCAACGTCGCCCCGCTCCTCGCCCTGGAAGCCATGACCCTCACCCTCCGCGCCGCCTGACCCCGCCCCCACCTCCGCCCCCGCCCCCGCCCCTCCCTCCTTCCTCCACGACCGGGAACCCATGGCCACCCCCCACCCAGCACCCCGCCGCCGCACCGCCACCACGCTGGCGGCCCTCACCGCCCTGCTGCTGTCCGGCTGTTCCGCCCTCGGCAGCGAACGCTCCGAAGGCCCCGCCGCCTCCGGTCCGGGCACCGCCACGGCCGCCCCGGCCGTCTCCGAAAGCCTCCGCCCGTACTACGAGCAGGAACTCAACTGGCGCCCCTGCGACGAACCGGGCTTCCAGTGCGCCACCCTCAACGTCCCCCTGGACTACGCGGACATCGACCCGGCCGAAGACCTCCAGCTCGCCCTGAGCCGCCGCCGCGCCGGCTCCGCGGAGGAGCGCATCGGCTCACTGCTGCTCAACCCGGGCGGCCCCGGTGCCTCCGGCATCGCCTTCCTCCAGCACGGCGCCGCCGTGGCCTTCCCGTCCGAAGTCCGCGCCGCCTACGACCTGGTCGGCTTCGACCCGCGCGGCACCGGCCGAAGCGAGCCCGTCGCCTGCATGGACGGCGCCGACATGGACGCCTTCACAGCCACCGACCGCACCCCCGACACCGACGCCGAAATCGACTCGCTGCTCGACGCCTTCACCGCCTTCGCCGAAAGCTGCCAGGAACGGTCCGGTCGCCTGCTGGAGCACATCTCCACCGAGGAATCCGCCCGCGACCTCGACATCCTGCGCGCCGTGCTGGACGACGAGCGGCTCCACTACTACGGCGCCTCCTACGGCACCCTGCTGGGCGCCACCTACGCCGGTCTCTTCCCCGGCCGCGCCGGCCGGCTGGTCCTGGACGCCGCCGTCGACCCCTCGCTCTCCACCTACGAAACCGACCTCCAGCAGGCCGCCGGCTTCGAGACCGCCCTCACCTCCTTCCTCGCCTCCTGCACCTCTCCCTGCCCCCTCGCCGCCCCCGACTCCCTCACCACCCTCCTGGCCGAACTCGACGCCGACCCGCTCCCCACCAACGACCCCGACCGCCCGCTCACCGAGTCCCTCGCCCTCACCGGCGTGGCCATGGCCCTGTACTCGCCCTCCTCCTGGCCCCAGCTCACCACCGCGCTGGCCGCCGCCATCGACGACGGCGACGGCGCCCCCCTGCTCGCCCTCTCCGACGCCTACCACGACCGCGGCCCGGACGGCAGCTACGGCACCCTGATGTACGCCTTCCCGGCCATCGCCTGCCTGGACCACCCCCCGGCCCTGGCCGACCCCGAAGCCGTGCAGGCCGCCCTCCCGGACTTCACCGGCGCCTCGCCCACCTTCGGCACCGACTTCGCCTGGTCCACCCTGCTCTGCGCCTCCTGGCCGGTCCCCTCCGCCCACACCCCGGCCCCCATCACCGCCCCGGACGCCCCGCCGATCCTGGTCCTCGGCACCACCCGCGACCCGGCCACCCCGCACGCCTGGGCCGAATCCCTCGCCGCCCAGCTGGAAACCGGCGTCCTCCTCACCCACGACGGCGACGGCCACGGCGCCTACCCCGGCACCACCTGCATCAACGACGCCGTCAACACCTACCTCCTCACCGGCACCACCCCACCCCCGGACACCACCTGCACCTGACCCCGACGCACCCCACCCCCCACCCCGTGTAAACTGACCACCGCCCCGCCGCCTTAGCTCAGTCGGCCAGAGCGACGCACTCGTAATGCGTAGGTCAAGGGTTCGATTCCCTTAGGCGGCTCTCCCAAAGGCCAGGTCAGACCCCCTCTGACCTGGCCTTTACCCTTCCCTCCCCCTGACGCCCCCTCACCTCCACTGCTTCCCTCCCCGCCCAAACCCCCAGGGGTGGCCAAGGGGTGGCCATCGAGCCAGCACCCGTGCACAGGCGTGGCCGAACCGCCTCACGCCCGGTCGCTGTCCGCCATCGCCCTCCTTGTAGACACCCCACAAAACACCCGTAGAGTGGCCGCGTGGCGGAAGATCTCCGGAACACCGTGGCCTTCAAGGCTCTCACCGCACAAGCCGGCGCGGTCCTGCTCACCCGAGACATGCAGGTCGAGCCGGTCGCCCTCCAGGGCGTCGTCGCCCACCTGATCGCCACCATCGCCAAGCGCATCGGCATGGACGAGGAAGAAGCCCTCCACCTGGTCACCCCGGAGGCCGTCGCCGACACCGTCGACCGCGCCATCGCGGAGGAGGGAGCCCCCGGCCCGGCCCCCTTCCACGCCATCCGCCCCGTGCGCCACGACACCGGCACCGTGCCCATCACCCCCCGGGAAGCGGGCCGCATGGTGATGGCCGCCGCCCAGGCCGCCAAATGCGCCGGCCTCAACGACCACACCAGCGCCCTCGCCACTCACGCCCTCGACTTGATCACCGAACTGGGCGCCGCCCTCTCTTCCGCCCAGGAGGACGAGGCGATCGAGCTCTCGGCGGGCCTGCTTGAGGAACTGGCTTCCACAGTGGAGTCGGTGGCCGCTCGTATGGAGGCAAAGAACTGGAGCACCTGCCCATGTGGTGAGAGGCATGACCAGGGCGAGCTGGACGCTGGCATCGCGGCCAGCATGCACACCGACTCCGCCTTCGTCCGTTTTCTGATTGCTCGGCCACCAACCCAATAGATCCGCTTACGCTGGGCGCCGGAAAGCCTGCTGCTCGCACTAGGCGAGGACAGAAACAGGCTGTGCCTTGAAGGTGTGGAACCGCTGGGCCTCGGCCCGGAGATCATGTCAGGTGCCACAGCCGTCTCGGGCTCGCGCAGCGAGACATGTTCACCGGACGGTCCAGGAGAGATCCGCGTCACACAAGACGCAACCGGACCATGCCACAGAGCCCATGCCACACCTTGATCACGACTTATACGTGCACTACACCGTTACGTTTAACGGCGCAAAACGAACAACGAGCGGCGGGCTCGGTCGGGAGCGGCACCGCTCGTCAGACCGTCGGCCGCATGCGCCGCCGCCGAACGTTCCGCACGAGGGCGCTGATGAAGACCACAGCTCCACGCCCGATTCGGATGGCCGATGTCCCCCGGAGGGGAACTCACGAACGGCCAGGACGAGCAGCAACCTGCTGGCGAGGACGCCGAAGGTCAAGGACAGGGTGTTGACGCGCTTCGTCACAAGGCCGTGAACGACAGCCTCGGCCAGCGGGGTGATCCAAACGAATCGGCTTGGCAACCATCCCCCAGACACCCGGTCTGCGAGGTGGTGTTGACTCAAGTCAGTGCTGACACGTGGCCCGAGTGACACTTCCCGTGCATACAGACGCTGGCAGCCCGCATTGTACCTTACGCCGAACCTCGGGCCTGGTGTACAGTCCCTACTTGTAGGTAGCCGCCCAACACGGCCGGGTACCAGAGAGGGAGAAGGGCCCGGCTCCTGCCAGAGCCAGGCCCTCCCTGCAGTAACACGAGCCCGGTCGCCTTGGTTGAGGCCGGGCTCGCTGCATATCCAGCGGCCCGCCACGGCCGGGCGTACTCGCGCGTGGACGCTCCCTAGTTGCCTAGGAGACGCACTGCACCACGATGGCGGCAAGCGCAATGACCAGCCCGATCACACCGATAGCCACCTGGGCCACTTCAGGTGCGGTCCACGGTCGACTGGGCTTCCTTTCATTGAACCTAGCCATCTCGCGCCTCCTATCCTCCAGCCCTGACCGTCAGGGCGCCACGCTGAACAGCCCTTGCTGCACAGCCAGTTGAGGGGAGAACCTCGCGGGCGCGAACGTCACCTTACTCTATCTGTACGTCACCGTTTTAACGTACGCACGCCTCTGTGGAGGGGTCCGCCACACGTGCACCCGTCAATGCTGACGTACCATCAGTACACCGTCTGACCCTGTTTTCGCAAACAACTCCGCTGGAATCACAAACAATCCACCGCCTGCCGTAGGATGGTGATGGAGCACAAGGGAGTTGAGATGCCGACCCTGCACACGGCGATCCGCGCCAAGATGGGATCGACCCCGTACTACGTGACCACCATGAAGGTGAGCGATCTCGTCCAGGTTGCCCGGCCAGCGAGCGAGCAGGAGGAATGGGCTACCAGCGGATTGACCGAGCGACTCCAGCGCGATCTCAACGACTCCCGCGTGCGCACCGAGATCGCCCCGTACCTGGCCAACTCACCGGACCGCTTCTTTGGCGCCATCATCCTGCTGCTGGACGCCGAGGAGGAGCCAGAGTTCGAGTCGTTCAGCGAAGTTGCCAAGAACCTGCCGAAGGCGTACCGGTCCGCGATGGCTAAGGACTCCTTTGGCTTCCTGACCATCGACAGCGGTGAGCGCATCATCCTCGATGGCCAACACCGTTTCGCCGCCTTGCGCGAGGTGCACCTGGCGCGCACCGTCGAGGGTGACTACGTCAAGGACGTCGGGGATGACGAGGTAACCGTCATCATCGTCCCCCGCATCAGCACACAGCACACGAGGAAGATCTTCAACAAGGTCAACCGCTACGCCAAGAACACCAGTCGCGGCGACAACATCCTGACCAGTGAGGACGACGGGTTCGCCATCTTGACCCGTCGCCTGGCCGACGACGGTGGTCCACTGGCCGGCAAGAACCACAAGAACGAGTCATTGGTCAACTACAAGAACAACACGATCGCCGAGCGCAGCACCCAGCTCACCACCCTCAGCGCCATCTACGAGACCGTCCGCATCATCGCTGAGCACTACGACATGGCGGACGAGCTGAACGAGAAGAAGACCCACGTCCGTCCCTCAGAGGAGACCCTGGACCAGGGATACGAGCACGTCGAGGGCTGGTGGACGACCGTTCTGGACGGCATGCCGAAGCTCAAGTACGGCCGGGACAACACCAAGCTTCTCCCCGAGCTGCGCGCCAAGGATGCTGACTACGGATTGCTGTTCAAGCCGGCCACCCACATCGTGCTGTTCCAGGCGCTCTCCCAGATCCTCAATGCCGATCCTGACCTGAACCTGAAAACCGCCGTAGAGCGCACCTACGAGCTCGACTGGAAGCTCACCGCTCCTCTGTGGCGCGACGTCCTCATCAACTCCGCGCACAACATCCTGACGAAGAAGGAGAACTACAATCTCGCCGCTGACCTGATCACCTACATGGTGGTCGGAAGCAAGCTGCCCACCAACCAAATCGATCAGTTGCGCGAGCGTATCGCTAGGGCGCGCGGCGAGGACGAGTCAACGTTCGAGCTCCCGGAACCGCTCGCGTGACGACCGGCAACCGGAGCCAGGCGGAGACCGCGCTCCGTTGCTGACGACCACGCGAAAACACAGCTGTTAGCACCGGGCAGGCACGACACGTCGCCTGAACTGGGTGACCTATCGGGACGTCCACGGTGAAACGGTCTCCCTCATCTGCCCTTGTTTTCGTTCTTTGATTCTCACGAGACGACGACCGCTACGTGCGGCACGTACCTCGTCGTCTACCTTCTAGTCGAGGGCCGGAAGACCTTTGTGCTCAGACTGAACCAGGGTGTCACTGAGCTTTGGCCTGTGCCGCCGAGACAGGTGCCTCCGGCCGAGGATCCGGCCCGGAGGCACCGGGCACAGCAACAGACCTTGCTCATCAAGCGGAGCGTGTGCCGCCGGAGGGTTCGTTTCCGGTCTGCTTGCCCTGGTCGCGGGGATTGGTGGGGCGGTGGGCGCGGGGGACGAGTTTGACGATGGCTTCGGCTGCGGCTCGGGCGAGTTCGTCGAGGACGGACTGGTAGATATCGCGGGTGATGCGGGTGTCGGAGTGGCCGAGGGTTTCGGAGATGACCTTGATGTCGACGCCGGCGGCGAGCATGAGGGTGGCGGCGCCGTGGCGCAGGTCGTGCAGGCGGATGGGTGGCAGGTCGGCGTCGGCGACCAGGCGGGCGAAGAGGTCGGTGAGTTTGCCGGGGTGGAGCCAGGAGCCGTCGGGTTCGGTGAAGATGCGGCCGGTGTCCTGCCAGGCTGGCCCCCAGGCCAGGCGCTCTTTGGCCTGGCGGCGGCGGTGGTCGAGCAGCATCTGGTTGGTCTCGGCGTCCAGGGCGATGACGCGGATGCCGCTGTTGGTCTTCGGGGCGCCCTCGATGACCTCCCAGCCGTCCTGGACGAGCTGGGTGGCGATAGCCAGGGATGCGGTTGCGGGGTCGTGGTCGATCCAGCGCGGCGCGCAGCCCTCGCCGCGGCGCAGGCCGCGGAAGGCGATCAGCCGCCACATGACCTCCAGCCGGTCTCCGGCGATGTGGTCCAGGAAGCGGCCGGTCTGCTCGGGCGTCCAGACCATGACCGGGGAGGGCTTCGCGCCGGTGGTGTGCCAGTGCTCGACGCGGGCGTCCGTCCACACCAGCGCCTTGGGCTTGGTGCCGGGAGCGAGTTCCACGTGCTCGGCCGGGTTGAAGGGGGCCATGAGCTGCTGGGCGATGGCGGTGTTCAGTGCCGCGCGCAGGGTGCCCTTGATGTGCTGCTGGGTGGCGACGCCGGTGGTGCGGCGGAACGGTGGCATGGCGGCGATGGCCGCCCGCAGCCGTTTGCGGTGGGCACGGTTCTCGGCTCCGCGGTTGGGGGTGGCCTTCAGCTCGTCCAGGGCGGCGCGGCGCTGCGTGTTCTGCTCGGCGATCTCGATGTTCGCCTCGTTGATGGCGTCGAACATGGTGTTGATGTGGTGGACGCGCAGCTTGTCCAGGCGGATGTCGCCGAGGTGGGGCTTGAGATGGATGCGCACGTCGGTCTCGTAGCGTTTGAGGCCGCCGACGCGCAGGCGCTTCTTGCCGGCCAGCCACAGGTCGAGCCATTCGCCGACGGTGGTTTTGGTGTTGAGGGTCTGGCCGGTGGCGAAGCGGCGGCGTATCTCGTCGTAGTCGGGCAGCGGTTCCTTGGTCTTGGCGCAGGCTTCCAGCAGGTCGCTGATCGCCAGCAGACCGGCATCGTCGTCCTTCTCAGGGATGGCGAGCAGGGCCTCGACCTTGCGCAGCTCTTCGGTGGCCTCGGTGGAGGTGGCGAAGCCGCCACGGCGGAAGCGGCGGCGGGTGCCGTCCTGGCGGGGGACGAGTTCGTGCACCACGGTCCAGGAGCCGTGGCGTCTGCTGGTGCGTTTGGGGCATGCGGTGCCGTATGGCTTGCCGGTCTTCGGATCGCGGCAGGAGCAGCGGCGGGAGGTGGAGCCTTTCACTCGTCGCCCTTCGGGTCGTCCTCGGTGTCCTCCTGGTCCACAAAGGCCAGTTCCTCGGGCAGGGCCGGGGGGTGCAGGCCGCGTTCGCGGAGCGTGGTGCGGAAGGCGCGCAGTTCGCGGCAGTCGTCGAAGGCCAGTTCTTCGTAGCCGGTGGCGGCTTCCAGAAGGGTGGCGCGGCGGGCGGGGTCGAGGGTGGTGCTGGCCTTGCGGCGGCGTTCCTTGGCCAGGGAGGTGGAGACCAGGGCGGTGGCGACCGCGTCGGCGTGGGCGCGGAAGGTGTCCAGCAGCTCGCGGTGGCTGCCCTCTGGGGCGGGGCCGGTGGTGGGGGTCTCGCCGGTGAACCAGGCCAGGGCCTGCCAGGTCGAGGTCTCCTGGCCCGGCAGCCGCTCCACGCTGGGCGCGGAGGCCAGGGGGTACAGAAGGCTGACCGGGGGGACGTCCAGGGCGTCGGCCAGGACCAGGAACTCGGCCAGGTCCACGGAGTGGCGCCGGCCGTTCTCCAGGTTGGTGATGGTCGTGGCCGGGACCGGCAGACCGCGGTCGGCACAGGCGCCGGCAAGCTCCGCCACGGTCAGTCCGGCGGCCTTACGGGCGGTCCGCAGTTCCTCCGCGACCCGCGCCGTGAGCTGCTTCGCCCAGTCTTCATTGCTCATGGCGACAACTTAGGCGATGGGAATATGTGGCCGCAACATCTGTGCTATTCGTGGGGTCGTACACGCCGAGGTGAGAGCAAGGAGTGCATCATGGCAACAACCCAGACCGCTCGCGGGTCCCAGGCGCTGTCGCGTGAGGAACTGCTGGCGCTCCCGGCCGCCATCGACCTCGACACCGCCAACCGCGCTCTCTCCGTCGGCCGTAGCACTGGCTACTCCCTGGCCAAGCGGGGTGAGTACCCGGTGAAGGTCCTCCGGCTGGGCAAGGCGTACCGGGTCGTGACCGCCGACCTGCTGCGACTGCTGGGCCTCGAAGGTGAGACCGCCTGAACCCTACGGGCGAAGCTGGACCAGGGCGTGGCTGCCGCTGGTGCGCCAGGGTTCTCCGCTGTCCTCCAGCTTGGTCAGGGTGGTGGGGGTCAGGCCGGTGATGACGTCGGATTTCAGGGTGCGCAGTGCCGTGACGGGGGTGGGGAAGTAGGCGGTGAGGCCGGTGAAGGGGGTGGTGGCCGGCCAGAGCCGGTCTTCGACCAGCCTGCGGTAGTTGAGGTCGCCCTTGAGGAGGGTGAGGTCGCAGCCGGTGAGGTCCTGCCGCAGGTCCTCGGGCATGTGGCGGTAGGGGAGGGGTGCGCAGAAGAAGTCGTGGGCGCGGATGTCGAGTCTTCCGGTGGTCATGGCCTGCCAGAGGCGTCGGCCGGTGTCGTGGGCCGGGCCGGTGGCCTGGTGGAGGCGGCGCAGGCAGGCGAGGACATCGGCGAGTGTGGCGTCGGAGACGTAGTAGGGATATGGCTTGACGTGCAGGGTGATGTGCCGGGCGAGTTGGTGGTGCAGGAGGTGGTCGGTCAGGATCAGGTCGGGCAGCAGTTCGCGTCCGGCGTTGTCGGCGATGACGGCGAGCCTGGCGGGTGCGGTCTCTTCCAGGAGGGACCACAGTGCGGCGCTGTCGTCGGCGACGAGCTGCTCGGAGGCCCCGGCGGAGGGGTCTTCGGCGGTGAGGCGGAAGCTGAGGTCGGCGCGGTTGCCCCACAGGGAGGCGTGTAGCAGCGCCTGGGCCGCCTGTCGTTGGGGGAGGCCGTTGAGGCTGTCGAGGGCGGCCAGTTCCTGATCGACGGGGTCGCTGTCCAGCTCGGCCTGCTTGACCGGTGCGAAGGGGTCGGTGCCGCGCCAGGGGCCGGGCTCGAAGTAGCCCACAGCCTGGAGGAGCTTGCGGTAGAAGAAGCTTTCGGCCCACAGGAAGGGCACATCGAGCCAGCGGCGGCCGAGGTGGCCGCGGCCCCATGTCGCCCACCGGCCGGCGTCGTGAGCGGACTCCGGCAGGGGCTCGATGGTACCGACCGTGATCTCCTCCAGCAGCGCGTCGAGAGCGCGACGCTGCCGGGGGGTGTAGGGGTGGGCGTCGCGGACCTGTTCGATCAGCGCCGGGTGGCGCTTCTCCAGCACGCCCCAGGCGAAGCTGCCGGGGACGTTGCTGAGGATCACCGGGGCGTCGCTTGGCCGCCCGGTAGTGCCAGTAGCCGGCTGCTGGTCCTTGCTGCGAGGTGTTTCGGCGGTCACCGCTGCGCTGCCCTTTCTGTACCGCTCATCCGTTCGTGATGGCGAGTGTCACGACGCCGGCCGCGCTGCCGACGAGTACCTGATGGGTCGCCCTGTCGAAGGCTGCGCAGTGGAGCGAGGCATCGACGCGGACCTGGGTGATCTGCCGTTGCTCCGACAGCGACCAGAGCCGCACCGTGCCGTCCGCCGCGGCCGACACCAGGCGATCTTCATCGCCGGCGAAGCCGAGCATGAGGATCCGGCCGGTGTGTCCGGACAGGTGGGCGGTGAACCTGTCGCTCCGGAGGTCGCGGACGGAGATGTCCCCTGTACCGGCTCCCACGGCGGTCCGGGTGCCGGGTCCGTCAACGGTGACCGTACGGGCCCAGCCGCCGGGGTTGGAGAATCGGGTGACGAACTCGCCGTCAACGGCCCGCCACACCCGAACGGAGCCGTCACCGCCGCAGGCCGCCAGCAGATCACCACGGTCATCGAACGCGATGGAGCGCAGGCGGCCGGCGTGGAGGTCCTGGGACCACAGGAGCGAACCGTCCGGGAGGTCCCAGCAGCGGATCTGGCCATCCCCGGTGCTCGCGGCAAGGCGCGGAGCCGAAGAGGCCACGGCGACCGCCCACGTGCGGGAGACGTCCCGGTTGAGTGTCAGCTCCATCGCCCGCGCGGGGTCCAGCGACCAGGCCCTGACCGTGCCATCGCCGCAGGCGGCTGCCACGTACTCGTCCCCCGCTGCCAGGGACCACACCCGGCCCTGTCCGGCGGACAGTTTGCGTCGCAGGGCGGAGGTCGCCGCGTCGAGGAGGGTGACGTTGCCCGCGCCGTCGCCGATCGCCGCCACGCTGCCCGCAGCGCCGAAGGCGGTGGACCAGACCGTGTTCGAACCGGGGGCCAGCGTCTCGAGGTGGCCGGTACCCGCTGGCCACAGCCGGACGGCGCCGTCCTCGCAGCCCGCGATGAGGGAGCCGTCGTCGGTGCGTGCCACGGACCGGACCCAGTCGACCCCGGCGGGAGGCCGTACCTCGCCGGACGGGCCTCCCGCCGTGAACGTCTGGATCCTGGGTTCCTCCGTCGCCGCGACCACGACATCGCCGTGCTTGTCCAGGGCGACCGCGCGCACTCGCCCACCGAGGCCGGTGGTCCGGCGCAGGGGAGAGAGCCGCTGATTCGCGGTGTTCCACACGACAACCGAGCGATCACCGGAGCCGGTTGCCAGCAGCGTGGTCTCCGAGGCGAAGGCAACACTGCGCACCCAGTCACGATGCCCGGCCTGCTCGTCCAGAAGCCGGCCGGTGCCGAGGTCGAAGAGGCGCAGGAATTCGTCCTCGCCGACCGCAGCAACGGCGGAGCCGTCCTCGCCTCCGATCGCCACGGACCAGACCGGCGTTCCGGCGGTCTGCATTTTGCGCAGGAGGGTGAGACGGTCGGTGTCCCAGGCGCAGACCGCCCCATCCTCGGCACCGGAGACGAGCACGCCGCCTGTCGGCGAGAAGGCCAGGGTGCGGATTCGGCGGCTGTGGCCCGCGAGTACGCCGACCGGCGTGCCGGTATCGGTACGCCACAGCCGGATCACCGCGTCGTCGCCCGCGGACGCCACGACCGAGCCGTCCGGCGACAGCGCGGTGGCGTACACCCAGCCGGTGTGCGCGTGGAAGTCGCGCAGCAGTTGGCGCTCGTCGATATCCCACAGCCGGACCACTCCGTCCTCACCGCCCGAGGCGGCGAGGCGGTGTGCGGAGGAGACCGCGACGACAGCGCCCACGTGTCCGTCCGCTGGTGGCTCGGCCGAGAAGTCGTCCTCGCCCCGCAGCCACGTGACCCGGAGGGCGGGTCCGGCGGCGGTCAGATTGTCGAGCGAACGGGCTGCGGCAGGGTAGGAGGACCGGCGCAGCGCCACGGAGAGCGTGGAGGCGATGTCCGCCGGATTGTCCAGGCCGCTGAGGAGGTATCCGGCGCCAGCCATCAACCGGGCGGTGCTCCACACCTGGTGCTCGGGGTGTGTGTCCTCGTGCTGCCGAGGCAAGGAGTCGAGGACGGCCGCGTCCGCCGCGAGCGCCTGATGGCCGACCACGCTCACCTTGCGCACCATGTACGCAGGGGAGGCCAGCAGGCCGATCAGCTCGGAGTCGAGGCCGGCTTCATGGAGGTGGTGGGGCAGCTGCCGCCACATGTAGGTGTGCGTGGCGTCCAGGGACGCCCACCGCCCGTCCGGCGTCCGGCGATAGCTCTCCAGCAGCGAGCGGTGCAGGTCCGGCCAGTCCTCAGCGATGAGGTGGCGGAGGAAGGACCGGAACACGTCGTGCAGCACGATCGCGCCGTGATCGGCGAGGTAGGTGCTGATCAGTGAACGGTCGGCGAGGATCCGGCAGAACTGCCTGACGGCATGCGGAGTCCAGCCGTGGGCGGTTCCCCACCAGTGGGTGAGCACCTGGACGGGGATGGGCTCGGACGGCGGGAAGACGGCGAGCGACAGATAGCGGTTCCGGAGACCGGTTCCTCCGTTGACCCGGACGCTGTCCTCAAGGCTGCGAAGGCTGGAGGAGATGGCCTGCCCTATGGCGTTCTTCCGCTGGTCCGCGTCCCAGACGTCGAATGCCTGCGGGCCATGCGTCTGGATCGTCTCGCTGGCCTCCCGGGCCACGCGGTGGGCGGGAGCGCCGGCCGCCACATCCTGTTCGATGGCGGAGCCGATGACGGTGGCGAGTAGTGGCCAGCCGCCGCAGATCTGCGCCAGCCGGGATGCCTCGGTGTGGGGCAGGGCGGCGACGTTGCGGGTGAGGAGTTCTCTGATCTCGCCCGGTGCCATGGGGCCGAGCCGTACGACGCGGGCGGCGGACGGGCACACCCGGACGTTGCGTGTGGTGATGAGCCGTACGCAGCCTTCCCCGCCCAGGAGGAAGGGCGCGAGATCAGCGGCCGACCACACATTGTCGATGACGAGGAGGGCCCTGCGGCCGTGGAGCAGCCGGGCCAGGTGAAAGCCGGCCTGGTCGGGGTCGGTCAGCGCGGGACGTCCGCCGCCCAGATGCACACACAGGTCCGAGATCAGCTCGACAACCCTGGCCGGCGTGCACCCTTCGCCCGTCTCCACCCACAGGATCTCGGGGAACAGCTCCCGGACCCGGGAGTCCTGGCAGATCTGGGTGGCGAGCGTCGTCTTGCCGAAACCGCCCGGACCGCACAGCGCCACCGAGGCCACGCCGTCGGCGTCGGCCGCCTCGTTCAGCACGGTGAGGAGGCTTTCGTAGTCCTCTGGCCTGTGCACCAATCCGGGCTCCGGAAGGGGTATTGGTAAGTACGTGTCGGCGGCGGTCACGGAAGCCGGTGTGACAGCGCGAGTCCCGGTCGATTCCCAGAACCGTTGCCGCACATCCGGATCACTCCTCTCCAGGGCCGTATCGAGTAACGCCTGCGAGTCCGGCAGGAGAGCGATCTTCTCGCCGCGCGCTTCCCAGTTGGACACCGTGCGGTCGCTGACCCCCAGGTGGGAGGCGAAGCGACGCACACTCATGCGCAGCGCCAGCCGCAGTGCGCGCGCCTCCTGTCCGGTCCAGCGCTGCACCGTGCCCACCGAAGCTCCTTGGGACCGACATCGACGACGCTAACAGCCTAGGGCGGTCCGGCCAGCCCTGAAGACGGCTCACTGCGACGGGAGTGCAGCGCCACTTCGACACCTCCGGCCACAGCGGTGGCGAGGAAGCCGCCGAGGGCACCCGAAGCGGTGAGCGGCGGCGGTGCGGCAGGGGTGCGGCACCACGACAGCCCGCTGTCCGTCCGCCTCCGGCACTCTGCTGAACGGCGGAAGCGCACCGCGCCTCAGCGCCCCGAGAACAGGCGGGGCGTGCCGGCCGGGCGTCGCCGAAGACCGACTACTCCATGGGCAGGTCACACGGACGGCCGCTGTGACCGTTCGCCCGGACTCAAGCAACGGCCGTCGTCGACGGACAGGGAGGCTGCTGAGTGAAGCAGGAAAGGGCTGCGGCACGGTTGGCGTGCGGAGCCGAGAAGTACGGCCCGTTCGGCCCCGCCGCCGTCAAGCCTCTGTCGGTCACCCGCAGGACTCTCGATGGGACGGCGCTTCTGAAGGTCTACCGCGGTATCGAGCCGCTCGGGCGGCGAGACCGTGAGGTCGCCGCACTCGGGATGGCCCGCCGGATGGGGCTGCGGACTCCGGCCGTGCACGGCACCGGGGAGGACGGGGAGGCGGCCTGGGCGGTGACGGACATCGTTCCCGGTGCACCGTGTTCCGTCGACACGACCAGGGACATGGAGATCTTCATCGAGCTGGCGGCTGCCGTTGGGGCCGCGCTGCATGGCAGCGTGGCCGGACTCGTTCCCGGGGCGGGCTGGCAAGCCACCGGCCCCGCATCTCATACCCACCGCGACTTCCTGCTGGAGCAACTGTCGGTCTCCTGCCGCCGACAGCCCTGGTGGGAGGAACTCGCCTCGATGCTCGCTCCGCTGGACGACGACTCCACCGTCTACCTGCACGGAGACATCAAGCCGGAACACTTGTTGGTCGACGGGAAAGCTGTCCACGTCGTCGACTGGGAAGCCAGTGCTCGCGGCCCGGCTGCCTGCGATCACGCGGACACCATGTTCCATCTCGTCCGCGACCTGGCCTATGCCGGCGTCGGACCGCAACGCATGCCCCTCGACCTGATCGGTCAGGTGCCCGTCGCCGGCCCCGTCATCGCCTGGCGCGTCGTCCGGTGGCTCGACCGCCGACGCCAAGGGGACATCGGACTCCTGACACAGCGGGACCTCCGCAGCCTGGCCGAGACATCCACCCCCGCAGAGGCGGCGCACGCCCTCGCCCGCCTCATCACCGCACTCCGGGCCGACGGCGTACCCCGATAGGGCCTGCATCGCCTCCTCATCGCCGTTGGCATCGGACGGCCCTGGAAGCACACCGGACACACCTCGAAGACACCGTCATCCATCCACCCAGACAGCAGGAGCCCATGCCGTGAACCGAACCGTGAAGACCATCGGCCTCAGCCGCATCACGATCGAGACGGGAACCCGCCCGCCGGACGCCACGACGATCGTGGAACGCAAGGGGTTCGGCCATCCCGACACCCTCGCCGACCACCTCGCCGAGCGGCTGTCCCAGGCATACAGCCGCTACACGCTGGAGCACTTCGGCGCCATCCTGCACCACAACTTCGACAAGCTCGCCCTGCTCGGCGGCGCCAGCGAGGTGCGATACGGATCCGGGAGGATGACCGCCCCGGTGCGCGTCCTCGTCAACGGCCGGGCGGCCCGAGCCTGCGGCGACGAGCCGATCCCCGTCGACGAACTCGCCGAGACGACCGTCCGCGGGTTCTTCGCCGAGCGACTCCCCGATATCGCGGAGCACCTCGACATCACGTTACGCATCACCAGCACCTCCAGCCCCGGCGCCGTCCTCACCGACGCCCAGACGCCCGAGCGCACCCGGTGGTTCGCCCCGCGCTCCATCGACGACCTGCGGGAGCGAACGATCCTCCTCGCGAATGACACCTCCCTCGGCACCGGCTGGGCCCCGCAGAGCCCCTTCGAACGCTTTGTGCGCGAGACCGTCGACAACTTCTCCGGCGGCAGCCCCTTCACCAGGGCCCACCCCTGGTGCGGTACGGACGTCAAGCTGATGGGCTACTACGACGGGGACCGCGCCGATGTGGTGCTCTGCGTCCCGCAGAAGTCGCCGCACGTCGGCAGCCGCGCCGTCTACCTGGAGAACAAGCAGGTCATCCTCGACGAGTGCCGGCGCCTCGCCGACCTGTGCCTCCCCGGCACGCCGGTGGGCTTCCGGCTCAATGTGCGCGACGTCCCCGACAAGGACGAGTTCTACCTGACGTACACCGGCAGCTCCATCGAATCGGGGGACGAAGGGGTCGTCGGACGCGGGAACCGCGTCAACGGCCTCATCACGCCACTGCGCCCGATGAACATGGAAGGCGCCAACGGCAAGAACCCCGTCTACCACGTCGGCAAGCTCTACAACCTCGCCGCCATGCGGCTTGCCCGCCGGCTGCACGAAGAGACGGGCGGCCACGCCGAGGTCCACATGGTCAGCGCGACCGGCGAACACCTCGACCAGCCGTGGCGGATCCTGGTACGCCTCTCCGAAGCCACGGCCCAGGCCGACAAGGTGCAGGCGCTCATCGACGAGACGCTGAACAACTTCCCGGCGCTCACCACCGAGCTGGTGCACGAAGGCGTGCTGCTGAGCTGATGACCATCACCACGTCTCTCCCCGTACCGCCCGGATGCCGCCGACGACTCGTGGCCCACTACGGCGCCGCCGTCCACCGCTGGATCGATACGGTTCCGGAGCTGCTGACCACCGCCGCCGCACGATGGTCTCTGGATCTCGGCTCCTACCACGACGCCGGCCACGCTTCCGCCCTCGCCACCGCCACCGACCGGAACGGTGAGCGGCTGCTCCTCAAGGTATGGCCGGACCGCGACCGCTACTTCCGGGAGACCAAGGCCCTCGGGCTGTGGCACCGCGGCACGGACGCCATCGTGCGGGCAACGGATGACGGTCTCGCCGCCGCCGCACTGGTCATGGTCGGCGAGGCGCCAGGAGGCGCCGCTCGGCCACCGCAGGAAGCCGGTCTCGTGGCCGCCGCACTCCAGCGGGCCCACGAGACGGGCCGGGCCGAGGGCGGCGGAACTTCTGGCTTCCCTCGGCTACGGGACTACGTCGGTAGCGAGGTACTGCCGCGCGTCCACCGCCGCTACGCAGCCAGCCGCCTCGGGCGGCGTGCGTGCGGCCAGGCCCTGCGGTACACGGACCACCTCCACGAAAACCCGGGCCGGCACACCACCCTGCACGCGGACCTCTACGCCGAGAACATTCCCTTCCGGTGCGACGGCCGTCCCGTACTCCTCGACCCGCTGCCCATGAGCGGAGACGCCGCCTACGACTGGGCCTTCTGGACCGTCTATTACCGGCTGGGGCAGGGCACCGGCGATCGCCTCCAGCAGGCTTGCCGCACCTCGGGCATCCCCGCCGGAGAACTCCTGCCCTGGTGCCTGCTCCTGGGCCTGGACGGCCTTCTGTACTACGAGGAGACCGAGGACGCACGCGTGCCGGTGATGCAAGCCGTGCTCGACGACCTGCTGGAACGCATCCCGAGGTACTCCTGATGACCACGTATGTGCTCCGCCACGGCCGCACCGCGTACAGCGCCCGCTACCTGGTCAACGGAGACCCGGCAGTCCCGGTACCGCTCGACGAGGAGGGCATGAGCACCTCCCGCGCCGCCCGTACGACCCTGCCCACCCGTTCCGCGCAGACCTGGATGACCAGCGCTTTCCCCCGGGCCCGGCAGACCGCGGCGATCCTGCTCGACGACATCGCCGTAACCCCTTCGGTCAATCCGCTCCTCGACGAACTCCACTACGGCGACTTCGAGGGCGGGCCGTTCCTCGCGTACGCTGCCTGGCTGCGGTGCAACGGCCCCTGGGCACGGCCGCCCGGAGCCCGGGAGTCCCAGCGCGAAGGCATCCGGCGGATGCTTCTCGGCGTGCGGTCCGCGCTGGAGACGCCGGCGCCCAGGATCGTGGTGGCGCACGGCCTCCTGCTGTCCGTTCTGAGGTGGCGCCTCGCCTGCGCCCCCGGGGCCGCCATGCCGCTCTTCTTCCCCGAGGCTCCGTGCCTCGTCCCCGTTGCCATGGCCGACGACGAGCTGGCCGGGCACGTCGCATCCCTCCTCGAACAGGTCGACGCCTCACGCCGTCACGAACCGCCGAGCCCGTCGGCTGACGCGGCGTCGGCGGAGACGGGGCGTCCATCCTTGCTACCTTCGACTCGCCACTGACCGCGCCCGAGGAGAAGCCCCCGCATGCATGACGTCCGTGCTCTGATCGACATGGGTGACGAAGCCGTCCGCCGGCTCGCTCGCCGCGGCTACGCTCTGGACCTCTCCTCGCTGGAGAGTCTCCAGTCCCGGCGGAACCAGAGCATCCGCACCGCCGACGACCTGCGTGCGGAGTCGAAGCGGGTGGCACAGGAGGTGCAGCAGAAGGCTCGGGCCGGCGAGGACATCTCCGAACTCAAGGAGAACGCCCGCAAGCTCAAGGAACAGATCCGGGAACTGGAGGCCGAGCAGGAGCAGGTCCAGGCCGAGCTGCGGGACGTGCTGCTCAGCATTCCGAACCTGCCGCTCGACGACGCCCCGGACGGCGACTCGGAGGACTTCGCGGTCGAGGTGCGCCGGGTGGGCAACCCGCCCGCCTTCTCCTTCGACCCCAAGGACCACGTGGACCTGGGCGAAGCCATGGGCATCCTGGACTTCCGGCGGGCGACCAAGCTTTCCGGCCCCCGCTTCAGCGTGGTCCGCGGCGTCGGAGCGGCCCTGGAGCGGGCGCTCGCGACGCTGTTCCTGGACCTGCACACCCGCCGCCACGGCTACGTCGAGCACTCGGTGCCGTTCCTCGTCAGCCGGAAGACGATGACCGGCACCGGCCAACTGCCCAAGTTCGAGGAAGACCTCTTCGCCACCGGCGTCGCCGACCGGGAGCTCTTCCTCATCCCCACCGCCGAAGTCCCGCTCACGAACCTCTACGCCGACGAGATCATTCCCCGCGCCGAGCTGCCCCTGGCGCTGACCGCGCACACGCCGTGCTTCCGGTCCGAGGCCGGCTCCTACGGCCGGGACACCCGCGGCATCCTGCGGCAGCACCAGTTCTCCAAAGTCGAGATGGTCCGCATCTGCGCGGCCGAGGAATCCCAGGCCGAACTGGAGAAGATGACCAGCCACGCGGAAGCGTGCCTGAAGGAACTGGACCTGGCCTACCGGGTCGTCACGCTCGCCGCCGGCGACATGGGCTTCTCGGCCCAGCTCACCTACGACATCGAGGTGTGGCTGCCCAGCCAGCACACCTACCGGGAAATCTCCTCCGTCTCGGACTGCGGCACCTTCCAGGCCCGGCGGGCCGGAATCCGGACCCGCGACGCCCAGGGCAAGTCCACTCCGGTGGCCACGCTCAACGGTTCCGGACTGCCCATCGGCCGGACCCTGGCCGCCCTGCTGGAACAGCACCAGCAGCAGGACGGCTCCGTCGTCCTGCCCGAAGCTCTCGTTCCCTACCTCGGCTTCCGCTGCATCGCGGCGGACGGAACACCGGAGGCATAGGTGTTAGTCGGCGTCTGCGACTTCCCCGGCAGCTACACATTTCCGCCGACCGGATACGGCGGGATCGAAAGATGGCTGTGGGCCGTGGCCACGGGGGCCAGAGCGGCAGGCGCCGACGTACACCTGCTCGGCCCCGCCTGGCGACAGGACCTCGGCCCGGAGTGGCACCGCGACCCCATACGCCTGGAGGACACCACCCCCGGCTCACCGGCAGCCCGCCGGCTCCGCTCCACCGGCTACGACCTCCTGGTCGTCGGCCACGAATACCCCAGCCTTCCGGCCTGGCGACGTACCCGGGCCGAGCTGGACTGCGATGTGGCCACCTTCCAGCACAACCCGGACTTCCAGCACGCCACCGACGCCTTCGACGGCGTCCGGACGCGGCTGTACTGCTATTCCCCCGAGATGCTGGCGCGCTACACCCGGCACCGGCCCGTCCGGGAGCTCGCCGTCCACCTCGGCCTCCATGAGTCAGAACCCCCGTCCATACCGGGCCGGGACCTGGCCTGGGTGGGCCGTATCGACGAGCAGAAGGCTCCTCACCTGGCCGCCCGGGCGGCGCAGATTCTCGGGCGCCGCATCCGGCTGGTCGGCCCGGTCTTCGACCCCGCTTACGTGGAGCGCCACGGGAAGCTGCTCACCGCCGAACACGTCGAGTGGGCCGGCGAACTCGGAGGGCCCGACAAGACCGCCGCCTTCCGCGACGCTGCCGTCTTCGTCTACACCCACGCCCGCTCCTACGTCGAAGCAGGCGCCGCGGTCTTCGGCGAGTCCCTGCGCGCCGGCACCCCCGTGGCAGCCCTCACCTGGCGCGAGGGCACGTGCGCGGAGGCAGCCCTCTGCGACCGCACAGGAACCACGGCCGTCCTGCCTCCCGAGGAGGACGACGAAGCCGCCGCCCAGGCCCTGGCCGTCGCCATCGAGCGCACCGGGGCCCTGGACCACGTGGAGGTCCAAGCCATCGGCCTGCGGCGATTCGACCCCAGACGCCACTTCGAGGCTCTGGCAACCAGGCCATGCTGACCACGTACGCACCGGGCCGGATCCCGCATCTGCTGCGCAAGGCACTCGGCCCTCGCTGGGAGATCACCACCGCCGGAAACCATCTGGAAATCCACCACCCCGATGCCGGAACTCCCTACCACCCGCCCCGCCGGCCCCTGAACTGGCGCGATCTCCTGGCCTTGCTCGAGCACTCCTTCGCCGGGCAAGGAGTGCCACGCGCCGAGTGCCTGCCTCTCCGTTGGGGCCGTGACACCGAACTGACCATCTCCGCTGTTCAGGCCCTGGACCCGCTCCTGAAGGACGGCCGCCCGACCACCCACCGGCACGGCTTTCTGCCGCAGCCCGTCGTGCGCTTCACCGGCCAGCGCGACGAGAAGGGCGACCTCCGTGATGGCTTCCTGACCTCCTTCGTCAACGTTTCCCGCGTAGAACCCATCAACGACATCAGCGAGTACGCCGAGATCCTCGACGGATGGCTCACAGTCCTCTCCGGTCTCGGGATGCACGCGCGCCACATCAGCATCCATGGACGACTCGATGTCTGGCGTCGCCGTCAGGTCGAGGGCATCACCCTGCGCTTCCGGCACTTGGATCTCGCGCTGGGGGACATCGTCCTCATCTGGAACACCCAGACCCCCGACCGCATGGCGGTCGACCTCGGCACGGCGCTCGAGCGGCTGGCCTGGGCTCGCTCGCGCCGGCCATGGCCAGACCTCATCTTCGGGTCCATGGCCCAGACGGCATCCACCACCGTTCTCGACGCCATCCGTACCGCCACCCTGCTGCTTGGCTCCGGCATCACACCCGCCGCCCGCGGCGCCGGAAGCATCACGCGCCGGGTCATAGCGACCATTCCCGCGTCCGCCTCCCCGCTGGGCCTCAGCGCGGCGGTCCGGACAAGCCACGAATACTGGAGCCTGGTCTCTCCGCTCATCGCGCCGTGGGCCGACGTGACGGACAGCATCGAGCAGGAACTGTCCCGGCACCGCCCCGGCATCTCATGACTCCCCCCTCCGCCCGCTTTCGAAGTTCTAGGCTGGCCGGCATGGCGGGTACTGCGTGGGCGTATGAGATGGCAGAGACGCTGCTTGCGGGGCCTCTTCCTCGGCGATGGGCGCACAGCCAGGGCGTCGCAGCGCGGGCTCGAGCGCTGGCACCGCTGTTCGGAGACGAGGCGGAACTCCTGGAGGCCGCAGCCATCCTCCACGACATCGGCTACGCACCCGAGCTGGCATCCACCGGCTTTCACCCGCTCGACGGTGGCCGCTACCTTCATGCCCGGCCAGAAGCCGACGACCGGATAACGCGGCTGGTGGCCCACCACTCCTTCGCCGCGCTCGAAGCGGAAGAACGAGGGCTCCGGCCCGCTCTCGAGGCGGAGTTCCCCCTTCTGGAGAACCCGCAACTCGTCGAGGCACTGGTCTGCTGCGACATGACGACTACGCCCGATGGCCTTCCGACCAGCTCTCGCGAGCGGATCGCCGAGATCCGCTCTCGCTACGGGGACGACAGCATCGTCGGCCGCTTCATCCGCCGGGCGGAGCCTCACATCCACGAGGCCGTCGACCGTACCCACGAGCGGGCGACGGCGGCCGGCATCCGCCTCTGAAGAGAGTCAGCCGACGTAGGGGTAGGCGCCGCTGAGGTAGTGGCCGATCTGTTCCCGCATGCTGGCGTGGATATCCAGCTCGTCAAGCTCGTCCGGTCGCACCCAGCGGACATCGGACGCCTCGTCGTTGGCGGCCGGTGCCCCGCCGATCGGCCGTCCGATGTACACCGCCTCGTACTGCTGCCGGATCTCTCCGTCGCTGTAGGCGATGATGTGCGCCGGGTTCGAGTACACACCGAGGAAGCCGGTGACCTCAGCCCGGACACCCGTCTCCTCCTCGCACTCGCGGGCCGCGCACTCCGCAGGGCTCTCGCCGATTTCCTGGGCCCCGCCGGGCAGCGCCCACTGGCCGGTGTCCCGCCGCCGCTGCATGAGGATGGCGCCGTCCGCGTTCACGACCAGCAGGTTGCTCGCCGGGATCAGCGTGTTCGCCTTCGGGGCGTCGGGATCGTAGTAGTACTCAGTCCTGCCCACGCCGGTGCGGCTCCTGTTCCTCGGGCGCCCAGGGGCGCGCGATGTTCCATACGGCTTCGAAGCTCTCCATATAGCGTTCGAAGAAGTCGCTGTCAGGGGTGCGGCTGAGCCGGAAGAGCGGGTTGGCACTGGCCGGCTGGCCCCACAGGTGAGGGTTTACCAACAGTTGGTTGTCGTACCGGAAGAGCGAGCTGTAGACGGCGACGTCGTGCAGCCGGACCTCACAACCGGGAGCGTCCACAAGGCTGCGGTAGTAGGTCAGGGACGCCCGGATCTTCGCCGCGAGGGTGTCACCGATGCCCTCTTCCCACCCGCGTACGGCGACGGCCTGCCCACCGGGGTCGCCGAAGCAGAGGCGTACCTTGGCACCGGCCTCCGCCCGCTCGCGCAGCATCCGGGCGATGTGCGGATTGGTCTGCGCGAGAAAGGTGCCCGAGAAGACGAGGATGTCGATGTGCTTGACCGCGCCCAGTAAGAGAGTCAGCCAGACATCCCGCGGCACACTGGCGCGGTTGGGATAGATGTCCGTGATGTCCGGCCGAGTGTTCGACGCGGCCTGCGACGTACGCTGCCGGTCCTCCGGCCAGAGGTAGGTCTCATCGACGCCGAGCCGCTGTGCCGTGGCGAACCGATGACGACGATGTGGCAGTCGGCCGGCGAGCCACCGGCCCACCGTCTTCGGATCGACAGCGCAGAACTCGGCGAGCGCTTCGACGGACAGCCCGCTCTGCGCGAGTGCGGAACGAAGTCGCTCATTCACGCAGGTCATACAACCGGAAGGATCGCCTGCCCCGCAACAGGCTTGGAGCGAACCGCACTCGGACACCCGGCTTCCGGCACGCCTACGCTGGGGGTGTGCCGCTCATGGTTTTCTGGGACGTCGATCACACGCTCATCGACAACGGTGGGGTGAGCAAGGAGATCTACGCCGACGCCTTCGCTCGTCTCGCCGGACGTCCGCCCATGCATCCCGCCCGTACTGAGGGGCGCACCGACCGCCGCATCATCGCCGGCATGTTCCAGGACCACGGCATGGAAGCCCCGCCCTGGTCGGAGGCCGATCAAGCCCTGCAGGCGGCGGGACGAGGCCGGGAAGCTGATCTCCAGCGCCGGGGACGGGTGCTTCCGGGTGTCACGTTGGCCCTGCGCGCCGTGGCCGAGGAGCCGGCGCTCATATCCTCCGTACTCACTGGCAACATCGCGGCTAACGCCAGGGTGAAGTTGGGAGCTTTCGAGCTCGACAGTCTCCTCGACATGGAGGTTGGCGCATTCGGAGCGGACTCCGATGACCGCGCTGACCTGGTCGACATCGCCCGCAGCCGGGTGGCCGCTGTCCGCGGTCTCCCGCTTCGGACTCCGGTCGTCCTTATCGGCGACACTCCTCGGGATGTCGAGGCCGCGCTCGACTCAGGGGTCCATGTCGTGGCGGTCGCCTCCGGTATCCACGGGGCGGCCGAACTGCGCGCAGCCGGCGCCGGACTCGTACTCCCCGACTTGTGCGACATCGAGTTTCTTCTCACGCACCTCCGAGCCCTGGCCAAGCCGTAACGACGGCAGGACGCCACAGCAGGAGTAAAGACGTCCCAGGACGTCCCGGTGGTGTCCGGCAACGCGGTATAGGCGTCCTCACTCGCTGTTGCACTCTCTTCCCCCGGTCAGCGACCCGTAGAGCGGAGCCGCGGGCTTGGTGCCAGGACCTTCCACGGCCAACGGGGACGGAGTAAGCGGCATGGCGACAGCACTCAGCGGACGGACCTCCGCGGGGACACTCGACGAGGTGGCGGGACTCGCCCGGCGATACCGGGTTCCGGTTGAGGACGCCCTGCTGATCTCGCTCAACCTCTACGGGATCGCCTCGTCAGTGCCGCACCACCGCGCCCGGCTGTCCGTACGACTGGACACCGCGCCGTCCGTGCCCTGGCAGATCATCGTTCCGCTCGACGCCGACGACTCCCCGTTCAGGCTGGATGACGCGGGCTGGCTCCGTTGGGGCGACGAGCCTGTCGCGGTTGTTGAGCGAGTGGCCGCGGACGAGGCGGTAGGCGGCTACTTCCGGCACGGTGGCCGTGCCGCCACTCTCAACCCCAACGCCCGGAGCCGTTGCGTCGGCTGTGCCTTCTGCCCCAACACCCTGGAGGCAGCGGCCGACCCCAGGCTGGCCGAGGAACGGGGACTCGACGAACTCCTCACCGCATTGCGGGAGCAGCACCCGCAGCGCGACCTCTCGCAGGTCGAGGAAGTCACCGTCTCGACCGGGTGCTTCGAACGGGAACAGGCGGCCGTTCAGCATCTCGTGAATCTGCGATCCGCCCTCGGCCGGCACGGCATCGACGCGCGGGTCGGATTTCTGACGTCCGTGCTGCGTACGCCGCAAGCGTTCGCCATCCTGGCGGAGCTGGCCGCTCCGTTCGTGCTGCGCCTCACGGCCGAGTGTTTCACCCGGCGGGACCTGTTGCTGAAGGCGAGCAAGGCGGCCGTGTCCCCGACGGACCTGGTCCTCGTCCTGCGGCAGGCGCTGGCGGCGGGCCACAGCACCTCGTTCACGTACATCGCGGGCCTTGACGAGTTGGAGGCCCTCCGGGACGGGATGGCTTCTCTCGCCCCGTACGTCACGGAATTCCCGAACATCCAGGTCTACCAGGCGCACAACCCGATCATGGGCGGACTTCGGGCGCCGGGAGCGCATGGCCTGGAGTACTACCTCCAGGTGCGCAAGATCGTCGAAGAGGTCATGGCGCCGAGCGGACTGCGCCCGGCCGCGTGGGAGTGCTACCGCCCGCTCTGGTATTTCACCTTCGCCGACGAGCCCCTGGCCGGTGCCTGATGGACGAGACGACCTTGCGGGCGGACGCCTTGTGGCGGGCCGCCGTGTACGCCTCCGTGGGCCTGCTGCATCTGCACGAGAACGTGCTCCTGTCCGAGCCTCTCACCGCCGCCCACACCAAGCCACGTCCCAGCGGACACTGGGGAACCGTGCCCGGCACGGCCTGGGCCCTCGGCCACATCGGACTCGCGGCCGGCGATGCGGCGCACGGCCAGAGGCTTGTGCCGCTGCTGGGGGCGGGCCACGCCGGTGTCGTCCAGCTCGCGATGGCCTGGCTGACCGGAGAGCTGGGAAGGGTCCGGTCTCGGTTCTCGCGGAACCGCGAAGGGCTCACGCGGCTGTGCCAGGCGTTCCCGGAGGTGGACGGACTCGGATCCGAGGTTACGCCCCACCTGTTGGCGGGCGGCTTCTGCGGCGGGCGGCTCGGCGGGGCCCTCGCCTTCGCGCAGGGCGCTGCCCTCGCGGTGCCGGACCACATCGTGATGCCGGTCATCGGTGACGGGGAGTGCGAGACGCCCACCACCGCTGCGGCCTGGCTGGCCGGCAACGCCATCCCCACCGCCCGGGTTCTGCCTGTGGTGCATGTCAACGGCTTCCGTATGGGAGGCCGGTCGCTGTTGGGCGAGATGGCCGAGGGCCAGCTCAAGACTTATGCGAGCGGGCTTGGCTGGCACCCGCTGATCACCGAGGTGACTGACGGATCGCTGGAGGAGCACCGCGCCTTTCGCCATGCCCTGCGCGAAGCCGTGGAGATGACGGCTTCGCGCCGACGTTGTGCGCTGTTCCTCTGCTGCCCGAAGGGGTGGGGCGGGCCGGAGACGATGTCCGGCCGGCGAGTCCTCGGTACACCGAGGACGCACAAGACGCCGCTGACAAACCTGTGGCGCGACGACGAGCAGCTTCAACTGCTACGGGAGTGGCTCGCCTCCTACCGTCCACAGGAGCTCTTCGACGCCGAGGGCCAGCCGACGGGCGCCCTCGCGCGGGCGCTCGATGCCGCTCGGTGGCACCGCTTGCCGTCGGAACGTCCGGAATCGGAGCGGAAGGCTGAGGCGACCCCGGGCCAGGGGAGATTCATCAGCTTCGCCGAGGCCGTCACCACGACGGTGGGGGCCCACTCGGCGGCCGGGGGCTTCCGTGTGTTCAGCCCGGACGAGCTCGGCTCCAACCGGCTGGGGCAACTCGTGGACATGGAATGGAGCACGGAGGTCCTCGCCGAGGAGGTGCTGCTCGAGTGGCTGGCCGGGTGGACGGCGGCTCGCAGGCGGGGCGTGCTCATCTCCTACGAGGCGTTCGCACCGCTGTTCACCAGCGGCCTGGTGGCGCACCTCAAGCAGCGGCGCCTCCAGGCCAAACTGCCAGTCCCCAGCCTGAACCTGGTGTTGACCTCCTACGGCTGGCACAACGTCTACTCCCACGGAGACCCGTCTCTCGCCACCACCCTGCTGGCGCTGGGCGACCCGGCCGTCCACGTCCTGGTGCCCGCCGACGCCACCAGGACCGCCCGGGCGCTCGACGTGGCGTTGCACTCCGAGGGCCAGGTGAACGTCGTGGTGGCCGGCAAGCACATCACCGCCGACCAGCCCGCGCACACGATCGAGAAAGAGGTGACCCGAGGGCTGGCGGTCTGGCCGGACCTCAGCGGAGACGCGGAGCCGGACCTGACGGTCGTGGTGGCCGGCGACCTGCCCGCCGAGACGGCTCGGCGAGCGATCGATGGGCTTGCCGCCGCCGACCGGAAGCGGGTGCGCACCGTCGGGGTCCTCGACTTGACGGTTCTCGGTGATCCCCAGATCTGGCCTCGTGGCCTTGCCGATCCGGACCTCCGTCACTACCTCGGCGATCACGCCTCCTTGCTGGTGCTCACCCTGGGCCACCCAGCCGCGGTATGGGGCTTGCTCGGCGCGAGGCTGCGCGACCGGCACGTGGAGGTCACCGGATGGCGAGAGCCACCCGGGCCGATGCCACAGAAGGAGCTCGCGGCCTCCCTCGGCCTCGACGCCGATGGTGTCGGGCGGGCGATGCGCACGCTGCTCGCGGAGCGGAGGCGGTCAGCATGAGCGCCATCGAACAACTCGGCGTCGCTGAACTCGAGGTTGACCGGGAGAAGCATCCCGACACCGTGTTCCTTACCGTGCAGGCTGGCGGCCGGTCCGGCTGGTACGGCGCGATCAGCGCGCGGGTGGCGAGTTACGCGCTGGAGGTGCTCGCGCCGGCCGTCGTCGGGTTCCCCGTTGAGGATCACGAAGGACTGAACCGGAGGCTGGTCGCCGCGATCGGGGCCGGGGCGAGCGTGGAGGCTTCCTGGGCTGTCGGCGCCGTCGACTGCGCCGCTTGGGATGCGCACGCCCGGCTCGCGGATCTCGGTGTGGCCGATCTTCTCGCGCCCGAGGAGCCGAGCCGTGACGTGCCCGCCTACGCCTCCTGGCTTACCCAGGAACTGCTGGAAGCCGACCCCGGACTGATTCGGCGAACCGCCCGGGACGGGTGGCTCTTCACCAAATGGGGACTCCGAAGGCGGTCGGGGATCTCCATATCGGGCGCAGAGTTCGCAGCGACGGTGGCGCGAGCCGCCGAGGCGGTGCAGGGGCCGGTGGCCGTGGACGCGGTGGGTACCTGGACCCGGCTCTTGGTCCGGGCCTTCGCTGAACGGGCCGACCTGTCGGCCCTGGTGTGGCTGGAGGACCCGCTCCCGGATTACCGCGATCCCGGCCTGCGGTGCCTTGCCGAAGCGGACCTGCCCCTTGCCTTCGGTGAGCGTCTCACGACTGCCGATGATCCCGGGTTGCCCTTCGCCGCGGCCCGCCCGGCCGCTCTCACGCTCGATGTCGTCGGCTGCGGCGGCCTGACCCGGGCTGTCGCGATCACACGTCACGCGCATGCGGCCGGAATCCCTGTCTATCCGCATGGCAGGTCCTTGATGCCCGCGCTGCACCTCGCCGCCGCTTTTCCGGCCGCCGTCACGGCGGTCGAGTACCGGCTCCAGTGGGAGCCCGAGCGGCAGCTCCTCTACGACGAGCCGCTTCACCCCGAGCACGGACACCTGCCTCGGCCGACCCGTCCCGGTCTCGGCACGGAACCCAGGAGCCTGTCATGCTGCAGCACACGGTGAACCTTCCCGTCACCGGACGGGTCGAGTCCGCGCCGTCCGGCCCGCTTCTCGTCCTGACCGAGCGGCTGGAAGGTCACGACACCTTCCTGTCCGGCAGCCTCGACCTCAACGGGTGCCAGCTGCCGGTCCGCATACTCACCTTCGACGACCTCACCGTGCTGCGGCCCACGGCCCTCGCGGAACTGCCGGAGAAGGACACCCGCTGGACAGGGATCCTCTCGCTCCCGCACGGGCTGCGGCCGGGTGCCGTGCCGGCGGATCTGGCGGAAGCGGCCGAGCGTGCGGGCCGCAGCCTCGCCGCCCTCGACCTTCAGCAGCTCCGCTATGCCCTGGCCTACCTCGGCGAAGCCAGCACCGAGGCGATCCGCCAGGCCCGCATCCAGGTGATCGTCTCCGCACTGCCTGAGGAGGCGAGGACTCCGTGATGCGGCAACTACGCCCGGACCTGGTGAGCGTGGATGTGGGAGGCACCCTGGGACGTGCCCGCGGCTGCGGCCTCACGACCCATTTGGTGCGGGCTTCTCCTCTCGCCGAGCGGGAGGCGCGGGCCCTGTTGCGCGACCGCCTGCACACGCGGCCTGCCCTGACCGACGACCTGATCGCGGAAGTCTGCGGGGACCTGGGCATTCCAGTGTCCGCGTTCCCCCGCGTCCACCGGCCGGCACCTTTCGAGCCTTACCCAGGCACCGCAGACGCCCTGCGCTCGCTCAGCCGCGAGACGACGGTCGTCACGCTCTCCAACGTGGCCTGCCCGGACGCCGATACGGACGGTCTGCGCGCCCACTTCCATCCATGGATCTCCGGCTTCTACCCATCCTGCCACCTGGGCTACGCCAAGCCCGACCGCCGAGCCTTCCTGACCATCGCGGCGGCGCGCGGCACGGCACCGGACCGGTTGCTCCACATCGGCGACGACTGGCAGTGCGACGTCCTCGGCGCCATCGCCGCGGGCGTGCCCGCCGTGTGGATCAGCCACGGCCGCCCCGCCCCGGACCACACGCTCCTCGTTGAGCACGGGGTGGCAGTGGCCAACGACTTCCCCGACGCCGTCCACCACATCCTCGCCCTACCCTCCCGGAGCACAGCATGAGTCTCTTCCGCGGAACCGTCGGCTACTACCGCCAATACCGGCCCGGCATCCCGGAGGCCGTCGCCGCGATCCTCGACCAGGCGGTGGGACGGCACACGCCCCGACGGCTGCTCGACATCGGCACCGGCACCGGGCTGGTGGTGGAGGCCCTGCTGGACCGGTTCACCGACATCATCGCCATCGACAACGACGGCGAGATGCTCGCGGCGGCCGAACAGGCGCTGATGCCGGCCCTCCCCGAGGGCAGCAGGCTCACCCTGATCCAGTCCACCGCCGAGCAGTTCTCCCCGCCGCCCGGCTGGACGGCCGGCCTTGTCACCATCTGCCGTGCCTTCCACTGGCTCGACCAGAAGGCCGTCCTCGCCCGCCTGGACAACCAGGTGGCGCCGGGCGGAGCCGTGGCCATCTTCGGCGACAGCAGCTTCTGGGCGGCGGACAGCCCGTGGAAGCAGGCCGTCCGCGCGACGATCCACGAATTCCTCGGCGAGGAACGGCGAGCCGGCCAGGGCACCTTCCAGCATCACAACCGGCCGTACAGCGACATCCTCGCCGAGTCGCCGTTCCCGGAGGTCGAGGAGGTCAGCGTTCCGGTGGTCCGGACGTGGACCACCGAGAGCGTCCTCGGCTACCTCTATTCCACCTCCTTCGCCGCCCCGCACCTTTTCGGCGACCGCCGCCCGGCCTTCGAGCAGGCCGTCAAGGAAGCCCTCGCCCCGTTCAGCGACGACGACAGTTTCCGGGAGGACAACTCCTTCCTGATCCGTATCGGACGGCGGGCCGCGTCATGACCGGCGTGCTGAGCCGCCCGCGCCACCTCGCCCGCCTCAAGGCCGACCAGGTGGCGGCCCGGCTGACCGAGCGCTCCATCCTCTGTCTGCCGCTCGGCGCACTGGAACAGCACGGTCCCCATCTGCCGCTGGACACGGACACCGTGATCGCCGAGCGATTCAGCGCGCTGCTCGCCGAGCGGTACGGCGAACACCACGACCTGTGGATCCTGCCGCCGGTGCCGTACGGCCTGTCCCACGAGCACACCTGGTCACCGGGAACGGTCTCCCTCGATATCGCGGAGTTCACCGGCTACCTGACCCGGATCGTCCGGGGCCACATCACGTCGACCCCCGCCCGCAGGCTGCTGGTCGTCAACGGCCGCCCCGAGATCCACGCGGGAGCACGGGAGACCTCCCTCATGCTGGCGCTGGCCTCACAGGATGTGGACGTGCTGCGACTCCGGAAGGGCTGGGCCCTGCCGCCCGTCGGACATCTGCACACCCGCGTCCTGGACCGCGGCGTCACCTGGCCCTGGAGCACCGACGCACCGGAACTCGCCGTCGACGGCGTGATGGGGAGCGACCCGCGCTCGGCGAGCGCGGAGTTCGGCGAAGCCCTGCTCTCCTCCGCGCTGCGGGCGGCCGGCGATGTCCTGTCCGCCATCGCCGCACGCCACTCCCGTGACCGGGCCCAGCGGGAGGCCCCATGCTGCTGAACGAGGAAGAGAAGGCGCGCTTCAAGCGCGACGGCGCCATCATCCGCCGCGCCCAGGTCCCGGACCAGCTGACCGCTCCCGCTCGTGAGCTGATCGAGGGCTGGTACCGCGAGGCATACGTGCCGGAGCGCATAGCGGCCTACACCCAGCGGACCTTCGCGCCCGAACTCGGCAGCGAACCGGCCCTCTTGGACCTCTTTCACCGGTCCGGCGTGCGGGAGCTGGCCGTCGACCTGCTCGGCACGGTGGCGCCCGTCACCACCGTGCAGATACAGCTCCGCCTCCCCGATGCGGAAGTCCGCGGGGCCCAGCCGGAGAAGGCCATGCACGTCGACGGAGTGGCGTGCCCGCACCTCGATCCCCGGGAGCTGCGGACGTTCTCCCTCCTCGTCGGCGTGGTGCTCTCCGAGATCGACGACCCGGCCGGAGGCGCCCTGCACTACGTGCCCGGTGGGCACCTGCGTATGGCCGAGTGGTTCGGCTCCGCCTGGTCGCTCGGCATCACCGAGCAGACCCCGCCCGAGATCGGCACCGAACAAGGGGTGCCCCTGCTCGGAGGGCCCGGAGACCTGCTGCTCATGCACCACCTCGTGCCGCACGCCGTGGGCCGGAACCTCACCAGCCGGCCGAGGGCGATGGCCTACTTCCGTGTCTCCCACCCGAACCACGCCGGGCGACGGCTGGAAGCGCTGCGGAACCCCTGGCTGGACTACCCGCCGCTGGCCACCCCCGACGCCCGGCCGGCCACTCGATGACCCACGCCCCCTCGCAGGAGCTCACCATGCGGATCATCCAACCTCACGACCTCCCGGCCGCTGCCCGCGCGCTCGAAGACGGCAAGCTCGTCGTCGTACCCACCAGCCGCTGGTACATGATCTGCGCCGACGCCTCGGACGCCGAGGCGTGCGGCCGGATCTTCCAGAGCAAGCAGCGGCCGACCAGCAAGCCCCTCGCCCTGGTGACCCCCTCGCTGACCTCCTGCGAGCAGACCTTCCGCCTCACCTCGGAGGCACGGCTGCTCGCGGAAGCCTTCTGGCCGGGCGATCTCGCCCTCATGCTGCCCTGGCGAGAGCCCGAGCGCGCCGCCCGGATGACCGCCGTCGGCTCGCCGGCCCTCGTCACCATGGCCCCCGGCGTCCTGGGCGGCCTGGCCGCGCTGGCCCGCGTACCTCTCGCCGCGACCACCATCAACGTCTCCGGCAACGCCGGTCCCGACGACCCCGGGCCGGCCATCACCCTCGACGACGTCCGTGAATTCCTCAGCGCCACGGGACTCGAGGTCGCGCTCGCCATCGACGGAGGCACCTGCCCGGCCGCCAACCACATGACCATCGTCGACTGCTTCACCGCCAAGGCCAGCCTGATCCGTACCGGCCTCGTCCACCAGCGAGCCCTTTCCACGGCCCTCGGCCGGGACATCCCCGCCGCGTGAGACCCAGCACCGCAGCGCGCACCATCTCCGCCGACGCAGCCCTAGGAAACCCATGACCGGACCGCACCTACTGCTTCTGCTGGCGCCGACCGCCGGCCTCGCCGCCGTGCTGCCCGCCCTGGCCGTGCAGGTACGGGCGAAGCGCGCCGCCCTCCGGGAGCGGGACGCCGCAGTCATCGCTGGCAAGGAACTGCGCGAGGTCGCCGAGCGGAACTTCCGCTACTACGAGGCTGTCGTGGACGAGGTCCGCCACCTCGCCCGCCACCAACTGCCCGCTCTGGTTGACGAGGTTGTACGCGGCCACCCCGACGCGGCGGTGCCGGGTCCGCTGCACGACTTCCTCCGAAGCACGCCGGTGCCGGAACACCACCGGGCCGTTGAGACATTGCTGCGCGAGGCGGTCGCCACCGTGCGGGAGCACGCCGCGCAAGCAGCTCGTGCCGGTGTCCGCGGCATCGCCGACGAGGCCCAGACCCTCCTGGCCCGGCTCCAGATGAAGATCGACGAAGAACTCGGCAAGGACGGCCCGACGGGCGCCTACCACCAGAGCCTCACCGACATCGACCACTTCACCACCCGGGCCCTGCACACCGTCCAGCGCCTGCGCATCCTGGCGGGCTCCTGGCCCGGCATGCAGCGCGCCAACTGCACCATCCGGGAGATCGTGGAGAGCGCCCGGGGACGCATCGGCCCGTACGACCGGGTCGAATACACCTACCTCGCGGACGTGGGGGAGCGGTACGTCGAAGGCCGGGTCGTCGAACCTGTCACCGTCGCCCTCACCGAACTGCTGGCCAACGCCACCGACTACTCCAGCGAGCCCGTCACCGTCTACGCCCAGCAGACGCCCACCGGCCATCGCATCGTCGTGGAGGACACCGGGCTGGGCATGAACGCCTTCCAGCGCGACGAGGCCGAGCGGCTGCTCGTCCGCCGCCCCCTCCTCGACCTCACCGCCCTCGCCGACGAACGCAAACTCGGGTTCGCCGTCGTCGGCCGCCTGGCCCACGACTACCACTTCCGCGTCGATGTCGGGGCGCCCTCCGCCGGCGGCGGAGTGAAGGCGGTGCTCTTCCTCCCGGACAAGCTGATGGGCGAGCCGCCCGCCGACGAACCCGCGCCCGCGCCATCGCCCCAGGACGTGCCCGAGCGCGCCGGCACCACCACACCCACCCCGGCCGGCCTGCCGAAGCGGCAGCCGCGGGGCACCCGGGCGGCACGCACGGCGCCGCCCACGCAGGAGGCCACCACCGACACCTCAGACCCCGCATCTCTCGCCGCCGGCTTCGAGCGGCTGCGCAACGCGTTCACCCACGGCTACGGGGCCACCGACTCCCAAGGACAACGCCATGACGACTGAACCGCAGCACACCGCCGACAGCGTGGACATGAGCTGGGCGGTCAACAAGCTCACCCAGGAGAAGGGAGTGGTCAGCGCCCTGCTGTTCAGCTCCGACGGCCTGGTTCTCGCCGCGTCCGACAACCTGGCACGGGAGGCGGCCGAGCGGGCCGCCGCGGCCTTCGCCGGCGTCAAGTCCCTGCAGGCCGACCTCGCCGCGTTCTGCGGCGCGGCCGAGGAGAACCTGCCACTGCGGCATGTCGTGACCGATCTGAAGACCCGCACCGTGCTGCTGTTCGCCGCCGGGGAGCGGACCGGCGTCGGCGTCTCCGTCGAGGGCGACTCCACCGGGCAGGAGGCCGCCGTCGCCATCACCGCCACCCTGAAGATGATCAACGGACTGCGGCCCGTGCTGGAGGCCCGGGAACGGACCACCGCGCCATGACCCGCCGCAGCCATCGGCGCCGCGGAATGGTCCGCTCGTACACCGCCACCGGCGGGCGGGCCATCCCGTCACGCGCCACCCTCGACGAGGCGACCCTCCTCAAGGCCGATCCCAAGCTGCCGATGGCCGGCCTGAACGCGCAGTCCCACCGCGTCATGGACCTGTGCCGCGCCGGAGTGCTGTCGGTGGCGGAGGTGGCCGCCCACCTGCAGATGCCCGGCGCCGTCACCAAGGTGATCGTCTCCGCGCTCGTGGACAGCGGCCACCTCGTCGCCGTCGCGCCCTTCGTCCCCGCCGCCCAGAAGCACGACCGAGAGTTCTTGAAGAAGGTTCTGCGTGGACTCCAAAGCATCTGATCGCTACGTCCCGGCCGCGGCCCGCTCGGTCAAGATCCTTGTCCTCGGCCCGTTCGCGGTCGGCAAGACCACCTATGTGCGCAGCGTCTCCGAGATCAGGCCCATGCGCACCGAGGAACGGATGACCCGCGCCGGGGAGCTGATCGACGACCTCGGGGACCTCCGCGAGAAGACGACGACCACCGTCGCCATGGACTTCGGCCGCCTGACCCTCGCCGGGGACATCGTGCTCTACCTCTTCGGCGCCCCCGGGCAGCCCCGCTTCCGCGGCATGGTCCGCTCGCTGATGGAAGGAGCGCTCGGCGGCCTCGTCCTCGCCGACACCCGGCGCCTGGACCAGAGCTTCGAGGCGATCGACCTCCTGGAGGACGCACGGCTGCCGTACACCGTGGCTATCAATACCTTCGACGGTGCCCCGGCGTACGGCGACGCCGAGCTGCGCGACGCCCTGACCCTCGACCCTGGCACGCCGCTGGTCCTGCTGGACGCCCGGGACCGCGCCTCCTCCGTCCAAGGGCTGGTGACCCTGGTCTCCCACATCCTCGCCCGACCCGACCTGGAGCCCGTGTGACCAGCCGGCCGCCCGAGAACGCCCCGCGGCTCTTCGGCGACGACTTCGCCCGCCGCCCCGAGGACGCCTACCGAGCCCTGCGCGCAGCCGGACCGGTGGCCTGGGCCGAGATCGACCTCGGCGTCCACGCCCTGGTCGTCACCAGCCACCGGGCCGCCGTCGCCCTGCTCAACGACACGCACACGTACAGCAAGGACTCACGCCACTGGACGGCACTCAACAACGGGCACGTCCCGCCACACAGCCCCGTCCTGGCGCTCATGGCCTTCCGCCCGAGCCTGCTGTACGCGGACGGCGAGCGGCACCATCGCCTCCGGACCGCCATGGACCACTGCCTGGCCCGCATCGACCTCCATGGCCTGCGCCAGACGACCCTGACCCATGCCACCCGGCTCATCGCCCGCATAGCGCCCATTGGTGAAGCCGACCTGATGACCAACTTCGCCGACACCCTTCCCCTGCTCGTCTTCGCCGATCTGCTGGGCTGCCCCGAGGACTTCGCCTCCCGCATGGTGACCGCCTGCCAGGGCATGATCAACGCCGGTCCCACGGCCGGGCAGGCGGCTGCCGACCTGGCGCACTGCCTGGCCGAACTGATCCAGGTGAAGAAGAGAGCCCCGGGCGCGGACGTCACCTCCTGGATGCTCGCCCACCCGCACCGGCTCACCGACGAGGAGATCCTCCACCAGCTCGTCGTCCTGGTCGGGGCCGGGACCATCCCGACGGCGGCCTGGATCGCCTCCGGCCTGCGTCTCCTCTTGACCGATGACGCCTACGCCGGTTCGCTCACCGGGGGCACGGTCACCGTGCGCCGGGCGATGGAACAGGTCCTGTGGACCCATTCGCCCATGGCCAACTTCAGCGTCCACTACGCCAGGCACCCGGCCGAACTGCATGGTGTGCCCATCCCGCCCGGCGTGCCCATCCTGATCAGCCATGCCGCGACCGGCACCGACCCGGCCCTGGCCGGACTGGGCTACCACAACCGCTCCCACCTCGCCTGGTCCGCCGGCCCGCACCGGTGCCCCGCGGACAGTCACGCCGGCGTGATCGCGCAGCACGCCATCGAAGCGGTCTTGGACCAGCTCTGGGACCTCGAACTCACCGCTCCCGACGCCCCGTTCCGTCCCGGACCTTTCCACCAGTGCCCGGCCGCCATGCCCACCCGCTTCCGGCCCCGCCCGGCCGACCCCCTCGACACCGCGAAGCCAGGAGGAACACCCACATGACCGGCGACCGTGAACCCCTCACCCTCGACACCACCGGCCGCGACCTCTACGCCCAGGCCGACTTACTGCGTACCCTCGGCCCGGCGGTGCCCGTCCGCCTTCCCGGCGGCCTGACCGCCTGGTCCGTCACCCGCGGCGACGTCGCCAAGCGCCTGCTGACCCACCCGCACATCTCCAAGGACGCCCGCAAGAGCTGGCCCGGCTACCGGCCCGGAGCCATACCCTGGCTGACCGCCTGGGTCGACGTCATCTCCATGTTCACCAGCGACGGTGCGGAGCATCACCGGCTGAAGAACCTCGTCTCCAAAGCCTTCACGCCCCGGCGCATCCAGGCCATGCGCCCCGCGATCACCGCGATCGTCCAGGACCTCCTCGGCTCCCTGGACACCATGCCGCACGGCGAGACCATCGACCTCCGCTCGCGCTTCGCCTACCCCATCCCCACCCGGGTCATCTGCGACCTGTTCGGCGTCCCGCAGGACCAGCGCCCGGACATGCTCCGCGTCATCGACGCCGTACTCGACACCAGCGTCACCCCCGAACAGGCCGAGACGATACGTCACGACCTCTTCGCCGCCATGCACACCCTGCTGGACACCAAGCGCCAAACCCCCGGCCAGGACATGACCAGCATCCTGCTGGCCGCCCGCGAGACCGACGGCGACCAACTCAGCCACGACGAGCTGATCAGCACCCTCATCCTCATGATCGGCGCCGGATCGGAAACCGCCGTCTCCCTCATCACCCACGCCGTCCACGAACTCCTCACCCACACCGACCAGCTCCGCGCCGTCCTCGTCGACGACCAGCGCTGGGACGACGTCATCGAGGAAAGCCTCCGCCTCCACCCGCCGATCATGCACCTCCCCCTGCGCTACGCCACCGCCGACATCGACCTCGGCGACAGCACCACCATCCGCACCGGAGACCTCGTCCTCATCGCCTTCGGCGCCCACGGCCGCGACCCCGGAACCCACCACAACCCGGAGACCTTCGACATCGACCGGGCCGACAAACAGCACCTGGCCTTCGGCCACGGCATCCACTACTGCCTCGGCGCCCCACTGGCCCGCCTCGAAGCGCGCGTCGCCCTGCCGGCCCTCTTCACCCGCTTCCCCGCCCTCCACCTCGCCGAGCTCCCCGGCGGCCCGGAGCCCCAGCCGTCATTCATCGGCAACGACTACCGCTCCTTGCCGGTCATCCTCACCGCCCCTCGGTAATCCCCGGACCGCTCGCTTGCCTCCGCCTTCGGCACCCCGCCCGGCGGCCACCAGCGCCCCTCACCATGGAGAGAAACGAGAGGATGAACCGCCTTTCCACCGGTCGGGTACTCACGGAGCGGCAGGCCACAGCCATCAATCTGCTGGCCTCCGGCTGCTCGGCTCCCGAAGGAGCCAGCGCCATGGGCGTCAGCAGTGCCGCGTTCCGCAGCTTGCTCAGCCGGGCGGCGGACAGCCTCGGCTGCCGCTCCCACGCCGGCCACCTGGTGCACACCGCTCATCTCCACGGCCTGCTCCCTCTCCAGGGCATCCCACCCTCACCCGTATCCCTCGACCCTGACGAGTGGAGAGCACTGCGCGCCCACAGCCGTGGTGTCCCCTTGTCGCGCACCCTCTGGCCGCAGAGCATGTCCGGGCGACGGCTCAGCGATCTCAACCAGCGCCTGCTCGGCACGCTTCGGGCGCGAACCGTGGCCCAGGCCGTGCATCGGGCCTGGACGAACGGCCTGCACCGGCTTCCCGCCGACGCCGCGCGAGAAGAGCTCGACGGCCCCGGCCTCGCCCGGATCTTCGACGCACTCCTGGGCGGCCGGGAGCACAGCAGGCTCGACCGCCAGGCCGCACGCGCCCTCCTCAACGCGGCCCCCTTCATGGAGACGGCGGCATTGATCGACCGCGCCTTCACCGAGGAGGCCGTCCGGCACCTCGCCCAGCACCACGGGATTCGACAATTCATGGACATTGGCTGCGGCCTGTCGGCACCGAGCGGCACCAATGTGCACGACATCGCTCGAGCGGTGTGTCCGGACGCACGAGTCGTCTACGTCGACAACAGTTACCACGTCGTGGCCACCGGACGAGCGCTCTTGCGCTGTGCTCCGCCGGGAAAGACCGCGATCTGTCACGCCGACCTCTCGGACCCCGGCGGCATCCTCACCGCCGCAGAGGTGATCGGCACGCTGGACCTCCGCTCACCCATCGGCCTGCTACTCAACGGCGTACTGGAGTTCCTGCCCGACACCGCGCACGGCCCGGCGCACGGACTTGCCGAGGCGCTCAAATCCGCTCTGCCATCGGGCAGCGCGCTGGCCGTCCGGCACATCACGAGCGACTTCCAGCCCGTCGCCCTGAGCAGCGCCCTCCGTGTCCTCGCCAGAGCCGGAATCCCGGCGCAGTGGCGCAGCCGCGGAGAAGTGGAGGACTTCTTCCGCGGCTGGAATCTCCTCGCGCCCGGCGTCGTCCCCGCTCACCGGTGGCAGCCCCACGTCATTGCCGCGGAGCTCCCCGGAGCCGCGGTCATGTCCTGGGCCGGCATCGCGATCAAGCCGTGACGGGCCTCCGCCGGCACATCCGGCACCGCCGCTCCGCACCGTTACCCGCACAACTTCGTGGAGGTGTACGTGTTCTTCCCCCAGCTCAGCAAACGCCGTGCTGCGGATGCCCATCCACCCGAGGTCTCCGACTCCGAGCGAGAACTCTTCGGTGGACCACTTGTCTACGACACCTCCTGGGCCCGTTACGAGGGGACTCGCTACCAGCTCAGCCTGTACGCCATGGTCCGCAGACTGCCCGGCCTTGTCCGGACGGCGGTGCTGCTGGCCTGGCAGGCCGACCGCCGGGCGACGGTGGCGGTGGGGACAGCGGAAGTGGGACGCAGCGCGGCACAGGCGCTCACCCTGCTGGGCGTCAACCAGGTCCTGTCCGTTCTGCTCGGCGAAGGGGACCTGGCTTCCCGCCTGCGTGACGTCCTGCCCCTGACGATCCTGCTCGGCGCCGCAGCGGCGTTCGGTGCCTGCTGTGCGGCGGCCTCCACGTGGGCAAGCGGACCGCTTGAGCCCAAGGTCGAACGGCTCGCCCGTGAGCGCTATCTCGAACGTGCCTATCGAGTGGAGATGGCGGCGATGGAGGACGAGGACTTCCACCGCCTTCTGGAGAGCGCCCAGCACGGCGCGACATCAGCCCGCCGCATGGTCATGCACTGCGTCTCCGTCATCTCGGCCCTGCTGTCGTTGCTGGCCGCCGCGACGATTCTCACGGTCCTGCACCCGGTGCTGCTGCCCATGCTGCTCCTCATGGTGCTGCCCAGTGCGTGGGCGACGCTGACCGTGGCACGCCACCGCTATCGGTCGTTCCATCGCTGGATCCAGCACTCGCGCGGCGCAGGCATGCTGGCGGGCCTGATGATCGACACCGACGCGGCGCCAGAAATCCGGGTGCACGGCATCGGGCCGTACATCTTGCGGCACTTCCGGGGCATGTCCAAGGCCCAGGAGACCGAGCAGGCTCGCCTGGCCCGGCTGGCCGGCCGCACCAGCCTGCTGGCTTCCGCCTGCACGGGAGCCGCCACCCTCGCCACGTACTTCCTGCTCGGCTCGCTGCTGTGGACCGGAGCCATGGCACTGGCGGCGGCGGGCACCGCCGTGCTCGCCATCCGCTCGGGCACCGGCACGCTCGACGGCCTGGTCCGGCAGATCAACTTCCTCAACCAGGAGGCACTGCACGTCGCCGACCTCGACCGGCTGCTCAAGGAATCCACGGACTGGCAGATCCCCACCGGTGGCCTGCCCCTTCCCGAGCGGCTGACCGAGATCCGACTGGAGCAGGTGACCTTCCACTACCCCCGCGGCGAAAACGAGCAAGCCGACGACGAGCCGGCACTGCGCGAGGTCTCCCTGTCCATCCCCACCACTGGGGGCGTCATCGCACTCGTCGGCGAGAACGGCTCCGGCAAGACCACCCTCGTCAAGCTGCTGTGCGGCCTTTACCAACCCCAGCACGGCCGTGTCCAGTGGGCTGGCACCAGCGGTGAACCAGCAGTCACGGCACAGGAGATCAGCGCCGCCGAAGCCGACCGCGCCGAGATCTTCTCCCGCTTCTCCATCGTGCACCAGGACCACTTTCGGTGGCCCATGACAGCACGGGTCAACGCCACCATCTCCGACGCCTCCCGCCCGGTCGACGACCAGCGCCTTGCCCGCGCCGCCGCCGACGCGGGCGTCGACCACTACCTCCACGAACTGCCACGCGGATGGGACACGCTCCTCTCCCGCACCTTCCGCGGCGGGCACCAGCTCTCCGGCGGCCAGTGGCAGCGCCTCGGGATCGCCCGAAGCTGTCCGGAAACAAGGCGTTGCTTTGACGGGGCCGTGATCGTTGATCTT
>NZ_FOLM01000004.1:360249-377509 GCF_900112355.1 Streptomyces aidingensis
CAGGTCCCGATCCCGCCGCCCCTGGTCCGCATGCTCCGCGAGCACATAGCGGAGTTCGGCACGGCGGAAGACGGCCGCCTCTTCTCCAGCGAGCGGGGCAACGTCATCGCCGCGTCCTCCTACTCCCGCGCCTGGAAACAGGCCAGACACCTCGCCCTCCCGCCCACGCAGGCGGCCTCCGTCCTGGCAGCCCGCCCCTACGACCTCCGCCACGCCGGAGTCTCCCAGTGGCTCAACTCCGGAGTCCCGGCCCCGGAGGTCGCCGCCCGCGCCGGCCACTCCGTGGAGGTCCTGCTCAAGATCTACGCCAAATGCATCGACGGCCAAGAAGCAGAAATGAACGACCGGATCATGAAAGGGCTGGGGGAGGGGCTGGACGAGTGAACCGCCGGCAGAGCTGGGGCTGACGTTGCCCCCGATGAGCCCCGGAGCAACTCCGGGGCTCTTGCCATGCCCGGGAAACCCGCAGACGTCTGCGACCGCAGCCCGCTAAGGTCGGCTCGGCGGGGAGGTCGGGATGGCGCTGGTTCGCAAGGGATCACGGCGGATCGTGGTGGACGGTGTGACCTACCGCTGGCGACTACGCCGCAAGCCAACCTATGGCCAAGGGCTCGGCTCCTCTCCCTGCGTCTTCGCGGTCGAGCACGCCGATAACCCCGGCACCACCCTCGTCGTCACCACCAACCACCCACACCCGGGCAACTGGGTGGGCAGGAGCTCCCGCCCTGTGCTGCCCTCCGATGTGGCACGGGCCGTCCGCCTCGCTCTGGCATGTGGCTGGGCTCCTCAGGCTCATGGCTCGCCGTTCCAACTCGATCTGTCGGACGGCTTCGAGCCCTGGGGCTGATCGCGAACTGGCTCTGCCGGAAATGGGTCTCAGCTCTCCCGGGGAGCGGGGCCGACCAGCGGAAACCCATCAAGATCATTACGTGGTCATTACGTGATCACTGGCATGGGGCTGCGTTCGGCGGCGGTCGGCTGCGCAGACGACAAGACCCCGGACCGGCGTATGTGCTGGTCGCGGGGTCTTTGGGCACCTCATGCGGGGTGCCCCCGGCAGGATTCGAACCTGCGCACACGGCTCCGGAGGCCGTCGCAAGTCCAGACGTTTCCCCAGGTCAGCGGCCTAGCTGACAACCTATCAGGCGGGTGATCCCACAAATATCCCACAGGGTGGAATGCTCCATTTCTCTACCCGTGTGGGGGACAAGCCATCCAGAGTCCCTTCGGAAATAAAGCCCTGTCCTCCAGTGTTGCGCTCGGGCACCGGCGTGTCCAAAGGGAGGGGGAGGTGCAGGACGTGAGGCTGTTCAGCACCAAGAACGGAGTTGCGGAAGTTGCGCCGCGGCTGGCGGAAGCCGAGCGGCACGTGCAGGACCTGGTCGAGGCACACATGGAGACCCTGCTGGGCGTGCGGTTCCTCGCCAGCGAATATCACACCGGCCCGGTCCACGGCGGGCGCATCGACACCCTCGGCCTGGATGAAAACGGCGTGCCGGCGGTCGTGGAATACAAGCGTGGCACCGACCCGGGCGTGATCAACCAGGGCCTGTACTACCTCGCCTGGCTGCGGGACCACCAGGAGGAATTCCGCAACTTGGTCCGCGTCCGGCTCGGGGCATCTCAAGCGGCTCAGGTGACATGGAGCGCGCCCAGGCTGATCTGCGTCGCCGGCGGCTTCACACGCTACGACCTGCACGCGGTCCGTGAACACCGGCGCGCGATCGACCTGGTCCGCTACCGCTTCTACGGCGACGATCTCTTCGGGCTGGAGACGGTTGCTTCGGTCGCTGGCCGGCGCTTGAGCCGAGCGGGTGGCAAATGTGCTGGCCAGGGGCGCTCTGGGCGGCAGTCCGGGCGCATGTTGGAGCTGCGGGCGGCGCTGGATGAGGTGCTGCTGGGGCTCGGTGAGGACGTCACCCGGATTGAGCGCCGCACCTACCGTGCCTACCAGCGGCTGCGGAACTTCGCCTGCGTCTGCCCGCCTCGGCGCACCAAGCTCCTCGTCTACCTCAAGGTCAACCCCGAGCAGGTCGACCTCGTCCCGGGCTTCACCCGGGATGTGAGAGGGCTGGGTCACCACGGAACCGGTGACCTGGAGGTGGAGCTGCGCAGTGAGCGGGAGTTGGAACGTGCCCAGGAGCTGCTCCGCCTTAGCTACGCGGCGGAGTAGAGGTCGGCCTCAAGACATGTGCGTTTACTCGTTCGATGGCCCCTTCGACGGTTCGGATGGGTGCGGCGGTGGATTTCTATCGTCGCGCGGATCCCCGGTTTTGCTAACCGGGGAAGCCGTGCTATAGCCCGACGGCTGCGGCGATCTCCTCGCCGAGGGGAAGGAGGCCCCTGCACCTGCTGCCCTACCGCCAGCGGCGTGAGCAACTGCTGACGCAGTCAGCAGCCCCGCTGCGAGCGCGATAAACCCACTCGCCGTTTCCACAACTCGACTGTGGACATGATGCTGTGGGCCGAACGGTGGCAGCAGGGCGACTCCGGCCTACCGCTCCGGCAGGGAAGCGGACCATGCCGTGCACGGTGAAGCCGACGGCGTGGTATCACCGCCGCGCGGCTATGGCCGCCCGGGCGGCTCCAGGGGCCACCCGACGGACTGGGGGTTCGGCCGCTGACGTGAGCTCCAGGAGGCCGAGACCTTGCGTTCCGTGCCGAGTCGAGCACACACCGGTAGGAGCTGGGACACAATGACGTGGGCCGATCCAGCACCGATCCCAAGCACAGGAGGCCGACCGCGATGCCCGATCAACTCCGCGACGATATGCGGCAGGCGCGCAGGGCATCCGGCATGGCGTGGGCGAGGTTCTCCCGGGAGGCAGGATTCGGCGAGGCATACCTGCGCAACGTGGAAAACGGGAACCGGTCGGTGACCTCGGGTGTCGCCGCCGCCTACGACAGAGTGCTGCACACCGGCGGCACCTTCACCGCGGCGCTGCACGACACGGGTTCGACGGTTGCCAAGCCCGTTCCGTGGGAAGAGCCCGGCAGCCTGACCGTTCTCGCCGGCCTGTTGAAAGGGAGCAGTGTGGACCGTCGAGGTTTCCTGTCGGCCGGAGCGGCACTCTCGGTGTCGGCGAGCAACTGGTCCAAAGCCCTGGAACCGCCCCGGACAGGCGACAGGGAAGTCTCTCTCCCCAGCGGCCCGGCGCTGTTAACCCACGTCGACGATCGCCTCGACTATCTCCGGCACCTCGATGACGAACTCGGCAGCGGCGAGGTGTACCAACTGGCCCGCAGTGAACTGTCCCTGATCATCAAGCTCATCACATCGCGCCGCTACGGCGGCACGACCGTGGACTACTTGCATGCGATGGCGTCCGAGGCGGCCCGGCAAGTCGCGTGGGCAGCCTTCGACCAAAGCCGCCCCGGCATTGCACAACGCTTCTTCGACGGCTCCCTCCGGGCATCCGCCGAGGCCGGTGACCCGATCAGCGGGGCCTATGCCCTCTCGTTCGCCGCGATCCAGTGCTACTCCACCCCCGGACAGGCCGGCAGGGCGGTATCGCTCCTTCAGACGGCACAAGAGCAGGTGAAGCGGAAGGCGACTCCGCGCATGCATGCCATGCTCGCCGCCCGCACCGCCCGCGCGCTGTCGAAAACCGGCACCAAGAAGGAGTGCGCCCACTACCTCCACCTCGCCCGCGCAGCGCTGGACAAGGGACCACACGACGACGACCCGAAGACCCTGTACTGGGTGGACTTCGGCGAAATCGAAATGATCGCCGGCTCGGCCGCCTTGCATCTCGGCGACCCGGCCGAGGCGCTACGCCGCTTCGAGGCCGCCATGCAGGCGTCCTACCCCGGCGACGAGGAGTACCCGCGCAGCCACGCGATCTACCTCGCCCGCACCGCCGAGGCACACCTCGCCCTCCACGACCTGGACGCCGCGGTCGCCGTCGCACGCCACGCAGCCCGATGCCTCGGCTCGGTGGACTCCGCACGCTCAGCCTCCGAGCTGAAGGGCCTCCGCCAGAAACTGGAGCCGCACGCCGCGCACACGGCCGTCCGCGAGTTCCTACAGGTCGGATAGCCCCAGCACCTCGCGCAGCCGCCGGGCCACCACCTTCTCGTCCAGCGCCAGCAGCGGCGTGATGCCCAGACGGTGAGCGGCTGCAAGATTCTCTTCGCTGTCGTCGACGAACAGGCACTGCTCGGCCGGCACCCCGAGCTTGTCGAGCACGAGGTGGAAGATGGCGGGGTCGGGCTTGCGTACCCCATGGTCTGTGGAGAGCACGACCTCATCGAAGGTGCCGTGCAGGTCGTACCCCGCGTAAGGGTCGTACGGTTCCCGTCCGAGACTGTTGGACAAGACCGCGGTCCTGATCCCGGCAGCGCGCGCTTGCCGCGCGACCTTGAGTACCTGGTGCGCCGGGAAAGCATCGTGGAGGTAGCGGGCCATCAGGTTGTCGGGCGAGGTGCCGATCAGGGCAGCGAACCCGCTGTTCCACTCCGTCTGGCTGATCTTGCCGAGTTCGAGCCGGCGGAAGAGTTCCTTTCCCCGCGGGTCGGCCCAGGCCCGCAGGAACGTGCCCCGAGCGAGCCGCTCCCGGTCCTCGAAGTAGGAGATCACCTCGACCATGTTGAAGGTCAGGACCCCGAAGAAGTCGAAGATCAGGCCACCGAACTTGGGCTCTGCGGTCGTCGCCATTCCCACAGCCTACGGCCGGTAGGGAAGTCGCAGCAGCCCCTCGTGTACGGCCCCGGCAGCGCGGTTCCTTACCGCCGGGGCAGGGCTGCCCCAGAAGGGGACGTCTGCGGTCTCCATCTCCGAAGCGGATGGCAGGTGCTACTGGAGTCCGGGGTCCCGGAGCGCCCGACAATCCGATCGCAGCCGTGAGCAGCATCGGACAGCCGATCCCACGCTGGGGTGGAGCCATCTTGGGACCCAGTCCGTCCGTGGGGTGCGCAGCCAGTGGTGTGTCCCGATCACGGAAAGATACATCTCTGGCCAGTGAGAGCGTGACTGGGGCCGGACTGTTCGATATCTGGTGGGTCAGATCCGGTGTTGCCTGCCGGTGGTTGGATGACTGCAACAGTGGTGTGGGTCCCGGCCGTGAAGAGGGCTTCGGCGATGTGGGTAGCCCATTGCGTTGCAAGTAGGCTTGTCGTTCGGGACGTTGGGCAGTGGGAGTTCAGAGCGGCTGCGGGTGCCAACTGGCGGCTGCTGTGCGGCCCTCTCACCTGCCCGCACTGGCTGGCGGTATCGGAGTCGATGTGATCACTGAACTTCCTCCCGGGCCAGCGCGATTCGTGGACCGGGAACCGGAGCAGAGGGAAGTTCTCGGAGCCCTCGCGCGGCACAGTGACGCGGACCGGCCGCTGTGTGTGGTGCTGAACGGGCTGGGCGGGATCGGGAAGACGGAGCTGGCCTTCCAACTCGGCCGGACGCTGCTGAGGGGGGATCCCGGCTACCAGGTGCTGTACGTCGATCTGGACGAGCTGCGCGATGCCGGGGCGCTGGACGCCATGGACGCCCTCGGTCACCTGCTGGATACGCTCGACAGTGCGGAGGCACTTCGCGCACACTCCTACCAGGCCCGGTGCAAGCAGTACTGGCGGTTGACCCGGAACCGGCGGCTGGTGTTGATCATCGACAACGCCCGTTTCGGCACCGAAGTCACCCCGCTGCTTCCCGCCTCCGGCACGGCCGTGGTGCTGGTCACCAGCCAGGGTCCGCTACCCGACCTGGACGACGCAGCGGCGGTCGATCTCCCCCTGTCCCTGCTCGGTCCGCAGGATGCCCTTGAGCTTCTACGCAGTGTCAGCTCCGATCCACGACTGGCAGCGGAGCCGGAGGCCGTACGTGGGCTCGTACGACTGTGCTCCGGGCTGCCCGAGGCGCTGCGGGTGGCCGGCCGCTGGGTCAACCGCCACCGACTGCGTCCCCTGGACCGGCTGGTCCGGGAATTCGGCGCCGGACTCGAGGAGCAGGAGATGTCCGCACGGGAACGGTCCTGGGACATGGCCTACGGTTCACTCGGCCCGGCCGCAGCCCACCTCTACCGGCTTCTGGCCGATCTGCCCGGCCCGACGCTGACCGTGGAATCCTCCACTGCGCTCCTGGGCCAGGGCGAGGACGCGGCCGTCGATGCCCTGGAGGAACTGCACAACGCCGGGCTGCTGAACGTCCGCGGCGAACGGTTCCCGCTGCCCGTCCCGCTGCGGGCGCACGCACTTCGCTGGGCTCGCCGTGAGGCGGATTCGGCCGATCGCGCGCAGGCCCGTGGGCGCATTCTGCGATGGTTCCTGCGCCAAGCGCAGCGGGCCGATCTCTTCGCCGCGGGGGAACGTATGACGTTCGCCCCGCCCGTGCCGCCGCTTCCCGGCGCCCCCGATGTGACGCTGGCGGACCCCCGGGAAACAGACGACAAGGAAGAGATCCGACGGCGGCGGGCACAGGCGGCACGTTGGCTGCACGCCGAGCGGCACGCCCTCTTCGCATGCGTTGACCTTGCCGGGGCACCGGAGTTCGGCCTTGAGGCGGCAGCCCTCGCCGAACCGCTGTGGACCCATTTCCTGGACCATCCTCACCACGCCAGAGCGATCCGTGCGTTCCGTGCCGGCCGGGACGCCGCCCTGCGAACGGGGAACCTCGCGCTGCTGCTGCGGATGCGCTGCCAGCTCGCCCGGCCGCTGTGGGAGCAAGACCGCTTCGACGAGGCCGCGGAGGAGCTGGCCCAGGCCGAGGCCGCCGCAGCCCTGCTGGGCGAGGAGAAGGAGGAGCAGCGGCTGAAGGCATCGCTGGCGGAGTTCCAGGGCCGGCTCCACGCCGCCCGTGGCCAGTGGGAAGAAGCGGCTGGTCGGTACTCGGTCGCGCTTCAGGTTCACCAGCGCATCGAAAACCCCTACGGCGTGATGCTTCAGACATACCAGCTCGGCACCGCAGCCGCAGGCATGGGCCGTACGCAGGAGGCAGCCGGACTTCTCAGCCGAGCACACGAGATGGCCCGTGAACTGGGCAGGGAAAGGATGACCGCACGTACCGGCTTCGCCCTGGCCGGTGTGCTGCGCAGCCTGGACAGAAAACAAGAGGCGGCAGAGCTGTACCAGGCCGCGCTGGACAGCGCCAGGGCGCGGGAGTCCGAACACGACCGGCTGCGCATTCTGGAGGCGCTTGCCGCGCTGGCAGCAGAGACCGGAGACACCGAGTCGGCGGCCCGGCACCGGGAGGCCGCCCGCAGCATCCGCGAGCAGAACGGGCTGGAGGAAGACTGACCCCTCCCCGACCGGAGTGTGGGCCCCGCAGGGTGGACGGCGGCTTCCGCAGCACAGGAACGCGCCGAGCGAGGGCAGTACCGGGCCGGGGCCGACTGCACTTGCCGAGCGGGGACGGCACCCCTCGGGGTATGGCAGCTCCGGCTGAGCGTGGCGCGGTTATGCGGACTCCAGCAGATGCTCCGCCTCTTCTTCATCTGGAGGGGACAGCCGGACCCGGAACGCGCGGCCTCCGACGACCGCGGTGAGCGTGGCAGGGGCATCGGGCCGTTCCCGGAGCCAGGCGTAGACGGCGGAGAGGACAGCGGCCGGATCGGTGTGCACCAGTCGGCTGCCCTCCCGGAAGGGGGTAATGTGCACCGCCAACGCGGCACCCGCCTTGGGGCGTATCAGGCACCGGGAGGGCGAGAGTACGACCGCCGCCGCGCCGCACCCTGGATGTTCCCCCAGGATGTGCTGGGTCCAGTCCAGCGCGGTCCGCGAGGCGAGGTGCGGGAATGGTGAGTCGCCTTGCGCGCGGCGGTAGAGCAGTCCGGCGCTGTGGAGATACCGCTCGTCGGCGCTGCCGTGTTCCGCCGCCAAGTGGTGCGCTGGCGCGTCGCCGAGGTGGGCCGGGAAGCGTTCTACGTACACCTGCTGTCCCTCAGGCCGGGCCCGGACGGCGAAGGCCGTCGGGGTCCTTGGCGCGGCCGAGGGCGGCGGCAGCAGCCTGGGGATGGCCGGCAGGGGAGGGGGCGGCAGTTGTAGCAGCCGGTAGATCTCCTGGCGCAGCAGCTTCAGGGCGTGACCCTGTTGAGCGAAGGCGCCGTCGGCGATGTCGGCGTTCTCCCGGGGCCGGTGTGCGGCCAGGGCGTCCGGCAGGGATCCTGGGCCTTCCCAGCGAGGGCTGCGGGCCAGCAGGTCTGCCATGGGGGTGCCGGGCAGGAGTTCCCGGCCTCCGTGGCAGGCGGCGATGACGGGCAGGTCCAGGGCGGCGGCGTACAGCGCGGTGGAGCCGTGGTCTGTAATGACGGTGTCGGCGGCGACCAGCAGCGCGGCCCACTCCTGGTAGGGCTCAGCCAGGATCAGCCCAGCATCCCGGGCAGGGGCCAGGTGTTCTTCCAGCTCGAAGGAGCCCAGTCGGGAGCGCTCGTTGGGATGCAGCAGCAGTGCGAACTGCCAGGCGTCGTGGGGAAGAGCGGCGGCCAGCTCCGCGGCCAGTCCGGGGCAGCGCTGGAAGAGGGATTCCGGGCCCCAGGACGAGGCCAGCACAACAAGCGTGCGATCCCCGGTGCCCAGGGTGGCCCGGTAGCGGTCGCGGCGAGAGCGCGAGGCCAGGATGCGGTCCAGGGTGGCGTCTCCGACGACGGTGGCGTGCGCGGCGGCCTGTGGACTCAGGGCCGCCAGACGGGTGACCTGGCTGGGGTGGGCAAGCGCGTACCGGGTGGCGAGGACAGTGCCGTCAGGAGCATGCAGAAACGCCGGGTCGAGTCCGGAAGGCACACCGGGTGTGCCTTCGCCTCCTATCGTTTTCCCGAAGCCGGCCCCGTGCGGAACCAGGACACGGGGAGCGCTGAGCAGTTTCAGATCTCCCTTGGGACTGGCGGCAAGGGTCAGATCAAAGCGGAGGCGCCGAGCCTGCGACCAGGGAAGGATACGGGCTCCCACAGCATCAATGGCGGCGAGGGCCTCGACTTGGAACTCCGAGCCGGGGATGAGGGTGAAATGGCGCGTGATGCGGGCGTCGCCGGAGAACACCGAGAGGATATCGAGGAGGCGGTACAGAGCGATTGCCGAACGCGCAGCGAAGAGCACATCCCGCCCGTCGCCCGTCGCCCGTCGCCCGTCGCCCGTCGCCCGTCGCCCGTCGCCCGTCGCCCGTCGCCCGTCGCTACAACTATCCATTCTAGTGCGGGAGTCTCCTTCTTGGGGGCGGTTTCGCCGGGTCGGTGAACGATGTGCCTCACTGCTCGGGTCCAGGCCCGATACTACTGACGACCCGCCTGCGTCCCAGGTCGGGTGTGAGATGTGAGAAGCGTGCCGATGCACGTGCTGCTTTCGGCGTTGCAGGGGAGGAATGGCCGCATGGGGGAGTTGGGAACGGCGCTGGTCGCGGCTGGCGCAGCGGTCTTCGTTGGGTTGACCACCGGGTTGCTGGCCTTCCGGGCAGGTATGCGGCAGGCCGATGCGGCGAGGCACTCGGGCGACCGCCAGGCGGATGCGGTACTGGAGACCGTCCGGATCACCATCGAGGAACAGCGCACTGTCCGCGTGCTGGAACTACGAAGGCAGACGTATGTCCGATTCGTGGAGACCCTGGAAGCGTTCCTGCTGTCCCGGCGGACGGGAACAGACGGCAGGGCAGAGGATCGGGCCGAGCTCCATCGCGCATACGCGGCGGTACTTCTTGAAGGACCGGAGGAAGTATCCACGGCTGCACGAGCGGCCATTGATTCCCTCCGGGGCAGACCGCCCGGTGAGGACGGCCATCACGCCAGGTCGCGGTTCATCGAGACTGCGAGGCGAGCACTGGGCATCGCCGGAGGACCTCCCGTGTGAACTGGGTCTGGCGCGATGAGTACCGATCTGGTCACTGGCCCCTCTCGCTGTAAAAGGGAACCTCCCTGCTGCGCATCGCCCTGCCTGGGATCGCTGTCCGAGGCAACGGCGATGCTCCATGAGGTGGGACACCGTGGATACGGCCACACCAAGGAACTTGTCTTCCGCGACGAGCCCAATGGTATCGAGTTCCTCTTTGCGCCACCGGGCGCGGATGTCACCGAGGGTGTTCGAGCCCCTCCCATTCGTGTTCCCGTGCGATTACGACACGTTGACCAGGCGGAAGACCTTCTCGAACCGGTCCAGCGTCTCAGGGTCTGCCTGGGCGAAGAACTCGGCACTGTTCCTGGTGAGGTGGTGAGCGGGTCCGACGTGGTCGAACTTGGGGTTCATACCAGCCCTCTGCCGTGCGATGCCGATGCGGCGCAGGATCGGCTCGGGGGTGTCGGGGAGGTCTTCCTCTTGCAGCGAATGGACGGCCCGGCTGTAGAGCCAGAGGTAGTCCTTGGTGGTGAAGAGGTCTTCGATGTCGGCGGTGGTCGGCAGGCCGTCGAGCTTCCCCAGCACCACGATGCGGTTGTCGTCGATATCCCGCGCCTTGGCGGCCTGGTAAACCTTGTCCGCGACGCTGGTGGTGCGCTCGCCATCGACCAGGGCCCGTACCTGAAGACGGCGGCCCATCAGGGCGACGAAGGCGGGCATATTGCCGATGCCGCCGACCGGGATGATCGACAGGTTGACGTCCAGCCCGGTGCGCTGCTTCGCGGTGAGGTGCTCCGACATGCGGGTAAGGAAGATGAAGTCGCTGCTGCCTTCGACCGCGAGGTGAGGGCCAGAACCGAGGAAGAGGTGCTGGGCGACGGAGTAGCCGAGCGCTGCTTCGACGGGAAGGATGGTGTGAGGGTCAGCGGACAGGCTGACCGGAGTGATGGCGACGCCCAGTTCCGGATTCTCCCGGGTGGCGCGGTCGTGGACGGCCCTCATGGTCTCGTAGCGGGTCGGGTCGATCATGTGCTGGGAGTGCGTGGTGTACAGCACCTGCTGGGTGGTGCCGAGTTCGCCGAAGATGTAGCGCAGGAAGTCCTTCTGGGCTTCGCCGTGGAGGCTGGTGCCGGGTTCGTCCAGCAGCACCACCACCCGCTTCTCGGCGCCCTGGTAGGCGCTGAAGGCGGCCAGGAAGGAGAAGAACCACTGGAAGCCGGCGGAGCGGGTGGAGAAGTTGGTGTGCACGCCGTGCCGCTCATCCTCGAGTTCGATCTTGAGAATGCGGTGGCGGATCTCGTGGCCCTGGGCGTCCTTCTCCACGATCGGCATGTCGGTGTCGAACCGCACGGTCAGTGCGTCGTTCTGCTTCCAGTACCGGAAGACCTGCCTGCTGAGGTCGTGGCTGGCGGCCTGCAGCTCCGCCTTGCGGCTGTCGTAGTCCTCGTCGAGGAAGTCCTGGGGGCCCACCCCGCTGGCCAGCTCCAGCAGCGCGAGGATGGTGCTGTCCTCCCGCAGAAGCTTGCGGTTTGCGGCCCGGTCGGCAAGCTCGGTCAGGTCGTATTCGCCTTCGAGTGTTTCGTAGGTGGAGAAGTAGAAGAACTTCGGCAGGCGGGCGTCCAGGACGTCCCGCAGGTCGTCGTCGAACTCCCCTGTGACCAGTGCTGTGTACTTTTTCAGTTCGTTGGCGATCTTCCCGACAGCTTTCCCGCGGGCGGTCTTTCCGGACTCTTTGAGGGACTTCGCGAGGGTAGTGGCAGCTGCACTCGCTTCCCGAATTGATGTGTACTGGCCAACCTCGGCGAGGTCGTCGTCGTGGTCTACCCCGGCTTCATTGCATGCCGCTTCCAGCGCCTCACGGAAGGCACACCCAATGCCGATGCCGAAGTCGCCGCCGTAGGTCCGCCATGCCTCGACACGGGTGCTTTCCGGCGGTGTGACCCCGAGTACGTCCTCGATGGCCTGGGCGTCGTCTTCGTCCAGGCGGAAGATGGCATTGACCGGGATCACCTCGTCGAGGTTCTCTTTGCGGCGGTCCTGAGCCAGGAACCGCCGCGGGTAATCCTTAGTAACGTCGAAGTCGTCGGGGATGTTCGCCGGGTTCAGGCGGTGCAGGGCTTTAAGAATAGTCGTCTTCCCGGACTCGTTCTTGCCAATCAGGCACGTCACGGCGGGTTCCACCGTCATCGTCTGCGGCTCGGTGAAGTTCCGGTACCGCTCGATCACGACTGATTCAAGAAGCATGTACTTTCCTTCCGGTCGTCCCGTCCCGGGCGTGGAGCTGTCCAGGTATGACCGGCACGGTGTAGCGGCACCGGGCCGAAAGTCTGTAGGGCAGCAGAATCCCAGTATGGCGGAAGCGTCTGACAGCCCGGCCGGGCCGAACCGATACACTTGGACGAGGCAGAGGCCCGCGAAAAGAGCGGCTGTTCCGAACTGGAGCCTGCTGGTGGACGGCGGGCCGATGGGGCGGTCACCGTCCTACGTTCCGGTGGTTAGCCGCTGTGCTGAGTCTGCGGGTTTGGGCGGTTCGGTGTGCTTCTGGTCTTTGGTGTGCGTGGCCTGGGTGGTGGGCCAGTCCCAGGCCAGGACGATGTGCTTTTTGAGGGTGAGTGGCCCGGTGTGTTCCCCGGTCCAGGAGGCGCGGGGGTGGACGGTCAGGCGGGGGCCGGGGCCGTGCCGGTGGTGGCGGTCCCAGTCCCGCACCCTTTCTGCGAGTGCTTGGGCGAGTGCGGGGGCGTGGGGGCCGAAGGCGTGCACGACGAACTCGAACCGCTTGTTGCCGGTGTCCTCGTCGTGGCCGGTTGGGGTGTAGGTGAGGTAGGCCAGCGTGCTGTCGCGGACGGCTGCGGCGCCGCCGTAGCGGGGTGGGGAGATGGTGCCGGTGTCCTTGTCCTGGTCCAGGCCGATGGTGCAAAAGCCCGGCTGGGTGGTGGCCAGCCACAGCTGCAGCGTCTCGAAGGACACCCCGGAGGCGATGGTCACCCCGGTGGGCACCTCGAGGCGCTCGGTGGCCAGGGCGTCCTCCAGGGCGGAGGTGTCGGACGGCTCGCCGTCCTCGAAGGACAGCGTGATCTCTCCCTCGCGCAGGACCCGCCGGGTGACCCGCCGACGGCCGGCGCCTTGCATGGGCACGAAGCCGCAGACGTGGAAGGCGTGGCTGACCAGCTGGCCGTCGTGCTTTTCGAGGGTGACGCTGCGGCTGTAGCCGCGCACCCGCAGCGGCAGGACGAGCCGGCCGCCTTCGGCGAGCTGGTCGAACCAGGCGGGCGGGATGTCGGGGGCCTCGACGGTGACGATGATGGCGTCGAACCCGCCGGCCGGCACATGGCCCGGGGCGCCTTGTTCGCCGTCGCCGAGGACCACGCGCACGTCGTGGTAGCCGGCCTCGTCTAGGAAGCGGCGGGCCCGGCCGGTGACGTAGGGGTCGATGTCCACGGTGGTCACGCTTCCTGAGGGGCCGGTGATCTCGGCCATCAGGGCGGCGTTGTATCCGCCGGAGCCGATCTCCAGCGCGTGGTGCCCGGGGGCGAGGCCGGCTTCGTGGAGCATCAGGGCCTGCAGCCAGGGGGCGGAGACGGAGCTGAGGGGCCGGCCGGTATCGTCGCGTTTGGTCACCACCGAATCGTCGGCATAGGCCTTCTCCAGCGGGGCTTCGGGCAGGAAGCGGTGGCGCGGCACGACCCTGAGGGCCGATCCGATGGCCGGGCTGCGGATGAACTCTTTCTCCAGCAGCTGATCGGCCAGACGTTGGCGCAGCCGGCGGGCTGCGGGCGGCTCTCCGGGCACGGCGGCCGGCGAGGTGGCGTGGGGGTAGCGGTGGGCGGGGGGCAGGCCGGGAAGCAGGCCGGGCCAGACGGTGTTGATGGCGTGGGCGGCCGGGGTGAACAGCGGGCCGGGCAGGGTGGGCAGGTCTGCCAGATCGTGCCATTCCCAGCGGTGGATCAGCTCCGGTTCGCGCACCGCTGGGGTGCCGGACCAGGCGGTGATGCGCACCACCGCGGTCAGGCGGGGGATGCCGTGCGCGTCATCGGCCACCAGCGCCAGGACCTTTGCATCACCGGTCTCGGCGACCAGGCCGGCTTCCTCGGCCAACTCCCGTACGGCTGCGGCTTCGAAGGATTCCCCGGCGGCGTGTTTGCCGCCGGGCATCTCCCAGGTGCCGCGGGCCGACCAGCCCAGCAGCAGCCGGCCGTGTGCGTCGGTGACCACCGCGAGCGCGCCGGTCAGCGCGTGCGGGGCCGGGCGGTCCTTTTCCACGGCCCTCACCGGGTCGCTCGCGGGCTCGCGCAGGATCAGCACCGCCAGATCGTCTGCGGCAAGGCGCATCACCTGCCGCCAGCCGGCGGCCAGGAAGGTAGTCTCCTCCTCGTCCAGGGCGATGTCCCGCTGGTGGGCGGGGACACCCTCGGCGCACGGGGTGATCACGCACAGCGCCCCGCCCGGGCGCAGCCTGCGGCCCAGCTCCCGCAGCACCCTGGCCCGGCCGGTCAGGAACGGGTAGACCAGCCGCATCGTGACCAGGTCATATCCGCCCTCGTGGAGCCCGCCGAGGTCGTCGCGCTCGATGTCCAGCTCCAGGAACCGCACACCGGCCGCCTCCCCGCGGGCGCGGGCCGCGGCGAGCGCGGCCCCGGCGAAGTCCACCGCATCGACCCGGTAGCCCACAGCCACCAGATACCGGGCCAGTTCACCGGTACCGCAGCCGACATCCAGCGCCCGCCCGCCGCAGTCCTCGGGCGGCGCAAGGTGCTCCTTGAGCAGCTGCTGCTCCGCCTCGGACAGCGGGCGGAATCCCTCGCCACGCCGGTAGTGCTGGTCCCATTCGTGCTGCGCGCGGTAACCCACGAGCGGTGGCTCCTTCGGTGATGGACGGCAAAGGGGGGCGGGGCGGGGCGGACCGGCCGCAGGTCACGGCAGGGTGCGGTCCGCGGCGGGTGCCGGTGGCGGGTGTTGCGGCGTGGTGTGGGGGAGCAGGGCCAGGCGATGGCCGGGGCCGGGCTGATGGGCGATGGGGTCGCCTGGGTGCTGGAAGTGGGTGGCGAAGTACCGGCCGGCCCGGTAGGCGTCCAGCCCGGCGCGGCAGTAGGCGACCATGCCGCCCGGCAGCGCATCCAGTGGCCACCAGCCCATGTCGCTGCACAGGTGCGGCTCGGTGATGTGCGGCTGGCCCTGCCAGCGGCGGGCTTCGAAGAAGAAGCCGGTGCGGGCCTGCCCGGCGGGGCTGCGGTGGTGCACCACCACGGCCGCTCGCACCTCGGCGGGGTCGATCAGGACGCCGGTCTCCTCCCGCGCTTCTCGCACGGCGGCGTCGAGGATCGTCTCGTGCGGGCCGTCGAGGTGGCCGGAGGGCAGGTGGAGCAGGCCGCTGGCGTAGACCTCACCGGCCCGGCGGGTCAGCAGCACTTCCCCGCCGCGGCGCAGGATGACGTGGACGTCGACCGGTTCGGTATGGCGCTTAGGGTGCCGTGGTGAGAGTGAGGACACTGTTTTCCTCATGCCTTCGGTGTGCCGGGTGTGGCGGCCGGGGCTTGTGACATGTGGCTGTCGGTGATGGGGGTGGCAGGGGGTGTGGGGGAGGGCATGGCCGGTGTGGCGGTGGTGAATTGTGAGGCTTGGGCCTGGAACATCTGTGCGTACCGGCCGCCGGCGGTGAGGAGTTCCTGGGGTGTGCCGGATTCGATGAGCTGTCCGCCTTCCAGGACGTGGACGAGGTCGGCCATGCGGACGGAGGCCATGCGGTGGGTGATGAGCACGATGGTGCGGCCCTGCTGGGCCAGGTGCTGGATGCGGGCGAAGGTGTCGAGTTCGGCTTCGGGGTCGAGGGCGGCGGTGGGTTCGTCGACGATGAGGATGGGCGCTTGGCCGTAGGCGCCGCGGGGAAGCTGTCCGGAAACAAGGCGTTGCTTTGACGGGGCCGTGATCGTTGATCTTACGTGGTCATATCTCCATTGATCTGCGGTCATCTGGCCTCGCGGTTGCAGTTGTTGCTTCCCCACCTCAATGAAAGGCAGCGACGGTTGCTCCTCGCTGCTGAAGCGAAAGGGCTGGGCCATGGAGGGATACGGACCGTGGCCCGAGCGGTTGGCGTCAGTGAAACGACCATCCGAAAGGGCATCGCCGAACTCGACATGGAGCCGCTCCCGGACGGCCGCGTCCGACGCCCGGGTGGTGGCCGCAAGGCCGCGGCAGACAAGAACCCGGACCTGCTTCCCGCCCTCATGGCCCTGGTCGAACCAGACGAACGAGGCGATCCCATGTCGCCGCTGAGGTGGACGACCAAATCTCTGCGGAATCTCGCCGGCGAGTTGACGAGGCAAGGGCACGAGGTCTCCGCGACCACGGTGGGCAAGCTGCTTCGCAAGAGCGGCTTCAGTCTCCAGTCGAACGTTAAGACCTTGGAGGGCAAACAGCACCCGGATCGGGACGCACAATTCCAGTACATCAACAGTCAGGTGAAGAAGTATCAAGCGGTCGGCGAGCCCGTTATCAGCGTGGATACGAAGAAGAAAGAGCTGGTGGGCCAGTTCCACCAGGCTGGCCGTGAATGGCGCCCCCAGGGCGATCCGATCGATGTCGAAGACCACTCTCTTTTCGCTCGTCCAGGCAGGGAACAAGTGATTCCATACGGAATCTACGACATCGCCGCCAACACGGGTTGGCTAAACGTCGGAGTGGACCATGACACCTCGGCCTTCGCCGTCGCCTCGGTCCGCCGGTGGTGGGAAAATCGCGGCCGGATCGATTATCCCAGCGCCACCCGCCTTCTGATCACAGCGGATTCCGGGGGCTCCAATTCCCCGCGCTACCGACTGTGGAAGTCTGAACTGTCCGCTCTGGCCGAGGAGACGGGTCTGGCCATCACCGTTTGCCACTTCCCGCCCGGAACCTCGAAGTGGAACAAGGTCGAGCACCGCCTGTTCTCCCACATCACGATGAACTGGCGGGGCAGGCCGCTGACCAGCCACGAGGTCGTCATCAAGACCATCAGGTCGACTCGCACCCGCGGCGGGCTCCGCGTGGAAGCCGAACTCGACACGCGCGAATACCCGACCGGTATCTCCATCAGCAAGGAATACGCGGATTCGCTGCCGATCGAACCGCATGAGACCAGGGGGGCGTGGAACTACACCGTCCTCCCGCACAAGAGCGATCACGCCTCAGCCCCTCGCGTCAATAGGCCGCAAGGTCTCAACCTTGAGGCGGTGGAGATGCTTTCGGACCCGCGGCTGACCGGCATGAATCCGGAGGATCTGACCGATCTCATCGCATGTCTGGCCCCTCTCCAAGAAGCGAGAGACGAGCAGCGGCGCTACGAGCGCCGTGGAGGCAAACGCCGGCGCACGAGAGGCGCGGGTGCAATCTCGGTGATTACGCCTGCGGTGAGAGTCCTGGCTACCGTGCTTTACCTGCGCGAGGTCATCCCCATGCAGCTCCTGGGCGAACTGCTCGCCGTGGAGATTCAGCCTCTGCGTAGGGCGATCAACGAGACCCATCGAATCCTTACTGACCACAG
>NZ_FOLM01000024.1:0-56382 GCF_900112355.1 Streptomyces aidingensis
ACCGCGACCCTCTCCGCGGGCTCCCAGTGGAGCGACCGCTACAACCTGAACGTCTCGGTCTCCGGCTCCAGCAACTGGACCGTGACCATGAACGTCCCGTCCCCGGCCACCATCATCGCCACCTGGAACACCCAGGCCACCTGGCCGAGTTCACAGGTGATGGTCGCCAGGCCGAACGGCAACGGCAACAACTTCGGCGTCACCATCAGGCACAACGGCAACTGGACCTGGCCAACGGTGTCCTGCAGCGCCGGATAGCGCGGCCCCCCACCTGCACGACACCGCACCCCCGTGGCGCGGCGGCCCAGCCGGCCGCCGCGCCACGGCTCTTTCCGCGATCAGCTCTTGACGGAGCCGGACATCAGGCCGCCGATGAAGTACTTGCCCAGGATGATGTAGACCACCAGGGTCGGCAGCGAGGCGAACAGGGCCCCCGCCATGGAGACGCCGTAGTTCTGCAGCAGCGCGCCGTTGGCGAGGTTGTTCAGCGCCAGCGTCACCGGGCCGTTCTGGCTGGAGGAGAAGAACACCGCGAACAGGAAGTCGTTCCAGGCCGAGGTGAACTGCCAGATCAGGACGACGACAAAGCTGGGCACGGAGATCGGGAGGATGACCGACCAGTAGGTGCGGAGCATGCCGGCGCCGTCGATCCGGGCGGCTTCCACCAGCTCGTGCGGAACGGTCTGGTAGTAGTTCCGGAAGATCAGCGTGGTGATCGGGATGCCGAAGACCACGTGCAGCAGGATCAGGGTGGGCACCCCGCTGGGGAGTTCCAGGTCCAGCACCAGCTCATTCAGCGGGATGATCACCGCCTGGTAGGGGATGAACATCCCGAACAGGATGAGGGTGAAGACCAGATTGGCGCCCCGGAAGGACCAGCGGGAGAGCACAAAGCCGTTGACCGAGCCCAGCAGCGCCGCGATCAGCGCCGAGGGGATCACCATCTGGAGGGTCCGCCAGATGGCCGGGGAGAGGGTGGTCCAGGCGGTGTCCCAGTTGTCCAGCGTCCACTCGGTCGGCAGCGACCAGGCGCGGGCCGGCGAGGCGTCGCCGGGGCCCTTGAAGCTGGTGACCAGCAGGACATAGACGGGGATCAGGACGATGAGCAGGAAAAGGAGGAGGGCCGCGTAGCGCAGGGTGCGGGCCACGGGGAAACCGCCGGTGCGGCGGGGCCGGGCGTGTGCCGGTCCGGACGGAGCGCCGGTGGGCCGCGAAGCCGGGACCGCCTCGGTGGGAAGCGCGGTCATCACTTCTCCTTGCGATTCGTGCGGACGAGATAGGGCACGACCACCAGGGCCACGAGCACCAGCAGGATCGAGCCGACCGCGGCGGCGTTCGCGTAGTCGAAGCTCGACTTGAACACATACATGTCGACGGCCGGGACCTTGGTCTGGTAGTTCGCCGGCTTCGAGATCGACATGATCAGGTCGAAGGACTTCAGCGACATGTGGCCGATGATGATGAGGGCCGACAGCGCGATCGGGGAGAGCTGCGGGAAGAGCACATGGCGGTAGAGCTGCCAGGTGGTGGCCCCGTCGACGCGGGCGGCCTCGCGCAGTTCGTCGGGGATGCCGCGGAAGCCCGCCAGGAACAGGGCCATGACATAGCCGGACAACTGCCAGATGGCGGGGATGGCGATCGCGGTGATGCCGTAGTCGACGTTGTTCCACCAGTTGTTCTGGAGGAAGTCGAGCCCGATCATCTGGAAGAGGCGGTTGAGCCCGGTGGCGCTCTGGTCCTGGTTGGAGTTGAGCAGCCAGCGCCACACCACACCGGAGGCCACGAAGGACACGGCCATCGGGAAGAGGTAGACGGAACGGAAGATCCCCTCCCCCTTCATCGGCCGTTCCAGCAGCCAGGCCCAGAGGAAGCCCATCAGCATGGTGCCGCCGAGGAAGACCCCGGTGTAGAGGAAGAGGTTCTTCAGCGAGTGCTGGAACGCCTCGCTGCCGAGCAGGTCGAAGTAGTTGTCCAGCCATACGGTGCCGGCCGGTGCCTGCCCGGTGGCCTGGCCCGCGGTGTGCACATCGCTGAGCGAGGTCTTGAAGTTCGCGCCGATCAGCCCGTAGACGAAGATGCCCACGAGGATCAGCGAGGGCGCGATCAGCAGCAGCGGCGCCCCGGCCTTCCGGCCGGCTTTCTTGGCGGTCTTGATCATCGAAATCTCCCTGGAGCGCCGCGGCGCGCCGCCGGCGGGGTGGGGCCGGCGGCGGCGCGCCGCGGTCGGGTCCGGTCCGGGACCGGGCCCCGGGTTTCTGGCCGGGTCCGGGGCCGGTTCGGCGGGCTCGCTCCGTCGGGTCAGCTCGTGGCCGCCGCGGCGGAGGCGAGTTCGGACTGGAATGTTCCGATGTCGGAGGCGCCGGCGGTGAACTTGCTGGTGGCGTCCGAGACGGCGTTCAGCACGGCCACCGGGGCCGCCGCGCCGTGCGCCAGGGAGGAGACGATGGTGTCCTGGCCGAAGGACTCGATGGCCGTCTGCTGGTAGGCGGAGAACTCGGCCGGGTCGGCGTCCACGCGGGCCGGGATGGAGCCCTTGGCCTTGTTGAACGCGGTCTGGCCTTCGAGCGAGCCCACGGTCTCCAGCCAGTTGCGGGCACCGTCCGGGTGCGGGGCGCCCTCGGGCAGGGTGAAGGAGTCGGCGAGGAAGTCGAAGACCCCGTCCGTGCCCGGGACCGGGAAGGCGGTGAAGTCGGTGCCCAGTTCCTTGCCCTGCTCCTCGAACGCGGCCACCGCCCAGTCGCCCATCACATTGAAGGCGGCGTTGCCGTCGATGACCATCTGGGTGGCCTCGGGCCAGTCCAGACCGTCCCGGTCACCGTTGGTGTAGCTCATGGCCTGCTCGAAGTTCTCCAGCGCCTCGGTGACCTCGGGGCCGTTCCAGTCGGTCTCGCCCTCCCACAGGCCGGTGTAGGCGTCCGCGCCGAGGGTGGAGAGCAGGATGGTCTCCAGCAGGTGGACCTGGGTCCAGGCGGTGGCCACCGACAGCGGGGTGACGCCCGCCTCCTGAAGGACGTCCAGGTCGGCGAACCACTCGTCCAGGTCCGCATAGGTCTTGTCCGGGTCTATCCCGTTCTCCTCCAGCACGGCCGGGTTGGCCCACACCACGTTGGCGCGGTGGATGTTGGAGGGGATGGAGTAGATCTTGCCGTCGTGGGTCAGCCGCTCGATCAGGTCGGCCGGGAACGCCTCGCGCAGGTCGAAGGCGTCGTACAGCAGCGACACGTCCTGGAGCTGGCCCGCGTTGATGTAGTCCAGCAGCTCCATGCCGGCGTGCGCCTGGAAGGTGTCCGGCGGGTCGTTGGCCTGGAGACGGGACTGGAGAAGGTCCTTGGCCGCGGAACCGGCCCCGCCGGCCACGGCGCCGTTGACGAACTTGGTCTCCGGGTGCTGCTCCTCGAAGACGTTCACCAGAGCGTCCAGGCCCGCCTTCTCCGAGCCGGCCGCCCACCAGGTGAAGACCTCGACCTCGGCGGCGGAACCGCCGCCGCCGCCATCGCCGCCGTCATCGGAGTCGCCGCCGCAGGCGGCGAGCGTCAGACCGGCGATGACGGCGCCCGCCACCACCGCGTTCGTTCTGCGATTGAAACGCATTCGTATCCCTACGCCTTCGTTGCCGTATCTGGTGGTCGGTGCGCGTGGGGAGTCACGCACCGGCCGGAAGCGCCGTGCTGCGCCCGTCCGCGGCCCATCAAAGGCCCGGCCATGGTTGAAGTCAAGAAGTAAATTCAAAGTGACATCCAACCGTGCCTTACGGTCGGGTCCTGTATTCAACCCTGCGGTGATGCCACATCTCGCCCGATCCGGATTCAGAGCGCTTGCGAGACCAGGCGGTATCCTGACCGCTGTGCGCGCTGACCGGGTGACCCCGGGTTCGCAGACTTCACTACGTGAGGCCAACCGAGCCCGGATCGTGAGCGCCGTCCAGCGGCGTGGGTCGCTCACGCAGATCGAGCTGGCCGGCGTCACCGGCCTGTCCCCGGCCACCGTCTCCAACATCGTCAAAGAACTCACCGCGGCCGGCGTGCTGCACACCTCGCCCTCCACCCGCAGCGGCCGGCGCGCCCTGCTGGTCACCCTGGCCCGCAACCTCGGCCTGGTCGCCGGGGTGCACTTCGGCAGCCGCTCGCTGCGGGTGGCGCTGGCCGACGCCTCCATGCAGGTGCTGGCCGACCAGCGGATGCCGCTCGCCCCCGACCACCGGGCCGACGCCGGACTGCGCCGCGCCGCCATGCTGGTCGGCGAGATGGTCGAGTCGGTGGACGCCCGCCCCGAGGAACTGCTCGCCGTCGGGGTCTGCCTGCCCGCGCCGGTGGACCGCCGCAGCGGCCGGATCACCACGGTCGGCATGCTGCGCGGCTGGGACGGGGTGGCCGTGCCCGAGGTGATCGGCGAGGAACTGGACGCCCCGGTGACCGTGGACAACGACGCCAACCTCGGCGCCCTGGCCGAAGCCCGGTTCGGGGCCGGCGCCGGCCGCGAGAACCTGGCCTATCTGCGGGTCTCGCACGGGGTCGGCGGCGGACTGGTCCTCGGCGGCCGGCTGATGCACGGCCGGGCGGGCGGCGCCGGCGAGATCGGGCATGTGACGATCGACGAGAACGGGCCGATCTGCCGCTGCGGCAACCGCGGCTGCCTGGAGACCTATGTCGGCGCCCCGGCACTGCTGGGCATGCTGGCCGCCAGCCACGGACACCTCACACTGCGCGATGTGATCACCCGGGCCAAGGAGGGCGACCCCGGCTGCCGCCGGGTGCTCTCCGACACCGGGCAGCACCTGGGCGTGGCCGCGGCCAACCTGTGCAATCTGGTGGATCCGGAACTGGTGGTGATCGGCGGCCAGTTGGCGGACGCCGGGGAGATCCTGCTGGGCCCGATGCGGAACGTGGTCGCACAGCGCACCATGCCCAGCACCGCCGGACCGGTGGAAGTGACGGCCGCCGAGCTGGGCTCGGCGGCCGAGGTGCGCGGCGCGCTCGCCGTCGCCATGGACACCGCCCGCCTCAGCGGCGGCCTGGGGGTGAACGTATGACCCGGCCGGAACGCCGCCGCACGGTCCGCGCCGCCGCGGCGCTGGCCGCGGTGGCCGCGCTCGCCCTGGGCGGGGCGGCCTGCGGGGCCGCGGCGGGCGGCGGCGAGGACTCCGAGGGCGCCATCGCGCTGCTGCTGCCGGAGGTGAAGACGGCCCGCTACGAGAGCGCCGACCGGCCGGCGTTCACCGGCCTCGTGGAGCGCCGCTGCCCGGACTGCGAGGTGTACTACGCCAACGCCGACCAGGACGCCGCCCTCCAGCAGCAGCAGGCCGAATCCATGCTCGCGCGCGGCGCCGATGTGCTCGTGCTGGACGCCGTGGACGCGGTCGCCGCGGTCAGCATCGTGCAGGAGGCGCAGCGCTACGGCGTCCCGGTGATCGCCTACGACCGCTTCATCGCCGACCCCGACGTGGACTACTACGTCTCCTTCGACAGCGAGCTGATCGGCTATCTCCAGGGCACCGCCCTGGTGGCCGCGCTGAAGGAGCGGGCGCCGCGCACCGGCGGAGAGCCACCCGGCATACTCCTCGTCCACGGTTCCCCGACCGACCCCAACTCCGCGGAGCTCGCCGCCGGGGTCGCCCGTGCGCTCGACGGAGAGGACATCGAGGTGCTCGCCGAGTACGACACGCCCGACTGGAGCCCGGACAAGGCCACCGACTGGGTGGAGAGCCAGCTCACCCAGTACGCGGGCCGGGTCGACGGCGTCTACGCCGCCAACGACGCCATCGCGGGCGGCGCCATCGCCGCCATGAAGGCCGCCGGGGTCGAGCCGCTGCCGCCGGTCACCGGCCAGGACGGCGAACTGGCCGCGGTGCAGCGGATCATCTCCGGCGACCAGTACATGACCGTCTACAAGGCCGCCACCGAGCAGGCCCGCACCGCCGCCGAACTGGCCGTGCGGGTGCTGCGCGGCGAGTCGCCGCGCACCACCGCGGTGATCGACGGCGTGCCCAGCCTGCTGCTCGCCCCCCGCGCGGTGGGCGTGAACGACGTCGAGCGGGTGATCGTGGACGGCGGTGTCCACTCGGTGGACCAGATCTGCACCCGCTACTACGAGGCCGCCTGCGCCGAGGCCGGCCTGGAGGAGGTGACCCCGTGACCCGGCCCCAGCCCCACTCTCAGCCCGAGCCCCGGTCCGGGTCCCGGTCCGGGGCCGCGGCCCCGCCCCCGGCCGCCGCGCTGCCCGGCGCGGTGCTGTCGCTGCGCGGGATCAGCAAGAACTTCGGCGGCGTGCGCGCGCTGTCCGACGTCAGCCTGGACGTCCGCCCGCACGAGGTGCTGGCCGTGGTCGGCGACAACGGCGCCGGCAAGTCCACCCTGGCCGGGGTGATCGCCGGGGCCTACCGGCCGGACGCCGGACAGCTGCTGCTGGACGGCCGTCCCGTGGTGCTCGGCTCCCCGGCCGTGGCCCGCAGCCTGGGCATCGCCGCCGTCTTCCAGGACCTGGCCCTGTGCCACAACCTCGACGTGGTGGAGAACCTCTTCCTCGCCCACGAGCCCACCCGCGGCGGCTTTCTGGACGAGGTCGCCATGGAACGCAAGGCCTGGGAACTGCTCGGCCAGCTCGGCACCAGCGTGCCCTCGGTACGGCTGCCGGTGCGCGAGCTGTCCGGCGGCCAGCGTCAGGTGGTGGCGGTGGCCCGGGCGCTGCTCGGCTCGCCCCGGGTGGTGGTGCTGGACGAGCCGACCGCCGCGCTCGGCATCCGGCAGACCGCCGAGGTGCTCAATCTGGTGGAGCGGCTGCGCGAACGCGGTCACGCGGTGGTGCTGATCAGTCACCAGGCGGCGGACCTGCAAGCGGTCGCCGACCGCTTCGTGGTGCTGCGCCTGGGCCGGGTCGGCGGAGAGCTTGACGCCGCCAGCGTCGGGTACGAGGATCTGCTCGCCGCGATGACCGGAGCGAGCCGGCCCGGCGGCAGGAAGCCCCGATGACGCCCGTCCCCGCACCGCCCTCCTCCCGCGCCCCGTACCCCGCCGCGTCCGCGTTCGACAGCGACGCGCCCTTCGCGCGGCTGCCCCGGCTGCTGCGCCGGCTGCCCGACCGCGAGCTCGGCATGCTGCCGATCATCGGCGCGCTGGTGCTGATCTGGGCCGTGTTCGGGATCATCAACCCGGCCTTTCTCTCCGCCGAGAACCTGGTCAATCTCACCCTGCAGTCCGCCCCGACCGGGGTGATCGCGCTGGGCGTGGTGCTGGTGCTGCTGGCCGGGCAGATCGATCTGTCGGTCGGCTCGGTCAGCGGACTGGCCGCCTCGGTGGTGGCGGTCACCACCGTGCTGTGGGAGTGGCCGATCGGGCTGGGCATCGTGCTGGCCCTGTCGGTGGGCGTGGTGGTCGGCCTCACCTACGGCCTGCTGGCCACCCGGCTCGGCCTGCCCAGTTTTGTGCTCACCCTGGCCGGGCTGATGGTGCTGGCCGGGGTCCAGTTGCGGGTGCTGGGGTCCCGCGGCTCCATCAATCTGCCCTTTGAATCCTGGCTGGTGGACTTCGCCCAGCAGGGCTTCCTCTCCCCGGCGGCGGCCTGGTCGCTGGTGGCGGCGGTGATCGCGGTGGTGGCGGCGGTGCAGCTGCTGGAACGCTCCCGGCGGGCCCGCGCCGAGCTGCCGCGGGCGAGCCTGGCCCGGGTGCTGCTGCGGGTCGGCGGGCTGGCGGCGCTGCTCGGCGGCACCGTCGCCTATCTGGGCACGGCCCGCGGCATCGGCTACCCGGTGGTGCTGTTCCTGTCGCTGGTCGCGATCGTGGACGTGCTGCTGCGCCGCACCCGGTGGGGGCGCAGCGTGCGGGCGGTGGGCGGCGACCGCCGCTCGGCCATGCTGGCCGGGGTGGCGGTGCGGCGGGTGACGGTGTCCTGCTTTGTGGCGTGCTCCACCTTCGCCGCCCTGGGCGGGGTGCTGGCGGCCGGCCGGCTGGCCGCGGCCAACCAGGGCACCGGGGGCGCCGAGACCTATCTCACCGCCATCGCCGCGGCGGTGATCGGCGGCACCAGCCTGTTCGGCGGGCGGGGCAGCGCCTGGTCGGCGCTGACCGGGGTGCTGGTCATCACCTCGATCTCCAGCGGCCTGACGCTGCTGAACCTGGACACCGCCTCCCGCTACATCGTCACCGGGCTGGTGCTGGTGCTGGCGCTGACCGCGGACACCCTGCTGCGCGCCCCGCGCTCCCGCTGACCGGCGCCGCCGCCGGGCGGACGCTCTCAGTCGCCGGTGCGGTGCAGGGGGATCGGCGGGTCTTCGCTCTTGGGGTAGACGGTGGTGCCGAGTACCGTGTCCGGATCGTCCTCGTCCAGGGTGATCTCGTGCACATTGCCGGTCTGGCAGCCGGTGACGAACGGATTCTCCTGGTCGGTGTTCCGGCTGGAGGTGCCCTCCAGCCGGATCGAGCCGTCGTCGATCTCGATCAGCTTGACGGTCTCGGTGCAGCCCAGGTTCCAGCCGGTCAGCACCTCCGTGGCATTGGTCACCAGGGTGCCGACATGCTCGTCGAGGCCGCCCGGGTCCAGGGTGAGGGTGACGGTGACCTCACCGTCGATGTCCGAGCGGTCGGGCACCTCGGCGGAGCCTTCCCAGGTGCCGATGTACTGCTCCGGCAGGGCCTCCGGGTCCTGCTCCTGCTCCTTCTCCTCGTTCTTCTCGTCCGCCCCGTTCTCCTCGTTCGCCCCGTCTTCCTTGTGCGCCTCCTTCTCCCCCTCGTCCCCGGCCGTGCCCCCGGTGTTCTCCCCCCGGTTGTCCAGCAGCACCCAGCCGCCCACCAGGACCAGGGCGGTGGCCAGCACCGCGCCCACCACCGCCGGCACGGTCCGCGACGAGCGGCGCGGCACCGGGTAGGGCGAGACCGGCGGATACGGCGTGGCCGGCGTACCGGCCGCGCCGAAGCCGCCCCCCACCGGAGGCGGCGGGGTGGCCGGGCCGCCGGGCGCATACGGGTTGCCGGTGTGCGGCACGGCGGCGTGCGGCTGGGTGGGCGGCGGCGGTGACGGCGGCCCGGCCGCGGCGGCGGTGGGCGCGGCCGTCGGCGGATGGGCGGGCGGTCGCGGGGTGCTCGCCGAGGGGACCGCGGGCTGTGCCCCGGGCCGAGCGGGCGCGGCACCGCCGCTCTGGTTCAGCCGGGCCGGCAGCTCCTCGGCCCGCCGGCGGTGGTCCTCGCGCAGCGTCTCCGGCAGCGCCCGGACCCACCGGCCGCCGCCGGCCGTCCGGCCGGCGGCCAGCGCGGACGCGGCGGGCCGGGCGCCCGGCTCCTTGGCCAGCAGCGGCTCCACCAGCGGGCGCAGCACCTCCGGCAGGCCGGTCAGCACCGGCGGCTCGTGGATCACCCGGTAGAGCAGGGTGGCGGTGGCCGGGGACTCGCCGGTGTGCTGGAAGGGGCCGTGCCCGGTGGCGGCGAACACCAGCAGCGCGCCCAGCGCGAACACATCGGCCGCCGGGGAGAGTTCCCGGGCCCCGGCGACCTGTTCGGGCGCCAGATATCCGGGCGAGCCGATCATGCCGCCGGTGTGCGTGACCGGGGAATCGTCCAGGGCCCGGGCGATGCCGAAGTCGATGAGCTGCGGGCGCTGCGGCCCCAGCAGCACATTCGACGGTTTCAGATCCCGGTGGACCAGGCCCTCGGCATGCACCGCGGCCAGCGCCGCGATCAGCTCGGCGGCCAGCTCGGTGACCGCCTCCGGGGCCAGCGGGCCGGCGTGCAGCACCCACTCCTCCAGCGAGGGCGCGGGCACATACTCGGTGGCCAGCCACTGCTGGCCGTCGCCGCGGCTCCAGTCCACCACCGGCACGGTCCAGGGACTGCGCACCCGGTCGGCGTTGCGTATCTCCCGTTCGAAACGCAGCCGGAAGCCGGGATCGCCGGTGCGCTCGGCAAGGATGGTCTTCAGGGCCAGCGCCCGGCCGCCCGGCGTACGGGCCAGATAGACCCGGCCCATGCCGCCCGCGCCGAGCCGGCCCAGCAGGACATAGCCGCCGATGGCCCGCGGATCCTCCGCGTGCAGTGACTCCACCACGCCGTTCCCCCCTTGTGCCGCCGCTGCCGCCAGGCTCAGGGTACGGCAGCGCCCCGGCTCCGGAACGCCCCGCGACAAGGGCGGACTTCGGCCCGCCGCAGCCGCGCCGCGCACCCGGTGGCGAGGACGCCATCCGGCCCCCGGACGGTTTCGGTGCCGTGCGGCCGGCGGCTACCGGATGGCGAAGTGCGCCAGGATCGCCTGCACCTCGTAGATGTCCACACCCTTGGTGAAGGTCTTCTCGACCGGGACATTGCTGCCGGAGAGCCAGATCTTCAGCTCCGAGTCGAGATCCATGTGCCCGGAGGTCTCCACCGCGAAATGCGAGATGGACCGGTAGGGGATGGAGTGGTACTCGGTCTTCCGGCCGGTGACACCCTGCTTGTCGATCAGGATCAGCCGGCGGTCGGTGAACAGGATCATGTCCCGGATGAGCTGATAGGCGGCCTGCACCTGCTCGCCCTGGACCAGTATCCGCGCGTACTCGTGCTGCGCCGCCGCCGGATCGACCGCATGCGCGTTCCCGAACAGTGCCATCGCCGCTCACCCCTCCGCTCCCGGCCCGTGCACCCGGCCGCTGCCCCTCCCGGCACTGTAACCCGCCCCGCCGGCACGGCGGGCGCCGCCGGCTTCAGCGGCCGCGCCCTCGGCGGCGCCGGCCGCCGTGGCCGTCGCCGTGGCCGCCGGCCTGGGCGGCTGGTGGCTGGCCGGCTCGGGGAACGAGGACCGCGCCTGCTCCCCCGAGGTGTCCCTGGTGGACTACTCGGACGCCCTGGACAAGGTCGGCCACGGCGGGCGGCCGGTGGCCGGGCTGTCCGCCATGGCGTTCACCGGCCCGGGACGGGCGCTGATCCTCGCGGACAAGACCCCGGTGGTGTACGAGGTCGGCCTCGGCGGCACCGGCCGGGAACTGGCACCGGAGATCACCGACTCGACCGCCCTGCGGGACACCGGCGGGGTGCCGCTGCGCCTCTACGCGCTCTCCCTCGCCGAAGCCCCGGACGTCTCCGGCGTGGCCTCGCTCTACGGCGCGCCCCCGGACGTATTCCCGCACAAGCGGCTGCCGGCCGACATCGCGGACTGCCCGTCCCTGGGGGCCACCGCCCGGGAACCGCAGCCCAACCCGCTGCTGGACACCATCGAGGGCATGACACCGGGCGGGGCCGTCGCCGACGGGGCGGACGCCGGCCGCCGGCTGCTCCATCTGGTCTCGGACGACAACGCCGGCAGCCATCAGACCACCCGCCTGTACGCCCTGGCCGTGGACCTGCCGGATCAGACCGGGTAGCGCACCCCGGTCAGCTCCTCGGACACCGTCCACAGGCGGCGCTGGAGGTCCCGGTCGCGGGACCGGGCGCTGGAGCCGACCGGGACAGGGCGGCCCCGGGCCTGGAAGGGACCGGACGGGCCGTAGAAGTCACCGCCACGGACGTGCGGGTCGGTGGCGGCGCGCAGGGTGGCGAGCGCGCCCCGGGCCGCGCTCTGGCCGAGCAGCGGGCCCAGCGCGCGGACGGCCGCCCGCAGCGCCGCGGGGGAGTAGCGGATGAGTTCGGTGGCGGCGATGCCGGGGTGGGCGGCCACCGCCGTCGTGGGGACGCCCGCGGCGTCGAGGCGGCGCTGGAGCTCATGGGTGAACATCAGATTGGCCAGCTTGGACTGGCCGTAGGCGGCCACCCGGTCGTAGGACCGCTCCCCGTGCAGATCCTCGAAGCGGATCCGGGCCCGGATGCGGTGGCCCATGCTGCTGACCGTCACCACGCGGGAGCCGGGGACCGGCAGCAGGCTCTCCAGCAGCAGACCCGTGAGCGCGAAGTGCCCCAGATGGTTGGTGCCGAACTGGAGCTCGAAGCCGTCCCGGGTGAGCGTCCTCGGGGTGTACATCACCCCGGCGTTGTTGATCAGCAGATCGAGCCGCGGGTGCGCCGCCCGGAGTTCGTCCGCGGCCCGGCGCACCGAGGCCAGCTCCGAGAGATCCAGCCGCTGCACGGTGACCTGCGCGCCGGGCGCGGTCCCCGCGATCCGCTCGGCGGCCCGCTTGCCCTTCTCGGCGTCCCGCACCGCCAGCACCACCGAGGCGCCGCGGGCGGCGAGGACCCGCGCCGTCTCCAGGCCCAGGCCGGTGTTCGCCCCGGTGACCACGGCGGTCCGGCCGTGCTGCGGCGGCACCTGGGCCTCGGTCCACTTCCGCTCCGCCATGCTGCCCGCTCCTTCCGCTCTCTCCGCCCCCTCTGCCGCGTCCGCTCCCTCCGCGTGCCCGGCCCCGCCGCGGCCCTGCCCAACGATCCGCCGCCGGCCGAGGTCACCCCCTTCACCCCCTTCACCCCTGCACCGGCTTCACCGGTTCCGGGCACAACCCGGCGGTGCGGTGGGTAGGTTGACCGGTGGTGCCGTGGGGAGCGAGCCGGAAGGGGGTGGTCGCCGTGTCCGGAGAGCCGCGGCGGCTGGGGGTGGTCTTTGTGCACGGCTTCAACTCGGGACCGGAGACCTGGGACACCCTCCGGGACCTCATCGCCGAGGACGACGGCCTGGCCTTTGCCGGCACCCTGGCGTTCGAGTACACCACCGGCCTGGTGCGGCTGCGGCCGGACCGGCGCATTCCCACCCTGAGCACGGTGGCGGACTCGCTCAAGACCTATCTGGAGGTCCGCACCCCGGGCTCTTTGCGGCTGATGCTGGTCGGCCACAGCATGGGCGGCCTGGTCATCCAGCGCTACCTGGTGCGGATGCTGAACGAGGGACGCGGCGCGGAACTGTCCCGGATACGGCGCGTGGTGCTGTTCGCCACGCCCAACACCGGCTCGGAGATCCTGCGCGGCATGCGGCAGCAACTGCTCGGCACCAACCCGCAGGAGCGGGAACTGCGGGTGCTGGACGAGACGGTGCGCGACACCCATGTGCGGGTCGTCCACGACATCGCCCGCGCCTCGCGGGTGACCGAGCGGACCTGCCCCATCCCCTTCTCGGTCTTCGCGGGCACCGACGACCAGGTGGTGCCCCGGGCCTCCGCCCAGGGCTACTTCCCGGACGTGGGCGCCCTGCCCGGGGACCACTTCAGCATCGTCAAGCCGCGGAAGGGCGACCGCGACCACGCCGCCTTCGCCACCCTGCGGTACCTGCTGGAGAAGACGGAGGACGGCGCCGACCCGCCCGCCGCCGAACGCGCTGCCGACGAGCGGCCGTTACCGGCCCCGGCGGCACCGGCGCCGGGTGCCGCCCCGGAGCGGCACCTCAAGGACGGCCTGTACCGCAGCCTCTGCGAGAACTATCTGCGGGTGGCGTTCCAGGAGTCCCGCTACATCGAACTCGGCGACCTCGGCATGGAACAGGACGCGGACGACCCCGGGGACGCCGGACGGGCCCGGCAGCTCGGACTCGACGAGATGTACATCTCGCTCCAGGCAGACCCGCGGTCCCTCTCCGACCGGCGCCGCGCCGAACGCCTGCGGCTGCTGGACGAGGCCGACCTGGCGGGCGACACGGCCCGGGCGCTCTCCGGCCGGGAGAACACCATCGAGGCCATCCTGGCCGGCGGCCCCCGCTCCGCCGCGGGCACCGCCACCCGGTCCGGCACCGATGCCGATACTGCTACTGACGCCGATACCGATACCGATACCGATGCCGATGCCGAGAGCGGCGTCCCGCTGGAGACCGCCTTCGAACGGCACCGGGTCCTGGTGGTGCTGGGCGATCCGGGCAGCGGCAAATCCGTGCTGTGCCTGTGGCTGGAGAACAGCCTGGCCCGCCGCTCCCGGTCCGTGCTGAGCGGCGCGGAATCCGGACCGCTGCGCGTCCCGATGCGGTTCCGGGCCGCCGACTACGCGCGGTACTACGCCCGCGACTTCGCCGAGGGCGAGCCGCCCGGCGGTCTCCCCGAATTCCTGGCCGCACACCTCCCCGACGGCATCCGCTACTCACGGCGGCTGATGCGGGACATGTTCGAGCGGGCCTTGGCCGACGGGGACGCGGTGCTGCTGATCGACGGCCTGGACGAGCTGACCGACTACCGCAAGGAAGTGACCGACGCGCTGGTCGCCCTGGTCCGCACCCAGGTGGCGGACCGCCCGGCGGACCATCCGGCCGGCCGCGCCCAGGCGGTGATCACCAGCCGGATCGCCGGATACGACGACGTCTATCTCACCGTCGAGGAAGCCGCGCACTACCTCATCCGCCCGATGTCCGAGGAGCAGATCGCCCGGTTCGCCGGCAACTTCTTCACCGCCATCGGCGATCCCGGGCACGCCCCGCCGTTTCTGGACCGGGTCGGGCGCAGCAACCCGACCGTCCGCCGGTTCGCCGCCAACCCGCTGCTGCTCACCTCCATGTGCTCCTACTGGCACCGCCATCACGAACTGCCGCCCGGCCGCTCCGAGCTCTACCGGCGGCTGGTGCTGGACACCGGCTACCGCTGGCGGCGCTTCACCGACGGCGCCGGGGAGTCCGCGATCGACCGGCTGCTCGGCGACGAGGAGGCGTTCCTCGGCATGCTGTCCCGGGTCGCGCGCCGCATCCACGACCGGCACGCGGACGGCCGGATCAGCGAGGAAGAACTCCTGGAGACCCTTGACGACGCCCTGTTCGGCCTGCGCCGGGTGACCGGCGACGACCCCCGCCCGGTCACCCTGGGACTGGTCGACCGCATCCGGCAGCGGGTCGGCATTCTCGCCGAATTCTCCTCCCGGGAGTTCGGCTTCATCCACCCCACCTTCCGCGAATACCTGGCCGGGCGGGACCTGCGGGTGCTCCCCCCGCCGGCCGGACCGGGCCCGGATCTGTTCGACCGCTTCCGGGAGCGGCTCGGCGACCCCCGCTGGCGGGAGCCGCTGCTCCTCGCCCTGGGCGAGTGCTCCTCGAAGTCCAGGACCGACCTGATCCGCCGGGCCCTGGACACCGGCCCGGAGGAGCGGGAGGTCTGGGCCGGCACGCTGCTGGCCGCCGCGGTGGACCAGCCCGCCGCCGCGGCGGGCCCGGTGGAACTGACAGCCCTGCTGGAACTCGCCGCCCGCACCCGGGAGGACCTCCGCGACGTCCCGGACGCCCTCGACGCCCTGGACCACCGGCTCGCCGCCCTCCGCCGCCATCTCGGCGCCGAGCGCTTCGACTTCCTCACGCTCAGCCTGTTCGCGGACTCCTCCCTGATCCCGCCGCTGGCCGCGCTCTACTGGCGGCGCCGCTGGCTCACCGCCCCGGTCCTGGAGCGGTTCGCCGAGGTGGCCCTGCACGACACGCCGGACTGGGGCCGGCCCGTGCAGCGGGCCCTGCGCCGCGCCGCCGCGGGCGAGCCGCGGCGCGAAGCCGAGGTGCGCGGCAAGCTGGACCGGCCCGAGAACGACGACCCGTTCGCGACGCGGCTGTACGAACTGGGCAGGGCCGCCTGGGAGCGGCAGCGGCAGCGGGCCGACGAATCCGTCGTCGAGGAACCCGCCCCCGGCACCCTGCCGCTGCGGGAACTCTTCACCGAACGCCCCGAGCTCTGGCAGGCATGCCTGGCCGACCCGGGCAGCGCCCGGGTGATCTGCGCCCTCTTCGGCGGGCTGGACCACCACGACGCGCTGCACTGGGCCGCCCAGTACGAGGACTTCGCCCGCATGCTCCAGTTGCCGGACATGCCGCGCCAGATGGAGGTCGAGCGGCGGGCCACCGAACTGGTGCCGGAGTTCGGCGCGGAGGACATCGTCTACAACATCGCCGTACTGCTGGACACCGTCGGCAAACGGGTCACCCGGGCCGGCCCCCGGGCCGCCGTCGAGGTCCGGTGGCTGAGCCGGCCCTCGGCCCCGGCCCTGCGCGGCGCCGTGCACCGCTGGGCGCTGCGCACCCCCGGCGAGCCGGCTCCGCTGCGCGAGGCACTGGCACGGATCGCCACCGCCGAGGAGGGCGACGCGGCCGAGCGGGCGGAGGCCGAGCTGGGTCTGCTGGTTCTCGACGGCCGCCCCATGACGCCCGGCCGGGCCTCCGTCACCGCCCTGGAGGGCGCGCTGGAAGCCACCGGCGACGCCATGATCCGGGGATCCCGGGCCTGGCTGACGACGGTGTGGGAGTCCCCGGACATCCCGGACGCCGAGCGCCCCGCCCTGTACCGCTTCCTGCTCACGGTGTGCTTCCTGGTGGCGGGGCGCCCGGTGTCGCTCGCGAAACCGGACACCCGGTTCGAGGAGCCGGTGCTGATCGCCGACCGCCTGGCCGGGCGGGCGCTGGCCCGGTCCTGGGGAGAGGACCCGCCGGCGGACAGCGGGCTGAACGGCATCTCCGCCCGCCAACTGCTGGCGGCCGTCGGCTGGCTCACCACCCTGCCCTATCCGGAGACGGGTGCCGGCGAAGGTGACGGTGCCGGGGCCGTCCTGTGGCACGAGGACATGCCGCGCGCCGCGGCGGCGGTGACCGGTGCGCCGGCCCGCGCGCTGCGCACCGTGTCGTCCTGGATGCACCGGCGGGCACCCGACCTGGAACCCGAGGTGACCGCCGCGCTGGTGGCCGCCGCGGAAGCCCGGTGGGAGGAGCCGCCGGAGGCCGGCGCCGGGGAACTGCCCGCGCTCATGGCGGAGCTGTACCCGCTGCTCACCGACGGCCGGGGAACCGTACCGGCCGGGCAACTGGCGGAACTGGAGCGGCTCGCCGCGCAGGCCCCGGCCGGCACCGCGACCGACGCCGCACTGCTGCTGCTGGCGCTGTCCGGGCAGGCCCGGGACGAGGAAACGGAAACAGCAGCGGCAGCGGTCGCGGAAGCGAAGGGGGACCAGGACCAGGAGCAGGGCCAGGGCCAGGAACCGGGCGGGCAGCAGGACGGCGGCCGGCGCCGCCGGCAGCTCGCCGCCCTGGACCTGCTGGCCGCCGAACCGGACCAGGCGCTGCGGGCCGAACTTCTGTACCGGTGCCGCGGCCATCTGACCGAGGACCAGCGGGTGCGGGAGCGGTTTCTCCAGGCGGTGGCCACGCTGGACAGTCCGGTGCTGCGGGCGGACGCGGCCGGCGACCTCGCCGGCTGCGCCGCGGCTCTCCTCGACCGCCTCGACCGCCTCGACCGAAACGACGCCGACGACGCCGACGACGCCGACGGCGGTACGGCTCCAGCCCCCGTACCCGCCCCCGTACCCGCCCGCGGCGCCGGCATCGGCCCCGCGGACCGGATCGCGCTGCGCACGGTCTCGGCGATCCTCCAGGAACTGCTCCGGCTCCACCGCGGCGTGCCGGGTGACGGGGAGCGGGAGTTCTCCCCCGCCGTCCTGGCGGACGTCCCCGCGGTGCCGGAGGCCCTGGCGGACGCGGCCCGGCTGACCCACGGCTGGCACCTGCCGCTGGACCGCGGCCTGCTGGAGCGGCTCATCCGCCGGCCGACGGCCCGCCCCGAGGACGCGGCGGCGGTCGCGCACTGGCTGTCGCTGGTGTCCGGGGTCGAGGACGAGGTGGTGCCGGAACTCACCGCCTGGGCGGAGCGGGCTCCGGCGGACGCACCCTGGGCCGTGGCCGTCCGCAATCTGCTGGTGCTGCACCGCGCGTCCCGGGAGCCCCGCGCCCCCGGCGTGTTCCGGGAACTCGTCGAGCTGGTGTGCACCGCGGACGCGGGCGCCTCCGCCCGCGCGCGGCTGGAGCTGCTGGGTCCCAGGCAGGACGCCGACCGGGACGTCCGGCACCACCGGCTCTCCGAGGCCGGCGTGGACCGGTGGTGGGCCCTGGGCCGGGCGGTCGTGGCCGAGACCGACCCCGCGCGGCGTTCGCTGTACCAGGCCGCGGTGTGGGAGTGGGACATCGACGACGCGGATGCGGTGCGGGAGGCGGCCGGGCGGGCCGGACGTGAAGCGGACGGCCGCCGGGTGTGGCTGTCCCTGCTCGCCCCGGCGACGATCTGGCGGCCCGGGGCCCAGCAGGCCCTGGCGGAATGGCTGGACGCCGGCGCCGGCGCCGGGACGGCCCCGGAGGCGGACCCGGAAGCGGCCCGGACCGTCCTGGACCTGCTCGCCTCCCTGCTCACCTGCGGCAACGGCCTGGAGGTCGGCGAGAGCCTGGTGCGTGCCGTGACCGGCGCCTGTGTGCGCGCCGGGGTGACGGCCCGGTTCGTCCCCGACCTGCCGGAGGGGAGATTCCGCCTCGCCGTCGCCGGCCCGGTGGCCGAGGCCTGCGTGGCCGCGTCGGCCCGGACGCCGGACGCCGGAGCCCCGGAACCGGCCACCGACGACGACATCGCCGCGGCGCGCCGGCTCCTCCGGGACCGCACCCGCCGGCTCGTCGAACCGGGCGGCGGCCCGCCGGGCCGGGAGGAACTCACCGGCTACGGCCGGCTGCTGTGGAAGCCCGGCCCTTCCCGGCCCGAGGACGTGACCACCTACATCCCCCGGGAACTGGGCGGCGAGCGGGCCGTGCTGCTGCTGGGCTGGCTGCGCCAACTCCTGGCGGAGGACGCCCACACGCGTGCCAGGGCCCTGGACTTCGCCGTGCTGGAGGCGCTGCTGAACATCCTTGTGGTGCTGAGTGCCCGCGAGCCGGCGGCCTACCGGCTCGCGGCCCGGCCCGAGGAGGCGCAGCCGCTGCTCAGCCAGGTGGTGCGGGACTCCGGAGGGCTCGCCGGGCAGGCGGCCCTCATCCTGCTGGGCCGGCTCCGCTTCGTCGACCAGACTCCGGCGCAGGGCCCGGATCTGGTGGAGGTGCTGGACCGGGCGCTGCGCGGGGAGGCACCGACCTGGGCCGCGGCGTACGACTTCGTCCGCACGATTCGCCATGTGCGCGGGCCGTCGCTGGCCGCGGCGGTACGGGAACGGATCCGCGACTCGCCGAACGAGGCGGTGGCGCAGGGCTTCGCCGGGCTGGCCGCCGCCTACGCCAGATCACCGGGGTGCGGTGCGGCGGAGCGCCTGGAGATCCGGCTGCTGCTGCGGGCGGAATCCGCCCCGGCCGGGGCGGGGCGGTTCCCGCTGTATCTGGTGGGAGCGGGGAGCCGGGACGATCCGTTCAGCCTGGTCCTCGGCCCCGACCGGCGGTCCGAGTTCCGCCGCCTGCTGCGCGACACCGGTTCCCCGGAGCCCCGGCCGGACATGTGACCCGGCGCCGGCCGCGGCTCACCGGTTCGGGCGCGGCCGTGGTGCGGTGCGGCGGCCGGGAGGGTGACATGGTGGGGACGGCACCGCCGCTGCCCCCGGTCTGCGTGGCCGGGCGGCCCGGGTGGCCCGGGTGGCCCGCGCCGTCCTCCCGGACGCCCTAGGAGCACCGTCATGCGCGCACTCAACGTCCCCGCCGCCGGGCGGCAGCCGGAGGTCTCGGACCTGCCGGTGCCGGTCCCGGGGCCCGGGGAGGTCCTGCTCCGGGTGCGGGCCGCCGGCCTGAACGCCCTGGACACCGCCCTGGCGAGCGGCGCCATGGCCGAGCGGATGGAGCACCGCTATCCGCTGGTGATCGGCCGGGACGCGGCGGGCGTGGTGGAGCGGGCCGGCGAGGGTGCCCGCCGGTTCGCCCCGGGCGACGAGGTTTTCGGCAATATCGCGCTGGTCCCGCCCGTCCAGGCCGGCACCGTGGCCGGGTACGCGGTGCTGCCCGCCGCCCGGCTGGTGTCCAAGCCGGCCGCGCTGGACTTCGCCGCCGCGGCGGCACTGCCGCTGGCCGGTGCCGCCGCCGCGGGCTGCGTCGACGCCGTCGCCGCCGAGGCGGGCCAGTCCGCGCTGGTGGTCGGCGCCACCGGCGGCGTCGGCTCGTACGCCGTGCAGCTGCTCGCCGCCCGCCGGATCTCCGTCGTCGCCACCGGCACCCCCGCCGACACCGACCGCCTGATGGCGCTGGGCGCCGCCAGGGTCGTGGACCACACCACCGGCGATCTGGTCGAGCAGGTCCGCGACGAGTACCCCGGCGGGGTGGACGCGATGATCGACCTGGTTTCCCGCACTCCCGACGCGGTGCCGCTGGAACTCGTCCGCAAGGGCGGCCGGATCGCCTCCACCCTCGGCGCCGCCGATGACCAGACCCTGGCCGCGGCCGGCCTGGCCGGCCGCAATGTGCGGGCGGACCCGGAACGGGACGTCATCGCCCCGCTCGCCCAGGACGCCGCGGCCGGCGCCCTCACCGTCGACATCGGCACCGTTCTCCCCCTGGACCGCGCCGCCGAGGGCCTGGCCACCCTCGCCGCCGGCCACGCCCGCGGCAAGATCGTCATCTCCCCCATCCCCTGACCACCCACCGGCCCTTCCCTCACACCGGCCTGGGCAACGCAGAGGCATCCCGGACCATCACCCGTTCGGGGCGTGCGCTCGCGCCGTCCACCGTGCTCCGCCCCGGTTGCGCGTCAAGGGGCACGGCGGCGGGTGAGCGGGCGGACGGCTGACCGTATTCGGGGCGCGGCCGGGCCTCTGGCAGCGCCTCTGACGGACCGCCCGGCCGCCCGGCCGCCCCGCCGGTCCGCCCGGTTCCGGCATGTGCCCGGGGCCGGGTGGCCGGGGGCCGCCGCGGCGCGGGTTTTTGCCGTAACGGCAAGAACGTTCGTCGTTTCCGCAGCCGCCGCCCCACTCTGGCGTCATGAGCACCCACAGCCATACCCCCAGCCCTGCCGACAGCGACGACCACGGCGATGCCCAGGACTTCTGGGAGAACCACTACGCCGCCCGCGAGCAGATCTGGTCCGGCCGGGTCAATGCCCCGCTGGCCGGATTCGCCGCCGCGCTGCCGCCCGGCCGCGCACTGGACCTCGGCTGCGGCGAGGGCGGCGATGCCGCCCACCTCGCCGGGCTCGGCTGGCAGGTCACCGCCGTGGACATCTCCTCCCTCGCCCTGGCACGCACCCGCGCCCGGGTCGAGGCGGCGGGGGTGGCGGACCGGGTCACCACCGAGCGGCACGATCTGTCCCGCAGCTTCCCGGCGGGCAGCTTCGGCCTGATCAGCGCCCAGTATCTGCAAGCGCCGTTCGAGTTCTCCCGGCCGGCGATCTTCCGCCGTGCCGCCGCGGCGCTGACCGTGGGCGGCGTGCTGTTCATCGTCGACCACGGAGCGCCGCCGCCCTGGGCCAAGGACCACCACGCCCACCACCACTTTCCCGGCCCGCGGGAGGTGTACGACGGCATCGGCCTGGACCCGGCCGGATACCGCGCCGAACGCCTGGCCAGCCCGGAACGCGAGGCCACCGGCCCGGACGGGGTGACCGGCACCCTCGTCGACAATGTGATCGCCATCCGCCGCCTCGCCTGAGCGCGTGTGGCCGGGCGCCGGGGAGCGCGCGCCGCGCCCGGACCGGGTTCCGCGGCGGTGCGGCGGGTTCCGGTGGTGCCCGGAGCCTTGACGGGCGCGGTGCTGCGCTCCCATGGTGTGTGGGAGCGCTCCCGTCATGCGCATGCCATGTCACGCCATGTCGTGCCATGGCTTTCCCGCCGCCCCCGGCCCCCGCCGCCCTACCGTCCGAGGAACCGATGACACCGCCGCCGTCCGCCCGTCACCGCGGGGCCCCGCCCCGGCGGTGTGCGGGTGCGGTGGTGCGGGTGGTGCTGGGCGCGGAACTCGGGCTGGCGTCCGCGCTGGCCGCTCATCTCGCGGCCGGCGGGCGGCCGCCCGCCCCGGACCGGCTGGCGGCCCTGGCCCTGCTGCTGGCGCTGCTGGCGCCCGCGGCCCGGCCGGCCGTCCGGCGGCACCTGCGGCCCCCGTTGACGCTGCTTGCGGCGGGCGCCGGGCAGTGCGTGCTGCATCTGCTGCTCTGCGTGCTGCACTCCGGCCCGGCCGCCGGCGGGGCACCGGCCCTCGCCCGGCCGCATCCCTGGCATGCCGAGGCGGCGGCCGTCCACGGCCCCGCGCCGGAGATGGCGATGGCCCACGGGCTGGCCTGGCTGGCCGGGGCCGGCGCTGCGGCGCACGGGGAGAGGCTGCTGCGCCGCACGGCGGCGCTGATGCTCCGTCGGCCGGCCCGCCCGGCCCGCCCGGCCCGCCCGGCCCGCCCGCTCCGGCCGCGGCCCCCGGCGCCGGCACCGTCCGGGCCGGGCGGTCCGCCGCCGCCGGTGCGGCAGCCGCCGAAGCTGCGGCTGCTCGCCAGGTCGGTGTCCCGGCGCGGACCGCCGCGGCCGGCCCCGGCCTGATCGACTTCGCCCGACGGCCGCTCCATGGGCCGCCGGGGTCCCGCCGTTCCTGTCAGGCCCGTGCCGCGGCGCCGCTCGGCCGCGGAGTGACACCCGCCCCACCGCGGGCGGTTCCCAGCCGTTGCCATCAGTGTTCGTGTGCCGGACGCCCCGGCCTCCCCACCCCCGTCCCGGCCGGGCGCGCGGGCCACGAACGGACAGGAGCTTGACATGTCCATAACCTCAGATGTGCCCAAGGCCGCCGGGCCGGGCGCGGAGCCGGAGCCGGGTTCCCGGCCCGGGACCGCCGGCGCCCGGTCCGGCGGACTGGCGCTGCTGCGCCGTCTGCACTTCTACGCGGGCGTCCTGGTGGCGCCGTTCCTGGCGCTGCTGGCCCTGACCGGCCTGGCCTACGCCTTCGCCCCCCAGCTCGAACAGGCCGTCTACGGCGACGAGCTGACGGTGGACCGGATCACCGGCGGCCCCGTGCCCCTCGGCGAGCAGATCGACGCCGCCCTCGCCGCCCACCCGGAGGGCACCCTGTCCTCCGTCGTCGTGCCCGCGGACCCGGAGGCCACCACCCGCGTGGTGCTGTCCGTCCCCGAACTCGGCGACCAGCAGCGCACCGTCTATGTCGACCCCTACACCGGCGCGGTGCGCGGCGCCCTGGAGACCAACTTCGGCAGTCCGCCGCTGACCACCTGGCTGAGCGAGCTGCACGGCTCCCTGCACCTGGGCGACCTCGGGCGGCTGTACTCGGAGCTGGCCGCGAGCTGGCTGTGGGTACTGGCCCTGGCCGGGCTGGTGCTGTGGCTGCGGCGGGCCAGGGGGCAGCGCGCCCGGGGTGCGCGCGGGGTGCTGCTGCCGCAGCTCTCCGCCCGCGGGGTACGCCGCTCCCGCACCCTGCACGCCTCCGCGGGCGTCTGGCTGGCGCTGGGTCTGCTGGTGCTGAGCGCCACCGGCCTGACCTGGTCGAACTATGCGGGCGGCCGGTTCGACGCGCTCCAGGGCTCGTTCAACTCCCATGCACCCGAGGTGGCCACCGCCCTGCCCGCCGCCTCCGGCGAGGAGGGCACCGCCGGCGGTGGCGACGGTGCCGGTGACGGCGGCGCCGGTCACCACCACGAAGGCGGGCAGCCGGAGGACGGCACCGCCGCCGCCACCGCCGCCGGGCAGGCCGACCGCGTACTGGCCGCGGCCCGCGGGGCCGGTCTGGACGGCCCGGTGAAGCTGACCCCGCCGCCGGACCACGCCCATGGCTGGACCGTCGCCCAGGACGACAAGGTCTGGCCGGTACGGCTGGACACCGTGGCCGTCGACCCCGGCACCGGCGAGGTGCTGGACCGGCTGGCCTTCGCCGACCACCCGCTGCTGGCCAAGCTCAGCACGCTCGGCATCCAGGCCCACATGGGCCGTCTCTTCGGCCTGGCCAACCAGCTCGTGCTGGCCGCCATCGCGCTCGGCGTCCTGTGGCTGGTGGGCTACGGCTACCGCATGTGGTGGCAGCGCCGCCCGCTGCGGGACGCGGCCTGGCCCGCCCTGGGCCGGCCCCCCGCCCGGGGCACCTGGCGCGGCCTGGCCCGGCCGGTGCTGCTGCTCGGCATCCCGGCGGTGGTGTTCATCGGCTGGGCGCTGCCCGTGCTGGGCGTCAGCCTGCTGGCCTTCCTCGCCGTGGACGCCGTGACCGGCACGGTCCGCAGCCGCCAAAGCCGCCGCACCGGACGGCCCGCCGGGGTCTCCTGACACCGCGCCCCGGCCCGCCCGGCCGCCCCTGCCACGGCCGCCCCTGCCACGGCCGCCCCCGCCCCGGGCGGCCGGGCCACGGGCGGCCGGGCGGGCCCCTCAGCGGGCGGACGCCGGCGCGGTGGCCTCCCAGGCGAAGCCGTCCGGGTCGGTGAAGGTCCCGGCATCGCCGCCGATCACGATCCGGTGCGAGCCGGACCCCTCGGGAGCGACCCCGGCGAGCTTGGCCAGCGCCCGGCGCCGGTACAGCGCCAGGGTGAGGGGGCCCGTCCCGGGGGCGAACTCGGCATACACGCGGGCGAAGCTCTTGGCCACGGAAAGCCCCCGGCCGGTGTAGAACCGCTTGCTCGCGGCCACGTCCGAAACGCCCAGCAGCAGCACGATGCTGTCGAACTCCCTGGTGGCGGGACCGGTGTTCTTCTTGGACGTGGACGCGAGCTGCCAGATGGTCCCGTCCGGGGCCCGCACCACACCGCCGTAGCCCCAGAGCGACTTGGCGGCGGGCTTCAGCACCGCGGCGCCGGCCTCCAGGGCGGAGGCCATGAAGCTGTCGACGGTGGCCGGCTGGGCCACCGACAGCGTCAGGGTGAATCCCCGGAAGCCGGTGCTGGGGGCCTCCGAGGCCCGCAGCCGGATCTGCGTGTCCAGCCCGAAGGCGGCGGTGCAGAAGCGCCGAGCGGCCGCGGGGTCGGCCACCTCAAGGGTGACGGATTCGATCGATGTCATGGTCATCACGCTAGTTCCGCCACGGTGACCAGGGCTTCTTGATTCCTGACCGGTCGGGTGACCTGCTTGGCCAGACACTGCGGCAGCCCCGCGGCGCCTCCGGCCGGCGTGCGGTTCCGGTAGGCGCTGGGCGGCATGCCGTACAGCTCGCCGAAGCGGGTGCTGAAGGTGCCGAGCGAGGAGCAGCCGACCGCGAAGCAGACCTCGGTGACGCTGAGGTCGCCGCGCCGCAGCAGGGCCGCCGCCCGCTCGATCCGGCGGGTCATCAGGTACGCGTACGGGGACTCGCCGTAGGCCAGCCGGAACTGGCGGCTGAGGTGCCCGGCGGACATGTTCGCGCCGCGGGCGAGCGCCTCGACGTTCAGCGGCTGCGCGTACTCCCGGTCGATCCGGTCACGGACCCGGCGCAGCCGCGCCAGCTCCCCGAGGCGGTGCGCCGCGGCGCGGGCCCGCCCCCACGCGGGGTGACACATACGGGTGCTCCCTCACTGCCGTCGCTCTGCCGTCGGCCGCCACCGTCACCGGCGGCTCAGCCGATCTCCTGGATGCGGATCAGATTGCCCGCGGGGTCGCGGAAGGCGCAGTCCCGGATGCCGTAGGGCTGCTCGGTCGGCTCCTGCACCACCTCGGCGTCCTTGGCCTGCACCTGCTCGAAGGTGGTGTCCAGGTCCCGGGTGGCCAGCAGGATCCATCCGTAGGTGCCCTTGGCCATCATCTCGGCGATGACGCGCCGCTCCTCCTCGGTGATGCCGGGGTCGGTGGCCGGCGGCGCCAGCAGGATGGAGGTGTCGGGCCGGCCGGGGGGACCGACCGTGATCCAGCGCATCGTGCCCTGACCGACGTCGTTGCGGACCTCGAAGCCGAGCACGTCGCGGTAGAAGGCCAGGGAGGCTTCCGGGTCGTCGTGCGGCAGAAAGCTGGTGTGAATGGTGATGTCCATGACGATCATGCTAGGCACGGCCCTTCGGCCCGCGCTTCTCGAATCCTGACCGATCCATCCGCCGCGGACCTCCCCCGCCCCGATCCGCCACCCGCCGGGACCCGCTCACGCCCGGTCCCGCGCCCGGTCCTCGGGCAAGGTGTGCAGGGTGACTCCTTCCGGGGCCAGGCACTCGGGCAGATCGGCCAGCACCGGCACTTGCTCGATGTGATGGACCCCGGCGGGCAGCCGGCCGTCCAGCGCCCGGCGGGCGGTGTGGGCCGCGACCAGGCCGCTGATCCGGCTCTGGGTGCGGCCGGTGAGGGCGAAGGCGGCGTGCCGGTCCCCGCGCCAGGCGTCGGCGCGGACGGCGAACGGGTCACCGCCGAGGTGCGTGTGCCGCAGCGCGGCTGCCAGCGCCCGCCGCAGCCCGGGGCGGCGGGTGGCCGGCCGCAGGGCGAACAGCACGCGGGTGAGGGCGCGGGAGTCCAGGCACAGCCGGGTGGTGACCTCCGGCACGCCGAGCGTCTCCGGCAGGGTGTGCTGGTCGGAGAAGGGGAACGGGTGCGCCCTCCGCCGGCCGTGGCCCGGCAGTGCGACACGGCGCGGGCGGGCGGCGCCGGGCGGGGTGGCCAGCGCCTCGACGGTCCAGCGCACCGCGTCGGCGCCGTGCCGCTCGCCCGCGCCCAGCAGAACCGTCAGCTCCAGGCGTTCGGCGCCGCCGACGACGTCGTGTGCCCGTCGGGCGAGGAGGTTTGTCAGGCCCGGGGCGATCCCGACGCTGAGCACGGCCGTGGCGCCGGCGGCTGCGGCCGCGCCGTCCAGCCGGGACACCTCCGCCAGCAGGGCGGGCTGGGCGTTCACGTCGACCAGATGGATACCCCGTTCCAGGCAGGCTCTGGCCGGCCCGGCGTCCGGCGGCTGGACGCACAGGACGACGGCCGCGATGTCGTCCAGGCCGTCCAGCGTGCGCCGGAAGCCGTCGGGGTCGGTGACGTCCATCCGGACGCCGCGGCTGCGGCCCGCGGTGAGCACCCGGCGGGGAAACCAGCGGTCAAGGGCGGCGGTCACCACCGAGCCGACGGCCCCGTGACCGCCGACGACGAGGACCCGCCCATTCGTTGTAGTCACGCTCCAACGAAATATCACTGTAGTCTCACTACGGTCAACTCGGCCGAAGGCGGGCCGGGGGAGCCGACCGGGGAAGGTGACCGCCGTGACCACTCGTCCGTCCCGGGCCGAGAAGACCCGCCGGACACGACAGCGGATGCTGGACGCCGCGGGCCGGCTCTTCCCCGAGCGCGGCTGGACCGGCACCACCGTGGAGGACATCGCCCGGAACGCCGGGGTGAGCGTGCAGACCGTCTACTTCACCTTCGGCACCAAGCGGGCGGTGCTGGCCGAGCTGCTCGACACCGTGATCGCCGGCGACGCCGACCCGGTGGCCACGCTGGACCGCCCGTGGGCCCGGGCGGTCCTGGCCGAACCCGACCCGGCGGCCCAGCTCGCCCGCCAGGCCGCCGGCGCCCGCGTCGTCCTGGAGCGTGCCGCCCCCGTGCTGGAGGTCGTCCGGGGCGCCGCCGTCGCCGATGCGGAGATGGCCGAACTGTGGCGGACCAATCAGCGGCAGCGGCACACGGTCCAGCTCCGCTTCGCCGAAGCCCTGGTCCGGAAGACCGGCGGCGGACTTCGCGACAGCCATGACGCGGCCTCCGCCGCCGACATCGCCCTGGCGCTGCTCGGCCCCGAGACCTACGGCCTGCTGGTCGCCACCCGGGGCTGGCCCCCCGCCCGCTGGCAGCGGTGGGCCGCCGACGGCCTCACCCGTCAACTTCTCCCGTAGCCGACTCGGGGCGGCGGCCCCGGGGCCGGCACCGCGCCGCCGCCTGGAACTGCCCCGACGGCGAACACATATCTGTCGCCGGGAAGTCAGAAATCTCCATAATGCGCGGCCAGGATTGTTCGCGGGGCCGGACCGGGCGGGATTCCGCACCCGGCGGTGCCCCTCCCGCCGTGCTACCGTCGGTGGCAGTTGCAGTTCTGGTTCCCGAAAACTCCGCGGCCCCGAAGGCTGTTTCCAGCCGTGGGAGTGTCCTGACTGGCCGGTTATTTTCCGGAGGGTGATCATAGCGGCGACGTCGAGTCCGCACGGTGCGGGCTCCGGGCACTGCCCCCGAAGGAGAATTGACATGGCATCTGGCACCGTGAAGTGGTTCAACGCGGAAAAGGGTTTCGGCTTCATCGAGCAGGACGGCGGCGGCGCCGACGTCTTCGCCCACTACTCGAACATCGCCGCCCAGGGCTTCCGTGAGCTGCACGAAGGCCAGAAGGTGAACTTCGACATCGCGCAGGGCCAGAAGGGCCCGACGGCCGAGAACATCGTTCTCGCCTGATCCGGCGCCGCATGTGGGCTGGGGCCCGCACCCACGGGTGCGAGCCCCGGCCCATGGCATATCGGCGGACGTCCGGTCCCGCTCCGGGACACATATCCCGTATGAGCCCGACCCCGCCCGGTGCCCCCGGCGGCCCCGCCCGTTCCGGCCGGCGGTAATTTTCCGTCCCGCCCGGCCGCATTCCCCCTTGGTTCTGTTCTTCTCTTCATACTCCGGTTCGTTCTCGCGATTCCCCGTGCTGCTCACCTTCCACGGTGATTCCTTGACACGTGCCCCATCGCGGAAGGTTCCGTATGAACCGCACACGCACTCCCGCCCGCTCCCGCACCCGTCCCGGCAGCCGCTCCGGCGGCCATGCCCGCCGGGCGGCGGGGGCCGGGGAGTTCGCCCTGCCCGTCACCCGGGCCCCGGCGCTGCCCGCCGTCGAGACCTTCGCCGAGCTCGACATGCCCGGCCGGCTGCTGGCCGAACTCCGTGCCCAGGGGGTGAGCGCCCCGTTCCCGATCCAGGCCGCCACCCTGCCCAACTCCCTGGCCGGCCGTGATGTCCTCGGCCGCGGCCGTACCGGCTCCGGCAAGACCCTGGCGTTCGGGCTGGCTGTGCTGGCCCGCTGCGCGGGGCAGCGCGCCGAGCCCCGGCGGCCCCGGGCCCTGGTCCTGGTCCCCACCCGCGAGCTGGCCCAGCAGGTCACCGACGCGCTCGCCCCGTACGCCCGCGCGGTCGGACTGCGGACGGCCACGGTGGTCGGCGGGATGCCGATCGGCCGCCAGGCCGCCGCGCTGCGCGGCGGAGCCGAGGTCGTGGTCGCCACCCCCGGACGGCTCAAGGACCTCATCGAACGGGGTGACTGCCTGCTCGACCAGGTCGCCGTCACCGTTCTGGACGAGGCGGACCAGATGACCGACATGGGCTTCCTGCCCCAGGTCACCGCCCTGCTCGACCAGGTCGTCCCCGGCGGGCAGCGGATGCTCTTCTCCGCCACCCTGGACCGCAATGTGGACCTGCTGGTCCGTCGCTACCTGGCCGATCCGGTGGTGCACACGGTGGACCCCACCGCCGGTGTGGTGACGACCATGGAGCACCACGTGCTGCATGTGCTCAGCGCCGACAAGCAGGCCACCACGACGCAGATCGCCGCCCGCGAGGGCCGGGTGATCATGTTTCTGGACACCAAGCACGCGGTGGACCGGCTGACCCGGAACCTGCTCAGAAGCGGAGTGCGGGCCGGCGCGCTGCACGGCGGCAAGTCGCAGCCGCAGCGCACCCGGACGCTGGCCCTGTTCAAGAACGGGCAGGTCACCGTTCTCGTCGCCACCAATGTCGCCGCCCGCGGCATCCATATCGACCACCTCGATCTGGTGGTCAATGTCGACCCGCCGACGGACCACAAGGACTATCTGCACCGGGGCGGCCGTACGGCCCGGGCGGGGGAGTCGGGCAGTGTCGTCACCCTGGTCACCCCCGACCAGCGCCGCGGCATAACCCGCCTCATGGCGGACGCCGGCATCGTTCCGCGGATCACCCGGGTGCGGCCCGGAGAGGCCGAGCTGAGCCGCATCACCGGCGCGCGAGACCCTTCCGGCGTGCCGGTGGTCCTCACCGCACCGGCGGCCGAGCGGCCCCGGCGCAACCCCGCCTCCCGTTCCCGGCGTGGCCGCCCCTCGCAGCCGGCCCGCCGCACCGCCCGGCGGCCGGCCGCCTTCAACGAGGCCGCCTAGCACCCCCGTCGTCCCGGCACCGGTCCCTTTCCCCCTCCCCTCAGTGAGGTCTCATGCGCTGCATCATCGCCCGCTATCCGTTCGACTTGACCAGGAGAGATGTGCTGGAAGCGATGAAGGGCGTCAAGCCCGAGCCGATCACGGGTGTGTCCGTGACCATCGGCCGTCGCCAGTACCCCGTCAAACAAGCGGGCGAGGTCATCACCCGGCAGGACCGGCGCGACTTCAGCGCCGGCGAAGTGATCCGGGCCATGACGGCCCTCGGCTTCGTCTGCCGGACCCCCGGTCCGGCCCCGGCCCTCGCCGACGATGCCTCCACCCCGCTCCAGCAGGCCTCCGCGCTGCTCGGCGGCTCTGAGCCCGCCTGACCGAGCAGACCCGTCCGCCACCCACCGGACGTCCGCGCCCGCCCCGCCGTCCTGTACGGCGGTGGCGGGCGCTTCTGTGCTGTCGGCCTGCTCCGTCCGGGGGACGGACGGCGCGGCCCGGGGGCCTCGTCGGGACATCACTCTTCCCGGCGTGGCTGTGTCAGAACTCCGAGCAGGCGGCGTAGAGAAAATCTGTCGTGGCGACAGTAGACATTGGCGAGTCTCGGGGTTACTGTTTCTTTTGTACTCAGAAGGTCCCGTGGGCACGGCAGAGACGAACTGCCGTGCGAGCAGGTCAAGCGGTACAACACGTAGTGGAAGGCTCGGGGCCCGGGTGCCATACGGCACCCGGGCCCCCCGACGCGTCCCTGGAAGAAGAGGTCTATGCCCCCTCGCAGTACCCGCGCCACCGACAATCTCGACGACGACGACTACCCCGCCTACACCATGGGCCGGGCCGCCGAGATGCTCGATACCACCCCCGCCTTTCTCCGTTCCCTCGGCGAACACCGCCTGATCACCCCCCTGCGCTCCGAGGGCGGTCACCGCCGCTACTCCCGCTACCAGTTGCGCATCGCCGCCCGCGCCCGCGAACTCGTCGACCGGGGCACCCCCATCGAGGCCGCCTGCCGGATCATCGTCCTCGAAGACCAGCTCGAAGAAGCCCGGCGCATCAACGAGCAACTGCGCGCCCAGGGCCCCGAACCGCACCCCAGGACCTCGGCCTGACGGCGCCCCCGGCCGGACCGCGGGGACCGAGCGGGCCGCCGGCCTCCGATGCGCCGCCCGCTCACCGGCCGCCCGGTCCCCCCGAGCCTTCGAGGCGGCGCGTTTCGTAGGCCCACATGGCGATCTCGACACGGTTGCGGGCGCCGAGCTTCTGCATCAGGCGGGCGATATGGGTCTTGACCGTGCTCAGGCTGATGTACAGCTCGGCGGCGATCTCCGCGTTGGTCCGTCCGCGGGCGACCGCCACCAGCACGTCCTCCTCCCGGTGGGTCAGCGCCTCCACCGGCTGCGGCGGCGCGCCCCCGGACCCGGCCCCGCCGGCCCCGCCGGCCCCGGCCGCTCCGGCGTCTGCGAACGCGGCGAGCAGCCGCGCGGTGATACTCGGGGCGATCAGCGCATCGCCGGCCGCCGCCGCGTGGACCGCCTGGGCGAGCAGCTCCGGCCCGGCGTCCTTGAGCAGAAACCCGCGGGCACCGGCCTTCAGCGCGGCATGCACATACTCGTCCAGATCGAAGGTGGTGATCACCACGACCGCCGACGGGTCGGCGACCTGCGGCCCGGCCAGCCGCCGGGTCGCTTCGATGCCGTCGATCCCCGGCATGCGGATGTCGAACAGGCACACATCCGGGCGCAGCGAACGGGCGAGCTCCACGGCGCGGTGGCCGTCGGCGGCCTGCCCGATCACCGTGATGCCGGGCTGCGCCCGCAGGATCATGGTCAGCCCGGTGCGCACGATTTCCTGGTCATCGGCGACCAGCACCCGAACGGTCATGCGGCACCCGCCCCGTTCCTGGGCAGCACGGCCGTCACGGTCCAGCCGCCGCCCGGGTCCGGGCCGGCGCGCAGCGAACCGCCGAGCAGACCGGCCCGCTCGGCCATCCCCAGCAGCCCGTAGCCGGGCGTGGCACCCGAACGCGGATGAACGTGATCGCCGTCGTCGCTCACCCGGAGCCGCACCGACCGTGCGTCGGCCGCGACCGACACCGCGATCCGGGAGGCATGCCGGGCGTGCCGGCGGGCGTTGGTGACGGACTCCTGGGCAAGCCGGTAGACCGCCGCCGAGAGCGCCGGGGCCAGACCGCCGACCTCGCCGGTGATCTCGACATCCACCGCGGGCCGGCCCGTGCCGTCGTGCGGCAGCGCGAGCGCGCCGAGATCGGTGACCAGCGGCACCGGGGCGCGTGTCGCGGCCCCGCCGTCGGCGCGGCGCAGGACCCGGACCATGGAGCGCATCTCGTCCAGCGTGCGTTTCGCCTCCGCCTCGATCAGCCGGAGCGCCGCGCCGGCGGCGTCCGGATCGGTCGCCGAAACGGCGAGGCCGGCCTGGGCCCGGATCGCGATGGCCGAGACATGGTGGGCGACGGTGTCGTGCAGATCGCGGGCCAGGCGCTCGCGTTCGAGCAGTCTGATCTCCTCCAGCTGCCGGGAGCGGGCCTTCGCCCGGTGCCGCTGGGCCATGCCCAGCTCCAGGGAGGCGAGGAGCACGGCGAAGCCGCCGATCGCGTCGGCCGCTCCGGTGTAGTGCAGTGAGATCGCCAGTGCGGCGGTCCCCAGGACGACCGGCGCCCCGATCATTCCCTCGCGCCCCGAGCCCCACCGGAAGAGGGAGTACGGCAGCAGCAGCAGATAGGCCATGGTGTGCAGGCCCGGCGGCTCGGTGCCCGCCGCCCGGCCCAGCACCACCATCAGTGTGTGGGTGCCGAACGCGACGACGACCATCGGCAGCGGGTGCGTCCGCCGCCACAGCAGCGTGGGGATCAGGCCCACCGCCACGGCCAGCGCCGCGAACCGCCACGGCAGATCCGGCCGCAGCAGCCCTTCGAGGACGGCGACCGGCACCAGGACGGCGAGCAGCGCCCAGTCGCGCCAGACGCGGCGGGGCGGGTCCGGCACCCGGGGCTCCGTCCACGCGGCGCGGGCGAGCTGTCGCGCGCGGCTGGTCATCACGCGGCTCATCGTAGAGTCCGCCCGCCCGTCCCGGATCGGCCGGAAGGACGAGGCGGGCGGGCTCCTTCCGGCCCATGGAACAGGGCCGATGCACCGAGGCGCGCGGGCGCCGGCGGACGGCACGATGGCGGCCGGCCCGAGGGCTGCCGCCCCGCCCCTGCTCTGCCCCGCCCTTTCCTGTCCTGTTCTGTCCTGTTCTGTTCTGCCCGATGAGGAGTACCGCCGTGTCGTCACCGTCTTCCCCGCTGTTCCGGATCGGTCGTTCCGCCGCCCGGCGACCATGGTGGGCGATCGGCGCCTGGCTGCTTGCCGCCGTCATCGTCGTCGCCGCCTCCGCCACCGCCGGCCGGGAACTGGAGGACACCTTCGAGGCGCCCGGACTTGACTCCCAGCGCGCCGCCGAACTGCTGACCGCCGCCGGCGCGGACGAGGCCGGACTGACCGCCCGCGTCGTGCTGACACCGCATGACGCCTCGGCGACCTTCTTCGACGACCCCGCCGCCCGGCAGGCGCTGGCCCGGGTGCAGGAAAAGGTGTCCGGGCTGGAGGCGGTGATCGCGACCTCCGATCCGGCCGGTGCGCTGGCGGCCGGGCAGGAGGCGGCCGTGGCGAGCGGCGCCGTCTCGCCCGACGGGCGGGTCGCGCTCATCACACTCCAGTACCCCGTGCTCCAGGAGCTCGACAGCGGTGATCTGGCGGAACTGAAGGCAGCGGTGGCCTCCTACCAGGACCGGGCCGGGGCCGGCGCCGCCGTCCAGGTCGAGGCCGGTGGTGATCTGTTCTTCTCGTTCGAGGAGGCCGAGGCCGGCACCGGCGAGATGATGGGCCTGCTCGCGGCGGTCGTTGTCCTGCTTGTCGCGTTCGGCTCACTGATCGCCATGGGCCTGCCGATCGGCATGGCACTGTTCGGCCTGGTGGTCGGCGTGAGCTCACTGCAGCTGATCACCTATCTGGTGGAGATCCCGAGCTGGGCCCCGGTGCTGGCCACCATGGTCGGCCTCGGGGTCGGCATCGACTACGCGCTCTTCCTGGTCACCCGTCACCGAGAACACCTGGCCGCCGGGATGGGCGTCGCGGAGTCGGCCGGATGCGCCGTCGCCACCGCCGGCCGGGCGGTCGTCTTCGCGGGCGGCACGGTCGTGGTGTCGATCCTCGGGCTCGCCGCCGCCGGCATCCCGTTCGTCACCGCGGGCGGTGTCGCCGTCGCCGCCGTCGTGATGATCATGGTGGCGGCGTCGGTCACCCTGCTGCCCGCGTTCCTCGGGCTGGCCGGGCACCGCATCAACGGCTTCGGCATCCCCCGGATCCTGCGCCGCCGGGCCCGGCGCCCGGCCGCCCCCGGCGCGGGCCGCCCGCGGCAGTTCTGGCAGCGGTGGGGCACGCATGTCGGCCGCCATGCCGTCGCCTACCTGGTCGGCGGCACGCTGCTGCTGCTCGCCCTGGCCGCCCCCGTGCTGGCCCTGCGCCTCGGCTTTCCCGACGAGGGCACCCTCCCGGACTCCCGGACCGAGCGGCGGGCCTACGACCTGGTCGCGGAGGGGTTCGGCCCCGGTGCGAGCGGCCCGCTGGTCATCGCGGTCGATCTGGCCGGGGACCCCTCGGTGGTGGAGCCGCTGTACGAGGCCGTCGCCGACGACCCGGGTATCGCCTCGGTGGCACCGCCGCGCATCGACGCCGACGCCGGGGTGGCCCTGCTGCGGGCGGTGGCGACCACCGCGCCCCAGGACGAGGAGACCCGCGCCACGGTCGAGCGGCTGCGCGCCGCCGTCTTCCCGGCGGTGCTGGCCGGCAGCGGGGCCACCGCCCATGTCGGCGGTCAGACCGCGGGCTTCATCGATCTCGGCGACCGGGTGCAGGAACGGCTGCCGCTGTTCATCGCCTCGGTGGTGGTGCTGTCCTTCCTGCTGCTGGTGGTGGTGTTCCGCTCCGTCCTGGTGCCGCTGAAGGCGGCGCTGCTGAATCTGCTCAGCATCGGCGCCGCGTACGGGGTGCTGGTGATGGTGTTCCAGTGGGGGTGGGGCAGGTCGCTGATCGGCCTCGAAGCCCCGGTGCCGATCGTGTCCTTCATCCCGATGTTCATGTTCGCGATCGTGTTCGGCCTGTCGATGGACTACGAGGTGTTCCTGCTCTCCCGGGTGCGCGAGCACTACCTGGCGACCGGTGACAACGACGCCTCGGTGGTGCGCGGACTGGCCGGCACCGCCCGGGTGATCACCTCGGCCGCGCTGATCATGGTGTCGGTGTTCCTCGGCTTTGTGCTGGGCGAGGATCCGTCGGCCAAGATGCTGGGGCTCGGTCTGGCGACCGCCGTCGCGGTCGACGCGTCCATCGTGCGGATGGTGCTGGTCCCGGCCACCATGAAGCTGCTGGGCAGGGCCAACTGGTGGCTCCCGTCCTGGCTCGGCCGCCTCCTCCCCGCCGCGGCGCCCGCACCCGGGACCGCCGCCGCCCCCACCGCCACGGCCGCCGCCGGCACCCCGGTCACCGCCCCCGCGCACGATCCGGCCGCCGCTCCGCAGGCCCCGGCCCGGTCCCGGTGAGCAAGCCGGGACCGGGCCGGGCCGGGGACGGCACGGTGGTCAGGACGCCGGGGCCGGGGCCGGGGCGATGCTCAGCAGGTCGTCCCAGCCGCTGCCCCGGATCGCCTCCGCGGCGACCCCCTGGGAGAGCGCGTTGAGCTCGTCCAGGAAGCCGAAGCCGGGCCCGGCCAGCCGGATCGGACGCTCCCCGTGCGGGGTGCGGACCATCAGGGCCACGGCGTCGGCGATCTCCTGGGGCTCCGGCGAGGCACCGTCCGGCAGCAGTTGGGCCTCGGCCCGCTCGGCGAGCTCGCCGTAGGCGCGCCGGCGCCGCGCGTCCTCCCGGGACAGACCGTCCAGGTACTGCCGGTAGTAGCGGGCCCCGTTGTCCAGCAGCCCGGTCAGGTAGGCACCCGGCTCGACGATCACGAACTCCACACCGAAGGGGGCGAGTTCATACCGGCAGGACTCGGTCATGGCCTCCAGCGCCCACTTGGCCCCGATGTAGGAGCCCATGAACGGCAGCACGAACCGGCCCAGGGCGGTGGTCATCTGGACCACCAGGCCCTCGCCCTGGTCCCGCATCAGGGGAAGCACCGCCCGGTTCATCCGCAGATGCCCGAACAGGTTGGTGTCGAAGGACTTCTTCAGCTCCTCCACGGTGAGGGTCTCCAGCACCGCGGGGCTGAAGATCCCGGCGTTGTTGAACAGCACGTCGATCCGGCCGGCCCGGCGGCGCACCCGGCGCACCCCGTGCTCCACCGACCGCTCGTCGGTGATGTCGATCTCGACGACCTCCAGGGCCAGCCCTTCCCGGCGCGCGGTCTTCAGCAGCGCCGCGGCCGGGCCCGCGTTGCGCGTGTACCGGTGCCGCATGGAGGCGAAGACCCGGTGCCCCGCCCGGGCCAGGGTCAGTGCCGTCAGATGGCCGAAGCCGCTGCTGCAGCCCGTGATCAGCACCACCCGCCGCTGCGGATGGCGCCGCGGCTGCGTCCGTTCCCGCGCCGCCGCCTCGCCGACCGGCATGGTGCCCAGGCCCGCGGCGGCGGCGAGCCCCAGGGTGCCGAGGACGGTCCGGCGGCCGGGCCGTGGCTTGTCAGACATACGAGTACTCCCCACGTGACATGACCGGTGCCGCCGCGTCCGCTGCGCGGCGGCTGTCCGGAACGCTAGGCACCGGCACCGAAAGCGGGGCGAAACGCGGGACCGGGCGGCAGCGGGGCACCGGCCGGCGGGCGGGGGGCGCGGTCCGCGGGGGCCGCGCGGTCCGGGAACCAGAGCACAAAGGTGCTGCCCGTGCCCGGCCGGGAATGCACCGCCACCGTGCCGTCGTGCGCCTCGGCGATCTGCCGGACGATGGCCAGCCCCAGACCGCTGTGCCCGGCCGTGGTGCCCCCGGAGCCGCTGAAGAAGCGGGTGAAGATGCGTTCGTGGTCCTCCCGTGCGATGCCCGGCCCCTGGTCCCGCACGGCAGCCCAGCACCAGCCGCGGCGGGTGCCGCAGGCCACGGTCACCGCCGAGCCGGCGGGTGCCAGCCGGACGGCGTTGGACAGCAGGTTGTCCACCGCGCGGGCCAGCGCCCGGGGATCGCCCGCGACCACCGGGCCGGGCGCCAGCCGCCGCTCCAGACGCAGTCCGCGGTCCTTGGCGGCCTGCGCGTACTCGTCGCAGACCTCCTCCGCCACCGACGCCAGGTCCACGTCCTGGTCGACAAAGGCGGGCGAGGCACGGCGGGCCGAGGCCAGCAGATCCTCGATGAGCCGAGTCATCCGGCCGGTGGCCCGGACCACCACCGTGCTCGCCCGGGCCCGTTCCCGCGGGTCGACGTGGTCCAGCGCCAGCACCGCCTCCACATTGGCCCGGATCACCGCCAGCGGGTTGAGCAGCTCGTGCGAGGCGTCGCCGACGATCCGCCGCTGGGTGCTGAACGCCTCGTCCAGCCGGTCCAGCATGGAGTCCAGCGTGTCGGCCAGCATGCGCAGTTCGTCCTGCGGCCCGGCCAGCGCGATCCGGCGGGAGAGATCGGTGGCGCTGATCTCGCGCGCCGTCTCGGTGATCCGCCGCACCGGGCGCAGCGCCCGGCCGGACAGCCACCAGCCGGTGACCAGTCCGGCCACGAACAGCACCGCGATGGCCTGGAGGGACAGGGTGCGCAGCATGCCGAGGGTCTTGTGGTTGACGGCGTTCTCCACCCCCTCGAAGTCGGCCGCCCGGAAGGTGGAGTCCTCCTTGATCTCCCACAGCCCCTCGCTGTTGCGCCACACATGGGAGACCTCGACCGGGTTCAGCGGCTCGGCGTGCAGGGTGGCGCTGAGCACCAGGTACACGGCGGTCACCACCAGCGCGGCGACGCCGAACAGAACGGCGGAGTAGGTGACGGCGAGCCGGAACCGGATGGTCTGCATCCAGAACGGAAGCCGGCTTTGCCGCGGCGGGCGGCGGCCGGGCGGCGGCGGCCCGCTCACGGCACGGGCGGCGCGGCGGGAAGCCGGTAGCCGCGCCCGATGACGGTCTCGATCGCCGGCCGCTCCGCGCCCGGCGGCGTGATCTTGCGGCGCAGCGTGCCCACCGTCACCCGCACCGTCTCGGTGAAGGGGTCGGTGTTCTCGTCCCAGACGTGTTCCAGCAGTTCCTCGGCGGAGACCACATGTCCCGGCCGGGACATCAGATAGCGCAGCACGCCGAACTCCTTCAGGGTCAGGGCCACTTCCTTGCCGTCACGCAGCACCCGGTGCCGGGAGCCGTCCAGCACCAGCGGTCCGACGGTGACCACCGCGGAGCCGCCGCCCGCGTCCCGGCGCAGCAGGGCCCGCACCCGGGCGAGGAGTTCGGCGAGCGCGAAGGGCTTGGTGAGATAGTCGTCGGCTCCGGTGTCCAGTCCGCGTACCCGGTCGGCCAGGGCGGTGCGCGCGGTGAGCATCAGGACCCGCAGATCCCGGCCCGCCGCGGTGGGCAGCGAGCCGCTCCGGATGCCGGCACAGAGCGTCAGCCCGTCGGTGTCCGGCAGCGAGATGTCCAGGACCAGCAGGTCGTAGGCGGTCACGGCGAGCCGTTCCGCCGCGGCCGAGCCGGTGACCGCGGTGTCCACCGCGTACCCGGCCCGGGCCAGCCCGCTGCGCAGCGCGTTCGCCAGATCCTCTTGGTCCTCCACCACCAGAACCCGCATGGCAGCACGGTAACTGTCCGGAGCCGGTGCCGGGCCGGGCTCTTTCGGTGGATTTTCGGCCGCGCCCCGGTGAATCCGGCTGCCCTCCGCTGTTCTCCACTGTTCTCCGCTGTTCTCCGCTGTCCCGCGCCGCCGGGACCCGGCCGTTTCGGCGGGCTTTCGGTCCGGTGTGCTGCCCTGGAGGAGGAAGGTGACCGCCGCTGCCGCGGAAGCCGGAACCCGTTCCGCGCCCGGGCCGCCACACACCCCCCGGGCGTCGGTGCCGCTGCGGGCCCCGGCCGCCCGCCCGGCGGGGAGCGGGGGACGCGGCACCGGCGGCACCTTCCGTCGGCGGCCGGGCCGTGCCGGGGGCGGAATAATCGGATGCCGGTCCAGGCAGGCCCGCCTACAGTCCGGGCCATGGATGTGCGCATCGTGACGGTCGCCGAACGGCCCGAGCTGAAGTCCTCCTTTGCGGACGCGGAGACCGAGCCATGGCCCGCGTTTATGAACGAGGATCCGATGGCCATGCTGTATTACAGCGATGTCCGGACGGCTCATCCGGAGTACGGGCTGATCGCCTATGACGCGGACGAGCCGGACCAGGCAATCGCCCGGGCGTTCTGCGTCCCGTTCGCCTGGGACGGCGACCCGGCGCTCGGCGAACTCCCCGCCGACGGCTGGGACGGGGCGATCTGGCGCTCGGCGCGCGATCGCCAGACCGGCCGGCGGCCGAATATCGTCTCGGCCCTGGAGATCACCGTTCCCACCCATCTGCAGGGCACCGGCCTGTCCGGCAGGATGCTGGCGGCGATGCGCGACAACGCCCGCCGCCTGGGCTTCGGGCATCTGATCGCCCCGGTGCGGCCGAACCACAAGCATCTGGTTCCGGACCTGCCCATCGAGGAGTACGCGGGGCTGGTCCGGGAGGACGGTCTGCCGCAGGATCCCTGGCTGCGCGTCCATGTCCGGGCCGGCGGCCGGATCGTCGCCACCTGCACACGCGCGATGGTCATCCCCGGCACGCCGGCGGAGTGGCGTGCCTGGACCGGCCTGCCGTTCGACGAGTCGGGACCGGTGGTGGTGCCCGGCGCGCTGGTGCCGGTCCACTGCAGCGTCGAACACGACTACGCGGTCTATGTCGAACCCGGAGTGTGGGTGCACCACCGCCTGTGACGGTGCACGCGCCCCCGCCGGTCACGGCCGGACCGGGGGCGGAAGCGGTCACCGCAGGAAGGCCGGCCGTTCGTCCGCGAGACCCGGCGCGATCCTCCGCCGCCTGAGCCCGCGCGGACTCGCCTACGCGCACATCCTCGAAGGCGACATGACCACCAAGACCGGCACCTTCGACTACCGCGCCCTGCGGGCGGGCTTCGACGGCGTGTACATCGCCAACAACGGCTACGACCTCGCCCGGGCCCGGGCGGCGCTGCGCGGCGGCGGCGCGGACCTCATCGCCTTCGGCGTGCCCTTCCTGGCCAACCCCGACCTGGTCCGCCGCTACCGGGAGAATCTCCCCCTGGCCGACGCCGACCCCGCCACCTTCTACACCGGCGGCGAGACCGGCTACACCGACTACCCGTCCTTCCGCGGCGACGAAGCCGCGACCCCGGCCTGCTGAGCACCGCGCGGCCCGGGCCTGAGGACCGCCGCCGGTGCGCGGCCTCCCCGTGGCAGGAGGCCCGCCACGCAAGGCGCCGGCCACCGGCGACCTCCCCGAGCAGCCTCTTTCGGCACCCTCTGGGCTTCGGGCAATGCGGATCGCGGCCCGTATCCCGCCCGGGCGACGGGCCGGTCAGCCGGTGAAGGGTTTCAGTGCGAAGCGGCCGATCGCCACGAAGGCGGTAAGGGCAAGGTAGGCCCCGTCCCCCAGCGCGGTTTTGGTCTCGCCACGGCGGATCCGCATGATCAAGGCACCGGTCATGATCAGCGCCAGGCCGGCGGCCGCCAGTGGTACGAGTATCGGCGCGATGCCGACCAAGGCAGGCAGGATCAGGCCCACGGCACCGAGGATCTCCAGTGCTCCGATGACCTTGAGGGTGCTGGGCTTGAAGTCGAGGACCCAGCGCGCGGCGTCGCCCATCGTGGCCATCTTCTCCCGAGGGATGAACAACTTCCCGAAGCCGGAGAACAGGAAGACGGCGGTCAGCAGGCCGGCGGCGATCCACAGCGCGAGGTTCATGAGTCCTCTCCTTGGCGAAGTTTCCGGGGGTGGCGGTGGCCGGCGGACCCGGGGGCCCGGTTCCGCCAGTGAGCCTGAGGGTGCATCTCAGCGTCAGCCGAACTGTCCGGGCTGGTACTCGCCGCCGGGCGTCCGGGTGATCACGTTCAGCCGGGTGACGGCGTTGATCACGCAGATCAGGGCCACCAGGGCCATGAGCTGGTCCTCGTCGTAGTGCTTCGCCGCGTCCGCCCACGCCTCATCGGTGACGCCGCTGGAGTCGGCGAGGCGGGTGCCCTGCTCGGTGAGTTCCAGTGCCGCCCGCTCCGCCTCGGTGTAGACGGTCGCCGCCCGCCACGCCCCGACCAAGTTGATCCGCACCGCGCTCTCGCCGGCGGCTGCGGCGTCCTTGGTGTGCATGTCGAGGCAGCCCCCGCAGCCATTGATCTGGCTGGCGCGGATCTTCACCAGCTCCTGCACCGCCTTCGGCAGCGCCGAGTCGGTGATGACCTTGTTCGACGAGATGATGTACTTGGCCCACTTCGACCCGACCTCGTTGACCATGGGGTTGATCCGGGGTTCCATCTCGGTCTCCTTCGTCTTCGGACGCTTGCACCACTACGACGAAGCGCCCCGCCACGACGTAACAACCCCATGCGCTCGACGTCTCAACGTGCGCTACCGGGTCGCGCGGGCAGCCCCATGGTGTCGAGGCGCTTGCGGTCGCTCACGGTCAGGAGCTCGACGATCCGGCCGTCGACCACGGTGCACGCCACCACGCCGAGCACCTTGCCGTTCGCACCCCAGGCCACGAACCCGGGCTCGCCGTTGACCAGGACCGGGAGCACCGAGGTCATCGCCCGGGCTCCGCGCAGGACCGGAGCTGCCACCTCGGCCGCCCCGACCGTGGTCATCACGCCCCGCGGGTGGAACGTGCGCCAGGTCACCTGCGGATCGAGCAGCCGTACGAGCCCTTCGAAGTCCCCGTTCCGCGCCGCGGCCAGAAACGCGTCGACCACTGCGCGCTGCCGCTGCGGCTCCTCCTCCGGCAGCGGTGTGCCCTGCACCTTGCGGCGGGCCCGGCTGGCGAGCATCTTGGCCGCGTCGGTGGACCGGCCGATGATCTCGCCGATCTCGGCGAAGGGCACCGCGAACATGTCATGCAGTACGAACGCCAGTCGCTCCGTGGGCGTGAGGGTGTCGAGTATCACCAGCAGTGCCAGCCCGACCGATTCGGAGAGCATCGCCTCGTCTTCGGGTGCCACCCCACCGTCCACGCTCACCACCAGCTCGGGCAGCCGGTCCTCGTACGACAGTTCGGGCCGCGTCCTGCGCGAGCGCAGCGCATCCATGCAGACCCGGCCGACCACGGTGGTCAGCCAGCCGGCCAGGTTGTCGATCGCGGCCGCGTCCTGCCGCGACAGCCGGATCCACGCCTCCTGCACCGCGTCCTCGGCGTCCACCCGCGACCCGAGCATCCGGTAGGCGACCGCCACCAGGCGCTCACGCTGCTGTTCGAAGGCCCCTGCCAGTGCATCGTGCAGACCTGATCCGGTCATGCCGTTACCTTCCTCGCGCGAATTCCGTCACGATCACGACGGGCCCGAAGGCGCCGAGGTAACCGTTCGGCGTGCATCGCGATGGAAGCACAGCGGCGGCGACCGGTGATCAACATTGCGTTACCGCTGCCCCCAGCCCACAGCCCGCCCGGGCGCGCTCGGCGGGCGTCTGCACGCGAAAGCCCGGGTGGTTCTCGTGATGCGCAGGGTGCCGGGAAGGGCCGCGGAGTGCTCCGGTGATACTCATCCCGGAGCTCGCGGCGGGGTCTCAGCGGGCGTCGGAGGTGCGGAGGGTGAGGATGCGTACGGCCCGTTCTCCGGTGTGGGCGTCGCGGCCGTGCCGGCAACGGTAGTTGTCCAGCAGCAGGATGCCGCCCTCGGCCGGGGTGAAGCGCGGCAGGCCGTCCTCCAGGGTTCGCACCGTCTTCGCCAGGCGGTCGAGCATGGCCAGGACCTGCGGCGCGGCGGGGTCGCGGTGCAGCGGTACAACGCCGTCGGCGCGGCGGACGATGCGCCGCCCGGTGCGGGTGTACTCCACATGCCGGGCGACGCGGGGAGCCGCGGGCAGGCCGCGCAACTGCGGCGCCCAGGCGCCGTACAGGTCGACGTCCGCGCCGGTGAGGAATTCCCACAGCTCCGGGTCCGCCGCCCGGCAGTCGTCCACAAAGCGGTAGGCCTCCACCAGAAACGACGCGCCACCGGAGGCCGGGCCGTGCACGCACTGGATGAGCACATGGTCCTCGTCGGGGTCGCGATGGCGCACCGGGACGCCGCCGACGTCCATGACGAGGTCGAGGCTGTCGGCGTGCAGGTGGACCGGGCCGGAACCACCGCTGTGCCGCAGCCGGGGCGGGAAGAACCGCCGCAGCCTGCTGCTGGATGGACACGAACGTGCCCGGTCGTGTCCGGAGGGCCGGGCGCCCGGTCCGGGCCACCAGAAAAGTGGCGGGGGCAGGGAACGGGTGGCCGATGCCGGCATGGTATCCATGCACGGCGGCACGGGAACCGCCCTTTGCCGCATCCCGCGATGCTCCCCACTTCCCTGACGCCCCTTCGCGGGCATGCGGGCAGAGCGAGCCAAGGTGACCGGTGTCGCCGGCGCCGAACACCCGGCGGGGGGTCGTCTGACGGGTCTCAAGGCTCGCCGCAGCGGGGCTCGTTCCTTCGTTCTGTGGGCCGACGATCAACGCCGGGAGAGGGTGGCCACCGTGGCGACCCTGTCGGCCGGCCGGGGCGTCGCGAGGTTTCAGGTGGTTGGAGCCCACGGCGACGTCATCGGCACGCTCGTGCGGGAGAAGGCGCTCCGCGGCAGGAGGCTGCGCACCCGCTGGATCGTGCGTCAGCCCGGTGGCCCCGAAGCGGTCGGCTTCAAGGGGAGGATCGTGTGGTGGTGGGCATGGTGGCTGTTGCTGCCCCTGATGACGATGACGCTCGTGTTCACCGTCTTCGACAGTACCCCGGCCAACGAGGGCGGCATCGTACGCGCACCCCGGCGCATCCGGTGGCGTGCGAACGGACAGGTCCCGCTGGAGTTCAGGTCCAAGGGCGACCAACTGCACATACACGCACAGAGTGTGGACTGGCGTCTCGGGGGAGCGCTGGCGGCTGGGCGCGGTTTGAGGACACTCACCGGGTGTCGGCGACCGTGGCCAGCGCGGGTGCATCTGCCCTCGCCGGCGGACGACAGCTTGGTCATCTGCCGTTGGTGACCGGCGCCGCCCCAGTCGGTGTACTGGACGACGCTGCCGCCGTCGGCGGTGGAGGCGCCCTGCACCTCCACCGCCTTGCCGCTGCTGCGGTTGATCAGGACGTACCAGGCGCCTGTGTCCACCGCCGCGGCCCCGGCCGGCGCCGGCGGCCCCTGAGCGGGCGCGGTGATCACCGAGGTGAGCAGGCCGGTCGCGAGGGCTGCCGCCGGCACGGCGGGTGTACGGGGACTACCGTCGGGGACTGCGTGGGCGGGTGGGAGAGAGCCGCACCGTAGGTCTTCGCCGGTTCACTCCCTTGTCTGCGGCAGGCCCCCTCAGGTGAGGGTCCAGCGCTGGTTGCTGCCGTTCCAGCAGGTGTAGAGCTGGAGCAGGGTGCCGTTGGCGGTGCCGGCTCCGGTGGCGTCGAGGCAGAGGCCGGACTGGACGCCGACGATGGAGCCGTCGGAGTTCACGCGCCACTTCTGGTTGTCGCCGCCCCAGCAGCTGTAGATCTGGACTCTGGTGCCGTTGCCGGTGCCGCCGGCGTCCAGGCACTTGTTGCCGTAGACCCTGAGCTCGCCGGCGTCGGTGTACGTCCACTGCTGGTTGGTGCCGCCGTGGCAGTCCCACAGCTGGACCTGGGTGCCGTCGGTGGTGCTAGCCTCCGGCACGTCCAGGCACCGGCCCGAACCGACGCCCCTGATCTGCCCGGAGTCCGAAGGGGGCGGCTCGGAGGAGCCGCCGTTGAGTGCGTCGAGGACGGCGTTGTAGGCGGGCTTCTTGCTGCCGTCGCCGTTGAACAGCAGCGGCGTGTGGTGCGATCGCCAGGAGTCGCTGTCGCGCACACCCCAGACGGTGATGCCGAGGCAGCGCGCGACTGCCAGGCAGTCGTTGATCACGTTGGCGTAGGTCGTGGGCGAGGCGCCCTGGATGTCGAGTTCGGTGACGGACACGTCGACGCCGAGGGCGGCGAAACTCTGCAGGGTGGTGCGGAAGTTGCTGTTGTAGGGATTGCCCTCGTTGAAGTGCGCCTGGAAGCCGACGCAGTCGATCGGCACGCCGCGCTGCTTGAAGTCCCGGACCATGGCGTACATGGCCTGGGTTTTGGCCGAGTTCCAGTTCTCGACGTTGTAGTCGTTGTAGCAGAGCTTGGCGGCCGGGTCGGCGGCGCGCGCGGTGCGGAAGGCGACCTCGATCCAGTCGTTGCCGGTGCGCTGCAGGTTGGAATCGCGCCGGGCTCCCGAACCGCCGTCGGCGAAGGCCTCGTTCACGACGTCCCACTCGGCGATCTTGCCCCTGTAGTGGCCCATCACGCCGTTGATGTGGTCGATCATCGCCTGGCGCAGCGCGCCGCCGCTGAGGCTCTGCATCCAGCCGGGCTGCTGGGAGTGCCAGGCCAGGGTGTGGCCGCGCACCTGCTTGCCGTTCTGCACCGCCCAGTTGTAGATGCGGTCCCCGGCGGTGAAGTTGAACTGGCCCCGCTGGGGTTGGAGGGCGTCGATCTTCATCTCGTTCTCGGCCGTCACCGAGTTGAACTCGCGGTTCGCGATCGATATGTACGTCGAGTCGTTCATCCTGCCCGCGGCGATGGCGACGCCGAAGTAACGACCGCTCTGCGCCGCCGCGGCGCCGAGGGTGCTCTCGGCGGCGTGTGCTCTCGGCGGCGCGACCAGTGCCCCGGCCATCCCGAGGACGCCGATGATCAGGGCTATCAGCAGACCGCGGAACCTCCGGCGGACGGCGGGTGGGGATATGGCATACGAGCCCATGACTGTGCCTCCAGGGTAGACATCACGGAAGGACTGAAGCGCGGCGGAAGGCGTTGTCCGCTCCCACGCGGCAGGCGGACGAGGCGGGCCGGAATCCGGGCATGACGGGATCACCGGACACCACGGGCGCGCGCAGGGCAGCGGATTCGGCGGGGACGGTGAGCGACGCCGGCGCCGGCCCGTAGCGGACGACCACGCCCGCGCGTACCGGACGCGGGGCGGTGGCGGGGTTTCGACACAGGCATGGGGGGACTCCATCGCGGCTCGGCCGGGGGCCCGCCACGCGGCGCCACGTACCTCTCCGCCTGTGCGAAGAGCCAGGCTGCGCTGGTGCGGACCTCACCGGATCGGAAACGGGGTGGTGCGGGTGCCGTGGTGCGCGGTTCTGCCGCGCAGCACAGATTGCTCGGGGCACACGGTTCGAAATATCGAACCGTGACCGGCTTCTCAGACGGAGAGATTGCGGGTTTGACGGTGGATCGTCAACCCCTCGCGAAAAAATTTCCGAGACTTGCCCGAAACATTCTGGAGCCCGGCGAGTCGGACGGGGACTGCCGGGCCCCCAGCGCCGCCGTCGGCGGATGCCGTAGGACCGGGCCCGACGAAAGGGGCGAACCTGCACGTCGGCGAGCTCGTGCGGGCCTGAGGCGACAGAGTCCGGGTTCCGGCCGGCCGGGTGAGGTCGAGTACCGGCCGGGGCCGGACGTGCTCGCTCAAGCCCGAAGGAGAGGCGCTGTTTACGGACAGATCGGCGACCGGCCTTGACCGGGAGGGCCCACGTTCCTAGCTTTTCGCGTCAAGGAGTCCATGAAGTTTCGCAAGTTTTTCGGTCACCACCGTCTCCCACCCGGAGGTCTCCATGGCCAACACCCCCGGTCGCCCGGTGGAGCCGCCGGCGTGCCGGCCCCCTGGCGGCAGCCGTCACAACCTGCCGTCAGCTGGGGCGGCTTGAAAGCCGGGGAGCTCTCTCGTCCCGGACCGCGGCGAAGTGCTCCGGCTTGAGCGCCCAGCGCTCAACTCCTCCGCATACGGCCGCCTTCGCACCTTTTCCGTCCCTGACCCCCGGGCGGCCGTTCCGTAGTTCATCGGGGTCACCTCACCCCCCACCCCAGAAAGGGAGGCCTGCGATGTTGTTTCGCCGTCCGTCCCGGCTCCGCCTGAGACGCCTGCTCGCCGTCCTTGCGCCCTTGCTGCTCGTGGCCACCTTCCTCGGTGCCCAGCCCGCCGGCGCGGCGACCGTCGACACCAACGCCTGGTATGTGCTGGTCAACCGCAACAGCGGCAAGGCCCTGGACGTCTACAACCTGGCAACCAACGACGGCGCCCGCATCACCCAGTGGACCAGGAACGATCAGTACCAGCAGCAGTGGCAGTTCGTCGACTCCGGCGGCGGCTACTACCGCCTCAAGTCCCGCCACTCCGGCAAGGTCCTGGACGTCTACAACTGGTCCACCGCGAACGGCGGCTCGATCGTCCAGTGGGCCGACCACAACGGGGCCAACCAGCAGTGGCGGCTGGCCGACAGCTCGGACGGCCACGTAAGGCTGATTTCGCGCCACAGCAACAAGGCCCTCGAAGTGCAAGGCGCCTCCACCGCCGACAATGCGAACATCGTCCAGTACGACGACTGGGGCGGCGCCAACCAGCAGTGGCAGCTCGTCAAGGTCGGCGACAGCGACCCCGGCGGCCCGTGCGCTCTTCCCTCGACCTACCGCTGGACATCAACGGGCGCGCTGGCGCAGCCCAGGGCGGGGTGGGTCTCGCTCAAGGACTTCACCGTCGCGCCCTACAACGGCCGGCACCTCGTCTATGCGACGACCCACGACACGGGGACGCGCTGGGGTTCGATGAACTTCAGCCCGTTCAGCGACTGGTCGCAGATGGCCTCGGCCAACCAGAACGCGATGTCGGCTTCCACCGTCGCGCCCACGCTCTTCTACTTCGCGCCGAAGAACATCTGGGTGCTCGCCTACCAGTGGGGCAGAACCGCCTTCTCCTACCGGACATCGAGCGACCCCACCAACCCGAACGGCTGGTCGGCCGAGCAGGAGCTCTTCTCCGGAAGCATCTCCAACTCCTCGACCGGACCCATCGACCAGACGCTCATAGCCGACGACACGCACATGTACCTGTTCTTCGCCGGTGACAACGGCAGGATCTACCGGGCCAGTATGCCGATCGGGAACTTCCCGGGCAGCTTCGGCACGACCTCGACAGTGATCATGAGCGATACGACGAACAACCTGTTCGAAGCCCCGCAGGTCTACAAGCTGCAGGGCCAGAACCGCTACCTCATGATCGTCGAGGCGATCGGCTCGCAGGGCCGCTACTTCCGCTCGTTCACAGCCACCAGCCTGAACGGCTCATGGACACCCCAGGCCGCGACCGAGAGCAATCCCTTCGCCGGCAAGGCCAACAGCGGTGCCACCTGGACCAACGACATCAGCCACGGCGAACTGCTCCGCACCAGCGCCGATCAGACCATGACCGTCGACCCCTGCAATCTGCAGCTTCTCTACCAGGGACGCAGCCCCGACTCCGGCGGCGACTACGGCCTCCTCCCCTACCGTCCGGGCCTGCTGACCCTGCGGCGCTGACGGCGTGACACGGCTCCGGCTCCGGCATGGAGCCGACGTGGCGGGCTCGGCCGAAGGCCGAGCCCGCCACACCACGCGACGACGTCAGGACTCATACGGCGACGGAGCGCGGAGTCGAGCAACGCTCACCAGCCCGAGGGCCGTCCCGCCCGCGAGATCGGGCAGGGCTCCCGCCCTGCCCGATCTCGCGGGCGGGACGGCCCCCTGGGCTTTCCCGACGCGGGTCCCGGTCCGGAGAGGTGCGTGAAGCCGCGGAGCCGGCCCCCGGCCACGACCGACGGCGCTTCGTTCTGACGGTGGCCGGGCGGCCGGCTGCTGGCAGGCACGGCCCGGCGGGGAGCCGGGCGCCTTGATGTCGTGGAGAAGGTTGTTACTCGCCTTGTCGTCGGGACTGGATGCGTTCGTGGCGGGCTCGGCGGCGGTGTTCGTCGAGTTCGATGCTGTGGGCGATGGTGTCGGCGCACTTGAGGACCATGCGTAGCTTGTTGAGCACCGTTGTCCGGGCGAGTTCGATGAGCAGATGGTGATCGGGGGTGGGGTTGTCGGTTCCGGTGGGGGTCCAGAAGCCGCGGTGGCTGTGGTCGCGGGCGATATCGGCGCAGGCGCGAACGACGCTGTTCAGCGCTCCGGTGATTTCATGGCGGTAGGACTCGGCGGTGTCGGAGTCGAGTTCGAAGGGCTCGGGATGGGTGCTGGTCACGGAACCTGCCTGGGGAGTCGGGTCGGGGTGGCCGGACGGGCGGAGAGCATGTAGCGCAAGGCGTCGTCCGGGACGGTGTGGGTGAACATCCGGCCTGCGGTGAGGGCGGCCAAGGCGTGTTCGTGGGCCTGGGCGTCGGTGAGCCAGTGGCGTAAGGGCCGGCTGGCCGGTGGGTCGAGTTGACGGCTGATGTGCTCGGCGCGGGTGAGCAGCCGGCGGAGCGCGAGCCGTGGTGTCGCGGCCGGGTGAGAGCCGAGCCAGAAGGTGCGGGGCTCCTGGGGGAAGCAGGCGATGGCTTCGCCCCAGAACCCCATGCGCAGTTCGAGGGGCGGGAGAGGCTGGGCGGTCAGCCCGGGCGGGCTCCGCGTGCGGTGGGGCGCAGCTCGGCGGTGATGCTCCGGCTGTGGTGATCGCCGTTGATGTACTGCAAGTGCGAGATCGCACTTTTTGTGCGGGCGCGTGGGCGCATAGCGTTCGGGACGGGAGCGGTGCGACCGAGGACAGCCCCAGAGAGAGGACCCCGAATGTTCGGTCTGATGGTGCGCTTCACCTGCAAGGACGCTGCCGCTGCGGCTGCGTTCGACGAGCTGGTGGCGCGGACGGGTGAGAAGATCCGTGCGAGTGAACCCGGCACGGTGATCTACACCGTGCACCGTGTTGACGGCCGTCCGCTGGAGCGGATCTTCTACGAGCTGTACCGCGACCGGGCCGCCTTCGAGGCCCACGAGTCCATGGAGCACGTGCGGCACTTCCTGGCTGAGCGCGAGCAGTACCTTTCCGGCGTCGAGGTGGACTGGCTCGACCTGGTCGGCGGCAAGGGTGTGGACGTTGAGCACTGAGTATGAGAAGGCGTTGGGCCGGAAGATCGCCTTCAATCGCAAACGGCGGGGCCTGTCGCAGAAGGAGTTCGCCGGTCTGCTGGACCGGTCCGAAGCCTGGGTGTCTCAGGTGGAGCGCGGAGTACGGCGCATCGACCGGATGACGGTGCTGGAGAAGGTCGCCGAAGTCCTGGACGTGCCGATTGCCGAACTGGCCGCTGAGGCGCCGATCGTGGCATCGGTAGCGGACGAGAAGCCGCCCGGTGCGAGCCGGTTGCGGATGGTGCTCAGCGCCGTCCACTCGTTGAGGGCGATCCTGGGTCGTCCCGAACCGGTGGACGTGGCAGCGCTGGGGGCCGACGTGAACAGGGCGTGGGCGCTGACGCACGAGGGCGCCTACGCGGAACTCGCCGAGCTGCTGGAAGGGCTGGTGCCCCGGCTGGAGTCGGCGACGCGGGCCGAGGGCGAGGACGAACGGGCGGAGCTGTTCCGGCTGCTGGCGGCGATGTACCACACCTGCGGCGCGGCGCTGGCGAACATGGGCGAGCCGGAAGCGGCCTGGATCGCGGTGGACCGCGCCGTGGTCGCGGCCGAGCGGGCGGGCGATCCGCTGCTGATGGCGGCCGGAGCGTTCCGGCTGTCCATCGTCTTCATGGGCGCACGTCACTACCACCAGGCGGCTCGGGTCTCCGGCAGTGCGGCCGATGCGCTGGCTCCCCTGGCCGAGCGGGGAGAGTCGGCGGCCGTGGCGATGCGCGGCGCGCTGACCCTGCAGCGAGCGGTGGCGGCGGGCCGGCTGAACCAGGCCGAGGCGGCGTACGGCTATCTCCGGCAGGCCAAGGAGATGGCCGAGCAGATCGGAGAGGGCCGCAACGACTACAACACCGAGTTCGGCCCGGTGAACGTCGCCCTGCACGAGGTAGGGATCGCGGTGGATCTCGGGGACGCCGGGGTGGCGCTGCGAGCCGCCCAGACCGTGGACCCCTCGGGCCTGTCACCTGAACGGCAGGCACGCTTCCACATCGATCTCGCCAAGGGCCACGCGCAGCGCAGGCAGATCGGGGAGGCGGTCGCGGCGCTGGAGAAAGCCCGTGGCCTGCTGCCGGAGATGTTCCGGGCAAAGGCGGATGTCAAGCAGCTCATCGCCGACCTGATCACCATGAGCCCCGATCCAAGCCCGCGGCTTGTCGGCATCGCCCGGGAGCTGGGGATGCGGTGAGCCGGAGGGGCCACGGCACACGCAAAACCCCCGGGTCGCTGACCTGGGGGTTCGGGGTGGAGCGGGCGACGAGAATCGAAACTCGCGCTCCGAGCTTGGGAATCACCGGTCCGCCACGACCAGAAACCGCGCTGACCTGTGCTGACGCGCGGCCGGGGCCGCACGGCCGAGTGTTCTTGTCACCGTTGTTGTCTGCTGCTGACCGCGGTGAAGGGCACGGACGGGGCACGGGGGCAGTCTGCGGTGTCAGACGGCGATGAGGCGGATGCGGTCGCCGCAGAGTCTGCGCATGTCGTCGATATCGGAGGTCAGCATGGCAACGGGACCGGGCTGGCGCAGTGCCGCCTCGGCGACGGTGGCGTCGATGGCGTACTTGTGACCATGCAGCCCGGCGGCTTTCACCAGCTCCGCCGCCGCCTTCGCGGCCTGGTCGGTGACCGGTTCGATCTTCAGCCGGGACAGCGCCCAGCGCAGCCGGGGCATGTTCACCCGGCCGTGACTGGCCTCCACGATCGTGTTGGCGCTGATCACCAGGTCGGCACCCATCTCATGGAAAACCTGGAACAGCGCCAGCGTCTTGCGGTCCTGGACCACCCAGGCCGAGAGTCCCTGGGAGTCCAGCACGACCGTCTCGATCTGCTTCATGCCGCTTCCGGCTCCCCGGCACCCTCCTCGTGCCCGAAGATCCGTTCGTGTGCCTCGGCCAGTTCCTCGTCGGTGAAGGCGCCATGCTGCTCCTGGTGGCGGTGCAAATCCTCCCCGAGCAACTGGTGCCGGATCTGCCGGGCTACCGCCTCTGCCACATATCCGGAAATGTTGTCGGTCAGCTTCTTCAGCTCCGCCACCTGCTCGGTGGGCAGCGTCACGGTGATCCGTGTGGTACTGGCCATGAGTGCAAGCATACTGCAATATGCGCCACCCTTGATGCGAGCCGGAGTGTTGCGAGCCCTCCAGGGCTGATCACGGCCGGCTTCTCCACCGGAAATCCGGAAACTGCCGTCCGGCCGCAACCAGGCTCGGCACCTCAGGACGGACGGGATGGAGCGACCGGCGCCGCACGCCATCGAGACACGGCGTGAGGCGGACAACTACGCTGCCGGGAACCAGATCGGGGCCGGCCCCATTCGGGGGGGCGGGAATCGGTTCCGGAACGGCCGGTGGTCCCACGGCCCCAGGTGGACGCGCTTGCGGCCGCTGGGGTGTACCTGGCGGCCTACGATCCCGACCTCCGGTCGGCGCGCGCCCCGGGGAGACGAAGCCCCGGGTTGGCACATGGGCCACGGATGTGCGTCGCGGGAGATCGCCGACGCGCTGCACGCCCGGGTTCAGGGGGAGCGAGAGAAGGCGGCCGGGAAGCGATCCGGCGGGACGTCTGGTGCGCGTGGGCTTAATTGGTCTGGACAAGACAAAGGCCCGGGTTGGGGCTCATGCCCCTGGCCTGGGCCTTTTCGCGTGTGGAGCGGGCGACGAAAATCGAACTCGCGCTCTGAGCTTGGGGAATCCCCGGTCCTCCAGCACCCAAACTGCCTCTGACCTGTGTGAACGGCTACCCGCCGACGCCACCGCCAAGCCCTGATCGCACCGCTGTCGACCGGTGCTGCCCGCTCTGAAGCGCACGGATGCGGCACGCCGGCACTGCGCTGCCTTGGGTGAGTGGCGGCCCGGGCATCGCGGCGTCCTGGCGGTGTGGTGGCGACCACGTGTACTACAATAGGTACATGTCTCTCAAGCGCACCAACGTCTACGCCGATCCGGAGGATCTGGCGATCATCAAGGAAGCGGCCCGGCGTCGTGGTGTCAGCGAGGCCGAGATCATCCGTCAGGGCATTCATCTGGCCGCCATGGCGAACCGGGTCTGGGACGAGCCCTTCTTCTCCCGGACGTTCGGAGGGTCCGACCGTACTCTCGGCCGGGATGAGGTGAGGGAGGCTGTCGCCGAGGCCGCCCAGCGGGAGACGGAGTCCGGGACCGCCGCGTGATCATCGTCATCGCCGACACCTCGGGCCTGCTCGCTGCCCTGGACTCCACCCATCCTGAACACGCGGCGGCCGGTGAGGCCCTCATGGCCGCCGGCCTGCTGGTGATGTCGCCTCTCCTGCTGGCTGAGCTGGACCATGTCGCCACCCGTGAACTGGGCCGCGCGGCGGCGGTGAGCGCTGTCGACGACATCCGGCGTTGGATGGCCCGGGGCCGGGCCGCGGTTCCCGAGGTGACCGAGCAGCACCTGGCCGCGGCCCAGTCACTTCGTGCCCGCTACGCCGCCCTTGATCTCGATCTGGCCGACGCCGTCAACGTCACCCTCGCCGCGGACTACGACACCGATGCGCTCCTGGCCCTGGACCGCCGCGACTTCCGCGCGGTACGTCCCCTGGGCCACCACAAGGCATTCCGTCTCCTCCCGGACGACCTCCCCGTCTGAACGGGGAGGGAAGCCTCTGCCTGTCCGGTCCTCGGAGGAGAGCGTGCGGCGATGGACCGGCTGGTGGCGGAGGTGCGGGCGTACCGGCTCGCGGAGATCCGGGGTGAGCAGGCGCTGACCCAGCGCGCGGTCGCCGAGGCCATGGGGTCTCAGCCCCGCGTGTGTCCGCGATCGAGCACGGTGACACCGACCGCACCGAACTGGCAACCCTCCGCCCGTACGTGGAAGCGCTCGGCGGGCGGCTGCGCGTGGTCGCGGACTTCGGCGACACCGAGTTCACCGTCGCCTGACCGTCTCGCGCGGCTATGGTGCGCGGGGCTTGAAACGGCCCGGACAGCACAAAAGGCCCCGGGTTGGGGCTCATGTCCCTGGCCTGGGCCTTTTCGCGTGTGGAGCGGGCACGAAAATCGAACTCGCGCTCTGAGCTTGGGAATCACCGGCTCTCCAGCGCCGAAACCGACCCTGACCTGCGGAAATGCCTGTCTGTTGGCACTCCGTGAGGCCCTGATCACGCCGCTGTTGACCAGTGCTGCCCGCTTTGAAGGGCACGGGTAGGGCACGCCTGTGTGCGATGTCCGGGGCCGCTCCGCGAGCACAGGGAAGCAGAGGGGCTTAACACTTGCATTAATATGCTGGCCGTGGCTCAATGGGAAGTGGTACTCGTCGCGGAGGTCGCGGCATGGTTCGAGGAGCTTGCCGAGGAGGACTGGGAGAGCGCTGAGCAGGTAGAGGACGCTATCGATCTTCTCGCCGAGACGGGGCCGACTCTGGGGCGGCCCTTGGTGGACCGGATCAAGGGTGCCGGGAACCATCACTTGAAGGAGCTGAGACCGGGCTCGTCCGGGAGCAGCGAGATCCGCATCCTGTTCGCGTTCGATCCCGTCCGCCGGGCGGTTCTGCTGGTGGCGGGTGACAAGGCCGGCAACTGGCGGGGATGGTACGAGGCCAATGTTCCGCTTGCGGAGAAGCGGTACAGGGAGCACGTAGCCGTTCTTGAGGACAGGGAGTACGAATGAGCACGGTGGGCTGGGAAGAGACGAAGCGCCGAGCGCGTGAGCGTCGTGCGGCTGCCGGACTGCCGGTCCGGTCTTCGGAGGAGAAGCGTGCGGCGATGGACCGGCTGGTGGCCGAGGTGCGGGCGTACCGGCTCGCGGAGATCCGGCGCGAGCAGGCGCTGACCCAGCGTGCGGTCGCCGAGGCCATGGGGGTCTCAGCCCCGCGCGTGTCCGCGATCGAGCACGGTGACACCGACCGCACCGAACTGGCAACCCTCCGCTCGTATGTGGAGGCGCTCGGCGGGCGGCTGCGCGTGGTCGCGGACTTCGGCGATGCCGAGTTCACCGTCGCCTGACCACCTGGCCCGGTTATGGTGCGCGGGGCCCGAAACGGACCGGACAGCACAAGAGCCCGGGTCGGGGCAACGTCCCTGACCTGGGGGTTTGGGTGGAGCGGGCGACGAGAATCGAACTCGCGCTCTGAGCTTGGGAATCACCGGCTCTCCAACGCCCAAACCGCCCCTGACCTGCTTAAACGGCTACCCGCCGACGCCCCCGCGAAGCCCTGATCACACCCCTGTTGACCGGTGCTGCCCGCTCTGAAGGGCACGGATGGGGCACGCCTCCCGGGAGAAGCGCGACCGAGGAACACCATCGCAGAGAGTCATCCCAGGGCGGGAAGGTCGATGTCGGCAGGATTGTGATGACCTAGCGCGGGCTCGAACGAGGCCGCGCCTTGGGATCCGCGCTCGCGGCGGGGGACAGCTGGTCTAGGTCGACGCCGGCCTTGTCTCGGCGGCTGGCCCCATCGATGAGCTTGCCGTATGTATTCGATTGTATATATCGTTGAATGCATGGATGAGGGGTACGCGATCGAGGTCGAACCCGAAGTGCGGGATTGGCTGGAGCTGCTTCCGCTCCGCCTGTACCGTCGCGTCGAGGACAAGGCGGACCGTCTCCTTGCCGAGCCCACGACGCTCGGCGAACCGTACTCACGGCACCTGGGAGGCAAGCTACGTGAACTGCGGATGACCCTCGACGGGGACGCTGTTCGCATTCCGTACTGGCTCACCCCAGACAGGCGGATCGTTCTGCTGACGGTCTTCCGCAAGACCAGGATGCGTGAAGCAGCCGAAATCGAACGAGCCCACCAAGCCCAGAAGGTCTGCGAGACCGAGCATGGCCCGGCGCAGCACATCTACGACCGCACAAGGGAGGCGTGATGAACCATAGCCAGTGGAATACGCGTCGTACGAGGCAGCTTCTCGGTGAGGCCGTTGAGTACGACCAGGACTACGTCGACGCCCGTCTGGCCGGCGACCTCGGGCAAGCCATCTATGACCGCCGCATGGAGATGGGACTCTCTCAGGCCGAACTGGCCGAGCGTGCGGGCATGACCCAGCCGCAGATCTCCCGAATCGAGGGAGGTGACACCGTACCCACGCTTCCGCTGCTGCGTCGCCTGGCCAAGGCCCTGAACGGCTCGCTGAACGTGGCCCTGGAGGCGGAAGACTCCCGCGTCACCTTCACCCCGCACGCGGCCTGAGTATGCACCTCTCAGTCGGGAACGACGTACCCCCAGGTCACTGACCTGGGGGTACGTCGTGGAGCGGGCGACGAGAATCGAACTCGCGCTCTGAGCTTGGGAATCACCGGCCTTCCAGCCCTCAAACCGCCACTGACCTGCCTAAATGACTACCCGACGACGCCCCCGCGAAGACCTCATCGCACCGCTGTTGACCGGTGCTGACCGCTCTGAAGGGCACGGATAGGGCACGGTGCAGCGACTCACGACGAACCTAAGCCGCTGTGATCGTCTGTCGTCGAGGCTCGTGTCTCCAATCGACCCTTTCCAGACCGGCGTCCGCGGCCAGGCGAACTGGCCGCGGACACCGCTACATTGGACAGGCTTTGTGCCCTACCCACCGTACTTGCTGCTCCATAGCACTTTGACCTGCATGAATGCACTACCGACGAGTCGCTGCAAAATTGGCTTGAGTACCGCACACGAAACCTGCTCTGACTTGCGGCTTTACCATCGGGTCCGTGATCAGCCCTGGAGGGCTCGCAACTCGTACCGGCCCTGTTCCAACCGCTCGGTCAGCCGGGTCCGTGATCAGCCCTGGAGGGCTCGCAACGTGTTCACCTGCTCCCGGTCGGCACGCGAGGGCGTCTGGTCCGTGATCAGCCCTGGAGGGCTCGCAACACCG
>NZ_FOLM01000024.1:57614-80657 GCF_900112355.1 Streptomyces aidingensis
GGTGGCGCGTACGGCGGTGGGCGGGACAGTCCCGGGTCCGTGATCAGCCCTGGAGGGCTCGCAACATGGGCTCCGGCTCGGGCGCGTCCACCTCCTGGTGTCGTGATCAGCCCTGGAGGGCTCCTCCTTGTCGGCAAGGGCATCTATGGAGGCCTTCCCATCCCGAGTTCAGAGAATTTCGGTGGGGCCGCCGAGGGAGACGCCGAGGGTGGTGGTGTGGAGCATGTCGGGGGAGCGGGCGGTGAAGGTCACGATGCTGTCGTAGTCGTGGTTGATCTTCTCCGCCAGGGAGGCCATCAGGGCGCGGTACTGGGCGGTGGAGAGTTCGCCCTGGAAGACGCTGCGTTGGGTCCAGTGCAGGTACTTGCGGCAGGTTTTGAGGACCTTGGGGTTGCGCTCGGCGGCCGTGTCATAGACCAGGATGACGAAGATCGTGATCGCCACCAGGGGCGGAACGGCTTGTACGGGGTTCCCTCGAGGCAGAGGCGGACGATCTTGAGGGCTTCGAGGTGGATCAACTCCTCGTAGCTGACCTTCCGCTTGAGCTTGCGGTGGTGGACCGTGGTAGCGAGCTCTTCCTTCATCAGCGCGGCGACCTTCTTGCGGCCCTGCTTGCTGAGGGAGGCCCTGCCGACGTCGCTTTCGAAGTCGGCCTGGGTGAGGTGTTTCTGGGCTGCGGCTCGTTTGAGGAGTCGTTCGGCGAAGAGCGGTTTGAAGGGTTCGGCGAGATCGAGGGCGAGGGTGTTGCGGCGCCGGTCGGTCTCGCAGTGGAGGAAGCCGATGGCCGGGTGCAGCGGCGTGGTGCGCAGCGCGGTGAGCACGCGGGCGTAGACCAGGGCGTTGAGGTAGCTGATGAAGGCGTTGCCCGCGTTGGTCGGGGGCCGGCGGCTGCGGCCGTCGAGCCGGAGCCAGGCGGGCAGCATGGTGTCGAGGACGGCCCATCCGGTACGCCGGTAGTTGCCTTCCTGGCCCATGATTTCGTCGCTGTCCTTGGCGTCCGGCAGGGCGGAGCGGAGGGTGTCCAGGGCGGTGTCGAGGAGGTGCGTGTCCAGGGCCCAGCGGAGGTTGTCCGCGGTGGCCAGGACGAGTGAGCGGCCTACGGTGGCGCGCAGTTCGGGGTCGGCGGTGAGTTCCACTTGGCGCCTGACGACGCCGGCCGAGGCCATGGACTCGGAGGGGGTGAAGTGTCCGGCGTGGTTGCCGTAGTGGTCGAGTACGTGGAGGGTGACGCCGTTGCGGCTCAGCAGGGAGAGCGCGGAGGTGTTGACGTCCACGTGGTCGAAGGCGACGAAGTCGCGGATGTCGGTGACGGGGAGGCGGACCGGGCTGCCATCGGCGCGTTCGATGCGGACGCTGTTGTCCTCGCGGCGGATGCGGCACGGTTCGGTCAGCCAGTAGGTGCGGCCGACGGCGGGCATCAGTCTCCCCAGCAGTAGTCGAGATAGGAGCAGCCGCGGCATCGCGCCCTGGCCAGGCGGGCCGGGGCGGTGCCGGCGGCGATCACGGAAAGGGCTTCTGCCTCCGACCTTTCGGCGTCGGCGCGGGCGGTGGCGTTCCAGGTGACGTCCACGGTGCGGCGGATCAGCGGGTAGTGGATGGTGCCGCCCTTGACGGTGATTCCCCGTCGCTCCAGCAGGAGGCAGTAGTGCCGCACTTGTGCGGCATGGGCGGGTGAGGGCGTGCGCGAGGACTTGGTCTCGTGGACGACCGCTCCCGTGGTCACCCAGTCGATCTTCGCCTCGCCGAGGTCGATGTCCCGGCGGCGGGTGAAGGTGGTGTCGTCCACCACCTCGCCGAAGGCCACGAGGTCGCTGCGCTGCTCGGGCCGGTATCCGCGGCTGTAGAGCCAGAGCTGGCGGGGGCAGTGGTGGAGGTACTTGATGTGGACTCCGCCGAGTGCGGCCGACTCGTCGGCCGGGCCGGGTCCGGGACGGTTCACAGGATGGTCTCCGGCTCGCTCGGCGGCTCCAGGCCGGTGGTCTCGTGGTACTCACCCTCGATCACATGGACGCCGAGTGAACGGTCGTATAGCGCGTTGTAGGTCTTGAGCTGCGTGAACCGCAGGGGAATGAGCAGGCCGGAAGCCAGCAGGCGGTGGCCTTCCGGCTCTTCCGTCAGCTCCCGGTACTCGTCCACGTCGTCGCGGTGGAGGACCTCGACGCTGTCGAACTGTTCGCGGAGCCGGTCGGCGAATTCCGAGCGATCGTGGAAGGGGTCGGCGAAGGTGAGGAAGGTCTCGGCGAACTCGTCGCGCGCCTGCCGCGCCGTGTCCGCCCATCGGCGTCCCCACTCGGTGTCGTAGGCGAGCTCCAGGAGCCGGTCGATGTCCTGCTCGCTGAGGGCGGTCTTCCCTTCCGTGGCCAGTGTGGTCAGGGCCGACCATGCGGCGGCGACAGCAGCGGGGTCATAGGGCCGCCCGGTGTCGCTGTGATGAATGCGGAACTCCACCGGACCCTCCGGATGGAGCCCGCGCCGGTTGACCCGGCCGGCGCGTTGCGCGACGGCCTCCGCGGGGGCGCATTCCACGGCTCCGCGGTCGAGGTCGAGCTGAAGGGAGACTTCCACTGTCTGGGTGGCGACGACGAGCCCTCCGCGCCGCCGGCCCGGTTCACCGGGGCGGCGCTCGGGATGCCGCTCCAGCAGCCGCTGTTCGATGGCGTCGCGGTCGCGGTTCTTGAAGCGGGAGTGCAGAAGCAGGGCGGCGTCCGGATCACCGGGGCAGGTCGCGCGGGCGGTTTCTTTGAGCTGCCGGAAGAGCTGCTGGGCGGTGGCGACGGTGTTGACGACGACCAGCGCGCTGTGGCCTTCGGCGAGCGACGTGCGCAACCGTTCGATGCTCTCGGGCGAGGTCATCGGAGCTTCGTCCAGGACCAGGCGATGCCGGACCGGGCTGGTTCCTGGCGGTGCCCGGCGGACGGTCACCTTTTGGGCGAGGCTCTCCCGGATGAGCTTCGTCATGGGCGGGGCGAGCGTGGCGGACAGTACGGCGACCCGGCTGCCGAGGCGTTCCCACAGCTTCATGGCGGCGCACAGCCTGCCGAAGGTCTCCGGCTCGTAGGCGTGGAGCTCGTCCATGACGAAGAGGGAATTGGCCTGCTCCAGCAGGACGGAGGAGTAGACGGGGCCGGCGATGGCGGCGCTGAGAAGCTGGTGGGGCGTGGCCACGCGCAGGCGCTGGGTGAACAGCCGCATGGCAGCCGCGCGGGCGGTGGCCTGGCGTGCCAGCGCCGCGGTCGGTGCGGTCGGTGCCGTGGTCCCGTCCGGGCACTCGTCCTCCACCGCACGTGCCAGCAGGGTGTGGGCGACTGTGCCGTGCAGCAGACCGATGTCGGGCTTCTGCTCCCCGGGAGCGGGAATAAGGCTTCGCTCGAAGCGACGGCGCGCGGCGTTCAGGGAGGCCCGGTAGGGCAGGGTCCACACGACCCGGGGCAGGGCCGGCATGGCGGGAAGCTGGGCCGCGGCCCAGGACAGCCCCGCTTCCGTTTTGCCGCTGCCGGTGGGAGAGATGAGAACGAGGTGGCCTTGGGTGTCGGCGGCCCACCGCTGGTGCAGGTGGGGTGTGTATGGCAGGCGCTGGAGATAGTCGGCGGGCAGCGGCAGGTGGGTCTGCAGGGCCACATGGGCCGATCCCGCATGATCCGCCAGGGTCAGTGCCCCCTGTGCCAGTACGGCCAGGAGCCCCTGGTCGGCGGAGACGGGCTCGTACCACTCGTCCAGGATCTGCTCGAAGAGGTGCCGTGCCCGGTCGGCAAGGGTGGGGCCGCCGGTGGCCGGGGGCGGTGGGGCGACGGCCAGGGTCTCGCAGAACCACGCGAGGAGTTCCCGGTGCCGGGCGCGCGGCACCTGGACCACCGGCCCGCCCGGGTGCGGGGTGAGAGTGAACGCCTCGTCCCAGCGGGTGTGTTCGCTGTACTGCTGGGCGAGGCTGGGCTTGCCGCCGGCGCTGCCGCCGGAGGACGAGGAGTACAGCGCCCGGTGGTGCGTCGCGACGAGGGTGGCGATCATCAACCGGTCCTCGTCGCTCCAGCCGGCCGCCGAAGACAGCAGATCGACATAGGCCAGGGAGAGGACTTCGTGCCGTTCGCCCCAGGGCCGCCCGCCGGGGCGTATCTGCATCTGGAAGCCCTCCGCGACCTTGCCCGCATCGTGCAGCAGCGCGGCGATGCGTACCCGGGACCAGAAGGCGGGAGAGGCCGCCAGGATGCCGGCGTCCGTCACCCGTGCCTCGACCTGTCCCGCGGTCTCCCGCACCGTGCGGGAGTGCGTGGTGAGACGTTCCGGGTCGTGCCGTGGCCTGGACTTCGCGCGCACCGCGTCCAGCAGGTGCCGCCCCGGGCCGGCCGGTGGGGGTCCGGGGCGCGTGGAGTCATCCGTCATGCGGGGAGGAGCCATACCGCCTGACCCGTCTCCTCGTCCCGGTAGGCGTTCCGGACCTGGCACCGGCCGGTGGGGGCGTCGCACCACAGGTAGTCGGTCCAGGTGGTGGTGAGGCGGTCGATCGAGACGCGGGCCGCCATCCGGTGCACGACGGCCGACGGGACGGTGTGGCCGTCGACCGGTGCCAGCGTGTGATCCACCACCGCCTCCTCGGTGCGGCGCAGCTCGACGGGCGTCACTTCGCGCGGGTGGACGATGTCCTGGGACCGGCCCAGCCGCAGTGCGAAACGGGGCCGGCGCAGCGCCATCGCGATGCGCTCCCCGTCCGCGCCCGGCAGCCACACCGTGAGGTGCACATCCGCGAGAAAGGGACGGTCCCGGATGGTCATGCCGCCCTTGCCCGCCCGCACGCGCCCCGAGACGGCCGGATTGGAGCCGTCCGCGGCGATCGGGTGATACGTCTCCGCGTCCACGCCCTTGCCGTCCGCCTTCGCGGCGATCCCCAGGGGCAGCGTCTCCTCCGGCTCACCGGTGGCCGCCGCCAGCAGTCCCCGCACGGTCGAGGGCGGGGGCAGCGGCAGCCCGCGGCTCAGGCCCGGAAACAGCGGATCGCGGAAGGACGCCACGGGCGCCCAGAACTCCGCCCGCCACGCCCGGACGGACTCAGGCCGCACCGGCATCACCCGCAACGCCCGCATCACCGCGCGGGTCGTCGAACCAGTGGTCGAGGTCCCCCCGGCGCAGCTCGGCCGCCAGGCTCCGCAGGATCGTCCGGGGGTGGTCGATGACGAACTTCCCCGCCTCGATCTCCTCCGCGCATTCCTTCTCGAAGTCCTCGCGCAGCCGGTCACGGAAACCGGGACGCCAGCCGATGCGGACCGGCGCCTCCCACTCGCCGTCCCACGCCGCCAGCTCCCGGCGCAGCACATCGCCGCGCACCCGCAGGCCGTTCCCCTCCTCGCCGTCGATGCAGTGCGCCAGCGGGTTGATGCCGCCCTTGAACGGCACCAGCACCACCAGCGCTGGCACCCGGTCGCCGTAGTGCAGGGCCTGCTTGGCACCGCCGCTCAGGTGCGCCAGCGACTCCAGCAGCAGCGCGGCACGGTTGCGGCGTTCCGCGATGGGCAGCCGCACGGCGCTCTGGTGGCGGAAGTCGATGGTCGTGGCGCCCGCCGTGACGGCCTGCGCCACCTGGAGTGCCTGTTCCTGGCTCAGGTAGTTGGGCCGGCCCACCCCACTGGCGTTGGGCAGGGTGAAGGTGCCGATGCGGGGCATGTCCAGCAGGAACGGGGCGGCCAGGTCGGCGGTGTAGAACTCGTGCCCGTGCAGCACGGGCTCGGTGACCCCGCGGGACATGACCCCGAAGTCCTCCGTCACCGTCACCGGCTCGACCGACATCAAGGTGCCCAGCATGAACGGGCTGTCCCGCAGTGTGGTGGCCGCATCGTCCTTCTTCGCCCCGGCCCGCATGTAACCGAAGAGATCGTCGTCGGCATACTTCACCGGATCGGCCTCGGTGTTGGCCTTTTGCGCCTTGTTCTGCGCCTTGCCCACCCGGGTGACGGGCGAGGGAACCGCGCCCAGCTCCACCATGCCGTCCCGCACCCAGCGCCGGACCGCCTGCGCCGAGATGTAGGGGTAGCGACGGCCGCGGATACGGGCGAACTTCACCCGGGCCGTGGTCTCCTCGCCCTTCCCGTTGTTGGGAGCGCCCGCCTCCACGGCGAGCACCATCTTGCCTGCCAGATAAGCCATTACGCCGGTCCCATCTCATCGTCTTCGTCGAGCCCGAGCGGCGGCTGCTCCAGCAGGTCCGCCAACGAGTCGTCCCGCTCGTCCTCCGAGCGCTCCGCGGACTCCGCGGCAATGGCCACCCCCCGCTCCTGCAGAAGCCGGAAGACGGTGGCACCCAGCAGCATGCGCTGCTCCCAGCCGCGGGGCCGCTGCTCGATCAGCGGCTTCCAGTGCTGCGGACCCGCCGCCACCCGGCGGCCGTCCATCGTCAGCCGGTACTGGGCCTGGAGCAGCAGCGCCCCCAACTTGTAGTCGCTCAGCGCCACCGCCCGGTACTCCGCCAGCCGCCCGCGAGGGCTGCCGCTGCCGTGCTCGATCCAGTCGGCGATCAGCTCGGCCACGGGTTCCAGATCTGTCGTCATCCCCAGTACATCCTTGGCATAGGTGAAGGCGAGCCTGGTGAGGGAAGCCCGGTCCACTGCTCGCCAGGAACGGTCTTCAGAGCTCAGCAGCCGGTGCAGCTGCATCAGCAGCGACCGGCTGCGACCGTCCTCGGCCTCGAACAGCAGCCGCGCCGCCTCGTCCGGGCCGCTCACCGTGACCTGGCCACTGCGGTCCCGGTACGTCAGCGACCGCTCCAGCAGCCGCCACCCGCGGCGCAGTTCGGCGCTCCCCGTGACGGCTGCCAGGAAGACCGGAACGGCGCGGCGGGTGCGGGTGACCCTCAGCCACGGCTCCTGGTTGTCGTTCTTGAAACTCCACAGCGTGGTGCCGGCGGGCAGGCGCGGCGGCAGCGCCCGCAGCGCCCGCGCGGCGACCAGCTCGGCACGGGCCCCCACCGGCAGCCCGTCGAACCCCAACTGCATCACCCGACGCGCTCGCAGCACATTGCGCCGGGCGAACGACGCCTCGGCCTCGTCCCTCTCACAGGTCAGGACCGTCGCCGAGCCGGCCGTCACCCATGCGGCGTAGGGCAGCGCCCAGGCGCAGATCCGGCAGCCCCGGCACACCGGCCAGCCCGGAACTCCCGGCGGAAGAGTGTTCAGGGCCTTGTTGGTGTCGAACATCGGCAGGTTCGACTTCGTCCACACTGCCGAGGCCGGCATCCCGCAGAAGGTGCACGGCCGGGTCACCGCCCCCGCCGGATCGGCGGCGAACAGCTCCGCCATACTCTCCCGCAGCGCCGCCCGGTCGCGGGGCCGCTTGCTGTGCGTGGCCTTCGAATTCGGGTAGAGCGCGAAGAGCACCTTCCACCAGTCGTAGGCGGCGGTCTCCTTCGCGGCCACGGCCGCGGCGGTGACGTCCTCCACCAGGCGGGACGCGACCCCGTCCAGATCGTCCGTGCTCACCTCCTGCGGCGACGGCCGGCTGGCCATCACCGCGACCGCCCACGCCCCCGCCCGCTGAAGGGGGTGGCTAGTGAGGATGAGCGGCGCCGCCGTCCCGGCGACCATGCTTCCGCTCACCGCACCCACCCGAAGCCCTGCACCGTGTCCAGCCCCATGCCCCAGCACCGTAGAGCCTCCACGAACCGGGCGTCGGCCTCCATGAAGACCCGCACCTGAGCCCCAATGCGTGGCGCTCCCCGTACGGTGAACCGCCGGCGGGGACCCGCCTCCAGGACACGCAGCCCGGACGGCGCGGGAAGCCCGAGCACATCGGCCTTGTGCGCCAAGTTGTGCTGCAACCGCTCAAGAAAGTGCTCATCACCAGGCAGCAAGTGCCTGCTCTCGTGCTTGACGATGACCGGCGTGGCCGTCTCCAGCTCCACCGGACCGTCGGCCACCGGGGCACTGGTCTCCAGCGCGAAGCCCTTCATCCGCAGCCGCGCCGCTCCCCACACGAGTTCCTTTCGAGTCGCCAGCCCGGCAACCAGCGCCGCCGCGATCTCCGGGACCGGCGAACCGAACCACACCGACCCCTCCGACGAGGTGGTGTACACGCCCTTCTTTTTGGGAGCACCTTTGAACTGCGGGCTCGTCACCCCCAATGGCTTGAGGACATGCCCCTTCCAGCCGCTGTCGTGCAGCGCATCCGCCAAAGCGGCGTCCTGACCGCGCAACAACCCGTACACCACACCACGAGCCGGCCCGTGTACGTCTTCCCACCGCAGGCTCGACGCATCCGGCTCCACGTCCACCCTGACGCGCACCACGCCCCCCCAACTCTTGCTCTGGCCTAGGCCAGTTGCCTGCTCAGCACTCCAGTCGTGCAGTGCCTTGGAGACAACTTCCCCACATCCGCAATATCAGCCTTTCTCACGACTTCGCTCCTAACCGGCTGCGCTGTGCTATGGATGATCGGTCACCGGCACGCGCGTACCCTCGCGAAGGTGACCCGCTGGCACTGGGTCGGCAAGCTACCGGCCGCCACTGACAATCGACACCAAGACGCCGCCAAGCGCTACTCTGAGGACAATCCGAGCATCCCCCATAACACCCTGACCAGCCCAGATGCACTACCGCCGGGTCGCTGCAAAAATCGACCCACCAGCCAACCTAGACGCCGTTCTCAACTGCGGCTTTACTCTCGGGGATCAGCCCTGGAGGGCTTGCAACGCGCCGCATCCATGCTCGGCCTGGTGCTGGCCGACGACATGTGATCAGCCCTGGAGGGCTTGCAACGCGTCCCGCCCGGAGTAGCCGAGCCTGCGCTGCCACGCCGGCCGTGATCAGCCCTGGAGGGCTGGGACTGTAAAACGTTCGGTGTAACTCCCGATCATGGAAGATGCATCGATGACCAGCAACAACGTGACCGAGGCCGAGGTCGGCGAACCGTCTGAGACCGCGCCGGTGAAGTCTGTGGACGACCGGCTGATCGACGAGTTGGTCGACCGGGCCCAGGCCGAGGGCCTTCAGCTCACCGGCGAGGGCGGGCTGCTCCAGCAGCTGACGAAGCGGCTCCTCGAGTCCGCTCTCGAGGGCGAGATCACCGACCACCTCGGCTATGACAAGCACGATCCGGCAGGGAAGAACAGCGGTAACTCACGCAACGGAACCCGCGCCAAGACCGTACTGACCGATGTCGGCCCGGTGGAGATAACCGTGCCCCGCGACCGCGAGGGCTCCTTCGAACCGAAGATCGTCAAGAAGCGCCAGAAGCGTCTGTCCGGCGTCGACGAGATGGTCGTCTCACTCGCGGCGAAGGGCCTGACCACCGGCGAGGTCCAGGCCCACCTGGCCGAGGTCTATGGCGCCGACGTGTCGCGCCAGACGATCTCCACGATCACCGACAAGGTCCTCGAAGGCATGGCTGAATGGCAGAACCGGCCTCTCGATGCCGTCTATCCGGTGGTCTTCATCGACGCCATCCACGTGAAGATCCGCGACGGCGCGGTCGCGAACAGGCCCATCTACGTGGCCCTGGCCGTCACCGTCGAGGGCCGGCGGGACATCCTGGGGCTGTGGGCCGGCGACGGCGGCGAGGGTGCCAAACACTGGATGCACATCCTCACCGAGATCAAGAACCGTGGCGTGAACGACGTCCTCATGCTCGTCTGCGACGGGCTCAAGGGCCTGCCCGACGCGGTCGAGACCGTCTGGCCGAAGACGATCGTGCAGACCTGCGTAGTCCACCTGCTGCGGAACTCCTTCCGCTATGCCGCCCGCCAGGACTGGGACAAGATCGCCAAGCTCCTCAAGCCCGTCTACACCGCGGCGACCGAGAACGCGGCCCTCGATCGGTTCGCGGAGTTCGCCGACGCGTGGGGCAAGAAGTATCCGGCGATCGTGCGGCTCTGGGAGAACGCGTGGGAGGAGTTCACCCCGTTCCTCCGCTTCGACACCGAGATCCGCCGCATCGTCTGCACCACGAACGCGATCGAGTCCGTGAACGCGCGGATCCGACGGGCGGTCAAGGCCCGCGGCCACTTCCCGAATGAGCAGGCCGCCTTGAAGTGTGTCTACATGGCGATCATGTCGCTGGACCCGACCGGCAAGGGCCAAGCCCGCTGGACGATGCGCTGGAAGACAGCCTTGAACGCCTTCGATATCACCTTTGACGGCCGACTCTCCGCAGCCCGCCAGTAGCCCTCAACAACCCGAGTTACACCGCTCGTTTGACAGACCCGCGCTCGGTGGACGAGATCGTCCAGGAGATAGATCGGGTGCGTCCCGTGTGGTTGCGGGTGGCGAACTTCTTCGGCCGCACCCTGGAGGTCCTGCGGCGTCTTAACGGGCCTCGGCTGGTGGTGTGGAAGCTGGAGTTCTGGGGGACGGACACGCCCTACGACCAGGTGCCGGCGTCGGCCGGGGTCGATCCGGCGGCCTACGCGGAGGAACTGTTCGGGCTGGGGCACCATGTCGTGCCCTACACCTTCAACGAGTGGGGCAGGGACCGGCTGTCGGCCCTGGTACCGGGCCTGAAGCGCCGGCCCGTAGGGCTGTTGCCGATCGCGCAGAAGGAAGCGCTCGGGGGCGACGGCCGGGACGCCCTGCGGCGTCGGCTCGGTATTCCGGTCGAGGCGGTGCTGTACGGGTGTGGCGGTCTCCTCCACCCCGCGAAGGGGATCGAGGAGGTCGTCGGGCGCTTCCTGAACGGACTTCCCGGCGAGGAGGCCCACCTGCTGTGTGCTCTGGTCGTGGAGGACGAGGAGGACACCGAGGACGTGATCCGGCGGCGCTGGGAGGGGCGGTTCGGCCGCGCCGGCATGGACCGGGTACATCTGCGCACCGGCCTGTACGGGGACTGGGAGTGGATGTGTGCCTTCTACCGGGCGATCGACGTGATGCTGGTGAACTCCCTCAGCGACTCGTGGGGGCGGATGGTTTCCGAACCGCTGGGTTTCCACGTGCCGACGCTGGTCCGTCGTGCTGACTGCGGGACGAACCACATCGCGCCGGGAGTGGTCCTGGTCGATGACTTCGCCGGCCTGTCCGCCTCGGAGTTCGCCGCGGCGGTGCGGGGGGCCCGGACGCGGGCACCGCGGCTTGCCGCGTACGTGGCTGAGCACTATGGCCTGCCGGTGGTCCGGCAGCGGTGGGTCGAGTTCCTGCGTGCCCGGACCCCGCCGGAGCGGCGGGCCGCGTTCGAGCAGGGGGCGAGTGACCCGGGAGCACTCGCGGCGCTGGACGATCTGGTTGTCCACTGAGGTCTCATCAGGGGAAGAGCAGGTCTTCCAGGGCGAGCCGTTCCGCGGTTCCCAGGATGTCGTCCTTGTAGGGGAACTGCCCGTAGCACAGTGAGTAGCGCAGCCCGCGGTCGGCGGCGTCCAGAAGGCTGTGCACGGCGGAGTAGATGCCGGGTCGCAGGCGGGCGTGGGATGGCTGCCAGGTCGCCATGAGGTCGAAGACCGTGCGGCTGGCCTCGTGCAGGCATACGACGGAGCGGCCGATCACCTCCCCCCGGTGGATGAACTCGCGCACGACGGCGCCGCTCGTGTCAAGGATGGCCAGCAGGGCGGCGCTTTCGTGGTCCGGTACGGGACGGCCGTAGCGCCAGTGCGTGAAGGCCGACCAGTGGCGGAGGAAGTCGCCGTAATCCTGGTGTTCCTTGACTTCCGTGGCGGTGTGGCGGCGCAGCAACCGGCGGTGCCGGACGGCGACCGCGCCGCACGGCTCCACGGCGACCAGGTCGGATGCGGGAACGGGGACGAGCTGGCCGCCGCGCAGGAGGAGACTCGCATGCTGCTCGGCCCAGCGGCGCCACTCGGCGTCCAGGGCGAGCGGCAGCGCGTAGGCAAGGGTGAGGTGGTGCTGCCTGAAGGTACGCAGGTCGGCGGACTCCACCAGCCACGGCCACCGTGCCGACAGCCCGAGCAGCAGCACGGCGTGCCCGGCCTCCGTGGGCCAGGGCCGCTCGCCGGCCATGGGCAGCAGCGGTGTGCCGGGCGGTGCCAGCTCGGCCAGCGCCGCAGCCAGTTCGTGGGCGTCGGACACCCGGGCCACGGGTTTCCCGGCTGCCGAGGTGACCGTCACGTGGCTCCGGTCCGCGGCGACGGTGAGGGCGATCCGGCCGTCGCCGTCCAGGAGGCGCACGTTCATGCCGCCCTCCGTGCCGGGGACGGCGGATGCCGGCGGTCGGCGCCGCCGGGGCTCGCGCGGACGGTCAGACCCGGTCGTACGCCCAGATCGTCGTCTTGGTGCCCAGCAGCCGGATGGGGTAGCGGTCGCGCAGGTGCAGGGTGGCGGGGACGGCCGAGCGCGGGATGCTCGGAGCCAGCAGGATGACCCGTCCGCCGCGCTGCGTCACGCGGGACAGTTCGGTGAGGACGGTGTGGAGCCAGTCCTGCATGTTGCCCTGGACCTCGTACTGCTGGCCGAAGGGGAGGTTGGAGACGCAGGCCCCGACCGAGCCGTCGGCCAGGTCGAGGTCCCGGGCATCGGCGCGGCGGATCGGCGCCTCGGGGATGTTCTGCCGGGCGATTTCCACGGCCTCGGGGTCGATGTCCGAGCCTTCCGGTGTCCAGCCCGCGCCGGCCGCCTCCAGCAGGATGGTGCCGGAGCCGCAGCAGGGGTCGAGCAGTGTGCCGGAGGGCTCCCCGGCCAGGGTGATCATGGCGGCGGCCACGGTCGGCCGCAGGGCGCCGGACCGCTCCACCTCGCGGCCCTCGTGCTGGCGCATGCTGACGTCGGACAGCCGCAGTCCCGCCACCAGGCGGCCCTGCCGGTACTCGCTGATCCACACCTCGACCTGGGCCGGATCGGCGAACTTCCACTTCGGCTTGTCGCTGCTGACCGCGTTGTGCACGTGGCGGCGCAGGTCGGTGCGCTTGAAGGAGCGCTCCTGCAGGACGCGGGCGATCACCCGGAACGTCATCGAGCCGGCCAGCGGCCGGACCTCGTCCGCCCACACCGACAGGGCACGCTGCACCCGCTCCGGACGCCAGATGCGCCCGGCGATCCAGTGCGGCCGGTCGCCGCTGGAGCGCATCGTGCGCCCGACCTCGACGAAGATGTCCTCCACCGTGTGCACCGACCAGACCCGGTCCCGGGCGCCCCGTTCCACGTCGAAGAGGATGAAGTCCGAGCGGCCGTCGAAGCCGGAGTCGGTGACCTCGATCCCCTGGAGCGCGTTCAGCTCCCGGATGACGAGCGGGGCCAGGCCGGGGATCGCGGTGGCGAACATGCGGGTGATTCCGGGCCGGACGCGGTCCTCGGCCTCGGGCTTCTGCTGCCGCGAGCGGGGCGGCTGCGGCGGGCCGCCCTTGCCCCGCTCCTGGCGCACGGACGTACCCCCACCCTGCCTGCGGGGCTGGCCACCGGACGTCGGCCGGGCGCGGCGGGCGGGAGACTTGCCGGGGTGAGGCGGAGGAGTACGCACTCAGCCAGGGTAGAGGTATCCGCGCGGTGCCTCGCCCGCGTGCCCTCCGACCAGCGGATTCGGCAGCTGGCGCGGGAAGGAGCACGGGGTGGGCGGGTTCTGGGAGGGAGGCGGTGGGCCGGTACTGGCGGTTTCCCCGCATCTGGACGATGCCGTGCTGTCGGCGGGGGCGACGCTTGCCCGGCTTGCGGCCGACCGGCCTGTGACGGTTCTCACCCTCTTCGCCGGCGACCCCGGGCCCGAGCTGTCCGCCGTGGCCGGGCGCCACCACGCACGCTGCGGGCTGGACGGTGACGCGGTCTCGGCCCGGCGGGCCGAGGACGCCGGGGCGATGGCGGTGCTCGGCGCGCAACCCGTCCATGGTGACGTGCCCGACGCGGTGTACCGGCGCCGGCCCGGTGGAGGGTGGGTGTGCGAGGAGGACGGCGACATGTTCTCCGTGCCGCCGGACGATCCCGGTCTGGACCGGCGGCTGGCGGAGCTGGTGCTCGGCGCGGCCGAGGCGACGGGCGCCACGCTGGTGCTGGGCCCGGTGGGCACCGGCGGCCATGTGGATCATGTCCTGACACGCAGGGCGGTTCTGCGGGCGGCTGCGGCCCGCGGGCTGCCGGTGCTGTGCTGGCAGGACGAGCCCTACGCCTCCTGGTCCAAGCCGGACATGGACGGCCCGGCGCTGCGGGTGCCGTTCACCCCGGAGACCCTGGCGGCCAAGCTCGGCGCTGTGGCCTGCTACCGCTCCCAGCTCGGCATGCTGTGGCCGGGCGGCCAGGACTGGCGGGCCGCCGTGTCGCGGGCGGGCGCCGGAGGACCGCCGGGTGAAGTCTTCTGCCGTCCTCACGCCGCCAGCTCCTCGACCAGGTGACGGAAGGCCGTGGTCATGCGCGGCAGGCCGTAGTGGCTCCCGATGTACGGGCGCCCCCGGTGGCGGCACTGATCGGGGCCGTGGCGCATCGCTTCGCGCGCCGTGGGGACGAGCTCCGCCGGGTCGGCGCCCGGCGGGACCAGGTACAGCCCATGGCCGGGCGGAAGCATGTCGGCGAGGAAGCCGGACGGAGTGGCTGCCACGGGTGTGCCGCAGGCGACGGATTCGGCGGCGACCAGGCCGAAGCCCTCGGCGGCATCACCCAGGCAGAGGGTCAGGTCGGCCCGGTGGTAGACCGCCGGCATCCGGTGGTGCGGCTGCCAGGGCATGATCCGCAGGCGGACGGCGTGGGCTTCGGCTTCGCGGCGGAGCTGCGCGGTGAAGCCGGCCGCGCCGAATCCGTCCGGCTGGGCGAAGCACATCAGGGTTGTCGGCGTGCCGCCGGCCTCCATCGCTCGTGCCAGGCCGAGAGCCTGGCGGAAGCCCTTGTCCCAGCCGGGGCGGCCGGCCACCAGCAGCCGCACCTCCACGGGGTCACGGGCCTGGCCGGCGGGCCGTGGGGTGAAATGCGTCAGGTCGATCCCGTTGGCCACGACCGAGACGTTCGCGGCCTGCGGCGCGTGCTCGCGGACCTGGCGGGCCACGAACGGGGAGGGGACCACCAGCCGGTCCCACGCCCGGTGACGGAGCACGTCGAGGGTGTGCGGGTAGCCGACTCCGCCCAGGCACGCGATGCGGGGCGCGTCGGCGGGGAGGTCCAAGGTGCGTTCCACGGTGACGATCACGTCCGCTTCCTGGAGGCTGCGGAGTGCCGGACCGGTGAGGCGCGGGCTGATGTGGCCGTGCTCGCGCACGTGCTCGTCCAGCGGGAATGCGGCGATCACGCGGGCGGGGAAGCCGGGCTCCGCCGCGGAACCGGCGGGCCGCGCGTCGGCCGGGAATCCGTGCAGGACGGTCACGTCGGCCGACGAGGCGAGGGCGCGTACCAGGTGCACGGCGACGACCTCGGCACCGCCGAGCATCCGGGCCGGGTCGAAGGGCGGCACCTGGAGGACACAGACCTTCAGGTCTTCCGGTCGTCGTCGGTTCACCGGGCCGGCTCCGGCTCGTCGGAGAAGTTCGCGGCCAGCTCGGGGCGGTACCGCAGGTCGAACAGGTCTGCGTAGTAGCCCTCGCGGTAGCGGTTGGTGCACAGGTCGCCCTGGGGGAACTCCTGCTTACTCGTGTCCACGGTGCAACGGGATTGGATCGGACAAGACCGGACGAAGATCGGCAATTGCCCGAGAGCCATCTCCACTGTCCGGCCGCGGCTCCCCAGCCGTAGCCGTCCGGCGCGTCCTCGGCCGCCGTGTGCATCTCGGCCCACAGGTGCCGTCCGCGCAGGATGAGGGCGGGACAGCGGCTGCTGCGGCGGGTCAGCAGCGGGAGCGCGAGAACGCGGCGGGCGGAGAGCACCAGGCGGGTGCCGGAGCCGGCCAGTTCCAGCTCGTACTCTCCGCCGGCGTCGAGTGTCCTGGTGAGTGTGCGTGGTGCCTGCCGGTCCTGTAACCAGGTGCGCAGACCGCTGTCGACGCTGCGCGGAAGCGCCTGGCTGACACCGGCCGCCGCGCGCCGCAGGTGCTTGTACGCGTCCCGCGCGTTCGGCAGCACGTCCCAGTCGAGCAACTGGCCCTGCTCGGCGCCGTCGACAGCGGCGTACGAGGTGCACCGGTAGAGCACTGACGGACGGGCCGCGGCCGGTGGCCGCGGCCCGGGTATGGAGCCGGTCACCCTGTGGTCCCCTCTCTCAGGCAGCCCGCGGTGGCGTGGCGGAGCCTGAACCAGATCTGTTTTCCGTACAGCAGCGGCTCGACGGCCATCTGGTCGACCAGGCCGGACAGCAGGTAGAGCCCTCTGCCGCTTTCCGCCTCGTCGTCGGGCCTGTCCAGGGTCGGCAGGCGTTCGTCGAAGTCGGTGACCGAGACCAGGATGCCGTCGGACGTCTCCCGGACCAGGAGCTCGCAGTCGCCGGGCGTGTGGCGGTGGACGTTGGCGAGGAGCTCGCTGATACCCAGCTCCGCCAGGTCGCACAGAGAGAGCTTGCCCCACATCTCCAGGTGGGCCCGGACGATCCTGCGGACCGGGCCTATGTCCTCGGCGCGGATGGCCGGCAGCGCGATCCGGCACTGTCGTACGACCTCGACCAGCAGGACGGACATGGGCACCTCCAGAAGACGCAGGCAGATGCGCGCGGCGGCCTCGGCGTTCCGGGCCTGCCGGAACCGCCTCCGTGCCGCGGCACCGTTGATGGTCCGCTAGCTATCCTTGGGGCAAGTAGCGTATAGGAAAGTCTTTCCTCTGCGCTATATGGCTCAACGTTCGGGGTGGCCCGGACGCTAGGCTTTCCCGTGAAGGGAGGAGGTGACCATGCCCGTCGAGCCCACCCCGCGCCGTCGGCGGCTGGGAGCCGAACTGCGGCGCATCCGTGAGGATCTGGGCTGGACCCAGGAGGAAGCGGCCCGCCGTCTCGGCTACCGGTCCCTCTCCACGGTCAGCAAGATCGAGAACGGTGTGCAGGCGCTCAAGATCCAGCAGCTCTCGCACTTCTTCGAGGTCTTCGGCATCACCGACCCCGCGCTGCAAGAGATGCTGCGGGACCTGGTGCGCAAGGCGGCCGAACCGGACTGGTGGCAGCGCTACGGCGGCATGGTCGCCGACCCGCTCGGCGACTACCTCTCCCAGGTCGAGGGCGCCGCCGGCCTGTTCGTCTTCAACCCGATCGCGGTCCACGGACTGCTGCAGACACCCGAGTACGCCCGCGCGGTGACCGAGGGCAGCAGGGCGTGGAAGGCTCCGGAAGACATCGACCGCTGGGTCGAACTCCGCCTGGAACACCAGCGGAACATGCTGGAACGCCGCCCTCCGCTGAAGATCTGGGCGGTCCTCACCGAAGGGCTGCTGCGGCAGGAGGTCGGCGGCCGGGCGGTCGCCCGCGCCCAGGTCGAGCACCTCGCCCACCTGGCCCGCACCAGCCCCAATATCACCTTGCAGGTCCTGCCGTTCCGGGCCGGCGCCCATGCCGGAATGGACGGGCCGTTTATGTGTATGTCGTTTCCGACCGGACGTGACATCGTGTGTATCGAATCCATGCGCGCACTGCTGCACATGAACGAGCCCGAAACGGTGGAGGCGTACCGCACCACCAGCGATCTGCTGAAGTCGGACGCCCTGTCGCCGAAGGCTTCGCTGTCGCTCCTGACCACCATCGCCAAGGACCTGTCGTGAACAAGAACGCCCTCGACCCGGCCTGGATCGCCGACCAGCTCACCGGCGCCACCTGGCAGACCGCCAGCAGCGGCGGCCAGACCTGTGTCCAGGTCGCCTTCCTCGACCAGGGGATCGTCGCCCTGCGTGACTCCAAGAACCCCGACCAGCCCCCGCACCTGTTCACCGACGCCGAATACGACGCCTTCGTCGCCGGCATCCAGCGCGGCGAACTGCGCCGCCCCTGACCGACTTTCCGGGCGGCCGGCGCCGACACCCCGGCCGTCTGTCCACTCAGCCCGTGCCCATGGCCCGGGACCGCAGCCGGAATTTCTGTCATGGGCCGGTGGCTCACCCCCTGCCCCGCATCGGCCGCCCTGGAGGATGCAAGACGTGTCCCAGCACACCGCAGACGAGCAACCGGCTGTTGCCGCCGCCGTCATCGTTCACGAGGGACGGGTCCTGATGGTGCGGCGGCGGGTCAGCGAAGGCAGCCTCTCCTGGCAGTTCCCGGCCGGGAAGGTGGAGCCCGGCGAGACGCGGGAGGACGCGGCCGTGCGGGAAACTAAGGAAGAGACCGGCCTCCACGTCTCCGCAGTCAAGCTGCTCGGCGAACGCGTCCACCCGGCAACCGGCAGGCGCATCTCCTACACCGTCTGCGAAGTGATCAGTGGGACCGCTCACGTCGCCGATCCCCAGGAAGTCGCCGAAATCGCATGGGTGTCCCTCACCGACATCCCCCAGTACGTTCCCTACGGCCTGTACGGCCCGGTGCAGCACCATCTCCACGCCACCCTCGCCGGCTGACAGGTACGCGCTTCGACGCGGGACCCGCCCGGGTGACGCTTGGGGCGTTGCTGTGCCCGCCGGTGTAGGCGGGCACAGCGTTGTCCAGCGTTGTTCAGCGCGCGGGCCTTCGGGCTCCTGGTGGTGATTGCGGGGCGGGCTGGGCGAGGGCGGTGGCTGGTGTCGTGCTGCTGCGGTTGTGGATGCTGCGTGCCTGGGCGGCGAGGGCGCGTGCGCTGGGTGCTGGCCGGTCGGCGAGGCGCTGGATGCGCCAGATGAGGACGTGGGCGGGTGAGCGGACGTCGTCCAGGCTCCTGAGACGGACGATGCGATTGAGCAGCTCGCCGGGTGTGTGCCCAGTGTTCTCCGCCAGGGCCAGGGCGGCTTGCAGGGCCGGCCATGCGGGGTCGGTCAGGATCTGTTCTGCGTACTCGGGGAGGGTCTGGCGCAGGTGGTGGGTGTAGCGGCGGGTGGCGTCCTGCGGCTGCTGGTGCTGGGCGAGTGCGGACAGGGGCGCGGCGGCTGTGTGGGTGTAGGCGGTGTGGAGGTGGGTGAGGGCTTGGCGTGCTGCGGCTTCCTGTTGCCGGTGGTGGCGGATGTGGTGCCAGTGGCGTGCGGCGATGACGGCGAGGAGCGCGGCGTCGAGGAACATGGCCAGCGCGCTGTCGTCGGCTGGTGCGGGGGTGCGCAGGATGGTTTTGACGGCGGTGCGCAGGGCGCGGGCCTGGTGGTGTTGGGCGCGGATGCGGGAGCGGGTGGCGCGCTCGAACGCGGTGGCGGCGTGTTGGAGTTCGGTGGCGATGGTTGGCGGGGTGAGGGCGGGCAGGGCGTCGAGGGCTTCGCCGAGGGCGGCCAGGTGTGCCTGGGCTGCGGCGTCGTCGCCGTCGTGGGTGAGGAGGTGGGGGATGCGGTCGGTGGCGGCGGTGGCCTGGTGCCAGGGGTTGGGCCGGCGACGCTTCGCTGCGGCAGCGGCAGCGGCAGCGGCAGCGGGTGCGGTGGTGTCGGTGGCGGCCAGGCGTTCGCGGATGCGGGGCAGGGAGAGGTCGGGGGCGAGGGTGGAGCCGGCGAAGGTGACCGGCTGCCCCTTGGCGTTGACATCGCCGGGGAGGGCGACGGTGTAGCCCAGGAGGTCTCCGGAGGGCGCGACGCGGATGGTGACGATGACGCCCATGCGGTCCAGGACGGCGAAGAACTCCGCCTCGCTAGCTGCTGCGGTCACGGCCTGGCGTACCCGGGTGCGCAGCACCTCGCGTGATGTGCGGGTCTGGCCCTGGCGGTGGGCTTTGAAGTGTTCCTTGCTGGTGGGGCGTTTGGCGGCGGTGCCGTCGCCGGGGTTGAGGCGGCGCAGGCCGTAGTCGGTTTCGATCTGGCGGCAGGCGGCCTGGGCCTGTTTGTAGTCGTAGGTGCGGCGGGCGATGCGGCCGTCCTGCCGCACGAGGGTGGCGGCGATGTGGATGTGGTCATCGGCGTGGCGGATGGCGACCCAGCGGCAGGCTTCAAGATCGCCTTCGGGTGCGATGCCGGTGGCGGCCACCACGCGCCGGGCGATGTCGGCCCATTCCTCGTCGGTGAGGGTGCGGTCCTGGGGGGCGGCGCGCAGGGAGCAGTGCCACACGGTGGTGGCGGGCGCGGGGTCGCCGCGCAGGGCGAGGGGCTGGTCGAGCTGGCGCGCGAGCTCGGCGATGGTGTGGTGGGAGCCGGCGCGCGGGTCGGGGGCGAAGCCGTTCCAGGAGGCGATCATGTGCTGGTCGGTGTGCTCGTTGTGCTTGCCGGGGCCGTAGAGATAGGCGATCAGGCGCCGGGTGCCGCCCTTGCCTGTGGTGATCTTCGGTATCACGCCGCGTCCCGTCCCCGCACCACGTGGCCGACGGCCTCATCGACACCGGCTATGGCCGCCTCCACCAGGGCGATGAGGTGCTGGAAGGCAGCTAGGGCGGGTTTGTCGCCGTCGGAGTTGAGGTGACGGGCGATCTGGTTGACGTTGTTGCCAATCGCGGCGAGCTGCCGGTTGCTGGCCATCAGCTCCCGCACGGTGCGCCGGTGGTCCGCCACGGCCGCCTCGGGGTTGTCGCTGCGGGCAGCGGCCAGGGACGCGGCGGCCACGAACCCGCCGGCGGGCATGCCCGAGCGCTTGGCAGCGGCGAGGATCTCCTGCTTCTCCTGCGGGCTGTAGCGCGGGCAGATCCGAACGGCGCGCAGCCTCGGCTGGCGCAGCCGACGCCGCGCTGGCCGGGACGAAGCGGCGGACGCACCCTGGCCCGCGCCTTCCTCGGTCGGCACCCCCGGGCCGACCATTCCCGGTGCCGCCCCGGCACCGGGGCTGTCCTCCGCCACTCCCGGGGCGGAGAAGCCATAAGGATTCCTTATGGCACAACTTGCTGCGCGGTCGGTGGGTTCAGGGGCGTTGTCCTGCCGTTGGCGCTGGTGGGGTGGTGTGCTGGGCATGAAGTCTCGCGTTTCTGGTGGGGCGGTGGGTACTTGTCGAGATCCGGCGGGTCTGGGTGGTGCCACGGCCTTGTTGGTGGTCCGTGTCCGGCCCACGGACTGCGCCCGTTTTCCGGGTCCGGCACGGTGTGGTCCGTGGGGTTCTCGTGCGTGGGTGGCCGTGTCGGGGTTGGTCGTGGACCGGCTGCGGGTGGTGTGGTCCGCGGTTGGCTTTGGTTCAGGCGGTGGGCGGACCGGTGACCGAGTGATGAGCGGACAGGTCTGGGTGGACCGGTCGTGGTCCGGTCCCTGGGGTGGTCCGGGGCGGTGACCTGGGCGGATTTCCGGTCAGCCGCCCCGGACCGGTGGGTGGTCAGGTGGTGGGGGTGGTCCGCAGTGCGGTCATGACCTGGGTGAGGCGGTCTTCGCTGATGCGGTGTCCGGCGGACCGGATGGCCTGGCGGACCATGGCGCGGGTGGGGGTTTCGTGCGCTGTGGTCAGCGGGCGGACCAGGCGGACCAGTTCGTCCAGGCTGGCGGTGGGCGGCCGGCCAACCCGCCGCCGCACCTTCTGGTGGTCCGGCCGAGCCGGTCCCTCGCTTTGCCGTTCCGGGTGGTGGTCCGCGGTCTGGTCCGCATGGTCCGCTTCCTCGTCCGGGTGGTCCGGGGCTGGGCCGAAGGCCACTGCGGTGTTGGGAGCGAGGAGCGTGTGGACGCTGCGCCGGTGCGGCCCGGCCTGGGGTTGGTGGCCGTGGCGGGTGATGAGGATGTGGAGGTGGACTGCGCCGGCGAGGGCGAGTGGGGCGAGGGTGGACAGGGTGCCGACGGTGAGGTCGTCGAGGTGGAGTCTTGTGGGTGGGGTGTGCTGGTTGAGGCGGACGGCGTGCAGGGCGTTGGACCAGATGCTGGCGGCCGTTGCCGTGCCGAAGAGGGTCCAGACGTAGAGGCGGGCGCGGAAGGCGGCGGTGCGCATCACGAGCAGGGCGCGTACGCCGTAGGCGATGAAGCCGTCGATGACCAGGGGGAAGAGGTAGGTCAGCGGGCCGCGGATGTGGATGGCGACAGCCATCTGCTGGAGGGCGTCGTAGGACAGGGCGCATCCGGCGGCGCCGAGCGCGGTGATGGCAGCGCGGTCCCAGCCGGTGGCCCGGTGCCCGGCCGGAGGTATCGCGGGCCCGGTGGTGGGGTGCACGGTGGTGGCTCCATGTGCGTGTGTTCCGGGTGCGGGGGTGGCCCGGGGGTGGTGTGGTCTCGTCCCACTCGTCCCGCCGCTGTTCAGGGCAGGTACGGGTGGGGCGGTGATGTCGGGTCGACTCGTCCCGGTCCGGTGACCCGTCCCCGCGCTGACCTGCGCGGGGACGGGTGGGACGGGTGGAGGACGGTCAGGCCCCGGCCGCGTCCGCGACGGGAGCGGGTTCCGCTGCGGCGGGTGGTGGGCAGTAGCGGGTCCAGGCGTCGAGGAACTGGGTGCGGGCGAAGCCTTTGGCCTGGGTGCCGCCGGGGAAGCGGCGGTTGGCGGAGGAGATGCCGTAGTCGCGCAGCAGCAGTTGCAGCGCTCGGGAGGTCAGGCCGTGGGGGCCGTATTCGGTCCAGGGGGCTTCGGGGTCGGCCTTGAGGAGTTCCAGCAGGCGGGTGGTGCGGATCAGGGCGGGGTCGCCCTCGGCGGTGAAGGCGCGGCGGATGTCGGCCAGGATGCGGACCTTGGTTCCGGCGTCTTCGTCCTTGTCGGCTTCCTGGGCGGTCATCACCCGGCAGGCGGTGCGGGCGCGCTGCGGCCAGGTCCCGCCGGCGAGGTCGGCCACCGCGATGAGCGGCTCCCAGGTGTCGGCGGCGCGGTCCTCCACCGGCATCTGCGGCCGCAGCCTCATGGCGCGCCGGTGCAGGGGGCGCAGCCAGGCGGTGAGGTGTTTGCGTGCGGTGTGCAGCAGGGGGGCGTCGGTGGCGAAGCGGAAGGACTCCACACTCTCGCCCTGGGCACGGCGGCGCATGCGGATGACGATGGAGCGGTCCATGATCGTGTCGGGCAGGTCGCCGATCCCGGCCAGTGCCGCCATGGCGAAGGTGGCGAACTTCACCGGGGTGTGCTCGTTGCCGACGACCCGCAGGGCGGGCCGGTTGCGCTGGTGTCCGGCGTTGAGCAGGCCGCGCAGTTCCTCGTTGCGCTCGGCCGCGCGGGGGGAGCCGAAGAGGGTGTCGACTTCATCCACCAGGAGGGTGGGCGGGTTCTTGGCGTCGATGGAGCGGAAGATGGCCGCGGGGCTGGCGTTGACGGTGATCAGCGGGTCGTGCACCGTCTCGATCAGCACTTCCAGCAGGCGGGACTTCCCGCACCGCTTGAGCGGGCCGACCACCGCCAG
>NZ_FOLM01000001.1:0-45255 GCF_900112355.1 Streptomyces aidingensis
ATAGCGTGAGGGGTACGCCCGGTTACTTTCCGAACCCGGAAGCTAAGCCTTGCTGCGCCGATGGTACTGCATGGGGGACCGTGTGGGAGAGTAGGACGCCGCCGAACAATTCTTGATGAGAGGCCCCGCCGGGGGTGAGAATTCCCGGCGGGGCCTCTTGCTGTTTTCCGCCGGGCGGGCAGGATGTTCTTATGTCATCACCATCCCAGCCCGATGTGCTCTGGTCCCCGGATTTCCGGCTTGTGGGGTACGGCATTCATCTGCGGCAGTGGGCGGATGAGGATCTGGCCGGCATGGTGGAACTCTTCGACGATCCCGATGTGGCCCGATGGACGCCGCTGGCCTCACCATTCGATCTGGAGGCGGCCCGGGCCTATGTCGTCAAGGCGCGGGCGCTGCGGGCCGGCGGACAGGGGGTGAATCTGGCGGTCACCCTCGACGGCGGTGAGGCGCTCGGCGGAGCGGTGATGTTCCGGAACGCCGAGGAGGAACGGGAAATCGAGCTGGGGTATGTGATCGGGCCCCGGCACCGGGGGCGCGGGCTGGCGCGGCGGGCGCTCAGGCTGCTGGCGGAACATGCCCGGGCGGCGGACTTCGGGCGGATCGTGCTCCGCATAGAGCCGGGCAATCTGGCGAGTACGGCGGTGGCACGGGCGGCCGGGTTCCGGCTCACCGAGGAGCGGGCGGACCGCGAGCTCAAGGGGGAGACCACGGTGCTGGAGACCTGGGTGCTGCCGTAGCGGCGGCCCCGGGCGGCGGGGTGAGGACTCAGAGGCGGCCGGCGCTCTTGAGCGCGAGGTAGGCGTCGGCGACGGCGGGCGGCAGGTCCTCGGGCGGGGCCTCGACAACGGTGACGCCCATCCTGCGGATGCGCTCGATGGTGCGCCGGCGTTCCGCCACGTGGGAGGCCGCGGCGGCGGCCTCGTAGACGCCGGGGACCGTGCCCCGGGTGCCGGCCATCTCCCGGATGCGGGGGTCGCCGACGGCGGCCACCAGCACCGTGTGGCGGCGCAGCAGGCGCGGCAGAACGGGCAGCAGGCCGCTCTCCACCGGGCCGGTGTCCAGGCCGGTGAAAAGCACCAGCAGCGAGCGGTGCGGCGCGGACTCCAGGGCCGCGCCGGCCAGGGCACGGTGATCGGTCTCGATCAGCGCCGGCTCCAGGGCCGACAGCGACTGGACGACGGCGGGCAGCACATCCTTGCCGGTCCGGCCGCGCACCGTCGCCCGCACGCGGCGGTCGTAGGCCAGCAGGTCGACCCGGTCCCCGGCGTGCGAGGCGAGCGCGGTGAGCAGCAGGGCGGCGTCCATGGCCGCGTCCAGCCGGGGCACGTCGCCGACCCGGCCCGCCGAGGTGCGGCCGGTGTCCAGGACCAGCAGCAGATGCCGGTCGCGCTCCGGCCGCCAGGTGCGCACGGCCACGGTGGACTGGCGCGCGGTGGCCCGCCAGTCGATGGAGCGGACATCGTCACCGGGGACGTACTCGCGCAGGGAGTCGAATTCGGTGCCCTCGCCGCGGATGAGGACGGTGGTGCGGCCGTCCAGCTCGCGCAGCCGGGCCAGTTTGGCGGGCAGATGCTTGCGGCTGGTGAACGGCGGCAGCACGCGGACCGTCCAGGGCACGGCATGGGAGCCCTGGCGGGCGGCCAGGCCGAGCGGGCCGTAGGAGCGGACGGTGATCCGCCGGGCGGAGTGGTCGCCGCGCCGGGTGGGCCGCAGCACGGTGGTCAGCCGGCGGCGTTCCCCGGCGGGGACGGTGACCCGGTGCCGGGACGCCTCCCAGGCGGCCTTCGGCGGCCAGCTGCTGGGCGGCCAGGCGTCCCGCAGATCGGCCCGCAGGAGGCGCCCGGAGGGGTTGGCCAGGGTGAGAGTGACGGCGGCCTCCTCGTTGAGCCGGACCGAGGTGGCGCCGGAGCGGCTCAGGGCCAGTCCGCGGACCGGTGCCGCGGCGGCCAGATCGGCCAGGACCGCGGCCAGCAGCGGCAGGCCGACGGCGGCGATGCCGTGCGGGCCGGGCAGCAGCAGGCCGACGATCAGTGCGCCGAGGGCGGCGATGAGTGCGGTGCGTCCGGTGAGTGCCATGGCGGTGTCCGCGGGTGCCGGGGCCGGGGCCGGGTCAGCGGGGGACGGCGACCTGGGCGAGCAGGCCGGTGAGGACGTGGTCGGCGGTGTGGCCCTCCATCTCGGCCTCGGGACGCAGCCGGACCCGGTGCCGCAGGGTGGGCAGGGCGAGCGCCTTGACGTCGTCGGGGGTGACATAGTCCCGGCCGGTGAGCCAGGCCCAGGCGCGGGCGGTGCTGAGCAGGGCGGTGGCGCCGCGCGGGGAGACGCCCAGGGCCAGGGAGGGTGATTCGCGGGTGGCCCGGCACAGGTCGACGATGTATCCGGTGATCTCCGGGGCGACGGTGACCTGTGCCACGGCCCGGCGCGCGGCGGCCAGATCGCCGGGGCCGGCCACCGGGCGCAGGCCGGCGGCGGCCAGGTCGCGCGGGTCGAAGCCGGCGGCGTGCCGGGTGAGCACATCGATCTCGTGCTCCCGGCCGGGGACGTTGAGGATCAGTTTGAGCAGGAAGCGGTCGAGCTGGGCCTCGGGCAGCGGATAGGTGCCCTCGTACTCGATCGGGTTCTGGGTGGCGGCCACCAGGAAGGGCTCGGGGAGCGGGCGCGGCTTGCCGTCCACCGACACCTGGCGTTCCTCCATGGCCTCCAGCAGGGACGCCTGGGTCTTGGGCGGGGTGCGGTTGATCTCGTCGGCGAGCAGCAGATTGGTGAAGACCGGCCCGGCCTGGAAGGAGAACTCGGCGGTGCGGGCGTCGTAGACCAGCGAGCCGGTGACGTCGCTGGGCATCAGGTCGGGGGTGAACTGGACCCGCTTGGTGTCCACGTCCAGGGCGGTGGCCAGGGCGCGGACCAGCAGGGTCTTGGCGACGCCGGGGACGCCTTCGAGCAGCACGTGGCCGCGGCAGAGCAGGGCGATGACCAGGCCGGTGACGGCGGCGTCCTGGCCGACGACGGCCTTGCCGATCTCACCGCGCAGGGATTCCAGAGCGGTGTGCGAGCGGTCGTCCGGGCCGGGGGCGCCGGCGTCGGCGGCGGGGAAGTCGGTGGTCACGGGCGTCCTCGTGGTGGGTCGGGTTCGGTCGTCGCGGTGGCCGGGGCGGCGTCGGCGCCGGTGCCGGTTGCGGTTGCGGCTGCGGCTGCGGCTGTGGTGGCTGCGGTGGCCGGGCCGAGGCGGCGTTCCAGTGCGTCCAGCTCGTCGGCGAGGCGGACCAGCGCCGGGTCGTCGGCGGGTGCGGGGCCGTACAGCAGGTGGTGGACGGCTGCCGCGGAGGCGCCGGTGCGGGCGGCGACGGCGGCGGGCAGGGCGGTGGCATCCCGCGAGCCGGCGGTGGTCACGCCGAGCAGCGGGGCGATGCGGTGGCGGGTGGCGTCGCGCAGCGCCTCGGCGGCGCGGTCGCGGGCACCCGCCCGGTGGTAGAGGCGGGCGCGGCCCTCGGTGGTCTCGGCGGCGCGGACCACCACCGGGAGCGGTTCGGTGACCGCCGGGCCGAGGCGGCGCATCCGCCAGAGGGCGGCCAGCGCGGCGGCGATGCCCAGTTGCAGGGCGGCCCAGCGCCAGCCGGCGGGCAGCAGGTCGAGCAGGCCCTCGCTGCCCAGGAAGGGCAGCTCCTCGCGTTCGCCGTCCGGGCCGACCGGGACGTCGTCCGGGGAGGGCAGGTACCAGACCAGATGCGGGCGGGCGCCCAGCAGCTGCATGGCCAGGGAGGCGTTGCCCAGGTCGTCGAGGTGTTCGTTCTGCAGCGGGTCGGGGGTGCCGAGCAGCACGGTCTCGTCGTCCGGGCCGCCCTCCTCGGGGGCGGTGAGGCCGGTGAGGGTGACCAGGGAGGGCAGGCCGTCGGCGCGGTAGCAGCCGGTGAGGCGGTCCGCTGCGGCGGCGGCGCCCGGGCCGGAGAGGTAGGTCCAGCCGCCCAGGCGGGCGGAGCCGGCCCGGGTGGCGGCCGGGTCGGTGCAGCCGGGGTCGCGTTCGCCGGGCTCGGCATAGCCGTCGATCTGCACGCCGGGGGCGAAGCGGTCAAGGGCGGGCGGGGTGGGGCCGAGCAGTACGGTGCGGACGCCGCTGCCGGCCGCGGCGCCGTACAGGGTGTCCCACTGGGACTCGGCGAGCAGTTCCGGTACGGCGACCACCAGGGTGGTGTCCGGGCCGGCCGCGGCGGCGGCCTCGGCGGTGGTGGTGACCACGGTGGTGTCGACGCCGTGACCGGCCAGCAGCCGGGCCACGGCGCGGGTGCCGCCGGGGGTGGGGGAGCGGGGGTCGAGGCGTCCGCCGTCGCCGCCCCGCAGCAGGCCCAGCACCAGGCCGGCGAGCAGCACCACGGCGATGCCGGCCAGCGGGCCGCGGGCGCGGCGGAAGAGGTCGCCGGCGGTGGGCGAGACCGAGGTGGCGGCGGGCGCGGCGGTGGCGGGGGCCGGGGCGGTCATCGGCGGCCTCCGCCGCCGGGGGCGGTCCAGGCGGCGGCCGGGGCGGCGGTGTCGCCGGGCTGCCGCGGCCTGGTGCGGCGCTGCTCCTCGTCCAGCTCGCGCAGCGCGGCGTGGTCCGACGGGCCGGCCGGGACGCCGCCGTAGGTGACGTCGTCGAAGGTGCGGGCGGCGGCGCGCAGCCGCGGGCCCAGCGCGGGCAGGGCACGGGCGGCCTCGGTGGCGGCCTCGTCGGCGGTGCGGCCGGGGCGGGGTTCCAGCAGGGCGCGTTCCTCCTGGGAGCGGACGATGGCCCGCATCCGTTCCTGTACGGCTTCGGTCCAGCGGCCGGCCGCGGCGTGGGCGTCGGCGGCGGCCCGGTGTTCGGCGGCGGTGCGCGGCGGGCCGGTGAGCAGGCCGGGGCGGGCGGTGGAGGCGGCCGATTTCAGCGCGCCGAGACGCTTGCGCAGGGCGAACAGCAGGGCGAGCGCGATGCCGCCGAGCAGCAGCAGCCCCAGCCAGCCGCCGGGGGTGGACAGGGTGCTGGTCAGGACCGGGTCGAGCAGGTGGTCGTAGAGCCAGTCGCTGATCCGGCGCAGCAGGCTGGGCCGGTGCTGTCGGTAGATCTCCTGGGTGAGCTCGTCCCGGGCGGCCTCGCGGGCTTCGTCCCGGCCGATGACCACGGGCGGCCGGTCGCCGTCGGCGGTGACTGCGCGGAAGACGCCCGCGGCCATCCGCTCACCCCTGCGGTGCGGCCGGTCCGGCCGCACCGCCCGGCGTGGCGGGGCCGTCGGCTCCGGCGGCGCGGGCCAGCTCCAGGTCCAGGGCCTCGCGGCGGATGCGCTGGTCCATGTAGAGCAGGGCGGTGACGCCGGCGCTGATGGGCAGGGTGACGGTGGACGAGAGCACCCCGCCGACACCGGTGATGGCCAGGTAGGTCCAGCTCAGCTCCAGCGAGCCGGTGAGGAAGTCGCCCTCGTCACCGCTGACCAGCCGCGCGACGACGTCGATGGGCAGTTCGATCATGCCGGAGACGAAGAGCAGCAGGATGAAGGCGAGCAGCTGGATGCCGAAGATCCGCCACCAGGAGCCGGCGACCAGCTTCCAGGAGCGGCGCATGGCGTGGAACACCCCCTGGCGCTCCAGCATCAGGGCGGGTGCGGCGAGCGAGAACTGCACCATCAGCCACAGCATCAGCGCCACCGCACCGAGCCCGACCAGCACGACCAGCGGGGCGAAGCCGGTGAGCGCGGCCAGCAGCAGCGGAACGGCCACGGCGACGGCGCCGATCAGCGGGAGCAGCACGACCAGGCCGAGCAGCCGCAGCACCTGGCCGCGGGACTCCGCCCAGGCCTCGCCCACGGTGACGCCGCGGCCCAGCACCGCGCGGCTGACCACCATGGTCAGCATGGCGGTGGCCAGGACCACGCCGAGGATGGTGACCACCCCCGTGATGGAGGTGAAGGCGAAGAGGTCGCCGAACGCGGCGCGCAGCTCCTCGTCGGTGGGCTCGGTGCGCTCCGTCAGGGCCGCGAAGTCGGACTCCTCGCCCAGGAAGGCCCGCATGGCGGGCAGCGTGACGACCTGCACCACGACCGAGATGGCCAGCGAGATGGCGAGCACCGGGCGCCAGTGGGCGCGGGCGGTGGAGACCGCGCCGTCCAGGATCTCGCCCACCCCGAGGGGGCGGAGCGGGATCACACCGGGCTTGGGCGCGGCGGGCGGACCCCAGCCGGGCGCTCCCCAGCCGGGGCCGGACCAGCCCTGCTGCGGTGGGGGCGCGCCGGGGCCGCCGGGCGCCCCCGGGCCGCTCCAGCCGGCGGGCGGCGGTGGGTTCTCGCTCCAGCCCTGCGGGGGTGTCTTGTCGAGCCGGGGCTGCTCGGCGGACCCCTGCTGCTGCGGTTCGTCCTCCGGCTGAGGAGACCCGGGCGAGGTCCAGCGGTCGCTCATCGTCGCTCCTTGTATGGGATCCTGCCGCCCATCGTGCCATGCGTCCCGTGGCTTGTACCCGGCGGAGGCGGTTTGGTGATCAGTCCGTTCCCGGGCCGTCCGCCGGGCCGTCCGCCGGGTGGTTCTCCGGGCCAAAGGCCCTGCACGGCGGTCTGCCGGGGCTCTAGGCTTCGAGGATGGCGCGGCGCCGGGCGGCGTCGCGGGCGAGCGGCCCACCGGGCCGGCCGCCGGCGCCCGGCGGCGGAGGAGTCGTCCTGGCCGGACGTCCTTCCGCAGCTCAGGGCGTGTTCCCGGGGGACGGGCACGCCGTCCCCGTGACCGGGATCACCACCGGTCACATGTTCGGAAGAGGCAATGGGATGATGAAGGCATGAAGGGACGCGTACTGGTCGTCGACGACGACACCGCTCTGGCCGAGATGCTGGGCATCGTGCTGCGCGGCGAGGGGTTCGAGCCGTCGTTCGTCGCGGACGGTGACAAGGCGCTGGCCGCGTTCCGGGAGATCAAGCCCGATCTCGTGCTGCTCGATCTGATGCTGCCCGGCCGGGACGGCATCGAGGTGTGCCGGCTGATCCGCGCCGAATCGGGCGTGCCGATCGTGATGCTCACCGCCAAGAGCGACACCGTGGACGTGGTGGTCGGCCTGGAGTCCGGCGCGGACGACTACATCGTCAAGCCGTTCAAGCCCAAGGAGCTGATCGCCCGCATCCGGGCGCGGCTGCGGCGTTCCGAGGAGCCCGCGCCGGAGCAGCTCGCCATCGGTGATCTGGTGATCGACGTGGCCGGGCACTCGGTGAAGCGGGGCAGCCAGACGATCCAGCTCACCCCCCTGGAATTCGACCTGCTGGTGGCGCTGGCCCGCAAGCCGTGGCAGGTGTTCACCCGCGAGGTGCTGCTGGAGCAGGTGTGGGGATACCGGCACGCGGCCGACACCCGCCTGGTCAATGTGCATGTGCAGCGGCTGCGCTCCAAGATCGAGCGGGACCCGGAGCACCCGGAGATCGTGGTGACCGTGCGCGGCGTGGGATACAAGGCGGGTTCGAGCTGACGTGACGGAGTCGTCGGTGGCGCCGGAGGCGGCCGGAGTGCCGGAGGCGGCCGGGGAGCGCGGACCGCGCGGCGCGGCCGACGCCACCGGCCCGGCCGGCGGCCCCGGCGCCCGGTCCTGGCGCAGCACGCTGCTGCCCGAGGGCGCGACCGGCGGCCGGGCACAGCCCGCCATCCGGATCTTCGGCCGCTGGGCGCGCGGTCCGCTGCTGCCCGCCGTCCGGCTGTGGCGGCGCAATCTCCAGCTCCGCGTGGTGGCCTCCACCCTGCTGCTGTCCCTGGCCGTGGTGCTGGTGCTGGGCGTGGTGGTCATCGGGCAGGTGCGCAACGGCCTGCTGGACGCCAAGCGGCAGATCGCGCAGAGCCAGGCCGAGGGCGGCTTCGCGGTGGCCGCGGAGCGCGCCGCCGCGCCCGACGCCACCGCCGAGGGCACCGGCCCCGCCGGGGACCCGGGCACCTGGCTGACCGGCCTGGTCTCCCAGCTCGCCAGCGGCGGGCAGGGCGTCTACTCGGTGGTGGCGCTCAGCTCCGACCTGGACGACTCCCGGTTCGGCTCGGACGGCATCGGCGGGCCGCGCGGCCCCCGGGCCTCCTCCGACATCCGCCCCGAGCAGTCCATCTCCCTGGAGATGCGCGAGGCCGTCGACGCCAGCCCCGAGCTGCACTGGCAGTACGGCACGGTGGTGCGGCAGGACGGCTCCACCCAGCCGGCGCTGATCGTGGGCAAACGCCTCAGCGACATCCACGGCAACAACTACCAGCTCTACTACCTCTTCCCCTTCACCCAGGAGGACGAGTCGCTGAGCCTGGTGAAGACCACCATCGCCACCGCCGGAGTGTTCCTGGTGGTGCTGCTGGGCGTGATCGCCTGGCTGGTGGTGCGCCAGGTGGTGACCCCGGTGCGGATGGCCGCCCGGATCGCCGAGCGGCTGGCGGCCGGCCGGCTCCAGGAACGGATGAAGGTCAGCGGCGAGGACGACATCGCCCGCCTCGGCGAGTCCTTCAACAAGATGGCGCGCTCCCTCCAGCGTCAGATCCAGCAGCTGGAGGAGCTGTCCCGGATGCAGCGCCGCTTCGTCTCGGACGTCTCGCACGAGCTGCGCACCCCGCTGACCACGGTGCGGATGGCGGCCGATGTCATCCATACCGCCCGGGAGGACTTCGATCCGGTGACCGCGCGCTCCGCCGAACTGCTGATCGGCCAGCTCGACCGCTTCGAGGCGCTGCTCGCCGACCTGCTGGAGATCAGCCGGTTCGACGCGGGCGCCGCCCTGCTGGAGGCCGAGCCCACCGACCTGCGGACCGTGGTGCGGCGGGTGGTGGAAGGCGCCGAGCCGCTGGCCGAACGCAAGGGCAGCCGGCTGGTGGTGCTGGGCGACGCCTGGCCGGTGCGGGCCGAGGTCGACGCCCGGCGGATCGAGCGGGTGCTGCGGAATCTGGTGGTCAACGCGATCGAGCACGGCGAGGGCCGGGACGTGGTGGTACGGCTGTCGGAAGGGCTCGGCGAGGACGCCGCGGTGGCGGTCGCGGTGCGCGACTACGGCATCGGGCTGCGGCCGGGCGAGGCGGAGCGGGTGTTCAACCGTTTCTGGCGGGCCGACCCGGCGCGGGCCCGGACCACCGGCGGCACCGGCCTCGGGCTGTCCATCTCGCTGGAGGACACCCATCTGCACGGCGGCCGGCTGGAGGCGTGGGGCGAGCCGGGCGGCGGCTCCCAGTTCCGGCTGACGCTGCCGCGCACCGCCGGGTCGCCGCTGCGCGAATCGCCGATCCCGCTGGTGCCGGACGACTCCCGGGCGGCGCGCGCCCGGGCCCAGGCCCTGGCGCAGGCCCGGGCGGTGGAGGTGACCGCCGGGGCGGGCGCGGCCACCAGCGCGCCCGGGGCCGTACCCGCCGCCCTGCCGCATCTGCTGCCGGACGCGGCCCGGGACCCGGGCCGGGACCCGGCCCGGGATGCGGGGACGGTGCACGACGGGCAGGACGGCGGCAAGGCGGCCGGCCGGCGGCCGGAGGAGGACGGCCATGACCGCTGAGGGACGTGAGGGACGGCGGCGCCGGGGCCGGGCCGCCCGCCGTCTGCTGGGCTGCGCCGCCGGGGCGCTGCTGCTCGCCGGCTGTGCCTCCATGCCGGGCAGCGGCGATGTGCACCGGGTGGACTCCGCGCAGCGGCCCGAGGGCGACGGCCAGGTCCGGGTGTTCGGCGTGCCGCCGGAGGAGGGCGCGGTTCCGCAGGAGATCGTGCTCGGGTTTCTGGAGGCCACCACCAGCGACGAGGCGGACTTCGCCACCGCCCGGCAGTATCTGACCCCCCAGGCGCAGGACACCTGGCGGCCGCTGGCCAGCACCACCGTGCTGCGCGGCTCGCCGCTCCCCACCAGCCTGGGCGGCGAGCAGACCGACGACGGCGAGAGCCGCCTGTTCGAGGTCACCGGGACCCGGCTGGCCACGGTCGACGAAGGCCGGGTCTTCCACCCCGACGACGAGACCTACCGGGGCCAGTTCCGGCTGCGCCTGGTGGACGGCGAGTGGCGGATCAACGAACTGCCGGACGGGCTGGTGCTGGCAGAGGAGGACTTCCGCCGCAACTACCGCACGGTGGACACCTACTTCTTCGCGGACGCCGGGGCGGCCGCGGCCGAGGTGCCACGGGTGGCCGACACCCTGGTGCCCGACCCGGTGTTCGTGCGCAGCCGGGTGGACCCGGTGGGCGAGGCGGTGTCCATGGTGCTGCGCGGCCCGAGCGAATGGCTGGCGCCGGTGGTCCGCAGCTACTTCCCGGCCTCCGCCCGCCCGGCCGGCGACCAGCGGCTGACCGTGACCGAGGCCGGTCTGCTGTCGGTGCGGCTGACCGGGGTGCCGGAGGATCTGCCGGCCGGACGCTGCGAGCGGATGGCCGCGCAGGTGCTGTTCACCGTGCGGGACCTGGGGGTGGGTGAACCCGGCGTGGTGGAGCTGGCCGACGAGGACGGTTCCCGCCACTGCTCGCTGACCGAGTCCGAGGCGCTGAACTGGCGGCCCGGGCTGCTGGTCGGCAGCCAGGACCGGCAGTACTTCCTGAACGAGGACCGGCGGCTGGTCTCGGTGGGCGAGGAGGCCGACCAGGCGCGCGTCGTGCCGGGCCCGCTGCAGGACGCGCAGCTCCGGTCGGTCGCGGTCAGCCGGGACGAGGAACTCGCGGCCGGCGTGTCCGTGGGCGGCGCCGAGCTGTATGTGGCCGGGCTGACCGGCTCCGAACCGCTGCCGGAGCCCGTCCATGTCACCGAGCCCGGCGGCGAGGGCCCGGGCGCGGACGGGAACGAGGGCGAGAACGGGAGCGAGAACGGGAGCGGGGGCGAGGACCCGGGCGGGGAGGAGCCGGAGACCGAGCCCGGCGGGCTGTCCACGCCGGGCTGGGACGGGCTCGGGGACCTGTGGTTCGCCGACCGGGGCGGCGACCCGGGGCTGTACCGGATTCCCGGCGGCACCGGCGAGGCGGTGCCGGTGACGGTGGAGGGGCTGCGGGCCAGCCAGCGGATCGAGGAGGTCCGGCCGGCTTCGGACGGGGTGCGGATCGCGCTGCTGCTCAGCCGGGGCGACAAGCGGACGCTGTACCTGGGACGGGTGGAGCGCACCCCCGCGGCCGGAGCCGCCGAGGCCGGCAGCGCGGTGGAGGCGGCACGCGGCACCGACCATGTGGTGACGGTGCGCGATCTGCGGCCGGTCACCCCGCATCTGGACAATGTCACGGCCGCGGCCTGGGCCGGGGACAGCAGGCTGGTGGTGGTCGGCCGGCCCGCGGACGGGGTGGAGCAGCTCCAGTTCGTGTCCACGGACGGCGCCGCGGTCAACACGCCCAGCCTGCCCGGTCTGGGCGAGGTCACCGGGGTGGCGGCCTCCGAGGAGGAGAAGCGGCCGCTGCTCGCCGAGGTCGCCGAGGGCGTGGTGCGGCAGCGGCCCGACGGCCAGTGGCAGATCCTGGCCCCCGGCGGCAGCGATCCCGTCTATCCCGGCTGAGTCCCGGGACCCGGGCGCCCGCCCGGCGCGGGCCGGGGAGTTTTCCACAGGGGTCGCGGGGGCGGGGTGCGGCGGGGCAGGGTGGGGGTGTGTTCGGGGGATGGATGCGGGAGCTCGGCGGCCTGGTGCTGCCGGCCGAGTGCGCGGGCTGCGGCGCGGCGCGGACACCGCTGTGCGCCCAGTGCCGGGCGGCGCTGCCGGCGGGCGGGGCGCGGCGGGTGCGGCCGCGGCCCGAGCCGCCCGGTCTGCCGCCGGTCTACGCCGCCGCCGTTTTCGCCGACCGGGCCCGCGCGGTGCTGCTGGCGCACAAGGAGCGCGGGGCGCTGGGCCTGGCCGGGCCGCTGGGCGCGGCACTGGCCGGGGCGGTACGGGCCGCGGCCGGCCCCGGGCCGGTCGCCGGGGTGCTGCATCTGGTGCCGGTGCCGTCCGCGGCGGCGGCCCGGGCCCGGCGCGGGCACGATCCGGTGCGGCGGACGGCCCGTTCCGCCGCGGCGCGGCTGCGTGCCCGGGGAATGCCGGTGCGGGTCTGGTGTGCGCTGCGGCATCGTCGCCGCGTCGCCGACCAGGCGGGGCTGGACGCCCTGGCCCGGGCGGAGAATCTCAGGGGCGCACTGGCCGGGCCCCGGGGCCGGTCGGCCCTGCCCGGCCCGCTGGTGCTGGTGGACGATCTGATCACCACCGGTGCCACGCTGGCCGAGGCGGCCAGGGCGGTGCGGGAGTCCGGGGCCACCGTGCTGGGCGCGGCCGTGGTCGCGTCGGTCCCCGGTAGCTGACCCAGGAGGAATCGCCATGGACAGGGCCTTGCATACGGGTGACGGCAGTCCATCGTTGGAGGTACGTTCGAGGGCATGGGTATGGTGGATGTCCTGGAAATTCCAGGACAAATCCATACGCACTCCTGAGCCGCTCCATGGGGTCCGCCGGGACAGTGGGCCCCGTTCCTGATTCGCAGGGATGGGGAGCCCGTCGCCGGGGGAGAAGGAGGTGACAGGCGCGCCTGCCGTAGCGCCGGAGAGGTCCGTCCGTCGGGACCTGTCCGGACTTACTGCAAGGATGTGCTCCGCCTCACCGGCGGAGGTGATCCGGGAACGGAGTTCTGCGTGGACATCGTCGTCAAGGGCCGTAAGACAGATGTGCCGGAGCGTTTCCGGCGGCACGTGGCCGAGAAGCTGAAGCTGGACAAGATCCAGAGGATCGACACCAAGATCAACCGGGTCGACGTCGAGGTGTCCAAGGAGCACAACCCGCGGCTGGCCGACCGTTCCGACCGGGTCGAGATCACGGTACGCCACCGCGGCCCGGTGATCCGGGCCGAGGCCGCCGCGGCGGACCCGTACGGAGCCCTCGACCTCGCCGTGGAGCGGCTGGAGAACCGGCTGCGGCGACTGCACGACAAGCGGACCACCCGGCGCGGCAAGGGCCGCATCCCGGCCAGTGAGGTCGGCGCCGTGGTGCCCGGCGCGGCACGGATGAACGGCAACGGCGAGCTGGGCCACCGGCCCGAGCCGGAGGCCGAGGCCCGCCCGGAGAAGAAGGGACCACTGGAGATCGACGGCGAGGGCCCGCTCGTGGTGCGCGAGAAGACCCACACCGCCGCCCCCATGACACTGGACCAGGCCCTGTACGAGATGGAGCTGGTCGGGCACGACTTCTATCTCTTCGTCGACTCCGAGACCAAGGCCCCCAGCGTCGTCTACCGCAGGCGCGGCTACGACTACGGCGTGATCCATCTGGAGACCGACCCCTTCGTCCAGCAGGCGCCGGAGGGCGCCGGCGGAGCGCTGGGCGGCTGACCCGGCGCCCCGCGGGGGCGGCGGGCCGCGGGCCCCCGGCCACGGCGTGCACCGTCCCCGGCCGGATCTCCGTGATCCGGCCGGGGACGCCGTCGTGAAATCATGGGGCGAGCCCGATGGGCCGGGCGCGCGGACGACCGGTGCGCGAAGGCAGCAGGGGGAGATGACGATGACGGACAGCTTCGGCCCGACGATGCCGCACGCCCGCGCCGGGGGGCCGGACGATCCGTTCGCCGCGGGCCGGCCCGCGGAGCCGGTCCGGGTGCTGGTGGTGGACGATCACGAGCTCTTCCGGCGCGGTCTGGAGATCGTCCTCGCCCAGGAGAAGGACATCCAGGTGGTCGGGGAGGCCGGGGACGGCGCCGAGGCCGTGGAGAAGGCCGCCGACCTGCTGCCCGACATCGTGCTGATGGACGTGCGGATGCCCAAGCGCAGCGGCATCGAGGCGTGCACCGCCATCAAGGAGGTGGCCCCCAGCGCGCGGATCATCATGCTGACCATCAGCGACGAGGAGGCCGACCTCTATGACGCGATCAAGGCCGGCGCCACCGGATATCTGCTGAAGGAGATCTCCACCGACGAGGTCACGGCCGCCATCCGGGCGGTGGCCGACGGCCAGTCCCAGATCAGCCCGTCCATGGCGGCCAAGCTGCTCACCGAGTTCAAGGCGCTGATCCAGCGCACCGGGGAGGAGCAGCGGCTGGTGCCCGCGCCCAAGCTCACCGGACGGGAGCTGGAGGTGCTCAAGCTGGTGGCCACCGGCAAGAACAACCGCGAGATAGCCAAGGAGCTGTTCATCAGCGAGAACACGGTGAAGAACCATGTGCGGAACATCCTGGAGAAGCTCCAGCTCCACTCCCGCATGGAGGCCGTGGTCTATGCGATGCGGGAGAAGATCCTCGATCTGGAGAACGGCTGACGGCGGTGGGGCCGGGCCCCGGGCCGGCGCTCAGCGCGGATCGAAGCCCCGGGCGATCGCGGTGGTCAGCGGTTCGCGCAGTTCGCCCGGGGTGACCCGCTCGACGCGGATGTCCCCGGCCCAGCCGACCCAGCCCGCGGCCCAGTGCAGCGCCTCCGCCATCGCCGGCACCGCCCTGGCCGCCTGCCGCGGCGTGCCCTCGAAGCTGGCGTGCCGGGCGACCAGCACCTTGCCCTCGCGGGCCGGGTCCACCCGGCCCAGCAGCCGGCCCCCGGACAGCAGCGGCATGGCGAAGTAGCCGTACACCCGCTTCTCCCTGGGGGTGTAGGCCTCCAGCCGGTGCGTCATGCCGAATATCCGCTCCGTGCGGCGCCGGTCCCAGATCAGGGAGTCGAACGGGGACAGCAGGGTGGTGCGGTGCCGGCCGCGCGGGGGCGTGGCCAGCGCGGCGGGATCGGCCCAGGCCGGGGCCTGCCAGCCGTGGACCGTGACCGGCACCAGCCCGGTGCCCTCGATCACCGCGGCCACCTCGGCCTGGGTCATCCGGTGGTAGTCGGCGAGATCGCCCAGCGTGGCCACGCCCAGCGCGGCGCCCGCCCGGGACACCAGCTGCCGCCGGCACCCCTCGTCAGGCGGCTCCCGGTCGCGCAGCTCGGCCGGGACGGCCCGCTCGGTCAGGTCGTACACCCGCTTCCAGCCGCGCCGCCGGGTGCACACCACCTCTCCCGTGTCCAGCAGCCACTCCACCGCGATCTTGGTCTCCGACCAGTCCCACCAGGGGCCGCCGTTCTTGGCGCCGCCCAGCTCGGCGGAGGTGAGCGGGCCCTCCCCGGCGAGCCGCGCCCGCACCTCGGCCAGGGACCGGGCGGCGTCCTTCATCCGGTGCCAGCGGTGGCCGCGGGCCAGGAAGGCCCGGCGCCGGAAGGCGAACAGCGGCCAGTCCTCCATCGGCAGCACACAGGCCGCGTGCGACCAGTACTCGAAGGCGCTCCGGCCGCTCCAGTAGGCGGCCTCCACGTCCTGCCGCGGCACCGGGCCGAGCCGCGCGAAGGGCACCAGCTCGTGCGAGCGGGCCAGCACGGAGATGGTGTCGAGCTGCACCGCGCCGAGCCGGCGCAGCACCCCGGGCACCCCGGCCCGGCGGTCCGGCCGGCCCATCAGGCCCTGGGCGTGCAGCGCCAGCCGCCGGGCCTCGTCCGCCGACAGCTCGGCCCCGGCCCGGGGCACGGGCACCCGCGCCGCCGCCGGGGCGGCGCGGTCCGGGCCGGCCGCCGGGCCCGGCTCGTCGGGCTGGGAAACGGTGTGCGGGTGCGGGGCAGTCATGCGGGGGATCGTAGGGCCGGGCACTGACACTCCGCTTGCGCCTCGCATACGATGGCCGATGCGGCGGGCACGGAACGCCGCGCCCATGCACCCGACCGTGCAGGGCCGGACAGGCCCTGGGCCGACCGGCAAGGAGACCAGTTCCCGTGTCCCTCTTCAACAAGATCATGCGAGCGGGCGAAGGAAAGATCCTGCGCAAGCTGAACCGCGTCGCACAGCAGGTGAATTCCATTGAAGAGGACTTCCTTGACCTGTCGGACGCCGAGCTGCGTGCCCTGACCGACGAGTACAAGGAACGCCTCGCCGAGGGCGAGAGCCTGGACGATCTGATGCCGGAGGCCTTCGCCACGGTCCGCGAGGCGGCCAAGCGGGTCCTGGGCATGCGCCATTTCGACGTGCAGATCATGGGCGGTGCGGCGCTGCACTACGGCTATGTCGCCGAGATGCGCACCGGTGAGGGAAAGACGCTGGTCAGCACCTTGCCCGCGTATCTGAACGCGCTTGCCGGCGAGGGCGTGCACCTGATCACCACCAATGACTACCTGGCGCAGCGGGACGCCGAGTGGATGGGCCGGGTGCACAAGTTCCTGGGTCTGTCGGTCGGCTGCATCACCTCCGGCATGGCCCCGGCCAAGCGCCGCGAGCAGTACGGCTGCGACATCACCTACGGCACCAACAACGAGTTCGGCTTCGACTATCTGCGCGACAACATGGCGTGGTCGAAGGAGGAGCTGGTCCAGCGCGGCCACAGCTTCGCCATCGTCGACGAGGTGGACTCCATCCTGATCGACGAGGCGCGCACCCCGCTGATCATCTCCGGTCCGGCCGATCAGCCCACCAAGTGGTACGCGGACTTCGCCAAGCTGGTGATCCAGCTGGAAAAGGGCGAGCCGGCCGTGCCCACCAAGGGCGAGGTGGAGACCGGCGACTACGACGTGGACGAGAAGAAGCGCACCGTCGCCATCCATGACGCGGGCGTGGCCAAGGTCGAGGACTGGCTGGGCATCGACAACCTCTACGAGTCGGTCAACACCCCGCTGGTCGGCTATCTCAACAACGCCATCAAGGCCAAGGAGCTGTACAAGCGGGACCGCGACTATGTGGTGCTGGACGGCGAGGTGGTGATCGTCGACGAGCACACCGGCCGCGTGCTGCCGGGCCGCCGCTACAACGAGGGCATGCACCAGGCGATCGAGGCGAAGGAAGGGGTGAAGATCAAGAACGAGAACCAGACCCTCGCGAAGATCACCCTTCAGAATTATTTCCGCCTCTACGGCAAGCTGTCCGGCATGACCGGTACCGCCATGACCGAGGCGGCCGAGTTCAACCAGATCTACAAGCTGGGCGTGGTGCCCATCCCGACCCACAAGCCGGTGGCCCGCACCGACCACGCGGACCTGATCTACCGCACCGAGGTGGCCAAGTTCGAGGCCGTGGTCGAGGACATCGTGGAGCGCCACCGCAACGGCCAGCCGGTGCTGGTCGGCACCACCTCGGTGGAGAAGTCCGAGTACCTCTCCCAGCAGCTCCGCAAGCGGGGCGTGAAGCACGAGGTGCTGAACGCCAAGAACCATGCCCGGGAGGCGGCGATCGTCGCCAAGGCCGGCCGCAAGGGCTCGGTCACCGTGGCCACCAACATGGCGGGCCGCGGTACCGACATCAAGCTGGGCGGCGACCCGGAGGAGCTGGCCGAGAACGAGCTGCGGCGCCGCGGGCTGGACCCGGTGGAGCATGTGGAGGAGTGGACGGCCGCCCTGCCGGAGGCCCTGGAGCGCGCCGAGAAGGCGGTGGCCGCCGAGTTCGAGGAGGTCCGTGACTCGGGCGGGCTGTATGTGCTGGCCACCGAGCGGCACGAGTCGCGGCGGATCGACAACCAGCTCCGCGGCCGGTCCGGACGCCAGGGCGACCCGGGCGAGTCCCGCTTCTATCTCTCGCTGGGCGACGACCTGATGCGGCTGTTCAAGGCGCAGCTCGTCGAGCGGGTGATGTCCATGGCCAATGTGCCGGACGATGTGCCGATCGAGAACAAGATGGTCACCCGGGCCATCGCCTCCGCGCAGGGCCAGGTGGAGCAGCAGAACTTCGAGATCCGCAAGAACGTCCTGAAGTACGACGAGGTGCTCAACCGGCAGCGCGAGGTGATCTACACCGAGCGGCGCCGGGTGCTGGAGGGCGAGGACCTGCACGAGCAGGTGCGTTTCTTCATGGACGACACCATCGACGCCTATGTCCAGGCGGAGACCCAGGAGGGCTTCGCCGAGGAGTGGGACCTGGACCGGCTGTGGAACGCCTTCAAGCAGCTCTACCCGGTCACGGTGACGGTCGAGGAGCTGGAGGCGGAGGTCGGCGAGCGCGAGGGACTGACCGCCGAGTTCATCGCCGAGGCGGTCAAGAAGGACGTCCACGCCCAGTACGACGCCCGGGAGGCCGAGCTGGGCGCCGAGGTGATGCGGGAGCTGGAGCGCCGGGTGGTGCTCTCGGTGCTGGACCGCAAGTGGCGCGAGCACCTCTATGAGATGGACTACCTCCAGGAGGGCATCGGCCTGCGCGCCATGGCGCAGCGCGACCCGGTGGTGGAGTTCCAGCGGGAGGGCTTCGACATGTTCACCGCGATGATGGACGGCATCAAGGAGGAGTCGGTCCGCTACCTGTTCAACCTGGAGGTCCAGGTGGAGAAGAAGGTGGAGGAGGTCCCGGTGCAGGCGGGCGCGCCGGCCGGAGCGCCGGAGGAGGCCGTGCCCGCCGCCCAGCCCCAGGTGCCGGCCGGGCGGCGGCCGGAGATCCGGGCCAAGGGCCTGGAGGCGCCGCAGCGCGCCGACCGGCTGCACTTCTCGGCGCCGACCGTGGACGGCGAGGGCGGGGTCGTGGAGCGCGACCTGACCACGGAGAACGAGACCGCGCCGCAGCAGACGCGTGCCGAGCGCCGCCGCGCCCAGAAGGGCGGACGCCGCCGCAAGAAGTGAGCCGGCGCGCGGCGGCGTTCGCCGCGCACCGGCGAAGCGGGGGCCGCCCGGGGGGCGGCCCCCGCTTCCGTGTGCGGGCCGCGACGCGCTCAGGGGAACGGGGTGTCCAGGTCGAGGGCGGTGCAGTACCAGCGGCCGGCGGGGGCCCGCTCCAGGCGGAAGGCCAGTGCCCGGATCCGGCCGCCGACCGCGATCCGGGCGAACGCCTCGATCACATCCGGGCGGGGGCGGCAGGCGCCCACCCGGCGCAGCGCGGGTGCGCCGCGGGTACCGGCCGGCGGCAGCAGCGGGGTGTGCGGGGCGGCCCGGCCCAGCCGGTCGTACGCCTCGGCGCGGGCGTGGCCGAGCAGCACATGGACCGGCCGCAGGCCGCTGAGCACCAGCAGCAACTGCTGGGCGAACCACTGCTGGGGGTGGCGCGGATCGGGCCGCCGCGGATCGGGTGTCCGCGGCGGTGCGGCGGATGCCGGTGCGGCGGACACCGGGCCGCGGGGACGGCCGCCGCCGGGCCGCCGGCTGTCGCGCCGCCCCGGCGGCGCACCGGCACGGACGGGACGGCCGGTGCCGCGTTCACCGATCCTCAAGACAACCCCTCCCCTCGCCGGACTCCCCGGAAGCTGCCGGGCGGAGTCCTACTGTCCAGTAACAATACGGAGTGTAGGTATCCGGATACGGGGCCGACAAGGAAGGTCGCCCGTCCGGGTGGCGCCCGCCGGACGGCTGACACCGGGTGCCGCCGGGAGCGGCGGCGCTCCGGCGGGGCGGCCGGGGCCGCGAAGGCCGTATTGTGAGCCCCATGCGCGTCTATGTCCCGCTCACGCTCCCGGCGCTGGCCACGCTGAACAGCACCGGAGAGGTCGGTCCGGCGCCGCTGACCGCCTATGCCGTCACCCCCGGTCTGCGCGAGTGGTATCTGTCCGGCACCGAGGAGGAGCTGGAGTACGCGGCCATGGGGCGCGCCGCACAGGCCTCGCTCCGGCTGATCGCCGCCGATCTGGAGATCCCGCCGCGCCGGGTGGTGCTGGCCGCCGATGTCGCGGACGGCACCGTCACCCCGGCCGCCGACCCGGGGCTGGGCCTGGACGCCGTCACCCTGGGCGAGGTGCGGATCGCCGGCACGGTGCCGCTGGCCAAGTGCGCCTCGGTGCATGTGGACGGCGTGGACGCCGAGCCGGACATCACCGCCGCCGCCGAGGCACTGCCCGCCGCCGAGGCCGGTGACGAGGACGCCCGTTTCGTGGTGGACGGCGCCGCCGACCACGAGCTCCTCTGGTACGCCGTCCAGGAGCTGGACAGCCTGCTGTAGCGGCGTCCCGGGCCGTTTTTTGCCGAAACCGCAAGCTTTCTTGCCCGCAGCGTGCGGCAGGCCGCACGGTGGCCACCGTATCCAGAGGAGGTGGCACGCATGGGCGGGCACAACAGCAACGACACAGCCGCGGCCGGAACCGTTCCGGCACACCGCTACGACGTCGCCGTGATCGGCGCCGGCGCCGCCGGACTGAGCGGCGCGCTGATCCTGGGCCGGGCCCGGCGCTCGGTCCTGGTGGTGGACGACGGGCAGCCGCGCAACGCACCGGCCGAGGGGGTGCACGGCTACCTGGGGCACGAGGGCACACCCCCGGCCGAGCTGCTGGCCACCGGCCGCGAGGAGGTCCGCCGCTACGGCGTGGAGTTCCTCACCGGCACCGTCACCGAGGCCGTCCGGGACGGGAAGGACGGGACGAACGGGGAGGACGCCGGCGGCGCAGGCGGCTTCACGCTGCGGCTGGCCGGCCGGCGCACCGTCCGGGCGCGCCGGCTGCTGGTGACCACCGGCCTGACCGACGAACTGCCCGAGGTGCCCGGCCTGGCCGGGCTGTGGGGCCGCGATGTGCTGCACTGCCCCTACTGCCACGGCTGGGAGGTGCGCGACCGGCCGATCGGCGTGCTGGCCACCGGACCCCTGGCCGTGCACCAGGCCCTGATGTGGCGGCAGTGGAGCCCGCATCTCACGCTCTTCCTGCACACCGGGCCGGAGCCGGACGAGCAGCAGCGGGAGCGGCTGGCGGCGCGCGGTATCGAGGTGGTGGCCGGTGAGGTCACCGCCCTGGAGACGGACCCGGCCGGGCGGCTGGCCGGCGTCCGGACGGCCGGCGGCACGGTGGTGCCCTGCCGGGCGCTGGCCGTGGCCACCGGGCTGACCGCCCGGGCCGGTTTCCTGGCGTCGCTCGGGCTGGCCCTTAAGGCCCAGGAGGTGGCCGGCATGGTCATCGGCAGCCGCGTCCCCGCCGATCCGACCGGTCTGACCGCGGTGCCCGGCGTGTGGGTGGCGGGCAATGTCACCCAGGTCACCGAGCAGGTGATCGGGTCGGCCGCGGCCGGGGTGCGGGCCGGCGCGGCCATCAACGCCGATCTGACCGAGGAGGAGACCGCGCTGGCCGTGGCCGCGCGGCGGGAAGGGCGGCTGCCCGTGTCCTGAGCCGGCCCCGGGCCGGGGCGGGGCGGGAGAAAATGGGGTGGGCCGTTGTCAGAGGGTGCCCTTACCGTCGAGGGATGGATTCCGGTACGACTCCGCAGGCCCCGTCCGACAGTTCTCCCGCCCCCGTCCCCGTCCCCGCCCTCGCTCAGGCCCTTGCGCCCGCTCCCGCCTCCGCGCCCGCTGCCGGCCCGTCCGACGGCGGCGGCCCGGCGCACATCGTCTGGGACTGGAACGGCACCCTGCTGCACGACATCGACGTCGTGCTGGAGGCGACCAACGCCTGCTTCGCCGAGCTGGATCTGCCGCAGCTCACGCTGGAGCAGTACCGGGAGATGTTCTGCGTGCCGATACCGGCCTTCTACGAGCGGGTGCTCGGCCGCCGCCCCGGCGAGGAGGAGTACGTGCGGATGGACGCCGCCTTCCACCGCCACTATTTCTCCCGAGCCGCCCGGGCCGGGCTGGCCGAGGGCGCCGCCGAACTGCTGGTCTCCTGGGGCGAGGACGGCGGCACCCACTCGCTGTGCTCCCTCGCCCCGCACCAGCGGCTGCGCTCCTGGGTGAGTGAACTCGGCATCGACGGGCACTTCGTACGGGTGGACGGCGACGCCGGGCACGGCCCGCGGACGGGCAAGGCGCGGCAGATGGCCCGCCATGTGGCCGCCCTGGCCGGTGTCGACCGGAGCCGCACCGTGGTCATCGGCGACGCCACCGATGACGCGCTGGCCGCCGCACACGCCGGCGTGCGGGCCGTGCTGCACACCGGAGGCTCGCACAGCCGCGGCTCCCTGGAGGCGGCCGGGGTGCCGGTGGTGGATTCGCTGGCCGAGGCGGTGAGCCTGGCCGCGGAGCTGGTGCGCCGGCCGGTCGCCCCCGGCCCCGGCCCCCGCCGGGGCACACCGTCAGAACAGCGGTGAGGCCCGGTGCCGCGCGCAGCGGGCCGGGGGGACGAGCCTGTTACGGCGTTGTTCAATCTGTAGGAAAGAGACGTGGAGCTTTGTACATCTGCCAGGAAGGAACGCCCCCCGCGGGAGCGGTAGCCTGAGCCCGTGATCAGCGCGATATCCGCGGATGGCAGTGTCGCCTCCGCCCGCCGCGTGCCGTCGGCCCGCGGCCGTGGCCGTATGCCGTACGGCTTGCCGCTGGTCGCGTTCCCCGGGAGCATCCCCTGCAGGACGACCGAGCGCCGGCCGGTGACCTCTCGGGGCTCCTCCCGGATGTTCCCCCGGGTACTGCCCCGGACGAATTCCCGGCGTCACGCAACGGCGCGCGACAGGAGCCAGAGGACATGCACAGCAAGCTGGACCAGGCCAAGGCGGATCTGCTGGAGAGTGCCGCCGAGGTAGCGGCACAGGGCAGAGCGGGCGGTCCGCCCGCGCCCGGCATGGAGGGCGAGCATCTGCGCCGCTTCCTCCAGCGGTACTACCTGTACGCCGCCCCCGAGGACATCCAGGGCCGCGATCCGGTGGACGTCTACGGCGCCGCCCTGACCCACTGCCGGCTCGCGGCGCACCGCCCGCAGGGCACGGCCAATGTCCGGGTCTACACCCCCACGGTGGACGAGATGGGCTGGGCGTCCAGCCACACCGTGGTCGAGGTGATCACTGATGACATGCCCTTCCTGGTGGACTCGGTGACCAATGAGCTCTCCCGCCAGGACCGCGGCATCCATCTGGTGATCCACCCGCAGATGATCGTCCGCCGGGACGTCACCGGCCGGCTGCTTCAGGTGCTGGACGCCGGCCGCGACCCGGACAGTCCGGCCGCCAACACCTACCACCCCGGGGACCTCCCGCCGGACGCGCTCACCGAGTCCTGGATCCATGTGGAGATCGACCGGGAGACCGACCGCGCCGATCTCAAGCAGATCGAGGCCGATCTGCGCCGGGTGCTCAGCGATGTCCGGGAGTCCGTGGAGGACTGGGAGAAGATGCGCGACCGGGCGGTGCGCATCGCCGAGTCCCTGCCCGCCGAACCCACCGGGCCGGTCGGCGAGCACGAGATCGAGGAGGCCCGGGAGCTGCTGCGCTGGCTGGCGACCGACCACTTCACCTTCCTCGGCTACCGCGAATACCGGCTGACCAGGGTCGACGGCGCCGAGCAGGACACCCTCTCGGCGATCCCCGGCACCGGCCTGGGCATTCTGCGCTCCGACCCGGTGCACCACCTCGACACCCGCTCCGAGGCCGGCACCCCGGAGGACACCGCGGCCACCGAGGGCAGCACCGGGGCGCCCCCCGCCCCGGCCGGCGGGCCCGGCAGGCCCACCTCCGCCGCGTTCAGCCGGCTCTCCCCGCGGGCCCGCGCCAAGGCCCGCGAGCCCCGGCTGCTGATCCTCACCAAGGCCAACAGCCGGGCCACCGTGCACCGCCGCTCCTATCTGGACTACATCGGCGTCAAGACCTTCGACGAGCAGGGCAATGTGGTCGGCGAGCGCCGCTTCCTCGGGCTGTTCTCCTCCACCGCCTACACCGAATCGGTGCGCCGGGTGCCGGTGGTGCGGCGCAAGGTGGCCGAAGTGCTGGCCGCGGCCGGCTTCTCCCCCGACAGCCACAGCGGCCGGGACCTGCTCCAGATCCTGGAGACCTATCCCCGGGACGAGCTGTTCCAGACCCCGGTCGCGGCGCTGCGCTCCATCGCCATGGCCGTGCTCCACCTCCAGGAGCGCCGCCGGCTGCGGCTCTTCCTCCGCCAGGACGACTGGGGCCGCTACTACTCCGCCCTGGTCTATCTGCCGCGCGACCGCTACACCACCACCGTCCGGCTGCGGCTGATCGACATCCTCCGCGAGGAACTGCGCGGCACCAGCGTGGACTTCTCGGCCTGGAACACCGAATCGGTGCTGTCCAGGCTGCACTTCGTCATCCGGGTCGCGCCCGGCACCGAGCTCGCCGAGCTGACCGAGACGGATGTGGACCGCATCGAGTCCCGGCTGGCCGAGGCGTCCCGTTCCTGGACCGACGGCTTCGGCGACGCCCTGCTGGCCGAGCTGGGCGAGGAGCACGCCGCCGAGCTGGGCCGCCGCTTCCACAACGCCTTCCCCGAGGGCTACAAGGCGGACTTCCCGCCGCGCGCCGCCGTGGCCGACCTCCAGCACCTCACCGACCTGCGGCCGCAGGAGGGCCGGGACTTCGCGCTCAGCCTGTACGAGCCGGTGGGCGCCGGGCGCGGCGAGCGGCGCTTCAAGATCTACCGGATCGGCGAGCCGGTCTCGCTCTCCGCCGTGCTGCCCGTGCTCCAGTGCCTGGGCGTGGAGGTGGTGGACGAGCGCCCCTACGAACTCCGCCCGGCCGAGGGGGGCACCGCCTGGATCTACGACTTCGGGCTGCGCGTTCCCGACCATTTCGCCGAGCGGCTCGCGCCCGACGCCCGGGAGCGTTTCCAGGAGGCGTTCACCGCCGTGTGGACCGGCCGCGCGGAGAACGACAACCTCAACGCGCTGGTGCTGGCGGCCAATCTCACCTGGCGCCAGGTGACGGTGCTGCGCGCCTACGCCAAGTACCTGTGGCAGGCCGGCGCCCGGTTCGCCCGGGAGACCATGGAAGAGACCCTGCTGCGCAATGTGCACACCACCCGGCTGCTGGTCAGCCTGTTCGAGGCCCGGCTCGGCCCGGAGCGGCAGAAGGCCGGCCGCGAACTGACCGACGGCCTGCTGGAGGAGCTGGACGGCGCCCTGGACCAGGTCTCCCACCTCGACGAGGACCGCATTCTGCGGGCCTTCCGCACCGTCATCCGGGCCACCCTGCGCTGCAATCACTTCCAGACCGGGCCGGACGGCGAGCCGCGCCCCTGCCTGGCCATGAAGCTGGACCCGCAGGCCATGCCGGACCTGCCCGAGCCCCGCCCGGCCTACGAGATCTGGGTCTACTCCCCGCGTCTGGAGGGCGTGCACCTGCGGTTCGGCAAGGTCGCCCGGGGCGGTCTGCGCTGGTCCGACCGCAGGGAGGACTTCCGCACCGAGATCCTGGGCCTGGTCAAGGCGCAGGAGGTGAAGAACACGGTGATCGTGCCGGTCGGTGCCAAGGGCGGCTTTGTGGCCAAGCGGCTGCCCGACCCGGCCCAGGACCGCGACGCCTGGCTGGCCGAGGGCATCGCCTGCTACCGCACCTTCATCTCCGGCCTGCTGGACCTCACCGACAACATGGTGGCCGGCAAGGTGGTGCCGCCGCGCGATGTGGTGCGGCACGACGGCGACGACCCGTATCTGGTGGTCGCCGCAGACAAGGGCACCGCCACCTTCTCCGACATCGCCAACGGCGTGGCGGACGAGTACCGCTTCTGGCTGGGCGACGCCTTCGCCTCCGGCGGCTCGGCCGGATACGACCACAAGGGCATGGGCATCACCGCCCGGGGCGCCTGGGAATCGGTCAAGCGGCACTTCCGGGAACTGGGCCACGACACCCAGGCCCAGGAGTTCACGGTGGCCGGCATCGGCGACATGTCCGGCGATGTCTTCGGCAACGGCATGCTGCTGTCGGAGCACATCCGGCTGGTGGCCGCCTTCGACCACCGGCACATCTTTCTCGACCCGGACCCCGACCCGGCCGTCTCCTGGGCCGAGCGGCGCCGGCTGTTCGAGCTGCCCCGCTCAAGCTGGGCCGACTACAACCCGGAGCTGATCTCGGCCGGCGGCGGGGTGCACCCGCGCAGCGCCAAGTCCATTCCGCTCACCCCGCAGGTGCGGGCCGCGCTGGGCATCGAGGACGGCACCGGCGCCATGACCCCGGCCGAGCTGATGCGTGCCGTGCTGCGGGCCCCGGTGGACCTGCTGTGGAACGGCGGCATCGGCACCTATGTGAAGTCCTCCGCCGAGACCCACCACGACGTGGGGGACCGCGCCAACGACGCCATCCGGGTGGACGGCCGGGAGCTGCGCGCCAAGGTGGTCGGGGAGGGCGGCAATCTGGGCATGACCCAGCTCGGCCGGATCGAGTTCACCCGGCACGGCGGCCGGTGCAACACCGACGCCATCGACAACAGCGCCGGGGTGGACACCTCCGACCACGAGGTCAACATCAAGATCCTGCTCAACGCGGCGGTCGCCAACGGTGATCTGACGGTCAAGCAGCGCAACAAGCTGCTCGCCGGAATGACCGACGAGGTGGCCGCGCTGGTGCTGCGCACCAACTACGCGCAGAACGTGGTGCTGGCCAACTCGGTGGCCACCGCGGCGGGCCTGCTCCCGGCCCACCAGCGGATGATCCGCAGACTGGAGCACACCGGGCGGCTGGACCGGAAGCTGGAGTTCCTGCCGGACGACGAGGAGATCGCCGACCGCCGGCACGCCGGGCAGGGCCTGACCCAGCCGGAGCTGGCGGTGCTGCTGGCCTACGCCAAGCTGGTCGCCACCGAGGAGCTGCTGGCCACCGACCTGCCGGACGATCCCTATGTGCGGCGGATGCTGGAGGTCTACTTCCCGGCGGCGCTGCGGGAACGGTTCCCCGAGCGGATCGACGGACATGCGCTGCGCCGCGAGATCGTCACCACGGTGCTGGTCAACGACACGGTCAATGTGGGCGGACCGTCCTTCGTGCACCGCATGCAGGAGGAGTCCGGGGCCTCCACGGAGGAGATCGTCCGGGCCCACACCGCGGCCCGGGCCATCTTTAATCTGCATCAGATCTGGGACACCGCGGAGCGGCTGGACAACCAGGTGCCGGCCGAGGTGCTCACCCGCATCCGGCTGCACTCCCGGCGGATGGTGGAGCGCGGCACCCGCTGGCTGCTGAACAACCGTCCGCAGCCGCTGCGCATGGGCGAGACCATCGAGTTCTTCTCCGAGCAGCTCGGCCGGGTCTGGCAGGAGCTGCCCAAGCTGCTGCGCGGGCGCGATCTGGAGACCCATGCCGCCACCCACGACGAGCTGGTGTCGATCGGGGTGCCGGCCGATCTGGCGCAGCAGGTGGCCGGGTTCAACGCGGTCTTCCCGGCGCTGGACGTGGTGGCGGTGGCCGACCGCACCGGCAGCGAACTGCTGGATGTGGCGCGGGTGTACTACCTGCTCGCCGACCAGCTCGGCATCTCGCAGCTCCAGGACCGGATCACCCGGCTGCCGCGGGCGGACCGCTGGCAGTCCATGGCCCGCACCGCGATCCGCGAGGACCTGTACGCCGCGCAGCAGCTCATCACCGCGGATGTGCTGGCGGCCGGCGGGCGGGGGGACGGGCCGGAGGAGAAGGTGGAGGCCTGGGCCCGGCGCAACCACTCGGTGCTGGTGCGGGCGCGGGCCACCCTGGCCGAGATCCAGGGTTCCGACACCTTCGACCTCGCCAACCTCTCCGTCGCCATGCGCACCATGCGCACCCTGCTCCGCAGCAACCGCTGACCCCTCTCCCCCCTGCCGGGTGACCCGGGAGGGGGGATAAAAGGGGTGGGGCGGCAGCGGCTTTCCTACGCTGGTGGCCATGGAGCCCGCACAGACAGTCACCGGTACAGGGATGGCCACCATCGGCAAGCCGGCCGCGCTGCCGCCTCTGGCGGGCGCGGGCCGGCTCGTCACCAGCAGACGGGTGCGGTACCGGGACTGGTCGGGCACCGCGGTCACCGTGGTGATGCCCACCTACAACGAGGCCGCGAATCTGCCCGGGATCGTGGCCGCGCTGATGGCGCTGCCGCTGCCCCGGCTGCGTCTGCTGATCGTGGACGACGACAGCCCCGACGGCACCGGGCGGCTCGCCGACCGGCTGGCCGACCGCTACGCCACCGGCCCCTGCGGCCCCCGGATCGAGGTGCTGCACCGGGACGGCAAGGAGGGCCTGGGCCGCGCCTACGAGGCCGGCCTGCGGCACGCCCTGGCCGCCGGTGCCCCCTATGTGCTCCAGATGGACGCGGACGGCAGCCACCAGGCGACCGCCGTCTGCGCCATGCTGGAGACCGCCCACCGCAGCGGTGCCGGTCTGGTGGTGGGCAGCCGCTATGTGCGCGGCGCCACCGTCTCCGGCCGCTGGGGCGTGCACCGGCGGCTGCTGTCCACCTGGGGCAACTCCTATGCCCGCGCCATTCTCCGGGTCCCGCTGCGCGACCTCACCGGCGGCTTCAACCTCTGGCGCGCCGATGTGCTGCGCACCGTCGGCCTCGGCGGCGCCGAGGCGGCCGGCCGTTCCCTGCGCAGCGCCGGCTACGCGCTCCAGGTGGAGCTGAAGTACCGGGCCACGCGGAAGGGCTTCGAGGCGGTCGAGGTGCCCATCCGCTTCGGTGAACGGCTGCGCGGCTCCTCCAAGATGTCGCTGGCCGTGCAGTGGGAGGCCGCCCTGCTGCCCTGGCGGCTGCTGCTGGCCGGCCTGCGCTGACGCCGCTTCCGGCCTTGCGTCCCGGCCCGGCGGGCTATCGCTCGTACGGGCTGGGGAAGGGGAAGTAGTCCCGGAGGAAGGGCTCCAGCACCGCCCGCCGGGCCGCCATGTCGTCCTCCTCGGAGACGGTGTCGTTGAGGCAGAACACCGTGCGGTTGCGGGCGTGCAGCAGCCGCCCCAGCCGGGCCTCGGTGTGCGGATGCGCCAGGTCGAAGTAGTCGTACGGGATCGCCCCGGCGACCGCGCGGCCGGTCAGGAAGGCGTAGTAGTGGTGCAGCGAGGAGGTCACGGAGATGTCGTCCAGGCTGCGGAAACGATTGCCCGCGGTGGCCCGGTGACGTTCGCCGAACACCTCCTCGATCTCTGCCAGCACGCTGCGCCGCAGCGGATGCGGCACATGCTTCATCTTCTGGGTGATCGTCCGCCCGAACCGCTCCAGCAGCAGTTCCCGGTTGTTCTTGCCGGCCACTGCCACCGGCGCGTCCTGCGCGGCCGGCGGCCCCTGCGGGATGTGCGCCTTGGAGAGGAAGAACCGGGTCAGCCCGCCGGCCAGGAAGAACTCCTGGGGCACGGTCAGGCGTCCGAAGAACACGTCGTCGTTGAGGTAGAGGAAGTGCTCGGCCAGGCCGTCGATGTGGTGGAGCTGGCTCTCGATGGCGTGCGAGTTGAAGGTGGGCAGCAGCGAGCGGTCGGAGAAGATCTCCCGGTGGCCGACCACCGTGATGCCCGGGTGCGAGGTGTCCAGCCAGGCCGGGGTCTGGTCGTCGGTGACCAGGTAGACGTGCCGGATCCAGGGCGCGAACTGGTGCAGCGAGCGCAGTGAGTAGCGCAGCTCGTCATGGCTGACATAGCGGGCCGCGTTGGCGGCCTCGGCGTGGTACGTCTCGCCGGAGTACTCGGCGCGCCGCCGCAGCCAGTCGGGATCGGTGCCGTCCACCCAGGTGTAGACGGCGTCCACGGGGAAGTCGATGTCCTCCGGCAGCCGCTGCGCGAACACCGGCAGCGTCCGGAACGCGTGCGCGTGCGAGTGCGAGTGCGAGTGCGAGTGCGGGGACGGGGACGGGGAGGCGGTGGCGGAGGGACCGGGGCCGGGGGCGGGCAGCAGTGGGGTCAGGCGGGACAGCGGCGCGGTCACGGTCCCGGCCGCGGCCGGGACCCGGTCGGTGCAGCGGTTGCGGCGCGGCGCGGCCAGCAGCTCCGGTGCCTCGGGGTCGGGCGGCCAGAACTCCACCGCGCAGCAGTGGCGTTCGCCGACCGCGGCGATGCCCCGCCGGTCCGTGAAGTACCAGCAGAACCGGGCGGAGCGGGCGCCGGCCAGCGCGCGCCGGGCCGGCGCGGAACTGCCCGGGACGGTGCGCCGGCGGATCCGGCGGCGGTGCCGGCCCCGTCCGCGCACCCCGCCGCCCAGCACCAGATAGCCCGCGGTCTCGGCGCACAGCCGGGTGAGGGCGCGCAGGGCATGGCTGCGCTGGTTCTCCGGAACCCCGACGGTGGCGCTGGACGCGAACAGCCCGCGCACGCAGAAGTGACGGACCCCGGCCGCCTCCAGGGCGTCGCAGACCATGCGCAGTGCCTCGGTCTGGGCCTGGAGCGGGGAGGGATACGGGCGCACATGGGCCGCCTTGGGGTGTCCGCCGACCAGCACCAGGCGGCGGTCCGCGCCGCGGTAGAGGGCGGGCGCCCGCCGCCGGGCCCGTGCGGCGCGCAGCGCGGCCAGGCCCTCGCCCAGCGCCTGAGGTCTGGAGAGGGAGACCTTGAGCCGGGCGCGGGCCGGCAGCGGAATGCGGCCGGCCACCGCGCGACGGGCGCGCAGCGGCATCAGCCGGCGGTAGAGGGCGACCAGCGGCGCCGCCTCGGGATTGCGCGGCGGGGGCGGGGGGTGTCCGGCTCGCGTGCGGCGGGCCCGGCCGGTCTGGGCCGCGGCGCGGCGGTCCCCCTCGGTGTCCGCGTCCTCGGCGGTGTCCGGCCCGGCATACGGGTGCTTGACATGTGCGGTCATGGATGGCGGCTCCCCGGCAGCGTTGTCTGTGGTGCGCCCCGGTGCCCGGGGGCCCGGGGGCCGTCCGGGCTGTCCGGACCGCCCGGGTACCGGGGTTGGCGGTTGACGACACTATCCGCTTATTGAGGGTATTCCGCGTATTTTAGGGGGCTATGGCCGTCGAGGCGGGCCGGGCCGGCCGGGCCGGGCAGCGGCTGCGGCTGTGCCGGGGGCTGCGACAGCGGGCGGGCGGCGCGCCGGGGGCCGGGGTGTGTGCCGCGCTGCTGCCGGGCGGGGCCGCGCATCGCGGCCGGGACCGGGCGGCGGGCCGCCATCGGCACCACCGGCGGGATGCCCCGCCCGTCGAGGAAGACCCGGCGCACCACGCGCTCGGCCGCATAGCCGTCGTCGCAGGGACAGAACCGGCGGCGGAACGCGGCACGCGCCACCGCGGCCCCCGGATCGCTCCACAGCCGGCCGCCGAGGTGGTCCAGCAGTTCCTCCTCGGTGCGGACGACCGGGCCGGGCGGCGCCGCCGGCAGATCGAGGGTGACACCGCGGACCGCGCGGTAGGTCTCCCAGTCCTCCGCGTGGACGACGATCGGCCGGTCCAGGCCGGCGTACTCGAACATCACCGGGTGGTAGTCGGTGACCAGGGCGTCGGCCGCCAGGCAGAGTTCGGTCAGCGGGTGCCCGGTGACATCCCGCACGCCCTCGGCCGGCGGCGGCGCGGCCGTCCCGGCCGGGCGGCGCAGCAGCAGCACGAAGCCGGGGCCCAGGGCGCGGGCCAGCCGCGCGGTGTCCAGCCGGGGCGGGCCCTGGGGCAGATACTCCCGGGGCGCGGGGGCGTAGAGCACGGCGACGGCGCCGTCCGGGACGGCGAGCGCGGCCCGGATCTCGTGGACCCGGCCGGGCGGGGTGGTGTGGAAGGCGTCGGCCCGGGGCGAGCCGTATTCCAGGGTGGTGTACTCGGCCGGATAGGCGGCCTCATGGGTCAGGGTGGAGTGCCGGTTGGCGGAGAGGCAGTAGTCCCAGCGGTCGATCTGGCGCAGCAGCCGGGGGACGTCCAGGGCGCGGGCGGCGGCCGGGCGGCTGCGCAGCTCCAGACCGACGGTGGCCAGCGGGGTGCCCCGGTGGGTCTGCACCCGGCGCTGGCCGGCCCGGTCGGCGGGGACGGCGGGCAGGTCGCCGTCGGTGACCAGGAAACCGGCGCGGGCCAGTGCCCGCCAGGCCGCGGCCGAGCCGGGGCGCAGCCGCCGGGCGCCGGCGGGCAGTCCGCGGGCGCCGTCCGGCACCAGCCAGCGGGTGGCGATGTGCGGGGCGAGCCGGCGCAGCGCCGTCTCGATCGCGGCCAGCTGGCCGTCGGCCCGGTCGGCCCCGTCGGCCCGGTCCGCCGGGTCCTGCGGGACGAAGACGGCCAGCCGGGTGTCGAGCGGGCGGCTCAGCTGCATCCGGTAGTGCAGCCGCAGCAGCGCCGTGCCCAGCCTCCGGCGCACCGTGCCGAGCCGGGCGGCCAGCCGGGCCCCGGCCCGGCCCAGGGCACCGGCCGCGGCGAACGCGCGGGGTGCCCCGAGCCGCAGCAGCAGCCGCGGCAGGCGGCCGGTGCCGGACCGGCCGCCGCCCAGCGCGGTGGCTCCGGCGGGCGGCCGGTGGCGGCGGCACAGCCCGGCGGCGCGTCGGAAGAACTCCTCGCGGCAGGCGGCCGGCAGCAGCCCGGGGGTGCGGCACACCTCGGTGAGCCGGTCGGTCATCCGCCGGTGCAGCGCGGGCTGCCAGCGCCGGTACTCGGCCGGACCGGCCGCCAGAAAGGCGAACAGCCGCTCGTACTGGGCCAGGATGTCGAGCTGGTGCGGTCCGGGGGCGTGCAGCAGGCCGCCGGTGCGGCGCCGCCGGTGGTGTACGCAGACCCGGTCCAGGGCGGCCACCGACTCGGCGGCGATCAGCAGCGGCAGGCTCCAGGGCAGGTACTCATGGGTGCCCGGGGGGAAGCGCAGGCCGGTGCGGCGCAGGAAGTCCCGGCGGCAGAGCCGGTTCCACACGGCCGGTTCCAGGGACAGCAGCCCCGGGTGGTCGGCGAGGGCGAACACGCCGGTGTCGTGCTCGGCCAGGGCGGCGAGCCGGCCGTCCGGCACGGGATCGCCGTCCGGCCGGACGGCGGCATGGTCGAAGAGCAGGAGCTGGGGGTCGCCGGTACGGGCCAGGGCGGCGTCCAGGGCGGCGAGTGCGCCGGGGGCCAGGGTGTCGTCACCGTCGAGGAAGAGCAGATAGTCCCCGGTGGCCGCGTCCGTCCCGGCGTTGCGGGCGCCGCCGGGGCCTGCCGGCCGGTCCAGTCGCAGCGGCCGTACCCGGGGGTCGGCGGCGGCGAATTCCTCGGTGATCTCGCCGCAGGCGTCGGGTGACGCGTCGTCGACGACGATCAGTTCGATGTCCCGGAACCCCTGGGTGAGCACGGAGGCCAGGCAGGAGCGCAGATACGCCTGCACCCGGTGGGCGGGCACGATGACGCTGAAGCGGGGCACGGCGACTCCCCAGAGCGCGAGCGGACTGACGGACAATCCGACAATCGCCGCTCGATGCCCGGATTCCCGGCACTGGCCCGGTGTCGGCCACCCCGGGCCCGGGTTTTTCCGCCATACGGAGCACAGCCGGCGGCCGCGGCGCCGCGGCCGCCGGCTATTTCACGGCGCCGGCCATGACTCCGGAGACGAACTGCCGCTGGAAGGCGAAGAAGATCGCCAGCGGCACCAGGATGGACAGGAACGCGCCCGGCGCCAGCACGTCGATATTGGCCCCGAACTGCCGCATCTCCTGCTGGAGCGCCACCGTCATCGGCGGATTGGCGGAGTCCGCGAAGATCAGCGCGACCAGCAGGTCGTTCCACACCCACATGAACTGGAAAATGGCCAGCGCGAAGACGGCCGGGGCGCCCAGCGGCAGCACCACCCGGGTGAACAGCCGCAGCTCGCCCGCCCCGTCCAGCCGGGCCGCCTCCAGCAGCTCGCGCGGGATCTCGGCGAAGAAGTTGCGCAGCAGGAAGACGGCGAACGGCAGGCCGAAGGCCGAGTGGAACAGCACCACGCCCAGGGTGGTCTCGAAGATGCCCAGCCAGTTGAACAGCTTGGCCACCGGGATCAGCGCCACCTGCACCGGCACCACCAGCAGCCCCACCACCAGCAGGAACCACCAGTCCCGGCCGGGGAAGTCCAGCCAGGCGAAGGCATAGCCGGCCATCGCGCCGACCACCACCACCAGCACCGTGGAGGGCACGGTGATGGCCACCGTCGTCCAGGCGGAGCCGGTGAAGGAGTCGTTCGCCAGCAGGGCGCTGTAATTCTCCGTCGTCCACTGGCCGGGGTCGGTGAGCGCGGTCCACCAGCCGTCGGCGGCGATGTCCCGGCGGTCCCGGAAGGACGAGGCGAGCAGGCCCAGGGTGGGCAGCAGCCAGACCAGGCCGAGCAGGATCAGCACCACCCGCACCGCACCGCCGCCGGCCAGCGAGGCCAGTTTCGAGGCGGTGGAACGCCGGGCGCGCTCCACCGGACCGCGGACGGCGGAGCCGGCGGGCCCGGTGCTCCCGGCGGGCCGCGGTTCGGGAAGCCGGTCCGTACTGGTGTGGACGGTCATCGGGCCCGCTCCCGTCGCAGCCGCCGGATATTGAAGATCATCACGGGCACCACCAGCAGCAGCAGGAACACCGCGATGGCGCTGCCCAGCCCCTGATTGGTGCGGGTGCCGAAGGACACCGTGTAGAGCTGGAGGGCCAGCACATTGGCGTCCGGCTGCACCGAGCCGGGCGCGATCACCAGCACCAGGTCGAACACCTTCAGCACATTGATCATCAGGGTGACCAGCACCACGGCCAGCACGGGGGCCAGCAGCGGCACCGTCACCCGGCGGAACACCTGCCATTCGTTGGCGCCGTCCACCCGGGCCGCCTCCAGCAGCTCCCGGTCCACCCCGGCCAGCCCGGCGGCGATCAGCACCATGGCGAAGCCCGCCCACATCCAGACATAGGAGCCGATGATGGCCGGGGTCACCAGGGTCGGGCCGAGCCAGTCCACGCCGTTGTAGGCTGCCGCGAAGTTGTCGGCGGGCAGGCGGAGTTCCGCACCCGCGGCCTCGGCGGGCAGGCCGAAGGTGCCGTCCTCGGCGGTGGTGGCCGAGGCCACCACCTCGCCGTCGCGCACCGCCTGCACGGTGATGCCGGCCAGGCCCTTCTCGCCGGGATCGATCACCCCCGGCTCACCGCCGCCGCCCTGGGCGAAGTCCAGCCAGACGGTGCCGGTGAGCCGCCCGTCGCCGGGCGGGGGCGCGGCTGCGTCCGCGGCGTCCGCCAGCTCCTGCGGCTTCACCCCGACCAGCGGCAGCAGGGCGGGGGAGCCGGCCGCGGCCGGACCGGGCAGCAGCACGGAGCCGTCGCCGGACGTCTCAAGGGCCCCGTCAGGGCGGGGCCGGGCATCCGGCCAGGGGGCCCCGCTGGTGAAGGCGGAGTGCGCCGTGGTCAGCATGGCGTTGGCCACCCCGCGGTCCGGGTCGGCCTCGTACACCAGGCGGAAGATGATCCCGGCGGCGAGCATGGAGATCGCCATGGGCATGAACACCAGCAGCTTGAACGCGGTGGCCCAGCGGATGCGTTCGGTCAGCACGGCGAAGATCAGGCCCAGCCCGGTGCACACCGCCGGGGCCACCACCACCCAGACGAGATTGTTCTGCAACGCCTGCCGGGTGCCCGGATGGGTGAACATCTCCCGGTAGTTGTCCAGCCCGACGAAGCCGCTGCCGGAGGAGTCGAACAGGCTGCGCCAGAGCGAGTAGCCGATGGGATAGACCACCAGGGCGCCGAGCAGCAGCAGCGCCGGAAGCAGGAAGAGCGCGGCGGCCCAGGGGCGGGTGCGCACCACGCTGCGGACCTGCTTCACCGCTCCCCGCCGCCGGCCGCTGCCGCCGGGACCGGGGGACGTCTCGCCGGCCGGGCGCCCGGTGCCGCCCTGCCCGGTGCTGTCCATGGGATGTGCCATCACCGGCCGGCCGTCACTCGCCGTACGCCGCGGCGGCCTGGGTCTCCAGATACTCCTGGACCCCCTGCACATCCGCCGGGTTGCGCAGGAAGTCCTGAAGGCCCTGCCACATGCCCTGGCCGGTGGTGCCGCCGAACGCCGCCGGGGTCTGGTCCGACAGGTCGAAGCGGAAATCGTCGCCCGCCGCGATCAGCGCCTCCGCCATGGTGCGCTGCACCTCGTCCGGATAGACCTCCGGATCCAGCGACCGATTGGGCGAGATGAAGCCGCCGCGCTCCGCCCACAGCGCCGCCGCGTCGGTGGAGGCGAAGAACCCCAGCAGGGCCTGCTGGGCCTCGCTCGCCTCGCCGCTCTCCGAGATCGCCACCGCCACATCGCCGCCGGAGACCACCGGCGCCTCGTCCCCGACCGCCGGGAACGGGAACACCTGGGCGTCCTCACCGATCACCGCGTCGGTGGAGTCGGAGATCACCGTGCCCACGAAGTCGCCCTCGTAGACCATGGCCGCCTCCGGGCTCTCCAGATCGGCGAACACCTTGGTCACGGAGTTGGGGAAGTCGGTGCGCAGCGCGCCGTCGGTGCCGCCGGCCAGCAGCGCGGGCCTGCCGAACAGCTCGCCGAGCGTGGTCAGGGCATCGGTGACGCTCTGATCGGTCCAGGGAACCTCGTGCGCCGCGAGCCGGTCGTACATCTGCGGGCCGGCCTGGGAGAGATAGATGTTCTCGAACCAGTCGGTGAGCGTCCAGCCGTCCGCGCCGCCCACCGAGACCGGCGGGGTGCCGGAGTCGGAGACGGTGGACGCGGCGGTGATGAAGTCGTCCCAGGTCTCCGGCACCGAGACCCCCGCGGTCTCCAGCGGGCCGGTGCTGTACCAGATCAGCGACTTGTTGGCGGCCTTGATGTAGACCCCGTACTGCTGCTCGTCGTGCGCGCCGAGATTCCTCCAGCCGTCGCCGTAGTTGGCGTCGAGCTGCTCCTCGGCGAGCGCCCCGACCGGGGCCAGCCAGCCCTTGTCGGCGAACTCGTGCAACACGCCGACCTGCGGCAGCAGCACCACATCCGGTGGTGAGCCGCCCGCGATCTTCTGCCCCACGAAGGTGGCCACATTGTCGCCGGTCGGCACGAAGGTGACCTCGGCACCGGTGCGGTCCTCGAACTCCTCGACGGCGGCCATGAAGTTGTCCTGCTCGGCACCGGTCCAGACCGCGGCCACCTCCAGCTTCTGGCCGCTGAGATCGGGCAGTTCGACGGAGGGCGCGTCTCCCCCGCCGCCCCCGCCGGTACCCGACGCGTCGTCATCCCCGCTGCAGGCGGTCAGCGTGAGCGCCGACACCGCCGTGATCGCCGCCACTGCGCGGGCGGCATACCGAGCTGACCGGATCGAACTGCGCATGTGATCGCCTCATCCCTTGCGCGGCCCGGCCCCGGAGCCGGGCGGAACAGCCGCATTGCATGTCCCGTTGGCACTGTCCTACGCCGGGCCCGCCGGGTCGGCAAGGGCGCCGGTCGTGTCAACTCACCATTCGTGATCCGGACGTTACCGACAGGCAGATCTCTTCAGCGGTATACACCAGTACCGCACGCGGTGTCCGGTTGCGCCACTCTTCCGGCCCCGCCGGACGGCCGCGGCGGGCTCAGACCAGGGAGGCGGCAGCCGCCTGATCGGTCTCCCCGGCCCGGGCCGCGGCGCTGGCCAGCAGCGCCACATCGGTCGGACCGTTTCCCAGTTCCCGGACCGGCCGCCGGGCCGGGGGATCCCCGGCCCGCCGCCAGTCCAGCGGTATCACGGTGGGCCGCAGCGTGGCGGTGCGGGGAATCCGCCCGGTGACCCGCCCGGCCTGGAAGAGCACCGGGGCGGGCAGGCGCGCGGTGCGCAACTCGGCGCGGCCCGGCGGCCGTCCGGCCAGCGAGACCGAGGCGGTGGCGGCGACGGCCATGCCCGCCGGGGTCTCCGTCACCGAGGCACCGCCGCCCGGCGAGCGCCCGGAGGCGGTGATCAGATGGACCCCCAGCGGGCCGCCCTCCCGGGCCACCGCGTCCAGTGAGCGCACCACCGACCCGGCCGCCGGACGGCCGGGCGCGCCCAGCGCGGGGCTCAGCAGCGCCTCCAGATCGTCCACCAGCACGACCAGGGCGGGTGGTTGCCCGGCCGGGGGGCCGGCCGGGCCGGGGGGATCGGCGGCACCGGCCGGTTCACCGGCCCGCCGCTGGGTGACCACCCGGGCGGGCCGCTCGGCGGCGCGCCGCTTCAGCTCCTCCCGCAGGCTCTCGGCAAAGGCCCGCATCCGCACCGGATCGGTGGTCGCCACATGCTCGGTGACATGCGGCAGTTCGGCACAGGGCGCCAGCCCGCCGGCCGGGCCGTCCACCAGCAGCAGGGAGAGCCGGCGCGGGCTGCGGGCGGCGGTCAGCGAGGCCGCCAGCGCGCACAGCAGTTCCGTCTTGCCGGAGCCCGGGCCGCCCTCGATGCGCAGCGGGCCGGGCTCGGCGGCCAGATCCAGCACCACCGGGCCGGCCGGTCCGGCCCCGAGCAGCAGCGGCAGCCCGCCGCCGGTGGCGCGCCAGCGCTTGCCCAGGGCGGCGGGGGTGACCCGGGGCAGCTCCAGCAGATCCAGCAGCCGCGCGCTGTCCGGCAGTGGAGCGGCGGCGGCACCGTTCGTGCCGTCACCGGACTCCTCGCGCAGCGGGGCCAGGGCCCGGGCGAAGCGCTCCGCCCACGCGGCGGAGACCGCGTCCACCGTCCCCGCGCCGCCCCCCGGCGGCCGTGCGCCCGGCGCCGGGCCCGCGGCGCGGTGCGGCGCGGCGGCGGGGCCCGCCGCGGAGCCGGCGTGCCGGCCCGGGTCGCGGGCGGCCAGGCCGGATGTGCCGTCGCCGCCGCGGTGCGCGCCGGTGGCCGGACGGAGGCCGGGCCAGGCGGCGGTGCCGCCGGTGGTGGCGACGGCGGCGGCGGTCGGGTCGGTGCGGTGGGTGGCGGAGTCCTCCAGCGGGGCGGGTGAGCGCCCGGCCGGCCCCGGGGCGGCCCCGGCCGGGCCGGCGGTGCCGCGGGGCGGCGGCAGCAGCCGCACCGTGGTGGCGACCTCGCCGGCGAGCACGGCCATGGCGCCGCAGCGGCCGAAGACCGGGGAGGCGTCGCGGGCGGCGGCCAGGGTGTCGGCGACCGGGGAGGTGGCGGTCGCGGCCGGTGCCTCGGCCAGGCAGATCGGATGGACACCGGCCGCCGGGCCCTCCTCGGCGAGCCGCTCGACCGCCGCACGCAGATCCGCGCCGCCGGGATCTCCGTCCACCAGCACCACGGTGCGCCGGGTGCCGCGCGCGGCGGCCGGCCGGCCGGTCAGCTCGGCGATCCGTGCGGTGGCCTGCTCCCGGTCGAAGGCGAGCAGCCGGTGGCAGTCCTGGCCGCCGAGCGGCCGGGTGTGCGGCAGCCAGCCCAGCCAGGCCCAGTCCGCCGCGCGGCCCCGGGCGAGCGCGACGATCTCCAGGGCGCTGGGCGGATGCAGCGCGGCAAGCTGGGCGAGGACCGAGCGGGCCAGCCCGAGCAGCCGGTGCCGCGGCCCGGCCAGACCCAGCGCGCCGGCCGTCGCCAGGCTGACCGAGACGGGCACCAGGGCGCCGCCGATCTGCTGCGCCGTGCCGAGCCGGACCGTCAGGCCCTGCGGCGCCGCGGCCTCCGTGGCCCACAGGCCGCCGCCCACGGGCGGGGCTTCCGCCGCGCCGGGGGCGAGGCCGAGGGCGGTGAGCAGCAGGGCGGGGAGCTCGGGCCCGGCCGGGCCGGCGGCGGGCGGGATGTCCGGCGGGAGCGGCGGCGGCCCGGCCGGGCTCCCCTCGGGGCGCGGAGCGCCCAGCCGCCGGGCGAGGCCCGCCAGCCCGCCCCGCCGCCGGGCCGCCGGCGGGGCGGACCGGCCCGGACGGGGTACCGGGGCAGGCGCCGGAGCCTTTGACGAGGACGAGGACGAGGACGGGGGCGGGGGCGGTGCCTGGGACGAGGGCGGGGGCGGCGCCTGGGGCGGCGCGGTGCCGGCCGCGATCCGCAGGACGGACTCGCCGATCCGCAGCTCACCGCCGGGCGGCAGGGGCACCGGTTCGCCCGAGACCGGCCGGGCCGCGGCCACCCCGCCGCCCGTCCACGGGGCCGCGACCAGGGCGGTGCCGTTGGTGGAACCCAGATCCCGCACGGACATGGAGCCGTCCGCGGCGACCGTGATCTCGCAGTGCAACCGGGAGACATCGGGATCGTCCAGCGGCACATCGGCCCGGCTGGAGCGCCCTATGCGGATCTCACCGCCGTGCAGCAGATGCACACCGCCCGCGTCCGGACCGGAGACCACCAGCAGCCGGGCGGGCGCCTGGTGCGGCCCGGCCGGTTCCACCGGGCGCTGGAAGGCCAGCACCGCGCCGTCCACCAGCGGCGGGCGGCCCAGCAGCACACCGGCCGGATCGAGCCGCCGCGACCCGCAGTACACCGGGCCGGGCGCACCGCCGCCGGGCGCCGCCGCGGCGGCCAGCTCGCCCAGCACCTCGGCGAGCGGGGTGCCGGCGGCAGCGGTGACCGTCACATCGGTGCCCGCGCCGCCCTGCGGCCCGAGAACGGTCAACCAGATCTGCATCGGCCCTCCCGGTCGCATCGACATCTGATGCTTCAAGAATCCTCGCATCAGCCACTGACAGTCCGCGCCGCAAGCAACCCTTCATGATCTTGATTGCTCAGATGTGACCGGAACTGATCGTTGGCTTGGCGTGCAACACCGGCCGCCCGTCCGGCATCCCGGCGCCGAAGCCGGGGATCGGTCGGAACACACCGGTCGCGCAGCAGCCCGGCACCGCGTCGATCAGTCCTGCCGGTCCCGCAGTCCTGCCGGTCCCGCAGTCCCGCCGGTCCCACGATGTCACCGGGCGCATCCGGCCCCGCCCGGTTCCCGGCCATCAGCAGCCGTTTCCGGTCAATATCGGCGCCCTGCGGCGGCGCGCGGCACCGGTTCGGCCATCGTGGCCGGCGCCCGGACGGGGCACGGTCACCATGGGCTCACGGCAACCGGGGCGGCCTGCACCCGGGACCGGTTTCCCGCACCGCACTACAGTAGGGAGGCCGGGGGAGGCGCCTGCGGGCGGCGGCACCGGGGCGGGCCGGGGAGATCTCACCGGGATCGTCACCGCCGTCACCCGCTGTCATGTCAGTCCGGCCCGGCCGGCTCGGACCGGGTGACCCCCGGTTCCGCAGTCCATCATGTCCACCACGGAACACCCAGGGAGCACGCGTGCGGCCGGTTGGCAGCAAGTACCTGCTGGAAGAGCCGCCGCTCGGTCGCGGCGCCACCGGGACCGTCTGGCGTGGCCGCCGGCGGGAGGCCGCCGGTGCGGAGGCGGCCGTGCCCGGGCAGCCCGGCGAGTGGGTGGCGATCAAGGTCCTGAAGGAGGAGCTGGCCCAGGACCCGGATGTGGTGATGCGCTTTCTGCGCGAGCGTTCGGTCCTGCTCCGGCTCGGCCAGGAGGGCCACACCAACATCGTCCGGTTCCGCGACATCGTCGTGGAGGGCGAGCTGCTCGCCCTGGTGATGGACCTGGTCGAGGGCCCCGACCTGCACCGCTATCTGCATGAGAACGGCCCGCTGACCCCGGTCGGGGCCGCTCTGATCACCGCCCAGATCGCCGACGCGCTGGCCGCCGCGCACGCCAGGGGCGTGGTGCACCGCGACCTCAAGCCGGCCAATGTGCTGCTGGCCACCGACCGCGACCCGGCGACCGGCGGCGAGGTGCTGCGGCCGATGCTCACCGACTTCGGCATCGCGCGGCTGGCCGACTCCCCGGGCGTCACCCGCACCCATGAGTTCATCGGCACGCCCTCCTATGTGGCCCCGGAGACCGCGGAGGGCCGGGAACAGACCTCGGCGGTTGACATCTACGGCGCCGGCGTCCTGCTCTACGAGCTGGTCTCCGGCCGTGCCCCGTTCTCCGGCGGCACCGCGCTGGAGGTGATCCAGCGCCATCTGGTGGAGCCGCCGGCCCGGCCCGAGGGCGTGCCCGACCCGCTGTGGACGGTGATCGACCGCTGTCTGCGCAAGCGTCCGGACGAGCGGCCCGGCGCGGAGAGCCTGGGCCGCGCGCTGCGCGTGGTGGCCACCGGCCTCGGCGACTACGCGGGCCCGCAGGAGCGCACCGCCGCCTACGGCGTGGGCGGCATGCTGCTGCCCGACCCCTCGCCGGTGAAGGTGCCCGGCACCGGCACCGCCCCGGTGGGGGCGGCCGAGGCGACGCAGGCGCTGCCCGGCGGCTCGGGCGGCGCGGGACGGCCGCCCGTCTCCGACCCGTCCGCGCCGACCGCCGCCATCCCGCCGGTGGGACCGGGAGCCCCGGGCGGTCCGGGAGCTCCGGGCGGTCCGGGAGAGCGGCCCGGCGGCCGAAGCAGCGGGGTGGACCCCACCCGGGCGATGCCGGTGGCCGGCCACCACGATTCCGGGCCGGACGAGCAGCATCCGTGGCAGAACCAGATGCGGGCCGCCCGGGAGCGCAACGAGGCCACCCGGGTGCAGCCCTTCGACCCGGCCGAGGACCCGCTGTACCGGCAGCCGCAGCGCCGCCCGCAGCGCCGTCCCCAGCCGCCGCAGCAGGCACCGCGCCGGTCCTCGCCCGACCAGGGGGCCGGGGGCTACGGCTATCCGCAGCCGGCGCCGCCGCAGCCGCAGTCCGGCTACGGGTACCGGCAGCCGCCGGGCCAGGGGGGCGGCGGCTACGGCTATCCGCAGTCGCCGCCGCAGCAGCCCGTGCCGCAGGCTCCCGCGCAGCCCTACCCCCGGCCGCAGCAGCCCCAGCGGCGGTCCGCGCCGCCCCGGGAGTCCCGGCCGCCGCGCGAGCCGCGTCCCCCGCGCGAGCCGCGCCGGCGCAGCGCCAACCCGATGCGCATCCCGGGCCTGGGCTGCCTCAAGGGCTGTCTGTTCATGGTGCTGATCCTGGTGGTGATCGGCTTCCTGGTGTGGAACTTCACCCCGGTCCAGGACTGGATCGCCGAGGGGAAGGGCTTCTGGGAGGCGGCCCAGGACTGGTTCGACGACCTGCGGGAGTTCCTCGGCCTGATCGAGGAGGCGCAGCAGACCGTCGACGACGTCCAGCAGAACATCCCGGAGACCGGCAACTGACCGCGCCCGTTCCCTCACCGAGCGGTCAGGTGGGGGATTTATCGACATTCGGAGGTGAATTCGGGCGCGGTGTTCCCGGCGAATCCGGGCAATGCGGATCACCCGCGCCCCCTCCCGCCCCCGCGTCGTCGTAGCCTCGCGCCATGGCACGCAACATCGGCAGCCGCTACACCGCTCACCGGGTGCTGGGCCGCGGCAGCGCCGGCACGGTGTGGCTCGGCGAGGGTCCGGACGGCCCGGTGGCCATCAAGGTGCTCCGGGAGGACCTCGCGGCCGACGCCGACCTGGTGGCGCGCTTCGCCCACGAACGGCACACCCTGCTGGGACTGGAGCACCCGCACATCGTCGGCGTCCGCGACCTGCTCCTCGGCGACGAGGCCGAGGGCGGCGACCTGGCCCTGGTCATGGATCTGGTGCGCGGCCCCGATCTGCGCAGCCACCTCGCCGCCTGCCGCCGGCTGCCCCCGCGGGAGGCCGTGAGCATCGTCGCCGGGGTGGCCGGCGGCCTCGCCGTGGCGCACGCGGCCGGCATCATCCACCGCGATGTCAAGCCGGAGAACATCCTGCTGGACACCTCCGGCCCGGAACCGGTCGCCCTGCTCACCGACTTCGGCGTGGCCCAGTTGATCGAGGAGCCGCGCCGCGGCACCGCAGGCGGTGTGGTCGGCACCCCCGACTACATGGCCCCCGAGATCATCGAGGGCCTGCCCTCCCGCGCCCCGGTGGACATCTACGCCCTGGCCACCGTGCTCTACGAGCTGCTGGCCGGCTTCACCCCGTTCGGCGGCGGCCACTCCGGGGCCGTGCTGCGCCGCCAGGTCACCGAGAAGGCCGCCGAGCTGCCCGGGCTGCCGCCCGCCCTGTGGGAGCTGATCCAGCAGTGTCTGGCCAAGTCCCCCGCCTCCCGGCTGCGCGCCTCCGAGCTGGCCTCCCGGCTGCGCGAGCTGCTGCCCGCCCTGGACGGCCTGCCCGCGCTGGACCTGCTGGACCTGGAGGCCGCCGACCACCGCATGGTGCCGGAGCCGGCCGGGGCCGCCGCGGCCCTGCCCGCACTCCCGGCCGAGGCCGAGGCCGAGGCCGGAACCCCGCGCGGCGCCGTCCCGCTGGTGCGCGGCGCCGTGCCGGACGAGGAGCGGGTCACCCACACCCGGATGCGGGTGCCGGACGCCGAGGAACTGGCCGGCGGCGCGCACGGCACCGCCCGGGTGGCGCGGCGGCCCGGCCAGCCGCGGGCCGGCTCGGCCCGGCACAGCGCGGCGCTCCGGCGGCGCCGGCTGGCCGTGACGGTGGCCGCCGCGGGGGCGCTCGCCCTGGTCCTGCTGCTGGTGCTGCTGCTGGCCCTCGGCTAGCCGGGGACCGGGCGCCGGACCCGGTACCGGACGGAACGTCCGGGCCAGCCGTTAGGCTGGAGGCGTGGCAGTCGTCGATGCATCCGAAGAGCTGAAGTCCCTCACCTCGACCATGGAGTCGATCGAGGCCGTCCTGGACCTCGACAGGCTGAGGGCCGATATCGCCGTGCTCGAGGAGCAGGCGTCGTCCCCGAACCTGTGGAACGACCCGGACAACGCCCAGCAGGTCACCAGCAAGCTGTCCATGCTCCAGGGCCAGCTCCGCAAGACGCAGGAGCTGCGCGGCCGGATCGACGACCTCGGGGTGCTCTTCGAGCTCGCCGAGGCCGAGGGCGACGCCGACACCCTCGCCGAGGCCCGCGCCGAGCTGGAGGCGGTGAAGAAGGACGTCGCCGAGCTGGAGGTGCGCACCCTGCTCTCCGGCGAGTACGACGCCCGCGAGGCCATGGTCTCCATCCGCGCCGAGGCCGGCGGGGTGGACGCCGCGGACTTCGCCGAGCAGCTCCAGCGCATGTACCTGCGCTGGGCCGAGCGCCGCGGCTATCCCTACGAGGTGCTGGACACCTCCTACGCGGAAGAGGCCGGCATCAAGTCGACCACCTTCGCGATCAAGGCGCCGTTCGCCTACGGCACCCTCTCCGTGGAGCAGGGCACCCACCGGCTGGTGCGCATCTCCCCCTTCGACAACCAGGGCCGCCGCCAGACGTCCTTCGCGGGCGTCGAGGTGCTGCCGGTGGTGGAGCAGACCGACCACATCGAGATCCCGGAGAACGAGATCCGGATCGATGTCTTCCGCTCCTCGGGCCCCGGCGGGCAGTCGGTCAACACCACCGACTCGGCGGTGCGCATCACGCACCTGCCGACCGGCATCGTGGTCTCCTGCCAGAACGAGAAGTCGCAGATCCAGAACCGGGCGGCGGCGATGCGCGTGCTCCAGGCCCGCCTGCTGGCCAGGCGGCGCGAGGAGGAGCAGGCCAGGATGAACGCCCTGAAGAGTGACAGCGGCAACTCCTGGGGCAGCCAGATGCGTTCGTATGTTCTGCACCCGTATCAGATGGTGAAGGATCTGCGGACGGAATATGAAGTCGGCAACCCGCAGTCCGTTCTGGACGGCGACATCGACGACTTCCTGGAGGCCGGAATCCGCTGGCGCAAGCAGCAGGAGAAGCAGGCCGCGGAGTGATTTCCCTGGTGAGATAGCCGACTTGACGCAGATAGAGGGAACGGGAAAGCTGTTCGGGCGGTATATCCGTGTGCCGATTGGCGTGACGTGGGGGGCTCGTGAGACATCGCCCGTCTCCCAGCGAGGCTGAGCGGCGGACACGGCTGTTCCGATGACGCGTCATTGTCGATATCTACATCACTACAGGGGGTAGTTACTCACATGGCCAGTTCCAAGGTGCGGGCCAATATGGCCCGTATCACGGCTGCGGCCGTCTTCGCCGCCGGGGCGTCTCTCGCCGTCGCCGGCGTCGCCCAGGCCGACCCCGGCGACCCGGACGTCTGTGTCCCGGAGCCGCCGGACTACGACAACTGCGACGGCGGTACGACCGAGGAGCCGACGAACGGCGGCACCACGGAGGAGCCGACGAACGGCGG
>NZ_FOLM01000001.1:45275-1033701 GCF_900112355.1 Streptomyces aidingensis
GGGGGACCGTGTGGGAGAGTAGGACGCCGCCGAACAATTCTTGATGAGAGGTCCTGTCCTGGGGTGATCCCGGGACAGGACCTCTTTCTTTTTGTCCCTTTCCGCTTGTGGTGCTCCATGTGCCGGTGACAGCATCTGCCCATGGTGACGTACACGGTGCGAGAGACTCGTGCCGAGGACTGGCGGGCCTATCGCGACCTGCGGCTGGACGCTCTGCGTGATCCGGTGGCCCCCATTGCGTTCTTCGAACCGCTGGCCGAGGCCATGGAACTGCCACGGGCGGACTGGGAGAACCGGTCCGGCTCGCACGGGCAGAAGGCGACCTTCATCGGTGAGCTGCCGGACGGCAGTTGGGCGGGGATGGTGGTGGTCTTCACGACCGAGGAGGGCTTCGCCCAGATCGTGGGGGTCTACCTGGCCCCCGGGCACCGGGGCACCGGGCTGGCGGAGCAACTGATGCGGGCCGCCGTCGAGTGGGCGGCCGGCCGGGAGGTGCGTCTGCACGTCCATGAGAACAACAAGCGGGCCGCCCGCTTCTATGAGCGGCTGGGGTTCCGGCCCACCGGGGCCAGCAGGCCCGATCCGCGGGAACCCACCCTGCGCGCCTTTGAACTGGCTCTGCGCGGGCCCGGGCCCGGGCCCGCGCAGCCGGGGCCGGGCGGCTCGGGGCGGCACCGGCCTGCACCTTGAGACCGGCGGCCCTTGATCCGCGCCGATCCGCGCCACGGACACCCCCCGGCGTTCATCCGGATGTCGTGGCCGGGCCATCGGGTGGGGGAAGGTTGGCCACCATGGACAACGCCGGTGAGGACCCCGAACTGCTGCTCGACCAAGCGGTGGAGCTGGTGCGGGCCGACGAGGTGGAAGCCGCGGAGCCGGTCCTGGTGGGCGCGGTGAACGCGGGCGCCGAACGCGCCGGCGCCCTGCTGGGATTTCTCTATCTGGAGACCGGGCAGCTCGAACTCGCGGAGCACCTCTGGCGCGGTGCGCTGGAGTGGGACAACGCCTGGGCGTGGTCTCCGCTGGGGACGCTGTTGCAGGTCACCGGGCGAGCGGCGGAGGCGGAGGAGATGCTGCGCCGGAGCGCGGAGACAACCGGCGACCGCAAAGCCCGGACCTCGCTGGGCATCCTGTGCCAGGTGACCGGCCGGGCCGAGGAGGGCGTCACCTGGCTGCGGGCGGCGACCGAACAGGTTCCGGACGATCCGTTCGGCGCGCTGGCCTTCGTCATGGAGCCGACCCCCGAGCAGGCTTCCGGGCTGGGCCACGACGGGCTGATGGCGGAGCTGAGCAAGGCGCTCTCGGTGATCGGGCACCATGCGTCCGCGGGCTACTGGGCGCGGATGGCGGCCCAGTCGGGGCGGGGCCCCACCATGCACGAGTTCGCCCGGACACTGCTCCGGCATGACCGCCCGCGGACGGCGGAGCTGTGGCTGCGCCGGGCGGCCGAGGCCGGGTACGCCGCCGCCATGCACGACTACGGGACTCTCCTGCGGCACACCGGCCGGCGCCGGGAGGCCCGCCCCTGGCTGCGGCGCAGCCGGGCGGCATTCCGCCGCGGCGGCTGACCGCAGGGCCGGCGCGAGGTCAGTGCGGGGCCGGGGTCGGGGTGAGGGCGGGGGAGACGGCGTCGAGCAGGGCCGCGCGGAACGGAGCGGTCACGGGATCGGCGCCGATGATGTACAGGGTGCCGTCCTCGCCGGCGATGTTGTCCAGGGCCAGAGTGTCCACCCGGCCGGGGGCGCAGGACTGCCGGATGTGGAGCTGGTCCAGGCCGGACAGGGCCTTCTCCAGCAGGGCCAGCGCGGCATCGCGGCGGCCGGGGTGCGAGGTGAGGGCGGACTCCAGCTCCATCGAACTGCCCGGTGCCGCCCGGGGATGGCTGCGCAGCACCTTGCCCGCCTCGCCGCCGTTGCGGCCCTGCACCCAGCGCTGGATGTGGTGGAACGGCTGGCTGGACAGCGCCGCCGCATGCAGATAGCAGCGCAGCAGCGTCTCGGCGGTGTCGGCGTCGAGCTGGAAGACCGGCTCGGCCGGGCGGACCGGGGAGAGGAAGGCGATGGCCCGCCAGCGGGCGGTGGAGAGGTCCTCGCAGCCGCGGTGCGGGGACCAGCGCAGCCGCACCGGCACATCGTCCGAGGCGTGGCCCGGGTCGTAGACGTGCACCGGGCCGGTCCTGCCGCGCTGCCGGGCGGTCTTGCGGTGCAGGGTGCCGTCCGGGTCGGGGACCACGATCCCGCCCGGGGCCCTGAGCACCGCCGACACCGGATCCGTACCGCGCGGCGCGGTGGGCGCGGTGGGCCGGGGAACGTCCGGATAGCCCGCGTCGTCCACGGGACCGGACGGTTCGCCGCCCCGGTCCGGGGCCGCAGCCATCCCGTGAGCCTCGTGGCTCCCGTGGCTCCCGTGGCTCTCGTCGTGCCCGTAGTCCTCGTAACGCTCGTATTCCTCGTGGTCCTCCGGGCGGAGCCGCTTGCGCGGGCGCGGCGGTTCGGGCTCCTCGTACTCCGCGGGGACGGCGGTGGCCCTGGCGCGGACCGCCCGGCGGGCCCGCCAGCGGGCGATCCGCACCGCCGACCAGAGGAAGGCCGAGAACAGCACCGTCAACTGGGCCAGGAACACCGTCCACAGCAGCGCCCCGCCGGGCAGGGTCTGCGGATCGGCGTCCGGCCAGGCGCCCGCCACATCCGAGGGCGCGGTGAGAAACGAACGGACCGCGCTCGCGGTATTCATCAGCGAGACGTGCTCCGGCCAGGTGCCGTGCCGCAGCCAGCCCGCGATCCCGGTCGCCGACCAGACCAGCAGGGTGACGGAGACGGCCACCGCGAGCGAGCCGATCAGCAGCGCGTCCGGCACCCCGCCGCCGCGCCGGGCGGGGGCCGGCGGAGCCGGGTGCGGCGTCGCCGGATAGGGGCGGGCCGCGGCGGACTCCGGGTGCTGCGGGGACCGCGGGCGCGGCGGCTGCGGGCGGTGGCGCGGGCCGGGCTGCCGGGGAGCGCGCGGCGGGCGGCGGTCCTCCGGATGCTGTCCTGGCGGGTGGGTCATGACGCTGCCGTCACTCTCACTGCACCTCCGGCTCGAATCCTCGTGGACGGGGCGGCTAGCCGGCCGTCCGTCTCTCGAAGGCGGCGGCCCGGGCCTCGGCCTCGGCCTCCAGCTCCCGGGCGAGTTCCCGCAGGCCCTCCGGTGGCTCCAGCCCGCCGGCACCGGTCAGCGCCCCGGCGGTGCCCGCCGTGCCCGCTGTGCCAGGGGCGGCCGGGCCGTCCGCGGTGTCCCGCGGTGCGGAGGACTCCGTCATCGCCCGGTCGGTGAAGACCAGTGGCCGCTCCGCCTCCGTGACCAGGTGCTTGACCACCTGCACATTGCCGTTGACGTCCCACACCGCCATGCCCGGGGTGAGGGTCGGGATGATCTCCACCGCCCAGCGCGGCAGCCCCAGCACATGGCCGGTGGCCCGCGCCTCGTCCGATTTCTGGGCGTAGATGGTGCGGGTGGAGGCCATCTTCAGGATGGCCGCGGCCTCCTTGGCCGCCGCGCCGTCGATCACATCGGACAGATGGTGCACCACGGCCACGAAGGACAGGCCCAGCCGCCGGCCGAACTTCAGCAGCCGCTGGAACAACTGGGCGACAAAGGGCGAGTTGATGATGTGCCACGCCTCCTCGACCAGGAAGATGCGCTTCTTCCGGTCCGGGCGTATCCAGGTGTGCTCCAGCCACACCCCGACGATCGCCATCAGGATCGGCATGGCGATCGAATTGCGGTCGATGTGGGAGAGGTCGAAGACGATCAGCGGGGCGTCCAGATCGATGCCGATGGTGGTCGGCCCGTCGAACATGCCGCGCAGATCGCCGTCCACCAGCCGGTCCAGCACCAGCGCCACATCCAGGCCCCAGGCCCGCACATCCTCCAGTGCCACATTCATGGCGTCGGCCGACTCCGGGGTGGGGTGGCGCAGCCGCTCCACGATGTCGGAGAGGATCGGGTGCCGGCCGGCCGTGCGCTCGGCCACCGTCTGGTGCACGGCGGCGTGCGCCACCTTGAGGGCGAAACCGGACCGCTCGTCCAGGCCGCGGCCCATGGCGACCTCGATGATGGTGCGCAGCAGGGCCAGCTGCCCGGTGGTGGTGATCGACGGGTCCAGCGGATTGAGCCGGATGGAGTGGTGCATGGCGGCCATCGGGTCCAGCCGGATCGGCGTGATGCCGAGCTGCTCGGCGATCAGATTCCACTCGCCGACGCCGTCCTCGCCCTGCGCGTCGAGGACCACGACCTGGCGGTCGCGGAACCGGAGCTGGCGCAGCACATAGGTCTTCTCCAGGGCCGACTTGCCGTTGCCGGACTCGCCCAGCACCAGCCAGTGCGGGGCGGGCAACTGCTGGCCGTACAACTGGAACGGGTCGTAGATGTAGCCCTTGCCGCTGTAGACCTCGCGGCCGATGATCACGCCGGAGTCGCCCAGGCCCGGGGCGGCCGTGGGCAGATACACGGCCTGCGCCTGGCCGGTGGAGGTGCGCACCGGGAGCCTGGTGGTCTCGGCCTTGCCGAAGAGGAGGCTGGTGAAGGCCTCGGTGAGGGCGCTGAGCGGATCACGTGGAAGCATCACGGCCACCTCATCGGCGAATCCCGGTCGCGAAGGGCAGGGTGTTGACAAACGCCCGGTGGTGCTCGCGATCACACCATTCGAGCTTCAGATAGCTCTTCCCCGCGGAGGCGCGGATGGTGCGCTTGTCGCGGTTCAGGGCCTCGGGACTGGGCGAGGAGACGGTGAGATAGCCGACCAGGTTGACCCCGGCCGCGCCGCTGGCCAGATCGTCGCCGCGCTGGTCGATGCGCTGGTGGGCGGCCACGTCCCGGGGGTCGACGGTGCGGTTCATCCGGGCGGCGCGGGACGCCTCGGCCTCGTCGTTGGTCTTCTCCGACAGCATCCGCTCGATGGCCACCTCGGTGGGTTCGAGATCCATGCAGACCGCCACGGTGCGGATCACGTCCGGGGTGTGGACCAGCAGCGGGGCCAGGAAGTTGACCCCGACCGGGGTCAGCGGCCACTCCTTGACCCAGGCGGTGGCATGGCACCACGGCTCGCGGGTGGCCGACTCCCGGGTCTTGGCCTGGAGGTAGGTGGGCTCCCGGGCGTCCAGCTCGGCCGGCCAGGCGTGCCGCTGGGACATGGCCTGGATGTGGTCGATGGGGTGGTCCGGGTCGTACATGGAGTGGATGAGCGAGGCCAGGCGCGCCTCGCCGAGCGGCTGCCGGACGCGGATGTCCGCCTCGGCCAGCCGGGCGCAGATGTCGGTGAGCTCGCGGGCCATGACGATGGCCAGCGCCTCGTCCGCGGAGAGCCGGCGGCCGTCGGTGACCCTGGCGGCGCGGGCGATGGCGGATGCCTCGTGCGCCAGCTCGCGGGAGTGGAACATGCAGGCGACCAGGTAGTTGCGGTGCTGCTCGCTGGAGGTGGACACCATGGACTGGAGATGGTCGTAGGAGTCCTGGAGCCAGCGGGGCGCGTCGCGGCTGCCGCGCTCGGCGACATCGTTGGCGTGCGCGTCCGGGTCGGCGGGCAGGGTGCGGGCCAGCATCTGGAGGCGCGTCACATAGCCGTCTCCGTTGGCGACATGCTTGAGCAGCGTGCCGAAACGGTCCACCAGGGCTTCCTGGTCCTCGCTGTCGCGCAGGCCGACGCCCGGACCCTCGATCTCGATGGCGGCGGTGATGGTGCGGCGGTCGGCGTGCAGCAGCACGGCGATCTCGTCGGGGCCGAACGGGGCGGCCATCCAGGAGATCCGGCCCACGCCGGGCGGGGCACCGATCGCGACCTGACGGCCGTCGAGCGAGATGCCGGCCTCGGGGGCGCCGGAACGGTAGCGGGCGTTGCCGCGGCGGAGCAGGCGGCGATAGGAACGGTTGATCTCGAACCACTTGTAGAAGGTGCGGCCACGGTACGGCATGTAGACCGCGGCGAAGGCGAGCAGGGGAAAACCGGCCAGCGCGGCGATCCGCACCGGCAGGCTGGGGATCAGCAGGCCGCTCATCATGCCGAGGAAGGCACCCAGGATGATGACGGCGATCTCGCCGGTCTCCCGGTTGCGGCCGACGATCGCCTGCGGGCGGGCGCGGCCGATGAGATAGGTACGGCGCCGGGCAGGCGCCTCCGGCGGAGCGGTCACCACGGCCGCCTCCCGCATCCGCGCGGTGCGCCTACCGCGCCGCTCACCCGCGGCGCGGCGGGCCCGGTCGCCGAGGGCCGGGCCGGGGCGGGGCCGAGGGCCGCGCCGGCCGCCGCCGGCGGCAGCGGCACGGCCATGGCGGCGCTGCCGCCGGCATGCGACGGCGCGGTGGAGGCCGCGGGCGCCGTTCCCCGGGCTCCCGCGGCGTCAGCAGTCCTCACTCGCCTCACTCGTGCTCCCGCCCCCGCTGCCGTAACCGCCTCCGTACGCGGTGCCGTTCCGGGCGGCCCGGTTGTCCGACGTGCGGGACGACCGGGTGGTTCCGGGGAACGGCCACCCTCCGAACGTACCTCCGCGGACCGGCGGTGCGGGAGCGTCTTTGGTCCCTGATCGGCCGTCAGGGACGGAAAGCGGGGTGTGCGGTTCACCGGCCGCCTCCGCCGCTGCCCCCGCCGGCCCCGCCGCCGCCGGCCGGTCCGCCGCCGGGCCCGCCCGGACCGGACCCCGGCCGTCCGCCGCCCGTGCCGCGGGTGCCGTGCGCGGCCACGCCGCCGGCCAGCGGGTTGCCCGGGCGCGCCCCGCCGCCCGCGCCGGCTCCGCCCCCGCCGCCGGCCGCCGCCCCGCCACCGGCGGCTGCCGTACCCCCCCGGGCGCCATGCGTGCCGATGCCCTGCCGCAGCACGGTGGCGGGCGTGGCGATGGCCGCCCCGGCGGCCCGGTTGGCGGTGTCCCGGCGCATGGCCCGGTGGCTGATGATCTCGTCGCCGAAGCCGGGCACAAAGCGGTAGATCATCGCGGAGGCGAAGATGGCCAGCAGGATGATGGACAGCCCGGAGAGGATCGCGGAGAACGCGGACGGCCCGTCCGTGGTCGTCAGCGCCGAGGCCAGGCCCAGCACGATCACGATCACCGGCTTGACCAGGATCACCGCGATCATGATCCCGGCCCAGCGGCGCACATGCTGCCAGAGGTTCTTGTCCACCAGCCCGGCGTAGACGGCGGTGCCCAGCAGCGCGCCGACGTAGAGCAGCGCCGCCCGGATCACCAGCTCCAGCCACAGCACACCGGCGGCCAGGATCGACACCAGGGCCACCACGATCAGCATGATCGGACCGCCGCCGATGTCCTCCTCGCTCTCCAGCGCGGCCGAGAACTGCCCGAAGAAGGCGTCGGAGTTGTTGCCGGTGCCCGCCGCGATGGCCTCCGTCACGCCGTCGGTGGCGGCGACCACCATGTAGAGGACCAGCGGGGTGAAGGCGGAGGCCATCACCGTCAGCCAGAGGAAGCCGACCGCCTCGGTGATGGCGGTGGTCAGCGGCACGCCGCGGATGGCGCGCTTGACCACGGCCAGCAGCCACAGCGTCAGCGTCAGCACGGTGGCCCCGGCGAACACCACGGCGTACTGGCGCAGGAACGCCTGGTTGGTGAAGTCCACATCGGTGGTGGTGGTGACGGCGTCGGAGAGCTGGTTCACGATCCAGGCGGCGGCGTCCGCGAAGCCGCGGGCCAGTGACTGGAGGGGGTCGAGGGAGGAGTCCAGCCCGGGGGTGTCGATGCCGCCGCCGCCCTCCTCGCCCGAGCACAGGTCGTGGGCGGGCCCGTGCAGGCCCTCGCACTCCGGATTCTCCTCGCCGCCGCCATCGCCGCCATCGCTGCCGCCGCTGCCGCCGTCGTCGTCGGCGGCCGGGTCCTCCGGATCCTCGTGCTCGTCGGCGAGGGCGCGGAGCGGGAACACCAGGCCGGCGGCGAAGAAGGCGGCCAGCAGGGCCCCGAGCCGCAGCAGCGGCCGGGTGAGCGGGCGCGACCGGGGACTAGCGCGCATAGGTGAACCCTCCGAACTCCTCCACGGCTTCCGCGATCTCCTCGGCGGTGGACGCACGGTTGTCGCCCGGGACGGGAGCGGGGCCGTCCGCCTGGCTGTCTTCCACGATCTTCCAGTCACCGTCCGACCAGACCAGTTCGAAGGTCCAGGTCTTCCAGGTGGTGCGCACCGGGTTCCGCGCGCTCTCACCGGCCATGCCGATGAGCCCGGTGTACCAGACGTCGACGGTGGCGCTGGTGCCGGTGTAGGCGACGAGCGAAGTGCCCACGGGCAGGGTCCGGGACACAAAGGTCATGCCGGCCGGCGGATTGCCCTCGGCGTCCAGGCCCAGCAGGGCCAGGGCTTCTTCCGAGTATGCCCGGTCGAGTTCGTCGACGAGGGCGGGGACGACGGCGGCGTCGTAGACGGTGCCCACGATGGCGTGGCGGGAGTCGGTGGTGAACATGCCGTCGCCGCCGAGGGCGACGGCGTAGTTGGCGGCGGCGCTCTGGGCGCCCTGCTCGGACTGCGGATGGCCGGTGGGGATGCCGTTGACCGCGGTGTCGACCGGCGCCTCGCCGGTGGGCGCGGTGGGCTGCGTCGCCGGGCCGCCGGCGGAATCCCGGGCGGTGCCCTCGTCCGGACCGCCGTCCCCGTCGCTGAGGTTGGCGAAGACAATGGCACCGATGAGGACGACGAAGACCCCGATGATGGTGAACAGGCTGCGGCCGGGGGAGGCGGGAGCGCGCCGGGAGGACGGGCCCGGCTCGTCCGGCAGGCGGGTACGGGTCTGGGAGGGGACGGTGCGGGCGCCCGTGTCTCCGAAGTCGTCGCCGTAGCTCATGATCAGCGCCCCCTCAACCGCACTGAGTCTATTACCTCCTCACACGACGTTATAGCCATCGGCTGCGGACGTAGCCTGTCGTGTCCTGATTGTCCGAACACCGGAGCGACGTGCGCCGGGCGCATCCACGCAGGCGCCGGGCGGTGCGCTCTCCGCATGTGCCCTGCCCGTGACCCAGCATGAGACATCGATCACCCGCCGTGGCCGCATCGTATGGGGGGAGAGAATCCATCGCATGCGCAAGTCCAGACACCTCCCGTCCGTCCTCGTTCCCGCCGTCCCCGCCGCTTCTCTCCTTGCCCTGGTCCTCCTTTCCCTGCTGACCGCAGCGGCCTGCTCCGGCTCCGGCTCCGGCGCGGACTCCGGGGAACCGTCCGCGCCTTCCGGGACGGCCCCCTCGTCCGGGCCGCCCGCCGCGGGTGCCCCCGCCACGCCCTCGGCCCCCGCCGAGCCCACCGGCGAAGCGACCGACGGCACCGCCACGCCCTCCACCGAACCCGCCGAACCGGCCGGCGCCGACCCGGTGATCACTGAACTGTCCGACGAACAGTGGGACGAGATGGTCGCCGACGGCGTCTGGCGGGCGGAGGACTGTCCACTGACCCGGGCCGACCTGCGCCGGGTGGAGGTCAACCACATCGACTTCAACGGCGAGGTGGCGCGCGGCGTCCTGGTCGTGAACGCCGATGTCGCCGAGAGCGTCGCCCGGATCTTCACCCGCCTCTACGAGGAACGGTTCCCGATCCGCCGCATGCAGCCGGTGGAGGCCTACGACGGCGACACCAACGCCAGCCTGGCGGATGACAACACCTCCGCCTACAACTGCCGCCGCCCGGACCAGATCAACGCCCCGGCCATGGAGTCGCCGCACGCCAACGGCCGGGCGATCGACATCAACCCGCTGGAGAACCCGTGGATGGATCTCCGCTGCGACTGCTGGTTCCCGAGCGCCGAGCACCACGAACGAACCGAGGGCAAGGGCAAGATCCTGGACGGCGGCCCGGTCTGGCAGGCGTTCACCGACGAGGGCTGGATCTGGCAGAACATCGACGTCCCGGACTACATGCACTTCGACACCGGCTACCCCTCCCGCCCCTTCACCTCCCGGCAGAACTGACCGCTGTGCCGAAGGCACCCGTGCCGGCACAGCGGCGCTGTCAGCCAAGGGCCAGCTTGAGGTCCCAGGTGCTGTTCATGATGGTGGTGGGGGCGCCTGTCCCGGTGCGCGTGGCGTGGTAGCGGAGCAGGTCTCCACCGGTGGCCTCGACGGCGTAGAGGTCCGGGACGCCGTCGCCGTTGAGGTCGGGTGCCGAGCAGGACGCCGCGAGCAGGCGATGCGGCGCATCGTGGACAGCCTGGGTGACGTAAGCGACCTTCCGGCAGCTGGACGATTTGAAGTGAGTCGAGTCATAGATGGTGAGAACGTGACTATTCGAGGAGTCGTCGTCAACGGCATTCCGAGAATCGGCACGGCGTTCAACCCGGTAAGTTCCCTGGAGGAAATTTAATGCGGGTTCCGGTTGGAGTCCGAGGTTGCAGTTTTCCGAGGCTTTCCGGGCCTGGCCGCACGGCCTTGATCCAGGAAACCAGCTCTCTGTTCATGCCAGTGTAAGCAATGTCCGAGCGAAGGGTAGCGAAACTGCGAGCGGGGCAACGCGTGCAATTTGCGCTTGGCGTCAAGTACGGCGCAGGTGACTGTGGCGTCCTGCTGGATTTCCCTGTGGCATGGGTGACTGTGAGATCAGGCGAATCGCTGACATGGGATATCCTCCGGAAGGAGACCTGATAGCGTCAGCAAAGCTGAAGCCCCACTATGCGGGAGTTGGGGCAGCTCGGCCGGGCATGGGTCAAAGGCAGAACCAGACGGCTTTTCCGTGGCCGAGGGTGTGGGTGCAGATGCCCCAGGCGGTGGCGAAGAGGTCGATCATCAGCAGGTCGCGGCCGTGTTCGGCGTCGGGGGAGGGGAAGCCGGCGGGCGGGACGGGCAGGCCGCGGGCGCCGTCGCGGACCAGGATCTGGATGCCGCCGTCCCGCGCCCACAGGGCCTGGACCAGGACCGGGTCCGGGCAGCGGGAGTTGAGCGAGGCGGTCACGGCGTTGCTGACGGCCTCGGAGGTGAGCAGCGTCGCGGTCTCGGTGAGTTCCGGCTTGCAGGCGGCCGAGCCGAGCAGGGCCGTGCGGACGGCATGGCGGGCCGTGCGTACCCACTCGGGTTGCGGCGGGAAGCTGAGCGTGAAGCCGTCCGGCGGGGAGGGCGGATGACAGAGGGCGGTGGGGAGGGGGCACATACCGGCGTCTCCTCTCGGTCGTTGTCCCGGGTGGCGAAGCCAGGCGTGGCTCGCCCACCGCCAACGGCATGGGCGGCGGGTGCACTTCGCCTGGGCGGCGAGCCCGGGGTGTGCCGAAGATGACGGTAGGGTCTGGCTCGCTAACAGTGCAACTGTGAGTGGAGATGTCGTCCCAATGAGTGAACACCGAGGGTTCGAGGGGCGTCGCTTGGAGCCTGTAGTGGAGTGGGAGCATGGGACTGCGCACGCGAATCAGTCAGAGGCAGCGCCGGGTGGGGCAGGAGCTGCAGAGACTCCGTGAAGTGGCGGGCCTGTCCGGAGCCGAGGCGGGGGCGCACATTGGTCTGGGCCGCCCGCATATGAGCCACGTCGAGGCGGGGCGTACGCATATTTCGGAGGCGAACCTCCGTACCCTATGTCAGGTCTACGGTTGCACTGATAGTGATCTTGTTGATGTGCTGGTGGCCATGAGCCAGTCGGATGGCAAAGGCTGGTGGACGCGGCACCGGTGGGCCAGGGGGACCCGGGCGTGGGATCTCGCCGAACTCGAATCGCTCGCGACCCACTTCCGGATCTTCGAGTGGCTGTACGTGCCGGGTCTCCTGCAGACGTCCGACTACATGCGGTCTCTGTTCACGCTTGGCAATCAGGGGTTGCCCAAGGACCGGATCGACGAGTACACGGAGTTCCGTCTGCGGCGGCAGCAGGTGCTGACCGACGAACCGCTGCGCCGGTTTCACGCCATCATCCATGAAAGCGCCTTCCACATGGAGTTCGCCGACCCGCAGGTCATGCGGCGCCAGCTTGAGCATCTGGTGGAGGCCAGCCAGCTTCCCAACGTGGTGATCCAGGTGCTTCCGTTCAGCGCCAGCCGCACCTCATTGACCCCCGGCGCCCCGTTCAACGTCTACGACCTCTGCACACCGTCACTTCGGACCGTCTATGTCGAGCATCCGACCAGTGCCGTCTTCCTGGCTGATCACAGCCATCTTGATCAGTTTGCGCGTGAGTTCGATCGGCTCAGCAGTGTGGCATTGGCACCCTTGAAGGCGACCGATCACCTGGGCGAGGGTTCCCTGGGGTTCGTCCAGCACAAGCGGTATCTCTTGAAGGGCGACAACAGTGCGTGACGACGTGTGGCAGAAGTCGAGCTTCAGCAGTGGTGAACCGACCAGCACGTGTGTCGAGATAGCTGTCGACACCCGGGGGCGCGATCTGCTGTTCCGGGAGAGTGAGCAGTCCTCGGGGCCGGTGCTGGTGACCAGCCGGGGGCGGCTGGCGGCGTTGCTGGTGGCGTTGCGGCGGTGACGGGTTTGCCGGAGTGGCAACGGGGCTTGGTGTGCGGGGCCGGCGGCGCTGCATGATCGTGACTGTCGGGGCGCGAGAGCCGGGAGGAAACATGCCGCAGGCAGGCGAGCAGGACCGGATGACGCACCGCTTGGTGGACTCACCGGCCGGGCGGACGCATGTGGTGGAGCAGGGCAGCGGGCCGCTGGTGCTGCTGGTGCACGGGTTTCCGGAGTCCTGGTATTCCTGGCGGCACCAGATGCCGGCACTGGCCGCCGCCGGTTACCGGGCGGCGGCGATCGATGTCCGGGGCTATGGGCGTTCCTCCAGGCCGCATGCGGTGGAGGCGTACCGGATGCGGGAGCTGGTGGCGGACAACGCCGCCGTCGTGGAGGGGCTGGGGGAGCGGTCGGCGGTGATTGCCGGCCATGACTGGGGTGCGCCGATCGCCGCGACGTCCGCGCTGCTGCGGCCGGATGTCTTCCGCGCGGTGGCCATGCTGAGCGTGCCGTACACCCCGCCCGGCGGGCCGCGGCCCAGTGAGGTCTTCGCCGGGATGGGCGGGGAGGAGGAGTTCTACGTCTCCTACTTCCAGCGGCCGGGCCGGGCGGAGGCCGAGATCGAGCCGGATGTGCGGGGCTGGCTGGCCGGGATCTATGCCGCGCTGTCCGCCGGCACCATGCCCGGGCCCGACGCCCCCGACCCGCACTTCGTCAGCCCCGGCGGCACGATGCGTGAGCGGTTCCCGGCCGGGGGAGAGCTGCCCGCGTGGCTGAGCGAGGCGGATCTGGACTTCTATGCCGGGGAGTTCGAGCGCACCGGGCTGACCGGCGCGCTGAACCGCTACCGCAACATGGACCGGGACTGGGAGGACCTCGCGGAGTTCCGCGGCGCTCCGGTCACCCAGCCCTCGCTGTTCGTGGGCGGGGCCATGGACGCCTCCACCACCTGGATGTCCGGGGCGGTCAAGGAGTTCCCGACCACGCTCCCCGGTCTGTCCGGCGCGCACATCCTGGACGGCTGCGGCCACTGGGTGCAGCAGGAGCGCCCCGGGGAGACCAACCGGCTGCTGACCGGCTGGCTGGCCTCGCTCCCGCAGCAGCGCTGACGCTGCACGAGCCGCAGCCGCCTGTGGGAGGACGGCGGAGCGTGGCGATGAGGCAGGGATGTGCCTAGCGCCAGGGATCGAGCGCGAGTTTGCCCCGGGTCCGGCCCGCTTCGAGTTGCCGCAGCACCATCGCCCCCTCGGCCAGGGGGTGAACCCGGGGGGTGCCGGGCACGTACACGCCGCGTTCGACAAGGTCCTCGATCTCGATGAGCAACGACCGGTAGAGCGACGGGGCCGTGGCCGCCAGTGCACCGATGTGCAGACCTTTGACCTGGACCTGGTGGGTGAAGACCAGGTCGTGTGTGGTCAGGGTGGCGTCACCGGACGCGGCGCCGAAGACGACGATGCGTCCGGTGAAGGGTCTGGTGACCGACAGGCTGGTGGTGAACGTGGCTTGTCCCACGGATTCCAGGACCAGGTCGACACCGCCGGTCAGCCGGGTGATCTCCTCGGCCAGACCGGGACGCCGGCGGTCCAGCACCTCGTCGGCGCCGAGCTCCTTGACGGTCTTGTGCTTCCCCGGTGACGCCGTGGCGATCACGCGCGCACCGTAGTGGCGGGCGAGGCGGACGGCGGCCTGCCCCACGCCTCCGGCGGCGGCATGGACGAGCACCGCCTCACCCGCCTTGACCTCGCCCAGCGGTTTCAGCGCCGCCAGGGCGGTGGCCCAGTTCAGCACCATGCCGAGGGCTGCGGCGTCGCTCCAGCCGGCCGGCACCGCAAGGACCGCCGTGGCCGGCATCGTCATGTACTGCGCGAAGGCCCCCGGGCCGGTTCCGACAACGTGGGTGCCGAGCGGCAGCGGACGCGCCACGTCCGGTCCGTGGGCCACGATCTCCCCGGCGGCCTCGAAGCCCGCCACATAGGGGGCCTGCGGGCCTCCCCCGTATGTCCCACGGGCCTGCATGACGTCGGCGAAGTTGACCCCGGCGGCGCCCACCCGGATCAGGTACTCGCCGGGACCCGGGACGGGGCGGCGCTGATCAGTTACCAGGGTCAGGTCCTGCGGTCCCCGGCGCGACCGCTGGATGAGTGCCCGTATCGTCTGCTCAGTGGTGTTCCGCTGGACGTTGGTCTCCATGCGGCGAACGTAGAAGTCTGTCACTTGTGTCAAGGTCAAGCGGCTGCCGGTGGCCGTCGGTGGCTGTCACAGCTCAGTACGGCGGGCCTCGCGCAGGTAGCTGTCGAGCGCCGCCCGCTGATCGCTGAGAACGGCGATGCGAGCGGCGAGCCGGTCGCGGAAGCTCTGCACCTCCCGCAGGAACTCCGCGCCCACCGCGTCGGTGCCGGGCCCGGAGCCGTCGGTGAGGCGGGGCAGGAGTTCCCTGATCAAGCGCACGGGCAGCCCGGATTCCAGCAGTGCGCGGATGACGAGCACCCGGTCGATCGTGGACTGGCAGTAGTCACGGAACCCATTGCCGAAGCGGCCGGGGACGATCAGGCCCTCATCCTCGTAGTGCCGCAACGATCTCGCACTCACACCGCTGACCCTGGAAGCCTCACCGATCCTCATGCCAGGAGGCAACGCGCACGGGCACCGGGATCTTCCGGCGGCACCGGGCCGGCCGGTGCCGGCCGGTGAGCCGGTGAGCACCGGTCACCGGTCGGCGGGGCAGCGGTCAGTTGGAGCTCTTGCCGGTCTGCACGGTCTGCAGCGCCAGGGCCAGGTTGTTCTGGTCGGCGCTGCCCCAGGCGTAGACGATGGTGTTGGTCCCTTCCGCCAGCTCCAGGTCGGCCGGGCCGATGGCCGCGTCGTCGGTGCCTTCCAGCACCACATCGGCGGTGATGGTTCCGGCGGGCAGTACCGCGGTGGCCTGCTCGGGGTTCACCAGGCCCGCCACGACCGGGTCGCCGTCCACCCGGACGTCCACGGCCGGGGCCGCCGCCACATGCCTGACGGTCAGCCGGGCGTCGCCTCCGGACAGCTCGCCGGTGTCGTTGGTGAAGGTGGTCAGCTCCGGATCTCCCTCTTCGGTCAGGTGCGCGGCCACGGTGGCGTTGTCCCCGGCCTTGACTTCGACGGTCTGCTCCAGTTCGGGCTGGGCGTCGGCCGGATCGGCCCCGGCCTCGAAGATCTGGATGTCGTAGGAGCCCGGGTCCAGGGTGACCGGGTCGGCCACGGTGCCCGGCTCGAAGCCGGAGAGCAGTTGGCTGTCGCCCGCGTAGACGTCGACCGTGAGGCCGGGGATGCCGTGGAAGACGGACACCTCGGCCTGGTCGTCGGTGGCGGCGCCGGCCGGCAGCGCCAGGGCGAGCCCCAGCGCGCAGGAGCCGGCGGCGGCCGTGGCGATGCGTGCTGTGCGGGAGAGCGTCATAGGTCTGTCCTTTCTCCGGAGCCGCACGCCGCTTGGTGCCGTGGTGGACGGGGGCGTTCGGTGCGGGCTCCGGCCACTTTCCGCGAGCGCGAGTACCCCCGGAACGTGGAGCGATGACACACATATCTCGGCCGGAATGTGTCTGTTCTCCGCCGCCTTGGTGGCGTGTTGTTGTTGCGCGTGTGCTGGGAGTGTCCAGCGGGAGTGTCAGTGCTGTGTGGGACGACGAGAGGCGGCAGCGGCGGTGTCCGAGATGACCTGGCAGAAGTCGAGCTTCAGCAGCGGCGACGTTCCGCAGTCCTGCATCGAGGTGGCTGCCAAGGGCGCCGGCGACGGGCGTCTCTACCTGCGGGAGAGCGAACTGCCGCGGCCGGTGCTGGTCACGGACCGGGTGCGGCTGGCCGCGCTGCTGGCAGCGGTGCGCCGCTGAGGCGGGCGAAGGCCAGCGCGTTGCGCACGGCCGCGCCGCCGGGGTCGTTGTTGAAGTAGACGTAGACGTCGTCCCGCGGGCCCGGCCAGGTGGCCCGGACGCGGGTGGCCCAGGTGGCGAGCGACTGACGGCCGTAGTGCGGCCACGGCCGGGCGCGGCCCTCGTGGAACCGGACATAGCCCCAGCCCGCGGTGCGCCACAGCGGGGTGGCGGGACGGGCCCGGACGTCCGCCCAGCACAGTGCGGCGCCCCGGTGCGTCAGCACGGCCCGCACGGCCGGGCTCCACCAGGAGGGGTGGCGCGGCTCCACGGCGACGCGCATCCCCGGCGGGAAGCAGGCCAGGCAGCGGTCCAGGGCCGCCGGGTCCGCGCGGAGCGTGGGCGGGAGCTGGAGCAGCACCGGGCCGAGACGCGGGCCGAGGCCGGCGGCGTGGCTCAGCAGCCGCTGCACGGGCTCCTCCGGGTCGCGCAGCCGCTTCATATGCGTCAGGAAACGGCTGGCCTTGACCGCCATCACGAAACCCTCGGGGGTGACGGTGCGCCAGGCGGCGAAGGTGTCGTGGCCGGGCAGGCGGTAGAAGGCGTTGTTGCACTCGACGGTGGGGAAGCGGGCCGCGTACGTCTCCAGCCAGAGCCGCTGCGGCCGGTCCGGCGGATACAGCACGCCGCGCCAGTCGGGGTACTGCCATCCGGAGGTGCCGACGAGCACAGTCATCGCCCTTCCAGGGTAGGTCCGCATCCGGGTCCCGCGCGTGCTCACCGGCGGGCGCTGCGGGGAATTGCCCTTTCCGGGACCGGCCCGGGACACGGCCCGAAGAACGGCCCGGGCTCAGGGCCACAGCAGAGTGCGGGTCCAGGCGCTGTCGGCGGGGTCGGGTGCGGGGCGGCGGTAGAGCAGGCGGATGTGGCGCCGGCTCTGGTGGCCCTGCCAGAACTCCACCTCCCGCGCCCAGAGGGTGTAGACGGTGTGGCCGGGGGCCACCAGGCCGGGGTCGGCGTGCAGCCGCCGGGCGGCCTCGGTCACGGCGGCGTCGTACTCGTCCATCGAGCCCATCGGCCGGCTCTCGCCGCCGACCAGACCGGCGATCCGGCCGCCCAGGGAGCGGGCGCGGAACTCGGCGGCCGAGACCTCGGCCGGGGCCTGTTCGACGGCTCCCCGCACCCGCACCTGCCGGCCCAGCAGCGGCCAGTAGACGCTGAGCGCGGCGGCCGGTACCGCCGCGAGCTGGCGGCCCTTCGGGGTCTGGGCGTCGGCGGCGAACACCCAGCCGCCGCGCTCCTCGTCCACGCCGCGCAGGATCAGCACCCGGGCGTCCGGCCGCCCGTCCGCCTCCACCGTGGAGAGCGTCATCGCGTGCGGATCCAGCACTCCGCTGCCCACCGCGATGGCCAGCCATTCGGCGAACAGCGGGCCGGGGCGGTGCGGCACATGGTCCGGATCGAAGCCGGGCAGGTCCCGGATCATCGGGGGATGGGCGCGCAGCAGTTCGGCCACCAGGCCCGGAGCGGGGACGCCGTCGGCGGACGGCGGTTCGTTCGCGGAAGAAGCCATGGGGAACGGCCTTTCGACGGTCCGGGGACGCGGCCGGGAAGAGGAGCTCGCGGGCGCCCGGCCGGCGCCCTCCGTTCACGGTAGCGGGCGGACGGCACCGGCCGCGGCAACCGGCGCGCGCCGCCCGAGCGGGCCCGCCCGCTGCCCAGGGGCCAAAACGCCCTACGCTGCTTACGGCCGCCTGTGGCAGGCTTCCGGCCATGCTGGGGATTACCGATCTCTCGACCTATCTGATCGGGCTCGCGCTGATCATTCTGCTGCCGGGGCCGAACTCCCTCTATGTGCTGTCCGTGGGCGCCCGGCTCGGCGTGCGGGCGGGCTACCGGGCCGCCTTCGGGGTCTTCTGCGGCGATGCCGTGCTGATGGCGCTCTCGGCGGGCGGGGTGGCCTCGCTGCTGCGGGCCAGCCCGCTGGCGTTCTCGGTGCTCAAGCTGCTGGGGGCCGGCTATCTGACCTGGCTGGCGATCGGCATGCTGCGCGGCGCCTGGTCGCTGTGGCGGCGGCACCGGCGGGCGGTGCGCGGCACGGAGACGGGCGTGGCGGCGGAGCCGGCGGCCACCCCGGCGCCGGCGGGCGCCGGCGGACGCGGGGGCGGACGCGGGGGCGGGCGCACGGAGCGGCCGTTCCGGCGGGCCCTGGGGGCCAGCCTGCTCAATCCCAAGGCGATCCTGTTCTTCGTCTCCTTCTTCGTGCAGTTCGTCGATCCGGCGTACCCGTATCCGGTGCTGTCCTTTGTGGCGCTGGCGCTGTGGGTGCAGCTTTTCAGCCTCACCTATCTCTCACTGCTGATCTTCACGGGGGCGCGGCTGGCCGACGCCTTCCGCAGGCGGCGCCGGCTCCAGGCGGGGGCCTCGGCCGCGGCGGGCGGTGCCTTTCTGGGCTTCGCGGTCAAGCTCTCGCTGTCCAGTGCGGCGTAGGCTCGTGAGGGAGGTGAGGGTGAGCCGCCGGGGTGAGGGAGGTGGCCGTGGTGGCGATGGCGGTGTGGGTCTGGTTCGGTGTCCTGGCCGTGGTGGTGCTGTTCGGCGGCGGCGGTGCGTGGCTGGCCGAGGCCGTGCGGGCCGGGCGGCTGCAGCGGCATGAGCAGCGGATGGAGCTGCTGCGGGCCGAGGAGCGGCGGCTGGACCGGCTGGAGGCCGCCGCCGCGCAGCCGGAGCCGGTCTGCGGCTGCGGCCACCATCTGGCCAAGCACGACCGGCAGGGCCACTGCCACGAGATCGTGCGGATCCCGACCGGCTGGGACGCGCAGCGCCGCCCGCTGGGCTTCGAACGCGGCGCCTGCAACTGCCAGCAGTACATCGGCCCGCAGCCGCTCTCCCAGGTCTGGGCGGAAGGGCTCACCGACCGGGAACCCGGGCCGCTGCCGCCCGGCGGGGACCGGGGCCCGGACGAGGGGGAGGGAGAGGACGGGACGGACGGCGGGGAGGGCAAGGACGGCGAGGGCGGGAAGGACGGCGACGGGCGGTAGCGGCCGGGCGGCGGCTAGAGCTTGCGGACCAGGGTGACGCCGTCCCGCACCGAGAGCATCACCGACTCCACCCGCCGGTCACCGGCGATGGCGTCGTTGACCTGCCGCATCACCACCGTGCCCGGGTCCTGGGCGGCCGGCTCCACCACCCGGCCGGAGCGCAGCACATTGTCCAGGGCCAGCACCCCGCCCGGCCGCAGCCGGGTGACCAGCTCCTCGTAGTACTCCGGGTAGCCGGTCTTGTCGGCGTCGATGAAGGCGAAGTCGACGAACTCCTCGCGCGGCAGCGCGCGCAGCGTCTCGGCGGCCGGGGCGATCACCAGCTCGATCCGGTCCGCGACCCCGGCCCGCTCCCAGTAGCGGCGGGCCACCGAGGTCCATTCCTCGCTGACGTCACACGCGATGAGCCGCCCGTCCGCGGGCAGCGCGCGGGCGATGCACAGCGCGGAATAGCCGGTGAAGGTGCCCACCTCCACCGCCGTCCGGGCGCCGGCCAGCTTCACCAGCAGGCTCAGCAGCGCACCCTCGTCGTGCGTGATCTGCATGCCGGCCAGCCCCGGCGGCAGGCTGCGATGCGTCTCCTCGGCCAGTTCGCGCAGCACCTCGTCCGCCCCCGGGGACGCGTGCGCGATCAGATACTCGTGCAGCGCGGGATTCACGATCTCCATGCCGTGACTCTACGTCCCCGGACCGACAGCCGCCCGGTCCGTCAGTACGGGCGGTAGGGGGAGCGGCCGGCGGGCGCCGGCGCGCCCGCCGGCGGGGTGCGGCGGAACCAGAAGGCCGCCAGCACACCGCCGGCCAGGCCGAACAGATGCCCCTGCCAGGACACCCCGCTGTCCAGCGGCAGCACCCCCCACAGCAGCGAGCCGTAGAGCAGGAAGATGACGATGCCCACGGTGATGTCCAGGGCGTTGCGCTCCACGAAGCCGCGCACCAGCAGATAGCCGAAGAGGCCGAAGACCACCCCGGAGGCCCCGGCGGTGATGGAGTCCGGAGCCGCGGTCAGCCAGACCCCCAGCCCCGAGACGGTGATGATCAGCAGGCAGACGGCCAGGAAGCGGCCGATGCCGCGCAGCGCCGCCAGAAAGCCGAAGACCAGCAGCGGCAGCGTGTTGGCCACCAGATGGTCGTAGCCGAAGTGCAGGAAGGCCGCCGGGTAGATGTCCAGCAGTTCGCCGGTGTCCCGCGGCTCGATGCCGTACTCGCACACCAGCGGCTGGTCGGGGACCGGCCCGGCCAGGCAGACCGGGTCCGAGCCGTCGGCCAGGGTGAGCACCCACATCGCCACCAGCCAGGTGCCCATCAGCGCGGCGGCGGCCGTCGCGCGCCGGGTTCCCGGCCCGCGCCGCCGTCCGCCCGGTGCCCCGGGTCCCGCCCCTGTCCCTGCCCCTGAGCCGTACATCCTCCAGCGCCCCCAACGTGTGCGTGTGTGCGTCCGGGTGTGTTCTGCCGTGGTGCCTTCTGACAGTGTCCCCGTTCCGGGCGGAAACCGACCGCCCGTCAGGGCTGCACCGGCCCGGGCAGGTTGCCGCGGTTCGGGTCCTGCTCCCGCTGCTCCTCGCGCAGCGCCAGATAGAGCAGCGCCACCGTCAGATCCTCCGGGTCGAGGGTCTGCCCGGTGTCCCGGGGCGGGTTGAGCGAGATGGCCGCGCCGCTGGTGAGCGCGATCTCCAGCGGCAGCGGCGGGAATCCGGGCCCGCCGAACTGCGCGAGGTCGAACTCGATCTCCGACAGCACACCGTTGCGCAGCGTCAGTACCGCGGTGACCGGGGTGTCCGGGTCGGCCGGGTCGTGCACCAGCGGGGGCAGGCCGAACCGCGCGCTCTGCCCGCGCAGCAGATCCAGCAGCGGGCCCAGCGCCTGCTGTGCCCGGCCGGCCGGCACGGTCAGCTCCATCCGCTCGGTGCCGTCCTCCTTGCCCAGCGAGTGCAGCCGGGTGCCGGTGGTGCGCACCGAGTTCTCCAGCCGGGCCACCATGTCCCACTGCGCTTCCGGGGAGAGCAGCGGATCGGCTCCGGTGAGCGCCTCGGCCACGTCCTCGGCCCGGCCGACGCCGCCGGTCTGCTCGGCCGCCCGCTCGGCGTCCCGGCCGGCCCCGGTGATGCCCGCCTCGATGGCCGCGGCGTACTCGGGGTAGCGGAAGGGGTCGACCAGCACCCAGGAGCCGGCCAGTGCCCGGGCGGCGGTGTCGAGCGAGCCGGGCAGGCCCGCGGCATGCTCCATGAACCGCACCGTCCGGCTGACGTCCTCCGGCTTGCCGCGCAGGACGTCCTGGACGACGGTCTCGGCGCCGATCCGGACAAAGGTCTGCTCGTCGACCCGCTTCAGGCCGATGGCGTCCTTGCCGCCGAAGCCGAGCGACAGCGCTATGTCCAGCGGCTCGCCCTCCTCCAGGTCGCGCATCCGGCGGTCCTCGCCCGGGTCGCCGACCACGGCGGTGAACTCCAGGGAGGCCAGCACCCCGGCGGCGTGCCGGGTGGGGGCCGGGCCGCCGCTCGCCTCGGCGGAGTGCCGGAGGTAGGCGTACATCTCGTCGGCGGTGGCGCCGAGGGCGAGATCCACCGTGACGGCTTCCCGGGACATCAGCCGGTCGAGGGCGTCGTCGGCCTGCGCGCCCGCCGCGGCCGTCTCCACGACCTGGCAGCCGGCGGTGGCCGCCAGCAGCGCGGTGACGAGTGCGGCGCCGCCGGCCAGGGCGGTCGTGCGCCTGCGGAAGGTACTGATCGTCTCACTCCCGGTCCGGGGACACGACCGAGGGGCCGGGCCGGTGGCGCCCGCGGTGCCGCCCGCGGTCCGGGGCCGGCCCCCGGCGGCGGGCGGCGGCCAGGGCCGCCCGCTGGTTCGTGTCCGTCCGTCTGCTGTCGTCTGGGTCCGTCCGTGCCGTCCGTGCCGTCCGGGCCGTCCGCGCCGTCCGGGCGGCCGCCGGCCGGCCGTGATGCTCCCGGTCCGTCGGATGCGCGGCCGGGGGTACCCGGTTCCAGTCTTCTCCCACCCTCGTAAGCATGACGTATGACGCGCATCACGCCGGGCCGGGGCGTCACCGAGCGGTGAGCCATCCGTTAGCGGGCCGTGTTCTAGGCTCGTCGGTGTGAGTGAACAAGGGCGGCGGCCCTGGCTGGTCGGGGTGTCGGGTGCGTCGGGCACCCCGTACGCGGCGGCCGTGCTGCGCGGGCTGCTGGACGCCGGGGAGGCGGTCGATCTGGTGGTCAGCCGGGCCTCCCGGCTGACCCTGCTGGATGAGACCGGCATCCCCTTCCGGGACGGCCACTGGCGGGACGACCTGCGGGAATGGCTGGCGCGCGGTGCGGACGGCAAACCGGACGCCTTCGCCCCGGACCTCGCCGGGGTGCGCCACTGGCCGGCCGGTGATCTGGCGGCGGGTCCCTCGTCCGGGTCGTATCCGGCCAAGGGGATGCTGATCGTGCCGGCCTCCACCGCCTGCGTCGCCGGAGTGGCCCTGGGCCTGTCCAAGGATCTGCTGCAGCGGGCTGCCGGCGTGACCCTCAAGGAGCGCCGCCCGCTGGTGGTGGCGGTCCGGGAGACGCCGCTGAACGGGCAGACGCTGCGTCACATGGTGGCCCTGGACGAGGCCGGCGCCACCGTGCTGCCCGCCTCGCCGGCCTTCTACGCCGGGGCCACCCACATCCAGGACCTGGTGGATTTCGTGGCCGGCCGGGTGCTGGACGCGGCCGGTGTGCCGCACGGGCTGTACCGGCGCTGGGCGGGCCAACTGGGCGGCGGCAGGGGCGGTGGCGCGGGTGGCGGCGCGGGGGGTGCCCGGCCCGGCTCCACCGGCGGAACGGGTGGCTCGTCCAGCCAGTCGTAAGCCGAGGGGCCGCCATGCCTTAGATTCTTCTGGTACGGCAGCGCGCGGCCCCCCGTTTGCAGGCATGGCCTGGCACCGGGGCGCCGCACGGCGGGACGGCCCCGCATCGCGGGGCCCCGAGGGAACGGTGGAAGGCTTGGCGACCATGGACGCGGTGGACAGGCAGCTCATCCAGGCGCTCCGGGAGAACGGACGGGCCTCCTATGCGGAACTGGGCCGGCTGGTGGGACTCTCCGGGCCGAGCGTCACCGACCGCATCAACCGGCTGGAGGCGGCCGGGGTGATCACCGGCTACCGGGCGACCGTGGACGCCGCCGCGCTGGGCCTGGGGGTCACCGCGCTGATCGGCCTCCAGCTCTCCGACGCCACCGACCACCAGGAGCTGGCCGAGCGGCTCAAGGAGCTGCACGAGATCGAGGACTGCTGGTTCATCGCCGGTGACGACTCCTACATGCTCAAGGTGCGGGCGGCCGATGTGGACGGCCTGGAGAAGACCATCCGCCGGCTCTCCGGAACCAAGGGCGTCTCCCGCACCCGGACCACCATCGTGCTCTCCACCAAGTGGGAGAACCGTGTCGGGGACCTGCCCGATCTGCCGGGACGGTGAGCAACGTAAGGTCGGCGGGAGCAGCGAACGAAGGAGGCGCGACGCATGGACACCGGGCTGGACACCGGGCTCAGGCGCGAGCTGGAGGAGAAGGTCCGTGCCGGTGAGCGGCTGACCCGCGAGGACGGGATCGCGCTGTACGAGTGCGACGACCTGGCCTGGCTGGGCGGGCTGGCCCACGAGGTGCGCACCCGCAAGAACGGCGACGTGGTCTATTTCAACGTCAACCGCCACCTCAACATGACCAATGTGTGCACGGCCTCGTGCGCGTACTGCTCCTTCCAGCGCAAGCCGGGCGAGAAGGACGCGTACACCATGCGCATCGAGGAGGCGGTGCGGCTGGCCAGGTCCATGGAGGGGGACAACCTGACCGAGCTGCACATCGTCAACGGGCTGCATCCCACCCTGCCGTGGCGCTACTACCCGCGCTCGCTGCGGGCGCTGAAGGAGGCGCTGCCGCACGTCCAGCTCAAGGCGTTCACGGCGACGGAGATCCACCACTTCGAGACCATCTCCGGGCTGCCCGCCGAGGAGATCCTGGACGAGCTGATCGACGCCGGGCTGGAGTCGCTGACCGGCGGTGGCGCGGAGATCTTCGACTGGGAGGTGCGGCAGCACATCGTGGACCACCGCACCCACTGGGAGGACTGGTCGCGCATCCACCGGCTGGCGCACGGCAAGGGCCTGAAGACGCCGTGCACCATGCTCTACGGGCACATCGAGGAGCCCCGCCACCGGGTGGACCATGTGCTGCGGCTGCGCGAGCTCCAGGACGAGACCGGCGGCTTCCAGGTCTTCATCCCGCTGCGCTACCAGCACGACTTCGTGGACATGAAGGACGGCAAGGTCCGCAACCGGCTCCAGGCCCGGACGACGATGGCCACCGGCGCGGAGGCGCTGAAGACCTTCGCGGTCTCCCGGCTGCTGTTCGACAATGTGCCGCATGTGAAGGTCTTCTGGGTGATGCACGGGGTGCAGACCGCGCAGCTCGCGCTGCAGCACGGTGCGGACGACATGGACGGCTCGGTGGTCGAGTACAAGATCACCCATGACGCCGACAACTTCGGCACCCCGGACAAGCTGACCCGGGACGATCTGCTGGAGCTGATCCGGGACGCCGGCTTCCGCCCGGTGGAGCGCAATACCCGCTACGAGGTGGTGCGCGAGTACGAGGGGCCGGACCCGGCCCGGCGCGAGACGCCGCAGCCGATGCAGCTCTGATCCGGAGCACCGTTTCCCGGTCCGTCCCCGTCCGGTGGGCGGAACGCGGTGGCGGCCCCGCATTGAGTAAAAGTACAGTGCTCCGCATGACTATGCGGTATGTGCTGGGCCCGGAGATCACCCCGGCGCTCCGGGAGGCGCTGCTGCGCCTGTGGACGGACGTCACCAACGCGGGCGGTGCCGTGGGCCTGGTGCCGCCCGTGACCACCGAGGACGTGACCGGGCTGCTGGACGGGCACCTGCGCGGCATCGCCGAGGGCAACACCCTCGCGCTGACCGGCTTCGACGAGCGCGACCGCCCGGCCGCGCTGGCCTTTCTGGTGCGCAACGACCACCGGCTGATGCGCCACTGGGTGTGGCTCTACCGCGTGATGGTGCACCCGGGCCACCAGGGGCGCGGCACCGGCCGCGAACTGATGCGGCAGGCCGAGGCCGCGGCCCGCTCCCTCGACGGCGTGCGCGGCATCCGGCTGACCGCCCGCGGCGGCATGGGCCTGGAGCGCTTCTACGAGTCCTGCGGCTACAAGGAGGTCGGCCGGGTCCCGGACGCCATCCGGGTCGCCGAGGACGATCTGCGCGACGACGTCATCATGTGGCGCCCGCTGACCTGACCGGGGGCGCCCGAAACGCCGGAATGGCGGCATGCTTCACTGGAAAACCGGAGCCGGAAGCCGCCGAGCGGGACGACAGGGAGCCGCCGCCGTGATCACCATCAAGAACCCGACGCTGCGCTACACACTGATGCGGCTGGGTATCTTCCTCGGCTGCCTGGCCGGTGTCTATCTGCTCGCCGTGCTCGGCGCGGTGCCCTCCGGGGTGGGCAGCTCCAACGCGCTGTGGATCCCGCTGCTGGCCCTGGTGATCTCCGCGCCGCTCAGCTTCATCCTGCTGCGCGGCCAGCGCGACGCCATGTCCGAGCAGCTCACGGACGGCTACCAGCGCGCCCGGCAGACCCTGCGCGCCAACCAGTCCATGGAGGACGAGGCCGACGAAACCGCCCGCCGCGCGGCCGGCTGACCGCGGCCGGCACCGGTACCGGCGAGGCCCCGGCCGCCGCCGTCGGTGGGACGGCGGGGGCCGGGGCCCGGTGGTGGTTCCGGGTCAGCGGCGGAGCAGGGAGAGCAGGTGGTGCAGCCAGCCCATCAGGTCGGGCAGGGAGTGCCGCGGCCAGGGCTTGCCCGGCTTGCCCGGCTTGCCGGGCTTGCCGTCGCCCTTGGCCTTGGTGTCGATCCGGACGATCTGCGGGTCGTGGTCACTTGCCTGCCGGGCGAACTCGGCGTTGATGTGCACCACGTCGTACTCCGCACCGCGGACGGCGGGGCTGACCAGGATGTGGTCCAGGGTCTGCGAGTTGCCGTCGTAGACGTAGGTGTAGCGCTCTTCGGCGGGCAGGGTGAACGCCAGGTTCTCCAGCACCCCGTCCGCGGTGAGCAGCTCCATGGTCCGCGAGAACTCGAAGTCGTTGAAGTCGCCCAGCGCGATCACCCGGGCCTTGGGGTCGGCGGCCAGCAGCTTGGCGACAAAGGACTGGATCTCGGCGGCCTGCTGGTGGCGCTGGGTCTCGGAGGAGCGGGTGGGCGGCTGGTTGCGGCCGTGCAGCGGCTCGTCGCCGCCCTTGGACGCGAAGTGGTTGGCGATCACGAAGTAGGTCCTGCCGCGGAAGACGAACTCGCCCGCCAGCGGCTTGCGGCTGTCCTCCCAGGCGGCACTGGCCGGGTTGATCCGGCCCGGGGAGACGGAGAGCCGCACCCCGTGCCGGGTCTGGACCGCCTCGGTGGCGGTGGTGGCGTCGCCGCCGGGGCGGTCGGTGAAGGAGACCCGCTCCGGGTTGAAGAGGAAGGCCACCCGGATGTTGCCGCCGGGCTGGCCGCCGTCCGCGCCGTCCACCGGGTCGATGGCGCGCCACTCGTAGGCGGGGCCGCCGGCCGCCTCGATGGCGGCGGTGAACCGGTCCAGGGTCTGGTCCGCGGCCACCGTGCCGTCGGAGGCGGGGCCGTTGTTGTCCTGGATCTCCTCCAGGGCCACGATGTCCGGCGAGGCGAGATGGTGCACGATGCCGGCGGCCAGCTCGGCGAACTTCTCCTCGCTGTCGGCGGCCGAGAGGTTCTCCACGTTGTAGGTGGCGACCGCCAGTTCCTTCTTGGTCTGGGCGCGGGTGGTCTCCTTGGCCAGGCCGCCCGCGGCCTGCTCGCCGAGCGCGGTGGCCTGCACGGTGTAGCCGCCGTACCGGCCGTAGTCCATGGCGCCGGTGGTGGTGCCGGTGAGGGTGTCGCCGACATCGGCCACCGGCAGCTCGCCGGCCAGGGACATCACCTTCAGCCGCCCGGTGTTCGGGGCGTCGTAGGAGCCGTAGAGCGTGCCGCCGCGGGCCGAGGGGTTCTCCTCCGGCTTGACGGTGATCCACAGCTCGTCGTACTGGGTGGTGCGGCTGATGGTGCGCACATCGCTGAAGGAGACCAGCATGCCCTCCAGCGATTCGTAGCGGTCCAGGGCGTAGCTGCCCGGCTCCAGCGGGAGATCGTCGGTCGGCCCGCCCGCGGCGTCCGGTGCGTACCGGTCCGGCACGGTGGCGGCGTCCAGCGCAAAGGGCTCCGGCAGGGCGTTGCCGGAGGAGAGCACGGTGACCTCGGGGCGGGTGATCTCGGTCAGCGACTGGGTGCCGGAGGCCGGGAAGTACTCGGTGACCCGGCCGCCGACCAGCACCTCGTCGCCGATGGCGACGGTGGGCGCGGTGGAGCCGGTGTAGACGAACACGCCCTCGCTGGTGGCCGGGTCGGTGTCCGGCTCCGGGTCCTGGATCCAGAAGCCGCGGGAGCCGGAGCCGGAGACCGCGGTGACGATGCCGGGGACGGCGGCCACGGTGTCACCGGTCAGCGGGGAGATCCGGGTGGTGCCCTGGATGTCGCGGATCCGGGTGTCGCCGGGCTCGGTGGGCTCCCCGTCGCCGCCACCGTCGCCGCCGCCCCCGTCACCGGGGGTCTGGCCGGCGGCGTTGACGGGGGTGGGGGCGCCGGAGGTGAAGTCGGCGGCGTTGTCGTCGGTGTCGGTGAGCGCGGGCCGGGCCACGGAGGAGGTGTTGCTCGCCCCGGCGGCCGGGCCGCTGCCCTCCCGGACCACCGCACTGCCATAGCCGGCCAGATCCACGATCCGGTCGTCGGCGGCGCAGTCGGCGGCGGTCTTGCAGGTCAGCGCCTCGGTGGAGTTGACCAGGGCGACCGTGCCGCTGGTGGCGGACATGGAGATGGAGCCGGTGGCGTCCGGGGCGGGGAGCTCGACGGTGCCGCCGCTGCCCGCGTTCTCGGATATCAGATAGCGGCCCTGGGCGGCTATGGCGCCGGAGAGCGCGGTGACCTGCCATCGCGAGCCGGAGCTGGGCGAGCCGGGCAGATACTGCACACTCCAGCCGTCCAGTGCGACGGGCGCCTGGCCGGCGTTGGCCAGCTCGATGAAGTCACGGGTCAGGGTGGCACCGGAGTTGCCGCCCCCGCCGTAGACCTCGCCGAGCATCACATCGGGCGACGGGGCGGCGAATGCCGCCGGGAGCGGGGTGAGGACCAGCGAGGCGGCCACCCCGCAGGTGACGAGGCCCAGCCGGAGTCTTCTGGAACTTGGGGGCCCGGAAGGGGAGTTGGTCGGCACGGTGTGCTTCTCCTTAGGGATGCCACGGGAGCGCGTCGGTTGAAGCTACGCGCGTAGAGGAGAAGTTGGCAAGAACGCGGGCGTGAAAACTGGGCGTCGGGCGGCCGAATGTTTCCGACTCCGGGGCGGCCGTGCCGCCGGGCACCGGCGTCGCGGCACGGGCCCGGTGGCACGGGCCGGGCGGAAAAGCGGAAAGCCCTCGCCTGGCGGGCGAGGGCCTGTCTGTCCATCCGGCCGCTTCCGCGCGGGTGTCCGGCCCGGCACGGTCACGGAGAAGGACGGCAGACGAAGAAGAGAAGCGGAAGAGGAAAAGGAACGAGGAAGAGAAATCCGGCAGTTCCGCCGAACTGTGTGAGCGCGGCCCGGTGGAACGGTCCCCCGGGCCCCGTCACGTCTCAGTTGACGGAGACGTTCTCCGCCTGCGGCCCCTTCGGACCCTGGGTGATGTCGAAGGACACCTCCTGGTCCTGCTCCAGCGAGCGGAAGCCATTGGCGTTGATCGCACTGTAGTGAACGAAAACGTCCGGGCCGCCGCCGTGCTGGGCGATGAACCCGTAGCCCTTCTCGGCGTTGAACCACTTGACGGTTCCGGTGGCCATAAGCCCTCCCTGGGCCTACTGATGGGTCGCCCTGCTCCAGAACCTTGGAAAAGCCTGAAAACGACGAAAGCCCGCGGTTCGCTGATCCGCAGGCTCGTACTGCAAGGGAAACCGGTCTGCAACTTGCTGTGACCTTACCACGGCCTGCGGGCGCGGAGCGGCAGCATCGGCGTTCCGGGGTGTCGCGGGTGTCGCCGGGGTGCCGGGGCGGGGGTGGAAACCGGGGCGTACGCTCACAAGCGTGCGATCGGAAACACCCTCACGGCCCCGGGTCGGGCACATCCAGTTCCTGAACTGCCTGCCCCTGTACTGGGGCCTGGCCCGCACCGGCAGCCTGCTGGACCTGGAGCTGACCAAGGACACCCCGGAACGGCTCAGCGACCAGTTGGTGCGGGGCGAGCTGGACATCGGGCCGGTCACCCTGGTCGAGTTCCTGCGGCACTCCGGCAGCCTGGTGGCGCTGCCGGACATCGCGGTGGGCTGCGACGGCCCGGTGATGTCCTGCGTGATCGTCTCCCAGGTGCCGCTCGCGGAACTCCAGGGGGCGCGGGTGGCCCTCGGGTCCACCTCCCGCACCTCCGTGCGCCTGGCGCGACTGCTGCTCGCCGAGCGCTACCGGGTCTCCCCGCGCTACCACAGTTCCCCGCCGGATCTGGGCGAGATGATGCGCGAGGCCGAGGCCGCCGTGCTGATCGGCGACCCGGCGCTGCGCGCCACGCTGCACGACGCGCCCCGGCTGGGCCTTCAGGTGCATGATCTGGGGCAGATGTGGCGGGAGTGGACCGGGCTGCCGTTCGTCTTCGCCCTCTGGGCGGTGCGGCGGGACTATCTGGCCCGGTACCCCGGCACCGTGCGCGAGGTGCACCGGGCGTTTCTGGAGTCCCGGGATCTCTCGCTGGCCGAGGTGGCCAAGGTGGCGGAACAGGCGGCCCGCTGGGAAGCGTTCGAGGCCGGGGTGCTGGAACGTTATTTCACCACCCTGGACTTCCGCCTCGGCGAACGGCAGCTCGCCGGCATCGCGGAGTTCGCCCGCCGCACCGGGCCCGCCGGCGGCACCGTGCCGCGCGTCGAACTGCTGCCGCCGGCGGACTGAGCGCCAAGGGCGCCCGCGCGGCCGTCCGCCGGGCCGACCGGACGGCGGCACCCCGGGCCCCTGCCCGTAGGGTGACGGGGAAGCCGGGAAAGCACGGGAAAGACGGGACCGACGGGGAAGAGGGCACCCGCAGCCGCCCGCAGCACCCACCGGGGGAAGGACGCCGTACACATGGAGCCGCTCGCCGCGGACGACCCGAGACAGATCGGCCCCTGCCGGCTGCTGCGCCGGCTGGGCAGCGGCGGCATGGGCCGCGTGTACCTCGGCCGGAACGCGGGCGGCCGTACCGTCGCGGTCAAGGTGGTGCATCCGCACTTCGCCGTGGACCGGCAGTTCCGGGCCCGCTTCGCGCGCGAGGTGGCCGCCGCCCGCCGGGTGGGCGGCGAGTGGACCGCCCCGGTGCTGGACGCCGACCCGGACGCCGAACTCCCCTGGGTGGCCACCGGCTATGTGGCCGGCCCCGACCTCCAGCGCACGGTGGCCGGGCAGGGCCCGCTGCCGCAGCGCTCGCTGCGCGTGCTGGGCGCCGGCCTGGCCGAGGCGCTGGCCGCCGTGCACGCCCTGGGCCTGGTGCACCGCGACATCAAGCCGTCCAATGTGCTGCTCACCCTGGACGGGCCGCGGCTGATCGACTTCGGCATCGCCCGGGCCATGGACACCGAGGCCACCGCCGAGCTGACCGCCACCGGGATGTCGGTGGGCTCGCCCGGCTACATGTCGCCGGAACAGGTGGTCGGGCGTCAGGTGGGCGCGCCCTCCGATGTGTTCCAGCTCGGCGCGGTGCTCGCCTACGCCGCCACCGGCCGCCGGGCCTTCCCCGGCGACAACACCGCCCAGCTGGTCTACCGGGTGGTGCACGGCGAACCCGATCTGGCGGGCGTGCCGCAGGAGCTGCGGGAGCTGATCGGCCGCTGTCTGGCCAAGGACGAGGCCGCCCGGCCGGTCCCGGCGGAGATCGCCGCCGCGCTGGCCGGGCCGCAGGGGGCGGCCGGGCTGGTGGCGGCGGGCTGGCTGCCGTCCGCCGTGGTGGAGGGGCTCAGCCGGCTGGCCGTGGAACTGCTCGACCTGGAGGTCGCCGCGGACCCCTCCGCTCCGCCGCCGGCGGAGCCGGGCGGGCCCGGTGGGCCGCGGACCCAGGCCCCGCCGCCCACCAGCGGCGGCACCGGGCCGGGCCCGGTGCCGCCGCTGCCCGCCGCCCAGGACGGGCCCGAGCGGACCACCACCGGCGTGCCGGGCACCGGAGCCGGGACCGCCCCGCCGCGCGGCGTCTTCGGCCCCCCGACCTCCGGATACGGCTATCCCGGCACCGTGTCCGCCGCCATGCCCACGCCGTCCCCGTCCCCGGCCCCGTCCCCGTACGGCACCCCGCCCGGGGGCGCCGGCCCGGCCACGCCCCCGCCGGACGGCCGGGACGGCAAGGGCGGCGGACGCCGCCGGGCGACGGCCGCGGCTGCCGCCGCGCTGATCCCCGCGATCGTGCTGGGCTGCTACCTGCTGGGCATCCCCGTCGACTGGCGGGACACCGCCGGCGGCGACCGGCCCACCCCCACCCCCACCTCGGCCGGCACCGAGGATTCGGCCTCCACCGGCACCACCGGCTCCACCGGACCGCGGGAGCAGGACGCGCTGCCCGAGAGCTATGTCGGCACCTGGACCGGCGAGGTGGAGATCATGGGCGGCCTGCCGGGCGGCAGCGTGGTGATCACCCTGGAGCCCGGCGTGGTCGGCGAGGTTCTCGGCACCGCCGAGCACACCGACATGCTGGCCATCTCCACCTGCACCGACCGGATGACCCTGGAGACCGTCGCCGAGGACCGGATCACCTTCGCCGCCGAGGGCGACCCGGACGCCTCCGACGCCCTGGAGGGCGTGTGCGCCCCCGGCGAGTTCCAGATGGTCCTCACCCCGCGGGACGACGGCACGGTCCGCTTCGAGTCCCTGCACCCCGACGCCACCCACCAGGGCCTGCTGACCCGCCAGGACTAGCGGCGCGTAGGCTGGAGCGGTCCGCCCCGGCCGCAGCGACCGCACCGACCGGGCCGGCGCGACCAGCTCAGCCGCCCGACCCGCCGAAGGGACGCACCCATGGCCCTCAGCGCCGCGCTCCAGTCCGCGCTCGACCGTGCCGCCGACGGCGGGCGGATCAGCCACCAGGAGGCTCTCGGGCTCTACCGGGAGGCGCCGCTGCACGCCCTGGGCCGGGCCGCCGACGCCGCGCGCCGCCGCCGCTACGCGGGCAGCGAGCACATCGCCACGTACATCATCGAGCGCAACATCAACTACACCAACGCCTGCGTCACGGCCTGCAAGTTCTGCGCCTTCTACGCCCCGCCCAGGAGCGAGGACGTGTGGATCCGCGATCTGGACGACATCCTGCGCCGCTGCGCCGAGACGGTGGAACTGGGCGGCACCCAGATCATGTTCCAGGGCGGCCACCACCCGGACTTCGGTGTGGAGTACTACGAGCGGCACTTCCGGGCCATCAAGGAGAAGTTCCCGCAGCTTGTGATCCACTCCCTCGGCGCCTCCGAGGTGGAGCACATGGCCCGGATCTCCGGTGTGGACGCCGCGGAGGCGATCGTCCGGCTGAAGGAGGCCGGGCTGGACTCCTTCGCCGGGGCCGGCGCCGAACTGCTGCCGGAGCGTCCGCGCAAGGCCATCGCGCCGCTGAAGGAATCCGGCGAGCGCTGGCTGGAGATCATGGAGACCGCGCACGGTCTGGGCCTGGAATCCACCTCCACCATGCTGATGGGGACGGGCGAGACCAACGCCGAGCGGATCGAGCATCTGCGGATGATCCGCGAGGTGCAGGACCGCACCGGCGGCTTCCGGGCCTTCATCCCGTACACCTACCAGCCGCAGAACAACAAGCTGCGCGGCCGGACCCAGGCGACGATCTTCGAGTATCTGCGCATGATCGCCATCGCCCGTCTGTATCTGCACAATGTCGCCCATGTCCAGGGCTCCTGGCTGACCACCGGCAAGGAGGTCGGCCAGCTCTCGCTGCATTACGGCGCGGACGACCTCGGCTCGGTGATGCTGGAGGAGAACGTGGTCTCCTCCGCCGGGGCGAAGCACCGCTCCAACCGGCTGGAGCTGCTGCATCTGATCCGTGCGGCCGGCCGGGTCCCGGCGCAGCGCTCCACCACCTATGAGCATCTGGTGGTGCACGAGAACCCGGCCGACGACCCGGCCGACGACCGGGTCGTCTCCCATCTGTCCTCCACGGCCATCGACGGCGGCACCGCCCACCCGGAACTCAGGCTGCTGGACGCCCGCTGATCCCGGGCCGGACGCGCCGCACCGTCACCCGCCCCCGCCGGGGGAGCGGGCGAGGCGCGCCTCGGAGGCCAGCCCGGTCATCTTGCCGGGGTTGCGCATCAGATAGATGCGGGTGATCCGGCCGTCCTCCACCGCCAGGCTGACCGCGGCGACCGGCTCGCCGGCCACATCGATCCGGGCGGCGGGCGCGCCATTGAGCCATATCGGGCGGACCGTCAGCCCGGCCCCGGCGCGCTTCAGCCCGGCGCGGAACAGATGGGCGACCTTCTTCGCCCCCGCGACGGGCCGGCGCACGGCCTGTGCCACCCCGCCGCCGTCGGCGACCACCACCACATCGGGCGCCAGCACCTCCAGCAGCGCCTGGAGGTCACCGGTCGCGACCGCGGCGAGGAACCGTTCGACGGCCCGGTCCCGCTGGGCCCGGTCGACCCGCGTCCGGGGGCGGCGTCCGGCGACCCGGTCGCGGGCCCGGCGGGCGATCTGGCGGACCGCGGCCGGGCTCTTGCCGAGCGCGTCCGCGATCTCCTCGTACGGCGTCTCGAACACCTCGCGCAGCACGAACACCGCCCGCTCCGCCGGGGTGAGCGTCTCCAGCACGGTCAGCATGGCGATCGAGACGCTCTCCGCGAGCTCGATGTCCTCGGCCACGTCGGGGCTGGTGAGCAGCGGCTCGGGCAGCCAGGAGCCGACGTATTCCTCGCGGCGGCGGGCCACCGTGCGCAGCCGGTTGAGCGCCAGCCGGGTGACGATCCGTACCAGGTAGGCGCGCGGGTCGCGCACCCGGTCCCGGGTGGCACCGTCCACGGCCGCCCAGCGCAGCCAGGTCTCCTGCACCACGTCCTCGGCGTCGGCGGCGGAGCCGAGCATCTCGTAGGCGACGGTGAACAGCAGGCTGCGGTGGGCGACGAAGGGGTCCTCGGTCACGGTCATGCGCAGCAGGATTCCGTGTCCGCCGGCGGGGCGGCGAGCGGGTGCGGGCCGCCGGCCCGTGGCGCGCCGTCCCGGGGGCTGCCGGCCATGTCTCCTCCAGGGGTGTGCTCGGCTTCTCGCCATGGAGACACCGGCCGGCCGCCGCGTGTGACATCCGTGCCGCCCGGGCCGCCGCCGCCCGGGCACCGGGTCAGCCGTCGCCGGGGACGGTGCCCGCGGTGTCGAGGCGGGCGCGCTGCTCCTCGCCGAGGGTGAGGTCCATGGCCTCGATCGCCTCGTCGAGCTGTGCGACGGAGCTGACGCCGACGATCGGCAGCACGGCCGGGGTGCGGCCGGTGAGCCAGGCCAGCACCACCTGGTTGACGGTCGCGCCCAGCTCGCCGGCCACCGCGCGCAGCGCGGCCAGCCGGGCCGGGGTGCCCGGGTGGTCGTAGGCGGCGGGAATCTCCTTGTCGGCCCGGGTGTAGGCCCCGGACAGCAGCGTGTTGTACGCCAGCAGGGTCAGGTCCGGCTCGGCGGCGACATAGTCCAGCAGCTCCCCGGTGGCATGGGTGTGGCCGGCCTGGGGGAGGGGGACGTCGAAGCGCGGCTGGAGGTAGGAGTAGCGCTGCTGGACGCAGGTGTACGGGGTGCCGCCGGCGGCCCGGGCCGCGGCGCGGGCCTGCTCGATGCGCCAGGTGGCGTGGTTGCTGACCCCCAGCAGCCGGGTGCGGCCGGCCCGGACCAGCTCGTCCAGCGCGCCGGTGGTCTCCTCGACGGGGACGGAGCGGTCCTCGATATGGGTGTAGTAGAGGTCCACATGGTCGGTGCCCAGTCGGCGCAGGCTGCCCTCCATGGCCTTGCGGATCGCCGGGGCGGACAGTCCCTCGGCGTCCTCCAGGGTGCCGCCGGGCCGCAGCGGGCGGGCGCCGGCCTTGGTGGCGATCCGCACCCGGTCCCGGGCGCCCCGGGAGGCCAGCCAGCGGCCGATCAGATTCTCGTTCTCGTCACCGGTGCAGCCCGGCTCCCAGAAGCAGTAGTTGTTGGACGTGTCGATGAGGCTGCCCCCCGCCTCGACAAAGCGGTCCAGAACGGCGAAGGAGGTCTTCTCGTCGGTGTAGGTGCCGAGCTGGAGCGCGCCCAGGCAGAGCGCGCTGACCTCGATGCCGTCCGGTCCGCCGATACGACGACGCTGCATGGTGATGATTCCTCCGGTGGTGTGAGTTGCCCCGCACCGCCGACCCTGGCAGTTGGAGTGCTCTCCAGGTCAAGCCGGACGGTCAGGGCACCCAGGGGCCGTCGATGTAGGCGCCGGTGGAGTCATAGGGCCAGGCATTGGCCCGGCAGCCGTCCAGGCCCTTGATCTGCTGCATCATCACCGGGGCGAGCGCGCCCTCGGCCGGGCAGCCGGCGTGGCCGTGGCCGAGCCGGTGACCCACCTCGTGGTTGATGATCAGTGCCCGGTACTCCGTTATCGGCCCCGGGAACTGGGGCGAGCCCTCCACCCAGCGGCGCAGATTGACCACCACCAGGTCGCCCACCCGGCAGTTGACCTCGCCGCCGGTGTCCAGTCCCCACTCGCCGCAGATGCCGTCCACCGTGGCCGGGGTGGCTATCTGCACGGTGAAGTCGGCGGCGGCGGCCCGGTCGGTGAGCTGGAAGCCGCTGCGGCCGTCGTTGGTCCAGCCGCGCGGATGGGCCAGGATGGCCTGGATCTCCTGGGCGGCCTGTTCCGGGTCGAGGTCGATGCCGTCCTCGATCTGGACCCGGTAGCGGTAGACCGTGCCCCGGCCGGCCGGTTCGCTGCCGCCGGCGGCGGTGCGGAAGGTGCCGGGGCCGCTCTCCGGCACCTCGGTCCGCTCCGGCTCGGGCCGGGGGCGGGAGGTGGCCGAGAGCCGGTCCTCGGGCAGGGCGGGCTCGTCGCCGCCCCGGTCCCGGTCCCCGGCCGGGGAGGAGGAGGGCGGGGCGGTGTCCTGCTCGTCGGCCGCCGACCGGATCGCCAGCGCGCCGCCGCCGAACAGGGCGGCCGCGGCCACTACCAGCACGGTGCCGCCGACAGTGGCGCGGCCGGTGCGCGCCGAGGTGATCGTCCCCACGTGGCGTCACGGTACCCCACGGCACAGCAGCCGTGTGCCGTACGGCCGTTGGCGGTACGCCGCAGCCATCGGCGGCCCGGCGCGGACCCCGGCGCGGGCGGGGCCGGCGGGGCCGGGGAGAATGGCCGGGTGACCCGAGCCAGGATGGACAAGCAGCCCAGTGAGGTCGCCGCGATGTTCGACGCGGTGGCGGCCAAGTACGACCTGACCAACGATGTGCTGTCGCTCGGGCAGGACCGGCGCTGGCGCAAGGCGGTGGCCGCCGCGGTGGCGGCCGGGCCCGGCCGGCGGGTGCTGGACCTGGCCGCGGGCACCGGCACCTCCTCGCTGCCGTTCGCCGAGGCCGGCGCCTACACCGTGCCCTGCGACTTCAGCCAGGGCATGCTGCGCGAGGGCAAGCGCCGGCTGCCGTGGCTGCCGTTCACCGCCGGGGACGCCACCCGGCTGCCCTTCCGGGACGGGGTCTTCGACGCGGTCACCATCTCCTTCGGGCTGCGCAATGTGCACCGGCCGCAGGACGCGCTGCGGGAGATGCTGCGGGTCACCCGCCCGGGCGGACGGGTGGTGGTGTGCGAGTTCAGCCATCCGGCCCGGGCGCCGCTGCGCACCGTCTACAGCGAGTATCTGATGCGGGCGCTGCCGCCGGTGGCGCGCGCGGTGTCCAGCAACCCGGAGGCGTATGTCTATCTCGCCGAGTCCATCCGGGCCTGGCCGGACCAGCCGGGGCTGGCGCGCCGGATGCAGGACGCGGGCTGGTCGCGGGTGGCCTGGCGGAATCTCTCCGGCGGAATCGTGGCGCTGCACCGGGGTTTCAAGCCGGACCCGGACTGACGCCCCGTCCGGCGCCCTCGCCGGAGCCGTTGTCGCGGCCCGGGGGCGGGCCTGCCGGGCGGGGACACCGCGGGTTTCCGCCACGGCGCGGTGACCCGGCACCGGCGTCGTGGCCTGTCGGTGCGGCGGCCTAGACTCGTGCCACCGGCGCGCCGTCGCCGCCGCCGCGCCCGCGGGCATCGCCCGGGAACGATGGGAGAACATCCGTGACAGCCCCGACGGAGAACGCCGCCGCGGCCGAGCAGCCGCGCACCGAGGAGACCGCCGATGTGATCGTGGTGGGCGCCGGCCCGGGCGGCTCCACCACCGCGTACCACCTGGCCCGGGCCGGGCTGGATGTGCTGCTGCTGGAGAAGACGGCCTTCCCCCGGGAGAAGGTCTGCGGGGACGGCCTGACGCCGCGCGCCGTCAAGCAGCTGGTGGCCATGGGGATCGACATCTCCGAGGAGGCCGGCTGGCTGCGCAACAAGGGCCTGCGGATCATCGGCGGCGGGCACCGCCTCCAGCTCGACTGGCCGCAGCTCGCCAGCTATCCGGACTACGGCCTGGTCCGCAAGCGGGACGACTTCGACGAGCAGCTGGCCCGGCAGGCCGAGAAGGCCGGCGCCCGGCTCTACGAGCAGTGCAGTGTCACCGGCCCGGTGCTGGACGACCGCACCGGCCGGGTGACGGGGGTGACGGCGAAGCTGGGCACCGAGAAGCGGCCGGTGAGCTTCCGTGCCCCGCTGGTGGTGGCCGCGGACGGCAACTCCTCCCGGCTCTCCCTCGCCCTCGGCCTGCACCGGGACGACAAGCGCCCGATGGGTGTGGCGGTGCGCACCTACTTCACCACCCCCCGCCATGACGACGACTATCTGGAGTCCTGGCTGGAGCTGTGGGACCGGCGCGGCCCGCAGGCCCGGCTGCTGCCCGGCTACGGCTGGATCTTCGGCATGGGGGACGGCACCTCCAACGTCGGCCTCGGCATCCTGAACAGCTCCAGCGCCTTCCGCGAGCTGGACTGGCGGGAGGTGCTCAAGGCCTGGTGCGCGTCGATGCCGGCCGAGTGGGGCTTCACCCCGGAGAACATGACCGGCCCGATCCGCGGCGCGGCGCTGCCCATGGCCTTCAACCGCAAGCCGCACTACACCCGGGGCCTGCTGCTGGTGGGCGACGCGGGCGGCCTGGTGAACCCGTTCAACGGCGAGGGCATCGCCTATGCCATGGAGTCGGGCGCGCTGGCCGCCGAGGTGATCGCCCAGGCGCAGGCCCGCGGCAGCGGCGCCCAGCGGGAGCTGGCCCTGCGCAACTACCCGAAGACGCTGGCCGACACCTACGGCGGCTACTACACGCTGGGCCGCGCGTTTGTGAAGCTGATCGGCTCCCCGGCGGTGATGAAGCTGATCGCCCAGCGCGGGCTGTCCCACCCGGTGCTGATGCGCTTCACCTTCAAGCTGCTGGCCAATCTGACGGACCCCACCGGCGGCGACGCCATGGACCGCATCATCAACGGCCTGAGCAAGGTCACCCCCCGGGCATAGTTGCCCGGGGGCGGGCCGGCGGGGTGCGCTCACCGGGAGCGCACCCCGGTGCCTCGGGCGGGGGTGCCGGTCAGAGGCGGAGGGCGCCGGTGGGGGTGTCCCAGTCGAGGGAGCGGGTGACCACGCCGGTGCCCGAGTTCTGGGCGCCCACGAACTGGCCGCCGCCGATGTACAGGGCCACGTGATGGGCGCTGCCGCGCCCGCCCCAGTGGAGGATGTCGCCGGGCTGGAGCGCGTCCAGGGAGACCGGCGTGCCGAGTGCGGACTGGGCCTGCGAGGTGCGCGGCAGGGAGACCCCGGCGCTCGCGTAGGCGGCCTGCACCAGGCTGGAGCAGTCCCAGGCGTCGGGGCCGGTGGCGCCGAGTACATAGGCGTCGCCGACCTGGGCGAGCGCGAAGCCGACGACGCCCGAGCCGTTGCCCGAGGGGGCCGGGGCGGGCTCGTCGGCCACGGAGGCGGGAGAGGGGAGAGCGGTGCGGCCGGCGGTGCGGGAGACGGCCTCGGCCGCGGCGCGGCGGCGCTCCTCCTCGGCGGCCTCGCGCTCGGCGGCGCGTTCGGCGGCGCGCTCGGCCTCGGCCTCGGCCGCCGCCTCGGCGGCCAGCCTGGCGGCGGTGCGGCGGGCGGCCTCCTCGGCCTGTGCCCGGGCGGCGCGGTGCTCGATCCGCTCGGCGTATTCCAGGGTGGCCTCGGCGGCCAGCACGGCGCCGGGGGTGTAGCCGCCCGGGAGCGTGTCCGGCACCGCGGGCAGCTCCAGGGAGGTCTCGGCCGGGCTCTCGGCCGCCTGGGCGGCGGAGGCCGAGACCGCGACCGTGCCTACAAAACCGGACAGGAACCCGCCGCGTATCAGCCGCGCGGAGCGCGACTCGCGGGGCTTGCGATGTCGCCCGGTGGGTCGGATCAGGGACGGAGACGTCATGGTCACCAGCCGTATCAAGAACGCATAACGGCACTCAACCAAGGTGGAATGCGCCACAACGCCCGGTCCGTGCCGGAGATTTGTCCTGAATGCCGGATGTACGGTGTACGCAGTACGGGTCGGTGTCGCGGCCGGATGCCCCTGTGCGCTGGCTCTTGTCCGGAATGCCCGATGTCGGCTGCGGCTTAGCACGGAGTGACGTACAGATCAACGCGAGATGCCGGGCGGGTGCCGGCGGCGTGGCGCACCTCACGCCGCCCCGGGGGCTCAGGGCCGGCCCAGCTCCCGGGAGATCGAGGCGAGCTGCGCCAGGCGCCGCTCCAGCGACGGGTGCGAGGAGAACAGCCCGCTGAGCGACTTCCCGGACAGCGCGGGCGCGAAGAAAAAGGCGTTGTAGGGCTCGGCGCGGCGCAGATCCCGGGTCGGGATCCGGGACATCTGCCCGCTGATCTTGGTCAGCGCGGAGCCCAGCGCCGACGGCTTGCCGGTCAGCAGCGCCCCGCCCCGGTCCGCGGACAGCTCCCGGTACCGGGAGAGCAGCCGGGTGAGCAGGAAGCTCAGCGCATAGACCACCAGGCTGATCAGCGGGATCAGCACCACCAGCAGCGCGGCCGGCCCCTGGCCGCCCCGCCCGCCGCGCAGAAAGCCGCTCCACAGCGCCACCCGGGTGATGGTGCCGGCCAGCACGCCCAGAAAGGCGGCGAAGGTCATCACCGCCACATCGCGGTGCGCCACATGGGACAGCTCGTGCGCGAGCACCCCCTCCAGTTCCTCCGGCTCCAGCCGGCGCAGCAGCCCGGTGGTCACGCAGACCAGCGACTTCTCCTGGCTGCGCCCGGTGGCGAAGGCGTTGGGCACATCGGTGTCCGCGATCGCCACCCGCGGTTTGGGCAGGTCGGCCAGTGCGCACAGCCGGTCCACCGCCGCGTGCAGCTCCGGCGCCTGCCGCGGGGACACCTCCCGGGCGCCCATGCTGTAGGCGGCGATCCGGTCGCTGAACCAGAACTGGGCGACGAACAGGCCGCCGGTCAGCAGCAGGACCAGCGGCCAGGCGTCCCGGAAGGCGACCAGCAGCACGCTCATGAACAGGACGTAGAGCAGCCCGATCAGAAACATGGTGGTGACCATCCGGCCGGTCAGGCCGCGGTCCGGTGCGTAACGGGTGTGTGCCATGATGCGGGCCTCCTCCCGTTTGCGACTGTACGCCCTCTTCCGCCCGGTATGCGGCGGAGCGGGCCGCGGTCAGGACAGGCCGGGGGCGTTCCACAGCGGGAACCAGCGGCTCAGCTCCGGCTCCAGCGGCAGATCGTCCACCAGCAGCCCGCGCACCTGGAGCTCCAGCGCGTTGTCCCGCCGCTCCCGGGCCCCGCCGCCGCCCGGCTCCGGGGCGAAGGGATAGAAGGTGCCGCGCTTGTAGAGGTACACCAGGGCCAGCGGGCGCCCCCGGCCGTCCCGGAAACCGGCCAGCGAGCACAGCAGCTGCGGACCGAAGCCGGCCTCCTGGAGATAGGTGTTCACTGCATGCAGGTCATTGACGAGCGCGGGCAGTTCCGGGTGCCGGGACAGTACCCAGCCGTAGCCGTAGTCGTCCCGGCTCAGCGCCGCCTCGGGCAGCAGCGCCCCGATCTCCTGCCGCAGCCGGCCGAAGGCCCCGCCCTCGGCCGCGGCGAAGCAGACCGAGCCCGCCCCCGTGGGGGTGAACTGCGCGCCCGCCTCAAGCGTCACCGCCGCCGAGGGCAGCGCGAAAAGCCGGTCCAGATCCGGCGGGACCGGCTTTCTCCGGCCGAGAATCGCGTCCAGAAAGCCCATCCCCGCCACCTTAGGCAGGGCAGGCTCAGGACCACCACTGGTCCCAGGCCAGCCGGGCCACCAGCACGGTCACCACCACCAGCAGCACCAGCCGGATGAACCGGCTGCCGCGCCTGATCGCCATATGGGCGCCGGCCCAGCCGCCCGCCATGTTGCACAGCGCCATCAGCGGCGCCACCGACCACAGCACGGTGCCGGCCGCCGCGAACACCGCCAGCGCCCCGAGGTTTGTGCCGACGTTCACGACCTTGGCGGTGGCCGACGCGGTGAGCATCGTCATGTGCAACAGACTCACCAGGGCGATCACCAGAAAAGTGCCGGTGCCGGGCCCCAGCAGACCGTCGTAGAAACCGATTCCGGCCCCGGCCGTCAGCAGGGCCACGGCCCGCCGCCGGCGCCCCGCGACCCGGTCGCCGCCCGTGGTGCCGAACTCCGGCCGCGCCACCACGAAAATCGCGACCGCCAGCAGCAGCACCATGATCAGCGGTTGCAGGATCTCCTTGCTCACCGCGGAGGCGAACGCCGCGCCCAGCGCGGCCGAGCCGCAGGCCAGCACCCCGAAGCGGAGCGCCAGCCGGACATCCACCGGGGAACGGCGGGCATAGGTGACGGCCGAGACCGTGGTCCCGGCCACCGCCACCGCCTTGTTGGTGCCCAGCGCATGCGCGGGCGACAGCTCCGGCAACCCGATGAGCAGGGCGGGAAGCAGCAGCAGACCACCGCCGCCGACCACCGCGTCCACCCACCCGGCCATGGCAGCCGCCAGGCAGAGCATCACGACTATGCCTACTGTTAGCTCGGCCACAGTTTTCTCCCCCGCCCGCCGAACGGCCCTTGCGCTCCGTCCCTACCACGCACTCATGGCGGGTGCGAATTTGCGCCGGAGGATCTCGGCTTGATAACAGAACGGCCCCGGAAGGGCTCGTTCTCCACCCGGAACAGGTGCCGATATCACCACACGTGAACGTCCGGGATCTTCGTGTTGATGATCGTCGGAACATGCTCTTGGGAGTGGCTTCCGGCCCTTTCGCCCGGTGGGGGAGATCACAGAAGTTGAAGGGGGACCCCGTGCCCCAGCTCACAGGAGGGCGGGCATAGGATGCCCCACGGGCTTGTGAACTGACTCACATAGCGTCCATGACTAGTCGCCGTCGACTGGAAGGAGCGAAGTGCGGTGAACGCATACGTTCCCATCCTTGTGCTGGGTGCCCTCGGTGCGGCCTTCGCCGTTTTCTCGGTGGTGGCGTCCTCGCTCATCGGGGCCAAGCGCTACAACCGCGCCAAGCTCGCCGCCTATGAGTGCGGCATCGAGCCCACCCCGCAGCCCGCGGGCGGCGGCCGGTTCCCGGTGAAGTACTACCTGACGGCGATGCTTTTCATCGTCTTCGACATCGAGATCGTCTTCCTCTACCCGTGGGCGGTGCACTTCGACGCCCTGGGGACCTTCGGTCTGGTGCAAATGCTGATCTTCGTCGGTCTGATCGGCGTCGCATACGCCTACGACTGGCGCCGAGGGGGCCTCGAATGGGACTGACCTGACCCCCGCACCCCAGGACTCACCCCCGACCGGCAACCCCCGGCACGTACCGAGAGAGGTCGTCCCCCATGGGTCTTGAAGAGAAACTGCCCAGCGGCTTCCTGCTGACCACCGTCGAGAAGGCCGCCGGGCTGGCCCGCAAATCGTCCGTCTTCCCGGCCACCTTCGGGCTGGCCTGCTGCGCCATCGAGATGATGACCACCGGCGCCGGCCGCTACGACCTGGCCCGCTTCGGCATGGAGGTGTTCCGCGGCTCGCCCCGCCAGGCCGACCTGATGATCGTGGCCGGCCGGGTCAGCCAGAAGATGGCCCCGGTGGTCCGCCAGGTCTACGACCAGATGGCCAACCCCAAGTGGGTCATCTCCATGGGCGTCTGCGCCTCCTCCGGAGGCATGTTCAACAACTACGCCATCGTGCAGGGCGTCGACCACATCCTCCCGGTCGACATCTACCTGCCCGGCTGCCCGCCCCGGCCCGAGATGCTGCTGGACGCGATCCTCAAGCTGCACGAGAAGATCAAGGACGAGAAGCTCGGCGTCAACCGCGAACGCGCGGCCCGCGAGGCGGAGGAGGCGGCCCGCAAGGCCCTGCCCACCATCGAGATGAAGGGCCTGCTGCGGTGAGCGAGAACGTGAACGAGAACACGAGCACAAACACCAACACCGGCCAGGACCCCAGCGGCGACGCCGCCCCCGCCCAGCGGGAGAAGGCCGGCGATGTGATCGCCCAGCGGCACGGCATGTTCGGCGCCGACAACGGCGGCGACACCTCCGGCTACGGCGGGCTGCGCCGCACCGTCCGGCTGCCCGGCTCCTCCCACCGCCCCTACGGCGGCTACTTCGACGAGGTGGCCGACGAACTGGAGGGCGCCCTGGAGGAGCAGGGCATCGACCCGGAGACCGCCATCGAGAAGACGGTGATCGACCGGGGCGAGATGACCCTGCACATCGCCCGGGAGCACCTGCCCGCCGTGGCCCGCACGCTGCGTGACGACCCGGCCCTGCGGTTCGAGCTGTGCACCGGCGTCAGCGGCGTGCACCTGCCCGCCGACACCGGGCGCGAGCTGCACGCCGTCTACCATCTGCGCTCGCTCACCCACGGCCGGATCATCCGGCTGGAGGTCAGCGCACCGGACGCCGACCCGCGCATCCCGTCCGTGGTCTCCGTCTACCCGACCAACGACTGGCACGAGCGGGAGACCTACGACTTCTTCGGCATCGTCTTCGACGGCCACCCGGCCCTGACCCGGATCATGATGCCGGACGACTGGCAGGGTTTCCCGCAGCGCAAGGACTACCCGCTCGGCGGCATCCCCGTCGAGTACAAGGGCGCCCAGATCCCGGCTCCCGACCAGCGGAGGTCGTACTCCTGATGTCCACCACCCACTCCACCGACGCCCCCACCGCCACCGCCGTCGCCCGGGAGACCACCGAGGGCACCGTCTACACCGTCACCGGCGGCGACTGGGACGAGATCGCCAAGGCCGCGGCCGCCACCGACGACGAGAAGATCGTCGTCAACATGGGCCCGCAGCACCCGTCCACACACGGCGTGCTGCGGCTGATCCTGGAGATCGACGGCGAGACGGTCACCGAGGTCCGCTGCGGCATCGGCTATCTGCACACCGGCATCGAGAAGAACCTCGAATACCGGAACTGGACGCAGGGCACCACCTTCGTCACGCGCATGGACTACCTCACCCCGTTCTTCAACGAGGTGGGCTACTGCCTGGGCGTGGAGAAGTTGCTCGGCATCACCGACCAGGTGCCGGACCGGGCCACGGTGCTCCGGGTGCTGCTGATGGAGCTCAACCGGATCTCCTCCCACCTGGTGGCCCTGGCCACCGGCGGCATGGAGCTCGGCGCCACCACGATCATGATCTACGGCTTCCGGGACCGCGAGCTCTGCCTGGACGTCTTCGAGCTGATCACCGGCCTGCGGATGAACCACGCCTTCGTCCGCCCCGGCGGCCTGGCCCAGGACCTGCCGCCCGGCGCCATGGACGCGCTGCGCGACTTCGTCCGCAAGATGGACCGGAACCTCACCGAGTACGACAAGCTGGCCACCCACAACCCGGTCTTCAAGGCCCGGCTGATGGACGTCGGCTATCTGGACCTGGCCGGCTGCATGGCGCTCGGCGCCACCGGCCCCATCCTGCGCGCCACCGGCCTGCCGCACGACCTGCGCAAGACCGACCCGTACTGCGGCTACGAGACCTACGACTTCGAGGTCGCCACCGCCGACACCTGTGACTCCTACGGCCGCTATCTGATCCGGATCGCCGAGATGCGCGAATCGCTGCGCATCATCGAGCAGTGCCTGGACCGGCTGGAGCCCGGCCCGGTGATGGTCGCCGACAAGAAGATCGCCTGGCCCGCCCAGCTCGCCCTCGGCCCGGACGGCCTGGGCAACTCGCTGGACCACATCCGGAACATCATGGGCACCTCCATGGAGGCCCTGATCCACCACTTCAAGCTGGTCACCGAGGGCTTCCGGGTGCCGCCCGGCCAGGTCTACACCGCGGTGGAATCCCCCAAGGGCGAGCTCGGGGTGCACATGGTCAGCGACGGCGGCACCCGCCCCTACCGGGTCCACTTCCGGGACCCCTCCTTCACCAATCTCCAGACCGCCGCGGCGATGTGCGAGGGCGGCATGGTCGCCGACGTGATCGTCGCCGTGGCCTCGATCGACCCCGTGATGGGAGGTGTCGACCGGTGAGCCAGCCGGAGAACATCCTCGCCGATGCCGCCGCCGCGACGTCCGGCTCCACCTCGGCCGCGGTGACCGAACGGGTCGCCCTGGGCATGCCGGAGCTGCCGGCCCCGCCGTTCCCGGCCGAGACCCTGACCCGGCTGGAGCGGGACGCCGCCGAGATCATCGGCCGCTACCCGCACAGCCGCTCCGCCCTGCTGCCGCTGCTGCACCTGGTGCAGTCCGAGGAGGGCTTCGTCTCCCGCACCGGCATGCAGTTCTGCGCCGACCGGCTCGGCCTCACCCTGGCCGAGGTGACCGCGGTCGCCACCTTCTACTCCATGTACCGGCGCCGGCCGGGCGGCGAGTACCACGTCGGGGTCTGCACCAACACCCTGTGCGCGGTGATGGGCGGCGACGCCATCTTCGAGGCCCTCCAGCAGCACCTGGGCATCGGCAACGGCGAGACCACCGCCGACGGCAAGGTCACCCTGGAGCACATCGAGTGCAACGCGGCCTGCGACTACGCCCCGGTCATCATGGTCAACTGGGAGTTCTTCGACGACCAGACCATCGAGTCCGCCCGGCAGCTCGTGGACGACCTGATCGCCGGCCGCGGCGCCACCCCCACCCGGGGCGCCCCGCTGTGCGGCTTCAAGGCCACCTCGCGCATCCTGGCGGGCTTCCCCGACCGCCGCGAGGGCGCCCTGGAGGCCGGCGGCAGCGGCGGCCACGCCTCGCTGATCGGCCTGCGCCTGGCCAAGGGCGAGACCGGCCCCGAGCGGATCACCGCCCGCCCGGCCGAGCCGGCCCCCCGGGACGTCCCGGTCTACCCGCCCGACCAGGCGCCCGCCGGACACCCCAGCTCGCACGACGCCCCCCAGCCCAGCGCGGGCTCCGACCCGGACCACCCCGCGGGCCCGGTCTCCGAGGAGCGTGAGTGACCATGACCCCCACGTCCCCCGCCGGTTCCACGGGTTCCGCCGGCTCCACCGCGAGCCCGGACAAGCTGCTGGCACCGGTGCTCTCCGCCACCTGGGACCAGCCCGAGTCCTGGTCCCTGCGCACCTACCGCGACCACGGCGGCTACGCCGGTCTGCGCACCGCCCTGGCCATGGCCCCCGACGACGTCATCGCCTACGTCAAGGAGTCCGGCCTGCGCGGGCGCGGCGGGGCCGGCTTCCCCACCGGCATGAAGTGGCAGTTCATCCCCCAGGGCGACAGCAAGCCGCACTACCTGGTGGTCAACGCGGACGAGTCCGAGCCCGGGACCTGCAAGGACATCCCGCTGCTCTACGCCAATCCGCACGCCCTGATCGAGGGCATCGTCATCGCCTGCCACGCCATCCGCTCCGGCCACGCCTTCATCTATCTGCGCGGCGAGGTGGTGCCGGTGCTGCGCCGGCTGCACGCCGCCGTGGCCGAGGCGTATGAGGCGGGCTACCTCGGCAAGGACGCCCTCGGCCCCGGCAAGGACCTTCAGCTGACCGTGCACGCCGGCGCCGGCGCCTACATCTGCGGCGAGGAGACGGCCCTGCTGGACTCCCTGGAGGGCCGCCGCGGACAGCCCCGGCTGCGGCCCCCGTTCCCCGCGGTGGCCGGCCTCTACGCCTGCCCCACCGTGGTCAACAACGTCGAGTCCATCGCCTCGGTGCCCGCCGTCCTGGCCCGCGGCAAGGAGTGGTTCCGCTCCATGGGCAGCGAGAAGTCCCCCGGCTTCACCCTCTACTCGCTCTCCGGCCATGTGGCCCGCCCCGGCCAGTACGAGGGCCCGCTGGGCATCACCCTGCGCGAGCTGCTCGACCTCTCCGGCGGCATCCGCCCCGGCCACCGGCTGAAGTTCTGGACCCCCGGCGGCTCCTCCACCCCGCTGCTCACCGACGAGCATCTGGATGTGCCGCTGGACTACGAGGGCATGATGGGCGCCGGCTCCATGCTCGGCACCAAGGCCCTGCAGATCTTCGACGAGACCACCTGCGTGGTGCGGGCCGTCACCCGCTGGACCGAGTTCTACGCCCACGAGTCCTGCGGCAAGTGCACCCCCTGCCGGGAGGGCACCTACTGGCTGGTCCAGCTGATGCGGGACATCGAGGCGGGCAAGGGCCTGATGGCCGACCTGGACAAGCTGGCGGACATCGCCGACAACATCAACGGCAAGTCCTTCTGTGCCCTGGGCGACGGCGCGGCCAGCCCGATCTTCTCCTCGCTCAAGTATTTCCGGGACGAGTACGAGCAGCACATCACCGGACGCGGCTGCCCCTTCGACCCCGCCAAGTCGACCGTCTGGGCCGACCGCCCGGCCGGCAAGTCCACCGCGGAGGTGAACGCATGACCGTCACCACGGACGCCAGGAACCCCAAGGGGAACGACGGCGACGCCGGGGCGGACCGGAAGCAGCAGGCCCCGCCGCCCGACCTGGTGAGCCTCACCATCGACGGCATCGAGATCTCCGTGCCCAAGGGCACCCTGGTCATCCGGGCCGCCGAACAGCTCGGCATCGAGGTGCCCAGGTTCTGCGACCACCCGCTGCTGGACCCGGTCGGCGCCTGCCGCCAGTGCATGGTGGAGGTGGAGGGCCAGCGCAAGCCCATGGCCTCCTGCACCATCACCTGCACCGACGGCATGGTGGTGCGCACCCAGCTCACCTCGCCCGGCGCCGCCAAGGCCCAGCACGGGGTGATGGAGCTGCTGCTCATCAACCACCCGCTGGACTGCCCGGTCTGCGACAAGGGCGGCGAGTGCCCGCTGCAGAACCAGGCCCTGAGCCATGGCAACGCCGAATCCCGGTTCGACGGCGTCAAGCGCACCTTCGACAAGCCGGTCCCCGTCTCGCCGAACGTACTGCTGGACCGGGAGCGCTGCGTGCTGTGCGCCCGCTGCACCCGGTTCTCCAACCAGATCGCCGGCGACCCGATGATCGAACTCCTGGAGCGCGGCGCGCTCCAGCAGGTCGGCATCGGCAACGGGCAGCCGCTGGAGTCCTACTTCTCCGGCAACACCATCCAGATCTGCCCGGTCGGCGCGCTCACCTCCGCCTCCTACCGGTTCCGCGCCCGCCCCTTCGACCTGGTCTCCTCGCCGAGCGTGTGCGAGCACTGCGCGGGCGGCTGCGCCACCCGCACCGACCACCGCCGGGGCAAGGTGATGCGCCGCCTGGCCGGCAACGACCCGGAGGTCAACGAGGAGTGGATGTGCGACAAGGGCCGGTTCGCCTTCCGCTACGCACAGCTCCCGGACCGGCTCACCACCCCGCTGGTGCGCAGCGCCGAGACCGGTGAACTGGAGCCGGCGAGCTGGCCGGAGGCGCTGCACGCCGCCGCCCGGGGCCTGCGGGCCGCCCGGGAGAGCGGCGCCGGCGCGGCCGTGCTGCCCGGCGGCCGGCTCACCGTCGAGGACGCCTACGCCTACGCCAAGTTCGCCCGCGTCGCGCTCGGCACCAACGACATCGACTTCCGGGCCCGTCCGCACAGCGCCGAGGAGGCCGACTTCCTGGCCGCCCATGTGGCCGGCACCGGCCTGCACGGTCTGAACGGCACCGCGGGCACCGGCGTCACCCACCGGGCGCTGGAGACCGCGCCGGCCGTGCTGCTGGCCGGCTTCGAGTCCGAGGAGGAGGCCCCCGGCGTCTTCCTGCGGCTGCGCAAGGGCAGCCGCCGGCACGGCACCCGGGTGTTCTCCCTGGCCACCCACACCACCCGCGGCCTGGCCAGGACCCATGGCGTCCTGCTGCCCGCCGCGCCCGGCACCGAGCCGGAGTGGCTGGACGCCCTGGCCGCCGGCGAGGGCGGCCCGCTGGGCGAGGACGGCCGGAGCGCCGCCGAGGCGCTGCGCCAGGAAGGCGCGGTGATCATCGTCGGCGAGCGGCTGGCCACCGTGCCCGGCGCGCTGACCGCCGCGGTCGGCCTGGCCGGCGCCACCGGCGCCGCGCTGGCCTGGATTCCGCGCCGGGCCGGCGAGCGCGGTGCGGTGGAGGCCGGGGCCCTGCCCGGGCTGCTGCCCGGCGGCCGGCCGGACCACGCCATCCGGGCCCGCGAGGAGGTCGCCGAGGTCTGGGGCGTCAGCGAGCCCGAGCTGCCCGACCGGCCCGGCCGCTCCACCGCCCAGATCATCGAGGCGGCGGCGGCCGGACGGATCGGCGCGCTGGTGGTCGGCGGCGTGCAGACCGCCGATCTGCCCGACCCGCGCCGGGCACTGGCGGCCCTGGACCGGGTCCGGGACGAGGGCTTCCTGGTCAGCCTGGAGCTGCGGCCCAGCGAGGTGACCGAGCGCGCCCATGTGGTGCTGCCGGTCGCGGCGGTGGCCGAGAAGAGCGGCACCTTCCTCAACTGGGAGGGCCGCTACCGCCCGTTCGAGGCGGCCATCAAGCCCGACCAGATGACCCGCCGCCATGTGCAGACCGACACCCGCGCCCTGCACATGCTGGCCGACCACATGGATGTGGCACTGGGCCTGCCGGACGTCGGCGCGGCCCGGCGCGAGCTGGCCGAGCTCGGCGAGTGGAGCGGCGACCTGCCGCTCGGGCCCACCGGCACCGCCGACCCCCCGGTCCTGCCGGAGCCCGGCACCGCGGTGCTGGCCGGCCACCGGATGCTGCTCGACCAGGGCCGGCTCCAGGACGGCGACGAGGCGCTGGCCGCCACCCGGCACGCCGCCCCGGCCCGGCTGTCCGCCGCCACCGCCGCCGCGGCGGGGCTGGCCGCGGACGCCGCCGCGGTCACCGTCACCGGCCCGGCCGGGTCGATGACACTGCCGCTGGAGATCACCGGGGAGATGCCGGACGGCGTGGTCTGGGTGCCGCTCAACTCCACCGGCGGCGGTGTCTACCACGACCTCGGCGCCATCCCCGGCCGGCAGGTCTCGCTCGGCGCGGCGGCCGGCGAGGCCGTCGCCGGGGCGAACGAGAAGGGAGCCGATCCCCGATGAGCGCCTTGTCCCCCACCGCGGCGGGGGTGTCCCTCGCCGAGCAGGCCGATCTGTCGATGTTCGGCACCGATCCGTTCTGGCTGATCCTGATCAAGGCCGTGGCGGTCTTCGCCTTCATCATGATCACCGTGCTGATCTCCATCGTGATGGAGCGCAAGGTGATCGCCTGGATGCAGCTGCGCATCGGCCCCAACCGGCACGGCCCCTGGGGCATGCTCCAGTCGCTGGCCGACGGCGTGAAGCTGATGCTGAAGGAAGACGTCATCGTCAAGGCCGCCGACAAGCCGGTCTACCTGCTGGCCCCGGTGCTCGCCGCCGTCCCGGCCTTCATGGCCTTCGCGGTGATCCCCTTCGGCCCGGCCGACGACCCGGTCTCCATCCTCGGCACCCGCACCGTGCTCCAGCTCACCGATCTCCCGGTGGCGCTGCTGTATGTGCTGGCCACCTCCGCCATCGCCGGCTACGGCGTGGTGCTGGCCGGCTGGTCCTCCGGCTCGACCTACCCGCTGCTCGGCGGCGTGCGGGCCACCGCCCAGATCATCTCCTACGAGGTGGCCATGGGCCTGTCCTTCGCCGCCGTCTTCCTGCACTCCGGCTCGATGTCCACCTCGGCCATCGTGGCGGGCCAGCAGGACCGCTGGTACGTGGTGCTGCTGCCGGTCTCCTTCCTCATCTACATGGTGGCCATGGTCGGCGAGGCGCACCGCGCCCCGTTCGACATGCCGGAGTCCGAGGGCGACCTGGTCGGCGGCTTCAACACCGAGTACTCGTCCATCAAGTTCGCGATGTTCATGCTGAGCGAGTACATCCACATGGTCACCGTCTCCGCCCTGATGGTGACGGTGTTCCTGGGCGGCTGGCGGGCCCCGGCACCGCTGTCCTTCTGGGAGGGCGCCAACACCGGCTGGTGGCCGCTGCTCTGGTTCGTGGCCAAGCTGCTGACGGTGATGTTCTTCTTCGTGTGGATCCGGGCCGCGCTGCCCCGGGTCCGCTACGACCAGTTCATGAGCCTGGGCTGGAAGGTGCTGATCCCGGTCGCCCTGGTCTGGCTGATGCTGGTGGCCGCCGTCCGGGTGATGCAGAACGAGGGCCGGGACTTCCAGGACATCCTCATGTGGGTGGCCGGCGGAGTCTTCGTCCTGCTGGTCCTCTCCTTCGTCTTCGATTTCTTCCGCGACCGCTCGGAACGGGCGAAGGCCGAGGCACAGGCCCATGCCGCGGCCCGCGGCGGGGAGCCCGGCTTCGACGCGACGGCCGGCGGCTATCCGGTGCCGCCGCTGCCGGGGCAGCAGCCGCCCCCGGTGCCGCGCCGCCCGTCGCGGCACCCCGCCGCCGGCGCAACCGCAACCGTCACGGCCGAGAAGACCGAGGCCGGCGAGGAAGGGAAGGAGGGCGACGATGCCTGAGTTTCACAACCCGGTGGCCGGCTTTGGCGTGACCTTCAAGGCCATGTTCAGAAAGCGGCTCACCGAGCAGTACCCGGAGGAGAAGAAGCCGACCGCGCCACGCTTCCACGGCCGCCACCAGCTCAACCGGCACCCGGACGGGCTGGAGAAGTGCATCGGCTGCGAGCTGTGCGCCTGGGCCTGCCCGGCCGACGCCATCTATGTGGAGGGCGCGGACAACACCGAGGAGGAGCGCTACTCCCCGGGCGAGCGCTACGGCCGCGTCTACCAGATCAACTACCTGCGCTGCATCCTCTGCGGGCTGTGCGTGGAGGCGTGCCCCACCCGCGCGCTGACCATGACCAACGAGTACGAGCTGGCCGACCGCACCCGCGCCTCCCTGATCTACACCAAGGAGGAGCTGCTGGCCGGGCTGACCGACGGCATGGTCGAGGCGCCGCACGCCATGTACCCCGGCACGGACGAGCAGTCCTACTACCGGGGCGAGGTGACCCGCGCCGCCCCCGGCACCGTCCGCCAGACCGCCCGCTCCCGGGGCGAGACCGGGGACGCGGCCGGAGATGCGGCCGGAGAGGACACCGGCAGCGAGGCCGCCGAGGCCGGCGAGGCCGCGAGCAACAGCGAGGTCCGCTCATGAGCACCCTGGCCGCGATGTCCGCCCTGGCCGCGGAGACCTCCACCTCCACCGGGGAGGCCGCCCAGTTCTGGATCCTGGCCCCGCTGGCGGTGGCCGGCGGGCTGGGCACCGTGCTGATGCGGCGGGCGGTGCACTCCGCGCTCTGCCTGGCCGGGACGATGGTGCTGCTGGCCCTGTTCTACCTGGCCAACGGCGCCTACTTCCTGGGCGTGGTGCAGATCGTGGTCTACACCGGCGCCGTGATGATGCTCTTCCTGTTCGTGCTGATGCTGGTCGGCGTCAGCCAGGTGGATTCCCTCAAGGAAACCCTCAAGGGGCAGCGGCTGCTGGCCGCGCTCTGCGGGCTGGGCCTGGGCATCCTGCTGATCGCCGGACTGGGCCAGGCGTCGGTGGCCACCTTCACCGGGCTGGCCGCCGCCAACGAGGGCGGCAACGTCCAGGCCCTGGCCACGTTGCTGTTCACCGACTATGTGGTCGCCTTCGAGGTGACCGGGGTGCTGCTGACGGTGGCCGCCATGGGCGCCACCCTGCTCACCCACCGCGAGCGCATCGAGCGCCACAAGACGCAGCGCGAGCAGGCCGAGGAGCGGGTGCGCAAGGAATGGGTCACCCCGCTGCCCGCGCCCGGGGTCTACGCCCGGCACAACGCCGTGGACATCCCGGCGCTGCTGCCGGACGGCACCCCGTCCGAGGTCAGTGTCAGCCCCACCCTGCGCAATCGCGGCCAGGTCCGCGAGGTGCACGAGCAGGCGCTGGCCGATCTGGCCGCGCTGGAGCAGCGCACCGCCGACTACCAGGGCCGTCCCCGTTCCCTGCCGGCCCGCGCCGGGCTCGGCGAGCGCACCGGGGACGACGGCCGCCCGCCCGCGGGCGGCCCCGCCGGCATCGCTGAGAGGGAGGACGGACGGTGAGTCCCGAGAACTATCTGTACCTTTCCGCCCTGCTCTTCACCATCGGCGCCTGCGGGGTGCTGATCCGGCGGAACGCCATCGTGGTGTTCATGTGCATCGAGCTGATGCTCAATGCCGCGAACCTCGCCCTGGTGGCCTTCTCCCGGATGCACGGCAACCTCGACGGCCAGATCGCCGCCTTCTTCGTGATGGTGGTCGCCGCGGCGGAAGTGGTGGTCGGACTGGCGATCATCGTCATGCTCTACCGCTCCCGTCACTCGGCCTCGGTCGACGACGCCAGTCTGATGAAGCTGTAAGGGGTCAACTCCAGTGGAATCTCTGATCGGAGGACTGGTCGCGGCCCCGCTGCTGGGCGCGGCCGTGCTGCTGACCGGCGGGCGCCGGCTGGACCGGAGCGGGCACTGGCTCGGCACCGCGCTGGCCGGGCTGTCGTTCGTGTTCGCGGCCGTCCTCTTCTTCGACATGCTCGGCAAGGACGCCGAGGAACGGACCCTCACCTCGCATCTGTTCTCCTGGGTGCCGGTGGAGGGCTTCCAGGCCGATGTGGCCTTCCAGCTGGACCAGCTCTCCATGACCTTTGTCCTGCTGGTCACCAGCGTCGGCTCGCTGATCCATCTCTACTCGGTCGGCTACATGGCGCACGACGAGCGCCGCCGCCGCTTTTTCGGTTATCTCAATCTGTTCATGGGCGCCATGCTGCTGCTGGTGCTCGCCGACAACTACCTGCTGCTGTACGTCGGCTGGGAGGGCGTGGGTCTCGCCTCCTTCCTGCTGATCGGCTTCTGGCAGCACAAGCCCAGCGCGGCCACCGCCGCCAAGAAGGCGTTCATCGTGAACCGGGTCGGCGATGTCGGCCTGGCGATCGCGATCTTCCTGATGTTCACCACGTTCGGTTCCTTCGCCTTCTCCGCGGTGCTCGACGAGCAGGTGGCGGCCGGCGCCGGCCAGGCCACGCTCACCGGCATCGGGCTGATGCTGCTGCTGGCCGCCTGCGGCAAGTCCGCCCAGGTGCCGCTGCAGTCCTGGCTCGGGGACGCCATGGAGGGCCCGACCCCGGTCTCGGCCCTGATCCACGCGGCCACCATGGTGACCGCCGGTGTCTATCTGGTGGTCCGCTCGGCGGACATCTTCAACCTCACCCCGGACGCCCAGCTCGTGGTCACCATCGTGGGTGCCGCCTCGCTGCTGTTCGGTGCCTTTGTCGCCTGCGCCAAGGACGACATCAAGAAGTCGCTGGCCGGATCGACGATGTCGCAGATCGGCTACATGATGCTGGCCGCCGGGCTGGGCCCGATCGGCTATGTGTTCGCCATCATGCACCTGGTCACCCACGGCTTCTTCAAGGCCGGGCTGTTCCTGGGCGCCGGCTCGGTGATGCACGCCATGAACGACGAGGTGGACATGCGCCGCTACGGCGCCCTGCGCAGGCACATGCCGGTCACCTTCGTCACCTTCGGGCTGGCCTATCTGGCCATCATCGGCTTCCCCGGCCTGTCCGGCTTCTTCTCCAAGGACGAGATCATCTACGCGGCCTTCGCCAAGGGCGGCACCCAGGGCTGGATTCTGGGCGGGGTCACCCTGCTGGGCGCGGCGCTCACCGCGTACTACATGACCCGGATGATGCTGCTCACCTTCTTCGGCGAGAAGCGCTGGCAGCCGGACGCCGCCGGCCGGGAGCCGCACCCGCACGAGGCGCCGCGGGTGATGACGATCCCGATGATCGTGCTGGCCGTCGGCTCGGTGGGCGCGGGCGCCTACTTCTCCCTGGGCGAGCGGTTCGCGCACTGGCTGGAGCCGGTGACCGGGCTCGGCCACGAGGAGGCGCCCCTGTCGCACGGCATGGTGTCCCTGGCCGCCACCGCCGTGATGCTGATCGGTGTGGCCGGCGCCTGGGCGCAGTACGGCCGGCGCCCGGTGCCGCTGGTGGCCCCGGCGGGCCGCTGGGTCACCCGGGCCGCCCGGCGCGATCTGCTCCAGGACGACTTCAATCACGCGGTGCTGGTCCGGCCCGGCAACTACCTCACCCGCGGCCTGGTCTATGTCGACCACAAGCTGGTGGACGGGGTCGTCAACGGCACCGCCGCGGCGTTCGGCGGCCTGTCCGGCCGGCTGCGGCGGGTACAGAACGGCTTCGCCCGCAGCTACGCGGTCTCCATGTTCGGCGGAGCGGCGGTCCTGGTCGCCGCGACGCTGCTGATGCGGGCGGTCTGAAGGGCGGTATGCGCAGATGTCATTTCCCTTGCTGACGGCCACGGCCGTGGCCCCCGCGCTGGGCGCGGTGGTCACCGCCGCCGTGCCCAGCGCCCGGCGGACCGCCGCCAAATGGACGGCGCTGGCCTTCTCCCTGATCACCGTGGGCCTGGCGGCGGCCGTCCTGATCCGGTTCGAACCGGGCGGCGACCGCTACCAGCTCACCGAGTCCCACTCCTGGATCGCCGACTTCGGGGTCCGCTACGAACTGGGCGTGGACGGCATCGCGGTGGCCATGGTGGCGCTGACCGCGGTCATCGTCCCGTTCCTCATCGGGGCCGGCTGGAACGACGCCGACCACGCACAGGACGCCCCGGCCGCCCGGCGATGGCGGCCCACCCAGGGCTTCTTCGCGCTGATCCTGATGGTCGAGGCCATGGTCGTCATGTCCTTCATGGCGACCGATGTGTTCCTCTTCTACATCTTCTTCGAAGCCATGCTGATCCCGCTGTACTTCCTGATCGGCGGCTTCGGGGACCGGGCCGGGGAGCACCCGGAGAGCGAGCAGGCCAAGCAGCGGTCCTACGCCGCGGTCAAGTTCCTGCTCTACAACCTGGCCGGCGGCCTGGTGATGCTGGCCGCGGTGATCGGCCTGTATGTGGTCGCGGCCGACGATCTGGCCGGCGGCGGCACTTTCTCGCTGCAGACCCTGGTGGAGGCGCGCGCCTCCGGCGAGCTGACCTTCGCCGAGTCCACCGAGCGCTGGCTGTTCCTGGGCTTCTTCTTCGCCTTCGCCATCAAGGCGCCGCTGTGGCCGGTGCACACCTGGCTGCCCAACGCCATGGGCGAGTCCACCGCGCCGGTGGCGGTGCTGATCACCGCGGTGGTCGACAAGGTCGGCACCTTCGCCATGCTGCGGTTCTGCCTGGGGCTGTTCCCCGAGGCCAGCGTGTGGGCCACCCCGGTGGTGCTGGTGCTGGCGCTGGTGTCGATCGTCTACGGCGCGCTGCTGGCGCTCGGCCAGCGGGACATGAAGCGGCTGATCGCCTATGCGTCCATCAGCCACTTCGGCTTCATCATCCTGGGCATCTTCGCCATGACCAGCCAGGGCCAGTCCGGCGCCACCCTCTACATGATCAACCACGGGGTGGCCACCGCGGCCCTGATGCTGGTGGCCGGTTTCCTGATCTCGCGCCGCGGCTCCCGGCTGATCGGGGACTACGGCGGGGTGCAGAAGACCGCCCCGCTGCTGGCCGGCACCTTCCTGGTGGCGGGCCTGGCGACGCTCTCGCTGCCCGGCACCGGGCCGTTCGTCAGCGAGTTCCTGGTGCTGGTCGGCACCTTCAGCCGCTATCCGGTGGCCGGGATCGTGGCCTGTACCGGCATAGTGCTGGCGGCGCTGTATGTGCTGATTCTCTACCAGCGCACCATGACCGGGCCGGTGACCGAGGCGGCCGGGAAGATGCGCGATCTGCGGCCCCGGGAACTGGCCGTGGTGACGCCGCTGATCGCGCTGCTGATCTTCCTGGGCGTCTTCCCCAAGCCGCTGACCGACATCGTCAACCCGGCGGTGAACCACACGATGTCGGACGTCGGCAAGACCGACCCCGCCCCCGCTGAACTGGAGGCACGCAAGTGAGCAGCGATGTGAGCAGTCTTGTCACACTGGCCCAGACGGAGCCGGTCTTCCCGGAGATCCAGTGGGCCGCGCTGTCGCCGACGCTGATCGTGCTGGGGGCGGCCACGCTGGGCATCCTGGTCGAGGCCTTTGTGCCCCGGCGGGCCCGGTACGCCACCCAGCTGGTGCTGTCGGTGCTGGCCCTGGCCGCCGCGTTCTCCGCGGTGATCGTGCTGGCGGTCGGCGACTACGGCACCAGCGAGGCGCTGATCGCGGGCGCCGGGGCGATCGCGGTGGACGGCCCGGCGCTGTTCCTCCAGGGCGTGCTGGCCCTGGTGGCGCTGGTGTCGGTGTTCCTGTTCGCCGAACGGCGGCTGGACCCGGCCGAACACGGCCGGCCGGTGGACTCCTTCGCCGCCCAGCCGGCCGCGCTGCCCGGCGGCCCGGCCGAACAGCAGGCGGTCAGGGCCGGGTGGATGACCACGGATGTCTTCCCGCTGCTGCTGTTCGCCACCGGCGGGATGATGATCTTCCCGGCGGCCAATGATCTGCTGGTGCTGTTCATCGCGCTGGAGGTCCTCTCGCTGCCGCTGTACATGCTGTGCGCGCTGGCCCGCCGCCGGCGGCTGCTCAGCCAGGAGGCGGCGGTCAAGTACTTCCTGCTGGGCGCCTTCGCCTCGGCGTTCCTGCTGTTCGGCATCGCGCTGCTGTACGGCTACGCGGGCTCGCTCGGCTATGCCCGGATCGCCGCGGTGATCGGCGGCACCCCGCCCGAGCTGGACCCGGCACTCGCCGCCACCATGGGCAATGACGCGCTGCTGCTGATCGGCGGGGCGATGGTGCTGATGGGCCTGCTGTTCAAGGTGGGCGCGGTGCCGTTCCACATGTGGACCCCGGACGTCTACCAGGGCGCGCCGACCCCGGTGACCGGCTTCATGGCGGCGGCCACCAAGGTGGCGGCGTTCGGCGCGCTGCTGCGGCTGCTGTATGTGGTGCTGCCCGGTCTGCGCTGGGACTGGGAGCCGGTGCTGTGGGGCGTGGCCATCCTGTCCATGGTGGCGGGCGCGGTCATCGCCATCACCCAGACCGATGTGAAGCGGCTGCTGGCCTACTCCTCGATCGCCCACTCCGGCTTCATCCTGGCCGGTGTGATCGCGGTCTCGCCGGACGGCGTCTCCTCGGCGCTGTTCTATCTGGCCGCCTACTCCTTCGTCACCCTCGGCGCCTTCGCCGTGGTCACCCTGGTGCGGGACCCGCAGGGCGAGGCCACCCATCTGTCCAAGTGGGCCGGGCTGGGGCGGCGTTCCCCGCTGCTGGCCGGGGTGTTCGCGCTGTTTCTGCTGGCCTTTGCCGGTATCCCGCTGACCTCCGGCTTCGCCGGGAAGTTCGCGGTGTTCCGGGCCGCGGCCGACGCCGGGGCGATGGGCCTGGTGGTGGTCGGTGTGGCGGCCTCGGCGATCGCCGCGTTCTTCTACGTCCGGGTGATCGTGCTGATGTTCTTCAGCGATCCGCAGCCCGGCGGGCCCTCGGTGGTGATCCCCAGCCCGCTGACCGTGTCCGTGGTCGGGCTGGCCGCGGTGGTGACGCTGGTGCTGGGCATCGCGCCGCAGTACTTCCTGGATCTGGCCGGCCAGGCCGGGGTCTTCGTCCAGCAGGCGGCGGCCACCGCCCGCTGACGGCGCACCCGTCCGGCGGTCACCGCCGGGCGGGCACGGGACGACGGCGGCCCGGAACCCGCACAGGGTTCCGGGCCGCCGCTCGTTCCGCCCTCGGGGCCGGCCGTCAGTTGCCTCCCAGGTCCATGCCCTCGATGCCGCCGATGTCCTCCATGCCCTCCATGCCCTGGAGCAGGTTCTCCAGTTCCGCGAGGTCCTGGCCGAGGTTGGTGAAGGTCTCGGAGCCGCCGTCCTCCCAGGTGACGGTCAGCTCCCCGCCGTCGAGCCGTGGCACACCGGCCTTCGGCGTGCTGTCCAGGCAGAGCAGCTCGATGTGGTTCTCGGCCGCGGGGCCGCTGCACACCATCTGCCCCTCCTCGGCCAGGTAGGTGGCCTGGCCGTCCCCGATGATGATCTGGTTGGGGTTCTCGGCGGACGCGTCCGTGGTCCACCAGCCGTCCAGGGACCCGCCGCCGGTGCCCCCGGTGTCGCCGCCCGAGTCGCCCCCGGTCGCGCCGCCCGAGTCGCCGGCGGTGGAGCCTTCGCTGCTGCTTCCGCCGGAGTCACCGGCGTTGTTGCCGTCGTCGCCGTCGCCGCCGCATGCTCCCAGCAGCAGCACACCCGCCGCGGCCAGCGCAACGGGACCGGCGAGCCGTACTGACCTACGCATAGTTCCCCTCAAGTCCGGTTATCCGGGCACACGCTACCGCCCCGGTGTGCCGTGCCGCGGGCCGGTCACCCCTCCGCGGCGGTCAGCCGCCGGGCTGCCCGGGGTCCAGGCCCTCCAACTGCTGAAGCTGCTCCAGCAGCTCCGCGTCCAGGCTGTCCGGGTCCAGTCCCTCCAGGCCCTCCAGCCCTTCCAGGTTCAGTTCCTCCAGCGGGATGTCGCCGAGGCCGGCGGTGGCGTCGGCCACCCGGGTGTACCGCTGCTCGCCGGCCGCCTCCCAGTGCACGGTCAGGGCATCGCCCGCCACCGTGGCCTGACCGGTGTCCGGGGCGCCGGCCTCGGCGCACCGCACGGTGAGCGCGGTCCGGCCGCCCGCCGCCGCGGCTGCCCCCAGGCACAGTTCGCTGCCGTCGAAGCGGCTGACCGTGCCGCCGGAGATCTGGAGCAGCACCCCGCCGCCGGTGGTCTCGGCGGCCCAGAGGCCGTCCAGCGCCGCGGTGTCCGCCGGTTCCCCGCCGGCGCCGTCACCGCCGGCGGTCTCCTCGGCGGACGGCTTCCCACCGCCGGCCTCCTTGCCGTCGCCGTCCCCGTCCCCGTCGCCGGAGCAGGCGGCCAGCGGCAGCACCACGGCCGCGGCTGCCGCGGCCCAGGTCACGGCCCTGATCCCGCGCATCGTCTTCCCTTCGTCGTCACGCGTCGGCTGCACGCGTCCCCCGGGGGTCAGGACGACCGGGGAGTGCGTGCCGGTTCCACCCGTCCGGTGACCTCGCCCAGGCCGATGCGGCGGCCGGCCCCGGCGGGTGCCCAGGCGGTCAGGGTGACCTCGTCGCCGTCCTCCAGAAAGACCCGCTCGGTGCCGTCCGGCAGCCGCACCGGATCCCGGCCGCCCCAGGTCATCTCCAGCAGGCAGCCGCGCTCATGCGGGCCGGGACCGCTGACCGTGCCGGAGGCGAAGAGGTCGCCGGTGCGCAGCGAGGCGCCGTTGACGGTCAGATGGGCGAGCTGCTGGGCGGCCGTCCAGTACATCGCGGCGAACGGCGGCCCGGACAGCCGCTGTCCGTTCAGCAGCACCTCCAGCCGCAGATCCAGCCCCCACTCCTCGCCCCCGGTGTCGTCGAGATACGGCAGCAGCGGGTGGCTGCGCGGCGGCGGGGCCGTGCGGGCGCCGTCCAGCGCGTCCAGCGGGGTCACCCAGGCCGAGACGGAGGTGGCGAAGGACTTGCCCAGGAACGGCCCCAGCGGGCGGTACTCCCAGGCCTGGAGATCCCGCGCCGACCAGTCGTTGAGCAGACAGACGCCGAAGAGGTGGTCGCGGGCGGCGGCCATCCCCACCGGTTCCCCCAGCGGGCTGGGCGTGCCCACCACAAAGCCCACCTCGGCCTCGATGTCCAGCCGCCGGGACGGGCCGAAGCCCGGCGCGGCGGCGTCCGGCGCCCGGTGCTGGCCGTGCGGGCGGATCACCGGGGTGCCGGAGACCACCACCGTGCCGGCCCGGCCGTGGTATCCGATCGGCAGGTGCTTCCAGTTGGGGGTGAGCGGCTCGGCCTCGGGCCGGAAGATCCGGCCCACGGTGGCGGCATGGTGCTCGCTGGCGTAGAAGTCGACGTAGTCCGCCACCTCGAAGGGCAGATGCAGGGTGAGCGGGCGGCCGGGGTCGTCCAGCCGGGGCAGCAGGCCGCGGCCGGCCAGCAGCCGCAGGGTGCCGGGATCGGTGAGCCAGGAGCGCACGGCGGCCCGGACCTCGGTCCACACCGGGCGTCCGGCGGCCATCAGCGGGTTCAGCACGGGCGCGGCGAGCAGCGCGGCGTGCCGGCGGTGCGGGCCGTCCAGGACGGCCGCGGCGCCGCCCAGGTCCAGCACATGGTTTCCGTAGCGGACGCCGATCCGGCGGGGTCCGCCGTCGGCGGAGAAGACACCGTAGGGAAGGTTGTCCGGCCCGAAGAGATCGTCCTCGGTCACCGTCGGCACCTCGATCATGCTGGTCTCAGACATGCCCGCCACCCTAGACGGCGTCCCCGGGGGCGGCCCCCGCCACGCGCTATCCGCCGATGGTGATCCACTTTCGACGGGATACCCTTCGATGGTCAGTACACCTCGGAGAAGGAGAAGCGGTCGTGACCGTCGTGGGGCCCTTCGGGGTGACCGTGCGGGACCAGGCCCTGGAGACGGATATCAGGGCCGGCCTGGCGGCTGTCGAGGCGGGGCTCGTCGAGGCCACCAAGAGCGATGTCCCGTTTCTCACCGAGGCGGCCCAGCATCTGGTGCGGGCCGGGGGCAAGCGGTTCCGGCCGCTGCTGGTGATGCTGGCGGCGCAGTTCGGCGACCCGCACGCGCCGGGTGTGGTGCCGGCCGCGGTCACCGTGGAACTGACCCATCTCGCGACCCTCTACCACGACGATGTGATGGACGAGGCCCAGGTGCGGCGCGGAGTGTCCAGCGCCAATTCCCGCTGGGACAACTCGGTGGCCGTGCTGACCGGCGACTTCCTGTTCGCCCGGGCCTCCTCCATCGTGGCGGAGCTGGGGCCGGAGGCGGTGCGCATCCAGGCGGAGGCGTTCGAGCGGCTGGTCACCGGCCAGATCCTGGAGACCGCGGGACCGCGTCCCGGGGACGATCCGGTGGCGCACTATCTGGATGTGGTGGCGGGCAAGACCGGCTCGCTGATCGCCGTCGCCGGACGGTTCGGCGCGCTGCTCTCCGGCGCGGAGGAGCGGACCGTCCATCTGCTGACCCGGTTCGGCGAGCGGATCGGGGTCGCCTTCCAGCTCGCCGACGATGTGCTGGACATCGCCAGCGAGGGCGATGTCTCGGGCAAGACCCCGGGCACCGATCTGCGCGAGGGCATCGCCACCCTGCCGGTGCTGCGGCTGCGGGAGCGGATCGCCCGGCCGGGCGGCGGCACCGCGGACGACCGGGCCCTGCTGGAGCTGCTGGACGGCGATCTGACGGACGAGGGCCGGCGCACCGAGGCACTGGCCGGGCTGCGGGCCCATCCGGTCCTCCAGGAGGCCAGGGCGGACGCGCTGGAGTACGCGGCCCGGGCCCGGGAGCTGCTCACCCCGCTGCCGGAGTGCCCGGCCCGGGCGGCGCTGGCCGGGCTGTGCGACAGCGTGGCCGACCGCGCCCGCTGAGGCCGCTCCCTTCCCCGTCCCGTCCCGTTCTCCTGCTTCGTCCGCCGCCTCCTCCGCCCCGGCGGTTTGCCCCTCCTGTGGCGGGCCACCCGGCGCCCCACCGGGATTCCCCTAAGGGACCGGGTCCCCGCCCGGGCCCGTGGTTCATCCCCCCGGAGGACGCGGACGAGCCCTTCGGCTGATGCCGCCGGCCCCCCTCGTCCGGTGAAATCGACAGTGTCCGGGGGACGAGCCGGAACAGCTCGACAAGGCTCACTGAGCAGAGCGGATGGGGATGGACATGGCAGCGAACGCAAAGCTCCGCCGAGTGCTGGTGCCGGCCGCGGTGGTCACCGGTGTGGCCGCGGCCGGCGCGGGGCTGTACCCGGCGCTGGCCAGCGACGGCAGCCCGGACCTGCCGGAGGTCACCGCCGAGGAACTGATCGTCCGGATCGCGGAGTCCGATACCGAGGAGCTGACCGGCACGGTGCGGGTCCGCTCCGGGTTCGAGATCCCGGGGCTGGCGGAGCTCGCCGAGTCCTTCGGCGGCAGCGAGGCCGGCCGGCTGGCGTCGCTGGCCAGCGGCACCAGCACACTGAAGGTGGCGGTGGACGGGCCCGAGCGGCAGCGCCTGGAGCTGGGCAGCGGCTCGGAGGAGTTCACCATGATCCACAACCAGGAGGACGTCTGGCTCTACGACGGGGCCGAGAACACCGCCTACCACTCCACCGTGCCGGAGCACCCGGATGTGGCCGAGGCCCCCGAGGACTGGGGGCCGTACGGGGAGCTCACCCCGCAGGAGCTGGCCGAGCGGGTGCTGGAGGAGACCGAGGGCACCGCCGAGCTCACCGTCCAGGGGACCGGCCGGGTGGCCGGCCAGGACGTCTACCAGCTCCTGGTGGAGCCCGTCGGCGACCACGGGAAAACCGGCTTCCTGACCGTCGAGTCGGTCCGCATCTCGGTGGACGCCGAGACCGGGCTGCCGCTCGCGGTGACCGTGAACAGCCCGGACCGGCAGCTCATGGATGTGGCCTTCTCGCAGATCAGCTATGACAGGCCGGCCGGCGGCAGCTTCGAGTTCACCCCGCCCGAGGGCGCCGAGGTGGTCGAGATCAACCCCGAGGCACCCTTGGAGGGCGTCTTCGGCGGCGAGGGCCTGTTCGAGCACTGAGCCCCGGCCCCGGACCCGGCGTCCGTCCCCGACGAACGGGACCCGCTCCCCGGCCCTTTCCCCTCGCCGGGCGCCGGGTCCCGTTCCCGTCGGGTTCCGGCGTGCGCCCCGCGCTCACCGGCCGACGGCGGCTGAGGTGCCGGCCGCGGGCGCCCGGGCGTCCCGGGCGCCATGGGCGCCATGGGCGGCGGCGCGGGTGCGGGCGGCCCGCAGGGCGGCCCGGGACAGCCGCGCCTGGCGCAGGGCGTCCCAGGTCAGCAGGGTCAGCGCGGTCCACACCAGGAGGAAGCCGGCCCAGCGCTCGGGCGGCATCTCCTCGTGGAAGGCCAGCACCCCGAGCAGGAACATGGTGGACGGCGCCAGGTACTGCATCAGCCCGACGGTGGACAGCGGCACCCGGACCGCCGCCGCGCCGAAGAAGATCAGCGGCAGCGCGGTCACCATCCCGGTGCCCACCAGCAGCACGGTGTGGCCGGTGCCCGCAGCGGTGAAGGTGGAATCGCCGCGCGCGCCGAGCAGCAGCAGATAGCCCAGCGCGGGCAGGAACTGGAGCGCCGCGTCCGCGCTGAACCCCTCCAGGCCGTCCAGCCCGGTCTGCTTCTTGACCAGGCCGTAGAGGGCGAAGGAGACGGAGAGGAACAGGGCCAGCCAGGGCACCTGGCCGTAGGCCACGGACATCACCAGCACCGCCGCCGCGCCGATGCCGACGGCGGTCCACTGCGCCGGGCGCAGCCGTTCGCGCAGCAGCACCACGCCGATGGCGATGGTGATCAGCGGGTTGATGAAGTAGCCCAGGGAGGCCTCGATCACCCGGTCGTTGGCCACCGTCCAGATGAAGCCGTACCAGTTGAGGGAGATCAGGGCGGCGGAGAGGAACACCAGGGCCAGCCGCTTCGGGCGGCGGACCAGCTCCCGTATCCACGCCCAGCGGCGGACCAGCAGCAGAAGCAGCAGCGCGCTGGGCAGCGACCACACCATGCGGTGGGCCAGCAGCTCGGCGGGCGGGGTGGCGTCCAGCGCGTGCCAGTAGACGGGCAGCAGCCCCCACATCCCGAACGCCGCCAGCCCGAAGGCCAGTCCGGTCCGCCGCTCGCTCCGCCGGCCGGCTTGCTGCGCGGCGCCCGCGTCCGTGCCCGCGCCCGTGCCCGCGCCCGCGCCCGCGTCCGTGCCCGTGCCTATGTCTGTGTCTGCACCCGTCTGCATCGCCGATCGTCTCCTTCGCCACGCGGGGCCGGCGGCGGCCGGTGCACCCAGCATGAAGGTAGTCGCGCGGGCGTCCCCCTGTCATTTCCGTTATCCGATTACGGTCCTGGCGTCGGAGTGAGGTGCGACACCCCCGTGGCGGCTCGCGGGACCGCCGCCCGCACTCGGGACGGGAAAGGGGCCGGACCGGCGCCGGGTGGGGGGCCGGTCCGGCCCCTTGGGCCGGGTCGCGCGGGGACAGGTCAGCCGCGCACGGTCCAGGTGTCGTTGCCCGCCAGCAGGGCGGCGAGATCGCCCTTGCCCTGGCTCTCGACCGCGCGTTCGAGCTGGTCGGCCATCAGGTCGTCGTACACCGGGCGGCGGATGTCGCGGAAGACGCCGATGGGGGTGCGGTGCAGGGTGTCGGGGTCGGCGAGGCGGGAGAGGGCGAAGGCGTTGGTGGGCGAGGCGGCGTGCGCGTCGTGGACGAGAACGCCCTCGGCGCCGCCCGCCTCGGCCAGGTCGATGACCTTGAGGTCGCCGGTGGCCGGGTCGCGGACCACGCCCTGGGAGCCGAGGCCGTCGCCGCCGTCCTCCTCGGCCCAGGGCAGGCCGAACCGGATGGGCCGGCCGTGTTCCAGGCGGATGACGGCTTCCTGGGCCTGCCGGCGGTCCTTGAGCGCCTCGAAGGCGCCGTCGTTGAAGATGTTGCAGTTCTGGTAGATCTCCACCAGTGCGGTGCCGGGGTGGGCGGCGGCGGCGCGCAGGACCTCGGTGAGGTGTTTGCGGTCCGAGTCGATGGTGCGGGCGACGAAGGAGGCCTCGGCGCCCAGCGCCAGGGAGACGGGGTTGAAGGGGGAGTCCAGGGAGCCCATCGGGGTGGACTTGGTGATCTTCCCGGCTTCGGAGGTGGGGCTGTACTGGCCCTTGGTCAGGCCGTAGATCCGGTTGTTGAACAGCAGAATCTTCAGGTTCACATTGCGGCGCAGGGCGTGGATCAGGTGGTTGCCGCCGATGGACAGCGCGTCGCCGTCGCCGGTGACCACCCAGACCGACAGGTCCCGGCGGGAGGCGGCCAGGCCGGTGGCGATGGCCGGGGCGCGGCCGTGGATGGAGTGCATCCCGTAGGTGTTCATGTAGTACGGGAAGCGGGAGGAGCAGCCGATGCCGGAGAGGAAGACGATGTTCTCCCGGGCCAGCCCGAGCTCGGGCATGAAGCCCTGCACGGCGGCCAGCACGGCGTAGTCGCCGCAGCCGGGGCACCAGCGCACTTCCTGGTCGGACTTGAAGTCCTTGGCGCTTTGCCTGCTCTCCGCCCTGGGGACCAGGGTCAGGGCCTCAGTGGGCATCGCTCGCCTCCTTGATGGCGCTCGCAAGCTGTTCGGCCTTGAAGGGCAGGCCGGTGACCTGGGTGAGGGAGTGGATGTCGACCAGATACCTGGCGCGCAGCAGGGCGGCGAGCTGGCCGAGGTTCATCTCCGGCACGATGACCCGGTCATAGGCCTTCAGCACCTGCCCGAGGTTGGCCGGGAAGGGGTTGAGGTGGCGCAGGTGGGCCTGGGCGATGTGGCCTCCGGCGCGCCGGATGCGGCGCACCGCGGCGGTGATGGGGCCATAGGTGGAGCCCCAGCCAAGCACGAGGGTGCGGGCGGCGGCGCCGGGGTCGTCCACGGCCACATCGGGCACGGCGATCCGGTCGATCTTGGCCTGGCGGGTGCGGACCATGTGGTCGTGGTTGGCCGGGTCGTAGGAGATGTTGCCGCTGCCGTCCTGCTTCTCGATGCCGCCGATGCGGTGTTCCAGGCCCGGGGTGCCGGGCACCGCCCAGGGCCGGGCCAGGGTCCGCTCGTCGCGCTTGTACGGCCAGAAGACCTCGGTGCCGTCGTCCAGGGTGTGGTTGGGGGCGGTGGCGAACTGCACCCGCAGATCAGGCAGGTCCGCCACCTCCGGGATGCGCCAGGGCTCGGAGCCGTTGGCCAGATAGCCGTCGGAGAGCAGGAACACCGGGGTGCGGTGGACCAGCGCGATCCGCACCGCCTCCAGCGCCGCGTCGAAGCAGCCGGCCGGGGTGGCCGCGGCCACCACCGGCACCGGGGCCTCCCCGTTGCGGCCGAACATCGCCTGCAGCAGGTCCGCCTGCTCGGTCTTGGTGGGCAGCCCCGTGGACGGACCGCCGCGCTGGATGTCCACCACCAGCAGCGGCAGCTCCAGCGTCACCGCCAGCCCGATGGTCTCCGACTTCAGCGCCACGCCCGGGCCGGAGGTGGTGGTCACCCCCAGACTTCCCCCGAAGGCCGCGCCGAGCGCCGCACCGATCGCGGCGATCTCGTCCTCCGCCTGGAAGGTGCGCACACCGAAGTTCTTGTGCCTGGACAGCTCGTGCAGGATGTCCGAGGCCGGGGTGATGGGGTAGGAGCCCAGGAACAGCGGCAGGTCCGCCTGCTGGGACGCGGTGATCAGTCCGTAGGACAGGGCCAGGTTCCCGGAGATGTTGCGGTAGGTCCCCGGCGGGAATGCCGAGGCCGCCGGCGCCACCTGGTAGGAGGTGGCGAAATCCTCCGTGGTCTCACCGAAGTTCCAGCCCGCCCGGAAGGCGGCGATATTGGCCTGCGCGATCTGTGGGCGCTTGGCGAACTTGGTGCGCAGAAAGTCCTCGGTGCCCTGCGTGGGGCGGCTGTACATCCACGACAGCAGCCCGAGGGCGAACATGTTCTTCGACCGTCCCGCGTCCTTGCGGGACAGCCCGAACTCCTTCAGCGCCTCCACCGTCAGGGTGGTCAGCGGCACCGGATGCACCCGGAAGGACTCCAGCGAGCCGTCCTCCAGCGGGGAGGCGTCATAGCCGACCTTGGCCATCGCCCGCGAGGTGAACTCGTCGGTGTTCACGATGATCTCCGCACCCGGCGGCAGATCCCCGACATTCGCCTTCAGCGCCGCCGGGTTCATCGCCACCAGCACATCCGGCCGGTCACCCGGGGTGAGGATGTCGTGGTCGGCGAAGTGCAACTGGAAGGACGACACCCCCGGCAGCGTCCCCGCCGGTGCCCGGATCTCCGCCGGGAAGTTCGGCAGCGTGGACAGATCGTTGCCGAACGAGGCCGTCTCGGAGGTGAAACGGTCACCCGTCAGCTGCATGCCGTCACCGGAGTCGCCCGCGAACCGGATGATCACCCGCTCCAGGCGCTGTACGGCCTTGTGTCCCGGCTGTTCCGGCGTTTCCGGCGGCTCGCCCGCTGCCTGGCCCGGCTGGTGGCCGGTGCCGGAGTCCGGGGCGGCCGGTTCGACCTGGCTGGTCACGTCAGTAGCACTCCCTTGAGGCGGCTCATCTGGGCCATCGTACGCGGGTAAGGGTTGCCTTCCTCGGGGCTGATCACATCGTGGACCCGGTTCTGAGACGTCCGTGTACTCCTCATGAACGTGCTCTGCCCCGGCTCCTGTTCCCTATCCCACTCCCGGGCCGAGTGTTCCGCGCCTTCCTCTAGAAACCCTCAACTCCCCGCGCAGTCCCGGTCGTATGAGACTCCGAGGAGCTTGTTGGACAGGCTGTAAATATGCTGGTGCTCAGCCTGCCGGGTGCTCAGGAATTGAGATAGGTCAGCACCGCCAGGACCCGGCGGTGATCCGTGTCACTCTGCGCCAGGCCCAGCTTGAGGAAGATGTTGCTGACGTGCTTCTCCACCGCGCCATGGCTGACCACCAGGGCGGCGGCGATGGCCGAATTCGTCCGGCCCTCGGCCATCAGCCCCAGCACCTCGCGCTCACGCGGAGTGAGCGAGGCCAGCACATCGTGGCGGCGGCTGCGGCCCAGCAACTGCGCCACCACCTCCGGGTCCAGCGCCGTGCCGCCGCCTGCCACCCGGGTCACCGCGTCCACGAACTCCCGGACCTCGGCCACCCGGTCCTTGAGCAGATAGCCCACCCCGCGCCCGGAGCCGGCGATCAGCTCGGTGGCGTACTGCTCCTCCACATACTGGGACAGCACCAGCACCCCCAGATCCGGGTACTCCCGGCGCAGCCGCACGGCGGCCCGCAGCCCCTCGTCGGTGTGGGTCGGCGGCATCCGTACATCCGCCACCACCACATCGGGCAGCCCGTCGGGGCCGTCCGCCAGCTCGTGCACCGCCTTCACCAGGGCCTCGCCGTCACCCACCCCGGCCACCACCCGCATGCCCCGGTCGGTGAGCAACCGGGTCAGCCCCTCCCGCAACAGCACCGAGTCCTCGGCGATGACCACCCGCATGCGCGTTACTCCGCTCCCCGTACCGGGCCGGCCCAGCACGGCCGGCGACGCGCACCAGCTTCTCACCCGGAGCGGGCGGCGGGGGACCGGACCGGCCGCCGGAAACCGGCACCCTCAGCCGCGGCCCGGGCGGTCGCGCCAGGGCAGCGCCGCGGTCACCGTGGTCGGCCCGCCGGCCGGGGAGGAGACGGCCAGCGCCCCGTCCACCGCCGCGATCCGCTCGGTCAGCCCGGCCAGCCCGGAACCCGCCCCGGTGTCCGCGCCGCCCCGGCCGTCGTCCGAGACCAGCACCATCAACTGGTCCCCGGTGCGCCAGATGTCCACCGAGGCGGACCGCGCGCGGCTGTGCTTGGACACGTTCTGCAGCAGCTCCGAGACCATGAAATAGGTGATGCCCTCGATCGCCTCGGCCGGCCGCTTCGGCAGGTCCACGTCCACCATCACCGGAACCGTGCACCGGGAGGCCAGCGCCGACAGCGCCGGGCCCAGCCCCCGGTCGGTGAGGATCGCCGGATGGATGCCGCGGGCCAGATCGCGCAGCTCCTGAAGCGCCAGCTTCACCTCGCCGTGCGCCTCGTCCACCATCCGGGCCGCCGCGTCCGGGTCCTCGGCCAGCTTCTCCTTGGCCAGACCCAGCCCCATGGCCAGCGCCACCAGCCGGGCCTGCGCGCCGTCGTGCAGATCCCGCTCGATGCGCCGCAGATCGGCCGCGGAGGTGTCCACCACCACCGAGCGGTTGGACTCCAGCTCCTGCACCCGGGCATCGGCCGCCGACGGGCCGAGCAGCCCGCCGACCATCAGCCGGTCCACCATGGCCAGGCCCCGGATCAGCCAGCCGGACAGATAGAGCAGCAGCAGGCCCACCAGGCTGACCAGCAGCGCCTCGGCCAGGGTGTCCCAGACCAGGCCGCCCCCGTGGCCGTCCAGATGGATCCCGGCGCGGTCGCTTCGGTCCATCAGCCAGAAGTACAGCGGGTAGAGCAGCGCCGACCAGGCCGCCGACCACAGCGACACCACCAGCGAGAAACTGACCACCGCCCACGGCAGGTGGAACAGCGCGTACCCCGTGCTGCGCCAGCACTCGCCGCTGCGCAGCACCGCCGACATCCACTCCATCAGGCCGCGCCGCCCCTTGGCCAGCAGCGGACGCGGGCCGGGCACCGGCAGCCCGAGCAGCCACTGGGCGCGGGTGCGCTCCACATAGCCGAAGGCGCGCAGCGAGACCAGCGTCAGACAGAGCAGGGGCAGGCCGACAAAGGTGATCAGCAGCCCGACGCTGGTGGACAGGGCGGTCACCGCGAAGCAGAAGGCGAACAGCGCCATCGGCAGGTTGAGCAGCGCGTACAGGCCCTCGCGCAGGGTGCGCGGGCCCACCATCACGGAGACCGCGGTGCTCCACAGCCTTCTGGCACCGCCGGTGCCGGTGCCGTCGCCGATCCCGCCGTCGCCGCTCCGCTCACCCGCGTGGTGCGGGTTGCGCGACACCGCAGTGCTGCTCATGGCGCCTGCCACTTCCCTTCCCTCCGTTCGCCGCGCCCGGACCGGCCGGCACGGCCGGTCCGCCCGGTGCGGTGAGCGGCACAGCGCACCGCTCGCTCACCCAAGACTGCCCGCTGCCCGCCCGTGCCCGCCATGGGGTGCGTCGGTCTCCCTTGGTAGGGCTAACCCCACCTTCCGTCCCACGCGTATCCTGGCGCCTGAGCCGTGCCGCCCGTGACCGGTGCCGCAGGCGCCGGACCGGCCGAATCGCCGCCCCGTACCGAAGCGGCCGGCTCCGGCGGCCTATCAGGTGCTCTCACTTTGTGTCATGATCTGATCACAGGAGTTGGGCATCGTGCGGAGCGTCGTGGACGTCGGCTGCCGGCCCGGCCGGAAACGGCCCGGGCCCACGCCGGGAAGGAGAGGGCCGGCCGTGTTCGGAGAGCGTCGACGGCGGCTGGCCGAAGCCATGGAATGGCGCGGTGACTGGCCTCTCGAAGCGCCGTGGATACGGCATGCCGTGGGCGCGCTGCCCCGCCACCGCTTCGCTCCCGACCGGGTCTACCACTGCGTGGGCCGCATCTATGTCCCGGTCGACCGCTGGACCCAGCCCGACCGCTGGGCGGATGTGATCTACGCCGGCCCGGACGACCCGACCGTCGTCCAGGTCGCCGACGGCCGGCCGGCACTCACCATCGCCTCCCCCGCCGCCGTGGTCGCCATGCTGGCCGCGCTCGCCCCGGAGCCCGGCGAACACCTGCTGGAGCTGGGCACCGGCACCGGCTGGAACGCGGCGCTGCTCTCCTGGCGCACCGGCCCCGGCAATGTGGTGAGCGTGGAACCCGATCCGCGCCTGGCCGACCAGGCCCGCCGCCGGCTCGACGGGATCAGCGCCGAGGTCGCGGTGGAGACCGGCGACCCGGCCGCGGGCCGGCCGGACGGCGCGCCCTACGACGGAGTGATCGCCACCTCGCCCGCCGAACGCATTCCCTGGACCTGGGTGGCGCAGACCCGGCCGGGCGGCCGGATCGTCGTCCCCTGGGGCCGGACCGGCCATCTTCTGCTGCGGGTGGCCGAGGACGGCCGCTCGGCCGGCGGGCAGGTGCGGTCCCGGCCGCAGAACTCCACCCCCTGTGACGACGAGCCGCGCCGGAGCCCGGCCGCCCCGGAACCGGACGGGCTCGACGGCACCGGCAGTCCCGAGGGGATCGGCGTCACCGTCACCGCCGACAAGCAGACCGTCTGGCTGCGCGACGAGGACAACGTCCTGGACGTCTCCACCAGCCAGGGCGAGCGGCCCTGAGCCCGGCCGGGGCCGGGGTGGGAATCGAGTGGTTCCCGGGACGCACCGGTCACAACGCGTCGCTCACCCCCTAGACTCCCGTCCGTACGGCGGACCGGCCGGTGCCGGCCGACGCCGGACGGCCGTCCGCGGGGGCCGCGCAGCGCCACCGCAGCGCCACCACAGCAGCACAGCAGCACCACAGCAGAAGATGACCCACCACCACCAAAGGGGCCACCCAGGTGCCGGACTACTTCCACGGCTATGCGGTCGTCGGACTGGTCGCGGTCGTCGGCGTGCTCTTCGTCGCCGTGGCCTTCACCGCCGGACGGCTGCTGCGCCCGGTGGCGCCGACCCCGGAGAAGCTGCTCGTCTACGAGTGCGGCATCGACCCCGTCGGGGAAGGCTGGGCGCACACCCAGATCCGCTACTACCTCTACTCCTTCCTCTATGTGATCTTCGCGGTGGACGCGATCTTCCTCTTCCCCTGGGCGGCGGTGTTCGCGGCCGACGGATTCGGCGGGGTCACCCTCGCCGAGATGTTCCTCTTCCTGGGCTTTCTGGCGGCCGGCCTGTTCTACGCCTGGCGAAAGGGCGTGCTCACATGGACCTGACCCCGGTGCACCCGCCGCCCCGGCTGGGCCCGCTGGCCCGGCTCGCCCCCGAGCCCATGAAGGTCGTCCTCAACTGGGGCCGCCGCTACAGCCTGTGGGTCTTCAACTTCGGACTGGCCTGCTGCGCCATCGAATTCATCGCCGCCTCCATGGCCCGGCACGACTTCATCCGGCTGGGCGTCATCCCGTTCGCGCCCGGCCCCCGCCAGGCGGATCTGATGGTGGTCTCCGGCACGGTCACCGACAAGATGGCGCCGGCGGTGAAACGGCTCTACGAGCAGATGCCCGAGCCCAAGTACGTCATCTCCTTCGGCGCCTGCTCCAACTGCGGCGGCCCGTACTGGGACTCCTACGCCGTCACCAAGGGCGTGGACCAGATCATCCCGGTCGATGTGTATGTGCCGGGCTGCCCGCCCCGTCCCGAGGCGCTGCTGCAGGGCATCCTCAAGCTCCAGGAGAAGATCGCCGAGGAGTCGACCGCCGAGCGCTACCGCTCCCGGCCGCCCTCGGCCGCCGCCCTGACCAGCCCGCTGACCCCGCCGCCGGCGGGACCGGCGCCCGCGGGAGGCGAGCAGTGAGCTGGCTGGACCGGGACGCCGATCAGATCTTCGGCGAGGGCGCCACCGCCCACGAGTCCTACTCCGTCCTCACCGTGGACGTCCCGGCGCAGCGCTGGCACCGGGCCGCGCTGACCGCACGGGACGAACTCGGCTGCACCTACTTCGACTGGCTCAGCGCGGTGGACGAACAGGACGCCGGTTTCCTGGTCTGCCTGCATGTGGCGGCGCTCGGCGGGACGGCGGGCACCGCCCCGCGCCGGCTGCTGCTGCGCACCGCGCTCCCGCGCGACGCCGCCGAACTGCCCACCCTGACCGATGTCTATCCCGGCGCCAACTGGCACGAGCGGGAGACCCACGAGATGTTCGGCCTGCGCTTCGCGGGCCATCCCAGCCCCGGGAAGCTGCTGCTGCCCGAGAGCTTCGAGGGCCATCCGCTGCGCAAGGACTTCGTGCTCGCCGCCCGGGTGGCCAAGGCGTGGCCGGGGGCCAAGGAACCGGGCGAGCCGGCGCACGGCGGCCCCCGGCGCCGCCAGATGCTGCCGCCGGGCGTGCCCGACCCCAACGAATGGGGACCGCTCAAGGGCAAGCTCCCCGCGGCCCCCGAACGCCCCGAACGTCCCGGCCGTCCCGGCCGCCCCGCCGCCTCCGGCGAGGCCCCGGCGCGCCGGCCGCGCCGCACCCGCTCCGCGTCCGAGGGCTCGGCGAGCCGGCGGCGCCCGCCGGCCCCGCCGGGCGAGGGCGAGCCGGCGGAGCGGGACTCCGCCCGGGGCGCGGTACGCAGCGGCGACGCGCCATGGCTGCGGCCCGCGGACGGCGAACGCCCGGAGGGCCGTGACCGCGAGGAGGGGGAGGACTGAATGGACGTGCTGGACGTCTCGCTGCGCATCGGCGGCGTGCTGCTCGCCTTCCTCCTGCTCCCGCTGCTCGTCGGCCAGGCCGAGCACAAGGTGATGGCCCATATGCAGGGCCGGCTCGGCCCCATGCACGCCGGCGGCTTCCACGGCTGGGCCCAGCTCGTCGCCGACGGCGTCAAGTTCGCGCAGAAGGAGGACGTGGTCCCGCAGGGCGCGGACCGCACGCTGTTCCGGCTGGCTCCGGCCGTGGCGCTGATCCCGTATCTGATCGTGCTGATCGCCATCCCCGTCGGCCCGGGCGGCATGGTCGGCGAGGTCATCGACGCCGGGATCTTCTTCGTCCTCGCCGTGCTCGGCGTCGGCGTCCTCGGCTCCCTCATGGGCGGCTGGGCCTCCGCCAACAAGTACTCGCTGCTCGGCGGCCTGCGCACCGCCGCCCAGCTCATGGCCTATGAACTGCCCCTGATCCTGGCCGCCGCCTCCGTGGTGATGGCCGCCGGCACCCTCTCCCTGCCCGGCATCCTGGACGCCTTCGCCTGGTGGTGGGTGCCCTGGCAGCTCATCGGCGGCTTCGTCTTCTTCACCGCCGGCATCGCCGAGCTGCACCGGCCGCCCTTTGACGCGCCGCTGGCGCCCGAGGAGATCATCTTCGGCGCCTTCACCGAATACTCCGGCCTGCGCTTCGCGCTGTTCCTGCTCGCCGAGTACGCCGGCATCGTGGTCGTCGCCGCGCTCACCGCCGTTCTCTTCCTCGGCGGCTGGCACGGGCCGCTGCCCGACCAGCTCGGCTGGCTGTGGACCACGCTCAAGACGGCCGTCCTCTGTTTCCTGGTCATCTGGGCACGGGTCGCCTGGCCACGGCTGCGGGTGGACCAGATCCAGCGCTTCGCCTGGACCGTCCTCGTCCCGCTCGCCCTGGCGCAGATCGCGCTCACCGGCGTGGTGAAGGTGGTGTTCCTGTGAGTCTCGGTTCCGGACTGGCCAAGGGCCTGGCCGTCACCTTCCGCGCCATGACCCGGCGGGCCGTCACCCAGCAGTACCCGGAGACGCTGCCCGAACTGCCGCCCCGCAGCCGGGGCGTGATCGGGCTGTTCGAGGAGAACTGCACGGTCTGCATGCTGTGCGCCCGGGAGTGCCCCGACTGGTGCATCTACATCGACTCGCACAAGGAGACCGTCCCGCCCGCCGCCCCCGGCGGACGCGAGCGCAGCCGCAACGTCCTGGACCGCTTCGCCATCGACTTCGCGCTCTGCATGTACTGCGGGATCTGCGTCGAGGTCTGCCCCTTCGACGCCCTGTTCTGGTCCCCGGAGTTCGAGTACGCCGAGACCGATATCCGCGATCTCACCCATGAACGCGACAAGCTGCGCGAATGGATGTGGACGGTGCCCGAGCCGCCTCCGCCGGACCCCTCGGCCGAGGAGGCCAAGGAGACCGCCGCCGCCCGCAGGACCGCGGACCGGCGGGCGGCCGAACGGAGCCGGCCGGCCGAACAGGCCGAACAGGCCGAACAGGCCGAAGGAGACCGGGAACCGGGGGAGGGGAGCGCCTCGTGAATCCGCTGCTCGCGCCCGCCGTGCTCACCGCCGCCCCCGGCGAGACCCGCGAGTTCCTGTCCCCGGCCGGCGTGGAGATCGTCTTCGTGCTGGTCGGGCTCGTCACCCTGGGCGCCGGCATCCTCTGCGTCACCAGCCGCCAACTGGTGCACGCCGCCCTCTACCTGGTGGTGGCGCTCGGCGGGCTCGCCGTCCACTATCTGCTGCTCACCGCCGAGTTCATCGCCTGGGTGCAGGTGCTGATCTATCTGGGCTCCGTGGTGGTGCTGCTGCTGTTCGGGCTGATGCTCACCCGGGCGCCCATCGGCCCGTCCCCGGACGCCGACTCCCGCAACCGGCCGGTGGCGCTGGCCGTCGCCGTCCTGGCCGCCGCCACCCTGGTCACCCTGGTGGCCGACGCCTTCCGCACCACCTGGATCGAGCTCGACACCCCGCACGGCCGCTCCGGCGACATCGGCGCCAGCCTGTTCCGGCACTGGGTGCTGCCGTTCGAGCTGCTGTCGGTGATCCTGCTGGCCGCCCTGGTCGGCGCCATCGTCATCTCCCGCAAACGGGGCCCGGCGCCCGCTGAGGAGGAGCAGCGCTAGATGCATCTGGTCTATCCCGCGGTGCTGTCCGCCCTGCTGTTCAGCACCGGCGTGTACGGCGTGCTGGCCCGGCGCAACGCCATCCTGGTGCTGATGTCGGTCGAGCTGATGCTGGCCGCCGTGGGCCTCAACTTCGTCGCCTTCGACGTCTGGCTGCGCGACACCCTGCACTCCGGGCAGGTCTTCACCCTCTTCCTGATCGCACTGGCCGCCGCCGAGATCGGCATCGGGCTGGCCATCGTGCTGCTGGTCTACCGCACCTACGGGGACAACGCCGTCGACCGCCTGCGGGCACTCGGCGACCGCCGCGCCGATGGCGGCGACGCCGGCCGCGGCACCGATCCGGGCCGGGACGCCGGGGACGCCGGGGACACCGGGGACACCGGGGAACCGGCGGCGGCGCCCGCCGGCGGTGCCGCCCACGAGCGAGAGGCAGCCGCCTGAGTGAACACCATCACCGCCGCCGCCCTCGTCCCGCTGCTGCCCTTCGCCGCCGCGGCCCTGATCCTGCTCACCGGACGCTCCGCGCCCGGCTTCGTCCGCCCCCTGGCGGTGCTGCCCACCCTCACCGCCGCCGGCCTGGCCGTCCTGGTCGCCGTCCGCCAGGGCGAGGACCACCGCACCCTGCTGGCCGCCACCGAACTCACCCCCACCGGCGACGCCGCCCTGCCCGTCTCCCTCGCCCTCCAGCTCGACGGCTACTCCGTGCCGGTCGCCGTGCTGGTCGCCGTCGTCGCCTCCGCCGTGCAGATCTACTCCACCGGCTACCTCCGCGACGACCCGCGCTACCCCTCCTACGCCGCCCTGGTCTCCCTCTTCACCGCGGCCATGCTGCTGGTCGTCTACACCGACGATCTGATGGTGCTGCTGGTCGGCTGGGAGGTCATGGGCATCTGCTCCTACTTCCTGGTCGGCCACTACTGGGAGACCCCCGCCGCCCGGGCCGCCTCCCTCAAGGCGTTCCTGGTCACCAAGCTCGGCGATGTGCCGTTCCTGATCGGCATCCTGGCCCTGGCCACCGACACCGGCACCTTCCGGATCAGCGCCATCACCGCGAGCCTCACCGGCGACGGGGCCACCCCGCCGGAGCACCCCACCCTGATCGCGCTGCTGCTGCTGGCGGGCGTGGCCGGCAAGTCCGCCCAGGTGCCGCTGCACACCTGGCTGCCCGACGCCATGGCCGGCCCCACCCCGGTCTCCGCGCTGATCCACGCCGCCACCATGGTCGCCGCCGGGGTCTGGCTGGTCGCCCGGCTGCTGCCCGTCTTCACCGCCTCCGCCGCCGCCCTGGTGGTGCTGGCGGTGCTGGCCGCGCTCACCATGACCGGCTCCGCCCTGGCCGCCCTCGCCCAGGACGATGTCAAACGGGTGCTGGCCTACTCCACCATCGGCCAGCTCGGCCTGATGACCGGCGCCCTGGCCGTGGCCGACCGGGACGCCGCGGTCTTCCACCTGCTCACCCACGGCGCCTTCAAGGCCCTGCTGTTCCTGGCCGCCGGGGTGCTCATCCACGCCGCCGGCACCGGCTCGCTCACCGCCCTGGCCCGCATGCGCGACCTGCGGTACAGCGCCCCCGACGCGTTCTGGGGCCTCACCATCGGCCTGCTGGCCCTGGCCGCGCTGCCCCCGTTCGCCGGCTTCTTCTCCAAGGAGGCCGTGGTGGTGGCCGCCGAGCACGCCGCCCGCGGCGCCGGCCACGGCTCCCCGGTGCCGGTGGCGGCCGGCTGGACGGTGCTGGTCGCCGCCGTGATCACCGCCCTGCTCACCGCCTGCTACGCCACCCGGCTGTGGCTGATGGCCTTCCACGACCCGGTCGGCGCCCGCCCCGAGCCGGCCCCCCGCGCCGCGCCCGTCTCCCCGGCCATGAGCCTGATGCTGTGGCTGCTCGCGCTCCCCGCCCTCGGGCTCGGCATCGCCTACCGGTGGCTGCCCGACTGGTTCCCGGACGGCACCCCCCTGGAGCCCGAGCTCACCACCTCCGCCACCGCCACCGGCGCCGCCCTGCTGGGCATCCTGCTCGGCTACGGCGCCTGGCGCCGCCGCTACGAGACCGACGACGCCGCCGACCCCGGTCCCGCCCTGCTCGGCCGCCTGTTCCGGCCCGCCGCCGCCGGTTTCCGGCTGGACGGCCTCTACGCGGCGCTGTTCGTCCGGCCCGTCGGCGGCGCCGCCCGGCTGGTCCGCTTCCTGGACCGGGAGGTGGTCGGCACCTATGTGCGCGGTGCGGCCGGCGCCCCCGGCCGGCTGGGCGCCCTCACCCGCCGCGCCCAGACCGGCAATGTGCAGACCTACCTCAGCGTGCTCGCCGCCGGCGCCCTGGTGCTGGCCGCCACCGCCGTCCTCACCACCGCCGGAGGATGAGCCGAAGTGATCACCCTGGACGACACCCTGATGCAGTGGCTGCTCGGCGCCGTGGTGGCGCTGCCGCTGCTCGGCGCGGTCGCCGCGCTGCTGCCGGCCCCGCCCGGACTGCGCGGCCGGGACCCGGAGCAGGCCGTGCTGCGGCACGGCGTCACCGTCACCGGGCTGGTGCTGGCCGCCGCCCTGCTGCTCACCGCCGGCTTCGACACCGGCCAGTCCGCCCGGATGCAGGCCGAGACCAATCTGGAGTGGATCCCCGCCCTCTCGGTCGATCTGCATCTCGGCGTCGACGGTATCTCCCTGCCGCTGGTGGTCCTGACCGCCCTGCTCACCTTCCTGTGCGCGCTCTACACCTACTTCCGGATGCCGGACGGGCCGAGCGCCCGGGGCTTTGTCGCGCTGATGCTGGTCCTGGAGAGCGGCACCCTGGCCACCTTCACGGTGCTGGACCTGATGCTGTTCTTCCTGGCCTTCGAAATGGTCCTGATCCCGATGTACTTCCTCATCGCCCGCTGGGGCGGTGCGGACCGGGCCCGGGCCGCCTGGTCCTTCATCCTCTACACCCTGCTCGGCTCCGTGGTGATGCTGCTCGGCCTGCTGCTCATCGGAGTGCACGCCGGCACCTTCGACATGACCGCCCTGGCCGGGCTGCACGGCCAGAACATGAGCCGCTCGGTGCAGATCCTGGCGGTGCTGGCGCTCGGCGTCGGCTTCGCCGTCAAGACCCCGATGTGGCCGCTGCACTCCTGGCTGCCGGACGCCCACACCGCCGCACCCACCGCCGGCTCGGTGCTGCTGGCCGGGGTGCTGCTGAAGATGGGCACCTACGGCCTGGTCCGCATCGTGCTGCCCATCGCACCGGAGGGCGCCGAGTTCTTCGCGCCCTACCTGGCCGCCTTCGCCGTCACCGGCATCATCTACGGCTCCCTCGCCTGCCTCCGGCTGGCCCGCGCGGGCACCGGCGGGGACCTCAAACGGCTCATCGCCTACTCCTCCGTCGGCCACATGGGCTTTGTGCTGCTCGGCATCGCCACCCTCACCCCGACCGGGGTCAACGGCGCCCTGTTCGCCAACATCGCCCACGGCCTCATCACCGGGCTGCTGTTCTTCCTGGCCGGCACGGTCAAGGACCGCACCGGCACCACGACGCTGGACGCCATGGCCGGCACCGGCGGCGCCCGGCTCTACGGCCGCGCCCCCCGGCTCGGCGGGGTGCTCGCCTTCGCCGCCGTCGCCTCCCTGGGCCTGCCCGGACCGGCCGGCTTCTGGGGCGAGATGCTCGCCCTGCTCGGCGCCTACCGGCCCGCCGAAGGACTCAGCCGACCCGTCTTCCTCACCGCCATGGCGGTGGCCGCCTTCGGCACCCTGCTCACCGCCGCCTATCTGCTGATCGTGGTGCGCCGCGTCTGCATGGGCGACGCCCCGCCGCTGCCGCTGGCCCCCGGCGGCGCCAGCCCGCTGCCCAGCACCGCGCCCGAGACCACGGCCACCGCCGGCGCCTCGGTGCCCGGCGGCGAGTCGCCGGGCGACGCCGCGGCCGGGGACGCGGGCGGCAGCGGCGCCGTCACCGTCGTCCCCCGGACCGAGGAGCTCACCGACCTCCGCCCCCACGAATACGCGGCCTTCGTCCCGCTGGTGCTGCTCACCCTGCTCGCCGGGCTGTGGCCCGCGGTCCTGCTCCACCTCACCGATCCCGCCGTGCAGAGTCTCCTGCCGGGAGTTGGCCGATGAATCTGATCCAGACCGTGGACTGGGCGGTGATCGCCCCGCCGGCGATCACCGCCGCCACCGCGCTCGCGCTGCTGCTGGCCGACGCCGCCCTCCCGAAGACCTGGCCGGGGGCGCGCCGGGCCGGACCGCTCGGTGCCCTCGCCCTGCTCGGCATCGTCCTGGCCGGGCTCTCCCTGTATCCGCTGCGGTCGGGGGACCGCGCCACCTTCTGCCTGACCGAGGGGGCCGGGCACTGCTCCTACCTCGCCGACTCCTTCGCGCTGATCGTGCAGACGCTGGTGCTGGCCGGAGCCCTGCTCACCGTCCTGATCAGCCTTCCCGAACTCGGCGGCCGTCCGGGCCGGCCGCCGCTGCCGCCCGGCGAGTTCTGGTTCCTGCTGCTCTCCTCGGTCACCGGTGCGGTGCTGCTGCCCGCCGCCCGCGACCTGGCCACCCTGCTGCTCGCCCTGGAGGCCACCACCCTCCCGGCCTACGCCCTGGTCGGGCTGCGGCGGGCCGGGCGGGCCCCGGAGGCGGCGCTGAAGTTCTTCCTGTCCTCGGTCACCGCCACCGCCATCGGGCTGCTCGGCATCAGCTTCGTCTACGCCGGTGCCGGCAGTCTCTTTCTCGCCGAGATCGCCACCGCGCTGCCCGAGGCGGACCCGGCGCTGGCCACCCTGGCCGAGGCCGGTGTGGTGCTGACCCTGGTCGCCTTCGCCTTCAAGGTCTCCGCGGTGCCGTTCCACTTCTGGGTGCCCGAGACCTACCTCGGGGCCCCGCTGCCGGTGGCCGGCTATCTCTCGGTGGTCAGCAAGACGGCCGGGCTGGCCGGCCTGATCCTGGTCACCGCCGGCGCCTTCCCCGGCTTCGGCGACCTGTGGGGACCGGCCGTCGCCGTGCTCGCCGGGCTGACCATGACGGCCGGCAACACCGCCGCGCTGCGCACCCGGCCGGACGCCCCGCACAGCGCGGTCCGGCTGCTGGCCTGGTCCTCCATCGCCCAGGCCGGCTATCTGCTGGTGCCGCTGGCCGCGGCGGCATACGCCGAGGACTCGGCCGCCGCGCTGAACGCCGTCGGCGCCACCGTCGCCTACGCCCTGATGTACGCGGTGGTCAATCTGGGCGCCTTCGCCGTGGTGGTGCGGGCCGCGGCCGGGCACCGCGTCGCCGACCACCGGGGGCTGGCCCGGCGCCGCCCGCTGACCGCGCTGGCCATGGGCTTCTTCCTGCTCTGCCTGGCCGGGCTGCCGCCCGGGGTGGTCGGGCTGTTCGCCAAGGTGGCCGTCCTCCGGGCCGCCGTGGACTCCGGCCTGGGCGTGCTGGCCGTGGTCGCCGCCGTGAATGTGGTCATCGGCCTGGTCTACTACCTGCGCTGGACGGCCGTCCTCTTCCGCGAGCCCGCCGCGCCCGGACCGGAGCCGGAACCCGTTTCCGCGGAGGAAGGCCCCCTGCACACCGCCACCGCCACCGTCACGGCCGCCGCCACCGCCGTCCGCACCCGCACCGGTGCTCCCGCCGCGCTGGCCGTGGCCCTGGCCGCCGTGGCCGCCCTGGTCCTCTCCGGATGGCCGCAGATCATTCTGCACTTCGCCTCCGGCGGCCTCTTCTAGCACCCGCCCTCCGGCGCCCCCGCCCACCAGGGCCGTTCGGGGGAACCGCCCGGGGACCCGTGGCGTTCTCTAGATCGGGAGTGTCCACTGTTAGTGGAGGGTTATTGGATAATCCGGAAAAACCGGGCTCCCCATGCCCGGCCCCCGCCGGGCATTCCGCGTCCCCACGCAGCAATCCCTGGAGGGCACACCGTGCACCGCCACCGCAACGGGCTGAAGACCGCCGCACTGCTCGGCGCGATGTCCGCGTTGATCCTCCTCATCGGCAGCTTCTTCGGCCGCGGCGGGCTGATTCTCGCGCTCGTCGTCGCCCTCGCCACCAATGGTTACGCCTACTGGAACAGCGACAAACTGGCACTCCGCTCCATGCGTGCCCGCCCGGTCAGCGAATTCGAGGCCCCCCGCCTCTACCGCATGGTCCGGGAACTGGCCGGCGCCGCCCGCCAGCCCATGCCCCGCCTCTACATCTCGCCCACCGAGGCCCCCAACGCCTTCGCCACCGGCCGCAATCCCCGCAACGCCGCGGTCTGCTGCACCGAGGGCATCCTGCAACTGCTCGACGAACGCGAACTGCGCGGTGTCATCGGCCACGAACTCAGCCATGTCTACAACCGCGACATCCTGATCTCCTCGGTGGCCGGCGCCATGGCCTCGGTGATCCTCTTCCTTGTCCAGTTCATGTGGCTGATGCGCTCCGAACGCGGCCCCGGCGTCTTCGGCATGCTGCTGATCGCCCTGCTGGGCCCGGTCGCCGCCTCCCTCATCCGGCTCGCGGTCAGCCGCTCCCGCGAATACGAGGCCGACGCCTCCGGCGCCCGGCTCACCGGCGACCCGGCCGCCCTGGCCAGCGCCCTGCGCAAACTGGAGACCGGCACCCAGGCCCTGCCCCTGCCGCCCGAGCCGCGCATCGAGGCGGCCAGCCACATGATGATCGCCAACCCCTTCCGGCGCGGCGAGGGCATGGCCGGCCTGTTCGCCACCCACCCCCCGATGGCCGACCGCATCGCCCGCCTGGAACGCATGGCCGGCCGCGGCCACTGACCCGTCGGCGCCGCACCGCCCCCGCGCCACGGCCTCGCGCCGAGCGCCACCGGAAGCAATCATGGAACGGTGCGTACGCTCCTCAACGTCCTCTGGCTGATCTTCTCCGGCATCTGGATGGCCCTCGGCTACGCCGTGGCGGGCCTGGTCTGCTTCCTCCTCGTGGTGACCATTCCCTGGGGCATCGCGTGCTTCCGCATCGCCGCCTATGCCCTGTGGCCCTTCGGCTACCGGGTCACCGAACGGGCCGGCGCCGGAGCCCCCTCGCTGATCGGCAACGTCGTCTGGCTGATCGTGGCCGGCGTCTGGATCGCCATCGGCCACCTCACCGCCGCCCTCGCCTTCTTCGTCACCATCCTGGGCATTCCGTTCGGCATCGCCCATCTCAAGATGATCCCCGTCTCCCTGATGCCCCTCGGCCGCCGGATCGTCCCCACCGACACCCCCTACGCCCCCGCCCGCTGGTAGCGGGGCGCCGGCACGGACCACCCGCTGTCCCTCACTCTCCCTCCCGCCATGCCCCCGCATCGACGAACCGCCGGACCCGCGTCGTCAGGGCAACGGTGTCGACCGGGGGACCGACGGGCTCCGCCGCGCGTCCCCACCGCACCTCGGCGGCGCCCGATCGGGAGAAGCCGTCCACAGCGTGAGCGAAATGTGCTGCCCGTTCCTCGCTGTGGAGCTCGGGGACATAGGTGAGACGCAGACCGTCGAACGGGCCCGGATGGTGATGGACTTCCGCACCGGCTACCAGTGGGTAGAGCCAGATGACCGGCTCGTCGCCGTACACCCTCACTGCGAAGTAGTCATCCACCTGTTCGAATTGCAGGTCGCCCAGGGATGCCCAACGAGGATCCCGGGGCGGGAAATTCGGGTTCTCGTAGCCGCAGATCAGGAAGAGGTCGCCGAAGCGGGGCCGTTGCGCCTTTGTGAACAGTACATCGACCAGGCATGCGTATTCGATATGCGCATCATTCATTGTTGATCTGCTTTCCGTCAGGGGTGCAACGGATCCGTGGGCACTCGGGCACCCGGTCGGCCCGGCCGGGACCGACCGCGCCAGTGCCGCGTCGTCGAGCACGCCCGGGCCAGGCCACGGGCCCGGGCGACGCGGCCGCGGCGGACCGCTGACGCGTCATGACGGGGGCGGGTCTGCGATCGAGTCCGCAAGTGCATCGTCCGGGCCCGTCTCCCGCGGCAGACCAACGACGTCCCCGGCGTGACCGGGAAAGACGTCCGCCAAGCGCGGCAGGCGCTCCTCATGGCCGGTGCGGGAACCGTCCGTTCCGCACGGCGTGTCGGGCCGAGCGGCCCGGCACACCTCCGCGCAACGTCGGAATACCGGCTCAGCGGTAGTTCACGAACTGCACGGCGAAGTCGTAGTCCTGCTCCTTGATCAGCCGCTGGACCTCCTGGAGGGCGTCCCGGCTCTTGGAGCTGACCCGCAGTTCCTCGCCCTGCACCTGCGCCTTGACGCCCTTGGGGCCCTCGTCCCGGATCAGCTTGGAGATCTTCTTGGCGTTCTCCTGGGAGATGCCCTCCTTCAGGGTGGAGAAGATCTTGTACTCCTTGCCGGACGCCTGGGGCTCCCCGGAGTCCACGGCCTTCAGCGAGATGCCCCGCTTGACCAGCTTGGACTGGAAGACGTCCAGCACCGCCTTTGCCCGCTCCTCCGCGTTGGCGCGGATCTCGATCCGTTCACCCGACCAGGCGATCGAGGCGTCGACGCCCTTGAAGTCGTAGCGCTGCGAGATCTCCCGGGCCGCCTGGTTCAGGGCGTTGTCCACCTCCTGGCGGTCGACCTTCGAGACGATGTCGAAACTGGAGTCGGCCATCGCGGGGCTCCTCGTGTGCAAGTCGGCCTGTCAACGGTATGGATTCAGGCTGCAAGACTAGTCCGCGACCGCCCGGGGTCCGCCCTTGCCCGGCACCCCGCGTCACCCGCGAACCGAGTGGCGGAGCACCCCCCGGCATCGGGTATGGTTTACCCCGTCGCCGGGCAGCGCCCGGCGCGGACCCAGGCGGTGTGCCCGAGTGGCCAAAGGGAGCAGACTGTAAATCTGCCGGCTCAGCCTTCCCAGGTTCGAATCCTGGCGCCGCCACAGCCAAGAAGAGGCCCCCGAACGTGCGATGCGCGGCCGGGGGCCTTGTCGTGTGCCGAAAGGCGTGCCACCGGGGGGCTGCGCCGGAGTGCTCTGCCGGCTGTCGGCGCGGTCCTGTGCGTCCGGCGTCCCGCTTCGGGTGGTTTCGCCGTTGTGGTGGTACTCCTCTTCCGGGAGTTGGGCAGGACCGGCTTGACGAACATGGTGTGATGGTCCGCACGCGCTCCGTATCGGACTGCCGGGCCGCACGCATCCGCCGACAGCCCTTCCGACAAGGAGCTCTCATGTGGTCCGCCCTTGCCGCCCGCAAAACCACTGCCCTGCTGGCCGCCGCCCTCGCCGCGGCGCTCATGGCCCTGGCCTGTCCCCGCGCGGACGCCGCTCAGCCCACGCCCGACGGTGAGCTGCACCCGGCCATCGTGGGCGGAACCCAGGTTCCGACGGACGCCTACCCGTTCATGGCCGCGCTTCTCGAACCGGGGGAGGGCAGCGCCTTCGGCCGGCAGTTCTGTGGCGGCAGTCTCATCCACCCGCAGTATGTCCTGACCGCCGCGCACTGCATCGACGATCCCGGCTCGACCAGTCTTGAGGTCGTCGTCGGCCGCACCACGCTCTCCCGTGCCGAGGAGGGGCAGATCCGCAAGGTCAAGAAGATCTATGTGCACCCGCGCTACCAGCCGCAGCCGGGCACCTACGACGCGGCGGTGCTGAAGCTCGAAAGCCCGGTCAGGGGCATCCTTCCGGTGAAACTCCCGACCCGGGGCACCGATTCACTGCTGCAGCCGGGCGCGGAGGCGACCGTTATTGGCTGGGGCAACACCGACACCAGCCTGTACCACCAGACCGACCGGCTGCGTGAGGTCGGGGTGCCGATCCTGTCCCATGCCGAGTGCCGGATCGCCAATGGTGATCAGTACGACCCGGAGACCGAGATCTGCGCCGGCCGGGAGGGCAAGGACTCCTGTCAGGGGGACAGCGGTGGTCCGCTGTTCCGGACGCTGCCGGGCAGTGAGGAGTTCTACCAGATCGGCGTGGTGTCCCGGGGCGGGGTCTGCGGGGAGCAGGGCGGCTCCGGCATCTACACCTCGACCAGCTCCGCCACGCTCTGGGACACCTGGGAGGGGCTGTTCGACGACGAACTGGCCGAGGTGCCGGCCGAGGTGCCGGCCGAGGCGCCCGGCGGGCGGTCGGCGCTCATCGGGTGAGGGCCGGCCCCGCCGGAGCCGCTACCGGGTCTGCCCGGTCAGGGCGGCCAGGGCGGTGGGGATGGGCGTGGGGCCGCCGGTGAGTTCCAGGGTGCGGCCGGCGGTGGCGGGGGCGTCGAGCAGGGCGAGCAGCACGGCGGCGACATCGTCCCGGGTGACGTCGCCGCGCGCCACGGAGGGGCCCAGGGTGACCCGGCCGGTGCCGGGTTCGTCGGTGAGCCGGCCCGGGCGCAGGATCGTCCAGTACAGGCCGGTCCGGCCGCGCAGATCCTCCTCCGCCGCGGCCTTGGCGCGCAGATAGGCGGCGAAGACCGGGTCCATGCCGGGCGGGGGGTCGGTGCCGAGCTCGGTGCGCAGGGCGGAGACGGAGAGAAAGCGGCGCACGCCGGCCCGTTCGGCGGCGTCGGTGAAGAGGACCTGGGCGGCGCGGTCCACGCTGTCCTTGCGCGGGGCGCCGCTGCCCGGGCCCGCGCCCGCGGCGAAGACGGCGGCGTCGGCCCCGGTGAGATGCCGGGCCACGGTGTCGACCGAGGCGGTCTCCAGATCGCAGACCAGCGGCTGGGCGCCCGCCGCCAGCAGGTCGGCGGACTGGGCGGGGTCGCGGATCAGGCCGGCGACCTCGTCGCCGCGGGAGCTCAGCAGCCGTTCCAGGCGCAGGGCGATCTTGCCATGGCCTCCGGCGATGACGATGCGCATGACTGCGACCGTACCGCGCGGCGCCGCCTCAGCGCGCGGACTGCCGCGGCAGCCCGGGGGTTTCCGGGGGCGGGGCGGCGCCGCAGAACTCGCGGACGGCGCTGGTGCGGGAGACCACCCGGCCGCGGTGGATCACCACCCGGCTGTAGGCCAGGGAAAGCGCGCCGGGCAGGTCGGTGCCGCGGACCGCGAGGAGTTCGGCGGGGAAGCCCGCCTCGACGCGCAGCGGCTCCAGCCGCAGCGCGGCGCGGGCGTGGGTGCTGACGGCGGCGTACGCCTCCTGCGGGGTCGCCTCGCCGGAGGCGGCGAGGAGGTAGGCGGCCTCCAGGGGGTCGCCGCGGCCGACCGGGTTGGCGGCGTCGCGCAGGGCGCCGCTGCCGGCCGCCACCCGCACCCCGGCGGCGCGGAGCAGCCGGACGGGCGTCGGGGTGCGCGGCGCGGCGGCGGGCAGCAGGGCGCAGGGGGACTGGGGGAGGGCGACGACGGTGACCCCGGCGGCGGCCAGCCGTTCGGCGGTGCGGGCGGCGGTGTCCTCGGGCAGCAGGCCCAGCCCGGTGCAGGGGCCGAGGACGACGCCCGCGGGCAGCCCGGCGGTGGCGGCGGCGAGCCGGGTCAGCCGGGCCGGGTCGTCGCCCTCGGTGTGCAGATCGAGGGCGCAGCCGTGCCGGTCGGCGGTGCGCAGCAGTTCGTCCAGGTAGCCGGCCGGGTCGGGGTCGAGCTCCGGGGTGCCGCCGAGGGTGGCGGCGCCCATCCTGGCGGCGTCGCGCAGCAGGGCGCGGCCGTCGGCGCCGGCCCGGCCGGTGAGCAGCCGGGGGACGGCGACCACGGTGAGGTCGGTGAGGCCGCGCAGGGCGCGGCGGGCGCGCAGCGCGGCCTGGAGTCCGGCCAGGCCGGCCGGGTCGCCGATCCGGATGTGGCTGCGCTGGGCGGTGGCGCCGTGGCCGAGCTGGAGGAGGGCGGCTTCGGTGATGCGCCGCTGGACGGCGGCCGGGTCGTCGGCGGGCGGGCCGGCCGCGGGGGCGGTGAGCGCGGTGTCGTGGTGGGCGTGCGGTTCGGCGGGGGCGGGGAGCAGCAGATAGCCGGAGAGGTCGACCGCGACGGCGGCCTGGGCGGTGCCGTCGGCCGGGGTGAGGCTGCCGGGGGTGCCGACGGCGGCGATGCGGCCGGCGGCGAGGCGGATGTCGACGGTACGGCCGTCGGGCAGCCGCGGACCGCGCAGTACCAGTACGGAGGCGGTGTCGGCGGCGGACATCGGGCTCCCGCGGGTCACGGTGTCAGGGCGGTGCTGTGAGCGTACGGGGAGGGGGTGGCCGGGCCGGGGAGGGGCGGCGGGCGGTGGTGACCGGAGGGGTGAAGAGTCGCACGAGTGGCCGTATGGACCGGTGTGGCGGCGGGCGGTCCGGCGCGTGCCCCGGTCCGCTGTGCGGGTGCCGCGGGGCGGCCCGGGCGGCTCCGCAGGCATCCGGCCGGGGGGCGTGCGCGGCGGGATCGCGGAGCGTTATCGATTTCGTCTTCCGGGCGGGAGCGTGTAATCTCTTCATCGCTCGCCCCAATAGCTCAGTCGGCAGAGCGTCTCCATGGTAAGGAGAAGGTCAACGGTTCGATTCCGTTTTGGGGCTCTGCGGTGTGAGGTATGCCACCTGGTGTGGATGCCCGCATCCTGGCGGCGTAGCTCAGTCGGTAGAGCAAACGGCTCATAATCGTTGTGTCACCGGTTCGAGTCCGGTCGCCGCTACATCGTCAGTAGCCGATTGCAGGGGTTCGCCTCGGATCGGCTACTGTTTCTGCCGTAACACCCCGTTTCGTCCGTCAAGGAGCACTCCTGTGGCTGCCACCGACGTCCGCCCGAAGATCACGCTGGCCTGCGTGGAGTGCAAGGAGCGGAACTACATCACCAGGAAGAACCGCCGGAACAACCCGGACCGCCTGGAGATGAAGAAGCACTGCCCGCGCTGCAACGCCCACACCGCGCACCGCGAGACCCGCTGACCGGGCGCGGCGCGGCCCTGGCGGCGCAGCCGGTGGCGGAGCGGGTACGGATTCACGCTCACGCTCACGTCCATGCTCGCACTTGCGCATACGCAGACTCAGAAGCATCACGAAAATCGTGTGACACAGGCCGTTTCCGCCCCTGGGGCGGGGGCGGCCTGGAGTCGTTTCCGGGAGGTGGGTGCCGGTCATGGCACTGGACCAGTCGTTTGTGGGGCGGAGCTATCCGCCCACCCGGCCCTATGAGGTGGGCCGGGAGAAGATCCGTGAGTTCGCCGAGGCGATCGGGGATGCCCATCCCGCGTACACCGATCCGGAAGCCGCCAAGCAGCTCGGCCATCCCGATGTGATCGCACCGCCGACCTTTGTGTTCGCGATCACCTACCGGGCGGCGTTCGAGGTGGTGAGCGATCCCGAGCTGGGCCTGGACTACAGCCGGGTGGTGCACGGGGACCAGCGGTTCGTGTACAGCCGTCCGGTGCGGGCCGGCGACCGGCTGTCGGTGACCTCGCACATCGACGCGGTGAAGTCGCTGGCCGGGAACGACATCGTGGATGTGCGCGGCGAGGTGCGGGACGAGTCGGGCGAGCATGTGGTGACCGCGTACACCAAGCTGGTGGCCCGCGCGGCCGGGGAGGAGTGAGCCGGATCATGGCGGCGAGGATCAGCTATGCACAGGTGGCGCCCGGCACCGAGCTGCCGGCCCGCGGCTTCCCGGTGACACGGGCCACGCTGGTGCGGTACGCGGGCGCGTCGGGTGACTTCAATCCGATCCACTGGAACGAGAGGTTCGCCCGGGAGGTCGGGCTGCCGGATGTGATCGCCCATGGCATGTTCACCATGGCGGAGGCGGTCCGGGTGGTGACCGACTGGGCGGGTGATCCGGGCGCGGTGCTGGAGTACGGGGTGCGGTTCACCAAGCCGGTGGTGGTGCCGGACGACGAGACGGGCGCGTTGATCGAGGTCTCCGGCAAGGTGGCGGCCAAGCTGGACGACGAGGCGCGCACGGTCCGGGTGGATCTGACCGCGGCCAGCGCGGGGCAGAAGGTGCTGGGGATGGCCCGCGCGGTGGTGCGGCTGGCCTGAGCGCCGCAGGGGCGGACGGCCGCGGGGCCGGTGCCGGGAAGCGGGGCCGCGGCGCCGTCTCCCGGCACCGGCCCCGCCCGGCTCACGGTCGGCGGTTGACATGGGTAGTGATTGGTCAATAACTTGATGGGGTGGTTGGTGTGAGTGCGCGGCTGAGCGCCGAGGAGCGCCGGGAGAGCGTGATCCGGGCCGCCATCGCCGAGTTCGCCCACGGCGGGTACGCGGGCACCTCGACGGCGGCGATCGCCCGGCGCGTCGGGGTCTCCCAGCCGTACCTCTTCCGGCTCTTCCCGGACAAGCGGGCCATCTTCCTGGCCGCGGCCCGGCGCTGCACGGAGCAGATCCGCCGCCGGTTCGCCGAGGCCGGTGACGGGCCGTCGCCGGAGCAGGCGAAGGAAGCCATGGCGGAGGCGTACAACGAGCTGATCACCAACCGCGACCAACTGCTGTTCCAGATGCAGATGTATGTGGCGGCGGCCGTGGCCGAGCAGGCCGGGGACGCCGACTTCGCCGCGCAGCTCCGCTCCTCCTGGGAGGAGCTGTGGGATCTGGTGCATCTGCGCCTCGGCGCCGTCCCGGCGGACACCAGCGACTTCATGGCGACCGGGATGCTGGTCAACGTCCTGCTGGCGATGGGCTTCCCCGCCGAGCACCGGGTGTGGACCGGGCTCGGGGAGAAAGGGGTCTGCCCGCCCGGCGGGGCGCCGCCGGGCTGACCTCCGGCCGTCCGTCCGGCCCGGCGTTCCGGTTTCTCCCCGGGCCGCCGTGCGCCCGGAAAAGTTATTGACTGCTCACTAATGATTGGGAGTCGTGATGACGACACCACCGACAGCCGCGCGTCCCCGTGCCGCGTGGACCCTGCTCATCACCAGCGCGGCCACCTTCATGGCCGCCCTGGACAACCTCGTGGTCACCACCGCGCTGCCGGTGATCCGTACCGACCTGGGCGGCAGCCTCAGCGACCTGGAATGGATCGTGAACGGCTATGTGCTGCCGTTCGCCTGCCTGCTGCTGCTCGCCGCGGCGCTCGGCGACCGCTTCGGCCGCCGCCGGGTCTTCGCCGGCGGGGTGGTGCTGTTCACCGCCGCCTCGGCAGCCGCGGCGCTCTCCGAGTCCACCGGCATGCTGATCGCCTCCCGCGCCGCGCAGGGCATCGGCGCCGCCGTCCTGATGCCGCTCAGCCTGACGCTGATCTCCGCGGCCGTGCCGGCCGAACGCCGCGGCACCGCCTTCGGCATCTGGGGCGCGGTCAACGGCCTGGCCGTGGCGGGCGGTCCGCTGGTCGGCGGCACCATCACCGAGCATCTCTCCTGGCACTGGATCTTCTGGCTGAACGTCCCCCTGGGGCTGGCGCTGCTGCCCCTGGTCCGGACCCGGCTGACCGAGAGCCGCGGGCCGAACAACCGGCTGGACGTCCTCGGCACAGTGCTGGTCAGCGGCGGGATGTTCGGCATCGTGCTGTCCATCGTGCGCGGTCATGAACACGGCTGGACCAGCCCGGCGGTGCTGACCGGCTTCGCGCTCGGCGGGCTGCTGCTGGCCGGGTTCATCCGCTGGGAACAGCGCAGCGCGACGCCCATGCTGCCGATGGGGTTCTTCCGCTCGCCGACCTTCACCGCGGTGAACTTCACCGGGCTGATCGCCTTCTTCGGCATCTTCGGCTCGATCTTCCTGCTGACCCAGTTCCTCCAGCTGATCCAGGGCTACAACCCGCAGCAGGCGGGGCTGCGGATGCTGCCGTGGACGGCGATGCCGATGCTGGTGGCGCCGCTCGCCGGGATACTCACCGACCGGATCGGCGGCAAGTACATCGTGATGGGCGGCATGGTCTTCCAGGCCGCCGGACTCGCCTGGTTCGCGCTGGTCAACGAGCCGGCGGTGTCCTACGGGACCCAGGTGCCGGGCTTTGTGCTGTGCGGGGTCGGCATGGGGATGTTCTTCGCGCCGACCGGAGCCATGGTGATGGGCTCGGTGCCGCAGGAGAAGGAGGGCATCGCGTCGGGGGTGAACAACGCCATGCGCGAGGTCGGCGGCGCGCTCGGGGTGGCCGTGCTGGCCTCGGTCTTCGCGGCGCGCGGCGGCTACGCGAGCCCGCAGGAGTTCACCGACGGCATTGTGCCCGCGCTGTGGGTGGGCGTGATCGCGCTGCTGGCCGCCGCGGCCGGCATGGCCGCGGTACCGGGCCGCCGCCGCCGCGCGGCGCCGCCGCCGCCCGACCGGGCACCGCTGCCCGGCACCCCGGCACCGCCGAAGGCGGCGGCCCCGGTCGCCTGAGGCCCGGCCGGGCACCGTTGCCGCTCCCGGGGTCCGCGGTGCCCGGCCGCCGTGGCCCCGGGGGCGGCGGCCGGGGTGTGCTGCGGGTGCGGAGCGGGCAGCGCTTAGCCTTGGTGGCTGTGCAGGAAGAACACGATGCCCCGCTGGCCCCGCTGACCACCTTCCGGCTCGGCGGGCCGGCCCGCCGGCTGCTCACCGCCACCACCGACGAGGAGGTGATCGCCGCCGTCCGGGAGGCCGACGCCGGCGGCACGCCGCTGCTGCTGATCGGCGGCGGCTCCAACCTCGTCATCTCCGACGACGGCTTCGACGGCACCGTGCTGCGCATCGCCACCCGCGGCTTCCGCCTGGACGGCACCCGCCTGGAACTCGCCGCCGGGGAGAACTGGTCCGACGCCGTGGCCCGGGTCACCGACGCCGGCCTGGCCGGCGTCGAGTGCCTGGCCGGCATCCCGGGCTCGGCCGGCGCCACCCCCATCCAGAACGTCGGCGCCTACGGCCAGGAGGTCTCCTCCGTCATCACCGAGGTCGTGGCCTGGGACCGCGCCCGGCGGGAGACGGTCACCCTGCCCGGTGCCGAATGCGGCTTCGGCTACCGGCACAGCCGCTTCAAGGCCGACCCGGGCCGCCATGTGGTGCTGCGCGTCCGCCTGTCCCTGACGGACGCCCGCGGCCTGTCCGCGCCCCTGCGGTACGCCGAGACCGCACGCGCCCTGGGCGTGGAGACCGGCGGCCGGGTACCGGTCGGCGAGGCCCGCGAGACCGTGCTCAAGCTGCGCACCGGCAAGGGCATGGTGCTCGATCCGGAGGACCACGACACCTGGTCGGCCGGCTCGTTCTTCACCAACCCGGTCCTCGGCCCGGCCCAGTGGGCCGCCTTCCTGGAGCGGACGGCGGACCGGCTCGGGCCGGGCACCGAGCCGCCGTCCTGGCCGGCCGGCGAGGGCCGCACCAAGACCTCCGCCGCCTGGCTGATCGAGCGGGCCGGCTTCCCCAAGGGCTACGGCGACGGCCCGGCCCGCATCTCCACCAAGCACACCCTGGCGCTGACCAACCGCGGCACCGCACGCACCGCCGACCTGCTGGCCCTCGCCCGGGAGGTGCGGGACGGGGTCCGGGCGGCCTTCGGCGTCACCCTGGTCAACGAACCGGTGACGGTCGGCGTCGGCCTCTGAGCCGCGCCTGGCCCGTTTGCCCGGCCCGCGCCCGTGTTACCCGGCCGGCGACGCGCCGCCGCCAGGCGCGACCCGGCGGCCGGTTGTCGGCCGCCCGCCTCGGCACGGCGCCGGAAGGAGGCGACGGTCGATGACCGCTCCCGTGAAGGACATGCTGGACACCTACCCCCTCGACCTCGGCCGGGTGGACCGGGAGGCCCTGGCCCGCTGCATCGCGGAATGCTTCGCCTGCTCCCAGGCGTGTACCGCCTGTGCGGACGCCTGCCTGTCGGAGCCGGCCGTGGCCGAGCTGACCAAGTGCATCCGCACCAACCTGGACTGCGCGGACATCTGCGACACCACCGGGCGGGTGCTCTCCCGGCACACCGGCTATGACGCGAACATCTCGCGGGCCCAGATCGAGGCGTGCGCCCAGGCGTGCGCGACCTGCGCCGACGAGTGCCGGACGCACGCCGACCAGCACGCCCACTGCCGGGTGTGCGCCCAGGCGTGCCGCCGCTGCGAGGAGGCGTGCCGCGAACTGCTGACGTCGCTCGGCTGAGCGGCCCCCGCGGAGCCGGCCCGGCGTGCCCGCCGGGCCGGCCCGTCGGCCGGGGGAGCGGCGGTCAGTTTTCCAGCCACTCGGTGATGCCGAGCAGCATCTTCTCCCTGACGTCCGGCGGAGCGGTGCTGGCCTGCACCGACTGGGCCGCCAGCCGGGCCAGTTCCCGGTCCGTGAACGCGTGGTGGCGGCGGGCGATCTCGTACTGCGCGGCCAGCCGGGAGCCGAACAGCAGCGGATCGTCCGCGCCCAGCGCGATCGGCACCCCGGCCTCGAACAACTGCCGCAGCGGCACCTGGGACAGCCGCTCGTACACCCCCAGCGCCACATTGGACGCCGGACAGATCTCGCAGGTCACCCCGGCCTCCGCCAGCCGCCGCAACAGCCTCGGGTCCTCGGCCGCGCGCACCCCGTGGCCGATCCGCCCGGCGCCCAGATCCTCCAGACAGTCCCAGACACTGGACGGCCCGGACAGCTCGCCGCCGTGCGGCGCGGCCAGCAGCCCGCCGTCCCGGGCGATCGCGAAGGCCCGGTCGAAGTCCCGGGCGAAGCCCCGCCGCTCGTCGTTGGAGAGCCCGAAGCCGACCACGCCCCGGTCGGCATAGCGCACCGCCAGCCGGGCCAGGGTGCGCGCGTCCAGCGGATGTCTGGTGCGGTTGGCCGCCACCAGCACCCGGATGCCCAGGCCGGTGGCGCGCATGGCATCCGCCACCGAGTCCAGGATGATCTCCAGCGCCGGGATCAGCCCGCCCAGCCGGGGCGCGTACGAGGTCGGATCGACCTGGATCTCCAGCCAGCGGGAGCCGTCGCGCAGATCCTCCTCGGCGGCCTCCTGGACCAGCCGGTGCACATCCTCGGGGCGGCGCAGGCAGGACCGGGCGATGTCGTACAGCCGCTGGAAACGGAACCAGCCGCGCTCGTCGGTGGCCCGCAGCCGGGGCGGGGTGCCGCTGCTCAGCGCCTCGGGCAGCCGCACCCCGTACCTGTCCGCCAGCTCCAGCAGGGTGCCGGTGCGCATGGACCCGGTGAAGTGCAGATGCAGATGCGCCTTCGGCAGCAGCCGGACATCACGCGCCGGCGCGCCCGATTCGGGGGAAACACTCGCCATTGCGAGATCCTGCCGCATTGCCCGGGGGAAACGGTAGTCGGGCCGCCCGGGCACCCCGGGGCGGCCGGTGGACCGAACGCCCGTGCCGCCGGCCCGCCCCCGCCACGGGGACGCACCGGCGGCACGGGCGAGGGGTGCTCAGCCGCGGGCCTCGGCGAGCAGCTTCTGGATCCGGGAGACCCCCTCCACCAGGTCCTCGTCACTGAGCGCATAGGAAAGCCGCAGGTAGCCCGGGGTGCCGAACGCCTCGCCCGGCACCACCGCCACCTCGGCCTCCTCCAGGACCAGCTCGGCCAGCGCCACACTGGTCTGCGGCCGGCGGCCCCGGATCTCCTTGCCCAGCAGGGCCTTGACCGAGGGGTAGGCGTAGAAGGCCCCCTCCGGCTCCGGGCACTGCACGCCCTCGATCTCGTTCAGCATCCGCACGATGGTGCGCCGCCGCCGGTCGAAGGCGGCGCGCATCTCCGCCACCGCCGCCAGATCGCCGGACACCGCGGCCAGTGCCGCCGCCTGTGCCACATTGCTGACGTTGGAGGTGGCGTGCGACTGGAGGTTGGTGGCGGCCTTGACCACGTCCTGCGGGCCGATCAGCCAGCCCACCCGCCAGCCGGTCATGGCGAAGGTCTTGGCCACGCCGTTGACCACCACGCACCGGTCGCGCAGCTCGGGCACCACCACCGGCAGGGAGTGGAACCCGGCGTCGCCGTAGACCAGGTGTTCGTAGATCTCGTCGGTCAGCACCCACAGGCCGTGCTCGGCGGCCCACCGGCCGATCGCCGCCACCTGCTCGCGGCTGTAGACCGCGCCGGTGGGATTGGAGGGCGAGACGAACAGCAGCACCTTGGTGCGCTCGGTGCGCGCCGCGTCGAGCTGCTCCACGGACACCCGGTAGCCGGTGGTCTCGTCCGCGACCACCTCCACCGGCACGCCGCCGGCCAGCCGGATCGACTCGGGGTAGGTGGTCCAGTACGGCGCCGGGACGATCACCTCGTCGCCCGGGTCGAGCAGCGCGGCGAACGCCTCGTAGATCGCCTGCTTGCCGCCGTTGGTGACCAGCACCTGGGACGCCTGGACCTCGTAGCCGGAGTCGCGCAGGGTCTTGGCGGCGATGGCGGCCTTGAGCTCGGGCAGCCCGCCGGCCGGGGTGTAGCGGTGGAACCTGGGATCGCGGCATGCCTCGGCCGCCGCGTCGACGATGTAGCCGGGGGTCGGGAAGTCGGGTTCGCCCGCGCCGAAGCCGATCACCGGGCGCCCGGCGGCCTTCAGGGCCTTGGCCTTGGCGTCCACGGCGAGGGTGGCGGATTCGGAGATCGCGCCGACCCGGGCGGAGACCCGGCGCGGTTCCGGCGCGGTCGCTGACTGTGCGGGAGGAGTTGCGGCACTCATGACGGCATCGTCGCAGACCGGGCCCGGGCGCCGCAGCGGGGTTGCCGCCGTGCCGCGGTGCCGTATCCCCGGGTCCGGCCGCCCGGGGCCGGGCCGGGGGCGGGCCGGCCAGGGTCACACCGGCACCTGCCGTCACAGGGGTTCCGGGCCGGGAGCGGGACGATCGGCCGTGCATACCGTTCGACGCGCGGCCGTCGAGCACGTACACTCATCGTTCGTTGGCCGGCCGCGCCGTTGGGTACGGTAGGTTGGGCAGCGCACAAAGGGTCGTAGCTCAATTGGTAGAGCACTGGTCTCCAAAACCAGCGGTTGGGGGTTCAAGTCCCTCCGGCCCTGCTACGGAATGAAAGCCGCCCGGCCGGGACCGGGCGGCTACGACCATGACCGGGATCAGGTGAGGACGAGTGGCTGGGATCACGGACTCCGTCGAGGCACCGGAGCCCCGGGGGGAAGGCACCGGCCGCCGCGGCCGGCGGGCCAAGCGCGGCCCGCTGGGCAAGCTTGCTCTTTTCTACCGTCAGGTGATCGCCGAACTGCGCAAGGTGGTCTGGCCCTCGCGCCACCAGCTCACCACCTACACCACCGCGGTGATCGTGTTCGTTCTCGTGATGATCGGCATCCTGACTGTGCTTGACTGGGGATTCGGCGAGGTCGTCGACTACGTCTTCGGATGACGGTCGCCGGCTGACGCCCCCGGGCGCGAGGACGCCGACTCCGGCCCGTCCGGCTGCCCGGGACCTCTCATCCACTGTGAAGCCAGGAAGAAGCAGCTAACGTGTCTGACGTGAACCCGAACGATGCCTCCGTCTCCTATGGGGGCGATGACACCGAGCGCGACATCGTTGAGGCTGCGGATCCCGTCGACCCCACCGAGGCTGCCGACGCCGCCGCCGACGCCGACACCGAGGCGCCCGCCGCCCAGCCGCCCGCCGGGGCCGGGCCGGAGCCCGGGCCGCAGCCCGAGCCCGAGCCGGTCGACCCGGTCGCCGCGCTGCGCGACGAACTGCGCCACCAGCCCGGCGAGTGGTATGTGGTGCACACCTACGCGGGCTATGAGAACCGGGTGCGCACCAACCTGGAGCAGCGCGCGGTGTCGCTGAACGTCGAGGAGTACATCCACCAGATCGAGGTGCCGCAGGAAGAGGTCGTCCAGATCAAGAACGGCGACCGGCGCACCGTCAAGCAGAACCGCCTGCCCAGCTATGTGCTGGTGCGGATGGACATGAACGACGAGACCTGGGGCGTGGTGCGGCACACCCCCGGCGTCACCGGTTTCATCGGCAACGCCTACAACCCGACCCCGCTGACCCTGGACGAGGTGGTCAGCATGCTCGCCCCCGAGGTGGAGCGGAAGGCCGCCGCCGAGGCCGGCGAGGCCGCCGCCGCGCCGGGCCGCAAGGTCGAGGTGCAGGTGCTGGACTTCGAGGTGGGCGACTCGGTCACCGTCACCGACGGCCCGTTCGCCACCCTCCAGGCGACGATCAACGAGATCAACGCCGACGCCAAGAAGGTCAAGGGCCTGGTCGAGATCTTCGGCCGGGAGACCCCGGTCGAGCTCAGCTTCGACCAGATCCAGAAGAACTGACCGCAGGGCGGAGGAGACCCGCCGGGCCGTGCCCCCGCACCGCCGTGCCGCCGCTGGGCGGTGGTGGTGAGGGGGCGCGGCCCGGATTTTGTCCGCCTCGCCGCACCCGTTAACGTGGTGCGGTATGGCTTCGTGCCGGTCCGGGGGCCAGCGGCCCCGGGCGCGGCGGGAGCCTCGCGAATCCACTGACCCGGAGAAGACGCATCATGCCTCCCAAGAAGAAGAAGGTCACGGGGCTGATCAAGCTCCAGATCCAGGCCGGCGCCGCCAACCCGGCCCCGCCGGTCGGCCCCGCGCTGGGCCAGCACGGCGTGAACATCATGGAGTTCTGCAAGGCCTACAACGCGGCGACCGAGTCGCAGCGCGGCTGGGTCATCCCGGTGGAGATCACGGTCTACGAGGACCGCAGCTTCACCTTCATCACCAAGACCCCGCCGGCCGCCAAGATGATCCTCAAGGCCGCGGGCCTGGAGAAGGGCTCCGGCGAGCCGCACAAGACCAAGGTCGGCAAGCTCACCCGGGAGCAGGTCCGGGAGATCGCCACCACCAAGATGCCCGACCTGAACGCCAACGACCTGGACGCGGCCGAGAAGATCATCGCCGGCACCGCCCGGTCCATGGGCGTCACCGTCGAGGGCTGAGCCCGCGACGGACCGTGGGAGGGCCAGGCGCTGGCCCGCACCACGACTCCGACCGTTTCTGAGCGACATCCGAACCAACAGGAGCAGCAGTGAAGCGCAGCAAGGGGCACCGCAACGCCTCGGCGAAGATCGACCGGGCGCGTCTGTACGCGCCGCTGGAGGCCGTCCGGCTCGCCAAGGAGACGTCCCCCGCCAAGTTCGACGCGACCGTGGAGGTCGCCATGCGGCTGGGTGTCGACCCCCGCAAGGCCGACCAGATGGTGCGCGGCACCGTGAACCTTCCGCACGGCACCGGTAAGACCGCCCGGGTCCTGGTCTTCGCGACCGGTGACCGTGCCGAGGCCGCGCGTGCCGCGGGCGCCGACATCGTCGGCGCCGACGAGCTGATCGAGGAGGTGGCCGGCGGCCGGCTGGACTTCGACTCGGTCGTCGCCACCCCGGACCTGATGGGCAAGGTCGGCCGGCTGGGCCGGGTGCTGGGCCCCCGCGGTCTGATGCCCAACCCCAAGACCGGCACCGTCACCATGGACGTGGCCAAGGCCGTCACCGAGATCAAGGGCGGCAAGATCGAGTTCCGGGTGGACAAGCACGCCAATCTCCACTTCATCATCGGCAAGACCTCCTTCGAGGAGGCCCGGCTGGTGGAGAACTACGCCGCCGCGCTGGAGGAGATCACCCGGCTGAAGCCGTCCGCGGCCAAGGGCCGTTACATCCGCAAGACCACCTTCTCCACCACCATGGGCCCGGGTGTGCCGGTCGACCCGAACCGCACCCGCAATCTGCTGGTGGAGGAGACGGCCGTCTGAGGCCGGCCGAGTCCGCGTCAGAAACGCCCGTTCCAGCCCCTTTCGGGCCGGAAACGGGCGTTCCTGCGTGTCAGCGGGGTGGGTTACGGTGGCAAAGAAAGGTTCCGTACCGAGTCCCACATTGCCACCCCCGGGGGGAAAGCATGCGTACCCTGCGCACCACCACGCGCACCACCGCGCTCGGCGTCGTCACCGCGGGCCTGCTGGTCGCCACCGCCGCCTGCAGTGACTCCTCCGGGGAAGCGCCCGGGGCGCGGGCCGAGGAGGGCTCCGCCCGGTCGCAGAGCACGGTGGTCGAGGCACTCCAGGCGACCGCGAAGAAGAGCCAGGAGGCCCGCACGGCCACCTTCGAGTCGGTCACCACCATGGACGTCATGGGCATGGACGGCATCGAGATGTCGGTGAGCGGCACCATCGGCTGGCAGCCGCTCGCCATGGACGCCTCCGCCGATATGAACGGCTTCATGCAGGCCCTGCTCGACATGTTCGGCGAGCTCGCCGCCGAGGACCCGGAGGCCTCCGGGGAGCTGGACCGGCTCGCCGCGGTCGACGCCACCATGAACATGCGCCTGGTCGACAACGTGATGTACATGAGCGGCCCGATGATGGAGCCGGCGCTGGGCGGCAAGACATGGGTCAAGGTCGATCTGGCGGAGGCCGCCGCCGCGGAGGGCGACCCCGCGCTCGGGCAGATGCTGGACCAGTTGAACAGCGCCTCCTACAGCCCGGCCACCCAGGTGGCGCTGATGCTGGAGTCGCCGGAGGTGGAGTGGAAGGGCGAGGAGAGCCTGGACGGCGTCACCGTCAACCGCTACGAGGGGACGCTGACGGCCGAGGAGCTGCTCGCCATGGACCCCTCCACGGAGTTCCTCTCCGAGGAGGAGCTGGACCTGATGCGCTCCGAACTCGCCACGTCCGGGAGTGAGGAGTACCTGCTGTCCGTCTGGGTGGACGAGAACGACTATCCGGTGCGGATCGACATGACCGTGGAGATGCCCGAGGGCTCGATGGTGCAGTCCACCCGCTACGGCGACTACGGCGAGGCGCCGGCCGTGGAGCACCCGCCGGCCGGGGAGGTCGTGGACTCCGCCGAGCTGGAGGACGGCATCGACCCGTTCGGCTTCGGAGGGCTGGAGCCCCAGGGCCCCGGCGCCTGACCGGGCCCGCCCCGTTCGCCCGCCCCGCGCGCCGTCCGGCCGCGGGGCGGGCGATTTGCCTGGCACACACGGCTTCGCCTAACCTGACCGGGAAGCCAGAGACCGCTGGTTGCCCCCGGGGCCGATCCCGGAGGCCGAAGGTTCCGCGAACGCGGACGACCCGCGCAGGTGACGAGGAGAGCCCGCCCCTTCCGGTGGAGCCGTTTCGCCCCGTGCCCTGCGCCGGGGCGTTTTTCGTGTTCCCCGTCCCCTTCCGAGCGGTCCGACATTTCCCGGAAGGAGGGCAGAGGTTCATGGCAGCACCTGACAAGATCGCGGCGGTCGCGGACATCAGGGAGAAGTTCGAGAACTCCAGTGCCGCGGTCGTCACCGCCTACGTCGGTCTCACCGTCGCGCAGATGAAGGATCTGCGCCGGGCCCTGGGCGAGCACGCCCAGTACCGTGTGGCGAAGAACACCCTGACGAAGATCGCGGCCAACGAGGCCGGGATCACCGAGCTGGATCCCTACTTCTCCGGCTCCACCGCGGTGGCGTTCGTCACCGGCGACCCGGTCGCCGCGGCGAAGAGCCTGCGGGACTTCGCCAAGGACCACGACGCGCTGGTCATCAAGGGCGGGGTGCTCGACGGCAAGGCCCTGACCGCCGAGGACATCCAGAAGCTCGCGGACCTGGAGTCCCGCGAAGTGCTGCTCGCCAAGCTGGCCGGCGGCATGAAGGCGTCCATGGCCAAGGCCGCCGCGACCTTCCAGGCCCCGCTGTCGAAGTTCGTCCGCACGGCGGACGCGCTGCGCAGCAAGAAAGAGGCGAATGCCGGAACCCCGGCGCCCGCCGAGGCCGAGTGATCAGGGCCACACCGGCCCCGCACCCGGCATGGCGGGCCAGACCCGCCGCACTCCCCATCCGGCAGACATTCCGGCATCAGCCGATCTAGTGGAAGGAACGCCACCATGGCGAAGCTCAGCCAGGACGAGCTGCTTGAGCAGTTCGAGGGCATGACCCTGCTCGAGCTCTCCGAGTTCGTGAAGAAGTTCGAGGAGAAGTTCGACGTCGAGGCCGCCGCCCCGGTCGCCGTCGCCGCCGCGGGTGTCCCCGGTGCCCCGGCCGCCGCCGAGGCCGAGGAGAAGGACGAGTTCGACGTCGTCCTCACCGGCGCCGGCGAGAAGAAGATCCAGGTCATCAAGGTCGTGCGGGAGCTGACCTCGCTGGGTCTGAAGGAGGCCAAGGAGCTGGTGGACAGCGCCCCCAAGGCGGTGCTGGAGAAGGCCAGCAAGGCCGACGCGGACAAGGCCAAGGAGTCCCTGGAGGGCGCCGGCGCCTCGGTCGAGCTGAAGTGACACGGCTCACCCGGACCGGCCCGGTCACTCGCTGATCAACCGGACCGCACGAAGGGCGATCACCCGATGGGGTGGTCGCCCTTCGTCGTGCTGGACACGGGGTTGCCCTGTCGGCGGTGCCGGGTATGGTGATCTTCGGTTCCGCGGCGTCCGGGGGTTCGCGGTGTTCCCCGAGGGGGCCCGTGGCCGCACGGTCCCCTTGACGAACCGCAGCCGTCGCGCGATTCTCAGGACGCACTTCGCGTTCCTGGCGTTGCGGCGCGTACGGAATGCGGGCGGGACGAAGAGGGATCCCGCGATTCGGGCCGCATTCGATGCATGGATAGGTGCGGAAGCGGGAAGTGATGCGGCAGACGGTGTCGTCCGGCTACGAGGAAGCCGCGGCGCCGCGCTCCGGCACCCGAGGCGGCCGGAGCGCACGGCAGGCGGTATGCGCGTCCCCGCGCGCACTACAGTGGCCTGCCGGACCGAGGGACGGTGACGATCCCCGGATCCGGCAGTGGACATCAGTGGGTCTTCTGGCTACACTGTCCCTTTGCGCTGCCTAATAGCCGCTCCCTGCCCGTCACCAGGGGGACAGGTATGCGCGCAGAGAGTCCGAGCCCTCGGAAGGACCCCCTCTTGGCCGCCTCGCGCAACGCCTCGACTGCACAGACTCAGAACGGAAGCGGCACAACTCCGCCGCGTGTCTCGTTCGCGAAGATCAAGGAACCGCTGCACGTTCCCGACCTCCTTGCGCTGCAAACCGAGAGTTTCGACTGGCTGCTCGGCAACGCGGCCTGGCAGAGCCGCGTCGAGGCCGCGCTGGAGCGTGGGCAGGATGTCCCCACCAAGTCCGGTCTGGAGGAGATCTTCGAGGAGATCTCCCCGATCGAGGACTTCTCCGGGTCGATGTCGCTGACCTTCCGCGACCACCGCTTCGAGCCGCCGAAGAACTCGATGGACGAGTGCAAGGAGCGCGACTTCACCTACGCCGCTCCGCTCTTCGTCACCGCCGAGTTCACCAACAACGAAACCGGTGAGATCAAGTCCCAGACGGTCTTCATGGGCGACTTCCCGCTCATGACCACCAAGGGCACCTTCATCATCAACGGCACCGAGCGAGTGGTGGTCTCCCAGCTCGTCCGCTCGCCCGGCGTCTACTTCGACTCCAGCATCGACAAGACCACCGACAAGGACATCTTCACCGCCAAGATCATCCCGTCCCGGGGTGCCTGGCTGGAGATGGAGGTCGACAAGCGCGACATGGTCGGCGTGCGCGTGGACCGCAAGCGCAAGCAGTCGGTCACCGTGCTGCTCAAGGCGCTGGGCTGGACCTCGGAGCAGATTCTGGAGGAGTTCGGCGAGTACGAGTCCATGCGGGCCACCCTGGAGAAGGACCACACCCAGGGCCAGGACGACGCGCTGCTGGACATCTACCGCAAGCTGCGCCCCGGCGAGCCGCCGACCAAGGAGGCCGCCCAGGCGCTGCTGGAGAACCTCTACTTCAACCCCAAGCGCTACGACCTGGCCAAGGTCGGCCGCTACAAGATCAACAAGAAGCTGGGCGGCAACGAGCCGCTGGACGCCGGCGTCCTCACCATCGAGGACATCGTCAACACCATCAAGTACCTGGTGAAGCTGCACGCCGGGGAGACCGAGACGGTTTCGCAGGGCGGCCAGACGATCGTGGTCGAGACGGACGACATCGACCACTTCGGCAACCGGCGGCTGCGGACCGTCGGCGAGCTGATCCAGAACCAGGTGCGCACCGGTCTGGCCCGCATGGAGCGGGTGGTCCGGGAGCGGATGACCACCCAGGACGTCGAGGCGATCACCCCGCAGACGCTGATCAACATCCGTCCGGTGGTGGCCTCCATCAAGGAGTTCTTCGGCACCAGCCAGCTCTCCCAGTTCATGGACCAGACCAACCCGCTCTCCGGGCTGACCCACAAGCGGCGGCTGTCCGCGCTGGGCCCCGGCGGTCTGAGCCGGGAGCGGGCCGGCCTGGAGGTCCGGGACGTGCACCCGTCGCACTACGGACGGATGTGCCCGATCGAGACCCCGGAAGGCCCGAACATCGGTCTGATCGGCTCGCTGGCCGCCTTCGGCCGGGTGAACGCCTTCGGCTTTGTGGAGACCCCCTACCGCCGGGTGACCGGCGGCGTGGTCACCGACGAGGTCGACTACCTCACCGCGGACGAGGAGGACCGCTTCGTCATCGCCCAGGCCAACGCGCCGCTGACCGAGGAGATGACCTTCGCGGAGAACCGCGTGCTGGTCCGCCGCCGCGGCGGCGAGGTGGACTACGTCCCCGGCTCGGACGTGGACTACATGGACGTCTCGCCGCGCCAGATGGTGTCGGTGGCCTCCTCCATGATCCCGTTCCTGGAGCACGACGACGCCAACCGGGCGCTGATGGGCTCCAACATGATGCGGCAGGCGGTGCCGCTGATCCAGGCCGACTCCCCGTTCGTGGGCACCGGCATGGAGTACCGCGCCGCCACCGACGCCGGCGATGTGATCACCGCGGAGCAGGACGGCGTGATCACCGAGGTCTCCGCCGACTACATCACCTGCCAGCACAACGACGGCACCCACGTCACCTACCGGCTGTCCAAGTTCCACCGCTCCAACCAGGGCACCTGCTACAACCAGAAGGTCCGGGTCGCCGAGGGCGACGAGGTGGTGGCCGGGCAGGTCATCGCCGACGGCCCCTCCACCCAGAAGGGCGAGCTGGCCCTGGGCAAGAACCTCCTGGTCGCCTTCATGTCCTGGGAGGGCTACAACTACGAGGACGCGATCATCCTCTCCCAGCGCCTGGTGCAGGACGACGTGCTGACCTCGATCCACATCGAGGAGCACGAGGTCGACGCCCGGGACACCAAGCTGGGCCCGGAGGAGATCACCCGCGACATCCCCAACGTCTCCGAGGAGGTCCTGGCGGACCTGGACGACCGGGGCATCGTGCGGATCGGCGCCGAGGTGGTGGCCGGCGACATCCTGGTCGGCAAGGTCACCCCCAAGGGCGAGACCGAGCTGACCCCGGAGGAGCGGCTGCTGCGCGCGATCTTCGGCGAGAAGGCCCGCGAGGTCCGGGACACCTCGCTGAAGGTCCCGCACGGCGAGTCCGGCACCGTCATCGGGGTGCGGATCTTCGACCGCGAGGAGGGCGACGAACTGCCCCCGGGCGTCAACCAGCTCGTCCGGGTCTATGTGGCCAAGAAGCGCAAGATCACCGACGGTGACAAGCTGGCCGGCCGGCACGGCAACAAGGGTGTCATCTCCAAGATCCTCCCGGTGGAGGACATGCCGTTCCTGGAGGACGGCACCCCGGTCGACATCATTCTCAACCCGCTGGGCGTGCCCTCCCGGATGAACCCCGGCCAGGTGCTGGAGATCCACCTGGGCTGGCTCGCCTCCCAGGGCTGGGACGTCACCGGCGTGGACGAGAACTGGGCGAAGCGCCTGGAGGCGGCCGGCTACGGCAGCGTGCCGCAGCGCTCCAAGGTGGCCTCCCCGGTCTTCGACGGCGCCCGCGAGGAGGAGCTGTTCGGCCTCTTCCAGCACGCCAACCCCAACCGCGACGGCGACCGCATGGTGCTGCCCAGCGGCAAGGCGAACCTGTTCGACGGCCGCTCCGGCGAGCCGTTCCCGCAGCCGGTCTCGGTCGGCTACATGTACATCCTCAAGCTGCACCATCTGGTGGACGACAAGCTGCACGCCCGCTCCACCGGCCCCTACTCCATGATCACCCAGCAGCCGCTGGGCGGTAAGGCCCAGTTCGGCGGCCAGCGCTTCGGCGAGATGGAGGTCTGGGCGCTGGAGGCCTACGGCGCGGCCTACGCCCTCCAGGAGCTGCTGACCATCAAGTCCGACGACGTCACCGGCCGGGTCAAGGTCTACGAGGCGATCGTCAAGGGCGAGAACATTCCGGAGCCCGGCATCCCGGAGTCCTTCAAGGTGCTGATCAAGGAAATGCAGTCGCTCTGCCTCAATGTCGAGGTGCTCTCCAGCGACGGCATGTCCATCGAGATGCGCGACACCGACGAGGACGTCTTCCGCGCCGCGGAAGAGCTCGGCATCGACCTGTCCCGGCGCGAGCCGAGCAGCGTCGAAGAGGTCTGACGGGCCGGGCCGGACACGCCGCCTCCTCCACCGGGAGGAAGCCGGCGTCCCGGCCCCACCCCGGACCCCGACAGACCAAGTGATGACACGAGACCCTGAGAGGGATTGACGAGAGTGCTCGACGTCAACTTCTTCGACGAACTGCGGATCGGCCTGGCCACCGCCGACGACATCCGGCAGTGGTCGCACGGCGAGGTCAAGAAGCCGGAGACGATCAACTACCGCACCCTGAAGCCCGAGAAGGACGGACTCTTCTGCGAGAAGATCTTCGGCCCCACCCGGGACTGGGAGTGCTACTGCGGCAAGTACAAGCGCGTCCGCTTCAAGGGCATCATCTGTGAGCGCTGCGGCGTCGAGGTGACCCGCGCCAAGGTGCGGCGCGAGCGGATGGGCCACATCGAGCTGGCCGCGCCGGTCACCCACATCTGGTACTTCAAGGGCGTGCCCTCGCGCCTGGGCTATCTGCTGGACCTGGCCCCGAAGGACCTGGAGAAGGTCATCTACTTCGCCGCGTACATGATCACGTACGTGGACGAGGAGCGGCGCACCCGCGATCTGCCCTCCCTGGAGGCGCATGTCTCCGTGGAGCGCCAGCAGATCGAGCAGCGCCGCGACGCCGACCTGGAGGCCCGGGCCAAGAAGCTCGAATCCGACCTGGCCGAGCTGGAGGCCGAGGGCGCCAAGGCCGACGCCCGCCGCAAGGTGCGCGAGGGCGCCGAGCGGGAGATGAAGCAGCTCCGCGACCGCGCCCAGCGCGAGATCGACCGGCTGGACGAGGTCTGGAACCGCTTCAAGTCGCTCAAGGTGCAGGACCTGGAGGGCGACGAGCTGCTCTACCGCGAGCTGCGCGACCGCTTCGGCACCTACTTCGACGGCTCGATGGGCGCCGCCGCGCTGCAGAAGCGGCTGGAGACCTTCGACCTGGACGCCGAGGCCGAGAAGCTGCGCGAGATCATCCGGACCGGCAAGGGCCAGAAGAAGACCCGGGCGCTGAAGCGCCTCAAGGTCGTCTCCGCCTTCCTCCAGACCTCCAACAGCCCCAAGGGCATGGTGCTGGACTGCGTCCCGGTGATCCCGCCGGACCTGCGCCCGATGGTGCAGCTCGACGGTGGCCGGTTCGCCACCTCCGACCTGAACGACCTCTACCGCCGGGTCATCAACCGCAACAACCGGCTGAAGCGTCTGCTGGATCTCGGCGCGCCCGAGATCATCGTCAACAACGAGAAGCGGATGCTCCAGGAGGCCGTGGACGCCCTGTTCGACAACGGCCGGCGCGGCCGTCCGGTCACCGGGCCGGGCAACCGTCCGCTGAAGTCGCTGTCCGACATGCTCAAGGGCAAGCAGGGCCGGTTCCGCCAGAACCTGCTGGGCAAGCGCGTCGACTACTCCGGCCGTTCGGTCATCGTGGTCGGCCCGCAGCTCAAGCTGCACCAGTGCGGTCTGCCCAAGGCCATGGCGCTGGAGCTGTTCAAGCCGTTCGTGATGAAGCGGCTGGTGGATCTCAACCACGCGCAGAACATCAAGTCGGCCAAGCGCATGGTGGAGCGCCAGCGCACGGTCGTGTTCGATGTGCTGGAAGAGGTCATCGCCGAGCACCCGGTGCTGCTGAACCGGGCGCCCACCCTGCACCGGCTGGGCATCCAGGCCTTCGAGCCGCAGCTGGTGGAGGGCAAGGCGATCCAGATCCACCCGCTGGTCTGCACCGCCTTCAACGCCGACTTCGACGGCGACCAGATGGCCGTGCACCTGCCGCTGTCCGCGGAGGCGCAGGCCGAGGCCCGCATCCTGATGCTGTCCTCGAACAACATCCTCAAGCCGGCCGACGGCCGGCCGGTGACCATGCCCACCCAGGACATGATCATCGGGCTGTTCTTCCTCTCCTCCGGCCCCGAGGGCCGCGAGCTCAAGGGCGAGGGCCGGGTGTTCGCCTCCACCGCCGAGGCGCTGATGGCCTTCGACGCGGGTGAGCTGGCCATCCAGTCCCCGATCGAGATGCGCTTCCCGGTGGGCACCGTGCCGCCGCGCGGCTGGACCCCGCCGGAGGGCGCGGAGGGCGGCGCAGAGGAGTGGCAGCCCGGGGACGGCTTCCGGCTCAAGACCACCCTGGGCCGGGCGCTGTTCAACGAGCTGCTGCCCGAGGACTTCCCCTACGTCAACTACGCGGTCGGGAAGAAGCAGATCTCGGAGATCGTCAACGAGCTGGCCGAGCGCTACCCGAAGATCGTGGTGGCCGCGGTGCTGGACAACCTCAAGGCGGCCGGTTACTACTGGTCGACCCGGTCCGGCGTGACCATCGCGGTCTCCGACATCGTGCTGCCGCCCACCAAGCCGGACATCCTGGCCCGCTACGAGGCCCAGGACGAGAAGGTGCAGAAGCAGTACGAGCGCGGTCTGATCACCAAGGACGAGCGGACCCAGGAGCTGATCGCGATCTGGACCAAGGCGTCCAACGAGGTCGCCGAGGCCATGCAGGCGAACTTCCCGAAGACCAACTCCATCTTCATGATGGTGGACTCGGGCGCCCGCGGAAACATGATGCAGATGCGGCAGATCGCCGGTATGCGCGGTCTGGTGTCCAACGCCAAGAACGAGACCATTCCGCGGCCGATCAAGGCGTCCTTCCGCGAGGGCCTGTCCGTGCTGGAGTACTTCATCTCCACCCACGGCGCCCGGAAGGGTCTGGCGGACACCGCCCTGCGGACCGCCGACTCCGGCTACCTCACCCGGCGGCTGGTGGACGTCTCGCAGGACGTCATCATCCGCGAGGAGGACTGCGGCACCGACCGCGGTCTGAAGCTGGCCATCGCCGAGCGCGGGGCGGACGGCGTGCTGCGCAAGGCGGAGAACGCCGAGTCGGCGGTCTACGCCCGCTGCCTGGCCGAGGACATCGTCCACGACGGCAAGGTGCTGGCCACGGCCGGCGCCGACCTGGGCGATGTGATGATCGATGAGCTGGTCGCGCACGGGGTGGAGGTCGTCAAGGTCCGCTCGGTGCTCACCTGCGAGTCGGCGGTCGGCGCCTGCGCCATGTGCTACGGCCGTTCGCTGGCCACCGGCAAGCTGGTGGACATCGGCGAGGCGGTGGGCATCATCGCCGCCCAGTCCATCGGTGAACCCGGTACCCAGCTCACCATGCGGACCTTCCACACCGGTGGTGTGGCCGGTGAGGACATCACCCAGGGTCTGCCGCGAGTGGTCGAGCTGTTCGAGGCCCGCCAGCCCAAGGGCGCGGCCCCGATCTCCGAGGCCACCGGCCGGGTGCGGATCGAGGAGACGGAGAAGACCAGGAAGATCGTCGTCACCCCCGACGACGGCTCGGACGAGGTCTCCTACAACGTCTCCAAGCGGGCCCGGCTGCTGGTGGAGGAGGGCGGCCACATCGAGGTGGGCCAGCCGCTCACCGTCGGCGCGGTCAACCCGCACGACGTGCTGCGGGTGCTGGGCCAGCGGGCCGTGCAGATCTACCTGGTCGGCGAGGTCCAGCGGGTCTACAACTCGCAGGGTGTGTCCATCCACGACAAGCACATCGAGATCATCGTCCGGCAGATGCTGCGCCGGGTGACGATCATCGAGTCCGGCGACGCCGAACTGCTGCCGGGCGAGCTGGTGGAGCGGTCGCGCTTCGAGTCGGAGAACCGCCGGGTGGTGGCCGAGGGCGGGCAGCCCGCCTCCGGCCGTCCGCAGCTGATGGGCATCACCAAGGCGTCGCTGGCCACCGAGTCGTGGCTGTCGGCGGCGTCCTTCCAGGAGACGACCCGGGTGCTCACCGACGCGGCGATCAACGCCAAGTCGGACTCGCTGATCGGCCTCAAGGAGAACGTGATCATCGGTAAGCTCATCCCGGCCGGCACGGGCCTGTCCCGCTACCGCAACATCCGGGTGGAGCCCACCGAGGAGGCCAAGGCCGCGATGTACTCGTCCGTCGGCTACGACGACATCGACTACTCGCCCTTCGGCCCGGGCTCCGGCCAGGCCGTTCCGCTGGACGACTACGACTACGGCCCCTACAGCCCGTGACCGCCGTGTCCGCTGTGACCGGCTGACGCCGGCAACACCGGTGGCCCCGCGCACCCGCGCGGGGCCACCGGCTTTTCATGGTCAGATGTCGACGGGCAGTCTGCGGCGTCGCAGCTCCCGCCCGGTCTCCCGGGCCAGCAGCTCGGCATCCCGCAGATAGGGCGAGAGATACAGCACCGGCCGTCCGTGCACCCGTACCGCGTACTCCGGCCCCGGGCGAAGCTCCCGCTGGAGCCGGCGTTCGCGGCGGCTCATGCCCAGCTGGTACACCCGTGCCCAGGGATAGGACCACCACAGCGCGCCCCGGCGGTGCAGCAGCCCGCCCTGGTGCCGGGAGACGGACTCGCCGCCGGATCTGGCCCGGGCCCAGCCCAGCGCGGGATCGAGTCCGGTCAGCACCGCGATCATCCCGAGCGGGGCCAGCACGCCGGGCACTGCTGCCGGGACCGGGGAACCCGCGCCGGTGACGCCGAGCAGCGCCGGCACCGCCGAGCCGAGCAGCGCCAGGCCACCCGAGCCCAGCCACCACGCCGCGTGCCGGCCGCGCCGCCGGTTGTCCACCGGATGCTCCCGCACCATCTCGCCCAGCCCGTGGTGCGCCTCCCCGCCGGCCCCCTGCACCGGTTCCCGTTCCTGTGCCACAGCCCCTCCCTCCCGCTGTGGGCCATCATCGCAGTCCGCCCCGGTGATCCGGACGGCCGGTGATTACCGGACCGGGGTGAGATCGCCGGTGAGGGGGAGGCCGGGGTGGCCGGTGTTGCTCACCAGGGCGAGGCGCGGACCGTCCGGGCCGGGGTGCCACTGGCCGCCGGTCAGCGGCAGGAGCGCGATGTTGGGGGCCGGGCCCCGGGACCAGTCCAGAGGGCCGGCGATGGTGTCCGCGGGGACCTCGGCGATGGCCCGGGCGACGCAGGCGCGGTCCGTGGGATCGGCCGCGGTGGCCAGGGCGTGGTGGGCGGTCTCCAGCAGGGCGTGCGCCAGGCCCAGCGGCTGGAGCCAGGGACTGCCGGTGGCCTGCCGGTAGGCGTGGGCGAGTTCCGCGCAGCCGGTGCCGTCGAGGCTGGAGCGGTAGGGGTGGTCGGGGCTCCAGTAGACGAGTGTGGCCACGCGGGCGTCGGCGAGTTCGCCGTGCACCTCGGGGGCGGCGGTGCTGGTGTGCGGGTAGGTCAGCCAGCGCGAGCAGGTGATCAGCCGGGGGCGCAGCCCCGCCTCGCGGGCCCGGCGGTGGAACAGGGCCAGGTCGGTGGCGGTGGCGGCGCTGGTGATGACATCGGCGCCGGTGACGCGCATCCGGTCCACCTGGGCGCGGAAATCCGCGGCCGGTTCCCGGTAGGGGCCGAGGTCCGCCAGGGTGTGCCCGCGCGCGGAGGCCACCGGCGGGAAGCCGTACCGTTCGTGGCGCAGCAGGACGCCTTGCAGATCGTCGTTCCACAGGCAGCCGACGGGGCCCCGGTGGTCGGTCCCCTCCCACAGGCCGGCGAAGACACGGGCGATGTCGTCCAGTCCCCAGGCGAAGTGGTACGTCCAGCGGAACCGGTGCCCGGGATCGGCGCCGCGCGCCCGGAAGTACGCCTGCCAGGGGAAGGTGGTCGAGACGCAGGGCACCCCGGCCTGCTCGCAGGCGTCGGTCACGGCCGGCAGCACCCGGGTCCCGGCCATGGTGAGTACGATGCGGGCCCCGTCCTGCCCGGCCAGTTCGCGCACCGCCTGCCGTGCCGCCCGCGGATCGGAGCGGGAGTCGCGCACGGTGACGGTCACGTTGTGGCGCCGGCCGCCGTTGCGCACCTGCGGCAGCCGCGGGGCCAGCGTGCGGACGATGTATGACAGCGGTGCCCCGAGGGGCGCCAGCCGCCCGGTCAGCGGGGCCACTACCCCGATGCACAGAGAAGTGGAAGACGACGACACGGAAGACATATCACACCAATTCGCTCGCCCTGCTCGGTTCTGTCCTGTGGTGTTGCGTGCCCGGTGCCCGCCGGATCTCCAGGAATCGGGTGGCGGGCGCCGGGCCGGTTCCCGCACCGGCGCTGCGGGGGGCGTGCACCGCTCAGTGGCCGGAGCGGTCCACCGTGACGCAGGTGGTGCGGGTGAGGATCGCCACGGTCTCGTTGCCGCAGTTGTTGCTGTGGCCGGTGGCGTTGCGGGCGAACAGGAGGTTGGACAGCAGGCCGCCGACGGGGCCGGCGTGGTCGCCGCCGCCGCCCTGGCCGGTGTCCTCGGTCACGCAGGTGAGCTCCTTGAGGAGTCCCAGCTTGCCCGTGCCGCAGAGATTGGCGTGGCCGGAGGAGTTCCTGCCGGAGAGGTTGGACAGCAGACCGCCCACCCCCGCGTCGCTGTCGCCGTCATGGGCGGTCGCCGTGCCGGCGGGGAGTACCAGCAGGATCGCCGCTGCCGAGGCCGCCACCGCCAGTCGCCGTGCTCCGTGCATCATCGTTGGTTTCCTTCCCCTGGATCGGTCCCGGCCCAGCGGCCGGGTTCACCAGGCGAAACGAAGATGCATGCGATCGGTACGGGCGATGAACGGATGATCACTGGACCGGATGATCAACGGGTAATCCGATGGGACGCCGGGGTGACGCCGTGGCCGTCCCGGACCTCGGGCCCGGTCGGCGAGCGGGTGCTCCCGCGCCACGCCGCCCGGCATGGACGCCCCGGTGGCTCAGCGAACCGCTTCGCCCAGCAGCGGCGGGGCGTCGCCGGAGGCGAGGAACTCGTCCATGGTGTCGTCGCGCATGGCGTCCCACAGCGGGGCCGCGGCCTCCCAGTCGAGCAGGACGACGGACTGGCCCTGGACGGTGTCGGTGCCGATCACCGGGGCGTTCATGAAGTTCACCTCCGAGCTGCGCAGCGAACGCAGTTCCCAGGCCAGTGTGCGCAGGTCGCCGTTGGAGAGCCGGTCGTCCACGCTGACCACCTCTCCGACGGTCTCCATCAGGCCGTTGAGTCTGCCCATGTCCGTCATGGTGCCGCCGGAGAGGGTCTGCGCCAGCAGCGAGCGGAGGAAGTGCTGCTGGCGGCGGGTGCGGTCGAAGTCCCCCTCGGGCAGGTTCCGGCGCTCCCGGACATAGGCCAGGGCCTGTTCGCCGGTCATCCTCTCGCCGTCGATGGTGACGCCGCCGACCGCGTCGGTGAGTTCCCGGAAGCCGGACCAGTCGAGCACCGCGAGATGGTCGATGCGCAGATCGGTGTAGTCCTGGACGGTCTGCACCAGCAGCGGGGTGCCGCCCCATGAGTAGGCGGCGTTGAGCTTGGCCTCGCCATGGCCGGGGATCTCCACCCAGGTGTCGCGGGGGATGGAGACCAGGGTGGCGGAGGACCGGTCGCCCGGTATGTGCATCAGCATCATGGTGTCGCTGCGGGCCGCCCCGGCCTGCCAGGCGGGGCCCGGCTCGGCGTCCGGTTCCCACTCCGCGTCCAGGCCGATCAGCAGATAGATCTGGGCGTCGCCCGCGGAGGGGGCGGGCTGCTCCTCCTCGGGCAGATCGGGGAGGGCGTCCGGGATGCGGTCCACGGAGTCGAAGGTCTGCTCCGTCTTCCACCACAGCCAGCCGGCTCCGGCCAGGACCAGGCCCAGCAGCGCGGCGGTCACGCCGGCCAGCACCAGCGGCCACCGGCGGCGCCGGCGTTTCGCCGGGGCGCCCCGGCCGGTCTTCCCGCCGTCCCCGTTGCCGACCCCGTTGCCGACCACGGCCCCGTCGGCGTCGGTGTCCGGCGTGTCCGGGCGGGGACGGGGTGTAGGGTCGGCGGCGGCCCCCTCGTCCCGCCGCCCCCGGTCCTGCGTGCCGGCCCGGGCCGGCACCTCACTCGCACTGGTGTCACGCACGGCATCCGTCAGGGATCTGCCGCCGTCCCCTCCTGTTTCCATCTACACATTGTGCCCATCTCCCGTGTCCCCGGGAGGGGTTCGCAAGAGCTTTCGCAGGCCGGAGGGTGCCGGGGAGGGCGGCGGAGCTGTGCGCGTCCTGTTGTTTTGACCCAGGCGGATGCGCTAGGTAGGCTCTGACCTTGTGCCTGGGCTGTCCCCTGCGCGCTCACGTTTTCCCGCCCTCGCCGCGGGGTGGGCCGGGGCGGGGCGGACGTCAGCCGGTGCATCCTCTCCCGGACAACACTCCCCGCCCGGCGGGCGGGTAAAACCCGCGGGATGGTGGACCGGTGGCGACACGCCCGACCGCGTGGGTCGGCCGCGTGGCCCGGGTTAGTTTTACCGAGACGGCACACAGAAACCGGAGAAACTGTGCCAACGATCCAGCAGCTGGTCCGCAAGGGCCGGCAGGACAAGGCCGAGAAGAACAAGACGCTTGCGCTCAGCGGCTCCCCGCAGCGGCGCGGCGTCTGCACGCGTGTCTTCACCACCACCCCCAAGAAGCCGAACTCGGCCCTGCGCAAGGTCGCGCGTGTGCGACTGACCAGCGGGATCGAGGTCACGGCTTACATCCCGGGGGAGGGCCACAACCTCCAGGAGCACTCCATCGTGCTGGTGCGCGGTGGCCGGGTGCGGGACCTGCCGGGTGTTCGCTACAAGATCATCCGCGGTTCCCTGGACACCCAGGGCGTCAAGAACCGCAAGCAGGCCCGCAGCCGCTACGGCGCCAAGAAGGAGAAGTAAGCAATGCCTCGTAAGGGCCCTGCCCCGAAGCGTCCGGTCATCATCGACCCGGTTTACGGCTCCCCCCTGGTGACGTCCCTGATCAACAAGGTGCTGCTGCACGGCAAGCGCTCCACCGCCGAGCGCATCGTGTACGGCGCCCTGGAGGGGCTGCGGGAGAAGACCGGCAACGACCCGCTGATCACGCTGAAGCGTGCGGTGGAGAACGTGAAGCCGACCCTTGAGGTGCGCTCGCGCCGGGTGGGCGGTGCGACCTATCAGGTGCCGGTCGAGGTCCGGGCTTCCCGGTCCGCCACGCTGGCGCTGCGCTGGCTGGTCGGGTACTCGCGCGCCCGCCGGGAGAAGACCATGACCGAGCGGCTGATGAACGAGCTGCTCGACGCGTCCAACGGCCTGGGCGCCTCGGTCAAGAAGCGCGAGGACACCCACAAGATGGCCGAGTCCAACAAGGCCTTCGCGCACTACCGCTGGTAGTCGCTACCCCATCGAGAACCGAGAGAAGACTGAAGCCTTATGGCTACCACTTCACTTGACCTGGCCAGGGTCCGCAACATCGGGATCATGGCCCACATCGACGCGGGCAAGACGACGACCACCGAGCGGATCCTGTACTACACGGGCGTCAGCTACAAGATCGGTGAGGTCCACGACGGCGCAGCCACGATGGACTGGATGGCCCAGGAGCAGGAGCGGGGCATCACCATCACCTCCGCGGCCACCACCTGTCACTGGCCGCTGGAGAACGTGGATCACACGATCAACATCATCGACACCCCGGGCCACGTGGACTTCACCATCGAGGTGGAGCGTTCGCTGCGGGTGCTCGACGGTGCGGTGACCGTGTTCGACGGGGTCGCCGGTGTGGAGCCGCAGTCCGAGACGGTGTGGCGTCAGGCCGACCGCTACGGCGTGCCGCGGATCTGCTTCGTCAACAAGCTCGACCGCACCGGTGCCGACTTCCTGCGCTGTGTGGACATGATCGTGGACCGGCTGAACGCCACCCCGATCGTGATGCAGCTGCCGATCGGTGCCGAGGCGGACTTCCGGGGCGTGATCGACCTGGTCCGGATGAAGGCCCTGGTGTGGTCCGAGGAGGCCAAGCTGGGCGAGATGTACGACACCGTCGACATCCCCGCCGAGCTCCAGGCGCAGGCCGAGGAGTACCGGGCCAAGCTGCTGGAGACCGTGGCCGAGAACGACGACGAGGCCATGGAGAAGTACCTGGAGGGCGAGGAGTTCTCCGAGGACGAGCTCTATGCGGCGATCCGCCGGGCCACCCTGTCCTCCATCGGCGGCGGCACCACCGTCACCCCGGTCTTCTGCGGCACCGCCTTCAAGAACAAGGGCGTGCAGCCGCTGCTGGACGCGGTGGTGCGGTACCTGCCCTCCCCGCTGGACGTGGAGGCCGTGGAGGGGCACGACCCGAAGGACCCGGAGAAGGTCCTGGCCCGCCGGCCGTCCGAGGACGAGCCGCTGTCGGCGCTGGCCTTCAAGATCGCCAGCGACCCGCACCTGGGCAAGCTGACCTTCATCCGCGTCTACTCCGGTGTCCTGGAGGCCGGCACCCAGGTGCTGAACTCGGTCAAGGGCAAGAAGGAGCGGATCGGCAAGGTGTACCGGATGCACGCCAACAAGCGGGAGGAGATCAGCCGCGTGGGCGCCGGCGACATCGTCGCCGTCATGGGTCTGAAGCAGACCACCACCGGTGAGACCCTTTCCGATGCGGCGCAGCCGGTGATCCTGGAGTCCATGGACTTCCCGACGCCGGTCATCGAGGTGGCCATCGAGCCGAAGTCCAAGGGCGACCAGGAGAAGCTGGGCGTGGCCATCCAGCGGCTGGCCGAGGAGGACCCGTCCTTCCAGGTCAAGACCGACGAGGAGACCGGCCAGACGATCATCGCGGGCATGGGCGAGCTGCACCTGGACGTGCTGGTCGACCGCATGAAGCGCGAGTTCCGGGTCGAGGCCAACGTCGGCAAGCCGCAGGTGGCCTACCGCGAGACGATCCGCAAGACGGTGGAGAAGCTCGAATACACCCACAAGAAGCAGACGGGTGGTTCGGGCCAGTTCGCCCGCGTGATCATCGCGGTGGAGCCGCTGGAGGGCGACGGCTACGAGTTCGTCAACAAGGTCACCGGTGGCCGCATCCCCAAGGAGTACATCCCCTCGGTGGACGCGGGCTGCCAGGAGGCGATGGAGTTCGGCGTGCTCGCCGGCTACCCGCTGACCGGCGTCAAGGTGACCCTGCTCGACGGCGCCTACCACGAGGTGGACTCCTCGGAGATGGCGTTCAAGATCGCCGGTTCCATGGCCTTCAAGGAGGCCGCCCGCAAGGCCGGTCCGGCCCTGCTGGAGCCGCTGATGAAGGTCGAGGTCACCACGCCCGAGGACTACATGGGCGATGTGATCGGCGACCTGAACTCCCGCCGCGGCCAGATCCAGGCCATGGAGGACCGCAGTGGAGCCAAGGTCGTCAGGGCTCTGGTCCCGCTCTCGGAGATGTTCGGCTATGTCGGCGATCTGCGGAGCAAGACCTCGGGCCGGGCGAGCTACTCCATGGAGTTCGACTCCTATGGCGAGGTTCCCAAGAACGTCTCCGAGGAGATCATCGCAAAGGCCAAGGGCGAGTAAGGCCGGGCACGCCGTCCGGTCTCACACCCCTTAAGCTGGAGCAATCAGGCATACGGGGCATATGCTCCCAGGTCGGGCGGGCTGCGTTCCGTCGCGGTCCCGCCCGGCCGGAGCATCGTCCCGGTGGCTCTGACCGCCCAGTCAGACCCAGCCAAAACCCAAAGCGAAACGGTCAAGGGCGTCCCCCTCGGGGTCCTGACCGGTTCGGTCTACGACCATCTGGCCCTCTCCGCAAGACGCGGAGGGCGTACAGCACCAGTCCACAGGAGGACCCCAGTGGCGAAGGCGAAGTTCGAGCGGACTAAGCCCCACGTCAACATCGGCACCATCGGTCACATCGACCACGGCAAGACCACTCTTACCGCGGCGATCACCAAGGTGCTGGCTGACACGTACCCGGAACTCAACGAGGCGTCGCCGTTCGACCAGATCGACAAGGCGCCCGAGGAGCGGCAGCGCGGTATCACCATCTCCATCGCGCACGTCGAGTACCAGACGGAGAACCGTCACTACGCCCACGTCGACTGCCCGGGTCACGCGGACTACATCAAGAACATGATCACCGGTGCCGCCCAGATGGACGGCGCGATCCTGGTGGTGGCCGCCACCGACGGCCCGATGCCGCAGACCAAGGAGCACGTGCTCCTGGCCCGCCAGGTGGGTGTGCCGTACATCGTCGTCGCTCTGAACAAGACCGACATGGTGGACGACGAGGAGATCCTGGAGCTGGTGGAGCTGGAGGTCCGCGAGCTGCTCTCCGAGTACGAGTTCCCCGGTGACGACCTCCCGGTGGTCCGCGTCTCCGCGCTGAAGGCGCTGGAGGGCGACGCCGAGTGGGCGAAGAGCATCGTCGACCTGATGAAGGCCGTCGACGAGAACGTGCCGGAGCCGGAGCGCGAGACCGAGAAGCCGTTCCTGATGCCGATCGAGGACGTCTTCACCATCACCGGTCGCGGTACGGTCGTCACCGGCCGTATCGAGCGCGGTGTGCTGAAGGTCAACGAGACCGTGGACATCATCGGTATCCACGAGACCAAGACCACCACCACCGTCACCGGCATCGAGATGTTCCGCAAGCTGCTCGACGAGGGCCAGGCCGGTGAGAACGTCGGTCTGCTGCTCCGCGGCGTCAAGCGCGAGGACGTCGAGCGCGGCCAGGTCGTCATCAAGCCGGGCTCGGTCACCCCGCACACCGAGTTCGAGGGCCAGGTCTACATCCTGTCCAAGGACGAGGGCGGGCGGCACACCCCGTTCTTCAACAACTACCGTCCGCAGTTCTACTTCCGGACCACCGACGTCACCGGCGTGGTGCACCTCCCCGAGGGCACCGAGATGGTCATGCCGGGCGACAACACCTCCATGCGCGTGGAGCTGATCCAGCCCATCGCCATGGAGGAGGGCCTGAAGTTCGCCATCCGCGAGGGTGGCCGCACCGTGGGCGCCGGCCAGGTCACCAAGATCATCAAGTGATCTGACGACGGCCGACCGTCACCCGAAGGGCCCCGGCCCGCCGCATGATCCGCGGCGGACCGGGGCCCTTTGCCGTGCCCGGGGCCGCCGCGTCCCGGCGCCCGGTGAGCGGCGCACCGGCCGTTCGGCGGCCGTTCGGCGCATGGCGGACGGCCGTTCGGCGCGGGACACCCGCTTTCGGCGACTGGGCCGGTAAGGGCACTGCCCAGGGAAAGTGAGCCTCCTTACATTCCCACGACACGTGCCTCGTTGATCAGGCCGACATATCGTCCCCGAACCAGGAGCCGGACATGAGCTCTTCACACGCCTTGCACGAAGCCACCGATCCACCCCGTGGAGAACTTCAGGCCCGCTCGGTGACCATGCACGACGACCCGCGTTTCAAGGAGCTGCGCAGCCGGCTGCTGCGGTTCGTCGTTCCGATGAGCATCGCCTTCTTCGCCTGGTACCTGCTGTATGTGGTGATGTCCGCCTACGCCCGCGGTCTGATGGGCACCGACATCATCGGCAGCTTCAACTTCGCCCTGGTCTTCGGCGTGCTCCAGTTCGTCTCCACCTTCGGCATCGCCTTCTGGTACGCCCGGTTCGCCAACCGCCGGATCGATCCGCTCGCCGACGAACTGCGCGAGGAGCTCGAGGAGGGCGTCCGATGATGACCTTCGCCCAGGAGGCGTCCTCCTCCGGACGTCTGATCACCGTCATCCTGTTCACCGTGATGATCGCCGCCACCCTCGGCATCACCGTGTGGGCCAGCAGGTACACCCGGACCGCGGCCGACTTCCACTCCGGCGGCCGGGAGTTCACCGGCATGCAGAACGGCTTCGCCATCGGCAGCGACTACATGTCGGCGGCGTCCTTCCTCGGCATCGCCGGCATCATCTCGCTCTCCGGCTACGACGGCTTCCTGTACTCCATCGGCTTCCTGGTGGCCTGGCTGGTGGCGCTGCTGCTGGTGGCCGAACTGCTGCGCAACTCCGGCCGGTTCACCATGGCCGATGTGCTGTCCTACCGGATGCGGCAGCGCCCGGTGCGGACCGCCGCCTCGGTCTCCACCCTCACCGTGTCGATCTTCTATCTGCTGGCCCAGATGGTCGGCGCGGGCGCGCTGATCGCCCTGCTGCTGGGCATCCGGCCGGGCGAGACCTACCTCGGCATGAGCGCCGACACCGCCAAGATCATGGGCATCATCATCGTGGGCATCCTGATGATCGTCTATGTCACCTTCGGCGGCATGAAGGGCACCACCTGGGTGCAGATCGTCAAGGCGGTCATGCTGATGGGCGGCGCCGCGCTGCTCACCGTGCTGGTACTGGCCATCTACGGCTTCGACCTGGCCGAGCTGATGAACGACGCGGCCGACGCCAGCGGTGTGGGCGCCGCGTTCCTGGAACCCGGGCAGCGATACGGCGTGGATGTGGCGGGCGATGCCTGGCAGACCATGATCAACAAGCTGGACCTGATCTCGCTGGGCCTGGCCCTGGTGCTGGGCACCGCCGGTCTGCCGCACATCCTGATCCGCTTCTACACCGTGCCGGACGCCAAGACCGCCCGGAAGTCCGTCAACTGGGGCATCGGCCTGATCGGCAGCTTCTACCTGATGACGCTGGTGCTGGGCTTCGGTGCCGCCGCCCTGGTGGGCAAGGACGCCATCACCGCCCAGAACGCGGCCGGCAACACCGCGGCACCACAGCTCGCCGAGGAGGTCGGCATCCACTTCGGCGGCGAATTCCTGGGCGCGGTGATGCTGGCGCTGATCGCCGCGGTGGCCTTCGCCGCCATCCTCTCCACGGTGGCCGGCCTGACCATCGCGTCCTCCTCCTCGCTCGCCCACGACCTGTACAACAGCGTCATCAAGCGGGGCAGGGCCACCGAGCAGCAGGAGGTCCGGGTGGCGCGGCTGGCGGCCTTCGGGGTCGGGGTGGCCGCCATCATCCTGGCGATCTTCGCGCAGAACCTGAATGTGGCGTTCCTGGTGGCGCTGGCCTTCGCCATCGCGGCCTCGGCCAACCTGCCCACCATCCTGCTCAGCCTGTTCTGGAAGCGGTTCAACACCACCGGTGCGCTGTGCGGCATCTACGGCGGTCTGATCAGCGCGGTGGGCCTGGTCTTCTTCTCGCCGGTGGTGTCCGGAAAGGTCGACGCCGAGGGGAACTCCCTCTCGCTCTTCCCGGCCGGGGTCGACTTCTCCTGGTTCCCGCTGTCCAACCCGGGACTGGTCTCCATCCCGCTCGGCCTGCTGTGCGCCGTCGTCGGCACCCTGCTGTCCAAGGAGCGGGACGACGCCCGGTTCGCCGAGCTCCAGGTCCGTGCCCTCACCGGCGCGGGCGCGGAAAAGGCGGTCGTGCACTGAGCCGCACCCGGTGCGGCCCAGCCGCACGTCCTGGGACCGGTGCGCCTTTCGGGCGCGGCGCACCGGTCCTCTTCCCGGGTCCGTCCCGCCGGGCAGCCACCGCTGTGGCCGCCCAGGCGGGGCGGACCGGGTGCATCCGGCGGCCGGGCGGCCGGCCCGGGCCGGGCCGATGACCGACCGGACCACCGGAATTCCGCCATCCCGGCATCTACCTGCCATCGGCTCCGCTGGGCTAGCGTGCCGCCCATGCTGGAGCGGATGCGCCGTCGCAACGTCGCCGCGGGGGAGACCGCGGTGGTGCTGACCGCCGCCCGGCAGATCGGTGAGGACCTGGCCGAGGGCCTGCACGGCCGGCGCGCCGCCTCGGCCGCGGCCCGGCTGCGGCGGCTGCTCGGGGCCGGCGGGGTGCTGCTGGCCGATCTGGACGGCGCCGTGGCCGCGTCCGGCGCCCGGCCGGAGCCCGAGGAGATCGGCGCGCTGCTGGCCCAGGCGTATGAGCACGCCACCCCCGCCCAGCGGGAGGGCTGGACGGCGGCGCCGCTGCTGGTCGCGGGGGAACTGGCCGGGGCGCTGGCCGCCACCGGGGCGGCCGAGCAGGATCTGGTGGCCGCGGCCGATCTGGTGGCCCGCTCGCTGGACCACGCCGCGCTGCGCCGGGCCCGGGCCCGCATCGCCCAGGCCGATCTGCGCACCCTGCGCGCCCAGATCTCGCCGCACTTCCTGCACAACGCGCTGGCCGTGATCGCCGCCCGGATCCGCCCCGACCCGGACCGGGCGCGCACCCTGCTCACCGACTTCGCCGACTATCTGCGCTACAGCTTCTCCACCAAGGGCGACTACGCCACGGTGGCGGACGAGCTCCAGGCCGTGCACACCTATCTGGAGCTCCAGCGGGCCCGGTTCGACGACCGGCTGGAGATCACCGTGCGGATGGCCCCGGAGATCCTGCCGGTGGCCATTCCCTTCCTGGTCATCCAGCCGATCGTGGAGAACGCGGTGCGGCACGGACTGGAGCGCAAGCCGGGCAAGGGCTCGGTCACCGTCTCCGGTTTCGGCGAGGGGCCGCTGTGCGTGATCGAGGTGGAGGACGACGGGGTCGGCATGGAGCCGGAGCGGGCCCAGGCGATCCTGGCCGGGACGGGCGCGCCGGCCCTGGGCGTGCCCCCGCGGGAAGCGTGGGGGAGTGTCGGGCTGGCCAATGTGGACCAGCGGCTGCGCACGGTCTACGGGCCCGAGCACGGGCTGGTCATCGAAACCGCGCCGGGCAGCGGCACCAAGGTGATCGTCCGCATCCCGCGGTTCATGAGAGGAGTCACGCTGGACTGACGGCCGGCCGGCGGGATTGTCCGCTTCATCGGCTTAACGTGACATGCGTGACATAACCGCCGTCCCGCGAAGAACGTGCGCCGGGGGATTCCCTCCGCCCGCCGGGTGAGGTTTGCTGCTGTCATCACCCTTCCGGCTCTCTGCCCGACTCCCGCCGTTTCCCGTCCCTGCGAGGAGAACCGATGACTGGACCCAGCGGAACCGCCGCCGTCGCCGAGGGCGCCCCGGCCGCCGGCCCGGGGCTGCGGGCGCTGGTGGTCGAGGACGAGACCTCCACCCGCCAGGAACTGGCCGGCATGCTGGAGCGCTTCCGGGAGGTCGGCACCGTGCGGCAGGCGGACAGCGGCGAGGCCGCGGTCCGGCTGATCGGCACGGCCGCCTTCGACGTGGTCTTCCTGGACATCTCCATGCCGGGGCTGGACGGCATGGAGGTGGCCCGGGTGCTGAACATGCTCTCCGAGCCGCCCGCCATCGTCTTCGTCACCGCCTCGGAGAACCATGCCGTGGCGGCGTTCGGCGTGGGCGCCGCCGACTATCTGCTCAAACCGGTCCGGCCGGAACGGCTGGCCGAGGCCGTCGCCCGGGTGCGCGGCCCGCGCCGGGCACCGGCCGCCGCCGGGCCGGACGCCGGGGACGGGCCCGGCGCGCCCGGCGGGCCGGCCGGTCCGGCCGCCGGGGAGGAACTGTCCGTGGTGCAGATCGAGACCGGCCGGCACACCGTCTTCGTGCACCGGGACGACATCCAGTACGCCGAGGCGCACGGTGACTACGTCCGGCTGCACACCGCGGAGGGCGTGCACCTCATCCGGCTGTCGCTGTCCTATCTGGAGGACGTCTGGGGCCCGGCCGGCTTCGTCCGGGCGCACCGCGGCTATCTGGTCGCCGTCCGCTGGATCCGGGACCTGCGGGTGACCAGCTCCTCCGGGCTGCTGGCCTGCACCCCGGCCGGTGATGTGCCGGTCAGCCGGCGCCATGCGCGGGCGCTCAAGGAGCGGCTGCTGGCCGCGGTGCGGGACGCCGGGCAGCAGGCCCGGCCGCCGCGGTGACCTCGCCGCGCCGGGTCCGCGTCACCTCCCCGCAGACCCGGATCGCGCTGTCCCGGCGCCACCGGCCGGCCCAGCATCTGCTGCCGCCGCCGGACGGTGACGCCGCCGACCGGCGGGCGGACGCGGAGGCGCGCAAGGTCTTTGTGCGCCAGCGGCGGCTGGCGGTGCGCACCCTGGTGCTGCTGATCGCGCTGCTGTTCGGGCTCAGCGGGATACTCGCCGTCTCCCCGGGGCTGGACCGGGTGACGCTGTTCGGCGCGCCGGTGTCCTGGCTGATGCTGATGACCGGCAGCTATCCGGTGCTGCTGGTGATCGCCTTCCTGCACGTCCGCGCCGCGGAGCGGATCGAGGACGGCTCCTCCTGGCACTTCCGCGAGTCCGGGCCCGGCCCGTTCTCCGGCGGTCCGGCCGGGGACCGGCCCGCGGCCCCGGGGCGCGGGCAGCGGGGGGCGGTGCGGTGACCGGGCTGCTCGCCATCGGGCTGCTGCTCGCCACCAGCATGGCCATCGGCGTCTACGGGGTCCGGGCGGCCCGCTCCACCCCGGACTTCCTGGTCGCCTCGCACCGGGTCAAGCCCGGCTGGAACGCCATGGCCATCGCGGGCGAGTATGTCTCGGCCGCCTCGGTGCTCGGCCTGGCCGGGCTGATGCTGAAGAACGGCGTGGGCACCCTGTGGTACGCGGTCGGCTTCACCGCCGGCTATGTGGCGGTGGCCGCCCTGGTCGCCGGGCCGATGCGGCGCTCCGGCGCCTACACCGTGCCGGACTTCGCCGACTACCGGCTCGCCTCCCGGACCATCCGCAAGCTGTGCGCGGTGATCGTGCTGGTGATCATGTGGCTGTATCTGGTGCCGCAGTTCAAGGGCGCGGGCGTGGTGCTGCATCTGGTCTCCGGCACTCCCTACTGGGTCGGGGTGGTGCTGGCCGGGCTGGTGGTCAGTGTCTCCATCGTCACCGGCGGGATGCGCGCCGCCACCTATGTCCAGGGCTTTCACTACCTGGTCAAGCTGCTCTTCATCGCCGTGCCCGCCATAGTGCTGATCTTCTCGGCCGGCACCGGGCCGCGCGCCGAGGCGCTGCATGTGGACCTTTCCGACTGGAGCCGCCCGCTGCTGGACGTGGGGGACTCCGGCCATCCGCTGCTGGCCACCTGGTCGGTGCTGCTGGCCACCACCCTGGGCGCGGTGGGGCTGCCGCACGTCATCATGCGCTTCCACACCAGCTCCACCGCCCGGGTGGCCCGCCGGGTGGCGGTCGGGGTGATCGTGCTGCTGGGGGTCTTCTACCTCTTCCCGGCCGTCTACGGGCTGCTCGGCCGGGTGTTCACCCCGGATCTGGTGGAGACCGGCGACACCGACACCGTCACCGTGGTGCTGCCCGGCGCGATCGTGCCCGGGCCCTGGGGCACCCTGCTCACCGCCGTGGTGGCGGCCGGGGCGTTCGCCGCCTTTCTCTCCACCTCCTCCGGGCTGCTGCTGGCGCTGGCCGGCGGCCTCTCCCACGATCTGGCCCGCACCGGCACCCCGGGGCCCGGGCTGCGCCGGCTGCGGCTGGCCGTGGCCGGCGGCGCGCTGGTCGCCGTGCTGCTCTCCCTGCCCGCCGCCTCGGTGGACATCAATGTGCTGGTCGGCTGGGCGTTCGCGGTGGCCGCCTCGACCTTCTGCCCGCTGCTGGTGCTGGGCATCTGGTGGCGCGGCCTGACCACGGCGGGCGCCGCGGCCGGGCTGGCCGCCGGGGTGCTGGCCTCCACCGGGGCCGCGCTCGCCTCGGTGTTCGTCCCCGCCGGGCCCGGGGTGGTGGCCGTGCTGCTGGCCCAGCCGGCCGCCTGGACGGTGCCGTTCGCCTTCACGGTGATGTACGCCGTCTCCCGCGTCTCCCGGCTGGGCACCCCGCCGCCCTGGGCCGAGCGCGCGGTCCTGCGGCTGCACACCCCGCTGCGCACCGACTGAGCCGCGCGCCGCGGCGAGGCGCGGAGCAGTGGAGTGAGCAGGATCACACGGCCGGGCCCGCCCATGGGGCCGATTGGCGGGGGGTGTGTCCGGTATGGCACACTGGCCAGGTTGCTCGGTCGAGTGCCGATGCCGCGCGCCTCCCGCCGGGAGGACCGGAAGCGAGTCCCACTGTATTCGTCGTCCCGCGAAAGCCCTGGTCAACGGGGCAGGGGCGGAAGTACCGGGATCTTCCGGGAAGCGTGGGCGGGGTGCCGGCCAGGCGCCTGGCTTTCAGCCTCCCCCTCCTCCTCCCCGGGGAAACCTCCAGGGGGGATCCGCCGTGCGGCGAACTCCGCCCAGGAGTGCGACACGCCCGACCGCGTGGGTCGGAGGGGAAGGCCACCGGAAGCCGGGTCCCGGAAGAGCTCAACGAGAGACAGGACAACGAAGCAGCCATGGCGGGACAGAAGATCCGCATCCGGCTCAAGGCCTACGACCACGAGGTCATCGACAACTCGGCGAAGAAGATCGTCGAGACGGTGACCCGTACCGGTGCGTCGGTCGCGGGCCCGGTGCCGCTGCCCACTGAGAAGAACGTGTACTGCGTCATCAAGTCGCCGCACAAGTACAAGGACTCGCGCGAGCACTTCGAGATGCGCACCCACAAGCGTCTGATCGACATCCTCGACCCGACGCCCAAGACCGTTGACTCGCTGATGCGCCTGGACCTGCCGGCCGGCGTCGACATCGAGATCAAGCTCTGAGGGGCGGGTGATCGAGATGACTGCAACCGTGCAGACCAAGCAGATCAAGGGCCTGCTGGGCGAGAAGCTCGGCATGACCCAGGTGTGGGACGAGAACAACCGCGTGGTGCCGGTGACCGTGGTCAAGGCCGGTCCCTGCGTGGTCACCCAGGTACGCGTGAACGACCAGGACGGCTACGACGCGGTCCAGATCGCCTTCGGCGAGATCGACCCGCGCAAGGTCAACAAGCCGCTCAAGGGCCACTTCGCCAAGGCCGGGGTCACCCCGCGCCGCCACCTGGTGGAGATCCGCACCGCGGACGCCGCCGAGTACTCCCTCGGCCAGGAGCTCACCGCCGAGGTGTTCGAGTCCGGTATCAAGGTCGACGTGACCGGCACCTCCAAGGGCAAGGGCACCGCCGGTGTCATGAAGCGCCACGGCTTCCGCGGCGGCAAGGCCAGCCACGGTGCCCACCGGGTGCACCGCAAGCCCGGCTCGATCGGCGGCTGCGCCACCCCGGGCCGTGTCTTCAAGGGCATGCGGATGGCCGGCCGGGCCGGCAACGAGCGGGTGACCACCCAGAACCTGACCGTCCACGCCGTTGACGCGGAGAAGGGCCTGCTGCTCATCAAGGGCGCGGTGCCCGGTCCGAACGGCGGCCTCGTCCTGGTCCGCAGCGCGGCCAAGGGGGCCTGAGGAACATGAGCACCGTTGACATCCTTTCGCCGGCCGGCGAGAAGACCGGGACCGTCGAGCTCCCCGCGGAGATCTTCGACGTGCAGGTCAGCATTCCGCTGATCCACCAGGTCGTCACCGCCCAGCTGGCCGCGGCCCGGCAGGGCACGCACAAGACCAAGACCCGTGGCGAGGTCCGCGGCGGCGGCAAGAAGCCGTACCGCCAGAAGGGCACCGGCCGCGCCCGCCAGGGCTCCACCCGGGCGCCGCAGTTCGCCGGCGGCGGCGTGGTGCACGGCCCGGTGCCGCGCGACTACAGCCAGCGCACGCCCAAGAAGATGAAGGCCGCCGCGCTGCGCGGGGCGCTGACCGACCGGGCCCGGCACGACCGGATCCATGTGGTGACCAGTGTGGTGGACGGCGAGATCTCCACCAAGGCCGCCCGGACCCTGCTCGGGAAGATCAGCGACCGCAAGAACCTGCTGCTGGTCGCCGACCGGGCCGACGAGGCCCTGTGGCTGTCCGCCCGCAACCTGCCCGGCGTGCACATCCTGGAGCCGGGGCAGCTCAACACCTACGACGTGCTCCTCTCCGACGACGTGGTCTTCACCAAGGCGGCGCTGGACGCGTTCGTGGCCGGCCCGGTCCGGGGCGGCAAGGCCGTGGCCACGCAGGCCGAGGCGGAGCTGGAAGGGAGCGCCGCCTGATGAGCGACGTCACCACGACGGCCGGCCAGACCACCGACGTCACCAGCAAGACCTTCACCGACCCGCGGGACATCCTGCTGCGCCCGGTGGTCTCCGAGAAGAGCTATGCGCTGCTCGACGAGAACAAGTACACCTTCATCGTCGACCCGCGGGCCAACAAGACCCAGATCAAGCAGGCCGTCGAGGCGGTCTTCTCGGTCAAGGTCGCCTCGGTGAACACCATCAACCGGCAGGGCAAGCGCAAGCGCACCCGCACCGGCTACGGCAAGCGCGCCGACACCAAGCGCGCCATCGTGACCCTTGCCGAGGGCGAATCCATCGACATCTTCGGCGGCCCGGTCTCCTGACGGGGACGGGCAGTCACCAACAGTCACCAACAAGGACTGAGAAATGGGAATCCGCAAGTACAAGCCGACGACTCCGGGCCGCCGTGGCGCCAGCGTCGCCGACTTTGTCGAGATCACGCGGTCCACGCCGGAGAAGTCCCTGGTCCGCCCGCTGCACAGCAAGGGCGGCCGGAACAACTCCGGCCGTGTGACCGTCCGCCACCAGGGCGGCGGCCACAAGCGGGCCTACCGGCTGATCGACTTCCGCCGTCATGACAAGGACGGCGTGCCGGCCAAGGTCGCGCACATCGAGTACGACCCCAACCGCACCGCCCGCATCGCGCTGCTGCACTACGCGGACGGCGAGAAGCGGTACATCATCTGCCCGCAGGGCCTGAAGCAGGGCGACCGGGTGGAGAACGGCGCGGGCGCCGACATCAAGCCCGGCAACAACCTGCCGCTGCGCAACATCCCGGTGGGTACCGTGATCCACGCCGTGGAGCTGCGGCCGGGCGGCGGCGCCAAGTTCGCCCGCTCCGCCGGTTCCTCCATCCAGCTGCTGGCGCGGGAGGGCACCATGGCGCACCTGCGCATGCCCTCCGGCGAGATCCGGCTGGTGGACGCCCGCTGCCGGGCGACCGTCGGCGAGGTCGGCAACGCCGAGCAGTCCAACATCAACTGGGGCAAGGCCGGCCGCATGCGCTGGAAGGGCGTCCGCCCGACCGTCCGCGGTGTGGTCATGAACCCGGTGGACCACCCGCACGGTGGTGGTGAGGGCCGTACCTCGGGTGGCCGTCACCCGGTGTCGCCCTGGGGCAAGAAGGAAGGACGTACGCGTTCGCCCAAGAAGGCGAGCAACAAGTACATCGTCCGCCGCCGCAAGACGAACAAGAAGCGCTAGGAGCGGGTGGAGATGCCGCGGAGTCTGAAGAAGGGGCCGTTCGTCGACGACCACCTCATGAAGAAGGTGGACACGCAGAACGAAGCCGGCACCAAGAACGTCATCAAGACCTGGTCCCGCCGCTCGATGATCGTCCCGGACATGCTGGGGCACACGATCGCCGTGCACGACGGCCGCAAGCACGTCCCGGTGTTCGTCACCGAGTCGATGGTCGGTCACAAGCTGGGCGAGTTCGCGCCGACCCGCACCTTCCGCGGGCACGTGAAGGAAGACCGCAAGTCGCGCCGTCGCTGAGGGCGCGGGGTGAGATTCGATGACAGAAACTGTTGAAGGGACAACCATGGAAGCCAGGGCTCAGGCGCGGTACATCCGCGTCACGCCCATGAAGGCCCGCCGTGTGGTGGACCTGATCCGTGGGCTGGATGCCACTGAGGCCCAGGCGGTCCTGCGTTTCGCCCCGCAGGCCGCGAGTGTGCCGGTGGGCAAGGTGCTGGACAGCGCCATCGCCAACGCCGCGCACAACTACAACCACAGCGACCCCTCGACGCTCTACGTCTCCCAGGCGTACGTCGACGAGGGTCCGACCCTGAAGCGGTTCCAGCCGCGTGCCCAGGGCCGTGCCTACCGGATCCGCAAGCGGACCAGCCACATCACCGTGGTCGTCAGCAGCAAGGAAGGGACCCGGTAATGGGCCAGAAAGTCAACCCGCACGGGTTCCGGCTCGGCGTCACGACCGACTTCAAGTCGCGCTGGTACGCCGACAAGCTGTACAAGGACTACATCAAGGAAGACGTCGCGATCCGCCGCATGCTCACGCAGGGCATGGAGCGGGCCGGCATCTCCAAGGTGGAGATCGAGCGCACCCGCGACCGGGTCCGGGTCGATGTGCACACCGCCCGTCCGGGCATTGTGATCGGCCGCCGGGGCGCCGAGGCCGACCGCATCCGCGGCCGGCTGGAGAAGCTCACCGGCAAGCAGATCCAGTTCAACATCCTCGAGGTCAAGAACCCCGAGACGGACGCGCAGCTCGTCGCCCAGGCGGTCGCCGAGCAGCTCTCCTCCCGGGTGTCCTTCCGCCGCGCCATGCGCAAGTCCATGCAGGCGGCGATGAAGGGCGGGGCCAAGGGCATCAAGATCATGTGCTCCGGCCGGCTGGGCGGCGCCGAGATGTCCCGCTCCGAGTTCTACCGCGAGGGCCGGGTGCCCCTGCACACCCTGCGCGCCAATGTGGACTACGGCTTCTTCGAGGCCCGCACCACCTTCGGCCGCATCGGTGTGAAGGTCTGGATCTACAAGGGCGACGTCAAGAACATCTCCGAGGTGCGGGCCGAGAACGCCGCGGCCCGGGCGGGCAACCGTCCCTCCCGCGGTGCGGGCGCGCCCGGCGGTGCCGGCGGCCGTGGCCGCGGCGGCCGGGGCGGGCGCAAGCCGCAGGGCCAGGCCCAGCAGCAGGCCCAGGGTGCCGAGGCCCCGAAGACCGACGTTCCCAAGGTCGAGGCCGCCGCCCCGGCCGCGGAGAACAAGGAGGGCTGAGGAACCATGCTGATTCCGCGCAAGGTCAAGTACCGCAAGCAGCACCACCCCAAGCGCCGCGGCATGGCCAAGGGCGGCACCGAGGTCACCTTCGGTGACTGGGGCATCCAGGCGGTCACCGGCCACTATGTGACCAACCGCCAGATCGAGGCCGCGCGTATCGCCATGACCCGGCACATCAAGCGTGGCGGCAAGGTGTGGATCAACATCTACCCGGACCGCCCGCTGACCAAGAAGCCCGCCGAGACCCGGATGGGTTCCGGCAAGGGCTCGCCGGAGTGGTGGATCGCGAATGTCAAGCCCGGCCGGGTGATGTTCGAGCTGTCCTACCCGAACGAGAAGATTGCACGTGAGGCGCTCACCCGCGCTGCTCACAAGCTTCCGATGAAGTGCCGGATCGTTCGGCGCGAAACAGGTGAGGCGTGATGGCGGTCGGTACGAAGGCCACCGAGCTGCGGCAGCTGAACGACGACGAGCTCGTGATCAAGCTGCGCGAGGCCAAGGAGGAGCTCTTTAGGCTCCGCTTCCAGGCGGCCACCGGTCAGTTGGAGAACAACAGCCGGCTGAAGGCCGTCCGCAAGGACATCGCCCGGATCTACACCCTGATGCGGGAGCGCGAGCTCGGCATCGAGACGGTGGAGGGCGCCTGATGAGCGAGGACCAGAACAACGTGACGCAGACGGGGACGCAGCAGCGCGGCCGGCGCAAGGTCCGTGAGGGCCTCGTCGTCAGCGACAAGATGGACAAGACCGTCGTCGTCGCTGTCGAGGACCGGGTCAAGCACGCGCTGTACGGCAAGGTCATCCGCCGTACCAGCAAGCTCAAGGCGCACGACGAGCAGAACGCCGCGGGTGTCGGCGACCGGGTTCTCCTGATGGAGACCCGGCCGCTGTCCGCGACCAAGCGCTGGCGCATCGTCGAGATCCTCGAGAAGGCCAAGTAATCAGGTAATCCCCTGAGTTTTCTCAGGACGAGTTCCGCCAGGCTCGGCAGGGGCCGCAGGGCCCCTGCCGGGAACCGGCAGACGATCAGGAGACAGACGTGATCCAGCAGGAGTCGCGACTGCGGGTCGCCGACAACACCGGGGCAAAGGAGATCCTTTGCATCCGGGTGCTCGGCGGCTCCGGTCGGCGCTACGCGGGTATCGGTGACGTCATCGTCGCCACCGTCAAGGATGCGATCCCCGGTGGCAACGTGAAGAAGGGCGATGTCGTCAAGGCGGTCATCGTGCGCACCGTCAAGGAGCGCCGCCGCCCGGACGGCTCGTACATCCGCTTCGACGAGAACGCCGCCGTCATCATCAAGAACGACGGCGACCCCCGTGGCACCCGTATCTTCGGCCCGGTCGGCCGGGAGCTGCGCGAGAAGAAGTTCATGAAGATCATCTCCCTCGCGCCGGAGGTGCTGTAACCGATGAAGATCAAGAAGGGCGACCTGGTCCAGGTCATCACCGGCAAGGACAAGGGCAAGCAGGGCAAGGTCATCGTGGCCTACCCGCGCGAGAACCGGGTCCTGGTCGAGGGTGTCAACCGGGTCAAGAAGCACATCAAGGCCGGCCAGACCGCGCGCGGTTCCAAGACCGGCGGCATCGTGACGACCGAGGCCCCGATCCACGTCAGCAATGTGATGCTGCTGGTGGAGAAGGACGGCAAGAAGGTCACCACCCGCGTCGGCTACCGCTTTGACGACGAAGGCAACAAGATCCGCGTTGCCCGGCGGACCGGTGAGGACATCTGATGACTGCCACTGCAACCGCGAACGCGCCGCGCCTGAAGACGCGGTACCGCGAGGAGATCGCGGGCAAGATGCGTGACGAGTTCAAGTACGCCAACGTCATGCAGATCCCGGGACTGACCAAGATCGTGGTCAACATGGGGGTGGGCGAGGCCGCCCGCGACTCCAAGCTGATCGAGGGCGCCATCCGCGACCTCGCCACGATCACCGGCCAGAAGCCGGCCGTGACCAAGGCCCGCAAGTCCATCGCCCAGTTCAAGCTGCGCGAGGGCCAGCCGATCGGCGCGCACGTCACGCTGCGCGGCGACCGGATGTGGGAGTTCCTGGACCGGCTGCTGTCGCTGGCGCTGCCGCGTATCCGCGACTTCCGCGGCCTGTCGCCCAAGCAGTTCGACGGGCGGGGCAACTACACCTTCGGTCTGACCGAGCAGGTCGTCTTCCACGAGATCGACCAGGACAAGATCGACCGGGTCCGGGGCATGGACATCACCGTGGTCACCACGGCCAACACCGACGAAGAGGGCCGCGCGCTCCTTCGTCACCTCGGATTCCCGTTCAAGGAGAGCTGACAGACATGGCGAAGAAGGCTCTGATCGCCAAGGCCGCTCGCAAGCCGAAGTTCGCCGTGCGTGCCTACACGCGCTGCCAGCGCTGCGGCCGGCCGCACTCCGTCTACCGCAAGTTCGGCCTGTGCCGGGTGTGCCTGCGCGAGATGGCGCACCGCGGCGAGCTGCCGGGGGTCACCAAGTCGTCCTGGTGACGGCGGCCGACCCGAGACCCGACATGCCCGGCGGGGCACCCGGCCCCTGCGGAGGCCCCGCCGGACATGGCCCCCGCGGACCGGCGCCACTGGCCGCCCGGTCCGCACAGATCACGACTACGCCGTAGGTCCCCGCCGCGCTACCGGCGGCGGAGAAACCCCGGTGAGAGAGGCCCAAGGCCATCACATGACCATGACCGATCCGATCGCAGACATGCTGACGCGTCTGCGGAACGCGAACTCGGCCTATCACGACACCGTGCTCATGCCGCACAGCAAGATCAAGGCACGCATGGCGGAGATCCTCCAGCAGGAGGGCTACATCAGCGGCTGGCGCACCGAGGACGCCCGGGTGGGCAAGAACCTGGTGCTGGAGCTGAAGTACGGCCCCAACCGGGAGCGCTCGATTGCCGGCCTGAAGCGGATTTCCAAGCCTGGCCTGCGGGTCTACGCGAAGTCCACCGGCCTGCCGCGGGTGCTCGGCGGCCTCGGCGTGGCGATCATCTCCACGTCGCACGGCCTGCTGACCGACAAGCAGGCGCAGAAGAAGGGTGTGGGCGGGGAAGTCCTCGCCTACGTCTGGTAACGGAAGGGAACGGAGGTCAAGCAATGTCGCGTATCGGCAAGCTGCCCATCCCGGTTCCCGCCGGTGTGGACGTCACCATCGAGGGCCGCACGGTCGGCGTGAAGGGTCCCAAGGGCTCGCTGTCGCACACCGTGGTCGAGCCGATCGAGGTCGCGCGCGCGGAGGACGGCACCATCGTCGTCACCCGTCCGAACGACGAGAGCCGGAACAGGGCCCTGCACGGCCTGTCCCGCACGCTGGTGGCCAATCTGATCACCGGGGTGACCGAGGGCTACACCAAGCGGCTGGAGATCAGCGGGGTCGGCTACCGCGTCCAGGCCAGGGGTTCGAACCTGGAGTTCGCCCTGGGCTACAGCCACCCCATCACGGTGGAGGCGCCCGAGGGCATCTCCTTCACGGTGGAGACCCCGACCCGGCTGACCGTGCAGGGCATCGACAAGCAGAAGGTGGGCGAGGTCGCCGCGCGCATCCGCCGCCTGCGCAAGCCGGACCCGTACAAGGCCAAGGGCATCAAGTACGAGGGCGAAGTCATCCGGCGCAAGGTCGGAAAGGCTGGTAAGTAAGCCATGGCATACGGTGTCAAGATCGCCAAGGGCGAGGCGCGCAAGCCCGCCGCCCGCAAGCGCCGGCACATCCGGATCCGCAAGAAGGTCGCCGGCACCCCGGAGCGTCCCCGCCTGGTGGTGACGCGGTCCAACCGTCACATGGTGGCGCAGGTCATCGATGACGAGAAGGGCCACACGCTGGCCTCGGCGTCCTCGCTGGACGTCGCCATCCGCGGTGTGGACGGCGACAAGAGCGACAAGGCCCGCAAGGTCGGAGCGCTGGTCGCGGAGCGGGCCAGGGCGGCCGGCGTCGAGGCCGTGGTGTTCGACCGCGGGGGCAACCAGTACGCGGGGCGGATCGCCGCCCTGGCGGACGCCGCCCGTGAGGCCGGGCTCAGGTTCTGAGCTGGTCCCGAAGCCAGTCGGAACGCTGGCGGAGAAGAGAGAGGTAATTCCAATGGCTGGACCCCAGCGCCGCGGTGGCGGCGCCGGTGGCGGCGAGCGGCGGGACCGGAAGGGCCGGGACGGCGGCGCTGCCGCCGAGAAGACCGCGTTCGTTGAGCGCGTTGTCGCGATCAACCGCGTCGCCAAGGTCGTGAAGGGCGGCCGTCGTTTCAGCTTCACCGCGCTGGTCGTGGTGGGCGACGGCGACGGCACCGTGGGTGTGGGCTACGGGAAGGCGAAGGAGGTTCCGGCCGCCATCGCCAAGGGCGTCGAGGAGGCCAAGAAGAACTTCTTCAAGGTCCCGCGGATCCAGGGCACCCTGCCGCACCCGATCCAGGGCGAGGCAGCCGCGGGCGTGGTGCTGCTCAAGCCGGCTTCCCCGGGTACCGGTGTGATCGCCGGCGGCCCGGTGCGCGCCGTGCTGGAGTGCGCCGGCATCCACGACGTGCTGAGCAAGTCCCTGGGCTCGTCGAACCCGATCAACATCGTGCACGCCACGGTGGCCGCGCTGAAGGGCCTCAAGCGCCCCGAGGAGATCGCCGCCCGCCGTGGTCTGCCGCTGGAGGACGTGGCTCCCGCCGCTCTGCTGCGGGCGCGTGCCGGGGTGGGTGCGTAATGGCCCGCCTGAAGATCACGCAGACCAAGTCCTACATCGGCAGCAAGCAGAACCACCGGGAGACGCTGCGGACCCTGGGTCTGCGGAAGATCAACCACTCGGTGGTGAAGGAGGACCGTCCCGAGATCCGCGGCATGGTGCAGACCGTGCGGCACCTCGTGACGGTCGAGGAGGTCGACTGAGATGGCTGACGCGAGCAAGCCGCTGAAGCTGCACAATCTGCGGCCGGCCCCGGGCGCCAAGACCGCCAAGACCCGGGTGGGCCGTGGCGAGGCGTCCAAGGGCAAGACCGCGGGCCGCGGCACCAAGGGCACCAAGGCCCGCTACCAGGTGCCGGTCGGCTTCGAGGGCGGGCAGCTTCCGCTGATCCAGCGGCTGCCCAAGCTCAAGGGCTTCCGCAATCCGAACAAGAAGTACTTCCAGGTGGTGAACCTCGACAAGCTCGCCGCGCTCTACCCCGAGGGCGGGGAGGTGACCGTGGCCGATCTGGTGGCCAAGGGCGCCGTGCGCAAGAACGAGCTGGTCAAGGTGCTCGGCCAGGGTGAGATCTCGGTGGCGTTGACGGTGACGGTGGACGCCGTCTCCGGTTCCGCCAAGGAGAAGATCACCGCGGCCGGCGGTACCGTCACCGAACTGCTCTGACCCGCTTCGAGCGGTTTATGACAGTGAAAACGGAACTGTAGACGCGGACCGGGGGCGCTGGGCGTCCCCGGTCTGCGTCGTTCCGGGCCGGGGCGGTACCCCGGTATGGTTGCCTGCGGTGTTGACTTCCCCGGCCCTTGTGCCGTGGGGTGTGCAGTACACCCAGAACGACCCCCGCCCAGCACCACCCCGGCACCACCCCGGCAATACCCCCAGCAACACCCGCAGTACCCGTCCCGCATCACCCTTGTTGGATCAAGACCGTCACCCCTCTCGCGAGCATCGCGGGGGGCGCAGGAGGAGCCGTGCTCACCGCGTTCGCCCGGGCGTTCCAGACCCCCGACCTGCGCAAGAAGCTGCTGTTCACGCTCGGCATCGTGGTGCTGTTCCGGTTCGGAGCGCACATCCCGACCCCCGGCGTGAGCTACCCAAACGTCCAGGAGTGCGTGGCCGAGCAGGATACTTCCGGTCTCTTCGGCCTGATCAACATGTTCAGCGGTGGCGCGCTGATGCAGCTCACCATCTTTGCGCTGGGCATCATGCCCTACATCACCGCCTCGATCATCCTTCAGCTTCTGGTCGTGGTCATTCCGCGGCTGGAGGCGCTGAAGAAGGAGGGCCAGTCGGGACAGGCCAAGATCACGCAGTACACGCGCTATCTGACGGTGGCGCTGTCGGTGCTGCAGGCCACCGGGCTGGTGGCCACCGCCCGCAGTGGCACCCTGTTCCCCGGCTGCACCGCGGACATCATCCCGAACGACTCGATCTTCGCCGCCGTGGTGATGGTGATCTGCATGACCGCCGCCACCGTGCTGCTGATGTGGCTGGGCGAGCTGATCACCGACCGCGGCATCGGCAACGGCATGTCGATGCTGATGTTCGTCTCCATCGCGGCCGGCTTCCCCGGCGCGCTGTGGGCGATCAAGACGGGCGGTGAGCTGGCCGACGGCTGGATCGAGTTCGGCGTGGTGATCGTCTGCGGTCTGGCCATCGTCGGCCTGGTGGTCTTCGTGGAACTGGCCCAGCGCCGGATCCCGGTGCAGTACGCCAAGCGCATGATCGGCCGCCGCTCCTACGGAGGAACCTCGACCTACATTCCGCTGAAGGTCAACCAGGCGGGTGTGATCCCCGTGATCTTCGCCTCGTCGCTGCTGTACATTCCGCTGCTGCTGGTCCAGTTCACCGACTCCACCGCGGGCTGGGCGGACTGGATCCGGCGCAATTTCCAGACCATGGACAGCCCGACGTACCTGATCACCTACTTCGTGCTGATCGTCTTCTTCGCGTTCTTCTATGTGGCCATCACCTTCAACCCCGAAGAAGTGGCCGAAAACATGAAGAAGTATGGTGGCTTCATCCCCGGGATCCGGGCAGGTAGGCCCACGGTCGAGTACCTGAGCTATGTGCTGAACCGCATCACATGGCCGGGTTCGCTCTACCTGGGTCTGGTCGCACTGGTTCCAGCCGTGGCCCTGATCATGTTCAACGCCCAGGGTGAGTTCCCGTTCGGCGGCACCTCGGTACTGATCATCGTGGGCGTCGGCCTGGAGACGGTTCGGCAGATCGAGAGCCAGCTCCACCAGCGTAATTACGAAGGGTTCCTCCGCTGATGCGTATCGTTCTCGTCGGGCCCCCGGGTGCGGGCAAGGGCACGCAGGCCGCGTTGCTCGCCCAGCGTCTCGGTGTTCCGCACATCTCGACCGGAGATCTGTTCCGCGCCCACCTGTCCCAGGGCACCGAGCTGGGACTCAAGGCGAAGGCGTTCATGGACGAGGGGCGGCTGGTACCCGACGAGATCACCGTGGGAATGGCGGCCGAGCGGATGGCCCGCCCGGACGCCTCGGAGGGCTTCGTGCTCGACGGCTTCCCGCGGAACATCGCCCAGGCCGAGGCACTGGACACGCTGCTGCGCGAGACCTCGCGCAAGCTGGACGCGGTGCTCGATCTGGAGGTGCCGGAGGACGAGGTGGTGCGGCGGATCGCCGGCCGCCGGCTGTGCCGGGCGGACTCGTCGCACATCTTCCACGCCCAGTACAACCCGCCGGAGACGGACGGCGTCTGCGACATCTGCGGCGGCGAGCTGTACCAGCGCGACGACGACCGCGAGGAGACCGTCCGCAAGCGGCTGGAGGTCTACCGCGAGGAGACCGAGCCGATCATCGGCCACTACCGGGAGCAGGGGCTGGTGCACACCATCCTCGCCCTGGGCGGGGTGGCCGAGGTGACCGGGCGGGCGCTGGCGGCGCTCCCCGGCCACGACGACTGAACAATCCCGCCCGCGTGCGGGCCCGCACCGGCCGGGTGGCCGCCACCCGGCCGGTGTCCCGTCCCCGGGCCTCGGGGCCGCGCACCGGACGCGCACAACGCGCCAGACGCGCGAGGAAGAGGACCCTCCCATGGTGGAACTGAAGACCCCCGAACAGATCGCCAGCATGCGGGCGGCCGGTCTGGTCGTGGCCGAGATGCACCGCCGGTGCTCCGAGGCCGCGGTACCGGGGGCCACCACCAAGGAGCTGGACGAGATCGCCGCCCGGGTGCTGGCCGATCACGGCGCCAAGCCCAATTTCCTCGGCTACGGCGGTTTCCCCGGCAACATCTGCACCTCGGTGAACGAGGTGGTGGTGCACGGCATCCCGACCGAGAACCGGGTGCTCGCGGCCGGGGACATCCTCTCCATCGACGCCGGGGCCATCGTGGACGGCTGGCATGCCGACGCCGCGGTCACGGTTTTCGTGGGCCAGGGGCACCCGGCGGAGGTGACCGAGCTGAGCCGGGTCACCGAGGAATCCCTGTGGGCGGGCATCGCGGCCATGCGCAAGGGCGGCCGGCTGGTGGACATCTCCCGGGCGATCGAGGGCTATGTGCGCCGCCAGCCGCGGCCCGCGGCCGGCCGCTACGGGATCATCGAGGACTACGGCGGGCACGGCATCGGCAGCCAGATGCACATGGACCCGCATCTGCTGAACTATGTGGACCGCCGGCGGGGCCGCGGGCCCAAGCTGGTACCGGGCATGTGCCTGGCGATCGAGCCGATGCTCTCGCTGGGCACCAGCAAGACCCATGTGCTCTCCGACGACTGGACCGTCAAGACCAATGACGGGTCCTGGTCGGCGCACTGGGAGCACTCGGTGGCGCTGACCGAGGCCGGGCCGCTGGTGCTGACCGCGCCGGACGGCGGCCGGGAGCGGCTGGCCCGGCTCGGCGTGACCGCCGCGCCCGACCCGCTGGCCTGAGCCCGCCGCCGGGTTGCCCGATTAACGATCTTGACGCCGGGGAACACATCCCTGGATTCGTCTTTCCGGGCCGCCTGCCGTAGACTGGCTAGTCGGTCCTGGTACGCCTGCGTATTGGGGCTGTCCAGGTAGCCGATCCCGGAAGGTGAAGCGCACAGGCATGGCCAAAAAACAGGGGGCCATCGAGATCGAGGGCACCGTCGTCGAGTCCCTGCCGAACGCGATGTTCAGGGTGGAGCTGGCGAACGGCCACCAGGTCCTCGCGCACATCAGCGGCAAGATGCGCATGCACTACATCCGCATCCTTCCCGACGACCGAGTCGTGGTGGAGCTGTCTCCCTACGACCTCAGCCGCGGGCGGATCGTCTACCGCTACAAGTAGTCCCCCGCCCCTGCCCGGGGCGAGGGACCGTGGATCACGACCCGGAGAACCTCAGACCATGAAGGTCAAGCCGAGCGTCAAGAAGATCTGCGACAAGTGCAAGGTGATCCGCCGCCACGGCCGGGTCATGGTCATCTGCGAAAACCTGCGCCACAAGCAGCGCCAGGGCTGACGCGGCGGCCACGCCTAGCACCCACGCAGCACTTCTCGGCAGCATCAGCCACAGACCAGCCCGGAGCCGCTGCGCAAGCAGTACGGATCCGGCCGCTGATCTGGCGACAGCAAGCACCGCAGCAGCCCGACCCCCCGCCACGCGGGGACGCCACCCCCGGTCCGGAGGCCGGGGACCCGGTCCGCCCGGCCACGGCCGAGCGGCGACCGGGACCGGTGTTGCGGCAGACCTCCGCAACAAGAATCAGGAGAGCCATTAGATGGCACGCCTCGTAGGCGTTGACCTGCCGCGCGACAAGCGCGTCGAGGTCGCCCTCACCTATGTTTTCGGCATCGGCCGGACCCGTTCCCAGGAGACGCTGGCCTCCACCGGCGTCAGCCCGGACACCCGGGTCCGCGACCTGACCGAGGAAGAGCTGGTCAGGCTCCGCGACCATGTGGAGGCCCACTACAAGACCGAGGGCGACCTGCGCCGGGAGATCCAGGCGGACATCCGCCGCAAGGTCGAGATCGGCTGCTACGAGGGTCTGCGTCACCGCCGCGGCCTGCCGGTGCACGGCCAGCGGACCAAGACCAACGCCCGTACCCGCAAGGGTCCGCGCCGCACCATCGCCGGCAAGAAGAAGCCGGGCAAGAAGTAGTCCGCACCGGACCGTCTCCATCCCGGTCCCGTCGCCGGACCGACCACCTCCAGGGAGTAACCCTTTATGCCTCCTAAGGGCCGTACCGCGGGCACCAAGAAGGTGCGCCGCAAGGAGAAGAAGAACGTCGCCCACGGGCACGCCCACATCAAGAGCACGTTCAACAACACCATCGTCTCGATCACCGACCCGCAGGGGAATGTGATCTCCTGGGCCTCCGCCGGCCATGTCGGCTTCAAGGGCTCGCGCAAGTCGACGCCGTTCGCCGCTCAGATGGCCGCCGAGAACGCCGCCCGCCGTGCCCAGGAGCACGGCATGCGCAAGGTGGACGTGTTCGTGAAGGGCCCCGGCTCCGGCCGGGAGACCGCCATCCGGTCGCTCCAGGCCACCGGCCTGGAGGTCGGGTCCATCCAGGACGTCACGCCCACGCCGCACAACGGCTGCCGCCCGCCCAAGCGCCGGCGCGTCTGACCAGCAGGAACAGGAGACCAGTAGACAATGGCGCGTTACACCGGGGCCGACTGCAAGCGTTGCCGTCGGGAGAAGCAGAAGCTCTTCCTCAAGGGAGCCAAGTGCGAGAGCGCGAAGTGCCCGATCGAGATCCGTCCTTACCCCCCGGGTGAGCACGGGCGCGGGCGCACCAAGGACTCCGAGTACCTGCTGCAGAAGCGCGAGAAGCAGAAGGCCGCCCGTATCTACGGCGTGCTGGAGAAGCAGTTCCGCGGGTACTTCACGGAGGCCAACCGGCAGCAGGGCAAGACGGGTGAGAACCTGCTGCGCATCCTGGAATCCCGTCTGGACAATGTGGTCTACCGGGCCGGCCTGGCCAAGTCCCGGGACCACGCCCGTCAGCTCGTCCGGCACGGTCACTTCATCGTGAACGGCCGCAAGCTGGACATCCCCTCGGCGCGGGTATCGGCCAACGACATCATCGAGGTGCGGGAGTCCTCCCGGAACCTCACGCCGTTCCAGGTGGCGCAGGCCGAGGCCGGGGACAAGAACGTTCCGGCCTGGCTGGAGGTCATTCCCTCCCGGCTGCGGATCCTGGTCCACTCGCTGCCCGAGCGCCAGGTGATCGACACCCAGGTGCAGGAGCAGCTGATCGTGGAGCTGTACTCCAAGTAATCCGGGCAATCCGTCGCGGGTGCGGGCGGAGCCACGGCGTTCCACGGTTCCGCCCGTACCCTTGACAACACCACACATCCATCTGGCTCGGCATCAAATAGCGGGTGCCGAAGACTGGAGTCGTCTCATGCTGATCGCTCAGCGTCCCACCCTCACCGAAGAGGTCGTCGACGAATTCCGCTCCCGGTTCGTGATCGAGCCGCTGGAGCCGGGCTTCGGCTACACCCTCGGCAACTCCCTGCGGCGTACCCTGCTCTCCTCCATCCCCGGCGCGGCCGTCACCAGCATCCGGATCGACGGTGTGCTGCACGAGTTCTCCACCGTGCCCGGCGTCAAGGAGGACGTGACCGACCTGATCCTGAACATCAAGCAGCTCGTGGTCTCCTCGGAGCACGACGAGCCGGTGGTGATGTATCTGCGCAAGCAGGGCCCGGGTCTGGTCACCGCGGTGGACATCGCCCCCCCGGCCGGCGTCGAGGTGCACAACCCCGACCTGGTGCTGGCCACCCTGAACGCCAAGGGCAAGCTGGAGATGGAGCTGACCGTGGAGCGCGGTCGCGGCTATGTCTCCGCCGCCCAGAACAAGCAGGCGGGCCAGGAGATCGGCCGTATCCCGGTCGACTCCATCTACAGCCCGGTGCTGCGGGTCACCTACAAGGTGGAGGCGACCCGGGTGGAGCAGCGCACCGACTTCGACAAGCTGATCGTCGATGTGGAGACCAAGGAGTCCATGCGTCCCCGGGACGCGGTGGCCTCCGCGGGCAAGACCCTGGTCGAGCTGTTCAGCCTGGCCCGCGAGCTGAATGTGGACGCCGAGGGCATCGACATGGGCCCGTCGCCCACGGACGCGGCGCTCGCCGCCGACCTGGCGCTGCCCATCGAGGAGCTGGAGCTCACCGTCCGCTCCTACAACTGCCTCAAGCGTGAGGGCATCCACACCGTGGGCGAGCTGGTGGCCCGTTCCGAGGCGGACCTGCTGGACATCCGCAACTTCGGCGCCAAGTCGATCGACGAGGTCAAGGCCAAGCTGGCCGGCATGGGCCTGGCCCTGAAGGACAGCCCGCCCGGATTCGACCCGACCACGGCGGCCGATGCCTTCGGGGCCGAGGACGAGGGCGACACCGGCTTCGCCGAGACCGAGCAGTACTGACCCCGGCGGTACCGACAGCGGTACCGAGCCGGCTTCCGGCGGCCGTCCCGGTCCGGGGCGGACCGCCGGAGACCCGGCGGACAGCAGTCCGTCCGGGCCCTGACACCGGTGCCTGGCACGGCCGGTGCAGAACCGAGGAGAAGGACAATGCCGAAGCCCACCAAGGGTCCCCGCCTGGGCGGCAGCCCGGCACACGAGCGGCTGATGCTGGCCAACCTGGCCACCGCGCTCTTCGAGCACGGCCGGATCACCACCACCGTGGCCAAGGCGCGCCGGCTGCGCCCGGTCGCGGAGCGGCTGATCACCAAGGCCAAGAAGGGCGATCTGCACAACCGCCGGCTGGTGCTGCGGACCATCCGGGACAAGAGCGTGGTGCACACGCTCTTCACCGAGATCGGCCCGAAGTTCGCCAACCGTCCCGGCGGCTACACCCGGATCACCAAGATCGGCCCGCGTCGTGGCGACAACGCCCCGATGGCGGTCATCGAGCTGGTCGAGGCGCTGACCGTGCAGCAGGAGGCGGTCGGCGAGGCCGAGGCCGCCGCCCGGCGCGCGGTCAAGGAGAAGGACGAGGCCGCGGCCAAGGCGGACCTCACCAAGAAGGACACCGAGGCCGCCGAGCCCGCCGCCGAGGCGTCCGAGGCCGGCGAGGAGCAGAAGGAAGCCTGACGGCCCGCCTTCCTCCCGCGCACGGGTCCGCTCCCGCACCACGGGGAGCGGGCCCGTGCCGCATCCGGCGGCGGTGGCGCAAGTGACGGGGCGGCGGGGCGGCGGGGTGGAGCCGAGGAGGGGCACCGATGACTGACGGTCCGGCACCCGGACTGGTCCGGCTGCGGCTGGATCTGTCGTACGACGGCACGGACTTCCGCGGCTGGGCCCGGCAGCGGGAGGGCCAGCGCACCGTGCAGCAGGAGGTCGAGGACGCGCTGCGCGTCGTCACCCGCTCCGCGCACGGCTTCGAGCTGACCGTGGCCGGGCGCACCGACGCCGGGGTGCACGCCACCGGCCAGGTGGCCCATGTGGATGTGCCCGGCTGGCTGTGGGCGGAGCAGCGGGAGAAGCTGCCGCGCCGGCTGGCCGGAAGGCTGCCGCAGGATGTCCGGGTATGGCGGATCGCCGAGGCGCCCCCGCACTTCCACGCCCGGTTCTCGGCGGTCTGGCGGCGCTATGTGTACCGGGTGACCGACCATCCGGCCGGGGTCGAGCCGCTGCACCGCCGCCATGTGCTGTGGCACGACCGCCCGCTGGATGTGGCGGCCATGAACGCCGCCTCGCGTCTGCTGCTGGGCGAGCACGACTTCGCCGCCTTCTGCAAGAAGCGGGAGGGCGCCACCACCATCCGGGCGGTGCGGGCGCTGAGCTGGCAGCGCCGGCCGGACGGGGTGCTGGAGGGCACCGTGCGGGCCGACGCCTTCTGCCACAACATGGTGCGTTCGCTGGTCGGCGCGCTGCTGTTCGTCGGGGACGGGCACCGGCCGCCGCAGTGGGCGGCCGAGGTGCTGGCCGCCCGGGTGCGGGACTCGGCGGTGCGGGTGGTGCGCCCGCACGGTCTGACCCTGGAGGAGGTCGGTTATCCGCCGGACGACCGGCTCGCCGCCCGGGCCGCCGAGGCCCGCACGCTGCGCACCCTGGGCACCGGGACAAGCGAGGTGTAGCGGGGCATGGCGGTGCCGGGCGTCAGCCGTCGCCGTCCTCATCCTGCCGGTTGCGCTCCTGGACCAGCGCCTCGGCGGAGGCCGAGGCCTGGCTCTCGCCGCGCTGCACGATCCGGGCGTGGGCATGGGTGTTGCCGTCCCGGGAGGCCTGCTGGGCGGGGGTGTTGTCGCCGCTGTCCGGAGTGCCGTCGGCATTGCCCGCGATGGTGAGATAGACGTAGCGGCCGATCTGGTTGCGGGACACCCGGCAGCCGCCGCGGTCGCAGAACTCCGCGACCCCGCCGCCGCTCAGCGGCAGCAGATGGGCGGCGCCGCCGCTGAGGCCGGCCGCCTCCTTGGCCGCCTCGGCCTCGGCCTCGCCGGGGAACTGCGCCACGCCGACGGTGACCGCCACACCGCCGGTGGTGTAGGTGGCGCGCAGCATGGTCAGGCAGCCGCTGTCCTGGAGCACCGCGGTCAGCTCGGGGGTGCCCGCCCCGGCGCACCCCTCGGCGGTGTGCAGGGCCCGCCGGGCGTACTCGCGGCCCTCCACGGCCATGGTCTCCCCGGCGAAGAAGCCCTCCTGGGTGAAGGGCGCCAGGTCCTTGTCCGCGTCGCTGATGAACTCCACCGGCTGGGGGATCGGTGGCAGCGTGGTCTCCTGGAAGGACGGTTCGGGGTGGGTGGTCTCGGCGGGCAGGTCGTCCGTGGTGGGCAGTTCGGAGGAGGACGCCCCGGAGCCGTTGCCGCCGCCGCCCTGGTTGACGATGGCCAGCGCCACCCCGGTGCCGATGGCCAGCGCGGCCAGGGCGCCGCCGCCGATCAGCAGCCAGCGCCTGCGCCGGCCGGTGCGTTCCGCCTCCTCGGCCAGGGCTCCCCAGTCCGGGGTGGCCGGGGTCTGTGGTGCGGCGGGCTGCCCGCTCTGCCACTGCGGGTACTGCTGTTGCGGGTATTGCGGCGGCTGCGGCCCGCCGTTCCCCCACTGCCCGTGACTCATGCGTGGCATCTTAGGGAAAGGCGTTTCCGCGTACCGCACCCGGATGGTCACAATCCCCGCACCGCGCCCGCACCGCACCGCCGGGGCATGGTCGTTTTGACCGGCCAGGAGGCGGGAAGGTAGCCTGGCTGGTCGATATGCGTATGGCTTGCTCGATCTCACGTGAGGGGCCTTACGCAGGAGACCGCCCGAGCGTCGGCGGTCGGCCCCCGGCTCGCGTCACCGGTGTCCGACCTGCGTCGGCGCGTCGTCGCGTGATCCTTCGGTAAGGAACCACTCACCACTAAGCGAAGGCTACGACCGTGCGTACGTACAGCCCCAAGCCCGGCGACGTTGAGCGTCAGTGGCACGTCATCGACGCCCAGGACGTCGTGCTCGGCCGCCTGGCGTCCCAGGCCGCGACCCTGCTGAAGGGGAAGCACAAGCCGGTGTACGCGCCCCACGTCGACACCGGTGACTTCGTCATCATCATCAACGCCGACAAGGTGCACCTCTCCGGCAACAAGCGGACCCAGAAGCTGGCCTACCGCCACTCGGGCTACCCCGGCGGTCTGCGCTCCGTCCGCTATGACGAGCTGCTGGCCAAGAACCCCGAGCGGGCCGTGGAGAAGGCCGTCCGCGGCATGCTCCCCAAGAACACCCTCGGCCGTCAGATGCTGAAGAAGCTGAAGGTCTACGCGGGCGCCGAGCACCCGCACGGGGCCCAGAAGCCCGTGCCGTTCGAGATCACCCAGGTCGCGCAGTAGTCCGGCCACTACCGACAGAAGGAATCCGAGGAGAATCGTGGCCGACACCACTGAGTTCGACGCGCAGATCGACACCGAGGAGCCCGAGGTGCAGGAGTACACCTCCGAGTCCGCCCCGGTGGAGGAGTACAGCACCGAGACCCTGGCGTCCCGCTTCGGCGAGGCCCAGCCGGGCGCCGGCACCGGCCGCCGCAAGAGCGCCGTGGCCCGGGTCCGGATCATGCCGGGCTCCGGCAAGTGGAAGATCAACGGCCGTCCGCTGGACGTGTACTTCCCCAACAAGGTGCACCAGCAGGAGGTCAACGAGCCCTTCAAGGTGCTGGAGCTGGACAACCGGTACGACGTCGTCGCCCGCATCTCCGGCGGCGGCACCTCCGGCCAGGCGGGTGCGCTGCGTCTCGGCGTGGCCCGGGCGCTGAACGAGGCCGATGTCGACAACAACCGCGGCCCGCTGAAGAAGGCCGGCTTCCTGACCCGTGACGCCCGCGCGGTGGAGCGGAAGAAGGCCGGTCTGAAGAAGGCCCGCAAGGGCACCCAGTACAGCAAGCGCTGATCGCGCGCGCTGCCCGTCCGCGACGGCGCCCCGCCGGCACCCGGTGCCGGCGGGGCGCCGTCGTGTGCGCCCCGGCGTGCCGCGGCCCGGTGACCTCTCACACCGGTCACGCTGGACCCGGCGGAAGGTTACGAGCCGGTGAAGCCGCCGGTTAGGGTTGTCGGGCGGGGGTTGGCCCGCGGAACGATCTCGGAGGAAACGACAGTGGGACGACTCTTCGGCACGGACGGGGTACGCGGTGTCGCCAATGTGGAGCTGACCGCCGAGCTGGCGCTCGGCCTGTCGGAGGCGGCGGCACGGGTCCTCACGGACGCGCGGGAGGCGGCCGGCGGCGACGGCGGCGAGGCCCGGCCGCGGCCGGTGGCCGTGGTCGGCCGGGACCCGCGGGCGTCCGGGGAGTTCCTGGAGGCCGCCGTGGTGGCCGGGCTGGCCGGGGCCGGTGTGGATGTGCGCCGGGTCGGTGTGCTGCCCACCCCGGCGGTGGCGTATCTGACCGGCTCGCTGGGCGCCGACTTCGGCGTGATGCTCTCCGCCAGCCACAACCCCATGCCGGACAACGGCATCAAGTTCTTCGCCCGCGGCGGGCGGAAGCTGGCCGACGAGCTGGAGGACCGGATCGAGGCCGCGTACCGGGAGGCCGCCGAGGGCAAGCCCTGGGACCGGCCGGTGGGCGCGGCGGTCGGCCGGATCACCGAGTACACGGGCGGCGCCGAGGACTACACCGGCCACCTGGTGTCCGTGCTCCCGGCCCGGCTGGACGGCCTGCGGATCGTGGTGGACGCGGCGCACGGCGCGGCCTGGCGGGTGGCGCCGGAGGCGTTCGCCCGGGCCGGGGCCGAGGTGGTGGCCATCGGCACCGATCCGGACGGGCTGAACATCAACGCCGGCTGCGGCTCCACCCATCTGGACGCACTGCGCGCCGCCGTCACCGAGCACGGGGCGGACCTGGGCGTCGCGGTGGACGGCGACGCCGACCGCTGCCTGGCCGCGGACGCCGCCGGGCGGGACGTGGACGGCGACCAGATCATGGCGGTGCTGGCGCTGGCCATGCGGGACGCGGGCACGCTGCGGCGCAACACCCTGGTGGCCACCGTGATGTCCAATCTGGGCCTGCGGCTGGCGCTGGAGCGGGAGGGCGTGGAGCTGCGCGAGACCGCGGTCGGGGACCGCTATGTGCTGGAGGAGATGAAGCGCGGCGGCTACTCGCTGGGCGGCGAGCAGTCCGGGCATGTGATCGCCCTGGACCACGCCACCACCGGGGACGGCACGCTCACCGGGCTGCTGCTGGCCTCCCGGGTGGCGGCCACCGGGCGGTCACTGGCCGAGCTGGCCGGCGTGGTGACCCGGCTGCCGCAGGTGCTGATCAATGTGCCGGGGGTGGACAGGAGCCGGGTGGCGGAGAACGCCGAGCTGGCCGCCGCCGTCGCCGCGGCGGAGCGGGAGCTGGGCACCACCGGACGGGTGCTGCTGCGGCCCTCCGGCACCGAGCCGCTGGTGCGGGTGATGGTGGAGGCCGCGACCGCGGAGCAGGCCCGGCGGGTGGCGGAGGAGCTGGCGGACGTGGTGCGCACCGCCCTGGCCGTCGCCCCCGTCCCGGGCGGCTGAGCCACACGCGCCCTCGCCCGGTGGTGCCGCGTCACATCTTCCGCAGTGACAGCCGCTGCACCCGGTGGTCGGGCCCCTTGCGCAGGATCAGGGTGGCCCGGCCGCGGGTGGGCACGATGTTCTCCACCAGATTGGGCTCGTTGATGGACTGCCAGATGGAACGGGCGTAGGCCAGCGCCTCCTCCTCGGAGACCTGGGTGTAGCGGCGGAAGTAGGAGGACGGGTCCTGGAAGGCGGTGCGGCGCAGCTTGCGGAACCGCTCCAGGTACCAGCGCCGGATGTCGGCGGGCCGGGCGTCCACATAGACCGAGAAGTCGAAGAAGTCGGCCACCGAGACCCGGGACCGGCCGCCGGTGCCGGGCAGCGCGGGCTGCAGCACGTTCAGCCCTTCGACGATCAGTATGTCGGGGCGGCGCACGGTGAGCCGTTCACCGGGCACGATGTCGTAGATGAGATGTGAGTAGACGGGCGCGGAGACCTCGTCCCGGCCCGCCTTGACGTCGGCCACGAAGCGGACCAGGGCGCGCCGGTCGTAGGACTCGGGGAAGCCCTTGCGGGTCATCAGGCCGCGCCGCCGCAGCTCGGCGTTGGGCAGCAGAAAGCCGTCGGTGGTGACCAGTTCCACCCGCGGGTGCTCGGGCCACCTCGCCAGCAGTTCCTTCAGCAGCCGGGAGACGGTGGATTTGCCCACCGCCACGCTGCCCGCCACGCCGATGACGAACGGGGCGGTGCCCGGCGGCCGGTCGCCGGGGGCGCCGAGGAAGGTGCGCAGCGCGCCGCGCAGCCCGTGGGCCGCGCCGACATACAGATTCAGCAGCCGGGAGAGCGGCAGATAGACCTCGCGCACCTCGTCCAGGTCGATGACATCGCCCAGCCCGCGCAGCCGTTCCAGCTCCCCGGCGGTCAGCGGGAGCGGGGTGCGTTCGCGCAGCGCGCTCCACTCGGCCCGGCCGAGGTCCAGAAACGGGCTGGCGTCGCCCCGGCGCGGGCGGCCGGCCGCCCCCTGGCCGGCGGGGTCCGGCGGAGCCGCCGGCCGGGCGGCCAGGGCCACCGGCGCGTCCGGCTGGATGTAGTCCGACACCCAGCCATCCTCCCACCCGGCCCTGGCGGGGCGGTCGGCCGGGGCTCGCGGGCCGTTGCGGAGGGGAGGCATCCCGTAGTCTGACCCCGTGAGCGGCATTGTCGGATACGTCGGGGGCCAGTCCGCGCTCGAAGTGCTGCTGGACCGGCTGCGGGCCCTGGAGCGGGGCGGAGCGGGGAGCTACGACTCGGTGGGCGTGGCGCTGCTCGCCGACGGTGGCCTGGCCGCCGCCAAGACCGCGGGCAAACTGCCCGATCTGCTGGCCCTGCTGGAGCGGCGTCCGCTGCCGAGCTGCGGCACCGGAGTGGCCCACACCCGCCGGGCCACGCGCGGCGCGCCGTCCGGCACCAACGCCCATCCGCAGCTGGACGAGGCCGGCCGGGTGGCGGTGGTGCAGAGCGGCACGCTGGACGGCGCGGAGGCGCTGCGCGGGGAGGTGAGCGGGCGCGGCCACCGGCTGGTCTCCCAGACCGACACCGAGGTGGTGGCGCATCTGCTGGCCGAGGCGTTCTCCTCCAGCGGCGAACTCGGGGAGGCCATGCGGCAGGTCGGCGGCCGGCTGCGGGGCGGGTTCGCGCTCACCGCGCTGCATGCCGACGAGCCGGACACGGTGGTCGCACTCCGGCGGGGCGCGGCGCGCACCCTGGCGGTCGGTCTGGGCCAGGGCGAGGCCTATCTGGTGACCGACCGGGCGCTGCTGGACGGGCTGCCGGTGTGGGAGATCGTGGAACCGGCCGAGGGCGACGTGGCGGTGGTCCGCCGGACCGGGGACGAGGTCCGCTGCGACGTGGTGCCGGCGTGATCGTCGGGGTGGGCATCGATGTGGCGGAGATCGACCGCTTCGCCGAGGCCCTGGAACGCACGCCGCAGCTCGCGGACCGGCTCTTTGTGGCGAGCGAACTCCGGCTGCCCAGCGGGGAGCGGCGCGGGGTGGCCTCCCTGGCCGCGCGGTTCGCGGCCAAGGAGGCGCTGGCCAAGGCGCTGGGCGCGCCGCCCGGGCTGCGCTGGACGGACGCCGAGGTGTTCACCGAGCCGGGCGGCCGGCCCCGGCTGCGGGTCACCGGCACCGTTCTGGCCCGCGCCGAACAGCTCGGGGTCACGAGCTGGCATCTCTCGCTGAGCCACGACGCGGGCGTCGCCTCCGCCGTCGTCATAGCCGAATCCTGAGCCCCGCCGCGTGAGGTGGCCGGGGCGGGGCGGCGGGGGAGAGGATCGGGCTGCCGGGCGGACGGAAGACGGCCGAGGGAGAGCGAGGCGGCATGCGGAGCGGGTATCACGTGGCGACCGTCCGGAGCGCGGAGCGGGCGCTGATGGCGCGGCTGCCCGAGGGCACGCTGATGCGGCGCGCGGCGGCCGGGCTGGCCGCCGTCTGCGCCGAGGTGCTCGGGGCGCGCAGCGGCGGGCGGGTCTACGGCGCCCGGGTGGCGCTGCTGGTCGGCAGCGGCGACAACGGCGGTGACGCACTCCACGCCGGGGCCCGGCTGGCCGCCCGGGGCGCCGGGGTGACCGCCGTGCTGCTGAACCCGGACCGGGCCCATCCGGGCGGCCTTGCCGCGCTGCTCGGCCGCGGCGGCACGGCGGTGCCCGCCGAGCGGGGCGGCCCGGTGCTGCGCCGCGCGGATCTGGTGATGGACGGCATCGTCGGCATCGGCGGGCAGGGCGGGCTGCGCCCGGCCGCGGCCCGGCTGGTCCGGCAGGCCGGGGAGGGCGGCGCCGCCATGGTGGCGGTGGACCTGCCCAGCGGGGTGCACCCGGACACCGGGGAGGTGCCCGGCGAGGCGGTGCGGGCCGATGTCACGGTGACCTTCGGCACCCACAAGCCCGGCCTGCTGATCGACCCCGGCCGGGAACACGCCGGGGTGCTGCGCCCGGTGGACATCGGGCTGGGCCCGGAACTGGCCCGGCTCGCCGGGGGGCCCGATGTGTGCGCCCTCCAGCATCCGGACGTGGCGGCGCTGCTGCCCGTGCCGGGTGCCGAGAGCGACAAGTACCGGCGCGGTGTGGTCGGGGTGGCGGCCGGCTCGGAGCGCTATCCGGGCGCCGCGGTGCTGGCCGTGGCGGGTGCGCTGCGCGGTGGCGCCGGGGCGGTCCGCTTTGTGGGGCCGCCGGCCGGGGCGGTGCTTGCCCGGCATCCGGAGACCCTGATCGGGCGCGGCCGGGTGCAGGCGTGGGTGGCGGGCTCCGGACTGGGCGACGCCCCGGAGGCGCGCGAGCGGCTGGCGCACGCCCTGAAGGCGGAGGTGCCGGTGGTGGTGGACGCGGACGGGCTGCGGCTGCTGGACGAGGCGCTGCCGGCGGGCGGGCGCACCGCGCCGCTGGTGCTGACCCCGCACGCCGGGGAGGCGGCGGCGCTGCTGGGCAGCGAGCGCGCCACCGTGGAGGCGTCCCGGCTGGCGGCGGTGCGGGAACTGGTCCGCCGCACCGGCGCCACGGTGCTGCTGAAGGGGTCCACCACGCTGGTCGCCGGACCAACGGGCCCGGTGTACGTCAATCCGACCGGGACCGGCTGGCTGGCCACGGCGGGCAGCGGCGATGTGCTGGCCGGGCTGATCGGCTCGCTGCTGGCGGCCGGACTCGCTCCGCGCGACGCCGCGGCGGCCGGGGCCTATCTGCACGGTCTGGCCGCCCGCCGGCTGACACCCCCCTTCACGGCCTCGGAGGTGGCCGAGGCGCTCCCCGCCGCCTGGCGCCTGCTCCGCGGCCACGGCCACGGCCACGGCCACGGCGACCGGGCCCTGCCCGGTGCCGGCGTCCGGCGGACCGGGCCGGGCGGCGGGGCGGGGCCGGGTGCCCCCGGGGGCTGAGAGACTGGGGAGGATGAGCGAGCAGTCAACGTCCTTTCCGGACGGTCTTCCGCGGGTGCGGGCCGAGATCGACCTTGACGCGGTCCGGGTCAATGTCCGCACCCTGCACGGGCTCGCCGCACGCAGCGGCGCCGGTGTGATGGCCGTGGTCAAGGCCGACGCCTACGGCCACGGCCTGCTGCCCTGTGCCCGGGCGGCCCGCTCGGCGGGCGCCGAGTGGCTGGGCACCGCCACCCCCGAGGAGGCGCTGGCCCTGCGCGCCGCCGGCGACACCGGCCCGGTGCTGTGCTGGCTGTGGACCCCGGGCGCCCCCTGGCGGCGGACCGTGGAGGCCGGGATCGACATCTCGGTGAGTGCCCGCTGGGCGCTGGACCGGGTCACCGGCGCCGCCCGGGCCGCCGGCCGCACCGCCCGCGTCCAGCTCAAGGCCGACACCGGCCTCGGCCGCAACGGCTGCCAGCCCGGTGACTGGCCCGCTCTGGTCGACGCGGCCCGCGCTGCCGAGGCCGAGGGCGTCATCCGGGTCACCGGTGTGTGGTCGCACTTCGCCTGTGCCGACGAGCCGGGCCATCCGTCCATCGCCGCCCAGCAGCGGGTGTTCGCCGAGGCGCTGGCGCGCGCGGAGCGGGCCGGGCTGCGGCCGGAGGTGCGGCATCTGGCCAACTCGCCGGCCGCGCTCACCCTTCCGGAGTCGCACTACGACCTGATCCGCCCCGGCATCGCCGTCTACGGCATCTCGCCGTCGCCCGAGACCGGTCTGCCGCAGGACTTCGGGCTGCGCCCGGCCATGACGCTGCGCGCCGCGCTGGCCTCGGTCAAGCGGGTGCCCGGCGGACACGGTGTCTCCTACGGCCACCACTACCTGACCCCCGGCCCGACCACCCTGGCGCTGGTGCCCGCCGGATACGCGGACGGCATTCCGCGCCATGCCTCCGGCACCGGCCCGGTGCTGGTGGCCGGCAAATGGCGCACCGTGGCCGGGCGGGTGGCCATGGACCAGTTCGTGGTGGATCTCGGCGGGGACGCGGCCGAGGCGGGCGACGAGGCCGTGCTCTTCGGGCCCGGCGACGGGGGCGAGCCCACCGCCGAGGACTGGGCGCGGGCCTGCGGAACCATCGGCTACGAGATCGTCACCCGGATCGGCGCCCGGGTTCCGCGGGTCCATCTCGGGGCGGAGCCCGGACCGGGGCCCGAGGGCGGGGGGACGGCGGAGGACGGAGAAACCATGAGCAACATGAAGAACATGAAGAACGTGATCAATGCATCTGATTCGGTGCGCTCCGGCGCGTAGCATCCAGAACCATGAACGAGGTCTTGAGGGATGCCGGGGGCGCCACGTCCGGCGCGCGGATCCCGGTGGACGGTCCGCAGGAGATGCGGCGGCTCGGGCGCGCGCTCGCGGCCCTGCTGGGCCCCGGGGACCTGGTGCTGCTCACCGGTGAGCTGGGCGCGGGCAAGACCACCCTCACCCGGGGCATCGGCGAGGGCCTGGGTGTGCGCGGCGCGGTGACCTCGCCGACCTTTGTGATCGCCCGGGTGCATCCCCCGCTGGGCGACGGCCCGCCGCTGGTCCATGTGGACGCCTACCGGCTGCACGGCGGTCTGGAGGAGATGGAGGACCTCGACCTCGATGTCACGCTGCCGGAATCGGTGGTCGTGGTGGAGTGGGGCGAGGGCCGGGTCGAGGAGCTCTCCGAGGACCGGCTGCATGTGGCCATCCACCGCACGCTGGGCGGCGCCGGGGACGGCCCGGCGCCCGCCGCCGGGGACGCGCCGGAGGTGCGGACGGTGACCCTGATCGGGGTCGGCGAGCGCTGGGCGGATGTGGATCTGGCCGGCCTGGTGCCCGACCGCCTCGGCTGAGCGGGCCGGAGGCCGCGGAGGGCCCAAGGGGCGACGAATCAGGCAGGGCCGGGGGACTCAGGCCGGGTCAGGGCGGTCAGGGGGTGACGACGACCGGCATTCCGGTGGTGGCGAACTCCCACATCCGGGTGCCGTCCTCCGCCGGCTGCCGGATGCCCCCGGTGCGCTGCGGCGACTCCGGGTCCGGCACCGAGCCGTCGGTGGCCGTGCTGAAACCGAAGACCACGCCGTCCTCCGAGGCGGCGAAGACCACCACGTTCTCGATCGGCACCCCGTCGGAGCCGTTCAGCGCCTCATAGCGGTTGTTGACCCGGTACTCGCCGGGGGCCGGGTCCACCGAGCTGTGGAAGACCGGATAGGTGTGCAGTATCCGGTCGCCCAGTCCATCCTCGGCCGTCTCCACCAGCCATACCCGCCGCTCGCTCAGCGAGTAGACCACCCGGCGGCCGGCCCCCGAGTCCTCGGGCAGCGGCGCCACCGCGGCCGGGTCACCGCTCTCGCCCGCCTCACCGGTCTCCCCGCTTCCGGCCGGTCCCCCGGCGCCCGCCGTGCCCGTCTCCCCGCTCTCCTGCGCGGAGCCGCCGTCCCCGGCGGGGGCGGCCGGGCCGCTGCGCTCCCGGTCGGGAGCGGCCGACGCCTGGTAGGCGAAGAAGCCCACCACGGCGAAGGCCAGCACGGTCAGAGCGGTCACAAAGACCCCGGGAGAGCCGGAAGTTCCACGCGCCACGATGCCCTGCCTTCTCCTGTGCCGCCTGCGGAGGATCGCGGAACCGACGGTAGCAGTCCCGCTCCGGCCGGCCCGGCGGAACTCCGCCCGGCGCAGCGTCCCGCCCCCGGAAAGAATTAGGCTTGCGGCGTGCTACTGCTCGCTCTGGACACCGCGACCCCGGCCGTCACCGTGGCGCTGCACGACGGGGAGCGGGTGCTCGCCGCCGCCGATCCCGTGGACGCCCGCCGCCACGGCGAACTGCTGCTGCCCGGTATCGACGGGGTGCTGCGCGCGGCCAGCCGTTCGCTGGACGCGCTGACCGGCATCGTGGTCGGCACCGGCCCCGGCCCGTACACCGGTCTGCGGGTCGGCCTGGCCACCGCGCAGGCGATCGGGGCCGCCCGCGAGCTGCCGGTGCACGGCCTGTGCACCCTGGACGGCATCGCCTGGGCCACCGGACGCGACGAGCCGTTCGTGGTGGCCACCGACGCCCGGCGCAAGGAGGTCTACTGGGCCCGCTACGCCGACGCCCGTACCCGGGAGTCCGGGCCGGCCGTGGACCGCCCGCAGGACATCGCCGGCCGGGTGGCCGGGGTGCCGGCGGTGGGCGCGGGCGCGGTGCTCTACGCCGGCGTCTTCACCGGCCTGCTCGGCGAGGGCCGCCCGCTGCACGCCTCCGCCGCCGCGCTGGCCGCCCTGGCCGCGGAGAAGCTGGCCGCCGGCGAGGCGCTGCCCGCGCCGCTGCCGAGGTATCTGCGCCGCCCGGACGCGCAGGTGCCGAAGAACTACAAGGTGGTCACCCCGCCGCTGTCCGCCGCCCCCGTCCGCCGGGCGGACGGCGGATGACGGCCGGCCGGCCCGCCCCGGGAGCGGCCGGGCCGCGGGAGATCCGGGAGATCCGGGAGATGCGCTGGTGGGATCTGCCGGCGGTGGTGCGGCTGGAGAAGCTGCTCTTTCCGGAGGACGCCTGGTCCGAGGCCATGTTCTGGTCCGAGCTGGCGCACGCCCGCGGTCCCGGCCGCTCCCGCCACTATGTGGTCGCCGTGGTCGCCGACGTCGCCGACGTCGCCGGTACCGGCCCGGGCGGTGCGCTCGCCGGATACGCGGGGCTGGCCGTCGTTCCCGGCGACAGCGCCGATGTGCAGACCATCGCGGTGGCCCCGGAACACCAGGGCGCCGGGCTGGGTGCCCGCCTGCTCACCGAACTGCTCACCGCGGCCACCGCGTTCACCTGCACGCAGGTGTTCCTGGAGGTGCGCACCGACAACGACCCGGCCCAGCGGCTCTACCGGCGGTTCGGCTTCGAGCCGCTCGGCATCCGCCGCGGCTACTACCAGCCCGGCAACCACGACGCCCTGGTCATGCGCCGCGACCACACCGCGCCCGGGCCGCCCCCTCCGCTCCCTCCGCCCGTCACCGAATCTGAGAAGCGCCTGAACCATGGCTGACGAACCCCTCGTGCTCGGTATCGAGACCTCCTGCGACGAGACCGGTGTCGGCGTCGTCCGCGGCCACACCCTGCTGGCCGACGCGGTGGCCTCCAGCGTGGACGACCATGCCCGCTACGGCGGCGTGGTGCCCGAGATCGCGAGCCGCGCCCATCTGGAGGCGATGGTCCCGACCATCAACCGGGCCCTGGCCGAGGCCGGGGTCAAGCCGCGCGACCTGGACGGCATCGCCGTCACCGCCGGGCCCGGCCTGGCCGGTGCGCTGCTGGTCGGGGTCAGCGCCGCCAAGGCGTACGCCTACGCCCTGGGCAAGCCCGTCTACGGGGTCAACCATCTTGCCTCGCACATCTGCGTGGACCAGTTGGAGCACGGCCCGCTGCCCGAGCCCACCATGGCCCTGCTGGTCTCCGGCGGGCACTCCTCGCTGCTGCTGTCCGCCGACATCACCACCGATGTCCGTCCGCTGGGCGCCACCATCGACGATGCCGCGGGAGAGGCGTTCGACAAGATCGCCCGGGTGCTGAACCTCGGCTTTCCCGGCGGGCCGGTGATCGACCGCTACGCCCGGGAGGGCGACCCGGCGGCCATCGCCTTCCCGCGCGGGCTGACCGGACCGCGCGACCCCCGCTACGACTTCTCCTTCTCCGGGCTGAAGACCGCGGTGGCGCGCTGGATCGAGGCGCGGCGCCGGGCGGGCGAGGAGGTCCCGGTGCCGGATGTGGCCGCGTCCTTCCAGGAGGCGGTGACCGATGTGCTGACCCGCAAGGCGATCCGGGCCTGCCGGGACGAGGGTGTGGACCATCTGATGATCGGCGGCGGGGTGGCGGCCAACTCCCGGCTGCGCGCCATGGCCGAGGAGCGGTGCGCGGCGGCCGGGATCAGGCTGCGGGTGCCGCGCATGAAGCTGTGCACCGACAACGGGGCCATGGTGGCGGCGCTGGGCGCGGAGATGGTGGCCCGGGGCCGGCCGGCCTCGGGCTGGGACCTGCCGGCCGACTCCTCGCTGCCGGTCACCGAGCCCCATCTGCCCGCCGCTCCCGGGCACGGGCACGGACACGGACACGGGCACCTGCACGAGCTGAGCCACCGGGAGCTGTGGGGCGGCACCGACACCACCGGCGGGGGCGCCGGGGCATGACGGTCGCGCTGATGTGGGAGGCCCGGGCCGCCGCGGGGCGCGGCGCGGAACTGCTGGCCTGGGTCCGCGCCCAGCCCCTGGCCGGGGACGGCGGGCGGGGCCGGGCGCCGCTGCGCCGCGAGCACTTCACCGCGCCGCAGGACCGGGTGCTGGTGATCACCTGGTGGGACGCGGACTTCGACGCCGGGCTGCCGGAGCTTCCCGACCCGGACCCGGGCCTGACCCACCGCCCCGTCCACCGCTGGCGCTTCCAGGCCGTGGACTGCCCTGGGCCGGCCTAGGGGCCCGGCGGGGGCGGCACGGGGTGGCCGAGCAGCATGGTGGGGGCGCCGGCGATCCGGGTCAGCAGCAGGGTCGCGGTCTCCGGGCCGCTCAGCCGTAGCCTGCCGCGCACCTGCTCCGGCGTCATGGCGAAGCCGCGCTTCTTGATGGTCAGGGTGCCGATGGCGCGTTCCCGGACCAGCGCCCGCAGGCGCTTGAGGCCGAACGGCAGCACATCGGTGATCTCGTAGGCGGTGGCGTACGGGGTGCGGTGCAGGGTGTCGCCGCTGAGATAGGCGATGTCCGGATCGAGCGGCGGGGCGTCCAGTTCGGCGGCCAGTTCGGGGATCAGCCGGGCCCGGATGACGGCGCCGTCCGGCTCGTAGAGATAGCGGCCGGGCGGGCCGGTGCGCGGGGGCGGGCCGGGCCGGGTGCCGCCGGTCCGGCTGTGGCCGCCGGGCAGCAGGGTCGCCCGGTACCGTCCGGCGGCGGTTCCGGCGCCGAACCAGAGCACGGCCTCCTTGACGTCCCCCGCGTCGGAGACCCATTCCCCCTCGGCGTCCTCGGGCACGGCCTCGTGCGGGATGCCGGGGGCGACCTTGAGCGCGGCGTGCTCCATCCGGCGCGCGACGGCCACCGCCCAGGACAGCGGCGGGGCGTAGGACTCGGGGTCGAAGACCCGGGAGCCGCCGGTGCGGCGGGCCGGGTCGAGAAAGGCCGCGTCGCAGTAGGCCGCGGCCTCGGGAGCCGCCTCGGTGACATCGGCGCGGACCACGTCGATGCGGTCGGCCAGGCCCAGGGCCTCGGCATTGGCCCGGGCCACCGCGCAGGTGAGCGGGGAGCGGTCCACGGCGAGCACGGTCAGTCCGGCGCGGGCCAGGGCGATCGCGTCGCCGCCGATGCCGCAGCCCAGATCGGCGATCCGGCGCACTCCCAGCAGCGCGAACCGGGCGGCCCGCCAGTCGGCGACCGATGCGCGGGTGGCCTGCTCCAGGCCGTCCGGGGTGAAGAACATGCGTTCCGCGTCCGCGCCGAACTTGGCCGCCGCCCGCTGCCGCAGCCGGGCCTGGGTGAGCGCGGCCGAGACCAGGGCGGCGGGGTGGTCCCTGCGCAGCCGGGTGACCAGGGCCAGGTCCGCGGCCGGGTCATGGCCGCGGAGTCCTTCCAGGAGGGCGTGTCCGGGGCCGGTCAGCAGGGCCTGGAAGGCGGCGACGGACTCGGCTTCGCCGGGGCCGGTCCGGCCGGCGGGGGAGGGAGAGCTGGGTGGGGCCACACGGGTCATTGTCCCCCGGGGCACCGGAACGGCACCGCGGGAGGCCCGGCACCCGGGTGCACCATCCACATATGAAGATCATCGTACAAATCCGGTCAAAACCCCGGTACCGCGTGGTGGCCGGTGTGTCCGGGGCGGCCGTGCTGGCCGTGGTCTGCGCGGCGGCGGTGGCGCCCGAGCTGGTGATCGCGCCCCTCGCCGGCGGCGGCACCTCGCCGTCGCCGGCCGGGGCGGCAAAGGGCGCCACCGGCGACGGCGCGCGCGGCGCGGACGGCGGGGGCGCCGGGGGTGAGGAGGAGGTGGCGGGGGCGGCCGGTCCGCCGCCCCCGGCCGGGGCCGTCCAGGTCATCCCGCACCGGATTCCGGCCCGCACCGCGGCCGAGGCCATGCTCGGCCATGCCGAGCGCCTGGAGCGCGCCGAACGGCTGCGCGCCACCGCCGCCCGGCGCTGGCGCGTGCCCGAGCTGCCGCCGCTCGCGCCCCCGCCCCCGCCGGAGAAGGTCGAACTCAAGACCGAGCCGGGTCATATCGCCGGTGCGGGCCTGCCCCCGGTGATCACCCGGGTGCCCACCGACGACAAGGTCGTCTTCCTGACCATCGACGACGGCGCGGAGAAGGACCCCGACCTGCTGCGCATGATGCGCGAACTGGACATTCCCTACAGCAGCTTCGTCACCGACTACGTGGCCCGGGACGACTACGGCTACTTCCGCGCCATGCGCAGGGACGGCAACCATGTGCACAACCACACCGTCACCCACAAGGAGCTGCCCAGGCTCTCCCGTGCCGGGCAGCGCGAGGAGATCTGCGACCAGCAGGACAATCTGGAGCGGGAGATCGGCGAGCGGCCCGCGCTGTTCCGGCCGCCCTACGGCGCCTATGACGAGTCCACCCTGCGGGCCGCCGCCGAGTGCGGCGTGCAGGCCGTCCCGCTCTGGGCCGAGGAGGCCTTCGCCGACCGCATGGAGTGGGGGCGGGCCGACCGCAGATTCCATCCGGGGGACATCATCCTCACCCACTTCCGCGGCGAGGACGCCTGGGCGGGCTCCATGCCGGACATGATCCGCCTGGTGCTGAAGACCGTGGCCGAACAGGGTTTCGCCATCGCCAGGCTGGAGGACTACATCTAGCCGCGGCGCGCGGGGCGCGCGGCGTCCGTGCTGCTCAGCGGCGGTGCCGGGGCGCTGCCTGGCACTCTAGTTGACTGAGTGCTAACGGCGTCATAATCTCGATGCTGGCACTCTCCGAAGGCGAGTGCCAGCATCGCGCGACGGGCGGATCCGGCACCCGCGACGACGGGTCCACCAGGTCGTGCCATCCAGACATCCAGTTACCCCGCGAGATCTCCGAAGGGGGAGGTCGGATCGTGACGACCGCCACTAGCTCCAAGGTTGCCATCAAGCCGCTTGAGGACCGCATCGTCGTCCAGCCGCTCGACGCCGAGGAGACCACGGCCTCGGGCCTGGTCATCCCGGACACCGCCAAGGAGAAGCCCCAGGAGGGCACCGTCCTGGCCGTCGGCCCGGGCCGCTTCGAGGACGGCCAGCGCATTCCGCTCGACGTCAAGGTCGGCGACATCGTGCTGTACAGCAAGTACGGCGGCACCGAGGTGAAGTACAACGGCGAGGAGTACCTCGTCCTCTCGGCCCGCGACGTGCTCGCGATCATCGAGAAGTAAGGCCCTCGCAGGTCCGCGCTCCGGTCCGGCTGGGACAGCAGCGGGCCGGGGCGCGGGCGCGCCGGCACTCCCGCGTGCGCCGCGCACGCGACATGCAATCCGTACGACAGCCCGTACGAGGACCCGTACGACGAGGGACAGGCAACCACTCCCATGGCCAAAATCCTGAAGTTCGACGAGGACGCCCGCCGCGCCCTGGAGCGCGGTGTCAACCAGCTCGCCGACGCGGTGAAGGTGACCATCGGCCCCAAGGGCCGCAATGTCGTCATCGACAAGAAGTTCGGTGCCCCCACCATCACCAACGACGGCGTGACCATCGCCCGCGAGGTGGAGACCGAGGACCCCTACGAGAACCTCGGCGCCCAGCTGGTCAAGGAGGTCGCCACCAAGACCAACGACGTGGCCGGTGACGGCACCACCACCGCCACCGTGCTGGCCCAGGCGCTGGTCAGCGAGGGCCTGCGCAATGTGGCCGCCGGCGCCTCCCCGTCCGCGCTCAAGCGCGGCATCGACGCCGCGGTCGCCGCCGTCTCCGAGGACCTGCTGGCCACCGCCCGTCCGATCGACTCCAAGGAGGACATCGCCGCGGTCGCCGCCCTGTCCGCCCAGGACGCCCAGGTCGGCGAGCTGATCGCGGAGGCGATGGACAAGGTCGGCAAGGACGGCGTGATCACCGTCGAGGAGTCCCAGACCTTCGGCCTGGAGCTGGACTTCACCGAGGGCATGGCCTTCGACAAGGGCTACCTCTCGCCCTACTTCGTCACCGACCAGGAGCGGATGGAAGCCGTCCTGGACGACCCCTACATCCTGCTCAGCCAGGGCAAGATCTCCGCCATCGCGGACCTGCTGCCGCTGCTGGAGAAGATCATGCAGGCCGGCTCCTCCCGGCCGCTGCTGATCATCGCCGAGGACGTGGACGGCGAGGCCCTGTCCACCCTGGTGGTCAACAAGATCCGCGGCACCTTCAACGCGGTCGCGGTCAAGGCCCCCGGCTTCGGCGACCGCCGCAAGGCCATGCTCCAGGACATGGCGGTGCTCACCGGCGCCCAGGTGGTGTCGGAGGAGGTCGGCCTCAAGCTCGACCAGGTCGGCCTGGACGTGCTCGGCTCGGCCCGCCGGGTCACCGTCACCAAGGACGACACCACCCTGGTGGACGGCGCCGGCTCCGGCGACGACGTGCAGGCCCGGGTGGCCCAGATCCGCGCCGAGATCGAGACCACCGACTCCGACTGGGACCGCGAGAAGCTCCAGGAGCGGCTGGCCAAGCTGGCCGGCGGGGTGTGCGTGATCCGGGTCGGCGCCGCCACCGAGGTGGAGCTGAAGGAGAAGAAGCACCGTCTGGAGGACGCCATCTCCGCCACCCGCGCGGCGGTGGAGGAGGGCATCGTCTCCGGCGGCGGCTCCGCCCTGGTGCACTCCGCCAAGGTGCTGGCCGGCAACCTGGACCGGTCCGGCGACGAGGCCACCGGCGTGGCCGTGGTCCGCAGGGCGGTCGTGGAGCCGCTGCGCTGGATCGCGGAGAACGCCGGCCAGCAGGGCTATGTCATCACCTCCAAGGTGGCCGAGCTGGACAAGGGCCAGGGCTACAACGCCGCCACCGGCGAGTACGGCGACCTGATCAAGGACGGGGTCATCGACCCGGTGAAGGTCACCCGCTCCGCGCTGGAGAACGCCGCCTCCATCGCCTCCCTGCTGCTCACCACCGAGACCCTGGTGGTGGAGAAGAAGGAGGAGGAGAAGGAGGCCGCCGGCCACTCCCACGGGCACGGCCACGCCCACTGACCCCGGACATCCGGCACCGGACCGGACGCACCCGTCCGGGGGCGCCCGGCCGCAGACGCCGGCCCGGTACCCGCCACGCGGCGGGCACCGGGCCGGCGTTCTCCGTCGGCCGCCGGGGAACCGGAGGGGAACGGTCCGGTGCGGCGGACGGCCGGCTATCCGGGGGTCCGCCGGCGTCCGCCGAGCTGCTCCAGCAGGCCCAGGGTGTCCCAGTTGAACCAGGACTCGGCGATCTTGCCGCCCTCGCAGCGGAAGGTGACGTGCCCGCCGACCTCGATGGCGTTCCCGGTGGGCGCGATGCCCTGGAACTCGCCGGAGTGCCGGGCGCGCACGGTGAACCGGCAGCACACCAGCTCGCCCTCGGCGGCGATGCTGTCGAGGGAGACGTTCTGGGTGTCGAAGGCGGAGGCCAGCTCGCGGTAGGCCTCCTTGGCCTCGTCCCGGCCGAGGGTGTCCTGCGGGTTCGCCGGGTCGTGCTCGATATAGCCGGGCGTGCAGAGCTCGTCGTAGGCGTCCACCATGTCGCGGGCCACCACCTCGTCGAAGTAGCGGCGGGCCAGCGCCTTGTTGAGCTGCTCCTCGCGCACCACGTCGAGGTCGGTGAAGGACGGCATCTCGTCGCACAGCTTCACCAGTTCCTGGAAGACCTGGTCGGTCTCCGGCAGGTTGGAGTTCTTCATCGCCTCCTCGTACGAGGGAAACTCCACGATCTCCACGAGATGGGTGGAGTCCGAACGGTCCGTGCCGACGATCGAGTGGGTGGCGGTGCGCTTGCCCTCGGTGAGCTGCACCCACCTGTCCATCAGCCGGTTCACGTCGTCGACCCTGCTGGTTTTGCAGTCGATGACCTGGACGAATGTCATGACGCCTCCCACCGGGCGCATTGAGCCGTGCCGAACAGTTTCAGGCTAGGCCCGTTCGGGAATGATGTCCTGTTTGCGGTGCTCAGTCCGCTTTCTTGCGGCTGTCGTGCCCGTCCTGCCCGTCCTGCCCGTCCTGCCCGTCCGGGCCCTCCCGGCCGGGGCCGTAGCTGCGTCCGGCCCGCGAGGTGAGGCCGCCCAGGGCGTTGCGCGGCACCAGCCGGGTCACCCCCAGCAGCGCCTTGTAGCGGGCGTCCGGCACCGAGACGGTCCGGCCGCGGGCCAGATCGCGCAGCGCGGTGGCGACCACCTTGTCGGCGTCCAGCCACATCCAGCCGGGGATGTTGCCGGTGCTCATGCCGGCCCGCCGGTGGAACTCGGTGCGCACAAACCCCGGGCAGAGCGCCATCAGCCGCACCCCCTCGCCGCGCAGATCCGCCGCCGCGCCCTGGGTGAACTGCACCACCCACGCCTTGGAGGCGCCATAGGTGCCGCGCGGCGCGAAGGCCGCCACCGAGGCGACGTTGATCACCGCGCCCCGGCCGCGCCGGCGCATCCCGGGCACCGCCGCCGAGGTCAGCCGCAGCACCGCCTCGCAGTGCAGCCTGAGCATCCGCAGCTCGTCGGCCACCGGCACCTGGAGGTACCGGCCCGGCTGCCCGAAGCCGGCGTTGTTGACCAGCAGGCCCACCGGCCGGGCGGGGTCGGCCAGCCGTTCCTCCACCGCGGCGATGCCGTCGTCGCGGGTCAGGTCGGCGGCGAGCACGGAGGCGGACACGCCGTGGCGGTCGTGCAGTTCCACCGCCTGGCGCTCCAGCCGCTGCCGGTCGCGCGCCACCAGTACCAGGTCGTGTCCGTCGCGGGCCAGCCTGCGGGCAAAGGCGGCTCCGAGGCCGGCGGTGGTGCCGGTGATCAGCGCAGTGGTCATGCGACGACGGTAGTCCAGCGGCGGCCGGCAGGGCACGGAAAGCCCCCGCGCCGCCGCGGGGGCCTTCCCGGTGATGCGGTTGCTCCGGTCGGTTTCCTCGGGGCCGGGCGCCGGTGTCCGGCGCCGGCCGTCAGGCGCTGCCGGCGGCCTTGGCCATGCCGCGCCGCGCGCGGCCCAGCAGCTCCTCGCGTTCGTCCTCGGTCAGTCCGCCCCACACGCCGTACGGCTCGCGGACGGTCAGCGCATGGGCTGCGCACTCGGCCCGTACGGGGCAGCGCATGCACACCTCTTTCGCGGAGGACTCGCGCGCTGTGCGGGCCGCACCGCGCTCTCCCTCCGGGTGGAAGAAGAGCGAGCTGTCGACTCCCCGGCAGGCCGCCAGGAGCTGCCAGTCCCAGAAGTCGGCGTTCGGGCCCGGAAGGCGGGAGAAATCTGCCATCAGTGTCCCCTTGCGTACGTCCTGTGCTGCTGTGTCGTGCTGCTGTCAGGGCGTTGCCAGCGGCACATCCGTTCCTTCAAAGCGGATGTAAATATGACTACCAGCCGAATATAGCCCTAGATGTGCCGAACAAGGCAAGAAGGTCCAAAGGGTGCAAAAACGAATGTTCGGCGTGTTGCGCCAACCCCCTCTGTTGTGTCACCGGTCAGTCACGTAGGGTGGTGAAGAGCGACTGTCGGGAGGGTGATCCGGCGGTTCGCCGCCGCTCCCGCCCGCCGGGAAGGGGCCGCCGTAACTCTTTCGGGTGACCGTCGTTGAGAGGACCGAGGCGGGTGTCGGCGTCCCGCCGCACGGCGGACGCCCCCGGGTCCGCCTCCCCGACCCATGACCACCGTGACTGCCTGGAGGCTCAAGGTGATGCGCACCACCTGCGGAGGACGGCCATGACTTCCGTCCTCGTCTGCGACGATTCCCCCCTCGCGCGGGAGGCGCTCCGCCGCGCGGTGGCCACCGTGCCGGGCGTGGAGCGAGTGACGACGGCCGCCAACGGCGAGGAAGTGCTCCGCCGCTGGGGTGCCGACCGGTCCGACCTGGTCCTGATGGATGTCCGGATGCCCGGCCTCGGCGGGGTGGAGACGGTCCGGCGGCTGCTCTCCGCCGATCCCGGCGCCCGCATCATCATGCTCACCGTGGCCGAGGACCTGGACGGCGTGGCGCTGGCCGTGGCCGCCGGCGCCCGCGGCTATCTGCACAAGGACGCCTCCCGGGCCGAACTGCGCGCCACCGTGACCCAGGCCCTGGCCGACCCCACCTGGCGGCTGGCGCCGCGCCGGGTGCGCTCCTCCGACATGGGGGCCGCGCCGACCCTGACCGCCCGTGAGATCCAGGTGCTGGAGGGCATGAGCCACGGCCGTTCGAACGCCGAGATCGGCCGAGAGCTCTTCCTCTCCGAGGACACCGTGAAGACCCATGCCCGCCGGCTGTTCAAGAAGCTCGGCGCCTCCGACCGGGCGCATGCGGTGGCCCTGGGCTTCCGCTGGGGACTGGTCCGCTGACCGCGCACCCTGCCGCCGGCCGTCCCCGGGGACCCCAACCGTCCCGTCCGCGCCCGCAGTTCACGCCGATAAGCGATGTGCCGGTGGGGTCCGATCCGATATTTTCGCGGGTGCCGCATGCTTGAAGCATGACGTTCCTGGGGGAACGAGCCGACCGCGTGCGAGGGGAGGGCCCGGAAATGAGCGCGAATGCGCCCGGTGTACCTGTGCGACAGGGCGACGCCGGGACGGGTAACGACTCGGTGCACAACTCCCGCCGTCCCGGTCCGGACAGATCGGGGGCAGTGCACCATAGACGGATGCGCGATGACCGAGAGCACGACGCCGCCGCCATCGGCACGCTCGTGCATCGGGCCGTAGGGGGGGACTCGCAGGCCACGCACGACCTGCTCGCCCATGTCCATCCGCTGGCCCTGCGGTACTGCCGGACCCGGCTGCGCCGGCTCCCCGGCGAGGCCCGCCATTTCGTCGACGACCTGGCCCAGGAGGTCTGCCTGGCGGTGCTCTGCGCGCTGCCGCGCTACCGGGACACCGGCCGGTCGTTCGACGCCTTTGTGATGGGCATCGCACAGCACAAGATCGCCGACCTCCAGCGGGCCGCGCTGCGCCATCCCGGCTCCACCGCGGTGCCCTCCGACGAGATGCCCGAGCGGGCCGACGACTCCCTGGGCCCGGAGGAGCAGGCCCTGCTGAGCAGCGATGCCGCCTGGGCCAAGGAACTGCTGGACAACCTCCCGGACCATCTGCGGCGGCTGGTGCTGCTGCGGGTCGCGGTGGGGCTGACCGCCGAGGAGACCGGTGCGCAGCTCGGCATGTCGCCGGGCGCGGTCCGGGTCGCCCAGCACCGGGCCCTCACCCGCCTCCGCGCCCTCGCCGACCGCTGACGCGGCGCGCACGGTGCCCGCGCCCGCGCTCCCCGCCGGTGTGGCGCGATCCGTGCGTGCGCGGGGCGGCCGGGGAATGGCGGCCCTCGGGGGGTTTGTTGGCACCGGGAAAGCGATCCTGCCGCAGGCACTAGCATGGAGCCGTCGGCCGGGCAAGAGCGCAGGAAGGGTGTCATGAGCGATCACGTAGCCGCACATGTCGAGGGAGTACCGGAGAAATTCGGGCGGCTCGGGCTGACATACGACGATGTGCTGCTGCTGCCGGGCCCGGCCGACATGGCGCCGGAGGACATCAGCACCTCGTCCCGGGTGTCCCGCAATGTCCGGGTGAACATCCCGCTGCTGTCCGCCGCCATGGACAAGGTCACCGAGGCGCGGATGGCCATCGCCATGGCCCGGCAGGGCGGGGCGGGCGTGCTGCACCGCAATCTCTCCATCGAGGACCAGGCGTCCCAGGTGGACCAGGTCAAGCGCTCCGAGTCCGGCATGGTGGCCAACCCGATCACCATCCGCCCCGACGCCACCCTGGCCGAGGCCGACGAGCTGTGCGGCCGGTTCCGCATCAGCGGGGTGCCGGTCACCGACGCGGCCGGCAAGCTGCTGGGCATCGTCACCAACCGGGACATGGCCTTCGAGCTGGACCGGCGCCGCCAGGTGCGCGAGGTCATGACCCCGATGCCGCTGGTCACCGGCCGGGTGGGAATCTCCCGGGACGACGCCATGGCCCTGCTGCGCCGCCACAAGGTGGAGAAGCTGCCGCTGACCGACGACGAGGGCATGCTCAAGGGCCTGATCACGGTCAAGGACTTCGTCAAGGCCGAGCAGTACCCGCGGGCCGCCAAGGACGCCGAGGGACGGCTGGTGGTGGGCGCCGCGGTCGGCGTGGCCGGCGACGCCTACGAGCGGTCCCAGGCGCTGATCGAGGCGGGCGTGGACTTCATCGTGGTGGACACCGCGCACGGCCACTCCAAGCTGGTGGCCGACATGGCCTCCAAGATCAAGTCCAACCATCCCTCGGTGGACGTGGTGGCCGGCAACGTGGCCACCCGGGACGGCGCCCAGGCGCTGGTGGACGCGGGCGTGGACGCCATCAAGGTCGGGGTCGGCCCCGGCTCCATCTGCACCACCCGGGTGGTCGCCGGGGTGGGCGTGCCGCAGGTCACCGCCATTTACGAGGCCGCGCTGGCGGCCCGCCCGGCCGGCATCCCGGTGATCGGCGACGGCGGCCTCCAGTACAGCGGCGACATCGCCAAGGCGCTGGTGGCCGGCGCCGACACGGTGATGCTGGGCTCCCTGCTGGCCGGCTGCGAGGAATCGCCGGGCGAGCTGATGTTCGTCAACGGCAAGCAGTTCAAGGCATACCGGGGCATGGGCTCGCTGGGCGCCATGCGCTCCCGCGGCGACCGCCGCTCCTACTCCAAGGACCGGTACTTCCAGGAGGGCATCACCGACGAGGACAAGCTGGTGCCGGAGGGCGTGGAGGGCCAGGTGCCCTACCGCGGCCCGCTCGCCTCCGTGGTGCACCAGCTCGTCGGCGGGCTGCACCAGTCGATGTACTACCTGGGCGCCCGGACCGTCCCCCAGGTGCAGGCCAACGGCCGCTTTGTGCGGATCACCGCGGCCGGGCTCAAGGAGAGCCACCCGCACGACGTCCAGATGACCACCGAGGCCCCGAACTACGCGGGCAACCGCTGAGCGTGTCCGCCGCCCGCGGCACCGGCCACCCGGCGTGGCCGGCACCGCGGGCGGCGGCATGTCCGCGCCCCCCGACATACTGGAGGGCGGACCAGCGTCCGGCCGGCCCCGCCGCCGCCCGGACACCGGGGTCCGCACCGCATCACGAAAGGTTCAGCACGTGACTGAGATCGAGATCGGGCGCGGCAAGCGCGGGCGCCGGGCGTACGCCTTCGACGACATCGCCGTGGTGCCGAGCCGACGCACCCGGGACCCGGAGGAGGTCTCGATCGCCTGGCAGATCGACGCCTACCGCTTCGAACTGCCGTTCCTGGCCGCGCCCATGGACTCGGTTGTCTCCCCGGCGACCGCGATCCGGATCGGCCGGCTCGGCGGTCTCGGCGTGCTCAACCTGGAAGGGCTGTGGACCCGCTACGAGGACCCGGAGCCGCTGCTCGCCGAGATCCGCGGGCTGGACGAGGCCACGGCCAACCGGCGGCTCCAGGAGCTCTACGCCGAACCGGTCAGGGAGGAACTGATCGGGCGGCGGATCAGGGAGGTGCGGGAGGCCGGGGTGATCACCGCCGCCGCGCTCTCGCCGCAGCGCACCGCGCAGTTCTCCAAGGCCGTGGTGGACGCGGGCGTGGACATCTTTGTGATCCGCGGCACCACCGTCTCGGCCGAGCATGTCTCCGGGCGGGCCGAGCCGCTCAATCTCAAGCAGTTCATCTATGAGCTGGACGTGCCGGTGATCGTGGGCGGCTGCGCCACCTACACCGCGGCGCTGCACCTGATGCGCACCGGCGCGGCCGGGGTGCTGGTGGGCTTCGGCGGCGGCGCCGCGCACACCACCCGCAATGTGCTGGGCATCCAGGTGCCGATGGCGACCGCGGTGGCGGATGTGGCCGCGGCCCGGCGGGACTACATGGACGAGTCCGGCGGGCGCTATGTGCATGTGATCGCGGACGGCGGGGTGGGCTGGTCCGGCGATCTGCCCAAGGCGATCGCCTGCGGCGCGGACGCGGTGATGATGGGTTCGCCGCTGGCCCGGGCGACCGACTCGCCCGGCGAGGGCCACCACTGGGGCATGGAGGCGGTGCACGCGGACGTGGTGCGCGGCAAGAAGGTGCACCTGGGCACCGTCGGCACCACCGAGCAGGTGCTCACCGGCCCCTCGTACACGCCGGACGGTTCGATGAACCTCTTCGGCGCGCTGCGCCGGGCCATGGCCACCACCGGCTACACCGACCTGAAGGAATTCCAGCGGGTCGAGGTCACGGTCGCCCGCTCCCGCTGAGCGGCTGCGCGGCCCCCGCCGCCGCGGCGGCGGGGGAGAGACATTCGGCGCGGCGCAGATAGGGCAGGCCGGTGATGGGCAGGCCGGCGAAGAAGCGGCCGGCCAGGTCGGCCACCTCGGCGGTGCGTTCCAGATGCACCATGTGGTCCGCCCGCAGGACCTCCGCGAACCAGCTCTCCCGGCAGGTCGCGGCGAGCTCCCGGCCCATCCGGGGCGGGGTGAAGGTGTCATGCTCGCCGATGGCCACCAGCACCGGACCGGCCGGGCGGCCCAGCGCCGGATCGATCATCCGGTGGCGCAGCAGCCGCCGGGTGTTGACCGATGCATGCGCAGTTCGTCCCAGGTGGCGGAGCGGAAGCGGTGCAGCAGCATGCGCCGCACCGCCGCCCCGGACTGCACGGCCGCGGCCGGCTCCGGCCCCTGCGGCCCGCCGCCCATCAGCAGCGCCACACAGGCCTCGGCCAGCGACTCCCGGTCGGTGCCGGCGTCCGCCAGTTCCAGGATGCGGTCCATGGCGCGGCGCGCGTGCCCGGTGATGCGCTGCATGGTGGAGAGCAGCACCATCCGTGCCACCCGCGACGGATGGGCCTGCGCCAGCCGGTAGGCGACGGCCGTGCCGTAGGAGCCGCTCAGCACGTTCACCCGGTCCAGGCCGTGCTCGGCGAGCATATGGGCGAGCGCATCGGCCAGGAAGCCCGCGCCGTGCTGTTCCGGCAGCAGGTCGCCGGCGCCCCAGCCGGGCAGATCGACGCCGACCACATCGGCGTGTGCCAGCAGCCGGCGCTCCAGCCGTCCCCATTCCTCCTTGCGCTGCATCGCGCCGCCGATCAGCACCACCGGCGTCGCCGGCCGTGCCCGCGGCGCCCGCACGATCCGTGATTCGCAGCGGTATCCCCGCCAGGAATGGACCCGGACGGTGACGGATTCCGTCTCGCCGGGAGCTGGACGTTCGGCCAGTGTGCTGCTGCCGGGCCCGGTCACGTGATGCCTCCCAGATCGTCCGCGCGTGGATCGTCAACGAGCGCCGCGCCGGAAAGGTCACCCGGCGCACCCCGTGCCACCGGTGTTCGAAACAGCGGGCCGGGGCGGCGGGAGGGGAGCTGCTCCCGCCGCCCCGGCCGTCCCCCGTGGGCAGCTCCCGGCGGCGCGTTACTTCTGGCGCCGCCAGGGGCCGGTGATGGCCAGCAGGATGCCGGGCCGCTGGATCGAGGCGTACAGCGTGCGGCCGTCGCCCGAGAAGACCACTCCGGCGAACTCCGAGTACTCCGGTTCCGCCGCGGTGCCGGTGTTCACCTCGTTGCGGGCCAGCGGGTAGGTGCGGCCGTCGTCGGTGGCGCCGAACAGATGCTGGTGGCCGCGGCCGTCCTCGGCGATGATCAGCCCGCCGTACGGCGAGACGGTGATGCTGTCGGGGCCGTCCGGGCGGTCCGGGCGGTCCGGGCGGTGGGTCAGGCCGGCCCCGGCGGGGGAGGGGGCGAGGCCGAAGCGGAGCCGGAGGGTGAGGGTGCGCCGCCGGGGCTGGTAGAACCAGACCTGGCCGTCGTGCGGGGTGCCGGGGCTGTCCTCGGCCCGGGCGTAGGAGGAGACGAGGAAGACGCCGCCCTCGCCCCACCACATGCCCTCCAGCTTGCGGGCGCGGGTGACCCGGCCGTCCGCGAACTGCCTGCGCACCGGGGTCCGCCGGGCGTCCCGGTCCGGCACGTCCACCCAGTCCACGCCGTAGACGGTGCCGATCCGCCCGGCCCGGGAGAGGTCGTCCACGAACCGGCCGCGGGAGTCGAAGCAGCGGAACGCCTGGAGCCGGCCCGCGTCCTCGGCCAGGGTGCGCAGCGCGCCGCGTCCGTGCCGGAAGCCGGGCGGCGGGGTCCAGCGGTAGAAGAGGCCGTTGGGCCCGGCGGCGTCCTCGGTGAGGTACAGATGGCCGCGCCCGGGGTCCACCACCACCGCCTCGTGGTCGAATCTGCCGAGCGCCTTGACCGGCCGGGGGTCGCGGTTCGCCGCCCGGTCGCCCGGGTCCACCTCGAAGACATAGCCGTGGTCCCTGGTCATGCCCCGCTCGCCGGCCCGGTCGGAGTTCTCCTCGCAGGTCAGCCAGGTGCCCCAGGGCGTGGTGCCGCCCGCGCAGTTGGTGGAGGTGCCGGCCAGGCCGACCCATTCGGTGACATGAGCGCCGCCGTCCGCGACCTCGACCACGGTGCAGCCGCCGGAGGCCGCCGGGTCGTACACCAGGCCGGGGGCCGGCGGCACCGGATGGGCCCAGCCGGAGCGGGGGCCCTTCAGCTCGTGGTTGACCACCAGCAGTTCGGTGCCGAGCGGCCCGGGGAACGCGCCGGTGCCGTCGTGCCGCTCCGGCGTGGCCTCACCGCTGTCCAGCCGGGTGTGGCCGGCCCGGGTGAGAATCCGGTACGAGAAGCCTGCGGGAAGGGACAGGATGCCGTCGGGATCGGGCACCAGGGGGCCGTAGCCCGGCTGCCGCTCGTCCTCACGGCCGGTGGCGAGCGCGCCCGGCGCGCTGCTCAGCACCGCGGTGCTGCCCGCCAGCGCCACCCCGGCACCGGCGACCGCGCCGGCCTGGACGAAACCCCTCCGGCTGAGATCCGTGTGTACCTCTGACGTGCTCATGCGTTCAGGGTGTCGTCTTTCGGCCAACATGGCCTGAACGGCACACGACACGCCACGGACCGAATCCGGACATAGCCCGCTCGGGGGGTGGGGCCCGGTCACCGGGCGGTTGCGTGCGGCGTACGGACTGATCACGGGTGCCGTCCGGGTCTTCGGCACGGCACCGTGACGGACCTAGCGTCGGTCCGGGGGCGGCACCGCTGGACGGAGAGACACGTGGCAGGTGACGGGGACGAGAGCCGGCACGGCGCAACGCCCGGGACGGGGCCGGAGGACGTGCGGCGGGAGCGTGCGGGACACGGCACCCCGGGAGAGCCGGGCGGCTTCTCCGGGATCAGGACCGGCGCGGTGGACGACTGGGAGGAGCCCGCTGCCGCCCCGGCGCGTCCGGGGGACGCCCGGCGGCCGGGCCGGACCGTAGGCGGCTGCCTGGCCGGCTGCGGCTTCACCGCGCTGGCGCTGTTCTTCGCGGCCGGGGCCGGGATCGGCCTGCTGCTGCTGGCGCTCAAGGGCGCGGGAAACCAGGCGGACCGGGCCGAGCGGCAGGCGTGGGAGCGGGCCCGGGGCGGGCTGACCGAGTTCGCCGGGCACTACGCCGAACTGCTGGCGGGCCAGGACGGTGCGGAGCCGGACGGGGTGGCGGTCCGGGAGCTGGCCGAGCGGCGCGGCGGCAGGCTGCTGGAACTGCGCTGGCAGGGCGATGCCGTGCGGGCCCGGGTCCGCTTCGACGCCGAGTACAGCGGCTTCGGCTTCGTCAAGGGGCGCGGGCTGGTCTCGGTCTGCGGTGTGGTGCAGGGCCGGCTGGGCGCGGCACCGGACGGCGGGTCCGCGGCCGGGCCGGTCTGGCGGGACTGCGCGGAGGACGACGGGCGCCGGGGCGGCGACGGGAGCGGATGCCCGGCCGAGCCGGAGCCCGGGAGCGGCTGCTGGTCGGAGAGCACCGATCCCCGGGCGCTGGCCGCGGCCCGGGGACACCGGCTGCACGGGGAGCTGTCCGCGGCTGCGCTGTCGGCTGCGCTGCCGGCCGGGGGGTCCGGCCCGGCCGGCCCGGCCGGCCCCGACGGCCTCAACGGTCTCGCGGGTCTCGCCGCGGAACACCATGGCCTGCTGTTCGGCTACCGCTCCGGTGCCGGGACCGCCGAGGCGCTGCTGTTGGTGGGTCTGCTCCCCGGGGAACTGGACTGGCCGGAGGCCGCCCGGGCGGCCGGGGCCGGGGAGGAGCGGGGCAACCCGCTGTACTGCGTGGCGCTGCGCTGGGCGGAGCACGGCGGCAGCCGGCCGGCGCGGGGCCCGGTGACGTCCTGCGGCACGGACGCGCCGGTGCCCGTGCCGGTGCCGGTGGCCACCGGCCGGGACTGGTGCCGGGCGGGGGACGACGCCGGGCCGCCGGGTGACTGCTGGCTGCGCGACGGGGAGACCGGCGGGTGGGAGCGGTGGCTGCCGGACCCCGATCCGGCGGCCGGTGATCCGGACTACTGGAGTGACCGGGAGCCGCCCGAGGGATGGCAGGAGTGGCCGGAGCCGTCCGGTCCGGCGGACGGCTGACGGTCCGCCGCGCCCGGCCGGGCGTCACAGCCGGTGTGCCGCACCGGCCGGGGTGACGCCGCGGGTGTCGAACAGCAGCTGCGCCTTGGCGGCCAGCCCCTGGAGGTCGTAGGTGCTGTGGTTCTGCAGCAGCAGGGTGAGATCGGCCAGGGCCGCGGCCTCGTAGAGGGATTCGCACAGCTCACCGGCGTGCGTCACCGGCCGGCCGGCCACCCGCCAGTGCGGCACCAGCGGGTCGTGATAGCTGAGCTGCGCCCCGAGCTGCCGCAGCCGGGAGGCGATCTCGGTGGCCGGTGCGCCCTGCCGGTCGGCCGCGTCCGGCCGGGAGGTGACGCCGAGCAGCAGCACCCGGGCGCCGCGCACCGACTTGCCGTGCTCGTTGAGCAGCGCGGCGGCGCGCTGGGTGACGTAGTGCGGCATGCCGGCGTTCACCTCCTGGGCCAGCTCCACCATCCGCAGCGGGCGGCCCGAGCCGCGGCGCAGGCCGGGCAGCAGCCCGGCGTCGATCGGCCCGGTGTGGCCGCCGGTGCCGGTGCCGGGCCCGGGCCGGAGCGCTCCCGCGTGGCCGCCGCCGCCGGGGCCCGCGCCGGGGCCGCCCGCGGCGGCCGTGCCGGTGAGGGCGGGGTCGGTGCAGCGCAGCACGTCCCACAGATCGACGCCAAGTTCGTGGCAGAGCACCGCCATCTCGTTCACCAGGGCGAGCTGCACATGGCGCAGATTGGTCTCCAGCACCCGGGCGGTCTCGGCCTCCTTCGGGCCGCGCGCCCGCATCAGCTTTTCGGCGAAGCGGCCGTAGAAGGCGGCGGCGGCCTCGGTGCAGGCGGGCGTGAGACCGCCGATCACCCGCGGCCCGCCGGCGGCCTGACCGCCCGGCTCGGCCCGGCTGCCCGCCGAGCAGGCGAGCCGGAAGTCGTGGCCGGCCCGCAGCCCCGAGCCCTGTTCCAGCAGCGGTCTGACCAGCTCCTCGGTGGTGCCCGGACAGACCGGTGACTCCAGCACCACCAGGGTGTGCGGACGCAGCCTGGGCGCCAGGACGCGGGCCGCCTCGCCGATGGCGGTCAGATCCAGCAGCCGGTCCGGGCGGGCCGGGGCGGGCTCGCAGATCAGGGCGGTGCGGACCCTGCTGAGTACCGCCGGGTCGGTGGAGACGGTGAACCCCCCGGTGAGCATGCGGCGGATCTCGGCGGCGGTGAGCGGGCCCTCGGCGGGCGCCCGGCCGGCCGTCAGCGCGGCGGCGGCCCGTGCGTCCCGGGTGAAACCGACCGTCGGCATACCGGCGGCGGTGGTGGCCTGCGCGGCGGGCAGACCGAGGTGCCCCAGGCCGAGAACGGCGACATCTGCGGGCATGTGCGGCAGCTCCTTCCCCGGTTCGAGTGCCACAGCGGCGTCGCACGGCCCTCGCGGGGAACGTCGCGGAGGAACGTCGCCATGGACAGTGCGGGCGCGAGTGTCAGCTTAAGGGGATATATGAAAGATATGGTGGATTGTCAGTCATCTGATCGCGTGGCGGCCCGGTACCCGTGGACAGGCGGTGAGGCGCACCGGCCGCCGGGGCACAAGGTGGGGTGGGCGCAGGACCGGAGGAACACCGGGAGAGCGGCGCAGCGGAGCATGACGGCTCATGACGGCCGGTACCGGCGAGGCGAGGAGGCACTGTTGTGAAGACAGCGGCACTGGGACCCGCGGAGCGCACGGAGGCGCTGGCCCGCCTGACCGCCCCCGGCCGGGAGCTGGACGTCCTGGTCGTCGGCGGCGGCGTGGTCGGCGCCGGCACCGCGCTGGACGCCGTGACCCGCGGCCTGTCCACCGGCCTGGTCGAGATGCGGGACTGGGCCTCCGGCACCTCCAGCCGGTCCAGCAAACTGATCCACGGCGGGCTGCGCTATCTGGAGATGCTGGACTTCGCCCTGGTCCGCGAAGCGCTCAAGGAGCGCGGGCTGCTGCTCTCCCGGATCGCCCCGCACCTGGTCAAGCCGGTGCCCTTTCTCTATCCGCTGCGGCACCGGGGCTGGGAACGGGCCTATGCCGGCTCGGGCGTGGCGCTCTACGACACCATGTCGGTCTCCGCCGGGCACGGCCGCCGGCTGCCGCTGCACCGTCATCTGACCAGACGTCAGGCGCTGCGGGTGGCACCCGCGCTGCGCCGCGAGGCCCTGGTCGGCGCCCTCCAGTACTACGACGCCCAGGTGGACGACGCCCGTTATGTGGCCACCCTGGTGCGCACCGCCGCCGGATACGGGGCGCAGTGCGTCAACCGGGCCCGGGTGACCGGCTTTCTGCGCGAGGGCGAGCGGGTGGTCGGCGTCACCGTCCAGGATCTGGAGGAACGCGACGGCCGGGGCGGGTTCCGCACCCACCACATCCGCGCCAAGCAGATCGTCAACGCCACCGGGGTGTGGACGGACGACACCCAGGCGATGATCGCCGAGCGCGGGCAGTTCCATGTCCGGGCCTCCAAGGGCATCCATCTGGTGGTGCCCAGGGACCGCATCCACTCCTCCAGCGGGCTCATCCTGCGCACCGAGAAGAGCGTGCTGTTCGTCATCCCCTGGGGCCGGCACTGGATCATCGGCACCACGGACACCGCCTGGGACCTGGACAAGGCCCATCCGGCCGCGTCCAGCGCGGACATCGACTATCTGCTGGAGCGGGTCAACGCGGTGCTGGCCACCCCGCTGGCCAGGGACGACGTGGAGGGGGTGTACGCCGGGCTGCGTCCGCTGCTGGCCGGTGAGTCGGACGCCACCAGCAAGCTGTCCCGGGAGCACATCGTGGCCCATCCGGTGCCCGGTCTGGTGGTGGTGGCCGGCGGCAAGTACACCACCTACCGGGTGATGGCCAAGGACGCGGTGGACGCCGCCGTGCACGGTCTGGACATCCGGGTCGCGGACTGCTGCACCGAGGAGGTCCGGCTGGCCGGGGCCGAGGGCTACCACGCGCTGTGGAACGCGCGCGCCCGGATCGCCGGCCGGACCGGCCTGCACAGCGCGCGGGTGGAGCATCTGCTCAACCGTTATGGATCCTTGACCGAGGAACTGCTGGAACTGATCGAACGTGAACCGAGGCTGGGCGAGCCGCTGCCCGCCGCCGACGACTATCTGCGGGCCGAGATCGTCTACGCCTGCACGCACGAAGGCGCCCGTCACCTGGAGGATGTGCTGACCCGGCGCACCCGGATCTCCATCGAGACCTTCGACCGGGGCACCCGCAGCGCACGTGAGTGCGCCGGGCTGATGGCCGGAGTGCTGGGCTGGGACGAGCCGCAGATCGAGCGCGAGGTGCGGCACTACGAGAAGCGGGTGGAGGCGGAGCGGGAGTCGCAGCTCCAGCCGGACGACCGGACGGCGGACGCGGCCCGGCTGGGCGCCCCGGACACCGTGCCGCTGTGATCCCGCGGTGACTTGTCCGTGACAACTGATGCCGGGATCGAACGCCCCTGCGGTGGCGCTGTCGCAGGGATAGGCGACAATGTGCGGAAAGCCGGAGGGGACATGGCGCATGGGCGAGTACAGCGGGGATCGAGAGGCACGGGACGCGGCGGGGCCCGGCGGGGGCACGGCGCCGGAGGGCGGAGAGCCGCCGGACGGGGCGCCGGAGGCGGCTGAGGCCGCGGACGACGGCATCGTCCGTACCCAGGTGTTCAGCGATGCCGACGAGGTCACGGACGAAGCGCCCGCCATCGACCTGCGCAAGGCCGAACTGCCCACGGCCGAGGCTTCTCCCGTCGACACCGCGGATGACGGGGACGGCGCGGATGACGCGGATGACGATGACGGCGCGGACGACGAGGACGCCGAAACCGAGGTCCAGGACGCGGCGGTGCGGGACGAGCCACGGGACGCCGTGCCGGGCCCGCGCGGCTCCCGCGACCGGTCCGGGGATTTCGGCACGGTGGTTCTCGGCCCCGGGGACACCCGGGGTGCCGGTGATGACCGCGGCACGGTGACGCTGGGCCCGGAGGACAAGCGCACCGGGGATTTCGGCACGGTGGTTCTCGGTCCCGAGGACGCCGGGGGTGCCGGTGATGACCGCGGCACGGTGACGCTGGGCCCGGAGGACAAGCGCACCGGCGATTTCGGCACGGTCGTTCTCGGCGACATCGCCTCCGAAGCCGAAGCCGAAGCCGAGGCCGAGGTCCGGGCCGACGCCGCCTCCGACGCCGCCTCCGAGGCCGGCACGGGGCGCACCGAGCGCTCCCACTCCTTCCCGGTCCCGCCGCCCGCCGAGCGGGATCCCGCGGAGCCCGCCCGCGCCCACGCCCTGCCCCTGGAGGAGCTGCCCACCGAGCCGGCCCGCACCGAGCGGACGCCCGAGGCCGCTCCGGCGCCGGAATCCTCCCCGGAGCCGTCCCCGGCGGCGGCCGGCCCGGACGACCCGCGGGCCGTGGTACCGCTGCCGCGCAAGCCCGTCGGCAGCCCGGACCATCCGCCCGCACCGCGTCCGGATCGGTCCCCGGCCCCGCGCGGCCGGCTGCTGAGCGGCCGTTACCGGCTCGGCCCGGTCGTCGGCCGCGGCGGCATGGGCACCGTCTGGCGCGCCACCGACGAGATGCTGGGCCGTTCGGTCGCGGTCAAGGAACTGCGCCTGCCGCCCGGCGTCGACGACCTGGAGCGCCGCCGGCTGATCACCCGCACCCTGCGGGAGGCCAAGGCCATCGCCGCCATCCGCAGCCAGGGCGTGGTCACCATCTACGACGTGGTCGACGAGGGCGCCCGGCCGTGGATAGTGATGGAGCTGATCGAGGGCCGCTCGATGGCCGACATCATCCGTGAGCAGGGCCCGCTGGAGCCGCTCCGTGCCGCCGCCATCGCGCTGAGCGTGCTGGGCGTGCTGCGTGCCGCGCACCGCGTCGGCATCCTGCACCGGGACGTCAAGCCGTCCAATGTGCTGATCTCCGACGAGGACGGCCGGGTGGTGCTGACGGACTTCGGCATCGCCAAGGTGGAGGGCGATCCCTCCATCACCTCCACCGGCATGCTGGTGGGCGCGCCCTCCTACATCTCCCCGGAGCGGGCGCGCGGTGAGGAACTGGGCCCGCCGGCCGACCTGTGGTCGCTGGGCGCGCTGCTGTACTGCGCGGTGGAGGGCCGCCCGCCGTACGACAAGGGCGGTGCCATCGCCACCCTGGCCGCCGTGATGAACGATCCGCTGGAGGTCCCGGAGTCCGCCGGCCCGCTGGCCGAGGTGATCGAGGGACTGCTGGCCAAGGACCCGGAGCGGCGGCTGGACGAGCCGGGCACCCGCCGTCGGCTGGAGGCCGTTCTCGCCGCGGGCGAGGGGCCGGGCGGCGGCGGGGGCGGGAGCACGGCGGGTTTCCTGCTCGGTACGCCGTCCGCCCCGCGCGAGCCCGGGTCCGGTTCCGGGTCCGGTTCCGACGGGGCGTCATCCGTCCCGGCCGCCCCGGCGACACCGCCGCCCGGCTTCGGCCCGCCGGTGCTGCCGCCGGGCGGGTCGTCCCCGTCCGAGGCGGACAACACCCCCGCGCAGCCGGTGCCGGTCGTGCCGCCCGCCGGGCCGTCGGCGCCGCCGCCCGGCCCGGCCGGGGACGGCGCCGAACCGGCCACCGGCACCTCCGTCGGCGCGATCGCGCCCCGCCCGCCGGGCGGCGGCCCGGGGCGCCGCCGCCGCGTCCTGCTGCTCGCCGTGCTGGCCGCGCTGCTGGTCGCCGCGGTGGGTGTGGTCGCGGTCACCCAGCTCGCCGGGGGTGGCTCCGCCGACCCCGGGGAGTCGCCCGGCGCCGCCACCGGAGGCAAGGGCACGGACGAGAAGGAGGACGGGCCGGAGGAGACCGGCGGCACGGACGAGACGGACGCCCCCGGCGACGCGGACGGCACCACCGAGGGCGGCACCGGCACAGGCGGCGGCCAGGAGACCGGCAGCCCCGAGGACCAGGACAGCGACCAGTCCGATGGCGGCGGCGACTCCGGCCGGCCCGATCCGGACACCGGCGGACCGCCCGGCACCCAGCCCGACCGGGACGGGGACTTCACCTTCCCCAGCGACCCGCCGTCCGGCTTCAACCGGACGGTGAGCGCCGAGTTCGAGTTCAGCATCGCGCTGCCCGAGGACTGGGTGCAGCACGGGGTGGCGGGGGAGAACTCCGGCGCCATATTCGGGCCGCCGGGCGGCGGGCCGCCCTGGGTGCAGGTGGACTTCACCGACCGTCCCGGGGACAGCGCCGAGACCGCCTGGCGGCTCCAGGAACCGGCCGTGCGGCAGAACAGCACGGATTACGAGCATCTCAGCATCGAGCCGGTCGAATGGCGGGACTATCCGACCGTTGCCGACTGGGCGTTCCGGCGCACCGAGGACGGCACGCGGGTGCAGGTCCTCAACCGCGGCTTCCGGGTGGACGACGGCCACGGCTACGCGATCATGATCACGTGTGTTGCGGCCGAGTGGGACGGGAATGACTGCCGCACGCTGCGGGATACCGCGTTCGGCACCTTCCAGCCGCTGACCGACTGACGGCCCGCGCCGATCACGACCCGGGCACAACCGAACAAGGAGTTGACGGTCTGTGGGCGGAGTCTGCCCGCGGCACGTATCGTGAGTGTTTGGTCGCCAACGGCCACGGGAGATGTGGGGAGGCACCGCGATGAGGGGCGGCGTGGTGGACAAGTACGCGGGCCGGCTGCTCGCCGACCGCTACCGCCTGCCCAAGCCCCCCACGGACGGCTTCGAGCTGGCCGAGTGCGCGGCCTACGACACCGCCAGCGGCCAGGAGGTGCTGGTCCGTCAGGTGCCGCTGCCCGAGGTGGTGGACGCGGAGACGCTGGCCGGAGGCTTCCGGGGCGCCAGCGAGCGGGCCACCCGCACCCCGGACGATCCGGTGGTGCGGCGCGCCGTGGAGGCCGCTGCCGCCGCCGCCCGGCTCCCCGACCATCCCCGGCTGGACCAGGTCTACGACGTCTTTGTGCAGGGCGACGGTCTGTGGATCGTCAGCGAACTCGTGCCGGCCCGGCCGCTGGCCGCGCTCCTCGCCGAACAGCGGCTGAATCCCTACCGGGCGGCGGAGGTGGCCGCCGATCTGCTGTCCGCGCTGCGGGTGGTGCACGCGAGCGGCTGGGTGCACCGCAATCTGACCGCCCGCACGGTGCTGGTCTGCGAGGACGGCCGGGCCATGCTCACCGGGCTGGCGATCGGCGCGGCCGAGGAAGTGCTCTGCGGCTACGACCCGTTCCCGCTGAGCACCACGGACGACGACGCCCCGGGCGGCCCGGGCGTCCCGACGGAGGGGGCGATAGCCCCGCCGCCCGCCCGTCAGGGTCTGCCGCCGGGCGCTTCCCGCCCCGCCGCGCCGCAGCCCTCGCCGGACCGGCAGCCGCACCCGCAGCCGCAGCCGCAGCCGCGGCCGAATCTGGTCAAGGGTCCCGAGCCGCTGCCCGGCTTCGGTCCGCAGGGGCCGCCCGGACCGCGACCGGAGTCCTCCGTCGGCCGGCCGGCCGAGGAGTCCGAGCCGCTGCCCGCCGGCCCCGAGCCCGGCGTGGTCTACGGGCCGCAGGAACTCACCGTGCACCGCCCGCCCCAGCCGGGCGAGCCCCGCCCGGAGCCGGATGTGGTCTACGGACCGCGGGAGCCGGGGCAGACCCCGGCGCGGCGCCCCGGCGGCGGCGCGGCCGACCTGGTGGCCCGGATGCGTCAGCAGAGCGGAATGCCCGCCCGGCACCCCGTCGAGGACCGGCCGGCGCAGGCCGCCACCGGATTCCCGGAGAGCTGGGACTTCGAGGGCGGCCGTGCGCCGGAGCCCGGGCCCGACCCCCGGCCGGGCGCCCGCCCGCCCGGCGCGGCAGATGCGGCCGGCCCGCAGTCCCCGCAGCAGTCCACTCAGCAGTGGGCCCGCCAGCAGGCGGTGAACGCGGGCCAGGAGTACGGCCGGCAGCCGCAGGCGCACCGGCCCTCACCCGCGGCCGTCGAACGCGCCGGCCGCAGCGGTGCGATCGCCGCCTACCGGGCGGGCGCCCGCGCGGGCGCGGACGCCGCGGAGCGCGGCCGGCCGCCGTCCACCGAGTCCGGTGAGCAGCCGGCGGCGGAGCCGCAGGGCGAGGGGCCGGCCGGGCTGCCCGGCCGGCACCGCACCAGCCACCCCGTCCGCACCGGCTGGGAAACCCCTGCCCCCGGCACCCCGCACGCCGGCTCCGCGGCCCGGCACGAACTGCCCCGCGGCGGCGGTGCCTGGGTGCCGGGCGCTGCGGAGAGCGCGCCGCGCGAAGGGCTGGCGGCCGATGACGGTGTGTCACCGCCCGAACTGTCCGCCCCGGACGCCCGGTCCGGCGGCGCGGACGCCGGGCGGGAGCTCCCGCCCGGCGGTGCGGACGGTGTCCCCCGCGGCGGCTGGGCCCCCGGCCCGCGCCGGGCGCCGCGGCCCGAGGGCGCCGCCGACGGCTCCCAAGGCCATGGCCTGCCGGCCCCCGGCCGGGAGGCCGAGAGCTGGGCCTCGGCGGTGCCGAGCGGCGTGCCGTCGGCCCGCCCGCAGTCCCCCGCAGCCCTCGGCCCCGGCCCCGGCCCCGGCTCCGGTCCTGGCCCGGCTCCGTGGCAGGCTTCGGAGCGGCCGGCCGGTACGGGCCACATCCCGGACCCGGGCCGCCGCTACCGCGGCCCGGACGGAGCCCGGGCCGCCGAGCGGGCCCGGCAGGCCCGCATCACCACCGTCGGCGCGGTCACCGAGCGCTGGGCGCCCGAGCAGGCCGGGCCGGTCTACGACCACTGGCGGCTCGCCCCGCCGGTCGGCCCCGCAGCCGATCTGTGGGCGCTCGGCGCGCTGCTCTTCCGCGCCGTCCAGGGCCACCCGCCCTACCCCGAGGAGAATGCCGCCGAGCTGACCCAGGCCGTCTGCGCCGAGCAGCCGGCCTTCGCCGAGGACAGCGGGGCGCTGCGCCCGGTCATCGAGTCGCTGCTGCGCCAGGACCCGACCGAGCGCCCCTCCACCGAGGAACTGGCCGGCTGGCTGCGCTCGATCATCCGCTCCGCCCCGGCCCCCACGGTCGGGCTGCGCACCGCCACCCCGCCCATGCTCAACCCGGGCGAGCCCGCCGATCCGCACCGGCTGCCGGTGATCCGCCGCCGCGGCGAGCTGGTCTCCCGCCGCAAGCGGCGCACCGCGTCCAGCCCGCGCCGTCTGGGCTGGGTGCTGCTCTCGCTGATCCTGCTCGGCGTGGCCGGCGCCATGGCCTATGCGCTGTTTCTGATGGAGACCGCCGAGACCGGCGGGAGCGGCAGCGCCAACCCCGGCCAGGAGCAGACCGGGCAGAGTGCGGGCACCTCCGGCGACCAGCCGTCCGGCGAGAGCGCCGGGCCCGCCGGCGGAAGCGGCGAGGAGGCCGAGGAGGGCGAGGACGCGACGCCCGGTCCCACCGGCCAGCAGGACCCGACGCCCTCCGGCCCGGTCGAGGGACCCGGCCCGCCGCCCGAGGGCTTCACCCGCCATGAGGACGAGGCCGGTTTCGCCCTGAACATCCCGCAGGGCTGGGAGCGGCGGACGGGCACCCTGGAGGGTCAGGTCCAGTTCGTCAGCGGCGATCTGGTGCTGACGGTGGTTCCCGGCCGGGACGACATGGGCGAGTTCGGCGACGACCCGTCGGAGTACCAGATGGAGCAGGAACCGGAGCTGGCCGAGTTCCGCAGCGCCATCTGGCAGTCCTCCGGCGGTCTGCGGGAGGGCACTCAGGGCAATGTCGCCTTTGCCCAGGGCATCTTCGGCTGGAAGTCCGGCGGTGTGCAGTGGGTGGCCCGCAACTACGCGGCGCTGATCGAGGGGGAGTACCACGTGGTGCTGCTGCGCGGCCGGGAGGAGCAGCGCGACGAGATCAACGAGATCTACGAGACCATCGCGAGCAGCTACACCATCACCGACTGAGCACCGCCCCGGGCCGGCCATCGCCCGGACGGCCCGCAGGGGGCGGGGGCGATGTGTCACAGGCGCGTGACGCCATCGCACCGAGTCGTCACCCGAGTCGCGGCCCCGGCTGGTGGCGTTTCCCTTCCATGCGGTATGCAGGGGGCCATGGCAGACGAGGGGGAACCGGTGGACGAGACCACCAGCTACGGTCTCCGGCCGCCCGCGGCGGCCCCGCCCGGCGGCGTGCCGACGCAGCGCGACGAGCAGTTGCCGGTGCGCCTGCTGGGCGGGCGCTACCGCCTGATCGCCCGGCTGGGCCACGGTGGTATGGGGACCGTCTGGCGGGCCTATGACGAGGTGGTGGAGCGCGAGGTCGCGGTGAAGGAGCCGCGGCTGCCGGAGCAGGTCGCCGAGCGGGAGCGGGAGAACCTCACCCAGCGGATGCGGCGCAAGGCGCGGGCCGCCGCCCGGATCGACCACCCCTCGGTCGTCACCGTGCATGACGTGGTTCTGGAGCAGGGCCGGCCCTGGCTGGTGATGGAGCTGGTGCGGGGCGAGTCGCTGGCCGAGGTGCTGGACTCCGGCACCCTGGAGGGCCGCGAGGCCGCCCGGATCGGCCTGGCCGTGCTGGACGCGCTGGCCGCCGCACACGAGGCGGGCGTGCTGCACCGGGATGTGAAGCCGGCCAATGTCCTGCTGGGCCGCAACGACCGGGTGGTGCTGACCGACTTCGGCATTGCGCGGGTGGAGGGCGAGCAGGGCCTGACCGAGACCGGCTCCTTCGTCGGGTCCCCCGAGTACATCGCGCCGGAACGGGTGCTGGGCCGGCGCCCGGGGCCGGAGTCCGACCTGTGGTCGCTGGGCGTGCTGCTGTACTGCGCGGTGGAGGGCGTGTCGCCGTTCCGCCGCAACACCACCCCGGCCACGCTCCAGGCGGTGCTCTCGGCCGATCCGCCGGTCCCGGCGCGCGGCAAGGGGCCGCTGGCCACGCTGATCATGCAGTTGCTGCGCAAGGAACCCTCGGCCCGTCCGGACGCCGGGGAGGCGCGGCAGGTGCTGCGGGGGATCGTCAGCCCGCCGCAGCCGCACCCCGGCTCCGCGCCGACCCGTGCCTTTGCCGGGTACGGCGGCAACGGGCACGGCGGCGCCGGGGACCGTTCCGGGCTGCCGGGCCGGCTGCTGCCCGCCGGCCGCCGGGCCCGGGCCGGGCTGGGCGGCGGGCTGGCCGCGGTGGTGGTGCTGGCCGTGCTGGCGGTGCTGCTGAATCCGTTCGGCGGGGACGGTGGTCTGCCCGCCCACTGGGAGGTGCGGGACGAGAATTCGGTCGTCGCCCTGTCGATCGGCATGCCCCAGGGCTATGACCGGACCGTCCCCGAGGTCGACGAGACGGTGGAGAACCCCGTCCGGATCATCGACTACGACTCGCCGGACCGCCTCTACCGGATCACCGTCTGGCACTGGGCGGGCGAGGAGCGGGATCCGCTGGTCGCCGCCGGTGACCAGTTCGTCAGCGACCGGGGAAACTCCGACTACGGGGAGAACGACGGCGGCTACTCGGCCCGCGAGTTCCGGGGCCATCCGGCGGCCGAGATGGAGTTCCTCTTCGTCTGGCGGGGCGCGGAGGAGGGCACGCCACGGACACTGCGCCGCTCGCTCTTCGTGGGCAACAAGGACACCGGCGAGATGTGGCGGATGCAGGTCCGGATGCCGGGCGAGCCCGGAGCCGCCCGCGACCTGGGCGAGGAACTCTTCGACGAGGTGGTCGAGCACCTGCGGATCCCGGGTCTGGACAGATCCGGGGACCCGCCCGGGGAGGAGTGAGCGGGCCGCGGGGGACGGAGGCCGCCTCGCGCAGCGGGAAGAGAGCGAGCCCCCGGAGGCTGCTGCCAGTGATCGCTGGCAACTTTCGCGCAAAAGTGGTTACCGATGGGTAGGCAGCGGGCGACCGTGCCTTCTACCCTCCGCACATGACGACTGCGCTGGACGACGCACGCACCCACGCTGCCCGGGTGGTCACCCCCGAACTGGTGGCCCGCCTCACCCGCGGCGTGCCGGGCAGCGGTCGCACCGCCTGCCACAGCCCGCTCACCGGGGAGCGGCTCGCCGAACTCCCCGAGACCACCGTGCCGGAGGTGGCCGGCGCCTTCGACCGCGCCCGCGCCGCCCAGCAGTCCTGGGCGGCGCTCCCGGTCCGCCGCCGCGCCGCCGTCCTGCTCCGCTTCCACGACCTGATGCTCCGCCGCCAGGACGAGATCCTGGACCTGATCCAGCTCGAAACCGGCAAGGCCCGGCTGCACGCCCACGAGGAGGTGCAGGCGGTCGCCATGGCCGCCCGCCACTACGGCCGCAAGGCCCCCGCCTACCTCAGGCCCCGGCGCCACACCGGCAGCATCCCGGTCCTCACCCGGGTCCGTCAGCTTCGCCATCCGCGCGGCGTGGTCGGCCAGATCGCGCCATGGAACTACCCGCTGGAGCTCTCCGCCGGTGACGCCCTGCCCGCCCTGGTGGCAGGCAACGCCCTGGTCATGAAGCCCGACACGGAGACCGCCCTGACCGCGCTGTGGGCCCGCCGGCTGCTGATCGAGGCCGGGCTGCCCGAGGACGTCTGGCAGGTGGTGATCGGCGCCGGCCCGGTCGTCGGCCCGGCCGTGGTGGCACACGCCGACTACCTCTCCTTCACCGGCTCCACCGCCACCGGCCGGGCGGTCGCGCAGGGCGCCGCCGCCCGCCTGGTCGGCGCCAGCCTGGAACTCGGCGGCAAGAACGCCATGCTGGTGCTGGACGACGCCGACCTGGACCGGGCGGCGGCCGGCGCGGTCCGGGCCTGCTTCTCCTCCGCCGGGCAGCTCTGCATCTCCGTCGAGCGGCTCTATGTCCACCAGTCCGTGGCCGACGTCTTTCTGGAGCGGTTCACGGCCCGCACCCGGGCGCTGCGCCTCGGCGGCGGCCTGGACTGGGGCGCCGACATGGGCTCCCTGGCCTCGCAGGCCCAGCTCGACACCGTGCTCCGGCACATCAAGGACGCGGTGGCCAACGGCGCCACCGTGCTGGCCGGCGGCCATCCGCGCCCCGACCTCGGTCCGTACTTCCACGAGCCCACCGTCCTGGACGGGGTCACCCCCGGGATGGCCGTGTGCGAGCAGGAGACCTTCGGCCCGGTGGTCTCCGTCTACCGCTTCCGGGACGAGGACGAGGCGGTGGAACGGGCCAACGCCACCCCCTACGGGCTGAACTCCTCGGTCTGGTCACGCAGCGCGCCCCGGGCACGGCGGATCGCCGCCCGGCTGCGCACCGGCACGGTCAACATCAACGAGGGATATGCGGCGGCCTACGGCAGCGTGCAGGCCCCCATGGGCGGCATGGGCGACTCCGGCCTCGGCCGCCGGCACGGCGCCGAGGGCATCCACAAGTACACCGAGCCGCAGACCATCGCCCACCAGCGGGTGCTGCCGCTGGCCCCGTCCTTCGGCATGGACGACCGCCAGTACGCCCGCTTCATCTCCGGCTCGCTGCGGCTGATGAAGACCCTCCGCCTCCGCTGAACCGCCGCTTTCCCCGCTTCCCGGCGCCTTGCTCCTTCTGCTCCTCGCTCCTCGCTCCTCCCCGGGAGAAACCGCATGTCCCCACGCAACGACGCGTCCCCGGCCCCCGGCAACCACGACGGCCCCGGCAACCACGACGGCCACGACGGCCACGACGGCCACGACGAGTACGACTACGACGTGCTGGTGATCGGCTCCGGCTTCGGCGGCTCCGTCGCCGCGCTCCGGCTCACCGAGAAGGGCTACCGGGTCGGCGTACTGGAGGCCGGCCGCCGCTTCGCCCGGCACGAACTGCCCAAGAACTCCTGGGACATCCGCAACTACCTGTGGGCGCCGCGCCTCGGCCTGTACGGCATCCAGCGCATCCACCTGCTCAGCAACGTCATGGTGCTGGCCGGCGCGGGCGTCGGCGGCGGCTCGCTCAACTACGCCAACACCCTCTACGTGCCGCCGCCCGCTTTCTTCCGGGACCGCCAGTGGGCCGGCATCACCGACTGGCAGGACGAGCTGGGCCCCTACTACGACCAGGCCGAGCGCATGCTGGGGGTACGGATCAACCCCACCATGACCCCCTCGGACATCCATCTCAAGGCCGCCGCCGAGAAGATGGGCATCGGCGACACCTTCCATCTCGCGCCGGTCGGGGTCTTCTTCGGCGACGGCCGGGACGCCGACGGCGCGTGCACCGCCCGCCCCGGCGAGGAAATCCCCGACCCCTACTTCGGGGGCGCCGGACCCGCCCGCCGCGCCTGCACCGAATGCGGCGCGTGCATGACCGGCTGCCGCCAAGGCGCCAAGAACACCCTCAACGAGAACTATCTGCATCTCGCCGAGCGGGCCGGCGCCGTCATCCACCCGCTCACCACCGTCACCGCCGTCGAGGAACTCCCCGGCACGGACGGACCGGCGGCCGGCTACGCCGTCACCGTGGTGCCCACCACCGCCATGCCGCACCGCCGGCGCCGCCGGCAGCGCGTACTGCGCAGCCGCCATGTGGTGATCGCCGCCGGCACCTACGGCACCCAGACCCTGCTGCACCGGATGCGCGACCAGGGCAAACTGCCCCGCCTCTCCGGCCGGCTGGGCCACCTCACGCGCACCAACTCCGAGGCCCTCGTCGGCTCCAGCACCCTGCGCTACCGCTACCGCCGCCGCTGGGGCAAGGAGGCGGTGCCGGAGTTCCACAAGGGCGTGGCGATCACCTCCTCGGTGCACCCCGACGACTCCACCCACATCGAGCCGGTGCGCTACGGGCGCGGCTCCAACGCCATGAGCCTGCTCTCCATCAAGCAGTTCCGGCGCGGCGGCCGGACGCCCCGGCTGCTCGCCTTTCTCGCCACCTCGCTGCGCCACCCGCTGATCACCCTGGCCTCCCGCAACCCCCGCGGATGGTCGGAGCGGACCATCATCGGCCTGGTCATGCAGACCCACGACAACTCGCTGATCACCTACCGGAAACCGAAGGGGATCGGGAAGGGACTGCTCACCGCCCGGCAGGGCCATGGCGCGCCCAACCCCGACTGGATACCCGAGGGCGCGGAGGCCGCCCGGCGGGTGGCGGCGGAGATCAACGGCTTCGCCGGGACGAACGTGGGCGAGCTGACCGGGATGCCGCTCACCGCGCACTTCCTGGGCGGGTGCCCGATCGGCGCCGATCCGGACAGCGGCGTCATCGACCCCTACCACCGGCTCTACGGCCACCCGGGCATCTCGGTGGTGGACGGCTCCGCGGTCTCCGCCAATCTGGGCGTCAACCCCTCGCTGACCATCACCGCCCAGGCGGAACGGGCCATGGCGCTGTGGCCCAACAAGGGGGAGGCCGACCCGCGGCCGGCCCAGGGGGAGGAGTACCGGAGGGTGGGCGCGGTGGAGCCGCGCCACCCGGCGGTGCCCGGAGAGGCGTTCGCCGCGCTGCGCCTCCCGCTGCTGCCGGTGCCCCGCCTCCCGGCCGCCCGGCCCGGGCGGACCGTGGGCGACTGACCGGCGTCGCGCCCGCGGCAGGAGCAAGGCAAGCAGATTGAGCAAGACGAGCAGGGCAAGAGCAGGGGCCCGCCCCGGAAGAACCGGGACGGGCCCCGAAGTGCCCGGTGGACGCGGCGGTGATCAGACAGTGATCAGGCCGCGGAGCCGGCGCTCATGCGCCGCCGGACCACGAACATCGCGCCGGCGCCCAGGGCGACGGCAGCCGCACCGGCCAGCGCGAACATCGGCAGGTTGGAGTTGGCGCCGGTCTGGGCCAGCTCGTCCAGGTCGCCGGCCGGCTTCTTCTCGATCGGCTTGGAGTCACCCTGCGGCTTGGCGTCACCGCCCTTGGGCTCGGCGTCCTTGGCGACGACCTCCACCGCGTACCAGTAGTACTCGCTGCCGGAGCACTCCTCGTTCTCGGTGGTCCAGTACTCGCCCAGCGCCAGGCCCAGCGCCCAGCCGTCGGGGGCGTCCCCGGCGATCTCGAACCGCAGGTCGATGGTGTGCTCGCTGCCGGCCGGGACGTTCACATAGCCGAAGTAGCCGGCCAGGTTCTCCGCGGTGTGCGGAATGGCCTTCCACTCGTCGCCGCTCTTGTACTCCACGTCCAGCAGACCGAGGAAGGAGTCGTCCCACTCCTCCCAGTCCAGGTCCACGATGTCGTAGGTGTACTGCTCGAAGCTGACGTACGGGTAGATGGCCAGGTCCTCGTCGGAGCTGTTGCCCAGAACGAGCTGGAACTCCTGGTAGCCGGTGCCCGCACCGACACTCTCCGGCAGGCCGACCAGCTCGCTGGTGATGCTGTCGTCGAGGTCGCAGACCACGCCCACCGGCGGGTTGTCCTCGCCCTCACCGCCGGTCTCGCCGGTCTCGCCGGTGTCCCCGGTGTCGCCCGTGTCTCCGGTCTCGCCCGTGTCTCCAGTGTCCCCGGTGTCGCCCGTGTCTCCGGTCTCCCCGGTCTCCCCGGTGTCCCCGGTGTCCCCGGTGTCACCGGTGTCACCGGTGTCACCAGTGTCTCCGGTCTCGCCGGTGTCGCCCGTGGTGCTGTCGCCGGTGTCCCCGGTGGTGCTGTCCCCCGTGTCGCCAGTGGTGCTGTCGCCGGTGTCGCCGGTGTCGCCGGTGGTGCTGTCTCCGGTGGTGCTGTCCCCGGTGTCGCCGGTGGAGCCGTTGCCCTCTCCGGTCGTGCCTTCCGCGCTGCTCCCGGTCTGCTCCCCCGTGGTGGAGGTCTCGGACTCGGTGGCGAACGCCGGCGAGGCGACGAAGAGTGCGGCCGGGGCTATGACGGCGGTGGCCGCCGCGGTCGCAACTGCGCGACGCAGCTTCATATCAGTCCTTCGGTTACCGCGGGGACCGCGACGCTGTGTATCGCGGGAACCCGCACGAGTCATGACGATGGTTGGACCCGCCACTCAAACCTTTTGTTGCCCTCACTTTGATCACGAAGACATCACGGCTCACGGTGGTCGGCGTGAACGCATCGTGAAACGGGTAACCCCGGCCCGCGTCTTGGGGGGAGACGCGGTGCCGGGGTTTCGGCGGGCACTGGCGACAGGGCGGCACCAGCGCCGACCGCGCGGTGCCCGGGGGAGACACCGCGGTCCTGGTCCGCCCATGGCGGAGACCGCACCGGAGACCGGACGGCCCGGAGGGCCGGGATTCCGGAAGCGCTGCCTGCATGGTGGTCGACGTGAGGGCTGCGGGCAAGGGTCATGTCATGACGAATGTGTACGCGAGGGTCACAATCCGGCTGTCCCGGCCGCCGGTCCGCGCTTCTGGGGGATTCCGGCACCCGGTGCTCGTCCCCGGACACGGACAGTGGCCGGTCCCCGGCGTCCCGGGAACCGGCCACTGCGTTGTGACCGGTCTGCTGTCCCCTGCTGCCCGGCCACCGCGCCGGAGCGAGGTCCCACGACACGCTGCCTCACCGCACCGGGAGGAGGCCGCGCGTCTCATCGCGCCGGAGCATCCGGTTCAACGAAGCCGTGGGAACCGGGGTCACGCTCCGTACGAGTGACGCGCGGGCACGCCGGTTCAAATACGGCCGCGGCACAGCTCCAGCAGCGTCATGGCCAACTGGGTGCCGGGACGGCCCAGCGCGTCCCGGTAGCGGCCCAGGATCTCCATCTCGCGCGCCAGGTGCACCCGGCGCCCGCCCGAGGCGATGCGGGAGCGCTGGATCACCTCCGAGACCGCCATCCGCTCCTGGATGAGGCCGATGATCCGGTCGTCCAGGGTGTCGATGCGTTCCCGGGCATCGCCGATCGCCTGCGCCGCCTCCGCACTCCGCGCTCCGGTACGGTCCGCGCCCGCCGCACCGGATGCCGGCTCCGCTGCTGCTGCCGCCGCCGCTGCCGTCGTCGCCGTCGGCTCCGCTGTCGTTGTCTTCGCTGCCGTCATGACTGCCGTCTCCTGTCGGGTCCGAGTCCGGCCCCGCCCCCGGCCCGTGACGGCGAGGCGCCCCGGGCCTGAAGGCCCGGGGCGCCTGAAGTCGCTGTCCGTGTTACGCAGTGCGCAGCGCTTCGTATGGCAGCCGGCCGGGCCGGGTGCCATAACCAAAGAAGCGGGTGCGGTGCTGCATGGGGCCGAGTATGCCACCGCCGCCCGGCGGCGGCACCGCGACGGCCGGATGGTGAGACGGCGCAGGCCGGTAGACTCGCGGTATCCCCCCAGTCCAGTTTCTGGGAGCTCTGCACCCACCGCCGGAAGGCCGAACACCCCCGTGGCAAGCGAAACCGCGCACGCAAGCGCAAGCGAGAGCGTCGGCATGGGCGCGCCCGGCACCGACACCCCCGATGCCCCCGACACCGTCCTGGTCGTCGATTTCGGTGCCCAGTACGCGCAGCTCATCGCCCGCCGGGTCCGCGAGGCCCGGGTCTACAGCGAGATCGTGCCGTCCACCACACCGGTGGCCGAGATGCTCGCCCGCCGGCCGGCCGCGGTCATTCTCTCCGGCGGCCCCTCCTCCGTCTACGCCGAGGAGGCGCCCGGTCTGGACCGCGCGCTGTTCGAGGCCGGTGTGCCGGTCTTCGGCATCTGCTACGGCTTCCAGCTCATGGCCCAGACCCTGGGCGGCACGGTGGACAACACGGGCGCCCGCGAATACGGCCGCACCCGGCTGTCGGTGACCCGGACCGGCTCCACCCTCTTCGAGGGCACACCGGAGGAGCAGACGGTCTGGATGTCGCACGGCGACGCCTGCTCGGCGGCGCCGCCCGGTTTCGCCGTCACCGCCGCCACCGAGCAGGTGCCGGTGGCCGCGTTCGAGGACGACGAGCGGCGGCTCTACGGTGTGCAGTACCACCCCGAGGTGCTGCACTCCACCCACGGCCAGCAGCTTCTGGAGCACTTCCTCTACCGGGGCGCGGGGCTGGCGCCCACCTGGACCACGGGCTCCATCGTGGCCGAGCAGGTGGCCGCCATCCGGGAGCGGATCGGGAACCGGCGGGCGATCTGCGGGCTGTCCGGCGGGGTGGATTCCGCGGTTGCCGCCGCCCTGGTCAACAAGGCCATCGGCTCCCGGCTGACCTGCGTCTACGTCGATCACGGGCTGATGCGCAAGGGCGAGACCGAGCAGGTGGAGAAGGACTTTGTGGCCGCCACCGGGGCCCAGTTGCGGGTGGTGGACGCCTCCGAGCGTTTCCTGGCCGCGCTCGCCGGGGTGACCGACCCGGAGGAGAAGCGCAAGATCATCGGGCGGGAGTTCATCCGGGTCTTCGAGCAGGCCCAGGCCGAGATCGTGGCCGAGGCGGGGGAGCTGGGCGAGGAGGTCCGCTTCCTGGTCCAGGGCACGCTCTATCCGGATGTGGTGGAGTCGGGCGGCGGCACCGGTACGGCCAACATCAAGTCGCACCACAATGTCGGCGGTCTCCCCGAGGATCTTCAGTTCGAGCTGGTGGAGCCGCTGCGCAAGCTGTTCAAGGACGAGGTCCGGATGGTCGGCCAGGAACTCGGCCTGCCGGAGGAGATCGTGCAGCGCCAGCCGTTCCCCGGGCCGGGGCTCGGCATCCGGATCGTCGGCGAGGTCACCCGGGAGCGTCTGGACCTGCTCCGGGAGGCCGACGCCATCGCCCGCGCGGAGCTGACCGCCGCCGGGCTGGACCGGGACATCTGGCAGTGCCCGGTGGTGCTGCTGGCCCAGGTCCGCAGCGTGGGCGTGCAGGGCGACGGCCGCACCTACGGCCACCCGGTGGTGCTGCGCCCGGTGTCCTCCGAGGACGCCATGACCGCCGACTGGTCCCGGCTGCCGTACGACGTGCTGGCCAGGATCTCCACCCGGATCACCAATGAGGTGCCGGACGTCAACCGGGTCGTCCTGGACATCACCAGCAAGCCCCCGGGCACCATCGAGTGGGAGTGACGCCCGGCCCTCACTCGCCGCCCTTCTCTCCGTCCGGTGGCAGGATCGGATTGCGTCACGTGTGGGGCGTGACGTTTTCCGGTGGCTGAGGAGGAGGCGGGCGGCTTGGACGCGGAGAGCACCTGCCGGAGCTGCGGCAAGGCGCTGGCCGTGCGGGCGGAGCCCGGCCGGCCGGGCCGGTCGGCGCGCTACTGCTCGGCGGCCTGCCGGCAGAAGGCGTACCGGGCGCGGCGCTCCGGCGGCGGGGAGGCCGCGGGCGGCGGCGCCCGCAGCGTCCCGGAGCTGATCGCGGACATCGGCCGCCGGGTGGAGCGGCTGAATCCCCGGCCGCCGCAGCCGTTCTACGCCGATGTCTCGGCGTTGTCCTCCGTGGTAAGCCGGCTGCACCGCCTGGCGCGCGTCGCCCGGGACGCGGAGGCGGAAGCGGCGGAGGCTACGGAAGCGGCGGAAAACGTCACACCCGCTCGCGTGACGGAATCCGTGACGCAATCCGTGACGGAACCCGTGACGGAATCGGACGAGGTGGCGTTCGCCGAGGCGGTGGAGCCGTTCCGGCGGGAGCTGCATGTGCACTGCTACCGGATGAGCGGCTCCTACGACGACGCCGAGGACCTGCTCCAGGAGACCCTGCTGCGCGCCTGGCGCGGCCGTACCGGCTTTCGCGGCCGGGCCGCCCTGCGCACCTGGCTGTACCGCATCGCCACCAATGTCTGCCTGGACTTTCTGCGCCGCCATCCGCGCACCCCGCGCCCCTACGGCCCCTCTCCCGCGGAGCCGTCGGTGCCGATGGAGCAGCCGCCCTCCATGGTGGCCTGGCTCCAGCCCTACCCCGATGAACTGCTCGCCGAGATCCCCGCCGACGATCCGCAGGGGCCGGATGCCGCCGCGGTCTCCCGGGAGACCCTTGAACTGGTCTTTCTGGCCGCCCTCCAGCATCTGCCGCCCCGCCAGCGGGCCGTGCTGATCCTGCGCGACGTGCTCGGCCGCACCGCCGCGGACACCGCCGGAATGCTGGACATGGGCGTGGCCGCCGTCAACAGCGCCCTTCAGCGCGCCCGCGCCACGCTGCGCGAACGGATGCCCGGACGGCGGATGGACTGGTCCCGCCCGGAACAGACGTCGGCCGGTGAACGCGCCGTGCTCGACCGCTACATGGACGCGGCGCAGCGCGCCGACAGCGCCGCCATGCTGGAGCTGCTGGCCGAGGACGTGCTGCTCACCATGCCGCCCAACCCGCTGTGGTTCGCCGGGCGCACCGCGCTGTCCGGCTTTGTCGGCCCGGCACTCGACCCGGCCTCGCCCTCCTTCGCCGGCCGCTGGCACCACCGGCATATCCGTGCCAACGGGATGCCGGCCACGGCGGGCTGGCTGCAGCGGCCGGGCACCACCGTCTACCGGGCACAGGTGATCGATGTGTTCCGCATCCGGGACGGGCGGATCGCGGAGATCACCTCCTTCGAGCCGCACCTCTTCCCCGCCTTCGGTCTGCCGCTGACGATGTCCGGCGCCCACCGATGAGTTTTCCGCTGCGCTCCGTCTGTATGACTGCCGGCCCATGGAGAGCCCGGGCCGGCGGATCCAGGACCGGACAACCGATGACACAGCGCAGAGGAGCACACCATGTCGATGACCAACGCCACCCCCGGCACCGCCGCCACCCTGGCCGGGAAGAATGCCGTGATCTACGGCGGGGGCGGGGCGATCGGCGGGGCCGTGGCCCGGGCCTTCGCCGCCCGCGGCGCCCGGGTCTTCCTGGCCGGGCGCACCGCCGCCACCCTTGAGGCGGTGGCCGAGGACATCACCGCCGCGGGCGGCACCGCCGAGACCGCCGTGGTGGACGCCCTGGACGGGGACGCCGTCGCCGAGCACGCCCACTCGGTCGCCGGCCGGGCCGGCAGCCTGGACATCTCCTTCAACCTGGTCACCCGGGGCGATGTCCAGGGCAGCCCGCTGACCGCGATGTCCGTGGCCGACTTTGTGCGCCCGGTGACCAACGGGGTGACCGCGAACTTCCTCACCGCCACCACCGCGGCCCGGATCATGACCGGGCAGGAGTCCGGCGGCGTGATCCTCACCCTGAACAGCGGCTCGGCCAAGGGCAGCCCGATGATGGGCGGCACCGGCCCGGCGGACGCGGCGCAGGACACCCTGGTCCGCAACCTGGCCGTCGAGACCGGCCCGCAGGGCGTGCGGGTGGTCGGCATCTGGACCGCCGGGCTGCCGGAGACGCTGAGCGTGGAGCGGCTGCGGCAGGTCAGCCCCGGCATGGAGATGGATCAGGACGGGCTGGCCGCGCTGATCTCCCAGCTCGACTCGATGCGCATGACGCGCCGCTCGCCGACCCTGGCGCAGATCGCCGCCACCGCGGCCTTTCTCGCCTCCGACCAGGCGGGCTCCATCACGGGCACCTTCGTCAACGCCACCGGCGGCATGTTCACCGACTGAGGGCGGCGGGCCGCGGAAGGGCGGCCCGTCAGCCTCCGGGCGGCGGCGGGGACCCGGTGGTCCCCGCCGCCGCTTCCCCGTCGGCCGCCGCCCGCTGTGCCCCTGCCCGCTGTGTCCCTGCCCGCTGTGCCGTCGGCGGTGGTGGCGGCTGCCGCCACGCGCGGTACGCCAGGGCCATGCCGGTGAGGGCCGAGCCGCCCGCCAGGACATACAGCAGTGCCGTGCCCGGCACCGCCGAACCCACGGACACCGCCCACTCCTCCAGCCGGAACCCCTGCTCCGCGCTGAGCGGGCCGGGCAGCCCGGCGGTGCCGTCCGACAGCAGAAACACCACACCGACCAGCACAAAGACCAGGCCGCCGACGACCTGGAGGCTGTGCAGGCGCAGCCGGCCGCCGGCCAGTTCCAGCGTCCGGCCGCGCAGCCCGCGCCGGGCGGCCGGCCGGAACCGGTCCCACACGGCGGCCAGCAGGAACAGCGGGCAGGCCATGCCCAGGGCGTAGACGGCGAGCAGCGCGGCCCCGTACCAGCGGTCGCCGCCGACCGCCGACACCGTCAGCACCGCACCCAGGATCGGACCGGCGCAGAACCCGGCCAGCCCGTAGACGGCTCCCAGCGTGAGCGTGGCGAACAGCGAACCGGACCGGGCCCATTGACCGGCCCGGTGCAGGTGCCGGCCGCTCACCCGGGCCGGCAGGGCCAACCCGAAGCCGAGGATCTGTGCCGTGCCGAGCGCGATCACCGTCCAGCCGCCGACCGCCACCACCAGTTCCCGGTTGCCGTGGAAGAACCGGCCCACCGTGGAACCGGCCACGCCCAGCGGGACCAGGGTGCAGCACAGGCCGGCGTAGAACACGGCGGTGCGGCCCAGCAGCCGGGCGGCCGAGCCGCTGAAGGAGTATGCGAAGAAGGCCGGCAGCAGGACCGCGCCGCACGGGCTGAGCAGTGCGAGCAGCCCGCCCAGAAACGCGACCGGATAGCCGGTGGAGATCACGCGTGGCCCGACTTGCGCAGTTCGTCGTCGATGATCGCCTCGAACCAGCCGATGGGCTGCGCGCCGATCACCATCCGGCCGTTGACCAGGAACGACGGGGTGCTGCCGAAACCGGCCGTCAGCGCCTCCTGGACGTCCTGCAGCACGGCCCGCTGGATCTCCCGGCTGTCCAGATCGGCGCGGAAGCGGTCCAGGTCCACGACCCCCGCCTGCCGGGCGAGCGCCACCAGGGATTCGGTATCGGTGGCCGTGGCATGGCCGCCGTACACCGCGTCGTGGAACTCCCAGAAGCGGTCCTGCTCCGCGGCGGCGTGGGAGGCCACCGCCAGGGCCACGGACTCCTCGCCGAGGACGGGGGTGTGCCGCCATTCGATGCGCAGCAGGCCGTCCTCCACATAGGAGCGGATCAGCTCCGGCTTGGTCTCCCGGGCGAACTGACCGCAGTAGCCGCACCGGAAATCGGCGTATTCGATCATGACGACCGGGGCGTCGACCGCGCCGATGGCAAACGGGTCGCCCGCTGTCCGCCGCGCCAGATCCGGCCGCTCGTCCTCTTCCTCCGGCGCTTCCCCGCCCTCGCTCCGGCTCTCGCCTTCGCCTGCCGTGTCCTCGGCGGGGGCGGGGGCGGCGGTACCGCCGTCGCGGTCGTCCCCGCCGCTGGTGCCCAGCGCCGCGAAGAGGGCGATGATCAGCGCCGTCCCCAGCAGCGCGACCGCCGGGAAGAACCGGGTGCGCGCCGGCGGGGGCGGCGGGACGACGACCGGGGCCTGCGGGGCGGCGGGATCGGACGGCTGCGGGCTGTGCGTCATCACAGGTTTCTCCAAGACGGGGTCCGGCGCGCCGGGCGGGCCATGGCCGGGACAGGGGGCCGCCGGACAGACCTCCTGGAAGCCGCCCGTAAGTGTAGGAGCCAAAGATCACGGCGCCGACACGGTTTTTTCCGCCCGGACGGGCGGAGGTGTCGATCCCGACCCCGGTGGTGGCGCTGGACCGGGCCGTGGCCGTGGCCGAGGCCCACGGCCCGGCCGCCGCCCTGCCGCTGGTCGACGGGCTGGCCCCGCGCCTGGACGGCTACCACCTGTTCCACGCCGTCCGCGCCGACCTGCTGCGCCGCCTGGGCCGCCCCGCGGAGGCGGCCGCCGCCTATGACGCCGCCCTGGCCCGCACCGCCAACACCGCGGAACGCACCCACCTCCAACGCGCCCGCGCCGCCCTCCCTCTCCCGCCGCCCGCCTGATCTCCCCGGCCGCCCACCGCCGGAGGGGAGCGGGCGGGCCGTCCGTCAACGCCCCCACGATCCCGCTTTCCTTCGGGTGACAGAGATACCTTTCTGTGCCGGTTACGCTGATCGGACGGCTTAACGTCCCGTCCATGGGAGTGCTCATGAGCGTCGAGTCCGGGCATGACTGGACCCGTCCGCCGGCGGGCGGCTACACCGCCGAGGACCTCGACCGGCTCCCCGACCTGCCTCCGCACACGGAGCTGATCGACGGGAGCCTGGTTTTCGTGAGCCCGCAGACCAACTTCCACATGCTGGCGGTACGGCTCATCGAGTACGGCCTGCTGCGGACGGTCCCGCGGGAGTTCGAGGTCATCCGGGAGATGAACGTCGTTCTGGGCGAGCAGCAGCGCCCGGAGCCCGACGTCATGGTGGTCCGTGCGGAGGCGATGACGGGAAACCGGCAGACGGCATACCGGGCGGAGGATGTGATCCTCGCTGTCGAGGTGGTGTCACCCGAGTCCCGGGACCGGGACCGGGAGACCAAGCCCCTGAAGTACGCCAGGGCCGGCGTCGAGCACTTCTGGCGAGTGGAGGAAGGCGGCGACGGATTCCCCGCCGTCTACGTCTACGAACTGGACCCGGCCACGCGGTGCTATGCCGGTGCGGGCGTCCACCACGCTCGCCTCAAGCTCGCCGTCCCCTTCCCCGTCGACATCGACCTGACGAGCCTGCGCCGCCCGGTCTGAAGCGCCATTGCCCTCCGGACGTGCCCGCGTACGGAACGCTCGCCAGGCGTGGAACGCCCTGGCCGGACATAGGGGTCGCGCCGCGAGCGCATGTTCGCGACGCGGAATCTCAGCAGCATGCTGTGGCGGGGTCAGATCAGGCGGCGGGCGGTGGCCCAGCGGGTGAGTTCGTGGCGGTTGGAGAGCTGGAGCTTGCGCAGCACCGCGGAGACGTGGGATTCCACCGTCTTGACCGAGATGAAGAGTTCCTTGCCGACTTCCTTGTAGGCGTAGCCGCGGGCGATCAGCCGGAGGACTTCGCGCTCCCGCTGGGTGAGGCGGTCCAGGTCCTCGTCCACCGGGGCGGTGTCGCTGGAGGCGAAGGCGTCGAGTACGAAGCCGGCCAGGCGGGGGGAGAACACGGCGTCGCCCTCGGCGACCCGGAAGATCGCGTCGACCAGATCGGTGCCGGTGATGGTCTTGGTGACATAGCCGCGGGCGCCGCCGCGGATCACGCCGATGACGTCCTCGGCCGCGTCGGAGACGGAGAGGGCGAGAAAGCGGACCGGGCGGTCGGGGTCGGCCATCAGGGGGGCGCAGCGGCGCAGGACCTCCACGCCGCCGCCGCCGGGAAGATGGACGTCGAGCAGGACGACCCCGGGGCGGGTGGCCTTGATCACGGTGACGGCCTGGTCCACGTCCCCCGCCTCGCCGACCACCTCGACGCCGGTGGTCTCGGTCGCGCCGATCTCGGCCTGGACGCCGGCCCGGAACATGCGGTGGTCGTCGACGAGGACGACCCTGGCCCGGCCGCCCGGCTGCTCGGTCATGACGCTCGCTCCATGGTCAGTTCGACTTCCGTTCCCTCACCGGGCGTGGACTTCACCCGGGCCGTGCCGCCGTGGCGCTGCATCCGGCCGATGATGGACTCGCGCACGCCCATCCGGTCCGAGGGCACCGCGTCCAGATCGAAGCCCGGCCCGCGGTCGCGCACCGACAGGAATACGGTACGCCCCTCCACTTCGGCGAAGACCCGGGCGGGCGCGCCGTCCCCGCCGTACTTGGCCGCGTTGACCATGGCTTCCCGGGCGGCCTGGAGCAGGGCGGCGAGGGATTCGTCGACCGGGCAGTCGCCCACGCAGACGACCTCGATGGGGGATCCGTGGTAGTCCTCGACCTCGGCGGCGGTGGCCTTGACCGACTCGGCGAAGCCGGCGGGGCGGGCGTCGCTCTCCTCGCCGCCGCCGCCCGTGGCTGACGACGAGGTGGAGGCGGAGGAGGGGGAGGAGGGGGAAGCGGAGGCGGCGGTGGATTCGGCGGACTTGTAGAGCCAGGACCGCAGATCGCGTTCCTGGGCGCGGGCCAGCCGGGCCACCTCCCGGGGGTTCTCGGCATTGCGCTGGATCAGGGTGAGGGTGTGCAGCACCGAGTCGTGGATATGCGCGGCGACCTCGGCCCGCTCCTGGGCCCGGATGCGCATGGTCCGCTCCTCGGAGAGCTCCTGCACCACCCGGACCAGATAGGGACCGGCGAGCAGGGCGATGCCGACCAGCACCGCCAGCGAGGCCTGGAGGACCCGGCTCAGGTCCTCGCTGACGCCCTGCGCCACCACGAACCCGACCACCCCGACCAGCACCAGCAGCCCGCCCGCCGCGCTGCGCACCAGCGGCAGCCACCGGCTGCGCCGGGTGACCGCCGCCCAGTGCGAGCGCCGCGAGTCGTCCGCCTGCCGCCACACCACCGCGGCGCCGATGCCGATCAGGATCAGCGGCACCAGATAGGCGCCGGCGATCTGGAACTGCACGTTGTCCCAGAACGCGATCAGCCCCATCAGCAGCACGACCAGGGCGAAGACCTGGCCCTTCTGCGCGGCCCGCCGGTTGCGTCGGCGCTCCTTGGGGGTGACCGGCCGCTGCGGATGCGGCTGGGTGCCCAGCGGCACCACGAACCAGAAGATGCCGTAGACCAGCACGCCCAGCCCGCTGGCCATGGTCAGTGCGAGGTAGATGATCCGCACCCAGGACACCGGCAGCGCCAGATGCCCGGCCATCCCCTGCGCCACGCCGCCCAGCCAGCGTCCCTCCGCGCTGCGGTAGAGCTTGCGCGGTGGCGCGGCGTCGTCGAGATCACCGCCGCCCGCGGGTGTGGGCGTGGGGGAGGTCATGCTCCAGATCGTCACATGCCCCGGGTCGCGATGGCATCAGGGCTTTTCCCTGAGCGGAACTCAGGGATGCATCCGGGGCCGCCCCGGATGCGTCGCGCCGCCGTGGCCGGGCACGATGGAGGCCATGAGCGAGGAGCAGCAGCGGCAGCGGGCGCGGGCCGCCGGGGACGCGGCTGCCCGCCCGCGGACCGGCGCCCATCCGGCGCAGCCGCCCCGGCCGCCCATGACCCGCAGCCGGCGCCACAAGGTGGTCGGCGGGGTGTGCGCCGGGCTGGGCCGCTACTTCGACATCGATCCGGTGATCTTCCGGGTGCCGCTGGCCGTGCTCTCGCTCATCGGCGGCATCGGTTTCATCGCCTACGGCATCGCCTGGCTGGTGATGCCGTACGAGGACGAGGACGAGAACGAGATCCGCCGCATGCTGTCCGGCCGGGTGGAGGGGCCCGGCCTGACCGCGCTGCTGCTGCTGGTGGTCGGCGTCGGTCTGCTGCTGGCCTCCATCGAGGCCCGCACCCAGTTCTTCTCGCTGATGCTGCTGGGCGCCCTGGCCGGCGCGGCCTTCTGGTCGCAGCACCGCCGCCGCACCGAGGGCGCCGAGGCCCGGGGCGCGCCCGTGGACGAGGCGACGGTGCAGGCGGTGGCGCAGACGGTGGCCACCGCCCCGCCGGAGGCGCAGCCGCCGCCGGTGCCGGCCGGTCCCTCCTGGTGGCGCGGTACCTCGGACGGCCGGATGGGCGGCACGGCCCGCGGCTATCTGTGGGGCCCGGCGGACGCCGCGCCCGGCGATGCGGACGGCGGGCTGCCGGCGCCGGGGGCGTCCCGGTCCCCGGGGACTCAGGTGCGCATCGAACTGGGCAAGCGGGAGCCGTCGCATTCGCCCTGGGCTCCGCCGCCGCCCGGTACCCCCTCGCCGCGGCCCCCGGCCGAGCCGCGCGGCCTCTGGCTGGGCGCGCCGGTGCTGCTGGCGGCGATCAGCAGCGGGGTGGTGGTCTCCGGGCTGTTCTGGAGCAGCGAGCCGCTGGGCACCGCCCTGGTCTACGGGCTGGCCTCCTCCCTGGCGGTGTTCGGCGTCGGTCTGCTGATCAGCGCCTTTGTCGGCCGCCTGGGCGCCGGCACGGTGGCCGCGGCGATGCTGACGGGGCTGCTGCTGGCGGGCGCCTCGGCGCTGCCGGACTCCATCAGCACCGAGTGGTCCGACACCCGCTGGCAGCCGGAGGCCGCGGCCCAGGTCCGCGACACCTACTCCATGGGCAGCGGTCGCGGCACTCTGGACCTGACCGGGCTGGAACTCTCCGGCGGGGAGCGGGTGCGCATCGCGCTGTCGGGCGGCGCCGGGCAGTTGAAGATCCTGGTGCCGCACGATGTGACGGTCCGGGTGGCGGCCGACATCGGTCTCGGCGGCTATGTGTACGAGGAGCGGGGCGCGGACGGCCGGCAGGTGGCGGCCGGCGGCGGGCTGAACGCGGAGTGGTCGGGCAGCTTCGCGCCGCCGGACGGGGTGGAGCCGGGCGGTGTGGTGCAGCTCACCGTGCATCTGAGCCTGGGGCAGGTGGCCGTCGAGCGCGAGCCGGCTCCGGGCTCGGCGGATTCTGCGGACTCCGCGGACTCCTCCGGGTCCGGCGAGCGGCCCGCGGAGCCTTCCGAGCCGGCCGAGCCCGCCGATCCGGCCGAGCCCGCGGAGCCGGCCGAGCCCGCGGAGCCGGCCGTGTCGTCCGGGGGCGCCGGGCGGGAGAGCGAGGAGGGATCGGGATGAGCGCGATGAGCGGTGGGGGCGGCCCGGCCGTTCTGGAACGGCCGGCCCGGGCGCCGGACGGCGGCGGTCCGGCGGCCCGGCGCGGACGACGGTTCGACCCGGCCCGGTTTCTGCTGGGCCTGTGCATGCTGCTGCTTGCCGCCGGCTTCACCGCCCGCGCCGCCGGCTGGGCGGAGGTGCCGCTGCTGGTGCTGGTCGCGGCGCTGCCGCTGGCCCTGCTGCTGACCGCCGCGGTGGCCCTGACCACCCATGGCCTGCGGCGCCGCGCGGACCGCCGCCGCCGGGGCGCGCCGCCCCCCAGGGACTGCTAGTGCCGTGACCGGGAAGGTTTGCCGGGTCGGCCGGTCCCCGCGCGGTTCGCCTGGCATCTGTGATGTGCCCGGCCAGGCCGTCACGCAGCGAGCGCGGGTCGGCCGCTCCCGGCCTGGCGCCTCCTGGGCGAAATCCCCAGCGAGCCCACTGCGGACCGCTGCGACAGTTCACCCCCGCCGACTCCAACCACCCGGCCACACCGTCCAGACCCGGGCCCGGTGGTGCGGGTCGTGACGTTGTTGATCATCGCGTTTACCACCGGCCCCACGCCGCCATCGGACACCGGCCCCCGGTGGCTCGACCACGGGACGGCGTGACCAACGTCCTGACTTCGTACAACTAGGCGAAGACCGGGCGGTTGCGGTGGGCCAGCGCCGCGTCGACCGAGAGGGCGCCGCCGCCCGCCAGCAGCAGGGTGAGGAAACCGGCCAGGAACGGCAGGTCGGCGCCGAAGTAGTACGGCTCGGTGTTCCAGGAGATGACCAGCCAGAAGGACAGGCTGAGCAGCACCCCGCCGAGCGCCGCCAGCCGGGTCAGCGCCCCGAGCAGCACGCCCGCGCCGACCGCGATCTCCGCCACCGAGGTGGCGTTGAGGAAGAGGCCGGGATTCTCCAGCGCCAGATCCGCCAGCCAGGGCGCGGCGGCCTGCTCCTCGGCGAACTCCAGCATGGACTCCATGGTCGTCCGGTCCATGGGCGAGAACGGGCCCCAGGTGGTGTATTTGTCGATGCCGGCGTAGAGGAAGGTGAAGCCGAGGAAGAGCCGCAGCGGCAGCAGCGCGTAGTGGGCCGCGCGCTCCCGCAGGCCGGCCCCGGGGCCGCCCGTGCCGGGCAGTGGTCCGCGTGCGGCCGGACCGCCCAGTTGTTCCGTCACCGACATAGCCGCTGCTCCTGCCGTCTGCCGCGCCCCGGGCGGCAGGGCCCGGGGCGACGGGCTCGCTGGTTTCCGGCCACGCCCGCCGGTCGTGGTGGTGCCGGTTCCGGAGCCGGTGTGCAGGGCACCGGAACCGCTTGTGAGGCCGGTTGTCCCGCCCAGTCTGCCAGCAGATTCCGGCCACGCGAAGGGAGTTCGCACGTCCGGGCGAACGGAGGGGGAATCAGTCGTACCGGAAGGCGCGTTCCCGGCCGGTGGCTACCCGGACGCGGCCCCGGCGAGCTGCTCGATATGGTCGCGGAACTCCTCCGCCGGCCGGTTGCCCACCAGCGGATGCCCGTCGATGAGGAAGGTGGGCACGGCGCTCACCCCGAGCAGCAGCGCCTCGTCCGCGTCGGCGGCGACCGCCTCGCCGGCCGCCGCGGAGTCCAGGTCCGTGGCGAACCGCTCCAGATCCGGCACCTGAGCCTCCTCGGCCATGGCCAGCACGCCCTCCCGGGAGAACCGGCCGCTGCCGATGTGGGTGTCCTCGGCGTAGGCGGCCCGGTAGAACTCCCAGAACCGGTCCTGCTGCCCGGCCGCCCAGGCGGCGCGGGCGGCCAGGTCCGACTCGGGGCCGTTGACCGGGAAGCTGCGGAACTCGATGCGCAGCACCCCGGCGTCCACATAGTCGGAGACCAGCCCCGGCTCGGTCTCCCGGGCGAAGCGGGCGGCGAGCGCCGACTGGAAGTCGGTGTAGGTGAGCATCACCACCGGGGCGTCCGGGTCGCCGAGGGCGAACGGATCGGCGGCGTCGCGCCGGGCCAGCCCGTGCACCGGGTGGTCCTCCGGCAGCGGCTCCAGCGCGGAGGGGTCGCCGGCGCCCGCCGTCTCCCGGTCCGGTCCGGCGCCGTCGGCGGCCTCCGCGCCGCCGCTGCCGCCTCCGGTCAGCGCGGCGGCGAGCATGCCCAGCAGCAGCGCACCGGTCACCAGCGCCGCCACCACGCCGGCGAGCACCTTGGGATTTGTGCCAATCACCCCTCCAGTGTGCGGGACGCGGTGGCGGTCCGGCGGCCGGGCCCCAGTACGCTCCGGTGCCATGGACGTACTGATCGGCATCTTCCTGGGCTTCCACTTCATCGGCATCGCCGCGCTGCTCGGCGGCTTCCTCTACCAGATGGGCGCGCTGCGCACCGGTGCGGCCCGGGTGCAGCCGGGCATGCTGCACGGCGCGCTGACCATGCTGGTGACCGGGGTGATCCTGGTCGGCCTGCGGGAGGCGGACGACGCGGACGTCAACAATCTGAAGGTCGGCATCAAGCTGGTGATCCTGGTGGCCATCCTGGCCCTGGTCTACCTCAAGCGGGACGAGGAGAAGGTGCCCACGCCGCTGTTCGGCACCATCGGCCTGCTCACCCTGACCAACATTTTCATCGCCACAGTCTGGTGACGGCCGGCGCGGCCGGCGCGGTGGCGGCCCGTGGGGCCTAAGCGGGGCGGACGGCGGCGTAGAAGGGCATGTAGTCGACGGACTCGACCTTGATCACGTCGCCGGGCTTGGGCGCGTGGATCATCATCCCGTCGCCGATGTAGATCCCGACATGGCTGATGTCGCTGTAGAAGAACACCAGGTCGCCCGGGAGCATGGCGTCCCGGGAGATCCGGGTGCCGGCGTTGACCTGGTCGTAGGTCACGCGGGGCAGTTCCACCCCGGCGGCCCGCCAGGCCGCCTGGGTCAGCCCCGAGCAGTCGTAGGAGTTCGGTCCGGTGGCGCCCCAGACGTACGGCTTGCCCAGCTGGGCCTCGGCGAAGGCGATGGCCTCCGCCGCCTTGGCGGCGTAGCCGCCGGAGGCGTCCCCGGTGCCGCTGTCCGCCGAACCCGAGCCGTCCGAGGAGCTGCCGGGGGAGGAATCCGTGGCCGCTTCCGCTTCCTCCTGGGCCGCGGCTGCTTCCTCCTGGGCGGCGGCCTCCGCGGCGGCCTCCGCGGCGGCCCGCTCCCGGGCCAGCCGTTCCTGCTCCTCGCGCTGCCGCTGCTCCTCCAGCAGCCGCCGCTCCTCGGCCTGGCGCTCGGCCTCCTCGCGTTCCAGCCGCTCCAGCTCCGCCAGTTCCGCGGTCTCCTCCTCGGAGAGGGACTCCAGCAGCTCCCGGGCGGCGGCCAGCTTGCCCTGCACCTCCTCCTTGCGCTCCTGGAGCTGCCCCTGCTGCTCCTGAAGGTTCTCCAGCGCGGTGCCGGCCTCCTCGCGGGCGGTATCGGCCTCGGCGCGGCGTTCGGTGAAGTCGTCCAGCGCGCGCTGCTGTTCCTCGGTCGCCCGGCCGAGCACGTACTGGGTGTCGAAGTAGCTCTGCGGGTCGTCGACCAGCAGCAGGGTCGCCGTCTCGGAGCCGTTGCCGTGCCGGTACTGGGCGGCGGCGAACCGGCCCAGTGAGCGCCGTGCCTCGTTGACCTGCTCGGTGGCCCGGGCGGCCTGCTCCAGCAGCTCGTTCACGGTCTCCTGCTGGGCGGCGGTGGCCTCCTCGGCCACCAGGTAGTCCTGGGTCGCCACGCCCGCCTCGTGGTAGAGCGTGTCCACCTGCTCCTTGACCTCGGCGGCGCGTGCCGAGACGCCTTCGGCCTTCTGCCGCTGCTCCTCGATCGCGGCGGCGGCCTCCTCCGCCTCGTCGTCGGCGTGGGCGCCCTGGGCGAAGAGGGTGGCGGAGAGTGCGGCGGTGCCCAGGCCGATGGCACCGCGCCGGGCGGCGGGGGAGTCGAGCAGTCCTTGACGCGGCTTGCGGTGTGCACCCACGGCCGTTCTCCTTCCTCTCCCCGTGCGCGGAAGCACGGGGACGCCCCGCCCGCGGAGCAGGAGGGGAGGCGGGCCGCGCCGCTCGCTGTCGGCGGCTGGGGGGACCGGACCGCTTGGCAGCGCAGGCTAGCCACCCTGACAAGGGGAAGGGAAGACTGATGTTCGATATGCCCGGAATTTCCCGTGACTTTTTCGTGACCATGAGCGGGTTTCGCCCCGCCGGACGGCCCCCGGAGCCGGGCGGCCGCCGGGCACCGTCCGGAGCGGTGTCCGTCCCGGCGGTCGGCGGCCGGCCGGCTGGCCGGCGCTTCGTCCGTCCCGTCCGGCGCACTGGTCACTGCAATTCTCTGCGTGCTGCATTCATTCATCTTTCCGGTCCGGTATTTCCCGGGAAATGCGATGTCCGTGTCCCGGGGGAGCGGGAAACGCCATTCAACGCACCGGCCGGACTGCTAATGTGCGGAACGCGAGGGGGGAGGCAGTATGCCGCGTGAAGAATTCCGTGACAACGCGATCCATGCCCTGGTCGTTGCCGGGGCGCTGCTCGCGCTGGTCGGCCTGGCCCCGGTGGGCGCCTGGGCGGCGCTGTTCCTGCTGCTGGCCGCGCTCGTCTCCGCCTTCCGGCTCGGCCTGGCGCGCCGGCCCGCGGCCGGGCTCGCGGCGTCCGCCGCCGCCCCGGTGCACCAGGTGACGGCGGAGCCGGCCGGCGGGCACGGCTCCGGCGCGGCGGGCGGCCCGGGATTCGACTGGCCGGACAAGCCCCGCCGGCCCGGCGCCGCTTCCCACCCGCCCACCATGGCGGACCCCGGCCCCCGGGCCGGCTCCCGCCCCGGCCACCGCGCCGCCGCCGCCCGCCGCTCCCCGTCCGCCACCGTCGCGCTGTCCGCCGCCGCGGGGGACGCCGCCGGGAACGGCTGCCCGCCGCCCCTGGTCTTCGGCGGCGGCTCCCGAGCCCATGGCGCGCCCTGGCTGCTGCCCCGCCGCCCGGCCCAGCCCGGGGTCACCGCCGACGACGCCACACTCGGCGGCCTCGGCGTGCTGGCCGCCTCGGTGGTCGGCCCCGACCACCGCTGCGCGGAGCCCGCCAAGGCCCGGCAGGACGCCTACCGGATCGCCCGGGACGACAGCGGCGCGCATCTCGTCGTCGCGGTCGCCGACGGCATCTCGGCCTGCCGCTACTCCGATCTCGGCGCCCAGATCGCCGTCACCACGGCGGTGAACCTCCTGGTCGAGGAGTTGCGCGAGGGGGGCGATCCGCGCTTGGTCGACGAGTTCCGCCTCTACCGGGAGGTCGCCGAGCGGATGCGGGCCACGGCCGCCGGCCGCGGCCTGGCCGAGCGGGAGATCGGCGTGGTGATGATCGTCGCCGTGATCGCCGCCGAACCGGAGGCCGACGGCGACCGGACGCTCTGGCTGAGCTGGCTGGGCGATGTCTCCGCCTGGCAGCTCACCGGCGGCGAACGCTGGGAGTGGCTGGCCGGGGAGGGCAAGAGCGGGACCGGCAGCATGCTCCAGGAGCAGGAGATCCACGCCGCCCTGCCCTGGGCGCCGGACGCCGTCCGCCGGGAGGTCTTCCGGCTGCCCGCCGGGGTCCGGCTCGCCTTCCTCACCGACGGCGTCGGCGATCCGCTGGCCGGCAGCCCGGAGTTCAACGCCCACCTCGCCCGGTCCTGGGCGCGCAAGCCCTCGCTGATGTCCTTCCTGCACGACATGGACTTCGACGCCAGGACCTACCTCGACGACCGGACCGCCGTCGTCGTCTGGACCGGCCCCTGAAGGCCCGGCGCGCCGGGGGGAGGGAAGTCGCCGACATGACCACGCAGTACCGGACCTGGCCGCTGCCCGCGGTGGTGCCGCTCGCCGTCCTGGGGCCGCTGGACACCCCGCTCAGCAAGGGCGACGGCCAGTCACGGATGGTCAGCCCGCTGAAGAACCACGACGGCTGGCTCGCCAAGCTCTACCAGTCGCCGCTCGGCGCGGGGGACGCCGGCCGCCTGGACGCGCTGATCGCGCTGCCCGGCGCCGCCCGCGAGGCCGACCGCGAGCTGCTGCGCACGGCCACCTCCTGGCCGGTGGCGCGGATCACCGGGGGCGCCGCCGAGACGGTCGGCTGCGTCATCCCGGCCGCCCCCGCCGGCTACCGGTTCGGCATCCGGACCTCGGCGGGCCGGGCCACCGAGAAGTACCTGGACATCGACTGGCTGGCCCGGCCGGGCGAGGCGCTGAGCGCCCGCGCCATCCCGGCCCCCAGCGACGCCGAACGGCTCCGGGTGTGCCGCTCGGTGGTCGCCGTGGCCGCCTGCCTGGAGCGGCACGGCATCGTCTACTCCGACTGGTCCTACTCCAACACCTTCTGGGACCCCCTGGCCCACACCGCCTTTGTCATCGATGTCGACGGCTGCGGACCGGCCCGGGTGAGCAATGTGTTCCAGCCCAACTGGGAGGACCCGCTGACCGCGCGCACCGTGCCCGCCGACGGCGCCACCGACCGCTACCGGGTGGCGCTGCTGGTGGCCCGCTGTCTGACCGGTGAGCGGGAGGTGCTGCGGGTGCTGCACGCCATCGCCCCGGCCGCCGCGCGGGCCGGGGTCCCGGACGCGGGCGAGATGCTGCTGGACATGCTGCTGGCCCAGGAGCGGCGGCTGCGGCCCACCCTGGACAGCCTGCTGGCCGCGCTGGAGGGCAGATCCGCCATCCGGATGCCCGTGCAGCGGATGAAACTGCCCGCGCTGCCCGCCCGGCCGGGCGGCGATCCGAGGGCGACGGCGGGCGCGGCGACGGCGACGGCCGGTCCGGCGGCGGGTCCGGCGGCGGGTGCGGGGGCCGGTACGGCGGCCGGGCCCCGGCTGCCGCCCCGGCCGCCGGCCGGAGCCCGGCCCGGGCAGTCCGGTTCCGGCATGTCCCAGGAGCGCAAGAACCTCGTCATCACCATGTCGGTGGTCGTCGCGATCCTGCTGGTCATCCTCGTCGTCGGACTGGCGTCCTCGTCCTGAGCCCGGAGCCATGAATCACCGCACCACGTCCCGCACGTCCCTTTTCCGCTTGTACGTCCCCGAAGGAACGAAAGGACCGATGTGAACGAGCCGTGGGCCGCCGAGGCCGAGAATCCCGCCTTCGCCGCCAGCATGCTCCAGAAGTGCCTGCCCACCTATCTGCTGGTCGACGTTTCCTCTTCCATGTCCCCGCACGAGCAGACCCTCAACGACCTGCTGGACTTTCTGCACGGTGAACTGGTTTCCAGCCCGCGGGTCTCGGAGTTCGCCTATATATCGATCGTGGTCTTCTCCAGTGAACCCACCCTGGTGCTGGAAATGACCGACCTCCAGTACGTGCCCTCCATGCCGCGCGTCCAGTGCAGCGGCAGCACGCAGTTCGGAAAGGCCTTCGATCTTGTCAGGCAGCGGATCGAGATGGATGTGCCGCTGCTGCGCGACCAGGGCAAGGCGGTGCTCCGCCCGGCGGTCTTCTTCCTGACCGACGGCGCGCCCATGGACCCCGACTGGGAGAGCGCCTTCCGCCGGCTGGTCGATCCGCAGAGCAAGCGCCGTCCGCATGTGATCGCCTTCGGCTTCGGCAAGGCCCGGGAGGCGGTGCTGTCCCGGGTCGCCACCAAGGCCGCCTTTCTCGCGGAGGGCGTCGGCAACCAGCGGGAGGCCCTGACCGAGGCCATCAACAGCCTGCTCAACTCGCTGGTGGCCTCCGCCCGTGCCGAGGAGATGCGCATCCCCGCCGAGGCCGAGGGGTTCCGCTCCATCCCCATCGAATACGTCGAGTGAGAAGGCCCGAGGACGACGCATGCGCGACTATCCCGACAGCGCCGGGCGCGATGCCCCGGAGCCGCGGCGTCCCGCGGTCCCGGTGTGGCCGGTGGTGTCCGTGACGCTGCTGGCCGTCGGGCTGGTGATGGGTTTCACCGGCGACGGCGACCGGGCCGGCACCTCCGGCACGTCCCAGGAACAGGAACAGGAACAGAATCAGGATCAGCAGCCGGACCGGGAGCAGGAACCCGGTCAGGAGAACCGGACCGGTACGGGCCGCCCCGGGGAGGACACCGAGACCCCCGGGCCCGGGCCGGAGGAGCAGGAGGCGGAGCCCGGCCCCGCCGTGGAATCCGCCGGCCCCGCCGCGGAGCCCGGCCTGTTCTCCCTGCGGCGCCAGGGGCTCGGCCCGGTCGTGCTGACCGCCCAGATCGCCCGCGTCACCGAGGACGGCCGGGACGAGCTGACGGCGGGGCAGCAGGTGCGGTTCCTGCTGGAGACCGCGGACGGCGCGCCCGTCGGGGACTGCGCGGACACCACCGGCGAGCAGGGCATGGCCGAGTGCGCGCTGGCCGTCGGCGGGGACGGGGCCGTGGACCCGGCGGCCTATCGGGTGACCGTCACCCTCTCCGGCGAGTCCGGGGAGCGCCGGGTCTTCCACGGCCCGCTGTCCGGGGTGGACCCGGTGGCGGACAACGGCTCAGCCGGCGAGGGCTGACCCCGCGGCACCCCCGCGGCGCCTCGCGCCGGGCCGGTTCACGCTCCCGCCTCCGGCCCGGCGCCCACCGCCGCGTCCAGCGCGTAGACATGGCCGTCCTGGCTGCTCACATGCACATAGCCGCCCGCAAGCACCGGAGACTGCGTCACCCAGCCCCCGGTCCGGAACCGCCAGCGCACCACGCCGCTGTCCGGCGCCATGGCATACAGCCGGCCGTCCAGGCTGCCGGTGTAGAGGGTGAGGGCGCCCTCGTCCCCGCCCAGCGCCGGCGAGCAGCGCACCGCGCCGCCCGTCCGGTAGCGCCAGCGCACCCCGCCGTGCGCCGCGTCCAGGGCGTAGATCCCGCCGTCCGTGCTGCCCGCGTACACCGTTCCGGTGCCGGGCGGCGCCAGGGGCGAGGAACGCACCGGGCCGCCCGTGTGGTGCTGCCAGCGCGGCGCCCCGGTGCGGGCGTCCACCGCGTGCACGCACATGTCCGCGCCGCCCGCGTACACCGTGCCGCCGTGCACGGCCGGTGCCGACTCCACCGCGCCGCCCACCGCGCGCGACCACAGCCGCCGCCCGGTCGCGGCCTCCAGCGCGTGCAGCCGCCCGGCGGCGTCGCCCAGCCAGAGCGTCCCGGCGCCGTCGTCCGTCACCGGGGATGCCGCCCCGCCGCCGGTGGCGAAGCGCCACCGGGTGGTGCCGTCCGCCGGGTCCAGGGCGTACACCAGGCCGTCGCCGGTGCTCGCGTACACCGTGCCGCCGGACACCACCGGGCGCCGCACCGTCTCCTCGCCCAGCCGCCGGCTCCAGCGCCGCTCCCCGCCGTCCCGGTCGTGGGCGACCAGCAGGCCCCGGGCGCCGCCCACCAGCAGCAGCCGGCCCGCCGCGGCCGGGGCGGTGGGCTGGGCGCAGCCGGCCGGCCGGGTCCACAGCTCGGCCTTGGTCCGCACATCGACCGCGCAGAGCTGCCGCCCGGCATGGGTGACATACAGCACCCCGTCCGCGACCAGCGGCGCGGACGGGGTGTCGGGCAGGCGGCAGCGCCAGGAGCGGCGCACCGGGGTGGTGCGCACCGCCTCCGGCAGCGGCAGCGTGCCGTGCGGCCCGAGGGTCCCCCGGCCCAGCGCCAGGGCCTCCCGGCGGCGGGCGCGCAGCGCGTGCAGCACCGCGTCGGGCAGCACGGCGGTGCCGTCTCCGCCGGGCGGCAGCCGCATCCTCTGGCGGGCGGTGGTGAGCACCTCGGCGGGGGAGGGGCGCCGCTCCGGCTCGTGCGACAGGCAGGCCCGCAGCAGCTCGCCGAACTCCGGCGGCAGCCCGCTCAGATCGGGCGGGGCGGCGGCCACCAGCTGCCCGAAGACGTCCTTCCAGGTGGCCCCGGTGAACGGCGGATGCCCGGTGGCGGCGTACAGGACGGTGGCGGCCAGCGAGTAGACGTCTCCCGGCTGCCGCACGGTGCGGGTGTCGAGCTGCTCGCGCGGCATATAGCCGAGGGTGCCGATCATGGCGCCCTTGCGGGTGTGGCTGCCGCTGTCCAGCAGCTTGGCGATGCCGAAGTCGATCACCCGCACCCCGTCCGGCGCGACCAGCACGTTCGCCGGTTTGAGATCGCGGTGCAGCAGCCCGGCCCGGTGGATGGAGACCAGCGCCTCGGCGATGCCGTCGGCGATCCACCAGACGGCGCGCGGCGGCAGCGGCCCGTGCCGGGCGACGATCTGGTGGAGGGAGAGGGAGGGCACGAACTCGATGGCGAACCAGGGACGTCCGTCGTGCACATCGCCGGCGATCAGCGCCGCCGTGTACCAGCCGCTGACCCGCCGCACGGCGGTCATCTCGCGCTCGAAGCGGGCGCGGGACTCGGGGTCGGCGACGATGTGCGGATGGGCCACCTTCACGGCGGCCAGCGTGCCCGAGCGCGACCGGCCCAGATAGACCCGGCCGAAACCGCCCTCCCCGAGGAACGCCAGCAGACGGAATTCCCCCACGGTGTGCGGATCCTGCCTGGAAAGCTGCTCCACCGGACTGCCTCCCCCATGCGCCGCCCCTTGCGCGAACCGCCCCCAAGCTATCCGCTCCCGCCCCCACCGGTCCGCCGTTTCCCCGACATTCCCCCGGCACTCGGTACGGTCCTGAACACCCGCACGCCAGTACGGCCGATCCGCCGGGACGAACCGGTGAACATCTCCCGCCCGGCCGCCTGTTACTCCGCACAGGACAGAAACTGGGCGACGCCGTGTCCCTGCCCCCCGCCGCCCCGGCCGGCCCCGGCCTCGACGGGATGCGCTCCCTGCCGGAGCAGGGCCGGGGCGGGGAGCCGGCCCGTGCCCTGCGGGACATCGAGGCACTGCTCGCGCTCAACGGCTCGGATCCCGCCGGGCCGCACCCGGGCCGGCGGCTCCTCGTCCCGGCCGGGCTCCCCTCCGGCGACCGCGGCTGACGGCGGGACGCGGGGCTCAGGACGGGGGGTTGTCGCGGAGTTTGCGGCGTTCCCAGCGGTTGGGGTAGCGGACGACCACGCCGCCCATGCCGCCGACGCCCGTCACCCGCAGCAGCGGCGCCCCCGCCACCGGCGGCGCCAGCGCCTTGTTCTTCGCCCCGCCCAGTCCCGGGCTGAGCCCCGTGGTGTCCACCGGCCAGCCCTCCGGGACGACGATCGTCACCCCGCCCATGTCGCCGTGCACATCGATCTCCACCACCGGATGCGGCACCTCGGCGCGGGTGAAGTCCAGCTTGACGCTGCCCATCCCGCCGTACACCTCCATCCGGGGCGGCACCACCCAGTGCCCGACCCGTGACGTGCCGTGCATGCCGCCCTTGATCAGCACCGGCTGCTGCTGCGCCGCCGCCTGCCGGGCGGCCCGCAGCGACTGCTGGGCCACGGCCGCCGGGTCCGGCGGCAGGTCCGCCGTGATCGGCTCCAGCTCGCCATAGGTCTTGGCGGCGAACACCTGGTCGAGCCGGTCCTGGAGCTCCTCCAGATCGATCCGGCCCTCGGCCGCGGCCTCCCGCAGCCGCTCCGCGACCGCTTCCCGGTCGGCGTCCGAGGCGCGCAACTCGCGCCTGGAGTGCGGGGGATCGGGCTCCGGGCCGCTCGGCCGGGGGGAGATCGTCATGACCTGGATTCTAAGCAGCGGACCGCGCTCGCCCAAGGGCCAGGGCCTGCGCAGGGCCCCGGCGGGGGAGCGGCCCGGGCGCATAGACTCGGGGGACGATGAGCGGCCTCTTCGACGACGACACCATGGACAGCCTTCTGGCGGACCTCGGAAAGCGGCGGCCCCGCCCCGCGGAGCCGCCGGACGCCGGGGAACCCCCGCCGCCGCCGGAGGCGGACGACGCCTGGGCGCCTCCGGAGGAGCCCGTCCCCGACGATCTCTTCGCCGGGGCCTTCGCCACGCCCCCCGAACAGGCGTACTACCGCAACGGCGCCGCCATGCCGGTGCTCGACCCCACCACACTGCTGGAGGGGCTGAACGAGCAGCAGCGCGCCGCCGTGGTGCACACCGGCAGCCCGCTGCTGATCGTGGCCGGCGCCGGTTCCGGCAAGACCCGGGTCCTCACCCACCGCATCGCCCATCTGCTGGCCGCCCGGCATGCCCACCCCGGCCAGATCCTGGCCATCACCTTCACCAACAAGGCCGCCGGGGAGATGAAGGAGCGGGTGGAGCAGCTCGTCGGCCCCCGGGCCGGCGCCATGTGGGTGATGACCTTCCACTCCGCCTGCGTGCGCATCCTGCGCCGGGAGAGCAAGAAGCTCGGCATGACCTCGTCCTTCTCCATCTACGACGCCGCCGATTCGCAGCGGCTGATGGCGCTGGTCTGCCGCGATCTCGATCTCGACCCCAAGCGTTTCCCGCCCCGCTCCTTCAGCGCCAAGGTGTCCAACCTCAAGAACGAGCTGATCGACGACGAGGATTTCGCCGCCCGGGCGGCCGACGGATACGAGAAGACCGTGGCCCAGGCGTACGCGCTCTACCAGTCCCGGCTGCGCGAGGCCAACGCCCTGGACTTCGACGACCTGATCATGACCACGGTCAATCTGCTGCGCGCCTTCCCGGATGTGGCCGGGCACTACCGGCGCCGCTTCCGCCACATCATGGTGGACGAGTACCAGGACACCAACCATGCGCAGTACGCCCTGGTGCGGGAGCTGGTCGGCACCCCGCCCGCCGACCCCGGGGCCCCGGACGCGCTGCCGCCCGCCGAACTGTGCGTGGTCGGCGACGCCGACCAGTCCATCTACGCCTTCCGCGGCGCCACCATCCGCAACATCCTCCAGTTCGAGGAGGACTACCCGCAGGCCACCACCCTGCTGCTGGAGCAGAACTACCGCTCCACCCAGACCATCCTCAACGCCGCCAACGCGGTCATCGAGCGCAACACCGGCCGTCGCCCCAAGAACCTGTGGACCCGGGCCGGCGACGGATCGCCGATCACCGGCTATGTCGCCGACACCGAGCACGACGAGGCCCAGTTCGCCGCCGACGAGATCGACCGGCTGACCGACGAGGGCGCCGTCCGCCCCGGGGATGTGGCGGTGTTCTACCGCACCAACGCCCAGTCCCGGGTCTTCGAGGAGGTCTTCATCCGGGTCGGCCTGCCCTACCGGGTGGTCGGCGGCGTCCGCTTCTACGAGCGCAAGGAGGTCCGGGACGTCCTGGCCTATCTGCGGGTGCTGGCCAATCCCGAGGACACCGTGCCGCTGCGCCGCATCCTCAACGTGCCCAAGCGCGGCATCGGCGACCGCGCCGAGGCGATGATCGACGCCCTCGCCCAGCGGGAGAAGATCTCCTTCGCCCAGGCGCTGCGCCGGGTGGACGAGGCCTATGGCATGGCGGCCCGTTCCGCCAACGCGGTCCGGCGGTTCAACGCCCTGCTGGAGGAGCTGCGCACCATCGCCGAGTCCGGCGCCGGCCCGGCCACCGTGCTGGAGGCCGTGCTGGAGCAGACCGGCTATCTGGCCGAACTCCAGTCCTCCCACGATCCGCAGGACGAGACCCGGGTGGAGAACCTCCAGGAGCTGGCGGCGGTGGCCCTGGAGTTCGAGCAGAACCGGCCGGAGGACGAGCCCGGCACCCTGGCCGACTTCCTGGAGCAGGTGGCGCTGGTCGCCGACTCCGACCAGATCCCGGAGGACGGCGAGGGCGGCGAGGGCGGGGTGGTCACCCTGATGACCCTGCACACCGCCAAGGGCCTGGAATTCCCGGTGGTCTTCCTCACCGGGATGGAGGACGGCGTCTTCCCGCACCTGCGCTCGCTGGGCAAGACCAAGGAGCTGGAGGAGGAGCGGCGGCTGGCGTATGTCGGCATCACCCGCGCCCGGGAGCGGCTCTACGTCACCCGCTCGGTGCTGCGCAGCGCCTGGGGCCAGCCCCAGTACAACCCGCCCTCCCGCTTCCTGGAGGAGATCCCGGACTCCTTCATCGACTGGCGGCGGCTGGGCGGCACCGCCTCGGCCCCGGCCCCGGCCGCCTCGGGGCCGGTCTCGGCGCCGCGCGCCGGCGCCGGGGGGCGGCCGTCGTCCTCGGGCTTCGCGACCGGACGGATCAAGGACCGGCCGGTGGTGGAGCTGGCGGTGGGCGACCGGGTCAGCCATGACACCTTCGGCCTCGGCCGGGTGGTCGCCGTCCAGGGCAGCGGCGACAAGGCGCAGGCCACCATCGACTTCGGCGAGGGGCAGACCAAGCGGCTGCTGCTGCGCTACGCCCCGGTGGAGAAGCTGTAACACCCAGCCGCTTGTTGTCCGGGTCGTGTCACAGTGTCCGGGGGCATCTTGTGACGGCGGCGCCCCGGGCGATGTGATGCGGGAAGCCGCCTCGACCAGCCGCGCGCGCCGCCCGTCGACGCGCGCCTGCCCGCCCGCCCACACCCGTCTCGACGTTCCGCAGGGGGAATCGCCATGAACCAGCCCTGGCAGCAGCCGCCACCGGGCGGCGGAGGATACGGGGCGCCCGGGCCCGTGCCCGGCGGCTACGGGGGAGGCTATCCGCATCAGCCGCATCAGCCGCATCAGCCGCATCAGCCGCAGCCCGGCTACGGCTATCCGCAGCAGCCCGGCATGGCCGGACCCCCGCCCGGTGGATACGGCTACCCGCAGTCGCCGCAGCCGCCGCAGCCGGGCGGCTACCCGGCGCCGCCCCCGCCGCCCATGCCCCGGCAGGGCGGGTCCAATCCGGCGCTGGCGGTCATCATGGCGGTGGTCGGCACGGCGGTCGCCGCCCTGCTCTACGCCCTGCTGGTGGACGCCACCTTCGACCAGGAGAAGGGCGAGTTCGCCTCGATCGGATACGCGGCCCTGGCCGTCGGCATCATCGTGGGCCTCGGTCCGGGGCTGTTCGCCAAGCGCAACTGGGGCCTGTACCTGCTGGGTGCCGCGCTGGCGATGGTCTCGGTGACCGCCGGTGAGCTGCTGGGCGTGGCGATCGCCGCCTCGGGCGATTTCGGTGACGGCTTCGAGGCGTTCTTCACGGAGTTCGGCGATCTCTGGGACTTCTGGACGGAGATCAGCAAGCCCGTCAACTATCTGCTGATGCTGCTGGCGCCGCTGGGCGCGATCGGCATCACCCAGGCGGTGCTGCGCGGCGGTTCCCGCCCCTAGCGGCGCCGGGCGCGACGCGCGGTGTGGCGGGGGTCACCGCCGCATCGCGCGTTTTCCGTCGGCCGCTCAGGAGGGTTCCAGGCCCTTGTCGCGGAGCCAGGTGACCGGGTCGACGGTGGAGCCGCCGCCGGGCCGGACCTCGAAGTGCAGATGCGGTCCGATGGAGTTCCCTGAGTTGCCGGTGTAGGCGACCACCGTGCCCGCCTGCACGGTGCCGGAGTAGTAGACGTAAGAGCTCAGATGGGCGTACCAGGTCTCCGTGCCGTCCGGCGCGGTGATGATCATCAGGTTGCCGTAGGAGACGTGCCACTGGGTGCGGATGGTGCCGTCGGTGGCGGCCCGCACCGGGGTGCCGTAGCTGACCGGGAAGTCGATGCCCGTGTGGGTGGACATCCAGTTGATGCCGGACTGGCCGTAGACGGCGCTCAGCCCGCGCTGCTCGACCGGGAGGAAGAACTTGGGCCGGGCGGCCTCGATGCGCTCGGCCTCGTCCTTGGCCTTGCGCGCCTCCTCCGCCTTCTTCTTCTCCAGGTCGATCCGGCCCTGGGTGCGGCTGGCCCGGCCGGCGTAGTCGTCGGCGGCGGCGGTGAGCCCTTCGAGCTGGGTGTTGAACTGCTGGTTGGCGGCGATCTCGGTGGTCTTGTCCGGATCGGCATCGCCGAGCGCGGTGTCCTCGCCGGCCCGGGAGTTGTCCGAGCCGCCCACCGCGGCGGCGGTGGCCACCGCCGTGACGCCCAGCACGCACAGGGAGGGCGCGGCCACGGTCAGGAGCGCGGAGCGGCGGGGTTTGGGCTGGCGGCGGCGGCCCCGGCCGCCCGGCGCCGGCGCGCTGAGCGCGGCCTCGGGGCTGTTGCGCTCCTCCTCGGTGTCGGCCGGGTCGTCCGGCGGATAGCCGTCGTCCCACAGCCCCGGGTCGGGGAGCGCGCCGTCGTCGTATCCGCTGTCCCACTGCGCCGCCGAGTCCTGGACGTCCTGCGGCTGCGGCTGCGGTTCCGGGCCGGTCTGCTGCCGAGGGCCGGTGTTCTCCCACTCGGCCGGGCCGGGCTGGGCCGGGATGAAGCCCGCGGTGCCGGTGGCGGTGGGACAGCCGCCGGAATCCCAGTCGTTGCCGCCGGAGGCCGCCGGCCAGGTGCCCCACCCGCCGCTGTCCCAGCCGCCGGTGTCCCAGCCCTGGGCGGACGGATACTGGCCGCTGTCCGCGAAGTCCTGGCCGTGGTGCTGATGCAGGTGCTGCTGCTGCTGGTGCTCGTGGCCGGGCTGGGCGGGCGGGGCGGCGAACTGCGGAACCCCGTGGGCCGGGGTCTGGTCCCAGCCGGTGATGTCGAACTGGCCGCTGTCGTAGGCCGCGGCCTGGCCGTACGGGTCGCTGCCGTAGCCGCCGTAGGAACCGTAGGCGGAGGCGCAGGCGCCGTAGGCGCCCAGGGCATCGGGGGTGCCGGAGACGGTCGTGCCCAGCGGGTCGTATCCGTATCCGCCGCTCTCGCCGTAGTGCTGCTGCTGTGTGCCGTACCGCGCGTGGTCGTACTGCGGATCACTGACCTGGTCAGTGCTTCCGGCCGGGTAGGAGACCCCCGACGCGTGACGATCACTCACCGACTACGCCTTTCGGCTCGACAACAGGAGCGGGAGTAGCTGTCCCCCGACGGCTGCTGGGCCGTGACTGTACCCGGGGGTACCGGGCACCCACAATCTTTCGCGGGTTTCGGTGCCCGCGGAATCGGGCATTCGGCCCCCTTTCGGGGGAGCCTGCATGAGGGCTGCACGGAGTTTTCGATTTATGTTCGATGTGCAGTGCGATGCGGTGCCGGGGCGCGGTGGTGTGATTTCTCCTACCTCCGCCCTCCGGGGTAGAGCGGGATGCGAGATGCTGGCGCTAACGTTCGTTCACTCCGGCAGTCGGGCCGTGGTGGCATGGGAGGAAGACATGGGTGTGACGGGTCCGATCCGCGTGGTCGTCGCCAAGCCTGGGCTGGACGGCCACGACCGCGGTGCCAAGGTGATCGCCCGCGCGTTGCGCGACGCCGGGATGGAGGTCATCTACACCGGACTGCACCAGACCCCCGAGCAGATCGTGGACACCGCTATTCAGGAGGACGCGGACGCCATCGGCATGTCGATCCTCTCCGGCGCGCACAACACCCTCTTCGCCCGGGTCATCGAACTCCTCAGGGAACGGGAAGCCGACGACATCACCGTTTTCGGCGGCGGCATCATCCCCGAGGACGACATCCCGCCGCTGAAGGAAAAGGGCGTCGCGGAGATCTTCACCCCGGGCGTGCCCACGGGCGACGTCGTCGCCTGGGTCCGCTCCCACGTCCGCGCCGCATAACACCCGCGGCGCACCACGCCGACCGGCGCCCGCGGCCCGTGCGGCGGCGCCCGGAGCGCGCCGGCCATGGCCGGCGGACCGCCGCGCGCCGCCCCGCCCCGCCGCGCGGCATGGCTCAGCGCGGCGCGTCGTGGCCGGTGAGAAGTCCGCAACGGCGGGGAAACGCCGGGCGCGGTTTGTGACAGGTGTCACCGCGCCGGTGTGACCTGGATTTCAGGTTGACCCCCGGAGCCCGGATACGCTCGCTGAGGGCACCTCCCGGGCCGGCACCTGGCGGGCCGGACCGGGGGAGGGCCTGCCGCGTGCCCGGGGCCTCGGCCAAGAAGCTCGTGACCGTCTTGGTGACCGTCTCGTCTTGACCGTCGCCGCCCGAAGAGGTTTCAGCGGCACGCCCACGCCGACGACATGGATCGCGAAGACCACGGACTGAGGGACGGACGCGCGTGGACCTGTTCGAGTACCAGGCGAGGGACATCTTCGCCAAGCATGGCGTACCGGTGCTGGCCGGTGAAGTCATCGACACCCCCGAGGCAGCGCGAGCGGTGGCCGAGCGGCTCGGCGGTCGCGCGGTGGTCAAGGCCCAGGTGAAGACCGGTGGCCGCGGCAAGGCGGGCGGTGTCAAGCTGGCCTCCGACCCCGATGACGCCGTCGCCAAGTCCGGGGCCATCCTCGGCATGGACATCAAGGGCCACACCGTGCACAAGGTGATGCTGGCCCAGACCGCGGACATCGCGGAGGAGTACTACGTCTCCTTCCTCCTCGACCGCGCCAACCGCACCTTCCTGGCCATGGCCTCGGTGGAGGGCGGCATGGACATCGAGGAGGTGGCCGCCACCAAGCCCGAGGCGCTGGCCAAGGTGCCGGTGGACGCCATCTCCGGCGTCGGCCTGGCCAAGGCCCGCGAGATCGTGGCGCAGGCGGACTTCCCGGCCGAGGTGGCCGAACCGGTCGCCGAGGTCCTGGTCAAGCTGTGGGACTGCTTCGTCAGCGAAGACGCCCTGCTGGTCGAGGTGAACCCGCTGGTCAAGACCGCGGACGGCGCCATCATCGCGCTGGACGGCAAGGTCTCCCTGGACGCCAACGCCGGCTTCCGCCAGCCGGAGCACGAGGCGCTGGAGGACAAGGCCGCCGCCGACCCGCTGGAGGCCGCCGCCAAGGCCAAGGGCCTCAACTACGTCAAGCTGGACGGCCAGGTCGGCATCATCGGCAACGGCGCGGGCCTGGTCATGTCCACCCTGGACGTGGTCGCCTACGCGGGCGAGGCGCACGGCGGCGTCAAGCCGGCCAACTTCCTCGACATCGGCGGCGGCGCCTCGGCCGAGGTGATGGCCAACGGCCTGGAGATCATTCTCGGCGACCCGGCGGTGAAGTCGGTCTTCGTCAATGTCTTCGGCGGCATCACCGCGTGCGACGCGGTGGCCAACGGCATCGTCCAGGCCCTGGAGCTGCTCAGCGGCAAGGGCGAGGAGGTCACCAAGCCGCTGGTGGTCCGGCTGGACGGCAACAACGCCGAGGCCGGCCGGAAGATCCTCACCGACGCCGACCACCCGCTGGTCGAGCTGGTGGACACCATGGACGGCGCCGCCGACCGCGCCGCCGAGCTGGCCGCCAAGTAACCCCCGGCGACGACGACTCTCCACGTCACCTCTCTCCCGACATACGAGTTACGACTCACCGAACGAGGACTTCCGCGAAATGGCTATCTTCCTCACCAAGGAGAGCAAGGTCATCGTCCAGGGGATGACCGGCTCCGAGGGCCAGAAGCACACCCGGCGCATGCTGGCGTCGGGCACCAACATCGTCGGCGGCGTGAACCCGCGCAAGGCGGGCACGACCGTCGACTTCGACGGCAACGAGATCCCGGTCTTCGGCTCGGTCAAGGAGGCGATGGCCGCCACCGGCGCCGACGTCACCGTGATCTTCGTGCCGGAGAAGTTCACCAAGGACGCGGTGCTGGAGGCGATCGACGCCGAGATCGGCCTCGCCGTGGTCATCACCGAGGGCATCGCGGTGCACGACACCGCCGCCTTCTGGGCCTACGCCGGCTCCAAGGGCAACAGGACCCGCATCATCGGCCCCAACTGCCCCGGCCTGATCACCCCCGGCCAGTCCAACGCGGGCATCATCCCGGCCGACATCACCAAGCCCGGCCGCATCGGCCTGGTCTCCAAGTCCGGGACGCTGACCTACCAGATGATGTACGAGCTGCGGGACATCGGCTTCTCCTCGGCGGTCGGCATCGGCGGTGACCCGGTCATCGGCACCACCCACATCGACTGCCTCAAGGCCTTCCAGGAGGACCCGGACACCGACATCATCGTGATGATCGGCGAGATCGGCGGCGACGCCGAGGAGCGGGCCGCCGACTACATCAAGGCCAACGTCACCAAGCCGGTCGTCGGCTATGTGGCGGGCTTCACCGCGCCCGAGGGCAAGACCATGGGCCACGCCGGTGCCATCGTCTCCGGCTCCTCCGGCACCGCCCAGGCCAAGAAGGAGGCCCTGGAGGCGGCCGGGGTGAAGGTCGGCAAGACGCCGTCCGAGACCGCCCGGCTGGTCCGCGAGTCCCTGACCGCCACCGCCTGACGCCCGGCGCCCGGCGCCTGCGGGGCCGGGTACGGCCGGCCGCAGCCGCCCGGCGCGACGTGACGCGACGCGAACGCCGGGGTGCGCCCGAAGCACGGGCGCACCCCGGCGTCGCGTTTCCCGCCACGGGGCCTGCCCTGCCCTACGGTCCGGTGAGCGCGGCGGTCAGCAGCGCCGCACTCAGCAGGGCGAACAGCGCGGCGCAGGCGTAGAGCAGCCGACCCGTGGTGCGTTCGCTGCGCAGCCGCGCCAGCCGCGGCGGGGGCGGGCGCAGCGGCTGCGCACCCGCGATCCGGTCCAGCGACCGGGCCAGCAGCCGGCTCTGCTCCCGCGGCTGCGCGCCGGTCAGTTCCGGTACCCGGGCGGCGAGGTGCCGGCGGGCGTGGGCGATCCGTCCGGCGGCGGCCTGGGTGGTCGACTCCACCTCGGCCGCGGTGTCGGCGACCGACATGCCCAGCCCCTCGTGCAGCACCAGCGCGCGGCGGTAGCTGGGCGGCAGCTCCAGCACGGCGTTGAGCAGCGTGCGGTCACCGGGCTCCGGGAGCAGCGCGCGGGGGCGGCGGGGCCCGGGACGCAGCCGGTGCCAGGGCGAGAGCGCGTACTCATAGGCGGCGGCCCGTACCCAGCCCGGTGGATCGGGGTCCACGGCGACCTCCGGCCAGCGCTCCCAGGCCAGCCGGAAGGCGTGCGCCACGGCCTGCTCGGCGCGCTTGTGGTCACCGCAGAGCAGAAACGCCTGCCGGGCCAGCGGCTCGGCCTGACCCTCGTACAGCTCCTCGAACGCATACAGCGGCGCCAGATCGACCTCCGCTTCCGCCGCCGCGGCCCCGGGCGCGGCGCCCGGCGTCTCCCCTTCCCCCGCGCGCCCGGCCCTCGCCTGCCCCTCCCTCTCCTGCCTCTGCTCCCTCTGCTCCCTCTGCTCCCTCTGTCCTTCCTTCTTCTCTTCCCGCTGCTGCTTCTGCCGCGGTCTCCTCCCTGCGTCCGCCCGGCCCGCGGGCCGGGTCCTCGCCTTCGCTCCGGCCGCGTCCCCCACGCGGTCCGCCGCGCCGCGCTTCTGCCGTGCCGTTGTCATTCCGCACTCCCTTCCGGTCGACCGGAGGCCCGTCCTGGGCACAGGCAGGGTGAGAAGTACATATGTCCATACTGGGCGACACCACGACAAATCGCTCGTTACCTCGCCGACTGGCGCCTTGTTGGCACCATGACCCGGGTGAGTGCCCTGCTTGCCGCGCTCGCGGAGCGCGGCCGACCTCCGGCCGGTGGCCGCCCCCGCCGCCTCACCTGGGTGGGCGGCGCCTGGATGTTCGAGGGACTGCTCGCCGCCGGACTGGGAATCGGCGCCGTCTCGGCCGTCGTCCTGCTGGTGTGGACGACCTCCCCGCATCCCGCCGAGGGACCCGGCACCGCACTGCGCGTCGCCCTGGACCTGTGGCTGCTCGGCCACGGCACCGAACTGCTCCGCTTCGACACCCCGGCCGGCGTCCCCGCACCCATCGGACTGACGCCGCTGCTGCTCGCCGCCTTCTGCGGCTGGCTGCTCAACCGCGCGGTCCGCGTCTCCGTGCTCCCGGACGACGCGCCCGACGCCCGGCCGGGGGAGGGCTTCCGGGCCGCACTGTGGATCAGCGCCGGATACTGCCTGGCCGCGGCCGTGGCCGTCGCCCACACCGTGCCGGAGGGCCCGATCCGGCCGGTGCCGCCCAGCGCGGCCCTGCATCTGCCGCTGTTCGCACTCGCCATCACCTTCGCCACCGCCTGGCACCACAGCGGCCCGCCGCCGCTGCGCGGCCCCCTGCGCCGGCCGACCGACGCCCTGCTCCGGCTCCAGGAGACCGGCGCGCCGCGCATCGCCGCCGCCGCGCTGTGCGCGGTCTGCGGCACCGGCGCGCTGCTGGCGGCCGTCGCCCTGGCCCGGCACCACGCCCTGGCCCAGACCGCCTTCGGCAATCTGACGGGCGACTGGTCCGGGCGGCTGGCCGTCCTGCTGCTGGCCGGCGCCCTGGCCCCCAACGCCGCCGTCTGGGCCGCCTGCTACGGCCTCGGCCCGGGCTTCGCCCTGGGCACCCACGCCCTGGTCGCGCCGCTCTCCGCCTCGCCCCCGGCCGCGGTCGCGGCCGCGGCCGCGGCGGACGGCCGGGCCCTCCCGGCCCCCGCTCCCGCCCCCGCCTTTCCGCTGCTGGCCGCCGTCCCGGCGGAAGGGCTGTTCGCCGTGGCCCTGGCGGTGCCCGCCTCCGGGGTGCTGATCGCGGCCTGGTTCGCGGCCCGGGCGGCCGTGCCGGACCGGTCCGCCCGGCAGGCCGCCGCCGGTCCGCTCGCCACCGTTGTCTCCGTGCTGCTGGCGGCGGTGCTCGCCGGGGCCGGGATAGTGGTACTGGCCGCCCTGGCAGGCGGGCCGATGGGCACCGGCCGCCTGGCCGTCTTCGGCCCGGACCGCTGGCTGTCCGGGCTGGCGGTCTGTGCCTGGATCGCCGTCCTCGGCACCCCGGCCGCTCTCGTCCTCCGGGCCTGGCGCCTGCGCCGCCCCCGCCTCGCCCGGACCCTGGGCTCCGCCGTACCGGCCACACTGCGCCGCCTCAAGCCCCGCCGCCGCGCGTCGGGGAACACCGGGAGGGCGGAGCCCGGGCCGCCCCCGCCCCTCGACCGGCGGCCGGACGCCATGCACCCACATGCGTGAGGACACGGCAACGCCCCGCCGGGCGGCCTGACCGGCACTTCCGACTACGACGCAAGCGCCGTCAGGACCGCATCCGTGATCCGCGAGTCCAGGGCCGCGGGCTGTGCATCGCCGGACAGGGCGAGCGCAAGAGCGAGGACCGTGTGCGGGAGGCTGTCCAGCAGGGCGTGTGCGCGGTGCCGCAGGTGCTGTTCCGGCCAGGTGCGGGGGAACAACCAGCCGCCGTCCGGGGTGCGGCAGGCCGCCGCGAGCATGGCCCGGGCGCGAGGGAGGGGGAGCGGGGCGGTCTCCGGTGGGCGGTTGTCGGGGGCGGCGGCGGACCGGCGGACCAGGAGCAGCAGCCGCAGCGGGGCCGTCTCGCGCAGGCCCGGCCCGGGCGTCTGCGGCGGTACCGGCAGGGACAGGGGCAGGGGCAGGCCGATCAGGCCGCGGCCGTCCGGCGTCACGGCCGTCCGGCCGTAGCCGACGGGCTCGGCCCGAAGGCCGTCCACCAGCGCCCGGAGCACGATTGCCGTCTCCCGCGGTGAGGTGCCGACGATCAGCACCCCCTGGTCGGCGACGGCCGCCGCCGCGGCCTCGAACAACACCCAGCCACGGTGCTCGGCGCAGCGCGCCGTCACCGAGCCGATGACATGGAGGAGATGTCGCTCCCCGTGGCGGGCACGGGTGTCCAGCACGATGTGCAGCGTCCCGGCCGCGTCGCGGGCATAGAGGTGGTCGGGCGCGACGCCCCGGCCACCGCCGTCCCGCGCCGGGCGCCACCAGGTGGTCTCCCCGAGCGTGGCGCGCAGACAGCGGGCGTCGGCGAGGGGCGCGACGGGGAGGGCGGGCGCTCTGGACAGGCGGGCCGTCGCGTCCCGGAACAGCTCGCCGCTGCGGTGCACCCGGACGACCGTGGCCTCCGCGCAGAGGCACGGCGGTGCCGGGCGGGTGCGGGGCGCGAAGTCCAGCAGGTGCTGCATCTGCGTCAGCCGGAAGCCCGGATCGGCGCGCAGCCGGAACAGGTGACCGGCGAACGGCACCACGCCGAGCGCCTCGTCCGTCGCGGCGCGCAGGGCGTTCACCGGCCGGCCTCCGTCCCGGTCAGGGCGCACTCGGCCCAGACCGTCTTGCCGGCCACACCGCCGTCCCCGGCCGGATACCACCCCCAGCGCTCCGCGAAGTGCTCCACCAGCCGCAGCCCGCGCCCGGACTCCTCCGCACCGCCGGCCACCGTCGCCGGAGCGGCCTCGGCGCGTGCGTCGGTAACCTCGGCCCGCAGCCGGGTGCCGTCGGCGGTCAGCCGGAGCCGGAAGTCCCGGCCCGGCACCAGCCCGTGCCGGACGGCGTTGCTGCACAGCTCCGACACCACAAGCGTCATCGCGTCGTGCGCGGCGCTGCCGTCCTCCACCCCCCACTCGTCGAGCCGCTGCGCGGCCAGCCGCCGCGCCAGCCGCGCCCCGCGCGGTGTGGAGGTGAACCGCATGACGAACTCCCGGCCGGGCGGGGCACTGTCACCAGAAAGCATGTCTTTTCCTGCGAACATGCCCTGACTGTGGTCCCGGTGGCCTAGCGTGGTCCAGCGGTTACGGTGCGACCAAAGTGCTGTGTGGGCGCCGGGTGGTGCGCTGTCGCGCGGAGCGGCGTAACCGCGGTCCAGCGAGCGGCGTTTGAGCCCCGGACGAAGCGAGGCCCCGTGAAGCAGCCCCAGCCCCAGCGGCACCCCGACAGCCCGGACGAGTACGAACCGGACACCGACGACGAACCCGAACTCCCCGCCCAGCGGCTGGGCGACGAGTTCGCCTCCGGCGTGGTGGTCGCTTTCGGCCGCCAGTTGAAGGCTTCCCGGACCCGGGCCGACATCACCCGCGAGGACTTCGCCTCGCGCATGGGCTACTCGCCCGCCACCATCGCGGCGTTCGAGCAGGGCCGCCGCATCCCGCCGGGCAAGTTCATCGACAAGTCCGACGACGTCCTCGGCGCCTGCGGTGTCCTCACCGCACTCAAGGAAGAGGTCAACAACGCCCGGTACCCAGCCTTCTTCCGCAACGCCGCCGGCCTGGAAGCCAAGGCCAGGGGCCTGCACTTCTACGCCACCCAAGCCGTCCCCGGCCTGCTCCAGACCGAGCACTACGCCCGGGCCGTCCTCCGGATGAAGAAGCCCGTCTTCAGCGATGAGACTGTCGAGGAGCACGTGGCAGCCCGGATCGCCCGTCAGGTGGTCTTCGACCGCACGCCCCCGCCGGTGATGACCTTCGTCATTGAGGAGACCGTTCTGCGCCGACCGCTGGGTGGCAGGCAAGTCCTGCGTGGCCAGTTGGAACACATGCTGCTCATCGGGCAGAAGCGGTACGTGGACATCCAGGTCATGCCGACTGACCGGGAGGACCACGCTGGCCTGGACGGCCCCTTCGTCATGATCGATACCGAGCGCGGCAAGCGCATCGTGTATGCCGAAACCCAGGGCAGCGACAGCCGTCTCTTCACTGACTCACACAGGGTTCACGAACTCGAATCGGTCTATGGCAGTCTGCGAGCGCAGGCGCTCACTCCGCGTGAGTCGCTGGTCTTCGTCGAGACACTCCTGGGAGAGAGATGATCGTGCAGCGCAGCGGGCCTTCGGTGCCCGAGTCGGCGTGGTTCAAGAGCAGCTACAGCGGTAGTCAGGGCGGTGAGTGCGTGGAGGTGGCGGTCGCGTCCGGGGCCGTGCACATCCGGGATTCCAAGGACTCCAGCAGCCCGATACTCACCACCACTCCTGAGGCGTGGTGCCACCTTCTCACCCTCACCGCCCCATGACCGTGCAGCGCAGCGGGCCTTCGGTGCCCGAGTCGGCGTGGTTCAAGAGCAGCTACAGCGGCGGCGACGGTGGTGAGTGCGTGGAGGTGGCGGTCGCGTTCGGAGCCGTCCACATCCGGGACACCAAGGGTGTGGACGGTCCGCTATTGACCACCACCCCCGAAGCGTGGTCCCGCCTCCTCGCCCTGGCCACGAGTTCCTGACCTGAGAAGTCGGCAAGGGAGCCCGCACCCGTCCGTCCGGGTGCGGGCTCGCGCACGATCCGGATAACCGTGTGGTGGCCTGTCCCAGCCCTGTCACCGGGCGGCAACAGAGTCCGGTCTGCTCGTGCGCCGGGCGGATTTGCACTGTTCCATGGAAGCCTGCGGGGTCCGGGGGGACCCTGCTCGGCTGGGGGGATGAGTGCGATGGGGGAGAAGGCGACCGGTTACCGGAGCCGGGGCACGAGGTTTCCGGCGATTGTCGTGGCGGCGGTGGCGCTGTCGGTGGCGGGGCTGACGGCTTGCGAGGACCCGTACTTCGAGGGCGACGGCGTTCCGTCGGAGTCGGTGGAGAGCCCGGCACCGGACGAGGGGGGAACCGAAGGCGGAGGCGGTGGGGGCAAGGAGCCGGGCGGGCCGGCCGAGGAGACCGCCGCGGCGTCCTGCGCAGAAGCCCCGGACGCGAGCAGCGGCGACGACCCGGGCGGTGCACCGCCCGTCCTGGACGCCGGCGAGACGTACGGCTACGCGAACGGGCTGGAGGTGACCGTCGGGGAGGCGGAGCCCTACACCCCGAGCGCGGAGGCCGACGACACCGGCGAGCGCGTCTACCGGTTCCTCGTCACCGTCGACAACTGCGGTGACACCGCGAACGAGACGATCTTCGCGTTCCAGGGCTGGGCGGGCGGCATGGAGGCCACCGAGATCTACGACCCGGCGCTCGCGGTGGACCCGGTGGGCGTGCTGGCGCCCGGGGAGACCTTCGCGGCATACGTCGTCTTCGATGTGCCGGCCGGCCCGGACTGGCTGGACGTCATCGTCGACCCGCTCCCGGCCGAACTGGAACACAGCTACTGGGCGCTCGGACTCTGAGCCGGAACCCGCTGAGGGTCCCGGTCCCGCCGGGATCGGGACCCTCGAAACCGGAGCGGGCCAGGGGGTGGTGCCGAGCATCCGAGCCGCACGTCCGGGTGGGTCGCCGTCCCGGTGGTGCTTCCGTACGCGGACGGCAAGGCCGGGGAAGGCTGGTCGGGCGACGCGGCCGGGGTCGTGGCCGGTTCCTGGTCCCGCGTGCCGGGCGGCGCGGCGGCGGGGCTCACTCGGGTTCCAGATAGCGCTCCAGCCAGGTGGGGATGTGCTCGCTGCAGGTTTCCCGGGAGGCGCTGGTGAGGGCGTCGTCGACGCAGACGAAGTAGTCCTTGTAGACCATCTGTACGGCGAACTGGAGGGCGATCACGACCAGGGCGAGGCCGGAGAGCACGATGCCGGCCGTGGCCTGGGGGGTCTGCGGGCGGCGGGTGCCTGCCCCGGCCCCGGCCCCGGATCCGGCCCCCGCTCCCGTCCCGCCGTCCTCCGGCGCCGAGGGCGGGGCCGGCTCGGTGACGGCGGCGCGGGCCGCGGCGGAGGCGTCGGGCTTGGGCTTGAGCAGGGCGTCGATGCCCCAGTAGAGGCCGAGGGCGCCGAGGAACATGGCCAGCCAGTCGATGCCGAGCCAGGCCAGCACCAGCCCCCACATCCCGGCCAGCAGGGCGAATCTGGCGTGACGCTGCTTGGGGTCGGACGGGTCCCAGCGGCGTTCCGGGCCGCGGAGCCCGCCGCCCCGGCCGTTCGGCCGGCCGCCGCCGCCCGGCGGCCGGCCGAACGGGCCGGACTGACGCTGCGGCTGGCGGCGGCTCCACTGACTGCCCCAGATGCCGCCGCGCCGCTCGTCCCGGTCGCCCTGCTCGTCATCACTGCCGTGGCCGTTGCCATGGCCGTCCGCGGCCCCGTTGCCGTCGCCGTTGCCGCCTGCGTGGTCGTCGTCACCGCCGCGCGGTCGCCAGGGCCGGTCGGGGGCGCCCTCGGGCGGCGGCGCGAAGGGGTTGTGCTCCTCGCTGTTGCGGCCGTTGGTCTCGGTGGCGGCGCGGCGTCGGTCGCTCATCTGTGTCTGTCCCCTGTGTGGCGTCCGCGGTGGGGTGCGCCGGGTCCTGGCGGGCGGTATGGATAGGTCGTGGCGGTCCTGGAGGTCCGGGGCCGTCGGGGCGGGGGAGGGGTCCCCCGCCCCCGACCGTACCGGGGCGGCGGCCCGCCCGTCGCGCGGGGGCGGGATGCCGGGCCGGTATCGTTGCCCGTGGCCGCCGGTCTTGGGTCCTTCCACGGCGGCCGGCGGGAACGGCCGGAGCGGCGTGAAGGCGGGCATGCGGGCACGCGGGCATGCGGCACTCGCGCAGCCGGTCCGGCTCCGTTTTTCCGACCGGGAAGAATCGAAGACCATGCACACAGAGCAGTCCCCCGTGGCCGCGGCGTCGCGCGACGGCGCCCCGTCCCCGGCGCGTCTTGTCGTCCTCGTCTCCGGCTCGGGGACCAACCTCCAGGCCCTGCTGGACGCGGTCGCCGGGCGCGGCGCCGCGGCGTACGGCGCCGAGGTGGTCGCCGTGGGCGCGGACCGGGACGGGATCGCCGGGCTGGACCGGGCCCGCGCGGCCGGGCTGCCGGTGTTCGTGTGCCGGGTGCGGGACTACCCGGCCCGGGCGGAATGGGACGCGGCGCTGGCCGAGGCGGTCGCCGCGCACGAGCCGGACCTGGTGGTCTCGGCCGGGTTCATGAAGATTCTGGGGCCGCGTTTTCTCGCCCGGTTCGGCGGGCGCACGGTCAACACCCATCCCGCTCTGCTGCCCAGTTTCCCCGGCACCCACGGGGTGCGCGACGCGCTCGCGTACGGCGTGAAGGTCACCGGGTGCACCGTCCACTTCGTCGACGAGGGCGTCGACACCGGACCGATCATCGCGCAGGGCGTGGTGGAGGTCCGGCCGGAGGACGACGAGGCGGCGCTGCACGAGCGGATCAAGGAAGTCGAGCGAGGACTGCTCGTCGATGCCGTCGGCCGGCTGGCCCGCGACGGCTACCGCATCGAGGGACGAAAGGTACTTATCCCGTGACGGCCGAGAAGCTGCCCATCCGGCGCGCGCTGGTGAGCGTTTACGACAAGACCGGGCTGGCGGAACTGGCCCGGGGTCTGCACGAGGCGGGGGTGGCGCTGGTCTCCACCGGCTCCACGGCCCGCCGGATCGCGGACGCCGGGGTGCCGGTGACACCGGTGGAGGAGCTGACCGGCTTCCCCGAGTGCCTGGACGGCCGGGTGAAGACCCTGCACCCGCGGGTGCACGCGGGCATCCTGGCCGACCGCCGGCTGGCGGACCACCGCCGCCAGCTGGCGGAGCTGGAGGTGGAGCCGTTCGACCTGGTGGTGGTGAATCTGTATCCGTTCCGGGAGACGGTCGCCTCGGGCGCCGCCCCGGACGAGTGCGTGGAGCAGATCGACATCGGCGGGCCGTCCATGGTGCGGGCCGCCGCCAAGAACCACCCCTCGGTGGCCGTGGTGGTCAATCCGGAGCGGTACGGCGATGTGCTGGCCGCGGCGGCGGAGGGCGGCTTCGACCTGGCCGCCCGCAGGCGGCTGGCGGCCGAGGCGTTCCAGCACACCGCGGCCTATGACACGGCGGTGGCCTCCTGGTTCGCCGAGGAGTACGCCCCGGATCCGGCGCCGCTGCCGGACTTCGCGGGCATCGCCTTCCAGCGGCAGCAGGTGCTGCGCTACGGCGAGAACCCGCACCAGCCGGCCGCGCTGTACGGCGACGGCAGCGGCACCGGGCTGGCCGCGGCCGAGCAGCTGCACGGCAAGGAGATGTCGTACAACAACTATGTCGACACCGAGGCCGCCCGCCGCGCCGCCCATGACCACGACCGGCCGTGCGTGGCGATCATCAAGCACGCCAATCCGTGCGGCATCGCGGTCGGTGACGATGTGGCCGAGGCGCACCGCAAGGCGCACGCCTGCGACCCGGTCTCGGCCTTCGGCGGGGTGATCGCGGTCAACCGTCCGGTGTCGGTGGCCATGGCCGAGCAGGTCGCGGAGATCTTCACCGAGGTGATCATCGCCCCGGAGTACGAGGAGGGCGCGCTGTCGGTGCTCACCCGGAAGAAGAACATCCGGGTGCTGCGCTGCCCGGACGCCCCGGCGGTGCGCCGGGAGCTGCGGCCCATCGAGGGCGGGCTGCTGGTGCAGGAGCGGGACGTCTTCCAGGCGGACGGCGACGACCCGGCGCACTGGACGCTGGCCGCCGGGCAGCCGCTGGACGAGGCCGGGCTGGCCGGACTGGCCTTCGCCTGGCGGGCCTGCCGGGCGGTGAAGTCCAACGCCATCCTGCTGGCCAGGGACGGCGCCTCGGTCGGGGTCGGAATGGGCCAGGTCAACCGGGTGGACTCGGCCCGGCTGGCGGTGCAGCGCGCGGGCGCGGAGCGCGCGGCCGGTTCCTGTGCCGCCTCGGACGCCTTCTTCCCCTTCCCGGACGGGCTCCAGGTGCTGATCGACGCCGGGGTGAAGGCCGTGGTCCAGCCGGGCGGCTCGGTCCGTGACCAGCAGGTCATCGACGCCGCCGAGGCCGCCGGCATCACCATGTACCTCACCGGCACCCGCCACTTCTTCCACTGACGCCACACACCCCACCGCCGCTCCCGCGGGCCGGGCCCCTCCGGCCCCGCCCGCGGGCCGGGGAAACGAGACCATGGGCATGGGGCATGCGGCGGCTGGAGCGGATCCGGGAATTGCTGCGGGCCCGGGAGGGGATGGCCGCGGAGGCGGCCAGGCCGCTGTGCTTCGGCGGAGCCGGATTCACCGAGGAGTTGCGCGCGGTGGCCGAGGCGGATCCGTCGGTCCAGCTCATCGGCCTGGACCGGCTCTATGACGGGAGCTGAGCACCCGGCCGGCGTGAGTGCCGGGGCATGGGGAGATGCGTTTGGTTCCGTGGGGTCTTGACGGGGCCGCCGGGTGGTGGGTTGATGTATCCGGCGTTTTGGGAGCGCTCCCACTCCGAGTCGCGGTCTGTGGGAAGAAGGTGGAATCAGTGCGGGTACGTCATGCGCTGAGAGCGGGACTCGCCGCTCTCGCGCTCATCGTGGGAGCGACCCTCGCCCAGCCGGCAGGAGCCGCCCCGGCCGCGGCGGCCGATCCCGTGCGGATCATGCCGCTGGGCGACTCCATCACCGGCTCCCCCGGGTGCTGGCGGGCGGTGCTGTGGAACCAGCTCCAGGACGCCGGCCACACCGGCATCGACTTTGTCGGCACCCTGCCGCCGCAGGGCTGCGGGGTGGCCCACGACGGCGACAACGAGGGCCACGGCGGCTTCCTCGCCACCCGGATCGCCTCCGACAACCAACTGCCCGGCTGGCTGTCTGCCACCCGGCCGGATGTGGTGATGATGCACCTGGGCACCAACGATGTCTGGAGCAATATCGCGCCGGACATCATCCTGGCCGCCTTCTCCACCCTGCTGGACCAGATGCGGGCGCAGAACCCGGACATCACGCTGCTGGTCGCGCAGATCATCCCGATGAACCCGGCCACCTGCGGCGAGTGTGCGCAGCGGACGGTGGCGTTCAACGAGCGGATCCCCGGCTGGGCGCAGTCCGTGACCACCGAACGCTCGCCGGTGATCGTGGTGGACCAGTGGACCGGCTTCTCCACCGCGACCGACACCTACGACGGCGTGCACCCCAACGCCGCCGGTGACGACAAGATCGCTGCTCGCTGGTTCCCCGCCCTGACCGACGTCCTGGACGGCGGGACCGGTGATTCGGGCGGTTCGGGCGACTCCGGCGGCAGTGGTGACTCCGGCGGTTCGGGCGGCAGCGGTGATTCCGGCGGCAGCGGCGGGAACGAGGACAGCGCCTGCACCGCGGAGTACCACGTCGCCCACACCTGGCAGGGCGGCTTCCAGGCCGGGGTGACCATCACCAACTCCGGTACCACCGCGTTGAGCGGCTGGCAGGCCGTCCTGGTGACGGACGGCGGGGCCCAGATCGCCCAACTGTGGGGCGGCTCCTACGACAGCGGCGCCGGCACCGTGTCCAACGCCGCCTGGAACGGGTCGCTGGCCCCCGGCGCCAGCACCTCCTTCGGCTTCATCGGCTCGCTGCCGGCCGGCACCACCAGTACCGCGATGGGCTTCGACTGCATCGCCATCCCCTGATCCGGCACGGGTGCTGCCACCACCTGCGCCGTGCGCACGGCCGCGTCCCCCAGCGCCGGGACGCGGCCGTTGGCACTCCCGCCCGACTCGCACCCCGCGTACGCTGTGACCGGCCGGGTTCAACGGACGGGGAAGCGGGGGCGGGCGGCGATGAGCAGGGATTCCGGGAGCACCTTCGGCGGTTTCGTTCTCGCGGTGCTGATCGGCGCGGGAGCCGGAGCGCTGCTGTACTACGTGCTGGACGAGGAGGCGCGCACCGCCGCCGAGTACGGCGCCGGGGTCTTCGGCATCGTCCTGCTCACCTACCTCATCACCTCCCGGCTGACCGGCACCCGCCCGGCGCCCGGCACCGGCGGCCGGATCACCGAACTGCCCCGCCGGCCCGAGACCTTCGCGCTCACCGAGACCGAGCAGTGGCTGGGCCGCGCCCGCAACGCCGCGCAGCGGCTCCAGGCTCACCGGGAGAGCGCCGCGGCCGACGGCACCCTCGGTGCCGCGCTGGCGGACGCCGCCTCGCACGCCCGCACCGCCAGCGAGCAGCTCACCCGGCGGGTGGCGGCGGTGACCGTGATCGACGCCGCCACCTCCGGCGGGGAGGACTCCCGGGAGCTGCGCGGCGAGCAGATGCGCCTGGAGCGGGAGGCCGCCGCCCTGCCGGAGGGCGGCGCGGTGCGCCGGGCCAAGGAGGCGTCCGCCCGGGCGGTCGGCGAACGCGCCGCCTCCCGGGAGCGGATGGAGGAGCTGCGCACCGTGCTGGTGGCCACCGTGGAGACGCTGACGCTGCGGCTGGAGGCCGCCGCCGAGCACGGCGGCATGCTGCTCTCGCTGCGCGCCGCCGATGACGCCGCCGCCACCGCGCTCGATCTCACCCCGCTCACCACCGAACTCGAAGCGGTGCAGGCCGGCCTGGAGGAACTCGAAGCACTCACCCAGCGCCTGCTCACCGACTCCTGAGCGGCCGGCGGCGCGGCGGCCGGGCCGGTGCCCCCCGGTGCCCGCCCGATGCCCGCGGCCGATGGGCTAGTCTCGCCTCTCCGGTGTCCGTTGCCGGCGGGGAGGGGAGAGATGGCCGGGTATCAGCCGAACGGGAGGGGACCGAACGTCCAGCCGCCCCGCTGGACACCTCCGCCCTCGCCGTACGCGCCCCCGCCGCCGCGCCGGACCTCGCCGCGGCTGCCGGCCCTGGTGTTCACGGCCCTCGCCGCCGCGCTGGCCACGGCGCTGGTCTTTGTGCTGATCCAGTCCCCGTGGAACGGTGAGGACACGGACGACGGCGCGGGCGCTCCCGCACCCTCCGGCTCCCCTTCGCCCTCGCCCTCGCCGTCCCCGTCGCCCTCGTCCTCCGGGCCCGCTGACGATCCCGCGACACAGCCGCCGGACCATCCGCTGCCGACCAGGATCGAATACCGGAACGTGCAGGACCCGGCCGGTTTCGGGCTGGCGGTCCCGGAGGGCTGGCAGCGCGACTATGTCAGCGATCTGGAGATCTTCTACACCCCGGACAACCGGGAGCATCTGATCCAGATCAGCGTCGAGACCACCGCCGAGACCAGTCCGTACGACAATCTGGCGGGCGTGGAGCAGACCGTCGCCGCGGAATTCCAGGACTACAACCTGCTCGGCCTGACCAGGCTCGACGCCGCCCCGTTCGGCCCGGCCGAGCTGGAGTTCACCTACACCCATCCGCGGTTCGGCCCCCGCTACACCGTGGACCGGGTCTTCTACGGCGAGGACGGCCGCCGCTACGCGCTGCTCGCCGCCGGGCCGCTCTCCGAGCGCGGCCGGATCCAGGAGCTGTACCACCGTGCCCTGGACGCCTGGTGCCTGACGGGCTGCCCGTCCGGCTAGCCACTCCCCGCGGTCAGCACATGCGGCGCCGCGCCGCAGCCGGCAACTCAGTAGTGGTAGCGGGCGGCGAGAACGATGATCTCTTCGGAGTGGATCAGATAGACCAGCCGGTGCTCATCGTCGATCCGCCGTGACCAGGCCCCGGGCAGGTGGTACTTCAGCGGTTCGGGCTTGCCTATACCGGTGAAGGGGTCACGACGGATGTCCTCGATCAGTTTGTTGATCCGGGCGAGCATCTTGCGGTCATTCTTGAGCCGGGACGTGTAATCCTCCCAGCCTTGCTCCTCGAAAACGAGCCTCACCCGGCTGCCCCGGCGTCCGGCACGTCCGGGTCGATCAGTTCGCGCTCGACGAGACCGCTCCGGCTGAGTGCGTTCTCATAGGCCTTGAGCAGGCGGCGGGCGTTCGCGGGTGAACGCAGCAGATAGGCCCCCTCGCGGAGAGCGGCATAGTCGTCCGCGGAGAGAAGCACCGCATTGCCGTGCTTGGAAACGATCTCGACGGCGTCGTGATCCTCATTGACCTTTTTGATCAGCGGGAAAAGCTCTCTGCGGGCCTCGCTCGCGGTGATGGACATGGTCACACCCTTCCGGAAGTGGTACCGAATAGCGTACCACTGCTTCCAGGTCGCCTCCTTGTCGCGCTTCGGGGAGACCTGGCAACGGCGATGTGCGGGAGCGGGTGCTCCTCGGGGCCGCGGCCCTCTGTGCAGCTCCAGAGGGGCCTGCCGATGGGCGGATGTATGGGGCATGTGTCTGGTGCCGGGGCTTCTGCGGACGAATGGTGGAGAAAGTGGCCGACGAGTGGGGGACGGAAGGGGTGTTCGGGAGTAATGTGCGCGGTCCCGGCCGCGCCACCGAGGGGTGTGTGCGGCCGTGGGCGGGAGTGACGTGAGGCGGCAGACCAAGGGGGGCTTGGATGAGCCAGCAGAATCCCGGACCGAGTTGGGCGCGGCAGAACCCCGGACCGCAGTGGGCGCAGCCGGGGCCGTTCCGGCCGGCGGTGGGTGAGGCCGACAGCCGGCCGATGCGCAAGCGCCCGAAGTTCTGGGCGGCCGTGGCGGTGACCTATGTGCTGGCCCTGGGCTGCGGGGTGGCCGTGGCCGGCGGTGGTCCGGAGGAGGAGACGGGCGAGGCGCGGGCCGGTGCCGGGGCCACGGCGACGGCCACGGCCACGGTGACGGAGACGGCCGAGGCCAGGGCGGAACCGGCACCGACCGTCACCGAGACCGTCACCGCGGAACCCGAGCCGGGGCCGACCGTCACCAAGGAGGTCGAAGTGGTGGTCACCAGGACGGTCACCGGGCAGGCGGCGGACGACGGTTCGTCGGGCGGCGGCAGCACTTTCTTCTACGAGAACTGCGACGCGGCCCGGGCGGCCGGCGCGGCCCCCGTCCACCGGGGCGACCCGGGCTACGGCCCGCACCTGGACCGCGACGACGACGGCGTGGGCTGCGAGTAGCCGGCGAGGCGGCGGGGGTAGGGCCCGGACGGTACCCTCCCCCGCCGCCGCCGTTGCCGCCGCGGGCCGGCCGGCCGGGCCGGTCAGGGCCGGTCAGGGCCTGCCGATGCCGGAGGCGAGGGCGTCGCGCAGGTTCTGGTAGGCGTCCGCGGGCAGCAGATGGCCGTCCAGAACGGCGCGGATGTCGGCCCGGCGCACCGCGGAGACATAGCGGCCGGGCGAGGGGTAGAGCTCGTCCAGCCGTGCCTTGTCGAACGGGATGTGGCTGCCGAACAGCACGCAGAAGGTCTCCCCGGAGTTGATCCCGTCGTTCAGCGCGGTCGGGACCTCCACCTGGGAGAGCCTGATGCCGCCCCTGGCCAGGCCGAGTCCGTCCCGGGCCAGGGTGCCGTCCGCGGCGAACTCCAGCGGGGGAGCGGACGGCGGCTCGCTGCCGTAGCGCGCCCACCGCACCAGATGGTGGTAGGCGGCGGCGAGCACATGGTGCAGCGGGGCCCGGCTGAACGGCGGCCGGTCGCATGCGTACTCCGGCGCGGCGCCCAGGTCACGGTCGAGGACCGGCTTGCGGTACGCCTGGCCGTGCCAGCCGGAATGCGCGGTGCCGGCCACCTCCCAGCGCCGGTAGCGGTCATCGTCCGCCCGCCGCACCGGGGTGCGCACATCCGTCTCCGACAGCACGTGGAAGACCGGCTCCTCGCCCCTGCGGGAGGGGGCGGGGCCGACGATGAACGCATAGGCGTCGAAGACGGGCGTGGTCCCCGGCAGGACGCGGTCGTAGTAGACGGTCATCCGCCCGGCGGACTGGGACGCGCCGACGGCCACCACCGTCCTGGCCCTGAGCCGGCCGAGCGGCCTGGCGTCGCCCCCGCGGCTGCGCAGCGCCTCGGCCGCCTGCGCGAAGATGTCGTACGAAAGTTCGTCGGCGGTGAAGGCGCCTTGGCCGGTGACATCGAGGTCTCCGTACCGGGCCGGGCTCCAGCCGCGCAGCTGGTCGACCCCCACCCGCTGGGCGGAGACGCCCACCCAGGCATAGCCCTCCCGCATGATCTGCTCGGGCGACCACAGCGCGTCCAGGTCGTAGCCGGCCGAGACGTTCTGCCATTCGGTGAGGACGGTGCCGTTGAAGCGTCCGGGGTCGGTGGGGCGGCGGACGATGAGGCGGGTGGTGTAGGGCACATCGGAGGCGACCCGCTCACCGGTGGGACGGTAGGCGTCCGCCTCGCCGGACAGGTAGAACTCCTCCTCCACATATCCGGCGGCGGCCAGGTCCGTGACCGTGGACATCCACGGATAGGTGTCCGCCACCTCCGGCGCCGACGGATCGCCGGGTACCGTGCCCGCGATCGGGCCCTCGACGAGCGGTCGCCCGTCCGCCGCCGTCTTCTCCGCCTCCTCCGGCTCCGGCGCGGCCTGTGCCACACCTCCGGCGAGGGTGGCGGTGACCAGCGCGGTCACCAGAATCCGCGACGTGCTGCGCCATGCGCGCATCTGCGGCTCCTCTCCCCGGGCGGGCCGGGCGCCCGCCCGTCCCGGAGAGGATGACCAGCCGGGCGCCCGGACTTCATCGGCTGAATCACCGGCCTCGCCCGGCGGGCGGGGGAGCCGGCCGGGCGAGGCGTCGGAGGAACCGGGAGGGGATCAGGGCTGGGGGCGGTGCAGCAGCGAGACCAGGACCTCGTGCAGCACCTCGTGGTCGCGCGGATCATGGAGCCGGAACGGCCCGCCCGCCACCGTGTACCACTCGGCGGCGCCCGCGTAGCGGATGCGCAGGACCAGCGTCCCGTCCGGCTCCGCCGCCGTGAGCAGTTCCAGTTCGCCCGTGATGACGCCGACTTCCTCGGTCATCACGCCGCCCCGGGGGGCCTTGAACACCGTGGTGCGCTCCGTCGTACCACTCATGGTTTCCGTCATACCGACATCTCAGCACGGCTGCCACCGGAGCGGGCCGGTGGCAGCCGAGCGGCACGCATCAGCGGCGCGGGATCAGCAGTAGGTGTTGAGCATGGACTGCAGGGCGGACTTCTCGGCGGAGTCGGCCTTGAGGTTCCACCGGTACTTCACCTGTATCCACATCTTGGCGTAGGTGCAGCGGTAGGCGGCGCGGGGCGGCTGCCAGTCGGCCGGGTCCTGGTCGCCCTTGGACTGGTTGGTGCTGTCGTGGACCGCGATGAGCTGCGGCCAGTAGAGGTCGTTGGCGAAGTCGCCGCGCTTGCTGGTGGACCAGTTCTTGGCACCCGAACGCCAGGCCTCGGCGAGCGGGATGACATGGTCGATGTCCACGTCGGACGGCGAGCGGAGGGTCACCCCGTCGTAGGGGCTGTACCAGCTCCCGGAGGTGGGCTGACAGTTGGATCCGACGACCACGTTGCTGCCGTCCCGCTTGAGCACGGTCTGCCGGGTGGTGCAGCCGCCGCTGCTGCGCCAGTGCGGGAAGAGGTCGCGGGAGTAGCCGGTCATGGACGTTTCGGCGCCCACCGACAGGTTGTTGAGCTGGTACTGCGCGGTGGAGAGGCTGGGGATGCGCGGGGGAGCGGCCGAGGCGGGCGGGGAGAGCAGGAAGAGCAGCATGCCCGCGGTGGCCAGCACGGCCGCCAGGGCGGGCAGGCCGCGCCGCCGGGCGCGGCTGCCGCCGGGGGCCGGGACCCGGGTGAGGGTGACGCTGTGGGGGTGGGACATCAGGATGCCTCCCGAAGGCTTGTTCGCCAGGGGTTTCCTGATGGATGGTCGAGGGGCTGCGTAACGCGTCCATGACAAGTTCTACGCGGGTCGATTAATCTTCTACGCGAGTTGCGCCAACGAACGGCAATCCCGCCGTCACCCGGCGGAAGCCAGAAGGGGCCGCGTCCCGCCCACGGGCGGGACGCGGCCCCCTCGGCGGCCGTGCCGCGGTCAGATCTTGCGGACCACGATGCTGCCCACGATCTTGTCGGTGAAGTGCTGCTTCTTGGCGTCCCAGGCCGGCCACAGATACCCCAGGAAGCACGGCAGCGCGTTGATGAACTCCAGCAGTCCGCGGACAAAGGCCATGCCGAAGCCCAGCGGCTGCCCGGTGGACTCCTTGAGCACCTGGATGCTCACCGCCTTGCGGCCCGGGGACTGGCCGGTGGTGCCCACCATCCACGCCAGGAAGAGGGAGCCGCCCAGGCCCAGCAGGGCGCCGAGGAAGTACAGCGGCCCGATCCTGCCCTCCGAGTCAATCCCGGAGAACGTGAGAATGATGGGCACCAGCCCGAACAGCAGGAAGTCGATCAGCCGGGCGACGAAGCGTGACCCCCAGCCGGCGAAGCCCTGCGGCACTACTGCCTGGCCCGGGACACCTGGATAGCCGTACTGCTGGCCGCCGGGCTGCTGCGGGTATCCATAGCCGTACCCCTGTTGCTGGGGGTAGCCCTGTTGCTGTGGATAGCCCTGTTGCTGGGGGAAGCCGGGCTGCTGCGGGTAGCCCGGCTGCTGCGGATATCCGCCGGGCTGCTGACCATAGGGGGACTGCTCGGGCTGCTGCGGCGGATGGGTCACGGACGGTTCCTCACTCGGTCGGCGCGGACGGGCGGGAGAAGTTCAGCTTTGTGGTGCGGCCATTCGATCGTCTGGTACCACCGGCTGTCCAGTGGCGCTGTCCCCCTGTGCCAAAGCCGCAACAGAATGTGCGGGTGGCCGCCGCGGCGGACGGGATTGGTGGTCCGGCGGCGGCATCCGGGAAGATGGGAGCATGAGCGCCCAGATTCTCGACGGCAAGGCCACCGCCGCCGCCATCAAAGCCGACCTCACCACCCGCGTCGCCGCCCTCAAGACGGCCGGTGTCACCCCCGGGCTGGGCACCCTGCTGGTCGGGGACGACATCGGCAGCCGGAAATACGTGGCCGGCAAGCACCGCGACTGCGCCGCCGTCGGCATCGCCTCCCTCCGCAAGGAGCTGCCGGACACCGCGAGCCAGCAGCAGATCGAGGCGGTGGTCCGGGAGCTGAACGAGGACCCGTCCTGCACCGGCTACATCGTGCAGTTGCCGCTGCCCCGGGGCATCGACACCAACCGGGTGCTGGAGCTGATGGAGCCCGCCAAGGACGCCGACGGCCTGCATCCGATGAGCCTGGGCCGGCTGGTGCTGAACGAGGCCGCGCCGCTGCCCTGCACCCCGAACGGCATCATCTTCCTGCTGCGCCGCTACGGCGTGGAGATCAACGGCGCCGATGTGGTGGTGATCGGGCGCGGCACCACGGTGGGGCGCACCCTGCCGCTGCTGCTGACCCGGCGCAGCGAGAACGCCACCGTGACCCAGTGCCACACCGGCACCCGGGATCTGTCCGCGCAGCTCCGCCGGGCGGACATCGTGGTGGCGGCGGCCGGGGTGCCGCACCTGGTCAAGCCGGAGGACGTCAAGCCGGGCGCGGCCGTGCTGGACGTGGGCGTCAGCCGGGACGAGAACGGCAAGGTCGTGGGCGATGTGCATCCCGGCGTCCGGGAGGTCGCCGGCTGGGTCTCGCCCAACCCGGGCGGCGTGGGGCCGATGACCCGGGCCATGCTGCTGGAGAACGTGGTGCAGATGGCGGAACGCGCCGCCGGGCTGCGCCAGGACTGACCCCGGGACAGAACGGACGGATGGACGGCGGTGGTGGTCGAGGTGACGACGAGTGAACGGGGCGGCTCCCGGCGTTATCCGGAGGTGACCTGGGACACCGCCCGGCCGCAGGGCGGCGGGCGGACCGCGGGCGGCGGCTATCCGGCGCCGGTGCGGCAGTGGCCGCTGCTGACCGTGCTGGCCGGCACGCTGGCCGGCCTGCTGGTGATGACGGTCAGCGGCTTCCGGATCGGGCTGCTGATCGTGGGCTGCTCGGTGCTGGCCGGGGGCGTGCTGCGGCTGGTGCTGCCGGCCGTGGGGATGCTGGCGGTGCGCTCCCGGTTCACGGATGTGGTGACCTATGGGGCGCTCGGCACCCTGATCGTGCTGCTGACCCTGATGGCGCAGCCGGACCCCTGGCTGGAACTGCCGTTCCTCAAGGACATACTCCGGTTCTCGGCCGGCGACTGACGCCGCGTCACCGCGGCCGCCCGGCCGGTCGCCCGGCCGGTCAGCCGACGTTGTGGGCGGCGGGGGGTTCGGCCTCGGCCTCGGCCTCCATCCGCTCCAGCACCTGCTCGGCGGAGCGGCCGATCCAGAAGCCGGTCTTCTCCGGGTTCGCCGCCACCCACTGGGCCGCCGCTCCCTCGGGGGTCAGCCCCTTGTCCGCGATCAGCCGGGCCACCTCGTTCTGGTCCTCGGTGGACCACCGGAAGGCCCGGAGGAACTCCACCGCCTCGCCGCCCGTCCCGGCGAACTCGGCGTTCAGATACTTGCGCAGCGGGATGTCCGGATAGCCGCAGCGCACCCGCTCCGGATCGGTGCGGCAGCCGGGGGTGTACGGCGGCAGCTCCACCTCGGTCATCGTTATCTCGGAGTTCAGCCAGTGCGGCTGCCACCAGTTGGCCAGCACCGGGATGCCCGTCCGGTCGGCGGTGCGCAGCGCCTCGATCAGCTCCTCCTCGCTGCCCGCCGCCACCACGGTCAGCTCCAGGCCGAGCTGGTCGATGAGGCTCCGGTCGAAGGAGGCGTCGTCCGGGTGGCCGAGCAGCAGACGTCCGCGCCCGCCGGTCGCGGCGGTGGCGAAGTCGCCGGTGCGCCCGGCCAGGCCCTCCCAGGTGCGGACCTCCGGGTGGGCCACGGCGTAGTCGCCGGTCACGAACCAGCCGACGTGCCCGACCGGCCCCAGCTCACCGGCCGGGACCACGGTCTGGCGCCGGCGGATGTACAGCTCCTGCTTGTCCGGGCTGGCGCCCCAGTCCTCCAGGACGATGTGCACCTCGCCGGAGTCCAGCAGGTCCCAGGCCCGGTCCGGGTCGGTGTCGACGAGCTCGACCGGGACGCCGAGCTGGTGCTCCAGCACATAGGCGGCGACGGCGGCATTGGCCTGGCCGCCGGCCCAGCCGGGCACCGCGATGGACACCTTGCCGTCGAAGCCCGCCGAGGCGGCGGCGCCCGTGTCCTCCTGGCCCCGGGCGCTGCCGGGAACGCAGCCGCCGAGCATGCCGAGGGTGCTCAGCGCGGTCAGAGTCGCCAGGAGCACCCGGACGGGCAGCGCGGAGCGGCCCCGGCGGCTGGGCTTCATATGGACGTGTCTCCACTGTGTCAACCGGCGTTCCACAGACACAGTAGCCACACGGATCGGCCCCGGGAAGCGGACCGGGTGAAGACTGCTGCACAGTGCAGCCGGGCCCCGTTCCGGCGCGGCCGGGGCGGCCGTCCGGGACCGGGCGGCCGGTCCCGGACGGCCGTGGGCCGGGTGGCCGGGCTCAGCCCTCGGCGGGCAGCCAGGCCTGGACCTTGTCCGGGTTCTGAGCCACCCACTGCTCGGCGGCGGCCTCCGGCTCCATGCCCTCGCCCTGGATCAACTGGGCCACGAGCTCCTGGTCCGCGGTGTCCCACTGGAAGTTCTTCAGGAACTCCGCGGCCTCCCCGCCGTTCTCGGCGAAGTCGGCGTTCAGATACTTGGGCAGGTTGACGTCCGGGTAGGCGCAGGCGACCTTCGACAGGTCCTCGTAGCACTCCTCGCTGTACGGCGGCAGCTCCACCTCCACCAGCTCGACCTCGGCGTTCAGCCAGTGCGGGGTCCACCAGTAGGTGAGCAGCGGGGTGCCCTCCCGGTCGGCGCGCTGGATGGCGGAGATCAGGGCCTCCTCACTGCCCGCCTCGACCACCTGGAAGTCCAGGCCGAGCTCGCGCACGATCTCCTTGTCGTAGCTGGTGTAGCCGGGGTCGCCGTTGAGGAGCTGGCCCTTGTCGCCGGACTCGGCGGTCCGGAAGTCCTCGGCCAGGTCGTTCAGGCCCTCCCAGGTCTTCACCTCGGGGTGGGCGTCGGCGTACGCCTTGGGCACGAACCAGCCGATGTGGCCGACCACGCCCAGCTCGCCGCCGGGAACGACGGACTTCTTCTCCTCCAGGTACAGCTCCTCCTTCTCCGGGGCGCCGCCCCAGTCCTCCAGGATGGCGTGGATGGAGCCGTCGTCCAGGCCGTCCCAGGCCAGGGTTTCGTCGATCTGGCGCACCTCGACGGTGACGTCCAGCTCGGTCTCCAGTACATGCTTGGCGACGGCCACGTTGGCGGCGGCGCCGACCCAGTTGGGCTCGGCAATGACGACGGTGTCGTAGCCCTGTCCTTCGCCGCCGTTGTCGCTGCCGCCGTCCTGCCCGCCGGCGTCCGGCCGGTCGGTCTCGGCGGCGCCGCAGGCGGTGAGGGCCAGCAGGGCCAGCACTCCGGTGCCGGCGGCGAGGGCGGTACGGCGGGCGGGGGTGCGCTTGCGCATGGGTTCGTTCTCCTTGCCGGGGTCGTTACGGGGGTTGGTATCGGGGTTGTTGCGGGGCCGGCCGGGGGGAGCCGGGCGGCCCGGGCGGCCGGTTCAGGGCCGGGACCTCCCGGCCCGGTCACCGCGGCCGGTGCCGGGGCCGGGGGCGGCGTCCCGGCCGGGCTGGGTGATCCGGTCCAGCAGCAGGCCGAGGCAGACGATGGCCGCGCCGGCCGGCAGGCCCACGCCCAGGTCGCCGCGCTGGAGCCCGTAGACGGTGTCGAAGCCCAGCGCGCCGCCGCCGACCAGACCCCCGACCACCACCACGGCCAGCACCAGCACCACGCCCTGGTTGACGGCCAGCAGCAGCTGGGCACGGGCCAGCGGCAGCTGCACCTGGCGCAGCTGCTGCCAGGGTGTGGCGCCCAGCGAGCGGGACGCCTCCAGCACGGTGGCGTCCACCTGCCGCACCCCCTGGGTGGTGATCCGCACCACGGCCGGCAGGGCGTACACCACGGCCGCGGTGATGGCCGCGATCCGGCCGACGCCGAACAGCGCCACCACCGGGATCAGATAGATGAACTGCGGCATGGTCTGGAGCACGTCCAGCACCGGCCGCAGCAGCTTCTCCAGCAGCGGGCGGCGGGCGGCCGCAATGCCGGCCGCGAAGCCGATCAGCAGGGTGAGCAGCAGCGCGCCCAGCACCTGGGAGAGGGTGTTGAGGGACTTGTCCCACAGCCCGAGCACGCCGATGGCGGCCAGCGCGCCCATCGCGGTGAGGGCGCTGCGCAGGCGCCCGGCCAGGAAGCCGAGCACCCCGGCCAGCGGCAGCAGGGCCCACCAGGGGATGGCGGTGAGGCCGTCCCGCAGCGGGTTGAGCACCCAGAGGGTGAAGTTCTCCGCCCAGGTCAGGGTGCCGCCGACCAGCGGGACGCCCGAGCCGAGGTTCACCACCATCCAGTCCACGGTGTCGTTGACCGGGTCGGCGATGGAGAAGGTCCAGCCGTCCGGCCAGGCGCCCAGGCCCAGCGCCACCCGGCCGAGCAGCCAGGCGGCGACGGTGGCGGCCACGGTCACGGCCAGGGGCAGCGCGGCGGCGGCCCGGCCGGTGCCGGCGCCGGGGTGCTCCAGCCGTTCGCCGGCCGCGGCGGTGGTGCGGTCCAGCCAGATCGCGATCAGCACGATGGCGATGCCGGCGGTCAGCGCCTTGCCGATGTCCTGGGTGCGCAGCCCGTCGAAGACCTGGTCGCCGAGGCCGCCCGCGCCGATGATCGAGGCGATGACCACCATGGACAGCGCCATCATGATCGTCTGGTTGAGGCCGAGCAGCATCCGGGGACGGGCCAGCGGCAGCCGGGCGGTCAGCAGCCGCTGCCAGGGGCCCGCGCCGAGCGAACGGGCGCACTCCAGGGCCGCCGGATCGGCCTCGCGCAGGCCGAGGGCGGTCAGCCGGGCCATGGGCGGCGCGGCGTAGATCACGGTGGCGAACAGGGCGGGTGCCGTGCCGATGCCGAAGAGCAGCACAAAGGGCAGCAGATAGGCGAAGGCGGGCAGCACCTGCATGGTGTCGAAGACCGGGCGCAGCGCGCGGCCGGCGCGGTCGGAGAGACCGGCGGCCAGGCCGAGCAGCAGGCCCAGCACGGCGGACAGCGTCACCGCCACCACCATCAGGGCCAGGGTCAGCATGGCGTGCGGCCACATGCCGAGCAGGCCGATGGCGGCGAAGGCGGCGAGCGCGGTGCCGGCCGTGGTGAGGGCGCGCGGGCGGGTGCCGCCGCCCGCTGCGGCCCAGGCGCCCAGGGTGGCGGCGACGGTGACGCCGGGCCAGCCCAGGCCCTGGAGGACCGCGAGGGCGGTGTCCACCGCGCTGTTCACGTTGTTGCTGAGATGCAGCAGGAAGTAGAGGAACAGCGGGTGCGAGTCGCGGTTGAGGATCAGCCAGCGGTTGAGCTCGTCCAGCGGCGTCTCCGCGTCCCAGGTCCAGGAGCCGGGCCATGCCGCGTCGCCCGCCAGCACCGCGCCGGCCAGGGCGAACAGCGCCGCCGCGACGACCAGATACACCCGCCCGCCGAGCGCCCGCGCGGCCCCGGCGGACTTCGCCGCCACCCCGCCGCCTCCGGCCGGCGCGGCCGGCCCGTCCGGGCCGGCGGCGGTGGCCGGGACCCTGGCGGCCAGGGAGGGCTTTGTCGTGCCGGTCATGTGGCGGTGCCCTCCAGCTCAGGGGTGTCGAGACCGGCGACCACCGAGAGCAGGCGCTCGTGGTCCACCACGCCCAGGCACCGGCCGCCGCGGTCCGTCACCCGTGCCGGGCGGCCGGTGCGCGCGACCGCCGCGATGGCGTCGGCGACCACCGTCTCCGGCGGCAGCTCCGCGCAGCCGTCCCGGTCCGCGTCGCCCGGCCCCACCGGGCGCATGGCGCTGCGCACCGTGATCACCTGGTCGCGCGGCACGTCCCGGACGAAGTCGCGCACATAGTCGTCCGCGGGCCGGCCCACGATCTCCTCCGGGGTGCCGATCTGCACGATGCCGCCGTCCCGCATCAGCGCGATCCGGTCGCCGACCCGCAGCGCCTCGGACAGGTCGTGCGTGATGAAGACCATGGTGCGGCCCTCCTCGCGGCGCAGCCGCAGCACCTCGTCCTGCATGTCGCGGCGGATCAGCGGGTCCAGCGCGCTGAACGGCTCGTCGAACAGCATCACCTCGGGGTCCACGGCCAGTGCGCGGGCGATGCCGACGCGCTGCTGCTGGCCGCCGGAGAGCTGCGCCGGGCGGCGGTGCTCCAGCCCGGTCAGTCCCACCTTGGCGGCCATCTCCTCGGCGCGGGCCCGCCGTTCGGCCCTGGACAGGCCCTGGATCTGGAGCCCGTAGGCGATGTTGTCCCGCACCGTGCGGTGCGGCAGCAGGCCGAAGTGCTGGAACACCATGGCGGCCCGGTGGCGGCGCAGTTCGCGCAGCCGCTCCTTGTCCATGGCCAGCACGTCCTCGCCGTCCATCGCGACCGCGCCCGCCGTGGGCTCGATCAGCCGGGTCAGGCAGCGCACCAGGGTGGACTTGCCGGAGCCGGACAGCCCCATCACCACGAAGCACTCACCGGGCCGGACCTCGAAGGAGACATCGCGGACGGCCGCGGTGCAGCCGGTGCGGGCGGTCAGCTCGGCGGCCGGCAGGGCGGCCAGCGCGGGGTTGCGCGGCACCCGCTCGGCACGCGGACCGAACACCTTCCACAGGCCGCGCACGGCGAAGACGGGCGGGCGCTCGCCGGGCTCCGGGGCCGCCACGTCCGCGCGCTGCCGGGGGAGGGGATGCTGTCCGGTCGCTTTCATCGTGCGTTCTCTCCGCTCTGTTCGGGGTGGGCCCGTCGTCGTGGTGCGGGAATCCGGGGCGCCGCCGGGGCGGCGGAGGAGTCCGCGCGCAGCAGGGCGGCGGCCCGCTCGCCGGTCATCAGCACGCCGACCATGGGGTTGACCGCCGGGATGGTGGGGAAGACCGAGGCGTCCGCGATCCGCAGGTTCGCCAGGCCGCGCACCCGCAGCGCGGGGTCGACGACGGCCAGGGGGTCGTCCGGCGCGCCCATCCGGCAGGTGCCCGCCGGGTGGTAGACGGTGTGCGCGGCGCGGCGCGCGTAGGCGCTGAGCTCCTCGTCGGTGACCAGTTCCGGCCCCGGGCACACCTCGCGGCCCAGCCAGCCGGCCAGCGGCTCCTGCCGGGCCACCTCGCGGGCGATCCGGATGCCGTCCACCAGGGTGCGGGCGTCGTAGCCGTCCGGGTCGCTGAAGTAGCGGAAGTCCAGCGCCGGCTTGACCGCCGGGTCGGCGCTGGTCAGGTAGAGCCGGCCGCGGCTGCGCGGCTTGGGGATGTTGGGGGTCATGGAGACGCCGTGCGGCGGTCGCCGGTAGCCCAGCCGTTCCGGATTGTCGGTGAACGGGATCTGGTAGAAGTGGAACATCAGGTCCGGGCCGGGCGAGGCCGGGTCCCGGCGGACGAACAGCCCGGCGTCGGAGTCCATCGCCGAGTTGTCCGGGATGGGCCCGTGGGTCTCCCAGACGATCACCGACTCGGGGTGGTCCAGCAGGTTCTCGCCCACCCCCGGCAGATCGTGGACCACGGGGATGTCCAGCTTCTCCAGGTCCCGGGCCGGGCCGATGCCGGAGTGCAGCAGCAGCCGCGGGGTGTCCACGGCGCCCGCGCAGAGCACCACCTCGCGCCGGGCGCGCAGCAGCGACAGCGCGCCGTCCGCGCCGCGCACCCGCACTCCGCGCACCCGGCCGTCGCGCCCCAGCTCCACCCGGTAGGCCCAGGTCTCCAGCAGCAGCGTCAGATGGGGGCGGTCGCCGGCCCGCAGATGGGGGTGGAGATAGGCCGCCGAGGCGGAGGACCGCTGGTTGGTCTCGGGGTGGTAGGCCAGATCGAAGAAGCCGGTGCCCTCGGTGAACGGCTCCCGGTTGAAGCCCTCGATGAGCGGCACGCCCAGGGCGTGGTGGGCGGCGGTGACGAAGTCGCGGGCGATCGCGTTGCGGTCCGCCGCGCCGACCGGCACGATCCGGTTGCGCAGCCGCGCCCAGTAGGGCTCCATGGCGTCGGCGCCCCAGCCGGCCGCGCCCGCGGCCTCCCACTCGGCCCAGTCCGAGGGCAGGGGCTTGAAGCTGATCAGGGTGTTGTGCGAGGAGCAGCCGCCGAGCACCCGGGCCCGGCTGTGCCGGATGTGGGAGTTGCCGTGCGGCTGCACGGTGGTGGGGTAGTCGTAGTCGAGTTCGCCGCCGAGCAGGCCCATCCAGCGGCGCAGGGTGAGCACCTCGGGGCGGTCCAGGTCGCTGGGGCCGCCCTCGATCAGGGCGACGGTGGTGCCGGGCTCCTCGGCCAGCCGGGAGGCGATGACGCATCCGGCGGTTCCGCCGCCGACCACCACATAGTCGTATTCGGTGTCGTACCCGGTGCCGTATTCGGTTCCGGATGCGGGGGTGTCGTGCCGCGGATGGCTGTTGTGCTGGGGATGCATGAATGCCGCCGGTGGGTGTCGTGCTGCGGGTCGTACGGGGAACGGGGAACGGGGACGGGGGGACGGAAGGGATGGCGCGTGGTCAGCCCGCGAACCAGCGGGTGGGGGCGGGCCGGAGGTTTTCGTAGATGTGCTTGGTCTCGCGGTATTCGGCCAGGCCCGAGGGGCCCAGTTCGCGGCCGGTGCCGGAGCGGCCGAAGCCGCCCCATTCGGCCTGCGGCAGATACGGGTGGTAGTCGTTGATCCAGACCGTGCCGTGCCGCAGCCGGCCGGCGATCCGCCGGGCGCGGGCGGTGTCGGCCGAGAACACCGCCCCGGCCAGCCCGTACTCGGTGTCGTTGGCCAGCGCCACGGCCTCGTCCTCGGTGCGGAAGGTCTCCACGGTGAGCACCGGGCCGAAGATCTCCTCGCGGATGATCCGCATGTCCCGGTGGCAGTGGTCCAGCACGGTCGGCAGATAGAACCAGCCGCCGTCCGGCGGGCCGTCGCCCGGACCCGGGCGGCGCCCGCCGCAGCGCAGCACCGCGCCCTCCTCCAGCGCGCCGGCCACGAACTTCTCGGTCCTCGTCACCTGCCCGGGGGAGATCAGCGGGCCGCATTCGACGCCGGGGTCGGTGCCCCGGCCGAGCCGGATGCGCCGGGCCCGCGCGGTGAGTTCCGCCACGAAGCGGTCGCGCACGGACTCCTCGACGATCAGCCGGCTGCCCGCCGAGCAGACCTGGCCGCTGTGGATGAACGCCGCGTTCAGCGCGTGGTCCACGGCGGTGGCGAAGCCCTCGGGGCTGGCGCAGGCGTCGGCGAACACCACATTGGGGTTCTTGCCGCCCAGTTCCAGGGCGGTCTTCTTCACCGTGGCCGCGGCGGCTGCGGCGACCTTGGTGCCGCTGGCCAGGCCGCCGGTGAAGGACACCAGGTCGACCCCGGGGTGGGCGGCCAGCCGGGCGCCGACCGGGTCGCCGGGGCCGGTGAGCAGATTGCCGGCGCCGTCGGGCAGTCCGGCCTCGCCGAGCAGACGCAGCAGCAGAACGCTGGAGAGCGGGGTCAGTTCGCTGGGCTTGAGCACAAAGGTGTTGCCGGCCGCCAGCGCCGGGGCGATCTTCCAGGCGGCCTGGAGCAGCGGATAGTTCCAGGGCGTGATCAGCGCGCAGACGCCGGCCGGCTCGTGCACCACCACGCTGTGCACCTCCGCGCTACCCGCGTCAACCACGCGGCCGGCCGCCTCGTGCTCCACCAGCGCCGCGTAGTAGCCGAAGGCGGCGGCCACGTCGTCCACATCGGTGCGGGCCTCGGCCAGGGTCTTGCCGGTGTCCCGGCTCTCGGTGAGCGCGATCCGCTCGCGGTCGCGCCGCAGCAGCCCGGCGGTGGCGCGCAGCACGGCGGCGCGGCCGGCGGGCGGGGTGGCCGGCCAGGGGCCGTGGTCGAAGGCGCGGCGGGCGGCGGCCACCGCCTCGTCGGCGTCGGCCGGTCCGGCCTCGGCGACCTCGGCCAGGACGGTGCCGTCCGCCGGGTCGTGCACCTGGCGGCGGCTGCCGTCGGCGGCGGGGCGCCGGTGCCCGGCGATCCACAGGCTGTCCGCCCAGTCGTGCTGCTCCGTGGCCTGCCGAGGCCCGTCCGGTGTGTCCGGCACTGTGGTGACCCTTCCTTCCGGCGGGCGGTACCCGCCGTCTGCGCGTTCGCGTTCCCTGGGTGCAGGGGACAACGGCGGCTCCTGCCCGCCTTCCGGAAGGGCATGTGTCCCTGTGACGAAAACGTGATGCCAGGTCCTGTCATCGGTGGAGAAGTCGCGAAGAACGCGAAGAACGCGAAGAACCGGTAATCAAGGTCATAAGGGGCGCGCAGGGGCAGCGCAAAGGCCCCCGGCGGACGATGCCGGGGGCCTTCGGGCGGGGGTGGCGGACCGGCGGGCGGCGGAGCGGGGTCAGACCAGGCCGAGGGAGCGGACCGCCTCCCGCTCCTCCGCCAGCTCCCGCACCGAGGCGTCGATCCGGGTCCGGGAGAAGTCGTTGATCTCCAGGCCCTGCACGATCCGGTACGCGCCGTCGGCGCAGGTCACCGGGAAGGAGGAGATCAGGCCCTCCGGCACCCCGTAGGAGCCGTCCGAGGGGATGGCCATGGAGACCCAGTCGCCGTCGGGGGTGCCGCGCACCCAGTCGTGGATGTGGTCGACGGCGGCGTTGGCGGCGGAGGCGGCCGAGGAGGCGCCGCGCGCCTCGATGATCGCCGCGCCCCGCTTGGCCACGGTCGGGATGAAGTCCTCGGCCAGCCAGGTGTCGTCGCTCACGGTCTCGGCGGCGTTCTTGCCCGCGATCTCGGCGTGGAAGATGTCCGGGTACTGGGTGGCGGAGTGGTTGCCCCAGATGGTCATCCGGCGGATGTCGGAGACCGGGGCGCCGGTCTTCCTGGAGAGCTGGCTGAGCGCCCGGTTGTGGTCCAGCCGGGTCATGGCGGTGAAGCGCTCGGCCGGCACGTCGGGGGCGGCGGAGCGGGCGATCAGCGCGTTCGTGTTGGCCGGGTTGCCCACCACCAGCACCCGGACGTCGTCCGCCGCGTGGTCGTTGATGGCCTTGCCCTGCGGCTTGAAGATGCCGCCGTTGGCCTCCAGCAGGTCACCGCGCTCCATGCCCTTGGTGCGCGGGCGGGCCCCGACCAGCAGGGCGACATTGGTGCCGTCGAACGCCCGGGCCGGGTCGTCGCTGATGTCGATGCCGGCCAGCAGGGGGAAGGCACAGTCGTCCAGCTCCATGGCGGTGCCCTCGGCGGCCTTCAGCGCCGGGGTGATCTCCAGCAGATTGAGCCTGACGGGCACGTCCGGGCCGAGCAGCTGGCCGGAGGCGATGCGGAACAGCAGGGCGTAGCCGATCTGTCCGGCGGCGCCGGTGACGGTGACGGTGACGGGAGTACGGGTCATGAGGCAGGTCGCTCCGGTGGTCGGTGTGGGTCGGATTCGGGCTGGCTCCCGGGTATCCCGACAACTCCGGACTGTTGATATCTCGGCGTCAAGATACCCGGCTCTCAGCCTAGCCCGCGCCCCGGTCCGCCACCCACCCACCCGCCCGGCCGGGCCGCGGGGCGGCGGCGGTGTGCCGGGAAGGTCAGGCGAGCACCGCGCGGAGCCGGTCCAGGCCCCAGTCGAGGTCCTCCTTGGAGATCACCAGCGGCGGGGCGATCCGGATGGTCGAGCCATGGGTGTCCTTGACCAGGACACCCTGCGCCATCAGCCGCTCGGAGATCTCCCGTCCGGTGCCGCGGCCCGGATCGATGTCCACCCCCGCCCACAGGCCGCGTCCGCGCACCGCGCGGACCGGGCCCTGCCCGGCCAGCAGGCCCAGCTCGTGATGCAGATGCTCGCCGAGCTCGGCGGCCCGGCGCTGTACCTCGCCCTCCCGCAGCATGGCGATCACCTCCAGGGCCACGGCGCAGGCCAGCGGATTGCCGCCGAAGGTGGAGCCGTGCTCGCCGGGCCGGTGGACGCCCAGCACCTCGGCGGAGGACACCACGGCGGAGACCGGGACCACGCCGCCGCCCAGCGCCTTCCCCAGCAGGTACACATCGGGCACCACGCCCTCGTACTCGCAGGCGAAGGTGGTGCCGGTGCGGCCCAGACCGGACTGGATCTCGTCCGCCATGAAGAGCACGCCGCGGGCCCGGGTCAGCTCCCGCACCCCGCGCAGATAGCCGGGCGGCGGCACCAGCACCCCGGCCTCGCCCTGGATCGGCTCCAGCAGCACCGCCACGGTGGTGTCGCCGTTGCGGTCGAGGGTTTCCTCCAGGGCGGCGAGATCGCCGAAGGGCACGATGTCGAAGCCGGGGGTGTAGGGGCCGAAATCGCGCCGGGCTTCCTCGTCGGTGGAGAAGCTGATGACGGTGGTGGTGCGGCCGTGGAAATTGCCCGCCGCCACGATGATCCTGGCCCGGCCGTCCGGTACCCCTTTCACCCGGTAGCCCCATTTGCGGGCCGTTTTGACGGCGGTTTCCACCGCTTCGGCGCCGGTGTTCATCGGCAGCACCGTCTCCATGCCGCACAGCTCGGCGAGCTCGGTGCAGAAGGCGGCGAAGTGGTCGTGGTGAAAGGCGCGGGAGGTCAGGGTCAGCCGCCCGAGCTGGGCCTTGGCCTCGGCGATCAGCCGGGGATGGCAGTGGCCGAAGTTGAGGGCGGAGTAGCCGGCCAGCATGTCGAGATAGCGGCGGCCCTCGACGTCCGTCATCCAGGCGCCGCGCGCGGAGGCGATCACCACCGGGAGCGGGTGGTAGTTGTGCGCGCTGTGCGCCTCGGCTGCGGCGATCAGTTCCGCGGAGGACTTTCCCGAGGGACCCATTGGAGCACTCCGATCTTCCGACGCGGACGGCGTTGTCCAGGCACTCTTTGTATCGTCGGCCGTCCGTTATGGGAAGAATCCCCGTGGTCCCCCGTCCGAGGGCCGGCCGGCCCTCCCCGTATCCCCGTACCGGTGGGGCGCCGCGGGGCGCGGTGCTGCGAGAATGGGGCGCATGGCCACCGATCGTCCTCGCGTGCTTTCCGGAATCCAGCCCACCTCGGGCTCCTTCCACCTGGGCAACTACCTCGGCGCGGTCCGGCAGTGGGTCGCCCTTCAGGAGACCCACGACGCCTTCTACGCGGTCGTGGACCTGCATGCGATCACCGTTCCGCAGGACCCGGAGGGGCTGCGCGCCTCGACCCGCCTCGCCGCCGCCCAGCTGCTGGCGGCCGGGCTGGACCCCGAGCGCTGCACGCTGTTCGTGCAGAGCCATGTCCCGGAGCATGCACAGCTCGCCTGGGTGATGAACTGCATGACGCAGTTCGGCGAGGCCGGACGGATGACGCAGTTCAAGGACAAGTCGGCCAAGCAGGGCGCGGAGGGCACCACGGTCGGCCTCTTCACCTACCCGGTGCTCCAGGTCGCGGACATCCTGCTCTACCACGCCGACCAGGTGCCGGTGGGCGAGGACCAGCGGCAGCACATCGAGCTGACCCGGGATGTCGCGGAGCGGTTCAACGGCCGCTACGGCAGGACCTTCACCGTGCCCGCGGCGTACATCCTCAAGGACACCGCCAAGATCTACGACCTCCAGGACCCGTCCATCAAGATGAGCAAGTCGGCGTCCTCGCCCAAGGGGATCGTCAATCTGATGGACGAGCCCAGGGCGGCGGCCAAGAAGATCAAGAGCGCGGTCACCGACACCGGCACCGTGGTCCGCTTCGACCCGGCGGCCAAGCCGGGGGTGAGCAATCTGCTCACCATCTACGCGGCGCTGACCGGCCTGACCATTCCGGAGCTGGAGCAGAAGTTCGCCGGGCAGCTCTACGGGCCGCTGAAGACCGAGCTGGCCGAGATCGTGGCCGACTGGGTGGCGCCGTTCCGCGAGCGCGTGCAGGGCTATCTGGACGACCCGGCCGCCCTGGACGCGGTGCTGGCGCGCGGCGCGGACAAGGCCCGCGAGGTGGCCGCGCCGCTGCTGGCGGAGGTCTACGACAAGATCGGCTTCCTGCCCGCCCACCGCTGACGGCCCCGCCCGCGCCCCGCGCGCCGGGCCGGTGCTCCCGGCTCCGGTGCCGTGCGCCGGGGCGCCCGCGGCACGCCGTGGCTGTGAGGAAGTGCACCGGGACGGCATCACCGCTGCACAGTGGTGTCAACGGACCTTCGGCCCGGCCAAGAAGGGCGGAAGACTGCTCGCTTTACGGGCGCGCACCGGCCACACTGGCACGGGCATCCGGCTCGGCAGGAGGGAGTAGCACGGACATGGAGGTGGGGACCGTCACGCTGGGCGTGTCGCTTGCGGTCCCGGAGCCGTACGGCGGTCTGCTCCAGCAGCGCCGGCTCGGTTTCGGTGACTCCGCCGCCGTCACCATTCCCACCCATGTGACCCTGCTGCCGCCGACCGAGGTGCCGGTGGACGAGTGCCCGGCCGTCGAGGAGCATCTGGCGGCCATCGCCGCGGCCGGCCGGCCGTTCACCATGCGGCTGTCCGGCACCGGCACCTTCCGGCCGCTGACCCCGGTGGTGTTCGTCCGGGTGGCCGAGGGGGCGGCCGAGTGCGGGCTGCTCCAGCAGCGGGTGCGGGAGCCCGGCGGGCCGCTCGCCCGGGAGCTGCCGTTCCCCTACCACCCGCATGTGACGGTGGCTCAGGGCGTGGCCGAGGAGGCCCTGGACCGCGCCCAGCGGGAGCTGGCCGGATACCAGGCGGGCTGGACGGCCTACGGCTTCTCGCTGCACGCCCAGGACGTCACCGGCCGGTGGCGGCTGTGCCGGGAGTTCCGTTTTCCTACCGCGGCAGCCGCCGCCCCGGCGGCGCGGGCGGGGCGGCTGCCGCACCAGCAGTCGGCGTCCCGGCGCCCGCGGACCACGGCCTAGCAGCACCCGCCGCGGCCGTCCGCCGGGCCGGTCAGCCGCCGGCGGGCGGGTCGGGACGCTTGGGCATGACGTAGACGCGCAGCGGGCGGTCGCGCGAGGAGCGGCGCCGCAGGCCGAGGAACAGCCAGGCGCCCGCCAGCAGCCCGATCACCAGCGCCGTGGTCATCGACAGCACGGCGGCGGTGCCCACCGGGCCGGCGGAGGAGCCGTCCTGTTCGCCGGCCGCCTCGGCCGGCCCCCGGCCGGCGTCCTGGCCGCCGCTCTCGCCGTCCTTTCCGTCCTTTCCGTCCTTCTCCTCTGCCGCCTCCTCGGCCTTCCGCTGCCGGGCGGCCTCGGTCCGGGTCGGCACCAGTTCGCCGACCGGCTCCACCTTGTCGGCCGCGGTGAAGCCCCAGTCGAAGAGGGCCGCGGTCTCCTTGTAGACCCGCAGCCGGTCGTCGTCGTCCGGGTGCATGCAGGTGGCGATCAGGGTCCGGCCGTCCCGTTCGGCCATGCCGGTGTAGGTGAAGCCGGCCTCGGAGGTGTAGCCGTTCTTCACGCCGATGACGCCCTCGTAGGGGTCGAGCCCGGTGTCGCCCACCAGCAGCCGGTTGGTGGACTGGATCTGGTACGTCGGGCGCTTGACCGGTTTGTCCCGGTCCCCGCCCCCGCCGTCCGCACCGTCCGCACCGTCCGCACCGTCCGCGCCGTCCGCGTCGTCTGCTTCCTTCTCCTCTTCCTTCTCGTCCTCCTCCACCGCACCGGGGAAGTCGTAGCGGGCGGTGGAGGCGTAGCGGCGGAAGTCCTCGTTCCGCATGCCCGAGCGGGCGAAAAGGGCCAGGTCGTAGGCTGAGGAGACCTGGCCGGGACCGTCGTAGCCGTCCGGGTTGACCACCCGGGTGTCCATCGCCTGGAGTTCCTCGGCCCGCTCGTTCATCTCCCGGACCGTCTTCTCCTTGCCGCCGTTGAGCGCGCTCAGCGCATACACCGCGTCGTTGCCGGAGGCCAGGAAGACCCCGTACCAGAGCTGCTCGACGGTGTAGGTCTGGCCGTCCGCGATGCCCACCCGGCTGCTGCCCGAGCCCATGTCGACGAAGTCCGCCGGATCGACCAGATAGGTCTGCTCCTTGTCCAGCGTGCCGATCAGGGTGTCGGCGAAGAGCATCTTTATGGTGCTGGCCGGGGCCAGCGGCCAGTGGGCGTTCCGGGCGGCGAGCACCGCCCCGCTGTCCGCGTCCGCCACGATCCACGCCCGGCAGGTGGTCCGGGGCAGCTTGGGCGCGCCCGGCAGCAGCTTCACCTGGGTGCCGGTGCGGCCCAGCAGCTCACCGCCGATCGTGGACATCCTGGCGGGCGGTGCGGCGTCCTCGCTCCTGCCCTCGTCCTCGGCGGCGCCGGCGGCCGGGGCCGGGCCCAGCAGGAGGGGCAGGGCCAGCACGGCGGCGGCCAGGGCACGGCGACGGGCGGCGCTCCACGGCCGCCCGACCACATCCCCATGCGATCTGCTGATACGACGAGATGACAAGACGCGAGTCAACACATCGTGAACTTACCTGTACTCCCCATACTTGCCACCAGTCGGGGAGGCCCGAACCGGTGAGCTTTGCAGATCATCCGGGCGACATCCCCACGGTCGGGTGAACGTGGCGGCCGGGGATACTGGAGACCATGGCCTGCCCCGGAATGCCGAGCCGACTCATCGTTTTCCGCGGTTCGTGCGTCTTGCTCGCTGAGCCAGACCAACGAAAGGTTGCGGAATGATCATCCTCGCCGTCGTCCTCGTTCTTGTGCTGATCGCCGTGATCGGCGGCGCGCACTGGTATCTGTGGCGCCGCCTGGTGCGGGACGTCTCGGCGCCCGGCAGCGGCTACCGGCGGACGGGCACGGTGCTGATCTTCCTGCTGCCCGCGACGCTGGTCGCCTCCCAGGCGGGTGCCATGCTCGGGATGCCGTTCGGGGTCCGGCAGGTGATCTCCTGGCCCGGCTTCTACTGGGCCGCGCTGCTGCTCTATCTGATGCTGGCGCTGCTGGCCGGCGAGCTGGTCCGGCCGCTGCTGCGGATCTGGCTCCGCCGCCGGGACGCCGCCGCGCGGCCGACGGCGGACCGGGAGCGGGAGCCCGAGCCCGAGCAGGACCGGGCACTGCTGGTCGGCGCCGCCCGCTCCGCCCCCGGCGGCGGCCCCGGCACCGCCCGCCCCACCGGCACCACCGACGCCGACGGCAGCACCGGCACCACCGGCGGCGCGGGCACCACCGGCGCCGGCGGCGAGCGGCCGGCGGACGACCACCCGGCCGAGGACCCCGGCCGCCGGCTGTTCATCGCCCGCACGGTGGCCATCGGCGCCGCCACCGCCGCCGCCGCGACCGTCGGATACGGCAGCTACGCCGCCCGCAACCTCACCACCAAGCACGTCACCGTCCCGCTGGCCAAGCTGCCCCGCTCCGCCGACGGATACCGGATAGCCGTGGTCAGCGACATCCACCTCGGCCCGCTGATGGGCGAGAGCCACTGCCGGCGCGTGGTGGACGCCATCAACCGCGCCCAGCCGGATCTGATCACCGTGGTCGGTGATCTGGTGGACGGCGATGTCGAGGACCTGCGCCCGGCCGCGGCCCCGCTGGCCGATCTCCGGGCCCGCCAGGGCGCCTACTTCGTCACCGGCAACCACGAGTACTTCTCCGGCGCCGAGCAGTGGATCGACCATGTGCGGGAGCTCGGCCTGGTGCCGCTGGAGAACACCAGGGTGGAGCTGGACGCCTTCGACCTGGCCGGTGTCAACGACCTGGAGGGCGAGGCGGACGGCCAGGGCCCGGACTTCGAGGCCGCGCTCGGCGACCGCGACCGGCAGCGGGCCAGCGTGCTGATGTCCCATCAGCCGGTGACCATTCATGACGCCGTGGACTACGGGGTGGACCTCCAGCTCTCCGGCCATACCCATGGCGGCCAGCTCTGGCCCGGCCCGTATCTGGCCGCGCTGGCCAACCCCACGGTTGCCGGGCTGGAACGCTACGGCGACACCCAGCTTTACGTCACCCGCGGTGCCGGCGCCTGGGGTCCGCCGGTACGAGTCGGGGCAGACCCGGACATCACAGTCGTCACGCTGGCGTCTGTGGAGAGCTGACCACCGTCCGAGTGGAAAGCTGTTCTCTTTTCGCTCTTCTGTCAGTCAACTATTCGGGCCACGCTGGTGTCCTTAGATAACGAGACGGCAACATCTGGGCACCGGGGGCCGTGGCGTGGGGCCGCGGTCGCACCGGCGGCACGGGCGAGCGCACGGGTGCGGACACACGGCCGGGAGCGGCGGACAGGGTGACCGGCGGACAGCGGACGAGATGAGGAGTGTGGGGAATGACGGACTCCCTCTCGCACGGCGGCGACGAGGGCGCCGCCGGGCAGCGGGGCGGCGTCCCCGGGACGGCGGGCAGCGGCGGAAGCAGCGGCAACGGAAACGGCAACGGAAGCGGTAACGGAAGCGGCGACGGCACGGGGGGACACGGCAGCGCCATGGACACCATCGAAGACACCGGTATCACCGGCCCGATCGACACCACCGACACCACCGACACCACCGACACCACCGGGACCATCGGCACCACCGGCACCGGCGGTGCCGTCCTTGCGGAGGACCTGCTGATCCAGGGCACGGTCTCCGACGCCTTCGGCGTGGCCCTGCCCCGCGCGGTGGTCACGCTGGCGCCCCACGCCGGCGGCCGGCAGATCGCCAAGACCCGGAGCGCCTCGGACGGCGCCTTCCGGCTCCGGGCACCCGCCCCCGGCGAATACCTGCTGGCCGTCTACTCGCCGCAGCTCGGCGAGCAGCGCGTCACGGTCACCATGAGCGGCCACCCCGTGCAGGTGGAGTTCCGGATCGACGTACCCGGTACGGTACTGGAGTGAGCATCGCCCACGGGGGCGGCAGCCGTCCCCGTGGGCGTCATCCGGTGACCCGGGTGCCCAAGTAGCCGCGCGATCACCCTGTGTGTTGTGGCCGGTCCGTTGTGATGCGGCTGATGCACGGGGGGTCGCGCTGTGGTTGGCTGAGCTCGCAACAGGTCTTGACCAAGAAGGGGCACGTCGGGAGTGCGAGCGATCAGCGCCAAGGGGGGCATAGGCATACTGCTGGCCGGCGTCCTTGTGGTGGGTGCCATCGGAGGCTGGCTGGTTCTGCGGTCCGACTCCGGGAACGAGGAGCCGATCGTGATCGGCGTGACCGACCGGGCCGAATCCCTCGACCCCGGGGCCAGCTACAGCGCCGGTTCCTGGGATCTGTACAGCAATCTCTTCCAGGGACTGCTCACCCTCAGCTCCGGTTCCGACACCCCGGTGCCGGACGCCGCCGAGTCCTGCGAGTTCACCGACAACGCCTACCAGGTCTACCGCTGCACGCTGCGCGAGGGCCTGCGCTTCTCCTCCGGCCGGGAGGTCTCCCCCGAGGATGTGAAGCACTCCATCGAGCGCATCCAGGCGATGGCCCAGCGGGCCGCGAACGAGGCCGAGGACGAGTCCATCCCGGAGGCGGACCGCTTCGCCTACAGCGGCCCGATCAGCCTGGTGCAGGGCGTCGAGGCGGTGCGCACCGACGGCCAGGACGTCATCTTCGAGCTGGCCGAGCCGGACGTCACCTTCCCCTATGTGCTGGCGGGCGGCGCCGGTTCGATCGTGGACCGCGAGGAATACCCGCTGGAGGCGCCCCGGGAGGACGGCGAGGCGGTCGGCTCCGGCCCGTACGTGCTCACGGACTACGCCGAGGTCGACGAGGAGACCGGCACCCCCGGCTTCGCCGAGCTGTCGCCCAACCCCGACTACCGGGGCGCGGTGGACGGCCCCCGGCAGCCGGTCACCATCCGCTACTACCCGGGCCCGGCCGAGCTCAAGGAGGCCTGGGAGAAGCGGGAGATCGATGTCAACGCCGGCCAGATGGCCGCCGGGGACATCGTCGAGGTGGACCGCAACGACGCCGGCATCCGCTACGAGGAGACCACCGGCTTCTCCGTCCGGATGCTGGTCAACGGGGTCTCGGGCACCGGCCCCACCAGCGACAAGGCGGTCCGCCAGGCGCTGGCCGGGCTGCTGGACCGGGACGCCATCTCCTCCCAGGTGCGGCTGGACACCGTGGAACCGGCCTACTCGCTGATCCCGGTCGGGGTCGCCGGACACGGCACCCCCTACTACGACCTGTACTCCGAGTCCGGCCCGGAGGCGGTGCGCAGCTCCCTGCGGAACGAGGGCTACGAGCTGCCCGTCCCGCTCACCTTCGGCTACGCCGGCCAGGTGCACGCCGAGGAGACCGCCTTCATCGACCAGATGCTGGAGGCGGACGGGATCTTCGACATCACCGTCGAGGAGTTCCAGAGCTTCGGCGACATCTTCGCGGCCCTCCAGGCCGGGGACATCGACTCCTACTTCGTGGGCTGGCGGCCGGACTTCTCCGACCCCGACACCTACACCGCGCCGCTGCTGCTGGAGGACTCCGTCCTCTCGCACGGCTATGCCAACGCCCGGATCGCGCAGCTCGTCGCCGAGACCAAGGGGCAGCCGCAGCGCGGCAGCACCACCGAGCTGTTCCGGGAGATCCAGGCGATCGCGGCCGAGGACGCGGTGGTGGTGCCGATCTGGCAGGACTGGCAGTTCACCGTCGCCGTCCGGGAGATCACCGGCCTGACCAATCTGCGCGACGCCGGCGGCATCTTCCGGCTCTGGGAACTCGACCGCCTCTGAGCGGGCCCGGGACCGGCCCCGGCGGCGCGCACCGGGGCCGGGCTCAGAAGACCTTGTCCGGGTTGAGAATCCCCAGCGGATCGAAGGCCGCCTTGACCGCGCGCTGCATCTCCAGGCCCACCGGGCCCAGTTCGCGGGCCAGCCACTCCCGCTTCAGCACGCCGACGCCGTGCTCGCCGGTGATGGTGCCGTCCAGTTCCAGGCCGAGGGCCATGATGTCGTCGAAGGACTCCCGGGCCCGGCGGGACTGGTCCTCGTCCCGCGGATCGAAGCAGACCGTCGGGTGGGTGTTGCCGTCCCCGGCGTGGGCCACCACACCGATGGTCAGCCGGTGCCGCTCCCCGATCGCGGCCACCCCGTCCAGCAGCTCCGCCAGCCGGCTGCGCGGCACGCACACATCGTCGATCATCGTAGTGCCGGTCACCGCCTCCAGCGCCACCAGCGCGGAGCGGCGGGCGGCCAGCAGCAGCTCCGACTCGGCCGGGTCCCCGGCCGGGACCACCTCGCTCGCCCCGGCCGCCGCGCACAGCTCGCCGACCGCCGCCAGGGAGGCGGCCGGATCGGGGGTGTCGAAGCCGCACAGCAGCAGCGCCCCGGTGGACTCCGGCAGCCCCATCCGGGTCAGCCGGTTGACGGCCGCCAGCGTTGTCGCGTCCATCAGCTCCAGCAACGACGGCGTATGCCCGGCCGCCATCACCGCGCACACCGCCTCCCCGGCCGCCTGCGCGGACGGGAACTCGGCCGCCAGCACCAACTGCGGCGGGGGAGCGGGCCGCAGCGCCAGCACCGCCCGCACCACGATCCCCAGCGTCCCCTCGGAGCCGACGAACAACCGGGTCAGGTCGTATCCCGCGACGCCCTTCGCCGTCCGCCGGCCGGTGCGCAGCAGCCGCCCGTCCGCCAGCACCACCTCCAGCCCCAGCACATACTCCGCGGTCACCCCGTACTTCACGCAGCACAGGCCGCCGGAGGCGGTGCCGATGTTGCCGCCGATGGTGCACTGTTCCCAGCTCGACGGATCGGGCGGATAGGTCAGGCCCTGCGCCTGCACCGCCTTGGTCAGGTCGGCGTTGACCACACCCGGCTCCACCACCGCGATGCGGTTCACCGGGTCGATCTCCAGAATCCGGTCCATCCGGACGAGCGACAGCACGATCCCGCCGTCGACGGCGTTCGCCGCCCCGGACAGCCCCGTCCGGGCCCCCTGCGGCACCACCGGCACGCGCAGCGCGCTCGCCGTCCGCATCACATGCCGCACCTGGTCCACGGTGCGCGGCAGCACCACCGCCGCCGGGCGGCCGGCCGGACAGAAACTGGCCATGTCGTGCGCGTACGCCGCCATGACGTCGTGATCGGTGAGTACGGCCTCGGCGGGCAGTTCCTCCCGCAGCCGTGCGACGAGATGCTCCATCGCTCCACGGTCGCACCGCTCCGCCCCGGCGGAAACCCCCCACGTCACGGCCGTCCCCCGAACGCCGCGCGGACCCCCGCCGGCGGCGGAGTTGCCCGCCCATTCACCCGGCCCCCGCCCCGTGTTCAGCTCGGGGGTGCTGTTTCCGGCCAGCATCCACACCCATGAAGATCCGGAGATCTCTGCGCAAGTCCGCACTCATCGGCATCGCCGTCGCGCTCGGCACCACCCTGCTCACCCCGGCCGTGGCCGGCGCCGGGGGCCGTCATGGCGGCCACGGCGGCCACGGCGGTCACGGTCCGGCCCCGCGGCCCGGAGCCGACCTGAACCTTTCCTTCCTCGGCCGGTACGAGAGCGGCATCTTCGACGAGGCCGCCGCCGAGATCACCGCCTACGACCCGGACAGCCGGCGGATCTTCGTCGTCAGCGCGGTCGCGGGCACCGTCGATGTTCTCGACATCAGCGACCCGTCCCGTCCCGCCCTGGCCGGCCGGCTCCCCGCCCCCGGCGCCAACAGCGTCGCCATCCATGACGGCCTGATCGCCGTCGCCCAGCAGGCACCGGCCAAGACCGACCCCGGCACCGTCGCCTTCTTCCGCGCCTCGGACCTCACCAAGACGGCCGAGGTCACCGTCGGCGCCCTCCCCGACGCCCTGGCCTTCACGCCCGACGGCAGGCGGGTCGTGGTCGCCAACGAAGGGGAACCCGACTCCTACTGCGCCGACGGCACCGACCCCGAGGGCTCCGTCAGCATCATCACCCTCACCCGCCACGGACGGACCGGTGAGCTGAAGAAGGCCAGGGTCCGCACCGCCGGCTTCACCGCCTGGAACGGCCGGGAGGACGCCCTGCGCGCCGCCGGTGTCCGCGTCTACGGCCCCGGCGCCTCGGCCGCCCAGGACCTGGAGCCCGAGTACGCGGCCGTCTCCGCCGACTCCCGCACCGCATATGTCACCCTCCAGGAGAACAACGCCGTCGCCGTCGTCGACCTGCGCCGGGCCCGCGTCACCGCCATCCGGCCGCTCGGTCTGAAGGACCACTCCCTGACAGGCAACGGCCTGGACGCCTCCGACCGCGACGGCGCCGTCAACATCACCGAGCAGCCCGTCAAGGGCCTCTACCAGCCCGACTCCATAGCCGCCTTCACCGGCCCCGGCCCCGGCCGCAAGGGCCGCCAGTACCTCATCACCGCCAACGAGGGCGACGCCCGGGAGTACGACTGCTACGCCGAGGAGGAGCGGGTGCGGGACCTCCCCCTCTCCCCGGCCGCCTTCCCCGACGCCGCCGCCCTCCAGGCGGACAGCGCCCTGGGCCGGCTCACCGTCACCACCACCTCCCCCGCCGACGAGCAGGGCCGGTACACCGAACTCCACGCCCTGGGCGGCCGTTCGGTCTCCGTCCTCGACTCCCGCGGCCGGCTGATCTGGGACTCCGGCGACACCCTGGAGCGGCTCACCGCCGGACAGCACCCGGCCGACTTCAACGCGAACAACGACGAGAACGGCTCCTTCGAGTCCCGCAGCGACAACAAGGGCCCCGAGCCCGAGGGCGTCGTGACCGGCGTCGTGGGCGGCACCCCTTACGCCTTTGTCGGCCTGGAGCGCATCAGCGGCATCGTGGCCTTCGACCTCTCCGACCCCGCCGCCCCCCGGGTGGCCGGCTACGTCAGCAGCCGCGACTTCACCGGCGACGCCGAGGCCGGCACCGCAGGCGACCTCGGCCCCGAGGGCCTGACCTTCATCCCCGCGGCCGACTCCCCGACCGGCAGGCCCATGCTCGCCGTCGGCTACGAGGTCAGCGGCACCACCGCCCTGTACGAGATCGACGAGACCGACTGACCCCGCTGCGCCGGGCCTTCCGGGCCGTCGCCCGCCACGATCCGCTGCCGGTCCCGGGCCCGAGGGCCCGGGACCGGGGACCGGGGACCGGGAGGTCAGGGCTTGCGGCCGACCCCGCCCGACTGGTCCACCTCGCGCGGCGGGAAGGGACTGGGATCGGGACGCCACCGGGGGATGGGCACCACACCGGGTTCGAGCAGTTCCAGGCCCTCGTAGAAGGCGGCGATCTGCTGCGGACTGCGCAGGTTGTAGGGCACTCCGCCCTTGGAGCGGTAGCCCTCGATGGCGGCGATGTAGGCCGGATTGGTGTCGGTGCCGTCGCACTGCACCAGGAAGCTCCCGGACGGCAGCCCGGCCAGCAGACGGCGCACGATGTCCCGGGCCTCGTCGTAGTCCTCGATGTGCCCGAGGACGCCGAGCAGCATCAGGGCGACCGGCCGGGAGAAGTCCAGGGTCTGCGCCGCCTCCCCGAGAATCGCCTCCGGCTCCCGCAGATCGGCGTCCAGATAGGCGGTGGTGCCCTCGGAGGTACTGGTGAGCAGGGCCCGGGCATGGGCCAGCACCAGCGGGTCGTTGTCCACGTAGACGATCCGGCACTCCGGCGCCACCCGCTGGGCCACCTCATGGGTGTTGTCCGCGGTGGGCAGGCCGGTGCCGATGTCCAGGAACTGGCGGATGCCGACCTCGCCGGCCAGATGGCGCACCGTGCGCGCCAGGAAGTAGCGGCAGGCCAGGGCCTTTTCCCGCTGCTCCGGATAGACCGCGAGAAAGGCGTCCCCGGCCTCCCGGTCCACCGGATAGTTGTCCTTGCCTCCCAGCCAGTAGTTCCAGATTCGCGCCGAATGCGGTACCGACGCGTCTATGCCCGATGTCATGGGCCTTCCCCTCGCCGTGCGCTGGTGACGTAGAGGCCAAGATAGCCGCAAGTCGCCACCTCAGCGGGTACTTCGCCCGTCCCTCCCGGCGGAGCTCGCGGAACCGGCGGGGCGGCCGGTGGTCACTCCGCCGTGGATGACCCCGGCCGCGACGGAACCTTCGCCCTCGGCGCGGACGGTGAGGCCGCCGCCGTCCCCGGGCCCGCCCGGGCGGCGGGGGCCCGGGGGCGGGCTCAGCTGTCCGGTACCAGCTTGTTGATTGCCGCCACATCGCCGTCGCTGAGGCCGGTCACCACCGGGAAGAGAGACCTGGGCACCCGCAGCCGGAGCGGCAGCAGTTCCACCGGCTTCGCCACACTTCCCTTGACGGTGGCGCTGCCGGAGCGCTCCCGGGTCTTCTTCTCCGGTTCCCCGGCCTTTCCGGTCTTCCCGGCCGTCTCGGTCTTCTCCGGCTGTACCAGGACGGGAGCGTCACCCTCCTCGCTCCATTCGACGCGGCCCTCCTGCATCATCGAGGTCAGCGCGTACATCATCACCGAGGTGGGGTCGTACGGACCGAGGTCCTCCCAGTGGCCGCTCACCAGCGACTGCCGGGTCCGTATCTCCCGGAAGTTGTCGCTGTCCTTGAGCACAGTCACCAGGAAGTCCCGCACCGGGCATGCGCTGTGGAACTGCTCATGCCCCAGGCCCAGGCAGTGCCCGATCTCATGGAACAGGGTCTTGTACTCGCCCTGGCCGTCGTCCCCGGCCGGATTGGCGTGGAAGCGGACCTCCTGCTGCTCCTTGCCCTGGTAGCCGATGGCCGACTCCCCCGACTCGGAGTGGACGAAGCGCACCTGCGCCCCGGCCGGTGAACCGGCCGGCACAAAGATCTTCCTGCCCACCCGGGTGTTGAACAGGGCTATGCCCTTGTCCAGCCATTCGCGGTGGCTCTCGTTCTCCTGCGCGAGGACGTAGCCGATCTCCGGCCCGGGCCACTGCGCCGCCGTCTTCTTCCGCACTGCCATGGCGAACCCCCTTGTCCGTCGTGCGGGCTCTGCCCGCCCACGGGACCGTCAGGGGGTGACCGTCCGGCCGTCCCCCCCTTCGGCCCACTCCCAGCAGTGTGCGGCACCGGGATGCGCCCGGGGGTGCTTCCGTCGTTCACCACCCCTTGGCGCTCCCCTTTTCACCACCACGCGCCGTCCATGACATGTGGCGGGCCGGTACCCCGCATTCCGGGGTACCGGCCCGCCACGTCGGGAGGGGCCGCGCAGGCTCAGAAGCGGCGGGTGATCAGGGCCTTCTTGACCTCCTGGATGGCCTTGGTCACCTCGATGCCGCGCGGGCAGGCGTCGGTGCAGTTGAAGGTGGTGCGGCAGCGCCAGACGCCGTCCTTGTCGTTGAGGATCTCCAGCCGCTGCTCACCGCCCTCGTCGCGGGAGTCGAAGATGAAACGGTGCGCGTTGACGATCGCCGCCGGGCCGAAGTACTGGCCGTCGTTCCAGAACACCGGGCAGGACGAGGTGCAGGCCGCGCACAGGATGCACTTGGTCGTGTCGTCGAAACGCTCCCGGTCCGCCGCCGACTGTCGGCGCTCCCGGGTGGGTTCGTTGCCCGTCGTGATGAGGAACGGCATGACGTCCCGGTAGGCCTGGAAGAACGGCTCCATGTCGACGATCAGGTCCTTGAGCACCGTCATGCCCTTGATCGGCTCGACGGTGATCGGCTTCTCCGGGCTCAGGTCCTTGATCAGCGTCTTGCACGCCAGCCGGTTCCGGCCGTTGATGCGCATGGCGTCCGAGCCGCAGATGCCGTGCGCGCAGGAGCGGCGGAAGGTCAGCGTGCCGTCGACGTCCCACTTGATCTGGTGCAGGGCGTCGAGCACCCGCTCCTTGGGGTCGATCTCGATGGTGAAGTCCTGCCAGACGGCCTTGTCCGAGACCTCCGGGTCGTACCGGCGGATCCGGAAGGTGGCCGTGATCTTGTGTGCCGCGGCGGAGGTGCCGGCCGCCGCCTCGGGGCCCGGGCCGGGCTTGGTCAGAGTGCTGCTCATCAGTACTTGCGCTCCATCGGCTGGTAGCGGGTCTGCGTGACCGGCTTGTAATCCAGCCGGATCGACTCGTTTCCGTCCGCGTCCACCTCGCGGTACGCCATGGTGTGGCGCATGAAGTTGACGTCGTCGCGGTTCGGGTAGTCCTCGCGGTAGTGGCCGCCGCGGGACTCCTTGCGGGCCAGGGCGGAGACCACCAGCACCTCGGCCAGCTCCAGCAGGTTGCCCAGTTCGAAGGCCTCCAGCAGATCGGTGTTGAACCGCCTGCCCTTGTCCTGCACGGAGACGTTCCGGTACCGGCGGCGCAGCGCGCCGATGTCCTCCAGCGCCTCCTTGAGGGTCTGCTCGGTGCGGAACACCATGGCGTTCTTGTCCATGGTCTCCTGGAGCTCGCGCCGGATGTCGGCCACCCGCTCGCCGCCCTCGGAGTCGCGCAGCCGGGTGAGGGTCTCGGTGACAAAGGTCCCGGGCGTCTCGGGCAGCTCGGCGAAGTCGGGGGTGGCGGAGGCGTACTCGGCCGCCGCGATGCCCGCCCGCCGCCCGAAGACATTGATGTCCAGCAGCGAGTTGGTGCCCAGCCGGTTGGCGCCGTGCACGGACACGCACGCCACCTCGCCGGCCGCGTACAGGCCCTCCACCACCTCGGTGTTGTCGGCCAGCACCTCGCCCCGCACCGTGGTCGGGATGCCGCCCATGGCGTAGTGCGCGGTGGGCTGGATCGGGATGGGGTCGGTGTACGGCTCGATGCCCAGGTAGGTGCGGGCGAACTCGGTGATGTCCGGCAGCTTGGCGTCGAGCTGCTCCGGCGGCAGATGGGTGAGGTCCAGATAGACGTGGTCGGCGTCCGGGCCGCAGCCGCGCCCCTCGCGGATCTCGGTGTAGATGGAGCGGGACACCATGTCGCGCGGTGCCAGGTCCTTGATGGTCGGCGCGTACTTCTCCATGAAGCGCTCGCCGTCCTTGTTGCGCAGGATGCCGCCCTCGCCGCGGGCGCCCTCGGTGAGCAGGATGCCCATCTTCCAGATGCCGGTCGGGTGGAACTGGAAGAACTCCATGTCCTCCAGCGGCAGCCCGCGCCGCCACGCCGCCGCCTGGCCGTCGCCGGTGAGGGTGTGCGCGTTGGAGGTCACCTTGTAGAACTTGCCGTTGCCGCCGGAGGCGAAGATCACCGCCTTGGCGCGGAAGATGTGCAGCTCACCGGTGGCCAGTTCATAGGCCACGACGCCCGCCGAGCGCCGGCGCCCGCCCGGGGCACCGGTCAGCAGCAGGTCCAGCACATAGAACTCGTTGAAGAACTCCACGCCCTCCTTGACGCAGTTCTGGTACAGCGTCTGGAGGATCATGTGCCCGGTGCGGTCCGCGGCGTAGCAGGAGCGGCGCACCGCCGCCTCGCCGTGGTTGCGGGTGTGCCCGCCGAACCGCCGCTGGTCGATGGTGCCGTCCGGGGTCCGGTTGAACGGCAGGCCCATCTTCTCCAGGTCCAGCACGGAGTCGATGGCCTCCTTGGCCAGGATCTCCGCGGCGTCCTGGTCGACCAGGTAGTCACCGCCCTTGACGGTGTCGAAGGTGTGCCACTCCCAGTTGTCCTCCTCGACGTTGGCCAGGGCGGCGGCCATCCCGCCCTGCGCCGCGCCGGTGTGGGAGCGGGTGGGGTAGAGCTTGGTCAGAACGGCGGTCCGGCTGCGCTTGGTGGCCTCGATCGCGGCGCGCATCCCGGCGCCGCCGGCTCCGACGATGACGGTGTCGTACTTGTGGATCTGCATGAGTCTCGTCAGCCCCGGTGCGTCAGCGGATGTTCGGGTCGAAGGTGAAGATCACCAGGGTGCCCAGCACGATGGTGAACGCGGCCGCCGTGTAGAGCAGCATCTTCAGCCAGAAGCGGGTGCCGTCCCGCTGCGCGTAGTCGTTGATGATGGTGCGCAGACCGGTGGTGCCGTGCAGCATGGCCAGCCACAGCATCAGCAGGTCCCAGACCTGCCAGAAGGGCGAGGCCCAGCGGCCGGCCACAAAGGCGAAGCTGACCTTGGAGACGCCGCCGTCCAGCACGAGCTGGATCAGCAGATGGCCCAGCACCAGCACCACCAGCAGGATGCCGGAGAGCCGCATGAAGACCCAGGCGTACATCTCGTAGTTGGTGCGGGTGGCGCGCGGGCTGCGGCGGGTGCGGGCGCGCGGCGGGTCGATGCGCGGCGCGGGGTTGTCGGGGCCGAACCCCTGCGTGTCGTCGGTGATCAGGGTGGACATCGTTCATCAGCTCCCGAACAGCTCGCGGAAGGCGTGGCCGAGGACCGGGTACGCGGCTCCGGCCATCAGCAGCGCCCACAGGCCGAGCACGGCCCAGAGCATCTGCTTCTGGTAGCGGGCGCCCTTGTTCCAGAAGTCCACCGCGACCACTCGCAGGCCGTTGAGGGCGTGGAAGAGGACTGCGGCGACCAGGCCGTATTCCATGAAGGCGACGATCGGCGTCTTGTACACGGCGATGGTGTCGTCGTACGCCTCGGGCGACACGCGGACGAGCGAGGTATCAAGCACATGAACGAACAGGAAGAAAAAGACGAGGACACCGGTGACTCGGTGAGCCACCCATGACCACATGCCTTCCCGGCCGCGGTACAGCGTTCCTGCCGGCACGGAAAAACCCTCCGGGAGCGGATGTCAGGGCCGGTCGGCCAGCTCCTTGGCGAGGGGACGTCCGCCGGGCCCGGCCGGATACGGTCCACCGGCCGCCGACATGCTACCGACGGCATCCCGGCCGGCTTTGCCCGCCCCCCTGAAGTGTGATCAATCAGGCACGGATGGCTGAGTTGCCGCCCCCTTGCGCCGGCCGTGGGGATGCGCTCGGCGGACGCGTTGCCGGACGCATTGCCTGACGGGGTGCGGGGGCCGCGCCCGGCGTCGCGGCTGCGAACCCGCGAACCCGTGCCGGGGCGGCCCGGCGGAGGGGCGCCCGGCGTGCGCGCGGCACGGGCGGGAACGGGGCAGCCGGGGCCGCCACCCCCCACAGGAGAGACCCCGGCTGCCACGGGCGCGCGAGCCCCGCGGCGCTCGCGTCCACGTTGGGTTCAGCGCCGTGCGCCGCCATTGTGTTACTGACCGGCCCGCCGCCCCCCGGGCCCCGGAATGGCCGGGCACCGACGGTCGGTGGATGGGGCATGGACGTGCAGGCGTCCGTCGCGTAGCGTACAACTCACAGAGACACACGGTTACCAGCTCTGCGACAGTATGCGGTCACACTTGCGGTCACACCGTGAAGAGGGGCGGGTTCGAGTGCAGGGGGCAGACAGTGAGCTCAGCGACGCCGTGCTCGCGGCGCAGCGGGGCGATGAGAGGGCCTTCGGCCGGGTCTTCCGGGCTCTCCATCCACGGCTGCTGGGCTACGTGCGGACCATCGTCGCCGGACCGGATGCCGAGGACGTCACGGCCGAGGCATGGCTGCACATATCGCGGGATCTGGGGCGTTTCCACGGTGACGCGGACCGGTTCCGCGGCTGGACCACCAGAATCGCGCGCAACCGGGCCCTGGACCATCTGCGGGCGCACGGCCGCAGACCTGTCGAGCTGGCCGACGACGCGGCGTTCGCCGAGCTGCCGGCCGCCGCGGACACCGCGGAGGAGGCGCTGGCGGCGGTCGCCACCGACCGTGCCGTGGCGCTCGTCGGCACCCTGCCCCGGGAGCAGGCCGGCGCGGTGATGCTGCGCACCATGATGGGGCTGGACGCCAAGCAGGCGGGCGTACTGCTGGGCTGCCGGCCGGGCGCGGTGCGCACCGCCGCGCACCGCGGGCTGCGGCGGCTGGCCAAGGTGCTGGCCGAGACGCCGGAGGCCGCCCGGGGCCGGGAGGCGGCCCTGCCCGGCCCGCGCGTGCCGCAGATGTCCGTCCGGCACCGCTGAGACCGCCGCCGCGTTCCGCGCCGCATCGCGGCCCGCCGCCGTCCGGGCTCGGGCCCGGCTCGCGGGGCGCTCGCGGCAGCGCCGGTGCCAATGTGCGCACGTTCCCGAGTGGTAACGGTTTCGGAGCGGGGAACGCTGTAGATAACAGGCCGACTGGTCATCGGCCGTCCGGGCCCCCCGGGGTTCCCCCCGTGCCCGCGGGGCGCCCATGCGCGGGCGGGGCATTTCCCCCTTGTCCCGCCCGCGCGCTGCGGCCGGCCGAGCGGCGCACGGCACCGGTACGGCCCTTCCGTGGCACTTTGCACATGTGAGTTCTTCATGTGACTGAACTCCCAGCCGGCGCCTCTCGCACCCGTCGCTGACCCCTCGCTACAGTCCGTCGCTGAGGGTCCATCCACGGCGGGAGGGAACAGAACATGGCGCGTGAATCCGAATCCGGCAGGCCCATCGAGGCGGTCTACGGGCCCGAGTCGCTCAAGGACTGGGACCCGGCCGTACAGCTCGGCGAGCCCGGTGCCTACCCCTACACCCGCGGCGTGTACCCGACCATGTACACCGGCCGGCCCTGGACCATGCGGCAGTACGCCGGCTTCGGCACCGCCGTGGAGTCCAACGCCCGGTACAAGCAGCTCATCGCCAACGGCACCATGGGCCTGTCGGTCGCCTTCGACCTTCCCACCCAGATGGGCCACGACTCCGACGCCCCGCTGGCGCACGGCGAGGTCGGCAAGGTCGGTGTGGCCATCGACTCGGTGGACGACATGCGGGTGCTGTTCGACGGCATCCCGCTGGACCAGGTCTCCACCTCGATGACCATCAACGCCCCCGCCGCGCTGCTTCTGCTGCTCTATCAGCTCGTCGCCGAGGAGCAGGGCGTCGCCCCGGAGAAGCTGTCCGGCACCATCCAGAACGACGTGCTCAAGGAGTACATCGCGCGGGGCACCTACATCTTCCCGCCCAAGCCCTCGCTGCGCCTGGTCGCCGACATCTTCCAGTACTGCCGGCGCGAGATCCCCAAGTGGAACACCATTTCGATCTCCGGCTATCACATGGCCGAGGCCGGGGCCACGCCGGCCCAGGAGATCGCCTTCACGCTGGCAAACGGGATCGAGTATGTGCGCACCGCGATCTCGGCCGGCATGGAGGTGGACGACTTCGCCCCCCGGCTCTCCTTCTTCTTCGTCGCCCGCACCACGATTCTGGAGGAGGTGGCCAAGTTCCGGGCCGCCCGCCGGATCTGGGCCCGGGTGATGAAGGAGGAGTTCGGCGCGAAGAACCCCAAGTCGATGATGCTGCGCTTCCACACCCAGACCGCGGGCGTGCAGCTCACCGCGCAGCAGCCGGAGGTCAATCTGGTCCGGGTGGCGGTGCAGGGCCTGGCCGCGGTGCTGGGCGGCACCCAGTCGCTGCACACCAACTCCTACGACGAGGCGATCGCGCTGCCCACCGAGAAGGCCGCCCGGCTGGCGCTGCGCACCCAGCAGGTGCTCGCCTACGAGAGCGACGTCACCGCCACCGTGGACCCGTTCGCCGGCTCCTATGTGGTGGAGTCCATGACCGACGACGTGGAGGCCGCGGCGCTGGAGCTGATGCGCCAGGTGGAGGACCGGGGCGGCGCCGTGGAGGCCATCGAGCAGGGCTTCCAGAAGGGGGAGATCGAGCGCAGCGCCTACCGGGTGGCGCAGCAGACCGACGCCGGGGAGCGGGTGGTGGTCGGCGTCAACCGCTTCCAGCTCGACGAGGAGGAGCCCTACGAGCCGCTGCGGGTCGATCCCACCATCGAGGCGCAGCAGGCCGAGCGGCTGCGCCGGCTGCGCGCCGAGCGCGACCAGGCGGCGGTGGACGCGGCCCTGGCCGAGCTGCGCGCGGCGGCCGGGGGCGGCGAGGAGAACGTGCTCTACCCGATGCGCAAGGCGCTCAAGGCGCGGGCCACCGTCGGGGAGGTGTGCAATCTGCTGCGCGAGGTCTGGGGTGCCTACGTGCCCTCCGAGACCTTCTGACGGCGGCGGCCGGCCGCCGGAATGACACCGGGTGAACATGGCCCACCCGCTTTCGGGGCTAAACATGGCCGGTACATAAACCGTCGTGGGGGGCAGGTGAAAACTCCCCTCCCACGTGGCCGGTTGGGTGGGTTTTTGCCTGCTGTTCATGTGGGCGTGCTGGGAAGTTGATGCAACGTGCCCCCGGAGCGCCTAGTTTCTCTAGTGTGCCCGTAACGTCTGCCGCTCCGCGGCGCGTGGCCGTGCTGGCGGATTCCGACACCCGGTGGAAGTGGGGGGCGCTCACCGCGCGTCGTCTCGCTCCGGGGGCGGAACTCCACGGCTATCTGCTCCGCGGCCGTGCCACGCCCTCCGCCCGTCAGCTCGCCGAGACCGGTGTGTCCGCGGCGGTGCTTCGCGAGACCAGCCTGGCCGGCCTGGTGGAGGAAGTGGCCCCGGAAGCCGGGCGGGAGGCGTCGGGGGAGGCGGCCGGGTACGACCTGCTGCTGCTCGCCTGCGTGGGGCACACCGTGCAGGCCGCGCTGCACGCGCTGGCCCGCCGCTGGCCGTCCGCCGCCCACCGGCCGGTCCTCGCCACCGGCTATGTGGGCGTTGTGTACGAAAAGCTGGTGCAGGGCCTGCTGCTGCGCCACGGCGCCGATCTGGTGCTCGCCAACAGCCCGCACGACGCCGCGCGGTTCCGCGAGGTCTACCGCGGGGTGGGCGCCGAGGGCGACCCGGTCACACCCTGCGCCCTGCCCTTTCTCGGCGGGCCGCGCCACGACCCCGGGGCCGTGGGCCGCGGCGAGCGGCCCTTCCGCGTCGTTTTCGCGGTGCAGCCCTCGGTGCCCGAGACCCGCCGGGAGCGCGGCTATCTGCTGGACCGCGCGGTGGCCCATGCCCGCCGCCACCCCGAGCGGGAGGTGCTGCTCAAGCTGCGCAGCAGGCCCGGTGAGCACACCACCCATGTGGAAGAGGTGCCCTACCAGCGGCTGGTGGACAAACTGCCCGGCAGCAGCGTGCCGGACAACTTCCGGCTGGCCTACGGCCGGATGGACGAGGTGCTGGACACCACCGACCTGCTGGTCACGGTCAGCTCCACGGCCGCGCTGGAGGCGCTGTGCCGGGGCATCCCCACCGCCGTCCTGACCGACCTGGGCATCCGGGAGCCGCTGGGCAACCACTACTACGCCGGCTCCGGCTGCTACGCCTCCTGGGACCGGCTCGACGACGGCGGGCTTCCGGTGCCCGACCCCCGCTGGCTGGCCGACCAGGGTGTCTCCCCGGACCCCGGAGCCGCCGGCGGCGGCAGCGCGGAAGGCGACGGGGAAGGGGACGGAGACGGGGAAGGGAACGCGGGGGAGGACCCGGTCGACCGGGCGTTCGCCGTGGCCCGGGCCCGGCTGGCCGCGCTGATGGTGCGGTCCCGGCACGAAGGACTGCCGCCGCCGGCGCCCTACTACACCGCGCGCACCGCACCCGGCTATCTGCCCGGCCTGCTGGCCCGGCACGGCCTGGACCCCAAGGGCGAGCCGCTGCCCGGCTACCGGGACCCCGGGGCCGCGGCCGGCCGCGGCCTCAGGGCCGCCGGCCGCCGGCTGGCGCACCGGACCGCCCGCGGCGCCTACCGCGTCGCGGTGCAGCGGGTCGCCCCGGCCGTCCGCCGCTGGGGCCGGATGTGAGAACTCCCGCTCCGCCCGCCCCGTGAACTTCCCGGTTCCGCCATTCGTTTTGCCGCAGGAACCAACCCCCAGAGCCGAAGAGTCGTAGTGCCGAGCAACCAAGGAACCAGGGACGAGCGATGACCACTCAGGTGCTTGCCGTGATCCCCGCGCGCGGGGGGTCCAAGGGCGTGCCGGGCAAGAATCTCGCCACGGTCGGCGGCGTGCCGCTGGTCGTCCGCGCCGTGCGGGCCTGCCGCGCCGCCCGGCTGGTCACCGGTGTGGTGGTCTCCACCGACGACGCGGGCATCGCGGCTGCCGCCCGCGGGGCCGGCGCCGAGGTGGCCGAGCGCCCGGCGGACATCTCCGGTGACACCGCCACCAGCGAATCGGCCGTGCTGCACGCCATGGACGAGTGGGAGCGGCGCCACGGCACCGCCGTGCAGGTGGTGCTGCTGGTGCAGTGCACCAGCCCGTTCCTCACCCCCGAGGACGTCGACGGGGTCGCCGCCGCGGTCCGGGACGGCGCCGACACCGCGCTCACCGCGGCCCCCTTCCACGGTTTTCTCTGGCGGGCGGACTCCGCCGCGGGCGGCGGCGCCGACGGCGTCAACCACGACCGCGGCCACCGCCCGCGCCGCCAGGACCGCCCCGAGGACCTGCTGGAGACCGGCGCCGCCTACGCCATGCGGGCGGCCGGTTTCCGCAGCCGGCGGCACCGGTTCTTCGGCCGCACCGAGCCGGTGCGGACCGATCCGGCCCGGGTGCTGGAGATCGACGACCCGCACGACCTCGCCCGGGCCCGCGCCCTGGCCCCGCTGCTGGACGGCGCCGAAGGCCCCGCGGCCGAGGGCGCCGGCACCGCCGCGCCGCCGCCCGGCTCGGGCATCCGCCCGACCCGGGAGGACATCGACGCGGTGGTGCTCGATTTCGACGGCACCCAGACCGACGACCGGGTGCTCGTCGACTCCGAGGGACGGGAGCTGGTCGCGGTGCACCGCGGCGACGGCCTGGGCATCGCCGCGCTGCGCCGGGCCGGGCTGCCGCTGCTGATCCTGTCCACCGAGGAGAACCCGGTCGTCGCCGCCCGGGCGCGCAAGCTGCGCGTTCCCGTGCTGCACGGCATCGACCGCAAGGACCTCGCGCTCAAGCAGTGGTGCGAGGAACAGGCCATCGCCCCCGAACGAGTGCTCTACGCCGGAAACGACGTCAACGACCTGCCCTGTTTTCATCTGGTCGGCTGGCCGGTCGCGGTCGCCGGCGCCCATGACGTCGTCCGCGCCGCGGCGCGCGCCGTCACCGCCGCCCCGGGTGGGGCGGGCGCGATCCGCGAGATCGCCTCGTGGATTCTCGGAAAGGAACTCATCGCGTCATGACCCCTGCCACCGCACCCCGTCTGCGCACCTTCGGCGACCGGGAGGTCGGTCCCGGCCGTCCCGTCTACATCACCGGTGAGATCGGCATCAACCACAACGGCGATCTGGAGAACGCGTTCGCGCTCATCGACGCGGCCGTGGACGCGGGCTGTGACGCCGTGAAGTTCCAGAAGCGCACGCCCGAGATCTGCACCCCGCGCGACCAGTGGGAGCTGGAGCGGGACACCCCCTGGGGGCGGATGACCTACATCGAGTACCGGCACCGGGTGGAGTTCGGCGAGGAGGAGTACCGCGCGGTCGACGAGTACTGCCGCCGCAAGGGCATCCACTGGTTCGCCTCCCCGTGGGACACCGAGGCGGTGGCCTTCCTGGAGCAGTTCGACCTGCCCGCGCACAAGGTCGCCTCGGCCTCGCTGACCGACGACGAGCTGCTGCGCGCGCTGCGCGCCACCGGCCGCACCGTCGTGCTGTCCACCGGGATGTCCAACCCGCAGCAGATCCGCCACGCGGTGGAGGTGCTGGGCAGCGAGAACATCCTGCTCTGCCACGCCACCAGCACCTACCCGGCCAAGGCCGCCGAGCTGAATCTGCGGGTGATCAACACCCTCCAGGCCGAGTACCCGAACGTGCCGATCGGCTACTCCGGGCACGAGACCGGGCTCCAGACCACGCTGGCCGCGGTCGCGCTGGGCGCGGTGTTCGTGGAGCGGCACATCACCCTGGACCGGGCCATGTGGGGCTCGGACCAGGCGGCCTCGGTGGAGCCGCAGGGCCTGAACCGGCTGGTCCGCGACATCCGGATCATCGAGGAGTCGCTGGGGGACGGCGTGAAGAAGGTCTATGACAGCGAGCTGGCTCCGATGAAGAAGCTGCGCCGTGTCAAGGGCGTGGTGGCCGAGCGGCAGGACGCCGTGACCGGCACCGAGCCCGCGATGGTCTGAGCCACCGACACCCCGGGGGGAGCCCGCGCCCATGACCCGACCCGACCCCGCCGCCGAGGGCGGCGGCCCGGAGCACGGCGCCGCCGCTCCGGCCGGCGTCCCCGCAGCCGACCGGCGGGCTCCCGGCGAGTCCGGCACCGCCGGCGGCCCGGGAGCCGCCGCCGGGGCGCGGGCCGCGGATGCCGGCGCGGTGGCTCTGGTGGAGAGCCCGGTGCAGTTGCTCAATGTGCTGGAGTGGGCCCTGGGCCAGGGGGACATCCTGCTGCACGTGGTGGTGCTGCCGCCGCGCGAGGCCGGCGCCCGGGGCCAGCTGCGCCGGATGGCACGGCTGGCCCAGGAGGCCGGTCACCGGGTGGTCTGGCGGGAGGTCCGCTCGGGCGGCTCCGGCATCCGCAGCCTGCCCGGGCTGGCCGCCCGGCTGCGCGGGGCGAGGCTGCTGCTGATAGGGGATCCCTTCTCCCGCTGGATCCAGCTGCTGCTCGCGCTGTCGGATCCGCGCGAGGTGGTGGTGGTGGACGACGGCACCGCCACCATGGAGTTCGCCGGCCAACTGGCCCGCGGCGAGCGGCTGGTGCGCTGGCACCGCAGGCCGTCCCGCGGGCCGGGGGCCACGGTCTTCGCCCCCGTGGCCCGGCGCGCCGTCACCCGGCTGCTGCCGCAGCCCGGGCGGCGCCGGGTGGAGGTCTTCAGCGCCATGCCGGTCGAGGTGCCGGACGGGATACAGGTGATCCCCAACGACTTCCCCTGGACCCGGGACCACTTCGGCCCGCCGGCCGTCCTCCCCGGCGCGGACCTGGTCGGCACCTCGCTGGTGGAGACCGGCGTGGTCCGCGAGGACGACTACCTGGCCGCGGTGACCGCCCTGACCAAGCGCTACGGCATCACCCGCTACTTCGCCCACCGCCGGGAGCGGGCGGCCAAGCTGCGCCGGGTGGCGCTGGAGTCCGGCCTGGAGATCATCCGCCCCGATCTGCCGCTGGAGCTGGTGGCCCGGCGCGGCCCGGTCGCCGCCCATGTGCTGAGCTTTCCCTCCACCGTGGTGCACACCCTGCCGCAGGTGCTGGCCGACACCCCGGTGAAGGTCAGCGTCTGCGAGGTGGACGACGACTGGCTGACCGAGCGGGCCTCACCGCGCGCCAGGGTCTTCCTGGCCTCCGTCACCCGCACCGCCAGCGGGGTGCACGGTCTGGCCACCCTGTCCGCCCTGCCCTGAGCCGGGGCCCGGCTCCGGGCACAACCGCGCCCGGACGGCGGGGAGTTGGATGTAAAGATCAGTGAGTGTTGCAGGAGTGGCGCGCGTCTCAATCTGCGGACTCAAGGGAAATCCGAGGTTCTACCCCTTACTCTGACCGGGTATGCGCGGAGCAATCGATAATCTGTCGTCCTCGCGGGTGAAGTTCTCATGATCGCGGGGAACTTGGGACCCTCCGAGGTTACTCTCGGTCAGGTGAGCCACTTGCTGTCACGGGATGCCGTCGCCGCTGCGCCCTCCGGGGCGTCCTCCGCCACGATGCCCCGGGACGGCGTATCCCCCCTGATCGCCGACTCCGCGCCGGACGCGCCCGGCGGGCCCGTCCCGGGGAACGGCCACGGCCGCGGCTCCACCGCCCTGATCGACGACGCGCTGCACGCCGAGCTGATCGCCTTCCGGCGCGACATGCACATGCACCCGGAGCTGGGCAATCAGGAGGTCCGCGCCACCGCCGCGGTCAAGGCGCGGCTGGAGAAGGCCGGCCTGGCCCCCCGGGTGCTGGCCAGCGGCACCGGTCTGATCTGCGACATCCTCCCCTCCGGCCGCCCGGGCGCCTGGACCGGCGGCCGTGCCATGCTCGCCCTGCGCGGCGACATGGACGCGCTGCCCATCCCCGACACCAAGTCCGTCCCCTACCGCTCCACGGTCCCCGGCCGGGCCCATGCCTGCGGTCACGATGTGCACACCTCCGTGGTGCTGGGCGCCGGGCTGGCGCTGGCCGGGCTGGCCCGCGGCGGTCTGCTGCCGCATCCGGTCCGGCTGATCTTCCAGCCCGCCGAGGAGATCATGCCCGGCGGCGCCCACTCGGCCATCGAGAGCGGTGCCCTGGAGGGCGTGGCCCGGATCGTGGCGCTGCACTGCGATCCCCGGCTGGACGCCGGCCGGATCGGGCTGCGCACCGGGGCCATCACCTCCGCCGCCGACATGGTGACCGTCGCGCTCTCCGGGCCCGGCGGCCACACCGCCCGGCCGCATCTGACCACCGACCTGGTCGGCGCCGCCGCCCGCATCGCGCTGGACGTTCCCGCGCTGGTGCAGCGGCGGGCCGACACCCGCTGGGGCGTCAATCTCACCTGGGGCCGGCTGGAGACCGGCCACGCCGCCAATGTCATCCCGCAGCGCGCCGAGCTGGCCGGCACCATCCGCTGTCTGGAGCTGGCCGGCTGGCGCCAGGCCCCCGATCTGGTGCACGCCGCGGTGGACGAGGTGGCCGCCGTGCACCGCGCCAAGTCGGAGATCCGCTATGTGCGCGGCGTCCCCCCGGTGGTGAACGAGGCCGGCGCGGTGGAGCTGCTGGGCGCCGCCATGACCGAGCGGTTCGGCGAGGAGGCCGTGGCGGACACCGAGCAGAGCCTTGGCGGCGAGGACTTCTCCTGGTATCTGGAGCAGGTGCCCGGTGCCATGGCCCGTCTCGGGGTGCGCACCCCCGGCCGCACCGGCCGGGACCTGGACATCCACCAGGGCGACTTCGATGTGGACGAGCGGGCCATCGCGGTCGGGGCCGAGCTGCTGGCCGCCGCCGCCCTGCGGGACGCGGCCGGCCGCTGAGCCGGACGGCGCCCGCCGGGGCCGGACGGCCCCCGGTGCGTCACCGTTCCCCGCGTCATCGTGTTGCGTACGCGTTGCGATCACGACGATCTGATAACGGGTGCTTTCCCTCCCGCCCCGCCGGATCTACGCGCGTTACTATTCCGCGAAAGCAGCGCCGAACGAGGCGCTTCTAGCGAAGGGAACGTCTCTTGCGCCGCGTATCCAAGCTTGCAGCATCGGTGGCCGCCACCGTCGCGCTCGCGCTGTCCGCCGCCGCGTGCGGCGAGAGCTCGACGGAGTCGGAGGGGGCGGAAAAGGGGCCCGCCGTCGCCTTTGACGTCGGCGGCCGTGACGACCAGTCCTTCAACGAGTCGGCCGCCCGCGGCGGGGACAAGGCCGAGGAGGAGCTGGGCGTCGAGGTCTTCTACCAGACCGCCCGCGAGGGTGAGACCGACGCCGACCGCGAGCAGCGGCTCACCCAGATGGCGGAGGCCGGCTACGACCCGGTGATCGGCGTCGGCTTCCTCTACGGCACCGCCGTGGAGCGCGCCGCCGAGCAGTTCCCGGACACCACCTTCGGCATCGTGGACTCGGTGGTGGAGGCGGACAACGTGTACAGCATGGTGTTCGCCGAGCACGAGGCCTCGTATCTGGCGGGAGTGGCCGCGGCGCTGAAGACGCAGACCAATGTGGTGGGCTTCATCGGCGGTGAGAACAACCCGCTGATCCAGAAGTTCCAGGCCGGCTTCGAGCAGGGTGTCGCGGACACCAGCCCGGACGTCGAGGTGCTGGTGGAGTACCTCTACGAGAACAGCGGCACCGGCGCCGGCTTCGCCGACCCGGCCAAGGCCAAGGAGAAGGCGGACGGCATGATCGTCCGCGACGCCGACATCATCTACACCGCGGCGGGCGCCTCCGGCAACGGCTCCATCGAGGAGGTCGCCAAGCACGAGGGCGTCTGGGCCATCGGCGTGGACTCCGACCAGTACCAGCAGGAGGGTCTGGCCGAGTGGCAGGACCACATCCTCACCTCCGCGGTCAAGGCGGTGGATGTCGCGGTCTTCGACCTGATCCAGAGCGTGGAAAGTGGTGAGCCGCTGTCCGGCGTGGGCGAGTACGGACTGGCCGAGGAGGGCGTCTACCTGGCCACCTCCGGCGGCTTCATCGACGACATCCAGGCCGAGATCGACGCCGCCAGGGAAGGCATCATCAACGGCGACATCGAGGTCAGCCAGACCCCCTGACCCCACGGTGGCCGGTGCGGGACGCGGTGCCCGGGCCCGGCGGGGAGGCTTCCCTCCCCGCCGGGCCGCTGTTCGGAACACTACGCGCGTAGCACCGGCCCGGACACGATAGCGTCGGCGTCCGACCAGGCCCTGCTCCTTCGCCCCAGGAGAGTGCGTCATCTCTGCCTCATCACCAGCCGCCGCCTCCCCCGGGACAGGCAACGGCTCGCCGGCCGTCGAGCTGCGCGGCATCACGAAACGTTTCCCCGGTGTGGTGGCCAACCGGGACATCGACATCACCGTCCGGCGCGGCACCGTGCATGCCCTGATCGGTGAGAACGGTGCCGGGAAGTCCACCCTGATGAAGATCCTCTACGGCATGCAGAAGCCGGACGAGGGCACCATCTCCGTCGACGGCCGCGCCGTCGTCCTGCACTCGCCCGCCGACGCCATCGCCCGCGGCATCGGCATGGTGCACCAGCACTTCATGCTGGCCGACAACCTCACCGTGCAGGAGAACATCGTGCTCGGCGCGGAGAAGCTGCACGGCATCGGCGCCGCCGCCCGCCGCCGCATCCAGGAGCTCTCCGACGCCTACGGCCTCGGGGTGCGCCCGGATGTGCTGGTGGAGGAGATCGGCGTGGCCGACCGCCAGCGGGTGGAGATCCTCAAGGTCCTCTACCGCGGCGCCCGCACCCTGATCCTGGACGAGCCCACCGCGGTGCTGGTGCCGCAGGAGGTGGACGCCCTCTTCGCCAACCTCCGCGAGCTCAAGGCGGAGGGCCTGACGGTGATCTTCATCTCGCACAAGCTGGGCGAGGTGCTGGCGGTCGCCGACGAGATCACCGTGATCCGCCGCGGCACCACGGTCGCCTCCGTCACCCCCGCCGAGACCACCCCGAAGCAGCTCGCCGAGCTGATGGTGGGCACCGAGCTGCCGGTGCCGGAGACCCGCGAGTCCACCGTCACCGACACCCCGGTGCTGGAGGTGTCCGGACTGCATCTGTCCGGCACCGACGCCGAGGGCGTGGTGCGCGAGGTGCTCTCCGACATCACCTTCACCATCCACCGCGGCGAGGTGCTGGGCATCGCCGGCGTGGAGGGCAACGGCCAGTCCGAGCTGGTGGAGACCGTGATGGGGATGCGCCGGCCGGACGGCGGGGTGATCCGGCTGGCGGGGGAGGACATCTCCCGGACCGCCACCCGCGGGCGCCGCGAGGCCGGCATCGGCTACATCCCCGAGGACCGGCACCGGCACGGCCTGCTGCTGGACGCCCCGCTGTGGGAGAACCGCATGCTGGGCCATGTCACCCAGCGCCCCAACAGCAACGGCCCCTGGCTGACCGGCGGCGACGCCCGCCGGGACACCGAGCGGATCGTCGAGGAGTACGACGTGCGCACCCCGGGGGTGGACGTCACCGCGGCCAGCCTGTCCGGCGGCAACCAGCAGAAGCTGATCGTCGGCCGGGAGATGAGCCACCGGCCGCGGGTGCTGGTCGCCGCCCACCCCACCCGGGGCGTGGACGTCGGCGCCCAGGTCCAGATCTGGGACCAGATCCGGGAGGCCCGGCACGAGGGCATGGCGGTGCTGCTGATCTCCGCCGACCTCGACGAGCTGATCGGCCTCTCCGACACCCTCCGGGTGATGTACCGGGGCCGGCTGGTGGCCAGTGCCGACCCGGCGGCCATCACCCCGGAGCAGCTCGGCACCGCCATGACCGGCGCCGCCACCGGCACACTGGACCGGCCCGGCCCGGCGGACGACCCCGGCGCCCAGGGAAGTGATGACTGAGATGCCCGCCACCGTTTCCTCGCTGACCTCCCTGGTGCGCGACCCGCACCGGCGGGAGCGGCTGCTGCTGGGCGCCGCCGCCCCGGCCCTCGCCCTGGTCACGGCCTTTGTGCTGATCGCGGTGGTGATGGCGGTCACCGACCAGAACCCGGTCCGCGCCTTCGGGCTGATGCTGGACTACGGCACCAAGGCGGACAGCCAGGTCTGGATCATCAACAAGGCGATCGCCTACTACCTGTCCGCGGTGGCGGTGGCCATCGGCTTCCGGATGAATCTCTTCAACATCGGGGTGGACGGCCAGTACCAGGTCGGCGCGCTGATCGCGGCCTGGGTGGGCGGCAGCCTGGCGTTCACCGGGCTGGTCAACATCCCGCTGATGATCCTGGTCGCCATGGTGGTCTCCGGCTTCTGGGCGGGCATCGCCGGCTATCTCAAGGCCACCCGCGGGGTGAGCGAGGTGATCAGCACCATCATGCTGAACGCCATCGCCGGTTCGCTGGTCGGCTATCTGCTCAAGGAGGGCCGGCTGGCCGAGCTGTCCGGGAACATCGTGCACACCCCGGACCTGCCGGACTCCAGCATGTTCTTCACCATCGACACCGGCAACGGCGAGATCTGGGGCACCGTGGTGATCGCCGTGCTGGCCGGTGTCGCCTACTGGTTCCTGCTGGGCCGCACCCGGTTCGGCTACGACCTGCGGGCGGTGGGCCACTCCGACACCGCGGCCCTGGCCAGCGGCGTCAATGTCAAGACCATGGTGACCGGCGCCATGCTGCTGTCCGGCGTGGCGGCCGGCCTGGTCGGCATGCCGATCCTGCTCAACGACTCCGGCAACTTCGGCAACAACTTCCCCGGGGGCATGGGCTTCACCGGCATCGCCATCGCGCTGCTGGGCCGCAACCACGCCGTGGGCATGGCCTTTGCCGCGCTGCTCTGGGGCTTTCTGGAGCGCACCGGCAACCACCTCGACTTCGAGGGCTACAGCAGGGAGATCGTGGGCGTGATGCAGGGCACCATCGTGCTCTCCGTGGTCATCGCCTACGAACTGGTACGGCGCTGGGGTCTGCGGCGCCAGCAGAGCCGGGTCGGCGCCGAACTCGCCGCCGGCCGGGCGAAGACGAACGACGCGGCGGAGGTCGGCCAGTGAGCTCGGAAGTCCAGACCGGCCCGGACCCGGTGCGGGTCCGCGGCAAGGTGGAGCGCGGTGGCCGCCCCAGGCTGAGCTACCCGGTGGTCCTGCTGCTGATCGCGGCGGCGCTGCTGCTGCTGTCCCTGGCGCGGGTGGTCACCGACACCCAGAGCCTGACCGACGCCCGGCAGTGGGGCAGCGCGCTGGGCCTGGCGGTGCCGATCGGACTGGCCGGCCTGGGCGGCCTGTGGTCGGAACGCTCCGGGGTGATCAACATCGGCCTCGAAGGCATGATGATGCTCGGCATGTTCGGCGCCGGCTGGATCGGCTGGCAGTACGGCCCCTGGCCGGCCGTGCTGGCGGGCGTGATCGGCGGGGTGCTGGGCGCCCTGGTGCACGCGGTGGCCACGGTCACCTTCGGGGTGGACCACATCGTCTCCGGTGTGGCCATCAACATCCTGGCACTGGGCGTGGTGCAGTTCCTGGCCCATCTCTGGTTCGGCGAGGGCACCGAGGCGAGCCGGCAGGGCGGCAACGACAAACAGTCGCCACGGATGGATCCGCTGGGCGAGATGAATGTGCCGGGGGTCTCCGGCTGGCTGGCGGACATCGAGGAACAGAACCTCTTCTTCGTCTCGGACACCGCCGGGGTGCTGGGCGCCCTGGTGTCCCGGGTGTCCTGGCTGACCGTCATCGCCGTGCTGCTGTTCTTCGCCACCTGGTTCCTGCTGTGGCGGACCTCCTTCGGGCTGCGGCTGCGCTCCTGCGGCGAGAACCCGGTGGCCACCGAGTCGCTGGGGGTCAACGTCTATCTGTACAAGTACCTCGCGGTGCTGATCTCCGGCGCGCTGGCCGGGCTGGGCGGGGCCTATCTGGCCGTGTTCATCCGCATGTACCAGGACGGGCAGACCGGCGGGCGCGGCTTCCTGGGCCTGGCCACCATGATCTTCGGCAACTGGCGGCCGGGCGGGGTGGCGGTCGGCGCCGGCCTGTTCGGCTTCATGGACGCGCTCCAGATCCGCGGCGGCGGCGACACCGTGCACGCCATACTGCTGCTCTTCGCGGTGCTGCTGGCCGTGGTCGCGGTCTGGCAGATGGTGCGCGCCCGGCGGCTCACCCTGGCGGCCGGCTTCAACGCGGGCCTGGCCGTGCTGCTGTTCGCCTGGTGGGCGGCCACCGACACCATGCCGGGCGAACTGGTCACCGCCAGCCCGTATCTGACCACCCTGGTGGTGCTGACGCTGTTCTCCCAGCGGCTGCGGGTGCCACGGGCCATCGGCCGGCCCTACCGCCGGGGACAGTCCACATGACCGGCCCCGCCGGCGAGCGGCTGTGGGAGGAACTGCGCGCGGCGGCCCGGGAGGCGGCCTCCCGGGCCTATGCGCCCTACTCCCGCTACCCGGTGGGTGCCGCCGCCCGCACCGCGGACGGCCGCACCCTCACCGGCTGCAATGTGGAGAACGCCTCCTACGGCCTCGGGCTGTGCGCCGAATGCGGCCTGGTCTCCGCGCTGTACGCCGCCGGCGGCGGCCGGCTGACCCACTTCACCTGCTGCGACGGCTCCGGACAGACCATCACCCCGTGCGGCCGGTGCCGCCAGTTGCTGCTGGAGCACGGCGGCCCGGAGCTGAGCATGGACACCCCCGAGGGCATCCTGCCGCTGTCCGCGCTGCTGCCCCAGCACTTCGGCCCCGCCCACCTCCACCGCCCGTAGGAGCCGCCTTCCATGGACGCCATCACCGTCATCCGGGCCAAGCGCGACGGGCATGCGCTCACCCCCGGGCAGATCGACTGGGTCATCGACGCCTACACCCGCGGCCGGGTGGCCGACGAGCAGATGTCCGCGCTGGCCATGGCCATCCTGCTGAACGGCATGGACCGGGCCGAGATCGCCCGCTGGACCGCGGCCATGATCGCCTCCGGGGAGCGGATGGACTTCTCCGCCCTGCCCCGCCCCACCGTGGACAAGCACTCCACCGGCGGCGTCGGCGACAAGATCACCCTGCCGCTGGCGCCGCTGGTCGCCGCCTGCGGCGCGGCCGTACCGCAGCTCTCCGGCCGGGGGCTCGGCCACACCGGCGGCACCCTGGACAAGCTGGAGTCCGTCCCCGGCTGGCGCGCCGGGCTGTCCGGCCCGGAGATGATGGAGGTGCTGGGCTCGGCCGGCGCGGTGATCTGCGCCGCCGGCGAGGGCCTGGCCCCCGCCGACCGCAAGCTGTACGCGCTGCGGGACGTCACCGGCACGGTCGAGTCCATCCCGCTGATCGCCAGCTCCATCATGAGCAAGAAGATCGCCGAGGGCACCGGCGCGCTGGTGCTGGACGTCAAGGTCGGCTCCGGCGCCTTCATGAAGACCCTCGCCGACGCCCGGGAACTGGCCGCCACCATGGTGGAACTGGGCACCGACCACGGGGTGCGCACGGTGGCGCTGCTCACCGACATGTCCGTCCCGCTGGGGCTGACCGCCGGCAATGCCCTGGAGGTGCGGGAGTCGGTGGAGGTCCTGGCCGGCGGCGGACCGGCCGATGTGGTGGAACTGACCCTGGCGCTGGCCCGGGAGATGCTGGACGCGGCCGGGCTGCCGGACGCCGACCCGGAGCGGGCGCTGCGGGGCGGCGGCGCCATGGACGTCTGGCGCCGGATGATCGCCGCCCAGGGCGGCGACCCGGACGCGCCGCTGCCGGTGGCCCGCGAGCGGCACACCCTGCCCGCCCCGGCGAGCGGGGTGCTGACCAGGCTGGACGCCTATGCGGTGGGGGTGGCCGCCTGGCGGCTGGGGGCCGGCCGGGCCCGCAAGGAGGACCCGGTGCAGGCCGGCGCCGGTGTGGAACTGCATGCCAGGCCGGGCGAGCGGGTGACCGCCGGGCAGCCGCTGCTGACCCTGCACACCGACACCCCGGAGCGTTTCCCGGCCGCGCTGGCCGCGCTGGCGGACGACGCCGTGGTCATCGTCCCGGACGGGCCCGGCGAGCCCGGCCCGGGCGCCGCGCCCGCCCTCGCCCCGCTGGTCCTGGACCGGGTGGCCTGACCCGCCCCGGACCACGCCACGGCGTACATCCGGTGAATCCTTCCCGATTCGCTGTCCTTTATGCCGGACTTTCTGTCATGATCTTTTCCTGCTCGATGTAGCCTGAAGAACGGATTTGGCGGACGGTCGATGTCACTTCGGGAGGTGGTGCTGTCATGCGCAGCGAGCCTCCCAGTCATCCCCGGCGCCACGCCCCCGACCCCCGGGTCCGCCCGCCGGCGCGCTAGCTGACGCCCGCGGGCCCCTGGGACACCAGGCGTGTGCGCGAACACCGGATGGTTCAGTGACCGCTTTCCGTTGTCAGGGGGTACCCCGTCATGACGCATCTGCCTGTCCTGCTGGAGGAGCACGACCTCGCCGGGGCCATGGAATGGCTGGAGACCCAGCCCGCGTATTCCATCGCGGACGAGATCGCCCGGATGGACGCGGTGAACTCGGTGGTCGCCTTCCGGCTGCTCGACAAGGACCGGGCGCTGGAGGTCTTCGAGGAACTCGACCCGGTAGACCAGCAGCAGATTCTGGAGGGGCTGCGCGACCAGGCGTTCCGCGACCTGGTGGAGGGCATGGACCCGGACGACCGGGCGCGGATGCTGGGCGAGGTGCCGGCCAAGGTCGCCCGCCGGGTGCTGGCCGGGCTGAGCGCGCACGAGCGGCACATGACGGCCGCGCTGCTCGGTTACCCCGAGGGCTCGGTCGGCCGCTTCATGACGCCCGAGACGGTGGCGCTCCAGCAGAATCTGACGGTCGCCGAGGCACTGGACGTGGTGCGGCTGCGCGGCGCGCACGCCGAGACCATCTACACCCTGCCGGTGGTGGACACCGGCCGCCGCCTGACCGGCATCGTGGAACTGCGCGATCTGGTGCTCAGCAACCCGGACCTCCAGGTGGCCCGGCTGGTGGACACCGAGCCGCCCCGGGCCCGGGCCACCGATCCGGCCGAGCAGGCCGCCCGGCTGATGCGCGAGACCAACATGCTGGACCTGCCGGTGGTGGACAGCGAGGACCGGCTGGTCGGCCTGCTCACCATCGACGACGCGGTGGAGGTCATCGAGGCCGCGGACACCGAGGACACCGCCCGGCAGTCCGGTGCCGAGCCGCTGGAGCGCCACTACATGTCGGTCGGCGTCTTCCGGCTGGCCCGCTCCCGCGCGGTCTGGCTGATGCTGCTGCTGGTCGCCGCCACCCTGACGGTCACCGTCAACCGGGTCTTCGAGGCCACCCTGGAGGAGGTCACCGCGCTGGCGCTGTTCGTGCCGCTGCTGATCGGGGCCGGCGGCAACGCGGGCGCCCAGGCCGCCACCGCCGCGGTCCGCGCCCTGGCGGTGGGCGAGGTCCGGGTCTCCGACCTGTTCCGGGTGATCTGGCGGGAATGCCGCACCGGGCTGCTGCTGGGCACCCTGCTGGCCCTGGTCGGCGCCCTGATCGGCGCGGTCTTCGTCGGCCTGGACATCGCCGTGATCGTCGGAGTGACGCTGATCGTCATCTGCGGCTGGGCCTCCACCGTGGGCGGCACCATGCCGCTGCTGGCCAAGAAGCTCCGCATCGACCCGGCCGTGGTCTCCGCCCCCATGGTCACCACCCTGGTCGACGCCACCGGCCTGATCATCTACTTCACCACCGCCAAAATCGTCCTCGGCCTCTGAGCCACCGGGCGGCGGTCAGAAGCCGTAGCCGTATTCGATGTAGTAGCAGTCGCGGTAGGAGGTTCCGGAGAGCAGGGTCCAGGAGCCGTAGTAGGGGGTGACCGAGCCGTCCGGGGTGCGGGCGACGACCGAGTAGGCGCCGGGGGCGAGTTGCAGGGTCACCGAGGGCTTGCCGTCGGGGGCCAGGCACTGGCCGCCGCCGGCGCCCGCCGAGGCCACCGACGCGGTACCGGTCTCCGGCCCGGTGTAGAGGATCTCCAGCTCCACGCCGGAGTCGTTGATGATGGTGACGGTGGTGGTCCCGCTGGGCGCGCTGCCCGCGGCGGAGGGGTCCGGCAGGGTGTTGGTGGCGCCGTCGCCGATCCGGGCGATCTCGATGGCGATCAGGACATCCGCGGCGTGGCCGGCCCGGTCGTGCTCCTCGTGCTCGTCCACCACCGTGCGCATATGGCTTTCCGCGGTGTCGTAGTCGCCGTCCACAAAGGCCGCGCTGCCGCACTGGTAGTGCGCCTCGGCCAGGGAGTTCTCCGCCCGTCCGGCGAGATCCCGGTAGGTCTTCCCCTCGAAGGCGGAGTTGCTCTCCGGCAGGTCGGCCAGGAACTCCAGCTCGTCGAACGCCTCGCAGCCCCTGGCGCCGGTCAAGTCCTGCGCCCTGGCCTTGCGGTACGCCTCCAGGGTGCCGGGCACCTTGCCGCTCTGCCCGCTCTCGGGGAAATCGGCCAGCAGATCGCCGAAGCCGCGCTCCGCCGCGTCCCAGTCCGCACTCTCGTAGGCGGTGGTGGAGCAGTCCAGCAGTTCGGCCGGGAGCGCGGCCCTCGCCCGGTCCGCCAGCCGGGCGGCGTCCTCGGCCGCCCACTCCTCGGGTGCCTCCGACTCTTCCGGCAGCCGCGTGAAGAAACGCAGTTCGCGCACTGCCGTGCAGTGGTCACCGGCCGCCAGGGAGGCGGTCGCGGTGTCCCACAGTGCCGTGATCCGGTCCGGGACCTCGGCGGCCTCGGGGAATTCCGGCTGTTCCCCGCGGAGCGTGACGTATTCGTCGAACGCCTGGACGTAGAAGTTGTCGGCGGCCTCGATGCTGCTGGCGGATCCCTGGCGGACCAGGCTGTCGGCGTGGGCCAGCCGCAGCTCGGACAGCCGGGCGTGCACCCCCTCCCAGGGCGGTTCGCCCTCGTAGAGGGCGGCATAGTCGCGGTAGGCGGAGACCGCCTCGCCCCATGCCTCCTGCCCGGCGTGGGTCTGTGCCAGGAGCATGATCTCGCAGGCGTGCACGCCCCGTTCGGCGTCCTCCTCCCGGCCGTGGAAGGCGAGGGCGTAGCGGGCGGAGAGCACCTGGCCGTAGCGGTCCAGGGCGCGTTCGCAGTCCCCGGCGGCATGCGCCTTCCCGGCCTGCTCCAAAGCCCGTCCGGGCAGCGCCTGGTACACGGCATAGCCGCTCACCACCACGGCCAGCAGGGCCACGGCGGCGCCGAGCGGCAGCCAGGGGCGGCGCGGGCCCGGGCCGGGCGCGGCCAGGCCCAGCCGGCGGCCGTCCACGGCCATGGCCGCCGCCCAGAGCACGAAGACCGCCGTCCAGACCGGCCGCCCGCCCGGCGCCTCCAGCCAGGTGGCCAGCAGCACCAGCAGCACGGTGCCGGCCAGCGTGGCCAGCGCCCGCGGCCGGCGCCGCAGATAGAGGTAACCGGCGCTGAGCGCGGTGGCGTTGAGCGCCGCGGCAGCCGCGCCCCGGGCCGCGCTGCGGCCCGGCGGGGGCCCCGGCGGGGGCCCGGGCGGCGCCGGCGGCGGGGAGATGGGCGGGACCGGCGCGCCGGGACCGTAGACCGTCATGACGCTCCTTCGGGCAGGGCGGGCAACGGGGGGTGCCCGTGGTATCACGCTCCAGGGATGACCACGGTTGCGCCCGGGCGCCGAACTCGCAACGGCCGTAACGGAATTGTGCCCGGCGGCCGGGCCGTCACGCCGCCCCGGCGACCGTCCGGGAGGCGGTGCCGGCGCGCAGCGTGGCGTAGAGCGTGACGGCCGCGCTGACCAGCAGCGCGGCAAAGGCGAGCGCGACCGTGCCGGCCCAGCCCGACCAGTGGAAGCTGAGCGCGCCCAGCAGGCCGCCCGCGCTGGCCCCGGTGTAGTAGCCCACCTGGTACAGCGCCGCCGCCTGGGCCCGTCCGGTGTCCGCCGCGCGTCCCACCGAGGCCGAGGCCACCGCATGGCCCGAGAAGAAGCCGCCGGTGATCAGCACCAGGCCGAGCAGCACCGCCGGCAGGCTGTCCCACAGGCTCAGCAGCAGGCCGGCGCCCACCGCGCCCATCGCCGCGTAGAGCGCGCCGCGCCGCCCGAGCCGGTCCACCAGCGGGCCGGTGAGCGAGGAGGAGCCGGTGCCCACCAGGAAGATCACAAAGACCGAGCCGACGATTCCGGGGGACAGCCCGAACGGCTCCTCGGCCAGCCGGAAGGCGATCGCCGTGTACACCGCGTTGAACGCCGTCATCAGCAGCGCGCCGATGGTGAACAGCCGCAGCAGCAGCGGGGTGGTCAGATGCCCGGCCACCGTGGCGGCCATCTCCCGGGGGCCCGGCCGGGACGCCGTGAAGCGGCGCTGCCGCGGCAGCAGCAGCCCGTAGAGCACCGCGCCCGCCAGGGCCAGCAGCGCCACCGCGGCCAGCCCGGCGCGCCAGCCGAAGCCCTCGGCCACCCAGCCGCCGGCCATCCGGCCGGACATGCCGCCCACACTGTTGCCCGCGATGAACAGCCCGATCGCGCCGACCATGGCCCGCCTGTCGACCTCCTCGGAGAGATAGGCCACCGCGGAGGCCGGGATGCCGGCCAGGGCCGCGCCCTGCACGGCGCGCAGCGCGATCAGCGCGGGCAGCCCGGGTGCGAACGGCAGCACCAGGGCCACGGCCACCGCGACCGTCACCGAGCCGGTCATCATGGCCCGCCGGCCGACGCGTTCGGACAGCAGGCTCAGCGGCAGCACGGCCGCGGCCAGCGCCAGGGTGGTGGCCGAGACGGTCCAGCTCGCCTGGTCGGGGCGGACCCCGAAGGCGGCGCCGATCTCCGGGAGCAGGGCCTGGGTGGAGAACAGCAGGGCGAAGGTCGCCACCCCGATGCCGAACAGGGCGAGGTTGACCCGGACCGGCGACGGATGCGGGTGGTCCGTGGCGGTGGCGGTGGCGGTGGCGGACGGGAAAGACGGGGCGGAGGCCCCCGCGGTGGCGGGAGCCGGGGAGGTTGCGCTGGGCATACGGCGAATCTATGCATCCGCATTTGATGCGTCCAATGCACGGATATGCTGCATTCGATGCGGCAGTGCATAAGGTGAGGTGGTGGCGCGGCATGTCATTGCCGGGTAACAGAAAAGACATGTCTGATACATCGGTCACCCGGGGACCGGCCGGACCGGCGGAGTCCTGGGCGGCGCTGCTGACCCCGCGGCTGGTCCAGTTCGCGGCCGTGGCCCGGCACGAGCACATCACCCGGGCCGCCCGGGAACTCGCGGTTCCGCAGTCCACGCTGAGCCGGGCCATGGCCCGGCTGGAGGAGGATCTGGGGGTGGCGCTGCTGGCCCGGCGCGGCCGGGCGGTCTCCCTCACCCCGGCCGGCCGTTCCTTCGCCCGTGCCGTGCGGCGGGCGCTGGAGGAGGTGGAGCGGGCCGCCGAGCAGGTGCGGGCGGACACCGATCCGGCCGCCGGCAAGGTCGCCTTCGGTTTTCTGCACACCATGGGCCCGGAGACGGTGCCCGCGCTGATCCGGGAGTTCCGCCGGGACCATCCCCGGGTGCGGTTCGCCCTGGTGCAGAGCTACGGCGAGGACATGATCGAGCGGATGCGCGCCGGGGAGCTGGATCTCTGCCTCACCTCGCCGATTCCGGACGCCCCCGATGTGGTCACCCGGCGGCTGGACGAGCAGCGGCTGCGGCTGGTGGTGCCGGAGGGCCACCGGCTGGCGGGGCGGCGGCGGATCCGGCTGGCCGAGGCGGCCGAGGAGGCGTTTGTGATGCTGGAGCCGGCCTATGGCCTGCGCACGCTGACCGAACGGCTGTGCCGGGAGGCCGGTTTCCAGCCGCGGGTGGCCTTCGAGGGGGAGGAGGCCGAGACCCTGCGCGGACTGGTCGCCGCCGGGCTGGGCGTGGCGCTGCTGCCGCCGCCGACGGTGCCCCGGCCGGGGGTGAGCGAGCTGACCGTGACGGCGCCGCGGACCGCCCGGGACATCGGGGTGGCCTGGATGGCCGGCGGCGGCCCGGATCCGGCGCCGGTCGCCGCGTTCAAGAAGTTCCTCCTCGGCCGCCGCGGCAACGTCCTGCCGGCCCACCCCTGAGGCGTGCGCCGCACGAGGGTCGGCGGTGCGGAAGGCGGCAGCGAAGGCAGCGAAGGCAGTGAAGGCAGTGAAGACTGGGAACGCGGGGAAAGCGGGGAAGGGGATGCGGATCTACGCGCGTAGGCGTAGAGTCGGCGGGGTGAGCGACAGTCACCAGCCCCACGCCGGCACCGCGCATGTGCCCACCCCGGACCAGATTCTGCGCGCCCCCAAGGTGCTGCTGCACGACCATCTCGACGGCGGGCTGCGCCCGGCCACCGTCGCGGAGCTGGCCCGCGAGCAGGGCTACGACCGGCTGCCGGAGACGGATCCCGAGCGGCTCGGCGCCTGGTTCCGGGAGGCCGCCGACTCCGGCTCCCTGGAGCGCTATCTGGAGACCTTCGCGCACACCTGCGCGGTGATGCAGACCCGGGAGGCGCTGTTCCGGGTGGCCGCCGAGTGCGTGCGGGACCTGGCCGCGGACGGCGTGGTCTACGCCGAGGTCCGCTACGCCCCCGAGCAGCATCTGACCCGGGGGCTGACCCTGGAGCAGGTCGTCGAGGCGGTCAACGACGGCTTCCGGGAGGGCGAGCGGCTGGCCGCCCGGGACGGCCACCGCATCCGGGCCGGCGCGCTGCTGACCGCCATGCGGCACGCCGCCCGTTCCCGGGAGATCGCCGAACTCGCCAACTCCTACCGGGATCAGGGCGTGGTCGGCTTCGACATCGCCGGGGCCGAGGCCGGCTACCCGCCCACCCGCCATCTGGACGCCTTCGAGTATCTGAAGCGGGAGAACAACCACTTCACCATCCATGCCGGTGAGGCCTTCGGCCTGCCCTCCATCTGGCAGGCCCTCCAGTGGTGCGGGGCGGACCGGCTCGGGCACGGGGTGCGGATCATCGACGACATCGGGACGGACGCCGACGGCCGGGTGCGGCTGGGCCGGCTGGCCGCCTATGTCCGGGACAAGCGGGTCCCGCTGGAGATGTGCCCCACCTCCAACCTCCAGACGGGGGCCGCCGCCTCCTACGCCGAGCACCCCATCGGGCTGCTCAGCCGGCTCCGTTTCCGGGTCACTGTGAACACCGACAACCGGCTGATGAGCGGTACCAGCATGACCCGGGAATTCGAGCATCTGGTCGAGGCATTCCAGTACACCCTGGAGGATCTCCAGTGGTTCACCGTCAATGCCATGAAATCCGCGTTCATTCCTTTTGATGAACGCCTGGCGATGATCAATGACGTGATCAAGCCCGGATATGCCGGTCTGCGCTCGGAATGGCTGTTCGCCGCCGCCCAGGGAAACCTGACCTGACCTGCCATGTCCCTACCGGCGCCGGGGTTTTCCGGTGCCAGTAGGACTTTTCCCGCCGGAAGTCCAGGGGCGACACCTGCGTTTATCGGTTCGTTGCCGGGCGATCGACGCCTGGCTATCGTCCTTGCGCTGCTCGATCCTCGCCACACGATCTCCACGCAAGGACGGAAAAACGATGAAGCAGGCCACCGTGAAATCCCTGGGAGCCGCCGCGGTCGGCGCGGCCTTCGCCGTCACCGCGGCGGGCAGCGCCGCCGCCCTCGGCGGTGATTATGTGGACGGCGCCGTCGACGCGACGGTGCGGAGCCTCCCGGGCAAGCTCGGCGCCATCCTGCCGGACGGAGCCAGGACCCTCGCCGCCGGCCAGGGCCTGCTGGGAACCACCGTGCAGGAGGTGACCACCACCCCGCTGCTGCAGCGGACCCCGCTCAACACCCCGCTGTCCGAGGTGGTCGGCAACGACATCCTCCAGGACGGCAGCATCGGCGGGGTGCCCACCGAGGGCAGCCCGCTGCAGATGCTGGGCGGCCTGCCCCTGGCCGAGCTGCCGGTGGGGCCGCACCTGGTGGAATCCGTCTCGCTCTGACCGGGGCGCACCGCCGGACGCATCTCAGAGCGGCATTCCGGGCGGCCCGGCCGCCCGGAATGCCGGACGCTCCGGCGCGCGGCGCAAGGCGGCCGGGGCCGGGGAGTCACAGCACGGGAAGCGAACCGTCGAGGCGGTCACCGCCGGGCGCCACCCGCTGCCAGACGCCGTCTCCGGCCGCCGCCGCCGGAGACGGCGTCTGGGCCGGCGCCCGTCCGCCCCGCCCCGCGGGCTCCTGTCCCAGCGCGGTCCGGGTGGCCGGCGGACGCCGCCGGTGCAGCAGCAGCGCCCGCAGCCGTCCGTAGCAGAGCAGATGGACCAGCGCCACGCCGAACGTGTTGAGCATCAGCGCGTCCACATTGGCCACCTGGCTGGGCACCATGGACTGCAGCAGCTCAATGGCGAGCGAGACCACGGCCCCGGCGAACACCGTATGGGCGAAGGACATGAAGCGCGAGCCGCCCAGCCGGGACCCCAGCGCGGGCACCAGTACCCCCAGCGGAGCCAGCAGCAGCAGCCCGGAGCCGATCACCCGCAGGCCGTGCCAGGTCCCTTCCCGCAGATCGGCGCGGAGGGAGGCGAACGGTTCCAGGTTCGACGGTTCCACCCACATCACGGTGAGCGGGCGCAGCATCAGCCAGCCGACGAACAGCAGATAGCCGGTGAGCAGCACCAGAGCCGTGCCGCGCACCCGGGGACTGACACCGCTCCCGCCGGGAGCCCTCCCGGTGGAAGCGTTCTCAAGACGGTGCACGGAATGCAGGACGCCCCAGGAGTCCGTCCGGTTCCGTCCCGCGGGGTGAATTGTGCCGCTTGGCAGCGGGCGCCCCCCGGGGACGCGGCGCCGCGGGGCTCAGGGCCGTGATCCGGTGGTCCGGGGCGGGGTCAGCGGGGTGAACTCGGTGTGCGCCGACTCCGGCCGGTTGCGCATGGATTCCGCGCACGGATACTTGCCGGGCTCCTGCCCCTGGCCGTCCTCGTCGGGCGGCCCGGCGAGCAGCACATAGCTCTCGTTGCCCAGCGCATCGGCGTTGGCGAAGGTGCAGATGACCTGCACCAGGGCGAAGGCCGGCAGATTCTTGGGGTGCTGGCTGAGCCGGACCAGATCGTGCGGATCGCCCTCCATGGGCTCGATCACCCGCAGCCCGCCCGGGACGGCGGTGGTGAAACCGGCCGCCCGCTCCTCGTCGGAGAGCTCGCCCTGCAGCGCGGTCAGCAGCGCGGTGGCGATCGTCGCCCGGCTGGAGGCCGGCGTCTCCTCGCCGCTGAACGGGAACGGCCGGGTCACCCGCTCGACCCGGGAGCCGCACACCAGATAGAGCTCGGTGCCCGGCTGCCCCCCGGTGTCCGAGGGGGCGTCGCAGGTGGCGCGGGACGGCGCCGGGCCCGCGTCCACCGGTACGTCGACGGACTGTATGCCGCAGCCGGTGGCCGCCAGGGCCAGCAGCCCGGCGGCGGCGGTGCGCAGGCTTCCGCGCATCTCAGCGTTCTCCTTTTCCGCCGGCCGGGGCGGTGTCGGCCGGGTCGGCCGGCCGGTCGCCCCGGGCGTGAGCCGCCCCGGCGTCTTCGGAGGCGTCCGGGCTGTCCGGGCTGTCCGGGCCGCCGGGGTCACCGGCGCGGCTGTCCCGCTCCGTGCCCGCCTGCCGCTCCGGGGCATGCTCTCCGGTCCGTGCCGCGGCCTGGCGCGGCAGCCGGAGGGTGAAGACGGCGCCGCCCTCCGGGGCGTTGTGCGCGGTGATCTCCCCGCCGTGCAGATGGGCGTTCTCCAGCGCGATGGACAGCCCGAGCCCGCTGCCCTCGGACCGCGGCCGGGAGGCGCTCGCCTTGTAGAAGCGGTCGAAGACATGCGGCAGCACCTCGGCCGGGATGCCCGGCCCGTTGTCCGCCACCGCGATCACGACGTCGTCCCGCCCCTCGGCGCGGTCCTCGAAGACCGTGACCCGCACCGGCGAGCCGCCGTGCTTGAGCGCGTTGCCGATCAGATTGGCCAGCACCACGTCCAGCCGCCGCGGATCCAGCCGGGCCACCACGTCCCGCTCCCCGCTGACCTGGACCGCGTCCAGCCAGGCCCGGTCGTCCAGACAGGCGGTGATCTGGTCGACGATATTGACGTCGTCCAGCACCATCCGGGCGGTGCCCGCGTCGAACCGGGTGACCTCCATCAGATTCTCGACCAGCACATTGAGCCGCCTGGTCTCGCTCACCACGAGCTGCACCGCCGGCGCGATCATCGGGTCCAGCGAATCCACCTCGTCCTCCAGGACATCGGTGACCGCGGTGATCGCCGTCATCGGGGTGCGCAGTTCGTGCGACATGTCGGCGACGAAGCGGCGGCTGGCGGCCTCCCGGGCGCGCAGATCCGCCACCCGCTCCTCCAGGGCCGCCGCCGTCCGGTTGAAGGTCCGGGTCAGCTCGGCCAGTTCGTCCGCGCCGCGCTCCTCCAGCCGGGTGGACAGCTCGCCGTCGCCCAGCCGCCGGGCCGCGCTGTTCAGCCGCTGCACCGGGCGCAGCACGGTGGTGGCGGCGGTCTGCGCCAGGACCACCGAGCCCAGCAGGGCCAGCGCGGTCGCTATCCCCAGCGACCAGGCCAGCGAGTCGAGGTCGTCCTGCTCCGGTCCGAGGGTGGCCAGCATGTAGCCGGTGGGCCCGCCGCCCATCACCTGTGCGCCGCCCACCAGATAGGGCTCGCCGCCCATGGAGATCCGCTGCCAGTAGAGATGGAACGGCGCGGCCTCGGCGTCCGCCGGCGCGGTCCGCCGGGTGTGCACCGCCTCGGTCAGCGCATCCGGCACCATCTCCAGGGTGAAGGTGCGCGGATCGGACTGGGCCACGCAGACCGAGCCGTCGCTCATCTCCATCACCAGGACGACCTGGTAGCCCTGGGAGGTGGAGGCCAGCTCCCCGGCCGTGGAGCGCAGGGTGTGGCACGGCGGCTGGTCGGGCAGCGAACTCGCCCGCTGCTCCAGGGAGGTGCTGAAGTCGTTGAGGGCGGCGTTCTGGGAGCGGGTGAGCACCGCGTCCCGGGTGAGCCAGTAGGCGATGCCGGACACCGACACCGCCGCGATCAGCGCCACCAGCGCGAAGACCGTCACCAGCCGGAACCGCAGGCTGGTCAGGCGCAGGGCGCCCTGCCGCCAGCGCCGCAGCCGGCCGCCGGTCCCGCTCCCGGTGGCGCCGCCGGTCACTGCGGGGCGTCCAGCCGGTAACCCACACCGCGCACGGTGCGGATCAGCTTGGGCGAGGAGGGCACGTCCTCCACCTTGGCGCGCAGCCGCTGCACACAGGCGTCCACCAGACGGGAGTCGCCGAGATAGTCGTGCTCCCAGACCAGCCGCAGCAACTGCTGCCGGGACAGGGCCTGGCCGGGACGGCGGCTCAGCTCCAGCAGCAGCCGCAGTTCGGTCGGGGTGAGCTTCAGCTCCTGGCCGTTCTTGGTGACGGTCATGGCGGCCCGGTCGATCACTATGGCGCCGAACGCCGCCGAGTCGCTGGTCTCCCGCTCGCCGCGGCGCATCACGGCCCGTACCCGGGCGTCCAGCACCCGGATCTGCACCGGCTTGACCACATAGTCGTCGGCGCCGGACTCCAGGCCGACCACCACGTCGATGTCGTCGCTGCGCGCGGTGAGCAGAATGATCGGGAGCTGGTCGGTGCGGCGGATACGCCGGCACACCTCGAAGCCGTCGATGCCGGGCAGGCCCACGTCCAGCACGATGAGGTCCGGCCGCTGCTCGCGCAGCAGGCGCAGACCCTCTTCGCCGGAAGGCGCGGTGATCACCCGGTGCCCCTGGCGGGTCAGGCCCATCTCCAGGCCGGTGCGCACGGCGTCGTCATCCTCGATCAGCAACAGGAAAGCCACGCCGGTCATTCTGGCCCATGGCCCGGCCGGAGTACGAGCGTGCGGTCGTGAATGCCGGCCCGGGTGCCCGGTTCGTGGTGACATGTCGGCGGATTTCGCAGGTGGCGGCCGGACCGGCGGGCCGGCCGGGGGCGTGCCGGGCGGTGCCGGGCGCTGTGCGGAACCCCCCGGCTCCGCCTGTGACAGCGCTGTGACAGTCGGGGGACCCCGCGATGAAACTGGCCGGGCAGATTATTCCCCGACGGAACGCAGCGACGACTCCACGACGGGGGAGAGCGATGAGCGCACTGCAGAGCAAGCACACCGCAGTCGGCACCAACCGCTCGCACGCCACCGCGGTGGCGCACGTCCGCTGCGACAAGCCGTCCGGTGCGGCGAACAGGCTCGGGGGTCGTCGCGGCATCGGACACCAGCGTCCGGCGTATCTCGCGCTCGCCCAGGGGGAAGCGGGCAAGGGCGGGGACACGGCGGACACGCCGGCCGGGGGGCCGGCGGTACGGCGGCGGGGGGGCACCACCGCGTACGGGGAGGCAGCCGGGGGACACCGGCGCCCGGGGGGAGGCGCAGAGGCGGAGTTCACCGCCTATGTGCAGGAGCGCCGGGCCTCCCTGTACGCAGCCGCCTACCATCTGACCGGTGACCGGTACGAGGCCGAGGACCTGCTGCAGAACGCGCTGCTGTCCACCTACCGGGCCTGGGACCGGATCGCCGACAAGGCGGCGGTGGGCGGGTATCTGCGCCGGACCATGACCAATCTGCACATCAGTGCCTGGCGACGGCGCAAGCTCAACGAATATCCGACCGAGGAACTGCCGGAGACGGCGGGGGAGCTGGACAGCATGCGCGGCACCGAGCTGCGCACGGTGCTGTGGCAGGCGCTGGCGCGGCTGCCCGAGCAGCAGCGCACCATGCTGGTTCTGCGGTACTACGAGGGACAGACCGATCCGGAGATCGCCGACACGCTGAACATCAGTGTCGGCACCGTGAAGAGCAGCATCTGGCGCACGCTGCGCCGGCTGCGCGAGGACCGGGCACTCAGCCACGGGCGGGACCGCGAGGTGTCCTACGACGAGCTGGTTGCCTGAACGGCGGGGGCGATACAGGGGGCTCGCGCCGGGCTCCGGCCCGGCGCGGGAGGAAGCGGGGCAACCCGAGGGAAGGGGAAAACCGGGGGAACCGAGGGGGGACACCCGGGGGGAGCAAGGGGTCCGGTCGTCAGGGGGGCGACCGGGCCCCTTGCGCATGCCCGCCTCCGGTCCCGGGCCCGCCTCCGGGGCCCGGTCCCGTGCCCGTGACCGGGCACGGGACCGGTCGCGGCACGAACCTCCCGGCTCAGGGGAGCGGCGGCGGACCGGCGGCAGCGCCGGCGCCGTTGTGCAGGCGGGCGATGCGGGCCAGCGCCTCGTCACGGGCGCAGGGGTGGGCACCGAGCGCCATGTGCCGGGCCACGATGCCGTGCTCGGCACGCATCAGCAGCCAGCCGCGGCGCAGCAGGAACGGCACCGGTTTGCGCGCCTCGCGGATGTCCCGCAGCAGCCGGCGCCGGAAGGTGGTCAGCGGCCGGTTGCGCAGACAGATCGTGTCGGCGAGCAGCCCGAGCCGCGCACAGCGGCGGCCGATCTCCGCCGCGAAGATGCCCTCGGCCACAAACAGCGGGCTGCCGGTCAGGTCCAGTGTCCGCCGGCCGCTGCGGGCGCTCGCGGCGATGTCGTAGGCCGGGACGATGGCGCTGCCCCGGGTGCACAGCCGCACCACGGCGGCCATGGCGGCGTCGGCGTCCCAGGAGCCCGGGGAGTCCCAGTCCACCGCGCTGCCGTCGGCCAGCAGCGGCAGCGTCGGATCCCCGGCCTCCTTGTAGAAGTCGTCCAGCGGCAGCACCGGAAGCCCCGAGCGCCCGGCGAGCCGGGACTTGCCCGAGCCGGACGGACCCGTCAGCAGAATCGCCCGGGCCCGCGGTCCGGATCTCGGCGGCATGCCCTCACTCACCGGTTCACTCACGGGAGACCATTCTCGCCCGGCGCGGGCGGGCCGGGCCCGCCCGGGCGGGCCGCGGGGGCGTGGCGACCGCCACACCCGCGCGGAACCCCGGCCCGGCCGGTTCAGACACCCATCGGGTGCCAGACCGTCTTGGTCTCCAGGAAGGCCAGCAGGCGGTCGGTGGACTGCCCGGCCGTCCAGTCCTCCGCGCGGGGGCGGAACACCCGCTTGAGATTCTCCGCCGCGGCCTTCTCCAGCTCCCGGGCCAGGGCCGGGTCCGGCCCGGCGCCGGTGAGGTCGATGGCGTTGACGTCCTGGTGCGCGGCGAGCGGGCCGGCCAGTTCGGCGGTCCGGCCGGAGAGCACATTGACCACTCCGCCCGGTACGTCGGAGGTGGCCAGCACCTCGCCGAGGGAGAGCGCGGGCAGCGGCGCCGGTTCGGCGGCCACCACCACCGCCGTATTGCCGGTGGCGATCACCGGCGCCAGCACCGAGACCAGTCCCAGCAGGGACGACTCGGGCGGCGCCAGCACCGCCACCACGCCCGTCGGCTCGGGGGTGGAGAGATTGAAGTAGGGCCCCGCCACCGGATTGGCCGCGCCGGCGATCTGGGCCACCTTGTCGGACCAGCCCGCGTACCAGACCCAGCGGTCGACCGCGGCGTCCACCCGGGCGGCGGCCGTCCCGGGGGGCAGGCCCTCGGCGGCGGCCACCTCGGCGGCGAACTGCTCGCGGCGGCCCTGGAGCATCTCGGCCACCCGGTAGAGGATCTGGCCGCGGTTGTAGGCGGTCGCGCCCGACCAGCGGGGGAACGCCTTGCGGGCGGCCACCACCGCGTCCCGGGCGTCCTTGCGGGAGGCGCGCGGGGCGTTGGCCAGCCAGTCGCCGGCTGTGTCGGTCACCTGGTACACCCGCCCGCTCTCGGACCGGGGGAAGGCACCCCCGATGAACAGCTTGTACGTCCTGAATACGTTCAGCCGCACGGCCGTCGTCCGCTCCTCCCGCGGCCGGTCCGGCCGGTCCTGTCCGGTCCGCCCGGTCTGCTGCTCGTCGTGCCTGTCCTGCGTGCTCCCCTTCGGCGGCTTCTGCGACTTCTGGGGCTTCTGGGGCTTCTGTGCTTTCTGCGGCTTACCGGACATCGAGGTACGCCTCCAGACCGTGCCGGCCGCCCTCGCGGCCGAAGCCCGACTCCTGGTAGCCGCCGAAGGGCGAGGCGGGGTCGAACCTGTTGAAGGTGTTGGCCCAGACCACTCCGGCCCGCAGCCGGTCCGCCATCCACAGGATGCGTGAGCCCTTCTCCGTCCAGATCCCGGCGGACAGACCGTAGGGGGTGTTGTTCGCCTTGGCCACGGCCTCCTCCGGGGTACGGAAGGTCAGCACCGACAGCACCGGCCCGAAGATCTCCTCCTGCGCGATCCGGTGCGCCTGGGACACCCCGGTGAACAGGGTGGGCGCGAACCAGTAGCCGTCGGACGGCAGCTCGCACGGCACCGACCAGCGCTCGGCGCCCTCCGCCTCGCCCGCCTCGGTGAGCGAGGCGATCCGGGCGAGCTGCTCGGCCGAGTTGATCGCGCCGATGTCGGTGTTCTTGTCCAGCGGATCGCCCACCCGGAGGGTGGTCAGCCGCCGCTTGAGGGCCGCCAGCAGCTCCTCCTGCACGGACTCCTGCACCAGCAGCCGGGAGCCCGCGCAGCACACCTGGCCCTGATTGAAGAAGATGCCGCCCACGATGCCCTCGACCGCCTGGTCGAGGGGGGCGTCGTCGAAGACGATGTTGGCGCCCTTGCCGCCCAGCTCCAGGGTGAGCCGCTTGCCGGTACCGGCCACGGTGCGGGCGATCTCCTTGCCCACGGCGGTGGAGCCGGTGAAGGCGATCTTGTCCACGCCGGGATGCGCCACCAGATGGGCACCGGTGGTGCCGTCACCGGTGACGATGTTGACCACGCCGGCCGGCAGGCCCGCCTGACGGCAGATGTCCGCGAAGAACAGCGCGGACAGCGGGGTGGTCTCGGCCGGTTTGAGGACCACGGTATTGCCGCAGGCCAGCGCCGGGGCCACCTTCCAGGCCAGCATCAGCAGCGGGAAGTTCCACGGGATGACCTGCCCGGCCACGCCCAGCGGCTTCGGGTCCGTCCCGAACCCGGCGTGCGCCAGCTTGTCGGCCCAGCCGGCGTAGTAGAAGAAGTGCGCGGCGACCAGCGGCAGATCGGTGTCCCGGGATTCGCGGATCGGCTTGCCGTTGTCCCGGGTCTCCAGCACGGCCAGTTCGCGCGAGCGCTCCTGGATGATGCGGGCGATGCGGAACAGGTACTTGGCGCGCTCGGCGCCGGGCAGTCCCGCCCAGGCGGGAAAGGCGTCGCGGGCGGCGCGCACCGCGGCGTCCACATCCTCGGCGCCGCCGTAGGCCACCTCGCTCAGCGGCTCCTCGCTGGACGGGTCGAGGGTGGTGAAGGACTTGCCGTTGTGCGCCTCGCGGAACTCGCCGCCGATGTAGAGCCCGTAGGACGGGGCGATCTCCGCCAGATCGCGGGACTCGGGCGCCGGCGCGTAGGCGAAGCCCGGCAGCGGCCCGGGCGCGGAGCGCGGTCCGGCCGGTGTGATCGGTGTTGCCGTGGTGGTCGGTGTGGTCGTTGCGGTCGGCTGCTCGGTCATAGCGGCTCAGTCCACCGTCACGTAGTCGGGGCCGGAGTAGCGCCCGGAGCTGAGCTTCTGGCGCTGCATCAGCAGGTCGTTCAGCAGGCTGGAGGCGCCGAACCGGAAGCGGTCGGGGCTCAGCCAGTCGGCGCCCAGGGTCTCGTTCACCAGCACCAGGTAGCGGATGGCGTCCTTGGTGGTGCGGATGCCGCCGGCCGGTTTCACGCCCACCCGGGTGCCGGTGGCGGCGTGGAAGTCGCGCACCGCCTCCAGCATCAGCAGGGTGCCGGGCAGGGTGGCGTTGACGGCGACCTTGCCGGTGGAGGTCTTGATGAAGTCGGCCCCGGCCAGCATGGCCAGCCAGGAGGCGCGCCGGATGTTGTCGTAGGTGGCCAGCTCGCCGTTCTCGAAGATCACCTTGAGGTGGGCGTCCGGCTCCCCGCCGGGCCGGGCGCATTCCGCCTTGACCGCCCGGATCTCGTCGTGGACCTGGAGATAGCGGCCGGAGAGAAAGGCCCCGCGGTCGATCACCATGTCGATCTCGTCGGCGCCGGCGGCCACCGCGTCCCGGGTGTCGGCCAGCCTGACCGGCAGGGCGGCCCGGCCGGACGGGAAGGCGGTGGCCACCGAGGCCACCTTGATCTCCGTTCCGGCCAGCGCCTGCCGGGCCACCGGGACCATGTCCGGGTAGACGCAGACGGCCGCCACCCGGGGCGTGCTGCGGTCGGCCGGGTCGGGGACGCGGCCCTTGGCGCACAGCGACCGGACCTTGCCGGCGGTGTCGGCGCCCTCCAGTGTGGTCAGGTCGACCATGGAGATGGCCAGGTCGATGGCGTATGCCTTGGCCGTGGTCTTGATCGAACGGGTGGCCAGGGCGGCGGCGCGGGCCTGGAGGCCGACGGCGTCGACCCCGGGCAGGCCGTGCAGAAAGCGGCGCAGCGCGGCGTCCGAGGCGGCCACGTCCGCGAACGCGGAGGCTGTCTGTGGCATGGTCACCAGGGGAGCATATCTACGCGCGTAGCCACCTGTCATCCCCCGGAACGGGCGCAGCACGGCCCGGTGCCCGGCCGGGAAGAAGGAAAAAGCCGCCGGGGAGCGACAACGCGAGCGGGTGAAACGGTGGTCTGGAGAGCTGAGGGGGTGCCCGATGCACGCGGATGTCGAAGAGGAATTCCGGGCCTTTGTGCGCAGCCGCTGGCCCAGGCTGGTGAGCACGGCCTATCTGCTGACCGGTGATCTGCACCATGCCGAGGATGTGGCGCAGACCGCTCTTACCAAGGCGTACCGCTCCTGGAACCGGGTGCGCCGGAGCGACAATCCGGACGCCTATGTGCGGCGGATCCTGGTCACCAGCCACAAGGACCGGTTCCGCAAGCGCCGTGTGGCGGAGCGGCTCACGGACGCCCTGCCGGATGTCGCCGACGGGCGCGATCCGCTGTCCGCCAGCGAGCAGCGGCAGGAGCTCATGGCCGCGCTGGCCACCCTGTCCTCCCGGCAGCGGACGGTGGTCGTCCTGCGGTACTGGGAGGACATTCCGGAAGCCGAGGTGGCCCAGGCGCTCGGCTGCTCGGTCGGCACGGTGAAGAGCCAGGCATCCAGGGCGCTCGCCCGTCTCCGCGGGGCGCTCCGGGAAAGTCCCACGGTGTTCGCCGCCCAAGGTGAGGAGAGGAAGAACACACGATGACAGAGACACCGGCCGAGGCCAGGCTCCGCGAGATGCTGAGCCGTCAGACCGAGATGCTCTCCCCGCGGGAGGCACCGTACGAGACGATCGTCCGCAAGGGCCGGGCCGCCCGGCAGCGCGGCCGGGTGGCCATGGGGGCCGGGATGGCCCTGCTGGTCGCCCTGCCCGGCACGGTCTATGCGGGCCAGCTGCTCGGTGACCGGGCGGAGGTCACCCCGGGCGCCGCCCCCGGCGGGCCGACGGAGGCCCCCGCGAGCGGAGAGCCCGACGCCCTGGAGACCACCGGCCCCGACTCCGGCACCGATTCCGGCACCGATTCCGGCACCGATTCCGGCACCGATTCCGGCACCGATTCCGGCACCGATTCCGGCACCGATTCCGGCACCGGCACCGAGGAGGGGAGCGGGCCCGGGGCCACGGTCCAGCCGCCCTCCGATCCCGCACGCCAGCTGCTGGACGGCATCACCCTGGCCCAGGCACAGGCGGATGTGCAGGCCTGCATCGCGGACCACTGGGCGAGGCAGGAGGAGGACGAGGGCCTGCTCGGGTCGCCGGGAATCCCCGAGCCCGACCCGGAGGACCTGCGCATCCTGGCCGCCTGGCAGAGCCCCGGCGGGGTGAACCAGGGCCCGGGGCCGATCCGCCGCGTGATGGTGGTCCCCGCCGACCCGGACGCCGATGCGCCCCACAACTTCGTGTGCTCCAAGTGGCCCGGCGACGAGACCGGTTTCTACGGCTTCTACAACGGGTTCTCCACCCGCGCGGAGCTCCGGGAGCTGGACATGGTGATCGACTCACGGGCCACCGCCCGGTACGAGACCGCCGAGGAAGGGATCGACGGCAACTGGGAGATGCCCTTCCGCTGGGTGAAGTTCGGCAGCTTCACGGAGGAGGTCGAGGAGGTCACCGTGGAGTATGGCGGCAGCACCCATGAGGTGATCTACGACGCCGGCTTCTTCCTGGCCTCCGGAATACTCCAGGAGGTGCCGGACGCCTACCCGGTGCTCAAGGCGTACGGCGCCGACGGCGAGCTGCTCTACGACTCCACGCTGGACCCGCTGTACCCGAACTGACCGCCGCCGGTCCGGGCCCGGGGAGGACGCCTGTGTGCAGGAGGCGGCCCTCCCCGGGGCCGGTACCCGCCGGGTGCGGCACAATCGGTGGCATGAGCAGCCAGCCCCCGGCCAGCGGCCCCTCCGACCACGGCGGGGACGAGCCGTCCTACGCCGACCGCGTCTACCGCTCCGGCAGCGCCCTCGCCGGCGGGGTTCTGATGCTGGCGGTCGCCGTGTGGCTGGGCGGTGACGCGGTGCTCCGCGGCGACGGACGGGTCCCGGTGGTCTCCCTGGCCGCCCTGCTGGTGGCCGTCCCGCTGATCGTGGCCATGACCCTCCGCCCGGCGGTCTACGCCGGTGAGCGGCGGATCCGCATCCGGAACCCCTTCCGCACCGTCGTCGCCCCCTGGTCCGCCGTGGAGACGGTCCGCGCCCGGTACTCCACCGAGCTGGTGGCGCAGGGCCGCACCTACCAGATGTGGTCCATCCCGGTCTCGCTGCGCGCCCGCTCCAGGGCCCAGCGGCACAACCAGCGGCTTGCTTCCGGCGAGTCCCCGCGCCGTGGCCTGTTCGGCGTCAGCGCTCCCAGCCCCGACGACTACCAGGAGCGCACCGCGCCGGCCGATGTGGCCGTCCGCGAGCTGCGCGAGCTGGCCGAGCGGCACCGCGAGGAGCCCGAGGCCCGGGGCGAGGTCACCACCCGCTGGTCCTGGGAACTCCTCGCCCCCATGGCCGCCGGCCTCGTCCTCCTCCTCATCCTCTGGATCACCGCCTGAGCGGTCCTCCGTCGGCCGTCACCATCATGCCACTCCCAGCTCGAGCGTGGTCTGTGCGCCGGGCGGCATGGTGAGATAGGGGAGGATGTCCGCCTTGGTGACGTAGTCGCGGCGGCCGTCCGCCACGCGCCAGGTGTCGCGCAGCGGGCGGAGCCGCAGGGCCCGGGCCATGTTGCCGTTCTTCAGCCTGAGGACTGCGGTGTCGGCGAAGAGCAGGTCGTCCGGCCGCACGAGCTGGACCACGCCCGGCGAATGGGTATTGATCAGCACCTGCCGGAAGGGGTTGTCGGCATCCGGCGTGATGGTGGGATCCACCGCCAGGTCCTGGACCAATTCCACCATCGGGACGAGATTGGCCGGGTGGATGCCGTTCTCCGGTTCCTCCATGCAGATCATGCCGCGTACCGAGGGATCCTCCAGCAGTACGCAGAGAGCGAGAAAGCGGAGTGTGCCTTCGGAGAGGCTGCGGGCGGGCAGCAGCATGCCGTCCAGTTCCCGCACCTGAACCGTGAGAAGTTTCCGTACCACATCCTGGTCCACATCCAACTCGCCGATGTGCACCCCTGTCAGGTCCGACAGCCGCCCGGCGACGCGGGCGAAGACCTGCTCGGGGTCGCCTGCCGCGCTGTGCGCCACCCGGTACAGCGCGGCCGGGAGATGCGCGCCGTCCACGCCCATGACCTGCGCTGCCGCGCTCGCCGTGCACGCCTCTCACCTCCTGCGCCGCCTCGATCATTGACCTGTCGGCGAGGAGAGAGAGGAACTGGATCGCGTCGAAGACGTTCGACTTCCCGGTGCCGTTCTCGCCGGCGATGCAGGTGAAGGGCCCGAAGTCGATGGCGAGGCCGAGCAGGTTCTTGAACCCGTGGACCTCAAGTCGGGTGAGCATCGGCAGTCGCCTCCGGCGCGTCGGAGGGCACGTCGCCGCCCAGCGTAGGCCGTCCGGGACCGGCGTGGATCACCATTCCCGGCCCGGCGGGGTCCACCCAGGCGGTGAGCGAGCCGCCTGCGCCGCCCTGCGGGATTCCGGAGGGCGGTGGGCCGGTGGGCGGTGGGGCGGCGGCCTTGTAAAAGGACTGTCGGGGAAAGGACCTTCCCACCCACCCACCAGCAAAGTCGTCACCCGATAGGGGGACTTCGCTGTGACCGGGGATGTGCGCGGGGCTATCGTCACGGCAGACAACCGCAGAAAAGACTTCGGCCCCCGTGCGGGACTGGCATCCCGCCGAGGGCCTGACCTCTCAGGAAGGCAACTCTTCCCGATGGCTACCGCCAAGGTTAGCGCGCCTGCGTCCGGGCTCCGGCACGTACGGGCGAAGCACACCAAGAACTTCACGATTCTTTTGAATCAGTTGCTCCAGCGTCCCGGGAGCGCGGTGACGGTCGGCGTCGCCGGGTACCTGCTCTCGCTGCCGGAGGGCACGCCGGTGAGTGTGGAGCGGCTGGCCCGTCACTTCGCCGAGGGAACCACGCGCATTCGGCGGGCGCTCAACGAGCTGGAGGCCGAGGGCTATCTGGCGCGTGAGCTGGTACGGGCGGCCGACGGCACCGTGCGCACCTGCTATGTGGTGTACCACCGGCCGCAGGCAGCTGCCACCGACGCACATGTCGTCCCGGCGCCGCGTACCCGGCGGCCTCCGGCCAAGGCCCGGGCGCCCGAGTTCCCGGCGCCCTCGGCGCCTCCGGCACCCGCGCCGGAGCCGGAGGGGGAGGCGGCGAGTGAGCGGGCGCCGGCGGTACTGGTGGGGCTGCGGGACCGTGATCCGCGCCTGTACCTGTCCGAACGGGAGGTCCGGGAGCTCGCCCCGGCGGTGGACACCTGGCTGCTGCGTGGCGCAACCCCGGCGCAGATCACCCGGACGCTTACCGCCGGCCTGCCGCAGCCGCTCACCCACCGCCCGGCCCGGCTGCTCGCCTTCCGCCTGCGGGAGTTCCTGCCGCCGCCCCTCCCCGCAGCCGATCCCCCTCCGGTGCTTCCCGCCCCGCCCCCGCCGCTGCGGACATGTACCGGGTGCCATGAGGTGATGCTGCGCAGTGCGACGCAGACGCGCTGCCGGGCGTGCCGTGGAGAGCCATGGCCGGGCGGACAGGCGCTGCGAGATTGACCGCCGGGGTTTCCCATGTCGCTTCGCGAGCTGGGCGACAAGGTGTGCAGCGACCACAGTCACCCGGGAAAGACGGAGAGGGCAGCATCCCTGGGCGGCCCCGAACTGATCCGCGCGCTCGACAACTTCTACGGCACCACGCGTCTGGAGGTCCGGTGGGGCCTGGCGAATGAGGACCTGGAACGGTTCGAGAAGCGTTATTCCCGTTGCCCCCCATCTCACCCGGCCATTGCATGTGCCGTTGCCGTCCGTCTTGGAGTAACGACACCGGTCCTGGTGAACGTCTTCCGGTCAGAGGCCGGCGGTGCGGGCGAGGTCGCGTTTGAGGTGGTCGAGGATGCCGCGTGCCTCGCTGCGGGCGGCGCTCAGCTCGGCGGGGGAGGCCACCGGCAGGCGGACCTCCAGGTAGCACTTGAGCTTGGGCTCGGTGCCGCTGGGGCGGACGATGACGCGGGCATCGTCCAGGGTGAGGCGCAGGCCGTCGGTCGGGGGCAGGCCGCCGCCGCCGAGGGAGAGGTCCTCGAAGCGGCGCACGGGGCGGCCGGCGAGTTCGGCGGGCGGGTGCTCGCGCAGGCGGCGCAGGGCGGCGGTGATGAGGGAGAGGTCCTTGACCCGGACGGAGAGCTGGTCGGTGGCGTGCAGGCCGTGCCGGACGGCGAGCTCGTCGAGGAGGCCGGTCAGGGTGCGGCCCTCGGCCTTGAGTTCGCTCGCGAGCTCGGCGATGGCCAGGGCGGCGGTGATGCCGTCCTTGTCGCGGACCCCGGCCGGGTCGACGCAGTAGCCGAGGGCTTCCTCGTAGCCGTAGGCCAGGCCGGGGACGCGGGCCAGCCACTTGAAGCCGGTGAGGGTGGAGCGGAAGGGGCGGCCGGCTGCCGCGGCCATCTTCTCGACCAGGGAGGAGGAGACGATCGAGGCGGCGAATGTGCCGGTGACGCCCTGGCGCAGCAGATGGGCGGCGAGCAGGGCGCCGACCTGGTCGCCGTGCAGCATGCGCCAGCCGGAGGGGCCGCGCTCGTCGGGGACGGCGACGGCGCAGCGGTCGGCGTCCGGGTCGTTGGCCAGGATCAGGTCCGGGGAGTCCAGCGCGTACCGGGCGGCGGTCTCGTAGGACAGGTCCATGGCCCCGGGTTCCTCCGGGTTGGGGAAGGTCACGGTGGGGAAGTCCGGGTCGGGCGCGGCCTGGGCCTCGACCATGACCGGGGCGGGGAAACCGGCCCGGGTGAAGGCTTCGGTGAGGACGGCCCCGCCGACCCCGTGCAGCGGGGTGTAGACGACCCGGGCGGTGCGCGGGGAGCCGGGGGTGAGGACGGCGGCGGTGCGGTCGAGATAGGCCTCGACGGTGTCCTCGCCCAGGGTCTCCCAGCCGGAGTCGGGCAGCGGGATGCCGGTGAGGGAGCCGATGGCGGCGATCTCGGCGGCGATGTCGGCGTCGGCGGGCGGCACGATCTGGCTGCCCTCGCCGAGGTAGACCTTGTAGCCGTTGTCGCGCGGCGGGTTGTGGCTGGCGGTGACGGCCACTCCGGCGACCGCGCCCAGATGGCGGATGGCGAAGGCCAGCACGGGGGTGGGCAGCGGGCGGGGGAGGAGCACGGCGCGCAGTCCGGCGCCGGTCAGCACGGCGGCGGTGTCGCGGGCGAAGTCGGCGCTGTAGTGGCGGGCGTCCCGGCCGATGACCACCAGCCCGGGGGCGCCGTCGTCGGCGGGCCGCTTGCGCAGATAGGCGGCGAGTCCGGCGGCGGCGCGGATGACCACGGCGCGGTTCATCCGCATGGGCCCGGCGCCCAGTTCGCCGCGCAGCCCGGCGGTGCCGAACTGGAGGGTGCCGGAGAAGCGTTCGGCCAGCGCGGCGGTGTCGCCGCGGTCGATGAGGGCGGCCAGTTCGGCCCGGGTGGCGGGGTCCGGGTCCTCGGCGAGCCAGGCGTGGGCGCGCCGCAGCAGCTCGGCGGAACCGGCGGAACCGGCGGAACCGGCGGAACCGGCGGAACCGGCGGAGCCGGCCGGGGCGGGGGCGGGGTCAGCGGTCATCGGGGGCAGCCTCTCAGATGCGGCCGAGTACCTGGGACAGGAGCGCGCCCATCCGGGCGGCCGAGTCGCGCCCGGCCCGGAGGACCTCCTCGTGGTTGAGCGGCTCGCCCGTGATGCCCGCGGCGAGATTGGTGACCAGGGAGATGCCCAGCACCTCGGCCCCGGCCTCGCGGGCGGCGATGGCCTCCAGCACGGTGGACATGCCGACCAGATCGCCCCCGATGGCGCGGACCATGTTGATCTCGGCCGGCGTCTCGTAGTGCGGGCCGGTGAACTGCACGTAGACCCCTTCCTCCAGGGTGGGGTCCACCTCCCGGCACAGCGCGCGCAGCCGCCGCGAGTAGAGGTCGGTCAGATCGACGAACTTGGCGCCGGCGATGGGGGAGACGCCGGTGAGGTTGATGTGGTCGCTGATCAGAACGGGCCGGCCGGGACGCATGCCGGCCCGCAGGCCGCCGCAGCCGTTGGTGAGGACCACGGTCTTGCAGCCGGCCGCCGCGGCGGTGCGCACCCCGTGGGCGACGGCGGCCACGCCGCGGCCCTCGTAGAAGTGGGTGCGGCCGAGGAAGACGAGTGCGCGCTTGCTGCCGATGCGGTACGAGCGGACGCGGCCGGCGTGCCCGGCGACCGTGGGCGGCGGGAAGCCGGGCAGGTCGGTGACCGGGAACTCGTGCTCGGGTGTGCCCAGGGCATCGGCCGCGGGGACCCAGCCGGAGCCCATCACCAGGGCCACGTCATGGCCGGCGGCGCCGGTCAGCTCGCGCAGGCGCGCGGCCGCCGCGTCGGCCGTCTCCGAAATCTCAGAAGCGTTCACGGACTGAGCCTAACCGGTTTTTGCCTACGCGCGTAGATGCGGGTCGGGCACCGGCCATCACCAGCCGGAAACCAGCCACCGCCCGCACCCCCGGCGGTGGCCGCGCGGCGGATCAGCAGGGGCGCTTGCGGAGTTCCATGACGTAGTCGTGCGGGGCGCCGGCGGATTCCGCGGCGTCGGCGATCTCGCCCAGGTAGCGGGCCGAGGGCAGCCCGCCCTCATAGCCGTTGAGCACATACACAAAGGTCCGCAGATCGCCCTCCAGGGTGTGCACCGTGACCGGGTGGCGGCGGTAGATGCCGAGATCCACGCCCTCCCAGCGGTCCAGCGCCTCCTGGTCCACCGGCGCGACGTCGTACACCCCGGTGAAGACCTGGGAGCCGGGCTCCTCCACGATGGTGGCCAGGGCGCCGTCCCAGCCCATGTGTTCACCGCCGAAGGTGAGCCGCCAGCCCGTCAGCCAGCCCACGCAGCGCAGCGGCGAATGCGGCGCGCGCCGCGACATCAGACGGGCGTCAAGGTTTCCCGCGTAGGCGGCGTAGAGCTCCATGGCTCCCCTCTCGAAGGGACGGACGTCGCCCTCAGTGTCGGCACCCTCTCGCGGTGCCGCCAGCCGAGCGGTGGCCGCATGCCCGTCGGCGCCGGGAGCCGGGCGGAAGCGGCCACGCAGGGCAGGGTACGGGAAGGCGGCCGTCGGACGCCCGGCAGGCGGGCCGGCCGGCGGCGAGCCGGGGTCACAGCCCCCGCCCGGCCGGGTGTGAGCTGTGCGGTGGATTCGGTCTCGATCCCGGCCCCGGCGAGAGATCGTCCACCGGGTGCGAGAGACTGAGGCATGTGACTCGGATCGTGATCATCGGTGGCGGACCCGGCGGATACGAGGCGGCGCTGGTGGCGGCGCAGCTCGGCGCCGAGGTGACGGTAGTCGACCGCGACGGGCTGGGCGGCGCGTCGGTGCTGACCGACTGTGTGCCGTCCAAGACCCTGATCGCCACCGCCGAGGTGATGACCAGCTTCGAGTCCTCGCACGAGGAGCTGGGCATCACCCTGGCGGACGGCGGCCGGCCGGCCGCGGGCCGGGTGCTGGGCGTGGATCTGGGCAAGGTCAACCGCAGAGTCAAACAGCTCGCGCTCGCCCAGTCGCATGACATCACCGCCTCCGTCACCCGGGCGGGGGTGCGGGTGCTGCGCGGCCTGGGCCGGCTGGACGGTCCGCAGGCCGCCGACGGCTCGCGCCGGGTGATCGTCACCGGCGGCGCGGACGGGCCCCGGGAACTGATGGCGGACTGCGTGCTGATCGCCACCGGCGGCCATCCCCGGGAGCTGCCGGACGCCCGCCCGGACGGCGAGCGGATTCTCAACTGGACCCAGGTGTACGAGCTGGGCGAGCTGCCGCGCGAGCTGATCGTGGTCGGCTCCGGGGTGACCGGCGCCGAGTTCGCCGGCGCCTACCAGGCGCTGGGCTCCCGGGTCACCCTGGTCTCCTCCCGGGACCGGGTGCTGCCGGGCGAGGACCCGGACGCCGCCGCCGTGCTGGAGGAGGTCTTCCGGCGGCGCGGCATGAATGTGATGGCCCGCTCCCGGGCCGCCGCGGCCAAGCGGGTGGCCGGTCCGGGCGGCGAGGAGCGGGTGGAGGTGACGCTCTCCGACGGGCGCACCATCTCGGGCACCCACTGCCTGGTGGCGGTCGGGGCGGTGCCCAACACCGGCGACATGGGCCTGGAGGAGGCCGGGGTGCGGCTGAAGGACTCCGGCCACATCCGCACCGACCGGGTCTCGCGCACCTCGGCGCCCGGGGTGTACGCGGCCGGCGATGTGACCGGGGTGCTGGCGCTGGCCTCGGTGGCGGCCATGCAGGGCCGGATCGCGATGTACCACGTCCTCGGGCACGCGGTGGCGCCGCTGGACCTCAACACGGTCTCGGCGAACATCTTCACCGATCCGGAGATCGCCACCGTCGGCTACACCCAGCAGGATGTGGACGAGGGCCGGATCGACGCCCGGGCGGTGAAGCTGCCGCTGGTGCGCAACGCCCGCGCCAAGATGCAGGGCATCCGGGACGGCTTTGTGAAGCTGTTCTGCCGGCCCGGCACGGGGATCGTGGTGGGCGGGGTGGTGGTCGCCCCGCGGGCCAGCGAGTTGATCCATCCGATTTCGGTCGCGGTGGACAACAGCCTGACCGTTGAGCAGATCGCAAAAGCGTTCACGGTGTACCCGTCTTTGTCGGGTTCGATCGCCGAGGCGGCGCGTCAGCTCCAGACCGGGAAGGCCGAGCAACTGCCCTGACCGGCTGTCAGAAGGGCGTTGTCGCAGGTTGGTCGGGGTGGCCGAAGATTCGGGCGGCGGCCGGCCCCGGGAAAGTCGCCCTATACCACATCAAGGGCACATCAGGGGACAGGTTCCGAGTATTTGCGTAACCTGCTGAAACCACCCGCTCTCTGGCGTTACCGTCGGTTTTGTGTTCGCTGCAGAACGTCGCCAGATGATCCTCGAAATGGTGCGGGCCAACGGAGCCGTGTCGCTCCGTGAGCTCGCCCGTGTTGTCCAGACCTCGGAAGTGACCGTACGTCGTGACGTCCGCGCACTGGAGGCGGAAGGACTGCTCGACCGCAGGCACGGGGGTGCGGTCCTGCCCGGTGGGCTCACCAGGGAAGCGGGCTTCCCGCAGCGCTCCCTGGCCGCCAGCGCCGAGAAGGCCGCCATCGCCGAGTACGCCTCCGGCCTGGTCCGGGAGGGCGAGGCCATTGTGCTGGGTGCCGGGACCACCACCCAGGAGCTGGCCCGCCGGCTGGCCCGCATCCCGGGGCTGACCGTGGTCACCAACTCCCTGCTGGTGGCCCAGGCCCTGGCCCACGCCAACCGGGTGGAGGTGGTGATGACCGGCGGGACCCTGCGCGGTTCCAACTACGCCCTGGTGGGCAGCGGGGCCGAGCAGTCCCTGCACGGGCTGCGGGTCTCCCGGGCCTTCCTCTCCGGGGCCGGGCTGACCGCCGCCCGGGGGCTGTCCACCTCCAACATGCTCTCCTCCAGCGTGGACCGTGCGCTGGTCGACGCCGCCGCCGAGGTGGTGGTGCTGGCCGACCACACCAAGCTGGGCGCCGACACCATGTTCCAGACCGTACCGACCGACATGATCAGCCAGCTGGTCACCAACCAGCCGCCGCCGGAGGCCGGCCGGGCCGCCGCCGAACTGGAGGCCCTGGCCGACCAGGGAGTGCGCGTCTCGGTGGCGGTGGGCGGCGAGGGCGCCCCGCCGGCCCCGGGCCGGCCCGGGGCCCAGCCGCCGCACCCGCATCCGCACCCGCACCACCGGGAGCTTGCCGTGCCGGGCCCGCGGGGCGCGGCGGCGGCGCTCGGCGGCGGCCCCGCTCCGATGCCGCGCCGGGCCTGACGTCCGACCGGCACCGGGCAGTCCGCCGCGCAACCGGCGCAGCCCCGGACCGGCCGGCCGGTCCCCTCGCCGGCACCGCTCGCACCCGTTCCGATCCCCCCACCCGTTCCGATCCCCCCACCCGCTCCGATCCGCTCACCGCCGAGGCACCCCGACGCGTGCGGCCTCCCCCGCACCCTTCCGCTCCCCCACCCCCTCCCCCCTCCCCACTCCCCGTCCGATCCGACCCCCCACCCCCACCCCTCCGACCTGTTCCGCTTCCGCCGCCGGTGGCCGCACCGGTGGCGCCGCGGCCGGGGACCGTGTACCGGCCGGCGGGCCGTCCCCGGCCGCCATCCCGCCCGACAGCGCGTCGGCTCGCGTCCGCCGTCCCGCCGCAGGGCGGCGAGGTGGTATATCCCGGGAGATGGACCCGCTGAGATCACCGCGCGGTGCGCGGCAGGCGAAGTCCGGTTCCGCGCCCGTTTCCGCGGCGGAGCCGGGCCCGCCGTCCCCCCTGTCCGCGCTGTCCCGGCTGTGGCCGCTGGCGCTGCTCGCCGCCGTGGTGCCCGGACTGGCCCTGGCCGGGGTGCTGCCGCGCTGGCCCGGACTGGTGCATGCGGTGGCCCTGCCGCCCGCCGGTTTCTTCACGGATCTGCGGGTGCTACTGGCCCGGTCGTCCTCGTACCCGGTCTTCCTGGCGCTGCTGGCCCTGGTGCTGGCCATCCGGGTGGCCGTGCTGTGCGTCCTGCTGGGCGGGGTGCGCGGGATCACCCCCCGGCGGGCCGCCTTCGCCCTGCTGTTCCACCTGGCCGCCGGGGTGCCGCTGATGCTGGCCGCGCAGCTCGAATTCATCGCGCAGACGCTGCTCTACGCCCGGCTGTTCTGGACCGCCGTCGCTTTGCTGGCGCTGAGCTGGTTTCTGACCGCCCCGCTGCCCTGGCAGTCCACGACGCGGCTGCGCACCGCCTGGCGCCGCTCCTGGCGGCAGGGGCTGCGCATCTCGGTGCTGCTGCCCTATGCGCTGGTGCTGCTGGCCATCGGCGCGCTGGCCGATGCCCGGCCCGCCCTGGTGCTGTGGCTGGTGCCGGTCTCGGCGCTGGCCACGGCGGTGGCCGTGACGGCGCTGAGCCGGCCGCCGCGCGGGCGTCCGCTGCGCCGGCTGGCCGCCGCGGGATGCGCCTTCGCCGTGCTGGCCACGGTGTTCGTTTCGACCCGCGCCGACCCGGGCCACGGCCCGTCGCCCCCGCCGCGGGCCGGCTCGCTGCTGCTGATGTCCGGCATCGGCTCGCACTCCGGGCGCGGCGCCATCTTCGAGACCGAGGTCGGACGGCTCGGCTACACCTGCGAGCAGACCTACTACTTCTCCTACGCGGGGCCGGGCGAGGGGCAGCCGCAGCGCTCGGCCCGCTGTCCGATCACCACCGGGCGGCCGTACGGCCCGGCCGATACCCAGCGTCCGCTCCAGGAGCAGGTGACGGCCTTTGCGGAGCAGGTGCGGGGGCTGCCGGAGCCGGTGATGGTGATCGCCCACTCGCACGCGGTCTGGGTGGTGTGGCAGGCCCTGGCCGAGGGAGTGGCACCGGGTGTGGACACGCTGGTGCTGGTGGGGCCGTTTCCGGCCAGCCCGCTCGGCTATCCGCCGCCGGGCGAGCGGGGCGAGGGCCGGGTGGCGGGCGATCTGCTGCGCCTGATCGTGCCGCTGGCCGGCATTCTGGACTTCCAGTTCCGGGCGGACGCGCCGGCCGCGCGGCAACTGCTGGCCGACGCGGGGGCCTCGTCGCGGATCATCTCCCGCCCGCTGCCGCCGGGGGTGCGCACGCTGAGCGTCACCTCGGCCACGGATCTGCCGCTGATGCCGGACGGCTGGCGGCTGCCGGTGGACCGCAATGTCTGCCCGCAGCGGGTGGCGCACCCGTATCTGCCGATCCGGCCGGCGTTCTACCACGAGGTCAACCGTTTTCTGGCGGGCCGTCCGCCGCTGCCCTGCCCGCCCTGGCGGGACTGGGGGGCCTACCTCGCCCGCCCCTGGGGCGTCCCGCCCGCCGACAGCTGAACCGGCACCGGGGCACCGGCCGGCGCCGGTGCCGCTGCCGCCGGGAAAGGCCGCGGGCCCGCCGCCGCGGGGATGCGGTGGCGGGCCCGGTGCCGGTGCCGTGTTCCCCGGCCGGTCCGGTCAGTCCTTGATCTCGCAGATCATGGCGCCGGCGGAGAGGGAGGTGCCGACCTCCGCCTTGAGGGCCTTGACGGTGCCCGCCCGGTGGGCGTTGATCGGCTGCTCCATCTTCATGGCCTCCAGGACGATGATCAGATCACCCTCCGCGACCTGCTGTCCCTCCTCGACCGCGACCTTGACGATGGTGCCCTGCATCGGCGAGGCCAGGGTGTCGCCGGTGGCGCCCGAGGCGGCCTTGCGGGCGCCGCGCCGGCGGGCCGGCTTGGCACCGCCCGCCACGGCCGCCCGGGCCAGCGGCATGGCCAGCGTGGCGGGCAGCGAGACCTCCAGCCGCTTGCCGCCCACCTCGACGACCACCACCTCGCGGACGTTGCTCGCTTCCTCCTCCTCGGCGGGCGCGGCCGGAGTGAACGGCGGGATCTCGTTGACGAATTCGGTCTCGATCCACCGGGTGTGGACGGAGAACGGCTGCCCGGCCGCCCCGTTCACCTCCGGTGCGAACGCCGGATCGGTCACCACGGCGCGGTGGAAGGGCAGCGCGGTGGCCATGCCCTCGACCCGGAACTCGTCCAGCGCCCGGGCCGCCCGCTGCAGCGCCTGCTGCCGGTCGGCACCGGTCACGATCAGCTTGGCCAGCAGCGAGTCCCAGGCCGGGCCGATCACCGAGCCGGACTCCACGCCGGAGTCCAGCCGCACACCCGGACCGGACGGCGGCACAAAGGCGGTCACCGTGCCCGGCGCGGGCAGGAAGTTGCGCCCCGGGTCCTCGCCGTTGATGCGGAACTCGAAGGAGTGCCCGCGCCGCGGCGGGTCGTCGTATCCCAGCTCCTCGCCGTCCGCGATCCGGAGCTGCTCGCGCACCAGGTCGATGCCGCTGATCTCCTCGGTCACCGGGTGCTCGACCTGGAGCCGGGTGTTGACCTCCAGGAAGGAGATGGTGCCGTCCTGGCCCACCAGGAACTCGCAGGTGGCCGCGCCCACATAACCGGCCTCCCGCAGGATGGCCTTGGACGCGGTGTACAGGGAGCGGTTCTGCTCCTCGGACAGATACGGGGCCGGGGCCTCCTCCACCAGCTTCTGGTGGCGGCGCTGGAGCGAGCAGTCACGGGTGGAGACGACCACCACATTGCCGTGCCGGTCGGCCAGGCACTGGGTCTCCACATGCCGGGGGCGGTCCAGATAGCGCTCCACGAAGCACTCGCCGCGGCCGAAGGCGGCCACCGCCTCGCGCACCGCGGAGTCGTACAGCTCGGGGACCTCCTCCAGGGTGCGGGCCACCTTCAGACCCCGGCCGCCGCCCCCGAAGGCGGCCTTGATGGCGATCGGCAGGCCGTTCTCGCGGGCGAACTCCACCACTTCGTCCGCGCCCGAGACCGGGTCCTTGGTACCGGCCACCAGGGGGGCACCCGCGCGCTGCGCGATGTGCCGGGCGGCGACCTTGTCACCGAGATCGCGGATCGCCTGCGGCGGCGGGCCGATCCAGATCAGGCCGGCGTCCAGCACGGCCTGGGCGAACTCCGCGTTCTCCGACAGGAAGCCGTAGCCGGGGTGGACGGCGTCCGCCCCGGCGTCCTCGGCGGCCCGGAGAACCTTGCCGATGTCCAGATAGCTGGCGGCCGGGGTGTCACCGCCCAGCGCGAATGCCTCGTCGGCGACCCGGACGTGGACGGCGTCCCGGTCCGGATCGGCGTAGACAGCGACACTCGCGATACCGGCATCCCGGCACGCCCGCGCCACGCGGACGGCGATTTCGCCGCGGTTGGCGATGAGCACCTTGCGCACGATGGCTCCCTCCTCGGAACAAGGCGAGTTTAGGTAGCGGCCACACTTCCCGCCGAGGCGCGCTCGGGGGTGAGCTTGCCCACACGGACAGTGAGCCGAGGCAGTGCGGAACGCCTTCTGGCCTTGCGTTCCAAGGTACGCGCCGGGCCAGAGTTTTCCTTGGAAACCGCCATGTGGCCAAGGTCTCCACATTTCACACCCGTCAGGGGCCGCTCGGCTCTGTAGGTTCCCTACAACGCTGACCAGGATTATTTTTCCCGTGCACCTACCGGCGTGCGCCGCGCCCGGGCGCCGGACAAGGGCGCGGGCAGGGGCGGCGTGCGAGCCCGGCGCGAGCCGGGCCCGATCCGCCGTTTCCGGCGGTGCCGGCCGCGCCCGGCCTCTTGTCGGCGGCGTTACCCGGCAGTAGCGTGCGGCGCGTGAACCGGGGCAGACGAATCACGGCCGCGACCGCGGCAGTTCTGGTGCTGTGCGAGGCGGTGGCCATCGGCACCGCACAGTGGCTGATGGGCCTGGTGGCCCGGGCGCAGCGGATGTCCCTGGCCGGGCTGTCCACGGACACCATCGTCCTGATCACCTGGCTGGGCGGGGCACTGCTCGGCGGGCTGCTGCTGGCCTGTGCCGTGCTGCTGCTGCGCACCGCGGTGCGGGACCGGCTGGGCGGCCGGCCGGTCCGCGCGGTCCTGGCCGGCTCCCTGGTGGCCAACGCGCTGCTGGCGATCGTCGCGGTGGGCATGTTCGGCTGGGCGGCCTTTGCCGCCGCCATGGCGGTGTTCGGGCTGGTGCTGCTGGTGATGACGGCCTATCCGCCGCCGCAGCGCGGCGCGGGGGCGCACCGCCCGGTGCCGGGCCGTCCCGGCGCGGCCCCGGACACCGCGGACAAGCGGCCCGGGGACGGCGGCCGGGCCGGCTCCGCGGGCGGGGCGCCGGACCCCACGGCCGGACCGGCGGGACCGGCGGGACCCGCGCAACCGGGGGCCGCCGGCGAGCCGGTGGCCGTCGTGGTCAGTGCCACAGATCGGTGATCCGCACGCCCAGTCCGGCCAGCAGCCGCCGCAGCAGCGGCAGTGACAGCCCGATCACATTGCCCGGATCGCCGTCCACGGAGTCGATGAACGGCGCGGCCCTGCCGTCCAGGGTGAACGCCCCGGCCACCGCCAGCGGTTCACCGGTGGCCACATAGGCGGCGATCTCCTCGTCGGTGGGTTCGCCGAACCGCACCGTGGTGGAGCCGGTCGCGGAGACCCGGCGGCCGTCGGCGGTGTCGATCACGCAGTGCCCGGTCTCCAGCACGCCGGACCGGCCGCGCATGGCCTTCCAGCGGGCGGTGGCCTCCCCGGCGTCGGCGGGCTTGCCCAGCGCCCGGCCGTCCAGGTCCAGTACCGAGTCGCAGCCCACCACCAGGGCACCGGCCGCCTCCGGGCGGGCCGCCACCGCCTCGGCCTTGGCCTCGGCCAGCAGCCGGGCCAGCTCGCCCGGCACCGGCGCGGTGATCGCGTCCTCGTCCACCCCGCTGACCATCACCTCGGGTGCCAGCCCCGCCTGGCGCAGCAGAGCGAGCCGGGCCGGCGAGCCGGAGGCGAGCACCAGCCTGCGGGACGGAGACGGGGACGGGCCGGAGGACGTGGCGGCAGCGGCGGAGGCTGAGTTCATGGTGAGGAAGGGTAACCGGCTCCGCCCGCACCCGGCACGGCCCTCCCCCCCCGGCCGCCCGGGAAAGGACACGGGCGGATATCCGTCCCCCGGCGAAAGTGCGCTGCTATAACGGTCAGCCGGTCAATGTCCGGCGGCGGGTACGCATAATGCCGCGCGCGACGACGAAGGGAATTGCGCCGTGGTCCTTTCCGGGGAACGCACGATCGTGAACGAGCCGCGCAGCCGGTCCGCCGGGGCGATCGCGGTGGCCTGGCTGACCACCACGGATCATAAGAAGATCGGCACCCTCTATATGGTGAGCGCGTTCGGGTTCTTCGTCATCGGAGGCATCCTCGCGCTTGCCATGCGTGCCGAACTGGCCCGCCCGGGGACCCAGTTGCTCACCAATGAGCAGTACAACCAGGCGTTCACCATGCACGGCACGATCATGATGCTGCTGTTCGCCACCCCGCTGTTCGCGGGTTTCGCCAACGCCATCATGCCGCTGCAAATCGGCTCCCCGGATGTCGCATATCCCCGGCTGAACATGCTGTCGTACTGGTTCTTCCTCTTCGGCGGCCTGATCGCGGTGCTGGGCTTCCTCATCCCGCAGGGACCGGCGGATTTCGGCTGGTTCGCCTACACCCCGCTGAGCCGCCAGGAGCACTCTCCGAGCACCGGCGCCGACCTGTGGGTGATGGGTCTGGCGCTGGGCGGCTTCGGCACCATCCTCGGTGCCGTCAACTTCATCACCACCATCATCTGCATGCGCGCCCCCGGCATGACCATGTTCCGGATGCCGATCTTCACCTGGAACGTACTGCTGACCAGCGTGCTGGTGCTGCTGGCCTTCCCCGTGCTGGCCGCCGCGCTCTTCGGGCTGGCCGCCGACCGCCTCTTCGGTGCCCACATCTTCGATCCGGCCAACGGAGGCGCGCTGCTCTGGCAGCACCTGTTCTGGTTCTTCGGCCACCCGGAGGTCTACATCATCGCCCTGCCGTTCTTCGGCATCATCACCGAGGTCATCCCCGTGTTCAGCCGCAAGCCGATCTTCGGCTACATCGGCCTGGTGGGCGCGACCTTCGCCATCGCCGGTCTGTCGGTCACCGTCTGGGCCCACCACATGTATCCCACCGGGGCGGTGCTGCTGCCCTTCTTCGCCTTCATGACCTTTCTCATCGCGGTGCCGACCGGGGTGAAGTTCTTCAACTGGATCGGCACCATGTGGCGGGGATCGCTCAGCTTCGAAACCCCCATGCTCTGGGCGGCCGGCTTCCTGGTCACCTTTCTCTTCGGCGGCCTGACCGGCGTGATCCTCGCCTCGCCGCCGCTGGACTGGCACATCACGGACACCTATTTCGTGGTCGCCCACTTCCACTACGTCGTCTTCGGCACCGTGGTGTTCGCCATGTTCGCCGGCTTCCACTTCTGGTGGCCCAAGTTCACCGGAAAAATGCTCGACGAGACCCTTGGCAAGATCCATTTCTGGACCCTGTTCACCGGATTCCACCTCACCTTCCTCGTCCAGCACTGGCTCGGCGCCGAGGGCATGCCGCGCCGCTACGCCGACTACCTGGCGGCCGACGGGTTCACCTTTCTGCACACCCTTTCCACCATCGGCGCCTTCCTGCTGGGCCTGTCCACCCTGCCGTTCGTCTACAACGTCTGGAAGACCGCCCGCTACGCCCCTCGCGTGGCGGTGGACGACCCCTGGGGATTCGGCCGCTCCCTGGAGTGGGCCACCTCCTGTCCGCCGCCCCGGCACAACTTCCTCACCCTTCCGCGCATCCGCTCCGAATCCCCCGCCTTCGACCTGCATCACCCGGCGATGGCGACCGGGAATGAGCCGGGCGAGGACCGGCGCGATGTGCTCGATACCGGTGATGTGGCCGCCGCCGGCGGCTCCCGGGGGGAATCGTGAGGGATCTCCGGCAGCGGGCCCGCCTCACCGTGGAACAGCTGGAGGGCTATCTGCGGGCGCGGGCGGAGGTGGGCGCCGCCCGCGGTGACGGCGAGGCCCTGGCCGATCGCATGCCCTGGCTGACCACTGCCCAGCGCGAGGAACTCGTCCGCCTCTACACCGAGGACCGTATCGATCTCACCCGGTCCACCCTTGGCGCCCTCACCCGCCGCTGCCGGGAACTGCGCGCCGAGTACGAGGCACGCTACGCCCGGCTGCGCCGGCTCCTGCTCACCGTGACCGTGGCCGTCCTGCTCGGTGCGCTCGCCCTGACGTCGGCCGCCGCGGCACTGCTGCTGCCCGGCACCGGCTGAACCGGCCCCGGGCATCGCCGCATGCGGACGGCCCGCCGGGGCGCAGGGCCCCGGCGGGCCGTCGTGCTGTGCGGGAGTCCGCCTACCGGGTGCGGTAGGCGTCGATCAGGGTCTGCACGGCGGTGTTGCCCTGCTTGTCGCTGACCGTGGCGCGGAAGGAGACGCTGCCCCCGGCGGGCGGGTTGGTGATCACCACCCTGCCCTTGCGGACCTTGACGGCCTGCCAGCTCTCACCGCGGTCGAAGGAGACCTCCACGGTGAGCGAGCCCAGATTGCCGCCCGCGGCCGAGCCCTGCACGGTCACCGGCACCCTGACCTTCCGGCCGCCCGGTGAGGTGGAGTCCAGCGCCAGTTTCGGGGTGAAGCGCACCCCGCTGGCCGGGAGGCGGACGGCGTCCTCCTCCCCGCCGCCCGCCGCGGCGGCCGAGGTGAAGGTGTACTCCAGCCTCACCTCGGTACTCACCGCGTGGACCCCGGACTCCCTGCGGCTGATGGTGGACACCAGCCGGTACTCGGCCTCCTCCGGGGTGAGGGCGAACTCGGACCAGTCCAGCGGCACGTCCTGCCGCGCCCACTCCTCCCCGTTGCGGTAGAGCACGGTCTCGGCGGAGTCCCACGGGCTCTCGCTGTAGCGTCCGGCTCCGTCCGCGAGCGGCGGGATGGAGGCGAAGAGGTGGTCGTCGTAGCGGAACAGACCGCCGCCGAAATCCCCGGTATCGCCCATGGCGGGCCCGAAGACCCCGGTGTTGAACGTCCGGGTGTAGCGCTTGCCCGCCCGGAAGTCCTCGATCAGGCCATAGGTGAAGACCTCGGCGGCCTCCTCGCCGTACTGGACGAACTCCTGCGCCCACGCGGTGGTCCCGGCCTGCACATAGACCTCGCGGACGGCCGGCAGTCCGTAGGGGACACCGCTGGAGTAGCCCGCGAAGGCGGGGTAGGTGATGACCTCGCCCTGCTTGCCGGCCACCGAGGCCCCCGCCCGGGTGGTGATCCTCGCCGCTTCCTTCCGGGCCAGATGGTCGCGCAGACCGGTGTAGAAGCCGCCCTCCTGGGTGTGGAACATGTGGTACTCCACGGGCGCGTCCGGGCGCCGGAAGCCGGCCGCCGCCGAGGCGCCCGTGTACCAGCCCTCGGACACCGGGCCGACCTGGGCGGTGCGCATGCCCTCCGGCAGTCGGCCGACGGAGATCGCGGTGCCCAGGGAAAGATGCTCGTTCTCCACCAGGTAATCCACCGTCAGACCGGTCAGTACGGCCCGGCGGTCGAAGACCGAGGGGGACATCTCCCCGGCGTCCGCGGAGGAGTACCGCAGCTCGGTGTCCCCGGTGAGCCGGAACGGCGGGGTCACCATCCAGTCGAGGCCGGCCGGCGCCTCGTCGTCCGCCTCGCCGGCCAGGATCACGCCGTCCACCAGATACTCGCCCTCGGGCAGCCGCAGGGACGCGGTGCCGTCCTGCGGCACCACCCACCGGGGTTCGAAGTTCTCCAGGTCGATCAGCATGGCCTCGGCCCGCTCGGCGGGCTCGCCGTCGCGTCCGGTGAAGTGGATGTCCAGATCGAACTTCTCCGCCTCGCGCTCCACCGCGCCGGCCGTGCGGACGGTGTGGCCGTCGCCCTCGGCGGTCAGGAAGAGGCTGTAGCCGCCGTTGACCGCGCCGCCGTGGGTGGTGTCGGCGGTGACCTGGACGGTGGCGGTGCCCCCGGCCGGCACGGTCACCTGCCCGGCGGAGAGGGTGAACATGCCCTCCGGGGCGGGCTCCCCTTCCGGGCCGGTGCCCTCGGCGGTCAGGGCCAGGGTGATGTCGCTGTCCCCGAGGTTGCGGTAGGTCAGGTCCTTGACCACCGGCTGGTCGTCCTCGTGCGGGTAGGGCACCGCCCCGAAGGAGAGCGAACCGGGCTCGGCGATGATCCGCTGCTCCAGCGCCCGGGACACATCCAGCCGTCCGGCGCCCGCCTGGAAGGCCGTGGAGCCCTCCAGGCCCACGGTGGAACCCATCAGCGCGGCCTTGATCTGCTGCCCGGTCCACTCCGGATGCCGCTGGGCCAGCAGGGCGGCGGCCCCGGCCGCGTGCGGGGCGGCCATGGAGGTGCCGGAGATGGCCGCATAGCCGTCGGCCACCGGCCGGCCCTCCTGGGCGACCAGACTGCCGTCGGCCGCCGCCGCGCCGATGTCCACGCCCGGCGCGGTCAGATCCGGCTTGAGGGCGCCGTCCCGGGAGCGGGGTCCGACCGAGGAGAAGGCGGCCGGCTCGTCGGATCCGTCCACGGCGCCCACGGTCAGTGCCGAGTCGGCGGTGCCGGGGGAGCCGACGCTTCCGCTCCGGGGGCCGTCGTTGCCGGCCGCGATCACGAACAGCACACCGCTGTCCTCGGTGATCCGCTCGACCGCCTCCTCCAGCGGGTCGGTCTCCGGGGCGGCGGGTCCGCCCAGGCTCATGTTGATGATGTCGGCGCCCTGTGCGGCGGCCCACTCCATGCCCTCGATGATCTGCGAGTCGAAGCCGAAGCCGTAGTCGTCCAGCACCTTGCCGTTGAGCAGGGCGGCGCCGGGGGCGACGCCCCGGTAGGTGCCGCCGGAGCGGGCGCCGGTGCCGGCCGCGATGGACGCCACATGGGTGCCATGGCCGTCCAGGTCGTCGGTGGTGGGGGATTCGGAGAAGTTGGCCTCGGCCACCACCTTCCCCTCGAAGTCGCCGTGCCCGGTGTCGATGCCGGTGTCCAGCACGGCGATGGTGGTCCCGGTCCCGTCGAAGCCGGCCGCCCAGGCGTCCGGGGCGCCGATCTGCCCGGTGCTGGTGTCCAGCGACGCCTGCTGGAGGCCGTCCAGGCTGATGCCGGCCACGCCGGGCGCCGCCTCGGTGGCCGGCCCGTCACCGCCTCCGGCGGCGGCGCGGGCGGTGCCGGCGCCGTCCGCGGCGGGCTCGGTGAGCGCCTCCCAGGCGCCGGCCGTGCCGTCCTCGTCCACCAGCAGGGCCTCGCCGTCGATGGTCTCCAGCTCGGCCCGGACCTCGGGTCCGGCCTGCCGGTGGAGTTCGGCGCGGGTCGCGTCGGCGTCCTGCTCCCAGGTGACGATCAGCGGCACGCCGCCGGTCTCCCGGTACTGCTCGCGGCTCAGTTCGGTGACATTGAACAGCCGCCGGTCCAGAGTGCCTTCGGCGAGCATCGGCACCACGTCCAGCGGCAGCACATGGACTCCGTCCCCGGTCTCCAGGACCCGGACGGGGACATCCTCCCGTCCCGGGGCCCGCAGCAGACCGATGACCCGGCCCTGCCCGTCGAGCCGCACCCGGTCGCCGGTGACAAGGGTGATCTGCTGGGCCGCGGGGCGGGCCGCCGGGCCGCCCGCCCGGTCCGTGTCCTGCTGGAGCGCCTCCCCCCGGGGCGAGGCGGCCGCGGAGGTGATGCCCGCGGTGAGCGCCAGTGCGGTGACGATCGCGACGGCGGCGCCGCTCGCCGGTTTCCGTTGATTGTGCAAGGTACCCCCTGGTGAGTGTGTGGTTCACCGAGGCCGGGGACCCCCACAAGCCGTTCCCCGCCCGCCGCTCAACATACGGAGTAAGCAGCCGCGCCGGGACCGGAGCCGGAGCCTCCGCCGGCCCGGGCGGACGGTCTTGAACGTTGTGCGAACAACCACCCCGCGGGGTTTGCGCGTCGGCGCACGCCGGGCGGCCCGCCCCGGTACCGGACCGGGGCGGGCCGCCCTGTTGTGGATGAGCTGTGTGGTGTGTGCAACTTCCGTGTCAGCGCGTCAGATACGCGTCGATCAGGGTCTGTACCGAGGTGTTGCCCTGCTTGTCGGTGATCGTGGCCCGGAGGGAGACGCTGCCTCCGGCGGGCGGGTTGGTGACGGTCACCTTCCCCCCGCGGACCTTGACGGGGCGCCAGCTCTCACCGCGGTCGGAGGAGACCTCCACCGTGAGCGAGCCCAGATTGCCGCCCGCCGCCGCACCCTCCACGCGCAGCGGCACCCTGACCTTCCGGCCGCCCGGCGAGGTGGAGTCCAGCGCCAGCCAGGGGGTGAAGCGGACCGCGCTGACCGGGATCCGGACCTCCTCCTCCGCATGGGCGGAGGTGAAGGTGTAGTCCAGCACCACCTCGGTGCTCACCGCGGCCACGCCCGTCTCCGCCCGGCCGGTGGTGTGCACCAGCCGGTACTCGGCCTCGTCCGCCGGCACCTCGAACTCCGTCCACATCAGCGGCAGGGATTCGGTGTCCCACACCTCGCCGTCGCGGTAGAGCACGGTCTGCGCCCAGTCCCACTCGCTGGAGCTGAGCCGGCCGGTGCCGTCCGCGAAAGTCGGGATGAGGACGGAGAGGGTGTCGCCGGAGCGGAAGACACCCATCCGGCCCTGCTCGCGGTGCAGCGTCGGCCCCATCACCCCCGTGTTGAAGGTGCGGGTGTACCTGCGGCCCGCCCGGAAGGTCGCCGGCTCGGCGGAGGAGATCACATCCAGGAAGTCCTCCTGGAACTGGAGATACGACTGGGACCATGTGGTTCCGCCGGCCCGCAGCCAGACATCGGAGACATACGGCAGCGGCCGTATCGGGCCGGCCACCAGACCGCCCGACGCCACCGGTGAGGTGAACACCACGCCTTCCTTGCCCTCGACACTGGAGCCGACGCGGGTGGTGACCTTCGCCAGCTCCCGCTTGCCGGTGTGCTGCTCCAGACCGGTGTAGAAGCCGTCGTCCTTGGCGTGGTAGTCGATGTACTCCCGGCCGGCCTCCGGCAGGCCCCAGTGGGCGCTGACCCCGGAGGTCAGCGACCAGCCCGGCGGGGCGTCCCCGAGCTGGGCGGTGCGCACCCCCTCGGGCAGCGCGCCGAGGAAGTGGCTGCCCTCGACGGGAAGGGCGGCGCCGGAGTCGTCGGCCAGCTGGTAGTACACGGACAGATCGGCGGCTCCCAGCCGGGAATCCGGCATGGTCAGCACCATGTCCCGGGCCTGCCCGGCGGCGGACTCCAGGGTGATGTCCTCCTCCAGGACCAGCGACGGCCGCACCAGCAGATCGGTGCCCAGCGGGGCGGGCTCCGCGGGGTCGCCGTGGTGGATCAGCGTCTCCACCGCGTAGTCACCGGTCGGCAGCCGCAGGGTGGCATCGCCGTCCGGCTCGCCCAGGAGGCTGTACACCTCGCCGGTGGCGAGCTCGGTGACGGTGGCCTGCCACCAGTCGGCGGGCTCGCCGTCCCGGCCGGTGGCCGCGATGGTCAGATCGGCCTTCTCCGGCTCCCTGTGCACCGCGCCGGCGGTGCGCACCCGCTGGCCGTCCCCCTCGGCGGTGACGAACACGCTGTAGGCGCCGTGCAGCTCGCCGCCGGGGGTGGTGTCGGCGGTGACCCGGACGGTGGCGGTGTCCCCGGCCGGCACGGTCACCTGCTCGGCGGAGAGGGTGAACATGCCCTCCGGGGCGGGCCCGCCGAGCGGCCCGATGCCGTCGGCCGACAGCTCCAGGGTGACGTCGGTGTCCCCGGTGTTGGTGTAGGTCAGCTCGCGCACCACCGGATCGGCGGTGTCATGGGGATACTCGACCCGGCCGAAGTACAGCGAGGCCGGACCGGCCGTCACCCGCTGCTCCATGGCCCGGGCCAGATCCAGCCGGCCGGCTCCCGCCTCGAACACGGAGTAGCCCGCCAGGGGCAGCGCGGAGCCCAGCAGCGCGGACTTGAGCCGCTCGTCGTTCCAGTCCGGGTGCGCCTGGGCCAGCACCGCCGCCGCCCCGGCCACATGCGGGGCCGCCATGGAGGTGCCGGAGGCGGTCACATAGCCGTCCGCGACGATCTCGCCGCCCGCCTCCACGGCGCTGCCCGGTACCGTCGCGGCGGCGATGTCCACCCCGGGCGCGGTGATGTCCGGCTTGGGCGCGCCGTCGATCCGGCGCGGGCCCAGCGAGGAGAAGCCGGCCAGCCGGTCGTCGCGGTCCACGGCGCCCACGGTCAGCGCGCCGTCGGAGGTCGCCGGGGTGCGCAGCGAACCGGGTCCCTCGAAGCCCTCGTTGCCGGCCGCCACCACGAACAGCGCGTCGGTCTCGGCGGTGATCCGGTCCATCGCCTCGCCCAGCGGGTCGGCGCCCTCCACCCAGGGCCAGCCCAGGCTCATGTTGACGATGTCGGCGCCCTGCGCGACCGCCCACTCCATGCCCTCGATCACCTGGGACTCGAAGCCGTCGCCGACGTCGTCGAGCACCTTGGCGTTGAGCAGGGCGGCGCCGGGGGCGACGCCTTGGTGGGTGCCGCCGGAGCGGGCGCCGGTGCCGGCCGCGATGGATGCCACATGGGTGCCGTGGCCGAACACGTCGCCCGGGTCGCCGCCGCCGGTGAAGTCGGCCTCGGCGAGCACCTTGCCGGCGAAGTCGCCGTGCCCGGTGTCGATGCCGGTGTCCAGCACGGCGATGGTGACGCCGGTGCCGTCGAGCCCCGCCTGCCAGGCGGCGGGTGCGCCGATCTGGCCGGTGCTGTGGTCCAGCAGTGCCCGCTGGAGGCCGTCCAGGGCGATGGATTCGATGCCGGGCGCGGTGTCCCCGCCGGCCGGGTCGGTCAGCGCCTGCCAGGCGTCGGCGGCCTCGTCGTCGTCCACCAGCAGGGCCTCGCCGTCCAGGCTCTCCAGCTCGGCCCGGACCTCGGGCTCGGCCTCCCGGTGCAGCTCCTGCCGGGTGCGGCCGGCCCCGGCCGGTCCGGCGCCGTCGGAGTAGCTGACGATCAGCGGCACTCCGCCGGTGGCGGTGTACTCCTCCCGGCTCAGCGCGGTGACATTGAAAAGCCGCTGGTCGAGCTTGCCCGACTCGATGAGGGGCAGCGCGTCCAGCGGCAGGACGTGGATGTCTCCGGCGGCATTGGCGGGCAGGACCCGGACGGGTATGTGTTCCCGTCCCTCGGCCCGCAGCAGCCCGGTGACCCGGCCGTCGGGACCGAGGACGACCCGGTCGCCGGTGATCAGCGGGACCACCGTGCCGGCCGCGGCGGCGGCCGGGCCGGCCGTGGCGGCCGGGTCACCGGGGCCGGCCGCGCCGGGTGCGGCGCTCGCGGGCGTGGTCGCGGCGGTCAGGGTTAAGGCGGCGGACGCGGCCAGCACGGCCGCGCCCGCTCGGATTCCGGTTCTTACTCCCGTGCTGGGCAAGACACCCCCAGGTGGCTTGGTGCATGTGACGGACGCGCACCAGCGCAGGGAGCCTCACCGCCCCCCGCTCGGTGTGCAACAGGCTTCAAAATACACACGGTTGGGGCGGTGGTGTCGAGAGCGGCGGGGGATTCGGGCGGGCCTTCAGCCGCCGGACGGCCGCAGCAGCACGGCGGCCAGCACCATGGCCACGGCGATCACCCAGCCGGCCCGGCGCAGCATGGCCCCCGCCGCCCGCTGCTCCGGCGACCCGCCGGCGGCGCCTTCGCCGTCCCTGCCCAGATCCGACCACAGCATGTTCCCGATGCTGCCGGAGGGAACTCGGCGCGCGCCTGAGTACTCCTACTCACTTTCGCCGGTCGGCGCGGGCGGTGGAGGGCGGGCGCCGCGGGGCTCACGCGGGCCAGTAGCTGGTGCGCCAGGCGTCCGGGCCGGGCGAGGGGGCCCGGCCGGGCACGGTGCGCGCCGGATCGCACCAGACCGGCGGGCGCTCCGTGCCCGGCTCGCCGGGGGCCGCGGCCACCGCGGCCATCCGGGCCTGCATCACGGCCATGGCCGCGGCCAGCTCCTCCGGGGTGGGATTGCCGCGCACCACCCGGACCACGGCCGGGTCCGTCGTCCGCTCGCCGGTTGCGGTCGAACCGCTCATCACAGGGCCTCCGTGTCCGTGTCCGTGCTCGTTCCACCGTGTTCCGCCGCCGCCGGGCCGCGCCCGGGTCACAGGGGGATGTTGCCGTGCTTCCTGGGCGGCAACTGCTCCCGCTTGGTGCGCAGCGCGCGCAGGCCGCGCACCACCGCCCGGCGGGTCTCGTGCGGCATGATCACCGCGTCCACATACCCGCGTTCCGCCGCCACATACGGGTTCAGCAGGGTGTCCTCGTACTCCTGGGTCAGCCCGGCGCGCAGCGTCTCGCGCTCCGCGGGCTCCGCGACCTCGGCCAGCCTGCGGCGGTGCAGGATGTTCACCGCGCCCTGCGCGCCCATCACCGCCACCTGCGCGGTCGGCCAGGCCAGATTGAGGTCCGCGCCCAGATGCTTGGACCCCATCACGTCGTACGCCCCGCCGAACGCCTTGCGGGTGATCACCGTGATCAGCGGGACGGTGGCCTCGGCGTAGGCGTAGATCAGCTTGGCGCCGCGGCGGATGATGCCGCCGTACTCCTGGTCGGTGCCGGGCAGGAAGCCGGGCACGTCCACAAAGGTCAGCACCGGGACGTTGAAGGCGTCGCAGGTGCGGACGAAGCGGGCGGCCTTCTCCGAGGCGTCGATGTCCAGGCAGCCGGCGAACTGCATCGGCTGGTTGGCCACCACGCCCACCGGGTGGCCCTCGATCCGCCCGAAGCCGGTGATCATATTGGGCGCGAAGAGCTGCTGGGTCTCCAGGAACTCCGCGTCGTCCAGCACATGCTCGACGGCCCGGCGCATGTCGTAGGGCTGGTTGGCGGAGTCCGGGATGAGCGTGTCCAGTTCACGGTCGGTACCGGAGATCTCCAGGCTCGCCTCCTCCGGGAAGGACGGCGGCTCGGAGAGGTTGTTGGACGGCAGATAGGACAGCAGGGCGCGCACGTAGTCGATGGCGTCCTTCTCGTCCCCGGCCATGTAGTGGGCCACGCCCGAGGTGGTGTTGTGGGTGCGGGCGCCGCCCAGTTCCTCGAAGCCGACGTCCTCCCCGGTGACCGTCTTGATCACATCGGGGCCGGTGATGAACATGTGCGAGGTCTTGTCGACCATCACGGTGAAGTCGGTGATCGCCGGGGAGTAGACCGCGCCGCCCGCGCACGGGCCCATGATCAGCGAGATCTGCGGCACCACGCCGGAGGCGTGCACATTGCGGCGGAAGATCTCGGCGAACAGGCCGAGCGCCACCACGCCCTCCTGGATGCGGGCCCCGCCGCCGTCGTTGATGCCGATGACCGGACAGCCGGTCTTCATGGCGAAGTCCATGACCTTGACGATCTTCTCGCCGTAGACCTCGCCCAGCGAGCCGCCGAAGACCGTGAAGTCCTGGGAGTAGACGCAGACCGGACGGCCGTCCACGGTGCCGTAGCCGGTGACCACGCCGTCGCCGTAGGGACGGTTGCGCTCGATGCCGAAGTTGGTGGAGCGATGCCGGGCGAACTCGTCCAGTTCGGTGAAGGAGCCCTCGTCCAGCAGCAGGGCCACCCGCTCCCGCGCGGTCAGCTTGCCCTTGGCGTGCTGCTTCTCCACGGCACGGGACGAGCCGGCGTTGATCGCCTCGTCCACCCGGCGCTCATAGTCGGCGAGCCTGCCCGCGGTGGAATGAAGGTCGGGCTGGAACTCCTGCTCGGACACGGGCTGCGGCTCCTCGTCCTCGGGGGCTACTGATCCGTAGATTGCTCCGTAGAGTAGCCCCGACCGGCACCCTGCACAGTGCGGCGTTGGCCACACTCCGTGGCGGCGGGCTTCTACGCTGGCCCCATGACTCCTCCCCCTTCCGGCCCCTATGACCCCACCGGACCCTCGGGACCCTGGTCCGATCTCGAACGCCCGCCGCTGAACGCCGCGGCCCTGCGCCGGGCCCTGGTCACCGAGGACGGCCTGTGGACCCGGCTGGAGGTGGCCGGGATCACCGGCTCCACCAACGCCGATCTGCGCGAGCGGGCCCGGGAGGGCCACGCCGCGGCCGGCTCGGTGCTGATCGCCGAGGAGCAGACGCAGGGACGCGGCCGGCTGGGCCGGACCTGGAGCGCCCCGGCGCGCTCCGGACTGTTCTGCTCGGTGCTGCTGACCCCCGGCCCGGCCGTGCCCGGGACGCGCTGGGGCTGGCTGCCGCTGCTCGCCGGGGTGGCGGTGGCGGACGGCGTGGCCCGGGTGGCGGGCGTGCGCCCCGCCCTGAAGTGGCCCAACGACCTGCTGGTGACGGTGGACGGCGCGGAACGCAAACTGGGCGGCATCCTGGCCGAGCGGACCGCCCTGGCGGACGGCACGGCCGCCGTGGTGCTGGGCATGGGGATCAATGTCTCGCTGCGCGCCGCCGAACTGCCGGTGCCGGAGGCCGGCTCGCTGCTGCTGGCCGGGGCCCCGGTGACCGACCGGGACCCGCTGCTGCGGGCGGTGCTGCGCTCGCTGGCCGACTGGTACGGGCGCTGGCGGACGGAGGCCGGCGACCCGGCCGCCTCCGGCCTGCTGGAGGCGTATACGGCCGGGTGCGCCACCCTGGGCCGCCGGGTGCGGGCGCTGCTGCCGGGCGGCGAGGAACTGCGCGGCGAGGCGGTGGCGCTGGACGGCGACGGGCGGCTGGTGATCGCCGCCGCCGGGGGCGGACGGCAGCCGGTCGCCGCGGCCGACATCGTCCATCTCCGCCCGGACGGCGGCTGACCGGCCGCGCCCGGGCGCCGGCGGGTGATCACCGGCGGGTGATCACCGGCGGAGAATGAGCTGTGCGCGCTTGTGCCGCGGCCCGGTGGGGCAGGCTCTCCCCGGCGTCTCCCGGCGGGCGTTCCCGCACGTGGCGGCGGTGCGCCGGGGGTGCCGGCGGCGGAGGGCGTGAGATACCGCACACCTGCCGTAGGGTGGGGCGGTGACACCGCGCGCAGGGCGCGGGGGAGCGGAACGGTAGGGCAAGTGCGCAGCGCGGAGACTCCCACTCTGGCGAAGGCGGGCGGTGGCCGTGGCGGAACCGACTGAGGGCGGCCGGACGCGCGAGACCCCGCCCGGCACGGACCGGGACGGCCCCGGCGCGCCCGGGGCAGCCGGCGTCGGCGGCGTCGGCGGCGCGGGCGGCAGCGGATCCGCCGCCGAGGAGGACGACGAGAACATCGCCCTCCGCATGGAGCAGCTGATCGTCGGCTACGAGCGCCAGTACACCCCCTATCAGGCGGCCCGCGCCGCCGATGTGTCCATGGACCTCGCCGCCCGGTTCTGGCGGGCGATGGGCTTTCCCGACATCGGCCAGGCCAAGGCGCTGACCGAGGCCGATGTGCTGGCCCTGCGGCGGCTGGCCGGTCTGGTGGAGGCCGGACTGCTGAGCGAATCCATGGCCGTACAGGTGGCCCGTTCCACCGGCCAGACCACCGCCCGGCTGGCGGACTGGCAGATCGACTCCTTCCTGGAGGCCCTGACCGAACCCCCGGAACCCGGCATGACCCGCACCGAGGTGGCGTATCCGCTGGTCGAACTGTTGCTGCCGGAGCTTCAGGAGTTCCTGGTCTATGTCTGGCGGCGGCAGCTGGCGGCGGCGGCCGGGCGCGTCGTGCAGGCCCAGGACGACGCGGAGATGGTGGACCGGCGGCTGGCCGTCGGATTCGCGGACCTGGTCGGCTTCACCCGGCTGACCCGCCGGCTGGAGGAGGAGCAGCTCGGCGAGCTGGTGGAGACCTTCGAGACGACAGCCGCCGACCAGGTGGCGGCCGTGGGCGGCCGGCTGATCAAGACCCTCGGCGACGAGGTGCTGTTCACCGCGGACGACGCCGGGATCGCCGCCGAGATCGGGCTGCGCCTGGTGGAGACCATGGCGGACAACCCGACCATGCCGGAGCTGCGGGTGGGCATGGCCTTCGGCACCGTCACCACCCGGATGGGAGACGTCTTCGGCACCACGGTCAATCTGGCCAGCCGGCTCACCTCCATAGCCCCCAAGGACATGGTGCTGGTGGACGACGCCATGCGGGAGGAGCTGACCTCGGCCGGGGCGGCGCCGTACTCCGAGAAGGAGGCCGACGCGGGCGATCCGCGGGCGGCGGACTACCGGTACGCGCTCCAGCCGCTCTACCGGCGGCCGGTGCGTGGCCTGGGCATCATCGAGCCCTGGCTGCTCGCCCGCCGCGCCCCCCGCGGCTGACCCGGCCCGGCTTCCGGGCGCTGGGACGGCCTTCCGGTTCCGCCTGCGCAGGGTCGGTCCGCGCAGGCACGGGCGTGGGATGATGCCGGGCGGCGGCGCGTGAGCGCTCGTTAACCGACAGACCGCGCAGCGGGGAAACGGAGGCACCGTGACCGAGAAACGGTATGGAGAGTGGGTCGCCGTCCGCCGCCAGGGACCCGGCGACGGCATCGCCGAGCTGGTGCTGGACCGCCCGCGGGCCATGAACGCGGTCTCCACCGGGCTGGCCCGGGCGATCGGCGCGGCCTGCGCGGACCTGTCCGCGGACGGCACGGTCCGGGTGGTGGTGCTGACCTCCACCGCCGAGCGGGCCTTCTGCGTCGGCGCCGACCTGAAGGAGCGCAACGCGCTGACCGATGCCGAACTGGCGGCCCAGCGGCCGGTGGCCCGCGCCGCCTACGGCGGGGTGCTGGCGCTGCCGGTGCCGGCCGTCGCCGCGGTGCACGGCTTCGCCCTGGGCGGCGGCTGCGAGCTGGCGCTCTCCTGCGATCTGATCGTGGCGGACGAGACCGCCGTGCTGGGCCTGCCGGAGGTGACGGTCGGGGTGATCCCGGGCGGCGGCGGCACCCAGTTGCTGCCGCGCCGGGTGGGTGCGGCGCGGGCGGCCGAGCTGATCTTCACCGGGCGCCGGGTGGCCGCGGCGGAGGCCCGGGACCTGGGGCTGATCGACCGGCTGACGCCGGAGGGGCGGGATCGCGCCGAGGCGCTGTCGCTGGCCGCGCGGATCGCCGCCAACTCGCCGGTCGGGGTGCGCGCGGCCAAGCGCGCGCTGCGCACCGGCTGGGGCCGGGACCTGGCCACCGGGCTGGAGGTGGAGGACGCCGCCTGGCGCACCGCGGCCTTCTCCGCCGACCGCGCCGAGGGCGTCGCCGCCTTCAACGAGAAGCGCGACCCCGTCTGGCCCCCCGTCCCCTGAACCGGCGGCCCCCGGCCCCGGCCCGCCGCCCCGGCCCCGGCCCGCCACCCCGGCCCGCGGCCCGCGCGGCCGGCCGGTGCCTGCCGGGGGCCGCTGGTGCCGTGGGGGGATATCCGGGGCCTCACCGGCGGTAAGCCGCGAATCGGGTCAAACCCTCCTAGCCTTGGGCTATGACTGAAGACCGCCGGCTGCGGGCCGTGGTGGAACTGGCCCAGCGGATGGCGGCGGCGCGGGAACTGCGCGAGGCCGCCCGCGCCGCCGCGGACGCCGCCCGCCACGCCCTGCACGGCTCCTTCGCCGCGGTCTCCGCCTGGGAACGGGAGCGCGGCCGGCTCCGGGTGCTGGTCAACACCGGTGAGCTGGCCGAGGGCGAGGAGGAGTTCCCGGCCGACGAGTCCTACCCGGTGCACGAGTTCCCGGACATCACCGAGCTGCCGCCGGCCGCCTGGGCGGAGACCGCCGACGGCCGCCGGCTGGGACCCGGCACGCACTGCCCGCGGCGGGGCGCCGCGCTGCGCCGCCGCGGGCGCGGCAGCTGTGTGGTGGCACCGGTGGTGCTGCACGACCGTGCCTGGGGCGAGCTGTATGTGGCGCGCGGCGCGGACGCCGGCCCGTTCGACGCGGCGGACACCCGGTTCGCCTCGGTGCTGGCCGCGGTCGTCGCCACCGGGCTGACGCAGCACGAGCGGCTGGCCGAGGTGCGGCGGCTGGCGTTCACCGATCCGCTGACCGGCCTGGCCAACCGCCGCGCGGTGGACGCCCGGCTGGACGAGGCGGTGGCCGAGCACCGCCGCAGCGGAGCCGTGGTCTCCCTGGTGGTCTGCGACATCAACGGCCTGAAGCAGGTCAACGACACCCTGGGGCATGTCACCGGCGATCGTCTGCTGGAACGATTCGGCTCGGTGCTTTCCCGGTGCGGCGCGCAGCTTCCCGGCACCCTGGCCGCCCGGCTGGGCGGCGACGAGTTCTGCCTGATCGCGACCGGGCCGGCCACGGCCGAGGTGCTCCGGGTGGCCGGGGAGGTGTGCGAGCGTGCCGCCGATCTGGGGCTGGGCGAGGGGGTGGCCTGCGGGGTGGCCTCCACCGGCGCGGACATCGGGCCGCTGCGCTCGGGCGGACGGCTCTTCCGGCTGGCGGACGCGGCCCAGTACCGGGCCAAGGCGGCCCGGTCGGCCGGGCCGGTGCTGGCCGGCGGGGAGATCCGCCGGCTGGCCGACACGGCCCGGGCCGAGGCCCCGGAGCGCCGGGCGTTCCGCTCCCGGCCCGCGGCCTCCCGGAGCGGGCCGCCGCTCAAGCGGCACGGCCTGGGGGATCTCCCGCTGCCCGGCCGCGCCGCCGTCGCCCGGGCCCCGGCACCGGCGGCGGAAACGGCCGGGGCACCGGCGGCGGAGCGGCCCTCGGAGCGCCCCCCGTGGCGGCCGGGCACCGGGGGCGATGGAGTGGACAGCGATTCAGGACGTAGGGTTCTGAATATGGCTATGCATGTGGTGCTCGGCCCCTCGGGGGTCACGCTGGACGATGTGGTCGCCGTGGCCCGCCACGGCGCCCGGGTGGAACTGTCCCCGGCGGCGCTCGACGCGCTCGCCGCCGCCCGCCGGGTGGTGGACGGCCTGGCCGCCGGACCCGATCCCGTCTACGGCGTCTCCACCGGCTTCGGCGCCCTCGCCGTGCGCCACATCCCGCCCGCGCTCCGCACCCGCCTCCAGCGCAACATCGTCCGCTCACACGCCGCCGGCATGGGGCCGAGGGTGGAGCGCGAGGTGGTCCGGGCGCTGATGTTCCTGCGGCTGAAGACCCTCGCCTCCGGCCACACCGGTGTCCGCCCCGAGGTGGCCGCCACCATGGCCGCCGTCCTCAACGCCGGCATCACGCCCGTCGTCCACGAATACGGCTCGCTCGGCTGCTCCGGTGATCTGGCCCCGCTCTCGCACTGCGCCCTCACCCTGCTCGGCGAGGGCGACGCCGAGGGGCCCGACGGCACCGTGCGCCCGGCCGCCGGACTGCTCGCCGAGCACGGCATCACCCCTCTGGAACTGCGCGAGAAGGAAGGGCTGGCACTGCTCAACGGCACCGACGGCATGCTCGGCATGCTCGCCCTGGCCTGCACCGACCTGGCCCGGCTGTGCACCTCCGCCGATATCACCGCCGCCCTCACCCTGGAGGCGCTGCTCGGCACCGACCGGGTGCTCGCCCCCGAACTGCACGCCATCCGCCCGCACCCGGGCCAGGCCGACAGCGCCGCCAACATGCGCCGGATGCTCGCCGGCTCGGGACTGACCGGGCAGCACCAGGACGACGCCCCGCGGGTGCAGGACGCCTATTCGGTGCGCTGCGCCCCACAGGTCACCGGCGCCGGCCGGGACACCCTGGCGCACGCCCGGACCGTGGCCGGGCGGGAACTCGCCGCCGCCGTGGACAACCCCGTGGTGCTGCTGAATCCGGACGGCACCGGCCGGGTGGAGTCCAACGGCAACTTCCACGGCGCCCCGGTCGCCTATGTGCTGGACTTCCTGGCCATCGCCGCCGCCGACCTGGCCTCGATCTGCGAGCGCCGCACCGACCGGCTGCTGGACAAGAACCGCTCGCACGGCCTGCCGCCGTTCCTGGCCGGTGACGCGGGCGTGGACTCCGGGCTGATGATCGCCCAGTACACCCAGGCCGCGCTGGTCGGTGAGCTCAAGCGGCTGGCCGTCCCCGCCTCGGCCGACTCCATTCCGTCCTCCGCCATGCAGGAGGACCACGTCTCCATGGGCTGGTCGGCGGCGCGCAAGCTGCGCGTCGCCGTGGACGGACTCACCCGGGTGATCGCCGTGGAGCTGTGTGCCGCGACCCGGGCGCTGGAGCTGCGGGCCGCGCAGCCCGCCGCCGGCGCGCCCGGCGGGCAGCCCGGCCCGGCGGCACGGGCGGTGCTGGCCGCGGCGCGTGCGGCGGGCGTCGGGGGCCCGGGGGAGGACCGCTTCCTGGCCCCGGACCTGGCGGCGGCCGAGGCCCTGGTGCGGGACGGCGGACTGGTGCGGGCCGCGGAGCAGGTCACCGGGCCGCTGGTATAGCGCGGCCGTGCGGGCCGGCGTCAGCCGGTCCGCACGGCGGCGGAGGCGGCGGGCCCGGCGTCCCGGCCGGCGTGGTGCTGCTTCCGGTCGCTGTCCGCGGCCGGAGGGGCGGTTTCGGTGCCGGCCCGGTCCGGAGTGCCGGGCGCGGCCGGCTGCTCGGCGGCGGGCACGGGCCGGGGGGACGGCTCACCGCCCGCGTAGGCGGACGGCATCAGCCAGATTCCGCACAGCACTCCGCCGGCCACAAAACCGGTGATCAGGGTGCGGCGGTCGGCCATACGGCGGTGGTCTGCCACGAGGGCTCCCGGGTGGTGCGGGTGGGGACTGCGGTGGGGGGACAAACGGGGAGGGGACCGGCGGAGACGGACGGGGACGGACGGGGACGGCGCTTCGGCGGCAGCGGGTCCCGCACGCCGAGGCGGGGACGTGAGCAGTGATGTTACGGGGCGCTGCGGGTCGCGGGGAAGTGGCGGCGGCCGGGCGCCGTACCCTCCGAGACATGAGTGAGGAACAGTCCGAGTATGTCCGTCTTCGCATTGACATGGTGCTGGAGGCATCCGATGTCCTGCTGCTGATCGAGGCGGCCCGCTCCCGGATCGCCGAGGACGAGCTGATGCCCGACGAGGAACGGAACCTGGCCCTGGAGGCCGTCTCGCAGGACGCGGCCGAGGCCCTGGCCTATCTGGTCGACCCGATCGACCTGGTCAGCGAGGTGCCGGGGGTGGAACTGGCGCACGCCTCGTGGAGCAGCGAACTGGCCGAGTACGACCCCGAGGAGGAATGGCCCTGGGACGAGGAGGAATGGGACACCGAGGAGGGCGACGGCGGGGCGGAGGAACTGCCCGAGCCCGACGTCCGCTGAGCCGCCCGCCCGCCGCCCGCGGTGCGTCGTGCGGGGCGTCCGCCGCTCCGGCCGACGCCCACTCGGCGCGCGGATCGGCTCAGACCTCCGACCCGCCCCGCATCCGTCGCTGCGCCAGAGCGCGGCCGGCCACCGGACACCCGGCCCGGCGCCCGGTCCACCGCCCGCCGTTCAGCAGCACGCCCTCCGGCCGGCGGGCAGCAGCAACAACGGGCCCCTGCGTGCACCAGGGGGCCGGCGGCCCGCCCCCGGGCCACCGCCCCCGGCGCGAAGCCCCGCCGCCGCCATCACGACCGGCGCCCCTCCCCCTCCCCCTTCTCCCGCCCGCCGGACTCAGCCGCCGGCCGGCGCCTCCCACGGGCGGAAGACGGCGAACTCCAGCGGATCGTCGTCCTCGTCCAGCGCGGGCAGGCCGGGTATCCGGCCCTCGCCGCGCAGCCAGCTCAGCAGCATCCCGGTCAGCGTCATGCCGTGCAGCGGCGGGCCCTGCCCGGCATGCCGGGGCCAGACCACCAGCGGCCAGGAATCCGGCTCGCCCTCGGTCAGCCAGCCCAGCACATCACCGTCGGCCGAGTCGGCGAAGGACAGCAGCCCGCCCGGCTCCGGCCAGACCGGCAGCGGACACTCCTCCGGGAACTCCGCCCGCAGCTCCCGGTAGACCTGTGCATCCGCCCGGGACCGCGCGACGAGCCCCGACCCGCCGCCGTCCAGCGGATCGTAGAAGCGCAGCCAGCCGCCCCACTCCCCGGCACCATAGAGCTCCATCAGCTCGGCATACTCCCGCGGCAGCCCCGTCCCCAGCCGCTCGGAGACCTCCGGCCAGGCCGGCTCCCCGGGCCGCGGCCGGTCCGGGGGCGGCGGAACCAGCACCCGCAGCGCCGCCGTCCCCGTGCCCGTCTCCAGGGCGAACCGGCGCAGCTCCGGGGAGAGCGGCACCCGCCGCGGCGGGGGTGTCCACGGCCCGGGGCCGGTCAGCGCCCGGTTCCGCGCCACCACCGCGGGCAGCGGGCCGAACCCCTCGCCGCCGTCCGCCGGCCGCACCGGCCCGCGCACCACGGCCGCCAGAAACTCCGACAGCGTCAGCCCGGTCTCCCACCAGGGGTTGCCCTCCCGGTAGAGCGCGTCCCGCCGGAAGACGGTGACCGTCCAGCGGTCCGGATCGGCCGCCGAGGTGTCCCAGAACAGCTCCTCGGCCGCCCGCGTCGTCCCCCAGGCCAGCAGCCCGCCCTCGGCCGGCCGGAACTCCGGGACCCGGCAGGCCCCGGACTCCCGGCTGAGTATCCGGCACATCCGGTGCGTGGAGCGCAGCCACTCCCCGTAGTCGAACCGGCCCTCCTGCCGGCATGGCACATGCAGCCACAGATGCCCGCCGAAATCCGCCGGGCCCCAGGCGTCGGCCAGCGCCTTGTAATCTCCCGGCAGCCGCACCCCGAGCCACCGCTCGACCCGCTCCCAGTCGACGCACACGCCCACCGGCGGACTCTCCCGGTCCACCGCCACCACCGCGGCCATCCCCGCCTCGTCCATGGCACCAAGCCTGCCACCGCCCACTGACAGACCCTCATGCCCGCCCGGAGTGACCGGATCTGACCTCTGGCTACTTCTCCTCCCCCTTCTCCCGGCCCTCTTCCTCCTCCTCGGCCTCATTCTCCGTCTCCCTGCCGTGTTCGGACGATTCCATTGCCCGCTGCGCGACCGAGAGTTCGAAGCCGGCGATCAGCGGATAGACGACGGAGACCAGAAAGGCGGCCAGCGGCCAGGCGGCCAGACCGCCGATGAAGTGGGCCACGGCCCAGGCGGTAAGGGTGGTGGCCCCCACGGACAGCGGACTCAGCGAAATCCCCATGGCCGTGACCGTGCTGGGCTCCCGCTCCAGCGGTTTGCGGAAACCGGACGAGGCCACAGCCTGCAGCATGCTGAAGGCGAGCGCCGCTCCCAGCGCAAAACAGATGATGTGCACCACTCCGGAAAGCGCCGCCTCGGCGTTGAGCAGCGCCAGCGCGGCGGTGATGGACACCGAAAACCCATATGCCTGACCGTTGTTGCGCAACGAGGAACGCAGCCCGTGCGCCAGGTGTGTGAAATGCATGCTTCCCGCTCCGTGGTGGCGAGACAAATCGCTTCCGAGCCGCTCAATTCTGCACGAATTCCCGCCGCCGTTCCCGCACCCCGCCACCCCCGGGCCACCGCCCGGCGCGCTCCCGCCGTCCGCCTGTCAGACCTGGCATGTAGCTTTCTGCCGTTCTGCCCGCAGCTGTCGAGGAGACCTCGCGTGGTCCGTCACACTCCGCCCCGCCCGGTGCCGATCGAGGAACTGTGCCCGGAGCTTGCTCCCTTCCGCAGGGAGGCGGTGCGGCTGCACCCCCGCTCCGGCAGTCCCACCTGCCGGGACAGCTCGGTCGGTGGCCCGCTGCTGTGGCCGGAGGAGGAGCCATGGCCGATCTGCCCGGGCAGACAGGGAGACGTGTCCTACGCCGGCCACGAGGAGCCCGTGCCGTACATACCGATAGCGCAGGTCTACCGGTCGGACGCCCCTTGGACGCCCTTCCCCGAAGGGCGTGACCTGCTCCAGGTGCTGTGGTGCCCCTACGACCACGGTGAGTTCTGCTACCCGCTGCCGATGGTGCGCTGGCGCTCCGCCGCTCCGGTGGCGCGCGTGGCGTCTGCTCCGCCGCCGCCCGCCGGGGCTTCCGAGGATTACGTGCCTGACCCCTGCATCCTCCATCCCGAACCCGTGGTGGAGTACCCGAGCTCGGATCTGCCCGACGAGGTCGCCGATCGCATCAGGGACCGCCTTGACCGCCTGGAGACGGAGACCGGCTGGATGTACCACTACCACTTGGCCGACGCACCGGGCATCAAGCTCGGAGGCTACCCGGGCTGGACCCAGGAGCCGTGCTGGCCCGGCTGCCCCTCCTGCGGCAAGCGCATGGAGCACCTGATCACCGTGAGCAGCTGGGAGTGCGACGGCGAATCCTGGCGCACCTGGCTCCCCACCGAGGACCGGGTCATCGAAAACGGCCGGGAAACCAGACGCCAAGGGGTGATCAACGCGGCGGGCCTGATGCTGGGGGACGCCGGAGGCGTGTACATCTTTGAATGCCCCCGCTGTCCCGACCGCCCCCTCGGCCACTGGTTCGACTGCTCCTGACCCGAGCCTCCCACCCGAGTCCCGCCGCCCTGCGGCAGGGCTTCAGCCTTCGGCGGGGAGAGAGCCCACGGGCCGTAGCCGTTCTCATCGCGGTCGAGATACTCCTGGCGGGTGCTTCCACCGGCAGTGCTGTGCGTCCGGTCCGCCTTCTCAGCGGGCATCTCCCGCTCTGTGGCACGTGCTCGCTGTCGGGGAGGCCAGCAGGAGAACAAGTGCGTCCCGGCCGAGGTTGCTGCCCCGGCCGGTGCGGGGACGAGCCATTCGCGGAAGCCGGTCAGCATGGCGCCGCGGGCCCCGGCATCGAGGCCGTAGAGGTGGGTGACATGGGAACGGCAGGAGCCGTCCAGCGGGCCGAGTATTCCGGGGCGTCGCCGGAGATGGTCCAGGTGTTCTGACGTTCCACCGGTCAACCCCGAGCGCCCACCGGCGGACGGCCTCCAGGACGCCGGGCAGCCCACCACCCGGCAGCCATCCGCACGGCCCAGGACAGCCCGGCGCCCCTACGGCCGGCGGCAGCCCTCACCCACCGCCGAAGCCACCACCAGCCCAACCCAACCCCCGCGCGCACAGACAGCGAAGCGGCCCGGTCCCCGTGAGCCACAGCGGGAACCGGACCGCACGACGGACAGCCATCCGCCGCAACCCCGGGAACCGGTGCGCGAAGGAACCCCGGGGAGTCCATCACCGGCCGCTACCCGGCACTGTCGTGGTAGGGGTTGCCCGGCGCCGGTTCCACCACCCAGCGCTGCTCGATCCGCAACGTGAACCGCCGGTGCGAGGGGTTCAGCCCTGTGTGCTTGATCGTCCACACCTCGACCGACAGCGGCTCGTCCCGGGCCGTGAGCGACCGCGCGCCGCAGTCCGCGCACTCGGCCGTGAACTCCGCCCGGGGCAACTCCGGTGACGGGTCCAGCGTCAGCGTCCACTCAGTCGTTCTGATGACAGCCCGGCTCACCGCAGCGTCCCCCGCCGTGACCGGTTGTTCGTCACGGCCACCCGGGCGCTGAGCGACGCCTGGTCGCCGAGGACCACCACGTCCTCACGGTCCGCCTGCCACTCCCGGCCGCCTCCCAGCGGGCGCAGGTGCACCCAGATGCGGTCGACGTCCATCACTTCTCCGACCCTGTCCCGCACGGTGTCACGGGCCACCACACCCCTGCGCAGCTCCGGTGGCCGTTTCCCGCCCCCGGCCGCACCACCCACCGGCGACCCGGCATTACTCTTCATCCGTCAACGCTCCTAGTCAGCGTCTGGCCACGCCCCCGGACGTCGCCACGTCGCGGGGGTACGTGCTTGCGTGACCATGGTTTGCGCCGCCGTGTGTGACTCAACAGGTGACCAGCGTGACTACACTGGGGAGTTGTCAGTCACCCCCTCAGTGAGGACTGATCGCAGTGAGTGACTTCGCGGAGCGAGCCGGACAAGCGCTCGAACACAGCGGGTACTCCATAACCGCCGCAGCGCGGGCGCTGAACTACGACCGGGCGTTCCTGAGCCGTGTACTCAACCGAAAGCAACAACCTTCGCTGAGGCTTGCCCAGATGCTCGACGACCTCACCGACTCCGGCGGAGATCTCTACCGGCTCGTGGCCAAGCAGTCCTCACCGGACCCGTCGCCCGGACTACCTGTACCGGTCCTGTCGCTTCCGGATCTGGCACCTGATCCCGACCTCAACGACCGCATCACCCGGACAATGGAGGGACTGCGCCACCACGTCGACGCGTCCGTGATCGAGTGGCTGCACCGGTGCCTTGCCGAACACCGTAAAGCGGAGGACACCATCGGCGCGGGACCGGTCATCGCAGTCGTACAGGCGCAACTGTCCTCGGTCTCGGCCCTCACCCGGAACGCTTCCGGCCCTCTCGCCGATCAGCTCACGAGTCTGGTCGCCCAGTACGCGCAGTTCGTCGCCTGGATGTGCAACGACCTGGGGGACAAGGCGGCTGCGCTGGGGTGGTACGACCGCGCGCACGACTGGGCGATGGAAGCCGGTGACGCCAGCATGGCGGCCACCGCTCTCAGCATGAAGGCACACCTTGCCTGGAGTGTGGGGAACCCGACCCGCACCGTCAGGCTGAGCGAGGCCGCCCGCTGGCACGAAGGGCGCATCACACCCGGGGTACAGGGCATGGCGACCCAGATGACCGCCCGTGGTCATGCCCTGGGCGGAGACGCCAGCGCCACCCTGGCCGCCCTGGACACCGCAGAGCGGCTGATCCGCCGCGCCGCCGAGCACCCAGAGGACGAGCCGTCATGGATGTACTTCTACGGTGAAACCTGGTTGGCGGGCCAGCGCGGCATGATCATGCTCGACCTGGTGGAGCGGACCGGCCGCGACGCCTCCCAGGCGATCGCTCCCCTTGAGCTCTTCCTGAATCAGCTTCCGGCCACCTACGTGCGGGACCGCGCGTGGTACGGCGCCTGCCTGGCCCGCGCTCACTCGGCGGCCGGTGATCTGGACGCCGCCAGCCAGACGGCCCGGACCTTCGCCCCGGACGCGGTGAGACTCAACCGCTACGCGGCCGACGACCTTCGCACGCTCCACGGTCTTCTCAGCCGGAGAATGAGCAGTGATCCCGGCATCCGGGAGCTGGGCGAGGTGCTGCAATGCGCCTGACACGGACGGTGGTTGGGGCGGTCGGTCTCCGGGATTTTTAGGCAGCCACCATGGGGGAGCCTCGAAGACCGGGTACCCCATCGGGCTACATACCGGGCAGGCCACAAGCCAGCCCGATTCGCGGAGCCTACGGGCACCCGAACTCTCCCCCCATGGCAGCTCCCGCCCAAAAGTCCCTCCGACCGCCCGCGCTGGCACGTGCGGGCGGTACGTGGCGCGGCGCAGGTCAGCCGTCGGTGGGCAGGATGCCGGTCGGGCAGGAGGCGCCGCCGCTGATGCCGTCGATTGGGTCACTTAGCTTGACGCCGGTGCCACCGATGCCGCAGTAGCCGTTTTTATTGCGGTCGAGGTACTGCTGGTGGTAGTCCTCGGCGGGGTGGAAGGGGCGGGTGTCGGCGGGGAGGATCTCGGTGGTGATGGTGCCGTGGCCGGCGGCGGTGAGCGCCTGCTGGTAGGCGGTGCGGGAGAAGGATGCCCGCTCCTGCTGCTCCGGGGAGTGGGTGAAGACCGCGGAGCGGTACTGGGTGCCCACGTCGTTGCCCTGGCGGAAGCCCTGGGTGGGGTCATGGGCCTCCCAGAAGACCTGGAGCAGCCGGTCGTAGGAGACGACGGCGGGGTCGAAGACGACGCGGACGCTCTCGGTGTGCCCGGTCAGCCCGGAGCACACCTCCTCGTAGGTCGGGTTCGGGGTGTGACCGCCCTGGTAGCCGACCAGGGTCGTCCACACGCCCGGGGTCTGCCAGAAGCGCCGCTCGGCGCCCCAGAAGCAGCCCAGCGCGAAGTCCGCCACGTCGAGCTGCTCCGGGTACGGCGGCAGCAGCGGGTTGCCCAGTACGGTGTGCCGCTCCGGCACCCGGAAGGCGGGCTCGGCGCGGCCCGGCAGGGCCTCTTCGGGGGTGGGCAGCCGGTCCTTGACGCGGAAGCGCACGTCGGATCACTCCTTACTGTCCGCCGATGGCCAGGGCCCGGTAGGCGGCGTACTGGCGGGCCGGGTCCTCACTGTTCACCCAGGGCAGGGCACCTACATAACCATCCACCGCGCGCACCTGTTCCGCCGCCTCCGGGTACCGCTCGGCACGCACCAGGAAGAACAGCAGCAGATGGTGCACGTGCGGCAGCACGGGGTGGCCGGGGCGGGCGTGGAGCAGCGCGTAGTGCGCCGCCTCGATGGCGTCCGTGGTCACCTTGCCCCGGTAGACGCCCTCGGCGAAGGTCACCTCCGGCAGGTGGTCGTAGACGGCGAACAGCGGGAGCGCGGGCAGCAGGCTGCCGGGAGCGGCGCCGGCCGCGGCGCTCTCGGCGAAGGCGTACGCCTCCTTGCGGGAGCCGTGCCACTTCTCGGACCAGTAGGGCAGGGCGGCGAGATGGGCGCCCATATGGTCCGGGGCAAGACGGACGACGCGCTGCCACAGCGCCTCGAACTCCGGCCGGCCGTCGCCCAGGACGCGGGCCACCATCAGCTCGGTGATCAGCGGCGTGGGATCGTCCGCGGCCAGCCCGGCGGCCTCCCGGCAGACGGTGCGCGCCTCCTCCAGGATGATCCGGTGGCCGGCCGAGCCGGGGTCGGACAGGGCCTGCCAGACCAGGAACTGGGCGTAGACCTGGGCGCCGCCCGCGTCGGCCGGCTGCTCCCGCCGCCATTCGCGCAGCCAGCCCGCGTCGCTCACCGGCGCGCCGGGGGCACCGCCGGGGACGCCGGTGGCCTCCGGTGCTCCCGGGGGCTGCTCGTCCGGTCCGGCGGAGCCCTGCGCGGCCTGCCACCGGGCGAGCTCCATGGCGGCGGCCCCGGCCAGCGACTGCACCCGCTGCCAGCGCAGTTCCACGTCATCGGTGAGGGCCAGCAACTGTCCGGCCGGACGCCAGTCCTGGGTCCGCTGGGTTTCCTCCAGCGCCTCGATCAGCTCGTCGTCCGGGCCGGGCAGCCGCCGGTCCAGGTTCTCCACCGGTACCAGGCCGCCTTCGGTGACCCGTCCCGGGCCGGCGTCCCCGTCCGCGCCCTCCTTGCGGAACGACACCGGGCGGTCGCCGGACGCCTCCGGCCCGAGGGGCGGGCGCGGCGACGAGGCGGCTGCCCGCTCGAAGTCCCGGCGCCTCAGGTGGCGCAGGATCGCGGGCCTGGCCACGATCACGGCGAGGACGGTACAGGCGAAGAGCACCAGCAGGAATTCCATGACGTGCGGCTTCCGTGGAGACGACAGGGACGGCGGGGCGGGCAGGAACGGGCAGGAACGGGCAGGGGCGGCGAGGCGGCGGCGGCACCGCCGCCGACACACGGTACGGCAGCGCCGGCCCGGTCCGGCGGTGCGGCCGGTCGCCGTCCTCTCTCCACGGTACGGCGGACTACGGTGGTGCCATGCAACCGCAGCAGCAGGAAACCGGCGGCGACCGGCCGCGCTTCGAGACTCTCGCCATCCACGCCGGCCAGGAGCCGGACACCGTCACCGGCGCGGTGGTGCCGCCGATCTATCAGGTCTCGACCTACAAACAGGACGGCGTCGGCGGCCTGCGCGGCGGCTACGAGTACAGCCGTTCCGCCAATCCCACCCGTACCGCGCTGGAGGAGAACCTCGCCGCGCTGGAGGGCGGGCGCCGCGGGCTGGCCTTCGCCTCCGGCCTGGCGGCCGAGGACTGTCTGCTGCGCGCCCTGCTCCGGCCCGGTGATCATCTGGTGATCCCGGACGACGCCTACGGCGGCACGTTCCGGCTGATCGCCAGGGTGGTGGAGCGGTGGGGCGTGAGCTGGACGGTCGCCCGCACCTCTGACCCGGAGCAGGTGCGGGCCGCGCTTCGCCCCGAGACCAGGCTGGTCTGGGTGGAGACGCCGTCCAATCCGCTGCTGGGCATCACGGATCTGGCGCTGGTGGCGGATCTCGCCCGGTCCGCCGGGGCCCGGCTGGTGGTGGACAACACCTTTGCCAGCCCCTACCTCCAGCAGCCGCTGGCGCTGGGCGCCGATGTGGTGGTGCACTCGACCACCAAGTACATGGGCGGGCACTCGGACGTGGTGGGCGGCGCGCTGGTCACCGCGGACGAGGCGCTGGGCGAGGAGCTGGCTTTTCACCAGAACGCCATGGGCGGGGTGGCCGGGCCGTTCGACGCCTGGCTGGTGCTGCGCGGCATCAAGACCCTGGCGGTGCGGATGGACCGGCACTGCGCCAATGCCGCCCGGGTGGCGGAGATGCTGGCGGCGCATCCGCGGGTGACCCGGGTGTACTACCCGGGCCTGGAGTCACACCCGGGTCATGAGACCGCGGCAAAGCAGATGCGCGGCTTCGGCGGCATGGTGTCGTTCCGGGTCGCGGGCGGGGAGGAGGCCGCGGTGGAGGTGTGCGACCGGACGCGGGTGTTCACGCTGGGCGAGTCGCTGGGCGGGGTGGAGTCGCTGATCGAGCATCCGGGCCGGATGACGCATGCCTCCGCGGCGGGTACGGCGCTGGAGGTGCCGGCGGATCTGGTGCGGCTGTCGGTGGGGATCGAGGCGGCGGAGGATCTGCTGGACGATCTCGGCCGGGCCCTCGGCGCGCTCGGCTGACCGGGCGCCGGGCGCCGGGCCCGCCGGGCCCGCGGGGGAGGGCGGCGGCACACGCGAGGGCCGGCGGTGCGGGGCTGAGTCCGGGCCGCCGGCCCTGTCCTCCGGGTGCGGTCCGGCCCGTGCCGCCGCCGCATCGGCGGCCGGATCGTCCTGTCCCGGTGTGCGTCGTGTGTTCGGTGTTTCCGGTGATTCCTGTGCTGTGGTGTCCGTGCCGCCGGCCGTGAGCGGTGGGCCGGGGCCCGGGGCGTCCGGTCGTGCCGGGGCTACTCGGGCAGGGTGTAGTTGTTCTGCCACTCGGCCACGGCGGTGTTGAACCGGGTGAGCAGCTCGCGGAAGACCTCTCGCTCGTCATCCGACCAGTGCTCGGTGAGCCGGGTCATCAGCTTGCAGCGCGAACGCCGCACCTCCGCCAGGCGCACACTGCCCCGGGGGGAGAGCTGAAGGACGACGGCCCGCCCGTCGTCGGGGTCGGCGGTACGGGTGACCAGCCCCGATTCGACCAGCGGGGCGACCTGCCGGGTAACGGTCGAGGAGTCGATGCCCATCCCGGCGGCCAGGGCCTTGACCCCGGTCGGGCCTTGCTGGTCGAGCTTGCTGAGCAGCAGGTAGGCGGCGCGGTCCATGGAGTTGCGGGCGGGACCCAGACCGCCGAGGCGGGTCTGCTCCGCGCGCCGGGCGAAGATCGCCACCTCGTGCTGGAGCGCGTCGAGCTGGGGACTGATCTGGTCCTGGGGTGCAGTTGCTTCAGGCTTCATTTCCAACGGTTGCGTTAGGAGGGGTGAGGGTAGAAGAAGAGTTTGTGTGCGGTGCGCCACAGAGTACGCGCCGCAGACCATGCGCGGACACCGTTGCGTAAACCTCTGACAACACCATTCGATAACTGGACTGGCCCGGCAACGAAATGGTCGCCTTGGAACGTTTCGGATGGTTGCTGAGAGGGTTTCCGGGGCGGGGCGCGGCAGGGGACGGCGCCGGCGCGGCCGGGTCCGCGGGCGGGGCGGCTGCCAGACTGGCCGCATGGCTGCGAATTCCGCGAACCCCGCGAGCGACGCCCCGGGCGCCACCCGTGCCCCCGCCTCCGCCGCGCTTTCCGCCACCCCCGGCCCGCTCGCCCCGCCGGGCCTGGAGGAGATTCTCGCCGCCCAGAAGGCGCTGGCCTCGGTGGCCCGGGTCACGGCCCTGGAGGGCAGCCGCCATCTGAGCCGGCTGATCTCCGCGCCGGTGCATCTGAAGTGCGAAAACCTCCAGCGCACGGGCTCTTTCAAGATCCGCGGCGCCTACACCAGGATCGCCGCGCTGGGGCCGCGGGAGCGGGCCCGGGGGGTGGTGGCGGCCAGTGCCGGCAACCATGCCCAGGGGGTGGCCCTGGCGGCCACCCTGCTCGGGGTCCGGGCCACCGTCTTCATGCCCATGGGGGCGGCGCTGCCCAAGGTCGCCGCTACCCGGGAGTACGGCGCGGATGTGCGACTGCATGGTCATGTGGTGGACGAGACCCTTGCGGCGGCACAGGAGTATGCCCAGGAAACAGGTGCAGTCTTCATTCACCCCTTTGATCATCCCGATGTGATCGCGGGGCAGGGGACCATCGGTCTGGAAATCCTGGAGCAGTGCCCCGAGGTGCGGACCATCGTGCTGGGCATGGGCGGCGGCGGGCTGGCCGCCGGGGTGGCACTGGCGGTGAAGTCGTTGCGTCCCGATGTCGCGGTGGTGGGTGTGCAGGCGGCGGGCGCCGCCGCCTACCCGCCCTCGCTGGCCGCCGGTCGTCCGGTGGCGCTGGACTCGGCCGCCACCATGGCGGACGGCATCCGGGTGGCGCGCCCCGGCGACGTTCCCTTCAAAATCGTTGGCGCACTCCTCGACGACGTCCGTACCGTTACCGAGGACGAGCTCTCCAGCGCTCTGCTGCTGTGCCTGGAGCGGGCGAAGCTGGTGGTGGAGCCGGCCGGGGCAAGCCCGGTGGCGGCCCTGCTGTCGGCGCCGGAGGCGTTCGACGGGCCGGTGGTGGCGGTGCTCTCCGGGGGCAATGTCGATCCGCTGGTGCTTCAGCGCACGCTGCGCCACGGCATGGCGGCGGCGGGCCGGTATCTGTCGCTGCGGCTGCGGCTGCCGGACCGTCCCGGGGTGCTCGCGGCGCTGCTCGGGGAATTGTCAGTGGCCGACGCTAACGTCCTGTCCGTCAATCATGTGCGGACGGATCCGCGGCTGCGGATGGACGAGGCGGAGGTGGAGCTCCAGCTCGAAACGCAGGGCCATGAGCACTGCGCGGAGGTGACGGCCGCCCTGCACCGGGCGGGTTACACGGTGCTCGGCTGAGCCGTCGGCCGGGCCGCCCACGGGGGTGGCGGCCCGGCCGGGCGGCCGTTCCGCGGGCGCTCCGTCTTGCGTATAACGTCTTGCGTATAACGCGATACATCGCGATAGTGTAAAGTGGCGGCGCCGCCCGGCCCGGGTGAGCCTGAAACCGCCGACCGGGCCGGACAACCCGGGCAAACCATTCTTCAGACCCCCAACCGGGAGAACTCATGCCAGGCGCCATATACGCCGAGGGCCTTGTCAAAACCTTCGGCGATGTCAAGGCACTGGACGGCGTAGACATCGACGTACCAGAGGGCACCGTGCTGGGCCTGCTCGGGCCGAACGGAGCCGGCAAGACCACCACCGTGCGGGTGCTCACCACCCTTCTGCGGCCCGACAGCGGCCGGGCCGAAGTGGCGGGCATCGACGTGCTCAGGCACCCCAACGAGGTGCGCCGCTCGATCGGCCTGTCCGGCCAGTTCGCCGCCGTGGACGAATACCTGACCGGCCTGGAGAACCTCCAGATGGTCGGCCAGCTCTACCAGCTTCCCGCGAAGCAGGCCCGGCAGCGTGCCGAGGAACTGCTGGAGCGGTTCAACCTCACCGACGCGGCCGGCCGCATCGCCAAGACCTACTCCGGCGGCATGCGCCGCCGCCTGGACCTGGCCGCCGCCCTGGTGGTCAGTCCGCCGGTGATGTTCATGGACGAGCCCACCACCGGCCTGGACCCGCGCAACCGGCAGGGGCTGTGGGAGGTCATCCAGGAACTGGTGGCGGGGGGCACCACCCTCCTCCTCACCACCCAGTACCTGGAGGAGGCCGACCACCTGGCCGACACCATCGCCGTGGTGGACCACGGCCGGATCATCGCCCGCGGCACCTCCGACCAGCTCAAGGACCAGACCGGCGGCGATGTGGTGGAGGTCGTGGTGCACGAGCGCGAGCACATCCCGGTGGCCACCGAGATCCTGGAGCGGCTCGGCGAGGGCGAGGCCAAGCTGGAGGGCCACACCCGCAAGCTGACCGTGCCCGCGGCCGGCGGCGCCAAGCTGCTCGCCGAGGTCATCCGCGAACTCGACTCCCGGGGCGTGCCCATCGACGACATCGGGCTGCGCCGTCCCACCCTGGACGACGTCTTCCTCTCCCTGACCGGACACACCGCCGAGGACGCCGAGGACGGGGAGAGCGGCGAAGGCGGCGAAGGCGGGCACGGCAAGGGCGCCCGGGGCAGGGGAGCGAAGGCCGCCAAGGGCGCGGCGAAGGAGAAGGTGACCAAGTGACCACCACCACCGAGCGGCCCTCGGCCGCCCCGGCCCCGGTGCCCGGGAACATCGGCATCGGCCAGACCGTGCACGACTCCCTGGTGATCGCCAAGCGGAACCTGCTGCGCATGATGCGGATTCCCGAAGTGGTGATCTTCGGGCTCATCCAGCCGGTGATGTTCGTCGTGCTGTTCAGTTATGTCTTCGGCGGTTCCATCAACATCCCGGGCGCCGGCCTGGACGCGAGCGCCTACCGGGAGTTTCTGATGGGCGGCATCTTCGCGCAGACCGTCACCTTCGCGGTGGCCGGTCCCAGCATCGGCATCGCCGAGGACATGAGCAAGGGCATCGTGGACCGGTTCCGCTCCCTGCCCATCGCCCGCGGCGCCGTGCTCACCGGGCGCACCTTCGCCGACCTGGTGCAGACCGCGCTGATCCTGCTGGTGCTGGCGGTGGTGGCGTTCCTGGTCGGCTGGCGCATCCACGAGGGGCCGCTCAAGGCGCTCGCCGCCTTCGGGGTGCTGCTCCTTCTGGGCTATGCCTTCACCTGGATCGGCGCGCTGATCGGCCAGTCCGTGCGCACCCCGGAGGCGGCCGGATCGGCCGGGCTGATCTGGCTGTTCCCGCTGACCTTCATCTCGGTGGCGTTCGTGCCCTCGGAGAACATGCCGGGCTGGCTGCAGCCGGTCGCCGAGTACAACCCGTTCAGCGCCGTGGTGATGGCGGTGCGGGATCTGTTCGGCAATCTGCCCCAGGGGTACCAGCCGCCCGACGCCTGGCCGCTGCAGCACCCGGTGCTGGCCTCGGTGATCTACTCGGTGCTGATCATCGTGGTGTTCCGCACCCTGGCGGTCCGCAAGTACAAGAGCAACGCCGGCTGAACCCCGGCACCACCGGGCCCTCTGCCACGACGGCCCCGCCGCGCGCCCCGGCGCCCGGCGGGGCCGTCCCCGTGTCCGTGGCCGTGTCCGGCGTGCGGGCGTGCGTGCGTGCGAACGTGAACAACTACCCACCGTGCGGCCCCTCATCCGCGTCCAAGCCTCAAACCGGGCTCAAAATCAGCTTGATTGACCAATCCAGAGGGAACGCCTCCTGCACGGGAGACGCAGAGGGGGAAGCGATGGCCCAGTTGGAGATGACCGAGCGGCACCGGGCCGATGTGGAACGGCTGCTCGTCCGGGCGGTGGAGGAGGAGGTGCGCCGCTCCGGCGACACCGTCGACGGACGGCTGCTGCTGCGCCGGGCCCGCGACGCCATGGCCGACATCGTGCGCCCGGCCGCCGAGGAGTGGGAGCACTACCGCCAGGCCGAGATCGCCCACGCCCCCGGACGGCTGGCCGAGCGCTTCAACGGCCGCGCGCTCGGCGGCCTCACCGCCGCCGCGCTGGCCGCCGCGCTGGCCGCGCTGCTGCTGATCGGCCGCCACACCGACGCCGGCCCGGCCTTCTCCGGCGCCGCCATGGTCGCCCTGGCCGCCTTCCTCGGCTTCAGCTGCCAGGCGGCGCTCGCCCACCTGTGGTCCGCCGAGTCCCAGGCCGGCCGCCGCCACCAGCCCGGCGGCGTGGAACAGCTCCGGCTGAGCTGGCTGACCGCCGCGGAGGTCCGCGGCATCCGGCCGTGGATGGAACAGCAGCGGGTGACCGCCCCGCGCCGCGCCGACACCCCGGCCGGCGAACCGCCCCGCCGCACCAGGCCCAGCCGCGGCGGTGCCGCCCGCACCCGCGCGGTGCTGGCCAAGTCCTTCGACCGCCTTCCCGACCGCGGCCGGCCCTTCATCGGCCGGCACCGCGAGCTCGCCCGGATCACCCAGTGGGTGCATCGCGACCGGGCCCGTACCGACACCCGGCCCACCGTGGTGGTGCTGCACGGCCCCTCCGGCTCGGGCCGCACCATGCTCGCCCGCTGGGCCGCGCACGACATGCGGGAACTGTTCCGCGGCGCCTGCCTGGTCGATCTGCGCGGCCAGAGCCAGGACCCGCTGCCCACCCGGGACGCCGTGCTGCATCTGCTCAACCGGCTCGGCGCCCCGCGGGAACAGCTCCTCTTCCGGGAGGGCGGCGGCCCCGGCGGCGAGCAGCAGCGGCTGCGCCGCCTGCTGGAGCGCTACCACCAGCACCTCACCGACCTCAGCGTGGTGATCATCCTGGACGACGCCACCGACGCGGAGCAGGTCCGCGCCCTGGTGCCGGAGCGCTCCAACTCCCTGGTGCTGGTCACCGCCGAGCAGCCGCTCACCCTCGGTCCCGGCCTGCACGCCTCCGTGCACCAGCTGCCGCTCGGCGCCCTGGACCGGCCGGACGCCGAGGCCCTGCTGCGGGCCGCGGCCGGGCCCGAGGCAACCGGCCCGGACACCCCCTCCGGCGACCCCGCCTGGGAGCGGGTGATCGGGCTGTGCGACGCCCGTCCGCTGCTGCTGCACCTGGCCGGCGCCGCCCTGGACCACCGCACCCCGGCAGCCCTCGCCGCCGGCCTGGAGGCATACGGACCGGCCGCCGGCGGCATCGACCCGGTGGAGCGCACCCTGCGGCTGCGCTACGCCGACCAGTCCGAGCCCGCCCGCCGGCTGCTGCGCCGGCTCGCCCTGGTGGGACGCGCCAGCCTCGGTGCCCGGGCCGCCGCCGCCCTGCTGGACACCTCCCAGGCGGAGGGCGCCCGCCGGCTGGAGGAGCTGACCCGCGCCGGGCTGCTGCGCAATGTCCGCGGCAACCGCTACCGGCTGCACGACCTGGTGCGCCGCTTCGCCCGCGCCCGGATGCGGGACGAGGAGAACCCGCGGGAGCGCGTCGCCGCCCAGGAACGGCTCATCCGCAGCTATGCCGAGCTCGCCGACACCGTCATCCGGCTCGTCGACGGCAACACCTCCACCCGGGCCGGCCTGCTGCCCGCGGCGGCCGGCGGCCACGGCTTCAAGTCCCTGGACGCCGCCCTGAGCTGGCTGGACGACGAGACCAGCTTCATCACCGCCACCCTGCGCCATGCCGACCCGGCCGTGGACCGGGAGGTCGTCCAGCATCTGCTGGGCGCGCTGTGCGACTACTGCCTGCTGCGCGGCGACCTCTACCGGCTGGGCGAGCTCAACGAACTCACCCAGGCCATCAACCAGTCCATGCTCACCCGCTCGGTCAAATGGCGCACCGGCGTGGCCGAGCGGCAGCTCGGCGAACTGGACAAGGCCCGCACCACGCTCTCCACGGTGGTCGATCTCTACCAGGCGGCACACAACGAGCCCGGCGCCGCCCGGGCGCTGCGCGATCTGGGCATCACCCTCCAGCACCAGGGCTCCCTGCCGCAGGCCGGGGAGAAACTCGGCGAGGCCCTGGAGTTCCAGCGCGGCGAGCGCCTGGCCGGCGACCGGGCCTGGACCCTGCACGCCCTGGCCGCGGTGGAACGGGAACGCGGCCGGGTGGTCTCGGCCTCGGCGCTGCTCGCCGAATCCCTGGAACTGCACCGGGCCAGCGGCAGCGTGCACGGCGAGGCCTGGGCGCGGTTCCAGCTCGGCCAGAACCTGCTGCGCCGCGGCGCCCCGGCCGAGGCCGGGGCCGAGCTGCGGGAGTCCCTGGCGCTCTACGAGCAGTCCCGGGACCCGCGCGGCCAGGCCTGGGCGCTCACCCAGCTCGGCGTCGTCCGTATCCACGAGGGCGAGGCCACCGCGGCGGCCGAGGAACTGCGCGCCGCCATCGCCCGCCACCGGGAGAACGAGGACGCGCGCGGCGAGGCCTGGGCGCTGTACAACCTGGGCCAGGCCCTGGAGGACTCCGGCGACCCGGAGGGCGCCGTCCGCACCCTGGAGGCGGCCCGCACCATGTTCAGCCGGATGCCGGACAGCTACGGCCTGGCCGCGGCCCGGCACCACTCGGGCCGGGTGACCCGGGACCTGCGGGCCGAGGCCACCGGCTCACTGCGCAACAGCGGCTTCGCCCGGCAGCTGCTCACCGACGCCCGCCGTGACTTCCGGCGCTCCGGCGCCCCGCACGGGGAGGCCTGGTCGGCCGCGGAACTGGTCGTCATCGAGGCCGGCAACGAGCGCTTCGCCGCCGCCCTGGACCTGGCCGGCCAGGCGCTGGCGCTGTTCACCGAGGGCTATGGCGAGGGCCGGCCCGACCGGCGCGGCGCCGACTGGGCGGCCTTCCTGCGCTGCACCCTGCTGCCGCTGGCCTCGCCCGGCGGCTCCGAGGTCGGGCAGGCCGTGGCCCAGCAGGAACTCCAGCAGCTTCTCGCCGCCGACCACCCCCTGCGCGACCCCCGGCTGGCCGATGCCGCCGAGACCTACGGCCTGATGCTGGAACGCGGCCAGGGCCCGGAGGACGGCTGGCCCGCCTGGCGCCTGGGCATGGTCCCCCGGCGCGCCGCCCGGGATGTCCTCGCCGTCCTGTGACCTGGGGCGTGAAAGGGATTCCGGGGTGGTTGCGGCGGCCGGGGGCGGAGGGGGGACAATGGCGGTATGAGTGAGCTTGTACCCCTGGCGGCACGTGAGCTGAACGAGTACACCGTCACCCCCGGCGTGCTCGGGTTCATCGTGTTCGCCGTGATGGGCGTGGCCGTCTGGCTGCTGCTGAAGTCGATGACCCGGCAGCTCAACAAGATCGACTTCAAGGAGCGGGACCGCGAGGAGCACTGACCCGCCCGGGGAGCCCGCCTCCATTCCGGCCCCTCCTCCTCCCGTCCTCCTCCCGTCCTCCTCCCGGCCGCCCGGGGAGCCCGCCGGCTCAGAGCCGCTCGCGGACCCCGGCGAACAGATCCGACTCGGGGACCGATGTCTCCACCAGGCTCTTGGCCAGCTCGTACTCCTCGGTGGGCCAGACCTCCTGCTGGATCTCCATCGGCACCGCGAACCAGCCGCCGTCCGGATCGATCTGGGTGCGGTGCGCCAGCAGCGCCTTGTCCCGGACGGGGAAGAACTCCGAGCAGGGAACGAAGGTCGTCAGGGTGCGTTCCTTGCGGCTGAACTCGTCCCACCGCTTCAGCCACTCGCCGTAGGGCGAATCCAGCCCGCGCTCCAGCAGCGCGTTGTGCAGCGTCTCGGTGCGGGGGCGGTTGAAGCCCTGGTTGTAGTAGAGCTTCAGCGGCTGCCAGGGCTCCCCGGTCCCGGGATACCGTTCCGGGTCCCCCGCGGCATCGAAGGCCACCATGGTGATCTTGTGGGTCATGATGTGATCGGGATGCGGATAGCCGCCGTTCTCGTCGTAGGTGGTGATCACATGCGGCCGGAACGCACGGATCTGCCGCACCAGCGGCCCGGCCGCCTCGGCCACGTCCTGCAGGGCGAAGCAGCCCTCGGGCAGCGGGGGCAGCGGATCGCCCTCCGGCAGCCCGGAGTCCACAAAGCCCAGCCATTCCTGCTGCACGCCGAGAATGTCCCGCGCCTCCGCCATCTCACGGGCGCGCACCTCGTGAATATTGGCCTCGATGTAGGCGTCTCCCTGCAGCTTGGGGTTCAGGATCGATCCCCGCTCGCCGCCCGTGCACGTCACCACCAGTACGTCGACACCCTCGGCGACGTACTTCGCCATCGTCGCGGCGCCCTTGCTCGATTCGTCGTCGGGGTGCGCGTGCACCGCCATGAGCCGAAGCTGCTCAGTCAAGGCTCGGTCCCTGTCGTCTCGCGGTCCTGGAAGGGCCGGTCCGGTCGGCGGTGCCCGGCCACTGGCTTCTATAGTTGCGGAAGGGTCTGACAACAGGCACAGCGCCCGTTCCGCCGGCCGTATTCCGGTTTCTGTATCCCGGGGCACCCCGGCGGTGCCCGGCCGCACCGCGGTGTTCCGCCCCTCCGTCCCAGGAAGTGATCATGCCGACCGCTCAGCAGCAGCCGCCGCACGGCCGGTACGGCCGTCCGGCCGGCACGGCCGCCCGTACCGACCGGCGGCTGAAGGCCGTGGGCGCGGCGCTGGGGGCCCTGCTGACCGCCGGGCTGGCCTGGGCCGGCTGGGCCCATGTCACCGGAAACCCGGTCTCCGGGGAACTCACCGGCTTCCAGGTACTCTCGGACACCGAGGTCGAGGCCAGCATCCAGGTGCGCAAGCCGGCCGGCACGGTCGCCCTGTGCACCGTCCGGTCACAGGCGGTGGACGGCCTGGAGGTCGGCCGGGCCGAGTTCCGCTTCGAGGACGACGCGGACCAGGTGCACCGGGCGGTCACCCTGAAGACCATCGGGCGGGCCACCACCGCGGAGCTGCTCGGCTGTACCGCGGCCCCGGACTGAGCCGCCCAGCCTCCGCCGGCCATCCGCCGGGCCCGGTCCGGCCTGGAGTCCGGCACTCCGGGTACCCGGAGCATCCCCCTGTGGACCTGCCGCTTTTCGACCACAGGTCACCGGTTTGCGTCTGGTCCCGGAGGGTAATTCTTCCGAAACTCGATCAGCCTTCGTTATGATCGATGTTTCGCCCACCCGGAAACACAGTCCAGGCGACGACGTCATCCGGGGCGGGCGTTGCTTTTAGCAGAACACGTACCCGAGGAGCACTTGTGACCCAGACCAGCGAAAACGTTACCTGGCTGACCCAGGAGGCGTTCAACCAGCTCAAGAGCGAGCTGGAGTATCTGGAGGGTCCTGCACGCACCGAGATCGCGAAGAAGATCGAAGCGGCTCGCGAGGAAGGCGACCTGAAGGAGAACGCCGGCTATCACGCGGCCAAGGAGGAGCAGGGCAAGCAGGAGGCGCGTGTGCGCCAGCTCCGCCAGTTGCTGGAACGCGCCAAGGTCGGCGAGGCCCCCGCGGACACCGGTGTCGTGGCCCCCGGCATGGTGGTGACCGTCGCCTTCGACGGCGACGAGGACGACACCCTCACGTTCCTGCTCGCCTCCCGGGAGTTCGCGACCTCGGACATCGAGACCTACTCGCCGCAGTCCCCCATGGGCAGCGGGGTCAACGGCAAGAAGGTCGGCGAGGACGCGCACTACGAGCTCCCCAACGGCCGGCCGGCCATGGTGAAGATCCTGGAGGCCAAGCCCTACCAGGGCTGATCCCCTTCCCGCGGCCCCGGCCCGGCCGTTTCCACGGACCCCCCGGTGACCGGGTGCCGCCTCCCGCGGCACCCGGTCACCGCGCGTATACCTCCCCTCCGGTACGTTGACCGCACCGGCAGATGAGGACCGACGGGGGGATGGGCCGTATGCCGATGTATCGCAAGGGGGGTATCAGCCCCTGGCAGCCGGCGCTTCTGGGACTGCTGCTGACCGGGCTGGGAGTGGCGGTGCCCGCCGTCATGCTGCCGCCGGCGCTGGCGGACGGGCGGGCCTACGCCGCCGCCGCGCCGTGTCCCGGGGGAACCGCGGCGGTGGACCCGGCGGCGGACTGCCTGCTGACCCGGCAGGCCGCGGTGACCGGCAAGGACGTCACCGGCAGGGGCGACAACAAGAAGTACTTCCTGGTCCTCGGCTTCCCGGACGGCACCCGGCAGCGTGCGCAGCTCGGGAAGAACAGCCAGCAGAAGTTCGAGACGGGGGAGCCGGTCACCGTTGTCTCCTGGCGCCACGAGATACGGGAGATCACCACCCGCGACGGCGAGCGGCTGACCACCCGGGCCCACCCGGCCGGCGGGTACATCGCGCCGATGATGGTGGCCGTGCTGGCGACGCCGGTGGGCGGGTCGCTGCTGTGGATGGCGCACTGGCTGCGGCGGCTGCGGCGCACCGGCCGCAGTCCGGCGTCCGTCGGCCGCCGGCACACCTCGGTCCCGTTCGTGACCGCCGTGCTGTACGGATTCGCGGCGATGATCGCGGTCGCCCTCTCGCCGAGCGCCCCGGCCGCGGCGGCCGGCGCGGGCGGGGTGGCCGTCGGCGCGGTCCTGCTCGGCGCCCTGGCCTGGCGCCGGCAGCGGAACAAGGCCGGGCCGAAAGCGGCCGGGCTGCTGGCCGCCACCGGGGTCCGGGTTCCGGTGGCCGAGACGGTGATCCCCGCGCGGGTGTCGGGGGAGGTCCCCTACAGCCGTACCGACTGCGACCATCTGGTCCTCTCTCCGGCGGGCGTGGCCGTGACCTCCGACGGGCGGGGCAGGGGCCTGCGCATCCCGCTGCCGGGGTCCCTGGCATTTGTCCGGCTGCACCGCGGGGACGCGGTCGGCCGCATCGACGGCGTCGCCCGCCCGCTGCTGGTGGAGTGCCGCGACGGCGACCGCGAAGTGCTGATCGCCGCCGACCGGGGCCATGTGCCGTGGATTCTGGGCGCGCTGTGGCCACGGCTGCCGGGCGCCGCTCCCGCCGTGCCGCCGGGAAGCTGACGGGCGCGGTCCGCGGGGTCCGGCCGCGCAGACTGGGCCGGACGGACCGGATCATGCGACGATGCCGTTATGAATCGACTGGCCGACTCCCAGTCGCCCTATCTCCTCCAGCACGCGTCGAATCCAGTGGACTGGTGGCCCTGGGAGAAGGCGGCGTTCGACGAGGCGAAGCGGCGCGACGTCCCGGTACTGCTGTCAGTTGGTTACTCTTCGTGTCATTGGTGTCATGTGATGGCGCATGAGTCCTTCGAGGACGCGGAGGTCGCGGAGTACCTCAACGAGCGGTTCGTGGCCGTGAAGGTGGACCGCGAGGAGCGGCCCGATGTGGACTCCGTCTATATGGAGGCGGTGCAGGCCGCCACCGGGCACGGCGGCTGGCCGATGACCGTCTTCATGACCCCGGCCGGCGAGCCGTTCTACTTCGGCACCTATTTCCCGCCCGAGCCGCGGCACGGCATGCCCTCCTTCCGGCAGTTGCTGGCCGGGGTGCACAGCGCCTGGCAGGAGCGCCGGTCCGAGGTCGGCGAGGTGGCGGAGCGGATCACCCGGGAACTGGCCGGGCGCAGGCTGGGCTATGACGCGCCCCGCCCGCCCGAGGAGCGCGACCAGGCCGCCGCGCTGCTGATGCTGACCCGGGAGTTCGACGCGGCGCGCGGGGGCTTCGGCGGGGCGCCCAAGTTCCCGCCCTCGATGGTGCTGGAGTTCCTGCTGCGGCACCATGCGCGGACCGGGTCCGAGGGCGCGCTGGAGATGGTCGAACGCACCTGTGACGCCATGGCCCGCGGCGGCATCTACGACCAGCTCGGCGGCGGTTTCGCCCGCTATGCGGTGGACGCGGAATGGGTGGTCCCGCACTTCGAGAAGATGCTGTGGGACAACGCGCTGCTGTGCCGGGTCTACACCCATCTGTGGCGGGCGACCGGCTCCGCGGCGGCCCGGCGGGTGGCACTGGAGACCGCCGGTTTCCTGGTGCGGGAGCTGCGCACCGACGAGGGCGGCTTCGCCTCCGCGCTGGACGCGGACAGCGAGCCGGAGACCTCCGGCCGTCCGGAGGAGGGCGCGTACTACGTCTGGACGCCCGCGCAGTTGCGGGAGGCGCTGGGCGAGGAGGACGGACGGCGGGCGGCCGGGCTGTTCGGGGTGACGGAGCAGGGGACGTTCGAGCGGGGCGCCTCGGTGCTGCGGCTGCCGGGGGAGGAGGCCCCGGAGGAGCTGCGCGCCCGGCTGCTCGCCGCCCGCGAGCGGCGCCCGCGGCCCGGGCGGGACGACAAGGTGGTCGCCGCCTGGAACGGGCTGGCCATCGCCGCGCTGGCCGAGACCGGCGCCTGCTTCGACCGCCCCGACCTGGTGCAGGCGGCGGTGGCCGCGGCCGATCTGCTGGTCACCCGCCATCTCGACGAGCACGGCAGGCTGGTCCGCACCTCGCGGGACGGGGTGCCGGGCGCCGGGGCGGGCGTGCTGGAGGACTACGCCGATGTGGCCGAGGGCTTTCTCACCCTGTGCGGGGTGACCGGCGAGACGGCCTGGCTGGAGCTGGCGGGCACCCTGCTGGAAACCGTGCTGACCCGGTTCCGCGCCCCGGACGGTTCGCTGTTCGACACCGCGGACGACGCCGAGCGGCTGATCCGCCGTCCGCAGGACCCGACCGACAACGCCACCCCCTCCGGCTGGACGGCCGCGGCCGGTGCGCTGCTGTCCTATGCCGCGTACACCGGGAGCGAACGCCACCGGACCGCGGCCGAGGAGGCGCTGGGCATCGTCCGGGTGCTGGCCGGAAAGGCGCCGCGCTTCATCGGCTGGGGCCTGGCGGTGGCCGAGGCCGCGCTGGACGGGCCGCGGGAGGTGGCGCTGGTCGGGGCCGGGGACGACCCGCGGGCCGCGGCGCTGCACGCCGCCGCGCTGCGGGCCACGGCGCCGGGCGCGGTGATCGCGCTGGCCGAGCCGGACACCCCGGAGGAGGAGCGGCCGGCGCTGCTGCGCGACCGGGCGCCGCGCGGGGGCCGGGCCACCGCCTATGTCTGCCGCCGTTTCGTCTGCGCCGCCCCGGCCACCGACGCCGGCACGCTCACCGACCAGCTCACCCCGGCCGGGAGCTGACCGCCCGCCGCCGCCCGCCGCCGCGGGGCGCGCGGTGAAGCCCGCCGGGCCCGGGGGCCGCGGTGGTGACACAGGGGCGGCGGGACACACACCGGAAGCCATGGCGTGAACCGGCGGTAACACATCGAGTGGTGCTGCTCACCTGAGCATGAACTAGACACAGACGTGTACGCCTGGCAGCATCAGATGAGCGTGGTCGATACCGGATGAGCGCCAGCGGCATCCGGATCGCAGCCCCCACGGGGTCGATTCAGTCGTGTCAAAACGGATATGTGTGCAGATATCCGACAGAGCACCCTCACCCTTGGAGCGAGACGTGGCGCCCACAACAACGGCTCCCACCCACACCCCGGCCCCCACCAACCACAAGGAACTCCTCGCCTGGGTCGACGAGATCGCGGCCCTCACCCAGCCCGCCCGCGTGGTCTGGTGCGACGGCTCCGAAGCGGAGTACCTCCGTCTCAGCGAGGAACTGGTGGCCCGGGGAACGTTCCGCAAGCTGAACCCCGAGCGGCGCCCGCACTCCTACTACGCCGCGTCCGACCCGACCGACGTCGCCCGGGTCGAGGACCGCACCTTCATCTGCTCCGCGCGCGAAGAGGACGCCGGACCCACCAACCACTGGATGGACCCCGCGAGGATGCGGGAGATCTTCTCCGGCCCCGGAGGACTCTTCCGCGGTGCGATGCGCGGCCGGACCATGTATGTGGTGCCGTTCTGCATGGGACCGCTCGGGTCGCCGCTCTCCGCCCTGGGCGTGGAGATCACCGACTCCGCCTATGTCGCCGTCTCCATGCGCATCATGACCCGGATGGGCCGCGCGGTGCTCCAAGAGCTCGGCGACTCGGGCGAGTTCGTGCGCGCCGTGCACTCGGTCGGCGCGCCGCTCGCCGCGGGCCAGGCCGATGTGGCGTGGCCGTGCAACCCCACCAAGTACATCTCGCACTTCCCCGAGGACCGGGAGATCTGGTCCTTCGGCTCCGGCTACGGCGGCAACGCCCTGCTGGGCAAGAAGTGCTACGCGCTGCGCATCGCCTCGGTGATGGCCCGCGACGAGGGCTGGCTGGCCGAACACATGCTGATCCTCAAACTCACCCCGCCGCAGGGCGAGGCCCGGTACGTGGCCGCGGCGTTCCCCTCCGCCTGCGGCAAGACCAACCTGGCCATGCTCCAGCCCACCATCCCCGGCTGGAAGGTGGAGACCATCGGGGACGACATCGCCTGGATGCGCTTCGGCGAGGACGGCCGGCTCCGCGCCATCAACCCGGAGGCCGGCTTCTTCGGGGTGGCGCCGGGAACCGGTGAGCACACCAACGCCAACGCCATGCGCACCCTGTGGGGCAACGCCATTTTCACCAATGTCGCCCTGACCGACGACAACGACGTCTGGTGGGAGGAGATGACGCCCGAGCCGCCGGCGCATCTCACCGACTGGAGGGGCAACGACTGGACGCCCGGGACCCCGGCCCCGGCAGCTCATCCCAACGCCCGGTTCACCGTGCCGGCCGCGCAGTGCCCGATCATCGCGCCGGAGTGGGAGGACCCCGCGGGCGTGCCGATCTCGGCGATCCTCTTCGGCGGCCGGCGGGCCACGGCGGTGCCGCTGGTGACCGAGTCCTTCGACTGGCAGCACGGCGTCTTCCTGGGCGCCAACGTGGCCTCCGAGAAGACCGCCGCGGCCGAGGGCACGGTCGGCGAACTGCGCCGCGACCCGTTCGCCATGCTGCCCTTCTGCGGCTACCACATGGGTGACTACTTCGCCCACTGGCTGCGGCTCGGCGAGCGCGCCGACGCGGCGAAGCTGCCCCGCATCTACTACGTCAACTGGTTCAAGAAGGACACCGACGGGCGGTTCGTCTGGCCCGGCTTCGGTGAGAACAGCCGGGTGCTGAAGTGGATCGTGGAGCGGCTGAACGGGCGGGCCGAGGGCGTGGAGACACCGATCGGGGTGCTGCCCGCGCCGGGCGCCCTGGACACCGAGGGCCTGGACATCAGCCGGCAGGACCTGGACTTCCTGCTCACCGTGGACCCCGAGGTCTGGCGGCAGGAGGCCGCGCTGATCCCGGACCACCTCAGCACCTTCGGCGATCGCACCCCCAAGGAGCTGTGGGAGGAGTACCGGAAACTGGTCGACCGGCTCGGCTGACCCCTCACCCCGCCACGAGCCGGCACCCCCGGGCCCCGCACAACGGCGTGCGGGGCCCTTTCCGCGCCGCCTCGCACCGGCCCCGGCACTGCCCGGTACTGCCCGGTACTGCTCAGTGCTGCTCAGCGCTGCTCAGTACTGGCTGTATCCGTCCAGGAAGGCGCCGATGCGGGAGATGGCGTCGGCGAGCTGTTCGGCCCGGGGCAGGGTGACGATGCGGAAGTGGTCGGGCTCGGGCCAGTTGAAGCCGGTGCCCTGCACGATCATGATCTTCTCGGCACGCAGCAGATCGAGCACCATCTGCCGGTCGTCCTTGATCTTGTAGACCTTGGGATCCAGCCGGGGGAAGGCGTAGAGCGCGCCCTTGGGCTTGACGCAGGTCACCCCGGGGATGCCGGTGAGCATCCGGTAGGCCACGTCGCGCTGCTCGCGGATGCGTCCGCCGGGGAGCACAAGCTGCTCGATGGACTGCCGCCCGCCCAGCGCCGCGGCCACCGTGTGCTGGGCGGGCACATTGGCGCACAGCCGCATGTTGGCCAGGATGGTCAAGCCCTCGATATAGCTGACCGCGTGGTCCTTGGGGCCGCACACCGCGAGCCAGCCGCAGCGGTAGCCGGCCACCCGGTAGTTCTTGGACAGCCCGTTGAAGGTCAGGGTGAGCAGATCGGGGGCGATGGCCGCGGTGGGGGTGTGGGTGGCGCCGTCGTAGAGGATCCGGTCGTAGATCTCGTCCGAGCAGACCACGAGCTGGTGGCGGCGCGCGATCTCGGTGAGCTCGCGCAGCATCTCCTCGGTGTACACCGCGCCGGTCGGGTTGTTCGGGTTGATGATCACCAGCGCCTTGGTGCGGTCGGTGATCTTCCGCTCGATGTCGGCGAGGTCCGGCATCCAGTCGGCCTGCTCGTCGCAGCGGTAGTGCACGGCGGTGCCGCCGGCCAGCGCCACCGCGGCCGTCCACAGCGGATAGTCCGGCGCGGGCACCAGCACCTCGTCCCCGTCGTCCAGCAGCGCCTGCATGGCCATCTGGATCAGCTCGGAGACGCCGTTGCCCAGATAGACGTCCTCGACCGAGAGATAGATGCCCTTGGTCTGGTAGTGCTGCTGCACGGCGCGCCGGGCGGAGAGCAGCCCCTTGGCGTCGCCGTAGCCGTGGGCGCTGCCCACATTCCGCAGGATGTCCTCCAGGATCTCCGGCGGGCACTCGAAGCCGAACGCGGCGGGGTTGCCGGTGTTCAGCTTCAGGATGCGGTGACCTGCCGCCTCCAGCCGCATGGCCTCCTCGAGAACCGGGCCGCGGATCTCGTAGCAGACATTGGCGAGCTTTGTTGACTGAATCACCTGCATGCTGCACACCCTACGGGCCCGGAACTCCGGGCGCTCCGTGTTTTCGGCCACCCGGGTGGGGGCGGTGGACGCACCCGCACGCCGGGTACCCGGGCGCGGAAGAAGGCGGAGGCGCCCGAGGAGGGCCGGAGGGAGCACGTCATGCCGGGCAGACCGGAACAGGCGGTACACCGGGCCGTGCGGCCCGGCCGGCGGGCACGCGACGCCGTGGTGGTGGTCACCGGCGCGTCCAGCGGCATCGGCCGGGCCACCGCAGTGGCCTTCGCCCGCCGCGGGGCCCGGCCGGTGCTGGCCGCCCGCCGGGAGGAGGCGCTGTGGGAGACCGCCCGGGAGTGCGCCGGGCGGCGCGGCGCCCGGGACGGCGGACGCATCCTGGTGCTGCCCACCGATGTGACCGACCCCGGCGCGGTGCGGGACCTGGTCCGCCGCACCGTGGCGCACTTCGGCCGGATCGACGTCTGGGTCAACTGCGCCGCCGTCGTGGCCTTCGGCCGCCTCGACGACGTGCCCGCGGCCGACGACCGCCGGGTGCTGGAGGTCAATGTGCTGGGCACGGTGCACGCGGCCCGCGCGGTGCTGCCGGTGCTGCGTGCCCAGGGACATGGCACGCTGATCAACGTCTCCTCGGTGGTCGCGGTGGCCGGCCAGCCCTTCGCGCACTCCTACGCCATGTCCAAGGCGGCGGTGCGGACCCTGGGCGCCGGGCTGCGGCAGGAGCTGTGGCTGGCCGGCGAGCACGGCATCAGCGTGTGCACCGTGCTGCCGTCCAGCATCGACACCCCGATCTTCACCCAGGGTGCCAACTACACCGGCCACCGGATCCGGCCGGTGCCCCCGGTCTACCCGCCGGAACGGGTGGCTCGGGCGGTCGTGGAACTGGCCCGCTCGCCGCGTCCGGAGATCGTGGTGGGCGGCGCCGGGCGGGGGCTGGCCATGGCGGCCCGCCTGTGGGCCGGCGCGGCGGAGAAGACCATGGCGCACCGCAGCGGGCACCGGATGCTGGGCCCGGCCCCGGACGGCGCGGTGCCGGACAGCGCGGGCAATCTGTACGAGCCGACGCCCGGCGCCGGCAGCGCGCACGGCGGCTGGGGCGGCGGGCGCGCGGCCCGGCGGCTGGCCGCCGCCGCGGCCGTCACAGGGGTGGCGCTGGGCCTCGGGCGGATCCTGCGGCACCACCGCTGACCGGCGGTTTCCGGTACCGGACCAGGCTCCGTTGACCAGGTCATCGGCGGATGTTAGACAGGACCTGCACGCGCCGCCATGGCGCGTGCACCATGCGCGACGAACGCCTTGTCGGGGAGGTCATCGGCCATTGCCCAACCGCCGGGGGTCCCCCGCTCCGCCCTCGCCCGCCGGGGAGCCCGGCCCGACCGGAGAGACGAGCCAACCGGAAATGCACATCGGCAGCGCGCTCGAAAAGCTCGGGGACGAGGTCGTCGACCACCGGTTCCGGGGCCTGCCGCCGGACGCCGACGGCCGGACCGTCCGCGATCTGGCCGCGGAACGCCGCAATCTGCACCGCGGCGGATTCACCACTCCCGTGCTCACCCTCTCCGCCGAGGCGGTGGAGCACAATCTGCGCTCCATGGAGCGGTTCTGCAGCCGCCACGGCCTGGCCTTCGCGCCGCACGGCAAGACCTCCATGGCGCCACAGCTCTTCCGGCGCCAGCTCGACCACGGCGCCTGGGGCATCACCGTGGCCGTGCCGCACCAGGCCCGGGTGGCCCGGGCCTACGGGGTGCCGCGGATCTTCCTGGCCAACGAGGTGGTGGACGAGGCGGCCCTGGCCTGGCTGGCGCGGGAGCTGGACCGCGATCCGGGCTTCCGCTGCGTGGTCTACGCCGACTCGGTGCACGGGGTGCGGCTGATGGACGCCGCGCTGACCGCCGCCGGGGCGCGCCGCCCGCTGGAGGTGGTGGTGGAGCTGGGCGCCGCGGGCGCCCGCAGCGGGGTGCGCACCGTGGCCCGGGCGGCGGAGGTGGCCGACGCCGTCACCGCCGCACCGGCACTGCGGCTGACCGGCGTGGCCGGTTACGAGGGCGAGCTCATGGACGCGGACGCCTCCCGGGTGCGGGGCTGGATGCGGGAGCTGGTCTCGCTGGCCGTGGAGTTCGACAAGGCCGGGCGCTTCCAGCAGACCGAGGAGGTGATCGTCAGCGCCGGCGGCAGCGCCTGGTTCGATGTGGTCGCCGAGGTCTTCCAGGAACTGCCCGCGCTCTCCCGGCCGGTCTGCCGGCTGCTCCGCTCCGGCGCCTACATCAGCCACGACGACGGCCGCTACCGGGCCGTCACGCCCTTCAACCGGATCCCGCAGGAGGGCTCGCTGCTCCCCGCCTTCCGGCTGTGGACCCAGGTGATCTCGCGGCCCGAGCCGGACCTTGCGCTGGTCAACGCCGGGAAGCGGGACGTCGCCTACGACCTGGGCCTGCCCGAGGTGCAGGTCATCCGGGAGCCGGGCGGCCGGATGCGGTCCGGGGCGGGGCTCACCGTGAGCAGACTGGCCGACCAGCACGCCTTTGTCCGCGGCCCGGAGGAGAAGCTGCCGCAGGTCGGTGACTGGGTGGGACTGGGCATGTCCCACCCGTGCACCATCTTCGAGAAGTGGCCGCTGATCCCCCTGGTGGCCGGGGACGGCACGGTCACCGACTACATCCGCACCGTCTTCTGAATCCTCGTCCTCCGGGCCGCCGGCCGCCGGGCCGTCACACCCGGCGCTTGAAGGTCCACACCGACAGCGGCGCGAACACCGCGGCGATGGCTCCCGCCCACAGCAGGGTCTGCAGCACCGGGGTGGCCACCGGGCCGCCCAGCATCAGCCCCCGGCAGGCGTCGGCGATGATGCTCACCGGGTTGACGTCCACCCACGCCTGGAGCCAGCCCGGCATGGTCTCCACCGGCACGAACACATTGCTGACAAAGGTCACCGGGAACAGCGCGGTGAAGCCGAAGATCTGCACCCGCTCGGCGTCCTTGGCGGTCAGGCCCACCAGCACCGCCACCCAGGAGAAGGCCAGCGCGAACACCAGCAGCAGCACCACCGCGCCGGCCAGGCCGAGGAAGCCGTTCTCCAGCCGGAAGCCGAGGATCATGCCCACCCCCAGCACCAGCACGATGGACCAGAGCTGCTTCACCTGGTCGGCCATGATCCGGCCGGCCAGCGGCGCCCAGCGGGCGATGGGCAGCGACCGCAGCCGGTCGAAGACGCCCTTGGTCAGGTCGGTGTTCAGGCCCTGGCCCACATAGAGCGTCACGAACAGCATGTTCATCGCGACCATGCCGGGCAGCATGAACGTCAGATAGTCGCTGACCGAGCCCGCGATGGCGCCGCCGAAGACATAGGTGAACAGCAGCACGAACATGATCGGCTGGATGCTGAAGTCGCTCAGCTCCCAGGGGTTGTGCCGGACCTGGACCACCGTCCGCCACGCCAGGGTGAGACTCTGCCGCACCCCGTCCGCCAGACTCACCCGCTGCGGCAGACCGCCCTCGGGGGCCGCCGACGCGGCCGGGACCTTCACGCTGCTCATGCCTTGCTCCCTTCACCGCCGGACGCGGACTTCTCGGCCTTGACCATGTCTTCCTCTTCCTCCTCGGCGGGGTGGCCGGTGAGGGAGAGGAAGACCTCGTTCAGACTGGAACCGCGCAGCGCCAGCTCGGTGAGCACCACGCCCTCCTCGTCCAGCCGGCGCACCACGGCGCCCAGCACCGCGGGATCCGCCACCGGAGCGGTGACCAGCTTCCCCTTGACCTCGGGGGCCGACCCGGTCAGCTCGGCAACCGCCGCCCGCACCGCCGGCACCCTGCTCTCGTCCAGCGGCCGGACGGCCAGGGTCTGGGCACCGATCTTCGCCTTCAGCTCGTCCGGCGAACCACTGGCGATCTTGCGACCGCGGTCGATCACCACGATCTCCTCCGCCAGCTCGTCGGCCTCCTCCAGATACTGCGTGGTCAGCAGCACGGTGGTGCCCTCGGCGACCAGGGACCGGATCATCCCCCACAGCTCGGTACGGGCCCGCGGGTCCAGACCGGTGGTCGGCTCGTCCAGGAACAGCAGCGGCGGGCGGCCGACCAGGCTGGCCGCCAGATCCAGCCGGCGCCGCATGCCGCCGGAGTAGGTCCCGGCGGCGCGGCCCGCGGCGTCGCTGAGCTGGAACTGCTCCAGCAGCTCCTTGGCCCGCTGCCGGGCCGCCGCCCGGCCGTATCCCAGCAGGCGGCCGATCAGCAGCAGATTCTCGGTACCCGTGAGCTGCTCGTCCACCGAGGCGTACTGCCCGGTGAGGCCGATGAGCTGGCGTACCCGGTGGGCATCGTCCTGGATGTCGTAACCGCCGACCGTGGCCCGCCCGGCATCGGGCGGCAGCAGGGTGGCCAGCACGCGCACCATGGTCGTCTTGCCCGCACCGTTCGGCCCCAGCAGGCCCAGGACCGTGCCGGTCCTCACCTGAAGATCCACGCCGCCCAGGGCGGTGGTGGTACCGAAGCGTTTGACCAGGCCCTCCGCCTGGATTGCCAGCTCCATGGTGCACTCCCTTCGAGGTTCCTCTCCGAGCATTGCGCGCCCCACTGACAGTCGCGAGCGGATTTCCCCCGCGACGCCGCGTGCGGTCCCCCGCTGACCTGCGGAGAAAAAACTTCCGCGGCTACCGCGGCCCGCTCCGCGACGGCGCGTGTCAGTCTCGGTGGAGAGGACGGAACGGAGGCCCGTCGGGTTGCCCGCCGTCCGCCCACGGCACGCGGCCTTCCCGGCCGGCCGACGGTGCCGGTCCGGCGTCATGACGGGGTTCGGCCCGGCCTGGCCTGCTCGCCTCGGATGTCGATAAGCTGCTCAACTGGCAGACTCGGCGGCACCACTGGAACGGACACGGGACGCTCGGCCCGGGGGGAGCGGCGCATGCCCATGGCAATCGCGGTGACCAGCCCCGATCTTGTGCTGCCGGTCGCCGATCCGCGCACACCCGGCGCCCATGTGCTGCGCCCGCCCGCGGAGCAGGACTTCCCCTCCGCGCTGGCCGAGACCGCCGGACTGCTGGAACGCCATGGTCATCTGCTCGTGATCTATCCGGGCGGCACCCCGCTGCCGCACATCCAGCGGCTGCACGCGGTGCGCGCCCTGCTGGAGGCCGACCGGATCGCCCTGCTGCCCGGCCCGCTGCCGCCGCTGGGCACCGCCGTGCTGGTCCGCCAGCTCCGCCAGCTCTCGGTCTGCGACTTCAGCCCGGGCGTGCTGGCCTCCGCCGCCCGGCTGCTGGCCCACTACGTCTACGCCGGCGCCCAACTGGCCGGCGGCCGGGCCCTGGAGAAGCTGCCGGTCGAGCTGCCCGCGCTGCCGGCCACCCGCTCCGGGGGGCCCTGCGTGGTGCTGGCCGGGCCGACCCCCCAGGTGGTCCGCACCGGGGAGGGCACCCTGGCCGGACCGCAGTTCGCCACCACCCTCACCTACGCCGTCGGCGGCCTGGGCAGCGACTGGGTGGCGGGTGAACTGGCCCGCCGGTGGCGGGTCGGCGGTGTGCACCCGGTGCGGCTCCCGGAACGTTCCCCGCACTGGTGGGGCACCCACAAACTCGTCGAGTTCGCGGCCGGCATCCCCGATGTCGGACCGCTCTACCAGATGGTCAGCTCGGTGCGGCAGGAGACCTGCCACTGGTGCGGCCTGGCCCTGATCGGGGACCGCTGCGCATTCTGCGCCGCCCCGGTGGTGACACCCGCCGACCGCCGGCCCCCGGCCCTGCCCGCCCTGGTGCCACGCCGTGCCCTGACCTGACCCGGCCGGCCCGGCCCGTCCCGGCCCGCCCGAAGGCCGAGCCGCCGGAGCTTGCCGCCCGCCCGTCCGGGAAGCCTCCCGAAGACATCCGGCCGGCCACCGCGCCGCCACCGACCAGCCCTCCGCAACCGACAGACCGACGGAAGAGAGAGACCGGCCCTATGAACGCTCGCCAGCGGCGCGGCGCCGTCCTGCTGCTCGTCTCCGCACTGCTGGCGCTCGCCGCCTTCGCCGGTGTCCTGGCCGTGGTGCGGGACGTCCGCTCCAAGGTGGGGCCCGAAGTCACCGCCTATGAGCTGGCCGAGGACATCCGGCCCTATGAGGAGCTGAGTCCCGATCAGTTCCGCGAGGTCTCGATGCCGGAGCGCTATGTGCCGGACACCGCCGTGCGGGATCTGGCCGCGATCGAGGGCAAGGTCGCCGTCGGGCCGCTGCTCGAAGGCTCCCTGCTCCAGAACGACATGATCTCCGACCGCCCCGATCTGTCCGAGGGCGAGATGGAGATCGCCATCATGATCGACGCCTCCACCGGGGTGGCCGGGAAGATCTATCCCGGTGCCACCATCAACATGTACGCCGCCTACAGCGTCGACCTGCCCGACGAGGACGGCAGACTGGGCGGTGACGGCGGCGAACAGGAGGACATCGAGATCGTCCGGCTCATGGTGAACAACGCCCGCGTCATCGACGTCGGCGACCTCACCGAGGTCGAGGAGGACCGTGAACAGGTCGAAGTGGTGCCCATCACCTTCGCGCTGACCAACCTGGACGCCCAGCGGGTCGCCTTCGCCGAGGCCTTCGCCGAGCAGGTCCGGCTCGCCCTGGTCGCCCCCGGCGACGAGCGGGACATCCCGCGCGAGGAGTGGACCTACACCATCGTCGGGGACATCCTCGGCAATCCGCACACCGATCCGCTGCAGTTCGGCGGCGGATCCTCGGAATGATCCACCGGATGATCCACCGGATGATCCAGGGAATGTTCCAGGGAATGGGGCCCCGCAGACGTGGCCATGAGAACCATGAGTAAGCAGGACTGAGAGCAGGTGCCAACCCGATGACAACGCGCGTACTCCCGGCGGTGAGCGACCCCGACGCCGCTCGCGCCATGGTCACGCTGCTCAGCCAGCTTCCCGGCTGCGAGCCCCTGGGGCCGGTTCCGGACTCCACCGCCCTGCTCGACACGCTGGCCGCGCAAGCCCACGAAACCGTTGCCGACCTGCCGGAAGTGGTGGTCATCCACGAACGGATGGGCCCGCTGCCCGCCCTGGAGCTGATCCGCGAGGTGGCGCTGCGCTTCCCCGCGGTGGGTGTGGTGCTGGCCTCCGCCGACCCCACCCCCCGGCTGTACTCCGCGGCCATGGAGGCGGGCGCCCGGGGCCTGGTGGGCCTGCCGCTGTCCTACGACGAGCTGGCGGCCCGGATCACCGCCGCCGGGCAGTGGGCCGCCGGCATGCGCCGCCACCTGGGGGTGGGCGACGCCATGACCTCCGGGCCGGGCGCCCGGATGGTGACCGTCGCCGGCGCCAAGGGCGGCGTCGGCACCAGCCTGCTGGCCTGCCAGCTCGCGCTGGCCGCCCGGGCCGGCGGTCCCGGCGACCGGCGGGTGCTGCTGGTCGACCTCGACCTGCTCTGCGGCGACCTCGGTTCCTTCTTCGACGTGCAGTTCCGCCGCTCGGTCGCCGATCTCTCCGGGATCGCCGACATCACCCCGCAGGTGCTGGCCGAGGCCGTCTTCCCGCACGAGACCGGGCTGTCGCTGCTGATCGCCCCCGCCGAGGGGGAACGCGGCGAGGACGTCAGCGACACCACCGTCCGGCAGCTCCTCAACGCCGTCCGCAGCCGCTATGACGTGGTGATCGCGGACTGCGGCTCGCACCTGTCCGGCGCCACCGCCGCGGCGGTGGAGGCCTCCGACACCGCGCTGCTGGTCACCACCCCCGATGTGATCTCCGTGCGGGCCGTCAACCGCATGGTGCGGATGTGGGACCGGCTGCAGATCCGCAAGGCCGAGGAGACCCTCACCGTGGTCAACCGGCTGGGCCGCGGCAGCCATATCCAGCCGCAGCTCATCTCGCGGATCACCGGCACCCGGGTGGCGCGCTCCGTGATCCCGGCGGCCTTCCGCGAACTGCAGGAGGCCATGGACGCCGGCCGCATCCAGGACCTGGACCACCGGGGGAGCGTGCGGCGGGCCATGTGGGCGCTGGCCGCCGAGATCGGGATCAGCGCCCCCGACGCCGCTCCGGCGAGCGGCCGACGGAAGGCGAAACGCTGATGCCCCTTGCCGTCATACCCCGGCTCCGGACGCGGGCCCGGGACCTGCCGCGGGACGGCTCCGGCCCCGGACCTGAGCCCGGTCCCGGCCGCCGTGCCGCCGCGGACCGGGGGTCGGTGCTGGTCGAGTTCGTGGGGATGTTCCCGTACATCCTGCTGATGATGGCCCTCATCTGGCAGGGCATCCTCATCGGCTACACCTTCTCGCTGGCCGGCAACGCCGCGGACCAGGGCGCCCGGGCGGGCGCCGCCGCCCAGGGCGGCGCCGGGGCCTGCCAGGACAAGGCCCTGGAGGACCTGCCCGGCGCCTGGCAGGGCAGCGCCGCCGTCACCTGCGCGGACGACGGCACGGTCTACACCGCGGAGGTGGTGCTGACCGTTCCGGTGCTCTTCCCGGGGGTGCTCTCCTCCCCGATCACCATCGACGGGCGGGCCGGCGCCGCCGACGAGCGGGAGGGCGGCTGACATGCGCGGCAGCGGCAGCGGCAGCGGAGGCGGCGGCGTGCGCCGCGGCCCGGTGTTCCGGCGGGGAACCGCGCGGCGGGACGACGGTGTCACCGCCGTGGAGTTCGCCGGCTGGCTGCCCATCCTGATCATGGTGGCGCTGGCCGGTATCCAGCTCGGTCTGATCGGCTTCGCCGCGCTCCAGGCCGGCTCCGGGGCCCGCGCCGCCGCCCGGGTCGCCTCCGTGGAGGAGACCGCCGGGGACTGGGAGCCGGCCGGACAGCAGGCCATGAGCGGCTGGCTGTCCGGCAGCGTCACCATGGACGAGGGCTGCGGCGGCGACGGCGAGGTCACCGTCACCGCCACCGTCACCATCCCCTCCGTACTGCCGTTCTTCGGCGGCCTCGGAGACGCCGCCAAGACCGTCACCATGCCCTGCGACTGACCACCACCCCGCACGACCGACACCTGTGCACCGAACCCGAACCACCGAGGAGACCGGATGGGCCTGAGGTCCCGGCTCGCCGCCCAGGACGAGCCCGCCGAGGCCGGCCACGGCGACAGCCGGCTGGTCGCCACCTACCGCGCCAAGCTCCTGGAGGAGATCGACCTCGCCGAAATGGCCGGCATGGGCACGGCCGAGCGCCGCGAGCGCCTGGAGCGGGTCCTCGGCCACATCCTCAGCCGGGAGGGCCCGGTGCTCTCCGCCCAGCAGCGCGCCCTGCTGATCCGGCGGGTGGTCGACGAGGCGCTCGGCCTCGGCATCCTCGAACCCCTTCTGGAGGACGCCTCCATCACCGAGATCATGGTCAACGGGCCGGACCGGATCTTTGTGGAGCGCGCCGGACGGGTGGAGCAGCTTCCGCTCCGCTTCGCCTCCGAGGAACAGCTCATGCAGACCATCGAGCGCATCGTCTCGGCGGTCAACCGCCGGGTGGACGAGTCCAACCCCATGGTCGACGCCCGGCTGCCCAGCGGCGAGCGGGTCAATGTGATCATCCCGCCGCTCTCGCTGACCGGCCCCTCCCTGACCATCCGCCGCTTCCCCCGCGCCTACACCCTGGCCGAACTGATCGGCTTCGGCACCCTGGACCAGCAGATCATGCTGCTGCTGGCCGCCCTGGTACGGGCCAAGTTCAACGTGATCGTCTCCGGCGGCACCGGCTCGGGGAAGACCACCCTGCTGAACGCCCTGTCCGGCCTGATCCCGCCGGGCGAGCGCATCATCACCGTGGAGGACGCCGCCGAACTCCAGCTCCAGCAGAACCATGTGGTCCGGCTGGAGTCCCGGCCGCCCAATGTGGAGGGCAAGGGCGAGGTCACCATCCGGGAACTCGTGCGCAACTCCCTGCGCATGCGCCCCGACCGCATCATCGTCGGCGAGGTCCGCGGCGGCGAGACCCTGGACATGCTCCAGGCCATGTCCACCGGCCACGACGGCTCGCTGGCCACCGTGCACGCCAACAGCGCCGAGGACGGCCTGATGCGGCTGCAGACCCTGGCCTCCATGTCCGAACTCCAGGTCCCCTTCGAGGCGCTGCGCGACCAGATCAACAGCGCGGTGGACGTCCTGGTCCAGCTCGTCCGCCACCCCGACGGCACCCGGCGCATCGAAGAGGTGGCGCTGCTGGCCAGCCGCGGCCGGGAGCCGTTCCGGATCGCCACCGTGGCCCGCTTCGACGCCCAGCCGATGACCCCGGACGGCACGGTGCCCGGCGCCTTCCGGCACTTCCCCCTGCCGCGCGCGGTGGCGGAACGCCTCCGCCTGGCGGGCGAATCGCTGCCGGCGGCCTTCGGCGTCCTGCCGGACGACCGCCGGCTCATCACCAGGGAGGCCCTCTGACATGGGCGACATGGGCGGCATGGCCGCCGCACCGCTGGCCGCCTCGTTGAGCGCACCGTTGAGCGCGCCGTTGAGCGCGCCGTTGGCCGTACCTCCCGTCTCCGCGCTGGCCGCCGACAGCTCCGCCCGGCTGTCCCTGCTCGCCCTCGGGCTGGCCCTGCTGGCCGCGGTGGTCGCCGTGGCCGGCCTGGTCGTCTACGCCTCCGGCCGGGCCGAGCAGCGCGAACTGCTGCGCCGGCTCTCCGGGCCGGCCCCCGCGCCGGCCGACCCGATCACCGCCGCCGTCCTGGCCAAGCACTCCCTGCCCGCCCGCAGCCGCCGCTTCGAGCGCGTCGACCGGCGGCTGCGCGGCACCTCCCTCGGGCGCGGCCTCCGGCTGCGCCTGGCCGCGACCGGTCTCGACATCACCCCCGGCGAGTATGTGGTGTACGTCGGCGGGATCACCGTGGCGCTGTGGCTGGCCGGCGCGGTGGTACTGGCCCCGTTCTTCGGACCGGTGTGCGCCCTGATCGGCCTCTGGGGCGGCCGTGCCTACCTCAACTGGCAGCGCGCCAAGCGCAATGAGAAGTTCATCGCCCAGCTCCCCGAGCTGGCCCGGCTGATCGCCAACGGCACGGCCGCCGGACTCGCCCTGCGCACCGCGCTGTCCATGGCCGCGGAGGAGCTGGAGGACCCGGCCGGCTCCGAACTTGCGGTGGTGGCCAACCAGCTCGCCGTCGGCCGCTCCATGGAGGAGGCCCTGGACGAGATGAGCGAGCGGCTGCCCTCCCGGGAGCTGAGCGTGCTGGTCGCCACCCTGATCCTGGCCAACCGGGCGGGCGGCGCGATCGTCGAGTCGCTGCGCAACCTCACCAGCACGCTGGAGGAGCGCAAGGAGACCCGCCGCGAGGTGCGCACCATGCTGGCCGAGATCAACGCCACCGCGGTCACCGTCCCGGCGCTCGGACTCGGTGCCCTGCTGCTGATCAACGCGATGGCACCGGGGGCGCTGTCCCGGGTCACCGGGTCCACCGGCGGCCAGATCGCCATGCTGGTGTCGCTGGGCCTGTACGCCGTCGGGTTCATGGTGGTCCGCCGCATCGGACGTATCGATGTCTGACCTGCCGCGGCCCGGACCGGCCGGCCACCGCCACTGTCCGGTGGCCCCCGGGACCCCGGGGACATGGGAGTCACCGAGAACGCCGAGGACGCCGAGGACACCGAGGAGGCGCACCGCATGATCGCTCTGCTGCTGGCCCTGGCCGCGGCCGTCGCCGTGGCCGGCGTGGTCGCCGCCGTCCGGATGCTGCGCTCGGGCACCCCGCTGCCCCCGGACCTGGCACTGGCACTGGAGATCGGCGCCACCCGCACCACGGTCACCGGATCGGCCGTGGACCGGCTGGGCATCCGGTTCGTCCCGCTGGTGCTGCGGCTGATGGGCACCAAGGCGGTGGAGCGTAAGCGCCTGCGCATCGACCAGGCGGGCAACCCGGACGGCCTGACCATCGAGCGCTATGCCGCCCGCCGCGCCGTCTACGGCCTGCTCGGCGTGTGCACCGCGTTGGTGTTCTTCGCCGCCGGCTGGCCGCTGTTCGGCCTGTTCGGCCTGGCCTTCGGGCTGTTCGCGGCGGACGCCCTGATCTGGCAGGCGGTCCGGGCCCGCAAGGACGAGATCGAGCGCATCCTGCCGGACTTCCTGGACGTGATGGCCGTGGTGGTCTCGGCGGGCCTGGGCTTCCGGCAGGCGCTGGACCGGGTCGCCGCCCGCTACCCGGGCCCCTGGTCGCACGAGATCCAGATCACCCTGCGCCAGATGGACATGGGGGTCTCCCGCCGCGAGGCGTTCGAGCAGCTGCGCCGCCGCAACGACTCCGACCCGGTCAACCAGTTCGTCGCGGCGTTGCAGCAGGGCGAGGAGCTCGGTGCGCCGATCGCCGAGACGCTGGTGCAGATCGCCAACGACATGCGGCGCACCGACGCCCAGAACGCCCGCCGCCGGGCCAGCCGGGCCGTCCCCAAGGCGACCATGGCGACCCTGGTGTTCATGGTCCCGGCCACCATGGTCATCATCGTCACCGGGATGATCCTGGGCTCGGGCACCGACCTGCTCGGCGTGCTCGACCGCTGAGCGTGCCCGGCCCGGGCGGCGCTCAGACGGGCTGGTTCTGCCCGCCGCCTTCGGAGCCGTCGCCCTCCAGCGAGGACTCCAGGTCGTGGTCCATGGTCTGGAAGGTGTCGACCACCTGCTCGGAGATCTCCTTGATGGCCTCCAGCTGGCCGTCGATCTCCTTGCGGCCGTCCCGCCAGTTGTCGACGAAGTCCTCCAGGGCCTTCCGGACGCTCTCGTCCCCCATGTCGTCCTCGTAGTTCTCGACATCCTGGCCGGTGCCGTTCATCCGGTCCCGGATGGACTGCATCTCCCCGCCGAAGTTCTCCAGCATTTCGAACGGGACCTTGAGATCACTCATGCGGAACTACCTCCCCGGGAACGGATCGGACGAACGGGTCACAGGAAGCGGAAGGTGGATGTCACCGCGTCGAAGACGTCGAAGAAGGAGTCGGCCAGGTCCAGCACCTGGCTGCTGCCGGAGACCAGCGCGATCTTGTCGGCGCTGCCGGGCACCGGAATGTAGGTCTGCATCAGCACCACCCGGAGCAGCCGCGGATCCCCCTGGTATCTGATGTCCTCGACGCCGTGGGTCCGGGCGACGGTTCCCACCCCGGGAATCTCGACGGTGGACACCCGGCGCCAGGGGTCGCCCTCCTTGCGCGGCTTGATCTCGGTCAGCCGGCGGGCGATGGCGGCCGGATCGGTGGCGGGCGCCGAGCCGTCCTGGGCACGGGCGTTGATCAGCGACACGGTCAGGCTGGCGGTGATGGGCACCTCGCCGCCGAAGGCGTCGGCCATGCAGCCGATGTAGGCGGCGCCGTTGTCCCATGCCTCCTTTGCCTGGCGGCGCAGGAAGGTGCGGATGGTCTCGCGGTGCGCGGCCATCTGCGGCGAGGCCTTCACCCGTTCCTCGACCAGGCGGCGGATGGAGTCGTCGCGGGTCTCCGGCCGGATGTCGAACTCCCACCAGCTGTCCGGGACCTTGATGTGGAAGCCCTCCCGCTCCACCGGGACGGTGTCCACCCACTTGCCGGTCATCCCTGCCCCCTTCCGTGTCCGCGCCGTGCACTCCCGGTCACCGTACCGTCCGGCCGGGGGCGCACGACGGCGGACCGGACGCCGGATGACCGGCGGATGTCAACCGACAGCATGCGGACAGCCTCTTTCCGTAGGCAACCCCGTCAATCTAACCTGCACACCTGACAAGTGAGGGAGTGCGGCGACCGGCGAACCGGCGGAGGGCGTCCGGCTCCCGCTGCCTGACGGCAGCCTGTGACCGCGGGAGGGGCGCCATGGCACGACCGGCCCCTGAGGGCGTACCCCCGGGTCCGTCTTCGGTCTGCGAAAGCGGCGCAACTGGACGGAATTGCGCGGGCGCCCAGATACCTGGACACTCGGGTCCGCAGTACGGTGTGGGCTGCACCGCCAGGGGTACCGACACACCATCAGCATCAGGGCCCGCGGGCCCTGCCGGAGGGGATGAACGTGATGGGCAGAGTGATCAGTGGCTGGGGCCGGCGGACGGCCCGCCGCCTGCGCGGTGCCGACGGCGACCGGGGCGCCGGTTTCGTCGAGTACGCGGGCCTGCTCCTGCTGATCGCCTCCATCGTGGTGGCCGTCGTCGCCCTCGGCCTGGACGAGACGATCGCCAACGCCATTCAGGGGGCGGTGGAGGACATTCTCGAGTGATGTGCCGCCGGCCCGTCGGGGACGACGGAGCCGCATTCGGCCTCTTCATCTGGATGGTGAGCGGGCTGCTGCTCATCGCCCTGACCTTCTTCGTCTTCGCCCAGGCCGCCGTGAGCCGCAGCGACAGCCAGTCGGCTGCCGACGCCGCCGCGCTGGCCGCCGTCCGCGAGGCACGCGACGACATTTACGACGATTTCCTCGATGTGCTCGAGGACGAGGAGCTCGAGGGCCTGGAGGACATCCTCGACGGTGCCGACTTCGGGTCGGACTCCGCGTGCGCGGCAGCCGCCGCCATGGCCGCGCAGAATGACGCGGAACTGGTGGAGTGTGCGCCGGTTCCGGCGGGTCAGGGCTACCGGGTGGTCGTGCAGAACGCCGTGGGCGAATCGGTCATCCCCGGAACCGAGGACCAGCACGCCCGGGCCGAGGCCACCGCCGTGCTGGGCACACTGTGCGCCGACGCCAGTGATGGGGGAGACGGTGGAGACGACGGCGGGGGCGAAGGGGACGAAGGGGACGAAGGGGAAGAGGAAGAAGAGGAAGAGGACGAGCCCGTCCGGCTGTCTTGCGACGATGGTGACTGGGAGTTCGACGCCAGTGATGCGGACGCGCTGCCCATGGCCAGGGATCTCTTCCGGATCTATCTCGATGACTGACACTCTTTGAGAATTGATACAGCGCGCAGACTGAAGACTTGACAGGGGCAGTTGTCCGATGAATCTCCGTGATGGCAAGACAAGACTCATTCTGATCGCCGCCGCCCTGGGCATCGCCCTGGTGGTCGCCGTCGCAAGCTGCGGCGGAGGTGAGGACGACGGCGGCGAGCAGAAGGAGGACGGACAGTCCCAGGAGACCGCCAATACCGGTGAGGAGCAGCCGGAGGGCGAGACATCGGACAACCAGGGCGGCGAGGAGACCGAGGGGGGCGAGGAGTCTTCCGCCATCGGGCAGGTCACCACTCCCGAGGGAATCAGCATCACCTTCACCCGGGCGGAGCGCGAGGACGGCGGCTTCCTCACGATCGAGGGCAGCATCACCAACAACGGCTCGGAACGGCTCTTCGACGTGGGCTGGGCCGGACCGGAGAAGGAACTCGCCGAGAACGGCTTCTCGATGGCCGGAGCGACCCTGACCGCGAGGACAGAGGGCAAGCGGTACCTCATCCTCCGGGACACCACCGGCCGCTGCCTCTGCACCGGCTTCGCCGGGTCCATCAAGCCGGGCGAGACCGTGAGCTGGTTTGCGCAGTTCCCCGCACCGGATCCGGCGACCGACGAGGTCGACTTCCAGATCGGCACCATTCCGGCCGTCACTCTTGAGATCCAGTGAGGGGTGAAGCGAGGTGGACAGCATGAACAGTCGCCGGCATCTCTCGCAGCGGGCCGCGGTGGTGGTGGCGGCGGTGACGGTGGGTGCGCTGGCCGTGCCCGGGCACGCCTGGGCGGCCGAGGACGACGACTTCGAACAGCCGCCCGGCTACGAGGCCCCGGCCACGCCGGAGGTCGATGCCAACGCGCCCGGCCTGCGGCTGGGCGATGGCGCCACGCTGGCCACGCCGGAGGTGCTGGACATCAAGTTTGTGGTGGAGAGCATCGGCGGGGCGGACGCCGGCACCGGCGATACCACCGGCGATACCACCGGCGATACCACCGGCGATACCGCCGGTGGTGCCACTGACGGCGGCACCGACACCTCCGGCGGCAGCGGCGACTCCACCGGCGGCACCACGGAGGGTGGTACGGATGGTGTCACCGGCGAGACCGGCGAGACCGGGGAGACCGGGGAGACCGGCGGTCAGGACACGGACACCAGCGGTCCCCGTGAGGAACGCACCGGCGGCACCCGCAAGTTCGTGCTCCAGACCGACGTGCTGTTCGCCAAGGGCAGTGCCGAACTGAGCGACGACGCCCGCGCGGCGCTGGCATCGGTCGCCGTGGCCATCGAGGAGCAGCAGCCGGAATACGTCAACGTCTTCGGCTTCACCGACGACCTGGGCTCCTACGAGTCCGGTCTCACGCTCTCCAACGACCGGGCCAAGAACGCCCGGGAGGTGCTGCTGGAACTGATCGACGATCCCTCCGGCATCACCTTCAACGTCCGCGGCTACAGCGAGGACTACCCCATCTACGACAACAACACGGAGGAGGGCCGGCAGAAGAACCGCCGAGTGGAGATCTCCTGGCCCACCGCCGCCTGAGCACGCCCCCGCCCCGCCCCCGTCTCCCGGCAGCCGGCCCCGTCTTCGGCGTGTCCCGGCGGCGGCCGTCGTCACCCCGTGGTGACGGCCGCGACCGCCTCCTCGGCCAGCCGCCGGAGGTCTCCGGCCTCGGCCTCACCGAGCGGCGCCGCGCCGTCCAGCGCGTACAGCTTGATGTCCACCACCACATTGGCCCGCCGGGCCTGGACGGTGATCCGGGTGCCGTCCCGCCCTTCCCGGTATGCCTCGTCGCCGATCGCCAGCGTCTCCGCCTCCGCGTGCTCGCGGCGCTCCGCAAAGGCCCGTTCCGCCGACGCCACCGACCTGTCGTCGGTGCCCTGCCACGGGAAGAGCCGGTAGGTGAGATACAGCAGCCGCTGCTCGTCCTGCCATCCGCAGGTGCGCTGATCGGTGGCGATGTCCCGGTAGCCGCCGGTCTCCGGCGCGGACGCCTCCGGCACCAGCACCGCGGCCCGCTCCGCAGCCACCTCGCACGGGTCCGGCACCGAGCCGGCCAGCCCGCTGCCCGGGAACCAGGGCGCCCGCCACGGCTGGTCCAGCGGAAGTGTCGCCAGCACGGCGGTGACCACGGCGCCCGCCGCCGCCCAGCGGACGGCCGGCCCCATCCGCCCGCGCTTGCGCCCGCGCCCCTGGACGGCGTGCCAGAGCACCACCGCGATCAGCAGCAGCCCGAGCCACTGCAGGGCGGACAACTGCCAGTGGAACGCCCACCACACGACCGCGACCAGCACCGGCAGGGCCAGCGCGTGCGGCCACAGCGGCCGTCGGCCTTTCTCGTTCTTCTCCTCGGACATCGTGCGGGTCCCTCCCCGTGCGGCCCCGTTCCGCGGCCCCGTCCCTCACTCCCGGCCCACGCGGCTCCGGCGGGCGCTTGTGCTGTCAGCCCTCACATCCTGCCCTACCGCCCGGCCCGTCCTCGGATACGTTTTCGGAATGATGTCTGACGACGGACCCGGCGACGCGGGCCGGACGGACACGGCCGGCTTCACCTACCCCGATGTCGGGGCCACCCGCTCCGGCCCGGCGGCGCTGCCGCCGCCGGGCCACCGCCTGCTGCGGGTGTGTGTGCCGCTCGGCCATGGCGCGGCCCTGGCCAGGGAGGCCGGCCGGGCGCTGATGGACTGGCGGATGCACCGCGCGCTCGGCGTCATGGTGGCGGCCGACACCCCGGAGGCGGAGCCGGGCAGCCGGGTGGTGATCGGACTGGGGGTGGGGCGGTTCCGCCTGGCCGCTCCCTGCCGGGTGGTCTGGACGGTGCGCGAGCCGGACCGTACCGGCTGGGCCTATGGCACCCTGCCCGGCCATCCGGTGTCCGGGGAGGAGGCGTTTGTCGTGGAGCGGGCGCCGGACGGCACCGTCCGGCTCACGGTGACGGCCTTCAGCCGGCCCGTCGCCTGGTGGACCCGGGCGGGCGGGCCGCTGGCGCGCGCCGGGCAGCGGCTCTATGCCCGCCGCTGCGGCCGGGTACTGCGCCGCCTTGCCCGGCGGGCGATGTCCGGCTGATCCCGCCCGGTGGCGGGGCCCGTCCCGCCATGTGTTGTATCGTTCAACTGTCTCGGACCGCCGGCCTCGTCCATCCCCCCGGTGACGGCCGGCCGGGCGGGCCCGTGAGCCATCCCCCCCCGCTCCGGGCCGCCCCACGCGACGGGCCGGTCCGCCTTCCCCACTCGGTCGGGCCGGCCCGCGCCCAGCTTCCGCCTCCCGTACCGCCGGTGCTTCCGGCCGGTCCGGCGGTGTCGGTGGCGGCGGCTACGCTCGGTGCGTGCCTGTGCTGCTGCTGATCGTGCTTGCCGCCGGATACGGGCTGGCCGCCGGATTGCTGCTGGCGCGGCCGGTGTACCGGTTCTCGGTGCCGGCCGGCGAGCCCTGGCGCGACCGCTGCCCGGCCGGCCACCCGCTGCCGGCCGGCCCGCGGGGCTGGCTGGGCCCTGGCCGCTGCGGGTGCTGCGCGGCCGGGCGGGGCGCGGTACCCGCGGCCGTCGAGCCCGCCGAGCCCGTCGAGCCCACCGTGTCCGAAGCCTCCGCCGCGTCCGCCGCGTCCGCCGCGTCCGCCGTGTCCGGCGGGCCGGCCGAGCCGGCCCCGCCCGCCGAGGCCGGCGGCCGGCGGCCCGGGCCCCGGGGCTGGGTGCTCGCCCTGCTGACCGGTGCCTGCTGCGCCGCCGTGGCCGCGGCGGCCGGCCCGCGCCCCGAGCTGGCCGTCTGGCTGCTGCTGATACCCGGCCTGGTCGCGGTCACCGCGGTGGACGCCGCCGTGCTGCGGCTGCCGGATCCACTCACCCTGCCGCTGGCCGTCCTGGCCGCGGCCGGCCTGGGCGTGGCCGCGCTGCTGCCCGGCGCGGCCGGAAGCTGGCCGCGCGCCCTGCTGGGCGGCGCGGTGCTCGGTACCGTCTTCTTCGTGCTCGCCCTGATCTCCCCGCGCGGCATGGGGCTGGGCGATGTCAAGCTTTCCCCCACCCTCGGTCTCGCCCTTGCCTGGTACGGCTGGCCGGTGCTGGTCGGCGGGGTCTTCGCCGCCTTCCTGCTCGCCTCCGGCTATGCCTTCTTCCTGGTCGTCGCGCGCGGCGCCCGGCGCGGCACGGCGTTTTCCATGGGCCCCTTCCTGGCCCTGGGGACCCTGGCCGGAGTGCTCGCCGGAGGACTCGGCGGATAATTCTCACGCCAGGTGCACGCACCACCGCCGGGGATGCGTTACTGTGGAAACCCCCCCCCTCGGGCCGGTCCGTCACCCCCCCCACGGACCGGCCCGCTTCTGTTCCCCCCTTCTTCCCGCCGGTCTCTCCCGGTCCGCTCCCGGCTCCGGGTCGCGGGAGGATCACCCAGGTCACAGCCCTGTCACAGCCTCGCCCCGGGGAGGCCGGAAGGGCCCGGGAGCGGCCCCGGTCCAGGTGTACGCTGACCGCGGGGTACCGATGGAGGGGCGACACCGATGAAGACCAAGCTGCGCCAGCTCATGGTCAGGCTGTACGCGCGGCGGGTGGAGGGGCGGCTCGACCCCGACCGCGTGCCGCACCACATCGGTGTGATCCTGGACGGCAACCGCCGCTGGGCCAGAGCCGCCGGTTCCAGCACCCGGGAGGGACACCGGGCCGGGGCGGCCAAGATCGAGGAACTGCTCTCCTGGTGCGAGGAGACGGGTGTCCGGGTGGTCACCCTCTGGATGCTCTCCACCGACAACCTGCTCCGCCCGCAGGAGGAGCTCGGCCCGCTGCTCACCATCGTCGAGGACGCGGTCCGCGATCTGGCCGAGGACGGCCGGTGGCGGGTGCACCATGTGGGCGCCCTGGAGGCCCTGCCCGAGCGCACCCAGCGGGTGCTCAAGGACGCCGAGCGGCTGGCCGGGGAGCGCGACGGCATACTCGTCAACGTCGCCGTGGGCTACGGCGGCCGGCAGGAGATCGTGGACGCGGTGCGCTCGCTGCTGGCCAAGCGGGCCGCGGACGGTGCCACCCTGACGGAGGTGGCCCGCGGCCTGACCACCGAGGACATCGGCGAGCACCTCTACACCCGCGGCCAGCCCGACCCGGATCTGGTGATCCGCACCAGCGGCGAGCAGCGGCTGTCCGGATTCATGCTCTGGCAGTCGGCGCACTCCGAGTACTACTTCTGCGACGTCTACTGGCCGGCCTTCCGCAAGGTGGACTTCCTGCGGGCGCTGCGCGAGTTCTCCGCCCGCCACCGCCGCTACGGTCAGTGAGCCGGCCGGCCGCCGCCGCACAAGGGGGCCGCGCCGGGCGTGTCCCAGCCGCCCGTCCTTCACCCCTGCGCCTCCTGCGTACACCGGACCGTTGACCGGACGTCAGGTATGAGCCGCCCCGGTCCAGGGCATATTCCGGGCGGGCCGGTGTACTTCCCGGCCCGCCGGGAGGCCCGCTTGCGCACCACGAGAACGCAGAGGGCCGGTACGCGGCCCGCGCGGCGCGGGCCCGTTCCGGCCAGACCCCCGGGCGCCGCCGCTGCCCGCCGGGCAGCCGGGCGCCTGCCCTCCCCGACCTCGTCCAAGGGGGTTCTCTCTCCGTGGTGACCAGCAAGAAGCGCGCCGACCGGCGCACCTATGTCCTCGACACCAGTGTCCTGCTCGCCGACCCGGCGTCCATCACCCGTTTCGACGAGCACGAGGTGGTGATTCCGGTGGTCGTCATCTCCGAACTGGAGGCCAAGCGGCACCATCCGGAGCTGGGTTACTTCGCACGGCAGGTACTGCGGCGGCTCGACGACTACCGGGTGCGGTTCGGACGGCTCGACTCTCCCCTGCCCATCGGCGACCTCGGCGGCACCCTCAGGGTGGAGCTCAACCACTCCGATCCGACCGTGCTGCCGCCGACCATGCTGAACGACCGGGGGAGGCTGGCCGACAACGATTCCCGCATCCTGGCGGTGGCGCGCAACCTCCAGGCCGAGGGCTACGACGTCACCGTGGTCTCCAAGGACCTGCCGCTGCGCATCAAGGCCTCCTCGGTGGGGCTGGCGGCCGAGGAGTACCGCGCCGAGCTGGCGGTCACCGACTCCGGCTGGACCGGGATGACCGAGATCACCCTGGGCGCGGACGCGGTGGACGAGCTGTTCGCCACCGAGCATGTGCAGGACCCGGTCACCGAGGGGCTGCCGGTCCACACCGGCCTGGTCATCGTCTCCGAACGCGGCCATGCCCTGGGCCGGGTGCTGCCGGACGGCCGGATCAAGCTGGTGCGGGGCGAGCGGGAGGCGTTCGGCATCCATGGCCGCAGCGCCGAACAGCGGGTGGCCCTGGACCTGCTGCTCGACCCCGAGGTCGGGATCGTCTCCATGGGCGGCCGGGCGGGCACCGGCAAGTCGGCGCTGGCGCTGTGCGCCGGCCTGGAGTCGGTGCTGGAGCGCCGGCAGCACAGCAAGGTGATGGTGTTCCGGCCGCTGTACGCGGTGGGCGGCCAGGATCTGGGCTATCTGCCGGGCACCGAGGCCGAGAAGATGAACCCCTGGGCCCAGGCGGTGTTCGACACGCTGTCCGCGGTGACCTCGCGCGAGGTGATCGACGAGGTGGTGGCCCGCGGCATGCTGGAGGTGCTGCCGCTCACCCATATCCGCGGCCGGTCGCTGCACGACGCCTTTGTCATTGTGGACGAGGCCCAGTCGCTGGAGCGCAATGTGCTGCTGACCGTGCTGTCCCGGATCGGGCAGGGATCCCGGGTGGTGCTCACCCATGATGTGGCGCAGCGGGACAATCTCCGGGTCGGCCGGCATGACGGGGTGGTGGCGGTGGTGGAGAAGCTCAAGGGGCATCCGCTGTTCGCCCATGTGACGCTGACGCGTTCGGAGCGTTCGCCGATTGCCGCGCTGGTGACCGAAATGCTGGAGGAAGGGCGCATCTAGCCCGGGTCGGCAGCTCTGTCCGGATACCCGGGGCCGAGCGGCTTTCCGCCGGTTTCCGCTTGTATCACCCTGTCCGGGGGGACATTCGCGGAATGCGGCATCGCGGCGGCCATGACCCGTTGTGCCGGGTCGTGGCCGCCGTGCGGGGGCACCTTATAGGACGGCCCGCCGGGTTCCGCGTTTTTCCTCGGAACGATGAGGCCAAACACCTTGTGACCTATCCCACATCGCAGTGGATTGCTTCGAGTATCACGGTTCGGGCAAGGTGTGCTGCTGTCAGGTCCCGCATACGGCACCGCCGCCCGCCCAACGGACGGCCCGCGCACCGGACTCCTGGCGGTCGCGACGACCGCCCGGTCCCGGCGGCGCACAACTGAAGAAGCTTTGCGCCGTATGCCGCCCGAAGCACCATGCTTCTCCCGCGTCCGTCACGCGGGCGGAGCACCGGGCCGGAGCCTCCGGTGGCCAGGCCGCTCCCGCGATGCGGGGGTGGGCCGGTGGAGGCCAGTGTCAGGGGCATGTCCACGTCCGCGCGGCCACCCCGGAAGCGGACACAGGCGGAAGGGAACCGAGTGACCGGGATGTCTGTCCGAGGATTCGCAGTGGCGTCCGCAACCGCGGTGACGACCGTGGGCGCGGCGGTCGGCGTCGCCTCGGGGGATGAGCGCGGCGGCGAGGACATCGAGGTCGCCGTCGCGGACCCGTCGCTGCTCGTGGAGATATCGGCCTCCGGGGACACCGGGGCGCACGCGGCCTCGCTGACCCGGCAGGCCGAGACACAGGCCACCGCCGCCGAGGCCGCGGTGCGCAAGGCCGCCGAGGAGGCCGCCCGGAAGCAGGCCGCCGAGGATGCGCTGGCCAAGCGCGAGCAGGCGGAGCAGGAGGCCCGGGAGGCCGCGGAACGCGCCGAGGAGGAGCGCCTGGCGCGCGAGGCCGAGGAGGCCGCCAGCCGGGCCGCAGCCGCGGAACGCACGGACTTCGCCGTCCAGTCCTCCTACACCAAGGCCGAGATCCAGGCCATGGCGCTGGAGATCGTGGGCCAGAACCAGTTCCAGTGCTTCTCCAACATCGTGGACCACGAGAGCGGCTGGGATCACACCGCCACCAACCCCTACTCGGGTGCCTACGGCCTGATGCAGGCGCTGCCGGGCTCCAAGATGGCCTCGGCCGGCGCCGACTGGCAGACCAACCCCGCCACCCAGCTCAAGTGGGGCCTGAACTACATGAACGACCGTTACGGCAGCCCCTGCGGCGCCTGGGAGTTCTGGCAGGCCAACAACTGGTACTGAGCCGGCATCGAGCCGAGCGGGGCCGGGCCCCGGGGAGACGGTGCGCGCGGCCCGTTGCGGTGCCGCGCCCGTCTTCCCGGGGCCCGGCCGCCGTTGACCGCCGTCCCGGTCCGCCGGCCCCCGTGCCCTTCCGGGTGCGGCTGTCCCCCTCTGTCCTGTCTCACAGGTTTTCCGGCCATATCTTCCGGCCATGTCCCCGGCCGTATCTCCCGGCCGTTTTCCGTCCGGCGGGCGGGACGGGCGTGGTTCGGGCGCTGTTCTCCCGTACGGAACGGCGGCAGGGTAACGTCGGGTCGCCGGGACCCGGGGGAAGAGCAGGGGGAAGAACTCATGTCACGACTGGACCGCTTGCGCTCCGGTGTCCGGCAGATCCGGGCCAGGTTCTCCGACTACCGGGCGGCGGCCGAGCGCCAGGCGGAACGCAGACAGCAGCAGGCGGAGCAGCGGGTGGCCGCCGCCGCCGGGCTGAGCGGCATGCCGGAGCCCGACGGGGTGCCGGCGGAGGATCTGCCGCCGGGCGCCCGGCTGGCCCAGGCCGTCGCGCCCGCCGCCCAGGCGCCGCCCGCCGCGGGTGAACGGCTCGTCGGGGCGCCGGACTCCGTCGCGGCGGACCGCCCGCCGGCCCGGGAACGCCCGGCCTGCGGCCGGGACGACCCCGCGGCGGCGCCGGCCGGTACGGTCGCGGCGCAGCGCTCCGCCGGGCCGCCGGTTTCCGCCGAGGGAGCCCCGCCGCAGACCGCCGCGGACGGCGGTGATGCCGGTGCCCCGGTGCGGCCGGTCCCGGTCCGCATGCCCGAGCGCCCGCGTCCGGCCGACGCCGTGCCCTGGGGGCTGCGGGTGGCGGCCGAGGCCGGCTGGCGGCTGCTGATCCTGGCCGCCGTGATCTGGGTGCTGATCCAGGTGGTCGGGGCGATCAGCCTGCTGGTCATCTCCTTTGCGGCCGGCCTGCTGATCACCGCGCTGCTCCAGCCGCTGACCGGCCGGCTGAAGCGGCTGGGACTGAGCCGGGGCGCGGCCACCGCGGTCACCACCGTCACCGGCTTCGGCGTGATGGGCCTGATCGGCTGGTTCGTGGTCTGGCAGATCATGGAGAACGTCGACCGGCTGGTGGAGCAGGTCACCGAGGGCATCAACAATCTCCGCGACTGGCTGCTGGACAGCTCCTTCGGGGTCTCCGAGGAGGATCTGAACGAGCTGGCGGACAACCTCAACCAGTGGATCAGCGACCACAGCGCGGAGCTGACCTCGGCCGGGCTGGAGGGCGTCAACTACCTGACGCGCTTCCTGACCGGCGCCGGTCTGGTGCTGTTCGTGGTGCTGTTCCTGCTCTATGACGGCCGCTCGATCTGGTACTGGTTCCTCAAGCTGGTGCCCGCCGCGGCGCGGCCGGCGCTGGCCGGGGCCGGTCCGCGGGCCTGGATCACGCTCACCGGCTATGTGCGCGGCACGGTCCTGGTGGCCCTGATCGACGCGGTCGGCATCGGCCTGGGCCTGTGGGCGCTGAGCGTGCCGATGGCGGTGCCGCTGGCGGTCATCGTGTTCGTGGCCTCGTTCGTGCCGATCGTCGGTGCCATCGCCTCGGGTGCGCTGGCCGTGGTGGTGGCCTTTGTGACGCAGGGGCCGGTGACGGCACTGCTGGCGGTCGGCGTGGTGCTGCTGGTGCAGCAGATCGAGGGAAATGTGCTCCAGCCGTTCATCCTGGGCCGGATGGTCCGGGTGCATCCGCTGGCGGTGGTCCTGGCGGTGACCGGCGGCACGCTGCTGGCGGGCATCCCCGGCGCGGTGGTGGCGGTGCCGCTGGTGGCCGTGCTCAACACCGTGGTGACCTATCTGCGGGCCTATCACGAGCAGGTGGTGCTGCGGGCCGGTGCGCAGCGCAGCGGCGCCACCATCGCCGCGCTGGCGCCCACCCCGCCGCCGTCCGCCGGCCGGGACCGCGACGGCTGAGCAACGACCGGGGCCGGCCGAATGCCGGCTCCGGCCACCGGCACCGGCCACCGCTGTTACTCCGGCTTGCCCGCCCAGCCGGATCTGGGCGGGTGGCGCAGCTCCAGCAGCAGCCGCAGCCGTTCGGTGTCCTCGGCGCTCCAGTCCGCGGGCCGGGTGATGGCCTCCCAGGCGTTCACCGGGTTGGAGCCGTAGCGGTGGCCGTGCGGCGCCGGGGCGCCGTAGGAGACGGCCATGTCCACCGTGGTCTGCCAGAAGGTGACGAACGGGAACCAGTCGATGGCCTCGGTGACGTCCGGGCCCAGCGGCTGCCCGAGCCATTCCGGCCGCTGGAAGAGCAGATCCGGCTCCCACCACACCACCGGGTCGGAGGCGTTCTGCAGGTAGACCACGCGCGGCTCCTCCCAGGGCCGGTCGAAGGCCCACAGATCGCGCTCCGGGAACTGGGTGAACCGCACATGCCGGCCGTCGTTGTACTCGGGCCGCCACACGGGGCTGCCGGGGTCGCGGTGCGAGGTGATCTCGGAGTGGATGGGGCTGAAGTAGGGCGCGCCGATCAGCAGCGCGCCCTCGGTGCGGGCCAGCAGGTCGTCCAGGCCGTCGAAGGCCGCCTCCATGGCGGCCACGCCCATGGACTCGCCGAACACCACCAGCTTCGGCCGGCTCCCGGCCGGCTCCTGTGACCAGCGCCGGTACACCGCGTCCACCAGCTCCCGGGTGGCGGTGCCCGCCTCGTCCCGGTCGACCAGGAACGACGCCCAGCTCGGCAGGTAGGAGTACTGCATGGCGACCACCGCCGTGTCGCCGTGGTGCATGTACTCCAGGGCCTCCACGGTGGTGGGGTTGACCCAGCCGGTGCCGGTGGTGGCGCCGATGGCCAGTACCTCGCGGTCGAAGGCGCCGGTGCGCTCCAGTTCCCGCACCGCCAGCGCGGCGCCGCCGGCGTAGTCGTCGTAGGCGGCGCGTCCCACATAGGCCCGGACCGGTGAGGCGGCCTCGGTGCCGGTGAAGGCGGAGATCTCCGCGGCGGAGATGACCGTGCCGGTGAAGGTGCGGCCCTTGTTGCCCAGGTCTTCCCACCGGATGAGCGAGTCGGGGCTGCCGGAGACCAGGGGCGAGTAGGGGCGCAGCACCCCGGGGTCGGTGGAGCGGTCCTTGGCGGCTGCCCAGTGTTCGGCCGCGGTGAGGATGCCGCGCTCGAAGACCACGTCCCGGGTGCCGTAGACCACCACCATGCTGGTGATCATCAGCGACAGGGCGACCGCCACCGGCCAGGGCACGAAGCGGTTGAGCTGCACGGTGACCAGCCGGGTGAACAGCCGCACGGTGCGGGCGGCCAGTACCAGCCCGGCGCACACGGCCAGCGAGATCAGCGCGATCATCGCCGAGTGCCAGGTCAGGGTGGGCTCCAGATCCTGCAGGCGGCGCAGTTCGCGCTGCATGTCGGCGCTGCGCGAGAGCAGGAAGATCACGGTCGGCGGGGCGGTGACATAGAAGGCCAGCCAGCAGCCCGCGCGTACCCGGGGGCCGGGCCGCCAGGGCGCGGCCAGCCGGTAGAGCCAGCTCAGCAGCGCGCCCAGGCCATAGCCGATGGCGGCGGTGATGCCGCCGATGGCGCCCTGGAAGTACCACGGACGGGGGACCAGGGAGGGGGTCAGCGAGAGCCAGAAGAAGAAGACCGCCGCCAGGCAGGCGGTCAGATCCGGCCAGCGCCGCAGCACCCAGGTGGAGTCGGGGCGCTCCCAGTAGGGCTTGCGGACGAAGGCGGCGGTCCGGCCCCGGGTGAAGTCCACGGCCTGGGTGAACGGCCCGCGCGGCGGCTCCTCTCCGGTGTCCGGCCGGGACGCGGGGGAGGCGCCCCCGGCGGTGTCCAGCATCAGTGTTTCTCCGCCCGTCTTCGGTCCGGTCTCATGATCCGCGCGTGCCTCACGCTAGGGGATATGACGCGGCCGTGCGGCCGGGTAGTTGTTTCCCCGGCCGGCGCCGTGCCGCACGGCGGCACGCCGGGGATTTCCCGGCCCGCGCCGCCGGCCGGCGGGACGGCCGCCGGGCGCCTGCCCGGCGGCCAGCTATACACCTCGTGTATACGTGTGGTGTATAGTCCCGGCCATGTCCATCAGCCACGCCCTGCTCGGGCTGCTCGAAGCCGGCCCGCGCCACGGCTACGACCTCAAACGGTCCTATGACGAGCGCTTCGGCCATGACAAGCCGCTGCACTACGGCCAGGTGTACGCCACCATGTCCCGGCTGCTGAAGAACGGCCTGGTCGAAGTGGACGGCGTCGAGTCGGGGGAGGGCCCGGAGCGCAAGCGGTACGCCATCACCGAGGCCGGCGTCACCGATGTCGCCCAATGGCTGCGCACCCCGGAGAAGCCCGAGCCCTACCTCCAGTCCGTCCTCTACACCAAGGTGGTGCTCGCCCTGCTCAGCGGCCGGGACGCGGCGGCCCTGCTGGACACCCAGCGCGCCGAGCATCTCCGGCTGATGCGCGAGCTGACCCGCCGCAAGTCCGGCGGCGATCTGGCGGACCAGCTCGTCTGCGACCATGCGCTGTTCCACCTGGAGGCGGATCTGCGCTGGCTGGAGCTGACCGCGGCCCGGCTGGACCGGCTGGCCGCCCGGCTCGGGGAGCGTGCCGCATGACCGCCCGCGCCGCACGCACCGCCCGCACCGCAGGTACCGATGCCGCCCACGCCCCCGATGTCCCCGGGGAGGCCGTGCCCGGCCGGGCGCCCGGGCTGCTCACCGCCACCGCCCTGCACAAGTCCTACGGCGCCACCCCCGCCCTGGCCGGTGCCGACTTCTCGGTCGCGGCCGGTGAGATCGTCGCCGTGATGGGCCCGTCCGGCTCCGGCAAGTCCACTCTGCTGCACTGCCTGGCCGGCATCGTGCCGCCGGACGGCGGCTCGGTGCGCTACGCCGGCCGGGAACTGTCCGCCCTGCCGGACACCGAGCGCAGCGCCCTGCGCCGCTCCGATTTCGGCTTCGTCTTCCAGTTCGGCCAGCTGGTGCCGGAGCTGACCTGTCTGGAGAACGCCGCGCTGCCGCTGCGGCTGACCGGCACCCGCCGCCGGGAGGCCGAGCGCCGGGCCGCGGAATGGCTGGAGCGGCTGGAGGTCGCGGATGTCCGGCACCACCGGCCCGGCCAGGTGTCCGGCGGCCAGGGCCAGCGGGTCGCGGTGGCCCGTGCGCTGGTCGGCGGCCCCCGGGTGATCTTCGCCGACGAGCCCACCGGCGCCCTGGACTCGCTCAACGGCGAGCGGGTGATGGAACTGCTCACCGCCGCCGCCCGGGAGACCGGCGCCGCGGTGGTGCTGGTCACCCATGAGTCACGGGTCGCGGCCTACTCCGACCGGGAGATCGTGGTCCGCGACGGCATCGCCCGCGACCCCCTCGGCCCGGTTCCCGCGGCCGGCGGGGGAACGGCATGACCGCCACCGCGGCCGGCCCGGCCGCGGCCACCGCCTCCGCCGCGTCCGCCGGTCCGCGCCGGTGGGCAGCCGACCTCGCCCTGGGCGCCCGGTTCGCGGTCACCGGCGGCCGGGAGGGCTGGCTGCGCACCGTGCTCACCGCCGTGGGCGTGGGCCTGGGCGTGGCCGTGCTGCTGCTCGCCGCCTCCATCCCGAACCTGCTCACCGCCCGGGACGCCCGCCTGGACGCCCGCACCGGCGGCTTCGGCGCCGGCGTCGAACCGGGTTCGCAGACTCTGCTGCTCCACCAGCAGACCGGGGACTTCCTGGGCCGGCCGCTCACCGGTCTGACCCTGCGGCCGGACGGCGACCGCCCGCCCATGCCGCCGGGCATCGAGGAATTCCCGGCACCCGGCGAGATGGCCCTCTCCCCGGCGCTGCGGAAGCTGCTGGAGTCGCCGGACGGCGAACTGCTGGCGCCCCGGCTGCCGTACCGGGCGGGCGGCGAGATCGGCGACGCCGGTCTGCTGCACCCCGGTGAACTCGTCTACTACGCGCACGATCCGGAGCTTCGCTCCGCCGGCTCCACCTGGCGGGTCGCCGAGTTCGGCCACGATGCGCCGCGCACCCCCTTCGACGCCGTCCTGCTGCTGCTGATCGTGGTCGCCTGTGTGGTGCTGCTGCTGCCGGTGGGCGCCTTTGTGGCGACCGCGGTACGGCTCGGCGGGGAGCGCCGGGATCTGCGGCTGGCGGCCCTGCGGCTGGTCGGCGCGGACATCCGGATGACGCACCGGATCGCGGCCGGGGAGGCGCTGGCCGGCGCGCTGCTCGGGCTGCTGCTGGGCGCGGTGTTCTTCCGGCTCGGCCGGGACCGGCTGGCCGGGGTGGAGATCTTCGGCTACTCCGCCTTCCCCCAGGACGTCCGCCCGTCCGCCGCCATCGCGGTGCTGATCGTGGCGCTGGTGCCGGTGTCCGCGGTGGCGGTCACCCTCCAGGCGATGCGCCGGATCGCGGTGGAGCCGCTGGGCGTGGTGCGCGGCGGCGTCACCGCGCGGCGCCGGCTGTGGTGGCGGCTGCTGCTGCCGGCCGCCGGACTGGCGCTGCTGGCACCGCTGTTCAACAGCGTCGCCGCCGAGCAGACCGAGATCGACGAGTGGCGGGTGGCGGCCGGCATCGTGCTGCTGCTGGTGGGCGTCACCGCGGTGCTGCCGTGGCTGGTGGAGGCGGCCGTGCGGCGGCTGCGCGGCGGGCCGGTGCCCTGGCAGCTCGCCGTCCGCCGGCTCCAGCTGGACAGCGGGCCCGCCGCCCGCGCGGTCAGCGGGGTCACCGTGGCCGTGGCCGGGGCCATCGCCGCGCAGATGTTCCTGCTCGGCGTCGGCGGCGACTACACCTCGGACACCGGGGTCCCGGAGGGGGAGCGGCGCATCCGGTTCGAGGCCTATCCGGCCGAACCCGCGGACGCCCCGGCCACCGCGGCGCGGATCGCCGCGGTGGCCGGAGTGGTGCAGTCCGAGGTCGTGGTCCGCGACGGGGCCCGGGCGGCGGACGGCCCGGCCGGGGAAGGCGGGTTCGAGGTGCTGATCGCCGACTGCGCCGTGCTGGGCGACCTGATGTCCGTGCCCCGTGCCGTGCCCTGCGCGGACGGCGATGTCTTCCTCCAGGAGCCCGCCCCCGGGACCGTGCCGGAGGACCGGCCGTCCGGACCGCTCCGGCCCGGCCTGGACATCGAGCTGGCGGGCGACGGGCACACCTCGCCGGAGGCCGCGGCGGAACTGCCGGCCGTGCGCTGGCGGATCCCGGCCGATGCCCGGGTGCTGCCGGCCGCGCAGGGCGACGAGCTGTGGCGCCCCACGGTGTTCGCCACCCCGGCCGCCCTGGACCGCACCATGCTGTACGACCCGCTCTACGAGGTCACCGTCCGGGCGGACGGCTCGGGGCCGGACGTCATGCAGCGGCTGCGCAACGCCGCGGCCGGCTTCGGCCCGGTGCACAACGCCTGGGAGCAGGGCCCGGAGCAGGTCAGCAACCGCTTCGACTCGATCCGCCGCGCGCTCTGTGCGGGCGCGGTGGCGGTGCTGATGCTGATCGGCGGCTCCATGGTGGTGGGCACCGTGGAGCAGTTGCGGGAACGGCGCCGGCTGCTGTCGGTGCTGGTGGCCTTCGGCACCCGGCGCCGCACCCTGGCGCTCTCGGTGCTCTGGCAGACCGCGCTGCCGGTGGTGCTGGGGCTGGCGCTGGCCGCGGCGGGCGGGATCGGCCTGGGCTGGGTGCTGCTCGGCATGGTCTCCGCGCCGGTCGCGGTGGACTGGCAGGGGGTCGGGGCCTTCACCGCCCTGGGCGGCGGGGTCATTCTGGGCGCCACCGCGCTGGCGATGCCCCCGCTGTGGCGCATGATGCGTCCGGCCGGCCTCCGTACCGAGTAGTGACCGGGGCGGCCCGGGAGACGCGCCGGGCCGCCCGGTTCCCGCCGTGCGCCCGGGGCCCGCGGCGCGGGCCGGGAGATGGCCGGTCAGCGGCGGCCCGGGAGGGTGGCGGGGACGAGCAGCAGCCGGCTGCCGGCCCGGGCCAGGTCGTCGCTGATCTCCCGGGCCTCGGGGACCGACGCCACCCGGTCGTTGGCCTCCAGCAGCCGCTCGTACTCGCTGAGCACCGCGCGCAGCCGGTCCGCGCCGCTGCCGCTGCCCAGCGCCGCGGGCACCTGCCGTTCCGCCAGCCGGGCGGCCAGCCGTTCCAGCTGCCGCTGGTTGGCCGCGGCCAGTTCCCGGGCCCGGGCCAGTTCGGCGGCCCGCTGCTGCGGCGGCATCGCGGCCAGCCGACGGCGGGCCGCCTCGGCGGTCTTCGCCCGCCGGGTCAGCAGCCCGCCGCGGTGCCGCACCGTCAGCCGCACCGCCGCCAGCAGCGCGATCACCACGACGGCCGCCAGAGCGGCCACCGCCGGCAGCCCGGCGGGCAGCCCCGGGGAGCCGGTGTCCGCGTCGTTCTCCGCGGCCCCGCCGCCGCCGCTCCCGCTGCCGCCCCCGCCGTCCGCGCCGTCCGCGCCGTCGTCCGCACTCTCCTGCGGCACCTCGGGCCGGTCCAGGCCGAGCTGCTGGATCAGGCTGTCCAGGGTGGCCGAGACATAGGAGTCCCCGGCCGCCCGGGAGAGCTGGGTGGCGGTGCGGAACTCCTCGTCGCCGACCGCGGAGACCCAGTCCACCCGGCGGTACTCGGGGTCGATCAGATACACCACCAGATTCCCGGAGCCGCCGCCGTCCCCGGCGATCCCGGCCGCCACCGCCGAGGAGTCGATCAGCGCGTCCAGCCCGAGATGCGCCTCGGCCACGTCGGACGGCAGGAAGGCCACCTCGACCGGCGGGTCGGCGCCGGCCAGGGAGGCGGCATAGGCGTCGAGCTGTGCCTCGGTGGTGGCGCCGTCCGAGGCGGTGGGGTGGACGAACAGCGGGCTTCCCGCCAGCCCGTCCCGGGCGACATCGGTGATCGGCGGCCCCAGCGCCAGCGCCAGCCGGGCCAGCCCGCCGGGCAGTTCGGCCGGGGTGACCTCGGCGATGCCGCTGCCGGCCACCACGGCCTCCAGCGAATCGATCGTGGGCAGGCCGGAGCCGGTGCCGATGGCCACCGAGAAGTCGTCGTCGTACCACTGGATCAGGGCCATCGCGCCGCCCTCGCCGAGGTTCTCCGACATGGCCGCGGCCACCGCGTCCTGGTCTCCGCCGAAGCCGGAGACCAGGGCGATGCGGACCTGGGGGAGACCGGCGAAGGTGGTCTCCAGCAGTTCGGTGCTCAGCTCGGGGAAGACCTCGGTGACCGCCGGATCGACCAGGAACCGTCCCTCCCCGAATTCCGTGGGGATCTGCGCGCTCAGGTCCTGGTCCATGGCGTCGGCCACGCCCAGCAGGAAGCTCCCGTCACCGATGCCGATGTGGGCGAACTCCTCGTCGGACAACTGGTCGTCGGTGAAGCCGATCCCGGTGGCGTAGTAGCCGTCGGCGCTGTTCGGGTAGTCCTCGGTGGGGTTCGGCCACTCGGCGTGCACGATGTACAGACCGGGCTCGCCCACCTTCTGCGCCAGCTCCCTGGCCAGGCCGGAGGTGTCGTAGCCGGGGACCTCCGTGTCGGTCAGCAGGGCCACCCGGACCGGCGTCCCGGCCCGGGCGTAGCGGGCCCGCATCAGCTCCACCGTCTCCTCGGTCAGGCCCTCGAAGCCCTCACCCCTCCAGACCCCCGGTCCGGCCAGGGCGGCGGCGGCCTCGTCGAGCTGGGAGGCGGCCTGCGCGGCCGGCGCCGCGTGCAGTCCCAGTCCCGCCGGCCCCAGCAGGAGCACCGCACCCAGCAGCACGGTGATCCGTCTCCGCCCCCGGACCTGTCTCCCCATTGATCCCTCCGGCCGTCCCCGCCAGTGCGTCGGACGAGTGTCCCGCACACATGTCTCACCCCGCTGATGACTGTGCGATCCTATGCCCGCGCGGTGACGTTTCCGCGCGGAGCGGACGACATCGAGGGGCTGACGGGGGAGCGACGATGGCGGCGGGCGAGGTCCTCCAGGGCCGTTACCGGCTGGTGCGCAAGCTCGGCGAGGGCGGCATGGGCCAGGTCTGGCAGGCCCATGACGAGCGGCTGGGCCGCGATGTGGCGATCAAGACCGCCACCGAGGGCGACGACAGCGAACTGGTGCGCCGCCTGGAGCGGGAGGCCACCGCCATCGCCCGGCTCGCCCACCCGCACATCGTCACCGTCCACGACATCCTGCACGGCGAGTTCGGCGGCGGCCCGGCGGTGCTGCTGGTGATGGAGCTGGTGCCCGGCCGCTCGCTCGCCGAGGTACTGCGGGCCGGCCTGCCGGAGATGCCGCAGGCCCTGGAGTGGGCCGCGCAGGTGGCGGACGCGCTGGCCGCCGCGCACGCCCCCGGCGTGGACATCGTCCACCGCGATCTCAAGCCCGGCAACATCATGATCACCGCGCAGAACACGGTGAAGCTGCTGGACTTCGGCATCGCCCGGTTCGCCGAGGCGGTCGGCGCCCGGCAGCGCAGCGAACTCACCGCCACCGGCATGGTGATCGGCACCCCCGACTACATGGCGCCGGAGCAGTGCATGGCCGGCGGCGTGGACGCCCGCACCGACCTCTACGCGCTGGGCTGTGTACTGTTCGCGCTGCTCACCGGGCGGACCGTGTTCCCGCCCGGCTCGACCATGATGCAGCTTCTCTACCAGCAGGTGCACGAGATGCCGCAGCCGCCCAGCAGCCTGGACCCCCGGATTCCGGAGGCGGTGGACGAACTGGTGCTGCGGCTGCTGGCCAAGCGGCCGGAGAAGCGCCCGCAGGACGCCGCCACCGTCCGGGACATGCTGCGCGCCCTGGTGGCCGACGAGGGCGCCGCCGCCCCCGCCGCCCCCGCCGCCCCCGCCGCGCCGTCCTCGCCGTACGCCGGTCCGGCCACGGCCGGCGGCACCGGGGGCCACCGCCGCACCCTCGACCCGCTCGCCCCCTCGGCCCCGCCCGGCCCCGCCACCACCGGCGGCGTCTTCGGCGGCGTGACCGCCTCCCCGCCCACGTCCTACCGTCTGCCGCCGCCGCCCTCCGTCCAGGACGCCGTCCCCCCGGCCGCGCCCCTGGCGCCCGGCACGCCGGTCTCCGCGCTGGACCACTCCGAGGCGCTGCGCGCCCGGCACCGTCAGGCGCAGACCGTCCAGGAGACCGGTGACCAGGCGGGCGCCGCCCGGCTGTGGACCGAACTCATCCCCGAACTCGCCGCCTTCTACGGCCCCGGCGGCTGGCCCACCGAAACCGCCTGCGTGCTCTTCGGCCGGCTCACGCACGCCGCCGGCGAACGCGCCGCCGTCTCCGGCCACCTCCGTTCCCGCTACGGCAACGCCCGCACCCGCCGGGCCCGGCGCGCCCTGGACGGCCGCCCCATCCCGCTGCCCTGAGCCCGCGCCCGCCGGGGAGAGCCGGGTCACAGCCCGGCACCGGCGGTGGCGGCATACCCTGGTCGCTGCGCCGACCCGGACGCCGCGCCGCCCGGCCGGCGCCCGCACGGATTCCGGGACGAGCCGAGGAAGGGCCGCCATGCCTGAGTTCGCCTACACCGATCTGCTGCCCCTGGGCGCGGACACCACCCCCTACCGCCTCGTCACCACCGAGGGGGTGGCGACCTTCGAGGCCGGCGGCCGTACCTTCCTGACCGTGGAGCCCGAGGCGCTGCGGCTGCTGGCCGCCGAGGCCATGCACGACATCGCGCACTGTCTGCGCCCGGGGCACCTGGCCCAGCTGCGCCGCATCCTGGACGACCCGGAGGCCTCGCCCAACGACAAGTTCGTCGCCCTGGACCTGCTGAAGAACGCCAATATCGCCGCCGCCGGGGTGCTGCCGATGTGCCAGGACACCGGCACCGCCATCATCATGGGCAAGCGCGGCCAGCAGGTCCTCACCCGCGGCCGGGACGCCGAGGCGCTCTCCCACGGCGTCCACGACGCCTACACCAGGCTCAATCTGCGCTACTCCCAGATGGCCCCGCTGACCATGTGGGAGGAGAAGAACACCGGCTCCAACCTGCCCGCCCAGATCGAGCTGTACGCCGAGGACGGCGACGCCTACCGCTTCCTCTTCATGGCCAAGGGCGGCGGCTCGGCCAACAAGTCCTTCCTCTACCAGGAGACCAAGGCGGTGCTCAACGAGGCGTCCATGATGCGCTTCCTGGAGCAGAAGATCCGCTCCCTGGGCACCGCCGCCTGCCCGCCCTACCACCTGGCGGTCGTGGTCGGCGGCACCTCCGCCGAATACGCGCTGAAGACCGCCAAGTACGCCTCCGCGCACTACCTGGACGGGCTGCCCACCGAGGGCTCGCCCACCGGCCACGGCTTCCGCGACCCGGAGCTGGAGCAGCAGGTCTTCGAGCTGACCCAGCGGATCGGCATCGGCGCCCAGTTCGGCGGCAAGTACTTCTGCCACGATGTGCGGGTGGTCCGGCTGCCCCGGCACGGCGCCTCCTGCCCGGTGGCCATCGCCGTCTCCTGCTCCGCCGACCGCCAGGCCAAGGCGAAGATCACCGCCGAGGGCGTCTTCCTGGAGCGGCTGGAGACCGACCCGGCCCGTTTCCTGCCCGACACCACCGAGGAGCAGCTCGACGAGGGCGTGGTGCGGATCGACCTCAACCGCCCCATGCACCAGATCCGCGCCGAACTGACCAAGTACCCGGTGAAGACCCGGCTGTCGCTCACCGGCCCGCTGGTGGTGGCCCGGGACATCGCGCACGCCAAGATCAAGGAGCGGCTGGACGCCGGCGAGGAGATGCCGCAGTACCTGCGCGACCACGCGGTCTACTACGCCGGCCCGGCCAAGACCCCCGAGGGCTACGCCTCCGGCTCCTTCGGGCCGACCACGGCCGGCCGGATGGACTCCTACGTGGGGCAGTTCCAGGCGGCCGGCGGCTCCCTGGTGATGCTGGCCAAGGGCAACCGCTCGCAGCAGGTCACCGACGCCTGCCGGGAGCACGGCGGCTTCTACCTGGGCTCCATCGGCGGCCCGGCCGCCCGGCTGGCCCAGGACTGCATCAAGAAGGTGGAGGTGCTGGAGTACGCCGAGCTGGGCATGGAGGCGGTCTGGCGGATCGAGGTCGAGGACTTCCCGGCGTTCATCGTGGTGGACGACAAGGGCAACGACTTCTTCGCCGACCCCGCCCCGGAGAAGCCGTTCGTCACCTCCATCCCGGTCCGCTCCGGCTCCTGACGTCGCCCGGGCCCGCCGCGGCGCGCGCGTCCGCCGGGACGCACGCCGCGGCGGCGGCGTACATTCGGCTCCATGACGGGTACTCACGCCAGGCAGCAGGAACCGGACCGGGAGCGGGACACGGACCAGGGGGGTTTCCGTGTCGAGCACGACTCGATGGGGGAGGTCCGGGTGCCCGCGCACGCCAAGTGGCGGGCCCAGACCCAGCGCGCGGTGGCCAACTTCCCGCTCTCCGGCCAGCGGCTGGAGCGTGCCCATATCGCCGCCCTGGCCCGGATCAAGGGCGCGGCGGCCCGGGTCAACGCCGAGCTGGGGGTGCTGGACCCGGAGACCGCGGAGGCGATCGCCGGGGCGGCGGAGGAGGTGGCGCGCGGCGACTGGGACGACCACTTCCCGGTGGACATCTTCCAGACCGGCTCCGGCACCTCCTCCAACATGAACATGAACGAGGTGCTGGCCACCCTGGCCGCCGAGCGGCTGGGCCGCGAGGTGCACCCCAACGACCAGGTCAACGCCAGCCAGTCGTCCAACGACGTGTTCCCGTCCTCCATCCATGTGGCCGCCACCGCCGCGGTCACCGGCGAGCTGATCCCGGCGCTGGAGCGGCTGGCCGACGCCCTGGCGGACAAGGGCCAGGAGTTCGCGGGCGTGGTGAAGTCCGGCCGCACCCATCTGATGGACGCCACCCCGGTCACCCTGGGCCAGGAGTTCTCCGGCTACGCCGCGCAGATCCGCTACGGCAGCGAGCGGCTGCGCTCGGTGCTGCCCCGGCTGGCCGAGCTGCCGCTGGGCGGCACCGCCGTCGGCACCGGCATCAACACCCCGCCCGGCTTCGCCGCCGCGGTGATCGCCGAGGTGGCCCGGGTCACCGGGCTGCCGCTCACCGAGGCCCGCCACCACTTCGAGGCGCAGGGCGCCCGGGACGCCCTGGTGGAGACCTCCGGCCAGCTGCGCACCGTCGCCGTGTCGCTCACCAAGATCTGCAACGACCTGCGCTGGATGGGCTCCGGACCGCGCACCGGGCTGGCCGAGATCACCCTGCCCGACCTCCAGCCCGGCTCCTCGATCATGCCCGGCAAGGTGAACCCGGTGGTGCCGGAGGCGGTGCTGATGGTGGCCGCCCAGGTGATGGGCAATGACACGGTGATGACCATGGCGGGCGCCTCCGGCAACTTCGAGCTGAATGTGATGCTGCCGGTGATGGCCCGCAATCTGCTGGAGTCCGTCCGGCTGCTGGGCAATGCCGCCCGGCTGCTGGCGGACCGCACGGTGACCGGTATCACCGCCGACGCCGGGCGCTGCCGGGAGTACGCCGAGTCCTCGCCCTCCGTGGTCACCCCGCTCAACCGTTACCTCGGCTACGAGGAGGCCGCCAGGGTCGCCAAGCGTGCCCTGGCCGAGCGGATCACCATCCGGCAGGCGGTGCTGGACGGCGGCTATGTGGAGCGCGGCCTGCTCACCGAGGAGCAGCTCGACCGGGCGCTGGACGTGCTGGCCATGACCCATCCCGCCCCCGAGGAGCGGCTGGGGATGTGACCGGGCACCGGACACCCGGCGGGGCGGGTGACGCGGATCACCCCGCCGCCCCCCCCGGCCGGTGTCCCCGGTGGGTGTGGTTTTCCACGCAGCTCAAGGGCGGCTGTAAGGAGTACGCCTATTCTGCGATTATGACGACCGAACCAGCGGGCGGCCCGGCCGCCGGACAGTGGCGGCCGGGCGACCACATCCTCTGGCGCTACCGGGCCAACGGCGCGGGGCGCGTGCCGGCCGCGCGCACCGGCGAGGATGGCGCCGGGTTCCACATCTGCCGCCCGGTGACGGTCGTCCGCGACACCCCGGAGCTGCTCGCCGTGTGGGTCGCCCCGGGCACGGTCTGTGTCAAGCCGCAGCTCGCCGACGGCACCCCCGTGCACGAGGAGCCGCTGGCCACCCGCTACACCAAGCCGCGCACCCTGGTGCGCTGCCGCTGGCTGGGCTGCGGCGTGCTCAAGCTGGCCCGCCCCGGCCAGCCCTGGTCGGTGTGGCTTTTCTGGGAACGGGACTGGCGCTTCAAGAACTGGTACGTCAATCTGGAAGAGCCCTTGAGCCGCTGGTCGGGAGGGGTTGACTCGGAAGATCATTTTCTCGACATCGCGGTCTACCCCGACCGTTCCTGGGAGTGGCGGGACGAGGACGAATTCGCCCAGGCCCAGCGGGCCGGGCTGCTCGACGCCGGTCAGGCCGCCGGCATCCGCGCCGCCGCACAGGACGCCACCGGTCTGATCGCCGAGTGGGGGCAGCCCTTCTCGGACGGCTGGGAGCGCTGGCGGCCCGACCCCGGCTGGCGTCCGCCCGCCCTGCCCGCCGACTGGTACCGCCCCGCCCCGGCCGCCCCGGCGCGGGGCCGGACCGCCCGTTCCCGTGCGGTGCAAAACACCGCAGAACTGCCGGACCGTCATTACGCCTCTTGAAACAGACCCCGGAACCGCCCGTAGGATCAGCCCTCACGGCTAACGATGACTCAGACCACACCCCGAACCGGACGACCACACGGCGCAGCACCGCAATGTCCCTGCCGCAGACGCCAGTTCCCACCTGGACGGATGGACACCATCTCGTGACGGACCCGACCCCCTCGCAGCCCGCGGCTCGTATGGCGGACGCCACCGCACATGCCGACGCGTCGGCGATACCGCATGCCAGGACGGAGGCTGCCGCCGGGACCCATCACGCCGTCCGTCCCGGCCAGCCGAACGGTGACGAGCGTGCGGCGGTCCGCGAGCGGGCCGGCGGCAGCGGGGCGGACCTGGGCATGGGCCACAGCGAGCGGCTCCGCTTCCTGGGCGCGGCCACCCGCCGGATCGCCCGCGGTCTGGACCTGGACGAGACCATCCTCGGGCTGTGCCGGGCCACCGTGCCCGCCTTCTGCGACGCCATCCTGGTCTATCTGCGCCATCCGCTGCCGGTGGGCGACGAGCAGCCGCAGAACCCCTATGTGCTGCGGCTGCGCCGCACCGACCGGCTGCCGGACGCCATCGCCGCCCAGCAGGGCGGCGGCGCCGGCCCGATACTGCACCTGGTCACCGACGCGGTGCCGCGGGTGGAGATCAGCCACACCGGCGCCCTGGCCGAGGTGCTGCGCGCGGTGCGCCCGGTGTTCGCCGACACCGCGCTGGCCCGTGCCGCGCTGCGCGAGCTGGTCGGCAAGACCGGCCCGCTGCCGGAGGGCACCCGGGCGATCGTGGCCCCGCTGCGCGGGCGCCGCCGGGTCACCGGGGCCGCCGTCTTTCTGCGCCGCCCGGACCGGGTGGCCTTCGAGCAGGACGATCTCCAGGTCGCGCAGCAGCTGTCCACCCACTCCGCGCTGGGCGTGGACAAGGCGCTGCTGTACGACCGCGAGGCGACCATCGCCGACGATCTCCAGCGCACCATGCTGCCGGACGATCTGCCGCAGCCCACCGGGGTGCGGCTGGCCAGCCGCTATCTGCCGTCCGCCGAGTCGGCCCGGGTGGGCGGCGACTGGTACGACGCCATCCCGCTGCCCGGCTCCCGGGTGGCGCTGGTGGTGGGCGATGTGATGGGCCACTCCACCACCTCGGCCGCCATCATGGGCCAGCTGCGCACCACGGTGCAGACCCTGGCCGGTCTCGACCTGCCGCCCCAGGAGGTGCTGCACCACCTGGACGAGCAGGCCCAGCGCCTCGGCGAGAACCGCATGGCCACCTGCCTGTACGCGGTGTACGACCCGGTGGCGCACAAGATCACCGCGGCCAATGCCGGGCATCCGCCGCCGGTGCTGCTGCACACCGACGGCACCACCGAGCTGGTCGACCTCCAGCCCAACGCCCCCATCGGGGTGGGCGGGGTGGACTTCCAGACCGCCGAGTTCGACGCCCCGACCGGTGCCACCCTGGTGCTCTACACCGACGGCCTGGTGGAGTCGCGCACCCGGGACATCGGCCTGGGCCTGGATCTGCTGCGCGCCAAGCTGACCGAGATCGCCCGGCTGACCCGGCCGGGCGCCGCGCCGCCGCTCCAGGAGCTGTGCGAGGAGCTGCTGGACGTGGCCGGGCCGGGCGACCGGGACGACGACATCGCCCTGCTGGCCGCCCGCTTCGAGGGCGTGGCCTCGGACAACGTGGTGTTCCGGCGGCTCCAGGCGGAGCCGGAGTCGGTGCGCGCGGCGCGCCGGCTGGTCCGGGAGAGCCTGCACCACTGGGAGCTGGCGGATCTGCTGGACCCGGTGGAGCTTCTTGTCAGCGAAGTCGTCACGAATGCCGTCCGGTATGCCGAACGGCCGGTGACGCTGCGCCTGCTGCGCTCCGATGTGCTGCGCTGCGAGGTGGGCGACGATGTGCCGCAGCTTCCCCGGCTGCGGCAGGCCGGGCCCGACGAGGAGGGCGGCCGGGGGCTGTATCTGGTGCAGAAGCTGGCCCGGCGCTGGGGCGCCACCCGGCTGGGCACCGGCAAGCTGGTCTGGTTCGAGATGAGCGTCCCCGCCCCGTCCGACGCGCGCCGCCGCTGAGCCCTCCCGTGCCGGGCCTCTGGCCGTGCCGCCGGGGCGGACGGGCGGTCAGTCCCCGTTCCCCGGCCGTCCGCCGTCCGGCCGCGGGCCGGCCCCCGTCCCGGTCCCGGGGTCCGTCTCGGCGAGTATCCGCTCGGCGTCCAGGGTGACGGCCGTCGCATGGATCACCGCGGCGATCCGGACCGCCTCATGGACGGTCTGCCGCTCCACGCCCAGACCGCGCAGCACCCGTTCGTGCGAGTCCAGGCAGGCGGAGCAGCCGTTCACCGCCGACACCGCCAGCGACCACAGCTCCACATCGGTGCGCGGCAGGGCGGGATCGCCCAGCACATTCATCCGCAGCCCGGCCCGCAGCCGCCGGTACTCCGGATCGGAGAGCTGGTGCCGGGTGCGGTGGAAGACATTGCTGATCGCCATGGTGGCGGCCACCCCGCGGGCGGCGGTGTACGCCGGTTCCGGCAGCGCGGCCCGCGCCTCGGGCGCCAGCTCGCGCAGCACCTGCGCCGAGCGGGTGGCGATGGCGCAGACCAGCACCGTGCCCCAGCGCTGCTGCGGGGGCAGCGGCGAGCCGCCGATGACCGTGCCGAGATTGAGCCGGAGATCCCGGGCGTACCCCGGCAACGCCGCCCGCAGCGCGTCGAGTCCCATGTCCGGCTCCTTCCCGGTGCCCCGCGGCGCTCCCGTGCGGTCGCGGTTACGGTCTTCACAGTTTCCGGCAATGCGCCCCACCGTCTCATGGCATCGCGGGTGCCGGGCCCACCCGTCTCTCCCCGGCCTCTCGACGGGACCCCCTAGTTGCGATGTATCGCGTTCGGTAGGCTGGTGTCGTGAACGCTGAAAACCCGCCCGGCGCGCGGCTGGAGAAGCAGAGCAGCAGGGGTCCGGCTGCGCTGCGCGCCTCGGACACGGACCGGGACCGGGTGGCGGACATCCTCCGGGAGGCGCTGGCCCAGGGCAGGCTGGACACCGAGGAGCACGCCGAGCGCATCGACGCGGTCTACCGCGCCAAGACGGTCGGGGAGCTGTCCGAGCTGATCGGTGATCTTCCCGAGGGGCAGCAGCGCCCGGGCGGCGGCTACTCCCGGCCGGGCCCGGCCGCGGCTCCGGTGCCGCACCGGCCCGGTCCTCCGGTGGCGCGGTCCGCCCGGCCGGCCAGGGTGCTGGCGCTGCTGGGCGGCGCGGTGCGGCGCGGGCGCTGGCGGGTCGGGGCCCAGATCAACTCGGTGGCGGTCTGCGGCGGCGTGGAGCTCGATCTCACCGAGGCGATCTTCGAGTCCCCGGTGGTCACCATCAGTGTGGTGACGCTGTGCGGCGGGGTGGACATCAAGCTGCCGGAGAATGTCACCGTGCGCAACGCGGGCAACGGCATCCTGGGCGGTTTCGAGGTCCGGGAGAACGAGGCCCCCGATCCGGGCGCCCCGGTGGTGGTGGTGCAGGGCGTGGCGCTGCTCGGCGGGGTGTCCGCCCGCCCGGTGCGCGGCAAGTCGGTCCGTGATCTGGGCGGTGACGCCGCCGGCTGACGGCGGGCTCCGCACGCACCGCCCGGGTTTCACCGTCCCGGGCGGTTTTCCGTGCGCCGCATCCATGACCCTGCGTGATTTCAGGTCGCTCCGGGTAGTGGCCTCTCCGGGTTCTGTTGCTCCATGCATAAGAGTGCGCACAGCGGGTAGGGCACGAGGGACCGTCACCCGTATGGCCGTACGTGATCCTTGGGGGGTCCCGGCCTCGGGCTCAGGGCGGCTGAACGCCCGGAAGCGACCCCCGTAGCCGTCGTCAGGAGTGGACCGTGCTGCAACAGCCGCAGGAGCCTCAGTGGACCCCAGTCGTCCAAGTCCAGCGCCCGTCGCGAGATCTGGCGGGTCCGTGGCACTCCGCAGCCGCTTGCCGACGTGACGAGGCCGGACTCTTCTTCGCGCCCTCACAGGAGCCGACCGCGGCCCGGCTGGCCAGGGAGCAGGCCGCCAAATCGGTCTGCGCCCGCTGCCCGGTGCTGCTGGAGTGCCGGGAGCACGCCCTGGTCCAGCCGGAGCCGTACGGCGTGTGGGGCGGGCTGACGGCGGCCGAGCGCCGGGTGGTGCTCTCCCGCCGGCGCCGCCGGGACGCGGCCGAGGCCGCGTCCCCGCAGGCCCGCCGCATCGCCTGACGCCGGCCTCCGCGGACTCCCGGCATCCGGCCGCACCGGAAGCCGGGAGCCGGCGGGCGGCGCGGCTCAGCTCGGCCGGGAGAAGTCCACGGCGCTGTACGCGCGCAGCTTGGTCAGCCGGTGCACCGACTCGATCTGCCGGATGGTGCCGGACTTGGAACGCATCACCAGGGACTGGGTGGTGGCCGTCTCCGGGCGGTAGCGCACCCCGCGCAGCAGTTCGCCGTCGGTGATCCCGGTGGCCACGAAGAACACATTGTCGCCCTGGACCAGGTCCTCGGTGTACAGCACCCGGTCCAGGTCGTGCCCGGCCTGGGCGGCCCGGTCGCGTTCCTCGTCGTCGCGCGGCCAGAGCTTGCCCTGGATCGTGCCGCCCAGGCACTTCATGGCGCAGGCGGCGATGATCCCCTCCGGCGTGCCGCCGATGCCCAGCAGCAGGTCCACGCCGGTGCTCTCGCGGGCCGCCATGATGGCGCCGGCCACGTCGCCGTCCTGGATGAACTTGATCCGGGCCCCGGACTCCCGGACCTCCCGTACCAGTTCGGCGTGGCGCGGCCGGTCCAGGATGCAGACCGTGACGTCCTCCGGGGTGCCGCCCTTGGCCTTGGCCACCCGCCGCACATTGACCGCGGGCGGGGCGTCGATGTCCACGAACTCGGCCGCCTCCGGACCGGTGGCGATCTTGTCCATGTAGAAGACCGCGCTGGGGTCGAACATGGCGCCGCGGTCGGCCACCGCCAGCACCGACACCGCGTTGCCCATGCCCTTGGCGGTCAGGGTGGTGCCGTCCACGGGATCGACGGCCACATCGCATTCGGCGCCGGTGCCGTCGCCGACCCGTTCGCCGTTGAACAGCATCGGGGCCTCGTCCTTCTCCCCTTCGCCGATCACCACCACGCCGTTCATGGAGACGGTGGAGATCAGGGTGCGCATGGCGCGTACGGCGGCACCGTCGGCGCCGTTCTTGTCGCCCCGGCCGACCCAGCGGCCGGAGGCCATCGCCCCGGCCTCGGTGACGCGGACCAGTTCCAGGGCCAGGTTGCGGTCGGGAGCCTCGGGGCTGACCTCCAGTTGCGGAGGGAGCTGATGATGCTCGGACATGGCACGCACCTTTCTCACGGCCGGCCCTCCGGCATCGGCCGCGGACACTGAGGGTGCTTCCGACTCTAGCCGCCCTTCCACAAGTGAGCAGGAGGACCCACGGATGAGCGAACTCCGTTGGGGGGTAAGGGTGTGGGGGCCGCCCCGGGGGCGGCTGCGGGGCACCGTCCGGCATGGGCCACCATGGAGGGGTGGCAAGCGACACCGGAACCACCGCCCCGGGGCGGCCCAGGCTGAAGACCGTCCGGGACATGGTGCTGTCCATGGCCGTGATCCTGGCGGGAGCGCTGGCGATCTATCTGGCACAGCCCTTCGAGAACCCGGGCGGCCAGGCCGTGCCCACCGTGGACTTCCGGGTGGAGGCCAACACCGCGGCGCGCGCCGCACCGTACGCCCTGCTGGTGCCCGAGCCGCTGCCGGAGGGCTGGCGGGCCACCTCCGCCCGCTATGACGGCGACGGCGAGCACGGCGCCACCTGGCGGCTGAACCTCATGGACGAGGACGAGCAGTACGCCGCGCTGGCCCAGACCGACGGCCCCGCCGGGCCCTTTGTGGCCTGGCTCACCGAGGAGGCCCGGGCCACCGACGAGACCCGCACCGCGGGCGGCCGGGAGTGGACCGTCCACACGGGTGACAAGTATCACGCGCTGGTGAGCGAGGCCGCCCCGGGCTCCCCGGACGCCCCGGTGACGGTGCTCACCGGCACCGTCTCCCCGGACCGGCTGGCCGGCCTGGCGGCGGCGCTCACCGTGCACCGGCCGCCGTCCGGCTGAACCGCCCGGCTGAACCGCCCGGCGACACCGCCGGGGGCGGCCGGCGGCCCCTCAGCCCCGGCCGTCCTCCCCGGCCTCGGCCTCGGCCCGCACCGTCTCGAACTCCGCCTCCGCCACCCGCTCCACGGTCCGGCTGACCACCACCGACTCCATCCCGGCGTCGGCTCCGGCGTCCGCCGCCAGCGCGGCGTCCAGCCGGGCCCGGGCGCCCTCCAGCCAGTGCCGGCAGATCCGGGCCAGCTCCTCGCCGCGCTCCCACAGCGCCAGCGACTCCTCCAGGGTGGCGCCGCCGGCCTCCAGCCGCCGCACCACCTCGATCAGCTCGTCCCGCGCCTGCTCGTACCCGAGCGCCGGCTCCTCCTCGGCCGCCATCTCCCGCTTCCGGTCCTCGTTCTCCGCCCGATCCGCCGTGTCAGCCATGCCCGCCACCCTAAGCGCCCCTGCCCCGATCGCCGTGGGACGCCGCCGCCGGCCCCGGCCGTCACTGCTCGCCGCGCGGCCGGGCCACCACCGGGAACTCACCCTCGGCCACCCGGGCGCGCAGCCGCTCGCCCTCCGCGACCTGGGCCGCCCGGCGCACCACCGCGCCGTCCGGCCGCTGGAGCACGGCATAGCCGCGCCGCAGGGTGGCCGCGGGGGAGAGCGCCACCACCCGGGCCAGGGTGTGCGACAGCTCGGAATCCGCCCGGTCCAGCAGATGGCCCAGCACCCGGCGACCGCGCTCCACCACCGCGGTGAGCTGCTCCTCGCGGGCCTGGACCATGCGGTACGGCTCGGCCAGCACCGGCCGGCCCAGCGCCCCGGCCAGCCCGCGCTCCTCCCGGTCCAGAAACGTCTCCACCGCCCGCCGGGAACGCTCCCGCAGCTGGTCCACCCGGGCCAGCTCCTCCCCGACGTCCGGCACCACGCGCTTGGCCGCGTCGGTGGGGGTGGAGGCGCGCAGATCCGCCACCAGATCCAGCAGCGGGGAATCCGGCTCATGGCCGATGGCCGACACCACCGGGGTGGTACAGGCGGCCACCGCCCGCACCAGATGCTCGTCCGAGAACGGCAGCAGATCCTCCACACTGCCCCCGCCCCGGGCCACGATGATCACGTCCACCGCCGGATCGGCGTCCAGCTCCCGCACCGCGGCCGTCACCTGGCTGACCGCGTGCACCCCCTGGACCGCCACATTGCGCACCGCGAACCGCACCGCCGGCCACCGCCGCCGGGCGTTGAGCAGCACATCCCGCTCGGCCGCCGAGGCCCGGCCGGTGACCAGCCCCACGCACCGCGGCAGAAACGGCGGGCGGCGCTTGCGGCCGGCCGCGAACAGGCCCTCCGCGGCCAGCTCCCGCTTCAGCCGCTCCAGCCGCAGCAGCAGCTCCCCCATACCGACCGGCCGGATCTCCGTCACCCGCAGCGAGAGCTGCCCGCGCGGCGCGTACCACTCGGGACGGCCGCAGACCACCACCCGCGAGCCCTCGGCGACCGAATCCGCCACCCGGTCGAAGACCTGGCGGAAGCAGGTCACGGTGAGCGAGATGTCCTGCGCGGGATCGCGCAGCACCAGAAAGACCACGCCCGCGCCCGGCCGCCGGCTTATCTGGGTGATCTGCCCCTCCGCCCAGACCGCGCCCAGCCGGCTGATCCAGTCGCCGATCAGCCGCGAGACCCGGCCGACCGGGACCGGTGCGTCGGGAGACGTCTGCAGAGCCATGTGCCCAACCTAGCGCCCGCCACCGACACCCCGGGCGGCCCCGGCCCGGGGTGCGTGAGGCCCCCGTTGAACGGCTGCCGGCGGCCCCGGGCACCGGGGCGCGGCCCCGCCCCGTGCCCCCTTACGATGGAGCGCATGACTGCTCCCACCGGCCGCCGCCGCGTCCTGCTCGCCGCGCCCCGCGGCTACTGCGCGGGCGTGGACCGCGCCGTGATCGCCGTCGAGAAGGCCCTCGAACAGTACGGACCCCCGATCTACGTCCGCCACGAGATCGTGCACAACAAGTACGTCGTGCAGACCCTGGAGCGAAAGGGCGCCATCTTCGTCGAGGAGACCTCCGAGGTCCCCCCGGGCGAGATCGTGATCTTCTCCGCGCACGGGGTGGCCCCCGAGGTGCACCGGGAGGCCGAGCGCGGCCGGCTCGCCAGTATCGACGCCACCTGCCCGCTGGTCACCAAGGTGCACAAGGAAGCGGTGCGTTACGCCCGCGAGGACTACGACATCCTGCTCATCGGCCACGAGGGCCACGAGGAGGTGATCGGCACCTCCGGCGAGGCCCCCGAGCACATCCAGCTGGTGGACGGCCCGCAGGACGTGGCCAACGTCCAGGTCCGGGATCCGGACAGGGTCGTCTGGCTGTCCCAGACCACCCTGTCGGTGGACGAGACCATGGAGACCGTGGACGGGCTGAAGCAGCGCTTCCCCAACCTGCTCTCCCCGCCCAGCGACGACATCTGCTACGCCACCCAGAACCGCCAGACCGCCATCAAGCAGGTGGCCGCCGGCTCCGAGCTGGTGCTGGTGGTCGGCTCCCGCAACTCCTCCAACTCCAACCGCATGGTGGAGGTGGCGCTCGGCGCCGGGGCGGATGCCGCTTATCTGGTCGACAACGCCTCGGAGATCGACGAGTCCTGGCTGGAGGGCGTGACCACGGTCGGCCTGTCCTCCGGCGCCTCGGTCCCCGAGGTGCTGGTCGAGGAGGTGCTGGCCTGGCTCACCGAGCGCGGCTGGGCCGATGTGGAGCTCGTCCAGCCGGTGGCCGAGCACATCCAGTTCTCGCTGCCCAAGGAACTGCGCCGGGATCTGCGCGCCGAGGCCGCCGCCAGGGCCGCGGCCGGCTGAGGGCCGGCTGAGGGCCGGCGCGGGCGGCCGTCCGGTCAGGCCCGGCCGGCGGCGCCCGCTGCGCCGGCCGCCGCCAGCACCGCCCGGCGGCGCCGCCGCCGGGCCGCGGCCCGGCGCACCCCGCGCACCAGCACCACGACCAGCGTCAGCAGGGTGCCGGCGAACAGCCAGGGCGCGTGCAGCGCCAGATAGGTCACCACCCCGGTGCCCTCGCCGGTGGCCAGCACGCCCAGCGCAAAGGCGATCGGCGCGGCCACCGGGGCACAGATCAGATCGGCCGGCCGCACCCAGAGCGCGCTGGCCCAGCCCACCGCCAGGAACAGCACGCCGTAGCAGGCGGGGGCGCCGCCCAGCAGCACGCTCAGCCAGCCCGCCGCGGACATGGCCGCGCAGGCCAGCACGCCGCAGCCCAGGCCGGTCAGCCTGGGCCGGGGCATCCTGGCCAGCGGCCGTGCCGCGGGAGGTCTGCGGCGGCCCGCGGCCGGGCGCGGGCGGCGCGGGTCCGGGGGCCGGGCCGCGGGGCGTGGCACTCCCGGGTGCACGGCGACCTGCTGTGGCCGAGGGTGACGGGTTGTGCGCGTACTGTACTCCACGCCCACCAACGTACGGTCCGGTGCCGGCGCATCCCGCACAGGGACACGCCCTTTTCGTCCTATTGTGTTCCTGCTGGTCCTCCGTTCTGCCGCCGTCCCGCCGTCCGCCCCAGCCCGTAGAATGAGGCGTCGCCCGTCGTCCCCCGAGCCTTCCGGGAAGTCCCACGTGTCGCTCACGATCGGAATCGTCGGCCTGCCCAATGTCGGCAAGTCGACCCTCTTCAACGCCCTGACCAAGAACGACGTGCTGGCGGCCAATTACCCGTTCGCCACCATCGAGCCCAACATCGGCGTGGTCGGCGTCCCGGACCCGCGGCTGGCCCGGCTGGCGGAGATCTTCCACTCCGAGCGGGTGCTGCCCGCCACCGTGGACTTCGTGGACATCGCGGGAATCGTGCGCGGCGCCAGCGAGGGCGAGGGCCTGGGCAACAAGTTCCTCCACCACATCCGCGAGTCGGATGCGATCTGCCAGGTCATCCGGGCCTTCAAGGACGAGAACGTGGTCCATGTGGAGGGCCGGGTCTCGCCCAAGGAGGACATCGACACCATCAACACCGAGCTGATCCTGGCCGATCTGCAGACCATCGAGAAGGTCCTGCCCCGGCTGGAGAAGGAGGCCCGGGTCAAGAAGGACCGCCAGCCCGTCGCCCAGGCGGTGCAGCAGGCCAAGGCCATCCTGGAGGAGGGCCGCACCCTCTTCTCCGCCGGCATCCGCCAGGGCACCGAGGCCGCCGCTCCCCTGCACGAGCTGCACCTGCTCACCGTCAAGCCGTTCCTCTACGTCTTCAACGTGGACGAGGAGGAGCTGACCGACGAGCCCTTCAAGGAGGAGGCCCGCGCCCTGGTGGCCCCGGCCGAGGCGGTGTTCCTCAACGCCAAGCTGGAGTCCGAGCTGGCCGAGCTGGACGACGAGGACGCCATGGAGCTGCTCCAGTCGGTCGGCCAGGAGGAGCCCGGCCTCTCCACCCTGGCCCGGGCCGGCTTCGAGACCCTGGGCCTGACCACCTACCTCACCGCCGGCCCCAAGGAATCCCGCGCCTGGACCATCAGGAAGGGCGCCACCGCCCCCGAGGCGGCCGGCGTGATCCACACCGACTTCCAGAAGGGCTTCATCAAGGCCGAGGTCATCTCCTTCGACGACCTGGTGGCCGCCGGCTCCGTCCCCGAGGCCCGCGCCCGCGGCAAGGCCCGCATGGAGGGCAAGGACTACGTGATGCGCGAGGACGACGTGGTGGAGTTCCGCTTCAACGTGTAGCGGGTTCCATAGCGCAACACTGACGACCTGGCAAACATGCAGGTCAGAGGGGGTCTGGCTCTTCGGGGGCAGGCCCCCTTTTCATGCCCGTGCTGACTTGGTGCTGACCTGTAGGCACCCGTCATCACCCCTCCGCATCCCTCCCGTGCTGGTTTGGTGCTGACTCTTGGGGGTGCTGACGCGGCACGGGACCTGCGGTGGGCCCGCGACAACGAAGTGGCCGGCGAAGCCGGTTGTACGGCGAGTGGCCCTCGCTGTCAGTCCCCGCCGGTACGCTTCCCAATGTCACGACAGTTGGAGGAATGGACATGGGCACCTCGGGGCGTCTCAGCCTGTCTTGGATCAACAAAGACAGGTCGCTCATCAGCACCCAGGACGGCGGCTACGAGTGGGTGGACCGGGACGACTTCCGCGTGACCGAGACACGCCTCCTCCGTGATGTCGCGACCGTGGGTGAGGTGCACGACGATCTCAAGCGCGTCAAGGACAACCTACTGATCGCGGGAGATAGCGGGGACGCGCTCAGGGCGCTCACGAGGCTTCCGGAGTTCGCGAAGGAGTATCGAGGCAAGGTCAAGCTCGTCTACATCGACCCCCCGTTCAATACGGGTCAAGCTTTCGAGCATTACGACGACGGTGTGGAGCATTCCGTCTGGCTCACGATGATTCGCGAGCGACTTCTACTTATCCGTGATCTCCTTGCAGAAGACGGAAGTGTGTGGGTGCATCTCGATGACTCAGAAATGGCGTACTGCAAGGTACTCCTGGACGAGATCTTCGGGAGGTCCAATTTCGTTGCAACGGTTGTGTGGGAAACCGATGCGGGTAGGCGAAATGATACTGCCATCAGTACCGTGCAGGACTACATCCTGGTTTTTGCTAAGAACTGGAACGCGTGGCGTCCTACTAGGAATCTTCTCCCGAGATCTGCTGACCAGGAAAAGCGGTACAAGAACCCTGATAATGATCCGCGAGGGCCATGGCTACAGGGAGCCGATAGTACGGCGAAATCCGGATCAGATGCCATGCGCTACCCGGTCACCCTTCCTTCGGGGCGCATTGTTACGCCGCCGAGTGGCGTGTATTGGCGCTTTTCTAAGGAGAACTTCGAGCGCGCCCTCGCGGAGGGGCGCGTCTACTTCGGTAAAGATGGCGACAGGATGCCCATCGTTAAGAGGTATCTGTCGGAAGTCCAGGCAGGTGTAGTTCCTCGCACATGGTGGCCAGCCGCAGAGGTCGGCAGCAATATGGGTGCCAAGCGCGACCACATCCGAAAGATGTTCCCCGACGTTCCGGCCTTCGCCACGCCGAAGCCTGAAGGGCTCATGGAGCGTGTAATCACTATTGCATCGAACCCGGGCGATATTGTGCTTGATTGTTTCGGCGGATCGGGAACTACGGCAGCGGTCGCGCATAAAATGGGCAGGCGATGGGTAACTGTCGAGCGAGAGCACACAACCGTTGAAACATTTCTGCGACCTCGGCTTGAGATGGTTGTAAACGGTGAGGAGCCCGGTGGGGTAACCACCGCCGTTGGCTGGGAAAAGGGCGGAGGCTTCCGTTGTCTGGAGGTTGTCCCCTCCATGTACGAGCGCCTTGGCAACCGGGTGCTCCTCGCCCCATGGGCGGTTGGGGATGCCTTTGCCGAGGCTGCCTGCGCACAGATTCCTGGCTTTGAACTGGAACCCAACGCTGAGGCGCCGTTCGTCGGGCGCAAGGGCCGACAGCGTCTCGCAGTCGTCGATGGTCTGGTCTCGGAAGAATCAGTCCAGTCGATCGTCGACGCGCTGATTGGCGACGAGCGTGTACTCATCGTGGCCAAGAGTTACCTCCGCGAGGCGGCGAGGCTTCTAGAGAAGCTCAGCCCTGGCTCGCGTATCAAGAAGGCTCCCCAGGACCTGTTGGACATGAAGGGACGTGTGCTGCGTTGAGCTGGATCACATACGACCAGGCAGCGATTGAGGATCTGGCGAGCCGCATGAAGTTGCGGGACCCGAATCGTCGCGCCGTGGCCAAGGTCGTCGAGGAGATCCAGTCGGGGGACGGGCGGGAGGTCGTCTGTGACCTGGCGACTGGTGTGGGTAAGACGTACATCTGCCGGGGCCTAATCGACTACCTTGCCGATCAGGGCGTTCGTAACATCCTGATTGTCACTCCTGGCCGGACTATCCAAAGGAAGACGCTCACCAACTTCGAGGCCGGTCACCCGAAGTTCGTGCCGGGGGCCAACTACGAGCCCATCGTCATTACTCCCGAGAATTATGCTGGCGGCCGCGTTGGTGATGCACTGCACGATCCGGACGCTTTGAAGGTCTTCGTTTTCAACGTCCAGCTGCTGACCAAGCCGACCGTCAAGACCTCGCGCAGCACATACGAGACTGATGAGTTCATCGGTACTGCCCTGTATGAACACCTACGTTCGGTCGATGACTTGGTCGTCATCGCGGATGAGCATCACGTGTACCGGAGTGACGCGAAGAAGTTCCATGAGGCGGTTCGGGACCTCCAGCCGCGCGCGCTCGTGGGACTGACGGCGACTCCGGACGAGAAGGACCGCAAGGTGCCTGGTCGCATCGTCTTCCAGTACTCCCTTGCCGAGGCCATCGCCGACCAACTGGTCAAGGTCCCTGTCATCGTCTACCGCGAAGACGGGCACACCGACGTTCGCACTCAACTGGCAGACGCCTGCCATCTGCGCAAGGTGAAGGAAGAGACCACCCGGGAGTGGGCTGAGAGGAACGGGCGGCCCATGGTCAACCCAGTCCTCTTCGTGGTCTGCCAGAGCATCGAGGAAGCCACAGAGACCGCTGAGATTCTCGCCGGCCCCGGATTCATCGATGAGCCCGGTGCGGTGTTGCAGATCACCTCTGGCAGCAAAGACGACGCCCTCGAAGCCCTCGCTGGCATCGAGGACCCCGACTCTCCGGTCCGGGCCGTGGTCTCCGTTGACATGCTGAAGGAGGGGTGGGATGTCAAGAACATCAGTGTGATCGTTGCGCGACGTACTCTCGCCTCCCAGACCCTTACCGAGCAGATTCTTGGCCGTGGCCTTCGCCTTCCATATGGCGAGCGGGTCGGGTTCTCGATGGTTGACTGCGTCGACATCATCGCCCACGAGTCATATCGGCGGCTTCTGGACGCTAAGGAAGCCCTTCTCGAACACACGCTTCCGCAGAGGGCCGAGCCCGGCGGTACTTCGAAGGCCGGCACGGGCGCCGCGGCCAAAACTGGTGGCGCAAGTCCTCTGCCCGCTTACCACGAAGCCCAGACACAAGGGATGTTGGCGTTCACCGCCGATGCACCTGTCAGGGACGGCGGGTTCGGTACCGAAACTTCCGAGGCTGTCTACCTCGGCATGGCCGACATGGAGCACCGGCTTGCCGAAGCAGGGGTGGAGAAGAAGGACATCCAGCAGGTAATGAAGCCTGCGGAGGGGGCGCCAGCCATTAAGTTCCCCAGCAAGCGCCTGTTGGAGAAGCCGGACACCTACAGCTTGTCCTTCGTCAGCTCCGAGGCTGTCGCCGAGAAGGGGAAGCAGTTCAAGCACGAAATAGAGGTGGAACTGAAGCGCAAGGCGCTGAACGCCTCGCGGGGGCTGGATGGCACGGTAACTGTGCAGGCGGAGGACCAAAAGTCTGCTGTCGCGACTCAGCGCAGTTGGCCCATTTCGAAGGTCAGGGAGGACCTCGAAGAGAAGATCCTCAACTTGCCGCAGCTGAAGCTCACAGCTGATGAAGTAGAGGCCGCGCAGAAGATCGTGCACACGTTCCTCGGGGCGGCGATCGAAGTTGACGCAGAGGACAGCACGCCATGGGAAGAGGCTCGGGCAGAGCTTGCGTTGACCCAGCTGGAGAGGCTCGTGGTCTCCAGCTTCAAGCAAAAGCTTGCGAAGGTCGAGCACGAGATCGTGAAGGTGACCGTGCCTTCGCCTGCCCAGCCGTGGCCGGGGCAGACGATGCCTCAGATGCAGATGACCGACAAGGTGATCCGGGGCATGGGGTATACAGGCTGGGGCAGTTCGATTCTTCCGGTCGTTCACTTCGACGCGCTGTCCACGGAAGTCAAGCTCGCCAGGCTGATGGATGTCAGTCCCAAGGTCGACTGGTGGCTGCGGCTTGAGTCGCAAAGCGGAACGTACATCCAGCTCGACAACGGCTCGCGGTATTTCCCCGACTTCATCGCCATAGACAAGGACGGCGTGCACTGGCTTGTCGAGGGCAAGTCAAACGCGGAGGCGTCCAGTGAGTCCGTTCTGGCCAAGAAGGCCGCCGCCGAGGCTTGGGCGAAAGAAGTGACCGATCGTGGAGATTTCGGTACGTGGAAGTACCTGTTCGCCACTGAGGACCACCTGAGTCAGGCGAACAGCTGGGACACCCTGCTGACGGTCACGGGTGCCCGAGGATAGAACTTGGAGGATGGCGGAAGAGCCCCGGTCGTTCAGAGCGGGGCTCTTCCGCATTTTCGGCGTGCAGCGAAGGCCATGTTTCGGCGCCCCCTCTGCACCTCTCCCATGCTGGGTTGGTGCTGACTCGCGGGACGTCTCGGCGGAGGCCGCGAATCCGCTTGCTTAGGAGTGGATGTTGGTGTGATCCTTCGACTGGATGAAGGGTACATCACATGGCATACCCCCGCTGGCACCACATGCTCATGGAGTCGCAGAGACATGCCCTCAAAGCGGTCGATGAGTGGAACTGCTCAAATGGCAATTATGGTGACTTTCTGACGCATATGCACAAGGCGTGGCATTACTTGCTGCATGCAGAGTTCCGCAAAGGCGAGATCGACTATCATTACAAAGATTCCAAGACCGGCCAGTACCAGATGATCGACGGCGAGCCGAAGGCGTGGGATCTGGAGAAGTGTTTGAAGGAGCGCTACCCCGACAGCGGTGATCCAGTGCGCTTGAATGCTGAACTTTTTGTGGCACTCCGAAACAAGGTGGAGCACCGGTACGAGCACAACCTGAAGATCGCCACGGGAGGTAAGGCGCAGGCGCTCGTCATGAACTACGAGCAGGAGATGGTGGCCCATTTCGGCATCAAGTACAGTCTCGCCGATCGGCTCCGCTTCCCGATCTCTCTTCAGGCGCTCACTGCTGAGGGTCGTGAGCAGCTTCGGGCCGCCGCGAAGAAGTTGCCGCAGCAGGCCCGCGACCTTGTAGCGAAGTTCGAAGCGGCCATCGACCCGTCCGTACTGGACGATCTCAAGTACGACTACCGCGTCCGGCTCGTACCCATCGTCGGCTCGAAGACTGATGCCGACTTGGCGATCAACTTCGTCAAGCTCGATGAGCTGAGCGAGGATGAGCGCCAGGTCATGGTTGAGGCGGGCCGCCAGGGGACGGTCATCATCAGGGATCGCCATGTCGAGGTGGCGGACAAGGCGAAACTGCGCGCGAAGCAGGTCGCTGCCCTTGTTGAAGAGCAACTGCCGTTCGAATTCAGTCCGTTCAGTGAGCACCTTGAGATGTGGCAGCGGTTGAACGTACGCCCCGCGAAGAATTCCGGTGATCCCTACTCCACCGATGCGAGGTACTGCGTGTACAGCGAGGCGTTCAATGCCTACCTCTACACGCCGGCCTGGGTGAAACGGATCATCAAGGAGATAGGCAGTATCGAGAAGTACAGGGCCTTCTTCGGTCGTGAGCCCCGTATGAAGAGGATGACCAAGCTGCCGAGACAGGGGGGAGCGTCTTCGGAGTCGAACAGCAGCGAGCCGCACGGTAGGACAGCCTGATGAAGAAGGTCTTGGACGGGAAGATCCTCATGCGCTGTACGAGCCAATGTCGCGTGTTGCGCGAAGAGACGGTGTCGGCCTGCCGGAGAACCTCCGCAGATACCGCCGCATTGACCGACATGAGCCTGTGCGAGTTGTCCCGGTGCTACGGTCGCGCGTATGACGCTCTCGGTATCAACAACTCGTGCCGTTGACCTTCGGGTTGAGTCCGTAGATGAAGTTCTTGATTGCGTGGAGCGGTCGCTTCAGACACGCATGGATCGGGACACCGTCGTACGGAAGCGCCGCTCGGTCGGGGCGCGGACGGACCGTGATACGTGGGTACGTATCGAGAGGCGAGGGCTCGACAAGATCGGCGTCCAGGGCTGGAACGGCACCGAGTGCGCTGCTCGGCTGAAGGGCATTGCTCAGCCTGCGTGGCAGGGATGCGTGGTCTGGCGGGACGCGAGCGAGCCGGTGATGTGGCGGGCCGACGAGACTGAGCTTCTGCCGGGGATGCCGATTGGCACTGCCGTACTGAGCGAGGACCCGAAGCTGCCGGATGAGTGGTGGCAGGCGTTCAACGCCTCACTGGACGCGCTTGCGGCTCAGGACACGAGGCGCGTCGCCACGCCGGACACCGTCACCGTCACGCAGGCCCTCGTCACCGAGTCCATCCATAGTGTGTTCTCGGGTGACTTCGACACGACGGTTGAGCGGTGGGTGCCAGCCCACGCGGATCTCAACTGGGCCAACATGACGGCACCCACGTTCAGCCTCTTCGACTGGGAAGATTGGGGGAACGCGCCACGTGGGCTGGACTCCGCTTCGCTGTGGGGAAGCTCGCTTGCCGTCCCGGCTCTGGCCGATCGCGTGCGGCAAGAGCGGCGCCGTGACTTCGAGAGCCGGGACGGCAAGCTGATGACGCTGTTCGTGTGCTCGAAGATCCTCGGGCCGGATGCGTACCCGGAGGACCCTCGGCTGGAGCCGGCACGCCGCATGGCCGAACAGATCGTTGCGGTGCTTCAGACGGGCTGACCGTGCGACCGGCCTCGGAGGAGGCTCCGGTATTGGTGGATCGCCTGCTCGTCGACCTCGCCAGCCAGAGCACCGATCAGTTCGCCCAGATGGGCGGGTTCGTCGGTGCCTACGGCAATGCTGTCGACTTGGGGGAGGCGGTAGGCGGCCCGGAAGGCCGCCTGTACGCGGGAGAGTCCGGCGCCGCCTCGGAGAAAGACGCGGGGGTCGATCCTGTCCCACACGGGGGCGTCCGTGCTGCCTCCGAACGGGCTCATGCCCCACACCATGCTGCCGCCCATTCCCAGCGCCTCAGCGAGGGCATCCGCGGCGTCGAGTGTTCTGATGCCGACCAGTAGGCCGGCACGGACCATGAGGACGGACGGCTTCGGCGTGGTCGCGTCGATCAGCTCCGGCAGTGGTGACGGGTCCCAAGACGCGATGCCCCAGGCCCCGCATATTCCCTGTCTCGCGGAGTCGGCGAGGGCGGCGCACGCCAAGGTCAGAACATCCCGATTGTGAGGAGCGGCTTCTTGGAGCGAGTGTTCCGGGTTGTGCAGGAACACCACGTCTGGCTCTCGTCCGAGGTTCCGGGCCGCCTCTTCTACGGCCCCGTACAGCCGAGTGGGGTCCAGGGAGTGCTCCGCCCGGTCTGCCCTCGGGAAGTAGCCCACCTTCGTGGAGAGCGTGAAGTTCGGCAGCAGATCGCTGGCGATCCCTGCAAGGACCTCATGCGAGCGGAAGCCGAGGTAGTTGGCGCTGGTGTCGATCGCCGTGACGCCGAGGTCCAGTGCTCCGGTCAGGAGACGGCGTTCGTGACGAGACCGGTGTAGCCCGAGGACAACTCGGGGGTCAGAGTCGCGCATATCTCCTCCTTCACGAGGATCTCGGCCACCTCCGCGACTTCGGCCCCGACGACGGTCGCCGCCTGGTCCAGCGGGACCGGCTTGCCGCTCAGCAGCAGACGCAGTGCGGGCACGGCCTTGGCCGTGAGGGTGATCTTCTTCCCCGAGGCCACGACGTCGACGGTCTCGCCGTTCTCGCGGATCTGGGGCGGGAAGTGGGTGGTGCACGCCACGGCGTCGAGCGGTCCCAGGATGTCGAGGAACGGCACGTGCCGGGGGAGCGCCGTCGCCTGTTCGTACGCGGCAAGGAAGTCGGCTGGGGAGCGCTCGCCGATCAGCCGGACGGCTGCCTCGGTCAGGGCCTGAGTGCCGCTCCCGTGCGCGCGATCCAGGTCGTGCCGGAAGATCTCGTGCTCTCGGCACCAGTCGCCCAGCCATGCGAGCCAGCTCGCTCCCGTGCGCTTGGTGATCCCGAACGTGACGTGCAGGCTCTTCCCCGATCCGTGGCCGTTGCGCGTCGCCTGGTGCCAGTGGCCTCGGGGGATGTGCATCACGTCGCCGGTCTTCATGACGCCGGCCCAGACGATTTCTTCAGTCGGAGTGTTGTTGGGGTCGGAATCGCGGTACATGGGGACTTCGCGGGAGGTTCCGCGTACCTCCCACTTCTTCTCGCCAGCGAGCTGGATGATCACGACGTCGTGGTCGTCCCAGTGCAGCGGGAAGCCCGCGGCGTCGTTCGTCGTCAGATACGCGTTGACCTGCACCCGCTCGTGGGACCACCACTGCAATGCCCGGCAGGCGACTTCCATCGTCGGGTCGAAGACATTGACCTGGTCGAGGATGAGCGTCGCGCCTTCCCCCAGCAGCCTGCCCAGGCTGCGCATGTTGACCATGGGGATGCTCTGGCCCCGGGGGCTGACGGTGTCGGTGTAGTAGATGGCTGGGTGGACTTCCTCGCCCTTCTGGAAGCACCGGAACTGCGGGCGGTTCAGGCTCCTGCGCATGGCGATGTCGAGCAAGCGGTTCGGGGTCAGGATGCGGGAGACGAGGGCGGGGTCGTCGATGCTTCCCCGCACGAAGCCCTTGCCGAGCTCATCCACTCCGTTCCACCCGAGCGCCGTCTCGATGGCGTTGATCAACTGGTGTTCCATCACTGCCTCCTCATGAGTTCGACCACGTGACGCAGCTGCGGCGGGGGCCCGCACGGCGGACCGCGCGGACCCCCGCCGCCTTGTGCTACTCGATGTCGGTCAGGTTGCCGTCACCGCCCGGCCACGGGGCATCGCCGGAACTCCCGGCGTTGTCGGACCGGAGGCTGTCGTACCGGTCGTGGACGGCGGTCAGTTCCTCTACCGCCACCAGGAGGCCACTCGGGGTCGGCGGCGGTGTCGTGCTCTCTGCCACCTCGTGCTCCTTCCTCTTCGGTTCTCCCGGCCGTGTCCGGCCGGGCTCGTCTGATGGAGCTGTGCTGTGCATGGCGCCGGGGTACCTCGGGGGGAAGTCCCCCGGTGCCGTTCCCGGCCGGTGCTGTCCTTCGGTCGTCGGCCGGGAGCCTGTGGGTTACAGGGAGGTGCGCAGGCCCTCCAGGACGCGGGTGAGGAGCGCCACGTCAGGGGTGAGTGAGTCGACGGCTGCCCGGCCCTCCTCGAACCAGCGGCCGAGGAGCTGACGCCACGTAGCCTCGGCGCGGAGGACTTCCGCACGGATCTCGCCCAAAGCCAGGTCGGCCTCGGTCCGCAGCCGGACGAGGTCGGAGGGCGTCAGACGCAGGGACGTCACAGTGATCGTGTCACCACCACGTCGGGGCACCGCCAGCTCGACGCACTGCGCCGGGTCGCCGTCCAGTTCTTCTTCGGGAAGCAGCCGGAGGGTCAGCATGTGGGGACCTCCAGCTCCGACCAGACCGTCTTGCCCCAGCGGTGCCGGTCGTAGCCCCACCGGACGCTCAGCACGTCAACGAGGAACAGGCCGCGACCTTCTTCGGCGTCGTCGGCGGGGCTGGCCATGTCGGGGACTGTGCGCGACTTGTCGGTGACCGCGATCTTCACGCGGTGTGGTGCGGGCTGGCTGACGGTGACCCGGAGCAGACGGCACGGGGTGTGCTGGGCGGAGTTGCCGACGAGTTCGGAGACGACCAGCGTGGCCGTGTCCACCAGGTTGCCTATGCCCCAGGTGTTGAGGGCGGCACTAATGAGCAGGCGCGCACGGCGTGCGGATTCCGGCTCGCACGGCATCGTCTCGCTGTAGCCGGGTGCGCCGATCGAGGCGGGTCTGGCGGCGGTCGTCGTCACGGGGTCATCCCTCCGATGGGACGGCCCAGCCCGGCTACGAGGGCGTGGGGCTGGGCCTCTCCTCCACTGCCGCCGGCACGGGGAGCCTGGCCTTCCGGCGACGTCAACGACCGTACGAAGCCCGTGAGATCGGGCTCAACGAAATTGCGGGTTATTGCGGAACGTCATCTGAGGGCGCTGACTGCCGAGTTGATGAGGGCGCGAGCGTGGTCGCCGTAGACGGCCATCTTCGCGAGTTCGGCGAACGCCTTGCGGTAGTCGGCGATTTCGCGCGGTTGCCTGATGTTGATCTCGGCGGTCAGGGTCTCCACCACGGCGTGGGCGTCGTCGAAGACGTAGAACGCCTCCAGGGGCCAGATGACGCGCTGGGCAGTGAAGGGGATGACACCGAGCGAGACCGAGGGCAGTGGCAGGACGTCAAGCAGGTGCCGGAGCTGGTTCGCCATCGTCTCCCGGTCGCCGATCCGCGAGCGCAGAACCCACTCCTCCAACAGCACGACGAAGCGGTGGCCTCCCTCGTACAGGAACCGACTACGGGCGAGGCGGGCGGCGACGGCCTCGGCGACGTCGTTGGGAGTTCCCTGGAAGTCGGTGATCGACTGCATGAGGGCGGTGGCGAAGTCGGCGGTCTGGAAGAACCCGGGAACGGCGTTGGAGCAGTACACGCGGCACACAGCCGCTTGCTCGTGGAGGGTGTAGAAGTCCTCTTGGACCTTGCGCATGCCGTTCTTGTGGATGCGCCGCCACTCCACATACATGGAGTCGACCGCCCGCGCCGTGGCGATCAGATCCTCTGTCTGGTCCTCCGCTCCACAGGCCGCGCACCAGGCCCTGATGTCCGCGTCGGAGGGTGCGGCCTCGCCCTTTTGGATGCGGGTCGTCTTCGCCGGGTGCCAGCCGCACCGGGAGGAGAGCTCCTTCCCGGTGAGGCCGGCGTCCTGGCGAAGGTGCTGCAGGCGCTTCGCGAGGGCTTCACGCGCCGCCTGGGCGCTGGACGAGGGGGAGGCGGGCATGGGGTCGTGCGGGGGATCAGACGGTGAACTTCTCGTGGTCGATGCCGCGTTCCCACACAGCCTCGAACGCGGCGACGACCATCTTCACCACGTCGGGGTCCTCGTTGAACTCATGTCCTGCCCAGTCGCCGTCCCCGGTGAACCAGTGGAACATCACCCGCCGGTCGTCGATCAGCCACAGGTCGTTTCCGGGAAGGGCGATGTCGGAGGCGAGACGACGCGGGAGCCAGCGGACCTGCTCACCAACGGCGACGTTGACCGCGGTCAGGGCGTGCTCCCACCGGATGTAATCGGTCACCGGCTCGGACACGATCCGGGCCCGGCGCATCTGGACGCCCCTGGCGACCGTTTCGCGCACCAGCGGGGTCCAGCCCTGCCAGAACGGCGAATCGGGGTCGAGGTCAGTCCGACCGGTCCGCAAGAACTCCTCGAAGCTGTCCTTCTCGTCGCCGACGCTGTAGACGTCGCGCATCTCCAGGTGGACGGCGGTGCGCTGGGCGGACCGCAACAGCTCAGCGAAGTCCGGCACGCCGTTCTGCGACATCACACGCCTCCCTCAAAATCGGCACCATGCGGGCGGGGATGCGGATCACCGTCTCATGCGCGGGAATTCCCGTGTCGTGTCCGGCGACCCACTCCGTCTCGCTCACCTGGGCCTTCAGCAGCTTGTCGGCCTCCTCGCCCTGGAGGACGAGGTCGGCCGTCTCTTCCTCCACCCACACAGTCGGCGAGCCGCCTCCGGTGGTCTCCGGGTCGATTCCCACGAACTCTAGGGCCATGGTGCCCTCCCGTTCCAAGTCGGTTGCGGGTTCTTGCGTTGCGACGCTTCCCGAGCGGTTGTGCCGGGTCAAGGGAGCGAGGCGTTCTTCGCGTCAGAATGGCTTGTTCACGCGGATTTGTAGTCCGCCGGTCACTCGGCCCACGTCTGCGGTCACGCCGCCGCATCGTCCAGTTCCTCGTACCCGTCCACGTAGCTGTGGCCGTTCAAGTGCGCCGCGATCTTCCCGATGCCCCGCTCGCACCGGTACCGCGTCGCCCTGCCCGTCACGCCCTGCAACGCGCCCGCCTCGTCGTCCGGCAGGTCCGCGCCGTAGCGGAGGACAAGGGCCTGGCGTTCGGCAGAGGTGAGCGGGGCGGTCGCCCAGCCCCGCCGGATGTCGGCGAGGTGGGCGAACAGAATGCCCGCGGCCTTCGGGTCGACCGTGCCCTTCGGCATGTCGGCGTCCGGGGCTGTCGGGTTGCGGATGCCGTACGCCGCTTCCTGGTCCCACACCGCCGGAAGGAGGTGCTCGACGAGTCGCCGGTCGTAGGCCGTCACAGGCCACTCCTCTCCGCCTTGTGCCGGGCGGCCTCGTAGGAGACGTGTGCAGTGCGGTGCTTGGCTTCGGTCAGCCAGCGGTCCCGTAGGCGCTGGGACAGCCAGCAGTGCAGAAGGCCGGACCCCGCGTCGGCGAGGATCTGCCGAACGTAGGAAGCCCGCTCGGCCACGACGGCCACGCCCCCTTCACTCACTCCGCCGCCTCGGCCGCCCGAGGTGCCTGCCAGATTCCCACCTGCCCATGCGACAAGTTCCGTAAGTAGAACCAGGAAACCGAGACGTGACGACCATGACCGTTGACTTCCGTGCCTGCCCGTGCGGCTCCAAGCGTGCGTATCAGGACGAGCGAGCCGCCCCAAAAGCCCTTGGGAAGGCTCAGGCGAAACGCCAGCGCACAGCTGAACGCAAGGGCACCCGTCGAGGAATCCACTACGAGAACCGCTACTACGAGTGCGAGTTCGGCCGATACCACTTGACCAGCCAGAGCCGAGCCGACTACGAGGCGGTGGCCGCGTAAGTGCCGACAGGCGGAAGTAACCGGCTGCTGACCCCGGAAGAAGTCGCCGAGTGGCTGAAGGTCAGCGAAATCACGGTCCGGAACAAGTATCGCGCGTGGGGCCTGAAACCCCAGAAGGTCGGACGCCTCTTGCGATCCCGTGAGCGCGACATCGTGGCCTACCTGGACGAGAACTACGGCTGAGCCGTTCCCTTTTCTCCTGCGGGAGAGCCATGCCCTTTTTCACTAAGAAAGGAGGCCATATGGCCACCGTCTTCCAGAAGTGCAAGACCGATGAGACAAACAAGTTCTACCCCTGCGAGAAGAACCGCTGCGGCCACAACTGGACGGTCAGATACCGCGAGCCCGGCGGCCGGACGGCCCGCCAGCGAGAGAAGACGTTCGCCAAGAAGACCGGCCCCGATGGCGCCGACGCATTCGCGTCGAAGGTCGAGCACGACAAGGGCATGGGCGTCTACCTCGACCCCAAGCGAGGAGCCATCACCCTCCGCGCCTGATCGAAAGAGTGGCTCGGGCTCCAGATACTCGCCGAGGGCACGCGGCGGAACTACGAGGGATTCACCAAGAACCACCTCGTTCCGCACCTTGGCCGGAAGACGCTTGCCGGACTGACCAAGAAGGACTTCGAGAAGTTCGTCGCGGACCTGCACCGGAACGGCGAGGGCATGGCCGCGTCCACCATCAACGACCGCATGAAGTTCGTGGCAGCCATGGTGCAGGCGGCCGTTACCGAGAAGCGCATAGCGGAGAACCCTGCGGCAGGCGTGAAGGTCCCCCGGACGAGCTCGCTCGCCGTGGATGAGGACGAGATCCCGACCCTCGAAGAGGTCGACCTCATCGCGAAGCACATCTCTCCGCAGTACCGGCTGACGATCTACTTGCAGGCAGGGGCCGGCCTCCGGATCAGCGAGACCCTCGCCTTCGCTACGGAGTGTCGCCGAACCGACTTCATTCGTATTCGCTGGCAGGTCAGCTCGAAGGCGAACCGCGGGGACTGCCGGACACGGTTCGTGCCCCTGAAGCACCGGGCGGAAGGGGAGTACCGCGACATCCCCACGGCGCCGTTCCTCGAAGAGGAGATCGACGCCCATATGGAGCAGTGGGAAGCCGTGCCCGTGCCCTTCAAGGACAAGGCGGGCCGAGACAAGGAGCTGGAGGTCTTCTTCGCGCCCCCAGAGCGGGGCAAGGGCACCATGCCCACGGCCACGACATACGCGTACCACTTCAGAAGGGCGCTCAAGGTCGCCGGCCTCGTCCGGGGGGACGGCAAGCCGAAGTACACCCCGCACGGTCTCCGCCACTTCTTCGCCTCGACTGCCCTGGCCAACGGCATCCCCATCCATGAGGTCTCGCGGTGGCTCGGCCACAAGTCGATCAAGACCACGGTCGACACGTATGGGCACCTCGTGCCTGGCGCGTGGCACCGCTGCCGAGAGATCATGCAGGAGGCCATGCGGCCTGTGCCGGTGGAGGTGCCGACCGAGGCGCCGCGGGAGGCCGAAGGGTACGAGGAAGCGGTGTAGGTGCTGACCTTGATCTCCCGTGCTGATTCTGTGCTGACCTCGACCCGCGGGAACCCCGTTATCGCAGGTCGGAGCGGTGTTTCAAACGTTCCGTTTCAACGTCTGAACGATCATGCGGAACGCCCTCTGACCTGCGGTGGAGGGGGTGCGGCGCGTTCACGGTCCGCACGGAGTGCCCCCGGCTTCGCCGGGCGGCAGCAGCCTTCCACCGCGCCAACCGCTCCCGCATCCGCTCCGAACTCCAGCACGCCCACACCCTGCGGACCGCCGCGAAGACCTTCCGGCACCAGCCGCCCCTCACCTTCGGATGCTTCCAGCAGGGACCAGGTGCGCGACTCTTCGACCAGGTGCTCCCAGGGCGCGGTCCAGTCGACTTCCCGGTCCAGGCCGGGGCCGTGGACGCCGTCTGTGCGGCCGGCGTCCACCCGCCAGAACTGGGAGCAGAGGATCACCTGGGCGTGGTCGGCCAGGTCGTTGATGATCTCGGTGAAGCCCCGTTCGCGGACGGTGGGGTTGTCGCTGTCCAGCAGGCCGATGAGAGCGGGGCCGCAACGGGGGTCGGCCACCTCCTCGAAGACCTCGACGGCGGTCAGCTGACCGAAGCCGCCGAGGGAAGGCAGGCCGTCGATGACGGCGGGTATGGCGTCGGCGCCGGTCCGGATCAGCTCGGCGCGGGCGTCGTAGGACTCGTCGGCCTTGCCGTCGAGCTGCCGGACGAGTGTCTCGATGTGGGAGGTCATGACGCGGAGTGGTCCCGGCGATAGAAAGTGGGGAGCCACCAGCAGAGCACCGAGCGGTCGTCGGGCCAGGGGGCGCGGTCCTCGGCCGCCCAGTCCTCGAAGGCGTGTCAGGTCGATGGGGCGCCAGGCGGGGTCGAGCGGCTCGTCCTCGGCCGGCGGGCGGACGTACCGCCGGCCGAGCTGGTCGGAGGCGCCGAACTCCTGGTAGTTGCGCTGGGCCTCGACCAGGGAGACCTTGTTCGCGCCGCCGGGCATGGTCGGCCAGCGGAACTGGACGTGGTCGTCCTCCCAGAAGCAGACGGGGCAGATCTCGTACGAGCCGGGCATCGCGTCCAGCACGCGGTGCCCGCAGCACGGGCAGGGGTAAGAGTTGCTCACCTGCGCAGTCTCGTTGCAAGTCCCGTCGGTGTGCCATGGAATGTGCTGCCTCAGCACGCCCGGCCAGTCCGCAGGACACCGTAAACGGCCGTCGGGAGCCGGTGTCCGCAGACGAGAGATCCTGGTCAGAGCTCTGGAGGGCATGTCGCCGCAGGTCGGGATCTGGCTTCGGGCATCCCTCTGCAGCGTGTGACGGTGCGGCCGGCCGCGCCGTGTCCGGTCAGGGGCCCGGGTCAGGCCGGTGAGGTCGATGTCCACCTCGAACGGGACGGGCCGGCGCAGTCGCTCGCGGAAGATTCCGGTGGGGGCGTATGCCCGGGCCGGACGGTCCAGCTCGTAGACGTGCACGACGGCGGCGTGGCTCTCGTCCTCCACACGCCAGTGGTGCGGGACGCCCGCCTCGGCGTACTTGCGCAGTTTGACGGTCCGGTCCCGGTGGGCGGACTCGGGCGAAACGACCTCGGCCACGAGCCGCACGTCCTCGGGGGCGTACCAGGTGCGGTCCGGGTCGTACGGGGCGGTGGTCACCAGCAGGTCGGGCTCGGGGCGGTTGCGCGAGTCCAGGCGGACCGTCATCTCCCGCTCCACCTCGGTCCCGGCCGGTGCCCGCGCCGGCAGTGCGGTGGTCAGCGCGGTGACGACGCGGGCGTGCCAGGACCGCTGGGGGGTCGTCATGAAGACGAGGGCTCCGTCGATCAGCTCGGTGTGACGCGGTGCCTCCGGGAGGCGGTCGAGGTCGTCCGCCAGCCAGCCCTCCGCGCGGGGCGGGTACATCCAGCCGGGCAGCACGCTCATGCCCTAGGTTGGCGTCCGTGGCCCGGGCCCGGGCCTGCCGTGCCCGGTGCGTGGTGATCATGCCGTGGGGGACGGCGGGGGCGGGCCGCCGAGGGTCCGGGTGTGCGTGTCGTAGTCGGCGAGGATGGCGCGGAGGTCGGACAGCGCCTCCGGGGGGATGTCCGGGGGCGCGGTCTCGGCGACATAGCGGGCCGCGGCCACGAGCGCGGAGAGCTCATGGGCATGGGCGGTCAGCCGCAGCACCCCCGGACGGTCCCAGGCGAGCCGCATCGCTGATCAGCCCGCCTTGGCGCTCAGGTAGTCCTTGATCTGTCCCAGCTCCTGGGCGAAGGTGTCGTAGTCCTCCTGCATGCCGTTGAGGTAGGCGCTCCAGCCCAGGGTGCTCTTGGCGTAGTGCGCCGCCTCCTGGATCTCCTCGTCGGTGGCGCCGAACAGCTTCGCGGCCTCGGTGTGGAACAGGGTGCAGTACCGGCACTTGGTCTCCGCGTGCACCGCGACGCCCATCAGTTCCTTGTACTTGTTGGGGATCAGCGTCTCGCCGAGCTCCAGTTTCTTGAAGATCTCCCACTCGTGCTCCAGGAGATCGTCGGGGATGCGGCTGAAGAAATGCGGGACGAGCCCGAGGGTGTCCTTGACCTCCGCCTCGATCTCCCCGCGGTTACGGCCGGCCATGGTGCTCACTTCTCTCTCGGCCGTGGTGGTGGATTGCTGTCGCTGTGCTTCCACGCTACGCCGGGCTCACCGGGGCGGCATTTCCTGTTCGGTCCAGATGGTCTTGCCGGTGGGGGTGTAGCGGCTGCCCCAGCGGTGGGCGACCTGGGCGACCAGGAACAGGCCCCGGCCGCCCTCGTCGGAGAGCCGGGCGCGGCGCAGATGCGGCTGGGTCTGGCTGGGGTCGGAGACCTCGCAGATCAGCCGCTGGTCGCGGATCAGCCGGATGCCGACCGGTCCGCCGGCGTAGCGGATGGCGTTGGTGACCAGCTCGCTGACGATCAGCTCGGTGGCGAACAGCAGCTCGGTCAGATCCCAGGCGGCGAGCTGCGCCGAGACCAGCGAGCGGACCTCGGCGACCCGGCTGGGATCGGCGGGCAGCTCCCAGACGGCGGTGGCGTCGTCCGGGGTCTCGCCCACCCGGGCCAGCAGCACGGTCAGATCGTGCCGGCGGGGCTCGGCGCGCAGCCGCTCCAGGATGTCCCGGGTGATGGTGTGCAGCGGCTCCCGGCCCGCCGCGGCGCTCCCCGCGGCGCCCGCGGCGCCCGCGGCGCGCTGGGCGCCGGCGCCCAGCAGGCCCAGATCACGGTCGGTGTCCCAGTTGCGGCCGGGCGGCCCGCCGGAGTGGAAGGCCAGCACATCGCCGCCGGCCAGCACCAGCTCCGCCGACTCGAACGGCTCGCCCGCGGTGCCCAGCGGCGGGCCGGGATGCATCTTCACCACATCGGCGGCGGTGTCCTCCCCGGCCCGGGCCAGCAGCGGTGCCGGATGGCCGGCGCTGGCCAGCAGGCAGCGGCGGCCGACCGGGTCGTAGACCGCGTACAGGCAGGTGGCGCGGAGCAGCGAGGCGGCACCCGCCGGGTCGCGCTGCCCCTGGTCCTCGCCGAACCGCACCACCAGGTCGTTGAGGTGGCTGAGCAGTTCGTCCGGCGGCGGATCCAGGTCGGCCAGGGTCTGCACGGCGGACCGCAGCCGCCCGGTGGCGCCCGCCGCGTGCACTCCGTGGCCGGCGACCTTGCCCACCACGAAGGCGACCCGGGCCGAGGACAGCGGGATCACGTCGTACCAGCTTCCGCCGGTGCCGGCCGCGGTGGCCGCCGGGGCGTAGACGCCCGAGGTCTCCGCCGCGGTGACGGCCACGTCCGGGCGGGGCAGCAGGCTGCGCTGCAGCGCCTCGGCGGTGCGCCGCTCCCGGGAGTAGCGGCGGGCGTTGTCCAGGCCGAGGGCCAGCCGGGAGCCGATCTGCTCGGTCAGCTCGGCGTCGTCGTGGTCGAACGGGGTCCGGTCGCCGGTCCGCCACAGGCCGAGCGCGCCGAGCACCGCGCCGCGCGCCCGGAGCGGCATGACCAGGAAGGAGGTGGCCGACCGGGTGAGCACCAGGCGGGCCCGGGGGGTGCCGCCGAGCTCGGCGCGGAGCGGGCCGAGATCGGGCAGCACGCCGGCCCCGCCGCGCCGCATGTGCGCGCTTTCCACGTCTCCCAGGGCGAAGGTCTCGCCGAGCTGGTGGATGTCGTCGGGCCAGCAGCCCCGGGCGGCGGCCACCGCGACCCGGCGCTGCGGGGTGCCGGTCACATACTCCCCGGGCTCCTCGCCGGCCAGCACCTCCTCGGTCAGGTCCACCGCGCCCAGATCGGCGAAGACCGGAACCAGCATGCCGACCAGTTCCTCGGCGCTCTCGGTGATGTCCAGCGAGCCGCCGATCCGTACCGCGGCGGCGTGCAGCAGGTCCAGCCGCTGCTGCACCCGCGGATCGGAGACCATGACCCCGGTGCCGCGGCTGTCCAGGGCGACGCGCAGGCCGAATTCGTCCCGGATCTCACCGTTCGAGGCGGGCGCCAGCCGCACCAGCAGCCGCGGTCCGGGTCCGTCCCCGGTCAACAGCGGAGCCACGCTCACCGAGGCGTCCAGCGAGCCGGCCAGCGGGCGGCGCAGCACGGCCTGCGCGGCGTCCGGGGCGTTCGCGGCCAGCCGCTCCCACAGGGAAGGGTCCCGGAAGAACCCGCCGAGCGGCCGGCCGCGGATCTCCGGCAGCGGCCGGCCCAGCAGCTCCGCCGTGGTCGCGGTGCAGGCCAGGACCGTCCCGTCGGCGTCCAGCACCAGCTCGGCCGACCACGGCAGCCCGCGGCCGGCCCCGCTGTGCTCCGCGGCATGGCCCACCCCTCCATTCAACGCGAGGGCCCGCCGATCCGCCTTCCGGGAGGCGGCCCGCTGCGCCGGGCGGGCGGGTCAGCCGTGCGGGTCGTCGCAGGAGATGCCGTAGTCGGACCCGGCGACGTCGCACGGCATGGTGGTGGGGGAGTCGAGCAGCCCCTGGGCCGTGGGCCGGGACAGGAAGTCGAGGAACTTCCGGGCCGGCGAGCCGGCCTCGGGCGTCCGGTAGGAGTAGAGGTACTGGACCTCCCAGAAGGGGTAGAAGCCGTCCTCGACATTGGCGAAGTTGGGGGCGAAGTCGTCGATGGCCACGGTGCGCACCCCGGAGAAGTCGGTGGCCGCCTGCGCCTCGGCGTAGCCGATGGCGCCGGGCACCCGGTTCACCTCGGTGAGCAGATCACCGGTGGAGCGCCGTTCGCAGCGCAGCGGGCCGTCGTCGCCATGGCCCGGGGAGCGGGTCCGGCAGTCGCCGGAATTGACGGCCAGCGGTTCGCCGAAGCCCAGCACCAGCCGTTCGAACAGCGCCCGGGTGCCGGAGCCGGTGTCCCGGCTGACCAGCGCGATGTCGCGGTCGTTGCCGTCCAGCTCGCTCCAGTTGGTGATCTCCCCCCGGTAGATCCGGTGGATCTCGTCCAGGGTCAGGCGGTCGATCCCGGCGTCGCGGTTGACCACCACGGCGAAGATGTTCAGTGCCAGCGGATGCTCGTCGAACTGCCGGTATTTCTCGTCGGCCCTGCCGTCGGCGACCGTGAGGTGGTCCGCGGCGGCCTGCGCACCCTGCTCCTGGCCGAGGGCGGCGAGCTCGAACAGCCCCTGCTCGCTGCCGGCCGGGTCCACCTCGATCACGGCGTCCGGGCAGAGCTCCATGTATGCCTCGGCCAGTTTCGTGGTGGTCGCCTCGAAGGCGGTGGAGCCGATCAGGGTGAGGGTGCCCGTGGCGCAGGCCGGGTCCCTGGCGTCCGGGTTGTTCACCACCCGCAGGGTGATGGCGCTGGTCACCACCAGCAGCAGCGCGACCAGGACCAGGTAGAGCGGGCGCGGGCCGGTCCGCTGCTTGTTCCGGACGATCCGGCCGCCGCTGATCAGCCCCTCGGTCTCCACCTCGCCGCCGGAGCCTTCGCCGGAAAGCAGCACCAGCAGCTTGAAGTGGTTCCCCGGGTTCAGCGCGAACGGCGGCAGGGTGATCCGGCTGCCCTGGTGGGTCAGCCGCTCCAGCCGCCGGATCAGCAGCCGGGGCTGGGCGTCGGTGACGATCACGGCCACCACCTGGCGGCCGTCGAAGTCGACGGTGAGCAGTTCCTGGATGTCCTCGCGGGTGATCGGTTTGCTGCCGTCGTTCTCCACCCGTACCAGGGCGAAGGAGGCGTCGGCGACCTCGCTGCCGTCCCGGTAGACCGTCAGGTCCGGGAAGCCGGGCGGCCCGTCGGGCGGGTCGCGCAGTACCGCGTCCATCTGCACCCGCCAGCCGATCCGCTTGCGCCGCCGGTCCAGCAGCCAGAGCACCACCGTGGCGGTCAACGCGACCAGGCCGACGATGACTTCGGGGTCCCAAAGGTCCCCCCAGAAATCCCCCATGTCCACTTCTTCCCCGGCCGGCCCCTCGTTTCGGTGGCCGGAACGGTACGTCAGGAAGGCCGGCGCGTTAACGCGCGTGGTGCGGGCGAGGGGCGGAGGGGACCGCCATGTGCGGGGACATGCGCCGGTGTGCGGATCTCGTGAGGGGCGTGAAGCCGGCCGGGGCCTGTGTGGATGCCGTGGTCATTCCGGCCATGCCTTCGTGCGCCCCTTGCCGATCTCCGGTGGCTGCACGAATCATTCATTGAGTGTCCTGTGCACGCCAAACCGGAGGAACCCGTTCCGCATTGGCGTGTCCGGGACGCCGTCCCGCGGAAACCCCGCGCTCCACCCCGGCAGGCAATCCCCACAGGACGAACCGTCAGGAGGCACACCGATGGCAGTGACGCCCCCCTCGTGGTGGCGCGGCGCCACCGCCGCGGCAGCCGGCGCAGCGGTGCTCCTCGGGGCCGGGAGCACCCTCCCGGCCGCCGCGGCGCCCGCCCCCGCCCCCGTACCGGAAGGTGAGATCGTCAACGCCGGCACCCCCGACGCGATAGCCGGCAGCTACCTCGTCACCCTCGACGACACCGCGCCGCGGGCCGCCTCCGCCGAAGCCGCCGGACTCGCCGAGCGGTTCGGCGTCGAGATCGAGCAGGTGTACGAGCACGCGCTCAACGGCTTCGAGATCGAGGCGACCGAGCGGGAGGCGCGCGCACTGGCCGCGGACCCCCTGGTGGCCGGGGTGATCCAGAACCAGGCGGTCCGGCTCACCGCCACCCAGACCGATCCGCCCTCCTGGGGCCTGGACCGCATCGACCAGCCCGATCTGCCGCTGGACGACGCCTTCGCCCATCCGGACCACGGCGGCGCGGGTGTCACGGTCTATGTGCTGGACACCGGGATCCACTACGAGCACGAGGACTTCGGGGGCCGGGCGGTGTTCGGCTTCGACGCCTTCGGCGGCGACGGCTCGGACCGGCAGGGCCACGGCACCCATGTGGCGGCCACGGCCGGCGGCGCCGCGTTCGGCGTGGCCAAGAGCGCCGAGATCGTCTCGGTCAAGGTGCTGGACGACGAGGGCAGCGGCACCCTCGCCTCGGTGGTGGCCGGCATGGACTGGGTCACCGGGAACGCCACCGGTCCCTCGGTCGCCAATCTCAGCCTGGGCGGCGAGGCCAGCCAGGCGCTGGACGACGCCGTGCGGGCGGCCATCGAGGCCGGGGTCACCTTTGTGGTGGCGGCCGGGAACGAGAACCAGCCGGCGGCCGGCACCTCGCCGGCCCGGGTGGCGGAGGCGATCACGGTGGGGGCGACCACCCCCTCCGACCGCCGCGCGGCATTCTCCAACTACGGCACGGCCGTCGACCTCTTCGCGCCGGGCAGCTCCATCACCTCGGCCTGGACCGGCTCGCCGACCGCCACCCACACCGTCTCCGGAACCTCCATGGCCACCCCGCATGTGGCCGGGGCCGCGGCGCTGTATCTCGCGGACCATCCGCAGGCCGCGCCGGCCGAGGTGGCCGCCGCGCTGGACCGGGCGTCGGCCAGGGGCCGGCTGAGCGACGAAGGACCGGGGTCGCCGGACAAGCTGCTCCAGGTGTTCACCGCCGGTCCGTAGCCGAAGGCGGGCACGGCACGGGGACGGGCACGGACCACCCGGGGATCCGGCCACCCGTCCACCCCCAAGCCGCGCGGGTCGCCGTCTGGTGTGAGCGGCGGCCCGCGCGTTGTGCGCTCCGCGGGGGGCCGGAGCCGGCCCCCGCCCGCCGCTTCGAGCTGGGCGGATGCCTTTCCGACGGCATGTGCGGGCGGCAGGAACTGCGTGTCAAGCGATGGCCAGTTCTTGCCTTGACCACGTTCTGTTGTCAAGCTGTTGCTGTTTGTCATTCGTGCATGGGAGCATGCATGGGAGCAGCCCTGGGAGGGCCTCGTGCCGTTCGGCGACCAGCCCGCGTATCTCCGCATCGCTGATGATCTCCGGCAGCAGATCGCCGATGGCACGCTGCCGCCCAATGCCAAGCTCCCCTCGCAGGCCGGCATCCGCGCCCGCTACGGCGTCTCCGACACGGTGGCCCTGGAGGCGCGCAAGGTGCTGATGGCCGAGGGGCTGGTGGAGGGCCGCTCGGGCTCGGGCACCTATGTGCGGGAGCGGCCGGTACCGCTGCGGCTGTTCCGCAGCGCCTACCGCACCCTGGGCGATTCCACGCCGTTCCGGCAGGAGCAGGCGGACGAGCGGCAGAGCGGCACCTGGGAGGCGAGCAGCGAGCGGCAGACGGCCTCGCCGGCCGTGGCCGAGCGGCTCGGGCTGGAGCGGGACGAGGCGGTGATGTGCACCCGGTATGTGTTCCGCGCCGGCGGCGGGCCGGTGATGCTCTCCACGTCCTGGGAGCCGCTGCGGCTGACCGGCCGGACACCGGTGATGCTGCCCGAGGAGGGGCCGCTGGGCGGGCGCGGCGTGGTGGAGCGGATGGCCGCCATCGATGTGGTGGTGGACAACGTCCAGGAGGAGGTGTGGGCCCGGCCGGCACTGGCGGCCGAGGCGGCGGTGCTCGGCGGCCAGCCCGGGCACGGGGTGCTGGTGATCACCCGCACCTTCCGCTCCGGCGGCATGGCCGTGGAGACCGCCGACATCATCCTGCCGGCCGACCGCTACCGCATCTCCTATCACCTTCCCGTCCGCTGAGCCCGGCGGCGGGCTCAGGGGGCTGTAGGCCCGGGCGGGAGGGGGAGTTCGAGCCAGATGGTCTTGCCGTGGGGCTCGCGGCGGGTGCCCCAGCGCTGGGCGGTGCGGGCGACCAGGGCCAGGCCACGGCCGCCTTCGTCGTCCGGTGCGGCGTCCCGCGCCCGCGGCGGGTCCGGCAGCGAGTCGGAGACCTCCACCAGCAGCCGGGTCCCGCGCACCAGCCGTACCCCCACCGGGCCGCGGGCGTGCCGTACCGCGTTGGTGACCAGCTCGCTCACCACCAGCACCGCAGGCTCGGTGAGCTGCTCCAGTCCCCAGTCGCGCAGCGTGTGCCGGACCAGGCTGCGGGCCCGGTAGGCCGCGACATTGCGGGCCGGGAAGCTCCAGGAGACGGAGGTCTCGCCGGGCAGCCCGCCCAGCCGGGCGGCCAGCAGCGCGATGTCGTCCTCCGCGCCCTGCCGCGGCACGGGGGCCGGCATGGCCGCGGCCCGGTCCCGGGTGGTGTCCGCGGGCGGCTGTGCTCCGGTGCCGGTGACGGTGCCGGTGCCGTCCGGGGTGAGCGCCGTCAGCACCCGGTCGCACAGGTCTTCCAGGGGCGGGGTGTCGCCCGTGGTGCGGCCCAGCACCGTGCGCATCCGCTCCAGCCCCTCGTCGATGTCCGAGCCGCGCCGTTCGATCAGTCCGTCGGTGTAGAGGACGAGGATCGCGCCGTCCGGCATATCGATCCGCCGCTCCTCGAACCGGGCGTCCTCCAGCCCCAGCGGCATGCCCTCCGGGAGGTGCAGGGTCCGGGCCCGCCACAGCCCGGTGTGCGGGCCCCGGGCGAGCAGCAGCGGCGGCGGATGCCCCGCGTTGGCCAGGACACAGCTCCGTTCCGCCGGGTCGTAGATGGCGTAGATGCAGGTGGCCATCAGCAGCTCGTCGGGCGCGGGTGCGAGATCGTCGCCCAGCTCGTTGAGGTGGCGCAGCAGCGCGGCGGGCGGCAGGCCCACCCCGGCCAGGGTGCGCACGGCGGTGCGCAGCCGTCCCATGGTGGCGGCGGCCTGCAGCCCGTGCCCGATGACGTCGCCGATCACAAAGGCCACCCGGCCGTCGCCCAGCGGGATGACGTCGAACCAGTCGCCGCCGGCCTCCGCGCCCGTGCTGGCCGGCACATAGCGGTAGCCCACCTGCACGCCGGGCGGCTCCGGCACCCGCTGCGGCAGCAGGCTGCGCTGGAGCATCACGGCGCTGTCCCGCTCCCGGGCGTAGAGCCGGGCGTTGTCCAGGGAGACCGAGGCGCGCGCCGCGACCTCCCCGGCCAGGGCCAGGTCCTCGCCGTTGAACGGGGTGCGCCGCCCGGAGCGGCTGACCACCAGCAGGCCGAGCACGGTGCCGCGGGCGCGCAGCGGCAGCACCATCAGCGAGTGGATGCCCAGCTCGATGGCGGCCCGCACCTTGGGATCGTCCCGGTAGGTGGTCTCGGCCAGCTCGCGTTCCGAGCCGACCAGATACGGGTAGCCGCTGAGCAGCACCCGGCCGAAGATCGAGCCGGGCTCGAAGGCGATGTCCTGGCCGGCGCGGAGCATCCGCTCCACGGCGGGGGTGAACTCCTTGGCGGCGACCCCGGTCTGGCGCAGCGGGGCGGAGGCCATCCGGGCCCTGGAGGGCAGCTCGCCGCCGTTGATCACCTCGTCCAGCAGCATGACCCCGGAGTAGTCGGCGAAGCGGGGCACCAGGACCTGGGCCAGCACCTCGGAGATGCGGCGCACGTCCAGCAGGTCGGCCAGGGCCAGCCCGATGTCGTCCAGCAGGGAGAGCCGCTGCCGGGCGTGCTCGATCTTCTCCAGCGCCTCGCGCCGCTCGGTGATGTCGATGACGGTGCAGCCCACGCCCAGGGGCCGGCCGCCGCGGTCGGTGAGCCGGCCGAAGGAGAGCGAGCGGGCGCCGCTCCGGTCGGGGGAGGGCATCACCAGATCGATCACGGACCGCCCGGTGCGCAGCACCTGCCGCTGGATCTCGTGGATCTCGCGCGACATGTGTTCGGGCAGCACCTCCAGCACGGTCTTGCCGACCACGTCGTCCGGGTGGACGCCGCTGAGCCGGGCCAGCGCGTCGTTGATCCGCAGATAGCGCAGGTCGGTGTCGAACAGGGCGATGCCCAGCGGGGAGGCGGTGAACAGGCCGTCCAGTGCGGCCAGGTCCTGTTCGACGGCGCGGATCCGGCTGGTCTCCACAAGGTTGGCGAGAATGAAAGGGGTGCGGTCGGGGTCGCGCAGCAGGGTGGCCCGGCCCTCCAGTTCCACGGTGGCGCCGTCCAGGTGGCGCATCGGGAGGATGCCGCGCCAGAGGCCGTCGCGCAGCAGGGCGCGGTAGATGGCGATGCCCCCGGGGTCGTGGCCCTCGGGGAAGAAGTCACTGAGGTGGCGCCCGATGGCCAGGCTGTCGGGCCAGCCGAGGATCTCGGTGGTGGTGGGGCTCCAGAGCACGACGCGGCCGTGCGCGTCGATCATCACGATGCCCACCCGCAGGACGTTCAGCAGCGATTCCGGGAACGGCGCGGAGCCGCCGCGGGACGCGGACGGGTCGGCGGGCTGCGCCGCCCGGGGCGCCGCGGCCCGGGCGGTGGGTGCGGCACGCCGTGCCGCACCGGTCCCGGCCATCGGCCGCCGGGCGTCCTCGGCACTCGCGCTCACGCTGTCCACGTCCCCTGTCAGGGCCCTGAGGGCCGGATCGGGCGGATGCAAAGATCCCGGAGAATCAGGCTTCGTCCGTTTTATACCTGATTACTCTGATATACCCGATTGTGCACGGGGTCAGCGGAGTGTGCTGTTCCGTTGTTCGACGCGCTCCACCAGATAGCGCCCCCAGCCCGCCGGGCGGGCTCCGGCAGCCGCCTCCAGGCGCCGGATAAGGCGCTGCGCCTCCGCGCGCGTGGCGCAGTGACCGATCCGGTAGCGGTTGCCGTTCTGGTCCTGGCGGACCACCTGCCACGGCCGCGGGTTGCGGTTGTTCATTCCTCACCCCCTGTGCGCATATGCCAGACCCTACGCCAGGACCTCACCGAGCGCACAGGGGACAAGACGGGAACTGGCCACGGCCATCCCGTAGTTGAGCAGCTCTGCGACACCGAGTGCCAGATGGTGCCGGGCGGTGCCGGGTGGTGGTGCCATGCGGTGCCGTGGTGATGGCCGGGCGGAGGGCGATTGCCTCCAGCATGCCCGCCGCCGGCCCGGCCGGGGTTTCCCGCCGGAAACCGCCGGGTGAACTCTGATCGTGAACGGCGGCGGCCCATCCGCCCCGCAGGCCGCCCCCGCGGACCCGGCCGCTCAGCCGCGGCGGCGCCGGATGGTGCGGCCCAGCCAGACCAGCGGATCGTACTTGCGGTCCGCCACCCGCTCCTTCATGGGAATCAGCGCGTTGTCGGTGATGTGGATGTTCTCCGGGCACACCTCCGTGCAGCACTTGGTGATGTTGCAGTAGCCCAGACCGTGGTCCTCCTGCGCGCCGGCCCGGCGGTCCAGGTCCTGTTCGGCGGCGGCGTCCAGCGGGTGCATGTCGAGCTCCGCGATCCGCATCAGAAACCGCGGCCCGGCAAACGCGGGCTTGTTGTCGTCGTGATCACGGATCACATGGCACACGTTCTGGCACAGGAAGCACTCGATGCACTTGCGGAACTCCTGCGAGCGCGCCACATCCTGCTGCGCCATCCGGTACTCGCCCGGCGCCAGCCCTTCCGGCGGAACGAACGCGGGCACCTCGCGCGCCTTGCCGTAGTTGAAGCCCACATCCGTCACCAGGTCACGGATCACCGGGAAGGTGCGCATCGGGGTCACCGTGATCACCTCGTCGCGCGGCAGCGCGGACATCCGGGTCATGCACAGCAGCCGGGGCCGCCCGTTGACCTCCGCGCCGCACGAGCCGCACTTGCCGGCCTTGCAGTTCCAGCGCACCGCCAGGTCCGGCGCCTGGGTCGCCTGGAGCCGGTGGATGACGTCCAGCACCACCTCGCCCTCGTGCGCCTGCACGGTGAACTCGGCCAGGCCGCCGCCGTCGGCGTCCCCCCGCCACACCCGCAGCCGCACCTGGTACCCGGCCGCCGGAGGTCCGCCGTCGCCGCTTCCGCCGCTGTCCTTCGCCGCTGTGGTCACTCATCCGCTCCTTGTGTTCCCCGAGCCGCCTGGTCCGGCTGCCCGCCCGCCGCGGCGGCTGCGGCGGAGCCCGGGCTCAGCACCTCCGACAGCTCCTCGGCGGTCAGATACTTGGCCAGCTCCTCCTTCTCGAACAGCTCCGCCAGGTCGGCGCGCATCGGCGGCATGGCGTGCCGCGCCACCTCGATCGCGCCGGCCACCCCGTCGCCGCCTTCCGCGAGGGCGCAGCGCAGCAGGACGCGCCGCCACTCCGGGTCCATTCGCGGATGATCGTCGCGGGTGTGGCCGCCGCGGGACTCGGTGCGCTCCAGCGCCGACCGGGCCACGCACTCGCTGACCAGCAGCATGTTGCGCAGGTCCAGGGCAAGGTGCCAGCCGGGGTTGTACTGCCGGTGGCCCTCCACCGCCATGCGCCGGGCGCGCGCGTTCAGCTCGCCCAGCCGGTCCAGCGCCCGGGACATCTCGCCCTCCCGGCGGATGATCCCCACCAGATCGTTCATGGTCTGCTGGAGTTCCTGGTGCAGGGTGTAGGGGTTCTCGCCCGCCCCGGCCGCCGGTGGTGCGGCCTCCTCCGGGGCGCCGAACGGGCGCAGCGCCTCGGCGCGCGCCGCCGCCACCGCCTCCTCGGCCACCTCCGGCGGCTCCCCGGCGGCGAACCCGGCCGCGTACTCGGCGGCGTGCAGCCCGGCGCGCCGGCCGAAGACCAGCAGATCGGAGAGGGAGTTCCCGCCCAGCCGGTTGGAGCCGTGCATGCCGCCGGCCACCTCCCCGGCCGCGTACAGCCCCGGCACGCCGGCCGCGGCGGCGGTGTCCGGATCCACCTCCACCCCGCCCATCACATAGTGGCAGGTGGGGCCGACCTCCATCGGCTCGGCGGTGATGTCCACATCCGCCAGCTCCTTGAACTGGTGGTGCATGGAGGGCAGCCGCCGCCGGATCTCCTCGGCCGGCAGCCGGGCGGAGACGTCCAGGAACACCCCGCCGTGCGGCGAGCCGCGGCCCGCCTTGACCTCGGCGTTGATGGCGCGGGCCACCTCGTCGCGGGGCAGCAGCTCGGGCGGGCGGCGGGCCCCGGCCGGATCGGTGTACCAGCGGTCCGCCTCGGCCTCGTCCGGGGCGTACTGCGCCTTGAAGACCTCCGGGACGTAGTCGAACATGAACCGCCGGCCCTCGCTGTTGAGCAGCACCCCGCCGTCGCCGCGCACCGACTCGGTGACCAGGATGCCCTTCACCGAGGGCGGCCAGACCATCCCGGTGGGATGGAACTGCACGAACTCCATGTTGATCAGGGAGGCGCCGGCCAGCAGCGCCAGCGCGTGGCCGTCCCCGGTGTACTCCCAGGAATTGGAGGTCACCCGGAACGCCTTGCCGATGCCGCCGGTGGCCAGCACCACCGCCGGGGCCCGGAGCAGGAAGAAGCGGCCGGACTCGCGCTGGTAGCCGAAGACGCCGGCCACCCGGCCGGAGGCGTCGGTGAGCACCCGGGTGACCGTGCACTCCTGGTAGACCTTCAGGCCGGACTCGAAGTCGCCGGTCTCCCGGTGGTCCTGCTGCTGGAGGGCGACCAGCTTCTGCTGAAGGGTGCGGATCATCTCCAGCCCGGTGCGGTCCCCGACATGCGCCAGCCGCGGATACTCGTGGCCGCCGAAGTTGCGCTGCGAGATCCGGCCGTCCGCGGTGCGGTCGAACAGGGCGCCCCAGGTCTCCAGCTCCCACACCCGCTCGGGGGCCTCCCGGGCGTGCAGTTCGGCCATCCGCCAGTGGTTGAGGAACTTGCCGCCGCGCATGGTGTCGCGGAAGTGGACCCGCCAGTTGTCCCGGGCGTTGGCATTGCCCATGCTGGCGGCGATCCCGCCCTCGGCCATCACGGTGTGCGCCTTGCCGAGCAGCGACTTGCAGACCACGGCGACCCGGCGCCCCTGCCGGCGTGCCTCGATGGCGGCGCGCAGTCCGGCGCCGCCGGCACCGACGATCACCACGTCCCAGCGCCGGCGTTCGACTGTGCTCATGGGTCTGCGACTCCTCGGTGGCTCGGTTCGGAGAACGGGAACGGAAAACGGGAACGGGAAACGGGAACGGGGACAGCGCGGGGCGGTGGGTTGGCGGGCGCGGGGTCAGAACAGGACGGGGTCGTCGAAAACCCCGGTGGCCAGCAGATAGACGTAGAGGTCGGCCAGCGCCAGGCTGAACAGCGAGCCCCAGGCCAGCTCCATGTGCCGGCCGTTCAGCCGGCTCGTCCAGGTCCACAGCCGGTAGCGCACCGGGTGGGCGGAGAAGTGCCGCAGCCGGCCGCCCATGATGTGCCGGCAGGAGTGGCAGGAGAGGGTGTAGCCCCACACCAGCACGATGTTCACCAGGAAGATCAGCGTGCCCAGACCCATGTGCCCCCACTCGTACTCGGCGTTGCGGAAGCCGAGCACGGTGTCATAGGTGAGGATCACGGCGATGGGCAGCGCCGCGTAGAAGAAGTACCGGTGGACGTTGTTGACGATCAGCGGGAACCGCGTCTCCCCGGTGTTCCGCTGGTGCGGCTCGGCCACCGCGCAGGCCGGCGGCGAGGCCCAGAAGGCGCGGTAATACGCCTTGCGGTAGTAGTAGCAGGTCAGCCGGAAGCCCAGCGGCAGGGCGAGGAAGATCAGCGCGGGGGAGAGCACCCACCAGTCGCCGAGCACCGCCCAGTTGGGTCCGCCCTGCATCTCCACGCAGTTCTCGGACAGGCAGGGGGAGTAGAAGGGCGAGACATAGGGCGCCGCGTAGTAGTCCGTGTTGGTGAAGGCCCGCCAGGTCGCGTAGACCACGAAGGCGGCCAGCGCCACGACGGTCACGGCCGGGGCCAGCCACCAGCGGTCGGTGCGAAGCTGCCGGGCCGCGATGGCGGCCCGTCCGGGGCCGGTGACGCCGGCCGGGGAACGGCTCTGCACGGTGGCCAAGGAGACCTCCCGGGGTCCGGGGAAGGGGGAAGCGGGATCGGGACCTTGAGAAGTGCGGGGTGGGGCGCGGACAGCGCAGCAGGCCCTTTCCTGGGGCGCGCGCCGGCCGGGGAGAGCCCCCCCCCGCGCGCTGTCGGCGGTGGCGGGCCGGCCGCCGGTCATGGTGCGTGGTGGTCTCGCACCCCCAGACCCTCGTCGTCCGCGTCGCTGGTCCACAGCCGGCGGTCGTACGGCGTATCGGGCACCACGATCATCTCGGGTGTCCCGGGCCCGGCACGCTCCTCCGGCCCGGCGGACCCCGCGAGCATCGAGAGACTCAGCCGCAGATGCTCGATATCGCTGCGTATGCGGCGCACATCCAGCCGGTCGCCCAGCTCGCGTTCCAGCCGCACGGCACAGCGTTTGAGCTCGTCCAGACTGCGCTCCGCGGTGCGGATTTCCTCGTGCAGGGACATCACGGACCACCTCGCCCTGGTGGCGGCGGATTTCCGAACCCTAAGAGTGTGACCGAGCACACATCCCAGGGGAAGAGTGCCGCGCGGATTTCCCGGACGGCGCGGCTCCGGCCGGCGTCCGGCGCCGTTCGGGTGGCATCGGGACCGCCGCGCGCCGTGTCGCCGCCGCATGGGCGCCGGCCTCCCCTTCTCTGCTGGATAGGTGTGATCAGCCGTCAATCAGAGGAGAGCCGGGCGGCACCGGGCCCGGAGGCGGAAGCCGGAGGGAATGCGGATGTCTGGATGGTCGGCAATCGGCACCGCGGCGCGGCGCGGCGCGCTCACACGGGGCGCGGCTCTGCTGGCGGCCGGCGCGCTGCTGCTGCTCCCGGCGATGGCCGGGTGCAGCGGCGGGGACGACGGTGAAGCCGTTCCCCTGCGCTCCCTGGCCACCGCCGACCGGGCGGCGCTGCGCAGCGGCGGGACCGTGACCTGGGCCGTCGACGCGCCACCGGCCACGCTCAACGCCTTCCAGCACGAGGCCGACCGCACCACCGACCTGATCGCGGGCGCGGTGCTGCCGATGCTCTTCGTGCTGGACGAGCGCGGGCGTCCGCAGCTCAATCCGGACTATCTGGAGTCGGCCGAGATCACCGCGCGGGAGCCGAAGCAGACGGTGGTCTTCACACTGAATCCCAAGGCGAAGTGGAGCGACGGGAGCAGGATCGGAGCCGAGGACTTCATCGCCCAGTGGAAGGCGCTGAACGGCCAGGACGCCGCGTACTGGTCGGCGCGCAACACCGGCTACGACAAGATCGAGAATGTGGAGGCCGGGCGGGGGAAGAACGAGGTGCTGGTGACCTTCGCCCGCCCGTATGCGGACTGGCGCTCACTCTTCACCCCGCTGTATCCCTCGTCGGTGACCGGCGAGGCGAAGACCTTCAACGAGGGCGCGAAGGACGAACTGCCGTTGTCGGGAGGCCCCTTCCAGGTGAAGGCGGTGGATGCCCGCAAGGGCACGGTCACTCTCGTACGGAACGGGAAGTGGTGGGGCGATCCGGCCCTGCTGGAGGAGCTGGTGTTCGCCGCGGTACCGGCCGGCCGGCGGGTGGAGGCGCTGGCCGCCGGGGCCGTCCAGATCGCCGAGGTCTCGCCCGCCGAAGCCGACCGCATCGAAGCGAACGCCTCCGGCGGTGACGCCGCCGATGCCTCCGGCGGTGACGCCGCCCGTGGCCCGGGCGGGGGCACGGACGTATCCGGTGGGGAGGCCGTCCGGGGGACGGAAGAGGAAGGGGGCGGGCGGGCCGGCTCCGGCGGGGCCGTGTACTCGGGGCGTGTGCGCTCCGGGCGCGCCGAGGCCGCCGACCCCGGGAGCGACCCGGGGATGAGCGCCGCGGAGGCGCCGGGCCCGGATGCCGGGGCCTTTGGCGGGCAGGCGGAGGCGCTCGGCGCCCTGCACCGGCTCGCCGAGGCCGAGCTGGCCGTTCTCGACGGAGACGGCGAGCCCGCCGACGCGGAGCGGGCGGCCGAGCACTACGCGGATTCCGTCGCCGCCGCCTGGCGGGCCCGGGACGAGGCGTTCGCCGCCCGGGAGCGGGCCATGACCGAGGGCCTGGGCCGCTATACCGTGCACCGGGCCTTCAGCGCTTCCTACACCCAGCTCGCCATGAACGGCACCTCCGAGGCGCTGGAGGACGAGCGGGTGCGCTGGGCGCTGGCCCGCGCCCTGGACCGCGCCGAACTGGCCGCGCTGGTGCACGAGCCCGCCGGGCTGCCGGTGCGGCCACTGGGCAGCCATCTGTGGGTGATGGGCCAGGACGGCTACCAGGACAACAGCTCCGCCCTCGGCGAAACCGGCGTGGCAGCCGCCGCGGCGCTGCTGGAAGAGGCGGGCTGGCGCCGCGGCACCGGCAAGGACCCCGGCACGGACGCCGGCACCGAGGCGGACACGGATACGGACCCCGGCACCGAGGCAGACACCGAGGCGGACACGGACACCGAGGCGGACGCCGACCCCGGCACGGACGCCGGCACCGAGGCGGACGCCGGGGCGGACACGGAGCCGGACGCCGGTGCCGAGGCGGACACGGACACCGGGGAGGGCGGGCCCGCGGGGGAGGCCGACGACGCCGATGCCAAGCCCGGTGACGTCCCCGGCACGGGCACCGCGGCGGCCGGTGCCCGCCCACCTGCCGCCGCCCTCGCCGACGGCTGGCCGCTGGTCGGCGGCCCGGTGCTGCGGCTGGCCGCCGCCGACCGCACCGGGGCCGACCCGGCCGGCGGCCTGGCCGCCCGGGTGCTGCCGCGCCTGGACACCGTGCAGCCGGGCGCCCGGCAGCGCGCGGTCCTGCTGCGGCAGGCGGCCGGCGCCGGGTGGCAGGCCGCGGCCGAGGCCGAGCGGGCCGGGGAGGACGACACCGCCGCCCGGCTGCGGATCAGCGCCGTGCAGTCCGAGGCGGGCGCCGCCCGGGCCGCCGACGAGGCGGACGAGATGTCCCGCCAGGCCGCCTCCGGGGTGCGCACCAAGGACGGCGTGCCGCTCCGCCTGGAGTTCGTGCTCCCGGCCGGCGACGAGGCGGAGCAGCTTCGGGAGGTGGGCGAGCACATCGCCGCCATGCTGGCGCCGCTCGGCGTGCTGGCCGAGATCATCGAGGTGGACGGCGCCGCCTACTTCGAGGACCACATCATCGAGGGCGACTTCGATCTGGCCCTGTACTCCTGGCCCGCCTCCGCCTATCCCGCCACCGATGCCCGCCCGGTGTACGCCAAGCCGCAGGCGATCCCCGGCGGTGAGCTGTTCGTCGAGCAGAACTTCGCCCGGGTCGGCACCGACCACATCGACCAGTTGCTGTACCAGGCCGCCACCGAGCTGGACGACGAGCGCCGCGCCGAACTGCTCAACAAGGCGGATGTGCGGCTGTGGGCGGCGGCCGGTTCCATCCCGCTGTTCCAGCGTCCCGAGCTGGTGGCGGTGGACCGGGAACTGGCCGGGGCCGGGGCCTTCGGCCTGGCCACCCCCCGCTACCAGGACATCGGCTACCGCCGCTGACCCGGCCGCCGCCCGGCACCGCCCGGCCCCCGCACCGTACGATGAGGTGCGGGGCCGGTCCACCCGAGGCGTACGACGCCGGCCGGGCTCGCCGCCACCAGGTCATCCGCCAGCCGGGACCGCACCGCCCGTCACCGCGCCCGCGCCGTCGCGCGCCGCGGGGCCCGGCGCGGACAGCGTTCCGTCACGTCCGGGAGAAGCTCCGCCAGTGCCCACGCGCCACGACATCCGCAATGTCGCCATCGTCGCCCATGTCGACCACGGCAAGACCACCCTGGTCGACGCCATGCTCAAGCAGGCCGGCGCCTTCGCCGCACACCAGCAGGTGGACGACCGGGTCATGGACTCGAACGACCTGGAGCGGGAGAAGGGCATCACCATCCTGGCCAAGAACACGGCCATCAAGTACCACCCCAAGGACGGCTCCGGCCCGGTGGTGATCAACATCATCGACACCCCGGGCCACGCCGACTTCGGCGGCGAGGTGGAGCGCGGCCTGTCCATGGTGGATGCCGTGGTGCTGCTGGTGGACGCCTCCGAGGGCCCGCTGCCGCAGACCCGTTTCGTGCTGCGCAAGGCGCTCCAGGCCCGGCTGCCGGTGATCCTGTGCATCAACAAGACCGACCGCTCCGACGCCCGGATCTCCGCCGTGGTGGACGAGACCTACGACCTCTTCCTGGACCTGGACGCGGACGAGGAGCAGATCGAGTTCCCGATCGTCTACGCCTGCGCCCGGGACGGCATCGCCTCGCTCACCCAGCCGGCCGACGGCACCGTCCCGGCCGACAGCGAGTCCCTGGAGCCGCTGTTCTCCACCCTGCTGACGACGGTGCCGCCGCCCGTCTACGACGCGGACGCCCCGCTCCAGGCCCATGTCACCAACCTGGACGCCGACCCGTTCCTGGGCCGGATCGCGCTCTGCCGCATCCAGCAGGGACATCTGCGCAAGGGCCGCACGGTGGCCTGGCTCAAGCGCGACGGCTCGGTGCAGAACGTCCGCATCACCGAACTGCTGATGACCGACGCGCTGACCCGCAAGCCCGCCGCCGAGGCCGGGCCGGGCGACATCTGCGCGGTGGCCGGCATCCCGGAGATCACCATCGGCGAGACCCTGGCCGACCCCGACAACCCGGTGGCCCTGCCGCTGATCCAGGTGGACGAGCCGGCCATCTCCATGACCATCGGCACCAACACCTCCCCGCTGGTGGGCCGCGGCGGCAAGGGCCACAGGCTGACCGCCCGGCTGGTCAAGGACCGGCTGGACCGGGAGCTGGTCGGCAATGTGTCGATGCGGGTGCTGCCCACCGAGCGGCCGGACGCCTGGGAGGTGCAGGGCCGCGGCGAGCTGGCCCTGGCCATCCTGGTGGAGACCATGCGCCGGGAGGGCTTCGAACTGACCGTGGGCCGTCCCCGGGTGGTCACCCGGGAGATCGACGGCAGGGTGCACGAGCCGGTGGAGCGGATGACCATCGATGTGCCCGAGGAGCACCTCGGCGCGGTCACCCAGCTGATGGCCGGCCGCAAGGGCCGGATGGAGACCATGGTCAACCACGGCTCGGGCTGGGTGCGGATGGAGTTCCTGGTGCCGTCCCGGGGCCTGATCGGCTTCCGCACCGAGTTTCTGACCGAGACCCGGGGCACCGGGATCGCGCACGGCATCTTCGAGAGCTACGAGCCCTGGGCGGGGGAGCTGCGCACCCGCTCCACCGGCTCACTGGTCGCCGACCGGGCCGGGCAGGCCACCGCGTACGCGATGCTCAACCTCCAGGAGCGGGGCACCCTGTTCGTGGAGCCGGGCACCGAGGTCTACGAGGGCATGGTGGTCGGCGAGAACTCCCGCTCGGACGACATGGACGTCAACATCACCAAGGAGAAGAAGCTCACCAACGTCCGTTCCTCCACGGCCGAGACCACGGAGAACCTGGTGCCGCCGCGCAGGCTGTCGCTGGAGCAGTGCCTGGAGTTCTGCCGGGAGGACGAGTGCGTGGAGGTGACGCCGGGCGAGGTGCGCATCCGCAAGGTGGTGCTGGACCAGCGTGAGCGGGCGCGCGCCGCCTCGCGCGCCAAGCACGCCTGACCACGCCTGCCCCGGACGCCTTCCCGGGCAAACGTTTGCGGCCCGTCCCCGAGCGCAGGGGCGGGCCGCCGCTGTTTCCGCAAATGACTACTTTCAGTAGTCATTTGAGAGGGCCCTTGAGGGAGAATGCATCATGCATCTGTCAAGGGTGTCTCGATGTGCGCCGATGCCGGGGTGTCCGATGAGCGGACGCATATGTCCGTGGGGCGGATGGCTGATGATGGCATGCGTCACAACTGCCCGTTTTGAGGGTGAGTGTCTCGCGTGGAAATGGTCCGTTTTGCCGCTTATTCGAGCCGGTCTGCCGGATAGTCTTCATCGTATCGTGATCTTAAATGGCTGACTAAATCCTGCTTATGGCCAATAGTTGTTCCGGTTGCGACTGCCGCGGTGTGACGCACAGCTATCTGTGCGGCCGGGTAATCGCTGGGCGCCGGATGGGTCGGGTGTGAAGGCTTTGCGCATGCGGCGCCCCTCAAGGCATGCACGAAATCATTGAGGAGGCAGGCCATGCGCGGTGCGCGCAGCGCCAAGTGGGTGACGGGTGCGATAGTCGTGGCACTGGCCGCGAGCGCCTGCGGCAGCGGTGACGACGGCTCCGGGGGCGGCAGCGGCCTCGGCTACGACGCCACCGGCAAGGTCATCGGCGAGTCGGCCGAGCCGCAGAAGGGGCTGATCCCCTCGGACACCATGGAGGCCATCGGCCACGAGGTGATCGGCGCCCTGTGGACCGGTCTGATCAAGACCGACCCGGCCACCGGCGAGATCATCTACATGAACGCCGAGTCCATCACCACCGAGGACTCCCGGACCTGGACCGTCACCCTCAAGGACGGCTGGACCTTCCACGACGGCACCCCGGTGACCGCCGACTCCTACGTCAAGGCGTGGAACTGGGCCGCCCACATCGAGAACAACCAGCAGAACAGCTCCTGGTTCTCGGACATCGCGGGCTATGCGGACGTGCACCCGGCCGAGGGCGAGCCCACCGCCGAGACCATGTCCGGCCTGAAGGCCGTCGACGAGCACACCTTCACCATCGAGCTGACCCAGCCGCTGGCGTACTTCAACTACAAGCTGGAGTACAACCCGTTCTTCCCGCTCCCCGAGTCCTTCTACGAGGACCCGGCCGCCGCCGCCGAGAACCCGGTCGGGAACGGCCCCTACCGGTTCGTCTCCTGGGAGCACAACAAGTTCATCGACGTCGAGAAGTGGGACGAGTACCAGGGCCCGGACGCCGCGCAGAACGAGGGCGTCGTCTTCCTGAACTACGCCGACTCCGACGCCGCCTACCAGGACCTGCTCTCGGACAACATCGACTACGTCCGCCAGGTCTCCCCCAACAACCTGGCCAAGTTCGAGCAGGACCTGGGCGAGCGGGCCATCAACCTGCCCTACGCGGCCATCCAGACCGTCAACTTCGCCTTCTACACCGACCAGTGGAAGGACATCGACGTCCGGGTCCTCCAGGGCCTGTCCATGGCGATCGACCGCGAGACCATCACCTCCACCGTGCTCCAGGGCACCCGCGTCCCGGCCACCGGCTGGGTCGCCAAGGGCGTCATGGGCTACGAGGACGGCGCCTGCGGCCCCTACTGCACCTACGACCCCGAGACCGCCGAGGAACTGATCGAACTGGGCGGCGGCGTCCCCGGCAACGCGATCTCCCTCCAGTACAACGCCGACGGCGGCCACAAGGAGTGGGTGGAGGCGGTCTGCAACTCCATCCGCCAGGCGGTCGGCGTGGAGTGCACCTCCGACGCCAAGCCCACCTTCCAGGAGGACCTGGACGCCCGGGACAACAAGCAGGTCAAGTCGATGTACCGGTCCGGCTGGGGCATGGACTACCCGTTCAACGGCAACTTCCTGCGCGACCTGTACGGCACCACCTCGGCCGGCAACAAGGGCGGCTTCTCCGACAAGATCTTCGACGAGCTGGTCGCCGAGGCCGACGCCGCCCCGACCGTCGAGGAGTCCGCGGCCCTCTACCGCGCCGCCGAGGAGCGCCTGGCCGAGACCTTCCCGGCCATCCCGCTCTGGTACTACGAGGTCCAGTCCGGCCACTCCACCAAGGTCGACAACGTGGCCTTCGACCTCTACGGCCACCCCATCCTCACCGACATCACGGTGACCGGCCGCTGAGCCCGGCACCCCGGTGACGCCCGCGGGCGGCCCTGCGCGCACGGCGAACCCGTGCCGGAGGGCCGCCCGGCGGGCACGCACCCCGCGCACGCACCCGAACCACCCCCACCGGAGGCATGATGGGGCGCTATGTCGCCCGGCGACTGCTCCAGATGATCCCGGTCTTCATCGGGACCACCTTTCTCGTCTTCTGCATGATCTATGTGCTGCCCGGCGACCCGGTCCGCTCCCTGTGGGGCGACAAGGTCCCCGACCCGGCACAGCTTGCCGCGATCCGGGCCCAGCTCGGCCTCGACCAGCCGCTGTGGCAGCAGTACCTCGACTACATGGGCGGCCTGCTGACCGGCGACCTGGGCACCACCACGGTCGGCCGCCCGGTCGCCGACGAGATGGGCCGCGCCTTCCCGGTGACCATCCGGCTGGCCGTCATCGCCTTCCTCTTCAGCAGCGTGGCCGGCATCACCCTGGGCGTGCTCGGCGGCATGCGCCGCGGCAAGTACGTGGACACCGGCATCCTGATCTTCACCATGCTGGTGATCTCCATGCCGGTGTTCGTGCTCGGCTATGTGATGCGGCATGTGTTCGCCACCGAACTGGGCTGGGTCACCCCGACCGTGCAGAACTCCGAGGAGATCGGCCAGTTGCTGCTGCCCGGCGTGGTGCTCGGCATGCTGTCGCTCGCCTATGTCGCCCGGCTGACCCGCACCACCGTCGCCGAGAACCTGCGCGCCGACTTCATGCGCACGGCGAGGGCCAAGGGCCTGCCGCGCCGCCGCATCGTGCGGGTGCATCTGCTGCGCAACTCGATGATCCCGGTGGTCACCTTCCTGGGCACCGACCTGGGCGCGCTGATGGGCGGCGCCATCGTCACCGAGGGCATCTTCAATGTCCACGGCGTCGGCCGCCTGGTCTACGACGCGCTGGTGCGGCGGGAGAGCGCCGTGGTCGTCGGCACCGTCACCGTCCTCGTCCTCATCTATCTGGCCGCCAACCTGCTGGTGGACCTGCTCTACGCCGTTCTGGACCCGAGGATCCGCTATGCCTGACACGACGAGCATCGAGAAGGCCACCGGCACCGCCCCGGTCAAGGTGGGCGCACCGCTGCCCGCGCCCGCCAAGGGCCGCAGCCTGTGGGCCGACGCCTGGCACGACCTGCGCCGCAACCCGCTGTTCGTGATCTCCGCCGCGCTGATCCTCTTCCTGGTCGTCCTGGCGCTCTTCCCCTCCCTCTTCACCGACGTCAACCCGCGCGACGGCGACCCGGCCAACCACTACCTCGGCCGGCCGGAACTCACCCACTGGTTCCGGCCCGACTGGTTCGGCTACGACGGCCAGGGCCGCTCCATCTGGGCCCGGGTGGTGCACGGCACCCGCGCCTCCATCCTGGTCGGCTTCGGCGTCACCCTCCTGGTCACCCTCGTCGGCGGCCTGACCGGCCTGCTGGCCGGCTACTTCGGCGGCTGGCTGGACTCGGTGCTCTCCCGGATCACCGACATCTTCTTCGGCGTGCCCTTCCTGCTGGGCGCCCTGGTGGTGCTGAACGCCGTCACCGACCGCACCCCGGTGGTGGTGATGGGCGCGCTGGCCTTCCTCGGCTGGACCCAGATGGCCCGGGTGATGCGCGGCTCGGTGCTCACCACCAAACAGGCGGACTATGTCACCGCCGCCAGAGCACTGGGCGCCGGAACCTGGCGGATCATGCTGCGCCACATCCTGCCCAACGCCGTCGCGCCGGTGCTGGTCGTCGCCACCATCGCGCTGGGCAGCTACATCTCCGCCGAGGCCACCCTGTCCTACCTGGGCGTCGGCCTCCAGGACCCGACCGTCTCCTGGGGCATCGACATCTCCACCGCCTCCAACCAGGTCCGCAACGCCCCCCATGTGCTGTTCTTCCCCGCCGGGATGCTCAGCCTGTGCGTGCTGGCCTTCATGATGATGGGCGACGCGGTGCGCGACGCCCTCGACCCCAAGCTGCGCTGAGGAACCGCACCGTGACCACTGTGCCCCTGCTCGAAGTCCGCGACCTCCAGGTCGAGTTCCACACCCGGGACGGTGTCGCCAAGGCCGTCAACGGCGTCAGCTACACCGTCGAGGCCGGGCAGACCCTGGCCGTGCTGGGCGAATCCGGCTCCGGCAAGTCCGTCACCGCCCAGGCCGTCATGGGCATCCTGGACATGCCCCCCGGCCGCATCACCGGCGGCCAGATCCTCTACCGGGGCCAGGACCTGCTCACCATGAGCGAGGAGCAGCGCCGGAAGATCCGCGGCGACAGGATCGCCATGATCTTCCAGGACGCGCTGTCCTCGCTCAACCCGGTGCTGTCGGTCGGCTACCAGCTCGCCGAGATGTTCCGCGTCCACCGCGGGATGTCGCGCCGCCAGGCCAGGGCCCGCGCCATCGAGCTGATGGACCGGGTCCGCATCCCGGGCGCGCGGGAGCGGGTCAACGACTATCCGCACCAGTTCAGCGGCGGGATGCGGCAGCGGATCATGATCGCGATGGCTCTGGCCCTCGAACCCGACCTGATCATCGCCGACGAGCCCACCACGGCGCTGGATGTCACCGTGCAGGCCCAGGTGATGGACCTGCTGGCGGAACTCCAGCGCGAATACCGGATGGGCCTGATCCTGATCACCCACGACCTGGGCGTGGTCGCCGATGTCGCCGACACGATCGCGGTGATGTACGCCGGGCGGATCGTGGAACGCGCCGACGTCCACCAGCTCTACCGCCGGCCCGCCCACCCCTACACCAAGGGGCTGCTGGACTCCGTACCGCGTCTGGACCACAAGGGCGGCGAACTGTACGCCATCAAGGGCCTGCCGCCCTCCCTGACCTCCCTCCCCGGCGGCTGCGCCTTCAGCCCTCGCTGCGCCGCCGCCACCGACCTGTGCCGTTCGCAGACCCCCGCCGTCGTCCCCGTCGCCCCCGGCCGGGTCGCCGCCTGCCACCACTGGAAGGAAACGCTCGATGCCCCGGCAGCCTGATCAGCGAGAGCCCATCCTCCAGGTCCGCGACCTGGTCAAGCACTTCCCGCTCACCCAGGGCATTCTCCTCAAGCGCCAGATCGGCGCGGTCAAGGCGGTGGACGGGGTCTCCTTCGACCTCCACCCGGGGGAGACCCTGGGCATCGTAGGGGAGTCCGGCTGCGGCAAGTCCACCGTGGCCAGGCTGCTGATGTCCCTGGAGACCCCCACCTCCGGCCAGATCCGCTACAAGGGCCAGGACATTTCCCGCCTGTCCGGCCGGGCCCTCAAAGCCGTGCGCCGCAATATCCAGATGGTCTTCCAGGACCCCTACACCTCGCTCAACCCCCGGATGACGGTCGGGGACATCATCGGCGAGCCCTATGAGATCCACCCCGAGGCCGCCCCCAGGGGCGAGCGCCGCCGCAAGGTGCAGGAACTCCTCGATGTGGTGGGCCTCAACCCCGAGCACATCAACCGCTACCCCCACCAGTTCTCCGGCGGGCAGCGGCAGCGCATCGGCATCGCCCGGGGCCTGGCCCTCAACCCCGAGATCATCATCTGCGACGAACCCGTCTCCGCACTCGACGTATCCGTCCAGGCCCAGGTCATCAACCTGATGGAACGCCTCCAGGACGAGTTCGGTCTCTCCTACGTATTTATCGCGCACGACCTGTCGGTGGTGCGTCACATCTCGGACCGGGTGGCGGTGATGTACCTGGGCCGGATCGTCGAGACCGGCAGCCATCAGGAGATCTACGACCATCCCACCCACCCGTACACCCAGGCGCTGCTGTCCGCCGTGCCGGTGCCCGATCCGGCGGCCCGGGAGCACCGGGAGCGGATCATCCTGCGCGGCGATGTGCCCTCCCCGGCCGACCCGCCCTCCGGCTGCCGCTTCCGCACCCGCTGCTGGAAGGCGCAGCGCACCTGCGCCGAGGTGGACCCGCCGCTGGCCGTCCCGGTGGCCTTCCAGGGCGCCCGGGGACCGGTGGCACACGACTCGGCCTGCCACTTCGCCGAGGAGAAGGAGCATGTCGCCCACGGCTGAGAAGCGACCGGGGCGGAACGGCTGACCCCGGCTTGCTGCCGGGCCCCCAGGGCCTGGGGGACCATCCCGCCCCGATCCACGGCACCCGCACGGCCGTACGGCCTCAGTGTGAGAACCCCGCATTCCGGAGCGGCGTCCGGCCGGTTGCGCCCGTGTTAACGGCCGTAAAGGGATGGTCAGGACGTATCCGGCAGCGGCCGGCCGCGGATATGGGCGTGCGCCTGCACTCTGCACCCGTGCACCGACGTGTGATGACTCACCCGTAGTTATGATCCGTTGCGCCGGGTGGGTAGGACAGTGAGAGCTCCGTGACGCACTGTCCCGCTCAGCCGCCCCGGACTTTGATCGTTGCCGTCCCTGTGTCCCGATGGAGGTAAACCGCCGTGGCCTTCTCCGTCTCCGCGGTGCTGCTGCTGGCGATCATCGTCGTCCTGCTGGTCAGGAAGTCAGGGCTGAAGGCCGCGCACGCCACGGTGTGCGCCCTGCTCGGCTTCTTCCTCGCAAGCTCCAACCTGGCACCGACCATCAACGATCTCACCGCCAGCGTGGCCGACATGATCAGCGGATTCACCTTCTGAGCGGCATCCGGGCGGCATCCGGGCGGCATCGGAGCGGCGTCCGCGGCGGGGCCGCACGGCCGGTGCCCGGGGCCGGCCGTAAGCTCGGGGCATGAGTTCCCGCGCTTGTGGCCTGCTGCTGGTGCACGCACACCCGGACGACGAGTCGATCACCAACGGCGTGACCATGGCGGCCTGTGCGGCGCGCGGGGTGCCGGTGACCCTGGTGACCTGCACCCGGGGTGAGGAGGGCGAGATCATCCCGGCCGGTCTGGCGCATCTGGCCGCGGACCGGGACGACGCCCTCGGCCCGCACCGGGAGCGCGAGCTGGCCGCCGCCATGGCCGAACTCGGCGTCACCGACCACCGGTTCCTGGGCGGACCGGGCCGCTGGCGGGACTCCGGCATGATGGGCGTCACCGCCAACCGCCGCCCCGGGGCCTTCTGGCAGGCCGACCCCGGCACCGCGGCCGGGCAGCTCGCCGAGGTGATCCTGGAGGTCCGGCCCCGGGTGCTCATCACCTACGACCCGGCGGGCGGCTACGGCCACCCCGACCACATCCAGGCCCACCGGGTGGCGATGCGCGGCGCCGAACTGGCCGCCGGGCGCGGGCACCGGATCGAGCGGGTGCTGTGGAACTGTGTGCCGCGCACCGCGGCCGAGGCGGCGCTCGCCCGGCTGCGCGCCGGTGGCCCGGGCCCGTTCCGCGGCGTGGCCTCCCTCACCGACATTCCCGGCGTGGCCGACGACGAACTGGTGGTGCTGGCGGTGACCGGTGACGCCGCGGCCCGCAAGGCCAAGGCCGCCGCCATGCGCGCCCACGCCACCCAGATCGAACTGGCCGAGCCCGGCGAGCCCGGCGCCGAGCCGCTGTTCGCGCTCTCCAACGGGCTGGCTCAGCCGGTGTGGTCCACCGAGTACTACCGGCTGGCCTGGGGAACACCCGTCCCCGAGGGCGCGGACGATCCCTTCGACGGCCTGGAGACCGAAGCCGGCGAAGGAGACGCCCGATGAGCGGGATGACGGCCGGAAGGCTGGCGGCCCATCTGCTGCTGGCGGCGCTGGGCGCACTGGTCGCCGCGGCCGGAGCACTGGTCCAGGCCGGCTGGTTCCCGCTCGGGGTGCTGCTGGCGCTGGCCGGGGCCGCCGCGCTGTTTCTGGGCGGCGCGCTGGTCATGCGCACCAAGGCGGGCGCGGGGGTGCCGGCCGTCGGCTGGGCGGTGACCGTGATGGTGCTCAACGTGCCGCGCCCGCAAGGCGATTTCCTCTTCGCGGCAGGCGCGGCGAGCTATCTCTTCCTGTTCGGTGGCATGATGACGGCGGTGCTGTGCGCGATGCTGGCCCCGACCGACCGGCCGTTGTTCTCCGCGCCCCCGCCCTCGGGCCGGGGGAAGTAAGGGGACCGGGCGGGCAGGCCGTCGGCGCCCGCAGACCGCGCCGGCCGTGCCGGAAAGCGCGTCGGGTACCTGCCTGGTACCCCCTGAGGTACCCGATGTGCCCGACCGGTCACGGAACCGTCCGACAGCCGTTCGAACTGTGCTGCTAATCCAGCGGCCCCCGGCTCCGGGTGCCGCGTGCCGAAGTATGGTGGGCTCGCCGTCCGACCCGGCGCCCGATCCGGGGCCGGCCGGTGAAGCCAATCGGGAGATCTGCCTTGAGTCGTGAAACAGACAGCCCGTTCCCCGGGCGGGGGCCGGAGCCGTACGGCGAGCCCGGTGCGCCGGGGGCGGCCGGGGGGCCGGATGCCGCCGAGGGGCCGGACCAGAAGAAGACAGAGACCACACTGACCACGCGGGTCAAGATCAGCATCCCCGGTTCACGGCCCATCCCGCCCGTGGTGGTGCGCGAGCCGGTCCGCGGGGAAGCGCGGTCCGCGGAGCCGGCCGGTGACGCCGCCCCGGCACCGGAATCCGGGGCCGGTCCCGCCGGCCCGCCCGGGCTGCCCGCGCCGCACCCGTCCGGAGCCGAACCGGCGGCGGACGGCCGCAACGGCAGTGAGAACGGCAGGAAGGCCAGCTCCTGGTTCGAACCCCGCAAGCCCGTCGGCGGCGGTTCCGGCGGCACCCCGCCCATGGGTGTGCCCGCCCAGGCCACCGGCGCCGGGCCCGGAACGCCGGGCGGGGGCACCCCGCCGTACGGCACACCGGGCCACCCGGGCGGCGAGAGTTACGGCGGCGGCCCGGGCGGTCCGCCCGGCGCGCTGCCGACCCGGCCCACCGGCCGTACCGCCGGCCCGCAGTCCGGCGGCATGCCGCTGCCGCCGCCGCCCGGCCCCTCGCCCGCCGCCGATCTGCCGCGGCCGGCGGCGGCCGGGCCGGGGGAGCCGCCCGGGGCCACCACCATGGAACTCGGCGCCCCGCTGCGCGACGACACCGGCCCGGCAGCCGGTGTCCCCCCGCAGGGCCATCCCCCCGAGGAGCCCTATCCCATGGGCCCCGGTCCCGGAGCCGGCCCGTTTCCCGGCGGTCCGCGGCAGCAGCCGGAGACCGGCGCGCTGCCGCAGCTTCCCAGCCCGTTCGGGCCGGTGGGCGGCCCGGCCGTGCCGCCGCCCGGACCCACCCCGCCGCCCGCCGTCCCCCACGACCGGACCCCGCCCCAGGCCGGGCACCACGGCGGCGGCCACGACGGCCACGACGACTACGACGGCCACGGCGGCTACGAGGAGTACGCGGAGCCGGCCGCCGAGCCCGAGCCGCCGCGCCGCAAGGGCCGGGGCAAGTCGCTGCTCACCGTCGCGCTGGCCGTCCTGATCGGCGCGGGGGTGCTCGCCTACGGCGCCGGCCTGCTGCTCAGCCAGCACGATGTCCCCGAGGGCACCACCGTGCTGGGCCACGACATCGGCGGCGGCACCACCCAGGAGGCGGTCAACAAGCTGGAGGCCGCGCTCGGCGAGGCCGCCGACGCGCCGCTGATCCTGGTGATAGACGGCCAGGAGGTGGAGCTGCGGCCCAGCGTGGCCGGGCTCGCCGTCGACACCGAGAGCACGGTGCGCATCGCCGGTGCCGCCGACTACAACCCGGTGACGGTGATCGGTTCGCTGCTGGACTCCAGCCGCGTGGTGGAGCCGGTGTTCGCGGTCGACGAGGAGAAGCTCACCGCCGCGCTGGAGGACATCGCCGCCCAGTACGGCGGTGCCGAGCCGGAGAACGGCCACATCACCTTCGACAGCGAGGGTGCCCACGCCCACTACGGCAGCCCCGGGGTGACCGTGGACGCGGTCTCGGCCGCGCCGGCCGTGCGGCAGGCGTTCCGGGAGCGGATCGAGACCGGATCGACCGCGCCGGTCGAGCTGGCCACCACCGAGGTGCAGCCGGAGATCACCGACGAGGAAGTGGACGCGGCCATGGCGGAGTTCGCCGAGCCGGCCATGTCGGGCCTGGTGCGGGTCACCACCGAGAGCGGGTTCCCGTTCATCGACTTCAGCCCGGAGAACTCCATCCACCAGTTCATCGGCATGGAAGCGGTGGACGGCCGGCTGGTCGACGTCTACGACACCGAGACGCTGGCCGGGCTCTACGGCGGCACCTTCAGCCAGGTGCTGATCACCCGCGGCGACGGCAGCCAGACGCCGCCCACGCCGGAGGAGATCGCCGGACTGCTGCGGCAGGCGCTGCGCGAGACCGACCCGGAGCAGCGGGTGGCGGTCATCCGGACCAACCCCGAGTAGACCGCCCGGGCGGGGGAGGCCCCTCCGTCCATGTCCGTCCCTGTCCCTGTCCATGTCCCGGTCCATGACCATGACCGCCGTTCAGGGGGCTGCCGTGCGCCGGCCGCCCCCTGAACGCGTCATCCGGGCCGGTCGGCGCCGGGCGCCCGGCGGTAGTGGTAGTGGTGGTGTTCGGTGAAGCCGAGGCCCCGGTACAGGGCCTGCGCCCCCGGATTGCCGGTCTCCACCTCCAGCCAGGCGGCGCCGGCGCCCTCCGCCAGGGCGGCCCTGGCCAGTTCCGCCATCACGGCCGTGGCCAGCCCCTCGCGCCGCCGCCCCGGGGCCACCGCTATCGCGGCGAAGCCCGCCCAGCGGCCGTCCACCACGCAGCGCCCCACCGCGGCCGGGCCGTCCCCGCTCTCCGGCGCCCCCGGGACCACGGCGAACCACACCGACGGGCCGCCGGTGAGCACCTGGCGCGCGACCGCCGCGGTCTCCTCGTCCGCCGCCTCCCCGGCGGTGCGCGGCCAGCCGCGCAGCCACTGCGCGGTCAGCTCCCGGCCCACCCGCACCCGGGTGTCCGGCTCCCGGTCGGCCAGCGGCGCCAGGGCGCCCGTCAGCAGCGCGGTGTGCGCCTCCGCGGTCCAGCCGTCCCGCTCCAGCCGGGCGGCCAGCCGCTCGTGCGCGTCGGCGGCCCCGGTGGCCACCCGCAGCCGGGCCGGCAGCCCGCGCTCCGCGTACCAGGCGGCAACGCGCTCCAGTGCCGCCGGGTCCGCCAGTTCCTCCGGGCCGCCGAGCGGGAAGGCGGAGTTGGCCCGCCGGGTCCAGTGGTGCGCGGCGCGGCAGAGCCAGCCGCCGATCCGCTCGCTGTCCGGGGCGGGCCAGCCGCGCGCGGCCACTCCGGTGAGCTCCCGCACCCCGGCCGCGGGCTGCCCGCGGCGGCGGGCCGGTGCGGCCGGCACCGTCTTGCCCGCCACCAGCGAGGCCTCCGGGATGCGGACCGTCTCCCCGTCGCGCCGGGTGATACTCAGCACACCTTGGGTCCACGATGTGAGAACGCCGACCGTGTCCGTGAACCGCGGCCCGTCCCCGACCGCCCCCCGAGGCTGGGCCAAGGTTCGTACGGATACGCGTTTACCCACGTCAGCGCCGGTAATACGGATCTGAAGGCGTACGCCTGTGGTGAACTCCACCGTCTTGATCGCCCCTCGTGTTCGTCCCCGCTGCCAAAGCCGCGATACTAGGTCCCGGCATCGACGACGCCGCGCTCCCGCGCGCTCTGCTGGCGGTACCGCCGGTCCGCCGCCCTACCAAGGAGGAACGACAGCGTGACCTACGTCATCGCGGAGCCTTGTGTCGACATCAAGGACAAGGCATGCATCGAGGAGTGCCCCGTCGACTGCATCTACGAGGGCAATCGTGCGCTCTACATCCACCCGGACGAGTGTGTGGACTGCGGCGCCTGCGAGCCGGTCTGCCCCGTCGAGGCGATCTTCTACGAGGACGACGTCCCGGAGGAGTGGAAGGACTACTACAAGGCCAACGTCGAGTTCTTCGACGAGCTGGGCTCGCCCGGCGGGGCCAGCAAGCTGGGCCTGATCGACCGGGACCACCCGGTGGTGCTGGCGGCCCCGCCCGGCGAGCAGGACTGAGCCGTCCGCGGTCCCCGGGCGCGCCCCCGCGGCGCGCCCGGGCACCGCGGGCCCCGGCCCGGACCCGTACCGCCTCCGTACCGCCCCGTGCGCAGCAGCAGCGCAGACCGATGAAGTGAGCCCCCGTGAGCCAGCCCGCGCGTCCGCGCTCCGCCCTGTCCCGTCTTCCGGCCTTCCCCTGGGACCGGCTGGAGCCGTACAAGGCCACCGCCGCCGCGCATCCGGACGGCATCGTGGATCTCTCGGTCGGCACCCCGGTGGACCCGGTGCCGGAGGTGATCCGGCGGGCCCTGGCCGGGGCCGCCGACCGCCCGGGCTACCCGGTGGTCCGGGGCACGGCCGGGCTGCGCGACGCCATGGTGGCGTGGAGCGGGCGGCGGCTGGGCGCGCGCGGGCTGACGCACGGCCATGTGCTGCCGGTGATCGGCTCCAAGGAGTTCGTGGCCTGGCTGCCCACCCAGCTCGGGCTGGGCGCGGGCGACCGGGTGGCCTTCCCCCGGCTGGCGTATCCCACCTACGAGGTGGGCGCCCGGCTGGCGGGCTGCGAACCGGTGCCGTACGACGACCCGGCCGCGCTGGATCCCGCCGGGCTGCGGCTGCTGTGGCTCAACTCCCCCTCCAACCCGACCGGCCGGGTGCTGGGCATCGCCGAACTGCGCTCCGCCGTGGCCTGGGCGCGCCGGCACGGCGTGCTGGTGGTCAGCGACGAGTGCTATCTGGAGCTGGGCTGGGAGGGCACCGAGCCGGTCTCGGCGCTGCATCCGGAGGTCTGCGGGGGCGAGCCGGACGGGGTGATCGCCGTGCACTCGCTCTCCAAGCGCTCCAATCTGGCGGGCTACCGGGCGGCCTTCGCGGTGGGCGACGCGGCGGTGCTGGGCGAGCTGCTCACCCTGCGCCGGCACGGCGGGATGATGCTGCCGGCGCCGGTGCAGGAGGCCATGGCGGCGGCGCTGGGCGACGACGCCCATGTGGCGGAGCAGCGGGCCCGGTACGCGGCCCGGCGGTCGGCGCTGCGGGCGGCCCTGCTGGCGCGGGGCTTCCGCATCGAGCACAGCGAGGCGTCGCTGTATCTGTGGGCCACCCGGGACGAGCCGTGCTGGGACACGGTCGCTGATCTGAGCAAGCTCGGTGTGCTGGTCGCCCCGGGGGAGTTCTACGGCCGGGCCGGGGAGCGCTGCGTCCGGGTCGCGTTCACCGCCACCGACGAACGCGTCGCCGAGGCCGTCCGCAGACTCTCCTGACGCCCTGCCCCCCGGCCCGCCCCCGGCTTTCCCGGCTCGCCCGCCGTCCGCCCTGCGGGCACACGCACGGGACCCCGGGGGCGGGAGGGTCCCCCGGGGTCGGCCGCTGCGGCAGGAGCGGGATCAGAGCGGCAGGCCGCCGAGCATCGGGGTGTTGCCTCCGGAGGTCAGCCCGCCGGCCAGCCCCGAGACGGTGTCGGTGGGCAGCTCGGTGCCGCTGAGCGTCGACGCGGTCTCGCCGACCAGGCCGGAGGCGGTGCCGGTCAGATCGTCGGAGGCGTCCTCGGCCGCGGGGGCGGCGGTGCGCAGGGTGGAGCCCACGGTCCGGCCCGCGGCCGGAACGCCGCTGGCGACCAGTTCGCCGCCGGCCGCGCCGACCATCTGCGTGGCGCTCTGGGCGGCGACGTCCAGGGACTCGGCGGCAGAGGTGGCGTCGAGGTCGGTCACTCCGCTCAGGTCGGTGGCCTCCGGCAGCGCCACGGCGTTGGCGGCACCGGCCGCGCCGACCACCGGAGCGGTTCCCGCGGCGAGCACGAGCGCGGCCTTGGCCATACGGCGCTTGAGGGGGTGGGACATGATGCTCCTTTGACGGAGAGGATGCTCTTCGGATGTGTCGTGAGTTGTGCGCTGTCGGGCCGGGGATATCCCGGCCGGACGCCGTGCCTATCGCGGCAGACCGGCCCTTGGTTGCGGCGGCCAAGGTAAAGGATTGGCAATGCGGCCGGATTATCGGGTCTGTGTGCACATTGGCAACCCGCACGAGGTAATTTCCGCACAGATGTCGCTCGTTGAAATGTGCGGAAGTGGGCACGGACTTCCTGTGGTCGAACGCCTTCTCGGCTGCCGGGGCAGGCGGAACCGGTCCGCGCCCCGTCCCCGGGCGTCCGTCAGCCGGCTACGGACAGCAGCAGATCACCGCGCGGCTCGCCGCTCTCCCGCCACCCCTCGGCCGAGCGCGCCGCCTCCCACACCCGGTCCGCGAAGGCGATCCGCACGATGCCCAGTTCCGCCGCGTGCGCCACCGCCCAGTGCGCCAGCTCCCAGCCCCGCCGCTCCGCGTCGCCGGCCGGCGGGACCACGGTGACCTCCGCACCGGTCGTGACGGGCGCCACCGCGGGGCCGAACTCCCGGATCATCCGCGCCGAGATCTCCGCCGGGTCCCCCTGCGCCGCCGGATTCCCGCCGGTGCTGCAGCTCAGCGCCGCGGCCGAGCGCCCGGTGAGCGCCGCCGCCAGCAGCGCGGCCCGGGTCTCGTGCTTGGCGTACTCATCGGGATAGGCGCTGCGCTGCACCGCCTGCGCGGCGTCGGTCAGCGGCATGTCCAGATAGTCCGGCACCAGCTCCAGCTCCTCGTAGAAGCGGGAGGCGGCATAGACCGGGTCCATGATCTCCGCCACCGTGCCCCAGCCCATCGACGGCCGCTGCTGGAAGAGGCCGACCGAATCCCGGTCGCCGTAGTCCAGGTTGCGCAGGCTGGACTCCTGCATGGCGGTGGCCAGCGCTATGGTCACGGCCCGCTCCGACAGGCCCCGGGAGCTGCCCACGGCGCCGATGGTGGCGGCATTGGCCGCCTGTTCGGGCTGGAGCGCATAGCCCTCGCCGCCGTCCGCCGCACCGGCCACCGTGCACCGCGGGCGGCCCACCCCGGTCTCCCAGTGCACCGCTCCGTAGACCACCAGACCGGTCAGCGCCACCAGCACCGCCGCGGCGCGGGCCGGCCCGCGGCCGGGGCGGCGGGGCCTGCCGGTCCGGGCGGCACGGGGGACTGTCGGAGAGGGTGTCGGCTCTGGCACGGGCCTACCGTAATGGAGCGGGAGGGGCGTCAGGGAGCCGGTGTGCGGCATGGGTTTTCCGAGGCCGGGCCAGGACATCACCGCCGGTGAGCCCCGTGGGCGCCGCCCGCGCCGCCGCCCGCGCCGCCGCGCCGGGTGCGCGGGGACGGCGCGGGGCCCCGGAGTACCCTCGCGGGCATGGAGTCCTCCCCGCTCGCCCCCGCGCCCGCCCCCGCCGCCGTACCCGTTCCCGCACCGGCCCTGGACCTGACGGCGGATGCCGCCGCGCTCACCGCCCAGCTGGTGGACATCCCCTCGGTCAGCGGCACCGAGCAGCCGCTCGCCGACGCCGTGGCCGGGGCGCTGCGCGGGCTGGGGCATCTGCGGGTGGACCGGCTGGGCAACTGCGTGGTGGCCCGCACCCGGCTGGGCCGGGCCGAGCGGGTGGTGCTGGCCGGGCATCTGGACACCGTGCCGATCGCCGGCAACGTCCCCTCCCGGCTGGACGAGCAGGGCATGCTGTGGGGCTGCGGCACCAGCGACATGAAGTCCGGGGTGGCCGTCCAGCTCCGGATCGCCGCCACCGTCCCCGAACCGAACCGCGACATCACCTTCGTCTTCTACGACAACGAGGAGGTGGAGGCGGAGAAGAACGGGCTGCGCCGGCTCGCCGCCGAGCGGTCCGAGTGGCTGGCCGGCGACTTCGCCGTGGTGCTGGAGCCCAGCAGCGGCGAGGTGGAGGGCGGCTGCCAGGGCACCCTGCGGATGCTGCTGCACCTGCCCGGCACCCGCGCCCACTCCGCCCGCTCCTGGATGGGCGAGAACGCCATCCACGCCGCCGCGCCGGTGCTGGCCAGGCTGGCCGCCTACCGGCCGCGCCGCCCGGTGATCGACGGGCTGGAATACCGGGAGGGCCTGAACGCGGTGCGCATCGAGGGCGGCGTCGCGGGCAACGTCATCCCCGACGCCTGCGTCGTCACCGTGAACTACCGCTACGCCCCCGACCTCGACGAGGAGCGGGCCGCCCGGCACGTCCGCGAGGTGTTCGCGGACTGCGGGGTGGCCGGGTTCACCGTGGACGACTCCTCGCCCGGCGCCCTGCCGGGGCTGGGCCACCCCGCGGCCCGGGCGTTCATGGCGGCGGTCGGCGGCCGGGCGCGGCCCAAGTTCGGCTGGACCGATGTGGCCCGGTTCAGCGCCCTGGGCATCCCGGCCGTCAACTACGGCCCCGGTGACCCCGATCTGGCGCACAAGCGGGACGAACGGGTGGCGGCGGCCACCGTGCGCCACTGCGAGGAGCGGCTGCGCGCCTGGCTCACCGCGCCGTGAACCGGCCCGACATCTGGACTTCCTGCGCGTGTGGTCCGTGCCGCGTACCCTGCACGGAACGGACGTGCCCGGCCCGCCGGACACGGCAGGGACGTAAGGAGAGTGCGCATGAACAGCGCTGGGGGAGCCGCCCGCTGGACCGACGCGGACCGCACCGAGCAGTACCTCGGGCCGGTGCTGCGCCGCCGGGGGCAGGTGGTGCCCGGCACCGCCGACCAGCGCCTGCTGGACACCCGCGGCCCTTCCGACTGGCTGCACCAGGACCCCTGGCGGGTACTGCGCATCCAGTCGGAGTTCGTGGAGGGGTTCGGGGCGCTCGCCGAGCTGGGCCCGGCGATCAGCGTCTTCGGCTCCGCCCGCACCGCGCCCGGCTCCGAGGAGTACGAACTGGCGGTACGGATCGGCCGGGCGCTGGTGGAGGCGGGCTTCGCGGTGATCACCGGCGGCGGCCCGGGGGCGATGGAGGGGGCCAATCGCGGCGCCAGCGAGGCCGGCGGCGTCTCGGTCGGCCTGGGCATCGAGCTTCCCTTTGAGCAGGGCCTCAACGAGTACGTCAATATCGGAATGAACTTCCGCTATTTTTTCGTGCGCAAGACGATGTTTGTGAAATATGCGCAGGGATTCATGGTGCTGCCCGGAGGAATGGGCACCATGGACGAGCTGTTCGAGGCGCTGACACTGGTGCAGACGCGGAAGGTGACCCGCTTCCCGATCGTGCTGGTGGGCGGCGACTACTGGCGCGGGCTGGTGGACTGGCTGAAGCACACGATGATCGGGCAGGGCAAGGCGTCGCAGCGCGACGAACTGCTTTTCCAGGTCACCGACGATGTGGACCAGGCCGTCGAACTCGTCACCAAAGGCACCCGCTGATTCCCGCCCCGCCTCTCCCGCCGGGTGCCCCGCGCCGCCGGGCCGGGCCGGGCCCGCTTCAGGCGAGGCCGCGGCGGGAGAGGCGGGGCGGGCGGTGGCCGGCGATGGCCCCCGTCATCTCCAGCACCTGCCGGGTCTGCGCCACCTCGTGCACCCGGAAGACCCGCGCGCCCAGCCAGTACGAGACCGCGGTGGCGGCCAGCGTGCCCACCAGCCGCTCCTTCACCGGCAGATCGAGCGTCTCGCCGATGAAGTCCTTGTTGGACAGCGAGACCAGCACCGGCCGGCCGCAGGCGGCCAGCTCCGGCAGCCGCCGGGTGGCCTCCAGCGAGTGCCGGGTGTTCTTGCCGAAGTCGTGGCCGGGATCGACCAGTACCGCGTCCCGCCGCACCCCCAGCGAAACGGCGCGCTCCGCCAGGGCCGTGACGGACCGCACGACGTCCGCCATCACATCCGGGTAGGCCACCCGGTGCGGCCGGGTGCGCGGCGCCGCCCCGCCGGTGTGGGTGCACACCAGGCCGGCGCCGTGCCGGGCGGCCACCGCGGCCAGCTCCGGATCGACGCCGCCCCAGGCGTCGTTCAGCAGATCGGCGCCCGCCGCACAGACCGCCTCGCCCACCTCGTGCCGCCAGGTGTCCACGCTGATCACCACCGAGGGATGCCGGCGCCGCACCTCGGCGACGAAGCCGGCGGTCCGGCGGATCTCTTCGGCGGTGTCCACCTCCTCGCCGGGGCCGGCCTTCACCCCGCCGATGTCCACGATGGCCGCGCCCTCGGCGATCACCTGCTCGACCCGGTCCAGCGCCGGTTCGTCCCGGAACGTCGCCCCCTGGTCGTAGAAGGAGTCCGGGGTTCTGTTGACGATGGCCATGATGACCGGCTCGTCCGGCGCGAAGGTCCGCTCTCCCAGTCGCAGCATGCTGCGAGAATACGTGCCGGCCCGGCGGCTTCCCGGCGGGCACGGTGCTGCCGGGGGTGTGGCGCTCCGGCGCCCGGGCGGGCATGATCCGGGGCAGTGCGGCAACGGCCGGGACGGGCCGGGAAAGGGTCCCCAGGGAGAATCGATGCTTTTTCTGTGGCTGATGGTCGCGATGGTCGCGGTGATCGCCGGTGTCACGCTCGCGGTGCTGGGCAGCGGCGACGGCAACGGCACGCCGGCCGAGGGCGGGCTGCCGGACGCCGAGCCGGACCGGCTCGACGACCCGCTGCCCGTGGACCGGCCGGTCCACCCGGCGGACGTGGTCTCGGTGCGCTTCCCGCTCGCCGTGCGCGGCTACCGGATGGCCGAGGTGGACGACGTGCTGGACCGGCTGGCCGCCGAGCTCGCCGAGCGCGACTCGCGGATCTCCGAGCTGGAGTCCGCGCTGGCCGGCGCCCAGGCCCTGGCCCTGCGCCACCAGGCCCCCGCCGCCGAGGACGACTGACCCGGCCGGCCCTCGCCCGCCGCCGCCGGCCCCGCTAGCGGCCCCGGAACACCGGGGCCTGCTTGGCGACAAAGGCGGCCACCGCGGCCCGGTGGTCCTCCGACGCACCCGCCCGGAGCTGGAGCCCGGCCTCCAGCTCCAGGGTCTCCTCCAGGGTGTGCGAGGCGGCGAAGGCCAGCGCCCGCTTGATCGAGGCATAGGCCAGCGTCGGCCCGGCCGCCAGCGCCCGGGCCACCCCGGCGGCCGTCTCCGCCAGCTCCTCCGCCGGCACCACCCGCTGGGCGATGCCCAGCCGCTCGGCCTCCCGGGCGTCGATGGTGCGCGGAAAGAGCAGCAGGTCGGCGGCGCGGCCCGGGCCGACGAACCGCGGCAGCGTCCAGGCCAGCCCGGAGTCCGTGGACAGCGCGACGCCCGCGAACGCGGTGGTGAACTTCGCCCGCTCGGAGACCACCCGGTAGTCGGCGGCCAGCGCGAAGCCCATGCCGGCGCCCGCCGCCGCGCCGTTCACCGCCGCCACCACCGGCTTCGGCATGGCGGCGATGGCCCGGGTGATGGGGTTGTAGTGCTCGGCCACCGTGCTCAGGGCGCCGTCGCCGGCGGCCTCGCCGCCCTCGCCGGCGGACCGTTCCGCCAGATGGGCGGTGTGCTCCTTGAGATCCTGGCCGACGCAGAAGGCGCGCCCGGCGCCGGTGAGCAGCACCGCACGGACGCCGGGATCGTCCGCGGCGCGGTGCAGCGCGTCCCGCAGCGCCTCCTTGGTCCGTACATCGAGGGCATTCATCGCGTCCGGCCGATTCAGCGTGATGGCGGCAAGACTCTCGGTGACTTCGTAGCGCACTGTGTCGGGCATGCCGCTCAGCATGGACTACCGGAATCCGCCGCCGAAACCCCGACAAGCCGTTCTGTGATGAGTGCCCAACGGATGCCGGGGAACAGTTGCCGGGAGCCCTGTATCCCGTGCGGTATCCGGGACCCATCGGGGCCGTATCGGGTGTGCTCCCCGAATTGAGCGGGTTTGCGGGGGCGCGTTGCCGAAGGGATACCCCCGATGTTGGTCATCACGTCGCCGCATGCGGGATAATGGCCCGGAAGCAATCTGTTCGAGGCCGATGACGGTTGCGCTCGGGGCGTTGTGCCGACGGCGTGCCCGGTTTGTCGGCCGCGATGAGCTGGTTTCAGGAAGGGGAACGAGCATGGCGGCCATGAAGCCGCGGACGGGCGATGGCCCGCTCGAGGTCACCAAAGAGGGGCGGGGCATCATCATGCGCGTTCCGCTCGAAGGCGGCGGACGGCTCGTCGTCGAGCTGAGCCCGGAGGAGGCCGCGCAGCTCGACCAGGAGCTGCAGAAGGTGAGCGGCTGACCTTCGGCCCTTCGCACCATGACCCGTCAGCGCTGCCCCGGAGGCCGCCCGGCCCTTCGGAGCAGCGCTGACGGCGTTCCGCAGGGCCAGCCGCGCAATCCGCACCGGGAACGGCGGCGGCCGGGCGACGCCCTCAGGAGCGGCGCACCGCGCACAGCAGGCCGTCCCCGACCGGCAGCAGCGCGGGCACCAGCGCCTCGTGCTCACGTATGGTGCGCAGCACCTCCCGCAGCCGGAGGACCTCGGAGGGCGGCGCCGCGGAGTCCACGGTGCGCCCGCCGGCGAACATCCCGGCGAAGCAGACCACCCCGCCGGGCCGCAGCAGCCGCAGCGCCTCCGCGAGACAGGCGCCGTATTCGGCCCGGTCGCCGTCGCAGAAGACCATGTCGTAGCCGCCGTCGGCCAGCCGCGGCAGCACCGTCAGGGCGCTGCCCGGGATGAACCGGGCCCGGTTGGCGGCGAAGCCCGCCGAGCGGAACGCCTGGCGGGCCAGCTGCTGCCATTCCGGCTCGGTGTCCACCGTGGTCAGCACGCCGTCCGGGCGCATGCCGCGCAGCAGATAGAGGCCCGAGACCCCGGTCCCGGTGCCGATCTCGACCACCGCCTTGGCATTGGCGGTGGCCGCCAGCAGACGCAGCGCGTCGCCGCAGCCGGGGGAGACGGGGCGCAGCCCGGCCTCCCGGGAGCGTTCCCGGCACCAGCGCAGCACCGCGCCCTCGGCGGTATCGGCGGCAGGTGCGCCGTACGCCTCGGCGAACGCCCAGCTTGTCTGCCGATTGCCGGTGATGTCCCTCTCCCGTCCCCGTCTGTCACGCGCTTTGACTGTAGCGAGTCCCCCCGGGAACCGAGCGCGCGGACCATGCGTTGACCCCTCATGGGGAGCGGGCCCCGCAGGGCTCGCCACCGGGGGGCGCGCGGCCCGCACGGGCGGTCGTGTCCGGTGGGGAACGGCAGGTGAGCGGCCAAATGCCGGGCGGAAATACTTATCCGGAACTGACGGGCGAGGTGGCTATGGTAGGGACTCCACTCGACACCACCGAGTCCGACAGGGGAGGTGCGGCCACGTCCGAAGCCCGATCGGTGAAGAAACGCTTCCCGTGGACTTCCGGCGGGCCGAAATCCGTGACCGACAATGCTGACCACACCGCAGCCACAGGCGCTTCCGTCTCTTCCGCCGATCCGCGTGCGACCGCCGCATTCCGCGAGAACGGCGCGGGAGCGGAGGGCGGCCAGGTGTGGACTCCGCCCACCTGGGAGGAGATCGTCAGCACGCACAGCGCCCGGGTCTACCGGCTGGCCTACCGGCTCACCGGCAACCAGCACGACGCCGAGGACCTGACCCAGGAGGTCTTCGTCCGCGTCTTCCGCTCGCTGTCCACCTACACCCCCGGCACGTTCGAGGGGTGGCTGCACCGCATCACCACCAACCTCTTCCTGGACTCCGTGCGCCGCAAGCAGCGCATCCGGTTCGACGCGCTCGGCGAGGACGCCGCCGACCGGCTGCCCAGCAGCGAGCCCTCACCGCAGCAGCACTTCAACGACACCCACTTCGACGCCGATGTCCAGCAGGCGCTGGACACCCTGGCGCCGGACTTCCGGGCGGCGGTGGTGCTGTGCGACATCGAGGGGCTGAGCTATGAGGAGATCGCGGCCACGCTCGGGGTGAAGCTGGGCACGGTCCGCAGCCGTATCCACCGCGGCCGGTCGCATCTGCGCAAGGCGCTGCGGCACCGCTCGCCGCGCGGACGCGGCCCGGCGGCCGGGGCCGCCGGGCCGGAGCTGCCCGCGCTGGCCGGGGTGCCCGGCGCACCGGGCGTCTCCCCCGCATGCGGTGAGAAAGGCGATACCGAGTGACGAGCGAGGACCATCTGGGCGACAGTCTCGCCGCGCTGATCGACGGTGAGCTGTCGGACGACCACCGGGAGCGGGTGCTCGCCCACCTGGCCACCTGTCCCGGCTGCAAGGCGGAGGCGGACGCCCAGCGGCGGCTGAAGAGCGTCTTCGCCGACAGCGCGCTGCCCACGCCCCCCGAGACGCTGATGGCGCGGTTGCAGGGCCTGCCCGCGCTCGGCCTCGCGGAGGCGGGGCGCGGTGGCGCGGCCGGGGACGAGAGTGCGCGGGGCGGCGGCCGGCCCCCGGGCGGCGGGCTGCCGCCGGGCCGGGGCAGATCGCTGCTGACGCCGCCGAGCCTGAAGCCGGAGCGCGGCTTCCCGATCCACCGCGCGGGCGAGCCGGGCGGGCGGTTCGGCGGCCGGCTGGGCGGCGAGGCCCTGATGCCGCGTGCCGGGCGCGGACAGCGCCTGGCCTTTGCGGCGGCGGGCGCGTTCTCGCTGGCGGCGGTGGCGCTGGGCGGCGCGCTCACCTCGGCCGGGACGCCGACCGTCAATGTGGCCGGCGGCACCGGCGGGGGCACGGGCGGCGCGGCGAGCGCCGCGAGCGCAAGCCCGGCGGGCACCTCGGCGACGGCGGTGCGCACCGCCGCCCGGGACGACCGGGAAGATCCGTCCGCCGACCGCGAGAGCCCGCGTTCCACCGGTCTCCCGTCGGACGAGATCGCCGAGCAGTACGCCTCGGCCACGGCCGAGCTCTACGGCACCGGTGTGCTCGCCGCGCAGACGGCGGCGGTCTTCGCCGGTCTGGCCATGGATCCGGAACTGGCCGAGCTGCTGGCCGGCCAGCGCACCGCGGCCACCCCGGCGGCACCCGGCCCGGTGCCCACCGGCCACGCCGGGACGCCGGGCGCGACGGGCTCCGCGACCGCGGAACCGGCGCCGCAGGAGACGGCGATGCCCCGCGCATCGAGCCCTCGGTGAAACCTGCCGCCCGCATTTGGTTGAATCCAATGCCGTGACGGGCCATTGCCGGAACCGGGGCCCGCGGAGACGATGGGGGCTGCCATGGATGAGGGGAACAGCAGCGCGGAGCCGCTGCACGGCCAGGACCCGTACGGCACGCCGCCTTACGGTCCGCCCGGGCCCTGGGCACCCGCCCCGCCCGTGCAGCGCCCCGAGGCCCCGTCCGCCGCGCCGGACGGCGACCTGGCCACCCCGGAGCGCCCGGCGTCCCCCGCTCCCGCGCCGGCGCCGGCCGGCGCCGGCGAGCCCGCCCCGCCGCCGGCCGGCCGGGCGGGCGGCGCCACCGCCGGGGCCGCGCAGCACGGCACCCCCGCGGACGGCACCCGGATGCCGCCCACCGCCCCGGCACCTCCGCCGACGGCGGCCACCGCCCCCGGCAGCACCACCACCGCCTCCCCGGGAATCCGTCCGGAGGCCGTCACCGGCCCCCCTGCCGCGGGCGGGCCCATGGGAGCGGCCCCTGCTCCCGCCGCGGCTGCGGCTCCGGGAGGTGCGCCCGGTGCCGGCGGCCATCCCGGCGGCAGCGGTACGCCCGCCGGGGGTACCCCGGTGCCGCCGGCCGCGGGCGGGTATCCGGGCGCGCACCCGGGCGGTTTCACCGCCGCCGCCATGCCGGAGCTGCCGGGCGAGCCGCTGCGGCGGTACGACCCGTGGGCGGTCCCGCCCGCCGGCTACGGCGGCTACCCCGCACCGGGCCCGGCGCCCGCCGGGCCGGCGCGCCCGCGCCCGGGCCTGCTGGTGGCCGGTGCCCTGCTGGTGGCCCTGGTCTCCGGCCTGACCGGCGGCGCGGTCGGTGTCTATCTGGAGCGCAACGGCGAGCTCTCCCAGGAGGTGACGCTGCCGCAGGTCAGCGCCGCGGACCGCACCGCCGCGCCCGGCACCACCGCGGGCATTGCCGAGGCCGTGCTGCCCGGGGTGGTCACCCTCCATGTCCAGGGCCGGGACGCCGCCGGCACCGGCACCGGCTTTGTGCTCGACCACAGCGGGCACATCCTCACCAACGCCCATGTCGTGGACCCGGCCGGCGGCTCGGGCCAGATCCAGGTCACCTTCGGCAGCGGCGACAGCGTCGAGGCGGAGCTGGTCGGCGCGGACAGCGGTTACGACCTGGCCGTGGTGAAGGTCGACAATGTCTCCGGGCTGCACCCGCTGCCGCTGGGCGACTCCGAGGCGGTCGCGGTCGGCGACCCGGTGGTCGCCATCGGCTCGCCCTTCGATCTGGAGGGCACCGTCACCTCCGGCATCATCAGCGCCAAGGACCGCCCCATAACGGCCGGCGGCAGCGCGGACGGCTCGGACATCAGCTATGTCAACGCCCTGCAGACCGACGCCGCCATCAACCCCGGCAATTCCGGCGGCCCGCTGGTCGACCTGGACGGTCTGGTCATCGGCATCAACACCGCCATCCGCACCCCCGACCTGATCGGCGGCCCGGACGGCGAGGGCCGGGGCGGCAGCATCGGCCTCGGTTTCGCCATACCGGTCAACCAGGCCAAGCGGGTCGCGGAGGAGCTGATCAACAACGGTTTTGCCGTGCATCCGGTGATCGGGGTCCGGCTGGACGGCGCCTGGGAGGGCGAGGGCGTGCGGGTGGCGGGCAACTCCGGCGGCCCGGCCGTCGACCCGGGCGGCCCCGCCGACCGGGCCGGAGTCCAGGAGGGTGATGTCATCATCGCCGTGGACGGTGACCGGGTACTGACCGCCCACGAGCTGATCGTGAAGATCCGCTCGCACCAGCCGGGCGACGAACTGGTGCTGACCGTGGAACGCGGCGGCGGCGAACTCGACATCAGTGTGATCCTGGGCCAGGCCACCAGCTCCTGACCCGGCCCCGTCGGACCCCGGCCGGTCCCGCCGGGCTCCGGGAACGTCCATGGCGCGGCCGGGCGTCCGCCGGGTGACACACGGGCGACTCCTCCGCCCCACGGCAACGGGAGGTATCCGGCGGGGCCCTTGGCCGGGTACCGTTGCAGACGCCCAGTAGGTGAGCGCTGAGGGAGCAGTCAGGTGTTCTTCGACATAGGGTCCATTGAGTTCATCGCGCTCATCATCCTGGCGATCCTGGTGTTCGGCCCGGAGAAGCTGCCCAAGTTCATCCAGGACACCGCGCGGGTGCTGCGCAAGGTGCGGGAGTTCTCCGAGAACGCCAAGCGGGACATCCGTGAGGAGCTGGGTCCGGAGTTCAAGGACTTCGAGTTCGAGGATCTCAACCCGCGGACCTTCGCCCGCAAGCACCTGATGGACAACGACGACCTGGGGCTGAAGGAGCTGCGCAGCAGCATCGATGTGCGCAAGGAGCTGACCGAGGTCTCCGACGCGGTCAACGGCCGCACCCCGGCCGCGCGCAAGAGCTCCGGCACGGGCACGGGCACGGGCCAGGCGAACGGTTCACCGGCGGTGAACCTGGAAAAGGACCCGGGCGGCACCGCGGGCACGGGCACCGCCACCGGTACCGCCTCCGGCAGCGGTTCCGGCAAGGCGGCCGACAGCGGCGGGGCGCCGGCCGATCCGCCGCCGTTCGACTCGGACGCAACCTGACACCGAGTGTCACCTCGCCCGGCGCACGGGAGCATTTGGGCGCATTTAATACGTATTGCTCCCCGGAGCCTCCCGAAAGGCGGGGCCCGGGTGGCTATCCTCACGTGTGTCCCGGGTCTGCCCGGGCACACGTGAGGAAGGGACGTCCGCACATGGAAACCACCAGTCGGGCTGAACCGCATACCGCGCGGGGGGTGCCCACGGCCCGCAGGGCCGTGGCCGGATTTCTGCAGGCAGGCTTTCCCTGGTACGGCCTGGACGACGCGTTCTCCGGCCCCCGCTGGTTGGGCAGCCTCGGCACGGCCGCCGACGGCTCGGTCGAGCACGGCTCGGTCGGGCACGGCGACGAGCCGTCCATCCACGGCGAGCTCAGCGACGACGACCAGCGCTTCGCCGTGGTCGTCACGCTGGCCAGCCGGCCGGTCCGGCGCAGCCCGGACGGCACCGGCGTGCTGGAGGCCACCTCGGTCTCCTCCGCCGCCTGGCTGGCGGGTTCGGGGCTGCTGTCCCGCACCTGGCCGTCACAGCTCGAACGCGCGCTCCGGCAGGACTGGCTGGAGCAGCAGACCGCACTCGCCTGGGATCTGGCCGACAGCCTGGACGGCGGCGGCTGGACCACACTGACGCTGCCCGTCGACAGCGAGCCCACACCGTTCCACTACCGCGAATCCGACTATGGCTGGGTGATGGCCGGCCACGCCGCCCGGGGGGTGCACATCGGGGCCTACGGGCGGGGCATGAGCGCCTACGGTCTCGGTTTCGCCGTCATCAAGGACATCGAGACGTACGCCTGAGGCGTACCGCCCGTGCTTTCCGTACGCCAGGGCCCGCGGGCCGTCCCCGCGGGCCTGTGCTGTGCCGTCACCCGGCCGGGCCGGGCCGGTCCGGACCGGCCCGGCCCGCATCCGGCCGGGCCGGCCCCGGAGCCGGTCAGAACTTGTTGCGCGGGGTGATGCCCAGCGACAGGCCGGACAGGCCGCGCCTGCGCGCGCCCAGTGCCGAGGCCACCTCGCGCAGCGCCGCACCGGCCGGGGAATCCGGATCGGTGAGCACCACCGGCTTGCCCTCGTCGCCGCCCTCGCGCAGCCGCACATCGATCGGGATCCGGCCCAGGACCGGGACCTCGGCGCCGGTGGCCCGGGTCAGCCCCTCGGCGACGCGCTCGCCGCCGCCGCTGCCGAACACGTCCACCATCTCGTCGCAGTGCGGGCAGGGCAGCCCGGACATGTTCTCCACCACACCGACGATCTTCTGGTGGGTCTGCACCGCGATGGAACCGGCCCGCTCGGCGACCTCGGCGGCGGCCTGCTGCGGCGTGGTCACCACCAGGATCTCGGCGCCCGGCACCAGCTGCGCCACCGAGATGGCGATGTCGCCGGTGCCCGGCGGCAGGTCGAGCAGCAGCACATCCAGGTCGCCCCAGTAGACATCGGCCAGGAACTGCTGGAGCGCCCGGTGCAGCATGGGGCCGCGCCACACCACCGGGGCGTTGCCCGGGGTGAACATGCCGATGGAGATCACCTTCACGCCGTTCGCCGACGGCGGCATGATCATGTTCTCCACCTGGGTGGGCCGGCCGTCCGCGCCCAGCATGCGCGGCACCGAGTGGCCGTAGATGTCCGCGTCCACCACGCCGACCTTCAGGCCGTCCGCGGCCAGCGCGGCGGCCAGATTGACCGTCACCGAGGACTTGCCCACGCCGCCCTTGCCGGAGGCCACGCAGTAGACCCGGGTGAGGGAGCCGGGCTGGGCGAACGGGACCTCCCGCTCGGCCTGGCCGCCGCGCAGCGCCGAGGCCAGCTCCTTGCGCTGCTCGTCGCTCATCACGTCCAGCTCCACGCCGACCGCGGTGACACCCGGGACGGCGCGCACCGCCTCGGTCACCCGCTGGGTGATGGTCTCCCGCATCGGGCAGCCCGCGACCGTGAGATAGACGCCGACCTCGACCGCTCCGTCCGGCCCGATGGATACCGATTTGACCATGTTGAGCTCGGTGATGGGGCGGTGGATCTCCGGATCGTTCACCGTCGCCAGGGCGGCGCGCACCGCGTCCTCGGCGGGCGCGCCGGACTGGGTGGCGGTGGGGGTGTCGGTAGCCATGTACCCGATGGTACGGGTCGTGCGGCGGACCGCGGTGCCGGGCCGGGCGGCGCCGGGCGGCGCGGCCGGGTCCCGCAACGCCCGGATCGTCCCGGTCCGGGGCCGGGTGGCGCAACGCCGCCGGAGCTGGTGCGGTGTACCGGCCCTGGGTTGTGCGCGGTGCTCCGGGTACGCTCCCCGGCAGCATCGCGGCGGCGGTCCTGCCGGGACCGGTGTGCCGGGATGGCGCTGCAGTGCCGGATGAGCGTTTGCGGGGCGGGTGCGACCGCGCGGTCGTCCGGTCCTCGCGAGTCACGACAAGCCGGGCGAAACCGGAAGATCCGGAAGAGACCGGAAGAAGACCGGAAGAAAGAGGAGTTGCGGCCGAGGTGTCTGCACGTGTCCGCCGCTGGCGCTCCGTGATCACTGGTGCGATCTGTGCCGGGCTGGCGGCGATGAGCGCCGCCTGCGGCTCCCCCGATCCGGACGAGGGCACCAACGGGCTGGCCGGCCAGCCGCCCGCGACCATAGAGGAACGGGCGCTGGACGCCGCCCAGGAGGCCGTCACGGTGCGGCTCTCCGGCAGCGTGGTGGCGGACGGCAGATCCTTCCGCCTGGACATGCGGCTCGGCCCGGACGGCGGGGTCGGCGAGGTGTCCACCGAGGGCATGACCTTCGAACTGCTGCGCGTCGGCGAGCAGCTCTTCATCAAGGCCGACGAGGCGTTCTGGGAGTACCGGCAGGGAGAGGGCGAGGAGACCGACCCGGAGATCGACCCGGCCGAGAGGCTGGAGGGCAAATACGTCAAGGTCGCGCCCGAGGACCCGGCGTACCAGCAGCTCAGCGGCTTTACGGACAAGAACGCCCTGCTGGCCGGGCTGCTGGTGATGGAGGGCGAGCGGGAGACCGGCGAGCGCGGCGAGATCGGCGGCCGGAAGACCATCCAGGTGCTGGCGGACGGCGGCGCCGGCGGGGTGCTGGAGGTGTCGCTGACCGGCGAGCCCTATCCGCTGCGGCTGGCACGGGGCGGCGACGCGGGCGAGGTGCAGATGGGGGACTGGGGCGAGGAGTTCACCCTGCGCGCGCCCAAGGAGGAGCAGATCGTGGACTACGGCGACAAGGTCCTGCCGGACACCGGCGGCGAAGCCGGCTAGCCGGCTAGCGGGCCGTCCGGCGGGGGCCGGAGCGCCGGCGGGCCGGCAGGCCGCTCGGCACCGGGCCGCGGGTCACGGCGGGCGAGGGCAGCGGCGGGACGGCTCCGGAGCCGTCCGGCATGGCACCCGGCCGCTGCGCGGCGGGGCCGGCCGGCTCCAGCCGGAGCAGCCGGCAGTGCGCGGCCCAGCGCTGAAGCAGCTGCTCGGCGTCGGGGGCGTTCAGCCGCTTGCCCTGCAGCTCCCCGGCCGCCCGCCGCCAGTCCTCGCCGCCGGGGGCCGGTTCCACCACCCGGGCGGGCCAGACCACCAGCCGGGCGCCCTTGTCCTTGCTGCGGACGGTGACGGTGGCACTGCCGCCGTGGACCAGACCGAGCCCGTCCAGCGGCTGCTCACCGGCGCCGCCGCCGACCAGGCACACGGCGCCGTCGAACCACACATGCCACAGCGCCCGGGCCGGGCCCTGGGGGCCGCGCACCCAGACCAGGGCGGACTTCTTCGCGGCCTCCTCGATCAGCGCCGCATCCAGCAGGTCCCCGCCGGCCGCAGAACTCTCCATGGCCGCAGACCCTATGCCCCCCGCCCGCCCACCCGCCACCGGCCGGGAAGGGTGAGCGACGGAACTCGAACCCGCGACCACGCCGTGCGCCGGACGCGCCGGGCCCGGCACGGGGTCCCGGGCCGGCGGGGCCGGCGGGGCCGCCGGGGCTACGCGGCGAGGCCGAGGGCGGCCATGCGCCGGGTGTGGGCCTCGGTGATCCGGGAGAACATCTTGCCGATCTCCGCCAGGTCGAAGCCGTCGGCGACGCCGCCCACCAGCATGGTGGACAGCGCGTCGCGGTCCGCGACCACCCGCTGCGCCTGCGCCAGCGCCTCGCCCATCAGCCGGCGCGCCCACAGCGCCAGCCGTCCGCCGACCCGCGGCTCGGCCTCGATCGCCGCCCGCACCTTGTCCACCGCGAACGACGCATGCCCGGTGTCGTCCAGCACCCGCAGCACCAGCGAGCGGGTGTCGGCGTCCAGCCGGACCGCCACCTCACGGTAGAAGTCCGCCGCGATCGCATCGCCGACATAGGCCTTGACCAGACCTTCCAGCCAGTCCGAGGGCGCGGTCATGCGGTGGAACTCGTCCAGCGGCGCGGCGAACGGTGCCATCGCCTCCGCCGGATCGGCGTCGATCATGGTCAGCCGCTCGGTGATCTGCTCGAAGTGATGGAACTCCGCCGAGGCCATCCGGGCCAGCGCGGCCTTGTCCGCCAGCGTCGGCGCCAGCTTGGCATCGTCCGCCAGCCGCTCGAACGCCGACAGCTCGCCGTAGGCCAGCGCGCCCAGCAGGTCGGTCACCGCCGCCCGGTACTGCGGATCGGCCGAGGCGGCGGCCCAGTCCTGGGCGGCGATGCCGGCCGGGGCCGGCTGCTCCGCGGACGGTGCCGCTTCCGCGTCTTCCGGGGCCTCCGACGGCTCGGGCGTCTCCATGGGTCGTACTCCGGCTTCTGTCGCGGGCTGATCGAGCGGTTCGAGCGGTCCTCCGCTCCCGGCGTCTCCCGCCCGGCGCGGCGCGGCACGGGACGGAACATGCCTCACGGGTCGCACAATAGCCCGCCCGCGGTCCCCGGGAGCGAACCGGACCCTGCCGCATATGCCTGTTCCGGGGTACAGTGGTATAGGCCCGCCGAATCGGCGGTGGGCCGTTCCCCTTGTGCGGAGCCACTCGGGACCGGCAGAAGGCGGTCCCGGAGCCCGCTGCGACCGGCCGGTGTCCCGGCTGGTTCCGATGTGACCGCCCCCCGCGGGCCGAGCAGGTTCGCGTGAGGAAACCCGCTCGCGTGACACATGCGCTTGAGCGAGACGACCCGGTCCCGCGCCGGACGGTCCCACCTGGGCCGTTTGATGACGGCTCGGTTGAACGACCCGCCTCGCCGCCGTGTGCCACGTCACACAGAAGAGGCAACCACCCTGACCGCGACGACTTTCCGCGAACTCGGCATTCTGGCCGAGACAGCCGAGGCCCTGGAGGCCGTCGGCATCACCACACCGTTTCCCATCCAGGAGATGACCCTGCCGGTGGCACTGGCCGGCTCCGACGTCATCGGACAGGCCAAGACCGGCACCGGCAAGACCCTCGGTTTCGGGCTGCCGCTGATCGACGCCGTCACCGTGCCCGCCGATGTGGAGGCCGGCCGGGCCAGGCCCGAGGAGCTGCCCGACGCGCCGCAGGCCCTGGTCGTCGTCCCCACCCGTGAGCTGTGCACCCAGGTCACCAACGATCTGCTGACCGCCGGCAAGGTGCGCAATGTCCGGGTCACCGCCATCTACGGCGGCCGGGCCTATGAACCGCAGGTCGAGGCGCTGTCCAAGGGCGTCGACGTGGTGGTCGGCACCCCCGGCCGGCTGCTGGACCTGGCCGGGCAGAAGAAGCTCCGGCTGTCGAAGATCAAGGCCCTGGTGCTGGACGAGGCCGACGAAATGCTCGACCTGGGCTTTCTGCCGGACGTCGAGAAGATCATCCAGCTTCTCCCGGCCCGCCGCCAGACCATGCTGTTCTCGGCCACCATGCCGGGCCAGGTGATCTCGCTGGCCCGCCGCTACATGAACCGGCCCACCCATATCCGGGCCACCTCGCCGGACGACGAGGGCCACACCGTGGCCAACACCCGGCAGTTCGTCTACCGCGCGCACGCCCTGGACAAGCAGGAGCTGGTGGCGCGGGTGCTGCGCGCCGAGAGCCGCGGGCTGGCCATGATCTTCTGCCGCACCAAGCGCACCGCCGGTGATCTGGCCGAGGAGCTGGACCGCCGCGGCTTCGCGGTCGGCGCGGTCCACGGCGACCTGGGACAGGGCGCCCGCGAGCAGGCGCTGCGCGCCTTCCGCAACGGCAAGATCGACGTGCTGGTCTGCACCGATGTCGCGGCCCGCGGCATCGATGTGGAGGGTGTCACCCATGTGATCAACTACCAGACGCCCGAGGACGAGAAGACCTACCTGCACCGGATCGGCCGCACCGGGCGGGCGGGCGCCAGCGGCACCGCCGTCACGCTGGTGGACTGGGACGAGATCCCGCGCTGGCAGCTCATCAACCGCGCGCTGGACCTCGGCCACCACGAGCCGCCGGAGACCTACTCCACCTCGTCGCATCTCTTCGAGGAACTGGGCATCCCGCCCGGGACCAAGGGCCGTCTGCCGCGCACCGAGCGCACCCGGGCGGGGCTGGACGCCGAGGAGGCCGAGGACCTGGGCGGGCGTGACCGCCGCCGCGGCGGCGGCCGGGACCGCGACCGGGGCCGGGACCGCGACCGGGACCGCGACCGGGAGCGGGAGCGGGAGCGTTCGGGCTCCGGCGACGGCCCGGGCCGGAACCGGCGCCGCCGCCGTACCCGCGGCGGGCTGCCCACGGACGGCGCCGCCGTCACCGGGGAGCCCGGACCCACGCAGCAGGCCCGGCCGGCGGACGGCGGCGAGACGGCCGTCGAGGTGCCGGCGCAGCGCCGGCCGCGCCGCCGCCGTCGCACCCGCCGTCCGGACGCGGACGGTGCCGCCACCGGAACGACCGCCGGGGCCGCCGCCGGGACGCCGGACACCGGCGACACCGGCGACGGCGGGAGCGGTGAGGACGCGGCTGCCCCGCGCCGCCGCCGCCGTACCCGTCGCGCCGCCTCCGCCGCCGCCCCGGCCGAGGCCCACGCCGAGGACTGAGGGGCGACGCCGCCCGCGGGCCCAGCCCTCCCGTCCGGGCCGGGCCCGGACGGGGGTGCGGCCCGGCGCCGGTTACAGTCGAGGAGTGAGCAGGCCGCCGTTTCTTCAGCCGCCGGGCGGGGTGCTGGCCCGCCGGATGCCCACCGCCCGCGGTGAGTTCGCCGTGCTGGACGCCGCCTCCCAGGGAGAACGGCAGGGCACGGCGCTGCTGGTGCCCGGCTACGCCGGCTCCAAGGAGGACTTCATCGCCCTGCTCGGCCCGATCACCGCGGCCGGATACCGGGCGGTGGCCGTGGACGGCCGCGGCCAGCACGAGACCCCCGGCCCGCACTCCCGCCACGCCTACCGGCTCGGCGCGCTGGCCGACGATGTGCTCGCCCAGGCCGCGGCGCTGGCCGAGGACGGCCCGCTCCATCTGCTGGGTCACTCCCTCGGCGGGCTGATCAGCCGCGCCGCGGTGATCAGGAACCCCGGGCCCTTCGCCTCCCTCACCCTGATGAGCTCCGGCCCGGGCCGGATCACCCGCTGGCAGCGCTGGCGGGTGCGCGCCCTGTGCCGCGGGCTGCCGGTGGTCGGGCCGCGCGCCGTGTGGCGGGCCTGGCATCCCGTCCCCGAGCCGGGCGAGATCGGCGACTTCATGCTGCGCCGCTGGCTGTCCAGCCACCCGGCGCAGGTGCGGCAGACCGGCTGGCAGTTGCGCTACGAGCCGGACCGGATCGGCTGGCTGGCCGCCACCGGGGTGCCGGTGCATGTGCTCTCCGGTGAGCGGGACGGCGCCTGGCCGGTGCCGCTGCTGCATGAGATGGCACTGCGGCTGAAGGCCCACCGCACGGTGATCCCGGGCGCCGATCACTCGCCCAATGTCGAGCGGCCCGAGGCCACCGCCCATGCGCTGACCGACTTCTGGTCCTCGCTCCGGCCCGTTCGCCGTCCCGCCCCTGCGGCGGAGAGCGCGGCGGAGGCGGCACAGGCCGTGGTGGCGCGGGCGGCGGAGGCCGTGCTGAAACCCGCCCGCCAGGCCCGGCCCGGGCCCCGGCCGGCGATGCCCGCGGCCGAGTGACGCGCCGGGCCGGCGGCTGCTGCGGCGCGGGAGCCGGGCTCAGGCGGTGAGCGGAACGCCGCCGGCCCGGTCGAGCAGCCGGGCGTAGACCTCGGGCGCGGTGGTGTACCGGCCCAGGGACACGCTCTTGCGGCTGCCGTGGTAGTCGCTGGAGCCGGTGACCAGCAGATCCAGCTCCCCGGCCAGGCCGCGCAGCAGGGCCCGGGTCGGTTCGTCGTGGTCGTCGTGGTCGGCCTCGATGCCGTCCAGCCCCGCCTCGGCAAGCTCCACGATGGCGCTCTGCGGCACGGTCCGGCCGCGGGTGACGGCCAGCGGATGGGCGAACACCGCCACCCCGCCGGCCCCGTGCACCAGCCGCACCGCCTCGAAGGCGTCCAGTTCGTGCTTGGGCGCGTGCGCCCGTCCCCCGTCGCCGATCCACTCCTCGGTGAAGGCGTCGGAGACGGTGGCGATCACCCCGGCCTCCACCATGGCGGTGGCGATGTGCGGGCGGCCGATGGTGCCCTGGGGGCCGGCCAGCTCCCGCACCCGCTCCCAGCGGACCGGAACGCCCAGCTCGCGCAGTTTCGCCACCATGGCCCGGGCCCGGGGCACCCGGTCGTCGCGCAGCAGCTCCCGTTCACGGGCCAGCGCCGGTTCCCCGGGATCGAAGAGGTAGGCCAGCAGATGCAGCGAGATGTCGCCGTAGCGGCAGGACAGCTCGCAGCCGGGGACCAGGGCCAGCCCGGGGGGCAGTGCCCGGGCCGCCTCGGCGTGTCCGGCCACGGTGTCGTGGTCGGTCAGCGCCACCACGTCCAGACCGGCCTCGGCGGCCTTGCGCACCAGCTCGGCGGGGGAGTCGGTGCCGTCCGAGGCCGTCGAGTGAGTATGCAGATCGATGCGCACCAGCGGCTCCGGGGGACGGGTCTGCGGCCGGACGGCCGACGGCCGCCGGCCCGGCCACCGGCAGCATAGCCCTCCCCTCGCCGCACATCCGGGGCCGGAGGAGGGCTGCCGTCAGGAGACGATCTTGGGGGAGAGGGCGCCGCAGGGGATGAGGTCTATCTCCTGCCCGGCCTCGCGCAGATCGGTCAGCACCAGCTCGTCGTACATGAGGAGGCCGGAGCGCTCCGGCCACATCACGGCCCACAGCCACATGCCGCGCGCCTCGCCCGCGAACACCGCGCGGTCCTCCGGGGTGCCCCGGAGGGCCCACAGCGGGGTGGGGCGTCCGCCGGCCAGCACCTTGGTGGCCGGGGGATCGTCCACACTCAGATAGGGACCGGGATCGGGCCCCGCGATCCCGGCGTAGCGGGCGCCGAGGCCCACACCCAGCTCCTCGGAGATCAGCAGCAGCTCGCCGGGGCCGCCGAGCGGCGCCGGGCCCGAGCAGGCGACGACGACCGCGCGCCCGCCGCTGCGGTCGTCACCGGCCGCCGCCACGCCCGTGTAGAGCCAGCCGACCGGCAGCGGCCATGGCATCCAGACCGGGACCTGAGTCCGGTGCACGACCACGGCCAGCCCGTCCACGCTGGGCGGAAGCACCGGTTGCAGCGGCTGCACGGCCCCGTGCACATCGCATTGCCAGGTGTCCGAGAACAGACCGGGCGCCCGTACCCGTCCACCGCACTTCGGGCAACTGGGTTCGCCCCTCATGTTGTCCTACGGTCCTCCGGGACCGGCCGTGCGTCAAGGACACTCACTCGTCCAGCCGAACACCGGTGCGCTGCGGATCGCGCAGATCCGTGCCGTGCCGCAGCCAGCGCTCCCGCAGGGCCGCGGCGCCGTGGACCCGCTTCCACGCGGCCTCGTTCGGGGTGAGCGGCAGCAGCGGCAGAAACCGCACCGGCTCCCGGGGCGCGGGCAGTCCGAGATCGGGCACCAGGCCGCCGGGCTCGGCCACCAGCACCGAGGCGAACGGCGCGCCCGGCCACAGCGGCTCGCCCAGGTCCAGCGAGGCGCCGGGGACGATCACCAGGCCCTCCACCCGCGGGGCGGCGGCCAGCGCGGCCAGCGGGCGCAGCACCCGGTCCAGCGGCGGCAGCGGCGGGCGGGTGCCGGGGCGCAGCGTGAGCAGCAGTTCGGCGCGCGGGCCGCGCTCGGGATCGGCGAGCACCGCGGTGGGATCGGCCATCGGCTCGGCGGACATGCCGAGGGTGGCGTAGCGCAGTACGGGGCCGCCCTCGCCGGGCCCGTCCTCGCCGAGGAAGCGGAGCACCTCGATCCGTTCGGTGCCCAGGAAGGTGACCGACGCGCGGGCGTCGACCGGGCCCAGGGCCGCGGTCAGGGCGTTCTCCACCGCGGCGAGGACGCGGGCGCGGGGCCCGTCCGTGCCCGAGCGGTGGCCGGTGCGGTGCGGGTCGTGGTCCACACCGTGAGCCTAGGCGCTGCCCGCCACCGGCGGCGGAGCGGGCCGCGGGGCGCGTTCGCCGCGGATCACCACCAGCAGGCCGAGCATGATCACGGCCAGCGCCGGAAGGGCCAGGGCCGGCGGGGTCTGCCCCAGCCAGGCCCAGGCGATCAGTGCCGCGGCCGGGGTCTCCAGCAGGATCGCGGTGGAGGTGACCGACGGGCCGAGGCCGCGCACCACCCGGTTGAGCAGCGAATGCCCCAGTACCTGGGCGGTGGCGCTGAGCAGCAGCAGCTTCAGCCAGGTCTCGCCGGAGTACCCGCCGAGCGCGCTGCCGGTGGCCAGGCACAGCCCCAGCAGCAGCACCGCGGTGGCGGAATAGCAGACAAAGGTGTAGCCGGTGGTGGTCAGGGTGCGCCGGGCCTCCGCGCCGATCAGCACATAGACGGCGGCGGTCAGTCCGCCGGCCAGGGCCAGGGCGTCCCCGGCCAGGGCGCGGGCGGAGAGCGAGAAGTCCACGCCGGTGAGCAGCAGCACCCCGCCGAAGGCCACCGCGGTGCCCAGCCAGACCCGGGCCGGCGGCCGGTGCCCGCGCAGCCGGAGAATCAGGGTCACCCAGATCGGGGTGGTGGTGACCAGGGCGACCGAGGAGGCCACCGAGGTCAGCCGCAGGCTGGGGATCCAGCAGGCGAAGTGGACGGCGAGCGAGACACCGGCGGCCAGCGCCAGCAGCAGCTCCCGGCGGCCGATGCGGCGCAGTTCGCGGCGCAGCCGGGCGGCGGCCAGCACCACGGGCGCCAGCCCGGCGACGGCCATGGCGTTGCGCCAGAAGGCGACCGCCAGGGCGGGGGCGGCGATGGCGGTGACCAGCGGGCCGGAGAGCGAGATCCCGGCGATGGCCACGGCCAGCAGCACCAGCTCCAGCCGGTGCGCGGGGCCGGCGGCCGGGGAGCCGGGCGGGCCGGCGGACCGGGCGGGCGACGGCCCGGCGGGGGCCGGGGCACCGGGGCGGGCGGCGGAACCGGGCACGGCCTCTCCCTGGGACGGTGGCGGACGACGGGGCGGCAGCCGCGCACCGCGCCGCGGGCGGTGGCCCGCGGGGCACACGGCCGGTGGCACCCGGCCGGTGCCGCAAGATCTGCCGGTCGTCCCAGGGTAAGCCGCCTCACCCGGCCATGCTGCTGACGGTCATCAGCCGAGACGGGGGGAGACGGCCGGCCGCCGCTCCGGCGCCGCACGCGGGCGCAGCCCGGCCGGGCCGGGCCGGAACAGCAGGGAGAGCAGGGCGACGGTCATGACCAGGGCGCCGGCCAGGGTGGCCACGGAGGCCAGGGAGGCCAGGGGACGGCCGTCCGGCGCGCCGAGCACGGCCTGCACCAGCAGGGCGCCGGTCAGCGCGGACACCGGGCCGGTGGCCAGCGTGAGGTGCCGGTGATGGGGGAAACGGTGGGGGAGCCGGCGGAGCGCGGACCAGGAGACGGCGGTTCCCAGGGCCAGCGAGCCGAGGATTTCCCAGTACATGGCGGATGCCTCCCGGGCGGGGGACCGGTGGACCTTCCCGGTCCTACCCAGCGGACACCGCGCGGCAAACTGCCGGACACAAAACGGCGGCCGGGCCATCGCCACGGCCGCCGTTCCGGCAACTTCCGCCCCTGCCAGGGGCCTTGCGGGCGGTGCGGCCCGTGAACCCGGGAGAGCCGGGCGTCACAGGGCGCCGAAGCCCACCTTGCGGGCCACCGGCTCGCCGATCTCCACATAGGCCACCCGGTCGGCCGGGACCAGCACCTGACGCCCGTGCTCGTCAATCAGCTTGAGCACCTTCGTCTCGCCGGAGAGCGCGCCGCTCACCGCGCTCTCCACCTCCTCACGAGACTGCCCGCTGTCCAGAACGATCTCGCGCGGCGTGTGCTGAACGCCGATCTTGATCTCCACGGCTTGTCCCTCCGCATGGTCCGTGACGTGCGCGATGAGCCGCGCCGCCGTAGCGCCCAGCGTAGCCGGGCGGTGCCGTGCCACCGGCCGCACCGGGGCACGCCCAGAGCGAACAGCACGGACATCGCGCGGCGGGCGCGGCGGGCGTCCGTTCCGCGGGGTTCAGGAGGCCGGGGCGTCGGGGTGCATGGGGAAACCGGCGATGCCGCGCCAGGAGAGCATGGCGGTCAGGCCCTTGGCCACATCGCGCGGCACCCGCTGCCCGGAGCTCAGCCAGTAGCGCGCCGTCACCTGCGCCATGCCGCACAGGCTCACCGCCAGCAGCATGGCCTGGTCGGCGGGGAGCGCGGTGTCCTCGGCGATGACCTCGCTGACGGCTTCCGCGCAGTCCAGCGAGACCTTGTCCACCCGCTCCCGCACGGCCGGCTCATTGGTCAGATCGGACTCGAAGACCAGCCGGAACGCGCCGCCCTCCTGCTCGACGTAGTCGAAGTAGGCATCCATGGTGGCGGCGACCCGCTGCTTGTTGTCGGTGGTGGACTCCAGGGCCTGCCGCACGGACTGCACCAGGGCCTCGCAGTGCTGGTCCAGCAGGGCCAGATAGAGCTCCAGCTTGCCCGGGAAGTGCTGGTAGAGCACGGGCTTGCTGACCCCCGCCCGGTCGGCGATGTCGTCCATCGCCGCGGCGTGGTAGCCCTGGGCCACGAAAACTTCCTGCGCCGCGCCCAGCAGCTGGTTGCGCCGGGCCCGGCGCGGCAGGCGGGTGCCGCGGGGGCGAGCCTCGGTCTGCTCGATGGCTGTCACTCCGCCTCCCAGTGGTCTCTCTCGCGCGGGCCACGTCCGACGACATGCGCCGCGGCCGTAATCGTACGTTCGGGTAACCCCGGTCCGCGCGTTCCGGGTGCGGAATTCCACTCCGCGGACAGAATCCGTGCACCGGAGGTGTCCGGGAGGCGCCGCCCGTGGCGGTGTGCATACGGCCGCTGACCCCGCGGTAACCGTTCTGCCGGGGCGCCGGCCCCCGGGTGTCCCCGGCGGTCCCGGCGGGCCCGCCGGTCAGCGGTAGTCGTCGTCCTCGTCCTCGGCGACCACGCGGGCCTGCTCGGCCAGATCCGCCGGATTCGCCTCACCGCCCCCGGCCGGCAGCGGCTCGTCCTCCCTGGGCCTCAGCTCGGCGCGCTGCTCCGCGGCGTCGGCCTCGGGCGTCTCCGGACCGGCCTCGCGTTCCTCCTCCAGCAGCTCGTCGATGATCTCCGGCTCCGTGGGGTCCATGGACACCGCGACACACCTCCCTGCCCTGCGAGTGACCGACGGCCTCCCCAGCGTAGACGGGGGAACGCCGCGGCGCGAACGCGCGATGTGACCCCGGACACGCCTGACCGGCCTGCGAGGGCCCCTAGTATTGCGCTATGTCGTCGACCGAAGCGCAGCGCGCCGACGCGGTGCTGGCCGCCGCCGAGAGCTGGCCCGGCGTCCGGGACGGGGAGACCATGCGGTCCGTCGCACTTCCCGGGATGACACTGTCCATACGTCGCCGGGCCGCGGCCCGGGACGAACTCGAACCCGCGCTCTTCGTGCACGGCCTGGGCGGGTCCTCCCGCAACTGGTCCGCGCTGATGCAGCGGCTGTCGGGAACGGTGGAGTGCGAGGCCGTGGACCTGCCCGGGTTCGGCGCCTCCCCGCCGACCGACCGGCGCGACTACTCGATCTCCGGGCATGCCCGGGCCGTGGTGCGCTGCCTGGAGGCCAGCGCCCGCGGACCGGTGCACCTGATGGGCAATTCGCTGGGCGGCGCGGTCGCCACCCGCGTCGCCGCCCTCCGTCCGGATCTGGTGCGCTCCCTGACCCTGGTCTCGCCCGCCCTGCCGCACTGGCGCCCGCAGCGCACCGCGCTGCCCACCGCCCTGCTCGGCGTGCCCGGTGCCTCCTGGCTGCTGCGCCGGGCCGCCGGTGACTACCCGCCCGAGCAGCGGGCGCGCGGGGTGCTGCGGCTGTGCTACGGCGATCCGGCCCGGATCACCCCCGAGGAGTTCTCGGGCGCGGTGGCCGAACTGGAGCGGCGGGAGGCCCTGCCGTACTTCTGGGAGTCGCTGACCGCCAGCACCCGCGGCCTGCTCAACGCCTTCTCGGTGGGCGGGCAGCAGTCGCTGTGGCGGCAGGCGGAGCGGGTGCTGGTGCCCACCCTGCTGATCTACGGCGGCCGGGACCGGCTGATCTCCTTCCGCATGGCGCGGCGGGCCAGCGCCGCCTTCCGCAACTCGCGGCTGGTGACCCTGCCGGACGCCGGCCATGTCGCCATGATGGAGTTCCCGGACGCGGTCGCCGACGCCTTCCGGGACTTTCTCGATCACCATGCCTCCAGCACCCCGGACCGACCCGCGCGTGCGGACGACAGCGGCGGAGGCTGAGTGTCTCGATGGACCGACGGACTTCCCACCACGCGGGTGCCTACACCGCGGAGCGCCCGGCGGGCCCGGTGCGCCGGCCGGTGACCCCGGCCGACGGCGGCTCCGGACGGGGGCGGATGCTCCGGCCGCGCCAGGAGTATCTGGACGCCTTCGACGGGGACTGGCCGAGCGGGGCCAGTCCGGTCGTGTCCGGCTCCGCGGAGTCCCCGGCCGGTGCCGGGGCGGCGCGGCGGGCGGAGGGCGGGTCCGGCGCGGCCGGTGAGAGCGAGGGGGAGCCGCCGCGGCGCGGACGCCACCGGTCGGTCCGCGGCCGGGCCAGGGCCAGGGACAAGGACCGGGGCGAGAACCGGGGCGAGAACCGGGGGGAGCAGCGGGGCCGGGGGCGGAAGCCGGGCGGCTGGGGCCGGAGCCTGAGCGGCGTGGGCGCCGCCGCGGTGGTGACCTGCCTGGCGGTGACGGCCGCCGTGGCCCTGCTGGAGGAGCGCCCGGTGAGCGGCGACGACGCGGCGCGGGGCGCCGGGGACACCGCCGAAGGCGCTCCGGACGGCACCGACGACGCACCGGACCCCGCCGGCGCCCCGCAGGCCCCGGAGACCACCACGGGACCGGACGGCGCCGCGGACAGCGCCGGGGCGCAGAGCCCCGGCGGCACCGAGGACGCCCCCGGCGGCGGCACCGGCGTCGACTACGACACCTACATGGACACCGTCTGGCCCATGGCTCCGGAGCTCACCGGCAGCGGCACCCTGGTGCCGGTGCCCGGCACCGACCCGGCGGCCGATCCGGACGCCGCCCGACTGCTGCGCTACCGGGTCGATGTGGAGCAGGGACTGGGCGTGGACCCGGAGATCTTCGCCGAGGCCGTGCACCGCACCCTGAGCGACCCCCGGAGCTGGGGCAACAACGGCGAACGCGGCTTCGCCCGGGTGGCGGACGGCGACTTCGACTTCATCATCACCCTGGCCAGCCCCGGGACCACCGCCGAGTGGTGCGCCAAGGCCGGGCTGGACACCACCGTGGACAACGTCTCCTGCAACGCCTCCACCACCGAGCGGGTGATGATCAACGCCTGGCGCTGGGCGCAGGGTTCGGACACTTTCGGACCGGACCGGATCCGGGAGTACCGGCAGATGCTGGTCAACCACGAGGTGGGCCACCGGATCGGCTACGGCCACGAGGTCTGCCCGGCCGAGGGCGCGCTCGCCCCGGTGATGATGCAGCAGACCAAGTTCCTCACCATCAACGGCCTCACCTGCAAGCCGAACGCCTGGCCGCACCCGGACAACTGACCCGCACCGGGGCACCGCCGGGAGACGGCGGAAGCTGACGGGGAGTGACCGCCCGGGCGGGGGCCCACGGCGCATCACGGGGGCGCGGCGGCGCGCGGGAGGCTGTCGTTTCGTCAATCCCGCGGCTTGTACCGCGCCTTAACGGCTGAATCCACCCATGGTTACGGTTCTTCACCCCTTCCGGTGGTGCGACGGACAACCGTCCGTCGCGGCCTTGCCCAACGGACTTACCGTGCTGCCGCAGAGCTCACGGAGGCGGCCGTTCCTCCGCTGAAGCGCTGGACACAGAACCGCAACCGTGAACCACGAGAAGGACCGGGGGTGCGCCGGTGCGCATCGCATTGCTCACAGAGGGTGGATATCCGTATGCGCGTGGTGAGTCCGTGGGGTGGTGCGACCGGCTGGTGCACGGTCTGCCGCACCACGAGTTCGAGATCCGCGCCCTGAGCCGTTCCCGCCGGCAGGCCACCGGGCCGCGCCGTCCGCTGCCGTCCCATGTGGCGCTGCTGCGCACGGCGCCGCTGTGGGGGCCGCCGCCCGAACCCGGCGCACGGGACGGCGGCCGGCCCTCCCGCAGGCTGAGCCGCCGCTATGCCGCGGCCTTCGCCGAACTGACCGCCGCGCTCTGCGCCGGTGAGCCCGGTGAGCCGGGCGGCATAGCCGCCGGTCCGCCCGGCCCCGCGGCCGGCCAGGCGGACCGTTTCGCCGAGGGCCTGTACGGCCTGGCCCGGCCGGCCGTGGAGCACGGCGGCCTGAGCGCCTGGCTGCTCCGCTCCGAGCAGGCCCTGCGGGTGCTGGAGGCCGCCTGCCGGCTGCCCGGCGCGCCGCGCGCGGTGCGCACCGCCCGGCTCGCCGATCTGCTGGCCGTGCTGGAGCGGCTGGAGCGGGTGCTGCGCCCGCTCTCCCTGGACTGGTACGGCGACGGCCGGGACGGCGGCGAGCCCGGACTGGGCTCGGTGGACCTCTGCCACGCCGTGGGCGGCGGCCCGGCCGCCCTGCCCGGCCTGCTGACCCGGCACTTCTACGGCACCCCGCTGCTGCTCACCGAGTACGGCGTCCGGCTGCGCGAGCACCATCTGGCCGGCGCCGCCCATGCGGTGGCCCCCTCCGCGCCGGGCGCCCCGGTACGGGCCCTGCTGGCCGCCTTCCAGAACCGGCTGGCCCGCGAGGCATACGCCCGCGCCGAGCTGATCACCCCCGGCAACGCGCATGCCCGGCGCTGGCAGGAGCACTGCGGCGCGGACCGCGCCAGACTGCGCACCGTCTACCCGGGCATGGACGCCGGGCCGTTCCACGCGGTGGGCGAGGCGGCCGTGCGGGCCGCCGACGAGCGGCCCGCGCCGCGGCTGCGGGCCGTGCAGCCGCCGCCGCCGACCCTGGTCTGGGTCGGCTCGGCCCACCCCGCCAAGGACCTGATCGGGCTGCTGCACGCCTTTGCCGAGGTGCGGCGGGAGGAGCCCGGCGCGCGGCTGCGGATCGTGTCCGCCCCGGAGCGGGGCCGGCCCGACCCGGCCTATCTGGCGCACTGCCGGGTACTGGCGGCGCAGCTCTTCCCGGACGAGGCCGCCGACCCGCACGCGGTGGGCTGCAACCCGGTGTCCTTCGACGAGGTGGGCTCCCCTCAGGCGCCGGACCCGGCCCTGGCGCATGCCTCGGGCGATGTCTGGGTGCTGCCCAGCGCGGTGGAGGGCTTCCCGGTCACCCTGATCGAGGCCATGTTCTGCGGCCGGGCCGCGGTCTGCACGGACACCGGGGCGGTCTGCGAGGTGATCGGCGGCACCGGGCTGGTGGTGCCGCCCCGCAATCCCCGGGCGCTGGCCGGCGCGTGCGTGCAGTTGCTGCGCGACCCCGGGCGGCGGGCCCGGCTGGGCGCGGCGGCCCGCAGCCGGGCGCTGGAGCTGTTCACCGTGGAACAGAATGTGGCCGCCTTCCGCGGCATCTATCTGGAGCTGATGTCGCGCAGCCCGGGCCGCTGGGGCTCGGCGCGGGAGCCGGAGCCGCCCCGGGACATCCCCTTCGCCCGGACCGCGGAGGCCCATCTGCCGTCCCGGGCACCGGCCGCCGCGCCGAGCTGGGCCGCCGCGGACCACGGCCGCCGCCGCCCGATGGCCGCCGCGGCCCCCGCCCGCCGCTCCACCGGGAGCCGCTCATGAGCACCGCAGCCGCCCGTTCCGCCGGGGGAGGTGGGCGCCGTGCGTGCAACGGCTGACCCGGTGCGGGTGCTGATGTACCGCCACCGCGAGCTGTGCGAACGGGCCGTGGACCCGCTGGAGATCGCCGCCGGGCTGGAGGCGTGCGGCCTCACCGACCGGAACGCCGCCCGGTTCCGGCACCGCGACGTCTTCTCGCTCGCCGAGGAGCTGTATGCCCGGGTGCCGCGCGGCGAACCGGCCGCCGGCGGCGCGGCGGCGGCCGGGCCGGGCCCGGCACCGGCCCCCCGGCGGGCCACGGGCCGGGCGCTGCTGCCGCTGCTCCCCGGACTGCTGTGCGCCGCCGCCTTCGCCGCCGCCGCCGGACCGGTGCCCGCGGCGGCGGCCGGGCCGGTCGCCCTGGCCGGTCCGCTGCTCGCCGCGGCCACCGCCGCCCCCGTGCTGCTGGAGCGGGCCGAGCGCCGCGCGGGCGCGGGAGCGGGCCTGCGCCTGGTCCTGCTGTGCGCGCTGCCGCTGCTCGGCTACGCCCTGGTCGGTGACGCCGTGCTCGGCGAACTCTCCCCGCTGCTCCCCCTCCCGCCCGCCGGTGACCAGCGCGCCGCCGCCGCGGCGACCGCCCTCACCCTGGCGCTGTCCGTGGCCCCGGCGGCCTGGACGCTGCGCTGGTTCCGGGCCAGGGCCCGGCTGTGCGTCGCCCGTGCCCGCTCCACCCGGGAGTTCGCCGCCGCGGTGCGCCCGCTGCTGGCCGGGGCCGTGCTCGGCTTCGGCGGGGCGCTGGCCGCGCTCCATGCGCTGGTGCGGGAGGTGCTGCCGCCGCCGGCCGGCGGCGGTCCGGTGCCGCCCACGGCGCTGCCCGCGCTGCTGGCCCTCGGGCTGCTGCTGTACGCGGCGCTGCTGCTGGTGGCGCACGGCCGGTGCCGGGCCGCCGCCTCGGCGCTGGGCGCGGTCTGCGCGGCGCTGCTGACGGTGCTGTGCACCGCCGCCGCGGCCTGGCTGCCGGCGCTGCGCTGGGCGGGCCGGCCGGTGGCCGCGCTGGCCGGTACGCACGGGCCGGGCGCGGTGACGGTGCTGGTCTGCGGCGCCGCGGCGGCCGGGCTGCTGGCGTACGCCGCCCGGGTGCTGACCGGGGCCTGTGCCCACCGCCCCGCCGGGCCCGCCCCGGACGGCGCGGACGGCGATGGCGGGGGCCCGGGCCGTGGCCGCCGCGGGCGTCGCCGGTCCCCCTGCCCCCCGCCCCGCCCCGGCCCCGTACCCGGCCCGGCGTCCGATACCGACTTCGGGTTCCTGGCCACCGACTTCTCCGACGACCGAACGAGCCGCGCGCCCTCCCCCAGCGCGCGTTCCCACGCCATGAAGGAGTTCCACCCATGAGAGTGCTGCTGCTGGGCGCGAGCGGGTATATCGGCCGCTTCGTGGCCGACCGGCTGCTGGCCGATCCCGCCGTCCACCTCACCGCCCTCGGCCGGGCCGACGACTCCGACGTCCGCTTCGACCTGGCCACCGGAAGCCCCGGAGCACTGACCCGCTTCCTGGACGCCGTCCACCCCGGCGTGGTGGTCAACTGCGCGGGCGCCATCCGGGGCACCGCCGGCGAACTGATCCGGCACAACACCGTGGCCACCGCCACGGTCTGCGAGTCCATGCGGCGCAGCCGGTGCAGTGCCCGGCTGGTGCACATCGGCTGCGCCGCCGAGTACGGCCCCTCCCAGCCCGGCTCGTCCCTGACCGAGGACGCCACCCCGCGTCCCGGCGGGCCGTACGGCGTCAGCAAGCTGGCCGCCTCCGAGCTGGTGCTCGGCTCCGGCCTGGACGCCATCGTGCTGCGGGTCTTCTCCCCGGCCGGACCCGGCACCCCGGCCGGCTCGCCGCTGGGCCGGCTGGCCGACTCGCTGCGCCGCGCCATGCAGCACGGCGACACCGAGCTGAAGCTGACCGGGCTCGGTGTGCAGCGGGACTTCGTGGATGTCCGGGACGTCGCCCGGGCCGTGCACGCCGCGACCCTGTCCGGCGCGCAGGGCGTGGTCAACATCGGCAGCGGGCACGCGGTGCGGCTGCGCGAGGCGGCGGTGACGCTCTCCCGGCTGTCCGGCTTCACCGGCTCGCTCCACGAACTCGACGCCGCCGGACCGGTCCCCGCCGCCGTGCTGCCCGCCCAGCGGGCGGACGACGGCCGCGGCCCGGGCGGCCCCGCCGCGGCCCCGCCGCACCACCCGCCGTATCCGGACGGCTGCGGCGCCTGGCAGCAGGCGGATGTGCGGTCCGCCCGGGACCGGCTGGGCTGGCGGGCCCGGATCACCCTGGAGGAGTCGCTGGGCGACATCTGGATGGAGGCGGCATGCCGGATGTGAGACCGGACATACCCCCGTGGGGACCGCCGCCGGGGCGGCCCGCCGTCCTCTCCCGCGCCGCCGGCGGCGCCGGCCGGGCCGGGGCCGTGCCCGCCGGGCGCGCCGTGCCCGCCGCGGCGCCGGAGCCCGGCGGGGGCCGTCCGCGGGCCGTGGTGGTACCGGGCTTCGGCCATCCCATGCTGGCGCCGCTGGAGTGGGCCGAACTGGTCCGGCCCGGCCTGCCGCTGGCCTGGGCGGTGCTCGGCCCGTCCGGCGCGGGCGGCGGGCCGGGCGGCCGGGCCGATCCGTTCTGCCGGACGGCGGCGGCCCGGCTGCGGGTCAGCGGGCGCCCGGTGCTGGGCCTGCTGGACCTGGAGTTCGGGGCCCGGCCGTACCGGGAGCTGATCTGCGCGGCCCACCGCTATCTGCAGTGGTACCGGGTGGACGGCTTTCTGCTGGACGAGTGCCCGGGCGATCCGGAGGACCTGGACCGGATCGCCGCCCTGGTGCGGACCCTGACCGTGCTGCGGCCCGGTGCCCTGCTGGTGCTGGGCCATGACACCGGGGCGGCCGGGCGTCACCCGCATCCCGGCTATGCGGAGATCCCGGGCGTGCGGCAGCTGGTCACCTTCCGCGGCAGCTGGGCGCAGTACCGGGGATACCAGGCCCCGGAGTGGACCCGGCGCCATCCCGCCGCGCGTTTCTGCCATCTGGTCCACGGGGTCCCGGAGCGCGCCCTGGACCATGCGCTGCGGGTGGCCGGACGGGAGGGCGCGGGCGCGGTGTACGTCACCGACCGCTGTGGCCGCGCCCTCCCGGCCGGGCGCGGCCACACCGATCCCTGGGCCTCGCTGCCCGGCTACTGGGACAGATTCGTCTCATGCGTCGGTACGGGTGTCTCGGAATGAGATCGGTCGTGGCAGTGTTGCGTGGAGACGACAGCCTGTGTCCCCTTTACCAACGGAGTCCCCGTGTCGCTGCCACCCCTGGTCGAGCCGGCCGACGAGCTCACCGTAGACGAGGTCCGCAGGTACTCGCGCCACCTGATCATTCCGGACGTCGGGATGGACGGACAGAAGCGGCTGAAGAACGCCAAGGTGCTGTGTGTGGGCGCCGGCGGCCTGGGCTCGCCCGCGCTGATGTACCTGGCCGCGGCCGGCGTCGGAACGCTCGGCATCGTGGAATTCGACGTCGTCGACGAGTCGAACCTCCAGCGCCAGATCATCCACAGCCAGGCGGACATCGGGAAGCCCAAGGCACTCTCCGCCAAGGAGACCGTCCAGGGCATCAACCCGTATGTCCGGGTCGACATCCATGAGGAACGGCTCGACGCCTCCAACGTCATGGAGCTGTTCGCCCAGTACGACCTGATCGTGGACGGCACCGACAACTTCGCCACCCGCTATCTGGTCAACGACGCCTGTGTGCTGCTGAACAAGCCCTATGTCTGGGGCTCCATCTACCGCTTCGACGGCCAGGCCTCGGTCTTCTGGTCCGAGCACGGCCCCTGCTACCGCTGCCTGTACCCGGAGCCGCCGCCGCCCGGCATGGTGCCATCCTGCGCCGAGGGCGGGGTGCTCGGCGTGCTGTGCGCGTCCATCGGCTCGATCCAGGTCAACGAGGCCATCAAGCTGCTGGCCGGCATCGGCGACCCGCTGGTCGGCCGCCTGATGATCTACGACGCCCTGGAGATGAACTACCGCCAGGTCAAGGTCCGCAAGGACCCCGACTGCGCGGTGTGCGGGGAGAACCCGACGGTCACCGAGCTGATCGACTACGAGGCGTTCTGCGGCGTCGTCTCCGACGAGGCCCAGCAGGCCGCCGCCGGGGCCACCATCACCCCGGCCCAGCTCAAGGAGTGGATCGACAACGGCGAGAAGCTGGACATCATCGATGTCCGGGAGCCGAACGAGTACGAGATCGTGGCCATCCCGGGCGCCCGGCTGATCCCCAAGAACGAGTTCCTGATGGGCCGCGCCCTGGAGGAGCTCCCCCAGGACCGCCGGATCGTCCTGCACTGCAAGACGGGTGTCCGCTCCGCGGAAGTCCTGGCCGTCCTGAAGAACGCCGGTTTCGCCGACGCCGTGCACGTCGGCGGCGGCGTCATCGGCTGGGTCAACACCGTGGAACCCCACAAGCCGGTCTACTGACGCCCACCCCGGACACCCATCCGCACGGCCCCGGAGCAGCCATCCGCTCCGGGGCCGTGCGCGCTGCGGCGCCGGCGCGGGTTTCCCGGCCGGGCCGCTGGCTACCCGTGGTCCGTCGACTGTGCGCCCACATCAGGAAGGAGCGCTCATGACTGACGGCGGACGTGCGCGGGAAACGGGCCAGGCGGCGCGTGAGCATGCCTCGGCCACGGCCGGCCGGGCCGGGCAGGCGGCGAGTGAGGTCGCCGGCACCGCCGCCCAGCAGGCGGGCACCGTGGCCGGGGAGGCGCGGCGGCAGGCCGGAGAGGCCGCGCAGGATCTCAGGAAGCGGGTGCAGGACGAGGGCCGAGGGCAGATGGAACGCCTGGCCGGAGCCGTCCGGCAGTGGGCCGACGACCTGGACGGGATGGTGCGGAACGCGCCCGGGGACTCCTCGGCGCGTGCCCTGGCCGCCCAGGCGGCCGACGGCGGCCACCGCGCCGCGGACTATCTGGACCGCAACGGTGCGCAGGGCCTGATCGGTGATCTCCGCGACTTCGCGCGCCGCAAGCCGGGTGCGTTTCTCGGCGGGGCGCTGCTCGCCGGCCTGGTGGCCGGACGGATGGCCAAGGCCGGCAAGGCGTCGGCGCAGGGCAACGGGCACGGGGACGGGGACGGGGACGGGGACGGATACGGCGGCGGCGATGCGTACGGCGACGGCCGCGGGCGGCAGGCTGCCGCCCCCGGGGAGGCCGGACCGGAGCCGGCGTGGCAGGGCGCGGGCCCGGGCCCGGACACGGCCCGCTCGCCGGAGTCCACCGGCTACCCGGGGACGGGGGTGTGACATGGCCACCGTCCACCAGGAATCACCCACGGAACACCGCCGCGCCGGCCGGCCCGAGGACGCCTCGGTCGGAGAGCTGCTGTCGGCGGTGGCCACCGACGCGCAGCTGCTGTTCCGGCAGGAGGTGCAGCTCGCCAAGGCCGAGATCCGGCAGGAGGCCCGCAGCGCGGGCACCGCGGCCGGCATGTTCGGCGGGGCCGGGTTCGGCGGCTGCATGGTGGCCCTGTTCCTGTCCCTGGCGCTGCTGTTCGGGCTGGCCAATGTGATGGACGCGGGCTGGGCCGCGCTGATCGTCGCCGTGCTGTGGGCGGTGATCGCGGCGGTCCTGTTCGCCATGGGCCGCTCCCGGATGCGGAGCGTGTCCCCGAAACCGCAGCAGACCATGGAGAGCCTGAAGGAGGACGCGCAATGGGCACGTCACCCGACCAAGTGAGGGCCGGCATCGCCACCACCCGGGAGAGGCTGTCCGAGGACGTCGACCGGCTCGTGGAGAAGACCAGCCCCGCGCAGGCGATGCACCGGCGGAGCGAGAAGGTACGCGGCACCATGTCAGGAATGCGTGAACGGGTCATGGGAACGGCTTCGGAGACCGGCGGCCGGGCCGCCGGCCGGACGCGGCAGGCGGCGCACTCCGCGCAGCGGGGCGCCGGGGAGGCGGCCGAGGCGGTCCGGCAGGGACCGGAGCAGGCCATGCGCCGCACCCAGGGCAGCCCGCTGGCGGCCGGACTGGTCGCCTTCGGCGCCGGGCTGCTGGCCGGCTCCCTGCTGCCCGCCTCCGAGGCCGAGCAGCGGGCCGCCGGCCGGGCCGCCTCCGGCGGGGCGGGCCAGGCCATGGAGCCGGTCCGGCAGGCGGCCACGGAATCGGCGCAGCGGCTGAAGGAGGACGCGGCACAGACCGCGAAGCAGGCGTCCGGGCAGGTCAAGGAGACCGCCGCGCAGGCCTCCCGGGAGACCGGGGAGCAGGCGCGGGACCGGGCCGGGCAGGTCCGCGACGACGCCCGGGAATCCGGACGCCAGGTCGCCGGCGAGGCCCGCCGCAAGGGCCCGGACCCGGGAACCGGCTGACCCCGCGCCGGGGGAACCTCGCACAACTCGCACAATGGGAGGGAAGCCCCGCCCGCCGAAGGGCATGGAAGCCCGTTGATACGGAGGCTGAACTCCGTGACCCGAGGGCGCAACGCCCGCCCAGGGGCATGAAATGAAGGTCCCCCGGCGCGAACGCCGCGGCCCCGGAGCGCAGTTGCCGGCTCCGGGGCCGCGGCGGTCAGCCGCAGACGAGGCCGTCCTGGGGAATCAGGCCGGCCAGGAGGTATTCCTCGACGGCGTCGTCGATGCACTCGTCGTTGCCGTAGGCGCCGTGGCCCTCGCCGTCGTAGGTGATCATGACGCCGACGCCCGCGCCGAGGGCGTCCCGCATCCGCTCGGTGCCCTCGTACGGGGTGGCCGGGTCGCCGGTGGTGCCGATCAGCAGGATCTCGGCGGAGCCGGTGGCATCGATGCCGACCTGCTCATAGCTCTCGCTCTCCTCGGTGACCGGCCAGCCGGTGCAGCCCTCCACCGCCCAGACCAGATACGGGCCGAACACCGGGGAGGCCTCCTCGAAGGCGGCGCGGTGCTGCTCCACCGCCTCCCGGCCCAGGCCGGCCGGGTCGTCGTTGCAGCTGATGGTGGTGTGCGCGTCGTTCTGGTTGCTGTACTCGCCGCTCTCGCCGCGGCCGTTGTAGAGGTCGGCGAAGGCCAGCAGCAGGGAGCCGTCGCCCTCCTCCATGGCCGCCCGCAGGCCCAGGGTCAGGTACTGCCAGGTCTCCTGGTCGTAGAGGGTGGCCACGATGCCGGTCAGGGCGAGGTTCTGGGTCAGCTCGCGCTCGCCGTCGCCGTCGATCGGGGAGTCGGCGAGGGAGTCCAGGAAACCGGTCAGGAGCTCGGTGCCCTCCGCGCCGCCGGCGCCGGTGGGGCAGGCGTCCCCCTCGGTGTCGGCGCAGTCCGCCATGTAGTTCTCCAGGGCGAGCTGGAAACCGGCCGCCTGGTGCAGGGCGCGCTCGGCGCTGTCCTCGGCGGTCGGGTCCACGACCGCGTCGAACACGGCGCGGCCCACATTCTCCGGGAACAGCGAGGCATAGACCGCGCCCAGTTCGGTGCCGTAGGAGAAGCCCAGGTAGTGCAGCTTGGTGTCGCCCAGCACATGGCGCATCAGATCCAGGTCGCGGGCGGTGTTGGCGGTGTTGAGATGCGGCAGGACGTCACCGGAGTTGGCCTCGCAGGCGGCGATGTACTCCTCGTTGAGCTCGTCGTGGAGCTCCAGCTCCGCCTCGGTGTCGGGCGGGGAGCCCAGCTCCTGCCCGGCGGCGTCGGTGGCCTCGGCGTCCAGGCAGACCACGCCCGCGCTGCCGCCCACTCCCCGGGGGTCGAAACCGACCAGGTCGTAGCCGTCCCGCAGATCCTCGAAGTCCTCGGCGGCCAGCGGCAGGGTGGCGACGCCGGAGGCACCCGGGCCGCCGAAGTTGATCAGCAGCGAGCCGATCCGGTCGGCGGGCTCCGCGGGGGAGACCGCCCGGATCAGGGCCAGCTCGATGGTCTCGCCGTCCGGCGCGTCGTAGTCCAGCGGCACGGTCAGGGTGGTGCACTGCCAGGGGGTGCCGTCCGCCAGCTCGCCCGGGTCCTCGCCGCCGCCCTGGAGCACGGTCGGCTCCTCGCAGTCCACCCAGCTCAGCCGCTGCTGCGCGATGGCGTCCGGCATCCCGGGGTACGCCTGCGCGGCGGGGGTGGACTCGGCGACCGAGTCGGTGGCGCGCGGCGTCCCGGGCTCCTCGCCCCCGTCGGTGAAGCAGGCGGTGAGGAGGAGGGGAAGGGGCAGGGCCCAGGCGGCCCGCGCGCGGCCCCGGGCACGGCGGGCCCGGGCCCGGGCACCGGAACGGGCGGGAAAGGCGAAGGGTATTCGGCGGCGTGGGCGGCCGGGGCCGCGGTGGCGCAGGTGCATCACAGTTCCCCCTGTGTCGTGGGTCAGCTACAGATCATGCCGTCTTCGGGCGTGGCCCCGGACAGCAGGTGGCCGTTGACGGCGTCGACGACGCAGGGATTGCCCGAGGTGTAGGCGCCATGGCCCTCGCCGTCGTAGGTGAGCACCACGCCGGCGTCCTCGCCGCCGAGGGCCTCGCGCATCCGCTCGGTGCCCTCGTACGGGGTGGCCGGGTCGCCGGTGGTGCCGATGAGCAGGATGGGCCGGGCGCCCTCGGCCGACACCTCCGGCCGGTCGGCCTCGGAGACCACCGGCCAGCCGGCGCAGCCCAGCAGCTCCCAGACCAGGTATTCGCCCAGCACCGGGGAGACCTCGCGGAAGTCGTCCCAGCGTGCCCGGACGGTGTCCAGATCCGGGCGGGAGGCGAAATCCGCGCAGTTGACCGCGGTGTTGGCGGGGTGCAGATTGCGGTACCGGCCCTCGCTGTCCCGGCCGAAGTAGCGGTCGGCGGCGGCCAGCAGCGCGTCCCCGTCCCCGGCGTGCAGGGCGTCGCCCAGCGCCTCGCGCAGCCGGGGCCAGGAGGACGGGGAGTAGAGCGAGCCCATGATGCCGATGACCGCGAGATGCTCGGTGAGCACCCGGCCGGAGGCGGACGGGGCGGGCAGCGGCCGGTCCGCCAGGCCGTCCAGGAAGGCGGTGAGGACGGGGTGGTGGGCGGCAGGGTCGGCGGCGGTGCCGGTGGGGCAGTCGGCGTGGGTGGCGCAGTCGGCCAGGAAGTGGTCCAGGGCGGTCTGGAAGCCGCCGGCCTGGATCAGCGCCCGGCCGGTGAAGTCGCGGGTCGGGTCGACCACCGCGTCGAAGACCATGCGCCCGGCCCGCTCCGGGAACAGGCCGGCATAGACGGCGCCCAGCTTGGTGCCGTAGGAGGCGCCGTAGTAGTGCAGCCGGCTCTCGCCCAGCACCTGGCGCAGCAGGTCCAGATCGCGGGCGGTGTTGGCGGTGGTCAGATGCGGCAGCAGGTCGCCGGTGGGGGCGGCGCGGCAGGCCGCGGCGTACTCCTGGCGGTCGAGCAGATACTCCTCGCCCTCGCCTGGACGTTCCGGGAAGCTCTCCTCCTGGAGCGCCGTGTCGGTCGCGGCATCGTCCCGGCAGACCACGCCGGAGCTCTCGCCCACGCCGCGCGGGTCGAAGCTGACCAGGTCGAAGCCGCTGCGCAGCTCCCGGAACAGATGCTCCAGCCGGGGCAGGGCGGCCACCCCGGAGCCGCCGGGGCCGCCGAAGTTGAGCACCAGCGAGCCGACCCGGCGGGCGCCCTCCTCGGCGGGGATGCGGATCAGGGCCAGGGAGAGGGTCCGGCCGCCGGGGTCGGTGTAGTCGACGGGGACGGTCAGCCGGGCGCACTGCCAGGGGCCGCCGGGGGCCGCACCGCCGCCCTGGAGCGCGGTGGGTGCCGGGCAGCCGGTCCACTGCGGCTGCTGCCGGGTGAACCGGGCGGGCAGCGGCGGCAGCCCGGGGCCGTCGGTGGGGGAGGGCGTGGCGGAGGGGGCGCCGGCCTCGCCGTCGGGGGCGGGGGCGGAGTCCCCGGGGGCGATCGGTTCGTCGGCGCCCGGGTCCCGGGCGGGGGAGCAGGCCGCCGTCAGGACGGACAGCACCACGAGCAGCAGCAGCACGGGCCGGACCGGTGCCGGGGTCCGTGCCCGGGTCCGTGCCGGGCGGGGTGGTGTCGCGGCGTGCGGTCCGGCGGGCGCGGCGGCGGCCACCGGTGCCGTCGCCGGCCGTCGCCGGCGCCTGTCCATCGTTCCCCCGTTCCCCCGTTCGCCGGCCGGTGCGCCTCCGGCCGCCGCACGGTCCCTGGGCCGTCCCCTTCCCGGAAGGGTACCCGGCCGGGTCCGGGGACCGGCGGCCCCGGGGCCGGGCCGTGGGGCTCACCCGCAGGTCAGCCCCGGCTCGGGCACCGTGCCCTCCAGCAGATAGGCGTTGGCGGCGTCCAGCACGCAGGCGTTGCCGCTGGAGTAGGCGCCATGGCCCTCGCCCTCGTAGGTGAGCACCACCGCCACGTCCTCACCGAGGGCGTCCCGCATCCGCTCGGTGCCCTCGTACGGGGTCGCGGGGTCACCGGTGGTGCCCATCAGCAGGATGGGCGCCGAGCCCTCGGCCGCCACCTCGGGGTGCGGGCGCTGGCCGTCCACCGGCCAGCCGGTGCAGCTCAGCATGGACCAGGCCAGCACCGGGCCGAAGACCGGGGAGGCGGCGCGGAACTCGGCAAGCCGCCCGGTCACGTCCCCGGTGTCGTAGCGCAGGCTGGAATCGGCGCAGTTGATGGCCAGGAAGGCGGACTGGAGGGTGGAGTAGGTGCCGTCGGCGGCGCGGCCGTTCATGGCGTCGCCGAGTGCCAGCAGGATGGTGCCGTCCGGGTCGTCCGGGTCGAGGGCGTCCTCCAGCCCCTGGGTGAGGAACGGCCAGAAGTCCTGGGAGTACAGCGACTGGGCGATGCCGCTCCAGGCCAGCGCCTCGGTGAGCGGACGCTCCGGGTTCTGGGTGGGCATCGGGTCCTTCTCCAGGGTGTCCAGCAGCCCGGTGAGCCGCTGTTCGCCCTCCTCGGGATCGGTGCCCAGCGGGCAGTTGTCGTCCTGGGCGCAGTCCTCCAGGTAGGCCTCCAGCGCCGTCTGGAAGCCGCCCGCCTGGCCCAGGGCGCTCTCCGCGTCGGTGCGGGTGGGGTCCACCACGGCGTCCAGCAGGGCCCGGCCCACCCGGTCCGGGAAGAGATGGGCGTAGACGCCGCCGAGCAGGGTGCCGTAGGAGATGCCGAAGTAGTGCAGCCGGTCGTCGCCCAGCACCTCGCGCATCAGATCCATGTCGCGGGCGGTGTTGGTGGTGGTCAGATGCGGCAGCAGGCCGGGGTACCCGGTGCCGCAGCCGTCCGCGAACCGCTCGATGCGGCTGAGCAGTTCGCGCTCCTCGGCCTCGCTGTCCGGGACCGGCTCGGCGGCGAAGTAGTCGTCGAGCCGTTCGTCGCCGAGACACTTGACGCCGGAGCTCCCGCCCACGCCGCGCGGGTCGAAGCTGACCAGGTCGTAGCGTTCGCGCAGGGTGGCGTACTCCTCGGCGAAGGCCGGCAGGGTGATCACCCCGGAGCCGCCGGGGCCGCCGAAGTTGAACAGCAGCGAGCCGATGCGTTCGCCGCCCTCCTCGGCGGCCCGGGCCCGGATCATGGCGATGCCGATGGTCTCGCCCCCGGGGTCGGTGTAGTCCAGCGGCACCTCCAGGGTGGCGCACTCCCAGGCGGTGCCGTCGGGCAGGGTGCCCGGGGCCGGGGCGTCGGCGCCCTGTTCGGGGGAGGGGGCGCCGCACTCGGACCACTCGGGACGCTGGCCGGTCAGCGACTGAGGAAGGTCGGCGGTGTCGGTTCCCTCGCCGGGCGGGTCGGCGTTCGCGGTGGGACCGGCCTGCTCGGCGGCGTCCGCCGCCGGATTCCCCTCGCCGCCGTCACCGCCGTCGGTGCAGGCGGTGAGCAGCACCGCCCCCGCGACGGCGGCGGCGAGAACGGTACGGGCGGTACGGTTCCGGGCTGGGCGCATCACGGATCCCTTCGGTACGCGTTCCGTACACGAGGCTCATCATCCGCGCCGCCGCGCCGCCCCCGCACCCGCACCCGCCCGACCGGGTGAGCGGCCCCGCCGCCCGGGGGGCTCAGCGGCGGGCCGGGGCCGGCTCGCCGAGCCAGCGGCCCCGGAGCGAGAACAGCACGGCCGCGGCGACCGCCAGCAGCAGCAGGGAGACCGCGGTGGCGCCGGCCGGGTCCTCCTGGAGCAGCAGATACACCTGGAGCGGCAGGGTCTGGGTGACCCCGGGCAGATTGCCCGCGAAGGTGAGCGTGGCGCCGAACTCGCCGAGCGCCCGGGCCCAGGTCAGGGCCGCCCCGGCGAGCAGGGAGGGCAGCACCATGGGCAGCGTCACATGGCGCAGGCTCTGCAGCGGACCGGCGCCCATGGTGGCCGCGGCCTCCTCGTACCGGGGGTCCAGCCCGGCCAGCGCGCCCTCCAGGGTGATCACCAGAAACGGCAGCGAGACAAAGGTGGCGGCCAGCACGGCGCCGGGGGTGGTGAACGGCAGCACCACCCCGATCCGCTCCAGCGGCGCGCCCAGCAGCCCGGAGCGGCCGAATCCCTGGAGCAGCGCCACGCCCGCCACGGTCGGCGGCAGCACCATGGGCAGCAGCACCAGCGAGCGCAGCACGCCCTTGCCGGGCAGCGCGGTACGCGCCAGCACCCAGGCCAGCGGCACGCCCAGCAGCAGGGAGAGCAGCAGTGCCCAGCCGGAGACCACCAGCGACAGGCCGAGCGCCCGGGTGACCTCGGCCGAGCCGAGCCGCCCGGGGAGCTCGGACCAGGGGGCGCGGGTGACGATGCCCAGCAGCGGCACGGCCAGCAGCAGCACCGCCAGGCCGGCGGGCGCGGTCAGCGCCATCGGCCGGCGGGCGGCGGCCCGGGCGGGGCGGCGGCGCGGGGCGGCGGGCCGGGTCACGGCAGCGTGAACCCCGCCTCCAGGAAGACGGCGCCGGCCTGCTCGGAGCCGAGCCAGGCCAGAAACGCCTCGGCCGCCGCCCGCTCGGGCGCGTCGTCGAGCACGGCGGCCGGATAACTGGTGATCACATTCTGCTCCTCGGGTATCACCACGCGGTGCAGCCGGGCGCCGGCCGACAGGGCGTCGGTGGCGTAAACCAGGCCGGCGTCGGCCTCGCCCAGCAGCACCTTGGAGAGCACCGCGCGCACGCTGGCCTCCTCGGAGACCGGCTCGACGGCCAGGCCGACCCGGTCCAGGATCTGCCGGCTGTAGGCCCCGGCCGGCACCTCGGGGGCGGCCAGCACCACCGACAGCTCCGGGTCGGTGAGGCCGGACAGGCCGGTGATGCCGTGCGGATTGCCGCGCAGGGTGACGATGGTCATCTCGTTCCGGGCCAGCACCGTGGCCTCGCCGGTGCGGCCGGCCAGCGCGGCCATGGTGGCGCCGTCCGCGGTGGCCACCAGATCGGCCGGCAGCCCCTGCTTGACCTGGGACACCAGCTCCTGGGAGCCGGCGAAGGAGAACCGCAGCGCCACCTCGGGGTGCGCCTCCTCGTAGACGTCGCCGGCCTTGGTGAACACCTCGGTGAGGGAGGCCGCGGCCAGCACGGTGACGGTGGTGTCGGCCCGGTCGTCCGCACTGCCGGGTCCGCCGCAGGCGGTGACCACGGCCGGTGCCAGGAACAGCAGGGCCGCCAGCCCGCCCAGCAGCCCGGCGTGCCGGGAACCGGTCACGACCGTCCCCCGGAGCCCCCGGAACCGCCGCCCCGGCCGCGCCCGCCGCCGCCCGGCCCGGCCGCGCCGTCGTCGATCCGGTCCACATGCACGCTGGTGGCCTTGACCCGCGCGACCGCCTCCACGCCCACCTCCAGGCCCAGCTCCTCCACGGCCTCCCGGGTGAGCAGCGAGACCAGCCGGTGCGGCCCGGCCTGGATCTCCACCTGGGCCGCGACATCGCCCAGCCGCACCGCGGTGACGATGCCGGGGAAGGCGTTGCGGGCGCTGGTGTACGGCTCGGGGTCCGGCATGCCGCTGTCGTCCAGGCTGGCCAGGGCGACCGCGAAGGCCGCCAGGTCGGTGCCCTCGATCAGCCGTTTGCCCGTCTGGTCGCGGCGGGTGGGCAGCCGGCCGGCGTCCGTCCAGCGGCGCACGGTGTCCGGGCTGACGCCGAGCAGACGCGCCGCACGGCCAATGGAGTAGGAGCGCATATGCGGCACAATACGGCCGTTCGCATCGCAAAAACAAGCGGCACTGGCGCTTTGGGTGGGCATATGCGATCCTTCGCCCTTGCCGGGCGGGGCCGGGGCTCAGAGACTGCCGCGCCGGGTCAGCTGGGTGAAGAACACCCAGCCGGGCAGCACCGGCAGCCAGAAGGTCATCAGGCGGAACAGCAGCACCGCCGGATACGCCGTGTTGGAGTCCAGGCCCAGCGCCACCAGACCGGCGATCATGGCCGCCTCCACCGCGCCCAGCCCGCCCGGGGTGGGCGCCGCCGATCCCAGCGCATTGCCCGCCAGGAAGACCACGGCCACCGCGGCCAGGCTCATCTCGCCGCCGAAGGCACGCACCGAGGCGTCCAGGCAGAGTACGAAGGCGAAGGTCATGGCCACCGTGCCGCCCAGCCCGCTGAGCAGCTTGCGCGGCTGCTGGAGCACGTCCAGCATGCGCGGCACCACCCCGGCGAACAGCACATTGATCCGCTCGGTGAGGAACCGCCGCAGCCCGGGCACGGCCGTGATGATCAGCACCGCCACCGCGACCGTCAGCAGCCCGGCGATCACCGTGGGGGAGGGCGAGAGCTGGGTCGGGGCCTGCTGGGTGCCGGTGATGTACGCGAAGGCGAACAGCAGGGTGATGGCGCTGGCGAAGCCGAACAGCTGGTTGGCGCCCACGCTGGCCACCGCATGGCCGGGCCGCACCCCCGAGCGCTGGAGATAGCGGGTGTTCAGCGCCACGCCGCCGATCGCGGCCGGTGCCACCAGTTTCACGAACGAGCCGGCCACCTGCGCCAGCACGGTCCGCAGATAGGGCACCTTCTCGGGGACGAAACCGAGCAGGCTGAGCGCCGCCGCGAAGTAGGTCAGCGCGGCGAACGCCAGCGCCGCCACCACCCACGCCCAGTTGGCGTCCGCCACCACCTCGGTGATGTTCACATTGGTGATCTGCGACAGCAGGACATAGGCGGCGAACACCCCGGCGATCAGGCTGACCAGGGTGCGCGGCCGTACCCGCTCCAGCCGGGCCGGCTCCACCGGCGCCTGCGGCCGGATGCGCAGCACCTCGCTGCGGATCTCGGAGAGCAGATCCGGCTCCCTGGCGTGCGACAGCGCCTCTTCCATGGCGTGCTTCTCGGCCGCCCGGGCCGCCTTCACGCTCCTGCGGTCCGCGCCCTCCGGCAGGGTTCCCCCGGCCTCCCGGTAGGCCCGGGAGGCGTCCAGCACCGCCTGGCGCTCGCGCTGCGCCCGCTCCCGGCCCATCTGGCGCAGGGTCTGCCGGGTGGAGCGGGACAGCGCGATCGGCTGGAGCAGCGGCAGGGCGTCCGCCACCGCGTCCGGCCCGAGCACCTCCACGGCGGCGGCCACCGAGCGCCGGGCGCCGATGCGCAGCGCAAAACTGGTGAGCAGCTGGGCCACGTCCATGCGCAGCACCAGCTCGCCGGCCGCGATCTCGCCGCCGCCCAGGTCGGTGAGGTGGACCCCGCCGGAGCGGTCCAGCAGCAGGGAGCCGCCGGTGAGCTGGCGGTGCGCGATGCGCCGGTTGTGCAGGGCCCGCACCTGCCGCCAGGTGTCGCGCATCAGCTCGTCGGTGATCTCGTCCTCGGGCACCGCGTCCAGCACCCGGCCGCCGATGTGCTCGTACACCAGCATCACCGCGTCCGGGCCCAGATCGTTGGCCGCGATCAGGCGGGGGGCGTTGGCCCCGGCGGCGATGGCGGCGTAGGAGACCAGGGCCTCCTGCTCCAGCGCCTGGCGCAGCGACTGGAGGCTGCGCCGCTGGTGGAAGCCGCGCAGCGCCAGCCGGCGCCACAGCCGGTAGAAGAAGCCCTGGGCCTGCTGGCCGCGGTCCACCACGATGACGTCCAGCGGGGGGCCGGACTCCAGGGTGACCAGATAGCGGCGGGAGGTCTCCTCCCGGTCCCGGTCCCGCTCCTCGCGGCTCTGGCGGCGGCCGGCCGGGGCGGCCCCGGCCGCCGGCTCCTCGGCGCGCATCGCGCTGACCGGGCGGAAGCCGACGTGGCGCAGACCGGCCAGAAGCTGCTGGCCGGTGGGGCGGACATTGGGGGTGCCCACGGCGTAGAGCGTGCCGTAGGCCACGGTCCAGCCGATCAGCACCGTGACGATGATGGAGAACGGGGTGGTGTGGTCGGCCACCAGCACGGAGACCGCGTCCAGCACCAGCACCGCCCACATCAGCACCCGCCAGCGCGGGCGGTGGGCCATGCCGACCGCGGTCATATAGGCGATGATCGGCGCCAGATAGCCGTGCACCGCCTCGGTCGCGGTGCCGTCGGCGATCCGGGTGGTCAGCGCGTCCTGCACCTCGCGCGGTGCCATCCGGGCGACCCACAGCCCGAAGGAGAGCGAGACGCCGTGCGCCAGCACGGCGGCCAGCACGCCGTCCGCGATGCGCAGCCCGTCCCGCTTGATCAGCCGCTCCACGGCGAAGGCCACCGGGACCACCAGCACCGCGATGCTGGAGATCATCCCGGCGAAGCTGATCAGCAGTGGCGGGGCGGACTCGGCGGCCTCGCCGATGTCCTCCTCCAGGCCCTTGGTGGTGCCGATGGCGAATGCGGCGATGGCCAGCACCAGGGCGATGCACAGCAGGCCGACCAGCATCCGCATCAGATCGGCGGGGCGGTGCACCCGCGCGGCGAGCAGCGGCTCGTCGCCCAGCACCCGCTCCCCGGCCGCCGGGCTCGCGCCCGGCCCCTCGGGGCCGGGCAGGTCCTCCGCCCGGCGGCGGCCGTCGGCACCGCCGGGGGCGGACCCCGGGGCAGGCCCGGGGGCGGAGTGAGGATCCGCCTCAGTCCGCTCGCTTTGTCGTCGTGTCGACTCTTCGCCCCGTATCACTGCTCACCGCCGGGACGATACTGACATGCCGGCCCGGCCGGTGCGGCACCATGGTCGGCATGGCAGCCTCCCATGCGCCCGGAGCCGGTGATTCCGCCGCGGAAACCGCCGCCCGTGCCGGCGGGTCCGGCGGGTCCGGCGCTTCCGGCGGCGTCCCCCGGGCCGCCGCCCGGCTGCCCGACTACGCGGACCGGGTGCTGACCGCCGTCGAGCAGATCCCGCCCGGCCGGGTCGCCACCTACGGCGACATCGCGGCGCTGCTCCGCTCCGGCGGCCCGCGCCAGGTCGGCACCGTGATGGCCCGGTACGGAGGCGCCGTGCCCTGGTGGCGCGTGGTGCGCGCGGACGGCGCCCTGCTGCCCGGCCACGAACGGGAGGCCCTGGAGCACTACCGCACCGAGGGCACCCCGCTGCGCCCCGGCGGCACCCCGCGGATCGATCTGCGGCGCGCCCGCTGGACCGGCCCGGAACACGCGGACACCGGCTGACCGGCGGCCTGCCTCCGGCCGCCGGCCGGCGCCATGCGGACGACTGCGGCTCACACCCACCAGCTTCCGCCATCCTCCCCCCGGGCATCCAGCCGGACGCCCGGCCGGGCATTCCCGTCCGGCCCGCCCGCCGCCGCCGGACCGGGCTGCGGCGCCGCCGCCCCGTGGCGTACCGTCGGCTGCACCGTCCTCCCCCCGACCGGGGAGCCCCCGCGAGAACCTGCGATGCACGTGAGCCTCTCTGTCCCGTCACCCGACATACCAGCCGCGGAACCCGCCCCGCGCCCCGTGGACCCCGGGGCGTACCGACTGGTGCGCCGCCGGCCGCCCGCCGGGGGCGCCGGTCTCCCCACGGTGGACGCACATCAGCGCCGCGTGGTTGAGCACCCCGGAGGGCCGCTGCTGGTCCTCGCCGGCCCCGGGACCGGCAAGACCACCACTCTGGTGGAGGCGGTCGCCGCGCGCGTCCACCGTGGGACTGATCCTGAGCGGATCCTGGTGCTCACCTTCAGCCGCAAGGCCGCGGTGGATCTGCGCGACCGGATGACGGAGCGGCTGGCCGAGCGCGCCCCGCGCGCCACCACCTTCCACTCCTTCAGCTACGCCCTGCTGCGCGGCCACTCCGACCGCTCACTGTTCGCCGAGCCGCCGCGCCTGCTCTCCGGCCCGGAACAGGACCTCTACCTGCGGGAGCTGCTGGCCGGCCAGCCCGAGCTGGCGCGCGCCGGACGCGGTATCGACTGGCCGCCCGACCTGCGCGCCTGTCTGACCACCCGGGGCCTGGCCGACGAACTGCGCGCGGTGCTGGCCCGCACCCGGGAACTGGGCCTGGACCCGGGCACCCTGGGCGGCTTCGCCCACCGCACCGGCCGCCCCGACTGGTATGCCGCGGCCCGCTTCATCGCCGAATACCTCGATGTCACCGAGCAGCAGGGAGTGATCGACTACACCGAGCTGGTGCACCGAGCGGTCCGGCTCGCCGAGGGTTCCGGCGACCCCGCCGGGACCGCCGCAGCCGCCGCAGCCGCCGCAACCGCCGGAACCGCGGAGACCGCCCGCCGCATCCGCGAGTCCTACGACGCGGTCTATGTGGACGAATACCAGGACACCGACCCGGCCCAGGTACGGCTGCTGCGCGCGCTGGCCGGAGAGGGCCGCGACCTGACCGTCTTCGGCGACCCCGACCAGTCCGTCTACGCCTTCCGCGGCGCCGATGTGAACGGCATCCTCGGCTTCCGCGACACCTTCCGCACCCGGGACGGCCGCCCCGCCCCGGTCGCGGTGCTGCGCACCTGCCGCCGCTCCGCAGCCGAACTGCTGTCCGCCACCCGGCTGATCACCCGCCGGATGCCGCTGCCCCGGCTGCCCGCCGACACCGTGCGCGCCCACCGCGCACTGGAGCCCACCCGGCCCGGCGGATCGGTGCGCGCGCTGACCTTCCCCACCCCCGGCGCCGAACTGGACAACATCGCCGACCTGCTGCGCCGCGCCCATCTGGAGGATGGCATCCCCTGGGGCGAGATGGCCGTGCTGGTCCGGGCCGGCCACCGCACCCTGCCCTCCGTCCGCCGCGCCCTGACCGTGGCCGGCGTCCCGGTGCACACCGACGGCGACGACGTGCCGCTGCGCCACGAACCCGCCGTCGCCCCGCTGCTCACCGCGCTGCGCGCGGTGGCCCGCCCGGAGGGGCCGGCCACCGACACCGCCGTCGCCCTGCTCACCTCCCCGCTGGGCGGCATGGACGCCACCGATCTGCGCCGCCTGGGCCGGGCGCTGCGCGCCGAGGAACGTGCCGCCGGCCACACCCACCCCGCGCCCTGGGACGAACTGGTCACCCGCGCGCTGGCCGAGCCCGAGCGGCTGATCGCCCACGACCCGGCGTACGCGGCCGGCGCCCAGAAGCTGGGCCAGTTGCTGCGCAAGGCCCGGGAACGGCTGGCCGGCGGGGCCAGCGCCGAGGACGTGCTGTGGGAGCTGTGGGACGGCACCGACTGGCCGCACCGGCTGGCCCGCGCCGCGCACCGCGGCGGCCCGGCCGGGCGCAACGCCGACCGGGACCTGGACGCCATCTGCGACCTGTTCGACGCCGCCGCCCGGGCCGAGGAACGCGGCCACGGACGCGGCGCGCTCAACTTCCTCGCCGAGCTGGAATCGCACGACATCGCCGCCGACACCCGCACCCCGCGGCCGGTGCGTCCGGACTCGGTGCAGCTCATGACCGCCCACCGGTCCAAGGGACTGCAGTGGCGCCTGGTGGTGGTGGCCGGGGTGCAGGAAGGCCTGTGGCCGGACCTGCGCCGCCGCGGCTCACTGCTGGAGGCCGACCGCATCGGCCGGGACGGGCTGGCCCCGCCGATGTCCTCGGCCGCGCTGCTGGCCGAGGAGCGCCGGCTGTTCTACGTGGCCGCCACCCGCGCCCGGGAGCGGCTGATCGTCACCGCGGTGCGCGGCGGCGACGACGGCGACCAGCCCTCCCGCTTCCTCACCGAACTGGGCGCCGAGCCGGAGGACATCACCGGCCGCCCGCGCCGCCCGCTGGCCGTGCCCGCCCTGGTGGCCGAGCTGCGCGCCACCACGGTGGACCCGCAGGCGTCGCCGGCCCTGCGCCGGGCGGCGGCCCGGCGGCTGGCGAAGCTGGCCGCGCTGCGCGACGAGGACGGCGGCCCGATGGTGCCCGGCGCCCATCCGCAGCGCTGGTGGGGACTGCGCGAGCCGACCCGCGGGCCGGTGCCGGTCCGCGACCCGGAGCGGCCGGTGGCGCTCACCGGCAGTGCGCTGGAGCAGTTGACCCAGGTCTGCTCGCTGCGCTGGTTCCTGGGCCGGGAGGTGCACGCCGAGGGGCCGCCCGGCACCGCGCAGACCTTCGGCAATGTGCTGCATGTGCTGGCCGACGAGGTGGCCTCCGGCGCCACCCCCGCCGACCTGGAGGTGCTGCAGTCCCGGCTGGACGGGGTGTGGGACTCGCTGGTGTTCGAGGCGCCCTGGCAGTCCCGGCAGGAACGGGAGGACGCCCGGGCGGCGCTGGAGCGCTTCCTGGCCTGGCATGTGCAGCACCGGGACGCCGGCCGGCTGCCCGTCGCCTCCGAGGAGGGCTTCGACATCACCCTGCCCGCCGGGCAGGTGGAGGTGCGCATCCGCGGCACCTGGGACCGCATCGACCGGGACACCGAGGGCCGGGTGTACGTGGTCGACTTCAAGACCGCCCGCACCCCCGCCACCGGCCCGGAGGCCGTCCGTCACCCGCAGCTCGCCGTCTACCAGCTCGCCGTCGCCGCCACCGCCGATGCCACCGCGGACAGCGCCGACCGGCTCGGCGGCGCCGAACTCGTCTATCTGCGGGCCGGCGCCGCCCAGCGCGACGGCGGCGACACCCGCCCCGCGGTGCGCCGCCAGCCGCCCCTGGAGGGCGAGGGCGAGGCCCGCATCCGGGAGGTGCTGGCCGAGGCGGCCGGCCGGGTGCTGGACGAGCGGTTCGCGCCGCGCACCGGCGACCACTGCGGCCACTGCTCCTTCCGCACCGCCTGCTCCGGCCACCCCGAGGGCCGTCAGACCGTGGAGTGACGGACCGGCCACGGTTCCGCAAAGGTCCGGGGACGGGAGGAACCGGAGGGCGGTGCACGGCGTGTCAGACCCGTGTGATCGGATCCGGGGGCACACCCCGGCCGGTGCCACCGCCGGACAAAAGCACGCCTAGGAGAAGCACTGATGTCAGCCACCCGCAAGAAAGTCCTGCTCACGGCCGCCACCGCCGCCCTTCTGCTGACCGGCACCACGGGCCTGCGGGGAGGACAGCGGCGCACTGGACGGCCTGTCCGCGGAGCAGGTCATCGACAAGGCCCGGGAATCCATGCAGTCGCTGACATCGGTGACCATGAAGGGGGAGATCAACCAGTCCGACGGCAGCGTCATGGAGATCGACCTCTCGATGAGCACGGACGGCGAGTGCCGCGGCACCATCGTGTTCGACGGCGCCGGGGTCCGGTTCATCCAGGTGGACGGCTCCGCCTACATGCAGGCCGACGACGCCTTCTGGTCCGAGCAGAGCGGCGGGGACGGCGCCGCCATCAACGACCTGCTGGCCGACCGCTGGGCGCGGATGCCCTCCGAGCAGGGCATGGGCGAGATGTGCGACCTCAACGCCTTCCTGGAGGACCTGGACGAGGACGGCGACGACAAGGAGCCGCAGGTCTCCGAGGGCGAGAAGATCGACGGCAAGGCCACCGTCAAGCTCACCACGGTCGAGAACGACGAGACCACCAACGCCTACATCGCCGACTACGACGACGCCTACATCCTCCGCATGGTCAAGGAGGACGGCGACGAGCCCGGCCAGATCGACTTCACCGACTTCAACAAGAAGTTCGACATCAAGGCCCCCTCCGAGGACGAATCCGTCGACTTCGAGGCCCTGCAGCAGCAGTGACCTCCGGCGGACCGGTGTCGGTGCGGGGTACTAGCCTCTTGCGGCGTGTCGCTTTCGTCCTTCCGCCGGCCGGCGGCCGGGTCCGTCCGGCTGCGGGATCCCGAGGAGCTCAAGGAGCTGCTCGGGATCCCGTTCACCCCCGAGCAGCTCGCCTGCATCACCGCGCCGCTCGCCCCGCAGGTCATCGTCGCGGGCGCCGGCTCGGGGAAGACCACGGTGATGGCCGCCCGGGTGGTGTGGCTGGTGGTCACCGGCCAGGTCGCGCCGGAGCAGGTGCTGGGCCTGACCTTCACCAACAAGGCGGCCGGTGAGCTCGCCGAGCGGGTGACCGCGGCGCTGCACAAGGCCGGTGTACTCGACCCGATGGACACCGGGCCGGCCGCCGCCGCGGAACGGGCGGCCGGGGGGACGGCCGGTGAGGACGAGAGCCCGCCGGGCGAACCGGAGATCTCCACCTACCACGCCTTCGCCGGGCGGCTGCTCACCGAGCACGGCCTGCGCATCGGCATCGAGCCGGCCTCCCAGCTGCTCGCCGACGCCTCCCAGTTCCAGCTCGCCGCCGAGGTGCTGCGGTCCGCCCCGGCCGCCTTCGCCGCGCCCACCAGCCTCTCCGGCGCCCCCCGCCGCTTCCCCGACCTGGTCGGCGATCTGATCCAGCTCGACGCCGCCCTCTCGGAACACCTGGTGGAGCCGGCCGATCTGCGCCGGTTCGACCAGACCCTGCCGGGGCGGCTCCCCGGCCCCGACACCCTCTTCCCCCCGGCCGAGGGCGGCCGGCGGCCCCGCCGGCTGCGCAAGCAGGAACGGGAGGAGATCGCCCGCACCGCCGAGGCCGCCCGCGGCCGGCTCCAGCTCCTGGAGCTGGTCGAGGAGTACCGGGCCCGCAAGCGCTCCCGCGATCTGCTCGACTTCGGCGACCAGATCGCGCTCTCCGCCCGCCTGGCCCGGGACACCCCCGAGACCGGCCGGGCGCTGCGCGAGCGCTACGCCGTGGTCCTGCTCGACGAGTACCAGGACACCTCGGTGGCCCAGCGCATCCTGCTCTCCGGCCTGTTCGGCTCCGGCACCGGCCACCCGGTCACCGCGGTCGGCGATCCCTGCCAGGCCATCTACGGCTGGCGCGGCGCCTCGGTGGCCAATCTGGACGACTTCCCCGGCCACTTCCCGCACGCCGACGGCACCCCCGCCACCCGCTTCACCCTCAGCGAGAACCGCCGCAGCGGCGGCCGGCTGCTCACCCTGGCCAACCGGCTGGCCGCGCCGCTGCGCACCCACCACCCGGGCACCGCCCCGCTGCGCCCGGCCGACGGCCAGGAGACGGACGGCCGGATCCGCGTCGCCCTGCACTCCACCCACGCGGAGGAGCTCGACTGGCTGGCCGGCAGCATCGCCCACCTGATCGACACCGGCACCCCGCCCGGTTCCATCGCCGTGCTCAGCCGCACCGCCCGCGACTTCCCGGAAATCCAGCGGGTGCTCGGCGAACGCCGCATCCCGGCCGAGATCGTCGGCCTGTCCGGGCTGCTGCATCTGCCGGAGGTGGCCGACCTGGTGGCGGTCTGCCGGGTGCTGGCCGACCCCACCGCCAACGCCGCCCTGGTCCGGCTGCTCAGCGGGCCCCGCTGGCGCATCGGCCCGCGCGATCTGGCCATGCTGGGCCGCCGGGCCCGCGAGATGGTCCGCCGCCCCGGGCCCGGGGAGGAGGACGAGGACCAGGACGCGCTGCGGGACGCCGCCGCCGGTGCCGATCCCACCGAGACCGTCTCGCTGGCCGACGCCCTGGACACCTTCGCCGGGGGCGACATCCGCGAACCCGACGACGGGCTGCCGTTCTCCGACGAGGCCCGCATCCGGTTCGCCCACTTCGCCGCCGAACTGCGGGAGCTGCGGCGCACCCTGAGCGATCCGCTGATGGACACCCTGCACCGGGTGCTCGCCGTCACCGGGCTGGACATCGAGCTGTCCGCCTCGCCGCAGGCCCTGGCCGCCCGCCGCCGGGAGACCCTGGACGCCTTCCTCGCGGTGGCCGCCGACTTCGCCTCCGGCCGCCGCCGCACCGCGCTCGACCAGGACGCCACCCTCCCGGCCTTCCTGGCCTATCTGCGGGCGGCCGAGGAGCACGACAACGGGCTGGACTCCACCCTGCCGGCGGCCGGCAGCGGCGAGAACACCGTCAAGGTGCTCACCGCGCACCGGGCCAAGGGCCTGGAGTGGGACGTGGTGGTGCTGCCGGGGCTGTACGAGGGGCGGGGCGGCTTCCCCTCCACCCGCATCCAGGAGTCCTGGCTGAAGTACGCGCACACCCTGCCCGGGCCGCTGCGCGGGGACGCCGCCACCCGGCCCGCCATCGGCGAGTGGTCCCCGGAGGGCCTGGAGTCCTACCACGACCAGGAGAAGTCCCACACCGCGCTGGAGGAGCTCCGCCTGGCCTATGTCGCCGTGACCCGTCCGCGTTCCCTGCTGCTGGCCTCCGGCCACCGCTGGGGTCCGGAGCAGAAGCGGCCCCGGACCCCCTCCCCGTATCTGGATCTGCTCCGCGAGTACTGCGAGCGCGAGCCGGCCGCCGGTGAGGTCGAGGTCTGGGCCGGGGAACTCCCGGAGGGCGCGGAGAACCCGGTGCTCGCCGAGGAGCGGGAGGAACTTCTCTGGCCCATGCCGCTGGACGAGGAGGCCGCCCGCCGCCGCCGGGAGGCCGCGGAACTCGTTCTCGCCGAACTCCGCGCCCTGCCCGCCACCTCCGCCGCCCCGGCCGCCCCCGCCGCCCCGGCCGTCCCGCACCAGACCGCCGCCGGCCCGGAGGCCGGCGGCGCCCCGCCGGCCGCGGACGACAGCGGCGGGCTGACGCCCGAGGAGCTGCGTGCCGTGGCCTCCTGGGACCGCGACCTGGAGGTGCTCGCCACCGAGCTGCGCCGGTCCCGGCAGCGGGTGCGCGAGGTGGAGCTGCCGGTCTCGCTCTCCGCCTCCCAGCTCCAGCGGCTGGCCGCCGACCCCGACAGCCTGGCCCGCGAGCTGGCCCGCCCCATGCCCCGCCCGCCGCAGCCCGCCGCCCGCCGCGGCACCCGCTTCCACGCCTGGGTGGAGTCCCGCTTCGAGGAGCTGGCCCTGCCGCTGCTCGGCCTGGAGGAGCTGCCCGGCGGGGACGAGCCGGGCGGCGAGCCCGACACCGACCAGGAGGTCCGGGACGAGCGCGATCTCGAAGCGCTCAAGGAGGCCTTTCTGCGCACCTCCTGGGCCCGCCGCACCCCGTACCGGGTGGAGGTGCCGTTCCAGCTCCGGATCGCCGGGCACACCATCCGCGGCCGGATGGACGCCGTCTACCGGGACGGGGACCGCTACGAGATCATCGACTGGAAGACCGGCCGGGACCAGAACGCCGACCCGCTCCAGCTGGCCATCTACCGGGTCGCCTGGTCCGAGCGGCGCAATGTGCCGGTGAACCAGATCTCCGCGGCGTTCCTCTATGTCCGCACCGGCGAGCTGGTCCGCCCCTACGCCCTGCCGGACCGCACCGGCCTGGAGCGCATCCTGCAAGGGGACACGTCCTGGTCCCTGAACGCGCCCGGTTAGGCTTGCCGGTATGGGTACGCACTCGGACAATGCCGTCCGGCCGGTCCTGCTGACCGGCAACGGGGGGATCGACCGCTGCTCCGGCCGCCGCCTGGACGAGGTGTGGCTGGCCGCCGCCTGGAGCCACCCGACCACCCGGGTGTTCGTGGTCTCCGGCGGCCAGGCGCTGGTCGAGGGCAAACCCGACGGGCGCACCGAGCTGGTGATGACCCCGTCCTTCGACGCCCCGCTGACCGAGGCGCACCGCTATTTCCTGGGCGAGGACGCCGACGGCGTGCGCTATTTCGCCCTGCAGAAGGACAGCCTGCCGGGGCGGATGGACGACACCGCCCGCCCGGCCGGGCTGCGCGAGGCCGCGGCCCTGCTCGACGAGCGGGACCAGGAGCTGCTGGTGCACGCCGTGGCGCTGGAGAACTGGCAGCGCATGCACCGGTTCTGCTCGCGCTGCGGCGAGCGCACGGTGATCGCCGCGGCGGGCCACATCCGCCGCTGCCCGGCCTGCGGCGCCGAGCACTATCCGCGCACCGACCCGGCCGTGATCATGCTGGTGACGGACGCCGAGGACCGGGCGCTGCTGGGGCGCCAGGTGCACTGGCCGCCGGGCCGCTGGTCCACCCTGGCCGGCTTTGTCGAACCGGGGGAGTCCATAGAGGAGGCCGTGGTCCGCGAGGTCGCCGAGGAGGCCGGCATCCCGGTCACCGGCGTCGAGTACCAGGCCAGCCAGCCCTGGCCGTTCCCGTCCTCGCTCATGCTGGGCTTCTTCTGCCGCACCGCCGGCTCTCCCGAGCCGCATATCGACGGCGACGAGATCGAGCAGGCCCGCTGGTTCTCCCGGGAGGAGCTGCGGGCCGCGATCGAGTCCGGCGAGATCCTGCCCCCGTACCGGATCTCGATCGCCTCCCACCTCCTGGAGCTCTGGTACGGCAAGCCCCTGCCCACGGCCGTCCGCGACCCGGGCTGAGCCCGGGAGCGACGCGGAGCCGGGGTCAGGCGGTGAGCTTGGCCTTGACCTGGGCGACGCTCGGGTTGGTGAGCGTGCTGCCGTCGGCGAAGATCAGCGTGGGCACGGTCTGGTTGCCGTTGTTGGCCTTTTCGACCAGGGCGGCGGCGTCCGGGTTCTCCTCGATATTGACCTCGTTGTAGAGGATTCCCTCCCGGTCGAGCTGGCCCTTCAGCCGTCGGCAGTAACCGCACCACGAGGTGCTGTACATCGTCACCGTGCCCTGCATGGCCTCGACGTCCCTTCCGTGTCGGTCGGCGGTGGTCCGGCGGACGATCCGGCAAGCGATCATGCCGCCCGCACCCCGTGCCCATGGCGGGCTCGGGGTGCCTCCCCGGGAACGCCGGTGATGCCGTGACCATTCCCGGCCGGTGTTCCCGCAGTGTCCCGGGCCGGGCGCGGTATGACAATCGTCTGCGGGGTGTGGACAACGGAGCCCGGGGTGTCCGCGGAAGGTGGCAGCATGGGGCGGGTGACAGCACCAGCGCCACCTCCTTCCGGATTCCGTCCCGCCGACACCGGCGCCGACGCGGTGCTCGAAGGGCTCGACCCCGAGCAGCGCGAGGTCGCCACCACGCTGCGCGGCCCGGTCTGTGTGCTGGCCGGCGCCGGCACCGGCAAGACCAGGGCGATCACCCACCGCATCGCCTACGGCGTGCGCAGCGGGGTGCTGCCGCCCGCCGGTGTGCTCGCCGTCACCTTCACCAACCGGGCCGCCGGGGAGATGCGCGGCCGGCTGCGTGCCCTGGGCGCGGAGGGCGTCCAGGCCCGTACCTTCCACTCCGCGGCCCTGCGCCAGCTCCAGTTCTTCTGGCCCCGGGCGGTCGGCGGTGAGCCGCCCCGGGTGCTGGAGCGCAAGGTGCAGCTGGTGGCGGAGGCCGCGGCGCGCAGCCGCATCCGGCTGGACCGTCCCGAGCTGCGCGATGTCACCGGCGAGATCGAATGGGCCAAGCTGACCCAGACGGTGCCGGAGGACTACCCGGCCGCCCTGGTGAAGGCGGGCCGCGAGGCGCCCCGCGACCCGGCCGAGACGGCCCGCGTCTACGCCGCCTACGAGCAGCTCAAGCGGGACCGCGACGCCATGGACTTCGAGGACGTGCTGCTGCTCACCGTCGGCATCCTCCAGGACCGGCCGGACATCGCGGACACCGTCCGCCGCCAGTACCGGCACTTCGTGGTGGACGAGTACCAGGACGTCAGCCCGCTCCAGCAGCGGCTGCTGGAGCTGTGGCTCGGGGAGCGGGATTCGCTCTGCGTGGTGGGGGACGCCGGCCAGACGATCTACTCCTTCACCGGCGCCACCCCGGACTTCCTGCTCGACTTCCGCACCCGCCACCCCGGCGCCACGGTGGTCAAGCTGGTCCGGGACTACCGCTCCACCCCGCAGGTGGTGCGGCTCGCCAACGGGCTGCTGGCGCAGGCCGGGGGGCGGGCCGCGGAGCACCGGCTGGAGCTGGTCTCCCAGCGCCCGCCCGGTCCGGAGCCGGTCTTCACCGAGCACCGGGACGAACCGGCCGAGGCCGAGGCCACCGCCGCCGCCGTGCGCGACCTGGTCCGGGCCGGCACCCCGGCCGGCCAGATCGCCATCCTCTACCGGGTCAACGCCCAGTCCGGAATCTATGAGCAGGCGCTGGCCGACGCCGGGGTGCCCTATCAGATGAAGGGCGCGGAGAGGTTCTTCGACCGGGCCGAGGTCCGGCAGGCCGGGCTGGCGCTGCGCGGCGCCGCCCGGGCCGGCGGCGCCAATGACGCCGCCCTGGAGGGTGCCGTGACCCTGCCGGAGCAGGTGGGCGCGGTGCTGGGCACCCAGGGCTGGACCCCGCAGCCGCCGTCCGGCACCGGCGCGGTGCGGGACCGCTGGGAGTCGCTGCGCGCCCTGGTGCGGCTCGCCGAGGACTTCGCCGCCGCCCGGCCGGAGGCCGGTCTGGCGGAGTTCCACGCCGAGCTGGAGGAGCGCGCCCGGGTGCAGCACGCCCCGGCGGTGGACGGCGTCACGCTGGCCTCCCTGCACGCCGCCAAGGGCCTGGAGTGGGACGCGGTCTTCCTGGTCGGGCTGACCGACGGGATGCTGCCCATCACCCACGCCAGGACCCCGGAGCAGATCGAGGAGGAGCGCCGGCTGCTCTATGTCGGCGTCACCCGGGCCCGGAAGTATCTGACGCTCTCCTGGGCGCTGGCCCGCTCCCCGGGCGGCCGGGCGAGCCGCCGCCCCAGCCGGTTCCTGGACGGGCTGCGGCCCGGCTCGGGCGCCGCGCGGGGCCGCGGGCCGGGAGGCGGCGGCGGGATCGAGCGGGGGAGCGGCCCGGCCTCCGGCCGCCGGCGGCAGCGGGAACCGGCGCGGTGCCGGGTGTGCGGCAGCAGCCTGACCGAGGCGGCCGGGATCAAGCTGCGCCGCTGCGCGGACTGCCCCGCCACCATGGACGAGGAGCTGTACGAGCGGCTGCGCGGCTGGCGGCTGGAGCGCGCCCGGGAGCTGGGCCGGCCGGCCTACGCGGTCTTCACCGATGTCACGCTGACCGCGATCGCCGAGGACGTGCCCTCCGCCACCGAGGAGCTGGCCCGCATTCCCGGTGTGGGTCCGCACAAGCTGCGCCAGTTCGGCGAGGAGGTGCTGGCCCTGTGCGCCGGCCGGGAACTCCCCGCCGGTGACGGGGAGAAGGCCGCGGCGGGGGACGGCACCGCCGCCGGCCCGGAGCCCGGCCGGGACGGCGGGCCGGAATCTCCGGCCGGGGCGGGCCCGGAGCCCGATCCCTTCGACGGTTTCTGGGAGGAGCCGGAAGGTGTCCCGCCCGAGGCCGCCGGCTGAGCGGTCCGGAACCGGTGGCCGGCGCTCCGGAAAATTCCCCGGTAAATAGTTTGCGCGCACGACGGAGATGCGCATAGCGTGCTGCCCACGGCCGGGGGCAGGGTTCCCCTTCCTCCCCAGCCGTGCTGTACTGAAGTGCGCAACTTCCTGACCCCCGGGCCGAAGTGCCGGAGCAAGGTCACCGAGTCGCCGAGAGGAGGCGAGCCCCGTGTCCAACCTGACGAACATCACCGTGCAGGCGCAGCCGAAACTGGCCGACGGCCATGGAGTGCTTTCGTCCTGCCTGCCCGGCGCTCGCCTTGCCACCGGTCTCGGTGTGTCCGAGGGCGTTGCCGTGCGTCGTTCCGTCGCCCCGGTGCGTGAGCGCATCGTCGAGCGGATCGCCGCACGACCGGCCCAGGCACCTGCGGTAGCAGCGGTGATGGCGGCGGATGCCGTCGGCTATGACGCCGCCGTGGCCCATGGTGCCGGCAGCCAGCTCTTTGGACGGCAGAAGACGCAGCTCGCTTCGATGTGGGCCCTCCGCGGGCTCAATCCCTGGAGTGATCCAGCCTGATCAGGCGATCAGGTCGGCACCTTCCAGGGCCGCGGAACCCCATCGGGATCCGCGGCCCTTCGGTTTTCCCGGTACGCCCGGGACCCGGAGAAACCGCCGGGGCAAGGGCTACCGACACCGAAACGACCGACACGACGAGACGAGGACTCACCACCGTGCGACTCGCATCCACGCCCTCATCGCCCGACCTGAACTCACCACCTGATCCGGAGACTTCCGTGTCCTTCACGCTCAACGAGCTCGACGAGGCCATCGACCGCCTCGACACCGGCGTGCCCTGCCGTTCCTACGACCCCGAGGTGTTCTTCGCCGAGTCCCCCGAGGACGTCGAGTACGCCAAGTCCCTCTGCCAGACCTGCCCGCTGCGCGAGCCGTGCCTCGCGGGCGCCAAGGAGCGGCGTGAGCCGTGGGGCGTCTGGGGCGGCGAACTGTTCGTCCAGGGCGTTGTGGTGCCCCGCAAGCGTCCGCGTGGCCGTCCTCGCAAGAACCCGGTCACGGCATGAACGTCGGGACGATCGGCCGGCCGGCACCGCACGGCCCGGTCACACGGAGAACCGGCACGGCCAGGACAGCCACGGCAGCCAGAACCGCCACCGACCCCGCCGCCACACCGATGAGCACTTTCCCCGACGCGCCCGAGGCGCGCCACACGCAGAACGAGGTCCGCAAGATGGTACTCATGCCAGAAGCCATGGCTCGCTCCCGGATGGCGGAGCGAGCCAGGGAAGCCGAATCCCAACGACTCGCCTACCAGTTGAGTCTGGCGGCGCGCCTGGAGCGCCGCTCGCGCCGCCTGCAGCGGCGTGCCGAACGCGCCTCCCGCCGGGCCCGCCGGGCCCTGGCGCTGGCGGTCATGCAGTAAGCGGCGCGGCGGGGGCGCCGGGCGGATCAAGCCCGGCGCCCCCGCCCTCCGGCGCTCCGGTGATCCCGGCGGGTGATCCGCCGGGAATGTCCGGAGAGCCGCTTGTCTGCTGTTTTCCGCAACTGCTCGCGCTTGTCGGTTTCATGCTGCCCGGGTGGGAGCGGTTCCGTGCCCATGTGGTCGAGGAGCAGGACTTTTCGCCCGGGCAAGGGGTAACTTCGGTACGTGCCCGCCGACCCGCTGAACAGCACCGGCCCGCCACAGCACCTCACCACGGCGGGCGGGCCCCGGGTGGACGGAAGCCGCCCCGGCAAAGCGGGCACCGGCAAGGTCTGCGGCCCGGTGGAGGTGCGGCGCAGCGCCCGCCGCCGGCGCACCGTCTCCGCCTACCGGGACGGCAATCGCACCATCGTCCTCATTCCCGCCCGGATGTCGGCGGACGAGGAGGCCCGCTGGGTCTCCGTGATGCTGGACAAACTGGCCGCCCAGGAGAGCCGCCGCTTTCTGGACGACGACGCGCTGGCCGAGCGCGCCGCGGAACTCTCCCGGCGCTATCTGCGGGGTCGGGCCCGCCCGGCGAGCGTCCGCTGGGTGACCAATCAGGACGCCCGCTGGGGCTCCTGCACCCCGGCCGCCGGCAGCATCCGGCTCTCCCACCGGCTTCAGGGCATGCCCGAGTACGTCCTGGACTATGTGCTGCTGCACGAGCTCGCCCATCTGCTGGTGCCCGGGCACGGCCCCGGCTTCTGGCGGCTGCTGGAGTGCTATCCGCGCACCGAACGGGCCCGCGGCTTCCTGGAGGGCGTGGTGGCCGCCGAACGCCTGCCGTATGTGCCCGGTGCCCGCGCCGAGCAGCAGCGCGGCGAGTAGCGCGGACCCGGGCTCACAGCCGGGCGCGGGCGGCGGCGATCAGCCGCCGCACCGAGCCGTCCGCGACCTCCCCGGCCTCCCGGTAGCCGAACCAGCGCAGCGCCAGCGACTCCTCGCTGATCCGCTCCACCGCGTCCCGCGGCGCCAGCACCGCGTACTGCACATCCAGATGCCAGGCGCAGGGGGTGCGGTGCCGGTCCAGGGCCACCGGGCCGCCGGGCAGCAGCCGCAGCCCGGCGATCCCGGACTCCTCGCCGGCCTCGCGCAGCGCCGCCGAGGCCAGCGTGGTGTCCTCCCGCTCGCAGTGGCCGCCCATCTGGAGCCACTTGTGCAGCTTGCCGTGCAGGGTGAGCAGCACCCGCTCCCGCGCCGGGTCGATCACCAGCGCGCTGGCCGTGAGGTGCCCGGCCCGGCACTCGCGCCAGACGCCGTCCGGGTGGGCGGCCAGATGATCGCGGTAGGCGGCGCGCAGCGCCTCCTGCCCTTCGCCGGACGGCGGCGGGGACCAGGCGGCCAGCACCCGGTCCGCGTCCCGGTGCAACGCCGACCCCGCCGCGCCTGCCGCGCCCGCCGTCCCCGGGGCGGCGTCCGGATTCCCGGTGCGGTGCTCCCTCACGCGGGGCGGCCGTCTCCGCCCGCGGCGGGCCCCTCGGGTCCTTCCGGCTTCTCCCGGTCCGCCTGCCCGGCGTCCTTTCCGGTGTCCTCTCCGGCGTCCTTTCCGGTGTCCTCTCCGGTGTCCTTTCCGGTGTGCTTGTCCCCGCCGCCGGCGGCGGCGCCCAGGATGCGGTCCAGCTCCGCGAAGTCGGGATGCTCGCGGTGCACGAAGCCGTCCGGATCGTCCAGGTCCTCCGGGCCGGGCAGCATGTCCGGGTGGGACCACACCGCGTCCCGGCCCTCCGCGCCGCGCGCATCGGTGAGCGACGCCCACAGCCGGGCCGCGTCCCGCAGCCGACGGGGCCGCAGCTCCAGCCCGATCAGCGCCGCCAGGGTCTGCTCCGCCGGCCCGCCCGAGGCCCGCCGCCGGCGCAGCGTCTCGCGCAGCGCCGCCGCGGACGGCAGCCGGGAGCCGGCGGCGGCGTTCACCACCGTGTCCACCCAGCCCTCGACCAGCGCCAGCGCCGTCTCCAGCCGGGCCATGGCGGCCTTCTGCTCCGCTGTCTCGCCGGGCCGGAACATGCCCTGCTGAAGCTTTTCCTGAAGCTCCTCCGGCCGGCTGGGGTCGAGCTGGCCGACCAGATCCTCCAGCTTGGCGGTGTCCACCTGGATGCCCCGGGCATAGGCCGCCACGGCCCCCAGCAGATGGCCGCGCAGCCACGGCACATGCTCGAACAGCCGCTGGTGGGCGGCCTCCCGCAGCGCCAGATAGAGCCGCACGTCCTCGGCCGGCACGCCCAGCCCCTCGCCCAGCGCGGCCATGTTCACCGGCAGCAGCGCCGCCTGTCCGGGCGGGCCCAGCGGCAGCCCGACGTCCGCCGAGCCCACCACCTCCCCGGCCAGGGCGCCCACCGCCTGCCCGATCTGGGTGCCGAACATGGCGCCGCCCATCGACCGCATCACCCCGAGCAGCGGGCCGGCCATGGCCCGCATCTCCTCGGGCACGATCTCGCCCATGGCCCCGCCCACCCGCTCGGCGATCGGGTCCACCAGCTGCTGCCAGACCGGCAGGGTGGCCTCCACCCACTCGGCGCGGCTCCAGGCCACCGCCGTGCGCACGCCCGAGGGCAGCGAGGTGGCCTCGTCCAGCCAGTGGTCGGCCAGCCGCAGCGCCTCCGCCACCTGGGTGCGTTCCGGGCCGGTGACGCTGGCGTCGCGGCTGCCGCCCGGCGCGCCCTGCGCCACCGTCTGCCGGGCGATGTTGCGGGCCAGCTCCCAGTTCACCGGGCCGCCCTCGTGCGAGAGCATCTGCCCGAGCTGCTGGAAGGCCGCGCCCAGGTCCTGCGGGTTGAAGCCGAGTGCGCCGGCGGCGCCGCCCGGGCCGAAGGGGCCGAACAGCGCGCCCAGCGGATTCTGGGACGGATCGGGGCCGCCCTCGCCCTTCTTCTTGCCGGATTCACCGTCTTCCGGTTCCTCCGGGAGGCCGAATCCGAACGGTGTCTCACTCACGGGAATCCTCGGATCTGTGTCGTCGACGTGTGGAAGCGGTTGAACCGGGCGGGACGCGGGCGGACGGTCCGGGCGGGCCGTACTCCACGGGTGCCGGGCGGCCCGGCGGGACCGCGGACACCTCCGGACGAGCAGCGGTGGACGACACGGTACGCCGCCGTCCGGCGGCGCCTCGCTCACCCGCCGCCGCCCCGGCCGCACTGCTCCGGCCAGGGGCCGGAACGCCGCGTTCCCGGGCCTTGGACCTCCAGCCTAGACACTCTCGGGCAGGATGGTCCGGGCCCGTCATCGCTTCCTCCATGGCGTCGCCCATGGTGTACGCCAGGTGTACGCCATGATCCGCTGTACCCGGAACAACCACTGGAGAGGTCCTGTGAGTTCCCCCGAGAGCCCCGTTCGCGCAGCGCGAAACGGCGCCGCGGCCCCGCTGACCGTCGCCGTCACCGGTGCCGCCGGCGGCATCGGCGCGCTGTTCACCGAACGCCTGAAGGACCTCCCGGACGTGCGGCGGGTGCTGGCGCTGGACGAGCGGCTCGGCGAGACCGACGGCGTGGAGTGGCACACCCTGGACATCCGCGATCCGGCGCTGGCCGACCGGCTGCGCGGGGACGGCCGCCCGGTGGACGTGGTGGTCCACCTCGCGCTGGACCTCAGCCTGGAGGCCGATCCGGCCGCCCGCAGCGCCTACAACGTGCGCGGCACCCAGACGGTGCTCACCGCCGCCGCGGCGGCCGGGGTGCGCCGGGTGGTGCTGTGCACCTCGGCCATGGTCTACGGCGCGCTGCCGGACAACGACGTGCCGCTGTCCGAGGACGCCGAGCTGCGCGCCACCGCCGAGGCGAGCTGCGTCGGGGATCTGCTGGAGATCGAGCGGCTGGCCGAGCGCGCGCCGCGCGCCCACCCCGGCCTCCAGGTCGGGGTGCTGCGCCCGGCGGTGCTGGTGGGCGGCGGCGCGGACACCGCCATGACCCGCTACTTCGAGTCGCCGCGGCTGCTGGTGGTGGCCGGCTCCCGGCCGCGCTGGCAGTTCTGCCATGTGGAGGACCTGGTCTCGGCGCTGGAGCACGCGGTGCTGGGGCGGCTGGACGGCCCGGCCGCGGTGGGCTGCGACGGCTGGCTGGAACAGGAGGAGGTGGAGGAGCTGTCCGGCATCCGCCGGATGGAGCTGCCCGCGGCCGTGGCGCTGGGCGCGGCGGCCCGGCTGCACCGGCTGGGCCTGACCCCCTCCCCGGCCGGTGACCTGGCGTACACCATGCACCCGTGGGTGGTGAGCGGCAGCCGGCTGCACGAGGCGGGCTGGCGTCCGCGCTGGAGCAACGAGGAGGCGCTGAGCGCGCTGCTGGCCCAGACCGCGGGGCGGCACACCGTGGCCGGGCGGCGGCTGGGCCGCAAGGACGCGGCCACCACGCTGGGCGCGGCCGGCGCCACGGTGGCCCTGGTCGGCACCGCCGCGCTGGTGCGGCGCGCCCGCCGGCGCCGCCGCTAGGCCCCGCCGGGCCCGCGGGGGGCGCGGTTCGGGGTTGTCGGTGGGATGAGGGAGCATGGGGGGCATGCAGGGCACGAAGGGCGAGACGCCCATCCGTTTGCTGGCCATCCGGGAGACCCCGCTCTCCGTCGACGAGGTCTTCGCCGCGGTGGGGGACGACACCGCCGGCGGCACCGCCCTCTTCGTCGGCACGGTCCGTGATCACGACGGGCACCGGCGGGGGGCGGCGGTCACTTCACTGGCCTATTCGGCGCATCCGACCGCCGAGGCGGAGCTGCGCCGGGTCGCCGAGGCGGTCGGCGGCGAGTACCCGGTGCGGGCCCTGGCCGCGGTGCACCGGGTCGGGGAGCTGAAGGTGGGGGATCTGGCCGTGGTGGTCGCCGTCTCCTGCCCGCACCGCGGCGAGGCGTTCGCCGCCTGCCGCAGCCTGATCGACTCCCTGAAGCACTCCGTTCCCATCTGGAAACACCAGACCTTCGAGGACGGCACCGAGGAGTGGGTCGGCGCCTGCGGGTAACCGGCGCCCCGGGGCGGACGGGACGGGCGGGGGTACCTCCCGGACCGGCCACGGGCCGGGCGGGGGCACCTCCCGGACCGGCCACGGGACGGGCGGGGGCACCTCCCGGACCGGCCACGGGCCGGGGGAGGGCCGGCGCCCGTGGGCAGCCGGTGGGGGGAATCGGGTGATTTCGGCGGGCGGGGGCGGAACCACTCCGGTTGCGTAACTCGTTCCCCTGTCGGAGCGTTGTGCGTGCCTGACGGAAGGAGTGGCTATGGCTGCGCTGTTGTGGTTGCTGATTCCGTTGACGGGGGCCGTGCTGGCGGGTGTCTGGAGTGCCTGGGCGACCCGCCGCCACTCCGGTACCAAGGGGGTCAACGACTCCGCCGGGGTGCGCGGCTACGAAGCCTTCCGCGCCGCCATGGAGCGGCGGGAGACCTCCCCCGGAATGCGGGGCGCCGCCCGGGCGGACGGCTGAGCACCCCATCCCGTACTGTCGACGCCATGTCGCGCCGCTCAGCCAGCCTGCTGACCTCCGGACTGCTGCTCATAGGACTCCTGTTCGCGGCGGTGCTGATCCGGGTGCCCTATGCGGAGATGTCCCCGGGGCCGACGGTCAACACCCTGGGCGACTACCGCGGCTCCCCGGTGCTCAGCATCGAGGGCGAGCAGACCCACGAGACCTCGGGCCATCTGAACATGACGACGGTCCGGGTCACCGGCGTGAACTACCGGATGAGCCTGGCGGAGGCCGTGATGGGCTGGCTGTCGTACGACGCCGCGGTCATCCCGCACGAGACGCTCTACCCGGACGAGCGCTCGGCCGACGAGGTCGAGCAGCAGAACGCCGAGGAATTCAGCCGCTCGCAGGAGACCGCCAAGGTCGCGGCGCTGCGCGAGCTGGGCTACGAGCTGGAGACCGAGATCATTGTCTCGGCGGTGGTGGACGGCGGCCCGGCGGAGGGCAGGCTGCACGCGGGCGATGTGATCGTGGCGGTGGACGGCACCAAGGTGACCGAGCAGGAGCAGGTCGCCGAACTGGTCACCGCCCACCGGGCCGGTGAGGAGGTGGTCCTCACCGTGGAGCGGGAACCCGAGGACGCCGAAGACACCGGGGATGCCCGGGACGGGGGGCGGGAGCGGCTGGACGTCACCATCACCACCGAGCCGGCCGAGGACGACGGCCGGGCGCTGATCGGTGTCCAGGTGGGACTCGGCTATGTCTTCCCCTTCGAGATCGACATTGAGCTCGCCGATGTCGGCGGCCCCAGCGCCGGGCTGATGTTCGCCCTGGGCCTGATCGACAAGCTCACCGAGGAGGACCTGACCGGCGGCACCTTCGTCGCCGGTACCGGCACCATCGACGAGGACGGCACCATCGGCCCGATCGGCGGCGTGACGATGAAGACCATCGCCGCCCGCGACAAGGGCGCCGAGTACTTCCTCACCCCGGCCGGCAACTGTCTCTCGGCCGCCGCCGACCCGCCCGGCGGGCTGACCCTGGTGAAGGTCGAGACCCTGGACGACGCCCTGGCGGCGCTGGAGAGCATCCGCGGCGGCGACCTGGACGCCCTGCCGCGCTGCGACTAGCCCGGCCGTCCCCGGCCCGTCGCGATCATCCGGCCCCCGGCGGGGGCGGCGCGCCGCCGTCCGCGCGCCGCCCCGCCGCTCAGTCCTCGAAGGTGGCGGCCAGCGCCTCGGCCAGCCCCGGAACCAGATCCCGGCCGGTGAGCACGTCCTCGTCGGTGTCCTTGGCGCGCAGCCGGATGGCGGCCTCCCGGGCACCGGAGCGCAGCACCCCGACCGTCATCCTCACCTCCTGCCGCTCCGGGTGCTCGGCGACCCAGGCGCCCAGCGCCTCGGCGTTCTCCTCGCCGCGCAGTTCCTCCGGCACATCGGCCTCGGCCGAGGGCGGCAGCATCACCCGTTCCAGGGAGAGTGCGCAGCCGTCCACCGCCTCCGGCCAGGCGATGGTGGCCAGGAACTCGTCCAGCGGCACATCCGGCGGCAGCTCGTCCTGCTCCACCGGGGTGTAGGCGGGCTCCGGGGCGCCGGGACCGGCGCCGCCCTCCGGGTCGAGGCGGTCCGCCAGTTCGGGCTGCTCCTCCCGCAGCCGGACGGTGTCGACCAGTGCGAACAGCCGGGCCGGCAGGTCCCAGCCGAGGCCGGCCGCGTAGGAGTCGATGTCCAGCACGGCACGGGTGAGCGGCGCGGATTCCATGCGGTCCGCACCGGGGGTGTCAAGGTGGGTGTTGTCCATGGCCCCTATCGTGCCGCCCCGGCCCCCGGGGAGGGGAACTGAGTAAAGCTTGAGTAAGTTGTCCCAGTGGGCGACCCGTGAATCCGGGAGGGTTCCCGGTGGCCGTCCGCGATGGATCACATACACGCACGCTGTCCGCTCCGACTTTTGAGGTGGCGCACCTTGGCTTTCCAGATGCCGGACCGGGGCTCGGGTCGCCCCAACGGTCCGAACGGCCCCAGAGGCCCCAGGGGCCCCTTCGGCCCGCGTGGCCCGGGAGGGCGCGGGTTCAGCGTCGGACGCCCGTCCCGGGGCGCCAAGTCCGCGCTGATCACGGCGGCGATCCTGGCGGGTCTCGCCATTCTTTTCGCGATGTTCGCCGGGTTCTGGACGGACTGGATGTGGTTCGACTCGGTCGGCTACACCAGCGTCTACCGCACCCAGTTGCTGACCAGAATCCTGCTTTTCGCGATCTTCGGCGTGCTGATGGCGCTGGCGGTCGGCTTCAATATCTGGCTGGCCCACCGGATGCGTCCGCCGCTGTCCGCCATGTCGATGGAGCAGCAGAACCTCGACCGCTACCGGATGGCGATCGCGCCGTACAAGAAGTGGGTGCTGCTGGGCGTCGCGCTGCTGATCGGCCTGATCGCGGGCGCCTCGGCCTCGGGTCAGTGGCGGACCTGGCTGCAGTGGGTGAACGGCACGTCCTTCGGCATCAGGGACCCGCAGTTCAACCGCGATGTCTCGTTCTTCGCCTTTGACTACCCGTTCTACCGCTTCCTGCTGGGCTTCGGCTTCGCGGTCGTGGTGCTGTCGCTGATCGCCGCCGCCCTGACCCACTACCTCTACGGCGGGGTGCGGCTGTCCACCCCGGGCTCCCGGCTGACCGCCGCGGCCACCGGCCACATCTCGGTGCTGCTGGGCCTCTTCGTCGCCCTGAAGGCGGTGGCCTACTGGCTGGACCGGTACGGCCTGGCGCTCAAGAGCAGCGATTTCCGGGATGCCGAGGGCTGGACGGGCCTGCGCTATGTGGACGCCAACGCCTATCTGCCGGCCAAGACCATCCTGACCATCATCGCCGCCATCTGCGCCGTGCTGTTCTTCGCGACGCTGTGGCGCCGGATGTGGCAGCTTCCGGTGATCGGCCTGGGCCTGATGGTGCTCTCCGCGGTGCTGATCGGCGGGGTCTACCCGGCGATCGTGCAGCAGTTCCAGGTCAAGCCGAACGAGCAGGCCAAGGAGACCCCGTACATCCAGAAGCATCTGGACGCCACCAAGCAGGCGTACGGGATCGCCGATGTGCAGGAGGAGGCGTTCGGCCGCCAGCAGGCCGGCGAGGTGACCGACGAGAACCGCGAGGAGCTGCGGAACTCGGTGAGCACCACGGCCTCCATCCGCCTGGTGGACCCGAATGTCATTTCGCCCGCTTTCCAGCAGTTGCAGCAGATCCGCGGCTACTACACCTTCGCCAACACCCTGGATGTGGACCGGTACCAGACGCCGGACGGCGAGCAGGACACGGTGATCGGCGTCCGCGAGATCAACACCGCCGCGCTGCCGGACCGCAACTGGATCAACGAGCGGTTCCGCTACACCCACGGTTTCGGCGTGGTGGCGGCCGAGGGTGACGACATCCAGGACAACGGCACCCCGGTCTTCATGGAGAAGGAGCTGCCGCCGCAGGGCGAGCTGGGCGAGTACGAGCCCCGCATCTACTTCGGCGAGGCGACCACGAGCTGGTCCATCGTCGGCGGCCCGCAGCTCGAACTGGACTACATCTCCGGTGACACCGGCGCGGACGAGACCGCGGTCGGCGAGGAGGGCGAAGAGGGCCAGGAAGGCGGGCAGGAGGAGGCGCCGGCCGAGGACGAGCCGGAGCCGGGCCGCGAGGTCGACTACCGCTACGAGGGCGACGGCGGCGTCGCGCTCGACAACTACCTGCGCCGGGCGGCCTACGCGCTGACCATGGGAGAGCCCCAGATCCTCTACTCGGGGGCGATCGGCGAGGGCTCGCGGATCATGTACAAGCGGACGCCCAAGGAGCGGGTCGGCGAGGTGGCGCCCTGGCTGACCATCGACGGCGACCCGTATCCGGCGGTGGTGGACGGCCGGGTGCTGTGGCTGGTGGACGCCTACACCACCACCAACGGCTTCCCGTACTCCTCGCGCACCGTGCTGGACCAGGCCACCGAGACCGCGCTGACCGATGCCGAGCGGCAGGTGCTGGCGCAGCAGAACCAGATCAACTACATCCGCAACTCGGTCAAGGCCACGGTCGACGCCTACTCGGGCGATGTGGTGCTGTACGCCTGGGACGAGGACGAGCCCGTCCTGAAAACCTGGATGAAGGCCTTCCCGGGCACGGTGGAGCCGCGCAGCGAGATCTCGGACGAGCTGATGCAGCACCTGCGCTATCCGCAGGACCTGTTCAACGTCCAGCGGGAGCTGCTGCAGCGCTACCACGTGGACTCCGCCAGCCTGTTCTACGCGGGCGGTGAGCGCTGGCAGGTGCCGGACGACCCGACCCGTCCGGGCAACCCGGTCCCGGCCTACTACCTGTCCATGCGGATGCCGGGCCAGGAGGAGCGCGAGTTCTCGCTGACCACCACCTTCAACCCGCGGGACCGCGACACCCTGGCCGCCTACATGGCGGTGGTGGCCGACGCGGCCAGCGAGGACTACGGCACCATGCGGGTCCTCACCCTGCCGAACAACACCACCACCCCCGGCCCGAAACAGGTGCAGAGCCGGTGGAACGCCGAGCCGGACATCGCCGAGCGGATCAACCTGCTGCGACGCGGTGACTCGGAGATCGAGTACGGCAATCTGCTGACCGTGCCGCTCGGTGACGATCTGCTCTATGTGGAGCCGGTGTATGTGCGCGGCGCGGGCGCCAACTATCCGCGGATGCAGCGGGTGCTGGCCTCCTACGGCGAGGAGCTGGCCTTCGAGCCCACCCTGGACGAGGCGCTGAACGTGCTGTTCGGCGTCACCGAGGCCGGGGAGGAACCCGAGCAGCCTCAGGAGCCGGAGCAGCCGCCGGAGGGCGAGGAGGAGCCGCCGGCCGAGGAGGAGAGCCTGGCCGATCTGGTCGGGCAGGCGCTCCAGGCCCAGGAGGACGCCGACGCGGCGCTGTCCGAGGGCGACTGGGCGGCCTATGGCGAAGCCCAGGAGCGGCTGCGGCAGGCGATGGAGAGGATCGCCGAGCTGGAGGGCGTCACCCGCCCGGAGGACGAACCGGCCGAGGAGGGCGAGCAGACCGAGTAGCGCGAGCGGAGCGAGCAGACCGGCCGGGCCGGGCACGTCGATCCGGCGGGCGCCGCGCGCGGCGCCCGCCGGATGATCTAGGCCCCTGTTCCGCGTGGTACAGTAGTCACGTTCCTGACGGAAATCCTCACGTTCCCGCGGAGAGGCCCGGAAGGAACACCACTCGACGCGGGGTGGAGCAGCTCGGTAGCTCGCTGGGCTCATAACCCAGAGGTCGCAGGTTCAAATCCTGTCCCCGCTACCACCGCGAAGGCCCCGGAGCCCAGGCTCCGGGGCCTTCGTCCGTCGCGGGCCCCGGCGGGCCCTCGCGGGCGCTCAGCCGTCCGCGAGCAGCGCGTCGAGCTGGGCCGGGGCCAGCGCGTGCTCCACCACCATCAGCGCCGCGCCGTAGATGCCGGCCCGCTCCCCGGCGCGGGACTGCACGATCCGCAGGTTCTGGGTGGCCAGCGGCAGCGAGCGCTGGTAGACCACCTCCCGCACCCCGGCGATCAGATGCTCCCCGGCCTGGGACAGCGCCCCGCCGATCACGATCACCGAGGGGTTGAAGAAGCTGACCGCGGTGGCCAGCACCTCGCCGATGTCCCGGCCCGCCTGCCGCACCAGCTTGAGCGCGGTCACCGAGCCGCTGCGGGCCAGCCCCACCACATCGGCGCTGCCGCCGGCCGGGGAGCCGAGGCCGGTGAGCCGGGCGGCCAGGGCCGCGCCGCTGGCCACCGCCTCCAGGCAGCCGACGTTGCCGCAGCGGCAGGGCACCTCGGCGCCGTGCGGCAGCTGCACATGCCCCATGTCGCCGGCCACGCCCTGCGAACCGCGATGCAGCCGGCCGCCGCAGATCAGGCCGCTGCCGATGCCGGTGGCCACCTTGACGAAGATCATGTGCGGCCACTCGGGCCAGTGGGTGCGGTGCTCGCCGAGCGCCATGATGTTCACGTCGTTGTCCACCAGGGTGGCGGCGCCGCCCAGCCGTTCCTGCACATGGCCGGGCACGTCGAAGCCGTCCCAGCCCGGCATGATCGGCGGATTGGTGGGCCGCCCGGAGGCGTGCTCGACCGGCCCCGGCAGGCCGATGCCGATGCCCAGCAGATCCCGCTGGGTCCGCCCGATCTCGCCCAGCAGGGTGTCGCCCAGGGCGCACAGCTCTCCCAGAACGGCGTCCGGCCCGGCGGCGATGTCCATCGCACGGTTCTGCTCCACCAGCACCTGCCCGGACAGATCGGTGAGCGCGGCCTTGACATGGGTGGCGCCCACATCGGCGGCCAGCACCACCCGGGCGGCCGGGTTGAAGGCGAACAGCGAGGGCGGGCGTCCGCCGGTGGAGGGGCCCTTGTCGGTGTGGCGGAGCAGGCCGGAGGTGAGCAGGGTGTCGATCCGCTCGGCGACCGTGGAGCGGGCCAGCCCGGACTCGGCGGCCAGTTCGGCCCTGGTGCGCGGCCGTCCGTCGCGCACCAGCTGGAGCAGCACGGCGGTGCCGGCCGTCGGTCCGGCCGGAACCGGGCCGTTGTCCGTCGTTCGCTCCCCCATGAACCGTGCCCCCTTCTCCCTGGCCGGTCTTCGGTACGGCCTTCAGTACGTGAACGGTCGCTCAACGGTACAACGTAGGTAACTTAACCCCAGCACTGCCCAGTCTTCTAGTAAATAGTGCGGGACTTTGTATTGACCCCCGGTAAAAGTCCTCTTACGTTGTCCGGCATGACAGGCGCAACGCAGACGTCCCGCACGCCGGGAACCGCATCCGGCCCGCAGCCGCTGCTGTCGATGCGGGGCATCGTCAAGCAGTTCCCCGGTGTGCGGGCGCTGGACGGCATCGACCTGGAGGTGACGGCCGGCGAGGTGCACTGCCTGCTCGGCCAGAACGGCGCCGGCAAGTCCACCCTCATCAAGACGCTCTCCGGAGCCCACCAGCCGGACGCCGGCCAGATCCACTGGCAGGGCGAGGAGGTCCGGCTGCCCAACCCGCAGGCCGCCCTCCACCACGGCATCGCCACCATCTACCAGGAGCTCGACCTGGTGGACGGCCTCACCGTGGCGGAGAACATCTACCTCGGCCATGAACGCACCCGCTGGGGCCTGACCGCCCGGGCGGATGCCGCCACCTCCGCCGCGGCGCTGCTGCACCGCCTCGGCCACCCCGAGATGTCCCCGGCCAAGGAGGTGGGCCGGCTCTCCGCCGCGGGCAAGCAGATCGTCTCCATGGCCCGCGCCCTCTCCCACGACGCCAGGCTGATCGTGATGGACGAGCCCTCCGCCGTGCTGGACCAGGAGGAGGTGGGGCGGCTGTTCGGCGTGATCCGCGAGCTGGCCGCCCAGGGCATCGCGATCGTCTACATCTCGCACCGGCTGGAGGAGATCCGCGAGATCGGCGACCGGATCACCGTGCTCAAGGACGGCCGCACGGTGGCGACCGGCCTCGATGTGGCCGACACCCCGACCCCCGACATCATCCGGCTGATGACCGGCCGGTCCATCGACTATGTCTTCCCCGAGCGCGGAGCGGTCCCCGACCCCGCCACCGCACCGGTGCTGGAGGTCAGCGGCCTCACCCGCCGCAAGGAGTTCACCGACATCTCCTTCGCCGTGCGGCCCGGGGAGATCGTCGGCCTGGCCGGGCTGGTCGGCTCCGGCCGCTCGGAGATCCTGGAGACCGTCTACGGCGCCCGCAGGGCGAGCGCCGGCACGGTCCGGGTCGAGGGCAGGGAGCTGCCGCCGGGCCGGGTCGGCGCCGCCATGGCGGCCGGCATCGGCTTCTGCCCCGAGGAGCGCAAGAGCCAGGCACTGCTGCTGCACGACCCGGTCTACCGCAACATCTCCCTGGCCAGCCTGGCCCGCTTCACCCGCCGCGGCTTTCTGGACGCCGACGGCGAGCGCAACGCCGCCGCCGAGCACACCCGGGCGCTGGACGTCCGCCCCACCGGGGTGGAGCGGGCGGTGAACACCCTCTCCGGCGGCAACCAGCAGAAGGTGGTGCTGGCCCGCTGGCTGCTGCGCGGCTGCAAGGTCCTGCTGCTGGACGAACCCACCCGCGGCGTGGACGTGGGCGCCCGCTCCGAGATCTACACCCTGATCCGCGACCTGGCCGCCCAGGGGATCGCCGTGGTCATGGTGTCCAGCGAGATCGAGGAGGTCATTGGCCTCGCCGACCGGGTGCTGGTGGTGTCCGACGGCCGGATCGTTTCCGACGGCCCCGCCGATGAGATCGATGAGCACGGGGTGCTCGACCTGGTGATGGAAGGAGATGTGGCGTGAGTGCCCAGACCAAGACGGGTGTGCCGGAAGGCGGCGGCGAGGCCGCGAAGAACGCGGGCGGCATGGCGGCCCCGGCCGACAGGGCGGGTGAGCCCCGCGACGGATCCCGGCGCAGCGGTCCCCTCGCCGGGCTGATGTCCGGGTCCGCCGGGCACCTGCTGGGCCTGGTGATCGCCCTGCTGCTGCTCTGCCTGATCGGCCTGGTCACCGCCGGCGACCGGTTCGCCGACTTCGACAACATGATGACCATCCTGCGGCTGGCCTCGGTCATCGGTGTGATCAGCGTGGGCATGACCTTTGTCATCACCGGCGGCGGCATCGACCTGTCGGTGGGCGCCATCGTGGCCCTGGCCAGTGTCTGGGCCACCACCCTGGCCACCCAGACCATGGGCGCCGACATCCACTGGATCGTCATGGTCACCACGGCGCTGCTGGTCGGCGCCGGCTGCGGACTGGTCAACGGGGTACTGATCGCCTACGGGAAGATGGCGCCGTTCATCGCCACCCTGGCCATGCTGGCCGCGGCCCGCGGCCTGGCCGAGATCATCTCCGACAAGAAGACCCAGGTCGTCACCGAACGCGGGCTGGTGGACTTCTTCGGCGGCGAGGTGCTGGGCATCCCGGTGCTGGTGATCGTCTTCGCCCTGGTGGCGGCGGGCGCCTGGGTGCTGCTCAACCGCACCGCGTTCGGCCGCCGCACCCTGGCGGTCGGCGGCAACCCGGAGGCCGCCCGGCTGGCCGGCATCAATGTCAAACGGCACACCGCGATCCTCTACGTGCTGCTCGGGGTGGCCTGCGGCATCGCCGCGGTGCTGCTGCTGGCCCGCACCACGGCCGGCACCTCCACCCACGGCGGCCTCTACGAACTGGAGGCCATCGCCGCGGTGGTGATCGGCGGCACCCTGCTCAGCGGCGGGCGCGGCACCATCGTCGGCACGGTCTTCGGCGTACTGATCTTCACCACGCTGACCAATGTCTTCACCCTCAACAACCTGGACACCTCCACCCAGGCGGTGGCCAAGGGGGCGATCATCGTCGCCGCGGTGCTGCTCCAGCAGCGGGTCGCGGCCCGCAACGGCACCGGCGGCTAGCGCCGGACGACCGGCAGAACGGCAGAACGGCAGATCGTCTTCTTCCGCTCCCCCCCCCGCGTTGTCCCCCCCACGTTTCCCTTTCGCGCTTTTCGCGTCCCTTCGCATTTCCCTTTCGCCTTTCTCCTCCCATACCCACAGGAGTTCACCATGCGCAGAATCACCGGCAGAGCCTCTCTCCGTGTGCTCACCCGGGTCGGCGTCGCCGTGGCCGCCGTGAGCCTGGCCGCCGCCTGCACCAGCAACACCCCCGAGAACGAGGGCAACGACTCGGAGAACAACGGGCAGGCCAACGCCGCCAGCTCCAACGACGACCCCGGCGAGACCGTGGTCATCGGCTTCTCCGGCCCGGAGGCCGACCACGGCTGGCTGGCCGCCATCAACTCCGCGGCCGAGGCCGAGGCCGAGAAGTACTCCGACATCGACCTGCGCGTCGCCGAAGGCACCAACGACCCCTCGCAGCAGATCAGCCATATCGAGACCTTCATCAACGAGGGCGTGGACGCCATCGTGCTGCTGCCCACCGACGGCGCGGCCCTGACCGAGATCGCCACCGAGGCCATGGAGGCCGGCATCCCGGTGGTCAATGTGGACCGGGAGTTCTCCAGCGAGTTCGCCGCCCGCACCACCATCCTGGGCGACAACTACGGCATGGGTGTCTCGGCCGGCACCTACGCCTGCGGGCTCATCGAGGAGAACAACCTCGGCTCGGACGCGGTGGTCGCCGAGATCGCCGGCATCGACTCGCTGCCGCTCACCCAGGACCGCTCGCAGGGCTTCAAGGACGCCCTCGCCGCCTGCGGTGCGGATGTGGACCACCGGGTGGCCGCCGAGTTCACCGTGGAGTCCGGCGAGGCGGTGGCCTCCAACCTGCTCCAGGCGGTCCGTGAGATCGACATCATCTGGAACCACGACGACGACCAGGGGATCGGCGTCAAGGCCGCCTTCGACAACGCCAACCGCGACGAGTTCTTCTTCATCGGCGGCGCCGGCTCGGCCAACGCCATGCGCTGGATCCAGGAGGGCGAGATGGAGGCCACCATCCTCTACCCGCCGACCCAGGCGGCCGACGGCATCCGGCTGGCCCGGCTGCTCGCCCAGGACAAGGGCATGTCCGACCTGGTGCAGGTCGAGGTGCCGCGCCGGATCGTGCTCAACGCGCCCGTGGTGAACGCGGACAACGTGGAGGAGTACCTGCCACTGGGCTTCGAGTCCTGACCGGAGCCCCGGACCGGGGGACCCCCACATTCGCGACGAGGAGGGCTCGATGAGCTCGATAGGCACAACGGACAGGCAGCCGGCGGCCGGCGGCCCGGACGCGCCCCGCGCCGAGATCGGCATCGGCATGATCGGCTACGCCTTCATGGGCATGGCCCACTCCCAGGGCTGGCGCAACGCCCGCAGCTTCTTCGACCCGGTGCTCCAGCCACGGCTGACGGTGCTGGGCGGACGCGACCGGGCAGCCGCCGCCGACATGGCCCGCCGCTTCGACTGGCGGGAGGTGGAGACCGACTGGCGGGCCCTGATCGCCCGGGAGGACGTCGGGCTGGTCGACATCTGCACCCCGGGCGACACCCACGCGGAGATCGCCATCGCCGCGCTGGAGGCCGGCAAGCATGTGCTGTGCGAGAAACCGCTGGCCAACACGGTGGCCGAGGCCGAAGCCATGGCCGAGGCCGCGGCCCGGGCCCGGGCCCGCGGGGTGCGCTCCATGGTCGGCTTCACCTACCGGCGGGTCCCGGCCATCGCCCTGGCCCGCAGGCTGGTGGCCGAGGGCCGGCTGGGCCGGCTGCGGCACGTCCGCGCCCAGTACCTCCAGGACTGGCTGGCCGACCCGGCCGTGCCGATGAGCTGGCGGCTGGACAAGGAGCAGGCCGGCTCCGGGGCGCTGGGCGACATCGGGGCCCACATCGTGGACCTGACCCAGTACCTGACCGGGGAGCCGCTCACCGGGGTCAGCGCGCTCACCGACACCTTCGTCGGCGAACGCCCGCTGCCGGACGGCACCGGCACCGGCACGGTCACCGTGGACGACGCGGCCGTCTTCCTGGGCCGGTTCGGCTCCGGCGCACTGGCCACCTATGAGGCCACCCGCTACGCGTCGGGCCGCAAGAACGCGATCCGGATCGAGCTCAACGGCTCCGACGGCAGCCTGGCCTTCGATTTCGAGGACATGAACGTCCTGCACTACTACGACGGCCGGGCGGAGACCAGCGAGCCGGCCACCCGGGGCTTCACCCGGATCCTGGTCACCGAGCCGGACCATCCCTATCTGGCGCCCTGGTGGCCGCCGGGCCATCTGCTCGGCTACGAGCACGGCTTCGCCCACCAGGCCGCCGACCTGCTCACCGCCATCGCGGAGGGCACCGACCCGGCGCCGTCCTTCGCGGACGGACTGCACATCCAGCGGGTGCTGGACGCGGTGCTGAGCAGCGCGGCCCACGGCAGTGCCTGGACCGAGGTCCCCGCCCCGGTTCCCGCCGCGGACCCGGCCGGGGAGCCGCACCGCAACGACACGTCCCGGCGGCAGCAGCAGCACCAGCAGGAGCAGCGGAAGGAGGAAGTGGCGTCATGAGCCGACCGATCACGCTCTTCACCGGACAGTGGGCAGACCTCCCCTTCGAGGAGGTGGCCCGGATGGCCGCCGAATGGGGCTATGACGGACTGGAGATCGCCTGCTGGGGCGACCATCTGGACGTCTGGCGGGCCGCCGAGGACGAGGCCTACGTCCGCTCCCGCAAGGAGATCCTGGACAAGCACGGCCTGGGCGTCTGGGCCATCTCCAACCACCTCAAGGGCCAGGCGGTCTGCGACGACCCGATCGACCACCGGCACCGGGCCATCGTCTCCGACCGGGTCTGGGGCGACGGCGAGCCCGAGGGGGTGCGGCGGCGCGCCGCCGAGGAGATGAAGATGACCGCCCGGGCCGCCGCCCGGCTCGGCGTGGACACCGTGGTCGGCTTCACCGGCTCGGCGATCTGGAAGTACGTGGCGATGTTCCCGCCCGTCGGGCAGGACGTGATCGACGCCGGATACCAGGACTTCGCCGACCGCTGGAACCCGATCATGGACGTCTTCGAGGCCGAGGGCGTGCGGTTCGCCCTGGAGGTGCATCCCTCGGAGATCGCCTACGACTACTGGTCCACGGTGCGGACCCTGGAGGCGATCGGGCACCGGGAGTCCTTCGGGCTGAACTGGGACCCCAGCCACATGGTCTGGCAGGACATCGACCCGGCGGCCTTCCTGCTCGACTTCAAGGACCGCATCTACCACGTGGACTGCAAGGACACCAAGCGCGCCACCGGCGGCGGGCGCAACGGGCGGCTCGGCTCCCATCTCGCCTGGGGGGACCCGCGGCGCGGCTGGGACTTCGTGTCCACCGGACGCGGTGATGTGCCCTGGGAGAAGTGCTTCCGGGTGCTGAACCACATCGGCTACGCCGGCCCGGTCTCCGTGGAGTGGGAGGACGCCGGCATGGACCGGCTGCGGGGCGCCCCCGAGTCCCTCGCCTATGTGCGCGCCAACCTCTTCGACCCGCCCAGCGCCTCCTTCGACGCGGCGTTCTCCTCGCCGCAGCCCTAGCCCCACCGAGACCCACCGACCCACCGACCCACCGACCCACCGAGACCGACCGACCAGCCCACATCTCACCGCGCCGTATTTCCGCACAACTGAACAGCCTCGGCACTCCGCTGCCTCGTGCAGCACTTGGCACCACCTGCACCACGAGTACCACCCGCACCACCTCGTACCAGGAAGTACAGACAGGAGCCGTTATGTGTTACGGATTCGACGGTGAGAGAGCGCTGACCCAGTCGCTCGCCGCGCGGCAGACCGGACGCCGTTCGCTGCTGCGCGGCGCGCTGGCCGGTGTCGTGGGCGCCGGCGCCCTCGCCGCCGCCGGGGTGGCGAACGCCCCGGCGGCGCACGCCACCGCCCGCCGCACCGGCCGGCCGATCGTGCCGCCCGGGCTGATCAGCATCCAGCTCTACACCGTCCGGGCGGCGCTCGGCGGCGAGCCCGGCTTCGACGACACCCTGCGGGCCATCGCCCGCGCCGGCTACCCCAAGGTCGAACAGGCCGGCTACTACGGCCGCACCGCCGCCCAGCTCCGGTCCTTCTACGACGGCCTGGGCATCTCCTGCACCTCCAGCCACGACGGCATCAGCGGCAGCCGGGAAGCCCTGGACACCAAGATCGAGAACGCCCTGACCCTGGGCCAGCGCTACATGGTCGTGCCCTGGCTGAACTCCACCAGCCTGGCCGACTGGCAGCGCTGGGCCGAGCGGATGAACGAGGAGGCCGCCGTGGCCCGCTCCGCCGGGCTGCGCTACGGCTACCACAACCACGCCCACGAATTCACCATCGACCTCGGCGGCGGCACCACCCCGTGGGACGTGCTCACCTCCGAGCTGGACCCCCGCCTGGTCCATCTGGAGCTCGACCTCTACTGGGCGGTCACCGGCGGCATCAACAGCGGCCACGGGGACGACCCGGAGGGCTTCACCATCGACGTCATCCGCCGCGCACCGCAGCGGGTGCTCCAGTACCACGTCAAGGACCGGCACGAGCAGGGCGGCGACATGGCCGACCTGGGCACCGGCATGATCGACTTCCCGCGGATCTTCCGGGCGCACTCCGTGCAGGAGTACATCGTCGAGAACGACACCCCGGACGTCACCCCGATCCAGACCGCCGAGGTGGGCTACCGCTACCTGCGCACCCTGGACCTGCGCTGCTGACCGCCCGCCCCCGATGACCGCGGCGGCCGGCCTCCGGGCGGCGCCCGGGGGCGGTCCCGCGGCCCCTTCTCTCACCATCCCCTTCGCTCCCGGCCGGCGGCGGCAACCACCCGCCGCCGGCCGGGCCACCGCTCCTCCCGCTGGCACCGGGAGGACCGGACTGCACGCTCACGAACCGCTCACCACCTGCACAGAAGCGCTGAGAGGCTCGCAATGCGAAGAACCACCATCATAGCGTCGGCCGCCGTCATGGCAGCGGCGATGCTGGCCGTACCGCCCACCTCGGCGGCGCACGACGGCCACGACCACGGCGACGACCCGGGGGCCGGGGCACCGGCCACCGAAGACTTCCAGAAAGTCGTGCTGAACGACACCCCCGGCGAACCCATGGACCTGGCGGTCCTGCCCGACGGCCGGGTGCTGCACACCACCCGGGCCGGCGAGCTGTGGCTGCACGACCCGGACACCGGCCTCAACACCCTCGCCGGCGAGCTCGACGTCTACCTCCACGACGAGGAGGGCCTGCAGAGCGTCGCCGTCGACCCGGGCTTCGACGGCCGCAAGAACCGCTGGGTCTACCTCTACTACTCGCCCCCGATGGACACCCCGGTGGACGACCCGGCCACCCCGGGCGTCAACGAGGGCGACGCGCCCGTCACCGGCACCCCCGAGGACTTCGCGGCCTTCGAGGGCGTGCTGCGGCTCTCCCGCTTCGAGCTCAACGGCGACACCCTCGACCTGGGCAGCGAGCAGCAGGTCCTCGACGTCGCGCAGGACCGCGGCATCTGCTGCCACGTCGGCGGCGACATCGTCTTCGACAGCGCGGGCAACCTCTACCTCTCCACCGGGGACGACACCAACCCCTTCGCCTCCGGCGGCTACAGCCCGCTCGACGAACGGGACGGCCGCAATCCGGCCTACGACGCCCAGCGCACCTCGGCCAACACCAACGACCTGCGCGGCAAGGTGCTCCGCATCAAGGTCGGCGAGGACGGCTCCTACACCATCCCGGAGGGCAACCTCTTCGAGCCGGGCACCCCGGGCACCCGCCCGGAGATCTATCTGATGGGCCTGCGCAACCCGTTCCGGATCGAGACCGACCCGCACACCGACGCGCTGTATGTGGCGGACTACTCGCCGGACGCCCGCTCCGCCGACCCCGGCCGCGGACCCAACGGCCACGGCCGCTGGCTGGTCGCCCGGGACGCCGGCAACCACGGCTGGCCGTACTGCGTGACCCCGGACATGCCCTACCAGGACTGGGACTTCGCGACCAACACCAGCGGCGGGGCCTTCGACTGCGCCGCGCCGGAGAACGAGTCCCCGCACAACACCGGCCTGACCGACCTGCCGCCGGTGGAGCAGCCCGATGTGTGGTACCCGGCGGTGGCCTCCGCCGAGTTCCCCGAACTGGGCACCGGCGGCGTCGGCCCGATGGCCGGCCCCGCCTACGACTGGGACCGGAAGACCGCCCGGAAGAACTCGAACGCCTGGCCGGAGTACTTCGACGGCGTTCCGCTGTTCTACGAGTGGACCCGGGACTACATCAAGGGCTTCCCGCTCGGCGCGGACGGCGCCCTGGCCGGCATCGAGGACGTGCTGCCGGGCCTGGAGCTGTCCAGCCCGATGGACATGGAGTTCGGCCCGGACGGCGCCCTCTACGTCCTGGAATACGGCAAGGGCTACTTCTCCGAGAACCCGGAGGCGGCGCTGTCGCGGATCGACTGGATCGGGCCGCACGGCAACCGCACCCCGCTGCCGGTGGCGTCCGCCGACGTGGCGGGCGGCGGCTCCCCGCTGACCGTGGCCTTCTCCAGTGACGGAACCGAGGACCCGGAGGGCGACCGGCTGCGGTACGCCTGGGACTTCGACTCCGACGGCCGGGTCGACTCCCGGCACCGCAACCCGGTGCACACCTACACGGAGAACGGGGTCTACACCGCCACGCTGAAGGTCACCGACTCCGGCGGCCGGGATCGCGGCAAGTCGGCCTCGGCCGAGGTGTCGATCGTGGTCGGCAACGAGATACCGGTGGTGGAGTTCCTCACCCCGGTGCAGGGCCAGGAGTTCACCTTCGGCGACCAGGTGGAGTTCGAGGTGCGGGTGACGGACGACCAGCCGGTCGACTGTTCCCGGCTCACCGTGACCTACATCCTGGGCCATGACACGCACGGTCACCCGCAGACCACGGCCACCGGCTGCACCGGCGTGATCACCACCACGCTCGCCCAGGGCCACGACCCGGCCGAGGACAACCTTTTCGGGGTGTTCAACGCCACCTATCGTGACCCGGGTGTCGACGGTCTGCCCTCGCTGACCGGCAGCACCGAGGTGACCCTCACCCCGGTGGACTGACCGGTCCCGCCCGACCGGGGGCGGTCCGCCACCGGGTCCGTGGGTGCCCGGCGATCCCTGCCGCCCGGCCGTGACGCACGAACGGCGCAACGCGTCACGGCCGGGTCCGGGATACCCCCCGTCCCGCCCGGGACCGGGGGGTGACCGCCCCCTCACCTGCTCCACCCGCGCTCCACCGCACCGCGCTCCACCGCACCGCGCTCCACCGCACCGCGCTCCACCGCACCGCGTTCGAACAGCACCGCGGGACGCCGCCCGCGCCCGGCCCCTCGACACCCGACCACCCCCCACAGCACCAGGAAGGCCGAACAGCGTGTCACCCACACCCGCACCCGCACCCGAACCCGCGTCCGGCTCCGCGTCGGCACCCGCCCCCGCCGCGCGGATCGGAGCATGGTTCATCGGCGCCCGGGGCTCGGTCGCCACCACCGCAACCGTCGGCGCGCTGGCCCTGCGGGCCGGGCTGGCCCCGGCCGCGGGCTGCGTCACCGAACTCCCCGAGCTGGCCCCCGCCCGCCTGCCCGCCCTCGCCGGACTCCTCACCGGCGGACACGACATCGCCACCGACCCGCTGCCCAAACGGGCCGAGGAACTGGCCGCCGGCGGTGTGCTCCCCGGCGAACTCGCCCGCTCCCTGGAGCGCGAACTGCGCGACGCCGACCGCCGGATACGGCCCGGCGCCGGGCCCGGGCCCGAGACCCAGCGCGCCGCGGCCCGCCGCATCGCCGACGACCTCACCGCCTTCCGCGACCGGCACGGCCTGGACCGGGTCGTGGTCGTCGACCTCTCCAGCACCGAACCCCCGGCCGCCCCCGCACCGGAGCTGGACTCCCTGGACCGGCTGGAAGCCGCCCTGGACGCCGGGGCGTCCCCGCTGCCGCTCAGCTCCCTCTACGCCTACGCCGCGTTCCGCGCCGACTGCCCCTTCGTCTCCTTCACCCCCAGCCCGGGGCCACGGCCGCCCGCGCTCGGCGAACTCGCCGAGCGCCGGCAGCTGCCCTGGGCGGGCTCGGACGGCAAGACCGGGGAGACGCTGCTCAAGACGGCGCTGGCCCCGATGTTCGCCACCCGGGCGCTCCAGGTGCGGTCCTGGACCTCGGTCAACCTGCTGGGCGGCGGCGACGGCCGCACCCTGGCCGACCCGGCCAACGCGGCCAGCAAGACCCGCACCAAGGCCCAGGGCCTGGAGGCCATCCTCGGCCGGCCGGTGGACGGCCCGATGCACATCGACTATGTGCCCGACCTGGGCGACTGGAAGACGGCCTGGGACCTGATCTCCTTCGAGGGCTTCCTGGGCACCCGGATGAGCATGCAGTTCACCTGGCACGGCTGCGACTCGGCACTGGCCGCACCACTGGTGCTGGACCTGGTCCGGCTCACCGCCCGGGCCGCGGAGGCGGGGGAGTGCGGCCCGCTGGCCCCGCTCGCCTTCTTCTTCAAGGACCCGGCCGGCACCGGCCGGCACGACCTGGCCGGTCAGTGGGACTCCCTCACCGCATGGGCCGCCACCGCCCTGGCGGGCGACGCCCGCGGCGAGGCCGCCCGATGAGGTGGCGGGACGCGGCGGAACTGGTGCGGCTGCCGGCCGCGCTGACCGTGCCCGGGGACACCCTGGCGGGCGCCGCGGCGGCCGGCCGGACGGCCGGCCGCCGCGGCCGGGCCATGCCGCTGGCCTCGGTCTGCTTCTACCTGGCCGGCATGGCCCTCAACGACTGGGCCGACCGCGAACTGGACGCCGTGGAACGCCCCGAGCGGCCGATCCCGTCCGGCCGGGTCGCCCCGGGCGAGGCGCTGGCCCTGGCCGCCGGTCTGACCGGCGCCGGGCTCGGCATCGCCGCCGCGGCGGGGGGACGCCGCGCGCTGCGGGTGGCCGCACCGCTGGCCGCCACGGTCTGGGCCTACGACCTGCTGGCCAGGAACACCCCGGCCGGCCCGGCCGTGATGGCCCTGGCCCGCGGCCTGGATGTGCTGCTCGGCGCCGCGGGCGGCGGCCTCGGCCGGGCGGCCCTGCCGGCCGTGGCCGTGGCCGGCCACACCGCCGGTGTCACGCTGCTGAGCAGGGGTGAGGTGCATGGCGCGGACCCGCGGGCGGGCCGCGCCGCGCTGCTGGCCACCGGCGCCGCCGCCGCGCTGGCCGCGCTGCCGCGCCGGGGGCGTCCGGCCCGCTCGGTGCTGACGGGCGCGGCCCTGGCCGCCGGCTACGCGGCCACCGTCGGGCGTGCCCAGCTCGCCGCCGCCCTGCATCCGGACCCGGTCCTGGTGCGCGGCGCCACCGGCGCCGGGGTACGCGGCGTGATCCCCCTCCAGGCCGCCCTGGTGGCGGGCTCCGGCGCCCCGGCCACCGCCGCCCTGCTGGCCGCCTCCGCCCCCGCCGCCCGTCTCGCCGCCAAGGTGGTGTCGCCCACATGACCCCTCCACCCCCCGCACCCCCCACACCCCCCGCACCCCCCGCCCCGGACGGTGCGGCCGGCGCTCGCGACGGGCTGCGGTTCGGCTACGGGACCAACGGCTTTGTCAATCACCGGCTGGACGAGGCGCTGGAGGTGATCGCCGGGCTGGGCTACCAGGGCGTGGCCCTCACCCTGGACCACCCGCATCTGGACCCCTTCGCCCCCGGCCTGGCCGCCCGCACCCGGGAGGTGCGGCGCAGACTGGAGAGGCTCGGACTGGCCGTGGTGATCGAGACCGGCGCCCGCTATGTCCTGGACCCCTGGCGCAAGCACGAGCCCACCCTGGTCTCCGCGGAGGGCCGGGAACGCCGCGTCGGCTATCTGTGCCGCGCCGTGCGGACCGCCGCGGAACTCGGCGCCGAGGCGGTCTCCTTCTGGTCCGGCACCCTGCCGCCCGGCACCCCCGCCGAGGAGGGCTGGCGGCGCCTGGCCGACGGCACCGCCCAGGTGCTCGCCGAGGCCGCACGCCACGGCGTGCACTGCGCCTTCGAGCCCGAACCCGGCATGTTCGTGGACACCCTCGCCGGTGTCGCCGAGCTGCGCCGCCGCCTCGATGCGCATCCGGCGCTGCGCACCACCATCGACCTCGGTCACTGCGTCTGCAACGAGCCCCGCCCGGTGGAGGACTGCGTCCGCGACACCGGCGGTCTGCTGGCCAACGTCCAGGCCGACGACATGCGTCCCGGGGTGCACGAGCACCTGGAGTTCGGCGACGGCGAGATCGACCTGCCCGCCGCGCTGGGCGCCCTGCTGGACATCGGCTACCGGGGGCTGGTCGCGGTGGAGCTGCCCCGGCACGCGCACGCCGCCCCCGCGGTGGCCGCCCGTTCCCTCGCCGCGCTGCGCGCCGCCGAGCAGGCCGCCCGCGCGGACCGGAAGCGGGTGGTGTCCCGGTGACCGGCTCCGCCCCCGCCCCCGGCCCCGGTCCCGTGCCGGCCGCGCTGCTCGCCGAGGTGCGGGCGGCTCCGGAGCGGATCGGCGTGCTGTTCCCGGCCGTGGCCCGGGTCGCCGGGCGCGGCCCGGTGCGTCCGGCGGATCGGGACGATCCTGCCGATCCCGCCGATCCTGACGGCCTGCTCGCCCCCCGCATCGAGGACCGGGCGCGGGTCGCGCTGCTGCTGGCCGCGGCCCGTGCCGCCCGGTGGCCGGCCGCGCGGCTGGCCGAGGAGACCGCCGCGCTGTACCGCTTCGGCGACGCCGACGAGAAGCGCGCCGTGCTGCACGCCCTGGACCCGCTGGACCGCCCGGACGGCCGGGCCGGAGAAGGCGCGGAACCGGGCGCGGAGCCGCTGGGCGACGCCGGTCTGCCGCTGGTCGCGGACGCGCTCCGCACCAACGACCCCCGGCTGCTGGCCGCCGCCCTCGGCCCGTACGCCGCCCGCCGGCTGCCCGCCCCCGCCTGGCGGCAGGCCGTCCTCAAGTGCCTGTTCACCGGCGTCCCGCTGGCCGCCGTGGCCGGCTGGGAGGGCCGCGCCGACGGCGAACTGGCCCGCATGGTGGCCGACTACGCCGCCGAGCGGCAGGCCGCCGGCCGTTCCGTGCCGCCCGACGCCCGCCGCATCCTCGCTCTCTTCCCCCGACCGGAGTGACCGGACCCATGCGCATCTTCGACCCGCACATCCACATGACCTCCCGCACCACCGACGACTACGAGGCGATGTACGCCGCCGGGGTCCGCGCGGTGACCGAGCCGTCGTTCTGGCTGGGCCAGCCGCGCACCGGCCCGGGCTCGTTCCGCGACTACTTCGACGCCCTGGTCGGCTGGGAACGCTTCCGCGCCGCCCAGTTCGGCATCCGGCACCACTGCACCATCGCCCTCAACCCCAAGGAGGCCAACGACCCGGACTGCCGGCCCGTGCTGGACTTCCTGCCCCGCTACCTGGCCAAGGACGGGGTGGTGGCGGTCGGCGAGACCGGCTTCGACTCGATGACGGACGAGGAGGAGGAGGTGTTCCGCCGCCATCTCGGCCTCGCGGACGAGCACGGCCTGCCGGTCCTGGTGCACACCCCGCACCGGGACAAGGCGGCCGGCACCCGCCGCACCCTGGAACTGGTCGCCGCCTCCGGCCTGCCGCCGGAGCGGGTGCTGGTGGACCACCTGAACGAGACGACCGTGGCGATGGTCGCCGACTCCGGCTGCTGGATGGGCTTCTCCATCTATCCGGACACCAAGATGGACGAGCACCGGATGGTGCGCATCCTGGCCGAACGCGGCCTGGACCGGATGATCGTCAACTCGGCCGCCGACTGGGGCCGCAGCGATCCGCTGAAGACCGCCAGGACCGGGGAGGCGATGCGGCGGGCCGGTTTCACCGAGGACGACGTGGACCGGGTGCTGTGGCGCAATCCCGTGGAGTTCTACGGCCAGAGCGGGCGGCTGCTGCTGGACGACGGGGAACCGGACACCACCGCCGGGACGGCCCCGGCCCCGTCGCCCTCGCCGTCGGCCACCTTCGCCGGCAACTCCGTACTGCGCGGCACCCGCCCCGACACCGCCGCCTGAGGGGGCACCAGCATGCGTTTCCGGCATCCGGACGGCAGCACCGTCCATCTCGCCTACTGCACCAATGTCCACCCGCTGGCCGAGGACCCGGAGGAACTGACCGCGCAGGTGTGCCGGTTCGGCGCCGAGGTGCGGGCCCGGCTGGGGGTGTCCCGGCTCGGCCTCGGCCTGTGGCTGCCCGCCCCGGCCGCCGCCCGGCTGGCCGCCGCCCCGGTCGCGGCCGAGCGGCTGCGCGCCGCCCTGGAGCGGCACGGTCTGGAGGTGGTCACCCTCAATGCCTTCCCGTACCGCAACTTCCATGCCCCGGTGGTCAAGAAGGCGGTGTACCACCCGGACTGGACGACCGCCGAGCGGCTGGCCTACACCCTGGACTGCGCCCGGGTGCTGAGCCTTCTGCTGCCGCCGGACGCGGCCCGCGGCAGCGTCTCCACCGTGCCGCTGGCCTGGCGGGAGCCCTGGGACGCCGGGCGGCGCACGGTCGCCCTGGATCAGTTGCGCCGGCTGGCGGACGGCCTGGCCGGGCTGGCGGCCGGCACCGGCCGGACGATCCGGGTCGGCCTGGAGCCGGAGCCGGGCTGCGTGGTGGAGACCGCCGCCGAGGCGGCCGGCGAACTCGGCGGCGCGCGGGGCGTGGACACCGGGCGGATCGGCGTCTGCCTGGACGCCTGCCATCTGGCCGTGGCCTTCGAGGAACCGGAGGCGGCCCTGGCCCGGCTGGCCGGCGCGGGGCTGCCGGTGGTGAAGACGCAGGCGTCGGCCGCGCTGCACGCCGCCGCTCCGGACCGGCCGGCCACCCGGGCCGCGCTGTCCCGGTACACCGAGGACCGGTTTCTGCATCAGGTGCGGGAACGGGGGGCCGGATCCGGGCCCGTCCACCGCCGTGACGATCTGCCCGGGGCCCTGACCGGCTCGCCGGACGGCCCGCTGCCGGGCCGCGGGCCGTGGCGGGTGCACTTCCATGTGCCGGTGCACCAGCGTCCCGAACCGCCGCTGGAGTCCACCCAGGCGCATCTGGCGGCCACCCTGCGGGCGCTGTTCGCCGGGCCGGCCCCGGTCACCGACCATGTGGAGGCCGAGACCTACACCTGGTCGGTGCTGCCGGAGCGGCACCGGCCGGCGGGCGATGCCGCGCTGGCCGCCGGGCTGGCCGCCGAACTGCGCTGGACCGCCGGTGCCCTGCGCCGCGCCGGGCTCGTCCCCGTCGATGCGCCCGTCGATGCGCCCGTGGACGCGCCCGTGGACGCGCCCACCGGGGAAACCGTGGAGGAGGCAGCGTCATGAGCGGCACCGCGAGGGAGCCGAACCGCGTTCTGCTGCTGAACGTGGTCGGGCTGACCCCGAGACTGCTGAACCATGCGCCCGCGCTGCGGGCGCTGGCCGAGGAGGGCTGGCAGGCCCGGCTGGACACCGTGCTGCCCGCCGTCACCTGCTCCGTGCAGTCCACCTTTCTCACCGGGCTGCCGCCCGCCGGGCACGGCATCGTCGGCAACGGCTGGTATTTCCGGGACCTGGGCGAGATTTTTCTCTGGCGGCAGCACAACCGCCTGGTGTCGGGGGAGAAGGTCTGGGAGACCGCGCGCCGCGCCCGTCCCGGCTACACGGTGGCCAATGTCTGCTGGTGGTACGCGATGGGCGCGTCCACCGACTTCACCGTCACCCCGCGTCCGGTCTACCACGCGGACGGCCGCAAGTCCCCGGACTGCTACACCCGGCCGCCCGCCCTGCACGGCGAACTGACCTCAAAGCTGGGCCCGTTCCCGCTGTTCCAGTACTGGGGGCCGACGGCCTCGCTGGCCTCCAGCGAGTGGATCACGGCCGCGGCCCGCCGTCTGCTGCCGCGGGCCGACCTCACCATGGCCTACCTCCCGCACCTGGACTACGACCTCCAGCGGTTCGGCCCGGACAGCCCGCAGGCCGTCCGGGCGGTGCGGGACGTGGACCGGGTGCTGGCCCCGCTGCTGGACGACGCCCGCGCCGCCGGCGCCACGGTGGTGGTGCTCTCCGAGTACGGCATCACCCGTGCCTCCCGTCCGGTGCACCCCAACCGGGCGCTGCGCGAGGCCGGACTGCTCCAGGTGTACCGCCAGCACGGCATGGAGTATCTGGACCCCTGGACCTCCCGGGCCTTCGCGGTGGCCGACCACCAGGTGGCGCATGTCTATGTCGCCGATCCCGCCGACCTGCCGGCCGTGGCCGCCCTGTGCCGCTCCCTGCCCGGCGTGGACCTGGTGCTGGACCGGCAGGCCCAGCGGGCCCATGGCCTGGACCACGAGCGGTCCGGAGAACTGGTGCTGGTGGCCGCCCCGGAGTCCTGGTTCACCTACTACTACTGGCTGGACGACCAGCGGGCCCCGGACTTCGCCCGCGGGGTGGAGATCCACCGCAAACCGGGCTACGACCCGGCCGAGTTGTTCTTCGACCCGGCCGAGCCGGTGGCCGCCCGGGCCCGGGCCGGCCTCAACCTGGCCCGCAAGAAACTCGGCCTGCGCTACGCCATGGACGTGGTCCCGCTGGACGGCCGCTGGGTGCGCGGCACGCACGGCCGGCTGCCCGACGACCCGGCGGACGGCCCGGTGCTGCTGTGCACCGACCGGGCGCACAAGCGCGACGCCCTGGCCGCCACCGAGGTCCGGGATCTGCTGCTCGGCCTGGCCGGGATTCCCGCCGTCCCGCCGGGCTGACCCGCACCCCGCACCCCGCATCCCGCACCGCACGCCCGGCGGCCCGGGCCCCGTTCCGGGGCCCGGGCCGCCGGCTCTCCCGGCACTCCGCGTCAGCTTGCGGACACCGCTGATGCACCGTCATAAGGACCTTGCCGTTGCCCTGGTGACGCACTGACCCGGCGCGCGTCAGTTCGGCGCGTCCGTCCCGACCCGGCTGACCTGGAGTGACGCGGGGCCCCGGAATCCTGCCCGCCGACTCGCCGAAACTCGGGGGCCCGCGGGGTGTTTGACGGTAGCCTTGTCGGGAAGTCGATAAACCTCTAAGTGACTTCGGTGGGCCGCGTATACCACGTGTGCGCGGGTTTCGGGTGGTGCACTATGGACCGTATGGGGGACAAGGCGATGTTCCGGTACGGCGTGGACGCCGCGCGGCTGGGGGCCCAGCTGCTGCGCCACGGCGATCTGGAGCGCGCCGAGGCGCCGCTGCGCGCCGCCGCTTCCGACGGTGACCGCAGCGCCGCCAACAACCTCGGCGTCCTGCTGCACCAGACCGGCCGCGCCGACGAGGCCGCGACCTGGTGGCGCAGCGCCGCCGTGGCCGGCTCGGCCGCCGCCGCCCATGCCCTGGGCCGCCACCACCGCGAGCGCGGTGACGATGTGGCCGCCGAGTACTGGCTGCGCCAGTCCGCGGAATCCGGCCACGCCTCCGGCGCCTATGCGCTCGCCGATCTGCTGGACCACCGGGGCGAGGACGACAGCGCCGTGCAGTGGTTCCGCACCGCCGCCGAGCGCGGCCACCGCGAGGCCGCCTACCGCTACGCCTGCGCCCTGCCCCAGGGCCGCGGTGCCGAGCCCTGGTTCCGGTTCGCCGCCGCCCGCGGCCACCGCCGGGCCGCGCTGCGGCTGGCCGCGCTGCTGGAGGAGCGCGGCGTGATCGGCGAGGCCACCCGCTGGTACCTCACCGCGGCCGAGGCCGGGGAGCCGCGCGCCGCCTGCGCGCTGGGCTTCCTGCTGCGCGATGCCGGGGACACCGGCAGCGCCGAGGAGTGGTGGCGGCGCGCCGCCCGGGACGGCGACGGCGCCGCGGCCAACGCCCTGGGCGCGCTGCACGCCGAGCGCGGCGAGCGCCAGGAGGCGCAGCGCTGGTACCGGGCGGCCCTGGAGGCCGGCGACATCAACGGCGCCTTCAATCTGGCGCTGCTGTTCGCCGCGCAGGGACGGATGGGCCAGGCCGAGCAGTGGTACCGCCGGGCCGCCTACGCCGGGCACCGGGAGGCTGCCAACGCGCTGGCCGTGCTGCTGCTCCAGCGGGGCGACGAGACCGGGGCCGAGCCGTGGTTCTCCAAGGCCGCCGAGGCCGGCAGCGTGGACGCCGCGTTCAATCTGGGCATCCTGCACGCCGGTCGCGGCGAGGCCCGCACGGCCCGTCACTGGTACGAGCAGGCGGCGGAGGCCGGGCACGCCGAGGCCGCCCTCCAGGTCGCGCTGGAGCTGGCCCCCGGGGCACGTTCGGCCGAGGACCGGCAGGCCACCGAGGGGCTGCTGCGGCGTGCCGCGGCGGGCGGCAGCGTCGAGGGCTGCTTCCGGCTCGCCGTCTGGCTGGAGCGGCACACCACGGGCTCCGCCGCCGATCCGGACACCGCCGCCGGCAGCGACACCGACGCCGCCCTCGGCCGGTCCCGCACCGACGAGGACAGCACGGACCGGACGGCGGTGCCGGAGTACGAGCGCTGGTACATGCGGGCCGCCGAGCGCGGCCACCGGCGCGCGCAGGTCCGGATGGGCATGCGCGCGGCCGGCCGGGACGACGTGGTGGAGGCCGCCCGCTGGTACCGGATGGCCGCCGAGGCGGGCAGCCGGAACGGCGCGTTCAACCTCGGGCTGCTGCTGGCCCGCGAGGGCAGCGAGCCGGAGGCGGCGCTGTGGTGGACCCGGGCGGCCGAGGCCGGGCACGGCAGGGCGGCGCTGCATCTGGCGCTGCTCGCGGCGCGCCGCGGCGATCTGAGCGCCTGCGGGCAGTGGTGCGAACGCGCCGCCGCCCTCGGCCCGGAGGAGGTCACCCGGCGTGCCACCCGCCTGCGCGACGCGCTCACCCAGGAGCTGACCGCCTGAACGCCCCGCCCCCGGCGGGGCGTTCGGGCTTCCGCCAGGCGTTTACAGCCTTCCGCGCCGCCGTTATGGTGCCCACGCCGGGAGCGCGCGATCCATCTGACGATCCACCTGACGCCCCATCAACTCGTGTACAGCGGTGGGGTATTGCACGGCCCGTCTCCAGGAACCGTCACCTGACGAAGGAGCCGCACATCCCATGACCATGACCGTCAAGACCTTACGGGCAGCCGTGGTGGCGGCGCTCGCCGCCGCCCTGACCATGGCCCTGCCCTCGGCCGCGCAGGCCCGCCACACGGACGTCACCAAGCCGTTCGAGGCCCAGCACAAGGACCGGTGCCTGAGCAGCATCACGGCGGGCAGGCTGGTGTTCAAGGCCACCCACCCGCCGGAGCCGGTGCGCGTCGAGGTGACCGGCCGGCTGATCCTGAACGACCCCGGCTACTGCCACTTCCTGGTGCCGCCGACCGCCGAGGCCACCTTCACCGCCTACAGCGGGCGCACCGTGGTGGACCGGGAACGCGTCACGACCACCACCGGCGGCGTCGGCTTCGAGTTCGCCCTGGGCCCGGACTGGCTGCCCTACCTGCCGGACGCGATCGACCGCGTCGTGCTGGAGCTCTGCCACGGCTCCTCGCTCGGCACCGGCGACTCCGCCAACTGCGCCAGGCCCGTCACCTACACCCCCTACGACTTCGGCCCCACCGGCTGAGCACCTTCTCGCACCCTCGCCCGCGATCCCGCGGCCGGTGCCTGCCGGAAATCCCGGGAGGCACCGGCCCCTGCCGCCCCTGGTGCCCGGGTGCGGCACCGCCGCTCACTCCGGGGGCGGGGCGGCGGCGGTGAAGGCGGCCCGGGCGAGGCGGCGGAGCAGGGCGGCGGTGGTGTCGCGGTCCGGCAGCAGGGCCCGGCGGCTCAGGTGCGGCGTGGAGTTCAGCAGGCCGAAGACCGCGTGCACGGCCGCCCGCGCCTGGTCCTCCGGCAGGGCCGGGTGGGCGGCCCGTACCACCGCCACCCACAGTTCGACGTACTGCCGCTGGAGCTGGCGCACCTGGCGCCGCTCCTCGCGCGGCAGCCGGTCCAGCTCCCGGTCGTGCAGGGTGATCAGGTCGCGGTCGTCCAGGGCGAAGTCGATGTGCCCGTCGATCAGGGCGTCCAGGGTGGCCGACGGCGGCAGGCCGGCCGCCTCGGCCCCGGCCGCCCGGCGCAGGCCGCCGTCCCGCAGCCGGCTGGAGATGCCCACCAGCAGCTCGGTCAGCATGGCGTCCTTGCCCGCGAAGTGCCGGTAGAGCGCCGGGCCGCTGATGCCGACGGCCGCCCCTATCTCGTCCACCCCCACGCCGTGGAAGCCGCGCTCGGCGAAGAGACGCCCGGCCTCCCGCAGGATCTGTTCCCGCCGGGAGGAGGCGGGGGCTGCGGTGCCGGCCGTGCCGGCCGTGCCGGCCGTGCCGGCCGTGCTGGTTGTGCTGGCTGGGGCGGAGCGGGGCTGAGCAGGCATGGAGCCCATTGTAGACAGGCGGGTTAGCGGGCGTTAACCTCGGAAGGAGTGGTTAACGGATATTAACGCCGTCGAGGGAGGTACGGGCGATGCGGGACGCGCCGGTGCTGGGCAGTACGGTCGACCCCGGGGCCGAGGCGTACCGCGCCAACGACCGCGCCCACCGGGCGCTGGTGGCCGAACTGCGCGAAAAGCTGGCCGCGGCCCGCCGGGGCGGCGGCGAACGGGCCCGCGCCCGGCACACCGCACGCGGCAAGCTGCTGCCCCGGGACCGGGTGGACACCCTGCTCGACCCCGGCTCACCGTTCCTGGAGCTGGCCCCGCTGGCCGCCGAGGGCCTGTACGGCGGCGACGCCCCGGCGGCCGGGGTGATCGCCGGCATCGGCCGGGTGTCCGGCCGGGAGGTGATGGTCGTCGCCAACGACGCCACGGTCAAGGGCGGCACCTACTACCCGATGACGGTGAAGAAGCATCTGCGCGCCCAGGAGGTGGCGCTGGAGAACCGCCTCCCCTGCGTGTACCTGGTGGACTCCGGCGGGGCCTTCCTGCCCATGCAGGACGAGGTCTTCCCGGACCGCGAGCACTTCGGGCGGATCTTCTACAACCAGGCCCGGATGTCCGAGCGCGGCATCGCGCAGATTGCCGCGGTGCTGGGCTCCTGCACGGCCGGCGGGGCCTATGTGCCGGCGATGAGCGACGAGGCGGTCATCGTCCGCGGCCAGGGCACGATCTTCCTGGGCGGGCCGCCGCTGGTGAAGGCCGCCACCGGCGAGGTGGTCACCGCCGAGGAGCTGGGCGGCGGCGAGGTGCACTCCCGCACCTCGGGGGTGACCGACCACCTGGCCGAGGACGACACGCATGCGCTGCGCATCGTGCGCACCATCGTGGACACCCTGCCCCGGCGCGGCGCCCTGCCCTGGGCGGTGGAACCCGCCGAGGAGCCCGCGTACCCGCCGGAGCAGATCTACGGGGCGGTGCCGGTCGACTCCCGCACCCCTTACGACGTAAGGGAGGTGATCGCCCGGATCACCGACGGCTCCCGCTTCCACGAGTTCAAGGCCGAGTACGGCACCACCCTGGTCACCGGCTTCGCCCGGATCCACGGCCATCCGGTCGGCATCGTGGCCAACAACGGCATCCTGTTCTCCGAGTCCGCCCTCAAGGGCGCCCACTTCATCGAGCTGTGCGACCAGCGCGGCATCCCGCTGCTCTTCCTGCAGAACATCTCCGGCTTCATGGTCGGCCGCGCCTACGAGGCCGGCGGCATCGCCAAGCACGGCGCCAAGATGGTCACCGCGGTCGCCTGTGCCCGGGTCCCCAAGCTGACCGTGGTCATCGGCGGCTCCTACGGGGCCGGCAACTACTCGATGTGCGGCCGGGCCTACTCGCCCCGCTTCCTGTGGATGTGGCCCAACGCCAAGATCTCGGTGATGGGCGGCGAACAGGCCGCCTCGGTGCTGGCCACCGTCAAGCGCGACCAGCTCCAGGCCCGCGGCGAGGAATGGAGCGCCGAGGCCGAGGAGGAGTTCCGGGCGCCCATCCGCCGCCAGTACGAGACCCAGGGCAGCGCCTACTACGCCACCGCCCGCCTCTGGGACGACGGGGTCATCGACCCGGCCGAGACCCGCACCGTCCTCGGTCTGGCGCTCACCGCCTGCGGCAACGCCCCGCTGGGCGCCCCGGGCTACGGCGTCTTCCGGATGTAAGGACAGGACGGATGAGAGCCGGGCGGGCCGAGCGGGCCGAGCGGGCCGAGAGCGACGAGAGCGACGAGAGCGACGAGAGGGGAGCGAGCGCTGTGAGCGAGCTGTTCGAGACGGTGCTGGTCGCCAACCGCGGCGAGATCGCGGTCCGGGTGATGCGCACCCTGCGCAGACTGGGCATCCGCTCGGTGGCCGTCTACAGCGACGCCGACGCCGGTGCCGCCCATGTCCGGGCCGCCGACACCGCCGTCCGGATCGGACCCGAGGCCCCGGCCGACAGCTATCTGGCCATCGACCGCCTGCTGGACGCCGCCCGCCGCACCGGCGCCCGGGCCGTCCACCCCGGCTACGGCTTCCTCGCCGAGAACGCCGGCTTCGCCCGCGCCACCGCCGACGCCGGCCTGGTCTTCATCGGCCCGCCCGCCTCGGCCGTCGAGCTGATGGGCGACAAGATCCGGGCCAAGGAGACGGTGGCGGCGGCCGGGGTGCCGGTCGTCCCCGGCTCCACCGGCAGCGGGCTCGGCGACGCGGAGCTCGCCGCCGCGGCCCGCGAGATCGGCCTGCCGGTACTGCTCAAGCCGTCCGCCGGCGGCGGCGGCAAGGGCATGCGCCTGGTGCGCGAGGCGGACCGGCTGGCCGAGGAGATCGCCGCCGCCCGCCGCGAGGCCCGCTCCTCCTTCGGCGACGACACCCTGCTGGTGGAGCGCTGGATCGACCGCCCCCGCCATATCGAGATCCAGGTGCTGGCCGACGCCCACGGCAATGTGGTCCACCTCGGCGAGCGCGAATGCTCCCTGCAACGCCGCCATCAGAAGATCATCGAGGAGGCGCCCAGCCCGCTGCTGGACGCCGCCACCCGGGAGGCCATGGGCCGGGCCGCGGTGGAGGCCGCCCGCTCCTGCGGCTACCGGGGCGCCGGCACCGTGGAGTTCATCGTCCCCGGCGGCGACCCGGGCACGCACTACTTCATGGAGATGAACACCCGCCTCCAGGTCGAGCACCCGGTCACCGAGCTGATCACCGGCATCGACCTGGTGGAGGCGCAGCTCAGGGTCGCGGCCGGGGAGCCGCTGGCCCTGCGCCGGCCGGACATCGCCCTCCGCGGCCACGCCGTGGAGGCCCGGATCTGCGCGGAGACCGCCCGGGTGGCGAGCGGGGAGCGGCGGGTGGACTTCCTGCCCTCGGCCGGGAGCGTGCTGCTGCTCGCCGAACCGGACGGCGAGGGCATCCGGGTGGACTCCGGGCTGCTGCCCGGCAGCGAGATCGGCACCGCCTACGACCCGATGCTCGCCAAGGTGATCGCACACGGCCCGGACCGGCCCACCGCCCTGCGCCGGCTGCGCGCCGCCCTGGCCGCCACCGCCGTGCTGGGCGTGGACACCAACACCGGGCTGCTGCGCCGCCTGCTGGACCTGCCCGAGGTCCGCTCCGGCGAACTGGACACCGGCCTGGTGGACCGCAGCGCCGCCGGACTGGTGCCGGACCGGGTGCCGGACGAGGTGTATGCGGCGGCGGCCCTGCTCCGCCAGGCCGCGCTCGCCCCGCCCCCCGACCACGGCAGCGGCTGGACCGACCCGTTCTCGCTGCCCTCGGGCCGGCGGCTCGGCGGCGAACCGGCCTGGACCCGCCACCGGCTGCGCGTCCCGGGAGGGCGGCCGGTCACCGTGGCGGTCCGGGACGGCGAGGTCCGCATCGGCGACGGCCCGCCGCTGCCCGTCCGGCTGCTCGGCGGCGCGTCCGGCGGCGCGGACCCGCTCACGCTGGAGCTGGAAGGGACGTGCCATACGTTCCGCCACGCCCGTACCCCGGCCGGGGACCACTGGCTGGGCCGGGACGGCGACGCCTGGCAGATCCTCGCCCACGACCCGGTGGCCGCGGCCGGCGGCCGGGCCGCGGCCGGGGCCGGCACCCTCACCGCCCCCATGCCCGGCACGGTCACCGTGGTCAAGGCCGCGGCCGGCGACCGGGTCGCCGCCGGCCAGGCCCTGCTGATGGTGGAGGCGATGAAGATGGAGCACGTCATCGCCGCCCCGCACGCCGGGACGGTCACCGCGCTGGAGGTGACCGCGGGCAGCACGGTGGCCATGGACCAGCTTCTGGCCGTGGTCGAACCCGCGGCGGCGGACGAGCCCGGGGAGGCGTCATGACACCGCGGGAGAGCGGCGGGCCGCCGGACGGACTGCCGGTGCGGGTGGCGATGGACGGCCTGCCCGCCCGGGTGCGGATCTACGAGGTGGGGCCGCGCGACGGCCTCCAGAACGAGGCGGCTGCCGTCCCGGTGCGGGTCAAGGCGGAGTTCATCCGCCGCCTGGCCGGGGCCGGGCTGACCACCGTGGAGGCCACCAGCTTCGTCCACCCCAGGTGGGTGCCGCAGCTCGCGGACGCCGAACAGCTCTACCCGGAGCTGGCCCCGCTGGCCGCCTCCGGGGTCCGGCTGCCGGTGCTGGTGCCCAACGAGCGCGGCCTGGACCGCGCCCTGGCCCTGGGCGCCCGCGAGTTCGCGGTGTTCGCCAGCGCCACCGAGTCCTTCGCCCGCGCCAATCTCAACCGCACGGTGGCGCAGTCGCTGGCCATGTTCGCGCCCGTGATCCGCACGGCGGCCGAGGCCGGCGCCACCCGCGTCCGCGGCTATGTCTCCATGTGCTTCGGCGACCCCTGGGAGGGGCCGGTGGCCACCGCGGACGTGGTGCGGGTCGGGGTCCGGCTGCTGGAGCTGGGCTGCACCGAACTCAGCCTCGGCGACACCATCGGCGTCGCCACCCCCGGCCAGGTCGCCGCTCTGCTCGACGCCTTCGGCCGGGCCGGGGTGGCCCCCGGCCGGCTCGCCGTCCACTTCCACGACACCTATGGCCAGGCCCTGGCCAACACCCTCACCGCGCTGCGTCACGGCGTCACCACCGTGGACGCCTCGGCCGGCGGTCTGGGCGGCTGCCCGTTCGCCCGCAGCGCCACCGGCAATCTGGCCACCGAGGACCTGCTGTGGATGCTGCACGGCCTCGGCATCGAGACCGGCGTCGAGCTGTCCGCGCTCGCCGCCACCAGCCGCTGGATGGCCGGACAGCTCGGCCGCCCCAGCCCGTCCCGCACCGTCCGCGCCCTCACCGGCGACTGAACCGCCGCCCCCGCACGGATCCGCACCCGCCTCCCACAAGGAGATCCCGCCATGGGACTGGACCACCGGCTCTCCGCCGAACACGAGGAACTGCGCCGCACCGTGGCGGCCTTCGCCCGCGACGTCATCGCCCCGAAGATCGGCGACCACTACGAACGGCACGAGTTCCCCTACGAGATCGTCCGCGAGATGGGCCGGATGGGCCTGTTCGGGCTGCCCTTCCCCGAGGAGTACGGCGGCATGGGCGGGGACTACCTGGCCCTGTGCCTGGCCCTGGAGGAGATCGCCCGGGTGGACTCCTCGGTGGCCATCACCCTGGAGGCGGCCGTCTCGCTGGGCGCCATGCCGCTGTACCGGTTCGGCACCGAGGAGCAGAAACGCGAGTGGCTGCCCCGGCTGTGCACGGGGGAGATGCTCGGCGCCTTCGGCCTCACCGAGCCGGACGTCGGCTCGGACGCCGGCGGCACCCGCACCACCGCCGTCCGGGACGGCGGCGACTGGGTCATCAACGGCACCAAGAGCTTCATCACCAACTCCGGCACCGACATCACCGGAGTGGTCACGGTCACCGCGGTCACCGGCCGCAAGCCGGACGGCGCACCGCTGATCTCCAGCATCCTGGTGCCCTCCGGCACGCCCGGATTCACCGTGGCGCCCGGCTACTCCAAGGTCGGCTGGTGTGCCTCCGACACCCATGAGCTGTCCTTCTCCGACGTCCGTGTCCCGGCCGCCCATCTGCTGGGCGAGGAGGGCCGCGGCTATGCGCAGTTCCTGCGCATCCTGGACGAGGGCCGGATCGCCATCGCCGCCCTGGCCACCGGGCTGGCCCAGGGCTGCCTGGACGAGTCCCTGGACTACGCCGCCGCCCGCACCGCCTTCGGCCGCCCGATCGGCGCCAACCAGGCCATCCAGTTCAAGCTGGCCGACATGGAGATGCGGGCCCACACCGCCCGGCTGGCGTGGCGGGACGCCGCCGCCCGGCTGATGGCGGGCGAGCCGTTCAAGCGGCAGGCCGCGATCGCCAAGCTGTACTCCTCGGAGAGCGCCGTCACCAACGCCCGCGAGGCCACCCAGATCCACGGCGGCTACGGCTTCATGAACGAGTACCCGGTGGCCCGGATGTGGCGGGACAGCAAGATCCTGGAGATCGGCGAGGGCACCAGCGAGGTCCAGCGCATGCTGATCGCCCGCGACCTCGGCCTCCCCGCGTAACGGCCGCGCCGGTCCCCGCCGCGTCGCGGTGCGGCGGGCGGCTGGTGGCGGGAGCGGTGGCTGTCGGATGATGGCGGGCATGGCGGAAATCACCCAGCAGTCCGGCACCTGGAGTTTCGACGGCGAGGCGATACGGATCGTCCCGGGCAGCGGCCGGGGCAGGCATGCGCTGCGGTCCGCACTGGGCGAGCTGACCGTCCCGCTGAGCGCCGTGGCCGGGGTCTCCTTCGAGCCCGGGCGCAAGGGCGGCGGCCGGCTGCGGCTGCGCATGCGGCCCGGGGCCGACCCGCTCTCCCAGGCCACCGCCGGGCGGCTGCCGGAGGCCGCCGAGCCCTATGTGCTGGAGGTGGACCCGGGCGGGGAGATCCTCGCCGAGTACCTGGTGGACGAGGTGCGCGAGGCCCGCCTGCTGGAGCAGGTGCCCGACACCCCGGCCGACCGCTATCTGCTGCCCGGCCCCGGCGTGCCGCTGCTGCTCAAGGCCTCCGACGGCACCCTCGCCTTCGACGGGGAGACGCTGCGGCTGGAGTGGCTGTGGACCGCCGAGGAGAGCAAGAAGTCGGTCGGCCCCCGGGTCATTCCCTTCGCCGAGGTGTCCGGCCTGGAGTGGAGCCTGCCCCAGGGCCTGGAGAACGGTTATGTGCGGGTGGTGACCCGCGGCCCGCAGACCCGGGCCGCCCCGGACCACGATCCGTGCAGCGTGGTGCTGTGGGGGGTGCGCAAGACCCGGGAGGTCACGCAGGTGGCGCTGCTGGCGGCGGCCGTGGCGGCCCGGCTGCCGCACCCCTGCGGGCAGCGGGACGACCCGGCGCCGCTCCCGGTGGCGGGTGCCCCGTCGCCGGTGAAGGCCGGGCCGCCCGGCACCGCTCCGGCGGAGGCTCCGGGCGGCGACGGCCATGACGCGCTGCTGCGCCGGCTGCGCGAGCTCGGCGAGCTGCATGCCGCCGGGGTCCTGACCGAGGAGGAGTTCCGCACCGCCAAGAAGGCCGTGCTGGACCGTTTCTGAGTCACCCCGGGCGAACGGACGGTTCTGTGACACGTTCCTGCCCGATATCGGGCACGTTTGTTGCGTTCGTCGGGCAGGATTCGCACTATTACCGGGTGTCCGGACGCCGAAACCACTACGACGACCTGGTCGATCATCTGGTGCGCAGCACCTCGCTGGGCCGGGGAGAGGCCGCGCGGGTGGTGCTCGACGTCCTGGCCTACTTCGACGAGACGACCGAGGAGTTCGTGCGCCGCCGCCATCGTGAGCTGCAGTCCCGGGGGCTGCGCAACGAGGCGATCTTCGAGCGGATCGCCGAGGAACTGCCGCACCGCGCGGTGGCACCGCCGGAGCTGTCCGTCCGGCAGCTGCGGCGCATCGTCTACGGCTGAGCGGCGGGACAGCAGCAGGACAGCAGCGGGACAGTACAGAGAGACCACAGGAGGACGAGTATGTGCGGGATTGTGGGATATATCGGCAGGCGCGACGTGGCCCCGCTGCTCCTGGAGGGTCTCCAGCGGCTGGAGTACCGCGGCTACGACTCGGCCGGTATGGCGATCCACAGCTCCGGCCGGGGCGGCGGTCTGAAGACCGTCAAGAACAAGGGCCGGGTCCGCGAACTGGAGGCCAAGGTGCCCGCCCGGTTCAGCGGCACCTGCGGCATCGCGCACACCCGCTGGGCCACCCACGGCGCCCCCAGCGACGAGAACGCGCACCCGCATCTGGACGCCGCGGACCGGGTGGCCGTCGTCCACAACGGCATCATCGACAACTCCGCCGAACTGCGCGCCAAGCTCACCGCGGACGGCGTGGAGCTGCGCTCCGAGACCGACACCGAGGTGCTGGCCCATCTCATCGGCCGCTCCGAGGCCGCCACCCTGGAGGAGAAGGTCCGCGAGGCGCTGCGTCTGATCGAGGGCACCTATGGCATCGCCGTGCTGCACGCCGGCTTCCCGGACCGGATCGTGGCCGCCCGCAACGGCTCCCCGGTGGTGCTGGGCATCGGTGAGCGGGAGATGCTGGTCGCCTCCGACGTGGCCGCGCTGATCAGCCACACCCGCCAGGTGATCACCCTGGACGACGGCGAGATGGCCACCCTGAAGGCCGACGACTACCGCACCTACACCACCGACGGCTCCCGCACCGCCGCCTCGCCCACCACCGTGGAGTGGGAGGCCGAGTCCTACGACATGGCCGGCCACGACACCTACATGCACAAGGAGATCGCCGAGCAGGCGGACGCCGTGGACCGGGTGCTGCGCGGCCGGATCGACGAGCGGTTCGGCACCGCCCGGCTCGGCGGCCTGAACATGGACGCCCGGGAGGCCCGCTCCATGCGCCGGGTGAAGATCCTCGGCTGCGGCTCCGCGTACCACGCGGGCCTGATCGGCGCCCAGATGATCGAGGAGCTGGCCCGCATCCCGGCCGACGCCGAGCCGGCCAGCGAGTTCCGCTACCGCAACCCGGTCGTGGAGCCGGACACCCTCTATGTGGTGGCCAGCCAGTCCGGCGAGACCTACGACACCCTGGCCGCGGTGCAGGAGCTCAAGCGCAAGGGCGCCAAGGTGCTGGGCATCGTCAATGTGGTCGGCAGCGCCATCGCCCGGGAGGCCGACGGCGGCATCTATGTGCACGCCGGTCCCGAGGTGTGCGTGGTCTCCACCAAGTGCTTCACCAACACCGCGGTGGCCTTCGCGCTGCTCGCCCTGCATCTCGGCCGGATCCGCGATCTCTCGGTGGCGGACGGCAAGCGGATCATCGAGGGGCTGCGCAAGCTGCCCGGGCAGATCGCCGAGATTCTGCGCCACGAGGACCGGATCATCGAGCTGGCCAAGGACTTCGCGGACGCCAAGTCGATGATGTTCGTCGGCCGCACCCGGGGCTTCCCGGTGGCCAAGGAGGCGTCGCTCAAGCTCAAGGAGGTCTCCTACATCCACGCCGAGGCATATCCGTCCTCCGAGCTCAAGCACGGCCCGCTGGCGCTGATCGAGCCGGCCGTGCCCACGGTGGCGATCGTGCCGGGCGACGAGCTGCTGGATAAGAACCGGGCCACCCTGGAGGAGATCAAGGCCCGGCAGGGCCGCATCCTGGCGGTGGCGCACGAGATCCAGGAGAAGGCCGACGCCACCATCGTGGTGCCGCAGAACGAGCCCGAGCTGGACGCCGTCCTGATGGGCATCCCGCTCCAGTTGCTGGCCTACCACACCGCGCTGATGCTGGGCCGGGACATCGACAAGCCGCGCAACCTGGCCAAGTCCGTCACCGTGGAGTGAGCACCGGCCGGGCGCGGCCCGCAGGTCCCCGCCCGGCCGGTGACCGGGGCGTGACGCTCCGGTACCGCGCGTGGACACAGGGCGGCCCCCGCCGAGTGCGTGCCACCATACGCACTGAAGCGGGGGCCGCCATTCCTGGCCGGCGGCGCCCATCCGCCGGCCGGGGAGCCGCCGCCGGGTCCGTCACCTCCCGCTCGGCAGCACGTGTGTCAGCTTTATGCCCATCACAAGCGCACAATCCACCTGCCGCACAAGAAAATTGAGCCGGCGGAGCTTCTTCGCCGCCGGGTCGCCGCGCCCGCCGGGCACGGCCGCCGGGCCGGCCCCGGCCGCTCAGGGGATGACGACGACCGGCCGCTGGGCGCGGCGCACCAGGCGGCCGGAAACCGTCCCGAACAGACGGCCAAGCAGACCGTGCGTGCTGCCCACCACGATGGCGTCGGCCGCGTACTCCCGCCCGACCTCCTCCAGCTCGTGGCAGATGTCGCCGCCCCGCTCCAGCAGCACCCAGGGCACGTCGGCCAGATAGTCCGCGCAGGCCAGCTCCAGGCCCAGCACCTCGGTGCGGTGGTCGGGGACGTCGACCAGCGCCGGGGGCTCGCAGCCCGCCCACACCGTGGTGGGCAGCCGGTTGGCCACATGCACGATGATCAGCCCGCATCCGCCGCGCACCGCCATGCCCACGGCATAGGCCAGGGCGCGCTCGGCGGAGGTGGAGCCGTCGAAACCCACCACGATGCCGTGGCGGAAGACCGGATCCTGCGGGGAGCACGACTCTTCGGCCGACCCGGAGGGCGCGGAACGGTCGGCGACCGGCCGCTTGCGGTCAGCGGGTTCGGGGAGCTCGTAGCCAGCCATCCAAATCTCGGCGATCTTGATGCGGGGAGGTTGCGGGGAAGACGCCTCACATGGTCGGTGCGGGCAGGACCGGCTGCGGGTACCCGCGGCGCCCGGTACCGGGGCCTGCGGGTGGGAAGCCCGGTGCTTCCACAGGTTCCACCTCCAGAATACGGCGTCGCCCCGGTAACCGCCCAGACTCCGAGACGTCCGGCTCCGGCCGGTCCGGCCGGGGGACAGGAAGCATGCCGCAGCAAGCCGTTGCCGCGCAACGGCGGCGCCGCGCGCGGGCCGTCCCCCGCTGCCGCCCACGGCCACCGGGCGGCATTCCCCTGGGTATGCGGCTGTACACAACATGTAGTTGGCTGTCCAGACCGGCCCGTCGGCCGTGGAAGACTCCTATTTTCAGCCAACTTCAGAAACTTCTCGCGGGTGCGGGCACCGCCCGGACAAGCCGGAACGGCTCCGCTCCGGCGCGGCCCCCGGGGCGACCCGGGCGCCCGCGGAACAGCGGTACAGGCAGGCGCACTTCCGCCAACTGCTTCTCCGTGGAACGCTTCCTGATCGAATGCTTCGCGCCACATAGTCATGTCGACTTAACGGCGAGTGGTGAACTTGTCCCGGCAACCTCATCGGACACAGTAGATTCGATCTTGGCTGGACCCGCCAGGGGGACTCGGGGGAAACGTGCAGGACCGAGAGGATGCGACAACCGAGGGAACTGAGGAGCATGATCGAGGACCCAACGCACGGCCCCGAACCCGCCAAGGTGCGCCGCCCCTTCGCGGAGAAGCTCTCTGCCCGACGCCGCCGCGAGGTCGTCGCGGTGCTGCTGTTCAGCGGGACCCCGATGTTCGAAAGTGCCATCCCGCTCTCCGTGTTCGGCGTCGACCGCCAGGACGCGGGGGTGCCGCGCTACCGGCTGCTGGCCTGCGCGGGGGAGGAGGGGCCGCTGCGCACCACCGGCGGGCTGGAGCTACGGGCCCCCTACGGCCTGGGCGCGCTCTCCCGGGCGGGCACCGTCATCGTGCCGGCCTGGCGGTCCATCACCGGCCAGCCGCCCGCGCCGGCCCTGGCCGCGCTGCGCCGGGCGCACAGCGAGGGCGCGCGGATCGTCGGCCTGTGCACCGGCGCCTTCGCGCTGGGCGCGGCCGGACTGCTGGACGGCCGCCCCGCCACCACGCACTGGATGTACGCCCCGACGCTGGCCAAGCGCTATCCGTCGGTGCATGTGGACCCCCGTGAACTGTATGTGGACGACGGGGACATCATGACCTCGGCGGGCACCGCCGCGGGCATAGATCTGTGCCTGCACATCGTCCGCCAGGACCATGGCCCGGAGGCCGCCGGTGCCCTGGCCCGGCGGCTGGTGCTGCCCTCCAGGCGCGGCCCGCAGCCCGCCACGGCCGCCGCGACGGAAAGTCAGAGCCGCTACTTCGACCGGTCTTTACCAGAGGACATCGGGGCCGACCCGCTGGCCGAGGTGGTGGCCTGGGCGCTGGAGCATCTGCACGAGCAGTTCGACGTCGAACAGCTCGCCGCCCGCGCCTATATGAGCCGCCGCACCTTCGACCGGCGGTTCCGGGCGCTGACCGGCAGCGCCCCGCTCCAGTGGCTGATCACCCAGCGGGTGCTTCAGGCCCAGCGGCTGCTGGAGATGTCGGACTACTCGGTGGACGAGGTGGCCGGCCGCTGCGGCTTCCGCTCCCCGGTGGCGCTGCGCGGGCACTTCCGGCGGCAGCTCGGCGCCTCGCCGGCCGCCTACCGGGCGGCCTACCGGGCGCGGCAGCAGGCGGCCGAGGCCACCGGCCGGCTGCGGCACGGCGCGGAGACCGGGCGCAAGGCCGCCGACCACCCGGTGCCGCGGCTGCCCGGGCAGCGGGGACGGACGGGGCTGTGACGGCCGGCGGACGCGCGGGGTGGGCGTCCGCCGGCCGTCGGCACCCCGCCTGGCCTGCGCCGCCGTTGTCGGCGGCCGGCGGGGCACGGGGACCGTGACCGGGTACGGTGGCTCGCATGAACGATCGGATGGTGTGGATCGACTGCGAGATGACCGGACTCTCGCTCACGGACGACGCGCTCATCGAGGTCGCCGCGCTGGTCACGGACGGCGAGCTGAATGTGCTCGGGGACGGCGTGGACGTGGTGATCCGCCCGCCGGCCGGCGCCCTGGAGTCCATGCCCGAGGTGGTGCGGCAGATGCACACCGCCTCCGGGCTGCTGGCCGAGCTGGACGCCGGACGGACCCTGCGCGAGGCCGAGGACCGGGTGCTGGAGTATCTGCACCGGTGGGTGCCGGAGCCCGGCAAGACACCGCTGTGCGGCAACTCCGTCTCCACCGACCGGGGATTCCTGGCCCGTGACATGCCCCGCCTGGAACAGCATCTGCACTACCGGATCATCGATGTCTCCTCGGTGAAGGAGCTGGCCCGGCGCTGGTACCCCAAGGCGTACTTCAACAGCCCGCAGAAGGCGGGCAATCACCGGGCGCTGGCCGACATCCGGGAGTCCATCGCCGAACTGCGCTACTACCGGGAGGCGGTCTTCGTGCCGGCGCCCGGCCCGGACTCCGAGACCGCCCGCACCATCGCCGCCCGGCACACCACGGGCTGAGCGCGGCGGGAAAGCCCGGCGCGAGCACGGCCGGGCACCCTGTACACTCAATACGGCCAGCGCGACGGGCGGCCGTGAAGCGCCCCGGTGAGCTGGTCATGGTGGGCGTAGCTCAGTTGGTAGAGCACCTGGTTGTGGTCCAGGTGGTCGCGGGTTCGAGTCCCGTCGCTCACCCTGGAGGGACCCCCGTCCGAGACAACCGGGCGGGGGTTCTGTCGTTGCACGGCGCGGCCGGGGGTGGCATGGCATTCGCTGACGTGGCTGATGTTGCTGATGTTGCTGATGTGGAAGGACTGTGGGACGAGCTCACCGGCCTCCAGCCCGATCCGGAGCTCTGGCTGGTGCTGGCCACCGCCGCCGCGGCCCTGCTGCTGACCGGCCCCTGGTCCGTCTGGCGGATCACCCGCAACACCGTCACCATCGCCCACGAGGGCGGGCACGGCCTGGTGGCGCTGCTGATGGGCCGCCGCCTGGAGGGCATACGGCTGCATTCCGACACCTCCGGCCTCACCCTCTCCCGGGGCAAGCCCACCGGCCTGGGCATGGTGCTGACCGCCGCGGCCGGGTACACCGCGCCCTCGCTGCTGGGCCTGGGCGGGGCCGCGCTGCTCGGCGCGGGCCGGATCACCGCGCTGCTGTGGGGCGCCACCGCCCTGCTGCTGCTGATGCTGGTGATGATCCGCAATCTCTACGGCGTGCTGACCATGGTGCTCACCGGCGCGCTGTTCCTGCTGGTGTCCTGGCTGACCGAGCCGGAGGTGCAGGCCGCGTTCGGATATCTGGTGGTCTGGTTCCTGCTGCTGGGCGGCATCCGCCCGGTGTGGGAGCTGCAGCGCAAGCGGCGGCGCGGCGGGGCGCCGGACTCCGACGCCGACCAGCTCGCCCGGCTGACCCATCTGCCCGCGCCGGTGTGGCTGCTGTTCTTCCACGCGGTGGCCCTCATCGCGCTGATCGGCGGCGGCCGGTGGCTGCTCGACGTGGGCTGACCCGGATGCCCGCGGCGATGTGCCCCGGGCGCCGGAGCCGTCGCCTGAACGGTCGCTGCCGATCGGGCGGCGGCCGAACACCGGGTGAGCGGGCGGTGGACGCCCGGTGGCCATGGCATGGGCGGCCGGTGAGGCCCGGCCGCGGCGGGAACCGCTCCCATTTCGTGACACTCGGTGACGCGCAAAGACACTGGGTGACGCACTAAAGTGGCTGTCATGACGGAACGCAGCGAATCCCTCGCTTTCTGGCCCGCGCCGCCCGCCCCCGGCGGGGTGGATGCGACCGTCACCGTGCCCGGGTCCAAGTCCCTCACCAATCGCGCGCTGATCCTGGCCTCGCTGGCCGCCGAACCCGGCTGGCTGCGCCGTCCCCTCCGTTCCCGCGACACCCTGCTGATGGCCGACGGCCTGCGCGCCCTGGGCATCGGCATCGAGGAGACCGTCTCCTCCAGCGCCACCGTCTCCGGCGCCCCCGGCCTGCACGGGGAGGCCTGGCGGGTGATCCCGGCCGCGCCCGCCGGACCCGCCGCCGTGGACGTCGGCAACGCCGGGACCGTGATGCGCTTCCTGCCGCCGCTGGCCGCGCTCGCCGAGGGCCCGGTCACCTTCGACGGCGATCCCCGCTCCCATGAACGCCCGCTGTCCGGCCTGATCGGCGCCCTGCGCGCGCTGGGCGCCCGGATCGACGACGGCGGGCGCGGCGCCCTGCCGCTGACCGTGCACGGCACCGGCACGGTGGACGGCGGCCCGGTCACCGTGGACGCCTCCGCCTCCTCCCAGTACATCAGCGCCCTGCTGCTCTCCGGCGCCCGCTACAACCAGGGCGTGGAGGTCCGGCACAGCGGCGGCCGGCTGCCCTCGCTGCCGCACATCCGGATGACGGTGGACCTGCTGCGCCGGGCCGGCGCCCAGGTGGACGCCCCGGAATCCGGCGGCGAGCCGGGCGTGTGGCGGGTGGCGCCGGGCGCGCTGCTCGGCCGCGATCTGGAGATCGAGCCGGATCTGTCCAACGCCCAGCCGTTCCTGGCCGCCGCGCTGGTGACCGGCGGCACGGTCACCGTCCCCGGCTGGCCCCGGCGCACCACCCAGCCCGGCGACCGGCTGCGGGAGATCTTCACCGCGATGGGCGGCACCTGCGTGCTGGACGAGCACGGGCTGACCCTGACCGGCGGCGGCCGGGTGCTGGGCATCGACGCCGACCTCGGCGACGTGGGGGAGCTGGCCCCGGGCATCGCCGCCGTGGCGGCGCTGGCCGAGGGCGAGTCGGTGCTGCGCGGCATCGGCCATCTCCGGCTGCACGAGACCGACCGGCTGGCCGCGCTGAGCCGGGAGCTCAACGCGCTGGGCGGCGAGGTCACCGAGACCGAGGACGGGCTGCGCATCCGGCCCCGCCCGCTGCACGGCGGCGTCTTCCACACCTACCAGGACCACCGGCTGGCCACCGCCGCGGCGGTGCTGGGCCTGGTGGTGAAGGACATCCTGGTGGAGAACGTGGCCACCACCGCCAAGACGCTCCCGGAGTTCCCGGAGCTGTGGCCGGAGATGCTCCGGGGCCCGGTGCCGGCCGCCCGTCCCGTGGCGAGAGCCTGACGGACCCGGCACGGCGGGCAGACGGTACCGATGCGGCGTTACGACAGGCGAAGCGACGAGGACGACATCCGGGTCCGCCCCGGACGGCGCGGCAGCAGGCCGCGCACCAGCCGGCGGCCGGCCTATGAGGACGCCGTCGAGGGCTTTGTGATCACCGTGGACCGCGGCCGGCTGACCTGCGTGGTCGACGGCCGCACGGTGACCGCGGTCAAGGCCAGGGAGCTGGGCCGCAAGGGCGTGGTGGTCGGCGACCGGGTGGCGCTGGTCGGCGATCTCTCCGGGGACCGGGACACCCTGGCCCGGATCGTCCGGGTCGAGGAGCGCCGCTCGGTGCTGCGCCGCACCGCCGACGACACCGATCCCTTCGAGCGGGTGGTGGTGGCCAACGCCGACCAGCTCGCCATCGTCACCGCGCTCGCCGACCCGCCGCCGCGGCCCCGGCTGATCGACCGCTGCCTGGTCGGCGCCTATGACGCCGGTCTGGACCCGCTGCTGATCCTCACCAAGTCCGATCTGGCCGCCCCGGACGCCCTGCTGGAGACCTACGCCCCGCTGGGCATGCGCCATGTGGTGACCAGCGTGGAGGAGCTGGCCGGGACGGGCGCGGCCAGGGTCCGCGAACTGCTGGACGACCGGGTCACCGTTCTGGTCGGCCACAGCGGGGTGGGCAAGACCACCCTGGTCAATGCGCTGGTGCCGCCGGAGCGCCGCCGCGCCACCGGAGAGGTCAACGTCGTCACCGGACGCGGCCGGCACACCACCACCTCGGCCCTGGCCCTGCCGCTGGCCGGTGCGGCGGGCTGGGTGATCGACACCCCGGGGGTGCGCTCCTTCGGCCTGAACCATGTGGACCCCGGGCGGGTCATCCTCGCCTTCCCGGATCTGGAGCCGGGGGCCCGGAACTGCCCGCGGGCGTGCAGCCACGACGAACCGGACTGCGCGCTGGACGACTGGGTGGCCCAGGGCCATGCCGAGCCCGCCCGCCTGGACTCGCTCCGTCGCCTGCTGGCCACCCGCGACCGCAAGGAAGGCGACTAGCCTTCCGGCCCCCTCCCCCCCCCGGCGGTCAGTCCTCGGCGGGGTGGTAGACGCAGATCAGCACCCCCGTCTTGGCTTCCCGGCAGGAGACCAGCTTGAGCTTGCGGAGCCGGCCGTCCTCGGGGAAGGCCCGCTTGCCGCCGCCGAGCAGCACCGGCTCGATCATCAGCCGGTACTCGTCCACCAGGCCCTCGGACAGCAGGGTGCGGACCAGGGAGGCGCTGCCGTAGATCTGGAGATCCCCGCCCTCCTGGGCCCGCAGCCGCTCCACCGTCTCCCGCAGCTCGCCGGGGCGCACCAGCCGGGAGTCCTGCCAGGCGGACAGATCCTGCTCCGTGAGGGTGCCGGAGACCACGTACTTGGGCAGGGCGTTGAGCCGGTCGGCGAACGGGTCGCCGGACTGCTGGGGCCAGGCGGCGGCGCTCACCTGCCAGGTGCGGCGCCCGAACATCATGGCCTGGGTGGACTGCATGGCCCGGTCGATCTCGGAGCCCATGACCTCCATGTCGAAATAGGGCATGGACCAGCCGCCGTGGGCGAAGCCGCCGTCGGTGTCCTCCTTCGGGCCGCCGGGGGCCTGCACCACGCCGTCCAGGCTCATGAACTCGCTCACCACAATGCGCATCGTCCGCTCCTCACAGGGTCTTCCGCGGGCGGCTGCCGTCCGCCGCCCGAACGAGAACCACGTTAGAGGCGGCCACTGACAACCGCCCGGCGGCGGCCGGCCGGGGGCCGCCCCGCGGGCTCCACGGCGGGGACGGCGAACGGCCGGAAGACCGGGCCGACCAGGGATCTCCACCGCGGGCAGTCCGGCAGCGGACGCCGCTCCAGAAAGGCGGTGACCGCCCGGCGGAACTCCGTGGCGTAGGGCAGGTTCGGGTGGATGACCGGCACCGGGCAGGCGTCGGCCGCCCCCGGCAGGTCCGGGCCGCCGGGCATCAGCGGCAGGTCGAAGACGCTGGCGACCCCGAGGGCGCGGACCCCGGGCGGCAGCGGCCGGGCGAGAGTCCGCCCGACGGCCCGGGGCCGGGCCAGCCACTCCCGGCCGAGCGGGGAGTCGGGCTCGAAGGCGGAAGTCCCGCCGGGCCGGGGCAGACCGGCCACCAGCCGTGCCACATCGGCGGCCGGCCGGGACCGGCCCGGCTCCCCCTGCGGCGGGTACGGCACCGGGTTCTGCGGGAACGGGCCGGTCAGCACGAGTTCCGACACCCCGGGCAGCCGGCCGTCCGCGGCGGCCTCCCAGGTGATCCACACCCCCTGGGAGTGGGTGGCCAGCGTCACCGGCCGGGGCAGGGAGGTGAGCTGGGCCTCAAGAAAGGTGATGAGCTCGGCGGTGGGGCGGAGGGTGTCCCCGGGGCCGTAGGGCGCGCCGCCGGTGGGCGGGCACATCGCCAGGTTGCGCGGCTGGCCGTCGCCCGGCCCGGCGTAGGAGTAGTAGAAGGTCTGCCCGCACCGGTAGCCGAGCGTGTGCGGGTCGATCTCCAGAATCGCCCCGAGGCCGGAGGCCGAGTCCACGCCGGACATCAGCATCAGGGAGCCGGGACGGGGCTCCTGCGGCTCAGGAGCGGTCGGCGGCCCGGCCGGCCCGGTCGCGGCGACCAGCGCCAGCGCCGCGATCCCGGCGGCCGGGACCGCGGCCACCAGCCGCCGGACGGCCCGCAGGCCCGGGTCGGCGCGCAGCGCACGGGCGGCCGCGAAGGTGAGCAGCGCCGAGACGGGAACCAGCAGCACCGGACCGGCCGGGCGGGTGACGTCGGCCACGGCGCCGATGACGGCCAGCGCCGCCAGACAGGCCCCGACCGTCCCCAGCCGCATCCCGTGCCGGGCGGCGGTCGCACAACCGCGGGCGAGCCGGGGCGGGGCGGCCCAGGGCACGGCCGCTGTCAGGGCGGTGACCAGCAGCACCGCGGCGGTCCCGGCCCAGAACAGCCCGTAGAAGAGCAGGGCGCCGGCGCCCAGCAGCAGCCCGGCGGCCGGCAGGGCGGCCGGCAGCACCGCGAGGTAGTAGCGGGCGGCGTACCGCAGCGCGGGTCCGCGCGCCCCGCCGAGCAGGAACGCCAGCACGGTGACGCGCAGCGCCAGGGCGGCGGCGAGTCCGGCGAGGAACTGCGGGTAACCGGAGGAGACCGCCATCAGCAGCCGCAGGTCGGCGATCAGGTCCAGCGGCGGCAGCGCCACCAGATGGACCAGTCCCGGCCAGCGGGGCAGGACACCGGCGGCGGCCAGTGCCGTGACCGCGGCGGTGAGCAGCACCAGCGCGCCCGGCCGCAGCGGGGGCACGGCCGCGGGCGCGGCCGCGGGCACGGGCCGGCTCACCGCGCGGTCACCGCAGCCGCTCCCAGCGGACCCGGTACCGGTCGCCGTACTCCGCCAGAAAGGCGTCGAGCTGGGACAGGGCCAGCGGCGCGGGCATCGGGCGGCGGGCGGGAAGGCGCCGCAGGGCGCGGTGATAGCGGGCGTACTGGGCGAAGTCCAGGGGGTACTTGGCGGGCTCCCCGCCGAGCCACTCGCCCCGCCTCCCGGCCCGGGCGAGCAGGCTCCGCCACTGGTCCGCGCCGGCGACGCCGACCGACTCGACACCGTGGTTGAAGAGCATCAGACAGATCTCGCCGAAGGGGCCCGCCCGGTCCAGGTACCCGCTCGCCGCCCGCAGCGCCGGTTCGGTGTTGAACTCGGTCCACAGCGGCGTCGATCCGGTGCGCAGCGTCCACCACGGCTCCAGCACGATGAAGCTCTCGATCAGCAGCCGGTCCGCCGGGATGCCCCGCAGCCCGTACCACCACCGGTACAGATCGGCGACCAGCGGGCTGATGGCCTGCGGCTCGGGGAAGCGGACCCGCACCACCCGGTGGCCGTGCCGCCGTGCCGTGCGCTCGATGTCGTCCAGCAGGGCGGGCTCGAATCCCCACTCCGCCTCGGGGCTGCGCCCGTCGGGCTCCGGGCCCTCCCAGCGGCGGCGGTGCGAGCCGTACCGCCGCAGATAGCCGGCCACCCGCGGGCCGCCGCGGTGGAACTCCTCCTCGGTGGCGCCGCCCACCGCGCCGTGCTGGAACACATGGCGGTCGGCCACCCGGCGGGTGGGCCAGGTCCGCTCGCAGTCGATGACGAAGACGGTGCCGCCGCTCTCCAGCCGTTCGGCGAGGAACCGTTCGTAGTCGGGTCCCAGCCGCAGCCGCTTGACCCGGAAGTAGGCCATGGTCCGGGCCATCAGCCGGTCCTGGCTGGCGTCGTGCATATGGTGCAGTTGCAGGTCGGGATTGGCCGCCAGCAGGGTCCGGGCGGGTTCCAGGCCGGCGCGCAGCGCCTCCGCCGGCTCGTCGGGATGGACCCGCCACCGCACCGGTACCAGGAAGGTCTGCGGCAGCCAGGGCATGCCGAGCGCGGCGCACAGATGGACCACCGCGCCGTTGGCGGAGCCGATGGCGAGTGCCGGATAGCGCCGCGGCGGGTACTGGCGGGCGGCCCAGCCGGAGAGTTCCCCGGCGTCCAGGCGGGCCAGCCTGCGCTGCGGGACGGTGCCCGCCCAGCCGGTCAGGATGTACACGGTCTCCCGCAGCCGGCGCGGCAGCGTGTTCACCAGCGTGGCGGGGCGCTGCAGCACGGGCGGGAAGCCCAGGGCCGGGAAGTCCCGGCCGGCCAGGAAGGCGGCGGTGGCCCGCACCATCGCGGTCGCGGAGTCGAAGCCCGCCAGAAAGGCGGGGGTGCGGCTGCCGGTCCTCATCGGTCCTCCTCCGCGTGCCCCAGGTGCTCCCGGAGGAACGGCCCGGCGACCGCGGCGAGCGCGGCGGGGTCCTCGTGCACCATGGCGTGCCGGGCCCCGTCCAGCTCCGCCGTCCGGCCCCGGGGCGCCAGGGCGGCGGCCCGGGACGCCCACGCCCGGGAGACAAGGGGATCGGCCGTGCCCCGTACCACCAGGACCGGGGCCGTGACCCGCGGCAGCTTGTCCTCGATGGCGTCGTGCAGCGCGTACCGCAGGGTGGGCAGCGGGCGGAGCGGTCCGGCGCGCAGGTAGTCGGCGGCCAGGATGCGGCGCAGCGGCCAGGACTGGGTGCGGGTCTCCCGCAGCCAGCCGCGCAGCAGCCCGGCGGCCGAGCGCATGCCGGGGTCGAGCGTCGGAGAGGTGAGCACCAGGGCCCGGACCGCCTCCGGGTACCGGGCCGCGAGATCGGCGGCGATCTGGCAGCCGAAGGAGTTGGCCAGCAGGCCCCCGCCCTCGGCGTCCACGGCGTGCAGCCATCCCCGCAGGCTGTCGGCCAGCCCGGGGACGGACAGCGCGCGCCGGGGATTTCCGCTGCGCCCGAAGCCGGGCGGGTCCGGCGCGTACAGCCGGAACGGTCCGGCCAGCCGCTCGGCGGTGGGTGTCAGGTAGCGGCCGGACACCGCGAACCCGGGAACCAGCACCACCGCCGGGGCCTGCCCGGCCGCCGCCGGGGAGGCGGGCCAGCACCGGGCGGAGATGTGCACCCCGCCGCAGCTGAGCCGGAGGTGCGCGCACGGGGAGCCGGCCATGCGGTTCACCCGGTTCCGGCCGCGGATCGCTGATTCAGCATATTGACGACATTACGCACGAAATGGGGCGCGCCGCGACAGTGAAACGGGGTGTCCCGGGCGCCCGCCGCTCAGGCCGCGGCGGGCGCCACGACATGCGAGAGGGCGAGCCGCAGCGCGGTCTCGCAGCGGTGCGGCAGGGCCTCGTCCGAGCTGCCGTGCGGGCCGGACAGGGTCCGGACGGCCCGGTCCCGCAGCTGTGCCAGCAGGCTGCCCGGATCGGGCGGCGGCCCCGGCACCCCGGGACAGCGGCAGCCGGTCAGCGAGGCACGCACCAGCCGGTCCCCGCGGGCCGCGATCACCATCCAGTCCGCGGCGGCGGCCAGCGCCTCCTCGTCGCTGGTGCGTTCGTCGTGCCGCAGATGCTCCTCCAGGCCGCGCAGCAGTCCGCGCACGCACTGCTCCATCAGCGCCGCGCCGAGCCCCGCCTTGTCCCCGAACTCGTTGTAGAGCGTCTGCCGGGAGACCCCGGCCGCGGCGGCCACATCGACCATCCGCACCCCTTGCCAGGGCCGGGCGTGCACGGCGGCCCGGGCGGCTTTCAGCAGCGACTCTCGCGCGGTGGGCATCGGCGCCTCCGTCGGCGGCACAGCGGCTATGGCAGCGGCAATGGCCTGGTGAGGCACAGAATTGACGCGGTGCGGAAGGGTGTCAAGACGCCCTGCGGAGCCCTGCCGGGCCGTCCCGCCCGCCGCACCCGCCCCGGGCGCCCCGCCGCCCTGCCGGGCGGGTCCGGACGGCTGTGGTTGCCCCGGCCGGCCGGCGGCTACTGTGGCGGGCATGCCGGACTACCACGATGATCTGCGCCTCGCCCATGTGCTGGCGGACGCCGCCGACGCCGCCACCATGGAGCGGTTCCGGGCGCTCGACCTGAAGGTCGAGACCAAGCCGGACATGACCCCGGTCAGCGAGGCGGACAAGGCCGCCGAGGAACTGATCCGCTCCTCGCTGGCCCGGGCCCGGCCCCGGGACGCGGTGCTCGGCGAGGAGTACGGCAGCGAGGGCCGGGGGCCGCGCCGGTGGATCATCGACCCGATCGACGGCACCAAGAACTATGTGCGCGGCGTCCCGGTGTGGGCCACTCTGATCGCGCTGATGGAGCGCGGGCCGGGCGGCGACCGGCCGGTGGTGGGGGTGGTGTCCGCGCCCGCGCTGGGCCGGCGCTGGTGGGCGGCGCTGGGCTCGGGCGCGTACAGCGGACGCAGCCTGTCCTCGGCCACCCGGCTGCGGGTGTCCGGGGTGTCCCGGCTGGCGGACGCCTCCTTCGCGTACTCCTCGCTGACCGGCTGGGAGGAGCGCGGCCGGCTGCCGGACTTTCTGCGGCTGACCCGGGAGGTGTGGCGCACCCGCGCCTACGGCGACTTCTGGCCGTACATGATGGTCGCCGAGGGTTCGGTGGACATCTGCGCCGAGCCGGAGCTGTCCATGTGGGACATGGCGGCGAACGCGGTCATCGTCCAGGAGGCGGGCGGCCGGTTCACCGGCCTGGACGGCCGGGAGGGTGTGCACGGCGGCAATGCCGCGGCGTCCAACGGTCTGCTCCATGCCGACCTGCTGGGCCATCTGGGCGACTGAGCACCCCGCGCGGCCCCGCTCCGCCGGGAGGCTGCGCGGGTGGTGCGGGCGGGGCGGGCGCGCCCCGAATTCGTCGCGGCTGCCGCCCGCCGCACTCTTGTTGGCGGCGCATGCACGTGTGAGCATGAGTATCCCCCCGCTTGTGACTTTGTGAATGCTTTCTCCAGCCCCCGGGAGGCGGCATTCACCAGGAGGTGGTCACCCCGTGCTTGTCCGCGACGCCATGAGCACCATCGTTCTCACCATCGGCCCCGACCACACGCTGCGTCAGGCCGCCCGGCTGATGTCCGGCCGCAAGGTCGGCGCGGCCGTGGTGCACGACCCCGACACCGCCGGAATCGGCATCATCACGGAACGGGACATCCTGCGCTCGGTGGGCGCCGGCCAGGACCCGGACCGCGAGCGGGCCGGCGCCCACACCACCACCGATGTGGTGTTCGCCGCGCCCACCTGGACCCTGGCCGATGCCGCCGCGGCGATGACCGCCGGCGGCTTCCGCCACCTGATCGTGCTGGACGACAAGGCCCCCGCCGGACCGGTGGGCATCGTCTCGGTGCGCGACATCATCAGTTGCTGGACCCCCGTACTCAGCACCGTGGGCTGAACCCCCGCAGCGGCGCACGGGCCGGGCCCGGCCGGATCCGTGATCCGGATCCGGCCGGGCCCGGCCGCGGGTGAATCCCCGGTCGGCGGCGCCCCGCGGCAGCCGGCCGGCCGGTCAGCCGCGCAGGGCCTGGACCGCGGCCTCCAGCCGCTTGCCGTAGTTCTCGTCGGCCCGGCGGAAGTTGGCGATCGCCCGGTCGATGATGTCCTCCCGGGAGACCTGGGAGAGCGAGCCGGCCAGGTTCTCGATCAGGCGCTCCTTCTCCTCCTCCGGCATCAGCCGGTAGAGCATGCCCGCCTGGACGAAGTCGTCGTCCTCGGCGTGCGCCGGTGCGGCGTGCGTCCCGGTCACCCCGCCGACCTCGGTGCCCGTCCACAGCGCCGCGCCGGTCTGGAAGGGGCCGCCGAAGCTGTTGGGCTCGTAGTTCTTCGCGCCGCGGTGCCGGCCGTCGTACAGCAGGCCGTCCCGGCCGTGGCTGCGCGCCTCGGTGGCGTGCGGGCGGTTCACCGGGAGCTGGTCGGCGTTGACGCCGACCCGGTAGCGGTGGGCGTCGCCGTAGGCGAACAGCCGGCCCTGGAGCATCTTGTCCGGGGACGGGCCGATGCCCGGCACCAGGTGGTGCGGGGAGAAGACGGACTGCTCCACCTCGGCGAAGATGTTCTCCGGATTGCGGTTCAGCTCCAGCCGCCCGATGGTGATCCGCGGATAGTCCTCGTTCGGCCAGACCTTGGTCAGGTCGAACGGGTTGAAGCGGTAGCCGGCCGCCTCGGCGACGGGCATGAGCTGCACCTGCACCGTCCAGACCGGGTACTCGCCGCGCTCGATCGCCTCGCGCAGATCCCGCTGGTGGCTGTCGGGGTCCTTGCCCGCCAGCGCGTCCGCCTCCGCCTGGGTCAGGTTCCTGATGCCCTGCTCGGTCTTGAAGTGGTACTTGACCCAGAACGCCTCGCCCTCGGCGTTGGTCCACTGGAAGGTGTGCGAGCCGAAGCCGTCCATGTGGCGGTAGCTCGCCGGGATGCCGCGGTCGCCGAACAGCCAGGTCACCTGGTGGGTGGACTCCGGGCTCAGGCTCCAGAAGTCCCAGACGTTGTCCGGCTCCTGGGAGCCGGTGTACGGGTCCCGCTTCTGGGTGTGGATGAAGTCGGGGAACTTCAGCGGGTCCTTGATGAAGAACACCGGGGTGTTGTTGCCGACGAGGTCGTAGTTGCCCTCCTCGGTGTAGAACTTCACCGCGAAGCCGCGCGGGTCGCGGACCGCGTCGGCCGCGCCGAGGCTGCCGGCCACGGTGGAGAAGCGCAGGAAGACCTCGGTCTCCTTGCCGATCCCGGACAGGAACTTCGCCCGCGTGTACCTGGTCACATCGGCGGTGACGGTGAAGGTGCCGTAGGCGCCGGCGCCGCGCGCGTGCACCACCCGCTCCGGGATGCGTTCCCGGTTGAAGTGGGCCAGCTTCTCGATCAGCAACTGGTCCTGGATCAGGACCGGGCCGCCGGCGCCGGCGGTCTGGCTGTTCTGGTTGTCCGCGACCGGGGCACCGGCCTCCGTGGTCAGCGGCCCCGCTGTGAACTGGTCGGTCATCTGCCTGTACGCCCTTCGGGTCTGTGCTCGTCGGCTGCCGGCCGGCGCGGTGCACCGCTGTGGTGCGGGGCCCTCGGCCGTGGCCGAAGCCGATCCTATATTGGACATTGTCCAAGTCAAGAATCATCAGAGTTCTGAATATGATCGAGAACTGCATCACATCGATCCGAACAGGGGCTCGGTTAGAGTGGTGGCCATGAGTGACTTGCTGGAGCGACTCCGCGCCCGCGGCTGGCGGCTCACCGCCCAGCGGCGGGTCATCGCCGAGGTGCTGGCCGGCGAGCATGTGCACTACACGGCGGACGAGGTGCACGCGCTCGCCGCCGGCCGGCTGCCCGAGATCTCCCGGGCCTCGGTCTACAACACCCTGGGCGAGCTGGTGGCGCTCGGTGAGGTGCGGGAGGTCACCACCGACGGCCGGGCCAAGCGGTACGACCCCAATGTGGCCGAGAGCCACCAGCATCTGGTGTGCTCGGGCTGCGGCGCGATCCGGGACGTGCGGCTGAGCGGCGATCCGCTGGCCGTGCTGCCCGAGGAGGAGCGCTACGGCTTCACCGTCTCGGAGGTGGCGGTCACCTACTACGGCCGCTGCCCGGACTGCGCCGCCGCCTGAGCCGGGCGCCGCCGCGCTCCGGGAAACCGATTTGGCGCCGGCCGAGGCGGCGGGTTAGGCTGGAGTCACAACGACGCGGGGTGGAGCAGCTCGGTAGCTCGCTGGGCTCATAACCCAGAGGTCGCAGGTTCAAATCCTGTCCCCGCTACTGAAGACGAGGGCCCGGATCCCACAGGGATCCGGGCCCTCGTGCTTGTGCTGGTAGTGACCGGGGAGTAGCCTCTCGCTGAGCAAGCGCTTAGATATGAGGGAGGCCCGCAGTGCGCCGTAAGGTGTTCAACGAGGACCACGAGGCGTTCCGGCAGATGTTCCGGGAGTTCGTCGCCACCGAGGTGGTGCCGGTCTACGGCGAGTGGGAGGCCGCCGGCCGGGTCCCCCGCGAGTTCTACAAGAAGCTGGGCGAGCTGGGCATCTTCGGCATCGAGGTTCCCGAGGAGTACGGCGGCGCCGGGCAGAAGTCCTACAAGTACCAGGCCGTGCTCACCGAGGAGCTCAGCCTGGCCGGAGTCAGCTTCGGCGGCTCCTCCGTGCACGTCGGCCTGTGCCTGCCCTATCTGATGGCCTACTGCACCGAGGAGCAGAAGCGCCGCTGGCTGCCGCCCTTTGTCACCGGCGACATGATGTTCGCCATCGCCATGACCGAACCGGGCACCGGTTCCGACCTGGCCGGCATGCAGACCACGGCCAAGCTGTCGGCGGACGGCACCCACTATGTGCTCAACGGCGCCAAGACCTTCATCACCGGCGGGGTGCAGGCCGACCGGGTGCTGGTCTGCGCCCGCACCTCCCCGCCCGACCCGGCCGACCGGCGCGGCGGCATCACCATCCTGGCGGTGGACACGGCCAGCGAGGGCTACTCGGTGGGCCGCAAGCTGGACAAGATGGGCCTGCTCGCCTCGGACACCGGCGAGCTGTTCTTCTCCGATGTCAAGGTGCCGGTGACGGACCGGCTCGGCGAGGAGGGCCGGGCGTTCGAGTACCTCACCCACAACCTGCCGCAGGAGCGGCTGGGCATCGCCATGTACGCCTATGCCCAGGCGCTGGCCGCGGTCTCCTTCGCCCGCGACTACGTCAGGCAGCGGATCGTCTTCGGCCGGCCGGTGGCCGCCTTCCAGAACACCAAGTTCGTGCTGGCCGACTGCCAGACGGATGTGATCGCCATGCAGTCGCTGATCGACAAGGCGCTGGACGCGCACGACGAGAAGGACCTGACCGCGTCCGACGCCGCCGCCGTCAAGCTGTTCTGCACCGAGCGCTCGGCAGTGGTCATCGACAAGTGCCTCCAGCTGCACGGCGGCTACGGCTATATGCGGGAGTACCCGATATCCCGGCTGTACGTGGACAACCGGGTGACCCGGATCTACGGCGGCACCAGCGAGGTCATGCGCTCCATCGTCTCCAAGTCGATGGACCTGTGAGCCGGACCTGTGAGCCGCGGCTCCGCGGCCATCGGGTAGAACTTGTTCTATGAACGAGACCCTGCACTACCTGCTCGATCTGCTCGACCTGGAGCGGATCGAGCAGGACATCTTCCGGGGCGACAGCCACGCCTCGGTCATTCCCCGGGTGTTCGGCGGGCAGGTGGCCGCCCAGGCGCTGGTGGCCGCCTGCCGGACCGTGCCCGAGGACCGGCCGCCGCATTCGCTGCACTCCTACTTCCTGCGCCCCGGCGACCCCGGCGCGCCCATCGTCTACACCGTGGACCGGATCCGCGACGGGCGCTCGTTCACCACCCGCCGGGTGGTGGCGGTCCAGCACGGCCAGCCGATCTTCCATCTCTCCGCGTCCTTCCAGGCCCATGAGGAGGGGCTGGAGCACCAGGAGCCGATGCCGGCCGCGCCGGATCCGGAGACGCTGCCGCGGGCCGAGGAGCTGATGCCCAAGTACCGGCATCTGTTCTTCCACGAGGACGTGGCCCGGCTGGTGCTGGAGGCCCGGCGCGCGATCGATCTGCGCTATGTGGCGGAGCCGCCGTTCGCCACCAAGGGCGAGCCGCGCGAGCCGCGCTCCCAGGTGTGGTTCCGCACCAACGGGCGGGTCACCGGCGGGCACGACAACCCGGCCGTGCACATCTGCCTGGCCACCTACGTCTCGGACATGACGCTGCTGGACTCGGTGCTGATGGCGCACGGCCGCGGCGGCTGGACCACCGGCGATGTGGTCGGCGCCAGCCTGGACCACGCCATGTGGTTCCACCGTCCGCTGCGCGCCGACGAGTGGCTGCTCTACGACACCGAGTCGCCGACCTCGCAGAACGGCCGCGGCCTGGCCCGGGGCCGGATCTTCACCCGGGACGGCAAGCTGGCCGTCTCCGTCATCCAGGAGGGAGTGGTCCGCGTTCCCCGCGGCGCGTCCTGAGCCCGGCGGCCCGCGGGGGCGGCCCGCGCGGGCGGTGTCAGGCGGTCAGGCCGGCCGCGGCGAGCAGATAGGCGGTCATCGGCTCGTAGAAGCGGGCGTTGACGACATGGTCGTCCAGCGGGACGCAGACGGCGAGGGTGCCCTCGGCCTCGGCCAGGAACAGCGCCGGGTCGTTGGAGTCCGCGAAGCCGACCGTGGCGATGCCGCGCTGTGCCGCGCAGCCCGCCCAGCCGTGATCGGCCACCACCAGCTCCGGCAGCTCCTCGCCCTCCTGCGGCAGGGCGTCGAGGATCTCCGCCATCGGTGCGGGGGAGTGGGTGTGCCACAGGCCGGCCCCGCGCTCGTACACGGCCACCCCCGCCATCTGGGTCACCACGCCGTCGTCCGCGGTGAGCCCCAGCGGCACCCGCACCAGCTCGCAGCCGGCCGCCCGCAGCGCCGCCGCGACCTGCGCGTGCACATCCAGCAGCCCGCCCGGGTGGCCGGTCGCCAGCAGTACCCGCTGCCTGTCGTCGGCGGCCTTGCGCAGCATCACCGCCGCCCGGTCCAGGGCGGCCACGGTCAGCTCCGGGTCGATGGTGTCCTGGCCCGAGCGGTGCGCCGGGTCGTCGCTCACCCCGCAGCGCTCGCTCATCACGGCCAGCACGTCCTGCTCGTCCGCCCAGCGCTCGCCGAGCTCCAGGCCGAACCAGTAGTAGCGGTTCCCGTTGGCCAGTTCGCGGTAGTGCGCCAGATTGTTTTCCCGCGGTGTCGCGACATCTCCCGCGATCCGGGTCCTGACCAGGTGGTTGATGAGGTCGGTGCGATGGGGTGTGGCGCTCTCCGGATCGTCCATGACGTTCATTGTGGCCCGCGGCCGGGGGCGGCACTACGCGGAGTCCAAAACGTGATCCGGGACCGTGCGGAATGGAGCGCTCCGCTTTGTCGCAGGTCACCGTTACCCTCGGCCGGATGAGCACCCATCGTGAGCCCTCCGGCGCGGCGATCCCGCGCGGCCCCGTCGACTCCTCCCGCGTCCCCCGCTACGCCGGGCCGGCGACCTTTGCCCGGCTGCCCCGGCTGGACGAGGTCGGCACCGCCGATGTCGCCGTCCTCGGGGTGCCCTTCGACAGCGGGGTGTCCTACCGGCCCGGCGCCCGGTTCGGCGGCAACGCGATACGCGAGGCGTCCCGGCTGCTGCGTCCCTACAACCCGGCGCAGGACGCCGCTCCGTTCGCCCTGGCGCAGGTGGCCGACGCGGGCGATGTGGTCGCCAATCCGTTCGACATCGGCGAGGCCGTGCGGATGGTGGAGGCCGCGGCCGGGGAACTGCTGGACACCGGTACCCGGCTGATGACCCTGGGCGGTGACCACACCATCGCGCTGCCGCTGCTGCGTGCGGTGGCCCGCCGCCACGGTCCGGTGGCGCTGCTGCACTTCGACGCCCACCTGGACACCTGGGACACCTACTTCGGCGCCGGGTACACCCACGGCACCCCGTTCCGGCGCGCCGTGGAGGAGGGCATCCTGGACACCTCGGCGCTCTCCCATGTCGGCATCCGCGGTCCGCTCTACGGCCCCCGCGATCTGGACGACGACCGCAAGATGGGCTTCGGGATCATCACCGCCGCCGATGTGCTGCGCCGCGGGGTGGACGAGGTGGCGCAGCAGCTGCGGGAACGGATAGGCGGCCGGCCGCTGTACATCTCGGTCGACATCGATGTGCTGGACCCGGCGCACGCCCCGGGCACCGGCACCCCGGAGGCCGGCGGGCTCACCTCCCGGGAGCTGCTGGAGATCCTGCGGGGGCTGGCGGACTGCCGGCTGGTCTCCGCGGATGTGGTGGAAGTCTCGCCGCCATACGATCACGCCGAGATCACCGCGGTGGCCGCCTCGCACACCGCCTACGAGCTGACCACCCTGATGTCCCGGCAGGTCGCCGGGGAGCGCGCCGCCCGCTGAGCGGCCGGGGGCGGGCAGCGGCGGGTGTCCGATATGCGGTGCCGGAAAAAAGTCCGGTCCGGAGGGTTGAGCGACCGCTTGGTTGGGTGTTTCCTTCCCCGTACCTTCCGGTCGGTCTGGGACGTGACCGCCGGAAACTTCCTGTGGGCGAGAGGGCAGCGCAGTGGCGGGCTGGATACGAATGGGGCTGCGACGGGGGAACCGGGTGATCAGCGTGGCGCGGGGGACACGGCGGCGCCCGGCGAGAGCGTCACGGGCCGCGGCACTGGCCGGGTCCCTCGCCGCGGCGGCCGTGCTCGGCACGGCGGCCGGCTGCGGGCCCGTGAGCGGCGACGGCAGCCCGGTCACCCTGGAGCTGATCGCCGCCGACTACGGCGAGCGCACCGCGGTGCCGATCAAGGAGTACTGGGACGATCTCACCGAACGCTTCCACCAGGCCAATCCCGAGGTGACGGTCGAGGTCGAGCTGGTGCCCTGGGAGGAGCTGGACGCCACCCTCGCCGAGCGGGTCGAGCAGGGCCGCCCCCCGGACATCTCCCAGGCCACCTTCTACGCCGGCTATGCCACCGAGGGCCTGCTCTACCAGGCCAAGGAGATCCTGCCGCTGCCGGTGCAGTCCGATTTCGTGACCACCCTGGCGCATGCCGGGGAGGTGGACTTCCAGCAGTTCGGCATCCCGTTCATCACCAGCACCCCGCGGCTGTTCTACAACACCGCGCTGTTCGACGCGGCCGGCATCGAGGAGCCGCCCGGCTCCTGGGCGGAGCTGGCCGCGACCGCCCAGGCGCTCAAGGACTCCGGAGTCACCACGCCGTACGCGCTCCAGTTCGGGCCGGACTCCATCCACGAGGAGGCCATGGTCTGGATGCTGGCCGCGGGCGGCGGCTACACCAACCTCTCCGGCGGCTACATCCTGGACGACGAGGACAACGTCCGGGCGCTGGAATGGCTGCGGGAGAACATGGTGGCCCCCGGCCTGACCGGCCCCGACGGAACGCTCAACCGGGGTGACGCCTACGCCGGCTTCATGACCGGCGAGGTGGGCATGCTGATGGTCCACCCGGCGCTGCTGCCCGCCCTGGAGGCCAACAAGATCCCCTACGCGCACACCGATTTCCCGGCCATGAAGGGTGGCGCGGCCGTGCCGGCCGGCCACTCCGACTGGCTGCTCGGCTTCCGGGAGCACGGCCACGCCGAGGAGATCGGCCGCTTTCTGACCTTCCTGTACGACCCGGAGAACGTGGCCCGGGCCAACGCCCAGAACGGCTCGGTGCCGGCCACCGAATCGGCCGGCCAGATGCTGCGGGCCAGCGAGGAGTTCGAGCGGCTGTGGGAGTTCATCGACCAGATGCCGGGCGCCCAGCTCCAGCCGGTCAACAAGGACAACTGGCTGCCGCTGCGGGGTGAGATCCAGCAGCGGCTGGCCGCGGTGCTCGAACCGGACACCGATGTGGCCGAGGTGATGCGCGGACTCCAGGCCACCGCCGCCGAACTGGAATCCGGCTCCGCCTCGGATACCTCCTGAACCCCGCCGGGCCCCGGCCCCCGGCGGCCGGGGCCCGGCCGGGACGCTCAGCCGTCCCGGCCCCGGTCCGGGTCCCCGTCCGGGAGGGGTGCCCGCTCGCCCGCCCCCGCCGGGTGCAGTTCCTCAAAGAGGGCGAGCCACTGCGCCGGGGTGACGTGCCCGACTGGCGTGCCCGGCGCCAGCTCCGCGGCGCGGAACGCGGCCCGTACCCGGCCCGGCGGGCGGCCCCGGGAACCCCGGGAACCCCGGGAACCCCGGGAACCCCGGGAACCCCGGGAAAGAGTGGCGCGCAGTGAGCCGCCCACCCCGGTGAATCCCTCGGCCACCAGCGCCCGGTAGGCGGGCAGCGCGGACGGCGGCAGCAGCGGGGTGCGCCGCCGCTCCAGCCGCAGCACCGCCGAATCGGTGCGCGGCACCGGCGTGAACGCCTCCCGCCCCACCCGCGGGCCCAGCCGCCAGCGGAATTCCGGCCAGCTCTGCACGGTGCGCAGCGTCCAGCGGCCGTAGCCGCCGGTCCGGCTGCGCGCGTATTCGAGCTGGGTCAGCAGGGTGGCCGAGGTCAGCGTCCGGGCGGCCAGGCACCAGCGCACGATCTCCGAGGTGCGGGCGTAGGGGATGTTGCCCACCACGGCGAACGGCTCGGCGGGCGGCCCGGCGGTCAGGAAGTCCCGCCCGGCCACCCGGACCGCCGGATCGGCGGCCAGCCGCCTGCTCAGCCGCCGGGCCAGGGCGGGATCGATCTCGTAGGCGATCACCCGGCCGGCGCGGCGCGCCAGCGGCCGGGTCAGCGCCCCTTCGCCCGCGCCCGGCTCGACCACCAGGTCACCGGGCCGGACGCCGGAGCAGCGCAGAATCAGCCGGACGGCGTCGCCGTCGGTCAGGAAGTTCTGGGACAGGCGCGCACGGCGGCGCGCTTCGGGGCGTACCAAGGGAAGGTCCTCTGCGGCGAGGACGGACCGCACGGGACATGGGCCCTCCGGGCGGCCCGTCCGGATGAACGGGGCTGCCGGGGGCCCTGGTACGCGGGCAGGCGCGGGGCTTGCGGAGGCGGCGGAGCGCGCGCCGGAACGTCAGAACCGCATCATGTGACGGCGGCTGTGACGGCCGCGGCGGCGGCCGGCGGCCCGTCCTGCCGGACCAGGGCCGTGCGCCGGATACGCGGGCGGAGGGTGCGAAGCGGGCTCCACACGCCGGTGCGCCACGCACCGACGGGCCCGCTCTTGATGAATCCCATGGCGAAACCTCCCACCCCGCCACGTTACGGAGCGCCCGCCACCGTGCGCAACGCCATGACCTCCTGATCAGAAGCGGTCGCGGACCGGCGGGTCCATGATCGGAAGGCGGAATGAAAGCGCCGGTGATCGTGTTGGCCTGTCCGGCGGGAAGACGGGGCCGAGCCGACCGGAGGAGCGGGGAGTGACGGACAGCGGCAGCGGACGGGAGACCGCGGACGGCAGGAGAAAGCAGCGCGGCGGCGGTGCGGAGAGCGAACCGGGCTGGATCCGCCGGCTGACCGCCTACTGCCGGGTCTACCGCCGCAATCTGCTGATCTCGCTGGGCTCCGCCCTGGCCGGCATGGGCGTGATGGCCCTGATGCCGCTGATCACCAAGGTGATCATCGACGAGGTGATCGTCGGCGGCGAGTCCGGCCTCGGAGGGTGGATCACCCTGCTGATCGCCGCCGCCGTCGTCGTCTATCTGCTCACCTATCTGCGCCGCTACTACGGCGGCCGGCTCGGCCTGGACGTGCAGCACGATCTGCGCACCGAGATGTACCGGACGCTGGTCCGGCTGGACGGCCGCCGCCAGGACGAGCTCTCCACCGGCCAGGTCGTCGGCCGCTCCACCAGCGACCTCCAGCTCGTCCAGGGCCTGCTCTTCATGATGCCGATGACCATCGGCAACTTCATGCTGTTCGCCGTCTCGCTGGTGGTGATGCTGGCGCTCTCCCCGCTGCTCACCCTGGTCGCGCTGGCCGTCGGCCCGGCCCTGTGGTTCATCGCCCGGCGCAGCCGGGTCCGGCTCTTCCCCGCCACCTGGTACGCCCAGGGCCAGGCCGGCGCCGTGGCCGGGGTGGTGGACGGCGCCATCACCGGCGTCCGGGTGGTCAAGGGCTTCGGCCAGGAGGAGCAGGAGACGGGCAAGCTGCGGTCCGCCTCCCGCGCCCTGTTCGCCGCCCGGATGCGGACGGTGCGGCTGAACGCCCGCTACACCCCCGCGCTCCAGGCCGTGCCCGCGCTGGGGCAGGTCGGCATGCTGGCGCTGGGCGGCTGGATGGCCGCCCGGGGCCAGATCACCCTGGGCACCTTCGTCGCCTTCTCCACCTATCTGGCGATGCTGGTCGGCCCGGTGCGGATGCTGACCGTCATCCTCACCATGGGGCAGCAGGCGCGGGCCGGTGTGGAGCGGGTGCTGGAGCTGATCGACACCCGCCCGGAGATCACCGAGCGCCCGGACGCCCATGCCCTGCCCGCCGACGCCCGGGCCGATCTCGAACTCGACAAGGTCACCTTCGCCTACCGCGACCGGACCGTGCTGCGCGAGGTGTCGCTGCGGGTGCCGCCCGGCGAGACCCTGGCCGTGGTCGGCACCTCGGGCAGCGGCAAGACCACCCTGGCGCAGCTGCTGCCCCGGTTCTACGACCCGGATTCCGGTGCCGTCCGGATCGGCGGCCACGACCTGCGGGATCTCACCTCCTCCTCGCTCCGGGCGGCCATCGGGCTGGTTCCGGAGAACGCCTTCCTGTTCTCCGACACCATCCGCGCCAATCTGGCCTACGGCGCCCCGGACGCCACCGAGGAGCAGATCCGGGCCGCCGCGCGCGCTGCCCAGGCCGAGGGCTTCATCCAGGCCCTGCCGGACGGCTACGACACCGTCATCGGCGAGCAGGGGCTCACCCTCTCCGGCGGGCAGCGGCAGCGCATGGCGCTGGCCCGGGCCATCGTCACCAACCCGCGGCTGCTGGTGCTGGACGACGCCACCTCGGCGGTGGACGCCCGGGTGGAGCACGAGATCCACGAGGCGCTGCGCGGAGTGATGGCCGGCCGCACCACGGTCCTGATCGCCCACCGCCGCTCCACTCTGCTGCTGGCCGACCGGATCGCCGTGCTGGACGGCGGCCGGCTGGTCGACATCGGCACCGACACCGAGCTCCAGGAGCGCTGCGAGCTCTACCGGCGGCTGCTGGCCGATCCGGCGGAGATGAGCGGGACCGAGCACGACCCGGCCGGCCGTGCGGTGTCCGCAGCCGCCGCGACGGCCGGCGGCGACGCCACGACGGCCGGCGGCGACGGCGACGGCCGCCTCGCGCCGGCCGACGGGAACGGGGGCATCACCCCCTCCCTCTGGCCCGGCCGGGACACCACCGGTGCCGCCACCGGCGCCGCCGCGTCCCCCTCCGCCGACGGCGCCGGCCCGGCCGCCTCCGCCTCCGCCGCCGCGCCCGGCCCGCCCGGCTTCGCCGCCGCCATGGCCTCGGCCGCCGCGACCGACGAGCTGCTCGCCCAGGTCGCCGCCCTGCCCCCGGCCGACGACACCCCGGAGGTGGACGAGCGGCGGGCCGCCCGCGCCGAGGAGTCCTACGGCCTGCGCCGCCTGCTGCGCGGCCTCGGCGTCCCGCTCCTCTTCGCCCTGCTGCTGGTCGCCGGCGACGCGGTGTTCTCCCTGCTGCTTCCCGTGCTGATCCGGCACGGCATCGACGAGGGCGTCACCCAGGCCGCGCTGGGCGCCGTATGGGCGGCCTCGGGGCTGGCCCTGCTGGTCGTCCTCGCCCAGTGGGCGGCCCAGTTCGGCTCCATCCGCGCGGTCGGCCGCACCGGCGAACGCGCCCTGTACGCCCTGCGCGTCAAGATCTTCGCCCATCTCCAGCGGCTCGGCCTGGACTACTACGAGCGCGAGCTGACCGGCCGGATCATGACCCGGATGACCACCGATGTGGACGCGCTGACCACCTTTCTCCAGACCGGCCTGGTCCAGGCCCTGGTCGCCGTCCTCACCTTCTTCGGCATCCTGGTCGTCCTGGTCGCCATCGACGGTGCCCTCGCCCTGATCGTGCTGGCCACCCTCGTCCCGCTCGCGGCCGGCACCGTCTTCTTCCGCCGGGCCAGCGTCCGCGCCTACGAACTGGCCCGCGAGCGGGTCAGCGGGGTCAACGCCGATCTCCAGGAGTCCGTCGCCGGGCTGCGGGTCCTCCAGGTCTTCCGCCGGGAGGACGCCTCCTGCCGCCGCTACCGCGAGGGCTCCGACGGCTACCGCCGGGCCCGGGTGCGCGGCCAGTGGCTGATCTCCGTCTACTTCCCGTTCGTGCAGCTCCTGGCGACCCTGGCCACCGCGGGCGTGCTGGTCGCCGGCGCCGGGCGGATCGAGAACGGCACCCTCACCGCGGGCGCGCTGGTCGCCTATCTGCTCTACATCGAGCTGTTCTTCGCCCCGGTGCAGCAGCTCTCCCAGGTCTTCGACGGCTACCAGCAGGCGATGGTCTCGCTGCGCCGCATCCAGGAACTGCTGCGCGAGCCCACCACCACCCCGCCCCCGGCCCAGCCGCGCCCGGTCACCGGCCGGCTGCGCGGCGAGCTCTCCTTCGACCGGGTGCACTTCCGCTATGCCACCGCCGAGGGCCCGGGCGACGAGGCGCTGTCCGGCGTCAGCCTGCACATCCCGGCGGGCCAGACCGTCGCCTTCGTGGGCGAGACCGGCGCCGGAAAGTCCACCCTGGTCAAGCTGGCCGCCCGGTTCTACGACCCCACCTCGGGCGCGGTCCGCGCCGACGGCACCGACCTGCGCGAGCTGGACCTGACCGGCTACCGCCGCCGCCTCGGCGTCGTGCCGCAGGAGCCGTATCTGTTCGCCGGCACGGTGCGCGATGCCATCGCCTACGGGCGCCCGGACGCCACCGACGCCGAGGTGGAGGCCGCCGCGCGGGCGGTCGGCGCCCATGACATGATCGCCACCCTCTCCGACGGCTATCTGCATCAGGTCGCCGAGCGCGGACGCAATCTCTCGGCCGGCCAGCGCCAGTTGATCGCCCTGGCCCGCGCCGAACTCGTCGACCCCGACATCCTGCTGCTGGACGAGGCCACCGCCGCCCTCGATCTGGCCACCGAGGCGCTGGTCAACGAGGCCGCCGACCGCCTGACCGGCCGCCGCACCACCCTGGTGGTGGCGCACCGCCTCACCACCGCGGCCCGCGCGGACCGCGTCGTGGTCCTCGACCGGGGCCGCGTCGTCCAGGACGGCAGCCACGAGGAGCTCCTCGCCGTCCCCGGCCCCTATGCCACCCTCTGGACCACCTACACCACCACCCCGGTCCCGACCACGGCCTGACTGCCGCGGCTGCCGCCCGGTCCGCCGGCTGCCGCAGGGAAATGCCGGTCCCATGGTGCCGCCGGATGCTACGGCAGGTGCCGGCCGTCGGAGGCGGTGCCGGGGATGACGATGCCGGATTCGTAGGCGGCGATGACCGCCTGGGTGCGGTCGCGCAGGCCCAGCTTGGTGAGGATGCGGCTGACATGGGTCTTGACCGTCTCGTCGGTGATGTGGAGACGGGCGCCGATCTCCGGGTTGGACAGGCCCTCGGCGAGCAGCCGCAGGACCTGGCGCTCCCGGGGGGTGAGCAGATCCAGGCCGGGGGCCGGGCGGGGACCGGTCGTGGCGGGGCGCAGCCGGGCGAATTCGGCGATCAGCCGGCGGGTGACGGTGGGGGCCAGCAGGGCCTCCCCGGCGGCGACCACGCGGACGGCGTCGAAGAGGCGTTCCGCCGTCACATCCTTGAGGAGGAAGCCGCCGGCGCCGGCGCCGAGCGCGTCGTAGACGTACTCGTCGAGGTCGAAGGTGGTCAGGATGAGCACGCGGACCGCGGTGCCGGTGAGACGGGCGGTGGCCTCGATGCCGTCCATCACCGGCATGCGGACATCCATCAGCACCAGGTCCGGGCGCAGTTCCCGGCACAGGCGGACGGCCTCGCCGCCGTCGGCGGCCGTGCCGACGACGGAGAAGTCCGGCTGGGTGGCGAGGAGCCCGGCGTATCCGGCGCGCACCACCTCGTGGTCGTCGGCGATGACCAGACGCAGCGGCGCGGCGGCGGTCATCCGGCGTGCTCCCGGGCGGCGGTGCCGGTGCCGGAGCCGGGCGGGGAGGAGGGCGAGGAGGAGGGCGAGGGGGAGGCCGAGCGGGCGGGAGCCGGGGGCGGGGCGGGGAAGACCGCTTCGATGAGGAAGCCGCCGCTGCGGGCCGGGCCGGAGCGGAGCTCGCCGCCCGCCATGCCGATCCGTTCCCGCATGCCGAGCAGGCCGTGGCCGCCGCCGGAGCGGGGGGCCGGGACCGCCCCGGGGCCGTTGTCCCGGATGCGCAGCCGCAGGGCGTCGTCCGTCCAGCGGAGCTCGACGTCCACGGCCGCGCCCGGCGCATGCCGGCGCGCGTTGGTCAGGGCCTCCTGGACGACGCGGTAGGCGGTGAGTTCGACGCCCGGGTCCAGCGGCCGTCGCCGTCCCCGCAGAATCAGCCGGGTGGTCGCGCCGGAGACGTCGCGGGCCTCGTCCACAAGCTCGCCGAGCCGGTCCAGACCGGGCTGGGGGCGGCGGGCGGCCCGGGCGGCCGGCTCTCCCTCGCCGGTGTCCTCGCGCAGCACGCCCAGCAGCCGGCGCATCTCGGTGAGCGCGGTGCGCGCCGTGTCACCGATGGCGAGAAAGCGTTCCGCACCCGCCGGGGGCAGGTCCGGGGTGGTCAGCCGGGCGGTCTCGGCCTGGACGGCGATCATCGAGACATGATGGGCCACCACATCGTGGAGCTCCCGGGCGATCCGGGCCCGTTCGCCGCGGGCCGCGTGTTCCGCCAGGGTGTCGGCGATGGCCCGTTCGGTCGCGCTGTGCTCCAGCGCCGTGGCGCGCGCCCGGCGGGACAGCCCGGCCCCGGCGGCGGCAGCCGCGCACACGGCGACCACGACCGGGACGAGGCGGGAGGCGGCGTCCGGGCCGGGCGGGGCGGCGAGCGCATAGCCGGCGAAGGGCAGCGGCAGCAGCAGGGCGAGCCGGCGCGGCCCCCACCGGCCCGCCCGGTGGAGGCAGAACAGCAGCGCGCCGAACCCGGCCACGGTCAGCACCTGGAACGGAGCCAGGGACAGCAGGCCGGCGGCGGCGACCGTCACCGCCGCCAGGGCCGCCGGCCGCTCCCGGTTCCCGGCCGGGCGCGCCAGTACCGCGACCGGGGCCGTGGTGCACAGCGCCAGGGCCAGGGCCGGCGCGGGCGGCATCCGGCCGTCCAGGCGCAGCAGCACCTCGGCCGACGCCGCCAGCGCCGGCAGCGACGCGGCGGCGACCGGGAACTCCGGCCGCCGGGACAGGGCGGCGGCCATGGCTGTGGCAGGTGCCGTCACGGGTGCCATTGTCACCGCCCCCGGCCTGCGGCGAGTCCCCCGCGCGGGGGATACCGGGACCGCTCCGCCGCGTGACGACCCGCACGCCGCCGATCCGTAGCGTGGCGGGCCATGGACGGCAATGAAGCACAGATCGAAGTGCGCGGACTGCGCAAACGGTTCGGGGCGGTGACGGCCCTGGACGGGATGTCCTTCACCGTGGAGCCCGGGCAGGTCACCGGCTTCGTCGGCCCCAACGGGGCGGGCAAGTCCACCACCATGCGCATCCTGCTCGGCCTGGACCGGGCCGAGGAGGGCAGCGCGCTGATCGGGGGCCGCCCCTACCGGGAGCTGCGCAATCCGCTGCTCGCCGTCGGCGCCCTGCTGGACGCCGCGGCCGTGCACCCCGCCCGGCGCGGCCGGGACCATCTGCTGTGGCTGGCCCACTCGCACCGCCTGCCCGCCCGCCGGGTGGACGAGGTGATCGAGCAGACCGGCCTCGGCCCGGCCGCCCGCCGCCGGGCCGGCGGCTACTCGCTCGGCATGCGCCAGCGGCTGGGCATCGCCGCCGCACTGCTCGGCGACCCGCCCGTGCTGCTCTTCGACGAGCCGGTCAACGGCCTCGACCCGGAGGGCATCCGCTGGATGCGCGGTCTGCTGCGTTCGCTGGCCGCGCAGGGGCGGGCGGTGCTGGTCTCCAGCCATCTGATGAGCGAACTGGAGGGCACCGCCGACCACCTGGTGGTCATCGGGCGCGGCAGGGTGCTGGCCGACACGTCCGTGCGGGAGCTGCTGGCCGGCGCCTCCGGCGACCGGGTGGAGGTGCGCACCGGCGAGCCGGACCGGGACCGGGCCATGACCGTGCTGGCCGACGCCGGGGCGACGGTGGCGGCCACCGGACGCGGGACCCTGACCGTTTCGGGCCTGGACGCGCAGCGGGTGGTGGCCCTGCTCGGCGGGGCGGGCGTGGCCTTCTCCGGGGTCGCCGCGCACCGCGCCACGCTGGAGGAGGCCTACATGGAACTGACCAGGGAAGCGGCCGAGTTCGCCGCCGGACCGTCCGGACCGTCCGGACCGTCCGGACCGTCCGGACCGGCGAGCGGGGAGGACCGGCGATGACCCTCCCGGAGACGCGCGACCGCGACCGCGACCGCGACCGCGACCGTGACCGGGCCGGCGCCGGCCCGGCGTCGCCGCCCGCCGCGCGCGACGGCTTTCCGCAGCTTCTGCACGCCGAGTGGACCAAGCTGCGCACCGTGCCCCGCTGGGGCCTGACCCTGCTCGGGGGCATCGCGCTGACCGTACTGATCTCCTTCTTCTCCGCCGCCGGTTCCTCGGTGGAGATCGCCGACCAGGACCGGCCGCCCGTGCCCGCGGGCCGGGAGGGACAGCAGCTCGTCGACAGCGTCGGCTTCGCGCACCGCGCGCTGCACGGGGACGGCAGCATCACCGCCCGGGTGTCCGGGCCGGCCGGGGTGGAGCCGGAACAGGCCCCGGAATGGGCCAAGGCCGGGCTGCTGATCAGGGAGAGCCTCACCCCCGGCGCCGACTACGCCGCCCTGATGGTCACCGCCGGGCACGGGGTGCGGATGCAGAGCGAGTTCGCCCGGGACGTGCCCGGCAGCGCCGCCGCCTCCCCGGACACCCCGCACTGGTTGCGGCTGACCCGCACCGGCTCCACCGTCACCGGCTACGAGTCCGCCGACGGCGAGGAGTGGAGCGAGGTCGGCACGGTACGGCTGGCGGACGCCCCGGAGGAGCTGAGCGTGGGCCTGTTCGTGGGCTCGCCCGACATCACCCGCATGGAGCGGGCGTTCGGCAATGTCACGGTCGGACAGCTCGGTTCCAGCGCCACCGCCGACTTCGACGAGGTGAGCATCGAGGGCGGGGTGACGGCGCGGGACTGGCGGCACACCGACATCGGCGGCGTCTCACCCTCCGCCGGGGACCCGGGGGAGTTCCGCCGCTCCGGCTCCGTCTTCACCCTCACCGGTTCCGGCGACATCGGCCCGGCGCCCACCGACACCGATCTGGCCGCGACCGCCCTGAACGGCAGCCAGCTCGGCCTGGTGCTGATCGCCGCCGTCGGCGTGCTGTTCATCACCGCCGAGTACCGGCGCGGCATGATCCGCACCACCTTCACCGCCGGCCCGCGCCGCGGCCGGGTGCTGGCGGCCAAGGCAGTGGTGATCGGTGCCGTGGCCTTTGCCGCCGGACTGGTCGCGGCCCTGGTGTCGTTCCTGCTGGCCATGCCGGTGCTGCGGGACAACGGGCATGTGCCGCCGATGTTCCCGGAACTGGCGCTGGGCGACGCGGCGGTGCTGCGGGCGGTGCTGGGCACCGGCCTGCTGCTGGCCCTGATCGCCGTGCTGGCGCTGGGGCTGGGGGCGCTGACCCGCTCCACGGCGGTGTCCATCACCGCGGTGGTGGTGGTGTTCGTGCTGCCGCTGATCCTGGTCAGCACGCTGCCGCTGGAACTGTCGCAGTGGCTGCAGCGGCTCACCCCCATGGCGGGCTTCGCCGTCCAGCAGACGCTGCCCCGCTACGGGCATGTGGAGCGGCTGTGCCTGCCGGAGAACGCCTGCTACCCGCAGGGGCCGTGGACGGGGCTGACCACCCTGCTGCTCTACACGGCGGCGGTGCTGGCCCTGGCCGCCTGGCGGCTGCGGAAGCGGGACGCGTGAGCGGGCCGGGACCGGGGCCGGGGCCGGGACCGGGGCCGGGGGCCAGGGCGGGGGCCCGGCGACTGGGCACGGTGCACGCGGAGTGGACCAAGCTGCGCACCCTGACCAGCACCTGGTGGCTGCTGTCCGCCGTGGTGGGGCTGACCGTGGCGGCGGGCGTGGCGGTCTCCGGCTCGCTCACCGCGGGCGCCTGCCCGGTGCCGGCCGAGTGCCACGAGGACACCGTGCGGATCGGCCTGACCGGGATCTGGCTGGGCCAGGGCGCGGTGATCGTGCTGGCGGTGCTCGCGGTCAGCGGGGAGTACGGCACCGGCACCATCCGGGCCGCGCTGGCCGCCGAGCCCCGGCGGCTCCGGCTGCTCGCCGCCAAGGCGCTGGTGGTGGGCGCGCTGACGGCGGCGGCGGGCGCGGCGGCGGTGGCCGGCGCGCTGCTGGCCGGACGGCGGGTGCTGGCGGCGGACGGCTTCCCGCTGCCCGCGCTCACCGAAGGGCCGGTGCTGCGCGCCGCCGCGGGCACCGTGCTCTACCTGGTGCTCACCGCGCTGCTGGCGCTGGGCGCGGGCGCGGCGCTGCGCGACACGGCGACCGCGGTCACCGCGGTGCTCGCCGTGTGCTATCTGCTGCCGCTGCTGGCCGGCCTGGTGTCGGAACCGGAATGGCAGGAACGCCTGCTGCGGCTGGCCCCGTCCACCGCCGGGCTGGCCGTCCAGGCCACCGCCAACCTGGACGGGCTGCCCATCGGTCCCTGGCCCGGCCTGGCCGTTCTCACCGCCTGGACCGCCGCCGCCCTGGCGGCCGGCGCCGCGGTGCTGTGCACGCGTGACGTCTAGCGGACGGACGGGACCCGGCCCTCGGGCAGCGGGCAGCGGGCAGCGGGGGCCGGAGCCGCGGCGGGCGGGCGTACCCGCACCCGGGCGGGGCGGGGAAGCGGCGGACCCCAACCGTGCCGCCCGGGGCCTCAGCCGCGCACCAGCTCCGCCAGACAGGTGTCCACGGTCTGGAGTTCGCCGGGTTCCGGGACCGGGCTGTGCCCGTCCCACCAGTGGACGGCGGCGATCTCGTCGGTCGGGAGGAAACCGGCCGACTCCTCGGCGTCGCCGGTGAAGACCGCGCCGTGCAGGGTGCGGCGGTCGGGCAGCTTGGTGCGGGCGAAGCCCTCGAACCGCAGCGCGTGCGCCGCGATGTCATGGCCCGCCTCCTCGCGCAGCTCGCGCACGGCGGCCTCGCGCGGGGACTCGCCGGGCTCGATGCCGCCGCCGGGCAGCTCCCAGCAGGCCCGGCCGCGCTCGTGCACCAGCAGCAGCCGTCCCCTGCGGTCGCGGAGGACGACCAGCACATATGTCACCGGGTGACCGGCGAAGACGTCGGCGGTGAAGGCCGATTCCTCGGGCAGCCGCAGGAAGTCCAGCAACTGCATGCCGCGCGGCCCGGTGGCCAGCGGAGCCCCGGCGGCGTCCGGGGCGTCGGGGGCGTCCGGGGTGTCGGCGGCGTCGGCGGAACCCGGCTCCGGGGACGGGTGCGAAGCGGCGTCTTCCATGGCCGCAGCCTAACGGCGCGCGGCCCTCGCCGGTCCGGCCGCGGGCACACTCCGGCGACACCTCCGGCGCCCCGGGCCGTGCGCCCCGCCCGGGCGCGCTGCGGCTCAGCCGCCGGTGCGGCGGGACGGCGGGGCCGTGGAGGCGCGGACCATCAGCTCCGAGCGGATGGTGGCGATGCCGCCGGCCGGCGGCGCCTCCAGCCCCAGCGCCAGCCGCCCGGCGCGCGCTCCCGCGTCGTGCAGCGGAATCCGCACCGTGGTCAGCGCGGGCGCGGCGTCCGCCGCGAACGGCAGGTCGTCGAAGCCGGTGACCGAGATGTCCTCCGGGATGCGCAGCCCCCGGTCGCGCAGCGCCGCGCAGACGCCCAGCGCCGCGGTGTCATTGGCGGCCAGGACGGCCGTCACCCCGGGATCGCGGCGCAGCAGCTCCAGCGCGCCGTCGTAGCCGGAGGCCCGGTCGTAGCCGCCGTGCAGGATCAGCCGGTCGCCGGCGGCCTCGGTGGCGTCCAGTCCCGCGTCGGCGAGCGCGGCCCGGTGGCCCTCCAGACGGTGCCGGGTGGTGGTGCGGTCGGCCGGGCCGGCCAGATAGCCCAGCCGCCGGTGGCCCAGCGACAGCAGGTGCTCGGTCAGGGTGCGGGCGCCGCCCCGGTTGTCGAAGGTGACCGCGATCGGCTGCCCGGCCTCGGCGTCCGCGCCGCGGCTGCGGTCCGGTCCGGTCATGGCGCTCTCGGCGCCCTGCGCGCCGCCCTCCGGCTCGGGCACCGGCAGCGGCGGACGCCCGCACAGCACCACCCGGGCGCCCGCGCGCTCCAGCCGGCGCAGCCGGACCGCGAGCGCCGCGCTGTGCGCCGGGGACTCGATCGCACCGCCGGTCAGCACCACGGCCGCGGCCCGCTGCCGCTGCAGCAGGGTGAGATAGGTCAGCTCGCGTTCCGGCACCCCGCCGGTGTTGCACACCACGGCCAGCTTCTGCCCGGGCGCCCCCTCGCCGCCGCCCGGGGCCCCGCCGGCTCCGGCTCCGCTCGCTGCGGCGCCCGCGGCGCCCCCGCCGCCCGCGCCCGTCACCGGGGAGATCTCGTTCTGGATGGCGCTGGCCATGATGCCGAAGAAGGGGTCGGCGATGTCGTTGACCAGCACTCCGATCAGGTCGGAGCGGGCCGCGGCGAGTGAGCTGGCCGGCCCGTTCACCACGTACTCCAGCTCCTCCACGGCGCGCATCACCCGGCTGCGGGTGGTCCGGGCCACCGGGTAATTGCCGTTCAGCACGCGGGAGACGGTCGCCGCGGAGACCCCCGCTCGGGCGGCCACGTCGGCCAGCGTCACTGCCATGCCATTCCTCCGGTCAGCTCCGGTGCGGTGCGGTGCGGTGCGGTGCGATGCGGTGCGGTTCGATGTGCTGCGGTGCGGTGCGGTGATGATGATCTCCCGCTCACCGGGCGTGCCGGAAGTCTTCCGGACGCCCAGGGCTTGTCTCGCCGCTGTGGGCAGGTTAGCGTCTGTAGTGATAGAAAGCGCTTACTACACCGCTTCACCTCCATCCCTGCCCAGGAAAGGACCCCCTCCATGAGCCAGACGGCCGCCGGCCGAAGGACCGTCCGGATCGCCATGAACGGCGTCACCGGGCGCATGGGTTACCGCCAGCACCTGGTCCGCTCGATTCTGGCGATCCGCGAACAGGGCGGCATCGACGCCGGGGACGGCACGGTCATCTGGCCCGAACCCGTCCTGGTGGGCCGCCGGGAATACGCGTTGAAGGCGCTTGCCGAGCGGCACGGCCTGGACCCGGACGCCGTCTCCACCGACCTGGACGCGGTGCTCGCCGACGACTCGGTCTCCGTCTACTTCGACGCCCAGGTCACCCTCGCCCGCGAGGAGGCGATCCGGAAGGCGGTCGCCGCCGGGAAGCACATCTACACCGAGAAGCCCACCGCCACCGGCCTGACCGGGGCGCTGGAGCTGGCCGGGCTGGCCCGGGCCGCCGGCATCAAGCACGGCGTGGTGCAGGACAAGCTCTTCCTGCCGGGCCTGCTCAAGCTCAAGCGGCTGATCGACGGCGGCTTCTTCGGCCGCATCCTCTCGGTGCGCGGCGAGTTCGGCTACTGGGTCTTCGAGGGCGACTGGCAGTCCGCCCAGCGGCCGTCCTGGAACTACCGCGCCGAGGACGGCGGCGGAATCGTGGTCGACATGTTCCCGCACTGGGAGTATGTGCTGCACGAGCTGTTCGGGCGGGTCACCGCCGTGCAGGCGCTGACCGCCACCCATATCCCGCAGCGCTGGGACGAGCGGGGCAAGCCGTATCCGGCCACCGCGGACGACGCCGCCTACGGCATCTTCCAGCTCGACGGCGGCATCGTCGCCCAGATCAACTCCTCCTGGTCGGTCCGGGTGAACCGGGACGAACTGGTGGAGTTCCAGGTGGACGGCACCGAGGGCTCGGCCGTGGCCGGCCTGCGCAACTGCCGTGTGCAGCACCGCTCGGCCACCCCCAAGCCGGTGTGGAACCCGGACATCCCGGCCACCGAGCCGTTCCGCGACCAGTGGCAGGAGGTGCCGGACAACGCCGAGTTCGACAACGGCTTCAAGGCGCAGTGGGAGCTGTTCCTGCGCCATGTGGAACTGGACGAGCCCTACACCTGGGACCTGCTGGCCGGCGCCCGGGGCGTGCAGCTTGCCGAGCTGGGCCTGCGGTCGGCGGCCGAGGGCCGCCGCCTGGACGTGCCGGAGCTGAGCCTGTGACCGCCGCCGCGATCCCGTCCCTGCTGCTGCCCGCCGCGGACGGCACCCTCCAGCCGTACCGGCCCCGCCCGGCCGCCGCCACCACCCCCGGCGCGGGCGGCCCGGACCCTCGGGACGGCGCGCCGCTGGTCTCCCGGATCGTCTTCTCCGCCGCGCATGTGGTGGCCGATCCCTTCGCCGACACCACCCCGGACGGCCCGGCCGCCGTGGACTGGGACGCCACCCTGGCCTTCCGCCGCCACCTGTGGGCGCAGGGCCTGGGGGTGGCCGAGGCCATGGACACCGCCCAGCGCGGCATGGGCCTGGACTGGGCCGGCGCTGCCGAGCTGATCCGCCGCTCGGCGGCCGAGGCCCGGGCCGTCGGCGGCCGGATCGCCTGCGGCGTGGGCACCGACCAGCTTCCGCCGCGCGGGGCGGACGCCGCCGCGGTCCGCCACGCCTACGAGGAGCAGCTCGCGGTCGTCGAATCGGCCGGCGCCCAGGCCATCCTCATGGCCTCGCGCGCCCTGTGCGCCACCGCCCGCGGGCCGGAGGACTACCGGGAGCTGTACGGGTATCTGCTGCGCCAGGCCACCGAGCCGGTGATCCTGCACTGGCTCGGCCCGATGTTCGACCCGGCGCTGACCGGCTACTGGGGCAGCGAGGACCTGGACGCGGCCACCGGGACCTTCCTCGCCGTGATCGCCGACCACCCGGACAAGGTGGACGGGGTGAAGATCTCCCTGCTGGACGCCCAGCGGGAGATCGATCTGCGCCGCCGCCTGCCGCAGGGCGTGCGGTGCTACACCGGCGACGATTTCCACTATCCGGAGCTGATCGCCGGGGACGAGCAGGGCTTCAGCCACGCGCTGCTGGGCATCTTCGACCCGCTGGGCCCGCTGGCCGCGCGGGCGGTACGGGTGCTGGACACCGGTGACGTCAAGGGCTTCCGGGAGATCCTGGACCCGACCGTCGAGCTGTCCCGGCATCTGTTCCGGGCGCCGACCCGCTTCTACAAGACCGGGGTGGTCTTCCTGGCCTGGCTGGCCGGTCACCAGGAGCACTTCACCATGGTGGGCGGCCTGCAGTCGGCACGCTCGCTGCCGCACCTCGTCCGCGCCTACCGGCTGGCCGACGGTCTGGGCCTGTTCCCGGACCCGGAGCTGGCCCGGGACCGGATGGTCCGGCTTCTCGCCCTGCACGGAGTCACCCAGTCATGAGCGACACGAACGGCACGATGTCCGGCGGGGCCGGGAACGGCGACCCGGCACTCGCCCGCTTCTCCATCAATCAGATGACCGTCAAGCAGCTCGGTCTGCCCGCGCTGGTCAAGGGCTGCACCGAGCTGGGGGTGCCGGCCGTGGGCCTGTGGCGGGAGCCGGTCCAGACCTACGGGGTGGCCGCCGCCGCCAGGCTGGTCCGGGACGCCGGGCTGGCCGTGACCTCGCTCTGCCGGGGCGGCTTCTTCACCGCCGTGGACCCGGGCGAGCGGGCGCGTGCCCTGGACGACAACCGGGCGGCCATCGAGGAGGCGGCCACCCTGGGCACCGGCACCCTGGTGCTGGTCTCCGGCGGGCTGCCGCCCGGCAGCGGGGATCTGGCCGGGGCCCGGGAGCGGATCGCGGACGCGCTGGCCGAACTGGCGCCGTACGCCGCCGAGCGCGGGGTGCGGCTGGCCATCGAGCCGCTGCATCCGATGTATGCCTCCGACCGCTGCGTGGTCTCCACCCTGGACCAGGCGCTGGAGCTGGCCGGACGGTTCCCGGCGGAGCAGGTGGGCGTGGTGATCGACACCTACCACCTGTGGTGGGACGACCGGCTGGCCCAGGGGATCGCCCGGGCCGGGGCCGAGGGCCGCATCCACTCCTTCCAGCTGGCGGACTGGGTGACACCGCTGCCCGAGGGGGTGCTCAACGGCCGGGGCCAGATCGGTGACGGCTGCGTGGACATGCGCTGGTTCCGGCAGCGGGTGGACGCGGCCACCGCCACACCGCTGCCCATCGAGGTGGAACTGTTCAACGAGGCGCTCTGGGCCCGGGACGGGCTGGAGGTGCTGCGCGAGACCGCCCTGCGCTTCGTCCAGCACACCTTCTGACCGGGCGCCGACCGGGCGCCGACCGGGCGCTGACCTGGCGTCGACCTGGCGCCGCCCCGCCGCAGACCGGGCCGGCCCGGTTCCGTTCCCGCTTCGCGCCGCAGGGAACACCGGGCCGGCCCCCGCCCCGGGCCGGCCCCATGCCATGCCCGTTCCGTGCCCCGGCCGTGCGCCCCCTGCGCCCCTGGGCGCGCATGGTGATCGAACGGTGTCGAAGAAAATACGGGCAGATGTGCAACCTCCGGGGTATCCCGGATGTCTCACTGTGCACGGGGTGCAGGAGGGGATCGAAGGGCCTGGCAGGGGGCCGGGCCCTTCGGGTTGTCCGGAGGCGGCCACGGCGGGCGGGCCCGGGTGCGGCGGGAGTTTTCCACAGGCATCCCGGGGTGTCGGCGGCTGCGGTTAACGTCGAGTCATGTCGCGTCCGGCAAGTCCGTCCAGTGCCGCATCCGGTTCCCCGCCGCAGCCCGGCGCACCGCGCAGGGCCGTGGTGGAGGGGGTCCTGGAGCGGATCACCTATGCCAATGAGGAGAACGGCTACACCGTCGCCCGGGTGGACACCGGCCGGGGCGGCGGCGAGCTGCTGACCGTCGTCGGGGCGCTGCTCGGCGCCCAGGTGGGGGAGTCGCTGCGGATGGAGGGCCGCTGGGGCTCGCATCCGCAGTACGGCCGCCAGTTCATGGTGGAGAACTACACCACCGTGCTGCCCGCCACCGTGCAGGGCATCCAGCGGTATCTGGGCTCGGGCCTGATCAAGGGCATCGGCCCGAAGACCGCCGAGCGGATCGTGGAGCACTTCGGCACCGAGACCCTGGAGGTCATCGAGGCCGATGCCGAGCGGCTGATCGCTGTCCCCGGCCTGGGCCCGAAGCGCACCGCGCTGATCGCCGCCGCCTGGGAGGAGCAGAAGGCCATCAAGGAGGTGATGGTCTTCCTGCAGAGCGTGGAGGTCTCCACCTCCATCGCGGTGCGGATCTACAAGCAGTACGGCGACGCCTCCATCTCCGTGGTGAAGAACCAGCCCTACCGGCTGGCGGCCGACGTATGGGGCATCGGTTTTCTCACGGCGGACCGGATCGCCCGCGCGGTCGGCATCCCGCAGGACAGCCCGGAGCGGGTCAAGGCCGGGCTCCAGTACGCGCTGTCGCAGTCCACCGAGCAGGGGCACTGCTTTCTGCCGGAGGAGCGGCTGATCGCGGACGCGGTCAAGCTGCTCCAGGTGGACACCGGCCTGGTGATCGAATGCCTTGCCGAGCTGGCCGACGACCCCGAGGGCGTCGTCCGGGAACGCATCCCCGAGCGCCCCGCGCCATCCGCACCACCGCCCCGGCGCAGCCCGGACGGCAGCGCCGCCGACGCACCACCCGACGAGCCCCGGGACACCGGCGAGGACACCGGCGGGGACCCGGGCGGGGACGGTGCCGGCCGGCTGGACGCCATCTATCTCGTCCCCCTGCATCGCGCGGAGGTCGCCCTGGCCGCCCAGGTGCGGCGGCTGCTGCGGAACGAGGGGGACCGGCTCTCGGCCTTCCAGGGGGTGGACTGGGGCAAGGCCCTGGCCTGGCTGGCCGCCCGTACCGGCGCCGAGCTGGCGCCCGAGCAGGAGCAGGCGGTCCGGCTGGCGCTGACCGAGAAGGTGGCCGTGCTGACCGGCGGCCCCGGCTGCGGCAAGTCGTTCACCGTCCGCTCCGTCGTCGAGCTGGCCCGGGCCAAGCGCGCCAAGGTGGTGCTGGCCGCGCCCACCGGCCGGGCCGCCAAGCGGCTGGCCGAGCTGACCGGCGCCGAGGCCTCCACCGTGCACCGGCTGCTGGAGCTGCGGCCCGGCGGGGACGCCGCCTATGACCGGGACCGCCCGCTGGACGCCGATCTGGTGGTCGTGGACGAGGCCTCCATGCTGGATGTGCTGCTGGCGAACAAGCTGGTCAAGGCGGTGGCGCCGGGCGCGCATCTGCTGCTGGTGGGGGATGTGGACCAGTTGCCCTCGGTCGGCCCCGGCCAGGTGCTGCGGGATTTCCTGGCCGAGCCCGGGCCCGTCCCGGCGGTCCGGCTGACCCGGATCTTCCGCCAGGCGCAGCAGTCCGGGGTGGTCACCAACGCGCACCGCATCAACACCGGTCTGCCGCCGGTCACCCAGGGGCTGGCCGACTTCTTCCTGTTCGCCGAGGAGGACACCGAGGCCGCCGGGAAGCTGGCGGTGGATGTGGCGGCCCGCCGGGTGCCCGCCAGATTCGGGCTCGACCCCCGCCGGGATGTGCAGGTGCTGGCGCCCATGCACCGCGGCCCGGCGGGCGCGGGGGTGCTGAACGCGCTGCTCCAGGAGGCCATCACCCCGGCCCGTCCCGGCCTGCCGGAGCGGCGGATCGGCGGCCGGGTCTTCCGTGTGGGCGACAAGGTGACCCAGATCAGAAATAATTATGACAAAGGAGAAAATGGGGTTTTCAATGGCACGGTCGGGGTGGTCACCGGCCTCGATCCCGTGGAGCAGCGGCTGACGGTGCTCACCGAGGAAGACGAGGAAGTGCCCTACGACTTCACCGAGCTCGACGAGCTGGCGCACGCCTACGCCGTAACGATCCACCGGTCCCAGGGCAGCGAGTATCCCTGCGTGGTGATTCCGGTCACCATGAGTGCCTGGATGATGCTGCAGCGGAATCTTTTGTATACCGCGGTGACCCGGGCGAAACGGCTGGTGGTGCTGGTCGGCTCGCGCCGTGCGCTCGGTCAGGCGGTGCGCAGCGTCTCCGCCGGGAGCCGGTATACGGCACTGGACAAGCGGCTCACCGGGGCGCTATGCCCTTGATGCCCCTTGGTGCTCGGCACTGCGTGCCAGAAAACACGTCCATTGGCTGACCCCGAGTGCACTAAGTGGCGCCGGATGGGGGACAGTGGAAGCAGTCAGGGCACCTCGAAGAAGAGGCACGACGTCGGTGAGGGAAGACGTGAGCGAACACCGCGCAAGTGACAGCGCCGTAGTACTGCGGTACGGAAAAGACGAGTACCGCTATCCCATGGTGGAGAGCACGGTCGGTGACCAGGGGCTCGACATCGCCAAGCTGCGCGCCGATACCGGTCTGGTGACCCTGGACTCCGGTTACGGCAACACCGCCGCCTACAAGTCGGCGATCACCTACCTGGACGGCGAGCAGGGCATCCTCCGCTACCGGGGCTATCCCATCGAACAGCTCGCGGAGCGCGGCTCGTTCCTGGAGACCGCCTTTCTGCTGATCAACGGCGAGCTGCCCACCGCCGAGGAGCTGGCGGCCTTCCGGGACGAGATCACCCAGCACACGCTGCTGCACGAGGACGTCAAACGGTTCTACCAGGGCTTCCCGCGCGACGCCCACCCGATGGCCATGCTCTCCTCCGTGGTCAGCGCGCTGTCCACCTTCTACCAGGACAGCCACAACCCGTTCGACGAGAAGCAGCGCCACCTCTCCACCATCCGGCTGCTGGCCAAGCTGCCGACCATCGCGGCCTTCGCCTACAAGAAGGCGGTCGGCCACCCCTTCGTCTATCCGCGCAACGACCTCGGCTATGTGGAGAACTTCCTCCGCATGACCTTCGCCGTCCCGGCCGAGGAGTACGCGCTGGACCCGGTCGTGGTCGACGCCCTGGACAAGCTGCTGATCCTGCACGCGGACCACGAGCAGAACTGCTCCACCTCCACCGTCCGCCTGGTCGGCTCCTCGCACGCCAACCTGTTCGCCTCCATCTCGGCCGGCATCAGCGCCCTGTGGGGCCCCCTGCACGGCGGCGCCAACCAGGCCGTGCTGGAGATGCTGGAGTCCATCGCGGCCTCCGGCGGGGATGTCGACACCTTCATCCGCAAGGTGAAGAACAAGGAGGACGGCGTCCGGCTGATGGGCTTCGGCCACCGGGTCTACAAGTCCTTCGACCCCCGCGCCAAGATCATCAAGCAGGCCGCGCACGGGGTCCTCTCCGCCCTCGGCAAGTCCGACGAACTGCTGGACATCGCCCTCCGCCTGGAGGACCGGGCGCTCAGCGACGACTACTTCGTGCAGCGCAACCTCTACCCCAACGTGGACTTCTACACCGGTCTGATCTACCGCGCGATGGGCTTCCCGACCACCATGTTCACGGTGCTCTTCGCGCTGGGCCGGCTGCCCGGCTGGATCGCCCAGTGGCATGAGATGATCAAGGAACCGGGTTCGCGCATCGGCCGCCCCCGGCAGATCTACACCGGCGTGGTCGAGCGGGACTACGTCCCCGTCGAGCAGCGCTGAACGCGGCTCCACCGCCCTTTGCCGCACACCTCCGCACAGGACATCCGCGCAGGACATCCGCACTCTGCGCGGCTCACGACGCCGCACGGTCGTACGGGCCCGGTCTCCACTGGAGCACCGGGCCCGCGTGATTGTGATGCAGATCACAGCGCCAGGGGGGCAACGAACCGGCCCCAGTCGTGTCTAACTGAGTGACGTCGATGTGGTTTCGGCTGGATCCGCATCGGCGAGCCGACTGGGCGAGGTCCCGTGGGGGGACGCTTCGCGTCAGCGGCACAAAGCGCCTCGCCCGGGCCCAGTGGGGGGACTCGGCGCGAGGCGCTTTCTCCTTGTCTACGCGCACACACCCCACCCACCCCTCACCAGCCGTATGCGGGCGCTGACGCAGGGCTGTTGCCGGCGCCGGTCCCTCCGCGCGTGGCAGTTATCCTGTGCCCGTGCCCATGCCAGATCTTCCGTGGTCGGACGTTGAACCCCTGCCGCTTCTGAACGGGGACCTCGACTCCATCCTCGAATCCGTACAGGCTCTGCAGCGGGCCTGGAAGGACGTCGTTTCCCTGAACGACGCCGCCTTTCAGGAGGCCCGTCGCCGTTCCCTGCGGCGCCACGCGATCGAGACGGGCATCATCGAGCGCCTGTACGAGGTCGACTGGGGAGTCACGGAGGCGCTTGTCGCGGAAGGCCTGACTGCCGACGCGGTGGCCCGGGCGGCCGATGGAGTGGTCTCGGAAGACGTACTGGACATCATCAGGTCCCAGTACGACGCCCTGGAGTTCCTGGTGGAAGCGGCCCGGGACGGACGGGAGGTCTCCACGTCGCTGATCCGCGAACTGCATGTGGCGCTGACCCGCCGCCAGCGCACCTATACCGCCACCGGTCCGACCGGACAGACCTTCGAGGCCACACTCCACCACGGCCAGTGGAAGGTCCAGGCCAACCACGTGCGGCGCCCTGATGGTTCGATGCTTGAGTACACGCCCCCCGAGCATGTGCCGGCGCAGATGGATGAACTCATCAGGCAGTACCGCACCACGGAGTCGGTTCACCCCCTCGTCCGTGAGGCATGGCTGCACCATCGCTTTGTCCGTATCCATCCGTTCGAGGACGGGAACGGCCGTGTCGCGCGGTGTCTCACCCTGCTCGGGCTGCTGAAGTGCGATCTTGCCCCCCTGGTGGTGGACCGCCGGGAACGGGACCGGTATCTGCGCTGCCTCGACCAGGCGAACGAAGGTGAGCTCCGCCCGCTGGTGCGGTTCTTCGCCGGGCTGGAGATTGTCGCGCTTCGCAGCGAGCTGGAGCGCCCGCCGAAATCCCTGGAGGAAGCAGGGGCCGCTGGTGGTGCCCTCGCCGTCCTCGGGGCCGGCGTCGACCGGCTGCGCGGACTGCGGGACGAGACGGGTGCGCGGGAGCGGGCGAGCAAGGTGCAGGTCCTTGCCGACGCCCTCCAGCAGCGGCTGACGGACTGGCTGCAGTCCATGGCGGACCAGTTCGAGAGCCTTTTGAAGGACATTGACTCCGGGGCATTCGCCTCGGTGAAGGCGGTTGCACCGCCCCAGCCGCAGGCCCGCTTCTGGCGGTGGCAGGTTGTGCAGGCCGCGCGGAGCGTGGACTTTTACGCCAACCTCCAGCAAGGCGTGTGGTGGACCCGCCTCCGCCTGGTCGCGCTGGGGCAGGAACTTCGGTTCCTGGTGTTCCTGCAGAAAGTCGGCCGAGGAGAAACCGGTGTGCTGGCACTGACGGTGTACGCCGAGATGCTCGGCCGGGAATCCGGCGACACCTTCCGCCAGGAAGCAGAGCCCGTCGTGGTCTCCACACCGAGTGAGACCGTCACCTGGATCCACACCGACAGCCCGGAAAGCCGCTGGGACAGCGTGGAGGAAGTACTCGACACCACGCTCGCAGCGGCCCTGCACACCTTCACCTCCGCCCTCGGCTGACCGACGACGGCTGCGATCCCGGGCGGGAGCGTTATCCGTCGCCGACGGGCAGCAGGCCGCGTTCGGCGAAGACCTTCTTGGCGGTGAAGGTGGCGTTCAGCGCGCGCGGGAAGCCGCAGTAGGCGGCGGCGTGCAGCATGGCCTCGACGATCTCCTCGGGGGACAGGCCGACGTTCAGCGCCGCGTTGACGTGCACCTCCAACTGGGGCTCGCAGCCGCCGAGCGCGGTGAGCATGCCGAGGGTCACCAACTGCCGGTCGCGCGGCGGCAGCGCCGGGCGGCTGTAGATCTCGCCGAAGCCCCAGGCGGCGATCTGGTGGGCCAGCTCCGGGGAGACGTCGGCGAGCGCGTCCATCACCCGCCGGCCGGCGTCGCCGTCGATCTCACCGAGCACCCGCATGCCCCGCTCGAACCGCTCCCGCCGCATCTCGTCACCGCTCATGTGTCTGTCTCCGTCCCGGCTTGTTCCGTCACCGGACGAAGCTACGGGTCAGAGCGGACTCCAGGGCAAGCCCGGTTCCTTCAGACGGGTGAGCAGTGCGGCGAACGCGGCGGGAGAAGCGGCGAGCACGGTCTCCGGTGCGTCGCTCTCCCTCAGCAGCAGCGGCCCGCCGCCGTGCGCCAACTCGACGCAGTCGGGGCCGTTGGCTCCGGAGAAGGAGGACTTCTGCCACTGGATCGCTATGCCGGTCATGGCGGCGCCTCACAGTTCCCGTGCGATGTGATGGATGAGCTGGCGGGACTCCTCGGGGTCGAGGGCCGCCCGCAACGCGTGATCGAAGAACGCGCGGTAATTCTCCAACACTGTCTCGGCGTCGGCGAAGCGTCCCCCGTAAGGGCTGTCCATGTGCACGGTGTCCAGGTGTGGCACCACCCCGCCCGCGTAGACAACGGGCTGGGTGGCCTCGATGAAACGCTCGTTGGTGAACGGGACGACACGGACATCGACGGCCGGTGACCGCGATGACTCGATGAGATGCTCCAACTGATTCCGGACCACCTGGCGGCCACCGAACCGCATGCGCAGGGCGGCTTCGTGGATGATCGCCTGGAGCGGAGGAGAGTCCGGCCGCTCGAAGAAGACCTTGCGCCGCATCCGGTACTCGGTGCGGACCCGGACCTCCTCCTCGGGCAGAGGTGGGATGCCGCCCCGGAACAGGGCCTCGGCGTAGTCCTCGGTCTGAAGCAGGCCGGGGATGGAAACGATCTGGACGGACCGCAGGTAGGTCGCGTGGTGTTCGAGTTCTGCCACATCGAGGAAGTCGGGGGAAAGAATTCCCCGATACTCATCCCACCAGCGCTTGCCTCGGCGTTCTCCGGCCATGGCGCACAGGGCCTCGATCAGTGCCGCGTCGGTGCAGGCGTAGTAGGCCGCCAGGCGGCGGATGCGCTCCTCGCTGATGGCCCGGTAACCAGCCTCGATATTGCTCATCTTGGACTGATCCGTGCCGATGAGTGCGCCGGCCTCCCGTGCCGTCCTGCCCGCCTTCTCCCGCAGCTTGCGCAACTCCGCACCCAGTCGTCTCTCCCGTGCGCTCGGATTGATCCTCGGCGGCATCCCACTCCCTTCGCTTCGGACCAGTCTGACCGTCCGACAGCCCTCCGGTCGAATCGCTCATCACCCAAATGAGCGACTTGTTAGGTGGGCTTTATGCCCCCTAGCTTGAGGGGAGGTGAAGGAATCCTAGGAGCGGAAATGGATGTGGCGGTGCGGGGCAGGAGCGGGGTGCGGTCGTATCGGCTGACGGTGCCGAACGCGCCGGATTCGGTACGGGTGGTGCGCGATCATGTCGCGGTCGTGGTGGCGCACGGCGGGCTGGGGGAGGTGGCGGACACCGCCCGGCTGCTGGTCTCGGAGCTGGTCACCAACACCTGGCGGCACACCACCGGACCGCTGGTCACGGTGATCACCACGCTGCGCGGGGACCGGGTGACCGTCTCCGTGCACGACGGTTCCGGCGCCGCGCTGCCGACCCCCAGGGAGGCGCCGCCGGAGGCCGGGAGCGGGCGCGGTCTCTGGCTGGTGCACACGATGGCCTCGGCCTGGGGGGTGTCCCGGGGGAGCGGCCAATGCTGGAAGAGCGTGTGGTTCGAGCTGCGGCGCGGGGGCCGGTGAAGCGCTTCCTTGACGTGTGCACGATGTGGCGCTAGTGAACGTCCTTGAACCGGTTCAACGGAAGGGTTGACTGTGAGAAGCCGTTCACGAGGGCTACTGGCCGCCATGGCGGCCCTGGTGGTGCTGCTGGGGCTGATGGTGATGCCCAGCGGCGCCCTTGCCGCCGACGCCGGGACGACGGGCGCGACGGGCGAAAGGGGCGGGCAGGGCGGTGGGCGTTCGGCGCAGGACGTGGTCGACGCCATGCAGCCCGGCTGGAATCTGGGCAACACCTTCGACGCCATCGGCGCCGACGAGACCGCCTGGGGCAATCCGCGGGTCACCCGCGAACTGCTCCGCAACATCCGGGCGCAGGGCTTCCGGAGCATCCGGATACCGGTGACCTGGGGCCAGCACCAGGGCCCGGCACCGGACTACACCATCGACCCGGCCACCCTGGAACGCGTCCGCGAGGTCGTCGGCTGGGCGCTGGACGAGGGCCTGTACGTCCTGATCAACATGCATCACGACTCCTGGCAGTGGGTGAGCGGGATGCCCGCCCGGCATGACGAGGTGCTCGACCGGTACACCGCCGCCTGGACGCAGATCGCCGGCGCGTTCCGCGACTCCTCCCGCCGTCTGCTGTTCGAAAGCATCAATGAGCCGTTCTTCGACGGCAGTTCGGGAGACGCGCAGAACGCCGCGCTGATGCACGAGCTGAACGCGGCCTTCCATGCCGTGGTGCGCGGCTCGGGCGGCCGGAACGCCACCCGCCTGCTCGTTCTGCCCACCCTGCACACCTCGGCCGACCAGGCCAGGCTGGACGAACTGGCCGCCACCCTCGCCGAGCTGGACGACCCCCGCCTGGTGGCCACCGTCCACTTCTACGGCTTCTGGCCGTTCAGTGTGAACGTCGCCGGCCACACCCGCTTCGACGAGACCACCCGGCAGGACCTGACCGATGTCTTCGACCGGGTGCACGAGACGTTCACCGCCCGGGGCGTGCCCGTGATCATCGGCGAGTACGGGCTGCTCGGCTTCGACCGCAGCACCGACACCGTCCAGCAGGGCGAGAAGCTGAAGTTCTTCGAGTTCCTGGGCAATTACGCCCGCGCCAAGCGGCTCACCACCATGCTCTGGGACAACGGCCAGCACTTCGGGCGTACCACCTTCGAGTGGAGCGATCCGAGCCTGTACCGGCAGATCCGGTCGAGCTGGCGGGTGGCCTCGGGCACCGCCTCCAGCGACCAGATCTTCGTCCGCCGCGGCGGAAGCCCGTCGGACGCGACCCTCACCCTGAACCCCAACGGCAACCGGCTGTGGTCGGTACGCCATGGCCACCGGTGGCTGGTCCACGGGCGCGACTACACGCTCGACGGCGACCGGCTGACCGTCTTCGCGGCCACCCTGGAGCGCCTGACCGCGGCCCGGGAGTACGGGACCAACGCGGTGCTCACGCTGCGCTTCTCCCGGGGAGTGCCCTGGGAGGTGAAGGTGATCAGCCATGACACGCCGGTGGTGGCGGACGCCGCCGGAACCACCGGCGGGCTGGTGATCCCGGCCGCCTTCCACGGCGACCGGCTCGCCACCATGGAGGCGGTCTACGCCGACGGCAGCGGCAACGCCGGGCCGCACGGCTGGACCTCCTACAAGGAGTTCGGCGCGGCCTTCGCACCCGACTACGACGCCGGGGAGATCACCCTGCCCGCGGCCTTCTTCGACGAGGTGCGGGACGGCTCCACGGTGCTGCTGACCTTCCACTTCTGGAGCGGTGACACGGTGGAGTACACCCTGACCAGGTCCGGCACCACGGTCACCGGCACCGCCGGCTGACCGCGGCGCAAACGGGCCGGGGCCCTTCCCGCCGGTGGCGGCGGGAAGGGCCCCGGGCCCGGGCGCGGGCCGTGCGGAGGAGCGGAGCGGCTCAGGCGGCGCCGACCAGCGTGTAGCCGGCCTCGTCGACCGCGGCGCGCACCGCGGACTCCTCCAGCGGCGCCTCGGAGGTGACCGTGACCAGCCCGGCCCCGGCGTCGGCCTTCACCGCCGTGACGCCCGGCAGGGCGGAGAGCTCGGAGGAGACGGCCCCCTCGCAGTGGCCGCAGCTCATCCCGCTGACCTTGTAGGTGACGGTGCTCATGGTGGCTCCTCATGCATGGGTGAGACGGGCGGGTGTCCCGGTGCCCCCCGGACCCCCGGACGGGTGCTTGCAACACCAAAGATAATACCCCCTTGGGGTATGAGCCAGTCGCTCGGCCGTGTGAGGCCCGGCACCCTTGTGCGGTGCCGGGCCTCATCTGCCGGGGCGGTCCGCCGGATCGGGGATCAGTTCTTCCGGCCCCGCCGGCCCGGTCGCTGGGTCACCCACTTCCTGATGGTTTCCGGGTACCAGTAGGGCCTGCCGCGCTCGACCACGTCCGGCGGCGGAAGATGGCCGTGCTTCCGGTACGACCGGACGGTGTCCGGCTGCACCTGGATGTGCGCGGCGATCTCCTTGTACGACCAGAGTCCGCGGTCCGTCATCAACTAAGCACCTCCCTGCACCGCGCCGGGGCGACGGCCGCCCTGGTGGCCGTCGGGGGGAGCCCCCGCGCGGCGGCTGGTGATCACGAGCCTGTGCCCGGAGAACGATCGAGGCCCGGACGGGATGGGGCTTGTTGGCCACCTGTGACGGGAGAGGTGCCGAACGGTGACGGATGCCGGACGATCGCGAACTGACCGGACGCGGGTCCGTGTGTCGCTTCTGGATAGGGGAATCGCACAGATCTGACAAGAGGTCAGGTCCGTGCGCGGCGCGGCACAGGGCTTGGCTAGGCTCGGGTCATGGGGAAGGGGACGACGCCTGTGGACCTCCAGTTCAGCATCGACCGCGGCAGCCCGGTGCCGCTGTACTTCCAGCTCTCCCGTCAGTTGGCGGAGGCCATCGAGGACGGCCGGCTGCCGCCCGGCTCCCTGCTGGGCAACGAGATCGAGCTGGCCGCCCGGCTCGGCCTGTCCCGGCCCACCGTCCGGCAGGCGATACAGGCCCTGGTCGACAAGGGCCTGCTGGTCCGCCGCCGCGGCGTGGGCACCCAGGTGGTGCAGAGCCGGATGGGCCGCCCCCTGGAGGTCAACAGCCTTTACGACGACCTGGAGGCGGCCGGCGAGCGCCCGGCCACCCGGGTGCTGCGCATCGAGACGGTTCCCGCCCCGGAGGAGGTGGCCGGCGCGCTGGGCTTGTCCGGCGGCGCGGCCGTCCATCTGCTGGAGCGGCTGCGCCTGAGCCAGGACCAGCCCCTGGCCTATCTGCGCAACTATCTGCCGCAGGGGCTGTTCGCCCCGGAGCGCCAGGACCTGGAGAGCGGCGGGCTCTACCACCGGTTACGCAAGGCCGGCATCACCCTGCACAGCGCGCGCCAGTCCATCGGCGCGCGGGCCGCCACCGGCGAGGAGGGTGCCCTGCTGGCCGAACCGGAGGGCGCGCCGCTGCTGACCATGCGGCGCACCGCCTATGACGACACCGGCCGGGCCGTGGAGTACGGCTCGCATCTGTACCGGGCCACCCGCTATGCCTTTGAGCTGCATCTGCTGGTGCGGTCATGAACGCCGGGGCGGGATGCCGGGGCTCCTTCCGGCCGGCCCGGCCCGCTCCGCGGTCCGGTCACTTCTCCCGGCGGGCCGAGAGGGCGGTGGCCCCGGTGGAGGTGTTCTCCGGGCCGTCGCCGGCCGCCCCGCCCGTTCCCCCGCCGCCGGTGCCCTTGCCGTCCGGGCCGTCCGGGCCGTCCGTACCGGCACCGCCCCCGGCACCGTCCCGGGCGGCATGGACCCGGTTGCGCCAGCCCAGCACCCCCGCCGCGCACACCGCCGCCACGGTGGAGGCGATCAGCACCGCGGCCTTGACATGCTCCTCCAGCTCGTGATGCTCGGCGAAGGCCAGCTCGGTGACGAGCAGCGAGACCGTGAAGCCGATGCCGGCCAGCAGCGCGGCCCCGGCGATGTCCGCCCAGCCCAGCGCGGGCGAGAGCCTGGCGCGGGTGAATCTGGCCATCAGATAGGTGGCGCCGAAGACCCCGATCAGCTTGCCCGCGAACAGCCCCATCAGCACACCGACCGCCTCGGAGTCCCCGGCCATCGCGGTCAGGCTGGACGGCGAGATCTCCACCCCGGCCGCGAACAGCGCGAACAGCGGCACCGCCAGCCCGGCCGAGTACGGGTGCACGATGTGCTCCACATGCTCCGCCGGGGACTCGTGCTCGCCCTCCCGCGGGGTGGTGCGCAGCAGCATGCCGATGGCCACGCCCGCGATGGTGGCGTGCACCCCGCTGTTGATCATCAGCGCCCAGATCACCAGGGCCAGCGGCACATAGACGTACCAGCCGCGCACCCCGCGGTGGTGGAGCTGGTGGAAGAGGACCAGCCCGGCCAGCGAGCCCAGCAGCGCCCAGAGGTTCATCTGCGAGGTGTAGAAGATCGCGATGATGATGATCGCGATCAGGTCGTCCACGATCGCCAGGGTGAGCAGGAAGGTGCGCAGCGCGGACGGCAGCCTGCGGCCGACCACCGCCAGCACGCCCAGCGCAAAGGCGATGTCGGTGGCCATGGGCACCGCCCAGCCGTTCAGTTCACCGCCCTGGGTGCCCACGATCGCGACATAGATGAGCGCCGGTACGGCCATGCCGCCCACCGCGGCCACGATGGGCAGGGCCGCGGCGGCCGGGTTGCGCAGTTCGCCGATGACCAGTTCGCGCTTGAGCTCGATGCCGGCGATGAAGAAGAAGACGGCCAGCAGTCCGTCGGCCGCCCAGTGGCCGATGGACATCCGCAGGCCGAGCACCTCCGGGCCCAGGTAGTGGTCGCGCACCGAGGCGTAGCCGTCGCTCAGCGGGGAGTTCGCCAGGATCAGCGCCAGCGTGGCCGCCAGCAGCAGCATCACGCCGCCGGAGACCTCCAGGCGCAGGAATTCGGCGATGGAGCGGCGGTCACGCTCGGTGTAGTCGTGGTGCGGCTGCGGGGAATGCTGGGCGTGCGGCGGCGTCATGGACGGCGGGCCTCCGTGTCGAGGGGACGGTTACGGGTTACGGAAACAATTGGGGACAACTGCAAACCGATTGCCGACCAGACTTCCCGGCGCGCCCAACGGACCTGCCCCCGGCCGCGGGCGGCCCGCCGGTACTCCGGCGGCTCCCGGTGGCCGTGACCACGTCCGGTATTTCTGTTGTTCCTGTGCTTCTGTGTTTCTGTGACTGCTGCGGTGCCGCGTGTGCTTGTACGGTGAAACGGTAGCGGTGCGGGTTCCGCTCCAAACGCAGAAAGCGGTGGCTCCACCGTACATGGTCACACCCGGTTACCGGCAGGGGGGTCAGCTCAACTCGGCGAAGGCCTCCACCGCGGCCGTCTTGCCGGTGACCACGATCACATCGCCCGCCTCGATCACGGTCTCCGCGGTCGCATAGGTGAAGCCCTGGCCGGGGCGCTTGATCCCGACCACGGTCACCCCGTACTTGGAGCGGACCGCGCTCACGCCCAGCGGCACACCGGTGGCTATCTCCGGGGCCACCGTCTTGACCAGCGCGTAGTCGTCGTCGAACTCGATGAAGTCGAGCATCCGGCCGGTGACCAGATGCGCCACCCGCTCGCCCATCTCATGCTCCGGCAGCACCACATGGTGGGCGCCGAGCCGCTCCAGGATCTGGCCGTGCTGGCGGCTGATCGCCTTGGCCCAGACATTGGGGATGTCGAACTCCAGCAGATTGGTGGTGACCAGGATGCTGGCCTCCACATCGCTGCCGATGGCCACCACCGCGCTGGAGAAGTCGTGCACCCCCAGCTGGCGCAGCACCTCGGGGTCGGTGCAGTCCGCCACCGCCGAATGGGTGAGGAAGTCGCTGTGCCGCTGCACCAGACGCTCGCTCTCGTCGATGCCCAGCACGTCCCAGCCGCGGCGCATCAGCTCCCGGGCCAGCGAGCTGCCGAACCGGCCCAGGCCGATCACGGCCACCCGCTGGTCGCCCATGTGCTGCTGCGCGTAGCTGTGCGCGAGCCGTTTGCGGCGCCGCTGGCGCAGGGAGTGGAGGTAGTTGCCCATCGTCATCCAATGATCGGTCGTTCTTCGGGAAGCTGGTAGCGGCGGGTGCGCTCCCGCAGCGCCAGCGCGGAGACCAGGGTGATCGGACCCACCCGGCCGATGAACATCAGCCCGACGATGATCAGCTTGCCCAGCGGCGGCAGGTCCATGGTGGCGCCCGCCGACAGCCCGACCGTGCCGAACGCCGAGACCGCCTCGAACAGAACCACCTCCAGCCGCTCCTCCATCAGGGTGAGGAGGGCGATGGTGGCCAGGATCACCAGGCCCACCCCGAGCAGCGCCACGGTCAGCGCCTGGCGCAGCACATGGGGGGCCAGCCGGCGGCCGAGGATGCCGGAGGCGGGCTCACCGCGCACCTCGGCGATGATGGCCACGCCCAGCACGGCGAAGGTGGTGACCTTGATGCCGCCGGCCGTGCCGCCGCTGCCGCCGCCGATGAACATCAGGGCGACGGTGGCCAGCAGGCTGGCCGGTTCCATGGCGCCGGTGTCCACGGAATTGAATCCGCCCGAGCGGGCCATGGCGGAGTGGAAGAACGCGTTGACGGTCTTGTCCACGACGTTCATGCCGCCCAGGGTGGCGGCGTTCTCCCATTCCAGGACGAGAACGAGCAGGGTGCCGGCGGCCAGCAGCAGGGCGCTGGTCAGCAGGGTGAGCTTCAGATGCAGCGACCAGCTTATCCGGCCGGTGTCGCGCCGCCGGGAACGGTGCCGCAGCAGCTCCACCATGACCGGGAAGCCGATGCCGCCCAGCAGCATCGCGGTCGCCACCGGCAGCAGCACCCATGGATCGTGCGCGTAGCCCATCAGGCTGTCCGAGTACAGGACGAAGCCGGCGTTGTTGAACGCCGACACGGCGTGGTAGAAGCCGTGATAAACGGCGTCTCCCCAGGCCATGCCATGGGCGGCGAAGCGCAGGATCAGCCAGATCGCGGTGACGCCCTCGATGATGGCGCTGATCAGGGCAATCCGGGTGACCACCCGGCGCACCTCGCCCAGCACCGGGCCCTTGGTCTCGGTCTGGGCCACCAGCGTCAACCGCATCCGCAGCTTGCCGGCGATCAGCAGGGCGAGCAGCGAGGCCACGGCCATGATGCCGAAGCCGCCGAGCTGGAACAGGACCAGGATCACCCACTGGCCGAAACCGCTCCAGTGGCTGCCGGTGTCCACCACCACCAGACCGGTCACACAGACCGCGGAGGTGGCCGTGAACAGGGCGTCGATCAGGGAGGTCGCCCGTCCGCCGGCGGCCGAGACCGGCAGCGCCAGCAGGGTGGTGCCGATGACGATGGTGCAGCCCCAGGCGGTCACCACGATGCGGGCCGGGTGGATGCGGAACAGAGCCGCCCGCCCCCGGCTCAGGACTTGCGCCACGCTTTGCCATCCTCAGGACACTCAGGACACGCATGACCGGCATGGCAGGCACAGGGGCCACGACAGCCATGACAGCCATGTCATTGACGTCTCGAGCGCACTCGAATCCAACAAAACGACCACTGTAACCGTATGCAGCAACCAAGGACGCCCGGGGCCGCCCCGCGGTCGTCGGTGACGGACCGTGTCCGGGCGGCCACCCGGTGGGACCGGCGGCCGTGACGAGGGCGGACGGGCGGCGCCCGGCCGGCGGATGACTGCATGATCCAGACACCCTCCTGTCCCGGTGTCGGTCCGGTGGCGTATAAATGTGGCCAGGATCGCAACGGGGAGGGGAACACATGGGGGAGTTCTTCGACGCGGCCCTGGAGTTCCCCACCGTCGTCTTCACCTTCCCGCTCGTGGTCGTCATCGGCTACTGGCTCTTCGCCGCGGTCACCGGCATCGCCGGCAGTGCCTTCGACGGCGGGGACACCGGGGGCGACGCGGGGGACGCGGGGGAGGGCGGCTCCCCCGGCGGCCTCGCGGGCCTGCCGGCCGTGCTGGGCCTGGGCGGCGTGCCGGTCACCGTGGTGCTGTCGCTGGTCATCGCCGTGGCCTGGTTCACCGGCCTGATCGGCACCGCGCTGTTCGACTCCGCCCTGATCCTGCTGCCCTGGACGGCGCTGATGCTGTACGCCGGCTGGCAGACCACCTGGCTGCTGGCCCGCCCGCTGCGCCGGATACTGCGCTCCGCTTCCGCGCCGCGCAACGCCCACTTCGTCGGCCGGGTGTGCGTGGTGCGGGTCGGCTGCGCCGGGGAGAGCTTCGGCCAGGGCGAGATCACCCTGGACGACGGCTCCACCGTCCTGGTGGACATCCGCGGCGAGGAGGGCGGCGAACCGATCGCCGCCGGCAGCAGCGCACTGCTCTTCGATTACGACCGGGAGGGCGATTTCTTCCGGGTCGCCCCGGCCGGCGCCGCCGCCGATCCGCTCGGCTGAGCCGCCGCGCCGCCGGACCGCCGCCGCTCACGCACCTTCCGGCACACGACAGAAGGACAACGCAACGATGGACACCGCCATCACCCAGGGGCTCGGCATACTCCTTGCCGTCATCCTGCTCATCCTGCTTGTGATGCTGTTCGCCATTACCCGGCTGTTCCGCAAGGTCGAGCAGGGCAAGGCGCTCATCGTCTCCAAAATGCGCAAGGTCGATGTGACCTTCACCGGCATGGTGGTACTGCCGGTGCTGCACAAGGCCGAGATCATGGACATCTCGGTGAAGACGCTGGAGCTGGCCCGGATCGGCAAGGACGGCCTGATCTGCTCCGACAACATCCGGGCCGACATCCGCATCTCCTTCTACGTGCGGGTCAACAACACCGTCGACGACGTGATCAAGGTCGCCCAGGCGATCGGCACCGAGCGCGCCAGCAACCAGGACACCCTCCAGCTGCTGTTCAACGCCAAGTTCTCCGAGGCGCTGAAGACGGTGGGCAAGCAGCTCGAATTCGAGGACCTCTACGTCAAGCGGGACGAGCTCAAGCAGCGGATCATCGCCGAGATCGGCCGCGACCTCAACGGCTACCGCCTGGAGGACGTCGCCATCGACTACCTGGAGCAGACCCCGCTCGCCCAGCTGGACAAGGACAACATCCTCGACGCCCAGGGCATCCGGAAGATCACCGAGCTGACCGCCGCCCAGCACATCCTCACCAACGAGTCCCGGCGCCACGAGGAGAAGGAGATCACCCGGCAGAACGTGGACGCCCGGGAGGCCGTGCTGGAGCTGGAGCGCCGCCAGGCCGACGCCGAGATCAAGCAGCAGCGGGAGATCGCCACCGTGCGGGCCAAGGAGGAGGCCGAGGTCGCCCGGATACAGGCCGAGGAGCGGCTGCGCGCCCAGGCCGCGCACCTCAAGACCGAAGAGGCCCTCGGCGTGCAGAACGAGAACCGCGAACGGGAGGTCGCCGTCGCCCAGTTGAACCGGCAGCGGGTGGTCGCGGTGGAGACCGAGCGCATCGAGAAGGACCGCCAGCTCGAAGTGATCGCCCGCGAGCGGGAGACGGAGCTGCGCCGGATCGCCAAGGACAAGGAGATCGAGGGCGAGAAGCGGGAGATCGCCGACGTCATCCGGGAGCGGATCGCGGTCGAGAAGACGGTCGCGCAGCAGGAGGAGGACATCAAGAAGCTGCGCACGGTCGAGGAGGCCGAGCGGGAGCGGCAGGCGCTGATCATCCAGGCCGAGGCCGAGGCCCAGGAGCGGCTGGTCAAGGACATCAAGGCCGCCGAGGCCGCGGAGGCCGCCGCGGTGCACCGCGCCCAGGAGGAGCTGACCCTGGCCGAGGCCCGGCGCAAGGCCGCCGAGATGGAGGCCGCCGCCGCTATCCGGCTGGCCGAGGGCAAGCAGGCCGACGCCGCCGCCGGCGGCATGGCCGAGGCCCAGGTCAAGGAGCGGATGGCCGCCGCCCTCGCCGCCACCCGGCACGCCGAGGCCGAGGCCGCCAAGGAGATGGGCCTGGCCGAGGCCGAGGCGCTGCGCGAGAAGATGGAGGCCGAGGCCGACGGCCTGAAGCAGAAGGCCGAGGCCATGGCCGCGCTGGACGCCGCCAGCCGGGACCACGAGGAGTACCGGCTGCGGCTGGAGGCCGAGAAGGAGATCCGCATCGCGCAGGTGGATGTGCAGCGGCAGATCGCCGAGGCCCAGGCCACGGTGGTGGGCACCGCCCTGGAGAACGCCAAGATCGACATCGTCGGCGGCGACCAGGTGTTCTTCGACCGGATCGTCAACGCCGTCTCCGCCGGCAAGAGCGTGGACAACCTCATCGGCCACTCGGAGAACGTGCAGGCCATGGCCGGTCCCTGGCTGGACCGGGAGAACTCCACCTTCACCCGGGACCTGGCCGGCATGCTCGGCGGGCTCGGCGCGGCCGGGCTGCGCGACCTCACCCTGGCCGGGCTGCTCACCAAGCTGATCTCGGACGGCGGGCAGCACAGCGGCGCCCTGTCCGAGCTGCTGGCGGCGGCCCGCGCCAACGGCCTGGCCGACCTGCCGCTGGAGCGGCTCGCCGTGCCGGCCCAGCCGCAGCCGAACCTGAACAAGCAGCTCAACGCCCAGCAGTGACGCCGGGGCGCCGGGCCGCCTCCGCGCGGCCCGGCGCCCCGCTCCACCGACACGGGACGACCAGGGGACGACACCGAACACCATGGCGAGCACACCGAACCCCGGCACCGGCGACGGCGGCGCGGGCGAGTCCGCCCACGGCGGGATGGAGACCGGCACCTACCAGGTGCTGCGGGACCGGATGACGGCCGCCGCCGCCGAACTGGCCGCCCGCGCCCAGCAGCTCAACACCCGGCGGATCGAGACCTTCGGCGGCAGCGAGCTGGAACTCGTCGCCACCGACCGCATCCGCACCGAGCACAACTGCGTCCCACGGGACATCGTGCAGGTCGGCGGAGCCCTGCTGTTCGGCTACAACGTGCACTTCGGGCTGAAGCAGACCACCGAACCCGCCGATGTCTTCGGGCTGCACGCCTACCGGCCCGGGGCCGCCGGCAGCGGCGGGCAGCACTTCACCGAGGCCCCGCCCGGGGCCGTGCCCGGCCTGCTGGACGCGCCCGCCTTCCGCCGCGACTTCGCCTCCCTCTACCGCTACTACCGCCAGGCGCAGTTGCTCCAGCTGCGCCGGGTCGGACCGCTGCTGCTGGCCGTCTTCCAGGTCGGCGAGCGGCAGGACGACATCCGCGTGCTGCGCTGGCGGATCGCCACCGACGGCACCCCGGAGTATCTGGACGCCAAGGGCGAGCGGGACCATGTCTTCCCGCCGTCCCACGACTTCGAATGGACCGTCACCGGCCGGGAGCACCACACCCCCGGGCAGCATCCGCATGTCTCCATCGAGGGCGAGCTGTTCGTCGACACCGTCGGCGGCTCCCTCACCGTCAAGGTGGAGGACAACACCGAGGACGGGCAGGGCGTCCACAGCGAGCCGGTGGCCGAGCCGCTCCAGTCGCTGGCCGACGCCGACATCGCCTACGCCCGGGTCGGCTCGCTGATCCTGCTGCGGGTCCTGCCCTACAACGAGGACACCCACCGCTATCTCGTCTACAACGGCCGCACCCGCGAGGTGGTCCGGCTGGACGGCATCGGCCAGGCCTGCCACACCCTCCCCGAGGACCAGGGCATCGTCTTCCCCGGCGGCTACTACCTGGCCGCCGCCCCGGCCGGCGCCGCCGCCAGGACCTTCGACCTGGACACCTCCGGGCTGGAGATGCAGGGCGTGGTCCGCTCGCCCAACGGCGAGGACGTGCTGTACTCCTACCACTCCCGGGCGGACGGCCGGTATCTGCTGCTGCCCTACAACCTGATCCGCAAGGACGTCGCCGCGCCGATCCTCTCCCACGGCCACTGCCTGTTCGACGACGGCACCATGGTCGTCTTCCGCGCCGACGACGAGCCCACCCGGGTGCACCCCATGCAGGTCTGGGCCACCCCCTTCGTCTCCGACGCGCACCACGCCGCCCAGCCGCTGCGGGACGGTCCGCTGGCCCGGATCGGCAACGCCGAACTGGTCCGCGGCATCTCCGACGCGCTCACCATCGCCCGGATGGCGAGCGAACTCGCCCCCGGCACCGCCGTCTTCGAGGCCGTCATCGCCGCCTGCGCCCGGCTGACCGACCAGTACCACTGGCTGGGCCTGGACGGTCTCCAGGGCCTGCACGAGCCGGTCGCCACCCTGCGCACCACCGCCGAGCAGGTGATCGACGAGTACGAGCGGCTCCAGGAACTGCGCCGGCAGGCCGCCGCCGCGGTCGGGGAGGCCCGCGAGCAGACCACCGCGCTGATCCGCCGGTCCCGCGGCGAGGCGCCCAAGGACGCCTCGCAGTGGGTCGCCCTGCTCACCGAACTGCGCCGCGCCCAGGGCAGGGTGGAGTCGCTGCGCGAACTGCGCCACGCGGATCTTTCCGCCCTGGACACCATCGGCGGCGAGATCGCCGAGGCGCTGGCCGCCACCGGCCGCCGCGCCGTGGCCTTCCTCTCCCGCGAGGACGCCTTCGACGCCACGCATGCCGCGGTGGCACGGCTCACCGCCCAGGCGGGCGAGGTGGCCACGGTGGCCGCGGCCGGACCGCTGGCCGGGGAGATCGCCGGGCAGGCCGAGTCCCTGACGACCGTCACCGAGGTGATCGGCGGCCTCGACATCGCCGACGCCACCGTGCGGACCGCCCTGCTGGAGCGGATCGGCGAGGTGACGGGCGCGGTCAACCGGGCCCGCGCGGTCCTCGACGGCCGCCGCCGGGAACTGCTGGAGCGGGAGGGCCGGGCCGAGTTCGCCGCCGAGTTCGCCCTGCTCGGGCAGGCCGTGGCCGGCGCCCTGGCCGCCGCCGCCACCCCGGAGGAGTGCGACGAACAGCTCGGCCGGCTGCTGCTCCAGCTCGAAAACCTGGAAGCCCGCTTCGGGGCCTTCGACGACTTCCTGGACAAGCTGGGGCAGCAGCGCGAGGAGATCTACGAGACCTTCTCGGCGCGCAAGCAGGCCCAGCTGGACGAGCGTGCCCGGCACGCCGAGCGGCTGTCCGCATCGGCCGGCCGCATCCTGTCCACGGTCGCCCGCCGGGCCGGCACGCTGGCCACCCTGGACGAGGTCAACGCCTACTTCGCCACCGACCCGCTGGTGGCGCGGGTGCGCGGCGCGGCCGGCGAACTGCGCGGCATCGGCGAGACGGTGCGGGCCGAGGAGCTGGAGGGCCGCATCAAGGCCATCCGGCAGGAGGCCGGGCGCTCGCTGCGCGACCGCACGGAGCTGTACGGGGCGGACGGCACGGTCCGGCTGGGCCGGCACCGCTTCGGCGTCAACAGCCAGCCGGTCGATCTGACCCTGGTGCCGCAGGACGGCGCGCTGGTCTTCGCGGTGACCGGCACCGACTACCGGGCACCGGTCACCGACCCCGGTTTCGCCGCCACCCGCGACTTCTGGGACCAGCCGCTGGTCTCGGAGTCCCCGCAGGTGTACCGCTCGGAGTATCTGGCCGCCAAGGTGCTCGGCCAGGAACCGGGGGAGCGGCTGGCCGGCGCCCTGGCGTCCGACGGGCTGACCGCGGTGGTCCGCGAGGTCGCCGAGGCCTCCTACGACGAGGGCTACGACCGCGGGGTGCACGACCAGGACGCGGCACGCATCCTGGCCGCGGTGCTGCGGCTGCGGGAGGCCGCCGGGCTGCTCCGGTTCACCCCCCGGGTGCGCGCCGCCGCCCAGCTCTTCTGGGCCTTCGGCGCCGCTCCGGAACACCGCGCCGCGTGGACGGTGCGGGCCCGCTCACTGGCCCGGGCCCGCGCCGTCTTCGGCCCCGGCGCGGCGACCGGCCGGCTCGCCGCCGAACTGGCCACCGCCGCGGCCGGGTTCCTCGCCGACGCGGTCGGACCCGCGGTGTGGGGCGAGGAGGAAGGGCCCGGAGCCGGGCCGGGTGCCGGGCCGGGCAGCGGTGTGCTGCGGGATGTGGGGGAGTACCTGTTCGAGGAGATCGCCGCCGGAAAGCCGGCGTTCGTGGCCGGCCGCGGCGCCAGGGAACTGCTGGGGGACTTCCGTGCCGCGCTGGGCGGCGCGGGCGGCGAGGAGTTCGACCGGGAGCTGCGCGAGCTGGGCGAGGGCCCGGAGTCGCTGGCCGAGCGGTATCAGCTCGTGGCCGCCTGGCTGGGCGCGTTCGCCGGGTCCGCGGGCCGGCCGGCCGACGACCTGCCGGAGGCCGTCGCCGTGGCGCTGTGCGCCGGGGCGCTGGCCCACCGGGAGGTGGACGCCCGCCTGACCGCCGCCGTGGGCGGCCTGCTCGGCGCCCATCCCCGCGTCACCGGCGGGGAGCTGACGCTGCGGCTGGACGAGTTCCTGGCCCGTACCGGCGAGTTCCGCACCGTGCGGGTGCCCGCGCACCGGGCCTATGTCCGGCGGCGCAACGCCCTGCTGGAGGCCGAGCGGGAGCGGCTGCGGCTGGCCTCCTTCGTGCCCCGGGTGATGCCCGCCTTCGTCCGCAACCGCCTGATCGACGAGGTCTATCTGCCGCTGATCGGCGACAACCTCGCCAAGCAGCTCGGCACCGCGGGAGAGGAGCGGCGCACCGACAGCCAGGGCCTGCTGATGCTGCTCTCCCCGCCCGGCTACGGCAAGACCACGCTGATGGAATATGTCGCCGCCCGGCTGGGGCTGGTCTTCGTCAAGGTCGAGGGCCCGTCCCTGGGCCACCACACCACCTCGCTGGACCCGGCCGCCGCGCCCGACGCCGCCGCCCGCCGTGAGGTGGAGAAGATCAACTTCGGCCTGGAGATGGGCAACAACGTCTTTCTGTATCTGGACGACATCCAGCACTGCTCGCCCGAACTGCTCCAGCGCTTCATCCCGCTCTGCGACGCCCAGCGCCGGATGGACGGCGTCCGCCCGGACGGCTCGCCCGTCACCCACGATCTGCGCGGCAAGCGCTTCGCCATCTGCATGGCGGGCAACCCGTTCACCGAGGGCGGCACCCGCTTCCGGGTGCCCGACATGCTGGCCAACCGCGCCGATGTGTGGAACCTGGGCGATGTGCTCTCCGGCCGGGAGGAGCTGTTCGCGCTCAGCCACATCGAGAACGCCCTGACCGCCAACCCGGTGCTGGCCCCGCTGGCCGCCCGGGAGCGCACCGACATCGATCTGCTGGTCCGGCTGGCCCGGGGTGACGAGAGCGCCTCGGCCGACCGCCTGGCCCACCCCTACAGCGCGGCCGAGCTGGACCAGATACTGGCCGTGCTGCGCAAGCTGCTGCACATCCAGCGCACCACGCTGCGGGTCAACGCCGCCTACATCGCCTCCGCCACCCAGGACGACGCGCACCGCACCGAGCCGCCGTTCCGTCTCCAGGGCTCCTACCGCAACACCAACCGGCTGGCCGAGAAGGTGGTGCCGGTGATGACCGAGGAGGAGGTGGAGGCGCTGATCGACGACCACTATCTGGCCGAGGCGCAGACCCTCACCCGGGGTGCGGAGGCCAATCTGCTGAAGCTGGCCGAGCTGCGCGGGCGGATGACGGCGGAACAGTCCGCCCGCTGGGCCCGGATCAAGCAGGCGTTCACCGCCTCCGCGCCCGCCCCCGCGCCCGCCGCCGCCCCGGCCATGCCGGCCTGAGCGCATTGTGGGCGGCGGCCCGGCCGGGCCGCCGCCCACAACGCGACGGAGAAGAGGCGCCTGCCGCTCAGTCGGCGTCGACGCCGTACGGGCGGAGGCTGTTGACGATCTTGTCGATGGTGGCCTGGTCCGGTTCGCCCTCGTAGCCGAGATCCATGATCATCAGCCAGGTGACGATGTCCGCCTGCGCGTCCTTGTAGGAGATGGCGATCACCTTGCCGCTGGAGGCGGCGCATTCGTCGCCCTCCTCCACCGGCACATTCTCCACGGTGGAGGTGGAGATATGGCCCTCCAGCCCGTGCTCGGAGCTGAACGGCTCCGCCTCGCCGACGGTCAGCGTGCCCTGCTGCTCCCGGTCGTAGGCGGCGAGCACCCAGTTCCTGGACTCGTGCTCCGCCGAGGCGGCGGTGTCGGTCGCGCCCAGCGAGCCGGTGGTGCCGGCGAAGATCCGTGAGCTGCTGCTGCCGCAGTACCCCTCCATGTAGTACACCGGCGCGGAGAGGATGAAGGCCATCTCCTCGCCCTCGTGCTCGAACTCGTAGCCCACATAGACGCTCTCCGAGTCCACCTCCCAGTCCGGGGGCACGTCGAAGGCGTTGTTGCGCTCGGTGTGGGTCTGCACCTGCCAGTCGTCGGCGACCACCGGATCGGGCCGCTCGGTGACGCCGGCCCGCGGGTCGTCCGGACGCAGTTCCTCGTCCTCCCCCTCGGCGCCGCCCTCGGTGGGCTCCGCCTCGCCCTTCTCGTCCTGGTCCGGGCCGGCCTGCTCCTGCTGCTCCTCGCCGGCGGGCTGCGCCGTGCCGCCGTCACCGTCGCCGTCGCCCTTGCTGTTGACCAGGACCACGCCGCCCACCGCGACGGCCGCCACCAGCGCGGTGGCGGCGATGATCGCGCCCACCAGCCTGCCCCGGCCGCCCTTGCCGCCGCCGTCCGGCGGGACCGGCGGCAGCGGCGCGGTGTCCGGCGTCTGCCCGCCGGCCACCCCGTACCCGGCCCCCGCGCCGGGTACGGTCGGCTGCTGGTACGGGTTGGCCTGGTGGAAGCCCGGCTGCTGGTAGGGGTTGGGGCTCTCCCCGGTGCCCTGCGTCGGGTAACCGCCCTGCGGATATCCCGGCGGCGGCGTCCGGCCCGGCTGCTGGGGCTGCGGCGTCTGCTGGGGGTAGCCGTAGCTCTCGGTCCCGGGGTAGCCGCCCTGACCGGCGGACATGGGCCCGGGCGGGGGCGGCGGCGGTGGTGGGGTTCCCGTCCCGGGATCTCCGTACGGGCTGTTCGGCGGCGGAGTCGGAGCTCCCCCTGGCTGCTGTTCTCCTGGCCTCATGGTGCACACCTTAAAGCGGGCGCTGCTGCGCGGCTGCGGGCGGTCGTCGTCCTGGTCCGGCCGGTGCGGCCGACTCAGCCGTCGTAGGGGCGCAAACTGTTCATGATCTTCTCGATGGTGACGTCGTCCAGCTCTTCCTCGAAGCCGGTGTCGGCGACCAGGATCCAGGTCGCGATGTCCGCGCCGGAGTCGAGGTAGGAGACGGTGACGACCTTGCCGTCCCAGGCGCCGCACGCGGAGTCCGGCTCCTCGGGCACCCCGGTCACGGTGGCGGTCGCGGTATGGCCCTCGATGCCGTACGCCGAGCTGAACGGCCGGGCCTCGGACACCTCCAGCGTGGCCTGCCCGGCCTGGTCGTAGTGGGCACGGGCCCAGGCCTCGGCCTCCGTGGCGGCGGCGTCGGCGGTGTCGGTCGACCCGATGCTGCCCCGGGTCCCGGCCATCGCCCGGGCCGCCAGGCCCTCGTCGTTGCACCAGTTCTCCATGTAGAGGGCGACGGCCGACATGCCCACCAGGATGTCGTCGGGGTCGTCCTCGGAGGTGATCCAGACCTTGTAGTCGTCGGAGCTGGTGGTCCAGTCGGGCGGCACGTCGAAGGCCAGATCGCGGGTGGCGTAGGTCTGCACCTGCCATTCCCCGGCCACCACCGGGTCCGGCCGGTTCTGCACCCCGGCCCGCGGATCGTCCGGCCGCAGACTGCTCTCGGTGACGTCCCCGGTCTCCCCGGCCGTTTCCCCGGCGGTTTTCTCCGCCGGCTTCTCGGTGTTGTCGTCGGCCGCGGAGGTGTTGCCGTCCGAGCCGCTGATCAGCAGCACGCCGCCCACCGCGGCGGCGGCCACCAGCGCGGTCGCCGCGATGACCGCCAGCGCCATCCGCCACCGGCCGCCGGAGCCGGCCGGCGGCTGCGGCACGGGCTGCGGCCGGGGCCATCCCCGGTACGGATTGCTCTGCTGGTAACCCGGCTGCCGGTACGGGTTGCCGGAGGGCGGCTGCGGGCCGGTGCCCGGTGGCTGATCCGCGGTCATGGGGCGACTCTAGAAGTGTCCGCGGGCCGGGACCATGCCCGGCCGCGGATCGCTACCTGTCTGCGACATGCAGGGCTTTGCCGCACAGGAAGGCCCCGGGGCGTTCGTCTTCCGCCGGCCCCGGGGCCGTCCACGTTTTCGGCACAGGTAACGGCCGGTCAGCCCTCGATGGCCGACTTGAGGTCCTGGTCCGTCTGCTCCATGGTGTCCGCGGCCATGTGCAGGAAGTTGCCCATGCCCTGCAGACCTTCGAGCATCTGCTTGAGGCCGGTGGAGAACTCCTCATAGGACGTGTTGAACGCACTCGACGAGGCGGAGGTGACGTAACCGTCCTCGGTGAGGTTGTCGACATACGTCTTCAGATCGTCGAGCTCCCGGTCCAGTCGCTCGTACTCACTGATGAGGTGGTCGCCGGCGTCGTGCATGTCGTCATAAGTGACATTCATGTCCGACATGGCGCGCCCCCTTCCTGTCAGTGCGGGGACTGGCCCCCGCAGAACGTGCCGGGCTGGCAGCCGCGCCGGCTACCCCCGTCTTGCCACCACGCAGCGTACGCGGTGTCCCGGGCCGGTCACACCCCGGGCTTGTTTGCTCGTACACACTTGTGACACGGGGGTCTTGGGCTGCCCCGCACTCCGCTTCCGAAAGCTCTTGAGCTGTCGACTATGTTGCTTGAGAGTAGAAGGCAATAGCTGTAACAACGGGGAGGAATCGGCGTGCGTCTGACTCTTACCGTCGTCGACCCTGTCGGGGGGAACTCAGTCGATGCGGTGCTCGACGCCGATCCGGAAACCCCGGTCTCCGGCCTGGTCCCGGAGTTCATGGAACTGGTGGGCAGCCGCTACACCGCCCAGCCCTCGCCGTACAGCCCCTACGGACAGCCCGGCGCGCCCGCCGTGCCGCCGGTGTTCGTGGACGGCGCCCATGTCGATCCCGGGCTGAGCCTGGCCGATTCCCCGATCCGCGAGGGCGCGGTGGTCAGCCTGCACCACGCGGGCGGCTGCCCGCCCGGCGAGCCCAGCGGCTTCGTCGAACTGCGGGTGGTCGGCGGACCGGGCGCGGGCGCGGTGCACCGGCTGGGCGTGGGACGGGTGGACATCGGCAGCGCGCAGGGCTCCCCGGTGCGGATAGCCGACCCCTCGCTGGAGCCGCGCGCCCTCACCCTGCGCATCGCCGCCGACGGCCGCTGCAAGGTCACCGTGCACGGCGGCGCCACCATCCGCATCGACGGCAAGGAGCCGGAGACCGGCGGCGGCAGCACCGGCGGCTCCGGCGGCTCCGGCAGGGAGGAGCGGATCGACTGGCCGCTGGGCTCCCAGATCGCCCTCGGCAACAGCATTCTGGAGATCACGCCCTACTACCCGCCGGACGCCGCGCTGCGCCCCTCCGAGGACGGCGCCGGCCTGGACTACAACCGGCCGCCCCGGCTGGTGCCGCCCGGCCACCCCAAGCATTTCAAGCTGCCCTCCGAGCCGGATGAGCCGGACAAGCGCCAGATCCCCTGGATCATGGCGGTCTTCCCGGTGGTCGGCGCGGTGATGATGGCCGTGATCCGGGACCGCTGGATCTTCCTGCTGCTGGCCCTGCTCTCGCCGATCATGCTGATCGCCAACTACTTCATGAGCAAGAAGTCCGGCTGGAAGAAGTACCTGGAGAAACTGGAGGAGTACAAGGAGACCAAGGCCCGGGTGGAGAAGGACGCCCAGGAGGCCCTGGTCGCCGAGCGGTTCATGCGCCGCCACGCCTCCCCGGACCCGGGCACCGTGCTGAACAACGCCACCGGGCCGCGCACCCGGCTGTGGGAGCGCCGCCGCAGCGACGACGACCATCTGCTGCTGCGCGTCGGCACCTGCGAACTGGACTCCGAGGTGGTGCTCACCGACCCCGACCAGGACGAGCACAAGCGCGAGGTCACCTGGAAGATCGCGGACGCCCCGGTCACCATCTCGCTCAAGGAGCACGGCGTGGTGGGCTTCGCCGCGCCCGGCGACATGGTGCGCTCCATGGGCCGCTGGGCGCTGGGCCAGATCGCCGTGCTGCACAGCCCCAACGACGTCCAGATCTACGTCCTGACCGACACCGCCGGACAGGCCGGCTGGGAGTGGGTGCGCTGGCTGCCGCACAGCCGCCCGGTCAGTGAGCAGAACACCAATGTGCTGATCGGCACGGACGCCGAGACCGTGGCCGCCCGCCTGGCCGAGCTGACCACCCTGCTGGACGGCCGCACCAAGGCGCTGAAGAAGTCCCGCGCCCGCAGCGCCGAATTCCGCGACCCGGACATCGTCGTGGTCTTCGACGGCTCGCGGCGGATGCGCCAGCTGCCGGGCGTGATCCGGCTGCTCAAGGAGGGCCCCGCGGTCGGCATGTACGCGCTCTGCCTGGAGGACGAGGAGCGGTTCCTGCCCGGCGAGTGCCAGGCGGTGGCGGTGGCCGAGACCGGCGCGCCCGGCGGCGGCACGGCCGGCCCCTGGCAGCAGTTCCAGCCCGGGCTGCGCGGCGGCTTCCCCGGCTTCGGCGGCTCACCGGCCGCGGCACCGCAGCCCGCCGGCCGGGCCGGCACCGGCGTGCCCGCCGCCTTCGGCGCGGTGCCCGGCTGGCAGCAGCCCGTGCCCCAGCCGGCCGGCGCGGGCGCCGGCTCCCCGCTCGCCGCCTCGCCGATGACCGCCGAGTCCGAGTCCGCGCCGCGCTACGACCGGCTGCGGGTCGGCCGGCGCGGCCAGGCGCCGCTGCACGGGGTGCTGCCCGATCTGGTCAGCCCCGCCTGGTGCGGGCTGATCTCCCGCTCCCTCGCCCCGCTGCGCGACATCAGCGACGAGGAGGAGGGTGCGGGCCTGCCCAACTCGGCCCGGCTGCTGGACGTGCTGGAGCTGGAGCCGCCCACCCCGCAGGCGATCGCGGCCCGCTGGCAGACGGACGGGCAGTCCACGGTCGCGGTCATCGGCCAGTCCTACGACGGGGCGTTCGCCCTGGACATCCGGCGGGACGGGCCGCACGGCCTGATCGCCGGCACCACCGGCTCCGGAAAGTCCGAGCTGCTCCAGACCATCGTGGCCTCGCTGGCGGTGGCCAACACCCCGGACAACATGACCTTCGTGCTGGTGGACTACAAGGGCGGCTCGGCGTTCAAGGACTGCGTGCAGCTCCCGCACACCGTGGGCATGGTGACGGACCTGGACAACCTGCTGGTGGAACGGGCGCTGCGCTCGCTGGGCGCGGAGCTGACCCGGCGCGAGCACATCCTGCTGCACGTCGGCGCCAAGGACATCGAGGACTACCAGGACCTGCTCAGGCGCGAGCCGGGGCGGCACGAGTCCATGCCGCGGCTGCTGATCGTCATCGACGAGTTCGCCTCCATGGCCCGGGAACTGCCGGACTTCGTCAAGGGCCTGGTCAACATCGCCCAGCGGGGCCGCTCGCTCGGCATCCACCTGCTGCTGGCCACCCAGCGGCCCACCGGCGTGGTCTCCCCGGAGATCCGGGCCAACACCAACCTGCGGATCGCGCTGCGGGTGACGGATGCCAGCGAGTCCAACGACGTGCTCGACGCGCCGGACGCCGCGCAGATCCAGAAGTCCACCCCCGGCCGGGCCTATGTCCGGCTCGGCGCCGCCTCCCTGCTGCCCTTCCAGGCCGGCCGGGTGGGCGGCCGGCGGCCCGGCGCCGTGGACCCGGCGGTCTCCCGCCCCTGGTCCAAGCAGCTCGACTGGTACGGGCTGGGCCGCGAGGAGCTGAAGCGCCCGCCGTCCGCACAGAAGGAGGACGACGAGAACACCGACCTGAAGGTGCTGGTCGCCGCCGTCAACGAGGCCAACCGGGCGCTGGGCATCCCGGCGCAGCACAGCCCGTGGCTGCCGCCGCTGGACGAGATCATCCAGCTGGAGGCGCTGCCGCCGGCCGCCCCGGCCGGGGCGCTGCCCGCCGCGCCCTGGGCCATCGAGGACCTGCCCGATCAGCAGGACCGGCGCTCGCTGGCGATCGACTTCAAGACCTTCGGCCATCTGCTGGTCTCCGGCGCGCCGCGCACCGGCCGTTCGCAGCTGCTGCGCACCATCGCCGGCTCGCTGGCCCGCACCCACTCAGCCGCCGACGTCCACCTGTACGCCTTCGACTGCGGCAACGGCGCGCTCAACATCCTCACCAGGCTGCCGCACTGCGGCGCGGTGGTCGGGCGCGCCCAGGTGGACCGGGCCAAACGGCTGCTCAAGCGGCTGGTCGCAGAGGTCACCCGGCGGCAGGAGCTGCTGGCCCAGGACGCCATGTCGGACATCGGGGAGCAGCGGGCCGCCGCCCGCACCCCCGAGGAGCGGCTGCCGCACATCGTGATCATGCTGGACCGCTGGGAGGGCTGGACCAACAGCCTGGGCGAGGTGGACACCGGCGCGCTGACCGACCAGCTCTTCCTGATCATGCGGGAGGGCGCCAGCGTCGGCGTGCACGTCATCATCACCGGTGACCAGAAGATCCACAGCGGGCGGATCTCCTCCCTCAGCGAGGAGAAGTACACCTTCCGGCTCCAGGACCGCACCGACTACTCCTCGGCCGGCCTGCGGGCGCGGGACATGCCCGAGGAGATCCCGGCCGGGCGGCTGTTCCGGTCCGGCGGCTCCACCATGATCCAGGTGGCGGTGCTCTCCGACGACCTCACCGGCCAGGGCCAGGCCGCCGCGCTGACCGCCATCGGCGACGCGGCCAGGCAGCGCGACGCGGACCTGCCGCGCGCCCGCCGGCCGTTCCGGGTCGACGTCCTTCCCGCGCGGCTCACCTTCGCCGACGCCTGGGAGATGCGCGACCCGGAGGGCTCCCGCTCCCGGATGTGGTCGCTCATCGGTGTCGGCGGCGACGAACTCACCGGCTACGGCCCGGACCTGTCCCGGGGCCAGGGCTCGTTCATCATCGCCGGGCAGGCCAAGTCCGGCCGTTCCACCGCGCTGTACAACATGGCCCGGGTGCTGCTCGGCAACGGCGTCCGGCTGGTGCTGTCCGTGCCGCGCAACTCCCCGCTGCTCACCCTCCAGGGGCAGGAGGGGGTCCTGGAGGTGTTCACCGCCCCCAAGTTCACCAACGACCGGCTCGCCGAACTCTTCGCCGATGCCTCGCCGGAGAACCCGATGGTCTTCATGGCCGACGACGCCGAGGACATCCGCCGGGTGAAGGACATGGAGACCGAGCTGGAGAAGATGGTGGTGCGCGGCACCGAACGCGGCATCGGCGTGGTGGTGGCCGGCGACGAGACCACGGTGTGCAGCGGCTTCAGCGGCTGGCAGGCGCAGATGAAGAAGGCCCGCCGCGGTGTGCTGCTCTCCCCGGCCACGCACCGCTCCGGCGACCTCATCGGCCTGAAGCTGCCCCGCAGTGCGGCCGTGGAGCGCCCGCAGCCCGGCAACGGCATCCTCCACCTCGGTGACGGCCAGCCCCTCTCCGTCCGCCTCCCGCTGCCCGACTGACGGGGCGAAGGCGTCCCCGGGCGGAGCGGGGCAGGGGTGAACAGGGGGGACTTTTCCGGTGTTTGCGGGCATGATGGGGGGTGTACACCCGGCGGTCCGGCCAATGGTGTCCGGCCGCCGTCCAGCAGGGGACAGAGCAGGGGACAGCAGAGGCATCGCACCGGGTCGTTACCACTCGCACACCCGCTGACCACGGCCGATGAGACCGAAGCGGGGGCCGGGCGCTGTTGCGGGGGTGTGACGCCAACGGCGTTGTAGGGCCGTTCTGGCGGCTGGTACGGTTCCAGCGACTTCGAATCCTGTTACGAGCGGGCCGTTTGCGCAGATGAACGCGACCGGCCCGGGCGCCCTCCGGCCGAGGCGCCCGTCAACCGCGGGGGTGGTGGCGTGAAGACCCAGAACCGGGTATCTGCGGCTGCGAAGAATCCGGTTGCGGCCGGACCGGCCCTGGGAGACCGGCTGCCCACACCGCCACGCGAACGCAAACCCGCCCTCGCCGCGCTGGCGGTGCTGCTGATCCTGGTGGGCGCGCTGGGCGCCACCGTGCTGGTGCTCCAGGCCGGTGACCGTGTCGAGGCCGTGCAGATCACCGAGCGCATTCCCGCCGGGCAGCCCATCCCCGAGGACGCCATGACCCCCGTGCTGGTCGCCGAGGCCGACGGCGTGGACTTCGTCCTGTGGGGCCAGCGGGACCAGATCATCGACGGCGATGTGTGGTCCCGCGTCGACCTGGTCGAAGGCACCGTGCTGGTCGAGGAGATGTTCACCCGGGACGACCAGCTCGGCGCGGACGATGTGCTGGTGGGGCTCTCCCTGAGCCCGGGTCAGTACCCCACCGGCCTGGAGGTCGGCCAGACGGTGGCCGTCTACTGGGTCGGCAATGACGCGGAGGACGCCGCCGAGGCGGACGACGACGCCACCGGGGGCGGCGCCGGCCCCGGCCGGCAGGTGCTCAGCGACGCCGCCAAGGTCGTGGTCGTGGACGGCGGCAACGGCAACCGCAGTGATCTGTCGGTGACCGTCCGGGTGCCCACGGAAGAGGTCGCCCCCCTCACCCGGGCCGCCTCCGGCGGCGATGTGGCCGTGGCCATCGTGGCGCCCGCGGGCAGCGAGGACTGAGGAGCGGTACAGGATGGCGCTGATCGCAATCGCGGCCGACAAGGGCGCGCCGGGGGTCACCACCACCGCCGTGGCGCTGGCCGCCCTGTGGCCGCGCCGGGCGCTGCTGGCCGAGGCCGACCCGGCCGGCGGTGATCTCATCTACCGCTCGGTCGGCGGCAACGGGCGGCCCCTGGACCCGGGCACGGGCATTCTGTCGCTGGCCGCCACCGCCCGCCGGGGCATCGCCGCCGAGCAGCTCTGGGACCACACCCAGCGGCTGGCCGGCGGCCTGGATGTGATCGTCGGCCTGGCCTCCGCCGAGCAGGCGGCCGGTCTGACCGGCCAGTGGAGCGGCCTGGGCAAGGCGTTCGCCGAACTCGCCCAGTCCCCCCATCAGGAGGCCGCGGCCGATGTCATCGCCGACCTCGGCCGGCTGGGCCCGGACTCGCCCGCCGTGGCCCTGCTGCCGCACGCCGCCCTGCTGCTGCTGGTCACCCGCACCCGGCCCGAGCAGCTCGCCCGGGTGCGGGACCGCGCCCAGGCGCTCAGCGGCAAGCTGCACGGCGGCAGCCGCAGCGGCGCCGCCCAGCTGGGCAAGCCGCAGATCGGCGTGGTGCTGCTGGCCGATCCGCAGCAGGGCGCCAGAATCGCCGGCCAGGTCAACGAGATGCTGATCGCCGGTCACACCGGCGCCCGGGTGGTGGGCCTGGTCGCCGACGACCCGGCCGGCGCCGACATGCTGGCCGGCCGCCGCCGCGGCCGGGTGGACAAGTCGCTGCTGGTCCGCTCCGCCCGCAAGATCGTCTCCGATCTCCAGCAGAACTTCCGCGCCGAGCTGACCTCCTCCGGCGGCCCCGGGCAGACCGGCGGGCATCCGGTGCAGCACCCCGGGGGCGCCGGCGCCCCCGGCTCGGCCCCGCCGCCCGCGCCCGAGGGCGCCCAGGGCTATGCGCCGCGGCAGCCGCCCGCCCCCGGCGGCGTGGCCGGACCGTACGGGCCCGGTCCGTACGCTCCGGGTCCGTCCGGCCCGGCGGCCGGCTCCGCCCCCGGTGAGCACGGATGGCAGCCCGGCGCCCAGGGCACCGGCGCGCCGCCCGGCGCCGCGGGAGCCCCGAGATGAGCGAGGTCAACCACCAGTTGGTGAAGCGGCTGCGCCAGGAGGCGGGCGACCGCCTCGCCGAGCAGCGCCGCATCGACCAGGCCAGCGGCGTCCGCCCGATGAGCAGCGAGGACGAACGCCACTACGCCCGCGCGGTGATCGCCCAGGTGCTGGAGGAGTACGTCCGGGAGGAGATAGCCTCCGGCCGGGCCCCGCTGGACGCCCAGACCGAGGAGGCGTACGCCGCCGCGGTGCACGCCGCGCTGTTCGGCGTCGGCCGGCTGCAGCCGCTGCTGGACGACCCCGAGATCGAGAACATCGACATCAACGGCTGCGACCGGGTCTTCATCGGCTACGCCGACGGCCGCGAGACGCGCGGCGAACCGGTCGCCGAGAGCGACGAGGAACTGGTCGAGCTGATCCAGATCCTCGGCGCCTACTCCGGTCTTTCCTCCCGGCCCTTCGACTCCGCCAATCCGCAGCTCGACCTGCGGCTGCCGGACGGCTCCCGGCTGTCCGCCGTGATGGACGTGACCCGCCGGCCCGCGCTGTCCATCCGGCGCGCCCGGCTCGGCAAGGTCTTCCTGGCCGATCTGGTCGGCAACGGCACCCTCACCCCGGAGATCGGCAGCTTTCTGGCCGCCGCGGTGCGGGCCCGCAAGAACATCATGATCGCCGGCTCCACCAACGCCGGGAAGACCACCCTGCTGCGCGCCCTGGCCAACGAGATCCCGCCCGAGGAGCGGCTGATCACCGTGGAGCGCGCGCTGGAGCTGGGCCTGGACGAGTTCACCGATCTGCATCCCAATGTGGTCGCCTTCGAGGAGCGGCTGCCCAACTCCGAGGGCCAGGGCTATATCTCCATGGCGGAACTGGTGCGCCGCTCGCTGCGCATGAACCCCTCCCGGGTGATCGTCGGCGAGGTCCTCGGCGACGAGATCGTCACCATGCTCAACGCCATGTCGCAGGGCAACGACGGCTCGCTGTCCACGATCCACGCCAACAGCTCGGCCGAGGTGTTCAACCGCATCTCCACCTACGCCCTCCAGGCGTCCGAACGCCTGCCGGTGGAGGCCAGCCAGTTGCTGATCGGCGGCGCGCTCAACTTCGTGGTCTTCATCCAGCGGCGCAACAACTACGCACAGGGGGGAACCCTGAGGCGTCTGGTGACGTCCATTCGGGAGGTCAACGGCGTGGACGGACGGGTGCTGTCCAGCGAGGTCTTCGCCGAGGGACCGGACGGCGTGCCGCGTCCCTCGGCGCCGGTCTCCTGCGTCGAGGAACTGATCCACTACGGCTACCGCGGCGGATGGGGGTGATCCGGGGATGCCGGGCATGACCGGACTGCTGACCCTGGAGTTCCTGCTCAGCCTGGCCAGCGGCATCGCCGCGGGCGGCGGACTGGCCCTGCTGATCGCGGCCGTGCGCGGCTTCCCGCCCCGGACGGCGGAGGAACGGCTGCGCGCCGAGCGCCGCCGCGCCGAGATCGCCCGCTTCGTCAGCCAGCGCACCATGATCGGCGCCCTGGTGGCGGTGGTGGTGCTGGTGCTGACCCGCTGGCCGGTCGCCGCGCTGGCCGCCGCCCTGCTGGTGTTCACCTGGGACAAGCTGTTCGGCGGCGCCGGTGAGGAACGCGCCGCCATGCGCCGGGTGGAGGCGCTGGCCTCCTGGACGGAGTCGCTGCGCGACACCATCGCCGGCGCGGTCGGTCTGGAGCAGGCCATCCCGGCCTCCGCCCGGGCCGCCTCGCCCGCGCTGCGCGAACCGCTGTTCAACCTGGTGGACCGGCTGCGCTCACGCACCCCGCTGCCCGACGCCCTCCAGGAGTTCGCCGACGAACTCGACGACTCCTCGGCCGACATCATCATCGCCTCGCTGATCCTCAACGCCCGGCTGCGCGGCCCCGGCCTGCGGGAGGTGCTGGGCGCGCTGGCCAAGTCCGCGCGCCAGGAGGTGGACATGCGCCAGCGGGTGATGGCGCAGCGCGCCTCCACCCGGCGCAGCGTACAGATCGTGGTCGGTATCTCCCTCGCCTTCCCCGGCCTGCTCGCCCTGTTCAGCCCCGGCTTTGTCGAGCCCTACGACTCGATGGCCGGCCAGGCCGTACTGGCCCTGGTGGCGCTGCTGTTCGGGGCCGGCTTCTGGTGGATGCGCAGCCTGTCCACGATCGAGACGCCGGAGCGGTTCATGGCCCGGCCCGATTCCCTCCCGGTGATCCGGGAGGGAATCGGGCCGGGCGCCGCCGCGGGCGGGGGCACCGCCGCGGACGAGGCCGGCGTCGCCCGGACGCCGCTGCTGCCGCGGCAGTCCACGGTCATGCCGAAGGGAGGCACGGGAGCGTGAACGAGACCATCACCTGGTCGGTGCTCATCGGCGGCCTGCTGGGCCTGGGCCTGTATGTACTGGCCCGGGCGCTGTTCCCCGGCGAGCGCAGCCCGGTCTCCGCGGTGGCCCGGGTGGACGCGCTGCGCGCCCGCGGCTTCCATCCCGGCGAGGCCCGCGGGGCGGCCGGCGCCCTGGGCACCGGTGAGCCGCACCGGCCCGGCCGGATCGACGAACTCCGCGGCCGGCTCGGCGAATGGCTGTCCGAGGTCTTCCTGCGCCGCGGCTGGGAGATGCGTTCGCTGCGCGCCGACCTCTCCCTGCTGGGCCGGGACTGGGAGGGTTTTCTGGCCCAGAAGGTGCTGATGGCCGCGCTGGGCCTGGTCTTCGGGCCGTTTGTGTACGGGGCCGGTTTCATGCTGGGGCTGGTGAACAGCCCGTTCGTCCCGCTCTGGCTGGCCCTGGTGTTCGCGGCCGTTTTCTTCTTCCTGCCGGACGCGGAGGTGCGGCGGGACGCGGCGGCCAGGCGGCGGGACTTCCGCCGGGTGGTGGCCGCATATCTGGATCTGGTGGCCATGAGCCTGGCCGGCGGCCGTGGCCTGCCGGAGGCGCTGAAGGCCGCGGCGGAGGTCAGCGACGGCTGGGCCCTGCGCCGCATCCGCACCGCGCTGAGCGACGCCCGGATCACCGGACTCAGCCAGTGGCAGGCGCTGGGCCGGCTCGGCGACGAGGTCGGGGTCGAGGAACTGCGCGACCTGGCCAACTCGCTGGCGCTGGTGGCCGACGACGGCGCCAAGGTCCGGGCATCGCTGGGCGCCCGCGCGGAGACCATGCGCAGCCGGGAGCTCGCCGAGATCGAGGGGACCGCGGGGAAGAAATCGCAGTCCATGCTGATCGCACAGCTTCTGCTGTGCCTGGGTTTTCTGGTTTTCCTGATCTTTCCGGCAGGGATGCGGGTGTTCGGCTTCTGAGCGCCGGCGCGCCGTATCGCGACAAGCGTGAGCGAGAGGGTAAGTGCAATGTCCAAGAGGTCCGCAGAAAGCACAGGTCCGGCGCATGCCGGACGGTCCCGGATCACCGGGTGGATGCCGGGTTTCCACGATTCGCGCGTTCAGTATCTGACCGTGATGCTGCGGGAGCGCGTCCACCGGGCGCGCGCCCTGGGCGCCGACCGCGGTGCCTCCGCCCTGGAGTGGGTGGTGATCGCCGCCATCGTGGTCGGCATCGTGGCCGTGGTCGGCGGGGTCATCACCACGGCCCTGACCGACCGCGCCGACGAGGTCAGTGACTGCATCGGCAGCGCGGACGGCAGCGAGGGCTCGAAGTGCTGAACGGCCGCCGCGTGCTGCGGGCCGTCCGCCGCCGGCTCGGTCTGACGACCGGTGACGGCGGCGGGCCGGGTCCGCTCCGCGGCGGCGACTCGGGCGCCTCGGCGATCGAGTTCGTGATGCTGACCCCGGTGATGTTCTTCATGATCTTCGGGGCGGTGCAGTTCGCGATGTTCTCCTTCGCCCAGGACGTGGCCAAGGCCGCGGCCCAGGCGGGCGCCCGCACGGCGCGCGCCGAGGCCGACGCCGACCCGCAGGGCTGGGCGCAGGACGCGGAGGACAAGGCCCGAAGCTATGTGGACCAGCTCGGCCCGGGCATGTTCGACGGCACGGTGACCATCACCCCCCTCGGCCCGGCCGACAACGTGGTGGGGGTCCGGGTCACCGGCAAGGTGCCGTCGATCCTGCCCGGGATGGACCTGACCGTGAGCGCGGAGTCCCGGGGGCCCGTGGAACGGTTCGTGCCCGACGAGGGCTGAGCACAAGGCGGACGACGAGGGCTGACCGAAATGACGCGGAGCAGGGGCCAGGACCGCCCGCCCGCCGCCGGGCGGGACGCGGGCATCAGCGCGGTGGAGGTCGTCTTCATCGCGCCGCTGATCATGCTGTTCATCCTGGTGCTGATCGGCTTCGGCCAGCTGACGGCCGGGCGCAGCGCGGTCGACGGCGCCGCCCGGGACGCGGCCCGGGCCGGCTCGCTGGAGCGCGACGCCGCCGCGGCCGAGCAGCAGGCCCGCGCCGTCGCCACCGAACAGCTCAGGGACATCTGCCGCGGCGGCATCGATGTCGAGCCCGAGGCCGGCAGCCACGCACCGGGCACCCTCTACACCGTCACGGTGAGCTGCGACGTCAAGGCGCTGGATCTGCTGGGCCTGCCGCTCACCGACCGGCTGTCCGGCACCTCCACCGCGCCCATCGACCTGTACCGGAGGTCCGGAGAGTGACCAGGACCGTCGTCCCCCCGGCCGTCCGGGCCGTCCGGGGCGTCCGCGCCGTCCGGGCCGGCGGCCGGGACCGCGGCTCCGGCGCCATTCTCGTGGTGCTGTTCGCCGTGGTGGTGCTGCTGCTGGCGGCCTTCGTGGTGGACGGCGGCCTGTCCATCGCCAGCCGGGAGCGGGCCGCCGACATCGCCGAGCAGGCCGCCCGGTACGCCGCCCAGGACATCAACGAGGACGCGCTGCGCTCCGGTGACGGCTCGGTGGCGCCGATCAACTTCGAGAACTGCGACGCGAATGTCGCCGAATTCGTCGCCGGCATCGAGCTCACCAGCGCGGAGATCGACGGACACGACTGCCGGGAAGGCGCCGCCGCCAACGAGGTCGAGGTGACCATCGACGTCACCTACCGCCCGGTGTTCGGCGGACTTCTCTTCCAGACCCTGACGGTCACGGGCACGGCCACCGCCGAGGCCCGGACCGGCTGACCGCACCACCATCCAGCCATCCACGGGAGCAGCACTCATGGCGCGCAGGACACCCCCAGCCAGCGGGACCCGGACGTCACCCGTACCGGTCCGGGTCCGGCGCACCTTCGGCGACGTGCTCAAGGCCATCGGCGCCTTCCTGGCGCTGGTCATGCTGGTCTTCGGGGTGCCGCTCTCCCTGGCGTACTACATCGGCTGGCCGCTGCCGCGCACCATGCCGACCTTGGACACCCTCGGCGAGGAGGTCAGCACGGGGGTCTTCGTCAAGGTCCTCGGCGTGCTGGTGTGGGTGGCCTGGGCGCAGTTCACCGCCTGCGTGCTGGTGGAGGTGCGGGCCGCGCTCTCCGGTGTGGGCCTGCCCCGGCGGGTGCCCGGCGGCGGCCTGGGCACCCAGGCGCTGGCCCGGACGCTGGTCGGCGCGGTACTGCTGCTCAGCTCCGCCGCGGCCGGCCTCACCCCCGGGCTCAGCGCGGTGGGCAACGCCTTCCACCAGCAGTCCTCCTCCGGACTGGTCGTGGCCGAGGCGGAACAGTCACCGGGCCGGGGCCAGGAGGCGCACGCCCCCGGGGTGGCCGAGGCCGAGCCGGCCATGGCGCTGCCCGACGCCACCGGCTCGGAGGCCGCGGAGGCGTCGGCGTCGGCGCCGGCCAAGTACTACCGCATCCAGCCGCCCGAGGGCCGCCACCACGACACCCTGTGGGGCATCGCCGAACGCCATCTCGGCGACGGCCTGCGCTACAAGGAGATCTACCAGCTCAACAAGGACCGGGAGCAGCCGGACGGTTCCCGGCTCTCCGAGGCCAGCCTGATCCGGCCGGGCTGGATTCTGGAGATGCCGGCCGACGCCACCGGCGGCGAACTCGTCGAGATGCCCCATGACGTGGAGGAGGTCACCCCCGAGGAGGCCCAGGAGTACCGGGAGTACCGGCAGACCGGCGACACCGAGTGGGCCGCGCCGGGCGCGGGCGGCGGCGGGGCGGAGAGCGGACCGGAGGCCGGGCCCGCCCCCGGCCCGGACGCGGTCGGGCAGGGCAACGCCGACCATGCCGACCTCACCGGGCCCGGCGGCACCGGCGCGGCACCGGACGGCGGCGGCGCCGGCGCCGCCGACACCGCGGACTTCACCACCGGCCTCACCAACGACGGCCCCGGCGCCTCCGCCGGGGCGGAGCAGGACGACGAATCCTCCGGTCTCGGCCTGCATCTGCTGATGGGCGCCCCGCTGCTGGCCGCCGGCCTGCTCGCCGCGCTCGGCCGCAGCCGCCGCAACGCGCTGTGGCAGGCCGCCGCGGGCGTGCTGGGCCGCAGCGTCGGCGACGAACTGGAGCCGCCCTCCGGCGACTGTGCCGACGCCCGCGACGCGCTGCTCGCCGGTGCCGACCCGGAGGCCGTCACCTTCCTGGACCGGGCACTGCGCGGCCTGTCCGCCGGGCTGGACGGCGAGGGCCGCACCCTGCCGCCCGTCTACGCGGCCTGGCTGAGCGGCTCCGAGCTGCATCTCCAGCTCGCCGTGGGGTACGGGCAGCCGCCCGCACCCTGGCAGATGGGCCAGAGCGACACCTACTGGACGCTGGAGCGGGAGCGTTTCGAGGCCGCGGCGGGCGAGCCCGCCGGACCGCCCGGCGCCGGCCCGGACGCCGGTGCCCCGGACGCCGAGGCCCCCTACCCCGGGCTGGTCAGCCTCGGCACCCGGGACGGCATGCGGCTGCTGCTGAACCTGGAGGCCGTGCCCGGCATGGTGTCGGTGCTCGGCGCCGCCCGCTCCCGCGAGGCCGTGCTGTCCTCCATCGCCGCCGAACTCGCCACCAGCGGCTGGGCCGACCGGATGACCGTCACCCTGGTCGGCTTCGGCCGGGAGCTGACCGTGCTGGCCCCGACCCGGGTCCGGTATCTGGAGGACATCGGCGGGCTGCTGGAGGTGATGGAGACCGAGACCGGCCTGCGCCGCGGAGCGCTCCAGCACGCCGGGCACGACTCGGTGCTCACCGGCCGCACCGGCCCGGCCCGGCGGCAGGGCTGGGCCCCGCATCTGGTGCTGATCGGCGCCGACCCGACCGAGGAGCAGGCCGAGGAGCTGGGTGCCCTGGCCACCGTCTCCGCGCCGCTCGGCGTCGGCTACCTGGTCTCCACCTCGCGCGCCGACCTGCCCGGCCTGTTCTGGGAGTTCGAGGTCACGGCGGACGGCATGCTCAAGGAGTCCGAGATGGGCCTGGAGATCCGGGCCCAGATGCTGCCGGCGAAGCTGCGGTCCGCGGTCGTCGGACTCTTCGCCGATCTCACCGCCCCCGAGGACGGCGGAACCGCCGCGGAGGCCGGCGCCGGTCCCGGCCGGACCGGCGGCCCCTCCTTCCTGGTCGATCTCACCGCGCGCGGCAAGCCCGAGGTCTACGCCGAACTCCTCGGCGGCTACACCCTCACCGGCCTCCCCGAGCCCGAGCCCGAGCGCGCCGGGCAGCTCCGGGAGGCCCTGGCGCTGCTCCTCATCCACCGCTCCGGCGTCCACCCGCGGGTGCTGGCCTCGGCGCTCTGGCCGCGCGGCGTCTCCGACGATGTGCGGCAGGCCTTCACCGCCCGCCTGCGGGACTGGCTCGGCAACGACGCCGACGGCGGCATGCCGCGCCTGCACACCGCGTCCGACGGCCGCCTCTCCCTCTCCGCCCGGGTCGTCTCCGACTGGGACGTGCTGCGCACCCTGCACCACCACGCCACCGCCGGGAACCCGCTGCCGCCGCCCGCCGAACGCAAGCGGATGCTGACCGACGCCCTCGGCCTGGCCCAGGGCACGCTGCTGGACGGCGAACGGACCGGCGGCCGGTTCGCCTGGCTGGAGCACGAGATCGTGGACGCCCAGTACCCGCTGCTGGTCGCCGAGATCGCCCTCGGCCTGTCCGAGGAGCATCTGGCGGCGGGCGAGGGCGAGCCGGCCTATATGGCCGTCCGCACCGCCCTGGCCGCCGCCCCCACCGATGAACGCCTCTGGAACGAACTGCTGCGCGCCTCCCATGCCACCGGCCGCCAGGAGTGGCTGGCGGGCGCGGCCGACTGGCTCGTCGCCCACCATGCCCAGCTCTACGGCGGGCAGCAGCCGCTGCCCGCCCGCACCGAGGCGCTGCTGGACGAGCTCCACCCGGCCTGGCGCAGCCGCCAGCCCGCCGGCTGACCGGCCGCCGGCGGGTCGGCGGCGCTCAGCCGCTCAGCCGCTCAGCCGGTCAGCTCGCGGTGGCCAGGAACTGGGTGGCCGCGAGCTCGGCGTACAGCGGATCGGCCGCCACCAGCTCGCCATGGCTGCCGACCGCCCGCACCTCGCCCGCGTCCATGACCACGATCCGGTCCGCCATGGTCACCGTGGACAGCCGGTGCGCCACCACCAGGACCGTGGTCCGGCGCGAGATGTCCGCGACGGTGTCGCGCAGCGCCGCCTCGTTCACGGCGTCGAGCTGACTGGTCGCCTCGTCCAGCAGCAGCAGCCTCGGCCGGCGCAGCAGCGCCCGGGCGATGGCCACCCGCTGCCGCTCCCCGCCCGACAGCTTCGTCCCCCGGTGCCCGACCACCGTCTCCAGCCCGTCCGGCAGCCGGGCGACCAGCCCTTCCAGCCGGGCCGTGCGCAGCACCTCGGCCAGCCGCTCCTCGCCCGCCTCCGGGGCGCCCATCACCAGATTCTCCCGCAGGGTCCCCGACAGCACCGGCGCGTCCTGCTCCACATAGCCGATGGCCGCCCTGAGCTGCGGCGTCTCCCACTCCCGCACATCCCGGCCGTCCAGCAGCACCCGCCCGTCCGTCGCGTCGTAGAACCGCTCGATCAGCGAGAAGACGGTCGTCTTGCCGGCACCGGACGGTCCCACGAAGGCCGTCATGCCGCGCGGCGGCACCGCGAAGCTCACCCCCCGGTGCACCTCCGGCTGTTCCGGCCCGTACCGGAAGCGGACGCCCTCGAACACCAGGCCGGCCGGTTCCGCCCCGGGCTCCGGCAGCGCCGCCGCCGGATGATCCGGCTCCGCCTCCAGCCGCAGCGCCTCCTGGATGCGGCCCACCGCCGCCGACCCCACCTGGTACTGCGTGATGGCCTGCACAAGCTGCTGGATCGGCGCCATCAGATAGAAGACGTACAGCAGGAACGCCACCAGCGTCGCCACATCGATGGCCCCGGTGGCCACCCGGGCACCGCCGGAGGCCAGCACGGTGATGAACGCCACCTGCATCGACAGCCCGGCGGTATTGCCCGCCAGCGCCGACCACTTGGCCGCCTTCACCGACTGCCGCCACGACTCGTGCGCCGACGCGTGCACCGCCCGCTCCTCGCGGTGCTCGGCGCCCGAGGCCTTCACGGTGCGCAGCGCGCCCAGAATCCGCTCCAGCGAGGCCCCCATCAGGCCCACCGACTCCTGGGCCGCGCGGCTGGCCCGGCGGATGCGCGGCACGATCAGCCCGATCACGGCCGCCGCCAGCCCGACCACGGCCACCGTGACACCCAGCAGCGGCAGATCGACCACCGCCATCAGCACCAGCGTGGCCACCAGCGTCAGCGCGCTGGTGGCCAGGCCGACCAGGGAATCCGTGGTGACCGCCTTGAGCAGCGTGGTGTCCGACGACACCCGGGCCATCAGATCCCCCGGCTCGGAGCGGTCCACCGCCGAGATCCGCAGCCGCAGCAGATGCGACACCAGCCCCTTGCGGGCGGTCAGCACCACCGACTCGGCGGTCCGCTGCAGCACATAGGCGCCGAGCGCGCCGATGCCCGCGTTGGCCACCACCAGCAGGGTCATCAGCAGCAGCGCCCCGCCGATGGCCTCATCCGCCGAGAGGTTGTTGATCAGCTCCCGGGCCACCAGCGGCAGCGCCAGTCCGGTCGCGCCCGTGACCAGCGACAGCAACGCCCCGAGCAGCAGCGTCATCCGGTACGGCCGGACATACTCCAGCAGCACCCGCCATGCCGGTATTCCGGGCTCTGCGGCTCCGGCTCTCTCCGCCGCTTCCCGCTTCCCCGACTCCCGCTCGCTCACCTCTGTGGCCACGGCACGCTCCTTCGTCTCCGACCGAGTGAGACGCGAATCCACTCCGCACGGGTTGAGTGGCTGCTTACCGCAACCCCGCGACGAAACACCTCCATATCTCGCCGCGCACGGACATCACCGGACCGTTCACATCCTTGGAATCCCGCACATACACGCTCCTGGCCCCGGCGGCCACCTCCACGCACTCCCCGCCTTCTTCGCTGCTGTAGCTGCTCTTTGCCCAGAGCAGTCGCACCGCGTGCCGGCCGGTTTCCTGACCCCTCATAGCTCTCCCAGCAAGTTCTCGATGTAGGTCAGCGATGCGCCGGGCGTCAGGGCCTGGGCCCGGAGAAGCCCGTACTTCGCTTCCAGCCCTCGGACCAGCGGACGCTCAGTGTGCACATGACTCACGTTCTGCACTTCCGCGTAAGCAATCCTGCGGCCTTCCTTGGTCTCCATCAAGGTGAAGGGGCCTGCCAGACCGGCGTTCTCCCGGCTGCGCAGCGGCATGACCTGGACCTCGACGGTTCTCCGCTGCGCGACGAGCAGGATCTGTTCGAGTTGTCCCCGCAAAATCGGCTCCCCGCCGATCGGCCTCCGCAAGCAGGACTCGTCGATCACGAAGCTGACCATCGGCGGTGGCCGCCGCCCGAAGACCGCCTGCCGGGCCAGACGCGCCGCCACCCGCTGGTCGATGGCCTCCTCGTCCAGCGGCGGCCTCATCATCGTGAACACCGCGCGCGCGTACTCCTCCGTCTGCAACAGGCCCGGCACGGCCTGGCAGGAGTACACGTGCAGCTCCACCGCGTCCGACTCCAGCCGGGCCGCGTGGCGGAAGAACGTGGGGTAGCGGGCCCGCTCCACCTCGCCCTTCATCGCCTTCAGGACGCCTGACGCGTCCAGGACCTCGTCGGCCTTGTCGATCAGCTCCGGTTTCGGGATGCGTCTGCCGAGTTCCACCGAGGTGATCTGGTCCTCGCCGTAGCCGACCTGCCTGCCGAACTCCGCCCGGCTCAGCCCGGCCCGCTCGCGCAGCAGCTTCATCTGCTGGCCGAAGGACCGGAGGAAGCCCGCGCTGTCGCTCTGTTCCGCCACGTCTGTCCACCCCCTGGACGATGGGTGCCCTGTCGCGACCCTAGCGCCGGACTTGACCGAAACCCACCGAACTACCCCTATCGGGTGACCACTTGTCGGGCCGGGGGGGTATCCGGCAGCCGGTACCTCTTTGTGCAGCTTGTACAGCTTGTACAGCTTCCCGCAACGCCTGCACAGCGTCCCGGCGTACGGCCGTTTCCGCTGGTCAGACGGGGTACCCTTGCGGCATGTTCGGCGGCCATGGAAGCAACCCCCACGCCGATGGCTCCCCGGCTGCCGAGCGACGCGGCGACGCCCGTCGCCGCATTCGAGATGCGCTTCACCTCCACGCCGCGCGGCGCGCGCCTCGCCCGCCGGCTCGTCTCGCACCGCCTGGACTGCTGGGGCCACCCGTACGACTCCCAGGTGAACGAGACCCTGACCCTGATCACCTCCGAACTCGCCGCCAACGCGGTCCGGCACGGCGTTGTCCCGGGCCGCGATTTCCACGTCCGGCTGGCGGCCTTCCCGGACCGGCTGCGCGTCGAGGTCACCGACACCCGCACCGAGCGTTTCCCGGTCCCGGCGTTCTCGTCGCCGCCCGCAGCCCGGTCCCAGTCCCGGTCGCAGTCGCCGTCGCAGTCCGAGCCCGAGGGCGGGCGCGGCCTGCTCCTCGTCGCCCACCTCGCCACCCGCTGGGGCGCCGCGCCACGCCCGGTCACTCCCGGAAAGACCGTCTGGGCCGAACTCCGCCTGCCCTCGTGCCCGCCGGGCGGAGCGGTGCGGTCAGGTGGTGATCCGGTCGGGGAGCTCCAGCTTGCCGGGGACGGCCTGGTCGCGCCTGGCGCCGGTGCGGTAGTGGGTGGCGTACATCGTCAGGCCCACGAAGGTGAGTCCGCCGACCAGGTTGCCGACGATGGTCGGGATCTCGTTCCAGACCAGGTAGTCGCCGAGTGAGAAGTCGCCGCCCAGCAGCAGGCCGGAGGGGAAGAGGAACATGTTGACGATGGAGTGCTCGAAGCCCATGTAGAAGAAGACCAGGATCGGCATCCACATGGCGATGACCTTGCCGGAGACCGAGGTGGAGATCATCGCGGCGGCGACGCCGGTGGAGACCATCCAGTTGCACAGCACACCCCGGACGAAGAGGGTCAGCATGCCGGCCGCGCCGTGGTCGGCATAGCCGACGGTCCGGCTCTCTCCGATGGTGCCGATGGCCCGGCCCACCTCGTTGGGGTCGGTGTCGAAGCCGAAGGTGAAGATGACGGCCATCATCAGCGCCACGGTGAAGGCCCCGGCGAAGTTGCCCAGGAAGACCAGGCCCCAGTTGCGCAGCAGCGACCGCATGGTGACGCCGGGCCGCCGGTCGATCCAGGCCAGCGGAACCAGGGTGAACACCCCGGTCAGCAGGTCGAAGCCGAGCAGGTAGAGCATGCAGAAGCCGACCGGGAAGAGCAGAGCGCCGACCAGCGGCTGGCCGGTCTGCACGGTGACGGTGACCGCGAAGGCCGCCGCCAGCGCGAGTATCGCACCGGCCATATAGGCGCGGATCACGGTGTCGCGGGTGGACATGTGTGCCTTGGACTCACCGGCGTCGATCATCTTGGTGACGAGCTCGGTGGGGTTCACATAGGACATGACGTCGCTCTTTCGCTGGGGGACGGAGGGCGGCGCTGAGGAGACCGTCGGGGGAGCGGGGCCGGGCGGTCCGGGACCGGGGGGCGTACAACGAGCCTGTGCAGCGGAGATTTCCGCCGGATGACGGCGCCGCGAGGGACCGGTCACGTGCTTCTCACCCGGGAACGCGCCGCGGTGAGGTTTGCCGCCGCCCGGGTTTCGCCCTCTTCACAGCCGCCCCCCGCGGCAGGTGAGCAGGTGTGCTCCGCCCGCTTCGCCGAGGCGGGAGGGAGGGCCGGGCGGTGGTGTCCTTCGGCGGCGCGTCCCTGGACGGCACGTGGTGAGCCGGAACGTCGCCCGGGCGTCGCCCGGACGTCGCCTGTTCCTCAACCCGGGGCTGTATCCTTCCCTGTCGCTCCCTTTTCATCTTGCGGGATGGGGAAGGAAAGGGAAGGATATGGCCCTGAGGTGCGTATCCGGAGGGAGCCGGGATGGAGACGGGCGGGCGGTTGTACACCGTCGACCAGGTGGCCGGGATGCTCGGGCTGCATGCCAAGACGGTGCGCGGCTACGTCCGGGACGGCAGGCTGAAGGCGGCCCGGCTGGGGAAGCGGTACCGGATCACGGCGGAGGACCTGGAGGAGTTCGCCGGGCAGCCGGTGGCCCCGGGCGCGGACGCCGCCGCGCCGGCCGCCGCGCCCGCCGGCCCCGGTGCCGCGGGCGGTGCCGGCGGGCGGCCACCGCATGCCGAGGCGACCACGATTGTGCAGGTCGATGCGGCCGACCGGGACGCCGCACACCGGATCACCACCGTGCTCGGCGCCGCCATGACCGCGCCCGAGCGCGGCCGGAGGGAGAGCCCATTGCGCGTTGAGACCGTTTACGACGAGGAGCGCGCCGTGCTGAAGGTGATCCTGCTCGGCGGGCTGGAGCGCGTCGCGGGCGTGCTGAGGATTCTGGGCGCGGTAGTGGAGGACACACAACATGGGTGAGAGCACCAGCGCCATTGTCGAGCGGATGGGCGGGATCGGTGTGCTGCTGTGCCCGGCCGAGGGACCCGTGCTGCGCGGGGACCGCAGCGCGCTGGAGGTCATCGGCAATGTGCTCGGCGCCGGGGCGGCATGGGCCGCGGTGCCGGCGGAGCGGCTGGACCCGGACTTCTTCCGGCTCCGGACGGGCGTGGCCGGGGAGTTCGTGCAGAAGTTCGCCCAGTACGGCGTCGGTCTGGCCGTGGTGGGGGACGTGGCGGCGCATGTCGAATCCAGCTCCGCGCTGCGCGACCTGGTCCGGGAGGCCAATCGCGGCAACGGCTTCTGGATCGTGACGGATCTGGACGAACTACGCGGCCGGATGAGCCGCCGGAACCCTCCGGCCGACGCCGCGGAGAACGCGAGGTGACCGCTAACCCTACTTTCGCGTATGGCACTTGGGCGCCCCGATCGGTGGGTAGAGCATGGCCATGCTGTCCCTTCCGTACCGTGCGGGCGAACTTCGCGCCCTGTTCGGACGTCTCGGCTATCTGCGGCTGCCGCGACTGCTGACCGACGAAGGGCTGGCGGCGCTGCGCGCGGACTTCCACCGGCTGGAGAAACTGACGGTGCGCTCCGAGCACCGCCGCTGCCTGCTGGACGGGCGGCTGATCGCCCGGGAGTCCCCGCTGATCGACCGCCTCTACGCCGACCCGGACCTGCTGTCCTGCCTGTGCGAGCTGTCCGGCCTGGACGCCGCCGCACTGCCGGAGCCGGACCAGCGGCACGCCCTGGACGTCCTGCACGAGCGCGACGACGCGCACACCCCGCACACCGATGGCCATCCGCTGGTGCTCGTCCTCTTCCTGGAGGCCCCGGCCGCGCCGCAGGACGGCGGGCTGCTGGAGTATGTGCCGCCGCCGCCCGCCGGCGGCGGAGACGCCGGGTGGCCGGCGGCGGCCGGGCAGGTGCTCCGGGCGCATCACGCGCCGGGCGACGCCTATCTGCTGCGCGGCGACACCACCCTGCACCGGGTGACGCCGCTGCGCCGCTCCGGCGTGCGGCGGGCGGTGCTCAGCTTCGCCTACGCCGCCCGGGAGCGGCAGTTGATCGGTGGCCCGTCCGGCGCGGCCGGCGGCAGCGCGGGCCGCCCGCCCGGTCTTCCGTCGCGCTCCTGATCCGGGCCGCGCCGCCTACCGGCCGGGGTCGGTACCGGTGCCGCGCGGGCAACGGTGGTTCCTGCCGCAGCCGCCGTCGGCGCAGCGCTCCGGCTCGGCGCTGGCCAGCTCGCGCAGTACCGCGCGGGCGCCCTCCAGCTCCCTGATCCGCTCCTCGATCTGGCGCAGCCGGCTCCGCAGCCGGCCGTGCGCGTGCTCGCACAGCGGCCGGTCCTCCTCGCCCAGGCGCAGCATGTCCCTTATCTCCGCCAGGCTGAAGCCCGCCCCCTGCGCCCCGCGGATGAACACCAGCCGGTCGGCCGCCTCCGGGGGATAGTCCCGGTAACCCGACGGTGTGCGCGGAGGCTCGGGGAGCAGCCCCGCCCGTTCGTAGAAGCGCACCGTCTTCGGGCTCACCCCGGCGGCGTGCGCCAGTGACCCTATACGCATGTGCCCACCCCCGGCAGCGACCTCCACCTCCGGACTTCCACAAGTCCCCCTCCCCACCCACACCCCCCGCCAACCCCCCGCCGCCATATCGGCGAGGCGCGCGGCGGCAGATGCCGCGGGCGTCAGGGGGTGGGGGTCGGGGTGGTGGGGTCGGTGCGGTGGTGGCGGCGGGCGGTGGCGGTGACGGCGGCGGTCGCCGCGAGCAGCACCGCCAGGGCGGCGCCCACCCGCCAGGGGCCGAGGTCGTTGACCAGCCGGGTGAGGTCGCCCTGGACACCGGTGGCCCAGCGGATCACCGGATCGTCCCCGGCCAGTTCGCCGTTCAGCAGCCGGATCTCGTACCAGCCGTAGTAGGCGATGTAGCCGCCGGCGACCAGCAGCAGGGCGCCGGACACCCGGGTGACGTAGGGCAGCGCCCGGCGCAGCCAGGTGGCCACCGCCTGGCGGGAGAGCGCCGCGCCCAGCGTGAGCACCCCGACCACGGCCCCCATGCCCCCGGCGTAGGCGAGGAAGACGGTGATCACCCCCGGGACGTTGCTGCCGCGGAACGCGGTGGCGGTGATGGCCAGGAACGGGCCGACCGTGCAGGAGAGCGAGGCGATGGCGTAGGAGACCCCGAACACCGCCATGCCGCGGGCCGATTCGGTGGGGTTGCGCCCGGCCGGGCCCGCCTTGGGCAGCGCCATTCCGAGTTCCCGGCCGGTCAGCAGCCAGCCGCCGGTGGCCAGCAGCAGCGCGCCGATCACCACCGTCACCCAGGGCAGCCAGCGCTCGACCGACAACGCCAGCGGCGAGACGACCAGGCCGAACGCGCCGAAGACCAGCGTGAAGCCGGCCGTCATGGCGCCGGTGGCCACGGCGGCGCGGCGCAGCGCGCCCGCCCGGCCGGCCGCCCCGTCGCCCTGCTGCCCGGCGCCGCCGACGAACAGACCGAGGTAGGCCGGCAGCAGGGCGAAGCCGCACGGGTTGACCGCGGCCAGCATCCCGGCCGTGAACGCCAGGGCGAACGGAACACCGTCCATGCCCGTCCTCCGTCGTGTGGTTGCCGTGGTGGTCCGGTGCGGGCGGTGCTACTGGGAGGTCAGCTCGGCGAGGCGGCTGTCCAGTTCCTGCTCGTCCAGGGACCCGGGCACCACCTCCACGCTGCCGCTCTTGGAGATGAAGGCGAAGGCGGGCTGGGACGCCACCCCGAAGTCGGTCCACAGCGAGCCGTCCACGTCCCGGGCGTGGTCGAAGCCGTCCAGGCCGAAGGTGTTGACGAAGGTCTCGTCCTGGGATTCGCCGCCGTGCCCGGAGACGCCCACGAAGGTCACCTGCTCGCCCCACTCCTCGTGTGCGGCCTTGATGCCGGGCGCCTCGCCCTGGCAGATCACGCACCAGGGCGCCCAGAACCACAGCACCGCGGGGGAGCCGGCCAGGGTCGCGGCGTCGAACTCCCCGCCGCCCACGGCCGGTGCGGTCCAGCGGAGTTCCGCCGGCACGGCGGCGGTGTCCCCCGTGTCGCCGGAGTCGCCGGTGCTGTCGGTGCTGTCGGCGTCCGAGGGGCTTTCGGTGTCGTCGGGCGCGGCGCCCGGGGCGGACTCCTGCTGCCCGGCGGGCGTGGAGCCGGCGTCCGGCTCCTGATCGCCGGAGCCGCTGTCGCCGCATGCGGTCAGCAGCAGGGCCGCTGCGGCGGCCCCGGCCGCCAGCAGGCCGGTCCGGCGGCGCAGATCGGTCATCGTCGTCCCTTCGTCCCCGGCCCGCACGTCGGCCGGCCGGTTCGGCCCATGGCGTGATGTCACCTCATTAACCCCCGGACACCTCCGTCCGCCATGCCGACCGGGCCGGACGTCAGAGTTCCGTCAGACATCCGTGCCCCGGCCGTGATCTCCCGGCGGCACCCGGAGGTTGGGGAGCGGCTCCCGAGGGTACGCGGACAGCCCGTATCCGAGGAGGACTACGCGAATGAGCAGCACTCCGCGACACCGGCGCGGGCCGCGCCCGGGGAGCGGCGGCCACCGGTGAACGGGTTCGCCCCGGCCGCGCCGCTGCTGCTGGGCGGGGTACTGGCGGCGGTCGCCGCGCTGTACCTGGCGGCCCGGCTGCTGCGGGTAACGGGCGAGCATCTGGTCACGCAGCCGTTCGGCTCCGGGCTGGAGCCGAACGAGCACGCGATGAGCCGTTTCCACCCGCGCTGGTACCCGGTGACCCTGCTCTTTCTCGCCTTCGACATGGAGATGGTCTTCATGTACCCGTGGACCCAGGTGGTGTCCGCGATGGGCCCGGGCGCGGTGATCGAGATGTTCGTCTTCCTCGGGGTGCTGCTGGCCGGGGTGGTCTATGCCTGGCGGGAAGGCGCGCTGCGGTGGACCTGAGGGCGGGGGCGGTGGACCTGAGGGCCCTGCCGCTGCGTGCCGCGGCGGCCCGGCCACGGGTGCTGCTGCTGCCGATGCCGGGCGGCACCGCGGCCCGGCTGGCCGTCGAGCGGGAGCTGCGCCGCCGGGATCTCCCGGCGGCGCTCACCCCGGCCGAGGCGGATGTGGTGCTGGTGGCCGGGCCCGGCAGCCCGGCGCTTGCGGCGGCGGTGGACCGGCTGTGGCGGGACACGCCGCTGCCCAGGGTCCGGGCCCATGCCCGGACGGCCGAGGAGGCCGCCGGGGTCCTGGAGGCGGCCCGCGCCCGCCTGGCCGCCCCGCCCGCCCTGCGGCAGGAGGGCCGGGACGGAGCCGGGCCGCCGCGGGACGAAGGCGGCGACGATCACGACGGAGGCCACGACGGCGGCGGGGACGGACACGGCGGGCACGGGGGGCACGGCGAGATGGAGATGCCCGGCGGACTGCCGATGGCCGAGGTGGGGCCGGACCGGGACGGCCTGGCCCTGGACCGGCTGCACATTCCCCTCGGGCCGCTGCTCACCGACTGGCCCGCCGGACTCGTCCTTCGCCTGACCCTCCAGGGCGATGTGATCCAGCACGCCGAGGCCGATACCTCGGCGCTCCGCGCGAGCACCCTCCCCGGCCCGCCGTTCTGGTCCGCGCCCTGGCGGCGCGCCGCCGCCGGCGCCCCGGTGACCGCCGGCGAGGCCGCCCGCCGCCGGGCCGCCGCCCGGCTGGACGGCCTGGGCCGGCTGCTCGCCGTGGCCGGCTGGCCGGCCATGGGCACGGCGGCCCGGCGGCTGCGCGACGATCTGCTGGCCGGGGCACCGGCCGCCGTCTGCGCGCCCCGGGCCCGGCGGCTGGCCGCCCGGGTCGGCCGGTCCCGGACGCTGTACTGGCTGACCCGGGGCATCGGCACCGGCATCGGCACCGGCACCACCGGGGAGCTTCCCGCCCGCTACCGGGCCCTGCTGGCGGCCACGGCCGAGGACACCGCCCGGCTGGAGGACCCCGCCCCCCTCGACCCGGACCGCGAGCCCGGCCCGCGCGCACCCGAGTCCGAGCCGTCCGAGGACGTCGTGGCGGCGCTGCCCGGGCTGCTGGAGGGCGCCGAACTGGCCACCGCCCGGCTGATCGTGGCGGCGCTCGACCCGGACCCGGACGAACTGGCCGGTGCCCCGAGCGGGCCGGAGCGGCCGGAGTGGCCCGAGCGGCCGGGCGGCGAGGTGCGCCATGACTGAGGGAACCGCCCCGGCCTGGGCCGTCGTCGCCACCCCCGTCCTGCTGACGCTGCTGGCCATGGCCGCCCGCTCCGGCGACGCCCTGCTCGCCGCCCGGGAGGCCGGCCGCCCCGTCACCGCCGGGGCGGCCCTGCGCCCGCTGCTCGACATCCCCCGGCTGCTGGCCGCACAGCCCCGCCGGACGCCCGTCCTCGACCGGCTGCTGTGGCGGACCGGCGTGCTCGTCGTTCCGGTCTCGGCCGTGCTGTCGGTGCTGGTGCTCCCGCTGGGCCACGGGGCTGCGCCGGCCGGCCTTTCCGTGGGAGTGGTGTGGTTCAACGCCATGGAGGTGATGACCTGGGCCGGGCTGTGGCTGGCCGGCTGGGCACCCAACGCGGCCTTCGCCCTGGTCGGCGGTTACCGCTTCCTCGCCCAGGCGCTGGCCTACGAGCTGCCGCTGATGTTCGCGCTGATCGCACCGGCCACCGCCGCCGGATCGCTGCGGGTCGGCGACATCGTGGCCGCCCAGCACGGCCTGTGGTTCGTGGTGTGGATGCCGGTGGCCTTCGCCGCCTATCTGCTGGCCGTGCCGGCCTTCGCCTTCTTCGGCCCGCTCCGGTATCCGGCCGCCCCGGACATCGCCGGCGGCGTGCTGGGCGAGGTGTCCGGGCCCGACCGGCTGATGCTGACGGCCGGCCGCTGGCTGTGGCTGGCCGCCGGGGCGGCGATGGCGGTGCCGCTGTTCCTGGGCGGGGGCGCCGGGCCGCTGCTGCCGGGCTGGGCCTGGTCGCTGGTCAAGACGCTCGCCGTGCTGGCGGCACTGGTGTGGGCCGGCCGGTCGCTGCCGGTGATCCGTGCCGACCGGTACCTGGAACTCGCCTGGGTGGTGCTGCTGCCGCTCACCATCGCCCAGGCACTGGTCCCCGCCGTGGTGGCGATGGCCGGCTGACGCCGCCCGCCCGGACCACCCCGCCCGGACCCGGAGGGGGACCCCATGGCGGACCGCAAGGCGGACCGGAAGGAGAGACAAGCAGATGGAGACGCTGGTGTTCGGCTGCCTGGCCGTGACGGCCCTGACCATGGGATGGCTGGTGTTCGTCCTCGGCTCCATGGCCCGGGTCACCTTCGCGCTGCTGGCCGCGCTGGTCTGCGTCGGCGGCGTGACCATGCTGCTCGGCCTGCCCTACCTCGGGGTGGTGCTGGTGCTGATGACCGTCATGGAGATGGTGATCATGGCCGTCTTCATGATCGCGTACATGATGAATCCGGCCGGGCTGATGCCCATGTCCATGGTGCACAACCGCTACGGCGCGATGGCCATCGCCGCCGGTGTCTTTCTGGCCCTGGCGGCCGGCATTCTGCTGGTGCCCTGGCCGGCCCGCCCGGCCGGCGAGCCGCCCGCCGACACCACCTTCCAGCTCGGCGAGGCCCTGATGGGCACCCAGATGCTCACCATGACGGTGCTGGGCCTGGTGCTGCTCTCGACGATGGTGGCCGCGATCGTGCTGGCCACCGCCCGCGGCCGGTACGACCGCTACGGCGACCGTCTGGAACGCCGGGTGCCGCGCGACCCGGCGGCCGGCGGGACCGGGGGTGCGGGCCGATGACGCTGGAACTCGTGCTGCTGCCGGCGGCCGGACTGTTCTCGCTCGGGCTCTACGGGGCGCTCTCCCAGCAGTCCATCGTCATGATCATGATGGGCATCGAGCTGATGATCGGCGGGCTGATCACCGCCGCCGCGGGCTTCTGGCACTTCCTCGCCCCCACCGCCCCCGCCGGGCAGGTGCTGGTGGTGGCGGCCGTGGTGGCCATGGCGGTGGAGATGGCCATGGGCTTCGCCGTCACCACCGCCGTCTACCGGGCGGACCGGGTCGACATGGCCGACATGGCCGGAGAGCTCCGGGGATGACCGGGAGCCGGTGACGGTGACGGTGCCTGTGACGGTTCTGCTGTGGCTGCTGCCCGCCCTGCCGCTGACGGCCGGGGCGCTGCTGGCGTCCGCCGGGCGGCGGGCGGCCCGCATCGCGCCCGGCGCGGCGGTGGCGGTGTCGGTGGCGGCGCTGGGCCTGGCCGTGGCGGTGGCCGCGGCGGGCGCGGCGGGCCGGCCCGAGACGGCGGACGCGCCGCTGTTCGCCGGGGTGCGCGCCGGACTGCGGGTGGACGGGCTGTCCGCCGTGATGGTGGTCGTGGTCACCGCGGTCACCCTCGCGGTGCTGGTCTGGTCCCTGGCCCGGCCGCCGGGCCGCACCGCGGCGGACCATGCCCGCTTCCCCGGCCTGATGCTGCTCTTCGCGGGCGCCATGCTGGTGACCGTCACGGCGGACACCCTGCCGCCGCTGCTCATGGCCTGGGAGGTGATGGGCGCCACGAGCTGGGCGCTGATCGGCTTCGACTGGCGGGAGCCGGAGAAGACGGACGCGGCCGGCACCGCCTTCCTCACCACCCGGGCCGCGGACCTCGGCCTCTACGCGGCGGCGGGCGCGGCGCTGGCCGGCGGGGCGGACACCCTGGCGCTGGACGCGCTGCCGGAGGCCGACGGCGGATGGCTGGATCTGCTGACGGCCGGGGTGGTGCTGGCCGCGCTCGGCAAGTCGGCGCAGCTCCCGTTCTCCTTCTGGCTCTCCCGGGCCATGCGGGGACCCAGCCCCGTCTCCGCGCTGCTGCACTCGGCCGCCATGGTCGCGGCCGGGGCCTATCTGCTGCTGCGGCTGCGGCCCGTGCTGGACGCCTCCGGCTGGGGCGCGCCGCTGGTCGCCTGGGCGGGGGCGGTCACGGCGCTGGCGCTGGGCGCGGTGGCGGTGGCGCAGACCGAGCTCAAGCAGGTGCTGGCCGCCTCCACCTGTGCGCAGCTCGGGTTCGCGGTGCTGGCCGCGGGGGCGGGGAGCACGGCGGGCGGTGCCGCGCAGCTCGCCGCGCACGCGGCGGTGAAGGCGGCGCTGTTCCTGGCCGCCGGGGCATGGCTGGCGGCGCTCGGCACCGAACGGCTGGCCGGGCTGCGCGGCGCGGCCCGCGCCCGGCCCGCGCTGGGCGCCGCGGCGGTGGCCGCGGCGCTGACCCTGGCGGGGCTGCCGCCGCTGTCGCTGTGGGCGGCCAAGGACCAGGTGCTGGCCGCGGCCCGGCACGAGAGCGCCGCGCTCTACGCGGCCGGCCTGGCCGCTGCGGCTCTCGCCGCCGGCTACGCCACCACCGTCCTCCGCCACGTCCTCGCCCCGGCACCCGCGGCGGGTCCGGAAACGCCGGGCGGGCGGGGCGGGGCCGCGGGACGCCCCGGCGCGGGCACCGGGACGGAGCGGGAGCGGCCGGTGCCCGGGGCGGGTTCCGGCGGTTCTGCCCGTCACCGTGAGGTGGCCGGGACGCCGGCCGAGGGGGAGCGGCCGGTGCCCGGGGCGGGTTCCGGCGGTGCGGGCCCGGCGGGGCGTGCGCCGGCGCAGGGCGTCGGCGGCGGCGGAGCGGCAGCCGGCGGGCCTGGGCCGGGGACGGCGGCGCGGGTGGTGTGGCCGGTGGGGGTGCTGGCGCTGGCTGGGGTGGTGCTCGGCGTGGTGGCGCTGCCGTCGGCGGCGCGGTGGCTGCGGGAGAACGTGGGCGCCGTCGGGGAGCCCGTGCCGGTGCCCTGGGAGGCGGTGCTGTCCGCGGCCGTGGCCGTGGCCGCCGCCGCGTTCGCCTGGTGGCGGCCGGGGCCGCCGCGGCTGCCGCGCGCGGTGACGCGGCCCGTCCGGCGGTGGATCTGGCCGGCGAGCGCCGTGCACCCGGCCGTGGTGCGGCCGGTGCTGTCCGCGGCCCGTGCGCTGGCCGCCTTCGACGACCGGGTGGTGGACGGCGCGGTGCGCGGCCTGGCCCGGGCCGGACCGGGCCTCGCCCGGGCCCTGGCGGCCTTCGACGACCGCGCGGTGGACGGCGCGGTGCGCGCCGCCGCCCGCGGCGGGCGGGCCGCCGGCCGGCTGGCCGCCCGTGCCGACGACGGCGGCCCGGACGCGGCGGTCCGGGCCCTGGCCGCCGGGGCCCGCGCCCTGGGCCGCGCCGCGCGCCGCCCCCAGACCGGACTGCTGCACCACTACTACGCCCAGGCCGTGACCGGTTTCGCGGTGCTGGCCCTGTTCCTGCTCCTGCTTCTCCTGGTGAGGTGAGTGCGGCCGTGCTGACCGTTCTCGTCTTTCTGCCGCTGCTGGTGGCCGGGGTGCTGCTGCTCGCGCCGCGCGCCGTGCCGGACCGGGCCTGCGTCCCGGTCTGGCTGGCCGCCGCCCTGGCCGAACTGGTCCTGGTGGTGATCATCTGGGCCGGCTTCGATCCGGGCGGCGGCATCCAGTACGCCCAGCGGGCCCGCTGGATTCCCGGCGCCGGAGTCGGCTACCACGTCGGCGTGGACGGGCTGTCGCTGCCGCTGGCCGCCCTGACCTGCGTGCTGTTCCTGGCGGCGGCCGTGCACTCGCTGCGCCGCGGCACGGCCGCCACCGCCACCGCCACCGGCGGCGGGCCGCCGCGGGCGCGGGCCTGGGCGGCGCTGTTCCTCTTCCTCCAGACCGTCAGCCTCGGCCTGTTCACCGCCCTGGATCTGATCCTGTTCTTCGTCTTCTTCGATCTGTCGATCGTCGGCATGTATTTCGTGATCGCCGGCTGGGGCCATGGCGAGCGGGCCCGGGCCGCGGCGCTGAAGTTCTTCCTCTACACCTTCACCGGCTCGCTCGCCCTGCTGCTGGGTTTCATCGGCCTCTATCTGGCCGCCGAGCCGCACACCTTCGACCTGACCGACCTGGCCCGTGAGGACCCGCTGGCGGGCCGCGGCGCGCATGCCGCGCTGGTGCTGCTGGCCATCGGCCTGGGCCTGGCCATCAAGACCCCGACCGTGCCGTTCCACACCTGGCTGCCGCCCGCGCACACCGACGCCCCGGCGGCGGGCTCGGCGATCCTGGCCGGGATCCTGCTGAAGATGGGCACCTACGGCTTCGTCCGGATCGCCATGCCGCTGCTGCCCGGCGTCTGGCGCCAGTACGCGCTGGTGTTCGTGGTCCTCGGCGCCCTCTCCGCGGTCTACGGGGCCCTGGTCGCGCTGGGGCAGACCGATGTCAAACGCATGATCGCCTACACCAGCGTCAATCACATGGGCTATGTGCTGCTCGCGCTGGGCGCCGCCGGGATCCTCACCGGCACCGACGACCGGGCCCGCGCGCTGGCGGTCACCGGCGCCACCGTGCAGATGGTCAGCCACGGCCTGATCACCGGGGCGCTGTTCCTGCTCAGCGGCGTGCTGTGGGACCGGGCCGGCGGCTATCGCATCGCGGACTTCTCCGGTCTGGCCGGCCCGGCGCCGCGCTTCGCCGCGGTGACGGCGGTGGGCGCCCTCGCCGCCATCGGCCTGCCCGGCTTCTCCGGCTTCATCGCCGAGTTCCAGATCTTCACCGGCAGCCTGGGCTCCCAGCCGGTGGCCACCGCCGTGGCGCTGACCGGCATCCTGATCACCGCCGCGCTGTTTCTGCGCGCCCTGCACCGGATGCTGCTCGGGCCCACCCGGCTGCCCGGCTCCGTCCGCACCGGCGGCTTCACCGACCTGACGCCCGCCGAGACCGCCGCCACCGTGCCGCTGCTCGGGCTGTCGCTGGTCATCGGGATCGTGCCGCGCTTTCTGCTGGATGTGATCGAACCGGCCGCCCGCGCCCTGACCGGGCTGGTCGCGCGGTGAACGAGAACCCGGCCGCGCTGCTGCCCGAACTGTTCCCGGCCGGTGCCGCGGTGGCGGGCCTGCTGGCCGGGGCCTGGCTGCCGCGCCGGCGCCAGTGGGCGGTGGCGGTCCTGGCCGCCGCGGCCTGCGCCGCCGGGCTGGCCGCCACCGCGGTGACCATGGCCACCGGCCGGGAGCAGACCGTCTTCGCCGGCACCTTCGCGGTGGACGCCGCCACCGGCGCCGGGCGGCTGACCGTGCTGGGCGGGCTGCTGCTGGTGCTGGCGATGTCGGCGGAGACCTTCCGCGGCCGGGCCCGGGAGGCCGAGTACTACGTCCTGCTGCTGCTCACCGCGACCGGCACCCTCGTGATGACCGGCGCCAACGACCTGCTGACGCTCTTTTCCGGCTATCTGCTGGCGAGCGTCCCGGGCTATGCGCTGGCCGGCTTCGCCCGGGACCGCGCGGGCGGCGAGGCGGCGCTGAAGTACTACCTGATGGGCGCGCTGCTGGGCACGGTGATGCTGGCGGGCGCCGTGCTGCTGTACGGGGCCGGCGGCACCACCTGGTATCCGGGGCTGCGCGAGGCGCTGCCCGGCGCCCCGCCGGGGCTGGTCGCGGCCGGGCTGGTGGGCGTGCTGGCGGGGCTGATGTTCAAGTCCGCCGGGGTGCCGGCGCACTTCTGGCTGCCGGACGCGGCCGAGGGCGCCCGGCCGCCGGTCGCCGCCTATCTGACCACCCTGCCCAAGATCGGCGGGCTGATCGGCGGTTTCCGGCTGCTGCACCAGGCGCTCGGCGGCTCCGGCGTGGACTGGCCGCTGCTGCTCGCGGTGCTTGCCGCGGCCACCATGACGCTGGGCAATCTGGCGGCGTTCTTCCAGGACTCGGCGGCCCGGCTGCTGGCCTGGTCGGCGATCGGCCAGGCCGGCTATCTGCTGATGGCGCTCGCCGTGGCGGATCTCGGCGAACCGGCCCGCCGGGCGCTGCTGTTCTATCTGGCGGCCTACACGGTCACCAACCTCGGGGCGTTCGCGGTGGTCTGCGAGCTGCCCCGGGCCCGGACCCTGGCCGACTACCGGGGGCTGGCCCGCCGCCGGCCGGGCCTGGCGGCGGTGCTGCTGGTGTGTCTGCTGGGTCTGGTCGGCACCCCGCCGACCGCGGTCTTCCTGGGCAAGCTGGAGGTGTTCACCGCCGCCCTGGACGGCGGCTTCGGCTGGCTGGCGGTGCTCGCCGCGGCCAACACCGTGGCCTCGCTCTTCTACTACCTGCGCTGGCTGGCCCCGGTGTTCCGGTCGCCGCCGCCCCCGCCGCCCGCGCCCGGCGGCGGGCGGCCCGAGCCGCTCGCCACCGCGCTGGGCCGCTGGGCCGCCGCCGCGGCGTATCTGGCGGCTGCGCTGTCGCTGCTGCTCGGCATCGCCGCCGGCCCGGTCCTGCCGCTCACCACCGGCCCGCTGCTCGGCTGACCGCGCCGGTTCCCGGCCGGTGCGGCCGGGTACCCGGGCGCCGGTCCGCAGCCGCGGGGCAGCCGCGGGGGAGCCGCGGGAAGGCCGAGAGAGGGAGCGATGGTGGAGAAGAAGCACGGAGCCGCCCGCCGGGTGGTCGTGGTGACCGGGGCCAGCGCGGGAGTGGGGCGGGCCGCGGTACGGGCCTTTGCCGCGCGGGGGGACGCCGTGGCGCTGCTCGCCCGCGGCGAGCGCGGGCTGACCGCCGCGGCCGAGGAGGTGCGCGCGGCCGGCGGCCGGGCACTGCCGCTGGCGGTGGACGTCTCCGACCCGGAGGCCGTGGAACGGGCCGCCGAGCGGATCGAGGTGGAGCTGGGGCCGATCGAGGTCTGGGTCAACGCCGCCTTCAGCACCGTGTTCGCCCCGGTGCGCGACATCCGTCCGGAGGAGTTCCGCCGCACCACCGAGGTCACCTATCTGGGGTTCGTGCACGGCACCCAGGCCGCGCTGCGCCGCATGCTGCCGCGCGACCGCGGCACCATCGTGCAGGTGGGCTCCGCGCTGGCCTACCGGGGGGTGCCGCTCCAGGCCGCCTACTGCGCGGCCAAGCACGCCATCCAGGGCTTCCACGAGTCGCTGCGCTGCGAACTGCTGCACGACGGCAGCCGGGTGCGGACCACCATGGTGCAGCTTCCGGGGCTGAACACCCCGCAGTTCGACTGGGTGCTGTCCAGGCTGCCCCGCCATCCCCGGCCGGTGCCGCCGGTCTACCAGCCGGAGACCGCGGCCCGCGCCATCGTGCACGCCGCGGAGCACGGCCGCCGCCGGGAGCACTGGGTGGGCATGTCCACGGCACTCACCCTGCTGGCCAACAAAATCGCTCCCGGGCTGCTCGACCGCTACCTCGGCCGCACCGGCTACGCCTCCCAGCAGACCGGGCAGCCCACCGCGCCGGACCGGCCGTCCAACCTGTGGGAGCCGCTGGACGGCCCGGGCGGGCAGGACCGCGGGGCGCACGGCGGTTTCGACGAGGAGGCGCAGCACGCGGGCGGCCAGCTCTGGGCCTCGCAGCACCACGGACTGCTGGCCATGGCCGGTGCCGCCGCGGCCGGCGGCGCGGTGCTCGGCGCCGCGGCGGCCCGCCGGGCCCGGAACTGAACCGGAGGCGGGGCGCCGGTCCGTCCAGGTGATGCCCGGTGCTGCCGCGTGTCCGTTTTGCGGCCGGGCCCGGCCGTGCCAGCCTGCCGGGAGCCGCTTGGGTGTTCGTCGCCACCCGGAAACCGGAAGGGGCCCTGAGCCATGGCGATCCCGGACGTACGCATCGGCCGCACCCCGCCCGCCGAGCGCGGCCCAGGACATGTCACGGTCCGCTGGCTGTCCTCCACCGACCACAAGGTCATCGGCGCGATGTACATCATCACCGCCTTTGCCTTCTTCCTGGTCGGCGGGGTGCTGGCGCTGGTGATGCGCGCCGAACTGGCGCGTCCGGGCATGCAGGTCGTCACCGCCGAGCAGTACAACCAGGCGTTCACCCTGCACGGCACGATCATGATGCTGCTGTTCGCCACCCCGCTGTTCGCCGGGTTCGCCAATGCCGTGATGCCCTTGCAGATCGGCTCGCCCGATGTGGCGTTCCCCCGGCTCAACATGCTGTCGTACTGGCTGTTCGCGTTCGGCGGGCTGATCGTGGTGGGCTCACTGCTGGTGCCGATGGGACCGGCGGACTTCGGCTGGTTCGCCTACGCCCCGCTGAACAGCGCCGCCCACACCCCGGGCATCGGCGCCGACATGTGGGTGATGGGCCTGGCGCTGAGCGGCTTCGGCACCATCCTCGGCGCGGTCAACTTCATCACCACCATCGTCTGCATGCGCGCGCCGGGGATGACGATGTTCCGGATGCCGATCTTCACCTGGAACGTGCTGCTCACCAGCGTGCTGGTGATCATGGCGTTTCCGGTGCTGGCGGCGGCGCTGTTCGCGCTGGCCTCGGACCGCACCTTCGGTTCCCACATCTTCGACGCGTCGAACGGCGGCGCGCTGCTGTGGCAGCACCTGTTCTGGTTCTTCGGCCACCCCGAGGTCTACATCATCGCGCTGCCGTTCTTCGGCATCATCACCGAGATCGTTCCGGTCTTCAGCCGCAAACCGCTGTTCGGCTACTTCGGCATGGTGGCGGCGACCATCGCCATCACCGGCCTGTCCATCATGGTGTGGGCGCACCACATGTTCGCCACCGGCGCGGTGCTGCTGCCCTTCTTCTCCCTGCTGTCGTTCCTCATCGCGGTGCCCACCGGGGTCAAGTTCTTCAACTGGATCGGCACCATGTGGAAGGGCTCGCTGAGTTTCGAGACGCCGATGCTGTGGTCGATCGGCTTCCTGGTCACCTTCCTCTTCGGCGGGCTGACCGGTGTGCTGCTGGCCTCCCCGCCGCTGGACTTCCATGTCACCGACACCTATTTCGTGGTGGGGCATTTCCATTACGTGGTGTTCGGCACGGTGGTGTTCGCGATGTTCGCCGGCTTCCACTTCTGGTGGCCCAAGTGGAGCGGGCGGATGCTGGACGAGCGGCTCGGCAAAATCTCGTTCTGGATGCTGTTCCTCGGTTTCCAGGGCACCTTCCTGGTGCACCACTGGCTCGGCGCCGAGGGCATGCCGCGCCGCTACGCCGACTATCTGGCCGCGGACGGCTTCACCGCCCTGAACACGGTCTCCACGGTCAGTTCCTTCCTGCTCGGCCTGTCCGTGCTGCCGTTCCTCTACAACGTGTGGAAGACCCACCGGTACGGCACCCCGGTGGCCGGGGACGACCCCTGGGGATGGGGGCGGTCGCTGGAGTGGGCCACCTCCAGCCCGCCGCCCCGGCACAACTTCTCCGCCATCCCGCGCATCCGCTCCGAGTCGCCCGCCTTCGACCTGCATCACCCGGAGGCGGCCCGGGAGACGCAGCAGCGGCTGGCCGACCGGTCCGATCTGCTGCACTCCGGCGGCTGACCGGCACCGCCCGCCGCCTTCGTCGGCGTCAGGGACCGGCAGGGGGCCGGCAGGGTCCGTCAGGCCGGGCCGCCGCGGCGCCGCCCGGCCGCCAGCAGCAGCCCGGCCGCGCCCGCGGCACCCGCCGCCGCGGTGAGCGCCGCGCCCCGCCAGGGCGAGGCCGGACCGGCCGGCCCGGTCCCGGTGAGCCGCTCCGGATACGGCCCGAAGGACACCGCGCCCGGCGCTCCGGCGCCGTCCGGCGCCCGGTCCAGGGCGAGCGCCAGCACCTGAGCCAGATGCAGGGCACGGCGGTCGGTGGACTGCATGATCTGCTCCTGGCAACTGAAGCCGTCGGCGATCAGCAGGGTGTCCGGGTCCGCGTCCCGCACCGCCGGCAGCAGCGCCTGCTCGCCCACGCCCAGGGACAGTTCATAGCGCTCGCCGTGCTCGAACCCGAAGGAGCCGGCCATGCCGCAGCACCCGGGGTCGGGCACCTCGTACTCCAGGCCGGTGCGGTCCAGCAGCCCGAACTCGCCGCCCATGCCGCCCGGGGTGTTCTTGTGGTGGCAGTGGCCGTGCACCAGCGCCCGGCCGGACAGCCGGGGCGGCTCCCAGCCGTCCGCGTGCTCGCCCAGAAAGGAGCCCAGGTCCTGGGCCAGGGACGCCAGCCGCCCGGCGGCCGGGTCGCCGGGCATCATCTTGCCCAGTTCGTCCCGGAACACCGCCAGACAGCTCGGCTCCAGCCCGATCACCGGCACCCCCTCCTCCAGCGCGGGCCGCAGCACCTCCAGATTGCGGCGCAGAAAGCGCCTGGCCATGCCGAGGAAGCCGTAGTCGTACAGCGGGCGCCCGCAGCACACCCAGCTCTCCGGCAGCCGCACCCGGAAGCCGGCGTCCTCCAGCACCCGCACCGCGGCGATGCCGGTGACGGGGGAGAAGTGGTCGGTGAAGGTGTCCGGATAGAGCATGACCGGCGGCCCGCCGGGGTGGGCCGGGCGGTGCCGGGCGAACCAGCGGCGGAAGGTGGTGGCGGCGAAGGCCGGCACCCTCCGCTCCCGGGCCACCCCGCCGGCCAGCTTCATCGCCCGGGAGAGCAGCGGCGCCTGCCCGGCGAGGTTGGCCACCGAGGGCATCAGCGAGGCCGCCCGGGCCGCGTACATGATCCAGCCCATGGCATAGGCCGAGCGCGGGCGCAGCCGCCCGGCGTAGTACTTGGCCAGGAACTCGGCCTTCAGGGTGGGGATGTCCACATTGACCGGGCAGTCATGGGTGCAGCCCTTGCAGGACAGGCACAGCTCCATCGCGTCGAAGAGGTCCCGGTCGCGGGTGCCGCCGGTGGCGATGTCGCCGCGCAGCATCTCGAAGAACAGCCGGGCCCGGCCCCGGGTGGTGTGCTTCTCCTCGCGCAGCACCTGGAAGCTGGGGCACATGGTGCCCTGCTTCCCGGGCTCCCGGCACCGGCCGACGCCCACGCAGCGCACCGCGGCATGGGCCACGCTGCCGCCGTCCTCCGGATAGCCGAAGTGGGTGTCCAGGGGCAGCGGATGCCACTCGGGGCCGAGCCGCAGGTCGCCGTCGACCGGATAGGGATCCACCACCTTGCCCGGGTTCATCTTCCACTCCGGGTCCCAGATCCGCTTGAACTCCCGGAACGCCTCGACCAGTTCCTCGCCGTACATGCGGGGCAGCAGCTCGGCCCGCTGCTGGCCGTCGCCGTGCTCGCCGGAGAGCGAGCCGCCGTAGGAGGCGACCAGGCCGGCCGCGTCGGTCAGGAAGCGGCGGTAGCCGGCCACGCCCTCGGCGGTGTAGAGGTCGAAGTCGATCCGGGTGTGCACACAGCCCTGGCCGATATGGCCGTAGACCGCGCCGCGCCGCCCGTGGCGGGCGTAGAGCCGCTTCAGATCGCGCAGATAGTCGCCGATCCGCTCGGGCGGCACCGCGGAATCCTCCCAGCCGGGCCAGTGGTCGTTGCCGTGCGGCGGAAAGGCGGTGGCGCCGAGCCCGGCCTCCCGGATCTCCCACATGCCCCGGGCCTGCGCCGGGTCGTCGTAGAGCCGGGCGTCCACCGGCGGGGTGCCGCCCTCGCGCAGGTCGTCCAGCATCCGCCGGGCCCGCCGCTCGGCCTCCTCCCTGGTGTCGCCGCCGAACTCCACCAGCAGCCAGCCGCTGCCCCCGGGCAGCAGCTCCAGCTCCTTCAGATGCATCTGCGACTGCCGCTCGTCCTCGATCAGCAGATCGTCCAGCGCCTCGCAGCTCAGCGGCCGGTGCCGCATCACCCGGCGGCTCTCGTCGGCGGCGGTGGCGATATCCGGGTAGCCCAGTGCCACGGTGGTCCGGACCGGCGGGTCGGGCATCAGGCTCAGGGTGGCGCCCAGCACGGTGACGCAGGTGCCCTCGGTGCCGACCAGGGCGCGGGCCACATTGAAGCCGTTCTCGGGCAGCAGCTCGTCCAGGTTGTAGCCGGAGACCCGGCGCGGGATGCGCGGCATCCGGGACCGGATCAGGTCGGCGTAGGTGTCGCGCAGATCCCGCAGGCGGCGGTAGATCTCGCCGCGCCGGCCGCCCTCGGCGATGATCCGCTCCAGCTCCGCCTCGCCGGTGCGGCCGACCGTCATGCGCAGCCCGTCATAGGTCAGCACCTCCAGCGATTCGACATTGTCCGAGGTCCGCGGGCCGCCGCCGTAGAACTCGGACATCACCGAGTGGATGCCGCAGGAGTTGTTGCCCAGCATGCCGCCGATGGTGCAGTAGGCGTGGGTGGAGGGATCGGGGCCCCAGGTCAGGCCGTGCCGGGCGGCGGCGGACTTCAGTTCGTCGCACACCACGCCCGGCAGGCAGTGCGCGGTGCGCCGCTCCGCGTCGATCCCGGGCGTGGCGTCCAGGTACTTGGAGAAGTCGATCACCACGGCGAAGTTGACCGTCTCGCCGGACAGACTGGTGCCGCAGCCCCGGGAGACCAGCGGCGCCCGGTAGGCCCGGCAGGCCTCCACCGTGGCCACCACGTCGTCCGTGGTGCGGGGGATGACGACCCCGACCGGCTCCTGCCGGAAGTTGGAGGCGTCGGTCGCGTACAGCGCCCGCGAGCCGTCGTCGAACCGGACCTCACCGGAGACATGGCGGCGCAGCCGGTCCTCCAGCCCTCGCACATTGATCCGTTCGGCGGCGGACATGCCGCCCGGCAGCCGGGGCTCGGTCCGGGCGGGCACGGTGCGGTGACGGGGCGTGCCTGGCATGGGGGTTCCTCCTGAGGACTCCGGACGGGTTCGGCGGCGGCGCGCCGGGTACCCGCGGGCGGATGACGGACACCTCACCCGGCACCTCACCCGGCACCTCACCCGGCACCTCACCCGGCACCGCAGCGGACACCGCACCGGACGGCTCAGTGCCCGCCGTCGCCTCCGCCGGGGCGCCGGTGGAGCGGGTGCGCACGCTGGTCTGGCAGATCCCCACCGAGGACCCGGAGGCGGACGCCACCCTCGCCTGGGACAGCACCACCGTGGTGCTGGCCGAGATCGACGCGGGCGGCCGTACCGGCCTCGGCTGGACCTATGGCGACCGGGCGGCGGCCACGGTCATCGACGGCAGACTGGCCTCCGTGCTGACCGGCCGGGACGCCCTGCGGCCCGGCCAGGCCTACGACGCCATGCTCGGCGCCTGCCGCAACCTGGGAACCCCCGGCGTGGCGGCCACCGCGGTCTCCGCCGTGGACTGCGCGCTGTGGGACCTCAAGGCCCGCCTGCTGGGCGTACCGCTGGTCACCCTGCTGGACGGGGTGCACGAGGCCGTGCCGGTCTACGGCAGCGGCGGCTTCACCACGCTGTCCCCGTCCGCCACCGCGGAGCAGTTGTCCGGCTGGGTGGCGGCGGGCATTCCGCGGGTCAAGCTCAAGGTCGGCGGCGATCCGGACGCCGACCCGGCGCGGGTGCGGGCCGCCCGCTCGGCCATCGGCCCGGACACCGCCCTCTACGCCGACGCCAACGGCGGCTGGCACCGCAAACAGGCCCTGTACTGGGCGCAGCGGCTGCGGGAACCGGACGCCGACATCACCTGGCTGGAGGAACCGGTCAGTTCGGAGGATCTGGCGGGGCTGCGGCTGCTGCGCGACCGGGGACCGGGCGGCATGGACATCGCGGCCGGCGAGTACGGCTGGGACGTGCCCTACTTCCAGCGGATGCTGGACGCCGGAGCCGTGGACTGTCTCCAGGCGGATGTCACCCGGTGCGGGGGCATCACCGGCTTCCTGCGGGTGGCCGCGCTGTGCGACGCCCGCTGCGTCGACCTGTCCGCGCACTGCGCGCCGCAGCTCAGCGCGCATGCCTGCACCGCCGTGTGGCATCTGCGCCATCTGGAGTACTTCCACGACCATGTGCGCATCGAGCGGATGCTGTTCGACGGGGTGCTGGAACCGGAGGCGGGCGGGGTGCTGCGGCCCGACCGCAGCCGCCCCGGGCACGGTCTGACCCTGGCCCCGGGCCGCGCCGACCGCCACCGGATCGCCTGAGCCGGCCGGCCGCCGCGCCCCGCCTTCCCGCTCCGCCGCCGGACACTCCGCCGGACACTCCGCCGGACGGCGGAGTTTGCCCCCGTGCGCTCCGGTAACCCGTGCCCGGTTCCCGACTGCCTCATCCACGACGACCCGACGACGACCTCACGACGTCCCCGACGAATCTGTCTGCGAGGAGAACACGCCATGAGTCAGGTTGCCGACTTCGTGCTCGACCGCCTGCGCCAATGGGGGGTGCACCGGGTGTTCGGCTACCCGGGAGACGGTATCAACGGGTTCCTCGGCGCCTTCGGCCGCGCCGCCGGCGACCCCGAGTTCATCCAGGTCCGGCACGAGGAGATGGCCGCCTTCATGGCCTGCGGCCACGCCAAGTTCACCGGCGAGCCGGGCGTCTGCATCGCCACCTCGGGACCGGGCGCCATCCATCTGCTCAACGGCCTGTACGACGCCAAGCTCGACCACCAGCCGGTGGTCGCCGTGGTGGGGCAGCAGAAGCGCCTCTGTCTGGGCTCGGCCTACCAGCAGGAGGTGCACCTCGACCGGCTGTTCGCGGACGTCTCCGACTACTGCCAGCTCGTGATGCACCCCGCCCAGGCCCGGCATGTCGTCGACCGGGCCTTCAAGAACGCGCTCACCAACCGCAGCGTGTCCACCATCATCGTCCCCGAGGACGTGCAGGAGGAGCCCGCGCAGCCCTCCCCGCCGCGGATGCACGGCGCGGTCTACTCCAGCGTCGGCTGGAGCCGGCCCCGGGTGCTGCCGGACGAGGACGAACTGCGCCGGGCCGCCCGGGTGCTCAACGAGGGCAAGAAGGTGGCGATCCTGATCGGCCAGGGCGCGGCGGACGCCGAGGGCGAGGTCATCGAGACCGCCGAGACGCTGGGCGCGGGCGTGGCCAAGGCCCTGCTCGGCCGGGATGTGCTGCCGGACGACCTGCCCTATGTCACCGGCCCGGTCGGCCTGCTGGGCAGCAAGGCCAGCGACAACATGATGCGGGACTGCGACACCCTGCTGATGATCGGCAGCAGCTTCCCGTACGCCGAATGGCTGCCCAAGGAGGGCCAGGCCAGGGGCGTGGAGATCAACATCGACGGCCGGATGATCGGGGTGCGCTATCCCATGGAGGCGTATCTGGTGGGCGACTCCCGGGAAACGCTGCGCGCCCTGTTGCCGCTGCTGCGCCGCAAGGACGACCGGGGCTGGCGCAAGTCCGTGGAGAAGGACGTCCGGGAGTGGAAGGAACTGTGCGCCAAGCGGGCCTCGCAGCACTTCGGCGGCGTGATCAACCCGCAGTCGGTGGCGTCGGCGCTGTCCGACCGGCTGCCCGAACGGGCGATCCTGACCGCCGACTCGGGTTCCGGCACCAACTGGTGGGCCCGCCATCTGGAACTGCACGACGGCATGCAGGCGTCGCTGTCCGGCACCCTGGCCACCATGGGACCCGGCGTGCCGTACGCCATCGCCGCCCGCTTCGCCCACCCGGACCGGCCGGTGATCGCCTTCGTCGGTGACGGCGCCTTCCAGATGAACGGCATGAACGAGATGATCACCATCAAGCGCTATCACAAGCGCCTGGCGGGCCGGGCGCCGTTCGTGTTCTGCGTCTTCAACAACCGGGACCTCAACCAGGTGACATGGGAGCAGCGCGCCATGGCGGGCGATCCCAAGTTCCCCGGTTCCCAGGACATTCCGGATGTGCCCTATGCCGCCTTCGCGGATCTGCTCGGGCTGCGCGGAATCCGCTGCGACGAGCCGCGGAAGGTGGGCAGGGCGTGGGAGGAGGCGCTGTCCGCCAAGGAGCCGGTGGTGCTGGAATTCGTGGTCGATCCGGAGATCGCCCCCATTCCGCCGCACATCAAGACCGAGCAGGGCAAGAAGGCCGCCAAGGCGATGATGCACGACCCGGAGAACATCGGGATCGTGGCCCGCGGCGTCCGCCAGAAACTCACCGAATACGCCGCCCACCTTCCCGGGCGCGGTTCCTCCTGACCCGGCCGCCGAACGCGAACGGGCCGCCCGGCGGCCCATTCGTGGAGATGCGGTGAGGGTCGGCCGGACGGGGAATGCGGACGGGCGGACGGGGCAGTGACTCGTTACGGCGCCGTCCGCGGGGAGAAACCCTCCTCCCACCGGGAGGAGGGCGATCACCCTTCCGCACGGCCGCTCGTCAGTCCGGGCCGGATACCTCCGGATGCGACGCCCCTTCCCTTTCCCCGATCCCGCACCCGGTGCAGCGGGGAAGCGCCACCGGAGAAATCCCGGCCCGGCCCGCCGGCGTACATTCCGCGCCGGACCGCACCGCCCGGCGCCCGCGGCCGTCGGCGCGTTCTGCGCGTTCAGCGTGTTCTGCGCTCGCCGCGGGCCAGCCGGTTCAGCCGCCCGGCGTCGAGAAGCTCCACCCGCCGGTAGCCGACCCGCAGCAGTCCCGCGCGCTCGAAGTCCTTCAGCACCCGGTTGAGCGTGGGGCGGCGCAGGCCGAGCATGCCCGCCAGGGTGGCCTGGGAGCAGTGCACCCCCGCGCCGCGCGCCTCGCGCAGCAGCAGCCCGGCAACCCGCCGCTCCGCGCTGCAGTTCAGGGTCTGCGCCAGGATCTCCTGGGTCCGGGCGTGCTGCCGGGCCAGGCTGCGCAGCCAGAGGCGGGTCAGCGCCGGGCTGCCGTCCAGCATGGCCAGGAACCGCGCCGCGGGCAGGAATCCGGCCCGGACGTCGGTGAGCGCCCGCGCGGTGCAGCCGGCCGGGCTGCCCAGCAGCAGCGGCGCGTCACCGGCGACCCCGCAGGGCGACAGCACCCCGATCACCACCCGGTCCCGGCCCGAGCCGGTGACCAGTTCCAGCGTGCCGCTGCGGATGATCCACACCCCGTCCGGCATCCTTCCCTGACGGAAGGCCACCGTGCCGCGGGGCAGCAGCCGCTCCTCCAGCCCTTCGGCCAGTTCCCCGGCCAGCCGGTCCACGGTCGGTGTGCCGGCTGCGCCCAGGCACTCGATCAGCCATGCCGCCGCGCGTCGGCCGGCGGCGGTGGACGCGGCGGCTTCCTTCTCGGTCGTCATCACCCTGTCCTGTCATATGTATGACTATCTGATCGCCCAGTCGGGGTGGGGTGGGGTTGCCGGAGTCACCGGCTGTCAACTCCTGAGGACGGAACGAGGCAACCCCTATCCAACCCGACAAAGGGAGAGACAGCACATGGGAATGCGTCTGATGCGCCGGGCCGTGCTCGGCACCGCTGCCGCCTGCCTGGCCGCCGGAGCCGTTGCCGCGGGTGCCGGCACCGCCGTCGCCGCCCCGGTCGTCGAGCACCAGGCCGCCGACCACGACCCGGACAGGAACCGCGGCGACCACCACGGCAAGGACGGCAAGCACGAGAAGGACGGCAAGGAGGGGAAGGAGAAGGACGGCAAGCACGAGAAGGACGGGAAGCACGGCGAGTGCGACAAGGAGAGGAAGCACGAGAAGAACGGCAAGGAGGGGAAGCACGACAAGCACGACAAGCACGGCAAGGACGGCAAGGGCGGCAAGGAGGGGAAGCACGGCAAGGAGGGCAAGGACGGCAAGTGCGGCTGCGGCAAGGAGGACCACGGCCGCGGTGATCACGGCCGGGGTGACCACGGCCGGGGTGATCATGACCGGAGTGACCACGACCGCCGCGGCCACGACCACGGCGGCCACGGCCGGCACAGCTACCACCCGGTCGGCCTCGGCCACGGACCCGTCCCCGGTCTGTTCTGACCGGTCCGGACGGCGGCACCGGTATGCCCGTCCCGGCGGCCGGAGCGCTTCCGCTCCGGCCGCCGGGCCGTGCCGCGGGCGGCGCGCGGCCCGCTGAAGAAAGCACATCGGAGCAGCACACGATCTTCCCAAGAGGGGGAAACCGGAGCCGTCCGCCGTTCCGCTCCCGGCCCCGTCGCCGCCACGCCCACCTCCGGGTGACGGCCATCCGGCGCAGTGCGGCTCCCCCACGCGGAAGCCCTGGCGGGCCGCCGCCGCTGCGGCGCGGGGGAGCCCGAGGCGCCCCCGGCAGGACTCGAACCTGCGACCAAGTGCTTAGAAGGCACCTGCTCTATCCGCTGAGCTACGGAGGCGGGACCCCGGCGAGGACGTTCACCCCGCCGCCCGTGCGCCGCGCACAGGATAGGGCTTCGGGGAGTGCGCCCTTGCCGCGTCACCGGCCCTTTCCGCGGACGGGGAGACAGCGCTCCGCGACCAGGTGTGGAGATCCGGTGAAGCAGCCCCGATAATCGCAGGCGCGGTCTTGGCGCGCAGCGATTTCGACGCCCCGCTGCGGGGGTGTTGCGCACTCGTTATGCCGGTGAGAGCGCTCTGGCGCACGGCTTCTCGCGAGTTCGACCGAATATGCTTCTGATATCGCCCGAAATTGGGCATTCTTCTCGTGTGGCGATCTTGGAGGCACGGCCCGATCTGGTGGACGCGCTCACCGCACTGCGGGAGCGCATCGCCGCCGCACGCTTCCCGCTGGCGCTGCCCGGCGCGGAACGGGCGCGGCGCTCCCGCTCCGAACTGCTGATCCAGCTCGACGGCTATCTGGTGCCCAGGGTACGGGAACCGGACGCCCCGCTGCTGGCCGTGGTGGGCGGCTCCACCGGCGCCGGAAAATCGACCCTGGTGAATTCCCTGATCGGCCGCCGGGTTTCACCCGCGGGAGTGCTGCGGCCCACCACCCGGACGCCCGTTCTGATCTGTCATCCGGACGACCATCACTGGTTCGCCGGACCGCGGGTGCTCCCCATCCTGGGCCGGGTCTGGCTGCCCCGGGACCAGCGCGACGAGTTCTCCGCGGCGCCGCCGCCCGCCGCCACCGACGACGGCCGCCCCGCCCTGGCCGTGGAGACCTCCCGGGCGATCCCGGCCGGGCTGGCCCTGCTCGACGCCCCCGACATCGACTCGGTCGCGGGCGGCACCCGGGACCTGGCCGCGGACCTGATCGCCGCCGCCGACATCTGGGTGCTGGTCACCACCGCCGCCCGCTACGCCGACGCCACCCCCTGGAATCTGCTGCGCACCGCCCGCGAGTGGAACGTCACCCTGGCCACCGTGCTGGACCGGGTGCCGCACCAGATCCTGCCGGAGGTCTCCCGCCACTACGCGGCCCTGCTGGACCGGGCCGGCCTGGGCGACATCCCCCGGTTCACCGTTCCCGAACTGCCCGAGTCCGCCGGCGGCTCCGGCCTGCTGCCCGCCAGCACGGTCTCCGCGCTCCGCCAGTGGCTGGCCCACCAGGCACAGGACCCGGCCGCACGGGCGGTCGCCGCCTCCCGCACCGCCCTCGGCACCCTGGGGGCGCTGCGCGGCCGGATCGCCGCGCTGGCCGGCGCCGCCGCCGCCCAGGCCGCCGCCGCCACCCGGATGGATCAGCACCTGGCCGACGCCTTCGCGGATGCCGCCCGCCGGGTGCGGGACTGCCTGGACCGCGGCGGCCTGATGAGCGGCCAGGTCCGGGCCCACTGGCTGTCCTTCCCCCAGGACAGCAGCAGCGACGAACTGATGGACGCGCTCACCGAGGCGCTGATCAGCCTGCTGGCCGAGGAACTGATCGCCGCGGGGGAACGCACCACGCTGCGCTGGGAGCGCGAGCCCGGCGCGCCGCCGCGCCGCCAGCCCCCGGAGAAGGTGCGGGCCCGCACCGGCATCCTGGTGCGGCGGCTGCGGCGCTGTCTGGAGGAACTGGCCGAGGAGGAGGCGCGGGCCGTGCTCGACGCCGGGCCGGGTCCGGCCCCGGTGGGCGGCCGGGCCCCGGTGCGGGGCCGGGGGCCGTCCGCCGGGCCGTCCGGACCCCTGGGCCCGGCGCGGCTGCCGTCCCGGCCGCCCGCCGGGCAGTCCCGGGCACCGGCCCCGGCGGACACCGGCCGGCGCCGCGTCCTCCGCGGCGGACGGTCCCCGGGCCGCGGCCCGGGGACCGGGCCCGCCACCGGGACCGGGCACCGCCCCCCGACCGGCCGCGACGGCCTCCCGGACGACAGCCCCCGCCACCCCTGTGACGCGGGGGAGACGGCCGCTCTGCTGATGACCGCCCTGCTGTGCGGACGCCGCGCCGCCCCGGCCGGTCAGGCCCTCCAGGCACTGCTCGGCTCGGCCCGGGCCGCCCGGCTGCGCGACCGGGCGGCCAAGCTGCTGCACCGCTATGTGGACCGCGCGGTCGGCGAGGAGCGCGATCTGCGCGGCGCTCCCCTGCACCGACTCGCCGTCACCCCCGACCACCAGGTCGAACTGGTCGCCGCCTACTCCCTGCTCGGCAGACGTCTGCCCGCGCGCTGACCGCCGCCGCCGGCCGCCGCCGATCCCGCGCCCAGGGATTCCCGCATCCCGCATCCCGCCCCAGCCCACCCGGAAGGAGAGAACCGTGCCGGAGGAGAACACCGCGGCGCAGCCGTCCGGGCCGCCGCCCGGACCGGGCACCGCCACCACCCTGTGGGACGACGGGGTGATCGCCCGCCGGGGCGTGCCGTACCACCTGCCCAGCCAGGAGTTCCAGACCGAGGACGAGCCCGAGCCGCTGGTACCCGCCCCGCCGCCCGCCCCCGACACCCTCACCGAGCCCGAGGCCGACCGCCGGCTGCGGCTCCGGCTGGCCGCGCTGCGCCAGTTGGTCGGCCTGTCCCGTTCCCGCCTCGATGCGGCCGTGCTGGACGAGGCCGGCCGGGTGCTGGACGCCGCCGCGGCCCGCGCCCGGCTGCCCCGCGCCTACACCGCCATCGCCATCGCCGGTGCCACCGGCAGCGGCAAGTCCAGCCTGTTCAACGCGCTGGCCGGGGCGCAGCTCTCGGAGACCGGGGTGCGCCGTCCCACCACGGCCGCGGCCGTCGCCTGCACCTGGGACGCCGGGCGCAGCATCGGCCCCGAGGCGCTGCTGGAACGCTTCGCCATCCCGGCCCGCGCCCGCCGCCGCGCCCATCTGACCGACGCCGCGCTGCGCGGGCTGATCCTGCTGGACCTGCCCGACTACGACTCCGTTGACCTCGACCACCGGGAGAAGGCCGAGCGGCTGCTCTCCCTGGTCGACGGGGTGATCTGGGTGGTGGACCCGGAGAAGTACGCGGACGCCGTGCTGCACGAGCGCTATCTGCGCGCCTTCGCCGGACACGCCGAGGTCAGCATCGTGGTGCTCAACCAGACCGACCGGCTGCCCGCCGACGCCGCCGAGGCCGTCCTGGACGACCTGCGGCGGCTGCTGGACGAGCGCGGCGTGGCCCTGGGCGAGCACGGCGAACCCGGCGCCGGGGTGCTCGGGGTCTCCGCACTCACCGGGGACGGCATGCCGGAACTGCGCCAACTGCTCGGCGAACTGGTCGGCAGCCGGGCCACCGCGGCCCGGCGGCTGCTGGCGGACGTGGACGGCGCCACCCGCCGGCTGCGCCCCGCCTGCATCGCCGACACCGTGCAGGCCCCGGCCGGGCTCACCGCCGAGGCCCGCGAGGAGTTCGAGGAACGCCTGGCCTCGGCGGTCGGCGCCCCGGCCGCCGGGCTGGCCGTGGAACGCTATCTGCTGCGCCGCGCCGAACGCGCCTGCGGCACCCCGTGGGCGCAGCTCGCCCGGCGGTTCGCCGAACGGCGGGCGGTGCGGCGCGGCGAGCCGGCCGATCTGGCCACCCGCACCCGCGGCCTGCTGCTGGCCCCGCCGCGGGTCTGCCGGCCGGCCGTGGTGGAGGCGGTGCGGCAGGTCGCCGAGGAGGCGTCCGCCGAACTGCCTCGGCCCTGGGCCAAGGCGGTGCGGGCCGCCGCCTGGACCGGCGCCCGTGATCTGCCGCACCAGCTCGAACAGGCCATGGCGCGCCGCCGCCCGGACCCACCGCCCGCCGGGCCGGCGCCCGCCGCGCCCGCTGCCGAGCCCGCCGCGCCGGACCCTTCCTCCCCGGCGCCCGCCGGGCCGGCCGGCCCGGCCGGGCGCGCCGCCGCCCCCGGGCCGCCCGCCGCCCCGGACGGGCCGGCCGGTCCCGCCGACGCCGCCGGTCCCGACCGGCTGCCGCGTCCCCGCTGGTGGGCGGTGGCCGCGGTGGCCCAGGCGGGCCTGCTGGCCACCCAGTTGCTCGGACTGTGCTGGCTGCTGCTGGCGGTGGCCGGCCACTCGGTGGCCGGCTACTGGCTGCCCGCCGGGCTGCTGGTCGGCGCGGCCCTGGCCGCTCCGCTGCTGGCCTGGATCTGCCGGCTGGCGGCCCGTACACCGGCCCGGGTCTGGGGCCGGCGGGAGGAGGAACGGCTGCGCCGCATCGCGGCGTCCCGCGGCCGTGCCCAGGTGCTGGAGCCCATCGCAGCCGAACTGCTGCGCTATCGCGAGGTGCGGGAACAGTTCTTCATCGCCGCGGGCGGACTCGAATCGCGCTGAAGTACCCCGGCCGGGCCGCGGAACTGACGCCCCGCCGGCCGACGCCGCCTCACCGGCCGGGTGGCTCCGCCCCTTCCGTTCCCGTTCGCACGGCGTTCGCGGAACATTTGCAGCCCGGCCCGCCCGGGCGGCGGACGCCGGGTGGCGCGCCCGGCTCGGATGTCGCGATCGTCCTATTGGCCTGAGTGTGAAGATAACGATTACACCTCGTTGGGCTTGCAGTGGCCGAAGGCGGGGGACAGTGCTCTGTTCGGGTCTCTAGCATCCATGGCGCATGCACGGGGCAACTGTGAAGTCTGCTGTCCAGAGTTGCGGCGGCAGCCCGTGCGCATCATGGAGGGGACTGACCATGACCTTTGTACGCAAGCGGGTTGTCACCCGCCTTGCGGCCACCGCCCTTGCCACCGCGCTGTTCGCCGCAGGGACCATCGCCACCGCCGGACAGGCCGTCGCGGACGAGAACCCGCGCAACGGTGGCGCCACCGCCACCCTGGGCGAGCTGGAGACCTACGACACCATCGTCGTCGAGCACAACGGCCGACGGGGACAGGTTTCCGGCGGCCTGTTCACCATGGAGGTGGCGGGCGGCGGCACCGTCAAGACCTACTGCATCGACTTCGGCACCCGGGCCCGCACCGGTGTCGACTACAAGGAGGTCGGCTGGGACGCCTCGTCCCTGGCCGGCAACCCCAACGCGGGCAAGATCCACTGGATCCTGCAGAACTCCTACCCCACCGTCGACGACCTGGACGCGCTGGCCGGTACGGTCGGTGCCAAGTCGCTGACCCCCGAGCAGGCGGCGGCCGGCACCCAGGCCGCCATCTGGTTCTTCTCGGACGGCGTCGACGCCATGCCGAAGAACAAGCAGGCCAAGAAGCTCACCAAGTGGCTGAAGAAGAACGCCCAGGACCTCGCCGAGCCGGACCGCCCGTCGCTGGAGCTCAACCCGGCCGCGGTCGGCGGCCAGGCGGGCGAGAAGCTCGGCCCGGTCACCGTCTCCACCAGCGCCGACTCGGTCGTCATCACGCCCGACGCGGGAGCCGCCGGACTGGGCGTCAACATCGTCAACGGCGCGGGTGAGCTGATCACCGAGGCCACCCCGGTGACCGACGGCACCGAACTGTTCTTCGACGTGCCGGCCGACGCCGACGCGGGCAGCACCTCCTTCACCGCCACGGTGACCACCACGGTGCCGCTGGGCCGTGCCTTCACCGGCATCGACCACGAGACCCAGACCCTGATCCTGGCCGGTTCCACCGACTCCTCGGTCAGCGCCACGGCCGAGGCGACCTGGTCCGCCGTGCCCGAGCCGGAGCCCGAGCCCGAACCGGAGCCGGAGCCCGAGCCGGTGGGCGTGGTGAACGCCTCCGAGACCTGCGTGGACGGCGGCGTCCAGCTCGAACTGACCAACGCGGGCGGCGGCGAGTACACCTTCACCGTGGGCGAGGACGAGATCACCGTCGCGGCCGGCGCCACCGAGACCCACTTCGTCCCGGCCGAGAACAAGCAGCCCTACGCCATCGAGGTCTACGGCCAGGACTCCGAGGAGCCGCTGGCCACCTTCACCGGTGTGCTGGACTGCGACACCTCGGTGGACAACGAGGACGAGGGCGAGACCGAGGAGGACGACACCCCGACCCCGGACTCCACCGGCGGCAGCGGTGAGACCGAGAGCGACGGCCCGGACCTCGCCGAGACCGGCAGCAGCACCAACCCGGCGCTGTACGGCGGCATCGCGCTGGCCCTGCTGGTCGCCGGCGGCGCCGTGGTCTTCTTCCTCCGCAAGAAGGCCAAGAGCTGACCCACCTCCTGTGACCTGCGCATTCCCCACAGCGCAGGGCTGACGGAACCGCACCCGGTCCCCCGGGGGGCGCCGAACCCGGCGCCCCCGCGGCGGGCCGGGTGCGGTCGTGTGAGGAGGGAGCCGGGCGGCCCGGCCGCCCGATCACCGGTGTCCGGGGACCGGGGCGCTCCGCGGTGCCGGCCGGCGGTACCGTCACTGTGTCCGGACGGTTCTTCGGAGGTGTCGGCATGGGGCGTTGGACCGGCTGGCTGACCAGTTTCTGCCTGCTGGCCACCCTGGGCAGCATGGCCGTGGGATGGTCGGGCGTCCGCGGGGGAGACCCGGTCGGCACCATCCTCGGCATCGTCCTGAGCGGCGGCTTCGGCCTGCTGACCGTCCACCTGATCGTCGCCCGGGACGAGGACGCCCCCTCCGGGGACGAGCCCGACTGAGCGGCCACCGCGGCCCGCGGCCGGGTCTTTTCCCGGATGGCGCTTGCCAAGGCCCGAAGCGGCGTATGCTGCGCTCAGGCCGTGGAACCGATGGGTGAACCCGGCCCCGATGAGAGAAGGCCGATCGGCATGGGCATGGGCAACGCACTGTCCGGCAGCCACCTGCTGGTGCTGCTCCTGGTGGTTCTGGTGGTCTTCGGCTCGAAGCGGCTGCCGGAGGTGGCGCGCGGGCTGGGCCAGTCGCTGCGCATCCTGAGAGCCGAGGCCCGGGCGATGAGCAGGGATGCCGCCGCGCCGCAGTCCGGCGGAGCCGTCCCGCAACCCCTGCCGCAGACCGCCGCGCCGCGGGACGAGCGTCCCCCGGCCGGCTGAGTCCTCCCCTCCTTCGTCTCCTTCGTCCTCCCTTTCCTTTCTTCTTTCTCCTTCCTCACCTTTCCTCCCGCAAGGACACACCCTGGTGGACGCTCTGGCCCTCGGGCCTGCCTGGCTCGACCCCGAACACCTCATCCAGACCTTCGGCCTGATCGGCATCCTGGCCATCGTCTTCGCCGAGTCGGGGCTGCTGATCGGTTTCTTCCTGCCCGGTGACTCGCTGCTGTTCACCACCGGCATGCTGGTGGCCGCGGGCGAGTATCTGCACTATCCGCTGTGGCTGGTGTGCGTGCTGATCGTGGTGGCCGCGATCCTGGGCGACCAGGCCGGTTATGTCTTCGGCCGCAAGGCCGGGCCCGCACTGTTCCGGCGGCCCGACTCGCGACTGTTCAAGCAGGAGAACGTGGTCCGGGCGCACGCCTTCTTCGAGCGTCATGGCCCCAAGGCGCTGGTGCTGGCCCGCTTTGTGCCCATCGTGCGCACCTTCACCCCGATCGTCGCCGGGGTGGGCAGGATGCACTACCGCACCTTTGTCACCTACAACGTCCTCGGCGCGGTGCTGTGGGGAGCGGGGGTCACCCTGCTGGGCGCCGCGCTCGGCCGTATCGCGTTCGTGCGCGACAACATCGAGCTGATGCTGGTGGGCATCGTCCTGCTCTCGGTGACCCCGATCGTCGTGGAGTTCCTCCGCGCCCGGCGGGCGGCCCGGCCGGCGGCCCCTTCCGCGCCGTCCGCGCCCTCCGCCGTGCCGTCCGGCGGCGGTACGGAACGGTAGTCCGCCGGGGGGCCGCTCACCCTCGGTGAATCCCCGGACCGGGGACGGGTGGGGCATTTCCGCTGCGGACGGGGCATGCGGCAGGATGGAACCGATTGCCCGCAGCCCGCTGAACTAGTGCCGGACGGTTTCTCTTGGCTGAGTACATCTACACGATGCGCAAGGCGCGCAAGGCGCATGGCGACAAGGTGATTCTCGACGACGTCACCCTGGCCTTCCTGCCCGGTGCGAAGATCGGCGTCGTGGGCCCCAACGGCGCCGGCAAGTCCACCGTGCTCAAGATCATGGCCGGTCTGGAGCAGCCCTCCAACGGCGATGCCTTCCTCTCGCCCGGCTACACCGTCGGCATCCTGCTCCAGGAGCCGCCGCTGAGCGAGGACAAGACGGTCCTGGAGAACGTCCAGGAGGGCGTGGCCGACACCAAGGCAAAGCTCGACCGGTTCAACGCCATCGCCGAGGAGATGGCGACCAACTACACCGACGAGCTGATGGAGGAGATGGGCCGGCTCCAGGAGCAGCTCGACCACTCGAACGCCTGGGATCTCGACGCCCAGCTCGAACAGGCCATGGACGCCCTGGAGTGCCCGCCGGGCGACTGGCCGGTCACCCACCTCTCCGGCGGCGAGCGGCGCCGGGTGGCGCTGTGCAAGCTGCTGCTGGAACAGCCCGACCTGCTGCTGCTCGACGAGCCCACCAACCACCTGGACGCCGAGTCCGTGGCCTGGCTGGAGCAGCATCTCGCCAAGTACCCGGGCACGGTCGTGGCCATCACCCACGACCGCTACTTCCTGGACAACGTGGCCGAGTGGATCATGGAGCTGGACCGCGGCCGGGCCCATGGCTACGAGGGCAACTACTCCAAGTACCTGGAGACCAAGGCCGCCCGCCTGAAGGTGGAGGGGCAGAAGGACGCCAAGCGGCAGAAGCGGCTCAAGGAAGAACTGGAGTGGGTCCGCTCCAACGCCAAGGGCCGGCAGGCCAAGTCCAAGGCCCGCCTGGCCCGTTACGAGGAGATGGCGGCCGAGGCCGAGAAGACCCGGAAGCTGGACTTCGAGGAGATCCAGATCCCGCCGGGGCCGCGGCTGGGCAATGTCGTGGTCGAGGTGGACAAGCTGGAGAAGGCGTTCGAGGACAAGGTCCTCTTCGACGGCCTGTCCTTCTCCCTGCCGCGCAACGGCATCGTCGGTGTGATCGGTCCCAACGGCGCCGGCAAGACCACCCTGTTCAAGATCATCCAAGGGCTGGAGCAGCCGGACAACGGCAAGGTCAAGGTCGGTGAGACGGTCTCGATCTCGTATGTCGACCAGTCGCGGGAGAACATCGACCCCAAGAAGACGCTGTGGGAGGTCGTCTCCGACGGCCTGGACTACATCAACGTCGGCAAGGTGGAGATGCCCTCCCGGGCCTATGTCTCGGCCTTCGGCTTCAAGGGGCCGGACCAGCAGAAGCCGGCCGGGGTGCTCTCCGGCGGCGAGCGCAACCGCCTCAACCTGGCGCTCACCCTCAAGCGCGGCGGCAACCTGCTGCTGCTCGACGAGCCCACCAACGACCTCGATGTGGAGACGCTCTCCTCGCTGGAGAACGCGCTGCTGGAGTTCCCCGGCTGCGCCGTGGTCGTCTCCCACGACCGGTGGTTCCTGGACCGGGTGGCCACGCACATCCTCGCCTACGAGGGCAACTCGCAGTGGTTCTGGTTCGAGGGCAACTTCGCGTCCTACGAGAAGAACAAGATCGAGCGGCTCGGTCCGGACGCCACCCGTCCGCACCGCGCCACGCACAAGAAGCTCACCCGGGGCTGACCGTGCGGCACCTCTTCGCCTGTCACCTGCGCTGGTCGGACATGGATGCCTTCGGGCACGTCAACAACGTCGCCTTCCTGCGGTATCTGGAGGAGGCGCGGATCGACTTCCTGTTCCGGCTGGCGCAGGAGGCGGCGCCGTCCGGCTCCGCCGGTGCCGCCGGCGGCTCGGCGGACGCCGGGCACGCGGCCGAGGTGGCGGACATGGCGGCGGACGCGGCCGGGGCGGCGGGGCGCGGCGGCGCATACGACCCGGCCGTGCCGTTCTCGGGCGGCTCGGTGGTGGCACGGCACGAGATCGACTATCTCCGGCCGCTGGTGCACCGCCACCGGCCGGTGACCATCGAGACCTGGGTGACCAAGATCGGCGCCGCCTCGGCGACGGTGGCCTACGACGTCCGGGACGAGGACGCCGTCTATGTCCGGGCCTCGACGGTCATCGTCCCCTTCGATCTGGAACGCCAGGCGCCGCGCCGGCTGACCCCCGAGGAGCGGGCCTTCCTGGAGCGCTACCTCGACGACTCCGCGACCGGGCGGGGGCGACGGCCGGCATGACCCTGCTCACTCTCGCCCGGCCGGAGCAGGCGGCGGGCTTCGCCGCCTTCCTCGGCCGGCAGCTCCGCTGGGACCGGGCCGCGGCGGTACGGCTGCGCGGCGCGGACGGCGTCCTGGCCGCCTTCACCCGCCCGGCCCGCTTCGACGTGCTGGCCGTCCTCCCGCTGCCGCTCGCCGGCACCGGCACCGGCGCCGACCCTGTGCCGGCCCCCGCCGAGGAGCTGGACATCACCGTCTCGGCCGGCGAACTGCTGGAGGCGGTGGACGAGGAATCCGGCACGGTGACCGTGCCCGGCGCCGTCACCGGACCGCCCTGGGCGGGGCTGCTGCCGCCGCGCGGCGGCTGGCGGCGGCTGGCCGAGCTGCCCGGCGGGCAGGTGCGGGACGCGGCGGCCTCGGTGGTCGCCGAGTTCCGCAGCCGCACCGAGGCCCTGCTGCCGCAGCAGCGCACCCGCGCCGCGCTGGACGGGCTGGCCGAGGAGGTGTGGTCCCGCCCGCTGGCCGCCACGCCGCTGCCGCTGCGGGCGGTGCACGCGGCGCACGCGCTCGGCTTTCTGCGTCCGGACGGCCCGCCGGTGGCGGTGCTCGCGGCCGGCTCCTGGCTCCGGCTGCGCACCCCGCACGGCTCCACCGCCCTGCGCCGCACCACCCGCGGCCCGCTCACCCTGACCCCCCTCCCCGGCTGACCCGCGCCCGGGCGCGGGCGTGGGTGCGGGCGCGGATCAGCCGGGGGTGTTGATCATGGAGCCCGCGGCGAAGACCAGGTAGTTCCAGAGCTGCTTCGCCGGCCCCGGATCGAGGCCGAGGCTGTCCACGGCCTCCCGCATATGGCGCAGCCAGGCGTCGTGCGCCTCGCGGTTGACCGCGAAGGGTGCGTGCCGCATCCGCAGCCGCGGGTGTCCGCGCTGCTCACTGTAGGTGCGCGGGCCGCCCCAGTACTGGATCAGGAACAGCCGGAGCCGCTCCTCGGCCGGGCCCAGATCCTCCTCCGGGTACATCGGCCGCAGCACCGGGTCCTCGGCCACTCCCTCGTAGAACCTCCGCACCAGCCTGCGGAACGTCTCCTCACCGCCCACCTGCTCGTAGAAGGTGGCGGTCGGCACACTGCCGCGCGGGATACGGGGGTCTTCGGTCACCGTTTACTCACCATCCGGTCGGCCGGCCTCGTCTCAACGTCTCCATGGTCTCAGAAGCCCGGAGCGCCCGGGCCCGGGGAGGTGGACGGACGGTCCGGCCGGGCTCTACGATCCGCACAGCGGGCCGGGGGGCGGCCCGGGGGCCGGGTCTGGGGGGATCGTGGTGTCGGGACTTCGGGTCCGCCGTGCGGCAGCACTGCTGCTGGCGGCGGCGGTGCTGGCCGGATGCAGCGGTCCGGGCGGAACGGACCGGGACGAACCCTCCGCGGCCCCGGAGCCGGGCGGCTCCGCCGAGCCCACGCCCGGCGGCGGCCGGGACCCGGCGGCGGCGCCGGAGACGGTCTGCGACATCGTCTCCGCCGAGCTGGCCGCCGGCCTGCTCGACGTCGGGCAGGACCGGCTGACCGGTGACTGCACCGCCAACCCGGAGGCCGGCGTGCACGCCTGGCGGCTCTGGACGGTGCGGGACCAGGACCAGGACCAGGACCAGGAGCAGGAGCAGGAGCCGGTGGAGGCCGCCCTGTCGGTGTTCGTGACCGACGCCGGGTCCCCGGCCGGCAGCGGCGAGTCGTTCGACACCTACCGGGCGCGGGCCGCCGAGAACCAGCGGTGCGAGCTCGGCCTCGCCGCCGGCATCCGGCCGTGCTACTTCACCGACGACTCGTTCGTGGTCCTGCTCGGCACCTCCCCTCAGCAGGAGCAGGTGCTGGTCAGCTCGCTGGGCGCGACGGCCCGGATCGATCCGGCCGAGCCCGGCTACGAGGTCAGCGGCGACGCGCTGCGCGAACTGTCCGAGCAGGTCGCGGACCGGCTCGCGGCGGGCGGAACCGTGCCGGACGCCGAGCCGGTCCGGACCACGGAGGACTCGCCGCTGGCCGGGCCCGGAGCGGCGCCGGATGACCGGCCCGCGGCCGGCACTGTCGACAAGTGTCTGCTGTACTACGACGGCCCGGCGGACTGCACCAGCGACAATCCCGAGATCGAGGTCGGCTTTGTCTCGCTGTCCAGCACCGAGGGCTGCTCGTTCGACATCGGCTTCGACTTCGGCGACGGCACCACGGCGCGGCACCGGGCGTCCGGCGGCCCGCCCGGCCGGACCAGGCTCCAGGACCACACCTACCGGGAGACGGGCACCTATCGGGTCTCCGCCACGGTGAAGGTGCTCGACGGCGGCTGCTCCGGGTTCGACGCCGGGTACACCTTCCGCCACCAGGCCGCCGCCACCCCCGCCACCTGCGCGTACAAGCTGGACGAGGACCGGGGCCGGGCCTATCTGTTCAGCATGCTTCCGGTGGGGGAGCTGAAGCGGCCGGACGGCGGCCCGGCCGGCGGCTTCCCGCACGACGACACCGACGACGGAAACAACGTCTTTGTGGACGAGGCCGGGGTCCGCTGGCACCTGTTCGCACCCGGCCTGTCCGTGTACCACCAGCCGGCCGGCTGGACCGAGGAGGCCACCCCCGGTTCGGCGCCGTTCCTGAAGTTCGTCACCGACCGGGACAGCACCGGCGGCTCCTTCGAGGCGGTGCTGATGCCCGACGGGGTGGTGGCGGGCGCGAGCTGGGACCAGATCCAGGGCCGCACCTTCACCTACTCCGACAACTGGCTCACCTACGGCCAGGGCATGCCGACCTACAACCTGATCGACGCGGACCGCACCTCCTACCTCTCCCTGCCGTCGATCGGCCACTACTTCAAGGACGTCCTGCCGCACGACGCGAACCTGTCCGGCCCCGACGCCAAGGACGACCGCTATGTCCGCCCCACCCGGTTCCTCGACCCGCGCACGGACGACTGGCGCACCTTCCGGGAACGCTTCCTCCGGGTGCGGGAACTGATCGAGGACGACGGTTACCGGTTCCCGGACGACGGCTCCGACGTGCTGCACGCGCCGGACGGCGGCGACACCCATGCGGTGGCCGCCGATCTGGCGGCCCTGGCCCGGGAGATCACCGCCTGCGCGGACGGGGAGTGACGCCGCCGGCGAAAGGCCGGTCGCCGCCCCCCGGGCATGGCGCAGCAGGCCGGGGAGGCCGGAGACTGTCCGGCATGACGACCTTACGCGGCGGGCAGACGCCGACGGGGGAGACGCCGGCCGGGGCGGCGGCCCCGCCCGAGCGGCGGAGCGAGCTGGACGCCCTGCGGGCCCTGGTCGTGATCGGGCTGGTGTTCTTCCACTCCGCCCTGGTCTTCGACAGCCGGGACGACTTCTACATCAAGAACGACACCACCACCGATGCCACCATGATCGCCGCCGGTCTGGCCGTGGTCTGGGCCATGCCGCTGCTGTTTCTGATCGCCGGGGTGGGCTCCCGGCACTCGCTGCGCCGCCGCGGCCCGCGCGGCTTCGCCGCCGGACGCCTGCGGCGCCTGGGCGTCCCGCTGCTCTTCGCGCTGCTGGTGCTGCTGCCCGTGCCGCAGTGGCTGCGGCTGCGCGCCGCCGACCCCGGCTACCGGGAGAGCTACCCCGAGTTCTGGCCGCGCTTCTTCGATGTGCACCTGGAGGCGGCCGAGTTCCCCTTCGTGGTGCAGGGCGAGCACTTCGAGACCGGGCATCTGTGGTTCGTTGCCCTGCTGTTGAGCTTCGCGCTGCTGCTGGCGCTGCCCGCCGCCCTGCTGCCGCCCGGGCGGGGCGCCGCCCTGCTGGGCGCGGCGGCCGGCGCCGCGACCCGGCGCCGTGGCCTGCTGCTGCTCGCCGGTGCCTCGCCGTTGGCGCTGATCAGCGCCCTGCTCGGGCTGGAGGAGGGCTACGGCGGCTGGCACCGTCTCGCCTACCTGCTGTTCTTCGGCTACGGCCTGGCCGTGGTGTCCGACGAGCGGTTCCGGGCGGTGATCCGCCGGGACGCGGCCCGGGCGGCGGTGCTCGCCGGGGCGCTGTTCGCCCTGGGCATGCCCGGCTTTCTGCTCACCGACGAGCCGTTCACCGAGTTCTCGCCCCTGGCCGTGGCGGCGCGGGGGCTCTACGGGGCCACCGGCTGGTGCGCGGTGGTGGCGATCCTGGGCCTGCTGGACCGCGGAGGCCGGGCCGCCGCCGCGTCCGGCGGCGGCCCGGCCGGACCGCTGCGGGACTGGTGGCGGCGGGTGTCCGGGTACCTGGGGGACGCGGTGCTGCCGCTCTACGTACTGCACCAGCCGATCGTGGTCGCGGTGGCCTACGGGGTGGTCGGCCGGGAGCTGCCCATGGTGGTGAAGTTCCTGGTCATTTCGCTGAGTTCACTGCTGCTGACGGTGGCCGCGTACGAGCTGCTGGTGCGCCGTACGCGGCCGGCCCGGTTCCTGTTCGGGATGCGGTGAGCGGCAGGGCCGCTCAGGCGGCGTCCCAGCGGAAGAGGCGGGCGGCGATGGCGGTGAGCACCGCGGCGAACAGCAGCAGCCCGCCTATGGTGGGCAGTGCCGCCCCCCAGCTCTCGCCGCGCGAGAGCACCGCCATCATGGACTCGTTGAGATACTTCAGCGGCAGCACATGGGAGACCGCGCGCAGCCAGTCGGGCATCTGGTCGGTCGGGAAGAAGGAACCCGACAGGAACGCCATCGGCAGAATGACCACCTGGAGCGCCCCGTTGGCCGCCTCCTCGGTCTTGGCCAGCGCGCCGATCAGCAGCCCCACCGCCATGAACGCCAGGGTGCCGCAGCACACCAGCGGAATCGCCAGCCACCAGGAACCGGTCAGCCGCAGCCCGTAGAACGGGATGGTGGCGATCGCCAGGAAGAGCGCGAGCTGCACCAGGGCCAGCCCCAGGCTGACCCCGACCCGGGCACCGACCACCGACCCCGGCCCGACCGGCGCCAGCCACAGCCGCCGCAGAATCCGCTTCTTCCGCCAGTTCACCAGGGTCAGTGCGGACATGAAGGAGGCGCCCATGGCGATGGCCCACCCCAGCAGCCCGGGGGTGAAGAACTGGATCGGCTTCACCGATTCGTCCTCCACCCGGGCGGTGTGCAGCTCATGGGCGGGCGGCCGGCCGGTGGCGGCCACATTGGCGTTCTGCACCAGGGAGTTGACGATGCCGCCCACCGTGCCCGCGCGGGTGGCGTCGGCGGCCGAGTAGCGAAGCTGCACGGTGCCGTCCTCGCCCTGCCAGATCGCCGCGTCCACCTCCCCCTTGCGGACGTCCTCCAGGGCCTGCGCCCGGTCCGGGACCCGGCGGATCTCCAGCACCTCGGTGACCTCCCGCAGCGCCTCGCCGGACAGCTCGTCCAGCACCTGCACCTCGCCGACCTGGGCGATGGTGGAGCGGGAGGTGGAGTCGTTCTGGAACAGGGCGCCGAACAGCAGCAGGAACATCAGCGGGAAGAGCAGCATGAAGAAAACCGCGGTGCGGTCCCGCACCATGCCCAGGTACATCACCCGGGACAGGCTCAGCAGCACGCCGAGCCGGGTGGGCCCGGGGCCGGTGGCCGAGGGGGCGGCGGGGGCCGGGTCCAGCAGGTCGGCAGGGCTCACTCGCGGTACTCCCGTCCGGTCAGCTGGAGGAAGACGTCCTCCAGGGAGGCCACGCCCAGTTCGCGGATCAGCTCGGCGGGCGGGCCGACCCGCAGGATCTTCCCGTGGTCCATCACCGCCACCCGGTCGCACAGCGCCTCGGCCTCGTCCATGTAGTGGGTGGTCAGCACCACGGTGCGGCCCTCGGCGTTGATGGCCCGCAGCAGATCCCACAGATTGCGCCGGGCCTGGGGATCGAGCCCGGTGGTCGGTTCGTCCAGAAACACCAGCTCGGGATCGTGCACCAGCGCGCAGGCGATGGACAGCCGCTGCTGCTGGCCGCCGGAGAGCCGGTCGTCCCGCACCCCGGCCTTCTCCGCCAGGCCGACCGTCTCCAGCATGGCGTCCGCCCGCGCCGCCGGAACGCCGTAGAGCGAGGCGAAGGTACGGATCTGCTCGCGGGCGGTCAGCTTCTCGAAGAAGGCCGAGGCCTGGAGCTGGACGCCGATCCGGCGCAGCAGCCGGCGGTCCCGGGGCCAGGAGGGCCGGCCGAGCATCCGGGCGGTGCCGGAGTCCGGCTCGCGCAGCCCCTCGATGATCTCCAGGGTGGTGGTCTTGCCCGCGCCGTTCGGGCCGAGGATGCCGTAGAACTCGCCCGAGCGGACCTCGAAGGTCACGCCGTCCACGGCCTGCACGTCCCCGTACCGCTTGCGCAGTCCCTCGGCCGTGATGGCTGCTGAAGTCATGTCCGCGATCGTAATCCGGTCATCCCGCACGGGGCGCCGCGGGGGCCGCCGGGACACCGGGTGACCGCGGCGGCCCGGGACGGGGCCGGGACATTTCAGGCGCGGTAGAGGGTGAGAGTAGTCCAGGCGCCGACATGCACCCGGTCGCCCTCGTGCAACTGCACCGGGATGAACGGCTGGATGGGCTCCTCGGCATGGTTGACCGTGGTGCCGTTGGTGGAGTCCTGGTCGACCACCGCCCAGCTGCCGTCCGGCTGCTCCACCAGGATCGCGTGCTGGTGCGAGACGCCCGGGTCCTCCGGCGCCCGGGAGAGGTCGATGTCCGGGATCTCGCCGGTGGAGTGGCGACGGCGGCCGATGGTGACCTGCGGGCCGGTCAGCGGGATCTGCTGCTCCGGGGCGTAGGCGGGCAGCACCAACTGGGCGGCCTCCGGGCCGGAGCGGCGCATCATCGCGGTGAAGTAGTCGCGGTCCGGGCCGACACTGACCGCCCAGCCGCCGCGCCGCGGGCCGGGGGCGGCCGGACCGTGGCCGGGGCCGGCGGCCGGCAGGGGACCGGTGGACGGGCCCGCGCCGGGCCCGGGCGGATAGCCGTAGCCGCTGCCGGTGCTGCCGTGCGCCGGGGCCGCGGGCGGCGGCCCGGCGGGCGGGGTCGGCGGCGGCAGCAGCCAGTCGCCGCTCGCCTCCGACTGGCCGGGACGCGGACGCGGCGGGGCCTGCTGCCCGCCCCCCGGGTAGCCGCCGCCCAACTGCTGCCCGTGCGCGCCGTGCTGCCCGTGCTGCCCGTGCTGTTCGTGCCGGCCCGGCGGTTCGCCGTGCCCGGTGCGGCCCGGATGGTCCGTGCCGTCCGGCTGACCGGGGTAGCCCTGCGGGCCGGTCTGGCCGTAGGGCCGGCCCGGCGGCGGGCCGTGCTGCGGGGTGGGCGGCAGATAGGTGGTGGGGGAGTTGGTCAGGAAGTTGTACCGGCATTCCTCGCAGAACGGCGCCATGCCCTCGCGGGGCGTCCGGCACTGCGGGCACAGCTCGGCGGCCATGGTCGCCTCGCCGCCGCCCCGGGTCTGGTAGCCGCCGGCCGGCGGTCCGGGAGGCGGGGGCACCGCGCCGCCGGGCGCGGGCATGCGGAGACCGCATACCGGGCACCAGTCCGCAGCCATCGACTGGTGGCCGTTCGGGCACGTCGCCATCGCGCTGCCTCCCCCTCCGCCTATTTCTTCACCCTGACTGTCTTCACCGAGCGCGTTTCCAGTGTCATCTCGTCGGCGTCGGAAACCTTCGCCTTCAAACGAACAGTACCGGTCACCGGGTCGTCAACGTCCACTACCTTGGCAAGCAGCTTCGCGGTGTCCGTATTGCCCAGGCTGTGGGCGAGCTGCACCGCCCTGCCCAGCCTGGCGGTGGCGCCCGGGCCGTCGCCGGCCTGGCGCAGATCCAGCCCCTGCTGGATCGCCTCGGCCAGCTCCGCCTGCCCGGTGTAGTGCGCCACCTGCGGCGATATCCGGGTGGAGGCGGCCGGATCGGCGGTCCACACGGCACGGACCAGACCCCGCGCCAGGACCGTTCCGGTGCCGTCCGGCTCCGTGGCCACCAGCGAGACCCGGCCGGCCAGCATCTCCTGGCCCACCCCGGCCGCCGGGACCCGCACGCACAGGTGATAGTCGCGGGACTCCTCGCCCCAGGAGCCGGTGGGGTAGTCGCCGGTGCGCGGCCCGGTTGCGGTGCGGTGCCCGGTCAGATCCGCCATGAACGGCGACACCTGCTTGAGGAAGACCACCTCGGCCCCGACCGGATGCCACAGCCGCAGGCTGACGCCGGCCACCTCCTTGCCCATGACGGCCTCCATCATGGCGGTGAAGTCGGCCGTCAGCTCCTCGGGGGCGGCCACGATGTCGGCCGAGCCGAGCAGTGCCGAGGCGATGCCGGTGACCTCGGCCACTTCCCAGTCGGTGCCCACCCCGCGGGCGTCGCAGGTGAACCTTCCGGCGCAGTGGTCCAGCGCCCGGCGCAGCTCCTGCGCGTCCTCGTGCTCATTGCGGCCGTCGGTGAGCAGGATGCCGTGCTTGATGGGGGCGGTGGTGGAGGCCAGCAGCCGCTCGGCCAGCCGGAGCCAGGTGCCGATCGCGGTGCCGCCGGAGGGGGTGAGGCGGCGCAGCGCGGACCGGGCCGCCTCCCGGCTGGTGTCGTCGGCGACGGCCAGCCGCCCGCCCCCGGGATAGATCTCCCTGGCCCGGTGGGTGCCGGCCACCACGGCGAACGCCACCCCGTCGCGCACGGTGTCCACGGCGGCCTCGGTGGCGCGGCGGGCGTGGTGCATCTTGGCGGGCGGGTAGTCCATGGAACCCGAGCAGTCCACCATGATCACCACGGCCGCGTCCGGACCCGCTGTGCCGCCGGTGCCGGTGCCGTTGCCGGTGTCGTTGCCGTCGTTTCCGCCGGGGTCCGGCGCGGCGTCGGAGACCGGCTCCGGGGCGGCGGCGCCGGTCCGCGGCCCGGCCGGCCCTGCCGGGGGGTTCCCCCGCCCGCCGCGGATGCCGCCGCCCGAGGCCGTCACGGTGACGATGGCGTTGACCTCGGTGCCGTCCTGCGGCAGGTATGCGTTCTGGTACACCTCGACCGTGAACTGCGGCGGCTGCGGCATGCGTTCGGCTCCTGCTTCGGTCAGCGTGGCTCGGCGCGGGGCATCGGGGGCGGGGCCGCGATGGGCTGCGTCGCGGTGTGCGAGGGCGCGGCGGAGCGGCGGGCCTCGGACTCCTCGGGCGCCAGGCTGATCCCGGCGGTGGGGAACGGGATCACGGCCACGGTGACATTGTCGTGTCCGCCCGAGTCCAGGGCGTAGCGCACGAGCTGCTGGGCGCCGGCCAGCGGCTGCCGGCGGGCCGCGGAGGGCACCACGGCGGCCATCTGGTCGGCGGAGTCGGCGTAGTTCCACAGGCCGTCGGTGCAGACGATCACCACTCCCGGCCGGTCCGGCTTGAACGCGGCGGTGTGCGGCTCGAGTTCGGGATTGTCCGCGCCCAGCCAGGCGGTGATGGCGTGGGCGCGGCGGTCGGCCATCGCCGCCTCCTCGGTGAGCAGGCCGGCCTTGACCATCTGGGCGGCCCAGGAGTCGTCCTCGGTGAGGCGGGTGGCGTGGCCCCGGCCGTCCATCGGCACCCAGTAGGCGCGGCTGTCGCCGACCCAGCCGACGGTGAGCTCCCGGCCCATGGTGATGGCGCTGACGATGGTGCAGGCCGGGGCGTTGCCGGCCAGCGAGGGCTGATTGCCGCCGAGTTCGGCGACGGCCGCGGCGGCGCGCAGCAGCGCCTCGTGCATGGCCTGCTGGCCGGTGACGCCCCGGGGCAGGGAACGCAGCAGGGCCTCGCCGGCCGCCTCGGCGGCGGCGGCGGACGCCTCGTGCGGGCGGCTGGAGGACGAGACCCCGTCGCACACGACGGCGATCACGGCGGGTGAGCCGTCCGGCAGCGCGGTGGCGGAAATGGTGAAGGCGTCCTCGTTGCGGTGGTGGCGCAGCCCGATGTCGCTGACGCCGGCGACGCCCTCCAGCCCGTGCTCGACATGGTCCCGGTCGCCCGGCTGGGACCGGCCGCAGTCCCCGCAGTAGCCGTCGCCGTCGACCGGCCCGGCGCCGCAGTGCACGCACTGGACCGGGACGGTGCCGGGCGCGGGCAGCGAGGTGTCCCGCAGCCGCGGGTCCGGCGCCCCCGGCGCGGGGGCGGTCGCGGGCGGCGGTGCCTCGCCGGCCTGCGGCGCGGCGGCGGCCGGCGGTGGCACCGGCAGCGGCGGCGGCAGCGTGAAGTCCCCCTCGGTGGGCGGGGGCCCGGGCCGGTCCGAGCGCAGCCGCTGTTCGTCGGGCGCGATGCCGCCGGCGGCGCCGTCGGCCGGTCCCCGGGCGGGCGGGACTGCTCCCGGGGCGGCTCCCCGCTGTGGTGCGGCCCGGCCGGCGGGCGTGGTGCCGGCGGGGGGCGCAGGCCATGCCTGGCCGGCCGGTGCGGCGTGGCCTCCGGCGTGCCCCTGGCCCGCGGCGGGCGCCCGGCCCGGTGCGGAGGCCCGGTCCGGTGCCGGCGCTTCGCGCTGTTCCCGGCCGGGGCCCGGGGCCTGGTCCGGTGCGGGCGGCCAGTCGGGTGCCGGGCCGGCGGTGCCGGCGGGCTCCTGGGGGGCGGGGAGGGAGGGCGCCGGCCAGTCGGGGAGGGTGCGCTCCGGGTCGTGGGCCTCCTCCGGCGGCGGGGCGGCCGGCTCGCGGGGCGGGCTGACCCAGTCCGGGACGGTGGGATCGGCGGGCCCGCTCCGGGCCCGCTTGTGCGGCGGGTTGACCCAGTCCGGCACGTCGAAGTCCCCGGCGCCGGCCTCGGCCCCCGCGTCCGGCGGGCCGGCCGGCGGGCGGGGCGGGGCCTGGGCCCGGGGCGGGTTGACCCAGTCCGGGATGGTCAGGTCGGCACCGCCGCCCGGGCCCGGGGCCGGAGCGGAGGGGGCCGCGGGAGCGGCGGGAGCGGTCGCCCCGGGCGGGTTGCGGAGGTCGGTGCCGCAGACGCCGCAGTAGCGGTCGTCGTGTTCCCTGGGCGCTCCGCAGCCGGGGCAGGCGGAGACTCGGTCAAGCTGCGGCATGTGTCACACCCAGGTCCTCGGGCGGAAGCGGTTGGCCGCCTCCACCAGGTCGATCCGTTCACTGCTGCTGGGGGCGAGCCGGGCCAGCACCCGGTAGGAGTGTTCCAGCCCGAGCCGGAGCCCGGTCTCGTCCAGCGGACGGCCCAGCAGCCGCCGGCCGTTGCCGTCCGGCTGCGGGCCGCCGTTTCTCCCGGCCAGATGCCAGTCCAGCGCGGTGCCCAGCACCTCACAGGACAGTTGTTCGCCCAGGGCCGGTTCCAGTCCGTTCTCCCGCAGTTCGGCAAGCTGCCGGGAGGCGGCGAGCAGATCCGGCAGCAGCGGCTCCGACGGCAGCCGCTGCCGCAGCCGCGCCCGGATCGCCGCCACCCGGGACGCCGTCCAGTGTGCCGAGGCCGCGGGCACCGACTCCAGCGCCCGCACCGCGCCCTCCCGGTCACCGCGGGCCAGCCGCACCCGGGCCAGGCCGAATCCGGCGCTGACATGGCTCGGGTCCGTGGTCCACACCAGGTCGTAGTAGTCGGCCGCGTTGTCGAGCTGCCCCAGCACCTCGGCGCAGACCGCCAGCGCCAGCTTGGGCGCCACCTCGCCGGGAAAGGCGTCGTACACCGCGTCGAAGGAGAGCGCGGCGGTCTCCCAGTCCCGGCCGATCAGCGCGGTCAGCGCCCGGTACCACACCACCCGCCAGTCGTCCGGGTGGTCGCTCTCCAGCGCGGCCAGCGCCTGCCCGGCCTCCGGCCGCGGGGGTTCGCCCGCCGCCGCGGACAGCTCCAGCCAGGCGCGCAGTTCGCGCAGCCGCCGCTCCGCGGAGTCCGCCGGTGCGGCGCGCAGCGCGTTCAGCAGATCGGCCGGGTCGGAGGCGACCAGCCCGGCGAGAAACCCGGCGTTCGGGTCCGCCGGATCCACCTTGGGCACCGGCAGGGCCAGCGCCGCCTCCCGCACGTCCAGCGGCACCACCGCCGGGGCGGCGGGCGCGGGCGGCAGCGCCCCGGCGGCGGCCGTGCCCGCGGCGCGTTCCCGGCGGCTCACCGGGCGGCGGCCCAGCCGCGACACGCCGCCGGGGCCGCCGTCGGCGCCGCCGGTGCGGGGCAGCAGTTCGGTGTCGGTGACCCGCAGCTCCGGGCCGAACAGCGGCGAGACCGCCGGTCTCGGCCGGCCGCTGTGCATGGCCGCGATCTCCCGCAGCACCCCGGTCAGCTGCTCGGCCATCTCCTCCGCCGAGGCGAAGCGGCGGTGCGGATCCGGGTCGGTGGCCCGCACCAGCAGCCGGTAGAAGGACTCGTAGCGCCGGAAGACCGCCACCTCCTCCGGCTCGGGCAGCGAGTCCGCGTACTCACCGGTGTAGCCGCGGAAGTCGAAGGTGAGCACGGCCAGGGTACGGGCCACGGTGTAGAGGTCGGAGGCGACCGACGGGCCCAGCTCGGCCACCTCCGGGGCCTGGTAGCCGATGGTGCCGTACAGCGGGCTGCTGTCGTCGTCCATCCGCCGCACCGCGCCCATGTCGATCACCTTGAGCTGGTCGCCCTGCTGGATGGCGTTGTCCACCTTGAAGTCGCAGTAGAGCAGATTGCGGCTGTGCAGATGGCCCAGCGCGTCCAGCGCCTCGATGCCGTAGGCGCACGCCTGCTCCACCGGCAGCGGGTCGCGGTGGCCGTCCGGGGTGCGCCGTTCGTTGGCTATCTCCTTCAGCGACTTGCCCCCCACGTACTCCATGACGATGTAGCCGTCCAGGCTGCCGGTGCGCCGGTCGAGATGCTCCACGAAGTTGTAGATCCGCACGATGGCGGCGTGCTCGATCTCGGAGAGGAAGCGGCGCTCGGCGATGGCGGCCTGCATGGCGTCCTGGTCGCCGGTGTCCAGCAGGCCCTTGAGCACCACCCACCGGCCGCCCACCGGATGGTCGATCGCCAGATAGATCCAGCCCAGGCCGCCGTGCGCGATGCAGCCCACCACCTCGTACTGGCCGCCCACCGTGTCCCCGGGGTTCAGCTTGGGCACGAAGGAGTAGGGGTGACCGCACTTGGTGCAGAAGCCCTCGGTGCGGCCGGGCACATCGCCGCGGCTGCGGCCCACCGGCGCCTGGCAGTCCGGATTGCCGCAGTAGCGCTTGCGCTCGGGCACCTCGGGCTTCTCCAGCACCACCGAGCGCGGGTCGGGGCGCGGCACGGTCGGCACCGTGACGATGCCCGCGCCCAGCCTGCCGCGGCCGGTGGAGGCCGAGGAGCGTGAGCTGCGGACCGCGACCGAACGCGCGGGCAGCCGCCCGGACAGCGCCCGGGAGAGCCGCCCGGAGACCGACCGCCGGGACATCTGGGAGCGCGAGGTGGACCGGGAGGACGAGCGGGAGGACGAGCGGGAGGCGGCGGAGGAGCCTGCCGAGCCGTCCCCTCCCGGGCCGCCCGGCGGATTCTCCGGCGGCCCTTCCGGCGGACCGCCGCCGCCCGGCTCCGCCCGCGGCGGCCCGGCCAGGCTCGCCGCCGAGACGACCGGAGCCAGCCCGCAGGTGTCGCAGTAGCGCTCGCCGCCGCCCATGTCCTCATACGTGCCGGGGCAGTTCGGCCGCTGGCACGACATCGCTTGCTGCTGCGCGTCGTTCAAGCTCGCTCCTCGTCGGCTTCCTTCTCCAGCGCCGCCAGTTCCTCCTGATAACGGGTCACCGCCCGCTCGGCCGCCCGCAGATCGCAGGGAGCGGACCACAGCAGCCGGCGCGCCGTGTCGTACCGCTCCACCAGCACCAGGTCCTCGGCGAGCCGCAGCCGGGCCGCCTTGGCCCGGAAGGCGTCCAGCCGGCCGCGCAGTTCGGCCCGCACGGCGAGCGGCGCGGTGACCGCGGTGAGCGAGGCGCGGGCCCGCTCCAGCTCCTCCTCGGCCCGCCGCTCCAGGGACTCCAGCAGCGGCGACAGCCGGTGCCACTGCGCCCGGCGGCGCAGTTCGGCGGCGGTGGCCAGCTCCTCCTGGAGCGCGGTCGGCGGGCCGCTCACCGCCGGCACCTCGGAGGCGGCGATCTTGGCCAGCACCTCGCCGCGCGCCGCCCGTGCCTCGGCGAGGGTGCGGTCCGCCCGGGAGAGCAGGTCGCGCAGGCGCATCAGCCGGTCCTCGGCGTCCTTGCGGACGTCCAGCACCGCCTCGATCTCCCGCCGTACCTCCTCGATGGTGCGGGCGGCCCGGTCGTAGCGGGCGGTGTCCGGACGGCCGCCGCCGGGGGCGCTGCTGCCCCCGGCCGGCACCCAGAAGGCCAGCGGATCGGCGATGACCTCCTCGCGCAGCGCGGTGAGTTCCTTGGTGACCGACTCCAGGTCGTCGCCGGCCGGGTGCTGGCCGGGCCGCACACCGACCGAGTGGGCGAGCCGCGCCACCCGCTGGAGCTCGGCGGAGAGCAGGTCGATCCGGGCGGGCAGCGCCGACCAGACGGCGTCGGCGGCGGCCACCACGTCCAGGACCGCGGCGTAGCCGGTGTTCATCCGGCGCACCAGTTCCTCCCAGCCGATGTGCTCGGCCAGCAGTATGCCGCCGGTGACCACCATGCAGTCGCCCTCCAGCAGCCGGGACAGCTCCTCCAGTTCGGCCGGGCCCGGATGGCGGCGGCGGGCGCGGACGTCGCGGGCGTCGGTCAGGGTGCGGGAGCAGACCTCGAAGTAGGACCACAGCCGGCCGATGGTCTCCTCGGCGGCGGCCCAGCGTTCCCTGGTGATCCCGCTCAGCTCGGCGCCCTCCAGCAGCCGGCGGCCGGCGTGGTCCTGGAGCGCGAGCAGGGAGCTCTCTATCGCCTCGTGCTCGGCGCCGAGCCGGGCCAGCCTGCGGTCCGCGTCCTCACGGCTCAACACCGTTCACACCTCCTCACAGTCACTCGCGTGACCGATGCACCCTGTGCCGCTTGCCTGTTGTGCCTGTTGTGTCTGCTGTGCCTGTGCTCTTCGTGCTGTTCGTTCGGTCGGTTCAGGTCTTTCCCTCCGGCCCGCCGGTCATCCGGTCAGCCCCGGCCGTAGCGCGGGGCGGGCGGTGCCGGGCTGTCGTCCCCGAGATGCCCGGCCAGCCACCGGTTGTAGGACTGCCGCCAGCCGCTGTCCGTTCCGCCACTCGTCCACTCCTCCAGCACCCGGTTGACCCGGCGGACCAGGTCCGTGTCCTCCAGGTGCATCGCTACCCCGTACGGCTCGATGGTGAGCGGCTCCCCGACGAGATGCATCGCCGGATCCTGGGCGGCGTGCCCGGCGGCCAGCGCGCTGTCCGTCATCAGCGCGTCCGCCTCGCCGAGCTGCACCAGCACCAGGCAGTCCAGATGGTTGGGGGCCCGCACGACGGTCGCGCCCAGCCCTTCGGCGTCCGCCCGCTCCAGCAGATCGGCGGCGGTGGAGCCGTCGGCCCGGCACACCCGCTGTCCGTCCAGCGACTCGTCCAGCCCGGTGATGCCCGAGTCGCGCTCCACCAGAAGCTGCTGGCCGGCCTCGAAGTAGGCGGTGGAGAAGGCGACTTTCTCCCATCGCCGGCAGGTGATGGACATGGTGCGCACCACCATGTCGATCTTCCGTTCCCTCAGCAGCGGAATGCGCTCAGAGGTCGGCACCGCCTTGAAGACGATGTCCGGGTCCGGGCCCAGCAGATCCTCGGCGATGGCCCGCACCAGGTCGATGTCGAAACCGACGATGTGGTTCTCCGGGTCCCGGAACCCCCACAGATAGCTGTTCTGGTCCACGCCCACGATCAGCGCGCCGCGCTCCTGGATGCGGCGTACCGCCTCGCCCTCGTCCGGGCCGAGTGGGGAGGGCGCGAGGCTGTCCGCGGGATCGGTGCCGTCCTCGCACACCTCGCGCTCGGCGGCCGGCCGGGTCTGTTCGCTGGCCGCCTGCTCGGCCTCCTCCACGCCCGGCAGCTCCGGGAAGGGCTCCGGACGGCCGCCGGTGCCGCCGTCCAGCACGGTGCAGACCAGCATCACCGCGGCCAGCGCCAGTCCGGCCGCGGCCAGCAGCAGGGCCCGGCCGTTGCCGGCCCGCGGGGTGCGCCGGGGCCGCCCGGCGGACGGCTCGGCCGGGTGGATCTCCGGGCGTGTCCGGTGCGTCGCCATGGCTGTCGTGCCCCCTCTCACCGGTACTCCGACAACCGGCGGCCGATGCCGAGCACCGCGCCGACGGCACCCGCCAGCCCCAGCGCCACCGCGCCGGCGGTCAGCCCGCCGAGGACCGACCGGCCCTCGGACGCGGCCTGCCGGAAGTCCCGCTGCTCGTGCTCGACCGCCTCGGCCAGGCTCTTGTCGACCGCGTCGAACAGCACCCCGGTGGACTGCTCGGCGCCGATGACGAGTCGCACGGCGCGCTCGTAGTCGCCGCCGGCCTCGGCCCGCTGCGCCTCCTCGTGCAGCGAGCGCCAGTCGGCGAGGTCCCGGCCGACGCTGCCCAGGGCGGTGCGGCCCGCCTCGTCCTCGGCCAGCGCCAGCGCGTCGGCGAGCAGACCGGCGGTGGTGTCCTCGCCGGCCGGCCCGGCGATCAGCTCCATCCGTTCCCGGAAGCTGTCGTCGTAGACCGATCCGGAACCGCGGGCCACCAGGAACAGGTTCTCGTCACCACGGGCCTGGAGACCGGCGATCCACATCTCGTTGAGCACCTGGAGCGAGCGGGCGCCCTGCTGCTCGGCGGTGCCGAGCTGCGAGCGGGCCAGGGTGTGCGCCCCGGCCAGCCAGCCCAGCAGCAGGGCGGTGGCCGCGGTGGCCGCCACCAGGCCCGGGTTCAGCACCCGGTTGGTGCGGCGCAGATGCCGCACCTGGGCCCAGCCCAGTGCGGCCAGGGCCGCGCCGCCGGCCAGCAGCGCGGGCCAGGGCCGGTCGCGGGCCTCGTCCAGTTCGCCGCGGAACCGTTCGGTCTCCAGCAGATACAGGCGCTCGGCCGCGGGCAGCAGCACCTCCTGCATCCGGGTGTTGGCGTAGCGCAGATAGGCGCCGCCCAGCGGCAGGCCGCGCCGGTTGTGCGCCCGGGCGGTTTCCACCAGGCCGGTGTAAACCGGGAGTTGCTCGCTCAGCACGCGGATCTGGGCGCGCGCCTCGGGGGAGCCGGCACTGTGCTGCGCGGCGGCGCCGAGCAGCACGGCGGCGGACCGGACGGCGTCCTCGTAGTCCTCCCGCACCGTGGGCGGCTCGTTGGCGCCGGAGAGAAAGCCGGTGGCAGCGGTGGTGTTGGCGTCGGCCAGCGAACGGTAGATGCCGGCCGCGTCCGCGGTCAGCGGCTGGGTGTCGTCGATCAGCCGGCCGGTGCCCTGGGTGCGCTGGCCGGCCTGCCAGGCGGTGACCGTGCCGAACAGCAGGATCAGCGCGGCCAGTACGGCGCCGATGATGCGCAGCCTGCCGGGCTCGGTGCGGGCCGCGGCGCGCAGCCGCTCCAGGCCCTCGGCGAAGGCGGTGCGGCGGTGCTCGCCCGGCGGCGGCGCCGGGGGCGCGGGCGGACGCGGCGGGGGGACGGCGGGCGGACCGGACGCAGGACCGCCCGGCGCCGCGACTGCCGGTGCCGTCGCGGGCGGTGCGGTCTGCGGGTGTGTCACGGTCCGGGACCTCCCCCTGTCGTCGTCCTCGCCTCCAAGGTCGTCCGAGGCGGGTCCGCGGTTCCCGGCCGCGCCGCCCGGACCGGCCGCGGTACGGGTCTTGGCCAGCAGTATGGCCGGTCGGGGGGAGGACGAGACAGCCGTTGCGCCGATCCGGCCCGTAACGTGTCCGGTTCGCGATCAAGCACGGTGCTCCCGCCTCGCCTTCCGCCGTCCCGGGCGGTGCCCGGCCGTGTGCCCTGGTCCGGGCCGCCGGGGGTCAGGCCAGCCGCATGCCGAGATAGAGCGTGGGCTCCCCCGGACCGGGGGCGCGCAGTTCCCGGAAGCCGAGCCGGTCGTAGAAACCCCGGGCACGGGTGTTCTCCGGGCTCATACCCAGATGGACGCCGGGCACCCGGCGGGCGCGCAGCGCGTCCAGATAGGTCTCCATCAGTTTCCGGCCCAGGCCCCGCCCCTGGCCCTCGGGCAGCAGGTCGATGTGCAGATGGGCCGGGTAGTCGCCGACCAGCTCCGTGGGCAGCATCCGCTCGGCGTGGTGCAGCAGGTCCGCGAGGTGGCTGTCGGGGTCGGCGGCGGGGAGCTCGGGCTGCGGGTAGCGGCCGGCGAACAGCGGCAGCCACTGGTCGCGCAGCCGGCGGAAGTGGACGGTGCTGTCCTCGGTGCCCACGATGTAGCCGATGGCGCGCTCGCCGTTGTCCGCGACGAAGACCAGGCCGGGGTCGAACTCCGCGTAGGGCAGAGCGAACAGGACGGGCAGCACGCCGGGGTCCCGGTAGTGGGGGCGGGCGTCGCCGCCGATGTGCCCGGTGCGGATGCAGATGTCCGCCATCGCCTCGCGGTCGCCGGGGCGGAAGGGGCGGACGGTCACCGGCGGGCGCGGCGCGGCGGGCGGCGGAGAGGGTTCGGAAGGCGCGGACGGAGGCGTCATGCGCGTCATCCTTGGCCAATCGGCGGTGGGGCACAAGGCCCGGGCGGCGGCCGGCCGCAACCGGTCCCGGAACCGGTTCCGGCGCGGCCCGTGGCGGGGCCGCCGGGCCGTGGACGCCGGGCGCGCGAGGGTGGTGCGCGAGGTTGTGCGAGGCGTCCCGGGGGAGCGCGTCACGAGAAGATCAAAAGCCCTCGGCGGCGGGGGAGAACGGGTCGCGGGCGGGGCAACAGTACGGGTGTGGCTCGCGACACTTTCCGTGGATGGTGGCGCCGTCCCCCGTCGTCGGGACACACTGTGGGAGATCGTCACGGCGCGAGCCATGTGCCGCCGACGGAAGTGGAGGCCACCCCGTGCCCAATGTCCTGGTCCTCAATGCCTCGTACGAGCCGCTCGGCATCGTGCCGGTGCGACGCGCACTGATCCTGCTCCTGCACGGCAAGGCCGTGACGCTGGAGGACTCCGGGACGCTGCTGCGGAGTGCTACCGAATCCATACCGGCGCCCAGCGTGGTACGGCTCAAACGCTTTGTGCGGGTGCCGTACCACGGAGCCGTGCCGCTGACCCGGAGGGCGCTTTTCGCCCGGGACGGCGGCCGTTGTGCATACTGCGGCGGTGTGGCCACCAGCGTCGATCATGTGGTGCCGCGCAGCCGCGGCGGCCAGCACGTGTGGGACAACGTGGTCGCCGCCTGCCGCCGCTGCAATCACATCAAGGCCGACCGGCAGGTGGCCGAGCTCGGCTGGAGACTCAGGTATCAGCCCGCGCCGCCCAAGGGCCTCGCCTGGCGCATTCTCGGAACCGGCCACCGCGATCCGCGGTGGCTGCCGTATCTCCGGCCCTATGGCGGCGACGAGGCCCTGGAACGCTTCGAGGCACGTCCGGTCGGTCACCCTCCGGCCGCATAGCGTCACGGCACTCTGGGCACGCACCGTACTCACCGCCCGGGACGGGCGCCGGTGTGCCGCGGCTCCAGCGGGAGCCGAGCGGCGGGTGGTGTGATGCTGGCCGGCACGGGGCCCGAGGCCCGCAAGAACGGCGTCGGAGGGATGTATGGGCGGCAAATTTTGCGTGCATCCCTCGGGTGAAGTGCTTCACCTTCCGCGGACAGCCAGGGATGGCCGGGCGACCATGGGGTAGGCCACCGAGCGGGTGCCGGAACCGGCACCCGCGGAATCGGAACGGAGCACACCGCATGAGCGACCGAAAATCCCCCGCCGCCCGCTACAGCGCGCCCGCCATCACCCTGCCCGCGCAGAACCATGGCGGCGCGCCGCACCGGGCGGCCGACCGGTGCGGCGACCCCGCCGGCACCCCGGCGGACTCCCCCGACGCCCCGCTGCTGTGGGACGAGACGGGCGAGCTGAGCCTGGCGGACCTGTCCGGCCCGGACGACCGCGTCGCCGAGGACGTCCGGCGTCCCCGTCCCCTGACCAGCGAACCCGCGACCGGCGGAGCGGTTCCGCTGACCTCGGAGCGCCCGCTGGCCGCCGAACCCCCGCTCACCGCAGAATCCGTCCTGGAGGCCGGATGACCGCACTCGCCCGGCTCGCCGAGGCGTACGGCGTCGCCACCGCCTACGAACCCTCACCGGGCCACCGCGTCGAGATCGCCGACGACACGGTCATCGCCGTGCTCGGTGCCTTCGGCGTCGACGCCACCACCCCGGGCGCCGCCCGGGACGCCCTGGAGCGCCACGAACAGGAACGGGCGGAGCGGCTGCTGCCGCCCACCCTGGTGTTAAACCCCGGCACCGGCCCCGCCGACCCGCCCGGGCTGCCTCCCGGCACCGAACTGGGGGTGGCATGCGAGGACGGCCGGACACTGCCCTGGTCCTCCGGGCTGCCCCCCGGCTGCCACACCCTGCACGCCACCACCCCCGACGCCCGGGCCGCGCGCTGCACCCTGATCGTGCCGCCCGGCCCGCTGCCCGCCCCGCCCGGCCGCCGGCACGGGCTGCTGGTGCAGCTCTACTCCGTGCTGTCCCGCCGCTCCTGGGGCATGGGCGACCTGGCCGATCTGGCCGAGCTGGCCGGCTGGGCCGGCCGCTCCCTGGGCTCCGGCTTCCTCCAGCTCAATCCCTTGCACGCGGCCGTGCCCGGCGCCTCTGGCGAGGCCACCGATCCCTCGCCCTACCGGCCCGGCAACCGCCGCTTTCCCGACCCGGTGCATCTGCGCGTCGAGGACATCCCCGAATACGCCTATCTGGAGCCGGCCGGCCGCGAGCGGGTGGACGCGCTGCGCACCCGCGCCGCCGCGCTGCGCGAGGCCGTGCTGGACCGCGGCGTGCCCATCGACCGGGACGCGGTCTGGCAGCTCAAGCGGGAGGCCCTGGAACTGATCAAGCGCGATGTCCCGCTCTCGGCCGGCCGCCAGGCCGCCTATGTGGCCTTTCTGGCCGCCGGGGGCCGCTCGCTGGAGGACCACGCCACCTGGTGCGCGCTGGCCGAGCTCTACGGCCCGGACTGGCGGAGCTGGCCCGCCGGGCTGCGCGATCCGCGTTCCGGCCGCACCGCCCGGGCCCGCAACGACCTGATGGAGCGGGTGGACTTCCACTGCTGGCTGGTCTGGCAGGCCGACGAGCAGCTCGCCCGCGCCCAGCGCACCGCCCGGGAGGCCGGCATGCCGGTCGGGCTGGTGCAGGATCTGGCGCTGGGCGTGCACCCCCAGGGCTCGGAGGCGTGGACCTGGCAGGAGGCCCTCGCCCCGGGCGTGACCGTGGGCGCCCCGCCGGACGCGTTCAACGCCAAGGGCCAGGACTGGGGCGTCCCGGCCTGGCGGCCGGATGTGCTGGCCGCCACCGGCTATCTGCCCTACCGGGAGCTGCTGACCGGGCTGCTGCGGCACGCCGGCGGCATCCGGGTGGATCATGTGATGAGCCACTACCGGCTGTGGTGGGTGCCCGAGGGGGCCCCGCCCACCCAGGGCACCTATGTGAGCTACGACGCCGACGCCATGTTCGCCGTGCTGAGCCTGGCCGCGGACCGGGCCGGTGCCCTGGTGGTGGGCGAGGATCTGGGCACGGTCGCACCCGGGGTGCGCGAGGATCTTCAGCGGCGCGGACTGCACGGCACCTCGGTGCTGTGGTTCGAGCGCGACTGGGCGGGCCGGGAACGGCGGGACGCCGCCGACCGGGCGGCCGGCGAGCGCGGCCGGCCGGGCCGGCCGCGGCCCCGGCGCCGTTCGCTGCGCTGGGCCGCGCTGGCCCGGGCCACCGGGGTCACGGGCGAGGACCAGCTCGGCGGCACCCCCCTGACGATGCCCGACGGCGAAGGCGGCGGGCGGGCCGGCCGGAGCGGGCAGGCCGCCGCGGGCGGCGCCGCCGCGCCCGCCCTGCCGCCGCCGCTGCGGCCGGAGCAGTGGCGCGCCGCCTGCCTGGCCACCGTCACCACCCACGATCTGCCGCCCACCGCGGCCCGGATCACCGGGGACGGCACCGGCTGGCTGGAGCTGCGCGAGGAGCTGGGCCTGCTCCCGCAGGACCCCGAGGCGGAGCGGGCGGCGGCCCGCGCCGACAACGACGACTGGCTGCGCTACTTCACCAAACTGGGGCTGCTCGCCCCGGGCGCGGGCGAGGAGGAGCGGATCACCGCCGCCTACCGCTTTCTGGCCCGCACCCCGGCCCGGCTGATCGGTCTGTGGCTGCCGGACGGGGTGGGCGACCGGCGTCCGCAGAATGTGCCGGGCACCTGGCGGGAGTACCCCAACTGGCGGCTGCCGGTCGCCGACCCGGCGGGCCGGCCGGTGACCCTGGAGACGCTGGCCGGGTCCGAGCGGCTGCGGTCGCTGGCCGCCGCGGTCACCGAGGAACTGGCGGCCCGCCCGGCGGAGCCGGAGCCCCCGGACGGCACGGAAGGGACGGAGGGGACGGAGGGCACGGACGGGACGGACGGGCAGAACGCCGCCGCGGCGGCCGGGCCCGGCGGCGTACCGGCGCCCGGGGACCACCCCGGTGGCGCGGGAGCGTCCGGCGTTGGTTAGGTTGGGCGCGTGGTCAACAAGAACATGAAGCGTGCCGCCAGGGCCGGTGCGGTCACCCTCGGCGCAACACTGCTGACGCTGCTGTCCTCCCCCGCCGCCCAGGCGCTCACCCGCGACGACGGCGACGACCCGGGAGAGGGGCTGAGCGTCTTCGAGACGCTGACCGTCTTCGTGGTGACGCCGCTGGTGCTGTTCGGCGTCATCGCCGCGCTGGTGGTGCTCGCCGACCGCAGGACCGGCGGCAAGAGCCGCGCCTGAGCCGTCCCCGGCCGCCGCAGCCGCGCGCTCAGCCCGCCGCTTCCGGGTGGGTGGCGCAGACCAGCTCGGTGTCACCGTTGGTGATCCAGTACCAGTAGGTCGTGCCGTCCTGCGGCGAACGGGCGCAGGGCCGCGCCGGCTCGGTCTCCGGGGCGGGCATCACGCCGGTGATCTCCAGCACGGTGTTGTGCGGCTCGGGTATCGCGGTGCCGGTGGCCGCGCAGTCCAGCCGTACCGTGAGGTCCGCCTCCTCCATCCGGACCCGGCCGTCCGGGGTGTCGGTCAGCCGGGCCACAAAACACTGCCCGGGGCGGAACTCGCGCTGGAAGCACACCGCCGTGGTCCGGCCCCCGGCGTCGGTGTAGAAGAAGTGGGCGCGGCCGGTGCCGTCCGGGCAGTTGTGCGCATTGGCCACCACGCCGGTCACCCGGACGAAGGCGTTGCCGGACGCGCAGGGCACGGGCCGCGGCACAAAGCTGGTCCACTCCGCGCCGGCCTTGTGGTTGGACAGGCAGTCGCCCTTCCGGACCGCGCGGAACGCCTCGGCGGTGGGGTCCGGCGCGGGCGCCGCCGAGGCCCGCTCCGGCTCCGCCCCGGCGCCGCCCGCGGACGCCGCCGCACCGGAGCTGTTGCCGGTCAGGGACGGCACCACGAGCAGGGCGAAAACGGCCAGCACGATACCCAGCATCATGAGCTGCCCGCCGAACACGGTGGTCCGCGCATGGGCGCGCCCGAATCCGCGGCGGGGTGTTCCCCGACCATTCACCAGCCCAGGCTAAGGGCTCCGTGTGACAAAACGAACAGGGGGACACCGAACCGTGCCACGTCACCGCCCCCGACCGTGACCCCGGCCGGACCCCGTCCGCGCCCCCGCCGAGGCGGCGGGGGCGCGGACGGTCCCGCGCCGTCTCAGGCGGTGGCGTCGGCGGCCTGGGCCTTCAGGGCCCGCTCCACACCGGCCCGGTTCTCCAGCACCAGGCGGCGGAGCGCGGCACTGGGCCGCGCCGACTCCAGCCAGGCGTCGGTGGCCGCCAGGTTCTCCCGTGAGATGTCCAGCGCCGGATAAAGCCCGACCGCGATCTGCTGCGCCATCTCATGGCTGCGGCTCTCCCAGACGCCCTGCACCGCCGCGAAGTATTTCTCCGCGTACGGCGCCAGCAGCTCCCGCTGGTCGGCCTGGACAAAGCCGCCGATGACCGCCTCCTGCACCGCGTTCGGCAGCTTCTCGCTCTCCACCACCTTGGCCCAGGCCTCCGCCTTGGCCTCGGCCGTGGGCCGCGCCGCCAGCGCCGAGGCCGCGTGCCGCTCACCGGCCGCGGTGGCGTCCCGGCGCAGCTCGGCGTCGATCTCCGCCTTGCCCGCCACGCCCATGGCGGCCAGCCGCTGGAGGAACGCCCAGCGCAGCTCGGTGTCCACGCTCAGCCCGTCCACCGTGCGGGAGCCGTCCAGCAGGCCGCTCAGCAGGGCGAGCTGCTCCTCGGTGCGGGCGGTGGCGGCAAAGGCCCGGGCCCAGGCGAGCTGGTGGTCGCTGCCCGGCTCCGCGGCCCGCAGATGCTCCAGCGCCGCCCCGGTCCAGCGCTCCAGCCCGGCCGGCCGCCAGTCCGGCGCGGCATACAGGTCCAGGGCCAGCTTGACCTGCCGGTGCAGGGTCTGCACCACCCCGATGTCCGATTCCTTGCCGATGCCGGAGAGCACCAGCTCCAGGTAGTCGCGGGTGCGCATCTCGCCGTCCCGGGTCATGTCCCAGGCCGCGGCCCAGCACAGGGCGCGCGGCAGCGAGTCGGTGAAGTCGCCGAGATGGCGGGTGACCATGGCCAGCGACTCCGGGTCCAGCCGCACCTTGGCATAGGACAGGTCGTCGTCGTTGAGCAGCACCACCGCGGGCCGCGCCCGGCCGTCGGCCAGCTCCGGCACCTCGGTCCGCTCGCCGTCCACATCCAGCTCGATCCGGTCGGTGCGGACCAGCCTGCCGTCCTCGCCCAGGTCGTACAGGCCGATGGCGATGCGGTGCGGCCGGAGCACCGGCTCGCCCTTGGCGCCCTCCGGCAGCGCCGGGGCCTCCTGCCGCACCGCGAAGGAGACGATCATGCCCTCGTCGTCGGTGGTGATCTCCGGCCGCAGGATGTTGATCCCGGCCGTCTCCAGCCACTTCTTCGACCAGGTCTTCAGATCCCGGCCGCTGGTCTGCTCCAGCGCGCCCAGCAGGTCGTTGAGCGTGGTGTTGGCCCAGGCGTGGCGCTTGAAGTAGGCCTGCACCCCGCGGAAGAACTCGTCCATCCCGACATAGGCCACCAGCTGCTTGAGCACCGAGGCGCCCTTGGCGTAGGTGATGCCGTCGAAGTTGACCAGGACGTCGTCCAGGTCCCGGATCTCCGCCATGATCGGGTGGGTGGAGGGCAGCTGGTCCTGCCGGTAGGCCCAGGTCTTCATCTGGTTGGCGAAGCTGGTCCAGGAGTGCGGCCAGCGGCTGCCGGGGGCGTGCGCCTGGCAGGCGATGGAGGTGTAGGTGGCGAACGACTCGTTCAGCCACAGGTCGTTCCACCACTCCATGGTGACCAGATCGCCGAACCACATGTGGGCCAGCTCGTGCAGGATCGTCTCGGCCCGCATCTCATAGGCCGCGTCGGTCACCTTGGAGCGGAAGAGGTACTGGTCCCGGATGGTGACCGCGCCCGCGTTCTCCATGGCGCCGGCGTTGAACTCCGGCACGAAGAGCTGGTCGTACTTGGCGAAGGGGTAGGGGAAGTCGAACTTCTCCTCGAACCAGTCGAAGCCCTGCCGGGTGACCTCGAAGATGGCGTCCGCGTCCAGGTGCTCGGCCAGCGAGGGCCGGCAGTAGACGGCCAGCGGCACGCTGCGCCCGTCCGGGCCCCGCCAACTGCTGTGCACCGAGTGGTAAGGACCGGCGACCAGCGCGGTGATGTAGCTGGAGATCCGCGGGGTGGGCTCGAACTCCCAGACGGTGCCGTCGGCCCCGCCCGGCTCCGGGGACGGCGAGTTGGAGATCACCGACCAGCCCCGCGGCGCGGTCACGGTGAAGCGGAAGGTGCCCTTGAGGTCCGGCTGCTCGAAGCAGGCGAACACCCGCCGGGCGTCCGGCACCTCGAACTGGGTGTAGAGGTAGGTCTGCTGGTCCACCGGGTCGACAAAGCGGTGCAGGCCCTCACCCGTATTGGTGTAGGCGCAGTCCGCGACCACCCGGAGCTCGTTGGCGCCGGCCGCCAGTTGCGGAAGGGCGATCCGGGAATCCGCGAACACCTTCTCCGGGTCCAGCGCCTCGCCGTTGAGGGTGATCTCCCGCACCGCGGGCGCCACCAGATCGATGAAGGTCGGCGCGGCCTCCCGGGCCTCGAAGCGCACGACCGTCTCCGAACGGAAGGTCCCGCCCTCGGGCGCGCCGGAGATGTCCAGCGCGATCTCGTATCCCTCCACACGGAGCAGCCGCGCCCGTTCGCGCGCCTCTTCCCGGGTCAGATTGGTGCCAGGCACTTGTGGTGACTCCTTTGACATACGCCTACACGCGGATAACGGGTTCTGTCCGGCGTCCGTGCAGTGGACGGCTGCCGCCGTGACGTCATCCTTCCACGACGACCCGGTACGGGGCGCGCCGAAATTCCGGGCCCCGGCCGTGGAACTCCGGCCCGTCCGGCGGCGTCTGTACGCTCGTACGACTGTTCCCCACGCTGTGCGCACGATTCCCAACGGTCTCTTCGGACAGGGGGTTTGCCGATGGCGAGATCCTCGGCGGGCGGGCGGCGGCTGCCGCTGTGGATCGGCACCACGGTGGGACTGGCGGCCGTTCTGGTGGTCTTTCTGGCGGTACGCGACGGCACCGGTGACCGGGCGGGCGACTGTGTGGCACTCCAGGTCAGCTCCTCCACGGAGAAGGACGACCTGCTGGCCGAGCTGGCCGAAGAGTACAACGACACCGGCCGCACCTTCCCCCTGGGCACCGCGGACCCCGGCGGGGAGGACAGCCGGGACAGCCAGGCAGGCAAGGACGGGCCGGACGGGGCCGGCTGCGCCGAGGTGACGGTCACCGGCACCACCTCCGGCCTGGCCATGCAGGCGCTCGCCGAGGGCTGGGACGAGCGGCGCACCGGCGCCGCCGAGCCCCAGGTCTGGTCCCCGATCTCCTCCCTCTGGCTGGACCTGCTGCGCGAACGCGCCGCCGCCGCCGACCGCGGCGGGGTGCTGCCCGACGCGGCGCAGGAACCGGCCTCCATCACCACCAGCGTGCTCACCATCGCCATGCCCCGCCCGATGGCCGAGGCCCTGGGCTGGCCGGAGGCCGAGATCGGCTGGGCCGATGTGCTCTCCCTCAGCCAGGACCCGGAGGGCTGGGGCTCCCTGGGCCACCCCGAGTGGGGGCCGTTCGCCCTCGGCAAGGACAATCCGCACTCCTCCACCTCCGGCCTGACCGCCACCGTGGCCGCCTTCTACGCCGCCACCGGCCTGTCCAGCGATCTCACCGAGGAGAACCTGGCCGACCCCGAGGTGCGGGAGTTCGTGGCCGGTGTGGAGTCCGGCGTCCTGCACTACTCCGACGACGCCACCCTCTACATGGCCAACCTCTACCAGGCCGACACCGAGGGCCGGGCCATGGGATACGCCAGCGCCGTCCTGGTCCAGGAGCAGCTTGTCCACCTCTACAACAAAGGCGCCCCGACCGGCGACCCGGCCCAGATGACCGAGGAGCGGCGTCCCGAGGTGCCGCTGGTGGCCATCCACCCGCACGACGGCACCCTGATGCTGGACCACCCCTTCGTGGTTCTGCCCTCCGCCTCCGCGGAGCAGCGCGCCGCCGCCGCCGACTTCCGCGAATGGCTGCTGGAGCCCTCACAGCAGGACCGCTTCGCAAAGGTGGGCTTCCGGGACCACCGGGGCGCGGTCGGCGAGGATCTGGCCGAGACCGTCTCGGTCGATCCCGCCGCCCGGCTGTCCCTGATCGAACCGCCCTTCCCGCAGGTGCTGACCGCCATCCTGGACGCCTGGGACGATCTGCGGAAGAAGGCCCGGGTACTGCTGGTGATGGATGTCTCCGGCTCCATGAACGAGCCCGCGGGGGACGGCCGCAGCAGGCTGGAGGCGGCCAAGGAGGCGGCCGTCGCCTCCCTGGACCTGCTGCACGAGGAGGACGAGGTGGGCCTGTGGGCGTTCTCCACCGAGACCGACGACTTCCCCGACACCCCCTACCGCGAGGTGCTGCCGCCCACCCCGCTGGGCGAGGGCCGGGAGGCCGTCGCCCGGGCCGTCCAGGGCCTGTACGCCGAGGGCGGCACCGCGCTCTACACCACGGTCCGCGCCGCCCAGGAGACCATGGTCGCCGACTTCGAGTCCGGCCGGATCAACGCCGTGGTGCTGCTGACGGACGGCCAGAACGAATACCCGGCCGACAACGACCTGGACGCCCTGCTGCGCGACGTGGACGCCGGGGAGCGGGAGCGGACGGTGCGGATCTTCCCCATCGCCTTCAGCGAGGCGGCTGACTGGGAGACCCTGGGCCAGATCGCCGAGGCCTCCCGCACCCGGGCCTACGACGCCCGGGACCCGGCCACCCTCGACGAGGTGATGCGCTCCGTGGTCAGCAACTTCTGAAGTCCCCCGGCAGAAGCGGAGCGGCAGCGTCATGAGCGACCGAACGAGCGACCGGGACCCCGGCGGCATGTCCCGTCCCCCCGCGTCCCGCCGGCCCGGCACCGATCCGGCGGGCCTCGCCGCCGCGTTCGCGCTGGGCGCGGCGGGCGCCGCGGCCGCGGCCGTCGCCGGCGGCGGCTGGGCGGTGGCCGTCCCGGCCGGGGCCGGCATCGCCGCCCTGGTCTGGCTGGTCAGCACCGGCACCTCCCGGCTCACCGGCTCCCGCCCCGGCCCGGGCCCCGGGCACCGGCCCGCCGCCCCGGCCGGCCGCCCCCGGGACCCGGTGCCGCAGGACGCCCTGGCCTGGCTGTACCGGGCCACGGTCGCCGCCGACCGGCTCACCGGCCATGCGGCCGAGGTGCCCGCCCTGTCGGAGGCCGCCGCCTATGTGCAGGGTGCCGTCGAGCGGCTCCACGACCAGGGGCAGGCGGTGGCCGTCATCGACGCCGAGGCCGGCGGCCCGGACTCCCGGGCGCTGCGGCGGGACCAGCGCCGCCTGGCCGAGCAGGCCGCCGCCCTGCCGCCCGGACCGCTGCGCTCCGCCAAGGAGGCCTCCGCCCGCGCCACCGCCGAACGCGCCGAGGCCCGCTCCCGTCTGGAGGAACTGCGCGAACTGCTGCTGGCCACCCTGGAGTCCACCACCCTGCGGATGGAGGCGGCGGCCGACCGCGGTTCGGTGCTGGTCTCCCTCCAGGCGGCCGGCGAGGACGCCGCGGGCCGCCTGGACCGGGATCCGCTGGGCGACGAGCTGGAGGCGGTCCGGGCCGGTCTGGACAAGCTGGAGGAGATCACCCACGGCCTGCTGGACGGCGGAGGCCCGCCGTGAAACTCCTGCTGCCGGCGCTCGGCCAGTCCGTGACGGCCCTGGGCACCCTGGCCGCACTCGGCTACCTGGTCCTCACCGGCCCCGGGAGCCTCGCCGCGCTGCTGCCCGCCGTCGTGGCGCTGTACGACCGCCGGTCTTTGTGTGACGGGCCGGGCCCGGCCGCTCACTCCAGCAGGGCGGAGACGAACTCGTTGCGGAAGATGCCGTACGGGTCGATCTCGGCGGCCAGTCGGCGGAAGTCCGGCATCCGCTGGTAGCAGGCGGCGACCGTGGCGGGGACGCGGGTGGTGATCTTCCCCCAGTGCGGCCGGGCGCCCAGCGGCATCAGCGCGTCCTCCACCTCGGCCAGCACCGGAAGCACCGCCTCCGGGTCCTTGCGCCAGGTGAAGTGGAAGGCCACCGAGTCGCGGCCGTGGCAGGGGCTGAGCCACTGCGCGTCGGCGGCGATGGTGCGGATCTCGGACACCAGCAGCACCGGCGCGACCCGCTCGCCGAGCCCGGCCAGCGCGGCGATGGCGCGCGGCGCGGCGGCGCGCGGCAGGAACAGCTCGGACTGGAGCTCCTCGCCCCGGCTGGGGGTGAATCCGGGCCGGAAGTGCGGCAGCCGCTCGTGCCAGGGGCCGGGCACCCCGCCCTGCACGGTGCAGTACTCCGCCGGCATGCCGGGCACCGGATGCCAGGGCCCGTCCGCCGGGCGCCCGCCCAGCCAGTCCGGCTCCGGACCGCCGGCGCCGATGGTGCCGCCCGTGCCGCCCGTGCCGTTTTCGGTGCCGGTGCGCTGCTTGAGCACCACCGTGCCGGGCGTGCCGGGCGCCCAGCCGGTGAAGACGGAGACGCTGTACGCGGCGCCGAAGACCTCGTCGAACCGCTCGGCCACCACCGGCAGCGCCACGTCCCGGTGCACCCACTGGGCCACCTCGAAGGCCGGTTCCACGTCCAGGGTGAGCTCGGTCACCACACCCAGCGCGCCCAGGTTCACCACCGCGCCCGGGAAGCGCTCGGGATCCGCCGCGCGGCTCAGCGTCAGCTCCTCCCCGCCCGGGGCGATCAGCCGCACCGAGGACACGGCGGCGGCCAGGCCGGGCCGGCGGTCGCCGGAGCCATGGGTGCCGGTCGCCACCGAACCGGCCACCGAGATGTGCGGCAGCGAGGCCATATTGGCCAGCGCCAAGCCCTCGGCGTGCAGCGCGGCGGCCACCTCGGCGTAGCGCATCCCGGCCGAGACCGTCACCGAGGACCGCTCCCGGTCCAGCTCGAACACCGGGGGCAGGCCGTCCACCCGGACCAGATCGCCATCGGTGGCGGCTATCAGATTGAAGGAGTGGCCGCTGCCCAGTACCCGCACCTTGCGGGCCACCGAGACGATGCGGCGCAGCGCCTCGCGGGTGGCCGGCCGGTGCAGCCGGGCGGCGTCGAAGGTCACATTGCCCGCCCAGTTCTGGGCGGGGGCACCGGCGGTGAGCATGTGCGGTCTTCCTGATCTGCTCGGGTACGGGGGGCATGAGGGCGTGGGGCCGGGTGAGGGCCGGCGGCGGGCGGTGGCGCGAAGGTATGCCGCAGACTGTATGACGAAACCGCCTGCCCGCCCAGAGCGGCCCCGAGCCGCCCGGCGGCTTGCGGCAGGCGCCGGACGGCCGTCGGATAGGGTCCGGAGCGATGTTCGACCTCTCCCTGCCGGCGCTCGCGGCACTGGCGCTGGCCGCGCTGCTGGTCGGCTTCGCCAAGACCGCCATCGGCGGCGTGGCGGCGCTCAGCGTCGCGATCTTCGCCGCCGTGCTCCCGGCCCGCGAATCCACCGGTGCCCTGCTGCCGCTGCTGCTGGTCGGGGACGTCTTCGCGGTGCGCGCCTACCGCCGGCACGCCAACTGGCCGGTGCTGCTGCGCCTCTTCCCCTCGGTGGCGGCCGGGGTGGTGCTCGGCACGGTGTTCGTGGCGCTGGTGGACGACACCGTGATGCGGCGCACCATCGGCGCGGTGCTGCTGGTGATCGTCGCCGTCCACCTCTGGCAGAGCCGCCGGGCCCGCATCGGTGACCGCCCGCCGGCCGTACCGGCCACGGCCACGGCGCGGGACACGGCGCGGGACACGGAGGCGCCCCCGGCCGTGCCGCACCGCGCCCGGACGCTGGTCTTCGGCCTGCTGGCCGGCTTCACCACCATGGTCGCCAACGCGGGCGGCTCGGTGATGGCGCTCTATCTGCTCTCGGCCGGTTTCGCCATGCTGGGTTTCCTGGGCACCGGCGCCTGGTTCTTCTTCATCGTCAACCTTTTCAAGGTCCCGTTCAGCGCTGGGCTGGGGCTGATCGACGGGCAGTCGCTGCTGCTGGACGCCGCGCTGGCCCCGGCGGTGGTGGCCGGGGCGCTGGCCGGCCGGGCCGTGGTCCGCCATCTCGACCAGAGGCTCTTCGCCCGGCTGGTACTGGGCTTCACCACCCTGTCCGCGCTCAATCTGCTGCGCTGAACCGGTGCGCGGGCGGGCCGGCCGGCCCGCCCGCGCACCGGCCCGCCGGGCGGGTGCGGGTCGCGGGGAGGTCTCCCGCGCCCGCCCGGGGGCCGATCACCGCACGGTGATCGCGGTGGGAGCGGGATTGCTGCCGGAGAAGGTGCCGTTGAAGCCGAAGCTCACCTGGCCGCCGTCCGTCACATTCCCGTTCCACTGGGCATTGGTGCAGGTCACGGTGGTGCCGCTCTGGGAACAGGTGGCGTTCCAGGACTGGGTGAGCTGCTGGCTGCCGGGCCAGGTCCAGCTCACCGTCCAGCCGCCGAGCGAGCCGCCGGAGCAGGAGATCACCACCTCGCCGGTGAAGCCGCCCGGCCATTCGTTGGCGTTGCGGTACGCCGCAGAGCAGCCGTTGCCCGTCCCGCCGGTGGTGCTGCCGCCGGTGCTGGTCCCGCCGGTGGTGCTGCCGCCGTTCGTGGTCCCGCCGTTCGTGGTCCCGCCGTTCGACGTGCCGCCGTCGGTGGTGCCGCCCGTCGTGGTGCCGCCCTGCCAGGCGGAGTCCAGCCAGGCCGTGCGTTCGGTGAGCCAGTTGCGCATGTGCTGGATCTGGCCCTGCCAGGTGCTCGCCGTCGGGGTCATGAAGAAGCCGACCGTGGGGCTGGTCAGATTGGGCCACTTCTGGAAGTTGCGCTGTGCGGCGTTCACCAGCGGCCGGGTCAGCGCGTCGATCCGGGCGCCGAGCTGCTGGTCCGACAGCACGCCCTGGCGCAGCTCCTGCCAGCGGGCCCGCAGCGTCCGGTCGAAGGCCGGGTCCGCCGTCAGCCGGGTGAACCAGTCGTGTGCGGCCGGCTGCCGGGTCTGTTCGTACTGCCAGCCCTGGGTCTGCTGGTTGTTGAAGAAGCCGCCCACGCCGAAGGCGAGGTCGTAGTCCCACAGCGGCCCGGCGAAGATCTTGCCCTCCCGGTCCTTGTAGAAGTACTGGCTGCGGATGTAGGAGTCCATCTCCCGGGACAGCTCATTGATGATGATCTGGTCGGCAAAGGACTGGACGTCGATATAAGCGGGATAGCCGGTCTGCGGATCGGACGGACGTGAACCGCGCAGCGCGGTGTGGAACTCCCGCAGATGCTGGGCCAGCCAGGTGCGCTGCTGCGTGTTGAGCTCATCCGGGTCGTGGACCTCCAGATACTGCCAGCAGTCGGCGGTACCGCCCGGGCAGTCCAGAATCGGCTCCTCGGCGGCCATCCATTCGAACTTGAAGATGTAGCCGCCGGAGATGGCGGGCAGGGTGGTGTCGTCCTCGTCCAGGGACTTCAGATCCAGCCGGTTCTTCTGGTTCTTGATGGTCTCCACCAGCATGTAGACGCCCTGGTAGTCGTCGGTGCCCATCGGCTGTCCGTCGAGGTTGAGGTAGAGCTCGACAAAGGCGTACCGGGGTGCCTGCATGCCCATGGCCCGGCCCAGGTCGTAGACGAAGGCGTCGTGGATCAGGGTCTTGTCGGAGAACGGGCCGCGCAGCACCCAGTCGGCCTCGGCCGGCATGCCGAGCACCGGCAGGTCGAGGTCGTCGTCCTCGTTGTCCCGCAGCTCCAGCCGGTAGGGCGCCTTCTCGAAGGTCGAGGAGGACTGGCCGCGCAGATGGAAGCCGGCCCGGGTGGCCAGGGCGGGGGCGGCGGAGAGCGAGGTGGTGCCGCCGGCCGGCTGCGGTTCCATGACCATCGTCGCCACGTCGGCATACTCGCGGTCCGGCTTGCCGCCGCCGTAGGCGTCCATCACCAGCAGCGGCAGGTCATGGCTGGTGCTGACGTTGTGGGCGATGTACATGGCGGTTCCCGGGTCGCCGGAGGGGGTGCCGTTCACAAACGCCTGGGCGCGCAACTGCGTGGTGGTGGTGAACCGCAGCGGGGTTCCGCCGTACAGCGGCGAACCCGCCGTCGGCAGCGTGCCGTCGGTGGTGTAGCGGATCTGCGCACCGCTCACGGCGGTGCTGAGCCCGACCGACACCTCGCCCCGGAACGTTCCGCTCGGCACGGAGAAGACGATGTCCCCGGTCAGCTCGGCATCTCCCGCCGCCAGGGCCTCGGCGTCGGCCTCGGCTCCGGCCTCGGCCTCGGCGCCTGCGGCGCCGTCCGCTGCTTCCGGTGACGGCCCCGGGCCGGGGGCGGCGGGCGCGCCCGCCGCCCCCGCCGCCCAGATTCCTGTCATGACTATGACAAGCACAGCGGCCAGTGCGGCGACCGTGCTCGTGCGTTTCCTGCGCAACACAGAACTGCACCTCGATTCGTCAGGAGAAAACGGCGGACACCACCGGCTCCCCGGCCGCCTGCACCGCGGCCGGCGCGGCCGGCGCGGCGCCCGGAGCCGCCGGGACCCGGCGGACGACCGCCCGGGCGAAATCCCGGCGCAGCGTCCGCCGCCACGGCCCGGCGGGAAGCTCCGGGCGCAGCGCGGCCAGGCCGGTGGCGTACTTGGAGATCCGCCCGGGCCGGTAGTGGGCACGCCACAGCAGCCGGTCCACCCGGGAGGCCGTGGAGCCGGTCTTGGTCTCCACCACGGCCATGCCGGGCAGCAGCAGCTCCTGCTCGCCGTCCCGCCACCGCAGGCCGGTGTCGATGGTGACCCGGCTGTCCGTGTCCGGGAGACAGAGCGTGGCGCGGTGGTAGCCGGTGCCGAGCACGGGCGAGAGCCGCAGCCCCTCGGGCGGCGGCTCGCCGGGCATCCGCCGCTCGGCCAGCACGCCGTCCAGGAAGGACCGCCCGGGCTCCACGGTCGCGTGATGACGCGGGTCGTAGGGCAGCCGCTGCTTGACCGTGGAGCCGCGCGGGCCGCAGGTCTTCACCTCCAGCCAGCACTCCCCGGACTGCTCGTACACCCGGGTGCGGATCTTGAACCTGCGGCGGCGGCGGTGCGCGGTGAGGTGGAAGCTGCGCAGGTCGGGGGTGTCGAAGTAGAGCGAGCGATAGGCGAAACGGCGCCTGCCGTCGATCTCCAGCACCCGGGTGTCCGGCGGCAGCTCCTCCAGCAGGGCGTGCAGCACGGACAGCGGCAGCACATACTTGCGGTCGATCCGGGTCTGGAGCATCGCGCGGGCCATCAGCTCCTCCAGCCCGATCGGCGCCATCCTCTCCAGCGCGTCACCACCCGGCCGGCGGCCGGTCACGACCGCCCCGCCACGGCGGCGGCCGGCGGGTGCGGCGGACGGGGCGGGGGCGTCCCCGGGCCGCCGTGCTGCGCCCGGACGCCGTGCAGGGGCCGGTAGCGCACATCGACCACGGTGGTGTCGTTCACCAGATCCACCCGCTGCACGCTGACGGAGTGCACGCGGGCGCCCAGGGTCTGCTCCAGACGCGCCACCAGGGAGGTGTGATCGGTGACCGCCGAGTCCAGGACCAGCACCTGGCGGCGGTAGCGGCGCATCAGCCGGGGATGGTCGCCAATGTAGAGGACGGCCAGGACCAGCACCATCAGACCCAGCGAACGCCAGATGTTGTCCGTCTGCATGGCCCCCAGCAGGCCGAGGGCGAGGGCGGAGAAGTAGTAGGCGACTTCGTGCTGCTCCAGCTCGGTGGAGCGGAGCCGGATGATCGACAGCACGCCGAACAGGGCGAGCCCGAGCCCGAGGCCGGTACTGGCGCCCACGGCGGTCAGCGAACTGGCCACCGCCAGCACACCGACGTTCACCCCGAGACAGGCGACCACCAGATCGCGGCGCCGGTGCCGGGGGTAGTAGACGCCGAAGACCAGCAGGCTGACCGCGGCGATATCACTGAGGAACAAGGCGACTTGCGCCATGCGCTGTCCTTCCGCTCGGTGAAGTGGGGGGTCCGCGCGGGTGAACGGAAACTTATCGAGAAGTTACCGAAACGCTAAGTTCCGCACCATGCACACCGCCACTCACTTCCGGCCGAACTCACCTCCCGTTCACCTTCGCACGGGACTGCGCATGCCCCTGCTCCGCTTGCCGTCGCCCCAGCTCAGCCGCGTCACCCCGGCCCGGCGCCGGCGCCTGCCCCCGGCGACCGGAAACAGGGCTTCCGGCTCCGAAAACTTTCCGGAAAAACCTGCCGGAAGCCGTCCCGGGGAGGTGCCGCAGCGGCATCCGACCCGGGACGGCGGACGGAAACCGGGCTCAGAAGCCGAGCTCCGTCCAGGTCAGGCCGTGACCGGCCGGGCGTACGGACTTCACCCCGGCGATGTCGTCCGGGGTGACGCCCGCCGCGGCGAGCGGCGCCGCCTCGATGTAGTAGTAGCGGTAGGCGGTCCCGTAGAACGACGAGGACCGCCGGATGGCGAGAGCCTCGACCTTGCCGCCCTCCTTCAGCCTGAAGACGGCCCGCACCTCCTCGAAGCCCTCGGCGCTGATCCCGCCGAGGATCTCCTCGTCCGGGCTGTCGGCCGAACCGCGGATGTCGTCGGCGTCGTGGAGCGTGCTGGTGCCGGTGCCCTGTGCGGTGCCGGCCGGGCCGTCCGCCTCGACGTAGTAGGCGCCGCTCCGGGCCGCCGCACCGGCCGGAAGCAGGCCGTATGCGAACGCCTGGATGGTGCTGATGTTGTTGTCGCGGACCTGCGTGGACGCGACGGTGGCGGTGATGCCGGTGAGGTCGGTGCCGGTCTGCGGAAGCAGATAGGTGCTGCCGTCCGCGGAGAAGGCGGGGCCGAAAACCTGCCCGGCATCGGTCTCCAGCGGGGCGTACTCGACGCGGGGCAGCGCCGTGGCGACGACCACGCCGTCGACCCGGACCGTCACCTCTTCCGAGCGGGAGAGCGTCCGGCCGTCAGCGGCCGCGGTCCAGGGATCGGCGGTGGCCAGCGTCACCACGCGCAGCGGAGTCCCGGCCGGGATGGTCCCGCCGGGGGTGAGCGGAAGGCCGGTGATCTCGATTGCCAGGGTCTCAAGGTCGGTGACGGGTGCGGAGGCGGCCCGGGCCGGTGCACCGGCGGCAACAAGGACTGAGGTCATGAGGGCTGCACTCGCGGCGGCTGCCACGCTGCGCCCGATGGCTGTACGGAATAAAGCCATGCGCTTGGTTTCCTCGCCGTGGTCCTACGGGTTCACGCCGCGGCTCCCACCGCGGCCGTCCCATGCTCGACGGCCGGGCCGGCGAGAGCCATGACGCAGCCCTTACCGACCCCTTACGAACCTCTGACGGCCACCCCGGCCCCAGCCCGGGGCCCGGCCGGTCCGGTATCCGGATGTCCTCCCCCGCCACGCCTCCCGGGCGAAACCAACGAAGACCCGGCCCCGCTCCGCCCCTCCAGCCGCACCCGTATACGGGCCCTGGAGAAGCCCCACCACCCTCCTGTACTGCCTCGTGTGCTGCTTGGTGGCCGGTTGTGAGGGGCTGGTTCCAGGGCGGGATCGTGTTGTTGCCGGGCAGGGGCCGTTTTTGAGGAGTGGGTTCTCGGGGTTGTCAGTTTGCTGTGGTGAGGGGGCAGGGCAGGGTCGGTTGGTTGTGATGGGGGGAGCAGGAGATGAGGTTGCCGGAGAAGAAGCGTTCTCCGGTCAGGTAGTGGCCCCAGACGGCGCATTGGCCGTGCCGTAGTTCGGTGAGGGTGCGCCGGCGGAGGTGCGTGAGCCGGGTCTGTTGCTCGTCGCCCCATGGGTGGAGCAGCTTCGGCAGGTGTGGGGCGAATTCGTCGTGGAGCCAGGCCGCCGCCTCTTCGGGGTCGTGGAAGGTGGCCCGGATCTGGCGGGCCGGGCGCAGCAGCCAGTGGGCCAGCTCGTTGGGCGGTACCTCGGCGGCCTCGAACACGGCCCGGTGGGCGGGGTCGAGCGGCGGCTGCGCGGGGCGCCGGGGGCCGTCCTTGTGCAGGGCCCTGGCGGGGCCGATCCACAGGTAGGCGTGGTGGTGTGGCATGGGGTGTGGGCCTTCGGCGGGCAGGGGTGGGTGCCCCGGCTGACGGGACGGTCGGCCGGGGGCGTGGGTTGGTCGAGGTCAGCGGCGTCCACAGCCGTCTGCGTCGCCGCAGTCGGGGTGCTCGGCCGGCGGGGTGGTGTCGTCGGTGTCGGGCATCTGGTCCTGCTCGTCGGAGGAATGGAGAACAACGAGCGGGCCGGTTGAGCGGTGTGCGGGCATGGCAGGATCACCTCGTGGCGCACTGAAGGGGGTGCCGGGGTACGGCCCCGGGGCCGTGGTGTGCTTCGCGCCCGGCGGGTGTTGCCGCACCCGCCGGGCCACACCAAGTCGGTGTGGCGGGACGGAAGCCGCTTCATGTGCCGCTGTGGCGGCGCCGGCTGTCCTCCAGGCAGGCGGTGATCAGGGCGTCGCACAGCTTGCGGGCGGTCGGCAGCGGTACGCTGCCCAGATAGACCGAGGGCGTGCCGTCCACCGCGGCCCGGCCCTCCACCTGCGGCCAGCCCTCTGGCTCACCCGCCCTGATCCCCAGCTCGCGCAGCGCCTCGCGCAGCAGTCCCGCCGTGTTGTCCGCCGTTCGCTTCCCGGCCAGAAAGACTTCCGCCTGCCGCGCCGCGGCCTCACTCTCCGTCGTCATGACACAGACCGTAGAGCGCCGGACACGCTGTGCGCTGCCATGATTCCCGGTTATTCCCGGTTGGCCATAGCTTCGCGGTATTTCTCAGCGAGGGGCGAGGCTGCGCTTCGCACGGGCGAGCAGTCGGTGCGCCTCCGGGCCGTACACGGCCGATGCGCGCAGCGACTCCCATACTCGGAGATAGAGACTGACGTTTTCCGCGTCATCCAGCCACAACTCCGCGTGCCAGTCCTCCACGATGACAAGTCGATCGTCGTGAATCCAGAACGCATTGGCCGGCGGGACGGCGAGTTCCGCGTTGAACGGCACGATCCCGAGCGAGACAGCATCAAGCGAGAGCGCAAGGACCAGACGGTCAAGCTGAGCGGCAAGTGCCTCCGGCGGGCATACCCGGGCGTACAGCGCGGCTTCTCCTTGAAGGATGTGGAATTGCTTTCCCGGTACACGGAGAAGTTCCTGGCGCTGTATCCGCGCCCGTACCGCTTCCTCGGTGTCCCTCGGGGACCGGTGAAGTGTGGCGTAGCGCGTGAAGATGTTTCTCGCGTAGTCCGGGGTCTGGAGGACTCCGACCACCATGGCACCCTCCCAGCCGAGAAACCGGGTGGTGGATGATTCCTCAGCGTTGAGAGTTTCCTGAACTGCTCGGTGTCCCGCCGCCAGTTGCCGCCGCCATGAACGGGTATGCGTTTCGAGACCGCGAAGACGAGCCGTCAGTTCTTCCACGGCATCCGGCTGACCAGTTCCCTGTGTCCAGGCATGCAGATCGTCGGCGGTGGCTGTTTGGCGGCCGGTCTCAAGCTTACTGATCTTTGACTGTGACCAGCCGAGCCGCTGGGCCAGGTCGCGGCCGGTGATACCGGCCTGGTTGCGCAGCTCGCGCAGCCGCGCACCGAGTGCTCGACGTCCCTGCTGGAAATCAGTGGTCACCCGTGGGACGGTACCGCGCCTGAGGCCGCACCGCCCGTGCCGTGCCGCTGGGCAGGGCTGGACCATGGGGAGCGTGGATCCCCTCGCTCCCCATGGGACCTCTCGGGCGCTTCGTCATGCGATCAGGGTGCCGACGTCCCCAGGGAAGCCGTGTCCTTGTGCTCGGCCGGGATCCCGGCCTCGAAGACATCGAAGGAGACAGCAGTGTGCCAGGCCGCATCGCGGATCTGGCATGCCCTCAGCACGCGGAGCGGTTCGCTGGTCATCTCCACTCCGGTCAGGTTGTCATCGTCATCGAAGTGCAGCAGGGCGATCCAGCGGGAATCGAACAGCCAGAAGTCCTCGTTGGGCAGCGTCAGCCGGTTGGCGTCCGCTCGCCACAGGTTTCGGATGTCCTCACCGACTTCGGAGTTGCGGCGCGCGTTCTTCAACAGGTAGAGCTGGCCCATCGTCGGCGGCTCGTCGACGATCCGTACCCGTTCGAACCGTTTGCCGAGGGCGGACTGCTCCCGGCGGGAAGCGCACCAGGGATCGTCAGGGTCGAGCAGGATGTCCTCACCGGCCAGGAACCGCCGGTAGTCCTCGCTCTCTTCATCCGAGCGGTACCGCCGGCGGGTCTCCAGGCGCCACGCGGTGTGCTGGAAGTCGGTGAACATGCTCTCGAACTCGTCGAAGCTGACGAAGTTGGGAGACCGCAGCACATCCTTGGGGGCGAAGTCGGCGAAGACCGCGCGGGGGACGGCGACCGCCGCTTCGCCGGGCTCCAGGCTACGGAGCTGAGCGATCGACTCGTGGTCCGAGATCGCATCGCCCTGGACGACGATCCGGTCCGAGTCAACATCCTCGTAGAAGGCAGGACATCCGTTCTTGCCGGAGTTCGAGCCGGTGAAGCGCAGCCGCATGACTGATTGCCCTTTCGTCTCTGGTTGGTACTCAGCGCCAATGCTGCACTACGCAGCGTGCCGTGCAGGGCGTGATTCTCGAATATTCGCCAGCCACCCGGGGGGCCGGTCTTCACCGCGGCAGGAGCGGCAGTTGCTCCTGGAGAGCGCTTGTGGGGACAGTATGGTGCTGGGCCGTATCTCGGGGCTGGCAGGCGGCAGAACCTCTGCGGGGTCTCTGACGAGCCCGACCCCGAGAGTCCTGGACCTTGCCCGGAGGGCGTCTGTTCAGGGCAGCCGGTTGGTCTTGATGGCGGTGAGCAGGGCGGAAAGACGGCCGGGGGTGGTGGTGAGGACGGTCTCGGGGACGGCGCTCTCGCGCAGGCGTATGACTCGGCCCGTGGTTCCCGCCTGGACGCAGGAGTTGCCCTCTTGGCAGTAGGAGGAGGTCTGCCAGTCCGTGCTGCCCATGGTCATGCCCTTCTCAGGTCGTCCGCGACATCCGAGATGAAGGCGCGGGACCGCTCGGGGCTCAGGGCCACTTGTTCCATCCGGTCCAGGAGCGCGCGGTATTTGCGCAGTTGCGCCTCCGCATCGATGAATACCGTACCGTGCGACTGGTCGAGTTGAACGGTGCCGTGAGCGACGGCAGCCGTGTGGCATAACACCGGTAGGGCTGGGATTCGTGTGGACGGGGTGGCGGCGGACACACTCCGGGTGCTGGCGAGCCGGGCCGCCGGAGCGGGGATGTCCCTTGAGGTGTACGTCCGGCGAATCCCGGAGAGTGAGGCCGCTGCTTCCTCCCCGGAAGGCGAAAGGCCGGACGGCCCGGCCTGCTGCGCGTAGAGCGCGCGGGGGCCGGGCCGTCTGGGTAGTGGGGACGGGATTACTGGGCGATGCTGGTGATGAGGACGTCGCCGCTGCCGGCGGCGGTGCCTCGCTCGTTGCGCAGCTTGATCGAGGCGAACAGGTCGCGGCCCTCGGGCAGTTCGGTGCCGGCGGCCAGGGTGAGGCCGGCGCTCAGGGCGCCGGATTCGCCGTTGCCGAGGCTGATGCTGCCCTCCGCGCTCACCGAGCCGAAGACCGGGCTGTAGTACCCGTCCGAGAAGTCGTACTCGGTGCTGCCCTCCGGGACGCTCCAGCCGTGGACCTCGACCGTGTAGGTGCCCGGTTCGGGGTCGGTGAAGGAGATGTACTCGTCCGAGGTGGCGGACGTGGACTGGTCGACCAGTTCGCCGTCCCGGTAGACGTACAGGTCCAGGTCGGCGCCGGTGTCGGCCGGGTTGGTGATCTCCACCTCGAAGAACGAGACGGAGTCGTCCAGCACGACCTCGTCCACGATCACATACTCGTTGTCGCCGACCGTGGGCCGGGCATTGAGCACCGAGCCCAGGTCACCGCCGTCCACCGTGCCCGTCACCGGGGCGAAGTGGTTGGCGATCTCCCAGGACAGCGGGATCTCCTCGCCGACCGGGGCGTCCTCGACGACGGTCTCGGCCGGGTCGAAGGTGGCCCCGTAGACGGTGGCGTCCAGGGTGTACGGCTGGTCCAGGTACGGCGAGGTGCGGCGGGCGTCCACGTTCAGCTCCCAGACACCCGGTATCGGGTTGTCGTAGGAGCGCACGTCCGGCCGGCAGGTGTTCCGCGGGTCCTCGTAGTTGTTGTAACAGGAGAAGACCTGCGTGTTGTCGACCGGGTAGCCGTACGGGTTGTTGGCCAGCCAGCGGGCCTGGCTGCCCTCCGCCAGGCCGCTCATGGCGACCTCCAGCGTGCCCGCGCCCTCCGGCACCCGCACGTAGTACGGCTCCGGGTTGTTGCGCTTGACCGAGTCGCTGAACTGCGCGGCGAAGTCCGGCGAGTCCAGGTCCACCGGCACCACGATGGTGGCCAGCGTCTGGAGCGCCTTGCCGCCGGTGCGCAGATCCCGCAGCTCGATCAGGGCGGAGTGCACGCCGGTGGACTTCGGCCTGGCCTTGATCTTGACCGTGGCGGGCTTGTTCTTGGACAGCCAGACGCCCTTGGGGCCGGCCACCGAGAAGGTCTTGCCCGCGTTGTTGGTCAGGGAGACCGGGTGGTAGACGGGGTAGTCGGGGCCGGTGGTGCGGGTGAAGGTGACCTCGTAGGTCTCCGACTCGCCCACGCCCGGCGCGGTCTCCCGGTCGTAGATGCCGGTGCCGGTGTGCGGGGTGGCCAGGAACTCGGAGAGCACATGGTCCACCGGGGCCTGCACCTGGTACTCGTACGGCGTGACCCGCAGCACCTCGCTGATCCACAGCCGGTACCAGGCGCCCGGGGTGTTCATCAGGCCGCCGCCCTGCTCATACGCCTGCTCGCCCTTGATGCGCTTGGCCGAGGAGGCGATGGCGGTGCGCAGCTCCGCCGGGGTGACGTCCAGGCCGTAGCGCTCGGCCGCGGACAGCAGCAGTGCCACCGCGCCCGCCGCCTGCGGCGAGGACATCGAGGTGCCGTTGGCCATGCCGTAGCCGGGCGGCAGCTCGTAGCCGGCCTGCGGCACCGGCGAACCCTCCTGCCACATCGGGATGGCCGAGATGGCCGCGCCCGGCGCCACGATGTCCGGCTGGAAGTCGCCGTCCGCGCGCGGGCCGCGCGAGGAGAACGGGAAGAGGGCGTAGTCGACGTCGACCACCGAGCCGTAGTTGGCCTCCCAGGTTTCCTTGGAGACCCCGGCGCCCACCGCCAGCACCTTGTCCGCCAGGGCCGGGTCACCGATGGTGTTGATGCCCGGGCCCTCGTTGCCGGCCGAGATCACGAGCTGCACGCCGTAGGTGTCGATCAGTTCGGTGTAGAGCCGGGCCCGGGCGTTGTTGCCGTCGTTGAGCACCGGCAGGCCGCCGATCGACATGTTCACCACGTCCACGCCGCGGTTGACCACCAGGTCGATCATGCCCTCGGTCAGCGCGTAGGAGGAGCAGCCGGAGCCGAAGATGCAGGCGCGCGAGGAGACGATCTGGGCGCCGGGTGCCGCGCCCTGCATTTCCCCGCCGAACAGGCTGTGGCCCGCGGTGATGCCCGCCACATGGGTGCCGTGGTAGTTGTCGATCACGCCGATGTTGACGAAGTCCCGCTTCTGTCCGACCCAGGAACCGCCGTAGGGGTCCATGGGCACGTCCTTGCGGATCTCCACGACGAACGGGATCTCCTCGACGATGTCGGTCGCCGGGTCGTCCTCGCCGAAGGTGGCGACGTCGTAGTCGTCCGCGTACGGGGTCATGGCCTCGTCGTCGGAGAAGTCGCCGTTGTTGTTGATGTCGACGGTGACGGAGCCGGCCGCCGGGTCGTAGAGCAGGCCCCAGAAGTCGGTGGTGTCACCGTCCAGGTTCATGTCGCCGTTCATGTCGCCGCCGGCGGTGGCGGACTCCCGGAAGACGTTGAGGTAGTAGTCGCCCTCGGGGACGGTGTACTCCCGTCCGGCGTAGGTGACGGTGCCGCCGGACACCTCGCTCACCATGGGACGCCAGGTCAGGTCGCCGTCGAAGATCGGGTCGGTGGCGGTGACCCAGTCGACGATCTTGCGCTCTCCGGTGGTGGTCTCCTGGAGCGCGGGGTGGAAGAGATCGACGCCGGTGTCGATCACGCCGATGGTGATGCCGCGGCCGTCCGCCGAGGGGTGCCGGTCGATGAAGTCGACGGTGCCGATCTCATTGGTCGGCATGTAGGGGTTGTCGGCCGGGGTGTCGGCGTCCGGGCCGGTGTAGTCGCCGCCGCCGTCCTGCTTCTTGCCGTGCCGGTCGGTGCCGACCAGACCGGGGATCGGGTCGGGCACCTCGATCATCTCGCTGACGTCGATGGCGAAGACGTCGGAGTTGCCGCTGGCCTTGTCCAGCAGCTTCTTGGCCTCGGCGGTGGTGACGTTGGCCCGCACATAGCCCACCGAGTCCTCGGTGTAGCCGATCGAGGTCCCGGCGACGGCGTCCAGGTCCTTGGCGACGTCGCCGGTCTCGCCGGGTTCCGCGGCGATGAGCAGGGTGACGTGGGGGTCACCGGCCTCCTCGGCCGCCTTGATCAGGCTGAGGTCGGCGGCGGTGTACTTCTCCTCCTCCGCGGGCTTGTCCAGCGCCGGCTGAGGGGTCTCCTCGGCGGCGGCGAAGGCCGGGACGGCACCGGTGGCTGCCAGTGCGACGGCGACGCCCGCCGCGAACGCGGCGCGGGACAGCCGGCGTCTTGCCCGGGGGAGGCGGGGGTACCTCCCATGCCCGGGGGGCACGGGGGAGGATGCTGACGGCTTTATCCGTGTCATGACCATCCTTGTTCGGTATCCGGGACAGGATGGCCGGTAATCATACGGAACTGCGCTGTAGTTGTGGGGCGTTGGAAGAAAGTTGACGGATTTCTGCCGAATGTGCGGATGTTCCGTGGCTCCACAACCGGGTGAATCGGTCATTGGGTGCGCCACGATCCTTACCCCGGACCACCGCCCGCCATCACCGCAGCCGCCGATTCGTTACCCGCGCCCCCCCGAGTCCCCGAGTCCTCGAATCTCCGAGTACCCGGTGCCGCCGGTCTTGGGGAGGGGCCGCCGGGCTACCGGGGCAGCACCACCACATGGACGGGCGGTTGCCAGTCCCCGTCCGGCCCGCCGCCCCCGCCGTACCGGCCCAGCAGCGCGGCCCGCACCACCTCGGCCTGCTGCCCGGCGGCATCGCGCAGCATGCGCGGCGTCAGATGCACCAGGATGATGCCGGCCCGCCCCAGCATCGCCCGCTTGCGGGCGTAGTGGTGCCGGCCGTCGTCGGGGCCGCCGTCCGGGCCGTGCGCACGGGAATCGATCTCCACGGCGACCGCCTCCTGCGGCCAGTAGGCGTCCACCCCGCCCAGGAACGGGCCCTCGGGCAGCCGCAGATCGACGTTCCAGAACGGCTCGGGCAGCCCGGCGGCGCGCACCAGCCGGATCAGCCGCTCCTCGGCCGGCGCCCGGCCCTCGGCCATCAGCACCTCCACGACCGCGCGCACCGGGCGCCGGGACAGCAGCCGGGCGCGGTCCAGTTCCCGTACCAGGGCGGCGGGTCCGCAGTGGCCCTCCCGCACGGCCTCGGTCAGCAGGCTGCGCACCGCGGCGGGATCGGGGGTGCGGCCCACGGCGTCGGCCAGTGCGCGCGCGACGGGGGCGACCGGGAAGCCGTCCCGCCGCTGGGGCCGGGGAAGGTGGTGCGAACGGACGATGCGGGCGCAGCCGGTGGAGCGCAGCCGCCGGGTGCGCGGCACCAGGATGTCCATCCGGTCCAGGGCGGCGAGCGGGGGAGCGGTGGTGAAGCCGTGCAGGGCGAGCGCGGCCAGGCCGGTCACCATGGTCTCGCCCTCCCGGCCGCCGGTCCAGCGCAGCGCGGCCTGGAGCAGTTCCTCGCCGCTGGGGCGGCCGGAGTGCAGCAGGCAGACCCCCGGCATGGGCATCTGCCAGGGGCCGCCGGGGCGGCAGCGGGCGCTGGTCTCGGCGGGAGCGATGCCGTGCCGGCGCAGTTCGCGGACGGTCAGCACGCGGTGCCGGGCGTTGTCCAGCAGCCGCAGCGGCACGGGGTGCGGGGGGAGAGGGGAGCCGGGGGTGTGCGGGGTGTGCGGGGTGTGTGGGGTGTTGTTGCTCATGCCGCCCCGATTCCCGTCTCCGCCGCCGCTCCCAACCTTTGTTACGGTTCCGTCGACAAAGCGGGACAAGACAGCACTAAAGCACACTCGTTCGGATGCCGATAACGGCTGCCGCGTGGCTCCGCCCCCGCCGCGTGGCTCCGCGGCGGGGGCGCGGTGCGGGGGCCCGTGGTTCAGGCGGGGGCGGTGTCGTGGGTCTGGGCGCGCAGGGCGCGGGCCAGGTCGTCGCGGGACTCCAGGACCAGGCGGCGCAGGGCCGGGGCCGCGCCGGGGTGGCCGGCCAGCCAGCCGTCGGTGGCGGCCAGGGTGGCCGCGTCCGCCCCCGCCATCGGGAACAGCCCCCGCACCACGGCCATGCCGATCTCGATCGAGCGCTCCCGCCAGATCCGCTCCAGCGCCTCGAAGTAGCGCGGCGCGTAGGGCGCCAGCAGCCCGGCCTGGCCGGGCCGGGCGAAGCCGTCGATCGTCGCCTCGGTCAGCGCGTTGGAGAGCTTGTCCGACTCCACCACCTCGGCCCAGGCCCGGGCCTTGACCTCCGCGGAGGGCCGGGCCGCCAGGCAGCGCACCTGGTGCCGGGTGCCGGAGGCGGTGTCGTCGCGGGCCAGTTCGGCGGCCAGCCGCCGCTCGTCCGCCCGCCCGTGGGCGGCCAGCGGCAGCAGGAACGTCCAGCGCAGTTCCTGGTCCACCTCCAGGCCGTCGATCCGGGCGCCGCCGTCCAGCAGGTCCTGGAGCAGCCGGAAGTCGGCGTCGGACACCGCGCAGTCGGCGAAGAACCGCGCCCAGGCGAGCTGGTGGTCACTGCCCGGCACGGCGGCCCGCAGTTCGGTCAGCGCCGCCCCGGCCAGCGCCACCGCCTCGGCCGGCCGCCGCCCGGGGGCGGCGTAGTGCTCCAGCGCCGAGCGCGCCCAGGCGTGCACCATCTGGAGCACCCCGATCTCGGTCTCCGCGCCGCCGAAGTCCCGCACCAGGGTGAGGAAGTCGCGGGCCGGCATGATCGCGTCCCGGGTCATGTTCCACAGCGCCGACCAGCACAGCGCGCGGGCCAGCGGATCGGCGATCTCGCCCAGATGGCCGCGCAGGGTGGCCAGCGAGCGTTCGTCGAACCGGGCCTTGCAGTAGGTCAGATCGTCGTCGTTGACCAGGATCAGATCCGGCCGGGGCCGGCCGGCGAGCGCGGGCACCACCGTGCGCTCGCCGGTGACGTCCGCCTCCGCCTGGGCGTACCGCACCAGCGCGCCGCGCTCCGGGTCGCGCCGGTACAGGCCGATGGCCACCCGGTGCGGGCGCAGCACATCGGTCTCGGCGCGCGGCGGGTTGGGCCCGTCGAAGACCGGGGCCTCCTGGGTGACGGCCAGTTCGCTGATCCGGCCGTCCGGGCCGCAGACCGCCTGCGGGGTCAGGGCGTTGACCCCGGCGGTCTGCAGCCAGGCCCGTGCCCAGCCGCTCATGTCCCGCCCGGAGGTCTCCTCCAGCACCTGGAGCAGGTCCTTGAGCGTGGTGTTGCCGTAGGCGTGGCGCTGGAAGTAGCGGCGGGCGCCCTCCAGGAACGCCTCCTGGCCGGCGTAGGCCACGAGCTGCTTGAGCACCGAGGCGCCCTTTGCGTAGGTGATGCCGTCGAAGTTCAGCTTGGCGTCCTGGAGGTCGCGGATGTCCGCGGTCACCGGGTGCGTGGAGGGAAGCTGGTCGGCCCGGTAGGCCCAGGCCTTGCGCCGGTTCGCGAAAGTGATCCAGCCCTCGGTGAAGCGGGTGGCCCCGACCAGCGAGAAGGCGCCCATGAAGTCCGCGAAGGATTCCTTGAGCCACAGGTCGTCCCACCACTCCATGGTGACCAGGTCGCCGAACCACATGTGGGCCATCTCGTGCAGCAGGGTGTTGGCCCGGCCCTGGTAGGCGGCCCGGGTGGTGCGGCCCCGGAAGACGTACTCCTCGCGGAAGGTCACGCAGCCCGGGTTCTCCATCGCGCCGATGTTGTACTCCGGCACGAACGCCTGGTCGTACTTGCCGAAGGGGTAGGGGTAGCCGAAGTGCTCGTGGAAGAAGTCCAGCCCCTGCTTGGTGACGGTGAAGATCTCGTCCGCGTCGAAGTGCTTGGCCAGGCCGCGGCGGCAGAGCGCGCCCAGCGGGATCTCCAGCGCGGTGCCGTCCGGCAGCCGGCGGGTGTAGTGGTCGCGCTCGTAGTGGTAGGGGCCGGCCACCACCGCGGTGATGTAGGTGGAGATGGGGCGGGTGGCGGCGAACCGCCAGGTGGCGTGCGCGCCCACGGTGCCCTCCGGGCCGGGCAGCGGCTCCGGCTCGCCCTCCTGGGCGCCGTTGCTGAGCACCGTCCAGTGGGCCGGCGCGGTGACCCGGAAGCGGAACGGAGCCTTCAGGTCCGGCTGTTCGAAGTTGGCGAAGACCCGTCGTGCGTCCGCCGGTTCGTACTGGGTGTAGAGGTAGGTCTCGCCGTCCTCCGGGTCCACGAAGTGGTGCAGGCCCTCGCCCGTGCGGCTGTAGGCGCAGCGCGCGTCCACCACGAGTTCGTTCTCCTCGGCCAGCGCCGGCAGGGCGATCCGGGAGCCGTCGAAGACCCGGTCCACGGGGAGCGGGCCGCCGTTGAGCGTGATGGAGTGGACGTGCGGGGCCAGCAGGTCGGCGAAGCTCGACGCGCCCGGCTCCGCGCAGCCGAACCGGATGGTCGTGGTGGAGCGGAAGGTGCGCGGGCCGGAGGCGGGGGGAGCGTCGGTGGCGGACCGCAGGTCGAGCGCCACCTCGTACCCGTGCACGGTGAGCAGCCGGGCTCGCTCGCGGGCCTCGTCACGGGTCAGGTTCTCTCCGGGCACGGACCGACTCCCTCGTCTTTGCAGATCTTCGTGTGTGCGCGCAAACGTCGGGTCAGCATCGCATGACGCGGTGACACGGTGCACGGGGAATGTGACGGGCTTCGCCATGGTTGGTTTCGGCTGACACGCATCGGTGTGCGAAGGAGAGACACATGACGGAGAGCACCACCGGCCGGGCCGTGACCGAGGCGGACTTCTGGTTCGACCCGCTCTGTCCCTGGGCCTGGATCACCTCGCGCTGGATACGGGAGGTGGAGCGGGAACGGCCGGTGCGGGTGCGCTGGCATGTGATGAGCCTGGCGGTGCTCAACGAGTCCCGGCTGGACGAACTGCCGCCCTCCTACGCCCGGCTGATGCGCGAGGCCTGGGGGCCGGCGCGGGTCTGCACGGCCGCCGCGCAGCTGCACGGCGAGGAGGTGCTCGGCCCGCTCTACACCGAACTCGGCACCCGCTTCCACAACGAGAAGGCGGAGCGGACCCCGGAGACCCTGGCGGCGGCGCTGGCCGCGGCCGGGCTGCCGGAGACCCTGGCGGACGCCGCCGGTTCGCCGGAGTGGGACGAGCCGCTGCGGGCCTCGCACGCCTCCGGCATCGAGCTGGTCGGGCAGGAGGTGGGCACCCCGGTGATCGCCGTGCCCGGCGCGGACGGCCGGCCCAACGCGTTCTTCGGCCCGGTGGTCACCCCGATTCCGCGCGGCGAGGCCGCCGCCCGGCTCTGGGACGGGGTGCTGCTGGTGTCCTCCACGCCCGGCTTCTACGAACTCAAGCGCACCCGCGACGCCTCGCCGGTCTTCGACTGACGCGTCTTCGGCCCGCCACGCGGTGGGGGGAGTCCACAACGCCGGGCCCGCCCGCGTTGTGGCGGGCCGACGGCGACCGTGGCACCCCCACAACGGCGCCGCGGGCAGCGTTGTCACCAAGCTCACGCCCCGCCCGGGCGCCCGCTCGGCTAGCGTCGGATGGTCCTTTCCGGATACATGTACGCACGTTTGCGGACGCCGCCCGCGCGGTGCCCGCGGAAGGGGAGCTCCCCGCATGAGCACAGCAGTCGTCACCTCCGCCCGGCCCGGAGCGGTCCTCGCGGACCTGCTGCCCGCCGCCACCGCCGCCCGCGCCCGGGTCCGGGACGCCGCTCTGGTGCTGGGCGGGGCCGCGCTCACCGGCGTGGCCGCCCAGTTCTCCGTGCCGGTGCCCGGCTCCCCGGTGCCGGTCAGCGGCCAGACCTTCGCGGTGCTGCTGGTGGGCGCCGCGTACGGGCCGGTGCGCGCCGCGCTGTCGCTGCTGCTCTACGCCGCGGCCGGGATGGCCGGAATGCCGTGGTTCGCCGAGGGCGCCTCCGGCTGGTCCATGCCGACGCTCGGCTACATCATCGGCTTTGTGGTGGCGGCGGCGGTGACGGGCGGCCTGGCGCGGCGCGGCGGCGACCGCACGGTGCTGCGCACGGCCGGCACCATGGCCGTCGGCAGCCTGATCATCTACGCCTTCGGGGTGCCCTACCTGGCCCTGGACACCGGCATGTCGCTGACCGCGGCGGCCGATGCGGGCATGGTGCCGTTCCTGTTCGGCGACGCCCTCAAGGCCGCGCTGGCCATGGGCCTGCTGCCGGTCGCCTGGCGGCTGGCCGGCCGCGGCGGCCCCGGGGGCGCCGGCCGCCCGGGCAAGGACTGAGCTCGCGTCCGCGCGGCGGCCCCGGCCGCCGGGACCGCCGCGCGCGCATGCCAGACTGACGCCATGCGTGTCTACCTCGGCTCCGACCACGCCGGATACGAACTCAAGAACCACCTCGTCGACTGGCTGAAGCAGCACGGGCACGAGCCCGTGGACTGCGGCCCGCACCTCTACGACGCCCAGGACGACTACCCGCCGTTCTGCCTGCGCGCCGCCGAGCGCACCGCCACCGACCCCGGGGCGCTGGGCATCGTGATCGGCGGCTCCGGCAACGGCGAGGCCATCGCCGCCAACAAGGTGGAGGGCGTGCGCTGCGCCCTGGCCTGGAGCGAGGAGACCGCCCGGCTGGGCCGCGAGCACAACGACGCCAATGTGGTCGCCATCGGCGCCCGGATGCACAGCGCCGACGAGGCCACCTCCTTCGTGGCCGTCTTCCTGGCCACCCCCTACAGCGGGCAGGAACGCCACACCCGGCGGATCGAGATGCTCACCGCCTACGAGACCGACGGCACCATGCCGCCCGTCCCCGCCCACCACCCCCGGCAGGACTGAGCGGCCCCCACCACACGGGAACGGCCGGAAGATGCCAGAAGGACACACCCTCCACCGGCTGGCCGCCGCCTTCCGCGAACGGTTCGGCGACGGCCGGCCGCTGCGCGCGGCCAGCCCGCAGGGCCGCTTCGCCGGCTCCGCCGCACTGCTCGACGGCCGGCCGCTGACCGGCGCCGAGGCGCACGGCAAGCATCTGTTCCTCGGCTTCGGGCCGGCCGGCTGGGTGCACATCCACCTCGGGCTGTACGGCAAGGTCTCCTTCGGCACCGGCCGGGCCCCGGAGCCGGCCGGCCAGATCCGGCTGCGGCTCACCGGCCCGGACGGCTGGGCGGATCTGCGCGGCCCCAACACCTGCGCCCTGCTCACCGGCGCCGGGAAGGACGCCGTCCACGCCCGGCTCGGCCCGGACCCGCTGCGCCCGGCGGACGACCCGGACCGCGCCTGGCGGCGCATCTCCCGCAGCCGCACGCCCATCGCGGTGCTGCTGATGGACCAGTCCGTGGTCGCCGGGGTCGGCAACATCTACCGGGCCGAGGTGCTGTTCCGGCACGGCATCGACCCGCGCCGCCCGGGGCGGGCGGTCGGCCGGGCCGAGTGGGAGGCGCTGTGGGCCGATCTGCGCCTGCTGATGCGGGAGGGCGTGCGCACCGGACGCATCGACACGGTCCGCGCCGAGCATCTGCCGGAGGCCATGGGCCGGGCGCCGCGGGTGGACGCGCACGGCGGCGAGGTCTATGTCTACCGGCGGGCGGAACAGCGCTGCCACATCTGCGCGCAGCGCGTCCGCGCCACCGAGCTGATGGGCCGCAACCTCTTCTGGTGCCCCGGCTGCCAGCCCGAACGCATGGTCGTCTGACCGGCCGCCGGCCGCCGGCCGCCCGCCGTCGGCCGTCGGCCGGAAGCGGCGCGGGCCGGGGGCTCAGAAGCCGTGCGGCAGCCAGGGCGCCACGGGGGCGGTGAAGGCCGCGGAGACGGCGTCCAGCGCGCCCGGCCGCAGCTCGGTGACGCGTCCGGCCCGGCCCAGGGCCGCCAGGCCCACCCCGCCCAGATAGGCCGAGCCCAGCTCCCGGACGGACAGCCGCAGCTCCGCCGCGTCCGCGGTGCGCTCGCAGCGCGCGCCCGAGGCGTCCCCGGACAGCCGCCAGCGTCCTTCGTTCCAGGGGCAGAACGGGTCCGCCACCTCCAGCACGGTGTCCACCCCGCCCGGGTAGCGGCGGGCGGCCAGGGCCGCGCCCACGTCCACCGGCCGCAGATACAGGTCGTCCCGCACCTGCACCCGGCACACCCGGATGTCGGAGACCAGGTACTGCCAGGGGTCGTCCACCGGGCGGCGCCGCATGGTCACCCCGGTGGAGAGGTCTATCGACAGCAGATACCGCCACAGCGCCGCGTACGCCGCGTGGTCGTCCGCCTCCAGGGAGAACAGCGACACCCTGAACGCCGCCGTGCCGCCCGGCCCCTCGGTGTGCTCCCGCACCGAGTAGCGGGCATAGCCGACCGCCTCCCCGTCCCGCTCGGCCAGCACGCAGTGGCGTGCCGAGCCGCCGTCCCGCTCGCTCTCCGGGTCCAGCGTCTCCGTCTTCTCCCAGCCGGGGGCGCGGGCCGGCATCCCGGGGCGGCGCGCCACCTGCCGGGCGTACACCGCCTCGGTCAGCGGCAGCGCCTCCTCGGAGGGCACCAGCCGCAGCGTCACCCCCTCGGTGCCCGGCGGCAGGTCCAGTGTCACCACCCGGCCGGGTATTTCGGCCAGCAGCCGCCAGGTGGCCACCCCGTAGCCGAACCGGCCGTAGATGGCCGGCTCGGAGGCGGTCAGCACCGCCAGCGGCTCCCGGCCGGCGGCCCGCACATCCTCCAGATGGCGGCGCATCATCCGGGTGAGGAGTCCCTGCCGCCGGTGCGTGGGCAGCACCCCCACCATGGTCAGCGCGGCGGCCGGCACCACCGCCCCGCCCGGCACGGAGACCCCGAAGGAGAAGGCGCTCAGCGTGCCGGTGTACTGCTTGCCGTCCCACACGCCCAGCGAGCGCTCCGGCTCGGTCAGCTCCCGCCACAGCGCACGTTCCTCAGGCGCCTCCGTGATCCCGCCGAAGGCGGTCTCCAACGTGGCGTACCACTCATTCCAATCGGCCGGATCGGGCACCCGCAGCTCGCTCGTCATGCGACCATCGTGAACAACTGACCGGTCACCCCGCGAACGGATTTTCCGTGGGGCCGGACCTCGTAATACTTCAACGCGCAACCGGGCGGGAATCGACGTGCCGCCGAACGGTGGATAGGGTCGCAAGACATGGCAGGCGGCGGCAGGAAAACTCCCAGGACCCGGACATTGCGCGCGCATCGGGCGCTGCACCGGGTCCGCGTCGGAGTGCGCCGGTCGGCGGTCGACTACTTCCGCGGCGAGGGCTCCGACTGGGCCCCGCTCGTGGTGCTGCTGCTCACCGTGCCGCTGCTGGCCATGGGCACGCTGCGGGTTCCGGAGTGGTGCCCGCCGGCCGCGCTGGCCCTGCCGCTGGTCATCGGCGGTCTGGTGCTGCGCCCGGCCAGCCTGCTGGCCCTGTACGCGGGCACCGCCCTGGCGCTGATCGTGGAGACGGCGCTGATCGATCCGGAGCCGGGCGCCGAGCCGGTTACCCCGGGGACGATTCTGCTGGTGGCGGCGGTGGCGCTGGTCGGTCTGCTGGTGGCGCAGTTCCGCAGCCGGGTGGGGGTGCCCTGGCGGCGCGGCGGCACCATGCTGTTCGACCTGCGGGAGCGCATCAGGGCGCAGAGCGCGCTGCCGGCGCTGCCGCGCGGCTGGCACCGCGAGATGTCGCTGCGGCCGGCCGGCGGGCAGTCCTTCTCCGGGGACTTCGTGGTGGCCGCGCGCACCGGGCCGGGCGGCCGGGTGCTGGAGGTGGTGCTCACCGACGTCTCCGGCAAGGGCATGGACGCGGCCTCCCGCTCGCTGCTGCTCTCCGGGGCGTTCGGCGGCCTGCTGGGCTCCCTCCCGCCGCACGGCTTCCTGCCCGCGGCCAACGGCTATCTGCTGCGGCAGCGCTGGGACGAGGGCTTCGCCACCTCCGTGCATCTGGTGCTGGACCTGGAGACCGGCGAGTTCGAGCTGTTCTCGGCCGGGCATCTGCCGGGCGTGCAGCTCTGCGCCAACAGCGGCAAGTGGAAGCAGGTGGCCGCCGAGGGGCCGCTGCTGGGCGTCTGGGAGGGCGCCGAGTTCCTGCCGTCCGGCGGGCGGCTGCGCCGCGGCGATGTGCTGATGCTGTTCACCGACGGCCTGGTGGAGCGCTCCGGCCGGGATCTGGAGGAGGGCATCGACCGCCTGATCGGGGAGGCCGAGCGCTATGTCGCCACCGGCTTCCGGGGCGCGTCCTGGCACCTCATCGAGTCCGTGGCCCGCGATGTCAACGACGACCGCGCCCTGGTGGTCATCACCCGCGACTGAGCCGCCGCCGCGCGCCCGGCGCCGCACCGGGGGCCGCGCCGGGGCCGCGCCGGCCGACTTGACATACCCCGTTCGAGCGCGTGGTCACCCGGCGGCCCGACCCTGTGTACTGCCGGTGTCTGTGCCCGGCCGCCGCCGCCGGCGGGCCGCCATCGAGGAGCAACGCGTGGAGACTGCTGTGGAGCCGACGAACTCCCCTGCCCGGACCGATCCGCGGCCCGGCCGCGGCGGCCGGGAGGTCCGCGGCCCGGTGATCGTCCTGGTCAGCAGAGTGCTCGCCGTTCTCGCCCTGGCCGTCACCCTGCTCCAGGCCGCCCTGGCGGGCCTGTTCGTCACCGGGGATGTGGAGATGCTGGACCGGCACCGGCTGGGCGGCACCGTGCTGAGCGTGCTGGTGCTGGCCCAGTTGCTGACCGCGGTGCTGCTGTGGCGCCGCAACCGCCGGCTGCGCTGGCCCATGGCGGCCATCCTGGCCGTGGTGCTGCTGACCGCCCTGGTGCAGTCGCTGGGCGACCGGCGGCTGCTCGGCTGGCACATGCCGATCGGGATGGCGATCTGCGCCGCCGAGGCCGCCCTGGTCTGCTGGGCCTTCCTGCTCCGTCCCGCCCGCCACGACGACGCCGGGGAGGCGCGGTGACCACCGGCCCGTACCGTCCCAGCCGCCGCCGGGTGCTGGCCCTGGCCACCGGTACCGCCCTGCTGGTCTCCGGGGCCGCGGCCTGCCGTGAGCTGACCGCCGAGACCACCGGAAAGGTGCTGACCAGCCGGGCCCCGCTGCCCGAGCCGTTCCAGGTGCCGCTGCCCGTGCCGCCGGCCGCCCGCCCGGCCGGGCAGGCCGACGGCGCCGATGTGTACGAGGTGGAGCAGCGCGCCGCCGAGCTGGCGATTCTGCCCGGGCTGACGACCACGGTGTGGGGCTATGACGGGATCTTCCCCGGGCCCACCTTCACCGCCCGGGCCGGCCGCGAGGTGCGGGTGCGGGTGCGGAACCGGCTGCCGGTGCCCACCTCCACCCATCTGCACGGCGGCGTGACGCCGCCGGACTCCGACGGGCACTCCACCGATCTGGTGCTGCCGCCCGGCTGGGACGTCTCCCGCGGCAACGGCGAGGGCGGCGGGCACGGCGCCCATGGCGGGCACGGCGGTCATGGCGATATGTCGCTGTGGCGGTTCCATGAGCAGGAGCGGGTCTACACCTATCCGCTGCGGCAGCGCGCCGCCACCCTCTGGTACCACGACCACCGGATGGACTTCAGCGCCCCGCAGGTGTGGCGCGGCCTGGCCGGGTTCTTCCTGGTGGGGGACGAGGAGGAGGACGCCCTCCCGCTGCCGCGCGGCGAGCGGGACATCCCGCTGATGCTGTGCGACCGCGCCTTCGAGGAGGACGGCTCGTTCCGCTACCCGTCCCTGGACCCCTCCCTCACCGGGGAGCCCGGCGTCGAGGGCGACTACCACAACGGCGTGCTGGGCGATGTGCAGCTGGTCAACGGCGCCCCCTGGCCGGTGCTGGAGACGGCCGCGGCCCGCTACCGGTTCCGGCTGCTGAACGCCGCCAACGCCCGCCGCTACACCCTGGCCCTTCAGGACGCGGACGGCCGGCGGGTGCCCGGCGCGCTGGTCCAGATCGGCAGCGACGGCGGCCTGCTGGCCGGCCCGGTCGCCCACGACACCCTCACCCTGGCCCCGGGCGAGCGCTACGACGTGGTGATCGACTTCTCCGCGCTGGACAAGAACGCCGGCGGGACCGAACTGACCCTGGTGAACACCCTGGGCGAGGGCGGCATGCGCCAGGTGATGCGGTTCCGGGTGACCCGCCGGGAGCCGGACGACTCGCGGGTGCCGGAGACGCTCTCCGCGCCGGAACGGCTGCGCCGCGGCGAGGCCGTCGCCACACGGTCGTTCGACTTCCGCCTCACCCATGAGGACGGCCACCAGAAGTGGACCGTCAACGGCAGGCCGTACCGGGTGGGCGACATCTGGGCCCGGCCCGCCCTGGACACCGTGGAGCTGTGGACGTTCAGCAGCGACTTCCACCATCCGGTCCATACCCATCTGGCCCACTTCCAGGTGGTGTCCCGCAACGGCCGGGCGCCCGGCCCGGCCGACGGCGGCTGGAAGGACACGGTGGACGTGCGGCCGTACGAGGTGGTGGAGGCGCTGGTCAAGTTCAGCGGCTACCGCGGCCGGTACATGATGCACTGCCACAACCTGGAGCACGAGGACATGGCGATGATGGCGGACTTCGAGATCGTCTGAGGCCGCCGGGACCTCCGGGGCCTTTGGGGTCTTCGGGACTTCCGGGGCCCCGGGGGGACCGGGGGACCTGAGAGGCTCCCGGCCCGGCCGGGTCCGGCCCTGCCGGCCGGGCCGGGTTCAGCCGTGCCGGGCCGCGTACATCCGCAACGCCTGCGGGAAGTCGGCCGCGTCGCAGTCCAGCAGATCGCCCAGCAGCAGCGCGTCCTCCAGCGCCCGGGAGGTGCCGGGGCAGGGGAAGGGCAGCTCCGTGGAGCGGGCCGTGCCGCCGGTCAGCGCCACCCGGCCGGACCAGCACCGGCCGTCCGGCCCGGCCTCCGGCCCGGGGTCGCAGGGCACCCAGGCGGTCCAGCGCCGCGCCAGGCCCAGCAGGGCCCTGGCCGGTTCCGGGGCGCCGGACAGCTCCCGCAGCACCCGGTCCGGCGCCACCGGAGCGCCCAGCGCCGGTGCCGGGCCGCCGTCCTCCGGTGCGGTGCTGCGGACCGCGGTGAGCGCCAGCCGGCGCTCGCTCACCGGGCAGGAGGACAGCCCCCAGCCGGGCGCGGACCACAGCGTCACCGCGCCGGAGCGGGCCTCCTCCGGCGCCCGCTCGGGCAGCCGGTCCAGATCCACCTCGGTCTGGTACAGCGTCCAGGGCGCGGCCGGGTCACCGCCGCCGGAGAGCTGCCGGCGGACCGGGGAGCAGGTCCCCTCGGCACCGATCAGGGCGTCGGCCTCCAGCCGTCCGCCGCCGGCGAGCCGGATGAACACCCGGTGCTCGTCCTGGGCGAAGCCGGCCACGGCGGAGCCGGGCCGGAACCGCACCAGCGGGCTGGCCGCGCAGGCCTCGCGCAGCGGCCGGTAGAGGGCGGCCCAGGGCGCGGCGGCGTACGGGGTGCCGAACCAGTCCAGGTAGGCGTCGCCGAGGCGGGAGGCGGCCAGCCGCCGCCCGGTGGTGCCGTCGTGCACGCGCAGCCCGTCCAGCGGGACCAGGCGCTCGCGCAGCGCCTCGCCGACGCCGAGGTGGTGCAGGGCGCGCAGCGCGCCGGGGGTGAGCTGAAGGCCGACGCCGGTCCGGTCGGGCGGCACGTCCGGTTCCAGGACCAGCACCCGGTGCCGCTGCCGGGAGATGCTCAGCGCCGCCGCCAGGGCGCCGATGCCGCCGCCGGAGACCACGACATCGGCCATGGGAACGGTCATGGCCGGTGGTCTGGGTGCGTCGGCGTCGTCGGCGGTGGCGGCGACGGTGGCGGCGGGGCGGCGGCGGGCGTGCCGGCCAGGGGTAAACAGGTCAGCATCAACACCTCCGCGTCACGGGCGGGCCCGTGGCAGACGCGGCTCGTCGGGACAGTCTCGGGTCGGTCTCACGGCGGGCGCGGCGGGGCGCGCGCGGCCGTGCGGGTGCGGAAGGCGGGCCGGCATACCGGCGGGCTCGGGGGATGGCTCCGTCGGTACGCCGGCCCGCGGCCGGTGTCGCCCGTGCGGCGCGGGGTTCAGACCCAGCGCGGGGTGCGGGCGTAGCGAGGCTTGAAGACCCGGCGGTAGAGGAAGCGCACCGGGGGCGGCAGCAGGCCCAGCACCGTCTGCTCGGTGGCGGGCGGCATGTCGTCCAGCAGCCAGGCGAGGTAGAGGCCGCCGTTCTTCAGGCCGTTGGTCTTGCGGGAGTAGTCCGTGTAGTGGTCCCAGCCCGCCGGGCCGAGGTGCTTCTCGATCAGCGGCAGCGCCCGGTCCTCCTCGTGCCGCATATGGGTGCCCAGGGCGGTGGTCATCTCCTGCACCAGATCGCCCAGGCCGCGCCCGCCGGCCGTCAGGGCGGCGTCGATGCGGGTGAACATCGGGTCGATCATGGAGTGTTCGGATTCCATCAGGTCGAGCACGGCGATCTCGGCGGGGTCGGTGACCGCGCGCCGCAGCGGGGGCCACAGGGCCTCGTCCTCGGCCACGTGGTGGAAGTGGAGCTGCTTCTTGAAGGTCTCCCAGCCGGTGCGGACCGAGGGCGCGGTGCCGCGGCCGGAGGCGACCGCGTCGGCGAACCGGCGCAGGTCGCGCAGGAAGGCGTCGTGGGTGAAGTACATCATCGAGAAGTCGACGCGGCCGGGGGGAAGGTCGCGCCCGCGCGGCTCGCCGCCGGCCTGCGGTTTTTCGGTGGCCATCGCTCGCTCCTTGCTCCGTCCGGGCTGTTCGTCGCCATTAAGCTTAGCGGCTAAATATCTTACTAGTGGAGAAGCTTAGCGCGAGGTTGGTTCGGGGTCCAGTGCGCGGGACGGGAAGATTCATACGGCAGCCTTCTCGGCGGGCACATCCGCCCCCGGCGCGGCAGCACGGGCGCGGGAGGGCTCCGGGCGCCGGGGCGGGAACGCTCCCCGGGCCGGCGCGGAAGCCCGGGGAGCCACCCACGCGGGCCATCCTGGCAGCGGCCCGCGGCGCCCGGTCAACCTGCGCCGTCAAGGTCCGTCAGGTCCCGTCCGCCCGGCTCGCGCGGCGCCGACAAGGTGACAGATCCTCGGCCGATTCCCCGTCCCCGGGCCCCGGCGGATGCAGTCTGAGCGCCATGCGTGCCGCCTATATCGAACAGCTCGGCCCGCCGGACGAGATCCACTACGGCGAGCTCCCCGACCCCCGCCCCGGCCCCACCGATGTGCTGGTGGAGGTCACCGCCACCACCGTCAATCCGGTGGACACCTTCGTCCGTTCCGGGGTCTTCCGCACCCCGCTGAGCTTTCCGCAGTGCGTCGGCCGCGACATGACCGGCACCGTGCTCCGGGCCGGGCCCGGCGCGGCCGGTTTCCGGCCCGGCGACCGGGTCTGGTGCAACAGCCTGGGCCACGGCGGGCGGCAGGGCGCGGCCGCCGAACAGGTGGTGGTCGCCGCCGACCGCCTCTACCGCCTGCCCGACGGCGTGGACCCGGAGACCGCGGTGGCCGTCGTCCACCCCGGGGCCACCGCCCATCTCGCCCTGCACACCGCCGCCCGGGTGCGGCCCGGCGAGACCGTGTACGTGGCCGGCGCGGCGGGCAATGTCGGCAGCGCGCTCACCGTGATGGCGGTCGAGGCCGGGGCCCGGGTGGTGGCCACCTGCTCGGCCCGCGACACCGGCTATGTCCGCTCGCTGGGCGCCGGCGAGGTGCACGCCTATGACGACCCGGACCTCACCGGCCTGCTGCGGGAGAGCTGCCCGGACGGCATCGACGTGTGGATCGACAGCTTCGGCGTCAACGACCTCACCACGGCCGTGGAGCTGCTGGCCTCCCGGGGCCGGATCGTGCTGCTGGCCGGGGTGGCCGCCCGCCCGGTGCTGCCCGTCGGACCCTTCTACATGAAGGACGCCAGCATCCTCGGCTTCGTCATCTCGCACGCCACCGTGGCCGAGCTGAGCGAGGCCGCGGTGACCGTCAACCGGCTGCTGGCCGCGGGAAAGCTGCGCCCGCGCACCATCGAGCGGGCCCCGCTGAGCGCCGCCGCCGACGCCCACCGCCGGATGGAGAAGGGCGAACTGCACGGCAGGCGCCTGATCCTCCGCCCCGACCTCGACCGCTGACCGCCCGCCCGGCCCCGCGCCCGGCGGGGCGGAACACCGGTGCACACCGACGCGCACCCGACGCGCACCCGACGCGCACCCGACGCACAACGGAGTCCTCATGGCACATCTGCTGATAGCCGGCGGAGGGATCGGCGGCCTGGCCGCGGCGGTCGTCCTCGCCGACGGCGGCCACCGGGTCACCGTCCTGGAACGCAACGGCGAGTTCACCGAGCTGGGCGCCGGCATCCAGCTCGCCCCCAACGCCTTCCACGCGCTGGACCGGATAGGCGTCGGCCCGGCCGTCCGGGACCGCGCCGTCTTCATCGACGAACTGCGGCTGATGGACGGCACCACCGGGCTGCCCATCGCCGCCATGCCGCTCACCGGCGACTACCGCAAACGCTTCGGCAACCCCTACGCCGTGGTCCACCGCATCGACCTCTACCGGCCGCTGCTGGACGCCTGCCGGGACCGGGCCGACGCCATCGAGCTGCGGGTCTCCAGCCCGGTCACCGGCTACGAACAGGACCCGCGGCGGGTCACCGCGGTGCTGGGCACCGGCGAACGGCTCACCGGCGACGCCCTGATCGGCGCCGACGGCATCCGCTCCGCGGTCCGCGAACAGCTCCTCGGCGACGGCGAGCCCCGGGTCTCCGGGCACACCATCTACCGCTCGGTCATCCCCATGGACCGGGTGCCGGAGGAACTGCGCTCCAACAGCGTCACCCTGTGGGCCGGCCCCAAATGGCACTTCGTGCACTACCCGATCAGCGGCGGCCGGCACCTCAACCTCGCCGCCACCCGCGACGACGGCGCCACCCGGGCCGTGGCCGGGCTGCCCGTCGAACGCGAGCGGGTGCTCAAGGAGTTCACCGGGATGAGCACCGTCCCGGAGCGGCTGCTGGAGACCGGCGAGGACTGGCGCACCTGGGTGCTGTGCGACCGTGACCCGGTGGACACCTGGGTCAGCGGCCGGGTCGCGCTGCTCGGCGACGCCGCGCACCCCATGCTCCAGTACGCCGCCCAGGGCGCCTGCATGGCCCTGGAGGACGCGGTGCTGCTCGGCGAACTCCTCCGGGACCCGTCGTCGTCCCCGGACATCCCCGGCGGGCTGGCCGACTACAACCTGGCGCGGCGCCGCCGCACCGCCAAGGCGCAGACCGTCGCCCGCGAAATGGGCCGCCAGGTCTACCACCCGGAGGGCGCCGAGGCCCGGGCGCGCAACGCCCGGCTGTCCGTGCTGAGCCCCGAGGACCTGTACCGCACCGTCGACTGGCTGCACGGCGACCGCGACTGCACCCGCGCCTGACCGCCCCGGCCCGCCGGGGCCGGATCCGAGCCAAGAACACCCGCCCGTATCCGAATCGCTCCACCGACCAGAAACGGAAGTGATCGCCCGTGACCGGCATCCCGCAGCAGACCGACGGACCCACCACCTTCCTCGCCCGCGCCGAGATCCGGATCGACGCCACCCCGGAGCAGGTCTACGACACCGTCAGCGATCTGGGCCGCAGCGGCGAGTGGAGCCCGGAGTGCACCGGCGGCACCTGGGTGCACGGCGAACCGCGCACCGTGGGCGCCATCTTCCGCGGCGACAATCTGCGCAGCAGGGAGGTGGTCGCCTGGGCGCCGGTGATCCGCGGCGAGTGGCACACCGAGTCCGAGGTGCTGGAGGCCGTCCCCGGACGGGTCTTCCGCTGGTGTGTGCTCAACAGCGCCCGCGGCCGGCAGGAGTCCGTCTGGTCCTTCGAGATCGAGCCCGAGGCGGACGGCGGCTGCCGGCTGATCCACCACTACCGGCTGGGCCGTCTCACCGAGGGGCTGGCCAAGATCTTCGAGTCCGGGCTGGACGAGGAGGGCCGCAAGCGCTTCGTCGCCGACTGGAACGCCAAGCTGGTCGAGGACGTCCGGCAGACCGTGGAACGGATCAAGGTCGTCGTGGAGAAGAGCTGACGGACGATGACAACCGACGCAGCCCGCACCCCCGGCGGCACCCCCGGCCGGGCCGCGACACCCCGCCGCGGCGGGTGGATACGGGGCTGGGACCCGGAGAACCGCGACTTCTGGGAGCACGGCGGCGGCCGGGTCATCGCCCGCCGCAACCTGATCCTGGCGATCGTCTCCGAGCACATCGGCTTCTCGGTGTGGAGCCTGTGGTCGGTCCTGGTCCTGTTCCTGTCCCCGGAGACCGGGCACGACTTCGGGCCCGACGACAAGTTCCTGCTGGTGGTCACGCCGACGCTGGTCGGCGCCCTGCTGCGGCTGCCGTACGGTTACGCGGTCACCCGGTTCGGCGGACGCAACTGGACGGTGTTCTCCTCCGCCGTGCTGCTGGTGCCGGCGTCGCTGGCCTGCTGGCTGGTCCAGCGGCCCGGCACCCCGCTGTGGGCGTTCCTGGCGGTGGCCACCCTGGCGGGCGTCGGCGGCGGCAACTTCGCCTCCGCCATGACCAATATCGCCGCCCTGTATCCCCGCCGCCTCCAGGGCTGGGCACTGGGCCTGACCGCGGGCGGCGGCAATCTCGGCGTGCCCGCCGTGCAACTGGCCGGGCTGCTGGTGATCGCCGTCGCCGGCGACACCCACCCCTCCTATGTGGCCGCCCTCTACCTCCCGCTGATCGTCACCGTGTCGCTGCTGGCCGCGCTGAAGATGGACAACATCGACGCGGTGCGCACCGCGCCCGGCGCCCAGCGGGACGCCCTGGCCTCCCGGCACACCTACTGGATCTCGCTGCTGTACATCGGCACCTTCGGCTCCTTCGTCGGCTTCGGCTTCGCCTTCGGGCTGGTGCTCCAGAACGAGTTCGGCGCCACCCCGCTCCAGGCGGCGTCCTGGACCTTCCTGGGGCCGCTGCTGGGCTCGCTCTCCCGCCCGCTCGGCGGTCTGGCCGCCGACCGGTGGGGCGGCGCCCGCATCACCCTGGCGTCCTTCGGCGGCATGGCGGCCGGTGCCGTGATGCTGCTGATCGCCTCCGGCCAGTCCTCGTTCGGCCTGTTCGTGGCCGGCTTCACGGTGCTGTTCACGCTCAGCGGCATCGGCAACGGATCGACCTACAAGATGATCCCGGCCGTCTTCGCCGACCGGGCCGGGGAGCGGATCGCCGCGGGGCACGACGCGACCGGCGCCTTCGCCGAGGCCCGGCGGCTGTCCGGGGCGGTGATCGGCATCTCCGGCGCGGTCGGCGCGCTCGGCGGGGTGGCCATCAACCTCGCCTTCCGCGCCGCCTACGGCGGCGGCTCGGGCAGCGGTGCCCCCGCCTTCGTCGCCTTCCTGGCCGGATACGCGGTCTGCGCGCTGGTCACCTGGCGGGTCTACGGGCGGCGCCGCTCCCGCCCCGGCCCGGCCGGCCCCTCCGCCTCCGTGGAAAGGTTCCCCACCCATGTCTGACCGCGCACCGGCCCCGGCCGGGCCCCGGGCCGGCGCCGCGCCGGCCGCGGCCCGGGCCGGCACCCCGGGCGATATCCCGGCCGGCATCCCGGCCGATACCCCGGCCGATACTCACTGTCCCTACTGCGCGCTCCAGTGCGGGACACGGCTGAGCCGGGCGGCGGACGGCGCCGTCACGGTCCGTCCCACACCCGGCTTCCCGGTCAACCAGGGCGGGCTGTGCCAGAAGGGCTGGACCGCCCCCGCGCTGCTGGACACCCCCGACCGGCTGCGCACCCCGCTGCTGCGCGACGCCGGCGGCACCCTGGCCCCGGCCGGCTGGGACACCGCGCTCGACACCATCGCCGGCCGGCTGCGGGAGCTGCGCGCCCGGTACGGCCCGGACGCCGTCGCCGTGCTCGGCGGCGGCGGGCTCACCAACGAGAAGGCGTATCTGCTGGGCAAGTTCGCCCGGCTGGCGCTGGGCACCAGCCAGATCGACTACAACGGCCGGTTCTGCATGTCCTCCGCCGCGGCGGCCGGCAACGCCGCCTTCGGCATCGACCGCGGGCTGCCGTTCCCGGTCACCGATCTGGCCGGCGCCGAGGTGGTGCTGCTTGCCGGGGCCAACCCGGCCGAGACCATGCCGCCGCTGATGCGCCATCTGGACGGGCCCGAGCTGATCGTGATCGACCCGCGCCGCACCCCCACCGCGGAGCGTGCCGCGCTCCACCTCCAGCCCCGGCCCGGCACCGACCTGGCCCTGGCGCTGGGCCTGCTGCACGCCGCCGTCGCCGAGGAACTGCTCGACCACGACTACATCGAGACCCGCACCACCGGCTTCGACGCCTGCTGGCGGCAGGCCCGGGAGGCGTGGCCGGAGCGGGTGGAGGCGATCACCGGCGTGCCCGCCGCCGACCAGCGCGCCGCGGTCCGCATGCTGGCCGCCGCCGGCCGCCGCTATCTGCTCACCGGCCGCGGCTCGGAACAGCACAGCACCGGCGTGGACACCGTCGCCGCCTACATCAACCTCGCCCTGGCGCTGGGCATGCCGGGCCGGCCCGGCAGCGGCTACGGCTGCCTCACCGGCCAGGGCAACGGCCAGGGCGGGCGGGAACACGGCCAGAAGGCCGACCAGTTGCCCGGCTACCGGATGATCACCGACCCGGCCGCCCGCGGCCATGTGGCGCGGGTGTGGGGCGTCGCCCCCGAGGACCTGCCCGGCGCCGGCCGCTCGGCCTGGGAACTGCTGGACTCGCTGGCCACCCCGGGCGGCCCGCGCGCCCTGCTGGTCTTCGGCACCAACCCGGTGGTCTCCGCGCCGCACGCGGCCCGCGTCGCCCGCAAGCTGGCCGCCCTCGACCTGCTGGTGGTCGCCGACTTCGTGCCCTCCGAGACCGCCCGGCTGGCGCACGCCGTGCTGCCGGTCACCCAGTGGGCCGAGGAGGACGGCACCATGACCAGCCTGGAGGGCCGGGTGCTGCGCCGCCGCGCGGTGCGCACCCCGCCGCCCGGGGTGCGCGGCGACCTGGACGTCCTGCACGGTCTGGCGGTCCGGCTCGGCGAGCCCGCGGCACGCTATCCGACCAGCCCGCGCGCCGTCTTCGACGAACTGCGCCGCGCCTCGGCCGGCGGCCGGGCCGACTACTCCGGCATCAGCTACGAACGGCTGGACTCCGGCGAGGCCCTGTACTGGCCCTGCCCGGCGGCGCCCGGGCCCGGCGGCGCCCGGGCCGCTCCCCACCCCGGTACCCCGCGCCTGTTCCTGGACGGCTTCGCCCACCCCGACGGGCGGGCCAGGTTCGCCCCGGTGGGGCACCGGGAGGCCGCCGAGCGGACCGGTCCCGGCTTCCCGCTGCACGCCACCACCGGGCGGCTGCTGGCCCACTACCAGTCCGGCGCCCAGACCCGCCGGATCGCGGAGCTGACCGCGGCGGCCCCGGAACCCGAGGTGGAGATCCACCCGGACACCGCCGCCCGGCTCGGCGTCGGCGACGGCCAGCGGGTCCGGGTCAGCTCGGCGCGCGGCAGCACCGTCGCCCGCGCCCGGCTGGTGGCGACGCTGCGCACCGACACCGTTTTCCTGCCGTTCCACTTCCCGGGCGCCGGGCGGGCCAACCTGCTGACCGGCACCGCGCTGGACCCGGTGAGCCGGATGCCCGAGTTCAAGGTCAGCGCCGTCTGCGTCGAACCGGAACCAGCCCCATGACGACCACCACGACGACCACCACGACGACCACCGCCACGAGCAGCGCGGCGACCACCGCGCTGAACACCACGACGGGCGCCACGACGGGCGCCACGACGGGCAACGCGGCGCACAACGCGACCGCCGGGACGGCCGGGACCACCGGCGCCCGCGGGGCCGGCGATGTCCTGATCCTGGGCAACGGGCCCGACGCGGTGCGCCTCACCCGGGCGCTGCACCGCCTCGGCCACCCCGGTCCGGTGCGGATGCTGCCCGAGCCCGTGGTCACCGCCATCGACCGCCGCCGGCGCCGGGTGCGCACCGCGGACGGCGGCGAACACCCCTACGGCACCCTGGCGCTGGCGCTCGGCGCCCGCCCGCACATCCCGGACGTGCCGGGACTGCGCTGCCCCGAGGGGCAGTTGCGCGGCGGCGTGCGGGTCGGCACCCCGCTGGCCGGCCCGGCCGCCGGCCGGCGGGCCACCACCACCCCGGGACCGGTGGTGGTGCTGGGCGCCGGCCCGGACGGCACCGACGCCGCCCTCGCCCTGCGCCGCGCCGGACGGCAGGTCACCGTCGTCCACCCCGGGGCCCACCCCATGTCCCGCCGGCTCGACCGGACCGCCGGGGAACTGCTGGCCGGGGCCCTCGCCGAGCGCGGCATCCGGGTGCACGCGGGCGCCACCGCCGTCGAGTTCACCCCCGGCAAGCTGACCCTGGACGACGGCCGGATCCTGGAGGCGGCCACCCTGCTGCTGTGCACCGGCACGGTGCCGCACACCCGCCTCGCCGCCGAGGCCGGGCTGCCGGTCGGGCACGGCGTGCTGGTCGACAGCCGGCTGCGCACCGCCGACCCGCACATCAGCGCCCTGGGGAGCTGTGCCGAGCTGACCACCACGGCCGACGGCCCGGCCGCGCCGCCCGCCTGGGACCAGGCGGAGGCGCTGGCCGCCCGCCTGACCGGCGCCGACCGGACGGCACCGCCGCCGGTGGTCCGGCTGCGCGACCCGGCGCTGCATCTGGCCGTCATGGGCTCCCGCCAGGCCCTGGAGGAGGCCCCCGACCAGATCACCCTGCACGATCCGGCGCGCGGCCGGTACGCCCGGCTGGCGCTGCGCCGGGACCGGGTGGCGGCGGCCGTCGTGCTGGGGCTGCCGCGGGCGGCTGCCGCGGTCACCCAGCTCTACCGCGAGGCGCGGCCGGTGCCGGCCGCCCGGCTGGCCCTGCTGCTGGGCACCCCGCCGCTGCGGCCCGGCGCCCCGGACTCCCCGGCCACCGTGGTGTGCCGCTGCAACCATGTCACCCTGGGCGAGCTGCGCGAGGCCTGGGACCGGGGCGCCCGGGACGTGGCGGCCCTGGCCGAGGCCACCCGCGCGACCACCGGCTGCGGAAGCTGCACCGACGAGGTGGCCCGCCTGTGCTCCGCCCGCACCGCGCCCTCCGGCGGCCCGGGCGGCGCGCGGAGCGCGGGCCGGGGCGCCCGGGAAGGCAGGGCACGATGAGTCCGCGACGCCATCTGCTGGTGGTCGGCCACGGCATGACCGGGCACCGCCTGATGGAGGAGGTGCACCGCCGGGACCGGGACCGCCGCTGGCACATCACGGCGGTCACCGACGAGTCCCGCCCCGCCTACGACCGCATCGCCCTGACCTCCGCGCTGGCCGGCGACGGCCCGGCCCGGCTCGGCCTGCGCCCCGACCCCTGCACCCGGGTCCGCACCGGCGTGTCGGTCACCGCCGTCGATCCGCGCTCCCGTACCGCCACCCTGGACCGGGGCACCGAACTGGTCTGGGACGCGCTGGTGCTGGCCACCGGCTCCCGCCCGTTCGTGCCGCCCGTGCCCGGCCACGATCTGCCCGGCTGCCATGTGCTGCGCACCTATGACGACCTGCGGGCCATCCGGGCCGCCGCCGTGCCGGGCAGGCCCGGCCTGGTGGTCGGCGGCGGCCTGCTGGGCCTGGAGGCCGCGGGCGCGCTGCGCCACCTCGGCATGCGGCCCCATGTGGTGGAGACCGCGCCGCATCTGATGCCCATGCAGCTCGACCGGGCCGGCGGGGGCCTGCTCGCCGGGCTGGTCGGCGCACTGGGCATCACCCCGCACTGCGGGACCCCGCTGCACGCCGTGCACGCCGGGCCGGGCGGCCGGGTCGCCGGGGTCACCCTGGCCGGCGGCCGGTCCCTCCCGGCCGAGCTGGTGATCTTCGCCGCCGGTATCCGGCCCCGCGACGAACTGGCCGCCGCCGCGGCCCTGCCGCGCGGCGAGCGGGGCGGCTTCCTGGTGGACGACCGCTGCCGCACCCGGGCGCCCGGCATCTGGGCCATCGGCGAGTGCGCCGCCGTCCGGGGCCGCACCTACGGGCTGGTGGCGCCGGGCTACCGGATGGCCGAGACCGTGGCCCGCCAGCTCACCGACGACGCCGAAGGCCCGCCGCTGCCGCCGCTGGACACCTCCGCCCGGCTCAAGCTGCTGGGCGTGGAGGTCGCGAGCTTCGGTGACGCCCATGCCCGCACCCCGGGCGCGGTGGAGTTCGCCCACCGCACCGGCGGGACCTACCGCAAGCTGGTGCTGGCCGGTGACGGCCGCACCCTGCTGGGCGGCGTCCTGGTCGGCGACGCCTCCGCCTACCCCCGGCTCACCCCGCTGCTGGACCGTCCGCTGCCGGCCAACCCCGAGGACCTTCTCGCCCCCGTGCCCGGGTGAACGGCCGAGGCCGCGCCGCCCTCCCCGGCCGGGGAGGGCGGCGCGGCCTCGTCAGGTGCCGTGCGGTGCCGTGCGCTGCCGCACGGTGCCGGCGGTCAGGTGGCGGGGGAGACGCGCCGGGCGGTCCGGGTGACATGGCGGCCCAGGTGGCGGGCGGTCTCCAGATCGGCCTTGGTGACCGTCTCCGGGCCCTCGTCCACATTGGCCTGGCCGCCCGCGCCCAGATAGAAGCCCAGCCGGTTGAGGTCGTTCTCCGAGCCGGTGGAGGCGTTCCAGCCGGGCATCAGATCCAGATTGACCCAGAGCATGCCGTGCTGCGCGGCCAGCAGGGTGAAGTACTGCAGGGTGTTGAGCTTGTCCCCGCTCTTGGCGCCGGACATGGTGAAGCCCGCGGCCAGCTTGCCGGACCAGGCGCGCTCCGCCCACCGGCCGGAGGTGGCCTCGGCGAAGGCGTGGAAGGCGGCCGAGGCCGAGCCCATGTAGGTGGGGGAGCCGAAGACGATGGCGTCGGCGCCGTCCAGCAGCGCCCAGCGGTCGTCACCGGCCTCGCCGAGGGTGTCGACCTGGACCGCGTCGGCCCGGGCGCCGGCCTCGGTGGCGCCGGCCAGGACGGCCTCGGCGAGGGCGGTGGTGTGGCCGTAGCCGGAGTGGTAGGCGATGACGACGCGCGGGCCGTCGGTGCGGGTGCTCATGAGCGCGACTCCTGGGGGAGCAGATGACGTCGGAGTTCGGTGTCGAGACGGGCCGCGTCCCCGGCGTGGCCGTGGGCGGCGATATGGCCGTCCGGGCGGACCAGGTAGTAGCCGGGGGCCCGGCAGCCGGTGGCCCGCCCGGCCTCGCGCGAGGCGAGACGGACGGCCGTGACCTGGGGGTAGTCGGCGAGAAGCCGGTGCGGGCGGAGGCCGGGAACGGGCTCCACGGTGACCAGGGTCCAGCCGGCCGGCGAGCCGGAGCCGGGACGGGAACCGGCGAAGCCGTGCGCCACCGCGGTCGCGCGCGGGAAGACCATGCCGATCCGCAGCCGGCCCGGCAGCCGCTCCAGCAGACCGCAGCGGGTGCGGCCGGCCGGCCGCTGGCTGTCCCGGTCCGCCGGGTAGGCCACCCGGCGGCCTGCCATCACCGGGAACACCTGACGGGGCACCAGCCCGCTGCGCCCGGCCAGCCGGAAGGCCGCGTCCCGCAGCACGATCCGGGGCCGGCTGCCGGCCATCCAGGCCCGGGTCTGCCGGTCGGTGGCGGCGATGATGCGGTCGGTGGCGTAGCGGCGTTCCGGGGTGTAGTCCTCCAGCACGGTGGGCGGGGACTCCCCGTGCAGCACCGCGGCCAGCTTCCAGGCCAGATTGTGCGCGTCCTGGAGGCCGTTGTTCATGCCCTGGCCGCCCGCCGGGCTGTGCACATGGGCGGCGTCCCCGGCCAGGAAGATCCGCCCCCGCCGGTACTCGGTGGCCTGCCGGGCGTGCACCCGGTAGACGGTGGTCCACACCGCTTCGGTGAGGGTGACGCCGCCCGGGCCCCGCTCGTCCAGATAGCGCTGCATCATCTGCTGGGTGACCTGCTGCCCGGCCCGGGGCAGCACCACCAGGACCCGGAAGATCCCGTCCGGCAGCGGCGCGATCATCAGGGTGCCGGTGGGCGCCTGGTAGTAGAGGAGCTCCCCGGCCGGCAGCCGGCCGCGCACCCGAGTGTCGGTGAGGGCGAAGGTCAGCGGGTAGGTGGTGCCCTGGAAACCGGTGCCCAGCAGGCCGCGCACGGTGCTGGAGGCGCCGTCCGCGCCGATCACATAGCGGGCGGGCAGCCTGCGCAGGGCCGAGTCGCCGGTCTCCACCAGGGCGGTCAGCACATGGTCGCCGTCCAGCGGCACGGCGCCGGGGTCGGCGGCGTCGGCGTCGAAGTTGAGCAGCCGCACGCCCCGCTCCACCTTGCCGCCGAGCTGCTCCAGCCGCTCGTTGAGCAGCCGTTCGGTCTCGTACTGCGGCAGATGCAGCGGGCGCAGTTTCTCCGGGATCTCGAACCGGGCCAGCGGGGAGCCGCCGGAGAAGTAGCTCAGCGCCCGCACCGGCTCCGCGGCCTCGCGCAGCCCGCCGGCGATCCCCAGGTCCGCCAGCAGGTCCAGAGCCCGGGGCCACAGCGCCAGCGCCTTGGGCACCGTCGAGGGCCCGTCCGCCCGGTCGATGATCCGGACGTTCACGCCGCGCCGCAGCAGCTCGCAGGCGGCGAACAGGCCGGACGGGCCCGCGCCGACGACCAGGACGTCGCAGGCGGCCTCGGACAGGGCTCCGGAGCGGGCTCCGGAAAGAGCTCCGGAAGACGGGCTCATGCCTGGTTCTCCAGGCGTTCGCGCAGCCGGCGGGCCAGCTCCAGGCGCTGCACCTTCATGGTGGCGGTGCGCGGCAGCTCCGCCAGCCGCATCTGGACGGGCCCGGCGAGCTGCGGGAAGTCCGCGGCGGCCCGCCGCCAGCGCTCCATGTCCAGCGGTTCGTCGGTGCGGGTGCACACCACCGGCAGCGGTTCGTCGCCCGGGCCGCGCACCACCACCAGCTCGGACAGCTCCTCCAGCCGGCCCAGCATGGTGTCCTCGATCTCCAGCGTGGACTCCACATTGGGGATGACGTCCACCACCCGGTCCAGCAGGTGCACGCAGCCGGCCCTGGTGCGGTAGCCCACATCGCCGGTGCGCCACCAGCGTCCGTTCAGCTCCTTGGCGTACCGGGCGTCCTCGCCGTGGTAGTTGACCGCCCGGCCGTCGGTCTGCACCTCGATGAAGCCGGGGTTCTGCTTGGACGGCTTCATGCCGTTGCGCGGCACGATCCGCACATGGGTCATGCCGGGGATCGGATAGCCCAGGCAGCGGCCGTCCGCCTTGTGCACATTGCGCGCGCTGTACCAGCGGCCCACCAGCGGCCCGCACTCGCTCTGCCCGTAGAACTGGAAGAACAGCGGCCGGCGGCGCTGCGAGGCGGACATCAGGCGCTGCATGGTGGGCGGGTGGATGGCGTCGAAGGTCCCGGAGAAGTACTTCACGTTGGACAGCGGCTTCAGCGGGTGGTGCACCAGGTCCTCCCACTCCATGTAGGAGTTGGGGTGGGTCTCGATCAGGCCGGGCCGGTGCCGGGCGAACAGCGGCGCCACATTCTCCGGCGAGCCGTCGTCGATGACCAGCAGCGGCATGCCCTTGGGCAGCGCCACCGCCAGCGCCATGAACATCCGGGAGTGCACGAAGGAGAGGTGGACCGCGTAGGTCTCGCGCTCCAGGATCAGCCGGGCGAGCTGCTGCTGCGGCCGGAACCGGCCGCGCAGCGACCGCGCGGTGTGCACCACCAGCTTGGGAATCCCGGTGGTGCCGGAGGTGTGCGTCATCAGCGCGGGGACGTCCGCCCCGAGCAGCACCGGCTCACGGCGCGGCGAGCCGGCCAGCGAGGCCAGCGAGACCGCGCCGGGGCGGGTGCCGGAGGTGGCGTCGGCGTCGATGACGGTGGCCGCGGCGGCCGTCTGCTGCTGACCGGCCAGCTCCTTGTCCAGCTTGCCGGCGTCGGTGATCAGATGCGGCCGGTCCAGCCGCTCCAGCAGGGCGGCCACCGTGTCGCCGTCCAGCGCCGGGGAAAGCATGGCGGGGGTGGCGCCCAGCCGGGCCGCGGCGCAGGCCAGCACGTAGATGTCGAAGTTGTGCCGCTTGTACAGCGCCACATGGTCGGTGGGCCGCACCCCGGCCGCCCACAGCCGGGCGGCCATGTCGTCCACCAGATCGGCCAGCCCGGCCGCGGTGAGCTGGCGCCCGGCCTCCGGAGCCGCGTCCATGTCGTGGTCCAGAGTGATCGGCGTCCGGGGACGCCGGGCGGCGGCCTCCTCGGGCACCACGCCCAGGTACAGACCGGTCCGGGCGGCAGGGATGTGGAGATGCACTGTGCCTCCTCAAGGCGCTTGGAAACGACGGATTCCCCGGGTTCCTGAAATCCCTGGATGTGCTGATTCCTGAAGAGTCCTGAGGGCGGCTGCGGCTCAGGAGGCGGCCGAGGCCAGGCGCCGCTCCAGCAGCCGCGCCTCCTCGGCCCCGAGACGGATGCCGAAGGTGCCGGCCAGTTCGGTCAGCACCTCGGCGGCGGTCAGCCCCGTCCGCTCGGTGCGTCCGTCCGGATAGCGGCTGGACAGTTCGCGGTCCCGCAGGACATGGCGGGCCTCTTCGGAGCCGCGCATGGCGATCAGCTTGCCGGTGAAGGTGGAGCGGTCGCTGTGCGCGGTGTAGAAGTTGGCGACCTCGAAGTCGGCGGGGAAGTGCTGCTCCACGCGCAGGCTGTACAGGTCGAACCAGCCCTCGGGGTGGAGCGACTGGAGCACCCACTGGTCCCGTTCGCGCACCACCCGCCAGGTCCAGCCGCCCGCCTTGACGGTCGCCTCATGGGCCAGCGGCACCGGCTCCAGCAGGCCCTCGTCGCCGAAGCCCACGTCGGCCAGCCAGGGCTGGAAGCCGGCGGCGGCCACCAGCATGGCGTGCGCCCGGTACCGGATCTGGTCGCGGTTGCCGCGGCGCACCCGGGCCTGGAGCCGGGTCACCGGGAAGCCGAGCCGTTCCAGCACCGCGGCGAACAGCAGATTGTGCTCGAAGCAGTACCCGCCCCGGCCCTGGTCCACCAGTTTGCGCTGCACATCGGGCAGGTGCAGGGAGATGCCCCGGCCCAGCGCCACATCGATGTTCTCGAAGGCGATGGCCGCCACATGGGCCCGGTGCAGCCGGCGCAGGGTCTCGGCGGTCGGCTCCAGCGGGCCGGTGTCGCCGATCCGCCGCAGATAGTCGTCCAGCCGCAGCTCGTCGGTCCCCCACCCGGCGGTCCAGGACGGGACCGGGTGCCCGGCCTGCTGCTCCGCCGGCCCGCCGGTCAGGTTTTCGATGCTCATGGCCAAACCCCTCTGCTGCGCCACTGCCTGTTCTGCCGCGCCGTGCGCCGCGTCGCCGCGCCGCGCCGGCGGATGCCGGCGGAAGCGCGGCCGGCCTCGGCCCCGGCTCGGCCCCGGGTCGGCCCCGGGTCTGTCCCGGCTCGGGCCCTGGAATCGTGTCCCGGCCCCCGGGGAGCGTCAACGAAGGTCCGCGCACTCCGTCAGGTGCACCGGCCATCACCTCATATGACGGGATATGACGGTCACCGCGGGGGGACTTGATGGATTCCGCGCCACCTGACGGAGTGCGCGGCCGTTCGTTGGCCAGCCGCCCCGGACCGTCGCAGGATCGGGCCACCGTCCACCACCGGACCACCACCGGCCCACCGCCGGACGACCGTGTCCCGAGGAGTGCCATTGCCATGACCATGGGAGCCACCACCGGAGCGCTCGTCGCCCGCACCACCGCCGGCGACGTGGCCGGCGTGCGCGAGGGGGCGCTCACCGTCTTCCGCGGAGTGCCCTATGCCCGCCCGCCCCTGGGCGAGCTGCGGTTCTCCTCGCCGCGGATGCCGGTGCCGTGGACCGGGGTCCGGGACGCCACCCGCTATGCGCCGGCCTTTCTCCAGTCCGGCGCCGCCGGGCCGGGAAGCTCCGAGGACGCGCTGTACGCCAACGTCTGGACCCCCGGCACCGACCGGCCGCGCCCGGTCCTGGTCTACATCCACGGCGGCGGCTGGCAGGTCGGCGCCGGAAGCGTGCCCACCTTCCACGGCCACCGGCTGGCCGAACGCGGCGACCTGGTGGTGGTCAACTTCAACTACCGGCTGGGCGTCTTCGGCTGGGGCATGCACGAGGAACTGGCCGACCCGGCCACCGGGCTGTGCGCCAACTGGGGGCTCCAGGACCAGATCGCCGCCCTGCACTGGGTGCGGGAGAACATCGCGGCCTTCGGCGGCGACCCGGACAACATCACCCTGTGCGGGACCTCGGCCGGCGGCACCACCGCCTGGCAGCTCGCCCTGCTGCCCGAGTTCCACGGCACCGTCCGCCGGCTGATCGCCATCAGCGCCGCCCACCCCTGGCAGCCGGCCGGCAGCCTCACCCCGGCCGATGCCCACACCGTGTACGGCACCCTGGCCGCGGACCTGGGCACCACCGTGCCCGGGCTGCGCGAGGTGCCGGCCGAGGCGCTGCACCAGGCCTGGCTGCGGTTCTTCTCCGCCGCCCCGGCCGCCCGGCCGGTGGACAGCGGACGCGAGTACCGCGGCCCGGTGGCGGACGGCGGCGTGATCACCGCCTTCCCCTGGCAGCTGCCCACCCCCGCGGTGCCGCTGATGACGGTCTTCAACCGCACCGAGGGATCGTTCTTCACCGATCCGCACTCGGTCTCCTTCCCGCCCGCGCCGCCGGTGCCCACCGACCATGCCGAGCTGCGCGACCGGGTCCGCGAGGTGCTGCTCAAGGGGGCGGTCCGGGTGGACGACGCGCTGGTCGACGCGTGTCTGTCCGCCTACCGGGAGGCCGCGCGGGCCGAGCGGCTGCCCCATGACCCGCGCACCCTGTGGACCGAGATCTGGGGCGACGGCCTCTTCCGCTACCAGATCGTGCGGATGGCCGAGCGCCATGCCCGCACCCGGGGCGCGAGCCCGCAGTACGTCATGGAGTTTGCACACCCCGTGCGCCCGCCGCACTTCGGCACCCCGCACGACGCGACCTCCAAGTTCCTCTTCGGCTCGCATGCCGAGCCCGGACTGGTCGATCAGTTCGGCGACGGCCCGGACGAGCGGCTGGTGTCCCGGACCTTCATGGATCTGGTGGCGTCCTTCGCCCGCGACGGCGCCCCGGCCGCCGGCCCGGTACCCCACTGGCCGGTCTTCGACCCGGACCGGGAGACCACGCTGATCCTCGGCGGGCCCGGCACCGCACGGGTGGCCGCCCTGCCCAAGCTCCGCCAGCTCGGCTTCTGGGACCGGGCCGGCTGGGTGCCGAGTCCCCGACCCGCCGACCCCGCGGAGCACACCCCGGACAACCACTGAGCAATCACTGAGCAACAGCTGAGCAATCACCGAGCAATCACCGGGCGAGAACTGAGCGGCCACCGGGCGATCGCCGAGAAGCCGCTGAGCAATCGCCGAGCAAGCACAGAGCGACCACCGAGCACGACTGAGCACGACCGAGTGACGCACGTCCCCGACACGTGCCCGAGACCAGCACGACCGCGGCAGGTCACGCCGCACCCCGGCAGCCGCGCCCGCGGCGGGCCGGATGCGTCCCGCCGTGCCCCTCGGAGCCGTCAACCGGGCTCCCCGTCCGTTCCCTCAGGAGACCTCACCGTGGACACCCCTGCCCCGTCTTCCGCCGGCCCGGCCCCGGCCCCCACCGTGCTCGCCATCCGCGCCCGCCCCGCCCGCCAGCAGCCCCGCTGGGAGGACCTGCCCCTGGTCCGCCGCACCAGCCGGGAACTGGCCGCCCGGCCCGCCCTCGTCCGGGCCCCCGACCTGTGGACCCTGCGCTCCCTGCTGGCCCGGGTGGCCGACGGCGAGGCGCAGGTGGTGCAGGCCGGGGACTGCGCCGAGGACCCCGAGGAGTGCGGCAAGGGCTCCATCGCCCGCAAGGCGGGCCTGCTGGACATGCTCGCCGGACTGGTCCGGATGTCCACCCACCGCCCGGTGCTCCGGGTCGGCCGGATCGCCGGCCAGTTCGCCAAGCCCCGCAGCAACGACACCGAGCGGGCCGGCGACCGTGAACTTCCGGTCTTCCGCGGCCATGTGATCAACGGCCCGGAGCCGGATGCCGACAGCCGCCGCCCCGATCCGCGCCGCATGCTGCACTGCTACGACGCCGCCGCCGAAGCCATGCAGCACCTCGGCTGGGGCCCCGGACCCACCCGCCCCCCGGTCTTCGGACCGCAGATCTGGACCAGCCACGAGGCGCTGCTGCTCGACTACGAACTGCCGCAGCTGCGCCGGGACGAGGAGGGCGGGCTGATGCTCGCCTCCACCCACTGGCCGTGGATCGGCAAGCGCACCAACGATCCCGAGGGCGCGCACGCCGCCCTGCTGGCCGCCGTCATCAACCCGGTGGCCTGCAAGGTCGACGCCGGCATGAGCCGGGACCATCTGCTGCGGATGTGCGAGGTGCTCGATCCGCGGCGGGAGAAGGGCCGGCTCACCCTGATCGCCCGGATGGGCGCCGACGCCGTGGCCGACCGCCTGCCGCCGCTGGTCGCCGCGGTCCGTGCGGCCGGCCACCCGGTGGTCTGGCTGTGCGACCCCATGCACGGCAACACCGTCACCACCGAGGCCGGGCTCAAGACCCGCTACGTCGAAGTGGTCACCCAGGAGGTGCGGCACTTCCAGTGCGCCGTGCGCTCCTCCGGCGGCGTGGTCGGCGGCCTGCATCTGGAGATCACCCCGGACGAGGTGACCGAGTGCGCGGCCAATGCCGCAGAGGCCGGCCGGGTCGGCGACAAGTACACCAGCCTGTGCGATCCGCGCCTCAACCCGGGCCAGGCCGCCGCCGTGGTCGGCGCCTGGCTCGGCTGAGCACCGGCCCGGTCCTCACAACCAAGGAGAGCGAGTCGCATGAACAGCAGGATCGCCGTGGTGACCGGCGCGGCCGGGGGCATCGGCACCGCCGTTGTCGAGGTCCTGGGCCGGCGCGGCCTCACCGTGGTCGCGGTGGACCGCGAGGCCGGACAGCTCGCCGAGACGGCCGAGAAGCTGGCCGCCGACGGACTGAGCGTGGAGCCCGCCGCCGCCGATGTCACCAGCGCCGATGACGCCGAACGCGTGATCGCCGACACCGAAGGCCGGCTGGGGCCGGTGGAGTACCTGGTCAACGCGGCGGGGCTGCTGCGCCCGGGCGGGGTGGAGGGATACGACCCGGCCGACTGGGCCAGCACCTTCGAGGTGAACGCCAAGGGCGTGTTCCTGATGTCGCAGGCCGCGGTGCGCCGCATGCTGCCGCGCCGCCGGGGCGCCATCGTCACCGTGGCGTCCAACGCCGCGGGCGTGCCCCGGGCCGGCATGGCCGCCTACGCCGCCTCCAAGGCGGCGGCCGTGATGTTCACCAAGAGCCTGGGGCTGGAGGTGGCCCGGTCCGGCATCCGCTGCAACGTGGTGGCGCCCGGCTCCACCGACACCCCGATGCTGCGCCAGCTCTGGACCGACGCCTCCGGCCCGGCCGGAACCCTCGACGGCTCCCCGGAGGCATTCCGGGTGGGCATTCCGCTGGGCCGGCTGGCCCGGCCCGAGGACATCGCCCACGCGGTGGACTTCCTGCTCTCCGACCGGGCCGCTCACATCACCCTGCACGACCTGACCGTGGACGGCGGTGCCGCGCTGGGCGTCTGACGGCGCATCCGCGCCGGACGGCCGCGCGACGACCGCCGCACACCGCGAGAAGAGGAGTTCCCGTGCAATTCTCCGCGGGCATCCCGAGCATCACCTCCTATCCACTGCCCCACCAGGACGAGCTGCCGCAGAACGTGGCCGGCTGGCTGCCCGACCCGTCCCGCGCCGTGCTGCTCGTGCACGACATGCAGCGCTACTTCCTGCGCCCGCTGCCCTCCCCGGGCCTGCGGCAGGAGCTGACCGCCAACTGCGCCCGGCTCCGCGAGACCTGCGCCCGGGCCGGCGTGCCGGTCGTCTACACCGCCCAGCCGGGCGGCATGACACCCCAGCAGCGCGGCCTGCTGCGGGACTTCTGGGGACCGGGCATGCGGGTCGAGCCCGCCGACCGGCGGGTGGCCGAACCGGTGGCGCCCGGACCCGACGACACCGTGCTCACCAAGTGGCGCTACAGCGCCTTCCACCGCACCGGGCTGCTGGACCGGATGCGCGAATGGGGCCGCGACCAGCTCGTCATCTGCGGCGTCTACGCGCATGTCGGCATCCTGGCCACCGCCGTGGAGGCGTTCACCCAGGACATCGAGACCTTTCTGGCGGCGGACGCCGTCGCCGACTTCTCCCGCGAGCACCACATGCTGACGCTGGACTACGCGGCCGGCCGCTGCGCGGTGGTCGCCACCACCGGCACCCTGACCGCCCGGCTGCGCGAGCGTGCCGCGGCCGGGGACCGGCCGGCCGCCGCCCTGAGCCTGCCGGGAGGTGCGGCATGACCGCCGGCCGCACCGCCGGGCCGGCCGGCGAGGACGCCGCCGCCCTGCTGGAGGACGTGCTGGCGCTGCGCGCCGGGGCGTTCGCCCTGCTGCACCGCCCCGAGCGCGCGCCCGGCCGGATCGAGATCCTGGCCGGCCGGCCCACCACCGTGGACACCCTGGCGGAGCTGCCCCTCCCCGCGGCGGACGGCGCCGGCCCGGCCCATGACCTGCTGGCCCTGGTGCCCTACCGGCAGCTCGCCGAACGCGGCTTCACCTGCACCGACGACGGCACCCCGCTGCTGGCGCTGAGCGTCACCCGGCAGGCCGTGCTGCCGCTGGCCGAGGTGACCGCCCGCATCCCGGAGCGGCCGGTCAAGCTCACCGGCGAGGGCTTCGACACCGACGACGCCGCCTACGCCGACACCGTGCGCCGCATCGTCACCGACGAGATCGGCCGCGGCGAGGGCGCCAACTTCGTCATCAAGCGCTCCTACACGGCGGACATCGAGGGCTACACCCCGCATGCCGCGCTGGCCTTCTTCCGGCGGCTGCTGGAGCGGGAGTCCGGCGCCTACTGGACCTTCCTGGTGCACACCGGCGACCGCACCCTGGTCGGCGCCACGCCCGAGCGGCACGTCACCCTGGACGACGCCACCGCCACCATGAACCCCATCAGCGGCACCTACCGCTACCCGGCCTCCGGCCCCTCGCTGTCCGGCCTGATGGACTTCCTCGCCGACCCCAAGGAAGCCGACGAGCTGTACATGGTGGTCGACGAGGAACTCAAGATGATGGCCCGGTTCTGCGACTCCGGGGTGCGGGTGACCGGCCCGTACCTCAAGGAGATGGCCCGGCTGGCGCACACCGAGTACCTGCTGGAGGGGCGCACCGGCCGGGACCCGCGGGAGATCCTGCGCTCCACCATGTTCGCCCCGACCGTCACCGGCAGCCCGCTGGAGTCGGCCTGCCGGGTGATCGACCGCTACGAGACCGGCGGACGCGGCTACTACAGCGGGGTCCTGGCCCTGATCGGCCGCGACGCCCGCGGCGGGCGCGCCCTGGACTCCGCCATCCTGATCCGCACCGCCGACATCGACGCGGCCGGCCGGGCCCGGATCGCCGTGGGGTCCACCCTGGTGCGCGACTCCGACCCGCAGTCCGAGGCCGCCGAGACCGCCGCCAAGGCGGCCGGTCTGCTGGCCGCCCTGGACCCGGAACGGCCGCGCGCCTTCGCCCGCCACGACCGGGTGCTGGCCGCGCTGGAGCGCCGCAACGAGACCCTGGCCGGATTCTGGCTCGGCACCGGGACGGGGACCGGCGCCGGCACCGACCCGGAGACCGGCGGGCTCCCGCTGGCCGGCCGGCGGGTCCTGATCGTGGACGCCGAGGACACCTTCACCTCGATGATGGCCTACCAGCTGCGGGCCCTGGGCCCGGAGGTGACCATCCGCCGCTTCGACGAGCCCTACACCGCCGACGGCCACGACCTGGTGGTGATGGGACCCGGCCCCGGCGACCCCACGGATCTGTCCCACCCCAAGATCCGCCATCTCGACGAGACCATCGCCGCGCTGCTCGCCGGGCGCCGCCCCTTCCTGGCCGTCTGCCTCAGCCACCAGGTGCTCAGCGCCCGCCTCGGCCTCGGCCTGTTCCGCCGGGAGCGCCCCAACCAGGGCACCCAGCTCACCATCGACCTGTTCGGCACCCGCGAACAGGTCGGCTTCTACAACACCTTCGCCGCCCGCGCCGAGGCGGATGTCCTCGACGCCGGCGGCCTGGGCAAGGTCCAGGTCTCCCGCGACCCCGACACCCGCGAGGTGCACGCCCTGCGCGGCCCGTTCTTCGCCTCCATGCAGTTCCACGCCGAGTCGGTGCTCACCCGCAACGGACCCCGGATCACCGCCGACCTGCTGCGCGGGCTGTCATGACGGCGCCGGTCTGGACCAGCGGCGACATGCTGCTCGTCATCTTCGCCTCCGTCGACTCCGTCCGGGCGGCACCCCCGCCCGGCCCCCGGCCCGGTGCCGCTCCGCGCCCCGCGCGGGCCGCCCTGGGGCCCATGGACCGTCCGCCGCGACCACAACCGCTGACCAAAGGGAGCTGACCTGCGATGACCGTCACCGAATCCGGTGCGCCCAAGGACGCCCTGATCCCGGGCGCCGGCCCGCGGCCGGGGGCGGAGCGCGTGCCGCGGACCGCGGGCGCCACCGCGATCGTCCCCGGAGCCGACACCCTCACCGGGATACTGCGGCACCGGGCCCAGCAGACGCCCGACGAGATCGCCTTCGTCTTCCTGACGGGCGGCGAGGAGCCCGGCGACACCCTCACCTACCGGGAACTGGACCAGGCCGCCCGCTCCACCGCCGCCATGCTGCGCTCGGCCGGCACCGGTGACTCCGCGGTGCTGCTCTACCCGGCCGGGCTGGAGTTCGTCCGCACCCTGCTGGGCTGCATGTACGCCCGGGTGGCCGGCGCGCCCGTCCAGGTGCCCAACCGGGAGCGCGGCCTGGAGCGGCTGCGCAAGATCGCCGACGACGCCGGCACCACCGTGGTGCTGACCACCACCGAGGTCCGCGACGACCTGCTGGGCCGGTTCCGGGACTCCCGCCATCTGGCGGGCCTGACCCTGGTGGCCACCGACACCCTCGGCCAGCAGCCGCCCGAGGCCTGGCAGGGCCCGGAGCCGCAGCCCGGGGACATCGCCCTGCTCCAGTACACCTCCGGCTCCACCGGCGACCCCAAGGGCGTGATGGTCACCCAGGCCAACTTCCTGGCCAACTGCCTGGATCTGGACCGGCTGTGGCCCGTCACCGCCGAGGGGCGGTTCGTCTCCTGGCTGCCGCACTTCCACGACATGGGCATGCTGTTCGGCGTGGTCATGCCGCTGTGGGCGGGCGTGCCCGCCTGCCTGATGGCCCCCGAGGCGTTCATCCGCCGCCCGGGCCGCTGGCTGGAGGCCATCTCCCGGTTCCGCGGCACCCACTCGGCCGCCCCCAGCTTCGCCTACGAGCTGTGCGTGCGGGACGCCGAGCAGAACGGCATCGCCGGCTTCGTCGACCTGGCCCACTGGCGGGTCGCCGTCAACGGCGCCGAGCCGGTCCGCTGGAACGCGGTGCGCGACTTCACCCGCACCTTCGCCCCGGCCGGTTTCCGCCCCGAGACCATGTGCCCCGGCTACGGCCTGGCCGAGAACACCCTCAAGGCCACCGGCAGCCCGGAGCAGCGCAGGCCCGCCCTGCTCTGGGTCTCCGCGGACGCCCTGCGCGACGGCCGGGTGGAGCCGCTGGAGCCGCACGAGGGTGATGCCGTCCCGCTGGTGGGCAGCGGCATCACGGTCGGCGACACCGTGGTGCGGGTGGTGGCCACCGACACCCTGCGGCCCTGCCCGGCAGGCACCATCGGCGAGATCTGGATCGGCGGCCCCAGCGTGGCCCTGGGCTACCGCGGCCGGGAGGCCGACACCGAGGAGGTCTTCCGCGCCCGGATACCCGGCCACGAGGACGAGGGCACCTTCCTGCGCACCGGCGACCTCGGCTTCCAGTACGGCGACGAGTTCTACATCGCCGGGCGGCTGAAGGACATCATCATCCGCAAGGGCCGTAACTTCTATCCGCAGGACATCGAGCTGGCCGTGGAGTCCACCACCGAGGGCCTGCGCCCCAACTGCTCGGCCGCCTTCTCGGTGGACGACGGCAGCTCCGAGCGCCTGGTCATCGTGGTCGAGGCGGACGGCCGGGTGCTGCGGGAGGTCACCACGGAGGAGCTCAAGGAGCGCATCCGGGAGGCCGTCTACGAGGGTCAGCGCCTGCACACCGACGAGGTGGTCGTGGTCCGGCGCGGCTCGCTGTCCAAGACCTCCAGCGGCAAGATCCAGCGCCGCCTCACCCGTCAGCAGTACCTGGACGACGCACTCAGCCTGGCCGCGACCGAGGGAGCCCGCCGGTGATCACCCGTATGAAGACCGGCCGTCCGGTGCCCGGTTCCCGCATTCTGGGCATCGGCGCCTACCGGCCCACCCGGCTGGTCGGCAACGAGACCGTGGCGGCCGGCATCGACTCCTCCGACGAGTGGATCCGCAAGCGCAGCGGCATCACCACCCGCCGCTTCGCCGGGGACGGGGAAACCGTCATCAACATGGCCGTGGACGCCGGGCTCAAGGCCCTGGCGGGCGGCGGCGTGGCCCCCGAGGCGGTGGACGTGGTGCTGCTGGCCACCATGTCCCATCTGGAGCAGTCCCCGCCGGCCGCCCCCCGGGTGGCGCACGGCCTGGGCGCCGCCACCGCCGGAGCCATGGACATCGGCGCCGCCTGCGCCGGGTTCTGCTACGCGCTGGGGGTGGCCGACTCGCTGATCCGGTCCGGCGCCGCCGCCCATGTGGTGGTGGTCGGCTCGGAGCGGATGAGCGACCTGGTCTCGCCCGCGGACCGGGGCACCGCCTTCCTGTTCGGCGACGGCGCCGGGGCCGTGGTGCTCGGGCCCGCCGACGAGCCGGGCATCGGGCCGGTGGCCTGGGGCGCCGAGGGCGGCGGCCACGGGCTGATCGCGCACAGCGCCCCCTGGACCGGGCTGCGCCGGGACCCGGCCGTGGAATGGCCCACCCTGCGGATGGCCGGGCCCGAGGTGTTCCGCTGGGCGGTGCACACCGCGCCGCTGGTGGCGCGGCGCGCCCTGGAGCGGGCCGGGCTCACCCCGGCCGACATCGCGGCCTTCGTCCCGCACCAGGCCAACGCCCGGATCATCGACGCGGTGGCCAGGGAACTGCGGCTGGCCGAGAACGTGGTGGTGGCCCGCGAGGTGGTCTCCATGGGCAACACCTCGGCCGCCTCGGTGCCGCTGGCGCTGGAGGACCTGACCGGCCGCGGTGAGGTGCCCAGCGGCGGACGCGCCCTGCTGGTCGGCTTCGGCGCCGGCCTGGTGCACGCCGCCCAGGTGGTGACCCTGCCATGACCACCACCACACCTCCCGGCACAGCCGGCGCACCCGACGCTCCCGAGGCTCCCGGCGCACCCGGGACGCCCGTCCCGCCCGGGACGGCCGGGAAGCTGGCGCGGCTGGCACGACTGCGGGAACGTGCGGCCGACCAGGCGCCGGAGCGGGCCGTGCGCCGCCAGCACGAAAAGGGCAAGCTCACCGCCCGGGAGCGGATCGGCATCCTGCTCGACCCCGGCTCCTTCCGGGAGACCGACGCCCTGCTGCGCAGCCGGGACGACGGCTCCGGCGCCGCCCGCCCGCTGGGCGACGCCGTGGTCACCGGCCGCGGCACCATCGACGGCCGCCCGGTGTGCGTCTACGCCCACGACTTCACCCTGCTCGGCGGCAGCCTCGGCGAGGCGCTGGGCTCGAAGATCCTCAAGATCTCCGAGCTGGCCCAGCGGACCGGCTGCCCGCTGATCGGCATCAACGACTCCGGCGGCGCCCGCATCCAGGAGGGCGTGACCTCGCTGGCGCTCTACGGCGAGATCATCCGCTCCCATGTGGAGGCCTCCGGAGTGGTGCCGCAGATCTCGGTGATGACCGGGCCGTGCGCCGGCGGCGCGGTCTACGGCCCGGCCCTGACCGATCTGGTGGTGATGGTGGACGGCATCTCCCACATGTACGTCACCGGCCCGGACGTGCTGCGCGCCGTCACCGGCGAGCAGGTCGGCCACGACGAACTGGGCGGGGCCCACACCCATGCCAGCACCAGCGGCTGCGCCCACTACACCGCCCGGGACGAGAAGGACGCCTTCGAGTACGTGCGGCTGTTCCTGGGCTATCTGCCGTCCAACAACCTGTCCCAGCCCCCGTCCTTCCCCTCCCGTACCGACGACGAGCCCACCGAGGCCGACCTTGCCCTGGACACCCTCATCCCGGACAGCCCCTCCCGCGGCTACGACATGCTGCGGGTCATCGAGACCGTTGTGGACGACGGCGAACTGCTGGAGGTGCACCAGCAGTTCGCCCCGAACATCATCTGCGGGCTGGCCCGGGTCGAGGGCCACAGCGTGGGCGTCGTGGCCAACCAGCCCGCGCATCTGGCCGGTGCCCTGGACTACAACGCCAGCGAGAAGGCGGCCCGCTTCATCCGCTTCTGCGACTCCTTCCACATCCCGGTGCTGACCTTCGTGGACGTGCCCGGCTTCCTCACCTCCGCGGAGCAGGAGCGGTCCGGGCTCATCCGCCGGGGCGCCAAGCTGCTCTACGCCTACTGCGAGACCACCGTGCCCACCGTCACCGTGATCACTCGCAAGGCGTACGGCGGCGGCTACGGCGTGATGGGCTCCAAGCATCTGGGCGTCGACCTCAACTTCGCCTGGGCCACCGCGGAGATCGCGGTGATGGGCGGGGCCGGCGCGGTCAGCGTGCTGGGCCGCCGCCGCATCCAGGAGGCGGCCGACCCCGAGGCCGAACGGGCCCGGCTGGTCGCCGAGTACGAGGACACCATGTGCACCCCCTACCTGGCCGCCGAACGCGGTTATGTGGACGCCGTGATCATGCCGCACGAGACCCGGTCCGAGGTGGCCGCCGCGCTGCGCACGCTGCGGGACAAGCGCCGGTCCCGGCTGCCCCGCAAGCACGGAAACATCCCGCTGTGACGCAGCGGTCCGACGGAGACAGAACAGGAAACCCGAGATGAGCACAGCCGTCACCCCGTCCGGGAGCCCCCGGCGGACCGCCGGCGCGGACCCCGCCGTCGGCGTCCTGGGCATCGGCTCCTACGTCCCTTCCGACGTGGTGCCCAACGAGGAGATCGCCGGCCCGGCCGGGGTCACCCCGGAGTGGATCGTCCGCAAGACCGGCATCCTCACCCGCCGCCGGGCCAAGCCCGACGAGGCCACCTCCGATCTGGCGGTGCAGGCCGCCCGGCAGGCCATGGAGGACGCCGGGGTGCGCGCCGCCGACCTGTCCCTGGTCATCGCGGCCACCACCACCCCCGACTGCCTGGGCCCGGCGGTGGCCTGCCTGACCGCCGGACAGCTGGAGTGCCCGCTGTCCACCGCCGCGTTCGACATCCACGCGGCGTGCAGCGGCTTCCTCACCGCCATGTCCACCGCGGAGAACTTCCTGCGCGCCCGGGGCGGCGGCCATGCGCTGGTGATCGGCGCCGACACCTACACCCGGTTCGTCAACCCGGCCGACCGCCGCACCGCGGCGCTGTGGGGCGACGGCGCCGGAGCCGTGGTGCTGGGCACCGGCGCCGGCGGTCGCCGCATGCTGATCTCCCGGCAGCGCAGCTACGGCGCCGAACCGGATCTGGGCTCCATCCCCGGCGGCGGCAGCCGGGAGCCCGCCGGACCGGAGACCCTTGCCCGCGCCCGGCACACCGTGCACCTGGACGGCCGCCGGATCTCCGAGGTCCTGGCCGAACTGCTGCCGGGCATGGTCGACGACTTCCTGGCGGAGGCCGGGGTGGACCGCGCGGACATCGCCCATCTGGTCCCGCACCAGGGCAACGGCCGGATCGTGGAGAGCCTGCGGCCCATGCTCGGCCTGGCCGACGCCACCACCGTCCACGCCACCGCCCCCGACCTGGCCAACACCGGATCCGCGTCGGTGCCCCTCACCCTGCACCAGGCCGTCCGTCAGGACGCGCTGCGCCCCGGCGATCTGGTGCTGCTGATCGCGTTCGGCGCCGGCGCCGCCTTCGCGTTCACCCTGCTGCGCTGGTAACCACCGAGGAGGAGAGCATGACCACCACACCGGCCCAGGACGGACTGACGGCCACCGAGGCCCCGCCGCGCCCGGACGTCGTGGATGTCGACGCCTATCTGGCGCGCATCGGCGCCGAACGGCCGGCCCGCCCGGATTACGAGGCGCTCTGCCGGCTCCAGGAACGCCATCTGATGACGGTGCCGTTCGAGACGCTGGACTTCACCCTGGGCGAGGTGCCCAGCATGCGGGACACCGATGTGCTGGACAAGATCGTGAACCGGCGCCGGGGCGGCGGCTGCGGCGAGCTGAACTCGGCGTTCGCCCTGCTGCTGCGCGCCCTGGGCTACCGGGTGACGCTGCTCGGCGGCCGGGTGCTGCACAACGGCAAGCACTACTTCCGGGGCGTGCACAACGGGCACATGGTGCTGCGGGTGGAGCTGGAGGAGACCTATCTGGTCGATGTCGGCTTCCGCTGGGCCAGCCGCAGGCCGCTGCGGCTGCGCGAGCGCGGCGTCCAGACGGACCCGCACGGCGAATACCGCCTGGTGCACACCCCGGACGGCGACGTGGAGATGGTGCACGACGGCGTCACCCGCTGGCGCATCGAGATGCACCCGCGCGACCTGGACGACTTCAACGCCGTGCTGTGGTACTGCGCCACCTCTCCCGACATGCCGGGCGCCGGGCAGCTCTGGGCCTCGATCGTCACTCCGGACGGCCGGGTCTCCATGTTCAACCGGGTGCTCACCGAGTACACCGACGGCGTGCGCACCGACTACCGCACGCTGACCGACGACGACGAGTTCCTGCGGGAGTTCGAGAACCGGTACGGCATCAGGCTGGAGAAGGTCCCCGATCTGGCCCCGGTCACCGAGGGCGTCTGACCCCGGCCGCCCCCGGCCGCTGCTCCGCCGTTCGCCCGCCCCGCCCCACCCCCCCCTGTCCGTCCATCCATCCGCTTCCTCCGGAAGGTCACACCATGAGCACGCCAGTACGTTGGGGACTCCTGGTCACCGGCGGCTACGCCGATGTCGCCATGCGCGCCAACGCCGGTTCCGGGACCACCGAGTTCGTCTCCGTGGCACATGACAGCGCCGCGCAGGCCGCCGAGTACGCCAAGACCGCGGGCATCGCCCGGGCCGCCGCCTCCCGCGAGGAGCTGCTGGCCGATCCGGAGGTGGAGGCGGTCTTCATCGCCCTGCACCCGGTGGACCACGCCGAGTGGGCGGTCCGCGCCCTGGAGGCCGGCAAGCATGTGATGGTGGAGAAGCCGCTGGCGCTGACCGCGGCCGACGCCGAGCGGGTCTTCGACGCCGCCGACGCCGCCCGCCGCCAGTGCGTCGAGGGCGTGATGTTCCGCCACCACCCGCAGACCCTGCTGGCCAAGAAGCTGGTCGAGGAGGGCCGGATCGGCGAACTGCGCTACATCTACGCGGCCTGCACCGCCTCCCTGCCGCCGGACTACTTCCGCCGCGACCGCGCGCTGGGCGGCGGCGCCATGCTCGACCTGGGTGCCTTCACCCTGGCCGCGATCCGCCTGTTCGGCGGCACCCCGGAGCGGGTGTACGCCGAGGAGGTGCGCCGGGGCGGCGGCGCCGACCACAACTTCGCCGCCACCCTGCGGCTGCCCAACGATGTGCTTGCCCAGTTCGAGGTGGGCCAGGAGGTGGCCCGCGGCGACGCGCTGCACATCGTCGGCACCCTGGGCCGGGTCATCGTGCCCGATCCGTGGTTCTGCCGGGCCGAGAGCGTGGAGCTGTCGATGCAGGGCCCGCCGCCGCACGGCGACCCGGTGAGCGAGCACATCCCGGTGGACCCGGACGGCTCGCTGGGCACCACCGCGCCCTACGCGGTCTCCCGGCTCCAGTTCGACGCGGTCTCCGGAGCCATCGCGGCCGGCACCGAACTGCCCTTCGGCCGGGCGGACGCGGTGGAGCAGGCCCGGGTGACCGAGGCGCTGTTCGCCTCCGGCGCCGAGGGGAAGGCCGTCACCCTGCCGAAGTGATCCCGGTCACCGTGACCCGCCCCGCGTGAGCCGGGTCACCCCACGTGCCGGCCCCGGGAACCCGCGTTCCCGGGGCCGGCCCTTCCCTCTCCGGCCGCGGACCGGCAAAAGCCCGCCGGAAACCCCGGAACTTTCCCGGAAGCGGAATCCCGAGGAACGCGGGACGGCCGCCCGGGCAAACTCCGCGGAATCCGGAATGAATGCGACCGCTCTCTGTAACATGCGGGACCGATGCTGCGGAATTTCTGATTCCGTATTTCCGCGGGGTGTGGCGGGATACCCGCCGGGCGGGAGCGGCGGGCGGCTGCGGTGTGGCCCGGGCACACCCCCCGAGGGCCTTCCCCACCCCTCGGGAAGCGGGAATCCGCCCTGGAAGGGCCGCCTCCACCGCCCCGGGGCACCGGTGTGCCGCTCCGCCCACCACCCGCGGGTCAACTCGGTGGTCTGCCTACCTTGGCTCCGCCCCGCCGGAAAGGCACGGTGGAAACCGGAAGCGCCGATCACGCCGACGGCGCACCGCATCTGCCAGGGGGAAACATTGAGTTCTGTTGCGCGAATGACACGCGGAATCACTCAGGAATTAACGGGGGAGCCGGGTGACCGGCCGGCTCACCACATCGGCGGGGACGACCGCGCGCTCACCGGACTGACCTCGGTGCTGTTCGCCTCCCTCGCCCGCAGCGACCAGCGGCGACGGGGAACCGACTATCTGCGCGGCCTGCTGGGGGTCAGTGGCCGCCGCTCGATCCGCAACATCGCGGCCATGCTCGGCGGCCAGGCCACCGAGCAGAGCCTGCACCACTTCATCTGCTCCTCCACCTGGGACTGGGTCCCGGTGCGGCGGGCCCTGGCCCGCTATCTGGTGGAGCGGGTCCGTCCGGCCGCCTGGGTCACCCGCCCCATGGTCATCCCCAAGGTGGGGGAGAACTCGGTGGGTGTGGACCGCCAGTACGTGCCGGAGATCGGGCAGATCCTCAACGCCCAGCACGCCGTCGGGGTGTGGGCGGCCACCGAGGAGACCAGCGTGCCGGTCAACTGGCGGCTCCAGCTCTCCGCGTCCTGGCTGGAGAACCGCACCCGGCGGCGGCAGGCCGCCATCCCGGACCATCTCACCGTGCGCACGGTGGGGGAGTGCACCGTGGAGGCGGCGCTGGAGACCGCGGCCGGCTGGGGGCTGCCGCTCCGGCCGGTGGTGCTGGACGCCCGGCAGATGGACGCCGCGGCCACGGTCCGCAGATTCCGCGGAGCCGGGGTGCCGTTCCTGGCCCGGGTGGGCGGCGACACCGCGCTCACCGTCACCGATCCGGCGCTGCCGCACCGCACCGCCGAACCGCTGTCCGCGGAGCGCATCATGGCCACCGCCCGGGACCGGGCCCGGCCGGTGATGTGGCGGGACCACACCGAGGACGGCGCCATGCGCAGCGGACTGGCCACCACGGTCCGGGTGCGCGAGCCGCACGCCGGGCGCCCGGGCGCCGCCCCGGGCGGGCTGGCCCTGCTGGCCATCGGCGGCAGCCGCCGGCAGTGGCCGGCCGAGCTGTGGCTGACCGATATGACCGACGCGCCGCTGCACACCCTGATCCGGCTGAGCCGGCTCACCGAGCGGATAGCGCGGGACTTCCGGGACACCGCCGACCGGCTGGGCATCCGGGACTTCACCGGCCGCACCTACCACGGCTGGCACCGCCATGTGACGCTGGTCTCCGCCGCGCACGCACTGGCCGTGCTGCGGGCCGCGGAGCCCGAGTGGGCCTGATGTCCCGGCGCGGGTGACGGGCCGGTGTGTCTCCCCGCCCGGGGGGGCGCACCGGCCGCCGTCACATCCGGCGCAGCCGGCCGACGGTGTCCTCGGCCACGGCGATGCTGCCCTCCAGATAGCTGGCGATGGTGGCCAGCTCCTCCCTGGAGTACTTCAGGCCCAGCTCCATATAGCCCTGCACCATCGGCTGGAAGACCCGGGCGATCCGGGCGCTCTCCTCGGTGGGGCTGACGATCACCTTGCGCCGGTCCTGGGAATCGCGGCGGCGCTCCACATAGCCGCCGCGCTCCAGGCGGTCGATCACCCCGGTGATGGCCCCGGTGGTCAGGCCGGTGATGCGGGCCAGGTCGCCGGGGGAGAGGACCACCTCGGCGGGGACGCTCTGCAGGTAGGAGATGATCCAGGCGTCGGTCGGATGCATGCCGATGGCCCGGGCCGCGGCGTTGTTCAGGGTGAGCAGGGTCAGCCCCAGCTCCCGGCCGGTCATCATCACCTTCTGCAGCAGCCGGTCCCGTTCGGTGTCGCCGGTGCCCCGCCCCGCGGTGCCGTGGTAGCCCGCGACGGCCTCGGCTCCGGTGGCCGGCTGAGTCCTCGCCGGGGGCTCCGGCTGCCCGCTTGACGCGCTTGACATGCGACTCCTATCCCCTTAGGTTTCTAATATCTTGGTAAGCAAGAGAGCTTGTCACTGTGATGTCTTCTGGCAAAGATACTCCATGAGGGAGAGGGTCGGGAAGTTACCATGACTGTGTCCACCGAGGGGAAGCCCGCCGAGGGTGAGCGGGATCCCGCCGCCGCGGAAGCGCCCCCGGATCCCAAGCGCTGGGCCGCACTGGGCATCGTCCTGCTGGCAGCCTTCATGGACCTGCTGGACGTCACGATTGTCAACGTCGCCATCCCCAGCATCCAGCGCGACATCGGCGCCGGTTACGCAGCCGTCTCCTGGATCACCGCGGGATATGCGCTGGCCTTTGCCGCCCTGCTGATCACCTGTGGACGCCTGGGTGACATCTACGGGCGTAGAAAGATGCTGCTGTGGGGCATCGCCACCTTCACCATCACCTCCGTGCTCTGCGGTGTGGCGAGCGACCCCGGCATGCTCATCACGGCCCGGATCCTCCAGGGCGCCTCCGCCGCGCTCATGATCCCGCAGGTGCTCTCCATCATCCATGTCACCTTCCCGGCCTCCGAGCGCGGCAAGGTGTTCGGCATGTACGGCGCCGTCGGCGGCCTGGCCGTGGTCTCCGGGCCGGTGCTGGGCGGCCTGTTCGTCGAGGCCGACCTGTTCGGCCTGGCCTGGCGGCCGATCTTCCTGGTGAACATCCCGGTCGGCATCCTGGGCTTCATCGGCGCCCTCTACCTGGTCCGCGAGTCCCGCGACACCAAGGCCTCCCGGGTCGACCCCATCGGCGTGCTGCTGGCCACCTCCGCCGTGCTGCTGCTGGTCTACCCGCTCATCCAGGGCCGGGAGAACGACTGGCCGGTGTGGGGCTTTGTGATGATGGCCGGCTCCCTGCTGGTGCTCGCCGCCTTCATCGCGCACCAGCGCTCGGTGATGGCCCGCGGCGGCTCGCCCCTGGTGGCGCTCAACCTCTTCCGGGCCCGCAGCTTCGCGGGCGGTTTCAGCGTCAACCTGCTGACCAACGTCACCAACGGCGCCTTCTTCCTGATGTGGACGCTGTACATGCAGATCGGCCTCGGCTGGTCCGCCATCCACGCCGGTCTCACCGGCCTGGCGTTCTTCATCGGTCTCGCCCTGGCGGCCGGCATGGCCGTGGAGTACCTGACCCCGAAGTTCGGCCGCAAGGTGCTCTTCGCCGGTGGCCTGCTGATGATGGCCGGCGCCACCCTGTTCGTCTTCGTCAGCGACCGCTACGGCCCGGACATCACCTCCTGGCAGATGGCCCCGCCGCTGTTCATCATGGGCCTGGGCATGGGCTACATCGTGGCCCCGGTGCTGGACTTCGCCCTGACCGAGGTCCCGCACTCGGTCGCCGGCTCCGCCTCCGGGGTGCTCAACACCACCCAGCAGCTCGGCAACGCCGTCGGCATCGCCCTGGTCTCCGTGCTCTTCCTGGCCGCGCTGCCGGGCCAGTCCGACAAGGGCGTCGACTATGTCGCCGACGACATCCGCCAGGAGCTCACCACGGCCGGGGTGCCCGATCCGGTCCAGGACCAGATCCTGGCGGGCTACCGGGTCTGCGTCCACGACCGGATGGAGGAGAAGGACTCCACCGTGGTGCCCGAGAGCTGCCGCACCGAGCCGCCCGCCGAGGTGCCGGCCGCGGCCGCCGCCGAGATCGAGCGGGTGCTCACCGAGCACGGCGCGGACGCCCAGGCCGAGACCTTCTCCCGCGCCTACCGGGTGGGCCTGATGTGGGTGCTCGGGGTGATGGCCGTGATGACCCTGCTGATGGTGAGCCTGCCCAGGTTCGCCACACCGCAGCAGCACTGACCCGGGCTCCGGCCCCGGCCGGAGCCCATGGCCGATCGCCACGCCGTCCCGTCCCTTTCCGAGGCGTGGCGATCGGCCGGTTCCCACGCGAGCGGGGACCGCACTACCGTTCCCCGGGGGAATCGGCCGGAACAGAGCCGGAACAGATCCGGAAGAGATCCGGAACAGAACCGGAAGAGAAGAGGCGACCGGCGCCGCACAGTTGCCCGGGTGGGGATGCCCGGACGGGGGTAACCAGTGGGGGGTTGCAAGGCGTCATGACCGTCGAGGACGGCCGTGCGAAAAGGGGTTGAGCGAAGGGCGTCCCGTGACCATACCCTCGACAACCGTGTCCACCTGCCGGCAGGGGAGCGCACCACCGATGGCTGCACTGCAGAGCGAACTGACGTTCCTGAACCTTCTGGTGTCCAAGGCCCCGCGCAGAGAGTACGAGGAACTGCTGCTGCGCGCCCGCCGCGACGGGGCCCGGCCCGAGGCGCTCCAGGCTCTGGAGCAGGCCAAGGAAGTGGCGCTGCACCTCGATGAGCGGCTGCGGGAACTGGACCGCCGCAAGAACGGGCTCTCCGCTCTCATCGACAGCGCCCGGGACCTGGGCGAGCAGGTGTGTCTGGACACCCTGCTGACCACGCTGGCCCGCCGCTTCCGCATGATGCTGCACACCGATGTCACCTGGATCAGCCTCTACGCCTCGGACGGCCGGCTGATCGGCCTGGCCGGGGACGGCGGCATCACCGCGCTCTCGCCGGACATCCCCGCGCTGGCCGCCGATGCCCCGGCCGCCATGGCCGACTGCCGCACCCCGCTGTGGACCACCGACTATCTCCGTGACGAAACCTTCCCGCGCTGCGACGTCATCGACGCCGTCGTCGCCAGCGAGGGTCTGTCCTCGCTGCTGGCCGCCCCGCTGCGCAGCGGCGACCGGCTGATCGGCGTGCTGCACGGCGGCGACCGCGCCATCCGCTCCTTCACCCGCGAGGAGATCGCCCTGACCGCGACCCTCGCCGACTGCGCCGCCGCCGCCGTGGAACGCACCCGGGCCCTGGAGGAGTCGCTGGACCAGATCCGCCGGCTCTCCGACGAGGTGGAGGAGCTGCGCGGCCGGATACGCGCCGAGCGCCACGCCGAGCATGTCGGGCGCCGGCTCACCGACCTGGTGCTGGGCGGCGCCGACGCCCAGTCCTTCGCCAACGCCGCCGCCGGGGCCCTGGGCGGCGAGGTCTGGCTGCGCGACGAGATCGACCTCACCGTGGCCCGCACCGGCGACCCCTGGGACATCGACGAGGAGGAACTCGCCAAGGCCGCCCTGGACGCCCGTGCCGAGGAGCGCATCCGCCACCTGCCGGACGGCGTCACCGTCGCCCCGGTCCGGCTGCGCGGCGAGGACCTGGGCTGCCTGGTGCTGCGCCGCACCCCGGTGCCCGGCGCCGGACCCGGCGCCGCCCTGCTGGAACGCGCCACCCGCGCCGCCGGGGTGCTGGCCCTGCTCAGCCGCCGGGCCGACGTGCCCGGCCACCGGCGCCGCGACGAGGCCCTGGCCGAGCTGATCAGTACCTCGGTGGCCGGGGACCGGCGCCGGCGGCAGCACGCCCGGCGGCTGGAGATGGACCCGGACCGCGAGCACGTGGTGGTGATCACCCGGGCCGCCCCCGGCGAGACCGGCCGGATGACCGTCTGGGCCTCCTCCTACGTCTCCCTGCACGGGGGCGCCAAGACGCTGCGCGACGGCTGCCTGGTGCTGCTCCTGCCGGGCGGCGACGCGGGGGCCGCGGCCCGTGACGTGATGCGCCAGCTCGGCCGCGCCCTGGGCCGGGAGGTGACCGCGGCCGGGGCGATGGCCCGCGGCCACGACGGGGTGGGCCCGGCCTACCAGGAGGCGGCGCGCTGCCTGGAGGCGTTGGTCGCCCTGGGCCGGCACGGCACCGCCGCCACCGTGGAGGAGCTGGGCTTCGTCGGCATGCTGCTGGGCGGCAACCGGGACGTGGGCGCCTTCATCGAGGCCACCATCGGCCCGGTCATCGCCTACGACGCCGAGCGCTCCACCGATCTGAGCGCCACCCTGGCCGCCTACTTCGCGGCCAAGGGCAGCCCCACCTACGCCGCCGAGGCGCTCCAGGTCCATCCCAACACCGTCGCCCGCCGGCTGGAGCGGATCGGGCAGCTGCTCGGCCCGGACTGGCAGCAGCCGGCCCAGGCCCTGGAGATCCAGCTCGCCCTGCGGCTCCAGCAGCTCCGCGCTTCCCTGGGGCCGGCGTCCGGGGCGGAACCCGGCACCGCCCCGGCGCCCTGCCCGATGGCCTGAGCCGGCGGCCGGGCGGCCCGTGGCGGCCGGCCCGGCCGCCGTTCAGCGCCGTCCGCCCGCGGCCCGCGGCGCGGGCCCGGCCGGCTCCGCGGACTCCGCGGGCCCGGCCGGCTCCGCGGCGGGAGCGGCGGCGGGCCCGGTCCGGAAGGCCCAGTCCATGCTGGGCTCCACCAGCGCCCGGAAGGTGCGCCGCACCGGCGCGGTGCACAGCAGCGTCATCACCGCCGCCGCGATCAGCGTCACCGCCACCGGCCCGGCCGGGCCCTGCACCCACTCCGCGGCGTACCAGTCCCGCCAGCGGGAGAACTTCGCCAGAAAGCCGTGCAGCAGATAGCCGTAGACGGTGCCCACGCCGAGCGCGGTGAACCACGTCCGGCGGGACGGAACCCAGGCCAGGAAGGCGGCGGTGAGCAGCAGCCCGGCCGCGGTCAGGGCCGGCGTCATCAGCGCCCCCGCCCACCACTCGTACCCCAGCTCCTGGGCGCTGTAGGTGCGGTAGAACCAGCGGTTGGTGTACCGGGGCGCCGCCCAGTAGGCGACGGCCAGCCCGGCCGGCGCGGCCACCGCCGCCGCCGCCCGGACCCCGGGCGTGCGCAGCCGCGCGAAGTGTTCCGGCCCCAGCCGCAGTCCCAGCACGAAGAACGGCAGGAACTGGAAGACCCGGGCGATGTTGAAGTCGTCGCCCAGATGCGGCTGGACACTGGCCGCCACGGCGATCAGGACGGCCACCGGGACCGGCCACCGCACCACCCGCCACAGCGGCGACGTCAGCCGCCAGATGAACAGGGCGATCAGAAACCAGGTCACGTAGTAGGGATCGAGCAGGCTGAACGGATGGTCGCCGCCGGTCACCTTCCGGTGGAAGGCGATGTACAGCACCTCGAACACCAGATAGGGCACGCCCAGCCCGGTGATCAGCCGTCTGAGCTGGTCCGGCCGCCCGGTGAAGTGCCGGGAGAAGTAGCCGGCGATCAGCACGAAGGCCGGCATGTGGAAGGTGTAGACGAACATGTAGAGGGCGGCGGTGCTCCGCGAGCCGCCCAGCAGCGGCTCCCAGGAGTGGCCGGCCGCCACCAGCACAACGGCCAGATACTTCGCGTTGTCGAAGAACGGATCCCTGGCCTTCTGCCGGTTCTTCTCGGTGCTCGTGGGGGGATCTGTCGTCATGGGGTGCCGGAGTTCGTCAGGGGGCCGTCAGCGGCCTTCGGGGGCGGGCGGCCCGGCGTCGGGGCGGACCGCTCCGGAAGGGCTCCCGGACCGGTCCGGTTGGTCACGAACGTATAACAACGCCAGTACCCTAGCCTCCGGAACGGGCCCGGGAAACGATCCGGCACACCCGGCGCGCGGCGCCTCAACCGCAGCTCGCGGCACGTCCGTTCGCCGTATTCCGGCGCGCGGGCTGTGAAGGAATTCACATCCGGGAAGCCGGCCCTGCGCTCACAGACGGATAACGGGTGCCATTGTGCGCGTTTCCCTCCCCCGGACGGCCCGGCAGGCCCCACGATGGCCTGAAGATCCGTCACCGGGCCTGCACGCACGGTCCCCTTGGTGGCACGATGGTCTGGCGTGCTTGGGGGTGAGGAGCGATGGGAACACCCCTGATCGGCGAGGACGTTTCTTCCGCGAGGGTGTGATTGCTGTGGTTATCTCCTTCTCCCTGGTACTGCTCCTGGGGGTCGTGCTGGTGCTGATGGCCCGCTCCGGCCAGATCAAGTGGGGGCCCGCGGTGGTGGCCATCCTCTTCGGCTTCTCGCTGGCCTCCACCGGCATGGCCGATCCCATAAACGACTTCCTCCAGTCGATCAGCGACTCGGTGAGCTCGGTGGACGAGAGCATCAACTCCAGCGGGCGCTGAGCCCGGCGCCGGGCCGCAGCCGGGCCGCCCGGGCCCTTGCCGGCCGCTTCGTCCTCCCGCCGGCCGGAACGACGAGAAGGCCCGGCCCCCGCGGCGGGGACCGGGCCCGGTTCACATGAGCGGGTGACGGGAATCGAACCCGCGTAGCTGGTTTGGAAGACCAGGGCTCTACCATTGAGCTACACCCGCGTGGACGGCCGAGCACGGGAGCCGACGGGCGGCCCGTTGATCAGCGCGCCTCGTATCGTACCAGCGGACCGGCCGGTCTCGCGGCGGCCGGGTGGCGACCGCACCGCAAGCGTGCCTGTACGCTACGTGTCACGGCTCGGACCGGATCACGGAAGACCTGATCACGGTCCTGACGGCGGGGTGTGGCGCAGCTTGGTAGCGCGTCCGCTTTGGGAGCGGAAGGTCGTCGGTTCGAATCCGGCCACCCCGACCACGTAGCATGAAGGCCGCGCGCGCCTGTGGCCGTGTCCGCACCAACCCCAGCAGTCAGCCCCAAGGAGACCGACCGTGAAGAGCGCCGTGGAGACCCTGAACCCGACCCGGGTTCGGCTCACTGTCGAGGTGCCCTTCGAGGAACTCAAGTCCGACCTCGACGCGGCGTACAAGAAGATCAACCAGCAGGTCAGCGTGCCCGGCTTCCGCAAGGGCAAGGTCCCGGCGCGCATCATCGACCAGCGGTTCGGCCGGGGCGCGGTGCTGGAGGAGGCGGTCAACGCCGCCCTGCCCAAGTTCTACTCCGAGGCCGTCAGCCAGGGCGAGATCACCCCGCTCGGCCGGCCCGAGGTGGACATCACCGAGCTCAAGGACGGCGAGATCCTCGCCTTCACCGCCGAGGTCGAGGTGCGCCCCGAGATCGAGCTGCCGGACTTCTCCGGGATCTCGGTCACCGTGGACGCGGTGCGGGTCTCCGAGGACGAGGTGGACGAGGCCGTGGAGCAGCTCCGGGAGCGCTTCGGCTCCACCCAGGAGGTCGACCGGCCGGCCGCCGAGGGCGATGTGGTCACCCTCGACCTGCGGGCCGAGGTGGACGGCGAGGTGCTGGAGGACGGCGTGGCCAGCGGTGTGGAGTACACCATCGGCTCCGGCCGCCTGCTGGACGGCATCGACGAGGCGGTCACCGGTCTGTCCGCGGGCGGCACGGCCACCTTCACCAGCGAGCTCAAGGGCGGCTCCGCGGCCGGCCGGGAGGCCGGGATCACGGTCACCGTGCACACCGTCGCCGAGCGCGAGCTGCCCGAGCTGGACGACGAGTTCGCCCAGATGGCCAGCTCCTTCGACACCCTTGAGGAACTGCGCGAGGACAGCCGCGCCCGGCTGGACCGCCAGCAGAAGTACGAGCAGGCCACCGCCGCCCAGGAGAAGGTGCTGGACGCCCTGCTGGAGCTGGTCGAGATCCCGGTCCCGGAGAAGCTGCTGGAGGACGAGGTCGAGACCCGCAAGCACAACCTGGTCGGCCACCAGCTCTCCCGGCTCGGCATGGACCTGGCCGGCTACCTCAAGATGCAGGACAAGACCGAGGAGCAGTTCGAGGCCGAGCTGAAGGAGCAGGCCGAGAAGGGCATCCGGGTCCAGTTCGTGCTCGACGCCATCGCCAAGCGGGACAACTTCAGCGTCTCCCAGGAGGAGCTCACCGAGCACCTGGTGCGCCGCGCCCAGTCCTCGGGCATGAGCCCGGACCAGTTCGCCCAGGCGGTCGTCGAGGGCGGCCAGGTGCAGATGCTGGTCGGCGAGGTCAGCCGGGGCAAGGCGCTGGCCGCCGTGGTGGAGGCCGCCACCGTCACCGACACCGACGGCGAGCCGGTCTCCCTGGAGGACGAGGAGGACGCCGCCGGTGAGACGGTGAGCGCCGCCGAGGCCGCCACCGGGACGGCCGCCGGGGCCACCGAGGCCGACGAGGAGGGCCAGGGCGGCGAGCGCGCCTGACGCCGCGCCCCCTCGCGCAGCCGCGGACGGGGCCGGATGCCGGCAGTGCATCCGGCCCCGTCCCCTGCCCGTCCCCTGCCCGTCCCCTGCCTGTTCGGCACCGGTTTCGCCCACGGCGCAGCGCCCCGGCCGGGCCGCGGGAACCGTACCTGCGCTGACAGCGAACAGTTCCCTGCCCGGGATGGGTCGCCACACACGGCGCGTTAGGGTCACTGACTACAGATGCCCAGTGACGGCCCGGCCGCGACAAGCCGGCCGTACGACGAATGAGCAGGTGGAATACGTGACGCTTCCGATGCCTTCCGCCGCCGCAGAGTCGAACAACCTCGGCCTCGGTGACCAGGTCTACAGCCGGCTGCTCAACGAGCGGATCATCTTCCTCGGCCAGGCGGTCGACGATGACATCGCCAACCGGATCACCGCCCAGCTTCTGCTGCTGGCCGCCGATCCGGAAAAGGACATCTACCTCTACATCAACAGCCCCGGCGGCTCGATCACGGCCGGCATGGCGATCTACGACACCATGCAGTACATCAAGAACGACGTGGTCACCATCGCCATGGGCATGGCCGCCTCGATGGGGCAGTTCCTGCTCAGCGCGGGCGCCGCGGGCAAGCGCTTCGCGCTGCCCAACGCGGAGATCCTGATCCACCAGCCCTCGGCCGGACTGGGCGGCTCCGCGTCCGACATCAAGATCCAGTCCGAGTGGCTGCTGCGCACCAAGCGGAAGATGACCGAGCTCTCCTCCCGCCACACCGGCGTCTCGGTGGAGCAGTGGACCCGTGACGCGGACCGCGACCGCTGGTTCTCCGCCGAGGAGGCCAAGGAGTACGGCCTGGTGGACCATGTCATCTCCAGCGCCGCGGACATCACGGGCGGCGGCGGCACCGGCGCGTCCTGACCCGGCCCGACGCGTCCGCGCGGCCTGTCCGCAGGCGTCCGCCACCGCCCCGCACCGCCTCCCACCGGCTTTTCTTCCGCGACCGCTGATCACCAGGAGACACTGACGATGGCTCACTCCTCCGGCCGTCCCGGCCCCCTCGGCCGTTCCGGCATCCCCGGCCAGGGCATCTACGACCGACTGCCCGCCGAGTCCCGGTACATCGTGCCGCGGTTCATCGAACGCACCTCCCAGGGCGTGCGTGAATACGACCCCTACGCGAAGCTTTTCGAGGAGCGGGTCATCTTCCTGGGGGTGCAGATCGACGACGCCTCGGCCAATGACGTCATGGCGCAGCTGCTGTGCCTGGAGTCGATGGACCCGGACCAGGACATCCAGATGTACATCAACAGCCCCGGCGGCTCCTTCACCGCGCTGACCGCGATCTACGACACCATGCAGTTTGTGAAGCCGGACATCCAGACGGTGTGCATGGGGCAGGCCGCCTCGGCCGCGGCGGTGCTGCTCGCGGCCGGCACCCAGGGCAAGCGGATGGCTCTGCCGCACGCCCGCATCCTGATCCACCAGCCCTACTCGGAGACCGGCCGCGGCCAGGTGTCCGATCTGGAGATCGCCGCCAACGAGGTCCAGCGGATGCGCAATCAGCTGGAGGAGCTGCTGTCCAAGCACTCCAACCAGCCGATCGAGAACATCCGCCAGGACATCGAGCGGGACAAGATCCTCACCTCCGAGCAGGCGGTGGAATACGGGCTGATCGACCAGATCATCACCACCCGCACGGTCGGCGACTGAAGACTTCGCGGCCCGCCCCCCTCGGCGGGAGATTCCCCACACCGGGGGATTCCCGCCAAGGGGGGCCATTCCGTCCGGGCGACGCGGTAACGTCGTCAGAACAGATACACGACTTCACGCACTGCCGGGCCGGGAGACCGGACCGTCAGGCGACAACCGGATTGACGCGACAAGCACAGGCACCGCTCCGGCGGCGGTGCGCGGGCGAAGGGACAGCACCTCGTGGCACGCATCGGTGATGGCGGCGATCTGCTCAAGTGCTCGTTCTGCGGGAAGAGTCAGAAGCAGGTGAAGAAGCTCATCGCGGGGCCCGGGGTCTACATCTGCGACGAGTGCATCGACCTGTGCAACGAGATCATCGAGGAGGAGCTCGCCGAGTCACCCGACTCCGAACTGAGCGAGCTCCCCAAGCCGCGCGAGATCTACGACTTCCTCGACAGCTATGTGGTGGGCCAGGAGGACGCCAAGAAGGCGCTCTCGGTCGCCGTCTACAACCACTACAAGCGGGTGCGGGCCAGCGAGGCCGCCCCGCGGGACGAGGAGATCGAGCTCGCCAAGTCCAACATCCTGCTGCTCGGCCCCACCGGCTCCGGCAAGACCCTGCTGGCCCAGACGCTGGCCAAGATGCTCAACGTCCCGTTCGCCATCACCGACGCCACGGCGCTGACCGAGGCCGGCTATGTCGGCGAGGATGTGGAGAACATCCTGCTCAAGCTGATCCAGGCGGCCGACTACGACATCAAGAAGGCCGAGCAGGGGATCATCTACATCGACGAGATCGACAAGGTCGCCCGCAAGAGCGAGAACCCGTCGATCACCCGGGACGTCTCCGGGGAGGGCGTGCAGCAGGCACTGCTGAAGATCCTGGAGGGAACCACCGCCGCGGTGCCGCCGCAGGGCGGGCGCAAGCACCCGCACCAGGAATTCCTCCAGATCGACACCTCCAATGTGCTGTTCATCGTGGGCGGCGCCTTCGCCGGGCTGGACGACATCATCCGGGCCCGCTGCGGCGGGCGCGGCATCGGTTTCAGTGCCGACATCCGCTCCAAGCGCGACCGCGACCCCTCCGAGCTGCTCACCGAGGTGCTGCCGGAGGACCTGGTCAAGTACGGCATGATCCCGGAGTTCATCGGCCGGCTGCCGGTCATCACCGCCGTCCACCACCTGGACCGGGACGCCCTGCTGCGCATCCTGGTGGAGCCGCGCAACGCGCTGGTCAAGCAGTACCAGCGGCTGTTCGAGCTCGACGGCGTGGAGCTGGAGTTCGACCGCCCGGCGCTGGAGGCCATCGCCGATCAGGCGATTCTGCGCGGCACCGGGGCCCGCGGCCTGCGGGCGATCATGGAAGAGGTGCTGATGTCGGTGATGTACGAGGTCCCGTCCCGGCAGGACGTGGGCCAGGTCGTCATCACCGAAGAGGTGGTCCGCTCCAACGTCTACCCGACGCTGGTGCCGCGCAGCCGCCCCGGCCAGCCCCGCCGCGGCCAGGCCCCGCACGAGAAGTCCGCCTGACCGCCGCCCCGCACCGGGGACGAGGACGACAAGGACGACAAGGACGACAAGGACGACGAGGACGAGCGTAGAAGCGGGCCGCCGGGGCCGGTGCCCCGGCGGCCCGCCGCCGTCCGTGGCCACGGCTCACTCGCCGCCGCTGCGGTCTTGACCAAACGCAGCAGCCAGACGTTTCAGCTCAAAGCCGAGTCCAGCAGGTCGCTGGCGTGTAAACGGCGCCCAGGTTGCCGAAGAGGTACTCCTTGAGCCAAAATCTGCTATTTGTTCCGCAGTCGGAGTGGGCCCCACCACTGACGCGGGCGTCGAAGCACCGTATGGCGCCCTTTGGTATGTACGCATATATTGCAGAGCCGGTGTTCGTGAGCATGCGGAGGGTCGTTGTCTGTCTTGCGACATACTCGACGCAGGCCGCAGCGGTCGCCTCTGACTCCGACGTCTCTGCTGAGGTGTTGGCGTGCGCGGTTGCTGCTGGCGTCGAGAAGGCAACGGCCAGGCTCAGTCCGAGCGTGAGGCGAACTAACCTTCGGTGCATGTATCCCCTCCTGGGCGTACAGAACGGATGTTCGATTCAAAGTGTATGTTTACATACACCCACAGTCAATGACGCCCCGCGGCTTACCGGGCAACGGCGGGGCATCATCACAGACACCCCGCCGTGCGCCCTACTGCTTGGGTTGCCTAGCTGCTAGTACGCTCCTGGAGAGAGTCATTGCGGAGCTGCTTGGCGATGTCTGCCGCCAGGCTCTTACCGATCGGCTCGGGCTCCTTGAAGTTGGGAACCTCATCACTCGTTGGATCGAAGTCGCTTGGGATATTGGGGAGTGGGGCCACATACGTTGCTCCCACAGTGCTGTAGTCAGCCCAGAGACACACGGTGGCGGTGATCTTGTAGCCGACGCTCTCGTCCAGCTCGGTGCCCTGTGCCTGCTGGCACTTCATGGCCACGTCCTTGTCGGTGAAGGACTCCGCACTGCCGATCAGTTCGAGTTCGTCTTCCTCCCCGATTGACTTGGCCGTTTCGGCGAAAAGGAGCTCCACTGTCTGTTGCGGATTCTCCACTTCCCCGTACAAGCCGCTGACGCCGAGGACTCGAGAGCCTTCCGGGTACAGGCCGAGCTCGACGGAATCGATGTCGAAGGTGTAGTACTCACCGCTGACCTGCTCCATGTCAGCCAGTCCGGCTTTGCCCAGTTCCTCGGAGCTGAACGCCTCGTCGCCGCTACCCTTTTCGCTGAGTATGAATGCGCCGGACTTCTCCGGCAGCACCAGGTCGTAGCGGGTGCCGTCGTCGGCGGCGATCTGCTCGTTGCCGCCGCTGAGCACGAAGTACAGGCCGCCGCCGACCGCGGCCAGGGCGACGATCGCGCCGATGATGACGCCCACCTTCTTGCCGGAGCCGCCGGAGGGGCCGGGCATCTGGTTGTACGGCTGCTGCTGGCCCGGGTAGGGCTGCTGCTGCCCGGGGTAGGCCGTGGGCGCGGGCGGCTGCTGCTGGTAGGGCCCCGGCTGCTGCGGGGCGCCGTAGGGGGCGCCCGGCTGCTGCGGCTGCGGCTGGGGCTGCCCGGGCTGCCCCGGGTACTGCGGCGGATAGCCGTAACCCGGCCCGCCGGGCGCCGCGCCGCCCTGGGCGTACGGGTTCGGGCCCGTCGGGGGCGGGCCCTGCGGCGGCTGCTGCCCTCCCCCGTACCCTCCGGGCCCGGGCTGCCCGGGCTGCGGGGGCTGCTGCCCGTACGGGCCCGGCTGGTGGTAACTCATCTGTTTCCCCTCAAAAACTCCGGTGCATTCCTGCGCACATCCTGTCCGACGAAATGCCCCGCTGTACATCCAAGTCCGGAACAACCCCGGTACGGTGACGGCCTCAGGCGCCGGTCGGTTTCGGCCCCGGGGCGGTTCGCCGGAGCGAATCGGCGCGCAACTGCTCCGTCACCTCGGCGGCTTCCTTCAGCGAGACCGGCAGCGGCGGCGTGACCGGCACCGGGGCCAGTCCGTTCCAGTCGGCAGGCAGATCCGGCGGCACGGGCTCCAGCGTCACCAGTGCAACGGTGCCGTAGTCGGTCCAGAGGCACTCGGTCCAGGTCGGCCGGTAGTTCCACAGCGGGTCCAGGGTGCCGCGGATCTGCCAGCAGGTGACCGCCACATCGCCCTCGGCATAGGACAGCGGCTTGCCGACCCGCGCGCCCGTGCCCTGCTCCGCCCAGGCGGCCATGGCGAGCGGCGCCACGGTGTCCCGGGCCGCCACCGGGTCCTCGATCTGCCCCCAGAAGCCGTTGAGATGGGCCAGCACCACGCCCGGCACCCAGTCCCGGCCCCGCAGATCGCGGTCGGCGTACCGGGCGCCGACGGAGTCCCGGCCGGTCAGGCCGAGCGCGTCCTCCAGCTCATCGGCGAAGGCGATCTGCGAGTCGCCCAGATAGGAGCGGGTCCAGCCGCCGGACTCGGCGGGCGGCTCCAGGGTGTAGCGGGCCCCGTCGGAGGTGTCCGGCGGCCGGCCGGAGGCGGTGCCGTCCGGCTGCTGCTCGCCGGACGGCGGGCCGGTGCCGCCGCGGCCTTCGCCGTCGTCCCCGCCGCCGCCCCACAGCAGCGCGGCACTGATCGCCAGCGCCAGCGCCGTCGCCACCCCGAAACCCAGCCGCCCGGCGCCGCCGCCGCCCGCCCGCGGCCGTGGCGGCGGGGTTTCCGGCCAGGGCTCGTCCTCGGCCGTCCCCGGCCGCCGGTAGTCGCCGTCCGCCCCCGTGACGCCCATGGCGTGCCTCCCCCTCACTCCCCGACCGGTTCCGAGAGCACTCGATCATCCTGTCGAAGATGCCCTCCGGTGTACACCTGCCAGGGGCCCGCCCCGGCGCTGTCCGGGCCCGTCCGGCAGGTCCAAACCGATTCGAAACGGCACCCGTGGCGTCGATACACTGACGCCGTGACCGAACACACTCAGCAGCCGACAGCGACCTCCGCGCCCCTCGCCGAGGGCCGGACCCCCACGCCCGCCGAACTGCCCACGCAGTATGTACCGGCCGAGGCCGAGGGGAAGCTGTACGAGCGCTGGGTGGAGAACGGCTGGTTCGAGGCGGACGCCGCCAGTGACAAGCCGCCCTACACCATCGTCATCCCGCCGCCCAATGTCACCGGTTCGCTCCATCTGGGCCATGCCTTCCAGCACACGCTGATGGACGCGCTGACCCGCCGCAAGCGGATGCAGGGCCATGAGGCGCTGTGGCTGCCCGGCATGGACCACGCGGGCATCGCCACCCAGAACCGGGTCGAGCAGCAGCTGGCCGGGGAGGGCAAGTCCCGGCACGACCTGGGCCGGGAGGCGTTCGTCGAGCGGGTCTGGAAGTGGAAGGACGAGTACGGCGGCAGAATCCTCGGCCAGATGCGGCGGCTGGGGGACGGCGTCGACTGGTCGCGCGAGCGCTTCACCATGGACGAGGGCCTGTCCCGCGCCGTCCAGACCATCTTCAAGCGGCTCTACGACGACGGCCTGATCTACCGCGCCGAGCGGATCATCAACTGGTGCCCGCGCTGCCTCACCGCGATCTCCGACATCGAGGTCGACCACGAGGAGCGGGACGGCGAACTGGTCTCCATCCGCTACGGCGAGGGGGAGCGGTCCATCGTCGTCGCCACCACCCGGGCGGAGACCATGCTCGGCGACACCGCGGTCGCCGTCCACCCGGACGACGAGCGCTACCGGCATCTCGTCGGCACCGAGGTCGAGCTGCCGCTCACCGGCCGCCGCATCCCGGTCATCGCGGACGCGCATGTCGACCCGGCGTTCGGCACCGGCGCGGTCAAGGTCACCCCCGCGCACGACCCCAACGACTTCGAGATCGGCCGCCGCCACGACCTGCCCATGCTGACCGTCATGGACGACCACGCGGTCATCACCGCGCACGGCCCGTTCCAGGGGCTGGACCGGCTGGAGGCCCGTTCGGCGGTGGTCGGCGCGCTGCGCGAGCAGGGCCGGATCGTCGCCGAGAAGCGGCCCTACGTGCACGCGGTCGGGCACTGCTCGCGCTGCCACACCATCATCGAACCGCGGCTGTCCATGCAGTGGTGGGTCAAGGTCGGCCCGCTGGCCCGGGCCGCCGGGGACGCGGTCCGGGACGGCCGGGTCACCATCCACCCCAAGGAGCTGGCCGGCCGCTACTTCCAGTGGGTGGACAACATGCACGACTGGTGCATCTCGCGCCAGTTGTGGTGGGGCCACCGCATCCCGGTCTGGTACGGGCCGGACGGCGAGGTCCGCTGCGTCGGCCCGGACGAGCAGCCGCCCTCCGGCCCCGGCTGGACCCAGGACACCGATGTCCTGGACACCTGGTTCTCCTCCGGGCTGTGGCCGTTCTCCACGCTCGGCTGGCCGGACGACACCCCGGACCTGGCGAAGTTCTATCCGACCGATGTCCTGCTCACCGGCCACGACATCATCTTCTTCTGGGTCGCCCGGATGATGATGTTCGGCCTGTACGCCATGGACGGCGAGGTCCCCTTCCGCACCATCGCGCTGACCGGCCTGGTCCGGGACGAGCGCGGCAAGAAGATGTCCAAGTCCTTCGGCAATGTGGTCGACCCGCTGGACTGGATGGAGAAGTACGGCTCGGACGCGGTCCGTTTCACCCTGGCGCGGGGCGCCAACCCGGGCGTCGACGTCCCGATCGGCGAGGACTGGGTCCAGGCCTCCCGCAACTTCGCCAACAAGATCTGGAACGCCACCCGCTTCGCCCTGCTCAACGGCGCCACGGTGGAGGGCCCGCTGCCCGCCCCCGAGCGCCTGGGCGCCACCGACCGCTGGATTCTGTCCCGTCTCAACTCGGTGATCGCCGAGGCCGACGCCTACTACGACGACTACCAGTTCGCCAAGCTCTGCGACACCCTCTACCACTTCGCGTGGGACGAGGTCTTCGACTGGTACGTCGAGCTGTCCAAGACCACCTTCGCGGCCGGCGGACCGGAGGCCGAGGCCTCCCGCCGGGTCCTCGGCGAGGTCCTGGACGCCCTGCTCCGGCTTCTCCACCCGGTCATCCCGTTCGTCACCGAGGAGCTCTGGACCACCCTGACCGGCCGGCCGTCCCTGGTCATCGCCGACTGGCCCGGGGACAGCGGCTTCCGGGACCGGGCCGCCGAGGCGGAGCTCGCCGCCGTCCAGCAGCTCGTCACCGAGGTCCGCCGGTTCCGCCACGACCAGGGCCTCCAGCCCGGCCAGCGGGTCCCGGCCCGGCTCGACCTCGGGGCCACCCCGCTGCCGCCGCACGAGGAGGCCATCCGCGCCCTGCTCCGCCTCCAGCCCCCGGCCGGCGCCTTCTCGGCGACCGCCACCCTGGACGCCGGCGGCGCCACGGTCTCGCTCGACCTCTCCGGTGTCATCGATGTGGCGGCCGAGCGCAAGCGGCTCACCAAGGACCTGGCGGCGGCCGAGAAGGAGCTGGCCCAGACCGCGGCCAAGCTGGCCAACGAGAGCTTCCTGGCCAAGGCCCCGGAGCCGGTGGTGGCCAAGATCCGCACCCGCCGGGCCCAGGCGGAGGCCGACATCGCCCGCATCACCGCCCAGCTCGACCGCCTCCCGGCCGCCTGAGCCGGAACGCACTACCCCTCCGGACGTCTCCGCCAGACGTCTCCGCCGCACCGAAGCCGCCGCCGGGCACCCGCTCACCGGGCCGCCCGGCGGCGGCTTTGTCCGGGACCCCGGCCGTCATGGCCGACGAGTCCCTGCTGCGGCTGCTGCCCGGTCAGCGGTGGCGGACCGGGCTGGGCCTTACGGCACCGGGACGGCCGTGCTCGGCCCCGGCTCCACGCCCTCCGGCGGATACTCGCAGTCCAGGGCGGCCATCTCCCGGTCCCCGTCGTCCCCGTCGATGACCACGGCGCCGGTGCACACCCGCCCGTGTTCGTCGGTGAAGGTGACGATCTCGCTGCGGTCGTTTCTCGCGCATCCCGCCAGCGCCAGCACCCCGGCCACCGCCAGCGCCGCCACCGCTGTTCCCCTGCCTGCCCGCACCATCCGCCCCCTCCTCGCTCCAGATGTCCGGACTCCTTGATACCAAGGCCGGTTGAACCCCGGCGCAACGTCCGGTCACAGACGTGCGGCAGGATGTCCGGATGCATGACGGGGGAGCCGCCGAGGAGATGACCACCACCGGCACCGGGCCGTGCCGGGACGGCTGCACCGGAACCCGGGTGGCCGGCCGCACCGCCTGCCTCGCCCACCTGCCGGAGCCGCAGCGCACCGAGTACCTCGGCTCGCTCGCACCGGGCGCCGATCTGGACCTGCGCGGCACGGTCCTCACCCCGGAGCTGCTCACCGCGCTGCTCACCGCGCTCCGCGATCCGGCCGCCCGCCGGCCGCTGATCGGCACCGCCCGCTTCGACGGGGCCCGCTTCACCGGCCCGGCCGACTTCGGCGGTGCGCGCTTCACCGGGGACGCCTGGTTCCCGGGCGTCCGCTTCGAGGACGAGATGTCGCTGGCCGGTGCCGAATTCGGCGGCGACGCCTGGTTCCACGGCGCCCGCTTCGCGCGCACCGCCGGTTTCGGCGGCGCCCAGTTCCGGGGCAACGCCTGGTTCCACGACACCCGCTTCGGCGGGGACGGCTGGTTCGGCAGCGCCCGCTTCCACGGCGGCGGCTGGTTCGCGGGCGCGTGCTTCGACGGCCGGGCCCGGTTCGGCGCCGCCCAGTTCACCGGCGACGCCCGCTTCAACGACGCCCGCTTCCGGACGGACGCCTACTTCACCGTCGCCCGCTTCTCCGGGGCCGCCAACTTCGACAACGCCGAGTTCACCGGCACCGCGGGCTTCGGCGGCGCCCGCTTCCTCGGCGCCGCCTTCTTCGGCGAGACGCGGTTCGCCGCCAACGCCCGCTTCGACACCGCCCGGTTCGGCGAAGCGCTGACCCTGGGACCCCTGGTCTGCGCCGAGGCGCTGGTGCTCGCCGGCGCGGTGTTCGGCGCACCGGTGGTGATCGAGGCGGCCGTGCGCCGGGCCGTGTGCGTACGGACCCGGTGGACCTCCACCGCCACCCTGCGGCTGCGCCACGCCACCGTGGACCTGACCGACGCCGTGCTCGAGTTCCCGGTCACCATCGCCGCCGCGCCGCCCTTCCGGGGGCAGGAGACGCCGTTCACGGACCGTGAGCCGGCCGGTGTCCGCCTGCTCTCCCTCGACGGCGCGGACGCCGCGCATCTGACCCTCAACTCCGTGGACCTCTCCGCATGCCGCTTCGCGGGCGCGCTCCATCTGGACCAGCTCCGGCTGGAGGGCCGCTGCACCTTCGGCTCCACCCCGCGCCGCTGGAGCCCGCGCCGCACCCTGGCCGAAGAACACCACTGGCGCGCCTGGTCCGTGCCGCCGGAGGGCTCGCCGGCCCCGCCGGAACCCGCCGCCCTCTCCGTTCTCTACCGCCAGCTCCGCAAGTCCCTGGAGGACGGCAAGAACGAGCCGGACGCCGCCGACTTCTACTACGGCGAGATGGAGATGCGCCGCCATGACACCACCCGTCCCCGCGCCGAACGGGCCCTGCTGACCGCCTACTGGGCGCTGTCCGGCTACGGCCTGCGCGCCTCCCGGGCCCTGGGCTGGCTGTCCGCCGCCATCACCGTGACCGTTGCCGCCCTCACCCTGTGGGGCGTCCCGGCCGGGCCGCCGTACGGCTCCGGCACCGGCCGGTTCACGGCCGAGCGCGTGGACACCGCCTTCCAGGTCGCGGTGAACTCCGTCGTCTTCCGCTCCGCCGAGGAGGACCTGACCACCGCCGGTGCCTATATCGAGCTGACCGCCCGGCTCACCGAGCCCATCCTGCTCGGCCTCGCCATCCTCGCCGTCCGCGGCCGTCTCAAGCGCTGACCCCGGCGCCACGGAGCGCACACGGCCACGGCGGGCGGGAGCGGAAGACGCCGGTGAGCGAGGTGGTCCCGGGAGGCGGCGGGCGGTTCGTAGACTGGGGGGGTGAGTGATCAGCCTTCTCCGTTCGAGCCCGATGAGTCCGGTGACGATGCGCGCCGGGCGGAGGACGACATGTTCTCGGAGATCGTGGGGGAGGAGACGCAGCGGGATCCGGATCTGGCGGTGATCGAGGCCGGGAGCCGCACCCTGCGGACGATCGCGGGGGCGCCGGGCGCCGAGGACGAGGTGCCGGGGCGGCCGGAGGATCCGGAGACGGACCGGGCGCTGCGCGAGGTGGAGACCGAGCTGGCCAAGCGCTGGCCGGAGACCAGGCTCGAGCCCTCACTGGTCCGGATCAGGGCCCTGATGGAGCTGCTCGGCGATCCGCAGCGGACCTACCCGACGATTCACATCACCGGGACCAACGGCAAGACGACCACCGCCCGGATGATCGAGGCGCTGCTCGCCACGTTCGAGCTGCGGACCGGCCGGTACAGCAGCCCGCATGTGCAGTCGGTGACGGAGCGGATCAGCCTGGACCGGCGGCCGATCCCGGCGGAGCGGTTCGTCGGCACCTACGAGGATCTCAGGCCCTATGTCGAGCTGGTGGACTCGCGCCAGGAGCACCGGCTGTCGTTCTTCGAGGTGCTGACGGGCATGGCCTATGCCGCGTTCGCGGACGCGCCGGTGGACGTGGCCGTGATCGAGGTCGGCATGGGCGGTGAGTGGGACGCCACCAATGTGATCGACGCGGGCGTGGCCGTGGTGACGCCGATCTCGCTGGATCACACCGACCGGCTGGGCGACACACCGGAGAAGATCGCCGGGGAGAAGTCGGGGATCATCAAGCCGGGCGCCACCGTGATCCTTTCCCAGCAGCCGGTGGAGGCGGCGGCCGTGATGCTGCGCCGGGCCGGTGAGCGGGACGCGACCGTGGCCCGCGAAGGGCTGGAGTTCGGGGTGCTGGCCCGGGAGATCGCGGTGGGCGGGCAGTTGCTCACCCTGCGCGGCCTGGGCGGCGAGTACCCCGAGATCTTTCTGCCGCTGCACGGCGAGCACATGGCGCACAACGCGGCGGGGGCGCTGGCCGCCGTGGAGGCGTTCTTCGGTGTGGGGCAGGTGCCCGGGCGGACGCTGGACATGGAGGTGGTCCGGCAGGCGTTCGCCTCGGTCACCTCGCCCGGCCGGCTGGAGGTGGTCCGGACCAGCCCGGCGGTGATCCTGGACGCGGCGCACAACCCGGCGGGGGCGGCGGCCACGGCGTCGGCGGTCCAGGAGGCGTTCACCTTCAGCAAGCTGGTCGGGGTGATCGGGCCCAGCGCCGACAAGGACGTCCGCGGTTTTCTGGAGGCGCTGGAGCCGGTGCTCGCCGAGGTGGTGGTGACCCGGAACTCCTCCCACCGGGCCATGGACGTGGACGCCCTGGCCGCCCTCGCCGTCGAGGTCTTCGGCGAGGACCGGGTGCAGGTGGAGCCGCGGCTGGACGACGCGCTGGACGCGGCCGTCACCCTGGCCGAGGAAGAGGACGCGTACGCGGGCGCCGGCGTGCTGGTCACCGGCTCGGTGATCACGGTCGGCGAGGCCCGTCTGCTGCTGGGGAAGGATCACCGGTAACCGCCATGCGTCAGCTCTGCGCCACCACCCTCGCCATGGAGGCCATCGTGATCGGGCTGGCCGCCCTGGTCGCCTCCCGCATGTCCGATCTCCCGGCCGGCACCCTGTGGACGGTGAGCGGCGCCGCCATGGTGCTGGCCCTCGTGCTGTGCGGGCTGGTGGGGCGGGTCCGCGGCGCCGTCTCACTGGGCTGGGCGCTCCAGGCCGGGCTGGTGCTCAGCGGCCTGGTGGTGCCGATGATGTTTGTGCTCGGCGCCTGCTTCACCGCGCTGTGGTGGGCCTCGGTGCACTTCGGCCGCCGGGTGGACGAGCTCAAGGCGGCCCGTGCGGCGGGCGGGGCCGGCGGGGCCGGCGGAAGCCCCGGAATTCCCGCCCAGGACGCCGGATGATCACAATCCCCGGCCCGGGGGGCGCGCTGCCGGCCGGGAGCGATATGGTGCGACTCACCCGGTGGCCGTAGCCGCATCCGGATCCACCGCCCCGGACCCACCCGGGGACCCGCACCGTTCTCCCCCAGGAGCCGTCGCATGAGCCAGCGCAGTCTTGTCCTTCTCAAGCCGGACGCCGTCCGCCGTGGTCTGATCGGCGAGATCATCCGCCGTATCGAGGCCAAGGCCGGCTGGACGATCACCGCGCTGGAGCTGCGCAGCCTGGACCGGGGCACCCTGGAGACCCACTACGCCGAGCATGCCGGCAAGCCGTTCTACGAGCCGCTGCTGGAGTTCATGGTCTCCGGCCCGGCGGTCGTCATGATCGTCGAGGGGGAGCGGGTGATCGAGGGGCTGCGCGCGCTGGCCGGCCCCACCGACCCGGTCGCCGCCGCGCCCGGCTCCATCCGCGGCGACTTCGGGACCATCGTGCGGGAGAACCTGATCCACGCCTCCGACTCCGCCGAGTCCGCCGAACGGGAACTGAAGATTTTCTTTCCATCTCATGCCTGAAGAGGTCCGGTAACGTTCAGGAACTTGTCGGCATGTCCCGGACAGGTCGGGGCACAAGAGCGGCAAGGCACCCGCAATGCACCGGCAATGCACGAGCGGCCCGGCGTTTCGCCCCTTCGGGGGGCACGACACGCCCGGACGCGGGAATGTGTTCGCCGGCTTCGCGAGGCCCGTCGGCACGGCCGGTCGGGGGAACTCTTCGCCCGAACACGGCGTCACCATCATGGAGGGTGAGCCGGGTTCGGCTGACAATGGCGACCGAGGCGCACCCGCGCCCCGTGTTCGACCGGCCGTGGATACGATGGCACCACCCCACCGCGACCCGCGGGTATGGCGGCGCCAGCGCGCCCCAGCCGACCTCCACGCACACACCGCTCCAGTCCGGAAGGCCAAACGCATCCCATGGCGAACAATATGTCGTTCATTGGCCGAGACATGGCAGTCGACCTCGGGACGGCCAACACGCTGGTGTACGTCAGAGGCCGCGGGATCGTCCTCAACGAGCCCTCCGTGGTGGCCATCAACACCAACACCGGCGGCATTCTGGCGGTCGGTGCCGAAGCCAAGAAGATGATCGGCCGCACCCCCGGCAATATCGTGGCGGTACGCCCGCTCAAGGACGGCGTCATCGCGGATTTCGAGATCACCGAGCGGATGCTCCGCTACTTCATCCTGAAAATCCACCGGCGCCGCTATCTGGCCCGCCCCCGGGTGGTCATCTGTGTGCCCTCCGGCATTACCGGCGTGGAACGGCGCGCCGTCATCGAGGCGTCCACCCAGGCGGGCGCCCGCCAGGTGCACATCATCGAGGAGCCCATGGCCGCCGCCATCGGCTCGGGCCTCCCGGTGCACGAGGCGACGGGCAACATGGTGGTCGACATCGGCGGCGGCACCACCGAGGTGGCGGTCATCTCGCTCGGCGGCATCGTCACCGCCCAGTCCATCCGGGTGGCCGGCGACGAGCTGGACAACGCGATCATCCAGCACATCAAGAAGGAGTACAGCCTGCTGCTCGGCGAACGCACCGCCGAGGACATCAAGATCTCCATCGGCTCCGCCTTCCCCATGGAAGAGGAGGAGCACATGGAGATCCGCGGCCGGGACCTGGTCAGCGGGCTGCCCAAGACCGTGGTGATCTCCACCGAAGAGGTCCGCAAGGCCATGGAGGAGCCGGTCAACGCCATTGTGGACGCGGTCAAGACCACGCTCGACAAGTGCCCGCCCGAGCTCTCCGGCGACATCATGGACCGCGGCATCGTGCTGACCGGCGGCGGCGCCCTGCTGCGCGGCCTGGACGAGCGGCTGCGCCAGGAGACGGGCATGCCGATCCACATCGCGGAGAACCCGCTCGACTCGGTCGCACTCGGCTCCGGCAAGTGCGTCGAGGAGTTCGAGGCCCTCCAGCAGGTGCTGGACGCCACGCCGCGCCGCTGACCCGCGCCGGCCCGCCCGGCCGCCCCGGCCGGGAACCCAGACGAAACACACAAGGAAGGCACGGCTGCCGCACGTGAGGGACTCGAGAGAGAGCCGGCTGCTGCTCATCCTGCTGGTATCCATCGCATTCGCGCTGATCACGGTGGACATCCGGGAAGGCGACAACTCCCCCCTCAACGGGCCGCGCGAGGCCGCCGCCGCCGTCTTCGGCCCGGTGGAGTCGGGCGCCGCGACCGTCGTCGACCCGGTGGCCAACGCCATCGGCGCGGTCCGCGACTCCGGCAGCCGCCAGGACCGGATCAGCGCACTGGAGCAGGAGAACGCCGAACTGCGCCAGCAGCTGGGCAACCAGGACCACCAGGACTCCCGGGTGGAGCAGCTGGACGACCTGCTGCGCACCGCCGGGGCCGGCCAGTACAGCATCGTCGGCGCGCAGGTCATCGCCATAGGGCCGGCCCAGGGGTTCTCCTGGACCATCACCATCGACGCCGGCACCCGGGACGGCATCGACCGCGACATGACGGTGATCAACGGCGACGGCCTGGTCGGCCGGGTCACCACGGTCGGGCCGGGCACCGCCACCGTGCTGCTGGCCAGCGACCCCAGATTCACCGTGGGTACCCGGATGGAGGGCAGCAATGAGCTCGGCTTCGCCACCGGCCGTGGCGACAACGCCCTGGACGTCCAGCTTCTCAACCACCGGGCCGAGGTGAAGAAGGGCGACCGGCTGGTCACCTTCGGCTCGGCCGGCAACAAGCCCTTTGTGCCCGGCGTGCCGGTGGGCGAGGTGACCAGCGTGGAGGCGCCCTCCGGCGACCTGACCCGCACCGTGCGGGTGCGGCCGTTCGTCGCCTTCACCCAACTGGACCTGGTGGGCGTGGTGGTCGAGCCGCCGCGCGCCGACCCGCGGGACGCCGTGCTGCCGGAGAAACCGCGGGAGCCGGAGCCCGGGACCCAGACCGGCGGCAGCAGCGAGGTGACCCGCCCGGAGGACGCCGGCGAGCCCGGCGCCCCCGGGGAGGAGGAAGCGGCGGACCAGCCCCAGCCGGACACCGAGGCCGACGCGGACGCCGACCCGGACACCGATGCCGGAGCGGACGCCGGCGCCGCGGACCCGGAGACCGGGAACGACGCCGACGGACCGGGAGCTGACTGACCATGCGCGTGCAACGCACCCTGCTCACCACCCTGCTGGTGGTCGTCGCCCTCACCGTGCAGGTGAGCATACTGGCGCGGCTGCAACTGCCCGGCGCCGTCCCCGATCTGCTGCTGCTCACCGTGCTGGGCCTGGCCCTGGTCTACGGCCACACCGGCGGCGCGGTGACCGGCTTCTTCGCCGGCCTGGTCGCCGACCTCGCCCCGCCCGCCGATCACGCCGTGGGCCGCTACGCCCTGGTGCTCTGCCTGGTGGGTTATGCCGCGGGCCTGACCAGACCGGACACCGGCCACCGTTCGGCCACCGCCCCGATGCTGGTGGTGGCGATCGGCGCGGTCAGCTCCACCCTGCTCTACGCCGGTGTCGGCACCCTGGTCGGCGACACCGAGGTGAGCCAGGAGGCCCTGGTCACCATGGTCACCACGGCCACCGTCTACGACCTGCTGCTGGCGCCGTTCGTCGTACCGCTGGTGATGAGCCTGGCCCGTCGCCTGGAGAGCGATCCGCTGGCCGGTGACGGCGCCGCCTCCCCGGCCGGCGAGTCGCTCGGTTCGTCCTGGCTGCGGCCCACCGGCCTGAGGCTCGGCCGGGCGGGCCGGTTCGGCCGGGCCCGGGCCGGCCGGGCCGCCGTCATCGGCAGCCAGCGCTCGCCGCTGCTGGGCCGTTCCCGCGGCCGTCTGAAGGGGGTCAAGAGGCTGTGAGCAACATCCCGGAGACCGGGCGGACCTCCCGGGTCACCATCCGGCTGGTCGTCCTCCAGATACTGGTCTTCTCCCTCCTGCTCACCCTGGCCGGCCGGCTGTGGTACCTCCAGATCAGGCAGGGCGACGAATTCGCCGCCGAGGCGGCCGGCAACCATGTGCAGAACGTCATCCAGCCCGCCGTGCGCGGCGCCATCCTGGACGCCCGCGGCGTGCCGCTGGCCGACAACGAGACCCGGCTGGTGGTCTCCGCCGACCGCACCGACCTGCTGCGCATGCCCGACGACGGCGAGCAGGTGCTGACCGACCTCGCCGGACTGCTGGAGATGGACCCGGAGGAGGTGCGCAACCGGGTCCGGCTGTGCGACTCCGAGACCCCGCAGCCGTGCTGGAACGGCTCCCCCTACCAGCCCATCCCGATCACCGACGAGGCCACCGTCCAGCAGGCGCTGCAGATCTGGGAACGGCCGGAGAGCTACCCGGGCATCGTCGCCCAGCCCACCGCCGTCCGCCGCTACCCGGCGCCCTACGGCGCCCACACCGCCCAGGTGCTGGGCTATCTCTCCCCGGTGACCGACGAGGAGGTCGCCGAGTCCCAGCAGACCGACTCCCCGCTGCAGCGCTACGACCAGATCGGCCGCTCCGGCCTGGAGCGCACCTACGACGAGTATCTGCGCGGCGGCGCCGGCATCGACCGGCTGGAGGTGGACAAGTTCGGCCGGGTGATCGGCGAGGCCGAGGGCGTCGAGGCCGAGGCCGGCGCCAATCTGGTCACCAGCATCGACTCCCGCATCCAGGCGGTCGTCGAACACGAGCTGCTCCAGGCCATGAAGCAGGCCCGGCAGGCGCACGACGACATCAGCGGTCGCAACTACGAGGCCGACTCCGGGGCCGCCATCGTGATGGAGTCCCACACCGGCCGGATCGTGGCGATGGCCTCCTACCCGGACTACGACCCCAATGTGTGGGTGGGCGGCATCTCGGCCAAGGAGTACCAGCGGCTGACCGGCGAGGAAGCCAACGACCCGCTGCTCAACCGGGCCATCCAGGGCCAGTCCCCGGCCGGCTCCACCTTCAAGGTGGTCACCTCCTCCGGCGCGGTCCGGGCCGGCTACGACTTCGACGGCAACTACGAGTGCTCCTCCTCGTACAGCATCGGCAACACCACCTTCAAGAACTTCGAGTCCCGCGGCTACGGGCCGATCTCCCTGGGCAAGGCGCTGGAGGTGTCCTGCAACACCGTCTTCTACCGGCTGGCGCACGCCGAATGGCAGAAGGACGGCGGCATCAACCCCGGCGAGAACCCGAACGACTGGCTGTTCGACACCGCGCACGGATTCGGGCTGGGCAGCGAGACCGGCATCGACCTGCCCTCCGAGGCCGCGGGCCGGGTGCCGGACCGGGCGTGGAAGCGGGAGTACTGGGAGACCAACAAGGACGCCTGGTGCGAGCTGGGCAAGGAGGAGGGCGACGACTTCGCGCACCGCTACGCCCGGGAGAGCTGCGAGGACGGCTGGCGGCTGCGGGCCGGTGACGCGGTCAACTTCTCCATCGGCCAGGGCGATCTGCTGGTGACCCCGATCCAGATGGCCTCGGTCTACTCGGCCATCAACAACGGCGGCACCCTCTACCGGCCCACCGTCGGCAAGGCGATCGTCGATGTGAACGGCAATGTCGTCGAGGAATTCGAACCGGTCGAGAACGGAAAACTGCCGATCGAGAAGGGCACCGTCAGCGACCTGCAAGGCGCCCTGCGGGACGTGATAGAGGTCGGCACCGCCTCCTGGCGGTTCATCGGCTGGCCGCAGGACGAGATCCCGCTCTCCGCCAAGACGGGCACCGCGACCACCGAGGGCAAACAGTCCCGCTCCTGGCTGACCACCTTCTCCGAGGACTACACCGTGGTCATGACCATCGATCAGGCGGGTACCGGCTCCGGCGCCTCCGGCCCGGCGGTGCGCAACATCTACGAGGCCATCTACGGCGTGGACGAGCAGGGCGCCATCCACCCGGAGCTGGCCCTGCTGCCCGAGCCGCCGGCCGAACTGCCGCGGACCGACGACAACGGCACCATGGCGGCCGAGTTCGACAAGGAGTGGGAGCAGCACTTCGCCGCCTACAAGAAGGAGCACCAGGAGAACTACGAGGGCGCCGCCATCGTCCCGGCCGGCGACGGCGAGGACGGCGACGGCGCCGGAGACTTCCAGGCCGGGGCGGAGGCCGGCACCGGCGACGGCACCGGCGAGGTACTGGCGGGCGCCGCCTTCGAGGCCGACCGCCGCCGCGAGGGCACCGGCGGGGACGGGTGAGGCACCGGTGAGCGTCCACACCTTCTCCAGCGGGCTGCCGCCCGCCCGGCGTTCCGGCATCCGCCGCATGATGGCCCGGGACTCCCTGTTCCGCCGGGTCGACTGGCTGCTGCTGCTCGCCGCCGGCGGGCTCACCGTCCTCGGCTGTCTGCTGGTCTGGTCCGCTACCTGGACCCGTACCGACATCAACGAGGGCGACCCGCACTTCTTCCTGATACGCCACGCGCTCAACGCCGCCATCGGCATCGCCCTGGCCGTGGGCGTGATGTGGCTCGGCCACCAGCGGCTGCGCAGCGCCGTCCCGGTCTTCTACGGCTTCTCCATCGTTCTGCTCCTGCTGGTCTTCACCCCGCTCGGGACCGAGATCAACGGCCAGCGGGCCTGGCTGTCCATAGCCGGCTACACCGTCCAGCCCGGCGAATTCGCCAAGGTGGCGGTGATCCTGGGGATGGCCACGGTGCTGGCCGCCCAGGTCGACGCGGGGGACCGCGACCACCCCGCCGGCCGCCCCGTCCTCCAGGCGCTGGGCCTGGCCGCCCTGCCGCTGGCCATCGTGGTGGTCGACGACATGGGCATGGCCATGGTGATCGGCATGATCGTGCTCGGCGTACTGCTGGCCTCCGGCGCCACCATCTTCTGGACCTTCGGCCTGATGGCGGCCGGCGCGGCCGGCGCGGTGCTGGTGTGGACGCTGGGCGTGCTGGACGAGTACCAGATCAACCGCTTCGCCGCCTTCGCCAACCCCGAACTCGACCCGGCCGGCGCCGGCTACAACACCAACCAGGCCCGGATAGCCATCGGCTCCGGCGGCCTCACCGGCACCGGCCTCTTCCAGGGCTCGCAGACCACCGGGCAGTTCGTGCCCGAGCAGCAGACCGACTTCATCTTCACCGTGGCCGGGGAGGAACTGGGCTTTGTCGGCGGCGCGGGCATCATCCTGCTGATCGCCGTGCTGCTCTGGCGCGCGCTGCGGATAGCCCGCGGCGCCACCGACCTGTACAGCACCATCATCGCGGCCGGCCTGGTGGCCTGGCTCGCCTTCCAGTCGTTCGAGAACATCGGCATGGCGCTGGGCATCATGCCGGTGGCCGGTATTCCGCTGCCGTTCGTCTCCTACGGCGGCACCGCCATGATGGCCTCCTGGATAGCCATCGGCCTGCTGGAGTCCATCCGGATGAAACGCACCCTGTCGGCATAGCCCCGGACGCGGGCAACCGGCGCAAACCGTATGGTTCCAGCCGGTTCCGGCGGGTTCCGGCAGGTTCCGTCCCGGAGTGTCGCCTCAGGGCCGCCACTGCCACTACCCTCGACGGAAAGCGGCTGACGGGTGAACTCACGATGACTACCGCGACAACGACATCTGTACGCCCCGCGGCGGGCACCGCCGGGGCCACCGTTGTGGACTACGCCGGACGGCAGGCACGGGAGCTGCGCGAACTGGAGCCCGAGGTCCGCCGGGACGCGCCCGACTCCGTGCACCGGATGCGGGTGGCGTGCCGCAGGCTGCGAAGCTGCTTCCGCTCCTACCGCCGGGTCCTGGACCGCACGGTCACCGCCGCCCTGGAGGGCGAGCTGATCTGGCTCGCCGGGGAGCTCAGCGGCGACCGCGACCGCGAGGTGCTGGCCGAGCGGTTCCGCGAGCGCCTCGCCGAACTGCCGCCGGAGCTGATCCGCGGCCCGGCCCGGGACCGCCTGCGCGACTACGGCTCCCCCCACGAGGAGCCGCCCGGCCCCGGGACCCCGGCCGGCCGGTCCGCCACCCGGGCCAGGGTGCTCGCCGCCCTGGACTCCGACCGCTTCCGGGACCTGCTGTCCGGACTGGACGCCCTGCTCGCCGTGCCGCCGCTGCTGCCCGCCGCCGGCCGGCGGGACCGCAAGGTGTGCGGCCGGGTGCTGGAGGCCGACGCCGACCGCTTCGACCGGCGGATGGCGGCGGCCCGCGCCGCGCCGCCCGGACCCCTGCGCGACCACGCCCTGCACGCCGCCCGCAAGGCCGCCAAACGGGCCCGCTACTCCGCGGAGGCGGCCCGCCCGGCACTGGGCAGGACGGCCGCCCGGGCCGAGATCACCCGCTGGCGGGCCCTCCAGGATCTGCTCGGCGAGCACCAGGACAGCGTGATGGCCAGACAAGCCCTGGTGGAACTGGCCGTGACGGCCGAGGCGGCCGGCGAGCCGTCCTTCACCTACGGCCTGCTGCACGGCCGCGAGCGAGCCCTGGCCGAGGAGTACGAGCGCCGCCTCGCCGCCCTCCACCCCGGCCACCCGGCCGCGGACACCGAGGAGACCGGGGCCGGCGCCGGCTGACCCGCCCGGAGGGCCCGCGCGGGAGAGAGCGGTTAGGCTGAATGGTCACCACCGTCACCGGTCCGGCCCGGCCATCCGCACCGGCCGACGCCGAACCGGCCCTCGCACCCCATTTCCCGGAGACATCACCCATGCCTGTCGAATCGGTCTTCCCGCGCCTGGAGGCCCTCCTCCCGCACGTCCAGAAGCCGATCCAGTACGTCGGCGGCGAGCTGAACTCCACGGTCAAACCGTGGGAGGAGTGCGATGTCCGCTGGGCGCTGATGTACCCGGACGCCTACGAGGTCGGGCTCCCCAACCAGGGCGTGATGATCCTCTACGAGATCCTCAACGAGCGCCCCGGCGTGCTCGCCGAACGCACCTACAGCGTCTGGCCGGACCTGGAGGCGCTGATGCGGGAGCACGGCGTCCCGCAGTTCACCGTGGACTCCCACCGCCCGGTCGGCGCCTTCGACGTGCTCGGCGTCTCCTTCTCCACCGAACTGGGCTACACCAATCTGCTCACCGCCCTGGACCTCGCCGGCATCCCGCTGCGCGCCGAGGACCGCACCGGCGAGCACCCCCTGGTGATCGCCGGCGGCCATGCCGCGTTCAACCCCGAGCCGGTCGCCGACTTCCTGGACTGCGCGGTGCTCGGCGACGGCGAGCAGGCCGTGCTCGCCATCACCGAGACCATCCGGGCCTGGAAGGACGAGGGCCGGCCCGGCGGCCGGGACGAACTGCTGCTCCGGCTGGCCCGCACCGGCGGCGTCTACGTCCCCGGGTTCTACGACGTGGAGTACCACCCCGACGGCCGGATCGCCCGTGTGGTGCCGGGCCGCTCCGGAGTGCCCTGGCGGGTCGCCAAGCACACCGTGATGGACCTGGACGAGTGGCCCTACCCCAAGCAGCCGCTGGTCCCGCTGGCCGAGACGGTGCACGAGCGGATGTCGGTGGAGATCTTCCGCGGCTGCACCCGCGGCTGCCGCTTCTGCCAGGCCGGCATGATCACCCGCCCGGTGCGCGAGCGGTCCATCACCGGCATCGGCGACATGGTGGAGAAGGGCCTGGCCGCCACCGGATTCGAGGAGGTCGGCCTGCTCTCGCTCTCCTCCGCCGACCACAGCGAGATCGGCGACGTCGCCAAGGGCCTGGCCGACCGCTACGAGAACGACCGGATCGGCCTGTCGCTGCCCTCCACCCGGGTGGATGCCTTCAACATCGACCTGGCCAACGAGCTCACCCGCAACGGCCGCCGCTCCGGCCTGACCTTCGCCCCGGAGGGCGCCACCGAGCGCATCCGCAAGGTGATCAACAAGATGGTCAGCGAGGAGGACCTGATCCGCACCGTGGCCACCGCCTACGGCAACGGCTGGCGCCAGGTGAAGCTGTACTTCATGTGCGGCCTGCCCACCGAGACCGACGAGGACGTGCTCCAGATCGCGGACATGGCGGCCAAGGTCATCGCCAAGGGACGGCAGGTCACCGGCGGCAACGACATCCGCTGCACGGTCTCCATCGGCGGCTTCGTGCCCAAGCCGCACACCCCCTTCCAGTGGGCGCCGCAGCTCTCCGCCGAGGAGACCGACCGCCGGCTGGAGAAGCTGCGCGACCGCATCCGCGAGGACCGGCAGTACGGCCGCAACATCGGCTTCCGCTACCACGACGGCAAGCCGGGCATCGTGGAGGGCCTGCTCTCCCGCGGCGACCGCCGGGTCGGCGAGGTGATCCGCGCCGTATGGGAGGCCGGCGGCCGGTTCGACGGCTGGCGCGAATTCTTCTCCTACGACCTGTGGATGGAGTCCGCCGCCAGGGTGCTGCCGCGCTACGGCGTGGACGTGGACTGGTACACCACCCGCGAGCGCGGCTACGAGGAGGTCCTGCCCTGGGACCACCTGGACTCCGGCCTGGACAAGGACTGGCTCTGGGAGGACTGGCAGGACGCCCTGGACGAGCAGGAGCTCGACGACTGCCGCTGGACGCCCTGCTTCGACTGCGGCGTGTGCCCCGCCATGGGGACCGAGATCCAGGTGGGACCCACGGGGCGGAAACTGCTGCCGCTCACCGTGGTCCCGCAGTGATCCCACAGCGGTCTCACGGTGATCGCGCGGTCGCTGTGAAGCGCCGTCCGAGCGGCGGCACCACGCTTCGCCCGGTAGGTTCGGTGGCGTCGGGTGCGGCGCGCGGTGGCGCGGGGGAGAGGACGGTCGGGACATGCCTGAGCTGAGTGAGCCGGATACCGCGGTGCACGCGTCTTTTCTGGCGGCCATGAAGGAGTTCGAGGCCGAGGGGCGCACCGGCGACGGCTCCATGATCGGCCGGGACCTCGCCACCTGGAGCGGGCGCTGGCACGAGCCCGGGGCCTTCGCCGCCTATGTGGCCGCGGTCCGCGCGGACGTGCTGGAGGAGACTCCCCGGCCGCGCGGCCATGTGCCGTGCACCACACTGTGGTGGACCGAGGACGGCGAATGGCTCGGCCGGCTCGCCATCCGGCACCGGCTCAACCGGCTGATGCTGGAGTTCGCCGGCCACATCGGCTACGACGTGCGCCCCTCGGCCCGCCGCCGGGGCCACGGCACCGCCATGCTGCGCGCCGCCCTGCCGGCCGCCCACCGGATGGGCATCGAGGCCGTCCTGGTCACCTGCGACGACGACAACGACGCCTCCCGCCGGATCATCGAGCACTGCGGCGGCCGGTTCGAGGACCAGCGCGGCAAGAAGCTCCGCTACTGGATCGACACCGCCGCCGCGTAGCCTGGAGAGCGGGAACCGAACAGAACACGGGATGACGCGGACCGCGCCGGAAGCCTCCGGCCGCCGCACTGTTGGACAAGGGACTGAACGACACTGGGCAAGCGACAACCCGCGGGGCCGCCGCCCGCACCGGCGGTGCAGCGCATCCGGCTGCGGTACACCAAGCGCGGCCGGCTGCGGTTCACCAGCCACCGGGACTTCCAGCGCGCCTTCGAGCGGGCGCTGCGCCGGGCCGAGGTGCCCATGGCCTACTCGGCCGGATTCACCCCGCATCCGAAGGTCAGCTACGCCAACGCCGCCCCGACCGGCACCGCCAGCGAGGCCGAGTATCTGGAGATCGCGCTGGCCGAGCCGCGCGACCCGGAGACGGTCCGGCGGCTGCTGGACGCCTCGCTGCCGCCCGGACTGGACGTGACCGAGGCGGTACAGGCGCGGACCTCCGACTTCGCGGACCGGCTGGCCGCCTCCTGCTGGGAACTCCGGCTGGACGGGGTCCGGCCGGAGGAAGCCGCGGCGGCGGTGCGGTCCTTCCTGGCCACCGAGACCGTGGAGGTGCGCCGCCAGACCAAGAAGGGCACCCGCACCTTTGACGCCCGGGCCGCGGTGATGTCGCTGTCCGTGGCGTCCGGCGCCGGGGAGACGGCGGTCGCGGGCGGGCTTCCTGGAGGGTCCGATGGGCCGACCGACCCGGCTTGTGCGATACTGCGCCTGGTAGTGCGGCATACCACACCTGCCGTACGACCCGACGACGTCCTGTCCGGCCTTCGCTCCACTGCCGACCTGGCGCCGCCGGTCCCCGCCGCGGTGACCAGGCTGGCGCAGGGGCCGTTCGATGAGGAGACCGGCACGGTGACCGATCCGTTCGCGCCTGACCGCGACGCCGACCCGGCCGCTCCACCCACGGCCGCCGGGCAGTGGACCGCGGCGGTGTCGGAGGTCACCGGCCAGGGCCCGTCCGGCCAGCCGTGACGGGTCCGCGACGCCAGCAGTACGGGGGTCCGAAGGGACGCTCCCGGGCTGGGAGGCGCACGCGCGTTGTCGCCCGCCGTCCGCAGGGAAGGCCGGGCGAGCGAGCGCCCGCGCCTCCTCTCCGGGAGAATCCTGAACAGGGAAGCCCCGTGGCACGCCCCCGGGCGGTGCCAGGCGGCGCGGACCGAGAAGCGCGTCCGGTCCGGGCAACGGCCTCGGCGATGCCGTCGCGCGCCGCCGAACCGCCCGGCACCAGGGAGCCACTCGGGTCCGGCTGACGAGGCCGGCGCACCCAACAGCAGACTTTCGCCGCAGCCGGACGAGGGAGGCCGGAACCGGCGAGTGACGAGCGACACAGACAGCCCTCGAGCGGCGCCGACCCCGGCGCCCGGGGGCGCGACGGGAGAAATGCCCGCATGCACGAGCCCAACGAGTCCGCGGAAGCGGACGGCGCCGAACGCATCGAGAACGAGACCACCACGAGGAGTACCCCGAGCGACACGCTGCCGCCCCGGCGGCGGGTCGCCACCCGCCCGGCCGGCCCCCCGGCCCCGGCCGCGGCGGACGAGACACCGGCCGAGGACCTGATGCCCACCGACGAGCAGCCGCCTGCCGGTCCCGCCGGACCGGCGGAGCCTGTGCCGCCGGCCGCCGAGGAGGACGAGCCGGAAACCGGGGCCGGGGCCGGGACCGCCGCAACGGCGGGACCGGAGCCGGCGGCCTCGGCCGGCGGGGCCGGTGAGCCCGAGGCTGCCCCGGGCGGACCGCCGGCCGAGGCCGCGCCGCCGAAGCGGACGCGGCGTCGTGCGGTGCGGGTCGCGGCGGCTGCGCCGCCGGCGGCCGAGCCCGCCGAGATTGTCCTGCCGCGGGGCGCCGCCGGCACCGAGACCGCCGAGACCGCCGAGGCCGTACCCGCGGCCGGTGAGCCCGATGCCGGGGCGGCGGAGACCCCTGAGACCCCTGAGGCCGCTGAGGCGGCGCCGCCGAAGCGGACGCGGCGTCGTGCGGTGCGGGTCGCGGCGGCCGTGCCGCCGCCGGCCGAGCCGGCCGAGACCGTCCAGCCCGCCGAGTCCGGGACCGAGGCCGGGGCATCCGGACCGGCCGAGCCGGCGCCGCCGCGGAAGCGGCGCCGTGCGGCACGCGCGGCGGGTTCCGCGGAAACGGTCACCACCGAGCCCGGCGAGCCCGGCGAGCCCGCCGAGGCGGCACCGGCCGGTGAGCCGGCGGAGGCCGCCGAGCCGCGGCGGCGACGCCGGGTGGTGCGCGCCGCGAGCGCCGCGCCGGAGGCCGCCGAGCCGGCGGAGGACGAGGCCGGTGCCGCCGCGCCGAAGCGGACCCGGCGCCGCAAGGCCGGTCAGCCGGAGGAGCAGCCCGCCGAGACCGCCGAAACGGCGGAGGCGGCGGAGACTGCGGAGGCCGCGCCGCCGAAGCGGACGCGGCGTCGTGCGGTGCGCGCGGCGGCCGAGACCGAGCCCCGGACCGAGCCCCGGACCGAGACGCAGACCGAGACCGAGACGCAGCCCGGGGCCGAGATCCCCGAGCCCGTGCGCCGGCGTGCTACGCGCGAAGCGGAGGCCGCCGGGGAGGGTGAGCCCGGTCCCGCCCGGCGCACCCGCCGCCGGACGGCCCCGCCTCAGGTGCCGGCCTTCGCCGAGCCGGAGGGCGGCGCGCCCGAGGACGAGCCGGCGACCACGCCGCCCATGGCGCCGCCCGCCGCCGGCCCGCCCGCCGCGCTGTTCCAGGCGCCCGTCTTCCAGGCGCCCATGTTCCAGACGCCCGAGCGGGCCGCCGAGGAGGCCGCGCAGGCCCGCGAGGAGGAGCCCGAGCCCGGGCGCGAGCCCGAGGAGAGGGCGGCCGAGGCCGCCGAGCCGGAGGCTGCCGGGGCCGAGCCGGAAGGGGCACCGGAGGCCGGTGAGCCCGCGGCTGCCGAGGAGCAGCTGGAGCGCGGTGGCCGCCGTCGCCGCCGCGGTGGCCGTCGCCGCCGCCGCAGCGAGACCGCCGAACGCGCCGCGGAACGCTTCGCCGAGGAGGAGGCCGGGGCCGGGCGGGAAGACGGCGCCGGGCCGTCCGCCGCCGACGAGCGGCCGGAGACCGTGGAGGCCGGAGCCGCCGAGGCCGAGGCGGAGACCGAGATCGACACCGAGGACGAGGGCGAGGGCGGCTCCCGCCGCCGCCGTCGCCGTCGCCGCCGGCGGGGGGAGGCCGCGGCGGAAACCGAGCCGTCCGTGGACGACCCCGAGCGCACCGTGGTCAAGGTCCGCGAGCCCCGCCGCAAGGGCGAGGGCGCCGAGGCCCACGACGGCGTGCAGTCCATCAAGGGTTCCACCCGGCTGGAGGCCAAGAAGCAGCGCCGCCGGGAGGGCCGGGAGCAGGGTCGCCGCCGGGTCCCGATCCTCACCGAGGCCGAGTTCCTGGCCCGCCGGGAATCGGTGGAGCGGGTCATGGTCGTCCGCCAGAGCGGCGAACGGACCCAGATCGGCGTGATGGAGGACGGCGTCCTTGTCGAGCACTATGTCAACAAGGAGCAGTCGCACAGCTACGTCGGCAATGTCTACCTGGGCAAGGTGCAGAACGTACTGCCGTCCATGGAGGCCGCCTTCGTGGACATCGGCAAGGGCCGCAACGCCGTGCTCTACGCGGGCGAGGTGAACTTCGAGGCACTCGGCCTCTCCGGCGGCCCGCGCCGGATCGAAACCGCCCTGAAGTCCGGCCAGTCGGTGCTGGTGCAGGTCACCAAGGACCCGATGGGCCACAAGGGCGCCCGGCTGACCAGCCAGATCTCGCTGCCCGGCCGCTACCTGGTGTATGTGCCCGAGGGCTCGATGACCGGGATCAGCCGCAAGCTGCCGGACACCGAGCGGTCCCGGCTGAAGCAGATTCTGAAGAGGGTGGTGCCGGACGACGCGGGCGTGATCGTCCGCACCGCGGCGGAGGGCGCCAGCGAGGAGGAGCTGACCCGCGACGTCGAGCGGCTCCAGAAGCTGTGGGAGGACATCCGGCGCAAGGCCAAGAAGGGCAATGCGCCCAGCCTGCTCTACGGCGAGCCGGACATGACCGTGCGGGTCGTCCGGGACATCTTCAACGAGGACTTCTCCAAGGTCATCGTCAGCGGCGACACCGCCTGGGAGACCGTGCACGGCTATGTCTCGCAGGTCGCGCCGGACCTGGCCGGCCGGCTCCAGCGCTGGTCCTCGGAGGTGGACGTGTTCGCCACCTACCGGATCGACGAGCAGCTCATGAAGGCGCTGGACCGCAAGGTCTGGCTGCCCAGCGGCGGCTCCCTGGTGATCGACCGGACCGAGGCCATGGTGGTGATCGATGTCAACACCGGACGCTTCACCGGCCAGGGCGGCAACCTGGAGGAGACGGTCACCAGGAACAACCTGGAGGCGGCCGAGGAGATCGTGCGCCAGCTCCGGCTGCGCGACCTCGGCGGCATCATCGTGATCGACTTCATCGACATGGTGCTGGAGTCCAACCGCGAGCTGGTGCTGCGGCGGCTGCTGGAGTGCCTGGGCCGGGACCGGACCAAGCACCAGGTCGCCGAGGTCACCTCGCTGGGTCTGGTGCAGATGACCCGCAAGCGGGTGGGCCAGGGGCTGCTGGAGTCGTTCTCCGAGCCGTGCGTGCACTGCAACGGGCGCGGCGTGATCGTCCATATGGAGCAGGTGCACGCCGCGGCGCCGGCGGGCGGGAAGAAGGCCAGGAAGAAGCAGCGCCAGGCCGAACAGCGGGCCGCCGAGGAGGCCGCCGCCCAGGCCGCGGCGGAGACCGCCGGGGAGACCGCCGGGGAAGCGGTCGCCGAGGCGGCGGAGGCCGGGCCGGCGCCGGTGGAGGCGGCTGCCGAGGAGGCGGCCGAGGCCGCGCTGGAGTTCGTCCCCGACGAGGAGCTGTACAGCAGCGTGGCCGAGGCGGAGGAGAGCATCCGCCGGGGCGGGCGCCGGCGGCGCCGGGTGACCCGCAAGGTCACCGCACCGGCCGGGGCGCCGCGCGGTGGCTCGGAGCCGGCGGTGGTCGTGGTCGCCCCCGAGCCGGTGCCCGAGGCCGAGCCGGTGCCCGCCGCCGCGGCGGAGCCCGCGGCGCAGGCGGAGGACGAGCCGGCGGCACCGCGCCGCCGCCGGGTGGTGCGCCGGGTGTCGGCGCCCGCCGCCGTACCGGAGGAGACGGCCGGCGCCGAGACCGCCGGGCAGCAGCCGGAACCGGAACCGCAGCGGGACCCGGAGGCTGAGCCGGCGCAGGAGCCGGAGGCCGGGAGCGCGGCGGAGGCGCCGAAGGCGGCGCGCAAGGCGGCCAAGAAGGCCACCGCCAAGAAGGCCGCCAAGAAGACCGCCGCCAAGAAGACGGCCAAGAAGGCGGCGGCGAAGAAGAGCGCGAAGTCCGCGGCGAAGAAGGCCACCGCCAAGAAGGCCACGGCCACGGCCGCGGCCGAGCAGCAGGCGCTGCCCTCGGTCACCGCCTCCGCGGAGGACTGACCAGGCAGGCCGGCAGGCTGGCAGGCACGGCCCGGCGCCCGGGCCGTGCCTGCCAGCCCGCCGGCGCCGATTTGACCAGGTCGGCAAGGCTTTCCTATTCTTGACCGTCGGCGTGTTGTCACGCTTGGCCCCGAGCACCTTCCTCCCGGCCGACGGGAGAGGGCGGGCCGTGCAGCCGGAATCCGGCCGGCCAGCCTGGCATCGGTGGCTCCGCATCGAGACGAGAGAGAGTTCCGCGTGTACGCGATCGTGCGCACTGGCGGCCGTCAGCAGAAGGTTGCTGTCGGCGACGTCATCGAGGTCGACCGAATGGCCAGCAGCAAGGCGGGCGACACCGTCGAGCTCTCCTGCCTGCTCGTGGTGGACGGGGAGACCGTCACCAGCGATCCGTGGGTGCTCGCCGGAGTGAAGGTCCGGGCCGAGGTCCTGGACCACTACAAGGGCGACAAGATCCGGATCCAGAAGTACAAGAACAAGACGGGCTACCGCCGCCGTATGGGGCACCGCCAGCTCCACACGCAGCTCAAGGTCACGGAGATCCCCGCTCCGGCCACGAAGTAAGGGACTGAAGACACATGGCACACAAGAAGGGCGCGTCCTCCACCCGGAACGGTCGTGACTCCAACCCGCAGTATCTCGGTGTGAAGCGCTTCGGCGGCCAGGTGGTGAACGCGGGCGAGATCCTGATCCGCCAGCGCGGCACCCACTTCCACCCCGGCAAGGGCGTGGGCCGCGGCGGCGACGACACCCTGTTCGCGCTGCGCGCGGGTGTGGTGGAGTTCGGCCGGCTGCGGGACCGCAAGGTCGTCAACATCGTTCCGGCCGAGGGCTGAGCCCCACCGGTCTCAGCCGGCGTTGATCGCAGGTCGTCGAGGGCGGATGCGCGTGCGCATCCGCCCTCGACGCGTCCTGCCGGGGAATCCTTCCGGCCGGCCGTTTGTTGGCGGTGTGTCGGCCGCCTGTGCCCGGTTCCGTTCCGATCCCGTGCTTGTCCGATCCAGTACCAGTACTCCGGAGGCTTTTCATGACCACCTTCGTCGACCGCGTCGAACTGCATGTCGCCGCGGGCAACGGCGGTCACGGCTGTGCCTCGGTGCACCGGGAGAAGTTCAAGCCGCTGGGCGGGCCCAACGGCGGCAACGGCGGCCGGGGCGGCGATGTGGTGCTGGTCGTGGACCGGGACGTCACCACGCTGCTGGAGTACCACCACCGCCCGCACCGCGCGGCCGGCAACGGCCGCCCCGGCGAGGGCGACAACCGGACCGGCAAGGACGGCGACAGCCTGGTGCTGCCGGTCCCGGACGGCACGGTGGTCACCGACCGCAACGGCACCGTGCTGGCCGACCTGGTCGGCGAGGGCACCAGTTATGTGGCGGCCCGCGGCGGGCGCGGCGGCCTCGGCAATGCCGCGCTGGCCTCGCCGCGCCGCAAGGCGCCCGGCTTCGCCCTGCTCGGCGAGCCCGGTGAGCGGGGCGACATCGTCCTGGAGCTGAAGACCGTCGCCGATGTCGCCCTGGTCGGCTACCCGAGCGCCGGCAAGTCCTCACTGATCTCGGTGCTCTCCGCCGCCCGTCCCAAGATCGCGGACTATCCGTTCACCACCCTGGTGCCCAACCTCGGGGTGGTCACCGCGGGAGAGACCGTCTACACCGTGGCGGATGTGCCCGGGCTGATCCCCGGCGCCAGCCAGGGGCGCGGGCTGGGGCTGGAGTTCCTCCGCCATGTGGAGCGCTGCAAGGTGCTGGTGCATGTGCTGGACTGCGCGGCCCTGGAGACGGACCGCGATCCGCTGAGCGACCTGGACGTCATCGAGGCCGAGCTGGAGGCCTACGGCGGCGGCCTGAAGGACCGCCCCCGGGTGGTGGCGCTCAACAAGACCGACATCCCCGACGGGCAGGAGCTGGCCGATCTGGTGCGGGCCGAGCTCCGGGCGCGCGGCCACCGGGTGTTCGACGTCTCCGCGGTCTCCCGCAAGGGGCTGCGCGAGCTGTCCTTCGCGCTGGCCGGGATCGTCGCCGAGGCGCGCGCGGCGCAGCCGAGGCAGCAGGCCACCCGGATCGTGATCCGGCCGCAGGCGGTGGACGACGCCGGCTTCACCGTGACCCGTGAGGGCGAGGGGATGTTCCGGGTGCGGGGCGGCAAGCCGGAGCGCTGGGTGCGGCAGACCGACTTCACCAACAACGAGGCCGTGGGCTATCTGGCCGACCGGCTGAACCGGCTGGGCGTGGAGGACGAGCTGTTCCGGATGGGCGCCCGGGAGGGCGACGGCGTGGCCATCGGCCCCGAGGACAATGCCGTGGTCTTCGACTGGGAGCCGTCGGTCAGCACGGGCGCGGAGATGCTGGGCCGGCGCGGTGAGGACCACCGGCTGGACGAGCTGCGGCCCGCGGTCCAGCGCCGCCGCGACCGGGAGGCGGAGCGGGCGGAAGCCCAGGCCGGATACGGCGACGGCGGGCCGCTCGCCGGGCAGTGAACCGTCCGGCGTCCTCCGGTTGTCACAACTCCGCAACAGCGGCCCGCGGGCGTGCCGCCCGCCCGGTGCGCCGGCGGCGGCCTGTCCGCGGCCGGTGAGCTGGGCGGGACGGTGCCGCCGCGGGGCGCCGCGAGCCCCGGCGCACGCCCGTCCGCACCACCGGGGCCCGGATGTCAAGGCGGGAAACTCCACCGGACTTTGGCGCTAACCTTGCGTGTACGGTAAATGTCGGGGAGGCCACAGCCCGGCTGTGCGGCCCTACCGGGTGCGCTGCCGACGGTGACATTGCGGGAGGCCACTCGTTCCTCCTTGGGCGAGGCCCGCTCGGGCGGACGGCAGTGGCCGGGCCGCGGCGGGCCGCGCCGGAGTCCGCATCGGCCCGGGTCGCCGGCCGGGGTGCCGGGTGTGCCGGCGGGCCGCCGGCCGCCCCGGAACCAGCGACTCCGGGCGGCGTTCCGGTCCATGCCGGTGGTGCAGAAGGGAATGGCAGTGGTCGTTCGCAGGGTGGTCAGGCGGCTCCGTCCGAGGGTGGAGCGCAGGGCGGTCGAACAGATGTGGCAGCTTCGGTCGATGCGCCGCCGCCGCCGGGCCGTGGCCGCCGACTCCGGTCTGCGCCGGGTGGTCGTCGGCGGTCAGCACTTCTACGGCCGGGTGGTCTCCGAGTTCACCGCCGCCGGGGCCGCCGACGCCAATCTGGAGCTGGTGCTGGCCGTCCTGGAGCGGGCCGGTGCCTCCGTCTTCCTGGTCCCCGGCATCTCCCGCACCCGGTGGACGGTGGGTGTGCGGGCCGCCGACCGGGAGCGCTTCTTCACCGCGCTGGAGGAGCTGCACGGCGGCAGCGCCGTGTTCGTCGGCCGGCCCATACTGGGCGGCCAGCTCCGCCGCTCGGCCCTGCTGATGGACGGCCGGCTGCCGGTGAGCCTGCGCACCGCCTCGGTGATCCGGGTGGGCGTGGTGCACGTCGGTCCGGCCGGTCAGGTGCTGGGCGGCCCGGAGCTGGGCTGCGACGTCGAGTTCTGGGAGGACGGCGCCGAGCTGCTGTCCGGCCCGGACGGCGAGCGGGAACTGGCCCGGGTCCAGCCCCAGGCGTCCGCGGAGATCTTCGCCGATGCGCTGGTCGCGCCGCGCCGGAACCGGGTCGCCGATGTGGTGCCCGCCGCGGAGCAGACCCCGGCGCTGGTCCGGGCCGGCGGCATCGAGGTCACCACGTTCCAGCCGTTCACCGTGCCCACCGTGAACGACGTCACCTTTCCGGTGGACGTGGTCTACACCTGGGTGGACGGCAATGAGCCGGCGATGCGGGCCAAGCGCGCCCGCTACCAGGGCCGGGGCACCGCCGAGATCCTGGACAAGGAGATCAACGAGTCCCGGTACACCAGCCACGACGAGCTGAGGTACTCGCTGCGCTCGCTGGCCATGTACGCCCCCTTCGTCCGCCACATCTATCTGGTCACCGACGGGCAGTGCCCGCACTGGCTGGACCGGGACGCCGAGGGCATCACGGTCGTGGACCACCGCGACATCTTCCCCGACGACGGCGTGCTGCCGGTGTTCAACTCGCACGCCATCGAGACCCGGCTGCACCACATCGAGGGCCTGTCCGATCACTATCTGTACTTCAACGACGATGTCTTCGTGGGCCGCCGGGTCAGCGCCGAGCACTTCTTCCACGGCAGCGGAGTGCTGCGCATCCCGGTCTCCCCGCTGAAGATCGGGGTGGGCAAGCCGCATGCCGAGGAGACGGCCACCAACTCGGCCGGCAAGAACGTCCGCCGGCTGCTGATGGAGAAGTTCGGCCGGATGACCACCAACAACTTCATGCACACCCCGCTGCCGCAGCACCGTCCCACGCTGCGCGAGCTGGAGGAGCTGTTCCCCGAGGACATCGCGCGGACCACCGCCAGCCGCTTCCGCTCCCCGCAGGACATCGCCATGACCGCGCCGCTGCAGTACCAGTACGCGCTGCTCACCGGCCGCGGGGTGCCGGGCCGGTTCAGCTTCCGCTATGTGAACATCAGCCGGGACGACGCCGGGCAGCGGCTCGACGACATGGCCCGCACCCGCCGCTTCGACTTCTTCTGCCTCAACGATGTGGACGTGCCGCCGGAGCGGCGCGAAGAGGTGCACGAGCGGATGGGCCGGTTCCTGGCCGAGTACTTCCCCTTCCCCAGTCCGTTCGAGAAGCCCTGAGGCCGCCGGAGAGAGTTCGATGAGGAGCCTGCGCGGGATCGTGCGACGCGCGGTGGCGGTGCTGCGTCCGCTGTCGGCACCGCTGGAGCGGTTCCGGTGGCGGGCCCTGGGCGCGGGCCGGTCGGTACTGACCGCCCGGCGGCGGCGGAAGCTGCGCCGGGCCGGCTCCGCGGTGCGCGCGGTGTCGGTGCCCGGCGGCCCTGGGCTGTGCGGCCGGGTCGTGGAGCGCTACTCGGCCGGGGCGGCGGCGGCCGAGGATCTGGACCTGGTGGCGGGCGTGCTGGACGCGGCCGGCATTCCCTACTTCCTGGTGCCGGGCATGGCCCGGCAGCGGTACACGGTGGGTGTGGAGGAGCCGTTCCGGGCCCGGCTGCTGGCCGAGGCCGCGGCCCGCCTCGGCGGCGGACCGGCCTATGCCGCGGCGGTGCCGGCCCGCGGCGCCGACGGGCCCGGCGGCGCCGCGGCCCCCGGCGGCCGGCCGGGCCCGGTGGCACTGTGGGCGGACGGGCGGCTGCCCCGGGCGGTGCGCCGCGCCGAGGTGCTGCGGGTGGGGGTGATCCGGCTGGGCGAGGGCGGGCACGCCCCCCGGGACCCGATGGCCACCGGCTGCGACATCGAGTTCTGGCGGTCCGGCGAACAGGCCGGGCCGGGCGGCGCGGACGGCACCTGGCTGACCGTGCCGGGCCGTCGGCTCACCGACTCCTTCCGGGAGTCACTGGTGGCGCCGCGGCCCAACCGGGTCTCCGAGGTGGTGCCGGTGGAGGCCCGCAAGCCCGCCTTCGTCCGGCCGGCCGGCCGTGAGGTGCCCACCTTCCAGCCCTTTGCCGAGACCCTGGCCGATGAGGTCACCTTCCCGGTGGACGCGGTCTTCACCTGGGTGGACGGCAGCGATCCGGCGCTGGCCGAGCGCCGCCGCCGGCATCTGCCGCGGCAGGGTCCGGGCATCGCGGCGCGCGAGGTCGGCGCCTCCCGCTACACCAGCCACGACGAGCTGAAGTACTCCCTGCGCTCGCTGGCCATGTACGCCCCCTTCGTCCGCCATGTCTATCTGGTGACCGACCAGCAGGTACCGTCCTGGCTGGACACCTCGGCCCCCGGGCTGACGGTGGTGGACCACCGCGAGATCCTGCCGCACTCGGCGCTGCCGGTGTTCAACTCGCACGCCATCGAGAGCCGTCTGCACCGCATCCCCCGACTGGCCGAGCGCTACCTGTACTTCAACGACGACGTCTTTCTCAACCGCCCGATGCGCGCCGAGGACTTCTTCCACGCCAACGGCATCGCGCGGATACCGTTCTCCCCGCTGAAACTCGGCCTGGGCCCGCCGCATCCGCTGGAGCCGGCGCCCAACTCGGCCGGGAAGAACGTCCGGGAGCTGCTGCTGCTCACCCATGGCCGGTTTGCCGTGCACAAGTTCCTGCACACCCCGCATCCGCAGATCAGGGCGGTGATGGAGGAGATCGAGGAGGCCGGGTTCGAGGCGCTGACCGGGACCACGCACTCCCGGTTCCGTGCCATCACCGACCTGGCCCCGGCCGCCACCCTGCACCACCACTGGGCGCTGCTCACCGGGCGTGCGGTGCCGGGGGAGTACAAGTTCCGCTACATCGACGTCGGCAAGCCCGGCCTGCACACCCGGCTGGCCCGGCTGGCCGGCGCGGACATCGATGTCTTCTGCCTGAACGATGTGGACACCGCGCCCGCCTCCCGGCCCGCCGTCCACGCCCGGCTGCGTGCCTTTCTCACCCGCACCTATCCCTTCCGCAGCCCGTGGGAGCTGCCCGCCTGACGGTCCGCGGGCCGGAACCGGAGTGAGGCGGGGCGGTCCCTGGCGTAGATTGGTCTGGTCCGTGAGGGCTGACCGGCTGGCTGAACAGGGGAAAGACGCAGTGTCTGGCGTACGGCAGGACGTGGTGGACGCCCGCAGGATCGTCGTCAAGATCGGCTCCTCGTCGCTGACCACGGCGGCCGGGGGCCTGGACGCGGACCGGGTGGACGCCCTGGTCGATGTGCTGGCCAAGCATCAGGACCGGGAGATCGTGCTGGTCTCCTCCGGCGCCATCGCCGCCGGGCTGGCCCCGCTGGGGCTGCTGCGGCGGCCCACCGATCTGGCCCGTCAGCAGGCGGCGGCCAGCGTGGGCCAGGGCCTGCTGCTCGCCCGCTACACCGCCTCCTTCGCCCGCTACGGGCGCCGGGTGGGCCAGGTGCTGCTCACCACCTACGACACCAGCCACCGGGTGCACTTCCGCAACGCCCGGCGCACCCTGGAGCAGTTGCTGGCCATGGGCGCGGTACCGGTGGTCAACGAGAACGACGCGGTGGCCACCGACGAAATCCGGTTCGGCGACAACGACCGGCTGGCCGCGCTGGTCGCCCATGTGGTGCGGGCGGACCTGCTGGTGCTGCTCTCCGATGTGGACGGCCTCTACGACGGTGATCCGCGCCGGCCCGGGGCGCGGAAGCTGGCGACGGTCGACGGGCCGGAGGATCTGGCCGGGGTGGAGCTGGGCAGCGCGGGCCGGGCGGGCGTCGGCACCGGCGGCATGGTGACCAAGGTGGAGGCCGCCCGGATCGCCACCGGGGACGGCATCCCGGTGGTGCTGACCTCCGCGGTGCATGTCGCCGACGCGCTGGCCGGCCGGGCCACCGGCACCTGGTTCCGGGCCACCGGTCCCCGCTCGGCGGGCCGGCTGCTGTGGCTGGCGCACGCCTCCTCCCCGCGCGGCGGGGTCACCCTGGACGCCGGCGCGGTCCGGGCCATCACCGAGGGCGGCGGCTCCCTGCTGCCCGCCGGGATCACCGCGGTGGACGGCGACTTCACGGCCGGCGAGCCCATCGAGCTGCGCGACGAGACCGGGCGGACCGTGGCCCGCGGGCTCGTCAACTTCGATGCCCGGGAGATTCCCCTGCTGATCGGCCGTTCGACCCGGGAGCTGGCCCGGGAGCTGGGCCCGGACTACGAGCGCGAGGTGGTGCACCGCGACGACCTTGTGCTGATGCGGTCCTGACCCGGTCCTGACCCGGTTCAGCCGCGGTCCCGGGCGGGCGTCGGCCCGGCATGGGCCGCCGGCGTGATCCGGTGCGCGGCGGTGGACAAATAGCACATCAGCGGGTATCCGGACGCGCCGCCGGGCAACCGATCCGCCGAAGGTTGGGGAAACGGCCACATCGGCTGCCGGTAGATGGCAGCGTGGAGGCGGGCCCGTGGGGAGGAGAGCGGGCGGTGCCGTGTGCGCACCGGAAAGCACCACAACAGCACCAGGTCAGGAGGCCGCCGGTGAGACGACTGGCCAGTGTCGAGGGGGGCCAGGGGTCCCGGATCGGGGAGGAGAGCGCAAGCGCCGGACGCGAGGAGTCCCGGCTGTGGCACGTCACGCTCAGCGTCGCCGGTGCCCGGACACCGCTGCAGGACGTGCGCCGGGCACTGGAGCAGCTCGCCCACGACCACCCCTTTCTGCTCACCAGCCGCTACGCCGCCGACCATGCCGAGATCCGCTACTGGGAAGAGGCCCGCGATCTGCGGGACGCCGCGGCCGTGGCGCTGCGGCTGTGGGGCGAGCACCGGCGGTCGGCGCGGCTTCCGCCATGGGAGATCGTGGGGCTGGAGGTGATCGGCCGGGAGACGTACCACCAGCGCCTGGCCGAGGGCTACGGCCCGCCGCCCGCCGTCCCCGTGGGCGTGCACCCGTTCTGACCGCCGCGGCCCGCCCGCGGCGGTGGCCGGGGTGCTCGGGATGCGGACGACGGGCCTTGCCGCCGCACCGCGCGGCTACCCTTGGCGGGTATGAGCCGTAGTGAGGTTTCCGCCGCATCCACAGCCGCAGCCGCATCCGCCGTGTCCCCCGGCAGCGCCGGGCCGGACGGGCCGGCCGAGTCGCCGGTGCTGGTGACCGCGCGCCGGGCCCGGGCGGCGGCCACCGAGCTGGCCCCGCTGCCGCGCACCGTCCGGGACGGCGCGCTGCTGGCCATCGCCGACGCCCTGGTGGCCCGCGCCGGGGAGATCGTCGAGGCCAACGTCCGGGACGTCGAGCGGGCCCGGGCCGCCGGCACCTCGGCCGCCGTCGTGGACCGGCTCACCCTCACCCCCGAGCGGATCGCCGCCATCGCCTCCGATGTGCGCGACATCGTCGCCCTGCCCGACCCGGTCGGCGAGGTGGTCCGCGGCTCCACTCTGCCAGGCGGCTTGGAGCTGCGGCAGGTCCGGGTGCCGCTGGGCGTGGTCGGCATCATCTACGAGGCCCGGCCCAATGTCACCGTGGACGCCGCCGTGCTGTGCCTGAAGTCCGGCAACGCCGTGCTGCTGCGCGGCTCCTCCTCGGCCTACGCCTCCAACACCGCCCTGGTCGCCGTGGTCCGGGACGCGGTGGCCGCGGCCGGCCTGCCGGCCGACGCGGTGCAGCTGGTGCCGGGCGAGAGCCGGGAGTCGGTGCGCGAGCTGATGGGCGCCCGCGGCCTGGTGGACGTGCTCATCCCGCGCGGCGGCGCCTCGCTGATCCAGACCGTGGTCAGCGAGTCCACCGTGCCGGTGATCGAGACCGGCGTCGGAAATGTGCATGTCTATGTGGACGAGCTCGCCGATCTGGACATGGCCGTGGAGATCCTGGTCAACTCCAAGGCCCAGCGGCCCAGCGTGTGCAACGCGGCCGAGACGGTCCTGGTCCACCAGGGCATCGCCGAGGCGTTCCTGCCCCGGGCGCTGGCCGCGCTGACCGAGGCCGGCGTCACCGTGCACGGCGACGAGAGCTGGCAGAAGGCCGGCGCCGCGGCCGGTGTCGAGGTGCTCCCGGTGACCGGCGAGGACTGGGCGACGGAGTATCTGAGCCACGACATCGCGGCCGGCGTGGTGCCGGACCTGGACGCCGCGGTGGCGCACATCCGCCGCTGGTCCTCCGGCCACACCGAGGCCATCGTCACCCGGGACGCCCTGGCCGCCCGCCGCTTTGTCTCCCTGGTGGACTCCGCGGCCGTGATGGTGAACGCCTCCACCCGGTTCACGGACGGCGGCCAGTTCGGCTTCGGCGCGGAGATCGGCATCTCCACCCAGAAGCTGCACGCCCGCGGCCCCATGGGCCTGCCCGAGCTCACCTCCACCAAGTATGTGGTCACCGGGGACGGTCACACCCGGGGATGATTTCCCGGCGGCCCTCCCCTCCGGCACCCGATCGGCCTAGTCTGGGTGGCGTGCCGGAGGAGGTGGGGGGCCAGCCGTTCCCGGACGGCCAGCGGCCCGACGACCACGACCAGGACCAGGACCACGGGGCAGCGGAGGACGCTTTCGCCGCCGTGGTGTTCGACGAGGCCTTTGTGGCGGCGGCAGCCATCAGAGAGCCCAGCGCCGCCGAGCGGATAGCCAGAGCGCTGCTGGAACGGGCGGCCGAGGAGGCAGCCGCCGCCGAGGGCGCGGCCGAGGCCGAGGAGCGGGCCGGCCAGTCGGGCTTCTTCCTCGATCCCGGTGACCCGGCCGACCCGGCGGATCCCCCGGTCTTCCGCCCGCTGGACGGCTCCGGCCGGGGCCGGGGCGAGGCTGACGGCGAGGGGCCGCTGGACTGCGGCCCGGCCTGGATCCCGGACGAGGATCTGGACGCCCTGGGGCTGCGCGACCTCGCCCCGCCCGGCGGGGCACCCGCCCCCGGACTGGCCGGTCCCTACGACCGCCCGGACCACGTGCGCTTTCTGCCGGATCCGGCGGACGCCCCGGCGGCCATGGCGGCCACGGCGGGCGGCGGGCACGGCGGCCGGCGCGCCGCCGGGGAACCGCCGCCCGGCCGCCGCCCGGCCCGCTGGCAGCGGCCGGTGGCCTGTGTGCTGGCCGTGATGATGGGCCTGAGCATGATCGCCATCGCGCTGATCGCGGTGCAGCGGGCCGGTGCCTGGCAGCGCGGCGTGCCGCAGGAGGTGCCGCCGCCCAGCACCGAGCCCGGGGACACCGGCGCCACCACCGGCACCGGTGAGGAGGCCGCTCCCGGCCCTCGCGTCCCCGGTCCCGCCGGCCGCGCTCCGGACCGCCAGGACACGGGGGCGGCCGGCGGGGGAAGCGAGGGGGACGCCACCGGCCGGCAGTCGTCCGGCACCCCCGGCACCGGTGAGGACACCCCGGGCACCGGCGACGGACCCCGGGACCCGGCGGAGCACGCCACCGGGAACGAGACCGGGAACGAGACCGAGACCGAGACCGAGATCGTCGCGGACGGCCTCGGGCCGTTCCCCGCCCCCTGAGGCGGAGCGGCCGGACAGCACCGGGCCCGCCCCCGCGTCGGCCCGCAACTCCGGCGGCGCGGGCGGGCCCAGGACTGTCTCCCCTTCGGTTCCCCGCCTACGCTGGAAGGGTGGCCGGACGTGCGGAACCTCCGGAGGGCTTCCCGGGCGACCTCTCCGGTGGGGACGAGGAGTTTCGAGCGACCGTCTTCGACGAGTCGTTCGTCCGGGCTGCCCGGCTGGAGGAGTACTCCGCCCAGCAGCGGATCGAGGACCACACCTCACCCGTCCGGCGGCGCGATCCCGGGCCGGTGCGCTCCCTGCTGGGGTCGCTGCCCACCCAGGGCCTGGCGTTCGCCCTGGTCATCCTGGTGGCCCTGGTCACCGCCGTCTATCTGGGCAACGCCATGCCCTATGGCGGCGACCGGACCACGGCCGTGCCGCCCCCGCAGATCAGCGTGCTGCCGCTGGCCCCGGACGGCACGGTGCCCGGCGGCGAGCCGGAGGAGCTCTACGCCGGCTCGCCCGCGGACGCCTTCGGCATCGGCGCGGCCGGTCTGGATCTTCCCGAGGCCCGCGCCACCGAGCACTACAGCCAGGGCCAGGTCGCCGATGCCCTGGCCCTGGCCAAGGAATATGTGGTGGCCAGCGGCATCACCCCCGGGGTGCTGACCGGCGCGACCGCCCTGCCGGTGCGCTCGCTGCTCAGGCCCGGCCAGCAGCGCCAGCTCGACCGCAGCCTGGCCGGCGGCACCGGCCAGGCACCGGCCACCGGCTGGCTGGTGCGCCTCGACACCTCGGAGGCCGAACCGGCCGGCAGCCCGGTCCGGGTGGACGGCGTCTTCTCGGTCACCGAGGCGGACGGCGCGCTGGAGGTCTCCAGCACCCATCTGCTGGTCTACGCGGTACGTCCGGCGGCCGACCCCGAGGCGCCCGCCTCGCTGTTCCATGTGCGGCGGGAGCTGCGGATGTCCTTCACCGAGGAGGATCTGCGCAACCGGACGACGGTGCTGCTCGGCTCGCGGGTGCTGGCCGGTCCGGCGGACTGCGCGGACTCGTCGGCGCGCAGCCTGCGCCCGCTGCTGGCCGGGGAATCCGCCCGGGACCCGGGCGGGCCGGCCACCGATCCGTTCGATCTGACCGGCGAGGTCAGGCTGTGCGGCGGCACCCTGAGCGCCGGCTGATCCGCACCGCCCGCCGCAGCGGTACGGCTGCGGCGGGCGGCCGGGACCCGCGGTGCCGCGAGCCCCGGCCGCCCGCCGCGGCGCGTCGTCGGCCGGTGTGATCCGGCCGGCTGCTCTGCTCAGCCGTTGCCCGGCGCGGCCCCGCCGCCGTCCGGGCCGGTGCCGCCGGAGGCGGGGCCGGAGCCGGAGCCCGGCCGGGGCCGGCCCACATTGCTGGCGAAGTCCCGGATCCGGCCGCCCAGGTCACCGGCTCCGCCCGCCACATCGTTGATCAGCTTCATCAGCGGGTCCTTGCTGGTCTTCACCGAGTCGGTGTAGTGCGCGGCGGAGTCCCGCACCGACTCCGAGACCGAGGCCTCGCCGTCCGAGTCGCGCCGGATGTAGTGGCCCTCCATCAGCCGCTGGTAGTCCCGGCTCCTGGCCCACTTGTTGAGCTCCGCGGCGCGCACGGCGGCGAACGGGTGGCTGCGCGGCAGCACATTGAGGATCTTCAGCACCGAGTCGCGCAGATCGCCGCCCGCCTCGTACTCCTCGGCCTGCTCCAGGAACGCGTCCACGTTCATCTGATGCAGGTGGTTGCCGCCGGCCAGCTTCATCAGCCCGCGCATGGAGGCCTGGAGATCCTGGCCCACCAGCAGTCCGGCCCGGTCCGCGGACAGCTCCGACTTGCGGAACCACTCCCGCAGCGCGGTCACGATCGCCATGATCGCCATGCTGCCCAGCGGAATCCAGGCCACCCGGACCGCCAGGCTGGTCAGGAACAGCAGTATGGTCCGGTAGACCGCGTGGCCGGAGAGGGCGTGGCCGACCTCGTGGCCGACGACCGCCCGCATCTCCTCCTCGTCCAGCAGCTCCACCAGGCCGGTGGTCACCACGATCACCGGCCGGTCCAGCCCGATGCACATGGCATTGGGCTTGGGGTCCTGCGAGACGAACATCGGCGGGACCTTGTCCAGGTCCAGGATGTGGCAGGCGTCCAGCAGCATGTGATGCAGATGGGGGAACTGCCGTTCGCTCACCCGCACCGAGTCGGACAGGAACAGCAGCCGCAGGCTGCGCTCCGGAAGCATCGCGCTCAGCGCCTTGAAGACCGTGTCGAAACCGGTGAGCTTGCGCAGCGCCACCAGCGCCGAGCGGTCCGCCGGGTGCTCGTAGGCCCGCGAGGAGATGCCGGGGAAACGGCGGCGCCCGCGGCCCGGCAGATTCTCTCCGCCCGCGCCCGCGCTCTCGTCCGGTGCGGGACCGGCCTTGCCACCTGTGTCCTCCGTGCCGTCGCTCATGAGACCCCCTCCTGGTCGGCATCGCGGTGTCTCCGCAGGGCTCAACGCACCGGCCGCCGGGAGCGTCCCCGGAATCCGCCGCGGAATTGCCGAGCGGTGGGGGGCGTCCGGTCCGGCGGTCCGGCCCGCTTACGATGACCCTACGTTTCCACATGCCCTCGTCCCTGGATAGGTCCCGCATGTACCTCAGCAGTGTCACCACCGCCCTCACCACGCTGGCCGAAAGCGAGGGCGGCGAGCACGGGTCCACCCTGAACGCCTACGCCATCGGAGCCGGCGCGCTGGGCGCGCTGCTCCTGCTGCTGTGGATCACCACCCGGCTCAACCGCGACCGCTGACCGGGGCACCCATTTCCGCCCCGACCGGTTAGGGTCGGCCCATGGGAGAGCAGATACGGACCGGCAAACGCCGGCTCGGTGTGATGGGCGGCACCTTCGATCCCGTCCACCACGGGCATCTGGTCGCCGCCAGTGAGGTCGCCCACCGCTTCGGCCTCGACGAAGTGGTCTTCGTGCCCACGGGCCAGCCCTGGCAGAAGAGCCACAAGGAGGTCTCCGCCGCCGAGGACCGTTATCTGATGACGGTCATCGCCACCGCCGAGAACCCGCAGTTCTCGGTGAGCCGGATCGACATCGACCGGCCGGGCGCCACGTACACCAGCGACACCCTGCGGGAGCTGCGGGCGCTCAATCCGGAGGCGGAGCTGTTCTTCATCACCGGTGCGGACGCTCTGGCACAGATTCTGAGCTGGCGCAATGCGGATGAGCTGTTCTCCCTGGCGCACTTCATCGGCGTGACCCGGCCGGGGCACCCGCTGGCCGATCCCGGGCTGCCGGGCGGCAAGGCGTCCCTGATCGAGGTGCCGGCCCTCGCCATTTCCTCCAGCGACTGCCGGGAACGGGTTTCCCGCGGCGACCCGGTCTGGTATCTGGTGCCGGACGGAGTGGTGCGCTACATCAGCAAGCGCGGGCTCTACCGGACCCCGGACGGGCCACAGAGCTGACAGGGGTTGAAGGGCGGACTGGTGAACGACCGACAGCATCCGTACGGACAGGTGTACGGCTACGACGAGTACGGGCGCCCCCTCTACCAGCCCCCGTCCGGACAGCAGCCGCAGCCCGGCTACGGAACCCACGACACCTACGGCGGTCAGCAGCCGGACGGCTACCCCGCGGGCGGCTACGACGGCACCGGTTATGACAGCACCGGCTACGAAGGCACCGGTTATGACAGCACCGGTTACGACAGCACCGGCTACGGATACGGATACGGCGGACCGGCGCAGGGGCACGCGCAGCCGCCGGACCACGGGCAGGGCTACGGCTACGACCCGTATGCCACCGGACACGTCCAGGACGCGCCGCCCTACCCGCAGCAGCCGGGCCCCGGCCTCCCCCCGGCCCCCGACGGGCAGAGCGGCCCCCACCAGCAGCCCGGTACCGGCTCCGTCCCCGGCACCGGATACGGCCACGGCTATGACTTCGGCACCGGCGGACAGCCGGCCGTCCCCGGCTACGCCACCGGGCCGCAGGCCCCCGCCCGGGACCACGACACCGGCCCGCGGCCGGCCGCCGCAGCCGCTCCCGCGGGCCCCGGGGTTCCCGGCCCGCGCCGCCCCGCCGAGGGCGCCACCCGGGACGGCGGCCGGGAGTACCAGACGGAGCAGTTCTCCTTCGTCGACGAGGAGAACACCGAGACCGAGGACGTCATCGACTGGCTGGAGTTCAGCGAGAGCCGCAGCGAGCGCCGGGAGGAGGCCAGACGCCGCGCGGTGGGCCGCCGCAAGCTGCTGGCCGTGTTCGCCGTGCTGGCCCTGCTGGGTGCCACCGGGTTTCTCTGGATGACCGACCGGCTGCCCTTCGTGCCCGGATCCAGCGGCGAGGAGACCGCCGGGCCCGGCGCCGAGTCCCGGGATGTGATCATCGTGCATCTGCGGGAGACCGGCGGCGACACCGCCTCCACCATGCTGCTGGTGGCCAACGAGACCAGCGGCGAGGCCACCACCCTGCTGCTCCCCAACGAACTGGTGATCACCCCGGACGGCGGCACCACCACCCTGGGCCAGGCCGTGGTGGACGAGGGCGCCGCCTCGGTCCGCGAGGCGGTCGGCCTCCTGCTCGGCGCGGACATCAAGGGCACCTGGCGCCTGGACACCCCGTTCCTGGAGGTGCTGGTCGATCTGCTCGGCGGCGTCGCCGTGGACACCGACACCGAGATTCCCGGCGAGGACGGCGAAGCGCTGGTCACCGCGGGCGAGGACACCCTGCTCGCCGGGCGGGCCGCGATCGCCTACGCCGTGCACCGCGCGCCGGAGGAGCCGCAGAGCGCCCAGCTCGAACGCTTCGGCCAGGTCATGGCGGCGGTGCTGGCCAAGATGCCGACCACCGCGCAGGCGGCCACCACGGTGGTGCAGAACCTGGGCCAGATAGCCGACCCCTCGCTGCCCGAGGGGGAGCTGGGCGCCAGCCTGGCGCTGCTGGGCAGCCACGCCCAGGAGAGCGCACACACCACCGAGCTGCTGCCGGTGGAGAGCGACGGCACCATCAGCGACGAAACCGCCAACGGGGTGGTGCAGGACGTGCTGGGCGGCACGGTCACCAACTCCGATCCGGGCGCCGCGCCGCGGATCGCGGTCCGGGACGCCAGCGGGGTGGCGGGCTCCGCGGAAGCCGCCCGGATCGTGCTGATCAACGGCGGCTACACGGTGGTGGACGCCAAGCCGGCGGACCGGACGGCGGCCGAGTCCGAGGTGCGCTACGCCGACGAGGCCCGCAAGGAGGCGGCCGTCGAGGTCGCCAAGACGTTCGGGCTGCCGGCCGAGGCCGCCGTGCAGGGCGAGGTCCCGGCCACCGCCGATGTGGTGGTGCTGCTCGGCGAGGACTTCGCCGAGGATGCGGCCGAGGAGGCGGCCGAGGAGGCGGCCGGGGAGAGCGCGCAGGAGTGAGCGGACCGGCCGGCGCGGGCGCGGCGAAAACCGCGTGCGCCGGGGTACCCGTCCCGGGAAGCTGCTCCATGCGGGTTCATGAGACCCTGGAACGCGGTATCCCCGAGCGAGGGAGAAAGCTGCATCTTGACCGCCACCGAACGCGCCACCGAGATGATCACGGTCGCCGCCCAGGCCGCGGCCGACAAGCTGGCGCACGACATCATCGCGTACGACGTCAGCGACGTGCTCTCCATCACCGACGCCTTCCTCATCGCCTCGGCGCCCAACGACCGACAGGTCCGGTCGATCGTGGACGGGGTCGAGGAAGAACTCTCCCGGCGCCTGGGCGCCAAGCCGGTGCGCCGCGAGGGCGAGCGCGAGGGCCGCTGGGTGCTGCTCGACTACGTGGACATCGTGGTGCATGTGCAGCACTCCGAGGAGCGGACCTACTACGCCCTGGAGCGGCTCTGGAAGGACTGCCCGGAACTGCCCCTGCCCGAGGACGCCCGGCGCACCCGCGGCGCCTCCGCCGAGCAGGCCGAGGCCGGGGCCGGCAGGCCGGGCGGTGAGTTCCGCTGAGCGGGCCGGCGGGCGGCGGCCGGGGCCGCCGGATCGTGCTGTGGCGGCACGGCCAGACCGCGTGGAACGTGGAGAACCGCTTCCAGGGCAGCACCGACATCGACCTGACCGCGGAGGGCGTGGCCCAGGCACGTCGCTCGGCACAGATGCTGGCCCGGCTCCGGCCGGACGCGATCATCGCCTCCGACCTGCGACGCGCCCGGGACACCGCGGCCGAGCTGGCCACGCTGACCGGCGTCGAGGCGCAGCACTACACCGAGCTGCGGGAGACCTACGCCGGTGTCTGGCAGGGCCTGACGCACGACGAGATCATGGCCCGGTACGGCGAGGAGTACGCCGCCTGGAAGCGCGGCGAGCCGGTGCGGCGCGGCGGCGGCGAGCTGGAGACCGAGGTGGCGGAGCGGGCGGCGCCATGCGTGGAGCGCTCGGTGGAGAAGCTGCCGGACAACGGTGTGCTGGTGGTGGTCAGCCACGGCGGCACCATCCGGACCACCATCGGCCGGCTGATCGGGCTGGACCCGGGGAGCTGGGAGGCGCTGGGCGGGCTGTCCAACTGCTGCTGGTCGGTGCTGGGCTGGAGCGTGCGCGGCTGGCGTCTGCTGGAGCACAACGCCAGCAGTCTCCCGGCCCCCGTCATCGGCGACGACACCTGATTCTCCTTGGCTCACCCCGGGTGGGCCGGAAGAGTTCACCCGTGCGGTGAACCGCCTGGGTATCGATCCCGTCTCCCTTGACAGGGAGGCGGGATTTCTCGCTTATCTGAAGGGTATGGGCCGTGGCAGAATCGAATCCGCCGGACCGGGGTCCGGGGCCGAGCCGCAGCACCGTGGACGTCCCCTGCCGTGCCCTGTGCGGGGTCGGCCGGCGGTGACGCTCCTGTGACGACGGAGGATGTCCACGTGCGCTACGCCCGCGACCGAGGCCGGAGCTGATTGCGCATGGGTGCTCACAGCCGGAAATGCGACTGGTGTGGCAGCGGTACCCCGATCGTGCGCGATCTGGAGCCGGTGAACCCGTCGTACCAGTACTGGTGCGTGGAGTGCGCGCGGGCGCTGATCATAAAAGGCGACCCGATCGAGGTGTACCGGGAACTGGAGGGGGAGCCCATCTACGGGCGCCTGCTGGAGGAGCACTGCACCCTGAAACGCTTCTACACCTTTGCCAGCGCCTGAGCCCGGGCCGCACCGGTTGTGCCGGTGCGACGGCGGCCGGCTCCGGCGGGAACCGATTTGGCATCGCACCCCGGCGGCCGTGTACAGTAGGCGTCGCCGCGCGGGAGACCGCAGGAAAAGCTCAGGGGCTATAGCTCAGTTGGTAGAGCGCTTGCATGGCATGCAAGAGGTCAGGAGTTCAATTCTCCTTAGCTCCACGGGTCTCCCGTCGCAGCGGCTTCCCATCATGGGGCTATAGCTCAGTTGGTAGAGCGCTTGCATGGCATGCAAGAGGTCAGGAGTTCGATTCTCCTTAGCTCCACAAGCTGAAGATGCGTCTCCCGAGCGGGTAACGGAGTGGCGGACAGGATGCGGGGATCCGGTGATCCCGCTCATCCGTCCGCCCATTCTTTTGCGGTCCTGTCCGGCCCGCCGCCTCCGCTTCTGTGCCCCGCCGAGTGCGGTAGGCTACCTCCATGCGTGCCGTACGCCTTCTGCTTACCGGGCCGCGCTGACCACGGCCGCCCCCTGTGGCGGAGTCGGCGCGGCGTCCCCTCCTGAGCGAGGGGCTTTTTCATGTCCGGAGCAGACGACGATCCAATGCTGGAGCTGGAGCGATGACCGACACACACAGGTACGGGGCCGCGCTGGCGGCGGACATCGAGGCGCGCTGGCAGGACTACTGGGAGCAGCACGGCACCTATCAGGCGCCGAACCCCAAGGGCGACCTGGCGGCGCCGGCCGGTGACGACCGCGCCCGCCGGCCCAGCAAGTTCATCATGGACATGTTCCCCTACCCCTCGGGTGCGGGACTGCACGTGGGTCATCCGCTGGGGTACATCGCCACCGATGTCTACGCCCGCTATCTGCGCATGACCGGGCACAATGTGCTGCACACCCTGGGCTTCGACGCCTTCGGCCTGCCGGCGGAGCAGTACGCGGTGCAGACCGGCACCCACCCCCGGGTGTCCACCGAGGCCAACATCGGCACCATGACGGCGCAGCTGCGGCGGCTGGGCCTGGGCCACGACCGGCGCCGCTCCTTCGCCACCATCGATCCGGACTACTACCGCTGGACCCAGTGGATCTTCGTCCAGATCTTCAACTCCTGGTACGACGAGCGGGCGGACCGGGCCCGGCCGATCCCGGAACTGGTGGCCGAGTTCGAGGCCGGCGAGCGGCCGACCCCGGACGGCCGGCCCTGGGCGGAGCTGACCGAGACCGAGCGCGCCGATGTGCTGGGCGGTTACCGGCTGGCCTATGCCACCGACGCCCCGGTCAACTGGTGCCCGGGGCTGGGCACCGTGCTGGCCAATGAGGAGGTCACCGCGGACGGCCGGTCCGAGCGCGGCAACTTCCCGGTCTTCAAGGCCAAGCTGCGGCAGTGGAACATGCGGATCACCGCCTATGCCGAGCGGCTGCTGGCCGATCTGGACGCGCTGGACTGGCCGGAGGCCATCAAGCTGCAGCAGCGCAACTGGATCGGCCGCTCCGAAGGCGCCCGGGTGGACTTCGCCGTGCAGCGCCCGGCGGCCCGGCCCGGCAACGGCGGGGAGACCGAGGCGGACGGCGCCATCACCGTCTTCACCACCCGTCACGACACCCTGTTCGGTGCCACCTACATGGTGCTGGCGCCGGAGCACCACCTGATCGACGCGGTGCTGCCGGCCGCCTGGCCGCCGGGCACCAAGGACGCCTGGACCGGCGGCTACGCCACCCCGGCGGAGGCGGTGGCCGCCTACCGCAAGCAGGCGGCGGCCAAGTCGGATGTGGAGCGGCAGGCCGAGGCCAAGGAGAAGACCGGGGTCTTCACCGGCGCCTGGGCGGTCAACCCGGTCAACGGTGAGCGGCTGCCGGTGTTCATCGCCGACTATGTGCTGATGGGCTACGGCACCGGCGCCATCATGGCGGTGCCCGCCCACGACCAGCGGGACTTCGAGTTCGCCCGCGCCTTCGGCCTGCCGATGCGCTGCGTGGTCGACCCGGGCGAGGGCCGCTCCACGGACCCGGCCGACTGGGACACGGCCTTTGTCTCGGGCGAGGCGCGGATCATCAACTCGGCCGGGCCCGAGGTCTCGCTGGACGGGCTGCCGGTGCCCGAGGCCAAGGCCCGGATGGCGGCCTGGCTGGAGTCCGCCGGGGTGGGCAGGGGCACGGTGAACTACCGGCTGCGCGACTGGCTGTTCAGCCGGCAGCGGTACTGGGGCGAGCCGTTCCCCGTGGTGTACGACGAGAACGGCGTGGCGCACGCGCTGCCGGAGTCCATGCTGCCGCTGGAACTGCCGGAGGTGGAGGACTACTCGCCGCGCACCTTCGACCCGGAGGACGCCGACACCCAGCCGGAGACCCCGCTGTCCCGCAACGAGGAGTGGGTCAACGTCACCCTGGACCTGGGCGACGGACGCGGCCCGCGCCCCTTCCGGCGGGAGACCAACACCATGCCCAACTGGGCCGGTTCCTGCTGGTACGAGCTGCGTTATCTGGACCCGCACAACGCCGGGAAGCTGGTCGACCCGGAGATCGAGCGCTACTGGATGGGCCCGGAGGAGACCAAGCCGCACGGCGGGGTGGATCTGTATGTGGGCGGCGCCGAGCATGCCGTGCTGCATCTGCTGTACGCCCGCTTCTGGCAGAAGGTGCTGTACGACCTGGGCCATGTCTCCTCGGCCGAGCCGTTCCACAAGCTGTTCAACCAGGGCATGATCCAGGCGTATGTCTACCGCGACCCGCGGGGCTTCCCGGTCCCGGCCGCCGAGGTCGAGGAGCGGGCGGACGGCACCTGGTGGCACGGCGGCGAGCAGGTCCGGCGGGAACTGGGCAAGATGGGCAAGTCGCTGAAGAACGCGGTCACCCCGGACGAGATCTGCGCCGAGTACGGGGCCGACACCCTGCGGCTGTACGAGATGGCCATGGGCCCGCTGGACGTCTCCCGCCCCTGGGACACCCGCGCGGTGGTCGGCCAGTTCCGGCTGCTGCAACGGCTGTGGCGCAATGTGGTGGACGAGGCCACCGGGGAGTGCGTGGTCGCGGACGAGGAGCCGGACGAGGCCACCCTGCGCGCCATGCACAAGGCGATCGACGGGGTGACCCGGGACTTCGCCGGGCTGCGGTTCAACACCGCCATCGCCAAGATCACCGAGCTGAACAACCATGTCACCAAGCAGGGCCGCACCCCGCGGGTGGTCGCCGCCACCCTGGTGCGGCTGATCGCGCCGCTGGCCCCGCACATCGCCGAGGAGCTGTGGCACCGGCTGGGCCACACCGATTCGGTGGTGCACCAGGAGTTCCCCCGCGCCGACCCGGCCTATGTGGTGGACGAGACGGTGACCTGCGTGGTGCAGGTCAGGGGCAAGGTGCGGGCCCGGCTGGAGGTCTCGCCGGCCATCGCCGAGGAGGAGCTGGAGCGGGCCGCGCTGGCCGATCCCGCGGTGGTGGCCGCACTGGGCGGCGCGGGCGTGCGCAAGGTGATCGTCCGGGCGCCCAAGCTGGTCAACATCGTCCCGGCCTGACCGGCCGGGCTCCCGTAGGGGACGGCCCGGAACTCCCTCCGGGCTCCGCGCCGTCCCCCTCCCGCCGCCATGGGCATACCCTTGAGGGACAGCCGGCGGCGGTGCTTCCGGCGCGAAGCGGGACCGGGCGGCCGAAGCGGAAGCCGGAGCGGAAGCGGAGCGGACCATGGAAATCGTGCTCGCCATCGTGGCCCTGACACTGGCGTTTCTGACGGTGGCCGTCATCGTCACGGTACGCGGCGTGCGGGCCGCCAGGCGCGGTATCGAGCGGGGTGTGCGGCAGGCCAGGCGTGCCGTCACCGACGCCACCCTGCGTGCCCGGGCCACCCAGCCGGGGCCGCTCGGCGAGGCGGCGCGCGCCCGCAAGGAGCTGCGCGAGTCGCTGGAGAGCACCCGGACGGTACTGGCGGCGGTCTCGCGCAACGACCCGGCGCTGGGCGAGGCCCAGTCGCTGCTGGAGCGGCTGCACGAGCACGCCCAGCAGGTGGACGGCGAGCTCGCCATGCTGATGGACGTGGAGCCGGACCGTTCCCGGCTGGCCGCCCGGCTGCCCGGACTGCGCGAGCGCGCCGACCGCATCAAGGCCTCGGCGGACTCGCTGCGGCATGCCGCGCAGGACCGCGTGCTGCATCATGACGCCGAGCAACTCGACGCGCTGCAACGGCAGATCGAGATCGAGTCGGGTGCGCTGCGGCACTGGACGACGCCCGAGCAGGACGGCGGGCAGGCGCTGCCGCCCCAGCCGCCGCGCCGCGAGCTCTTCCGCAAGGCACCCCGCAACGAGACCCCCTGACGCGCGGGCCGGCGGGCCGGGGCGGGCCGCGAGCCCGGGACGGCGGGGCCGGAGGCGAAGCGCTCGCGTATCCTCCGATCCATGCCCCGTGCCGCTGCCCCGACGCCCGCCATCGTCACCGACTCGACGGCCCATCTGCCGCAGCCGGTGCTGCGGCGGCACGGGATCACCTCGGTGCCGCTGACGGTGGTGCTGGACGGCGAGGCGGTGGAGGACGGCACCGAGGACGCCGCCCGGCGGCTGACCCAGGCGCTGCGGCAGCGGCAGGCGGTGACCACCTCCCGGCCCAGCCCGGCCGCGTTCGCCGAGACCTACCGGCGGCTCGCCGAGGGCGGTGCCCGCGCGATCGTCTCGGTCCATCTGTCCTCGGAGATCTCCGGCACCCATGACGCGGCGCTGCTGGCCGCCAAGGAGGCGCCGGTACCGGTACGGGTGGTGGACAGCAGGCTGATCGCCATGGGGCTGGGCTTCGCGGTGCTGTCCGCGGCCGAGGCGGCCGAGGCGGGCGGCACCGCCGACGAGGCGGCTGCCGCGGCGGCCAAGCGGGCCGAGGGCACGGCGGCGTTCTTCTACGTCGACACGCTGGAACATCTGCGCCGCGGCGGACGCATCGGCACCGCGCAGGCCCTGCTCGGGTCCGCGCTGGCGGTCAAGCCGCTGCTGGAGATGGCCGGGGGGCGCATCGAACCGCGGGAGAAGGTGCGCACCGCCGGGCGGGCCATCGCACGGCTGGAGGAGCTGGCGGTGGGGCACGCGGGCAGCGGCCCGGTGGACATCGCGATCCAGCATCTGGCGGCCCAGGAGCGTGCGGCGGAACTCGCGGAGCGGCTGGCCGCGCGCCTGCCGGAGCTGGGCGAACTGCATGTCGGCGAGGTCGGCGCGGTGCTCGGCGCCCACACCGGCCCGGGGCTGCTGGGCGCGGTCGTCGCCCCGCGCTGACCGGCCGCCGGTGCCGGGCCGCTGCCCCGGCGGGGTGTGCCGCTCGTTCCCGGGCGGGTTATCCACAGGTTCGCATCATGATCAACTTGTTGGGGCCGGTGCCCTCTACCGTCCCTTGGCATGACAGAACGCGCACAGGGCGGCCGGCGGGATGTGCGGGAGCGCGCGTCGGCGCTGCTCACCGGACCCGCTCCGGCCGCCGGCCCCGGAGCCGGGGCAGCCGGGGCGGAGGACATGCCGTCGCTGCCCTGGCGGCGGCGGACGCGGCTGGCGGTGCTGGACCGGCTGCCGCGGTGGGCGGCGCCGCGCTGCGGCGTTCCGCCCAGAACGCTGGCCGCGGTCGGCGTGGTACTGGCCATCGCGGCGGGCTTCGCGGTGCACCACTACGCCACCGGCCGGCCGCGGGCCGCGCCGCCGCCGGAGGCGGTTCCCGTCGCCGTCTCCACCGACGGCTCCCCCTCCGGTGACGGCTCTCTCTCCGGTGACGGCTCCCCTTCCCGGACCGGCACCGGGGAGCCGGACGGGGCGGCGGAGACCGTGGTGGTCGACGTGGCCGGGAAGGTGGCGGAGCCCGGGGTGATCACCCTGCCGGCCGGCTCCCGGGTGGCCGACGCGCTGCGCGCGGCCGGCGGCGTCACCCCCGGCACCGACACCACCGGCCTCAACCGGGCCCGGGTGCTGACCGACGGAGAGCATGTGGTGGTCGGCGCGCCCGGGCCCGCCCCGGCCCCGGCCGGGCCCTCCGCCGGACCCGCCCCGGTCGCCCTGAACACGGCCACCGCCGAGGAGTTGCAGACCCTGCCCGGGATCGGCCCGGTGCTGGCGGCCACGATCATCGCCCACCGGGAGGAGCACGGCCGCTTCACCGCCGTCGAGCAGCTGCTGGAGGTCACCGGCATCGGGGACCGGCGCCTGGCCGAGCTGCGGGACCGTGTCGTCCTGTGACCCGGCCGCGGCCGGGCCCGGGCCGCCGCCGCCGCGCCATCCGGTGCACGCCGCCTCCGGGCACCGTCTGGGCGCCTCCCACCCGCGCCAGGACCACCCCGCCGATCTGCGGCTGCTGCCCGCCGCCGGAGCCGCCTGGGCCATGGCCGCGCTCACCCTCGGCACCCCGGCCCGGCTGACCGCGGCCCTGGCCCTGGCCGGTGGCGGCGCGGCCGTGCTCGTCCTGCTCCTGTCCCGGGCCCTGTCCCGGGGACTCGCCCGGCCGTCCGCGGCGCGGCACCGGCCGCTGCTCACCGCGACCGCCCTGGCGCTGCTCTGCGCCGCGGCGGCGGCCACCGTCACCGGACTGCACACCGCAGCCGCCCTCGGCGGCCCGCTGCCCGCCCTGGCCGCGGAGCACCGGCAGGTCACCGTCGAGCTGGCCGTCACCGCCGATCCGCGCCCGGCCCGCTCCGGTCCCGAGGACGCGGGCCGCCCCCGGCCGCTCCTCGTCGAGGCCACCGCACACCGTGTCACCACCCCCGACGGCACCGCCACCCGGCTCCGCAGCCCCGTGCTGCTGGTGGTCACCGGCCTCCCGGACGATGCGCCGGACCGGAGGGCATGGGCGGAACTGCTGCCCACCACCCGGCTGCGGACCGCGGCCCGCCTCGCCCCGCCGCATCCGGGCACCTCCCGCCGGATCGCCGCGGTCCTGGTCGCCGACGGCACCGAGCCGCCCGAGGTCACCACGGAGCCCGGCCTGCCGCAGCGCCTGGCCGGCCGGCTCCGTGCCGGTCTGCGCGACGCCACCGAGCCGCTGCCCGGGGATCCGCGCGGCCTGCTGCCCGCCCTGGTCGTCGGCGACACCTCCCGGCTCCCCGCGGACCTTCAGGAGGCGGTGCGGGCGGCCGACATGGCGCATCTGATCGTGGTGTCGGGCGCCCATCTCACCCTGATCCTGGCGGTGCTGATCGGCCGGCCCGCCCGGGCCTCACGGGCCGAGCGCGGCGGACTGGCCCCGCTGCTGGGCCTTGAGCTGCGCACCACCGCGCTGCTCGGGCTCGGTGTGGTGGCGGGCTTCGTGGTGCTGTGCCGGCCGGGCCCCAGCGTGCTGCGGGCCGCGGTGTGCGGCGCGATCGCGCTGCTCGCCGTGGCCACCGGCCGGCGCCGTTCGCTGCTGCCCGCGCTGGCCGCCGCCGTCCTGCTGCTGGTGCTGTACGACCCGGGCGGCCACGCCCGGTCCTTCGGCTTCCTGCTCTCGGTGGCGGCCACCGGATCGCTGCTCACCCTGGCCCCGCGCTGGAGCGACGCCCTGCGGCGGCGCGGCATACCCGCCCGGCTCGCCGAGGGGCTGGCCGCGGCGGGCGCCGCCCAGGTGGTGTGCGCGCCGATCGTCGTGGTCTTCGCCGGCCGGGTCAGCCTGGTGGCGATCCCGTGCAATCTGCTGGCGGAACCGGCCTTCGCGCCGGCCACCGTGCTCGGCTGGGCGGCGCTGGTCCTGGCCCCGGTCTCCCCGGCCGCCGCCGAGGCACTGGCCTGGCTGGCGGCCTGGCCGGCCCGGTGGATCGCCGCGGTGGCCCGTACCGGGGCCGGGCTGCCGGGCGCCGAACTGGGCTGGCCGGGCGGCTGGGCCGGGGCCGCGCTGCTCGCCGCGCTCACCGTGGCGCTGCTCGCGCTGGGCCGTCGCGCCGTCCGCCGTCCCGCGGCCGGCGCCTGCGCCGCCCTGCTGCTCCTGCTGGCCCTGCTCCGGCCGCCCGCCCTGACCGCACTGCTCACCGGCTGGCCGCCGCCGGGCTGGCTGCTGGTGGTGTGCGATGTCGGGCAGGGCGACGCCCTGGTGGTGCGGGCGGGCGAGGGCTCGGCACTGGTGGTGGACACCGGCCCCGACCCGCGGGCGGTCGACCGCTGCCTGCGGGAACTCGGGGTGACCCACATCCCGCTGCTGGTGCTGACGCACTTTCACGCCGACCATGTGGCGGGCCTGCCCGGGGTGCTGCGCGGCCGGGACGTCACCGCCATCCAGACCTCGCCGGTGCGGGAGGAGCCCGGGCAGGCCGACCGGGTGGAGGCCACGGCCCGGGAGGCCGGCATCCCGCTCACCGCGCCGGCGCCCGGCGAGCGCCGTACCCTCGGCGCCGGGCTGGCCTGGCAGGTGCTGTGGCCGCCGGAGCGGCCGGCCGGCCACGGCGCCAACGACGCCAGCATCACCCTGCTGCTCCGCGCGCACGGACTGACCGTGCTGCTGCCCGGCGACATCGAACCGCCCGCCCAGCAGGCGCTGCTGGCCGCCCATCCGCAGCTGCCCGCGGTGGACGTGCTCAAGGTGCCGCACCACGGGTCCGCCTACCAGCACCGGCCGCTGCTGGAGCGGCTGCGCCCGCGGATCGCCCTCATCTCCGCCGGGGCGGACAACTCCTACGGCCACCCGGCCCCGGAGACCCTGGCCGTCCTGCACGGCCTCGGCGCCCTCACCCTGCGCACCGACCGCCACGGCCCCATCGCCCTCACGCCCGGCCCCACCGCCGTCACCGGGCGGGGCAGGCGGCGGCGTGCGGCGGGTTATTCCTGTTCCAGCCAGCCGTCGTGTTGCTCGGCCAGGGTGCGCAGCCTCGCCGGGTCGTGGTCCCCGGGGTCGTCCACCACGACCAGCCACTGGGCGTCCTCGGCATCGTCCTCACCGGCCAGGGACTCCCGGACGACCGGGGGCCGGTCCTCCAGGCCGAGCAGCTCGGCCACCTCTTCCGCGGCCTCTTCCGCGGCGTCCCGGTCCGGGAGCACCAGAATGTGTCGTGCGTCGGTCACGGCGTTATTGTGCACACCGCCCGCGACCGGGCCGCGCGCGGGCTGTCGGTGGCGCGTGGGATGCTGTGCGGGATGGCCGGGAACGCGAACAACGCAGGCAGGGCGGGAGCCGGGGCACGGGGTGCGCAGGGGGCGCAGGGGCCTCCGGCGCCGCTCACCCTGGCCGTGGGCCAGGAGGAGCTGCTGCTGGACCGCGCCGTGCGGGAGGTGGTGGCGGCGGCCCGGGCCGACGACCCGGACACGGATGTGCGGGATCTGGCGCCGGGGGAGCTCCAGCCGGGCGTGCTGGCCGGGCTCACCAGCCCTTCGCTGTTCGCCGAGCGCAAGGTGGTGGTGGTCCGGCAGGCCCAGGATCTGGCCGCGGACACGGTCAAGGAGCTCAAGGCCTATCTGGCCGCCCCGGCCGAGGAGATCGCGCTGGTGCTGGTGCACGCCGGCGGCCCCAAGGGCAAGGCGCTGCTGGAGGCGGCCCGCAAGGCCGGCGCCAGGGAGGTGGCGTGCGCCAGGCTGACCAAGCCCGCCGACCGGCTCGCCTTTGTGCGCAACGAGTTCCGGGCCGCCGGGCGCAGCGCCTCGCCGCAGGCCTGCCAGGCGCTGGTGGACGCCCTGGGCAGTGATCTGCGCGAGCTGGCCTCGGCCTGCGGCCAGTTGACCGCGGATGTGGACGGCGTCATCGACGAGGCCGTGGTGGCCCGGTACTACACCGGGCGCGCCGAGGTGAGCAGCTTCGCGGTGGCCGACCGGGCCGTGGAGGGCCGGGCCGCGGAGGCCCTGGAGGCGCTGCGCTGGGCGCTGGGCACGGGCGTGGCCCCGGTGCTGGTCAGCAGCGCGCTGGCGCAGGGCGTGCGGTCCATCGGCCGGCTGGCCTCGGCGCCGTCCGGCGCCCGGCCCGCGGATCTGGCCCGGGAGCTGGGCATGCCGCCGTGGAAGATCGACCGGGTGCGGCAGCAGACCCGCGGCTGGAGCGCGGACGGGGTGGCGGCGGCGCTGCGGGCGGTGGCCGAGGCGGACGCCGCGGTCAAGGGCGGCGGCAGCGATCCGGCCTATGCGCTGGAGAAGGCGGTGGTGGCCGTCGCGCGGGCCGCCCGCTCCCGGCGCTGACCCGCCGCGCCCGGCCGCCGCCGGCGGCCCGGCCTCAGGCGCCGCCGGAGTCCTTCATGGCGCTCAGGGTGTCCTCCAGCACCTGGTGCAGCATCTGGGTGATCTCGTTCTTCTCGGTGGTGCCCTCGGACCAGTTGCTCCAGGAGATGGACAGCTCCAGCCAGCCCTCGCGCACCGCCAGACTGATCCAGTCGGTCCGGTCCTCGGCGGAGTCGGTGCTGCTCACCAGGTATGCCTCGTCGCCGAGCCCTTCCTCGTAGGGCCGGGCGTCGTAGGTGTAGTCCTCGCCGCCGTACAGCCTGTTCATCTCCCGGCTGCCGGCGAAGTGCGGGGCGGGGTCGGCCGCGCGGTGCCAGACGGCCTCCATGGTCACATAGACCGAGCTGTATTCGCCGCTCTCGGTGGGGAAGGTCTGCCGGCACTGCCCGGCGTCCCGGTCCTCGTGGGAGAAGCTGCTGGACTCCGCTTCCGCCTCCGGCTCGCCGTAGTGCTCCTGGACGGCGGCGAAGTCCGCGACCTCGCACAGATCCTGGTAGACGCCGTTGCCCGCGAAATCGGGGGAGGCGGCCCGGGCGAACGGCGGATTGCCGGTCACCAGCAGTGCCCCGGCCCAGCCCGCACAGGCCAGCAGCGCGCCGGCCAGCCCGCCCCACAGCCACCCCGCTCCGCCGCGCCGTCCGCCGCCCGGACCGGTCACCGGGCCCGGCAGCGTCCCGGGACCGTACGGCGACACGCCCGGCATCGGGGTGGCCGGGGGCTGCGCGTAGGGGTTGTTCGGCTGGGGCTGCCGCGGGTATCCGTACCCGCCCGCCGGGTGCGCGGGATTCTGGGGTTCCCCCGGTATCGACATGATGTCAACTTACCCCGCGGCAAGGGCTTCTGCGCATCGGCTTCCGGACGGAACGGCGGCGCCGCGCGGCACCGTGGCAGGCCGCAGGCAGGCGGGGGCAGGGGGAAGGCCCCGGAGCGCCGCCCCGCTGGGGGCGCTGCTCCGGGGCCTTCCCCGTCCTGGACCGTATCCGGCGGCCTTCCCGGCACACCGCACCACGTGGCGAACGTCGGGACGGTGCGGCGCGCGGACGGATCGTGACCGGGCGGCGGTGAGAGGGACCTCCGCGCCGGATCCGTGGGCCGGCCGGGCCGGGTCAAGCGCCCGGTGTCACCTGGAGAGGGCGTTGATCTGCTTGGCCAGGGCCGACTTCCGGTTGGCGGCGTTGTTCCTGTGCAGCACGCCCTTGCTGACGGCCTTGTCCAGCTTCCGGCCCGCCACCCGGGCGGCGGCGGCGGCCTGCTCGGCGTCGCCGGCGGCGATGGCCTCGCGGGTACGGCGGATGGCCGTCTTCACCTCGGACTTGACCGCCTTGTTGCGCAGCCGCGCCTTCTCGTTGGTCTTGATGCGCTTGATCTGGGACTTGATGTTCGCCACGAATGAGCCTCTGCAGGTTCGGATGATTCGACTCGCCCCGGCACGGTGGACCGGCGGTGACCGCCGCCGCTGCTGCCGGCGGCGCGAGCCGTGGGCAGAGCGCGGAACACCGTGCGGAAGCAGTCGCCCAGCCTACCAGCGGGGACATCCGGGCTCCCAATCGGCCTCCCGGCGGCCCTCGGCCGGACCGGGGGCCCGCGCCATGGGACCATGGGGGACAGCAAGGCGCCCGGTGCACCGCGGCGCCGCCCGACCACCCGATGAGGACCAGGACACCGAGTGCCCGCGACGACCCTTTCGAATGCGCCGGAACCGAGCCGTACCGACCCGGCCGTGATCCGCAACTTCTGCATCATCGCGCACATCGACCACGGCAAGTCGACTCTCGCCGACCGGATGCTCCAGCTCACCGAGGTGGTCGACAAACGGCAGATGCGCGAGCAGTACCTCGACCGCATGGACATCGAGCGCGAGCGGGGCATCACCATCAAGTCCCAGGCCGTGCGGATGCCCTGGGAGGCCGAGGGCACCCCGTACATCCTGAACATGATCGACACCCCGGGGCACGTGGACTTCACCTACGAGGTCTCGCGCTCGCTGGCGGCCTGCGAGGGCTGCGTCCTGCTGGTGGACGCCGCCCAGGGGATCGAGGCGCAGACCCTGGCCAATCTCTATCTGGCCATGGAGAACGACCTCACCATCGTGCCGGTGCTGAACAAGATCGACCTGCCCGCGGCCCAGCCGGAGAAGTTCGCCGCCGAGCTGGCGCATCTGATCGGCTGCGAGCCCGAGGACGTGCTGCGGGTCTCGGCCAAGACCGGCGAGGGCGTGCCCGGGCTGCTGGACCAGGTGGTGAAGCTGGTGCCGCCGCCGGTCGGCAATCCGGACGCGCCCGCCCGCGCCATGATCTTCGACTCCGTCTACGACGCCTACCGGGGCGTGGTCACCTATGTGAAGGTGGTGGACGGCCGGCTCGGCAGGCGCGAGCGGATCCAGATGATGTCCACCGGCGCCACCCATGAGCTGCTGGAGATCGGCACCAACTCGCCCGAGATGTCCGCCGCCGACGGCCTGGCCGTGGGCGAGGTGGGCTATCTGATCACCGGGGTGAAGGACGTCCGCCAGTCCCGGGTGGGTGACACCGTCACCACCCAGCACCGCGGCGCCACCGAGGCGCTGGGCGGCTACAAGGACCCCAAGCCGATGGTCTTCTCCGGGCTGTACCCGCTGGACGGCTCGCAGTACCCGGATCTGCGCGAGGCCCTGGACAAGCTCCAGCTCAACGACGCCGCCCTGGTCTACGAGCCGGAGACCTCGGCGGCGCTGGGCTTCGGCTTCCGGGTCGGCTTCCTCGGCCTGCTGCATCTGGAGGTGATCAGGGAGCGGCTGGAGCGCGAGTTCGGCCTGTCGCTGATCGCCACCGCGCCCAATGTGGTCTACCGGGTGATCATGGAGGACCACAGCGAGCATGTGGTGACCAATCCCAGCGAATTCCCGGTGGGCAAGATCGCCGAGGTGCACGAGCCGGTGGTGCGGGCCACGCTGATCGCGCCCAGCGAGTATGTGGGGGCGATCATGGAGCTGTGCCAGTCCCGGCGCGGCGCCATGCGGGGCATGGACTACCTCTCCGAGGAGCGGGTGGAGCTGCGCTACACCCTGCCGCTGGCCGAGATCGTCTTCGACTTCTTCGACGCCCTCAAGTCCAAGACCCGCGGCTACGCCTCCCTGGACTACGAGCCGACCGGCGAGCAGACCGCCGATCTGGTCAAGGTGGACATCCTGCTGCACGGCGACAAGGTGGACGCCTTCTCCGCGATCGTGCACAAGGACAAGGCCTATGCGTACGGCGTGAAGATGGCGGCCAAGCTGAAGGAGCTGATTCCGCGGCAGCAGTTCGAGGTGCCGATCCAGGCCGCCGTCGGCGCCCGGGTGATCGCCCGGGAGACGGTGCGGGCGATGCGCAAGGACGTGCTCTCCAAGTGCTACGGCGGCGACATCTCGCGGAAGCGGAAGCTGCTGGAGAAGCAGAAGGAGGGCAAGAAGCGGATGAAGATGGTCGGACGGGTGGAGGTGCCGCAGGAGGCGTTCATCGCCGCGCTGTCCTCCGATTCCGGCCCCGGCGAGGGCAAGGGCAAGAAGTAGCGCCCCGTCCCCGTCTCCCGCCCGTCTCCCGCCCGCTTCCCACCCGCCTCCGGTCCGCCCTGCCCTTCCCGGGCCGCGCGCCGCCGTGGCAAACGGGTGATCGTCGCCGCTTCCGGTTGCCGCCCCCGCCGGCCGGCCGTTGTGCAGGGCGCGGCGGCATCCGGGCGGCACGAGGGCCGTGTCCGCGCAGCAGGCCGCCGCGGAAGGGAATCCCGACGTGAAGTACGCGAAGACGGCAGCGGTGGTCGCGGGCTCGCTGATGGCGGTGGGTACCGCCGCCTCGACCGCCTCCGCGGCGCCGCGCACCGTTCAGGCCCCCGAGATGATCGGGACCGTGTGCGCCACGGTCGCCGGACTGCACAGCGTCATGGACAGCACCCTCACCATGTCCGAGCAGGAGCCGGCCGGGCGGCAGGACCCGGTGTCAAAGCTCAATGCCGGGATGGACCGCACCGTGACCGACGCGGTGGGCCGGGTGGCCGCGGCCTGCCCGGGGCCCGCGGGCGGGGAGAATCTGCTCGGCGGGCTGCCGAGCGTCCTGGGCCCGTTCTCCGAGGCCTGAACCGGCGGCCGGCCGCACGGCGCGGCACCGCACCGTCACCTTCCGTCGCCTTCCCGCCCGTCCGCGGGCGGGCGGGAAGGCCGGGCCGCAGCTCCCGCCGCCCAGGGCAGCGGCACAGCACGCGCTGTGCGGCCCGCACAGTTCCGTGCCTTCTCCGCACCTTCTCTGTGCCGTCCCGGGCCGATGCCGGACAATGAAAGGCAACATCCTGGCATCGGCGCCGCACGGCCCCTTACAGAGCCTTGAGGGCGCCCCTTAGTCTGAGCGCCACTCACGGTTACCCGTGAGTACCCAGCAGTGCGGGACCCGGAGGAACACGTGAGCGAGAAGCAGAGCCCGATCGAGAACCGCCCGCCGTCGATGGCGCACCTGTTCCTCGACCGGGTCGAGGCCACCCCCGACGCCGAGGCGTACCGCTACCCGGTGCCCGCCCCGGGCGGCGGCCCGGACGACTGGCGCGGCTACACCTGGGCCGAGGCCGCGGACCGTGTCTTCGCGATCGCCGCCGGCCTGATGGACCTCGGCATCCGCCCGGAGGAGCGGGTCGCCATCGCCTCCGCCACCCGCGTCGACTGGATCCTGTCCGACCTGGGCATCATGTGCGCCGGCGGCGCCACCACCACCGTCTATCCGCAGACCAATGCCGAGGAGACCGCCTACATCCTCAAGGACTCCGGCAGCCGGGTGCTGATCGCGGAGAACGCCGCACAGCTCGTCAAGGTGCGCGAGCAGCGCGCCGCCCTTCCCGAGCTGGCGCATGTGGTGGTGATCGACCCCGAGGGCGCGGCCACCGCCGAGGGCGAGCCCGAGGGCTGGGTGCTCTCCCTGGCAGAGCTGGCCGAGCGCGGCCGGGAGTACCTGGAGAAGCACCCGGACAGCGTGCGGGAGACCGTCCAGGGCCTGCGCCGTGAGCAGCTCGCCACCCTGATCTACACCTCCGGCACCACCGGCCGCCCCAAGGGTGTGCGACTGCGCCAGGACTGCTGGTCGTACATGGGCCACGCCATCGCCGCCATCGACCTGCTGGAGCCCGAGGATGTGAGCTACCTCTGGCTGCCGCTGGCGCATGTCTTCGGCAAGGTGCTGATCTCCGGCCAGATCAAGGTCGGACACGTCTGCGCGGTGGACGGCCGGGTGGAGAAGATCGTGGAGAACCTGCCGACCGTGCGGCCGACCACCATGGCGGCCGTCCCGCGGATCTTCGAGAAGGTCTACAACGGCGCGGCCAACGCCGCCAAGGAGGGCGGTGCCGCCAAGTACCGGATCTTCCTCTGGGCGGCCGAGGTGGCCAAGGAGTACGGCCGGGTCACCCAGGAGAACTTCCGGCGCACCGGCAACCGCTCGGCGCCCCTGGGACTGCGGGCCAGGCACGCGGTCGCCGACCGCCTGGTCTACAGCAAGCTGCGGGCCCGCTTCGGCGGCCGGATGCGCGCCGCCGTCTCCGGCTCCGCCGCGCTGGCCCCCGAGATCGGCTACTTCTTCTCCGGCGCCGGCATTCACATCCTGGAGGGCTACGGCCTGACCGAGAGCAGCGCGGCCAACTTCGTCAACCCGGGCGCGGCCTACCGCACCGGCACGGTCGGCAAGGCACTGCCCGGCCTGGAGGTGCGGATCGCCGACGACGGCGAGATCCTGCTGCGCGGCCCGGGCGTGATGGAGGGCTACCACGGGCTGCCGGAGAAGACCGCCGAGGTGCTGGAGCCGGACGGCTGGTTCCACACCGGCGACATCGGCGAGCTGTCCGAGGACGGCTATCTGCGGATCACCGACCGCAAGAAGGATCTGTTCAAGACCTCCGGCGGCAAGTACATCGCGCCGACCGAGGTGGAGGGCCGGTTCAAGGCGGTGTGCCCGTATGTTTCGAACATCCTGGTGATCGGCGCGGACCGGAACTTCTGCACCGCGCTGATTGCCCTGGACCCGGTCGCGCTGGCCGCCTGGGCGGCCGAGACGCCGGGCCTGGCGGGCAGGCCGTACGCGGAGATCGTCGCCGACGACCGGACCGTGGCGATGATCGACGGCTATGTGCGGCAGCTCAACGAGGGTCTGCAGAAGTGGCAGACGATCAAGAAGTTCCGGCTGCTGCCGCGCGACCTCGATGTGGAGCACGGTGAGCTGACCCCGAGCCTGAAGCTGAAGCGTCCGGTGGTGGAGAACGAATACCGCGAGCTGATCGAGGAGATGTACGAGGGCGCCCGCGCGTAGCGCCTGCGGCGCGTCCGCCGCTCGCCGGGTGTCCTCGCGGTCGCCGCGGTCGCCGCGGTCCGCCCTCGCACCCGGCCGGGCCGCGGCGGGCCGGGGACGCCCGTGCCGTGGCCCGGCCGGCTCCGGGCCTTCCCGGGTGGCGTGGCGGCGGCCCGGACGGGTGCGGCGCCGGGTGCGGGACAATGGAAGGCATGCCCTCCGCACTTCCCGCCGGTGAGCCCGTGCCCGCCTCGGGCGCGCTGCCGCCCGCCGCGCTGCGCGGCGCCGCGCAGCGTCCGCTCGGCTTCTACCTGCACGTCCCGTACTGCGCCAGCCGCTGCGGCTACTGCGACTTCAACACCTACACCGCGAGCGAGCTGCGCCTGGCGCAGGCCCCGGCCACGGCGTCCCGGGAGAGCTATGCCGCCACCCTCGCCGAGGAGATCCGGCTGGCCCGCAAGGTCCTCGGCGACGATCCGCGCCCGGCCCGCACGGTGTTCTTCGGCGGCGGCACCCCCACCCTGCTGCCCGCCGAGGACCTGGTGCGGATGCTGGACACCGTGCGGCAGGAGTTCTCGCTGGCGCCGGACGCGGAGATCACCACCGAGGCCAATCCGGAGAGCGTCACCCCGGCGTATCTGGCCGCGCTGCGGGCGGGCGGTTTCACCCGGATCTCGTTCGGCATGCAGTCCGCCCGCGCGCATGTGCTGCGGGTGCTGGACCGCAGCCACACCCCCGGCCGGCCCGAGCGGTGTGTGGCCGAGGCCCGGGCGGCCGGGTTCGAGCACATCAATCTGGACCTGATCTACGGCACCCCGGGGGAGAGCGACGACGACTGGCGTGCCTCCCTGGACGCCGCCCTGTCCGCCGGGCCGGACCACATTTCGGCCTACTCGCTGATCGTGGAGGAGGGCACCCGGCTCGCCCGGCGCATCCGGCGCGGCGAGCTCCCGCCCACCGACGAGGACCAGCACGCGGACCGCTATCTGATCGCCGAGGAAACCCTGGGCGCGGCCGGTTTCTCCTGGTACGAGGTGTCCAACTGGGCCGCCTCGCCGGACAGCCGCTGCCGGCACAACGACCTGTACTGGCGGGGCGCCGACTGGTGGGGGGCCGGTCCGGGCGCGCACAGCCACATCGGCGGCACCCGCTGGTGGAACGTCAGGCACCCGGCCGCCTATGCCGCCGCCCTGGCCGCGGGGCGGTCCCCGGGGGCGGGCCGGGAGACCCTGACCGCCGAGGACCGCCGCATCGAGCGGATCATGCTGGAGCTGCGGCTCTCCGGCGGCTGCCCGCTGGAGCTGCTGACCGGGGCCGCGCGGCGCGCCGCCGAGCAGGCCGTCGCCGACGGCCTGCTCGACCCGGTCCCGCACCGCGGGGGGCGGGCAGTGCTGACCCTGCGGGGCCGGCTGCTGGCGGACGCCGTGATCCGCGACCTCACCGACTGAGCGGTCCGGCCCCTGTCACCCGGCCGTCGGGCCCACGGGCGTGCCGGACCCGGCCGGGGTGTACTCCGACGGCGCCCCGCTCCGCACGCGGCCGCCGTTCCCGCCGGCGGGGGCCGCGCCGTCCTGGGGGAGGGCCTCGCCGCGGGCGTTGGCGGCGCGCAGCGCGATCACCGCCGCGGCCACCAGGAACACCCCGCTCGCCAGCAGCGCCCGCCGGTAGCCGCCGGTCAGCGCCTCCGGCGCGGCCAGCCCTTCCCTGAACAGGTCATTGGTCCGGGCGGTGGCCAGCGCCGAGAAGATCGCCAGGCCGAGCGCGGCGCCGAGCTGCTGCGAGGTGTTGAGCAGCCCCGCCGCCAGCCCGGCCTTGTCGGCCGGCACCCCGGCGTTGGCCGCCGTGGTCACCGCGACGAACACCGCGCCCAGCCCGACCGACATCACCAGCAGGCCCGGCAGCAGATCGACCGGGTAGGAGCCGTCCACCGGAATGCGGGAGAGGTAGAGGACCCCGGCCGCGCCGGTCAGCGAGCCGGCCACGATCACCGGCCTGGTCCCGGTCCGGGTGAACAGCCGCGAGGACACTCCGGCGGCGATCGCGATGCCCGCCGTCACCGGCAGATATGCCGCGCCGGACGTGAGCGCCGACCAGCCCAGCACGTTCTGCATGTACAGGGTCAGGAAGAAGAACATCGAGAAGAAGCCGGCGAAGCCCATCAGCAGGGTCACATCCGCGGCGGCCAGCCCCTTGATCCGGAAGATGGACAGCGGCGCCAGCGGATTGCGGGTGCGCCGCTCGTTGATCACGAACGCCGCCAGCAGCAGCACCGCGGTGGTCAGCCCGCCGATCGTGCGGGCGGTGCCCCAGCCGCGGTCCGGTGCCTCCACCAGGGCGTACACGGCGAGCAGCATGCCGCCGGTGGCCAAGGCCGCGCCGAGCGAGTCGAAGTTCCGCAGCCGGGCCGCGGCCCGCTCCGGGCGCTCGCCGCCCACCAGCCGGAAGACCGCCACCAGCACCACCGCGCACACCGGGAGGTTGACCCAGAACACCCAGCGCCAGTCCAGGGTCTCCGAGAGCAGCCCGCCGAAGAACACTCCGGCCGCCGCGGCCAGACCCGAGACCGCTCCCCACACACCGAGCGCGGTGTTGCGGTCCCGGCCCTCCTTGAAGGAGGTGGTGAGGATGGACAGCCCGGCCGGTGCCATCAGCGCCGCGCCGACCCCCTGCACCAGCCGCGCGGCGACCAGTACCTCCGGGCTCTGTGCCAGGCCGCCGGCCAGGGAGGCCAGGGCGAAGGTCACCACCCCGGCGACCAGCACCCGCCGCCGTCCCAGCAGATCGGCCAGCCGCCCTCCCAGCAGCAGGAAGCCGCCGTAGGTCAGCACATAGCCGCTGAGCACCCACTGAAGGTTCTGCTGCGAGAAGTCCAGCTCACGCTGGATCGACGGCAGCGCCACATTGACGATGGACGAGTCCAGGATGTCCAGGAACTGGACGGTGCAGAGCAGGATCAGCGTCAGCACGCCGCGCCGTGTCGCCAGAAACCGCTCCTCCCCTTCCGCCCGCCGGCTTCCCGCCCGCACCGCATCAGAAGTCATGATCGTCCGTCTCCCGTCCCGTAGTTAGTTGGGTAACTAACTAAGCAGGGTTCGGTTCCTGCCGCAAGGGTTATCCTGAGTCTGATGACTGACTCACCACTCGCGGAACGGCGGGCCGGCGGCCGGCGCGGCGGCAAGCGCGAGCGGCTGATCGGGGCCGCCCTGGACCTGCTCCACCGGCAGGGCGTGGCGCGCACCTCGCTGGCCCAGGTCGCCGAGGCCGCCGATGTCCCGCTGGGCAATGTCTACTACTACTTCAAGACCAAGGACGACCTGGTCCGCGCGGTGATCGATGCGCACGCGGAGCGGGTGCGGGCCACCTTCGCCGCCTACCGGGCGGCCCATCCCGACCCGCGGGACCGGCTCAAGGCGTTCGCCGCCCAGATCGGCGCCAGCGGCGGCTATGCGGCCCGCCACGGCTGCCCGATGGGCTCGCTCTGCTCCGAGCTGGACAAGCGCGAGGACGGCGGCCTGGACCAGGAATCCGCCACCCTGATGACCCTGGGCGTGGACTGGGTCCGCGAGCAGTTCCAGCTCCTCGGGCACTCCGCCGAGGACGCCGGGGATCTGGCGGTGACCTTCATCTCCGTCTTCCAGGGCGCCTCGCTGCTCTCCAACACCTTCCGCGACCCCGGCCTGATGTCCCGCCAGGCCGCGTTCCTCACTCGCTGGATCGACGACCAGGCCCGGGCGGGCTGAGCGGGCGGCGGCCGGGGCGGTGACTAGGCCGGGGCGGTGACGTGGTCGATGAGGTGTTCCACCGGGCCCAGCAGGCCGGGTTCCAGGTCCTTGTAGCTGCGGACGGCGGCGAGGATGCGGCGCCAGGCGGCGGCGGTGTCCGGCGGCCAGCCGAGTGCCCGGCAGACGCCGGTCTTCCAGTCCTGGCCGGGCGGCACCACCGGCCAGCGGTCCAGGCGCAGCGCCGAGGGTCTGACGGCCTGCCAGATGTCGATGTACGGGTGGCCGGTGACCAGCACATGCGGATCGGTGACCGCGGCGGCGATACGCGACTCCTTGGAACCCGGGACCAGATGGTCCACCAGAACACCCAGGCGGGCATCGGCCGAGGGGCCGAACCCGGCGACCACGGCCGGCAGATCGTCGATGCCGGAGAGGTATTCGACGACGACCCCCTCGACGCGCAGGTCGTCGCCCCAGACCTTCTCCACCAGCTCGGCGTCGTGGCGGCCCTCCACATAGATCCGGCCGGCCCGCGCCACCCGGGCCCGGGCGCCCGGGACGGCGACCGAACCGGAGGCCGTACGGCGGGCCGGGGCACCGGCCCCCGGGGCGGCGGGCCGGGGCGGGACCAGGGTCACCGGCCTGCCGTCGATCAGAAAGCGGCGGGGCTCCAGCGGAAAGGCGCGGTGGACGCCGAAGCGGTCCTCCAGGGTGACCGCCGGGCCGCCGGCGGTCTTCTCGGTGCGGATGACGGCGCCGCAGAAGCCGGTGACCGAGTCCTCCACGACCAGCCCGGGCTCGGCGGGCACATCGGGGACCGCGGCGGGCCGGCGCTTCCAGGGCGGGGTGAGATCGACGTCGGAGTACCTGTCCACGGGGTGAGAATACGGGCGCCGGTCCGGCCGGGGACGGTCAGACGCGGAACCGGCGGGCCAGGGCGTCGCGCTGCGCCCGCACAAAGGCGGCGTCGACGACCGCGCCGTGCCCGGGCACATAGCGGGCGTCCGGCCCGCCGAGGTCCAGCAGCCGGTCCAGCGCCGCCGGCCACCACGCGCGGTGCGCGTCCGGTCCGGCCTGCGGCTCGCCGGACTCCTCCACCAGATCGCCGCAGAACACCACGTCCGGCCCGGCGCCGTCGCCCGGCACCAGCACCGCCAGATCATGGGCGGTGTGCGCCGGGCCCGCGTTCAGCAGCACGGCCCGCCGCCCGCCGCCCAGCGGGACCACCAGCTCGCCCGACACCTCGTGCCGCGGCACCGGAAGCGCCTCCGCCGCCTGCTCCGCGGCCTCCCGGGCCAGCCCGTGCCGGACCGCGTCCTCCGCGATCTGCTGCCGGCCCGCCGGGGAGAGCAGGGAGGAGAAGCCGACGGCGGCATGGACCTCGGCCCCGGACAGGGCACCGGCACCGAGGACATGATCGAAGTGCGGATGGGTGAGCACCACATGGCGCAGCGGAACGGGGAACCGGGCGGCCAGTTCCCGGCGCAGCCGGGCGCCCGTGCCCAGGGTGGCCCCGGCGTCGACCAGCAGCAGCGCGTCGTCACCCGCCACCGCGCCCACGGTGGCGTCCCAGCCCGGCAGGCGGCGGCGGACGACGCCCGGCGCCGGCTCCTCCCAGCCGCCCGGCCCGCCGTTCCCGCCGTTCCCGGGGTCTTCCCAAGAGCTCTCCACGCTGCGAGGTTAACCCTGCGGCGGCGGATGGCTGTGCGGGGCACGATACCGTCGGGCAGACCGCACTTTCCCTGGCTGTGGTACCCGGCCGTACACTGGCTCAGGGAGGCTGGCACTCGGTGGCTGTGAGTGCCAGGCGGCCACCAGCAGCAGGCAGCGGCAGGCAGCAGCAGGAGCGGACCGACGGCCGGACGGGAGGTGTGCGGCATGCTGAGCGAGCGCAGGCTCCAGGTTCTGCGGGCGATCGTCCAGGACTACGTGGGCACCGAGGAGCCCGTCGGGTCCAAGGCGCTGACCGAGCGGCACAACCTCAATGTCTCGCCCGCCACCGTGCGCAACGACATGGCCGCGCTGGAGGACGAGGGCTACATCACCCAGCCCCACACCAGCGCCGGCCGGGTCCCCACCGACAAGGGCTACCGGCTGTTCGTGGACCGGCTCGCCGAGATCAAGCCGCTCTCCCCGGCCGAGCGCCGCGCCATCCAGAACTTCCTGGGCGGTGCCGTGGACCTGGACGACGTGGTGAGCCGCACCGTGCGGCTGCTGGCGCAGCTCACCCGGCAGGTCGCGATCGTGCAGTACCCGTCCCTGACCCGCTCCACGGTCCGCCATGTGGAACTGCTCCAGCTCGCCCCCGCCCGGGTGATGCTGGTGCTGATCACCGACACCGGCCGGGTCGAGCAGCGGGTCATCGACTGCCCGGCGCAGATCGGCGAGAGCAGCCTGGCCGATCTGCGCGCCCGGCTGAACGCCCGGGTGGTCGGCGAGCCCTTCAACCAGGTCCCGCTGCTGGTGCAGGATCTTCCCGAGTCCTTCGACCGGGAGGACCGGCCGACGGTCAACGCCGTGCTGGCCACCCTGCTGGAGACCCTGGTCGAGGAGACCGAGGAGCGCCTGATGGTGGCCGGCACGGCCAATCTCACCCGGCTCACCCACGACTTCCCGCTCACCCTCCAGCCGGTGCTGGAGGCGCTGGAGGAGCAGGTGGTGCTGCTCAAACTGCTGGGCGAGACCCAGGACACCGAGATGCAGGTACGCATCGGGCACGAGAACCCGCACGAGAGCCTGACCTCCACCTCGGTGGTGACGGTCGGCTACGGTACCGGGCACGAGGCGGTGGCCAGGCTCGGTGTGGTCGGCCCGACCAGGATGGACTACCCCGGAACGATGGGAGCCGTACGCGCTGTGGCCCGGTACGTCGGACAGATCCTCGCGGAGAAATAAGTGGCGACTGACTACTACGCGGTTCTGGGCGTCAGCCGTGACGCCTCCCAGGAGGAGATCAAGAAGGCGTTCCGCCGCCTGGCCAGGGAACTGCATCCGGATGTGAACCCCGATCCGAAGACCCAGGAGCGGTTCAAGGAGATCAACACCGCCTACGAGGTGCTCTCCGATCCGCAGAAGAAGCAGATGTACGACCTGGGCGGCGATCCGGTCGGCGGCTCGGCGGGCGCCGGGGCGGGCGGCTTCGGCCCCGGCTTCGGCAGCTTCTCGGACATCATGGACGCCTTCTTCGGCACGGCCGCCCAGCGCGGGCCCAAGTCGCGCACCCGGCGCGGGCAGGACGCCATGATCCGGCTGGAGGTGGAGCTGAGCGAGGCCGCGTTCGGCACCACCAAGGAGATCCAGGTGGACACCGCGGTGGTCTGCAAGACCTGCAACGGCGAGGGCGCCGCGCCCGGCACCTCGGTGCAGACCTGCGACATGTGCCGCGGCCGGGGCGAGGTCTCGCAGGTGACCCGCTCCTTCCTGGGCCAGGTGATGACCTCCCGGCCCTGCCCGCAGTGCCAGGGCTTCGGCACCATCGTGCCCAGCCCGTGCCCGGAGTGCGCGGGCGACGGCCGGGTGCGGGCGCGCCGCAATCTCAATGTCAAGATCCCGGCCGGGGTGGACAGCGGCACCCGGATCCAGCTCGCCGGCGAGGGCGAGGTCGGCCCCGGCGGCGGCCCGCCCGGCGATCTGTATGTGGAGATCCGCGAGAAGCCGCACGAGATGTTCCAGCGGCGCGGCGACGACCTGCACTGCACGGTGACGCTGCCGATGACGGCCGCGGCGCTGGGCACCAAGGTGCCGCTGGAGACCCTGGACGGGCTGGAGGAGGTCGACATCCGGCCGGGCACCCAGTCCGGGCAGTCGATCCCGCTGCGCGGCCGGGGCGTCACCCATCTGCGCGGCAACGGGCGCGGCGACCTGGTGGTGCACGTGGAGGTGCAGACCCCGTCCAAGCTCGATCCGGAGCAGGAGGAACTGCTGCGCCGGCTGGCGCAGTTGCGCGGCGAGGAGCGCCCGGCCGGGCAGTTCCAGCCCGGCCAGCAGGGCCTCTTCTCCCGTCTGAAGGACGCCTTCAACGGCCGCTGAGGCCCGCGGTGCCGGGGCGCGCCGCTGCTGCGGTGCTCATCGGGTGTGTGCGGCGGCGTGCGGGGTTCTGGCCGGATGGCGGGAGAGGAACGGGGACGATGAGCGCTCCGGTGTTCGTGTGCGCGGCGGCGGCCGGGGCGGGCCCCGGGGACACGGTGTGGCTGGACGGGGCCGAGGGCCGGCACGCCGTCTCGGTGAAGCGGCTGCGGGCCGGTGAGGAGATCGTGCTCACCGACGGCCTGGGCAGCGGCGCGGCCGGCCTGGTCACCGCGCTGGAGGGCAAGGACCGGCTGGCCGTGCTGGTCACCGGGACCCGCCGGGAACCGGCGCCCGCCCCGTCCCTGACCGTGGTGCAGGCCCTGCCCAAGGGCGACCGCGGCGAGCTGGCCGTGGAGACCATGACCGAGACCGGGGTGGACACGATCGTGCCCTGGTCCGCCGCCCGCTGCATCACCCAGTGGCGGGGCGAGCGCGGCGCCAGGGCGCTGGCCAAGTGGCGGTCCACCGCCCGGGAGGCGGGCAAGCAGTCCCGGCGGCTGCGCTTTCCCGGGATCGCCGGGCTCGCCACCACCGGGGAGGTGGCCGGCCTGCTGGCCGGGGCCGGCCTGGCCGCGGTGCTGCACGAGGAGAGCAGCACCCCGCTGGCCACCGTGCCGCTGCCGGACGAGGGCGGCATCGTCCTGGTGGTCGGTCCGGAGGGCGGCATCGCGCCGGAGGAGCTGGCGGCCTTCGAGGCGGCCGGGGCCACCGCCGTCCGGCTCGGCCCGACGGTGCTGCGCACCTCCACCGCGGGCACCGCCGCCGGTGCCGCCGTGCTCTCCCGCACCGCCCGCTGGCGCTGACCCGCCGCCGCGGCGGACCGGCGCCGGCGGGCGGTCAGCCGCCCCGGAGGCGTCAGACGTGGGGGTGGCCGGGCTGGATGTCGCGGGGGTCGTCGGGGTGGCGGCGCAGCAGCAGGATGGCGGTGAGCAGACCGCCCCAGACAATGGCGATGGCCACGAGCATCATCACGATGGCGGAGGCGGACATTACGGGCGCTTCCCTTCGTCGGGGGTGCTCGGGGCGCCGGGGACGGGAGCGGCTTCGGCGCCGGCCGCCGGGCGGCGGCGCCAGGGGATCAGGGTGAGCAGGACGCCCAGCAGGATCGCGCCCGCCGCCACCGCCCAGCCGGAGTAGACCAGGAACGAGGTCGGATAGCCCTCGTAGTTCTCGTCGAATTCGTTGACCAGGCTGTCGATCATCATCCAGCCCAGCACCAGCGGTGTGATGATCCCCAGGCAGATCCGCCACCACATGCCCAGCCGGACCGCCGAGGTGGCGTCCGCGTCGGCCTGGAGCGCGGGCAGCCTGCGCAGCAGCCAGGAGACCGTGATCACCACCGCCAGCGCGGCCAGCGCGATGCCGTACTGGTTGATGAAGTGGTCGGCCGCGTCCAGGAAGTACAGCCCGCCGTCGGTGGAGAACAGCAGCACCGAGACCACCCCGGTGACCCCGCCGACCAGCAGCACCGAGCGGGTCCGGCCCAGTCCGGTGCGGTCCTGCACCGCCGAGACGATCACCTGCACGATGCTGATCAGCGAGGAGAGTCCGGCCACCACCAGCGAGCCGAAGAACAGCAGCCCGAACAGCCAGCCGGCCGGCATCTCGGAAATCACCTGCGGGAAGGCCACGAAGGCCAGGCCCAGTCCGGAGCCGGAGACCTCGTCCACCCCCACGCCCGCCTGGGCGGCCATGAAGCCCAGGGTGGCGAACACCCCGATCCCGGCGAGGATTTCGAAGGAGCTGTTGGCGAACCCGGCGACCAGCGCCGAGCCGGTCAGATCCGAGCGCCGCCGCAGATAGGAGGCATAGGTGATCATGATGCCGAAGCCGATGGAGAGCGAGAAGAAGATCTGCCCGTAGGCCGCGACCCACACACTGCCGTTGTTCAGCTCGCCCCAGTCCGGGGAGAACAGCGCGTCCAGCCCGTCCGCCGCCCCGTCCAGGGTGAGCGCCCGGATCACCAGGATCGTGAAGAAGATCACCAGCAGCGGGATGAAGATCTTGTTCGCCTGCTCGATGCCGCGCCGCACGCCCATGGCGAGGATCGCCAGCACCACGATCCAGACCGCGATCAGCGGCACCGCCACGCCCGGGACGAACGCCGAGACGTCCCCCGGTTCGTCGGCCAGCTCCAGGAAGTCGGCGAAGAGGAAGGTCTCCGGATCGTCCCCCCAGTCCTGTCCCGCCGAGAAGCCGACATAGCGCACCGCCCAGGCCAGGATGACGGCGTAGTAGGTGGCGATGACGAAGCAGATGGCCACCTGCCACCAGCCCAGCGCCTCGGCCGGCCGGGCGAGCTGATGGAACGCGGCGGGCGGCGAGGCCCGGTACCGCCGCCCGATCGTGTATTCGAGGATGAGCAGCGGAATGCCGGCCGTCACCAGCGCCACCAGATACGGCAGCAGAAAGGCACCGCCACCGTTCTCGTAGGTGACGGCGGGGAAGCGCCAGATGTTGCCCAGTCCGATGGCCGAGCCGATCGCGGCGAGGATGAAGCCCGCCCGGGTGGCCCACTGTTCCCGCGGCCGGTGAGCCTGCTGAGCCATGACACCGTCCCGTCCTGGATGGTCACTTTTCCGGTATTCCGGGGTTTTGGCGATGTCTGGCACGTTAGCAGTGAGTTCGTCCCTTCGCCCGTCCGTGCGCACCGTCCGCGCCCGTAAGGGTGGCGGGGTGCTCTTCCGCACTGTCGGAGCGGACTCTTAGGGTTCCAGGGTGAGCCAACCTGCCTATTTCCGTTTCCCCCATCTGCGGGGCGACGTCATGACCTTCACCGCAGAGGACGATGTCTGGGCCGCCCCGCTGGACGGCGGGCGTGCCTGGCGGATCAGCGCCGACCACGCGCCCGTCAGCACTCCGCGCATATCGCCCGACGGCACCCAGGTCGCCTGGACCTCCACCCGGGACGGTGCCCCGGAAGTGCATCTGGCCCCGCTGGACGGCGGTCTGTCCCGCCGTCTCACCCACTGGGGCAACGGCGAGTCCGGCGTCCGCGGCTGGCTGCCGCCGGGCGAGGGCACCCCCGCGGGCGGTGGTCCGGAGATCCTGGCCATCACCGCCCACGGCCAGGCGTCCGACCGCCGCACCTGGGCCCATGCCGTGCCGGTGGACGGCGGCCCGGCCCGCCGGCTGCCCTACGGCCCGCTGAGCTCGGTGGCCTTCGGGCCGGACGGCGCGGTGCTGCTGGTCTCCGCCGGCCAGAGCCGCGGCCGGGACGGTGCCCGCTGGAAGCGCTACCGCGGCGGCACCGCCGGCAAGCTGTGGATCGACCGGGAGGGCGACGGGCAGTTCGTCCGTGTCCACGCCGGGGTCGACGGCAATCTGGAGTGGCCCATGTGGGTCGGGGAGCGGATCGCCTTCCTCTCCGACCACGAGGGCACCGGGGCCGTCTACTCCTCCCTGCCCGACGGCACGGATCTGCGCCGGCACGGCCCGCTGGACGCCGGCTACGCCCGCCAGGCCGCCACCGACGGCAAGCGGATCGTGTACGCCTGCCGCGGCGAGCTGTGGCTGCTGGAGGACCTGGCGGAGGGCGCCGGGCCGCGGAAGCTGGAGATCCGGCTCGCCGGGCAGCGCACCGCCCGGCAGCCCCGGCCGGTCAGCGCCGCCCGCTGGCTGGGCGAGGCGGTGCCGGACCACACCGGGCGGGGCAGCGCGGTGGAGGCCCGCGGCACCCTGCACTGGGTCACCCACCGGGAGGGCCCGGCCCGCGCGCTGTCCGTCACCCCGGGCGTCCGGGCCCGGATGCCGCGGGTGTTCCGGCTCGACGGTGCCGAGCATGTGCTGTGGGTGACGGACGCCGAGGGGGACGACGCGCTCGCCCTCCGGGCCGCCGCGCCGGAGCCGGACGCGCCCGGTCCCCGGCTGCTGGCCGCCGGGCGGCTGGGCCGGGTACTGGACCTGGCGGTCGCCCCGGACGGCAGCCGTGCCGCGGTGGCCGGCCACGACGGGCGGGTGCTCCTGATCGAGCTCTCCGACGGCACCGTGCACGAACTGGACCGCAGCGAGACGGCCGAGGCCGACGGGCTGGTCTTCTCCCCGGATTCCCGCTGGCTGGCCTGGTCGCACGCGGGCATCGAACCGCTGCGGCAGTTGAAGATCGCGCATCTGGAGGACCGCAGTGTCGCCGAGGCCACTCCACTGCGCTTCCGCGACTTCTCGCCCGCGTTCACCCGGGACGGCAAGCATCTCGCCTTTCTCTCCGAGCGCACCTTCGACCCGGTGTACGACGCGCATGTCTTCGACCTGTCCTTCACCGCTGCCTGCCGGCCGTATCTGCTGACCCTGGCGGCCGACACCCCCTCGCCGTTCGGCCCGCAGCGGCACGGCCGCCCGGTGGGCGGCGCCGCCGCCAAGGAGGACTCCTCGCCCGAGGGGGAGACCACCGCGGCGGACACCCCGGGCGAGCACCGGCAGCAGGGCGAGGGCGAGAACGAGAGCGCGGAGCGGGAGCAGTCGCGGGAACAGGGGGACGGCGGGACGGAGCAGGAGAAGGACAAGTCCCAGGACAAGGACAAGTCCCAGGACAAGGACAAGGGGAAGTCCCAGGACAAGGGGAAGGGGAAGGACAGGGACGGCGAGGCGCCGAGGACCCGGGTGGATCTGGAGGGGCTGGCCGACCGCATCGTGCCCTTCCCGGTCGACGCCGGCCGCCTCAGCGGCCTGCGCAGCTACGCCGGCGGTGTGCTCTGGCTGGACCACCCGGTCAGCGGCGAACTCGGCAGCTCGGTCGGCGCCCCCGGCCACAGCCGCCCCACCACCGCCCTGGTCCGCTACGACCTCAACAAGCTGCGCGAGTCCACCGTCACCGGCGACGCCGACGACTACGCGATCACCGGTGACGGCAAGCAGGTGCTGCTGGAGCAGCACCGCGGCCTGCGCCTGGTGCCCGCCGACGCGGACGCCGACTCCATGGATGAGGAGGACGAGCGCTCCGTCACGGTGGATCTGAGCCGGGTGCGGATCACCGTCGACCCGTCCGCCGAATGGCGCCAGATGTACGAAGAGACCGGCCGCCTGATGCGGGACAACTACTGGCGCCCGGACATGAACGGCGTGGACTGGGACGGCGTGCTGGAGACCTACCGCCCGGTCCTGGAGCGGATCGCCACCCACGACGACCTGGTCGATCTGCTCTGGGAGGTGCACGGCGAACTGGGCACCTCGCACGCCTATGTGGTGCCGCCCGGCCGCCCCGGCCTGGCCGCCCGCCGCCAGGGCCTGCTGGGCGCGGACATCTCCCGGCACGCCGACGGCCGCTGGCGGGTGGACCGCATCCTGCCCTCGGAGACCTCCGATCCGCAGGCGCGTTCCCCGCTCGCCGCGCCGGGTGTGGCGGTCCGCCCCGGGGACGCCATTGTGGCGGTGGACGGTGTTCCGGTCGATCCGCTGACCGGTCCGGCGCCGCTGCTGGCGGGCACCGCGGACAAGCCGGTGGAGCTGACCGTCGCCCCGGCGGACGGCGGCCGGCCCCGGTATGCCGTGGTGGTCCCGATGGACGACGAGGAGCAGTTGCGCTACCACGCCTGGGTGCGGGACTGCCGGGAGCGGGTGACCCGGCTCTCCGGCGGCAGGCTGGGCTATCTGCATGTGCCGGACATGGTCAGCAGCGGCTGGGCGCAGCTGCATCGCGATCTGCACACCGAGGTGGCCAAGGAGGGCCTGATCGTCGATGTCCGGGAGAACCGCGGCGGGCACACCTCCCAGCTCGTGCTGGAGAAGCTGACCCGCCAGATCCTGGGCTGGGACGTGGTGCGGGACAGCACCCGCCCGGTGAGCTATCCGATGGACGCGCCGCGCGGCCCGATCGTGGCGATCGCCAATGAACACGCCGGTTCGGACGGGGACATGGTGACCGCGGCGATCAAGATCCTGGGGCTGGGACCGGTGGTCGGCACCCGCACCTGGGGCGGCGTCATCGGCATCGACTCCCGCTACCGGCTGGTGGACGGCACTCTGGTCACCCAGCCCAAGTACGCCATCTGGCTGCGGAACTTCGAGTGGGGCGTGGAGAACCACGGCGTGGATCCGGATGTCGAGGTCCCAATCCCGCCGCAGGACCACGCGGCCGGGCGTGATCCGCAGCTCGACGAGGCGGTGCGGCTGGCGCTCCAGGCGCTGGAGCGCACCCCGGCGGCCCGGCCGCCGGAGCTGCCGCCGCTGCCCGGCGCCGCCGGGTAGCGGCGCGGGCGGGTGCCGCCGTCCTCCCGGCCCGGGGTGCCGTCACGGTGCCCCGGGCCGGTCGTGCGCCGGTGACGGTGCCGGGGGGAAGACCGGCGATTTGACGGATGTGGGCGCCGCTCTGCTGACGCGAGCATGACGACACTCCGCGCCGCACGGGCGCGGAGACACGGTCGTCCCCTCACTCGCGTAAGGAGCGCACCCCCACATGGAGCCGCAGCACCGACGCAAGAACCGACTCCGCCGCCGTCTCGCGGCGTTCACCGCCGTCCTGGCCCTGGCCGCCGGCGGTGTCGGCGTCACCCAGCTCAGCACCGCCGCCCAGGCCGCCCCGCAGGACCACTGGCGCGGTCCGGACCCGACCGAGCGCAGCATCGAGGCGCTGCGCGGTCCCTACCCGACCTCCACCACCTCGGTCTCCTCCCTGGCCGCCCGGGGCTTCGGCGGAGGCACGATCTACTACCCGTCCAGCACCTCGGAGACCTTTGGCGGTGTGGTGATCGCCCCGGGCTTCACCGCGGGGGAGTCCAGCATGTCCTGGCTGGGCCACCGGCTGGCCTCGCAGGGCTTCGTGGTGTTCACCATCGACACCAACACCCGGCTGGACCAGCCGGCCTCCCGCGGCGACCAGTTGCTGGCCGCGGCCGACTATCTGGCCGAGGACAGCAGCGTCCGCGGCCGGGTGGACGGTGACCGGATGGCCGTGATGGGCCACTCCATGGGCGGCGGCGGGGTGCTGGAGGCCACCGCGGACCGGCCCTCGCTGAAGGCCGGGATCCCGCTGACCCCCTGGAACCTGGACAAGACCTGGGGCGAGGTGCGCACGCCCACCCTGATCATCGGCGCCTCGGCGGACTTCATCGCCTCACCCACCTCGCACGCCACCCGCTTCTACACCGGACTGCCGTCCTCCACCGAGAAGATGTATCTGGAGCTGTCCGGCGCCTCGCACTTCGCGCCCAACATGAACAACACGGAGATCGCCAAGTACTCCATCGCCTGGCTGAAGCGGTGGGTCGACGAGGACACCCGCTACACGCGGTTCCTCTGCCCGCCGCCCTCCGACGGCTGGCTGAGCGAGTTCTCCGATGTGCGTGCCACCTGCCCGTACTGACGGGCGGCGGCATCCGGCGGCATCCGGCAGCATCCGGCCGTCCTGCCCGTACGGCGGCCCGGATCGTATACCGGCGCGGCGGCTGTCCCGCGCCCCGGCGGCACCGGCTTCACGCCGGTGCCGTCCGGCGTTCCACGGGAGCGGCGGGTTCCGACCGGTCAGTATGTGACCGGTGATTTAGCCGATGCCCATTCCGCCGTAACGCCATGAACATGTCGGTGTTCGTTTCCCGTCACCCCCCACCCCAAGGGAGCGCACTGCTCATGGAGCCGCAGCACAAGCTCAAGCGAAAGCCCCGCCGCCGTCTGGCGGCGTTCGTCACCGCGCTGGCCCTGGCCGCCGGCGGTGTCGGCGTCACCCAGCTCAGCACCGCCGCCCAGGCCGCCCCGCAGGACTACTGGCGCGGTCCGGACCCGACCGAGTCCAGCATCGAGGCGCTGCGCGGTCCCTACTCGACCTCCACCACCTCGGTCTCCTCCTTCGTCTCCGGCTTCGGCGGCGGGACCATCTACTACCCGTCCACCACCTCGGAGACCTTCGGCGGAGTGGTGATCGCCCCCGGCTTCACCGCCTACCAGTCCAGCATGTCCTGGCTGGGCCACCGGCTGGCCTCGCAGGGCTTCGTGGTGTTCACCATCGACACCAACTCCACGCTGGACCAGCCGGCCTCCCGCGGTGACCAGTTGCTGGCCGCCGTGGACTACCTGCGCAACTCCAGCAGCGTCCGCGGCCGGGTGGACGGCAGCCGGATGGCCGTGATGGGCCACTCCATGGGCGGCGGCGGCAGCCTGGAGGCCGCCAGCGACCGGCCCTCGCTCAAGGCGGCGATCCCGCTGACCCCCTGGAACCTGGACAAGACCTGGGGCGAGGTGACCACCCCGACCCTGATCATCGGCGCGGAGAACGACTCCATCGCCTCGGTCTCCTCGCACGCCATCCCCTTCTACACCAGCCTGTCGTCCGGTACGGACCGCATGTACCTGGAGCTGGACGGCGCCTCGCACTTCGCGCCGAACAGCAACAACACCGCGATCGCCAAGTACTCCATCGCCTGGCTGAAGCGGTTCGTGGACGAGGACACCCGCTACGAGCAGTTCCTCTGCCCGCTGCCCTCCGACGGCTGGTTCAGCGACTTCTCCGATGTGCGCGGCAACTGCCCGCACTGACGCCCCGCCCCGCCCGGCTCCGCCGAACCGCTGAGCCGCTGAACCGCTGAGCCATCCGCCCACCGCGCCGGCCGGTACGGCATGTACCGGCCGGCGACGGGGGCACCGACCGCCCCCGCGGCACGGACCGGCCGGCCCACCGCCGGTCCGACGCCGCGGGGGCGCGGGTGCGCCCGGGCACCGGCGGCCAGCCGGTAACATCCCTGCATGGCTGGAGAACCGCAGGCGGACTGCCTGTTCTGCAAGATCGTGGCGGGCGAGGTCCCGGCGACCGTCGTGCGGGAGACGGAGACGACCGTCGCCTTCCGGGACATCAATCCGCAGGCCCCCACCCATGTGCTGATCGTGCCGCGCAGGCACTACCGGGACGCCGGTTCGCTGGCCGCCGCCGAACCGGCCGTGGCCGCCGATCTGCTGACCACCGCCGCCGCGGTGGCCGCCGAGGAGAAGATCGGCGAGACCGGCTACCGGGTCGTCTTCAACACCGGCTCCGGCGCCGGGCAGACCGTCTTCCACACCCACGCCCATCTGCTCGGCGGTCGCGGCCTCAACTGGCCGCCCGGCTGAGCCGCGTGGCCGCCCGCGAACTGGTGGTGCTCGGCACGGCCAGCCAGGTGCCCACCCGGCACCGCAACCACAACGGCTATCTGCTCCGCTGGGACGGCGAGGGCCTGCTGTTCGACCCCGGCGAGGGCACCCAGCGGCAGATGGCCCGGGCCGGGGTCAGCTCCCACGGCATCCACCGCATCTGCCTGACCCACTTCCACGGTGACCACTGCCTGGGCCTGCCGGGCGTCGTCCAGCGGATCAGCCTGGACCGGGTGCCGCATCCGGTGACCGCCCACTATCCGGCCACCGGGCAGCCCTACTTCGACCGGCTGTGCTACGCCAGCGCCTATCTGGAGGCGGCGGATCTGCGCCGGCAACCGGTGCGGGAGGACGGCACGCTGGCGGTCACCGGGAGCTACACGCTCGGCGCCCGGCGGCTGTCCCACCCGGTCGACGCCTTCGGCTACCGGCTCAGCGAGCCGGACGGCCGCCGCATGCTGCCGGACCGGCTCGCCGCCCGCTCCATCACCGGACCCGACATCGGCCGGCTCCAGCGCGAGGGCGAACTGCGCGGGGTGACCCTCGCCGAGGTGAGCGAGGCCCGGCCCGGCCAGCACTTCGCCTTTGTGATGGACACCCGGCTGTGCGACGCGGTCTTCGCCCTGGCCGAGGGGTGCGATCTGCTGGTGATCGAGGCCACCTTCCTGGACCGGGACGCCGCCCTGGCCCGCGAGTACGGCCATCTCACCGCCGGCCAGGCGGGCCGGGTGGCCGCCGAGTCCGGCGTCCGCCATCTGGTGCTCACCCACTTCAGCCAGCGCTACAACGCGCCGGAGGAGTTCGCCCGCGAGGCGCGGGCGGCCGGTTACGAGGGCAGCCTCACCGTCGCCGAGGACCTCCAGCGCATCGCGGTGCCGCCCCGCCGCGCCTGACCGGGCCGCCGCCCCGGGAAACGCCGGCCGGGCGGCTTCCCGTCACAGGGCCCGCCGGGCCTGGGCCAGGGCGGCCTTGTGCTCCTCGGTCCAGGCCGCGCCCCGCTGCTCGGCGGGCAGCCCGGCCAGCCCGGCCTCGAAGTGCTCCACCGCCTCGTCGGGGCGGCCCAGTTCCAGGGTGCACAGCCCCATGTTGAGCCGGTTGAACGCGGGCGTCAGCCAGTAGGCGGCCTCCGGCAGCGGCACCGTGGCCGCCGCGTCGGACAGCAGCTCGGCCTGGTCCACCAGGCGCAGCGCATTGGCGGTCTCGCCCATCGCGGCCATGCCGGCCGCGGCCTGGAGCATGTCGGCGAGCCGCTGCGCCGGGTGGGTGCCCGGGGTGAACGCCGCGGCGCTGAACCAGCGGGCGACACCCTGCGGGCACTCCTGCTGCCGGGCGATGTAGCCGCGGAAGTTGAGCGCCTGGGCGGCCAGCAGGCCGTTGCTGATCTCGTCGGCGATCGCCAGGGCCTGGTTCAGCAGCGCCACCGCCCGGGCGTCCTGCCGGGTCTGTGCCTGCAGCCAGCCCGCGAACTGCACGAACTCGGAGGCCACCGCGGCGAGCTGGGCGCGGTGCCGGCCGCGGGCCTCCTTGAGCATGGCGACGACCTCCCGCATCTGGGCCATGACCGCCGGGATCAGGCTCTCCGGGCGGGCCGTGTCGTCCAGCCGCCGGTAGGCCGCCAGCACCCGGGCCAGCGCCTCCACCGTCGCGGCGTCGACCTGCGACGGGCGGGCCGCGCTGCGCGCCAGCCGTTCCTGCTCCTCCTCGCCGGGCACCGTGGCCAGCAGCGCGCCCTGGGCACCCACCAGCCGGTCCAGCGCCTCCGCGAGCTTCCGCGACGGCCGCTGTTTTCCGCGCAGCACCCGGGAGAGATAGGCGACGTCGTAGTGGACGGCTCTGGCGGCGGCCCGCAGCGAATAGCCGTTCTCCGCGAGCATCCTGGCGGACAGCTCCGCGAAGCTCTGCTCACTCATGGTGACCCCGGTGTGTTGACTCCGGGCTCCATGGTAGTCAACGGAGGGTCAACGCAGATCAACTCCCGGGTAGTCGGGCGGTTACTCCAGCATGGTCGGGCAAGCACACGCACCCCGGTGCCGGTTGGCGGGCCGGGAGATGGAGCCGACCTCGGTGAGGAGCACCTGAATGGCCAACAGCACTGCCCGGGTGTGGGGGCGTGCGAAGCGGCGGCCGGCCCCCGGCCCCGCGGGACGCGAGGGACGACCGGGGCCGCAGGGCGGTGAGCCGGCCGCCGCCGGGCACAGAGCCACGCCCCCGCCCCGACCGGCGGGCCGGCGGCGGGTGGGGCCGTGAACGAACAGGCGCCCGGGCTGACGGTGGGGCTGGTGGTGCGGGACACCGCACGCGACCGGCTCGGTGAGGTCGTGGACCTCGGCGAGCGCCGGGTGCGGCTGCGGCCGGTGGACGGCGGCCGGGAATGGGAGGCCGATCCGGGCCGCGTGGTGGTGCTGGGCCGGCACGGCTCCCTGCGCGTCGAACTCGCCCTGGTCAATCAGCGCAGCCGGGCCGCCGCGGACGTCAGAAGCCGAGGCGGCGAAGCTGTCTGGGGTCGCGCTGCCAGTCCTTGGCGACCTTGACATGCAGGTCCAGGTAGACCGGGGTGCCGAGCAGGGCCTCGATATGGCGGCGGGAGGTGGTGCCGACCTCCTTCAGGCGCCTGCCCTTGGGGCCGATCACGATGCCCTTCTGGCTGGGGCGCTCGATGTAGATGTAGGCGTGGATGTCCAGCAGCGGCCGGTCCGCCGGGCGGTCCTCGCGGGGCAGCATCTCCTCCACCACCACCGCGATGGAGTGCGGCAGTTCGTCCCGCACACCCTCCAGGGCGGCCTCCCGGATCAGCTCGGCCACCATCACCTGCTCCGGCTCGTCCGTCAGCTCGCCCTCCGGATAGAGCGGCGGGCCCTCGGGGAGCAGCGGGACCAGCAGCTCGGCCAGCAGACCGACCTGGCGGCCCTCGGTGGCCGAGACCGGGACGATCTCGGCCCATTCGATGCCCAGCTCCCGGCCCAGCGCCTCCACCGCCACCAGGCGCTCGGCCAGGGTGCGGGCGTCCACCAGGTCCGTCTTGGTGACCACGGCCACCTTGGGGGTGCGCTTGATATGGGCCAGCTCCTGGGCGATGAACCGGTCGCCCGGGCCGGTCCGCTGGTCGGCGGGCAGGCAGAAGCCGATCACGTCCACCTCCGCCCAGGTGGTGCGCACCACGTCGTTCAGCCGCTGGCCGAGCAGGGTGCGCGGCTTGTGCAGGCCGGGGGTGTCCACCAGCACGAGCTGGGCGTCCGGGCGGTGCACGATGCCGCGCACCGTGTGCCGGGTGGTCTGCGGCCGGTTGGAGGTGATCGCCACCTTGGTGCCCACCAGCGCGTTGGTCAGGGTGGACTTGCCCGCGTTGGGGCGGCCGACGAAGCAGGCGAAGCCGGAGCGGTGGGCTGGTTCGGTCATCCGGCCATTCTCCCCGATCCGCGGGGATGCTCCGGCCGTCCGGCTCAGGCGGGGACGGTGGTGCGCAGCGTGCCGTCCGGGGCGGCCAGCAGCACGGGCGTGCCGGCGCCGCCGAGATCGCGGACCGCCGACCGGTCGGCCTCCGGAACCGTCTCCGCGGCCGAGACCACGGCCGCCGCCTCCAGCGAGCGGGCGCCGCTGGCCACCGCCATGGCCACGGCGGTGCGCAGCGCGCTCAGCTCCAGCGACGGCAGGGCGACGGTGCCGGCCACATAGGTGCGGCCGGTCTCGTCGCGCACCGCGGCGCCCTCGGGCACACCGTTGCGGGCCCGGGCGCTGCGCGCCAGGGTGATGATCTTGCGGTTCTCGGGATCCATGGCGAGTGCGTCGGTCATGGCAGGAGCGTAGACGCTCGGGAGATCCGGCGGTCAGGCGTCCGGATGGCCGCCGCCGTCCGGCGGGCCGTGGCCCCGGGCGTCCTCCCGGGCGGCGCCGGTCTCCTCCTCGTCCGGCCCGGGCTCGCGGCGCACCGGCTCCACCAGCACGGTGACGATCTTGTTCCGGCGGCCGGACGGCGGCTCGGCGGTGAGCCGCAGCGCCACCAGACGCGGATCGGTGCCATAGCGCCGCTCGGCCCGCTCCCCGGTCAGCTCCACCTCGGCCACCGCCCCGGCGATCGGCACCCGGCCCAGCTCCTTGGCCAGCAGCCCGCCGACCGTCTCCACATCCTGGTCGACGAGCTGCACGGAGTACAGCTCGCCCAGATCGTCCAGGGAGAGCCGGGCGGTGACCCGGTAGCGGTCCTCGCCCAGCGGCTCGGCGGGCGGCAGCTCCTGGTCGTACTCGTCGGTGATCTCGCCGACGATCTCCTCCAGGATGTCCTCGATGGTGATCAGCCCGGCGGTGCCGCCGTACTCGTCGATCACCACGGCCGCGTGGATGCGGTCGCGCTGCATCTCCCGCAGCAGGTCGCCGGCGTTCTTGGTGTCCGGCACAAAGGACGCCGGGCGCATGGCGTCGGCCACCCGCTCGCCCTCCGCCTCCCGGCTGATGTGCGTCTTGCGGGCCAGGTCCTTGAGATAGACGATCCCGACGATGTCGTCGTCGTTCTCGCCGGTGACCGGGATGCGGGAGAAGCCCGAGCGCAGCGCCAGGTTGAGCGCCGCCCGGATGGTCTTGTCCCGGCCGATGGTGATCAGATCGGTGCGCGGCACCATCACCTCGCGGACCATGGTGTCGCCCAGCTCGAAGACCGAGTGCACCATCCGGCGTTCGGCGTCCTCGATCAACTGGTCCCGCTGGGCCAGGTCCACCATGGCCCGCAGCTCGGCCTCGGAGTCGAACGGGCCCTGACGGAAGCCCTTGCCCGGGGTCAGCGCGTTGCCCAGCAGGATCAGTGACTGGGTGAGCGGCGCCAGCACCCGGGCCAGCGGGATCAGCACATGGGCGGCGGCGGTGGAGGTGACCTCCGGATGCTGGCGGCCGATGGTGCGCGGCGAGACCCCGACGGCCACGAAGGAGATCAGCAGCATCACCGCGAAGGCCACGGCCAGCGCCTGCCAGCCGGAGTCGATGGCCTCCAGGCAGGCGTAGGTGACCAGGACGGCCGCGGCCGTCTCGCCGGCCACCCGCAGCAGCAGCGCCAGATTGAGATAGCGCGTCGGGTCCTGGGCCACCACGGCCAGCCGGGCGGCGCCGCGGCGGCCCGCCCGGACCGCCTCGTCCGCCCGGTAGACGGAGATCCGGCCCAGCGCGGCCTCGGCACAGGCGGCCAGCCAGGCGAGGAACACCAGCGCGGCGACCGCGGTGAGAAGGGAGCCGTTCATGGTCCGCCGGTCAGCTCCTCGGCTCAGCTCATGGTGGGGGCGGGCGAGGGGCCGGTGCGCCCGCGTTCGGCGCGCCAGCCGTCCACGATGGCCTTCTGGAGGCCGAACATCTCGGCGCGCTCGCCCGGGTCCTCGTGGTCGTAGCCCAGCAGATGCAGCACCCCGTGCACGGTGAGCAACTGGAGTTCGTCGTCCATGGAGTGCCGGGTGGGCGCGTCGGCGCCCTGCCGGGCGGCGACCTCGGGGCACAGCACGATGTCGCCCAGCAGGCCGGGCGGCGGCTCCTCGTCGTCCCGGGCGGGCGGGCGCAGCTCGTCCATGGGGAAGGACATCACGTCCGTGGGGCCGGGGAGATCCATCCACTGCACATGGAGCTGGGCCATCGCCGCCGCGTCGACGGCGATGACCGACAGCTCCGACAGCGGATGGATGCGCATCCGGGCCAGGGCGTAGCGCGCGATGTCGAGCACGGCGGGCTCGTCGAAGTCCTGGCCCGACTCGTTGTTCACTTCGATGGCCATGCGGCAGTCAGTCCTCGTGGGCGGGGTCGGCGCGGTCACTCTCCGCCGCGGCGCCGTCCGCCGTCCCGCGGCCGGTCGGCCGGCGGTCGGCCGGCGGTCCGGTGCAGGGCCCCGTGATCGGTGCCGGTGCTGCGGTCGTACCGGTCGTAGGCGTCCACGATACGGCCGACCAGCTTGTGCCGGACCACGTCGCTGCTGCTGAGCAGGGAGAAGTGCACATCCTCCACGCCGTGCAGGATCTCCTGCACCTGACGCAGCCCGCTCCTGGTGCCGCCGGGCAGATCGACCTGGGTGACATCGCCGGTGATCACGATCTTGGAATCGAAGCCGAGCCGGGTGAGGAACATCTTCATCTGCTCGGGATTGGTGTTCTGCGCTTCATCCAGAATGATGAAGGCGTCATTGAGCGTACGTCCGCGCATATAGGCCAGCGGCGCCACCTCGATCGTGCCCGCCGCCATCAGCCTTGGGATGGAATCGGGGTCGATCATGTCGTGCAGGGCGTCGTAGAGCGGGCGCAGATACGGATCGATCTTCTCGTAGAGCGTGCCGGGCAGAAAGCCGAGCCGCTCGCCCGCCTCCACCGCGGGACGGGTCAGAATGATCCGGTTGACCTGCTTGGACTGCAGATACTGCACCGCCTTGGCCATGGCCAGATAGGTCTTGCCGGTACCGGCCGGCCCGATGCCGAACACCACGGTGTGCCTGTCGATGGCATCGACATAGCGCTTCTGGTTCAGCGTCTTGGGACGGATCGTCCGGCCGCGGTTGGACAGGATGTTCTGGGTGAGCACCTCCGCCGGGCTGGCGCCGGGGCCCTCGCCGCTGCTGCGCAGCATGGCGATGGACCGCTCGACGGCGTCCTCGGTCATCGGCTGACCGGTGCGGAGCACCAGCATCATCTCGTCGAACAGCCGCTGGACCAGGGCCACCTCGCCGGGCTCACCGGTGGCGCGGATCTCATTGCCGCGGACGTGGATGTCCACGCCGGGGAAGGACGTTTCGATGACGCGCAGCAGGGCGTCGCCGGATCCGAGGACCGTCACCATGGGGTGGTTGGCCGGCACGGTGAACCGGGCTGTGGCCGCCTCTTCGGCGGGAGCCGCTGCCTGCTGAGTGGGTGTGTGGGTCATGGGCGGTCCCGGGGGACCTCTTCATCCCTCTCTGGAACTCGGGGGCCGGAGAAGTCCAGCCTACGACGCCGGGCCGACAACGCCCTAGGCAATTACCCCAAGTCATCCCCCCTGGCCCTCCGCGACCCCCGCGACCCCCGCGACGCCCGCGAGTCCCGGCGGCCCCCGCCGTCCGGCCCGGCCGGCCGGGGGCCGTTGTCCAGCAGGGGGAAGCCGAGGGTGGGAATGGCGCGGGGCAGCGGGGCGCAGGAAGCCGTCCAGCGGCCGGCCCCGGCCGGCTCGGCGCAGCCCGGCAGCAACCGGTCCAGAAAGGCGTAGCGGGCCAGTGCGGGGGGCACGGAGCGGCTTCGGGCCCCTTGGGCCGCGCCCCGGGCACGGGCCCACCAGGCGGCGATCTGGGCCCATCCGGGGGCGGACAGCGAGCCGCCGAACTCCTGCACCGACAGCGCGGCGGTCAGCCCGGCGAACGCCAGCCGGTCCGGCAGCGGCCAGCCGGCCAGCGTGGCGGTGACGAAGCCGGCGATGAAGACGTCCCCGGCGCCGGTGGTGTCCAGCGCGTCCACCGGTATCGCCGGCACGGAGGCCGTCTCCCCGCTCCGGCCGTCGGCCGCGCAGGCGCCGTCCTCGCCCATGGTCACCACGGCCACCGGCACCCGCTCGGCCAGCCGCCGGGCGGCGGCCAGCGGGGTGTCCGCGCCGGTGTAGCGCATGGCCTCGGCGGCGTTCGGCAGAAACGCCTCGCAGTGCGCCAGCCCGGGCAGCGCCGCCAGATCCCAGCGGCCGGTGTCGTCCCAGCCCACGGTGGCGAACAGCCGGCTGCCCGCGCGGGCGGCCGGGACGATCCACTCCTGGTCCCGGTCCGGCGTCAGCGAGACCACACAGGAGCGGGAGCGCGGGGTGGTTCCCGGAGCGGGGGAGCCGGGATCGGGCGTCGGCGCGGCATGGCCATGCGTGATCATGGTGCGTTCGCCCTCGTAGGCGAGCGAGACGGTGACCGGGGAGTGCCAGCCGGGAATGGTGCGCGAGTGCGACAGGTCGATGCCCTCGCCGCGCTCCAGCGTCTCCCAGCAGTACTCGCCGTACTTGTCGTCCCCGAACGCGGCGGCCAGCGAGGTGCGCAGGCCCAGCCGGGCCAGGGCGGTGGCCATGTTGGCGATGCCGCCGGGGCTGGAGCCCATGCCGCGCGCCCAGTTCTCGGTGCCGCGCACCGGAGCGGCGTCCAGCCCGGTGAAGACGATGTCCAGGAAGACCGTGCCGGTGAGGAAGACGTCGCAGGGCGGATCGCCTGGGTGGCGCAGCCCGCCCAGCGGATCGACCGGCCGGTGCGGCCGGGTGCCGCCGGGGGAGGCCGCGGGCCGCTCGGCGGCCGGCTCCTGCCGCCCGCCCGACGGCCGCACCGCCCGCACCGGCACCTCCAGCGGCAGCCGCCGCGCGGCCTTGCCCATGGCCGAGGGGGGCGAAGGAACCGATGAAGGAACCGAAGGAACTGAAGGAACTGAAGGAACTGAGGAAGGTGAGGGGTCTGTGCTGGTGTCCACCGTCTGCTCCCGGTCGTCAGTCGTGAGATTGGGCGGCTCGGATCCGCCGCCGCCCGACCGATGTGACCGTTATCTACGGTACGTTCCCTTGCGTGAGGCTATCGATCATCGGCGGCGGCGGCTTTCGTGTCCCCCTGGTATACCGGGCCCTGCTGACAGACGGCGGCGCGGAAGGCGGCGGACCGCCCTTTTCCCGGCTTTTTTCCGACATCGTGCTCTATGACGCCGATCCGGCGCGGGCCGAGGTGATCGCGGCGGTGCTGCGCGGTCTGCGCGACACCGGCGGCCCGGGCGGCCCGGGCGGCCCGGGCGAGGGCCCGGCGGTGCGGGTGGCCGCCGATCAGGACGAGGCGCTGCGCGACGCCGACTTCGTCTTCTGCGCGATCCGGGTCGGCGGCACCCGGGCCCGCGCCCGGGACGAGCGGCTGGCGGTCGCCGAGGGCGTGCTCGGCCAGGAGACGGCCGGCGCCGGCGGCGTGCTCTACGGCCTGCGCACGGTCCCGGTGGCGGTGCGGCTGGCCCGCCGGGTGCGGGAGCTGGCCCCGCGGGCCTGGGTGATCAACGCGACCAATCCGGCCGGCATGGTCACCGAGGCCATGGCCACGGTGCTGGGACACCGGGTGATCGGGATCTGCGACTCCCCGGTGGGCCTGGTGCGCCGGGCCGCCCGGGCCGCCGGCCTGGACCCGGCCGCGCCCGCACTCGGCTACGACTACCTGGGCCTGAACCACCTCGGCTGGCTGCGCACCCTGGTCCACGACGGGCGGGACGTGCTGCCGGACCTGCTGGCCGACTCCGACGCGCTCGGATCCTTCGAGGAGGGCCGGCTGTTCGGCGCCGAATGGCTGCGGGCGCTGGGCGCGATCCCCAACGAGTATCTGTACTACTACTACTTCCGCCGGGAGTCGCTGGAGAAGGAGTGGGAGGCGACCGAGACCCGGGGCGAGTTCCTGGACCGGCAGCAGTCGCAGTTCTTCGCCCGGGCGGCGGCCGAGCCGCCGGCCCGGGCGTACGAGCTGTGGCAGGCCGCCCGGCGGGAGCGGGACGAGACCTATCTCGCGGAGGCCAGAGAGGCCACCGGCGGCTGGCAGCGGGACGCCGAGGACCTGGACGAGGGCGGCTACGAAGGGGTGGCGCTGGCCACGATGCGCGCCATCCACAACGACCACCGGGTCCGGATGATCCTCAATGTGCGCAACGCCGGGACGGTCACGGCGCTGCCGGACGGCGCGATCATCGAGACGGTCTGCGAGGTGGGCGCCCAGGGCGCGCACCCGGTGGCCTGCCTGGAGCCGGGGCCGGCCGAGCTCGGCCTGATGCTGCTGGTGAAGGCCGCGGAGCGGGCCACCATCGAGGCGGCGCTCACCGGCTCCGAGGACGCGGCGTGGCGCGCGCTGGCACTGCACCCGCTGATCGACTCCCCGGCCGTGGCCGCCCGCCTCCTCGCCCGCGCCGCGGGCCGCTGACCCGCGTCCCGCGGGGGCCGTCCCGCGGGTTGCCCGGGAGCGCTCGTTGCGGGAGGGGCCGCCGGGTCGCGTGGGTCGCGAGGCCCGGGCAGGCCGGGCGGTCCGGCCGCGGCGGTGCGGGCCGCGGGGCGCGTTGTGCGGGCCGTTGGGGACGCCGCCGCGGTGCGGGCGGTCCGCGGGTTCCCTCGCAGGCGGGTCAGCGGTTGGAACTGCCGGCGCGGGCGGCGGTGAGAAGGCGTTCGGTGTCGGTCGGCGCCAGCCCCAGCGCGGCGCCGGTGACGGCCAGCATCTCGCTCTCCGCGGCGCCATAGGGGCCGTCCGCCAGCGCGATCCGGGCGCCGCGCAGCAGCAGCCCCTCGCGTCCGCCCGCCGAGAGCTGCGGGGTGAGCGCGTGCAGCGCGACCCGCAGCTCCATGGCGATCGCGGCCTGCCCCTCGGAGGTCAGCGCGGCCAGCAGGGTCAGCAGCCGCTCCTCGGTGCAGTCGGCGAAGCCCGCCGCCCGCACCTCGTCCACCGCGGCCTCCCGCACCGCGCGCCGCTCGGCGCCGCCGGCCGCCAGTACCGCGATGGCCACCGTGTGCACCGCGTCCCGCAGCAGCGCGGTCAGCCGGGTGGTGGTCGGCACGTCCAGGGCGGACAGCGGGAAACGTCCATGGCAGTACGAGCACTCCACCACCGGCTCCGCCTCGCCGCGCGGCAGCACCGGCACGCCCACCACGCGCAGCCTGCGCCGCCCGGACAACTGCTGATAGCAGCGGTCACCGCCGCAGTCCGGGCAGAAGAATTCTCCGTCGGCCACCACGCGCCATGCCGTGCGGACGCCCACCGGCCGAGGCCGCCGGCCGCCGCTGCTGGAGCCCCGGGAGTGCACCACGCCGTACCTCCGTCACTGTCCGGCAACCGTGCCGTGAGGAAGTGATGTTAGCCACATCACCCGGCCGGCGTCAGTACCCCGTCGCCGGGAAGTGCGCGCGGAAGCCGCCGGCCCCTCCACCCAAGGACACGGCCCGGTCCCCGCGGACCGGGCCGTGCGGGCAGCGGCCGGGGCCGTCCGGATCTAGCGGCCGGCCGCCCGGTTCACCGCGGAGACCACCGCCTTGAGCGAGGCGCGCACGATGTTGGCGTCGATGCCGACGCCCCAGCGCACCTTGTCGCCCACCGCGATCTCGATGTACGCGGCGGCCTGCGAGCCGGCGCCCTCGCTCATGGTGTGCTCCACATAGTCCAGCAGCCGGACGTCGCCCTCCGCCTGGTCGATCACCCCGGCCCGGGCCAGCGCGTCGAAGAAGGCGGCGATCGGGCCGTTGCCCGCCCCGGTCAGCACGGTGTCCGCGCCGTCCACCACCGCGTCGACGGTGAGCGCGTCGTGCCCGTCGGTGGAGGTGGAGGTCTGCGCGCCGCGCAGCGCGACCCGGCCCCACGGCGCGTGCGGCGTGGGCAGGTACTCGTGGCAGAAGATGTCCCAGATCTGCCCGGGGGTGATCTCGCCGCCGTCGGCGTCGGTGCGCTCCTGGATGATCCGGGAGAACTCGATCTGCATCCGGCGCGGCAGGTCCAGCTTGTAGTCGTTCTTCAGGACGTATGCCACGCCGCCCTTGCCGGACTGCGAGTTGACCCGGATCACCGCCTCGTAGGAGCGGCCCACGTCCTTGGGGTCGATCGGCAGGTAGGGCATCTCCCAGACCAGGTCGTCCGCGGACACCCCGGCCGCCGCGGCCTCCGCCTGGCGCGCCTCGAACGCCTTCTTGATGGCGTCCTGGTGGGAGCCGGAGAAGGAGGTGTACACCAGATCGCCCACATAGGGGTGGCGCGGGTGGACCTCCATCTGGTTGCAGTACTCCCAGGTGCGGCGGATCTCGTCGATCCGGGAGAAGTCGATCCTCGGGTCCACGCCCTGGGAGAAGAGGTTCATGCCCAGGGTGACCAGGTCGACGTTGCCGGTGCGCTCGCCCTGGCCGAACAGGCAGCCCTCCACCCGGTCCGCCCCGGCCATCACGGCCAGTTCGGCGGCGGCCACCGCGGTGCCCCGGTCGTTGTGCGGGTGCGCGGACAGACAGACATACGCGCGGCGGGAGAGGTTGCGGGACATCCACTCGAAACGGTCGGCGTAGGTGGAGGGGGTGGACCGTTCCACGGTGGCCGGCAGATTGAGGATGATCTCCCGGCCCTCCTCGGGCTGCCAGACGTCCATCACCCCCTCGCAGACCTCCAGCGCGAAGTCCAGCTCGGTGTCGGTGAAGATCTCCGGGCTGTACTGGTAGCCGAAGACGGTCCGGTCGTCCAGCAGCTTCTCGGCGTACTCCATCACCAGCCGGGTGCCGTCCACCGCGATCTGCTTGACGTCCTCACGGGAGGCGTCGCCGAAGACCACCCGGCGGAACACCGGGGCGGTGGCGTTGTACAGGTGCACGGTCGCGTTGCGCGCGCCGGCCAGGGACTCCACGGTGCGCGCGATGAGCTCCTCACGCGCCTGGGTCAGCACCGAGATGGTGACGTCCTCGGGGATCGCCTCTTCCTCGATGATCGAGCGGACGAAGTCGAAGTCCGTCTGCCCGGAGGCCGGGAAGCCGACCTCGATCTCCTTGTAGCCCATGGCCACCAGCAGGTCGAACATCTTCCGCTTGCGGGCGGGGGACATCGGGTCGATCAGCGCCTGGTTGCCGTCCCGCAGATCGGTGGAGAGCCAGCGCGGCGGGGCGGTGATGCGGCGGCCCGGCCAGGCCCGCTCGCGCAGCTCCACGGCCTGGAACGGCCGGTACTTGTGCACCGGCATCCCGGAAGGGGCCTGGCGGACGGTGGCGGCGGTCAGCGGGGTGGCGCGGCCGATGGTGCCCCGTGCCCCGTCCTCCTGACCGGATACGCCGGGGGTGTCCCCGGACGTGGACGCCGGAGAAGCGGTCGACGAGGAAGGCGAGGAAGACGAGGAAGACGAGGAGGCAGGGGAAGGTGAGGCGGAGGAAGGGGTGGCGTTCATGATGCTGGTGGCTCCTGGAGGGTCGAACCGAAGGAACGACGGGCAGCGCCGGACTCCGCGGGGAGGGGCCCGTCTTCTACCGGCCCTCGCCGCGGCGGCTAAGGAGAAGCATCTGGAAGCGCATCGTCGTCCAATGTAGCCCACCGGCACCGGCCCGCCCCGCCCGTATCAGTATGCGAGAACCCGCACACCGTTCCGGGGCCGTCTACCGGTGGTCTCCGTGGTGGCGATACTGAGAGTCATGTCACCGACTTCCGCCCCGAGCGTGGCTCTCACCTTCGACGACGGGCCCGGCCCGTACACCGCCGGGCTGCTGGACACCCTGGACGCCCACGGCGCCCGCGCGACCTTCTTCGACGTCGGCGAGATGGTGGCCGCCCGGCCGGAACTGGCCCGCCGGCAGGCCGGCGCCGGCCATGAGATCGGCAATCACTCCTGGAGCCATCCCCGGCTCACCGGGCTGAGCGAGCGGCGGCTGCGGGAGGAGATCGACCGCACCTGCGCCGTCATCGAGCAGACCACCGGGAGCGCGCCCGGGCTGCTGCGCCCGCCCTTCGGCGACCATGACGAGCGGGTCCGGCGGGCCGCCGGGATGCCGCTGATCATGTGGAGCGTGGACCCGGAGGACTGGCGGATCAAGGACACCGGCCATGTCACCCGGGCGGTGCTGGACGCGGTGCGGCCGGGGGACGTGGTGCTGATGCACGACATCCAGCCCACCACGGTGGCCGCGGTGCCGGAGATCCTGCAGGTGCTGAGCGGGCGCGGCTACCGCTTTGTCACCGTGAGCGAGCTGTACCGCGAACTCCAGGACGAGAAGCCGCTGCGCCCGGGCACCGCCTATGACCGCCCCGGCGGCGCCCCGGCCGGCCGGGCGGGCTGAGACAGCGGGCTGAGAGAATGGCCGCATGACTCTGTTCCGGGACGACGGCGTGGTGCTGCGCACCCAGAAGCTCGGGGAGGCGGACCGGATCATCACCCTGCTCACCCGGCAGCACGGCCGGGTGCGGGCGGTGGCCCGTGGGGTGCGCCGCACCAAGTCGAAGTTCGGCGCCCGGCTGGAGCCCTTCTCCCACGCCGATGTGCAGTTCTTCGCCCGGGGCAGTGCCCTGGTGGGGCGCGGACTGCCGATGTGCACCCAGACGGAGATCATCGCGCCCTACGGCCGCGGCATCGTCTCCGACTACGCCCGCTACACGGCCGGCACCGCCATGCTGGAGACGGCGGAACGGTTCACCGAGCACGAGGGCGAGCCCAATGTCCAGCAGTATCTGCTGCTGATCGGGGCGCTGCGCACCCTGGCGGCCGGTGCGCACACCCCCGGCCTGATCCTCGACGCCTATCTGCTGCGCTCCCTGGCCTGCGGCGGCTACGCGCCCAGCTTCGACGACTGCGCCCGGTGCGGGCTGCCCGGTCCCAACCGCTTCTTCTCGGTCTCGGCCGGCGGCTCGGTCTGCCCGGACTGCCGGGTGCCGGGCAGTGTGGTGCCCTCCCCGGCCACCCTGCGGCTGCTGGGCGCGCTGCTCTCCGGCGACTGGCCGACCGCCGACGCCACCGAGGCCCGCCATGTCCGCGAGGGCAGCGGACTGGTCTCGGCGTATCTGCACTGGCATCTGGAGCGCGGGCTGCGCTCGCTGCGGTTCGTGGACCGCGCCGCCGCCGCACCGCAGGAGTCCCCCGGGCCGCCGGCCGCACCGGGGGCACCTTCCGTCCCGGCGGACCGGGACCCGGCCGGAAGCCGCCCGGGCCCCGGCTGAGCCCGGGGACATCTCGGCGCCGGGCCGTCCATCGTGGGCCGCCCGCTCCGTCCGATACGCTCCTTCAGAGCAGAACACACCGCCCGTACCCGATCCCGCCGGACCGGCATGCCGCCGCTGTCCGGACCCGCCGAAAAGGAACCGCCCATGGCCCGCCGCGGAGCGCCGTTGCGGCAGCGTCGCCAGTACCGCATCCCCGACCCGCACCCCACGGGAGCGCGCCCGCCGAAGATCCCCGGCGAACTGATCCCCAAGCATGTGGCGATCGTCATGGACGGCAACGGCCGCTGGGCCAAGGAGCGCGGCCTGCCCCGCACCGAAGGCCACAAGCGCGGCGAAGCGGTGGTCCTGGAGGTGGTCAAGGGCTGCCTGGAGCTGGGGGTGAAGAACCTCTCCCTGTACGCCTTCTCCACCGAGAACTGGCGGCGCTCCCCGGAGGAGGTCCGCTTCCTGATGGGCTTCAACCGGGATGTGATCGACCGCCGGACCGACGAGCTGGACGAGATGGGTGTCCGCATCCGCTGGGCCGGACGCGAACCGCGGCTGTGGAAGTCGGTGGTGAAGAAGCTGCGGGTGGCCGAGGAGCGCACCCGGGACAACGACGCCATGACCCTCTACATGTGCGTCAACTACGGCGGCCGGGCCGAACTCGCCGACGCCGCCGCCCGGATGGCCGCGGACGTCCGGGCCGGCCGGCTGGACCCGGCCCGGGTCACCGAGAAGACCCTGAGCCAGTATCTGTACTGGCCGGACATGCCGGATGTGGATCTCTTCGTCCGCCCCTCCGGCGAGCAGCGCACCTCGAACTATCTGATCTGGCAGAGCGCCTACGCCGAGCTGGTCTTCCAGGACATCCTGTGGCCGGACTTCGACCGCCGGCATCTGTGGGACGCCTGCGTCGCCTACGCCTCTCGCGACCGGCGCTTCGGCGGCGCTCTCCCCAATCCGGTGTCCGTGCCCGCCGCCGAGGGCGGCCCCCGGGCCGGGCAGGGCGGCTGACGCCGCTCAGCGGTCCCGGGGACCGGGGGCGGCGCAGTCGTGGCAGACGCCGAAGATCTCCAGGGTGTGGTTGATGTCGGTGTAGCCGTGCTCGGCGGCGACCGCCTCCGCCCAGCTCTCCACGGCCGGGCCCTCCACCTCGACCGCCCGGCCGCAGTGCCGGCACACCAGATGGTGGTGGTGGTCGTCGGTGCTGCACCGGCGGTAGACCGCCTCGCCCTCCCTGGTGCGCAGCACATCCACCTGGCCGGCGTCGGCCAGTGACTGCAGGGTGCGGTAGACGGTGGTCAGCCCCACGGACTCGCCGCGGTGCTTGAGCATGTCGTGCAGCTCCTGGGCGCTGCGGAATTCGTCGACCTCGGCCAGCGCCGCGGCCACGGCGGCGCGCTGCCGCGTCGCCCGGCCTCGGACCGGCGGGCCTGCCGTCGCCACGATTGCCTCCTGTGCGTGTCCTGTGCCTGCTGCGCCTTCCCGGGCCCGTCCATTGTGCCAGGCCCGTCAGTGCGCGGGGGCGGCGGCCGGAGCCGCCCCGGGCGCACCGGCCCGGGCCGCGCGCCGCGCCCGGCGCCGGGCGAGCGGGGTGGCCAGCAGCGCGGTCAGCGCGAACAGCCCGATGGCCAGCAGCACAATGGTGGCGCCCGGCGGCACGTCCACGTAGTAGGAGGAGACCGTGCCGGACAGGGTGACCGTCACGCCGAAGGCGATGGCCAGGCCCAGGGTGGCCGCGAAGCTGCGGGCGGTCTGCTGGGCGGCCACCACCGGGATCACCATCAGCGCGCTGACCAGCAGCAGGCCCACCACACGCATGGCGACCGTGACGGTGGCCGCGGCGGTGACCGCCAGCAGCAGATTGAGCAGCCGCACCGGCAGCCCGGTCACGCGGGCGAATTCCTCGTCCTGGCAGACCGAGAACAGCTGACGGCGCAGCCCGAAGGCGATCAGCAGCACCACGGCGGTCAGCAGCACGATGGTGGTGATGTCCGAGGGCGAGACCGTGGTGATCGAGCCCCAGAGATAGCTGGTCAGATTGGCGGTGGTACCGCCCGGCGCCACATTGACGATCATCACGCCGCCCGCCATGCCGCCGTAGAACATCATGGCCAGCGCCACGTCGCCGCGCGCCTTGCCGGAGTACCGGACCAGCTCCATGATCACCCCGCCGGCCACCGAGACCAGCACCGCCATCCACACATGGCTGGTGGAGAAGAGGAAGCCGAGGGCCACCCCGGTCAGGGCGACATGGCCGATGCCGTCGCCCATCAGCGCCTGCCGGCGCTGCACCAGATAGATCCCGACGGACGGCGCCGCGACACCGATCAGCAGGGCGGCCAGCAGCGCGCGCTGCATGAAGGCGGGTTCCAGGAATTCGGGCATGGCGCTCACCGCGGGAGAAGGAGTGGTCGGGGGAGAAGGAGCCGGGCGGTCACAGGATGCCGGGCTGGAGCTGCGGCCGGGCGGAGGGCTCCACGGCGTCGGCCGGATGGCAGGGATGCGCGTCCGGAAGCTGCTCGGGCCGGTCCGCGGTGCGCTCCACCCGGCCGCCGGAGAGGATCACGGCCCGGTCGATCAGCGGCGCCAGCGGCCCCAGCTCGTGCAGCACCACCAGCACCGCGGTGCCCTCCCCGGCCAGCCGGTCCAGGGTGTCCGCCAGCACCTGCTGGCTGGCCAGGTCCACCCCGGCCAGCGGCTCGTCCATCACCAGCAGATCCGGCTCGGTGGTCAGCGCGCGGGCGATCAGTGCCCGCTGGTGCTGGCCGCCGGAGAGCGAGCCGACCGGCTCCCGGCCCCGGTCGGCCAGGCCCACCACCGCCAGCGCCCGGTCCACCGCGGCCCGGTCGGCGCGGCGCAGCGGGCGCAGGCCGCGGCGGGCCAGCCGGCCGGCGGCCACGATCTCCCGCACGGTGGCGGGCACGCCGCCCGCGGCGGTGGAGCGCTGCGGAACGTAGCCGATCCGCTGCCAGTCGCGGAACTCGCGCACCGGGGTGCCGAACAGGCGCAGCTCGCCGCCGGTCAGCGGAACCTGCCCGACCACGGCCCGGACAGTGGTGGACTTCCCGGAGCCGTTGGCGCCGAGCAGGGCGACCACCTCACCGGGGTGGACGGTCAGATCCACCCCGCGCAGCACGGGATGGCCGCCGAGTTCGGCGGTTCCGTTGCCGAGGGATATGACGGGCTCCATGGGGTCTCTTCTCTCTCCGGGCCGGGGCCGGGGGCCGGGCCCGGTGGCTCAGGCCGCGTCCGCGCCCAGCGCCTTGCGCAGGGCTTCCAGGTTGGCACGCATGACTTCGAGGTAGTCGGCGCCCGGTGAATCCTCGGTGATTCCCTCCAGGGGGTCCAGAACGGCGGTCTCCAGGCCCAGGTCGCCCGCGAGGGTGCGGGCGGTCTCGTCGCTCACCAGGGTCTCGAAGAAGACCGTGGTGACATTCTCATGCTCGGCGATGTCGTGCAGCTCCTGCATCCGGGCGGCGCTGGGCTCGGACTCCGGGTCCAGCCCGGCGATGGCCTCCTCGTGCAGGCCGTAGCGCTCGGCGAGGTGTCCGAAGGCGGCATGGGTGGTGATGAAGGTGTCGCCGGTGCGGCCGGCCAGGCCCTCCTCGTATTCGGCGTCCAGGGCGTTGAGCTCGGCGATCAGCGCGTCGGCGTTGTTGTGGTAGTCGGCGGCGTGATCGGGGTCGGCCTCGGCGAAGACCTCGGCCACGCCCTCGGTGACCGCGGCGTAGGCGACCGGGTCCAGCCAGATGTGCGGGTCGCCGCCCTCGTGGTCGTGCCCGTCGTGCGAGTCCTCGGCGTGCCCGCTCTCTTCTTCGGCGTGGGTGTCGCCTTCGGCGTGGCCCTCTTCTTCGGCGTGGGTGTGGCCTTCTTCGGCGTGGCCTTCTTCTTCGGCGTGGGTGTCGCCCTCGGCGTGGCCCTCTTCCTCGCCGTGGCCGCTCTCCTCTTCGGCGTGGGCGCCGGCCAGGGAGAGGGCTTCGGCGGTGTGGGCGGCGCCGGCCTGCTCGATGGCCTGGTCGACCGCGGGCTGGATGCCCTCCAGGTAGACGATCACATCGGCCTCGCTCAGCGAGGCGGTCTGCCGGGCGGTGAGCTCCATGTCGTGCGGCTCGGTGCCCGGGGCGGTCAGCGTGGTGACCGAGACCAGATCGCCGCCGACTCGCTCGGCGACGAATTCCATGGGGTAGAAGCTGGCGATCACATCGAGCCGCCCGTCGTCCCCGGAGCCGGTACCCGAAGAGTCCTCGGAACAGGCGGTGAGGGTGAGGGCGCTCAGCGCCGCGGTGGCGCCCAGCGCGAGGGCGGTGGTGGATATCCGGGCCTTGCGGCGGCGGGTTCTGTGATCGCTCATGACAGCCATTTTCAGATGAGATGGAAACCATTGTCAATTGCGAGCCCGGTCACTTCACCCCCCGTACGGACTGCCCGTGAGCCGCGTCCGCACCGGTACAACCGATTTGCTGCGGGACCCCGTAGCGCCGGTACGCTGGGGCAATTCCACCGACGTCATGAAGAGAGCACTCGTGGCAGCCGACAAGATCGACACCATCGTCAGCCTCAGCAAGCGCCGGGGCTTCGTCTATCCCTGTAGTGAGATCTACGGCGGCCAGCGTGCCGCCTGGGACTACGGGCCCCTGGGAGTCGAACTCAAGGAGAACGTCAAGCGCCAGTGGTGGCGCCACATGGTCACCTCGCGCGAGGACGTGGTCGGCATCGACTCGTCGGTGATCCTGGCCTCCGAGGTGTGGGAGGCGTCCGGCCATGTCGCGACCTTCACCGATCCGCTCACCGAGTGCACCTCCTGCCACAAGCGTTACCGGGCGGACCATCTGGAGGAGGCCTACGAGGCCAAGCACGGCAGGCTGCCCGAGCAGGGTCTGGCCGACCTCAACTGCCCCAACTGCGGCAACAAGGGCACCTTCACCGAGCCCAAGCAGTTCTCCGGGCTGCTCTCCACCCACCTCGGCCCCACCCAGGACTCCGGCTCCATCGCCTACCTGCGGCCCGAGACCGCCCAGGGCATCTTCACCAACTTCGGGCTGGTGCAGACCACTTCGCGGAAGAAGCCGCCGTTCGGCATCGCCCAGACGGGCAAGTCCTTCCGCAACGAGATCACCCCGGGCAACTTCATCTTCCGCACCCGCGAGTTCGAGCAGATGGAGATGGAGTTCTTCGTCAAGCCGGGCGAGGACGAGCGCTGGCACGAGTACTGGATGGAGCAGCGCTGGAACTGGTACCGCGGGCTGGGCATGCAGGAGGCCAACCTGCGCTGGTTCGAGCACCCCAAGGAGAAGCTCTCCCACTACTCCAAGCGGACGGTGGACATCGAGTACCGCTTCAACTTCCAGGGCGGCGAGTGGGGTGAGCTGGAGGGCATCGCCAACCGCACCGACTTCGACCTCTCGGCGCACAGCCGGGCCAGCGGCCAGGACCTGAGCTACTTCGACCAGGAGGCCGGGGAGCGCTGGGTGCCGTATGTGATCGAGCCGGCGGCGGGCGTGGGCCGGACCATGCTGGCCTTCATGCTGGACGCCTATGTGGAGGACGAGGCGCCCAACGCCAAGGGCAAGATGGAGAAGCGCGTGGTCATGCGGTTCGACCCGCGGCTGGCGCCGGTGAAGGTGGCGGTGCTGCCGCTGTCCCGCAACCCCGAGCTGTCGCCCAAGGCGCGTGGCCTGGCCGACACCCTGCGCGGCCACTGGAACATCGAGTTCGACGACGCGGGCGCCATCGGCCGCCGCTACCGCCGCCAGGACGAGATCGGCACCCCCTTCTGCGTCACCGTCGACTTCGACACCCTTCAGGACAACGCGGTCACCGTCCGCGAGCGGGACACCATGAAGCAGGAGCGGGTCTCGCTGGACCAGGTGGAGAGCTATCTGGCCAGCCGCCTGGTCGGCTGCTGAGACGCCGGTAGCCGCCCGGCGACGACTTCGTCACGACATCGCCACAGAGCCCGGTGCGAGCCGCCAACCGGCGGAAACGCACCGGGCCTTGTGCTTCACTGGGCCGCATCCAACCACCGCGCCGGCCATGTCGACGGGGACCAGACAACGACGGCGGCACGGTCCGATCTGTACTCAACGGGAGAGAGACGGATGCTGACGACGAGCACCGTCCGTGGGATCGCCGCCTCCGGCGCCGCCCACCAGGTCCGCATAGGACGCGATTACCACTACTACGGGGAAGCCCGTTACCTCGCCTGCGACACCTGCGGTGACCAGCGGACGGTGACGGAGGACGGGGCGCGCGCCGCCGCCGAGAGCCATCTGGTCGGCGACCACGGGGTGTGCACCGCGTGCCGCACCGAGTTCTCCTCGCTGCCCTGGCTGCTCGGCCTGCTCAGTCTGGCGGCGGTCCTGGTGGCCATGATCGTCGCCTCCTGAGCCCGGGCGCGGCCCCCGCCGGCCGGGGTGGGACAATGGGAGGTCGTTGTGCCCGTTCCGACGATTCTCCCGAGGACCGCTCTGCCCATGGTGACGCAGACTCCGACGCCCACCGCGCAGCCCCGGCCGCAGCCGGCGCCGGCCGCCGCACTGCGGCTGGGGCCGCACGAAGTGTGGCCGCCGGTGGTGCTGGCCCCGATGGCGGGGATCACCAACGCGCCGTTCCGCACCCTGTGCCGGGAGTTCAGCGGCGGCAAGGGCCTGTTCGTCAGCGAGATGATCACCAGCCGGGCGCTGGTCGAGCGCAATGCCAAGACCATGCAGCTGGTGCACTTCGACGCCGCCGAGAAGCCGCGCTCCCTCCAGCTCTACGGCGTCGACCCGGCCACCGTGGGCCGGGCCGCGCGGATGATCCGGGACGAGGATCTGGCCGACCACATCGACCTCAACTTCGGCTGTCCGGTGCCCAAGGTGACCCGCAGGGGCGGCGGCTCCGCCCTGCCCTACAAGCGCAATCTGCTGCGCGCCATCCTGCGCGAGGCGGTGGCCGGCGCCGGACCGCTGCCGGTGACCATGAAGATGCGCAAGGGCATCGACGAGCGGCACCTCACCTATCTGGACGCCGGGCGGATCGCGGTGGAGGAGGGGGTGACCGCCATCGCGCTGCACGGGCGGACGGCCGCGCAGCACTACGGCGGCACCGCCGACTGGGACGCCATCGCCCGGCTGAAGGAAGCCGTCCCGGAGATCCCGGTGCTGGGCAACGGCGACATCTGGTCCGCCGAGGACGCGCTGCGCATGATGCGCCGCACCGGCTGCGACGGGGTGGTGGTGGGCCGCGGCTGTCTGGGCCGCCCCTGGCTGTTCGGCGATCTGGTGGCCGCCTTCGACGGCCGGGGCCCGGCCGGCTATGCCCGCCCCTCGCTGCGCGAGGTGGCCGCCGTGATGCTGCGCCATGCCCGCCTGCTCGGCGAGTGGCTGGGCGACGAGCGGCGCGGCGTGATCGACTTCCGCAAGCATGTCGCCTGGTACACCAAGGGTTTCCAGGTCGGTTCGCAGGCCCGCCGGGAGCTGGCCGTGGCCGGTTCGCCGGCCGAACTGGCCGGACTGCTGGACGGCCTGGATCTGGACCAGCCCTGGCCCGCGCACGGCGCCGAGGGCCCGCGCGGCCGGACCACGGGACGCGAACGGGTCGTCCTGCCCGAAGGCTGGCTGGACGACCCGTTCGCTTGCTCCCCCATGGTGGTCAGTGCGGACGCGGAGCTTGACACCTCCGGAGGCTGACGGGAATCCCGGACGGGTTGGCGGCGGCCCCGCGGCGCGGCCCCACGGCATGGCCCATCGAGCGTTCCCGGGCCGCGGCCACCGCCGTGAGCAGCGCGAACGGCGCCGCCGCCGCCCATGCCTGCGGGGTGCAGGCGTGCGGGTAGGGCACCGGCCGGGGGGCGTCCTCGGTGGAGTAGCCGGCGATCACCTCGGGCAACCGGTAGTCATGGGCGGCGGCGATCCGCACCAGACCGCGGGCCACCGCCCGGGTCTCCTCCCGCAGCCCGTAACGTGCCAGTCCCAGAGCGATGACCGCGTTGTCATGCGGCCAGACGCTGCCGCAGTGGTAGGACAGCGGATGGTAGGCGCCCTGCCCGGCGGCCAGGGTGCGCACCCCCCAGCCGGAGAAGAAGTCCGGCTCCAGCAGCCGCCGGCCGACCGCGGTGGCCTGCTCGGGGCCGAGAATCCCGGACCACAGCAGATGCCCGGCGTCCGAGCCCAGCGCGTCGGCGGGGCGCCCGGACTCGTCCAGGGCCAGGGCCGGGAAGCGCTGCCCGGGCATCCAGAAGTCCCGGGCGAAGCGGGCCTTGAGCTCGTTCGCGGCCTGCTCCAGCCGGGCCGCGTACCCGGTGTCGTGCCAGAACATCCGGGCCAGCCAGGCGGTGCGGCGCAGCGCGTCGTAGGCGTAGCCCTGCGGGGCGGCGGCCCGCACCACGCCCTTGACCGGTGCGCCGTCGGCGAAGCAGATGGCGCCGGGGGAGTCCTTCCACGACTGGTTGGACAGGCCGCCCTCGTCGGGGTGGTAGGCCAGATAGCCGCAGTCGTCCAGCCCGCCGTGGGTGAACATCCAGTCCACGGCGGCGCGGGCGTGCCGCTCCAGCCGCTGCGCCGGTTTGTCGTCCCCGGTGCGCTCGGTGTAGGCGCCGAGCAGCACCAGGAACAGCGGGGTGGAATCCACCGAGCCGTAGTAGCGGCCGTAGGGCACCTGCTCGAAGTAGGCCAGCTCGCCGTGGCGCACCTCGTGCACGATCTTGCCCGGTTGGGCCACCCGGGCGGCGTCCTCCTCGGCGGCCTGGGTGGCCGCCAGGGCGGGCAGGGTGGCGGCGGCCAGCTCCGGCCGGTGCGGCAGGGTGAACAGGGAGGTGAACAGGGCGTGCCGGGCGAGCAGGGTGAGGAACCAGGGCACCCCGGCGGCCGGCACCCGCAGCATCTCGCCGTCCGGGCCGGCCGCGGGGATGCGCAGGCCGGCCAGGTCGGCCAGAGAGCGGGCGCAGGTGCGGGCCAGATCGGGCCAGTCGGAGCCCTCCCAGGGCAGCGGCGCGGCGGTGAGGAACTCGTCCGGGCCGTCGGCGGATTCCGGCGCCCCATAGGGCTGGGCGGCGGCCCGCAGCAGCAGTTCGACGGTGGCGTGCGGCGCCAGCTCGATCCGCCAGACCAGGCGGCGGGCGCCGCTTCCGGTCTCCTCCACCTGGTCGGGCGGGGGCACCGAGGTGATCTGGGTGCTGGCGTGCCACTCGTGCCGGTGATAGCCGAACTCCACGCCGTCGTCGAGGAGTTCGCGGGTCCGGTGGGTACAGCTCTTGTCGTACCAGCGGTGGTCGGAGCGCAGTTCGAACTGGTCGGTGAAGTCGGCGTCCACCGTGAGCGCCACTAATGCGCTGCTGGTCTCGGCGCGGTTGCTGGTCAGCCGCAGCCGTTCCATGAGCGTCCCGGAGGTGACGGTCTGCTCGCGGAAAACGGTCAGGGCCGGCGGCTCGCCGCGCCCGCTGGGCGGGACGAGCACGCAGGACGCGGTCATCCCTCCCTCGGAGGCGGGCACCAGAACGGTGGGCGTGGAGCCGTCCACCGTCAGTTGCCACCGGCTGAGATGCCGGGCATCGAACGCGAACAGCCCGTCGGGCGAGCTGCCGCGTGCTCCGGTGATGTCACCGGAGGGCCCTACTGCGGCGAAGGTGCCGTTGTGCACCAGCAGCCTGTGGTGCGTGGCGTTCATCGGGGGCGTCCCTCCCTTTTTCGCCGGTCACGCGCCGGGCGCGTGGGGATGGTCTGGCTGACTCAGGGCAGTGGCTCCGCCGTCGGGGCCGTCCCTGATGCCGCGGCCCGGGTCCCGGTGCCGTCGGCGGTGAGGGCGGGTGTGTCCGTGGCACTCGTGGTGCCGGCGACGGTTCCCGCCGTGCAGGGCTGCGCCGGGGCGGCCGGCTCGTCCGCTGCGGGCTGTGCTGCCTGCGACAGCCCCGCGTCCGTCCCCAGGTGCCGGACCTCGGTCTCCAGCAGGTCCGCGGCGAGTGCCGCAGTCCAGCTGAAGTTCCGCGCGCCATGCGGTTGTTCGGTGTACGGGTCGAGGTATTCGGCGAAGCCGGAGTCGGCGGCGGCGCCGAGTATCGCGGAGCGCAGTCCGGCGGCCCGTGCGGGCCTGCCCTGTTCCCTCAGACCGCGCTCGATCAGCCAGTTGACGTTGAACCAGGCGGGACCGCGCCAGTAGCGCGAGGCGTCGAACGCCTTGCCGCACAGGTCGTAACTGGGCACCAGGCGGGTGCCGTGGCCCAGGGAGAAGTGCTCGCCTTCCATGGTGCGCAGCAGCGCGTCGGCGATGTGCCCGGGCAGGCCCGGGACGACCAGGGGGAGCAGGCCGGTGGCGCTGCGCGCGGGCAGCGTGCGGCCGGCGATCAGGTCATGGCACAGGAACAGGCCGGTGCGGCCGTCCCAGCACCGCTTGACCAGCGCGTTGGTGAGTTCTTCGGCGTGGATGCGGTGGTCGGTGGGGTCGGCGCCCAGGGCCTGGGCTATCTCGGCCAGGGCGTGCTCGGCGAGGATCAGCAGCGCGTTGAAGCCCGGGTCCTCGACGGCGAAGGAGTGCGGGGTGCGGGCGTCGTGGTAGCCGTGGTCGCGGTAGGTGCGGGCCAGCGCCACATAGCGGCGGTAGTCCAGATCGGTGGGGCGGTCGCCGGGGTCGCCGTGGTCCAGGTCACAGCGGCGGAAGGAGCCGGGCGGGGCCGGTGCCACCCGGGCCAGCGGCGCGTCCCAGCAGGGACTGTTGTCCATCCCGGACTCCCAGGGGTGGACGATCGCGGCCAGTCCGCGTCCGCCCAGGTCGCGGGGGCCGGTGAGATAGCGCTGCCAGGCGGTGAGCTTCGGGTAGAGGCCGGCCAGGAAGCCGGTGCGGCCGGAGCCGGCCGGATCGGCGAGATGGGTCAGCCAGGCGGCCAGCGCGTGCACCGGGGGCTGCACCAGGCCGGAGGTCTGCACCGTGGCGGGCGCCCCGGCCGCGGCGCCGTCCGTGGCGGAGCGCCAGAAGTCCGGGCTGGGGAAGTAGGCGTCCAGCGGGACGGCGGGGTTGAAGACGATGTGCGGCACCCGGCCGTCCGCCCACTGGGCGGCGAACAGGGTGGTGAGTTCGCGGCGGGCCCGCTCGGGCGCGAAGTGCCGCAGGCCGATGGCGATGAACGCGGAGTCCCAGCTCCACTGGTGCGGGTACAGGGCCCGGGAGGGCACGGTCGAGCTGCCGGTCCAGTTGTCGTGCAGCACCCGGCGGGCGCGGCGCAGCAGGCCGGCCGGGGTCCAGCCGGGGTGCGCGGTGCCGGCGGGGCGCTGCAGCGCGGTGGTGAGGGCGGTCGTCATGCCACCGCCCCTGACCGGGCGGTGGCGGTGGCAGGGCTGTCGCAGGTGACGCAGGTCACCGGGGTGGCGTGCATGAAGGTGGAGTTGTATGCGATCCGGCCGGGACGTCCGCCCTGGCCGAAAGTCCCGAAACCGACAGAAGGCGCGATCCGGTGATGCGGGAACAACCGGTCATTGCGGTGCACATGGGCCTCCGAGGGCGGGTCAGCGTCGTCGCTTATGGCGAAGATACCTTAGGGTTACGCGCGCTTAACATGCAAAAGTCGAGTCGTAATACATCCTTGATGTACGGAAGTTGGTGCTAGCCCGTCAGAGTGAGGGGTTCTGGGGGAGGATGGCAAGAGGCACCGCGCGAAACACGTACACGCGGCCAACACCGCCAGCTCACGCCCGGGTAATCCGGGCGGGGGAAACTTACGTATGGGGAGAGCACGCAGAAGCATGGGCGACGACGGGAACGCCGGGGCCATGTGGGTGAGCCAGGCAAGCGCCGGGCATCTGCTCCAGCTCATTCGGAGCGGGCAGGCGACCACGCGCGGCGAGCTGCAGCGCGTCACCGGGCTGGCCCGGTCGACCGTGAGCAGCCGGCTGGACCAGCTCTTCGGTGCCGGCTGGATCCGCGAGGCGGCGGCCGGTCCCTCCACCGGCGGGCGGCCCGCCATGCGGCTGGAGTTCGACGCCGGGCACGGTGTGGTGCTGGCCGCCGTGCTGGAGACCCGGCACGGCCGGGCCGCGGTGCTCGATCTGGCCGGCCGCATTCTCGCCGAGCAGGTGGGGGACCTGCTCATCGACGTCGGCCCGGAGAAGGTGCTGGGCCAGGTGGGTGACTGGTTCGCCGCGCTGCTGGCCGAGCTGGGCGTGGACGCGGGCGCGGTCTGCGGCATCGGCCTGTCCGTCCCCGGCCCGGTGGAGGCGTCCACCGGCACGGTGGTGCAGCCCCCGATCATGCCCGGCTGGGACGGCTACCCGATCCCCGACCGGATGCGCCAGGTCTTCCGCGACCAGGTGGGCGGCGACCCGGCCGTGCCGGTGCTGGTGGACAACGACGCCAATCTGATGGCCTACGCCGAGCAGCGCCTCGGCCACCCCGACTGCGCGGCGTTCCTGCTGGTCAAGGTCTCCACCGGCATAGGCGCCGGGATCGTGGTGGACGGCCAGATCTTCCGCGGCATCGACGGCGGCGCCGGTGACATCGGTCACATCCGGCTGCACGATGCCGCCGAGGCGCTGTGCATGTGCGGCTCCTACGGCTGCCTGGCGGCCGTGGCCAGCGGGCGCGCCCTGGCCCGGCAGCTCACCGACATGGGCATCCCCACCGCCTCCGGCTCGGGCGTGCGCGAACTGCTCTCGGTGGGGCAGCCGGACGCGCTGCGGCTGGCCCGCAGCGCCGGGCGGCGGGTGGGCGATGTGCTGGCCACGGTGGTCACCCTGGTCAATCCGGGGGTGCTGATGATCGCCGGAGACCTGGCCGGCGCGCCCTTTGTCACCGGGGTGAGGGAGCGGCTCTACCAGCTCACCATGCCCCGCACCACCACCCATCTGGAGGTGGTCACCTCCCGGCTCGGCGACCGGGCCGGGCTGACCGGGGCGGCGCTCCATGTGGTGGAGCATCTCTACGCCCCGGCCCAGGCGGATCTCCGGCTGTCCCGGCAGGCCGCGGCCTGACCCGCGCCGCCGCGCCCGCGCCTCCCGCCCCGGCCGCGCCCGCCGCCCCGGCCGCGCCGCCGGGGGCCGGACGGCCCCCGCGCTGACCCGAACGGCCGATCCCGGAAGAGGCGGGAGCGGCCGTTCCCTGTCGGTGTGACTCCGCTCACCGCAGCAGTCGCGGGCTTCCCGCCCCCGAGGGGGTCGCGGCCCGGCGCGGACCGGTCCCGGAGCAGGACGCGGGCGCTGTGCCGCCCCGCTTCCCGGGCCCGGCTCCGGGGGGTCGTCCCCTTCCCGGCCGAGGGCTTGCTGTGCGCAGCGCGCGAACGTGGTCGAAAATCCCACACAGATCTATATATGCAGCCCTTTGTCCGCGTGACTCTTGCCACGCATGATGGCAAGGACGCTCAGATGAGCGTCTTGCGGGGTACTCTCCCGCTGTCAGGGCAGCCATTCCGCGAGGAGTCGTCCCGTGCCGGAAATACAGACCAGAGCGCCGTCCCTCACGCTCGATGCGAACACCCCGGCCCCACCGGTGAAGTACGTCTACGACTTCTCCGAGGGCAACAAGGACCTCAAGGAACTGCTGGGCGGGAAGGGCGCCAACCTGGCCGAGATGACCAGGCTGGGCCTGCCGGTCCCGCCGGGCTTCACCATCACCACCGAGGCCTGCCGGGCCTACCTCCGCACCGGTGCCGAGCCGCCGGAGCTGCGCGACGAGGTGAGTGCGCACCTCGCCTCGCTGGAGGCCACGATGGGCAAGCGGCTCGGCACCGGCGCCGATCCGCTGCTGGTGTCGGTGCGGTCCGGCGCGAAGTTCTCCATGCCGGGCATGATGGACACCGTTCTCAACATCGGGCTCTCCGACGAGTCGGTGGACGCCCTGGCCCGGCAGTCCGGCAATGAGCGCTTCGCCTGGGACTCCTACCGCCGGCTCATCCAGATGTTCGGCAAGACCGTGCTCGGCGTCGACGGCGACCTCTTCGAGGACCGGATCGAGGAGCTGAAGCGGGCGGTGGGCGCGGCCACCGACGTGGAGCTCACCGCCGGCCATCTCAGGGAACTGGTCGCCGACTTCAAGCGGATCGTGCGCGAACAGACCGGCCGGGACTTTCCGCAGGAGCCGCGCGAGCAGATGGACCTCGCCATCCAGGCGGTCTTCGACTCCTGGAACGGCGACCGCGCCCGGCTCTACCGGCGGCAGGAACGCATCCCGAACGACCTGGGCACCGCGGTCAACATCTGCGCCATGGTCTTCGGCAACCTGGGCCCGGACTCCGGCACCGGCGTCGCCTTCACCCGCGACCCGGCCGGCGGCCACCAGGGCGTCTACGGCGACTACCTGTGCAACGCCCAGGGCGAGGACGTGGTCGCGGGCATCCGCAACACCGTGCCGCTGGCCGAGCTCGAAGCCCTGGACAAGACCAGCTACGACCAGCTCATGTCCATCATGGAAACCCTGGAGAACCACTACCGGGACCTGTGCGACATCGAGTTCACCATCGAGCGCGGCAAGCTGTGGATGCTCCAGACCCGGGTCGGCAAGCGCACCGCCGCCGCCGCGTTCCGGATCGCCACCCAGCTCGCCGACCAGGGCCTGATCAGCGAGGCCGAGGCCCTCCAGCGGGTCACCGGCGCCCAGTTGGCCCAGCTCATGTTCCCGCGCTTCGACAACGGCGCGGACGCCACCGGGGCCGCGACCCACCTGGCCACCGGCCTGGCCGCCTCGCCCGGCGCGGCGGTCGGCAGGGCGGTCTTCTCCTCCGAGGCGGCCGTGGCATGGGCCGGGCGCGGCGAGCGCGTCATCCTCGTCCGCCGCGAGACCAACCCCGACGACCTGGACGGCATGCTGGCCGCCGAGGGCATCCTCACCTCCCGCGGCGGCAAGACCTCGCACGCCGCCGTGGTGGCCCGCGGCATGGGCAAGACCTGCGTCTGCGGCGCCGAGGCCCTGGAGGTGGACACCAAGGCCCGCCGGCTCTCCCTCACCGACCGCAACGGCGACGCCGTCGTCATCGGCGAGGGCGACCTGATCTCCATCGACGGCAGCAGCGGCAAGGTCTACGCCGGCGAGGTGCCGGTGGTCCCGTCCGAGGTCGTGGAGTACTTCGAGGGCGGCGTCGACCCGCTGGCCCCGGACACCGACGACCTGGTGCGCGCCGTCCACCGCATCATGACCTTCGCCGACAATGTCCGCCGGCTGCGGGTCCGCGCCAACGCCGACACCGCCGAGGACGCCGCCCGGGCGCGGCGCTTCGGCGCCGAGGGCATCGGCCTGTGCCGCACCGAGCACATGTTCCTGGGCGAGCGGCGGGAACTGGTCGAGCACCTGATCCTGGCCGGCACCGACGAGGAGCGGGCCGCCGCCCTCACCGCCCTGCTGCCGCTCCAGCGGGCCGACTTCACCGAGATCTTCGAGGCCATGGACGGCCTGCCGGTGACCGTCCGGCTCCTCGACCCGCCGCTGCACGAATTCCTGCCCGACCTCACCGAACTCTCGGTCCGGGTGGCCCTCAACGACGCCACCCCCGGCACCGACCCGGACACCGCCGACACCGACCACCGGCTGCTGGCCGCCGTGCAGCGCCTGCACGAGCAGAACCCGATGCTGGGCCTGCGCGGGGTGCGGCTCGGCCTGGTGATCCCCGGCCTGTTCTCCATGCAGGTACGGGCGATCGGCGAGGCCGCGGCCGACCGCAGGGAGGCGGGCGGCGACCCGCGCGCCGAGATCATGATCCCCCTGGTCGGCACCGTCCAGGAGCTCGAACTCGTCCGCGACGAGGCCGAACAGATCATCGCCTCGATCGAGCGGGAACGCGGCGTCTCCCTCGCCATCACCCTCGGCACGATGATCGAACTGCCGCGCGCCGCCCTGACCGCCGGCCAGATCGCCGAATCCGCCGACTTCTTCTCCTTCGGCACCAACGACCTCACCCAGACCGTCTGGGGCTTCTCCCGCGACGATGTCGAGGGCAGCTTCTTCAGCGCCTATCTGGAGAAGGGGGTCTTCGGGGTCTCGCCGTTCGAGACGATCGACGTGGACGGCGTCGGCGCCCTGGTCCGGGCGGCGGTCCGGGCCGGCCGGGCCACCCGCCCCGACCTGAAGCTCGGCGTCTGCGGCGAGCACGGCGGCGACCCGTACTCGGTCCACTTCTTCCACGAGGCCGGACTCGACTACGTCTCCTGCTCCCCGTTCCGCATCCCGGTGGCCCGCCTCGAAGCCGGCCGCGCCGCCGCGGACTGACCCGGCCCCCGGTGGCCGCCGCCGACCCCGACCCTCACCGACGGCGGCCCCCGGTTCCCCACAGGGGGCGGCATCTGTGCGGAGATGCCGCCCCCTCTCCTTTTCCCGGCACGCTGCCCATGAGGTGTAATACGCGTCATATACTTGGTTCATGGCCCGAACCAGGATCAGCATCAGCCTCGACGAGGACCAGGCGCGGCGGATCAGGGAGCACGCCGAGCGCGCGGGCATGGATGTCTCCGCCTACCTGGTCAACGCGGCCATAAGGCAGATCGCCGAGACAGCGGCGGCCGAGGCCCAGTTCGCCCGGGTGGACCACATCATCGCGGAGGCGGAGGCCGCCGCCGCCGATCTTCCGCCGCTGCCGGAGGTCACCGACGACGATCTCACCGAGGAGGAGCGGCGGAGGGTGCAGTCGGCGGTGGATCTGGTCCTCGGCCGGGGCCATGACACCGGCCGTGGGGGAGCGGCGGCGTGACCGGCCGGGTGCCCGTCTACGACACCGGCATGCTGATCGCCCTTGCCGACCGCAAGCCCGGGGCCTGGCGGCTGCACGACAGGCTGCGGGAATCGGTCCACCGGGCCGTGGTTCCGGGGCCCGTGCTGGCTCAGGTCTGGCGTCCGAGCCCGGCGGCCGTCCATGCCCTTGCCCGGGTGATGAAGGACTGCACCGTACCGCTGGCGCGCAGCGCCGCGCCCGCCATGCGTGCCACCGAAGCCGGTCAGATGACCTGCATGGGCTGCGCCACGGCCCTGGACCTCGCCGAGTGGCAGCGGATCGGCGCGGCGCTCGGCCGGGCCGGGCTGCCGCCGAAGAAGCGTCCGGACGCGGTGGACGCGCTGGTGGTGCTGACCGCCGCCCGGCATGGAGCCGCGGTGGTGTTCACCAGCGACCCGGACGACATCTCGGCCTGTCTGACCGCCCTGGACGCCCGCGACGTCCACGTCTTCCCGCTCTGAGCACCCCGCGGCCCGGCCCACCGGACGGCACTCGGCGCGCGGCGGCGCTGCCCCACGCGCCGGCTGGGTGACCGGCAGCGGCATCGATTCGGCGGTGCGCTCCCCGACGCTCACCAGGTAGTCGTCCGGCACCAGTCCGAGACGCTGCCGTTCCGGGGGCGTTCAGTAGGCGGCGTTGTGCCCGGCGAAGCTGCCGTGGCCGCCGTGCGAGAGGAGTCATCTGAACGGCTTGTGGACGGGGTAGCGTCGGGCACGGACATTCGACGACGAAGGGCGGTAAGACATGCCCGGAACGACGCAGTTGCGCGTCTACACCGTCAAGGACGGCCTGTTGGACGAGTGGGCGCGGCGTTGGCGGGAGGAGATCGTGCCACTGCGTCTGGCGATGGGGTTCACCATCCGGCGGTGCCTGGCTGGACCGGGAGCGCAGCCAGTTTCTCTGGCTCATCTCTTACGACGGTCCTGGGTCCTTCGCCGAGCGCAATGCGGAGTACTGGTCCTCCGCAGAGCGCGAGGCGATGCGGCTGGACCCCGACGACTATCTGGAGCGGACCGAGGAGCGGGCGGTTGACCCGGTGCTGTGACGCCGGCGTGTTGCCGTCGTAGCAATCAGGGTGCGGAGGGCATCATGTGCTGCTGCCGGGGCCGTACCGGAACGAGCAGGACTTGGAGCAGAAGTTCCAGTCGCCGCCTCATGCCCCTCCCGTACGGAGCGAACTTCCGTTCGGTCCGCAGCCTCCGCTGGTCCCTCCGACAACGGATCATGTTACTCCGCGCGAAGCGGTCGAGGCAGTGTGCGACGAGAGGACGGGCCATGCGGTCAGGGGCGGCACCGCTGCGGAGAATGCCGCCCCGTCCCGGTCACGCGGTGGCGGTGACGTCGAGCCAGTGGAGTTCGACGGGGCCGCCGGTGAGGCGGGTGAAGAGAGCGACGGCCCGGTCGGGGGAGCCCAGGCGGTAGGTGCTGGTGCCGTTGACGCAGATGACGTGCTGCTCGCCGTCGTCGTCGGCGCAGTGCATCCCCCACGCCGCGACGCAGGCGTCCGGCTCCCCGTCCTCCGTCTCCCACCGGCTCACGACGGCGAATGCCCGTGGCGCGGTGTCCTGCACGAGTCCGCGCAGTTCCGCCTGAAAGTCGAACGCGGTCTCGACCGGGCCGGCCTCGCCTTCGGGCGACGGTACGGTGTCCATGAAATTCTCCTGTTCTGCCGACGGTTGACTCTCGGGTGCCACTCACCGTAGGACAGGAAGTAGAATGTTTTCTCCCTGAGAGTAGAATTGATCCGCCAAACCCCTCGTTGGGGTGATTCTGCGAACAGATCGACTGACAGAGGAGGGGCGTGTGCCGCCGAGGCAGTTCCCGACGGCGAGGCAGCTGCGCCTCGGCCAGGAATTGAAGAAGCTGCGGGAACGCGCCGGTCTGACGGCCCGCGAGGCCGGGGAGATGATCGGCGCGAACCAGGCCCGGATCAGCAACATCGAGACCGGGCGCTTCGGTGTCAGCGCCGAACGCATCCGCACTCTGGCGGCCAACTACGGCTGCCATGACGAGACGCTGATCGAGGCACTGATCGGCATGACGGGCCGACAGGAACGCGGCTGGTGGGAGAAGTATCGTGGTCTTCTTCCCGATGCCATGCTCGACCTCGCCGAGACCGAGCACTTCGCCAGGGATGTCCAGGCCGCCAGTGTGTTGCACATTCCCGGTGTGCTCCAGACCGAGGCGCACGCCAGGGCGCTGTTCCGGGAGGCTGTCCCGCCTCTGGAGGACGCCGACGTGGAGACCCGGGTGTCCTTCCGGGCGATGCGCAGACAGATCCTCCAGCACCCCGACCCGGTCCCCTTCCGTGCCGTGGTTCATGAAGCCGCACTGCGGATGCGGTTCGGTGGGCTGCGGACATCCCGTGACCAGCTCATGCACTTGGTGGAGATGAGCGAGCGGCCGGCTGTGGAGCTTCTGGTGATTCCCTTCGCAGGTGGCGTCTTCGCCGGTTCGGGTCAGTCGGTCAACTACTTCGCCGGGCCGATCCCGCAACTGGACACGGCGCAGCTTGACCAGTCGCACGGCCCGCTGCTGGTCGACAGCGCCGACCAGCTGGCCAAGTACCGGTTGATCCTGGACAAGATGAAGGCGGCAGCGCTCGGCCCGCAGGAGTCACGGGACTTCGTCTACGCCATCGCCAAGGAACTGGAAAGGGAGCAGACATGAGGGAGTACGGCGTGGCCTGGCAGCGTTCCTCTCGTTGCCAGGAGGCATCGAACTGTGTGGAGCTGGGCCACGGCCCGCGTGGCTGCGGGACGGAGGTGCTGATACGGGAGAGCGCGGAGCCCGGAACGGTGCTTGCGGCCAGTACCGTGCGGCTGCGGGCGCTGCTGGTGTCGATCAAGGGCGGGACCCTGCCGGGGTGAGGGGCGTGTAGGGGCGGGCGGCCGGTTGTCCGGTGCCGATCGCGCGCTGGTTTCTCGTGGGGAGGTTGGTGAACCCGCTGACAGCCGTGGGCCGGGGTGGGCACAATGCGCGCATGTTTGATGACAGTGTGCAATGGCCGGACTTTCTCTCCGTGCATGTGGACCGCCGGGGCGGGCCGGTGTCCCAGGTGGCGGAGGCCGATGCGATGGACGCCGCGCACCGGTATCCGAACGTGGTGCTGCGCGGCCCGGTCTTCGGCGTCGCGGCCCAGGGGCCGGAGGACGGGCGGCGCTGGCGGGTGGTGATCGAGGTGACGGCCGTCTGTCCCCAGGTGGCGCGGGACAGCCTCAACTCGCTGCTGTGGTTCCGGGCCAAGGACGACACCGACGATCCGGCCGAGCGCCGCGAACTGCTGGCCGCGGTCGGCCGGCTGGACACCGAGCGGGTGGACGAGCTGACGGTGCGCGGCACCCGCTTCCGGGTGGTGCGCGGCGACGAGTACGCCCGGGTGGGCGAGGCGGGCTTCGAGTCGTCCCGGCCGACCGACCGCGAGCCGCCCCACCTGTCCTGGGAACCGTCTCGGGACCGGACGCCCTCGCCCGACAAGGGCTTTGTCATCGACCACGCCCGCGCCACCGGGGCCATGGAGAGCGCCGAGCGGCTGGCCGTCCGGCAGCTCTGCTACACCGGCGACCGCTATCCGCCCGCCGTGCGCGAGGATTCGGCCCGGGCCGTGCGCACCCACCCCGGTGTGGTGCTGCTGCCGGTCACCTTCACCGTGGCGGAGGGCTCGGACTCCGCGTCCTGGGAACTGGTCGGCGGCCTGCACTTCACCCCGCACGAGGCCCGCCGGTCGCTCTACCGGTGCCTGACCGAACTGTGGCCGATGATCTACGAGTACGACGACGCCACCCGCCGGGAGTACGCCCGCGCCGCCGAGCGCTTCCGGGCCGCCGGCCGGGCCGACGAGATGACGGTGAGCGGGCGCGGCTTCCGCATCCTGCGGACGGTGCGCATGGTGCGGATCGGCCCGGACGGTCCGGAGCCGCCGCGCCCCTCGGACTTCAACACCTCGGCCCCCATGAAGATCCACCCCACCATGGACGAGCACGGCAACATCACCATGGACGAGTCGCCGGAGGAGCCGGAGGAGCCGGGGGAGTGGGAGGAGGCCGGGCCCGGGGCCGCCGGGATGCGTGACGCCCGCGGCTGAGGCGACGCTCCTCAGGCCGGCTCCGGCACCGCGTGATGGAGCTCGGTGAGCACCGCGGCGGCGTCGAAGCGCAGCAGCGGATCGGGCTGCTCGGAGAGCAGGCTGTCGTAGAGCGGGCGATAGTGGGCGACCTTGCGCGGTGTCAGGCCGTCGTTGCCGTGGGCGACCAGCAGCCGGCCGCGGCTGTCGGCGGCGAAGCCGGTCATGGCGGTGTGGTCGATCCAGACCTCCACACCGGAGTCCGCGAAGGCGAGCACCGTCTCCTTGCTGCTGGCGCCGGTGCACCAGCTGGTGCGCAGCCGGGCCGTGCCCGTCGTGCCCCGGGAGCGGAACGCGTAGGTGCGCCAGGAGCTCGCGCCCCGGTCCAGCGCCCGGGTGGAGAGCGGCTCGGTGATCTCCACGAACCGGGACAGCATGCTGAGCTGGTTGGCCCCGGAGTCCAGCCAACTGGACAGATAGGAGGCGAACGCCTGCTCGACCCGGACGATGTAGGGGTCGTGGAAGGCGGAGGTGATCGCGGTGACCGGCCCCCACTCGGGATGCCGCTCGATCTGCGTGGCGGCCCACCGCACCTCGGGCGAGAACGCGAAGTGGTGCGCGGCGAAGACCCGGTCCCGGACGTCGGCCGTGTTGTTCAGGGCGCGCAGCCGGGCCAGCGAGCCCAGGTCGTGCACCAGGGGTTTCTCCACCAGCACCCGGGCCGCGGACCGGGTGAGGACGAGTTCGGCCAGGTCGGCGTGGGTGTCCGTGGGCGTCGCGAGGATGACGAGATCCGGCCGGTGGTGCTCCAGCGCCGTCACCAGGGCGGGGTAGTGGCGGGGCGCGCTGCCGCGGAACTCCGGCGGCTCGCTGACCCCGGGGTCCACGGTGAAGGCGAGGGACACATCGGGCCGCTCGGCCAGCACATCGAGGTGGGTGCGGGCGATGACGCCGAGGCCCGCCAGGCCGATCCGTACGGAACGGTTCATGGGGAGGGACATCCTTCCTGGTGCGCGGCCCGTCACATGATCAGCATCGTCCCGGAACCGGCGCACACCGGTCCGGCAAACACGCCGGGCACCCCGGGACCGGGAAACACTGGGTCCGGCGGCCGGCGGCGTTCCGGTGTCGGGGGATGGTACGGCGGGCGTGTGCGGCCGCTGTCTGCGGCCCGCCGCCGGTCAGCTCGGCGGTGAGGCCGAATGGGTGAACATGCGGACGGCGTAGAGGAAGCCATCCGCACTGGCGATGTAGAGGAGGCCGTCGGCAACGGCCGGAGAGGCGACCACGTCCCCGCCGGTGGCGAAGCGCCATACTTCCTCTCCGGTTTCGGTGTGCAGCCCGTGGACGGTGCCGTTCTGGCTGCCGAAGTAGACCACCGAGTCCTCCACCACGGGTGAGGAACGCACCCGGCCTCCGGCCCCGAACTGCCACTGTTCCTCGCCTGTCGCTGCGTCGAGCGCATAGAGCCGCCCGTCGTCGCTGCCGGCGAAGAGCACACCGCGGGAGACTGCGGCGGCCGTGCGCACCGGGCCGCCGGTCGGGAACCGCCAGAGTTCGGTGCCGGTGCCGGTGGCAAGGGCGTAGAGGTGCCCGTCGTCGCTGCCTGTGCAGAGCACCTTGCCGGAGACGACGGGCGAGGCGTATACCGGTCCCTCCGTCCGGAATCGCCACTGCTCCGTGCCGTCGGTCGCGTCCAGGGCGTAGATCCGGCCGTCCTCGCTGCCGACATGGACGACGCCGTCGTAGGTGGCTGGCGTAGAGCTTACGTAGCCGCCGGTGGCGAAGCGCCACATCTCGGAGCCGGTCCGGCCGTCCAGGGCGTATACCTGTCCGTTGCCGCTGCCGAAAATGACGATCACGCCGTGGGCGGCGGTCGCGGTGAGTGCCGGGGCCGCCGTCGCCGCTTCCCCGGCCCGGAAAATCCAGAGCTCCTCACCGGTCTCTGCCTGCAGCGCGCGGACCATTCCGTCGCGGTCGCCGAAGCAGAGCGTTCTGCCGGTCACTGCGGCCGATCCCATAGCCTCGCGGACGTCGGCCCAGAACTCCCATCGCTGCTCGCCGGTGGCCGCATCCAGCGCGAGAAACCGGCCGTCCGGGCCGCCGAAGTGGACCAGTCCGCGGGAGATCACCGGAGAGGAGGTGAGGGATCCGCCGGCCCTGAAGCGCCACACCTCGGCGGCGTTGCCGGATTCCGTGCCGAGCCGGGCGGCGATTTGCCAGGCGGTCAGGCCGCCGGCGGCGACAGCCGCTCCGGCGCCCAGGACGAGCAGGGAGCGGCGCCGGGGCAGACGGGGTGCCGGGTGTCCGCCCGGGGCGGGTGCCGGGGTGGTCGGGGCGCTGTGCACAGCGGATCGCCCGGGGACGGCAGACGGCGGCCGGGCGGGCTCGGTGGGGGTGGCGGGCGCGGGCTGTGATGCGGGCCCTGAGGACGCGGCAGCGGGCTGGGCGGCGGGCAGACCGAGGGCGGTGGCGACGGGGGTGGGCAACCACACCGGGCCGGTGTGGTCGGGCAGAGCGACGGCCGGGGTGCCAGGTCCGGTGAGCCGGTCCAGGAGAGCGGAGAGGTCCGGGCGCTGCCCGGGGTCCTTGGCCAGGCAGTCGGTGAGCAGCGGGCGGAGGCCGCCCGGGACGGCGTCGAGATCGGGAGCCTCGTAGACCACCCGAAAGTTGACGGAGTGGGCCGGGCCGGTGCCGAACGGCCCGGCCCCGGTAGCGGCGTAGGCCAGCACCGCGGCCAGGGAGAAGACATCGCCCGCCGGGCCGGCCTGACCGGAGGCGACATGCTCCGGGGACATGAACCCGGGCGTGCCGATGACCGTGCCGGTGCGGGTCAGGGCGGTCACCTCGGCGGCGACCGATATTCCGAAATCGATCACCCGGGGCCCGTCCGGCGCGAGCAGAATGTTGGAGGGCTTGAGATCCCGGTGGACCAGACCCGCCCGGTGGATGGATTCCAGGGCCTCGGCCAGGCCGGCGCCCAGCGCGCGCAGGGACGGTTCCGGCCAGGGGCCGTGCACGCTCACCGCGTCGGCCAGGGACAGGCCCGGGATGTAGGCAGTGGCCAGCCAGGCCGGGGTGCCTTCCGGATCGGCGTCGATCACGCTCGCCGTGAAGGCGCCGCTGACCTTCCGGGCCGCCGCTGCCTCGCGGGCGAAGCGGCGCCGGAAGTCGGGCTCCGCCGCCAGCTCCGGCCGCACCACCTTCACTGCGACCAGCCGCCCGGCCCGGGACCGGCCCAGGTACACCTGGCCCATGCCGCCCGCGCCCAGCCTCCCGGTTATCCGGTACGGCCCCACCCGCTCGGGATCCCCGGGCGCGAGTGCCTCGAATGCCGGCATGGCTCCCCCAGTTCCTCTCCGGTCCCGGCTCCCGCCCCGCGCGGGTCCGCCCCATCCTGTCGCATCCCCAGGGCCTCTGCCAGCTTCCGTGGCGGGATGCGCAGCGGCGGCGCCGGTGTCCCGCCGGGTGTCGCGGCGCTCCCGCGGGTGCCTGCGGCCCTGCCGCCGTGCGGTTACCGGTACCCGGCCGGTTCTCCGGAATCTGTCGGCATTCGGCGGTTCCAGGTCCCAGGGACAGCTGCCGTCGACGCCGAGTACCGTTTCCGGCATGGACTCAGCCGCGTATCTCGGTCATCTCCGCCGCGAACTCGACGCCTTCCGTGCCTGTCTGGCCGGCGGGGAGCTGTCCGCCCCGGTCGAGACGTGCGGGGAGTGGACCCTGCTCGACCTCGCCGGCCATCTCGGCGGCCAGAACCTGTGGGTGGCCACGGCGGTGACCGAGCGGCGCGGGGATTACCGGGCCGGGCCCCCGCCCCGGGAGCGCGCCGCCCTGCTGGCGTGGTACGACACCACATGCGCGGCCATGCTGGAGGCGCTCTCCGGAGATCCGGCCGCCGAGGCATGGACCTTCCACCCGCCGCACACCATCGGCTTCTGGCAGCGCCGCCGGGCCCTGGAGACCCTGATCCACCGCTGGGACGCCGAGCACGCCCTCGGCGGGCCCGCCGGCCCGCCGGACCCCGCGCTGGCCGCGGACGGCGTGGCCGAGGTGTTCGAAATCATGGCGCCGCGTCAGATCGTGCGCGGCCGGGCCGCGGAGCCCGTCCGGGCGCTGCGGGTCGCGGCCACCGACACCGACGGGTCCTGGACCTATGGCCCGGGCGAGCCGGTGGCCACGGTCAGCGGCCCGGCCGGGGATCTGCTGCTCCTGCTCTGGGGGCGGCTGCCGCACACCGCCCCCTCCCTCACCTGGCACGGCGACCCGGAGTCCGGCCGGCAACTGCTGAACGCCCCGCTGGTGCCCTGACCCCGCCCCTTCTCCTCCCGGCGCTGCCCCCCGGTCACCGGAAGTGACCGAGTGGGGGCCGGGTGTATACGATCGGTGGCGGTGCCGGCGGCGGGGCGAGGACCCGGTCGCGGCCGGGGCCCTGGGCCGCAGCCCGCGACCGGCCACTGAACGCGTGCGGGTGTTCGGTTGGGTGAGTGGTGTGCTGAACATCCGTGTAACTCCGTGTTAAGCACAGTTTGCCGACCGACTTCCTCATTGCGCCACCCGGTGCTAGCGTTCGGGCCTCACCGGAGCCGGTAACCATGGGGCGGGGCCGAGCCGTTGGTGTTCCCCCGCCCGTTCCCCCGTGCGGCGCTCCGGGTCTGTCCCTGCTCCCATGAGGAACCCATGACACGTCACCTCCCGGACGCGGTGTTCTGGCTGCTCGCGGCCGGCCTGCTGACCGCCGTGGTGCTGTGGATGCGTCAGCGGCGGGTCACCGCCGTGGTGCGGAGCCGCTGCGATCGCCTCGCGGACGGAATCCGCTCCCGCGACGACGAGATCCGCCACCTGGCCGCCGTCCGGCTGCCCGCCATGGAGGAATCGCTGCACCGCCCGGCCGAGGTGCCCGGCCCGCTGGACGAACTGCTGGCCCGCACCGACTTCGGCAAGGGGCTCCAGGTCGTCGCCGAGCGCTTCGCCGACGCCGCCGCGGACGCCCGCGCCCGCGCCGAACGCTCCGCAAAGGCGGCGCTCAAGACCTCCATGCGCTCCATCCAGGCACTCGCCAACGAACAGCAGATGTTCATCTCCGAGATGCAGGAGCGGCACGACGACCCGGCCGTGCTGCACGACCTGCTCGCCATCGACCACGCCAACGCCCAGTTCAGCCGGCGCGCCCAGGCCATCGCCGTGCTCTGCGGCTCCTGGCCCGGCCGGCAGCGCGCCGCGGCCCCGCTGGACGAGGTGATCCGCGGCGCCACCTCCCGCATCCGGGACTACCGGCGCATCCGGATCGCCGGCCAGGTCGATCTGGCGGTGGTGAGCCGGGCGGTCGAGCCGGTGGTGCTGGCCGTGGCCGAACTGCTGGACAACGCCGCCCGCCACTCCCAGCCGCACACCAGCGTGGAGGTCAGCCTCCAGGGGGTGCACAACGGCGCCTGCGTGGTGGTCGACGACGCGGGCGTGGGCATGGACAGCCAGGTGGCGCGGCGCGCCGCCGCGCTGCTCACCGGCCGGCGCGGGGTGGACGTCACCCGGCTCGACGACCCGCCGCAGTTCGGCTTCCCGGTGGTCGGGGTACTGGCCGCGCGCTACGGCTTCAGCGTCTCGGTGGACACCCAGTCCCCCTACGGCGGGGTGCGCGCCGTGGTGTTCCTGCCCAGCGCGCTGCTGACCCAGGTGACCGAGGAGCCGCCGCCCGGGCCGGCGGACGAGGGCGGGGAGCGGGACGGGCGGCCGTCCGCGTCCGCCGCCGGGGACGGCGCCGGGCCCCCGGAGCCGACCACGGCCGGCGGGCTGCCCCGGCGCCGACGGCGCGCCCGCGCGGACGAGCCGCCGGCGGACCCGGCCGGCTTCCCCGGGGAACCGGAGGCGGCGGACGCGGCGGAGGCAGCGGAGGCAGCGCAGCCGGCCGGGCCGGCCGGGCGGGCGGCGGATACGGCGGACGACCGGGCCGCGCGGGACGCCGCCCGCCGGATGGGCGCCTTCGCCCGCGGCACCCGGACCGGCCGCGACGGCGAGGACCCGCGGCCGGACGCCCCGCGGCCACCGGACCGCGGCGCACACCACGACCAGGCACCGGGCGACGAACGGAAGGGCCGAGGATGATCCCGCGCACCACCAACGAGCTGGGCTGGATGCTCGACGACGTGCTCAAGGTGCCGGAGGCCCGGCACGCCATCCTGCTGTCCGCCGACGGCCTGCTGCGCGCCCACTCCGCGCACATCTCCGTCGACGACGCCGAGCGGCTGGCCGCCGGCCTGTCCGGCCTCCAGTCCATCAGCCGCACCACCGCCGAGTTCTGCGGCAGCCCGGAAGCGCCCTGGCGGCAGACCCTGGTGGAGTTCGCGCACGGTTTCGTCTTTCTGGTCGCCGCCGGCGAGGGCGCCTATCTGGCCGTCTCCACCACCGAACAGGTCGACATGGAGGCCGTCACCTACCGCATGCACAAGCTGGTCGACCGGCTGGGGCGGGAACTCACCAGCCCGGCACGGCAGGACACCGGCAGCGAGGCATGACCGCAGCCCGGCGCCGGAAAGCGGGGCTGGTCCGGCCGTATGTGGTCACCGACGGCCGCGCCTATCCGTCCCGCAACACCCTCGATCTGGTCACCCTGCTGGTGGCGGTGAACGGAGAACCGCTCACCGGCCTCAGCCCCGAGAAACGCCGGCTGGTGGAGCTGTGCCGCCCGGGCTCACTGTCGGTCGCCGAGGTGGCCGTGCACCTGGAACTCCCGGTCAGCGTCACCAAGGTGCTGATCGCCGACCTGATGGACAGCGGCCACCTGGTCACCCGAACCCCGATACCACCCGCCCGGCCCGGCAACGGCCGGGTCCTCCAGGAGGTGCTTGATGGACTTCGCGCGCTCCTCTGACCCAACCGGGACAACCGTGCGTCCGGCCCGCCCATGGGATACCACGGACACCGATGTCTATCTGCGGCGCAGCGTGCAGTTCGCGGTGAAGCTCCTGGTCGTGGGGCACTTCGCGGTCGGCAAGACCACCCTGGTCGGCTCCATGTCGGAGATCCCGCCGCTGCGCACCGAGGAGATCATGACCCAGGCCGGTGCCCTGGTGGACGACCTGGCCGGCGCCCGGGACAAGAAGACCACCACGGTCGCCATGGACTTCGGCCGGCTCACCCTCAACGACCGGCTGGTGCTGTACCTGTTCGGCGCGCCCGGCCAGCAGCGGTTCACCCAGTTGTGGCGGGACATGACGCGCGGCGCGCTGGGCGCGCTGGTGCTCGCCGACACCCGCCGCCTCAAGGAGTCCTTCGACGTCATCGGGCTGCTGGAGGAGCACGGACTGCCCTATGCGGTGGCCGTCAACGAGTTCGACGACGCGCCCGTGTACGACCTCGGCGAGCTGCGCGAGGCCCTCGACCTGCTGCCCGAGACACCGCTGGTGCGGTGCGACGCCCGCGACCGCCGCTCCTCGGCCCGCGCCCTGATCGCGCTGGTGGAGTACCTGATGGAGCACCCGCGCTGGCAGCCCCACCCGCTGGAGTACATGTGACCGGCCCGGACGCCGGTCCGGCCGGCGGCGGCCCCCCGGCCGAGCCGCTGTACACCCCCGAGTTCGCCGCCGATCCCGGCGCCGTCTACGCGCGGCTGCGCAAGCTGGGCCCGGCCGCCCCGGTGGAACTCGCCCCGGGCGTGCCCGCCACCCTGGTCACCGGCTACGCCGAGGCCCTGCATGTGCTGCGCAGCCCCGAACTCTTCGTCAAGGACCCGCGCCGCTGGCCCGCGCTGCGGGACGGCACCGTGCCGCCCGTCTCGCCGGTCGGGCTGACACTGTCCCACCGGCCGCACTGCTACACCGCGGACGGCCCGGAGCATCTGCGGCTGCGGCAGGTGATCGGCGACGCCCTGGACCGGCTCGACCCCGGCACGCTGCGCGCGGTGGTGGAGGAGCAGGCGGGCGGCCTGATCGACGCGCTGATCGGGCGGGCCGCCGGGTCCGGGGGCCGGGCGGACCTGCTCGCGGACTATGCGGTGCCGCTGTCCGCGCTGGTCTTCGACCGGATCGCCGGCTGTCCGCCCGCGCATGCCGCGCGGCTCCAGGAGGCGGCGGCGGAGCTGCTGGTCACCCACCGGCAGGGCGGCGACCCGGCGGCCGGCGAGGCCGCCTGGGCGGCTCTGCTGGCGCGCATCCGGGAGCTGATCGCGGAGCGGCGGCGCCGGCCGGGGGCCGATCTGCTGAGCTGGATGGCGGAGCACCCGGCGGACCTGACCGATACCGAACTCGCCCACCAGTTCATGCTGCTGGCGTCGTTCGCCGTGCCGCCGCAGCACAATCTGATCGCCGCCGCGCTGCGGCTGCTGCTGGCCGGCGACGGCCTGCCGGTGGCCGAGGCCGTCGAGGAGGCACTGTGGACGGACTCCCCGCTGGCAGGCCGCGCGGTGTACTTCCCGGTCCGGGACGTGCCGATGGGGGAGACCGTGCTGCCCGCCGGGCGGCCGGTGGTGGTCGGCATCGCCGCCGCCAACGCCGAACTGGCCCCGGAACCGGAGCGGCGCCGCGGCAACCGCGCCCATCTGTCGTGGGGCGCGGGCCCGCACGGCTGCCCGGCGCGCGGGCCCGCCCGGCTGATCGCGACGGTGGCCGCCGAAACCCTGCTGGAACGGCTGCCGGACCTCGCCCTCGCCGTTCCGGCGGAGGAACTGCGCTGGCTGCCGGGGCCGTTCTTCCGCGCCCTGGCGGCCCTGCCCGTCACCGGCATCCCGGCCGCCCCGCCACCGGGCCCCCGCCCGGCCGCCGCCACCGCGTCCCCGCCGGACGGCGGCCCCGGGCAGCCCGGGCGGCCCGGGCTCTCCGGGGAGACGGGGGAGTCCGGCCGCGGGGGCGGGGACCAGCCCGCGGGGGCCCGGTTCGCCGTCACCCGGAAGCCCACGGCGCTGGCCCGGATGCAGGCCGCGCTGGCCCAGTGGTGGCGCGGTGAATGAGATGCCCGCCGCGCCCGCCCCGCCCGGATCCCCGGACACCCCCTCGTACCGAACCGCCATCCAGGAGGGCAAGTGACGTCCCAGCCCGCGTCCGATGCCTCGGCCACCCTCACCACTCCGTCCGCTTCCGCCGGCCCGCCCGGCCCGTCCGCCCCGCCCGCCCGGTCCGCGGAGCCGCTGTACGGCGCCGCGCTGGCCGGTGACGCGCAGGGCCTCTACGCCCGGCTGCGGCTGGCCGGCCCGATCGCGCCGGTGGAGCTGGCGCCCGGGGTGCGGGCCATGCTGGTGACGTCCTACGACACGGCGCTGCGGGTGCTGCGCAGTCCGGAGCTGTTCTCCAAGGACCCGCGCCGCTGGCGCGACCTGGCCGAGGGCCGGGTGCCCCCGGACAGCCCGGTGCTGCCGATGATGGTCCACCGCCCCAACGCCCTGTGGAGCGACGGCCCCGGGCATCAGCGGCTGCGCCAGGCCATCACCGATTCCCTGGACCGGGTGGAACCCGCCGAACTGCGCGCCTGTACCGAGCAGAGCGCGGACACCCTGATCGATCGCTTCGCACCGGACGGCACGGCCGATCTGCTGAACCAGTACGCCAAGGTGCTGCCGCTGCTGGTGTTCAACCGCCTCTTCGGCTGCCCGGCCGACTATGGCGACCTGCTGGTGGAGGGCATGTCCGGCATCTTCGACGGACGGGACACCGAACGCTGCGACCGCCTGCTCACCACGACCGCCGCCGGCCTGGTCGCGCTCAAGCGCCGGGAGCCCGGCCCGGACGTGGTCACCCGGCTCATCGGCCACCCGGCCGGGCTCACCGACGAGGAACTCGTCCACCAGCTTGTGCTGCTGCTGGGTGCGGGCACCGAGCCGGAGCAGAACCTGATCGCCAACACCCTGCGGCTGCTGCTGGCCGACGAGCGGTTCGCCGCCTCCGTGACCGGCGGGCAACTGCCGGTCGAGGACGCGCTGGACGAGGTGCTGTGGAAGGACCCGCCGCTGGACAACTACGCGGTCCACTACCCGGTGCGGGATCTGGAGATCGACGGGGTGGCGCTGGCCGAGGGCGTTCCGGTGGTGATCAGTTTTGCCGCCGCCAACACCGATCCGGGCCATGCCTCTCCGCAGCGGGCGGGCAACCGGGCGCATCTGGCGTGGAGTGCCGGTCCGCATGCCTGTCCGGCGCAGGGGCAGGCCCGGCTGATCGCCACCGTGGCGGTGGAGCGGCTGCTGGACCGGCTGCCGGAGGTGGAACTGGCGGTGCCGGAGGGGGAGCTGGCCCGCCGGCCAGGCCCGTTCCACCGGGCTCTGGCGGCCCTCCCCGTGCGCTTTCCCCCGGAGCACGAGCTCTCCGGCGCCGGGCCGGGGCCCCGCTCCGCACCCGAGTCCGTGCCCGAGTCCGTGCCCGTGCCCGCCCCGGCGGCGGCCGGGGCGCCGCCCCCCGGCTGTCCCGCGCACCGGGGCCGGGGCGCGGCCGAGCCGCTGTACGGCTATGAACTGGCCGGTGACGCGCAGGGCCTCTACGCCCGGCTGCGGCTGGCCGGCCCGGCCGCACCCGTGGAGCTGGCGCCCGGGGTGCGGGCGATGCTGGTGACGTCCTACGACATGGCGCTGCGGGTGCTGCGCAGTCCGGAGCTGTTCTCCAAGGATCCGCGCCGCTGGCGCGACCTGGCCGAGGGCCGGGTGCCGCCGGACAGCCCGGTGCTGCCGATGATGTGCTACCGGCCGATCGCGCTGTTCACGGACGGGGAGGAGCACCGGCGGCTGCGGGCCGCCGTCACCGATTCCCTGGACCGGGTGGACTCGGCCGAGCTGCGGCTCCACGCGGAGCAGAGCGCGGACACCCTGATCGACCGCTTCGCACCCGACGGCCGGGCCGATCTGGTGAGCCAGTACGCCAGGATGCTGCCGCTGCTGGTGTTCACCCGCCTCTTCGACTGCCCGCCCGGCCTGGGCGGCCGACTGGTCGATTCGCTGGCGGCGATCTTCGACGGCCGCGATGCCCGGGCCAACCACCAGCGGCTGGTCGAGACGGCCGCCGCCCTGGTCCGGCTCAGGCGGCAGCGGCCGGGCACCGATGTGCTCTCCTCCCTCATCACCCACCCCTCCGCGCTCACCGACGAGGAACTCGTCCACCAGCTCAGCCTGCTGATGTCCGGCGGCACCGAGCCGGAGCAGAACCTGATCGCCAACGCGCTGCGGCTGCTGCTGGCCGACGAGCGGTTCGCCCTCGGCCTGGCCGGCGGGCAACTGCCGGTCGAGGACGCGCTGGACGAGGTGCTGTGGCAGGACCCGCCGCTGGACAACTACGCGATCCACTACCCGGTGCGGGATGTGGAGATCGACGGAGTGCGGTTTCCGGCGGGGGCACCGGTGGTGATCAGTTTTGCCGCCGCCAACACCGATCCGGGCCATGCCTCTCCGCAGCGGGCGGGCAACCGGGCGCATCTGGCGTGGAGTGCCGGTCCGCATGCCTGTCCGGCGCAGGGGCAGGCCCGGCTGATCGCCACCGTGGCGGTGGAGCGGCTGCTGGACCGGCTGCCGGAGGTGGAACTGGCCGTTCCGGAGGGGGAGCTGGCCCGCCGGCCCGGCCCCTTCCACCGGGCCCTGGCGGCCCTCCCCGTGCGCTTCCCGCCCACCGCGGGGGAGGCGGCCGGCCCGGACGCGCCGCCGGCGCCCGGGCCGCGCCCCGCGCCGGATGCGGAACCCGCGCCGTCCGGCGCGGCGGGCGGCGGGCCGGATGCCACCGCGGCGCCGCCGCGCGGCCGTGCCCTGCGGCGCACCTGGACGGCGCTCGGGCACTGGTGGCGCGGCGGGGAGTAGCGCGGCTCGCGGCCCACCGCGGCCGGTCCGCGACGCCCCCTCCCCGGCGCCTGCGGGCCGGGAGGGGTGGGTAGGGTCGGTGGCCATGAGCGGCGGACGGGCGGGCGGGGGCGAGGACCCGGCGGTGCTGCTGGCCGTGGCCGAGCGGTGCTGCCGGGAGGCGGCCCGGCGGCTGCGGGCCGGCGCGGGCGGCGCCACCCGGGCGCACACCAAGCCGGGGCGCCGCTTCGACCAGGTCACGGCCGCCGACACCGCCATCGAGGACTATCTGGCGACGGCCCTGACGGCCGCCGTGCCGGGCTCCGCGGTGCTGGGCGAGGAGCGCGGCGGCCGGGCCGGCACCGGCGGCATCACCTGGTATGTCGACCCGGTCGACGGGACCGGCAACTTTGTGCGCGGGCTGCCGCTGGTGTGTGTCTCGGTGGGCGCCGCCGTGCACGGGCGGGTGGTCGCGGGCTGTGTGGTGGACGTCTTCCGGGACGAGTGCTTCACCGGCGGCGAGGGGCTGCCGCTGCGGGTCGGTCCCGCCGCCGTGCCCGGGCCGCCGGGGGGCGCCGCGGCGGCGGGGGTGCCGCTGGTGCTGACCGATGTGCCGCTGCCCGGCCGGGTGGACCGGGCGTCGGTGGGCTTTCTGGCCGAGCTGCTGGAGCGCGCCGAGGTGCGGCGTCTGTACTGCACCGCGCTGTCGCTCGCCTGGGTGGCGGCGGGCCGCGCCGACGCCGCCTGCAATCTGGGCATCCACCCGTGGGACACGGCCGCCGGGGCGGCGCTGGTGCGCGCCGCGGGCGGCCGGTGGACGCCGGTGGGCGGCGATCCGGCCGGGCCGCCGGAGCACGCCCCGGGCTTTGTGGCGGCCGGGCCGGGACCGGAGGCAAAGGCCCTCGGCGACTGGCTCACCGAACGCCTCACCGCCCTGGCCCGCCCGGGCTGACCGCGGGCACTGCCGGGGGTGCGAGAGGGGTCCGGGGCGGTTCGCACGCGCCCGGGGCGGCCACCGCGCCGCCGGGCCGGGTGCCCCGCCGGCTCAGGAGCGGTGGGCGGCGTAGGCGCGGCTGCGGGCGGGTGCCACCAGCACCGGGATGGGGGAGTGCAGCACCAGGGAGCGGCAGGTGCCGCCGAACATGTGGTGCGGCGGGCCGACGACGATCAGATCGGCGTTCTCCTGGCGGGCGAGCTCCAGCAGGGCGTCGGCCGGCCGCCCGGCGACCACCTCCACCACCGGGTCGAGCTCGTCCACCCCGCGCGCGTAGTCCAGCAGGGCCCGCTCGGTGCGGGCCAGATGCTTCCCGGGCTCGCCGTCGCCGCCCGCCGTGTCGAAGTCCACCACCTTGGTGAGGATCAGCCGGCCGGCGCGCGGGCCGAGCAGGTCCCGGACCGCCTCGGCGCTGTGGTGCGAGCCGCTGCCGCCGTCCACGCCGACGATCACGGTCAGGCCGCCGCGCGGACGGCCCCGGCGCGGCGCGGAGACCAGCCGCGCGGTGTCCTCGGCGCGTTCCAGCAGCACGGGGGCGGCCAGCGGGCCGAGCAGCACCCCCCACAGGAACCACAGCGGATGGTGGTAGCCCTGGCGCAGCATCAGGGCGGTGCCGGTGAGGCCGGACAGCACCCAGACGCCGACCAGGACCAGTGAGAGCTCCCAGCCGTTCATATGTCGATTCTGGGCCTGGTGGACGGGCCCCGCGAGTGCGGACGGTCCCCGGCGGGGGCCGCTCCGGTGCCGGGGACGGCCGGGGTCCGGCACCGGAGCGGCGGGATGGGGGGTGGCGGCCGGGGGGACGTGCCGCCGGGGCCGGTGGTGGCCCGGCCCCGGCGGGGGTGCCCCTCCGGCGCGGACGGTGGACGGGTGCGCCCGCGCCGGAGGGCGTCTGTGCGTTGCGGTGGCGGACCGGCCGGCGGAGGGGCGCCGCCGGCCGGCCGGTCACAGCGGGGCGGCGCCGGTGGCCGCCGGGACGGTCTCCACCGGGCAGGTCATCACCCGGTCGTGGCCCACGGTGCGCTCCGGCCCGGTGAGGGCCAGCGGCAGGGTGTGCCGGATGTCGCCGCTGGAGGCGCCGAGCCGCAGCTCCAGCACGCCGGGTTCGACGATCCGCTGCCCCGGCCGCAGGGTGTAGGCGGCCAGATCGGCGTGGAAGACGAACCGCACGGTGGCCGCCCGGCCCGCGGCCAGCGTCACCCGGGCGTAGCCGACCAGCCGGTTCACCGGGCGGACCACCCGGGCCAGCGGGTCGTGCAGATAGAGCTGCACCACCTCGGTGCCCTCCCGCTCGCCGGTGTTGCGGACCGTCACCGAGACCACGGTGGACGAGTCGGTCGGCACGGTGGCCTCCTCCAGGGAGGGGTCCTCCCAGGCGAAGGAGGTGTAGGACAGCCCGTGGCCGAACGGGTAGAGCGGGGTGGGGTCGAGCGAGGTGGCGCCGTTGGCCTGGCCCAGCGGCGGCGCCAGATAGGTCCAGGGCTGTCCGCCGGGGTGGCGCGGCACGCTGACCGGCAGCCGCCCGGAGGGGTTGACCCGGCCGGAGAGCACCCCGGCCACGGCCGAGCCGCCCTCCTCGCCGGGGAAGAAGCCCTGTACCACGGCGGCCAGCCGGCCGGCCCAGCGGCCCAGCGCGTAGGGGCGGCCGGAGAGCAGCACCAGCACCACCGGGACACCGGTCTCCACCAGCCGGTCCAGGTACGCGGCCTGCCCGTCGGGCAGCTCCAGGTCGCGGGCGTCGCAGCCCTCGCCCGAGGTGCCGCGGCCGAACAGGCCGGAGTGGTCGCCGAGCACCGCGACCCACACATCCGGGCGTCCGGCGCCGTCCGCCCCGTCCGGGCCCTCCGGCAGATGCGTCACGGTGGCCCCGGGCAGCTCGGGGCGGAGCGCCTCCAGCACGGTGGGGATGGACAGCCCGATCTCGGTGTCCGGGTGGTCCAGCAGCACATGGCGGGGGAAGGTGTAGCAGCCCAGCATGGCCGCCGGGTCGTCGGCCAGCGGGCCGGTGACCGCGACCTTGGCGTCGGGGGCGAGCGGCAGCACCCGGCCCTCGTTGGCCAGCAGCACCACGGACTCCTCGGCCAGGGTGCGGGCCACGGCGCGCAGCTCCGGCGGGTCCAGATCGATGGTGACCGGCCCGGAGCCGTTCCCGGTGGCGCCGTCGCCGGCGGCGGCCAGCGCGGGCGGCTCGGGCGACCAGTGCTCGTCCAGCAGGCCGAGCTGGATCTTCTGGACCAGCACCCGCTTGACCGCGCGGTCGATCAGCTCCTCGGAGATCTCGCCGGAGCGGACGGCCTTCAGCAGCGGCTCGCCGTAGCAGCGCACCGCGGGCAGTTCGACGTCCACGCCGGCCGCCAGGGCGAGCGCGGCGGCGGCGCCGGGGGAGTCGGCGACCTTGTGGTTGAGCTCCAGGAAGGAGATGCCGAAGTAGTCGGCGACCACCACGCCGGCAAAGCCCCAGGTGTCCCGCAGCAGCTCGGTGAGCAGCCAGGGGTCGGCCGCCGCCGCCATCCCGTCGTTGTCGTTGTAGGCGTGCATCACGGAGCGGGCGCCGCCGTCCCGGAGCGCCATCTCGAAGGGCGGCAGCATGACGTCGGCCTGCTCGCGCGGGCCCATGGAGACCGGGGCGTGGTTGCGCGCGGCCTGGGAGGCGGAGTAGCCGACGAAGTGCTTGAGGGTGGCGACCACCCCGGCGGACTCCAGGCCGCGGACATAGGCGGTGCCGATGGTGGCGACCAGATACGGGTCCTCGGCGATGGCCTCCTCGGTGCGGCCCCAGCGGGGGTCGCGGATCACATCCAGCACCGGGGCCAGGCCCTGGTGCACGCCGACCGAGCGCAGCGAGGCGCCGATCAGGGTGGCGGCCCGCTCCAGCAGGGCGGGGTCGAAGGAGGCGCCCCAGGCGAGCGGGGTGGGGAGAATCGCGGCCTGCCAGGCATTGAAGCCGGTCAGGCACTCCTCGTGCACCTGGGCCGGAATGCCGAAACGGTTCGCCCCGGCGATGTGCCGCTGGAGCCGGGCCAGCACCCGGGCCGCCTCCACCGGGTCCACCGGCTTGGTGCCGAACGGCCGGGTCAGTTGCCCGGGGCCATGGGCAGGCAGCACCGCCTCACCGGCCGGGGTGGCAACCTTGACCTCCTCGCCGCTGTCCACGGTGAGCGAAGGCGGCGCCGTGAACTCGTGCTGGAGCGGTGCCACGTCCTCGCCGCCCTCGTCCGAGCCGGGCCAGATGGCGGAGAGCTGGGCCGCCTTCTCCTCCAGAGTCATCCGGGACAGCAGCTCGGCCGCGCGGGTATCGGCGGGAAGGGCGGCGTCCTGCCACGGCTGAGGCATAGTGCTCCTCTGTCTTCCGGAAAGTTTCCGAAAACTATCGGCTTTGCGGGTGCACGCTAGAAGCGTGAGCCAGTCCTGTCAACGGTGCCCGCCCCGAAAGCCCACGAAAACCGCCCCGCTCAGCAGCCGGACTTTCCGGGCAGAACCGGGCCAAGCGACCCTTCCGCTCCCGGCCCTCGCACGGTCGGGCCAGGTCGGGAGCGGTGCGCCCGGCCGCACCGGGTCGGCCGGAACAGCAGCGGTCGGTGCCGCGGTCCGCGGGCGGGTCCGGTTCAGCCCTCGCCGGGTGCCGCGGTGCTGGAGCGCACCACCAGCTCGGTGGCCAGCTCCACCCGCGGCGAGTCCACATCCTCCCCCCGGGCCAGCCGCAGCACCGTACGGGCGGCCAGCTTGCCCATCTCGGCCAGCGGCTGCCGCACCGTGGTCAGCGGCGGCGAGGACCACTTCACCTCGGGCAGATCGTCGAAGCCGACCACGCTGACGTCCTGCGGCACCCGCAGCCCGCGCCGGCGCAGCGCCTCGATGGCGCCCAGCGCCATCTGATCGCTGGAGGCGAACACCGCGGTCGGCGGCTCGGGCAGCTCCATCAGGGTATTGCATCCGGTGAAACCCGACCGGTGGTAGAAGTCGCCCTGCGCGACCAGCCGGTCGTCGCCGGTCACCCCGGCCGCCTCCAGCGCCGCCCGGTAGCCGTCCAGCCGGGCCCGGCTGCACAGCAGCCGCGGCGGTCCGGCGATGAAGCCGATCCGGCGGTGCCCCTGGTGCAGCAGATGCTCGGTCGCGGCCAGCCCGCCGGCCCAGTTGGTGGCCCCTATGGTGGGCGCGTCCAGGGTGGTGGAGCCGGCCGGATCGACCACCACGATGGGCACGCCCAGCCGGTGCAGCTCCTTGTGCAGCACCGGCTCCAGCGCCGAGGTGACCAGGATCACCCCGTCCGAGGCGCGGGCCCGCAGATTGTTCAGCCACTGCCGGGCCGGACCGGAGCGGTCGTGGATGGCCGAGACCACGGTGCCCACCGCGGAGGCATGGGTGACCTCCTCCACGCCCCGGATGATCTCCACCGCCCAGGGGCTGTCGATGTCGTTGAAGACCAGGTCCACCAGGGCGGCCCGGTCGCCGGGCGCGGCCCGGCGCCGGTAGCCGTAGCGCTGGAGCAGCTCCTCGACCCGGGCCCGGGTCTCCGGGGCCACGTCCGCGCGGCCGTTGACCACCCGGGAGACCGTGGGCACGGACACCCCGGCCTCCCGGGCGATGGCCGTGATGGTGACCTTGCGAGCGCCTGGCATGGTCGCCCTCCTTGGGCTGGTGTCCTGACGGGGCCGGAGTGCCGGTGGGTGCCGGCCGCGCGGCGGCCCCAGGGGTTCGGCGGCAGGCGGCGGAACGGCTGCGCGGGCCCGTTGGACCTGCGCCGACGCCGCCCCGGGCGGGGCGCCGACGGTGTTCCCCGGAGCCATCATGCACGGGATGAGCCGAGACGGAAATCTTTCGGTGATGTTCCGGAAGTCTTGACGCTGCTGCCCGGGCCGCCTAGAAATGGCGCGTCATTCGGACATGTGGACATGTCAAGAAAGGGACTTCTTGATGTCTTTCCTGAGGCGCAGAGCCGCCGTCGGGGTCGCGGCCGGGGCCCTGCTGGCCGGTGTCGCGGTCTTCGGCAGCACCCTCACCACTGCTCAGGCGGCCGGCAGCACGCTGCGCGAAGCAGCCGCCGACCAGGGCCGGTTCGCCGGGGTGGCGGTCAACGACAGCATGCTGAGCAACTCCCAGTACGCCAATCTGGTGGCGCAGGAGTTCAGCAGCGTCACCGCCGAGAACGTGATGAAGTGGGAGAGTATCCAGCCGTCCCAGGGTCAGTTCAACTGGGCCGGCGGTGACCGGCTGGTGAACTTCGCGCAGCAGAACAACCAGAAGGTCTACGGCCACACCCTGGTCTGGCACAGCCAGATGCCGGACTGGCTGGAGAACGGCAACTTCAGCGCCGCCCAGCTGCGGCAGATCACCAATGACCACATCTCGCAGGTGGTCGGCCGCTACGCCGGTGACATCGAGCGCTGGGACGTGGTCAACGAGGCGTTCAACGAGGACGGCACCCGCCGCCAGAGCAAGTGGCAGCAGACCATCGGCGACGGCTACATCGCCGAGGCCTTCCAGGCCGCTCATGCCGCCGACCCGAGTGCCAAGCTGTTCATCAACGACTACAACATCGAGGGCATCAACGCCAAGAGCGACGGCCTGTACAACCTGGTGCAGGGCCTGCTCCAGCAGGGCGTGCCGATCCACGGCGTGGGCTTCCAGACCCATCTGATCCTCGGCCAGGTGCCGGGCAGCTTCCAGCAGAACCTCCAGCGGTTCGCCGACCTGGGCCTGGAGGTGGTGATCACCGAGGTGGACATCCGGATGCAGATGCCGTCCGACTCCGCCAAGCTCCAGCAGCAGGCCAGTGACTACGAGGCCGTCACCGAGGCCTGCCTGGCGGTCAGCGCCTGCTCCGGCATCACCGTCTGGGGCCTGCGGGACGGCGACTCCTGGGTGCCGGACGTCTTCGACGGCTACGGCGCCCCGCTGCTGTTCGACGACAACTACCAGAAGAAGCCGGCCTACGACTCCATGCTGGCCGCCCTCGGCGGCTCCGCCACCACCGGCGGGACCACCACGAACGGCGGGACCACCACCAACGGCGGCACCACCACCAACGGCGGGACCACCGGCGGCAGCCAGGGCTGCTCGGCGACGGTCACCCAGATCGGCCAGTGGAACGGCGGTGCCCAGTACGAGATCCGGGTGACGGCCGGCAGCTCGTCGATCAGCGGCTGGCAGGTCAGCTTCCAGCTCCGCTCCGGCGAGACCGTCACCAACGGCTGGGACGCCGTGTACTCCGGCGCCGGCTCCATCACCGCCGCCAACGCCGCCTACAACGGCAATGTGGCCGCCGGACAGACCGTCACGGCCGGCTTCCTGACCGGAGTCGGCGGCGCCTACTCGGTCTCCGGGGTGAGCTGCTCCGCGTAACCCGCGGCAGCGCCCTCCCGCAGCTCCACCGCCTGCCCGGTGCGCCCCGCGCGCACCGGGCAGGCGCGTCTCCGGCCCCGGGCGGCGGACGGAAAATTTTCGGGAATGTTCCGGAAGTCTTGACGCTGCCGCCCGGGACGCTTAGAAAAAGGCGCGTCAGCCTGCGGGGGCATGACAAGAAAGGGGCACTTGATGTCCTTCCTGAGGCGCAGAGCCGCCGTCGGGGTCGCGGCCGGAGCCCTGCTGGCCGGTGTCGCGGTCTTCGGCAGCACCCTCACCACTGCTCAGGCGGCCGGCAGCACGCTGCGCGAAGCAGCCGCCGACGAGGGCGGCCGGTTCTACGGCGTGGCGGTCAACGACAGCATGCTCAGCAACTCCCAGTACGCCAATCTGGTGGCGCAGGAGTTCAGCAGCGTCACCGCCGAGAACGTGATGAAGTGGGAGACCATCCAGCCGTCCCAGGGCCAGTTCAACTGGTCCGGCGGCGACCGGCTGGTGAACTTCGCACAGCAGAACAACCAGAAGGTCTACGGCCACACCCTGGTCTGGCACAGCCAGATGCCGGGCTGGCTGGAGAACGGCAACTTCAGCGCGGCCCAGCTCCGCCAGATCACCAACAACCACATCTCCCAGGTGGTCGGCCGCTACGCGGGCGACATCGAGCGCTGGGACGTGGTCAACGAGGCGTTCAACGAGGACGGCACCCGCCGCCAGAACAAGTGGCAGCAGACCATCGGCGACGGCTACATCGCCGAGGCGTTCCGCGCCGCGAACGCCGCCGACCCGAGTGCCAAGCTGTTCATCAACGACTACAACGTCGAGGGCATCAACTCCAAGAGCACCGGCATGTACAACCTGGTCCGGTCGCTGCTGGACCAGGGCGTGCCGATCCACGGCGTGGGCCTGCAGACGCACCTGATCCTCGGCCAGGTGCCCAGCTCCCTCCAGCAGAACATCCAGCGCTTCGCCGACCTGGGCCTGGAGGTCGTGCTCACCGAGATCGACATCCGGATGCAGATGCCGTCCGACTCCTCCAAGCTCCAGCAGCAGGCCAACGACTTCCGTGCGGTCACCCAGGCGTGCCTGGCGGTCAGCCGCTGCACCGGCATGACCGTCTGGGGCCTGCGGGACGGCGACTCCTGGGTGCCGGACGTCTTCCAGGGCTACGGCGCCCCGCTGCTGTTCACCGACAGCTACCAGAAGAAGCCGGCGTATGACGCGGTGCTGTCGGCGCTCGGCGGCGGCGCCACCACCGGCGGGACCACCACCAACGGCGGGACGACCACCAACGGCGGGACGACCACGAACGGTGGCACCACCACGAACGGTGGCACCACCACCAACGGCGGGACCACCACCAACGGTGGCACCACCGGCGGGAACCAGGGCTGCACGGCAACGGTCAGCCAGGTCAACCAGTGGCCCGGCGGCGCGCAGTACGAGATCCGGGTGACGGCCGGCAGCTCGTCCATCTCCGGCTGGTCGGTCAGCTTCCAGCTCCGCTCCGGCGAGACCGTCACCCAGAGCTGGAACGCACAGCTCTCCGGCTCCGGCACCATCACCGCGACCAACGTCTCCTACAACGGCAATGTGGGCGCCGGACAGACCACCACGGCCGGGTTCCTCACCAACCAGGGAGGCTCCCACTCGGTCTCCGGGGTGAGCTGCTCGGCCTGACGGCCGCGTGACCGGGTGACCGCGTGACTGCGTGATTGCGTGACCGCGTGAGCATGGCCACCCGCCCGGTGCGCTCCGCGTCAGGGCAGAACAGGTCGGGCGCACCGGGCGGGCGAGTCTCAGCGGGCGGGCCGCCTCCCCCCACCCCGGGGGGAGGCGGCCCGCCCGGCCGTCAGACCACCCGGCAGGGGTGGACCGGCACGCTCTGCTCCGGGTCGTCCAGGCAGCGGCCGTCGGTCAGCGAGAAGCGCTGCTTCAGCAGCGGCGAGGCCACGAACGGGGCGCCGCCGGCGGAGCCCAGCAGCCCCCGGGAGAGCACATAGGCGCCGGTGAACGGATCCCGGTTGCCGATCACATGGATCTCCCCGGCGCGGGTCAGGAAGACCGCGGCCTGCCGGCCCTCCGGCAGCAGCACCGCCACCCCGCGGCCGGGCAGCAGATCCGACCGGCGGCAGACCGTCACCCAGCCGCCGTCGGCATACTCCACCTGCACCACCCCGCCCTCCGGGGCGGCGGCCGGATCGTCGTTCCGGGACTGCGGCGCGGCGGACTGTGCCGCAAGCTGTGTCGCGGTGGTCATCAGCGGCTGCTCCCCTCAAGCGTCCGCACCGGAATCTCCGGGCCGGACAGGATCGTCAGGTCGGGCTTCATCTGGTCGCGCTCCGGCACGAAGCGCACGGTCGGGTCCGGGGTGCCGGGCGCGTTCACAAAGGACACGAAGCGGCCCAGCTTCTCCGGGTCGTTGATGGTCTCGGCCCACTCGTCGCGGTAGTTGGCCACATGCGCGGCCATCAGCGCCTCCAGCTCCTCGCAGATGCCGAGCGAGTCGTGCACCACCACGTCCTTGAGGTGGTCCAGCCCGCCCTCCAGCCGCTCCAGCCACACCGAGGTGCGCTCCAGCCGGTCCGCGGTGCGGATGTAGAACATCAGGAAGCGGTCGATCAGCCGGATCAGCTCCGCGTCCGACAGATCCTGCGCCAGCAGGTCCGCGTGGCGCGGGGTGGCGCCGCCGTTGCCGCACACATACAGATTCCAGCCGGAGGCGGTGGCGATCACCCCGAAGTCCTTGCCCTGCGCCTCCGCGCACTCCCGGGCGCAGCCGGACACCGCCGACTTCAGCTTGTGCGGCGAGCGCAGACCCCGGTAGCGCAGCTCCAGATCGATCGCCATCCGGACGCTGTCCTGCACCCCGTAGCGGCACCAGGTGGAGCCCACACAGGACTTCACGGTGCGCAGCGCCTTGCCGTAGGCGTGGCCCGACTCGAAGCCCGCCTCCACCAGCCGCGCCCAGATCTGCGGCAGCTGGTCCACCCGGGCGCCGAACAGGTCGATCCGCTGGCCGCCGGTGATCTTGGTGTACAGGCCGAAGTCCCGTGCCACCTCGCCGATCACGATCAGCTTCTCCGGGGTGATCTCCCCGCCCGGGATGCGCGGCACCACCGAGTAGGAGCCGTTGCGCTGCATATTGGCCAGGAAGTGGTCATTGGTGTCCTGGAGCGCGGCCTGCGCGTCGTCCAGCACATAGCCGTCCGCGCCGATCGCCGGGGCGAGCGAGGCGAAGATCGAGGCCACCGCCGGCTTGCAGATCTCGCAGCCGTCGCCGCCGCGCGCCTCCTGGCGCCCGTGTCCGTCGAGCACCTGCTCGAAGGTGTTCAGCCGCAGCGCCAGAATGATCTCGTACAGCTCCTGCCGGGTGTGCCCGAAGCAGCCGCACAGCCCCTTGTCCACGGTGATGCCCTGGGCCTCCAGCTCGGCGTTGACCAGCTGGCCCAGCACCTTCACGCAGCTTCCGCAGCCGGAACCGGCCTTGGTGCACGTCTTCACCTCCGGCACCGAGGTGCACTGGTGGTCGGTGACCGCGGCCCGGATCGCGCCCTTGGTGACGTTGTGGCAGTTGCAGATCACCGCCTCGTCCGGCAGCGCCGCCGGGCCGAGCGCCGGGGCCGGGGAGAGCCCGGCCGGCAGCACCAGCTGCTCGGGCGCCACCGGCGGCACCGAGCCGGTCAGCGGACGCAGCAGGCCGTAGGACTCGGCGTCGCCGACCAGCACCCCGCCCAGCAGGGTGCCGTCCTTGGCCATCACCAGCTTCTTGTAGACGCCCGCCCGGGAGTCGGAGTAGACCACGTCCAGGCAGTCCTCGGCGGTGCCGTGCGCGTCGCCGAACGAGGCCACGTCCACGCCCAGCAGCTTCAGCTTGGTGGAGGTGTCGGCGCCGGTGAAGGTGGCGCCCGCGCCGGTGGTGCCGGCCGCGGCGATGGCGTCCGCGGCCACCGCCGCCATGTCGTAGCCCGGCGCCACCAGGCCGTAGACCATGCCGTCCACCGTCTTGGCGCACTCGCCGATGGCGAACACGTCCGGGTCCGAGGTGCGGCACTGCTCGTCCACCATGATGCCGCCGCGCTCGCCCACCGCCAGCCCGCACTCCCGGGCCAGCTGGTCGCGCGGCCGGACGCCGGCCGAGAAGATCACCATGTCGGTGTCGATGGAGCTGCCGTCGGAGAGGTGGATGCGCCGCACCGTGCCGTCCTCGGCGGTGCTGATCTCCTGGCCGCCCACCCCGGTGTGCACCAGCAGGCCCATGGACTCGATGGTGCGGCGCAGCGCCGACCCGCCGCCCTCGTCCACCTGGATCGCCATCAGCCGCGGCTGGAACTCCACGATGTGCGTGGTCAGGCCCATCTTGTTGAGCGCGCCCGCGGCCTCCAGGCCCAGCAGGCCGCCGCCCACCACCACACCGGTGGTGGCCCGGCCCGCCCAGTCCTCGATCGCCTTCAGATCCTCGATGGTGCGGTAGACGAAGCAGCCGGGGCTGTCCTTGCCCGGCACCGGCGGGACGAACGGGTAGGAGCCGGTGGCCAGCACCAGCGTGTCGTAGCGGATCACCCGGCCCTGCCGGGAGGTGACGGTGCGCGCCTCGCGGTCCACCGCCACCGCCGGGTCGTCCAGATGCAGCTCGATGCCGTGCCGTGCCAGGAAGTCCCCCTCCACCATGGACAGCTCCTCGGGGGAGGTGCCGGAGAAGTAGGAGGTGAGCTGCACCCGGTCATAGGCCGGCCGGGGCTCCTCGCACAGCACCACCACCCGGGTGTCCTCGGTGACCCCGCGCGCGGCCAGCTCCTCCAGGAAGCGCTGGCCGACCATGCCGTGGCCGATCAGCACCAGAGTCCTGGCGGGCGTCCCATCGGTCCGCTTGTCGCTGCCGGTGATATCCGTGGCGGCCATCAGTACCCTCCGTCATGGGTGAGCAGGTGCAGCAGGGGAGAGGAGGGGAGCGGCTCGTCGCCCTCCCAGGTCCGGGCGAGCACGCCGACACTGCCGAGATCGCCGAGCAGGATGCCGCCCTTGAGGCGGTCGCCGCGGACGACGAGCTTCCGGTACGCCCCGCGGGTGGCGTCCGCGAGATGCACCACGTCGTCCCCGGGCTCCGGGACGGTGTCGCCGAACGCGGCCAGATCCAGCGGCGCCGGAGCCGGACCCGCGGGCGATTCCGCGAGAGTGAGACGGGTCAGGGCGCGGGTCCCGGTGTAACGGGCGGCGGGGGAGCCCGGGCCGCTGCCGTTACCGCTGCCGTCGCCGTGCCGGCCGTCCGCGTCCTCGGCCAGCACCCGGGCCAGCACATCGGCCTGTTCCTGCGCGGCGCCGGCCAGGCCGTACAGCACCCCGGCGTGCTCCGCACAGTCCCCGATGGCATGGATGCGGGGGTCGGCGGTGCGCAGCCGGTCGTCGACCACGATGCCGCGGCGCACCTCCAGGCCGGCCGCCTGGGCCAGGCCCACCCGGGGCCGCACCCCGCAGGCCAGCACCACCAGATCGGCCTCCAGCCGGTAGCCGTCGGCCAGCTCCACCGCCCGCACCGGGCGGCCCGGCCCGTCACCGGCCAGTACCGCGCGCACCTGGCACTCGGTGTGCACCTCCACGCCCCGCTCGCCCAGATGCCGGCGGAGCAGGGCCGAGGCGGCGGCGTCGAGTTGACGCTCCATCAGCTGCTCGCCGCGCTGGGCCAGCACCACCTGGGCACCGCGGTGCGCCAGCGCCCGGGCGGCGGAGACGCCCAGCAGCCCGCCGCCGATCACCACCGCCCGGGTGCCGGGCCGGACAGCCGCGCCGAGCGCCAGGCTGTCGTCCATGGTCCGGAAGGGATGCACGCCCTCCGGGAGGTCGTGGCCCTCCGGCTCGAACAGGCCGCGCAGCGGCGGCAGCACCGGATTGGAGCCGGTGGCCAGCACCAGCACGTCGTAGCCGGCCAGGGAACCGTCGTCGCATACGACCCGGCGCTCCGCGCGGTCCACCCGGACCACGCGCACCCCGCTCCGCCAGGTGACGCCGGCCGGCGGGCCGGGCAGCGCGATCACCTCGGCCGGGTACTGGCCGGCCAGCACCTCGGCCAGCAGCACCCGGTTGTAGGCGGGATGCGGTTCCTCGCCGATGACGGTCACCGAGAACCCGGCCCGCGCCGCCAACTGCTGCGCAAGCCGGGCTCCCGCCATCCCACCACCGGCGATCACCACGCGGGTCTCGGAGCTCATGATCCGAGGTTGCGGCGCGGTCGTTACCCGGCGGCATCACCGCTGTTTCCCTGAAGCAACGCTGCCCTCAGCGGGTGGCCGCTACCGGTGTGAGTCCCCAAAGGCCCAGTACAGGCGGCTTGTCATCACTCCCGGCGGGCCGCCCGCGTGAGCGGTCTCACCCCGCCGTGCCGCCCTGACCGGGCGTTTCCCCGGCGTCGGCCGGCTCCCAGGCGCCCTGGGCCGCCGCCTGCCGCACATACTCGGCGAAATCCCTGGCCGGCCGGCCCAGCAGCGCCGGCACCGTGTCGGTGGGCCGGGCATTGCGCCCGTCCAGGGTCTCGTCGATCACCGCGCCCAGCATCCGGGTGAACTCCTCGGGCCAGCCCTGCCCGGCCAGGAGCTCCAGGTACTCGGCCGTGGAGACGGCAACATACCGGAACTCGCGCCCGGTGGCGGCCGAAATCTCCTTCATCGCCTCCCCATAGGTGAGCGACCGCGGCCCGGTCAGCTCGTGCACCCGCCCCGCGAACCGCGGGTCCCCCGCCTGCGCGGTGAGCGCCGCGACCGCCACCTCCGCCAGATCCTCCAGGTCCAGGAAGGGGCTCGGCGTCTGTCCGTCCTCCCCGCCCGGGAAGGTGAAGGTGCCCGCCGCCCGGATCTCCTCGGCGAAGAACTCCTCGGAGAGATTCTGCGAGAACCAGTCGCCCCGCAGGGTCACCCACTCCGTCGATGTGCCCTCCACGGCCTCCCGGACGGCCCGCTCCGCCGGACCGGCCGTCCGGGTCATCCCCCGCCCGGACAGCAGCACCACCCGCCGCACCCCGAGCTCCGAGGCCCGGCGGGCGAACGCCCCCAGATCCGCCGCCGCGCTCGGCATCGAGATGTCCGGCGCATACGCCAGATAGGCCGCCCCCACGTCTTGGAGCGCCGCGTCCCAGGTGCTCCGGTCCGACCAGTCGAACGGCGTGGCCGCGTTCCTGGACACCGCCCGCACCGGCACCCCGGCCTCCCGCAGCCGGGCCGCCACCCGCCGCCCGGTCTTCCCCGTCCCCCCGGTGACCAGCACCGTCTTCTGCCCGCTCTGCCCGCTCTGCCCGCTCTGCCCGCTCTGCGGGTTCTCTGCCGAGTTCGTCATGCCTTCAGTCCACCGCGAACTGCTGAGAGCTTCCATAGCCGATCCGCTCTCCCGCATACGTGAGCGTCCATCCGCGCTACGCTGTCGGGCGTGGACCCTCTCGCCGAGCTGCTGGCCGGGCCGTGCGCGCAGGACGCCTTTCTGCTGCGGATCGCCATGGCCCCGCCCTGGTCCGTGGACATCCGGGACCGCGCCCCGCTGAGCCTGATGTGCCATCTCTCCGGACCGGCCTGCATCGTCCCCGAGGCCGGGGACCCGGTGTGGCTGGCCCCCGGCGATGTCGCCGTCGCCCGCGGCCCGGACCGCTACCTGGTCGCGGACCGGCCGGACCGCCCTCCGCAGATCGTCTGCCATCCGGGACAGCGCTGCACCACGGTGGACGGAGTCCCGCTCAGCGAGGAGCTGATGCTCGGCGTCCGCACCTGGGGCACGGCCGGGAACCTCACCGACGGCATCTCGACGATGCTGATCGGCACCTATGAGTCGGCCGGCGCGGCCGGGAGGCGGCTGCTGCGCGCCCTGCCCCCGCTGCTGGTGCTGCGCGCCGCCGATTGGGACAGCCCGCTCGTCGGCCTGCTCGGCGCGGAGATCACCAAGGACGGCCCCGCCCAGAGCCTGGTGCTGGACCGGCTGCTCGACCTGCTGCTGGTCGCGGTGCTGCGCGAATGGTTCGCCCGCCCGGCCCGCTCCCCGACCTGGTTCAGCGCGCACGGCGACCCGGTGGTGGGCCATGCCCTCCGTCTCCTGCACAGCCACCCGGCGCACCCGTGGGCGGTGGCCGAGCTCGCCACCCGCGCGGGCGTCTCCCGGGCCGCCCTGGCCCGCCGCTTCACCGAACTGGTCGGCGAGCCGCCCATGGCCTACCTCACCGGCTGGCGGCTGGACCTGGCCGCCGACCTGCTCCGCGACCCCGACGCCACCCTCACCGCCGTCGCCCGCAAGGTCGGCTACGGCAGCGGCTTCGCCCTCTCCGCCGCCTTCAAACGCGAACGCGGCATCACCCCCCGCGACTACCGCCGCACCACCGCCACCGCCCCGGCCTGAACCGCCCGCCCGGCCGGCCCGGGGCAACGTCCACCGGTGGCCGCTCAGTGGCTTTCGGCGGCGCAGTTGCGGCATTTGATCCAGCCGTTGGGGAGGTGGTAGGTGCCGGCCGCGCCGCAGACGGGACAGTCCGGGCCGGCGCGGACCTCCTCCCACTCGCTCCAGTCCCTCGGGGTGAGCGCGGCCGGACGCACCCAGTGGAGGGTGACCTGCCCGTCCGGGCCGAGCTTGGGGACATACCGGGCCTGGCTCGGGGGATGGGCGTCGGCCGGGGCCCAGCCGCCCTCGCCGGCGCCGCCGTCCCCGGGGACGAAGAGATGGTGCCGGTCGGCGGCCGAGCCGACCGGGACCTTCCAGCCCTCCCTCGGCCCGCCGAAGCAGGAGACGGCCCGGGACTCGTGCAGCGCGCGCAGACTGCGGCCGGACACCCCGTGCAGCAGCCAGTCGGCGGCGTCCGGCGCCGGTTCCCCGCCGGGACCGGCCGGCGGCGCCTCCGGCGCCGTGCCGGCCGCCCGGACCAGGGCTTCCAGCAGGCCGGGACCGGTGAACAGGCGGCTGCCGTCGTGCAGCCAGAACAGGTGCCCGGCACTCCCGTCGCCGCCCTCGCGCCGGGTGCGCCAGAGCACTTGGCCGCGGCTCGCCGGGTCCTCGGCGATCCACTCGCCCACGGCCGAGTACCTCGGATCGCGCTGCACGGTGATCTTGAGGAGGGTGCCCGGGGGCAGCCGGTCCTCCTCCAGGAGCCCCTGGAGCGGAGGGAGCCCTCCGGCCCGGGGACGTGGTGGTGCTTCCGTCATCTTCTCCGCCTGTCCGCCTCGCTCACGTCGGCTCACGCTGACTGCGCCGCGCGGCGAGTATGCCGTCCGGGCCGCGCCCGGGGGCCGGGAGTCGTGGAGCTGTCATTCGAACGGGCGAGCGCGTTCGAGGCAGGGGGCGGATGTGTTTGAGAATGCAGCCGGCCGGGCGGGTTCGGACCGGGGCAGGGGGAGGTCAGGCGGCGGCGGTGGCGGCGGCCGGGGCGCCATGGGGATCGCCGCAGCCGGGGGTGGCGGTGACGGCGGTCAGCAGCACCACCGCGTCGTCCAGCGCCCGGAGGGTCTGCCGGAGCTGCGGCAGCCGGGTGAGCTGTCCGGCCTCCAGATCGATGGCACCGTTGCCCTCGGTGGTCACCCGCACCCGGCCGTGCAGCACCTGGAGACTGGCCGCCGGCGGGGCTTCGTGCTCGTCGAGTTCGGCACCGGTGCGCATCGCGATTACGCTCTGCCGCAGCGGTCCGTCGTGCAGGAAGAGATGGGCGCTGCGCCCGCGGTCATCGGTCTGGGCCCGGGCGAGGTGCAGCTCGGCAAGAGCGGTGAGGTCTTCCATGCGTGCCCCTGACGGTGACGGTTCGGCGATCGGGTGGTCCGGCGCTCCACTTCTCATGGTGCCGGAGCCGTGCCGCACCGCAACCGCAACCGCAGCCCGGGGCGGACCGCGCAGCCGGACGGTGAGGGAGAAGTGAGAGCGATGGCGGAGATCGGGGCCGCGCTGGCGGTCATGACCACGACGGACAGCGCCGAGCTGGCCGAGCGGCTGGCGGCCGGGGCGGTGGAACGCAGACTGGCGGCATGCGCCCAGATCAGCGCGCCGGTGACGTCCTGTTACCGCTGGGAGGGCGAAATCCGTACCGACCGGGAGTGGCAGGTGCTGCTGAAGACGACGGACGAGCGCTTCGGCGATCTGGAGCGCTATCTCAAGGAGGCGCACTCCTACGACCTGCCGGAGATCATCGCCTTCCCGGTGGTGCGCGGCAGCGCCGACTATCTGCGCTGGGTGAGCGCCGAGACCACCGCCCCCGCGGGGTAAGGGCCGGCCGGCCCCGACGCACCGGCCCGGGCGGCGACCGGCGGGCCGGAAAACGGGGCCGGTCGGTCCCCGCTTCAACTACCGTTCGGTCCCTGCTCGCGACCCCTCCCGCTGCCCGATGCTGTGACCGTCCGCAGAGCGCGGAAGACGGAGACGGAGCAGGCGAGGAGCCCACCGTGAGGGCACGACTGAGGATTCTGGGGTACGTACTGGCGGCGATCGGCCTCGCCTTCCTGGTGGCCGGCGGGGTCGCCTACGCCAAGGCGCAGGACGGCTACGACTCCCTGCAGGCGTTCAGCGAGGCGCAGAACGTCACCCTGACCTACAACGAGGACGGGCAGCTCGTCGACCGCGGTGCGACCGAGGGCGCCGAGGCGATCCTGAAGCTGCTGAAGGAGGACTGGAAGTACCCGGTCGTGGAGTCCGACCTGGACCCGGACGACCCGCTGGTCAACACCGCGACCGAGTACATGTACCAGATGGCCGCCGTCGGCTACCACGTGCTGCACGGCAGCCAGACCGTGGTGCTGGACGAGGCGGTCGAGTACAACGGTGAGACCTTCCGGCCCGGTGCGTACGAGTTCGCGGTGGACGGCCGCTACTGGACCGGCTTCGACCGGCAGCACCCGATCGAGGGCCCGGCCCGTGAGCTGGCCTGGACCGGGACCGTGCACGGCCTCTTCGGCGAGCTGGGCGTGGGCACCGTGACCCACTCCGCCCTCCAGCTCGCGCTCGCCCTGGCGGGCCTGTTCGCCGGCGTCGGCCTCGCCCTGGCGGTCGCCGGAGGCGGCCTGGTGTGGGCCGGCCGGCACCGCGGCGAGCAGGAGCCCGAGGCGCCCGGCGCGGGCGGCGCCCGGCCGCGGCCGCAGCCGGTGGGCGCCGGGGCGTGACCACGGCGCCGGACCCGGCGCCGGACCCGGTGTGACGGCACGGCCCCGGGTGGGCGGGTGCGGGAGAAGAGCCTTCCCGCACCCGGCTGCCCGGGGCCGCCCCCGGGAGGGCGGCCGGTCCTCAGGCGCGTTCCAGCCGGACGGCGCAGACCTTGAACTCGGGCATCCGGGAGGTCGGGTCCAGCGCCGGATTGGTCAGGGTGTTGGCCCGCCCCTCGCCCGGCCAGTGGAACGGCATGAAGACGGTGTCCTGCCGGATGTCGCGGCTCAGCCGCGCCGGGGCCACGGCCCTGCCGCGCCGCGAGACCACCGCCACCGGCTCCCCCTCGGCGGCGCCCAGCTTCTCCGCCAGCCGGGGGTGGAGCTGGACGAACGGCCCGGGCGCGGCCTCGTTCAGGCTGTCCACCAGGCGGGTCTGGGCACCGGACTGGTACTGGGCCAGCACCCGGCCGGTGGTCAGCAGCAGCGGATACTCCTCGTCCGGCTCCTCGGCCGCCGGGCGGTGGCTGACCGGCAGGAAGCGGGCCCGGCCGTCCGGGGTGGCGAAGCGGTCCAGGAACATCCGGGGCGTGCCAGGGTGGCCGGCCGCCGAGTGGTCGTTGGACGGATCGTCGTTCATCTCGCCCGGGGTACCGGCGCCGGAGACGGTGCCCGGCGCCAGGGAGGGATCGGGGCACGGCCAGAAGACACCGTCCTCCGCCAGGATCCGGCGGTAGGTGATGCCCGAGTAGTCCGCCTTGCCGCCCGCCGAGGCGCGGCGCAGTTCCTCGAAGACCTCCTCCGGATCGGTGGGGAAGCCCTTCTCCCAGCCCATCCGGGCGGCCAGCTCCCGCATCACCCACAGATCGCTGCGGCAGCCCTCGGGCGGCTCCACGGCCTGCTGCCGCAGGATGACCCTGCCCTCCAGATTGGTCATGGTGCCGGTCTCCTCGGCCCACTGGGTGACCGGCAGCACCACATCCGCCAGCCGCGCGCTCTCCGAGAGCACCACATCGCAGACCACCAGGAAGTCCAGCGCCCGCATCCGCTCCTCGACATGCGCGGCGCGCGGCGCCGACACCACCGGGTTGGACGCCATCAGCAGCAGCGCGCGCACCGCGTCCGGCCGCTGTGCCGCCCGGTCCCCGTCCGCGCCGAGCGCGTCCAGCAGTTCGTAGGCGCTGCGGCCGGGCCCCGGCAGGCTGTCCGGCTCCACGCCCCACACCCGGGCCACATGCTCGCGCGCCGCCGCGTCCGCCAGCATCCGGTAGCCGGGCAGCTGGTCCGCCTTCTGGCCGTGTTCCCGCCCGCCCTGGCCGTTGCCCTGCCCGGTCAGGCAGCCGTAGCCGGACAGCGGGCGGCCCGGCCGGCCGGTGGCCAGGCACAGATTGATCCAGGCCGAGACGGTGTCGGTGCCCTTGGCCTGCTGCTCGGGGCCGCGCGCGGTGAGCACCATGGCGTGCTCGGCCTCGCAGAACATCCGTACCGCCGCCCGCAGCTGCGGCAGCGGCACGCCGGTGATCCGCTCCACCAGCTCCGGCCAGTGGGCCATGGCCGCGGCCCGGGCCTGCGGCCAGCCGGTGGTGCGGGCGGCGATGTACGCCTCGTCGGTGCGGCCCTCGGCCACCACCAGGTGCAGCATGCCCAGGGCCAGCGCCAGATCCGTGCCCGGGCGCGGCGTCAGATGCAGATCCGCCTGCTCCGCGGTGCGGGTGCGGCGCGGATCGATGACGATCAGCCTGCCGCCGTTCGCCCGCAGCTCGGTGAAGTAGCGCAGCGCCGGGGGCATGGTCTCGGCGAGATTGGAGCCGACGAGGATGACGCAGCCGGTGCGCGGGATGTCGTCCAGCGGAAACGGCAGGCCGCGGTCCACGCCGAACGCCTTGGTCCCGGCCGCCGCGGCCGATGACATACAGAACCGGCCGTTGTAGTCGATCTGCGAGGTGCCCAGCACCAGCCGGGCGAACTTGCCGAGCGTATACGCCTTCTCGTTGGTCAGACCGCCGCCGCCGAAGACGCCGACCGCGTCCGCGCCCCAGGCGGACCGGGTCGCGGCCAGCCCCTCCGCGACCCGGTCCAGGGCCTCCTCCCAGGAGGCCGGCTCCAGCCTGCCCGAGGCGCGGCGGATCAGGGGCCGGACCAGCCTGACCCGGGAGGAGAGCACGGAGGGGGCGGTGCGGCCCTTGCCGCACAGCGCGCCCTTGTTCACCGGGAAGGCAGAGCGCTCGACGACCAGCAGACCGCCCGGTTCGGCCGGCTCGGGCCGCAGGCCCATGCCGCACTGGAGCGCGCAGTAGGGGCAGTGCGTGTCCGTGGTCCGGGTCCGCCGGGTCTCCCCGGTCTCCCGCGCCGGTGCGTCAGCGTTCATGGCCCCAGCATGCGTCGTCCGTGTTACGGCAGGGGCGACCGGACCGTTACGTCACCGGGGCGGGCAGCTCAGAGCCGGACGGAGCGGGGCGTGAGGGGCGGGGCGGCCATCCGTGACATCCGGGCAACACCACGGCAACGTGCACCTTGCAGGCTGGCAGCATGACCGCCGCCTACACCGGACCGACCCTGGTCGCCGTGGCCCATGGCTCGCCCGATCCCCGGGCGCAGCACACCGTCCGCGCCCTGCTCCGCCGCGTCCGCGCCCTGCGCCCGACGGTGCGGGTGGAGCTGGGCCATCTGGAGACGGACCAGCCGCTGCTGGCCGACACGCTACGCGGGTTGCGCGGCGAGCCGGTGCTGGTGCCGCTGCTGTTCGGCCGCGGATACCACATCAAGCACGACATTCCCGGCGTGCTGGCGGAGGCCGGGCACCACTCGGCCGCCGTGGCCGCCTGTCTGGGCCCGCATCCGCTGCTGGTGGACGCGCTGCACGGCCGGCTGCTCCAGGCCGGCTACCGGGGCGGCCCGGTGGTGCTGGCCGCGGCCGGGTCCCGGGACCCGGAGTCCGCGGCCGGGACCCGCTACACCGCCGGCATGCTGGCCGCCCGGCTCGGCGGGGTGCCGGTCGTCCCGGCCTATGCCTCGGCCGCCGCGCCCACGGTGCCGGAGGCGGTGGCCGGCCTGCGTGCGGCGGGACACCGGGAGATCGCCGTGGCCTCGTGCTTCGCCGCGCCCGGCTACTTCGCGACGCGCTGCGCCGAGGCCGCGCCGGGTGTGGTCTCCGCGCCGCTGGGCGCCCATCCGGCGCTGGCCAGGCTGCTGCTGCACCGCTATGACCAGGCGGTTGCCGCCCGCCGCTCCGCCCTGGTCGCCTGAGCGCCGCGGCCCCCGGCCGCCCCGCGGCGGGCTCCGCCGGACGCGTGATCGTTTCGCCCGGGGACGAACTGACGGTCTATTGTGTGCCGGGTGCCCGCTGAGCTGATCCGGATCGTCTCCCGTTCCTCGCCGATGGCCCTGGCCCAGGTCGAGCGCGTGCGCGCCGAGCTGGCCGCACGGCATCCCGGCATCCGTACCGAGGTGGTGCCGGTGACCACCTCCGGGGACCGCTGGCTGGGAGACCTCTCCAGCCTGGGCGGCAAGGGCGCGTTCACCAAGGAGGTGGACGCGGCACTGCTGGCCGGCGAGGCCGATCTGGCCGTGCACTGCATGAAGGACATCCCCGCCGACCGGCCGCTGCCGGCCGGCACCGTGTTCGCCGCCGTCCTGGAGCGGGACGACATCCGGGACGCCCTGATCCACCCCGGCGGGCGCACCCTGGACGAGCTGCCGCCCGGCACCCGGGTCGGCACCTCCTCGGTCCGGCGGGTCGCGCAGCTCGCCGCCTCCCATCCGCATCTGCGGTGCGTGCCGTTCCGGGGCAACGCCAACCGGCGGCTGGCCAAGCTGGCCGCGGGCGAGGCGGACGCGCTGGTGCTGGCCGTCTCCGGGCTGGAGCGGATCGGTGAGACGGAGCGGATCAGCGAAATCCTCTCCCCGGAGCAGATGTGCCCGCCGATCGGCGCGGGTGTGCTGGCCCTCCAGTGCCGGGAGGACGACACCGAGACCATCGGCGCGGTCTCCGCGCTCGGCCATCCGGACACCCACCGGGAGACGGACGCCGAACGGATGCTGCTGCATGTGCTCCAGGGCCACTGCAACAGCCCGATCGCCGGCTATGCCCGCGCCGAGCGGGACGGCCGGCTGTCGCTGCGCGCCCGGGTGTTCTCGCCGGACGGCAAGACCGTGCTGGACGCCCACGAGTGGGCCGGGCCGCTGGACCCGGCGACGCTGGGCATATCGGTGGCCGTGACCCTGCTGCGGCAGGGCGCCCGCGAGGTCATCGACGCCATCCCGCACTGACGCGCCGTCCCCGGCGCCCGCCGCCGCGGCCGGGCGTCACGGGCCGGGCGGGCGGCGGTCGGGCGGACCGGCGGCGTCGGTCAGCAGGCGCACCGCGTGCGGCTGGTCCAGCCCGGTGGCGCGGAGGATGTCCACGGCCGCCGCGCGCACCTGCCCGACCAGCACGCTGGCGGTCAGCGGACGGTCCTCGGCGAGCAGCTGCGAGGCGGTCTCGGCGGCGCGCAGCGCGGCGGCCCGGGCGCCCTCCCGGGCCTGGGTGCCCTCGCCCTCCACCCGCCGCCGCAGTTCGGTGACGGCCACGGCCAGCGAGTCCAGGGCGGTGACCAGCCGCTGGTCCACGGGCTGTCCGTAGCGGACGGCCACGGCCGTGCCCCGGGCCAGGGCCCGGGCGGTGGCGGCCATCATGTCGAGCCGTTCGCGCACCAGCACCACCGGCAGCCGGGCCTGGGCGGAACGCCGGCGCCGGCCCAGCCGGGCGCTCTCCCGGGCCACCGCCAGCGCCTTGTCCAGCTCGCCGACCCGGGCCTCGACGCGGGCGGACTCGGCCATCATCCGCTCGGCCCGGGCGGGGTCGGAGTGCTCCAGCGCCTCGCTCAGGCCGCGCAGCACCATGGCGAGATGGGCCAGCACCTCGCCGCCCGCCCGGCGCACCGCGCGCCGCGGGTCGGGGGCGGCCAGCGCGCCCAGCGCGAGCGCCACCGCGCCGCCGATCAGCGCGTCACCCATCCGGAACAGCGGGTTGCCGCCCTGCGGTGCCAGCGCCACCACCAGCACGGCGGCCACCGCCGACTGATTGACCAGCACGCTGCTGGTGCCCAGCAGCACGGCCGTGCCCATGGCCAGGCCCACCGCCACGGCCAGTTGCACCGCACCGGCGCCGATGACGCCGATGACATGGACCAGGATGTCGGCCGCGGTCAGGCCCACGGCCACGCCGACGGCCAGTTCCAGCGCCCGCCGGATGCGCTGGCCCGCGGCGATGCCCGCGCACACCACCGCGGCGATCGGCGCGAAGAACGCCTCCTCGGAGCCGAACAGCCGGACGGCGGCGGCATAGGCCAGCCCGGCGGCGAGCGCGGCCAGCAGCACGGAGGGGCCGTAGCGGCGCAGCCGCGCGGCGGCCCGCCGGACGCGGCCACCGACCCGGCGGGCCAGCCGGTAGAGGTGCAGCAGCCGGTACAGGCGCAGCAGCCAGACCCACATCGCCGCGTCACGCCTCCGGGCCCGGCCGGCACCGCATGCCCGCGTCCGGGTCCGTCATCCGCCGCACCTGCCCCATGTCGCCCGTCGTTCCTCCCGTCCGGCCGGCCACCGCCCCCGGTTTCCCCGCCGCGCCCCGGCGAACCCCCGCGGACCCGGGCGGGGAGGCGCGCGGTGCCGGGCGGGCGGCGGGCGGTTAGGGTCGGGTCCATGCCCGGCCGGAGCGATGGCACGCACCACGATCTCTCCCGTCCCGGTGCCGAGGCCCGGCCCGCGGACGGTTACGGGCCGGGGGACACCGAGCGGTGGGACCCGGAGCCCGACAAGCGTCCGGGCCGTACCGCGTTCCAGCGCGACCGGGCGCGGGTGCTGCACTCGGCCGCGCTGCGCCGGCTGGCCGGCAAGACCCAGGTGGTCACCCCGGACCGTCCGGCGCCGCCGCACCCCGCCTGGGACCCCAGCCCGCGCACCCGGCTCACCCACTCGCTGGAGTGCGCCCAGATCGGCCGGGAGATGGGAGCCGCGCTGGGCTGCGACCCGGATCTGGTGGAGACCGCCTGCCTGGCCCACGATCTGGGCCATCCGCCGTTCGGCCACAACGGTGAACGGGTGCTGGCCGCGATCGCCGGCCCCTGCGGCGGCTTCGAGGGCAACGCGCAGTCCCTGCGGCTGCTCACCCGGCTGGAGCCGAAACGGTTCCGCGCCGCCGGGGGGAGCGGCGGCCGGGGCGAGCCGGTCGGTCTCAACCTCAGCCGCGCCGCCCTGGACGCGGCCACCAAGTACCCGTGGCCGAGCGGCGGGGACCCCCAGGATCCGGCCTCCCCGAAATTCGGCGTCTACGAGGACGACCTGCCGGTCTTCCACTGGCTGCGGCGGCCCGCGCCGAAGGCCGTCCGCTGCCTGGAGGCCCAGGTCATGGACTGGGCGGACGATGTGGCGTACTCCGTGCACGATGTCGAGGACGGCCTGCACGCCGGACACCTGGACCCGGCCATGCTGCTCTCCGACACCGAACGCCGCGGTGTGTTCGCCGTGGCGCTGCGCCGCTACACCCCGCCCGGCACCGACGAGGGGGAACTCGCCGCCGCGCTGGACCGCCTGCTGGACCAGGAGTGGTGGCCGCACTCCTACGACGGCACCGCCCTCGCCCAGGCCCGGCTGAAGAACGCCACCAGCCAGCTCATCGGCCGGTTCTGCGTGGCCGCCGAGCGGGCCACCCGGGACCGGCACGGCCCCGGCCCGCTGCAGCGCTACCGCGCCGGCCTGGTGGTGCCGCGCCCGGTCCGGCTGGAGTGCGCGGTGCTCAAGGCGGTCGCCGATGTCGCCGTGATGCAGCGCCCCGAGCAGGAGCGGCTGCGCGCCGCCCAGCGGGAACTGCTCGTCGAACTCGCCGACGCGCTGCTGCGCCGGGCACCCGACGGCCTCGATCCGCAGTACCACGCGCTGTACACGGCGGCGTCCGGCGACCGGGAGGGGCTGCGGGTGGTGGTGGACCAGATCGCCGCGCTCACCGATGCCGCGGCCCGCGCCCTGCATGCCCGGCTGACCGGCCGGCAGCCCTGAACCGCCCCGGGCGCGCGGGATCGCCGCGCGCCCGGGGCCGGGGAACCCCGGCGCCGCCGGGAGCGGGTGCGCCGCCGCACCGCGGACCCGTCGCGGGGCACGGCCGGGCGGCGCGGGCGGGGCACGGCGATGGTGCGCGCCGGGCGCCGGGCGCCGCATCCGTGAATGCACCGGCGCCGGGCCCGCCCCCGAGGCCGTTGTGCGGGTGCACAGCGGCGGCCACCGGCGGTTATGCCGCGGCCCCGAGTTGGCCCGCGGACGGTGGACGGACCCGGGGTGCGGTGGTGCCCTGACGGCACGTCTTGCCTACCGCCGAGTAGTCGGGCCGGGCGCCCCGCACGGGGCCGCCCGCGGACCCGGACACCGGCGCCAGGACGGACAAGGAGGTCGCACGATGCCGCTGCCGCTCGCCCCGGAGAACGGACCGCACCGCGTCCCGTCCGCCGCCGCCGACCGCCCCCGGGACGACCGTGCCCGGGACCCGCACCCCCCGGCCCAGCCCGGCACCCGGCCCGCGGCCCAGCCCGGGACCGGGCCGGCCGCCCGCCGTCCGGGCTCTCCCGCCCCGCGGCCGGCCCCGCCGCTCTCCCCGGCCGTACTGGGCTCCGCCCTGCGCCGGGCCGCCGCCGGCGCCCACGCCCAGGCGCTGCGGGCCCGGCTGCTCACCGAGGCCGCCGGACGGAGCTGGGCGGCCGGGCGGCCGGACCGGGCCCGGGCCATGCTGGAGCGCGCACTGCGCCTGCGGGCCGGTGACGCCGCCCGCGGCCGGGCGATGCTGCTGCTGGGCAGCCTTCAGGCGCAGACCGGGGTGGTGACGGACGCCGCGGAATCGCTGGCCCATGCCGCGCGGCTGCTGCACCGCTGCGAACCGGTGACCGCCCGGGAGGCGGCCTGCCGGGCCACCGAGGCCGCCTGGGCCTCGGGCACCGTCCCCCCGCCGACGCCCGCGTCCCCCGGCACCGGCGGCGCCGATGACTATGTGCTCGGCGTGGCGCTGGCCGCCGAGGGGCGGCTGGAGGCCGCCCTGGAGCCGCTGCGCCGGGAAGTCGCGCGCGGCAGGGCCGGCCGGGACCCGGCCGGTCTGATGCGGGCCGCGGTCGCCGCCGTCATCCTGGGCGAGGTCGCCGAGTCGCGGGTGCTGGCCGCGCACGCCCTGGCCACCGCCCGGCTGCTCGGCATGCGGCTGCTGGAGGCCAATGGCCTGGAACTGCTCGCCTACGCCGAACTCCGCTCCGGCCGGCACGGCGCGGCCCGCACCCACGCCGTGGAGGGGCTGCGCGCCGCCCGCCGCACCGGCCAGCGCAATATGGCCGCCCATCTGCACGCCATCCTGGCGATGGCCGCCGCCATGGACGGCGACCCGGAGACCACCGCCCGGCACGCCGCCGCCACCGCCGGGTACGCCGGTCCGCACGGGCTGCGCGCCGCCGACACCCTGGCCGCCTGGGCCCTGGCCCGCTGCGACCTGGCGCGGGGCCGCTGGGACGAGGCCGCCGCCCGGCTGGAGCCGCTGATCCGGCCCGGTCCCGGCCAGGGCCACCCGGCGCTGCGGATGCTGGCCACCCCCTGCCTGATCGAGGCCGTGGTGCTGTCCGGACGGCCGCGCCGTACCGCCCAGTCCGCGCTGGCCGTCTACTCCCGCTGGGCGGACGTCACCGCCGACCCGCAGGCCCCCGCCCAGCTCGCCCGCTGCCGGGCGCTGCTGGCCGGTCCGGAGGACTCGACCCGGCTGTTCGACCGCGCGCTGGCGGCGCACCGCCGGGCCGACAGCGACTTCGAGCGGTCCCGCACCCAGTTGCTGCACGGCATGCTGCTGCGCCGGCACCGCCGCCCGGGGGCCGCCCGCGCGGCGCTGCGGGACGCCCTGGTCGGTTTCGAGCGGTGCGGTGCCCAGGCGTGGGCGGAGCGGGTGCGGGCCGAGCTGCGGGTCGGCGGCGAGGCGCCGGGGGAGGGGAGCCCGCCCGGGCTCTCCCGGCTGGCCGGGCTGACCCCGCAGCAGCTCCGGATCGCCCGCCATGTGGCGGAGGGGGCCACCAACCGGGAGGTGGCCGCCCGGCTGGCGGTCAGCCCGCGCACCGTGGACCACCATCTGCGGAATGTGTTCTCCACCCTCGGCATCCGGTCCCGGGTGGAGCTGACCCGGCTGCTCACCACCGCGGACGCGCCGCACTGAGCCTGCCGCCGGGTGGCCGTCCACCGGCCGTTCACGAGCCTTCCGCAGCCGTTCGCGGGCCGTGCGGCGGATCGTTTCCGCCGGTTTGCCCGATCGTGATGTGTGACCGTCCGGACACGTGGGGTCAACCGGGCTGCTCAGCGCCGCCAGGGCGGCCGGCGGCTGCGCACGAGCTCCGACATGTCCCGTCGCCGGGGTGGAATCGGGCGGATTCCTGCGCCATGATGCGGTGACCTACCGGTCGGTATGTCAGCCGTCGCGCCGCGCCGTGCACGGCTTCCCGGCCGGTCAGCACCGTAGTCCATTCGCACAGTCCCATTTGTCCCGCCATTGGTGCACGAGCCGCCCGCACCGCCCCGACGAGGTGGAGGTCCGCGATGCAACCACTTGTCCGTACCCGGGAGCGCGCAACCAGACCACCGGCCCTGGCGACCGCCGCCGAACGCTCCGCCCCTCCGGCGCCCGGCCGGGCCGAGCCGGCCCGCCGGCGCGCCGGGACCATGACCCGGACCCAGCCCGTCTCCCCGGCCGCACTCCCGGCCGGCACCGGCCGCAACGCCGAGTCGGTGGCGGTGCTGCGCCGCACCGCCAGGCTGCTGATGCACCGGCTGCCGCAGTTCACCGACCAGGTGGCGGAGCTGATCAACCACCAGGAGCCGGCCTACCGCTCCCCGGCGATGGACTCCGACATGCTCTGGCACGAGGTGCACCGCTCGCTGCGGCACAGCGTCGGCTGCCTGATCAATCCGCAGGAGCTGAGCGACGCGGCCCGCCGCTGCACCTGGCGGATCGGCGCCGACCGGGCCCGTCAGGGACTGCCGCTGGACGCCCTGCTGCACGCCTTCCGGCTGGGCGGCGGCGCGGTCTGGCGCGAACTGCTGGACATCGCCGCCCAGCGCGACCCCGAGTCCATGCGGCTGCTGGTCCATGTGGCCGGCGATGTGTGGAACTTCGTGGACGAGCACTGCTCGATCGCGGCCGAGGCGTACCGGGCCACCGAGCGGGAGATGTCCTGGCGGCGCGAGAACCGGCTGCGGCTGATGACCGAGGCGCTGCTGGAGGGCACCGCCCGGGTCTCCGACCTGCCGGACATCGCCGCCGCCCTGGACATGCCGGAACGCGGCCGGTACGCGGTGGCCGCGGTGGCCGGCCCGCGCCGGGCCGCGCTGCACGGCGGCCCGGGCCAGTCCGCCGGCCTGGTCTGGCACCGCACCGAGACCGCCGACTTCGCCATCGCACCGGTGGCCGAGGGCGGCCCGGGGAAGCTCGCCGAGGAGCTGCGGGCCCGCACCGGCCCCGGGGTCCGGGTCGGCATCAGCCCGGCCGTGGACGGCCTGGCGGCGGTCGGCGAGGCCCGGCAGCTCGCCGAGAAGGCGCTCGCCGCCTGCCCGGCCGACGGCCGGGTGGCGCTGCTGGAGGAGCATCTGGCCGCGGCGCTGGTGGTGTCCTCGCCGGAGCTCGGCTCGGTGCTGACCGACCGGGTGCTGGGGCCGCTGCTGAAGCTGGAGCCGATGGACCGCGATCTGCTGCTGGAGACGCTCACCGCCTGGCTGGAGTGCGACGCCTCGGCACAGCGGGCCGGCGAGCGGCTGTCCTGCCACCGCAACACCGTGCTCAACCGGCTGCGCCGCTACGAGCGGCTGACCGGCCGTTCGCTGGCCAGCCCGCGGGAGACGGCCGAGCTGTCCCTGGCGCTCACCGCCCACCGCATGCTCCGCACGCCCTGACCCGCCCCCGGGCGCCGGCCCGGTGCCTCCGCCCGGTGCGGCGCCCGGCGCCCGCGGCGGAGCCCGCGCCGTGCCGCGCGGCGCCGCGCCGCGGAAAGCGGCGCGGCGGAGCGGCGCCGCCGAACGGGCCCGCCCCGCGGGGATCTTGGTGCTCCGGGGGCCGTCCGCCCCCTTCCCCGGGCAGTGCCCGGTGGGGCACGCTCCAGGAATACCCCGGGAAACAGGGGCTGCCGCGGGGCGAGGAGGCATCGCGTGGACCGTACATACCGGACGTTTGTCATCATCGGTGGAGGACTGGCCGGAGCCAAGGCCGCCGAGACGCTCCGCACGGAGGGCTTCGACGGGCGGGTCATCCTCATCGGCGACGAGCACGACCACCCCTACGAGCGCCCCCCGCTGTCCAAGGGCTATCTCACCGGCAGCACCGACCGGGAGAAGCTGTACGTCCACCGCCCCGCCTGGTACGCGGGCAACCGGGTGGAGCTGCATCTCGGCCAGCCCGCCGTGCACATCGACCGGGCCGCCCGCGAGGTCCGGCTCGGCGACGGCACCCGCGTCCCCTACGACGCCCTGCTGCTGGCCACCGGCGCCGAACCGCGCCGGCTGGGCATCCCCGGCACCGAGCTCGCCGGGGTGCACCATCTGCGCCGGGTGGCGCACGCCGACCATCTGCGCGGTCATCTCACCGGCGGTCACCGCGACGGGGCCCCGCTGGTGATCGCCGGCGCGGGCTGGATCGGCCTGGAGGTCGCCGCCGCGGCCCGCTCGCTGGGCGTCCCGGTCACCGTCGTGGAGCCGGAGCCCGCCCCGCTGTACCGGGTGCTCGGCCCGGAACTGGGCGCCGTCTTCACGGAACTGCACCGTGAGCACGGCGTGGAGTTCCGCTTCGGCACCCGGCTGACCGCCATCGGCGGGGACCGCGGCATGGTCGCCGAGGTGCACACCGCGGACGGCGGACGGCTGCCGGCCCGCGCCGTGCTGGCCGCGGTCGGCGCGGCCCCGCGCACCGCGCTGGCCGCCGCCGCCGGACTGGAGATCGCCGAGGGCGGCGGCATCGCCGTGGACGCCGCGCTGCGCACCAGCGACCCGCGGATCTTCGCCGCCGGCGATGTCGCCGCCCCGGCACTGCCGGCCGGCGGCGGCAACGGGAGCCCGGGAAAGCGGCGCCGGGTGGACCACTGGGCCAACGCACTGCACTCCGGACCGGCCGCGGCCCGCGCCATGCTCGGCCGCGACGAGCCCTTCGACCGGGTGCCGTACTTCTTCTCCGACCAGTACGACGTGGGCCTGGAGTACTCCGGCTGGGCGCCGCCCGGCGACTACGACAAGGTGGTCTACCGCGGCGACGCGGGCAAGCGCTGCTTCCTGGCCTTCTGGCTGGCTGCGGACGGCCGGGTGCTGGCCGGCCTGAACGCCAACATCTGGGAGGTGGCCGGGACCGTCCAGGCACTGATCCGCTCCGGCCGCCCGGTGGACCCGGCCCGGCTCGGCGATCCGCACACCGACCTCGCCTCGCTCGTCCCCGGCGCCTGACCCGCACTACGCTGAAGACCGGGACGCACGCGGGGACGCGCGGGGGACACCGACCCGGAGGGAGACCCCAGGTGCAGCCAGAACAGCCCGTGCAGCCGGAACAGCCGGCGCCGTCCGGACGCCGGGAGACCGTCGGCGAGGAGACGGCGCGCTCCCTGGTCCGGGCCGCGACCGCCGCTCCCTCCATGCACAACGCCCAGCCCTGGCGGTTCCGCCTGCTCCGGGCGAGCGGCACCATCGAGCTCCGGGCCGACCTCGGCCGGGTGCTGCCGCACACCGACCCCACCGGCCGGGGGCTGCACATCGGCTGCGGCGCGGCCGTGTTCAACCTCCGGGTGGCCGCGGCCGGGGCCGGCTGGGACGCCTCGGTCCGGCTGCTGCCCGCCCCCGAGGACCCGCGGCTGCTGGCCACCATCGGCCTGGACCGCGCCGCCCCCGCGCCCGGCCCCGGCCGGCCGCGGCCGCGGCCCGCCCCGGCCGGGCACGAGGACCCGGCCGGGCTGATCCCGCTCGGCTCCGCGGTCTTCCGCCGCCACACCAACCGCTTCCCGTTCCGCGACGAGCCGGTGCACCAGGTGCTGCGCGCCCAGCTTGCCGATGCCGCCGCCCGCGAGGGCGCACAGCTCGTCTTTCCCGACGACTGGCACACCCGGAACGTGCTGGAACTCACCCGGGACGCCGAGGGCCGGGACGCCGCCGACCCCGGCCGGCTGAAGGACCTGGACCGCTGGACCCGCACCGGGGACGCGGCCGGAGCCGCGGTGGACGGCGTGCCGGAGTACGCCTTCGGCCCGCGGCAGCGCGACGGCCACCGGGTGATCCGCGACTTCGCCGGCCGCGGCCCCGACCGGGAGGCCGCCGGCTTCGAGGCGGCCCCGCAGCTCGCCCTGCTCGGCACCACCGAGGACCGCCCCTTCGACTGGCTGCGCGCGGGCGAGGCCCTGGAGCGGGTGCTGCTCACCGCCACCCTGCGCGGTCTGTCGGTCTCCCTGACCTCCCAGGCCCTGGAGTGGGAGGACCTGCGCCCGCCGGTGCGCGATCCGGTCGGCGGGGCGGGCTTTGTGCAGATGGTGCTGCGCATCGGCTACGGCCCCGGCATTCCGGCCACCCCGCGCCGGCCGGTGGACGAGGTGCTGGAGATCGTCTGAGCCCGGCCGCCGCGCCTTCTCCCGTCCGGCCGGAGCGTCGGTGGCGGCCCGTAGACTCATGGCGTGGCCGGGAGGATCAGGGACGAGGACGTGCGGCGGGTGCGGGACGCGGTCCCGATCGACGCCGTGGTCTCCGACTATCTCCAGCTGCGCAACGCCGGCGGCGGCCAGCTCAAGGGCCTGTGCCCGTTCCACGACGAGAAGAGCCCGTCCTTCCATGTCAGCCCCAGCAAGGGGCTCTACCACTGCTTCGGCTGCCAGGAGGGCGGGGACACCTTCGATTTCGTGATGAAGGTCGAGCACCTGTCCTTCTCCGAGGCGGTGGAGCGGCTGGCCGCCCAGGCCGGCATCACCCTGCGCTATGCGGAGGGCGGATACGGCAGGGCCAGCCAGCAGGGCGAGCGCACCCGGCTGGTCGAGGCGCACAAGGCCGCCGCCGCCTACTACGCCGAGCAGCTCGACGGTCCCGAGGCCGAGATCGCCCGCCGCTTCCTGGCGGAGCGCGGCTTCGACCGGGCCGCCGCCGGGCACTTCGGCGTCGGCTACGCACCGGCCGGCTGGGACCACGCGGTGCGGTTCCTGCGCGGCCGGGGCTTCACGGACAAGGAGCTGATCCTCTCCGGGATCGCCCAGGAGGGCCGGCGCGGCCCGATCGACCGCTTCCGCGGCCGGCTGCTCTGGCCGATCCGGGACATGGGCGGCGAGGTGGTCGGCTTCGGCGCCCGCCGGCTGCGCGAGGACGACACCGGCCCCAAGTACCTCAACACCCCCGAGACCCCCGTCTACCGCAAGGGCCAGGTGCTCTACGGCATCGACCTGGCCAAGAAGGACATCGCCAAGGCCAACCAGGCGGTGGTGGTCGAGGGGTACACCGATGTCATGGCCTGCCATCTGGCCGGGGTCACCACCGCCATCGCCACCTGCGGCACCGCCTTCGGCGAGGGCCACATCAAGATTCTGCGCCGGCTGCTGATGGACAACTCCCGCTCCGAGGTGATCTTCACCTTCGACGGGGACGCGGCCGGCCGCAAGGCCGCGCTGCGCGCCTTCGAGGACGACCAGAAGTTCGCCAGCAAGACCTGGATCGCCATCACCCCCGGCGGCATGGACCCGTGCGACCTGCGCTGCTCCGAGGGCGACGCGGCGGTCCGCGCACTGGTCGAGGGCCGCAGCCCGCTGTTCGAGTTCGCCCTGCGCTCGGTGGTCGACGAGCACAATCTGGAGACGGCCGAGGGCCGTTCCGCCGCGCTGGAGGCCGCCACCCCGGTGGTGGCCGGCATCAAGGACCCGGCCATCCAGCACGAGTACGCGGTCCGGCTGGCCGGGCTGGTCGGCATCCCGGACGAGCGCTTCGTGCTGCGGCGGGTGGGGCAGCTCGCCCGGCGCGGGCGGGAGCCCGGCCCGGCCCGGCCCGGCCGCGCCGCCTCCGCCGCGGGCGCGTCCGCCGGGGGCGCGTCCGGTGCCGGGCCCGCCGGGGGCGCGCCGCCTCCGGAGGGCGGCCGGCCCGCCGGCCCGCCGCTCAATCTGCGCAGCCCGGCCCACCGCGCCGAGCGGGAGCTGCTCAAGGTCGCCCTTCAGCAGCCCCAGTTCGTCGCCCCGGTCTTCGACGCCTACCGGGAGGACGAGTTCACCGGCCCGCCGTACGCGGTGGTCCGCCGGGCCATCGCCGAGGCCGGCGGCACCGAGCACGCCGACGAGGGGTTCCTCGCCCGGGTGCGCGAGGCCGCGCCGGACGACACGGTCCGCGCGCTGGTCACCGAGCTGGCCGTGGAGCCGCTGGAGCTGCCGCGCCGCCGCCAGCGGGAGGCCGACACCTATGCCGCGCAGTTGCTGCGCGATGTCCGGCTGGCGGCCGTGCAGCGGCGGATCGCCGAGCTGGAGTCCGCGGCCCGCCGGCAGGACGCCCAGGGCGACGCCGAGCGTTCCGCCGCCCTGTGGCAGGAGGTCTGGACCCTCCAGCGCTACCGCACCGCACTGATGGAGCGCGGCGCCGACGCCCTGTACGGATGACAACTCGCGTGGCATATGCCGCCCCGGTTGTCTCCGCCAGGTAGCCGAAAGGGCGCATCGCGTAGCGGTTGGCGGCAGAAACCGGACGCATGACCCTCGTCCCGTGGGTAGGCATTACCCCACACTGTTTGCGGTGCCGTCTTTGACTGGCCGCGATCAACTGGAGGTCGCTCAGTGCAGACCCAGACCCTGACCGGTACGGCGACGGCGGAAACCGTGGCCGATCGCGACACGGCCGACGCTCCGGTCGATCCGCTCAGCCAGACCGTGCCACCGCCACCGGATCCGCATCCGCCGGTGCCCCCCGAACCCGATCCCGTCCCCGCCCCGCCGCCGGAGCCGCCGCCCACCCCGCCCCCGCCGCCCGCCGGGACCGATGCGGCGCCGGCGACGGAGAGCGCGTCCGACGACGACGATGACGATGAGGGGGACGGCTTCGGGCAGCCGGACGCCGAGGCCGATCCGGAGGTGCCCTGGGAGCGCATCCCGGAACAGCGCCGCCCGCCCGCCGCCGAGGCGGAGGTGCCGCTGCGCAGCGACTCCGGCGGCACCTCGGGCGATCTCTTCCGGCAGTACCTGCGGGAGATCGGCCGCATTCCGCTGCTCACCGCCTCGGAGGAGGTGGAACTCGCCCGCCGGATCGAGGCCGGCCTGTTCGCCGAGGAGCGGCTGGGCTGCGCGGGCGAGACCCTGGACGAGCGCCTCGCCCTGGACCTGGACCGGCTGGTGGTGCGCGGCCGGATCGCCAAACGCCAGCTCATCGAGGCCAATCTGCGCCTGGTGGTGTCGGTGGCCAAGCGCTATCTGGGCCGCGGGCTCACCATGCTGGACCTGGTCCAGGAGGGCAACCTGGGGCTGATCCGGGCGGTGGAGAAGTTTGACTACACCCGCGGCTTCAAGTTCTCCACCTATGCCACCTGGTGGATCCGCCAGGCCATGTCCCGGGCCATCGCCGACCAGGCCCGGACCATCCGGGTGCCGGTCCATGTGGTGGAGCTGATCAACCGGGTGGTGCGGGTGCAGCGCCGGCTGCTCCAGGAGCGCAGCCAGGAGCCCACCGCCCAGGAGGTCGCCGAACAGCTCGATCTGACACCCGAGCGGGTGCGCGAGATCCTGCGGCTGGCCCAGGACCCGGTCTCCCTCCAGTCCCCGGTCGGCGAGGAGGACGATGTCAACCTCGGCGATCTGATCGAGGACGCCGATCTGCCGAGCCCGGCCGAATCGGCCGCCTTCCTGCTGCTGCGGCAGCAGCTCGAAGCGGTGCTGTCGATGCTCGGCGACCGCGAGCGCCGGGTGGTGGAACTGCGCTACGGCCTGGTCGACGGCCGCCCCCGGACGCTGGAGGAGATCGGCCGCGTCTTCGGCGTCACCCGCGAGCGCATACGCCAGATCGAGCACAAGACCCTCGCCAAACTCCGCGACCACGCCTACGCCGACCACCTCCGCGGCTACCTCGACTGATCCCGGCCGCGGCCGGCCCCGCCCCGCCCGAGGCCCCGCCCGCCGGGCGGGGCGTCAGGCGAACGCCTCGGGGTGGCGCTCCTCGCGGAGCGCGATGAACTGCCGGCGCACGGCCTGTCCGACGGCGAAGTCCTCCTCGCTCGGGGTGAAGGTCCGGCCGCGTGCCGCGCCGCGTCCCCATTCGCCGCCGGTCGGCGGGGTGTCCGCGCCGAGCCGGTCCTCGGCCACGCCCAGCGCCCAGGCCGCCTGCCGGGCGGCGCCCAGCGCGGCGTAGTCCGCCGCGGCCGGGACCACCACCGGTGCCCCCAGCAGCCCCGGCGCCAGGGCCTGCACGGCGGGCAGCCCGGCCGCCGCCCCCAGCAGGAAGAAACGTTCCATCCTGACGCCGCGCCCGCGCAGCACGTCCGCGGCGTCGGCCAGCCCGCACAGCATCCCCTCGAACGCCGCCCGGGCCAGATGCTCCGGCTTCATCGACTCCCGCCGCAGCCCCGCCAGCGTGCCCGCGGTGTGCGGCAGATCGGGGGTGCGCTCCCCGGCCAGATACGGCAGCAGCACCAGCCCGTGCGCCCCCGGGGTGGAGCGCAGCGCCAGCTCGGAGAGCCGGGGCAGATCACCGCTCAGCAGCTCCGCCGTGCCGCGCAGCACCCGGGTGGCGTTCAGCGTGCGCACCACCGGCAGATGCAGACCGGTGGCGTCCGCCAGGGCGGTGACGGTGCCGCCGTCGTCGGTCAGCGCCGCGTCGTGGACGGCGCACACCGAGCCGGAGGCGCCCAGGGAGATGACCGCGTCCCCGGGACCGATGCCCAGGCCCAGCGCCGCCGCCATGATCTCCGCGGTGCCCGCCGAGATCAGCAGCCCCTCCGGGGTCCGCCCGGCCGCCTGCGCCGGCGCCAGCACCTCGGGCAGCTCCGCCGGGTGCCCCAGCGCCAGCTCCACCAGGTCCGGCCGCCACTCCCCGGTGGCCGCCGACCAGTAGCCGGTGCCCGAGGCCCCGCCCCGGTCCGTGGTGAACCGTCCCGGCCGTCCCAGCAACTGCCACACCAGCCAGTCCTGCGGCTGCAGCACGGCCGCCACCCGCCGCGCCGGCTCCGGCTCCTCGCGGGCCAGCCGCCGCAACTGCACCACCGGATGCCCCGGCTGCGGCACCAGCCCCACCGCGCCCGCCCACGCCCGACGGCCGCCGAGCGCGTCGGTGAGCTGCACGGCCGCGCCCGCGCTCTGCTCCTCGCCGCTGAGCGCCGGACGCACCGGCTGGCCCTCGGCGTCCAGCACCACCACGGTGCCGGCCTGGGCGGCCACCCCGATGGCGGTGACATCCTCCAGCACTCCGCCGTCCGCGGCCTCGCCCAGCGAGAGCAGCCATGACTCGGGTGCCGTCTCGCCCTCCGGGTGTTCGGCGTGCCCCTGGCGGAGCAGCTCCCCGGATTCGGCGTCACAGACCACGATGCTGGTGTACGAGGCCGAGCAGGCCAGTCCGGCGACAATCCCCATGCGGCCGATGATGCCCCATCACGGGCCCGTCACGGCGTTGCTTGCGATCTCTTTGGTGTCCTGGCCCCCGGTCGTGACGCGACCGGGAAATTTCCCGGACCTCGGCACCCCCCGGCGGTCCCGGAACCGCCGCGGCCTGCCGTCGCCACCGCCCTGAGCGGCTTCCCACCGGCCCCGGGGGCCACGTCAGTTGGCCGCCGGGGGCCGCCCGGCCCGCCCGGGGGCCGGCACGGTACTTTCACAGCACCCGATTGCCGCGAAGGAACCCGCACATGACCACCACCGACCGGAACCCCGGCCAGCCGGACAGCCCCGGGGAGGGCGAGAAGCCCCGGGGCGCCGTGGGTCCGGAGAGCAGCACGAAGCACGAGGACTCCGCCCCGCGGCCCCCGGCCGACGGCCCGCGCTCCCTGTCGGACGCGGACTGGGAGGAGTTCCAGCGCGCGGCCGAGCAGTCCCCGGCGGGCGGCGGCACGGCCCCGCCCAGGGAGCCCTCCGCCCGCGCCCGGCTGGTGACGGCCCGCCTGCGGGCGCTGGACGAGGAGCCCGCCCGGCAGGGCGGCCCCCGCCGCCGGGGCCGCAGGACCAAGGAGCCGGAGCCCTGGCAGCCCCCGGGCTGGCGCACCGGCCCGGCCTGGCAGGACCGGCCGGGCGGCCGGCGGCCCCGGCGTCCGCTGCAGTGGATGTCCGCCGCGCTGCTGCTGGCCATGGTCGCCTGGACCGCCAAGGTCACGCTGATCGACGGCGGCAGCGCGGAGGACGTGGCCGCCCCGGCGCGGGAATGGCTCGACTCGGCCTTCGGCGACGGCGACGGCGGGCTCGCGGACGATCCGGCGCGGCCGGTGCAGACGCTGCCCCCGGAGACCGCCCCGCCCAGCGAGGCTCCGGCCGCCGGGGCCGGCTTCGAGGAACCCACCCTGGAGCACCCCTACCGCGGTTCCCCCGCCCTGGCCTGGGCGGAGGGCGCGGACGCGATCGAGCTGCCGGAGGCGCAGGACACCGGCGGGGTGCCCGCGGCGGACATCGCCGAAGGGCTGCGGCTGACCAAGGAGTTCCTGGTGGCGGCCCATCTCGACCCCGAGGTGCTGGCGGGCGGGGAGCCCACGGCCGCGCTGGCGCTGATCGACCCCGGTCAGCGGGAGCTGGCCGACGCCTACCGCGCCGCCCTGGACGCACCCACCGCCGAGGCCGACCCCACCTCCCTGTTCACCCGCTTCGACCCCGGCGAGGCGCGGCCGGTCGATGTGCCGGTCAAGGTGCGCGGCCATATGAAGGTGGAGACGGGCACGGCGGACGGCCAGGTGCTGATCCGGGCCGACTACAGCTTTGTCTACCCGCTGGCCAGGGCGGACGGCTCCGGGGAGGTGACCCGCACCGTGGTGCGCCGCGAGCTCGACGTGCTGGTGGTGCGGCCGGGCCTGGCGGCGGTGACCCCGGGTCATGTCTGGCTCTCCGCCTTCCGCTGGGAGGCGGGCGGTGTCACCTGCGGCTCCGACGACGGGCTGCTGCACCCGCACTTCGCCGGCGACCCGGCGGCCACGGAGCCGACCGGCCCGGCCGTCGACCCCTACGACCGCAGCCGGTCGCTGGAGGACGCCGGCGGGGAGTGCGGCACGGTCACCCGGATATGACGGCCCGGCGGCGCGGCCGGCCGTTCACCGTGGGTGACCGGAGCCGTGCTCCGGACGTCCGGCGCTCCGCCAAACGTCACAAACCCGCAACGTCGCTGCAACCCTCTCGCGTATCGCGCCTGGCTGCACCACTCTGGCCCGCATGGCTGGACACTCTCCGAGACATGCCTCCGCCCGACCAGGTCTGCGTGCCGTCCTGGGAAGCGCCGTCGCTGTCTTAGTCATGTTCTCCCTCACGGGGCTCACCGGTTGCGGCACGACACAAGCCCCGGGGGCCCAGGGCCCGGTGCCCGAGTACACCGTTGCCGACCAGGAGGAGTCGGAAGCCACCGGCTCGGTGGCCCTGGTCATCCCGAACGCGACCGAGGACGAGGCGATCGCCGCGATCCGCGACTTCGCCGAGGGTATTGACGGTCAGTTGCACTACGAGATCACCGTGGTGCGCAACCAGAGCGACGGCGACTATGTCTGCCGCGGCAAATGGGTGAAGGACGAGAAGGCCGCCGAGATCTACGGCAGCGGCCAGGTCGTCTCCGACTCCTGGCCCGCGATCGATACCGACTGCCCGGGCTCCTGACCCTCCCCCTTGTTCACCATCTGTTACCACGTCAACCCATACTGATCCGGTAGTGAACCGTGAACCGGCCGGCCCCGGGGTCGCACACGACCGCCCCGGGGCCGGCCGCCGTCCGGGGCGAGGGGCGTCGCCCGTCTGGCGCGCCCGCCCGGATGTACGGCAGGCTGTGGCGCCATGAGCATCCGACGCCCCTTACTGGCCTTTGCTGTCGCGACCCCGCTGGCGCTTGCCACGGCATGCAGCGGTGACGGCGACGACGGCGGGCTCACCGCCGAGAAGGTCGTGGAACGGCTCGCCGAGCACCTCGGTGAGGAGGAGATCGGCGAGCCGCGCGACTCCACCGCCACCTGCTCCAACGAGGCGGCCGGCGGTGATCCGCAGGACGGCGACTGCGCGCAGCTGATCGTGACCGGGCAGGTGTCCGTCTACGAGTTCCCCACCGCCGAGCTCTCCCGGGAGTGGGTGAATCGATTCGGCGGGGTGGACGAGGAGGACTGGCGCCAGGCGGGCCGCTTTGCCGTGGTCTGGTCCACGCCCGAGCAGCTGGACGTCGGCGAGCCGCGCCGGGACGAGATCGCCGGCCTGGTCGCCGAATGGGCCGCCGAGACCCCCTCCTGATGCCCGTGTTGCACGGCCGGCCCGTGCAACAGGCAAGGATCGGCCAGTAATTCCCCATGAATGACCCAAATGCCGTACCTCCCAGCCGTGCCCCGGGAAGCCATCCGGTGCGCGTGACAGGCACGGCAGAGAGGGATGATCATGGAGAAACCGGATGGCGGGTGGTCGCTGCACGGACCGCGGTGCGCCGCGGCGGACGCGAAGGACCCGACGCCCTGCCAGGGCCCGTCGACGGCGGTCACCGTGGTGGACGGCACGGGCCGGGAGGTCACCGGCTGCCGCTGGCACAGCGCCCGGCTGCTGGCCAGCGACGGCGGGGCCCGGCTGCATCCGATGGCCGGCCTGCTGCCCTGCGCGGTGGACATCTACTGCCACGCCGGGGACCTCCCGCCCTTCGCCTGGCAGGTCGGCCGCTGAGGCGGGGACGTCCGGCGCGCGCCCGGCCGCGCGTCCCCGGCCCGCGCGTCCCCGGCCCCGGCAGACCGGCCCCGGCCCGGCCGCGGCTCAGGACGGGCGTGCGGGCGGGGCGGGAAGAATGCGGCGGGGGCTGTAGACGGCGGGCCCGCGGCGGCCCCATTCCCGGGGGTAGCCCAGCGAGACCTCCTCGAAGCGCACCCCGTCGTGCCACATGGTCCGCGGGATATGCAGATGGCCGTAGACCACCACCTCGGCCCGGTACCGCAGATGCCAGTCCGCGGTCGCCTCGCTGCCGCACCACAGCGCGAACTCCGGATAGCGCAGGATCCGGGTGGGCTCGCGACGCAGCGGGAAGTGGTTGACCAGCACCGTGCGTTCCCCGGGGCCGAGCGCCGCGAGCCGTTCCCCGGTGATCGCGAGCCGCTTGCGGCACCAGTCGTCGATACCCGGGTACGGGTCCGGGTGCAGCAGCGTCTCGTCGGTGCCCACCACCCCGGCCCGGTGGGCGCGCGCCAGCGCCGTCTCCCGGGTGTGCGTGCCCTCCGGGCGGAAGGTGTAGTCGTACAGCAGGAACAGCGGCACCACCCGCACCGGGCCGCCCGCGCCCTCCCACACCGGGTACGGATCCTCCGGGCTGATCACCCCCAGCTCCCGGCACAGGGAGACCAGCAGCCGGTAGCGGGACTGCCCGCGCAGGGTGACCGGGTCGGTCGGGTGGGTCCACAGTTCGTGATTGCCGGGCGCCCAGATCACCTTGGCGAAGCGGTCCGCCAGCAGGCGCAGCGCCCAGCGGATGTCGGCGGCCAGTTCCCCGACATCACCGGCGACGATCAGCCAGTCGTCCGGGTGCTCCGGCCGCAGCTTCTCCACGATCGCCCGGTTCTCCGGATACGCCACATGCAGATCACTGACGGCCAGCAGCGAGCCGCCGCCCCCGGCCGGTCCGGACGTGCCCCGTCCAGCGTCCCCCGCCGCCGGAAGCCGCATCGCCACCTCACCCCGTCGTCCGCGTCGTCTGCGTTGTCTGCGCCGTCTGGGGCGCCCGCGCGGCCGTCTCACCGCCCGCCCCCGCACCGCCTGTCCCTGTACGGGACAGGAACAGCGTATGGCGTCCGGGCGGAAAGCCGGGGCCGTGCGGGCGAATTGGCCGTGCCCGGGGCACGGGCCGGGGCCATCCGGCCCGGCCCGTGCCCCGGGCGACAGCCCCTCTCGGCGGCCCGGCCGGCTCAGGGCACGCTCGGCCGGTCCCTGCTGCCGGTGATGCGGGCCATCAAGTCCTGGGCCGAGTGCCATATGGACGACGTACGCGCCGCCCGCCACGCCTACGACACCACTACTGCGACGGACCGGGCGTGACGGGACCTGCGCCGGGCCCGGCGGCCCGCCGCTGCCGCCGCCGCACCGCAGCCGGGCGCGGGCCGAACGCCGGGAACCACGGCCGGGGCGGCGGTCACCGGCCGGTCCCCGCGGCGCCCCGGTGCGCGTCGAACAGCACGCGGGCGACGGCGCAGCCGGGTCCGTCGGTGGTGCCGCGGCAGGGTCCGCAGCGCAGGGCGTGATCCATCAGCGCCGCCCACAGCCCGGCCCGGTCCAGAAACCGGGCCGCGTCCTCGGGACAGGCGTAAACCGTCCACCCCGGCCCGCTGTTCTGGTGCACCGCACCGACCGCGACCGGGTTACCGGTCATCTCCTTGCAGTACGCGCACATCCGGCTTCCGGGAAGGGCGGACCGGGGTCCATCGGACGATTGCTCCGTCATGACGACTCCTGTGACGTGTCCATCGCTGACAATCACAGCCTCCCGGGTGGGCGACCCGGCGAGATGCACAGAACTGTGCAACCCGCCGGCCCTTCGCTGTGCTACACCCCGGTCCACTCCGCGTACTCGGCCAGGGTCCCGTTGCGGGACCGCACGCTCTGACGGAGCCCCCGGACCGTCTCCCTGGTCGTCGGGTGGTACCGGGTCTGCTGCGGGGCGATCTTCCGCGCGCGCACCAGACACCGCAGTGACTGCTGGTGGTTCCCGGCCCAGAAATGGGCCCGGCCGAGGTCCATCCAATGGTGCCCCGACCGTGCGCGGTCCCAGCCCTTGGGCAGCCGCACACTCTCCGCCAGGGTGATTGCCTCCCCGAACTCCTCCAGGTCCACGGCGATGGCCACCGCATGCACGCCCACATTGGCAGGCCCCCAGCCCACCCCGTACTCGGACAGTTCACCCGTCTCCGCCGCCAGACGGCCGGCCTCGTCGAGCCATGCGTCGGCGGTGGTCCGGTCCTTCGCTCTGCCCGACAAGACCGCTGCCCGTAGTTGCAGTACGCCGATCATCGCCCGCAACCCGTTCGGCTGGCGGCTGTCCTGGTCGGCCAGGTCGCGGAGCGCCCGCTCGACCACATGCATGCCGACCGCGTAGCGGCCGGACGAGAGAACGGTCTGTGCCCTGAGGTAGGCGTGCATCGCCGCGAGCCCCGGCTCGTCGGCCACCGGGGCGGTCAGCGCGATGCGGTCCAGGGCTACGGTGGCGAGATCGGGATACCCCAGCCCCCAGGCGAGGGTGAAGACGCAGCGGAAGGCCCACGCCAGGCACTCATGCGCCTGGCGCCGTTCCTCTCCGGCAGTGGTGTGCACCGAGTGCACGCACTCGTCGATGACGGCGGGAAGTGCCAGGGCCATGCCCGCGTAATCCGCCTGTCGCCGACGGTTGAGGATCTGCTCCAGGTCCGCCCTGATCGCGGCCACCGGGCGCGGGGCGGTCTCCCAGTCGCTGGGCACGTCCCAGTTCTCCATGCCGATGCGGATGGGCTGCACAAGCTCGTCCAGCCGGTCGCGGCGGAGTTCCTCGGTGTAGGGCTGGCCGAGGAGTTCGGCCGGGGTGACGCCCAGGGCGCGGGCGCACGCGGCGATGAAGGCCGGACTGGCAGGCCGTTGGCCGCACTCCACTTTGGAGAGCAGGGACTTGGACACGTGGGCCCGCATGGCGAGTCCCTGTTGGGTGAGGCCACGACGGTCACGGTGGGCGCTGATACGCGCGCCGATGTGGCTGTCGTCGTGCTGTGTCACGCTGTTGTACTCCGTCCGCGGGTCACTCTTCGGACGGTACCGCCCGGAGCTTCTCGGGGACAGCACACCACTTCGAGCAAGCATCGAGTGAGCCGGTGATCTTCAAAGGCGCCCCGGAGACCGCGAAAGCCCCGGCTCGCATCCGCTGAGCTGGGGCCCTGCTGTGGGGCGGGTGGGACTCGAACCCACGGCCGACGGATTATGAGTCCGTTGCTCTAACCGGCTGAGCTACCGCCCCGTACGGCGTGCCGCACACATGTGTGCGCACCGTCCTGCCGCAGCATAGCTGCTCATACGATCTCCCGCCCGGGCCGGGGGGAGTCGTGCGCCGGTAAGGACTCCTGGCACGGGGTGATCGGTTCCCGCGATCTTCGCCGTGATGCACCGGAAACGGCAAAGGACCCCGTAGTGGGGTCCTTTGGGTGAAGCTCCCCCGACTGGACTCGAACCAGTAACCTACCGGTTAACAGCCGGTTGCTCTGCCAATTGAGCTACGGAGGACTGCTCCGCTCGGGTCCCGCGCCCGGCTTCCGGGGGCGGTCCCTTGCTGCGGGCAATACATTAGCGCATGCGAGGGCGTGCTCCGAAATCGGTAATCCGGGGAGTCCGCGGCGTACAGTGCGCGGCAGGCTGTCCCGGCGGGCCGGGCGCGGGACCAGCAGTGGCCGGGAGCGGCCGGGAGCAGCCGGGAGCAGGCCGACAACAAGGCAGGGAAGGGGAGCCTCCGATGCGGAAGCTCATGTTCGTCGCCGGTGCCGCCGTGGGTTATGTGCTGGGTGCCCGGGCGGGGCGCGAGCGGTACGAGAAGATCGCGGGCGCGGCCAGGAACGTGGCCGGCAACCCGGCGGTGCGCAACAGTGTGGACTCCGCGGTGCAGGCCGGCCGCCAGGCCGCCGCCAAGGCCGCGGACGCGGTCGGCCACCGGGCCGGCAAGCGGCTGCCGGAGCCGCTGGCGGAGAAGCTGCGCGCGGTGCGCGACAAGGCGGTGCCGATGGACGACGACTGGGGGCAGGCGACGACGGCGCAGCCGGAGGACGGCCGGGCCCGGGCCGGGAGGCAGCCGCACTAGCCGCACGGGCGTTGCCCGCACCCGATCACTCAGGGTAGCTTCGTTCGGCATACCGATAGATGATCGGGATGTCGAACGTTCAACTGCTGGGTGCGGGAGGCCGCCGAGATGGGACGACGCGTACCGGCGGTGAGCCGGGCGCTGGACATTCTGGAACTCTTCCTGGAGGGGGACGGCTCCCTGTCCGCGCCCGAGATCACCCGCCGGCTGCAACTGCCGCGCACCACCGTCCACGAGCTGGTGACCACCCTGGCCGCGCGCTCCTATCTGACGCCGGTGCCCGAGCAGCCCGGCCGCTACCGGCTGGGCGTGCGCACCTACCAGCTCGGCAGCCGCTACGCCGAGGAACTGGATCTCGCCGCCGAGGGCCGGCAGGTGGCCCGGGCGGTGGCGGAGACCTGCGGCGAGACCGTGCATGTCGCGGTGCTGGAGGGCCTCGATGTGATCTACATCGCCAAGGTCGACAGCACCCACGCGGTGCGCATGGTCTCCGCCGCGGGCCGCCGGCTGCCCGCGCACTGCACGGCGGTCGGCAAGATGCTGCTCGCCTCCCTGGACCCGGCCGAACTGGCCGCCCGGCTGGCCGGGCGCTCCGGGCTGCCCGCCATGACCGCGCATTCGATCAGTACCGTGGAGGCGCTCCGGGCCGAGCTGGCGACGGTCCGGAGCGAGGGCACCGCGGGCGAGCAGCGGGAGTCCAATCCGGATGTGAGCTGTGTGGCCGCGCCGGTACGGGACCGCGGCGGGCAGGTGGTCGCCGCGCTGTCCATCTCGGTGCCGATGATCCGCTGGAGCGAGGAGCGCCGGGCGGAGCTGCGCGAGCTGGCACTGCGCGGCGCCGCCGAACTCTCCGGGCGGCTCGGCCACCGGGGCTGAACCGGCGCACGGCCGTCATGGACCGATGGCGGCCAGGGAAGCGGAAGAGACAGGTGAGGGTGTGGCGGGCGCAATCGAGACAGCGGTACGCGGCGAGGCGGTCCTCGGTGAGGGGCCGACCTGGGACGCCGCCCGGCAGCGGCTGATCTGGGTGGACATCCTCTCCTCCCGGGTCCACTTCTTCGACCCGGCCACCGGCCGCCGCGCCGTGCTGGCCACCGAGCAGCACGTGGGCGCGGCCAAACCGCGCGCCGCCGGCGGTCTGGTGGTCAACCTCCGGGACGGCGTCGGCCGTTACACCGAGGACGGGGCCTTCTCCTGGCTGCACCGGGAGCCCGTGCCGGGCCGGCGCGGCAATGACGCCGCGGTGGCCCCGGACGGTGCCCTGTGGGCCGGGACGATGCGCTACGACACCGCTCCGGGCGGCGGCACGCTCTCCCGGGTCGCCCCGGACGGCGAGGTCCGCACCCGGCTGACCGGGGTGGCCGTCAGCAACGGCACCGGCTGGAGCCCGGACGGCTCGCTGATGTACTACATCGACACGCCCACCCGCCGGATCGACGTCTTCCCGTACCGGGACGGGGACATCGGCGAGCGGCGGACGCTGACGGAGACCGCCGGCCCGGGCTTGCCGGACGGCATGGCGGTGGATGCCGCCGGCTGTCTGTGGGTGGCCTTCTGGGAGGGCGGCCAGGTGCGCCGTTACACGCCGGACGGCCGGCTGGACCGCACCGTCACCGTCCCGGTCTCCCGGCCCACCGCCTGCGGCTTCGGCGGCTCCCGGCTGGCCGATCTGTACATCACCACCGCCCGCGTGGACACCGACCCGGCGGCCGAGCCGCTGGCCGGTTCGGTGCTGGTGATCCCGGACGCGGGGCAGGGCCTGCCGCAGCCGCCCTTCGCCGGCTAGCGGTCAGCCGGCGGCGGTCTGCCGCCGGGGCCCGTCCGGGGGGACCCGGCCGGGAGCCCGGCCGGGCGGGGTGTCGAGGATGCGGCGGAGCAGGTCCCGCAGGGTGGTGCGCTCCTCGGGGCTGAGGCCGGCCAGCGGCGCCCGCGCGAAGCCGAGCCCGGCGCGCAGCGCCCGGGCGGTGCGCAGCCCCCGCTCGGTCGCCGCCGCGATCTTGACCCGGCCGTCCGCCGGGTCGGTCCGCCGCTCGGCCAGTCCGCGGGCCACCAGCCGGTCCATGATCCCGGTGACATTGGACGGCTCGCACCGCAGCCGGTGGGCGAGCCGCCGCATGGGCGTGGGCTCCAGGGCGAGCAGCGCCAGCAGCCGGGCCTGCGCGCCGGTCAGCCCGTGCGCGGCGGCGGCCTGGTCGTACTCCTCGTGATAGCGGGCCACCACCGTGCCGATGAGCTCGATCACCTCGACGGTGACCGGGTCCACGGACTTGGGCGGCGGGCTCATGCCCCCAGGCTACCCCGGTGGCCCGGATTGCTTCAGGGGCTGAAATTCTTTCACCGGCCGGCGTCGTGGCGGTCCCGGCCGTCCCCGCCGTCCCCGCCGTCCCGGTCCTCGCGGGACAGGTCGGCTCCGGCCAGGTCGTCGCGGGACGGCGGCCCGACCCGCCGCACCCCGGCGCGGTACGCGGCCCGGCCGGTGGCGTACCCGGCGACCGGGGCCGTCACCAACTGGCAGGCCACGGCCGCCGCCGCCAGGAACACGGTGCCCGGCTCCGGCATCCGCAGCGCCACCCCGAGCAGCAGCAGGACCAGCGCCAGCGCCGCCGCCTTGGTCACTGCGTTGGCGCGGTAGTAGGCGTCCGGCAGGCGCAGTACGCCCAGCGCGGCGACGGCCATCAGCAGCACGCCCAGCCAGATCAGCACGTCCGCCGCGAACGTGACGGCGGTCACCGCGGGCCGCCCTCCGCCCGGCGGGCCAGCGCCGCCGTGGTGAGGAACCCGACCAGCGTGCCGACCAGTACCAGGGCCAGCGGGGTGGCATCGTCCTCCCGCACGGCCAGCAGCGCGAAGGCGCCCAGCACGATCACAAAGGCCAGGTCGACCGCGACCACCCGGTCGGCCGCGCTGGGGCCGCGCGCCATCCGCAGCACGGTCGCGGCCAGGGCGAGGCCGAGCACGGCCAGCGCGGCATCGGTCATGGACAGGGACATCAGGGCTCCTTCCGTCGGCCGGGGCCGTCGTGCAGGGCGTGCAGCATCCGCCCCTCCAGATCGCGCAGTTCGGCCAGGAACGCGTCCGGGTCCGCGGCGAACATGCCGTGCACATAGAGCACCGCCGGGCGGCTGCGGCCGGCCGGGACGATCTCCAGCGCCAGCGTCCCCGGGGTGAGGCTCACCAGGGCGGTGAACAGGGTGGTCTCCAGCGGCCGGGAGCAGCGCAGCGGGCAGCCCACCACGGCCGGCACGCTCCGCCGGCGCGGGCTGAGGATCTCCCGGGTGACCAGCAGGTTGGACACCAGGAACTGCCGGAGGAAGTGGCCGGCGAAGCCGGCCAGCCGGGCGGCACGGCGCAGCAGCCGGCCCGGCGCCCGGACGGCGGCGCGGCGGGTCATGACGCGGTCACCGCCTCGGTCCAGCGGGCCGGGTCGACGAGATGGCCGGCGGCCGTCTCCGCGATGTCCAGCAGCGGTTCCGCGGCCACGGTGCCCAGCAGCAGCGAGCAGACGGTCAGCACGGCGGCCGGCAGCAGCAGGCCGGGGCGGATGGGGCTGCGGACCATGCCGGCGCCGGGGCCGAGGACCGGGGCCGGACTGTGCGCCGAGGCGCCCAGCCCGGGGGGCGGGACGGCGGGCCGGGCAGAACGTCCTCCGGCCGGGGCGCGGTCCCGCTCCGGGCCGCCGCGGCCGGACCCGTGTCCCCGGCCGTGTCCCCGGCCGTGTTCCTGGCCGTGCCGGTGGCGGAACGGGCCGGGCGGGCCGAGGGTGTCATCGGGTTCCGGGGTGGCCGGGGGACCGGCGAAGCCCGCGGTCCAGATCCGCAGCATGGCCAGCAGGGTCAGCAGACTGACCGTCACCGTCACCCCCACCGTGACCCAGTGGTCCGCCAGGGCCGCGGCCCGCAGCAGGGCGAGCTTGGCCACGAAGCCGGACAGCGGCGGCAGCCCGGCCAGGGACAGCGCGGCGGTCACGAACACCGTCGTCAGCAGCGGCTCCCGGCGGGCCAGGCCGCCGATCCGGTCCAGGTGGTCGGTGCCGCGGGTGAGTTCCACGGCCCCGGAGCACATCAGCAGCGCGGTGTTCACCAGCACGTACTGGACCAGGTAGAAGACCGCGGCGGTCAGGGAGTCGGCGGTGAACAGGGCCAGGCCCAGCAGCACGAAGCCGGTCTGGCTGACCATGTCGAACACCAGGATGGGCCGGATCTCGCGCTCGCCCAGCGCGCCCAGCACCCCCGTCACCATGGACAGCCAGGCCGCGGCGAGCAGCAGCCACAGATAGTCCCGGTCGCCGCCGTAGACCACGGCGTAGAGCCGGAAGAGGGCGAACAGTCCGGCCTTGGTGAGGAGTCCGGACAGCAGCGCGGTGACGGCCGGTGAGGCGTGCGGATAGCTGCGCGGCAGCCAGCCGTGCACCGGCACCACCGCCGCCTTGACGCCCAGCGCCAGCAGCACCACGGCACCGGCGGCGGCCGTGGCGGGGGAGTCCGCGGCGGCGCCGGCCAGGGCACCGAGCTGCACCGAGCCGGTGACGCCGTAGAGCAGCGCCACGCCGCACAGGAAGAGGGTGGAGGCGAGCAGGCTGACGGTGATGTAGATCCGTCCGGCGGTGTTTCTCGGGCTTCCGCCGCCGCCCATGGTGAGCAGCACGTAGGAGGGCGCGAGCGCCACCTCGACGAGGACGAAGAGATTGAACAGGTCGGCCGTGAGCAGCACCCCGTAGACCCCGGCGGACAGCACGAGCACCAGCGGGGCGAACACCGGCTCCCGGTCGTCGCCGGTGGCGGCGGCGTAGCAGAGACAGAGCAGCACCAGGAAGGACAGGGTGCACAGCAGCAGGGCGCCGAAGGCGTCGGCCGCGAAGGAGATGGCGATGCCGGCCCGCCAGTCGCCCATCCGCACGGTGTGCACCGAGCCGTCGGCGGTCTCGGCGAGCAGCGCCAGGCCGGTGGCCAGAACGGCGGCGGTGACGGCCAGCGGCAGGCCGCGGCGGGCGGCCGGGTAGCGGGGCAGGGCCGCGGCCGGGCCGGCGGCCAGCAGGGGCAGGGCCACCGGGAGCGCGAGCAGCACCTCGGTCATCATCCGGCCGGCCCCCTGCCGTGCCCGGGGGCGGCGGGCCGGCCGCCGGCGTCCGGGGCGTCAGTGTCCTCCGTGCCCTCCGTGCCCTCCGTGCCCTCCGTGCCCCCCGTGCCCTCCGTGCCGGGCGGCGGCCCGGAGGGAGTGCGGGAGGCGCGCAGCACGGCGAGCAGCAGCACGGTGATCCCGAAGGTGATCACCACGGCGGTCAGCACGAAGGCCTGCGGCAGCGGATCGGACGCCGCCTGCGGGTCGTGCCGGTCCAGCAGCGGCGCGGCCCGCCGGTGCAGGCCCCCGGAGGCCAGGAACACCAGGTTGACCGCGTGTCCCAGCAGCATGAAACCGAGGATCGCGCGCAGCAGTTCGGCCCGCAGGATCAGAAAGACGCCGCCGGCCGCCAGCACCCCGGCCGCGAGTGCGGTGCTCATCCGTTGCCCTCCTTTCCCCCGCCGGCCGTCCGGCGGGTGTCGGCGCGCCGCTCCCGGCGGGCGCGGCGGGAGAGTGCCGCCCAGGTGTCCGGCGGCGCGGTCCCGGAGCGCAGCCGGGTCAGCGCGGCGGAGACCAGGCCGGTGACCACCAGCAGCACGGCGAAGTCGAACAGCAGCGAGGAGGTGAGCTTGAGTCCGCCGGCCGCCGGCAGGTGCACGGTGAGGTGCAGCGGGGTGAAGAACGGCTTGCCCGTCGCCAGCGGCGCCAGCGCGGTGACCAGGGCGAGCAGCGTCCCGGCGGAGACCAGCCGCACCGGTTCCAGCAGCCGGCCGGGCAGGCCCGGCGGGCCCCGGTAGGCCAGCACGCCGAGCGCCGGGGCACAGCCCGCGACCAGCGCCGCGATGAAACCGCCGCCGGGATGGTTGTGCCCGCGCAGCAGCAGCCAGAGCGCGACCAGCACCATCACCGGGGCGAGCAGCCGGTGGGCCATCCGGAACACCAGACTGTCCCGGCCCGGCACGACCCGCCCCGGCACGTCCCGCCCCGGGCCGTCGGTCGTCCGGTCCGCAGCGTCCGCAGCGGCCGTAGCGTCCGGACCGGCGGCAGCGTCCGGAGCGGCGTGCCAGGGGCGGATCAGCAGCAGGGCGGACAGGCCCAGCGCCACCGAGGCGAGCACCATGGTCTCGCCGAGGGTGTCCAGGGCCCGGAACTCCACCAGGATGGTGTTCACCACGTTGTGCCCGCCGGTCTCCGGCTCGGAGCGGGACAGCAGCGTCTGCCCGGGCTCGGAGATCTCGGGGCGCCCGGTGAGGGCCAGCACGCCGAGCGCGGCGGCCGCCCCGGCGGCCAGCGCGATCCCGGCCGCGGCCCCGGTGCCGATCCGGGGGCCGGCCCGGGTCCGCCGCCCGCCGGCCGCGGCGGCGCCCGGGCGGCGGAAGCGGGGCGGCAGCGCCGGAAGCACGCTCACCGCGGCCACCGCCGTCAGCACCTCCACCAGCAGCACGGTCAGCGCCACATCCGGCGCCCCGGCCTGGAGGAACCACACCGACACCAGCAGCCCTGCGGTGCCGGTCAGGGCGAGTGCGGCCAGCGCCGAGCGGGCCGCCGCGGCCGTTGCCACCGCCACCGCCAGCAGCGCCAGCAGCGGCCACTCCCGGCCCGCCGAGGGCGGCCCGGACGGCAGCGGGAAGCCGCCCGCCGCCCAGGCCGCGGCGGCCAGCAGCGTGACCAGCGCCACCGGCCTGGCCAGGAAGGGGCCGGGGCGGTCGGCATGGTCGGGATGGCCCACCACCGAGCCGAACCGCACCAGGGTCTCGTAGCCGGGCCGGAACCAGTCCTGCGGGCCGGGCAGCCTCTGCATGGCCCGCTCCACCCGGCCGGCCCGCAGGGTGAGCACCAGCCCGGTGCCGATGGCCAGCGCGGAGAGGCCGAGTTCGGGGGAGAGGCCGTGCCAGAACTTGTAGTGCGGGACGGGCGCGTCCGGGAACACGGCCTGCACCGCCTGCCCCACGGGGACGTCCAGCAGCGGCACGCCGGGGCCGAGCACCAGGCCGGCCAGGGCGGCGGTGGCGGGCGGCAGCAGGAAGGCGTAGTGGGGTTCGTGGAGTTGTGCCTGGACCGGCCGGCCGCCGAACGCGCCGGTCACGATGCGTGCGCCGTAGGCGAAGGTCAGGGCCGAGGCCCCGACCGCCACCACCGCGGTGACGGCCCCGGTCAAGGCGGTGTGGCCGGCCTCCAGATAGCTCTGGAACAGTGATTCCTTGCTGACGAAGCCGATCAGCGGCGGCACCCCGGCCAGCGACAGGGCGGCCAGCCCGGTCATGGCGGCGCTGACCGGCATCACCTGCCGCAGCCCGGGCAGCTCCCGGATGTCCCGGCTGCCGGCCTCCCGGTCGATGATGCCGACCAGCATGAACAGCGTCGCCTTGAACAGGGCGTGGGCGATGGTGTGCAGCACGGCGGCGGCCAGTGCCACCGGGGTGCCCACGCCGATGGCCGCGACCAGCAGGCCGAGCTGACTGATGGTCGAGTAGGCCAGCAGCCGCTTCAGATCGTGCTGGCGCAGCGCCCATACCGCGCCCAGCACCGCGGTGAACAGGCCCGAGATCACCAGCGCGGCGTCCCAGCCGGGCTGGCCGCCGTAGAGGCCGGAGAACCGGATCAGCAGATAGATGCCGGCCTTCACCATGGTGGCGGCGTGCAGATAGGCGCTGACGGGGGTGATGGCCACCATGGCGCCGGGCAGCCAGGAGTGGAACGGGAACTGCGCGGACTTGGTGAAGGCGGCCAGCACCAGCAGCACTCCGGCCGGCCTCGCCAGCGGGGAGTCCAGCACGCTCGCGGAGTCGGCCAGGATCGCGCTCAGCCGGGTGGTGCCGGCCGCGATGGCCAGCAGCACCGCCGCGGCCAGCAGGGCCAGGCCGCCGGCGGCGGTGACCAGGAAGGCCCGGGTGGCGGGCCGGGCGGCATGCGGTCCGGCGTCGGTGATCAGGAAGAACGAGCAGATGGTGGTCAGCTCCCAGAAGACCACCAGCAGGATGATGTCGTCGGCCAGGACCAGGCCGAGCATGGCCCCGGCGAACAGGGTGAGCAGCAGGTAGATCAGCGCGTGCCGGCCGTGCGGCTCCAGATAGCTGGCGCAGTAGGCCAGCACCAGCGCGCCGACGCCGAGGATCAGCAGGGCGAACAGCAGCGCCAGGCCGTCCAGCCGGAGGGCGAAGGAGACCTGGAGCGCGGGCAGCCAGTCGACGGAGACGGTGGCCGGCCGGTCGCCGGGGGACCAGGGCGCCGCGAAGGCCAGCAGCACCGCCATCACCAGGAAGCCCACGGCCAGCGGATATCCGGTGTTGCGGCCCAGCCACCGGTACAGCAGTGGTACCGCGGCGGCCAGCAGGGGCAGGACCGCCAGGGCGAGGACCAGCAGCACGCGTCGAGCCTCCTTCGGAACCACCGGACGGTGCGATCGCACAGACTCGTCACCAGCGTCCCAGCAGTCCGGGAGCAAAGCGGTGAATAAGGTCATATCGGCATGTCGGCTGAGCGAGCGCTTATTGACAGGGGTGACGGGCGGGGTCATGCTCGGGGCGGTATTTCAGCCACTGAAACATCAGCCCGCACCTGCCCGGAGGAGCCCTCATGACCCTGCCCGCCACCGGCCGCGCCTGGCATCTGACCGCCCGCCCGCACGGCTGGCCCGCCCCCGACGGCTTCGCGCTGCGCGAGGAGCCGGTGCGGCCCCCGGAGGAGGGCGAGATCACGGTGCGCAACCTCCACCTCTCCGTGGATCCCTATATGCGCGGCCGGATGAACGATGTGAAGTCCTATGTGCCGCCGTTCCGGCTGAACGAGCCCATGGAGGGCGGCGCGGTGGGCGTGGTGGTCGCCTCCCGGGCGCCGGAGTTCGCGCCCGGCGACCAGGTGCTGCACGGTCTGGGCTGGCGCGAGTACGCCACCCTGCCGGCCCGGCACGCCACCGCCGTCTCCGGCCGGGAAGCCCCGCTCACCGCCTATCTGGGGGTGCTGGGCATGCCCGGCCTGACCGCCTATGCCGGACTGCTGGACGCCGGCGGCTTCCGGCCCGGCGACGCGGTCTTCGTCTCCGGCGCGGCCGGCGCGGTGGGCGGCCTGGCCGGGCAGATCGCCCGGCTCAAGGGGGCCTCCCGGGTGGTGGGCAGCGCCGGCTCCGACGACAAGGTGCGCCTGCTCACCGAGGAGTACGGCTTCGACGCCGCCTTCAACTACCGGTCCGGGCCGGTGCGCGACCAGTTGCGCGACGCCGCCCCGGACGGCATCGACGTCTACTTCGACAACGTCGGCGGCGACCATCTGGAGGCGGCCATCGGCGCCCTGCGCACCCATGGCCGGATCGCGGTCTGCGGCATGATCGCCCAGTACAACGCCACCGAACCGCCGGCCGCCCCGCGCAATCTGGCGCTGGTCATCGGCAAGCGGCTGCGCATCCAGGGCTTCCTGGTCAACGACCACAAGGCGCTGCGCCCGGCGTTCGTCGAGGAGGTCGGCGGCTGGCTGCGAAGCGGTGAACTGCGCCCCCGGGAGACGGTGGTCCAGGGCATCGAGAACGCTCTGGACGCCTTCCTCGGCCTGCTGCGCGGCGACAACACCGGCAAGATGATCGTCACCCTGGACGGCGCGGAGCGGACCGCCGGGGACTGAGCCGGCGGCATCCTGTGTCCGGTCCATTGACCGTGGTGCAGGTCACCTCTACCGTTCCGTTCGGAAACTCGATCAGAGTTCGAAATACCGAACTACCCCTCTTCTTCACCCCCACCGACCGAGAGGGACGGTATGAGCCGCATACATCCCCACACCACCCCAGCCACTCCGGCCGGCCCAGCCACTCCGGCCGGCCCGTCCGCCGCGCCGCCGCCCGGCGGCGGGGGCGGACGGGCCCGGCCCGGGCGGCGCGGCCTGCTCACCGGTGCCGCCGGCCTCGGCGTCCTGGCCGCCCTGGGCGCCACCGCCGGCTGCGCCTCGCCCACCGCCCTGGCCGCCGACCCCTCCCGGGTCCGCTTCTGGAATCTCTTCAGCGGCGGCGACGGGGCACATATGCGCCGTCTTTTGAATCGTTTTTGTCGGGAGCATCCGGACATTCCGGTGGACGACACCACGCTGGCCTGGGGCGATCCCTACTACACCAAGCTCGCCATGGCCGGGGCCGGCGGGCGCGCCCCGGAACTGGCCGTGATGCATCTGGGCCGGATCACCGGCTTCGCCCCCGGCCGGCTGCTGGACCCCATCGACACCGGACTGCTGGAGCGGCACGGCATCCGCCGCGCGGACTTCAACCCGGTGCTCTGGGACCGCGCGGTGGTGGACGGCGAACTCTACGGGCTGCCGCTCGACATCCACCCCTCGGTCTGCTACTACAACCGCCCGGCCTGCCGCGAGGCCGGCCTGCTGGACTCCGGCGGCCGGCTCGCCGAGATCAACGGCGCCGAGGACTTCCTCGCCGCGCTGGACGCGGTGCGCGAGGTGATCGGCCAGTCCCCGCTGGGCTGGAACGCCCTGATGCCGGTCGAATGCTGGTGGACCTTCCTCTCGCTCTACACCCAGACCGGCGGCACCATCCTGACCCCGGACGCCGACGGGATCACCCTGGACGACGACCGTGCCGAGGAGGTGCTGGCCTTTCTGGCCCGGCTGGTCGCCGACGAGTACGCGGTGCCCGGCCAGGACCTGGTCGGCTATCTGGTCAACGGCGGCGGCTTCGTCTGGTTCGGCAACTGGCTGGTCATCAACTTCAACGACGCGGGGCTGGACTACGGCGCCCGCGCCTTCCCCACCCTGTTCGGCACCCCGGCCGGGCAGGCCGAGTCGCACTGCTTCGTCCTGCCCCACCGGCGCGGGCGCGGCGGCGCCTCCGACGAGGCCGCCCATGCGCTGATGGCCTGGCTGGTGCGCTCCAGCCTGGCCTGGGCCGAGGCCAGCCATGTCCCCGCCTATCTGCCGGTGCTCACCGATCCGCGCTATCTGGAGCTCCAGCCGCAGGCCGAGTACCGGGAGGCCATGGACCGGGCGGTCTTCGACCCGCCCGCCTGGTTCAGCGGCACCAGCTCCCGCATCCAGCAGGACGTCGGCAGCCATGTCTCGGCCGCGGCCATGGGCCAGGTCTCGCCGGCCGACGGGGTGCGCGGCATGCGGGACGCCCTGGGACGGCTGCTGGCCACCCGCAACCCCTTCGGCGAGGGGAGCGCGTCATGAGCGGCAGCCCCCTCACCCCGGCCGCCGGTCCGGCCCCCGTCCCCGCCGCCGGTCCGGCGGCCGGTGCGGCGGTCACGCCCGCCGGTGAGGCCGCCGCCGCCCCGGGCGGCCGGCGCCGGTCCGGCCCGGCGCGCACGCTGAACCGGCTGGACGGCCTGTTCCAGCACGGCGCCTGGTTTCTCGCCCCCTTCCTCGCCCTCTACGCCCTGTTCCTGATCTGGCCGCTGCTCTCCGGAGTCTGGTACAGCCTCAACGAGACCAATCTGGCGGGCATCGACACCGAGTTCATCGGGCTGGACAACTACCGCGAGGCGTTCGACGACCCGGCGGTGTGGGACTCCCTGCGCAACACCGTGGTCTTCACCGCCCTGGTCACCCCGATGATCGTGGTCACCGCCTTCGGGCTGGCGCTGCTCACCCACCATCTGAAGTACGGCACCTGGTTCTGGCGGCTGGCCTTCTTCGCGCCCTTCCTGCTGCCCTCGGCCGTGGTCTCCGACCTGTGGGAGTGGATGTACCAGCCGGACTTCGGCCTGTTCAACAACGCCCTGGGCACCCGGGTGCCCTGGCTGCTGGAGGGCGGCTGGGCGATGTTCTCGGTGGCGCTCACCACCCTGTGGTGGACGGTCGGCTTCGCCTATCTGCTCTATCTGGCCGCCCTGCACGCCATCCCGGCGCAGCTCTACGAGGCGGCGGAACTCGACGGCGCCGGCCCGCTGAAGCGGCTGTGGTACCTCACCGTGCCCCTGGTGCGCTCCGTCACCGGGCTGATCGTCATTCTCACCCTGCTGGCCTCGCTCCAGGTCTTCGACCAGATCTTCCTGATGACGGCCGGCGGCCCCAACAACGAGACCCGGCCGGTGGTGCAGTACATCGTCCAGCAGGGTTTCACCGGCTACCGGATCGGCTACGCCTCGGCCGTCTCCTACATCGTCTTCGTCCTGATCGTCTCGGTGACACTGCTGCGGCTGCTGGCGGTGCGCAAGCGTGAGGAGGCTCTGCGATGACCGCCCCGGCCACCGCCGCCCCGGCCACCGCCGTCCCGGCCACCGCCGTCCCGGCCACCGCCGTCCCGGCCGCCGCCGTCCCGGCCGCCGCCGTCCCGGCCGCCGCCGTCCCGGCCACGCCCCCGGCCGCCGCCGCCCGGCCGCCCTGGCCGCGCCGCAACGCCGGGCAGATCGCCCTGACCGCCATCGCCCTGCCGCTGGCCCTGCTCTGGCTGCTGCCGTTCGGCTGGGCGCTGTCCACCTCGCTCAAGCCCGAAGGCGAGACCCAGGTGCTGCCGGTGCACTGGATACCGCAGGACGTCACCCTGGGCGCCTACCGCAGCGTGCTGGGCGAGGGGGATCTCCAGGTCTGGCTGCTGAACTCGCTGATCGTCTCGGTGGGGGTGACCGCGCTGTGCGTGGCGGTCTCGGCCGCCGCGGCCTACGGCTTCGCCCGCACCCGGTTCCGCTTCCGGCGCGCCCTGTTCGGGCTCACCCTGGCCGGGATCATGGTGCCGGGCACCGTGCTCACCGCGCCGCTGTTCGCCACCATGCGCTCGCTGGGCCTGGTGGACACCTACTGGGGGATCATCCTGCCCCAGGTGGTGGCGCCGGCCATGGTGTTCATCCTCTACACCTTCTTCCGCGGCATCCCCAGGGAGCTGGAGGAGGCGGCCGTGCTGGACGGGGCGGGGCGGTGGCGGATCTTTCTCACCATCGTGGTGCCGCTGTCCCGGCCGGTGCTGGCGGCGGTGTCGATCTTCGTCTTCATCGTCTCCTGGAACAACTTCATGTGGCCGTTCCTGGTCACCACCGATCCCGATCTGGCGACGCTGCCGGTGGGGCTGGCCACCGTGGCCGGGGCGCTGCTGGCGGCGCTGCCGCTGCTGCTGGTGTTCGTCTTCTTCCAGCGGCAGATCGTGCGCGGTGTGGCGCACACCGGCATCGCCGGGTCCTAGCCACGGCGGGCGCCCCCGTTGACCGGGGTGCGCCCGCCGCTTACAGTCTCCCTGCGCCGATGTTCGAAGAATCGATCGATGTACGAAATTTCGAATGATCGGATCGGGCGGGCAACGGCTCAGCGGCCGGTTCCCCGCCCCTGCCCGCACCGCCCGTACCGTTCCGAGGATCCGTATGAGTGCTCCGCCCCCCGCGTCTCCCGCCGCCGCCCGGTTCGTCCTCGACCCCGACTTCACCGTCGGCCCGGTGGATCCGCGCCTGTTCGGCTCGTTCGTGGAACACCTCGGCCGCTGCGTCTACACCGGCATCTACGAGCCCGGCCACCCCAGCGCCGACGACCGGGGCCTGCGCACCGACGTGCTGGAACTGATCCGGGAGCTGGGGGTGACCGCCATCCGCTACCCGGGCGGCAACTTCGTCTCCGGCTACCGCTGGGAGGACGGCGTCGGCCCCAAGGACAAGCGGCCCCGGCGGCTGGACCTGGCCTGGCGCTCCACCGAGAGCAACCAGTTCGGGCTGGCCGAGTTCATGGACTTCCTGCGCAAGGTCGGTGGCGAGCCCATGATGGCGGTCAACCTCGGCACCCGCGGCGTGGAGGACGCCGTGCGGCTGCTGGAGTACGCCAACCACCCCGGCGGCACCGAGCTCTCCGATCTGCGCGCCGCGCACGGCGACCGGGACCCGTACGGCGTCCGGCTGTGGTGCCTGGGCAACGAGATGGACGGCTTCTGGCAGATCGGCCACAAGAGCGCCGAGGAATACGGGGCGCTGGCCACCGCCACCGCCCGCGCCATGCGGATGATCGACCCCGGGCTGGAACTCGTCGCCTGCGGCAGCTCGGGCCAGTCCATGCCCACCTTCGCGGCCTGGGAGTCCACCGTCCTCCAGCACTGCTACGAGGAGGTGGACCACATCTCCATGCACGCCTACTACGAGGAACTGGACGGCGACCGCGACTCCTTCCTGGCCTCGGCGGTGGACACCGAGTCCTTCATCGAGAACGTGGTGGCCACCTGCGACCATGTGGGCGCCCGGCTGAAGTCGAAGAAGCGGATCAACATCTCCTTCGACGAGTGGAACGTCTGGTACATGAACAACCCGGAATCCTCGGTGATGGTCCCGCCGGAGGACTGGGCCGAGGCGCCGCGGCTGCTGGAGGACAACTACTCGGTGACGGACGCGGTGGTGTTCGGCTCGCTGCTGATCGCCCTGCTGCGCCACGCCGACCGGGTCAAGGTGGCCTGCCTGGCGCAGCTGGTCAATGTGATCGCGCCGATCCTCACCGAGCCCGGCGGGCCGGCCTGGCGGCAGACCACCTTCTTCCCCTTCGCCCAGGCGTCCAGGTACGGGCGCGGCACCGTCCTGGACGTGCGGCCGGAGAGCCCGTTGTACCGGACCGGGAAGTACGGCGAGGTGCCGCTGCTGCACGCCACCGCGGTGCGGGACGAGGACAGCGGCGCGGTCACCGTGTTCGCGGTCAACCGCGGGCAGCACCAGCCGCTGCCGCTGGAGGTCACCCTGCGCGGGCTGGGCCTGGGCGAGGTGGTGGAGCACAGCGTGCTGGCGGACGCCGACCCCGAGGCCCGCAACACCCTGCGGGAGCCGGAGCGGGTCCGGCCGCATGCCGCCGCGCCGGGCACCGTGCTGACCGGCGGGGTGCTGCGCGCCACCCTGGAACCGCTCTCCTGGAACGTGATCCGGCTGCGCTGAGCGGCGACGGCCGGCCGGTGGCAGCGGGCTGCCGGCCGGCCGTCGACAGCCGGCCGGGCCGGGCTCAGCCAGCCGGGGCGGAGGCCGCGGTGATCAGGAGTTCCTTGATCTGGCGGGTGATGTCCCGGCGGTTGGCCACCAGCACCGGGTCGGTGTACCGGCCCTGAGCCGGATCGGCGTTCTCCGGGGCGAACTCCAGCACCGGGGTGTGCAGATGGCCGCCCGGCAGGGCGGCGCCCGGGCCCAGCCGGTCCCGCAGCAGAGTGGCCCGGTAGGCGATCTCGTTGGACAGATACGCGCCGCCGCCTCCGGCCCGGGCCGCCGCCCCCGGCTCGCCGCTGGGCCCCTCCGCCCGGACCACCGGCTCCCCGGCGCCCTGCGGAAGCTCCTGGACGGCCGTGTTGTCCAGCACCGGGAAGCGCCCGGTCCTGGCCGAGACCATGGCCCGGAACGGCAGGGAGGTCACCGTCCACTGCGGCGCCGTCCCCGGGTCCGCCACCGGGACGGCGCCCACCGACTCCTCCCCGGCGTTGTCCCGGCCGCCGCCGCGCCGGCCCGCGTTGTACCTCTCCAGGTGGAAGGCGCCCGGCAGGCCCTGGCTGACCGTCATGAACAGCGTCACCTGCCGGGGCCCGGGCTCCAGATACGGCCGCAGCGCCCGCTCCACGATCCCGGCGGTGAAGTCCGCCCAGCGCACCGGGAAGAGCACCCCCGCCACATGCGCGGTGCGCCCGTCCGGCAGCCGCAGCGCGGTGCCGTCCAGCGTCAGTGCCGCCGCCCCCGAGGGGTTGCCGCGGCGGATGTCCTCGTCCAGCCGGAACGGGTCGAAGCCGGTGATCAGCACCCGCAGCCGCTCCGCACCGGCGGGCAGATGATTGCCGGTCATGCCGCGTGAGGCGTACTCCAGTTCGGTGAGCAGCAGCGGGAGATCCGCCTCGAACCCGGGCCGCCAGGCGCGCAGCGCCCGGCGCAGCGCCAGCCGGGTCCAGTACAGCGGGCGGTCGTCGCCGTCGCTCTCCCGCAGCCGGCGCACGGCGTTGCGCCACAGCACCAGCCCGTGCCGGCGCACGGTCCGCAGCGCCTCCTCCGGGCCGCCGGCGGTCTCCAGCGCCTTCTCCAGGGACCGTACGGCGTCCGCCAGTCCGCCGTAGCGCAGAATCCGCCGCGGCACGTTCTCCGCGAGCCGCGCTTCCTCGGCCGTCGTGGCCGTGCCTGCCGTGCCTGCCGGGTCTGCCGGGGGAGATGCCGTGGACACATGCGCTCCGGTGGTGCGGGAACGGGGTGCGCCCAGAGCTATCAGCCGGGCTCCTGGAGCGGGAAGTGGCCGGAAGGTCTCGTTCCGGCGACATTCACCGCATCCTCACGCGGAGAACCCAGCGGATCGCGGACCGTGACAAATCAGGCACTGTTACGGGAGGGACGGTTTCGCCGGGGCGCGCCGAGGGCACGTGAATCCGTGCAAACCAACTGAAGTAGTCAAAAAGGGGCAAATCGCCATGAGTATTCTCGCGTGGATTCTGCTGGGCCTGCTGGCGGGCCTGATCGCCAGGGCGCTGATGCCCGGCCGCCAGCCCGGCGGCATCATCGTGACCACCCTGCTCGGGATAGGCGGCGCACTGCTCGGCGGCTGGCTGGGCAAGGTCATCTTCGGAGTGGACTCGGTCGACGGCTTCTTCGAACTCTCCACCTGGATCGCGGCCGTTGTCGGAGCCGTGATCATCATCTTCCTCTACCAGCTCCTCACCGGCGGACGCCGGACCCGGGTCTGACCGGCCCGGCAGCCACCCCCGGCGCCCCGCCGGGCGGAACCCCGCCGCCCCCGCCGCCCCCTCCCCCTCTTCCGCCCCTTCCCTTTGGACGGCGCGCTCGTCGGTACGACGGGCGCGCCGTCCGCATGTCCGCCCGCCCCGCGGGCCGGTGACCGGATACCGGCCACCGCGGCCGTCCCGCCGCCCGGCGGGCGCCGCGAGGGCGGGGGCCGGTGGGGCCCCGGGGGAGAATGCGGCGGTACGGGCGGCCCACGGGGGGCGTACGCCGGGGCAGCGGACGGGGCGCATACCCGCGGGGAAAACGGCTTCCGGACAAAGGACGGGGATTGCCGCACCGGGCCGTCTCCGGGCGGGCGCGACCGGATAGCGTCGGCGAGCGCGAACAACTGTCCCTCATGGCAGGGCGGTTGGCGCTCCCAAGGCCGTGCGCGAAACCGGGCGCACCCGACCCGGAGGAGTTCTGTGGTCCCCAGAACCGTGAAGGGCCTGGCCGCCGGCGGCGTTGCCGTGGCCACCGTCTTCGTCGTGATCCTGCCGGCGGACGCCGCACCGTCCGACAAGCCCGACATGCTGACCAGCTTCACCCAGACCGGCAAGGCGAGTTACGACGCCTGGAAGCGGGCCGAAGCCGACCGCGGGGCATGGGCGGAGTACGAGTTCGACTGGACCACGGACTACTGCAGCAAATCACCCGACAAGCCGCTCGGTTTCCCGTTCGGAACAGCCTGCCAGCGGCATGACTTCGGCTACCGCAACTTCAAGGATCTCGGCACGTTCAAGGACCACAAGAAGCGGCTGGACGACGCGTTCCACGCCGATCTGCGGCGGATCTGCAACCGCTACAGCACCTTCCGCAAATCCGCCTGCCGCTCCCTGGCCTGGACCTACTACCGGGCCGTGCACACCTTCGGCGACTGACGGCCGGACCGGACCGGACCGGTCAGCCGGGCGCGCCGGGGGAGAACCGGGCCAGCGGGCCCGGGAGCCGGGCGCCGGGCGGCGACATGGCGGTGTCGCCGCCCAGCCGGGCCAGCATGTCCAGGGCCAGCCGGCCGCGCCGGACCCGTTCCCGCGCGGCGGCCAGGGCGGTGTCCCGCATATGGCGGCCGTACGGGTAGCTGCCCGGGGCCTTGCTCAGCCCGAACTTCAGATAGACCGGCGCGGCCCGCCGCACCAGCTCGGCGACCTCGTGCATCCGCACATAGCCGCCCAGGTCGTCGGGGGCCTCCAGATAGAGATCCAGCGGCACCCGGCTGACCCGCCGGATCTCGGTGAGATGCTGGAGCGTCAGATCCGAGGGCACGTTGACCGAGTCGGCCCCGAGCTGCTCATGGACCGCGACCGAGGCCGGGTTCACCGGGCCGATCAGCGCGGAGACCTTGAAGGTGGTGTCGGCCGGCAGGGTGCCGGCGGCCCGCAGCCGGTGCAGGGTCCACAGCACCCCCTCGTCGGCCACCAGCAGACAGCGCACCCCGAGCTCGGTGGCGCGCAGCGCGTCCTCCACACAACCGGCCAGGGCGTCGTGGCCGCGGGCCCGCAGCCCCGCCCCGCCGGAGGCGGTGCGGGTGGCGGCCCCGATGTCCCAGGTGCCGCGCGGGCCGGTGAACAGGCACAGCTCGGCACGGGCCGCCGCGCATGCCTGTGCCATCTCGGTGATCTCGGCGTCGGTCAGCATCCACACCCCGCTGCCCTGGCTGATGCGGTGCACCGGCACCTCCAGGCCGGCGGCCTCCTTCAGCACGGCGGCGAGGAGTTCCGGATTCTCCGTGGACGGTATCTCGGTGCGCCAGCGGCCCCCGTCCGGAAAGGTGTGCGGGGAGGCGTCGGCCGGGTGCACGGCGGGGAGGCCGTGGCCGATGGACGTCAGTGCGGCGTCTGACGGGCGGTGGGGCGAGGCGGGCGCGGACACGGTGCTCCTTGCGGGTGGGACGGCGGGAAGCGGGCGACGGGCGGCGGGCGGCGGTGGTCCGCGGACGGGCTACGGCTGGAGGAGGACCTTGCCGACCGCGGGGTCACCGCTGCCGACCAGGGCGACGGCGGTCTCGAAGCCGGTCAGCGGCAGCCGGTGGGTGATCAGCGGGCCGGGATCGAGCAGCCCGGTGGCAAAGGCCCGCACCGCGAAGGACCAGGCGGCGGAGGGCGCGCCGAAGACCGTGGCGAGGGAGAGCTGCCGCACGGTCAGCAGCAGCGGGTCCAGCCCGTCGGCCCCCGGCGCCGGGATGCCGGCCAGCACGATCCGGCCGCCGCGCCGGGCCAGCGCGCAGGCCTCGGCGGCCGAGCTGCGGGCCCCGGCGGTCTCCACCACCAGATCGTGGCCGGCCGGCAGGCCGGACAGCTCGCCGGGTGTGACGGTCCGCGTGGCGCCGAACCCGGCGGCCAGCCGCCGGGGACGCTCGCGCGGGTCCACGGTCACCAGCTCGGCCGGCGAGCAGGCGGCCAGCAGCTGCACGGCCAGCAGGCCCAGCGTGCCGGCGCCCACCACGGCGATCCGCTCGCCCGGCACCGGTGCCGCGGCCAGCACGGCGGCGGCCACCACGGCGGCCGGTTCCAGCAGCGCGGCGGCGGTCAGGTCGGCGCCGTCCGGCAGCGGGTGCAGCAGCCGGGCGGGCAGCACCAGATGGTCGGCGAAGGCGCCGGGCCGGGTGAAGCCGGTCTCCTGATAGGGGGCGGAGCACAGGGTGGTCCGGCCGGCCCGGCAGTGGTCGCAGGACTGGCAGCTTCTGAAGCCCTCGCCCACGGTGCCGCGGCCGGTCAGCGCCGGGTCCACACCGGGGCCGGTGGCCTCCACCGTGCCGGACCATTCGTGCCCCGGCACCACCGGGTAGCGCACATAGCCCTCGGCGCGGGTGCCGTCCCAGATCTCCCGGTCGCTGGCGCAGACCCCGGCGGCGTGCACGGCCACCCGTACCTCGCCGGGGCCCGGCTCGGGCGGCTCGGGCCGGTTGAGCAGCCGGTACCGCCCGGGTCCCTCCACCAGCACGGCCCGGGAGCCGGCCGCCGCCGCGTCGCTCACCGGCGGGGACGGCCGGCGCCGCCGTCGCGCTTGTGCCGGTCCTCGGCCCGCAGACCGAAGTGCTCGATCCCGGCGTCGGCGAAGTCGCCGAAGTGCTCCAGGATCTCGAAGCCGGGGGTGCAGGCGGCGAGCCGGAGGCCGGCGGCGGTGAGCACCGAGCCGCCGGCATGGTGCGGGGCCACCGGCTCATGGTGGGTCTCGGCGGTGGCGGCCGGCATCCGGCTCTCGCCGGCCCCGGTCGGACCCTCGTCGGTGTGGACCCGGGCATGGGTGGGATTGCGCCACGGCGTGCCGACGACATGGGTGCTGATTCCGGTGATGCGCACGGGCCCCGCCCGCCCCTCCACGTTCGATATGTCGGCTAATGTTCGAAATTCTGTCGAAGAACGGTAGTGACGGGGCGGCCGGGCTGTCAACGCCGACCGTCCCGGGCGGGGCCCTGGTCCGGGTTCAGTCCGGGCTGGTGATCCGCTCGTGGGCCAGTTCGGCCAGCACCTGCTGGCCGGCCACCCCCGGATGGAACCAGTCCCAGCGGCTCAGCTCCGCCGTGGTGAAGGGGTACTCGAAGACGGCCCCCTCGTCATAGCGGCAGCGCTCGTCCGCCGCGCAGACCTCCCGGAGCACCGCGTTGAACTCCTGCACCCGTTCCCGCACGGCGGCGCGCCGGGCGGTGGCCTCCTCCGCCTCCTCGGAGCTCGGCCGGCCCAGCATCGAGGGGCAGATGCCGAACCGCCAGATCTGCCGGGCCAGGGCGTTCTCCTGCCCCACTGTCCACAGCCGGTGCAGGTCGGGCACGCTGGCCACATAGATCTGGGCGGTGGGCAGTGCGCCGCGGATGATGTCCATGGCCTCGGTGAAGTCCGACCGGAAGTCGCCGACCGGGGTCATCGATGCCACATCGGGCGCGCAGGCGTCATTGGCGCCGATCATCACGGTGAGCAGTTCCGGCTCATGGGCCACCGCCCGGCGGGCCTGCTCCGGAAGATCCGCCATGCGGGCGCCGGACACCGCCTCGTTCCAGGCCTCCTCGGCGGGCAGCAACTGGGCCAGGCTCTCCAGGCCCGGCTCGGTGCCGGTCGCCCAGGACACCTCGGGGCAGTCGACCAGGATCGAGCAGGCGTCGAATCCGGTGGTGATGGAGTCGCCCAGGGCGGCCAGCGACTCCGGGCCGGTGTCCCAGGCCGGCGGCTGCTCCGGGGCGGCCCGGTGCTCCGGCTGCTCGCCCGGTGCGGTGGCGGCGGCCTGGTCGGTGAGGTCGCCGCCGCTGGTGCAGGCGGTGACGGTGACGGCGATGAGCGCGGCGAGGGCCACCGGTGCGGCGGCGGTGGCACGGCTGCTGCGGCTGACCGGCATTCAGCGTCGTCCTTCGCTTCAGTCGGCTGCGGCGCGTTCCGCAGCGGTCCTTTGGTCCGCTCAGTGGACTATCCAGACAAGAGTAAGAGATTACGTGACGTTACCGACTGTCCTCTTTGCTGAGATTTGCCGAGATTGGACATTCATGGTGTTTACTGTTCGTGCTTGGCGCCGGGGCGTGATCGCCCGTTGCGGCGCGGGCTCAGGCACGCGCGCATGCCCGGAGCAGCGGGACGGAGCGGGAGGTCCGGATGACGACACGAGGTGTCCTGTACGTGCACTCCGCGCCCCGCGCGCTGTGTCCGCATGTGGAATGGGCGGTCTCCGGGGTGCTGGGCAGCCGGGTCGGCCTGGACTGGATCAGGCAGCCCGCCTCCCCCGGCACCTGGCGCGCCGAACTCTCCTGGCAGGGCCCGGCCGGCACCGCCTCCCGGCTGGCGTCGGCGCTGCGCGGCTGGGAGCTGCTGCGCTTCGAGGTGACCTCCGAGCCCTGCGCCGCGGCCGAGGGCGAGCGCTACAGCTGCACCCCCGGGCTCGGCATCTACCACGCGGTCACCGGCGTGCACGGCGACATCATGATCCCGGAGGACCGGCTGCGCGCGGCGGCCGAGCGGGCCGGGCGGGGCGAGAGCGACCTCTCCGCCGAGATCTCCCGGCTGCTGGGCAAGCCCTGGGACGACGAACTGGAGCCCTTCCGCTACGCCGGCGAGGGCGCCCCCGTGCGCTGGCTGCACCAGGTGGTCTGAAGCCGCCGTCCGTCCGTCCGGCCGGCTGTCCGGCCGGCTCAGGCGGACGGCGGACGGCCGTCCGGGCGGCAGGCGGCGTCCAGCAGCCGGTGCACGGCCCGCCGGGCACGCACCACGGCGGCGCTGTCGCCGTGCAGCTGGAGCGCGTGGTTCAGGCTCATCATCACCCCGGACAGCTCGAACACGAGCTGCTCCGGATCGCTCCCGGCCGGCAGCTCACCGCGCCGCACCGCGGTCCGCACATCGGCCGCCAGCCGCCGCCGCCACACCGCGAACTGCCGTCGCAGCAGCGCCCGCACCGGCCCGCCGCGCCCGTCGTACTCAAAGGTCGAGCTGACGAAGAGGCAGCCGCCGGGGAAGACGCCCCGCTCCAGATAGGAGATCCAGGCGGCGCACACCGCATGCAGCCGGTCCAGGCCCGGGCGGGCGTCCGCGGCCGGGGCCCAGACCTCGTTGTTGAAGATCACCGAGGCGCGTTCCAGGGTGGCGAGCTGAAGCACCTCCTTGGACCCGAAATGCCCCAGCAGCCCGGACTTGCTCAGCCCCAGATCCTCGGCGAGCCGCCCGATGGTCAGCCCCTCCAGGCCCTCCAGGGAGGCCACGTCCACGCTGCGCCGGATGATCCGCTCGCGGGTGGAGCGGGCTTCGGCGGCCGATCTGCGAGGGCTCATGGAACCGAGTATAGAGTCCGAACGATCGGTCGCTATAGTCTGCGGTCATGACGCCATCCGCAGCTTCCGCGCCGTCCGGCACCCGCCGCTCCCGTATCACCGCGCTGGGCCACCACCAGCCCGCGCAGGTGCTCACCAACGACGATCTGGCCGGCATGGTCGAGACCAGCGACGAGTGGATCAGGCAGCGCACCGGCATCGTCACCCGGCGCATCGCCCGCGAGGAGACGGTGACCGATCTGGCCGCCGCCGCCGCGGAGAAGGCACTCGCCCAGTCCGGTGTCGACCGCGCCGCGATCGGCCAGGTGATCGTGGCCACCTGCTCGGCGCGGGACCGCTCGCCCTCCATCGCCGCACAGGTCGCCGGGCGCACCGGGATCACCGCCGCCGTCTCCTTCGACCTCAACAACGCCTGCGCCGGCTTCACCACCGCGCTGGCCACCGCCGACCACACCCTGCGGGCCGGCGCGGCACGGCACGCCCTGGTGATCGGCGCCGAGAAGATGTCCGATGTCACGGACTGGACCGACCGCTCCACCTGTGTCCTGCTCGGCGACGGTGCGGGCGCGGCCGTACTGAGCTCGGACGACAGCGGCGACAGCGGAGATGGCGGCGACGGCGAGGGCGGCGGGATCGGAGTCGGCCCGGTGGTGTGGGGCACGGACCCCTCCCGGGGCGCCGCGGTACGGCTCCAGGACGCCTGGCAGCCGCGGTTCGCCCAGGACGGGCAGACCGTGTTCCGCTGGGCCACCACGGTGCTGCCCGCGCTGCTGCGCCAGACCTGCGAACGGGCCGGGATCACCCCGGCCGACCTGGGCGCGGTCGTCACCCATCAGGCCAATCTGCGGATCATCGAGTCGCTGGTGGCCAAGCTGGACTGCCCGCGGGCGGTGATCGCCCGGGACGTGGTGGACAGCGGAAACACCTCGGCCGCCTCCATCCCGATCGCCATGTCCAAGATGGCGGAGCGCGGCGAACTGCCCTCCGGCGCCCCGGTGCTGCTGTTCGCCTTCGGCGGCGGCCTCTCCTGGGCCGGCCAGATCGTCACCGCGCCCTGAACGCACCCGCGGGACACCGGCGACGGTGTCCCCCTCGCCGAGCGCGACCACGGTGGCCGCCGCGGGTGGGCCGGACGGCGCCGGCCCGCGTCCCGGCTGCGCCGTGCCCCGGCGGGGGCGGCCGGATGCCGGAGAGGGGCCGGGCCGGAGCATCCGCTCCGGCCCGGCCCCTCTCCGGTGCCGGTGTGCGCGGGGAACCGCGCGGCGGTCAGACCGTGCGGAAGGCGAGGACCACGTTGTGCCCGCCGAATCCGAAGGAGTTGTTCAGCGCCGCGATGGTGCCCGAGGGCAGTGCGCGGGCCTCGCCGCGCACCACATCCGCGTCCACCTCCGGGTCCAGCTTCTCCACATTGATGGTGGGCGGAGCCAGCCGGTGGTACACGGCCAGCACCGTGGCGGCCGTCTCCACACCGCCCGCGCCGCCCAGCAGGTGACCGGTCATCGACTTGGTCGCCGACACCGCGACATGGTCCATCTCCTCGCCCAGGACCTTGCGCAGCGCCTTGATCTCCGCCACATCGCCCTGCGGGGTGGAGGTGGCGTGCGCATTGACGTGCACCACCTGCGCGGGCTTGAGGTCGGTGGTGTCCAGCAGGTTCTGGACCGCCGCCGCCACTCCCCGTCCGGTGGGCTCCGGCTGCGCGATGTGGTGGCTGTCCGCCGACAGGCCCTGGCCCAGCAGCTCGCAGTACACCCGCGCGCCGCGCCGGGCCGCATGCTCGGCCGACTCCAGCACCACCACGCCGCAGCCCTCGCCCAGCACAAAGCCGTCCCGGGCCATGTCGTACGGCCGGGAGGCCCGCTCGGGGTCGTCGTTGTTCTTGGACATGGCCATCATGTTGCTGAAGGCCGCGATGGGCAGCGGGTGGACGGCCGCCTCGGTGCCGCCCGCGACCACCACGTCCGCCCGGCCGGTGCGGATCATCTCGGTGGCGTAGCCGACCGCCTCCGCGCCCGAGGCACAGGCGCTGACCGGGGCGTGCGCCCCGGCCTGCGCGCCGATCTCCAGGCTGACGTTGGCGGCCGGGCTGTTGGGCATCAGCATCGGGACGGTGTGCGGGGACACCCGCCGCGGCCCCTTCTGGAGCAGGTTGTCGTACTGGTCCAGCAGGGTGGTCACTCCGCCGATGCCGGAGGCGATGACCGCGCCCAGCCGGGCCGGGTCCACCAGGCCGCCGTCCTCGCCCGCCGGGGCGGTGAACCCGGCGTCCGCCCACGCCTCGCGGGTCGCGAGCAGCGCGAACTGCGCGGAGCGGTCCAGCTTGCGGAGCACCGGGCGGGGAAGCACGTCATCGGGGTCCACCGCGGCGGTGGCGGCGATCCGCACCGGCAGGCCGGCCGCCCAGTCCTGGGTCAGTTCCCGGACGCCGGAGGTACCGGACACCATGGCCTGCCAGGTCGTCGCGATGTCGCCACCCAGCGGTGTGGTTGCGCCGACACCGGTGACGACCACCGTTCGATTGGTCGCGTTCACGGCAATGCTCTTCCGCTAGTCGAGGTCGTGGGATCGGCCACCCGGCAGGTGGCGACATGCGCGTCGTGCTGCTGCGCTGCCGCTGCGGGACGCAGCGGGGAGGGCCGGGTCAGTCCTGGTGGTCCAGGATGTAGGAGACCGCGTCGCCCACGGTCTTCAGCTTCTTGACATCGTCGTCCGGGATCTTGACCTCGAAGCGCTCCTCGGCGGCGACGACCACCTCGACCATGGACAGCGAGTCCACGTCCAGGTCGTCCGTGAAGGACTTCTCCTCGGTCACGTCCTCGGCCGGGATGCCGGCGATCTCGTTCACGATCTCGCCGAGACCAGCGATGATGTCTTCCTTGGTGGACGCCATTGCGCCGCTCCTTCTCGTGATGCGGTCCGTTGCCGCGGTGCTGTACTGCTGCGGGTCCTGCTGGATGGTGCCGGTGCGGACCGGTGGCCCCGGACCGCGGGGTTGTGATGCCTAAGGGAGGGTAACGACCGTGGCCGCGTAGACCAGACCGGCCCCGAACCCGATGACGAGAGCTGTGTCACCGCTCTTTGCCTGCCCGGTCGCCAGCATCCGCTCCATGGCGAGCGGAATGGAGGCGGCCGAGGTGTTGCCGGTGGTCTCGATGTCGCGGGCGACCGCCACATGCTCCGGCAGCTTGAGAGTCTTCGCCAGCGAGTCGATGATCCGCATATTGGCCTGATGCGGGATGAAGACGTCGAGCTCGCCGGCGGTGATGCCCGCCGCGTCCAGGGCCTGCTGGGCGACCTTGGCCATGGCGAACACCGCCCACCGGAAGACCGTCTGGCCCTCCTGGCGGAGGGCGGGGAACTTCTCCACCGGCCCCTCGCGGTACGCGTCCCAGGGTACGGTCTGGCCGATGGTGTCGAACTTGTCGCCCTCGGAGCCCCACACCGAGGGGCCGATGCCGGGTTCCCGGGACGGTCCGACGATCACCGCGCCGGCCCCGTCCCCGAACAGGAAGGCCGTGCCCCGGTCCTCCCGGTCGGTCATGTCGGACAGCCGCTCCACGCCGATGACCAGCACATACTCGGCGCTGCCCTCGACGATCATGCCCTTGGCCAGGGTCAGCCCGTAACCGAAGCCGGCGCAGGCGGCGGAGATGTCGAAGGCGGCCGGCCGGCCCGCGCCGAGCTTGTGCGCGATCTCCGCGGCCACGCCCGGCGTCTGCCGGAAGTGCGAGACGGTGGAGACCACCACGGCGCCGATCCGGTCCGCCTCCACGCCCGCGTCGGCCAGCGCCTTGCCGGCCGCGGCCAGGGACATCTCGGTGACCGTCTCGTCCTCGCCCGCCCAGTGCCGGGTGACGATCCCGGAGCGCGAGCGGATCCACTCGTCGGAGGAGTCGATGTGCTTCAGGATCTCCTCGTTGGGCACCACCCGGCTGGGACGGTAGCCGCCGACGCCCAGGATGCGGGCATAGGGAGCGCCCTTGCCGCCCTTGATCTTGCCGGACATGTCAGTGTCGCTCCTCTTCCCTCATCGGCTCAGGCCCCGCCCGGGCCGTCCGCGTCCCGGGCCTGCCCGGCCAGCAGCGCGCGGGCCGCCTCCAGGTGCTCCGGGGTCTTGACGGCCAGCGTCGTGGTCCCCTTCATGCCGCGCTTGGCCAGCCCCGTGAGGGTGCCGCCCGGGCAGACCTCGATCATGGCGGTGACGCCCAGCGAGAGGAAGGTCTCCATGCACAGATCCCACCGGACCGGCCCGGCGACCTGGGCCACCAGCCGGCGCAGGATCTCCTTGCCCTCGCCGACGAGGCGGCCGTCGGCGTTGGACACATAGCGCATCCGCGGATCGGCCGGCACCAGGGCGGAGGCCGCCGCGTCCATGGCCGCCACGGCCGGGGCCATGTGCTCGGTGTGGAAGGCGCCGGCCACCTGGAGCGGACGCACCCGGGCGCCCTCCGGCGGGTCGGCGGCCAGCGCGGCGAGCTGCCCGGCGGTGCCGGCCGCCACGATCTGGCCCGGGCCGTTGCGGTTGGCCGCGGTCAGCCCCAGGCGTTCGAGATGGGCGGGGATGCCCTCCGGGTCCCGGCCGCCCAGCACGGCCGACATGCCGGTCTCGGTGACGGCCGCGGCCTCGGCCATGGCCAGTCCGCGGCGCCGGACCAGCACCATGGCCTCCTCGGGGGTGAGCACCCCGGCGATCGCCGCGGCGGCCACCTCGCCCACGCTGTGGCCGGCGACCACACCGGGGAGCCCGGCGGCACCGGGTGCCGCGGACGCGCCGGGGCCGGTGCCGAACCCCTCGCCGAGCAGGGCCTCGGCGGAGAGCAGGGCGGCGGCCACCAGCAGCGGCTGGGCCACCGCGGTGTCCCGGATCTCCTCGGCGCCGGCCTCCGTTCCGCACCGCACCAGATCGAGATCGATCGCCTCCGACCAGGCACGCAGCCGGTCGGCCGCACCGGGGAGGTCGAGCCAGGGAGTCAGAAAGCCAGGGGTCTGGGCGCCCTGGCCGGGAGCGACGAGTACGAGCACACTCACACTCTCTCCTGACCGGACCGGTCCGCGCCGGTGGGGACCAAAACGAAGAACCATCGAGGGAATTGTCGAGGACCCACAAACCGCCTCGTCAAGACCAGGCGTGGCTGACGGCGTCCCCGAGTCTGCCCAGCATCAGCGCGATACGCAGGGTGAAGGCGGAACGGACATCCGAGGGGGACCAGCCGGTGACGTCCGTCACACGTCGCAGGCGGTACCGCACGGTGTTGGGATGGACGAACAGCATCCGCGCGGCGCCCTCCAGCGAGCTCGCCTGCTCCAGATACACGCTGAGCGTCTCCAGCAGCGCCGAGCCCGCATCCCGCAGCGGTCTGTAGATCTCCTCCACCAACAGGTCCCGGGCCACCGGGTCGCCCGCCATGGCGCGCTCCGGCAGCAGATCGTCCGCCAGCACCGGCCGCGGGGCGTCCGGCCAGGCCGCGCAGGCCCGCAGACCGGCCGCGGCGGCCTGCGCGGAGCGGGTGGCGGTCAGCAGGTCCGGCACCACCGGACCGGCCACCACCGGGCCCTCGGCAAACGGCCCGATCAGCGACTTCGCGGCGCGCAGCGGCTGGTCGCTGCCGCCGGCGATCACCACCAGCCGCTTGCCCAGCACGCCGGTGAGGACCTGGAGCTTGGCATAGCGGGCGGCACGCCGGATGGCCTCCACGGTCAGCTCGCTGTCCCCGTTGGGCGCGCTGCCCAGCACCACGATGACGTGCTCGGGGGACTTCCAGCCCAGGGCCGCGGCGCGGGACACATCGCCCTCGTCGGCCTCCCCGGAGACCACCGCGTTGACCACCAGCGACTCCAGCCGGGCGTCCCAGGCACCGCGTGCCTCGGCGGCCTGGGCGTACACCTGCGCGGTGGCGAAGGCGATCTCCCGGGCGTAGACCAGCAGGGCGTTGCGCAGCGCGGTCTGCCCCTCGGGGGCGGCGATCTCGTCCACCGCCTGCTCCACCACCTCGATGGTGGTGCGCACCATCTCCACGGTCTGCCGCAGGGTGATCGCCCGGGTCAGCTCGCGCGGGGCGGTGCCGAACACATCGGTGCTGATCGCCTGGGGCGCGTCCGGGTGCCGGAACCATTCGGTGAAGGCCGCGATGCCGGCCTGCGCCACCAGGCCGATCCAGGACCGGTTCTCCGGGGGCATGGCGCGGTACCACGGCAGGGTGGCGTCCATCCGGGCGATGGCGGCTGCGGCCAGTTTTCCGGAGGACTGCTCCAGCCGCCGCACCGTGGCGGCGTGGGCGGTTCGTTTCGCGTCGGCATGGCTATCGGCTTCGGACACGCCCCCAGCCTGCCTCATCCGGGCCCCGCTCATACCCCCGGGTCCACAACCGCCCCATCGGGAGCGGCGCACGCGACGGCGCCGGCGCGGGCGCGCGGCTACCGTGGCGGGATGCTGATCATCCAGCGGGCGGCGGAGCGCTACAACGGTGGTGACCCGGCGGCCGGCATCGACACCTGGCACGCCTTCGCCTTCGCCGGCTTCTACGACCCGGACAATCTGCGCTTCGGCTCGCTGACCGCCTGCAACGAGGAGATCCTGGCCCCGGGGGCGGGGTTCGCCGAACACCCGCACCGGGACACGGAGATCGTGAGCTGGGTGCTGGAGGGCGAGCTGCGGCACGAGGACTCGGCGGGCCGCTCGGAGCTGGTGCGGGCCGGTGATCTCCAGTGGCTGAGCGCGGGCAGCGGGGTGCGGCATGTGGAGCGCAACGCCGGGCCGGGGACGCTGCGCTTCCTCCAGATGTGGCTGCTTCCGGCGAAGAGCGGGGGCGAGCCCGGCCACCGGGTGGTCCGCCGGCCGCTCGGGGAGGGAGGGCGGCGGGCGGGGGACGGCGCGGCCATGGCCCGCTGCCCGGTGCCGGGCGCGGACGCGGTGCTGCATCTGTGGCGGCCGGCGCCCGGCGGCGGTCCGGGGCCGGAGCTGCCGGCGGCGCCCTGGTGCTATCTGCATGTGGCGCGCGGCGGGGTCTCGCTGGTCGCCCCGGAGCGGCCCGAGGGGGTGCGGCTGGCGGCCGGCGACGCGGCCCGGGTGGCCCCGGTGGGTGGATCGGCCGATCCGCACCCGGCCCGGCTGGAGCAGACTGAACCGGGTACCGAACTGCTGGTCTGGGAGATGCACTCCACACCCGGTCCGCCCTCCTAGAGAGCGCTTACCGCGTGATGGATTGACGCGCACATGACGTGTTGATACGTTTCAGTCGCTCGTTCGATCTAGCTTGGGAGCGCTCCCTTTCAGATGGTCTGCACCAGATCATCCCGAGTCGGAAAGGGAAGAAAACTGATGTCACAGCAATCGCTCGCACCACGCGCACCACGCGGATGGGTGCGCAGGCATACCTGGCTGGTGGCTGCCATAGCAAGCGTTTCCGCTCTGCTTCTCGGACTGCTGACCGCCACCAGCAGCCAGGCCCAGCCCGCCACCGGCACCTGGTACTACCTGGAGAACCGGCACTCCGGGAAGGTGCTGGACGTCTCCGACCGCAGCCAGGACAACG
>NZ_FOLM01000008.1 GCF_900112355.1 Streptomyces aidingensis
GGACAGCCGCGCTGCGGCCAGCCTGCGGCCCGTCGCGTCCTGCACCTCGACGTCATGGTGGTCTTCGGCCCAGTCATCACCGATGAACAGCACCAGCACCCCAGCCCTTCGCTCTCATACGATCCTTGCGCGCAGCCAGCGGAAAGCACGGCTCGCGCCCTAATGGATCCAGTGCTCACGCCAATCTGTCCGGCGGGCACGCCATCCCATAAGCAGTCAGGCCTCCCGGCCGACCAGCTGGGGCACGGTCTGACCGCAGAACTCGCAGTGGTTCCGAGGTGGTGAGTGCTCACCTGCTGGCGGCTACGGACCGTAGTCTCTCCTACGGCCCGCTGAGCCCCATTAGAGGTGGCCGGTGCGGGCCTCCAGGGCGTGCAGCACGGCGGCCATGTCGGCGTCGGAGTGGCCCAGGGCCAGGGTTTCGGCGTAGAGGGCGTGGCAGGCGTCCAGAAGCGGTGAGGCCACGCCGGCCGTGCGGGCGGCCTCGGCGATGAGCCGGTTGTTCTTCAGTACGTCCGGAATGGCCGCCTGGACGGAGAAGTCCCGGGTGAGCAGCTTGGGGGCCTTCATCCGGGAGACGGCGCTGGCCATCGGCCCGGCGTCCAGCACGGCCAGGAACTGTTCCGGGTCCAGGCCGTGCCGTTCGGCGAAGTGGAATGATTCGGCCAGGCCGGTCACCGTGGTGATCAGGAAGATGTTCACCGCCAGCTTCATCAGCAGCGCGCCCGGGACCGGTCCGCAGTCGAAGGACCGGCCGCACACGGGGGCCAGCAGGGGGCGGACGGCGGCGCGCGCGGACTCCTCGCCCGCGACCATGGCGACCAGGCGGCCCTCCTCGGCCGGGACGCGCGAGCCGGAGACCGGGGCTTCGACATACGCCCCGCCGGCGGCGAGGATGTCCGCCTGGAGCGAGCGCGAGTAGTCCGGCGAGGTGGTGCCCATGTGGACGAGAGTGTGTCCGCGGACCAGCGGGCCGAAGGCCGGGGTGCCCCGGCCCAGGGTGGCGTCGATGGCGGCCTCGTCGGCCAGCATCATCAGCACCGTGCCGGCCCGGCCGAAGACCTCGGCGGGCGAGCCGGCCACGGCCGCCCCGGCGGCACGCAGCGGTTCGCAGCGCTCCGGGGTGCGGTTCCAGACGATCAGCGGGGTGTCCGCCCGGGCCAGGCGGAGTGCCATCGGCTGTCCCATGACCCCGAGCCCGAGGAACCCCGTCCGTTCGGTCCATCCCATCCGCTGTCACCCCTCTGTGGCGGTGTTGAACTGCGTTTCTATGACGGTCGTCATAGTAGGGGGTGCGAGCTGATGGCGACAGGTGCGCGCGGTCCCCGGGAACGGATGGTGTTCGCCGCCGCGCAGTTGATCCGACGGCAGGGGGTGACCGCCACCGGCATGCGGGAGGTGGTGGCGGAGGCCGCCGCACCGCGCGGCTCGCTCCAGCACCACTTCCCCGGCGGCAAGGAGCAGTTGGTCAACGAGGCCGTGGCCTGGGCCGGACGGTATGCGGCCGGGCGCGTCGCGCGCTTTGTCGCCGCGATGGACCGGCCCACGCCCAGCGGGCTGTTCGCCGCCATGGCGGGGCAGTGGATCGACGAGTACCAGCGGGACGGCTATGCCAGGGGCTGCCCGGTCGTGGCCGCCACGGCCGACCGGGCGGACGCCGCCGAACCCACCCGGCAGGCCGCGGAGGCGGCCTTCGCCGAGTGGACCGGGGCGGTGGCCGGGGCGCTGACCGGGATGGGCGTGCCGGCCGGCCGGGCCGGCCCGCTGGCCACGCTGATGATCAGCGCGCTGGAGGGCGCCATCGTCCTGGCCCGCGCCGAGCACAGCGTCCGCGCCCTGGAGACGGTGGCGGCGGAACTGGGCCCGCTGCTGGACGCGGCCGTGGGGTGATCCCGGGCGGGACGGCCGGACCGCGGCCGGTGCGCGGCCGGTGCTGCGGTCCCGCCCGGGATCACCGGGCGGCCGGACCAGTCGGACCAGTCGGACCGGTCAGGCCGGTCAGGCCGGTCAGACCAGGCTGTCCCGCCAGGCGCGGTGCAGATCGGAGAACTGGCCGTCGCCGTCGGCGATGAGGCCGGCCGGGGAGCCGTCCTCAATGATCCGGCCGGCGGACATCACCAGGACCCGGTGGGCGGTGACCACCGTGGAGAGGCGGTGCGCGATGACCAGCGCGGTACGGCCGCGCAGGGCCGTGGCCATGGCACGCTGCACCGCCTTCTCCCCGGGGATGTCCAGTGACGAGGTGGCCTCGTCGAGGATGACGACGGACGGGTCGGCCAGCAGCACCCGGGCGAAGGCGACCAGCTGGCGCTGGCCGGCCGAGATCCGGCCGCCGCGCTTGCGCACATCGGTGTCATAGCCCTCGGGGAGGGCGGTGATGAATTCGTGGGCGCCGATCGCCCGGGCCGCCGCCTCGATCTCCTCCCGGGTGGCGTCCGGCTTGCCGAGCGCGATGTTCTCGGCGACCGTCCCGGAGAAGAGAAACGCCTCCTGGGTGACCATCACCACCCCGCGCCGCAGCTCGGGGGTGGTCAGCTCCCGCAGATCGGTCCCGTCCATCAGCACCCGGCCGCCGGTCGGGTCGTAGAACCGGGCCAGCAGCTTGGCCAGGGTGGACTTGCCGGCGCCGGTGGCGCCGACCACGGCCGTGGTCTCCCCGGCCCGCAGGGTGAGGGAGAACCGCGGCAGGACCTCGCCGCCGGTGCGGTAGGAGAAGGAGACGTCCTCGAAGACCACCTCCCGGCCCGGGCGGTCGGCCGGTCGCCCGGGAAGGGTGACCGGCCGCTCCGGCTCGGGGACGTCGGGCCGCTGGGCCAGCAGGCCCGCGATCTTGTGCAGGGACGCGGTCGCCGACTCGTAGTAGTTGAGGATCATGGCGAAGCGGTCGAGGGGGTCGTACAGCCGGCGCAGGTAGAGCGCGCCCGCCGCCAGCACGCCCAGGGCGAGCTCTCCCTCGGCCACCCGGTAGGCACCCCACAGCACCACACCCGCGGTGACCGTGTTGGCGATCAGCCGGGAGGTGACCACGAACCGGGCCAGCTCCAGAATCGTTCCGCCGTTGACCCGCTCGTGGTGCTTGTTGAGCGTGCGGAACTCCTCGTCGTTGCGCCGCTCGCGGCGGAAGGCCTGCACCGGCCGGATGCCGTTCAGCGTCTCGTTGAACTTCACGATCACCGTGGCGATGGCCGAGGAGCGGCGGCTGAACAGCACGCCCGAGCGGCGCCGGAAGCCGCGCACCAGCAGGGCCAGCGGCACGAAGGAGAACAGCGCCGCCCCGCCCAGCCCGATGTCCAGGTAGCACAGCAGGGCCACGATGTAGACCACCGACACCGTGACGATGACCAGCTCCTGGAGCCCTTCGTCCATCAGGTCCCGCAGCGACTGCACATCGCTGGTGGAACGGGAGATGAGCCGGCCGGAGGTGTAGCGGTCGTGGAAGTCCAGGGACAGCGCCTGGGCCTGGCGGTAGATCCGGCCGCGCAGATCCAGCAGCAGCCCCTGGCAGGCCCGGGCGGAGACGGTGATGAAGCCGTACAGCAGCACGCCGGAACCGGCGGCGCAGGCCAGATAGACCAGCGCGACGGCGGTCACCGGGCCGTAGTCGCCCCCGGCCGCGGCCGGGACGGCCCGGTCGATGGCGATGGCCACCAGCAGCGGACCGGCCTGCACGGCCGCCTGCTGGAGCAGCAGCAGGACGGCGGCCAGGGCCACGGTGGCCCGGTGCGGCCGGACCAGGGAGAGCAGCAGCCTGCGCGGGGCGTTGCGCGGCGCGGGCAGCAGATCCTGGTCGAAGCCGTCGGACTCTCCGGCCGCGGTGCCGCCGCCGGTCCCCGGCGCCGGGCCGGCCGCCTCGGCCGGGCCCGCCGGCCCGCCGCCGGACGGGGTGGCACCGGACTGGCGGGGCCGGTCCTTCTCCTCGACTGTGGTGCTCATCGGACGAGGGCCCCCCGGGTCTCGCCGGTCAGCAGATAGCGGTATTCGTCGCTGCTGTTCAGCAGCTCGTTGTGGGTGCCCACGGCGGCGATCCGGCCGCCGGAGAGCAGCGCCACCCGGTCGGCGAGCAGCACCGTGGACGGCCGGTGCGCCACCACCAGCGCCGTGGTGTCGGCCAGCACCTCGCGCAGCGCGGCCTCCACCCGGGCCTCGGTGTGCACATCCAGCGCCGAGAGCGGGTCGTCCAGCACCAGGAAGGGCGGGCGGCCGACCACCGCCCGGGCCAGCGCCAGGCGCTGCCGCTGCCCGCCGGAGAGCGACATGCCCTGCTCGCCGACCTGGGTCTCCGGTCCGGCGGGCAGGGCCGCCACGAAGTCGTCCGCCTGGCTGACCCGCAGGGCGCGGGCGAACTCCCGGGAGCCGGCCTCCTCGGCTCCCATCAGGACGTTCTCCCGCACGGTGGCGGAGAACAGGGTCGGCTCCTCGAAGGCGACGGCGACCCGCTGCCGCACCTGGGCGCGGGAGAGCGCGGCGATGTCCTCGCCGTCCAGGGTGATCCGGCCCGAGGTGACCTCGTGCAGCCGGGGCACCAGATTGATCAGCGTGGTCTTGCCGCTGCCGGTGCCGCCGACCAGGGCCATGGTCTCGCCGGGCCGGATGTGCAGATCGATGCCGTCCAGTACGGGCGGGGTGCCGGGCGGCGCGTCCGGAAAGCGGAAGGTGACGTTCTCGAAGCGCATGCCGCCCGCCGCGCCCGGCCCCGGGGAAGCGGCGGCGGCCCGGGCGGCGGCCCCGGCGGCGGGGGAGGGCGGGTCGTCGGCCGGGAGGGGCTCGTCCATCACCTCGAAGTAGCGGTCGGTGGCGGTGGCCGCCTCGTTGCACAGCGCCAGCAGGAAGCCCATCGACTCCACCGGCCAGCGCAGCGCCAGCGCCACCGCCATGAAGGCCACCAGCGTGCCCGCCGTGATGCTGCCGTCCGCCACCCGCAGCACCCCGAGCACCAGCGCGCCGCCGAGGAAGAACTCGGGCAGCCCGTAGATCACGGCCATGATGGCCCCGAGCAGCCTGGACTTGCGCAGCTCGGTGCTGCGCAGCCGCTGCGACAGCTCACGGAACGCCCGGGCCTGGCTGCGGTGCCGGCCGAAGCCCTTGATGATCCGGATGCCGAGCACCGACTCCTCGACCACGGTGGTCAGGTCGCCGATCTGGTCCTGGGAGCGGCGGGAGGCCACCGAGTAGTGGCGCTCGAACACCAGGCAGACCACGATCAGCGGGATCACCGGGGCGATCACCACCAGGCCGAGCACCCGGTCCTGGTGGAGCAGCAGCCCGCAGCCCACGACGATCATGGTGGCGTTGACCACCAGGAAGGTCAGCGGGAAGGCGAGGAACATCCGGAGCTGGGTCAGATCGCCGGTGGCGCGGGAGAGCAGCTGCCCGGACGGCCAGCGGTCATGGAAGGCGACCGGCAGCCGCTGCACATGCCGGTAGATGTCGGCCCGCATGGCCGCCTCCACGCCCGCCAGCGGGCGCGCCACCAGCCAGCGGCGGAAGCCGAACAGCAGCGCCTCGGCCAGCCCCACCACCAGCAGCAGCAGGCCGCCGGCCAGCACGCCGCCGGTGTCCCCGTCGGCGATCGGGCCGTCCACGATCCAGCCCAGCACGAGCGGGAAGACCAGGCTCATGCCGGCAGCCACGATGGCGACCCCGGCGGCCGTGAACAGGCGGACCCGGACCGGCCGGACATAGGGCCACAACCGCAGCAGGGAGCGGACGACGGAGCGTTTTCGGGCAGGGGCGTCTTCGGGGGCATGGGCTGAGGCAGACATCAGCACCGAGCTTACGTATAGCCCCTGACACTTCTCACTCGGATTTTCGGCTGACCGGATCGGTCCCCGGACCCGGGACCGGAGTCCTGCGCCCCCCCCCGCCGCGCCCGGGCCGGGATACGGCTGTCGGAGGGCGGTCCTAGGCTGGACGCATGAGTCAGCAGAGCGAGTGGCACACCCTGCAGACCGCCCTGCGCACCGCCTCCGACATCGCCTTTCTGGAGGAACGGCCGCAGGGCGAGCAGGCCGAGGTGCTGGTGGACGCGCTGCGCCGGGCGGTGTCGGCCGCGCTGGCGCTGCGCGACGGGCCGGGCGACACCGGCTGCAGCGTGCATCCGTACGGACCGGTGGATCCGCTCCACGGCGACAAGGAGGATCCGCTGCCGCCGGGCTGGGGCAGGTGCCTGTTGTGCAATGACCGCCGTCGCCGTGCGGGCGCGCGGCGGCGCTCCGCCTGAGCGGGCCGCCCCGGGACCGGCCGTCTCAGGACCGGCCGCCGCCGGTGACCCGGAGCTCGAACCAGGTGGATTTGCCGTGCGGCTTCAGGTCCACCCCCCAGCGGCCGGCCAGGTGGTTGACCACGATCAGCCCGCGTCCGGTGAGCGTCCGGTGGTCGGGCGGCAGCAGGCAGGGCAGGGCGCGGGAGGGGTCGTGCACCTCCACCCGGATCCAGCCCCGGCGGCGCCGGAAGCGCAGGCTGAAGGCGTGGGCCCCGGCGTGCTGCACGGCGTTGGCGACCAGCTCCGACACCAGCAGCACCGCGTCCTCGGTCAGCTGGGCCGGCAGCAGCCAGCGCACCTGGAGCTGATGCCGGGTGAGGCGGCGGGCCAGGCCCGCGGATTCGGGTCTGGACAGCAGCCGCATCTCGCCTTCCGCCGGATCGGGTCTGCGGCTCCCCGGTGTGCCGAGGAGACCGTCGTCGCCGCTGCCGCCGAGAGGAGCCGTCTGCGCCGTTGCTGCCATGCCGTCCATGATGGCGTGCATATGCCATGCCTGGGGCCGATTCGACGGCAACTCAACATTACGATTTGACTGATTTCTTCCGCTGCCGCATACATATGCCACCGGCAGTTGAAGCCTTGATCACCGTGTTGACCAGCCATGACAGCCCGCGGGTGAGTGATCGCCAGTGGTGCGGAACGGCGTGGCCGCGCCCCGATTCGGGCGTGTGGCCGAGCCGCCCCTGAGTCGCAGTTGAGGAACCTCTGTTCGCTTATGGGCACACCTGTGTGGCTCCAAGGCGGTTTTCCGCCATACGCCGGTCACCGTGCGGACGGCCGGTGACCGGCGCGGCACCGGGGAGCTGGGGCGGCTCAGCGGGTGAACCTGGCCTTGCCGGGTCCCTCCTCCACAAAGCTGCGCATGCCGATCTCCCGGTCCTCGGTGGCGAACAGCGCGGAGAACCAGCTCCGCTCCAGGGCCAGACCAGAGTCGATGTCCGCCTCCAGCCCCGTGTCCACGCACTCCTTGGCCGCCCGCAGCGCCATGGCCGGCCCCCCGGCCAGCCGGGCCGCCCAGCCGTGCGCCTCCCGGTACACCTCCCCGGCCGGCACCACCCGGTCCACCAGCCCCATGGCGAGCGCCTCCCCGGCTTGCACCTGACGCCCCGTGAAGATCAGGTCCTTGGCCCGCGCCGGGCCCACCAGCCGCGCCAGCCGCTGGGTACCGCCGGCCCCCGGGATCAGGCCCAGCAGAATCTCCGGCTGGCCCAGCCTCGCGTCCTCCGCGGCGATCCGGATGTCGGCACACAGCGCCAGCTCGCAGCCGCCGCCCAGGGCATAGCCGGTGACCGCGGCCACCACCGGCTTGGGAATCCGGGCCACGGCGGTGAAGGCGTCCTGCAGCCCGCGCGAGCGGCTCACCATGGCCGCGTGGTCCATGGCCCGCATCTCCTTGATGTCCGCGCCGGCCGCGAACACCTTCTCGCCTCCCCAGATCACCACCGCCCGCACGTCCGCCCGGCGGGAGAGCTCCCCGGCCAGCTCGCGCAGCCGGTCCTGGACCGCGATGTCCAGGGCGTTCATCGGCGGCCGGTCCAGGCGGAGCGTGCCGACGCCGTCCGTCACATCCAGATGCACAGTCATGCGCGTCAGGTTAGCCGCCGTTCACAGCGGCGGGGCCGGTGCGCTTGCTCACAGCAGCGCACCGGCCCCGTCCGGCCGTCGTCGGCAGCCGGCGGTCACCCGCCCCACTCGGACCAGGCCATGTTCCAGCCGCTCAGGCCGTTGTCCGGGTCCAGGATGCGGTCGTTGGAGTTGATGACCTCGACCACGTCACCGATCAGCGAGTTCTCGTAGAACCAGTAGCCGGGCATCGAGGAGTCGTCGGCGCCCTGCTTGTCCTGGAGGCCCACGCAGCCATGGCTGACGTTGGCATTGCCGAAGGTGGACGGGCTGGCCCAGTAGTTGCCGTGGATGAAGGTCCCCGAGTTGGACAGGCGCATGGCGTGCGGCACATCGTCCAGGTCGTACTCACCGCCGTAGCCGACGGTGTCGCCGTTCATCCGGGTCTCCTTGAACTTCTCGGAGATCACCATCTTGCCGTTCCAGGTGTCCATGCCCGGGGCGCCCGTGGTCACCGGGATCGTCCTGATGCTCTCGCCGTCCCGCACCACATCCATCTGCTTGGCGGCCACATCCACCGTGGAGACCTGGCTGCGGCCCACCACGAAGGAACGCTCGTTGTACCGGGTGCCGTAGACGCCCGGCGCGCCCTCCACCCCGCGGGTGCGGAACTTCACGGTCACCTCGGTGCCCGGCTCCCAGTAGGTCTCCGGACGGAAGTCCAGCCGCTGGTTGCCGAACCAGTGGCCCTTGACCTCCACCGCCGGCTCGGTGACCACCTCGATGGCGTCCCGCACCGCGTCGGTGTTCTCGATCGGAGCGGTGAAGGTGATGGAGATGATGGTGCCGACACCCACCTCACCGCCGTCCTCGACCCAGTTCCACAGCAGGCTCTGGGTGTCGAAGGTGGCCTCCGCGGCCACCGTGGTGAAGGTGGAGGTCTGCTCCACGGTCTCGCCCTCGGGGTTCTGCCCCTTCGCGACGACCGTGTACTGAGACCCGTTGGCCAGCGGTTCGGCCGGCTCCCAGCCCGTTTTGTCCTCGGACAGCTCGCCGGGCACCTCGCCCTGCTCGTCCTCGGGACCGCCGGTCACGGTCACCTCGGTGAGTGTGCCGTTCGCCGCGGTGACCTTCAGCTCGCCCGTGGTGGCCACCGAATCGGCGCCGTCCTCGGGCGATATCCGGATCTCCACCGCCGGTGCCGCGGTCTCCTTCCCTCCGCCGCCACCGCCGCCGCCCGAGCTGTCCTTCTCCCCCGCCTGGCTGCTGCCCGTGCAGGCGGATACCAGCAGCAGCACGACACCCAGCAGCGCGGCGACCGCCCCGGTGAGCCCTCTGCTGCGCGGCTGCGTCCTCACGTCGCTCTCCCCTCGACACTGCCCGCGGCGCAGACGATCTTCTATGCGCCGTACAGCCAGGTAATCACACCGTTTCCCGCGTCCAGGCCCCGGAATTGTCACCGTTTCGTTCCAGCCTCCGCCAGGGTGCGGCCGGCCCGGGCCACCCGCGGGACGCCGGGGGACAGGAGAAGCCGGACGGGTGGCGGAGACGTACCGGGTGGCTGCGCAGCGTGACATCCCCGGGAAATCTGATGGAATGTCGGGTGGCTTCCCGTGCGGTACGGCCCGGTACGGCGGCCCGGCCACCGGGAAGAAAGAAGAAAAAGGAAACAAGTCACCACCATGACGGCAACCCGGGCGTCACCGGGTGAGGGGCAGGAGGCGGGCAGGTGTCCCAGGCATTCGAGCAAGGTGCCGCCCTCGGAGTGGAGAGCGGCGCCGGCCTCATCGTCGGCGGCTTCCCGTTGCCGGGCGGCCGGCCGGCCGGACTGGTCGCCGGGCCCTCGGTGCGGCAGGAGGTCTGGCCCGGCGCGCCCAACCCGCTGGGCGCCCGGTTCACCACCGGACCCGGCGGCGTGCCGGGCACCAACTTCGCCGTCTGGGCCGGCGGCGCCGAGGGCGTCGAACTGTGCCTCTTCGCCGACGACGGCCGCGAGATCCGCGTCGCGCTCACCGAGAACACCCACGAGATCCGGCACGGTTTCCTGCCCGGCATCGCCCCCGGCCAGCGCTACGGCTACCGGGTGCACGGCCGCTGGGACCCGTGGACCGGCGCCCGCTGGAACCCCGCCAAGCTGCTGCTCGACCCCTACGCCCGGGCCGTGGACGGCGAATACGCGCTGCCGCCCGAGGTGTACGCGCATGTCCGGGACTGGCCGCAGCAGGAACTGGCCGACACCGTGCGCGACGACCGCGACTCCGCCCCGCACGTACCCAAGGGCGTCGTGGTGCACGACCAGGAGAGCTGGGCCGACGACCGCCGCCCCAAGACCCCGTGGGCCGACTCCGTCATCTACGAACTGCATGTGCGCGGCTTCACCATGCGTCACCCCGGCATCCCGGAGGAACTGCGCGGCACCTACGCCGGGCTCGGCCACCCGGCCGCCGTCGAACACCTCACCCGGCTCGGTGTCACCGCCGTGGAACTCCTCCCGGTGCACCAGTTCGCCAGCGAGGACCATCTGCTGCGCCGCGGGCTGAAGAACTACTGGGGCTACAACTCCATCGGCTACTTCGCCCCGCACGGCGCCTACTCCTCCTCCGGCACCCGGGGCCAGCAGGTCGGCGAGTTCAAGGAGATGGTGCGCGCCCTGCACCGGGCCGGCATCGAGGTGATCCTCGACGTCGTCTACAACCACACCGCCGAGGCCGGCCAGCTCGGCCCCTGCCTCTCCCTCAAGGGCCTGGACAACCGCGGCTACTACCGGCTCGGCGAGGACCCCCGCTACTACGCCGACTACACCGGCTGCGGCAACACCCTGCATGTCGTCCAGCCGCAGGTGCTGCGGCTGATCACCGACTCGCTGCGCTACTGGGTGCAGGAGATGGGCGTGGACGGCTTCCGCTTCGACCTCGCCGCGGCGCTGGCCCGTTCCATGCACGACGTCGACATGCTCTCGCCCTTCCTGGCCGTGATCGCCCAGGACCCGGTGCTGCGCCGGGTGAAGCTGATCGCCGAGCCCTGGGACGTGGGCAGCGGCGGCTACCAGGTCGGCGCCTTCCCCCCGCTGTGGACGGAGTGGAACGACCGCTACCGGGACACCGTCCGCGACTACTGGCGGGCCGCCATCCCCGATGTGCGGGACCTCGGCTACCGGCTGGCCGGCTCCAGCGACCTCTACTCCTGGGGCGGGCGCCGCCCGTACGCCTCCGTCAACTTCATCACCGCGCACGACGGCTACACCCTGCGCGATCTGGTCTCCTACCAGCGCAAGCACAACGAGGCCAACGGCGAGAACAACCGGGACGGCAACGACGACAACCGCTCCTGGAACTGCGGCGCCGAAGGCCCGACCGACAACCCCGAGGTCACCGCGCTGCGCCGCCGCCAGCTGCGCAACATGCTCACCACCCTGCTGCTCTCCACCGGCGTGCCGATGCTGGTGGCCGGCGACGAGATGGGCCGCACCCAGGGCGGCAACAACAACGCCTACTGCCAGGACAACGAGACGAGCTGGATCGACTGGTCCCTGCGGGACGACCCGCAGTGGCGGCCCCTGCTCGACCTCACCGCCCGGCTGATCCGGCTGCGCCGCGACCACCCGGTGCTGCGCCGCCGCGCCTTCTTCTCCGGCCGCCGCACCGGGCCGGAGGGCCTGCGCGACCTGGCCTGGTTCCGGCGGGACGGCAAGGAGATGGCCCCCGAGGACTGGTACGCCCCCGGGCTGACGCTGGGCATGTTCCTCTCCGGCCGGGACATCCCGCAGCGCGACGAGCGCGGCCGTCCGGTGGAGGACGACAGCTTCCTGGTGCTGCTGCACGCGCACCACCGGCCCACGTCCTTCCGGCTGCCGGCCGGTCCATGGGCCGACCACTACCAGCTGATCGTGGACACCACCCGCGAGGACCAGACCCGCCCGCCCGGCACCCAGTACCGGGCCGGCACCGAGATCCCCCTCCCGGAACGCTCCGTCCTCGTCCTGCGCACCCTCAGCGGCCCGCCCGCCACCGCCTCGGCAGGCGGCTCCTGACCTCGGCCGGCCTCGGCCGGAGCCGGGGCTGGAGCCGAAGCTGGAGCAACGTCACCAGAGCAAAGAAGTGGGAGCGCTCCCAACTCACGAAGCCCTTAGCGGCGGGGACGGATAGGAAACGGCCGCGCGATTCGTGGGAGCGCTCCCGCTACTGAGTACGGTACCCCTGACCCGGCGGCGCGGGCCAGGGGTAGTCGGCGACAATCCGGTCGTTCTCCGAGGAGGCCCCCCTCGGCTTCGCCATCCGGGTGCGGCTCCCGTGTGACCGCATCATGAAGCCAGAGGGGGACTTGCCCCGTCAATGCCCATGACAACTATTCGGTGGCGGCATATGCCATGGCGTTCCGCGCCGAGGGCGGGGCGCGGCGAGGGCCGGCCGGCCGCGAGGAGCGGGAGACAACTCCATGCCCTGGAGCGGGCGTTGAGGCTACCAGCTTCGGGATCACGTCCACGGGTGTCCATGCCCGGAGTGGGCCTTCGGGAACGATGCGGCCAATGTCGCCAGTGAGCCGGGCTGCTCCGTTGTATCCGGAGCGGGCCCCACGCGACGTGCCGGTGCCACCTGATCGATCACGGCTCGGTACCGCGGCGGGTCCTCGCCGAACACTACCGCCTGCCGCGCGGGCCGGACCGCGGCACGTGCGCGTATCCGCTCCCCGCAGTCGTCCGGCCGTGCGGCACGGGTCAGGGCGGCTGCGTGGGCCTGTCCGGTGGTTCCTGCCGGGCATGCATGTGCCGGAAATCCAGGACATCCGTGGACTTCGGGAGGAGTCGCAGGGGCATCGCGAGCCCGGTCTGTGCCGCCGGACGGTCATAGACTCGGCACATGGTGATGATCCGCTCCACCCCGGACTGCGGCAATGCTCCCCGTAAAGAGGTACTCCGCGATCTCGTGGTCGCCCTCGCCGAAGGAGACGACGAGACCGTGGCCGCGCTTGTCGGCGAGGACGTGGCATGGAGCCTGGTGGGCGAGACGGTCCTCCGCGGACGTGAAGCCGTGCGCGCCTGAGCGGGCGGCCTGCCGGAAGCCAAGGAGGTCACCTTCGGCTCCCTGCTCACTCATGGCCGGGAGGCGGGCGTTGACGGCACGATCGAGGCGGCCGACGGCACGCGGTATGCCTTCTGCCATGTGCTCCGTTTCCCGGGGACGGCCAGGACGGCGAAGATCACCGAGATCCGCAGTTACGTTCTGCCGGTCACGTGAAGTCGGTCTTGCAGCTCGGTATCCGGGAGTCTCCTCCCGCCGACGCCGGCCGGCCGTCTCCGAAGTAGTTTCTATGCCCCTGAGGGGCGTTGGGTGCGGAACGCCGTGAGGTGGAACTCGCCGACCGGCACTTCCTGCTCGACCACTCCCTCGGCAAGCCGTTTCTATGCCCTTCGGGCGGGCGTTGGCTGGAATCGGGGGACGCCCCACCGTCACCGACGCGCTCGTGCGGGCGGTTTCTATGCCCTTGGGGTGGGCGTTGGTGTGGGAATGTCGGCTGGCTTCCGGGTGCCTGGTCCGCGGAAGTGTGGCGGTAGGGCGTCGGGGTGTTGCGCTGGGTCACATGCTGGATGGTCGGTGGCGTTGACCTGCGGGGACGGGTTGCGCGGAGGGCGGGTTCGGAAGTTCATGGCCGGAGCGCGGTAACTGCTGTCGGAGTGGCGGTAGATGGCAGGTGTCACGGTACCCGGAAGTTGGCGTGTGCTTCGATGCGGTGGCTGTCGAGGGTGAACAGCTGGCCGGGCCCGGTGCCGGGCGGGGTGGAGGTGCCCCGGCGCTCGTCGCGCTCTATAGTTGCGCTTCCGATAGTATCGATGGGGATAGTCTTAGGTGCGCTACTTATCCAGTGCTCGACAGTGTCGTCGAAGGCAGGTGCGTGATGGCAGGGTTTGTGGGGCGGCGGCGGGAGCTGGAGGTGCTGGGCTCGGCGCTGGCGCGGGTGCAGGAGCCCTCCGATCCGTCCCGGCCCGGACAGTGCGTCCTGCTGCGCGGCCGGCGGCGCATCGGGAAGTCCCGGCTGGTCGAGGAGTTCCTGCGGACGGCACAGGCGCCGTACCTCTTCTTCACCGCCAGTGGAGCCCCGGCCGAGGAAGAACTCGCCCAGTGGCCGATCGCGGCCGAGGAGAGCACCCTGCCCGACCGTGATCTGCTGCTGGAGGAGCCGCCCACCGGCTGGGGAACGGCCCTGCGCGCGCTCGCCCAGGCGCTCCCCGACGACCGGCCGAGTGTGGTGGTCATCGACGAGGTGCCCTATCTGATGGCAGCCGTGGACGGCTTTGAAGGCATCCTCCAGCGTGACTGGGACCGGCTGCTGAGCCGCAAACCGGTGCTCCTGCTGCTCATCGGTTCCGACCTGTCGATGATGGAGGCCCTGAACAGCTACCGGCGGCCGTTCCACCAGCGCGGCCGGGAGATGGTCGTCGGGCCGCTGAATCCCGCCGAGGTCGGGCGGATGCTGGATCTGGGGCCGGCCGAAGCCGTCGACGCCGCGCTGATCAGCGGAGGGCTGCCGCTGGTCTGCCTGGAGTGGCCCGCAGGGCAGGACACCTGGGGCTACCTGGAACAGGCGCTGCGCGATCCGCTGTCCGCGCTGCTGGTCTCGGCGGAGCGGTCCCTGGCGGCCGAGTTCCCCGACCAGGCGATGGCGCGCCAGGTGCTGCGGGCCATCGGCAGCGGCGAGCGCACCTTCACCAACATCGCCCGGGCCGCCGGCGGTATCGCACACACCACTCTCTCCCGCGCCCTGGAGGTGCTCATGGAGAAGCGGGTGGTGGCCGGGGAACTGCCGCTCTCCACCCGCCCCTCCAAGGAGCGCCGGTACCGGGTCGCCGACAGCTATCTGCGGTTCTGGCTCCGGTTCCTCGGACCGCACCTGCCGGAGATCGAACGCACCCGGGGCGATCTGGTCCTGCACCGCATCCGCCGGCAGTGGACGAGCTGGCGGGGCCGGGCGGTGGAACCGCTGGTCCGCGAGGCGCTGGCCCGGCTGCTGCCGCTGGGCGAACTCCCGGCGGTGCCTGTCATCGGCGGCTACTGGACGCGCGGCAACGAGGTGGAGATCGATCTCGTCGGCGCCGACCGCGAACCCGTCGCCCGGGAACTGCTGTTCCTCGGCTCGGTGAAATGGCTGGAGAACGCCCCCTTCGACGGCCACGACCTGGCCGCCCTGCACAAACACCGCGCCGCCCTCACCGACCGGCCCGTGCCGCTGCTCGCCGTCTCCCGCAGCGGAGTCACCGTCACCGGCCTGGCGGCGACCCTGGGCCCGGCCGACCTGCTCACCGCCTGGCACGCCTGACTGCCCCGGGCACCACCGCCCTGCCCCGGCAGGCGGGACGGGACAAGTCGGAGCTTCTGTGCCCTTCGGGTGGGCGTTATTCGAGTTCGGTTTCTACGGTGCCGAGGCCGTGGGTGGTCTGGGCGCCGATGCCGGCGGCGGTGGCGTAGAGGGTGAGGGCCGACAGCAGGCGGCGGTCGGTGCCGGTGGCCGGGCCGACAAGGCGGAAGGCGGCGGTGCCGGTGAAGCCGATGCGGCCGGCGGAGGGGCCGAGGTCGACCGGGGCGGAGGCGATGTCGTGGGCGGAGAGGGCGAGGAGGGGCAGGAAACGCTTGCCGTCCTCCTCGGTGATGAGGGCCTGGGGCGGGGCGTGGAGATTCCAGCGGCGGATGAGGCCGCCGTAGACGAGGCCCGGGTCCGGGAGCGGGTACCAGTGGCCCCGGCGGGAGAAGTAGGTGACGGAGCGGAAGCGGAGGATGGCCCGCTCGGCGGGCGGGGCGTGGCGGAGGAGTTCGTACGGGGTGTGTTCCTCGTCGGCGTCGCGGACGGTGAAGAACTGGGCGCCCAGGCGCAGTTCCTGGCCGAGGAGGAGGGTGAGGTCGGGGCGGGGGCGGTCCGGGAGCCAGCCGAGGCGGAGAAGGGCCGTGCCCGGGTGGGGGGAGGCGAGGAGGGGGGAGACGGTGTGGGGCTTGTGCTGGGCGTGGTGGTCGGCGTCCGTGCCTTCGAGGAGGGTGGCGGCCAGGCCGTGGAGCTGGGCCGGGGTGACGGGCCGTTCCGGGCGGCCGGGGTCGCGGGATGCGAGGGTGAGGGTCCAGCGGGAGGGCATCAGGCGGCCGTCTCCTTCGGGACGGCCCGGACGAAGGTGACGGGGGCGGTGCCCGGGACTTCGGCCAGTTCCCAGCGGAGGGCGGTGAAGGCGTCGGGCAGCGGCGCGGCCTGGAGATCGGCGGGCGCGTCGGATGTCCCGGATCGCGTGCTCTGCTGCCTGCCGGGCCGCAGGACGACGGGGCGGCGGATCGGGATGACGAGGTCCATCGGCTCCGGCGCCGGTGGCAGCGTGGCGCCGAGGACGGCCGCGTAGACGTACGGCGGGGTGTCGAAGCGGAGGCGGACCAGGCGGGAGCCGTCGGCGGTCCAGCCCCACAGGTGGGTGGCGGCCCGGGGCAGGTCCGGCGGTGGGGTGTCGGTGAGGTGGAGGCCGTCGAAGTCGGTCCAGGTGCAGGCGCAGCCGTCGAGCAGCGGGCGGGCGGTGTCCCAGGGGATGCGGCCGTAGCCGTACAGGGGGAGCGGGCCGGCGGCGGGCGTCATGGGGTGAGGGCCTTTCGGGCGTCGGCGCGGAGAGCGGCCAGGGTGGCGGGGTCGGTGCAGCGGACGGTGCCGTAGCCGCGGGTGGTGCCGCCGCCCAGCCCGTACAGCCCTTCGTGCAGGTCCCACAGGGCGAGGACGAGCGCCGCGCGGGCCTCGGGCGGGACGGTGGCGGCGGGGCCCTGGCGGGCGGGGTCGGTGGTGAGGGTGAGGGTGAGGGTGAAGGTGCCGGATTCGATGACTTCGTCCTGGTAGAGCAGCCCGTCGCGGGCGCCGCCGGTGAAGCGGTCGATGGCGACGTGGTTGCGGACGGCCGGCGGTGGGGCGTCCTCGACCGGGGTGTCGGGGAAGCGGAGCAGACCGCGGGCGCCGGTGGCGTCCGGGCCGGTCCAGCCGAAGGTGGTGCAGAGGGAGCACCGGCCGCAGGAGTCGGCCATGCCGGGGCAGGCGGGGCGGTCGAGGGAGCGCAGGACGTAGCCGGTGCGGGCGCGGAGGATGCCTTTCCAGGCGGTGCCGGGGATCAGGGGGCGGCCGGTGTCGTCCAGCAGGATGCGGGAGGGTTCGGTGGGGCGGCGTTCGCCGCTGCCCACGTGCAGGGGGTCGGTGAGCTGCCAGGGGAGGGCGGGGAGGAAGGCGGAGGGCGAGGCGGTGGGGTTGGCGGGGGAGAGGGGGACGGGCCGGAGGCCGGCGGCGGTGAAGAGGGCGGGGCCGCCGTGGGTGAGCCACAGGGCGCGTCCGGCGCGGGTGGTGAGGTCGACAACGGCGTGGCGGAGCGCCAGCAGCCGGACGGTTCCGTGGCCGGTGGAGCGTCCGCCGCCGATGACGGGCCGCCAGGTGCGCAGCGCCTCCCGCACCGGCCGGTGGTGTTCCTCCTCGCCGTGCACCCACAGCCGGCACCGCACCCGGGTTCCGCTGGCCAGATACTCGGCGGTGCGCAGGGTGCCGGCCGCGGCGGCGCCGCGCCGGGCGTCCATGGCGGTGCGGGTGCGGTGCACCGGGGAACCGCCCTCGGGCAGGGTCAGTTCGGTGGCGAGGAAGCGGACGCGGGAGGTCAGGCTGTCCTCGGTGCTGCCGCCGCGCGGCGCGCCGTGGCCCATGAGCTCGCCGCGCACGGGGTCGGGGAGGTGGGCGCGGAAGGAGCCGGCCAGGGAGGTCGGCGGTATCCAGGGCTCGCCGGAGGCGTCCCGGGCCAGCGGCCGGACGGTGGCGGTCTCGCCCGCCCGGCGTTCCGGGGCGGCGATGGCCGCCGGGCCGGTCAGTTCGAACTCGATTTCCGCGAGGAGGAGATGGCGTCGTTCCTGTACGGCGCGGGCAGCGGCCCGGGCCTCGCCTGTCGGGTCGGTCACCGGTCCCGGTCCTCTCGCAGCCGGGCCTCCAGGGCACGCACGGTGTCCTCCAGGTCGGCGGTCCGGTCCGGGTCGGTGACCAGGCGGCGCAGTTCGTCGCCGAGGGCGCCGTCCCGCAGCCGGTGCAGCACCTCGGCCTGCGGCAGGTCGAGGAAGCGCGGGTCGGGGGCCTCGCCGCGCCGCCGGCCGTGCAGACAGTCGCGCAGTCTGGCCTGGAACCAGGCGGGGTTTGCGGTGAGTTGGTGGAGTTCGCGGGTGAGGCGGGCGGCCTTGGTCCCGGTGGAGGGCAGCGGCGCGGTGTCGGTGTCGGTGCCGGCGGGGGGTGTCCAGGGGCCGTAGGCGAGCCAGCCGAAGCCCTCGGCGCGGCGCAGGCCCAGGCCGTGGGCGGCGAGGCGGGCCAGGCCGCGCGCGGTGGGCGGGGCGGGCAGGCGGAGGCGGAAGACGCTGCCGGCGGCGACGGCGAGCTCGGACGGCTTGGGCAGGTTGGTCAGGGCGTGCCAGCCGCCGACCTGTTCGTGGCGGGTCCAGGACCGTTCGACGGTGACGCCGGGGCCGGTCTCCAGCAGTTCCCCGAGGACGGTGGTGTCGGGGCGGCCGGCGGGGCGGCCCGCCGCGTCCACCAGCAGGGCGGGGGACAGCAGACGGAGGGTGAGGAGGAGGCCGGGGGCGAGGGCGTCGGGGGAGTACGGGGGGACGGCCGGGGAGACTGCCGCGGGGGCGGCCGGGCGGTAGCGGGCGGCGCCGGAGGTGGAACGGCGGGCGCCGACGCGCAGCCGGTGGCCGCGCAGCAGCCAGCCGGGCAGGGCACTGCCGTCGTCGGTGGTGATCCGGCCGGCCAGGGTGCGGGCGGCGGCCAGGGCGCGGCGGGTGAAGAGCCGGCCTTCCTCGGCGCGTTCGTCCTCGGTGAGCCGTACCCGGGTGGTCTGGACGGTGTCGGGGACGGCACGGGGGCCGAAGAACTCGACTTCGCCGCTGCCGGGTTCGGTGCGCCCGCCGCAGACGGTGCATGAGGCGGGGGAGGCGTCGTCGGCGGCCCGGTCGGAGGCGAAGCCGTGGCAGGCGGGCTCGGGGCGGTACTTGCAGCGCAGCACGGAGCGGGGGACGACATCCGAGGCCGGGTCGAACAGCGGGCCGTAGCGGACCGGCCCCTCGAAGAGGTGCAGGAAGGCGTCGCGCCGGTCCGGCGGCGCCTGCTGGGGCGGGCCCGACTCCCTGATCCAGGCGGCGGCGAGGGCGCCGCGCAGCACCGTGCCGGGCAGGTGGCGGTGGGTCTCCACGGGGGCCGTGCCGCGCGGGGCGCGGCCGAGCTGCGCCGACTGGTCCAGGCGGAGGGTGACGTCGGCCGTGTCGGCCGTTTCGGCCGTGTCGGTGGTGTCGGTGGTGTCGGCTGTGCGGGTCATGCGAGGCGGCTCCGCAGGTTCTCGAAGCGGTCGAGCAGGGCGTCGTCCACGGCGGACCCGTCGCCGGGGCCGGCGGTGACCGGGGTGCAGGTGACCCAGCCCAGGCCGCGCCGCCGGCTGCCGCCCAGCGCGTGCACCCCGGCGGCGGCGCAGGCCAGCACGGTGAGCTGCTCGGCGGCCCGGCCGGGTGGCAGGTGGCCGCCCCGGGTGACGGTGAAGACGGCCGGTGCCTGCGGCCACAGCTCCTCGGCCAGCAGCAGATGGTCGCGGCGGACGGTGCCGGTGCCGCTGTCGATGGCGATCCGGGCCCGGCCCACCACGGCGGGCGGGTGGTCCTCCGGGAAGCGGGCGCCGGTCCACTGCCAGGGGGAGGGGACGGCGGCCGAGCCGAAGACCTGGTCCAGGTAGCCGGCGGCGGCCTCGGTGGCGGGGAGGAGGACACGGGCCGAGGCGCGCATCAGGCCCTTGAGGGAGGACGCGGGCAGCGGCTCGGCCAGGTCCACGGTGGTGCCGGCGCCCCGGCCGGGCAAACCGGTGGCGATGCGGAACGGGCCGTGGAAGTCGATACGGACCGTCAGGCCGTCGCCGGCGGAGGGGTCAGGAGAGGGGGAGCCGGTCATCGCCACCACCGGATGGTGCGCAGGGCCTGGGGCAGGGTGATCGGGGAGCCGGGGGAGGCGAAGGGGGCCACGGTCCGGTGGTGGCCGAGGCGGCGGGCGGTGGTGACGGCGGTGGCCGTCTCGCCGGGGGCCCGGCTCAGGATGCCGGTCAGGGTGGAGCGGAAGGAGGCGGGCAGGGCGGCCAGCGCGTCCAGGGCCGCCGCCTGCTGCTCCAGCACGGCCAGGCTGACGGCCTCGCCGGTGGTGTCGCCGGTGGTGAGGTCGGCGAAGGCGATGGCGGCGGCCTCGCCGCGCACCGCCTGTTTTGCCGCCTTCAGACGCCGGCCGGCCTCCTCCACGACCAGGTGGAACGGTTCCTTGTGGCGGGCGAAGACCAGCCCGGCGGAGGCGGACAGCTCCGGCAGGCCGTCCGGCACCAGCTCGGCCGCCGCCGCCCGCGCGGCGGCGGCCCGCCGGCCGAACTCCGCCAGGTAGGCGCGGGTGAACCGCCAGGCCCGGCCGGCGGGCAGGCTGACCAGGACGTCGTCCCCGCCGACCAGGTGCGGCACGACGGCGAGGGTGTCTCCGTCCGGGGCGGCGAAGACGGTGAGGGCGGCCTCGGCCAGGGCGTCCCGGGCGCACTCGGCGAGGTCCCGGGAGAGAGCCCGTTTCACCTCCGGGGGCAGTGCCGGGCCCGCCTCGGCGAGCCGGTCGAAGAACGCGCCGAAGGAGTTGCCGTCGATGTGGACGGTGGCGATGTGGTTGTGCTCGGAGAGGTCCGGGTTGCCGGCCGTGGCGCCCAGCGCCGCCAGTTCGGCCAGGGTGTCCACACAGCGGCCGAGGCCGAGGGCGTCGCGGAGTTCCTCCTCGGCGGTGTCGGCGGTGTCCCGGATCTCGCGGGAGAAGCGCATCAGGCAGTCCGGGCAGAGCCAGCCCTTGCCGATCGTGCCGTCGTCCTCCCTGCCGAAGACGAACTCCCGCTGCGCCGGGTCGAGATGGCACTCCTCGCAGGTCCGGGCGCAGGGCAGTTCGGGGACCGGCGGCAGGTCGGTGAGCACGTCGCCGCGCTCCAGCCGGGGCTTGAGGACCCGGTGGTATGCGTCGAGATAGCCGCTGCCGGTGCCCCAGACGGCGTGGAACTCGCCGGCCGGGAGTTCGGCGCGCAGCCGCCGGAGGACCGGGGCGGCGATCTCCCGGGCGGCGGCGTCCGCGTCCTCCTCGCGGGCCGGGGCGGGGTGCAGCCGCAGGCTGATCACGCCGTCCACCGTCCCGGCCTCCGGGTTGCGTACGGCGGACGGGGCGGAGGGCGTGGACGGCGTGGACGGGGCGGTCCGGCCGGTTCCCCCGGCGGTCTGCCCGGCGGCGCGGATGGCGGCGCTGGCGCCGCGCCGGCCGCGCAGCCGGCCGGCGCGGGAGAGATAGCGCTGGATGCGGACGCAGGAGATGTCGAGGTAGAGAGAGTGCGCGGAGGGCGGTGTGTCGTCAGAAGCGGCGGGTGAGGCGCCGGGCGCGGCGGGGGCGGTCACGGTGCCGGTTTCCCCTTGTCGTCCAGGACGGGCAGGGTCTGCTCGTCGGCGGGCGCGGCGGCCCGGGGCAGCGGGATCAGCGGGCGGGTGGAGTGGGAGAGTTCCTCGCCGCGTGAGTGCTTCCAGAAGCCCCGGAAGGCGGGCGCCAGGTCGTCCGGGTGCAGCTCGCCGTCCGGGATCGGCTTCTGCGGGGGGTACCAGACGATGCCGGGCGGGACCCGGTCCAGGGTGAGGGCGGCCCGGGCCGCCCTCCAGGTGACGGTGACCTCCGCCGGGACCTGTGCGCGGAAGGCGGCCACGGCCTCCTCGGCGGTGGGCGGCGGGGTGGCCGGGCCGCCGGTGGTGTAGCGGGCGGCGGCGTCGGTGAGATCCAGGCCGGTGATACGGGCGGTACAGGCGCCGAAGCCGAGCGGCTTGGCGCCGCCGACCGCGTAGCCGACCGGGTCCGGGGCGTCGTCGAAGAGCAGTGCCGGGTTCAGCGCGGCGAGCAGGCCGCCGAGTTCGGCGGCGGTCAAACCGTCGACGTACACGGTGAAGACGAACCGGGCGCCCGCGTCGACCTGTTCGGCGTCCCGGGCCATCTCGCCCTCCCACCGGCCGCGCCGGGTGCGGAAGAACGGGCGTTCGGCGTGGCGGGCGGTCAGCCAGTACTGTTTCCGGCCGCGCAGCGGGCGGGGGCGGGGCTGTGGGCCGCCGGGCGCGTCAGGGCTGCCGGGCGCGCCGGACGCGTCGGGCGCGCCGGGGGCACCGGCCCCGGCGGACGGGCGGCCGGTGGCCGTGACCGGTGGGGCGGCGGGCCGCCGCTGCCCCGTCCCCGCCCGGTCCGCGCTCTGGTCGGCGTACCGGCCCCGGTTCTTCGGCTGTTTCTGTTTCCGATTCTTGTCCTGGCCGCCGCGCCTTGCGCTCCGCGGGGGCGGGGCGTGGTCGGCGGGGGAGCCCCATTCGCGCAGCGGGAGGTCGCCCTCGGCGGCCGGTTCCAGCCGCTTGGCATCGTTGGCCAGGTAGAACTGCCCCGCGCCGGGCCGGGGCGCGCCCAGCGGGGCCAGGCGGACCGGGCGGGTGCGGGGCGCGCCGGTGCCGGGGGCCGGGCGGGCGTCGCCGAACCGGATGTGGCCACGGTAGGAGGACTGCCGGGCCTCGGCGGTGTCGGCACCGCCGGTGTCGGCCGAGCCGAAGAGGCGGCAGGAGGGGCAGAGCGCGTCCGGGGCGGTGCAGGGCAGCAGCGCGGTGGGCACCCGCTCGCCCGCCGTGAAGCCGCCGGGGTGGCGCCAGATCGCCGCCAGGGCCAGGCCGGTGACGGCGCGCGGAGTGCCGCCCGCCGCCGCCCAGACCACCTGGCCGGGGTACAGCCGCGGGCGGGCCTCGTGGCGCTCGCCGATCCGTGCCCCGCGCCAGGTGACCGGCTTGCGCTCGGCCTTGCCGGTGTCCAGCCGGTGCTCCCGGCGGGCGACCCGGACATCCTCGGCGTCGGCGACGGCGGCCTGGAAGTCCTGCCAGGCGGCGTCGGAAACGCCGAGCGCGGGCGCGTCGGCGGCGGGCAGCTTTCCCACCGCGCACCAGTAGGTGTGGCACCTGGGGTTGTCCTCGCGGGCCCCGCTGTCGGTGACCAGCACCACCCAGCCGTCACCGGCGGCCACCTGGTCGCCCCGGGCGTGGTTGCGGCCGAAGTGCTGGTGGCGCTCCCAGCCGGTGACGCGGACCTCGGCGCCGGTGACCACCCGCTCCGGCGAGCCCAGCACCCGGGCCAGATCCGCGCTGTCCGCCCACACCACCTCGGTGCACATGCGGACGGCGGCCGGCCGGCCGTGCTCGGTCTCGGTGACCAGGGCCGGCTTCCAGCCCCGGTGCCGCGTTCTCGCGGCGTCCCGGTAGCCGGGGCGGAAGTCCGCGTCGAAGACGCGCAGGCAGCCGCCGGCCAGCGTCTCGTGCAGCGCGCGCACGGTGCCGGCGAGGGAGGAGCCGGGCAGGAAGGGCACCTCGTGGGCACCGTGGGCACCGTGGGAGCCGGCCGGGTCCGGGGGCGGCGGGAACGCGCGGCGGGGGAAGCGTTCCTCCTCGCCCTTGCGGATGCCGCGTAACAGCAGCGGGGCGGCGGCGGTGAGCTCCACCTCGATCCGGCCGCTGAGCCGGTCCGGGGCCAGTCGCTCGTGACCGGCCGGCGGGCGGCGGTGGCCGGTGCCGTCCTCGTCGGGGAACCGTGGCAGTGGGACGAAGGTGTACGGGTTGACGAAGACGGCGCCGCCGGAGGCCTCCGTCTCCGGACGGTCCCGCTCCGGGGCGCCGCCCGGGCGTCCAGGTACGGGGCCGGATCCGCCCCCGGGCACCCCGGCGTTCCCTGTGTTCCGCCCCACGCCTTCGCCTCCCCCGGCTCGCCCCCGGCTTGCCCGTGGCCCGTTCCCGGCCCGTCCGTCCCCGGCCCGGGTCTCCCTTCCCGGCTCCCGGCTGTCGCTCGCCCGAGCCCAGCGACAACGGACGGTGGCGGAGCGGGGAACGCCGAAGTCCGGACGGGGACGCCCGGCGGCGGCCCCGCCCCGGCGCCGGGTCGCGGCGGCAGGGGCCGGATGCCACAGTGAGAGATGTCCGTGCTCGCCGCAGTGGGGGTGCCGATGGCCGCTCCACCCGACCCCGGGACGACGTCGGCCGCGTCCCTGGCCGACTGGCCGGCCGGGGCCGACGTCACGCTGACGCTGAACCGGATCGGCCGGTTCGACTGGGATCTGGACCACGGCCTCATGCATCTGGACCGGATGGCCGAGGAGGTCTTCGATCTGGAACCGGGCCGCTACGCCCCGACCGTGGAGGACATCGGCGGCTCCCGGCTGCCGCCCACCGAAGGCGCCCGGCTGGACGCGGTCATCTCCCACGCGATCAAGGACCACCGCCCGGGCTACGGTTCCTACATCAAGATCCGCCGCCGCGACGGCGAGCTGCGCTGGACCCACATCCAGGGCCATATCCTGCGCGACGCCGCCGACCGTCCCTACCGGATCATCGGCGTGGTCCGGGACGTCAGCCAGGAACTGGCCCAGCCGCCCGGGCCGCTCACCCTGGAATCCCACCACGACCAGCAGTCCCAGATGGTCGAGGAGACCACCGCCGCGCTGGCCTACGCCCGCACCGTGCAGGACGTGCTGGACGTGCTGCACGGCTCCCGCGGTCTCGGCCGGCTGGGCGTGGTCTCCCTGATCCTGGGCTTTGTCGAGGGCAGCCACATCCGCCAGGTGGCCGAGGGCCACGAGGGCAGCATCGTCCCCGAGCTGGAGCTCACCCGGATCAGCGACAACTACCCGCTGAGCGAGGTGGTGCGCACGCTGAGCCCGCGCTGGATCCGCTCCCGCCGGGAGTTCGCCGAGAGCTATCCGTCGCTGTGGCCGCACATCGCCGGGCTGGATGTCACCTCCGCGGCCTATCTGCCGCTGATCGCCCAGGGCCGGCCGATCGGCGCGATCGGGCTGCTGTTCAAGGGCCGCCGGGTGTTCCACCCCGCCGACCGCACCCTGATCACCGCGCTGACCAGCGCCGTCGCCCAGAGCGTGCAGCGCGCCAAGCTCTACGACCAGGGGCGGGAGCTGGCCGAGAGCCTGCAACGGGCCATGCTGCCGCACTCGGTGCCCGAGATCGCCGGGATGCGGGCCGCGGTCAGCTACCGCTCCTCCGAGGAGGGCCGGGACATCGGCGGCGACTGGTACGACGTGATCCGGCTGCCCGGCGGGCGGGTGGCGGCGGTGATCGGGGACGTGCAGGGGCACGACACACACGCCGCCGCGGTGATGGGACAGCTCCGCATCGTGCTGCGCGCCTATGCGGCCGAGGGGCTGCCGGCCTCGATCGTGATGGTCCGGGCCTCCGCGTTTCTCCGCGACCTGGACACCGACCGCTTCGCCACCTGCCTGTATGCCGAGGCGGACCCGGCCAGCGGGCGGGTCGGGCTGGTCCGGGCCGGGCATCTGGACCCGCTGCTGTGGCCGCCGGGCGGGGAATGCCACAGCTATCCGGTGCTGGGGGCGCTGCCGCTGGGCCTGGGCCCGCTGTCCGCCGCGGCCTATCCCATGACCTCGCTGGAGATGGTTCCCGGCGAGACCCTGCTGATGTTCACCGACGGGCTGGTGGAACGGCGCGGGACCGATCTGGAGGAGGGCGTGCGGGCGCTGGCCGCCGCGGTGCCGCGGGGGCCGGAGGATCTGGACGAGCTGGCGGCCTGGCTGTGCCGGCCCACCCCGGGCCGGGAGGGGGAGGGGCAGGACGACGCCGCCATGGTGCTGCTGCGCCGCTGACTCCCGGGCTGTGCCCGGCGGTGCCTGTGCCGGGCCCGCATCCGGCGCGGCCCGGACCGGACCGGACTCAGGCGACGCGCCGGTAGGCGGCGCCGTCTCTGGTCCGGGCCAGCAGGCCGGCCTCCACCAGATGGCGGCGCAGCGCCGGGAAGTCGTCGTGCACCGTCAGCAGCGCCGCGTTGACCTCGGGCTCGGAGTAGACCCGGTCCCTGGCGAACAGCGTCTCGGCGAGATGCACCAGCAGGGCATCTCGCCGGGCCGTGCGCCGCGGGATCGCCGTCAGCCGTCCGTCCGCGGTCGTCAGGCCGGCGGCCGGACCGCGGTTCCTGCCGCGCCGGGTGCCGCCCGGGGTGCCGCGGGGCGCCTCGTCTTCCGCCGTGCCGGGGACCTCATCAGCCATGCCCGGCACCATGGCAGCCCGCCGCGACCGTGGCAAAGGGTTTTCCGGGCCCCGGGGATTCGCAGCCGGGAATTTGAATGTATTGCGCCGCGCATTTTTCCTCCGGTGAGGGCGTGCGGTGAATCCGGAAACCGCCGGCCGCGGGTCCGATATCATCGCCGAAGTGCCACGCCTCCCGGCCGAATCCGCCGGCCGCGGGGCATCTTCATGGGGGTCCCATGTGCAGTGCGCGACGCATCCGGGTCCGGGCGTCCAGCCGGCTGGCCCGGATGTGGCAGGAGGAACTCACCCGTACCGGCGAGGCCAGCGCCCTTGTCACGGGTGAGGCAACGCTGCGCGAGGAATTCGGCGGCCTGCTGGGAAAGGCGGCCCGTAACGCATTTGAAACCGCGCTCGGCTCGGACACCCGGTGGGAGTGGCGGGACAGCGCGTACCGGATGGAGACGGACGGCGGCCGGATCGCCTACTTCCCGGAAAGCGGGGAGCTGGAAATGACGCTCCGGCTGACCGATGTGGTGACCGCCCGTGGCGCGGCGGTGCGCACCGTGCGCGGCACGGTGGATGTGGAGACCACGGCGGAGAGCAGCGCCCGCTACTTCGAGGACGGCTGGGCGGATCTCACCCGGGAGTCGGCCCGGCGCGAGGCCGAGTGCAAGGCCCAGGCCGAGGCGGACCGGGACGCCAGGCGCCAGCTGGGCCGGCGGCTGGAGGAGGAGCGGCGGTCGGGCCGGCGGCGGCTGGCCGCGGAGGCGGAGCAGCTGGCCGCCGAGGCGGCGCGGGACGCCGAGCGGCGGCTGGCCGGTCCGTGCCGGCGGCGCCACCAGGAGCTGAGCCGGGAGGCGGCGCGGCGGCTGGCCGACGGCCGTACCGGCTTTCTGCGGCCGGTGCACGAGGTACTGGCCGCCGCCTACCGGGACACGGTGGTGGGCTATGCCCGTGCAAACGGTGCCGAGGGGCTGACGGTCGCCGAGGACGACGGGGTGATCAGCGTCCGGTTCGAGATGGAGGTCTGAACGCGTGCGGGTGCGGGTGGAGTTCCGTTTCAACGCCGAGACCGGCGAGGTGGAGGTCTTCCGGGTGGACGACATCACCGCGGGCGGCCGGCGAGCGGAGCGGGAGACCGCGCACGAGGAGATCGCCTACCGGCTCGGCGGGCTGCTGGACCGCCGGCCGGGTGTGGAGCGGGTGGCCCGGCCGTCCGGCCCGCCGGCCGCCGGGACCGGCTGACGCCCCGGTCGCGCACCGCCGCTGCCGGTGGTGCCTCTCCCGGTGGCTCCGGCCGCGGTGCGCGCGAGCCGCCGGGAGGGTGGAATGGGGGGAGGAGCAGCGGGAGCGCGGCAGGCGTTCACCGAGGCAGTTGAATGTTTGACTGATCTTGAACCGCCTGCCCCGGGCGGCCCACGGCCCCGGGCGGGCGGTCCGGCAACCGGAGGAGGAAGGCGGCAGCCATGACCGGGACCGCGGGAGCCATGCAGTTCGGGATATTCACCGTCGGGGACGTCACACCGGACCCGACCACCGGCCGCACCCCGACCGAGCACGAGCGGATCAAGGCCATGATCACCCTGGCCCTGAAGGCGGAGGAGGTGGGGCTGGACGTCTTCGCCACCGGCGAGCACCACAATCCGCCGTTTGTGCCGTCCTCACCGACGACGATGCTGGGCTGGATCGCGGCGCGCACCAGGCGGCTGATCCTGTCCACCGCCACCACCCTGATCACCACCAACGACCCGGTGAAGATCGCCGAGGACTACGCCATGCTCCAGCACCTGGCCGACGGCCGGGTGGATCTGATGCTGGGCCGGGGCAACACCGCCCCGGTCTACCCCTGGTTCGGCCAGGACATCCGCAACGGCATCCCGCTGGCCATCGAGAACTACGCCCTGCTGCACCGGCTCTGGCGCGAGGAGGCGGTGGACTGGGAGGGCCGCTTCCGCACCCCGCTCCAGGGCTTCACCGCCACCCCCCGCCCGCTGGACGCCGTCCCGCCGTTCGTCTGGCACGGCTCCATACGCTCCCCGGAGATCGCCGAACAGGCCGCCTACTACGGCGACGGCTTCTTCCACAACAACATCTTCTGGCCCGCCGACCACACCCGGCGCATGGTCGAGCTCTACCGCCGCCGGTTCGCCCACCACGGCCACGGCACCGAGGAACAGGCCGTGGTCGGCCTGGGCGGCCAGGTCTTCATGCGCCGCAACTCCCAGGACGCGGTACGCGAGTTCCGCCCCTACTTCGACGTCGCCCCGGTCTACGGCCACGGCCCCTCACTGGAGGAGTTCACCGAGCAGACGCCGCTGACCGTGGGCTCGCCGCAGCAGGTCATCGAGAAGACCCTCGGCTTCCGCGAGTACGCCGGGGACTACCAGCGCCAGCTCTTTCTCCTCGACCATGCCGGCCTGCCCCTGAAGACCGTCCTGGAACAGCTCGACATGCTCGGCGAGGAGGTCGTTCCCGTGCTCCGCAAGGAGTTCGCCGGAAACCGCCCCGCCACCGTCCCCGACGCCCCCACCCACACCGCGCTGGTGGCCCGGAGCGAGGAGCGGGCCAGGGCCGCGGCGGCCGAGGCGGAAGCCGCCGTCGATGCCGCCGACGCCGCCGACGCCGCGCGCTGGGGCGGCTAGAGCAGCCGGAGCTGGGTGGCGGCGCGGGCGGCGCGGCGGGCCGGGGGGTCCGGCAGCGGGCGCAGCACATCCGGCCGGACCGCGTCCAGGAAGGGGGAGCGGGCGGGCCGGTGCGCGGTCCCGTGCCGGGTGCGTTCCGCGGCGTGGGTGAGGAAGAGACGGCGCCGGGCGCGGGTCATCCCGACAAACAGCAGCCGCCGCTCCTCCCGGTCCTGCTCCTCCCGGTCCCGCCGCTGCTCCGGTCCCTCCGCGGCGGCCCGGTCGCCGGGCAGGCGCAGCGGCAGCAGTCCTTCCTCACAGCCGGTCACAAACACCACCGGGAACTCCAGCCCCTTGGCGGCGTGCAGGGTGAGCAGCGAGATCCGGTCGGCGCGCGGGTCCCAGGTGTCCACCTCCACGCCGAGCGCCAGCTCGGCGTGGAAGCGTTCCAGGTCCTCGCCGCAGCGGCCGGCCAGCGGGGCCAGCAGCCCGACGGCGTCCCCGGGGTCCGCGCCGCCCGCCCGGGCATGCTCGGCGGCCCGCCGCAGCAGCTCGGCCACGGGCACCGGAGGCGCCGGCACCGGAGGCGTCACGGCGGGCAGCGCGGCGAGCACCGCCGCGACCCCGGGGCGGCCGGCCAGCCGGTCGTGGGACCGCTTCTGGAACGGCAGCCCGGTCACGGTCAGCCCGTCCACCAGCGCCTGCGCCTGGCGGTCGGTGCGGTACAGGACGGCGAAGTCGGAGAAGCTCAGATCGGACGGGCCGTGCAGGTCGTCCGCGCCGACCCGTCCGCTGTCCAGGGAGTGGAAGGACGCGCCGCCCAGCAGCTTCTCGATGGTGCGGGCCACAAAGGACGCCTCGGCCCGCTCGTTCGCCGCCCGGTACAGGCCGATCGTCCGGGACCGGCCCGCCCCGCCGCCGCCGACGTTGTCGTCGTCGCCGCCGGTCATCGGCCGCAGCACCCGGTCCGGGACCAGGGTGGCCGGCGCGATCAGCTGGGTGGCGCCGGACAGGATCACCGGCGCGGAACGGTAGTTGCGGGTGAGCCGCACGGTGCGGGCGGCCGGGAAGTCCTGCCGGAAGCGCAGGAAGAAGCCGACATCCGCGCCCCGGAACCGGTAGATGGCCTGGTCCGGATCGCCGATCGCGGTGAGATTGCCGTCCGGCGGGGTGAGCAGCCGCAGCAGCCGGTACTGCTGCTCGTCCACGTCCTGGTACTCGTCCACCGAGATCCACCGGTAGCGGTCGCGGTAGCGGGCGGCCAGCGCGGGATCGGCGGAGAGCAGTTCCACCGGCAGGGCGACCAGATCGTCGAAGTCGGCCAGATTCCGCTCCCGCAGCGCCCGCGTGTACCGGCGCACCGTCTCGTCCCCGGCGCCCTCGCCGGTGCGGCGCAGCCGGGAGACGGCGGACAGCAGGCGCCGGGCCTGCCGCTCGCCGCCGCCCTCGGTCAGCGCGGCGGCCAGCTCCGTCCGGGCGGCCTCGTCCGCGATGGCGAAACCGGGCCGCAGCCCGGCACGTTCGTGCTGCTCGCGCAGGATGGACAGGCCCAGGGAATGGAAGGTGGCGACGGTCAGGGCCGGGGCCTGGCGCGGGGCCAGGGCGGCCAGCCGGTCCGCCATCTCCTCGGCGGCCCGGCGGGTGAAGGTGATCGCCAGACAGTGCTCGGGCGCGGCTCCGCGCCCGGTCACCAGATGGGCCAGCCGGTGGGTGAGGGTGCGGGTCTTGCCGGTGCCCGGACCGGCGACGATCAGCAGCGGACCGTCCGTCATTTCGGCCGCCGCCCGCTGCTCCGGGTCCAGGCCGTCCAGCAGTGAGCGGGCCGGCGGCGACGCGTCCGCCGCCCGCCGCGGCCCGGGGAGGGCGACCGTGGGCGTCGCCGCCGCGGGGGGCGGCGCCGGGGACGGTTCCGGTGAAGGGGGCGGCGCCGGTGCCGGGTCGGGTCCGGCCGTCCGCCCGGCCGCCGGCGGGTCCTCGGACAGCGGTTCCTCGAACAGGCCCGGCGCGGCCACCGCCTGCCGGCGGCGCCGCAGTTCGGCCGGCTCGAACATCCGGATCACGCCGTACTCGCCGTCGTACCCGGCCTCCCGGATCACCTCGCCGCGCCGCAGCCGGGCCACCGCCTCGGCCAGCAGCGGTGAGTGACGCCCGATGTCGTCCACCGGAACCCGCTCCAGGATGGCCAGCTCCGGGCCGAGCGCCGCGGTCAGCCGGTCCGTCTCCCGGCGGACCGTCTTGCTCTTCGGCCCGACCGACAGGATCTCGCCCATGATCTCCGGCAGCGGCACCAGGCTGACGAAGTCCGGGGCGCCCGCCGGCCGGTGGCCCTCCGGACGGTCCGCCAGCTCCTCCACCCGGCTCAGCACCCCGACCGTCAGCGGCCGGCCGCACTCCGGGCAGCGCCCGCCGTGCGCCCGGGTCTCGGCGGGCGCCATCCGGACCCCGCACTTGCGGTGCCCGTCCACGTGGTACTTGCCCTCCTCCGGGAAGAACTCGACGGACCCCAGGTGGCCCCGCCCGGTCTCCAGGGCCCGCTTGACCGCCCAGAAGTCCAGCCCGGTGTCGAACAGGGTGGTCTCCCGGCCCAGCATGGGCGGGGAGTGCGCGTCCGAGTTGCTGACCATCCGGTACCCGTCCAGGCCGGAGATCCGCCAGTTCATGGCGGGGTCGCTGGACAGGCCGGTCTCCAGGGCGAAGATGTGGTGCGCCAGATCGAGATAGCAGTCCTCGATGCGGTCGAACCCGGCCTTGGAGCCGAGCACCGCGAACCACGGCGTCCACACGTGCGCGGGCACCAGATAGCCGTGGCCGTTGCCGCTTTCCAGGGTGATCTCCAGCAGATCGCGGCTGTCCAGACCGAGGATCGGACGGCCGTCGGAGCCGAGGTTGCCGATCTTGCCGAGCCGCCGGCTGAACTCCTCGGCCGATGCGAAGTCCGGCTGGTAGACCAGGTGATGGATCTTCCGGGTGCGCTCGCCGCGCTTGTAGATGGTGGAGATCTCCACCGAGAGCATGAACCGCACCTCGGCCCCGGCGATGCCGCCCGGCAGGGTGCGGTCGATCTGCCGGTCCAGATCGCGGCGCAGCCGGAACAGGCCCGGCTCGGCGGGCTCCAGGGTCTCCCTGAGATGCGCGAACCACGCCGGGTGGGTGAAGTCTCCGGTGCCGACCAGGGTGATCCCCTTGCGCCGGGCCCACCAGGTCAGATGCTCCAGATCGCAGTCCTTGCTGCACGCGCGGGAGAACTTGGAGTGGATATGCAGATCGGCATGGAAGCGCACGGGGCGCATCATGCCACGCCTCCCACCCGGTCACCCCTGCCCGGCTGTAGCGGCCAACGACCCGTCAACACCGCGCTTCCCGGACCTTTGCGACGGCTGTGTGCGGTGTTGTCCGAAGGTTCCTGGGAGATGCCCGGAGTTGGCTGCCGGCCTGCGGAGATGCCCTTGTTGTGATCGTGTCCGCTGTCCGGAGGGCGTACTTGGCACGGCGGTGCGGCTTGCCGACGATCGGAACAGACGCGTACTGACGAGTACACGTCACCAGCCAGCCGGATTCCCGCAGGCGGTCCCCACGCCTCATGCCCCCGCCGGGACCCGGCGGGCGCCGGAATCCCCCGGGAGGAGACGTTCCGTGACAAGCAATGGCACACAAGCCCGCACCCCCCACCGCCCACCACGACGCACCCCGCGCCGCCCGGCCCGCCGCGGGCGGCTGACCGCCGCCGCCACCGGACTGCTCGCCCTGGCCGCCTGCTTCCTTCCGGGCGCCGCCCACGCCGCCGTCCCGGCCGGCGCCGCGGACTCCGCCCGCGGCTACAGCGCGGACGAACTGGCGGCGGCCGGCGAAGCCGTGCTGGACGCGGACATCGGCGGCACCGCCTGGGCGGTCGACCGGGCCGCAGGCAAGGTCGTGGTGGTCGCCGACGCCACGGTGACCGGGGCCGAACTCGCCAGGATCCGGCGCGGCGCGGGCGAACTCGCCGACGCCGTGCAGGTGGAACGCACCAGCGGCACCCTGCGGCGCTACCTCAGCGGCGGCGAGGCCATCTTCGCCGACCTCGGCTGGCGCTGCTCGCTCGGCTTCAACGTCCGCTCCGACGGCTCCGTCCACCCGGCCGGCGACTACTTCCTCACCGCCGGGCACTGCACCGACGACCCCTACGGGCCGACCCCGCCGTACCCCCACTGGCACACCGCGCTGCCGGCCACCCCGGGCAACTACTTCGGCTACACCCAGGCGTCGTCCTTCCCCGGCGACGACTACGGACTGGGCCGGTACGACTCCGGCGTCTCCCGTCCCGGCAACGTCTCCCTCCACAACGGGTCGTACCAGGAGATCAGCGACGCGGCCAACCCGTATGTGGGCCAGCGCGCCTGCCGCAGCGGCGCCACCACCCAGGTGCGGTGCGGCATCGTCACCGGTCTGAACTACTCGGTCAACTACGGCGGCGGGGACATCGTGCACGGCCTGATCCGCACCAACATCTGCGCGGAACCGGGTGACAGCGGCGGCCCGCTCTACTCCGGCTCCACCGCGCTCGGCCTCACCTCCGGCGGCAGCGGCAACTGCTCCTTCGGCGGAACGACCTTCTTCCAGCCCGTCGTCGAAGCCCTCGACGCCTACGGCATGTACGTCTACTGACCGGGCACCGGACCGGGCCCGCCGGTGCTCCGTACGGCCGACCGGCCCGCCGTGTCGCCCGCCGCCGCCCGGCCGGGCCGGACCACACTGCTGCGGTGATGCCGAGAGATACCGGGACGACCGCGAAGCCGAAGCCGAAGCCGAAGCCGGCCCGACGGGCGGCGGCGGGCCCGGGCCCGCCGCCGTGCGCCGCGCTCGCCCCGCGCCCCTGGCGCCCCGTGCGCGCGGTGCCTGCCGTGCTCGCGGCGCTCGCGGTGCTGGCCGTGCCGGCCGTGCTCGGCCTGTTCCCGGCCCCCCGCCACGCCGCCGCCGCCGGACCTGCGGACCCGGCACCGGCGGCGCCCGCGGGGCCGGGGAGGTGCGAGACCTCGGTGCCGTTCGTCTCCGGAACCGAGGGCTACCACGGCTTCCGGATTCCGGCGGTGGTGCGCACCGGGCGGGTACTGGTGGCCTTCGCCGAGGGCCGCCGGGACTCCTTCGCCGACCACGGCGACATCGATGTCGTCGCCCGCCGCTCGCCGGACGGCGGCTGCACCTGGGGCCCGCTGCGGGTGGTGACCGACGCGGGCCGGGACACGGCCGGCAACCCGACCCCCGCCGTCCACCCCCTCACCGGCCGGATCACCCTGCTGACCTGCCGCAACCCATCGGACTCGGTACTGCCCCGGCGGGTCTTCGTCCAGCACAGCGACGACGCCGGCGCCACCTTCTCGCCCGCCCGGGAGATCACCGGCCAGGTGAAGCCGGAGGGCTGGCAGTGGTACGCCACCGGCCCCGGCCACGCCCTGGTGCTGCGCCACGGCCCGCACCCCGGACGGCTGCTCCTCCCCGCCAACCACACCTACCGCGCGCCCGGCGGCGAGACCCGGCACGGCGCCCACTCCCTCTACTCGGACGACGGCGGCCGGACCTGGCATCTCGGCTATCTCGCCCAGCCGCCCGGCGACGCGCTGCGGCTCAGCGAGACCGCCCTCGCCGAACTGCCGGACGGCCGGATCTACGCCGGCGCCCGCAACCAGTACGGCACCTCGCCCGCCACCCGGGCCGCCGCCCTGCTCGCGCCCGGCGGCACCGCCCTGCTCACTCCCTTCACCCCCCAGCCCGCGCTGCGCGGGCCCGTCGTCCAGGCCGGGCTGCTGCACCTGGACGGCCCCGGCCTGCTGATCCACTCCGCGCCCGCCGACCCGCGGCGGCGCGCCGACCTCACCCTGCGGATCAGCGCCGACCAGGGCCGCACCTGGCGGGACCTGTCCGACCCGAAGCGGCTGCCGCCCGGCCCGGCCGGCTACTCCGACCTCGTCCGGCTCGGCCGCGACACGGTCGGCGTGCTCTACGAGACCGGCCGCGCCGCCTCCTACGAAACCCTGACCTTCGCCCGCGTCCCCATCCCCGCTCCCGGCTCCGTTGCCGGCCCGGCCGCGCCCTGACGGGCCCCTGGCGCATGCCCGCCCCCGGCGAGATATCTTGATGTCGAGCAAAGTGACGGACAAAACCTGGAGCGGAGCATCCGGTGACTGACTCGACCATCATCTACACCCACACCGACGAGGCGCCGGCCCTGGCGACGTACTCGTTCCTGCCGGTGGTCCAGGCCTACGCCGCCACCGCCGGGGTCGCCGTGGAGACCAGGGACATCTCGCTGGCGGGCCGGATCATCGCGAGCTTCCCGGAATACCTGGACGAGAGCCGGCGGATCGACGACGCCCTCGCCGAACTCGGCGAACTGGCCGGCACCCCCGGCGCCAACATCATCAAGCTGCCCAACATCTCCGCCTCGATCCCGCAGCTCAAGGCCGCCATCGCCGAGCTCCGGACGCAGGGCTACACCCTCCCCGACTACCCCGACGACCCCAAGACCGACCAGGAGCGGGACATCCGCGCCCGCTACGACAAGGTCAAGGGCAGCGCCGTCAACCCCGTCCTGCGGGAGGGCAACTCCGACCGCCGCGCCCCCGCCTCGGTCAAGAACTACGCCCGCAACCACCCGCACCGGATGGGCGCCTGGACCCCCGGGTCGAAGACCGCCGTCGCCACCATGGGCGTGGACGACTTCCGCTCCACCGAGAAGTCCGCGGTGGTCGCCGCCGACGGCGCGCTGCGCATCACCCTGCACGGCGACGACGGCACGGTCACCGTGCTGCGCGAGTCCGTACCCGTGCTGGCCGGCGAGGTGATCGACGCCGCGGTGATGCGGGTCGCCGCGCTGCGCGAGTTCCTCGCCGCCCAGGTGGACCGGGCCAAGGCCGAGGACGTGCTGTTCTCCGTCCACCTCAAGGCCACCATGATGAAGGTCTCCGACCCGATCATCTTCGGCCATGCGGTGCGCGCCTTCTTCCCGAAGACCTTCGCCGCGCACGGCGAGACCCTGGCCGCCGCCGGCCTCAGCCCCAACGACGGTCTCGGCGCCATCCTCAAGGGCCTGGAGGATCTGCCCGAGGGCAACGCCGTCAAGGCCTCCTTCGAGTCCGAGCTGGCCGAGGGCCCGGCCCTGGCCATGGTCGACTCCGACCGCGGCATCACCAACCTGCACGTGCCCAGCGACGTCATCGTGGACGCCTCCATGCCGGCCATGATCCGCACCTCCGGCCACATGTGGGGCCCGGACGGCCAGGAGGCCGACACCCTGGCCGTGCTGCCGGACAGCAGCTACGCCGGCGTCTACCAGGCCGTCATCGACGACTGCAAGGCCAACGGCGCCTTCGACCCGGCCACCATGGGCTCGGTGCCCAATGTCGGCCTGATGGCCAAGAAGGCCGAGGAGTACGGCAGCCACGACAAGACCTTCGAGATCCCGGCCACCGGCACCGTCCGGGTCACCGACGCCTCCGGCGCGGTGCTGCTGGAGCATGCGGTGGGCGCCGGCGACATCTGGCGCATGTGCCAGACCAAGGACCTGGCCATCCGTGACTGGGTCAAGCTCGCCGTCACCCGGGCCCGCGCCACCGGCGACCCGGCCGTCTTCTGGCTCGACGCCGGCCGCGCCCACGACGCCCGGCTGATCGAGAAGGTCCGCGCATACCTTCCCGAGCACGACACCACCGGCCTCACCATCGAGATCATGGCCCCGGTGGAGGCCACCCGCTTCTCCCTGGAGCGCATCCGCCGCGGCGAGAACACCATTTCCGTCACCGGCAATGTGCTGCGCGACTACCTCACCGACCTCTTCCCCATCCTGGAGCTGGGCACCAGCGCCAAGATGCTCTCGGTGGTGCCGCTGATCAACGGCGGCGGGCTGTTCGAGACCGGGGCCGGCGGCTCCGCGCCCAAGCATGTGCAGCAGCTCGTCAAGGAGAACTACCTGCGCTGGGACAGCCTGGGCGAGTTCCTGGCCCTGGCGGTCAGCTTCGAGCACTACGCCCGGACCACCGGCAACGCCCGCGCCCAGGTGCTGGCCGACACCCTGGACCGGGCCACCGCCACCTTCCTCAACGAGGACAAGTCCCCCACCCGGCGGCTCGGCGGCATCGACAACCGCGGCAGCCACTTCTACCTGGCCCTGTACTGGGCGCAGGAGCTGGCCGCGCAGACCGAGGACGCCGAACTGGCCGGCGCCTTCGCCGCGCTCGCCAAGACCCTGACCGACCAGGAGCGGACCATTGTGGAGGAGCTGCTGGCCGTCCAGGGCTCGCCCGCCGACATCGGCGGCTACTACCGGCCCGACCCGGCCAGGGCCGCCGCGGTGATGCGTCCCTCCGCGACCTTCAACCAGGCCCTGGACGCGCTCGGCTGAGCACCCCGGGCGGGCCGGGAACGCCGTCGGTGACGTTCCCGGCCCGCCGCCCGTCCGCCCGGCATCAGGTGCCGGACGACGCCTGCCCCGCCTCCGCCGACTCCGCCGACGCCCCTGACTCCTCGGCGTCCACGTCGTACCAGTCGTCGCCGGCCTGGGCGTCGAAACTGGGCAGCCACGGCTCGGTGGTCCCCTTGTTCGGGCGCCAGAACAGGGCATGCGCCACCTGGGTGTACACCGTGCCGTCGGGGGCGGTGACCTCCTCGGCCGGTTTCCACGAGACCCACTTGCCCGGCTCTATCCAGGACCGGCGGGCGATGCGTCGTCCGGCCTTGAGCGCGCTCAGCGCCTCTGAGTAGTTCATGCGGCCAGGTTAGAGAGACCGCTTACTACGCCCAAGCGGGTGAACATCTCCGCTACCCTTCGCCAGGCCGCGCCTCCCCGCGCCGCACCCCCGGGGGGCGTGCGGTCTGCACAACCGGGGCAGGCATATCTCGGCTCCGCCCGCCAGAAAGGACCCGCCCGCATGCCCAGCCGCCGCCGCGCGCCGCGACTCGCCGTCACCACGCTTGCCCTCTCCCTGACCGTTCCGCTCTCCCTCACCGCCTGCGACGTCATCTCCAACGCCATCGACTGCGCCAACACCGCGGTCACCATCGCGGAGACGGTGAACGAGCTCCAGGCCGCCGTCGCAAGCCTGGACGAGGACCCGGCCCAGGCGCTGGCCTCCCTGGACGAGATAGACCGGAACCTCGACGAACTCGGGGACCAGACCGAGGGCGCCGACGTCGGCCAGGCCACCGAAGACCTCCGGACGGCCGTCGACAACGTCCGTGCCGCCATAGAGTCCGGCGACCCGGCCCCCGACCTGACCCCGGTCCTGGACGCCTCCGACTCCCTCACCGACGTCTGCTCCCCCGGCTGACCCCGCGCCCGCTCGCCGCGCCGCCGCCTTACGCGGCGGGGGTGATGAGTTCGGCGCGGCCGAACAGCAGCGCGTACCCCGGGGGGAGCTGCTGAAGGATGCGGGTGATCAGGTCGGTACCGGCGTGGGCCGCGACGGCCGAGAAGACGGAGCCGGTGTCCCACCGGGTGGTGGCCAGGGAGCCCCCGGTGCGGGCGGCGAGGTCTTTGACGAAGGCCCAGCCGGTCAGCGGCCGGGAGTCGGGTATCTGGGCGGTGAGGATGCGTGCGGCTTCGGCGGGGAGGCAGGCGGCCAGCTCGGTGCGTTCGTCGCCGGTGAGCTGGCGTCCCAGTCCCGCGAGGACCAGGCGGACGGTTTCCTCGGCCTTCTCGCGGGTGGGGTAGGCGCCGTCGTAGCGGACCTTCTCCAGCATCTGCTCGTACGCGCTGTCGTGGGGACGCCGGAGCGTTGTGTGCCGGTCGGACATCACTGCGGTAGTTGCCTTTCTGTCACCAGGGTCGTGATCCCGTGGCGCGGTCACCCGGGTGGGCGCGCCCGCGGAGGACGGGGGGAGGGGAGACCGGATGCCCGTCCTCCGCCGCTGCTGAGCGCTCGGCCGTCCGGCTCAGCCGGAGATCTCCTTGTGGCCGGCCCCGACGCCGATGGCGATCTTGCGGGGCTTGGCGCGCTCGGCGATCGGGATGCGCAGGGTGAGCACCCCCGCGTCGTAGTCGGCCCGGATGTGCTCGGTGTCCAGCGTGTCGGCCAGCACGATCTGACGGGAGAAGACGCCCAGCGGCCGCTCCGAGAGTTCCATCTGCACGTCGTCGGCCTTCGCCAGGGGGCGGCGCTCGGCCTTGACGGTCAGCATGTTCCGCTCGACGTCGATGTCGATCGCGTCCGCGCTGACGCCGGGGAGGTCGAAGGCCACCACGTACTGGTCACCCTCGCGGTAGGCGTCCATGGGCATCGCGGTCGGCCGCGACCAGGTGCCCGGGCCCATCAGCTGCTGCGCAAGCCGGTCGAGCTCACGGAAGGGGTCAGTGCGCATCAACATCGGAAAGCACCTCCAGAAGGTTTGGCCAGTTGCTGCCAATGCGCCTCACTGAGACCGTTGTAGCATGTCATCCAATGGATGACAAATGGAGGTGTCGTCCAGTGGATGACGAGCAGAGGGAGGTGCCCATGACCCCGGCCGACCAGCCGGCCTCACCCAGCGCCGGTGCGAACAGCCCGGCGTCGTTCCTCGCGGCGGCGGCAGCCCTGCGGGCCATAGACGACGCCCTGCGCGCCGCCCGGCAGGAGGCCCCCCAGACCCCCCAGACCTCCGGGACTCCCGAGGTTCCCGAGGTTCCCGAGGGCGGCGCGGAACAGGCCCTGGCCTCCCTGCTGCTGCTGCGCCGGGTGCGCGAGCAGCTCGCCGAATGGGAGACCGGCCTGATCGAAACGGCCCGCCACGCCGGAGCGAGCTGGGCCGACCTCGCCCACCCCCTCGGCGTCGCCAGCCGCCAGGCCGCCGAACGCCGCTATCTGCGCAACCGGCCCGGCCCCGCCGGAACCACCGGCGAACAACGAGTCCGGGCCACCCGCGAACGCCGCGCCGCCGAGCGCACCACCGCCGCCTGGGCCCGCCGCAACGCGGCCGACCTGCGCCGCCTCGCCGGCCAGATCACCGGCCTGGCCGGCCTGCCGGACGCCGCCCGCCTGCCCCTCAGCCAACTCCACGCGGCCCTCGCCCAGGACAACCCCGCCGACCTCATCCACCCGCTCCGCGCCACCCGCCCCTACCTCGCCGCCACCCACCCCGATCTCGTCGCCCGACTGGACACCCTCACACCCCCCTGACCCGGCGGCGTGCCCGCGCCCGCGCCGGGGAGCGGCCGGGGCGCCGGGCGGCGGGCGGGTTCCGGCTCAGCCCGGCGCGGAGGAGGACGGGGGGATGGTGAGGAGGGGGCGGAAGTAGTCGTCGGGGACCGCTTCGCCTATGGGGCGGCCTTCGGCCTCCAGCCAGGCGTGGGCGGCGAAGGGCGGGAGGCGGCGGACCCCCGCGCACCAGGTGGGCCAGGTGCCGCCGAGGCGGCAGAGCAGGGCCGCGCCCAGGGAGCGCGGCAGGCAGCCGCGCGGTCCCGCGCAGCGCAGGCTGACCGCGCACATGGCGTCACGGGCCCCGGCCGTCCGGGCGGCGGAGGCCGGGGCGGCGCCGCGGCGCAGGAGGGTGAGCACGGAGCGCAGCCGGTGCGGCGGGAGCCGGGCCAGGAGCAGAGCCGGGAGCAGCACCAGCCGGGCGGCCAGGCGGTGCCGCGGCGGCACGCCGCCCGGGCGTTCCAGCGCGCTGGGGGTGGTCATGCCAGCAGTCCCGAGCCGCGCAGGTCGCCGATCAGGGCGGTGACGTCCTGCCGGGCCTCCTCCGGGGTGACGTCGAACTCGGCGGTCAGGGCGGTGACCGCGGCCTGTTCGTCACCGCCCGCCAGCAGGGCGGAGACCACCACCGCCCCGGTCGGGTTGAGCTCCCAGTAGTCGCCGGTGCGTTCGTTGAGCAGCACGGTGCCGTAGTCGGTCTCGGCGGTGGAGACGCCGGAGGCGAAGCGGAGAGTCATCGGGCGCCCTTTCGGCCGGCGGCAGAGGTGGACGAGGGGGACGAGGGAGAGGAGGGAGACGAGGGGGAGCAGGGGAGGGGGCGGCGGGTGCGGGAGGCGGAGCGCAGCCAGACTTCGCAGGCGATGGTGGAGTACAGGATGGCGTCCCGCAGGCCGGGGGCCGAGGGGCGCCGGGCGAGGCGGCGCAGCGCCTCGCCGTCCACCAGGCCCAGCTCGGCCAGGCGGGAGTCGCGCCAGAGCTCGGCGAGGTCGCCGCGGTGGCGGCGCAGCCCGTCGGCGGCGTCCAGCGAGGCTTCCGCCTTGCTGGTGCGGCGCAGGCACACGTCCGGGACGACGCCCCGCATGGCGGTGGTGAGCAGCGGCTTGTACGCCCAGGGGGTGACGCGCTCGGCCGGGCGGACGGCCAGGCACGCCTCGATCACCCGGTCGTCCAGGAAGGGCGAGGCCATGGGCAGCCCGGCCCGATGGGCCATCGCCTCCCACTGCCGGACGATCCGGCCGCAGGCGCGGATCTGTTCCAGGTCGGCGTGCATGCCGCGGTCCGGGTGGAGCGGCCCGGCCTCCTCGGCGGCGGCGAGCAGCGCCCGCCGCACCGGCTCCTCGGCCTCCGGGGTCACCCAGGGGAAGAGGCGGGGCGGTACGCCCCAGCCCAGCCCGGAGGCGACGGACGGCGCCGGGGGCCGGCGCAGCGTGCGGGCGGCCCCGGCCAGCCAGGAGCGGTACGGGCGGCGGTCGGCCAGGGCGCGCACCATGCCGCCCGCCGGCCACTCCCACAGCGCCCGGAAGCCGCGCAGCCTGCGCAGCGCGAACAGCGGCCGGGTGCGCAGCAGCCGGTGGTAGTACGCCTCGGAGCACCAGGCGACATGGTCGCCGCCGATGCCGGTGAGGTGGATCCGGCTGCCGCGGGCGGCGAGTTCGGGAAGGTGGTGCAGGGCCCGGGCCCGGTCCATGACGCCGATGGTCGGCTCGTCCAGCAGGTCGTCGATGCCGAGCAGCCCGGTGTATACCAGCGGGGACGCCTCGGCCTCCCAGACCACATGCTCGGTTCCCGGGAGGTGCGCGGCGGCCTGCCGTGCCCAGTGCAGGTCGGTGTCGGCCGGGTCGCGGCCGGGCCAGGTGGCGGCGATCAGCCGGCCCGGCGGATCGGGCGCCGCCGGGCCGGCGGCGAGGAAGCAGACGGAGGTGGAGTCCAGGCCGCCGGAGAGGTCGGCGCTGATCACCGGCCGCCCGTGGGCACGCAGCCGGACGGCCTCGGCCAGCCGCTCGCGGATCCCGTCGGCGGCCCCGGCCAGCGGCCGGACCGGGTCCGGCGGGTGCCACCAGCGGGAGTGGCGGGCGCCGCGGCCGTCCGGCGAGATGTACAGCGCCTCGTGCGGCGGGACGGCTTCGACCTCGGTCCACATCGGCTGCTCGGGGAGCGGGTGCGGGACGGGCCAGAGGAGCTGGACGGCCAGCCGTTCGGCCGCCGGCGCGGCGTCCAGGGCGTCGGCCAGCACGTCGGCGCGGGTGGCCGCCACCCGGCAGCCGTGCACGGCCGCGTGGAAGACCAGCCGCAGGCCCGAGGCGGTGCCCTGGACCCGGAGGCGGCCGTCCAGGGCGGCGATCAGATGGGTGCTGCCGGGCAGGGTGCGGGCGAGGGTGTCCAGTTCGGCGAGGTCCCGAAGGCGGGCGGCGTGGCGGGCGAGTCCGGCGGGGCCGCCCGGGGCGGTGCCGCCGAGCAGGGCGAGGGCGGCGGCCGGGCCGGCCCGGCCGGTGACCAGTTCGCCGGGTGCCCACCGGCCGATCAGCCAGGGGCGGCCGGAGGCGTGCCGTAGCACGGTGGAGCCGGGGAGCCGGAGGGCCCGGGCCGCGGCGGCGGCATCGGGGTGGTCGGGAAGGACCACGAGATACGCGTCGCCGGGCCCGGGTCCGGCGCTGGAATGCGCCCGGTGCATGCGGATGGCGATCCGTCGGCCGGCCCGGTCAGTTCTTGCTGAGGATCAGCCGGTCGTTGCCGCTGCGCTGGAGCAGTCCGGTCTTCTTGCGGAAGGCGCCCAGCCGGGTGAGCGTGGGCGCTTCATAGGCCTTCTTCATGTTTCCTCCTGGTTTCTCGGCGTGCCGTTGTGCCGGTCGCGGTTCCGGCGGAACGGGATGTAGGCACACGTAGTGGAGGAGCCGCGGAGCGGACAAGGGGGAGGGGAAATAAGTCATATGGGATGGAGAGTTGGTATTGGGCGGCGGGCCTGGCTCCCCGTCAACTTCCGGCCGGATCGCCGGTCCTCGACCGGCGGTCCGCAAGCGCCCTTGACGTGGGAGAACATCCCTTCCCGGCCGGACGCGCGTCCGGTGCGCGCCGGTTGCGGCCATCCCGCTCCGCGCATTCGGCCCGGGGTCCGCGCTTTCTCACCACGGAGGCGCACGCGGAGCGGAACCGGGGAGCGCCCGGACTGGCCGGGGCCCGCCAGGTCGCGTACGCCCGGGAGGCCCGCACCCGTCCCGCCGCCTGCGGGCGCCGCCGGAACAGGCCGGTACCGCTTCGAGGCGGCGGTGCGGCGCGCCCCCGGCCATCCGGAGGCACACCGGCAGCGGCACCTGTGCCGCAAGTGGTTCACTCGCGTGCGCCGACCGTCATCAGGGAACCGCGCGAGGCCGCCGAACGGTCCGTGCCGCATCCTGACTCCGGCCGTCCGCGCCACGCCGTGCAGCCGCTCGGCACCGTCGCCGCGCGCTTCCCTCCCCGGGCCGGCCGGTCAGCATTCGACGACGTTGACGGCGAGGCCGCCGCGGGCGGTCTCCTTGTATTTGATCTTCATGTCGGCGCCGGTCTCCTTCATGGTCTTGATGGCCTTGTCGAGGGAGACGTGGTGGCGGCCGTCGCCGCGGAGGGAGAGGCGGGCGGCGGTGATGGCCTTGACCGCGGCCATGCCGTTGCGCTCGATGCACGGGATCTGGACCAGGCCGCCGACCGGGTCGCAGGTCAGGCCGAGATTGTGCTCGATGCCGATCTCGGCGGCGTTCTCCACCTGTTCCGGGGTGCCGCCCAGCACCTCGGCCAGGCCGCCGGCCGCCATGGAGCAGGCCGAGCCGACCTCGCCCTGGCAGCCCACCTCGGCGCCCGAGATGGAGGCGTTCTCCTTGAACAGCATGCCGATGGCCGCGGCGGCGAGCAGGAAGCGGATCACGCCGTCGTCGTCCGCGCCCGGCACGAAGCGGGTGTAGTAGTGCAGCACCGCCGGGATGATGCCGGCCGCGCCATTGGTGGGGGCGGTCACCACCCGGCCGCCGGCCGCGTTCTCCTCGTTGACCGCCATCGCGTAGAGGGTCACCCACTCCATGGCGCTCTCCGCGCGCTCGCCCTCGGCGCGCAACTGGCGGGCGGAGTGCGCGGCCCGCCGGCGGACCTTCAGGCCGCCGGGCAGGATGCCCTCCCGGGACAGTCCGCGGTCCACGCAGTCCCGCATGGTGTGCCAGATACGGAGGAGCCGGGCGCGGATCTCCGCCTCGGTGCGCCAGGCCTTCTCGTTCTCCAGCATCAGGGCGGAGACGGACAGCCCGGTCTCCCGGGTCAGGCGCAGCAGTTCGTCTCCGGTGCGGAAGGGGTGGGGCAACCGGGTGTCGTCCAGCGTGATGCGGCCCGCACCGATGGCGTCCTGGCCGACCACGAAGCCGCCGCCGACCGAGTAGTAGGTCCTGGCGAGCAGCGGGGCGCCGGCGGCGTCGAAGGCGGTGAGCACCATGCCGTTGGCGTGCTGGGGCAGGGAGCGGCGGCGGTGCAGCACGATGTCCCGGTCCGGGGAGAAGGGGACCGGATGGGCGTCGCCCAGCTCGGCGCCCAGGAGGGGAAGGACGCCGGCGGAGCGGGTGCGCTCCAGGGCGGTGTCGGCGTGCGCGATGTCCACGGTGTCCGGGGCATGACCCGCCAGGCCGAGCAGCACGGCCCTGGGCGTGCCGTGCCCGTGCCCGGTGGCGCCGAGCGAGCCGTACAGCTCGGCGCGCAGCGCGCCGGTGACGGCCAGCAGCCCTTCCTCCTTCAGCCGGCGGGCGAACATCCGGGCCGCGCGCATCGGGCCGACCGTGTGCGAGCTGGACGGCCCGATGCCGATGGAGAACAGGTCGAAGGCGGAGAGGGCCATGGGACGGACTCCTTTGTCCGGTTGCCGGGGTGCGTGCCTGGGTGCGTGCCGGGGTGCCGGCTACGGCCGGGCCGCCGCCGGACGGGGGTGGGTCCGGCGGCGGGGCGTCGGCGCGCGGGTCACTCGCTGAGGAACTCGGTGTACTCCTCGGCGGTGAGCAGTTCGGGATCGCCGGCGGAGGCGTCCACCCGCACCTTGAACAGCCAGCCCCCCTCGAACGGCGAGGAGTTCACCAGCGACGGGTCGGTCACCGCGTTCTGGTTGACCTCGGTGACCTCGCCGCTGACGGGGGAGTAGAGGTCGCTGACCGACTTGGTGGACTCCAGCTCGCCGCAGGTCTGGCCGGCCCGCACGGTGCTGCCGGCCCGGGGAAGCTCGAGGAAGACCACATCGCCCAGCGCCTCGGCGGCGTGGGCGGTGATGCCGACCGTCGCCACGCCGTTCTCGGCGGGGGACAGCCACTCGTGCTCCTTGCTGTAGCGGAGCTGCTCGGGGTTGCTCATGAGGTGGATTCTCCCGGATGAAGAAGGTGCGAAAGGGGGTGAATACGCAGGTGGGGGAAATCAACGGGCGCACGCGGGCGCATGGGCGGGCCGGCCGGGCTCAGCGCCCGCGCCGGTAGAAGGGCAGCCGGGTCACCGCGGCGGGCCGGCGGGTGCCGCGGATGTCCACGGCCACGCCCGAGGCGTCGGCCGGCGCGGGAGCCGCGTACCGGGCCTCCACATAGGCCATGGCGATCGGCACCCCGAGGGTGGGCGAGGGCGCGCCGGAGGTCACCTCGCCGATCACCGTGCCGTCCGGTCCGGTGACCGGGTGGCCGGCCCGCGGCACCCGGCCGCCCTCGGTGACCAGGCCGACCAGCTTGCGCGGCGGAGCGGACCCGGCCCTGGCGGCGGCTTCCTCCAGGGCGGCCCGCCCCACGAAGTCGCCGGGCTTGCCGAACTTCACCACCCGGCCGAGCCCGGCGTCGAACGGCGTGGTCCGGCGGGTCAGTTCGTGCCCGTACAGCGGCATGCCGGCCTCCAGCCGCAGGGTGTCGCGGCAGGACAGACCGCACGGCACCGGCCCGTCCCCGGCACCGGCCCCGGTCAGCGCCCGCCACAGCGGCTCGGCGTCCTCGGGGGCGGTGAAGAGTTCGAAGCCGTCCTCGCCGGTGTACCCGGTGCGGGCGATCATCGCCCCGGCCCCGGCCACGGTGCCGGGCAGCCCGGCGTAGTACTTCAGACTGTCCAGCGGGGCGTCGGTGAGCCGGGCCAGAATGCCCTGGGCGGCCGGGCCCTGGACGGCGAGCAGCGCGAAGGCGTCGCGGTCGTCGCGCACCGCGGCGTCGAAGCCGGCCTGCCGTTCGCGCAGCGCCTCCAGCACGGTCCCCGCGTTGGCGGCGTTGGCGACGACCAGGTATTCCGTGCCGCCCGTGCGGTAGACGATCAGGTCGTCCAGGATGCCGCCGTCGGCGTCGCAGATCATGGTGTACCGGGCGCGGCCGGGGGAGAGCGCGGAGAGGTGACCGACCAGGGCGTAGTCCAGCAGGGCGCCGGCGGCCGGGCCGGTGACCGTGATCTCGCCCATGTGGGAGAGGTCGAACAGGCCCGCCCGGGTGCGCACCGCCTGGTGCTCCTCGCGCTCGCTGCCGTAGCGCAGCGGCATCAGCCAGCCCGCGAAGTCGGTCATGGTGGCGCCGAGGGAACGGTGCACGGCGTCCAGCGGGGTGGCGCGCGGGGCCGCCGTCGGCCGGGGCTCGGGGGCGGGAACGGGGGCGGCGGTCATGGGACGGCTCCCAGGGGTGGTCGGGGACGGGGCGAGGGGTGCGCGGACGCACCCGTCTTCTCGTCCTCCCCATCTGTCATCAGCACCTGAGAGGTTCGCCACATCCCGCGTGGTGCCGCGCTGCGGGCGGTGGCTTGCACCGTGGGTGGGACCGTCCGCGACGAGCCGGGCGCGGTCCGCTTTTCAGATCTGCCTTCCGTACGCGGTGGGTGGGCCTGAGAGATTCAAGGGAGGACTTGCTCCTTCGGCGCCCCGGCGGTGCCGGACGTCCGCCGGGCCATGGCGGTCCGAGGGGTGTCCGGGGCCGGGGACTCTCCCGCGCGCGGTCGAGCGGCCGGTGTTCGGTTGTGTGCTCATCATCGCACGGTGCGCGCCGCTCCATGCCGCGGGCCCGTCATCCGGCGGGTCCGGGGACGACGGGCCGTCCGGCGCGGGAGGGGCGGACGCCGCGGGCGGCGTGCGGCGGGCCGTCGGCGTCAGGGCGGGCGGGACAGCGGCAGCCCGTCGGGCATCTCCGGCACGGGCCGGTCGGTGCCCGGCCGCTCCCCGGCGGGGCGTTCCTCCGCGGGGCGTTCTGCCGCGGGCCGGGCGGGGGCGGGCCGGTCCAGGGTGCCGCGGTCCGGTGCCGGCAGCGCGGTGACCGGCACGTCCGTGCCGGCCGGTTCCGCCGGGTCCGGCCCCGGGAGCGCCGGCGCCGGCAGCATGGCCGGGTCCTGGAGCCCGGCGGTGCCGGGCCGTTCCGCACCGGTCAGCCCGTCCAGCTCGGGTGCGGTGACCGGTGCGTCCGGGAGGGGGATCTCGGGCAGCCCCGGAATCCCGGGGATCTCGGGCACCCCGGGAGTCTCCGGGATTCCGGGAAGCCCCGGCAGCTCCGGCAGGTCGGGCAGCAGCGTGTCCACATCCGGCAGCAGGCTGCCCAGATCCGGCAGGTCCAGGTCGACCGGCAGCCCGGCGAGGATGCCGTCCAGCATGGCCGTCAGCAGATCGAACAGGGTGCGCAGCATCTCGTCGATCAGGTCGAGCGTGGTGTTCGGGTCGGCGACGGCCACCGCGGCCGAGAGCGCCGCGAAGTCCTCCTCCAGCGGCGCGGTCAGCTGCTCCGCATTCCGCGGGGAATCCCCGCCGGCCTTCGCGGCCTGCCGCTCCAGCAGCGGCCGGAGCGATCCCAGCACCCGCTCCCGGGTCTGCTCGACCTCCCGGACCGCCTGCGCCGCTTCGGCGCTGACGGCCTCCCGGGCGGCGTCCCCGGCCCGGTCCTCCGCCCCGGCGGCCGGGGCCGGTGCGGCCACTGCCGGTGCGGCCACTGCCGGTGCGGCCACTTGTGTGGCATCACCTCCGGTGGCCGCGGCCATGGCCGGTCCGGCGAAGCCGAGGAGCACGGCGCCGGCCGTCGCGGCGGCGGCCACGGCGGTTCCGATCAGCGCCGTCGTCGTGGTGGCCGGTTTTCTGCGGTGAGCGCGCATCAGGAGCCTCCGTCTGGTCCTGGTCGGGGAACGGAAGGGGTGCGGGGGTCCCGCATTCCGTCAGCGTGCGGCCCGTGCGCACGCCTCGCAATCGGAGCGCTGCACAGCGTGGCCATTCGGGTGGGCGGGGTCCGGCGGCCGGCCGGCGTCCCGGCCCGGGACCGTGCCGCCGGTGAACGGCCGGTGCGTCACCCGTCCTTGCTCGTCTAAGGTGCGAGCCATGACAGATCTGGCGCCGGGAGCGGGCACACAGGCCACCTCGTGGCCCTGCAACGAGCTGGAGCAGACCCTCGACCAGGCGGTCGGCCTGCCGGACGCCGGTCTGCGGCTGCTCCAGGTGCTGGCCCGCAGCCCGCTGTGGGTGCCGCTGCCGGAGGGCGGCGGCCCGGACAGCCCTTCCCTCAGCCTGCCCACCCTGGCCATCGACGGCGGGGTGTATGTGCCGGTCTTCAGCTCCGCCGAGCAGTTCATGATCGGCGCCGGTCCGCATCTGTCCTACGCCATCGCCCCGGGCTGGGAGTTCGCCCGCGGCCTGCCGCCGCAGGCCGGCATCGTGGTCAACCCGGGCGGCACCATCGGCGCGCCGGTGCCGCCCAAGGCCGTCGCCGAACTGTGCCGGGCCACGCCGGGGCAGCGGCTGCCCGGCCGGTCCAGCGGCGCCCGGATGCGGCTGTTCGAGCCCGACTGGCAGGAGGAACCGGTCGACTTCCTGGGCGCGGCGGCCGGTGAACTGGCGGCGCTGGGCTGGGTCCGTACCGCCCGCCGGGGGCTGGCCAGCGCGGAGGGCGGGCCGCCGGCCCTGTACCTCGGGGTGGAGACCGACCTGCTGGAGCCGCAGATCCGGGTGATGGTGCAGGGTGCGCTGGGCCGGGCGCTGGCCCGGCAGCCGGTGCGCTGGCCGGTGCAGTTGCTGCTGCTGGACGCCGCCGAGGACCCGGTGGTGCACTGGATGCGCCAGTGCATCACGCCTTTCTACGACCGCGACCGGTGAGTTCCGCGGGAGTCCCGGCCCGCAACGCGGGCGGCGCGGGCGCGGCGCGGCCCTTGCCCCGCCGGCGGGGAGGGGCAGGCGCCTGAGGCCGCGCCGAGGCGCGGGGACGCGGAGGCACGGGGACGCGGAGGCGCGGGGATGCACGGACGCGTGGAGCGGCGACGGCGGACGGCGGCGGGGGCGGAGCGGGCCCCGCACGGGCGGCGAGGAGGACGGAGCGGGTGAGCACGGCGAGCGGGGACGGCGCGGCGGGCGGGGACGGCCCGGGGCATGGCGTCGAGGAACTGCTGCCCCATGTCACCACCGAGCATCTGCACGTCTACGAAGCACTGCTCGCCGCCCTGGCCGAGGGCGAGGTGTGGATGCTGCTCTGGCACGGCCGGCCCGGCGCGGAGGACGCCCAGTACGGCAGCCTGGAGGTGGCCGGGCACGGCTACGCGCCGTGCGTGACCTCGGAACGGGAACTCGCCGCCAGCGGCTGGAACCGGGCGGTCGAGGTCGTCCGGGGGCGGGACATCGCGGCGGCGCTCTACCGCGACCACTGGGGGCTGTGGCTGAATCCGCACGCCGCGGGCGGCGGGCTGGGCGTGCCCTGGCTCGATCTGCGCCGCATCGCGGGCGGCCTGGAGCGGCTGCCGGCCGGTCCGCTGCGCATCGGCGAGCCGAGCGTGGCCGCGCAGCCCTTCTACGACGAGCTGGTCCGTCAGGCGCTGCGCACCCGGGCGCTGCGCAGCCTGCGCCGGGCCTGGGTGCAGCCGGCGGTGGGGGCGCCGTACCTGGTCATCGGCCTGGAGGTGGACGAGTCCGGCGGCGCGGAGGCGGCCGAGTCCGTGCGGGGCATGATGCGCCGGGCGATCGCGGCCGTGCCCGAAGGGCTGGCCGTGGGCACGGTCGCGATGGCCGACGCCTATGACCCGGTGGCGATGTGGCTGCGCGCCAACACCCGGCCGTTCTACGACCGGGACGCCCCCGCGCCCGCGCCCCGCCATGGCGCCTACCCGCCGCTTGCCGGCCCGGCCGCCCGCCAGGGCTACGGCTACCCGCACCCGCTGCCCGGCCCCTGAGGCGGCCGGCGCCGGCCGGTGCCGGCCGGGAGGTGAGAATCGCGGGGTGCAGCTTTTCACTCCCGACCTCCAGCGCTGGCTCGATCTGGCCGGGATCTTCGTGTTCGCCATCTCCGGCGCCCTGCTGGCGGTGCGGAAGAACTTCGACGTCATCGGCATCGCCGTGCTGGCCTTCGCCACCGGACTGGGCGGCGGCATCTTCCGTGACCTGGTGATCGGCGCGGTGCCGCCGGCCGCCTTCCGCGATCTCGGGTATTTCCTCACGCCGCTGCTCACCAGCGTGCTGGTGATCTTCCTCCACCCCCAGGTGGAGCGGATCAACCGGGCGGTGCAGATCTTCGACGCCGCCGGACTCGGCTTCTTCTGCGTGGTCGGGACGATCAAGGCGCACGAGTACGGGCTCGGTTCCTTCGCCGCCGCCGCGCTGGGCGTGGCGACCGCCGCCGGCGGCGGTGTGGTGCGTGATGTGCTGGCGAACGAGGTGCCGCTGCTGCTGCGCTGGGACCGGGAGATCTATGCCGTTCCGGCGATGGTGGGCGCCGGTTCGGTGGCCCTGCTGCTGCACTACGACGCGTTCGGCGATCTGACCATGGCGCTGTGCGTGCTGCTCGCCTTCGGGCTGCGGCTGGCCGCGCTGCACTACGGCTGGCGGGCGCCGCGTGCCTGGCACCGCCGCAGCGCCACCGCCGAGGGGGACGGCGGCCGGGAGCGCTGAGCGCCCGCCCGCCGGTCCTTCCCGCTCGCGCCCGGCAACCCGGGCTTCGTCCGGGGGCGGCCTGCCGTGCATCGAAAAGCTACCGCTTAGTAAGGTCCGGTGATAGGGTGCCGCCATGGGTGAGGAGCAGATGCCCGCCGCGTCCGCCGCGGCCGGCCCGGGGGAGCGCGAGCGCGAGTCCGAGTTCGAGTCCGAGTTCGACCGCGACACCGCGCTGACGCTCAAGGAACCCGGCGTCTACCACGCCGAGGTCTCCGGCGGGTGGTCCATCGTCAGCGCGGTCAACGGCGGTTATCTCACCGCCATGCTCGGCCGTGCCCTGGCCGGCACCCTTCCGCATCCGCACCCCTTCACCGTCACCGCCCACTTCCTGACCGCGACCCGCCCGGGCCCGGCCGTCATCCGCACCTCGGTGGCCCGCACCGGCACCACCCTCTCCACCGGTTCCGCCTCGCTCCACCAGACCGACGAGCACGGCCGGGAAACCGAGCGCATCCGGCTGCTGGGCACCTACGGCGACCTCACCCGGCTCAGCGACTCCGTGCGGACCAGCGCCAAGCCGCCCGTCCTGCCCCCGCCCGAGCAGTGCGTCCCGGTCGCCGACGCGCCCGACGGCGCCCTGCCCGGCGACCTCACCATGCTGGACCGGCTGGCCGCCCGGCTCGACCCGGACACCGTCGGCTGGGCCCTGGGCCGGCCCTCCGGGCGGGGCGAGGTGCGCGGCTGGTTCGCTCTGGCCGACGGCCGGGAGCTGGATCCGCTCGCCCTGCTGCTGGTCGGTGACGCGCTGCCGCCCACCGCCTTCGATCTGGGGCTGGCCGGCGGCTGGGTGCCGACCATCGAATACACCACCCATGTGCGGGCGCTGCCCGCGCCCGGGCCGGTCCGGGTGGCCATCAGCACCCGCAATCTGGCCGGCGGCTTCCTGGAGGAGGACGCCGAGATATGGGACAGCGCCGACCGGCTGGTCGCCCAGTCCCGCCAGCTCGCCCGCGCACCGCGCGGCTGAACGGCCGCGCCGCCGGACCCCGGCCCGCCCCGCGCTCAGCCCGCCCCGGCCCCCGCCCCGGCGGCTGCCGCTGCCCCCGCCTCCGCCGCCGCGGCGGCCAGGGCCCGCAGCCGCCGGTGGCTGTCCGTCCCCGGCCGGGCCGAATGGATCACCAGCCGCTGCTCGCCGTCCGGCGCCAGCAGCGTCTCGCAGTCCAGCTCCAGCAGCCCGGCCGCCGGGTGGCGGAACCGCTTGCGGTCCCCGCGCCGGACGCCGACCCGGTGCTCCCGCCACAACGCCGCGAACTCCTCGCTGACCGCCAGCAGTTCCCGCACCAGCGCGGCCGGCCGCGGGTCGTCCGGCCGCGCCGCGCACACCGCCCGCAGCTCGGCCGCCATGGCCGCCGCGTGGCGCGGGCGGTCCTCGGCCGGGAGGATCTCCCGGGCCGGAGGCCGGGTGAAGAACCGGTGCACCAGATTCCGCCCGAAGCCCGGCGGCCCGGCGAGCAGATCCCCGCCCAGCGCCACGGACAGGGCGTTCTGCGCCAGCACCTGCCCGTAGTCGGTGAGGATCACGCCCGGCAGGTCGGTCAGTTGCGCCAGCACCAGGGCCGGCCCGGGAGCCACCGTCTCCGGCGGCGCGGGCCGGGGCGGCGGCGCCTGGCCGGCCAGCCGGAAGAGATGGTCGCGCTCGTCCGGGCGCAGCCGCAGCGCGCGGGCCAGCGCCGACAGCACCTGCGGTGACGGGCGTGGGCCGCGGGCCTGCTCCAGCCGGATCCAGTAGTCCACCGAGATGCCGGCCAGTGCGCTGGCCTCCTCCCGCCGCAGACCCGGCGTGCGGCGCCGCCGCCCGCCGGTCGCCGGCAGGGCGGGGCCGGCCTCGGCCGGGTTGAGCCGGGCACGGGAGCGGCGCAGGAAGTCGGCGAGCGCGGCGCGGTCCATCCGGCCAGTCTCGCCCCCGCACCGCACCCGTGGCCAGGGACGGCCGGTACCAGGATCGGGTGTCCCTTCCCCGCCGCCGGCCCACCGCCCAGGCTGGGCCCCCGGGGACCCGGCCCGGCCCCTGCCCGTCGGACGAAGGAGCGAGCCATGCGGATTCTGGTCACCGGCGCGACCGGCAGCGTGGGGCGGCGGCTGCTGCCCCGGCTGCTGTCCTGGAACGACGCACCCGGCGCCGAGGTGCGCGTCCTGGTCAGGGACGAGGCGCGCGGCGCCGCGTTCGCCGCCCGGGGCGCCCGCGTGGTGCCCGGCGATCTCACCCGCGAGGACGGCCTGCCGGCGGCGGTGGCGGGCATGGACGCCGTGCTCAACCTGGCCGCCGCCTTCCGGGACGTGCCGGACGACGCGGCATGGGCGGTGAACCACCGCGCGGCCGTGGCCCTCGGCCGGGCCGCCCGCGCGGCGGGCGTCACCCGCTTCGTGCAGGTCAGCACCAATCTGGTCTATGGCGCCGGGCGCGGGCGTCCGCATCTGGAGAGCGACCGGCCGGTGCCCGTCGCCGGACCGCTGTGGGGCGCGTATCCGCAGTCGAAATGGGCCGCCGAGCAGGACCTGCGGGAGCTGGACGGGCTGGACGTCCGCATCGGGCGGCTGGCCTTCGTCTACGGCGAGGGCGACGGCCATCTGGCGGCGGCGCCGCGCTGGATCACCGCCTGGCCGGCCCACAAGCGGCTGCAGCTGGTGCACCAGGCCGATGCCGCGCGCGGGCTGTGGCGCCTGCTGCGTGCCCCCGCCGCCCCCGGACCGGCCTACAACTTCGCCGACGACGCGCCGGTCAGCGCCGTGGAGCTGCTCACCCTGCTCGCGCTGCCGGTGCCGGAGGGCATGGCCGGACGCACCGACCCCGACCCCTGGCACGGCATCGCCGCCAACGATCTGGCCCGCGACCACCTCGGGTGGCGCCCCCGCCATCCCTCGCTGCGCAGCGCCATGGACGCCGGTGCGCTGTGAACCGCCGGGCCGTCGCGGACGGAACCGGAGGGGTGACCACGCGTCCCGTCCTCGCAGGCGGCCGTGCGGACCCGGCGGTACGCTGGCCAACGAGAAGGCCGCAAAAGCGTACGAAAGAGGGCATTGCATGTATGCCGTGAAGAGCACGCTGCCGGATGACACCCTCAAGGTCGTGGGCGAGGCACTGCAGGGCGCGCTGGCCGATCTGATCGACCTGTCCCTGGTCGCCAAGCAGACCCACTGGAATGTGATCGGCCCCCGGTTCCGCTCCGTCCACCTCCAGCTCGACGACGTCGTGAACAGCGCCCGCGCCCACTCCGACACCGTCGCCGAACGGGCCGCCGCGCTGGGCCTGTCGCCCGACGGCCGGGCGGCCACCGTGGCCCACACCACCAGCATCAAGACCGCACCGGAGAGCTGGCAGAAGGACGACCAGGCGGTGCAGACCCTGGTGGACGCACTCGGCGCGGTCGTCGAGCGCAACCGCGAACGCATGGACGCGGTCGGCAAGGTGGACAGCGTCACCGAGGACATCTTCATCCAGTTCGTGAAGGACCTCGAAAAGCACCACTGGATGTTCCAGGCCGAGAACAACGGCTGAGGCCGCAGGCGGTCCCCTCGGCCGGTGCCGCTCCCGGCCGGGGGAGGCGGCTCATTGGTCCGTGGCCGGGTGGGACGGGGCGGCGGCGCCCGGCCACGGGAGTCCGCGTTCCGCGCACCGTTCCATGCAGGCCCCGATGTCGGCGCACGCCCGCAGCTCGCTGACCCGGCCGCCCAGCAGCGGCTCGTTCCACACGCCCAGCAGCCGGTCCTCCCACAGCCCCTGCCGGCACAGCGCGCACACCAGCCCCCGGAGCTGCACCAGGCTCATCCGCCGGGGATCGACACCCTCCGGCAGCGGCGGTGCGGCCGGAGGCAACGGCGCGGCACCGGACTCCCGGGCCCTGGCCGCCGCGGCATGCGCCCGCCGCAGCGCCCCGGCCACCGCACAGTCCGCCCCGTCGATCCTGCAACTCGCGCAGCCCAGCGCGTGATCCAGCAACGCCGCCCAGAGCTCCCCCTTGCCGCGGTAACGGTGCGCATGCTCCGGACAGGCGTAGACCAACCAGCCCGGCCCGGAGTCCCGCTCCACCCCGCCGACGACGACCGGCTCGCCGGTCCACTGCCGGCAGTGCGCACACATCCGCCGCGGCGCGGTGGTTGCCGCGATGACGGGCGAGTCCGCCTCCGCGGGCCGGTCCTGGGAATCGGGCATCACGGCCTCCGTTCCAGTGAGTACGTGATCACCGACCGTAGGACTGGGCCGTGAAATCGAGGGGCAGAGAATCTGCCCCTCGTACGTGCCTTCGCACAACTATGCAGCCAGTACGCCGACCTTCACCGCCAGCGCCGCCGCTCGCTGCCGCAGCACCGGCCGCCGCGACTCCGTCTCCTCCAGCAAGATCCGCCTGGCGTAGCCGTTGTACTGCACCGTCTCCGGCGCCGCTTCGTGCGCCCGCTCCAGAGCCGCCAGCGCCGTCTCCGCCTCACCGGCGAGCTGATGCGCTCGCGCCTCCTCAATCCGATGCCGGGCACGGCGTGGACGCGACGGGATCACCTCGGCGTCGGCCGCCGCGGCCTGTCGCACGCCCTCGCCCCCGGCGTGCAGCTCCACCGCGATCGTCACGGCATGCGCGCCCATGATGGCCCTGCCGAAGGACGTGACCGGATGGTAGTAGCCGGCCGGCAGGCGTCGGGCTGTGCGGCGGGCGGCGTCCCAGTGGCCCCATGCGCTGCCGGTGTCGCCTCGGCGAGCAGCCGTGTAGCCGGCCGCTGCCCGCAGCGCGCCGGCCATCGCCAGGAGGTCATCGGCGGCGTCCGGCAGCAGCGGCGCCAAGTAGCGCAGCGTCTCGGACGTCAGGCGGTCGGCGGCCTCCAGGTGCGCCTGGCCGGCATCGCGGTGCGCTTCGGCCAGCAGCCAGGCGGAGACGGCGATCGCATGTGGATCCTCGGATTCCTGCGCGGCAACCATGCCACGCTCGGCGACCCGCCACAGCAGCGCGGACTCAGGCTGATAGGCCAGAAAGAACTGAGCCAGGCAGTACGTCTCGGACAGGATCGCCTGGGCGGCCTGTCGACCGGCCACCGTGGCGGCCTGCCGCACCGCGAGTTGCCCGTCCCGGATCAGGTCCGGCAACAGCGCACCGACGACATCGCGGTGCGCGGGCGAGGCGTGGCGGGAGGACCAGGCACGGGCCAGTCGGTGACGCAGGTGCGCCACAGGGGGCGCTTCCCGACCGGTGGCCGGAACGGGGAAAGCGTTGACGGCGGCGCGGACGGCGGGCAGTCGCTGGTGGCCGGGGCCAATGAACAGTGCGGTGGCAGGCATGGACTGATCGCCTGTCAGGTCGGAGAGATCCCGGACTCGCAGTACCTCCGCCAGGCGCAGGATCATCGCCAACTTGGGGGGGTGGAGCCGGCCGCGCTCGACTTGCTTCAGCCAGGACGGCGACATGCCGACCAAGCCCGCCAGCACCGGGCGGGACATCCCTCGGCGTTCGCGCAGAATCTGGAGTCGCTGACCGAACGCGATCGGCTCCGGGTCCGGCGTAGCATCAGGTGACACGGCCTTGCCCCTCTCTCTGGCAGCTCGACACTGTCAGGGTATGGGGGGCGGGGCCTTCTCCGCGTGCCCTGACCGAGCCACGGCTGCCCGGCCGCCGAGCACGGCCCTGCTGACCGAAGTTGGGACGGGCCACACAGCCGGTGTGTCCGTGATCGCGGTCGCCGGCGGACGCAGCACGGCTGACGATCTCCTCGCGGCCGGCGCCGAGACCGTCCTGCCGGATCTGACCGACTCCGAGCGCCTGGTCGGGCCGGCTCACGGCAACGGGAACTGAGAGAGGGAATGACGAGGGGCCCCCGGCGAGTCCCCGCTTGCCGCTCCAGGCCGCGGGCCGGGTCGGCGGCCGGTGCCCTGTGCGCAGCCGGCAGCAGCGTCATCGACGTCACACCTCTCCGGGTCGCGCCCGCATCCGTGGGACGAGGGCGGGGCACGGGGGGTGCGGGGCGACGGCCGGAAGGGTTTCCGGAATCGCGGAAGCCTGGGAGGGCGTTTACCGTGGTCGAGTGATCGCCTGGACCCACGGCACCGAATGTTCCGGGCGAGAGAACGGCGTATCCGGGGAACGGATGTGAGCGGCATGGTCAAGGCACTGCTGGAGGGCGGACCCCGCGAGCTCGGGGAGCGCGTGGTGTCCGCCACCCCGCCCGAGGAGGAGATCAAGATCCCCTTCCGCGGCGGCTACGAGCACTTCCGCGCCACCACCCGCCAGGCCGACACCGTTCAGGGCCGCCTTCCGGTCTACGAATGGTGGGAGCGCACCGAGATCGCCGAATAGCCGGCCGGGCAGTGCCGAGCGGCCCCGCGCCGGAACCGGCCCGAACGGGCGGGACCGAACGGCCCTGGTGGGCGGGGCGGAGGGCCCTCAACGTTGTCAGTGCCGCCCCGTAGGTTGGGCGGTATGCAGAGGGAAGCCAGTCCGCATACTCCGGTCATGACGGATGTCCGGAGTTCCGCCCCGGTTCGTCCACCCGTGCAGGAGGGTTCCGTGACGGAGGCCAACGAGGCGATCCGCCGCTATGTGCAGCAGCACGGGGCGCGCCCCTGGAGCGCGGCCGAGCGTGCCGAGCTCCAGCGCCTCTACGCCGCCTGGCTGGGCGCCGTGCGCAACGGCATGGACCGGGCCGCGTAGCCGCCGCCCGGGTTCCTTTCCCTGTTACCTGATCCCTGATCCCTGATCCTTCTCCTGCTCCCCGCCCCCCGCTTCTTCGTGTTCCTGCTTCCGGCTTCCTCCCCATGGCCGGGCCGGTGCGGTTACTCTGCGCTCGGCGGAGGTGGGCGGATGGTGCGCGTCATGCTGGTGGAGGATCACCCGGTGGTGCGGCTGGGGCTGCGGACGGTGATCGAGACCCAGGCCGATCTGCGGGTGGTGGCCGAGGCCGCGTCGGCCGCGGAGGCGCTGCGGCTGGCGCGGGAGCGCCGCCCGGAGCTGGTGGTGCTGGCCCTGCGGCTGGAGGGCGCCTTCCAGGGGGCCGAGATCTGCCGGTCCGTGAAGCGGCTGCCGCAGCCGCCCCCGGTGCTGGTCTACACGGCCTACAACGCGCCCGAGCAGGTCACCGCCAGTTTCTTCGCCGGGGCCGACGGCTTTCTCTACAAGGGCGGCTCCTCCGCATCGCTGCTGACCGCCATCCGGGCGGTGCGGCAGGGGCAGCGGGTCTGGCAGCCGCTGACCGGGGAGGTGCCGGGCGGGCCCGGGCCCGAGGCCGCCCCGGCGCTGACCGCCCGGGAGCGGGAGGTGCTCGGGCTGATGCTGCTGCACCGCTCCAACCGGCAGATCGCCGACGCCCTGCACCTGGAGCTGTCCACGGTGAAAAGCCATGTGCGCGGTGTGCTGCGCAAACTCGGGATCGCCACCCGGCGGGAACTGCTCTCCGGCCCGGCGCCCGGCCGCCCCGGGCCGGGATTTCCTCCCTGAGGGAGGAAGCCGGGCGAGCGTCCCGGCTGGTGAGCTGGCGGCATGACTCCGGCTACCGCTCTCGACTCCCTCGACCTGGCCGCCCGGCGCGATCTGTCGGTGCGCGCCGCCGTGGAGCAGCGTCTGCTCTCCGACGACGAACCGCTGATCGCCCTGCTCGACCTCACCACCGTCCGCGACACCGTGCGGGCGCTGCACGCCGGTTTCGCCGAGGCCGCCGCCCCCGGCCAGCAGGTGCTGCACACCTTCGCGGTGAAGGCGTGCTCGCTGGTGCCGGTGCTGCGCCTGCTCGACCGGCTCGGCGTGGGCTGCGAGGCCGCCAGCCCCGGCGAGCTGGCGCTGGCCCGGGCCGCCGGTGTCCCGGCCGCCCGCATCGTGCTGGACTCTCCGGCCAAGACCACCGCCGAGCTCCGCGAGGCGCTGCGGCTGGGCATCGCGGTCAACGCCGACAGTGTCCAGGAGCTGGACCGGCTGGACGCCCTGCTGGCCGGCGGCCGGGCCGCCCCCGCGGGCGCCCTCGGCGTGCGGATCAATCCGCAGCTCGGCGCGGGCCGGATCGGCGCCATGTCGACCGCGACGGCCACCTCCAAGTTCGGCATTCCGCTGGCCGACAGCGGCGCCCGGGCCTGGCTGGTCCGGGCCTTTCTGGAGCGGCCCTGGCTGACCCGGCTGCACTGCCATGTCGGTTCCCAGGGCATGCCCACCGAGGTGATGGCGGCCGGTGCCCGCGCCCTGCTGGAGCTGGCCGACGAGATCAACGAGGCCGCCGGTGAGCGGCGGGTCACCACTTTGGACATCGGCGGCGGCCTGCCGGTGAACTTCGGCTCCGACGAGTTCAGCCCCACCCACGCCGACTACGCCCGGCAGCTGCGGGCCGCCGCCCCGGGCCTGTTCGACGGCCGCTACGGACTGGTCACCGAGTTCGGCCGGTCACTGGTCGCCAAGGCCGGTCTGGTGCTGGCCCGGGTGGAGTACGTCAAGACGGCCGGCGGCCGGCGGATCGCCCTCACCCATGCCGGCGCCCAGATCGCCACCCGGACCGTGTTCGCCCCCGAGGCGTGGCCGCTGCGGGTCGCCGCCTACGACGGGCGGGGCCGGCCCAAGGACGCCCCCGAGGTCCGGCAGGACGTCGCCGGTCCCTGCTGCTTCGCCGGTGACCTGGTGGCCCGTGACCGGCTGCTGCCCCGCCTGGAGCAGGGCGATCTGGCCGTGCTGCTGGACACCGGCGCCTACTACGCCTCGACACCGTTCGGCTACAACAGCCTGCCCCGGCCGGCCGTCTACGGCGTCACCTTCGGTGCCGACCAGGTGCCGTCGCTGTCGGTGCTCCGCCGCCCGCAGTCGCTGGCCGAGCTGGTCGCCGAGTCCGGCGGCTGAGCACCGGCCGGTGCGCCCCGGCTCCCTCCCCGCTCCCGGCCCCGCGCAGGGCCTTCACACCGCCCGCACCATCTCGATGTAGCGCTCCCAGTCCCAGTGCGGACCCGGGCAGATACGGACAACGTCCGGCACCTCGTTGTGGCCGATGATGTGCTCCCGGTCCACCGGAATGCCGTACCGGTCGCAGATCCCGGCCACCAGCCGGGCCGAGGACTCGTACATCGCGTCGGTGAGATAGGAGGGGTCGTCCGCCCAGCCCTCGTGCTCGATGCCGACGCTGCGCTCGTTGTAGCCGCGGTGCCCGGCGTGGTAGGCCACGTCCAGCTCCCGGGCCATCTGGGCCACATGGCCGTCCGCCGCGCGCACCACATAGTGGGTGGACGCCCGGTGCGAGGGGTCCTGGAAGACCCGCAGCGTGATGTCGTACGTGGCCTCCGGCATATGGACCACGACCCGGTCGATGCTGTAGTCGCGCGGCCGGCTGGCCCGCCGGAGATTGGCGGACGAGGCCGGTATCCACTCCGCGCCCGGATGGTCCACCTCACCCGCCACCCGCGGCACTTCCGCCCCGGAATAGCGCCACCACCACTCCTCCAGCTCCTCCCGCCGGCTGTAGGCGGTGCCCAGCGCGAGGGCCCCCACCGCCCCCGTGAGCAGCGCCCGCCGCCCCGGGCCCCGGCGCCTGCCGCGCCGCCCGGCCCGTCCTGAGCCCCGCCCGGCCCGGGCCGAGGACCCGTCCCCCGTGATGTCCGTCATGACACCTCCCGGCCGGAACAACGCCGGTGCCGCCCTCCGCGGTTCCCCGTACGGACGCGTGCGCCCTCCGTCGCCGGTGGCTGTCAAGGGCGGCATAGCGCCAACCCCGGGCGGCCGGTGCGCTGCCGGACCGCGGCCCGGGCCGGCGCCGCCCGCCCCCGGCCCGCCGGGCGGGCGGGACCGCGCGCTTACAATCGGCCGCACCATGCCGTACTTCGACCACGCCGCCACCACGCCCCTGCTGCCGGAGGCCCGGGACGCCATGGCGGCCCAGTTGTCGCTCACCGGCAACGCCTCCGCCCTGCACGCGGCCGGCCGGCGGGCCCGCCGCACGGTCGAGGAGGGCCGGGAACGCCTGGCCGCGGCGCTCGGCGCCCGCCCCAGCGAGGTGGTGTTCACCAGCGGCGGCACCGAGGCGGACAATCTCGCCGTCAAGGGCCTGTACTGGGCGCGCCGCGCCGCCGACCCGCGCCGCACCCGGGTGCTGGCCAGCCCGGTGGAGCACCACGCCGTGCTGGACGCCGTGCAGTGGCTCGCCGGCCACGAGGGCGCCCGGGTGGACTGGCTGCCGGTGGACGGCCACGGCCGGGTGCATCCCGACGGCCTGCGCGAGGCCCTGGCCGCGGGCCCGCACGGCCCGGACGATGTGGCCCTGGTCACCGTGATGTGGGCCAACAACGAGATCGGCACGGTGATGCCGGTCGCCGAGCTGGCCGCGGTCGCCGCCGGGCACGGCATTCCGCTGCACGCCGACGCCGTCCAGGCCGTCGGCCAGCTTCCGGTCGACTTCGCCGCCTCCGGCGCCGCGGCGCTCACCGTCTCCGGACACAAGATCGGCGGGCCCTACGGCATCGGCGCGCTGCTGCTGGGCCGGTCCTGGAGCCCGGAGCCGGTGCTGCACGGCGGTGGCCAGGAGCGCGAGGTGCGCTCCGGCACCCTGGACGTCCCGGCCATCGCCGGCTTCTCGGTGGCCGCCGAACTGGCCGTGGCGCACCGCGAGGAGTTCGCCTGGCGGATCGGCGGCCTGCGCGACGAGCTGGTCGCCGCGGTGCGGGCGGCCGTGCCGGACGCGGTGCTCGGCGGCGACCCGGACCCGGCCGGCCGGCTGCCCGCCAACGCCCAGTTCGCCTTCCCCGGCTGTGAGGGCGACTCCCTGCTGCTGCTGCTGGACGCCCAGGACATCGCCTGCTCCACCGGCTCGGCCTGCACCGCCGGGGTGGCCCAGCCCAGCCATGTGCTGCTGGCCGCCGGCGCCGATCCGGAACTGGCCCGGGGCAGCCTGCGGTTCTCCCTCGGCCACACCACCACCAAGGACGAGGTGGCGGCGCTGGCCGCGGCCATCGGCCCGGCGGTGGCCCGGGCCCGCGCCGCGGGTCTGTCCTGACGCCGCCGCGGAGCCGGCGACCGCCGGGGAATCGCTTGGCCGGGTGTCGGCGCCACCCCTTACCCTGGAGGGCGTTATGACTGCTGCTCCCCGCCTCCGGGTCCTGGCCGCGATGTCCGGCGGCGTCGATTCGGCGGTCGCCGCCGCCCGTGCCGCCGAGGCCGGCCACGACGTCACCGGCGTCCATCTCGCGCTCTCCGCCAATCCGCAGTCCTTCCGCACCGGAGCCCGGGGCTGCTGCACCATCGAGGACTCCCGGGACGCCCGCCGCGCCGCCGACATCATCGGCATCCCCTTCTACGTCTGGGATCTCGCCGAGCGGTTCCGCGCCGATGTGGTGGACGACTTCATCGCCGAGTACCGGGCCGGCCGCACCCCCAATCCGTGCCTGCGCTGCAATGAGAAGATCAAGTTCGCGGCGCTGCTGGACAAGGCCCTGGCGCTGGGCTTCGACGCGGTCTGCACCGGCCACTACGCCAGGGTCGTGCTCCGCCCGGACGGCCGCCGCGAGCTGCACCGCGCCTCCGATCACGCCAAGGACCAGTCCTATGTCCTCGGCGTGCTGGACGAGCGCCAGCTCGCGCACTCCCTCTTCCCGCTCGGCGACACCGTCACCACCAAGGAGGAGATCCGGGCCGAGGCGGAGCGGCGCGGCCTGGCCGTGGCGCGCAAGCCGGACAGCCATGACATCTGCTTCATCGCCGACGGCGACACCCGCGGCTTCCTCGCCCGTCATCTCGGTTCCGAGCCGGGGGACATCCTCGACCAGGACGGCACCCGGATCGGCAGCCACGACGGCGCGCACGGTTTCACGGTCGGGCAGCGCAAGGGGCTGCGGATCGGCCGCCCCGCCCCGGACGGCAGGCCCCGCTATGTGCTGGACATCTCCCCGGTGGAGAACACCGTCACCGTCGGCCCGGCCGAGGCGCTGGACATCACCGCGCTGACCGCCGTCCGGCCGCGCTGGTGCGGGGCGCCGCCCGCCGGACCGGGCTCCTACACCGCCCAGTTGCGGGCGCACGGCGAGGAGCATCCGGCCACCGCCGAGGCGGCCGGCGACGCGCTGCACGTCCGCTTCGAGCGGCCGGTGCGCGGGGTGGCCCCGGGGCAGGCCGTGGTGCTCTACGACGGCAGCCGGGTCGTCGGATCGGCCACCATCGCCGCCACCCACCGCCCCGTTCCCGCCGATCGCTGAGCCGTCCCCTTCCCGTACCGCGAGAGTCCGGCCCGGGAAGCGGGTATAACGGACATTATGCGTATTGCTGTCGCGGGTGGAACCGGAGTTGTCGGACGCCATGTGGTCGACGCCGTCACCGCCGCCGGACACGAGGCCGTGACCGTGGCGCGCAGCCGCGGTGTGGACCTCCTCACCGGCGCGGGCCTGGACGCGGCCCTGGCCGGGGTGGACACCGTCGTCGACGCGACCAATGTGAGGAGTATCAGGGAGAAGACCGCCGTCGAGTTCTTCGCCGCCGCCGGGCGCAATCTGCTGGCCGCGGAGGAGAAGGCCGGGGTCGGGCACCATGTGACGCTGTCGATCGTGGGCGTCGACCGCATCCCCGGCTACGGCTACTACCGGGCCAAGCTCCGGCAGGAGGAGCTGGTCCGGTCCGGCCGGGTGCCCTGGACGGTGCTGCGGGCCACCCAGTTCCACGAGTTCGCCGGGCAGATGCTGGACCAGGTGCCCGGGCCCGTCGCGCCGGTGCCCCGGATGCACGTCCAGCCCGTCGCCGCCCGGGAGGTGGCCGGCCGGCTGGCCGAGGTGGCGTCCGGCCCGGCCCAGCGGATGGCGCCGGAGTTCGCCGGGCCGAAGGAGGAAGAGGTCGTCGACATGGCGCGCCGCCTGCTGCGCGCGCGGGGGCGGCGCCGGTGGCTGGTTCCGTTCACCTTTCCCGGCGCCGCGGGTGCGGCGATGACGGGCGACGCCCTGCTTCCCGACGGGCCCGGGCCGCGCGGCACCCAGACCTTCCAGGAGTGGCTCGGCGAAGCCGCCGGATGAGCCGCGCCCCGGCCCCGGCGGGCGGGTGACGCAGGGCTCAGCCCGGGCCGGCGAGTCCCCGGCGGCGGTTGGCGAGCACCGGTACCGCGGCGCGGGCCCGGTCCACCTCCGCCGCCGGATCGAGGTCGGCGACCAGCAGCCCGGGCTCCGGCCCCAGCGCCGCCCGCACCTCGCCCAGCGGGGAGACCACCAGGCTGTGGCCGATGCCGGCCGGCGCCCGGCCGGCCGGCGCCCGGCCCGCCGCGGCCGGGTCGGCCTGGCCGCAGGCGGCGATCCAGCAGGTGGAGTCCAGGGCCCGGGCCCGGACCAGCACCTCCCACTGCTCCCGCTTGCCCGGCCCGGCGCCCCAGGAGGCGGGCACCACGATCAGCCGGGCGCCGCGCTCCGCCAGCGCCTGGAACAGCCCGGGGAAGCGGATGTCGTAGCAGGTGGCGAAGCCGATCGGGACCCCCGCCGGCTCGGCCGTCACCAGCCGGTCGCCGGGGGCCACGGTGGCGGACTCGGTGAAGCCGAAGGCGTCGAAGAGATGCAGCTTGTCGTAGTGGGTGTCGATGCCGCGTCCGGTGATCAGCAGGGTGTTGGTCACCCGTCCGTCGCCGGCCGGGGTGAACATCCCGGCCACCAGCAGCAGGCCGGTGTCCTCCGCGACCTCCCGCACCCGCCGGGCCCAGGGCCCGTCCAGCGGCTCGGCCACCGGGGCCAGCGGGATGCCGAACCGGGCCATCGCCGCCTCCGGGAACACCGCCAGCTCCGCGCCGGCCGCCGCCGCCGCGCGGGCCTGCGTCTCGATGACCGCCAAATTCTCCTCCGGTACGGCCGAGGACAGCATCTGGCTCAGTGCGATCCGCATGTGCGCCTCCCGCGCTCCGGTGCCGCCGCCGTACGCCGGGCACGCCCGGTGTGCCTCCGCTCCGTGTCTACCACGCCCCTTGCCCGGCCCGGTGCCCGGCATAGGCTGCGGTGCATGAACCTCTGCGTTTTCTGTTCCGCCGCCGACCTGGACGAGATGTACACCTCCCCGGCCCGGGAGTTCGCCAAGGAGGTGGGCCGCCGCGGCCACACCCTGGTCTGGGGCGGCTCGGACGCGGGGCTGATGAAGGTGATGGCGGACGGCGTGCAGGCGGCCGGCGGCCGGCTGGTCGGCGTCTCGGTGGAGTTCCTCCAGCACAAGGCCCGCCCGGAGACCGATGAGATGATCATCACGCGCAATCTTGCGGAGCGGAAGGCGCAGCTTCTCGAACGGGCCGACGCGGTGGTGGTGATGGTCGGCGGCACCGGCACCCTGGACGAGGCCACCGATGTGCTGGAGCTGAAGAAGCACGGCATGCACGACAAGCCCGTCGCCGTGCTGAACACGGCCGGCTTCTACGACGGTCTGCGCCGCCAGATGGAACGCATGGAGGCGGACGGCTTTCTGCCCCGCCCGCTGGCCGACCTCGTCTTCTTCATCGAGGACCCGGCGGACCTGCTGGACAGGCTGCAGGCCGCGGCGGACCGCGGCGCCCGGGGCGGCACCCGGGACCGGGCCGGGAGCGGGGCGCTCCGGGAGAGCCCGGTCGCCTGACCCTCCGCCGCCCGGCCATGAGAGATCATGTCGGGTATGGCTACGCATGTGATCACTGGAGCCGGGTCCGGCATCGGCACGGCCGTGGCGTCCCGGCTGGCCGAGCGCGGCGACGAGCTGTGGCTCTGGGCCAGGGACGCCGGCCGCGCCCGGGACCTGCGCGAACGCTTCCCCGGCGCCCACACCCTGACCGGCGACCTGGCCGAGCCGGAACGGCTCTCGTGGGCGCTGGGCCACCAGCGGGTCCCGGACCGGATCGACGGCCTGCTGCATATCGCGGGCGTGGTCGAGCTCGGCCCGGTCGGCGAGCTGACCCCCAAGGTGTGGAACGCGGTGCTGGCCGCCAATCTGGTGGCCCCGGCCGAGCTGACCCGGCTGCTGCTGCCCCCGTTGCGGGCCGCCCGCGGCCAGATCGTCTTCGTCAACTCCGGGGCCGGCCTGCGCACCAGCCCCAACTGGGGCGCCTACGCGGCCAGCAAGCACGGGCTGAAGGCACTGGCCGACGCGGTGCGCGGCGAGGAGGCGGCCAACGGCATCCGGGTCACCTCCGTCTACCCGGGGCGCACCGCCACTCCGATGCAGGCCAAGGTGCACCAGCAGGAGGGCCGCAGCTACGACCCGGAGCAGTGGATGACGCCCGAGTCGGTGGCCGGCACCGTGCTGGCCGCACTGGACCTGCCGCGCGGCAGCGAGATCACCGACCTCAGCGTCCGTCCGGGGCCCTGAGACCGCCGACCGGGGAGAGAGCACCACGTGAACAGCGCAGAAGGCATGGGCGGCGCCGGTACCACCGCGGACCGCCGGTTTCCGTGGCAGCCGGGAGCGGCCACCGGGGCCGGGTCGATGCCCGGCACGGACATCCGGGAGACGGTCCGGGTGGTCACCGGCGCGGTGGAGGGCCTGCCCTTCCTGCCCGAACTGCCCGCCCGCGGCCCGGGCGCCGACATGACCGGCCGCACCGCCGGCCTGCTGGCCGAGCTGTCCGTGCAGCACGAGCCCAGCGGATGGCGGATCGCCGACCGCCCCGGCCGCGACACCCGCCGCGCCGCCGCCTGGCTGCGCGAGGACCTGGACACCCTGGAGGAGTTCACCCAAGGGTTCACCGGGCCGCTCAAGCTCCAGGCGGTCGGCCCGTGGACGCTGGCCGCCGCCGTGCAGCGGCGCAACGGCGAGGCCATGCTGGGCGATCGCGGTGCCTGCCGCGATCTGGCCGCCTCGCTGGCCGAGGGGCTGCGCGCGCATCTGGCCGACGTCCGCCGCCGGGTGCCCGGGGCCCGGCTGCTGCTCCAGCTCGACGAGCCCTCGCTGCCCGCCGTGCTGGCCGGCCGGGTCAGGACCGCCAGCGGCTACCGGACCCACCCGGCGGTGGACGCCGCGGTGGCGGAGGAGACGCTGCGCGGCCTGCTGGACGCGGTGGCGGGCACGGGTACTGGCGGGGGACCGGGCGGGGGTCCTGGCGGGGAGGTGCTGCCCGTGGCGCACTGCTGCGCGCCCGGGCCGCCCTTCGCCCTGCTGCGCCGGGCCGGCTTCCGGGCCGTCTCCCTCGACCTCGCTCTGCTCACCGAGGGTGAGTACGACGCGGTGGCCGCCTCGGTGGAGGCCGGGGTGGCGCTCTTCGCCGGGGTGCTGCCGGGACACGGCAGCACCGCCGCGGACGGCACGGGGCCGTTGTCGGACCCGGCCGGTACCGTCAGTGGTGTCCGGACGCTGTGGCGCAGGCTGGGGCTGTCCCCGGAGTCGGTCGCCGGTGCGGTGGTGGTCACCCCGTCGTGCGGGCTGGCGGGGGCCTCCCCGGCCTGCGCCAGGGCCGCCCTGGAGCACTGCGCCCGCGCCGCCCGGACTCTGGTCGACGACCCAGTGTGACCCTGGGTGACGTCGTTGAGGGATGCAGCCGACAGGCGCGAGCCGACGAGCCGACGGGAGACGAGACGTGGCCGGTGGAGAGATGGGCGTCCCCGCGCGGGCGCGGGAGCGGCACAAGCAGCTTGCCGAGCAGATCGAGGAGCACCGCTTCCGCTACTACGTGAAGACCGCCGTCATCAGCGACGCCGAGTTCGACCGGATGCTGCGGGAACTGGAGGCCCTGGAGGCGGAGCATCCCGCGCTGCGCACACCGGATTCGCCCACCCAGAAGGTCGCCGGCGCCTATGCGACGGAATTCACCTCCGTCGAGCACCGGGAGCGGATGCTCTCCCTGGACAACGCCTTCGACGACGAGGAGCTGGACGCCTGGGCCCACCGGGTGGCCGAGGAACTGGACGGCATCCCGTACCACTTCCTCTGCGAGCTGAAGGTGGACGGTCTGGCCGTCAATCTCACCTATGAGCACGGCCGTCTGGTCCGGGCCGCCACCCGGGGCGACGGCCGCACCGGCGAGGACATCACCCCCAACGTCCGCACCATCGACGACGTGCCGCTGCGGCTGGCCGGGGAGCGGGTGCCGGAGCTGGTGGAGGTGCGCGGCGAGGTGTTCTTCCCCATGGAGCGCTTCGAGGAGCTCAACGCCCGGCTGGTGGAGGCGGGCGACAAGCCGTTCGCCAACCCGCGCAACGCCGCGGCCGGTTCGCTGCGCCAGAAGGACCCCAAGGTCACCGCCTCCCGCCCGCTCCAGCTGGTGGTGCACGGCATCGGCGCCCGCCGCGGGTTCGCCATCGACCGCCTGTCCGAGGCCTACGACCTGCTGCGCGGCTGGGGGCTGCCCACCGCCCGGGCCGGCCGGGTGGCCGCATCCCTGGCCGAGGTGCGGGAGTTCATCGCCTACTACGGCGAGCACCGCCATGCCGTGGAGCACGAGATCGACGGTGTGGTGGTCAAGGTCGACGAGATCCCGCTCCAGGGCCGGATGGGCTCCACCTCCCGGGCCCCGCGCTGGGCCATCGCCTGGAAGTACCCGCCGGAGGAGGTCAACACCAGGCTGCTGGACATCCGGGTGTCCGTGGGCCGCACCGGCCGGGCCACCCCCTACGCCGTGGTGGAGCCGGTCACCGTGGCCGGCTCAGAGGTGGAGTTCGCCACCCTGCACAACCAGGACGTGGTCAAGGCCAAGGGCGTGCTGATCGGCGACACCGTGGCGCTGCGCAAGGCGGGGGATGTCATCCCGGAGATCCTGGGCCCGGTGGCCGATCTGCGCGACGGCACCGAGCGGGAGTTCGTGATGCCCGCCGACTGCCCGGAGTGCGGCACCCCGCTGAAGCCGATGAAGGAGGGGGATGTCGATCTGCGCTGCCCCAACGCCCGCTCCTGCCCCGCCCAGTTGCGGGAGCGGCTGTTCTATCTGGCCGGCCGCCGCTGCCTGGACATCGACAACTTCGGCTATGTCACGGCCACCGCGCTCACCCAGCCGCTGGAGCCGGCCGAGCCGCCGCTGCGGGACGAGGCGGGGCTGTTCGAGCTGACGGTGGAGCAGTTGCTGCCGATCCGGGCGCATGTGCTGGACCAGGACACCGGCCTGCCCAAGCGGGATCCGGAGACCGGCGAGCCCAAGGTGGCCAGCGTGTTCGCCACCCAGGCCGGCGAGCCCAAGAAGAACACCCTGGCCATGCTGGAGTCGCTGCGCGCCGCCCGGGAACGGCCGCTGGCCCGGATCATCGCCGGGCTGTCGATCCGTCATGTCGGGCCGGTGGCGGCCGAGGCGCTGGCCCGGGAGTTCGGCTCGCTGGACCGGATCATGGCGGCGGACGAGGAAGAACTCGCCGCCACCGAGGGCGTGGGGCCGACCATCGCGGCCTCGCTCAAGGACTGGTTCGCCGAGGACTGGCACCGGGAGATCGTGGAGCGCTGGCGGGCCGCCGGGGTGCGGATGGCCGAGGAGGCCCGGGAGGAGGCCGGCCCCCGCCCGCTGGACGGGCTGACGGTGGTGGTCACCGGCACCCTGGCCGACTACACCCGGGACCGGGCCAAGGAGGAACTCCAGTCCCGGGGGGCCAAGGTGACCGGCTCCGTCTCCAAGAAGACGGCCTTTGTGGTGGTGGGGGAGAATCCGGGGTCCAAGTACGACAAGGCGGTCCAGCTCAAGGTGCCGGTGCTGGACGACGCGGGCCTGCGGGTGCTGCTCACCGAAGGGCCGGAGGCGGCCCGGGACGCCGCCGTCAACCCTCCGGAGGAGGAAGCAGCTCCCTCTGACGAGTGATCACTCGAACGACCGACCGAGGGTTCGTCATGGCTGCCGAGCGGGAACGAGAAGGCATATACCAGGCATTTTCCCGTCCAGTAGTCAGTGACCTCACAGATTTCCCCAAGCCCTGGAGATCTGTGCCAAAGGCAGCCGCCCGCGCCCTAATGTGGGGTCAAGTGCCTGCCGGGACGCGGGCAGGTGTCGCCGTGAGAGGTAGGCCCGCATGCAGTCACCAGCCCCGGGGCGTCACGCCCCGCCGCGTGACCAGGCTGCCCGGTCCCGGTGGCTCGGCACCGCGCTGATCGGCGGAGCCGCCCTGGCCGTCCTCCTCGGCGCGATAAGGCTGATCGCCGACGGCACCGCGCTGTTCCCCGGCGCCGAGCAGGGCTGGGCCCTGGCCGTGCTCACCGGCATCATCGTCGGCCACCTGGTGGCCCTCGGCCGGGACCGCTGGTGGGGCGGCAGCGGCTCCGGCGCCGCCCTCACCCTGGCCATGCTGCTGCTCTACGGCTGGGTGCCGGCCGCCCTGGTCAGCCTGGCCGTGGTCACCCTGGTCGGCACCGTCCGCCGGCACCGCCGGCCGCAGGCCCTGCTGCACGGCGCCGCCGACATCACCGGCATCGGCGCCGCCGCGCTGGTGCTCGCCCTGTGGGGCGGCCACCCCAGCGTGGCCCGCCCCTGGCTGCCCGCCGGATGGGACGCGGCGGCGATCCCCGCGCTGCTGTGCACCGCGCTGGTCTACCTCGGCGTCACCCGCGCCCTGCTCTGGCTCTGCTTCGCCCCGCCCGGCGGGGGCCGGCCGCCCGGCCCGTACCGCGCCGCGCTGCTGCGCCAGGGCTCCGTCGGCGTCGCGCTGCTCGGCATCGCCCCGCTGATCGTGGTGGTCGCCGTGCACAAGCCGGTGCTGGTGCCGCTGTTCGCGGTGCCGCTGATCGCCCTGGACTCCACCCTGTGGATCGCCCGGGTGCGCGCCGAGGAGCAACTGCTCGACCCGCTCACCGGACTGCCCAACCGCCGCTGGCTGCTGGACCGCACCCGCGTCGCGCTCGCCGAGGCCGAGCGCACCGGCAGCCGCTGCGCCCTGGTCCTGATCGACCTCGACCGCTTCCGCTGGGTCAACGACACCCTGGGCCACCTCGCCGGGGACCGGCTGCTGCTGCGGATCGCCGACCGCCTCCAGCGCGCTCTGCCCGGCGACGCCGAGACCGCCCGGCTGGGCGGGGACGAGTTCGCCGTGCTGCTGCCCACGGTCGCCTCCGCCACCAGCGCCCAGCGCGCCGCCCGGGAGATCCTGGCCTCCTTCGCCGCCCCGCTGGAACTCGACGGCATGCCCCTGGTGGTCGAGGCCAGCGCCGGCGTCGCGGTCTACCCGGAACACGCCACCGAGCCCGAGGGGCTGCTGCGCCGCGCCGATGTGGCGATGTACACCGCCAAGCGCAACCGGGCCGGCGCCGAGGTCTACGAGCCCAGCCGGGACATCAACACCCCCGGCCGCCTCGGTCTGCTGGGCGATCTGCGGCGCGCCCTGGACACCGGCCGGATCACCCTGCATTACCAGCCCAAGGTCGGCTTCGACGGCCGGGTCGCCGGCCTGGAGGCGCTGCTCCGCTGGGAACACCCGGTACGCGGCCGGGTGCCGCCGGACCAGTTCATCGAGCTCGCCGAGACCTCCGGGCTGATGCCCCGGCTCACCGAGTATGTGCTGGAGACGGCACTCGGCCAGGTGGCCCGCTGGCGGGAGGCGGGCATCACCGTCCCGGTCGCGGTCAATGTCTCCCCGCGCGATGTGCACACCCCCGGCTTCGCGGGCGCGGTCGCCGCCCGGCTCGCCCGGCACGGCGTCCCGGCCGGCTCGCTCCAGCTGGAGATCACCGAGCATGTGATGCTGGAGGACCCGCAGCAGGCCGCCGACACCCTGGCCGGGCTCACCGGCCACGGCGTGCGCATGTCCCTGGACGACTTCGGCACCGGCTACTCCTCGCTCTCCCATCTGCGCCGGCTGCCGGTCAGCGAGCTGAAGATCGACCGCTCCTTCGTGGCGCGGCTGGCCAGAAACGCCGAGGACGCCGAAATCGTCCGCTGCACCGTGGACCTGGCCCACTCCCTGGGGCTGGTGGTGGTCGCCGAGGGCGTGGAGGACGACCAGACCTGGGAGCGCCTGCGCGACCTGGGCTGCGACGCGGTGCAGGGCTGGCTGGTCTCGCCCGCCATGCCCGCCGCCGAGACCACCGCCTGGCTGCGGGCCCGCCGCACCGACGCCGCGCACGACGGCCCCCCGCCGCTCTCCGGGGCCACCGCCGCCCCGCCCGCCCGCCGCGCCGGCCCCTGACGCGCCGCCCCGGCCCGCGGCCCGCTCCCGGCCGTGCTGCGGTCGCGGGGGCCGAGCGGGCCCCGCCGCCAATGCGGGCGCGGCGGGCAGGCCGCGGCGCCTAGGATGGGGGGCATTCCAGACCACCCGACCTGACTCACCAGAGGATCGCCACATGCCTGGCATCACGCGCGAGGAGGTCGCCCACCTCGCCCGGCTGGCGCGTCTGGAGCTGTCCCGCGAGGAGCTCGATCACTTCGCCGGCCAGCTCGACGCCATCATCGGAGCGGTCGCCGCCGTCTCCGACGTCGCCGAGGAGGACGTACCCCCCACCTCGCACCCCCTGCCGCTGACCAATGTCATGCGCCCGGACGAGGTCCGTCCCGGCCTGACCCCCGAGCAGGCGCTCGACCAGGCGCCCGCCCAGGAGCAGCAGCGGTTCAAGGTGCCGCAGATCCTGGGGGAGGAGCAGTAGGGATGAGCAGCGAACTGACCAGGCTCACCGCCGCCGCGCTCGCCGCCCGCATCGCGGCCGGCGAGACCAGCGCCGTCGAGGCCGCCGAGGCCCATCTGGCCCGCATCGAGGCCGTGGACGAGAAGGTGCACGCCTTCCTGCACGTGGACCGCGAGGGCGCCCTGGCCCAGGCCCGCGAGGTGGACGCCAGGCGCGCCGCCGGCGAGGAGCTGGGCCCGCTGGCCGGTGTGCCGCTGGCGCTGAAGGACATCTTCACCACCAAGGGCGTGCCCACCACCTGCGGCTCCAGGATCCTCGAAGGCTGGCTGCCGCCGTACGACGCCACCGTCACCAGGAAGCTGCGGGCGGCCGGCATTGTGGTGCTCGGCAAGTCCAACATGGACGAGTTCGCCATGGGCTCCTCCACCGAGAACAGCGCCTACGGACCCACCGGCAACCCCTGGGACCTCACCCGCATCCCCGGCGGCTCCGGCGGCGGCTCGGCCGCCGCCCTGGCCTCCTTCCAGGCCCCGCTGGCCATCGGCACCGACACCGGCGGCTCCATCCGCCAGCCCGCCGCCGTCACCGGCACCGTCGGCGTCAAGCCCACCTACGGCGGCGTCTCCCGCTACGGCATGATCGCCTTCTCCTCCTCCCTGGACCAGGGCGGCCCCTGCGCCCGCACCGTGCTGGACACGGCGCTGCTGCACGAGGCGATCGCCGGCCACGACCCGCTGGACTCCACCTCCATCGACGCCCCGGTCCCGCCCGTGGTCGAGGCCGCCCGCAACGGCTCGGTGGCCGGGCTGCGGGTCGGCGTGGTGAAGCAGCTCTCGGGCGAGGGCTACCAGGACGGCGTGATGCAGCGCTTCGGCGAGGCCGTGGAGCTGCTGCGCGAACTGGGCGCCGAGGTGACCGAGGTGGACTGCCCGTCCTTCACCAAGGCCCTGGCCGCCTACTACCTGATCGCCCCCTCCGAGTGCTCCTCCAACCTGGCCCGCTTCGACGGCCTGCGCTACGGGCTGCGCACCGGCGACGACGGCTCCCGCTCCGCGGAGGAGGTCACCTCGCTCACCCGGGCGGCCGGTTTCGGCGCCGAGGTCAAGCGGCGCATCATGCTCGGCACCTACGCCCTGTCCTCCGGCTACTACGACGCCTACTACGGCAGCGCGCAGAAGGTCCGCACCCTGATCAGCCGGGACTTCGAGGCGGCCTTCGGCCGGGTCGACGTGCTGGTCTCGCCCACCGCCCCGACCACCGCCTTCCCGATCGGCGAGCGCGTCGACGACCCGGTCGCCATGTACCTGGCCGACCTGTGCACCATTCCGGCGAACCTGGCGGGCAACGCCGCCATGTCCCTGCCGTGCGGCCTGGCCCCGGAGGACGGTCTCCCGGTGGGGCTCCAGATCATCGCCCCGGCCATGGCCGACGACCGGCTCTACCGTGTCGGGGCGGCCGTGGAGGCCGCCTTCCAGGCACGCTGGGGTCACCCGATCCTTGAGGAGGCACCCGCACTATGAGCAAGAAGCCCAAGTCCAAGGCCGGTACGTATCTGTCGCTCGGGACCACCCTGTTCGGCGCGGTCAGCGTGGTCAAGCAGCTGCGCGCCGCCCGCAGTGAGCGCGACAGGCTCCAGCTCGCCGACGCCGTGGTGTCCGCCGCCGCGATCGTCACCGGAGTCGCCCTGATCGGCCGTGAGCTGCGCCGGATGAGCCGGAACCAGGGCACCGCCGCCGAGGCGCCGGCCGACTGACCGGCCGACTGACCGGCCGACCCACTGATGTGAGAGGTATCCCGTCGTGACCGTCACCGAGCTGGTGTCCTTCGAGGACGCGCTGGCGTCCTACGACCCCGTCATGGGCCTGGAGGTCCATGTCGAGCTGGGCACCAAGACCAAGATGTTCTGCGGCTGCGCCACCGTCGTGGGCGCGGACGCGAACACCCAGACCTGCCCGGTCTGCCTCGGCCTGCCCGGCGCCCTGCCGGTGGTCAACGCCACCGGCGTGGAGTCGGCCGTGCGCATCGGCCTGGCCCTGAACTGCACCATCGCCGACTGGTGCCGCTTCGCCCGGAAGAACTACTTCTATCCGGACATGCCGAAGAACTTCCAGACCTCCCAGTACGACGAGCCGATCGCCTTCCAGGGCTATCTGGACGTCGAGCTGGAGGACGGCGAGGTGTTCCGGGTCGAGATCGAGCGCGCCCACATGGAGGAGGACACCGGCAAGTCCACCCACATCGGCGGCGCCACCGGCCGGATCCACGGCGCCTCGCACTCCCTGCTCGACTACAACCGGGCCGGCATCCCGCTGATCGAGATCGTCACCAAGCCGATCACCGGGGCCGGGGCCCGGGCGCCGGAGGTGGCCCGGGCGTACGTGTCCGAACTGCGCGAGCTGATCCGGGCGCTGGGCGTGTCCGAGGCCCGGATGGAGCGCGGCCAGATGCGCTGCGACGTCAATCTGTCGCTGCGCCCGCACGGCACCGAGACCTTCGGCACCCGCAGCGAGACCAAGAACGTCAACTCGCTGCGCAGCGTGGAGCGGGCGGTGCGGTCCGAGATCCAGCGCCACGCCATGGTGCTGGCCGCCGGGGAGAAGATCGTCCAGGAGACCCGGCACTTCTACGAGGACACCGGCACCACCACCCCGGGGCGGCGCAAGGAGGAGGCCGAGGACTACCGCTACTTCCCCGAGCCCGACCTGGTGCCGGTGGCCCCGGCCCGGGAGTGGGTGGAGAAGCTGCGCGGCAACCTGCCCGAGCTGCCCCGGGTGCGGCGCGGCCGGCTGCGCGAGGAGTGGGGCATCTCCGCGCACGAGATGCAGTCCGTGCTCAACGCGGGCGCGCTGGATCCGGTCACCGCCACCATCGGGGCGGGCGCCGAACCGGCCGCCGCGCGCAAGTGGTGGATGGGCGAGCTGGCCCGGCGGGCCAACGAGCAGGGCGTGGAGCTGGCCGAGCTGCCGATCACGCCTGACCAGGTGGCCCGGGTGGCGGCGCTGGTCGCCGAGGGCGCGCTCAACGACAAGCTGGCCCGTCAGGTGATCGAGGGCGTGCTGGCCGGCGAGGGCGGCCCGGACGAGGTGGTGGAGCGGCGCGGCCTGAAAATCGTCTCCGACGAGGGCGCGCTGGGCGCGGCGGTGGACGAGGCCATCGCCGCCAACCCGGCCGTCGCGGAGAAGATCCGCGGCGGCAAGGTGGCCGCGGCCGGTGCCCTGGTGGGCGCGGTCATGAAGGCCACCCGCGGGCAGGCCGACGCGGCCCGCGCCCGGCAGCTCATCCTGGAACGCCTCGGCGTCTCCGGCTAGCGCAGGCGCGCACGGCACATCTGGCACGGCGGCGGACCCCGCCCGGCGTCCGCCGCCGTGCACCCGCACGTGCCGTGCCGCACCCGTTTTCCCGCACCCGCTGCCCCGGCCGGCCCCGGACCGCGGCCGGGGCAGCCCCCGGGAAGCGGCAGGGACATCCCTGCCCGGAATCGGGGAACTCCCGGATGGGGCCCGGCACCGTGATCACCCAGCGTCCGTGGCATGACGACGATCACCGGCCCCCGCACGCCCCGTCACCGTCCGCCCCGTCTCCTGACGCTCCGCACGACGCCGGCCATCTCATCCCGCGCTCCCCGGCGGCGGGCCTTGGCGGGGAGCGCGCGGCACCGCGGCGCGGCGTCTGAGGTGCCTTAGGCCCGAAGGAACCGCGGCGCGCGAGGGCCTTAGGCACCGGCGGGTCCACGGGGTGGCGCGGCTCACCCGCCGTCCCCGGGCGGTCTCCCCGGAACCGCGGAACTAAGGCTTCCGGAGGGGCGAAGACTGGGCAGGCGCCCGATGTGGCGGGGGTGCCTGGGACGGGAGAGTGGTCTCACCGACCGCGGAAACGCCGGCGGCCACCGCCGCCGGCACCTCCGCAGCCAGCGCCGACCACCGGGAGCGACCATGTTCGACCACTACCGCCTGCACCAGCACCGCGCCGAGCAGCTGCACCGGGAGGCCGCCGAGTCGCGCCGGGCCGGCGAGGCCCGCCGTGCCGCCCGCCGCCGCAGGCGCGGCGAGGACGCCGCCGAGGACGGACCCCCCACGCGGCAGCGGACGGGGGACTACACCCGGGCCGCCTGACCGTGGCGGCCACCGGCCCGGCCGGGCCGGGCGGAGCGGACGGGCCTTCCGTTCCGCCCGGGCCGCCCGGGCCGGACGGCTTGCCCTCGGCCCCCGCGCCGGCCGGGACCCCCGCCGGCGCTCCGCGCCCGCTGTCCGGGCACGCAGTCCCGGCGCACACACTCGCCGGACCCGCACTCGCCGGGCGTTCGCTCTCCGGGCGGGGGCGTTCCGGAACCCGGCCGTGGCATGTGATGCTCGATGCCGTGCTTCCGCAGAGCGTCAGCCCGGTCTTCGTCGGCCGCGGCACCGAACTCACCGCCCTGACCGACGCCCTGGCCCGGGCCGAGCGCGACGGCGAGCCGCAGCCCGTGGTCATCGGCGGCGAGGCCGGCCTCGGCAAGAGCCGGCTGCTGGAGGAGTTCGCCGTCCGCGCCACCGCCGCCGGGGCGACCGTGGCCGTCGGCGGCTGCGTCGAACTCGGCTCGGACGGCCTGCCGTTCGCCCCCTTCGCCGCCATCCTGCGCTCGCTGCACCGCCGGTTCCCCGACGCGCTCACCGCCGCCGCCGCAGGCCGCGAGACCGAGCTGGCCCGCCTGCTGCCCGGCCTCGGCGAGTCCCTTCCGCAGCCCGCCCGCGAGGCGGCCGGGGACCGGGCCCGGCTCTTCGAGTTCACCGCCCGGCTGCTGGAGCGCCTGGCCGCCGACCGCACCCTGCTGATCGCCGTCGAGGACCTGCACTGGGCCGACCGCTCCACCCGCGAGCTGCTCGGCTACCTCTTCCGCGCCGTCCAGGACGCCCGGCTGGTCCTGGTCGCCACCTACCGCACCGACGACATCCACCGCCGGCACCCGCTGCGCCCGTTCCTGGCCGAGCTCGACCGGCTGCGCAGCGTGCGCCGCATCGAACTGCGCCGCTTCACCCAGGCCGAGGTGACCGCGCAGATGACCGGCATCACGGGCACCGAGCCCGGGACCGACCTGGCCCGCACCGTCTTCACCCGCTCCGAGGGCAACCCCTTCTTCGTCGAGGAGCTGACCGCGCACTGCGGGGGCGGCCTGCGGGGGATGAGCGAATCGCTGCGCGATCTGCTGCTGGTCCGGGTCGAGGCACTGCCCGAGGAGACCCAGGAGGTGCTGCGGATCGTCGCCGAGGGCGGCTCCACCCTGGAGCACGGCCTGCTCGCCGCCGTGGCCCGCCGCCCGGAGCCCGAGCTGCTGGCCGCGCTGCGCGACGCGGTCGGCGCCCAGGTGCTGGTCCCCACCGAGGACGGCGACGGCTACCGCTTCCGGCACGCCCTGATGCGCGAGGCGGTCACGGACGATCTGCTGCCGGGCGAGCGGGCCCGCCTCAACCGCCGCTACGCCGAGGCCCTGGAGGCCGCCCCGCAGCTGGTCCGCGCCGACCAGCGGGCGGCCCGGCTGGCCGGCTACTGGTACTACGCGGGCGAACCGGCCAAGGCGCTGCCCGCCGTGCTGGACGCCGCCGTCCAGGCCCGCCGCCGCTACGCCTTCGCCGAACAGCTCCATCTGCTGCAACGGGCCCTGGAGCTGTGGGACGCCGCCCCGCCCGGCACCCTGGCCGCGCTGCGCCCGGTCGACGTGCTGTGGGCCTATCCCGAGTCCGGGCCGCCGCGCCCCGCCGACCAGGTGGACATCCTGGCCGAGGCCACGCTGGCCGGCGTCCTCGCCGACCAGTCCGACCGGGCCCAGCTCATGGTCCGGCAGGCGCTGAAGCTGCTGGACGAGCGGGCCGACCCGCTGCGCGCCGCCTGGTTCTGGATGCAGCGCTCCCGGCTGAAGGTGGACGGCGTCTCCCGCCGGGACGGCCTCGCCGAACTCGGCCGCGCCAAGGAACTGCTGCGCGGCCTGCCGCCCACCACCGTGCACGCCCAGGTGTTCGCGCTGGCCGCCGCCCAGATGCAGGAGGAGTCGCGCGGCCCCGAGACGTTCGAGGCCGCCCGGCGGGCCGTGGACCTGGCCCGCGCGGTCGGCACGGAGAGCACCGAGCTCTACGCCCGGCTGACCCTGGCCGCGCTGCGCGCCGATTCCGGCCGGGTGGAGGAGGGCACCGCGGAGATGCGGGCGGTGCTGGACCGGGTGCTGGAGCGCGGCTATGTCTCGCTGCTGGGGCGGTCCATGGTGAACCTCACCGCCACCCTGGGCGGGGTGGGCCGGCTGGCCGAGGCCGAGCGGACGGCGCGGCAGAGCGAGGAACTGGCCGGCCGGCACGGGCTGGACGAGGCCCTGCCCTGGCTGGCCACCAACCGGGCCTGGATTCTGTTCATGCTGGGCCGGTGGCAGGAGGCGGAAGCCGCCCTGGAGGCCGTCGTGCACGGCCACCCGGTGCTGCGGCTCCGGTCCAGCGGGCTGCTGCTGGCCGGCATCCAGGCGACGCTGCGCGGTGACGCGGCGCGGGGCACGGAGCTGCTGGCGGACGCGGTGGCGCCGCTCCCCGGGCGGGACCTGCTTCCCGACTTCGCCCTGATCCATACCCGGCTGCGGATCGAACTCGCCCTCGCGGACGGCGACATCGGCCGGGTGCGGGAGGCGTTCCTGGAGGCCCTGCCGCTGCCGGCGGTGCCGTTCACCACCACCCTGTTCTGGGAGCTGCTGACGGCGGTGGCCGGGGCCGAGGCCGAACTGCGCGGCCTGCCCGCCGCGGCCGACGGCCGGGCGGAGGCGCTGGCGGGCATCCGGGACGTGGTGAACGGAGTGTCCGCCGCGCAGCCGCTGTGGGCGGCCTTCGGCAGGCTGGTGGACGCGGCGCTGCGCACCGCGGAGGGCCGCGGCCGGCCGGCGGACTGGGCGGCGGCGGCCGATGCGCTGGAACCGCTGTCCGTCCCCTACTACCTGGCGCTGGCCCGCACGGGCCTGGCCGAGTCGCTGCTGGCCGCCGGGGACCGGGCCGCGGCGGCCGGGCCGCTGCGGCTGTCCCGGGAGGCGGCCGGGGAGCTGGGCGCCGGGCCGCTGCTGGACCGGTCCCGGCGGCTGGCCGCGCGCGGCGGCCTCCTCCCGGAGCGGGAGCCGGCGCCCCGGGCGGCGGCGGACGGGCCGGGTGCGCCCGCCGCCGCCCGGGACGCGGCCCCGGCCCCGTTCCGTCTCACCCCGCGCGAGCGGGACGTCCTCGCCCTGGTGGCGGCCGGGCGGAGCAACCGGCAGATCGCCGAGGAGCTGTTCATCTCGCCGAAGACGGCCAGCGTCCATGTCTCCAACATCATGGCCAAGCTGGAGGTGTCCAGCCGCGGTGAGGCGGCTGCCGTCGCCCACCGCCTGCGTCTGACCGGGACACCGTGAGCCGTCGGCGGCCGGCCTAGACCGACTTCATCTCAAAGGGGTCATGCTCATTGATCAGCTTGTCGAGCCGGGCCTGGTCCACCCGGGTGGTCATCTCCTGAATCTCCTGCCGGTCCCGGACGACCTTGGCCAGGGTGAAGGCCGAGGTGACCACGTAGACCAGGCCGAGGCCCAGAAAGGCGCGCTCCCAGGTGCCCAGCGGCATCCGGGCGACCGCCACGGTCACGGCCGTCAGCGCGACGGCGAAGGACAGCACCGCCTGCACGTAGTACGCGGTGGTCATCGGTCTGCGGATGGGTGGTGGCGTCATGGCAACCACCCTCCCGCCGGGCCGCCGCCCCGGCCATCCGTACTTGCCCTCACTTCGTCTAGGTATGAGGAGCAGAAACCCCCATGCGCACCGCACCGTATCCGCCCTTCGAACCCCGCAGGCACGGCCTGCTCGACGTCGGCGACGGCCATCACATCCACTGGGAGGAGGGCGGCAGTCCGCGCGGCCGGCCGGCCCTGGCGGTGCACGGCGGGCCCGGCTCCGGGACCCGGACCGGCGGCGGCCATGGCCTGCTCGATCCCCAGCGGTACCGGATCATCCGCTTCGACCAGCGCAACTGCGGGCGGAGCACCCCGCACGCCGCCGACCCGGCCACCTCACTGGCCCACAACACCACCCACCACCTGGTCGCCGACATGGAACGGCTCCGGGTCCATCTCGGCGTCGAGCGCTGGCTGCTGCACGGCGGCTCCTGGGGCTCCACGCTGATCCTGGCCTATGCCGAGGCCCATCCGGAGCGGGTCTCGGAGATCGTCATCGCCGCGGTCACCACCACCCGCCGCTCGGAGATCGACTGGCTCTACCGGGGCGTCGGCCGCTTCTTCCCCGAGGCGCTGCACCGCTTCCGCACCGCGCCCGGCCTGCCCGCCTTCCCGGCGGACGCGCCGCCCGCCACCCCGGATCTGCTGGCCGCCTACGCCCGGCTGATGGAGCATCCGGATCCGGCGGTGCGGGAGCGGACCGCCGACGCCTGGTGTGCCTGGGAGGACACGGTGCTGTCCCTGGAGGACAACCCGGGCCCGTCACCGTTCGGCGGCCGGCCGTCCCCGGACCGGCAGGCCCTGGTGCGGATCTGCGCCCACTATTTCTCCCACGGGGCCTGGCTGCGGGAGGGGCAGCTGCTGGCCGAGGCGCACCGGCTGAAGGGCATCCCGGGGGTGCTGGTGCACGGCCGGCTGGATCTGGGCGGGCCGCCGGACACGGCCTGGGAGCTGGCCCGGGCCTGGCCGGACGCCAGGCTGGTCATCGTGGCCGAATCCGGCCATCTGGGCACCGAGACCAGCCGCGCCCGGGTCAGGGCGGCGTTCGACGAGTTCGCCGGCCGTCCCTGACCGGCCCGCCGGCTACGGTTGCCGGCCGGCCGCCGGAAGGGGTCTCCTCCCGGCGGCCGGCCGCTCTCTCACCCTGATCCCTCCATCAGGTCCGGTACCGGCTCCGCGGCCTGTCAGGCGGCGGTGCCGTGGTGGCCACCCCAGCCCCGGCCGGGGTGCCAGCCCCACCAGCACGGCTTCTTCTTCGTCTTGAAGACGTCGTACATGGCGTAGTAGGCGGGCTTCTTGGAGTAGTCCTCGTTGAACAGCAGGGGGGCGCCCTGGCCCTCGAACCAGCCGGGAACCCAGGAGTCGCTGTCGCGCAGGCCCCACACGGTGATGCCGGTGCAGCCGTCCACGTTCACGCAGGCCTGGGTGACGGCGCGGAACTGCTCGGCCTGGGCGGCCAGCTTCTCCTCGGTGGCCGGCATGTCCATGCGGATGTCCAGCTCGGTGATCACGACCTCCAGTCCGAGGTCGGCGAAGCGCTGGATGTTCGCCTCGTAGCTCTCGGCGTCGTAGAGGTCGAGGATCATGTGCGACTGGATGCCCACGCCGTGGATCGGGACGCCGTCCGCCAGCAGGTCCTTGACCAGCTCGTACATGGCGTCGCTCTTGGGGCCGATGCCGTCCGTGTTGTAGTCGTTGATGAAGAGCTTGGCCCGGGGGTCGGCGGCGTGCGCGGCCCGGAAGGCGTCGGCGATGTAGTCCTCGCCGAGGGTCTGGTAGAACTTGGTCTCGCGGAAGGTGCCGTCCTCGTTGAACACCTCGTTGACCACGTCCCAGCGCTGAACCTTGCCCTTGTAGTGGCTCACCACCTCCGTGATGTGGTTCTCGGTGACCTCGCTGAGCTCCTCGGCGGTGAACTCGCCCTCGTTGACCCAGGCGGGGAGCTGGCTGTGCCAGACCAGCACATGACCGTAGACGAGCTGGTGGTTCTTCCGGGCGAAGTCGATCAGCCGGTCGCCCGGTTCGAAGTTGAACTCACCGGGCGCGGGCTCGATGGTCTCCCACTTCATGACGTTCTCGGGCGTGACGCTGCTGAACTCCCTGGCGACGGTGCGCGCGTACGTCTCGTCGCTCAGTTTGTCGTCGGCCACCGCGACGCCGACGAAGCGGTGGTCCTGCTTCCAGGCGACGGACCGAAGCGTCTTCTTCGGCGCCGCTTCCGCCGTGCCGGAGGTGCCCATGACCAGGGCGCCCGAGGCCAGCGCCCCGATCAGCACTCCCGCGGCGGCTCTGCGCACTCTTGAGGACATCGATGTCCCTTCTGTCGTTGCCCCCTGCGAATGACCCGGCCTGTTCTATGGGCACCGGGAAACCGCGTCAATCCTTCCGGAACAACTCCGAAAAACTTTCGACATCGGAACCCTCGCGGACCGGCTGTTCATGGCTGAGTGCGTGGATACCATCACGCCAGGTGAGGAGAGGCCCCTGTGGTTCGCCGGGTGGTCGTCCGGGGCTCGCCCAAAGTTCCGGCGATTGGCCGAAAATTTCTGCCAGCGGGGGCGGGACCGGTGCCGTGGCCGGCGGACCGGACGGACGAGGGACCCCTGGAGTCCTTATCTCTGGCTTGTCCCTGGCTTGTCCCCGGCGTCCCCCGCGGGAGTCCCGGGCGGAGCGCCGGGGCCGTCTGAGGAGGGTCCCGTGGGGACGGTAAGGAGGGAACCGGCCGGGAAGGCCGGGAAAGACCGGGCAGGTGTCCGATGCCCGGCCGGGTCCTCAGCGAGGAGTGTGGGGTGTGCACCGGGGCGGGCCCGGGGCGACGACCGCCGGGAGGCACCCATGTACCCCGACCCCTACGCCATCCGCAGCCGGATCGACGATCTGCACCGGGAGGCCGCGCACCAGCGCCTGGCCGGCGAGGCCCGGCGGCTCCGCCGGGCCGCCCGCCGCCGGGAACGCGGCAGGGACATCCCGGCGCAGGACGGGCCGGAGGGCCGGGGCCGCCCGGGCGGCGACGGGCGCCGCCGGCGCCGGGGCCCCGGCCGGTTCCGGCTGACGGCATGAGCGGCACATCCGGCCGTCCGGCCGCCGCTCCGGCCTTCCCGCCCGCCCCCACCGCCCCGTCCGTCCCGGCCGTCGCGCGGGCCGCGGCGGCGCCGGCCGGGCACGGCGGGCCGCCGGGGCGGGCGGCTCTGCCAGGGGTGAAAACTCCTTCGGGACTGTCGGACCCCTGTGCGATCCTTCCTGACATGCAGAGCCGCACCGTCAGTCCCGTCTTCGTCGGCCGTGAGCAGGAGCGCGCCAGCCTCACCCAGGCGCTGGAGCGCGCCGCGGCCGGCGAGCCGCAGGCGCTGCTGCTGGGCGGCGAGGCGGGCGTCGGCAAGAGCCGCCTGGTGGAGGAATACGGCCGCCAGGCCGTGGCGGCCGGAGCGCTGGTGGCGCTCGGCGCCTGTGTGGAGATCGGGGTGGACGGCCTGCCCTTCGCGCCGGTCTCCGCCCTGCTCCGTTCGCTGCACCGGCAGCTCGGCGAGGAGCTGACCGCCGCCGCCGGCGGATTCGGCGGCGGCGAGCTGGCCCGGCTGCTGCCGGAGCTGGGCGAGCCAGGAGCCGCCGAGCACGGCGCCCGGGACGAGGACGGCCGCGCCCGGCTGTTCGAGCTGACCACCCGCCTGCTGGAATCCCTCGCCGCCGAGCGCACCCTGGTCCTCATCGTGGAGGACCTGCACTGGGCCGACCGCTCCACCCGCGAGCTGCTCGGCTATCTCTTCCGTTCCCTCCAGCTCGGCCGGATCGTCCTGCTCACCACCTACCGCTCGGACGACATCCACCGCCGCCATCCGCTGCGTCCCTTCCTCGCCGAGCTGGACCGCACCCGCACCGTGCGCCGGCTGGAGCTGCCCCGCTTCACGCGGGACGAGGTGCGCCGCCAGATCGCCGGCATCCAGGGCAGCGAGCCCAATCCCGGGCTGGTCGACCACATCTTCCGCCGCTCCGACGGCAACGCCTTCTTCGTCGAGGAACTGGCCTGCTGCGACGGCGACAGCCGCGCCGCCGGCTCCATCTCCGACTCGGTCCGGGACCTGCTGCTGGTCCGGGTCGAGGCGCTGCCCGAGCACACCCAGCGGCTGATCCGGGTCCTCGCCGAGGGCGGCTCCCGGGTGGAGTACGGCCTGCTGCGCGCCGTCGCCGGCCTCGGGGAGGACGAGCTGATCGACGCCCTGCGCGGCGCCATCGGCGCCAACATCGTCCAGGCCGACGAGGACGACACCTACCGCTTCCGGCACGCCCTGGTCCGCGAGGCGGTGGACGACGATCTCCTCCCCGGCGAGCGCTCCCGGCTGCGCCGCCGCTACGCCGAGGCACTGGAGCAGACCCCGGCCCTGGTCCGGGACGAGGAGCGGGCCGCCCGCCTGGCCAGCTACTGGTACCACGCGCACGACGCCGCCAAGGCGCTGCCCGCCGTGCTCCAGGCCGCCGCCCGGGCCCGCAGCCGTTACGCCTACGCCGAGCAGCTCAATCTGCTGGAGCGGGCCATGGAGCTGTGGGAGGAGGCGCCCGCGGAGGTGCGGCTGCTCAGCCGGGCCGAGGCCGTCGAGTCCTACCCGCTGTGCGACTGCTCCGACGAGGAGCTGTCCTTCCTGGACATCCTGGCCGAGACGGCGGTCGCGGCCCGGCTGGCCGGCGAGGTGGAGCGCGGCCTGTCCGTGGTCAAGCGCGCACTGCGCCGGGTGGACGCCGAGGGGCATCCGCTGCGCGCCGCCTGGTTCTGGGTGCAGCAGTCCAAACTGATCCGGCAGCTGGCCCGCGGGGACGGCCGATGCGAGCTGGACCACGCCCAGGAACTGCTGAAGGACCGGCCGCCCTCACCGGTGCACGCCCGGGTGCTGATGGAGGCGGCCGGCTGGGGCGGCATGTACCGGCAGGGGCCGGAGAGCGTGGAGATCGCCGAGCGTGCGGTGACCCTGGCCCGCCAGGTGGGTGACGAGGAGTGCGAGCTGCACGCCCTGCTCAGCCGGGGCGGCCTGCGGGTGGCGCTGGGCGATGCCGAGGCCGGCCTGGCCGACTACCAGACCGTCCGCCGCCGGGTGCTGGAGAGCGGCCATGTCGGCGTGATCACCCGCAGCCATGTCAATCTGCCCGACGCGCTGGAGGGCATGGGCCGTTCCGCCGAGGCGATCGAGGTGTGCGCCGAGGGCATCGAGCTGACCCGCCGCTTCGGCATCCAGGACTCCCGCGCCTGGATGTACCACAACCAGTCCGAGTCGCTGTTCTCCCTCGGCCGGTGGGACGAGGCCCTGGAGGCGGCCCGGGAGGCGCGGCGCAGCGCGCAGAGCCCCACCGCCCGGGCGCTGGCCGCCCGGGCCTTCGCCGAACTGGCGCTCGGCCGGGGCGATCTGGAGGCCGCCAGCAGCGAACTGCACCGCATGTCCGAGGAGTACGGCCGCTTCCAGGGCGCCCCGCAGCACTGGCTGCCCCAGTTGGAGGTGCGGCTGGGCCTGGCCGCCCTGGAGGGCCGCATCCTCCAGGTGCGCGAGGTGCTCCAGCAGGCCACCGGCGGCGGCATCTCCCGCTACTTCTGGCCGCTGCTGCGCGAGGCCGCCTCGGCCGAGGCCCGTGCGGCGGACGTGGCGGCCGGCGCACCCGGCCGGGCCGAGGCGGTGGCCCGCATCCGCGGGACGGCCGCCCTGCTGCCCGTCCACTATCCGGTCTGGGAGGCGCACCGGCTGCTGGTCGAGGCCGAACTGCGCCATGCCGAGGGCCGGGCGGACGCGGACCGCTGGGCGGAGGTGACGGACGCCCTGGAAAAGGCCGAGCGCCCCTATCTGCTGGCCCTGGCCCGGACGGGCCGGGCCGAGTCCCTGCTCGCCGAGGGGGACCGGGCCGGCGCGGCCGAGGTGCTGCGGCCGGCCCATGCCACCGCCCGGCGGCTCGGCGCCGCGCCGCTGGCCGGGCGGATCGAGAAGCTGGCCCAGCGCGGCGGCCTCGGCCCGCTCACCCCCGGCGGGCAGCGGCCCGGCGGGCCGGCCGCTGCCGCCGCTTCCGGGCCGGGCCTGACCGCCCGGGAGCGGGATGTGCTCTCCCTGGTCGCGGCCGGCCGCAGCAACCGGCAGATAGCCGAGGAACTGTTCATCTCCCCGAAGACGGTCAGCGTGCACGTCTCCAACATCCTGGCCAAGCTGGAGGTCTCCGGCCGGGGCGAGGCCGCCGCCCTCGCCCACCGTCTCGGCCTGCTGGCCCCCGCCGCCGCTCCGGCCCGGTAGCCCCGCCCGGCACCGGCCGTTCCGACAGACCCGACAGACCCGACAGACCTGACGGACCTGACGGACCCGACGGACCGGGCTCAGGCGCCGCCGGTGCTCCGCGGCTCCCCGCAGCGCGGACAGCGGGCCGCGCCGCGCGGCTCCACCACAGAGCCGCAGCCGGCACACACCCGGTCGAGCAGGCAGGCCGGCTCCCCGCCCTGCGCCGGGTCCGCCGCCGCCTCCCGGGGCGGGGTGCCGATGGCCAGCCCGGGGCGTCTGCGGTGCACCGTCAGATAGACCAGCCCGCCTTCGTCCCCGCCCTCGCCCCCGTCCGCGGCCCGTACCCCGCGGACCGTGCCGCGCTCCAGCAGCAGCACCGTGCCGGGCAGCAGCTCGTGCGCGGTGCCGTCGCGCCGCAGCGTGCCCCGGCCCGCCAGACCGGCCACCAGCACATCCAGGGCCGGTTCCACATGGTCGGCGACGTCCCTGCCCGGCGGCAGCCGGACGATGTTGGCGTCGAGCTGCCGTGCCTCGCCGGTCAGCCGCCACAGCGCCCCGGCCCGGTCCCCCGCGGCCCCCCGCAGCAGCTCCGCCACCCTCACCAGCCCGGCGTCCCCGCCACCCGTGCTCTCGCCCATGCCGCACATGATCCCACCCCGCTCCCCGCCGCCCGGCGGCCCCGTGCGCAAACGCCCGGCGAACCGTCCGAAAACGGCCGTCCCGCCGGCCGCGAGGGCGGGATAACGTGCCGGTCTGTCCACGAACAGGGGGATCCGCATGGCAGCTCGGCCCGTCGTCGATCTCAAGGCACTCGGCCCGGATTTCCACCGGGACCCGTATCCCGTCTACGCCCGGCTCCGCGCCGAGGGCCCGGTCCACCCGGTGCGCGATCCGGACGGCGAGGAGCTGTGGCTGGTCGTCGGCCACGAGGCGTGCCGCACCGCCTACACCCACCCGCTGCTCAGCCGGGACTGGCGCAAGTCCGGCGATGTCCGCCAGATCATCAACACCGACCAGGACCAGCCCGCCCTGGCCCACATGCTGATGTCCGACCCGCCGGAGCACACCCGGTTACGCCGGCTGGTGGCCAAGGAGTTCACCCCGCGCCGCATCCAGGCGCTGGCCCCGCGCATCCAGCAGCTCACCGGCGAACTGCTGGACGCCATGCTGGCCCGGCCCGAGCGGCGGGCCGATCTGATCGCCGCCTTCGCCTTCCCGCTGCCCATGACCGTCATCTGCGAACTGCTCGGCGTGCCCGCGCTGGACCGGGCCGCCTTCCGCGCCTGGTCCGACGAAATGGTGGCGCGCACCAGCCCGGAGGCCGAGGCCCGCGCCTACCGGGAGATGCCCGCCTATCTGGCCGGGCTGATCGAGGCCAAGCGGGCCGATCCCGGCGACGACCTGCTCAGCGCGCTGATCCACACCGCGGACGCGGACGACGACCGGCTCGGGCCCGACGAACTGATCGGCATGTGCGTGCTGCTGCTCATCGCCGGGCACGAGACCACGGTCAATCTGATCGGCAACGGCATGCGGGCGCTGTTCGCCCACCCCGGCCAGTTCGCCGCGCTGCGCGCCGACCCCGACGGCCTGCTCGACGGCGCCATCGAGGAGATGCTGCGCTACGACGGGCCGGTGGAGACCTGCACCGACCGGCTGGCGCTGGCCGATGTGGAGATCGGCGGGGTGACCATCCCGGCCGGCGCCACCGTGCTGATCGCCACCGCGGACGCCGACCGCGACCCGGAACGCTTCCCCGAGCCGGACCGGTTCGACATCCGCCGGGACGCCCGGGGCCATATCGCCTTCGGCCACGGCCTGCACTACTGCCTGGGCGCGCCGCTGGCCCGGCTGGAGGCCCGGATCGCCTTCCGGTCGCTGCTGGAACGCTGCCCCGGCCTGGCGCCGGACGCCGACGAGGCCACCCTGCCCTGGATGCCGGGGCTGCTGATCAGGGGCGTGCGGAAGCTGCCCGTGCGCTGGTGAGCGTCAGTTCACCCGCAGCCGGAGGATCCGGTCGTCCTCCGGCTGCGGACTGCCGCGGCCGTCGGTCTCGTTGGTGACCAGCAGCAGCTCCCCCTCGCCCACCGCCTGCACGGTGCGCAGCCGGCCGTACTCGCCCTCCAGGAACGCCCGCGGCTCACCGGCCGAGCCGTCCTCGCCGATGCCGATCCGCCACAGCCGTTCGCCGCGCAGCGAGGCCATCCACAGCGCGCCGGAGTTCCAGGCCAGCCCGCTGGGCGAGGCCTCGTCCGTCGGCCACTGGAGCACCGGGTCGATGAAGCCCTGTTCCGCGCCGCCGCTGCCCTCGGTCTCCGGCCAGCCGTAGTTGCCGCCGGGCTCGATCAGATTGAGCTCGTCCCAGGCCCGGTCGCCGAACTCCGAGGCCCACAGCCGGTCCTGGTCGTCCCAGGCCAGGCCCTGCACATTGCGGTGGCCCAGGGAGTACACCGGTGAGCCCGCGGCGGGATTGTCCCCCGGCACCTCGCCGTCCGGGGTCACCCGCAGGATCTTGCCGGCCAGGGAGTCCGCATCCTGCGCCAGCCCGGGCTCGTCCCCGGTGTCCCCGGTGGCGATGTAGAGCATGCCGTCCGGGCCGAAGGCGATCCGGCCGCCGTTGTGCCGGGACCGGCTGCTCGGGATGCCGGTGAACACCTCCTCCGGCTCGCCCAGCGCCGGGTTCTGCGCGTCGTAGGCCATCCGCAGCACCCGGTTGTCCTCCTCGGTGGTGCAGTAGACGTAGAGCAGGCCGTCGTCCAGCGCCAGGCCCAGCAGACCGCCCTCCGCGCCCGTCACCACCCCCGGCACGGTGGCGAGTTCGGTGACCTCGCCGCTCGCCGGGTCGATGTGCGAGACGGTGGCCTCGTCCCGGGAGCCGACCAGCAGCCCGCCGTCCGCCGGCACCGCCAGGCCCCACGGCGAGGGCAGCGACTGCGCCACCGTCTCCGCCACCTCGGCCGACGCCTCGCCGTCGTCCTGCCGCGGCGGGGCCGAACCCTCCGGGCCCTGCCGTGTCCCGCCGGGCCCGGCCGGCTCCGCGCCGTCGTCCGCCCCGCCGCATCCGGCGCCGGCCACACCCAGCAGGGCGGCCACCGCCGCGGCGGCCAGCGTGTTCCTCGTCCGCGTCCCACGGCTTCGCATCCGCCGTCGCCTCCGTTCGGCCGGAATTCCGCTCACCCCCACAGCACACCACACCGCCGCCCCGGCCGCGGCGCATCCCCGGCCGGCACCCGGCACGGCCCCGGTCAGTCCCAGGAGGACCGGGCCGGCGGCAGGGTGGTGAGCTCGTGCAGATCGGCGGGGGTGAGGCGGAGGCCGTCCGCGGCGCAGTTCTCCCGCGCCCAGCGCTCCTTCTTGGTGCCCGGCAGCGGAATCACCACCGGGCTCAGCGCCAGCAGCCAGGCCAGCGCCGCCTGCGCCGGGGTGGCCCCCGGATGGCGGGCCGCGACCCGCCGCAGCCCGGCCACCACCGGCTGGTTGACGGCCATCATCTCGGCGGTGAACCGCGGGTCGTCGGCGCGCAGATCGCCCGTCTCGAAGCCGCCGCCGCAGGTCAGCGTCCCGGTCAGAAACCCCCGCCCCAGCGGCATCGCCGCCAGCAGCCCCACCCCGTGCGCCTCGCACCAGGGCAGCAGCTCGGTACGCGCCCGCTGCGCCCACACCGACAGCTCCGTCTGCACACTGCTCACCGGAAAGACCTGCTGGAGCCGGGCCAGCAGCTCCGGCACGGCCGTGCGGCCCCCGCCGCGGGCGGCGGCCGGCCGGTCCAGGGCGCACACGCCCAGCGCCCGCACCTTGCCGGCCGTCACCAGCTCCGCCATGGCGCCCCAGGTCTCCTCCACCGGCACCTCCGGGTCCGGCCGGTGGAGCTGATAAAGGTCGATGACCTCGGTCTGGAGCCGGCGCAGCGAGGCGTCGCAGGCCCGCCGGACGTACGCCGGGCGGCCGTTGGCCACCAGATGCCGGTCGCCCACCAGCAGCCCGCACTTGGCGGCCACAAAGGCGTCCCGGCGCCGCTCCTTGAGCACCCGCCCCAGCAGCAGCTCATTGGTGAACGGGCCGTATGCGTCGGCGGTGTCCAGCAGGGTGGCACCGGCGTCCAGCGCCGCGTGCACCGCCCGCACCGCCGTCTCGCCGTGCTGCTCGGAAGGGGCATACCCCCAGGTCATCGGCATGCAGCCAAGACCTATCGCGCCCACCCGGAGCGCTCCCGCGCCCAATACCCGCTCCCGCACCTGACGTCCGTTCCTCCCCGCCGGCCACCGTCCGGCGCCTCGCCGGCCGGGGTGGTCCGGCCCCGGAACCTCCAACGTATCCGGCGCACCGGACACCCGCCCGCGCCGCCCCGTCCGCCCCCTCGGCCCCGCTCACCCCGTGCGCCCCGGCCGGCCGCCGGTCCGGGGCTTAGCCTGACCCGCATGACCAACGGTGACGTCTGGCTGCCCCTGCCCCCCGAGGAGATCGGCTCCCTGCCCGCCGCCCTCACCTACCACCACTGGAACGGCGAGGGCGGCTTCCCCGCCGACCCCGCCGACTGCGTCTTCTACGCCGTGCCCTACATGAAGCCCGCCGAGACGGTGCTGCGCCCGCTGCGCGAGATGTCCCGGCTGCGCGTGGCGCAGACCCTGACCGCCGGCTACGAGCACATGCTGCCCGGGCTGACCGCCATGCCCGCCGGGGCCCTGCTCTGCAACGCCGGGGACCTGCACAACACCAGCACCGCCGAACTCGCCCTGACGCTCGTCCTGGCCGCCCAGCGCGGCATCCCGGAGGCCGTGCGCGACCAGTCCGCGGGCCGCTGGCGGCCCGCGGTCCGCCCCTCCCTGGCCGACCGCACCGTGCTGATCGTCGGCTACGGCGGCATCGGCGCGGCCATCGAGGACCGCCTGGCGCCGTTCCGGGTGCGGCGCGTGCTGCGGGTCGCGGGCAGCGCCCGGCAGAGCCCGCGCGGACCCGTGCACGCCCCCGCCGACCTGCCCGGGCTGCTGCCCGACGCCGAGGTGGTGATCCTGTGCACCCCGCTCTCGGACGCCACCCGCGGCCTGGCCGGCGCCGACTTCCTGGCCCGGATGCCGGACGGCGCACTGCTGGTGAACGTCTCCCGCGGCCCGGTGGTGGACACCAAGGCCCTGCTCGCCGAACTGGAGACCGGCCGGCTGCGGGCGGCCCTGGACGTCACCGACCCGGAGCCGCTGCCCGCCGGCCACCCGCTCTGGCACGCCCCCGGCGTACTGATCACCCCGCATGTCGGCGGCGCCTCCAGCGCTTTCCGGCCGCGCGCGGAGCTGCTGCTGCGCGGCCAGCTCACCCGGTTCGCGGTGGGCGAGCCGCTGCGCCATGTGGTGGCCACCGCCTGAGCCGGGACGGCCGCGCCCCGGACCGCGGGCCGGGTGCCGCGCGCCGCCGGAGCGCACCCCGGTGCGCGGCGTGCGCGGCGTGCACGGCGTGCGTGGAATGCGTGGAGGACGGCGAAGAAAAAGGCAGAAGAAGGGGCAGAAGAAAGGAGAGGGGCGGAGAAGGGGCGGAGATTACCACAACAGACGCCTATATCAGACACATCCCCAGACTGTCACTCAGAGTTGTGAAGTTATGCCACTGAGTGACACTCTGGTGTAGTGTCCGACAGGTGGCGTGCCCGGGAACGACAGGGGGGCGACAGCCAATGCACAGCGCATCCAAGGCAATTCAGCCGCACGGCCGCCGGCGGCCGGCTGTGGACACCGCCCGGGGACCCGCCCGGGACCGCACCGGTGACCAGGCCCCCGCACCGGCGGGCATCCCGGCTGTCCTTCCGCCGTTTCCGCCGTCCGGACGCCCCGGACCGCGCGCCGGATACCGTCTGCAGCTCCTGGTGGTGCTGGTGTGCGCGGGGTACGCAACGGGCGCCGCGTTCGGCTGGGGCTCGACCCGGCTCGCGCTGATCATGGGGGACTTCGGCCTGTCCGCCGCGGCCCTGGTGGCCTGCGGCTCCTGTCTGAGCTACGCCTGGATGCGGGCCGGCCGGTTCCGGCCCGCGTGGACACTGTTCGGCCTCTCCTCACTGATGCTGGGGCTGGGCAACGGAGTCTGGGGCTGGTACGAGGTGGTGCTCGCCCGGCCGGTGCCGCGCACCTCCGCCGCGGACCTCTGCTTCCTGCTGTTCGCCCCGCTGGCCATCGTCGGCCTGCTGATGCTGGCCAAGCGGCCGGTCAGCCGGGCCGGATGGATCTGCCTGGTGCTGGACGCCTGGCTGATCGGCGGCTCGCTGCTGATCCTGTCCTGGAGCCTGGCACTGGCCCACACCGCGCAGGTGCAGGGCGAGACGGTGTTCCGGGCGGCCCTGTCGCTGGCCTATCCGCTGCTGGACATCGCGCTGGTCTCGATGGTGCTGGTGCTGCACTTCCGGCGCACCACCGTGCACCGCTGCGCGATCAACACCGCCATCGGCTCGCTGGCCCTGACCGTGCTGTGCGACGCGCTCTTCATCTCCCCGCTGATGCAGGAGCAGTACGCCTCCGGCCAGCTGCTGGACGCCGGCTGGTTCACCGGCTCGCTGCTGCTCGCCGCCGCCCCCTGGCTGGCCGACGACGCCCGGGTCTGCGGGAGCGCGGCTGCCGCGGCGGCCGACGGGGCGCCGGCGGGGGAGCACGCCGGCCCCGGGCCGGAACCGGACCGGGCCGCGGACCGGATCCCGGCGCACAGCGCCGTCCAGGGGCCCGGCCCGGTGCACGCCCCGCCCGGGGCGCCGCCGGGCGGCGCCCGGCCGCTGATCGGCTCGCTCACCGCCCTGACGCCCTATCTGGCCGCCGCCGTGTGCACGCTCTCCATCCTGCTCTCCACGGTCAACGGCGGTGCCCCGGACCGGGTGGTGCTGTTCTCGGCCTGCGCGCTGGTGCTGGCCCTGCTGGCCCGCCAGGGCATCATGCTGCTGGACAACATCGCCCTCACCCGCGAACTCGCCCGCGCCGAAAGCCACTTCCGTTCCATGGTGCAGGGCTCCAGCGATGTGATCATGATCGCGGCGCCGGACGGCGTGCTCCGCTATGTCAGCCCGGCCGCCGCCGGAGTGCTCGGACAGGAGGCCGAAACCCTCTACGGCCGCCGGCTGACCTCACTGATCCACCCGGAGGACACCGGCCCGGTCACCCACGAGCTGCGCCGCTTCCTGTCGGTGCCCGCCGCCCAGGAGCCGGCCACCAGGGTGGAGTGCCGCGTGCGGCACGGCGCCGGCCACTGGCTGAACGTCGAGTCCACCGTCAACCGCCACCAGGGCGGGCTGATCTTCAACAGCCGGGACGTCACCGAACGGGTCAGGCTCCAGGAGCAGTTGCAGCACAGCGCCTCGCACGACCCGCTGACCGACCTGCCGAACCGGGCCCTGTTCACCGAGCGGGTGCGCCAGGCCATCAGCGGGCGGCGCAGCGGGGACACCCCGGCCGCCGCGGTCTTCTACATCGACCTGGACGGCTTCAAGGCGGTCAACGACACGGTCGGCCACCAGGCCGGGGACGAGCTGCTGGTCCAGGCGGCGCGGCGGCTGCGCGAGTCGGTGCGCGCGGGCGACACCACCGCCCGGCTCGGCGGCGACGAGTTCGCCGCCCTGCTGACCGGCGAGCCGGGCGAGGACCAGGAGACCGCCGGCTCCGGCGCGGCGGGCGGGGGAGCGGTGGCGCGGAGCCGGGAGCAGCGGGTGCTGGAGATCGCCGAACGGGTGCGCGGCGCGCTGTCCCGCCCCTACCGGCTGGCGCAGACCGAGGTGCGGGTCGCCGCCAGCATCGGCGTCGCCTTCGCCGAGCCGGGCATCACCCCCGTCGTGCTGCTGCGCAACGCCGACCTGGCGATGTACCGGGCCAAGCAGAACGGCAAGGCGCGGGTGGAGCTCTACACCGCCACCCCGCCGGTGGACGGCCCCCGCCCGGCCGCCGGCCTGGTCGCCCCGCCGGCCCGCCCGCTGCCCGCCGCCCCGGGCCGTGCCGCGGCGCCGCAACCCCCGGCCGGGGCCGTGCCGCGGGCCGCGGCGGCCCGTGCCGCCGTGGGCCCGGTCCCCGGCGGCACGGCCGGAGAGGCGGCGGGCAGCACGGGGAACGGCCACCGGGAGGGCTTCCCGGCCCGGACGTCCGCTCCGGCGCCGCACTCCGCGGTGGCCGCCGGGTCCGGGGATCCGGTTCCGGCCGGCCCGGTACCGGGGGAGCGCGGCCGGGCTTCCGGCGGCAGGGCCGGGGAGGCGGCGGGCAGCACGGGGAACGGCCACCGGGAGGGCTTCCCGGCCCCGGTGGCCCCCGGGCAGCGCCCGGCCGGTGTTCCGGCAGGGCCGGCCACCGGCGGGCGGGACGCCGCGCCGGTCCGGCTCCCCGTACCCGGGGAGCCGGCGGGCCCGGCCGCGGACGATCCGCTGGACGGCGCGGTGCCGGGCAGCCCGGTGCGGGCCTACAGCGGCGGCTTCCGGCTGCTGCACCGGCCCGTCGCCGCGCTGGCCGACGGCCGGATCGTGGCGCTGGCGGCCGTCGCGGTCTGGAGCGGCGGCCGGCCGCAGCCCGCCGCCGAGCTGAGCCACTGGCTGCTGGAGGAGGCGGTGGCCGCTGCCGGGCGGCGCGCCGGCGCCGGCGCGCCGCCCGGCAGCGGCCACCCGGTGCGGGTGCCGCTCACCGCGTCCCGGCTGGCGGACCGGGCCTTCGCCCCCGGCGCCGTGCAGGGCCTGCTCGACCGGCACGCCGTCCCGCCGTCCGCGCTGACCCTGCTGCTGCGCGAGGGCGAAGCCTGCCTGCGGAACCCGGATCTGCTGGGCCGCCTCGCGGCACTGCGGGCCCTGGGCATCGCCGTCTGCCTGGACGGCTACGGCTGTACCGGCCCGTCCCCGGCCGTGCTGCACCGGCTGCCGCTGACCGCCGTCCGGCTCGGCCGGGAGCTGGTCGGCGGCCTGCCGGAGAACGCGGCGCTGCGCACGCTCACCGCCGGACTGCTGCGGCTGGCCGACGGCGAAGGGCTGCGCACCTGTGCCGAGGGCGTCGATCTGCCCGAGCAGGCGGCCGAGCTGCACGCCCTGGGCTGCGCGGAGGGGCAGGGCCGGGTCTTCGGCGAGCCGCAGGAGGAGGCGGAGCTCCGGCACACCCTCACCCGGGGAAGGGTACGCCCGAATAGTGAGACTTCGGTCCGTCTCGCTTGACACACGGCCCACGGCGGGAGGAAGGTCAGTGCCATGCGCACCCGAATTCTCGTACTTGGCAGGCGCGTCGGCTGACCCCGGGACGGACATCCCGCGGCCCGCACCGACGCGCTCCCCTCGCTTGCCTGACGGCACGAGGGGTTTTTTGTTGCACGGATTGACCGCAGCCGGCCCCGGCGGGCGGCAGGACACCCCGGCGGCAGGAGACCCCGGCGGCAGCCGCACCGGCGAGGGCCGCGCAGGCGGAGTAGAGAGAGTAAAGACTCCCCCTAGCGGCAGCCCGCATCATGCTGGACACCCCGCACGGTCCGGTCACCACCGGCCCCACGGCTCGACCCCGCCGCAGCCCCGTCCCGACCGCCCCCGAGCACCGCACCGCCCGCATCCCACCGCACCCGCACCCGCACAGCGTCACACCCTCACTCTCCGGGAAGAGAACCGATGACCGAGCAGGCCACCGAGGCACCGAAGCCACATCCACGGGCCCCCCGCGCCACCGCGCCGCAGTCCGTCACCGTCGAGCGCCTGACCGGCGCCCAGTCCTTGATCCGTTCCCTCGAAGCGGTCGGTGCCGACACCGTGTTCGGCATCCCGGGCGGCGCCATCCTGCCCGCCTACGACCCGATGATGGACTCCACCAAGGTCCGGCACGTGCTGGTGCGCCATGAGCAGGGTGCCGGGCACGCCGCCTCCGGCTACGCCCTGGCCACCGGCAAGGTGGGCGTCTGCATGGCCACCTCCGGCCCCGGCGCCACCAACCTGGTCACCCCGATCGCCGACGCGCACATGGACTCGGTGCCGCTGGTCGCCATCACCGGCCAGGTGGCCAGCCCCGCGATCGGCACCGACGCCTTCCAGGAAGCGGACATCTGCGGCATCACGCTGCCGATCACCAAGCACAACTTCCTGGTCACCGACCCGGCCGAGATCCCGCGCACCATCGCCCAGGCGTTCCACCTGGCCGCCACCGGCCGCCCGGGCCCGGTGCTGGTGGACATCTCCAAGGACGCGCTCCAGGCGCAGACCAGCTTCACCTGGCCGCCCACCCACGACCTGCCCGGCTACCGCCCGGTGAGCCGCCCGCACGCCAAGCAGATCCGGGAGGCCGCCCGGCTGCTGGGCGAGTCCCGCCGCCCGGTGCTCTACGTCGGCGGCGGCGTGGTCAAGGCGAACGCCTCCGCCGAGCTGAAGGAGCTGGCCGAACTGGCCGGGGTGCCGGTCACCGCCACCCTGATGGCGCTGGGCGCGCTGCCCGACGACCACCCGCTGCACCTGGGCATGCCCGGCATGCACGGCTCGGTCACCGCCGTCACCGCGCTGCAGAAGTCCGATCTGATCATCGCGCTGGGTGCCCGCTTCGACGACCGGGTCACCGGCAAGATCGACTCCTTCGCGCCCTACGCCAAGGTGGTCCACGCCGACATCGACCCGGCCGAGATCGGCAAGAACCGCACCGCCGACGTGCCGATCGTCGGGGACGTCAAGGACGTGCTGCGCGAGCTGACCGCGGTGCTGCGCGAGGAGCGGACGGCCGGCCGGGCCGCCGACTTCGGCGCCTGGCGGGAGCTGCTGGACCGCTGGCGCACCACCTACCCGCTGGGCTACGACCTGCCGGAGGACGGCAGTCTCTCCCCGCAGCAGGTCATCCAGCGGATCGGCGAGCTCGCCCCGGAGAACACCGTCTACACCGCGGGCGTCGGCCAGCACCAGATGTGGGCCGCGCACTACCTCAGGTTCACCCGCCCCGGCACCTGGCTCAACTCCGGCGGCCTGGGCACCATGGGCTACGCCGTGCCGGCCGCGGTCGGCGCCAAGGCGGGCCGCCCGGACGCCACGGTCTGGGCCATCGACGGCGACGGCTGCTTCCAGATGACCAACCAGGAGCTGGTCACCGCCGCGCTCAACGGTCTGCCGGTCAAGGTGGCCATCATTAACAACGGCGCGCTGGGCATGGTCCGGCAGTGGCAGACCCTGTTCTACAACCAGCGCTACTCCAACACCACGCTGCACTCCGGGCCGGACGATGTGGCGCCCGACCTGAAGGGCACCCGGGTGCCGGACTTCGTCAAGCTGGCCGAGGCCATGGGCTGTGTCGGCCTGCGCTGCGAGGACCCGGCCGACCTGGACTCGGTGATCGAGAAGGCCAACTCCGTCAACGACCGCCCGGTGGTCGTGGACTTCATCGTCCACGAGGACGCCATGGTCTGGCCGATGGTCGCGGCCGGCACGTCCAACGACGACATCATGGCCGCCCGCGGGGTCCGTCCGGACTTCGGCGACCTGGACGACTGACCCGAGACCACCCACCGAGCCCGTAGCCCGCAGAGGTAGCAGCCCCATGTCCAAGCACACGCTCTCCGTCCTGGTGGAGAACAAGCCGGGGGTCCTGGCCCGGATCACCTCCCTGTTCTCCCGCCGTGGCTTCAACATCGACTCCCTGGCCGTCGGCACCACCGAGCACCCGGAGGTCTCCCGGATCACCATCGTGGTCAATGTGGAGGACCTGCCGCTGGAACAGGTCACCAAGCAGCTCAACAAGCTGGTCAATGTGCTGAAGATCGTCGAGCTGGAGCCGTCAACCGCGGTTCAGCGCGAACTCGTTCTGGTGAAGGTCCGCGCCGACAACGAGACCCGCTCCCAGATCATCGAGATCGTGCAGCTCTTCCGGGCCAAGACGGTCGACGTCGCCCCCGAGGCGGTCACCATCGAGGCCACCGGCAGCGCCGACAAGCTCGACGCCATGCTGCGCATGCTGGAACCGTTCGGCATCAAGGAACTGGTCCAGTCCGGCACCATCGCCATCGGCCGCGGCGCCCGGTCCATCACCGACCGTTCGCTGCGCGCCCTGGAGCGCTCGGCCTGACGCCCGCGGCCGGCCGGCGGGCCCGGGGCCCGACCGGCATCCGGCCCGCGGCCGACCGCATGGCGAGACCCTTTCCCCCGGGTGCCGCGCACACGGCATACGGTGTCCGCACGCACGCGGAGCAACCGGACGCCGGGCGGGCCGGCCGCGCGGCACCCCCACCGCACCGCACCCATACGAGGAGAAGACCGAAGTGGCCGAGCTGTTCTACGACGACGACGCCGACCTGTCCATCATCCAGGGCCGCAAGGTGGCGGTCCTCGGTTACGGCAGCCAGGGCCACGCCCACGCGCTGTCCCTGCGCGACTCGGGCGTCGACGTCCGGGTCGGCCTGCCCGAGGGCTCCCGGTCCAGGGTGAAGGCCGAGGAGCAGGGCCTGCGCGTGGTCACCCCCGCCGAGGCCGCCGCCGAGGCCGATGTGATCATGATCCTGGTCCCGGACCCGGTCCAGTCCCAGGTCTACGAGGAGTCCGTGAAGGACCATCTGAAGGACGGCGACGCGCTGTTCTTCGGGCACGGTTTCAACATCCGGTTCGGCTTCATCAAGCCCCCGGCCAATGTGGACGTCTGCATGGTCGCCCCCAAGGGCCCGGGCCACCTGGTGCGCCGCCAGTTCGAGGAGGGCCGCGGCGTGCCGTGCATCGTGGCCGTCGAGCAGGACGCCACCGGCAAGGGCTTCGAGCTGGCCCTGTCCTACGCCAAGGGCATCGGCGGCACCCGGGCCGGTGTGATCAAGACCACCTTCACCGAGGAGACCGAGACCGACCTCTTCGGCGAGCAGGCGGTGCTCTGCGGCGGTGCCTCCGCCCTGGTCAAGGCCGGCTTCGAGACCCTGGTCGAGGCGGGCTACCAGCCGGAGATCGCCTACTTCGAGTGCCTGCACGAGCTCAAGCTGATCGTGGACCTGATGTACGAGGGCGGCCTGTCCAAGATGCGCTGGTCGGTCTCGGAGACCGCCGAGTGGGGCGACTACGTCACCGGCCCCCGGGTCATCACCGACGCCACCAAGGCGGAGATGAAGAAGGTGCTGGGCGAGATCCAGGACGGCTCCTTCGCCAAGCGCTGGATGGCCGAGTACCAGGCCGGCCTGCCGAAGTACAACGAGTACAAGAACGCCGACGCGGAGCACCTGCTGGAGACCACGGGCAAGGAGCTGCGCAAGCTGATGAGCTGGGTGAACGAGGACGAGTGAGCCCCCGGCCCGCGGGCCCGGCCGGGACGCGCCGCCGCGTCCCGGCCGGGCCCGCGGGCTGCCGCCGCGCCGGCGCCCGCCGTCCGGCCGGACGCCTCCGGGCATCGGTTCCGCCGCGCCGCAGCGCCGATACACTTCACCCAAGCGCGTCACAGGCTCACAGCGTCGTGCGTCTTCACACGCGGCTGCCTACGACCTCCATCGCCACCGGCCGTCGGGACGCGGCCACCGCAGAGGACAAGCGAGGACCAGATCCAAGTGAGCAAGCCCGTCGTACTCATCGCTGAAGAGCTCTCTCCCGCCACCGTGGACGCGCTGGGCCCGGACTTCGAGATCCGGCACTGCGACGGGGCGGACCGCCAGGACCTGCTGACCGCCATCCGGGATGTGGACGCCATCCTGATCCGCAGCGCCACCAAGGTGGACGCCGAGGCCATCGCCGCGGCCCGCAGGCTGCGGGTGGTCGCCCGGGCCGGGGTCGGCCTGGACAACGTGGACGTGGCCGCCGCCACCAAGGCCGGCGTGATGGTGGTCAACGCCCCGACGTCGAACATCGTCACCGCCGCCGAGCTGGCCTGCGGCCTGATCGTGGCCACCGCCCGCAACATCCCGCAGGCCAACGCCGCGCTGAAGAACGGCGAGTGGAAGCGCAGCAAATACACCGGTGTGGAGCTCTCCGAGAAGACCCTCGGCGTGGTCGGCCTGGGCCGGATCGGCGCTCTGGTGGCCCAGCGGATGGCGGGCTTCGGCATGAAGATCGTCGCCTACGACCCCTACATCCAGCCGGCCCGCGCCGCCCAGATGGGCGCCCGGCTGCTGAGCCTGGACGAGCTGCTGGAGACCGCGGACTTCATCACCGTCCATCTGCCCAAGACCCCCGAGACGCTGGGCCTGATCGGCGACGACGCGCTGCACAAGGTCAAGCCCGGGGTGCGGATCATCAACGCCGCGCGCGGCGGCATCGTGGACGAGGCGGCCCTGGCCAGCGCCCTGAAGGAGGGCCGGGTGGCCGGCGCCGGGCTGGATGTCTACGCCAAGGAGCCGTGCACCGACTCGCCGCTGTTCGAGTTCGACACCGTGGTGGCCACCCCGCATCTGGGCGCCTCCACCGGCGAGGCCCAGGAGAAGGCCGGCATCTCGGTGGCCCGGTCCGTGCGGCTGGCGCTGGCCGGCGAGCTGGTGCCGGACGCGGTCAACATCCAGGGCGGGGTGATCGCCGAGGACGTCAAGCCGGGGCTGCCGCTGGCCGAGCGGCTGGGCCGGATCTTCACCGCGCTGGCCGGTGAGGTGGCGCAGCGGCTCGATGTCGAGGTGCGCGGCGAGATCACCCAGCACGATGTGAAGGTGCTGGAGCTGTCCGCCATCAAGGGCGTGTTCGAGGACGTGGTGGCCGAGACGGTCTCGTATGTCAACGCCCCGCTGTTCGCCCAGGAGCGCGGGGTGGAGGTGCGGCTGACCACCTCCTCCGAGTCCCCCGACCACCGCAACATGGTCACCGTGCGCGGCACCCTGACCAGCGGCGAGGAGGTCTCGGTGGCCGGCACCCTGGCCGGTCCCAAGCACCTCCAGAAGATCGTCGGCATCGACGACTACACCCTGGATCTGGCGGTCGCCGAGCACATGGCCTTCTTCCGCTACACCGACCGGCCGGGTGTGGTCGGCACGCTGGGCCGGATGCTGGGCGACGCCGGGGTCAACATCGCGGGCATGCAGGTGGCCCGGCTCTCCGAGGGCGGTGACGCGCTGATCGCGCTGACCGTGGACGAGACCATCCCGTCCGCCGTGCTCGCCGAGATCTCCGAGGAGATCGGCGCCTCCTCCGCCCACTCGGTCGACCTCACCGACGACTGAGACGGCCCGCTGCCGTCGGCCCGTGCCTACGGCCTGGTGCCTCCGGGGAACCCCCGGCCGCCCGTGCGGCCGGGGGTTGTCGTTGTCCGGGGCCGCCATCGCGACCCAGGAGTATGCCCATTTCCGTGCGCCGCCACGACACATTCCCTCGAAAGTAGTCAGATAGGAATTGCACCCCCCGAAACGGGCATGAGCCTCCACGGACGGTCATGCAGGAATGACAAGCGGTGATCAACGGCAAACGGTGGTCAACGGTCACCGGCGATCCCAGGAGGATGCGATGCTCCCCCGCGCGGCAGCCGCCGCCGTCGGCAGGCTCACGGTCCAGGTGGGCGGCTGAGCCGGGCCGCCGGGTCTCCCTCCCCAGTGGCCCGGCGGCCTTTCGCCCGCCATCCGCAGGGCGGCCCGGCCCTCCCCGGCCGGGCCGTCTTCCTGCCCCGGGCCGGCGCGGTCAGCGGCCGGGGGAGAGGCGGGCGGACTTCAGAGCCATATGGAGCAGCAGCCGGTCCTCACCGCTGTCCATCGACAGCCCCGTCAGGGCCTCGATCCGGGAGAGACGGTAGTAGAGCGTCTGGCGGTGCACACCGAGCTCGGCGGCGGCCCGTGCCACCTGACCGGCGTGGTCCAGATACACCTCCGCCGTCCGGGCCAGCTCGGCATGGGCCGGCCGGAGCAGCGTCCGCACCGACGCGTCCGGCGGCAGGTCCGGCGGCAGCGCGGTGAGCAGCCGGTAGGGGCCCAGCCCGGCCCAGTGGGCGACCGGCCCGAGCCGCGGCTCGGCACGCGCCGCGCGCGCCGCGGCGAGCGCCTGCCGCCAGGCGCCGGGCAGGCCGGCCAGCCCGTCCGGGGCGCCGACCGGCGCCCCGATCCCGGCCACCGGCCGCACGGCCCCGGTGCCGCCGGCCGAGGCCAGCAGGCGTTCTGCCACCGTGCGGGCCGGACCGGGGCGGTCACCGGCCCGCAGCCGCACCAGCGCCGCCAGCGCCCGGCCGGCCACGCCGCCGCCGCTGCCGCCGCCCGGCACGGTGGCCGTGACCAGCCCCGGCACGGCGACCGGCGGCGCGGCCTCCGCCTGCCAGGGCGTGACCGCGACCAGGGCCAGCGGCCCGGCCGGCGCCGGTGTGGCGCCCGCGGCCAGCGCCTCGGCCGCCGCCGGGACCGCCCCCGGCCCGGCGGTCAGCAGCGCGGCCAGCAGATCGCCCAGCCGCTCCCCGGCCCGCGCGTCCGCGGCCAGCAGCCCGCCGATCCGGGCCGCGGTCCCGGCCGCCTGGAGCAGCCGCGGATCGTCCAGCGGCAGCGCGTCGTCGTCCAGCAGCCAGATGTAGCCGTGCACCACCCCGCCGTGCCGGGCCGGCAGGCAGATCCGGCCGTGCAGCACCCCGGCCGCCGGATCGGGCGGGATGCGCACGGGTCCGCGTGCCCGGGCGATGCCGAAGCCCTCGAACCACTCCCGGACCGCCGGGGTGGAGCCGCGCCGCAGGATGGAGCGGGCCCGGACCGGGTCCAGCACCCGCTCGTCCTCGCCCTCGTGCGCGGCGAAGGCGATCAGCCCGAAGTCCCGCCCCTCCAGCGTTGCCGGGGTGCCCAGCAGGGCGGAGACCTCGTCGATCAGGCTCTGGTAGTCCTCGCGCATGCCGCCGTCCGTCCAGGGTGTGCTCACTCATTCTGCGCCATCCGGCACCGCCCTTCATACAGATGTCTGAGATCGTGGGAACGAATGCCGGACAACTGTCGATAGGCCGCGATCCGCGACATTCTTAAGTTCTCGGGTAGCCCGCCTGCCGCTTCACCCCGTCCGGAGGTGCCCGATGTTCGGACCCGTGCTGCTCGCCGCCTCGCGCAGCGACGCCATCCGCCGCGCCGTCTCCTCGGCACCGGTCACCCGTTCCGTGGTGGACCGCTTCATCGCCGGTGAGCGGCTGGACGACGCGCTGACCGCGGTCCGCGCGCTGACCGGACGCGGCCTGACGGTCACCCTGGACCACCTCGGCGAGGACGTCACCGACCCCACGCGGGCGGTGCGCGCCCGGGACGCCTGCCTGGCCCTGGCCGAGGCACTGCGCGCCGAGGGGCTGGGCGCACGCGCCGAGATCTCGGTGAAGCTCTCCGCCTTCGGCCAGGCGCTGCCGGGCGGCCACGACATCGCGCTGCGCAACGCCGGGGCCGTGGTGGAGGCCGCCGCCGAGGCGGGCACCACCGTCACCCTGGACATGGAGGACCACACCACGGCCGACTCCACGCTGGCCGTGCTGACGGAGCTGCGCCGCCGCTTCCCCGCCACCGGCGCCGTGCTCCAGTCCTGCCTCTTCCGCACCGAGGAGGACGCCCGCGCGCTGGCCGGGCCGGGTTCCCGGGTGCGGCTGGTCAAGGGCGCCTACCGGGAGCCCGCGGCCGTCGCCCACCAGGACCGGCACCGGGTGGACCGCGCCTATGTGCGCTGCCTGCGCATCCTGATGGCCGGCCGGGGATACCCGATGGCCGCCACCCACGACCCGCGGCTGGTGGCCGTCGCCCAGGAGCTGGCCCGCCGCCACGGCCGCAAGAAGGACGAGTACGAGTTCCAGATGCTCTACGGAATCCGGGAGAACGAGCAGCTCCGGCTGGCCGGACTCGGCCACCGGATGCGCATCTACGTGCCCTACGGCAGCGACTGGTACGGCTACTTCATGCGGCGGCTGGCCGAGCGACCGGCCAACCTCGCCTTCTTCCTGCGGTCGCTGGCCACCCGGCACTGACCCGCACGCCCGCCCCTCAGCTCACCGGCCCCCGACGACCGACCCGACCCGACCCCGAAGGAGCCCAAGGCCATGGACGCCGTGACCCAGGTACCCGCGCCGGTGAACGAGCCGGTGCACACCTACGCCCCCGGCACCCCGGAACGCGCCCGCCTTGAGCAGCAGCTCAGGGAGCTGGCCGAGAACCCGGCCGAGCTGCCGCTGACCATCGGCGGCGTCAAGCGCATGGGCGGCGGCCGGCGCTTCGACGTGGTGCAGCCGCACGACCACAAGCGGGTGCTCGGCACCGGTGCCAACGCCACACAGCAGGACGCCCGGGACGCCATCGGGGCGGCCCTGGCCGCCGCACCCCGCTGGCGCGCCCTGCCGTTCGACGAGCGCGCCGCGGTCTTTCTGCGCGCCGCCGCGCTGCTGGCCGGGCCCTGGCGGGAGCGGATCGCCGCCGCCACCATGCTCGGCCAGTCCAAGACCGCCCAGCAGGCCGAGATCGACGCCCCCTGCGAGCTGATCGACTTCTGGCGGTTCAATGTCCACTACGCGCGCCAGATCCTGGCCGAGCAGCCGGTCGCCCATGAGCGCGGGGTGTGGAACCGGCTGGACCACCGCCCGCTGGAGGGCTTCGTCTACGCCATCACCCCGTTCAACTTCTCCGCCATCGCCGGCAATCTGCCCACCGCCCCGGCGCTGATGGGCAATGTGGTGATCTGGAAGCCCTCGCCCACCCAGACCCGGGCCGCGGTGCTGCTGATGGAGCTGCTGGAGGAGGCCGGGCTGCCGCCGGGCGTGATCAATCTGCTCACCGGCGACGGGCTGGCCGTCTCCGAGGTGGCGCTGCGCCACCCGGATCTGGCCGGTATCCACTTCACCGGCTCCACCGCCACCTTCCAGGCCCTGTGGCGGGCGGTCGGCGAGAACATCGCCGGCTACAAGACCTATCCGCGGCTGGTCGGCGAGACCGGCGGCAAGGACTTCCTGGTGGCGCACTCCTCGGCCGACCCGGCGGTGCTGAAGACCGCCATGACCCGCGGCGCCTTCGAGTACCAGGGCCAGAAGTGCTCGGCGCTCTCCCGTGCCTACCTCCCGGCCTCGATCTGGGAGAACGGCTTCCGGGAGGAGTTCACGGCCGAGGTGGACGGCCTGTCGATGGGGCCGGTGACCGAGCTGTCCCACTTCATGTCGGCGGTGATCGACGAGCGTGCCTTCGCCAAGTGCAAGGCGGCCATCGACCGGGCCAAGGCCGATCCGAGCTGCGAGATCGTGGCCGGCGGCGAGTACGACGACTCGGTGGGCTACTTCGTGCGGCCGACCGTGATCCTGTGCTCCGACCCGGAGAACGAGGTGTTCACCACCGAGTACTTCGGTCCGATCGTGGCCGTCCATGTCTATGACGACGCCGACGACGCCGACGACGCCGACGGCGCCAGGTTCCGGGCCGTGCTGGCCCAGATGGAGTCGGTGGCGCCCTACGGGCTGACCGGCGCGGTGGTGGCCCGCGACCGCGCGGCCATCGCCGAGGCCTGCGAGACGCTGCGGTTCGCGGCCGGCAACTTCTACGTCAACGACAAGCCGACCGGCGCGGTGGTCGGCCAGCAGCCCTTCGGCGGCGGCCGGGCCTCCGGCACCAATGACAAGGCGGGCGCCCGGCAGAACCTGATGCGCTGGACACAGACCCGCGCCATCAAGGAGAACCTGGCCCCCCCGACCGACTACCGCTACCCCCACATGGGCTGACCGCCCCGCCGCCGCCCCGCCCGCCGCCCGGCCCGGCGGCGGGCGGATCCGTGCTGGTCGGGGGCGATGTGGGCGGCGTCACTGTCCACATACTAGGACGGTCAAGTATTTGGGGAGACAGCACTCCCCGGGCTCGCTACTTTTGTGGGAAGCCGATCGTCACGCTCCATCAGAGCCCGGCGGTGTCCGGCGCGGTGCGACGACGCGGGAGACCCCCGCCGCACCCGGCGCCCCCGCCCGTTGCGGCTGCTCGTCAGGTTCCTCCAGCCGTCCTGCCGACGCAGATCCAAGGAGCTTCCGCCATGCCCGTCGCCACCCAGAAGACCCGCCGCCGGCACGCCGTCCGGCCCGAGGCCGCCGCCGACCGCAGGCGGGCCGCCGCCGCCCTCCAGCGCGCCCTGGACCGCCGGGACAACGGCGGCATCGCCGCCGGCTGAACCGCCCGCCCCGGCAACGGCCGCCCGGATCCCCCGGTCCGAATGGCGGACGCGGCCGGACCGCAGGCTGGGACGGCGCTAGGGTCCCCCCATGGCTCGCAGCATCAATCTCGCGGTGATTCCCGGTGACGGCATCGGTCCGGAGGTGGTCGCGCAGGGACTGAAGGTCCTCGGCGCGGTCCTTCCCGCCGACATCAAGCTGGAGACCACCGAATACGCACTCGGCGCCCAGCGCTGGCACGCCACCGGCGAGACGCTCCCGGACGCCGAGCTGGAGCGGCTGCAGAGCCATGACGCGATTCTGCTGGGCGCGATCGGCGATCCCTCCGTGCCCTCCGGCGTGCTGGAGCGCGGCCTGCTGCTGAAGCTGCGCTTCGCCTTCGACCACTACGTCAACCTCCGCCCCAGCCGCCTCTTCCCCAATACGGCGAGCCCGCTGGCCGGCGAACCGCAGATCGACTTCGTGGTGGTCCGCGAGGGCACCGAGGGCCCCTATGTGGGCAACGGCGGCTCGATGCGCACCGGCACCCCGGCCGAGGTCGCCACCGAGGTCTCGCTGAACACCGCCTACGGCGTGGAGCGCGTGGTGCGCGACGCCTTCGAGCGCGCCCAGGCCCGCCCGCGCAAGAAGCTCACCCTGGTGCACAAGAACAACGTCCTGGTGCACGCCGGTCACCTCTGGAGCCGCACGGTCGAGCGGATCGGCCGCGAATACCCCGAGGTGACCACCGACTACCTGCATGTCGACGCCGCCACCATCTTCATGGTCACCCAGCCGCAGCGGTTCGACGTGATCGTCACCGACAACCTCTTCGGCGACATCCTCACCGACCTCGCCGCCGCCATCACCGGCGGCATCGGCCTGGCCGCCTCCGGGAACATCAACCCGGCCGGCGCCTTCCCCTCGATGTTCGAGCCGGTGCACGGTTCCGCACCGGACATCGCGGGCACCGGCAAGGCCGACCCCACCGCCACCGTGCTCTCCGTCGCCCTCCTGCTGCGCCACCTCGGCCACCCCGCCGGGGCCGCCCGCATCGAGGAGGCGGTCACCGCCGATCTCGCGGCCCGTTCCGCCGCCACCGCGCGCACCACGGACCAGATCGGCGACGCGCTGGCCGCGCGAGTATCCGGCTAGCCGGCCGCCGCCCGTCCACCCCGCCCAGCGGCCGTTACCGGGCCGCTGGGCAATCCGGCGGTCCGGTGCCAGTATCGGGGCAGTCCCGCCCCCGCACCGCCCGAACTCCGGGCCGCCGATTTCCCCGCATGGGGTGCATGGCGCCCGCCCCGCGCGATAATCGGACCGGGGCCGCCGTACACCCCAGTGCTTGGACGTCCTACTACCGCCGGCCGGCCGGCGTGCCGAGTCAGACTCCGGGGAAGCGCGGTCCGCCCGACCAGAACAGCGAAGGACGCGCACACATGACGACCCCGCGGATCGCATTCGATCTCAAGCCCTCCGCCCACCCCCTCCCGGCCGCCGAGCGGGAGGCCATCCTGGCCAACCCCGGCTTCGGCCGCCACTTCACCGACCACATGGTCACCATCAGGTGGACCGAGGGCCGCGGCTGGCACGACGCACAGCTCCGCCCCTATGCCCCGCTGGAGATGGACCCGGCGAACATGACGCTGCACTACGCCCAGTCCATCTTCGAAGGGCTGAAGGCGTACCGGCAGCCGGACGGCGGCGTGGCCACCTTCCGCCCGGAGGAGAACGCCCGCCGCTTCCAGCGCTCGGCCCGCCGGATGGCCATGCCCGAGCTGCCCGTGGAGACCTTTGTCGAGGCCATCGACCTGCTGGTCGGGCAGGACAGGGCCTGGGTGCCCGGCGAGGGAGAGCAGTCGCTGTACCTGCGGCCGTTCATGTTCGCCAACGAGGTGGGGCTGGGCGTCAGGCCGGCCGGCGAGTACCTGTTCATGGTGATCGCCTCCCCGGCCGGCGCCTACTTCGCCGGCGGTGTCAAGCCGGTCACCGTCTGGCTCTCCGAGGAGTATGTGCGGGCCGCCCCCGGCGGCACCGGCGAGGCCAAGTGCGCCGGCAACTACGCCGCCTCCCTGGTCGCCCAGGCCGAGGCCGCCCGGCAGGGCTGCGACCAGGTGGTCTGGCTGGACGCGGTGGAGCGCCGCTGGATCGAGGAGATGGGCGGCATGAACCTCTACTTCGTGCGCGGCACCGGCCCGGACGCGGTCATCGAGACTCCGGAGCTGACCGGCACCCTGCTGCCCGGCATCACCCGGCTCTCGCTGCTCCAGGTGGCCGAGGACCTCGGCCACCGCACCGCCGAGGTGCGGATCTCCACCGACGACTGGCGGGCGGGCAACGCCGACGGCTCGCTGTCGGAGGTCTTCGCCTGCGGCACCGCCGCGGTCATCACCCCGGTCGGCGCGGTCAAGTCGCGCCGCGCCTCCTGGACGGTGGGCAGCGGCGAGCCCGGACCGGTCACCCTGCGGCTGCGCGAGCGGCTGCTGGCCATCCAGACCGGCCGCGCGGAGGACACCCACGGCTGGATGCACCGCATCGGCTGAGCACCGCCGGCGGCCCGATGTCCGGATGGTGAGACGGGGCGGGTGGCGGATGCAGCCGCCCGTCCCGTTGTGGGAGACTCCCACCGTGCACTCGTTCACCATGATTATCGGTGACAGCGCGCCGGTCCGCAGGGACCGCTGAACGCCGTACCACCCGGCGGCAGCGGAACACCTCGCCGTCGACCCGCGCGCAGACCTCTCGCATCCGCGAGAGGTCTTTTCGTTTTCCGGTACCTTCCCGACAGGAGTCACCCGGCCCATGACCACCGAAGCCTCGGACACCGCCGCGGACACCGCCCCGGATGCCGCCCCGCCCCCGGAGCGGGAGGCCCTGCATGTCTTCGACACCACGCTGCGCGACGGCGCACAGCGCGAGGGCATCAATCTCACCGTCGCCGACAAACTGGCCATCGCCCGCTTTCTGGACGAGTTCGGCGTCGGCTTCATCGAGGGCGGCTGGCCGGGCGCCAATCCCCGGGACACGGAGTTCTTCGAGCGGGCCCGCCGGGAGATCGATTTCCGCCACGCCAAGCTCGTCGCCTTCGGCGCCACCCGCAAGGCCGGTGCCACCGCCGCCGGCGATCCCCAGGTCCGCGCCCTGCTGGACTCCGGCGCCCCGGTGGTCTGCGTGGTGGCCAAGTCGCACGACGCCCATGTGGCCCAGGCGCTGCGCACCACCCTGGAGGAGAACCTCGCCATGGTCCGCGACACCGTGGCCCATCTGCGCGAGCAGGGCCGCCGGGTGTTCGTGGACTGCGAGCACTTCTTCGACGGCTACACCGCCAATCCGGAGTACGCCAAGGAGGTGGTGCGCACCGCGTACACCGCCGGTGCCGAGGTGGTGGTGCTCTGCGACACCAACGGCGGGATGCTGCCGGCCCAGGTGCAGGCCGTGGTGCGCACCGTGCTGGCCGACACCGGCGCCCGGCTGGGCATCCACGCCCAGGACGACACCGGCTGCGCGGTGGCCAACACCCTGGCCGCGGTGGACGGCGGCGCCACCCATGTGCAGTGCACCGCCAACGGCTACGGCGAGCGGGTCGGCAACGCCAACCTCTTCCCGGTGGTCGCCGCCCTGGAGCTGAAGTACGGCCGCCGGGTGCTGCCCGAGGGCGCGCTCAAGGAGATGACCCGGATCTCGCACGCCATCGCCGAGGTGGTCAATCTCACCCCGGCCACCCACCAGCCCTATGTCGGGATCTCCGCCTTCGCCCACAAGGCCGGGCTGCACGCCTCCGCCATCAAGGTCAACCCCGATCTCTACCAGCACATCGACCCCGAACTGGTCGGCAACTCCATGCGGATGCTGGTCTCCGACATGGCCGGCCGCGCGTCGGTGGAGCTCAAGGGCAAGGAACTGGGCTACGACCTGTCCGGCTCCGGCAACCGGGAGCTGGTCGGCCGGATCGTGGAGCGGGTCAAGGAGCGGGAACTCCAGGGCTACACCTACGAGGCCGCCGACGCCTCCTTCGAACTGCTGCTCCGCGACGAGGTGCAGGGCCGCTCCCGCCGCTTCTTCCGGCTGGAGGGCTGGCGCACCATCACCGACCAGCGCACCGACGGCACGGTGGCCAACGAGGCGATCGTCCGGCTGCGGGTGAAGGGCGAGCGGATCGTCGCCGCGGGGGAGGGCAACGGACCGGTCAACGCCCTGGACCGGGCGCTGCGCAGCGGTCTGGAGCGGCATTTCCCGCAGCTCGCCCGGCTTCAGCTCGTCGACTACAAGGTCCGCATCCTGGAGGGCACCCAGGGCACCTCCTCCACCACCCGGGTTCTGGTCACTACCAGTGACGGCACCGAGGAGTGGTCCACCGTGGGGGTGGCCGGAAATGTGATTGCCGCCTCGTGGCAGGCTTTGGACGATGCCTACACCTACGGTCTGGTTCGAGCCGGGCTTGAGCCCTCGGAGTGAAGGGCCTCGCGGGCGCCTTCGGACAGCTTGTGCGCGCCTGCTGTGACGCGATGGGCGGGTTTTATGGGAACCCCATAACGCCTGCCCCTCCCGCACTGTACGGACCGGTGAACACCCGGAATCCGGTTCCCCGCTTCTGTCCGGCAGGGCCATCAAATCACGGTGGAGACTGTACGAATCTGACGAGGAGCTCCGGGCGCCCCGTTTCGTAGGGTCTATACATGACCGATCACGCTCAGACAGTGGCCCCCGAAGCGCCGGCGGAAACCGACGCCCACGGCCGGGTGGCCGAGCTGCGTGCGATCCGTGAGCAGGTCGTCCGGGGGCCGGGGGAGAAGGCGACGGCCGCCCAGCACGCCCGGGGCAAGCTCACCGCGCGCGAGCGCATCGAACTGCTGCTGGACGAGGGAAGCTTCCGCGAGGTCGAGCCGCTGCGCCGGCACCGTGCCACCGGCTTCGGCCTGGAGGCCAAGCGGCCGTACACGGACGGCGTGATCACCGGCTGGGGAACCGTGCACGGCCGGACGGTCTTCGTCTACGCGCATGACTTCCGGATCTTCGGCGGCGCGCTGGGCGAGGCCCACGCCCAGAAGATCCACAAGATCATGGACAAGGCCATCGCCGCCGGGGCGCCGCTGGTGTCCCTGAACGACGGCGCCGGCGCCCGTATCCAGGAGGGTGTCTCCGCGCTGGCCGGCTACGGCGGCATCTTCCAGCGCAACACCCGGGCCTCCGGGGTGATCCCGCAGATCTCGGTGATGCTCGGCCCCTGCGCGGGCGGCGCGGCCTACTCCCCGGCGCTGACCGACTTCGTCTTCATGGTCCGCGAGACCTCGCAGATGTTCATCACCGGCCCGGACGTGGTCAAGGCGGTCACCGGCGAGGACATCACCCACAACGGGCTGGGCGGCGCCGATGTGCACGCCGGCACCTCCGGGGTGGCGCACTTCGTCTACGACGACGAGGAGTCGTGCCTGGAGGAGGTCCGCTACCTGCTCTCGCTGCTGCCGCAGAACAACCGGGAGAACCCGCCGGCCCAGACCACCGAGGACCCGGTGGACCGGCGCGGCGACTCGCTGCTGGACCTGGTGCCGGCCGACGGCAACCGGCCGTACGACATGCGGCAGGTGATCGAGGAGCTGGTGGACGAGGGCGAGTATCTGGAGGTCCACGAGCGCTGGGCGAACAACATCCTCTGCGCGCTGGCCCGGATGGACGGCCATGTGGTCGGCATCGTGGCCAACCAGCCGCAGTCGCTGGCCGGGGTGCTGGACATCCACGCCAGCGAGAAGGCCGCCCGCTTCGTGCAGATGTGCGACGCCTTCAACATCCCGATCCTCACCCTGCTGGACGTGCCCGGCTTTCTGCCCGGGGTGGGCCAGGAGCACGGTGGGATCATCCGCCACGGCGCCAAGCTGCTGTACGCCTACTGCAACGCCACGGTGCCGCGGATCTCGGTGGTGCTGCGCAAGGCCTACGGCGGCGCCTACATCGTGATGGACTCCCAGTCCATCGGGGCCGACCTGACCTTCGCCTGGCCCACCAACGAGATCGCCGTGATGGGCGCGGAGGGCGCGGCCAATGTGATCTTCCGCCGGCAGATCGCCGCGGCGGACGACCCGGAGGCCGCCCGCGTCCGGCTGGTGAAGGAGTACAAGGCGGAGCTGATGCACCCCTACTACGCGGCCGAGCGCGGCCTGGTCGACGATGTGATCGACCCGGCCGAGACCCGCGAGGTGCTGATCCGCTCGCTGGCCATGCTCCGCAGCAAGCACGCCGACCTGCCGTCCCGCAAGCACGGCAACCCGCCCCAGTGACCACCCGTCCCCCGAGCCTTGTGAAGGAGAGGGCCATGAGCACGAGCACCGACCCGCGCCTCGTCCGCGTGGAGAAGGGCGAGGCCAGCGAGGAGGAGCTGGCCGCCGTCACCGCGCTGCTGATCGCCCGCGCCCAGGCGGCCGGGCCGGAGGGGGAGGCCGGCGAGGCCGGCCGGACCGGCGGGCAGGCCCGCTCCACGGCCGGCTGGCGCCGGCTGGAGCGCACCCCCGGCTTCCGCGCCCCGCACAGCTGGCAGGGCTGAGCGCGCGCGTCCGCCGCGCGGGCATACGAAGGCCCCCGCCGCGCCCTTGACGGGTCGGCGGGGGCCTTCGGTGACCGGGTGAACAGACGAACAGGTGATCAGCGGGTCATGACACCGTTGGTCCTGGGGGCTTCCACGAGGACGGTGCGAGCCGGGTTGGCGGTGTTGCTGGGCAGTTCCGCCTCCGGACGCCCGCCGGCCGCCACCGAGGGCCGGAGCTCGTCGGCGCTCTCCAGATGCACCAGCGTGGTGCGACGGGGGTTGGCGAGCATACGCATCGGAATGGTGGTCTTCACGGAGTTGTCCTCTTGAGTGGTCCTTGACGGGGCCTTGACATTTCCGGCTGCTCTGTCCAGCCGTAGACCTCCGAGAGTAGGCCGTGGCGCGTGGGCGCCGCCGCACAACGGCTCACCACCCGCATGTGAGTTTCCTCACCGGAGGCCCGACAAAAAGGATTTTTCCGACAGTGGGCCGCCCCCGTCAAATCGGGACACAACCGGGCGGAATCCCCGGTTCCGTCGTTGATCCACCCGCACGGTACGACCTCCGGACAAGGCAAGGTCATGTCCGGGATCCGGAATGGAGCTGGGCAAATGCCCGTTTTGCCGCCGCAATTCCGCCACCTGGTCTCCACCCAGGGTGATGACCCCCGCGCGCAGGGTCAAAGATGTCACGGGAGTGTCCCGAGCCCTTGTTGGAGGTCTCGGCACTGTGCTGGAATTCCACGGACCGCCGCGAGAGAACAGCCGATGCAGCGGGCGCACGGTCCGCTCCGCACCATGGCTGAACAGGGGACGCGCCGGTTGTCCACGACCGTCGGAAGCACCCGGGGTTTCCGGCTCGATACCGTCACGCCGCCCGCGGCGAGGCGCCTGGTCCAGAGGTTGCGACGCTAAAGTGCAGGGACGTTTCAAGAGGGAAGGCAGCGCGACAGGCGACGCGGGGCTGAGCGGCCCACCTGGCCGCGGCTCCTCGCCCGACCGTGTCCACGCGGTGCAGGCCGACGAGATGCCCTCGCCGGCCGCGGACGGCGGCGCGCGTACGCCCGCCGAGCCGCCCACCGGCGACCGCGCCTCCGGCCGGCCGGCCGGAAAGCCGGCCGCCGCCGTCAGGCCCACGCCCGCGGGCTCCCGGCTGGCACTGCGCAACTGGCGCATCTCCACCCGGCTGGTCTCGCTGATCGCCCTGCCGGTGGTCGCGGCCACCTCGCTGGGCGCATTCCGTATCCAGGAGTCGATGGAAAAGGTCGACCAGCTGGAGAACATGCGTCTGCTCACCGACATGACGCACCACGCCACGCTGCTGGCCGCCGCCCTCCAGGAGGAGCGCGACCGCTCGGCCGGCCCGATGATCAGCGGGCGCACCGCCAAGCACGACGACGTGGTCGGCTCCCGGGACACCACCGACTCCGCCCGCCGCGCCTTCGCCCAGGCCACCCTGTCGATCGACCCCAACGACGACGAGCTGGCGGGCATCAACGCGGCCGTGCTGGAGATCGGCCGGCAGCTCAACAAGATCACCTCCATCCGGGACGACGCCTACACCGACCCGGCCTACATCTCGCAGACGGTGAGCGCCTACAACCAGCTCATCGAGTCGCTGCTCTCGCTCTCCCAGGACATGGCGCAGGCCACCTCCAACCAGGACATGATCCGCTCCACCCGGGCGCTGGCCGCCTTCTCCTCCGCCAAGGAGCAGGCCTCCATCCAGCGGGCCATGATCACCGCCGGTTTCGCGCGTGCCGAGACCGACGGCGGCCGGGCCGCGCTGTCGCCCTCCGACTGGCGGTTCGGCAAGACCGCCATGGAGAACGAGCGGGCCGACCTGCGCAGCTTCCGCGAGCTGTACGGCAACAACGACCGCGCCCAGGAACTGCTCCAGCCCATCTCCGGCGGGATCGTCAACATCGTCGCGGCGGAGCAGCTGGCCGAGGCCGTCTTCACCAAGGAAGACAACATCCGCAACCAGTTCCGCACCTATCTGGACTGGTTCGAGCTCGATCGCACCAAGATCGAGGCGATGGAGAAGATCGAGCGTGAGCTGCTCGACGAGATGGAGAAGCAGGCCGGCGATCTGCGCGCCGAGGCCCAGCGGGACGCCGTCCTCAACGGCGCCATGATCCTGCTGGTGCTGGGCATCTCCCTGGTCGGCGCCTTCGTGGTGGCCCGGTCCATGGTCCGCACCCTGCGCCGGCTGCAGGACACCGCCCAGGAAGTCGCCCACAAGCGGCTGCCCGAGGTGGTCAAGCAGATGTCCGAGGCCGACAACCCGGAGGAGGTGGACACCTCCGTGGTCTCGGTGGGTGTCTACACCCGGGACGAGATCGGCAAGGTGGCCCAGGCGTTCGACGAGGTGCACCGCGAGGCGGTCCGGCTGGCGGCCGAACAGGCCCAGCTGCGGGGCAACGTCAACGCGATGTTCACCAACCTCTCGCGCCGCAGCCAGGGCCTGATCCAGCGCCAGCTCTCGCTGATCTCCGAACTGGAGTCCCGCGAGGCCGACCCGGACCAGCTCGCCTCGCTGTTCAAGCTGGACCACCTGGCCACCCGCATGCGGCGCAACGGTGAGAACCTGCTGGTTCTCGCGGGCGAGGAGCCGGGCCGCCGGTGGACCCGGCCGGTCCCGCTGGTCGACGTGCTCCGGGCCGCCGCCTCCGAGGTGGAGCAGTACGAGCGGATCGAGCTGTCCGCCGTCCCCAAGACCGAGGTGGCCGGACGCGCGGTCAACGACCTGGTGCACCTGCTGGCCGAGCTGCTGGAGAACGCCACCTCGTTCTCCTCCCCGCAGACCAAGGTCAAGGTCACCGGCCATGCCCTGCCGGACGGCCGGGTGCTGGTGGAGATCCACGACACCGGCATCGGCCTCTCCCCGGAGGACCTGGCCGAGATCAACGAGCGGCTGGCCAACCCGCCCACCGTGGACGTCTCGGTCTCCCGCCGGATGGGTCTGTTCGTGGTCGGCCGGCTGTCCCTGCGGCACGGCATCCGGGTGCAGCTGCGCCCCTCCGACTCCGGCGGCACCACCGCTCTGGTGATGCTGCCCGCCGATGTGGTCCAGGGCGGCCGGGGCGGCAGGCCCGGCGCCCAGGCCGGCGCGGGCGCCGGCGCCGACCGCCGGCCCTCCGGGCCGGGCGGCGGCGGACCGGCCACCGCCACCCTCCAGCGTGAGGGCCCGATGCCCCGCCGCACCCCGGACCCGGCCCGGCCCGGCCCGGGCGCGCTGCCCACCCGCGGCGGCGACCGGGAGGCCCCGCAGCAGGTGCCCTCCACCCCGGCCCGGGCCGCGCTGCCCGGCCGCGGCGGACGGCCCGGCTCGCCCGCCATGCCGGCCGGCGCGCAGGCGTCCGGCTCCGGCCCGGCCGGGGAACCGCCGCGGCCGAGCTGGGCCCGGTCGGCGGAGGACAGCGGACGAATACCGGCCGCCAGGGACGCCGTGGACTACCCGCGCGGCCACGACGGCCACCACGAGCCGCAGCACGAGCCGCGCCCCGAGCGGGACGACGCGCTGAGGTCCACCGCCGAGTTCCCGCGCCCGGCCGCCTTCCGGCGGCCGGAGGCGGACCGGCGCCCGCCGGCCGGCGGCCCGCCCTACGGGCCGGGCGACACCGGTGAGTTCCCGCGCCCCGCGGTGCGCCGCGACGGTCCCGGTGACACCGCCGAGTTCCCGGCCGTGCCGCAGTCCGGGCAGCCGGCGCCCGCCGGCTCCTACCCGCAGGACGGCTCCTACCCGCAGGACGGGCCCTACCCGCCGGCGGGCCAGTACCAGCCCGCGGATCAGGGCATCCTGCCCCCGGCCCCCAGCCGGCCGGACCGCGTGCCGGAACGCACGCCGATCTTCGAGGAAATGGAGTCGACCTGGTTCGGTTCCCGCAACCGGGTCCGCTCCGCCGCCCAGCGGGAGTCCGCGGGGTCCCCCCAGCCGTCCGCCCGGACGGCCCCGCCCTCGGCTCCCGCCGCCTCGTCCGCCCCGCACCGGACCGCCCAGGACCGGCCCGTCGGCCCCCCGGCCCCGCCCGGCCGCCGGCCGGCTCCGCCCCGGGGCCCGGCACAGCCCGCCGGGGACACCGGCACCGCCGTGGGCTGGGCCGCCTCGCCCAATGACGAGCGCTGGCGCCGGGCCGAGCAGCTTCGCTCCGGCCCGTCCGCGGGCGGCGTCACGGCCTCCGGACTGCCCCGGCGGGTGCCGCGCGCCAATCTGGTGGCCGGCACCGCCGAGGAGCGGGATGCCGTGGCCGCCGGACCGAACGTCTCCCGGGCTCCGGAGGACGTGCGGGGCCGGCTGACCAGCCTCCGCAGGGGCATTCAGCAAGGCCGGCAGGCCGGAGCCGCGACCGGTGGCCCCGGCGGCCGGGACGGCGGATTCGGTGCCCCCTATCGGCAGGAGCGTTAGTGTTGACCCGCATGAGCCAGGCGGCGCAGAACCTCAACTGGTTGATCACCAGTTTTGTGGACAACACCCCGGGTGTGTCGCACACAGTGGTAGTTTCCGCAGACGGACTGCTTCTCGCGATGTCCGAGGGGTTTCCGCGGGACCGTGCCGACCAGTTGGCCGCGGTCGCCTCCGGCCTGACGTCCCTGACGGCCGGTGCCTCGCGGATCTTCGAGGGCGGCGTGGTGAGCCAGACCGTGGTGGAGATGGAGCGCGGCTTCCTCTTCCTCATGTCGATCTCCGACGGGTCGTCACTGGCGGTGCTGGCGCATCCGGAGGCAGACATCGGCCTGGTCGGGTACGAAATGGCCTTGCTGGTCGACCGCGCGGGCTCGGTACTGACACCGGAAGTCCGCAGCGAGCTCCAGGGAAGTCTGCTCACCTGACAACCCGGCTCCCCCCACACAACACGCACATGAGCACCATCGTCCGCATCGCCGACCTCATGTCCCGCCCGGAGGAGCTATGACCACCCCGCCGCCCTCGCAGAGTGCGTACGGAGCCCATGATCCCGGCCCGTACGACGACGAGGGGGAGCAGCCGCTGGTCCGCCCGTACGCCATGACGGGCGGCCGGACCAGGCCGCGCTACCAGCTGGCGATCGAGGCGCTGGTGTCCACCAGTGTCGAACCCATGCAGTTGCAGGGGCTGCTGCCGGAGCATCAGCGGATCTGCCAGCTCTGCCTGCCCGAGGTGAAATCGGTCGCGGAGATCTCCGCGCTGCTGGCGATGCCGCTCGGGGTGGCCCGGATCCTGGTGGCGGACCTCGCCGAGGCGGGACTGGTCGCCATCCATCAGCCTGGACATGGCAGCGACCCGAACGGCCAGCCGGACGTGACGCTGCTGGAGAGGGTGCTCAGTGGACTTCGCAAGCTCTAGCCAGGCCGGCGGCGGGTTCCCGGCGGCCGGGACGAACGGTTCGGCCCTGCCGGACGCCGCCGCATACGCCGCCTCCTCCGGCGCCCCGGCCGCCGTGCCCGGTTCGTCGACCACGTCCGCGAAGATTGTGATCGCGGGCGGGTTCGGCGTGGGCAAGACCACGTTTGTGGGCGCTGTGTCGGAGATCAATCCGCTGCGTACCGAGGCCGTGATGACGTCCGCCTCGGCCGGGATCGACGATCTGACCCACACGGCGGGCAAGACCACCACCACGGTGGCGATGGACTTCGGCCGGATCACGCTGGACCAGGATCTGATTCTGTACCTGTTCGGTACGCCCGGTCAGGACCGGTTCTGGTTCATGTGGGACGATCTGGTCCGCGGTGCCATCGGCGCGGTGGTGCTGGTGGACACCCGCAGGCTGGCGGACTGCTTCCCGGCGGTGGACTACTTCGAGAACAGCGGGCTGCCCTTCGTGGTGGCGCTGAACGGCTTCGACGGCCACCAGCCGTACTCGCCGGACGAGGTCCGCGAGGCGCTCCAGCTCGGCCAGGACACGCCGATCATCATCACCGACGCGCGGCACCGCGCGGAGGCCAAGTCCACCCTGATCACCCTGGTCGAGCACGCGCTGATGGCCCGGCTGCGCTGACGCGCCGCCGCCCGCCCGGCCCGCCGCCGGGCCGGGCCGCACGCCTTTCCCTGCCCGCCGGAGCTGCCGGCGGGCAGGCGCCGTCCGGCTCCCCGGCGGCGACCGTTACGCTGAGACATCAGCCACACCAGTCACAGCGAAGAAGGGCAGCACACCCGGTGCGCATCGCCAGATTCTCCATCGACGGCACCGTCGGCTTCGGCGTGGTGGTCCCCGCCCCCGAAGGGGAGCCCGGCGGGGCCGCCGCCGGGGCTGTCTCCCGGCCGACCGCAGGTCTGGCCCTGGACATCATCAAGGGCCATCCCTTCGGGGACTTCGACCGGTCGGGCAAGCTGGTGCCGATGGACCAGGTGCGGCTGCTGCCGCCGGTCCTGCCCAGCAAGGTGGTGGCCGTCGGCCGCAACTACGCCGAGCACGCGCGGGAGCTGGGCCATGAGGTCCCGCAGGTGCCGGTGGTGTTCTTCAAGCCGTCCACCTCGGTGATCGGCCCGGGGGACGAGATCGTCTACCCGGGTTTCTCCACCGAGGTGCACCACGAGGCCGAACTGGCCGTGGTCATCGGCCGGCTGTGCAAGGACGTGCCGCGGGAGCGGGCGGCGGAGGTGATCCTCGGCTACACCTGCGCCAATGACATCACCGCGCGGGACATCCAGCGCTCCGAGGACCAGTGGGCGCGGGCCAAGGGCTTCGACTCCTCCTGCCCGCTGGGCCCCTGGGTGGAGACGGAGCTGGATCCATCCGATCTGGCGATGATCTGCACGGTCAATGGCGAGCAGCGCCAGCTCGGCCGCACCAGCGAGATGGTCCGGGATGTCGCCGATCTCATCGTGCACATCACCGCGGCCATGACCCTGCTGCCGGGGGACGTCATCCTCACCGGCACCCCCGCGGGCGTGGGCCCGCTCCATGTCGGCGACGAGGTCGCCGTCAGCATCGAAGGCATCGGCACACTCACCAACAAGGTGGCCACGCGTGACTAGCCCCTCCGCCCCCTCCGCCGCGTCCCCGGCCCGCCCGGTGCGGGTCCGGTTCTGCCCCTCGCCGACCGGCAACCCGCATGTCGGACTCGTCCGCACCGCCCTGTTCAACTGGGCCTTCGCCCGGCATCACGGCGGCACCCTGGTCTTCCGGATCGAGGACACCGACGCCGCCCGGGACTCCGAGGAGTCCTACCTCCAGCTGCTGGACTCACTGCGCTGGCTCGGCCTGGACTGGGACGAGGGCCCCGGGATCGGCGGGCCGCACGCGCCCTACCGCCAGTCCGAGCGGATGGACATCTACCGGAACGTGGCCGCCCGGCTGCTGGACGCCGGATACGCCTACCACTGCTACTGCACCCAGGAGGAGCTGGACCGCCGCCGCGAACTGGCCCGCGCCGCCGGCCGCCCGTCCGGCTACGACGGCCGCTGCCGCTCCCTCACCGAGGAGGAGATCGCCGGCTTCCTGGCCGAGGGCCGCCGGCCGGTGGTGCGGTTCCGGATGCCCGACGAGCCCATCACCTTCACCGACCTGGTGCGCGGCGAGCTGACCTTCACCCCGGAGAACGTCACCGACTACGGCATCGTCCGGGCCGGCGGCGCCCCGCTCTACACCCTGGTCAACCCGGTGGACGACGCGCTGATGAACATCACGCATGTGCTGCGCGGCGAGGACCTGCTCTCCTCCACCCCCCGGCAGATCGCCCTCTACCGTGCGCTGTCCGACATCGGCGTGGGCCCCGGCTTCCTCCCCGAGTTCGGCCATCTGCCCTATGTGATGGGGGAGGGCAACAAGAAGCTCTCCAAGCGCGAGCCGGAGTCCTCGCTCAACATCTACCGGGAGCGCGGCTTCCTGCCCGAGGGCCTGCTCAACTACCTGGCGCTGCTGGGCTGGTCGATCGCCGAGGACCGCGACATCTTCACCATGGCGGAGATGACGGCCGCCTTCGACATCCACGCGGTCAACGCCAACCCGGCCCGCTTCGACCTCAAGAAGTGCGAGGCCATCAACGCCACCCACATCCGGGACCTGCCGGTGGAGAGCTTCATCGAGCGCTGCGGCCCCTGGCTGGCCGCCCCGCACGCCCCCTGGAAGCCGGAGGCCTACGACCCGGCGGCGTTCGCCGCCCTGGCCCCGCTGGCCCAGACCCGGGTCACCGTGCTCTCCGACATCACCGACAACGTGGACTTCCTCTTCCTGGACGAGCCCGTCTTCCACGAGCCGTCCTGGCACAAGGCCATGAAGCCCGGCGCGGCGGAGCTGCTGCGCACCGCGCGGGCCCGGCTGCTGGCCGCCGACTGGAACGCCGAGGCCCTCAAGGCGGCGGTGCTGGCGGCCGGCGAGGAACACGGCCTGAAGCTGGGCAAGGCCCAGGCCCCGGTGCGGGTGGCGGTCACCGGCCGCACCGTCGGCCTGCCCCTCTTCGAGTCCCTCGAAGTCCTCGGCCGGGAGCGCACCATCGCCCGCATCGAGGCCGCCCTGGCCCGCCTGACCGCGGCCTGACCGGACCTGACCGCCCGCCCCCCCGCCCCCGGCCGCCGGGGCGGGGGTTCACCGCGTGGTGCGCCGGATGCGCTCCTGGGCGACCGCCCGGCGCACCGCCGGGACCACCTCGGCGGCGAAGCGGTGGGTCTGCCGCACCGGATCGTCCGCCGGGCCGAAGACGAAGCCGTCCATGCCGTGCACCAGCGCCAGTTCCGTCAGCTCGGCCACCCACTGCTCGGCCGGCCCGCGCAGAAAGCCCTCCGAGGGCCCGTCGGTGATGATGCCGAAGACGTTGTAGAGGCGGCGCACCGCGCCCGGCTCGCGTCCCGCGCCGGCAGCCGCCTCGTCGATCCGGGCGTTCAGCTCGGGCAGCTTCTCCGGCGGCGCCCACGGGCTGGACGGCAGCCAGCCGTCCGCCACCCGGCCGCACAGCGCCAGCGTCCGCGGGCCGCCCACGCCCAGCCAGACGGGGATCGGATGGGCCGGCCTGGGCCCCGGCTTCACCCCGGCCAGCCGGTAGTGCTTCCCCTCGTAGCGCACCGAGCGCTCGTCGGACCACATCAGCCGGAGCACCTCGACGGCCTCGCGCAGCGCCCCGTACGCCTCGCCGGGGGAGCGCCTGCTCCCGCCCATGGCCGCCACGGCCTCCCAGAACGAGCCCGCCCCCAGCCCGAGCTCGAACCGGCCGCCGGACAGCAGATCCAGACTGGCCGCCGTCTTGGCCATCACCGCCGGGGCGCGCAGCGGCAGGTTCGCCACATCCGGGAACACCCGCACCCGCTGCGTCCCGGCCAGCACCGCGCCCATCAGCGCCCAGGTGTCCAGGTGGCGCCGCTGGTAGGGGTGGTCCTGGATGCCGACCAGCTCCAGCCCTTCCCGGTCCGCGATCTGCGCCATCGACAGCGCCTCGGGCAGCTTCTCCGCCGAGGGCTCCGGAAACACCCCGAATTCGACCTCACGCCCGTAGTCCATGCCCCCACCCTAGGCACCCCCGCCCCGTTCCACCCCGCACCACACGGCCCCCGCGGTGCAGCGCGACGGGCCCGCGTCGCCGGGCCGTCCGGTCAGAGGATCTTGTGCATGATGTGGAGGGCGATGTAGCCCCGGGCGGGGTGGCGGAAGCCGCCGGGGAGGGTGCCGGTGATCTCGAAGCCCAGCGAGCGGTAGAGCCGGATCGCGTGGACATTGGTCTCGGCCACCGCGTTGAACTGCATGATCCGGTAGCCCTCCGCACGTGCCCAGTCCAGGGAGTACTCGCACAGCGCCCGCCCGATGCCCTGCCCGGCGTGCGCCGGGTCCACCATGTAGCCGGCGTTGGCGACATGCGAGCCCGGGCCCTGGTGGTTGCGGTTCATCCGGGCCGTGCCGATGACCGTGCCCGCCTCGTCCAGAACCACCACGGTCCGGTACGGCGCGGGCTGCATCCAGCAGGCGCGGGCATCGGCCTCGGCCATGTCCGGCGGATAGGTGTAGGTGTCCCCGGCCGCGACGATCTTGCGGAAGACCGGCCAGATCGCGGGCCAGTCCTCGGCGGTGGCTTCCCTGATGTGCATGGTGTCCATGATGCGCGAGCCGTCCGGGGCCGGCCGGGCGGGGTCAGGCGGCCGGAGGCTCCGGGGCGTCCCGGTCCCAATCCCGGTCCAGGATGCGGTCGTCGCGGTGGGCGCCGTAGTACTCGGACTGGCCGGCCATGACGGTGCGCATCGGAATGTCCCGGGGGAGGCCGTAGACCGTGCCGGGGAAGTCGAGTTCGCGCTGCACCTGCCACAGCTCCTCGTGCTGGTCCGGCGAGAACAGCCGGGCCGGGTCGCCCGCCGCGATCCAGCCGATGGGCACCACGGCGCCGGCCGCCAGCCGGGAGTTCACCTGGAGGACGCTGTTGACCCGCAGTTCGGAGCGGGTGCCGGCGGTGGCGCCGGGAAAGACCGAGACGCCGGTGGCGACGAATGCCTCGTTCTCCACGGTGGCGCCGTTGACATGCGCGTGCGGGCCGACGAGCACCGCGTCACCGATCACCGCCGGATGCCGGGCGCGCCCGCGGACCAGGGCGTTCTCCATGATCACCACATCCGAACCGGTGGTCACCTCGCCGTCCTCGGCGGTCAGCACGGCGCCGTGCAGCACCCGGGCCCGCTCACCCAGTGTGACCGCGCCGCAGAGCACGGCCGTGGGCGCCACATAGGCGGACTCCGGCACGACGGGTTTTCGCCCGCGGTGTTCGATCAACATGCTTTCGAGACTAAGCGCTGAACGCGGACGGGCACCCGATGAGCGCGGTGCGGGCGGGAAATCTCGTTTTGGAGCACGGCCCGCGATCGGGTAATGTTCTTCCCGTCGCCGAACGGAGCGGGGCTGTGGATCCCGGCCCCCGGAGGCGGACGCCGAGCGAAATCCCCAGGTCAGGGGGTTGAGTTCCGGTGGGCTATGGTGTAATTGGCAGCACGACTGATTCTGGCTCAGTTAGTCTAGGTTCGAGTCCTGGTAGCCCAGCGTGATCTCCTCTTGGTGAGAGATCAAAGCCCCCGTTGTGTAGCGGCCTAGCACGCTGCCCTCTCAAGGCAGTAGCGCCGGTTCGAATCCGGTCGGGGGTACGTGACCCACAGTGGTCATGCTGGAGCCCCCGTTGTGTAGCGGCCTAGCACGCCGCCCTCTCAAGGCGGTAGCGCCGGTTCGAATCCGGTCGGGGGTACGCGGCAAGAGAAAGGGCCCCGCGCCGTCCATGGCGCGGGGCCCTTGTTGTCGTGCCTGTCGCGCCCCCTCTTGCCGTGCCGCCTCCGGCCCGCCGGATCAGCGCCGCAGGGCGAGCCGCTGCGCGGCACGCTCGCCGCGCCGGCCCACCGGGACGGTGCCGGTGGCCGCTCCCAGCCCGAACGGCGGCATGTTCACATAGACGGACTCGTAGGCCCCGGCCGGCACCACATAGGTCTCGTGCCAGAAGCCGACCCGGTCCCGGCCCGCCCGGACCGCCCGGTTGAACGCCGACCAGGCCGGGCGGTGCTCCTTGTCCGGGGCGGAGGCGTAGGCCAGCAGCTTCTCGTGCGAGGACCAGTACTGCACCACGTAGAAGACGCGCGGGCCGCCGGACAGCAGGCGGAAGCCGAGCAGCCCGCTGTCCGGGTCCCCGGACAGCTCCCGCAGCATCCGGGGCATGGCCCGGAAGACCGGCAGCCAGGTGCGCAGCCGCCAGAAGCTGTTGATCCGCATGCCGATCAGAAAGACGGTGACGGTGTCCTCGGCCCCGGCCGTCATGCGGCCCTTGATGACCTTGCTGCTCATGGCAACCCCCTGGAAGGTGTGGGATAGTGCCGCTATCCATGATTGGATAGTGTCACTCTCCAAGGAATTCCGCAAGCCGGGCCCGGGGGAGGCGAGGAAGGGGAGCACGGGATGAGACTGGCGGAGCTGAGCAGACGCAGCGGCGTCTCCGCGGCAACCATCAAGTACTACCTGCGGGAAGGGCTGCTGCCGCCGGGGGAGCGGGTCACCGCCACCCAGGCCGAGTACGGCGCGGAGCATCTGCGCAGGCTGCGGCTGGTGCGGGCGCTGGTGCAGGTGGGCGGGGTGCCGGTGGCGCGGGCCCGCGAGGTGCTCCGCGCGGTGGACGACGCCGGGCAGGACCGGCACGGCCGGCTGGGCGCGGCGGTGTGGGCGCTGCCGCACGGCCCGGAGCCGGAGGAGGACGACCCGGTCACGGCCCTGGCCCGGGAGCGGGCGGCCGAACTGACGGCCCGGCTGGGCGGGAGCGGGCACGGGGAGGGCCAGGCGGAGGGCCCGCCGCACCGGATGCTGGTCTCCGCGCTGGCCGCCCTGCTGCGGCTGGGCTATCCCTGCGAGCTGGAGCAGTTGCTGCCGTACGGCGAACTGGCCGCCCGGCTGGCCGTGCACGACCTGGACGTGATCGAGCGGTACGAACCGGGGAACGCCCAGGTGGAGGCGGCGGTCGCGCTCACCGTGCTGTACGAGCCGGTACTGCTGGCGCTGCGCCGGCTGGCCCACGCCGCCGAGTCGGAGCGCCGCTACGCGGCACCGGAGCGGCGCCCGCCCGCCGGTCCGGTCAGTCCCGCTGCCGGGGAAGCGGGCCGCTGAAGACCACCATGCTGTCGATGCGCGCGTCCCTGAGGTGCACCATGTCGGTGCCCTCCAGGACGGCCTCGCCGGAGGCGTCGTAATAGGCCCAGCCGTACCGGGCCCATTCGCCGGGGGCGTCCACCGCCGTGGTGCGCACGATCCGGCCGGGCCCGCGCGGATGCCCGCGCAGCGAGTTCATGAATCCCTCGACCGACAGCAGCCCCTCGGTGCGGCCCAGCGGGCCCCAGAAGACCACGTCCGGGGTGAATGCCTGGAGCAGCAGGTCCGTCATGCGTTCGGAGGTGCGGGCGTTGAAGGCGGCGAGAAAGATGTCCACCGCTTCCTGGGCGGGATTCTCCGGCATCCGTCCACGCTAGCAGGGCACCCCGCCCCCGGTCCCCGGTGTCAGGCGGGACCGCGCCTGAGGGCCTCGGTGAGCCGGCCGGCCGACTCCAGCAGGGCCTGGGCGTGCATCCGGCCCGGATGACGGGTGAGGCGCTCGATGGGGCCGGAGACCGACACCGCCGCCACCACGCGGTTGGACGGACCGCGCACCGGGGCCGAGACCGAGGCCACCCCGGGCTCCCGCTCGCCCACCGACTGCGCCCAGCCCCGGCGCCGCACCCCGGACAGCGCGGTGGCCGTGAAGCGGGCGCCCTGGAGACCGGCGTGCAGCCGCTCCGGCTCCTCCCAGGCCATCAGCACCTGGGCCGCCGAGCCGGCCTTCATCGGCAGCGTGGAGCCCACGGGCACCGTGTCCCGCAGGCCGGAGAGCCGCTCCGCGGCGGCCACACAGATCCGCATGTCGCCCTGGCGCCGGTAGAGCTGCGCGCTCTCCCCCGTGACATCGCGCAGATGCGCCAGCACCGGACCGGCGGCGGCCAGCAGCCGGTCCTCGCCCGCCGCCGCGGCCAGCTCCGCCAGCCGCGGTCCCAGCACAAAACGTCCCTGCATGTCGCGGGCGAGCAGCCGGTGGTGCTCCAGCGCGACGGCCATCCGGTGGGCCGTCGGCCGGGCGAGGCCGGTCGCCGCGACCAGTCCTGCCAGCGTGGCCGGTCCGGACTCCAGCGCGCTGAGTACGAGAGCGGCCTTGTCAAGGACGCCGACGCCGCTGGAGCCGCCACTGTTCGTGTCCATGCGTCGATACTCGCGTCTCACAGTGTGAAACGCAAGTTCGTTTTCGCCGCGAAGGCGCCACCCTGGCTGTGGCGGTCCGCACAGCACCGGCAGCCGGCCCGGCGCCGGAGAGCGGTGCACGGGGAGCGGACGGCGGCCTCGGACCGCCGCACATCTCCCGGGCGATCCCGCGGGTGCTCCCGGCGGGGATCACCGGCATCCGGGACCAAGGCATCCACCGACTTCGAGGTGAGGCCCGGCGACGCTGCTGGGCCGGAGGGAAAGCGATGGGACGGACACTGGCGGAGAAGGTCTGGGACGACCATGTCGTCCGGCACGCCGAGGGCGAGCCCGACCTGCTCTATATCGATCTCCATCTGCTGCACGAGGTGACCAGTCCGCAGGCGTTCGACGGCCTGCGCAAGAGCGGTCGCACCGTGCGGCGCACCGACCTGACCATCGCCACCGAGGACCACAACACCCCCACGATCGACATCGACAAGCCCATCGCCGACCCGGTCTCCCGCACCCAGCTGGAGACCCTGCGCAAGAACTGCGCGGACTTCGGCGTCCGGCTGCACCCGCTGGGCGACACCGAGCAGGGCGTGGTGCACGTGGTCGGCCCGCAGCTCGGCCTGACCCAGCCCGGCATGACCGTGGTCTGCGGCGACAGCCACACCTCCACCCACGGCGCCTTCGGCGCGCTCGCCTTCGGCATCGGCACCAGCCAGGTCGAGCATGTGCTGGCCACCCAGACGCTGCCCATGGCCCCGTTCCGGACCATGGCCATCACCGTGCGCGGCGAACTCCCCGCCGACGTCACCGCCAAGGACATCATCCTGGCCATCATCGCGCGGATCGGCACCGGCGGTGGCCAGGGCTATGTCATCGAGTACCGGGGCGAGGCCATCGAGAAGCTCTCGATGGAAGCCCGGATGACCATCTGCAACATGTCGATCGAGGCCGGTGCCCGGGCCGGCATGATCGCCCCGGACGAGACCACCTTCGCCTACCTCAAGGACCGCCCGCACGCCCCGCAGGGCGCGGACTGGGACGCCGCGGTGGCCTACTGGAAGACCCTGCGCACCGACGAGGACGCCGTCTTCGACCACGAGGTGGTGCTGGACGCGGCCGAACTGGCGCCGTTCGTCACCTGGGGCACCAACCCCGGGCAGGGCGCGCCGCTGTCCGCCGCCGTGCCGGACCCGGCCTCCTTCGAGGACCCCAGTGCCCGGCTGGCCGCCGAGAAGGCGCTGGAGTACATGGGCCTGTCGGCCGGCACCCCGCTGCGCCAGATCGCGGTGGACACCGTCTTCGTGGGCTCCTGCACCAACGGCCGGATCGAGGACCTGCGCAACGCCGCCGCCGTGCTGCGCGGCCGGAGGGTCGCCGACGGGGTCCGGATGCTGGTGGTCCCCGGCTCGGTACGGGTGGCGCTGCAGGCCGTGGACGAGGGCCTGGACACGGTCTTCAAGGAGGCCGGGGCCGAGTGGCGGCACGCGGGCTGCTCGATGTGTCTGGGCATGAACCCGGACCAGCTCAAGCCCGGCGAGCGGTCCGCCTCCACCTCCAACCGCAACTTCGAGGGGCGGCAGGGCAAGGGCGGCCGGACCCATCTGGTCTCGCCCCAGGTGGCCGCGGCCACCGCGGTCCTGGGTCACCTGGCCTCCCCGGCCGATCTGTCCGATGCCGCCGTCGCCACCCCCGCGGGAGTCTGAACCGTCATGGAAGCCTTCACCACGCACACCGGCCGGGCCGTTCCGCTGCGCCGCAGCAATGTGGACACCGACCAGATCATCCCCGCCCACTGGCTGAAGAAGGTCACCCGGGACGGGTTCGAGGACGGGCTGTTCGAGGCCTGGCGCAAGGACCCGGAGTTCGTGCTCAACCGGCCCGAGCGGCAGGGCGCCACGGTGCTGGTGGCCGGTCCCGACTTCGGCACCGGCTCCTCCCGCGAGCACGCCGTCTGGGCGCTGCAGAACTACGGCTTCAAGGCCGTGATCTCCTCCCGCTTCGCCGACATCTTCCGGGGCAACTCGCTGAAGAACGGCCTGCTCACGGTGGTGCTGCCGCAGCCGGTGGTGGACGGGCTGTGGGCGCTGACCGAGGCCGACGCGGAGCTCGCGGTCACGGTCGACCTGGTGGCCCGCAAGGTGACCGCCGGCCAGGGCGAGCGGCGCGTCGAGGCCCCGTTCGAGCTGGACGAGAACGCCCGCTGGCGGCTGCTGGAAGGGCTGGACGACATCAGCCTCACCCTGCGCCACGAGGACGACATCGCGGCCTACGAGGGCGGGCGTCCCGCCTTCAAACCGCGCACCCTGGCCGGCTGAGCCTCCGCTCGTCCGGGCCCGTCACCCCTGCCGGCCGCGCCGGCGTGGAACCACAGCGGTTCCGCGCCGGCGCGACGCGTTTCCGGCTCCGCGCGCCGCCGCGGGCCGCGACGCGCCGAACGGTACGGCGGGAAACGGCGATTTCCGGCCATCCGGAGACCTCCCGCCCGGCCCCGCCGGACCCGTGCACCCGGCGCTGAGCTGGTGCTGAACCCCTCCTGGAATCCGGCGAATTACGCACTGTGCCCCCTGCGACTCGGTGGGGGGCACACGCGTATGGTGAGTCGTTGAGGCACAACCGGGCGACAACTCACCCGTGATGGCACAATTGGTGCATGGAACGCGACGGTCAACTCCAGCTCTACGACCTCGTCGCCGCCCGGCTGAAAGAAGCCCACGAGCGGGTGCGCCGGCTGGACGTCCCCGAGGACGTGCGGCGGGCCTTGGCTCACCGGCTGCTGGTCATCACGGCCGCCGCCAAGCAGGACCTGGGCGGTGCCGCCCGCCGGCTGGAGCGGCTGCTGGAGGGCATCGACGGGGAGACCGGAGAGGCCGCCGCCGTCCTCGCGGACGACCGGACCGGCCGGGACGACGGGAGTGAGGCAAGCGGCAAGAGCGGCAACGTCGGCAACGTCGGCAACAGCGGCAACAGCGGCAACAGCGGCAACAGCGGCAAGGAGGACAGCCGGGACGGAGAGCGGCGGGAGGAGTGACGCGCGGTGCCGGCACGGCCGCCGCGGGGGCGGCGGCGAACGGGCGCTGTGCGGGCCCAGTTCGTTGCGACACCAGGGTGATTCGTCCGTTTCACGTTTGATTTGCGGTATATATCTGCCTAGCGTGCGAAAAAGCTTGAGCACATTGGCGCAGTTCCAGGCCAGTTCCATGCGCCCGGTTGCAGGCACTCCGGGCACATTCGTTCAGTAATGTTCCGAAGGGGAAGACGTGAACAAGGCACAGCTCGTCGAAGCGATTGCCGACAAGCTGGGCGGCCGGCAGCAGGCCGCACAGGCAGTCGACATCGTGCTCGATGCCATCATCAGGGCGGTGGTTGCCGGTGAGCGGGTGTCCGTGACCGGCTTCGGCTCGTTCGAGAAGGTCGAGCGCCCGGCCCGCTACGCCCGGAACCCGCAGACCGGTGAACGGGTGCGGGTCAAGAAGACCTCCGTGCCGCGCTTCCGCGCCGGGCAGGGCTTCAAGGACCTGGTGGCCGGGTCCAAGAAGCTGCCCAAGCACGATGTCGCGGTGAAGAAGGCGCCCAAGGGCAGCCTGTCCGGCGGCACCACCACCAAGAAGGCCGCCACCAAGAAGGCGGCGGCAAAGAAGACCACCGCCGCCAAGAAGGCGGCGGCGAAGAAGGCACCCGCCAAGACCGCGGCCAAGAAGGCCCCGGCCAAGGCCGCGGCCAAGAAGGCACCCGCCAAGAAGTCCCCCGCCAAGAAGGCCGCGGCCAAGAAGGCCCCGGCGAAGAAGGCGACGGCCCGCAAGAGCCCCGCCAAGAAGGCCACGGCCCGGAACCGGTGACGTGCCCGTCCCGTCCACCACGGCTGTGTGACCTGCATGTGCCGAGCCGCTAGGCTCAGTGCATGCAGGCCACCGCATACACCTTCGACGCCGGGACCGGACGCGGCAGCGTACTGCTGGACGACGGCACGCCGATGGAGTTCGGGGCCGACGCCTTCCGGGCGGGCGGCCTGCGGCTGCTGCGCCCCGGCCAGCGGGTGCGCATCGAACTGGAAGGCGGCGACGACGGCGACGGCCCGCGCCGCATCACCCGCGTGACGCTCCACACCTTCTGAACGCGCCGAACGCTTCCCCGCCGTGCCCGCACACCGCGGCGGTGGTGTGCGGTCCCGCCCCCAGGGCCAGCGCCGCCCGCAGATCGTCCCCCGTGTCCACGTCCTGCCGGGCGCCGGCCACGCCGGGCGGCGCCAGTTCCACCGCGCCCGACGCCAGATGACGCGCCCGCGAGTGCGGGCCGAACGCCGGCGCCGGCTCCGTCCCCGGTGCCACCGCCAGCAGCGTGGTGCCGCTGCCCGCCGCGTCGGCCAGAAAGCTCCTGGCATGCCCGGCCGCGGCGCCCAGCACCCGGGCCAGCTCCTCCGGACGCAGCGCCGGCAGATCCGCGTTGAGCGCCGCCACCGGCGCCCGCCCGCCCCGCGCACCCGACGGTCCCGCGCCCGCGCGTACGGCGCGCACCCCGTGCGTCACCGCCGCGTTGAGCCCGCGCCCCGGACCGTCCGGCAGCACCGCCACCCGGCCCTCCGGCACGCCCGTCCCGCCCGGCGGTCCGCCCAGCCCTCGCAGCCGTTCCCCGGCCGCCGGGTCCTCGGTGACCACCAGCACCCCGGCGACCGCCGGGCAGCGCAGCGCCGCCGCGACCGTGTCCAGGGCGAAGGCCAGGGCCAGCGCCGGGCGCAGCTCGTCCCCGGCCGCGGCGGCCAGCCGGCTCTTCGCCAGCCGCAGCGGCTTGAGCGGCACCACCAGCACCCAGCCGTCCCCTGCCTCGCGCACCGGGCCATTCTGCACGGTTGGGGAGGCTGCCCACGGCCGCCACCCGGGACCCCGCTGCCCGGCGCGCGGTGGTTAGGGTGCTGTGATCCCGGCGCGGCGGCGGCGGTCCGGCCGCTGGACAGCCCGGGACCCCGGGGCGAGACTTGTGCGGCTGTCCGCAGCAGTACCGCCGCAGCAGCGCAAAAGGAGATGGTGTCCGAGTGTCCCGCCGCAGAATCGGTTTCTGGTACCGCTTTGCCGCATTCATTGTGAAACCCGTGCTCACGACCCTCTTCAGCCGGGACTGGAGAGGAATGGAAAACATTCCGGCCGACGGCGGATTCCTCACCGTGGTCAATCACAACTCTTACCTGGACCCCCTTTCCTACGCGCATTTCCAGTACAACACCGGACGGGTGCCGCGCTTCCTGGCCAAAGAGGCCCTGTTCAAGAAGGGGCTGGTGGGCACCTTTATGCGGAACACCGGGCAGATCCCGGTGTACCGCGAGTCGAGCGATGCGGCCGGCGCCTTCCGGGCCGCCGTGGAGGCCGTCCGGCGCGGCGAATGCGTGGCCTTCTACCCCGAGGCGACGCTCACCCGCGACCCGGACCTGTGGCCCATGCAGGGCAAGACCGGCGCCGCCCGGGTCGCCCTGCTCAGCCGGGCGCCGGTGATCCCGGTCGCGCAATGGGGCGCGCACGAGGTGATGCCGCCCTATGCCAAGGAGAAACGGGTCAGGATCTTTCCGCGCAAAACCCTCACCGTGGTGGCCGGGCCACCGGTCGACTTCTCCGACCTCTACGATCTGGAGCCGAACGCCGAAGTGCTGCTGGCCGCCACCGAACGCATCATGGACGCCATCACCGCACTGCTGGCCGAGGTGCGCGGGGAAACCCCGCCCGCCGAACGTTATGTGCACAGGCGCCGGAACGGCCGCAGCCCCGGAACCGGAGAACGGAACGAGGGCACGGCGGCGGCACCGGCTCATGAAGGAGACAGTGAGTGACGCAGGGAGCGACGGGGAGAACGGCGACGCCGGGGGCGACGCGGGCGGCCGTCTACGGGACCGGATCCTGGGGCACCGCCTTCGCCATGGTGCTCGCGGACGCCGGCTGCGAGGTGATGCTCTGGGGCCGCCGCCCCGAGCTGGCCCGGGCGATCAACGAGACCCGGGTCAACCCGGACTATCTCCCCGGTGTCCGGCTCCCCGCCTCGGTGACCGCCACCACCGACCCGGCCGAGGCCGCCCGCGACGCCGAGTTCGCCGTGCTGGTCGTGCCCTCCCAGACGCTGCGCGCCAATCTCGCCCGCTGGGCCCCGCTGCTGCCCGCCGATTCCGTGCTGGTGTCGCTGATGAAGGGCGTGGAACTCGGCACGGCCAAGCGGATGAGCGAGGTCATCGAGGAGGTGGCCGGGGTGCCGGCGCGGCGGATCGCGGTGCTCTCCGGCCCCAACCTGGCCCGGGAGATCGCCGAGCGGCAGCCCGCCGCCTCGGTGGTGGCCTGCGCGGACGAAACCGTGGCCAAGCGGCTCCAAGCGGCCTGCCACACCCCCTATTTCCGGCCCTACACCAACACCGATGTGGTCGGCTGCGAGCTGGGCGGCGCGGTGAAGAACGTCATCGGCCTGGCCGTCGGCATCGCCGGCGGCATGGGCCTGGGCGACAACGCCAAGGCGTCGCTGATCACCCGCGGACTGGCCGAGACCACCCGGCTGGGCCTGGCCATGGGCGCCGACCCGGCCACCTTCGCCGGCCTGGCCGGCCTGGGCGACCTGGTCGCCACCTGCTCCTCGCCGCTCTCCCGCAATCACACCTTCGGCACCAATCTGGGCCGCGGCATGACCCTGGAGGAGACCATCGCGGTCACCCGGCAGACCGCGGAGGGCGTCAAGTCCTGCCTCTCGGTGCTGGATCTGGCCCGCCGGCACGGCGTGGAGATGCCCATCACCGAGACCGTGGCCGGCATCGTGCACCACGGCACCCCGCCGCTGGTGGCGCTGAAGGAACTCATGTCCCGCAGCGCCAAGGCCGAGGTCCGCTGAGCGGGCCGCGGATCCGTCCGGCGGCCCGGCCCGGGGAACGGCGGCCGGGAACGCGCCCGGGAACCGGAGCCGCCGTACCGGGGAGGCTGCTTACCGTCCCCGGCTACGTTCGGTAGCCTCAAGGCGATATGAGCAGCGAGTCCACACCTCAGAATCCCAAGCCGCGTGTCGCCGTCATCTTCGGCGGACGCAGCTCCGAGCACGCCATCTCGGTGGTCACCGCCGGTGCCGTGCTGCGTGCCATCGACCGCGAGCGGTACGAGGTGCTGCCCATCGGCATCACCCCGGACGGCCGCTGGGCGCTGACCGCCGACGACCCCGACCGGATGGCCATCACCGAGCGGGCCCTGCCGGATGTGCGCCGGCTCGCCGAGAACGACAACGGCGGCGTGATGCTGCCGATCGCCGCCGGCAGCCGGGAGGTCCTCTACACCGAGCCCGGCTCCGTGCCCAAGGTGCTGGGCGAGGTCGATGTCGTCTTCCCGGTGCTGCACGGCCCCTACGGCGAGGACGGCACCATCCAGGGCCTGCTGGAACTCTCCGGCGTGCCGTACGTCGGCTCCGGGGTGCTGGCCTCCGCGGTCGGCATGGACAAGGAGTACATGAAGCGGGTCTTCGAGTCCTGGGGCCTGGCCGTGGGCCCGTACCGGGTGGTGCGGCCCCGGGAGTGGCAGCGCGACCCGGAGCGGGTGCGCGGGGAACTGCTGGAGTTCGCCGCCGAGCACGGCTGGCCGCTGTTCGTGAAGCCCGCCCGGGCCGGCTCCTCCATGGGGATCAGCAAGGTGCAGGGCCCCGGTGAGCTGGACCGCGCCCTGGCCGAGGCCCGGCGGCACGACCCCAAGGTGATCGTGGAGGCGCTGGTGCGCGGACGCGAGATCGAGTGCGGGGTGCTGGAGTTCGAGGACGGGCCGCGGGCCAGCGTGCCGGCCGAGATCCCGGCCGACGGCGCGCACGACTTCTACGACTTCCAGGCCAAGTACATCGACTCCACCGAGGGCATCGTGCCGGCGCCGCTGACGCCGGAGCAGACGGCCGAGGTGCGCGAGCTGGCGGTGCGGGCGTTCGACGCCGCCTCCTGCGAAGGGCTGGTGCGCGCCGACTTCTTCCTCACCGAGGACGGCCGGTTCGTCATCAACGAGATCAACACCATGCCGGGATTCACCCCGATCTCCATGTACCCGCGGATGTGGCAGGCGACCGGGGTCGGCTACCCGGAGCTGATCGACCGCCTGGTGCGGGCCGCCCTGCGGCGCGAAACCGGCCTCCGCTGACCGGCGGGCGGCCCGCCCCCGGTTCCGGCGGCCGGGGCCGGGGGAGAGGGCTCAGCCGCCGGGGGCGTGCCGGCGGCCGTCCCCGGCGTCCGCCCCGTCCTGGGCGCCGTCGTCGTCGTAATAGCTCTCCCACAGCGGGTCGAGCGGGATGTGCTCGGCCACCGGAGCGGCGAGATCCACCAGCACCGAGACCTCCGGCGCCAGCTCCCGGGCCACCGTCACCTCCACCCATACCGTGCGCTCGGTGGTGGTGAACCGGTAGCCGTCCGGGCGCTCCTCCGCCAGCCAGGCGACATCGTTCACCACCACGGCGTCGGCCGCCGGGTTGTACTCCCCGCCGGCCGGATCGAGCACCGCGGGGCGGCCGGTTCCGCACCGCAGGGTGATGGACGGATCCCCCCATGCGGCGGCATACTCCGTCTCCTCGGAGAGCGGCCGGCGCGGCTGGTCCTCGATGTGCTCCGGCAGCGCCGCGTACAACGACCGGCAGGCCCGGGCGGCCTCCCCCTCGGGTGCGGGAGGCTCCGGCTCGGGCAGGCCCGAGGAGGAGGTACAGGCGGCCGGGCCCGCCATCGCCAGCAGCGACAGCGCGGCGGCGGTCATGGCGGCCCGGCGTGCCCGGTGTAGGGCGCAGCACATCACCGGGCGAGCATACGAGGACTCAGAGATGAACCACCGGGCAGGTCAGGGTGCGGGTGATCCCGGGCACCCGCTGTACCTCGGCGACCACCAGCCGTCCCAGGTCGTCCACCGTCTCCGCCTCGGCGCGGACGATGACGTCATACGGTCCGGTGACGTCATCGGCCTTGATCACGCCGGAGATCTTCGCGATGACATCGGCGACCGCGGACGCCTTTCCCACCTCGGTCTGAATCAGGATGTACGCCTGTACCACGGGTCCTCCAGGGCGGCTTCGAGGATCGGGGCGCTACCGTAGCGCGTCATGACGGGCGGCCGGGAGCCGTTGGCACTCCGTACCACCAGGTTGACGGATCCCGGCGACGCCGACACCCGGGGGCGGCCCGCCGTACCCGCACGGCGGAAGATGGGCGAGGATCACCGTGTGACCGGCGAGACGAGGGAGAGCTGAGTGAAGGGCACCGTGGGGGAGCTCGGGGAGTTCGGCCTGATCAGGGAGCTGACATCCCGGATCACCAGCGCACCGGCCGTGCGGCTCGGCCCCGGGGACGACGCCGCCGTGGTCGCGGCCCCGGACCGGCGGGTGGTGGCCACCACCGATGTGCTGCTGGAGGGACGGCACTTCCGCCGTGACTGGTCCACCGCCTACGACGTGGGGCGCAAGGCCGCCGCACAGAACCTCGCCGACATCGCCGCGATGGGAGCGGTGCCCACCGCCGTGCTGCTGGGCCTGGTGGTACCGGCCGGGCTGGCCGCCACCTGGCCGGTGGAGCTGATGGACGGCATCCGCGACGAATGCCAGGTGGCGGGCGCCGGGGTGGCCGGCGGCGATGTGGTGCGCGGTGACACCATCACGGTGTCCATCACGGCACTGGGTGACCTCAGGGGCCGGGAACCGGTCACCCGTTCCGGTGCGCGGCCCGGGGACATCGTGGCGGTGGCCGGCTGGCTGGGATGGTCGGCGGCCGGCCATGCGGTGCTGTCCCGGGGCTTCCGTTCGCCGCGCGCCTTTGTGGAGGCGCACCGGCGGCCCGAGCCGCCGTATGCCGCGGGGCCGCTCGCCGCCCATCTCGGGGCCACCGCGATGACCGACGTCAGCGACGGCCTGATCGCCGACCTGGGGCATATCGCCGAGGCCGGCAAGGTCCGGATCAACATCCGGTCGGCGGCGCTGGATGTGCCCGCGCAGATGTCCGACATCGGCAGCGCCGTGGGGGTGGACCCGCTGCACTGGGTGCTCACCGGCGGTGAGGACCACGCCATCGTGGCGACGTTCCCGGCCGGCACCAGACTGCCCGCCCGCTGGCGGGTGATCGGGGAGGTGCAGACGGTCTCCACCCTGCCGCGGGTCACCGTCGACGACGCCCCCTGGGACAAGGCCCCGGGCTGGGACCACTTCACGGCCGCCGGCTGAGTCCCGTCCCGCGGGCCCGCACCGAGGGGCGGGGCGGGGCGGTGCCGGCGGGGGCGGCTAACGTCGGGGGCATGGAGATACCGCCGCGTGTGCTCACCGTCGCCGGCTCGGACTCCGGCGGCGGTGCCGGGATCCAGGCCGACCTCAAGACCATGCTGGCGCTCGGCGCGCACGGCATGAGCGTGGTCACCGCCGTCACCGCGCAGAACTCGCTGGGCGTGCAGGGCGCCTGGGAACTGCCCGCCGAAGCGGTGGTCCGGCAGTTCCGCAGTGTGGTGGACGACATCGGCGTCCAGGCGGTCAAGACCGGCATGCTCGCCTCCGCCGCACTGGCCGAGACGGCCGCGGGGCTGCTCGGCCCGCTCCGGGTGCCGGTGGTGGTGGATCCGGTGGGCGTCTCCAAACACGGCGATCCGCTGCTCGCCCCGGACGCGCTGGACGCCGTCCGCCGGCTGCTGCTGCCGGTGGCGACCGTGGCCACCCCCAATCTGGACGAGGTCGCCCAGCTCACCGGTGTCCGGGTGGCGGGGGAGAGCGACCTGCGGCGCGCGGCCGAGGCGGTTCTGGCGTACGGTCCCCGCTGGGTCCTGGTCAAGGGCGGCCATCTGCCGGGGGACGGCCCGGACGGCCTGTCGGCCGAGGCGGTGGATCTGCTCACCGACGGCAGCGCCGAGCACTGGCTGCGCGCGCCGCGCCGGGACAACCGGCATACCCACGGCACCGGCTGCACCCTGGCCGCCGCGATCGCCTGCCATCTGGCGCGGGGCCGCGCCGTCCCCGAGGCGGTGAGCGCCGCCAAGGAATACGTCACCGGCGCGCTGGCCGCGGGATTCCCGCTCGGCTCCGGGATCGGCCCGGTGCGGCACGGCTACGCCATCCCGGCCGCCCGCCCGGCCGCCGGGCGTCGCGCCATGCCGGGGCCGTGACCGGCGGCCGGAACGCCAAGGAGCCGGTCCGCCCTGCGGCGGACCGGCTCACCGGTGCTTCAGCGCCCGGGATGCGGGCGCGGAGCACCCGCGCCGGGGACCGTCACCCGCTCAGCGGGTGACCTTGCCGGCCTTGATGCACGAGGTGCAGGCGTTGACGCGCTTCGGCGTCCCGTTGACCACGGCACGCACCCGCTGGATGTTGGGGTTCCAACGGCGGGGGGTGCGGCGGTGCGAGTGGGAAATGCGGTTGCCGAAGCCCGGCCCCTTGCCGCAGACGTCGCAGTTGGCAGCCACGGGTCACTCCAAAGACGGGTCAGCCCCACATCAGCGGGGAGACGAAGAATCGTGTACCTGTCCCGGCGGTGCGGTGTCCGGGGCAGCCTGCGTGCTGCGCGCTGCGGCCCGGATCCGGAAGCCGGGGAATTCACGCCCGGCAAACAGCCGGGCAACCGGTGCATCGTACCGCTCCGCTCCCGCCTGAGGAAATCGGCCCGGGCGCCGGTCCGGTCCGGCGGCACCGGCACGGCGCGCGCGGGGAAGCCGTTAGGCTGCCCAGGTCCCCCCGCCGAGCCGCCGAGGAGGTCCGTCGTGCCGCCGCAACCGCTGGACGCCGACGCGGTACGGCGCTGGTGCCGGTTCGCCCTCGACGCCCTCGGCCGGGCGCGCCGGGAGATCGACGCCATCAACGTCTACCCGGTCGCCGACGGGGACACCGGCACCAATCTCTATCTCACCGTGGAGTCCGCGGCCCAGGCGGTGGAGGCGGCGGCAGCGGCCGGCCCCGGCCTGGCCCAGGCCGCCCGGGCCATGGCGCACGGCGCGCTGATCGGCGCCCGCGGCAACTCCGGCACCATCCTGGCCCAGCTGCTGCGCGGCATGGCCGAGGCCTTCGCCGAACACGAGGAACCGGCGGACGCCGAGACCCTGCGCCGCGCCCTGCGGCGGGCCGCCTCCTCGGCCTATCAGGCGGTCGCCCACCCGGTGGAGGGCACCATGCTCTCGGTGGCCGCGGCTGCCGCGGCCGAGGCGGCCGAGGCCGGCCCGGCCCCCGGGGCCGGCGGCGCCGCACCCGGCCCGGCGGAGCGGCAGGTGGCCGAGGTGCTGGCCGCCGCCTGCGCCGCCGCCCGCGCGGCGCTGGCCCGCACCCCGGGGCAGCTCGCCGTGCTGGCCCGTGCGGGCGTGGTGGACGCGGGCGGCACCGGACTGGTGGCGGTGCTGGAGGCGCTGGACGAGGCCGTCTCCGGCCGCCCGCCGGACAGCTCGCTCCACCACCACGGCCTGGCCCCGGCCGCCGCCCGGCCCGCGGCCGGTCCCGGCCCCTGCCCGGAGCACGGCCGCCCCGCCGCGACCGCCCCCGGTGCTCCGCCCGGGGCCGGGCCGGGACCCGGGCCGGGCTACGAGGTCATCTATCTGCTGGAGGCCGCCGACGAGGCGGTGGCCGCGCTGCGCAGCCGGCTGGACGCCCTGGGCGAGTCCCTGGTGGTGGTCGGCGGCGACGGCCTGTGGAACGTCCATGTGCACACCGATGAGCCCGGCGCCGCCGTCGAGCACGGCATCGAGGCCGGCCGGCCGTACCGCATCCGGATCAGCCACCTCGGCGCGGCCACCGCCGAGCCGGTGCGCCCGCAGCGCGCCGCCGCCGCCCGCGCCGTGGTCGCGGTGATGCCCGGCGACGGCCTGTCCCGGCTGTGCGAGGAGGCCGGCGCCGTGGTGCTCACCACCCGCCCCGGGGAGCCGCCCGGCAGCGGTGAGCTGGCCGCCGCCGTGCTGGCCGCCGGCGCCGGTGAAGTGGTGCTGCTGCCCAACGACGCCGCGCTGCGGCACGCCGCCGCCGCGGCGGCCGACGAGGTGCGGGCGGCCGGTGTCCGGATCGCCGTCGTGCCCACCCGTTCCCCGGTGCAGGGCATCGCGGCGCTGGCCGTGCACTCCCCGGAGCGGCGCTTCGACGAGGACGTGGTGGCCATGACCTCGGCGGCCGGGGCCACCCGCTACGGCGAGGTGGGGGTGGCCGAGGCCGAGTCGTGGACCACCGCCGGAGTCTGCCAGGCCGGGGACGTGCTCGGCCTGATCGACGGCGATGTGGCGGTGATCGGCACCGACCCGCACCGGGTCGCCGCCGAGGTGCTGGAGCGGATGATGTCCGCGGGCGGGGAACTCGTCACCCTGGTGCTGGGCGAGGGCGCGCCGCCGGACCTCGCCGAGCGGCTCCGGGACCAGGTGCGCCACCGCCATCTGGGCGCCGAGACGGTGGTCTTCGAGGGACGCCAGACCGCGCCGCTGCTGATCGGCGTCGAGTAGCCGCCGCCCCGCCCCCGCTCCGCCCTGCGGGACCCGGCCGCCCCGCACCGCGGGTGCCCGCGCCCTGCGCCCGGCTGTCCGAGCCATGGTGTGCAATGGGCAGTGCACGGCGCCCGCCGTGCAGCCCGCGGGGCTGCGGCGGAGCACACCCCACGACGGAAGGAGCAGTGGTGCCGGTCGCCCTGGAGGATCCTCTCAGGAGCGTCGTCGGCGGCAGCACCGCGAAGGTGATGGCCGACCATCTCGGGCTGCGCACCGTCGGCGATCTGCTCCACCACTACCCGCGCCGCTATGCCGAGCGCGGCGAGCTGACCGGCCTGGCCGAGCTGCCGCTGGACGAGCATGTCACCGTGCTCGCGGAGATCGCCGACGCCCGGGTGCTGACCTTCAACCGCGGGCGCGGCCGGCGTCTTGAGGTCACCCTGACCGACGGCACCGGCCGGCTCCAGCTCGTCTTCTTCGGCCGCGCCGTGCACCATCACGCGAAGGAGCTGCTGCCCGGCCGGCGCGGCATGTTCGCCGGCAAGGTCTCGGTCTTCAACCGCCGTCTCCAGCTCTCCCACCCGGCCTACCAGTTGCTGGGCGCGGCCGGGGAGGAGGAGGACGGCCGGTCGGCGGCCGGGGCCGCCCGGGAGTTCGCCGGGCAGCAGATCCCCATCTATCCCGCCTGCAAGCAGCTTGAGTCCTGGAAGATCTCCAAGGCGGTGGACACCGTGCTCAACTCCCTCCAGCAGGAGGAGTGGCGCGGTCTGGCCGATCCGCTGCCGCCGCGGCTGCGCGCCGAGCACCAGCTGCCCGGTCTGCCCGAGGCGCTGCTCAAGGTGCACCGGCCGCGCACCGCCGCCGACCACACGCTGGCCCGCAGACGCCTGAAGTGGGACGAGGCCTTTGTGCTCCAGGTGGCGCTGGCGCGCCGCCGCCGGGACGACGCCCAGTTGCCCGCCGTTCCCCGGGTGCCCGCCGAGGACGGTCTGCTGGCCGCCTTCGACGCCCGGCTGCCGTTCACCCTCACCGAGGGGCAGCGGAGCGTCGGCGCGGAGATCTTCGCCGATCTGGCCGCCCCGCACCCCATGCACCGGCTGCTCCAGGGCGAGGTGGGTTCCGGCAAGACGCTGGTGGCGCTGCGCGCCATGCTGGCCGTGGTGGACGCGGGCGGCCAGGCCGCCATGCTGGCGCCCACCGAGGTGCTGGCCCAGCAGCACCACCGCTCGGTCACCGAGATGATGGGCGAGCTGGCCGAGGGCGGCATGCTGGGCGGTGCCGAGCAGGGCACCAAGGTGGTGCTGCTCACCGGTTCGATGGGCACCGCCGCCCGGCGGCGGGCGCTGCTGGAGCTGGCCACCGGCGAGGCCGGCATCGTGATCGGCACCCATGCCCTGATCGAGGAGAAGGTCAGGTTCCACGACCTGGGTCTGGTGGTGGTGGACGAGCAGCACCGGTTCGGCGTGGAGCAGCGGGACGCGCTGCGCGCCAAGGGCAGGCAGCCGCCGCATCTGCTGGTGATGACGGCCACCCCGATCCCGCGCACGGTGGCCATGACGGTCTTCGGCGATCTGGAGACCTCGGTGCTGGACGAACTGCCCGCCGGGCGGGCGCCGATCGCCAGCCATGTGGTCCCGGCGCTGGACAAGCCGCATTTTCTGGACCGGGCCTGGCAGCGGGTCCGGGAGGAGGTGGAGGGCGGCCACCAGGCGTATGTGGTCTGCCCGCGGATCGGTGACGAGGACGAGCCCGCCTCCCGCCGCCCGGCCGCCCCCGGGGAGGACGGGGAGGACGGCGCGGACGGCGGCGAGGGTGCGGATCCGGGCAGACGGCCCCCGCTGGCGGTGCTGGAGGTCGCCGCCGGGCTGCGCTCCGGACCGCTGGCCGGGCTGCGGGTGGCGGAACTGCACGGCCGGATGGCACCGGAGGCCAAGGACGACCTGATGCGCCGCTTCGCCGCCGGTGAGGTGGATGTGCTGGTGGCCACCACGGTGATCGAGGTCGGGGTGAACGTCCCCAATGCCACGGTGATGGTGATCATGGACGCGGACCGGTTCGGCGTCTCCCAGCTCCACCAGTTGCGCGGCCGGGTGGGCCGCGGCTCGGCCCCGGGCCTGTGCCTGCTGGTCACCGAGATGCCGGAGGCCACCCCGGCCCGCTCCCGGCTGGACGCGGTGGCCGCCACGCTGGACGGTTTCGAGCTGTCCCGGATCGACCTGGAGCAGCGCCGGGAGGGCGATGTGCTGGGCCAGGCCCAGTCCGGCGGCCGAAGCTCGCTGCGGATGCTGGCCGTGATCGCCGACGAGGACATCATCGAGGCGGCCCGGGCGGAGGCCACCCGGCTGGTCGGCCGGGACCCGGAGCTCACGCACCACCCGGCCCTGCGCACCGCGCTCGACGCCCTGCTCGACGAGGAACGCGCCGAGTTCCTCGACAAGGGCTGAACCGCGTTCCCCCGATGCCGGAAGCGGCACGGAAAGGGCTCGCACATCCGTGCTAATTGTCAGTGCCACCTGGGAGAATGGACATAGTCCGCCCCGATCCACCCGGGATCGCGGGCAGCTGGACTGGGGGTCCACGACATGGCATTCCGGCACATCAACGAACTGCCCCTCGGCGAGAAGATCTTCCGCATCGAGCTCTCCAGCGACGACGACATCTCCGTCTCCCTCACCCTCACCGGATGGCGCGAGACGGCCCCGGAGACGCCGATCGCCAGCGGTGCGCTCACCATGCCGCTGGCCGACGTCCCCACCCTGCGGATCGCGCTCACCCGCGCCCTGCGCGCCCTGGCCCTCGCGGCCGATGTGTCGGAGCCGATTCCCGACCGGGACATCCTCCGGGAGCTGTTCCCCGGGCACGGCGCCCCCTGGGTGCCGCAGCACGAGGAGGACCTCACCCGCCGTTTCCACGCGGGCGAGACCATCGCGCGGATAGCCGCCCGGTTCGGCCGCACCCCCGATTCGGTCCGCACCAAGCTCCGTGAGCTGGGGCACGACCCGCGCCGCCCGGAGCACTGCCCGCCGGACGGCTGTCTGTCCTGGTCCCGCTACGCCTCGCCGGTGCTGCTCGGCGCGGCGGAGACGGGCCACGCCCAGGCCGGCTGAGCCGGCCCGGGCGGCCGGGGCCTGGCACGGCCGCAGCGCGCACCCCGCCGCCGCGGTGGGGTGCGCGCCACCGGGGTCCGGCGCCGTATAGCGTGGCAGGGACCGCACCTGCCCGCGCCGGCCCGGCCGGCCCCGTCAGGTCCGGCCAGGCCAGGTCCGGGTACTCTCCGGGTACCCGCAGCCCACCGCGGAGGCAGCCGAAGATGACCCGCGTGATCGCCGGCACGGCGGGCGGACGGCGGATCGCCGTGCCGCCCGGCCGGTCCACCCGGCCCACCTCCGACCGGGCGCGGGAGGGCCTGTTCTCCACCTGGTCCGCGCTCCACGGCCCGCTGGAGGGGGCCCGGGTGCTCGATCTGTACGGCGGTTCCGGCGCGGTCGGCCTGGAGGCGCTCTCCCGGGGTGCCGCGCACGCCCTGCTGGTGGAGTCCGACGCTCGGGCCGCCGCCGTCATCCGGGCCAATATCCGTGCCCTGGGCCTGCCCGGCGCCGAGCTGCGCACCGCCCGCGCCGAACAGGTGCTCGCCGGGCCCGCGCCCGGGGATCCGTACGACCTGGCCTTTCTGGACCCGCCCTACGCGGTGTCGGACCCGGCGCTGCGCGAGATACTGATCACACTGCGGCTCCGCGGCTGGCTCGCCCGTGATGCACTCGTCACCGTGGAGCGCAGCACCCGAGGCGGGGAGTTCCGGTGGCCGGACGGATTCACCGGGCTGCGGGCCCGCCGTTACGGCGAGGGAAGCCTCTGGTACGGTCGCGCCGCCGACGAGGACGCTACCGGCCGGTCATGACGGTGGGACCCGCCATGACCGGCCGGATGGACGAGGAGAAACGATTGCGCCGCGCCGTCTGCCCCGGGTCCTTCGACCCCATCACCAACGGGCATCTCGACATCATCGAACGTGCCACCAAGCTCTTCGACGTCGTGCACGTCGCCGTCATGATCAACAAGTCCAAGCAGGGACTGTTCACCATCGAGGAACGCATCTCGCTGATCGAGGAGGTCACCGGCGAATTCGGCAATGTGGTGGTGGAGGCGTTCCACGGACTGCTGGTCGACTACTGCAAGCAGCGCGACATCCCGGCCATCGTCAAGGGCCTGCGCGCGGTGAGCGACTTCGACTACGAACTCCAGATGGCCCAGATGAACAACGGCCTCTCCGGTGTGGAAACCCTCTTCATCCCCACCAACCCCACCTACAGCTTCCTCTCCTCCAGCCTGGTCAAGGAGGTCGCCACCTGGGGAGGCGACGTCTCCCACCTGCTGCCCGAGCCGGTGCTCGGCGCGCTGGCGGGCAAGCTCCGCCGGCCCTGACCCGTGCCCCGCCGACGCCCGGACGGGCGCCGCGCGCGACCCCCCGTGCCTCGCCGCGCGCCGCCCGCCGGGCGGCCGGGTGTCCGCCCGGACGCCCGGGGCCGTACAGTCGGGGCCGTGGACGTACACCAGAGACTCGACGAGATCGTCGCCACCGTGCAGAGCGCCAAGGGCATGCCGATGTCGGCGTCCTGCGTGGTCAACCGCGCCGATCTGCTGGCCCGTCTGCGCGAACTGCGCGACGAACTCCCGGACTCCCTCTCCCAGGCCCGGCAACTCCTGGGCGGGCGCGACCAGGTGGTGGCCGAGGCCCGGCAGGAGGCGGAGCGGATCGTCCAGGCCGCCCACGCCGAGCGCGGTTCGCTCATCGACGGCACCGAGATCGTCCAGCGTGCCCAGGCCGAGGCCGACCGCATTCTCTCCGAGGCCCGCCGCGAGGCCGGTGAGATCAAGATGCAGGCCGACGACTATGTGGACAGCAAGCTCGCCAACTTCGAGGTGGTGCTGGGCAAGACCATCGGCTCGGTGGAACGGGGACGCGACAAACTGCTCGGCCGCACCGCCGCGGAGGAGGGCTACGAGGAACCCGACGGCGATCCCCGGGCCCTGCTGGACCGCGCCGACGAGTATGTCGAGGCGCAGTTCCGCGCGATAGAGACGGTGCTGCGCAAGACCCTGGAGGCGGTCGGCCGGGGCCGGCAGAAACTCACCGGCCACCGCCCGATCGACGAACTGGGCGCCCATCTCGCCGAACAGGACGCCCGCGAGGCCCGCGCCGCCGCCGAACTGGCCGGCACCGCCGGCTACGGCGACGGCGCCCAGCAGCAGCCCCGGCCCGACCCCTACGGCTACGGCGCCCAGGGCTCCCCGGACCCCTATCCGCAGGACGACCCCTACGCCGTCCCGCAGCAGAACCAGGGCGGCTACGAGCACTACGACCAGTACGAGCAGTACGACTACGGCAGCGGCGGCGGAGCCTCCGACCCGTACGCGCCGGCCGCCGCCGCCCCGTCCTCCGGCCAGGACTACTACGGTCCCTCCGGCGGCGCCCCCGGCTACCCCCAGCAGTCCTCCGCCGGCTACCAGGGCGGCGGCTCGCTGGACGAGACCAGCTTCTTCGACACCGGCATGATCGACGCCGAGCAGCTCCGCCGCTACGAACAGGGCCGCTGATCCGGACCGCCCCCGCCCGGGCCCGGCGGACGGCTCGATTGGGAGCCCGGCGGGCCGTGGCGTATTCTGTATCTTCGGTCGATCTTCGGTCGCGGCCGGAGCCGTGTGTCCGCCCGCCGGGCGCATGCGCCGCGCCGGGGCGGGGCACCCGCCGCGCGCGGGACCGCGCCCCGGAGCGTCCGTCCGGCCGATTCCGCCACTCGCCAGCATTCGCACAGAAAGCGCAGAAGCCCTGAAAGCGCCCCTGAACCGCCGCGCCCCCCTGGTGTTCGACACACGGGAACTGGGGCGCCGTCCGGGTGCGCTGACCAGGGTCTCCCGCACCGTCCCGGCCCCGGCCGGGCTCGGCATCGAGGTGATCGGGGTCCCCGAGGGCGCCCCGGTGGAGATCGAGCTGCGCCTCGAATCGGTGGTGGACGGGGTACTGGTGACCGGTACCGCCCGTGCGCCGCTGGAGGGGGAGTGCGTAAGGTGTCTGGAGCCGGTCCACGACGAGGGCGTGGCCGAGTTCCAGGAGCTGTACTCCTACCCCGACTCCGACGGCCGGGGCCGCCAGGCCGCCGCCGACGAGGAGGAGGGGGAAGAGGCCGGCTTTCTCGAGGGCGATCTGTTCGACCTCGAACCCGTGCTGCGGGACGCGGTGGTGCTGGCACTGCCGCTGCAGCCGGTGTGCCGGGAGGACTGCCCGGGCCTGTGCCCCGACTGCGGGGCCCGGCTGGCGGACGACCCGGAGCACCACCACGACGACGCCGTCGACATCCGTTGGGCGGCGCTGCGGGACTACTCCCGGACCCTCGGGTCCGGGGAACGGCCCCGCGAAGAGTAAGCAGACGCCAGAAGCAAGCGCCAGGACGCCGCCCGCGCCGCGGGAGGCCCCTGCCGGACACAGGAGAAGTAGCCGTGGCTGTTCCCAAGCGGAAGATGTCGCGCAGCAACACGCGCCACCGCCGGTCGCAGTGGAAGGCTGCGGTCCCCAATCTCGCCACCTGCGAGCGCTGCCAGGAGCCCAAGCTCCAGCACGCCGCATGCACCAACTGCGGCACCTACAACCGTCGCCAGGTCCTCGCGGTCTGAACGGCGGGTGACAGGCTCAATGTCGGACGCCCCCATGTCGCAGACCAGGACTCAGGCGTCAAAGGACACGGCCTCGTCCCTCGCGGTACTGGAAGGGCGGCTCGGCTACCGGCCGGAGCCCGCCCTTCTCGTACGTGCGCTGACCCACCGCAGCTACGCGTACGAGAACGGCGGTCTGCCCACCAACGAGCGGCTGGAGTTCCTCGGGGACTCGGTCCTCGGCCTGGTGGTCACCGACACCCTGTACCGCACCCATCCCGACCTGCCCGAGGGACAGCTCGCCAAGCTGCGCGCCGCGGTGGTCAACTCCCGCGCGCTGGCCGAGGTCGCCCGCAGCCTGGACCTGGGCTCCTTCGTGCGGCTCGGCCGGGGTGAGGAGGGCACCGGCGGCCGGGACAAGGCCTCCATCCTCGCCGACACCCTGGAGGCGGTCATCGGCGCGGTCTATCTGGACCAGGGACTCCAGGCGGCCGACGAACTGGTGCACCGGCTCTTCGACCCGCTGATCGAGCGCTCGGCCGGCCTCGGCGCCGGGCTGGACTGGAAGACCAGCCTCCAGGAACTCAGCGCCGCCCAGAACCTGGGCGTGCCCGAGTACGTCATCACCGAGTCCGGACCGGACCACGAGAAGACCTTCACGGCTGCCGCCCGTGTCGGTGGTGTCGCGTACGGCACCGGTACCGGCCGCAGCAAGAAGGAGGCGGAGCAGCAGGCCGCCGAGACCGCCTGGCGGGCCATCCGGGCGAACCCGGGCGGCAGCGGCGGTGCGGAGGGCGGCCCGCCGGTGGAGGCGGACGGCCCCGGTGCCTGAGCTGCCCGAGGTCGAAACCGTACGGCGCGGCCTGGACCGCTTCGTGGCCGGCCGCTCCGTGGCCGCGGCCGAGGTGCTGCATCCGCGCGCGGTGCGCCGCCACCTGGCCGGCGCCGGGGACTTCACCGGGCGGCTGACCGGCCGCCGGCTGCTGGCCCCGCACCGCCGCGGCAAGTATCTGTGGCTGCCGCTCGCCGCTCCCGGCGAGCCGCCGCAAGCGGCGGACGGCCCGGAGGAGGCGCTGCTGGCCCACCTCGGGATGAGCGGGCAGCTGCTGGTCCGGCCGCCCGGCGCCCCGGACGAGCGGCATCTGCGTGTCCGGATCACCTTCACCGATCCGGCCGGTGGTGAACTGCGCTTTGTCGACCAGCGCACCTTCGGCGGCCTCTCCGTGCACCCCACCGTGCCCGGCGAGGCCGACGGCCTGCCGGAGATCATCGCGCACATCGCCCGCGACCCGCTCGACCCGGCCTTCGACGACGACGCCTTCCATGCCGCACTGCGCCGCCGCCGCACCACGGTCAAGCGCGCCCTGCTCGACCAGTCACTGATCAGCGGGGTGGGCAACATCTACGCCGACGAGGCGCTGTGGCGCGCCCGGCTGCACTACGACCGGCCCACCGCCGGCCTGACCCGGCCGCGCACCGCCGAGCTGCTCCGCCATGTGCGCGAGGTGATGACCGGCGCCCTGGCCTCCGGCGGCACCAGCTTCGACAGCCTGTATGTCAACGTCAACGGGGAGTCCGGCTACTTCGACCGTTCGCTCGACGCCTACGGCCGGGAGGGGGAGCCCTGCCGCCGCTGCGGCACCGCCCTGCGGCGGCGTCCCTGGATGAACCGCTCCAGCTACTTCTGCCCCCGCTGCCAGCGCCTCCCCGGCACCACCCGCGCCCGGCCCGCCCGGGAGCCGGCTCAGTAGCCGAAGTTCTGCGTCCACCACGGGCCGCCGGGGCCGATGTGGACGCCGACGCCCAGGGTGGTGAAGTCGCAGTTGAGGATGTTGGCGCGGTGTCCCTCGCTGTTCATCCAGGACTCCATCACGGCTGCGGCGTTCTGCTGCCCGCGGGCTATGTTCTCGCCGCCGAGACTGGTGATCCCGCGTGCCTCGGCCCGGTCCCAGGGGGTGCGCCCGTCCGGGTCCACATGGTCGAAGAAGTTCCGCGCCGCCATGTCCTGGCTGAACGCCTTGGCCAGCCCGTCCAGCCCGGTGTCCGGTGCCAGCGGCCGGCAGCCCGCCTCCGCCCGGGCCTCGTTCACCAGCCGCAGCACCTCTCTGGCGGCGGCCACCGCCGGATCGGCGGCCGGCGGCTGGGTGGTGGCCGGCGGCTCGGTACCGGCCGCCGGTGTCGAGGGCGCGGGCGATGTGGCCCCGGCGGACGGCTCGGGGCCCGCCGGCTCCGCCTCGTCCTCAGGGGTGGTCTCCGCCGTGGGCTCCGCCGGCTCCTGCTCCTCCTCGGCCGGGGCGGTCTCCTCGGTTCCCCCGGTCTCCTCGGGCGTCCGGCCGGTCTCCTCCGCGCTGGGCGAGTCCGACGGCTCCGTGCCGTCCGCGGGCGTCGCCCCCGGCTCCCGGTGTCCGGTCTCCTCGCCGGCCCGGGTCTCCTCGGCCTGCCCCTGGGCGGCGGGGGAGGAGGTGTCGCCCGGGCGGCCGCCGTTCTGCGCCTGGATGTTGCGCGGGCCGTCCAGGGTGAAGCGGTCGCCCGCGCCCGGCACCAGCCCGGCGCCCACGGCCACGGCGCCCACGGTGAGTGCGGCGGACGCGCCCAGCAGCCCCGCCCGGGCGGGGGTCTGCCTCAGCCGGGCGCCCCGGCCCGCGGCACGGCGATGGCGTCCCATCAGCGGCACCGTCCTCGCATGGTCGACGTCACAATCCGACACCACCCGGAAGGGTGAATTCCTGTCGCTGGACTGTACGGCATGGAGCAGTCCGCACGGGTACTTCTGTGCGGAATGACGCAGATAACCTGCGTCACAGCAGCCGCAGCGCTGTCCCCTCGCGCTGCGCCAACCGGTGTGCGTCCGGGCCCGGCGGGCCGCCGGGGGTCCTTCCGCGGCCCGCCCGGGAAGAGATTTCGGCCACACTGCCCGTCCCGCCGCCGTCGCCCTCCGCGCCGGTCTCCGGGCTCCGGCGGCCGGCCGCGCGGAGCTCCGCCGCGCCGTCCCGGGGCACGCGATTTTCCGCAAAACAGTTGCCGTCACCGCTCCGACGTGCAAGGCTGCGTCGGAACGAGTGATCAACACCACCCCGCGTCCCGCCCCACCGGGCGGACGGCGGCCCGGGCGGCCCGGAAACGGCAGGCCGGAAGGGGTGCGCGGGGCGTGAAACGGGCGTGGCGGCCGGTGCCGTTGTGGTGAAGCCCCCCGCTGCGCGGTGTGATCGTGTTGACCGTCTGCATTTTTGGTGAGACGCTGAAAGTCCCGCATACCTTAGTGGCTGATGGCCCTGGGCACTCTCATGCAGAGGATATGCGGGCTTGTTCCCTCACGACCCACCACGGCTTCGGTCGGTCACTCAGTGTGGAGGACCATCCATCATGGCAAAGGCGCTTCTCGGTCACGTCGGTGGCTCCGACCCCCGAGTCCTCGCCGAGATGCGACGGCTTCAGCAGCGCGTCCGCGACCTGGAAACCCAGCTGGTCCGGGTACAGGCCGAGAACGACGCGCTGGCCGCCGCCGTACGCGACAACGGCTCGGTGCTCGACGGCATCAACGTGTCCAAGGCAGAGCCCGCGCTCACCTGATCCCGGTTCCGGTCCGGCGGCTCCTCGTCCGGCCGGGGCAGGCTGCGGGCTTGCCGAGGAGAATACAAGGGACGCTTCGGCGTCCCTTCGTCACTTCAGGGGCAACCAACCTCAACAACATCGGCCCCGTGCGCGGTCACCCTCAGCACCACAGACCCCCACGGCCGGGTCTCCATGGCTTCGGGCGCCACACCGGGAACACCACCGGGACATTGCGGCACCGAGGGTGTACGCATCGCGTTCGCTCACAGTCTGGTGTGCCCGGCATCCCGCGGGTCGAAACGGATAATCCTCGGTGAGCCGAAGGTAAAGTCCGAGAGCGTGCACCTCAAGACCCTGACCATGCGAGGCTTCAAGTCCTTCGCGTCCGCCACCACACTCCGCCTGGAGCCCGGCATCACCTGTGTGGTGGGCCCCAACGGCTCCGGGAAGTCCAATGTGGTGGACGCGCTGTCCTGGGTCATGGGCGAGCAGGGCGCCAAGTCGCTGCGCGGCGGCAAGATGGAGGACGTGATCTTCGCCGGCACGTCCGGCCGCCCGCCGCTGGGCCGGGCCGAGGTCTCCCTCACCATCGACAACTCCGACGGCGCCCTGCCCATCGACTACGCCGAGGTCACCATCACGCGGACGATGTTCCGCAACGGCGGCAGCGAGTACCGGCTCAACGGCGACACCTGCCGGCTGCTGGACATCCAGGAACTGCTCTCCGACTCCGGCATCGGCCGCGAGATGCATGTCATCGTCGGCCAGGGCCAGCTCGACTCGGTGCTGCACGCCGACCCCATGGGCCGCCGCGCCTTCATCGAGGAGGCGGCTGGTGTCCTCAAGCACCGCAAGCGCAAGGAGAAGGCGCTGCGCAAGCTGGACGCCATGCAGGCCAACCTGGCCCGGCTCACCGACCTCACCGAGGAACTGCGCCGCCAGCTCAAGCCGCTCGGCCGGCAGGCCGCGGTGGCCCGCCGGGCCGCCGTCATCCAGGCCGATCTGCGCGACGCCCGGCTGCGGCTGCTCGCCGACGACCTGATCGCCCTGCAGACCGCGCTGCGCACCGAACTCGCCGACGAGGCCGCGCTGCGCGAGCGCAAGGAGGACGCCGAGCAGCGGCTGCGCGCGGCACTGCGCCGGGAGGCCGCCCTCGACCAGCGGGTGCGCACCCTCACCCCGCGGGTGCAGCGCGCCCAGCAGACCTGGTACGAGCTCTCCCAGCTGGCGGAACGTATCCGCGGCACCATCGGACTGGCCGATGCCCGGGTGGCCAGCGCCACCGGGGCCCAGCCGGAGGAGCGGCGTGGCCGCGATCCGGAGGACATGGAACGCGAGGCCGCCCGCATCCGGGAGCAGGAGGCCGAACTGGAGGCCGCGCTGGAGGCCGCCGAGCAGGCGCTGGACTCCACCGTCACCCGCCGCGGCGCCCTGGAACGGGACCTCGCCGCGGAGGAGCGCCGGCTCAAGGACGCCGCCCGTGCCCTGGCCGACCGCCGCGAGCATCTGGCCCGGCTCCAGGGCCGGGCCACCGCCGCCCGCGGCCGGGCAGCCGCCGCGCAGACCCAGATCGACCGGCTGACCGCCGCCCGCGACGAGGCCCGCGGCCGGGCCGAGCGGGCCGAGGCCGAGTACACCGCCCTGCGCGACCGGGTGGAGGGCGTCCCCGCCGCCGACGGCACCCCCGGCGGCCCGCCCGGCCAGGACCTGGACGCCGCCTACGAGGCCGGCCGCCGGGAGCTCGCCGAGGCCGAGGCGGCACTGAGCCGCGCCCGCGAGGCCGCGGCCACCGCCGAGCGGGAACGCGCCGCGGTCTCCGCCCGCCACGACGCCCTCGCCCTCGGCCTGCGCCGCAAGGACGGCACCGACACCCTGCTCCAGGCCCGTGACCGGCTCGGCGGGCTGCTCGGCCCGGCGGCCGAACATCTCACCGTGGCCCCCGGCTACGAGATCCCGGTCGCCGCCGCCCTCGGCAGCGCGGCCGACGCCCTCGCGGTGGACAGCCCGGACACCGCGGTGGAGGCCCTCCGCCTGCTCCGCAAGCACGACGCAGGCCGCGCCGCGCTCCTCATCACCGGCGTCACCGGCGCCACGGGCATCACCGAGGCCGCTCCCGGCGCCGCCCCGGCCGGCCCGCCGCAGGTGCCGGGCCCCGCGGAGGGCGAGCCGTCCCCCGGCGCACCGCCCGGACCGCGGCGGCCCGCCCCCGCACCGGCGGGCACCACCGGTGGCCCCGCGCCCCTTCCGGGCCCGGCCGCCCCCGGCGCGGCGGCACCGGGCACCGCCGCGGCCGGGCGGGGCGGCATCCCCGGGGCCCGTGCCGCGTCCGGCGGGGAGCCGTCGGCCGTCGCCGTGGGCGGCGTGCCGGCCCATCCCGCCGAGGGTCTGGTCGGCGGGGACCAGGGGGTGGTGGCCGCGGTGCGCGCCCTGCTGCGCGGCACGATGGTGGTGGCCACCCTGGAGGACGCCCGGGAACTGCTGCGCGGCCGGCCCGGCCTGACCGCCGTCACCTCCGACGGCGACGTGCTCGCCGGGCATCTGGCACGCGGCGGCTCCGCGGGAGCCCCCAGCCTGCTGGAGGTGCAGGCCTCGGTGGACGAGGCCGCCGCCGAGCTGCACGAGCTGACCGCCCGCTGCGAACGTCTCGCCGCCGGGCTCGACCGGGCCCGTACCCGTCGCAAGGAGTGTGCCGCGGCGCTGGAGGAGACCGGCCGCCGCCGCACCGCCGCCGACCGGGAACGCTCCCGGGTCGCCCAGGACCTGGGCCGTCTGGCCGGGCAGGCCCGCGCCGCCGCGGGGGAGGCGGACCGTGCGGCCCAGGCGGTGCGGCGGGCCGAGGAGGACCTCGCCCGCGCCACCGCCGAGGCCGAGGAACTGGCCGAGCAGCTCGCCGTCGCCGAGGAGACGGTGGACGCCGAGGAGGAGCCGGACACCGCCGAACGCGACCGGCTGGCCGCCGAGGGCACCGCCGCCCGCCAGGCCGAGATGGAGGCCCGGCTCCAGTTGCGCACCCACGAGGAACGCGTGCGCGGCCTGTCCGGCCGGGCCGACGCCCTGGACCGGGCCGCCCGCGCCGAGCGCGAGGCCCGGCTGCGTGCCGAGCGCCGCCGCGCCCGGCTGCGCCACGAGGCCGGGGTCGCCGCCGCCGTGGCGGCCGGCGCCCGCCGGCTGCTGGCCCATGTCGAGGTCTCCGTGGAACGCGCCGAGGCCGCCCGCCGCCAGGCCGAGCAGGCCCGGGCCGGGCACGAGCGCGAGCTCGACGCCGAGCGCCGCCGCGGCCGGGAACTCAAGGACGAGCTGGACAAGCTCACCGACTCGGTGCACCGCGGCGAGGTGCTGGGCGCCGAGAAGCGGCTGCGCATCGAGCAGCTCCAGGCCCGCGCCCAGGACGAGCTGGGCATCGAGCCGGACGTCCTGGTCGCCGAGTACGGCCCGGACCAGCCGGTGCCGCCCTCCCCGCCCGCCGAGGGGGAGGAACTGCCCGAGGACCCGGAGCACCCGCGCAACCGGCCGCGTCCCTTCGTCCGCGCCGAGCAGGAGAAGCGGCTGCGGGCGGCGGAGCGCGCCTACAAGCAGCTCGGCAAGGTCAATCCGCTGGCCCTGGAGGAGTTCGCCGCCCTGGAGGAGCGGCACAAGTTCCTCAGCGAGCAGCTCGGCGACCTGCGCAAGACCCGGGCCGATCTGCTCCAGGTGGTCAAGGAGGTGGACGAGCGGGTGGAGCAGGTCTTCACCGCCGCCTACCACGACACCGCACGCGAATTCGAGGGAGTGTTCTCCCGGCTGTTCCCCGGCGGTGAGGGCCGTCTGGTGCTCACCGACCCGGACAACATGCTGACCACGGGCGTGGAGGTGGAGGCCCGCCCGCCGGGCAAGAAGGTCAAGCGGCTCTCCCTGCTCTCCGGCGGTGAGCGCTCGCTGACCGCGGTCGCCCTCCTGGTCTCCATCTTCAAGGCCCGCCCCAGCCCGTTCTATGTGATGGACGAGGTGGAGGCGGCGCTGGACGACACCAATCTCCAGCGGCTGATCCGGATCATGAAGGAGCTCCAGGAGAGCTCCCAGCTCATCGTGATCACCCACCAGAAGCGCACCATGGAGATCGCCGATGCCCTGTACGGCGTCTCCATGCAGGGCGACGGCGTCTCCAAGGTCATCAGCCAGCGCCTGCATTAGCCCTCGCCGCACGGGCCGGCGGCACGGCGCGGCGGGGGCGCTCGGTGCGGGCGGTGGTGGTGGTTGATACTGGGGAACCGACAACCGCCGGGGTGGACGACCGGCCCGGCACCCGGCTAGCCGAGGACACCGATGGAATACCTCATCCTTGCCGTGGCCATCGCCGTGATCGCGATCGCCGCGGTCAGCGGACTGGTCATCAGCGGACGGCGCCGCAAGGGCCGCGAGGCGCCACCTCCCGGGGCACCGGCAGAAGGCGCCTCGGGGGCGAGTCCGGCGGGCACCGCCGCGCCCCCGGAACCGCAGGTCGGCGAGGACGCGGCGCAGCCCGTGGAGACCCCCCGCCGCACCATCGAGGACATCGGCCTGCCCGGTGGCTCCACCCTGGCCGAGCCGCCCGCGCCCCCGGAGATCGAGACCCCGCAGCCCGCCGCGGGCCGGCTGGTCCGGCTGCGTGCCCGCCTGGCGCGCTCGCAGAACGCCCTGGGCCGCGGCCTGCTCTCCCTGCTCTCCCGGGACAACCTGGACGAGGACACCTGGGAGGAGATCGAGGACCTGCTGATCACCTCCGACATCGGCGTCGCCCCCACCCAGGAGCTGGTGGAGCGGCTGCGCGAGCGGGTGCGGGTGCTGGGCACCCGCACCCCGGAGGAGCTGCGGGGCCTGCTGCGCGAGGAGCTGCTCACCCTGATCGGCCCGGAGCTGGACCGCACCGTCAACACCGCGGGCGGCATCACCGAGCAGGGGGAGGAGCGGCCCTCGGTGATCCTGGTGGTCGGCGTCAACGGCACCGGCAAGACCACCACCACCGGCAAGCTGGCCCGGGTCCTGGTGGCCGACGGCAACGCGGTGGTGCTGGGCGCCGCCGACACCTTCCGGGCCGCCGCCGCCGACCAGCTCGAAACGTGGGGCAAGCGGGTGGGCGCCCGCACGGTCCGCGGGCCGGAGGGCGGCGACCCGGCCTCGGTGGCCTTCGACGCCGTCAAGGAGGGCATCACCGAGGCGGCCGACGTGGTGCTGGTGGACACCGCCGGCCGGCTGCACACCAAGGCCAGTCTGATGGACGAGCTCGGCAAGGTCAAGCGGGTGGTGGAGAAGCACGGTCCGGTGAGCGAGGTGCTGCTGGTGCTGGACGCCACCACCGGGCAGAACGGCCTGGTGCAGGCCCGGGTGTTCGCCGAGGTGGTGGACGTCACCGGGATCGCGCTGACCAAGCTGGACGGCACCGCCAAGGGCGGCATCGTGATCGCCGTGCAGCGGGAGCTGGGCGTGCCGGTCAAGCTGGTCGGGCTCGGCGAGGGCGCCGACGACCTGGCCCCGTTCGAGCCCGAGGCGTTCGTCGACGCCCTGCTGGAGGGCTGACCGCGGCGCCCGGCGCGGTCGTCCCGGCCCCGCGGCCGGTGGCCTCAGCCCCGCGGGCCGACCAGCGGTCCGAGCGGCGGCCCGTGCGGCGGTGCGCCGCCCGTGCCGGCCCGGGTGTGGCAGGCGTAGGCCAGGGCGCCGAGCAGCAGCCGGGCCTGCGGCGGCCGGGCCGCCGCCTCCGGCGACGGCGGACGCAGCCAGCGCACATGCCCCCGCCCGCCGTGGTCGGAGGGCGGCGCCGGCACATGGCAGCCGGGGCCCAGCACCCGCAGGCCGAGCCGGTCCGGCAGGCCGTCCGGCCAGCCCATCCGGTGCTGCAGCCGGGGCACCTCCCCGGCCGCGCCCGGCGCCACGAAGAACCACATCCGCCCGGCGGGCGACTCGGCCACCGGCCCCAGCGGCAGCCCCATCCGCTCCATCCTCAGCAGCGCCCGGCGGCCCGCCCCGGCCGGCACCTCGATCACATCGAACATCCGCCCGGTCGGCAGCAGCACCGCGGCTCCCGGGGTGCGGGTCCAGGCCCGGACCGCCTGCGCCGGGGAGGAGCCGGCCGGGATCACCTCGCCCGCGGGCAGCGGGTGCGCCCCGGGCGCTCCGCAGTCCGCCCCGCAGGAGCACTCCACCCGGCCGCCGGGAAAGCGCCGGGCGCGTGCTCCGGGCCGGACGTCCCATCCCCACCGGGCGGTGTACTCCGCCGCCGCCGTGGCCTGCGGGGCATGCCCGCCGCGCCGGGCCCGCCGCGGTCTCCCGGTCACCAGCCGCAGCTCCCTGACCTCGCGCAGACCGCTGCCGATCGTGAAGCCCATGCCCCCTCCAACGGGTCCTGGACGCCGATGGTTACTCGTACCGGCCGCCCGGCTGGTCACTCAGCCGAGTGGTCCGGTCACGCACTGACTCCCTGAGGACTGCCCAGTCCGGCACCGCCGATCGCGGCCCGGCCACAGGCGCAGGAGCGTGGCCGCCGCCGCGCGCCCCCTAGTGCTTCGCTCCGCCCCACCGCCGGGAGCGCTGTGCCAAGTGAATCGCGTCGTGCGGGCGTTAGCTTCATACAGAGGGGTGGCGAATGGTGGCGATTCCGCCACGTAGGTCGCCACCCCCGGCCGGCGGGGCTACGTTCGGTCCATTCGTAGACACTCCGTCAGTTCTGCCGGCCAACCACCGGCCCCCGCCCGGGAATCGCGGCCCGGCGGGCGGCCCGCGGGTCCGGGCGGGGACGGGATCCCGCGGCCCCGGATCGTGGGATCGTGGGGCGGCACGGTACCGGGAAGCGCGATCCCCGGGCATCCGCCCCGCCCCCCGGCACCGAAGAGACAGATGCACACAGGCAGCAGCGGCAGTGACTTCCCGGCCGGCCCGGCGCCCTTCGGCGCGGGCCCGGACGGCCGAACGACGACGACCTACGGCCCGCGGTGGCGGCGGGCCGGGATGGGGGCGTGACGGTGAGCGGAACGGAAGGCGGCGCGGCGGCGTCCGCCAAGCTCCCCAATGAGCGGCTGGCGTCCTGGTTCCAGCGCAGCGGCTGGTCCAAGGGCGAGCTGGCCCGTCAGGTGAACCGGCGTGCCCGGCAGATGGGTGCCGGCCATGTCAGTACCGACACCTCGCGGGTCCGCCGCTGGCTGGACGGCGAACAGCCGCGCGAGCCCATCCCGCGCATCCTCTCCGAACTCTTCTGCGAACGGTTCGGCTGCGTGGTGACCGTCGAGGACCTCGGGCTGCGGGCGGCGCGCCAGTCGGCCGCCATCTCCGGGGTCGACCTGCCCTGGGCCGGGCCGCAGACCGCCGCGCTGATCAACGAGTTCTCGCGCAGCGATCTGATGCTGGGCCGGCGCGGCTTCCTGGGCACCTCGCTCACCATCTCCGCCGGGGCCTCGCTGATAGAGCCCATGCAGCGCTGGCTGGTGCCGACCGCGGGCGGCCCGGAGGCCGGCGCGGCCGGCGGCGCCGGAAGCGGCGCGGCGCAGCTGGCCGCCGTGCCCGCGCAGGGCGGCGCCCGGCGGCGGCTGACCGGCCTGTCCGGTCCGGAGCTGGACATGCTGGACGAGACCATCACCATGTTCCGCCGGTGGGACGCGGCCAGCGGCGGCGGGCTGCGCCGCAAGGCGGTGGTCGGGCAGTTGCACGAGGTGACCGATCTGCTCCAGGAGTCCCATCCGGCGGCCGTGCGCCGCCGGCTGTTCCGGATCACCGCCGAACTCGCCGCGCTGGCGGGCTGGATGAGCTACGACATCGGTCTCCAGCCCACCGCGCAGAAGTACTTCGTGCTGGCGCTGCACGCCGCCAAGGAGGCCGAGGAGCGGGCGCTGGGCGCCTACATCCTGGCCCAGATGAGCCGGCAGATGATTCATCTGGGCCGCGCGGAGGACGCCCTGGAGCTGATCCATCTGGCCCAGTACGGCGGCCAGGACGCGGCCACCCCGCGCACTCTGTCGATGCTGCACGCCATGGAAGCCCGGGCCCATGCCACCCTGGGGCAGGCGACCAGGTGCCACCGCGCGGTGCGCATGGCCGAGGAGACCTTCAGCGACATCACCCCGGGCGACGGCGACCCGGACTGGATCCGCTTCTTCTCCCTGGCCGAGCTGCATGCCGAGAACGCGCACTCCTACCGTGACCTGGCCTATGTGGCGGGCCGCAGCCCCGCGCACGTCTCCCGGGCCAGGCCGCACATGGAGCAGGCGGTCGGGCTGTTCGGGCGGGAATGCGACCAGGACCAGCAGGGTCCGCACCGTTCGTATGCACTCAATCTGATCGGCCTGGCCACCGTGCACCTGCTGGAGAACGAGCCCGAGGCATGCGCCGAGCAGGCCGGCCGGGCGATAACGCTGGCCAAGACGCTGCGCTCGGAGCGGGTGTCGAACCGGCTGCGCAAGACCACGGTCAACGCCGCCCGGGAGTACGGCGACGTCCCCGAGGTGACCGAGCTGCTGCAGCATGTCACCCAGGAACTTCCGGCGAGTCCGGCCCGCCGGGCCGTCTGACCGGCCCCGCGGGCGCACCGACCCCGGCCGCGGCCACCACCCCGGACAACCCGACTCGGCTCCCCCATGCCAGGTCACACCGGGTGGCGGTCGCGGCCGGTCCGTGTACACGGGCGGCCGGCCGTGCGGCCGGGCCGTGCGGCGGCGGCGCCGCACGCCGGTCCCGCGCCGCGGAAGCCCGCCGCTGCTTGCGGCTTCATAACGCTTGGGCGAACAGTGCGGCACACCGCGGTCCGGAAATGCCGTACGCCATGCCGAGTTCATTGGCCTGTAACACGGGGACGGCCATCGTCACGGGTGCGAAACATCACCGGGCATCACAGGAAACGGCGCTCTTGCAGCCTGAACCCCATCCTGACCCGCCCAGATCCTGCCCGCACGGGTCGTTATCTCAAGGAGATCCCACCTTGACACCAGAAGAAGTATTGGAACAGGCGGTAACTCCGGCGAACGTCGGCTTCGTCATCATCTCGGCCGCCATGGTGATGATCATGACTCCGGGTCTTGCCTTTTTCTACGGCGGCATGATCCGGGTCAAGAGCGCCCTCAACATGCTGATGATGTGCTTCGTCTCCATGGGCATCGTCAGCGTGCTGTGGGTTCTCTACGGCTTCTCGGTTGCCTTCGGCGACGGCTTCGGCGAAGGCAATGGCGGCGGCATCATCGGGAACTTCGACTTCATCGGCTTCCAGGACCTGCTGGGCCTGGACGGCAGCGGTGATGTCATGGCCTTCGCGCTCTTCCAGCTGATGTTCGCCGTGCTGACCCCCGCGCTGATCGCCGGTGCGCTCGCCGAGCGGGTCAAGTTCAGCTCCTGGATGGTCTTCATCACCGCCTGGGTCACGCTGGTCTACTTCCCGGTGGCGCACTGGGTCTGGGGCGCCGGCGGCTGGATCAACACCCTGGGCGAGAAGATGTTCGACGGCGAGTACGACGTCATCGACTTCGCCGGCGGAACCGCGGTGCACATCAACGCCGGTATCGCCGCCCTGGCCGCGGTGCTGGTGATCGGCAAGCGGTCCGGGTTCAAGAAGGACTCCTCGATGCGTCCGCACAACCTGCCGATGGTGCTGCTGGGCGCCGCCCTGCTGTGGTTCGGCTGGTTCGGCTTCAACGCCGGCTCCGAGCTGGCGGTCGACAACATCACCGCCCTGATGGGCTTCAACACCATGGTCGCCACCGGCATGGCAATCTGCGGCTGGCTGGCCTACGAGCGCCTCCGCTACGGCGCCTACACCACCCTCGGCGCGGCCTCCGGCGCCATCGCCGGTCTGGTCGCCATCACCCCGGCCGGCGCCAATGTCAACCCCATGGGCGCCCTGGCCATCGGCCTGGTGGCCGGCGTGGTCTGTGCCTGGGCGGTCAGCCTGAAGTACAAGCTGAACTACGACGACTCGCTCGACGTGGTCGGCGTCCACCTGGTCGGCGGCCTCATCGGCACCCTGCTGGTCGGCTTCCTGGCCATGGAGGTCGGGGGCATCCAGCAGTTCGTGCTCCAGGCCCTCGCGGCCGGCGCGGTGCTGGTCTACACCTTCGTCGTCACCGCGCTGATCGCCTTCGCGATCAAGGCGACCATCGGCTTCCGGTCCTCCGACGAGGAGGAGGCGGCCGGCCTCGACCAGGTGTTCCACGCCGAAAGCGGGTACGACTTCAGCCAGACCGGCGGCCCGGTCTCGGCCGCCGGTGTTACCGCCGCAGCCGCCGAGACGGCGACCGCGGACCCGGGTGAGAAGAAGGTGGACGCATGAAGCTCATCACCGCGGTCATCAAGCCGCACCGGATGGACGAGGTCAAGGACGCCCTCCAGGCGTTCGGCGTGCACGGCATGACCGTGACCGAGGCCAGCGGCTACGGCCGGCAGCGCGGTCACACCGAGGTCTACCGGGGCGCCGAGTACACGGTCGACCTGGTGCCCAAGACCCGGCTGGAGATCCTCTGCGAGGACGACGACGCCGAGCAGCTCATCGACGTCATCGTGAAGGCCGCCCGGACCGGCAAGATCGGCGACGGCAAGGTGTGGAGCGTGCCGGTGGAGACCGCCGTGCGGGTCCGCACCGGCGAGGTCGGCCCCGACGCCCTGTGACCGGAAGGCGGGCGGGGGCGCCCCGCCCCGCGGCGCCCCCCGCCCGCCGTACCACGGCACGACAACCGACGATCGACAACCACGGAACCGACCATGGGAGCCGACGACCGCATGACCGCCGAGACGACAAGCAGCAGTTCCGGTGGCCAGACGGGCCACAACGGCTCCTACGCGGCGGCCCGGCTGCGCCTTCTCACCGAGGGGGAGCAGACCGGGCCGCCGCGCCGTGCCGAGCTGGCCCGCCTCACCGACCAGTGGCTGTGCGGCCTGTACGGCGAGGCCCCCCGGGGCGTGCGCGCCGCCCTGGTCGCGGTCGGCGGCTACGGCCGCGCGGAACTCTCCCCGCGCAGCGACCTGGACCTGCTCCTGCTGCACGACGGCAGGTCCGCCGCCGGCCCGGCGGTCGCCGCCCTGGCCGACCGCCTCTGGTACCCCGTCTGGGATCTGGGCCTGGCCCTGGACCATTCGGTGCGCACCCCGGAAGAGGTCCGGCAGACGGCCGCCGACGACCTGAAGGTCCAGCTCGGCCTGCTGGACGCCCGGCACATCGCCGGCGACGGGACCCTCACCCAGGAACTGCGCGGCGCCGTGCTCGCCCAGTGGCGCGCCGAGGCCCCCGCCAAGCTGCCCGAGCTGCATCAGATGGGCCGCGACCGGGCCCGCCGCCACGGCGAGCTGCCGTTCCTCCTGGAACCCGATCTCAAGGAGGCCCGCGGCGGCCTGCGCGACATCACGGCACTGCGCGCCGTGGCCGCCTCCTGGCTGGCCGACGCCCCCCGCGAAGGGCTGGAGGAGGCCCGCAACATCCTGCTCGATGTGCGCGACGCCCTGCATCTGACCACCGGCCGGGCCACCGACCGGCTGGCCCAGGAGGACCAGCCGCAGGTCGCCGACGCGCTCGGACTGCTCGATCCGGACGCCCTGCTGCGCCGGGTCTACGAGGCCGCCCGCACCATCGCCTACGCCTCGGAGGTGACCTGGCGGGAGGTCGGCCGGGTGCTGCGGGCCCGCGGCACCCGCTCCGGCCCGGGCCGCCGGCTGCGCGGCCTGCTGGGCAGCCGGGGCCGCGCCCCCGCGCCGGTCACCGAGCGCACCCCGCTCGCCGAGGGCGTGGTGGAGCAGGACGGCGAGGTGGTGCTGGCCCGTGCCGCGCGCCCGGAGCGCGACCCGGTGCTGCCGCTGCGGGCCGCCGCGGCTGCCGCCCAGGCCGGGCTGCCGCTCGCGCTGCCCGCGGTCCGCCGGCTCACCGAGTCCGCCGCGCCGCTGCCGGTGCCCTGGCCGGCCGAGGCCCGCGAGGAATTCGTCACCCTGCTCGGCGCCGGCCGGGACGCCGTGCCGGTCTGGGAGGCCATGGACGCCGCCGGACTGGTGGTCCGGCTGCTGCCCGACTGGGAGCGGGTCCGCTGCCGCCCGCAGCGCAATCCCGTGCACCGCTGGACGGTGGACCGTCATCTGGTGGAGACCGCGGTGCGCGCCGCGGCCCTCACCCGCCGGGTCTCCCGCCCCGACCTGCTGCTGACCGCCGCCCTGCTGCACGACATCGGCAAGGGCTGGCCGGGGGACCACAGCGAGGTCGGCGAGACCATCGCCCGGGACATGGCCGCCCGGATCGGCTTCACCGAGGAGGACGCCGCCACCCTGGCCGTGCTGGTCCGCCACCATCTGCTGCTGGTGGAGACCGCCACCCGCCGCGATCTGGACGACCCGGCCACCGTCAAGCATGTGGCCGCGGTGGTCGGCGGCCGGGAGACCCTGGAGCTGCTGCACGCCCTCACCGAGGCCGACGCCCTGGCCACCGGGCCGGCCGCCTGGTCGGCCTGGCGTGCCTCGCTGGTGGACGACCTGGCCAAGCGGGTGGCCGACGCACTCACCGGCCCGGAGACCGGTGGCGGCGAGGCGGCCGGCGGCGGCCCGCCCGCGCCGCAGCCCACCGCCGCCGTGGAGCGGCTGGCCCTGGAGGCGCTGCGCACCGGCGCCCCGGTGCTCTCCCTCCAGGCCCGCCCCGAGGCACCGGCCGCCGGCGACACCGTCGGCACCGGCGACACCTCGGGCAGCTCGGACACCGCCGCCGGGGAGCCGGAGCGCCGGCCCGAGGCGGTCGGCGTGGAACTGGTGGTCGCCCTGCCCGACCAGCCCGGCGTGCTGCCCGCACTGGCCGGGGTGCTGGCCCTGCACCGGCTGACCGTGCGCTCCGCCGAGCTGCGGGTGATCGACCCGGCTGAGCAGGGACAGGTGCTGCTGCTCAACTGGCGGGTCGCCGCCGAGTACGGCTCACTGCCGCAGGCCGAACGGCTGCGCGCCGACCTGGTGCGCGCCCTGGAGGGCTCGCTCAACATCGCGGGCCGGCTCGCCGAGCGCGAGACGGCCCAGCGCCGCCGCCGGCGCCGCATGCTCCAGGCGCCGCCGCCCCGGGTCACCGTGGCGCCGCTCGGCTCCCGGCTGGCCACCGTGCTGGAGGTGCGCGCCCAGGACGCCCCCGGCCTGCTGCACCGCATCGGCCGGGCCCTGGAGGAGCAGAACGTCCGGGTGCGCAGCGCCCATGTGTCCACCCTCGGCGCCAACGCGGTGGACGCCTTCTACGTCACCGGACCGGACGGCGCGCCGCTGCCCCCGGAGAAGGCGGCCGGACTCGCCCGCGACGTCGAGCGCGCGCTCGCGGCGGTACCCTGAAAGGCACCGCCGACGTTGACGCTCGGTGCCCGCCCCCGATGACGAAGGACCCGCCAGCGCCGTGTTCGACACACTTTCCGACCGCCTTGCAGCCACATTCAAATCCCTGCGGGGAAAGGGCCGCCTGAGCGAGGCGGATATCGATGCCACGGCACGGGAGATCCGGGTCGCCCTGCTGGAGGCCGACGTCGCCCTGCCGGTGGTCCGCTCCTTCATCGGCCATGTCAAGGAACGGGCGCGCGGCGCCGAGGTGTCCCGGGCGCTCAATCCGGCCCAGCAGGTCATCAAGATCGTCAACGAGGAACTGGTCCGCATCCTCGGCGGCGAGACCCGGCGGCTGCGGTTCGCCAAGCAGCCGCCGACCGTGATCATGCTGGCCGGTCTCCAGGGCGCGGGCAAGACCACCCTGGCCGGCAAGCTGGGCCGCTGGCTCAAGCAGCAGGGCCACACCCCGGTGCTGGTCGCCTGCGACCTGCAGCGCCCCAACGCGGTCAACCAGCTCGCCGTGGTCGCCGAGCGGGCCGGGGTCGCGGTCTTCGCACCTGAGCCGGGCAACGGGGTGGGCGATCCGGTGCAGGTCGCCAAGGACTCCCTGGCCCACGCGCGGGACAAGCAGTACGACGTGGTGATCGTCGACACCGCCGGCCGCCTGGGCATCGACCAGGAGATGATGGAGCAGGCCGCGGACATCCGGGACGCGGTCAGCCCGGACGAGGTGCTGTTCGTGGTCGACGCCATGATCGGCCAGGACGCGGTGACCACCGCCGAGGCGTTCCGGGACGGCGTCGGCTTCGACGGCGTGGTGCTCTCCAAGCTCGACGGCGACGCCCGCGGCGGCGCCGCGCTCTCCGTGGCCCACGTCACCGGCCGGCAGATCATGTTCGCCTCCAACGGCGAGAAGCTGGACGAATTCGACGCCTTCCACCCGGACCGGATGGCCTCCCGGATCCTGGGCATGGGCGATGTGCTCAGCCTGATCGAGAAGGCCGAGCAGACCTTCAGCCGGCAAGAGGCCGAGCGGATGGCCGCCAAGCTGGCGAAGGGCCCCAAGGAATTCACCCTGGAGGACTTCCTCTCCCAGATGGAGCAGGTCCGCAGGATGGGCTCGATCTCCAAGCTGCTCGGCATGATGCCGGGAATGGGGCAGATCAAGGACCAGATCAACAATCTGGACGAGCGGGACGTGGACCGCACCGCCGCGATCATCAAGTCCATGACCCCGGGCGAGCGGCAGGACCCGATGATCATCAACGGCTCCCGCCGCGCCCGCATCGCCCGCGGCTCCGGGGTCGAGGTCAGCGCGGTCAAGAATCTGGTGGAGCGCTTCTTCGAGGCCCGCAAGATGATGTCCCGGATGGCGCAGGGCGGCGGCGTGCCGGGGATGCCCGGGATGCCGGGCATGCCGGGCCCCGGCGGCGGCCGCCGCCAGGGCAAGCAGCAGAAGAAGGGCAAGGGCAAGGGCGCGCGGCGCAGCGGCAACCCGCTGAAGCGGCAGCAGGAGGAGCGGGCCGCCGCCGAGCGCCGGGCCGGCGCCGCGTTCGGCGCCCCCGGCACGGACGACGCGCAGTCCTTCGAGCTCCCCGAGGAGTTCCGCAACTTCCTCCCCAAGGACAAATAACCCCCGCGACCCGGCCTAGGTGTGGGCGATGAGATAGGTGAGGGTGTTGGGGAGCCAGACGGTGCCGTCCGGGTTGACATAGGGGTGGAGGGATTCGGCGAGTTCCTTGGCGACCTGTTCGTGGCCGGCCGCCTGTACGGCGCTGTCGAAGCTGCCGGTCGCCAGCAGTCCCCGCAGCGCACAGGCGAGGCCGGGGTAGCCGAAGGGGCAGCTCACCTCGCCGCCGTCGGACGGGTGCAGCCCGGCCTCACGGGCCAGCGCCGCCACCGCTTCGGCCCCCGGCGGTTCCGGCGGGACCCCGGGCCCGTCCCCGGGCCGAACCCCGGGCTGAATCCCGGGCCGGTCCTGCGGCAGCCGGCCGGCCAGCCGGGCGCCCACGCCCAGGGCCACCGTGACCGCGCACTCCTGCGGGGCACCCCACCCGGTCAGCACCACCGGGGTGCCGGGCGCGGCCAGCTCCGCCGCCCGGCGCAGCACCTCGGCGTCCGGCAGCGCGCCGAACACCGTGACCAGGGTGAACGGATCGGGTGAGGGCTCCGGCACGGTGCCGGCCAGCAGCCGGGCCGGATAGCGCCGGCCACCCCACTCCGGCTCCGGCAGCAGCCGCTCCCGGGCCAGCCGCAGCCGCTCCGGATCGGTGTCCGTGCCGGTGACCTGCGCCCCGCGGGCCGCCGCCCGCAGCAGGGCCAGCCCGGTGCCGCAGCCCAGCTCCAGCAGCCTGGTCTCCCGGCCGACCGCCAGCCGCTCGTACACCGCGTCGTAGAGCGGGACGAACATCCGCTCCTGGATCTCCGCCCAGTCCCGGGCTCGGGAGGGCCTGGTCTCGTCGTGGTGGATCAGCGTGGGTGTCATAGAACCGTGCCCCAATCGACCCGTGGCCAGGGTCCTCGCGGTAGCCCGGTCCGGCCGGGCGGCCGGGTTCCGGGATGGCTGCCTCCGCTCCTGTATGCCAGATAACTCCCGCTTGCTCCTGTCGTCCAGAGGGCCGAAGGGGCCGGATTCACGCTTCTGCCCCATGGCCCCGTACCATTCCGGCCATGGCTAAGGCTCCCGTACTCACGCCCCGGGCGGAGGATTTCCCCCGCTGGTACCAGGATCTGATCAGCAAGGCCGAGCTGGCCGACAACGGCCCGGTCCGCGGCACCATGGTGATCCGTCCGTACGGCTACGGGCTGTGGGAGCGGATGCAGGGCGAGATGGACGCCCGGATCAAGCGGGCCGGCGCCGACAACGCCTATTTCCCGCTGTTCATCCCGCAGTCCTATCTGACCCGGGAGGCCGAGCACGTCGAGGGCTTCGCCCCGGAGCTGGCCGTGGTCACGCACGGCGGCGGCAAGGAGCTGGAGGAGCCGGTGGTGGTCCGGCCCACCTCCGAGACGATCATCAACGACTACTTCTCCAAGTGGGTCCAGAGCTACCGCGACCTGCCGCTGCTGATCAATCAGTGGGCCAATGTGGTGCGCTGGGAAATGCGTCCCCGGGTGTTCCTCCGGACGAGTGAGTTCCTCTGGCAGGAGGGCCACACCGCGCACGCCACCTATGAGGACGCCCGCGACTACGCCGCCATGATCCATCGCGAGGTCTACGGCGATTTCATGGTCAATGTGCTCGCCGTGGACGTGGTGCTGGGCCGCAAGACCCCGCGGGAGCGCTTCGCCGGCGCCATCAACACCCTCACCCTGGAGGGCATGATGGGCGACGGCAAGGCGCTCCAGATGGGCACCAGCCACGAACTCGGCCAGAACTTCGCCAAGGCCTTCGACACCCGCTATCTGGCCGCGGACGGCGAGCGCAAGCTGGTCTGGCAGACCTCCTGGGGCACCTCCACCCGCATGGTCGGCGGACTGATCATGTCCCACGGGGACGACCACGGCCTGTGCATTCCGCCCCGCCTCGCCCCGGTCCAGGCCGTGGTGCTCGCCGTCAAGGGCGATGAAGCGGTACTGGCCAAGGTGCGCGAGATCGCCGGCCGGCTGGCCGCGGCCGGCATCCGGGTCCGGGTGGACGACCGCACCGACACGCCCTTCGGCCGCCGGGCCGTGGACTGGGAGCTCAAGGGCGTGCCGCTGCGCATCGAGGTGGGGCCGCGCGATCTGGAGCAGGGCACCGCCATGCTGGTGCGCCGCATCCCGGGCGGCAAGGAGCCGGTGGCCATCGATGCCCTGGCCGCCACCCTGCCCGCGCTGCTGGAGGAGGACCAGGCGCTGCTGCTGCGCCGCTCCCGGGACCGGCGCACGGCCCTGACCAGCGATGTGGCCACCGTGGAGGAGGCCGGCGAGGCCGCGAAGGCGGGCGGCTGGGCGCGTATCCCGTGGTCCGTGCTGGGCGAGGCGGGCGAGGCCCGGCTGGCCGAGGACGGCGTATCCGTCCGATGCCTGGTCGCCGAAGACGGGTCGGTGCCCAATTCGGACGATCAGCCAGGTAACATCGCCATCGTCGCCCGCGCCTACTGACGACGCGGTCGGCCCCGCGCGGAGCGGTTCCGCGCGGGAGCGCCGAAGGAGCACCAGCGCGCCGTACGGCGTCCGGCCGGCACCCCCGTCCCGGGCGCGGTTGCGGTACCCCCCACGTGCTAGCCCCTCCCGCTGCCGGTGAGCAAGCCATGCCCTCGTGGCGAACTGACCGGTAGGCGTGGTTAGGCGTGTAATTGCAAACTTCCGTGACTTCCGCGAATTCCGCCCGGAATCGGAACACTGAGGGGGGCTGGTTCGTTATTTCCGACGTGAGCACGACACCACCTGTCCTGGCCGCCGAACTGGCGCTGGCGTGGGCCGACATTCAGCGGCACCACCCGGAGCTGCCCGATCTGGCGGCGCCGGAATCCCTGATCGGAGAGTCCTCCTCTGCCTGTGGCACGGAGCTCTCCTTCGAACGACTGCTGCACGAGGCCGTGCACGGGATCGCCGCCGCCCGTGGGGTCCGGGACACCTCCCGGGCGGGCCGGTACCACAACCGCCGGTTCCTGGCGATCGCCGAGGAACTCGGCCTGGACCATTCCGAAGAACCACACCCGAGCAGCGGTTTCTCGCTGGTCAAGATGGTTCCCGAGACGCGCCGCCGGTACCGGATGACGGCCGAGCGGCTGCACCGCGCCCTCCAGGCGCATCTGGCGGCCACCAGCTCCGACACCAAGCGGAGCTTCCGCGGCCCGGCCGCCCGGCACGGCTCCTCCGGCGGCGGGGTGCGGGTCAAGGCGGTCTGCGACTGCGGGCGCAATGTCCGCGTCGTGCCCTCGGTGCTCGCCCAGGCCCCGATCGTCTGCGGTGCCTGCAACCAGCCGTTCCGGATCGCCGAGGCGGTCCCCGCCGAGGCGGCCGGCGCGGCGGCCTGAGGGCCGGCCCGCCCGCGCGGCGGCCGGCCCGGTGAGACGGGCTCCCGGTGCGTACCCGATGCGCCCCCGGGGGCCCGTCCGCATGCCGTCCCCCGGGTGATCGGGGCTCCGGCGGTATGGCAGAATGGGCCGCTGAACTCGTCTGCCGCACCGGACCCCTCTCTCCGGCGGCGGGCGCGTCCGCCGGGCTGGAGCGGACTCCACTGTTCCCCACGTGGCTCTCCGAAGGCGGCCCACCTCTATCTACACGCAGGAGACACCACAGCCGTGGCAGTCAAGATCAAGCTGAAGCGTCTGGGCAAGATCCGGTCGCCGCACTACCGCATTGTCGTCGCCGACGCCCGTACCCGCCGTGACGGCCGGGCCATCGAGGAGATCGGCGTCTACCACCCGATGCGCAACCCCTCGCACATCGAGGTCGACAGCGAGCGCGCCCAGTACTGGCTGGGCGTGGGCGCACAGCCGACCGAGCCGGTGCTGGCCATCTTCAAGAAGACCGGTGACTGGCAGAAGTTCAAGGGCGAGCCGGCTCCCGAGCCGCTGAAGACGCCCGAGCCCAAGGCCGACAAGCGGGCGCTGTTCGAGGCCGCCGCCAAGGAGGCCGGGGGTGACTCGTCCAAGGGCGAGGCCATCACCCAGAAGGCCAAGAAGACCGACAAGGCCGACAAGGCCGACAAGGCCGAGAAGAAGGCCGAGCCGGCCGCGGCCGAGTCTTCCGAGGGCTGACGATGCTGGAGGAAGCCCTTGAGCATCTGGTCAAGGGCATCGTCGAACATCCCGACGACGTCCAGGTGGCGTCCCGCACCCTGCGCCGCGGACGGGTGCTCCAGGTCCGGGTCCACCCCGACGATCTGGGCAAGGTGATCGGCCGCAACGGCCGGACCGCCCGCTCGCTGCGCACGGTGATGGGCGCGCTAGGCGGCCGTGGTGTGCGCATCGACCTGGTCGACGTGGACAGCCACTGAGGCGTCCGCCGGCCGCAACGGCACATCGGCTCACGGGCCGGAGGCATCGGAATCCCCGCCGGAACTTCCGCCGGGCGCTCCGCCGTCTCCGGCCCGTACCGTGTGGGCCACCCAGTGAAGGAATCGGAGCAGTGCAGCTAGTCGTCGCCCGGATCGGCCGGGCCCATGGCATCAGGGGCGAGGTCACCGTCGAGGTGCGCACCGACGAACCGGAGCGGCGGCTGGCGCCCGGTGCCGTGCTGGCCACCGATCCGCCGGAGGCCGGGCCGCTGACCATTGCCGCCGGCCGGGTGCACAGCGGGCGGCTGCTGCTGCGCTTCACCGGGGTGGCGGACCGCACCGCCGCCGAGGCGCTGCGCAACACCCTGCTGATCGCCGAGATCGACCCGGACGAACTGCCGGACGATCCCGAGGAGTTCTACGATCACCAGCTCATCGGCCTCGATGTGGTCACGGTGGACGGCACCGCCGTGGGGCGGATCGGCGAGGTCAGCCATCTGCCGTACCAGGACCTGCTGGTGGTGGAGCGTCCCGGCGGGGGCGAAGTGATGGTGCCGTTCGTCGAGGAGATCGTGCCGGAGATCGATCTTCAGGGGCAGCGCGCGGTCATCGACCCGCCGGCCGGCCTGATCGAGGAGGAACCGCCCGCACCGGACACCTCCGGCGACGGCAACGACGGGGAGCGCTGATGCGGTTCGAGGTGATCTCCATCTTCCCGGAGTATCTGGCGCCGCTGGAGCTGTCCCTGGTCGGCAAGGCCCGGGCCCGCGGGGCGCTGGACGTCCGGGTGCACGATCTGCGGCAGTGGACCCATGACCGGCACCACACCGTGGACGACACGCCCTACGGCGGCGGTCCGGGCATGGTGATGAAGCCCGGCCCGTGGGGCGAGGCCCTGGACGCGGTGCTGGCCGAGGGCGCCGCGGCCGGCGCGGGCGAACCGGTGCTGGTGGTGCCCACCCCCAGCGGGCGGCCGTTCACCCAGCGGCTGGCCGGGGAACTCGCCGCCCGCTCCTGGCTGATCTTCACCCCGGCCCGCTACGAGGGCATCGACCGCCGGGTCATCGAGGAGTACCGGCACCGGCTGGAGCTGCACGAGGTCTCCATCGGCGACTATGTGCTGGCGGGCGGGGAGGCCGCGGTCCTGGTGATGACCGAGGCGATCGCCCGGCTGCTGCCCGGCGTGCTCGGCAATGCCGAATCACACCGGGACGACTCCTTCGCCCCCGGTGCCATGGCCGGTCTGCTGGAGGGCCCGGTGTACACCAAGCCTCCGGTGTGGCGGGGCCGGGAGGTGCCCGAGGTACTGGTCAGCGGCCACCACGGCAGGATCGCCCGGTGGCGCCGGGACGAGGCGCTGCGCCGCACCGCCGCGCACCGGCCGGACCTGATCGCCGGCTGCGACCCGGCGGCCCTGGACAAGCACGATCTCGCGACCCTGGCCGCGCTGGGCTGGCGGCCCGGACCGGACGGCCGATTTGGGCGAGTCCCCGGGGCCGTGGAAGAATAGGCCGTTGCCGCACGCCCGGAGCGCGACCCTGCCACAGGGGGATCGGCGCCCGCCCGGCTTCCGGCATCGTGAGAGACCAACCTCTCGCAGGCTTTGGCAAACCTTTCGACCACTACCGCTGATGACCTGTGGCATCGGCGAGGAGAGCAGCAGGTCATGAACCTCCTGGACAGCGTCGACGCGGCATCCCTGCGCAGCGACATCCCGGCCTTCCGCCCGGGCGACACCGTCAACGTCCATGTGCGAGTCATCGAGGGCAACCGCTCCCGGGTGCAGCAGTTCAAGGGCGTGGTCATCCGCCGTCAGGGCTCGGGTGTGCGCGAGACCTTCACTGTGCGCAAGATCAGCTTCGGCGTGGGCGTGGAGCGCACCTTCCCGGTGCACACGCCGGTGGTCGAGAAGATCGAGCTGGTGACACGCGGTGCCGTCCGGCGCGCCAAGCTGTACTACCTGCGTGAGCTGCGCGGAAAGGCCGCGAAGATCAAGGAGAAGCGCGAGCGCTGACGGAATTCCGACACCTCCCGGTTACCATCACGGCGTGACCGCGACCGACGCAGACCGCCCGGAGCGCGATTCCGGCCCTCGTCCCGATGAGGACAGGTGCCCGGAGTCGCGCTCCGTGTTTCGTCCGGTGGACGGCGCGGCACAGGGGACAGGGGCGGCCCTGATGCGGTTCCTGGGCCGCCACCGCCGACGGATCCGGCGCTGGTCGGTGGCGCTGGCCTGCACCGCCCTGGCGCTGTTCCTGTTCGGCACCTATGTCCTCCAGCCGTTCCGGATCCCCAGCGGATCGATGGAGGACACCCTCGAAGTGGGCGACCGGGTGCTGGTGAACAAGCTGGCCTACAGCTTCGGCGGCGAGATCCGGCGGGGGGACGTCGTGGTCTTCGACGGCGCCGGTTCGTTCGCGGCGCCGCGCGACGACTCCGAGGGACAGCTGCTGCGGATACTGCGCACCGCCGGGGCGTCGGTGGGGCTGGCCGAGCCGCATGAGACCGACTACATCAAACGGGTGATCGGCATCGGCGGCGACCGGGTGAGTTGCTGCGACGCCCAGGGACGAATCCGGGTGAACGGTGAACCGCTGGACGAACCGTATCTGTATCCGGGAGACATGCCTTCCACAGTTACTTTTGACATCCGGGTTCCGGAGGGAAGGCTCTGGGTGATGGGTGACCACCGTTCCGACTCAGCCGACTCCCGGGAGTACCTCGGCATGCCCGGGGGCGGGACCGTACCCGAGGACCGGGTGATCGGCCGCGCCGAATTCATCGGATGGCCGATCAGCCGCTGGGGAACGCTGCGGGGCAATGGGTAAGCGGGGCAAGCCGCGCCACGCCGCCCCGGTCCGCGTGCGCCCGGCAGACGAACAGCACCCGCGCCCGGTGACCCTGCGCGGGCCGGGCGAGGGCCGGGCCGCGCGGCGCCGCGCCGCCAAGCGCATCCGGCGCCGCCGGCGGCTGCGCGCCACCCGGGAGATACCCCTGCTGGTCGGGATAGCGCTGGGCATCGCCCTGCTGATCAAGACCTTCCTGGTGCAGGCGTTCGTGATCCCGTCCGGATCCATGGAGATGACCATCCGGATCGACGACCGGGTGCTGGTGGACAAGTTCACCCCGTGGTTCGGCTGGGAGCCGCAGCGCGGCGAGGTGGTGGTCTTCCGTGACCCGGGCGGCTGGCTGGCGTCCGATCCGCAGCAGACCGAGCGGGGCGACGAGCCGCTGGTGATCGAGAAGGCGCGCACGGCCCTGACCTGGGTGGGCCTGCTGCCCAAGGACGATGAGCAGGATCTGATCAAGCGGGTGATCGCGGTCGGCGGCGACACCGTGGCCTGCTGCGACGAGCAGGGCCGGGTCACGGTCAACGGGGTCTCGGTGGACGAGCCCTACATCTATCCCGGCGACGCCCCCTCGCTGATCGAGTTCGAGGTGCAGGTGGCACCGGGCCGGATCTTTGTGATGGGCGACCACCGCTCCAACTCCTCCGACTCCCGCTACCACCTCGACGACCCCGGGGACGGCACGGTGCCGGTCGACCTGGTGGTCGGCCGCGCGGTGGTCATCGCCTGGCCGTATGCTCACTGGGCGGGACTGGACGGGACATCGGCTTTCTCGGCGGTGCCCGACCCCTGACCGATCCCGTCCGGGGCCTGCCGTACTTCCCCGCGGGGCCGGCGCGGAGAAATGTCCGCGGTTCCCGGTTCCTGCGGAACTCCCGCTCGTTAGGGAGAGTGGAAGGGAAGCGGCGGAAGCAGCAGCGGAAGCACATGGGTTCGTTCCCCCCAGGGCGGGCCCGGACGCAGCGTGAGCAAGCGTGAGGAGACATCGTGGGGGATGTGGCAGTCGGCGCGCGTGCCGGATCGGCCGGGGAGCCCGAGGAGCGGCCGGGGACGACCGCCGTCGAGCCCGTCGGCCGGCCCCCACAGTCGGCGGCGGACCAGGAGCACGGCCGTGCCGCCGCGGACGGAGCCGGATCCCGGCCGGAGGACGCCCCGGGGGCGCAGCGCCGTCCCGGGCCGCAGGGCGGCCAGGGCGGCGGAGCCGGCGGCCGGGACGACGGGGACGGCGGGGACGGCGGCGGCGAGAACGAGGGGGACGGGGAGGCGGACGGCGGGCCCGAGGGCGCGCCGGGCCGGGGCCGGCGGCGCCGCCGGCCCGCGCAGCGGTCCTTCTGGAAGGAACTGCCGATCCTGATCCTGATCGCCCTGGTGCTGGCGCTGCTCATCAAGACCTTCCTGGTGCAGGCGTTCTCCATCCCCTCGGACTCCATGCAGAACACGCTGCAGCGCGGGGACCGGGTGCTGGTCGACAAGCTCACCCCGTGGTTCGGCAGCACGCCGGAGCGCGGCGAGGTGATCGTCTTTCACGACCCGGGGAACTGGCTGGGGGACCGCCCCGACTCCGGCGGCGGCTTCTGGGGCACCATGCAGGACGGCCTGAGCTTCATCGGTCTGATGCCCTCCGCCGAGGAGCAGGATCTGATCAAGCGGGTGATCGCGGTCGGCGGGGACACCGTGGAGTGCGTGCGGGGCGGGCCCGTGACGGTCAACGGCAAGCCGATGGACGAGAGCGACTTCGTCTATCCCGGGAACACGCCCTGCGACGACAAGCCCTTCGGGCCGATCACCATCCCCGAGGGGCGGCTGTGGGTGATGGGCGATCACCGGCAGGAGTCGCAGGACTCCCGCTACCACACCGCGGGGCCGGGCGGCGGCACCATCTCCGAGAACGATGTGGTGGGCCGGGCCATCGTGGTGGCCTGGCCGCCGAACCGATGGTCCTATCTGTCCGTGCCGGACGCCTATGAGGACGTGCCGGCGGCGCTGGCGGGCGCCGCGCCGGGGGTGCTGGGCCTGGCCGGGGCCGTACCGCTGGTGGCGTGGCACCGCCGCAGGCTGCTGCGCGCCGCCGCGGCGGCCGACGGGAGCCGCTGAGCCCGCGCCCGGCCGCGGGCGGCGGCGGATGTCCCGCCGGCTGGGCTCTTCCCCGGTGCTGCCGCCGGCGTGCGGGATGGGTAGGGTCGCGTCTGACCGCCGATCACCGGGAGGACGTGATGAGCACAGCCCGGCGCCCGCGGGTGCGGCTCGGGGCCGTACTGGCCAATACGGCCGTGGCCGTGGGCTGTGTGCTGTTTCTGGGCGGTTTTGTGCTGGCCGCGATCCTCTACCAGCCCTACGAGGTGCCCACCGACTCCATGGCACCCACGGTCTCCGCCGGCGACCGGGTGCTGGCGCACCGGATCGGCGGCGACGAGGTGCACCGCGGCGATGTGGTGGTCTTCCGTGACGAGACCTGGGGCGATGTGCCGATGCTCAAGCGGGCGGTGGCCCTCGGCGGGGACACCGTGGCCTGCTGTGACGACCGGGGAAGACTGTCGGTCAACGGCATTCCGGTGGACGAGCCCTATCTGCCGGACGGACAGGCGGCGGCACCCTACTCCTTCTCGGCCGAGGTGCCCGAGGGGGAGCTCTTTCTGCTCGGTGACGACCGGCTGAACTCCATCGACTCGCTGACCCGGCTGCTGGGGGAGGAGACCACCGGCACTGTGCCGGCGGAAGCGGTGTCGGCCCGGGTGGAGGCGGTGGTCTGGCCCCCGGAACGGATCGGCACCATTCCCGGCGCCGGTGCCTTCGACGACCTGCCGGGCAGCACCTCGCCGGACGGGCCGCTGCGGCCGATCCTGCTGGCCACGGCGGTCGGGGCGGCGCTGATCCTGGCCGGCGCGGTGTACGGCCCGGTCTCCCGTGGCCTGCGGCGACGCAGGGCGGCACGCTGACCGGCGGGCGGCCCTTCCCGCCCGGGTGCCGGGCGGCAGACCCGCGAGTCCGGCGTGGCGCGCCGCCCGGTGTCGCACAATGGGGAAACCAGCGGCTGAAGGGGATCACGCCATGAGCGCCGAGGACCTCGAAAAGTACGAAACCGAGATGGAGCTCAAGCTCTACCGGGAGTACCGCGACGTGGTCGGGTTGTTCACCTATGTGATCGAGACCGAGCGTCGCTTCTACCTCACCAATGACTATGAGATGCAGGTGCACTCGGTACAGGGCGAGGTGTTCTTCGAAATCACCATGGCGGACGCCTGGGTGTGGGACATGTACCGGCCCGCCCGGTTTGTGAAGAAGGTCAGGGTTCTTACCTTCAAGGACGTGAACATCGAGGAGCTCAACCGCAATGAGCTCGACCTTCCGGAGGATTCCGGCTTCGGCGGTTCCTGAGCCCGCCGGGGGCCGGCCCGCCTGGTTCACCGGAACGGATGACACGGTTCCGCGCGGGCCGCCCGTTGTCCACAGGCGTCCCCATGCGGGCCGGGCAGCCCTCATGCTGCTGCCATGAACCCGCGTCGCCCGCTTTGCCCGCCGCTCCTCTTCTTCTTCCTCGTCCTTTTCCTCGTCCTCTTCCTCGTTCTTCTTCCGCTGCTGCCGGCCGTTCTGCCGCCGCGGGTGTCCTCGGCGGCGGCCGTGGCGGCGGAGCCGGACGGGCGCCACTGGCCGGTGGCGCGGGACGGGGCACCGCCCGCCGTGCTCCGGCCCTTCCGGCCGCCGCCCGAGCCCTGGCAGTCCGGGCACCGCGGGGTGGATCTCGGCGCGTCGCCCGGCGCGGCGGTGACCGCACCGGTGGGCGGCCGGATCGGCTTCGCCGGCCGGGTCGCCGGACGCGGGGTGATCACCATTGTGCTGGACGGTGCGGGGGACGGCGCCGGGCTGCGCACCACACTGGAGCCGGTGGAGCCGGCCGTCGCCATGGGGGAACGGGTGACGGCCGGGCAGGTGATCGGGGTCGTGGGCGAGGGGCCGTACCACTGCGCCGGGCCCTGTCTGCACTGGGGGCTGCTGCGGGACCGGCCCGGGCAGCCGGGGGACGAGCACCCGGAGTATCTCGATCCGCTGGCCCTGCTGCGCCGGGGGCCGGCCGCTCTGGTGCCCTTTCTCTCCCTGCCCGTGCCGCCCGGCGCGGCCGGCACCGCCCCGGCGGCTGCCGCGGGCCCCGGGCCGCACCCGGGGGCGGTGCTGCTGCTGGCGGCGGCCGGGCCGGCCGTGCTGCTGGGCGCGGCCCGCGTCAGCCGCCGACGTCGGCGAGCTTGGCGCGCAACTGGAGCACGGACTTGGTGTGGATCTGGCTGACCCGGCTCTCGGTGACCCCCAGCACCTGGCCGATCTCGGCAAGGGTCAGCCCTTCGTAGTAGTACAGGGTCACCACGGTCTTCTCCCGGGCCGGGAGGGTGTTGATCGCCCGGGCCAGGAGCTGTCTCAGCTCCCGGTCCTCGGCGACCTCCACGGGGTTGTCCGCGCTGGTGTCCTCCAGGGTGTCCATCAGGCTCAGCCGGTCACCGCCCTCGCCGCCGGCGTGCAGCAGTTCCTCCAGGGCCACCATGTTGGCCAGGGAGAGCTGGCTGAACAGCGCCTGGAGCTCCTCCACGTCGATGTTCATCTCCCGGGCCACCTCCGCCTCGGTGGGCGTGCGGCGCAGCGACGCCTCCAGGGTGGCGTAGGCGCGTTCCGCGGCGCGGGCCTTCTGCCGCACCGAGCGGGGGATCCAGTCCAGGGCGCGCAGCTCGTCGATCATGGCGCCGCGGATGCGGGTGATGGCGTAGGTCTCGAACTTGATGGCCCGGCCGGGGTCGAACTTCTCGATGGCGTCGATCAGGCCGAAGACCCCGGAGGAGACGAAGTCCGCCTGCTCGATATTGGCGGGCAGGCCGACGCTGACCCGGCCGGCGACATATTTCACCAGCGGCGAGTAGTGCAGGATGAGCTGCTCCCGGAGGCGGCTGTCCCCGGTGGTCTTGTAGGCGTGCCACAGCTCCTGGAGCGATGCGGGCGAGGAACGGGGGACGGACCCCGGTGCCTCGGCCGGTGCTTCGGGAGCCGATGGCCGGGGGACGGGGGAGTGCTGGGGCATACGTCGCCTTGAGCCGTTCTGCGCGTTCTGTGCGGGTGATGCGGGTGATAAGCGGTTCTGTGGTCCTGGGAGGGCTGGGGGAACTGGGGGAACTGCGAGGACTGCGAGGACTGCGAGGACTGCGGGACAACAGCCGGACTGATGTGAGCGTAGCGTGACATCCGCATCGCGTTGCGCATCTGGCGGCGGATCAATCCTGCGCAGATACGTTCCTCCCTACGCGTTCCGGTGTGATCATCCATGGATTTCCGTGGTGTGCGCCGCCGATGCGCGCCCCGGAGGCGCGCTGAGCCGCCACTCCTCGCCCAGTCGTTCGACAAAGCCCAGGGCGCGCAGCTCGTGCAGCCGGGCGAGCGCGTCCGGCTCGGCCGTGCAGGCGCCCGCGGCGATCTCCCGCAGCGGTGCGGCGGTGCCCCGGGCGGGCAGCGCCTCCAGGACCCGGGCGCCGGCCTCGGACAGCAGGTCCCGGGCCAGCAGCGGCCCCGGCCGCTGCCCGGCCAGCTCCCCCATGGCGCCGGTGAGTTCGGTGATCTCGTCGGCGGCGGTCACCAGGCAGGCGCCGTCGCGCAGGAGCTGGTGCACACCGTGCGACTGGGCCGAACAGACCGGCCCGGGCACCCCCATCACCTGGCGGTGCAGCCGGCGGGCGTGCCGGGCGGTGACCAGGGCGCCGCTGCGCACGGCCGCCTCCACCACCACCGTGCCCCGGGTGAGCGCCGCCAGCACCCGGTTCCGCTGCAGGAAACGATGCCGGGTGGGGTGGTCACCCGGCGGCAACTCGGCGATCACCAGTCCCTGTTCGGCGATCCGGGTGAGCAGCTCCCGGTGCCGTGGCGGGTAGCACACATCCACCCCGCAGGCCAGCACGGCGACGGTCGGGCCGCCGGTGGCCAGCGCGCCCCGGTGCGCCGCGGCGTCGATGCCGTAGGCGGCGCCGGAGACCACCGTCCAGCCCCGCTCGCCGAGCCCCGCGGCCAGTTCGGTGGCCACATGGCTGCCGTAGTCGGTGCAGGCGCGGGCCCCGACCAGGGAGACCGAGCGCAGGGCCAGGAAGCGCGCCGAGGGAGCACCGCGCACCCACAGGGCCACCGGCCGCGCCGGGCCGAGATCGTCGAGCTGGCTGGGCCACTCCGGGTCCCCGGGGCAGACCAGGCGGGCTCCGCAGGCCGCGGCGGTCGCCAGATCGCGCACCGGATCGGTGCGCGCGGCACGCAGCAGCAGCCCGGCCCACCGCGCGTCGGAGACCTCGGGCAGCCGCCGGCCGTCCCGCAGCGCCCGCCACACCTCCTCGGGACCGAGCGCGTCCAGCCACCGGCCCATGGCCTCGTCGCCCGGCTCGCCGATCCGGCACAACGCCGCCCGGGCGAGCCGCTCCCCCTCCTGCGCCACCGGCCGCTCACCACGGCCGCTCCCGGGTCCGGGCATCATCGGTACGCTCCTCGTTCCAGTGGTCATGGTCGGTCCTGGTCCGGGTCCGGAGGGGATCAGGACCGGGGAAGGGGATGGCGGTAGGGGTTGCCGGTGCGCAGGGCCAGTGCGGCGTCGACATCAGCGGCGCCGGGGCGGTCATGGCCGGCCAGATCGGCCACCGTCCAGGCCACCCGCAGCACCCGGTCCAGGCCGCGGGCGCTGAGCAGGCCGCGGTCCATGTCCTGCTCGGCGCGGGCCAGCGCGCCCGGCGACGGGGCCCAGCGGGTGCGCAGCTCATGCCCCGGCACCTCGGCGTTGACCCGCCACGGGGTGCCGGCATAGCGGGCGGCGGCGCGTTCCCGGGCGGCCAGCACCCGGTCCGCCACCACGGCGGTGGACTCCGCCCGCGCCGCCGCCGCCAGCAGCTCGGCCCGGCCCACCGGCTCCACCGGGACCCGCAGATCGATCCGGTCCAGCAGCGGACCGGACAGCCGCGAGCGGTAGCGGCGCACCGTGCCCGGCGCGCAGTCGCATCCTCCGTTGCGGCTGCCGAACCGTCCGCAGGGGCAGGGATTGGCCGCCAGCACCAGCAGGAAGCAGGCGGGCAGCCGCATCACTCCGGCCGCCCGGGCCACCGTCACCTGGCCGGACTCCAGCGGCTGGCGCAGCGCGTCCAGCGCCTGGCCGCCCATCTCGGCGGCCTCGTCCAGAAACAGCACCCCGTGGTGGGCCAGCGAGGCCGCGCCGGGCCGGGGGAAGCCGGTGCCGCCCCCGATCAGCGCCGCCATCGAGGCCGAGTGGTGCGGGGCGCAGTAGGGCGCCCGGTCGATCAGCGGACGGCCCGGCGGCAGCGAGCCGTCCACCGAATGGATCGCGGTGACCTCCAGTGACTCCTGGCGGGTCAGCGGCGGCAGCAGGCCGGGCAGCCGCTCGGCCAGCATGGTCTTGCCCGCGCCCGGCGCCCCCTTGAGGAACAGATGGTGCCGCCCCGCCGCGGCGATCTCCAGGGCCCGGCGGGCGGTGTGCTGGCCCGCCACATCGGCCAGATCCGGGAGGCGCTCGGGGGCGGGACCGGCGTAGCCGCGGCCCGGAGCGGGCAGCCCGGTCAGCGCCGGGTCGGGGACGCCGGCCGGGCCGGGCGGCGACTCCTCCTCGGGCACCTCCTCCCCGGCGAGCACCGCGATCATCTGGCGCAGGGTGCGCACGCCAAGTACCGCCATGTCCGGCACCAGGGCGGCCTCGGCCGCGGTCGCCTCGGCCACCACCACCTGGCGGTAGCCGGCCTCTGCGGCGGCCAGCACGGCGGGCAGCACCCCGCGCACCGGACGCACCCGGCCGTCCAGGCCGAGCTCCCCGAGCATCACCAGCCCGGCCAGCGACGGCGGGGCGATCCGCCCGGCCGCGGCCAGCACCGCGGCGGCGATGGCCAGATCGAAGCCGCTGCCCGACTTGGGCACCGCGGCCGGGCTCAGCCCGACCGTGAGCTTGCGCTGCGGCCACTCCACACCGGAGTTGATCACCGCGGAACGTACCCGGTCCCGGCTCTCGCTGAGCGATTTGTCGGCCAGGCCGACCAGGGAGAAGCCGGCCACGCCCGGCTCCAGATCCGCCTGGACCTCCACCACCAGGCCGTCCACCCCGGCCAGCGCGACCGAGCAGGTGCGGGCGAAGCCCATCAGGCGGCCCCCCTCGCGTGCTGCACCACGGCCGGCCCGCGGTCCGGCAGCAGCACCCCGATCAGATCGATCCGCACCCCGCCCGGCGGGGGCGAGCCATGGGCGGGCAGCCAGCGCTCGGCGAGCCAGCGGGCAGCCAGGCGGCGCAGCCGCTCGGCCTTTGCCGGGCCGACCCCGGCCATCGGATGCTGCGGCCCGCCCGCCCGGCGGGTCTTCACCTCGCAGACCACCACCACCGGCCCGGCCGACCGGCCGCCGGCCGGGGCGTCCTCCCGGGCCACGATGTCCAGCTCCCCCTCGGCACAGCGCCAGTTGCGGTCCAGCACGGCCAGCCCGGCCTCCCGCAGCCGCCGCACGGCCAGCCGCTCGCCGTATCTGCCGAGCGCGGCGGCGGAGCGCTGCCGCTCCCGCCGCCGCCGCGCGGCCTCCGCGGCCGCCTTCTCGGCCGCCTCCTCCCCGGCGGTGCGCCGGGCGTGGTCTCCGGTGTGCGACGGCATCAACAGCTCCCCCTCCGTGGCGATCCGGTGACCGCCGGTGATCACGACTCCTGTACCGAGAGTGCGGGAAGGGGGCGGGAGTGCGCGAGGGCTGTGGAAAACCGGGCGGTCGCGGAGAACTTCGGCATCTTCCGGCCGGCAGGGGCAATCCGCCGCCGGACGGGGAAGTGTTTCCGGTGGTCAGCCGCGCCGGGCGGTCCGGCTTTGCCGTGTCGCCCGGCGCGTCCGGGGTCCCGTACACTTCTGGGTGGCGATCCGGGCTCCGGATCGACCTCGCATGCCCCGCCGCCGGCGGCCGGAACCGGTCCGCACGGCGGCTGCGTACCTCGGTCCGCGGAAGGACCGCTGAGGGACTTCCGCGGTTGTGACGCGCAGGGGCGTCAGGGGCTCCGGCCAGTTCCGGCCGGCGCCGTACAACCGAGTAGTCCAAGGAGAACGGCCATGGCCGTCGTCACTATGCGGGAGCTGCTGGAAAGCGGCGTCCACTTCGGTCACCAGACCCGCCGCTGGAACCCGAAGATGAAGCGCTTCATCTTCACCGAGCGCAACGGCATCTACATCATCGACCTGCTCCAGTCGCTGTCGTACATCGACCGCGCCTACGAGTTCGTCAAGGAGACCGTTGCCCACGGCGGCAGCATCCTGTTCGTCGGCACCAAGAAGCAGGCCCAGCAGGCCATCGCCGAGCAGGCGACCCGGGTCGGGATGCCGTATGTCAACCAGCGCTGGCTGGGCGGCATGCTCACCAACTTCTCCACCGTGCACAAGCGGCTGCAGCGCCTGAAGGAGCTGGAGCAGATCGACTTCGAGGACGTGGCCGCCTCCGGCCTGACCAAGAAGGAACTGCTGGTCCTCTCCCGCGAGAAGGCCAAGCTGGAGAAGACCCTGGGCGGTATCCGCGACATGCAGAAGGTGCCCAGCGCCATCTGGATCGTGGACACCAAGAAGGAGCACATCGCCGTCGGCGAGGCGCGCAAGCTCAGCATCCCGGTGGTGGCGATTCTCGACACCAACTGCGACCCCGACGAGGTCGACTACAAGATCCCCGGCAACGACGACGCGATCCGGTCCGTCTCCCTGCTGACCCGGGTGATCGCCGACGCCGCCGCCGAGGGTCTGCTCGCCCGCTCCGGCGCCGCCGAGGCCGCCAAGGAGGGCGAGAAGCCGGCCGGTGAGCCGCTGCCCGAGTGGGAGCGCGAGCTGCTGGAGGGCGCCGAGGCCAAGGCCGCCGAGACCGCGCCCGAGACCGCCGCCGAGCAGCCTGCCGCCGAGGCCGACGCCGAGAAGGCCGGCGAGCAGGGCTGACCGCCGGTGTCCGCCGCTCGCCGCGGATCCGCGGCCGGCGGACGGGCTTGACGTCCGGGCGCGGCGGGCCCGGGGCCTCCGGGCCCCGGCCCGCCGCCGCCCGGCAGTGCGATCCCACCCACCGAACTTCCGGGAAGAGAATCACGTAACCATGGCGAACTTCACCGCCGCCGACGTCAAGAAGCTCCGCGAGCTCACCGGCGCCGGCATGATGGACTGCAAGAAGGCCCTGGACGAGGCCGAGGGCAATGTCGAGAAGGCCGTCGAGATCCTGCGGGTCAAGGGCCAGAAGGGCGTTGCCAAGCGCGAGAGCCGCACGGCCGAGAACGGCGCCGTGGTCGCGCTGATCGCCGACGACAACACCTCCGGTGTGCTGGTCGAGCTGAAGTGCGAGACCGACTTCGTGGCCAAGGGCGACAAGTTCCAGGCCACCGCCAAGGCCGTGGCCGAGCATGTGGCCCGCACCTCGCCCGCCGACATCGGCACCCTGCTGACCTCGGAGATCGAGGCCGGCAAGAGCGTGCAGGCGTTCCTGGACGAGGCCAACGCGGCGCTCGGCGAGAAGATCGTGCTGGACCGCTTCGCCCAGTTCACCGAGGGCTATGTGGCCGCCTACCTGCACCGCACCAGCCCGGACCTGCCGCCGCAGGTGGGCGTGCTGGTGCAGCTCGACAAGCCGGACGCCGGCACCGCCAAGGACGTGGCCCAGCACATCGCCGCGTTCGCGCCCAAGTTCCTCTCCCGCGAGGACATTCCGGCCGATGTGGTGGAGACCGAGCGCCGGCTGGCCGAGGCCACCGCCAAGGAGGAGGGCAAGCCGGAGGCCGCCCTGCCGAAGATCGTCGAGGGCAGGGTGAACGGTTTCTTCAAGGAGAACACCCTGCTCGACCAGCCCTTCGCGCGGGACAACAAGAAGACCGTGCAGAAGGTGCTCGGCGAGGCCGGGGTCGCGGTCCAGCGCTTCGCCCGCTTCCGCGTCGGCGCCTGAGCCGCACCGCACCGCACTGCACAACACGGCACGAGCGCCGCGCACCCGGGCGCCCGGCCCGGCCGGGCGCCCGGAACGCCGGCGCCGCGAAGCCCCGGCCGGGCGCGGTGTTCCGGCCCGCGGCGGGGCCCGAACCGGTGTCCGCGGCAGCCACGCGCGGGTGAGAGGCTGGAGGGGAGACGGTGAGTTTCGCCGTGCCACCGGCCCCGGCCCGCCCGGCGGCGCTATTGTCGGGCGGGGGCCGGACCGGGGCTGACGGGGAAGCACGGCCGTGACGACCGCAGTTGTGACGAGGAGGCCATGCCGAGCAGGATGACCCAGGGAATCCGCCGGCCGTGGCCTTCTCGCATGCGCACGAGGAGAGACCCATGAATCACGGTGCCACCGTCGCCACAACAGCCGGTGACCCCGTCCGTCCCCGGCGCTTCCTGCTGAAGCTCTCGGGCGAGGCCTTCGCCGGCAACGGCGGACTCGGCGTCGATCCGGACGTCGTCCACTCCATGGCCCGGGAGATCGGCGCCGTGGTGCGGGACGGCGCCCAGATCGCCGTGGTGATCGGCGGCGGCAACTTCTTCCGCGGCGCCGAGCTCCAGCAGCGCGGCATGGACCGGGCCCGGTCCGACTACATGGGCATGCTGGGCACGGTGATGAACTGCCTGGCGCTCCAGGACTTCCTGGAGAAGGAAGGCGTCCCCAGCCGGGTGCAGACCGCCATCACCATGGGTCAGGTCGCCGAGCCCTACATCCCGCTGCGTGCCGTGCGCCATCTGGAGAAGGGCCGGGTGGTCATCTTCGGCGCCGGTATGGGCATGCCCTACTTCTCCACCGACACCACCGCCGCCCAGCGGGCGCTGGAGATCCACGCCGAGGCGCTGCTGATGGGCAAGAACGGCGTGGACGGGGTCTACGACTCGGACCCGCGCAAGAACCCGGACGCGGTCCGCTACGACGCCCTCGACTACAGCGAGGTCATCACCCGCGACCTCAAAGTCGCCGACTCGACGGCGATCACCCTGTGCCGGGACAACAGTCTCCCGATCCTTGTGTTCGAGCTGCTCGCCGAGGGCAATATCGCCCGCGCCGTCAATGGTGAGAAGATCGGCACACTCGTGAACAGCCAGGGCCGGCGGGCCTGAGCGGGTCCGCCGCCGGCTTTCCGCACCACCTGGCCCCACCACCGACCGAAACCGGAAGCACTCAGGAGCACATGGTGATCGAAGAAGCTCTCCTCGAGGCCGAGGAGAAGATGGAGAAGGCCGTCGTGGTCGTCAAGGAGGACCTGGCGGCCATCCGTACCGGGCGTGCGCACCCGGCGATGTTCAACAAGATCCTGGCCGAGTACTACGGCACCATGACGCCGATCAACCAGCTGGCGTCCTTCTCGGTGCCGGAGGCGCGCATGGCCGTGGTGACCCCGTTCGACAAGACCGCGCTGCGCAATATCGAGCAGGCGATCCGGGATTCCGATCTGGGCGTCAACCCGACCAACGACGGCCACATCATCCGGGTGACCTTTCCCGAGCTGACCGAGGAGCGGCGCCGCGAGTACATCAAGGTGGCCCGCTCCAAGGGCGAGGACGCCAAGATCTCCATCCGCGGTGTGCGGCGCAAGGCCAAGGACCAGATCGACAAGGCGGTCAAGGACGGCGAGGTCGGCGAGGACGAGGGCCGGCGCGCGGAGAAGGAGCTGGACGACACCACCGCCAAGTTCGTGGCCCAGGTCGACGAGCTGCTGAAGCACAAGGAAGCCGAGCTGCTCGAAGTCTGAGCGGGAGCGCCGCCGCAGGCCGACCTCACCGGCCGACCGAACCGGAAATGGAACTGGTGTGTTGAACGAGTCAGCCGAGAGCCGCAGGGCGGGCGAACGAGTCCCCCGATCATCGGCGGGTCCCGCCCGATATCCACGGCAACCGGCGCAGACTCGGCATGTGTCCAATGGGTCCCGAGGTCCGGCCGGCCGGCCGCCCGAGCGGCCGCGGAAGAAGTCGGCCGGCCGAGATCTGCGGGCCGCGGTGGCGGTGGGCCTGGCCCTGGGCGCGCTGGTGGTGCTCGCGCTCTTCGTCTACCGGCCGGCCTTCACCGGGGTGATCGTGCTCGCCGTGGTGATCGGCCTGTGGGAGCTGTCGGCCCGGCTGACCGAGCGCAAGGACATCCGGGTGCCGCTGGTGCCGCTGGCCCTGGGCGGCGCCGCCATGGTGGTGGCCGGCTATCTGCGCGGCGCGGAGGGCGCCTGGGCCGGCCTGGCCGTCACCGGTCTGGCGGTCCTGGTCTGGCGGATGGTCCGGCCCCCCGCGGGCTATCTGCGCGATGTCACCGCCGGTGTGTTCGCCGCCTTCTATGTGCCGTTCCTGGCCACCTTCGTGGCGCTGATGCTGGCCGCGGACGACGGCTCCTGGCGGGTGCTGACCTTCCTGATCCTGACCATCGTCAGCGACACCGGCGCCTACGCGGTGGGATGGCGCTTCGGGCGCCGCAAGCTGGCGCCCCGGATCAGCCCCGGCAAGACCCGTGAGGGACTGGCCGGAGCGGTGGTCTTCGCCATGACCGCCGGGGCGCTGTGCCTGCACTTCCTGATCGACGACGCGGTGTGGTGGCAGGGCCTGCTGATGGGGCTGGCGGTGGCGGCCAGCGCCACCCTGGGTGACCTGGGCGAGTCCATGATCAAGCGGGATCTGGGCATCAAGGACATGGGCACGCTGCTGCCCGGCCACGGCGGCATCATGGACCGGCTGGACTCGCTGCTGCCCACCGCCCCGGTCTGCTGGGCTCTCTTCCTGCTCTTCGCCGGCTCTCACTGATCGTTCTCCCCCGGCCGCGCGGTGAACCGCGGTGATAGAAACGGCATGCGACCGAGTCATCGGCGATGCGCCGAGCATGCGACGGGGGAACGATGAACCAGTCCACGCCATTCGGGATGCCCGGCTACGGGGACGGCCGGCCGCTCCGGCCGGGACAGCCCGGCCCTCCGGCGGGGGCCGGGGGATGGCCGCCCGCACCGGCGGGCGGACCCCAGGGACCACCGCCCGGGCAGGGCTTCCCGGCCCGGGCACACCCGGGCCACCCCGGTCGGCCGGGGCCGTATCCGTATCCCCATGCGCACCGGCCCGGCGGGCCGGCGCCTCGCCGGAGCGGCGGGCGCGCGGCGGCCGTCGCCGTGGCCGCCGTGCTGGTCCTGCTGTCGGCCGGATTCGGCGGCTGGTGGTTCCTGCTCCGGGACGGGGGCGGGGGAGTGGAGTCGCTGACCACGTACCAGGAGTGGGCGGCGGCCGCGGAGGAACTGGGCACGGCCGGGGTCGCGGTTCAGGTCGTCCAGCCGGACGCCCCCGGAGGGGCGCATGAGGTGACCACCCAGGGGCACTGGTTCACCGACACCCATTTCGTCCGCCGCACTCTCGGCGGGGTGACCGCATACGACCTGTCCACCGGTGAGGCGGACTGGGAGTATCAGCTCCCGGGCAGCCGGCTGAGCAGCTGCCCGGCCTCGCTGGAGCAGTCCGGCGGCCGGGTGGTGCTGCTCAGCGGGGAGCCGGCCGAGAACGGCGGCTCCAGCGTGTGCCGCACCGTGACCCTGCTGGACATCGGCACCGGGGAGCAGGTGTGGAGCGTCGACGTGCCCGGCCTGGCCCACCACGAGGACGTCTATCCGGGATCCCAGGACACTCCGGTGATCTTCGGGGACCGGGTGCTGGTCAGCTCGGCGGCGGGCGGGCACATCCTGTCCCTGGAGACCGGCGAGCCGGTCGTCGAGGCGGAGCCGGTCCGGGAATGCTTCGCCTACCGGTACGCGGTCTTCGGCGACACCCTGCTCCAGCGGCTCACCTGCGGCCAGAGCGGCGGCGGTGGCCTGGGCAAGGGCGGTGCGCTGGTCGCCTGGGGCCAGAACGGTGAGGAGCTCTGGTCCTGGCGGCTGCCGGCCGACGATGCCCGCGTCGACGGGGTGATCTCGCTGGAGCCGCTGGTGGCGGAGGTCACGTCCGGCAACCGGTCCCAGGTCTGGCACATCGATCCGGCAACCGGGGAGCACTCGGTGGTGCTGGCGGACTATGACGAGACCCGGGGATTCCCCTGTGTGCCCGGAGGGCTGCGGAACTGCCCGCGCGCGCTGGTCGCGGACGGCAGGCTGGTCATGCAGGTCGAGCTGCCGCACATCAACCCCGGCGATTCCGGGCACGAGGGCGGCCACGGCCATCCCAACTACCAGAACCAGCTGGTGGCCCTGGACCTGGCCGACGGCAGCGAGGTGTGGCGCACCGAGCGGGTGCAGAACCGCAAGCTGGGCCTGGTGACCGTCGACGGCGACCGGATCATCGCCTACCAGGAGCCGAAGCGGATCGGCACCAAGGGCGACGGCGTGCCCGCCATGGTCGTCGCGGTGGACCCGTCCTCGGGCGCGGTCACCCCGGTGATGGCGATGGGGCCGGAGACGTACCGGCCGCCGCTGCGGGCCCTGAGCGAGCAGAGCTACTTCGGCAAGGTCACCAATGTCCGCCCGGCCTGGGACAACGGCCGCTTCGCCATGATGCAGACCTCGCTCATGCGGCAGAACGACGGGGTCCTGGAGACCCTGGTGTTCACCCGGCCCTGAGCCGGCCGGCACCGGACCGCCGTGGTGCCCGGCGGCGGGACCGGGCACCGGGCCGGGTCTGCGACACTGGAACGGTTATGCCCAAGCCCGGAGAACTCATCTTTGCCGCGCCGCGGGGTGCCGTCATGCCGCCGCGCCACCTCGCCGACCTCAGCCCCGCCGAGCGCCGGGAGGCCGTCGCCGGACTGGGCGAGAAGCCCTTCCGCGCCCGCCAGCTCTCGCAGCACTACTTCGCCCGCCTGACCGACGACCCGGCGCACTGGACGGACATCCCGGCCGCCGCCCGGGAGCGGCTGGCGGAGGAACTGCTGCCGCCGCTGATGACCGAGGTGCGCCAGATGTCCTGCGACAACGGCGCCACCCGCAAGACCCTGTGGAAGCTGCACGACGGCACCCTGGTGGAGTCGGTGCTGATGCGCTACCCGGACCGGGTCACCATGTGCGTCTCCTCGCAGGCGGGCTGCGGCATGAACTGCCCGTTCTGCGCCACCGGCCAGGCCGGGCTGGACCGCAATCTGTCCACCGCCGAGATCGTGCACCAGATCGTGGCCGGTATGCGGGCGCTGCGCGACGGCGAGATCCCCGGCGGCCCGGCCCGGCTGTCCAACATCGTCTTCATGGGCATGGGCGAGCCGCTGGCCAACTACAAGCGGGTGCTGGGCGCGGTCCGCCGGCTGACCGACCCGGCGCCGGACGGGCTGGGCCTGTCCCAGCGCGGCATCACCGTCTCCACGGTGGGGCTGGTGCCGGCCATCCGGAAGCTCACCGAGGAAGGGCTGAAGTGCCGGCTGGCGGTCTCGCTGCACGCCCCGGACGACGAACTGCGCGACACCCTGGTGCCGGTGAACACCCGCTGGAAGGTGCGCGAGGTGCTGGACGCGGCCTGGGTCTACGCCGAGGTCTCCGGCCGCCGGGTGTCGGTGGAGTACGCGCTGATCAGGGACATCAACGACCAGGCGTGGCGGGCCGATCTGCTGGGCCGGCTGCTCAGGAACCGCCGGGCGCATGTGAATCTGATCCCGCTGAACCCCACGCCCGGCTCCAAGTGGACCGCCTCCCGGCCCGAGGACGAGCGGGCGTTCGTGGCCGCGCTGGAGGCGCACGGCGTGCCGGTGACGGTCCGGGACACCCGCGGCCAGGAGATCGACGGCGCCTGCGGTCAGCTCGCCGCGACCGAGCGCTGAGGCGCGCTTTGGGCCTCGCCGTCCGGATGTGGCGGGGGTGCGGGGCCGGCGGTGCCGGGGGTGGGCTAGGGTGAGCGGTCGAACATACGCACATTCCGACAGGGGAGCGCTCGCAGCGCTGAGAGTGCGGCGGAAACGGCCGCAGACCCTTCGAACCTCGCCCGATACGGTCCGGCCGGCGGGTAGGGAGCTCGGACTCTCATGCTGCTCGCGGGGCTCCGTTCCCCGCACCCTTACGAAAGCAGCACGATGAAGCGCACGGCCACCCCCCATCTCGCGGCGGCGACGGCACTCGGACTCGCGGTGCTCGCCGGCTGCGGCGGCTCCGGCACGGACGGCTCCGGCTCCGGCGGGGCCCCGGCGGCACCGCCCGCCACGGTCACCCTGGTCACCCACGACTCCTTCAACGTCTCCGACGAGGTGCTGGAGACCTTCACCGCGGACACCGGCTTCGAGGTCGAGATCCTGCGCGGCGGCGATGCCGGCGTGATGGTCAACCAGGCGGTGCTCACGGCCGGCAACCCGCAGGGCGATGTGCTGTTCGGCGTGGACAACACGCTGCTCTCCCGGGCCGTCGAGGGCGAGGTGTTCCAGCCCTACCGGGCGGCCGGGCTGGACCTGGTGCCCGAGGAACTGCGTCCGGCCGGTGACGTCCCGGTCGTCCCGGTGGACACCGGTGACATCTGCGTCAACTACGACCGCGGCTGGTTCGCCGAGCAGGGCGTGGCCCCGCCGGAGACGCTGGACGACCTGACCGCCCCGGAGTACCGGGATCTGCTGGTGGTGGAGAACCCGGCCACCTCCTCGCCCGGTCTGGGGTTCCTGCTGGCCACCGTCGCCGCCTACGGCGAGGACGGCTGGCAGGACTGGTGGCGGCGTCTGGCCGGCAACGGCGTCGAGGTGGTGGACGGCTGGGAGCAGGCCTACTACGACCACTTCTCCGGCGCGAGCGGCGGCACCGGCGGCGGCGACCGCCCGCTGGTGGTCAGCTATGCCACCAGCCCGCCCGCCGAGGTGGTCTACGGCACCGGTCCCGAGCCCGAGCAGGCGCCCACCGGCGTCGCCACCGGCACCTGCTTCCGCCAGATCGAGTACGCCGGCCTGCTGGCCGGGGCCGCCAACCCGGAGGGCGGCAAGGCCCTGCTGGACTTTCTGCTGGGCGAGGACTTCCAGGCCGATGTGCCGCTCCAGATGTTTGTGCACCCGGTGCGGGAGGGCGTGCCGCTCCCCGAGGTCTTCACCGCCTACGGGGTGGAGATAGCCGATCCGTACACCATGGATCCGCAGGCCATCACCGAGGGCCGGGAGCGGTGGGTGACCGAGTGGACCGAGCTGGTGCTGCGGTGACCGGGTGACCACCCGTCCTGTGGGCACGGCGCCGGGGACGCCGCCGGCCGGTCCGCGCCCGGCGCGCGGCTTCCCGGCTCCGGGGCGGCGGCCCCCGGGGCACGGTGCCGGCCGGCGCCGTGCCCGGCCGGCCGGGTCGGCCCTGCTGGCCCTGCCCGCCGTCTTCTTCGCGGTGTTCTTCGGCTACCCGGTGGTGGCGATCACTGCCCGGGGCCTGGGCGAGGGGCGGGCCCTGGAGGTGCTCACCGCGCCCGGCACGCGCCAGGTGCTGTGGTTCACCCTCTGGCAGGCCGCCGCCTCCACCGCGCTGACGCTGGTGCTGGCCCTGCCCGCCGCCTATGCGCTGGCCCGGTTCGCCTTCCCCGGCCGGAATCTGCTGCGCGCGCTGATCACCGTGCCGTTCGTGATGCCCACGGTGGTCGTGGGCTCGGCCTTTCTGGCGCTGCTCGGCCGGGGCGGCCTGCTGGAGCAGCTGTGGGGGGTGCGGCTGGACACCTCGGTGTGGGCGATCCTGCTGGCCCATGTGTTCTTCAACTTCTCCGTGGTGGTGCGCACCGTCGGCGGGCTGTGGGCGCAGCTCGACCCGGGGCAGGAGGAGGCCGCGCGGATGCTGGGGGCGGGGCCGTTCGCCGCCTGGCGCCGGGTCACCCTGCCCGCGCTGGCCCCGGCGCTGGCCGCCGCGGCGCTGATGGTCTTCCTCTTCACCTTCACCTCCTTCGGGGTGATCCAGGTGCTGGGCGGTCCCCGGTTCGCCACCCTGGAGGTGGAAATCTACCGGCAGACCGCGCAGTTGCTCGATCTGCCGGCCGCGGCCGTGCTGACCCTGGTGCAGTTCGGCGCGGTGGCCGCGGTGCTGGCCCTGCACGCCTGGACGGTGCGGCGCCGGGAGACCGCGCTGCGCCTGGTGGACCCGGAGCGGACCGCGCGCCGCCCGCGCGGCGCCGGCCAGTGGGCCCTGCTGGGCGGGGTGCTGCTGACGGTGGCGGTGCTGCTGGTGCTGCCGCTGGGTGTGCTGGTGGAGCGGTCCCTGTCCGGCCCGGACGGCTATGGACTGGCGCATTACCGGGCGCTGTTCGCCTCGGACGGCACCTTTCTGGTGGCGCCCTGGGAGGCGGTGCACAATTCGCTGCGCTACGGCGCGGTGGCCACCCTGATCGCGCTGGTGGTGGGCGGGGCGGCGGCAGCCGCCCTCACCACGGACGCCGGCCGGCTGGTGCGCGGCTTCGACGCGCTGCTGATGCTGCCGCTGGGGACCTCGGCCGTCACCGTGGGCTTCGGTTTCCTGATCACCCTGGACGCCCCGCCGCTGGACCTGCGTTCCTCCTGGATCCTGGTGCCGCTGGCCCAGGCGCTGGTCGGGGTGCCGTTCGTGATCCGGATCATGCTGCCGGTGCTGCGCGCGGTGGACGACCGGCTGCGGCAGGCCGCGGCGGTGCTGGGCGCCTCGCCGGCCCGGGTCTGGCGGGAGATCGACCTGCCGCTGGCGCGGCGGGCGCTGCTGCCGGCGGCCGGGTTCGCCTTCGCGGTGTCGCTGGGCGAGTTCGGGGCCACGGTCTTCCTGGCCCGGCCGGACGCCCCGACCCTGCCGGTGGCCGTGGCCCGGCTGCTGGGCCGGGCCGGTGAATCCGCCTACGGGCAGGCCATGGCGCTGTCCACGGTGCTGATGGCGGTCTGCCTGCTGACCCTGCTGGCCCTGGAACGGATACGCCCGCTGCGGGCCGGAGGTTTCTGATGCTGCTGGAGACGACCGGGGTGACCGTCCGCTTCGGGCCGCGCGCGGGCCGGACCGGCCGGACCGGCCGGGGACCGGCGCCGTCCGCCGCGCTGGACGCCGTGGACCTGACCGTGGCCGAGCACGAGATCGTGTGCGTGCTGGGGCCCAGCGGCAGCGGCAAGTCCACCCTGCTGCGGGTGATCGCGGGGTTGCAGCGGCCGGACGCCGGAACCGTCCGGCTGGCCGGCCGGGACCAGGCCGGGGTGCCCGCGCACCGGCGCGGGCTGGGCCTGATGTTCCAGGACCACCAGCTCTTTCCGCACCGCGATGTGGGCGCCAACATCGCCTTCGGTCCGCGGGTACGGGGCGAGACGCGGGCCGTGACCGCGGCCCGGGTGGCCGAACTGCTGGAACTGGTCGGCCTGCCGGGCGCGGCCCGGCGGCCGGTGGCCTCGCTCTCCGGCGGCGAGCAGCAGCGGGTGGCGCTGGCCCGCGCCCTGGCGCCGCGTCCCCGGCTGCTGATGCTGGACGAGCCGCTGGGCCAGCTCGACCGCGGGCTGCGGGAGCGGCTGGTGGTCGAGCTGCGGCAGTTGTTCCGCACCCTGGGCACCACGGTGCTGGCGGTCACCCATGACCAGGGGGAGGCGTTCGCGCTGGCCGACCGGGTGGTGGTGATGGACCGGGGCCGGATCGCGCAGTCCGGCTCCCCGGTGGCGGTCTGGGAGCGCCCGGCCTCGGCGTTCGTCGCGCGCTTTCTGGGGTTCCGCAATGTGGTGCAGGCGGTGGTGCGGGACGGCGCGGCCGAGACGGCATGGGGCCGGGTGCCGGTGCCGGACGGCAGTCCGCCCGGTCCCGCGCAGCTGCTGATCCGTCCGGCCGGGGTGCGGGTGGGGGAGACGGAGCATGCCGTGCTGCGCTGCGTGGTGACCGCGCGGACCTTCCGGGGCGACCATGTGGTGCTGCTGCTGACGCCGGAGCGCGGGCCGCGGCTGGAGGCCATCTGCCTCCTGCGGGAGGCGCCGCGGGAGGGCGCCACCGTGCCGGTCGGCTTCCGGGGCGAGGAGACGGTGCTGCTGCCGCCCGGCTGAGCCGGCGGGATTGCTGAAAGTTTCCGTCTGGACTGGCCGGTAGGGGTGAAGTAAATTGTCAGTCCCCTTGCTTGTCATGGGCACTCCCAACTTTCCGTGGAGAGGCCGAATGAGACGGACCATCGGACGGATGCTGCCGACCCTGCTCGCCGTCACCGCGCTGCTGCTGGGCCCCACGGCCACCGCCGGGGCCACCGCGGAGCCCGATCCCGATCCCGATGCCGCCGCCGAACTGCCCCAGCAGTGGCGCAGTTACTGGGTGGACGCCTTCAACGAGGGCATCTACACCCCGGAACAGGCCGACCGCCTGGTGGCCGACGCCCTGGCCGTGAACGCCAACGCCCTGGTGGTCCAGACCGCCCGTCGGTACGACTGCTTCTGCAACCACGCCCTGTACCCGCGCACCGACGCCGCCGTGGCCCCGGCGCCCTACGACCCGCTGGCCACCGTCATCGACAAGGCGCATGCCGCCGGGCTGGAGGTGCACGCCTGGGTCAACGTCAACACCATGTGGAACAGCGCCACCCCGCCCAGCTCCCCGGACCACGTCTTCAACCTGCACGGGCCCTCCGCCGACGGCGCCGACCGCTGGCTGAACAAGCGCTCCGACGGCACCGAGCTGATCGGCGCCAACGCCTATGTGGACCCGGGCCACCCGGCCGCCGCCGACTACATCGTGCGGGCCGTCACCTCCCTGGTCACCCACTACGACGTGGACGGCATCAATCTCGACTACGTCCGCTACCCCGACTCCAACCTGGCCCCCGGCCGCTCCGACTGGGGCTACAACGACGTCGCGGTGGCCCGCTTCCAGGCCCTCACCGGCCGCACCGACATCCCGGGTCCGGCCGACCCGCAGTGGTCCGACTGGCGCCGCGACCAGGTCACCGGCCTGGTCCGGCGGATCTATCTGGCGCTCTGGCAGGCCGATCCCACGGTGCGGCTCTCCATGGACGCCATCACCTACGGGCACGGCCCGCAGGCGGTGGGCGGCTGGCAGGCCACCCGCACCTACACCGAGGTGCTCCAGGACTGGGCGGGCTGGCTGGAGCAGGGGATCATGGACACCGCCCTCACCATGAACTACAAGCGCGAGTGGAACCCGGACCAGGCGCTGATGTTCGCCGAGTGGTCGGAGTTCCTGGCCGACCACCAGGCGGACCGGCAGGCGGTGAACGGCCCGGCGCTCTATCTGAACTCGGTCGCCGGCAGTGTGGCCCAGGCGCGGCGCGCCATCGCGCCGAGCGCGGCCGGCAACACCGCGGCGGGCTGGAGCGGCTACTCCTACGCCAATCCCGCCATGGCCACGGTGGGCGGCAGTCCGGCGGAGCGCCGGGCACAGCGCGACGCGCTCGCCGAGGCGCTGACCGGCGGACCGGACGCGCCGTTCGCGCAGCGGGCGGCCGTGCCGGACATGCCGTGGAAGACCAGCCCCACGGACGGGCATGTCACCGGCCGGCTGGCGCTGCGCGGCGGCGGGGTACTGGACCAGGCCCGGGTCACCCTGCGCCCGTTGACGGCCGGCGGGGAGCCGCTGACCGTGCGCTCGGACGGCAACGGCTGGTTCGGCTTCGCCCATGTGCCCGCCGGGCGCTATCTGGTGACGGCCGAACTGCCCCCGGGCGTGGCCGGTCTCCCCGTCGACGTGGTCGAGGTGACCAGGGGCGGCATCGCGGAAGCCGGCTTCCCGCCGTTTCTCGCCCTGCCCTGAGAACCCCGCGGGCACCGGCACCGCCGCCCGGCCGGCCGGGACGGATCACAGCGGCCGGGCGACAGCCGTGGTCACGGCTATCAGCGCGGAGCCCAGGACGAGCAGCGCCGCGGTGCGCAGCGCGACCAGTGAACGCCGGGTGCGGCGGGCCGCGCCCAGCCGGTGCAGCAGCGCGGTGTGGCGGATCCCGGGCAGGACGGCCGGGGCGGCTGCCGCGGCCGTGGCGGCCACGGTCACCGCCGTTCCGGCCGGGCCCAGCGGGGTCCCGGCCAGCGGCCCGGCCAGCGCCAGGGCCGCGCACAGCATGCCCAGTGACCGGCCGGCGCGCGCCGCCTCGGTCTGGAGCGACCGCCCGGCCAGCAGGCGCACCGCCCCCGGCGTCCCGGCGGCCACCGCCCGGCCCGCGGCGTGCAGCAGCCCCGGTGTGACGGCCATCAGCCCGGCCGCGATCAGCGCCCAGCTCACCGCCGCGGGACCGGTCCGGACCGCGCCGAGCGCGGCTCCCGCACCCAGCCCCGCGGCACCGCCCCAGACCACGGCCCGCCGTGCCCCGCGCCCCCCGTGCCTTCCGCGGACCGGGACGCCGCCGGGCGTCGTCCGGCGGGTCCCGGGGGTCCGGCGGCGGAGGCGGAGGACGGCACCGGCCGTCGCCGCGGCGGTGGCCAGCAGCGGGGGAGCGGCCAGCAGGGTGAGCGCCGCGGGCAGCACCGCGAGCGGCGGCGGATGCAGGGGCAGGGCCGCCGCGCTGCCCAGCAGCGCGGGCAGGGCAGTGCGGGCCGCCGCCCGGCGGGCCGGGGGCAGCCCCGGCCCGGACACCTCCGGGCGGTGCTCCGCAGCCGCCGCGGCGAGCCGTGCCACCGCCGCCAGCGCCGCCAGGGGCAGGAGGCACCAGGCCGGTGCGGCCGCTGCGGCGCCCGCCCGGTCCGCGGCGGCAAGGGCCTGGTCGAACGCGGTCAGCAGCAGATGGGCCGTGGCGGCCGAGAACGCCGCCACCAGCAGCGGGCCCCCGGGGCGGCCCCGGACTAGGCGGTGAGCGAGCATGCCAGCCGGCCGTCACAGAGCGTCAGGCCGCGGTCGGCCAGTTCCACCGCCTGGGGATCGTTGCAGGCCAGCAGCATGGTGATGGCATGGGAGCGGGCGGCGGTGACCAGTGTGCGCAGCACCACCCGGCGCTCCTGCCCGTGCAGCGGCGCGGTCGGCTCGTCCGCGAACAGCACGGCCGGGCGGTGCACCAGGGCCCGGGCCACGGCCACCCGCTGCCGCTGCGCCCGGTCCAGCGCCCCGGGCCGCAGATGCGCGCAGTGCCCCACGTCCAGCCGCTCCAGCCACTGCTGCGCGGTCCGCCGGGCGGCCCGGGCCCCGGCGCCGGCCAGCAGCAGCGGCAGGGCCGCGTTCTCCCGGGCGGTGAGTTCCGGCACGAGCTGTGCGCGGTCGCCGATCCAGCCGAACCGCTCGCGGCGCAGCCGGGCCAGCGCCGGGCTCCGCAGGGCGTGCAGCGGGATGCTGTTGAACCACACCTCGCCCCGGTCCGGCGGCAGCCTGCCGGAGAGGCAGTCCAGCAGGGTGGTCCGCCCGCTGCCGCGCCCGCCGGTGACGGCCAGGATCTCGCCCTCCCGGACCGCCAGCGAGAGATCGCGGAGCGCCGGCGACCCGGCATGCGCCCGGTGCAGCCCGCGGGTCCAGAGCACATCGTTGTCGGGGTTGTCAGGGTTGCCGAGGTTGTGAGGGTTGTGAGGGTTGTCGGGGCTGCCGGGCGGGGTGCCCGGGCGGGGCGGGGCAGTGGGCACGCGGCACCTCCGCTGGTCGGCGGCGAAGTGCCAGGACCAACGCGCCACCGGGGCTTCGGTTACGGCGAACGGGGTACGGCGAGCGGGCCGCCGGCGCCTCCGTCCGGCCGGGCGGAGGCGCCGGGAAGGCGAAGAATCTTCGTGGCAATGGCGAGAGGAGCGGCATTCTCGCTGCACAGACAGTGTGGCGAAGGAGAATCTTTCGCCTGTGGGGCTGTCCTGCAATCCGCTGCGGCGCCTAGTCTGGATTGTCCGACCGAGAAGGAACAGGAAGCAGGAGGGGTGCTGTGACCACCACCGAGCTGCGCCGGCTGCGCAACTACATCAACGGCGAGATCCGCGACGCCGCGGACGGCCGGACCCTGGAGGTGGTCGATCCGGTCTCCGGCCGCCCCTACGCCACCGCCCCGCTCTCCGGCCCGGCGGATGTCGACGCCGCCATGACCGCCGCCGCGGCGGCCTTCCCCGCCTGGCGGGACACCACTCCGGCGGCCCGGCAGCTGGCCCTGCTGAAGATCGCCGACGCCTTCGAGGCCCGGGCCGACGACATTCTGGCCGCCGAGTGCCGGGACACCGGCAAGCCGCTGGAGGTGACCCGGCAGGAGGAGCTGGGCCCGATCGTCGAGCAGATCCGGTTCTTCGCCGGTGCCGCCCGCATGCTGGAGGGCAAGGCCGCGGCCGAGTACATGGCGGGCATGACCTCCTTCGTACGGCGGGAGCCGGTCGGCGTCTGTGCCCAGGTCACGCCCTGGAACTATCCGCTGATGATGGCGGTCTGGAAGTTCGCCCCGGCGCTGGCCGCGGGCAACACCGTCGTCCTCAAGCCCTCCGACACCACCCCCGCCTCGACCGTGCTGCTGGCCGAGATCCTGGGCGCGATCCTGCCGGCCGGGGTCTTCAATGTGATCTGCGGCGACCGGGACACCGGCCGGCTGATGACCGAGCACCCGGTGCCCGCCATGGTCTCCATCACCGGTTCGGTGCGGGCCGGCACGGAGGTGGCGGCCGGTGCCGCCAGGGACGTCAAGCGGGTCCATCTGGAGCTGGGCGGCAAGGCGCCCTGCGTGGTCTTCGAGGACGCCGACCTGGACGCGGCGGCCGAGGGCATCCGGGACGCGGGCTTCTTCAACGCGGGGCAGGACTGCACCGCGGCCTGCCGGGTGCTGGTGCACGAATCGGTGCACGAGGCGTTCGTGGAGGCGCTGCTGAAGGCCACCGCCGAGGTGAAGACCGGTGATGTGCAGGACCCGGACTGTTTCTACGGCCCGCTGAACAGCGCCGGCCATCTGGCCAAGGTGGCGGGCTTCATCGACCGGCTGCCCGCGCACGCCCGGGTGGAGACCGGCGGCCACCGGATCGGCGAGGAGGGCTTCTTCTACGCCCCGACCGTGATCACCGGGGTGCGGCAGGACGACGAGATCGTCCAGAACGAGGTCTTCGGCCCGGTGATCACCGTGCAGACCTTCGGCGACGAGGCCCGGGCCGTGGAGCACGCCAACGGCGTGCAGTACGCCCTGGCCTCCTCGGTCTGGACCAAGGACCATGCCCGCGCCATGCGGCTGTCCAAGGCACTGGAGTTCGGCTGTGTCTGGATCAACACCCACATCCCGCTGGTCGGCGAGATGCCGCACGGCGGCTTCAAGAAGTCCGGCTACGGAAAGGACCTCTCCGCCTACGGCCTGGAGGACTACACCCGGGTGAAGCATGTGATGACCGCCCTCTGAGCGGGCGGCCCGCGCCGCGGCCGGACCGCCGGGAGCCGTCCCGGCGGTCCGGCCGTCCGCCGTCGGGCGCCGTCCCCGGATCCGCCGGGGCCGGTTTCGCCCCCGGCGCACACGCCTCCCGCGCCACTCCGTGCCCGGTTGGCCGAAAAGCTGCCCTGTACAACTGCAATCGTGCTGGTACGGTCAGTCACTGTTCGCGTGGCCGTTGCGCCCATATCGGCCACGCCGGCGCGCCGTTGTGTCCCACCCCCCACCCGACGCAGACCTCGGAGGTCACACCCGATGCGACGCCAAGGACACGCCACCCGCCCCCGGGTCCGTACCCGCTCCCGCACCGCCGCCCGGCTGGCCGTGCTGCTCACCACGGCCGGCCTCTTTCTCGGCGGGGTGTCCGCCGTTCCGGCCTCCGCGGCCGTGCACCCCAACTACTGCATCCATGTCCCCGGCGGCTGGCTCTGCTTCTGAGCGGCTGCTGAGCGGCTTCTGAGCGCTGCCGAGCGCCGCTGACGGTCCCGCCGAGGACCGGCACCGCTCCGCCCGGTCGGCCGGCGTCCCCGTGAGGGCCGACCGCCCGGTGGCCCCGTGCCCCGCCCAGCGGCACGGGGCCACCGGGCAACCGGCCTCCCCGGCACCGGCTCACCCGGCGGCGGGCGGCCGGTTCCGCTCCCGGGCACGGGTGATCTCGGTGCGCAGCACCGCGGGGCGATTGGTGTGGACCGCGTCCACGCCGAGCTCCAGCAGCCGGCGCATGGCGCGCGTGGTGTCGGCCGTCCAGGCGCAGACCTGGTAGCCGCCCTCGCGCGCCCGCCGCACGGTCCGCTCGTCCAGCAGGCTCCAGCGGTGGTTCAGCCAGGCCGGGCGGACGTCCCGCAGCAGCGATTCCCGCACCGGTGCGGCCCGCTTCCAGGTCAGGGAGATCTCCGCCTCCGGGTCGGCCCGCCGCACGCCGCGCACCGCCGCCGGATCGCCGCACCAGTACACCCGGCGCGCCGAGCCCTCCGCGGCGACCTCGGCCACCACCGCGCGGGCGTCCTGGGCGGACGGCTCCGGCAGATCGATCAGGGTGCGGGCGGGAAAGGTGGTCTCCAGCGCCTCGCGCAGCGTGGGCACCCCGCCCCCGGTCAGCTCCCGCACCTCCTCCGCGGTCAGCCGGGCGACGGCCAGATCGTGACCCCACAGCCGTTTCAGGGTCGGATCGTGCAGCACCACCGGGACCCCGTCCCGGGTGAGCCGCACATCCAGCTCCACCACGTCGGCGCCCGCGGCGAGCGCCGACCGGATGGACGGGAGGGTGTTCTCCCGCGCCCGGTACGGATCGCCGCGGTGCGCGATGACGAGCGTCAACGGATCGGTCCGTTCCCCTCCGGCCGGCTCCCGGCCGGACCGTTCTGGGATCGTCTCTGCAGCCATGAGGCCAGATAACTGTCGATCTCGGCCAGCAGACGGGATTTGGCGGGTGTGTCGAGGAAAGCGGCCTTGACCGCGTTCCCGGCCAGCTCCGCCAGTCCCGTCTCGTCCAGCCCCAGCAGCTTCGCGGCCACCGCGTACTCGGTGTTGAGGTCGGTGCCGAACATCGGCGGGTCGTCGCTGTTGATGGTGACCGGCACGCCCGCCGCCACCATCTCCCGCACCGGGTGCTCCGCCAGCACGGTCACCGCCCTGGTGGCCACATTGGAGGTCGGGCAGACCTCCAGCGGGATGCGGTGTTCGGCGAGATGCTCCAGCAGCCGCGGATCCCGTGTGGCGCTGGTGCCGTGGCCGATGCGCTCGGCGCGCAGCTCGCGCAGCGCGTCCCAGATCGTCTCCGGCCCGGTGGTCTCCCCGGCGTGCGGGACGCTGTGCAGGCCCTCGGCGATCGCCCGGTCGAAGTACGGCTTGAACTGCGGGCGCGGCACCCCGGTCTCCGGTCCGCCCAGGCCGAACGACACCAGCCCTTCCGGCCGCAGCTCGCAGGCCATCCGGGCGGTCTCCTCGGCGGAGGGGATGCCCAGCTCGCCGGGGATGTCGAAGCACCAGCGCAGCACCAGGCCCAGCTCCCGCTCGGCGGCCCGGCGGGCATCCTCGATGGCCTCCATGACCCCCTGGTCGGGGATGCCGCGCTTGGTGAATCCGTACGGGGTGACGGTGAGTTCCGCATAGCGGATGTTCTGGCGGGCCATCTCGTGCGCCACCTCGAAGGTGAGCAGCCGGATGTCCTCCGGGTCCCGGATCAGATCCACCACCGAGACATAGATCTCGATGAAGTGTGCGAAGTCCCGGAAGGTGAAGAACTCGGCGAGCGCCTCCGGGTCCTTGGGCACCGGCGAGTCCGGGTGCCGGGCGGCCAGTTCGGCGACGATCCGGGGTGAGGCCGAGCCCACGTGGTGGACGTGCAGCTCGGCCTTGGGCAGTCCGGCGATGAAGCCGGTGAGATCGGTCGGTTCCTGCTCGGACACATGAACTCCTGATCTGGCGGGGGTTCCGGCCGGCCGGCGGCGGGCGCGGGTGGCGGCGGACGCCGGACGCGCCGTCATGGTATGCGGCGGTGACCGGCGCGCGTCCGGTGGACGGGCGTTCCGCGGCCCGGGGCACCCGCCGTAGGGTGTGGGGCGGTTGACCGCGAAGGGGATGTGGAGGTTCGGTGACCGCCGAGCAGAACCATCGGCAGAGCGGTTCCGGGGGAACACCGGAGCCGGGCGGGGACGGCACGGACGCGGGCATACCGGGTGAGGCCGAGGCGGCGGCCGGTCCGCCCCCGGGCCCGTGGGGCCGGGAAGAAGCGGGCCGGCCGTTCCCCGGCCCGGCCCACGCGGGCCGGACGCTCCCGGGGCAGCCGTTCACCGGCCACGGCCACGCCGGCCACGGCCATGCAGCTCCGAGCCATGCGGGCCCGGTGCCCGCCGGGCCGGGCCACGGGGGCCGGGCGTTCACCGGCGCTCCCGCGCCGGTGCCCGCGCTGCCGCGCAACGGCGCGGCGCGCGGCTCGCTGGCCCTGGGCATCTGGGCGGTGGTGCTCTGCTGCACCTTCTTCCTCTCCCCGGTGGCGGTGCCGCTGGGCATCGCCGCGCTGGCGGTCGGCGCCGCGGCCGTGGGCCGGGTGCGGCGCGGCACCGCCGGCGGGCGCGGCCGGGCGGTCGCCGGCATGTGGACCGGCGGGATCGGCACGGTTGCCGGAGCGCTGCTGACCGTGCTGCTGGTGCTGAACGCCGTGGACACCGTGACCGTCACCTCCGCGTCCGGTGCCGACCGGACGGCCGGCGCCGGTGACCGGGTGGTCTGGGAGAACGGCCTGGTGGTGGTCGTCGGCGCGCCGGAGGAGCCGGAGCGCGGCACCGTCACCCGCGTGGTGCTCACCATCAGCCAGGAGGGCGGCGACCGGGCCCGCCTGCGCGACCACGAGGTGCGGGTGCACACGGACGGACGGCAGATGGCGCCCGGCCGGCTGCGGACGGTGCTCTCCCCGGCCGGGGTGCTGCGGCCCGGGGACAGCACGGAGCTGGTCCTCTCCTTCACCCTGCCGCCCGGCACCTCGTGGCTGGCGGTCGACTTCACGCCCGGTTCCGACTACGACACCGCCTACTGGCGGCTCCGGGTCGGCCCGGACGGCGGCGGCGGCGCGGACGGAGGCCGCGGGGAGCGCGCCGACGTCTGACCGGCCGCCGCCGCGCAGCCGTACCGGCGAAGCCGGCCGCACCGGCCGAGCCGCGCAATCGCGTAAGAACGCGGGCCCCGGCCGCTCTCACTGGGGGACGGTACGGGCGGGCCCGGCCCCCGGGCCCCCGGCGAGAGGGGAAAGACGTGATGAGCGAGGAGAGCGGGGCGCCCGGTGTGAGGTCCGCCATGGCGTGGCTGTCCGCGGCGGCGGCCGAGCCCCGGGCCTGCCGCCGGGCATGGGAGCGCGATCCGCTGGGCGTGGTCCTGCTGCCGGCCGGGCGGCGCTGGGACGTCCTGGTGCTGCCCGCCGGTATCGGCCATGCCACGCTGGAGGTGCTGAGCGGCGTGGCCGTCCCCACCGGCCCGGTGCTGGCGGACCGGGACGCCCGGGTCGGCTTCTTCGTGCCGCCGGGCACGGCCGGCCGCTGGGTGGGGACCGGGGTGCGGCCGGCGGGCCGGGGAAGCTGGATCGTGGTCCCGCATCCGGGGCGGATCAGCGGCGGGGTGCACTGGCTGGTGCCGCCGGACGGTTCCGGGCTGCTGACCGATCCGGGCGTGCTGGAACTCGCCATGCACGAGGCCGCGGCCCGGGTCCGCATCACCGGCCTGGGGGCCTGGGCGGGCGGTGCCCGGCCACGGGCCGAGCCCCGTCCCGAGCCCTCTCCCGAGCCCCGGCCCGGGCCGGAGCCGGAAACGGAGGGCTGACCCCCGCGGCCCGGCAAGCCCGCGCAGCGGCGGGCCGGAGAAGCAGAGGCGGAGAAGCAGAGGCGGAGAGAGGTGACCGCCCCGGAGCAAGGGGGAGATCTCCGGGGCGGTCGGGTACCTCTCGGCCGGCCTGCCGCGTGCCCGGGGGGAGGAGACTGGCGGCGCCGGCCCATATGAGGAAGTCCGGGGCTCATGGCACCCGCTTCCGGTCATGACCGTACGGCCTGATACCCGTCGGGTTGTACGCGTCCACCAGGCCCCCACACCATCTCCACGCCGGGGCCGCCGCCGGGCCGGTCAGGGCTCGCTGTGCACCGGGGCTGTAGGGCGAGCCTGAAGATTTCAGTAGCCGATGCCCTGACCTGCGAACTGAAATCTTTCCTGCGCAGTTTAGGCGGGCGTAGTGCGCACCGAACTTTTCAGTGCGCAGCTCTGAGGAGCATAGCGAGCCTGTGGCGCGGCTCTCCGCGTGGCCGAGTGTCGTCACCGCTTGTGATGATCAGCGGAGTCGCCGGTGGTGGGTCAGCCCGCTTCTACCTGGTCGGACGTCCGTTTGGTCCGGCGCCCTCTTGACGGGCTGGCTTTGGTCTTCTCGTAGCGGGCTTGCGCGAGTTCGCTGATGTCGATGCGGTCGAGTACGTCTTTGGTGATGGCTTCTTCGCCGGTCATGACGGCTTCGATTGCGGCTTCGCGGATGAGGTCGGACAGGGCGCAGATGCTGCCTTCCGTGCGGTCGTAGAGGTACTGGTACAGCCGGGGCAGGGTGTGGGGCTTGTGGTGGTAGAGGGCCAGGTGTTCGTCGAGGGAGAGGAGGACGGTCAGCCATTCGGCGCGCTGTTCGCGGGTCTTGATGGTGTAGTTCGTCATCCTGATGAGGGTGTTGCGGCCGGCGGTCTGGTTGGCTCGGGTGCTGCCAGTGCCTTCGAGGAAGAGACCGGAGCGCTTGAGGTCGACTCCGGTGTAGACGAAGGTGGCGGCGGTGTGGTTGGCGATGTACTTGAGGTGGTCGTTGACGACCTTGCCCTCTTGGAGGGAGAGGTCCATGAAGTGAGCGTCGTCGATGATGACCAGCTCGACTCCGCACAGCCGCATGTGTTCCAGGACGATGCGGGTGATGGCGGACTTGGTGGCGCCGGAGCGGTAGGGCAGGGCGAGATAGTCGGCCAGTGCGGTGGACAGGTCCTTTGGAGTGGCCTGGGAGCCGATGCTGAGGTAGACGACGGGGGTGTAGTCGACGATGTGGTCTTCGACGATGTACTGCTCGCTGAAGCGCTCGGGGTAAGCCTCGCGGAGCTCGTGTTCGTAGTCGTACGCGAGCATCTTGACCAGGGTGGATTTGCCGATGGTGGCGGGGCCGTCGAGGACGATGCCGCGGCGGGCTCCGGCGGCCTGGCGGGCGTTGACGCGCATGCGGCGCCGGACCTGGTGGTGGATCTTGTCCATGGTGGGGGTGCGGACGATGATCAGGGCGCTGTGGTAGTCGTCGCGGGCCTTGTTCAGCAGGATCTTCTCTTTCCGGGAGAGGCGCTGGTAGGCGGCGAAGGTGGGCATGTCGGGCCGGGCGGGAGGGATGTCGTCCAGGTAGGCCCGCCATTCTTCCTTCGTCCGTGGTTCCGCGAGCCCGGGGTGGATGAAGTTCATCAGTCGGTCTCCTGCTGGCGGGTGTAGGGCCGCCATACCGGGGCCGCGGTCAGGGTGGAGAGGTCGATGTCGAGGTCGTCCTCGTCCTCTGGCCCAGTGGGCGGGCTGGGGACGGATTTGAGCGGGGGCGGCTCGGCGGTGACGGCGGGGGCCGAACGCTGCTGGTCACGGGCCTGGGCCTGGCCGCGGTGGGTGTCGCGGGCGGCGCGTTTGCGGTCGGTCTTGGTCCAGGTCTCCGGGGCGTCGGTGCGGTTTTGCAGGTCCCACAGGGCCTGGGCGACTTCGTCCTGGTCGGCGGGGCTGAGGCCGCGCGTGGTCAGGAGGCGCTTGGCTTCGTGCAGCGTGATGTCGGTGAAGGGCTGGATGTCGCTGAGGGCGTGGGTCCACTCCAGCACGTACCAGGTGGTGTCGCGGGGGTTGTAGAAGTAGGCGTGCAGGAGGTTCCGCGGGTCGTATCGGATGGGCCACAGACCGCTGGGATAGGGCGAGGTGGCGTTGCGGAACTCGTACAGCACCGGGGCGTTGTAGGTCAGGCCGTTCAGTTCGACGCCGTAGGGCTGGATGGTGCGGCCGTTGTTGCTGGCGACGGGCAGTAGCTCGTAGTACATGTCCGGGTCGCGGGGGCAGTCGATGTAGCCGGCGGCGCCGATGGCCATGCTGTACGTCTCGTTGGGGGAGACGTGCAGGTCGGGGAAGCCGTGGAGGGTCAGGCCCTGGTGGTGCCGGCGCTGGTAGACGGCCACGACGTACTCGGCGAAGAATTCGGTGATCTCATCGAGAGTCCAGCGGGCTTGCTGTTCGGCGGTGCGGCCCCGGTGGGCGACGTTGAAGCCTTTGTACCCGGCGACGTGTTCGGAGAACTGTTCACGGATGCGGCGGAACAGCCGTTCGACGTGGGGCTTGTCGGTGGGCTTGAGTTTGCGGGCGTCCTGGAGGTCGATCTTCCACTTCAGGCAGGCTCGGCGTACGACCTCCGACTTGTACGGCTTGCCGTGGTCGTAGAGCAGGGTATCGGGGTAGATCACGGGCCGGGCGGCGGCTTCGGCCAGGCGTTCGTCGACGGTGAGGAGACGCTCGTAGGGGACGCGGAGCATGGAGTAGCGCAGGGCGTCCGCCCAGGCCGGCCGCATGGGCTCGGGGGTCATGACGTCGGCCAGGAGCAGGCCGATGTCGATGGCCTTGGTGCCTTCTGGAGTCAGGCGCCAGGCGAGGATGGAGCGAGTGGCAACGTCGAGGGCGATCGTGAGTTCGATGCGGTGGGTGGTGCTGGTGCCCGGGTCGAAGGCGAGGACGTCCAGCGGGGTGGTGTCGAGCATGACGAGCTGGCCGGGGCGGTGGGCGATGACGTTGCCGAAGTGCCGGTCGGGCTGGTTGGCGTCCGAGGCGCGCTGGTAGGCGGGGTCGGACGGGCTGCGGGTCAGCAGCAGCTTGACCAGACGGCGGAAGACGTCCCGCTGGGGCAGCGGTACCTCTCCGGGTCCGTAGTCGGCGTCCAGGCGGTTCTGGGTCCGGCGCAGAAAGCGAAGGCCGACGGTGGAGGAGCTGTCCATCTTCTCTGCGGTGGCCTGTTCACGGATGGCCTGGACGATGCGTGGATCGATGTTCTTGAGCGGGTTGCGGATGCGGGCCTTGCGCTTGTCGACCAGCGCCCACAGTCCTTGCTGCTGATAGTCCTCCAGCAGCTGCCAGATCCGGCGCTCGGTGTAGTCGAGCTCGGCGGCCTTGTTCTGAACCCGCTGGGTATGCAGGAGATCCGGGTGATACTCCGGCCGCGGCTCTCCAGTGGCGGGGGCCAGCGGATCGCCGGAGCGGAAGCCGGTGGAGGCCTCCAGCAGGTGCGCCTCCAGCTCCAGCGCGGCCTGCCGGGCCTTGTCGGGGAGAGTGGCGAGCACCCCGCCGGGGTCGAGGGCGGGCCCGCCCGCCTCGGGGCGGTCGGGCGGCGTGGTGTGGGCGCGGAAGCTGGGGTCGGAAAGCAGCTCGCTGAGCATGATGGTCTGGCGGTGCCCGGACTCCGAGCGCAGCCGAACCAGGGAGCCGTCGGTGCCGGTGACCTGGTGGCGCTCTTCCTCGAACTCGATCCAGTCCTCGGCGGCGATGCGGTAGCGGGTGCTCACGCCTCTCCCTTCCCGGTAGTCCACACGCGGGTGTGGTCGCGCAGCGGCTGGTCGAGGTCGCAGGCGAGGCGGTTGTGCCACAGCAGGTGGTAGACGACGGGGCGGGCCAGTTCCGGAGCGGGCTGGAAGCTGACGAGATCACCGACGGCCACGGGCCGGTCGGCGAGCGCCAGCAGCGGGTCGGCCAGGTGAGCGCAGGCCCGCAGAGGGCGCCGGTATCCCGCGAGCCATTCGATGTTCGCCCACCGCTGCGGGGCTATGTCCCCGACCATCTGGTAGTCCCACCCGATGCGACGGCATGCTTCCGCGGTGCGGTCGGCCTGCTGGATGACCGACGGCTTGGACAGGCTGAGCGGGTTCTTCACGTCCACGATGAGCACCGAGCCGTCAGTGCGGCGCACGAACAGGTCGGGCGTGTGCCGCCACCGGCCGTGGGCATCGGCACCTTCCAGGGTGAAGGGCTGGCTGGTGAAGAGAGCCACGTGCGGGTCGTGGTCCAGCAGCTTCATCCACTTCAGTTCCAGGAAGCTCTCGTAGGCCACGTGCCGGTCGCTGCTTGCCGACCAGTACAGGCCCGGGGTGTGGTGCTGACCGACGTAGGAGGGGATGTCGCGGGCGGGCGTGCAGGAGGCGAAGTCCACGGCGCTGGCGTTCTGCGCGGCGACGAGGTGCTCCGTGCCGTCCGCGTCGTAGTACCGCACGCACAGGGTCCCTGCGCCGTAGCGCAGGGGCCGTAGCGTGCGGGGGCGTGTTCGGGTGCTCATGCTGATCCTTCCGTGAGCAGGTGATCGCCCCAGGCGGTCAGGGCCTGGGCGACGGAGGTGGGTATCCAGGCGGCGAAGCGGCGGGCGCCGTCGCGGATCGATGCGGTGGTGGCGCCGGGCCAGTTGGAGGCGTAGGCCGGGGCCTCACGGATGTCGCCGCTGGTGAGGTGCTGCCACAGCCATGCGGCGGCGTGCCGGCGCCGCTGGGGAGTGACAGGGCGGCCCAGCCGGTGGCACACCGGGAACAGCACCGCGTGGGGAACCTCGGTCAGGTTGGCCAGGGCGGCCCGGCGGGCGGCGTAGTCGACCAGGCCGCGACTCCGCATCCGCGCTCCGGCCTCGCGCACGGCATCCCAGAAGGCATCCGGGCCGGGGACGCGCTTGACGACGGCACCGTAGATCCGCGCGGCCACGGCCGCGTCCATGCCCAGTACCGCCGCGGCCTCCGCCCAGCTGCCCGCCCCGGTGAGGCGGGCCAGCGCGAGCGCAGCCAGGCGCCGCCCGGTGAGTGGCGCGGTGCCCGGCAGATGAGAGGCGATCAGGTCCTGATAGTCGCCGTGGTCGAGCAGGTGCGGGATGTTCGCCGGGCGCACTCCGGCCAGGCCGGGGCGGGCACGCAGGGCTCCGGAGACCCGGTACGGGCTGGAACGCAGCGGTGCGATCAGCGTCTCCAGCCGCTCGGGCCGGGGCACCAGCCGCAGCGGGTCTGTCTTGTACGGGTTGGCCTGCCGCACTTGACCGGCGGCATCCAACCAAGACCCCAGCCACTGGCTGACCTTGCTTACGGTGGGCGAGACCAGCAAGGGCTGGGTGATCGCCAGCAGAGCAGCGGCGTGTGCGGCTGTCGGCGGGCTCTGCTGCACGCGGGTCCGCAATCCGCCGCGGTCCTCCTGGACCCCGGGCTCCTGCCGCTGCTGGTAGGCGGCGAACGCCGCGGTGACCTGGTCGGTGAGCCCAGCCAGGGCCGGGGTGTCCTGGGCGGGAGCGGCGAAGCGGACCAGAGCGCACGCGAACCGCAGCCAGCCGAACCACTCGGCCGCGTCCACCGCCTGTCCGGCCACCGGCCTCGGTTTGCCGTCGGCGGCGCGGAGGGCCCCGCGCTGGGCCTCGACGAGCGCATCGGGCACCGCCACGGAGGGCAGATCGCCCAGCAACTGATCACACAGCCGACTCGTGCCGCCTGACTCGGGGCGGACGTGGTTGTTGCAGCGGCCCGGGTCCACGCCGAGGGCGCGGGAGATCAGGCCCCGGCCACGTCTGGCATATCCGCCACGGAGCCGGATGCCGCACCCGGGACAGGAGTCGATGAGCAGAACCCGGTGGCGCGGGCAGACCGCCGCGGTGCCCAGTCGCCACCACAGCGGCCACACCGGCGTCTCCACCAGGCAGCGCGGGCAGGCCCGGCTGCCGGTGAACAGCGCCCATTCGCGGTGGACCAGCGGCGTCACCGATCGCTCCGAGGTCAGGTCGAGCCCGGTGAAGTCCAAGGCGCCGCCGTCGAACGCGGCCAGCTGCATGCCCGCCAGCTCACCGGCTGTCAGTCCGGTGGCCACGCTCGCCCTATGGGCGCTGGTCTCGGTCAGCGCGATCCCGAAGAACAACGGCCGGGTCGCAGACCGGACCTGGCGGCATTCCAGTCCGAGTACCCGGACGGCGTCCCCAGGCGCGATGCCTATCTGCCAGGCCAGGCGGTCGATCCAGGAGGCGAACGCCTCACCAACCGCTGGCCGCAGCACTGCCGGAAGCCGCCGGGGGAGACCGCCGGGCAGCGTCCGCACCCGGCTGCCCCCGCGCTTCGCAGCGGTGTCCTGTGGCGGCACCGACGGTAGTGGAATGGGAGCCGCCGGGCTCACTGCCGCGTTGACCTGCATGCCTCCACCCACCCCCTAGCCTGTAGGAAATTTCCTACAGGCTAGGACTGTACTACGTTGCTGGGTGTGGAGAACTCCAATTCAGGTACGGGCGCCGGCGACCAGCGGCAGGTCTTCGGCAGCAGGCTGCGGACACTGCGTGAGCGGGCCGGGCTGTCCCAGACGGCGCTGGCCAAGCGGGCCGGGCTGGACCGGTCGTTCTACGTCGAGGTGGAGAACGGCCGGCACAGCATCTCCGTGGACCGCGTCCACGCGATCGCCGATGTCCTCGGGGTGGAGGTCCACCGGCTGTTCACCGACGACTGACGCCCGCCGCTACGGTCCACCCCGTGACCAGCGATCCGCCGCCGTCCCCGAATCCGCCCGCACTGGCCAGTCCAGGCCGCCTGGCTCCGGCGCCGCGTCGTCTGCCAGCCGTGCCCTCGCCCCTGCCCGGGGAATCGCTGTTCAGCTGGGTTGATCACCTGGCCGCTGAGTTGGACATCCCCCGTGGGGAGGCGATGCGTGCCCTCGGGCTGGAATCGGCGACGTCCCATGCCTGGCAGCTGGGCATGGTCACCTCCCGGATGACCGTCTCCCAGGCTTGTGCTGTGGAGAAGGCCACCGGGCTTGACCGCAGGGCGTTGGAGGCGATGATCTTCGAGGACGTAGTCCCCGGCCAGGTGCCTCCTCCCCGGCCCCGCCTTGTGAACCGCCTGAAGCAGTTGACGGCGTTCTGCCCGTCCTGCCTGCTCCCGCCGGGGCGCTGGCCGTTGTGGTGGGGGGAGCCATGGGCGGTGATGTGCCCGCTGCACCAGCGCTACCTGGTCAGCGTGTGCCCCGCCTGCCTGTCGCCCTTTGCCCCCGTTCGGCTTCTCAGCCGGGCGCGGGGCCGGTGCTGCGAGCTCATGGACAACCTGAACACCACAGCACGCAAGCGCAGCGGGAGGTGCGGTCAGCTCCTGTGGGCGTGTAAGCAGCCCACCGTCACCGATCCCCTGCTTCCGCGGCTCCATGACCGCTTGGTCCAGCAGTTCGCCCGACGGGAGCAGGATCAGGATGTCCGTGTGGTGTGGCAGCTGGTCCGTGCCTGCGGTGTGAGGGTCTTCGACACCCCAGACGCCGTACTGCGCGACTGCTTTCCAGCCGGAGGTGCAGACAGGGAGGACCTTCGTCGTAACTCCACGGGATTCCTTCAGCCCCACCACGCAGAGGACTTGGGACCGATCCGGCTCCGCAGGCGGGGCGTCGGGGATGCGGTGACGACTGCCGCCGAGCTCCGCGTGGTCGCGCAGATCCTGTTCTCGTCCGCTCCGGAACGGACCGCACGCGAACTCCTGGAACAGGTGAGGCAACCGCTGGGCGTCGGGTGGTTTCCCAAGGGTTTCGTCGAGAACGTACTTCCCGGCGCCAGTCGGCGTCTGCTCCCCCTGCTCTGGAGCGTGCTGAAGGCGGATCTCGCTGCCCGTGTCGTTCGGTGCCGCTCGTCGGCTACTGCCTCTCCCAGAAGATGATGGGGTGGCAGTCACGCTCTGCTCATGATCTATGCCCGCCACGGGCGGAGAGAAGGGCACGGGCGTGTGCCCGCACGGCAGTGTCGGTGGCGAAGGCGGCGTCTGCCAGCAGGTGGATGCGCCAGTACAGGTCCAGACGGTCCCGCACGGCGAGGTCTGGGGGGCCGTTCAGAGAGAGGACCGTTCCGGGGCCGGGGTGGCGCAGGCGGACGGCGAGGCGGGCGAGGTCGGAGAGGGGATCGCCGAAAGCGGCCAGCTCCCAGTCGATGAGCACCTCGGTGCCGTCGGCGCCTTGCATCAGGTGGCCAGGCTGGAGGTCGTGGTGGAGCAGGCGCGGCTGGAGCGTTTCCAGCCCGGCCGTCTCCAGCCGTGGGCGGAGTGCCTTGGCGGCTGGGGTGAGATCGGGGGCCGCATTCGTGTACGCCTCCAAGCGGCTGTGGAGGTAACCCGGCCAGGTGCTGTGCTTGGTGGCGCCGGAGAGGCGCCCGGCGTGGCTGCCGGGGATGGCGTGGACGGCGCGCAGCACAGTGGGCAGGGCGCCTGTGAGGCGGGCGGCGGGTATCGGGGTGGCGTGGACCGCGCTTTGCGCGGTCCACGCCGGCCGTACCCGGAGGTTGGCGGTGAGCAGCCGGGGAGCGGGAGCGCCGTACCTGGCGAGGAGGGTGAGGGCGGCGGCCTCGTTCGCGGCCCGGGCGGGATCGCGGTAGTGCTTGAGGATGTACGGCCTGGGCGGGCCGGGGACGTACCAGACGCGGTTGGCCTGCCCCGTGGTGATCTCGGCCGCGCCGGGCGGAATACGTCCGTCGATGCCAGCCATGGCCCTCAACCTGTCAGGCGACGTCGCCGAGGTAGGCGGTTTCGGGGTGGCCGGTGGCGAGGTTGGCGATCGGCTGGCGCAGGGTGTGCGGGAGCAGGTTGAGGGAGGGGGCCTTGTCCAGGGGCACCCATTCCAGGCCGGTCTGTAGGTCGTCGGCGGCGTGGCCGCCGAGCTGGTGGGGGTCGCTGAGGGGGGTGCAGGCGAAGACGGCTTCGATGCGGTGGTCGGCCGGGTCGCCGCCGTGGTGGGCGCCGATGTACTCGCGCAGCCACAGCATCCGCTCCACTCGCACGTCAAGGCCGGTCTCTTCTTCGACTTCCCGGCGGACGGTGTCGGCGAGTGCCTCGCCGGGGTGCTGGCCGCCGCCGGGCAGGAAGTAGCACTCGCGGCCGTCCCAGGTCGCGCGCTGGAGCAGGATGCGGCCGTCGTGGACGACGATGGCCTTGGCGGCGGTGCGGATCACAGGAGTTGTCACAGCGGGCTCCCAGTCGGCGTGCGGTGGATGTCGGGTCAGCGTTCAGTCTTGCCGAAACCGTGGGGCCGGCGGGCCATGCGACGGAAGATCATCCGCCAGGGCCCGGCCAGTCGGATGAACGGCTGGAGCGGGCTGGCCGCCACCAGCAGGGCCCGCCGTGCGGGGGAGAGTTCCGGCGGGCTCGGCGCGGCTGTGCCTGGCGGGTGCACGGTGCCATGCAGGGCCGGGGCCAGGGTCAGGAGCCGGGCGGTGAGAGCGGGGCCGTGCAGCAGTACCCCGGCAGCCGCCAGGGCAGTCCACCACGGCCCGGCCCAGGGGGAGGACAGAACTGCGGCGGCGGTCAGCGGGGCGCCGAGGAGCCAGGCGGCCTGGTCCGCGTATTCGCGGGCCACCAAAGCCCACTGGGAAGGGCGGGGCAGGCCGCGAGGGAGGTGAGTGATGGCCTTGAGATGGCGGTCGGGGCGGGCGGAGGCGGTGAAGGCCAGGGCGTGGAGGTTGGTGAGCCCGCCCGGGACGGTGTAGGGCTCGTCGAGCACGGTGGCGGAGCTGGGGGCGAGCGCGGCTCCGGCCAGGGAGAGGCGGTGGCCCGTGCCGAGGTCTTCCATCGGTTCGGGGAAACCGCCGACGGCGCGCAGGGCGGTGAGGTGGACGGCCATGCCGCAGCCGACCGCGTAGACCATAGGCCGCAGCCACATCTTCACCATCTCCGGGGCCCGCCAGACCGTCAGCTGCTGGTGGAGGCGGACGCGAGCCAGCTCGATGCCCAGCGACCGGCGCAGCTGGTAGATCCACTCCCCGGCCAGCAAGAGTCCACCAGGGCCGGAGGAGAAGCGGCGGCGGGCGGCCAGCGGCAGGCGCTGCTGCTGGATGAGGGCCGGGAACTGTCCGGTGCGCTCGCGGTGTGCCTGGGCGGTGTCGGCGAAGGCAGCCAGGGTATCCCTGTCGGGGACGGCGTCGGCGTCGTAGACGGCGACGAACGTGTGGTCCTCGTCCCGGTCCTGATCCCAGCCGAGCGGGCCGAGCACTGCGCCGATGCGGTCGAGGGCGAAGTTGAGCTGTCCGGCCTTCCGGCCGGGGGTGGCCGGCTGATGCAGGTGCACCAGCCGCAGCGAGCTCTCCGGAAGACGGGCGGTGGCGTCGGCCACGACCTGGGCGGTGGTGGCCTCGGCGTCGAACAGGCGGATCAGGAGGGCCAGCCGCTCCTTTGGCGGGGCGGCGTTGACGGCGTGGGCCACGGGCTCGCAGCGGGCGGCGGGAAACAGGCCACCCAGCCGCGCGGGCCGCAGCGGACGGGCCGCTGCCAGGTCCGGAAGGCGGGTTCGGGCTCGCTCCCGGGCAGTGCGTTCGCGCTCGGTGGTGATGACCACCACCGCGGCCCGTCCCTTCGGGTAGGGCAGGGCGGTGAACGCGGCGATCGTCTCCGGGGCGACGGCCTGTTCACGCAGCATCGGCAACAGCACCACCAGCCACGGCGCCTCCTCTCCGGCTTCAGCGCGGGAAGGGCGAGAGTTGCTCAGGAGCCAGCGGGCGCACAGCTCGGTGGCGGCCATCGCCCAGCAGGCGCGGGCCAGGAGCGCCACCAGCAGCGTGGGAACGGCGAGGGTGAACCACAGATCGGCCATTCAGTCCTCCGCGAGGAGTTGGTAAACGTGCCGGGTCTGGTCGGCGATGTGGGGCCAGGCGAAGTGCTCGGCACGGTCGCGGGCGGCAGCCCGCCGGATGGCGTGGGCGGAGCTTCCGGCCTCCGAGATCACCTTCTCTACCGCCTCGGTGGCCGCCGCCGGGTCGCCGGGCGGGACGAGGAGGCAGCCGGGGCCGATTCCGGCGTAAGCGGGGATGCCGCCGACGGCGGAGGCGACCACCGGGGTACCGCAGGCGAGGGCTTCGAGGAGGGCGTTGTTGGCGGTCGCACCGGTCAGCGGCAGCAGCACCACTGCCGCTCGCCGATACAGGCCGATCAGTTCCTCCTCGGTGATGCCCTGGAGGATGCGGGTGGCTGGCGGCCAGGACCGGGAGCCAGCCTGACGGGTGACCACGGTGAGTTCGACGTCGCGTCCGTAGCGGTGGTGGAGCCGGGCGTGGACGGCGTCCAGGACGTTCCAGTCCCGTAGCCACCAGCCCACGGTCAGCACCAGGGGCGGGCCTGCTGGTGGGGAGGGGGCGGGGGTGAAGGCGTGGGTGTCGATGCCGTGGGGCACCAGGTGCACGCGCTCGGGCGGCAGGTAGCGGGTGAAGAACTCGCGCTGGTAGGGGTCGAGGGTGATGACGCGATCGGCCCTGGGGGCGAGGTCCTTCCAGAGGCCGTGCGGGAGGAGCTGCTGGAGCTGGGCGGGCGGCTGGTGGTAGGTGACGGCCGTTGGGGCTGTGCGGCGGCGGGAGAACCAGAACTGCTCGTCCCCGTAGAGGACGTGGGCCGGGCCGCGGGCGGCGCGGATACGCCAGTCGGTGGCGAAGTGCTCGGGTGGGTAGAACGGCAGCGGGCACCGCCGGCCGATCGCCCGGTGGGCTGTAGCGGCGGCCCGCCGGGCCAGACGCCCGGCGGGCGGGGTGATCACGGGCTGGGCCTCGGGCAGGAAGGCCAGCAGGCGGTCGTAGCCGCCGTGGTCGGTGTGCCAGGGGACCCGGACGACGGAGGCGGTCACACGCATATCCGTCACCGCCCTTCTGCGGGGAGGAGATCAAGTGCCCGCAGGCGCGGGGCGATGGCCGCGGGCCGGTTCAGGCGCACCACCGGGGTTCCGCCCGCGCTGGGGATCAGGCGGGTGGCCCAGCGGGCGCGGTGGCGGCGGTGGTGGGCTGGGCCCCACCACAGGATCGAGTCGCGGGCCAGGAGGTGGCCGTAGGTTTCCCGGTTCCCGCCGAAGAGTTCCTCACCGGTTGCGGCCCGCCGCAGGGAGCGGCGCACCAGGCGGGGCAGGCAGATGCGTAAGGGCAGGTCGAGCCAGATCGTCAGCTCGGCGCGGTGAAGCAGTTCTCGGCGATGTCGCCGCCGTAGTTGCCGTCCGCGATCCACTCCTCCTGGGCGAGGGCCTGCCGGACTCGCGTGCGGAAGGCCGCGGCCGGGGCCGGGGTCCAGTTCGGTGTCCAGAAGAGGGCGTCGAGGTCGAGATGGGGCAGACCGGTGTGGGCGGCGATCGCCGCGGCGAGGGTGGACTTGCCTGCCGCGACCGGTCCCACGAGGGCGATCCGCCGGGGCGTCATGGCAGCCTCCTCGCGATGGCGTCGGCGACGCGTTCCAGCAGGTGTGGGGTGTGCACTCCAGCGGTCAGCGCCATCACCGGGGCGCGCGTGACCAGCCGGTCGATGAGAGCGCCGGCCCGGTGGCGCAGTTCCCCCACCGGGCGGGTGCGCCTGGCGAACCAGGGGGTCAGCCAGTCCTCGTCATCGGGGGTGCAGCAGACCGAAGCCAGCGCGGCTGTGGCCTCGGCGGCGGGAAAGCTGATCCTGATCTCGTGATCGTCGTTGGTGAGGCGGGGCAGGACGATCAGCCGCAACGGGGCCTCCTCCCGTACCCGTGCGCCGAAGGCGTGGGCGAAGTCCTGCGGGGTGCAGGAGACCTTGCGCGGGCTGCCGAACACTCCCGGCGGTCTCCGGTGCGGCGGCAGGCCGTAGCCGGGGCCGAGCGCGGCCAGGGTGCCGCCGGCGATGCGGACCGAGAGCGGGATGCCGACGACCGAGGCGGCGCCGCCAGTCACGGCGGCCCGGTCGGAGGCGATCAGGTCGGCCCGGCAGCGGGCGGCCAGCGCGGTGAGCACGGTGGTCTTGCCCGCGCCGGAAGGTCCGGCGACCAGCACGCCGTGACCGCCTACGGCCGCGGCCGAGGCGTGAAACAGGGCCCAGCCGCGGCTCTCCGCGCAGCGCATCGCGACTTCGCGGATCATCCGCAGCAGGTAGCGCTCACCGCGGTCGGCTCCGGCATCCAGCACGATGTGCAGCCGACCGCGCGCCTCGCGGGCGAACATGTGGTCGGCGGGCAGGCCCGAGCCGGGGGCGGGCCGCCACCAGGTCACCTCGCCTACCGCCTGCTGCACATACCTCTCCCCGCGGAACGGGGTGAGGGGCCGGGCGGGCAGAGGGGCCAGGCGCATCATGCGGTCGCGGAACAGCTCCTGGCTGTGGTGGACCCGGATCGTGGTGGGGCGTCCACAGGGGCAGGTGGGGGCCGGGGCCAACTCGGGGGAGAAGTTGAGCAGGTGGACCATCTGGTGGACCCGGAAGCCGGGGTCGGCCTTCACGGTGAACCCGTGCCCGGCGAACGGCACCACCCCGCAGGCGCTGGCCGCGCTCACAGGCCCGCCGCCTTCGCCGCCGGGGCGGATACGGCCGGCAGGGCGGTGAGTTCCTCGGGGGCGCCGGTGACCAGGCGGCGGGCGATGTCGATACCCATCTTCACCGCGTGGTCCATGTTCCCGATCTCGTACCGCCAACTCCCGAACCGGCCCCGGGGGAAGATGCCCCGCTCCTCCAGCCACGGCACTACCTGGGCCAGCACCGTGTCACGCTCGACGGTGGGCACCGGGTAGGCGTAGGGGATCATCTCCACATGCGCGCTGACGGCCTCCGCGCCGTCGGGGACGAGGCCGCAGCCGCGCAGCCCCCGCTCGCAGCAGCGGATCAGCTCGGCCACGTCGATCTGCGTGCCCGGCCGGAGAGCCGTTTCGGTCATCCACCCGCTGAACCGGTCGGTGGCGGCACCGGGGACGTTGGCCGGGGCGTACTTGGAGAAGTTCGTCGCCCGGTAGAAAGGCACGTCCGGTTGTGGGAAGTACAGCCAGGAGCGCTCGTCAGTGGTGGGGGAGGCGAAGCCCAGGCCGACCATGGCCACGGTCGTGTGGCGAAGCCTCCGGGCCGCTGCCCGCACACGGGTCGGTGCCCCGGTGGTCATCGCGGTCAGCTGGTCCAGCGGTGTGGTGGCCACCAGGTGCCGGTAGCCGATCCGCCGTCCGTCGCCAAGGACCACCCTCCGGGTGGCCTCGTCGATGGCCTGCACACGGGCACCAGTACGGACCCGGCCGCCGAGACGGGAGGCCAGGCGCTGCCAGATCGCGCCGGTGCCGCCACGGGCGGGGAAGGCGAAGGTGGCGTTCGGGCCCCACCGTCCTTCCGGCCGGGTGGTGCCGGAGAATGCGGCCAGGACCTCGTCGGGGTCGATCGGGGCGACGCGCTCGGCTACCCAGCCGCTGGCCATGTCCTGAAGCGGTGTGGCCCACACCTTCGTGTTGTAGGGGGCGAAGAAGCGGTCCACCAGGGCGGCGCCGTAGGTGGCGTCCAGCCAGGTGGCGAAGTCGGCGCTGGGCGACAGGGAGGGCGGGCGGCAGGTGGCGTCCAGCAGGTCGCGCAGGCAGGCGTGGGCGTCCGGCTCGGGCAGGGGGTGCAGGTGCTGCTGGAAGGGGTAGGGCACCCACCGGTCGCGGAAGCGGATGAACGACGAGCGGTCATGGTGCAGCAGCTCGCCCGGCGTGAACAGCTCGGCCAGCAGCCGGTCGAACTCCCCGAAGTGGGAGAACACCACGTGCCCGCCCAGGTCCCAGGTGAAACCGGCCGGGTCGGTGACCGAGGACGCCAAGCCGCCGCATGCGGCGGCGGCTTCCAGCAGGACCCAGTCGTCGTGGCCGAGGCGGGTCAGCTCGTCAGCGCAGGCCAGGCCGCAGGGTCCTCCACCGAGGATCACGACGGAGCCGGGGCCGGACGCGGCAGAGCTGGACGCGGGCGTGGAACGAATGAGGGGCATGAGGCGTGCTCCCTTAACAACGGACGGTAATGACTGTGGTGTGCACGCCCCCGGTGACCGGGAAGGAGCAGGGCACTCGACTGAGCACCTCGCCCCTCACCAGCCCCGGGGGGAGCGCTTGTTCAGGACGAAGCGGTGTCGTCCGGCGGGGCCGGGCGGCGCCCGGGGCCGTACAGCAGCTCGCCGAGCGGCACGGTGCTGGCCGGGTCGGAAAGGGCCAGCACCGCCTGCTGAAGGCGCTGTGGGTTCGCGCCGAGGTGATCGACGGCGGCCTGGGTGAGCTCGCGGGCCAGGCTGCTTTGCAGATACGCCTCCCACCGGTGTTCGGTGACGGCGACGACTAGTGCTTCCAGGGAAGTGAAGACCTTGCGCCGCATGGTCTGCTTCGGCCCGGCACCAAAGGTCATCCACACCACGACTTCGCCGCTGTCCTCGCGGTACTCCACCCGGAACGGCATCGCGCTGGCGGAGGAGTCAGACACACCGACCTCCTGGTGCGTAGGGCAGGTGGCACACGATCTGCTTCCCCAGCGGGGTAGCCACCACCCGCCAGCCGGGCGCCAGGAGGTCCACCAGGCCAAGGCCCCGCCCGGACTCCGCCTCCGGATCGTCCAGAGCGACATGGGCGGACTGCGGCAGCCGGTCGGCCTCGGGGTCGTGGACCCTCACCCACACTCCGGCGGGACCGGCCTCGATGTCGATAACCACCGGAACCCCGTCGCCGCACACCCGCACACAGTTCCCGATCAGCTCGGAGGCGACCAGCAGGACGTTCTCCCGCGTCTCCGCATCCGCCCCCGCCTCGCGAAGCGTCTGCGCCGCCAGCGCCCGCACCATCCGCAGCCGTTCGGCACTGGCGTTGATGTAGAGGGAGAAGCCCCCCGGAAGCGGCCTTAAGTAGCCGTCGCTCACCGGGGCGGCCTGCTGTGGGGACAAGACGAACAAGACCGCCTCCAACCTGCGGCAACACCGGCCGCACAGCAGTGGGTCAGTCGCATCAGGTGACGTCACATCAACTCGTCAGCGACTCGCTTCCCTTGAGGATGCACCCCAATGCCCAGTGGTCGCAAGATTTCCACCTGACTCGAAAGAGTGATTCCCTCTTGGGGTTCCTCTTTCGGCTGCGGTGGGTGCGAAACTTCCGCCATGCCCAACTCACCAGTCGTGCCGACCATCCGGCGCCGCCGCCTCGGCTCCACGCTGAAGCGTCTGCGCAACGACGCCGGGCTGACGTTGGATGAAGCAGCCACCGCCGTGGGATGGAAGGCGCCGAAACTGTCGAAGATTGAGAACGCGGTTCAGTCGGTCCGTCCGGCTGATGTGACCAACCTGCTCAAGGCGTACGGGACAAGTGATCCCGAGGTGTTCACGGCTCTGGAGAGCCTGGCCAGAGACGCCAACAAGAAGGGCTGGTGGCAGACCTACAGCGGAGTCGTGTTCCTGCCGTACGCGGACTACATCTCGCTGGAGACCGACGCAGAACAGATCTGGGAGTGGTCCCCGCTACTGGTGCCCGGCCTGCTCCAGACCGCCGCCTACGCCCGCGAGACCATCGGCGGTGCGACCACGTCACGCACACCAGAAGAGGTCACGTCGCTGGCTGAGGTCCGGCAGGCCCGACAGGCGATCTTGTCCCGGCCCGAAGGTCCACCCGAACTCTGGGCCATCATCCACGAAGCAGCGCTTCACCAGCGCTTCGCTGTCCGCCCGACCACCATGCGTGACCAGCTGCGTAGGCTGCTGGATGTCTCCGAGATGCCGAACGTCACCGTTCAGGTCATGGCGCTCGACTCCACGGTCCACCCGGGCCTTGTCGGCGGATTCAGCCTGGTCCACTTCCCTGGGCCTATCCCGAACGTCGTACTGCTGGAGAATGTCATGGGAGCCACCTACGTGGAGGACGACAACGACACCGCACACTTCACTAAGGCGTTCGAGCGCATCCGCGCCGCCGCGCTGCCGGTGGAGGACTCCCTCGCATTGATCGCTCGGCTAGAAGAAGGACACCGGAAGTGAACACACCAAGGGCGGAGCTACACGCGCATGATCTCTCCGCCGCCGTCTGGCGCAAGGCCACGGCCAGCGGCCCGGAGAACAACTGCGTGGAGGTCACCGACCTCCCCAGCGGCATCGCCGTCCGCGACTCCAAAGACACCAGCCGCACCGCGCTGCGGTTCACCGCCGAGCGGTGGACCGACTTCCAGCAGGCCCTGACAACCGGGCTGCTCTGACCAGAAGACCGACCGGAGGACGGCGGCTGGCTTCCCCCGCCCATAACAGGGGAAAACAGCCGCCGCACCCCCTACCCCTACCCCACGGACACCTGTTCTTAGCCCGCTCCCCCTGTCGGCCGACGACTGGCTGAGTGTTCATCCCTCCGGTCGGACGGGGTCGCCGGTAGCGGCCTTGACCGGAAGAGTGTCGTGTTCACCTGCCACCGCTGTCCCCAGAACCAAGCCCGATGCCTGCTCCGCCGCGGCAGCCTGCTCAGGACAGGCCAGGCGCTCTTGCCGGTCGGCTTCATGCTGTGCGACGGTTGCGCGCATGGACCCCGCACAGTTCGACGGTCATGTCCGCCAGGGGCCGGTGGACACCCTCTCCCTCGCGGACGCGGCGCGGCAGCTGGACGCGATCGCGCGCTACGTAGCCCAGACCCGGGACGACCTCGCCCAGCGCGAGAAGGACGGCGACCCGCCGGCCCTTGACGCTGAGAAGGCACTGGCCTTCGCTCACGAGGCCAAGGCACTGTCGCTCACTGACGCCACCGGCGAGACTGTCGCGGTCGTCGTCTCCCCGGCCGTCCTCGAAGTTCTGGAAGACGCCCTCGGGCTGCTTCAGGGAGAACTTGACCGGCAGCGCGGCACCGCCGCCCCGGTGACCACCGAGGAGCTGCGGGACCAACTGAAGGGGCGGATGACCTCATGAGCCAGGTCATATGGGAGCGGGCCGCGAAGAACGCCCTGACCCGGTACACCAAGGACGACCCGGCCGGGGTCGACCAGGTCCTGGACAGCGTCAACCTCCTGCCGCGCGACCCCCGCCCCTCTGGCGCACTGGACTGCGGCGGAGGCAAGTACCGCATCCACGTCGGCCGCTACCGCGTCTGGTACACCATCCGACAGAACAAGCCCGTCGTGATCGCCATCGACCTCGTCGGCCGCGTGCGATGACCCTCCCCTCCGCACCACCCACATGCCGCCGGGACCTCCCGACCCAGCGCCAGTGAACAACCGGCGCAGCAACCTCCGCGTCCTCACCACCGGCCGGAAGCGGCCACGCCGGATGCCCAGTGTCCCGGTGCCCTTCCCCGGCGAGTCCCTCGCCAGCTGGGTGGACGCCATCGCCTTGCACACCGAGATCCCCCGGAAGACTCTGCTGCGCGACTACTGGGGCCTGCCCCACGGACCGGCCCACTTCCCTCACGGCATGCCCGATGGCCTGAGCGACGACGACCGCGAGCACATCGCCGCAGCCACTGGCGTACCGACCGAGGACCTCATCGGCATGCAGCTCGGTCGCTACACCGACCAGCGCATCCCAGCGCTTCCCTACAGCCACGATGGCGCATGGGAAGCAGAGGCCAGGCGTCACCTCAACAACATCCTGATCATCCGTCAATGCTCACGGTGGTGCCCACACTGCCTGAAGGACAACGGCGGCCGATGGCTGCTGCGCTGGCGCCTCGCCTGGTCTTTCGCCTGCGTTGAGCACCAGGTCTTCCTGTGCGGGCACTGCCCCTCCTGCGGCGACACTCAAGGTCATCGCGGACAGCCGCAAGCTCGCCTGCGCTGCCCTCGCACTCCCTCGCAGCGCCGCTCCAGCAGCTGGAAGTACCGCTGCGGGCACCCGCTCACCGAGACCGCCGCCACACCCATCACCGATCCACGCCTGCTGGAGATCCAGCAGAGCATCAGCCATGGCCTCGGCGACGGCTCACGCCCCGCCGTGCGATCGATCCGGCTGCTGTTCTATCACCCGCTCACGATGCACCTCATCGACCGGTTCCAGTCTCCGGAGATGTTCCACGAAGCTGATCCCGCACTCCGGTCCGCTAACAACGGGTCACGGATCCGCCGATCGTCGGCCTACCGCAGTGATGTCGATCCGCTGGTGTCTGCCAGCGCTCTCTACCTCGCGGACCAGCTCATCGCCTCCCCCGGCCGGGTCTCCCGGGCGAACGCCTTCGCGGACCTCGCTCATGCCCGCTGGCTCAGGGAGCAGGAGAAGGGAGTGCAGTACTTCGGCTATATGGGGGACGTACCCATGGAGTTTCCGCGCAGCGTACGGGACGTCCCGCCCTGGGTGACTGAGCCCCTGCACGCGCGGGGACTCCTCGCAGAGCGAACCCCAGCGGTGGCACCACCGCTGGGGTTCCGCGCTCAGTAACCCACCGTGACCAAGCAGGGCAGCCATGGCCTCACCGCGGCCGGCACTGAAATCTTAGGTGCGCTACTGAAGAACTCACTGAAAAGAATCTTGCGCTACTGAAATCGTCAGCGTCGCCCTACAGGGGCGGAGAGGGTGGCGAAGGCGGTCTCCAGGATGTCCAGGCCCTCCGCCAGCAGGTCCTCGCCGATCACCAGCGGGGGCAGGAAGCGCAGCACATTCCCGTAGGTGCCGCAGGTCAGCACCAGCAGCCCCTGGCCGTGGCAGTACCGGGCCACCGCGGCGGTGGCCTCCGGGTCCGGCTCCCGGCCGCCGCCCGGCCGGACCAGCTCCACCGCCAGCATCGCGCCCCGCCCGCGCACCTCGCCGATCGTCTCGTACCGCCCGGCCAGCTCCGCCAGCCGGGGCTTCATGATCTCCTCGATGCGCCGGGCCCGGGCGTTGAGATCCAGCTCCCGCATGGTCTCGATGGCGCCCAGCGCCGCCGCGCAGGCCACCGGGTTGCCGCCGTAGGTGCCGCCCAGGCCGCCGGCGTGCGCGGCGTCCATGATCTCCGCCCGGCCGGTGACCGCGGACAGCGGCAGTCCGCCCGCGATGCCCTTGGCGGTGGTGATCAGGTCCGGCACCACGTTCTCGTCCTCGCAGGCGAACCACTGGCCGGTGCGGCAGAAGCCGGACTGGATCTCGTCCGCCACGAAGACGATGCCGTGCTCCCGGGCGAACGCGGCCAGCCGCGGCAGGAAACCGCGGGCCGGCTCGATGAAGCCGCCCTCGCCCAGCAGCGGCTCGATCACGATCGCGGCGGTGTTCTGTGCCCCGATCTGCTTGCTGATCTGGTCGACGACCTGGGCCGCGGCCTCCTCGGCGCAGTGCTCGGGGCCGGTCAGCCAGCGGAACGGATAGGCCACCGGCACCCGGTGGATCTCCGGCGCGAACGGGCCGAAGCCGTGCTTGTAGGGCATGTTCTTGGCGGTCAGCGCCATGGTGAGGTTGGTGCGGCCGTGGTAGCCGTGCTCGAAGACCACCACCGCCTGCCGCCCGGTGGCGTACCGGGCGATCTTGACGGCGTTCTCCACCGCCTCGGCGCCGGAGTTGAACAGCGCGGACTTCTTGGCGTGGTCCCCGGGGGTGAGCCGGGCCAGCTCCTCGCACACCTCCACATAGCCCTCGTAGGGGGTGACCATCGCGCAGGTGTGGGTGAACCGGGAAAGCTGCTCGGCGGCCCGGCGCACCACCGCCTCGGCGCTGTTGCCGACCGAGGTGACGGCGATGCCGGAGCCGAAGTCGATCAGCGCGTTGCCGTCCACGTCCTGCACGATGCCGCCGCCGGCCCGTTCGACGAAGACCGGCATGACCGTGCCGACGCCGTCTGCCACGGCGGCCTGCTTGCGGGCCATCAGCTCCTGCGACTTCGGACCCGGGATCGCGGTGACGAGCTTGCGCCGCTGGGGCAGGGCGGGGCCGCCGGCCGGACCGGTCGGGGCGGGCACGGCGGGCGTGGTGGTCATGGATGCGTCTCCTCGGTGCGTGGCGGACAGGGCTCCGTTCCGCAGGCTAGGGCCGCACCCGCCCCCGGGACATGCACCGCCACGGCACACTCACCCCCGGCGACTTCGCCATGCCGTCCAGTGCCGTCCGGGGCCGTCCGGTGCCGGGGAGGTCAGCGCTCCAGTGCGGGCGGATGCGAGGCGGCCGGGCAGATCCGGGCGCCGTCCGCGTCGAACACATAGAGCTGGGCCAGATCCACCAGCAGCGGCACCCGCTGGCCGACGTGGATCCGGCTGTCCGCCTCGGTGCGCACCACCAGGCTGGCCGCCATCCGGGCGGCCGGATCGGGGACCGCGCCCGGGCCGGCCGCGGGCGGATCCGCCGGATGCTCCGCCCCGGCGGACCGCCGGCCGTGCCCGGCCCGCGAGCGCGGTTCGGGGCCCGGCGCCCGGTGCCGGGCGTCCGGATAGCGCTCGTGCTGGACATAGCCGCCGGTGTGCGGGAACGGTCCCTCCTCGGGGAGGTCGTCGAAGTCCAGGGTGGTCACCGCCGAGATGGTGCCGGCCCGTCCCCCGCCGCCGCCCGGACCGTGCCCCCGGTCGTGCGGCTCCCGGTGGGCCGCCGCCCGCCCGGAGCGGCCCAGCAGCCGCCCCAGCCGGCCGCCCAGCGGCCCCGCGGTGCGCTCCGCCTGCCCGGGCCGGCGGGCCGCCTCCAGGCCGGCCACCTCGGCCGGCCGGGCCCCGATGGCGACATGCACCAGCGACTCGTGCCCCTGGAACTCCACATGCTCCACGGCCCCGCGCAGCAGTGCCTCGCCGGGCCGGGCCTCCTGCGGCGAGGCGATCCGGACCGCCTCCGAGCGCAGGCCCACCGTGATGTCGCGGCCCAGCTGGACGCGCAGCAACTGGTGGTCGGCGCTGAGCGGTTCCGGCAGCAGCATCCGCTGGGTGCCGAAGTCCAGCGCCATCCGGCCGCCCATCGGGGCCAGCACCCGGGCCCGGAACAGATTGATCCGGGGGGTGCCGACAAAGGCCGCGACAAAGAGGTTCTCCGGGTAGCGGTAGACCTCCCGGGCGGAGCCGGTCTGCTGCACTTGGCCGTCCCGCATCACCACCACCCGGTCGCCCAGCGACATGGCCTCGGACTGATCGTGCGTCACATAGACGGTGGTGACGCCGAGGTGGCGGGTGAGCGCGGCGATCTCGGCGCGCAGCCGGTTGCGCAGCTTGGCGTCCAGATTGGACAGCGGCTCGTCCATCAGGAAGGCGGACGGGCGGCGCACGATCGCCCGGCCCATGGCCACCCGCTGCCGTTCGCCGCCGGAGAGCTGGCCCGGATAGCGGTCCAGCAGATCCTCGATCCCCAGGATGCGCGCGGTGTCGGCCACCGGACCGCGGTGGTCCATGTGCGGGTCCTCCATGCGCAGCGGGAACTCGATGTTCCCCCGCGAGGTCATGGTCGGATACAGAGCGTAATGCTGGAAGACCATGGCGAGCCGGCGCTGCCCGGGCGGAATGTCGTTGGCGTACTCGCCGTCCAGCAGCACCTCGCCCCCGGTGGGCTGCTCCAGGCCCGCGATCAGCCGCAGAACGGTGGATTTGCCGCAGCCGGAGGGGCCGAGCAGCACCACGAACTCGCCCGGGGCGATGTCCAGTGTCACGCGTTCGACGGCGGCTATTCGGCCCCGGTTCGCCGGATAGACCTTTGAGACTTCCCGCAAGGAGATGGCGCGCGTCATTCGGGATTCACCGCCGGTTGAAGCAAGTTGCTCGTGCTCACGGAGAGTAGCGCAGTGCACTCGTCCAGGGGAACGGGTCGTAAGGAATTTTCCGTCCGGAATCCGGTACTTGGCCCCGTACCGTCAACGGCGGCCCCCGGCCGCTAGATTGGGACGCCGACGTGACAGGCGGCCCGAGGGCTGGTCAGGGGGCGACTCGATGAGCACGGACGGCGGACCGGGACCCGTGACCCGGCGGGACGGCGACGGCCTCCCGCCGGTACCGCGCCATGATCCGGCGGCCGGACCCGCACCGGCCGCGCCGCCGCCGCTGGCGGCCTGGCTGCACACCCCCCGGCCGCCGGCCGGGCCCGGCATCTGGCGGCTGGGCCGGGTGCCCAGGCCGCCGCGGGACCCGGATCCGATCGGCGACCGCGAGCTGTTCGGCGGCGCCGCGCTGGCGGTGATCGCCGGGCTGCTGGTCTGGTCGCTGTACGCCAACAGCTATCTTCCGTTCCTGATCTGGCCGCTGGAGTGGCTGGGCTTCGGCTCCTGGGGCACCAGCACCCCCGGCATCACCGTGCTGTACCTGTGGGAGCTGCTGCTGGCCGGGCTGCTGGTGTGGATCTTCGGGCGGGCGGGGAAGCTGCCCCGGGTCTGGCGGCGGCTGCGGCCCGGCGTGCTGCGGGCGCTGCGCGCCGATCCGGGCGCCCCGGCCCTGCCGCGCTCCCGCACCCTGCGCGGCTGGCTGGCGGCGGTGGCCGCGGTCACCGTCTGGCGGCTGAGCTGGAACGAGGTCTGGGGATTCTGGCTTGAGCCGCTGTACGCGCTGGTCCCCGACGACTGGTGGGCCGGGCCGGACGGCGACACCACCCCGTATGTGATCGCCTACAACATCTACTACGCGCTCTACGCGGCGCTGCTGGCGGCCGTCTTCGGCCGGCTCGGCGACTGGCGCGGCGCCTGGGGGGCACTGCGCGGCGGGCGCGCCCGGGGTCCGGGGGCGGACGGTGACGGCGGCCCGGCCGGCGCCCCGGCCGGGGACCTGACCCGCTGGGAGCCGCTGCGGGCGGCGGGCGCGGCCGACGCCGCCGATCTGCTCGGCGAGGCGGCCCGCTCGGGCGCCATGTCCGACCTGGACTGGACCCGGATCGACCATGCCTGGCGGGGGGTGCGGGCCCGGCCCACCGCGCTGGGCGAGTTCACCGCCGAGGTGGCCGCGCGCGGCGCCGCCGCGTTCAGCCACCCCAGCGGGGACCGCGATCTGCCCGCCCGCACCGCGCGCCACGATCTGCTGACCCGCCAGGTGCTGATCGGCCGGGTCGTGGACGACGAGCGCAATCCCTATGCGGAGCGCGGCGAGGGGCTGGCGCTGGAGCCGGCCGTGCTGGGGACGTCGCTGCTGGCCGTGGGGCCGCCCGGGGCGGGCAAGACGGGACGGGTGATCCGGCCGGTCGCCGAGTCGCTGTGCCTTCAGGCGCTGACCGGGCAGGCGGCGGTGGTCGCGGTCGGCGAGGCCGGCGCCGGGCTCGGCCCGGACGCCGCCTTCGACATCATCGTGCGGGTCGGCTCCCCGGCCCCCGGCCACCGGCTGGACCTGTACGGCGGGGCCGGCTCCACCGACGCGGCGGCGGCGCTGCTGGCCGAGGCGCTGCTGGGCGGCGGGCGTCTCGACCCGGCCGAAGGGGCCGCCGTGCTGGCCCAGTTGATCGGCCCGTACCGGGCCGCCTACGGACATTTCCCCGGTGTGCCGGAGCTTCGCGCGCTGCTGGACGGGGCACCGGCGCTGCTGGCCACCCTGCGCGGGGACCTGGCCCACGCCGGGGCGTGGGACCAGCAGCGCGAGCTGGACGCCCGGGAGCGGCAGGCCGCCCGCCCGGAGGACATGGGGCGGCTGCTGGCCGACCGGCTGGCCGTGCTGGACCGGGCCGGCTTCGGCGGCGCACCGGCGGGGGAGCGGCGTACCCGGCCGTTCTCGCTGCTGGGCGCCCTGGAGCATCCGGTGCGGGCGCGCGTCGACCTGCCCGGGGCGGGCCACGCCGAAGCCGGGCGCATCCTGACCCGGCTGCTGCTGGCCCAGTTCACCGCGGCGGTCACCGCCCGCGGCGACCGCTCGCTCTTCGCCTGCCTGGTGCTGGACGACGCGACCGCAGCCGTCACCGAGGGCGCGGTGCGCGGACTGACCCGGCTGCGGCCCGCCAACGCGGGCGTGGTGCTGGCGCTGCGCTCGCTGGAGGAGGTGCCGGAGCGGCTGCGCACCGGACTGCTGGGCGCGGTGGGCTGCCGGATGGCGTTCTCCTCCCTCACCACCTGGGACGCCGAGCAGTTCGCCCGGGTCTGGGGCAAGGAGTGGCGGGAGGACCGGGATGTCACCAGCACCCCGGACCGCACCGGGGGGCTGCTGCGCCGCGCGGTGCGCGGGGTGCGCAAGGCGTTCACCGGGCGGGACGCGACGACCGAGACGGTGACCGTGCGGCGGGTGGAGCGGGAGCGGTGGCCGGCGTCGGAGCTGGCGCACCGGGTGCCGCCGCGGCACGCGGTGGTCTCCCTCACCACCGTCACCGGCGACCCCGGCCCGCCGCTCCTGGTCCGCCTCCATCCCTGAGCGGTGCCCTCCCCGCGCGCCGGTCCGCGGGCCGGGGGCCGGCGCGCGGGGCGGTACCGTGAGGTGCGGGCCCGGTGCGAGCCGGCCGCCCGCGCCCTCGTTCCCGCACTCGCCGCAAGGTCTGCCCCGCATGCATCCGACCCTGGCCTCGCTGGTCCAGCACCCCGCGCTCAAGCTGGAGGTGCTGACGGGCGGGGACTCTCTCGGGGCCGAGGTGCGCTGGGCGCATGTCAGCGAACTGGCCGACCCGGTGCCCTATCTGGAGGGCGGCGAGCTGCTGCTCACCACCGGGGTCAAGGCCGAGGTGACCGATCCGGCGGCGATGCGCGGCTATGCCGGCCGGCTCGCCGGGGCCGGGGTCGTGGGCCTGGGCTTCGGGGTCGGCATCTTCCATCCCGGGGTTCCCGGGGCGCTGCTGGCCGCCTGCCGGGAGGCCGGGCTGCCGCTGCTGGCGGTGCCCCGCCGTACGCCGTTCATCGCGATCAGCAAGGCGGTGTCCGCGGCGATCGCCCAGGAGCAGTACCGGGCGGTCACCGCGGGCTTCGCCGCGCAGCGCGAACTGACCCGGGCGGCGCTCTCCGCCGGCGGCCACCGGGCCCTGCTGGAGAAGCTGGCCGCGCAGGTGGACGGCTGGACCGCGCTCTACGACGCCACCGGCGCCGTGGGCGACTTCGCCCCCGCCTGGGCGGAGCGGCGGGCCGCCGCACTGGGCGAGGAGGTGCGCAGGCTGTGCCGGCGGCCGGTGCCGGCCAGTGCCGTGGTGGGTGCCGGCGCCCCGGACGGGCCGGCCGGCGACCGGGTCGAGCTGCAGCCCGTGGGCGGCGCCGCACCGCCGCGGGCGGTGCTGGCCATCGGCACCGCCGGTCCGCCGGGCACCGCCGCCCGCCATGCCGTGCAGTCGGCGGTCAGCGTGCTGACCCTGCTCACCGAGCGGTCCCGGGCGTTGCGGGACGCCGAGCGGCGGCTCGGCGCCGCCGTGCTGCATCTGCTGCTGAGCGGCGAGCCGGAGCACGCCCGGGCCATCGCCGGGGAACTCTACGGCGGGCTGCTGGACGCGCCGCTGCGGATCGTGGTCGCCGAACCCGCGGCCGGTGCCGGCGACGACGGGCCGGCGCGGTTCCGCGCGGCGATGGAGGCGGTGGCCGCCCGCGCCGGGGAGCACCTGCTGGCGGTGCCGGACGCCGGGCGGTCGGTGCTGGTGGCGGCCGAGTCCGGGGCGGTGCTGGCGGCCTGCGCCGGGTACGCGTCGGACGGGGACGGCCGGGTGGTGCTCGGCATCTCCGGACCGGCCGGTCCGGCCTCCGCGGACACCGCCTGCCGGCAGGCGCGCCAGGCCGTGGTGATGGCCCGGCGGCGCGGCCGGACGCTGGCCCGGCACGACGAGGTGACGGCCGGGCCGGTGCTGGCCCTGGTGGCGGACGACGCGGTGCGGGCGTTCGCGGACGGCCTGCTGCGTCCGCTGCGCGAGCACGACGCCCGGGGGCGCGGTGATCTGGTGGCCTCGCTGCGCGCCTGGCTGGGCCACCACGGGCAGTGGGACGCGGCGGCGGCCGAACTGGGCGTGCACCGCCATACGCTGCGCTACCGGATGCGCCGGGTGGAGGAACTGCTGGACCGCTCGCTGGACGACGCCGATGTCCGGATGGAGCTGTGGCTGGCCCTCAAGGCCACCGGGCCCTGACCCGGCCCGGCCCGGACCTGTGCCGTGGGCCCGGCCGGTCCCGGGCGGCGCGCCCGCGGGGGGCGCCGCCCGGGACCGGGGGGCTCAGGAGGAGCACAGGGCCGGTTTGCCGATGGCCTCGTACATGCAGTCGGCGTGGTCCATCAGGATCAGCACCGCCTCACGGTTGCGCGCGGTCTCCCGGTCGATGACGCTGCCCGGCGGGTAGAAGCCGCCCGCGGAACTGCTGCGCGGATACATCTCGAAGGTGTAGGACCAGATGCCCTGGCTGCCCCACATCCAGTCGTTGATGGTGCCGTCGGTGACATACAGGTCGCTGGACTGCTGCGGCCGGTAGCCGTTGCTGGCGGCCATCTCCTGCCCGACCGCGGCGTAGGCGTTGCGCGCGTCCTGGTCCAGCCCCGGTGCGGTGTCGCTGTAGGTGTAGCCGTAGGGCCACAGGATCAGCTCGCTGTAGCTGTGGAAGTCGATGTGCGCCGCGACCTGCTGGCGTCCGCCGGCCACCCGGCTGCGCACGAAGTCGGTCACCACCCGGGTCTCGGGCGCGGATTCCGGCCCGCTGCCCCGGTAGGTGGCGCTGGAGGTGCTGCCCGAGGAGCCGCCGCAGCAGCCCCAGCGGTAGGCGAAGTTGCGGTTGATGTCGGTGCCGATGTACCGGGAGCCGCTGTTCGGCTGCCGGTTCTTGCGCCAGGACCGGAACACCCCCGAGTCCTGGTCGTAGACCTTGCCGTCCGGGTTGACGGAGGGGATGATCCACACCTCCCGGGTGTCGAGCAGCCGGGTCAGCCGGGCGTCCCGGCCGTACTCGGTGGCGAACTCGTCGAGCAGGTAGAGCGCCATCTCGGTGGTGAGGTGCTCGCGGGCGTGCATGTTGTGGGTGAAGAGGATCTCGGGCTCGTTCTCGTCCGTGCCGACGTTGTCGCTGACCTTCACCGCGACGATCGGCCGTCCCTGGTAGGACGTGCCGATCACCCGGCTGGACATCAGCCCGGGGTGGCGGGAGACCAGCGCGTTCACGGCGGCCATGGTCTGGCTGTAGGAGTGGTACTCCGACGGGGTGGACAGCGCGGAGGCGGCTCCGTCCGCCGCCGCTGCCGAGGGGCGGCCGGCCGGCAGTTCCTCCAGCAGATAGCCGAGCCCTTCCAGCTTCCGCGCCGTGGCGGGGTCGGCGGTGATGGTCACCGAGTGGCCGTGCACCGCGTCGATGGCCACGCCGCCCTGCATGGCCAGGGCGGAGCGCTGGGCCGCGGAACCGACGCCGCGCACCTCGTAGCCGCGGGTGCGGTCGGTGCCGGTCCGGTCGCCGGGTGCGGCGGTGGCCTGGGCGCCGAGGGTGAGGGCGAGGGCGAGCACCAGCGTGAGCACGGCGGCGGCGCGGAGCCGCCGTCCGCGCGGCAGGCGCGCGGGGGGTGGGGCCTGGGGCAACGGGATACGCATCGCGTCTCCTGGGATCGTCCAGTGCGACGGGTGGGGGAATGCGCGCATGGGTGGCGCGCCGGCACATCGTTGCGTCAGTGACATGCACTGGTCAAGAATCGAAATCCAGCCACCGCGTAGTGCGGCGTCACCGCAGTGCTACGCGTCGGACAAGAGCGGGCCGCCCCCGGCGGACCTACGGTGGAGGCAGCGCGGTGGAGCGGGAGCGGGCACCGCAGGCCGGCGGGGTCCTCCTCCGCATACCGATCCGCATACCGATCCGCATACCGATCCGCATACCGATCCGCATACCGATCCGCATACCGATCCGCATACCGATCCGCAGACAGATCCCACCGCGCGCAGCCCCATCGGAACCCATCGGAAGGGCCGGTCACGCGATGACTACAGCGACATCCCCCCACGCGTTCTGGCTCGCCGGCCGCGCGGCGACCGGCGAGGAGACCCGGGACATCACCTCGCCCTGGGACGGCCGCACCGTCGCCACCATCTCCGTCCCCACCCCCGACCAGACCGAGCGGGCGGTGGCCGCCGCCGCGGCCGTGGCCGGCGAGTTCGCCGCCACCCCCGCCCATGTCCGGGCCGCCGCCCTGGACCACCTCGCCGCCCGGATCGGCGAACGGGCCGAGGAGATCGCCCAGCTGATCACCGATGAGAACGGCAAACCCCTGAAGTGGGCGCGCGCCGAGGTCGGCCGCTGCCGTTCGGTGTTCCGCTGGGCCGCCGACGAGGCCCGCCGCTTCAACGGCGCCGAGGGCCAGCGGCTGGACTCCGACCCCGGCGGCGCCGGCCGGCTGGCCCTGACCCGCCGCATCCCCTACGGCCCGGTGCTCGGCATCGCGCCGTTCAACTTCCCGCTCAACCTCTGCGCCCACAAGGTGGCACCGGCCCTCGCCGTGGGCGCGCCGATCATCCTCAAGCCCGCGCCCGCCACCCCGCTCTCCGCCCTGCTGCTCGGCGGACTGCTGGCCGAGACCGACCTCCCCGAGGGGAGCTGGAGCGTGCTGCCGGTGCCGAACGAGGCCATGCCGTCGCTGGTCGGGGACGAGCGGCTGCCGGTGGTCTCCTTCACCGGCTCCGCCCCGGTCGGCTACTCCATCCTGGACTCGGTGCCGCGCAAGCGGGTCACCCTGGAACTGGGCGGCAACGGCGCCGCGGTGGTGCTGGCCGACTGGTCCTCGGACGCCGACCTGGACCGGGCCGCCCAGCGGCTGGCCGCCTTCTCCAACTACCAGGCCGGGCAGTCCTGCATCTCGGTGCAGCGGGTGATCGTCGACGACTCCGTCCACGACCGGCTGCTGCCCCGGCTGATCGCCGCGGTGGAGGCCCAGGTCACCGGCGACCCCTCCGACCCGGCCACCGATGTCGGCCCGCTGGTCAGCGAGGAGGCGGCGGAGCGGGTGGAGAGCTGGGTCAAGGAGGCCATCGAGAGCGGCGCCACCCTGCTCACCGGCGGCTCCCGGGACGGCGCCCAGTACGCCCCGACGGTGCTCACCGACGTCTCGCCGGACACCAGGCTGGCCCGCGAGGAGGTCTTCGGCCCGGTGATGACGGTGACCCGGGTGTTCGGCGAGGAGCAGGCGTTCGCCGCCGTCAACGACTCCCGCTACGGGCTTCAGGCGGGCGTGTTCACCCATGACCTGGCCACCGCCTTCCGCGCCCAGCGCGCCCTGGAGGTGGGCGGCGTGATCATCGGCGATGTGCCCTCCTACCGGGCCGACCAGATGCCCTACGGCGGCGTCAAGCAGTCCGGCGTCGGCCGCGAGGGCGTGCGCTATGCCATGGCCGACTACACCTACGAGCGGGTCATGGTGCTCACCGGCCTCGACGCCCTCTGACGGACGGTGCCGTATCCGGGGTGGGGCCAGCCCCACCCCGGATACGGCAGGTAACCGTAACGACTCGCGGCATCACTCTCCGCTAGATTCGCCCTGTGAGAGATCGATCCGAGAGGCGTGACCGATGAGGTTTCCGAGCAGCGGCGGCGCGACCCGGACCCGGCTGACCGCGGCCGGGCTGGCGGCGGCCGGGGTGCTGATGACGGTGCTGGCGGGCCAGGCGGACCGGGCCACCGCCGCGGACGGGCCGGCGGGCCGCGGGGACACCCTGCGGCGCGACGCGGCGGCGGTGCGGGACGCCGGGACCAGCTCAGTGCTCGCCGAGGCCCGGGACGCCCGCGGCCGGTCCCGCACCGCCCGGGCGGGGGTGGCCGATCTGACGACCGGGGAGCCGGTGCCGTACGGCGCCTACTACCGGATCGGCAGCGACACCAAGACCTTCACCGCCGTGCTGCTGCTGCAACTGGTGCAGGAGGGACGGGTGTCGCTCCCGGACACCGTGGAGGACCTGCTGCCCGGCCTGGTCACCGGCAACGGGAACGACGGCAGCCGGATCACCGTGCGCAATCTGCTCCAGCAGACCAGCGGGCTGCCCGACTACGACACCCTCCTCTTCGGGGACCCGCGGGAGCTGTCCGCCGAGGTCTACCGGGAGCGCCGCTTCGTCCACCGGGGGCCGGAGGACCTGCTGGCGCTCGCCCTGACCCAGCCGCCGGAGTGGCTGCCGGACGGGGACGACCCCGGCGACCCCGGGCTGCGCTGGGGCTACTCCAACACCAACTATCTGCTCGCCGGGATGATCGTGGAGAAGCTGACCGGCAATCCGTGGGAGCAGGAGGTGCACGAGCGGATCATCGAGCCGCTCGGCCTGCGCCACACCCTCACGCCGGGCAGCTCGGCCTATGTGCCGAGGCCGACCGCCACCGCCTACACCGTCTTCCCGGGGGACACGGAACCCACCGACACCACGGTCGGCCAGGGCGGCTGGGCGGACGGCGGCATCATCTCCACCACCGCCGACATGAACACCTTTCTGCGCGCCCTGATGGACGGCCGGCTGCTGGGCGAGGAGATGCTGGCCGCCATGCGGCGGACCGTGCCGGCGCCCGGCTGGGGCGAGGAGTCCCCCGGCGCCGAGTACGGGCTGGGCATCGCCTGGCGGCCGGTGGCGGGCGCGGACCCGGAGCGCTGCCCGGGCGGCGGCCTGTGGTTCCACGGCGGCACCTCCTTCGGCACCGTCTCCGAGACCGGGGTCGGCGGGGACGGCCGCCACTCGGCCGCCGCCGCGGCCTTCACCCTGAGCCTGGACGACCGGCAGCAGGCCCGCGCCGAGGCCGCCGTCCGGCTCATCGACAACGCCGTCTGCGGCACCGGCTGACGGCCGGCCGAGCGGTGCCGGGGGCGCCGGGAGGGCCGGACGGTACCGCGGCGGCCGGGAGGGTGCCGCGGTCCGGTCCGGGGAGGACGCCAGGGGGAGGACCGGACCGCGGCGCGGAGTACCGTCCCGGTCAGCCGGACCGCCGCGCCCCCTCCGCGGCGAAACCGAGACGGGCCAGCCGGAGGGCCCCGTGCAGCCGGGCCTCCAGGTCCACCACACCCCGCACCGGCGGCCCGCTCAGCGGCACCTCGGCGGTGGTGTAGGCGTAGACGCCGCCGTCCGCGGCGAGTTCCGCCTCGGCGACCGGGCGGCCGTCGGCGAGGAGTTCGAGCCGTCCGCGGCACGCTCCGGCGCCGTCTGCGGCGTATTCCACCCGCACCGCGCCGGCGCCCTCGCCCAGGTCGCAGCGGCGGTAGTGCAGTACCGCCGGCCGCTCCCCGGCCCGGGCGGGCCGCACCGCGTCGCCCTCGGTGCGGGAGCGGTCCACCAGCTCCGCCCCCGAGTGCTCGTCGAAGGCGGAGGCGTCCAGGCCGACGGCCGCCACCGGCCGCGGCGCGGGCCGGCCGTCGCCGGGAACCGTCAGGGTGACGCTGCGCCGGATGTCCCGGCTGGAGGCACCGGCCTGGATCTCGTAGTCGCCCGGCTCCACCGTCCAGCGGGCATGGGCGACGTCCCAGAAGCCCAGCGCCTCCGACGCGTCCACGGTGAAGGTGATCCGCTCGGTGGCGCCCGGCGCCAGCCGGACCCGGCGGTAGGCGGCCAGGGCGCGGTGCGGCCGGGGCACGCTCGGCTCCACCGCCCGCACATAGAGCTGCACCACCTCCTCCCCTTCCCGCTCCCCGGTGTTGCGGACGCTCACCCCGGCGGTCAGCACACCCTCGGCGATCCCCTCCCCGGCCAGGGTGAGGCCGTCGTAGGAGAAGGAGGTGTAGGACAGCCCGTGCCCGAACGGGAACAGCGGTTCGCCGTCGTGGTAGAGGTAGGTCAGCCGGGAGCCGATGAGGTCGTAGTCCAGCAGCTCCGGCAGGTCGGTGTCGGCCGCGTACCAGGTCTGCGGCAGCCGCCCGCCGGGCGCCCTCTCCCCGTGCAGCACCCGGGCCAGCGCGGTGCCCGCCGCCTGGCCGCCGTGCGCGGTCCACAGCAGCGCGGGCAGCCCGGCCGCGGCCTCCGGCACGGCATAGGGACCGGACGAGGTGAGCACCAGCACGGTGTTCGGATTGGCGGCGTGCGCGGCCCGCCACAGCCGGTCCTGCTGCGGCGGCAGCGCCAGTGTGGTGCGGTCCTCGGTCTCCCGGCCGTTGATGTGCGGATCGTTCCCGGCGACCACGATCACCGCGTCGGCGTCGGCGGCTGCCGCCGCCACCGCCCGGGCGCCGTCCCGCACCACCTCCCGCCGGAAGGCGGTGGGCGGCTCCTCCTCCCCGGCCAGCCGCAGGCCCTCCGGCGCGGCGGTCAGCAGCCGGCCGGTGCCCCGGTGCCGGATCAGCTCGCCGCCGTCCGGCTGCGGCACCGGCTCGAAGGTCTCCTGCACCACCCAGCCGCCGGGCTGCCGCGCCGAGGCCCGGACGAAGCCGTCCTCGGCGACGGAGAGGTAGTGCCCGTTCTCCGCGCGCAGGGTGAACACCCCGCCGCCCCAGTCGGCCAGCGCGAACTCGGCGGCCCGTGCCCGGTCGGCGGAGAGCGTCAGCGGCGGCAGATCGGTGCGGCCGGCCAGCAGGGCCGGGTCCAGCGCGCCGGTGTCGGCCCGCTCGGCCACCTCGGCGTCGGGCACGGTGAGCCAGCCCTCCGGGCAGCTCAGCCGCACCCGGTCGGTGCCCTCGGCGAAGACCACCGAGCCGGTGGCCGGGTGGTCGCGCAGCCCGGCCAGCGGGCTCACCGCGCGCAGCAGCGCGCCGCTGTACCAGTCGAGTTTGGTCTCGTCGGCCAGCGGGCCGACCACCGCCAGCCGCAGCCCGGGCGGCAGCGGCAGCAGCGGGCGGCCGGCCGGCGCGTCCGCCGGCGCCACCGGGGCGTTCTTGAGCAGCACCACGGCCGCCTCGGCGGCGCGCAGGGCCAGCGCCCGGTGGTCCGGGGTGTCGAAGGCCGCCTCGGCCGGGTCGTTCTCCGGCCGGTAGGGGTCCAGTCCGGGATCGAACTCGCCCAGCCGGAACCGCATGGTCAGCAGCCGCCGCACCGCCCGGTCCACGTCCGGCTGCCCGATCAGCCCGCGCTTGAGCGCGCCGCGCAGCCGCTCCAGGGTCACCGAGGAGTCCTCGCCGTGGTCGGTGAAGCTGTCCACCCCGGCCCGCAGCGCCGCCGCCAGCCCTTCCTCATGGCTGTCGTGGTACTGCTCGGAGCCGGCGATGTTGCTGGGCGCGCCGGCGTCCGAGCAGACCACCAGCGGCCGGCCGGTCCACTGCCGCAGCTCGCTCTCCAGCAGCGGGGAGAGGTGGTTGGGCCGGCCGTTGACCAGGTTGTAGGCGGGCATCACGCCGGCCACCGCGCCCGCCCGGACGGGGCCGCGGAAGGCGGGCAGCTCGTACTCGTGCAGCACCCGGGCGGGCACCGAGGTGGAGGCGGTGTCCCGGCCGGTCTCGTGGTTGTGTGCCAGCCAGTGCTTGAGCACCGGGGCCGTCCGCCAGTAGTCGGGGTGGCTGCCGCGCAGGCCGCGGGTGTAGGCGGTGGCGAGGGCCGCGGTGAGCACCGGGTCCTCGGCATAGCCTTCCTCGTTGCGGCCCCACAGCGGATGGCGGAGCTGGTTGACCACCGGCGCCCAGACGTTCAGGCCCACCCTGGGGTCCTTGGCGCGCATGGCCCGCACCTCCCGGCCGACCGCCTCGCCGATCCGCCGCACCAGTTCGTCGTCCCAGGTGGCGCCGAGCCCGACGGCCTGCGGGAACACGGTGGCCGGGCCCATCCAGGCGACGCCGTGCAGGGCCTCCTGGCCGGTGCGGAAGGCGGCCAGGCCGAGCCGGTCCACGGGCGGGGCGAACTGGTGGAGCATGGCCAGCCGCTCGTCGGGGGTGAGCCGGCCGAGCAGGTCCTCGACGCGTTCGGCGACCGGCCGCAGCGGATCGCGCCAGGGCGGCCGGGACTCCGGCTCCGGGCCGGGCGGGGGCTCGGGTGCGGGGGACGGGCCGGCGGTCGCGGGCGGGGTCACGTCGGAAGCTTCCTTTCGGGCCGTCCCGGTCGGCTCCGGGCCCGGGCGGGGGCCGGGGCCGGGGGAAGCCGGGAGGATCGGGGAGTCGGGCGAGAGCATGCGAGTTTGAGCGAGCGCGGGCAAGATCGAGCAACTTCGAGCAAGATCGGGCAAGATCAGAGACGATCTATTGAAGCGCTTCGATGCTGGGATTGTCCGGCATTTCTGTCAAGGGGTCCGGTCGGCGCGTCACCCGGCGCGCGCCCCGCCGTGCCCCGGATTCCCCTAGCCATCAGTGGTTGGGGGAGTGTTGTCGAACCTGTTGGATGTTGTTGAGAATTCTTCGGGTGAGGTCTTGTGCGGCCTGCCGAGTCGGCTTAACCTCAGCGACACATCGAAGCGCTTCGACCGATGCGCCACCCGGGTCGTGGTGCCAGCAAAGACGCTAGAAGGGTTGTCGCCACCATGCCGAACACACGCTCCGCCCCCAGCCGGAGATCGTTCCTCGCCTCGACGGCGGTCGCCGCGGCGGCCGTCGGCAGCGCGGGCCCCCTGCTCACCGCGTGCAGTTCGGACGGCGGCAGCGGCGACGGCGGCGGTCCGGGCCGGGTCAGCGAGAAGGAGGCCGAGCAGATCCTGCCCGCCTACCAGGCGTCCGAGTTCGCGGTCCAGCCGGACATCCCCGGCCAGAGCGGCTCCAGCCCCGGCTACACCAGCTACATCGAGGTGGCCGACCTCGGCGTGTCGGTCCCCGAACCGCTGGCCGGGGGCACGGCGCTGAGCGCCATGACCCCGCTGTGGGGCACCGCGCCCAAGAAGGGCAACCCCTACTGGACGGCGATGGACGAGGCCATCGGCACCGCGATGACCTGGCAGATCCAGGACGGCAACACCTATGGCGACAAGCTCGGCGCGGTACTGGCCGGCAGCGACATCCCCGACCTGGTCTGCATACCGGGCTGGGAGTACAACAAGGGCCAGATCCCCAAGGCCGTCGAGCAGCGCTTCGCCGACCTCGGGCCGTACCTGTCCGGCGACAAGGTGCTCAAGTACCCCAACCTGGCCGCCATTCCCACCGCCGCCTGGAAGGCCTCGATCTTCGGCGGCGCGCTGCGCGGCCTGCCCATGCCGCAGCAGGTCATCGGCGGCGTGGTCCCGTTCTACCGGGAGGACATCTTCGAGCAGAACGGCTGGACCCCGCCGACCAGCGCCGACGAGTTCCTGGCCTTCGCCAAGGAGATCACCGACGCGGGGAGCAAGCGCTGGGCCTGCGAGGACTTCAAGTGGTCCGCCTGGGTCTACTTCGGGGTGCTGCCCGAGAAGCCGATGTGCTGGCGCGAGGAGGGCGGCAAGCTGGTCCACCGCTACGAGACCGACGCCTATCTGGAGGCGCTGGAGTGGACCCGCAAGCTCTACGAGGCAGGCGTGGTGCACCCCGACGCGGTGGCCGCCGCCGGTGACGCCACCGCCCGCTTCACCGCCGGCGAGTCGCTGATGATGAACACCGGCTCCGGCGTCTGGCACGGCACCGTCAGCGAGCAGCTCACCGGCGGCAACCCGGACTTCCGGATGAACGCCATGGACTTCTTCCGCCACGACGGCGGCGACCCGGTGCTCTACGCCGGCAACGGCGCCGGCATCTGGACCTTCCTCAGCAAGGACCTGCCGGAGGAGAAGATCCTCGCCGCCCTGGAGCTGGCCAACTTCTGCGCCGCCCCCTACGGCACCTACGAGAACCGGCTGCGCGACTACGGCGTGGAGGGCACCCACTACACCGTGGAGAACGGCGTGCCGGTCCGCACCCCGGACGGCGAGGCCCAGGCCGCCCAGGTCACCTACGGCTTCATCGCCTCCCCCGAGGTCGCCATCGCCCACCCCGACCAGCCCAAGGTGGTCGAGGACAAGTGCGCCTGGGAGCAGCGGATGATGCCGTTCGTCCAGGAGCCGCTGTTCTACGGCCGGCAGATCCAGGAGCCCGACCACCTGGCCAATCTCTCCGACCCGTTCGAGGCCCTGGAGGACGACGTGGTGCGGGGACGCAAGTCCCTCAGCGACATGCAGAACGCCGTCGCCGAATGGCGCCGCACGGGCGGCGACGAGCTGCGCGACTGGTACCAGAAGCTGCTGGACGAAGAGACGGCCTGAGCGGAGCCGGTTCCGGCCGCCCCTCCGGCCCGCCGGCCGGCCCGGTCCCTCCCCGGGCCGGCCGGCCCGGCACCGGCCCCGTACCATCCCGCACCACCGGCATCACGCCCCGGCGACGGAAGGAAGTACGCCGTGTCGCAGAGCACGGTCCCGCGCCCGCGCCCCCCGCGGACCCCCGAGGAGGACGGCGGCGGCACCGCCCCGCCGCGCACCGGCCGGCCGGCCGGTGACGGCCCGCCGCCCGCCCGCCGCGGCCGGCTGCTCCGCCGCCGCGACCGGCGGCCCGGCCTGCCCAAGGACGATCCCCGCCTGCGCGGCGGGGTCACCCTGCGCCACCGTTTCCGCCGGGACTGGGCGCTGATCGTGATGACCATGCCCGTCGTCCTGGGGCTGCTGATCTTCGCCTACATCCCGATCGCCGGAAACGTCATCGCCTTCTACCACTTCAGCCCGTACAACGGCGAAGGGTTCTTCGACTCGCTGGCGAACAGCGCCTCGGCCGGGACCTACTACTTCGAGCGGATGTGGAACGACAGCTACTTCCGCGCGGCGCTGGAGAACACCCTGGTCTTCTCCTTCCTCCAGCTTGTGCTGTTCTTCCCGATCCCGATCGCGCTCGCCCTGCTGATCAACAGCTTTCTGCACAGCAAGGTGCGGGCCTGGTCCCAGGCCGTGCTCTATCTGCCGCACTTCTTCTCCTGGGTGCTGGTGATCACCGTCTTCCAGCAGATCTTCGGCGGCGCCGGCCTGATCGCCCAGGCCGGCCGGAACGCCGGCTTCGCCGAGGGCTTCGACCTGATGACCGACCCGGCCTTCTTCAAATGGCTGGTCACCGCCCAGCTGATCTGGAAGGACGCGGGCTGGGGCATCATCGTCTTCCTGGCCGCGCTGTCCGCGGTCAACACCGAGCTGTACGAGTCGGCGGCGGTGGACGGCGCCGGCCGCTGGCGGCGGATGTGGCATGTCACCCTGCCCGCGCTGCGCCCGGTGATCGCCCTGCTGCTGGTGCTCCAGGTGGGCAACATGCTCTCGGTCGGCATGGAGCAGTATCTGATCCAGCGCACCGCGGTCGGCCCCGGCGCCTCCGAGGTGCTCGACACCTATGTGTGGTTCGTGGGCATCGAGCGCGGCCAGTTCAGTTATGCCGCGGCGGTCGGCATCGTCAAGGGAATCTTCAGTCTGTGCCTGGTGCTGGCGGCCAACCGGGTCGCCCACGCCATGGGCGAAGCGGGGGTGTACAAGCGGTCATGAGCGTTCTCACCGACGACACCACCGAGGGCACCCGCAAGCGCCCGGCCTGGGAGGAACAGCCCACCCGGGTGGGCCTGGGCGCCAAGGCCGTCATCCTGGCCATCGCCCTGCTGGCGATCCTCTTCCCGATCTGGATCGTGGTGATGACCAGCCTCTCGGACGCCGCCACCATCCGGGAGACCGGCGGCCTGGTGATCTGGCCGGACGGCATCACCTTCCGCGCCTACACCGAACTGCTCAGCGGCGGCCAGGTGGCCCGCGCGATGATGGTCGCCATCGGAGTCACCCTGGTCGGCACGGCCTTCTCCATGACCATCTCGGTGCTCTGCGCCTACGGCCTGACCCGGATGGGCTCCCTGGGCCACCGGCCCATTCTGATGACGCTGCTGATCACCATGTTCTTCGGCGGGGCCGGCATCATCCCCAGCTATCTGCTGGTGCAGACCCTGGGCCTGATGGACACCTATGCGGCGCTGATCCTGCCCACCGCGGTCAATGTCTTCAACATCCTGGTGCTGCGCGCCTTCTTCATGAACATCGGCACCGAGCTGATCGACAGCGCCCGCATCGACGGGGCCGGCGAGTTCCGCATCCTGTGGCGCATCGTCCTGCCGCTCTCCCGCGCCGTGCTGGCGGTGATCTCGCTGTTCTACGCCGTCGGCTACTGGGGCAACTACTTCAGCGCCTTCCTCTACATCGAGACCCAGGAGAAGCTGCCGCTGCAGAACGTGCTCCAGCAGATCGTGATCGCCCAGCAGCGCCCCACCGGCATGTCGCAGGCGGTCAACACCGGCCAGATCCCGGACATCTCCGTGCAGACGGCCGTGATGGTGCTGGCCCTGATCCCGGTGGCGGTGCTCTCCCCGTTCGTCCAGAAGCACTTCAAGAAGGGCATGCTGATCGGCGCCGTCAAGGGCTGACGGGAAAAACCGGAAGCACCGGAGAAGGACCGGAAGGGAAAGGAGATCCACGCCATGTCCGCGCTGAGCCGGGTCACCGGCGGACGTCTCCGCTTCGGCGGCGACTACAACCCGGAACAGTGGCCGCCGTCCGTCTGGGCGGAGGACGTCCGGCTGATGCGCGCGGCCGGGGTCAATCTGGCCACGGTCGGCGTCTTCTCCTGGGCGACGCTGGAACCCCGCCCAGGCGCCCGCGAGTTCGGCTGGCTGGACCGGGTGCTGGAGCTGCTGCACGAGAACGGCGTCGACGTCTGCCTGGCCACCCCGACCGCCTCCCCGCCGCCCTGGATGGGGGCCCGGTACCCCGAGACCCTGCCCAGGGACGAGCACGGCCAGACCGTCTGGTACGGCTCCCGCCAGCAGTTCTGCGCCTCCTCCCCGGTGTACCGCGAGTACGCCCGGCGGATCACCGAGGACCTGGCGCAGCGCTACGGCGGCCATCCGGCGCTGAAGCTGTGGCATGTCAACAACGAGTACTGCACCTTCTGCTGGTGCGACGAGACCGCCCGCCACTTCCGCCGCTGGCTGCGCGACCGCTACGGCTCCGTCGAGGCGCTGAACACCGCCTGGGGCACCGCCTTCTGGAGCCAGCGCTATGACTCCTGGGAGGAGATCATCCCGCCCCGCCGGGCCCAGTATCTGCACAACCCCACCCAGTTGCTGGACTTCCGGCGCTTCACCTCCGACGCCCTGCTGGAGTGCTTCACCGGCGAGCGCGACATCCTGGCCGGGCACACCCCCGACATCCCGGTGACCACCAACTTCATGCCGCTCTGGCACGGCCAGGACGGCTGGCGCTGGGCCGCCGAGGAGGATGTGGTCTCGGTCGACATCTACCCCGACCCGCGGGCCGGCTGGGACTCCCCGGACGGCCCGGCGCACGGCGCGCTGGTCCAGGACCTCACCCGCTCCCAGGCCGGCGGCCCCTGGATGCTGATGGAGCAGGCCGCCGGCCCGGTCAACTGGCGCGGCGTCAACCACCCCAAGCCGCCCGGTCTGAACCGGCTGTGGTCCCTCCAGGCGGTGGCCCGCGGCGCGGACGCGGTGTGCTACTTCCAGTGGCGGCAGTCACGGCAGGGCAGCGAGAAGTTCCACTCCGGGATGGTGCCGCACGCCGGGGAGCACTCCCGGACCTTCCGGGAGGTGCGGGAGCTCGGCGCCGAACTGGCCCGGATCGGCCCCGAGGTCACCGGCACCCGGGTCACCGCCTCGGTGGCGGTGCTGCACGACTGGCACTCCTGGTGGGCGGACGGCCAGCCCGGCCGCCCGTCCGCGGAGCTGGACTACGCCCAGGTGCTCACCTCCTGGTACCGGGCGCTGTGGGAGCAGAACCTCACCACCGACCTGGCCCACCCCGAGCACGATCTGTCCGGCTACCCGCTGGTCGTGCTGCCGCATCTGTATCTGCTCTCGGACGCCGCGCTGGACAACCTCACCGGCTATGTGCGCGACGGCGGCACCCTGGTCTGCGGCTGCTTCACCGGCGTCGCCGACAGCGACGACCGCATCCGCGAGGGCGGCATGGACGCCCGGCTGCGCGCCCTGGCCGGCATCGCCACCCTGCACGAATGGTGGCCGCTGCATCCCGGGGACGAACTCACCCTGGACGACGGCTCCCCGGCCGGTCTGTGGTCCGAGGAGCTGGACATCGTCTCCGGGGCGGCCGGTGACACCCTCACGGTGCCGGCCCGGTACGCGGACGGCGAGCTGGCCGGCCGTCCCGCCGTGCTGCGCAACCGCTTCGGTGCCGGCACCGCCTGGTACCTCTCCACCCAGCCCGGGCACGGCGCGCTGCGCCGTCTGCTCGCCGACGCCGCGGCCACCGCCGGCGTCTCCCCCGTGCTGTCCGGCCTGCCGGACGGCGTGGAGGCGGTGCGCCGCGGCGGTCTGCTCTTCCTCCTCAACCACCGGCGCGGACCGGTGACCGTGCCGCTGCCCGGACCGGGCACCGACCTGCTCACCGGCACGCACCACACCGAGGAGGTGACGCTGGACCGGTACGGCGCGGCCGTGCTCCGGTCCTGATCCCCCCACCCGTCCCGGCCCGTCCCGGGGCGCCCCGCGCCCTGGCTTGACCGGGACCTGACAGAAATGGAAGCAGCACGCATGAAACGAGCCGCACGCAAGCTCTTCCTGGTACCGCTGACCGCCCTGCTGGCGGCGCTCGGTGTGACCTTCGCCCTGAGCGTCTCCCCGGCCCATGCCGCCGTCTGGCAGAGCTGTGAACAATGGGGCAACTGGACCGACCCGGACGGCTACATCGTCTACAACAACATCTGGGGCTCCGGGGCCGGCAGCCAGTGCATCGAGGCCGACTCGCACGCGAGCTGGACGGTGACCGCCGACCACCCCAACACCGGCGGCATCAAGTCCTACCCCAACGCCAAGTACATCGTGGACGCACCGCTGGACCAGATCACCTCGCTGACCAGCACGCACCGGGAGTCCGTGCCGTCCGCCGGGGCCTACAACACGGCCTATGACATCTGGGACACCGACTACGACCACGAGGTGATGATCTGGGAGAACTGGTTCGGCCCGGTCGGGCCGCTCGGGTCGCCCGAGGGACAGTTCACCATCGGCGGCGCCTCCTACGACGTCTACCGGGGCAGCAACGGCCACAACATGGTCTATTCGTTCCTGCGCACCAGCCAGCGCACCTCCGGGACGGTGGACCTGCTGGCCGTGCTGGACTGGATCGCCGGCCGCGGCTGGATCAGCCAGTCCGAGCAGATCGGTGATGTCCAGTTCGGCTACGAGATCACCTCGGCCTCCGGCGGGCTCCGGTTCAGCACCCTGGACTTCAGCGTCAGCGAAGGCACCGGCTCCACCTCCGGGGGCTCCACCTCCGGGGGGTCCACGTCCGGGGGTTCCGGCTCCGGCGGTTCCGGCGGTTCCGGCTCCGGCGGCGGCAGCGGCGGCAACGGGGACTGCTCGGCCGCCTACCGCAACACCAACGACTGGGGCTCCGGCTTCACCGGCGAGATCACCGTCTCCTGCTCCGGCTCCTCCCTGAACGGCTGGACCGTGAGCTGGGACTGGCCCTCCGGCCAGCAGCTCGGCCAGTCCTGGGGCGCCGACTGCACCCAGAGCGGCACCCGGGTGACCTGCACCAACGCCGGCTGGAACGCGAGTGTGCCGGACGGCGGTTCGGTCGCCTTCGGCTTCCTCGCCGGCTACAGCGGCAGCAACAGCGACCCCACCGCCCTCACCGTCTCCTGAGGCGCCCCGCGCGCCGCACCCGCGGGGGCCCGGTGCCCGGCCGGACAGCCGGGCACCGGGCCCCCGCGCCCGGCTCCGGGCGCTACTCCGCCACCACCGGCAGCCGCGCCCCGTCCCGCAGGAACAGCGGGATGCGCTCCAGCGGCGCCGGCACCGTCACCTCGCCGCCGCCCGGGTACTCCTCGCCCGTCCAGGCGTCCGTCCAGCGGGCGCCGGCCGGCAGATACACCGTGCGCTCCCGTGCCCCGGCCCGGAGCACCGGGGCCACCAGCACATCCGGCCCGAACAGATAGGCGTCCGCCACCTCCCAGGCCCGCTGATCCCGCGGGAATTCCAGGAACAGCGGACGCATCGGCGGCAGCCCTTCCTCGTGCGCGGCCCGCATCTGCGCCAGCACATAGGGCTTGATCCGCTCCCGCAGCCGCAGATACGACTCCAGGACCGCCCCGGCCTCCTCGCCATAGGACCACACCTCGTTGGGGCCCCCGGTCATCTCCGGGCCCAGCGGCATGGCCGGGTCGCGGAAGCCGTGCAGCCGCATCAGCGGGGAGAAGGTGCCGAACTGGAACCAGCGCACCATCACCTCGCGGTAGGCCGGGTCGTCCGGGTCGCCGCCGTGGAAGCCGCCGATGTCCGTGTGCCACCACGGAATGCCGGACAGGGCGGTGTTCAGCCCGGCCGCGATCTGCCGCCGCAGGGTGGCGAAGTCGGTGCCGATGTCGCCGGACCACAGGGCGGCGCCGTAGCGCTGGCTGCCCGCCCACGCCGAACGGTTGAGGGTGAGCACCTCCTCCTCGCCGGCCGCGGTCAGGCCCTCCCAGAACGCCCGCGCGTTCTCCCGCGGATAGAGGTTGCCCACCTCCAGCCCGGGCCCGGCGTGATAGCGCAGATTGGCCGGGAAGCCCGGCTTCAGCTCCGGCTCGCAGGCGTCCAGCCAGAACGCCGAGATGCCGTAGGGCTCGAAGTAGTTCTCCCGCACCCGGGACCAGACGAAGTCGCGGGCCTCCGGATTGGTCGCGTCGTAGAACGCCACCTGCACCGTTTCGGCGACCTCCTTGTCCGGCCAGTCGGCGTGCGCCATCGGGCCGTACTCGGTGCCGATGAAGTAGCCCTTCTGGTCCATCACCGGATGGTTCTCGCTCAGCGGCGACACGGACGGCCACACCGAGACCATCAGCCGGATGCCCATTCCGGCCAGCTCCCGCACCATCGCCGCCGGGTCCGGCCACTCGGCCGGGTCGAACTTCCACTCGCCCAGATGCGTCCAGTGGAAGAAGTCGCAGACGATGACGGAGAGCGGCAGCCCGCGCCGCCGGTACTCGCGGGCCACCTCCAGCAGCTCCTCCTGGGTGCGGTAGCGCAGCTTGCACTGCCAGAAACCGGCCGCCCACTCGGGCAGCAGCGGGGCGCGGCCGGTGACCGCGGTGTACCGGCGCTGGGCCTCGGCCGGATCGCCCGCGGTGATCCAGTAGTCGATCTGCCGGGCGCTGTCCGCCACCCAGCGGGTGCCGTTGACGCCCAGCTCCACCCGGCCGATCGCCGGGTTGTTCCACAGCAGGGTGTAGCCCCGGCTGGAGGTCAGCACCGGGATGGACACCTCGGCGTTGCGCTGCACCAGGTCCACCACCGCGCCCTTCTGGTCCAGCAGTCCGTGCTGGTGCTGGCCCAGCCCGTACAGCCGCTCGTCCGCATAGGCGGCGAAGCGCTGCTCCAGCCGGTGGTAGCCGTTGCCGGTGGCGGTGTAGAGCCGGGAGCCCGGCCACCAGAAGTGGGCGCGCTCCTCGGCCAGCAGTTCCTCGCCGCCGGGGGAGCGCAGAAAGCGGATCATGCCGTCGGCGTCCACCTCGGCGGTGACGGCGCCGTTGGTGAGGGTGCCCGAGCCGCTGTGGATCTTGACGGAGGAGCCGGGGGAGTCCGGGCGCGTGGCCGCGAGCGCGCCGGGCAGATCCGGCAGCACCGGGCCGCCGAGGCGGGCCCGGACCCGGATCGCGTCCGGTCCCCAGGGCTCGATGCGCAGCGTCTCCTGCCGCCCGCTCCACTCCAGAGCGCCGTCGCGCTCCCGCAGGGTGCCGACGGTGGGCGACGACTGGGCGAGTGACACCGCGGGTGCAGAGTCGTTCAACAGAACTCCCTAGGACGAAGACACGGAACCAGTGCGGATGACGGCGGATCTCCGGACCGCACGGCGGGGGACGGCGTCCGGCGCGGCGGACGGGGCCGGCCGGACCGGCGGCCCGGCCGGGCGCCCCGGCGCGGGGCCGGGGGCCGGGCCGCCGGAAATCGGTGGTGCGGGTACGGCGGACGGCCGGGCCGGCGGGTCCGGACCGCCGTGACGGCTCATGACCGGGGCGCCGGTCCGGTGCTGGAGCGGACGGTGAGCTGCGGCGGCAGCAGCTCCACCCGGTCCGGCGCCCCGGCCGCGGCCGGGCCCGCCGCACTGCCGTTGCCGTTCCCGTGGGCGCTGCCGTTGCCGCGTCCGCCGGCCGCCTCGGCCGCGTCCACCTTGGCCATCACCAGCTCAACGGCGCGGCGGCCCATCTCCTCCGCCGGTATGGCGACCGAGGTGAGCGCCACCGAGTGCTGGGTGGCCACCTGGTCCGGGCAGACCGCCACCACCGACACGTCCTCGGGCACGGCTCTGCCCTGCTGCCGCAGCAGACTCAGCAGCGGCCCGATGGCGGCCTCGTTCTGCACCACGAAACCGGTGGTGCCCGGCCGCTCGTCGAAGATCCGGGCCAGGGTGCCGGCCACCGACTCGTAACTGCCCTCACAGGGCCGGTGCAGCATCCGCAGCCCGTGCTGCCGGACGCCCTCCCGGATACCGGTCATGGTCCGTTCGGCGAAGCCGGTGTGGCGTTCATAGACGCCGGCCGCCTCCCCGATCACCGCGATCTCCCGGTGGCCCAGCCCCGCCAGATGTTCCGCGCACAGCCGTCCGGTGGCGGTGAAGTCCAGATCCACGCAGGTCAGGCCGGTGGTGTCGGCGGGCAGTCCGATCAGCACGGCGGGCCGGTCGGCCTCGTGCACCAGCGGCAGCCGGTCGTCCTGGAGCTCCACGTCCATCAGGATCATGGCGTCGGCCAGCCCGCTGCCCACCACCCGCCGTACCGCCGCCGGGCCCTCCTGCCCGGTGAGCAGCAGCACATCGCGGTCGCGCTCGCGGGCGGTGGTGGCCACGGCGATGGCGATCTCCATCATCACCGGCACATACATGTCGGTGCGCAGCGGCATCATCAGGGCGATGATGTTGGAGCGGCTGCTGGCCAGCGCGCGGGCGCCGGCGTTGGGGTGGTAGCCCAGCTCGCGGATGGAGCGCTCGACACGGTCACGGGTCTGCTTGGAGATGGTCCGCTTGCCGCTGAGCACATAGCTCACCGTGCTGGCGGAGACCCCGGCATGCCGGGCGACCTCGGCGAGGGTGACCATAGAGCTCTCCCAGTCTCAGAAGAAGCCGCGGAACGGAGATGAGGACGGCGGAGACGGACTGGTGAAGCGCTTCGATAGCGCCTCGCCCGTCGTCAGGCGATGTTTAGTTGCCCTGCCGCACTGACACTAAACCGGCCGTGAGCGGCTGTCCAGAGATCCGTCGAAGCGCTTCAACGATCCTCCCCGCTCCCGGCGCGCGGCGCAACGCGCACCCCCGCCATGGCCGGGACGGCTGGTGCAGTCTGCCCGGATCGGGTACATACGCCATAGATACGCACCAGTAGCCATCAGCTCACACCGTCTGTCCCGGAGCACATGCGGCACATCCTGCCGAATGACTCCCTTCGCCGATGGCCTCGACGACGAGGAGGCGCGATGACAGCCCTGCACGACGGCGCCCACGGCACCCACGGCACCCACCGGAACGCCGCCGCCCCCGTGACCGAACGGGAGGCCCGGCGGGTCGCGGAGGCGGCCCGCGAACAGGAGTGGCGCAGGCCCAGCTTCGCCAGGGAACTCTTCCTCGGCCGGCTCCGCCTGGACCTCATCCACCCCCACCCCGAACCGGACGGCGAGGCCGTGCGGGAGGGCGAGGAGTTCCTCGCCCGGCTGCGCGAGTTCTGCGCCACCCGGATCGACGGCGGGCTGATCGAGCGCGAGGCCCGCATCCCCGACGAAGTGGTCCGCGGCCTGCGCGAGCTCGGCGCCTTCGGCATGAAGATCTCCCCCCGCCACGGCGGCCTCGGTCTCACCCAGCTCTACTACAACAAGGCACTCGCCCTGGCCGGCTCGGCCAGCCCGGCCGTGGGCGCGCTGCTCTCCGCACACCAGTCGATCGGCGTGCCCGAGCCCCTCAAGCGCTTCGGCACCGAGGAGCAGCAGGCGCGCTATCTGCCGCGCTGCGCCCGGGGCGAGATCTCCGCCTTCCTGCTCACCGAGCCCGACGTCGGCTCCGACCCCGCCCGCCTGGCCACCACCGCCGTCCCCGATCCCGACGGCGAGAGTTATGTGCTCAACGGCACCAAGCTCTGGACCACCAACGGCGTGATCGCCGATCTGCTGGTGGTCATGGCCCGGGTGCCGGCCTCCTCCGGCCGGGGCGGCGGCATCACCGCCTTCGTGGTGGAGGCCGGCTCACCCGGCATCACCGTCGAGCACCGCAACGCCTTCATGGGCCTGCGCGGCATCGAGAACGGCGTGACCCGCTTCGAGAACGTACGGGTACCGGCGGACCAGCGGATCGGGGACGAGGGCGCCGGCCTCAAGATCGCCCTCACCACCCTCAACACCGGCCGCCTCTCGCTGCCCGCGATGTGCGCGGGAGCGGGCAAGTGGTGCCTGCGCATTGCCCGCCAGTGGTCGGAGGCCCGGGTCCAGTGGGGCCGGCCCATCGCCAAGCACGAAGCCGTGGGCGGCAAGATCTCCTTCATCGCGGCCACCACCTTCGCCCTGGAGGCGGTGCTCGACCTCTGCTCCCAGATGGCCGACGAGGACCGCCGCGACATCCGCATCGAGGCCGCCCTGGCCAAGCTCTACGGCAGCGAAATGGCCTGGCGGATCGCCGATGAGCTCGTCCAGATCCGCGGCGGACGCGGCTTCGAGACCGCCGATTCGCTCGCCGCGCGCGGCGAACGCGGCGTACCCGCCGAACAGCTCCTGCGCGACCTGCGCATCAACCGCATCTTCGAGGGCTCCACGGAGATCATGCACCTGCTCATCGCCCGGGAGGCGGTGGACACCCACCTGAAGGTCGCGGGCGATCTGGTGGACCCCGACGCCACCCTGGCCGCGAAGCGGCAGGCCGCCCTGGCCGCCGCCCGCTTCTACGCCCGCTGGCTGCCCGGGCTGGCCGCCGGCCGGGGGCAGCTGCCGTTCTCCTACGCCGCCTTCCGCCGCCGCGGGCTGCCGGATCTGGCCGTCCATCTGCGCTATGCGGAGCGCGCCGCCCGCAGGCTGGCCCGCTCCACCTTCTACGCCATGTCCCGCTGGCAGGGCGGTCTGGAGTCCCGGCAGGCCTTCCTCGGCCGGATCGTGGACATCGGCGCGGAACTCTTCGCCATGAGCGCCGCCTGTGTGCGCGCCGAGCGCATGCGCGCCCGCACCGGCCACGGCGAGGCGGCCTACGAACTCGCCGACGCCTTCTGCCGCCAGGCCCAGCTGCGGGTCGAGGCCCGCTTCCGCGATCTCTGGCACAACACCGACACCATGGACCGCCGGATCACCACGCACGTCATCGCCGACGAGTACACCTGGCTGGAAGAAGGCATCCTCGACCCCTCCACCCCCGGCCCCTGGATCGCCGGCACCACCCGGCCCGCCGCCGGCCCCGACGGCGCCCGGAAGAACGTCCACCGCCCCATCCGCTGATCACCCCGCCGAGGGGCGGTGCCGTCGCGGTACCGCCACCGGCCGTCCGCTCCGGGGTGGCGCTCAGCCCTGGTGGACACCGATCGCCGTCACCGCGGCGATCAGCAGCAGACAGAGCGGGATGGCCAGCCAGTACAGCAGGCGGGAGACCCAGGTCAGGGCCTCGGTCGGGGCGTCGGGACGGCGCCGGTGGGAGATCGCCGCCAGCACTCCGGCGACCACCGCCAGGACCAGCCCGGTGACCGACAGGCCCAGTACCCCGCCGGGCGCCTCGCCGAAGTTCCCCAGCGCCTCCCAGTAGGGCTCGCCCGTGGTGCTGCTGCGGGAGAGGACCTCCCGGTGGAAGGCCGCGAGCCGGGCGGCGGCCGTCGCCGCCAGGATGGCCGAGATGCCCGCCGAGACCAGGGCCGTGACCGGCAGGATCAGCGGGTTCCAGAGGGAGGGAACCGGCCCGGCAGGCGTCGGCCCGGCACCGGCCGCCGCCCGATCGCGCCGCCGGTGCGGGTGCGGCGGCGGGGGAGCGGGCGTGGCCGGGGCCGGCGGGCCGGGCCGCCGCTCCTCCCCCCGCACCGGTTCCCGTACGTCCTCCCGTTCCCGTACGTCCTCCCGTTCCCGCACGTCCTGCGGCTCGCGGACGTCCGTCCGCGGCGGTCTGAGGGTCCGGGGCGGCAGCGGCGGGGGAGGGGGCTTCGGCGCGGCGGCCGGCATCGGCACCACCTCGGCGGTGACCTGCACCGCCGCCTCGCCCACCGCCCCCTTGAGCACCAGCGTCCCGGTCAGCCGTCCCGGCCGTGAGGTGTCCAGCGAGACATCGAGTCCGCCCTCCGCCTCCGTGACCCTCAGCCAGTCCTCCTTCGGATGCGGCACACAGCTCCTGGCCAGCGGCGGCCCCAGCAGCTCCACCCGCTGCCGCGGCGCGGGCCCGTGCTGGGCCACCCGGCCGAAGTCCAGCACCCCGGGCACCGGATGGACCCGGACCTCCAGCACCGCCCGCCCCGCCTCGTCGGCGATCGAGCGGATGTCGTTGCGCTGCAGCGCCAGCAGCGCGTCCCGGGCCCCGGCCGCGATCTCCAGGTCCTCGTTCTCCATCCGGAACCGCAGCTCGGCGATGGCGCCGCGCCGGGTGTAGGCGTTGGGGCTGGTGACCGCCTGCCGCAGATCCTCCGGCAGCGGCCTGGCCCTGATCTTCCTCCGGTTGCTGCGCGCCAGATAGACATCGCCCTGGAGATCCACGCTGCGGCTGGGTGTCTGGTGCGGATTCTGCTCCCGCACCCGGTCGAAGACGTACTCGTAGAGCTCGTCCAGCGAGATGCGCCCGTCCTCGTCGAGATCGGCGTCACCCGTGGACAGGCCGTTCACCAGGGCGTGGGTGAAGACGGAGGGCTTGGGCGAGGTGTCCTCGGCCAGATCTGCACCCTCGAAGGCGTACTCCATGGAATTGGACGCGGTGATCACCGCCCGGCCCCGGCCGCCGCCCAGCTTCTCGCCGCCGAACGCCTCCAGCACCCGCACGTCGCCGGCCGCCCGCACGCCCACGCCCTGCGAGAAGGCGCCGCCGTAGCAGCAGTCCAGGAAGAGCACGATGGAGCGGGCCCGGCTGCCGCTCATGCAGCGGCGTACGAAGTCCGCCGAGACGGCGGTCGAGGCCAGCCGCCCGGGCACGGTGTTGGTGGCCGCGAAGAACAGCTCCCCGGATTCGCTTTTCAGCCCGTGGCAGGAGAAGTGCAGCAGCAGCGAATCGCCCGGCCTGCGCTCGGCGAAGAAGTCGTCGATCCGCCGGGAGATCTCGTGCGCGGGCTCGTTCTGCGCCACCTCGACCTGGAAGTCCCCGATCCGGGGATCGCCCAGCACCCCGGCGAGCGCGGTGGCGTCCTCGGTCGGCGACAACAGACGGCGCAGGCCCTCGTCGCGGTAGTCGTCATTGGCGATGATCAGTGCTCGCCGGCTGCCGGCGGTGGCCATGACTCCTCACCCGGGCCCCTTCTCCCCGCCCTGGCTGCGGGCCGCGTGGCGGCTGATGAACAGTTCGTAGGTGCCGGCCACCTGTTCCTCGGTGGCCTCGGAGATCTCCAGCACATCGCCGCCCAGTTCCAGCCGGATGGTGGGGCGGGACGCGCGGCGTCCCCGCCAGGAGCGGAGCAGGCCGATGATGTCCCGCAGCGCGCCCGCCGACTTGCTCAGCGTGACCAGCAGCGCGCCGATCTCCACCACCCCGACGGCCCGTGAGCCGGGCGGCGCGGGGCCGCCGGTGGCCAGCGGCACGACGTCCTCGATGTCGTCGGCCTCCAGCAGCAGCAGTTCCTCGCGGAGCTGACGCGCCAGCTGCTCCAGGCGGTCGGCCTCCGCTTCCTCCTCCGACACGTAGATCCGCAATGGCGTACCCACTGGCTGCCCCTTCCGCTGCGCGGCGGCCGGGCGCGCGGGGCGGAGGTGTCCGTCTCACGTCACTCGTCCAGACATTTCCATCCTCGCACCGCCGGCGCCGGGGGCAATTCCACGGACGGCCGGGGCGCGGCGGTGCCGGAGCGGCGGCCGTGCGGCCCGAAACGAGCGGTACGTCCGGGTCCGGATTGACCGGTGGGCAGCGGCGTCGGATCGTGGCAGTCACATCACACCATCTCCGGAAAAGGAGGCGAAGTGACCATTCGTATCGATCAGCCCAGGGAGTTCGACCTGGTCGGCAATCCGGTGCTGATAGGCGGCGTGGGGACCGGCTTCGAGGCGGTTCTCCACTACCGGGTGGAGGACGGCCACGACGAGGTCGGCGGCCACTTCTCGGTCGGCGGCGGCACCGGCGAGCACGATCACTTCCAGATCCGGGCCGATGTCTCGGGGGCCGCGTTCACCCTGGACCGCCTGTTCGTCCAGGTCTTCGAGATCAGCGCGAAGGACGGCAGCGAAATCAACAAGGTGACGGTTCCGGTCATTTACGGGCCGCGTATCGTGCCGGACTACATCGGCTACCGTGAGCACACGGTCGCAAGCGGTGAGACCCTGTCGGCCATCGCCCGGTCCCACTACGGCGATGCCTCTCTCCACACCCGGATCGTCCGGGCCAATCCGCAGATCACCGACCCGGACCTGATCTTCCCGGGCCAGCTTCTGCGTATCCCCGTCGGCGCCTGAGCCGCGCCGCTCCCTCCGCTCGGCCGGGTGGCATCCGCGTCCCCGAAGGACGCCGCCGCCCCCCACCTCCGGCCCGGCCGAGCCTCCCGCACCGCTGTCCGTTCCCCGCGGGGTCCGGCCCGCCACCACGCCCGCGCGGCCGGTGGCCCGGCCGGCTCCGGCGCGGCGCGCGGTGCGCCGGCCGGCCGGTCGCGCCCGGGGTTGCGCGGGGTACCGGGCCGTGCGCCTGAGTGCGTGGGGGACGGGGGTCGCTCGTGGTGAGGTATGCGCGTCGGGGCGCCTCGCGCACCGGCGAATGGCTACTTACCGCAAGATCCTCCTCACCGACAGTCTGTTGAGCGCTCTGCCGTTCATCATCAGACTGCTCTGAAGGAGCGCGCTCATGGTCCAGCGAAAGCTGTCGAGGCTTGCCGTGGCCTGTGCCGTGGTGTCGGCCGTCACCGCTTCCACCCTGCTCGCCGCGTCCGGCTCCGCCCTCGGGCACTCCGCCGGCGGCACCGACGACTCCACCGCGCCCAGCACCCTGCGCACCGCCGGGATCTCCGAGGAGGAGGTCGCCGCCGAGGTCGATCCCGAGGAGGCCGCCGTCCTCGGCGAGGAGCATGCCGAGGAGCATGCCAAGATCCGCATCGCCGCCGGTGAGGACGCCGACTATCCGCAGACCACCCGCACCGCCAGCCTCAACTGGCTGACCCAGGACCAGGAGACCAAGAACGCCGCGTTCGACCCGGCCGAGTTCGGGCAGTTCACCGACTTCTTCCCGTCCCCCGACTACGGCGTCCACATCGCCCAGTTGCCCACCGGCAAGATCCTGGTCTTCTCCTTCGAGCCGGTGGAGGACAACCCCAACCGGGAGACCGCGCCCACCCAGGTCATCGGCGCGGAGAACGCCGGCCGCGCCTTTCTGTGGGACCCCGAGCGCGGCACCGGCGAGGACGCCTTCACGGCCGTGCATCCCCCCGAGGTCAATATGCCGGACGGCCTGGACGAGCCCCGCCCGGCGCCCTTCTTCTGCGCCGGCCACTCCTTCCTGCCCAACGGCATGCTCGGCGTCTTCGGCGGCAATCTGGGCGGCAACCACGGCACGGGCGCCATGCTCGCCCTGGTCTTCGACCCCTGGGAGGAGGTCTGGCTCCAGCAGCCGGACATGTCCGTCGGCCGCTGGTACCCCACCGTGGTCACCGGGCCGGACGGCCGCCAGCTGATCTTCTCCGGCCAGTCCGAGCGCGGCTGGGGCACCCCCACCGAGATCGTCGAGCGCTGGCCCGCCAAGGACTACGCCGTGCCCATCGGCACCAGCTTCCAGCCGGAGGAGGTCCCGGTGGACCGCTTCGGCGCGGACGCCCCGTTCAGCAGCGACTACCCGCAGGCGTTCGCGCTCAACGACGGCCTGGTCTACACCCTGGGCCGGAACTCCGACGAGCAGTGGGTGTTCGACCCGCGGGCCGAGACCCGCGCCGATCTGCCGGACCGGCCCGACCACCCCGAGGGGCGCAAGCACCCGGAGCGCTGGTACGGCTCCTCGGTCCTCCTGCCCAACGGCACCGACGGCCCCGAGGCCATCCTCCAGATGGGCGGCGACCCCAACGACCCGGCCACCTACCTGTTCAAGGACGGCACCTGGACCGTGGGCGAGGAGAAGCACTTCGGCCGCACCCAGGACGACACCCTGATCCTCCCCGACGGCTCCCTGTTCACCGTCAACGGCGCCCCCGACATCCGCGACTACGGCAAGGGCGAGTACAACCCCAATGCCGACCAGAAGTACCGCCAGACCGAGCTGGGCGACAGCAGCGGCGAGAACTGGGAGCTCGGCCCCGTGCAGCGGCTGCCGCGCGGCTACCACTCCAACGCCGTGGTGATGCCCGACGGCCGGATCATGATCACCGGCGACGAGCTCCAGCAGATCGCCAACGACCCCGACATCACCGACGACATGCACGGCGCCATCGAGATCTACGAGCCCGCCTATCTGCATCGCGGCGACCGCCCCGACCTCGGCGACGTCCCCCGGCAGACCATCCGCTACGGACGCCACTTCGACGTCGGGACCAGCACCCCCGACCAGGTGGCCCGCGCCGTGGTGCTGGCGCCCTCCACCTCCACCCACTCCATCAACACCAGCCAGCGCCATCTGGAGCTGGAGATCACCGCCCGCGACGGCGACTCCCTGGAACTCCTCGCCCCGCACTCCCCCGAGGACGCCATCCCCGGCTTCTACATGCTCTTCCTGCTCGACGAGGACGGCGTGCCCAGCGAGGCGCAGTGGATCCAGTTCGGTCCGCCCCGGCGCTGACCGGAGCCCGTCCCCACCTCACACCCGTACGCTCCGGAGGGCCCATGACCCATGCCACGCCGTCCCCCGGACCCGGCACCACCGGGACCGGGACCGCCACCGCGACGACCGCACTCCCGCGCCAGCCGGGCGACGCCGTTCACCCGGCGGACCACCGCCCGGCCGACCCCGGGCTCCCGCTCCGGGAGAGCACCGAGATCCAGGGCGACATCATCGCCGGCTTCAAGAAGGACCACGCACAGTTTCTCTTCCTGCGGTTCGGTGAACTCCCGCCCGCCCGGCGCTGGCTCAACCTCCTGCGCCACCGGATCGCCACCACCCTGGACGTCTCCCTCTACAACGAGGAGTTCCGCCGCGGCCATGCGATCACCGGCGGCGCCGACCCGGAGCGCAAAAAGGCGATCTGGCGCTGCGTCAGCTTCACCGCGGCCGGGCTGCGCTTCCTCACCGGGGATCCCGCGCTGTTCGGCGACTGTGACGCCCCCGCCCTGGTGGCGTTCCGGGAGGGCAGCGCCGTCCGCGCCGGACGCCTGGGCGACACCGGCGTCGACGCCCCCGAGCACTGGCTGTTCAGCGACGGCGCCCGGGACGCCGAGCACACCGTGCACGCCGTGCTCACCCTCGCCGCCGACGAGGCCGAGGACCTGCGCTCCACCCTCTCCTGGGAGCGCAAGGACGCCGCCTCCCACCAGATCGCCATCCTCTTCGAACAGGACGGCGCCACCCTGCCGGGCACCCGCCGCGGCCGGGAGCACTTCGGCTTCAAGGACGGCGTCAGCGAGCCCGCCGTGCGCGGCTTCGACGAGCCCGACCCGGGGCATCCGCACTGGAAGCGCGACCGGCCCGGCACCCGGCTCATCCCGGCCGGGGAGTTCGTGATCGGCCATGAGCGCGTGCAGCCGCGCGGCGGGGACGGGCCGCTGCCGGCCGCGCCGGAGCTGCCCGGGTGGATGACCAACGGCTCCTTCCAGGTGGTCCGCCGCCTCGGCCAGGACGTGCCCGGCTGGTGGGCACAGATCACCGAGCAGCTCCAGGTGCTCAAGGAACAGCGGGTGGTCCCCGCCGGGACCACCGTCGAGTGGCTGGCGGCCCGGCTGGTGGGCCGCTGGCGCTCGGGCGTCCCGGTGCACAAGAGCCCGGACGCCGACCGGCCCGCCAACGCCGATCTGTCCCGCGACAACGACATCTCCTACGCCAACGACCCGGAGGGCAGAATCACCCCGCTCTTCTCCCATCTGCGCAAGACCAGCCCGCGCGACGGCCTCCGGCTCCATCCGGACAGCGCGGAGTTCGAGAAGGAGGCGACCAATCTGGACGGCCGCCGGATCATCCGGCGCGGCATCCCGTACGGCGAGCCCTTCGATCCGGCGGCCGGCGAGAAGAACGGCCCGGACGCGCCGCGCGGCCTGGTCTTCGTCTGCTACCAGAGCGATCTGGTCGCCCAGTTCGAGTTCATCCAGGAGGGGTGGATCGAGGCCAAGGACTTCCCGCACCGCTCACCCAGCGTGGGACGGGACCCGCTGTGCGGCTCGGACACCACGGTCGCCTTCCCGGACTCGGAGGACCTGGGCACCAAGGGCACGGTGCCACTGCGCTTCCGGCAGTTCGTGCGCACCGAGGGCTCGGTCTACGCCTTCTGCCCCTCCCTGCACGCCCTGGAGAAACTGGCCGACGGCACCCTGCTGGAGGAGGGGGACCGGGTGATCCGGGCACCGTTCACCCTCAACGCCGGTGATCCGCCGCTCAGCAGCGGCAAGGCCCAGCTCCGCCTCCAGGCGGACGGCAATCTCACCGTGCACAACGAACACCAGGAGCTGGTCTGGGAATCCCACACCGGCGGCAACGGCGGGGTCCGCCTCACCCTCCAGGCCGACGGCCGGCTCGCGATCCGCAATGCCTTCGACGAACTGCTGTGGACCAAACCGGCCAGGCCGGTGCCCGGTTCCGTGCTGGTGATCCGGGCGGACGGCAATGTGGCCCTGACCACCGAGGAGGGCCAGGTGCTCTGGGACACCGACACCGCGCACTGACCGCCCGCCCCGGCCCCTTCCGCCCCTTTGCCGTCCGGCCCCGGCTCCAGCCCCGCCGGCCGGGGCCGGACCCGGGGCGGGGCGGCCCGGGCAGCGGCGCTTCCCGCATCGTGACAAGCTCCGGAACTCCGGGCGGGCACGGGCTTATAGTGACGCGGTCCAGGACCCCGCCCGAACCAGGTCAGGAGTTGACCCCGCGATGACGGCACCGACCGCAACCGCCCAGATCGGCGTCACCGGACTGGCGGTGATGGGCCGCAATCTGGCGCGCAATCTCGCCCGCCACGGCTATGCCGTGGCCGTCCACAACCGCAGCGCCGAACGCACCGATGCCCTGGTCCGGGAGTTCGGCGACGAAGGGGTCTTCGTCCCGGCCAGGACCCCGGCCGAACTGGTCGCCGCGCTGCAACGGCCCCGCCGGGTCCTGCTGATGGTCCAGGCCGGGGCGCCCACCGACGCGGTGATCGAGGAGTTCGCGCCGCTGCTGGAGCCCGGCGACATCCTGGTGGACGGCGGCAACGCCCACTTCGCGGACACCCGCCGCCGGGAGGCGAAGCTGCGCGAGCGGGGCATCCATTTCGTCGGCACCGGGGTCTCCGGCGGTGAGGAGGGCGCGCTGCACGGGCCGTCCATGATGCCCGGCGGAAGCAAGGAGGCGTACGAGGCGCTGGCGCCGCTGTTCCAGGACATCGCCGCCAAGGCCCCGGACGGCACCCCCACGGTGACCCACATCGGCCCGGACGGCGCCGGCCACTTCGTGAAGATGGTGCACAACGGCATCGAGTACAGCGACATGCAGCTCATCGGCGAGGCCTACGACCTGCTGCGCCAGGCCGCGGGCTATGAACCGGCCCGGATCGCCGAGATCTTCCGGGAGTGGAACCGGGGACGGCTGGGCTCCTATCTGATCGAGATCACCGCCGAGGTGCTGGCGCACACCGACGCCGCGACCGGGCGGCCGTTCGTGGACATCGTGGCCGACCGGGCCGGGCAGAAGGGCACCGGCCGCTGGACCGTGCAGACCGCGCTGGACCTGGGCACGCCGGTCACCGGCATCGCCGAGGCCGTCTTCGCCCGGGCGGTCTCCGGCCACACCCGGCTGCGCGAGGCGGCCCGCGCGCTGCCCGGCCCGGACCGGCCGGAACTGCATCCGGACGACGCCGCGCGCTTCGCCGAGCAGGTGGAGCAGGCACTCTACGCCTCCAAGGTGGTGGCCTACGCGCAGGGCTGGCACATGATCCAGGCGGCGAGCGAGGAGTACGGCTGGGGCATCGACCCGGCGGCCGTGGCGGCCATCTGGCGGGCCGGCTCCATCGTCCGGGCCGGCTTCCTGGACCGGATCACCGCCGCCTACCGGGCCAATCCGGACCTGCCGGGGCTGCTGGCCGACGAGGGCTTCGCCCGCGAGGCGGGCGCGGCCCAGGCCGCCTGGCGGACCGTGGTCTCCACGGCGGTCCGGGACGGTGTGCCGGTGCCCGGCTTCAGCTCGGCGCTGGCCTACTACGACTCGCTGCGCGCCGAGCGGCTGCCGGCCGCGCTGATCCAGGGCCAGCGCGACTTCTTCGGCGCCCACACCTACCGGCGCACCGACCGTGAAGGCAGCTACCACACCCTGTGGGCCACCCCGGACCGCCCGGAGACCCGCACCGAGTAGCCGGGGCTGCCGCGGAGCCCGGCCCGGCCGGCCGCGGAAGTGCGGCGGCCGGGCCGGGCGGCGGACGGCCGTGCCGCCGCACCGCCGCGCGGTCAGCGGTGGATCCGCAGGAAGGTGCCGTTGTCGTCGGGGTACCAGCGCGATTCGTCGTTGTAGCCGTGGAACCGGGCGCCCTCGTTCATCTCGGTCCTGACGTGCCGCCAGTGGTCCCACCACCGCACGTCCAGCCGGTACTGGACGCCGATGACCTGGCCCAGCGAGCTGTCGGTGGTGATCGGGAAGTCACGCCGGCTGCCCTCGGGGAAGTCCCTGCCGAGGTACTTCCAGCCGGACTCGCCGTCCGTGCCGATCAGATTGACGTAGAGGTCGGAGTTGGTGTTGCCGGAGCCGTCGCCGGTCCCGGTGTAGACGGACACGGTGTAGTACGACGCCGCGGCCGTCACCTCGCCGCCGTCCGCGGGGGCGGCCACCGCCTGCGGGATGCCCAGCAGCGCGGCGAGCGTCGCGACGAGCGCCACCAGGAGCGAGCGGGCGGCCCGCCCTCGGTGCCGTGCGGTCGACGTCATTGGCGTCATTGGGGTCGTTGGTGTCACGGTTGCCTCCAGTGCTCGATTCGGACAGCCGGTCGAGCAACCGGCCCATCACTCACCGTAGCGATCCGGCTCTGTTCTGTAAGAGGCGTACGTTGTGGTTCAACAGGCTTGTGCCACGCCCCCGTTGTGACGCCCCGCCGGGCACAACGGTCCCCTTGGGCCGGACGCGTACCGCACGGCAGACTCATGCCCACCCGCCTCGGCGCGGCCCCTCGACGGCGCACTGCCCGGGGCGTGCGCCGTGCAGTGGGGCGGGCGCCGGTCGGGTGGCCGGCGGGAGCGGGGAGAATGAGAAGATGACCATCAGCGGTATCAATCCCGGCCTTGCCGCCGGCTGCCTCGCCGATCCGCATCTGCGTCCCGGTCCCGGCCCGGCCGGTCCCCGGGAGATCGTTGTCCTGGGTTCCACCGGCTCGATCGGCACGCAGGCCATCGACGTCGTGCTGCGCAACCCCGACCGCTTCACCGTCACCGGGCTCTCCGCGGCCGGCGGCCGGATCGGCCTGCTGGCCGAGCAGGCGCACCGGCTGCGGGTGCGCACCGTGGCCGTGGCCCGCGCCGGGGCGGTGCCCGCGCTGCGCGAGGCGCTGCGCGAGCGCTACGGCCCCGGCGAGCCGCTGCCCGAGATCCTGGCCGGGCCGGACGCCGCCGCAGAGCTGGCCGCCACCGAGTGCCACACCGTGCTCAACGGCATCACCGGCTCCATCGGCCTGGCCCCCACCCTGGCCGCCCTGGCCGCGGGCCGGGTGCTGGCGCTGGCCAACAAGGAATCGCTGATCGTCGGCGGTCCGCTGGTCACCGGGCTGGCCAGGCCCGGCCAGATCGTGCCGGTGGACTCCGAGCACTCCGCCCTCTTCCAGGCGCTGCTCGGCGGCACCCGCGGGGAGATCGCCCGTCTGGTGGTGACCGCCAGCGGCGGCCCGTTCCGCGGGCGGAGCCGGGCCGAGCTGGCCCGCGTCACCCCCGGGGACGCCCTGGCCCACCCCACCTGGGACATGGGCCCGGTGATCACCGTCAACTCCGCCACCCTGGTCAACAAGGGGCTGGAGGTGATCGAGGCGCATCTGCTGTACGACATCCCGTTCGAGCGGATCGAGGTCGTCGTCCACCCGCAGTCCTACATTCATTCCATGGTGGAGTTCACCGACGGCTCCACGCTGGCCCAGGCCGGTCCGCCGGACATGCGGATGCCCATCGCCCTGGGCATCGGCTGGCCGGACCGGGTCCCCGGCGCGGCCCCCGGCTGCGACTGGACCCGCGCCCACACCTGGGAATTCTTCCCGCTGGACACCGACGCCTTCCCGTCGGTGCCGCTGGCCCGCGAGGTGGGTACCCTCGGCGGTACCGCGCCCGCCGTGTTCAACGCGGCCAACGAGGAATGCGTGGACGCCTTCCTCGCCGGCCGGCTGCCGTTCACCGGGATCGTGGACACCGTCGCCAGGGTGGTCGAGGAGCATGTCGGCACGGCAGCCGCCGCGGCCGGCCCGACGGCCGCCGGAACCTCCCTCGGCCTGGCGGACGTCCTGGAAGCGGAGACCTGGGCCCGCCACCGGGCCCGGGAACTGACCGGAACGCCGGAGAAGACATCCGGGAAGACGCCCGAGGAAAAGGGGCTGCCACTGTGACCACCCTGATGTTCGTCCTCGGCATACTCATCTTCGTCGTCGGACTGCTGTTCTCCATCGCCTGGCACGAGCTGGGCCACCTCTCCACGGCCAAGATGTTCGGCATCCGGGTCCCGCAGTACATGGTCGGCTTCGGTCCCACCCTGTGGTCCCGCCGCAGGGGCGAGACCGAGTACGGCATCAAGGCCATCCCGCTCGGCGGCTACATCCGCATGATCGGCATGTTCCCGCCCGGTGACGACGGCCGCATCCGCCAGCGCTCCACCTCGCCGTTCCGCGGCATGATCGAGGACGCCCGGGCCGCCGCCTACGAGGAGCTGCGCCCCGGCGACGAGAAGCGGCTGTTCTACACCCGCAAGCCGTGGAAGCGGATCATCGTGATGGCCGCCGGGCCGGGCATGAATCTGATCCTGGCGGTGGCGATCTTCCTCGGTGTGCTGATGTCCTTCGGCATCAACCAGACCACCACCACCGTCGCCCAGGTCGCCGAGTGCGTCGTCCCGCAGAGCGAGCAGCGCGACGAGTGCCGGGCCGGCGATCCGGCGGCGCCCGCGGCCGAGGCCGGCCTGAAGGCCGGTGACACCATCGTCGCCTTCAACGGCGAACCGGTCACCGGGTGGAGCGAGCTCCAGAACGCCATCCGCGACACCACCGGCCCCGCCCGGGTCACCGTCGAGCGGGACGGCACCACCGTCGACCTCTACCCCACCCTGATCGAGAACCAGGTGGCCAAGCTGGACGACGACGGCTATGTGGAGGGCGAGTTCGTCACGGCCGGCTTTCTCGGCTTCACCCCGGCCGGCGGCATCGTCAAGCAGGACTTCCCGCAGGCCGTCTCCTACATGGGCGACATCATGGTCTCCGGTCTGGACGCCCTGATCGGGCTGCCCGGCAAGATCCCCGGCCTGTGGGACGCGGCGCTGGGCAACGGCGAACGGGAGGCGGACTCCCCGGTCGGCGTGGTGGGCGCGGCCCGGGTGGGCGGTGAGGTCTTCACCCTGGACATCCCGGCCAGCCAGCAGGTGGCCACCTTCCTGTTCATGCTGGCCGCCTTCAACCTCTCCCTGTTCCTGTTCAACATGCTGCCGCTGCTGCCGCTGGACGGCGGGCACATCGCCGGGGCGCTGTGGGAATCCGCCCGCCGCAATGTCGCCAGGGCGCTGCGCCGCCCCGACCCCGGACCGTTCGACGTGGCCAAGCTGATGCCGGTGGCCTATGTGGTGGCGGGCATCTTCATCTGCTTCACGCTGCTGGTGCTCGCCGCCGACATCGTCTCCCCGGTCCGGCTGGCCGGCTAGCCGGACCGGACCGGGGTACGCGCGGGGCGGACGGGACACCGGCCGCCGCCCGGGACCGGCGGGGGCCATGGGCCGTCGCCCTTGGCATCCGCCGGCCGTCCGGGTGCCGTACGCTCAGTACCGTCCGGACCGGCCGAGCGGCTGCAGACTTCTCCGGCCCCCAAGACCAGACCGGACCGATCCGAAGTCCGATGAACCACACGTGGGGTTGCACACGCCGATGACCGCCATCTCGCTGGGTATGCCGTCCGTTCCGCTGAAGCTGGCCGAGCGCCGGCGCTCGCGCCGGCTTCAGGTCGGTTCGGTGGCGGTGGGCGGTGACGCCCCCGTCTCCGTGCAGTCGATGACCACCACCCGTACCTCCGATGTGGGTGCGACATTGCAGCAGATCGCGGAGCTGACCGCGTCGGGCTGCCAGATCGTCCGGGTGGCCTGCCCCACCCAGGACGACGCGGACGCGCTGCCGGTGATCGCCCGCAAGTCGCAGATCCCGGTGATCGCGGACATCCACTTCCAGCCGAAGTATGTCTTCGCGGCCATCGACGCCGGCTGCGCGGCGGTGCGGGTGAATCCGGGGAACATCAAGCAGTTCGACGACCGGGTGGGGGAGATCGCGCGGGCGGCCTCGCAGAGCGGTACCCCGATCCGGATCGGGGTGAACGCCGGATCGCTGGACAGGCGGCTGCTGGCCAAGTACGGCAAGGCGACCCCGGAGGCGCTGGTGGAGTCGGCGCTGTGGGAGTGCTCGCTGTTCGAGGAGCACGGCTTCACCGATATCAAGATCTCGGTGAAGCACAACGACCCGGTGGTGATGGTCAACGCCTACCGGCTGCTGGCGCAGAAGTGCGACTACCCGCTGCATCTGGGGGTGACCGAGGCGGGTCCGGCCTTCCAGGGGACGATCAAGTCGGCGGTGGCCTTCGGCGCGCTGCTCAGCGAGGGGATCGGGGACACCATCCGGGTGTCGCTGTCGGCGCCTCCGGTGGAGGAGGTCAAGGTCGGTATCCAGATCCTGGAGTCTCTCGGTCTGCGCGAGCGGGGACTGGAGATCGTTTCCTGCCCCTCCTGCGGGCGCGCGCAGGTGGATGTGTACAAGCTGGCCGAAGAGGTCACCGCGGGGCTGGAGGGGATGGAGGTGCCGCTGCGGGTGGCCGTGATGGGGTGTGTGGTCAACGGCCCCGGAGAGGCGCGGGAGGCCGATCTGGGGGTGGCATCGGGCAATGGCAAGGGCCAGATCTTTGTGAAGGGGCAGGTGATCAAGACCGTGCCGGAGTCGAAGATCGTCGAGACCCTGATCGAGGAGGCGATGAAGATCGCCGAGCAGATGGCGGCCGACGGCACCCCCTCCGGCGAACCGCAGATCTCGGTGGCCGGCTGAGCAGCCCCGGGCGGCGGCCCCCGCGCCGCCGTCGCGCGCCCGGACGGCCCGGGCGTTCCGCATCCTCGCCGGGCACCCACGCCGAGGGCGGTGCCGGCCCCACCGGGCCGGCACCGCCCTTCCCCGTCGCCCGTCGCCCGGCACGCGGATGCCCGTCCCGGCGGGCGGCACCGGGTACAGTGCCTCCACACCGCCCGCTCACCCGCTCCTCTGCACCACCCGCACCACCCGCACCGTCCGCTCCGCGCCTCCTGCCATCCCTGTCGTCCCCGAGTGGCAAGGCTTTTCCGCCCGTGCTGATTGCGCCCTCCACGCGGGTCCTCGAACCCGCCGAGCTCAGCGACGCCCTGGCCGTCCTCGACCGGGACCCGGTCGCCAACGCCTTCGTCACCTCCCGGGTGCTGGAGTGCGGACTGGACCCGGTGCGGCTGGGCGGCGAGATGTGGGGCTGGTACCCGCACGGCAGACTCTCCGCGCTCTGCTACTCCGGCGCCAATCTGGTGCCGCTCTCCGCCGGCCCGGACGCGGTGCGCTCCTTCGCCGAGCGGGCCGTGCGCCAGGGACGGGTGTGCTCCTCCATCGTCGGCCGCGCGGACTCCACCGCCGCCCTGTGGGCCCTGCTGGAACCCTTCTGGGGACCGGCCAGGGAGGTGCGGGCCCGCCAGCCCCTGCTCACCGCCACCGCCATGCCCCGGGGCATCACCCCCGACCCCCGGGTGCGCCGGGTGCGGCGCAACGAGATGGACCTGGTGATGCCCGCGGCCGTCGCCATGTTCACCGAGGAGGTCGGCGTCTCCCCGCTGAGCGCGCCCGACGGCGGCCTGGCCTACCAGTCCCGGATCGCCGAGACCGTCGGCCACGGCCGCTGCTTCGTCCGGGTCGAGGACGGCCGGGTGGTCTTCAAGGCCGAGATCGGCGCGGTCACCCCCCGGGTCTGCCAGATCCAGGGCGTGTGGACGGCCCCGGACCGGCGCGGCCGGGGCCTGGCCGTCGCGGGACTGGCCACCGTGCTGCGGCACGCCTTCGCCGAGTGCTCACCCGTGGCCAGCCTCTACGTCAACGACTTCAACGCGCCCGCCCGCGCCGTCTACCGCCGCCTGGGCTTCACCGGGACCGGCATGCTGATGAGCGTCCTGTTCTGAGCCTTCCGGGCCCCGGGGAACGGTGGGGTGCGCGCGACTTCTCCCCGGCGGAACGTTAATCTCCGGGCATGGAAGACCCCGCCGTCGGCCCGCTCGATCTCGCGGCCCGGGTGGACGAGGCGCTGCGCGTGCAGGCGGTCGCCTTCGGCCTCACCGAAGAAGAGATCCTGGTGCGCCGCCATATCGTGCTGCGCCATCTGGCCACCCCGGGGGCACGTGCCTACGGTGCCGTCACCGCCGCCGGACGGCTGGTGGGCTTCGGCTACGGGCTGCCCTGCGACCGGGCCCAGTGGTGGGCCTCGGTGGTCGAGCCCTGTCTGCGCAAGAACGGCGTGGACGACTGGCTGGACGACTCCTTCACCGTCACCGAACTCCATGTACTGCCCGACTACCAGGGCCGGGGCATCGGCCGCGCGCTGATCACCACGCTGACCGACCAGGTGCGCCAGCCGCGCTCGCTGCTCTCCGCGATCGACACCGAGAGCCCGGCCCGCGTCCTGTACCGCAAGCTCGGCTACCGGGATCTGGCCCGGCAGGTCCGCTTCCCCTCCGCCCCGCGCCCGTACGCCGTGATGGGCGCCGTCCTGCCGCTGCGCCGCCGCGAGCGCCCGGCCGCCGGGCCGCGCTGACCCGCCCCCCGCTCAGGCCCCCGTCGCCGCGGCCCGTGCGGGGGCTCAGAGCCAGGTGGCGAACTCCAGCAGGGATTCCGCGTCGGCACGGTGGCCCGCGGCGGCGTTGCGCACCGCGGATTCGACCGCCCGGAACACCGACCAGTCGCGCAGCCGCTCCGGGTCCACCTCGACCGCCGCGGACAGCCTGGTCACCCGCCGCCGGGTCTGCGCCGCCGCGCCCGCCGAGGCCATCAGATCGTGCAGCCGGTCCCGGACCAGCCGCGCCAGGTCGTACGCCCGCTCGCCCACCACCGGCTCCGGCCCCACCGCCAGCCAGGGCGCCCGCCCGCCGTCCGAGGCCAGCACCGCGCCCTGCCGGAAGTCGCCGTGCAGCAGCAGGTGCTCCCGACCCTCCCCCGGGGCCGCCGCCGGGCCGAGCATCCGCTCCCGGGCCGCCAGCGCCTCCTCCACCAGCGGCGCGATCCCGGGCTCGGCCACCGCCGCCGCCCGCATCGCCGCCGCCTGCGCGCCGGTGCGCTCCGCCACCGTCGGGAACGGATGCTCCCCGCCGGGGTCCACCCACAGCCGGCGCACCGTGGAGACCGCCTCCAGCATCGCCTTGGCGTCCGGCAGCGAACGCAGCGAGATCTCCCCGCGCAGCCGCTCCAGCAGCAGCGCGCCCTCCTCCGGCGCGCAACGCAGCGACCGCACCGCGGCCAGCCCGTCCCAGCGGCGCAGCGCGGCATCCTCCAGCGCGGCCGGGGACTGCGGCGCGCACAGCTTGAGCGCGGCCGGGGAGCCGTCGTCCCCGCGGCGCACCAGCAGCGTCATGCTGGTCCGGCCGCCCGGCTCGGCCACCGCCTCCGCGGTCAGCCCCCAGCGGCGCAGCATCTCCGCGGCCAGCGCGGGAAGCCCGGCCAGCCACTCGGGCGCCTGCCGTTGCTGCGCCAGCACCAGACGGCGCGGCGGTTGTGGACCCGGCACGGAAACCATCGGTCGGTCGCCCCCCTCGGCTCGTCTGTCGCCCCGGCCCGCCGCCACCGGGATCAGCCGCCCTCGGCGGCCGTGGCGGCCGGCCCGGCCGGCCGTCCGCCGCCGTCGTCGTCGTCCGCCGGTCCGTACTCGGGCAGTCCGGGGAAGGCCACGGCGGCCTCCGGCCCGCCCCAGCGCACCGCGCGCAGCGCGCCCTCGCGCAGCGCCCGCGCGGCATTGCGGCGGGCGTCACCCTCGGTGGCGGCGACCAGATCGGCGTAGACCGCGGTCAGCCGGGCCTCCAGCTCCGCGGCCAGTTCCAGGGCGTGCGCCGGTTCGGTCACCTCGAACGGCAGGGCGTAGGCCGGTGCCGCCGCGACCGGCTCGCCGCCCATCCCGCGGACCGTGTCGCGCAGGGCGTCCCGGCGCGCGCGATGCGCCTCGTAGGCGGCCCGGATCTCCTCCTCCTCGGCCTCCGGGGCCCACGCCCCCACCACGCCGTAGCCGTATACCGCGGCATGCTCGGCGGCCAGCGCCGCCTGGATCGCCGCCAGCGCCGCGCCGGTGCCGTCCCGCCGCCTCATGCCGGGCTCCGCTCCGCCGCCCCGGACGGGGCCAGCAGCCGGGAGCGCACGGCGTTGGCCGCGGCCAGCGAGGCGAGCAGCCGGGCGGTGGCGGGCGGGGCGCCGGCCAGGGCCGCCAAGCGGCTCTCGGCCAGGCCCTGTTCGGCCTCGGCCAGCGCGGCCAGCGCCGCCTCCGGCTCGGCCGGCGGCTCCGGCACCGGGTGGGCGGCCGGGGCGTTCCCCCCGCGCATCCCGGCGCCGCTCCCGTTCCCGCTCCGGCCGGCCTCCGCGGGGGCGCGCAGCGCATCGAGGTGCGCGGCGGTGACGGCACGGTGCGGCGCCAGCGTCCCGGCCAGCGCCGGATGCGCTGCCGCGGTGGCGTCGTACCGGGCGAGCAGTGCCGCGCCGGCCGCCGCGGCCTGCTCCCGCAGCCGCCGCTCCGCGCGCGCCTGTCCGTCCTCCTGCCGGTGTTCCGCCCGTTCCCCCCGGGGGGCGCCGGTGCACCCCGCCGTCAGCACCCCGGCCGCGGTGAGCGCGCCGCCCGCGGACAGCAGGGAGCGCCTGGACAGCGTTCCCGGCGGGCTCGCCACCGCCGGCCCTTCCGGCTTCCCCGGCGGTCCGCCGGTCACGTTTCGCCGCACGCTCGTCCCGTCCGTACTGTTCGTTCTGTTCGTTCTGTTCGTGTTCTCCCGTACCGTCCGCCGGTCCGTACCGTCTGCCCCGGTCCGGCCCGGCGGCGGGCGGGCCGCCGCCGGGCGGCCACCGCATGGGAGCGTACCCGGGCGGTCGCGCGCCGCCCGGCGCCACCCCGGCCGCCATGGATGCGGCCTTGTGCGGTCCGGTCCGCGTACTCTCCCGTAGGCAGTAGGCTGTGGCGCAAGACGCCGTCGCCGCCGCTGTGCAGGCGCCGCACGGCGCGCGGCGGTGCCCGACCGTCCGTCACCCAGACAGCCCCCATCGCCACAACAGCAGACGCGGCCGAGGAGTCACCCGGATGAGCACCACCCAGAACGACAGGCTCCGGGAACTGGTGGAGCCCCTGGCCGCCGAGCGGGGCATGGACCTGGAGGACCTCACCCTCGCCCAGGTCGGCAGCCGGCGGGTGCTGACCATCGTGGTCGACACCGACGAGGGCGTGCAGCTCGACGAGTGCGCCGAACTCAGCCATGCCGTGTCGGAACTCCTGGACCGGCGCGGGGCGCTCGGCGATGTCTCCTACGTCCTGGAGGTCACCTCCCCGGGCGTGGACCGCCCGCTGACCGAGCGGCGGCACTTCGAACGTTCCCTGGACCGCATGGTGCACCTCCAGCTCTCCGGCGGCGGCACGCTGACCGCCCGGGTGCGCGCGGTGGACGACGAAGGGCTGGACCTCGAAGTGCCGGGGGAGAAGGGCCGCAGGCCCAAGCAGCGTCGGGTGGCCTTCGCCGAGATCGACAAGGCCCGCGGTGAAGTGGACTTCGCCCGCGGCGACAGCAAGCAGCAGCAGTAGCGCAAGGAGGCGTAGCCGTGGACATCGACATGAGCGCGCTGCGGGCGCTGGTCCGGGAGAAGGAGATCTCCTTCGACGTGCTCGTCGAGGCGATCGAATCGGCCCTCCTCATCGCGTACCACCGCACCGAGGGCAGCCGCCGCCAGGCCCGTGTGGAGCTGGACCGCAGGACCGGGCATGTGACCGTGTGGGCCAAGGAGGACGCCGCCGATCTGCCGGAGGCGGCGGAGGGCGAGGAGCCGCCGGAGCCGCGCGAGTTCGACGACACCCCGGAGGGCTTCGGGCGGATCGCCGCCACCACCGCCAAGCAGGTGATCCTCCAGCGGCTGCGGGACGCCGAGGAGGACATCACCTTCGGCGAGTACGTCAGCCGGGAGGGCGACATCGTCACCGGCACCGTGCAGCAGGGGCGCGACCCGAAGAACGTGCTGGTGGACATCGGCAAGCTGGAGGCGATCCTGCCGCCGCAGGAGCAGGTGCCGGGCGAGGACTACAGCCACGGCACCCGGCTGCGCACCTATGTGGTGCGTGTGGTGCGCGGCGCCCGCGGCCCGTCCGTCACGCTCTCCCGCACCCACCCGAACCTGGTGAAGAAGCTGTTCGAGCTGGAGGTTCCGGAGATCGCCGAGGGGGCGGTGGAGATCGCGGCGATCGCCCGCGAGGCCGGGCACCGCACCAAGATCGCGGTGCGCTCCATGCGGCCCGGGATCAATGCCAAGGGCGCCTGCATCGGGCCGATGGGCGGCCGGGTGCGGAATGTGATGTCCGAGCTGAACGGCGAGAAGATCGACATCGTGGACTGGTCGGACGACCCGGCCGAGCTGGTGGCCAACGCGCTCTCGCCGGCCCGGGTGAGCGGCGTGGAGGTGGTGGACCGGCTGGCCCGCTCGGCCCGGGTGACGGTGCCGGACTACCAGCTCTCGCTCGCCATCGGCAAGGAGGGGCAGAACGCCCGGCTGGCCGCCCGGCTCACCGGATGGCGGATCGACATCCGTCCGGACACCGAGCAGACCCCCGCCGGCCTGGACGAGGCCCCCGGCCGGCGCTGACCCCGGGCGAGGTCGGCGCCGGCGGCGGTGCGCCGGGCGGGCGGCGGGAATGCCGCGGCCGGCAGCGGTGTTTGCCTCCTTGGCGGGAAGCGGCCGAGCCGCCGCCGGCGGCGCTGCCGTCCGTCCGCAACCATCTGTCACACGCGTGTGCCACAGTGTGCCGGGAGCGCTGCCCCGGTCGTGGAGCGGGCCGCGCGGGGAGGTAGAATCGATCGTGTCTGGCCGGACGCGCGACCGGAGCTGCCCGGAACGCACCTGTGTGGGTTGCCGGCGGCGCGGCGCGCAGAACGTCCTGTTGCGTGTGGCGCTGGTCCAGGGACGCTGCGTCCCTGATCATCGCGGTACGCTGCCTGGCCGGGGTGCCTATGTGCATCCCATACCGGCCTGCCTTGAGCTGGCGGTCCGCCGCCGGGCGTTTCCCCGGGCCTTCCGGGTCCAGGGGCCGCTCGACACCACGGATCTTCAGCTTGCGGTCGGCGGTACGGCACCGTAATGCCGTGAAGATGTCCGTAAGACGTAAGACGGTTCGCACGGAAGGTCCGTGCGTTCACGTACCTCGCGAGTCGGAAGCAGGTCGAGATTGCGATGAGCACTCGATGAGTACGCGATGAGTACGCCCGTGGAGTAGCGAAGGTCCGGCGGCCACCCCACCCCGGACCGACTAAGGAGCGAAGTGGCAAAGGTCCGGGTATACGAACTCGCCAAGGAGCTTGGAGTCGAGAGCAAGGTCGTCATGGCCAAGCTCCAGGAGCTCGGCGAATTCGTCCGTTCGGCGTCCTCGACGATCGAGGCGCCGGTGGTACGCAAACTCACTGACGCATTCAGCAAGGGCGACGGCGGCGCCCAGAAGTCCGCCCGGTCGTCGGCCCCCAGGCCCTCGGCCCGTCCCGCCGCCCCGAAGCCGGGCGGCGGCCCCGCGCCGCGACCCGGTGGCGCGGCCCCCAAGCCGGGCCCCGCGCCCCGGCCCGCCACGCCCCGCCCCGGCCCCGCCGGCCCGGCGGGCGGCGGCGCGCCCTCCCCGGCCGCGCCCGCGCCCTCGCCGCGCCCCGGTGCCAAGCCCGGCGGCGGGCGGCCCGCGCAGCCGGCCGCCCCGGTGAGCCCGGGCGCCCCGGCCGACGGCGGCGCCCCGGCGCCGCGTCCGGCCGGTCCCCGGTCCGGCGGCGAGCGGCCGTCCGGGCCCCGTCCGGGTTCCGGCCGGCCGGGCGGCGAGCGTCCCGGCGCCCCCAAGCCCGGCGCCCCGCGCCCGGGCGGCGGCGCGCCCAAGCCCGGTGCGCCCAAGCCGGGCGGCGGCCGGCCGGCCGGTCCGCGGCCGGGCAACAACCCCTTCTCCTCCAGCGGTGCCACCGGCATGGGCCGCCCGCAGGCCCCCGGCCGCCCCGGCCCCAAGCCGGGCGGCGAGCGCCCCGGCGGCGAGCGGCCGGGCGGCGGTCCGCGTCCGCAGGCCGGTCCGGGCGGTCCCCGTCCGCAGGCCCCGGGCGGCGGCCGTGCCACGCCCGGCAACATGCCGCGTCCGCAGGCCGGCCCGGCCGGTCCGCGGCCCGGCGGCCCGCGTCCGAACCCGGGCATGATGCCGCAGCGGCCCTCCGGCCCGGGCGGCGCCGGCGGCCGTGGCGGCCCCGGTGGCGGCCGTGGTCCCGGCGGCGGTCCCGGCCGTGGCGGTGGCGGCGGCTTCGCCGGCCGTCCCGGCGGCGGTGGCGGCGGCGGCCGTCCGGGCACCGGCTTCGCCGGCCGTCCCGGCGGCGGCGGTGGCGGCGGCCGTCCGGGCGGCCCGGGCGGTGGCTTCGGCGGCGGTGGCGGCCGTCCCGGTGGCGGCTTCGGCGGCCGTCCGGGCGGACCCGGCGGCCGTGGCGGCACGCAGGGCGCCTTCGGGCGGCCCGGCGGCCCGGCCCGGCGCGGTCGCAAGTCGAAGCGGCAGCGGCGCCAGGAGTACGAGGCCATGCAGGCCCCGTCGATCGGCGGCGTGATGCTGCCGCGCGGCAACGGCGAGACGGTCCGTCTCTCCCGCGGCGCGTCGCTCACCGACTTCGCCGAGAAGATCAACGCCAACCCGGCGTCCCTGGTCCAGGTGATGTTCAACCTGGGCGAGATGGTCACGGCCACCCAGTCCGTCTCCGACGAGACGCTGGAGCTGCTCGGCCAGGAGATGAACTACACCGTCCGCATCGTCAGCCCGGAGGAGGAGGACCGGGAGCTGCTGGAGTCCTTCGACATCGAGTTCGGCGAGGACGAGGGCGGCGAGGAGGAACTGGTCTCCCGTCCGCCGGTGGTCACCGTCATGGGTCACGTGGACCACGGAAAGACCCGCCTGCTGGACGCCATCCGCAAGACCAACGTCATCGAGGGCGAAGCGGGCGGCATCACCCAGCACATCGGTGCCTACCAGGTCTCCACCGAGGTCAATGGCGAGGACCGGCGGATCACCTTCATCGACACCCCCGGTCACGAGGCGTTCACCGCCATGCGGGCCCGCGGTGCCAAGTCGACGGACATCGCGATCCTGGTGGTCGCGGCGAACGACGGCGTGATGCCGCAGACCATCGAGGCGCTGAACCACGCCAAGGCGGCCGAGGTGCCGATCGTGGTCGCGGTCAACAAGATCGATGTCGAGGGCGCCGACCCGACCAAGGTGCGCGGCCAGCTCACCGAGTACGGCCTGATCGCCGAGGAGTACGGCGGCGACACCATGTTCGTCGACATCTCGGCCAAGCAGGGCATCAACATCGAGGGCGTGCTGGAGGCCGTGATCCTCACCGCCGACGCCACCCTGGACCTGCGGGCCAACCCGAACATGGACGCGCAGGGCATCGCCATCGAGGCGCATCTGGACAAGGGCCGCGGTGCCGTGGCCACCGTCCTGGTGCAGCGCGGCACCCTGCACGTGGGCGACTCCATGGTGGTGGGCAACGCCTACGGCCGGGTCCGGGCCATGCTGGACGACAGCGGCAGCCCGGTCACCGAGGCCGGCCCCGCCATGCCGGTCCTGGTGCAGGGCCTGACCAGCGTCCCCGGCGCGGGAGACAACTTCCTGGTGGTCTCCGAGGAGCGCACCGGCCGGCAGATCGCCGAGAAGCGCGCGGCGCGCGAGCGCAACGCGGCCTTCGCCAAGCGGGTCCGCCGGGTCTCCCTGGAGGACCTGGACCAGGTGCTCAAGGCCGGCGAGATGCAGCAGCTCAACCTCATCATCAAGGGCGACGCGTCCGGTTCCGTCGAGGCACTGGAGTCCTCGCTGCTCCAGCTCGATGTGGGCGAGGAGGTGGAGCTGCGGGTGCTGCACCGCGGCGTCGGCGCGGTCACCGAGACCGACATCGACCTGGCCACCGGCTCGGACGCCATCGTGATCGGCTTCAATGTGCGCGCGGCGGGCCGCGCCACGCAGATGGCCGAGCGCGAGGGCGTGGACGTCCGCTACTACTCGGTCATCTACCAGGCGATCGAGGAGATCGAGTCGGCCCTGAAGGGCATGCTCAAGCCGGAGTACGAAGAGGTGGAGCTGGGCACGGCGGAGATCCGCGAGGTCTTCCGCTCCTCCAAGCTCGGCAACATCGCGGGTGTCATCATCCGCTCCGGCCTGGTCAAGCGGAACGCCAAGGCCCGGCTGGTCCGGGACGGCAAGGTGGTCGCCGAGAACCTCAACATCGAGGGGCTGCGTCGCTTCAAGGACGACGTCACCGAGATCCGGGAAGGGTTCGAGGGCGGTATCAACCTCGGCAACTACAACGACATCAAGATCGACGACCAGATCGTCACCTATGAGATGCGGGAGAAGCCCCGGTCCTGACCGGACGGGCTGAACCGGCGAGGTCCGGGGCCGGTCGGCGGAGCAGGGCGGAAAGCCGAAACTCCGTCGATCGGCCCCGGCCATGACGGCTACGATCATCGTCATGTACGTAGGGGCCATGACCTTTGACCTGCTGCTCGGAGACGTCCGCTCCCTCAAGGAGAAACGCTCCGTGGTGCGGCCCATCGTGGCCGAACTCCAGCGGAAGTACGCGGTGAGCGCGGCCGAGACCGGGCAGCAGGATCTCTACCGCAGGACCGAGCTGGGCCTCGCGGTGGTCTCCGGGGACGCCGGGCATCTGACCGACGTTCTCGACCGGTGTGAGCGGCTGGTCGCCGGCCACCCGGAAGTGGAGCTGCTGTCCGTGCGGCGGCGCATCCACGGCGACGACGACTGAGCGCCGGTACCGTGCCCCCTGTCCCGTACCCCGCGCCGTGCTCCGGCGCCCGGTACGGGCCGGGTATCACCGGCGCTCACCGCCCGTCGCCCGTACGCACCAGAAATCAAGGAGACGGACCAGTGGCCAAGAACGCCCGGGCCGACAACCTGGCGAAGCTCATCCGCGAGGTGGTCGCCGAGAAGATCCAGCGCGGCATCAAGGACCCGCGCATCAGGAATCACCAGGTGACCGTCACCGACACCAGGGTCACCGGCGACCTGCGGGAAGGAACCGTCTTCTACACCGTCTACGGCGACGACACGGCGCGCCAGGAGGTCGCGGCGGGCCTGGAGAGCGCCAAGGGGCTGCTGCGCTCCGCGGTCGGCCAGGCCGCCGGGATCAAGTTCACCCCGACGCTGGCCTTTGTCCCGGACGCCCTGCCGGAGAACGCGCGGGTGCTGGAGGATCTCTTCTCCGCCGCCCGGGCCCGGGACGCGGAGCTGCGCCAGCGCTCCCGGGGCGCCCAGTACGCCGGTGACCCCGACCCCTACCGCACCGCGGGCGAGGAGGACGGGAGCGGGAACACCCGGGACGGCGAGGACGGCGGCGACGGCGAGGACGGCGGGGGACCGGCCACCCCATGAGCAAGCGGCACAACAGGCCGGACGCGGGCCCGGACGGGCTGGTCATCGTGGACAAGCCCGCCGGGTTCACCTCGCACGACGTGGTGGCCCGGATGCGCGGCATCGCCCGCACCCGCCGGGTCGGGCACGCCGGCACCCTGGACCCGATGGCCACGGGCGTGCTGGTGCTCGGCCTGGGCCGGGCCACCCGCCTGCTGGGGCATCTGGCGCTCACCGAGAAGGAGTACCTGGCCACCATCCGGCTCGGCCAGCGGACCGTGACCGACGACGCCGAGGGGGAGATCACCGCCTCGGCGGGCGCGGCCTCGGTGGCGCGGGACGCCCTGGCGGCCGGCATCGAGGCCCTGACCGGCGACATCCTCCAGGTGCCGGCCAGCGTCAGCGCCGTCAAGATCGACGGCAAGCGGGCCTACCGGCGGGTGCTGGAGGGCGAGGAGGTCTCACTGCCCGCCCGGCCGGTCACCGTCTCCGCCTTCACGCTGCACGATGTCCGGGAGACCACGGCCGCCGACGGCACGCCCGTCACCGATCTGACCGTCACCGTGGTCTGCTCCTCCGGCACCTATGTCCGGGCCCTCGCCCGCGACCTGGGCGACTCGCTCGCCACCGGGGGCCATCTCACCGCCCTGCGCCGCACCCGGGTGGGGCCCTACGGCATCGCCGCCGCGCATTCCCCGGCCTCGCTGGAGCGGGAACTCGCCGTGCTGCCGCTGGCTCAGGCCACGGCCGCCGCGTTTCCCCGCTGGGATCTGGACGAGCGCCGCGCCGCCCTGCTGGGCAACGGGGTGCAGATCGCCACCCCCGACGATCTGCCGTCCGGGCCGGTCGCCGCCTTCGGCCCGGACGGCCGGCTGATCGCCCTGATCGAGCCGCGCGCCGCAAGGGCCCGCATTCTCGCCGTCCTCGCCTGAGTCCGCGCCGCCGGTCGGGACGCGTTTTCGGGTTTCGTCACGGAGATCTCACTCTCCATTCACCCGTCTGCCGGAGCGCTCGGCGATTCAGGGGGCGCACTCGCCGTAACGCCGCTGATTCCGGCCGGTCTCTGGGCAGAACCTCACCGCACCGCAAGCGTTCGGGAGGATGGTCCATGACAGCGGCGACACCGGCCACACCGGCGATGCTTCCCGCGCCGCCCCTGGTACGGATCAGCGATCTGGCCGGACGCTCGCGCGGCAGCGGCTTTCTCGCCGACCACCAGGGCACGGTGCTCACCAGCCACGAGGCCGTCGACGGCCTGCCGCGCGTGGTACTGCGCACCCCCAGCGGCCGGACCGAGGTGATCGAGGCCGCGGACATCACCGCGGTCCCGGCATGGGACCTCGCCCTGCTGCGCACCCGCCGGCTCGATGTGCGGCCCCTGGTCTGCGCCACCGACCGGGCCGCCGCGGACCTCCGGGTCCGGGTCCGGCTCGGCGGCTGGCTGACCGCCGCGGTGCGCGGCACGTCTCCCGCCACCTACACGGCGACCGACCGCTTCCACCCGCTGCCCAGCGCCGTCGAGCTGGACCTCCCGGAAGCCGCCGCCTGCAAGCTGCGGCTGAACACCGCGGCCACCGGCAGCCCGGTGCTGGACGCGCGGACCGGCTCGGTACTGGCCGTGCTCGGCACCGCCCTGCACACCCCGCGCCGCTCGGCGGGCTTCGCCGTGCCGCTGCGCGCCGCCGCCGAGGACGAGCCGGGCGGCCCGGTCGACCTGCTGCTGCGCCGCAACGGCGCCACCGTCCCCGCATTCGGCGTCGATCTCAACGTCGCCGGAGTGCTGGAACTCACCTCCGCCGCCGTGCACACCGCCATCGCCCCGCACCGCGCCCCGCCCGCGGACCGGCGGGAGGCGGCCGAGGCGCTGCGCGCCTTCGAACACGGCGAGGCGTCGCTGCTGGCCGTGGTCGGCCCGCCCGGCACCGGCCGCACCACCGCGCTCGCCGCCCATGCGGCGCGCCGGCTGAGCGGCCCCGAACCGGCGATCACCCTCTGGCTCACCGGCGCCGATCTGGACGGTGACGACGCCTCCGTCCGGGACGCGCTGGCCCGCCGGCTGGCCCACGCCGGCCGGGCGCACGCCGCCTCCCACCCGGACACCGTGGGCGATCCGGCACGTATCGACCCGGACGTGGTGGCCCGCATCGCCCGCGACACCGGCACCCCGCTGCTGGTGCTGCTGGACGCGCCCGAGGAGATGCCCCGGCGGCTGCTGGCCCGGCTCCGGCCCTGGCTCGCCGGCACGGTGAGCTGGCTGCGCGCCTCGAACGCCCGCCTGGCCCTCACCACCCGCCCCGAATTCTGGACCCACAACCTCACCCCCCTGCTTCCCGCCCCGGCCGCCGCTCCCTCCGGCGGGCGGGGCGGGCACGCGGGGTCCGGGCCGGAGGTGTGGGGGAGCGGGCTGGCGGCGCAGGTGGAGCTGGGGGATCTGCCCGTGGACAGCGCCGCCGAGGCGCGCAGCGCGCTCGGCATCCCCGCCGGCCGCATCGCGGCCGAGGAGGCCGCGCATCCGCTCTCGCTCCGGCTGCTCAGCCGGGTACGGGCGGCGCAGGGCCGGGACGCCGGCGGCGCCCCCGGGCGGGTGGACATCTTCTCCGCCCATCTGGACCTGTGCGCGCTGCTGATCGCCACCCAGCTCACCTGCCGCGGCCATGGCCCGGTCCGGCTGCGCGACCAGTGCCGGCTGGCCGCCCGGGTCTCCGCCCGGCTGCACGAGGCCGCCCGCCGCTGCCTGGGCCCGGTCGTACTGCCCGCCCGGGACTTCGAGGAGCTCTTCCCCTGGCGGGGCGGCTGGGCCCGGGCGGTGCTGGACAACGAGATCCTCCTCCCCGCCGGCAACGGATACCGCTTCGCGGACGAGGAGTTCGCCGAGTGGCTCCAGGGCTGTCACCTCGACCTCGACACCACCCTCGACCGTCTCCTCGCCCCCCGCCCCGGGCAGGACGCCATCCCCCGTCACCGCGTCGGCCCGATCGTCTTCGCCATGCTCGTCCTGGAGCGGCGGCACGGCCCGGAATCCCTGCGCCGCCGTCTGCAACGCCTGGTCGACGCGCTGCCCGGCGGCAGCCGCGGCGAGACCGCCGCGAACCCGGCCCCCGCCGCCGCCCCCGCCCCGGCCGTCTGGTGGGCGGAGCGGCTGCTGGCCGAGGTGCTGACCGGGCTGCCGGACGCCGCCCCCTGCACCGGCCCGCTGCACCAGCTCGCCGAACGCATCGGCGACGGCCGCCTGCCCGCCGGCCGCTTCGGCCCCGCCTTCTGGCGCCGCCTCTCCCTGCCGGTCGCCGAGAAGCTGGCCCTGCTGCGCCTGCTGCTGCCCGCCGACGGCCCCGGTCCCGGCCCCGACCGCTGGCTCACCGTCGCCGCGGAACACCTGGCGGCCGAGCCGGCCACCGTCCAGCGGCTGCTCTGCCGCTGGTTCGACGACGAACGGCCGCTGCGCCGCTCCGCCCGCCGTGTCACCGTGGCCGACGCCGCCCAGGCACTGCTGCACACCCACCGCTCGGCCTCGCCCGACACCCTCACCGAGGCCCTGGCCGATGCCACCCATCCGCGCGCCGACGAGCTCCTGGCCGAACTCGCCCACGACGACCCCTCCGCCGTCTGCCGTGCGGTGCGGCGCTGGGCCGCCGACGACCGGCCCTCCCGCCGCTCCGCCGCCGGTATCCACGCCGCCGCCGTGCTGCCGCATGTCCGCGACGAGCCCGACCGCGCGCTGCTGCGCGAAGCGGCCGAGGACCTGCTGGCCCGGCCCGACTACGCCGGTCTGCACACCCTCGCGCACACCCTGCTGCTGCCCGACCCCGCCTCCCGGGCCCGCCACCTGCCCGCCGCGCTGCACCACTTCACCTCCCTGCCCTGCGGAGCACCGCGTCTGCCCGGGCTCGCCCGGGCGCTGACCGCCGCGCTGCCCACCCATCCGGAACCGGTGCTGCGCGCCTTCCGGACCCGCCTCCTCCCCACCGGTGACTCCGCCGACGGCCCGGCCGCCGGTGACCGGGCCGGGACCGAGGCCGCCGCCGCGCTGCTGCTGCCGCTGGCCGATGTCACCACCCCGGCCCTGGCGCGCCGGATCGCCCGGCTGGTCCGGGAGTACACCGAGCAGTGCCCGCTCACCTCGCCCGAGCCCGTCGCCGGTTTTCTGCGACAGCGGCTGCGCCATGGCCCGGCGGCCCGCTCGGTGGTCCATCCGCTGGTCACCGGCCTGCTGCGGAACGGCCCGCCGCAGCTTCGCACGGCGCTGGGCCGGGTCCTGGGGCGGGCCGGCGGCCCGCTCGCCGCCCCGCTGCTGGACGAACTGCTCGGCACCGAACGCGATCCGGCCGTACTCGACCAGGTGCTGGAGGCGGTGGCCCGCAGCGGCGGCGGCCGGGAACTCGTCCACCGGCTCGGCCTGCTGCTCAACCGCACCGCCGAGGGCGCCAGGCTGTTCGACCACCGGATGGTGGCCCTGGCCCGTGAACTGCCCGGCTTCGCGGACCAGGTGCAGGAGTGGATCGCCGGGGCGCCGGGGGAGTGGGCCGCCACGATCGGCCCCAGCGCCCGCCGCGAGCTGCTGCGCCGCGCCACCGGCCCCCGGCCCCCGGCCGTGCCCGCACAGGCCGCGGCCGAACAGCCGCCACCGCCACCGCCACCGTCGCCGCAGCCGCAGCCGCAGCCGCAGCCGCCGGGCGCCGGCACCGAGCCCCGTCCCTCCCGCCGGAACCGGCCCGTCGGCCTCGCCACGCCCCGCTGACCGCCGGGCTGTGCCGCGCGGCACACCCCGCTCGGCGGCCCGGCACCGTGCCGCCCCGCCCCCGGCAGGTATTTTTGGGGACTGGCAGGCTCCGAGCACGGCCGGCGGATCACAGACAGCACGGACAGCAGGGACGGAGTACACGGTGCAGACGGTGCAGCGCTGGCATGGACTGGAAGACATCCCCGGCGACTGGGGGCGCAGCGTCGTCACCATCGGTTCCTACGACGGTGTGCACCGCGGCCATCAGGTGATCATCGGCCGGACGGTCTCCCGCGCCCGGGAACTCGGCGTCCCCTCCGTGGTGGTCACCTTCGACCCGCACCCGCTGGAGGTCGTCCGCCCCGGGCTGCACCCGCCGCTGCTCACCCCGCACCCGCGCCGTGCCGGGCTGCTGGGCGAGCTGGGCGTGGACGCCGTGCTGGTGCTGCCGTTCACCACCGCCTTCTCCCAGCTCTCCCCGGCCGACTTCGCGGTCAAGGTGCTGGTGGAGCGGCTGCACACCATCGCCGTGGTGGAGGGCCCCAACTTCCGCTTCGGCCACCGGGCGGCCGGCACCGTGGACACCCTGGCCGAGCTGGGCCGCACCTACGGTTTCGAGGTGGACGTCGTCCAGCTGGCGGCGCCCGGCGCAGCACCTCCGGGGGCGGCCGGCGCCGCCCCGGCCGAACAGCCGTTCTCCTCCACTCTCGCCCGCCGCCTGATCGCGGACGGCGACGTGGCCGGTGCCGCCCGGGTACTGGGCCGCCCGCACCGGGTCGAGGGCGTCGTGGTGCACGGTGCGCGCCGCGGCCGGGAACTGGGCTATCCCACCGCCAACCTCGATACCGTGCCGTTCTCCGCCGTTCCCGCCGACGGGGTCTACGCCGGCTGGCTGACCGCCGCCGGCGAGCGGATGCCCGCGGCCATCTCGGTCGGCACCAATCCGCAGTTCCACGGCACCGACCGCACCGTCGAGGCATACGCCCTGGACCGCACCGACCTGGACCTCTACGGCGACCATGTGGCCGTGGACTTTCTCGCCCGGCTGCGCGGCCAGGAGACCTTCGACGGCATCGGGGCGCTGAAGGCCCGGATCGCCGAGGACGTCGACCGGACCCGTGAGCTGACGCGCTGAGCCGAAGCGGATGCCATGACTCCGGTTCCGGACTATTGTCCCGTGTAGGAGGAGCGTTCCGCTGCTTCAGCGGTGCGGTGGTCCGCCCTCGGCGGTGACACCAGGGACATCCGCGCCGGCAGGCGGGCCGCCGGTGCAGTCGGGAGGCCGACGATGCCACCAAGCCGCCTGCGGCACGCCGCGCCCCCCGAAGCCCTGCGGGAACGCATCGACCGGGCGATGAGCGCGGCCGTCCGGGAAACCGGGGCCCATGTGGCCGGTCTGTATCTCACCGAGCCGGAGAGCGACATGCTGGCCCTCGAAGCGGTCACCGGCGTGCCTCCCGAATTCACCGGCCCCTGGGCCCGGCTGCCTCTTCTCCACCCCGGCCCGGCACCGGACGCGGCGCGCGAGAAGCGGCTGGTCTGGCTCGCCGGCCGGGAGGACCTGGCCGCCGCATACCCCCGCACCGCCATGGTGTCGCCCTACGACTTCGCGCTGGCCGCCGTCCCCGTCCTGGCCGGGCAGCCGCCGCCCGGCGCGGCAGCCGGGCCCGGCGCGCCCGCCACCGGCAGCGGTCCGGCCGACGGGGTGCTGGTCCTGATGTGGCCCGGTACCCGCCACACCCCGCTCACCCCCCGCGAACGCGAGGTCGTCACCTCGGCCGCCGACCGCATCGGCGAGGTCCTGCACCGGGCCGCCGGGACCGGTCACCCGCTGCGCGCCGCCGACCAGCCCCGGGTACTGCCCGTGCCGCACGCCGATGCCCCCAGCCCGGCGGAGGCGCTCGCCGCCGTCGAGTTCGCCCAGCGCCTGCCCGAGGGCGTCTGTTCGCTGGATCTGAACGGACGCATCAGCTTTCTCACCGACCGGGCGGCGGACCTGCTCGGCGAGCGCCGCGAGCGGCTGCTCGGGGCACTGCCCTGGGTGGTCCTGCCCTGGCTGGACGACCCCGCCTACGAGGACGCCTACCGCGCCGCCGTGGTCGGCGGCGGGCCCGTCACCTTCACCGCCCGCCGCACCGACGGGGCCTGGGTGCTCTTCCGCCTCTATCCGGACACCACCGGCCTCAGCGTCCTGATCGGCCGCGTCGAACAACCCTCCGCCGAGCCCATCGCCGAGCCGTCCACCGAGCCGTCCGCCGGGCCCGCGGCGGCTTCCCGGGACGTCGGCCCGGCGACGGCGGGCGGCGAGGGGCAGCCGCCCCGCCCCCGCGTCCTGACCCGCGCCCGCATCGGCGGCATCTACCACCTGCTCCACCTCGCCAGCGCGCTCACCGAGGCCGCCGATGTCGAGGACGTGGTGGAACGCACCGCCAATGAACTCATGCCGGCCTTCGGTGCCCAGGGATTCGTGCTGCTGGCGGCAGAGGGCGACCGGCTGCGGGTCATCGGCCACCGCGGCTACCCGGACGCCACCATGGACCGGTTCGACGCCACCCCGCTCTCCGCCCCGACCCCCGGCACCAACGCCGTCACCGCGGGCCGCCCCGTCTTCGTCGGCTCCCGGGAGGAGATGGAGCAGGCGTACCCGGACCGCCCGGCCATGAAGGATTCCATGGCCGCCTGGGCCTTTCTGCCGCTGATCGCCTCCCGCCGCCGCATCGGCGCCTGCGTGCTGGCCTACAAGCGACCGCACACCTTCACCGCCGAACAGCGCGACAGTCTCGCCGCGCTCTCCGGCCTGATCGCCCAGGCCCTGGAACGCGCCCGCCTCTACGACACCAAGCACCGGCTCGCCCACGCCCTGCAGACCGGTCTGCTGCCGCGCGACCTGCCCCGGCCCCCCGGACTGGAGGTGGCCTTCCGCTACCTCCCCGCCACCCACGGCATGGACATCGGCGGCGACTTCTACGACCTGGTGCAGCTCGGCGACACCTTCCTCGGCGCGGTCATCGGCGACGTCCAGGGGCACAACGTCACCGCCGCCGCGCTGATGGGGCAGGTCCGCACCGCCGTACGGGCCTACGCCGCCTCCGGGGCGTCGCCCGCCGAGGTGCTCGGCCGCACCAACCGGCTGCTCACCGGGCTCGGACCGGAGCTGTTCACCAGCTGCCTCTACGTCAGCCTGGACCTGGCCCGGCACAAGGCGCACATGGCCACCGCCGGTCACCCGCCGCCCGTGCTGCGCCATCCGGACGGCCGCACCGAAACCGTGGAACTGCCGCCCGGTCTTCTGCTCGGCATCGATCCGGACGTGCGCTACACCACCACCGAACTGCCGCTGACCCCGGGCACGCTGCTGGCCCTGTACACGGACGGGCTGATCGAGGTGCCCGACGAGCATCTGGACGAGAGCCTGCACACCTTCGCCCGCACCCTGGGCCGTGAGGGGGAGACGGACCTGGAGACACTGGCCGACACCCTGCTGCACGGCACCCGGCCCGAGGGCGAACGCACGGACGACATCGCCCTGCTGCTCCTCCGCCCGGCCTGAACCGGCCGCCGCCGGATGGCTGACGGCTGCTCCGGCTACTGCTGTGGCGGCGGGGGCGGCGGCCAGCCTCCCTGACCGTGCTGCGGGTGCGGCTGCTGTGGCTGCTGCGGCGGCGGATAACCGTATCCCTGCTGCTGGCCGGGGGGCGGATAACCGTAGCCGGGCCGGCCGGGCCCCGGCTGCTGCGGATACTGCTGCGGTTGCGGCTGCTGCGGCAGCGGCGGCGCCAGGTGCGGCGGAGGGTTGTTGGTACCGTCCTGCGTCCACAGCCCCTGCTCCTGCTGGGCACGGACGAAGTCCTCGGCCACCAGCGCCGCCAGATCGAAGTACGCCTGCCGGGTCTTCGGCCGCATCAGATCCAGGTCCAGCTCGGCACCGGTCGCCAGATGCTCGTCGAACGGCGCCACCACCACCCCGCGGCAGCGGGTGCGGAAGTGCGCCACGATGTCCTCGACCTTGACCATCTTCCCGGTGTCGCGCACCCCGGAGATCACCGTGATGCTGCGCTGCACCAGGTCGCCGTAGCCGTGGGCGGACAGCCAGTCCAGCGTGGTGCTCGCACTGCTTGCGCCGTCCACCGAGGGCGTGGAGACGATGATCAGCTGGTCGGCGAGATCCAGCACCCCGCGCATCGCGCTGTACAGCAGACCCGTGCCGGAGTCGGTGAGGATGATCGGGTACTGCTTGCCCAGCACGTCGATGACGCGGCGGTAGTCCTCGTCGTTGAAGGTCGTCGAGACGGCCGGGTCCACGTCATTGGCGAGGATCTCCAGCCCGGACGGCGCCTGCGAGGTGAACCGCCGGATGTCCATGTAGCTGTGCAGATAGGGGATCGCGCCGACCAGGTCCCGGATGGTCGCGCCCGTCTCGCGCCGCACCCGGCGGCCCAGCGTGCCGGCGTCCGGGTTGGCGTCGATCGCGATGACCTTGTCCTGCCGCTCGTCGGCGAGCGTGGAGCCGAGCGACATGGTGGTGGTCGTCTTGCCCACACCGCCCTTCAGACTGATCACCGCGATGCGGTAGCAGGCCAGCATCGGGGTGCGGATCAGGTCCAGCTTCCGCTGCCGCTCGGCGTCCGCGGCCTTGCCGCCGATCTTGAACCGGGACGACTGCTGACGGCTCGGTGCCTGTGAACGCCGCTTGTGCCGGCCCCGCTCCTGGAGCAGCCGGTCCGAGGAGAGCTCGACGGCGGCGGTGTAACCGAGCTGGCCGGGCTGCGGGCCGTGGTTCTGCGGGCTCGGCCAGGCCGCGCCCGCCCGGGGATCCTGCGGCGGAGCGGGCGGCTGCGCGGGCGCCGCCGCCGCTCCCTGCGGTGCGGGCGGCGGGTAACCGTACCCCTGCTGCTCCGGCGGCGGCGCGGCGGCAGGCTGCTGCCCCGGCTGCGGATGGCCCGGAGCCTGCGCGGGCTGCTGCGGATAGCCGTATGCCGGACCGGGCTGCGCTCCCGGCATCTGCGGCCCGCCGGGCTGCGGGTAGCCGGCGGTCTGGGGCGGGGGCGGGGGGAACGCGGGCCCCGGCTGCGCGGGCTGCTGCCCGGCTGCCGCGGGGGCGTGCGGAGCATGCGGAAACCCGGGCTGCGGCGGCTGTGCCGACGGCTGTTCGGGCTGCGGATGAGCAGGCTGCTGCGGCTGCTCCGGACGGGGGTACCCGTACCCCGCGTGCTCCCCGGCGACGCCGCCCTGCGGCAGCGCGGGCCGTTCCGGCTGCTGTGGCGGCGGCGGTGCCGGGGGCGCGGGCTGCGGCGCGGCAGGCCCTTGCTGTGCCGCCCAGGGCGATCCCGGCTGCGGCATCCCGGCGGGCGGGGCGGGCGGGGCCGGCTCGGGCCGGGAGTGCGGTTCGGGCTGCGGCTGCGGCGGCGGCAGTGAGAACGATGTGGCGTCCGCGGACGGCATGGGCGCCGAGGGCTGCGGTGGCGCGGGCGGCGGCTGCGGCGCGGGCCAGGGCGCCCCCGGCTGCGGCAGCGGCTGTCCGGGCTCTGCCGGTGCCTGCGCCTCCGCCGGGATCCCGCTCGGCGGGGTCGGCGGCCTGTCCAGCGGCGGCAGCAGGCTGAACGAGGTCGCGTCCGCAGAGGCGGGAACGGCAGGCGGCGGCGTGTTCTCCTCCGGCTCCGGCTCCGGGACTTCCTGCCCGGCCGGAACCGCGTCCACCGGCTCCGGCCCGGCCGCTGCCCGCGACTGCGCCGAGGCGGCCTGGTCCTGAGGCTCCTGCTCCGGTTCCGGTTCCGGCTCCGAGGAGGTGAACGACACGGCCATCCCGGAGGACGCCCCGGTACCGAAGCCCGCGCCCGGATCGGCGCTCGGCGCCGGCAGGTTCGGCAGCATCGAGCTGACCTGTGCCGGGGCGTCGTCCTCCGGCTCGTCCTCCGGCGCGGCGTCCGCGGGTGCATCCTTGCGGGCCCGCTCCTGCTCCGGCTCCTGCTCCCGGCTCCGGGCGGGGTCGGACGGCGGCTCGTCCCGCAGCTTCTCCGGGATCGAGAACCCGGGCGGGGTCGGCGGCACGGCCGGATTGAACGCCGGGCGCGGCCCGGAGGGCGCCTCCGGCGCGGACGGCGGCTTGAGCTGGAAGTCCGGCGGCAGCGGCGGCAGCCCGCCGGGCGCCTGAGGCGGCAGCGGCGGCGCAGGCGGCTGCAGACGGCGCTCGCCCGAAGGCCGTTCCGCTCCCGGCCCCGCTCCGGTCTCCGGGGAACGCCTTTCGTCGATCATCTTCCGCACGGCCGACGCGTTGAACTGCATCGTGGCGTTGGTGTCCAGACCGGCGGCGCCGAGATCCGAGACCTGGGCCGGAGGGCTGTGCCGGTCGTCGGTGCGCGCCCCGTCCGGCGGCGCGTCCTGGGGCTCGCCGCCGGACTCCCGTCGCGGCTGCTCGTCGGTCACGCCCCCGGCCTCCTCATGTCTGGTCTCCGGCGTCTCATCCGGCGCCTGGCGGTCCGCCACGGCGCTTGTGAGGCTCGGCTCGGCAGTCGTCCCGGGCGCGGTCGTATCCGGACCGTCAGCAGTACCGGAAGAGGACGTCCCCCACGGTGAACTGCCGCCCCCGTACCAACTCGGGATGGCGACGGGCTCGTCGGTGTGCCGGTCGTCCGTCGCGGGGTCCTCGTCGGGGCGACCGACAGCGGAGGAGCCCTCCGCGGTGCGCATCCCGTCCCGATCGCTGTTCACGACGCCTCCTGCCGCTCCTGCTGCCTGCCGTTCCGCGTGCGGGAGAGGACTTCCGGCCGCCGCCCGGCTCCCCCGCCACGCCACGGCTCCCACCCTAGAGGAGACCGGTTCCCGGAGACATCAGCGGATCTCTCGGGATTCCGTGCAATTACGGACCCACCGGATTCCGATGTCAACTCCGGTGCCCGCGAGTACGCCCGCCGATGTCGGTGGCGGCTGTGAGAATCGCGGTATGAGCAATGTGCCGCAGATTCCCGCCGCCAGCTACTCCCCGCTCTGGGCCGAGGACACCAGGCCCGGGCTCCCGCTCGTCGGGGACGAGCGGGAGATCCTCACGGCGTTCCTGGACTGGCACCGCCGGACCTTCGAGCTGAAGTGCGCGGGGGTGGCGGCCGAACGGCTCTCCGAGCGGACCGTGCCGCCGTCCCGTCTGACGCTGCACGGCCTGATCCGGCATCTCGCCGGCACGGAACGCTGGTGGTTCCGCATGCAGTTCGCGGGCGAGGACCTTCCACATCTCTACTACTCGGACGACGACCCCGACCAGGATTTCGAAACCCTGGACGGGGACTTCAACGAGGCGCTGGCGGTGTGGCGGGCCGAGTGCGAGCGCTCGCGGGAGATCGTCGCGGCAGCCGCCTCCCTGGACGAGACCGGCACCCATGCCGCCAGCGGCAATCCGGTCGCCCTGCGCCGGATTCTGGTCCATGCGATCGCCGAGTACGCCCGGCACAACGGCCACGCCGATCTGCTGCGCGAACGCATCGACGGTGCGACGGGCATGTGAGCCCGGGCCTACTCCACCTCGATGTCGAACTCGCCGTCCCGGGCCCCGAGTACGAACGCCTCCCACTCGGCGGCGGTGAAGCGGAGGATGGTGTCCGGGTCGGCGGAGTTGCGCATGCAGACGGCGCCGTCCTCGAAGTAGGCGATTTCCACCTTCTCGTCCTGCGGGCCGTCAGGCGCGCTGAGCCACTCCAGACCGGTGATGTCCCTGCCGTACAGTTCGTCCTTCTCCCGCTCCTTGCGAGCGGCGATCTCCGCCTGCGTCTCGGCCATCAGCGGATCGTCCCTTCCTTCATGGCGGTGATGAACGCCGCCCAAGCGGCGGCCGAAGCGGCACCATACGGCATGCCGCGCCACGACATGCCGCGCCGCTTCGGGCCTTGGCCGGCGGCCCCCGGCCCGTGCCGGGCGCCGCTTCCTCAACGCACTCTCCGCCGTGACCTGCCCCGGCGGACCTGGGCGCAATCGCCCCCGGTATCACCGCTGCCGGGCGAACTCCGCCGGGGCCGTACCGTGGTCGTGGAGGGCAGGGCCGGCCGGCCCGGGCTGTTCACAGCGTGCTGCGCAGCCACCAGTCGGTGCCGAGGATCAGTACGAAGCCGGCGACGAGCACGGCCGTGCCCAGCCGGGTGCGGCCCCGGCGGCTCATCTCGATGACCGCGCCGCTCAGCACGAAGGCAACGCCGTACAGGCCCACCGACAGCAGGGACGAGCCGTCGCCGAGGCGGATCACCAGCACCACCGCCATGGCGGCCATGGCCACGGCGGCGATGGCCATGCGCAGCCGCCGGGCCTGCTTCGGGGTGAGCCGTCCCTTGCGGGCGGCGGCGCTCACCGCCTCGTCGTCCTGCCCGCCGTTCTGCTCGTCCGACCCGTCCGCCGGCCGCTGGTCCAGCTCCTCGTCGCTGCCGGGGTCCGCGTCCTGCTCCGTGCCTGTGGAAGTCACGCGGAAAGCATAGAGGTTTACCTTTTTGAGGGAAGCTCCGACAGTATTTCCGTGTGACTGCCACCCGGGCCTGTGGACGACCGTGCGCAGTCACTCCCTGACGGCTGCTAGGCTTGACCACGCCTGATGAGTTGCTCAAGCGGAGTCCCCTGTGACGAAGACCAGGGGACCGACTCCGGGCCCAATCACAAGGAGTAAGCGTGTCGTCTCTTGATGCTGCCACCAAGCAGAAGATCATGACCGAGTTCGCCACCAAGGAAGGCGACACGGGCTCTCCCGAGGTCCAGGTCGCTCTGCTCAGCCGTCGGATCAGCGATCTGACCGAGCACCTCAAGACGCACAAGCACGACCACCACTCCCGTCGTGGCCTGCTGCTGCTGGTCGGCCGCCGTCGCCGCCTGCTGCAGTACCTGGCCAAGAAGGACATCACCCGGTTCCGTACGCTGGTGGACCGGCTCGGTATCCGCCGCGGTGCCGCGGGTGGCGCCCGCTGAGGCTGACGTCGTGAGGGAGCGGTGACCTGCTGAGAGGTCCCGCTCCCTTCGCCGTATCCTCGCCCGGGTGTCTCCGACGCCGGGCCGAGGGGCCACACCCTTTGTAGGCTGGTCCCAGCAACAGGTCACGACACCGTACGCGCACCACGAAGACAACAGAACAGAAGACAACAGAAGACAACGACATACGAGCGAGGCGGGGCGCCTCCACCGTCGCCGGTCCTCGGTAGTGGCCCCCGGGCAGCGGGCAGCAGGCGGTACGACTGCGCAGTGCGCAGTACACCGCGCAGTGCACGGCACACAGCGCGCACCCAGTCCCGGGAGCTTCGATCGATGACCGGCCCGTGGCGAGACGCTCCTCCCGTCGGCCCCCACCCCACAGGGGCACAGAAGAGGAGATTTTCCGAGTGGACATGGAAACCCACTACGCCGAGGCCGTGATCGACAACGGGTCCTTCGGCACCCGCACCATCCGCTTCGAAACCGGGCGTCTCGCCCGCCAGGCCGCCGGCTCCGCCGTCGCCTACCTGGACGACGAGACCATGGTGCTGTCGGCCACCACCGCCTCGAAGCATCCCAAGGAGATGCTCGACTTCTTCCCGCTCACGGTGGACGTCGAGGAGCGCATGTACGCCGCCGGGAAGATTCCCGGCTCCTTCTTCCGCCGCGAGGGCCGGCCCTCCGAGGACGCGATCCTCACCTGCCGCCTCATCGACCGGCCGCTGCGCCCCTCCTTCAAGAAGGGCCTGCGCAACGAGATCCAGATCGTCGAGACGATCATGGCCCTCAACCCCGACCACCTCTACGACGTGGTCGCCATCAACGCCGCGTCCTGCTCCACCCAGCTCGCCGGCCTGCCGTTCTCCGGCCCGATCGGCGGCACCCGGGTCGCCCTGATCCGCGGCCAGTGGGTGGCCTTCCCCACCCACACCGAACTGGAGGAGGCCGTCTTCGACATGGTGGTCGCCGGGCGCATGCTGCCCGACGGCGACGTGGCGATCATGATGGTCGAGGCCGAGGCCACCGACAAGACGGTCGAGCTGGTCCAGGGCGGGGTCACCGCGCCCACCGAGGAGGTGGTGGCCGCCGGCCTGGAGGCCGCCAAGCCCTTCATCCGGGTGCTGTGCAAGGCCCAGTCCGACCTGGCGGCCAAGGCCGCCAAGCCGACCGGCGAGTTCCCGGTCTTCCTCGACTACCAGGACGACGTCTACGAGGCGCTGGGCAACGCCGTCCGGGACGACCTGGCCCAGGCCCTGACCATCGCCGGCAAGCAGGCCCGCGAGACCGAGCTGGACCGGATCAAGGCGGTCGCCGCCGAGAAGCTGCTGCCGCAGTTCGAAGGCCGCGAGAAGGAGATCTCCGCCGCCTACCGCTCCCTCACCAAGAGCCTGGTCCGGGAGCGCGTCATCCGCGAGAAGGTCCGCATCGACGGCCGTGGCGTGGCCGAGATCCGCACCCTGGCCGCCGAGGTGGAGGCGATCCCGCGGGTGCACGGCTCCGCCCTGTTCGAGCGCGGCGAGACCCAGATCCTCGGCGTCACCACGCTCAACATGCTCCGGATGGAACAGATGCTGGACACCCTCTCCCCGGTGACCCGCAAGCGCTACATCCACCACTACAACTTCCCGCCCTACTCCACCGGCGAGACCGGCCGCGTCGGTTCGCCCAAGCGCCGGGAGATCGGGCACGGCGCGCTGGCCGAGCGGGCGCTGATCCCGGTGCTGCCCAGCAAGGAGGAGTTCCCCTACGCCATCCGGCAGGTGTCCGAGGCGCTGGGTTCCAACGGCTCCACCTCCATGGGCTCGGTGTGCGCCTCCACCATGTCGCTGCTGAACGCCGGTGTGCCGCTCAAGGCGCCGGTGGCCGGCATCGCCATGGGCCTGATCTCCCAGGAGATCGACGGCGAGACCCACTACGTCACCCTGACCGACATCCTGGGCGCCGAAGACGCCTACGGCGACATGGACTTCAAGGTCGCCGGCACCCGGGAGTTCGTCACCGCCCTCCAGCTCGACACCAAGCTGGACGGCATCCCGGCGTCGGTGCTGGCCGCAGCGCTCAAGCAGGCTCGGGACGCCCGGCTGCACATCCTCGATGTGATGATGGAGGCCATCGACCGGCCGGACGAGATGTCCCCGCACGCCCCGCGGATCATCACCATCAAGATCCCGGTGGACAAGATCGGCGAGGTCATCGGCCCCAAGGGCAAGATGATCAACCAGATCCAGGAGGACACCGGCGCCGAGATCACCGTCGAGGACGACGGCACCATCTACATCGGTGCCTCCGACGGGGTCGCCGCCGAGGCCGCCCGCACCACCATCAACGGCATCGCCAACCCGACGATGCCGGAGGTCGGCGAGCGCTATCTCGGCACGGTCGTCAAGACGACCACCTTCGGTGCCTTCGTCTCCCTCATGCCGGGCAAGGACGGACTGCTGCACGTCTCGCAGATCCGCAAGCTGGCCGGCGGCAAGCGGGTGGAGAACGTGGACGACGTGGTCGGCGTCGGCCAGAAGATCCAGGTCGAGATCGCCGAGATCGACCAGCGCGGCAAGCTCTCCCTGGTCCCCGTCCTGGAAGAGGACGAGGCCGCGGGCAACGACAAGGCCGACAAGTCCGAGCAGAAGGACGCCGCCGCCCAGTGACACGCAAGGCCCTGCGGACGGCCCGTCCCGCCCTTCCGGCGGGACGGGCCGTCCCCCGTCCCCGGGGCGCCGCCCCCGGCACCGCCGCCGTCCCGGCCGCCGGGGAGATCCGTACCACCGTGCTGCCCGGCGGACTGCGCGTGGTCTCCCAGTCCGTGCCCACCGTCCGCTCGGTCACCTTCGGCATCTGGGCCCGGGTCGGCTCCCGGGACGAGACCCCGGTACTCAACGGCGCCACCCACTACCTGGAGCACCTCCTCTTCAAGGGCACCCGGCGGCGCAGCGCCCTGGAGATCTCCGCGGCCGTGGACGCCGTCGGCGGCGAAATGAACGCCTTCACCGCCAAGGAGTTCACCTGCTACTACGCCCGCGTCCTGGACGACGATCTCCCGCTCGCCATCGATGTGGTCTGCGACATGCTCACCGGCTCGCTCATCCGGGCCGAGGACGTGGACGCCGAGCGCGGCGTGGTGCTGGAGGAGATCGCCATGACCGAGGACGACCCCGGCGACTGCGTGCACGACCTCTACGCCCGCACCATGCTCGGCGACAGCCCGCTGGGCCGGCCGGTGCTCGGCACCGTGGAGACCGTCACCGCCCTCACCCGCGACCAGGTGGCCCGCTTCTACCGCCGCCACTACGACCCCGCCCACCTGGTGGTGGCCGCGGCCGGCCGGCTGGACCACGACCGCGTCGTCGAGCTGGTCCACCGCGCCTTCGCCGAGGCCGGGGCCCTGGACAGCGGCAGCGCGGCCCGGCCGCACGGCCCGCGCACCGGGCGCCGCGCCATCCGCACCGCCGGCAAGGTGGACGTGGTCCGCCGCCGCACCGAACAGGCCCATGTCGTCCTCGGCACCCCCGGCGTCTCCCGGCACGACGACCGCCGCTGGGCACTGAGCGTGCTCAACGCCGCCCTCGGCGGCGGCATGTCCTCCCGCCTCTTCCAGGAGGTCCGGGAGAAGCGCGGGCTGGCCTACTCGGTCTACTCCTTCACCTCCGGCTACGCCGACTGCGGCCTGTTCGGCATCTACGCGGGCTGCCGGCCCGCGCTCGCCCCGGACGTGCTGAAGATCTGCCGCCAGGAACTGGACCGGATCGCCGGCGAGGGCCTGCCCGAGGAGGAGCTGCGCCGCGCCGTCGGGCAGCTGTCCGGCTCCACCGTGCTCGGGCTGGAGGACACCGGCTCACTGATGCACCGGCTCGGCAAGAGCGAGATCTGCTGGGGCGACCAGCTCACCGTGGATGAGATGCTGAACCGCATCGCCGCCGTCACCGTCGACGAGGTCCGCCGGGTCGCCGCCGAGGTGCTCTCCCACCGCCCCTCGCTGGCCGTCATCGGCCCGCTCAGCGAACGCCAGGCCGCCCGTCTCGACGAAGCCGTCTCCTGAAAGAAGGGGTCACCGCACACATGAGCAGCAAGCCGCGCGTCGCCGTGCTCGGCGCCCGGGGCCGGATGGGCTCCGAGGCCGTCAAGGCGGTCACCGCCGCCGAGGACATGGAACTGGTCGCCGCCCTGGACCGCGACGAGAAACGGGAGACGCTCACCGAGGCCGGGGCCGAGGTGGCGGTGGACCTCACCCATCCCGACGCGGTCATGGGCAATCTGGAGTTCTGCGTCCGCAACGGCATCCACGCCGTGGTCGGCACCACCGGCTGGACGGACGAGCGGCTGGCGACGGTCCGCGGCTGGCTGGCCGGCTCGCCCGCCACCGGCGTGCTCATCGCCCCCAACTTCGGCATCGGCGCCGTGCTCACCATGCACTTCGCCCGCCAGGCGGCGCGCTTCTTCGAATCCGTCGAAATCGTCGAACTGCACCATCCGGGCAAGGCGGACGCGCCCAGCGGCACCGCCGTCCGCACCGCCCGGATCATCGCCGAGGCCCGCCGCGCCGCCGGCTGCCCGCCCGCCCCGGACGCCACCACCACCGCCCTGGACGGCGCCCGCGGCGCCGAGGTGGACGGCGTTCCGGTGCACGCCGTCCGGCTGCGCGGGCTGGTGGCCCACCAGGAGGTGCTGTTCGGCGACGAGGGGGAGATCTTCACCCTGCGCCACGACTCCATGAACCGCGGCTCCTTCATGCCCGGCGTGCTGCTCGGCATCCGCCGCATCGGGCAGACCCCGGGCCTGACCGTGGGCCTGGAGCACTTCATGGATCTGGGCTCCTGACGCCATGCGCGGCAAACTGCTCTACGCCCTGCTCGCGGTGGTCCTGACCGGCTATTTCGTGATGGTGGGCCACCGCGGCGTGCTGCTGGTCCGCGAGGCCGAGCCGGTTTCGGTCGCCCTGGGCCTCGCCGTGCTCGTGCTGCCGCTGCTCGGCGCCTGGTTCCTCTGGCATTCCACCCGCTTCGCCCTGCGGGCGGAGAAGCTGGTGCGGGCGCTGGACGCCGAGGGCGGTCTGCCCGTCGACGATCTGCCCCGCACCCCGGCGGGCCGCATCGACCAGCAGGCCGCCGACGAGGCCTTCGCCCGCTACCGGGCCGAGACCGAGGCCAGCCCCGGGGACTGGCGCTGCTGGGCCCGCCTCGCCATCGCCTACCACGACGCCCGCGACACACCGCGCGCCCGCAAGGCGATGCAGCACGCCATCACCCTGCGCGGCCGCGGCAGCCGCAGCGGTCGGGTCGCCGCCCAGGGATAGACGACGTCCAGCACCTGACCGTCCGCAGCTGCCGTGCCGTGCGCCGTTGGCTCGCCGGCACCGCCGGACGCCCCGCGTCCCGCCGACGCGGCTCCGCCGATCCCTCCGACGCCGATCCTTCCGGCGTCGCCGTCAGCGGTGCTCCGCCGCCCAGGCCTCGATCACATCCGCCGCCCGGTCGAACGCCTCGTAGCGGCCCAGGAAGTCCGCGCTGTGCGTGGTCAGCAGTGTGCGCAGCGGCTCGCCGCGCCGCCGCTCGATCTCCAGCGCCTCGCCCTGCACGGTGCGGGGCATGCTGAGCCAGCGCACCGGCTGCTGCGCGGTGCGCACCCGGGTGACGTCCCGCCACTTCAGCGTCCGCGTCATCAGCAGATTGACCTGGCGCAGCCCGCGCGGGCTGACCCAGATCCCGACCCTGAGCAGCCGCAGGGCGAAGGCGATGGCCAGTACCGCCAGGATCAGCGTGGCCAGCCCGCCCTCGCGCTGCCCGGCCAGCGCGATGATCATGGCCGACATCAGGATGAAGCTGGCGAGCAGCAGCGTCACCGCCGAGATCCCGACCCGCCAGGGCCCGATCCGGTAGGGACGGCGCCAGTGGTCCTGCGGAGCGTGGGGAAGCGGCATGTCCCGCCGGGACGGATCCCTGGTGCGGTCGGCCGCCATGAAGGAGAGAGTCATGGTCGAACCTCGATCCTGTGGGGGGTCCGCATACGCCTGAAGCGCCTGCTGCCCGCTGAGGCTACCGTGCCCGCCGGCCGGAACGCCGCGCGGCGGTGTCGGTACCGCAGACTACGCTGGGGCGCCGACGACCCGCCCGGAAGGACCATTGGTGAGCGATATCCGGTTTCGCAGTGATGTGACCGTCGAGCTGGTGAAGCACAGCGCCTCCGACACGGATGTGCTGTGGGCCGCCAGGGTGTCCACCCGGGGGGAGCAGTCCCTGGACGAGACGAGGAAGGACCCCGAGCGCTCCACCGGGCTGATCAACTTCCTCATGCGGGACCGGCACGGCACCCCCTTCGAGCACAATTCCATGACCTTCCTGGTCAGCGCCCCTCTCTTTGTCTTCCGTGAGTTCCACCGCCACCGGGTCGGATGGTCGTACAACGAGGAGAGCGGCAGGTACCGCGAGCTGGCGCCCGTCTTCTACCTGCCCGCCGAGGATCGCAGGCTGGTGCAGCGCGGCCGTCCGGGGAAGTACGAGTTCGTGTCCGGCAGCCCCGAGCAGCACAAGATCGTCACCGAGGCGCTCCAGGAGTCCTACCGGCGCTCCTACCATGCCTACCAGGAGATGCTGCGGGCCGGTGTCGCCCGGGAGGTGGCGCGCGCGGCGCTGCCGGTCGGGCTGTTCTCCTCGATGTACGCCACCTGCAACGCCCGCTCGCTGATGCACTTCCTCAGCCTGCGCACCCAGCATGAGGACGCCACCGTGCCCTCTTTCCCGCAGCGGGAGATCGAGATGGTGGCCGAGCAGATGGAGCGGCAATGGGCGGAGCTGATGCCGCTCACCCACGCCGCCTTCGCCAAGCACGGCCGCGTCGCCCCCTGAGGTGTCTCCGGTGGGC
>NZ_FOLM01000041.1 GCF_900112355.1 Streptomyces aidingensis
GGGTGAGGCCTGATGCCGAGCCGTTGTGGTGAAGTGGATGATCCTATGCTGTCGAGAAAAGCCTCTGGCGATGTTCCGTGGCGGCCCGTACCCTAAACCGACTCAGGTGGTCAGGTAGAGTATACCGAGGCGTTCGGGTGAACTATGGTTAAGGAACTCGGCAAAATGCCCCCGTAACTTCGGGAGAAGGGGGGCCGCTTCCGGTGAAGGCGCTTTGCTGCTGGAGCTGGGGGTGGTCGCAGAGAGCAGCGAGAAGCGACTGTTTACTAAAAACACAGGTCCGTGCGAAGCCGTAAGGCGAGGTATACGGACTGACGCCTGCCCGGTGCTGGAACGTTAAGGGGACCGGTCAGCCGCCTTTCGGGGTGGCGAAGCTGAGAACTTAAGCGCCAGTAAACGGCGGTGGTAACTATAACCATCCTAAGGTAGCGAAATTCCTTGTCGGGTAAGTTCCGACCTGCACGAATGGCGTAACGACTTCTCGACTGTCTCAACCATAGGCCCGGTGAAATTGCAGTACGAGTAAAGATGCTCGTTTCGCGCAGCAGGACGGAAAGACCCCGGGACCTTTACTACAGCTTGATATTGGTGTTCGGTTCGGCTTGTGTAGGATAGGTGGGAGACTGTGAAGCCGCCACGCCAGTGGGGGTGGAGTCGTTGTTGAAATACCACTCTGGTCGTTTCGGATGTCTAACCCGGGTCCGTGATCCGGATCGGGGACAGTGTCTGGTGGGTAGTTTAACTGGGGCGGTTGCCTCCTAAAGGGTAACGGAGGCGCCCAAAGGTTCCCTCAGCCTGGTTGGTCATCAGGTGGTGAGTGTAAGTGCACAAGGGAGCTTGACTGTGAGACTGACGGGTCGAGCAGGTGCGAAAGCAGGGACTAGTGATCCGGCGGTGGCTTGTGGAAGCGCCGTCGCTCAACGGATAAAAGGTACCCCGGGGATAACAGGCTGATCTTCCCCAAGAGTCCGTATCGACGGGATGGTTTGGCACCTCGATGTCGGCTCGTCGCATCCTGGGGCTGGAGTCGGTCCCAAGGGTTGGGCTGTTCGCCCATTAAAGCGGTACGCGAGCTGGGTTTAGAACGTCGTGAGACAGTTCGGTCCCTATCCGCTGCGCGCGTTGGAGTCTTGAGAAGGGCTGTCCCTAGTACGAGAGGACCGGGACGGACGGACCTCTGGTGTGCCAGTTGTTCTGCCAAGGGCATGGCTGGTTGGCTACGTTCGGGATGGATAACCGCTGAAGGCATCTAAGCGGGAAGCCGGCTTTGAGATGAGGACTCCTGCCCACGTTGATGGGGTAAGGCTCCCTGGAGATGACGGGGTTGATAGGCCGGGGATGGAAGCCTTGTGAGGGGTGGAGTCGACCGGTACTAATAGGCCGAGGGCTTGTCC
>NZ_FOLM01000006.1 GCF_900112355.1 Streptomyces aidingensis
TGCCAAATATCTGGCGTTGACTTTTGGCACGCTGTTGAGTTCTCAAGGAACGGACACTGCCATCGGTATCCCTCTCGGGAATCCCTCCGGGTGTTTCTTCCGTTTCGGTGCCTCCACTTTAACGGATTCTCCTGCTGGAGCCTAATCGGCTCCGTGGGTTCCGCTTCGCCACATGGCAAACGGCCCCGTACGGGAATCGTGGTGAGTGGAGTGGTGCCTCTAGCCGGGCACCTCTACATGACCTCAAGGATCATGCAACTGGAGTGCGCCGCTCACTAGCGACTCGATCAACACTACGACCCCGATGCCGGGACGTCAAGTCGGTCCTTGCTCCTTCTGGGGCGGTGGGGACGGTAGGGGCTCACCGTGGGGTCGGAGGCGATCCAGAACCGCCAGGGGTGCTCCGCGCCGTCGCCGCCGACTCCGGTCCGTGGACCGGTCCGCACTCCCCGTTCGTCCACCGGGGCGCCGTGGCGGATGCTCAGCGCGGCCCCCGGGTCGCCGTCGCAGACGTCAGTGCCGTTCAGCGAGCCGTCGATGTCCAGGGCGGTGGCCAGCCGGGCCGGCCCCCTCGCCAGCTCGGTGTCCCGGCGGGCGCTCGGCCGCCGCGGGCGGCAGAGCTCGGCACCGCGCACCACCTCACCGGCCCGCAGCAGCACACCGCTCGCCTGGCCGGGCGGGCCGCAGACCAGGTTCAGGCAGTGCCACATGCCGTAGGTGAAGTAGACGTAGGCGTGTCCCGGCGGGCCGAACATCACGGCGTTGCGCCCGGTCCGGCCGCGATACGCGTGGGAGCCGGGGTCCTGCTCGCCGGCGTAGGCCTCGACCTCGGTGAGGCGCAGCTCGACGGGGCCCAGCGGCGTGTTGCGGACCAGGATCCGGCCCAGCAGATCGGGCGCCACCTCCAGGACCGGGCGCTCGAAGAAGACGCGCGGCAGTCTGCGGTCCGCCTCCGGCCGGCCGCCGGAGGCGCTGCGGGGATCGTTCATGGCCCGCCCCACGGTACCGGGGCCGGCAGTCGGTGCGGACCGGCGGTGGCGGACGTCACTAGGCTGTCGGCCGCGATCCATCCCATCCCCGATGAGGAGGTTCTGAGATGGCCGATTCGGCCAGGCCCCCGCTTCCGCACGACTTCCATCCCCCGGTGCCGGCCTTCACCGTGGAGAGCGACGAGGTGACCGGCGGTATGCCGCTCAGGGAAGACCAGGTGTTCGCCAAGGGCAATGTCTCCCCTCAGCTCCGCTGGAGCGGCTTTCCGGACGGAACCCGCAGCTTCGCGGTGAGCTGCTTCGATCCGGACGCACCGACCGGCAGCGGATTCTGGCACTGGTCGGTGTTCGACATCCCGGCCACGGTGACCGAGCTGCCGCGCGACGCGGGGCGGGCGGACGGTTCCGGGCTTCCGGCAGGCGCGGTGCAGGTCAGGAACGACTACGGGACCGCCGGGTTCGGCGGCGCCGCCCCGCCGCCGGGGGACGGGCCGCACCGTTATGTGTTCACGGTGTATGCGGTGGACACCGAGAAGCTCGGTCCGGGGGCGGACGCCACGCCCGCCGTGGTGGGCTTCCACCTCCGCTTCCACACCCTGGGGCGGGCACAGCTCATCGGTGTCCATGAGGAGCCGGCGCAGGGCTGAGGCGTCTGGCCCGGCCCGGGATCTCCCCGGTCCTTCCCGCTCTCCGTGTCGCCTCCCCCTGCCGGGCGGTGCGGGCTGACCCGTTCCCCGCTGTTCGGCGGGGCGGCACGGAAATTGCATTGTTCCTCCTGTCGGGCGTCGGCAGAGTTGGAGGCAACCCGCCGCCGGGGCGGGAGGCGATGCGGAGGTGGGAGGGTGCGGCAGACACTCGTGCTCAATGCCGGATACGAGCCGTTGTCCACGGTCACGCTGCGGCGCGCGGTCGTGCTGGTGATGCAGGAGAAGGCGGTCGTGGAGCAGGAGCATCCGGGACTGCAGCTGCGGTCGGCGGCGATGGAGCTGCCGGTGCCGCGGGTGATCAGACTCCGGCGGTATGTCCGGGTGCCGTTCCGACAACGCGTTCCCTGGTCGCGGCGGGGTGTGCTGGTACGTGACCGGCACCGTTGCGTCTACTGCGGGCGCCGGGCGACCACGGTGGACCATGTGGTGCCGCGCTCGCGCGGGGGCACGGACACCTGGCTGAACACGGTCGCCGCGTGCGCGGACGACAACCGCCGGAAGGCGGACCGGACGCCGGCGCAGGCGGGCATGCGGCTGCTGCGGGAGCCGTACGAGCCGTCCCCGGCGCATGCGCTGCTGCTGGCGCTGGATCCGCGGGAGGACGAGGCGCCGCTGACCTCCTGGCTGTCGCAGCCGCGGTCGCTGTCGCTGCCGCTGGCGGCCTGAGCGGGCGGGGCCGCATACGGAAGGGCTCCGGCCGGACACGGTGTCCGGCCGGAGCCCTTCCGTATGCCGCGCCGGTGGCGCCGCGGCTCGGATCAGTCGATGCGGGGCTGTTCGCGCAGCGGCTGCTTGGCCAGCCGGCCGGCGACCGAGCCGGTGGTCCCGGCGCCGCCGCCCGGGCCGGCCGGGCCGCCGGCGCCGCCGTTGTCGGCGAGCCTGCCGATGCCGCCGCCGAGTCCCTTGAGGGCCTCGCCGATCTCGCTGGGCACGATCCAGAGCTTGTTGGAGTCGCCCTCGGCGATCTTCGGCAGCATCTGGACGTACTGGTAGGCCAGCAGCTTCTGGTCGGCGTCGCCGGCGTGAATGGCCTCGAAGACGGTGCGGATCGCCTGGGCCTCGCCCTCGGCCCGCAGCGCGGAGGCGCGGGCGTCACCTTCGGCCCGCAGGATCTCGGCCTGCTTGGCGCCCTCCGCCTCCAGGATCTGGGACTGCCGGACACCTTCGGCCTGGAGGATGGCGGCACGCTTGTCCCGGTCGGCGCGCATCTGCTTCTCCATCGAGTCCTGGATGGAGGTGGGCGGCTCGATGGCCTTGAGCTCGACACGGTTGACGCGGATGCCCCACTTGCCGGTCGCCTCGTCCAGCACGCCGCGCAGGGCGGCGTTGATCTCCTCGCGGGAGGTCAGGGTGCGCTCCAGGTCCATGCCGCCGATGATGTTCCGCAGGGTGGTGACGGTGAGCTGCTCGATGGCCTGGATGAAGTTGGAGACCTCGTAGGTGGCGGCCCGGGCGTCGGTGACCTGGTAGTAGATGACCGTGTCGATGTTGACGACCAGGTTGTCCTGGGTGATCACCGGCTGCGGGGGGAAGGGCACGACCTGTTCGCGCAGGTCGATGCGGTTGCGGATGGTGTCGATGAACGGGACGACGATGTTCAGACCGGCGTTGAGTGTGCGGGTGTAACGGCCGAATCGTTCGACGATGGCGGCGCTGGCCTGCTGGATCACCTGAATGGTTTTGACGAGTGCGATGAAAACCAGCACCACCAGGATGACCAGCACGATGATGATGGCATCCATCGTGTAACTCCCCCTGCGCTAGACGGGCTTGACAGTGTTGTACCAGTGATGTCCGAGGTGCGTGCCACTGCCGCCATCACATCACGACGGCTGTTGCGCCGTCGATCTCAACGACGTTGACCTGGCTGCCCGGTTCATAGACTTCGCCGGCGTCCAGCGAGCGGGCCGACCATATCTCGCCGGCCAGCTTGATCTGGCCCCGGGTGCCGTCGACCCGTTCGACGACCACGGCCGAGCGGCCCTTCAGCGCTTCGACTCCACTGGACAGACCGGGGCGTTCGGCACGGGAGCGCCGGGCCACCGGACGGACGGCCGCCACCAGCGCGGTCGAGACCACGGCGAAGACGACCACCTGGATCACCAGACTGTCGGTGACCCCGGAGGCGGCCGCGGCGGCCACCGCACCGATCGCGATCATGCCGAGTTCCGGCATGGCGGTCATGACGAGTGCGATTGCGAGTCCTCCGGCGGCGATGAGCCACCACACCCAGAAGTCCACATGACCATGGTAGGGCGCGGAACACGGCCGGAACAGTGCCTGTGACGGTGCGCGATGTCCGCCGGTCGGGGCGGCCGGCGCGGCCGGGCCGCGGCCGGGGCGTCAGGTCAGCGGCAGGCCGTGTGCGGTCCAGCGGTCCTCGCTGCGCTCGACGACCAGCGGCAGGCCGAAGCAGCGCGAGAGGTTGGCGGAGGTGAGGACCTCCTCCAGCGGCCCGGCGGCCAGCACCTTGCCCTGGCGGATCAGCAGCAGGTGGGTGAAGCCGGGGGCGATCTCCTCGACATGGTGGGTGACCATCACCATCGAGGGCGCGTACGGGTCGCGGGCCAGCCGGCCGAGGCGGCGGACCAGGTCCTCCCGGCCCCCGAGGTCCAGCCCGGCGGCCGGCTCGTCCAGCAGCAGGAGTTCGGGGTCGGTCATCAGGGCGCGGGCGATCTGGGTGCGCTTGCGCTCGCCCTCGGAGAGCAGGCCGAAGTGCTGGTCGAGCAGGTTGGTCATGCCGAGCCGGTCGAGGAAGGCGCGGGCGCGGGCCTCGTCCACCGGGTCATAGCTCTCGTGCCAGCCGGCGGTCATGCCGTAGGCGGCGGTGAGCACGGTCTGGAGCACGGTCTGGCGGCGCGGCAGCCGTTCGGCGAGGGCGCTGCCTGCCATGCCGATGCGCGGCCGGAGTTCGAAGACGTCCACGCCGCCGAGCTTCTCGCCGAGGATCTGGACGGTGCCGGTGGTGGGGAAGAGATAGCTGGAGGCGATGTTCAGCAGGGTGGTCTTGCCGGCACCGTTGGGGCCGAGGATCACCCAGCGCTCGCCCTCCGCGACCGACCAGGACACCTGCTCCACCAGAGCGTGCCCGCCGCGGATCACGGATACGTCCACCAGCTCCAGTACATCGCTCATGCCTGTGGTCTCTCTCCCATTGCGGCCGTGGTCGGGGGGTGCGGCGTGGTACGCGGCGCTCCGGGACAACGCTACGCCACCCGGCCGCCGGTACGGAGGTCAGGCCGCCGGCAGCGGTCCGGATCCGCCACGCTGCCGGCCCGGCTCCGTAAGGTAGGGCGCATGCTGGAGGAACCACGAGCGGGCCGGCTGGCGGCATGGGGCAATGCCCTGCTGGCGGGACTGGTGTCACCGGACGAGGCGGCGGCGCGCGCGGTGGGCCCGGATGCCGTGCACCGGGTGGCGGGGCTGCCCGGCGAGGACGGGCAGGTGGGGCTGACGCTGGCGCTGGGGCGGCTGCGGGCGATGGGGGTGGCCGGGCTGCGGGTGGCGCTGCCGGTGCCGGGGCATCCGCTGGGGCTGTGCGGGCCGCCGGAGTTCAACGCGGCGGCGCTGGAGGCCGGTGAGGCGGTGCTGGCGCCGGCCGCCGGGGTGGGGCTGGTGCCGGAGGTCGGCTCGGCCGGGCCGGCGGGGGATGTGCTGACCGAGGTGCTGTGGCGGGCCGGTGCGGTGCGGCCGGCGGCACCGGCCGATGTGCCCTCGCTGGGCGAGGCCGAGCGGGAGCTGGCCGAGGCGCTGCGCACGGCCACGGAGGCGCTGAATGCCCGGGATCTGGCCGGGGCGGGTCCGGTGGCGCGGGCCGGGCTGGAGGCGTACCGGTCGCGCATGGAGCGGGGGCGGCAGTTGCTGGCGCCGGGGTATCCGCCGCGTGCGGTGCGGGTGCTGGAGCTGGCGCAGCGGGTGGCGGCCCTGGTGGAGATCGCCGGGGCGGGCGAGCCGGGCAGTGCGGTGAGTGCCGGGGAGATGGCGGTGCGGGAGGAGTTGCTGCGGCCGGTGGAGCGGGCGGCCCGGCGGGCCCGGGTGGCGGCCTACAACTCCTACGCGGAGGAGCTGGAGCGGCAGCGCGGCTGACACCGGCCGACCGGGGAGGCCGGCACGGCGCCCCGCGGGCCTGGCTGGCCCGCGGGGCGCCGGTGACGTCTGGCGTGCGGTGGCGTCAGGCGTTGACGCAGGTGTTGCCGAACGCCGGGTTGAGGAAGGCAATGATGTTGATCGTGTTGCCGCACACGTTGATCGGCAGGTGAATCGGCACCTGGATCACATTGCCGGAGACCAGACCGGGCGAACCGGCGGCCTTGCCGGCGGCCCCGGCGTCGGCGACCGCGGTGCCCGCGGCGGTGCCCAGAGCGGCGCCGGCGGCGGCGAGAACGAGAACAGCCTTCTTGGCGGTGTTCATGAAGGGGATTCCTCCTGGAGAAGCGGTACTACGGTGCGGCTCCGGGGGCCGGAGTCACACCTTCATCAACTCCCCGGATGGCGCGAACGGCACGGTCGACACGGAGAGGTACCGCGAATGGGTCACGGGATTGCGCCGAACGGGGCCGTGCCCCGCCCGGAACGGCTCAGTGGGCCTTGGTGCCGCCGTGGTGGTCGCCCGCGGCGTTGAGGCAGAAATTGCCGAAGGTCGGGTTCAGAAGGCCGATGATGTCGACCGTGTTGCCGCACAGGTTGACCGGGATGTGGATCGGCACCTGGACGACATTGCCCGACAGCACGCCGGGGGAACCGACGGCGGCCCCGTGGGCCCCCGCGCCGCCGTGGGCCGCCGCGGCGCCCGCACCGACGGCGACGATGCTGCCGGCGGCCATGGTGACCGCTGCGGCCTTCTTCAGGTTCTTCACTTGGCTGACCCTCCTTGCGTCCGCCGCGGCGGATCACCGCGGCACGCCTGCAAGAACGCGCCAAAGCGGTTCGGGATGCGTTTCGTTGGGCGCTGCCACACGACCGTATGAATCTCTTCGCGGAGATTTCCGGACACTCCGCGGCAAGCTGCGCCCTTTGCCCGTCAGTCCGTGATTCCATGGCGGACCGCCCACAGCGCCGCCTGGGTGCGGTCGGCGAGATCCAGCTTCATCAGGACGTTGGACACATGGGTCTTGACGGTCTTCTCGGAGAGCACCAGGGCGCGGGCGATCTCCCGGTTGGAGCGTCCGCGGGCGATCAGCGCCAGCACTTCGCGCTCCCGGTCGGTGAGGGCCGGGCCGCGCGTTCCGGCGGGGGTCTCGTGGGCCAGCAGGGCCTCGGCCACATCGGCCTGGAGCAGCACATGACCGGCGTGCACCGAACGGATGGCGCAGGCCAGGGCGTCGGGATCGATGTCCTTGTGGACATAGCCGCGGGCGCCGGCCCGCAGCGCGGGGACCACGGTGCGCTGTTCGGTGAAGCTGGTGACGATCAGCACCCGGGCCGGATGCTGCTGGCGGCCCAGGGTGCGCAGGGCCTCCACACCGTCGCTGCCGGGCATCCGGACGTCCATCAGGATGACGTCGGGCCGCAGTTCCCCGGCGCGGCCGACCGCCTCGGCGCCGTCGGCGGCCTCGCCGACCACCTCGATGTCGTCCTGGATCTCCAGGAAGGTGCGCAGGCCGCGCCGGACGACCTGGTGGTCGTCGACGAGCAGCACGCGGATGACGTCAGCCACCGGGGACCTCCATTTCCACCACGGTGCCCTTGCCGGGCGCCGATTCCACGGTCAGGGCGCCGCCGACGCCGATGGCCCGCTCCCGCATGGAGACCAGGCCGAGGTGGCGGCCGGCCCGGCGCACCGCTTCGGGGTCGAAGCCCGATCCGTCGTCGGCGACCCGCAGCAGGGCGCCCATGCCGCGCCGGTCCAGGGTGATGGCCACCCGGGCCGGGCGGGCGTGGCGCAGCGCGTTGTGCACGGCCTCCTGGGCGACCCGGAGCAGGGCGTCCTCCTGGTCGGCGGGCAGGGCCCGGGGCTCGTCGCAGACGAAGGTGACGGTGGCCGGGTGGGCGCGGTCCAGGACCCGGGCCTGGGCGCGCAGGGTGGCCACCAGGCCGTCCTCCTCCAGGGCGGCGGGGCGCAGTTCCACGACCGCGGCGCGGAGTTCCTCGGCGGCCTCGGCGGCCAGCCGGGTGACCTGGAGGAGTTCCGTCCGGGCCCGCTCGGGGTCGCGGGAGATCAGGGCGGTGGCGGCCTGCGCGGTGAGCCGGAGGGAGAACAGTTTCTGGGCGACGGCGTCGTGCAGTTCGTGGGCGAGCCGGGCGCGTTCCCGGGCGATGGTGAGTTCCCGGCCGCGTTCGTAGAGGCGGGCGTTGGTCAGGGCGATGGCGGCGTGCTCGGCCAGCAGCCGGACCAGGTCCTCGTCGTCGTCGGTGAAGGTGCAGCGCCCGCCGGTGCGCGGGGTGCCCGGCGGGCACTTCTTGTTGGCCAGGAAGAGGGCGCCGAGGACCTCGTCCCCGTCGGCGATGGGGACGCCCAGGAAGTCGGACATCTCGGGGTGGGCGGCGGGCCAGCCCTCGAAGCGGGGGTCGGCGCGGACGTCGTCGAGGCGTTCGGGGGTGGCGCCCTGCAGCATGGCGGCCAGGATGCCGTGCTGGCGGGGCAGCGGGCCGATGGCCTGCCACTGGCGGTCGCTGATGCCGTCCACGATGAACTGGGCGAAGCCGCCGTTGCCGTCGGGGACGCCGAGCGCGGCGTAGCGGGCGCCGGCCAGGTCGCGGGCGGAGCTGACGATGGTCTGCAGCACGCCGCGGACCTCGCGGGTGCGGTTCATGGCGAGCAGGGCCGCGCTGATCGCCGCCAGGCCGGTTCTGGGCTCCATGGCACCGACGCTACCGGGGCGGCGGGGTGCTGCGGATCGGGCGGTGGACGCGGCGGGCCGGGCCGGGGGGCGTAGGGCCGCGGACGCAGGCCGGGGCGGTGACGGTGGGCGGCGGGTCGGTGGCGCCCGGTGCGCGGGCGCGGCGCGGCCTGTGATGCCGCCCACAGGACCGAGGTCCCGCCACTACCGGGGCTAGCAGGGGGCGGGTGCGGATCGGCCGTGGCGGAGCGCCCTCGGGACGGTCCCGGTCCTTTGTCGGGGCCACTACCGGCGCTCGTAATAAGGGGCTTTGCCCTGGTATTTCCGGCCCGCTAAGAATGGTCCGCGTCGCCGATCGAAGGCCGGAGAAGCCGGCCGGAAGCAGAGGTTCGCCTGATGCCCGATTCGAACACCTCGACCCGTGCCCGCATCGTCCGCACCCGTCGCGCGCTCGCCGCAGGCGCGGTTGCGGTGGCCGCGGCCGGGGTGGGCGTGCTGGGGCTGGCCGACAACGCGTCGGCCGCCACCGCGGAGAGCACCAACAAGGACATCGCCCGCGAGGTCGTGGACGACGCGGCACAGTTCGCGTGCTTCGACAAGATCGTGGAGCACGAGAGCGGCTGGGACCACACCGCGACCAACCCCTCCAGCGGCGCCTACGGGCTGGTGCAGGCGCTGCCGGCCTCCAAGATGGACTCGGCCGGCTCGGACTGGCGCACCAACCCGGAGACCCAGATCGAGTGGGGTCTGGACTACATGAACGAGCGCTACGGCAGCCCGTGCGAGGCGTGGGACTTCTGGCAGGCGAACAACTGGTACTGAGCCGCCGCCCGTGCGGCGGGCGCGCCCCCGAACGGCCGTGGCGCCGGCACCCCGGAGGGAGGGTGCCGGCGCCACGGCGCCTCTGGGTCCGTCGCCGGTGTGTTTCCCGGCCGCGGGCGGTCAGGCCCGCATCACCTCGGGCTCGTGGCGGCGCAGGAACTTCATCACCAGGAAGCCGCAGAGCACGGCCAGTACCAGCAGCATGGCCACGTCCAGCAGCCAGACCTCGGGCGCGTGGTCCCACAGCCGGTCGGGGTTGCCGGTCTGGGCCTTCCGGGAGAGCGTGTTGAGGTCGGCGGTGGCGCCGGTGCCGGCCAGGGCCCAGCGGGACGGCATCAGCCAGGCGATCTGCTCCACCCCGAGGCTGCCGTGCACATCGAAGAGCACCCCGGTGAAGACGAGCTGGACCACGGAGATCATCACCAGCAGCGGCATGGTCATCTCCGAGGTGCGCACCAGCGAGGAGATGGTCAGGCCGAGCATCATGGAGGTCAGGCCGAGCGTCATGATCACGATGGTCATCTCGACGCCGGGCGAGTTGGTGAGGATCACGCCCTCGGCGGGCATCTTGTCGCCGCGGCGGGCGAAGCCGATCACGCACAGCAGCATGCCCTGGAGCATGGTGACCAGGCCGAGGACCACGACCTTCGACATGAGATAGGCCGAGCGGGAGAGTCCCACCGCCCGTTCCCGCTCGTAGATCACGCGTTCCTTGATCAGCTCCCGGACGGAGTTGGCCGCTCCGGAGAAGCACATGCCGACCACCAGGATCAGCAGGATGATGCCGGCGTCGCCGTTGACCTGGGCTCTGTCCAGCGGGCCGTAGCCGAGACCGAAGTCGGCGGGCACCAGGGTGGAGACCAGGCCGAGCACGACGGGCAGGGCCAGGGTGAGGCCGAGGAAGCCCTTGTCGGCGGCGATGACCGCGAAGTAGCGGCGGACCAGGGTCCACACCTGGGCCCCCCAGGTCTGCTGCTTCTGCTGGCCCGCCTGCGGCATCTGCGGGTATGCGGGCTGGGCCTGCACGGCGTCGATGTCCGCGGCGTACATCTGGAAGTGCTGGGAGCCGCGCCAGCGGCCCATCCAGTCGTAGTCGCGGTAGTTCTCGAAGGCGGAGAAGACATCCGCCCAGGTGTCGTAGCCGAAGAAGTTCAGCGCCTCGTCCGGCGGGCCGAAGTAGGCCACGCCGCCGCCCGGGGCCATCACCAGCACCCGGTCGCACAGGCCCAGCTCGGCCACCGAGTGGGTGACCACCAGTACCGTGCGGCCGTCGTCGGCCAGGCCGCGCAGCAGCTGCATGACGTCCCGGTCCATGCCCGGGTCCAGGCCGGAGGTGGGCTCGTCCAGGAAGATCAGGGACGGCTTGGTGAGCAGTTCCAGGGCGACCGAGACGCGCTTGCGCTGGCCGCCGGAGAGCTGGTTGATGCGCTTGGTGGCGTGCGGGGCGAGCTTGAGCTCGGCCAGCACCTCCTCCACCCTGGCGTTGCGCTCGGCGGGGGCGACGTCGCCGGGGAAGCGGAGCTCGGCGGCGAGCCGCAGCGCCTGCCGGACCGGCAGCGCGGTGTGCAGGATGTCGTCCTGCGGCACCAGGCCGATGCGGTTCCGCAGCTCGGCGAAGTGGGTGTAGAGGTTGCGGTGGTCGTAGAGCACCTCGCCGTGGGTGGCCGGGCGGTAGCCGGTCAGCGCGCGCAGCAGGGTGGACTTGCCGGAGCCGGACGGGCCGATGACGCCGATCAGCGACTTCTCCGGGACCCCGAAGGAGACGTCGTTGAGGATGGTCAGCTTGCCGTCGTTGACCTTGACGGTGAGGTGGCGGGCGGCGAAGGAGACCTCGCCGGTGTCGACGAACTCCTCGAGCTGGTTGCCGACGATCCGGAAGGTGGAGTGGCCGACACCGACGGTGTCGTTCGGGCCGAGCAGCTTGCGGCCGTTCTTGGGCAGCGGCTGGCCGTTGACAAAGGTGCCGTTGTGGCTGCCGAGGTCGTTGATCTCGAAACGGCCGTCCGGGGTGGCCGAGAACTGCGCGTGGTAACGCGAGACCTGGAGGTCGGAGACGACCAGGTCGTTGTCCAGGGCGCGGCCGATCTTGGTGATCCGGCCGACCTGGAGCTGGTGGAAGGTGGTGGCGCTGCGCCCGCCGGGCCCGGCTCCGTGGTCGGGGGCGGGCATGCCGCCGTGCGGCGGGGGGCCGGCGGGCGGGGCCGCCTGCGGCTGGCCGGCCATGGCCGGCTGCTGGTGGTACTGCTGCTGGTGCGGGATGGCGGGTCCGCCGCAGACGATCGCCGGCCCGTCGGTGGCGTTGCCCAGATGGATGACCGTGCCGGGGGCGAGCTGCAACTGCTGGATGCGCTGCCCCTGGACGTATGTCCCGTTGGTGCTGCCGTGGTCCTCCACGATCCAGCCCTGGCCGCCCCAGCGCACCGTGGCGTGCCGCCAGGAGACGCGGGAGTCCTGCAACGCCACATCGCCCTGTGGGTCGCGCCCCAGCGTGTACGACCGGGTGGGGTCGTCCAACGTCCAGGTCTGTCCGTTCAGTTCCAAAACGAGTTCCGGCACTCCATGCCCCAAATGTTGTCCCCCGAGGGACCCCTTCGGCGGGGTCCGGGGATGAGTGAACGTCGGTCGGAACTATTCCAGGCCAGGGCGGTTCGCGGGAACCCGCCCCCCGGATGTCACGTACCTGGTGCAGACTGTCGTCCGCTCTGTGACGTTGGTCGCACGGCGGTACCGGGTCGGCCGCGCCGCATTCCCGCCCGATGCGGGGTTGTGCGCACCGTTCAGGCCGTCGTCATGTCCGGGAGCCGGACAGGCAAGCGACCTGTTGTCGGTGGCAGCTACCGTGGAAGACACCATGATCCCAAATTCCGACCGGTCCTCCTCCTCCGCCGCCGGCGCGGGGACGGACCCGCTCGCACCGCAGGGCCTGTACAGCACGGAACGCCCGGCGGCGGTGCCGGCCGACGAGGTTCCCACGCTGCTGGTCAAGATCTTCGGCAAGGACCGGCCGGGCATCACCGCCGGACTGTTCGACACGCTGGCCGGCTATGCGGTGGAGGTGGTGGATCTGGAGCAGGTGGTCACCCGCGGCCGGATCACCCTGTGCGCGCTGATCACCACTCCGGCCGGGTCCGCGGGTTCCGAGGGCGGGCTGCGGGCGACCGTGCACTCCTGGGCGGAGTCGATGCGGCTCCAGGCCGAGATCATCTCCGGGGTCGGCGACAACCGTCCGCGGGGCGCGGGCCGTTCGCATGTCACGGTGCTGGGCCATCCGCTGACCGCCGAGGCCACCGCCGCCATCGCGGCCCGGATCACCGGCGTGGACGGCAATATCGACCGCATCCACCGGCTGGCCAAGTACCCGGTGACGGCGGTGGAGTTCGATGTCTCCGGGGTGGCCACCGAGGTGCTGCGCACCGAGCTGGCGGTGGAGGCGGCGCAGCGCGAGGTGGATGTGGCGGTGGTCTCCGCCGGACTGCAGCGCCGGGCCCAGCGGCTGGTGATCATGGATGTGGACTCGACCCTGATCCAGGACGAGGTCATCGAGCTGTTCGCGGCGCACGCCGGCTGCGAGGACAAGGTGGCCGAGGTGACCGCCGCGGCCATGCGCGGCGAGCTGGACTTCGAGGAGTCGCTGCACGCCCGGGTGGCGCTGCTGGCCGGTCTGGACGCCTCCGTGGTGGACAAGGTGCGCTCCGAGGTGCGGCTCACCCCGGGGGCGCGCACCCTGGTGCGGACCCTGAAACGGCTGGGCTACCAGGTCGGCGTGGTGTCCGGGGGCTTCACCCAGGTGACGGACGCGCTGCGGGAGGCGCTGGGGCTGGACTTCGCCGCGGCCAACACCCTGGAGGTGGCGGACGGCAGGTTCACCGGGCGGGTGACCGGCGAGGTGGTGGACCGGGCCGGCAAGGCCCGGCTGCTGCGGCGGTTCGCGGCGGAGGCCGGGGTGCCGCTGGCCCAGACGGTGGCAATCGGCGACGGCGCCAACGATCTGGACATGCTGAACACGGCCGGTCTGGGCGTCGCCTTCAATGCCAAGCCGCTGGTGCGGCGGGCCGCGCACACCGCGGTGAATGTGCCGTTCCTGGACGCGGTGCTCTATCTGCTGGGGATCACCCGGGAAGAGGTGGAGGCGGCCGACGCGGAGCCGCCGGCCGGCGAGGGCTCCCGGTAGTCCCGGCAGCGGACCGCCGCACGCCCGGCGGGCGGGTGCGGGGCGCCCGGCGGTCCGGCGGGTCGGGCAGTCGGTGGTGCGTCGGGCGGTCAGTCGTGCGGTGCCCAGTAGGCGGTCAGCCTGGCCACGCCGTGCTCCACCGTCTTCCAGCCGCCGGTGAGGGAGAGAACGGCGATGGCGGCGGTGGGGTAGCCGCTGCGGGTCATCCGCTCCAGGGTGTCGCCCTCGGCCGCCGCGGCGAGGGCGTCGGCCAGCGCGTGCATGCCGGGGTTGTGGCCGACCAGCATCAGGGCGCGGACCGCGTCGTCGGTGCCGTTGATGATCGCGATGAGCTCGCCGAGGGAGGCCTCGTAGAGCTTCTCCTCGTAGACGGTCTTGGGCCGCTGCTCCAGGGCGGGGGCGACCAGCTTCCAGGTCTCGCGGGTGCGCCGGGCCGTGGAGCAGAGCGTGAGCTCCGGGGTGATCCCGGCGCCCGCCAGCCAGACACCCGCGGCAGCCGCCTCCCTGCGGCCCCGTTCGGCCAGCGGGCGGTCGTGATCGGAGACCTGTGGCCAGTCGGCCTTGGCGTGTCGGAGAAGGACGATCCTGCGGGGAACATCGACGCTCATGTGCCCCAGCTTCGCATGAAATACGGGGCCGGTGCCCGGGGGCCGGAAAGCTGCCCCCGGCATCCGGCCGGCGGCCGGAGAATCCGCGCCGCGCTCCCCCTCATGGCCGGTTCACAGCCCGCTCAGCACGATCCGGATCTGGGTCAGCAGGAGCTGCGGCAGCGGCCCGGCGGGCTCGGCCGCCGCGGCCTCGCCGCCGCAGGCGAGCAGCATCAGCAGCGCCGCGAAGGCGGAGGCGGGCAGCACAACGGCCCACCACGGCAGCCGGCTCCCGGCCGCCGGGCCGGGGACGCGCCGCCCGGTTGCGACGGCAGAGGGGATGTGGGCCGACATGGGGCTCGCCTCCGTTCGGGACCGCTTGCGCGGATGAGCGCTTCCGCCGCGCCCGGCTGCTTCTTCCGATGGTGTAAACGCTACGGAGGCGGCGGTCCGGTTCCCATCCGGTGAGCCACCCAGTCCCCCCTGAACCTGTCCCCCTAAGGGATGGTGGGGCTAGCCCCACCATGGCCAACCCCGGTGTCCGCCGGGCGCCTTGGCGGGGCCGGTGACCGGCGTGCGGGCCCGCGGGAGGCCGGCGGTCTCAGCCCTCGTCCTCGATGACGCGGTCCCGGCCGGCCAGGATGCCCGCGCCGATCTGGGCGACGGTCAGGGCGAGCACCATCAGCAGCGGCACGGTCCAGCCGCCGGTGCTCTCCTGGAGCACGCCCATCAGCAGCGGGCCGGGCAGCGAGAGCAGATAGCCGGTGCTCTGCGCGAAGGCGGACAGCCGGGTGACCCCGGCGGCGGTCCGGGCACGCATCCCGATCATGGTGAGCGCCACCGGGAAGGCGCTCATGGCGACGCCCAGCAGCACCGCCCAGAGCCAGGCACCGGCCGCGGGGGCGAGCAGCAGGCCCGTATAGCCCGCGACGCCGCACAGGCCGAGCACGGCCACCAGCGGGCCCTGATGGCGCATCCGGGCGGCGATCCGGGGCAGCACCAGGCCGAGCGGCACGCCCATGCCCATGATCACGGCGAGCAGCACCCCGGCGGTCGCGGCCGGCACCCCCGCGTCCCGGTAGATCTGCGGCAGCCAGCCCATGGCGATGTAGGCGCCGGTGGACTGGAAGCCGAAGAAGACCGCGAGCAGCCAGGCGGTGGCGGACCGGGACATCGGGGGCACGGCCGGGCCGGTCCGGTCCGGCGCCGCGGCGGCGGGCACCGGCCGCCGGCCGCCGCCGGCGGCGGTGCGGTCGCGCAGCAGTACCGCCGTCCAGAGCAGCACGGCGGCCAGCGCGGGCACCGTCCACATGCCCAGCCCGGTGCGCCAGCCGCCGCCGAGCGCGCCGGTGAGCGGCACGGTGACGGCGGCGGCGCCGGCCGTGCCCAGGGCCAGGGCCATGGAGTACAGGCCGGTCATGGCGCCGATCCGGTCCGGGAAGTACCGGGCCACGAGTACCGGCATCAGCACATTGGTGACCGCGATGCCGGCCAGGGCCAGGGCGGTGGTGGCCAGGAAGACGCCGGTGGAGCCGGCCAGGGCGCGCAGCCCGGTGCCGGCGGCGATGGCCGCCATGCCGGCCAGCACCACGGCAGCCGGGCCGTGGCGGCGGGCCAGCCGGGGCGCGGTGCTGCCGAAGACCGCGAAGCAGAGCGCCGGGGCCGAGGTGAGGAGTCCGGCGACCGCGCCGCTCAGGTGCAGGCCGTCCCGGATCTCCGCCAGCAGCGGGCCCAGGCCGGAGATGGCCGGCCGCAGATTGAGCGCGGCCAGCACCAGCCCGGTGGCGACCAGCGGCAGCAGCGCCGCCCGGGTCCCGCCCCGCGGCGCGGGACGGCGCGCGGCGGCCGGTTCCGCCGGCCGCCGCGGCCCCCGGGGGGTCTCGGGAAGGGAAGCGCCATTGCTCGTCAGTGCCATGCCGACATCATAGAATGATGGGATGATTGCACGGAGGGCGCCCTTGGGTGCGGGGCGCTGTCATACTGCTGGGTCACACCGGGCCCCCGCGCTCCTGCGCCCCTGTGCCCTTGGGCCCGTGACTCCGCGCAGTCATGACACCGCGCAGTCATGACACCGCGCACCCGTGACGCCGCGCATGTCGCACCGCCGATGCCGCCGGTGCCGTCCGTGCCCGGTCCGGCCAGACCCCGGGGGGAATCCATGCCTCTTTCCTCGCCGCGCCGTTCGGCCCTCGCCGACCAGGTGATCGCCGCGCTGCGCGAGCAGATCGCCTCCGGCGAATGGCCGGTGGGCTCGCGCATCCCGACCGAACCGGAGCTGGTCGAGCAGCTCGGGGTGGCCCGCAACACCGTCCGGGAGGCCATCCGGGCGCTGGCGCACAACGGGCTGCTGGACATCCGGCAGGGCTCGGGCACGTTCGTGCTGGCCACCAGCGAGCTGGCCGGCGTGATGCACCGCCGGTTCGCGGACGCCGACCCGCGCGATGTGGCCGAGCTGCGCTCCACCCTGGAGGCGACGGCCGCCAGGCTGGCCGCGCGGCGCCGGACCGAACAGGAGATGACGCAGCTCGACACGCTGCTGGCCCGGCGCGAGGCCGCCTGGGACAGCGGCCGGGTGGACACCTTCGTGGAGGCGGACGCCACCTTCCACATGGCGGTGATGCGGGCCTCCCACAACGAGGTGCTGACCGCGCTCTACGCCGATCTGGGCACCGTGCTGCGCACCTTCCTGCGCCATGACGTGGGCGAGGAGCTGCGGCCCGAGGACCATCTGGACCACGGCCGGCTGGTGGCGGCGATCCGCGCCGGGGACGCCGAGACCGCGGCGGCCGAGGCGGGCTCGTACGCCATGGGCTGCCGGGCCTTCTCCACCGGCTGAGCGGGAACGGCCGGACGGCGCGGCCCGCCGGCCCCTGCCCACGGGGCCGGCGGGCCGCGCCGTCCGGCAGGTCCGGCCCGCGCCCGGCTCAGGCGCCCATCATGTGGACGCCGCCGTCCACATGGACGATCTCGCCGGTGGTCTTGGGGAACCAGTCGGACAGCAGGGCGCACACCCCGCGGGCGGCCGGCTCCGGATCGGTGAGGTCCCAGCCGATCGGGGCCCGGCCGTTCCACACGTCCGCCAGCTCCTCGAAGCCGGGGATCGACTTGGCGGCCATGGACTTGAGCGGCCCGGCCGAGACCAGGTTGACCCGGACGTTCTTCGCCCCCAGGTCACGCGCGAGATAGCGGGAGGTGGACTCCAGCGCGGCCTTGGCCACCCCCATCCAGTCGTACTTGGGCCAGGCCACCTGGGCGTCGAAGTCCAGGCCGACCACCGAGCCGCCGCGCGGCTCCAGCAGCGGCAGCAGCGCCATGGTCAGCGACTTCAGGGAGTAGGCCGAGACCTCCACGGCGGTGGCGACCGACTCCCACGGGGTGTTGAGGAAGTTGCCGCCGAGGGCGTCCTGCGGGGCGAAGCCGATGGAGTGCACCACGCCGTCCAGGGAGGCGTCCGCGCCGAGATGGCCGCGCACCGCGTCGGCCAGCCCGGCCAGATGCTCCTGGTTCTGCACGTCCAGCTCGATCACCGGCGCCTCCTTGGGCAGCCGGCGGGCGATCCGCTGCACCAGAGAGAGCCGGCCGAAGCCGGTCAGCACGACCTCGGCGCCCTCCTCCTGGCACAGCCTCGCCACATGGAAGGCGATGGAGGCGTCGGTCAGCACACCGGTGACCAGGATCCGCTTGCCTGCGAGAAGTCCGCTCATGCTCAGTGACCCATGCCCAATCCGCCGTCAACCGGGATGACGGCACCGGTGATGTACGCGGCCTCCTCGGAGGCCAGGAAGCGCACCGCGGCGGCGATCTCCTCGGTGCGGCCGTAGCGGCCCAGCGGCACCTGGCCGACGATGGCGGCCCGCTGCTCCTCGCTCAGCGCCCGGGTCATGTCGGTGTCGACAAAGCCGGGGGCGACCACATTGCAGGTGATGGAGCGCGAGCCCAGTTCCCGGGCGAGCGAGCGGGCGAAGCCCACCAGGCCCGCCTTGGACGCCGCGTAGTTGGCCTGGCCGGCCTGGCCGAGCAGCCCCACCACGGAGGAGATCAGCACGATGCGGCCCCGCCGGGCCCGCAGCATGCCCCGGGCGGCGCGCTTGACCACCCGGAAGGTGCCGGTCAGATTGGTGTCCAGGACGGAGGTGAACTCCTCCTCGGACATCCGCAGCAGCAACTGGTCGCGGGTGATCCCGGCGTTGGCGACCAGCACCTGGACCGGGCCCTGCTTCTCCTCGATCTCCTTGTAGGCCTGCTCCACCTGCTCCGGGTCGGTGATGTCGCACCGCACGCCCAGCAGACCCTCGGGCGGTTCTCCGGACCGGCAGGTGATGGCCACATTGTCGCCCGCCTCGGCGAGTGACCGGGCAATGGCCAGGCCGATGCCCCGGTTGCCTCCGGTGACGAGTACCGAGCGGCTCAAGGGATCACCCCATCTCCGAGCTGCGTGAGCTCTGTGTCGGTGTCGTGGTGCCAAGCCCACGCTAGCCGCCGGCGGCCGGCGGCCGGGCAGCGGGGCGTGACAGGGCCACCGACGGTGATTGGTGGGGTTCCTACAGCCGTGCCGTCACAGTCCGGCGCCGTCGACCTCGATCTCGCACCACACCGTCTTGCCGACGTCCCGCTCGGTCACGCCCCATTTTGTGGACAGTGCCTCGACCAGCAGCAGCCCGCGGCCGTGCTCGTCCTCCGAGCCGTCCGGCGGGGAGAGCCGGGGACGCAGTTCGGAGCGGGCGTCCGACACCTCCACCCGCACCACCGCGGAATCGTCCGGGGCGCGGCGCGGCTCCAGGGTCAGCACGAGCTGGAAGTCCCGTCCGGGGATGTGCCCGTGGCGCACCGCGTTGGCGGCAAGCTCCGAGACCAGCAGGGCAACGGTCTGCGAGGCGCTGCTGCTGTACGGGATGCCCCAGTCGTCCAGGCGCTGCACGGAGAGCAACCGGGCCAGCCGCGCACCTCGCCTGGTCGAACTGAACATCATCGCGAACGTCCCGGCCGGAACCGGGAGTTCAACGCGGTGCGGACGGTCGTTCATGAGGAGAGCGTGATCGGCCTGCGGCCATATTGCCAGACCGCCGGGACTACGGTACGGAGTCCGCCCGGTACGGCCGGTGGCGCACAGCAGGTGACGGGCGGGCGGGCCGCAACGCCGCCGCGGACACCAAGTCCCGTGAATATGACGGGCGCAGCTCACCCCGGTCTTGGCCCGGCGCCACGGGTCCGACCAGCGGCGTTGCAATAATGCCCGGGACCCGCCGGGCCGGCGCGGCATGATCGGGGAACGACCGCGCGGACGGCCCGACCCGCCGCCCGCGGCACCCGGGATCGAGGAGACACCTTGGCTTCGTCCACACCCCCAGCAGATCCGCCCGCGGCGACCGCTTCCCCGCCCGCGGCCCCGCGGCCCACCCTTGACGAAACGTTCCTGGAGCTTCCGCTGCGCATGCTGGCGGACGCCGCCCTGGCCCGTGCCGGGGCACTGGGCGCCGAGCACGCGGATTTCCGCCTGGAACGCCTCCGCAGCGGCCACTGGCGGCTGCGCGACGCCCGGCCGGAGGGCAGCGCCGACACCACCGAGACCGGCTACGCGGTGCGGGTGGTGCACGACGGCGCCTGGGGCTTTGCCTCCGGCGTGGACATGACCCCCGACGCCGCGGCCCGGACCGCGGAGCGGGCGGTGGCCATGGCCCGGCTCTCCGCCGAGGTGGCCGCCGCCGCGGGCGGGCACCAGCGGGTGGAGCTGGCTCCGGAACCCGCCTACGGCGAGCAGACCTGGATCTCGTCCTACCGGGTCAGTCCCTTCGAGGTGGCCGAGGCCGAGCGGGTCGCCCTGCTGGCCGACTACAGCGGCCGGCTGCTGGCGGGCGAGGGCGTCGCCCATGTCGACACCACACTGTGGGCGGTGCAGGAGAACAAGTTCTACGCGGACACGGCCGGCACGGTGACCACCCAGCAGCGGGTCCGGGTGGCTCCCGAGCTGACCGCCGTGGCCGTCGATCCGGACAGCGGCCGGTTCGACACCATGCGCACCCTGGCGCCGCCGGCCGGACGCGGCTGGGAATACCTCACCGGTACCGGCTGGGACTGGGACGGCGAACTGGCCCGGATGCCGGAGCTGCTGGCGGAGAAGATGACCGCGCCCTCGGTGCGGCCCGGCCGCTACGACCTGGTCGTCGACCCGTCCAACCTGTGGCTGACCATCCATGAGTCCATCGGGCACGCCACCGAACTGGACCGGGCGCTCGGCTACGAGGCGGCCTTCGCCGGCACCTCCTTCGCCACCTTCGACAAGCTGGGCACCCTGCGGTACGGCTCGCCGGTGATGCAGGTGACCGGTGACCGCACGGTGGAGCACGGGCTGGCCACCGTCGGCTGGGACGACGAGGGGGTGCGCGCCCAGTCCTGGGACCTGATCAGGGACGGAGTGCTGACCGGGTACCAGACGGACCGGAGAATGGCCCGCCTGAAGGGCCTCGGCCGCTCCAACGGCTGCGCCTTCGCCGACTCCCCCGCGCATGTGCCGGTGCAGCGGATGGCCAATGTCTCGCTCCGGCCGGCCCCGGGCGGACCGTCCACCGAGGAACTGATCGCCGGAGTGGAACGCGGCATCTACGTGGTCGGCGACGGTTCCTGGTCAATCGATCAGCAAAGATACAACTTCCAGAAGAAGGGTTACGCAGCAAAACACCCCCTCCGACCTGCGAAGTTGCAGATCGAAGGGGGCGACTGCCAACACATAGCCGACACGGCTCCCGGAGGTTACGCGACCTCCCACTCCTCCTCATCATCCTCGTCGTCCCGGTCCGGCAGCGGGATGGGGATGATCTTCCCGTGCTGGGCCGCGAGATCCTCCTCCAGCTCCTCGCCGAGCTCACCGCCCAGCGCCTCCGCTCCTCGCTGAAACGCACCCCTCACGAAGTGCGCATAGACGAGTTCTGTCGTCCTCGTGGTCCGGTGGCCGAGCCACTGCGCCACTTCCCAAGTCGGGATGCCCGCGTGGATGGCCCGGCAGGTCGGTGTACGGCATTACACACGCCGTCACTTAGCCCCAGCCCTCCACGTGGCATCATGCCAGGTGGAGGCACTTTTCGTTGTTCTGGGGTGCACCGCTCAGGTTGCTCCCGGGGAGGGTGGAGCAGTTGCCGCCTGTGCCCGTTCGTACAGGCCTCTGGCAGCTCGGTGACCCAGGTACGGGCGGAGACTGGCCTTCATGATGGCCACCTTCTCGTCCGCCCGGCCGGAGTTCACGAGCGGGTACTCGTCAAGCACTGACCCCCAGGTGGCGCATGCCTCCTCCAGGAGCCCCACGGCGAGCTGCCGCTCGGCGAGAAAAGCGTTCTGGCGGACGCGGGTTCGGCGGTAAACATCGTCGCGGAGCTGATCGCAGAGCTTGAACGCCGCGACGCTGCCGGGCAGATCGCCCATCTCGTAACGTACTTGCCCCTCGTGGTACGCGAGCGTGGAGGGGTCGTAGCCGCCGAAGCCCGGTCGGCTCTCCGCCTTCTCCAGTGCCACCTCGGCCTCCCGCAGGTAGCGCATCGCGGCCCGTCTATCGCCCATCGCCGCGTAGGCGTGGGCCTGTTGCCCGGCCAGGAAGCCGCGCTTCCTGGGACCGGCGGCGGGGCTCGCAGCGGCGGCGGCATCGGCCAGTCGGAGGGCTTGCGCCGAGTGCCCCAGGTCTACCGCCTGGACCGACATGCCCCGCAGGGTGGTGCAGTAGGTGAGGTGGTCCTCGGCGGCCCCGGCGAGCTCTAGGGCCTTGACGTAGTAGTGCTGAGCGAGGCCATGCAACCCTTCGTCCACGGCCATGTAGCCGATCAGATAACACAGGTCCGCCGTCGCCGCAAGCATGGCCTTGCGGACCTCCAGCGTTGCGGATGCGACCAGGTACGGACCCACGGAACCGATCAGGAATCCGACCGCCATGGGGCGCGCGTGACGCCCACCGAACTCATCATCGAGTCCGCTGATCTTCTGCGTCATCGCGCGGACCACTTCCACCTCGGCCATCCCGACCCTCTGCACGCGGCCGGCTCGCACGGCCTTCGTGCGGCCCACAACATCCGGCCAGTCGGGAATCGACATAGCGACGGAGAACAGACCGGCATTGATCACGCCTCGGCGAGCGATATCGGCGACGCCCAACTCAACCAATCCCTCCACAACGTCCTGACGCCGAGTGTGCGGCGCAACAAGACCTGAGGGGAAGCCGACTTCACTGGAGGTGATGGGGCGTCCGAGCCTTCTCGTCAGTACCTCAAGGATGAAGGGGCGCACCGTCTCGCGGGGAAGGGTGCCCTTCACCCACTGACTCACCGAGGGCTGCGTGTAGTGCAGTGTCATGCCAGCCTGCGCCGCCGCACGATTCACGGCTGACGCTACCTGCGCGTAGGTGAGACCGGCCTCCTCGATCACGCGCGCCAGCGCGTGATTCGGGGTGCGCGTTGCCATGCATGACTCCCGCAACCATCGCTTATGACTTTTATGCCCCGCCCCTGCTCACACGGTACCGCCAACTGGGCACCTGCGGTTGTGTTTAGTGCACACCCGGTAAGCGAGCACGGAGGCACCGATGACGGAAGCCGATCCCCCCATCGGCAAAGTCCCGCCTGACGAGGGACTGACTGACCCTCCCGTCGGGGCTTGGGTGTGGGACACCAAATTCAAGATGGTCGGCATCTTCGTGGGCAGGTCCGGCGAGAACCTGATGGTCCGGCCGCCGAACGGAACCAATGCTTGGCCAGCGCCCCGTAGCGACCTTGAGGTGCTGACCGAGGCGGAGGCGAAGGCGGCCAAGGCGCGCCATGCCGCCGCCCCCGAAGAGGACCCGCTGAGGTGCTGAAAAGGCTGCTCACCCTGGCTGGCAAATTCGCTGGCCCCGCCCTGGCGCTGACCATCGCGGGCGCCTGCGGGATCACGGTCTGGCTGGCCTGGCTAGGCCGCTCTTGAGCACCGCTCCGACCGGAGGGGCTACCAACCACAACTCCGGCCGGAGCGGGATCGCCTCCGCTCACGAGGTGGTGGCGATGCGTACACCCGATCACGAATGCACGAGAGGGAGCGTACTCCACATGGCCAACAAGGTCCGAGACGGCAACTCCCGGGTCACGGCCCGGGGCGACGTTCGGGATGACAGCCCGGACACCGACGCACCCACCCCCAAGCCTGAGAACCCCGACTGCGGTGGGGGCGACGGCTGCGGCCGCAAGTAACCACCCCATTTCCACCCCCTAACAGGCACCCCGGCCAAGTGCTCCACTACCTCGGCCGGGGTGCCACCCCGAAGGACACCCCCGCACCATGCCCCATCACCACGCGTACCAATGGACGGGCCCGGCAACGTCCCTGAGCCGAAACGGCCCGCGCCGACCGGCGGAACCACCGCTGCCGCCCACTCACAAGGCCGTGTTCGACAGTTCTGAGGTTCCACCGCTGGAACTGGCCCACTGGCTTCTCCGCCCGCCGAACCAGATCCGGGCGACCTTCCACGGCCAGGATGAGGGAGCCGATTGGATGCGGGCCCGGTTCCTGGAGCACGTTCCACTTCTCGACCCCCCTTGGCCGGAGGACCACACACCCACCAGATTGGGAGACCTTCACACCAGTGCAGTTCGCGCACTGGCCTCCGGCCACGATGTGACCTGGGGCTACTACCTGACGGGGCAGCGCTTCTTCCATGCCTCCCTCATCGGGTGCCCGAATCAGTTTCGCCCAGTCCTTCCGTGTCCCCTCAACCTGGCGACCGCACCGGACGGGGGCGAGTGACCGTGGGAGCCACCCGGACCTTCCGGTTCACCAACGTGCGGATGGCCGTTGATGCCGAACCGGACAGCGAAGGCATGCTGTACGCCTTGGAGTGCTGTGTCTGCGGGAAGCGCAGCCCGCTGGCGGAGTCCCCGGGCCCGGCCGAGGAATGGGCTCCCAGGCACTTCGCAGCCAACCCGGAGCATCACACGTATCGGGCGCTGGAGAGCACGCCCATGAAGATCACCTTCGAATCCGCAGCGGACCAGCTCCAGGCCGTTCCCTAGACCCCCGCCCCCAGTGCGCTGTTGTTCCCCCATGGCGCGCGCTGGGGGCGGGCTCCAGCTCCGCCCACGGGCAATGCCCCAGCCCGTGAGCGGACCAGGTCCGTCCGGCAATCCTCCACGCCGCGACGGGCCGGCCCCGCCCGCCACTCAGTCCGCACACACCCGGCGGGCGGGGCCATCGCACTGCAACATCACAGGCCCCTGAGTAGGAGGCACCTTGCCCAAGAACAGCGAGCCCGACGACGCGACCGATGAGGACCGGGAAGCATTCGGCGATGCGCTGGCCCTGGGGGCACTCGCGGAACTCCGCAGCGGCGCCGAAGCGTCGGGCAACGCTGCGGCGCTGAAGGCCGCCGACGAGGCCATGAACAACATCGCCGGACGACACTAGAAGGGGTAGCCCTCTAGCTCGGCCCCATCAAGCCCCGTCCGCGTGCGCTCGCCGCGCCTCCGCGCGGACGGTCCCGGCCCCGCCTGCCAACTGCCATCACCCCGCAGGCGGGGCCACCAAAGCGGCAGCGCTCCCGATCGGACCAGCCTTCGGGAGGGTCAGACGTGGCCCATTCCGACCTGCCGAGGTCGGCCCTCGCCCCGGTCCAGCGCTGCCAGCTTCGCCCTGTATGGCAGGCCAGGAGGATGGTGGAACGGTTTGCCGACAGGACGAAGCGCCCGCGGGGAGGTCGATCGCGTGGGGTGTTTCCCCTCCCCGAGGATGGCCCCGGTCGCTCGTGAGCCCGCGAGCGGCTGGGGCCGCTTGGCGCACACGAGAGGGGAGAAAGGAATGTTCGAGGACTTCCCGCCGGCCGAGCGCGCCCGCCTGCTGGGGCTCGCCGTCCGAGGAGACGCTGCCGCCGATGCGGAGCCCAGCGAAGAACTCAGCGAATCGCACCCCGACAACCCGGACAGGCCAGTCGGCTCCAGTGACTCAGAGACGGGCGGGATATAGCGAGGACGGCGAGGGGCGGTCGAGAGGACCGTGCCCTCGCCGCTCCCGTCGCTTGTGCGGTGTAGGCGCCATACCGGCCCCCTTCGACTGCCGACACATAGCCGACACCACTCCCGGTGAAGTCCGGTTTCATCCGGTATGAACCGGGGTCTCAGGAGAAGGCTGAATGACCTCTGACCTGCGAAGATGCAGCTAGGGCCTTCGTGTTCCATTTACTTCCAGTTCACCGGGCAGCGGTTCTTCCTGATCGAGCACGGCAGGCTGGCCGGCCAGCTCCGGGATGTCGCCTACCAGGCGACCACCACCGACTTCTGGAACGCCGTGGAGGCCGTGGGCGGGGAGCGGACCTATGTACTGGGCGGCTCCTTCATGTGCGGCAAGGCACAGCCCGGCCAGACGGCGGCGGTCTCGCACGGCTGCCCCTCGGCGCTGTTCCGCGGCATCAGCATTCTCAACACCGAGCAGGAAGCGGCCCGCGCGTGACCAGTGAACCGAATCCTCCCCGCACCGAAAGCGGCCCGGCCCTCACCGGAACGGCCGCCTTGACCAAGCCGCACGAGATCGCCGAGCGCGCCCTGGAGCTGTCCCGGGCGGACGGCACGGTGGTGATCGCCGAGGAGCGCACCTCCGCCAATCTGCGCTGGGCGGCCAACGCCCTGACCACCAACGGCACCACCGAGGGCCGCACGCTGACCGTGATCGCCCTGGTGGACGGCGCCGAGGGCACCGCCTCCGGCGTGGTGAGCCGGTCCGCGGTGACCGCCGGTGAGCTCGAGCCGCTGGTCCGGGCGGCGGAAGCGGCGGCCCGCGGCTCGGGCCCGGCCGAGGACGCCCGTCCGCTGATCACCGGCACCGCCCCGGACCCCGGGTTCACCGAGCCGCCGGCCCGCACCTCGCCGCAGGTCTTCGCGGAGCTCGCCCCCGCCCTGGGCGAGTGCTTCGCCCGTGCCCGGGACGCGGACCACCTGCTGTACGGCTTTGCCGTCCACGAGATGGCCACCACATACTGCCCGCCGGACGGTACGAGACCCTGCTGCCGCCGGCCTCCGTGGCCGACCTGCTGATCTACCTGTACTGGTCCTCGGACGCCCGCAGGGCCGCGGACGGCCGGACGGTGTTCTCCGCGCCGGGCGGCGGCACCCGGGTCGGCGAGCGGCTGTCGCAGCTGCCGCACACGCTGTACAGCGATCCCGCCGCGCCCGGGCTGGAGTGCGCGCCGTTCGCCGTGGTGCACTCCTCCACCGATCCGTGGACCCCGGCGGTGTCGGTCTTCGACAACGGGCTGCCGCGCAGCCGCACGGAGTGGATCAGCGGGGGCGTGCTGAACCGGCTGCCCACCTCCCGGCACACCGCCGAGGTCACCGGGCTGCCGCCCTCCCCGCTCACCGACAACCTGGTGCTGGACTCCGGCGGCACCCGCTCGCTGGAGGAGATGGTGGCCGCCACCGGACGCGGGCTGCTGCTCACCTCCACCTGGTACATCCGGGAGGTGGACCCGAAGAACCTGCTGCTCACCGGCCTCACCCGGGACGGGGTGTATCTGGTGGAGAACGGCGAGATCACCGGCGCGGTGAACAATTTCCGGTTCAACGAGTCGCCGGTCGGCATGCTCTCCCGGGCCACCGAGGCCGGCCGCACCGAGCGCTGCTACTCGCGCGAGTGGGGCGACTACTTCCCGCGGGTGGCCATGCCCCCGCTGCGGGTGCCCGACTTCCACATGAGCTCGGTCGCCCCCGGCGTCTGAGCGCCGCCCGTGGTTCCCGGCCCCGGCCGGGAAGCCCCGGCCGGGAACCACGGGACCGGCCCCGGGCCATAGAATCGGGGGTTGTTCGCACCGCAAGCCTTCCCTTCCCTCCGACCGTCAGGACAGAACGTTGACACGCCTCGGCGAATCCGTGCGGCGCGCGAGCGCGCTGCTGGCGCAGGACCTCTCCTCCGACACCGTCGTCCGGCAGCTGCTGGAGGAGACCCGGTCCCGGCGCTGTCTGGACCTGACCGATCTCGGCCCGGAGGAGCAGGCCGCCCTGATCGCGTCCCGCGCGGTGGAGATCCTGCCGTCCGCCGAGAAGCTGGCCGAGGAGATCGGGAAGGCGCGGGCCGCCGGGCGCGGGCTGCACATCAAGCTGGGCATCGACCCCACGGCCGCGGACGTCCACCTCGGGCACACCGTGCCGATGATCGTGCTCAGCCGGTTCCAGCGGATGGGGCACGACGTCACGCTGATCATCGGCGACATCACCGCCAAGATCGGTGACCCCTCGGGTCGCTCCACGGAGCGCCCGCCGCTCACCGACGAGGACATCGCCCGCAACCTGGCCGGCTACCGGGACCAGGTGCGGCCGTTCTTCAACTTCGAGCGGGTGCGGGTGCGGCACAACAGCGAGTGGCTGGCCGGCATCACGCTGCCCCGGCTGATCGGGGTGCTGGCCCAGGTCCCGGCCTCGGCGCTGCTGCAGCGCGAGGACTTCCGCAAGCGGCTGGAGGCCGGGCACGGCCTGACCATGTCGGAGCTGATCTACCCGGTGGCCATGGCGGTCGACTCGGCCGAGATCCGGGCCGATGTCGAACTGGGCGGGGTGGACCAGCTGCTCAACATGCAGATGGGCCGCCGGGTGATGGAGATCTACGGACAGCGGCCCCAGCTGGTCTGCGCCATGCCGCTGATCGAGGGCACCGACGGCTCCGGTGCCAAGATGTCCAAGTCCAAGGGCAACTACGTCGGCCTGGGGGCGCCCGCGGACGACATCTTCGGCAAGATCATGTCCATTCCGGACCGGCTGATGGACCCCTATCTGCGGGCCTGGACCGAGTGGTCCGACCAGGAGGTGGCCGGTGCGCTGGGCCGGGTCGCGGACGGCACCCTGCACCCGATGGATCTGAAGAAGACCCTGGCCGGTGAGGTGGTCGCGGCCATCCACGGGGTGGACGCGGCCATGGCGGCCCGGGAGAGCTTCACGGCGCAGTTCTCCCGCCGGTCCTTCACCGAGGTCGGCAGCCTGCCCGAGGTGGATCTGGCCGAGCACGGCACGGAGACCGCGGTCACCGTGCTGACCAAGCTGCTCGACTTCGCGCCCAGCGCCTCCGCCGCCCGGCGGCTGGCCAGGCAGAACGGGCTGCGGCTGGTGCTGGAGTCCGGCGCGGGGCAGCAGCGGGCCGCCGTGCTGCCGGAGGCGGACGCGCTCCGGCCGCTGGCCGAGGTGGTGGCCGAGCGGCTGGCCGCGGCGGACGGCGCGCCGCCGTCCGGGATCTACCTCAAGGCGGGGCGGAAGCTGGCCCGGCTGCGGCGCGGCGCGTAGCCCGCGGCGGGCGGCAGTAGGCTGGCAGCGGGTGGTGAGCGAGATGCGCGGACGGCGGGGCCGCCGTGGCGGAAAGAGCCAGGAGGTCTACCGGATCACCGGTGCCCCGGTCAGTCTGAGCGACGACGTGCGCGGGCGCCAGCGCCGCTATGTCATCTCCATGCTGATCCGCACGGTGGCGGTGGTGCTCACCCTGGTGCTCTGGAACGTCAGCACACCGCTGGCGGTGGCAACGCTGGTGCTGGGCGCGGTGCTGCCCTATGTGGCGGTGGTGATGGCCAACGCCGGACGGGAGAACGCCTCCTCCCTGCCGCGCACCGGAGCGGCGGGGCCGGCGGAGCCGGCGGAGCACCCGCCCGCGCTTCCCCCGGCCGCCGGCCGGGGGCCGGAGCAGGACGGCGACCGGGGCAGCGACCGGGGCGAGGACCGGGGCGGGCGCGGCACCCCCGGCTCCCCGGGCGCCCCCGGGGAGAACAACTCCCCCGGTACTCAGGGGAGTTGACAGATTCCGGGGCCCAACCTCAAGAAAAGCTCAATGGATCTGACCGTTCCGCTGCACCAAGCGGCGTGTCGCGTGTCATACTGCAAGAGCGCTCCGTATCCCCCGTCGGAGCGACGGACCGACGCCGGGCGGCTCCCCCCGTGGCTGCCCGGCGTCGCTGTGTCCGGGGCCGGGGTGATGGAATGGCTGCCGTGAACTCACCGGCGAACAAGGCGGACGGCGACCCCGAGGTGATCTGCTCGGCCCGGGGCTGCCGGGCCGCCGCGGTCTGGGTCCTGGCCTGGAACAACCCCAAGCTGCACACCTCCGAACGGCGCAAGACCTGGGTCGCCTGCGAGGAACACCGCGAGCATCTCGCCCAGTTCCTCGGCATGCGCGGCTTCCTCAAGGACGTGGTGCCGCTGGCCCAGTGGCGCGCCGCGCACCCCGAGGGCTGAGGGCCGAGCAGCACGCGCCGCGGCGCCGTGCCGGGCGGGCTCAGCCGCCGATGGCGGACATCGGGCGGTCGGGCTGCTCGAAGGAGGGGTCGTCCAGCCCGTGCCCGGCCTTCTTGCCCCACATGGCCGTGCGCCAGATTCCGGCGATCGCCTCGTCCGGCCGGCCGGAGCGCAGCGCGCCGCGCAGATCCGTCTCGTGCCGGGCGAACAGGCAGGTGCGGACCTGGCCGTCGGCGGTCAGCCGGGTGCGGTCGCAGGCCCGGCAGAAGGGCCTGGTCACCGATGCGATGATGCCCACCCGGTAGGGGCCGCCGTCCACCAGCCAGCGCTCGGCCGGTGCCGAGCCGCGCTCCTGAAGCCGCTCCGGGGTGAGGGTGTGGCGGGTGCGCAGCGAGGCCAGGATGTCACCGGCGGTGATCATGCCCTCCCGCTGCCAGCCGTGCTGGGCGTCCAGCGGCATCTGCTCGATGAAGCGCAGTTCGTAGCCGTGCTCCATGGCCCAGGCGAGCAGCGCGGGTGCCTCGCCGTCGTTGACGCCGGGCATCAGGACGGCGTTGACCTTGACCGGGGCCAGCCCGGCGGCGCGCGCGGCGGCCAGCCCGCGCAGCACGTCGCCGTGCCGGCGGCGGCGCGTCAGCCGGTGGAAGACTTCGGGGTCGATGGTGTCCAGGGAGACGTTGACCCGGTCCAGGCCGGCCTCGCGCAGGGCACCGGCCGTCCGCTCCAGCCCGATGCCGTTGGTGGTCAGGGAAAGCCGCGGGCGCGGCTCCAGCCGGGCGCAGCGGGCCACGATGTCCACCAGACCGGGCCGCAGCAGCGGCTCCCCGCCGGTGAAGCGCACCTCGGTGACGCCCAGTTCGGTCACGGCGATGCGGACCAGCCGGACGATTTCGTCGTCGGTGAGCAGATCCGGCTTGGCGAGCCAGGCCAGGCCCTCTTCCGGCATGCAGTACGTGCAGCGCAGATTGCACCGGTCGGTCAGCGAGACCCGCAGATCGGTGGCGGTCCGGCCGAACCTGTCCAGCAGCATGCTCTCTCCTCCGCCCCTCCGCCGTGACATGCCCGATGTACCGCAGGGTACGTGAGGCCCCTGACATTCGACAGCGCGTCCGGACACGGGGCGGTGCCGCCCGCGGGCCGGGCCGGGCGGCCGGACTCGGGCCCGGGCACTGTCGGTGGCGGCCCGTATTCTCTGTGACCATGCTCGATGACCATCAGCCGGCCGGTCCGGTGTCCGCCACGCCCCGGCCCGCGGCGTCCCCGCCCGCCGTCGCCCTGCCCGCCCCCGCCGCCGCGCCCGGGCGGCACGGGGCGGAAGCGGCGGGAGGCTGGCCGCGCGGATATCCGAGCGGCTACGCGGTCGTCGACGTGGAGACCACCGGCCTGCGGCGGGACGACCGGATCGTCTCGGCCGCGGTCTACCGGCTGGACGCCCGCGGCCGGGTGGAGGACCACTGGTACACCCTGGTCAACCCGCAGCGCGATCCCGGGCCGAGCTGGCTGCACGGGCTGACCGCCGACATGCTCGCGGACGCCCCGCTGTTCACCGAGATCGCCCGGGAGTTCGCCGAGCGCCTGGCCGGGCGGGTGCTGGTGGCGCACAACGCGGTCTTCGACTGGACGATGATCGCCCGGGAGTACGCCCGGGCCCGCGGCCGGGCACCGGTGCGGCAGCGGCTGTGCACCATCGCGCTGGCCAAGGAACTGGCCCTGCCACTGGCCAACTACAGGCTGGAGACCCTGGCCGCGTACTACGGCGTGGTGCAGCGCCGGGCGCACCACGCCCTGGACGACGCCCGGGTGCTGGCCGAGGCGTTCCGGCCGGCGCTGGCCCGCGCGGCGCGCGGCGGGCTGCGGCTGCCGCTGCTGGCCTGCCTGCCGATCACCGAGTGGTCGGACACGCCGGGACCGCAGGGAAGCTGGCGTCCCAACTGGCGGCGCAGCAGGCGCCGCGATCCCTGCCCGTACCCCAATCCGGGGCGCTATGTGCCCGGCGGCCCCCTGGTGCAGGGCATGCGGGTGGCCTTCTCCGGGGACACCTCGGTCGACCGGGAGCTGCTGGAGGACCAGGCGTACGAGTCCGGGCTGCACATCGCGCAGAGCGTGTCCCGGCGCACCAGTCTGCTGGTGACCAACGATCCGGAGTCGGCGACCGGCAAGGTGCGCAACGCCCGGGAGTACGGCACCCCGGTGCTGGACGAGGCGGCCTTCACCCAGCTGCTGAGGGAGGTGGTGCCCCAGGGCGGGACGGGGCCCGGGCCGGGGCCGGAGCGGGGCGCCGCGGCCGATGGGGCGGGGTGCTGAGCGGGGGTGCCGGGCGGGAAGCCGGGAGGCGTTGGGTACCGTCGGGGGCTGTGTACCGTTTTCTGCTCTCCCGGCAGTGGGTGCTGCTCACCCTTGTCGCGCTGCTGCTGATCCCCCTGATGGTGCTGGCGGGCTTCTGGCAGATGGGGCGGCACGAGCAGCGCGTGGCGCGCAACGACCTGATCGCCGCCAGCCTGGCCGCCGGGCCGGTGGAGATGGCGGAGCTGACCGCCCCGGGCCGCGGCCCGGACGATGCCGACCGCTACCGGCCGGTTACCGCCACCGGCCGGTATCTGCCGGCCGATGAGGTGGTGGTGCGCCACCGCAAGGGTCCGGGCGCCGGCGGCGGCGCCATCGGCTACTTCGTGGTCACCCCGCTGATCCAGGCGGACGGCACGGCGGTGCTGGTCAACCGCGGCTGGGTGCCCGCCGGGGACGATCCCACCCGGCTGCCCGAGGTCCCGGCACCGCCCGCGGGAGAGGTGACGGTGACCGGACGGCTGATGGCGGACGAAAGCACCGGCAGCAGCGGGCGGCGGGAGCGCTCCGGGCTTCCGGCGGGCATGGTGATGCTGATCTCCAGCGGGCAGCGGGCGGAGGAGATGGGCATCCCGGTGCTCGGCGGCCATCTGGAGCTGACCGCCACCGAGCCCGCACCGCCGGCGGACCCGGCGCAGCCCGCGCTGCTGGACGAGCCCGATCACAGCGGCATCGGCGCGCATTTCGCCTACGCGCTCCAGTGGTGGTTCTTCGCCGCCATGGTGCCGGTCGGCTGGGTCCTGCTGGCCCGCCGCGAGGCGGCGGAGCGCGCCGCCGCGGCGGCGCGCCCGCGGCCGGAGGCGGACGATGCCGCCGCCCGCCCCGCGGCCACACCGGCCGGAGCGACGCCTCCGGCGTGACCGCCGCTCCCCCGTCGTCCCCGGCCGGGACGGCGGGCACCACCCCGCGCCGGCCCCCGCGGACACCACCGCAGGCCGGCCGGCAGAACGCCGTCCCGGCGCGGCGGGGGCAGGCACCGCGCCCCTCCCCACGAGCGGCGCACCCGCCCGAGGGCGGCCCGGGCGCGGGGCGGGCACCGTCGCCGCCCTTGGGAGGACGGCAAGCGGGGCGGTGGCCTCAGGTGACGCGCTCGGGGGCGTGCCGGGAGGAGCGGACACGGACCTCCACCGGGAGGGTCTTCAGTCCCGTGGCGGCCCGGGCATGGGCCACTGCCTCGGCACGCAGCCGCCGCACCGCCTCGCCCGGCTCGCCCTGCGGGCCGAGCAGCAGACCGATCCGCAGCCGGGGCTGGCTGCGGCGGCCCACCAGGGTGACGCCGGCCCGGTCCACTCCGGGCAGTGACTCCGCCTCGGCGGCCACCACCTCCTCCAGCGCCCGCCCGCTGAGCTGCGCACCCTCACCGTCCCCGGTGTCCACCCACAGCTCGTGCACCCGGTCCCGGCGCAGCTGGGCCAGCACCCACCACAGGGCCAGCAGGACCAGCAGCACCAGACCGCCGATCACCACCGGCCACCACCAGCCGTCGTCCCGCCACTGGACGCGGTCCGCCCGGGTCAGCAGCACGTCGTCCGGGCCCGTCCACGGCCAGACGTCCGCCAGTCCCAGCCGGCCGGGCAGGTCCAGCGCCCCGGCCAGCACGGCGGCGCCGGCGGCCATCAGCAGCAGACCGGTGAGCGCCAGCAGCACCCGGTTGACGACTCGCAGCATGCTCCACTCCTCCTGGACCCGCGGCGCGGGCCGGGCCGGATCCGGTCAGCGTTTCGGGGGGCGGCGGACCTGGACCGCCAGCGCGGGCGGATGGGCCAGCTCCATCCGCCGGATGCTGTCGCCCAGCACGGCGTTCAGATCCGAGCGCACATCGGCCAGATCCCTGAAGTGCGCCTGGGCCTCGGCACGGACCCGGCGACGGCCGACCACCACCCGGACCGACTGCACCCCGGAGACCTCCAGCGCCCGGTCCCGCAGCGCCACCGCCGCGGCGTGGCGCTCTATGGCGGCGCGCAGCACCCCGGCCTCGCCGCGCATCGGCATCAGGTTCCGCAGTCCCGGGGTGACGGCCAGCACCACCAGCCACAGCCCGGTCAGCACCGCCGCGCAGGCGGCCACCACCACCCAGGGGTCGTCCAGGGTCCGGCCGGCCAGTTCGTCCGCGAGCCGGGTGCGCCAGGCGGTGGCCGGCCGGTCGGCCCGCACCGAGGCGATGTCGTAGAGCAGCAGGCCGACGGAGCACAGCAGGATCAGGGCGAGCAGCGCGGCGGGCGCCCGGCGCGCCGACCAGAACCGGCTGGGGGCGGTGGCGGGGGAGCTTCCCGGCCCGGGCGGCGCGGGCTCCGGCGGCGCCGCGGCGTCCCCGGGCCCGCCCGCGCCTCCGGCGCCGTCGGAGTCCGGGGCGGCACGGGGAGCCGTGCCGGGAGCGGAGCCCGGGGCGGCGCCGGGGCCGGGAACGGTCTGCGGGCCGCTCATCTGACCCTCCGCTCCGCGGCGCCGCGCAGCAGATGCTCGCTGTGCAGCCGTTCCACGTCCACGGCCACGTCCGTGAGCTCCATGCCCGCGAGTTCGCCGAGCCGCAGGGTGACCTGGCGGCGTACCGCGCCGCACTGGGCGCCGATGTCGGAGGGGTAGCGGAGTTCGACCGTCACCCGGACATGGGCGATCCCCCCGCCGCCGTCCGCACCCGGATGGCGCCGCACCGAGGCGCGGGCATGCGGCATGGCCGGGGCGGCGGGCAGCGCCTCCCGGGCGGCGCGGGCGGCCAGCTTGGCGATCACCCGGTCGGCGATGCGGGTCGCGCCCCGCTCGGCGGGCGGGACCTCGGCCAGGCCCAGCGTGCCGGGACGGTGGCCGGGCGCGCCGGTGCCGCCGGATCCGGCCGGGGCGGCGCCCGCGGCGGCACCGGGCACGGTGTCCACGGCGCCGCCGCGGGCGCCGTACGGTGCGTCAGTGGCGTCGCTCATCGTCCCGGCCGCGTTCTCCGATCCGGAAGAAGTCGCCGAGTTCCAGATCGCCCTCGGCGAACCGCCCGGCGACGAAGCCGACCGCGCCGAGTGCGGCAACCAGCAGAAAGGCACCGAAGCCGCCGAAATAGCCGGCGAATCCGAGTGCCATTCCGGCGATCATGCCGGTCACGGCCAAGCTCATGATGCGCTCCTTCACCGGGCACCCGGGCTATTGCAGCCGGGGCCGCTCTTCTTCGTCTTCCTCTTCTTCTTCGTCGGGGAGTTTCACATCGCTGACCGCGATATTGACCTCGACGACCTGAAGTCCCGTCATCCGCTCGACCGCGGCGACGACGTTCTCCCGTACGGTACGGGAGACTTCGGCGATGGAGACGCCGTAGTCGACCACGATCTCCAGATCCAGGGCGGTCTGGACCTCGCCCACCTCCGCCTTGACGCCGCGCATGGCCGAGGACCGGCCGCCGCCGGGCACGCGGTCGCGGACCGCCCCGAAGGTGCGGGCCAGGCCGCCGCCCATGGCGTGCACGCCGACCACGTCCCTGGCGGCCAGGCCCGCGATCTTCGCGACCACTCCGTCGGCGATGGTGGTGCGCCCACGGGTGGCGGGATCACCGGTCCCGCGCCGGGTGCCCAGGGTTTTGGCGGCGGGGGCGGCGTTCTCCGGTGCCGCCTCGGTGCTGTTCTCGTTCACTGTGCCAGCCTCCCTGTCCGGGACTTTACGCTTCGCCCGCGGCGAACCGGCCGCGCCGTTCGCCCGTCCTGGTGCCACAGTACGCATGCGTGGCGGAAGTGGCCCGTTGTCCCCGCCGATCGGGTGGAGCGAACGGCGGCGAGGCCGCCGCATACGCAATGCTGTACCCACACCCGGCCGTTCTGCACGGGATGCGGGCCGGGCGGAGAAGGTGATCGTGATGAGCGAGTCGGAACCGGAGACGGAGACGGACGGCACGGCGGACGACGGGCTGCGCGCCGCCGTACGGGCACAGCTCGGCCTGGGCCGGCTGCTGCCGCTCGGCGGGCCGCAGGACGGCGTGTGGCTGGCCGAGCGGGCGGCGATACGGGTGCTGGGCGAGGCCGCGCGGGAGCTCCCGGGGGTGCGGGTGACCCGGCTGCGGATCGGCCCGGCGGATGCCGGGCCGGACGGGGAGCGGCCGGCGGTCACGCCGCCGTCGACCGCGCTGCCGCCGGGGCCGCTGCGGGTGGCGGCGGCGTTCGCGGCCTCCGCGGTACGGCCGATCCCGGCCTCGGCCGGGCTGCTGCGGGACTCGCTGACCGGGGCGGCGGAGCGGCGGCTGGGCCTGCGGGTGGTGGCGGTGGACCTCCATGTCACGGGCCTGCTGACCGAGGACGGCGAAGGCCCCGGGGAGGCCGGGGAGGACGGGTGGGCCAGGGGAACCCGGGAAACCCGGGAAATCCGGGAAATCCGGGAAATCCGGGAAACCGTGTCGCGCCGGGGCGGTCCGCAGCCGCCGCCCGCGGCGGCCGGGGACGGTGCCGAGGCCCGGGTGGCCGGGGCGGTCCGTGCCGTACCCGGGGTGCTGGGGCTGTCCACGGCGCTGGCGGTGCCGGGCCGCGCGGTGCTGGTGCGGGACGGTGAGGTGCGGCTCCAGGTCCGGCTCCGGGCACCGGAGGCCGACGGCCCGGCGACCCTGCGCACCGCCCGCGCGGTCCGCGAGGCCGCGGCCGGGGCCGCCGGCGGCGCGCGGGTGGCCGTGCTGATCACCGGTCTCGGCTGAGCCGCCTCCCGGGAGACGCGCGCTCCGTTCCCGGCCGGCCGGCCCGCCGCGTCCGCCGCCCCGCCGCGGTACGCGCACCGCGCCGGGCCCCCGCGCGGCCCCGCCCGGTGACGGGCCGGGGCGCGGGGCCGTGAGGGGTTACCCGCCGAGGCCCGCCAGGTCGCGCAGGCGGCGGGCCTGGGCGGCGCGTTCGGCGGCGCGCTGGGCGTCGTAGCCCCGTGCCGCCGCGCCGCGCAGCAGCGCCTTGGTCTCGATCACCGCGTCGCGCGGCGCGGCCAGCAGCGCCGCGGTCAGGTCGTCCAGCGCGCCCGGAAGTTCCGCCGGCGGCACCACCAGGTTGGCCAGCCCGATGCGTTCCGCCTCGGCGGCCTGCACCGCCCGTCCGGTGACGCACAGTTCCAGCGCGCGGGCGTACCCGATCAGCGACACCAGCGGATGCGTACCGCCCAGATCGGGCACCAGGCCGAGCGCGGTCTCACGCATGGCGAAACTCGCGTTCTCCGCACAGATCCGCAGGTCGCAGGCGAGTGCCAGCTGGAAGCCCGCGCCGATGGCATGGCCCTGCACTCCGGCCACGGTCAGCACATCGTTGCGGCGCCACCAGGTGAACGCCTCCTGGTACTCCGCGATGGCCGCGTCCAGGTCCTCGTCCGTGCCGGCGGCCAGGGCCGGGAAGCTCGGCTCCCCGGGGATGCCCTCCCGGGTGAAGGCCCGCTTGTCCAGCCCGGCGGAGAAGGACGGGCCCTCGGCGCACAGCACCACCACCCGGACGCTGCCGGGCAGCGCCGAGCCCGTCTCGGCCAGCGCCCGCCACATGGCCGGCGTCTGGGCGTTGTGCCTGGCGCCGTTGGTGAGCGTGACCGTGGCCACGGCTCCGTCGACGGTCACCCGCACACCGTCCTTGTCCAGCAGGCTCATGCGCACCTCCGGTGGGTGTTACTCCGCAGTAATACCGAGCAGAGTAACGAGCCGCCGGGGCGGGGCCCACTCCGGGGCGGGCGGCACCTCCCACGGCGCGCGGCACCGGGCGACGCCGCCGCCGGCCCGGCTCAGGACGCCGCGGCGGAGGAGGAAGGCGCGGCCTTCTTGCCGCGGGTCGCTCCGCCGCGCCCGCGCAGGGTCACGTCGGCCTCGCTCAGCATCCGGTGCACAAACCCGTACGACCGGCCGGTTTCCTCGGCCAGGGCACGGATACTCGCGCCCGATTCGTATTTCCGCTTGAGGTCTTCCGCGAGCTTCTCGCGCGCGGCGCCGGTCACCCGGCTTCCCTTCTTCAGAGTCTCGGCCACCCGTGCCTCCTCATGGGAAGTGCGCTCTGGAACTCTCATGATCACCCCTATCCGCGTTCCTGGCCACCCATTCGGCGAGGTCGGTGAAGCGGCGGCAATTCCGGCGGTCCGCAATCCCTTCCCGCCGGCCCCGGCGGCCGGGCGGCCCGGGCCCCGCCGCTCCCCCGAATGGCCGCCAAAAGGGCTGGTCAGCGCCGCCCGCCGAAATTGCCCCGGGTGGACGATCGGCACCCCGCGGACCCTCGGTCACCCCGGAATCCGTCCGGTGTGAACCGTGCCCGGGTACCAGGTGTGCTCACTCAGATGATGGAGCCGGCGTCGGCCGATTGATCGAGCGCGGCCGATGCGGAACGTCTGCCGCCGGTACGGCCGGCCGACACCGGCCCGCCTCAGGCCAGCGCCACCAGGTCCGCGTAGTCGGCGCTCCACAGGTCCTCGACACCGTCCGGCAGCAGAATGATCCGCTCCGGCTGCAGCGCCTCCACCGCGCCCTCGTCGTGGGTCACCAGGACCACCGCGCCGGTGAAGGTGCGCAGCGCGCCCAGGATCTCCTCCCGGCTGGCCGGGTCCAGGTTGTTGGTGGGCTCGTCCAGCAGCAGCACATTGGCCGAGGAGACCACCAGGGTGGCCAGCGCCAGCCGGGTCTTCTCGCCGCCGGAGAGCACCCGGGCCGGCTTGTCCACGTCGTCCCCGGAGAACAGGAACGAGCCGAGGATCTTGCGGACCTCGACCAGATCGAGATCGGGCGCGGCCGAGCGCATGTTCTCCAGCACGGTGCGGTCCGGATCCAGGGTCTCGTGCTCCTGCGCGTAGTAGCCCAGTTTGAGTCCGTGGCCGGGGATCACGGCACCGGTGTCCGGCTGCTCCAGACCGGCCAGCAGCCGCAGCAGGGTGGTCTTGCCGGCGCCGTTCAGCCCCAGGATGACCACCCGGGAGCCGCGGTCGATGGCCAGCCCGACATCGGTGAAGATCTCCAGCGAGCCGTAGGACTTGGACAGGCCCTCGGCGGTCAGCGGGGTCCGGCCGCAGGGCGCGGGCTCGGGGAAGCGGAGCCGGGCCACCTTGTCGGCCGCCCGGTCGGCCTCCAGGCCGGCCAGCAGCTTGTCGGCCCGGCGGGCCATGTTCTGCGCGGCGGTGGCCTTGGTGGCCTTGGCCCGCATCTTGTCGGCCTGGGAGTGCAGGGCGGCGGCCTTCTTCTCGGCGTTGGCCCGCTCGCGCCTGCGGCGCCGCTCGTCGGCCTCGCGCTGGGCCAGATACTGCTTCCAGCCCATGTTGTAGACGTCGATGACCGAGCGGTTGGCGTCCAGGTAGAAGACCTTGTTGACCACCGTCTCCACCAGGCCGATGTCGTGCGAGATGACGATCAGACCGCCACGGTAGGTCTTGAGGAAGTCGCGCAGCCAGGTGACGGAGTCCGCGTCCAGGTGGTTGGTGGGCTCGTCCAGCAGCAGGATGTCGGCGTCGGAGAAGAGGATGCGGGCCAGCTCGACGCGGCGCCGCTGGCCACCGGAGAGGGTGCGCAGCGGCTGGGACAGCACCCGGTCCTCCAGGCCGAGGCTGGCGGCGATGGTGGCGGCCTCGGCCTCGGCGGCGTAGCCGCCCTTGGTGAGGAACTCGGTCTCCAGCTTCTCGTACTTCTTCATGGCCCGTTCCCGGGTGGCGCCCTTGCCGCCGGCCATGCGCTGCTCGTTCTCCCGCATCCGGCGCAGCACCACGTCCAGCTCGCGGGCGGAGAGGATACGGTCGCGGGCGAGCATCTCCAGATCGCCGGTGCGCGGGTCCTGCGGCAGATAGCCGACCTCGCCGCTGCGGGTGATGGTGCCGCCGGCCGGGGCGCCCTCGCCGGCCAGGCACTTGGTGAGGGTGGTCTTGCCGGCGCCGTTGCGGCCGACCAGACCGATGCGGTCGCCGCGGGCGACCCGGAAGGTGGCGGATTCGAGCAGGACGCGGGCACCGGCGCGCAGTTCCACGGCGTTGGCGGTGATCACGGACAGTCTCCATGGGGGGCGTACATGGCGTGCATACGGTCAGGGGTGCCGTGCGCGGATGCCGGGGCGCGGACGGGCATGCGGGCAGACAGGCATGCGGCGCCGGGCGCCGGCGGTACGCCCGCTAGGCCACGAGGAACGGAATGTCCATGCGGACCAGTCTAGCCGCGCCGGGCAAACGGTTTTCCGGGGTCGGTGCGGGCCGCCGCCGGCCGCGCCGCGGCGGCGCCCGGGCTCTCGCCCGCGCCGGTGTGGAGCTGGAAGGCGGCGCGGCGGACCCGCTTGGCGGCGGCCGGGTCCGGATGCGCCGAGGCCAGCGCCAGCAGCACCTGGACGGTGCGCGGATGGCCGCAGGCCCGGACCTCCTGGAGCAGCGCGGGCAGGGTGGGCTGCACGGCCGACTCCAGGTGGTCCAGCAGCAGCCCGGCGGCGCCGTGCTCGTGCGCCGCCGAGGCGGTGTCCACCCAGAGCCAGGTGGCCTCCTCGCGGGTGAGCACGTCCAGCGGGGTGTCGGTGGCGTCCCGGGCGCCGCCGCTGTCCAGGTCGGCGAGCCACAGCAGGGCGTAGGGGCGCAGCAGCGGCTCCTCCGCGGCGGCCTGCACGGCGGCGCGCGCGGGGGCTCCGACGACCCGCAGCGCCTGGAAGGCCAGGCCGCGGATCAGGGCGTCCTCGCCGCGGGCGGCGTCCAGCAGCTCGGCCACGGCCGGGCCGGTGGGCCGGGCGGCCACCCAGGCGCGGTATTCGGCGCGGGCCGGGCCGGGGGTGAGGGTGACACAGCCGCGCAGCATGGCGACGGCGGACTGCTCGATGTTCCCGGCGGGGCTCTGCGCGGCCACACAGATGTGTTCCAGTTTGGTCCACACCACCCAGCTCCCCAGGGGGGTGAGGCGGGCGCGGGCGGGCTGGTCGCCCCGGGCGTGCAGGGTGAGGGCGCCGACGTCGGCGAGCGCGTCCAGCGCCCAGCCGAGCAGACGGGTCAGCTCGGCCTGCGGCGGCCCGGCTTCCGCCTCCTCCGTTCCTGCCGCCCCGTCCGCCCTCTCCGCCCCGTCTGCCCCGTCTGCCCCGTCTGCCCTGTCTGTTCCGGCTGTCCCGTCTGTTCCGTCCGCGCCGCTGCGCGCGGTGCCGGAGCGGTCGGCGCGGAGCTCGGCGACGCGCTGGGCCAGCAGATCGCACAGCCCGGCGGCGGTCACCGGTCCGGCCGAGAGCTGCATCACGGACAGCAGCTGGGGCAGGGCGGCGACCACCTCGGTGACGGCGGCGGGGTCGGCGTCCTCGGGAGCGGGGCGGACCAGCGACCAGCCGTCGAAGAGGGCCACCCAGCCGCGGAGCACGGCGGTGTCGTCGCTCTCCCAGGCGCGCAGCCGCCACCCGGAACGCACCGCGCGGCCCTCGCCGTCCTGCTCGACCAGGCCGGCCAGCCGGGCCCGGCTGAAGTGGTCGCGCACCTGGGCCGGGGTCATGCCGAGTTCCCCGCCGGCCCGGGCGGGGTCGGCCGCCGGGTCGGCACCCGTGCGTTCCGCCCATCGGGCCAGGGCCACCGCGGGGGCCAGCAGGCGGCGTACCAGCAGGGCGAGTTCGCGCTGAGAGGGGGTTCCGCGCGGGGGCCGGGGCGGCCGGCGCCGGGCGGTGCGGGCGCCCCGCGCGGGGGCGGGCTGTTCGGGGACGGAGGACGCCGCAGAGGGGACAACGTGCAGCCGGGGCTCGCGCGGTGGGATCGTCACGCCAGCAGTGTCACCAATGAGAGGTCGAAAGCCCAAACCCCGTGCCCCCGACCGGCACATCGCCCGGCGCGGGGGTCCGGAGCGGCCGGGGGCGCCGGCGGCCCGCACGGGCTCAGTACAGGGGGGTGAGGAAGCGGCGGAGGCGTTCCTCGTACGGGTCGGGGGCGGCGTTCCACATCGCGGCGTGCTGGGCGTCCGGGACGGTCTCCAGCACCACGCTCTCCGGGTGCCGGCGGGCCAGTTCCCGGGACGCCTGCCAGGGGGCGATGGTGTCGCCCGGTCCGTGGAACAGCAGCACCGGCGGCATCCGCCTGCCCGGCGTGCCCGCCTCGGCGGGCAGTGGGACCCGGGCGGCGGCCGGCAGCCCCAGCCGGCCCTGCGCCGCGCCCGGCAGCAGCGGACGCAGCACGGCCGGCACCCGGCGCTCCGCGGCCAGCGCGCGCAGGGTGGCCCGCCAGTCCAGCACCGGCGAGTCCAGCACCAGCCCGGCGATCCGGTCGCGCAGCCCCGACTGGGCGGCGGCGCGCAGCGCCATGGTGGCGCCCACCGACCAGCCGTACAGCAGCACCCGGCGGGCGCCGTAGCGCACCGCGTAGCGGATCGCCGCGTCCACGTCCTGCCATTCGCCGGCTCCGAGCCGGCCGAGGCCGCCCGGGGGCGCGGGGGCCTCCGGGTCGCCGCGGTAGCTGGGGACCAGCAGCGGGAGCTTCTGCCGGCGCAGAAACGGCATCACGTTCATGGCCTGGCCGCGGGTGGTGCCCAGCCCGTGCAGCAGGATCACCCACAGGTCGCGTTCGCCGGTGAGGAACCAGGCGGGCATCGGCCCGAGGCCGGTGTGGATGTCCACCTCGGCCGAGCTGATGCCCAGGGCCCGGAACGGCTCGCCGGTGTGGAGCTGCGGGGTGAGCCGCACCCGGGCGCCGGGGCGCAGTTCCCCCTCGGTGACCTGCTCCAGATGGCGCACCACCGTGTCGGCTCCGCCGTCCGGGCCGAGCGGTTCGCCGACGATCGCCCGGCAGCCCGGGCCGGCCAGGCCGTAGCGGCCGGGCCGCACCGACTGCACGGTGCGGCTGAGGGTCACCTCGCCGGGCACCGCGGCGTGCACCAGCAGCTCCGGGCCGCGGAATCCCGCCGGTTGCCGGCCCGGGCGCAGGGCGGCGCCGCTGGCGTAGCGGCCGGCCGCCACAGCGGCGGCTCCGGTGCCGAGCAGCAGGGAAGTGGCGGCGGTCACGGCCGCGGTGGTACGCCGACGCATGCCCCCCAGCATGGCCCGGACGCTGCCCGGCGGCGACCGGAGAGGGCCGCGCGGGCGAGCCGGCATCGCCGTCCCCGGACGCGTCCCCGCCTCCCGGCCACGCCCGGTGCCCGGCCACCCGGTCCGGAAGGCCGTCTCCGGCGCCCCGGCAGCCCTGCCGCAGGAGCATCACCGTTCTCCCCCGACACGGAAAGCGGAGGCTGTCGCTTCACTTCCGTGCGACATCGCCATGTGCGATGCGCCACTCCACGCGGGAAGCTTGACAAAGGCGTTTCGACACCTGTCGGATTGGCAAAGAGCTCGATGAGGGCGTCACAGAGCCTGTGGCCGGAAGCATCATCCGAGTTGCTCATATCACCTGAACAGTGTCGTTACTACAGGCGCCGGACGCTCATCTCCACTCGACCTCGTCGGCGCCGAATCCCGAGGGAGCACCATGCCCAAGGCAGTCGACCCAAGCCTCAACCGCCGCAAGCTGCGCATCGCGCTCAAAAAGGCACGGGATGCGGCGGGACTGACGCAGCGGCAGGCCGCAGACAATCTTGAGTGGTCGCTGTCGAAAATCATTCGCATCGAAGCGGGTACGGTCAGCCTCTCGGTGACGGACCTGCGGGCCATGCTCCAGGAGTACGGGGTGACGGACAGCGACACGGTGTCCGACCTGGAGGAAGCCGCCCGCGGCAGCAAGGGCCAGTCCTGGTGGGTCTCCTACAGCGACATCATCAACCCGCAGTTCGCGCAGTACCTCGGCTATGAGAGCGCGGCCAGCACCGTCCGCGCCTACCACCCGAGCCTGGTCCCCGGTCTGCTGCAGACCAGTGACTACATCCACGCCCTCTTCGCGGCGGGGGCGCCCGTGTCCCAGGCGGGCCGCAACGTGGACCTGCGCACCGACCGGCAGGACCGGATCTTCGCCGAGGACGGAGCGGCGGCGGCGTTCATCGTCGACGAGGCGGCCGTGCGGCGCTGGATCGGCGGCAGCAGCGTGATGAAGCAGCAGCTGCGCCTCATCCTGAGCCGGATGGACGAACCCCGGGTCTCGGTCCGGCTGCTGCCCTTCCGGGCAGGCGCCCACACCAGCCTGGAGAGCAGCTTCGTCCTGCTCGGTTTCCCCGACGACGAGGACGTTCTCTATGTGTCCGGCCCGGGCGGTGTGCTGACCAACCGGGACAACCGGGAACTGGTCGCCCGCTACCAGGAGTGCTTCGAGGACCTGCACAGCAAGGCCCTCACCGAGGACGAGACCCGTGCCCTGCTGAACGACCTCATCGAGCAGTACACAACCGCCTGATCCTCACCCGAGCGGGGGCCAGGGAGAGCACCAGGAGACCTCATGACAACCAACCGGCGCAGACGCCAGGAGGTGCAGCGCGCGGCTTCCGCAGGCAGCCGGCCGGGCGAGAGCTCTCCCGGCCCGGGCGGCTCACCCCCGGACCGCTCCGCGTCCGACAACGATCTGCGCCGGCGGGCCCTGGAGAGCGACAAGGCGCTGGAACGCTACAAAGGGATCCGGAAGGCGGACACCCTGGAGCTGATACGGCTGACGGTGAGCCTTTCGGTGCTCATCGTCGTGATCTCGGGGCTGCTGGCCCTGGTGCTCTACGCGGCGCGGGAGGCAGGACTGCCTCCCGCGCTGTGGGCCGGTTTCACCGTCGCCGCGGGCGGAGCGCTCACCGGCGTCGCCGTCCGGGTCCTCCTGGCAGCGCTTCCCGCCCAGCAGAACGCGCCACCAGACCCAGGGTCCGGCGCCGGGCCGTGACGGGGTCACGCACCCACCACCAGGCACCCGCCAGGGCGACCAGGGCCAGCACGGCCAGCCACACGGCGATGCGCAGCACCGTGCCGCCGCCGACCAGCAGGGAGGCCGCCGCACCGACGGCCGTTGCCGCCAGACCGGACAGCAGGGAATACCCGACGAGACCTGAGCCGCCGGATGCGGAACGGAAACGCTGTCGGCTGTTCATCCCTTCTCCGGTATCGCATGGCCCCGGCGGCGTCCAGACCGCTAGGGCCGTCCGCCCCCATGACGCGTGGCGAGCGTCGCAAGCGCGGTGCGCCACATCTCCGGGGTGAAGGTCAGCACCGGGCCGCCACTCCTCGTCGAGTCGCGCACCAGCACCGCCTCTCCCAGTAATGCGACTTCACAGCACTCGTTGTTCTCGTCGGTACCGCTGTGACTACTCTTCCGCCATGGCACCGCGCGGCGGTCCTGAACCGTCACGCTGCCCCCTTTCACGCCGACAGCCGCGCCCCCTTCTCAGACTGCCCAGCGTGCCGGGGTCGCAGCCACCTTAGTGCCTCAGGCGTCGCTCGCGGGGAGTTCCGGAGGGAGCGGAGAGGAGAACGGCCGGAAGAGACTGCGACTCCGTTCCGGGCCGTTCGGATCCCGACCTACCTCTGTCATGTCCAAAGTAACGAAGTGTCATGTCTAGGCTAGGAACCGCGCCCGGCGTACACCAGGGGCCCGTGCCGGTGTGGGCCTCGGCACAGTGCGGGGGCGCAGGTCAGGGGGGAGTTGACGCGGCTGGGGGGCCGTGGTGGACTCATGGATGCCAAACGGCGGCAGGAGAGGAAGCCGGTGCGAATCCGGCGCGGTCCCGCCACTGTCACCGGGGAGCGCTCCCCCACCCGACGCCACGGCCCGCACGGGCTGGAAGGCCGGGGGAGGCGCCGATCCGGGAGCCAGGAGACTCTCACCGCCGGTCACGTCGAGCCAGGGCGCGGACCCTGAGTGAGGACACTCCCATGACGGGCCTTTGCCTGCTGCCCCCCGGACCCCTGCATCCCTTCCCCACCCCCGCGCGAGGTGTGACGGCGGGCTGACACCATGCCGACGCCCTCTCCCGTCGCGTGCGGCATGGCCCTGGGTTTCTGCGCCGATCTGATCGCCGGTGATCCCCGCAGGGGACATCCGGTGGCCGGATTCGGCCGGGCCGCCGCCGCTCTGGAACGCCTGCTGTGGCGCGACCGGCACACCGCCGGCGCGCTGTACGCCGCGCTGTGCGCGGGCCCGGCCGTGGCCGCCGGCGCGCTGCTGGAACACCGCGCCGCCACCGCGCCGCTGCCGCGCGCCCTGGCCACCGCCGCCGTCACCTGGACCGTGCTGGGCGGCACCGGCCTGGCCCGGGAGGCCGGGCGGATCGCCGCCGCGCTGGAGGCCGGACGGACCGAACGCGCCCGCGCGCTGCTGCCCGGCCTGTGCGGACGCGACCCGCAGGCGCTGGACGCCGACGCCATCGCCCGCGCGGTGGTGGAGTCGGTGGCCGAGAACACCTCGGACGCGGTCGTCGGCGCGCTGGTGTGGGGCGCCGTGGGCGGCATCGCCGGGCTGGCCGGCTTCCGGGCGGTGAACACCCTGGACGCGATGGTCGGTCACCGCTCCCCGCGGCACCGGCGGTTCGGCTGGGCCGCGGCCCGGCTGGACGACGCGGCGGGTCTGCCCGGCGCCCGGCTGACCGCCCTGCTGGCGGCGCTCGCCGGGCCCGACACCCCGGGCGCGCTGCGCGCCTGGGGCACCGACGCCCGGCGCCATCCGAGCCCGAACGCCGGGGTGGTGGAGGCGGCCTTCGCCGGGGCGCTCGGGGTGCGGCTGGGCGGCACCCTCTCCTACGGCGGACGGACCGAGCACCGCCCGGTGCTCAACGCTCCCGGACGCGCGGTGGCGGCGGCGGACATCGGCCGGGCCGTCCGGCTCTCCCGCCGCGTCGGCCTGCTGGCCCTCGCGCTCACCGCGGGCACCCGCGCCGCGGCCGGGGCCCTCACCCGCCGCGCCACGGCCGCCGCCGGGGGCCGGCGATGAACGGGCCCCGGGCGGCCGGCACCGCGGGGAGGTGCCGATGAGCGCGGGCGGGCTGCTGGTGGCCGGAACGGCCTCGGACGCCGGCAAGAGCGTGATCACGGCCGGGATCTGCCGGTGGCTGGCGCGCAAGGGGCTGCGGGTGGCGCCGTTCAAGGCGCAGAACATGTCGCTGAACTCCTTTGTCACCCGGGACGGCGCCGAGATCGGCCGCGCCCAGGCCATGCAGGCCGCCGCCGCCCGGACCGAACCCAGCGCGCTGATGAACCCGGTGCTGCTCAAGCCGGGCGGGGAGCGCCGCAGCCAGGTGGTGCTGCTGGGCCGCCCGGCCGGCGAGCTCAGCGCCCGCGGCTACCACTCCCCCGGCGGCGACGGCCCGCTGAGCCGGGAGGCGCTGCTGACGACCGTCACCGACTGCCTGGCCGCTCTGCGCCGCACCCACGACGCGGTGATCTGCGAGGGCGCGGGCAGCCCCGCCGAGATCAATCTGCGCCGGGGCGACATCGTCAACATGGGCCTGGCGCGCGCCGCCGGGCTGCCGGTGATCGTGGCCGGCGACATCGACCGGGGCGGCGTCTTCGCCTCCTTCTACGGCACCACCGCCCTGCTGTCCCCGGCCGACCAGGCGCTGGTGGCGGGCTATCTGGTCAACAAGTTCCGCGGCGACGCCGGCCTGCTGGAGCCGGGCCTGGAGATGCTGCGCGGCCTCACCGGGCGTCCGGTGCTCGGCGTGCTGCCGTTCCGGCACGGCCTGGGCATCGACGAGGAGGACGGCCTGCGGATCTCGCTGCGCGGCACCGTGCGGGAGTCCGCCCCGGCCGCGCCGCACGGCCCCGAGGTGCTGCGGGTGGCGGTGCTGCCGGTGCCGCTGATGTCCAACTTCACCGATGTGGATGCGCTGGCCGCCGAACCCGGGGTGGTGGTCCGGTTCTGCGACCGGCCGGAGGAGCTGGCCGACGCCGACCTGGTCATCGTGCCCGGCACCCGCGGCACCGTCCGGGCGCTGCGCTGGCTGCACGACCGCGGCCTGGCCGCGGAGCTGCGGCGGCGCGCCGCCGGGCACCGTCCGGTGCTGGGCATCTGCGGCGGCTTCCAGCTTCTCGGCGAGCGCATCGAGGACGGGATCGAGTCGCGCGCCGGGGTGGTGGCCGGGCTGGGCCTGCTGCCGGTGCGGGTGCGGTTCCGGGCGGAGAAGACCCTGGCCCGGCCGGAGGGCCGGGCCCTGGGCGAGCCGGTGACGGGCTACGAGATCCACCACGGCGTGGCCGAGGTGCGCGGCGGCGAACCGTTCCTGGACGGCTGCCGCTCCGGCTCGGTCTGGGGCACGCACTGGCACGGCTCGCTGGAGAGCGACGGTTTCCGCCGGGCGTTTCTGCGCCGGATCGCGGCCGACGCCGGGCGACGCTTCGTGCCCGCGCCCGGCACCCGGTTCGGGCTGCTGCGCGAGGAACAGCTCGATCTGCTGGGGGATCTGATCGAGGAGCACACCGACACCGCCGCGCTGCTGCGGCTGATCGAGGAGGGCGCCCCCGGGGGCCTGCCCTTCCTGCCACCGGGAGCGCCATGACAGCGCCGGAGCCGGCGACGGACAGCGGACGGACAAGGGAGCGGCCGGAGATGGAAACGGACGACAGCGCACCGGACGGCGGGCGGACACCGCCCGCCGGACCCGCGCAGCCCGGGGAGACCGCCGGGGAGACGGTACCGCCGGTGGTACTGCTCTCCACCGCGGACACCGACCTGCTGGCGGCCCGGGCCTCCGGCGCCCCGTACCGGATCGGCAATCCGTCCCGGCTGGACGCGGCCCGGGACCTGCCGGAGCTGCTGGACGGCGCCGGGGTGGCGGTGCTGCGCCTGCTGGGCGGCCGGCGCGCCTGGGAGGACGGGGTGGCCGCGCTGCGCGCCGGCGGCGTGCCCTGCGTCCTGCTCGGCGGCGAGGCCCTGCCGGACGCGGAGCTGATGGCGCAGTCCACGGTGCCGGCCGGGGTGGTCGCCGAGGCCCTGCGCTATCTGGTGGAGGGCGGCCCGGAGAACCTGGCCGAGCTGGCCCGGTTCCTCTCCGACACGGTGCTGCTCACCGGCAGCGGCTTCGCCCCGCCGCGCACCATGCCGGCCTACGGGGTGCACGGCGAGCCGGCCGCGCTGCCCGGCCGCCCCACTGTGGCGGTGCTGTACTACCGGGCGCACGAACTGTCCGGCAACACCTCGTTCGTCGAGACCCTCTGCGCGGCCGTCGAGCGGCGCGGCGCCAACGCCCTGCCGGTGCACTGCGCCTCGCTGCGCGACGCGGACGCCGGGCTGTTCGACCTGCTGGGCCGGGCCGACGCCCTCATCACCACGGTGCTGGCCTCCGGCGGCACCCGGCCGGCCGGCGCCGCGGCCGGCGGCGACGACGAGAGCTGGGACATCGGCGCGCTGGCCGGGCTGAATGTGCCGATCGTGCAGGGCCTGTGCCTGACCGGCGGCCGGGAGGCATGGCTGGCCTCGGACGCGGCGCTCTCCCCGATGGACGCGGCGATGCAGGTGGCGATTCCGGAGTTCGACGGCCGGCTGATCACCGTGCCGTTCTCCTTCAAGGAGGAGGGCCCGGACGGCATCCCGGTGTACACCGCCGATCCGGAACGGGCCGACCGGGTGGCCGGCATCGCCGTACGGCATGCGGCGCTGCGCCACAGGCCGAACGCCGAGAAGCGGATCGCGGTCGTCTTCACCGCCTATCCGACCAAGCACTCCCGGGTGGGCAACGCGGTGGGCCTGGACACCCCCGCCTCGGCGGTCCGGCTGCTGGACGCGCTGCGCGCCGCCGGCTACCGCGTCACGGACCACCCGGACAGCGGCGACGAGCTGATCCACCGGCTGATCGCGGCCGGCGGCCATGACGTGGAGTGGCTGACCGAGGAGCAGTTGGCCGCCGCCCCGGCCCGGGTGCCGCTCGCGGACTACCGGGAGTGGTTCGCGGCGCTGGACCCGGAACTGCGCGAGGCCATGACCCGGCACTGGGGCGAGCCGCCCGGCTCCCTCTACACCGACGGCGACGACATCGTGCTGGCGTCCCTGGAGTTCGGCAACGTGCTGCTGATGATCCAGCCGCCGCGCGGCTTCGGCGAGAACCCCGTCGCCATCTACCACGACCCCGACATGCCGCCCTCGCACCACTATCTGGCGGCCTACCGCTGGCTGGAGCGGAGCTGGGGCGCGGACGCGATCGTCCATCTGGGCAAGCACGGCACCCTGGAGTGGCTGCCCGGCAAGGGCCTGGGCCTGTCGGCCGGCTGCGCCCCGGACGCGGTGCTCGGCGAGCTGCCGCTGGTGTACCCCTTCATCGTCAACGACCCGGGCGAGGGCACCCAGGCCAAGCGGCGCGGGCATGCCACCGTGGTGGACCATCTGGTGCCGCCCATGGCGCGCGCCGACTCCTATGGCGACCTGGCCAGGCTGGAGCAGCTTCTCGACGAATACGCCCTGGTCAGCGATCTGGACCCGGCCAAGGCACCGGCCGTGCGCAGCCAGATCTGGACGCTGGTCCGGGCCGCCGAGCTGCATCACGACCTCCGGGTGGAGGAGCAGCCGGGGGAGGACGAGTTCGACGAGTTCGTGATGCACATCGACGGCTGGCTGTGCGAGATCAAGGATGTGCAGATCCGGGACGGCCTGCATGTGCTGGGCGCCGCGCCCGCCGGTGAGCCCCGGGTCAATCTGGCGCTGGCGGTGCTGCGCTCGGCCCAGGTGTGGGGCGGCACGGGGGGCGCGCTGCCCGGGCTGCGGGCGGTGCTGGCCGGGCACTTCGGGCTGGACGAGCAGGAGCTGCTGGCCGTGCCCGGCGCCCGGATCGCCGTCCCGGCGGCGCTGACCGCGCTCGCCGACGGCCCGGCCCGCACCGCCTCCGACGCGGTCGATCTGCTGGAACACCTCGCCCGCCGGCTGGCCGAGGCGATGGAGGCGGAGGGCTGGACGGCCCCGGGCGCGGCGCGGCGGGCGGTGGCGGCGGTGCTGGGCCCGCACGCCCCGGCCGCACTGCCCGGGGCGGTGCGGGTGCTGGAGTTCGCCGCCGGCGAGCTGGTGCCGCGGCTGGCCCGCACCACGGACGAGATCGGCCATGTGCTGCGCGCCCTGGACGGCGGCTACATCCCGGCCGGGCCGTCCGGCTCCCCCACCCGCGGACTGGTCAATGTGCTGCCGACCGGCCGCAACTTCTACTCGGTGGACCCCAAGGCGATTCCCTCCCGGCTCTCCTGGGAGGTGGGCAGCGCGCTGGCGGATTCCCTGCTGGCCCGTCATCTGGCCGACCACGGCGGGTATCCGCGCTCGGTGGGGCTGACCGTCTGGGGCACCTCCTGCATGCGCACCCAGGGCGACGACATCGCGGAGATCCTGGCCCTGCTGGGCTGCCGCCCGGTCTGGGACGACGCCTCCCGCCGGGTGACCGGCTTCGAGATCGTGCCGCAGCCGGAGCTGGGCCGTCCCCGCATCGACGTCACGGTGCGCATCTCCGGCTTCTTCCGGGACGCCTTCCCGCATGTGGTGGCGCTGATCGACGACGCGGTGCGGGCGGTGGCGGAGCTGGACGAGCCGCCGGAGCACAACTACGTGCGGGCGCACGCCGACCAGGACACCGCGGCGCACGGCGACCGGCGCCGCGCCACCGCCCGGATCTTCGGCTCCAAGCCGGGCGCGTACGGCGCCGGCCTGCTGCCGCTGATCGACGCCCGCAACTGGCGCAGCGACGCCGACCTGGCCGAGGTCTACGCGGTCTGGGGCGGTTACGCCTACGGCCGCGGCCTGGACGGCCGCCCGGCCCGCGGCGACATGGAGACCGCCTTCCGCCGCATCCAGGTCGCCGCGAAGAACATCGACACCCGCGAACACGATCTGATGGACGCGGACGACTACTTCCAGTACCACGGCGGCATGGTGGCCATGGTGCGGCACCTCACCGGCGGCTCGCCGGAGGCGTATGTCGGCGACAGCGCCACGCCGGACCGGGTGCGGACCCGCACCCTGGGCGAGGAGACGCACCGGGTGTTCCGCTCCCGGGTGGTCAATCCGCGCTGGATGGCGGCGATGCGCCGGCACGGCTACAAGGGCGCCTTCGAGATGGCCGCCACGGTGGACTACCTGTTCGGCTACGACGCCACCGCCGGGGTGGTGGACGACTGGATGTACGAGCGGCTGGCCGCGGAGTACGTCTTCGCCGAGGAGAACCGGGAGTTCATGCGCCGCTCCAATCCATGGGCGCTGCGCGGCATCGCCGAACGCCTGCTGGAGGCGGCCGACCGCGGCCTGTGGGAGAGCCCGGAGGAGCAGACCCTCGACGGCCTGCGCGCGGTCTACCTGGAACTGGAAGGCGACCTCGAAGGACCGGAGGACCCCACATGACCGGCACCGGAACCGGAACCGGCGCACCGAACGGCGGCATCGGCGGCATCGGCGGCGGCGGCCCCCGGGGGACCGCGCCCTATCCGTTCACCGCCCTCGTCGGCATGGCCGATCTGCGGCTGGGCCTGCTGCTCAACGCCGTCTCCCCGGCCATCGGCGGCGTGCTGGTGCGCGGCGAGAAGGGCACCGCCAAGTCGACCGCGGTGCGTTCGCTGGCCGCGCTGCTGCCCGAGGTGGCCGTGGTGCCCGGCTGCCGCTTCGCCTGCGACCCGGCCGCCCCCGACCCGCACTGCCCGGACGGCCCGCATGTGCCGGGCCCGGGCGCCGCCCGCCCGGCCCGCATGGTGGAACTGCCGGTCGGCGCCTCGGAGGACCGGCTGGTGGGCTCACTGGACATCGAGCGGGCACTGGCCGAGGGGGTGAGGGCGTTCGAGCCCGGTCTGCTGGCCCAGGCGCACCGCGGCGTGCTCTACGTCGACGAGGTCAATCTGCTGCACGACTTCCTGGTGGACCTGCTGCTGGACGCGGCGGCCATGGGCGCCTGCCATGTGGAGCGGGAGGGCGTCTCGGTGCGGCATGCCGCCCGGTTCCTGCTGGTCGGGACGATGAACCCGGAGGAGGGGGAGCTGCGCCCGCAGCTTCTGGACCGGTTCGGCCTGACGGTGGAGGTGGCCGCCTCCCGGGACACCGGGGAGCGGATGGAAGTGGTCCGGCGCCGGCTGGCCCACGACGCCGACCCGGCCGGCTTCGCCGCGGGCTGGGCGGACGAGGAGGAGGCGCTGCGCAAGCGGATCGCCGCGGCCCGCGCACTGCTGCCCTCGGTCACGCTCGGGGACACGGCGCTGCGGCAGATCGCGGCGACCTGTGCGGCGTTCGAGGTGGACGGCATGCGGGCGGACATCGTGATGGCGCGCACCGCCACCGCGCTGGCCGCCTGGGCGGGGCGGACCGAGGTGGCGGCCGAGGATGTCCGGCAGGCGGCGCTGCTGGCGCTGCCGCACCGGCGCCGCCGCAATCCCTTCGACGCGCCCGGCCTGGACGAGGACCGGCTCGACGAGGCCCTGGCCGAATCCGCAGGCCACGGCCCCGACGGACCGGACAGCCCCGACGGACCGGACGGCCCCGACGACGGCGGGGGCGGCGGCGGGGGCGGGCCCGATGACGGCGGCCCGCCGGACGGCGGTGCCGGAGAGGGTGCCGGGGACGGCGCCGGGGCCGCCGGGCCCGCCGGCCCCGGGGACGGCACCGGCGACGGCACCGAGGCGGCCACCGGCCGGCCACCGGAGCAGGCGGCCGTCCCGGCCGGCGAGCCGTTCGCCGCCCGCGTGCTGTCCGTCCCCGGCATCGGCGAGGGCGCGGCGGGCCGCCGCTCCCGCGCCCGCGCCGACCACGGCCGCGCCACCGGCGCCCGCCGCCCCCGCGGCCGGCTCACCGCGCTGCACCTGGCCGCCACCGTGCGGGCCGCCGCCCCGCACCAGCGCGCCCGCGGACGCACCGGCCCCGGCCTGCTGATCCGCCGCGAGGACCTGCGCCAGGCGGTGCGCGAGGGCCGGGAGTCCAATCTGGTCCTCTTCCTGGTGGACGCCTCCGGCTCGATGGCGGCCCGGCAGCGGATGGGCGCGGTCAAGGGCGCGGTGCTGTCCCTGCTGCTCGACGCCTACCAGCGCCGCGACAAGGTCGGCCTGGTCACCTTCCGGGGCAGCGGCGCGGAGGTGGCGCTGCCGCCCACCTCCTCGGTGGACGCGGCGGCCGTCCGGCTGGCCGCGCTGCCCACCGGCGGCCGTACCCCGCTGGCGGCCGGTCTGCTCGCCGCCCGGGAGGTGCTGCGGGTGGAACGGCTGCGCGACCCCGCCCGCCGCCCGCTGCTGATCGCGGTCACCGACGGCCGGGCCACCGGCGGCCCCGAGCCGCTCCCCCGGGCCTGGCACGCGGCGCGCCTGCTGGCCGCCGATGCCACCGCCTCGGTAGTCATCGACTGCGAGACCGGGCCGGTCAGGCTGGGCCTGGCCGCCGGTCTGGCCCAGCGGCTGGGCGGGCCGGCGGTGGCCCTGGAGGAACTGCGCGCCGAGACCGTCACCGCCGCCGTGCGCGCGCTGACCGGCCGGCACCGTGCCCCGGCCGGGCCCCCGCCCGGGCCCGGGCCCGCGTCCGCGAACCGACCGAGGAGGGCCGCGTAATGCCGAAGGGACAGCCGGCGACCGTGCCGGAGGACGGCCTCACCACCCGGCAGCGCCGCAACCGGCCGCTGCTGGCCGTGCACACCGGCTCCGGCAAGGGCAAGTCCACGGCCGCCTTCGGGCTGGCGCTGCGCGCCTGGAACCAGGGCTGGCCGATCGGGGTGTTCCAGTTCGTCAAGTCCGCCAAGTGGCGGGTCGGCGAGGAACGCGCGCTGCGGGTGCTGGGCGCCTCCGGCGAGGGCGGCACGGTGGCCTGGCACAAGATGGGCGAGGGCTGGTCCTGGGTGCAGCGCTCCCTCACCGACAGCGAGGAGGCCGCCCGCGAGGGCTGGGCACAGGTGTGCCGGGATCTGGCCGCCGAGACCTACCGGCTGTATGTGCTGGACGAGTTCACCTATCCGATGCACTGGGGCTGGGTGGACGCCGAGGAGGTGGTCGGCGTGCTGCGGTCGCGTCCCGGAACCCAGCATGTGGTGATCACCGGCCGCAACGCGCCGCCCGCGCTGATCGGGGCGGCCGATCTGGTGACCGAGATGGGCAAGGTCAAACACCCCATGGACAGCGGCCAGAAGGGCCAGCGGGGCATCGAATGGTGACCGGGGAGCCCGCCCGGGGCGACACCGGCGACGCCCCGAACGGACCGGGCGGCCCGTCGCGGGTGCCACGGCTGGTGATCGCCGCGCCCGCCTCCGGCAGCGGCAAGACCACGGTGGCGACCGGGCTGATGGCGGCCTTCACCGCCGCCGGGCTGACCGTCTCCCCGCACAAGGTGGGCCCGGACTACATCGACCCCGGCTACCACGCCCTGGCCACCGGCCGCCCCGGCCGCAATCTGGACGCCTTCCTCTGCGGCCCGGAGCTGATCGCGCCGCTGTTCCGGCACGGGGCGGCCGGGGCCGGCCTCGCCGTGGTGGAGGGCGTGATGGGCCTGTACGACGGCGCCTCCGGCGAGGGCGAGCTCGCCTCCACCGCCCAGGTGGCCAAGGCCCTGCGGGCCCCGGTGGTCCTGGTGGTGGACGCCTCCTCGCAGTCCCGCTCGGTGGCCGCCCTGGTGCACGGCTTCGCCTCCTGGGATCCGGGCGTCCGGCTCGCCGGGGTGATCCTCAACAAGGTGGGGTCCGCGCGCCACGAGGAGCTGCTGCGCGAGGCGCTGGACGGCTCCGGGGTCCCGGTGCTGGGCGCGCTGCACCGGGCGCAGCGGATCCGCACCCCCTCCCGGCATCTGGGCCTGGTGCCGGTGGCCGAGCGGCGGGCCGAGGCCGCGGAGGCGGTGGCGGCGATGGCCGAACGGGTCCGGGCCGGGGTGGACCTGGACGCCGTGCTGGCGCTGGCCCGCAGCGCCCCGCCGCTGGACGCCGCCCGCTGGACGCCCCCGGCCGGCACCGGGAACGGCACCGGCACCGGGACCGGGCGCCCGGTGATCGCCGTGGCCGGCGGCCCGGCCTTCACCTTCGGCTACGCCGAGCACCCGGAACTGCTGCGCGCGGCGGGCGCGGAGGTGGCGGTGTTCGACCCGCTGCGCGACGAGCGGCTGCCCGAGGCCACCGCCGGGCTGGTGATCGGCGGCGGCTTCCCCGAGGTCTACGCGGCCGAGCTGTCCGCCAACGAGCCGCTGCGCACCGCGGTGGCCGCGCTCGCCGCCACCGGCGCGCCGGTGGCGGCCGAGTGCGCCGGGCTGCTCTATCTGGCCCGTTCCCTGGACGGCCGCCCGATGTGCGGGGTCCTGGACGCCGAGGCGCGGATGACGGACCGGCTCACCCTCGGCTACCGGCGGGCCGTGGCCCTGCACGACAGCGCCCTGGCCGCGGCCGGGACCCGGGTGCACGGCCACGAGTTCCACCGCACCCGGCTCGCCCCGGACGCCGGCGCCCTGCCCGCCTGGGGGCTGCTGGCGCCGGAACGCCGGACGGAGGGCCATGTGTCCGGCGGCGTCCACGCCTCCTATCTCCATCTGCACTGGGCCGCCCACCCGGAGCAGGCCGCCCGCCTGGTCCGCCGCGCCGCCCGGGCGCACCGCACGTTCGTCAGCGAAGGAGCCTGAGCACCATGAGCACCGGCAGCGCCACGGAGGAACCCCGGCTGATCGGGGTGGGCATGGGGCCGGGCGACCCCGAACTCGTCACGGTCCGGGGCGTGCGCGCGCTGCGCGAGGCTCCGGTGATCGTGGTGCCGGTGCTGGACACCGGCGAACCGGGCCGCGCCGAGGCCACCGTGCTCCACCACGCTCCCCGGGAGAAGGTGGTGCGGGTGGTGTTCGCGCTCAACGAACGGACCGACCGGGCGCGCCGGGAGGCCGCCTGGGACGCGGCGGGCGAGCGGGTGGCCGCGCTGCTGCGCGAGCACGGCACGGTGGCCTTCGCCACCATCGGCGATCCGCACGTCTACTCCACCTTCGGCTATCTGGCGCAGACGGTCGGCGGGCTGGTCCCCGGTGTGCGGATCGGGACCGTGCCCGGGATCACCGCCATGCAGGATCTGGCCGCGCGCTCCGGAGCGGTGCTGACCGAGGGCACCGAGCCGCTGACCCTGGTTCCGGTGACCGCCGGCATCGGCGTGCTGCGCACCGCGCTGGAGGGCCCGGGCACGGTCGTCGCCTACAAGTTCGGCCGGCACGCCGGGCAGGTGGCCCGGGCGCTGCGGGACACCGGACGGCTGGCCGACGCGGTCTGGGGCGCCTCGCTGGGCCTGCCCGGCGAATCGATCCGCCCGGCCGCCGAACTGGCCGCCGCCGGGCCGGTGCCGTATCTGGCCACGCTGATCGCCCCGCCCGCCCGCGCCACCCGGGGCGGCAAGCTGTGACCGGGGGCCGGGCGGCGGGCCGGGTGACCTTTGTGGGCGCCGGGCCGGGCGCCGCCGATCTGCTGACCTTCCGCGCCGCACGGGCCATCGCCGAGGCGGACATCGTGATCTGGGCGGCCAGCCTGGTGCACCCGGACGTGCTGGCGCATGCCCGGCCGGAGGCGGAGGTCCTGGACTCGGCCGGACGGTCCCTGGAAGAGGTGGTCGCGGTCTACCGGCGGGCCCGCGACGCGGGGCTGCGGGTGGCCCGGGTGCACTCCGGCGATCCGGCGCTGTGGGGCGGCACCCAGGAGCAGATCGACCGCTGCCAGGAGCTGGGCATCGAGGTGGAGGTGGTGCCGGGCGTGTCCGCGTTCTCGGCCGTGGCCGCGCTCGTCCGGCGCGAGCTGACCATCCCGGAGATCGCGCAGTCGGTGATCCTGACCCGGCTGGGCGGCGGCAGGACCCCCATGCCGCCCGGCGAGGAGGTGCGGGAGTTCGCCCGGCACGGCACCACCATGGCGGTGTTCCTCTCCGCGGCCCGCTCCGGCCGGCTCGCCGCCGAACTGCTGGAGGGCGGCTACCCCACGGACACCCCGGTGGTGATCGCTCATCAGGCGACCTGGCCGGAGGAACTGCTGCTGCGCTGCACGGTCGGCACCCTGGAGGAGACGGTCAAGCGGCACCGCCTGTGGAAGCACACCCTGTTCCTGGTCGGCCCGGCGCTGTCCGCCGGGGGCACCCGTTCGCATCTGTACCACCCGGGCCACTTCCACGGCTTCCGGCGCGCCGACCCCGCGGCCCGGGCCGAGCTGCGCACCCGCGGGACACCGGGCGGCCCCGGCGGCGGCCCCGGCGGGGGGGCCGGCCATGCGTGAGCTCCCCGAGCCGGCGTCGCCCGGGACGCCCGGGACGCCCCCGCCGCCCGGCCCGGCGGACCCGGGCGGCGGCGGGCCGGTGCTGCGGGAACCGGATCTGCCGCGCACCATGAAGCAGCGCCCCCGGGCGCTGCGCACCGGCTGGACCACCGGCACCTGCGCCTCGGCCGCGGCGCGCGCCGCCGCCCTGCATCTGGTCACCGGCCGCCCGCAGCGCTGGGTCGAGGTGGCCCTGCCGTCCGGGCGCCGGGTGACCTTCGCCGTGGAGCGCTGCGAGCAGCTGCGCCCCGGCCGCACCGAGGCGGTGGTGGTCAAGGACGCCGGGGACGATCCGGATGTCACCCATGGCTCGTGGCTCACCGCCACCGTGGCCTGGCGGGCCCGGCCCGGTCTGGAACTGCACGGCGGCATCGGGGTCGGCGTGGTGACCAGGCCCGGCCTCGGCCTGGAGGTGGGCGGGCCGGCCATCAACCCCGTGCCCCGCCGGATGATCACCGAGGCCGTGCGGGAGGTGATCGACACGGCGGCCCGGGGCGTGGACGTGACGATCAGCGTCCCGGACGGCGAGATCCGCGCCCGGAAGACGACCAACGGCCGCCTCGGCATCCTCGGCGGCATCTCCATCCTGGGCACCACCGGGATCGTGCGGCCGTTCTCCACCGCCTCCTGGCGGGCCAGCGTGGAGCAGGCCGTGTCGGTGGCCGCCGCCCAGGGGGTGCCGGCGGTGGTGCTGTGCACCGGCGGCCGGACCGAGAAGGGCGCCATGGCACTGCTGCCGGACCTGCCGCCGGTGGCCTTTGTCGAGGTCGGGGACTTCACCGGGGCGGCGCTGCGCCGTGCGGCCGGACACGGTGTGCGGCGGGTGGTGTTCGTGGGCATGGCGGGCAAGCTGACCAAGCTGGCCGCCGGGGTGCTGATGACCCATTACACCCGCTCCCGGGTGGACACCTCGGTGCTGGGCGAGATCACCCGTGCCGCGGGCGGCCCGCCGGAGCTGGCCGGGCGGGTGGCCGCGGCCAACACCGCGCGGCACGCCTATGAGCTGTGGGAGGAGGCCGGTCTGCTGTCCGCGGCCGGGGCGGAGCTGTGCCGCCGGGTCGCCGGGGTGCTCTCCCGCTTCACCGGGGGCCGGCTGTCCGCCGAGGCGGCCCTGGTGGACTTCACCGGCCGCACCCTCATCGCCTCCGCCGCCTCCGGCTCCGGCTCCGCCGACGGCCCGGACCGACGGGGGCTGCTGCCGTGATCACCGTGATCGGAACCGGAACCGGAACCGGAACCGGGACGGCCGTGGAGGCCATGACCGCCACCGGCCGTCCCGTCCCCACGCTGGCCGTGGGCGCCCGCCGCCATCTGGACGCGGCCGGACTGCCCCCCGGCGTGCCGCGCATCGTGCTGGGCCCGCTCGCCCCGGCCCTGGAGTCCGTCGCCGCGCACCGCGCGGAGCTGGGCCCGGCCGCCCGCGTGCTGGTGCTGGCCTCCGGCGACCCGGGGTTCTTCGGCATCGTGCGCGCCCTGGCCGCCCGGTTCGGCCCGCCCGCGCTGGATGTGCGGCCGTCCGTGCCCTCGGTGGCGGTGGCCTTCGCCCGCGCCGGGCTGCCCTGGGACGACGCGGCGGTGGTCAGCGCGCACGGCCGGGACGCGCGCACCGCCGTGCATGTCTGCCTGGCCCGGCCGAAGACCGCGGTGCTCACCGGTCCGGGCGCCGGCCCGGCCGAACTGGGCGCGGCCCTGGCCCGGCTGGGCGCCCGGCGGACGCTGGTGGTGGCGAGCGCGCTCGGCGGGCCGGACGAGGAGCTGGTCCGCTGCTCGCCGCGGGAGGCGGCCGGGCGGAGCTGGCCCGGTCCGGTGCACGTGCTGCTGTGCCTGGATCCGGCCCGGGCTCTGGCCCCCGGCCCGCGCGTCCTGGCCGGGCCGCCGCCCGGGCCCGCCCGCTGGGCGCTGCCCGAGGAAGAGTTCGCCCATCGGGACGAGATGGTGACCAAGGCCGAGGTGCGGGCGATGGCGCTGGCCCGGCTCGGGCCGCGCCTGGGCGATCTGGTGTGGGACATCGGCGCCGGCAGCGGCTCGGTGGCGGTGGAGTGCGCCCGGTTCGGTGCCGCGGCCGTCGCCGTGGAGAAATCGGCCGGTGCGGTGGCGCTGTGCCGGGCCAATGCCGCCGCGCACGGCGTGGAGGTGCTGACCGTGCAGGGTGCGGCACCGGCCGCGCTGGACGGGCTGCCGGAGCCGGACGCGGTGTTCATCGGCGGCGGCGGAGCGGAGCTGGGCGCCATCACCGCGCATGCCGCCCGCCGGGCCCGCCGCACGGTGGTGGTGGCGCTGGCCGCGCTGGACCGGGTGCCGGTCGCCCGGCAGGCGCTGGCCGCGGCCGGGCTGGCCGTGGACGGTGTGCTGCTGCACGCCGCCCGGCTGATGCCGCTGCCCGGCGAGGTGACCCGGCTGTCCGCCCGCAACCCCGTCTTCCTCCTCTGGGGCGACCGGCCCGGCGGGCCGGAGAGCCGGGAGAACGACGAGCAAGGAGCCCGACCGTGATCGGACTGATCTCCGCAACCGCCGCCGGGGCCGCCGCCCGCGACCGGCTGGCCGCCGCCTGGCCCGGCCGGACCCGGGTCTACGACGGGCCGGGCACCGCCGAGGCGGTGCGGCGGGCCTTCGCCGAGTGCGACGGGCTGGTGTGCTTCCTGGCCGCCGGCGCGGTGGTGCGGCTGCTGGCGCCGCTGCTGCGCGGCAAGGACACCGACCCCGGCGTGGTCTGCGTGGACGAGGCCGGGCGGCATGCGGTGGCCCTGCTGGGCGGCCACGCGGGCGGCGCCAACCGGCTGGCGGCCGAGGTGGCCGACGCGCTGCCGGGCTGCTCCCCGGTGATCACCACGGCCACCGACGCGGTGGGCATACCGGGGCTGGACACCCTGGGGTGGCCGGTGGAGGGCGCGGTGGCGGCCGTCGGCCGGGCGCTGCTGGACGGCGAGCGGGTGCTGCTGGCGGCCGACGCCCGCTGGCCGCTCCCGCCGCTGGGCCGGGGCCTGGTGGAACCGCCGCCGCCGTCCGGAGCGGACGGCGGCGGCAGTGGCGACGGCGGCGACGGCGGGGACGGCTTCGTGCTGGCGGTGACCGACCGCCGGACCGGGGGCGGGCCGCGCACCGCGGTGCTGCGTCCGCCGTCCCTGGTGGTCGGGGTCGGGGCGAGCCGGGGGGCACCGGCCGCGGAGGTCCTGGCGCTGATCCGGGACGCGCTGGCCGCCGGCGGGCTCTCCCCGCGGAGCGTGACCGCCCTGGCCACCGTGCAGGCCAAGGCGGCGGAGCCCGGTCTGCTGGCCGCCGCGCACCACCTCGGCCTGGAACTGGTCACCTTCCCCGCCGGGCGGCTGGCCGGCATCGAGGTGCCCAACCCCTCGGAACATCCCCGCCGGGCGGTCGGCACCCCCTCGGTGGCGGAGGCGGCGGCACTGGCCGCGGCCGGCCCCGGCGGCGAGCTGGTGGTGCCCAAGCGCAAGTCGGCCCCGCCGGACGGCGGTACCGCCATGGCCACCTGCGCGGTGGCCCGCCGCCGCCCGCGCGGCCGGCTGGCCCTGGTCGGGCTCGGCCCGGGCGCCCGCGACCTGCTGACCCCGCGCGCCCGGGCCGAACTGCGCCGGGCCTCGGTGGTGGTGGGCCTGGACCAGTACGTGGCGCAGATCCGGGATCTGCTGCGGCCCGGCACCCGGGTGCTGGAGTCGGGGCTCGGGGCCGAGGAGGCCCGCGCCCGCACCGCCGTGGCCGAGGCCCGGGCCGGCCGGGCCGTGGCGCTGATCGGCAGCGGCGACGCCGGTGTGTACGCGATGGCCGCGCCGGCCCTGGCCGGGGCGACCGCCGGGATCGAGGTGGTCGGCGTGCCGGGGATCACCGCCGCACTGGCGGCATCGGCCCTGCTGGGCGCACCGCTGGGCCATGACCATGTCTCGATCAGCCTCTCCGATCTGCACACCCCCTGGGAGGTCATCGAGCGCCGGGTGCGGGCCGCCGCCGAGGCCGATCTGGTGGTGACCTTCTACAACCCGCGCAGCCGCGGCCGGGACTGGCAACTGCCCAGGGCGCTGGCCCTGCTGGCGGAGCACCGGGCGCCGGACACCCCCGTCGGCGTGGTGCGCAACGCGACCCGGCCGGGCGAGCGGGTCCGGCTCACCACGCTCGCCGCACTGGACCCCGCGGTGGTGGACATGATGACGGTGGTGACGGTGGGCAACACGGCCACCCGGCTGATCGCCGGACGGATGGTCACCCCCCGCGGCTACCGCTGGCAGCGGGAGCCGCGGCCATGACCGGGCCGGCGGCGGCCCACGCACCGGGCGCCGGGGAGCCGCGGGCCCCGGTGGCCGTCACCGCGGCCTGCGCGGGCTGCGGAGCCTGCCTGCTGACCTGCCCGCAGCACGCCATCCGCCCGGCCGGCGCCGCGCTGCTGGTCCGCGCCGATCTGTGCACCGGCTGCGGCGAATGCATCGAGGTGTGCCCGGCCGACGCCATCGAGGAGCGCCCATGACCCCCGCCGCGAGCCCCGCGCCCGTGCCCGGTCCCGGTCCGGCTTTCCGGACCGTGCACCCGATCGAGGAGGAGTCCTACCGGATTCTGCGGTCCCGGCTGGACACCTCCGCGCTGCCCCCGCTGACCCGGGCGGTGACCGAGCGGGTGATCCACGCCAGCGCCGATCTCGCCTATGCCACCGACCTGGTGACGGACGAGGACGCGCTGCGTGCCGCGCACACCGCCCTGCACCGGGACGGCGTCCCGGTGGTGACCGACGTCGCCATGGTGGCCGCCGGCATCACCCGCCGCCCCGCCGTCTGCCGGCTCGCCGAGGCAGCCGCCGACCCGGCCGCCGGCCTGACCCGCAGCGCGCACGCGGTGCGGCTGGCGCTGGCCGAGACCGGACCCGGCGCGGTCTGGGTCATCGGCTGTGCGCCGACCGCGCTGCTGGAACTGCTCGCACTGGCCGCCGCGGCCCGCCCGGCCCTGGTGGTGGGTCTGCCGGTGGGCTTTGTCGGCGCCGCGGAGAGCAAGGCGGCGCTGCGTGCCGCCGGGCTGCCGGCCGTCAGCAACATGTCCGAGAAGGGGGGTTCGGCGGTGGCCGCCGCCGCCGTCAACGCCCTGCTGTACACCGAGGAGATTCCGTGACAACCCCGCCCGCCCTGCTCATCGCCGGCCATGGCACCCGGGACACCGGCGGCGCCGAGGCGTTCCGCGCGTTTGTGCGCGAGGTGGCCCGCCGCAACCCCGGCCTGCCGGTCGCGGGCGGTTTCATCGAGCTCTCCCCGCCGCCGCTGACCGAGGCGGTGGCCGCCCTGGCCGCCGAGGGCGTGCGCCGGTTCGCGGCGGTGCCGCTGATGCTGGTGGCCGCCGGACATGCCAAGGGCGACATCCCGGCGGCGCTGGCCCGGGAGCGGCAGCGGCACCCGGGGATCTCCTGCGCCTACGGGCGTCCGCTCGGACCGCACCCGGATCTGCTGCGGGTGCTGGACCGCCGGCTGGACGAGGCGCTGGGCGTCGCGGATGCCGGCGGGGCCGAGCGCCGCTCCGCCCGGGCGGAGACCACCGTGCTGCTGGTCGGGCGCGGCTCCACCGACCCGGACGCCAACTCCGAGGTGTTCAAGGCCGCCCGGCTGCTGTGGGAGGGCCGCGGTCTGGCGGGCGTGGAGACGGCCTTTGTCTCGCTGGCCGCGCCCGATGTGCCGGCCGGGCTGGAGCGCTGCCGGACGCTGGGCGCGCGGCGGATCGTGGTGCTGCCGTACTTCCTCTTCACCGGGGTGCTGCCGGACCGGGTGCGGGACCAGGCGGCCCGCTGGGCGGCGGACCACCCGGGGACCGAGGTGCGCACGGCCGGCGTCATCGGCCCCACCGACGAGCTGGCGTCTCTGGTGCTGGCCCGCTACCGGGAGGCGCTGACCGGCGACATCCGGATGAACTGCGACGCCTGCGTCTACCGGGTGGCGCTGCCGGGCTTCGAGGACCGGGTGGGCGCCCCGCAGCAGCCGCATCACCACCCGGACGACCCGGCTCATTCCCACGCGCATTCCCACGCGCACTCGCACTCCCCCACCCATCCCCGCACACCCCAGAACGCCCATGACGACCATGCACACACCCACTGACGGCGGACACGATCTGCGGCATCACGGCGACGCCGAGCTGCGGGAGGCCGGGCCCGGGCTGACCGACCTGGCGGTGAACGTCCGGGCCGGCACCCCGCCGGAGTGGCTGCGGGAACGTATCGCCGGCTCGCTCACCGGCCTGGCCGCCTACCCGGACGGCCGGGCGGCCCGCGCCGCGGTGGCCCGGCGGCACGGCCTGCCGCCGGACCATGTGCTGCTGACGGCCGGCGCGGCCGAGGCGTTCGTGCTGCTGGCCCGGGCCCTTCCGGCCGCCCGGCCGCTGGTGGTGCACCCGCAGTTCACCGAGCCGGAGGCGGCGCTGCGCGACGCCGGGCACCGGGTCGGCCGGCTGCTGCTGCCGGCCGCCGGCGGCTTCCGGCTGGACCCGGCCGCGGTTCCCGCCGACGCGGACCTGGTGGTGCTGGGCAATCCGACCAATCCGACCTCGGTGCTGCACCCGGCCGAGGCGGTCGCCGCCCTGGCCCGGCCGGGCCGGACGGTGGTGGTGGACGAGGCGTTCATCGACGCGGTGCCCGGCGAGGCCGAGTCCCTGGCGTCCGCGGTGGGCCGGGTGCCGGGGCTGGTGGTGCTGCGCAGCCTGACCAAGACCTGGGGCCTGGCCGGGCTGCGGGTCGGCTATGTGCTGGCCGGCCCGGAAACGATCGGCGCGCTGCGGCGGGCCCAGCCGCTGTGGCCGGTCTCCACGCCGGCGCTGGCCGCCGCCGAGGCGTGCTCCGGTCCCCGGGCGCTGGCCGAGGCGGCGGCCGCCGCCCGGGCGGTGGCCGCGGACCGCCGTCATCTGCTCGGCAGGCTGGCCGCCTTCGGCGAACTGCGCGATGCCACGCCCGAGCCCCGGGGCCCGTTCGTCCTGGTCCGCTGTGCCCGGCCGGCCGGGCCGCTGCGGCTGCGGCTGCGCGAACTGGGCTTTGCGGTGCGGCGCGGTGATACCTTCCCCGGGCTGGACGGCCACTGGCTGCGGCTGGCGGTCCGCGACCGCCGCACCACCGACGCCTTCGCCGACGCGCTGACCGCCGCCGGTCTGGTCTGACGTGTCGCCGCCGGTGCCGGACGGCGCACAGCTCACCGGGGCGGGCCCGGCACCGTGCGAGGACACCGGGCAGCGACAAAGCGTGTTTTGAGGGACAAAAAGGTACAGTGCGTGCCCAGCGCCGCACCCCACCTCGTCCCCGGCACGCAAAGGAAATCGGACCATTGGGAGATCACACTCCGTCCGGCGACTCCGCCGACGACAGGCTGGACCGGATCATCGACGAGGTGGTGGCCCCCGCCGCCGAGGAGGTGGACCGGGCCGGCCGCTTCCCTCGGGAGTCCGTCGACGCCCTGGCCCGCGCGGGCGTCCTCGGCATGACGGTCGGCCCCGACGCCGGCGGGCAGGGCGCGCCCGTCGCCGACGCCGCCCGGGTGGTCGAACGGCTGGCGGGCGCCTGCGGCTCCACCGCCATGGTGGTGCTGATGCACTACGCCGCCACCGCGGTCCTCGACGCCCATGGGCCCGGTGAGATCCGGCGGGCCGTCGCCAAGGGCGCCCATCTGTCCACCCTCGCCTTCTCCGAGTCCGGCTCCGGCAGCCACTTCTGGGCCCCCCTGTCCACCGCCGTCGCACTGCCCGGCGGCCGGATCCGGCTGGACGCCGACAAGTCCTGGGTCACCTCGGCCGCCGAGGCGGACAGCCTGGTGTGGTCCAGCCGCCCGCTGGACCCCGGCACCGGCGGCGCCATGACCCTGTGGCTGGTGCCCGGCGACTGCCCCGGCCTGCGGGCCGGGGCCGCGTTCGACGGTTTCGGCCTGCGCGGCAACGGCTCGGTCCCGGTGACCGCCCGCGAGGTGACCGTGCCCGCCACGGCCCGGCTCGGTGCGGACGGCGCCGGACTGGACATCGCGCTGGCCACCGCGCTGCCCTGCTTCCTGGTGCTGAGCGCCGCGTTCGCCCTCGGCGTGATGGAGTCGCTGCTGACCGCCGCCGCCGGCCGGCTCACCGGCACCCGCCCGGCCCATCCCGGCCGGAGCCAGGCCGGCCGGTCCCTCACCCGCGACGCGTTCGCCCGGCTGCGGCTGCGCGCCGACACCACGCGGGCGTTCCTCAACGACACCCTGGCCACGCTCGGCGAGGGCCGCCCGGACGCGACGCTGCGGGTGCTCCAGGTGAAGGCCGTGGCCGCCGAGGCCGCGGCCGAGGTCGGCGACGGCGTGATGCGGCTGTGCGGCGGCTCCGCCTTCCGCCGCGGACTCGGCGTGGAGCGCCGGTTCCGCGACGCCCTGGCCTCCCGGGTGATGGCACCCACCACCGAAGCCCTGTACGACTTCACGGCCCGCGCCGCACTGGGCCTCCCCCTCCTCCCGGAGCCGGCATGACGGGTATGACGCGCATGACGCGTATGACAGGCACGACGGAGCCGCTGCTGCTGGGCGCGGTCGCCTACGACCCCAAGGTGGTCACCATCTGGACCGGCTTCCGGTCCTGGCTGACCGCGCGGGGCCTGCCCTTCGACTTCGTGCTCTACGCGCACTACGAGCGCCAGGCCGAGGACCTGGCGGCCGGCCGGCTGCACGCCGCCTGGCACTCCCCCCTCGCCTGGGTGCGGTCACAGCGGCTGGCCGCCGCCCAGGGCACCCCGCTGCGCCCCCTGGTGATGCGGGACACCGACCGGGACCTGCGCTCGGTGATCGTGGTCCGGGCCGATGCCCGCCACCGCCGGCCCGCCGATCTGAAGGGCGAGACCGTCGCCACCGGCGCGGTGGACTCCCCGCAGTCCACCCTGCTGCCGCTGGCCCGGCTGCGGGAACACGGCCTGCGTCCCGGCGAGGACTTCCGCGTGCTGCGCCACGACACCGGCGTGGGCCTGCACGGGGACCACATCGGCGGGGAGCGGGACGCCGCCCGCGCCCTGATGTCCGGCGAGGCCGCCGCCGCCTGCCTGTCCGACGCCTCCTGGCTGCTGTTCGCCCAGGACGGCACGCTGCCGCCCGGCGCCACCCGGCCGCTGGACCGCACCGGGCCCTACGACCACTGTGTGCTGGCCGTCGGCCATGCTGCCGATCCGGACCTGGCCGACGGCCTCGGGCGCCTGCTGCGGTCCATGGACCACGCCGACCCCGAGGTGCGCCACCTGCTGGACCTGGAGGGACTGACCGCCTGGCTGCCCGGCCGCACCGGCGGCTTCGCCGCGCTCGCCGCCGCCGTCACCGAGGCCGGCCACTACGACGAGCGGGGCCGGATCACCGCGCCGGAGTACGCGCCATGACCGGCGCGCCGGACACCGGCGGCCCCGGCGGTCCGGGCCCGGTGCTGGATCTGGCCGGGCTGGGCTTCGGGGAGGGCGCCCATCTGCTGGTGCGGCGCGCCCTGGCCGGACTGGCGCCCGGCGCCGTGCTCGGTGTGGCCGGCCACGACCCGGCGCTGCCGCTGCATCTGGCCGCCTGGTGCCGCCGCGAGGGCCACCGCATGCTGCCCGGCCCGTTCCCCGACCCGCGGGTACGGGCCGCCGTGCGGCGCCGCCCCCGGGACCGGGACACCGGCCGGCGGCACGGTGCCGAACGCGCCGGCTCCCCCGGCCCGGACGGGGTGGTCGCCCGGCCGCCCGCGCACTGGGGCCCGGCCGCCCGCGGCGCCCTGGTGGAGGCCGGCGGGCCGCCGGTGCCGTTCGACGTCGCCGACCGGGACATCGCCTGGACCGATCTGGCGCCCCGGCTGTACGCGCATGCCGCCGCCGCCCAGTGGGACCCGGCCACCGCCGTGGACTGGGCGGCGCCGTTCACCCTCCCCGACGCCGTCGAGCAGGCGGTGGTGCAGGTGATGACCTATCTGGTGGAGAACGAGCAGACCGCGCTGGTGATCCCGGCCCGGCTGCTGGCCCGGGTGCACCCGCACTTCCGCGAGGTGCTGCAACTGCTGGCCGTGCAGGCGGCCGACGAGGCGCGCCATGTGGAGGTGTTCACCCGGCGGGCGCTGCTGCGCGGCGGCCGGATGGGCACCTCCTCGGCCGGCGGGCGGGCCTCCCTGGCCTCCCTGCTCGCCGAACCGGACTTCTCCCTGGCCTTCTTTCTGCTGTCGGTGCTGGGCGAGGGCAGCTTTCTGAGCCTGCTCGGCTTTCTCGACCGGTACGCGCCCGATCCGGTGACCCGCCGGGTCGCCCGGCTGGCCCGCCGGGACGAGGCCCGCCATGTCGCCTTCGGCGTCGCCCACCTGGCCCACCGGGCCGACCGGGATCCGGCCCTGCACGGCAGGCTGCGCGGTGCCGTGGAGCGCCGCCACGACGCCCTGCGGGACACCGCCGGCCTCAACGACGACGTCTTCGACGCCCTGGTGGTGCTGGCCGCCGGGGCCTGGACACCGGAGGCCGTCGCCCGCGGCCACCGCGCGGTGCGGCGGCTGCGGGAGGAGATGGACGAGGGCCGCAGACACCGGCTGGCCCGCCTCGGCTTCCCCGACGACGAGGCCGCCGAGCTGTCCGCCCTGCACACCCGGAGCTTCATGTGACATGCCACGGGCCCCCGGCAGGCCGCGTCACCCGGGCGGCGCACCGCCCGGTTTGACCACCGCGTCCCGGGGCTACTCCTGACCGGCGGCGGCGCCGCACCACACCTGGACCACAGGCCGGAGACATGCCGGAACACATCACCGCAGAACCGTCACGGAGCGCCCGCCCGGCGCGCGGACAGGCCCGCGAGGACCCGGGCGGCCGGGTCCTGACGGCCGTGGACCGCCGGCTGGGCATCGCCCGGGCCGCCGGGGAGGGCCTGCGCAAGGTCTTCCCCGACCACTGGTCGTTCCTGCTCGGCGAGATCGCCCTGTACTGCTTTGTGGTCCTGCTGCTCTCCGGGACCTTCCTGGCGCTGTTCTTCGAGCCCTCCATGGCCCGGGAGCCCTACGACGGCAGCTATGTGCCGCTGCAGGGCCGGCTCACCTCCCGGGCCTACGCCTCCACGGTGAACCTCAGCTTCGACATCCGCGGCGGACTGCTGGTGCGGCAGATCCACCACTGGGCGGCCCTGGTGTTCGTCGCGGCCATCGTCTGCCATCTGCTGCGGATCTTCTTCACCGGTGCCTTCCGCCGCCCCCGGGAGGGCAACTGGACGGTGGGCGTGACGCTGCTGCTGATCGCCATCGCCGAGGGCTTCTGCGGCTACTCGCTCCCCGACGACCTGCTCTCCGGCACCGGGCTGCGCACCACCCAGGGCATCCTGCAGTCCATCCCGGTGGCCGGCACCTGGCTGACCTTCCTGGTCTTCGGCGGCGAGTTCCCCGGGCACCAGATCATCCCGCGCCTGTACCTGGCCCATGTGCTGCTGCTGCCGGGGCTGCTGACCGCCCTGCTCACCGTGCACATCCTGCTGATCGTCAGGCTCAAGCACACCCACTGGGCCCGCCCCGGCCGGACCAACCGCAATGTGGTGGGCAAACCCATGTTCCCGGCCTACGCCGCCAAGAGCACCGGCCTGTTCATGCTGGTGGCGGGGGTGCTGACGCTGATGGCGGCGACCATGCAGATCAACCCCGTCTGGCTGCTGGGCCCCTACCGGCCCGATCACGTGTCCACCGATGTGCAGCCGGACTGGTATCTCGGCTTCGTCGAGGGCGCGCTGCGGCTGATGCCCGGCGCCGAGACCGTGGTCCTCGGACACACCGTCATCTGGGATGTCCTGCTGCCCGGTGCCGTGCTGCCCCTGCTGCTCTTTCTCGGCATGTACGGCTACCCGTTCCTGGAGCGCCGGCTGACCGGCGACGACCGGGAGCACCATCTGTGCGACCGGCCGCGCAACCATCCGGTGCGCACCGGTTTCGGCGCGGCCGTGATCACCTTCGCGGCGGTGCTGCAACTCGGCGGCGGGCAGGACGTCATCGCCTTCGTGCTGCGGCTGGAACTGCCCGCGCTGACCTGGGTGCTGCGCATTTCGCTGGTGGTGCTGCCGGTGCTGGTCTTCCTGGTGGTGCGGCGGCTGTGCCTGGCCCTCCAGGCCAGGGACCGCCGGCGCATCCTGTACGGCGATCCCACCGGGGACGTGCGCCGCACGGCCGGCGGCGGCTACCAGGAGGCCATGGCGCGCATGTCCAACGCCGAGCACTATCTGGTGGTCACCCGGGACCTGCCGGAGCCGGTGCCGGCCGCCCCGCCCGGGGCGGGCCGGCCACGGCGGCGCGACCGGCTGCGGGCCGCCCTGAGTTCCTGGTTCGTCCGGGACCGGATCGAGCTGCCCGCCAGCGAGGCGGAACGGCGGCGGATCGCCGCCCGGCTCACCGGACCGGGCGGGGCCCGGCCCCGGAACCGGAACCGGAACCGGAACCGCAAGGAGGAGAACGACAGATGACCGACACCGCACCGTCCCAGGCGCCCGGGGGCGCGCCGCCCCGGATGGGCTTCTTCACCGACACCTCGGTCTGCATCGGCTGCAAGGCCTGCGAGGTGGCCTGCAAGGAGTGGAACGCCATCCCCGCCGGTGACGCCGGCCTGACCGGCATGTCCTACGACAACACCAAGGGGCTGGGCGCCTCGGCCTGGCGCCATGTGGCCTTCGTCGAACAGCGCAAGCCGCTCGGCGGCCAGGAACCGGGCGTGGACGTCTTCGACGCCGCCGGGCGGCTCGGCGGCCCGGCGGCCGACGGCCTGCCGCCGGTGTCCCCGGACGGGCGCACCGAACTGCGCTGGCTGATGTCCTCCGACGTGTGCAAGCACTGCACCGAGGCGGGCTGTCTGGACGTCTGCCCCACCGGCTCGCTGTTCCGCACCGAGTTCGGCACGGTGGTGGTGCAGGAGGACATCTGCAACGGCTGCGGCTACTGCGTGCCCGCCTGCCCGTACGGAGTGATCGACCAGCGGCCGGACGACGGCCGGGCCTGGAAGTGCACACTGTGCTACGACCGGCTGGGCGAGGGCATGGAGCCGGCCTGCGCCAAGGCCTGCCCCACCGAGTCGATCCAGTTCGGCCCGCTGGACGAGCTGCGCGAGCGGGCCGCCGCCCGGGTCGCCCGGCTGCACGCCGCGGGCATCCCCGACGCCCGGCTGTACGGCGAGAGCCCGGACAACGGCGTCGGCGGGGACGGCGCCTTCTTCCTGCTGCTGGACGAGCCCGAGGTGTACGGGCTGCCGCCCGACCCGGTGGTGCCCACCCGCGATCTGCCCGCCATGTGGCGGCACGCCGGTGCCGCGGCGCTGGCGCTGGCCGCCGGCGCGGCGGCCTGTTTCCTGGGGAGAAGGCCATGAGCGAATCCGATGTCACCCGGCAGGGCCTGCGCGGCACCCGCCCGGGCCACCAGGCGGTCACCGGCGAGGCGGCGGGCCGTGCTCCCCGCCACGCGCGGCGGGGAGGACGGCGCAAAGGCCGGCGAGGAGGTGAACAGCCCCCGGTGGAGCCGGCCCGTTTCTCCTCCTACTACGGCCGGCCGGTCCTCAACAAGCCGGTGTGGGAGGCGCGCGACATCGCCGGGTATCTCTTTCTCGGCGGACTGGCCGGCGGCTCCTCGCTGCTGGCCGCGGGAGCGCACGCCACCGGCCGGCCCGCCCTGGCCCGGCCCGCCAAGGCCGCCGCGCTGGGCGCGGTCTCCCTGTCCACGGCGGCCCTGGTGCACGACCTGGGCCGGCCGGAGCGGTTCGCCCACATGCTGCGGGTGTTCAAGCCGACCTCGCCGATGTCCATGGGCTCCTGGCTGCTGGCCGGCTACGGGCCGCTGGCCGGACTGGCCGCGGTGACCGGGCTGACCGGCCGGTTCCGGCGGACCGGCGCCGCGGCCACCGCGGGCGCCGCCGTGCTCGCCCCGGCCGTGACCACCTACACGGCGGTGCTGCTGGCCGACACCGCGGTGCCGTCCTGGCACCAGGCGTACCGGGAACTGCCGCTGGCCTTCGCCGGCTCGGGGGCCGCCGCGGCGGGCGGGCTGGGCATGCTGGCCGGACCGGTGGCCCAGGCCGGGCCCGCCCGGCGGCTGGCGGCCTTCGGCGCGGCGCTGGAACTGGGCGCGATGGAAGCCATGAAGCGCCGCATGGGCCTGGTGGCCGAGCCGCTGGAACGGGGACGCGCGGGCCGCCTGCTGCGCGCCTCCAAGGCGCTGACCGCCTCCGGTGCGGCGCTGGGGGCGACGGCCGGGCGGCGCAGCCGGGCGGCGGCGGCCGTCGCCGGGACGGCGCTGCTGCTGGGCTCGGCGGCCGGCCGGTTCGGCGTCTTCCACGCCGGCGTGGCCTCCGCCGAGGACCCCCGGTACACGGTCCTCCCCCAGCGCGAACGCCTCCGCCGCCGCACCGCACACCCGTCCCCGGACACCCCGTAGCGGCCCCCGGCAGACCCGGTGCGGTGGCGCCTCCCGGCACCCCCGGTCGGCGACCACCGCGGCAGGTGCCCGGTCCGAGGCGGCGACCGCGCCCACGCCGAACGGCGCCCCGCTCCCGGCCACCGGCCGAAGCGGTCCCGGCGGGCACGGCGAGCGGCGGGCCGCGCCGGGGGCGTCAGGCCGTGGCGCGTTCCTCGTCGCCGATCCAGCGCCAGGTGGTGGCGGCGGCGATCAGCCCGACCGGCAGCATGCCCACGATCATGGCCAGGCCCGCCGCCGCGTGGCCGGCGGCGATCAGCACCACGGCCGGCAGGTCCAGCAGCGGCATGGCCAGGAAGAGATACAGGCAGCGGCCCGGCCCGCCGAGGGCGTGCCGCCCGGCCGCACCGCCCACCACCGGCAGCCAGAACAGCACGGCGGCGGCCGCCAGCGCGGCCTCCGCCGGCCACCGCGGCAGCGGCCCGTGGTGGCCGGGGGCGGCCATGCTCAGCACCACCGCCGCGTGCACCAGCACAAACAGCGGGAAGGACACCGCCGCGGGCACCGCGAGCCGGGACCACACCGCCCGGTTCCGGGTCACCAGCAGCGCCCCCGGCACCCCGGCGGAGAGGGCGAGCGCCCAGCCCGCCATGGCCGGCGTCCCCGTCACGGCTCCTCCCCCCTCACGTCCCCGCCAGCGCCAGCAGCGCCGCCAGCGCCAGCACCGGAACGGCGAGCGCCGCCATCCACCAGCCGTAGACCGTCGCCAGACCCAGCAGACCGGCGCCGGCCGCCGCCGGCAGTACCGCGGCGGCGCCGCCCGTCACCAGCCGGTAGCGCCGGTGCTGTTCCGGGCCGCGCCGCACGGACCACAGCACCGCGGCCGTGGCGCCGGCGAGCAGCGCCAGGGAACCGGCCCACAGCCACATCGCGACCGCCCCCTCGCCGTACCCGGCGAGCAGCGCGAACAGCAGGCCGTTGAAGAGCGTCCAGCCGGCCACCACCAGGAGTGCCGGGTGCCTAGTGAGCACGGCCGTCCTCCGTCCGCCGCAGGTCGTACAGGGGGGCGTAGCTGGTGATCGGCGGCAGCGGGTGTTCGGGGGTGTAGTTCAGCCGCGGCGGCGGCGAGCTGGTGGCCCACTCCAGGGTCTGGCCCTGCCAGGGGTCGTCCCCGGCGGGCCGGGGCCACCGCAGTGAGGTCCAGACGTTGTAGACGAACACCAGCATCGCCACGGCCAGCAGTCCCGCCCCGATCGAGGCCAGCAGGTTGAGGGTGCCGAATCCGTCGAACTCGGCATAGCTGACGATCCGCCGCGACATGCCCTGCAGGCCCAGGAAGAACATGGGCAGGAAGGTGAGGTTGGTGCCGGCCACCAGCAGCCAGAAGTGCACATGGCTGAGCCGGTCGTCCAGCATCGCCCCGGTGACCTTCGGGAACCAGAAGTAGAAGGCCGCGAAGAGCCCGAAGGCGCTGCCCGCGAACAGCACGTAGTGCAGATGGGCGACGACGAAGTAGCTGTCATGGGCCTGGTAGTCGATCACGGGGGTGCCGACCATGATGCCGGTCAGCCCGCCGATCAGGAACTGCGGGATGAAGGCCAGCGCGAACAGCATCGGGGGCCGGAACACCAGCGCGCCGCCCAGGATGGTGCCGAGCATGGCGAAGTATTCGATCCCGGCGGGCACCAGCAGGGCGATGGAGGTCAGCGAGTAGTAGTCGTTGGTGGCCTGGCCGGTGGTGAACATGTGGTGGCCCCATACGCTCATCGAGAGCCCGGCGAACACCAGCAGCGAGAGCACGGTGAGCCGGAAGCCGAAGAAGGGGCGCCGGGCGAAGGTGGCCAGCACCTCCCCCACCGCCGCCAGATACGGGAAGAACATCACGTACACCACGGGATGCCCGTAGAACCAGAACAGGTGCTGGTAGCCGATGATCCACAGGTTCGAGTCGAAGACCGAGGGGTCGGCCCGGCCGATGCCGAGCAGCACCAGGGCGGCCAGCAGCGCGGGGAAGGCGCCGATCACCATCAGACAGGTGGCCACCATGGACCAGGAGAACAGCGGCATGCGGAGCATGGTCATGCCCTCGGCCCGCTTGCGCAGGGCCGTCCACAGCACCGCCCAGCCCATCAGGATCACCCCGGCGGTGGACAGGAAGACCCCGGCGACCCACATGTCGGAGCCCGGGCCCGGGCTGTAGCGGCCGTCGGCCAGCGGCGGATAGGAGAACCAGCCCGCGGCGTGCGCGCCGTGCGGCGTGGCGAAGCCGGCCAGCATGATGACCGCGCCGGTGGCATACAGCCAGTAGCCCAGCAGGGTGGTGCGGGGCAGGGCGATGTTGGGCGCGCCGACCTGGAGCGGGACCAGATAGACCCCGAGGCCGATCGCGAACGGCGTCATGACCAGGTAGATCATGCCCGAGCCGTGGATGGTGAAGAACTGGTTGTAGACGGCGGAGTCCAGGAAGCCGGATTCCGGCCGGGCGAGCTGGGCGCGCATCAGCAGGGCCAGCACGCCCAGCAGGAACAGCAGCGCCAGGGAGGTGCCCAGCACCAGCAGGCCGATGCGCTTGTGGTCGGTGGACAGCAGCAGCCGCCGCCCGGAGGGATACCGGGAGGGCGGCCGTCCGCCGGGGGCGCGGCCCCGGTCCCGGTCCCGGCCGGGCGCCGTGAGCGTCATCCGCCCGCGCCTTCCGTGCGGGGTCGCATACGGGGTCGCGTACGGGGCCGGGCGCGGGTCATCAGGCGGTCTCCGCGGGGATGTCCTGGCCGGTCTGGGCGTCGAGCAGCCAGGCGTCGTACTCCTCGGGGGAGACGGCCCGCACCCAGAAGTCCATGGTGTGGTGGCGGTGGCCGCAGAACTCGGCACAGTGGCCGATCCAGCGCCCCTCGCGGTCGAAGCGGACCGTGAACTCGTTGCGGTGGCCGGGGAAGGCGTCCAGTTTGTAGCGCAGTTCGGGCACCCAGAAGGAGTGGATGACATCCCGCGAGTCCAGCTCCAGCCGGATGTTCCGGCCGGTGGGCACCACCAGGGTGGGCAGGTCGTCGCCGCGGCAGGTGGCGCGCGCCGTGACCGGCTCGTCCTCCGGACCGCCGGCCGGGTCCGGGTGGGCGAACTCCCAGCACCACTGGAAGGCGGAGACCTCCACCCGCAGATCGACGGGCCGGTCGTTCTCGCGGCCCTGCTCGCGGTTGGCCAGCGCCGTGTAGATCACCAGGCCCGCGGCCACCGCGGCGAGCGCGCCCGCGTAGCACAGCTCCACCGGTTTCCATTCGCGCCGCCGGGAGACGAACAGGCCCGCGCGGGCCCGCCGCCGCACCACGGCGAACACCAGCAGCCCGAGCACGATGACGAACACCGCCAGGGCGATGGCCGTCTCCACGGCGAAGACCTGGTCGAAGACGCTGCGCCGGTGCACGGTTCTCCCTTCCGTTCGCGGCAGGCCGTCGCCCGACCCTAGAGCCGGGACAAAGCGGTACCGAGCGGACACACCGTGGCGCCGCGCACCCCTCTTCCCGGCGGCCCCGCATCCCGCTTTCGGCGGACAGCGGAGTTTGGTCCCGGCCGGTGCCGGGTACCCAGGGCGACCGGAACGTTCTCCGCCGTGAGCGGAGCAGCGGCCGTGGACGGACGACAGCGAAGGCGGGTGCACGATGGGCGCACGGACCTGGATCTCGTCATGGCCGGTCTACCGGCAGCTCACCGGGGACGACCCGCTCGGCCGCGGCCGGGCGGCCAGGAGCCGGGACACCGAGCGCCTGCGGGCCCGCACCGCGACCGCCGACCGGGTGGTCAAGTCCGTCTGCCCCTACTGCGCGGTGGGCTGCGGCCAGGACGTCTATGTGCAGGACGGCAAGGTCACCCAGATCGAGGGCGACCGCGACTCGCCGGTCTCCCGCGGCCGGCTCTGCCCCAAGGGTTCGGCGAGCCTCCAGCTCACCACCGGTCCGGCGCGTGAGCACCGGGTCCGCTACCGCCGCCCGTACGGCACCGACTGGGAAGACCTCGACCTGGACACGGCGATGGACATGATCGCCGACCGGGTGATCGCCGCCCGCCGGGAGGGCTGGCAGTGGGAGCAGCAGGGTCTGCGCACCCGGCGCACCCTGCGCTTCGCCAGCCTGGGCGGCGCCACCCTGGACAACGAGGAGAACTACCTCATCAAGAAGCTGTTCACGGCGCTCGGGGCGGTGCAGATCGAGAACCAGGCGCGTATTTGACACTCCTCCACCGTCCCCGGTCTGGGGACCTCGTTCGGGCGCGGCGGCGCCACCACCTTCCAGCAGGATCTGCAGAACGCCGACTGCATCGTCATCCAGGGCTCCAACATGGCCGAGTGCCATCCGGTGGGCTTCCAGTGGGTGATGGAGGCCAAGGCCCGGGGCGCGAGGGTGATCCATGTGGACCCGCGCTTCACCCGGACCAGCGCGCTGGCCGACATCCATGTGCCGCTGCGCGCGGGCACCGACATCGCGTTCCTCGGCGGCATCGTCAACCATGTGCTGGAGCACGACAAGTTCTTCCGCGAGTACGTCGTGGCCTACACCAACGCCCCGGTGATCCTGGGCGAGGAGTTCCGCGACACCGAGGACCTGGACGGTGTCTTCGCCGGGTTCGACGCCGGCCGGCGGACCTATGACAACGGTGCCTGGCAGTACGAGGGCATGGAGGTGCAGGCCGCGTCCGGGCAGCGGGAGCAGGAGTACCGGGCCCGCACCGGCGGCGGCGAGTCGGTGGCCCGCTCCGGCCACGGCGAGGCGCACGGCTCGGGCGGGGCCGCGCTCGGCCCGGGCGAGCCGGCACGGGACGACACGCTGACCCATCCGCGGTGCGTCCTCCAGGTGCTGCGCCGCCACTTCGCGCGCTACACCCCCGAGGCCGTGGAGCAGATCTGCGGGGTGCCGCGGGATCTGTTCCGGACCGTGTGCGAGCTGCTCACCGACAACTCCGGCCGGGACCGCACCACCGCCTTCGCCTATGCGGTCGGCTGGACCCAGCACACCGTCGGCGTGCAGTACATCCGCACCGCGGCCATTCTGCAGAGCCTGCTGGGCAACATCGGCCGCCCCGGCGGCGGCATTCTGGCGCTGCGCGGGCACGCCTCCATCCAGGGCTCCACGGACATCCCCACCCTGTTCAACCTGCTGCCCGGCTATCTGCCCATGCCGCACGCGCACAAGCAGCAGAGCCTGGACACCTACGTCGGTGCGGAGGCCGCCCGCAAGGGCTACTGGGGCAACATGGGCGCCTGTCTGATCAGCCTGCTCAAGGCGTACTGGGGAGAGGCCGCCACCGCGGAGAACGACTACTGCTTCGACTATCTCCCCCGGCTGACCGGCTCGCACAGCTCCTACGAGACCGTCATGGCGCAGCTGGACGGCGTCTGCAAGGGCTACTTCCTGATGGGCGAGAACCCGGCGGTGGGCTCGGCCGGCGCCCGGATGCAGCGGCTGGGCATGGCGAACCTGGACTGGCTGGTGGTGCGGGACTTCTCCCTGATCGAGTCGGCCACCTGGTGGCGGGACGGGCCGGAGATCCGGACCGGGGAGATGCGCACCGAGTCCATCGGCACCGAGGTGTTCTTCCTGCCGGCCGCGGCGCACACCGAGAAGGACGGCAGCTTCACCAACACCCAGCGGATGCTCCAGTGGCACCACCGGGCGGTGGAGCCGCCCGGTGACGCCCGCAGCGATCTGTGGTTCATGTACCACCTGGGGCGCCGCATCCGGCAGAAGCTGGCCGGGTCGGCCGACGAGATGGACCGGCCGGTGCTCGACCTCACCTGGGACTATCCCACCCATGGCCCGCTCGCCGAGCCGGACGCCGAGGCGGTGCTGGCGGAGATCAACGGCCATGCCGCGGACGGCGCGCCGCTCGCCTCCTACCAGCAGCTGAAGGACGACGGCTCCACCTCCTGCGGCTGCTGGATCTACTGCGGGGTCTACGCGGACGGCGTCAACCAGGCCGCCCGCCGCAAGCCGGGCGCCGAGCAGAGCTGGGTGGCCCCGGAGTGGGGCTGGGCCTGGCCGGCCAACCGCCGCATCCTGTACAACCGTGCCTCGGCCGATCCGCAGGGCCGGCCGTGGAGCGAGCGCAAGGCGCTGGTGTGGTGGGACGCCGACCGGCAGCGCTGGACGGGCCACGACGTCCCGGACTTCTCCCCCGCCAAGGCCCCGGACCATGTGCCGCCGGAGGGCGCCACCGCCGACGAGGCGCTGTCCGGCACGGACGCCTTCATCATGCAGGCGGACGGCAGGGCATGGCTGTATGTGCCGACGGGGCTGGTGGACGGCCCGCTGCCGGCGCACTACGAGCCGCAGGACTCGCCGTTCCCCAATCTGCTCTACGGGCGGCAGCGCAACCCGGTGCGGCAGTTGCCGGCGCCGCATCCGGACAACAGCTACCACCCCAGCGGCGACGAGCCCGGCTCCGGGGTCTTCCCCTATGTGCTGACCACCTACCGGCTGACCGAGCACCACACCGCGGGCGGCATGTCCCGCTGGCAGCCCTATCTGTACGAGCTCCAGCCCGAGCTGTTCTGCGAGGTGTCGCCCGAGCTGGCCGCCGAACGCGGGCTGGCGCACCGGGGCTGGGCGACGGTGGTCACCGCGCGGGGGGTGATCGAGGCCCGGGTGCTGGTCACCGACCGCATCGCGCCGCTGCGGGTGCACGGCCGGACGCTGCACCAGATCGGGCTGCCCTACCACTGGGGACCCAACGGGCACAGCCGCGGGGACGCCGCCAACGAACTGCTGCACCTCTCCCTGGACCCGAACACCCATATCCAGGAGGCCAAGGCGCTCACCTGCGACATCCGCCCGGGACGCCGGCCGCGGGGGCCCGGGGCACGGCAACTGGTGCGCGACTACCGGGAGCGGGCCGGGATCACCCGGTCCACCGGCCGCGGCGGCTAGCCGGCCGCTGCCCCGGGCGCGGGCGCGGGTCAGCGCACCCGCAGGGCGGGGCCGTCCGGCGCCACCAGCTCGCCGATCACCGGGGCGCCCGGCACCTCGCCCGCCACCAGCAGACCGCCGGAGGTCTGGGCGTCCGCCAGCAGCAGCCGGGTCTCCTCCCCGGCGGAGCCGAAATCGCAGTGCGGCGCCACCCAGCGGAGGTTGCGCCGGGTGCCGCCGCTGACGAAACCGTCCCGCACGGCCTCCCGCGCCCCCGCCAGAAACGGCACGGCCGCGGCGTGCAGCACGGCGGAGACGCCGGAGGCCCGGGCCAGCTTGTACAGATGGCCCAGCAGGCCGAACCCGGTGACATCGGTGGCGCAGCGGCAGCCGGCCTCCAGGGCCGCCGCGGCGGCGTCCCGGTTGAGCGCGGCCATCACCGCCACCGCCTCGGGAAAGACCTCGCCGGTGGCCTTGTGCCGGTTGTTCAGCACGCCCAGGCCCAGCGGCTTGGTCAGGGACAGCGGGAGTCCGGCCCGGCCGCGGTCCAGGCGCAGCAGCCGCTCCGGGTCGGCGACGCCGGTGACGGCCATCCCGTACTTCGGCTCGGCGTCGTCCACGCTGTGCCCGCCGGCCACCGGGCAGCCCGCCGCGGCGGCGGTGTCCCGGCCGCCGCGCAGCACCTCCCGGGCCAGTTCGGCGGGCAGCCGGTCCCGGGGCCAGGCCAGCAGATTCACCGCCAGCAGCGGGGTGCCGCCCATGGCGTAGACGTCCGACAGCGCGTTGGCGGCGGCGATCCGGCCCCAGTCGTAGGGGTCGTCGACGACCGGGGTGAAGAAGTCGGCGGTGGCCACCGCCGCGCCGCCGCCGGGCAGTGCGGCGACCGCCGCGTCGTCGCCGTGCTCCAGGCCGACCAGCAGGCCCGGGGGCGCAGTGCCGGGCGGGGGAACCTGCCCGGCCACCAGGTCCTCCAGTTCGCCCGGGGGGATCTTGCAGGCGCAGCCCCCGCCGCGGGCGTACCGGGTGAGCCGTACCGCCTCCCCCGGCGTCCGCCCGGGCGTCCCGGGTGCCGCTGTGCCGGTGACCGTCATCGCATGCCGTCCTTTCTCGCCGCCTCCGCGCGCCTCGCCGCCGCCCGGCCGGCCGGGACACGCCGTGGAGATGACCGGCGGCCGGGACGCGGGAGGCGGTTTGATGGGAGGGCCGCCGACGGCGCGGAGGCGTACGGGTGCCTGGTGGCCCTCCCGGTCTTCAAAACCGAGGTGCCCGAGGTTCTCGGGCAGGCAGGTTCGATTCCTGTCCGCCTCCGCCGGCCGCCGCCCCGGCCGGCCCCGCCGGCCCCGGTTCCCGGGGCGGGCGGCAGACCCGCCGGGCGTCGTCCGCCCGGACCGTCCAGCCGCGCCGGTCCAGCAGCTCCAGCAGCGGTACCGCCACCCGCCGCGTGGTGTCCAGGGCCCGGCGCGCCTCGCTGACCGTGAACGGCTGCTCCAGCCCGGCCAGCTCCCGGGCCGCCGCGGCGTCCGCCCCGGGCAGCAGCACGATGCCGTCGGCGATCCGCAGCAGTTCCCCGCGCCGGACGGCGGCGGCCAGCGCGGCCCGGTCCAGGCCCAGCCCGGCGAGCCGGTCCGCCTCCGGGGCCCGGAACGGCGCCAGGGCCAGCTGCCGGCGGAGTTCCGCGACCGCGCGGCGCACCGGGGGCGGCAGTTCCGGCCCGGGGGCGTGTGCCGCGTAGAGCCTGCCCCCGCGGTGGTGCAGCGCCGGCCCGGGGGCCGCGGCCAGCGCGGCCACCAGGGCCCGGTCCGGCAGCCGCAGCAGCTTCCTGGCGGCCTCCAGGGGCAGTCCGGGCTCCATCGGATGCTCCGCGGCATGCCGCCGGACGGCGCCGGCCAGCAGCCGTCTCAGCTCCGCCCAGTGACCGGGGTCGGCCAGCCAGTCGCCGGCCACCGGCCCGGCGGCGGGCCGCACACCCATGGCGATCAGCTCGGCCCGCCGCACCAGCCCGCGGCGGCGCAGCTCGGCCGCCCCGTCCGGGGTGCCGGTCATCCCGGCCAGCTCCGCCGCCCGGGCCGCCGCGGCACCGCGGCGGCGCAGCTCCGGCGGCCGGACGTCCAGCACGGTGAGGCCGGCCGGGGGCCGGTGCCGCCCGGGGTCGCGCAGCAGCGCGGTGTCGCCGGCCCGCAGCGGCAGCGGCCGGGCCAGGGTCAGCCGGACGGTGTCCGGGCCGAGCGGGCGCACGGTGACCGGCACGGCCGCGGCACCGGCGTGCAGGGTCAGCGCCCGGGGCAGGTCCCGGGCGTCCGGTGCGGCGGCGGCAGCGCGCAGCCGCACATCGGCCACGGTGGTGGCCGGCCAGCGGCCGGGGGTGAGCAGCGGGTCGCCGCGGCGCAGTCCGGCCGCCTCCCGGCCGTGCAGATTGACCGCGACCCGGGCCACCGCGGCGACTTCCGGGCGGTCCTGCCGCAGCGTCTGGAGTCCGCGCACCCGCAGGGTGCGGCCGTCGGTCAGGGCCAGCCGGTCGCCGGTGCGCAGCGTGCCCGCGCCCAGGGTGCCGGTCACCACGGTGCCCCGGCCGCGGACGGCGAACGAGCGGTCCACCCAGAGCCGGACGTCCGCCTCCCGGTCCGGCGGCGGCAGCGCGGCGGCCAGGTCCGCCAGGGCGGCGCGCAGCCGGTCCAGGCCGGTGCCGGTCACCGAGCTGACCGGCACCGCGGGCAGCGTGCCCAGCGAGGTGGCGGCGATCCGGTCCACGGCCTCCCGCCGGGCCGGCTCGGGGTCGGCCAGATCGGCCCGGGAGACGGCGAGCACGCCGTGCCGCACGCCGAGCGCGTCCAGCACGGCCAGATGCTCCTCGGACTGCGGCTGCCAGCCCTGGTCGGCGGCGACCACGAACAGCACGGCGGGGACCGGGCCCACCCCGGCGAGCATGTTCCCGACCAGGCGCTCATGGCCGGGGACGTCCACGAAGGCGAGCTGCCCGGCGCCGGGCAGCCCGGTCCAGGCGAAGCCGAGATCCAGGGTGAGGCCGCGGCGGCGCTCCTCGGCCCAGCGGTCGGGTTCCATCCCGGTCAGGGCCCGGACCAGGGCGGACTTGCCGTGGTCGACATGCCCGGCGGTGGCGATCACCCGCACGGCAGCTCACCCCCGCCCGGCCCGGCCCGGAGGTCCGCCCGCGCCGCCGCGGCTTCCGCCGGGGGCCCCTCCGCGGTGTGGTCCGGGTGGTCCGGGTGGTGCGGGTGGTGCGGGTGGTCCGGGGCCGGCTCCTCCCGGGCGGCGGTGCGGGCCGCCGCCCGGACCGCGGCGGCCAGTTCCCGGTCCGCCTCCTCCGGGACCGCCCGCAGGTCCAGCAGGCACCGGCCGCGTTCCCGCCGGCCCAGCACCGCCGGTGTCCCGCGGCGCAGCGGGCCCGCGTATCCGGCGGGCAGCGAGACCGCCGCGCCGTCCAGAGTCACCCCGGGGGCGCCGCCGCCGCCCACCACGGCGCCGGACTCCACGGCGCACGCGTCGATGCCCGCCGCCCGCAGGCCCGCCGCGATCCCCTCCGCCCGGGCCCGCAGCTCCCCGGCGCCGGTGTGCAGGGCCCGGTGGGTGGGGGTGGCCGGGCCGCGCAGGGTGGCCTCCAGTGCGGCCAGGGTCAGCTTGTCCACCCGCAGCGCCCTGGCCAGCGGGTGCCGGGCCAGCCGCCGGACCGGGCCGGAGCGGCCCAGCAGCAGGCCGCACTGCGGGCCGCCGAGCAGCTTGTCGCCGCTGGCGGTGACCAGCGCGGCACCCGCCCGCAACTGGCCGGCGGCGTCCGGCTCCTCCGGCAGCAGCGGGTCGGGGGCCAGCAGGCCGGAGCCGATGTCGGAGACCACCGGCACGCCCAGGGCGGCCAGTTCGGCGACGCCGGCGGACCGGGTGAAGCCGGTGACCCGGAAGTTGGACGGGTGCACCTTGAGCACAAAGCCGGTGTCCGGTCCGACGGCCGCCGCATAGTCGGCCGGGGTGGTCCGGTTGGTGGTGCCCACCTCGCGGAGTCTCGCCCCGGTGGCGGCCAGCAGTTCCGGAATCCGGAAGCCGTCGCCGATCTCGACCAGTTCCCCCCGGCTGATCACGATCTCCCGCCCGGCGGCCAGGGCGGCGGCGGCCAGGACCAGGGCGGCGGCGCCGTTGTTCACCACATGGGCCGCCTCGGCCTGCGGCACCCGCTCGCACAGCGCCGCCAGGGCGGTCCGGCCGCGCCGGCCGCGGCCCCCGGTGGCCAGATCGAGCTCCACATCGGTGGTGCCGGCCGCGGCCAGCACCGCCTCGCGGGCCGCGGCGGACAGCGGCGCCCGTCCGAGGTTGGTGTGCAGCAGCACCCCGCTGGCGTTGAGCACCGGACGCAGACCGGCCGCGGTGGGCGGCAGGGCGGCCACCGCGGCGTCCGCCACCGTCCCGGCGTCGCCGGGCAGTTCACCGGCGCGGGCGCGTTCCAGAACGGCCGTCACCACGCCTTTCACCGGGCCGCGGCCCAGCCGGCGGGCCGCCGAGGCCAGCCGGGGGTCGGCCAGCACGGTGTCGGTGCGGACGAGGCGGCGGCGCGGGTCCATCCGGTTCTCTCCTCCGGTGGTGTGTCCTCCCCCCGCGGCCCCAGCCTGGCGCACCCCGGCCGTCCGCGCACGGCGGCATGCCGGTGACCGCCGGGACCGGGTGGCGCGGCGGGCGCCCGGCTGGTCCCGGCGGAGGCGGCCGGGCCGCACTTCCGGGTGACTTCCCAAGCCGGGTGCGCCGGTGTGGCGGCGCTGGTCCGGTAGGCACGGGACGGCCTGCGGGAATCCCGGGGCCCGCCCTGTCCTGTCCGGTCCTGTCTCATACCGCTCACTTCCACCGTCCTCTTTCGACCATCCCCTTTCGATCCGTTGCGTGTCCCGTCGTTTCCCCTTCCTCTCCCCTTCCTCTCCCCTACCTCGCCCTTTCCTCGTTTCGGAGTACCCGATGGCCTCCTCGCCCGCCCGTGAGTCGTCCGCCGCCCCGCTGTCCGCCGCCCCCGTCGCCGTCCCCGCCCAGAGCGCCGTGGAGGACGCGGCGCTGCCGCTCCGGCACAACGCCGACATCCAGGGCGACATCCTCGCGGGCTTCCGCAAGGACCATGTCCGGCTGCTGCTGCTGCGGTTCGCCAACCCGACCGCGGCCCGCCGCTGGCTGGCCCGGCTGCGGCCCAGAATCGCCACCACGCAGGACGTGGCCGTGTTCAACTCCCGCTTCAGCTCCGCCCGGCGGCGGGCGGCCGGCGCCGACCCGGCCGACATGGCCGCCATCTGGCGGTCCATCGGCTTCACCTGGAACGGCCTGGTGACCCTGGCCGGCTCCCCGCCCATCACCGACATCCCGCACGGCTCCACCCAGGACGCCTTCGTCCAGGGCAGTGCCCGGCGTGCCGGGCTGCTGGGCGACACCGGCCGCAACGCCCCGGAGAACTGGCTGTTCGGCGCCCCGCACCACGAGCCGGTGGACGCGGTGCTCACGCTGGCCGCGGACCGGGCGGAGGATCTGCGGGCGGCCGTGGCCTGGGAGCGGCAGGAGCTGAACCTGCACGGGGTGTCCCTGGTCTTCGAGCAGGAGGGCGCCACCCTGCCCGGTGACGCCCGGGGCCACGAGCACTTCGGTTTCAAGGACGGCATCAGCCAGCCCGCCGTGCAGGGCTTCGACGAGCCCGACCCGGAGAATCCCGAGCACAAGAGGGGCGAGCCGGGCACCCGGATGATCCCGGCCGGGGAGTTCGTGGTCGGGCTGCCCATGGACCACCGGCTGCCCGCCTGGCTGCCGGACTGGATGAACAACGGCTCGTTCCAGGTGATCCGGCGGCTGGCCCAGGACGTCAGCGGCTGGCGGGAGCAGGTGACCGGGCACCTGGCGGAGCTGAAGCGGCGCGACGCGGTGCCGGAGGACACCGAGCCCGGGTGGCTGGCGGCGCGGCTGGTGGGCCGCTGGCCGTCGGGCGCACCGGTGCTGAAACACCCGGACCGGGACCCGCTGCCGAACCCGGCCCTGAAGCCGGACAACGATCTGAGCTACGCGGACGATCTGGAGGGCCGGGTCACGCCGCTCTGCGCCCATCTGCGCAAGACCAGTCCCCGCGACGGGCTCAAGGTGGCGCCGGGAGCCCCCGGAACGCTGCCGGAGAAGGGGGTGCTGGACGGCAGGCGGATCATGCGCCGGGGAATCCCGTTCGGCCCGCCGATGGACCCGGAAGGCGTGGGCGGCGGACCGGACACGCCGCGCGGGCTGCTGTTCATCTGCTACCAGTCGGACCTGGTCGCCCAGTTCGAGTTCGTGCAGCGCAACTGGGTGAACGACCCGGACTTCCCCGACCGGCCGCAGCCGGCGGGCCGGGACATGCTGATCGGGCGGGACAGCGAGGTGTCGTTCCCCGCGGGCGGGAAGGAGAGCGACCGGACGGTGCCGCTGTCGTTCCGGCAGTTCGTGCGCACCGAGGGCGCGGTGTACACCTTCGTGCCGTCGCTGAGCGCGCTGGACCGGCTGGCCCAGGGGACCATCCCGCGGGGCGGCGCGGGCCCGCAGGACCGGGTTTTCCGGGGGCCGCTCACGCTGCGCCGGTTCGAGGTGATCAGCTCCGGCCGGGCCCGGCTGCGGCTGCAGCCGAGCGGGGAGTTCACCGTGCACGACGAGAACGAGCGGCTGCTGTGGCGGTCCGGCATCCACGACGGCGCGGAGACCGGCGAGTTCCGCGCGGACGGGGCGCTGGTGCTCCACGACCGGCGGGGCCGGGTGCTCTGGTCGACCCCGACCGCGGGCAATCCGGGGGCGGAGCTGGTGGTCCGGGCCGACGGCGATGTGCTGATCCGCGCCGCCGACGGCCGGCGCCTCTGGCACACCGACACCGCCCACTGATCCCGCCGCCCCGCCGCCCGCCCGGGGCGGGGCGGCGGGCCGTGAGATGCCGGGGCACGGGCACGCCCCCCGTCCCCGCACCCCGGCATCACCGGGAACCGTGACGCCCCGCCCGGGCTGCGCGGCCGTCAGCCGGCGCCGGTGCCGGAGCCGTTACCGGTGCCGGAGCGGCGGCGGGCGAGGACCAGGCCCGCGCCGGCGCCGAGCAGCAGGAGGGCGCCGATGCCCAGATAGGTGGTGCCGGATCCGCCGCCGGTGGCGGCCAGATCCGGGCCGGTGCCCGGGCCGGCGTCCGGGCCGGCGTCGTCGGTGCCGCCGCGGACGGCGACGCCGGACTCGTCGGCGCCCTGCGGGACGGGGCCGGATCCCGGCTCCGCGGCCTCGGCCCGGGCCCCGGCCGCGGGGACGGCGGCGGGGCCGGTGCAGTCCGCCTCGGCCAGCACCACCGTGCCGGTCACCGCGGCGACATTGAGGTCCAGCGGATCGACCGACACGGTCAGTTCCAGGGCTGCGGCCGCGGCCGAGTCCTCCTCGGCGGTCTGCCGGGACAACTCCAGCCGCACGTCACCGACCCCCGGCACCGACACCTCGGTGGGGCCCTCGGCGTCCAGGGTGACCCGCTTGCCGAGCACCGTCACCGGACCGGCCACCCGGACGTCGGCGCTCGGGGCGCCGTCCGCCGGGCAGTCGGCCTCGGCGGCGACCGCGGACGCCGCCACGACCGGCAGCAGCGGCAGGCCGGGCAGCCGGACCCGGGCGTCGGCGAGTTCCACCTCGGCGCGGGTGCCGGCGGCGTCCGCCGTGGCCCGGGCGTCGGCGGCGCCGGCGCGCAGCAGGGCCACCGGGCCGCCCCGGCCGACGCCTTCCACGGTGACGTCCAGGGCCTTCTCGGCGGCGGTCCGCTCACCGTCCCCGGCGGCCACCGCCACCTCGTTCAGCACGGCGGTGAGCGGGACCCGCGCGGCGCCGTCGATCAGGGACACCTCCAGGCCGGTGCGGAGCACGACGGCATGCGCCGTGCCCGCCCCGCCGGATCCGGTGGTGTGCCCGGCCGCCGCGGCCGGTGCCGCGGCGGTGAGCGCGGCGCCGCCCGCCAGGGCCGCGCCGGCGGCGACGCTGGCGGTGGCGGTGGCGGTGGCGGTGGCGGAGAGCAGAACGGCCGCCCGGCGTGCGACGCCGGTGCGGCCAGGTGCGATGCGGTGCATGGGTGACAACCCCCACGACGGAATGGCGTCGCCGGTCCCGGGAACGGGACATCACCCGGGCCGGCGACCGGGACTCCGCCATCCTTGGCATTCCAGTCCGATCATGTGGTCTTTCCAGCGCCGATTCACCCCCACCGGGGAGACCCCGCCCCTGTGTGCGACACGGCCGCCGGGCAAGCACCGGCAGCCGCCCCGTTCACTCCACGATCCGGCCGCCCAGGATCACCCGGGAGGGGTGGGCCAGGGTCCGTACCTCCCGGCGCGGGTCCTCGGCGCACACCACCAGGTCCGCGGGCGCCCCCTCCTCCAGCCCCGGCCGGCCCAGCCAGGCGCGGGCCCGCCAGGCCGCCGCGTCCAGCGCGTCCGGGGCCGGGATACCGGCCTTCACCAGCTCCGCCACCTCGTCGGCCACCAGCCCGTGCGGCAGCGCGCCGCCGGCGTCCGTGCCCACGTACACCGGGATGCCCGCGTCCCAGGCGGCCCGCACGGTGTCGTAGCGCCGGGCGTGCAGCCGCCGCATGTGGTCCGCCCAGCGCGGGAACCTGGCCTCGCCCTGGTCGGCGAGGCGCGGGAAGGTGGCGATGTTGACCAGGGTGGGCACGATCGCCACCCCGCGCTCGGCGAACAGCGGGATGGTCTCCTCGGTCAGCCCCGTGGCGTGCTCCACGCAGTCGATCCCGGATTCCACCAGATCGCGCAGCGAGTCCTCGGCGAAGCAGTGCGCGGTCACCCGGGCGCCCTCCTGGTGGGCGGCGTCGATGGCCGCGGCCACCGCCTCGCGCGGCCAGCACGGCGCCAGATCGCCGGCCTGCCGCTCGATCCAGTCCCCGACCAGCTTCACCCAGCCGTCCCCGCGCCGGGCCTCCTGCCGGACATAGGCCACCAGTTGGTCCGGCTCGATCTCGTGTCCGTAGTTGCGGATGTAGCGGCGGGTCCGGGCGATGTGCCGGCCGGCCCGGATCAGCCTGGGGAGGTCGTCGCGGTGATCGATCCACCGGGTGTCGGCGGGCGAGCCGGCGTCCCGCAGCAGCAGGGCGCCGGCGTCCCTTTCGGCCAGCGCCTGCTTCTCCGTGGTGGCCCGGTCGACCGCGCCGTGGGCGTCCAGGCCCACATGGCAATGCGCGTCCACCAGGCCGGGCAGCACCCAGCCGGAGAGGGTGACGGCCGACCGGTCGGCGCGGGGCGGGGAGAAGCTGATCCGTCCGTCGATCACCCACACCTCGTCGCGCGCCTCGGCCTGCGGGTCGGCGCCGAGCAGTACCCGTCCGGTGATGTGGAGAACTGGTGTGGAACGCATGCCCCGCAGCCTACGAGGTGCCTGCTACGCTCCGCACTGATCGGGGGATTTGACCACAGAAGGCACCCGGAACGGTCCGGTGCCACGGGCGGCTCGGCAACGCCCCCGGGGCTACGGCAGCGAGACCGGCCATGGACCGGTGGCGACATGCTCTGACGGCACGTGCTTGGACGGCAGGACCGGCAGACGGCCCGGCGGCGCGACAACGCCCCCCGGCCCGTCCGGCGACGAGGAGGACGCGTGGCAACCCCTGCTGAAGAGTTCCACGCCTTCTTCGAGCGCCACCATGCCGAACTGGCCCGGCTGGCCCATCTGCTGCTGGGCGGCGGGGCCGGCCCGGACGGCGCGGACGACCTGGCCGCGGACGCCCTGGTGGCGCTGTGGAGCCACTGGGACCGGGTGCGGGCGGCCGAGCAGCCGCTGGCGTATGCGCGCGGGGTGGTGGTCAACATGGCCCGTTCCCGGATCCGCACTCTGGTGCGCGAGCGGCGGCGGGTGGCACTCTTCTGGGCACGGGAGCCGGAGACCACCGACGGACCGGATGTCCCGGCCGTGCTGGACGTGCGGGCGGCGCTGGGCCGCCTGCCGTACCGGAAGCGGGCCTGCGTGGTGCTGCGGCACGCCTTCGGGCTGTCCGAGAAGGAGACGGCCAGGGCGCTGGGCATCAGCGTCGGTACCGTGAAGAGCCAGACCTCGCGCGGAATCGCCGAGCTGGAACGGCTGCTGGAGCAAGGGGCCGGCAGGCCCGCCGGGAAGTCCGGCGGCGCCCCGGCCGCCGGCGGCGGCGGCTCAGGCCCGCCCTCCGCCTGGGGGAAGGTGCTGCGCGCCACTCCCGTGGACCGGCCCGTGGAACGGAGGATGTGATGCCGGCGCACCCCGAGGTGACCGAGCTGCTGCGCTCGGCCGCCCAAGCGCACCGGCCCGACCGGGACCGGATGCTGGAGCACATCCGGCAGGGCATGGCCGCCGCCGAGCGCTCCCGCAGCGGCCACGCGGCGCCGCGCAACGCGCGTGGCCTGCCCACGCTGCCGGGTCTGCCGGGTCTGCCCGGCGGCCGGTCCGGTCTGCCGGGCCTGCGCGGGCTGAGCCCGGCCTGGATGCGGGCGGCCACGGCCGCCGCCGCCCTGGTGGCCACCCTGGGCGGCGTCTCGGTGGCGGTGACCTGGAGCCAGGGCAGCGCCCCGGCGCTGCCCGGCCCGGCGGTGGGCGGCGGCACCCAGGGCGCCGAGGAGGACGGCCCCGATCCGCGCCCGGGACAGGACGGCCCGGACGCCGGCGGGGACCCGGCCGGCGAGGACTCGGACCCGCAGGGCGGCGGCAGCGGCGACGGCGGTGAGTCCGGCCGGAACGGCGGTGACGGTGACGGCGGCGGGCCCGCGGAGGGCACCGGGAGCCCCGGGACCGGGGAGTCCGGCACCGGGGAACCGGGGTCCGGCACGGAGGGCACCGGCGGCGGCCCGGCCGCCGGGGGCGGCGACACCCGGGGCGACGGCACCGCCGGCCAGGGGCCGCAGCCCGGGGACAGCGGCCAGGGCACCACCGCCGGCACCGCGGTGGGCGTGGGCGTGGAGGCGTATGTGGAAGGGCTGGACAACCCGCACTGGTCACAGCCCACCATCAGGCTGACGGCCGGGCAGCCGGTGGACTCGCTCACCCTCCAGCTCCGCATCACCCCGGAGAGCGAGGTCCGCAACCCGGTGCAGTGGCAGAACTTCTCCGAGGACGCCTTCGTCAAGTCGGTGCGCCAGGACGACGGCGCGCTGGTCTACGTGTGGGAGCTCAAGCCGGACGCGGAGCTGCCGGACGAGGTGTTCCTCTTCGCCGTGGGCTTCGAACACCCGGACAGCCACCGGACGGATGCGGACAGCTACTCACTGACCGGTTCGGGGCCGGACGGCCCCTTCGCCGCCGACGGTGAATTCTGAAAGAATTCCGTACGGCCCCGGCGGACAACCCGGGAAGACAAAACACTTTCTCTTCTTCCCCGTTTTCCCCAGCTCAAACAAAAAATATAAACTATTCCGCGCGAGGGCTTTTCCGCGCGCTCACGGCGCACGCGAGTCGCGAAAGTCACACAGGCGTTACACATATGTGACGCACTCCACAGCGAGGGCGTTATGCCCGGTAATGAACGGGCATAACACCACATAACGCCGCCCTCGGCCGACAGATCGCGGACCCGCCGAATAACATGACGCCCCCGCTTTTGTGAACCCCTGTCGGCGATGCAATCCAAATTTCTGCTGGGTAAATTCGAGCCACATGACTGCCGCACCAGCAGACCATCTACGGATTACCCGAGGACAGACCGACCGAGGACTGACGCTGAGCCCACCGCAGGTCGAGGACGGTGCCGCGCTGTGGCGCCTGGCCCGCGACTCCCGCGTGCTGGACCTGAACTCTTCGTACAGCTACCTGTTGTGGTGCCGGGACTACGCCGCCACCTCCGTGGTCGCCCGGGAGCCCGACGGCAGCCCGGCCGGGTTCATCACCGGCTACCTCCGCCCCGAGCAGCCGCACACCCTGCTCGTCTGGCAGGTGGCCGTGGACCACGGCCACCGCGGCCGGGGGGTGGCCGCGGCCATGCTGGACGGCCTGGTCGCGCGCACCGGGCAGGAGCTCGGCGTGACCGGCGTCGAGACCACCATCACCCCCGGCAACACCGCCTCCGAGCGGCTGTTCCGCTCCTTCGCCGAGCGCCACCGCGCACCGGTGGCCCGGGAAGTGCTGTTCGACACCGAGGTGTTCCCCGAGGGGGACCATCAGCCCGAGGTGCTGTACCGCATCGGACCGATCCCCGGCACCGACCACGGCGACCGCAGCGACCACGGCGACCGCGGCGGAGACGCCCGCGGCGGCCGGAGCGCCGCCGGCCACGACCACGCAGCACCCGTCCCCGCCTCCGCCGCACGACCCGCCGCCGACCGGTGACGATCCATCGGGAAACCCCGGGAAAGACTGGAGAGACCGTGACCCTCACGCAGCCCGATCTCAGCATCTTCCAGACCCTGGAGTCCGAGGTGCGCAGCTACTGCCGCGGCTGGCCGACCGTCTTCGACCGCGCGCAGGGAAGCACCCTCTACGACGAGGACGGCCGTCCCTACCTGGACTTCTTCGCGGGCGCCGGCTCGCTGAACTACGGCCACAACAACCCCGTGCTCAAGCGCGCGCTGCTGGACTACCTGGAGCGCGACGGCATCACCCACGGCCTGGACATGTCCACCAGCGCCAAACGGGCCTTCCTGGAGACCTTCCACGAGCTGGTGCTCAGCCCGCGCGGCCTGGACCACAAGGTGATGTTCACCGGCCCGACCGGCACCAACGCCGTGGAGGCGGCCCTGAAACTGGCCCGCAAGGTCAAGGGCCGGGAGGCCATCGTCTCCTTCACCAACGCCTTCCACGGCATGTCGCTGGGCGCCCTGGCGGTGACCGGCAACGCCTTCAAGCGGGCCGGCGCCGGCATCCCGCTGGTGCACGGCACCCCCATGCCCTTCGACGACTACCTGGACGGCGCCACCCCGGACTTCCTGTGGTTCGAGCGACTGCTGGAGGACTCCGGCTCCGGGCTGAACAAACCCGCCGCGGTGATCGTGGAGACCGTGCAGGGCGAGGGCGGCATCAATGTGGCCCGGGCCGAGTGGCTGCGCGCCCTCGCCGATCTGTGCCGCCGCCACGACATGCTGCTGATCGTGGACGACATCCAGATGGGCTGCGGCCGGACCGGCCCGTTCTTCTCCTTCGAGGACGCCGGCATCGTCCCGGACATCATCACCGTCTCCAAGTCGATCAGCGGCTACGGGCTGCCGCTGGCGCTCTGCCTGTTCCGGCGCGAGCTGGACATCTGGGAGCCTGGCGAGCACAACGGCACCTTCCGCGGCAACAACCCGGCCTTCGTCACCGCCGCCGCGGCGCTGCGCACCTACTGGGCGGACGCCCAGACGGAGAAGCAGACCGTGTCGCGCGGCGAGCAGGTGGAGGCCGCGCTGCGGGCGATCGCCGCCGAGCACCCGGAGACCGGTGCCCGGGTCCGCGGGCGCGGGCTGGCATGGGGCCTGGTGTTCGAGGAGCCCGCCCGGGCGGGTGCGGTCTGCCGGCGCGCCTTCGAGCTGGGCCTGCTGGTCGAGACCTCCGGGCCCGAGGATGAGGTGGTCAAACTGCTGCCGCCGCTGACCATCGACCCCGCGGAGCTGGACGAGGGCCTGCGCACCCTGGCCCGCGCCGTCCGCGAGACGGCCTGACCGGCCGTTCCCGGACAACCGGAACGCCGACGCCGGAACAAGACCACACGCCCCGCCGGGGACACCGGGCCGGAGGGCCACAGAGCCGTACACCAGGAAGGCGAAACCCACCGACATGATCGTCCGAACCCTCAGCGAGATCGAGAACTCCGACCGGGACGTGCGCTCGGCGTCCGGCACCTGGCGCAGCAAGCGGCTGATCCTGGCCGACGACCGGGTGGGCTTCTCCTTCCACGAGACCGTGCTCTACGCGGGCACCACGACCGACATGTGGTACAAGCACCACGTCGAGGCCGTCTACTGCGTGGCGGGTGACGCGGAGCTGACCGACCGGGAGACCGGCAAGGTCTACCGCATCACCCCCGGAACCCTCTATCTCCTCGACGGCCATGAGCGCCACACCCTGCGGGTCAAGGAGGACCTGCGGGTGCTGTGCGTGTTCAACCCGCCGGTGACCGGCCGCGAGGACCACGACGAGGAGGGTACCTACCCCCTGCTCACCGAGCCCGTCGGCGACTGAGCGCCGCCGGGCCCGGAAGAGCGGGGCCGTACAACACGACAAGCAGAGAGAGGACTGACAGCAGCTATGACGCTCGCACCCGAGCAGCCGGCCGACCTCTATCCGACCCGGGGCCCCAAGGAGGCGGTGACCCGGCGTCAGGACCCGGTGGTGTGGTCGGAGCCCGGCGCGCCGGGGCCGTTCACCGCCAATGAGGTGGCCGCCTACGACCGCGACGGCTTCCTCGCCCTCGACCGGCTCGTCTCCCCCGACGAGGTCGCGGTCTTCAACCGGGAGCTGGAGCGGCTCACCACCGATCCGCAGATCCGGGCGGACGAGCGCTCGGTCCTGGAGCCGGGCACCGGCCAGGTGCGGTCGGTCTTCGAGGTGCACAAGATCAGCGAGGTGTTCGGGCAGCTCGTCCACGACCCGCGGCTGGCCGACCGGGCGCGCCAGTTGCTGGGCTCGGACGTCTATGTCCACCAGAGCCGGATCAATGTGAAGCCCGGCTTCGGGGCCACCGGTTTCTACTGGCACTCGGACTTCGAGACCTGGCACGCCGAGGACGGACTGCCGCACATGCGGACCGTGTCGGTGTCGGTGGCGCTGACCGAGAACTACCCGTGGAACGGCTCGCTGATGATCATGCCGGGCTCCCACAAGACGTTCCTGGGCTGCGCCGGTGCCACCCCGAAGGACAACTACAAGCAGTCGCTGCAGATGCAGGACGCGGGCACGCCGTCCGACGAGCAGCTCACCGCGATGACCGCCGAGCACGGCATCCGGATGTTCACCGGGGCGCCGGGATCGGCGGTGTGGTTCGACTGCAACTGCATGCACGGCTCGGGCGACAACATCACGCCCTACCCGCGCAGCAATGTCTTCATCGTCTTCAACAGCGTGGAGAACACGGCGGTGGAGCCGTTCGCGGCGCCGGTGCGCCGCCCGGAGTTCATCGGCGCCCGGGACTTCACCCCGGTGCGCTGAGGCCCGGGCGCCCCTGACGCGCCCGGAGCCGTTCGCGGCGGTGGGGCGGGTGCCTGGCACCCGCCCCACCGCCGTTGTGCTCACCAGCACATGGCGGGCCCCCGGGATCGCGGCCCGGTGCGCGGACCCGCGGTGGCGGCGGCCCGGCCGGCGGCTCAGGCGTCCGTGTCCTCCAGCCGGACGACGCGGACGGCGGCGGCGGGCACGGTCAGCGGACCGACGGCGCGCCGGCCGGTGAGCAGTTCGGTGCCCGGGGCGGGGAGCTCCACGGTGGCCTCGCTGCCGGTGTGGTTGAGCACGAAGAGATAGCGGCCCTGTTCCCCGGCGCGCAGCACCACCTCGACATCGCGCGGCAGCCGGTCGCGCGGCGTGAGCCCGGCGTCCGCGCCGGCCGCGGCCAGCACCGCGTCCAGCCCGCCGGAGTCCAGCCGGGCCGAGACATACCAGGCGGTGCCGTCGCCCAGCCGGTGCCGGGTGACCGCCGGGCGGCCGGCCGCCGGGCCGTCCGCGTAGCTCCAGACCGTCTCGGCGCCCCGGGCCACCACGGTCTCGGCCCATACCGAGCCGCTGAGCCGGGGCCGGTCCGCCCCGCCGTCCAGGGTCACCGTCCGGCCGGCGTGCAGCGGCTGGAACTCCTCCACGGTCAGCCCCAGCACCTCGCGCAGCGCGCCCGGGTGCGGCCCGGGGTGGACGGCGTCGTGCTCGTCCACGATGCCGGAGAAGCAGGAGACCACCAGGGTGCCGCCGGCCTCGGTGTAGCGGCGCAGATTGTGCCCGGCCGCCTCGGTGGTCAGATACAGCGCCGGCACGACCACCAGCGGATGGGCCGAGAGGTCGGCCTCGGGGTGGGCGAAGTCCACGGTCAGATGGCGGTCGAAGAGCGCCGCGTACCAGGACTCGGCGCGCTCCCGCGCGTCCAGGTGGTCACTGGGGCGCCACTCCAGGTTCTGCGCCCACCAGGACTGCCAGTCCCAGACCATGCCGGCGTCGGCGACGGTCCGGGTACCGCGGATCTCGTCCAGGGCGACCAGGTCCCGGCCCAGGGACACCACCTCGCGCCAGATCCGGCTGTCGGTGCCGGCGTGCGGCACCATCGCGGAGTGGAACTTCTCCGCGCCCCGGCGCGAGGCCCGCCACTGGAAGAACATCGCGCCCTCCGAGCCGCGGGCCACATGGGCCAGGCTGTTGCGGGCCATCTCGCCGGGCTGCTTGGCGATGCCGCGCGGCTGCCAGTTGACCGCGCTGGTGGAGTGCTCCAGCAGCAGCCAGGGCCGGCCGCCGCCCACCGAGCGGGTCAGGTCGGCGGCCATGGAGAGATTGATGTGATTGCGCTCGTCCTCGGCGACCAGGTAGTGGTCGTTGGTGACGATGTCGACCTCGCGGGCCCACTTCCAGTAGTCGATGGTGTCGCACTGGGTGGGCGAGACCATGAAGTTGGTGGTCACCGGGATACCGGGGGACAGTTCGTGCAGCAGGTCCCGCTCGCGCGTGAAGTTCTCCAGGGCGGCGTCCCCCGCGAACCGGGCGTAGTCCAGCCGCTGGGCGGGATTGCAGGTGGTGGGGGTGGCCCGGGGCGGCTGGATCTCGGACCAGTCGCCGTATGCCTGGCCCCAGAAGGCGGTGCCCCAGGCCTCGTTCAGCTTCTCCGGCGTCCCGTAGCGGTCCGCCAGCCAGGAGCGGAAGTGCTCGGCCGAGGTCTCGCAGTAGCACTCCAGCACCGGCACCCCGTACTCGTTGTGCACATGCCACATGACCACCGCCGGGTGGCGGCCGTAGCGCTCGCCCAGTGCCCGGGTGATCCGGGCGGCGGCCTCCCGGTAGGCGGGTGAGCTGTGGCAGATCGCGCCGCGCGAGCCGAACTCCCAGCGCACCCCCTCCCGGCTGACCGGCAGCGCCTCGGGGTGGGCGCGGTAGAACCAGGCGGGCGGCACCACGGTGGGGGTGGCCAGGTCCACCCGGATGCCGGCCTCGTGCAGCATGCCGATGATCCGGTCCAGCCAGCCGAAGTCGTACCCGCCGGGCCTCGGCTCCAGCTTCGCCCAGGAGAAGATCCCCAGACTGACCAGATTGACCCCGGCCTCGCGCATCAGCGCCACATCCTCGGCCCAGACCTCCTCCGGCCACTGCTCGGGGTTGTAGTCCCCGCCGTAGGCGAGCGAGGACAGGGGCGCGGGCGGGGTAGCGGCGTCGTGGGGCATCTGCGGGCTCCTGACGGGTGCGCCGGGCCACTGGCCTGCGGCGGAGGACGGACATCGCGGCTCGCGGCCCGGTGCTGGGAACGTACACGGCTCCGGCCACTCACAAAAATCAAGATAACCGCACAGGAACAACCATTGACAAGGGTTTCCCCACTGCGGACCCGGGCCCGCCGGCCGGATCCGGACGCCGCCTTCGTCACCTCCGGCCCGATGACCCGGGGCGTCCCGGCGCCGCCGGAGGCGGCCGGCCACCGCGTTCCCGGGGACGTCGCCGGCGCCGGTTCCGACGGCTCCCCCGCCGCGCTCACGGCCCGCCCGGTGAACCGACCGCGATCCACCGGCAATTGCCGAACCACTGCATACAATATTCCCAATTCACTGCTTCGAGCGAAAGACATTCCTTCTTCCGGTCGCCCGAATTACCCTTCCAAGAAGCAAGGGAAAAGCGGAAGTTCACCGGAAGAAGGGAAATCCTCATGAAGCAGGCGGCAAAGGCGGCGATGACCGCCGCGGTCTCCCTCGGCGTTCTCACCACCAGCGTGCTCGCGGGCTCGGGCCAGGCCGTGGCGCAGAGCGGAGTCGCGCTGAAGAACATCGGCATGGACGGTTATGTGCTCGACAACGACCGCGGCGGCAGCACCGATTCGAGCGTGCTGGTCTACGAGCGGAACGGCGGGGCGAACCAGACCTGGAACATCACCCCCGCGGGCCGCAACCCGGTCCAGATCCAGCAGAACATCGGAGGCGAGCCACTGTGCGTCGCCGCGGTGCCCACCAGCGGCATCGTCGAGGTCTCCATGCAGCAGTGCGACAACGGGGGCGTGACGTTCTGGATCGAGGTCAAGGTCGGAGACAACGCATATGTCTACCGCAGCCGGACCAACGGCGGATGCCTTACCGCCACCCGGGAGAACGCCCCCGTGGAACTCACCGAATGCGACTACAGCGAGCAATACCAGCAGTGGAAAAAGGACTATGTCGTCTGACAGCCGCCTGACAGCCGTCCGACAGCCGTCCGACAGCCGTCTATTAACGGTCGTTTTCTGTTCCGGGGCGGCCGGAATCACGCACCGAGGATGCACCGTGGCACAGACCGAGCGCAGCACCGGGCCCGCCCGCGCTTTCCCTCCGGGCCCCGGGGAGGAGGCCGGCCGGATACGGCCGCGCCGGTGGGCCGGGCTGGTGGCCGGGGCGGCCCTGGCGGTGCTGCTCCGGTGGGCGCTGCCCGATTCGCTGGCCGCCCCGGACAAGAACGTGGCGGCCGTGGCCGCGCTGATGGCGGTGTGGTGGACGACCGAGGCGCTGCCGCTGCCGGTCACCGCGCTGGTACCGCTGATCGCCTTCCCGGTGCTGGATGTCGCGCCGCTCGCCGAGGCCGCCGGGCCGTACGCCAGCCCGGTGATCTTCCTCTTCCTCGGCGGCTTCCTGATCGCCATCGCCATGCAGCGGTGGAATCTGCACATCCGGTTCGCGCTGGCCACCCTCGCCCTGGTGGGCACCGCGCCGCACCGGATGATTCTGGGCTTCATGGTGGCCACCGCCGTGCTGTCCATGTGGATCTCCAACACGGCGACGGCCGTGATGATGCTGCCGATGGGGGTCGCCGTGCTGGGGCTGGTGGCCCGGTCGGGCGAGGGCCGCCGGGACCGGGACTTCGCCACCGCGCTGATGCTGGGCATCGCCTACGCCGCGACGATCGGCTCCCTGGCCACGGTCATCGGCACCCCGCCCAACACCCTGCTGCGCGGCTTTGCCGAGGAGAACTTCGGCATCAGGATCGGCTTCTTCCAGTGGATGCGGTTCGGGGTGCCGCTCTCCGCGGTCTTCCTGGTCATGGCGTGGCTGGTGCTCACCAAGGTGGTGTTCCGGCCGGGCACCGGGGAGATCCCCGGCGGGCAGGAGCTGATCGCGGCGCGGCGGCGCGCCCTGGGGCCGGTCGGCCGGCCGGAGTGGACGGTGCTGGCGGTCTTTCTGGGCGCTGCGGTGAGCTGGGTGCTCTTTCCGCAGCTTCACGGAATCTGGCCATGGACGGAGCGGGTCGACGACACGGTGATCGCGATCACCGCGGCCCTGCTGCTGTTCGCCCTGCCCGTCGCCCCGGGCGGCCGTATCCGGGCACTCACCTGGGAGGACACCCGTGAGCTGCCCTGGGGCATACTGCTCCTGTTCGGCGGCGGGCTGGCGCTGTCGGCCGCCTTCAGCCGGGACGACGGCGAGGGCGGCACCACCGGCCTCGGCCCGTGGATCGGCGAGCGGGTGACCGGTCTGGACGGCCGGCCGGTGCTGCTGGTCGTGGTGGCCATGGCGGTGCTGGTGCTCTTCCTCACCGAGCTCACCAGCAACACCGCCACCGCCGCCACCTTCCTGCCCGTCATGGCCGGGGTGGCGGGCGGCCTGGGCATGGACCCGATGCTGCTGCTGCTCCCGGTGACGGTCGCGGCGAGCTGCGCCTTCATGCTCCCGGTGGCCACCGCCCCCAACGCCCTGGTGTTCGCCTCCGGCCGGGTCACCATCGGCCAGATGGCCCGGGCCGGCCTATGGCTCAACCTCATCGGCGCCGTTCTGCTGACCCTGGCCCTCTACGCCCTGGGCCTCCCCGTGTTCGCCATCCGGCTCTGAGGCGCGTTCAGGTGCCCGGTCCCGCGGTGCCGCCGGCGGACGCGTACCGCGGAGGCCCGGAGGCCCGGAGGCCCGGTACACCTGGATCGTCACGCCCTTCGGGGTGACCCCTGAGCCGGCCAGGAGACATTCATGGTGACCGTCGGTCTCATGGGCCGGTCCTTTTCCTTCCGTGGCGGCTGCCGGAAACGCCGCTGCCCCTCCCGGGGGTCCGCCGGGAGGGGCAGGTGCGGAGCGGTGGGGGCGCGGTCAGGCGCCGATCACTCCGCCATCGGTGCGGCTGATCACCACGGTAGCCGACCGCGGACGGCCGTCCGGATCGAAGTCGGGCCAGTTGGAGACGGCCCGGGGGTTCTCCGGGGTGGGCTCGCCGAACACGGCGGTGGCCTCACCCGGGTGCTGGACATTGACGAACATGGTCCGGCCGTCGTCGGTGATCACGGCGCCGGTGATCTCGCAGCCGCGCGGCCCGGTGAGGAAGCGGCGGACCTCACCGGTCTTCGGGTCGGCGGCCAGGAGCTGGTTGTTGCCGATGTTGTCGTGGCCGCGGTCCGCCCGGTTCTGGGTGGAGTTGGACACATCGGTCATGATCCACAGCCGGCCGTCCCGGTCGAAGTGCAGGCCGTCGGGCGAACCGTGCAGGCTGTCCTCGTCCAGGGTGACCGAGGAGTCGTAGGCCGGGTCGCCGGAGAGCAGGAAGATGTCCCAGGTGAAGGTGGTGGCGGTGTTGTCGCCGTTCTTCTCGGCCCAGCGGATGATGTGACCGTACGGGTTGGGGGTGCGCGGGTTGGCCGCGTTGCCGCCGGAGCCGTTGGTCAGGGCGCAGTAGACGTCCTTGTTCTTCGGGTTGACGGAGACCCACTCGGGGCGGTCCATCGGGGTGGCGCCGAGCGCGTCGGCCGCCTCCCGGGTGCGCAGCAGCACATCGGCCTGGTCCTGCCAGCCGTTGGCGGCGGTCAGCGGGCCCTCGCCGAAGACCAGCGGCAGCCACTCGCCGCTGCCGTCGTCGTTGAACCTCGCCACATACAGGGTGCCGTGGTCCAGCGGGCTGCGGCGGCGCGCCCGGTGGGCGCGCCAGCTGCCCTCGCCGACGAACTTGTAGATGTAGTCGCCGCTCTGGTCGTCACCCGAGTAGGCGACGACCCGGCCGCGGGACTCGGTGACGGTGCAGCCCTCGTGCTTGAAGCGGCCCAGGGCGGTGCGCTTGACCGGCTTGGCGTACGGGTTGTGCGGGTCGATCTCGACGATCCAGCCGAAACGGTTCAGCTCGTTGCCGTTGACGGCCACGTCGAAGCGCGGGTCGGCCAGGTGCCAGCGGTAGCCGAAGCCGGTGGCCGAGACGCCGTAGCGGGCCTGCTCCGGGGTGGGCCCCCAGGAGGGGTCCTCGGTGCCGAAGTAGCCGTTCCAGTTCTCCTCGCAGGCCAGGTAGGTGCCCCAGGGGGTCACGCCGTGCGAGCAGTTGTTGAGGGTGCCCATGGGCTCGTTGCCGGAGGCCAGCGCCGGGTGGTCCAGAGTGACCGGCCCGGAGAAGCCGACCGGGGTGGTACCGGTGACCCGGCGGGCGAAGCGGGAACGGACCTGCTTCCACTCACCGTTCCACTTGCGCTCCACCTCGACCACGCTGACGCCGTGGGCGGCCAGGGCCTTGGCGACCTTGTCGGCGGTCATCTCTGCGTCGCCGTCCGGGTAGAGCAGGGCGGCGTCGGTGTACTCGTGGTTGAGCACCAGCAGGCCGCGGCGGCAGCTCCGGCCCCAGCCCAGGGGGAAGAAGTGCATGCCGTCGTGGTTCATGCCGATCTGCTCGGCCTGCTCGGCGGCGGTGTTGCTGCCGTCCTTCTTCCAGGCCGGGCCGCCGGGGCGGAGCGGGGTGCCCCAGGGGATGATGACCTGGGTGCGGTAGCCGGGCGGGACGGTGAACTCGTCCGCGTCGCTGGCCGGCACCGGCTCGAAGCCCAGCAGGTCCCTGCGGCCGTGGCCCTTGCCCCGCCCGCCGTGGTGACCGTGACCGTGGCCATGGCCGCGGCCGTGCGCCGCGGCCGGGGCCGCCCCGCCGAGCGCCGAGCCGGCGACCAGGAAACCGGCCGCGGCGACGGTGGTGCCGCGCAGCGCGGCACGGCGGGAGAGGAACGATTCGGCAACCTGCTGGAACGGCCGGTTGCCGGAGGTGTTGGAGCTGATCTCGTCCGGGTCGTAGGCGGGAAAGACCTGGGCCCTGGCTGACTGGTCTGACATCCTCGCTGGCCTCACTGTGCTCGTCGGCCCCGCCGTTGCGGGGTAGGGGGGACGTGAACTGCGCGCGAGAGTAGGAGCCGCCCGTGGCTTCCAGTCACCGCAACGGTGAACGGCCGACCACCACCGGCCATACGGGTGATGTGACGCGGGTAGCACGGCTGTACGCGGCGGTGCCGGCGGCACGGTCGGGTGCCGCCGGCACCGGCCGGTACGGGGATATGGGCTCCGGGACAGCGGATACGGGATACGGAATACGGGATGCGGGCCGCGGGATACGGGCCGCGGGTCAGCGCCCGGCGGGCTCCTCGCGCCGGCCGTTCACCCGGCGCGGCAGGCCCAGCGGATTGGCGTCGTGGAGTTCGGGCGGCAGCAGGGCCTCGGGGGTGTTCTGGTAGACCACCGGGCGCAGCCAGCGCTCGATCGCGGTGGCCCCGACCGAGGTCGAGGTGGAGGTGGTGGCCGGGTACGGGCCACCGTGGTGCTGGGCCGGGGCGACCGCCACACCGGTCGGCCAGCCGTTGACCAGCAGCCGGCCGGCGTACGGCCGCAGCTCCGCCAGCAGCCGGGCGGCCTCGCCGTCCGGCTCCTCCGCCTCGGTGCCGCCGATGTGCACGGTGGCGGTCAGCGAGCCGCCGATCCGCTCCAGCGCCGCACTGATCTCGGCCGGGTCGCCGTACCGGGCGATCACCGTGACCGGGCCGAAGCACTCCTCCAGCAGCAGGTCGTACTCCCCGCCGCCGGCGGCCAGGCGGTCGGCCGGAACGGTGAGAAAGCCGGCCGCGACCCCGCCGGAGCCGCCCGCTCCCGGGGTGACCGGGGCCTGGACCCCGTCCAGCCCGGCGCGGGCGGCCACTCCGGCGGCGAAGGCCTCCCGCATCCGGGCGTCCAGCATGACGCCCTCCGGGGTGCCGGACAGCGCGCCGGCCAGGGAGGTGACGAGCTGATCACCGCTCTCCCCCGCCGGGGTGAAGACCAGTCCTGGCTTGGTGCAGAACTGGCCGGTGCCCATGGTCATCGAGCCGGCCAGCCCGGCGCCGATCTCCCCGGCGCGTTCCCCGGCCGCGGCCCGGGTGATCACCACGGGGTTGAGGCTGCCCAGTTCGCCGTGGAACGGGATCGGCACCGGACGGGCCGCCGCCGCGTCGAACAGGGCGCGCCCGCCGCGCACCGAGCCGGTGAAGCCGGCCGCGGCCACCAGCGGGTGCTTGATCAGCTCCACTCCGGCGTCGAAGCCGTGCACCAGGCCGAGCACGTTCTCGTCCAGACCGGCCTCGGCGGCGGCCCGGCGCAGCGCGGCGGCGCACAGTTCGGAGGTGGCGGGGTGGTCGGGGTGGGCCTTGACCACCACCGGGCAGCCCGCGGCCAGCGCGCTGGCGGTGTCGCCGCCGGGGACGGAGAAGGCGAGCGGGAAGTTGGAGGCGGCGTAGACCGCGACCACGCCCAGCGGGATGCGGTAGCGGCGCAGATCGGGGCGGGGCGGGGTGGCCGAGGGATCGGCGTGGTCGATGATCACGCCCAGGTGGCCGCCGTCCTCGGCCTCGTCCGCGAAGGCACGCAACTGGCCGGTGGTGCGGGCGAGTTCGCCCTTGAGGCGGACCTCGCCCAGGGCGGTCTCGGCATCGGCGGTGCGCACGATCTGCTCGGCCGCCGCCTCCAGTTGCGCCGCGGCACCGCGCAGCAGGGCGGTGCGGGCCGCGCGGTCCGCGAGTCCGGTGCGGGCGGCCTCGGCCGCCCGCACGGCCGCGTCCACATCGGCCGCGGTGGCCTCCTGGCCGATCTGTTCGCGCTGCTGCCCCGTCCGGGGGTCGACGCTCCACACTGGTGCTGGCACCGCGTACTCCTCCTGGGCGTCCCACTCGGACGCCATCCGAGATGTCGAACAGCGTCTGTACCTGCGAATTTCCGTCCCGGACCCTATCGGCCGCCGTGCACTGCGAGCAAGGAGCCCGCCTCGCTGCGGCGCCTGCCCGCCGGGCCGTATCGCAGCCTATCTCGCAATCGGTTGCAGTAATAGATGCACGCCCTCTTGATGTAATAGCGGGAAAGCGCGAAGATCGCGCAACCGCTTGTCGCGTTGAGGGGTGCGCCGGGCGGTCGCCGCCGGGGTGCGCTCCGGGGCGGGCAGCGGGCCGGCTCCCCGTGCGAAGGAGCCGGCCCGCCGATCTCCCTCGGCCACCGTCCCCTTACCGGCCGCCACCGCCAAGGAGTGGTGAACCACCCCCCGAGCCGCCGCGGTTGGCCTAGTCTGGCCAAATGATCAACCGATCACACACCGCAGCCGCCGGCGCCGGGGCCCTCGCCCGCCCCCGGGACGTCCGCCGCACCCCGGTACCGCGCGCCGCATGACCCGGCTGCGACGGCGCTGGGCGCATCTGCTGCTGGGCGCCGCGCTCTGCCTGCCGTACTACCTGCTCACGCTGGCCGTGCTGGTGCTGGCCGTCCCGGGCGACGACGGCTGGCGGGATCCCGTGCCGCATCTGCTGGCGCTGGCCGTCTCCGCTCCGCTGATCGCGGCCTGCGAACTGCTGCTGGATCTGCGGCTGCTCCAGATCCGGGCGGCGCGGGCGCTGAGCGTCGGCAGCCCGCAGCTGCTGCCGCTGCCGGCGGAGGGCCGGGCCGTCCCGGACGGCGCCGCGCGGCGCCGCACCGCGGTATGGAACGTGATCCATCTGGAGGTGGGCGCCCTGGCGGGCGCGGCCACCGTGATCGTGCCGCCGCTGGCCGCCGTGCTGCTGGCGGTCCCCTTTGTGCCGGGCCTGGCCGGCAGTCTGCTGGCGGACAGCGCGCTGCCCGCCGCGCTGGCCCCGGCCGCCGGTCTCTCCCTGCTCGCCGGGCTGCTGATCGCGGTGGGCGCGGCCGGCGGGCTGCTGGCCCGGCTGGCCCCGCCACTGCTCGGCCCGACCGCGGCGGACCGGCTGGCCGAGGCGGAGCGGCTGGCCGCCGGGCTGGCCGCCCGCTGCCGACTGGGCCTGGAACTGCATCACTCGGTGGTCCACTCGCTGGGCGCGGTCGCCTCCCAGGCCGCCACCGCCCGCAAGGTGCTGGGATCCGACCCCGCCTTTGTGCGCAGCGCGCTCTCCGCCATCGAGCAGACCAGCCTCCAGGCGGTCGCCGAACTCGGCACCCTGCTCGGGCTGCTGCGGGACGGCGAGGAGGCCGGGACGGGGCCCGCGCCGACCCTGGCGGAGCTGCCGGACCTGCTGGACGGCAGCCGCGCGGCCGGCCTGCGGGTGCGGCTGGAGCGGCTGGACGCGGTGGACCGGCTGCCGGGGGCGATATCGCGCGAGGGCTACCGGATCGTCCAGGAAGGACTCTCCAGCCTGCTGCGGCACGCCCGGGACCGGCCGGTGCGGCTGACCGTCGCCGCGGACCGGACCGAGCTGACCATCACGATCGAGAACGCCGCCGGCGCGGGAGGCGTCGGCGCCCTCCCCCGGCCGGGCGGCGACCCGGGGCTCGACGGGGTGGCGGAACGGGTCGCGCTGCTCGGCGGTGCGGCGCGCTGGGGCACCGACAACGGCCGCTGGCGCCTCTTCGCCCGCCTCCCGCTCCAGCCCCGGCCCGCCGCCGGCCCGGACGACACCCCCGCCGCGCGCTGAGCGCCACGCCGCGGCGCAGCCGCCCGCGTCCCCGGGCGTCCCCGCGGGGAGCGGCGCTCAGCCGATGCCGAGGAGCTGTTCGACCGGGTCGATGGCGAAGTAGACGACGAACAGCGCCGCCGCGGCCCAGAGCAGCCAGTGCACCCTGCGGGCCCGGCCGGCCACCGCCATCAGCACCGCGTAGGCGAGGAAGCCCGCGCCGATGCCGTTGGTGATGGAGTAGGTGAAGGGCATCACCGCGATGGTCAGAAAGGCCGGGATCGCCACGGTGAGGTCGGACCAGTCGATCCGGGCCGCCTGGGTCATCATCAGAAAGCCCACCGCCACCAGGGCCGGCGCCGCCGCCTGCGAGGGCACCACCGCGGCCAGCGGGGCGAAGAACAGCGCCAGCGCGAACAGCCCGCCGGTGACCAGATTGGCGAAGCCGGTGCGGGCACCCTCGCCGACCCCGGCCGCCGACTCGATGTAGGAGGTGGCGGAGGACGCCGAGGCCGCGCCGCCGCCCACCGTCGCCAGGCCGTCCACGAAGAGCAGCCGGCCCAGCCGCGGCACCCGGCCCCGCTCGTCCAGCAGCCCGGCCTCGCCGGTGACGCCGACCGCGGTACCCATGGTGTCGAAGAAGTCGGTCAGGAAGAGGGTGAACACCAGCAGCACCACGGTGACCGCGCTGACCTCGGCGAACGCGCCGAACAGGCTGAACTCCCCGATCAGGCCGAAGTCCGGGGCGGCCACCAGGTCATCCGGCCACTCGGGCGTGGTCAGGCCCCACTCGACGCCGTCGGCGACCGCGTTGACGGCCATCGCCACCAGGGTCATGGTGACGATGGAGATCAGGATCGCGCCCCTGACCCTGCGCACCAGCAGGGCGAAGGCCAGCAGCAGGCCCAGGCAGAAGATCAGCACCGGCCAGCCGGTGAGCGAGCCGCCGGTGCCCAGGGTGACGGCGGTGCCCTCGCCCTGGCTGACGAAGCCCGCGTTGACCATGCCGATCAGGGCGATGAACAGGCCGATGCCCACCCCGATGGCGTGCTTGAGCGGCATCGGGATGGCGTGCATCACCGCCTCGCGCAGCCCGGTGGCGGCCAGCAGGCAGATGAGAATGCCCTCCAGGACCACCAGTCCCATGGCGTCCGGCCAGGTCATCCGGGGCGCCAGCCCGTAGGCCACCATGGCGTTCAGCCCCAGGCCCGCGGCGAGCGCCAGGGGAAGATTGGCCGTCACCCCCATCAGCACCGTCATCACCGCGGCCACCAGGGCGGTGGCGGTGACCAACTGGCCGAAATCGAGCTGCTCGCCGTTCACGTCCCGGGCGCCGCCCAGGATGATCGGGTTCAGCACCAGGATGTAGGCCATGGTGAAGAACGTGGCCAGGCCGCCGCGCAGCTCGCGGGCGAAGGTGGTGTGACGGGCGGAGAGCTGGAAGTAGTCGTCGATCCGCCGGACGGCCGGGTGCCGGTGTTCCTTGCCGGCCTTGCCGGCCTGTCCGGCGGTCTGTGAGGAAGGTGACATCGGGGTGACCTCTGCTCCTCGGGCTGGGGGGTGGGGTGACGGAGGGATTGTGCCGGTCCGCCCGCCCGCACGGGTTTCCCCCGGTGGCACGATGCCGGTCCGTTACGGAATCGAGTCGGTTCGGCGTCCCTGAGCAGGAGTTTTCTCACATCGGGACGCCCGCCCGGCGCCGCCCGGACCGTAGCCGCTCAGCCCAGGACGCAGCGCCGGGCCGCCCTGCTGAGCCGTTCCGCGTCCGGTCCGGCGCCGCCCGGGTGCGGAAAGCGGCGGCGGACATAGCCGAAGGCCAGCCCGGTGCGCGGGTCGGCCCAGGCCATCGAGCCGCCCGCGCCGTCGTGCCCGAACGACCCGGCGCCCAGAAACGGCAGCCCGGTCATGAAGCCGATGCCGAAGCAGCGGTGGCTGCCCAGCACCATGTCATGGCCGACCGAGTGCGGCCGGGCCAGCAGTGCGGCGGTCTCCGGGCGCAGCAGCGGGGCCCGCCCGCCGGTGCCGCTGACCGCCGCCGCGTACAGCCCGGCCAGGCCGCGCGCCGAGCCCACGCCCCCGACCGAGGCCGGGCCGCCGGCCCGTACGCACCGCTGGTTGGGCAGTTCGGCGAGCGGCGGCTGCTCGGGCCGGTGCTCGTTGCCGGCGATGCCGCCCAGGCTGTCGGGGGCGGCGGCGGTCCGCTCCGCCTCGCGGCGCTCCTCCCGGGTGAGCCGGGCGGGCAGCACCGGGGCCACCCGGTGCTCCAGTTCCTCCGGCAGGCCCAGATGGAGGTCGATACCGAACGGCGCGCGGATCTCCTCCTCGTAGAACTGCCGCATGGTCCGGCCGGTGATCCGCCGCAGCACCTCGCCGGCCAGCGCGCCGATGGTGAGGGCGTGGTAGCCGAAGCCGGAGCCGGGACGCCAGTAGGGGCGGTGCGCGGCGACCCGTTCCGCCACGATCCGGTCGTCGGACAGTTCCTCCACGGTGAAGCCGTCGTCGGTGCCGATGGCCCCGGCCCGGTGGGTCAGCAGGTCCCGGACGGTCACCGTGTCCTTGCCCGCGGCACCGAACTCCGGCCAGTAGGCGATGACCTCGCGGTCCAGTTCCAGCTCGCCGGCCTGGATCAGCAGTGCCGTCGCCAGATAGGCGGCGCCCTTGGTGCTGGAGAAGACCCCGGTCAGGGTGGACCCCTCGATGTCCGGCCCGCCCCACAGATCGACGACCTGCCGCTCCCCGGCGAAGACGGAAACCTGGGCGGCGTGTTGCGGCGTCTCGCGCAGCAGCGCGGCGAACTCCTCGCGCACCGGCTCGAAACCGTCGGCTACGGTGCCCCGTATCGTCGCGGACACCTCAGCAGTTACTTCGGACATCGGCTCCACCGACTTCCACTCGCACCACAACCGGCGCACCGGCCGTACGGAACAGCAGAATAAGCAGACCTCGGCACGCTCCCCCACACCCCGTGCCATGAAGGAGAGGGAACCCCCACATGTCCTCACCAGGTACCGTGCTGCTCACCGGCGCCGCCGGCCGCGTCGGCACCATGCTGCGCGAGCGGCTCCCCGGCTACGGCTACCGCCTCCGTCTCCTCGACCGCGTCCCGCTGCCCTCCCCCGTGCCGGGCGAGGACGCCCTGGTCGCCGATCTCCACGACACCGAGGCCCTGCGCCGGGCGGTGCGCGGGACGGACGCCGTGGTCCATCTGGCCGCGCTGCCCGCCGAAGACACCTTCGACGCCATTCTGCGCACCAATATCGTCGGCACCTACCACGTCTACGAGGCGGCCCGGGCCGAGGGCATCCTGCGGGTGGTCTACGCCTCCAGCGTGCACGCCACCGGCTTCGCCGCGGTGCCCGCCCCCGACGAGCCGCGCACCCCGGTCAGCTGCCCGCACCGGCCCGACACCTACTACGGCCTGTCCAAGTGCTTCGGCGAGGATCTGGCCCAGCTCTACTGGGACCGGGCCGGCATCGAGACGGTCTCGCTGCGCATCGGCTCCTGCGCCGACGAGCCGCCGCCGTACGAGCGTTCGCTGTCCACCTGGCTGAGCCCGGGCGACTGTGCCCGCCTGGTCCATGCCGCGCTGACCGCCCCGGAGGTCGGCCACACCGTGGTCTACGGCGCCTCGGCCAACACCCGCGGCTGGTTCGACCTGGGCCCGGCCCGCGCCCTGGGGTACGAACCGCGGGACGACGCCGAGCGGTACGCCGAGCGGATTCTCGCCGACCCGGCCGCACGTGCCACCGACCACGACCGGGCCTGGCTCGGCGGTCCCTTCACCACCGGTCCCGGGCCCTGGCCGCCGGCCGCCGGCTGACCGGCGGGGCCGGTCACCGGCGGCTGCGGGCCTTGAAGGCGGCGCGCCGGGCGGCCTTGGCGGCCTGGCGGTCGGGGTGGATGCGGCTCATGGCCTCCAGCACGTCCGGGCCGTCCGGATGATCCACCCGCCAGGCGCGGTCGAAGAAGCCGCTGTGCTGGTCCACCAGCCCCACCACCAGCTCGACCAGTTCCTCCGGCGGCTCCTCCTCGTCGGCCGGGACGATCCGGAGCTGGGCGGCCAGGGTGTCGACGGCCAGCCAGAACACGGCCTCCATGGACGGCGCCGGCACATCGTCGATGCCGCGCTCGGCCAGCCAGACCCGGGCCAGCCCGCCGAGCTCGGGATCGTCCAGCACCTCGCGGACCACCGGCTCGGCTCCGGTGCCGGTGAGGGAGAGGGCGAGCTGGCAGCCGAGCCGGCGCACCGGCCCGGCCGGGTCGTCGCCGCGCGCGGCGGCCAGCAGCTCGCGCAGCCCGTCCCCGGGCGCGCGGCGGGCGAGCCAGCCGTCGGTCTCCTCGCGCACCAGGGACTCGGAGAGCGAGGGCAGTGCGGCGAGCAGCGCGGCGGCATCGCCCCGGGCGAGATCGCCGACGGCCGGGGTGCCGATCCCGGCGGCGGCCAGCCGGCGGCGCACGGCGTGCACGCCGAGCGGGGTCAGCCGCACCTGGCCGTAGCGGGAGAGGTCCTCCTCCCCGGGCTCCCCGGGCTCACTGGGCTCCCCGGGATCGGCGTCCGGCGCGGGCGGCGGCTCCTCCTCGGTGCCGAGGGTCTCGTCCACCGGGTCGTACTCCATCAGACCGGTGGGGGTGAGCAGCAGGAACAACTCGTCCAGCCGCATCATGACGGCCGAGATGGCGTCCAGCACCTCGGTGGACGGCTCGTCCATCTCCTCCGGCATGGCCAGCGACATGGCCAGCACCGGCAGCGGGACCATGCCGCCGGCGGCCACCTCCTCGTCACCGGCGGAGAGCAGATACAGATTGCCCAGGGCGGCGTCCAGCAGGCCGCCCTCCTCCTCCGGGTCCCAGTCCACCGAGTCCAGGTCGAGGGCGCCGGTGTCGACGCTGCCGTCCTCGCCGATGACCCCGTCCAGATTGCCCAGCAGGTCCTCGAAGCCGGGCGCGGCGGCGTCGGCGAGCACGGCCTCCAGGCCGTCCTCCCACAGCCGCAGGATCTCCTCCGGGGAGCCGCCCGCCACCCGGTCCAGGCCGGGGCCGGGGCGGGCGACGGCCACGGCCGCGCCGTCCTCCGCCGCCCCCTCGCCCTCCCCCTCGCCGTCGTCCTGGCTCCCGGTCTCCACCAGGCCGGACTCGACGGCGAAGGACCAGGCGTCGGCGGCCAGGGCGGGGCCGTCGGACTCCTCGGCCAGCCCCAGCCGGAGGGTGGCGTCCTTGAGATGGCCGTCCATCAGCTCCCCGGCCACCCCGACCGGCACGCCGTCGGCGGCCCAGCGGGCCAGCCGCACGGCGCGGGCGAAGAGAGGCGCGGCCAGTGCCTCCCGTGCCAGTTCGGCCTCGGAGGGCAGCCGCACGGGCGGCATGGCGGGACGGTCCTGCACGGACATGACGGTGCGCTCCTCGCAACGGACAGCAGTCGGACAGCAGGGGTCGGCGGCACTCTTGCGCGGATCCGGCGCCTGGCGCGCCGGTTCTCCGCCGTGCTCCAGCCTAGACACGGCGGCGGGCCGTCATCTCCCGGTCACCGGATTCCCGCCACGCCGGGGCGGTCGGCGACCGCGGCACCGGCGCGCCGCCGGGGGCCGCCGCGGGCACAGCGGAAGGGGCGGGCCCGGCTGCCGCGCGGAACCCGCCCCCTTGGTGCCGGACGTTCAGTCGTTGCTGTGCAGGGCGGCGTTGAGGCCGCCCCAGGAGCCGGTGCGGGGCAGGGCCTCCACGGCGCCGGTGACGGAGTTGCGGCGGAACAGCAGATTGCCGGCGCCGGACAGCTCACGGGCCTTGACCACCTGGCCGTCCGGCAGGGACACCCGGGTGCCCGCGGTGACATACAGCCCGGCCTCCACCACGCAGTCGTCGCCCAGCGAGATCCCGATGCCGGACTGGGCGCCCAGCAGGCAGCGCTCCCCCAGGGAGATGATCTCCTTGCCGCCGCCGGAGAGGGTGCCCATGATCGAGGCGCTGCCGCCGATGTCGGTGCCGTCGCCGACCACCACGCCGGCGCTGATCCGGCCCTCCACCATGGAGGAACCGAGCGTGCCGGCGTTGAAGTTGACGAAGCCCTCGTGCATCACGGTGGTGCCGGGGGCGAGATGGGCGCCGAGCCGGACCCGGTCGGCGTCGCCGATCCGCACCCCGGTGGGGACGACGTAGTCGGTCATCCGCGGGAACTTGTCCACGCTGGTCACGGCGAGCGGCAGATTCCGGCCGGCCGTGGCGGCCAGCCGGGCCGCGGCCACCTTCTCCACCGGGACCGGGCCGTAGTTGGTCCAGGCGACATTGGCCAGCAGGCCGAACACGCCGTCCAGGCTGAGTCCGTGCGGGCGCACCAGCCGGTGGCTGAGCAGATGCAGGCGCAGATAGACGTCGTGGGCGTCCAGCGGCTTGTCGGCCAGCGAGGAGATCACGGTGCGGACCGCCACGGCCCGGACGCCCGCGATGCCGCCCGCGCTGTGCGGGCCGCCGGCGTCCGGCCCGGCGGAGCGGGCGGCCTCGCCCAGTTCCCCGGCGGCCTCCTCCAGCGGCAGCCGGGTGGTGCCGGCCGGTCCGGGGTCGGCGACGAGTCCGGGGGTCGGGTACCAGGTGTCGAGGACGGTGCCGTCCTCGGCGATGTGCGCGATGCCGGTGGCGGCCGCGCCGCCGGTCGCGGGTGTTTCGGTGGCGGTCATGCAGGCAACGCTAACCGGCCGCGGCGGGCGGTGGCGAACCGGTCCCGGAGTGCGGAAGGCCCCCGGACGGGCTGCCGGAGAGCAGCCGGGCGAGCCCGTCGCGCACCTCCTCCGGGCGGAACGGCCGGCCGGTGAGCAGATACTGCAGCATCAGGCCGTCCAGCAGGGCGATCACGGCCCGTGCGGTGTGCTCGTCCGGGACGTGCCGGCGCAGCAGCGCCACCATCTCGTCCAGGCAGCCCGCGGCCACCGGGCGGACGACGGGGTTGCGCAGCCCGGCGAAGTAAAGCTCGTACTCCAGCTCGGTGCGGCTGCGTTCGGCGGCCAGTGACCCGGCGACGAAGCGGGTGATCTCCTCGGCCGGCGGGCGGTCCGGGTCCACCGAGTCCGACCAGGCCCGGAAGCGGGCCAGCCAGCCGTCGTTGACCTCCCGCAGCGCGGCCAGCAGCAGGTCGTCCAGGCCCGCGAAGTGGTAGGTGGTGGAGCCGAGCGGCACATCGGCGGCGGCCGCCGCGGCCCGGTGGCTGAGGGCGGAGATACCGCGCTCGCGGATGACCCGGACGGCGGCCTCGGTGATCCGGCGGCGGCGGTCCGGGTCATGGCGGCGGGTGGCGGCGGCCATCAGTGCGAGCCGCCGAGGTTGAGCGCGGTGGTGCCGGCGATCACCAGCAGCAGACCGGCGATCTTGAGCGCGGTGACGCTCTCCTGGAACACGGCCACCCCGATCACCGCGATCAGGGCGGTGCCCACGCCCGCCCAGATGGCGTAGGCGATGCCCACTTCCATGGTCCGCAGGGTCTGGGCCAGCAGGGTGAAGGCCACCAGATAGCAGGCGGCGGTGGTCAGCGTGGGCCACAGCCGGGTGAAGCCGTCGCTGTACTTCATCGCGGTGGTGCCGAGGATCTCCGCCACAATGGCGCCGGCCAGGGTCAGATACATCATATGTACAAGCGTACACAACGATGCGTACGACCGTACACAACCATCGGCGGGCACAACGCGAGGGCCGGTCCGGGAGGGGATGCCTCCCGGACCGGCCCCGCCGTCCGCCGCCTGCCGGGCTCAGCCCGCCGGCGTCTTCATCAGGTCGCCCAGCAGATCCATGTTGCGCCGGGTGATCCGCCACAGCAGTTCCTGCCGGCCGTGCACATCGGCGACCGCCTCCTGGTGCGCCCGGAGCATGCCCCGCGCCCGCTCCACCAGCAGCGCCGCCAGCTCCCGCTCGTGCACCGAGATCCCCCACTCCGGGCGTTCGATGTCGGCCAGGAAGTAGCCCAGCTTGGGATGGGAGATCAGACTGATGATCGGCGTGCCACAGCCGAACGGGATCATCCCGGCGTGCCCGCGCATGCCGATCACCAGCCGGGTCCGGGCGTACTCGTCGAGGATCCGCTCCGTGGACCAGTCGTACATGGGGTCCACCGGCATGCTGATGCCGTGCTCCCGGCGCAGGTCGAACACGAACTTCTCGTCCGTCACCGCATGCGCCGCGTACCGCACCTCGGCCTCCTCCCCCAGGGTGCGGACGGCCTGCGCCATCTGGGCCAGAAAGTGCCCGTAGTCATGGCCGAAACGCAGCCCGGCGCGGTCGTAGGCGCAGTTGATCAGCACGGTGTCCGCACGCCGGGCCGGGTCCTGCCAGCCGGGCACCAGCCGGCGCAGCACCGTGGTCGGGCACGGCTGGTGGACCACCTTGTCGCGCAGCGAGGGAGGCAGCAGCTCGCGCACCCGCCGCACCGAGCCGTTGTTGCGCAGCCCGAAGAAGTCGGCCCGCTCGGCCAGCGTGCACAGGCTCTCGTTGAACCGGGTGCGGGCGTATTCCTGCCCCTCGAAGTTGTTGTAGCCGACCGCGAAGACCGCGACCGGGACCTCGATCCGGCGGATCATCTCGTCCGCCGCGTTCCACTGCCAGGCGCTGTTGCCGTTGGGCGAGGTGTCCGGAATGAACAGCCCGCCGCCGCCGATCACCAGGCCGCGCCGCTGGTTGACGCGCTCCAGCGCGGCCCGGTCGAAGAGCCGGTGCACATGCTCCGGATGCCAGGCGGCCGGGCCGTTGTCCCGGCCGAAGCAGAGCCGCACGGAGTCCGGCAGCACCTTGTCGCCGGCGTTGCCCTGGCCGTCCATGTAGAACGCCACATGGGCGAGCTGCTCGGACGGGTCCCCGGCCGGGGCAGCGGAGGAGTAGGCCCGGGGCTGCCCGGGGTCGTCACTGGCGCCCGGCACGGCGGTGCGGCGCTGGTGGATGCCGCACAGCCGGTCGGTGGGATCGCCGGCCAGGCCGCGCAGGGCGTAGCGCTGGGCGCCGGCGTCGTCCCGGACGATCCAGCGGAGCTGGGAGAGCTTGCCGAACGCCTTGGCGGCGCCGCCCGGGTCGGCGGCGGCCAGCAGCAGACGGGCCTCGGCCTCCGCATACCGGGACTCGGCCATCAGGGCGGTGCCCAGCAGATAGTTGCTGCCGTGGCGGCGGACGGGAATGCGGAAGCCGCCCAGGATCTCGGCCGCCTCCCGGAACGCGCCCTGTTCCAGGCAGGCGGCGGCGACCTGGTGGGCCACCGAGAGCACGGTGCCGTCGCGCAGCGCCTGACGGCCGTAGTGGCGCACCAGGTCGGGATGCTTGGGACCGTCCAGGGCGAAGAACCGTTCGCGGAACGCGGCATCGGTCAGCTCGTGCTCGTGCCAGGCCGCCTCGGCCTGCTCATAGCCCTTCTCACCGCCGTTCCACGGCTTGTGACGGCCGGTGAAGTGCAGGATGACGGTGTCCTCGGGCACCGGCTGGTTGCCGGACAGCCGGCGCTTGACGAAGTTGTAGCGCGGGTCGATGCGCACAAAGCCGCCGTTCAGCACGGCGTTGAGGATGCCCTGGTCGTGCTTGTCCAGCTCGTACTCGCCCGAGCGACCGGTGCGGTCGATCCGTTCGCAGAACTCGTCGGTCAGATACTCCCGCTGGATCACCAGCAGGCCGCTGTTGAGCTTGTCCTGGCCGTGGAAGAGCTGGGCCACCGCGCCCAGTCCGGAACGCATGCGCAGCAGTTCGCCGATGTCACCCAGGACCACCATGTCGGTGTCCAGGGTGATGATGGTGTCGTAGTCGCGGATGCGGAACACATCCAGGATGAAGTACGCCTTGCGCACCAGGTAGTTGTGCGGATCGCCCTTGACGAAGCCGGCGTAGGTCTCCTCGTGCACCCGGCGCAGGACGATCCGCGGGTGCAGGTTGCGGATCTTCGCCACGGAGACCGGCCGCAGATCGTCGTAGAGGACGATGAAGTCCTCGCAGACGGCCGGATTGGCCAGCGCGAGGGAGCGCAGCAGGGTGAGGAACCCGGGCAGATAGTTCTCGTCCACATAGGACGCGAAGGCCACCCGCCGCTTGAGGGGCTGCGCGGAGGTGCTGGTGGTCATCGGAGAGCGATCCTCATCTCATCGGTGTGGCGTGCGCGGTCCATGATCCAGTCGCGCTCGCGGCGGTACTCGTGGACCGCGGTGATCGGATGCTTCATGGCGTCCGGCAGGCGGTAGGCGCCGGAGGCGTAGAAGTCGAAACCGAGGAGATCGATGCGCGGGCTGACGTCCAGGAAGTCCAGCAGCCAGAGCATGTTGAAACCGCTGGTGGGGATGGCCGGCCACACCCTGGCCGGGACCTTGCCGACCTCCCGCAGCGGCCAGCGCAGGGTGCGGTCGTTGACATAGGTCTGGGCGCCCGGCACCAGGCGCCGGCGCAGCGAGGTGTTCCAGACACCCGCCTTGCCGCCGAACACCAGCCGGGTCTGCACCGGGACGTCCCAGTTGTAGCTGTGCTTGTGGATGGTGGCGTGGATGTCGGTGCGCCGGCCGGTGTTCGCGGGGTCGATGCGGAAGGAGTTGAAGCGGACCACCAGGTCGTAGGAGTCGATCTCCTCACCCATCCGGCTCTCCGCGATCTTGTTGGAGTTGGCGACCAGGCAGACCGTCTTGCCGGCGATGAGATTGCGGAAGTCGCTGATGCCGATCACCTTGGTGCCGCCGAGCAGCGGCTCGGGCGTCTCGTCCCGGCGCAGCAGCCGCCGGTGCTCGGAGTACGCCTCCAGCAGCCGCAGTTCGCGCGGGCCGGTCGTCTCCCCGCTCTCGGTCAGCAGCTCGACCAGCGTGGTGAGGCAGGTGCTGAGCTCGCCGAGCCGGCGGCCGGACCGCTCCATGGCGAGCAGGGCGGCGGTCATCAGCTCCTCGGCGCCGGCCCGGTCACCGCGCTCGCGCAGCGCCCCGGCCCGCGACCACAGCTCCGTCTCGGACTCTCCGGCGTGTTCCGCGGCCCCTGGGCCGCGCTCCTGGAGCAGGTCCAGACACTCCGTCAGCCGTTCCCGGCTCCGCCTGAGCGCACTGATCCGGGCGCCGGTGCCGAGATCGTCCACGGCGCAGATCTTGAGATAGCGCTCATGGGCGGCGATGGCCGCGCGGTCGTCGCCCTGGAGGTCGAGCACCCGGGCGCGCAGCCGCCAGGCGGCCCGGGACTCCTTGCGCACCCCGAGGAGGGTGTCGGTGATCCGCAGGGCCAGGGGCAGATACGCGTCGGTATGCAGATCGGCGGCGGCGCGCCCGGTCTGCAGCAGGGCGTCGAACAGCTCCGGATGGGTCTTGGGCCAGCCTCTGTCGTCGGCGAGGAGGGCCGCCGCGTCGGCCGGTCTGCTCAGCGCGGCCGTGTAGGCGGCGGTCAGTGTGCGGATCGCCTCGGCCAGCTTCTGCCGCTGCGGGTCCGCGCTGCCGACGAGCTGCCCGCCGGTGACCGCGCAGTCCTGAATGCGGGCCGCGAGACCGGACCCGTCCCGCACGGTGTCCTTCCGCAACCCGGCCGTGGCGCGCCGCACCGGCCTACCGATTCTGAACTGCACCCGGATTCTCCTCCCCACTCCGCCGCAGGACGGCGTATGGCGGCGTATGGTTCCGGGCAGGGTAAGCCCACCTTGTGACGTAATCCACTTCTGTGAATGTACGGGTGGTGAACGGGCTGACGCAATGGCAAAGCAAGCCGCGCCCCCCTCCGGCTCTTTCTCCAGCTTGCCGCACCCGAGGGCGGTTCAAACCGATGAGTTTCGGCCATCCCCCGGCACATGGACTCCACGTTACGAACGAAAATACGAAGGATGACGCACCCCATCGCCGCATGGCGGTCGCGTCGGCCGGGAATTCGGCGGGCGGCAATTGCCGGCCGCCCGCTCAAGGGCGCCGCTCATGCGCGCATGACAAAAAGGCCCGGCCGGGTCCCGGCCCGCGTGCGGGCGGCGGGACCCGGCTGCGGGCCGGGCGGGCGCGGGGACGCTCAGACGTTGAAGCCGAGGGCCCGGAGCTGCTCGCGCCCCTCGTCCGTGATCTTGTCCGGGCCCCACGGAGGCATCCAGACCCAGTTGATCCGCAGCTCGCTCACCAGTCCCTCGGTGGCGGTCCTGGCCTGGTCCTCGATCTCCTCGGTCAGCGGACAGGCCGCCGAGGTGAGGGTCATGTCCAGGGTGACGGCGTTGTCCTCGTCGATGTGAATGCCGTAGACCAGGCCGAGGTTGACCACGTCGATGCCCAGCTCCGGGTCGACGACGTCGTGCATGGCCTCGCGGATCTCGTCCTCCGAGGCCCGGGCGGTCTTGGCGGTGTCGGTGGTGGTCATGCGGGGTGGGGTTCCTTTCCGCCGGTGCCCAGGGCCTGGGCGGTGGCGTCCTTCCAGGCCATCCAGGACAGCAGCGCGCACTTGACCCGGGCCGGGTACTTGGAGACACCGGCGAACGCGACCGCGTCCTGAAGCAGCTCCTCCATCGCGTCGTCCGGCTCGATCCGGCCCTTGGACTGCATCAGTTCCAGGAAGGTCTCCTGGATGCGCCGGGCCTGCGGCAGCTCCTTGCCCACCAGCAGCTCGTTCAGCACCGAGGCGCTGGCCTGGCTGATGGAACAGCCCTGCCCCTCGTAGCTGACGTCCCGGACGGTCCCGCCGTCCAGACTGACCCGGAGCGTGATCTCGTCACCGCAGGTCGGGTTCACATGGTGCACTTCGGCGTCGCCGTCGCGCAGCCCGCGCCCGTGCGGGTTCTTGTAGTGATCCAGGATCACGTCCTGGTACATCGAATCCAGCTTCATGGTCATGGAGTCCATTCCCTCGCGCGCCGGTCAGCCGAAGAAGTTCCGGACGTACTCCAGCCCGTCCGCCAGGGCGTCCACCTCGGCGGGAGTGGAGTACAGATAGAACGACGCCCTGGTGGTCGCGGGAATTCCGAACCGCAGACAGACCGGGCGGGCACAGTGGTGCCCCACCCGGACCGCGATCCCCTGCTCGTCCAGGACCTGGCCGACGTCGTGCGGATGGATGTCACCGAGCGTGAAGGAGATCGCCGCGCCACGGTCCTCGGCCGTCTCCGGGCCGACGATCCGCAGCCCGGGGATGTCCCGCAGCCGGTGCAGCGCGTACTCGGTGAGGGTCTGCTCATGGGCGGCGATCCGGTCCATGCCGATGCCGCTCAGATAGTCCACTGCCGCGCCCATGCCGACCGCCTGGGCGATCGGCGGGGTGCCCGCCTCGAACTTGTGCGGCGCCGGGGCATAGGTGGAGGAGTGCATGGAGACCGTCTCGATCATCTCCCCGCCGCCCAGGAACGGCGGCAGATCCTCCAGCAGCTCCTGCCGGCCCCACAGCACGCCTATCCCGGTCGGCCCGCACATCTTGTGGCCGGTGAAGGCCACGAAGTCGGCCTGGAGCGCCTGCACGTCCAGCGCCATGTGCGGGGCCGCCTGGGAGGCGTCGATCAGCACCAGGGCGCCGACGTCCTGGGCCCGGCGCACGATGGTCTCCACCGGGTTGTGGGTGCCCAGGATGTTGGAGACCAGCACAAAGGAGACGATCTTGGTCTTCTCGGTGATGATCTCGTCGATCCGGGACAGGTCCAGCCGCCCGTCGTCGGTGATGCCGAACCACTTCAGCTTCGCGCCGGTGCGCTGGGACAGAAGCTGCCAGGGCACGATGTTGGAGTGGTGCTCCATCTCGGTGATGACGATCTCGGTGCGCTCGTCCACCCGGTAGGGCTCGTCCGCCCAGCCGAGCATGTTGGCCACCAGGTTCAGCGACTCCGAGGCGTTCTTGGTGAAGATCACCTCGTCCCGGCTGGGGGCGTTGACGAACGCGGCGACCTTGTCGCGGGCACCCTCGTAGAGCGCCGTGGCCTCCTCGGCGAGCACATGGATGCCGCGGTGCACATTGGCATTGTGCAGCTCGTAGTACTGCTGGAGTGCGTCCAGGACCTGGCGCGGCTTCTGCGAGGTCGCCGCGTTGTCCAGATACACCAGCTTCTTCCCCTCATGGAGCACTCGGTCCAGGACGGGGAAGTCCTTGCGAATCGCCTCGGTGTCGAGGAGGCCGGGCAGGTTCACTCGGCAGCGCCTCCCTTGACGTACTGCTCGTACCCCTCGGCCTCCAGCTTCTCCGCCAGCTCCGGACCGCCGGACTCGACGATCCGGCCCCTGGCGAAGACATGCACGTGGTCGGGGTTGATATAGCGCAGGATACGGGTGTAGTGGGTGATCAGCAGGGTGCCGACCTCACCGCTCCCGCGGACCCGGTTGACCCCCTCGGAGACCGTGCGCAGGGCGTCGATGTCCAGGCCGGAGTCGGTCTCGTCCAGGATCGCGATCTTCGGCCTGAGGAGTTCGAGCTGAAGGATCTCGTGGCGCTTCTTCTCACCGCCGGAGAAGCCCTCGTTCACATTGCGCTCGGCGAAGGCCGGGTCCATCTCCAGCCGCGCCATGGCCTCCTTGACCTCCTTCACCCAGGTGCGGAGCTTGGGGGCCTCGCCGCGGACGGCGGTGGCGGCGGTGCGCAGGAAGTTGGAGACGGACACGCCCGGCACCTCGACCGGGTACTGCATGGCGAGGAAGACGCCGGCCCGGGCCCGCTCGTCCACCGCCATCTCCAGCACGTCCTCCCCGTCCAGGGTGACCGTGCCGCCGGTGACCGTGTACTTGGGGTGACCCGCCAGGGAATAGGCCAGGGTGGACTTGCCGGAGCCGTTGGGCCCCATGATGGCGTGGGTCTCGCCCTGCTTCACGGTCAGGTTGACACCGCGCAGGATCTCCGCGGGACCGCCTTCGGTCTCGACGGAAACGTGCAGGTCGTTGATCTCAAGCGTTGCCATGGGGAACTAGGACTCCTGGGTGACGGAGACGAGCACAGCCGCGTCGGGGCCGTCTCCAACGATCTTGACGGGATAGGTGGGGATGGGACGGGTGGCCGGCAGGCCGGAGGGCTCGCCGGTGCGCAGATCGAACATGGAGCCGTGCAGCCAGCACTCGATCTGGCAGTCCTCGACCTCCCCCTCGGAGAGCGAGACGTTGGCGTGCGAGCAGATGTCGTACACCGCGAAGACCTCGCCCTCGGTCCGGACCACGGAGACCGGGGTCCGGCCGATCTCCACGCGCTTGGGCGTGTCCTCCTCCAGCTCCTTCAGGACACAGACCTGGACGAAGCCTTCGGCGGCGGGAACGGCGGCGGTCATGCGATCGACGCCTCCAGTTCGGCCTCCAGCTTGGCGATCAGCCGCTCCTCCACGTCCGGCACCCCGATCTGCTGGACCAGCTCGGCGAAGAAGCCGCGCACCACCAGGCGGCGGGCCTCCTCGGCCGGGATGCCCCGGGTCATCAGATAGAAGAGCTGCTCGTCCTCGAAGCGGCCGGTGGCCGAGGCGTGCCCGGCGCCGGCGATCTCGCCGGTCTCGATCTCCAGATTGGGCACCGAGTCCACCCGGGCGCCGTCGGTGAGCACCAGATTGCGGTTGAGCTCGTAGGTGTCGGTGCCGGTGGCCCGGGCGCGGATCAGCACGTCACCGATCCACACCGCGTGCGCGTCCTGGCCCTGCAGGGCGCCCTTGTAGGCCACGTTGGAGCGGCAGTTCGGGGAGTCGTGGTCGATGAACAGCCGGTGCTCGTGGTGCTGGCCGTTGTCGGTGAAGTACAGGCCGTAGAGCTCGGCCTCGCCGCCGGGGCCGGCATAGCTGACCCTGGGGTGGATCCGCACCAGGTCGCCGCCGAAGGTCACCACGATGGACTTCAGCGAGGCGTCCCGGCCGACCAGCGCGTTGTGCTGGGAGACGTGCACCGCGGTGTCGTCCCAGTCCTGCACCGAGACCACGGTGAGCTTCGCGCCGTCGCCCAGCACATACTCGACATTGGCGGCGCGCACCGTGTCGCCGGTGTGGTCCAGGATCAGGACGGCCTCGGCGAACGGCTTCAGCTCGAAGACGGTGTGCCCGAAGGTGACCCCGCCCTCGCCGTGCACGGTGAGCCGGATGGGCTCGTCCAGCACCCGCTCGGACGGCACCGTGACCACCAGGGCCTTCTCGAAGGAGGAGTACGCCTGGGCGGCCACCCGGTCCACCGGGGTGCCGGCCCGGCCCAGCCGGGCGTCCTCCCGGCCCACCGTCTCGATGATCACCTCGTCCGGCGCGGACAGATCCGCCTTCACCGAACCGTCGGCCTTCGCCGTGCCGCTGTGCAGGCCGCGCAGCCGCTCCAGCGGGGTGAACCGCCACTCCTCCTCCCGGCCGTGCGGGACCGGGAAGTCGGCCACGTCGAAGGAGGGCGGGGCGCTCATCCGGGTGGCGACGGTGGACTCGGCGGCCACCGCGACGGCGCCGCCGCCTGCGGCGCCCGCCGGACTGGGGGTCTGGGCCTTGGCCATGACTGTTGTCGTGCTCGCTTTCTGCTTCCGCGGACGGGTACGGGTGATCGTGCGCTCACTCGGGAGGGCGTGACGGTGCGCGCGCTGCGGCGCGTCAGCCGACCGCGCCCTCCATCTGGAGCTCGATCAGCCGGTTCAGCTCCAGGGCGTACTCCATCGGCAGCTCCTTGGCGATCGGCTCGACAAAGCCGCGCACGATCATCGCCATGGCCTCGTCCTCGGACAGGCCGCGCTGCATCAGGTAGAAGAGCTGGTCGTCGCTCACCTTGGACACGGTGGCCTCGTGGCCCATGGTGACGTCGTCCTCCCGCACATCCACATAGGGATAGGTGTCGGAGCGGGAGACGGTGTCCACCAGCAGGGCGTCGCACAGCACATTGGACTTGGAGCCGGCCGCGCCCTCGCCGATCTCGATCAGACCGCGGTAGGAGGTGCGGCCACCGCCCCGGGCCACCGACTTGGAGACGATGTTGGAGGAGGTGTTCGGCGCCATGTGCACCATCTTGGCGCCGGCGTCCTGGTGCTGGCCCTCGCCCGCGAAGGCGACGGACAGCGTCTCGCCCTTGGCGTGCTCGCCCATCAGGTAGACGGCCGGGTACTTCATGGTGACCTTGGAGCCGATGTTGCCGTCGACCCACTCCATGGTGGCGCCCTCGTAGGCCACGGCGCGCTTGGTCACCAGGTTGTAGACGTTGTTGGACCAGTTCTGGATGGTGGTGTAGCGGCAGCGCCCGCCCTTCTTGACGATGATCTCCACCACCGCGGAGTGCAGCGAGTCCGACTGGTAGATCGGGGCGGTGCAGCCCTCCACGTAGTGGACGTAGGCGTCCTCGTCCACGATGATCAGGGTGCGCTCGAACTGGCCCATGTTCTCGGTGTTGATCCGGAAGTAGGCCTGCAGCGGGATGTCCACGTGCACGCCCTTCGGCACGTAGATGAAGGAGCCGCCGGACCACACGGCGGTGTTCAGCGCGGCGAACTTGTTGTCACCGGGCGGGATCACCGTGCCGAAGTGCTCCTGGAAGATCTCCGGGTGCTCCTTGAGCGCCGTGTCGGTGTCCAGGAAGATGACGCCCTGCTTCTCCAGGTCCTCGCGGATCTGGTGGTAGACCACCTCGGATTCGTACTGCGCGGCGACCCCGGCGACCAGGCGCTGCTTCTCGGCCTCCGGGATGCCCAGCTTGTCGTAGGTGGCGCGGATGTCCTCCGGCAGGTCCTCCCAGGACTGGGCCTGCTTCTCGGTGGACCGCACAAAGTACTTGATGTTGTCGAAGTCGATGCCGGACAGGTCCGAGCCCCAGGTCGGCATGGGCTTCTTGCCGAACAGCTTCAGGCCCTTCAGCCGCATCCTGAGCATCCACTCGGGCTCGGCCTTCTTCGCGGAGATGTCGCGGACGACCTCCTCGGAGAGGCCGCGCCTGGCCGATGCGCCGGCGATGTCCGAGTCGGCCCAGCCGTACTCGTACCTGCCCAGGCCCTCCAGCTCGGGGTGGGCGGTCTCCGTGGGGAGCGTCATGCGGGGTTCCTCCCGGCAGTGCTTTCGGTGGTGGTCTTCGCCGCGGCGGAGCCGCGGCGATCGGGGGACGGCTTGGCATGCCCGGCCGCCGGAACGAAGGTCGTGCAGACCCCGTCCCCGTGGGCGATGGTGGCCAGACGCTGCACATGGGTGCCCAGCAGGCGCGAGAACGCCTCCGTCTCGGCCTCGCAGAGCTGCGGGAACCGCTCCGCCACATGCGCCACCGGACAGTGGTGCTGGCAGAGCTGCTCCCCGGCGGCGGCCGGGGCGGCGCGCGCCACAGCAGCGTAACCGTCCCGGGACAGGGCCCGGGCCAGCGCCTCGGTGGGCGACTCCGCGGCGCACTCGGCACCGGCCTGCTCCAGCACCGCCCGGTACCGCTCCGCCTGGGCGGCGGCCCGGGCCCGGGCGAAGGCCAGTACGGCCTGCCGGGCGCTCTCGCCGCCGCCGGCCCGGCCGGCGATCCAGCGCAGTGCCTCCACGGCCAGCTCGTCGTACGACTGGCCGAAGGAGCCGCGGCCCTCGTCGGTCAGCGCGAACACCTTGGCCGGGCGCCCCCGGCCGCGGTGACCGTGGACCCGCTTCTCCCGGGCCTCGACCACGCCCTCACCGGCCAGCGCGTCCAGATGACGGCGGACGGCCGCCTGGGTCAGGCCCAGCCGGCCGGCCAGCTCGGCGGCGGTGGACGGCCCGTGGTCCAGAATGGAGCGGGCCACCCGGCGGCGGGTGCCCTGCTGCTCCTCCGCGGACGCGGACACGCCGGCCGGGACGGCGGCCGGTGTGCCGACCGTCGTCCCGCGCGTCTGCCGTCGCCCGTCCCGCTTTTTCACAACGCCATTGTTGCGTAATTCGCGCGGCGGCAGCAAGCCGCCCCGTGACCAGCCCGAATGCCGTTCATCACGTTAGGCATGCCTAACCACGGGCGGCCCGGTCATGGCCCGGGCGGCACCGTGTTCCGCGGCAGGTCCGGCCGCGCCGGGAGTCAGGCCGGGGCCGGGCCGGTGGACTCGCGGACCACGATGCCGGTCTCCAGGATGGTCTGCGCGGCGGTCCGGCCGCCGCCCGCGTCCACCGCCTGGAGCAGCAGGTCCACCGCGGTGCGGCCCGCGGCCGGCGTGGGCATCACGATGGTGGTGAGCTTGGGCCGGTTGAGCCGGCCGGCCACCGTGTCGTCCACGCCCACCACGCTGACGTCGCCGGGCACCTCCACGCCCAGCTCGCCCAGTCCCTCGATGACGCCTATCGCGACCAGGTCGTTGTAGGCCAGCACGGCGGTGGCGCCGCTGCCCTGGACGGCTCGGGCCGCGGCCTGGCCGCCCTCCTCGGTCGGGGCGTTGGGCCCGATGGCGGTGAGGTCGATGCCGTGCCCGGCCACGGCGGCCTCCGCCGACTTGCGCATCTGCTCGCTGGTCCAGGAGCCGCGCGGGCCGCCGAGCAGGGCGAGCCGCCGGTGGCCCAGCGAGGCGAGGTGCTGCACCGCCTGGGCGGCGCCCTGGGCGACGTCCATCAGCACCGCGGACAGCCCCTTGACCTTGCGGTTGACCACCACGAAGGGCAGCTCCATGCCCAGCCGCTCGATGGCCTGGTTGGTGAGCCGGGGGGCGACCAGCACCACACCGTCGACCTGTTTGGCCAGGGTCTGTATCAGCTCTTCCTCGGCCTGCGGGTCCTCGTCGGTGTCGGCCACGAAGACGTGGTACTCCCGCTCCCGCGCGTAGGCCTGGGCGGCCTTGATCAGCGGCGGGAAGAAGGGGTTGGCGATGTCCGAGACGATCAGCCCGAGGTTGTGGGTGCGCCCGGTGGTCAGCGCGCGGGCCGCCCGGTTGGGCCGGTAGCCCAGCTCGCCCGCGATGGCCAGCACCCGCTCGCGGGTGTCCGCGCTCACCAGGTGCGGCGCGGAAAAGGTACGGGAGACGGTCGAGACATGGACCCCGCTGGCCCGTGCCACATCACGGATGGTCACCGCCACTGTGCCGTCCCCCCAAGGTCGTTCCCTGCGCCGCGCGGCCCCGTCCCGGCCGCGCAGGTGTCGCTCACCGGTCTCCCGCCGGGGCGCCGGCGGTGAAACGGTAGACGGTGGTCGAGGAGTACGCCTCCCCGGGACGCAGCACGGTGGAGGGGAACTCCGGGCGGTTCGGGGAGTCCGGGAAGTGCTCGGTCTCCAGGCACAGGCCGGTGCCCCGGCCGTACACCGCGTCCGTGAGCATATTGCCGGAGTAGAACTGCACCCCGGGCTCGGTGGTCAGCACCTCCATGGCCCGGCCGGAGCCCGGCTCGGTGACCCGCGCCACCGGGCGCAGCGGGCCGGCCGGCTCGTCGAAGACCCAGCAGTGGTCGTAGCCGCCGGCGGTCTTCAGCTGCGGATGGCCGTCGTCCAGCCGGTCGCCGATCCGCCGCGGGGCGGTGAAGTCGAAGGGGGTGCCGGCCACCGGCGCGAGTTCGCCGGTGGGGATCAGCCGGTCGTCCACCGGCAGGTAGCGCGAGGCCCGCAGGGTGACCTCGTGGTCGTGCACGGTGCCGGGGCCGCCGGTGGGCCCGGGGCCGGCGCCCGCCAGGTTGAAGTAGGAGTGGTTGGTCAGGTTGACATGGGTGGGGGCGTCGGTGACGGCGCGGTAGTCGATGCGCAGTGACCACTCGCCCTCCGGCCCCTCCCCGGTGCCGGCCACCGTGTAGGTGACGGTGGCGTCCAGGGTGCCGGGGTAGCCGGCCTCGCCGTCCGCGCTGCGGTAGGCCAGGCTGATCCGGTCGCCGGCGGTACCGGCCGGCCGCCAGACGCGCTTGTCGAAGCCCTCCGGCCCGCCGTGCAGGCTGTTGCTGCCGTTGTTGCGCGGCAGCTCGTACGCCCGGCCCTCCAGGGTGAAGCGGCCGTCGGCGATGCGGTTGCCGTACCTGCCCACCACCGCGCCGAAGAACCGGCTGCGGGTGAGATAGCCGTCCATGGTGTCCAGTCCCAGCACCACGTTCCCCGGCCGTCCCCGGGAGTCCGGAACGTCGAGGGACTGGACCACGCATCCGTAGGTGAGCACCGAGGCACGGATCCCCGGAGCGCTCAGAACATGGCGCTCAACTGGGGTTCCATCCGCGGTGCGGCCGAAGTGTTCGCTCACACTGCCCCACCCTAGCTTGCAATCGGTTGTAATCAATAGTCGCTGGAAGTCTTGACGTTTCGGCGTAGTTAAGCCACGGTTCTGCAACCGCTTGTTGCGTTGATGGGAGATCCAGAAGCCATGAGGGTGCTCGTTACGGGCAGCGCGGGTCGTATGGGCCGCAGCGTTGTCACCGCACTGGCCTCGTCCGGCCATGAGGTGATCGGGATTGACATCAGTCCCGGTGACCCGGCCGACGGCGCCTGTGCCTCGGTGCTCGCCGCGGACGTGACCGACCTCGGGGAGTCCTTCGAAGTCATGAGCCGCTACCGCCCGGAGGCGGTGGTGCACCTCGCGGCTGTCGCCACCCCCTTCGGCCGGACGGACGGGCTCACCTACCGGGTGAACACCCAGGCTGCCTTCAATGTATGCGAGGCAGCGGTGCACACGGGAGTGCGCCGGGTCATCGTGGCCAGCAGCCCGACCGTGATCGGCTACGGGGCCCCGGACGGTTCCTGGACCCCCAGCTACCTTCCGCTGGACGAGGACCACCCGGTGCGGCCCTGGAACGCCTACAGTCTCTCCAAGCTCGCCGCCGAGCAGACCATGCGCACCTTCACCGCCGCGGCCGGTGACACGGTCCGCTTCGCCGCGGTGCGCCCCTGCTTCGTGATCCCGCCCGAGGAATGGCAGGGCGCGCCCACCCAGACCGGCCACTCGCTCACCGAACGGCTCGACGACCCGTCGATCGCGGGCGCCTCGCTCTTCAACTACCTGGACGCCCGGGACGGCGGCGAGATGGTGGACACCCTGCTGGCCGCCCTGCCGGAGATCCCCAACGGCGAGGTGTTCTTCGCCGGCGCCGCCGACGCGCTGGCCCGGGCCCCGCTCGCCGGGCTGCTGCCGCGCTTCCATCCCACCACCGAGCAGGCCGCCGCCGTGCTCACCGGCACCGCGCCCGCGTTCTCCAGCGCCAAGGCGGAGCGGCTGCTCGGCTGGCGCGCCAAGCGGAGCTGGCGCACCGAACTGCCGGACGCCGCCGCCGCGCCCGCCGCCGACAGCACCGCGAGCACCGGCGGCCGGCTCGCCGAAATGTCCCGACGGACCCGTTCCTGAGCTGAGGGGAAACGAAACGCCATGCAACTCTCGGGAGTGCTGTTCTTCCCGGTCACGCCGTTCGACGGCACCGGCCGGGTGGACACCGGCGCACTGGCCGAGCATCTGGCCGCCGGTCTGGCGCACGGCCCCGGCGGGGTCTTCGCCGCCTGCGGCACCGGCGAACTGACCTCGCTGTCCGCCGAGGAGCAGGCCACCGTGGTGCGCACCGCGGTCAAGGAGACGGCCGGCCGGGTTCCGGTGCTGGCCGGCGCCGGCGGCCCGCTGGGCGCCGCCCTGGCCCACGCCCGGCAGGCCGCCGAGGCGGGCGCGGACGGCATTCTGCTGCTGCCGCCCTACCTCGCCGCCGGCCCCCGCCGGGGCCTGCACGACTATGTCGCCGCGGTGGCCGCCGTGGGCCTGCCGGTGATCCTCTACCAGCGCGGTCCGCTGGTGCTGGAGCCGGACCAGGTCGTCGCGCTCGGCCGGATCCCCGGGGTCACCGGGCTCAAGGACGGGCTCGGCGACATCGACCGGATGCAGCGCATCGTGCTGGCCGCCCGCGCCCGCCTGGGCGAGGACTTCACCTTCTTCAACGGCCTGCCCACCGCCGAGCTGACCCAGCCCGCCTACCGGGCCCTGGGCGTGCGGCTGTACTCCTCGGCGGTCTTCTGCTTCGCCCCCGAGATCGCCGCCGCCTTCCACCGGGCGCTGGACGAGGAGGCCGGCACCGCCGACCCGCAGCTGGCCGGGAAGCTGCTCACCGACTTCTACGCCCCCCTGGTGGAGCTGCGCAACAAGGTGCCCGGCTATGCGGTCTCCCTGGTCAAGGCCGGGGTGCGGCTGCGCGGCCAGGACGCCGGTCCGGTCCGTCCGCCGCTGGTCGAGCCGGACGCCGCCGACCTGGCCGAGCTGTCCCGGCTGATCGACACCGGGCTGGCCCTGGTGAGGGCCGCGGCATGACCTATCCCCTGATCAGCGAGGTGACGGCCCGGGCGTACCGGGTACCGCTGCCGCGCCCGTGGGGGCCGGAGGTGCCCGCCAACCACGTCATCGTCTGCCGGGTCACGCTGGCCGACGGACGCACCGGCACCGGCTTCACCTGGACCCCGCAGATCGGCGCCGGCGCGGTGCACGCGCTGCTCACCCAGGACTGCCGGGACGCGGTGCTGGGCCGGCCGGCCCACCCCGAGACGGTGTGGGACGAGCTGTGGGCCCATCTGCACGAGGCGGGCTCCTCCGGCATCACCACCATGGCCATGACCGCGATCGACACTGCGCTGTGGGACCTGCGGGCGGCCGGTGCCGGGCACAGCCTGGCCGAGGAGCTGGGGCTGCGCCGGGAGACGGCCGAGGTCTACGGCAGCGGGGTCAATCTCCACTACTCCCTGGAGCAGCTCACCGAGCAGGCCCGGCGCTGGAAGGCGCGCGGTCACCGGGCCGTCAAGGTCAAGGTGGGCCACCCGGAGGTGGCGGTGGACGTGGCCCGGATCGCCGCCGTGCGGGAGGCCGTCGGCCCGGATGTGGCGCTGATGGTGGACGCCAACCAGCGCTGGGACCTGCTCCGTGCCCGGGAGGCGATCGAGGCGCTGCGCCCGTTCGGCCTGCGCTGGGTGGAGGAGCCGCTGCGCGCCGACGACCTCGCCGGGCATGTCCGGCTGCGCCGGGAGACCGGGGTGCCGGTCGCGGTCGGCGAGAATCTGCGCACCGTGCACGCCTTCCGGGACTGGCTGACGGCCGGCGGCTGCGACGTGGTGCAGCCCAATGTGGCCCGGGTCGGCGGCATCACCCCGTTCCGGCGGATCGCCGAGCTGGCCGCGCTGTGGTCGGTGCCGGTCTGGCCGCATCTGCTGCCGGAGGTCTCCGGCCAGCTCGCCTGCGCGCTGCCGCTGCCGGCCATGGTCGAGGACGTGGAGGACGCCTCCTTCGCCGCGCTCGGCCTGCTGGCCGGGGAGGCGCCGGTGACCGTGCGCGGCCCGGTGTTGCGGCTGAACCGGGTGCCCGGTCTGGGCCTGCGCTTCGACCCCGCCCGGCTGGCGGAGCTCGCGGCCGACGGCCATGCCGGCCCGCGCCCGCCCGTCGGCGAACCGGAGGCGGTCCGATGACCGCCGCGAACGCCGCTAACGCCGCGACCGCCGGCGGCCCGGCCGCCGGGCCGCTGCGCGTGGTGCTGGCCGGGGCGCACGGCTTCGGGCGCACCTACCTGCCGGTGCTGCGCGAGCTGGCCGCCGAGGGCCGGGCCGAGCTGGCCGGGATCTGCGATCTCAACCCGGTGCCCGCGGAACTGCTGGCCGGCCTCGGCACCCCGCGCCAGGCCGCCGGACTGGCCGGGCTGGTCAGGGACACCGCCGCGGACATCGCCGTGATCGCCACCCCGCTGCACACCCATGCGGAGCTGGCCCGGGCGGCCATGGCGGCCGGGGCCCACCTCCAGCTGGAGAAGCCGCCGGTGGCCTCGCTGGCCCAGTTCGAGGAGGTGCTGGCCGCCGCCGGGCAGCACCGCCGGGTGTGCCAGGTCGGCTTCCAGTCCCTGGGCTCGCAGGCGCCGCGGGCGGTGCGCGAGCTGGTCGCGGACGGCGCGATCGGCCGGCCGCGCGGCATCGGGGTGGCCGGGGCCTGGTCCCGGGACACCGCCTACTACGGCCGGGCCCGCTGGGCCGGAATGCGCCGCCTGGACGGCACCGACGTGGTGGACGGCGCGCTCACCAACCCGTTCGCGCACGCCGTGGCCACCGCCCTGGCACTGGACGGCGGCGAGATCACCGGCCTGGAGCTGGAGCTGTTCCACGCCTTCGACATCGAGGCCGACGACACCTCCTGCATGCGGGTCCGCACCCGCGGCGGGCTGCTGGACGGCGCCCCGCTGGTGGTGGCCGTCACCCTGGCCGCGCCCGAGCAGCAGCCGCCGGTGATCACCGTGCACGGCGAGCGCGGCCGGATCATCCTGCACTACACCCTGGACCGGGTGACGGTGGAGCGCCCCGGCGAGCCCCCGCACACCACCACCCATCCGCGCACCGTGCTGCTGCGCAATCTGGTCGGCCACCTGGCCGCCGCGCGGACCGGGGCCGCAGCTCCGCCGCTGCTGGTGCCGCTGGCCGCCACCCGGCCCTTCATGCAGGTGCTGGAGGCGGTGCGGACCGCCCCCGACCCCGCCCCGCTCCGCGCCGAGGACCTGCCGGGCGACAACGGCGCCCGGCGCCGGGTGGTCCCCGGCGTCACCGGACTCGTCCGCGCCGCCGCCGAGACCCTCTCGCTCTTCTCCGAGCTTCCGCAGTTCTCCGGACTTTCCGGGAGGCCCGCATGACCGATACCCAGGTGCGCCCGCCCGTCGCGGGGGCACAGAAACGCCCGCCCGAGCCCCGCCCCGGGGCGGTCCGGGCCGACAAGGCGCGCAAGAAGCGCCGGCGCAAGGAGGCGCTGACCGCCCATCTCTTCCTGGCACCCTGGTTCATCGGGCTGCTGTGCATCACCGCCGGGCCCCTGCTCGCCTCGCTGTACCTCTCCTTCACCGACTACAGCCCCATCGGCGGGGCGCACTGGATCGGGCTGGAGAACTACACGCGGATGACGGACGACCCGCGGTTCGTCAAGGCCCTGACCAACACCGCGATCTACGTCTTCGTCTCGGTCCCGCTCCAGCTGGCCTTCGCGCTGGCGCTGGCCATGGTCCTGGACCGCGGGGTGCGGGGCCTGGCGATCTACCGCTCGGTCTACTACCTGCCCTCGCTGCTGGGCAGCAGCGTGGCCATCGCCATCCTGTGGCGGAAGATGTTCGGCGACGACGGCCTGTTCAACGACTTCCTGGGCATCTTCGGGGTCGAGGGCCAGAGCTGGATCGCGGACCCGGACACCGCGCTGGGCACGCTGATCGTGCTGAACGTCTGGACCTTCGGCTCCCCCATGGTCATCTTCCTGGCCGGTCTGCGGCAGATACCGCCGAGCTATTACGAGGCGGCCAGCATCGACGGCGCCGGCAAGGTGCGGCAGTTCTTCTCCATCACGCTGCCGCTGCTCACCCCGATCATCTTCTTCAACCTCGTCCTCCAGCTGATCAACGCCTTCCAGTCCTTCACCCAGGCGTTTGTGATCAGCGGCGGAAACGGCAGCCCGGCGGATTCCACGCTGTTCTACACGATGTACGTGTACAACAAGGGATTTACCTCCTTCGAAATGGGCTATGCGTCGGCGATGGCCTGGGTTCTGGTCCTGATCATCGCCACCCTCACCGCGGTGAACTTCCTCATGTCGAAGTATTGGGTGTTCTACAGTGACAAATAACCGGGCAATCACGAAAAGCGCCCGCGGGGGCGGCCGGGACACCGGGCTGAACGACACCCTGCTGGCCAGGACACTGCTCGCGGTCCGCGGCAACAAGCTCCTCACCCACGCCGGCCTGATCCTGTTCGGCCTGGCCATGCTCTACCCGCTGCTGTGGATGATCTCCAGCTCCGTCAAGCCGGAGGAGCTCATCTTCCGGGAGCCGGGGCTCATACCCTCCAGCGTCACCGGCGAGAACTACGGTGACGGCTGGGACGCGCTGCGCCACCCGTTCAGCCACTACTTCTTCAACTCGGCGGTCATCACCCTCGGCGCGGTGGTCGGCAATCTGCTGGCCTGCTCGCTGGCGGCCTATGCCTTCGCCCGGCTGGAGTTCCCGCTGAAGCGGATGTGGTTCGCGATCATGCTGGGCACCATCATGCTGCCGCTGCACGTGGTGATCGTGCCGCAGTACATCCTGTTCTCCGAGCTGGACTGGATCAACACGTTCTATCCGCTCATCGTGCCCAAATTCCTCGCCACGGATGCATTCTTCATCTTCCTGATGGTGCAGTTCATCCGTACCCTGCCGAGGGATCTGGACGAGGCTGCCACCATCGACGGCGCCGGGCACTGGCGCATCTTCAGCCGGATCATCATTCCGCTGTCGATGCCCGCGCTGGCCACCACGGCCATCTTCACGTTCATCTGGACCTGGAACGACTTCCTGAGCCAGTTGATCTTCCTCACCAACCCGGATATGCACACCGTGCCGGTTGCACTCCGCACCTTCCTGGACTCCAGCGGACAATCCTCCTGGGGACCGATGTTCGCCATGTCGGTGCTCTCCCTGGGGCCGATTTTCGGATTCTTCCTGGCAGGCCAGAAGTACCTGGTCCGCGGTATCGCCACCTCGGGCCTGAAGTGATCCCTGTTCCCTCTCTCTTGACCCGACCTTCCTTCTCACCGAATTCAAAGGAGAGTTCCGTGTCTCTGCGCATGTCCCCGTACTCCAGCCGCAGGAGCAGAGTCTGGCCGGCGCTGCTGGTGACCGGCGCCCTTGCCTTCACGGCCGCCTGCGGCGGTGACGACGACGGCGGCTCCGGCGGCTCCGCGGACGGCGGCCAGACCACCATCGAGTTCAGCTGGTGGGGCTCCGACGAGCGTCACCAGCTCACCCAGCAGGCCGTCGACGCCTTCGAGGCCAAGAACCCCGGCATCAAGGTCGAGGTGCAGTTCTCCGACTGGGACTCGTTCTACGACACCCTGACCACCCAGGTCGCCTCGGGCGACGCACCGGACGTCTTCACCATAGAGATCCGGCGGCTGGGCGAGTTCGCCCGGGCCGGCCGGCTGGCGGACGCGGGCAGCATGGTCGCCACCGAGGGACTCAACAGCCAGCTCCTCACCTCGGGCCAGGTGGACGGCACCCAGTACGCCATCCCGACCGGCGCCAACACCTTCGCCCTGATGGCCAACACCAAGATCCTGGCCGACGCCGGGGTGGAACTGCCCGACGACTCCAGCTGGACCTGGGAGGACTACCACGCGCTGGCCGCGCAGGTCAGCGAGGCCACCGGGGAGGACGTCTACGGCACCCAGATCAACTTCAACGACGCCTATCTGCGGCTGTTCGCGGCCCAGCGCGGCGAGGAGTTCTACGAGGGCACCCAGATCGGCATCTCCCCGGAGACCATCGCCGACTGGTTCCAGACCCACCTCGACCTGATCGGCAACGGCGGCTCGCCCGACGCCGCCCTGTCCACCGAGGTCGGCGCCACCAGCGTGGAGCAGTCCCTGATCGCCACCAACACCGGCGCCATGGGCATGTGGTGGAGCAACCAGCTCGGCGCGCTGACCACCGGCTCCGGCGAGGACGTCCAGCTCCTCCAGGTGCCCAAGGAGGAGGGAGCCACCACCAACGGCATGTTCCTCCAGCCCACCATGTTCTGGGCGATCAGCGAGCAGAGCGACAAGCAGGAGGCCGCCGCCAAGCTGGTGGACTTCCTGGTCAACGACCCGGAGGCGGGCGCCATTCTGGGCAGTGACCGCGGTCTGCCGATGAACGACGCGGTGCTGTCCGAGATCCGGGACGAGCTGCCCGCCGCCGACCAGCAGTCGCTGGCCTTCATCGAGGAGCACGCCGACTCGCTCACCGCGCCCACCGCCTACCCGAACGGTGCCGGTGACGTCCCGGACATGCTCCAGCGCTACGGCGAGGAGGTCATCTTCGAGCGGATGACGCCGGAGCAGGCCGCCGAGGAGTTCCTCCGGGAGGCCAACGGCGTGCTGAGCTGAGCCGCCGCCGGCCGTCCGACGGCCCCGACGCGCCGCCCCGGGACCGGCACCGCCGCTCCCGGGGCGGCTCCCGCACCACCCGCCGCACTCCCCTTCAGGTAAGGACCTTCACCCGTGACACGCCGCCGCTACGCATTCGTCGGCCTCGGCCACCGCGCGCAGATGTATGTGGACGCCCTGCTGGGCGACTGGAGCGACACCGGGGAGATCGTCGCGCTCTGCGACCCCAACCGGACCCGGATGGACTACTACAACGACCGCATCACGGCGGCCGGCGGCAAGCCGGTGCCCTGCTACGCCCCCGAGCAGTTCACCGAGATGCTCCAGGGCGCCGACACCGTCGTGGTGACCAGCGTGGACGCCACCCACGCCCGGTATGTCTGCGCCGCCCTGGAGGCCGGCCGGGACGTGGTGGTGGAAAAGCCGCTGACCGTCGACGCGGCCGGCTGCGCGGCCATCGCCGAGGCCGCCGCACGCTCCACGGGCAAGATCATCGTCACCTTCAACTACCGCTACTCGCCGCGCAACTCGGCGGTGCGGCGGCTGATCGCCGACGGCCGGATCGGCGAGGTGACCTCGGTGCACTTCGAATGGACCCTGGACACCATCCACGGCGCCGACTACTTCCGCCGCTGGCACCGCGACCGGGCGAACTCCGGCGGCCTGCTGGTGCACAAGTCCACCCACCACTTCGACCTGGTCAACTGGTGGCTGGGCGCCCGCGCCGAGCTGGTCTTCGCCCAGACCGCGCTGCGCTTCTACGGCGACGCCAACGCCTCCGCCCGCGGCCTGGCCCCGCGCCCGGAACGCGGCCAGGGCGCCCCGGGCCTGGGCAGCGACCCGTTCATCCTGGACATCTCCCGCGACGAGCGGCTCAAGCGGCTCTATCTGGACGCCGAGCACGAGGACGGCTACCTGCGCGACCAGGACGTGTTCGCGCCCGGCATCACCATCGACGACACCATGTCGCTGCTGGTCCGCTACGACAGCCGGACGGTGCTGACCTACTCGCTGACCGCCTACGCCCCCTGGGAGGGCTACCGGGTGGCCTTCAACGGCACCGAGGGCCGCATCGAGCTGGCCGTGTGCGAGCGGGCCTGGACCCCGCCGCACGCCGCCATCGACCCCTCCGCGGCCGGCAAGGAGCACGCCGCCGGCGCCTGGGAGAGGCTCACCCTGCACCGGCACTGGGAGGAGCCGCAGGACATCCCGGTCGAGCAGGGCGCGGGCGGCCACGGCGGCGGCGACCGGCTGCTGCTCGACGACGTCTTCCGCGGCCCGTCCGGTGACCCGCTGGCCCGCCAGGCCGGCTTCGAGGACGGCATCCGCAGCGTGCTGATCGGCGCGGCGGGCAACGAGTCGGCCCGCACCGGCCTGCCGGTCCGTCTCACCGACGGCGGCACCCGGCTGCTCGCCCCCTGAACCCGCGGGCCGGGGCCGCCGCGGGACGGCCCGCGGCGCCCCCGGCCCGACCCGCCCGTCACCGGGCCCGGGGGCCCTCCCCTAAACTCGCCCGCATGACGAGCGAAGCGGCCGTGCGGATCACCGGGCTGGTGAAGCGGTACGGCCGCACCACCGCCGTGGACGGCCTGGACCTCACCGTCCGGCGGGAGACCGTCACCGCCGTGCTGGGCCCCAACGGGGCGGGCAAGACCACCACCCTGGAGACCTGCGAGGGCTACCGCCGGCCGGACGCCGGCACGGTCCGGGTGCTCGGCCTGGACCCCATGGCGCGCGGCGGCGGCCTGCGCGCCCGGATCGGCGTGATGCCGCAGCACGGCGGCGGCTACCCGGGCGCCCGGGCAATGGAGCTGCTGCGCCACGCCGCCCGGCTGCACGCCCACCCGCTGCCCGTCCCGGAGCTGGCCGAACGCCTCGGCCTCGGCTCCTGCGGGCGGACCCCCTACCGGCGGCTCTCCGGCGGCCAGCGGCAGCGGCTGGCCCTGGCCATGGCCGTGGTCGGCCGCCCCGAGCTGGTCTTCCTGGACGAGCCGACGGCCGGGCTGGACCCGCAGGCCCGCCGCGCCGTCTGGGGCCTGGTCCGACAGCTGCGGGCGGACGGCGTCACCGTGGTGCTGACCACCCATTTCATGGACGAGGCCGAGGAGCTGGCGGACCGGGTGGCCATCATCGACGACGGACGGCTGATCGCCGAGGGCACGCCCGCCGGGCTGTGCCGGGGCGGCGGCGACAGCCTGCGCTTCGCCGGCCGCCCCGGGCTGGACCTGGCCGCGCTGCGCAGCGCGCTGCCGCTCGGCTCCGGCGTGGACGAACCCACCCCCGGGCTCTACCGGGTGACCGGCGAGGTGACCCCGCACCTGCTGGCCACGGTCACCGCCTGGTGCGCCCAGCACGGGGTGCTGCCGGACCGGATCACCACCCGGCGGCACACCCTGGAGGACGTCTTCCTCGAACTCACCGGCAAGGAACTGCGCCCATGAGCCCCGCCGACCCGACGCCGCCGCCCGCCGGCGCCCCGCCGCTCGGCCCGGGGACGGGCACCTTCGCGCCCCGGCCGGGCGCCGCGCCGCTGCCCCGGATGATCGCCGCCCAGACCGCCCTGGAGACCCGGCTGCTGCTGCGGCACGGCGAACAGCTCCTGCTCACCGTGGTCATCCCGGCGCTGGCGCTGCTGCTGTTCGCCACCGTGGACATCCTCGCCCTGCCGGACGCCGGCTCCACGGCGGAGCGCACCGGCTTCCTGGCCCCCGGAGTGCTGGCACTGGCCGCCTTCGCCACCGCCTTCACCGGCCAGGCCATCGCCACCGGCTACGAGCGCCGCTACGGCGTGCTCAAGCGGCTGGGCGCCACCCCGCTGCCCCGCTGGGGGCTGCTGGCCGGCAAGACCGGCGCGGTGCTGGTCACCCTGGCGCTGCAGAGCCTGCTGCTGATCGCGATCGCCCTGGCCCTGGGCTGGTCGCCGGAGCCGGGCGGCGCCCCGGCCGCGCTGCTCCTGCTGCTGCTGGGCACCACCGCGTTCTCGGCGCTCGGCCTGCTGATGGCCGGCACACTGCGCGCCGAGGCCACCCTGGCCGGCGCCAATCTGGTCTTTGTGGTGCTGCTGCTGTGCGGCGATGTGATCGTGCCGCTGGAGAACTTCCCCGGCCCGGTGCGGGAGGTGCTGGGGCTGCTGCCGCTCACCGCCCTGGCGGACGGACTGCGGCGGGTGCTCCAGGAGGGCGGGTCGCCGCCCTGGGGCAGCCTGGCGGTGCTGGCGGTCTGGGCGGTGGCCGCCACCGCCGCCGCGGCCCGCGCCTTCCGCTGGGAGTGACCCCGTCTCCCCCGCCCGCCGCCCCGGGGGCTCGTGAAGGAATGCACAAGTGCGGCCGTACCATGAGCGGGTGCCCAGTATGTTCCTGACCGCCGCCCGTGTCCTGCGCAACCCGCTCGCCTTCACCGCCGAACGGTGGACGCCGCAGCCGCGCACCGTACGGCGGGCCGCGTCCGCCGCGCTGCTGATGAGCGTGGTGATCGTGGTCACCGGTGGCGCGGTCCGGCTCACCGGCTCCGGCCTGGGCTGCGACACCTGGCCCAAGTGCACCGGCGACAGCCTGGTGGTGACCGCCGAGATGGGCGTGCACGGGCTGATCGAGTTCGGCAACCGGATGCTGACCTATGTGCTGTCCGCCGCCGTGGGCTGGGTCATTGTGGCGGCCCGCTGCGCCGAGCCGCGCCGCCGTCCGCTGACCCGGCTGGCCTGGGCCCAGTTCTGGATCGTGATGGGCAACGCCGTGCTGGGCGGCGTGACCGTGCTGACCGGGCTCAACCCCTACACCGTGGCCGGGCACTTCCTGCTGGCCACCGCGCTGATCACGGCCGCCATGGTGACCTGGCAGCGCGCCCGGGAGGGCGACGGACCGGCGCGCCCGCTGGCCGGTCCGCCCGTGCGGCGGGCCGTGCTGGGCCTGACCGTGCTCTGCGGTGCGCTGCTGGTGGCGGGCACCGCGGTGACCGGCAGCGGCAGGCACGCGGGCGACAGCGGCGATGTGCCGCGGATGCCGTTCGACTGGGAGGCCGTCACCCGGGTGCACTCGCTGCTGGCCTGGGCCGTGGTGCTGGGCGCGCTGGCCGTGCTGGCCGGGATGCGGCTGCTGGACGCCCCCGCCGGGCCCCGGGCCCGGGCCCGGGAGCTGGTGCTGGTGCTGTTCGCCCAGGGCGGCGTGGGCTATCTCCAGTACGCGCTGGGCGAACCGGAGATCCTGGTCGGGATCCATCTGCTCGGCTCCTGCCTGGTGTGGATCGCCATGCTGCGGCTGCTGCTCTCGCTGCGCGACCGCGGCCCCGCGCCCACCGCACCGGGGGCGCCCGGGACGCCGGCCGCCTCCGCCGTTCCCCGGCCGCCCGCCGCCGGACCCGGCCGGGCGGACGGGGCGACGGTACCGGCCGCCGCCGGCTGACCGCGGCGGGCGGCGGCACGGCGGCTGCCCGTCAGCGCCTCGCCGGCCGCGACGCAGGCGGCCGACTCCACCGGCGCCGCGGCCCGGCCCCGGACACCGTGATCAACAACACCCGCCGCACCGGTCCCCGGATCACCGTCCGCCGGTAGATTCCCGGGCGTGGACGCCTCAGCACCCCCGCCCCCGCCCGCCGCCGTGCCCGCCCCGGGACCGCTCACCGTGGCCGTCCTCGGACCCGGCGGCGTGGGCGGCCTGCTGGCCGCGCTGCTGGCCCGGGCCGGACACCGGGTGATCTGCCTGGCCGGCCCCGGCACCGCGGACCATCTCGCCCGGCACGGCCTGACCGTACGCAGCGCCCGCTACGGCGACTTCACCGCCCCGGTGACGGCCGGCACCGGACTGGGCGAGCCGGTGGACGCCTGCCTGATCACGGTCAAGCACACCGCGCTGCCGGCCGCGCTGGAGCGGATACCGCCCGCCGCGCTCGGCGAGGGCCTGCTGCTCCCGCTGCTCAACGGCGTCGAGCATCCGGCGCTGCTGCGCGGGCGCTACGCCCCTCGGCGGGTGGTGGCCGCGGCCATCCGGGTGGAGTCCACCCGCACCGCGCCCGGAGTCATCGAGCACACCAGCCCGTTCGCGGGGATCGACGCCGCCGCCCCGGCCGGTGCCCCGGACGCCGTCCGGTCCCGGCTGGCCGGCCTGGCCGCCGCGCTCACCGCCGCCGGGGTGCGCACCACGCTGCGGGAGGACGAGGCGGCCGTGCTGTGGTCCAAGATGGCCTTCCTCGCCCCGCTGGCCCTGCTGACCACCCGCTACGGCGAGCCGGTCGGCGGCATCCGCAGCGGGCACCGGGCGGAGCTGCGCGCCCTGCTGGCCGAGACCGTGGCGGTCGCCGCCGCCTGCGGCGCCCCGGCCGACGCGGCCGAGCTGCTGGGCTTCTGGGACGCCCTCCCGGCCGGGATGAAGTCCTCCATGCAGCGGGACGCCGAGGCCGGCCGGCCGCTGGAACTGGACGCGATCGGCGGCGCGCTGCTGCGCGCCGCGGAGGCGCACGGTATCCCGGTCCCGACCGCCGCCGCCCTGGTCGCCGCCCTCCCGGGCTGACGGGCCGGACGGGGCCGGGTTCAGCTTCCGGCGGTGTCCAGGCCGTAGAGGCGACGGGCGTTGTCCGCGGTCACCAGGGCGGTGATGCGGGCGGCGTCGGCCGGGGTGCAGGCGTCGTCGGCCGTCCACTCGGCCAGCAGCCGGTGCAGCGCCAGCCGGAACTGCCGCGCCCGGATCACATGGAGCTCCGGCAGCAGCCGTGCCCCGGTGGAGAACAGCAGCTTGCCGAACGGGGCCTCGCCCAGGGTCTGCCGGGGATCGGGGCCGGTGTCGGCGTGCACATGGGCGAAGGCACCGGCCAGGGCGGCGGCCCGGCGGTGGTACGCCCGTCCGGGCAGCAGCACCAGGCTGCCGCGGCCGGCGGTGGCCCGCAGCAGGCCGGCGAGCGACGCCGGATCGGTGCACCGCAGCTGCACCGGCCGGCCGGCACACAGCGCGCCCCACAGCAGATGCAGGGTGACCTGCGCGGGCGGCGCGGTGGCCGCCGCGGCGGTGTGATCGGCCAGCCAGTTGCCGGCCGCGCGGCCCACGTCGGCCGGGTCCGGCGGGGTGCCGTCGGTGCCCTGGAGTTCCCGGGCGTCGCAGACGAAGGCGGGGGCCGTGCGGGCGGCGGAGTGCAGGGCGTCCCCGATATTGGCCAGAAAGCCCCGCACGGTGCCCGAGGTGTCGGCGACCTGGACGGCGAGCCGGTCCAGCGGCACGAGCTCCCGCATGCCCTCGTGGGGCACGGCGGCCGGGGCGTCCGGCAGCCCGGGGGCGGGCGTGGGGTCCATCAGCAGGGTGGCGATGCCGCTGCCGCGCAGCAGCGCGCAGGTGGCCCGGTAGGCGCCGAGTTCGCGGCGGCGGGCCAGATAGCGGACCGGCAGGACATCCGGGTCCAGGCCCAGCAGCGGGCCGCACCAGCGGCGCAGCGCCAGGCCGGTGCGGCTGTCGAAGACATTGCCGATATTGCCGGCAATGCCGATATTGCCGGCCGCCCGGCCACCGGGACCACCGGGATCCCCGGGACCGCCGCCGGAGCCGGCCGCCGCGGCCAGATGCCGCTCGAAGGCGCCGAGGCCGAGGTCGGTGCAGACCACGTGGTGGCTGTGCTGGTCCACCATGGCGGGCGCCGCGGAGCGCAGGGACGAGGGCGGCGGAGACGGAGCGTGCATGCCGGCCTTACGCGCGAAAGGACAGTGACCGGAGCCCACCGGGAGCTCAGCGGCCACGGTCGGTTCCGGGATCAGTATGGTGCCCGGAAGGACGCCGGTTCAGGCGTTTGGCACCGTGCACGGGGCGCTCGAAGGGGGCGCACGACGCACGAACGGTAGTGCGGACCGAGCGCGCCGCTCAGGGGTTCCGCGGGCCGCCGAGCTGGCTGCCGGCCATCCGGCTCCACTCGTAGGGTCCGGTGCGCATCCGGGCGGCCAGTTCGCCGTCAAGGGTCTCGTGCAGGGTCACTCCGGCCCGGGCGGCGGCATGTTCCGCGGACTCGCGGCGCCGGGCCACCAGGTCGCCCCAGGCGCCGTCCGCGCCGACCAGCAGCAGCCGGAAACCGCGCGCTCCCAGGTAGGCGATCTGCCCGTCGGCGGAGCCGCCGTGCGCGGCGGCGAACGCCCGCACCCACTTCGCCAGCCGGGCCGTCTCCCGCTCCCCCCGGCGGTCGCCGCGTACCGGGCCCTCGGTCGACGCTTCGGTCGATGAGCTGTCAGCCATGGCAGCACATTACCCACCGGTATGCCCCACCGGCACATCGCCGCCCCGGGACATCCGTCACACCGGCCGCCGGCGGCGGCGCCCCGCGCGCCTCCCGCGCAGCGGGTATCAGCGGAGGAAGGGGTCGATGGCGACGGCCAGGAAGAGCAGGGAGACGTAGGTGATGGACCAGTGGAAGAGCCGCATCTCCTTGAGCCTGGCCCCGGTGAGGCCGGCCCGGGCACGGGCCCGCAGCGCGTGTGCCTCCCACAGCCACCAGGCGCCGGATCCGGCCGCCACCACGGTGTAGAACCAGCCCGCGTAGCCCAGCGGGGCGAGGGTGAGCGAGACCGCGACCATGACCCAGCTGTAGAGCACGATCTGGCGGGCCACCACGGTGTTGGCGGCGATCACCGGAAGCATCGGCACCCCCACCCGCGCGTAGTCCTCCTTGACCTTCATGGAGAGCGGCCAGTAGTGCGGCGGCGTCCAGAAGAAGATCACCAGGAAGAGGATGAACGCGGCCCAGGACAGCGAGTCGGTGACCGAGGACCAGCCGATCAGCACCGGCATGCAGCCGGCGATGCCGCCCCAGACGATGTTCTGCGGGGTGCGCCGCTTGAGCAGCATGGTGTAGCCGACCACATAGAACAGCAGCGCGCCCAGGGACAGCGCGGCCGAGAGCCAGTTGACCAGCAGGCCGAACCACAGGGTGGAGACCACCGCCAGGGTGAGGCCGAAGACCAGGCACTCGCGCGGGCTGACCGCCCCGGTCACCAGCGGCCGGTTGCCGGTGCGGTGCATCAGCGCGTCGATGTCCCGGTCCAGGTACATGTTGAGCGCGTTGGCGCCGCCCGCCGAGAGATAGCCGCCGAGGCAGGTGGCCAGCACCAGCCAGGGGTCGGGCACGCCCTGCTCGGCCAGGAACATCACCGGGATCGTGGTGATCAGCAGCAGTTCGATGATCCGCGGCTTGGTCAGCGCCACAAAGGCCCCGGCCCGGGCACCGGCCGTGAGCCGGCGGGAACCCGTGCTGTGCTCCTCGACGGGACGGGATTCGACGGCCGTCACGGACACCCCTGGTTGTGCGACATCAGCGTCGGGCGCTGCGGGCAGATGAACGGGCCCGAAGCGGGGCCCACACGTACCCGGTCACTCTAGACGCCCGCTCCGTCCGGCCCGTCCCCGGGGTGACCCCGGCGCGCCAGGGCCCGCCGCGCCCGCCCGGCGGCGGTGACGGTACGGAGCCGCCGGGACACCCGAAGCCGAAATTTTCGTCTACATCTCGATAATTTCGAGCGCACCGGGCAGGCTGATTGCCGGGGCGGTCCGGTCGTCGGGTACCGCGGAGGTAGGCTCAGCCAGGACTTGGTGAGCCCTGGCCGGCAAGGACGCCGGCCGCCCGTACGGACCGGCGCGGTCGCCCTCACCAGACAGCCCCGAAGACCGCGGAGAGGAGCCCTGACGCAGGGTGAGCAGCAAGCCGATCGCCTCCGAGCCCGATGTCCCGCTCGACTGGTCCGAGTTGGACCAGCGGGCTGTTGATACCGTCCGTGTGCTGGCCATGGACGCCGTGCAGAGGGTGGGCAATGGCCACCCCGGTACGGCGATGAGCCTGGCGCCGGCCGCCTATGTGCTGTTCCAGAAGCTGCTGCGGCACGACCCCGGCGATGCCGGATGGGACGGCCGGGACCGCTTCGTGCTGTCGGTCGGGCATTCCAGCCTGACCCTGTACCTCCAGCTCTACCTGTCCGGTTACGGACTGGAGCTGGAGGATCTGAAGGCTTTCCGTACCTGGGGCTCGGCAACGCCGGGGCACCCCGAGTACGGCCACACCACCGGAGTGGAGACCACCACCGGCCCGCTGGGGCAGGGGGTGGCCAACGCGGTGGGCATGGCGATGGCCGCGCGCAAGGAACGCGGCCTGTTCGACCCCGACGCCGCGCCGGGCACCTCCCCCTTCGACCACACCGTGTGGGTGTTCGCCGGGGACGGCGACCTCCAGGAAGGGGTGGCCGCGGAGGCCGCCTCCCTGGCGGGGCACCAGCAGCTGGGCAACCTGGTGCTGCTGTGGGACGACAACCACATCTCCATCGAGGGCGACACCGCCACCGCGGTCTCCGAGGACGTGCTGGGCCGCTTCGCCGCCTACGGCTGGCACACCCAGCGGGTGGCCCCCACCGCCGAGGGCGATCTGGACCCCCACGCGCTGTTCGAGGCGCTGAAGGCCGCCCGGGCCGAGACCGGCCGCCCCTCCATCATCGCCGCGCGTTCCATCATCGCCTGGCCGGCGCCCAACGCGCGCAACACCGAGGCCGCGCACGGCTCGGCGCTGGGCGAGGAGGAAGTCGCGGCGACCAAGCGGCTGCTGGGCTTCGACCCCGAGGTGCATTTCGCCGTGGAGCCGCAGGTGCTGGCGCATGCCCGGCAGGTGGCCGAGCGGGGCAAGGCCGCGCGGGCGGCCTGGGAGGAGAAGCTGGCCGCCTGGCGGGCCGCGCACCCCGGGCGGGCCGCGCTGTACGACCGGATCAGCGCCGGTGAGCTGCCCGCGGGCTGGGAGAAGGCGCTGCCGGCGTTCGAGGCGGGCGGCTCGATGGCCACCCGCAAGGCCTCGGGGAAGGTGCTGGCGGAGCTGGGCGCGGTGATCGAGGAGCTGTGGGGCGGCTCGGCGGACCTCGCCGGGTCCAACAACACCACCATCGACGCCTCCTCGTCCTTCCTGCCGGCCTCCAACCCGCTGCCCGGCGCCGACCCGTACGGGCGCACGCTGCACTTCGGCATCCGTGAGCACGCCATGGGCGCGGTGATGAACGGCATCGCCCTGCACGGCAAGACCCGGGTGTACGGGGGCACCTTCCTGGTGTTCTCCGACTACATGCGCCCGGCGGTGCGGCTGGCCGCGCTGATGGGCCTGCCGGTCACCTATGTGTGGACCCATGACTCCATCGGGCTGGGCGAGGACGGCCCCACCCACCAGCCGGTGGAGCATCTGGCCGCGCTGCGGGCGATCCCGGGGCTGAATGTGGTCCGTCCCGCGGATGCGAACGAGACGGCGCTGGTGTGGGCGGAGATCATGCGCCGGCACACCGCCGCCCCGGCTCCGCACGGTCTGGCGCTGACCCGGCAGAACGTGCCGGTCTACCCGGCCGATCCCGACGCCGCCCGCGGCGGCTATGTCCTGGCCGAGGCCACCGGCCCGGACGGCGGGCCGGCCGAGCCGGCGGTGCTGCTGATCGGCACCGGCTCGGAGGTGCAGCTCGCCGTGGCGGCCCGGGAGGCGCTGCAGGCCGAGGGCATCCCCACCCGGGTGGTGTCCATGCCGTGCGTCGAGTGGTTCACCGAGCAGGACCAGGCCTATCGTGATGCCGTCCTGCCGCCCGCCGTGCGTGCCCGGGTCGCGGTCGAGGCCGGTATCGCCCAGCCCTGGCACCGCTGGGTCGGCGACGCGGGGAAGGTGATCTCCCTGGAGCGCTTCGGCGCCTCGGCCGACTACCAGACGCTCTACCGTGAGTTCGGCATCACCGCCGACGCCGTCGCCGACGCCGCCCGGGAATCCCTGACCGCCACCACGCGCTGAACCTGTCAGACGTCAAGCAGGAGTAGACGATCCCATGACCGATGCACTCACCCGCCTCTCCCAGGAGGGCGTGGCGATCTGGCTGGACGACCTGTCCCGCCGCCGGATCAGCTCCGGAGCCCTCGGCGAACTGCTGGATGCCCGCTCGGTGGTCGGTGTGACCACCAACCCGGCGATCTTCCAGAAGGCGATCTCGGCCGGCGACGGCTACGAGCGCCAGGTGCACGAACTGGCCACCCGCCGGGTCACCGTCGAGGAGGCCCTGCGCATGATCACCACCGCGGACGTCCGCGACGCCTGCGATGTGCTGCGCCCCGTCTACGAGGAGACCGGCGGGCTGGACGGCCGCGTCTCCATCGAGGTGGACCCCCGGCTGGCGCACGACACCGAGGCCACCATCGCCGAGGCCAAGCAGCTCGCCTGGCTGGTGGAGCGGCCCAATGTGCTGATCAAGATCCCGGCCACCCGCGCCGGGCTGCCCGCCATCACCGCCACCATCGCCCAGGGCATCAGCGTCAATGTCACGCTGATCTTCTCCCTGGAGCGCTACCGCGAGGTGATGGACGCGTATCTGACCGGCCTGGAGCAGGCCGCCGCCAAGGGCCTGGACCTGGGCCGCATCCACTCGGTGGCGTCCTTCTTCGTCTCCCGGGTGGACACCGAGATCGACAAGCGCCTGGACTCGCTCGGCACCGGGCAGGCCAAGGCGCTGCGCGGCAAGGCCGCGGTGGCCAACGCCCGCCTGGCCTACCAGGCGTTCGAAGAGGTCACCGGCTCGGACCGCTGGCAGGCGCTGTCCGCGCAGGGGGCCAACGCCCAGCGTCCGCTGTGGGCGTCCACCGGTGTCAAGGACCCGGCCTACCCCGACACCCTCTATGTCACCGAACTGGTCGCCCCGGGCACGGTCAACACCATGCCGGAGGCCACCCTGGAGGCCGTCGCCGACCACGGCGAGGTCACCGGCGACACCGTCAAGGGCACCTACGAGGAATCCCGCCGCGTCCTGGACGACCTGGAGGCGCTCGGCATTTCCTACGAAGAAGTGGTGAACCTTCTGGAGGAGGAGGGCGTGGAGAAGTTCGAGAGCGCCTGGAACGATCTGCTCGGCTCCACCCGCGCGGAACTGGAACGGCTCGCACCGAAGGAAGGCTGAACCACACGTGAGCAGCAGCGTCACCCCCGGACCAGGGGACGCGACCGGGAGCGCCGGCTCCGCTCCCGGGAACCCGCTGCGCAGTGTCCAGGACCGGCGGCTCCCGCGCATCGCGGGGCCGTCGGGCCTGGTCATTTTCGGCGTCACGGGGGATCTGTCCCGCAAGAAGCTGATGCCGGCGGTGTACGACCTGGCGAACCGGGGGCTGCTGCCGCCGGGCTTCTCGCTGGTCGGCTTCGCCCGCCGGGACTGGGCGGACGAGGACTTCGCCCAGGTGGTGCACGACTCGGTCAAGGAACACGCCAGGACCCCGTTCCGCGAGGAGGTCTGGCAGCAGCTCTGCCAGGGCATGCGGTTCGTGCCCGGGGTCTTCGACGACGACGCGGCGTTCCGCACCCTGCGCGAGACCATCGAGAAGCTGGACAAGGAACGCGGCACCGGCGGCAACTTCGCCTTCTACCTCTCCGTGCCGCCGAAGTTCTTCCCGCAGGTGATGCGACAGTTGAAGGCGCACCGGCTGTCCGAGGCGCCGGACGGAAGCTGGCGCCGGGCGGTGGTGGAGAAGCCGTTCGGCAGCGACCTGGCCTCCGCCCAGGAGCTCAACCGGGTGGTGCACGAGGTCTTCCCCAGCCGGAACGTCTTCCGCATCGACCACTATCTGGGCAAGGAGACGGTCCAGAACATCCTGGCGCTGCGCTTCGCCAACACCATGTTCGAGCCCGTGTGGAACCGCGGCTATGTCGACCATGTGCAGATCACCATGGCCGAAGACATCGGCATCGGCGGCCGGGCGGGCTACTACGACGGCATCGGCTCGGCCCGGGACGTCATCCAGAACCATCTGCTCCAGCTGCTGGCGCTGACCGCCATGGAGGAGCCGTCCTCCTTCGACGCCAGGGCGCTGCTGACCGAGAAGCTCAAGGTGCTGGGCGCGGTCCGGCTGCCCAAGGACCTGGGCCGGCACACCGTGCGCGGCCAGTACACCGCGGGCTGGCAGGGCGGCCAATGGGTGCCCGGCTATCTGGAGGAGGAGGGCATCGCGCCCGATTCGGTCACCGACACCTATGCCGCGCTCAAGCTGGAGATCGACAACCGCCGCTGGGCCGGGGTGCCGTTCTATCTGCGCACCGGCAAGCGGCTGGGCCGGCGGGTGACCGAGATCGCGGTGGTCTTCCAGCGGGCGCCCTACTCCCCCTTCGACGCCACCGACACCCGGGAGCTGAACAACAACGCGCTGGTGATCCGGGTGCAGCCGGACGAGGGCGTGACCCTGCGGTTCGGCTCCAAGGTCCCCGGCACCCAGATGGAGATCCGGGACGTGACCATGGACTTCGCCTACGGCGAGTCCTTCACCGAGTCCTCTCCCGAGGCGTACGAGCGGCTGATTCTGGACGTGCTGCTGGGCGATGCCAACCTCTTCCCGCGCCACCAGGAGGTGGAGCGCTCCTGGGAGATCCTGGACCCGGTGGAGGAGTACTGGGCCCGGCACGGCCGCCCGGAGCCGTACACGGCCGGCACCTGGGGTCCCAAGGCCGCCGACGAGATGCTCGCGCGCGACGGACGGAGCTGGCGCAGGCCATGAACATCGACCTCACCGACACCACGGCCGGCCAGATCAACGCCGCGCTGGTGAAGGCCAGGCGGGCCTCCGGCACCCCGGCCGTGGGCATGGTGCTGACCCTGGTGATCGTCACGGACGAGGGCAACCACTACGACGCGCTCAAGGCCGCCACCGAGGCGGCCCGGGAGCACCCGTGCCGGATCCTGGTGGTGATCCGCCGCCCCGGCCGCACCCCGCGGCAGCGGGCCGGCGCCCGGCTGGACGCCGAGGTGCGCCGGGGCGGCGAGTCCGGCACCGGCGAGACGGTGCTGCTGCGGCTCTACGGCGAACTGTCCGCGCACGCGCACAGCGTGGTGCTGCCGCTGCTGCTGCCGGACGCCCCGGTGGTGGTGTGGTGGCCCGAGGACGCCCCGGAGGTCCCGGCCAAGGACCCGCTGGGCACCCTGGCGCAGCGCCGCATCACCGACGCGTCCGCCACCGAGGACCCGGTGGCGGCGCTGGGCGTGCGGGCCCGCGGCTACGCCCCCGGCGACACCGATCTGGCCTGGACCAGGATCACGCCCTGGCGCTCGGTGCTGGCCTCGGCGCTGGACCAGCGGCACGGCGCCCTGGAGTCGGCGGTCGTGGAGGGCGAGGAGTACAACCCCTCCACCGAGCTGCTGGCGCTGTGGCTGGCCGAGCGGCTGCATGTCCCGGTGCGCCGGGACGTCTCCGCCGGACCGGGCATCACCGCGGTGCGGCTGGTCACCACCGACGGCGTGATCTGCCTGGACCGGCCCGACGGGGCGCTGGCCACGCTGGCCATGCCCGGCCAGCCGGAGCGCCATGTCGCGCTGCACCGGCGGATGACCGCGGAGCTGATCGCCGAGGAGCTGCGCCGCCTGGACCCGGACGCGGCCTATGCCCACGCGGTGAAGTTCGGCGTGCCCCGGCTGACCACCGACACCCCGCACGCGGGCGCGGCGGGCGGCGCGGCATGACCGGCTCCGCCGCCACCGCGCGGGTGCCGCAGCTGGTGGTGCACCGGGACGCCCCGCTGATGGCGCAGGCCGCCGCGGCCCGGCTGATCACCCGGGTGGTGGACGCCCAGGCCGCCCGGGGCGCCGCCTCGGTGGTGCTCACCGGCGGGCGCAACGGCACCGCCCTGCTGGCCGCGCTCGCCGGCTCCCCGGCCCGGGACGCGGTGGACTGGTCCCGGCTGGATCTGTGGTGGGGCGACGAGCGTTTCCTCCCGGCCGGCGATCCCGGACGCAACGACACCCAGGCACGCGCCGCCCTGCTGGACCGGGTGGGCCCGGACCCGGCGCGGGTGCATCCGATGCCCGCCCCGGGCGGCGGCCCCTGGGGCGACGACGCCGATGCCGCGGCCGGGGCGTATGCCGCCGAACTGGCCGCGGCCTGCGCCTCGGAGGAGCACGGTCCGGTGCCCACCTTCGACGTGCTGCTGCTGGGCGTCGGCCCGGACGCCCATGTGGCCTCGCTCTTCCCCGAGCACCCGGGGGTGCGGGAGCGGCAGCGCACCGTGGTCGGGGTGCACGGCTCGCCCAAGCCGCCGCCCACCCGGATCAGCCTGACCCTGCCGGCCGTCCGGGCGGCGCGTGAGGTGTGGCTGCTGGCCGCCGGGGCGGACAAGGCCAAGGCCGTGGCGCTGGCGCTCTCCGGCGCCGGGGAGCTCCAGGCGCCCGCGGCCGGCGCCTACGGCCGCCGCCGCACCCTGTGGCTCCTGGACCGCCCCGCCGCCACCCACCTCCCCCCACAGCTCTACCCCCCGGCCACCGCCTGAGCCGTGGCCCGGGCGCGCCGCCCGGGCCACGGGCGGCGCCTGCCGGAGCCGGACAGCCGGACGAGCCGGATCAGCGGCCGCGCAGTGCGCGGTAGTGGGCGGCCAGGGAGGCGGTGGAGGGGTCCAGGCCCGCGTCCTCGGCGGTGGCGGCGCCGGTCAGGGCGGGCTCGACGCGCTTGGCCAGCACCTTGCCCAGCTCCACGCCCCACTGGTCGAAGGAGTCGATGTTCCACACCGCGCCCTGCACGAACACCTTGTGCTCGTAGAGCGCCACGAGCTGTCCCAGCACCGACGGGGTCAGCTCGGCGGCCAGGATGGTGGTGGTCGGCCGGTTGCCCCGGAAGGTGCGGTGCGGCACCAGCTCCTCGGCCACCCCCTCGGCGCGCACCTCCTCGGCCGTCTTGCCGAAGGCCAGCGCCTGCCCCTGGGCCAGCAGATTGGCCATCAGCAGATCGTGGTGCTCCCGCAGCCGGGGCGACAGCTCGGGCACCGGGCGGACGAAGCCGAGCAGATCGGCCGGGATCATCTGGGTGCCCTGATGGAGGAGCTGGAAGTAGGCGTGCTGGCCGTTGGTGCCGGGAGTGCCCCAGACCACCGGGCCGGTCTGCCAGCCGACCGGCGTGCCGTCCCGCTGCACCGACTTGCCGTTGGACTCCATGTCGAGCTGCTGCAAGTAGGCGGTGAACCTGGACAGATAGTGCGAGTACGGCAGCACCGCGTGCGAGCGCGCCCCGAAGAAGGCGCCGTACCAGATGCCCAGCAGCCCCAGCAGCACGGGCGCGTTGGCCTCGACGGGGGCCTCGCGGAAGTGCTCGTCCATGAGACGGAAGCCGGCCAGCATGTCCCGGAAGTTGTCCGGGCCGATGGCCACCATCAGGGAGAGCCCGATCGCCGAGTCGTAGGAGTAGCGCCCGCCGACCCAGTCCCAGAACTCGAACATGTTGGCCGTGTCGATGCCGAACTCGGCCACCTTGGCGGCATTGGTGGAGACCGCCACGAAGTGGTCGGCGACCGCCTCCTGGTCGGCGCCCAGGCCGTCCAGCAGCCACTGCCGCGCCGAGGTGGCGTTGGTGATGGTCTCGATGGTGGTGAAGGTCTTGGAGGCGACGATGAACAGGGTCTCCGCCGGGTCCAGGTCACGCACCGCCTCGTGCAGATCGGCGCCGTCCACATTGGAGACGAAGCGGCAGTCGAGCTCCCGCGCGGTGAAGGAGCGCAGCGCCTCGCAGGCCATGGCCGGGCCCAGGTCGGAGCCGCCGATGCCGATGTTCACCACATTGCGGATGCGCCGCCCGGTGTGGCCGGTCCACCGGCCGGAGCGCACCTTGTCGGCGAAGACCTGCATTCTGGTGAGCACGGCGTGCACGCCCGGCACCACGTTCTGCTCGCCGCGCGGCCCGGCCGTGGTCACCACCGCGTCCTGCGGCGCCCGCAGCGCGGTGTGCAGCACCGCCCGGTCCTCGGTGGTGTTGATCCGCTCGCCGCGGAACATGGCGTCCCGCAGGCCGGGGACGTCCGCGGCCACCGCCAGATCGCGGAGCAGCCGCAGTGTCTCGTCGGTGACCAGATTCTTGGAGTAGTCCAGGAACAGATCGCCCACCTTCACGGTGAGGCGCGCGGCCCGGCCGGCGTCCTCGGCGAAGAGCTCACGCAGGTGCGCTTCGCCGAGCTGCTCCCGGTGCTTCGCCAGGGCATGCCACTCCGGCATCCGGTCCAGCCTGGCCCGGTCTGCTGCGTTCATCTGTCGATTCAGCCCATCTGTCGGTCAACACTGGCCCCGCCGGCACCCACGCTAGCCGATCACGGGGCCCGGCCGCGGCCGGGAGTCTTCACTGGGCACGCAGAAAGGCGCTGGTGGCCACCTGGCCGACCCAGCGCAGCCGGGCGTCGCCGCGCTTCAGATACTCGTCGGTGGCCTCCTCGACGCCGGGCCACTGGCGGGCGCCGTAGTCGTCCAGCACCACCACCGCGCCGGGAACCACGATGTTCTCCACCCATTCCAGATCGGCCAGCACGCCCTCCCGGGCATGGTCGCCGTCGATGACGACCAGGCCGTAGCGCCGGTCGCCGGCCGCGGCCCGCACCGCCTCGTCCTGGGAGAAGCCGCGGCACAGCCGCAGCCGGCCGTCGTCCACGCCGGACAGGGCCAGATTGGCCCGGATCAGGGACTCGCTGATGGGGGTGCCGGAGGCGTCCTCGCCCCGGCCCTCGTGGCCGTTCTGGATCTGCCGGGTGGCCACCGGGTCGACCAGCGTGAGGTGGTAGTCCAGGCCGGTGCGCAGCACCTGGCGGACCAGCGCGCCGGCGAACAGGCCGTACAGGCAGCCGATCTCCAGGATCTCCCCGTTCGGCGGCCTGAGCAGCGGCACCGCGGCCAGCTTGCCCACGATGTTGGCGGTGCCGCCGGCGATCCGGCCGACGCCGCGGTTCTCCACCTCCAGCAGGGTGCGGTAGGCGGTGACGGTCTCGCGGGCGGCCGAGGAGACACCGGAGACATCGGCCACCTCGGAGGCGAGCCGGCGCAGCTGGCCGGGCCTGACCCGCCGGTCGCGGCGGCCCTCCGGGCCGTAGGCTGCGTACACCGAGGCGGTGACCAGCCCGGCGACCGAGGGCTCGGCCGGGGCGCCGGCGGCGGGACGCTCCGCCGCGGCGGCGGACGGGCCCGCGGCCGGGGCGGCGGCGCCGGCCTGGACCGCCGCGCGCAGTGCCAGCAGTTCGGCGCTCATCCGGTCCACCGTCCGCTGGAGTTCGGCGATGGTTCTCCGCTGCGCGGTGCCGGCCCGGCGGATGCGCCAGTCGGTCCGGGCGTCGAGCCTGCGGAGTACGGGGCGGAGAACGGCGCCGGCCAGCCGACGCGGCGTTGACGGCTTCGACATGGCACGACCTTAGTGATCCGGTCTCTGCCCGTCGCCCCCTTCCACCGGCCTTCACCATACGTTGGCGTTCCGGCCAACCTCCCGTTGCCTCCGGTGGAACCGGAACCGCTGCGCGGCTCGGGGGCCCCACGCGTCACCGGCCGCCGCCGCGGAGTGCCGCGGCGGCGGCCGGTGACCGCGGTCGGTCAGAGCTCGCCGCGCAGCTTGGCCAGGGCCTCGGCCAGGATCGCCTCGCCGTCCGCCTCGCTGCGCCGCTCCCGGACATAGGCCAGGTGCGTCTTGTACGGCTCGGTACGCGGCGGATCCGGGGGATTGTCCTGGTCGGTGCCGGCCGGGAAGCCGCACCGGGGGCAGTCCCAGCTTTCCGGAATCTGCGCGTCGGAAGCGAAACTGGGCCGCGTCTCGTGCCCATTGGCGCACCAGAACGAGACCCGGACCCGCGGTGCCGACTCGCCGCGCTCGGATTCACCCATGGGCCCCGCCCCGACCCGGCTGCCGCGAATCGCGTTGCCACCTGCCACGGTCGTACTCCCTGCCTCACGTGCTGCGAAGTCGCCTCAGTCTATGCAAGGTTCAACGCCAGTCCAGGGGCGTGGTTACTGAATTGCGATGTGCCCGCAACCCGCCGGGGCGCGCGGCGGTGCACCGGCGCTCCGCCCCGGGACGGAATGTCCCGGGCGGCGCCTCACTTCATCAGCAGGCCGAGCACCACGATGTTGGCGAACCACACGAGCGCGACCACGACGGTGATCCGGTCCAGGTTGCGCTCGGCCACCGAGGAGCCGCCCACCGAGGACTGCATGCCGCCGCCGAACATGTCCGACAGGCCGCCGCCCTTCCCCTTGTGCATGAGCACCAGCAGCCCCAGCAGGAAGCTGAACACGACAAGGGCGATCGAGAACCCCACGACCACGGCTGGACCCACTCTCTCGGACACTCGGGAACGGATGGACTGCGGAACGACAACGGGACAAAGCCCGGGCGCCCCCCAATGTACAGGCTCCCGGGCGCCGGGCCACCCGGCCGGACGCCCGGGAGAAAGGTGCGGGGCGGTGGGCGGCGGACCGCGGACGGACGGTGACCGGCCGGCGGCCGGCCCGCCCGCCCGGTCACTGGTCGCGGAAGCGGACGATCCGCACGAACTCGTCGGCGTCCAGCGAGGCGCCGCCGACCAGGGCGCCGTCCACATCCGGCTGCGCCATGATCGCCGCCACATTGGAGGCCTTGACCGAGCCGCCGTACTGGATGCGGACCTGGTCCGCGGTCTCCCGGCCGTAGACCTCGGCCAGCCGGCCGCGGATCGCCGAGCAGACCTCCTGGGCGTCCTCCGGGGTGGCCACCTCACCGGTGCCGATGGCCCACACCGGCTCGTAGGCGATCACCAGGCCGGCCGCCTGCTCCGCGCCGACGTCGTGCAGCGCGCCGTCGAGCTGGGCCAGGGTGTAGGGCACGTGGTCCCCGGCCCGGCGGGTGTCCAGGCCCTCGCCGATGCACAGGATCGGGGTGAGCCCGTGCCGCAGCGCGGCCTTCACCTTGGTGTTGCACAGCTCGTCGTCCTCGCCGTGGTACTGGCGGCGCTCGGAGTGGCCCACCACGGCGTAGGCGCAGCCCAGCTTGGCCAGCATCGCTCCGGAGACCTCGCCGGTGTAGGCGCCGAGGTCGTGGGCCGAGATGTCCTGGGCGCCGAACTTGATCTTCAGCTTGTCGCCGTCGACCAGGGTCTGCACCGAGCGCAGATCGGTGAAGGGGGGCAGGACGGCGACCTCCACGGCCGCGAAGTCCTTGTCCTCCAGGGCGAAGGCGAGCTTCTGGGTGTGGGCGATGGCCTCCAGGTGGTTGAGGTTCATCTTCCAGTTGCCCGCCATCAGCGGAATGCGAGTGGTCATGTCTGCCGGTTTCCTCGATCGTCCTCGGATGGTCCTCGGATGGTCCTGGGGTGGGTGACGGGGCCGGAGCGGCCGGAGCGGCTCAGACGGCCAGCGCGGCCAGGCCGGGCAGGGTCTTGCCCTCCAGATACTCCAGGCTGGCCCCGCCGCCGGTGGAGATGTGGCCGAAGGCGGCCTCGTCGAAGCCGAGCAGCCGCACCGCCGCCGCCGAGTCGCCGCCGCCGACCACCGTGAAGGCGGGGCTGTCGGTCAGCGCCTGGGCGATGGTGCGGGTGCCCTCGGCGTAGTCCGGGTGCTCGAAGACGCCCATCGGGCCGTTCCAGAACACGGTGCCCGCGTCGGCCAGCTTGGCGGCGTAGAGCTTCCGCGACTCCGGGCCGATGTCCAGGCCCATCAGCGCGTCCGGGATCTCCGAGGCGGCCACGGTGACCGGCTCGGTGGGGGCCTTGGCGGCCAGGTCGGGGAAGTCCGCGGCGGCGACCACGTCCACCGGGAGGACGAACTCCACGCCCCGCTCCTCGGCGCGCCGCAGATAGGTGCGCACCGCGTCGAGCTGGTCCTGCTGGAGCAGCGACCGGCCCACCGGGTGGCCCTGGGCGGCGAGGAAGGTGTAGGCCATGCCGCCGCCGATCAGGATGCGGTCGGCCTTCTCCAGCAGATTGTCGATGACGCCCAGCTTGTCCGAGACCTTGGCGCCGCCGAGCACCACGGCGTAGGGGCGGGCCACCTCGTGGGTGAGCCGGCGCGCCACGCCGACCTCGGTGGCGATCAGATAGCCGGCGGCGTGCGGCAGCCGCTGCGGCAGGTCGTAGACGGAGGCGTGCTTGCGGTGCACGGCGCCGAAGCCGTCGCCGACATAGAGGTCGGCCAGGGCGGCCAGGCGGTCGGCGAAGGCGGCCCGCTCGGCGTCGTCCTTGCTGGTCTCGCCGGGGTTGAAGCGGAGGTTCTCCAGCAGGAGCACGCCGCCGTCGGCGAGCGCGGCGGCGGCGTCCCGCGCGGAGTCGTCCACGGTGTCGTGGGCGAAGACCACGGAGCGGCCCTCGGGGGCGAGGAGTTCGCCGAGCCGGGCGGCCACCGGGGCCAGGGAGTACACCGGGTCCGGGGCGCCCTTGGGACGGCCCAGGTGGGAGGCCACCAGGACCTTGGCGCCGGCCGCGGCCAGGGCGTTGATGGTGGGGAGGGCGGCGCGGATGCGGCCGTCGTCGGTGATCCGGCGGGCCCCCTCGGCGCCCTCCAGGGGCACATTGAGGTCGGCGCGGACGAACACCCGCTTGCCGGCCACGCCGTCCGCGATCAGTTCCTCGATCGTCTTCATGTCGAATCGGCTCCTGCCAGGTGCTGTGCCAGTCGGGGGATCTCGCACGACAGGACCCGTGCGGTGCACGGGCCCTGTCGTCTCATCGCGTTGCCTGCCGGCTCGGTCAGAGCCGCTCGCCGACGTAGACGGTCAGGTCGACCAGGCGGTTGGAGTAGCCCCACTCGTTGTCGTACCAGCCGACCACCTTGACCTGCTTGCCCTGCGCCATGGTGAGCAGCGAGTCGAAGGTGCAGGAGGGCGGGGTGTTGACGATGTCGGAGGAGACGATCGGGTCCTCGGTGTACTCCAGGACCCCCTGGAGCTGGCCCTCGGCGGCCTTCTGGAAGGCGGAGTTCACCTCGTCCCGGGTGACCTCGCGGCTCAGCTCCACGACCAGGTCGGTGACCGAGCCGGTGGGCACCGGGACGCGCATGGCGATGCCGTCCAGCTTGCCCTTGAGCTGCGGCAGCACCAGGGCGGTGGCCTTGGCGGCGCCGGTGGAGGTCGGGATGATGTTCTGCGCGGCGGCCCGGGCGCGGCGCAGGTCCTTGTGCGGGAAGTCCAGGATGCGCTGGTCGTTGGTGTAGGCGTGAACGGTGGTCATCATGCCCTTGACCACGCCGAAGTTCTCGTCCAGCACCTTGGCCATCGGCGCCACGCAGTTGGTGGTGCAGGAGGCGTTGGAGATCACGTGGTGGGCGGCCGGGTCGTAGTCGCCCTCGTTGACGCCCATCACCACGGTGATGTCCTCGTTCTTGGCGGGCGCCGAGATCAGCACCTTCCTGGCGCCGCCGGCCAGGTGCTTGGCGGCGTCCTCGCGCTTGGTGAAGATGCCGGTGGACTCGATGACGATGTCCACGCCCAACTCGCCCCAGGGCAGGTCGGCCGGGTCGCGCTCGGACAGGACCTTGATGGTCCTGTTGTTGACCGTGATGCTGTCCTCGGTGTGGGTGACCTCGGCGTCGAGGCGGCCCAGGATGGTGTCGTACCTCAGCAGATGAGCCGTGGTCGCGGTGTCGCCCAGATCGTTGACGGCCACGACCTCCACGTCCGCCCCCTGGTCCAGCAGGGCCCGGAAGTAGTTGCGTCCGATACGGCCGAAACCGTTGATACCTACGCGGATCGTCACGGAACCGATCTCCTCGTTGGTGCGCCGGCGCGGACACCGGCGGAGCTTTTTGGGATGTCCCCGACCACCCACGACCCTACCGCGCCGGGCCCGCCGCCGTGACATTGACCGGGGCCTGTCCGGCCCCGCCGACCGGCCCTACTTCCCGGTAACCGCGGTGACGTTGCGCCGGCCGCACCAACCGCGCGGACCCCCGCTCAGCAGAGCGGATTCCGGGTCCCGGGCGAGGCGCGCGGCCGGGCGGAGCCCGGGTCCCCGTCCGGTCCGGACGGCGGTGCGGCCCCGGCCCGGCGGGGCCGGGCGACCCGCCGCGCGAGCCGCCCGCGAGCCGGGCCCCGGCACGGCTCCGGGCACGGCCCTCGCGCACGGCCCTCGCGCACGGCTCCGGCGGCGTCCGGGAGACCGCCCCGGCCCCTCCCGGACCGCCCGGGCACGCCGACCGCGGCGAAGCCCCCGCCGGGCAGCCGCACCGCGGGCCCGGCTAACCCACCATCTCCTCGGTGAGGTTCGCCTCGGTGCCGGGGATGCCGAGGTCGGCCGCGCGCTTGTCGGCCATGGCCAGCAGCCGGCGGATGCGGCCCGCCACCGCGTCCTTGGTGAGCGGCGGATCGGCCAGCGCCCCGAGCTCCTCCAGCGACGCCTGCTTGTGCTCCATGCGCAGCTTGCCGGCGGCGGCGAGATGATCCGGCACCTCCTCGCCGAGGATCTCCAGGGCCCTGGAGACCCGGGCGCCGGCCGCCACCGCGGCCCGCGCCGAGCGGCGCAGATTCGCGTCGTCGAAGTTGGCCAGCCGGTTGGCGGTGGCCCGCACCTCGCGCCGCATCCGGCGCTCCTCCCAGGCCAGCACGGACTCGTGGGCGCCGAGCCGGGTCAGCAGCGCGCCGATCGCGTCGCCGTCCCGCACCACCACCCGGTCCACATTGCGCACCTCACGGGCCTTGGCCGCGATCTGGAGCCGGCGGGCGGCCCCGACCAGGGCCAGCGCGGCCTCCGGGCCTGGGCAGGTGACCTCCAGGGAGGACGAGCGGCCCGGTTCGGTGAGCGAGCCGTGCGCCAGGAAGGCGCCGCGCCAGGCGGCCTCGGCATCACAGGTGGCGCCGGAGACCACCTGGGGCGGCAGGCCCCGGATGGGCCGGCCGCGGCCGTCCACCAGGCCGGTCTGACGGGCCAGCAGCTCGCCGCCGGCCACCACCCGGACCACGTACCGGCTGCCGCGGCGGAGCCCGCCGGGCGCCATCACCACCAGATCGGAGGCGTGGCCGAAGATCTCCAGGATGTCCCGGCGCAGCCGCCGGGCGGCGATCCCGGTGTCCAGCTCGGCCTCGATCACGATCCGCCCGCTGACCAGATGCAGTCCGCCGGCGAAGCGCAGGGTGGACGACACCTCCGACTTGCGGCAGCAGGTCCGGGTCACCGGGAGCCGGGAGATCTCGTCCTTCACCGCTGCCGTCATCGCCATGGGCCGATCCTTCCATGCATCCGAAAAATACGGTCGTACGCGGCGGCCAGCAGCTCGGGGTCGTGCCGCGGCGCCCCGTCGGCGGCGGCCACCGGCGCCAGCTCGACGGTGGCGTCCAGCTTCGCGGCGGCGGCGCGCAGACTGTCCTCGTCGGGCACCGCGCAGCGGTCGGCCAGCACCACGTCGAAGGCGAGTTTAGGGGCGTGTTGTACCAAAACCTCCACATGACGCTGCGGAGAAAACCCATCGGTTTCGCCGGGCTGGGGGGCCAGATTGAGCGAGAGCACCCGCCGGGCCTTGGTCTCGGTCAGCGCTTCGCGCAGTTCCGGCACGAGCAGATGCGGGATGACCGAGCTGAACCAGGAGCCCGGCCCGAGCACCACCCAGTCGGCGTCCCGCACGGCGCGCACCGCCTCCGGCACGGCCGGCGGATCGGCCGGTTCCAGGCGCACCCGCTGCACCTCACCGGGGGTGAGCGCCACCGTGGCCTGGCCGCGCACGGTGGACAGCTCGCCGGGCCGCTCCGGGTCGTGCCCGCGCACCAGGGCGGTCAGCTCCAGCGGCACCGCGGACATCGGCAGCACCCGGCCGTGCGCGCCGAGCAGCCGGCCGACCAGGTCCAGCGCCTGCACATGATCGCCGAGCTGCTCCCACAGGGCGACGATCAGCAGATTTCCCACCGCGTGGTCGTGCAGCTCGCCGCGGGTCTTGAAGCGGTGCTGGATCACCTCGGCCCAGGTGCGGCCCCAGTCGTCGTCCCCGCACAGCGCGGCCAGGGCCTTGCGCAGATCGCCCGGGGGCAGCACGCCGAGCTCGTCGCGGAGCCGGCCGCTGGAGCCGCCGTCGTCGGCGACGGTGACCACGGCGGTGAGATCCCCGGTGATCCGGCGCAGCGCGGTCAGCGAGGCGGACAGCCCGTGCCCGCCGCCGAGCGCCACCACCTTGGGCTGGGCGCCGCGGCGGGCCCGCAGCCCGCGCAGGGTGCGCAGGCCGCGGTGGGTGCGCGCGGTCCCCGGGCGCTCGGGGCGCTCGGGGTGCCCGGGGTCCGCCGGACCGGCGGTCCCCGGGCGTTCCCGGTGTCCGCCGGACCGGCCCCGGCCCGCGGTGCCGCCCGGCATTCCCCCCATTACTGGTGTCCCATGTCTACTCGCGTCCCATGTCCCGGTGCACCACAACGGTCTCCACGCCGGCGTCGGAGAGCCGGCGGGCCAGCTTCTCGGCCATGGCCACGCTGCGGTGCTTGCCGCCGGTACAGCCGATGGCGACGGTCACATAGCGCTTGCCCTCCCGGCGGTAGCCGGCCGCGATCAGATTGAGCAGTTCGGCGTAGTGGTCCAGGAACTCCTTGGCGCCCGGCTGGCCCATCACATAGGAGGAGACCTCCTCGCTGGTGCCGGTGTAGGGGCGCAGCTCGGGCACCCAGTGCGGATTGGGCAGGAAGCGCACGTCCATCACATGGTCGGCGTCCACCGGCAGGCCGTACTTGAAGCCGAAGGACATCACGGTGGCGCGCAGCTCCGGCTCGTCCCCGCTGGTGAACTGGGCGTCCATCTTGGCGCGCAGCTCGTGCACATTGAGGTTGGAGGTGTCGATCACCAGGTCGGCGTCGCCGCGCAGCTCGCGCAGCAGATCGCGCTCGGCGGCGATGCCGTCCACGATGCGGCCCTCGCCCTGCAGCGGGTGCGGCCGGCGCACCGACTCGAAGCGGCGCACCAGGGCGTTGTCGGACGCCTCCAGGAAGACGATCCGGCGGGTGACGCCCATGGCGGCCAGATCGGCCAGGGATTCGCGCAGGCTGTCGAAGAAGCTGCGCCCGCGGACGTCCACCACGACCGCGATCCTGGCCACATTGCCCTGCGAGCGGGCGCCGAGGTCGACCATGGTGGTGATCAGGGCGGGCGGCAGGTTGTCCACCACGAACCAGCCGAGATCCTCCAGGGTGTTGGCCGCGGTGGAGCGGCCGGCCCCGGACATGCCGGTGATGATCACCAGCTCGGGGAGGGTCAGTCCCTCCTCGCCCTGCCCGGCGGGTGCCGGTTCCTCCTGCGGTGTTCGCTCGTCCTGCATCTCTTCTCCCCCGCGGTTCACGTGTCTCTCCATGGTCGCCTGTCGATGGTGCCGCCGGGCGCTTCCGTCCGGCCGGCGGCGCCGGGTCAATCCTCCAGGATTTCTCCGGTGGCGGTGTTCACGGCCGGCTCCGGCGGCGCTCCGGCCGCCAGTGCGGCGGCGACCGCCTCGGCGGTCTTCGGGCCTATGCCGGGAACCTCGCCGATCTGTTCCATGGTGGCCGCGCGCAGCCGTTTCATCGAGCCGAAGTGCTTCAGCAGCGCCTTCTTCCGGGTCTCGCCCAGGCCGGGCACCTCGTCCAGCGGGCTGCGGCGGACCGCCCGGGCGCGCCTGCCGCGCTGGTAGCGCAGGGCGAAGCGGTGCGCCTCGTCGCGCACCCGCTGGAGCAGATAGAGCCCCTCGCTGCTGCGGGGCAGGATGACCGGGTCCTCCTCGCCGGGGAGCCATACCTCCTCCAGCCGCTTGGCCAGGCCGCACACGGCGACATCGTCGACGCCCAGCTCGTCCATGGCCCGCCGGGCCGCGGCCACCTGGGGCGCGCCGCCGTCCACCACCACCAGCTGCGGCGGGTAGGCGAACCGCTTGGGGCGGCCCTCCTCGTCCCCGGGGGAGGACGCCTCCGTTCCGGCCCCCGGTTCCCCGGCGGGGACCGGGCCGTCGGGGGAGCCGGCCTCGGCGGAGCCGGTCCACTCGCCGGTGCGCTCCTTCTCCCGCAGATAGCGGCGGAACCGGCGGGAGATCACCTCGTGCATGGCGCGGACGTCGTCCTGGCCGGTGAAGCCCTTGATCTGGAAGCGGCGGTACTCGCTCTTGCGGGCCAGGCCGTCCTCGAAGACGACCATGGAGCCGACCACGTCCTCGCCCTGGAGGTGGGAGATGTCGTAGCACTCGATGCGCAGCGGCGCGGAGTCGAGCATCAGCGCCTCGGCGATCTCCTCCAGGGCACGGGAGCGGGTGGTGAGATCCGAGGCCCGCCGGGTCTTGTGCAGCGCCAGGGACTGCTGGGCGTTGCGGGCGACGGTGGCCAGCAGCTCCTTCTTGTCGCCGCGCTGCGGCACCCGCAGGGCGACCCGGGCGCCGCGGCGCCCGGCGAGCCACTCGGCGAGCGGCGCCACCGGCTCGGGCAGGGCGGGCACCAGCACCTCGCGGGGCACGCCGCCGCTGCCCGCCAGTTCCTCGCTGCCGCCCCGCTCGTCGCCGTAGAGCTGCTGGAGGGCGTGCACCACCAGCTCGGGGGTGGAGACGTCCTCCACCTTGTCGGTGACCCAGCCGCGCTGGCCGCGCACCCGGCCGCCGCGCACGTGGAAGATCTGGACCGCGGCCTCCAGCTCGTCCTCGGCGACCGCGATCAGATCGGCGTCGGTGCCGTCCGGCAGCACCACGGCGTTCTTCTCCATGGCCCGCCGCAGCGCGTCGATGTCGTCCCGCAGCCGGGCCGCCCTCTCGAACTCCAGCTCCTCGGCGGCCGTGTGCATGGCCTCTTCCAGCCGGCGCAGATAGGTGCCGGTGCGGCCGGCCATGAAGTCGCAGAACTCCTCGGCCAGCGCGCGGTGGTCCGCCGCGCTGATCCGGCCCACGCAGGGGGCGGAGCACTTGTCGATATAGCCGAGCAGGCAGGGCCGGCCGGCCTGGGCGGCGCGTTTGAAGACCCCGGCGGAGCAGGTGCGGACGGGGAAGGCGCGCAGCAGCAGGTCGACCGTCTCCCGGATGGCCCAGGCGTGCGCGTAGGGGCCGAAGTAGCGCACGCCCTTGCGGCGCGGGCCGCGCATCACCTGGGCGCGCGGGAACTCCTCGCCCAGGGTGACGGCCAGCGAGGGATAGCTCTTGTCGTCCCGGTATTTGACGTTGAACCGGGGGTCGTACTCCTTGATCCAGGTGTATTCGAGCTGGAGGGCCTCCACCTCGGTGGAGACCACCGTCCACTCCACCGAGGCGGCGGTGGTGACCATGGTGGCGGTGCGCGGGTGCAGCCCGGCCAGGTCCTGGAAGTAGGAGGACAGGCGCTGCCGGAGGCTTTTCGCCTTGCCGACGTAGATCACCCGGCGGTGTTCGTCCCGGAACCGGTAGACGCCCGGGGAGTCCGGGATCTGTCCCGGCCGCGGCCGGTAGGTGGAGGGATCTGCCATGACAGCAACCCTACTCACACTCAGTGACAACCGGGTCCGGCGCCCGGGGATCCGGGGCGGGCCGGGCGCCTGCCCCGGTCACCAGCCGCGCTCGCGCCAGGCGGGGAGCTGCGGGCGCTCGGCGCCCAGCGTGGTGTCCGCGCCATGGCCCGGATAGACCCAGGTCTCGTCGGGCAGCTCGCCGAACAGCTTGGTCTCCACATCGTGGATCAGCCGCTCGAACGCCGCCCGGTTGCCGAAGGTGTTGCCCACCCCGCCCGGGAAGAGGGAATCGCCGGTGAACAGATGCGGATGGCCGTGCGGGTCGTCGTAGCACAGGGCCACCGAGCCCTTGGTGTGACCGGTGAGGTGGCGGACGGTGAGCACACAGGCACCGACCCGCAGCTCGTCGCCGTCGTCCAGCGGTACGTCGGTGGGCACCGGGATGCCCTCGGCGTCGTAGCGCCCGGCACAGGTGCGGGCGCCGGTGGCCCGCACCACCTCGGCCAGGGCCTGCCAGTGGTCGGCGTGCCGGTGGGTGGTGACCACGGTGCGCAGCCCGTCCGCGCCGATCAGCCGGAGCAGCACCGCCGGCTCGGCCGCGGCGTCGATCAGCAGCTGCTCGTCGGTGCGGCGGCAGCGCAGCAGATAGGCGTTGTTCTCCAGGGAACCGACGGCGACCTTGGAGATGATCAGTTCGGCCAGTTCATGGACGGCGGGCGGGCCGCCAACGGCAACCTTTCCGGTGTAGGTCATGGCATGCGGCTCCCTCGGAGCGGGACGGTACTGCGGACGGCGGAGCAGGATCAGCGGGGCCGGAGCCGGTCAGAGCGGGGGCAGGACGGGCAGGGCGGCGCCGGGCGCACCGCCCGCGGTGAGGCCGGTGCCGGTGGTGCGGCCGGCCAGCCAGCCGGTGAGCGCGGCCGGGGTGCCGGCCACCACCAGCGGCTCGCCCGCCGGGTCCCCGGTGCGCCAGCGGCGGCCGTCCTCGGCGCGCAGTTCCAGGGCGGGCACCCCGGGATGCCCGGCGAAGCGGCGGGCGAAGTAGTCCACGGCGCGGTCGGTGAAGGCTCCCGGCAGGTCGGCGACGGAGCGGTCGGCGCCGAGGTCGATGTGGTGCAGTTCCACCTCCACCCAGCGGCGGAGGGGGACGGAGGAGGCACGGTCGGTCACCCCGTTGCGCAGCTCCACGGTGGCCGCCCACTGTTCGCCGGTGAGCCGGTCCCAGGCGGCGGACAGCCGGCCGGCGCTCTCCCGCAGGTCGGCGAGGTGGGCCTGGAGCGGGCGGCCGGCATCCCGCTCGATGTCGGCGTCCCGGGCCTCGGCGCTGGGGTACATGGGCAGGCCGGAACAGACGTTGACCAGGGCGTCGGCATTGCGGGCGAGGTGTGCCAGGACATGGCCCCGGGTCCAGCCCGGCAGCAGGGACGGCTCGCCGACGGCTTCGGGGCGGAGGGCGGCGGCACCGGCGATCAGCCGCTGTGTGGCGTCCGACACCCCGGCGAGATCGGTCATGGGTCGACTCATGATCACCACGCTAGTCCGGGGCCCGCCGCCGCGCCACGCCCGGGTCCGGGACCGGTCCGGAAAAGGGAAACGGACCCTTGATCGAACGCATGTGCTATATGCTGCTGAGTCCCCGGCCCGGCGGCCGGAGGGTCTTTGTCGGACCCCCCGCCTACTCTTGAGGCCGGGGTATCCAGAAACACCCCGATGCCCCTGACGGACAGGAAAGGTGCCATTCGGCGTGGCCGACCGACTCATCGTTCGCGGCGCTCGCGAGCACAATCTCAAAAACGTCTCGCTGGACCTCCCCCGGGACGCGCTGGTCGTGTTCACCGGCCTGTCCGGCTCGGGCAAGTCCTCGCTGGCCTTCGACACCATCTTCGCCGAGGGCCAGCGCCGCTACGTGGAATCGCTGTCCTCCTACGCCCGGCAATTCCTGGGCCAGATGGACAAGCCGGACGTGGACTTCATCGAGGGCCTGTCCCCCGCGGTCTCCATCGACCAGAAGTCCACCTCGCGCAACCCCCGCTCCACGGTCGGCACCATCACCGAGGTCTACGACTACCTCCGGCTGCTGTTCGCCCGGATCGGCAAGCCGCACTGCCCGGAGTGCGGCCGGCCCATCGCCCGGCAGTCGCCCCAGGCGATCGTGGACAAGGTGCTGGGCCTGGCCGAGGGCAGCCGCTTCCAGGTGCTCTCCCCGCTGGTGCGGCAGCGCAAGGGCGAGTTCGCCGACCTCTTCGCCGAGCTGCGCGCCAAGGGCTACAGCCGGGCCCGGGTGGACGGCGCGGTGGTCCAGCTCGCCGAGGCGCCCGTGCTGAAGAAGCAGGAGAAGCACACCATCGAGGTGGTGGTCGACCGGCTCACCGTCAAGGAGAGCGCCAAGCGGCGGCTGACCGACTCGGTGGAGACGGCGCTCGGCCTGTCCGGCGGCATGGTGGTGCTGGACTTCGTGGATCTTCCGGAGGACGACCCGCAGCGCGAGCGGATGTACTCCGAGCACCTGTACTGCCCCTACGACGACCTCTCCTTCGAGGAGCTGGAGCCGCGCTCCTTCTCCTTCAACTCCCCCTTCGGCGCCTGTCCGGCCTGCTCCGGTCTCGGCGCCACCATGGAGGTGGACCCGGAGCTGATCGTGCCCGACCCGGAGCGCTCGCTGGACGAAGGAGCCCTGCACCCCTGGTCCAACGGCCATACCAAGGGCTATTTCAACCACCTGATCAACGCCCTCGCCGAGGCGCTGAACTTCCGCACCGACATCCCCTGGGAGGGGCTGCCGCAGCGCGCCCGCAAGGCCCTGCTCCACGGCCACAAGGCCCGGATCGAGGTGCGCTACGAGAACCGGCACGGCCGGGAGCGCACCTACACCACCGCCTTCGAGGGGGTCATCCCCTTTGTGCGGCGGCGGCACGCCGAGTCCGAGTCGGACTCCAGCCGGGAGCGGTTCGAGGGCTATATGCGCGAGGTGCCCTGCTCCGCCTGCGGCGGCACCCGGCTCAAGCCGGTGGTGCTGGCGGTCACGGTCAAGGGCAGGTCGATCGCGGACATCTCCGCCATGTCGATCAGCGAGTGCGCCGACTTCCTGCGCGAGCTGAGGCTGACCGCCCGGGAGAAGAAGATCGCCGAGCGGGTGCTCAAGGAGGTCAACGAGCGCCTGCGCTTCCTGGTCGATGTCGGCCTGGACTATCTCTCGCTCAACCGCGCCGCCGGCACCCTCTCCGGCGGCGAGGCGCAGCGCATCCGGCTGGCCACCCAGATCGGCTCCGGTCTGGTGGGCGTGCTCTATGTGCTGGACGAGCCCTCCATCGGCCTGCACCAGCGGGACAACCACCGGCTGATCGAGACCCTGGTGCGGCTGCGCGACCTGGGGAACACCCTGATCGTGGTGGAGCACGACGAGGACACCATCCGCACCTCGGACTGGGTGGTGGACATCGGCCCGGGCGCCGGTGAGCACGGCGGTGAGGTGGTGCACAGCGGTCCGCTGAAGGAGCTGCTGGCCAACGACGCCTCGCTGACCGGGCAGTATCTCGCGGGCAGGAGGAGCATCCCGGTGCCGGCGCAGCGCCGGCCCGCCGACCCGGACCGCCGGCTGACCGTGCACGGCGCCCGGGAGAACAACCTCCGCAACATCGCCGTCGGCTTCCCGCTGGGGGTGCTGACCGCGGTCACCGGGGTCTCCGGCTCCGGCAAGTCCACCCTGGTCAACGACATCCTCTACACCCATCTCGCGCGCGAGCTGAACGGTGCCCGGCTGGTGCCCGGCCGGCACACCCGGATCGACGGCATCGACCAGGTGGACAAGGTCGTGCACGTGGACCAGTCCCCCATCGGCCGCACCCCCCGCTCCAACCCGGCCACCTACACCGGTGTCTTCGACAACATCCGCAAGCTGTTCGCGGAGACCATGGAGGCCAAGGTGCGGGGCTATCTGCCCGGCCGGTTCTCCTTCAATGTCAAGGGCGGGCGCTGTGAGAACTGCGCGGGCGACGGCACCATCAAGATCGAGATGAACTTCCTGCCGGATGTCTATGTCCCGTGCGAGGTGTGCCACGGCGCCCGGTACAACCGCGAGACGCTGGAGGTGCACTACAAGGGCAAGTCCATCGCCGAGGTGCTGGACATGCCGATCGAGGAGGCACTGGAGTTCTTCTCCGCCGTCCCCGCGATCGCCCGCCATCTGCGCACGCTGAACGACGTCGGCCTGGGGTATGTCCGGCTGGGGCAGCCGGCGCCCACCCTCTCCGGCGGCGAGGCGCAGCGGGTCAAGCTCGCCTCCGAGCTCCAGAAGCGCTCCACCGGGCGGACGGTCTATGTGCTGGACGAGCCCACCACCGGCCTGCATTTCGAGGACATCCGCAAGCTGATCGGGGTGCTGTCGAACCTGGTCGACAAGGGCAACACCGTAATCGTCATCGAGCACAACCTCGATGTGATCAAGACCGCCGACTGGATCGTGGACATGGGCCCGGAGGGCGGCAGCGGCGGCGGTCTGGTGATCGCCGAGGGCACCCCGGAGGAGATCGCCGCCGTCCCGGCCAGCCACACCGGCAAATTCCTGCGCGACATCCTGGGCGAGGCGGTCAGCGATGCCCCGCCCGCCCGCAAGAGCCCCGCGCGCACGGCCCGGAAGGGGTAACGGCAAGAGGCGTCCGGCTCGGGCCGGTCCGGGCCGGTCCCTCCGGACGGACCGGCCGAGCCGGACGCCACCGGGGGTTCACCGGGCATTCACCGGATTCGCCGTCTCGTCATGGGTTTGCCATCGGGAAGCTCTCCGATGGTCGGCACCCGTCCGTATCAGCACCCAATACTCCAGGGGATCTCACCGCGTTATCCGCGCAGGAACGCACGCGGGCAGACCCCGGGGAGCATCGGTGGCAGACGCACAGTGGCAGGGACGGGCAGGCGGACGGCCGGCAGGGGCGGCGCGGCGACGGCTGGCGGCACAGGCGCTGACGGTGGCGGCACTGCTGCTGTGGCTGGTGCCGCCCGCCGTGCCGTCCGCCGCCGCGGGACCGGACCGGGCCCCCGCGGCCGGGGGCCTTCTCTCCTCCGGCCCGCCGGCCGGCGATGCCACCGCCCGCGGCTCCGCCTTCGAAGAGACCCTCGGCGTCACCGATGCGAACGGCCTGGAGCTGTCCCGGCAGCAGCAGACCCTTGCCCCCGGCGCCGAACTGACGGCCGTCCGGCGCCGCGAGACCGACGCATGGCTGGACATCCGGCAGCTCAGCCTGGACCTGGGGCACGATCTCTCCGTCGACTACCTCGGGCCCGCCACCGTCAGCGAGCGCGGCACCCTCTCCGAACTCACCGCCGCCCACGCGCCCGGTCCGGGCCGCGCCACGGTCGCCGCCCTCAACGCGGACTTCTTCGACATCAATGTCACCGAGGCGCCCCTCGCGCCGGGCGTGCGCAACGGCGAACTGGTGCAGTCCGGCAGCCCCGGCCGCCACCATGCGGTGGGAATCGACGAGGACGGCACCGGCCGGGTGCTGCACATCCTGTTCGAGGGCAAGGCCGAGACCGCGGCGGGGGACGAACTGCCGCTGTCCGCCTACAACTCCCCCGTGATCCCCGAGGACGGCATCGGCGTCTTCACCGACGGCTGGGGCGCGGCCGACCGGGCGCTGACCGTGCGCGGCAGCCCGCTCGTCACCGAGGTCCTGGTGGAGGACGGCGAGGTGACCTCGGTCTCCGCCAAGCCGGACGGGGAGCCGCTGCCCGAGGGAGTCACGGCGCTGCTCGGCCGGGACGCCGGGGCCACGGCCCTCGCCGGACTGGCGGCCGGCGACCGGATCGACCTGGCGTACACGGTGCGCACCGACGACGGCCTGCCGCTGCCGCGCACCGCGGTGGGCGGAGGGGAACTGCTGGTCACCGACGGCCAGCCGCACAACTGGGAGGGCGCGCCCAACAACCTGGCCGCGCCGCGCACCGCGGTGGGCTTCTCCCGGGACGGGCAGCGGATGTTCGTGCTGGTGGTGGATGGCCGGCAGGCCCACTCCGGCGGGGTCACCCTGACCCGGCTCGCCGAGATGATGCGGCAACTGGGCGCCTGGGAGGCGCTCAATCTGGACGGCGGCGGCTCCACCACGCTGCTCGCCCGCGATCCCGGGGCGGAGACTCCCCGGCTGGTGAACTCGCCGTCCGACGGCCGGGAGCGGGAGGTCCCGAACGGGCTGGCGATCACGGCGCCGACCGGCAGCGGTGACCCGGCCGCTCTCACCGTGCGCACCGTGATCGACCCCGCCCGCGCCGCCACCGCCGAAGTGCTGGGCGGCGGCCGGCCGGAGCGGGTCTTCCCGGGCCTGACCCGCGCGCTGTCCGCGGTCGGCCACGACGAGACCTTCGGCCCGGCGCCGGGGGCGGCCGGAAGCACGGTGTGGCGGACGGAGGGAACGGCCGCCGGGGAGGTCGGTGCGGACGGAGTGTTCACCGCCGGGCGGCCGGGCACGGCCGAGGTGCGGGCGTCCTCCGGCTCCGCCCGCGGCTCCCTGCGGCTCACCGTGATCGGTGAGCTGGCCCGGCTGACATCCACCCAGCGGCGGATCGGCCTGACCGGGGCCGGGGACACCGCCTGGTTCGGGCTGCTGGGCCATGACGCCACGGGCACCAGTGCCCCCGTGGAACCGGCCGATGTGACCCTGGAGTACGACCGCTCGCTGTTCGCCGTCCGGCCGGAGGCGGACAGCGGAGGCTTTGTGGTGACCGCGCTGGCCGACGGCTTCACCTCCGGACGGATCACCGCCCGCGCCGGCGGGGTGAGCACGGTGCTCGGGGCCGGCATCGGTCTGGAGGAGACCGTGGTGGCCGACTTCGAGAACGCCGGGGACTGGCGGTTCAGCCACAGCCGGGCCGCCGGGTCCCTCTCCCCCGCCCCGGACGGCCATCAGGACACGGCGCTGCGGCTCAGCTACGACTTCAGCCTCTCGGAGAGCGCCCGCACCGCCCGCGCCACCCCGCCCGCCGAGATCCCGGTGACCGGCCGGCCGAGCGCCTTCGCCCTGTGGGTGCACGGCGACGGGCGCGGCGCCTGGCCCGCCCTGCATCTGCTCGACGCCACCGGCACCAGCCGGGTGCTGCGCGGGCCCCATATCGATCATCAGGGCTGGCGGCGCATCGTCTTCGAGGTACCGGACGACATTCCGCAGCCGGTGTCGGTCTACCGCTTCTACCTCACCGAGACCCGGCCGCCGGTGCGCTACCGGGGCGAGATCCTGATCGACGAACTGACCGCGCTGACCCCGCAGGAGGTCGAACTGCCGGAGGAGACCGGTCCGGCCGGTCCGGTGTTCGCGGAAGCCGCCGAGGTGGCCGGGCGGGAGTGGCGGTTCGCCGTGGTGTCGGGCGCCGGGCTGGAGGCCGCCGCCGGGCCCGACGGCGAGGCGGCCCGCACCGCCCGCGCCGCCCTGGCCGAGATCCAGTCGGCGGGCCCCGAGTTCGTGGTGGTCAACGGCGACTGGGTGGCCGGGGGCACCGCCGAGAACCTCGCCTTCGCGCGGGAACTGCTCACCGGGGAACTGACCGTGCCCTGGGTCTATGTACCGGGTGACGCCGAGATGCACGGCGGCTCGCTGGAGGGCTGGGAGGCGGAGTTCGGGGAGACCCGGCGGGTTTTCGACCACCGGGGGACCCGCTTCATCACGCTGGACACCTCCACCCGGTCCATCAGCGGCGGCGGCCTGGAGCAGTGGCTGGAGCTTCGCTCCCGGCTCCTGGACGCGGCCCGCGACGAGAATGTCGGCGCGGTGGCGGTGATCACCCATGTGCCGCCGCGGGACACCTCGGTCCGGGACACCGGACGGCTGACCGACCGGATGGACGCCCTGCTGCTGGAGCACTGGCTGACCGGCTTCCGGGCGGCCACCGGCAAGGGGGTGACCTGCCTGGGCGGCCATGCCGGGCTCTTCGACGCCTATCTGCACTCCGGGGTGCCGTATGTGCTGGGCGGCGGGCTGACCGGCGCCCCGGCGGCGAGCGGGGAAGCGGGCGCCGTCAACGGCTGGACGCTGTTCGGCGTGGACCGGCTCTCCGCCGCCGACTGGCTCGGCGTCCGGCGTGATCCCTCCCGCGGCGGCCCGGACTGGCTCTCCGCGGAGATCCGTCCGCACCCCGCCGCTGCCGCTGCCGCTGCCGCCGGCTGACCGCCGGGCCCCGCGGCCCGGTCGGCCGGGCCCGCGGGGCCGTCACAGGTGGGGCAGGATGGCGGGCAGCAGATGCTGGAAGGTCTGGCCGCTGGCCGGCGCGCCGATCGCGGTCATGGACCAGCCGCCGCCCTGCCGCTGCACCTTGGCCATGATCTGCCCGGTGACCGGGCCGCCTCCGGTGAGGGTGTAGCGGGCCATCTCCACCCCGGTGGTCTCGTCCACCAGCCGGCAGAAGGCGTTCTCCACCTGGGCGAAGGTCTGCCCCGTGAAGGAGTTCACGGTGAAGACGATCTGGTCCACGCCGCCGGGCACCTTGGTCAGATCCACCCGGATGGTCTCGTCGTCGGAGCCCGCGCCGGCGCCGCCGACCAGGTTGTCGCCGGAATGCTGCACCGAGCCGTCCCGGCTGGTCAGCTGCCGGAACCACACCTGGTCGGTGATCTGCTGTCCGGAGAACAGCACCGCGGAGGCGTCCAGATCGATGTCACCGCCGCCCATCAGCCGCCCGAGGAGGCCCTTGCGCTGGACCGCCTTCCAGCCCAGGCCCATGCGCACCACCGTCAGCCCGGTGCCGTCGTCCTTCTTCAGGCTGATGGCCTGGCCCTTGGTGAGATTGACTGCCATCTGATCCCGCCTTCCCGGCATTGTGTGCCGAAGGCCCCGCCCCCGGCGTCCCACGGAGGTACCGGCCACCCTACTGGAGGCCGGCCTCCCGCATGTGGCGCAGTTCCTTCTTCAGTTCCGTGACCTCGTCCCGCAGCCGGGCCGCCACCTCGAACTGGAGCTCCGCGGCGGCTGCCCGCATCCGCTCCGTCAGCTCCTCGATGGTCTGCGCCAGCTCGGTGGCCGGACGGTCGGTCGGCGCCGCACCGGCGCCGTTCCTCCGCTCCGCCCGCCTGCCCAGGGCGGGCACCGGCGCCCGGCCGGGCTGGCCGTTCTTCCCGGCCCGGCCCCCTCCGGGATGGCGGTATCCGGTGGTGAGCAGTTCCTCGGTGTCCACCTCCTCGCGGGCGATGGAGGAGACGATGTCGTTGATCTTCTTGCGCAGCGGCTGCGGATCGATGCCGCGCTCCTCGTTGTACGCGATCTGCTTGGCGCGGCGCCGGTTGGTCTCCTCGATCGCCTTCGCCATGGCCGGGGTGATCTTGTCGGCGTACATATGGACCTGTCCGGAGACGTTCCGGGCCGCCCGGCCGATGGTCTGGATCAGCGAGGTGCCCGAGCGCAGGAAGCCCTCCTTGTCCGCGTCCAGGATCGCCACCAGCGAGACCTCCGGCAGGTCCAGGCCCTCACGGAGCAGGTTGATGCCGACCAGCACATCGAACTCACCGGCCCGCAGCTCGCGCAGCAGCTCCACCCGGCGCAGGGTGTCGATGTCGCTGTGCAGATAGCGCACGGCGATGCCCAGCTCGGTGAAGTACTCGGTGAGATCCTCGGCCATCTTCTTGGTGAGCGTGGTGACCAGCACCCGCTCCTCCCGCTCGGTGCGCAGCCGGATCTCGTGCACCAGATCGTCGATCTGGCCCTCGGTGGGCTTGACCACGACCTCCGGATCCACCAGGCCGGTGGGCCGGATGATCTGCTCCACCACGCCGTCCGAGCGGGACAGCTCGTACGCCCCGGGAGTGGCCGACAGATAGACGGCCTGCCCGATCCGCTCCTGGAACTCCTCCCACTTCAGCGGGCGGTTGTCCATGGCGGACGGCAGCCGGAAGCCGTGCTCCACCAGTGTCCGCTTGCGCGACGCGTCCCCCTCGTACATGGCGCCGATCTGCGGCACCGTGACATGGGACTCGTCGATGACCAGGAGGAAATCCTCCGGGAAGTAGTCCAGCAGGGTGTGCGGCGGGGAGCCGGTCTCCCGGCCGTCGACATGCAGGGAGTAGTTCTCGATGCCGGAGCAGGTGCCGATCTGGCGCATCATCTCGATGTCGTAGGTGGTGCGCATCCGCAGCCGCTGGGCCTCCAGCAGCTTGCCCTGCTGCTCCAGCTCGGCCAGCCGCCCCGCCAGCTCCGCCTCGATGCCGCCGATCGCCCGCTCCATGCGCTCCGGGCCGGCCACATAGTGCGAGGCCGGGAAGACATAGAGCTGCTCATCGCTGGAGATGACCTCACCGGTCACCGGGTGCAGGGTGGACAGCGCCTCGATCTCGTCCCCGAACATCTCGATGCGGACGGCCAGCTCCTCGTAGACCGGGAAGATCTCGATGGTGTCGCCGCGGACCCGGAAGGTGCCCCGGGTGAAGGAGGCGTCGTTGCGGGTGTACTGGATGTCCACGAAGCGGCGCAGCAGCAGGTCCCGGTCGGTCTCCTGGCCGACCCGCAGCGGCACCATGCGGTCCACGTACTCCTGGGGGGTGCCCAGGCCGTAGATGCAGGAGACCGAGGCGACCACCACCACGTCCCGCCGGGTGAGCAGGGAGTTGGTGGCGCTGTGCCGCAGCCGTTCGACCTCCTCGTTGATCGAGGAGTCCTTCTCGATGTAGGTGTCCGTCTGGGGGACGTACGCCTCGGGCTGGTAGTAGTCGTAGTAGGAGACGAAGTACTCGACGGCGTTGTGGGGAAGCAGCTCGCGGAACTCGTTGGCGAGCTGCGCGGCCAGTGTCTTGTTGGGCGCCATGACCAGGGTCGGCCGCTGGAGACGCTCGATCATCCAGGCCGTGGTCGCCGACTTGCCGGTGCCGGTGGCGCCGAGCAGGACGACGTCCTTCTCGCCGCCGCCGATCCGCCGCTCCAGCTCCTCGATGGCGGCGGGCTGGTCACCGCTGGGCCGGTAGGGGCTGACGACCTCGAAGGGCGCCACAGTGCGTTCGATCTCGGAAACGGGCCGCATGACCCCCACGGTACGACGCGCCGCTGACAATCGGCCGGGCTGCCGGGCGCCGGCGGCCGGACATGGCACCCTCCCCCCGGGAGGCACCCGGCGTCATCACCCGCTGCCCCGGCGCGACGGCGGAGGGGCGGGCGGCGACCGCCATCCGGGGTTCAGCTCACGGTCACCGCGGGCTGGTCCGGGAGCGGCCGGGACCGGGGAGACATCCCGGGGCGCCGCCGGACGGGCCGGCGGCCACCGCCGGCCGAGGAGGTCCCGTGCCGCCGCGTCGTACCTTCGCCCTGCTGTCCGCCGTGCTCGGGGCCCTGGTCCTGCCCGCCCAGGGTGCCCCGGTGCCTGCCCCGGCGTCCCCGCCCGGACCGGCCTCCTCCACCGCGTCCACCGGGTCCACCGGGTCCACCGCCTCCGCAGCCTCCGCCGGGCCGGCCGCTTCCCGGCCGGGCCCCGTGGTGGTGGCGCACCGCGGCGCCTCCGGGTACGCCCCGGAGAACACGCTGGCCGCCGCGGACGCCGCGGCGGCCCTGGGGGCGCCCTGGGTCGAGGCCGATGTGCAGCGCACCCGGGACGGGGTGCTGGTGCTGATGCACGACACCACCCTGGAGCGCACCACCGACGCCGAAGTTCGCCATCCGGACCGGGCGCCCTGGGAGGTCTCCGGCTTCAGCAGCGCCGAACTGGCCGGGCTGGACGCGGGGGGCTGGTTCGGCGAGCGGTTCGCGGGCGAGCCGGTCCCCACCCTGACCGCGTTTCTGCGCCGGCTGGCCCGGCACGGGCAGCGGTTGCTGCTGGAGATCAAGGCACCGGAGCGGTACCCGGGCATCGAGGCGGAGATCGTGACGGTGCTGCGGGAGGAGGGCTGGCTGACCGGTGCCGCCCTGCGCCGAGGGCTGGTGGTGCAGAGCTTCAGCGCGGACTCGGTGCGCACCGTGCACGAGCTGCATCCGGGGATCAGGACCGGCTTCCTCGGTCGCCCGGAACCTGCCGAGCTGCCCGTCTACGCGGCCTTCTGCGACCAGATCAACCCCCGGCACACCACGCTGACCGCGGAGTATGTGGCGGCGGTGCAGGCCCTGGCCGGGCCGCACGGCAGCGGGCTGGAGGTGCTGACCTGGACGGTGAACGACGCGGCCGCGGCGGTCCGGGCGGCCTCCCTGGGCGTGGACGGGATCATCACGGACCACCCCGATGTGGTCCGGCGGGCTCTGACACCGGGGCCGGGCCGCCGCAGCCGCCGGCGGAGGCGGGCGGGATGGCCCGGACGGCGGCCCGGCCCGGCTGTCGGTGGGCGGCCCTAGGGTGGTCCCATGATCCCCGCCGACGCCGACGCCGACGCCGACGCCGACACTGACACCGACACCGGCACCGACGCTGATGCCGAGCGCACCGCCGGGGCCGGTCCGTCCGGCCCGGCGGTGCGCGCCGCCCGGTGGACGGTGCTGCCCTCGCCGATCGGCCCGCTGCTGCTGGCCGCCACCGGCCGGGGTCTGATACGGGTCACCTTCCACGCCGACCCCCGGCGGGTGGACCGGGAGCTGGCCCTGCTGGCCGCCCGGCTGGGCGCCCGGCCGGCCGAATCCGCACGGGATCCGGTGCTGGCCCATGCCGGGCGGGAGCTGGCCGAGTATTTCGGGGGCCGGCGCCGCGGCTTCTCCGTGCCGCTGGACTGGTCGCTCACCTCGGGCTTCAACGAAAAGGTCCTGCGCAAGCTGGCCGAGTCCGTGCCCTACGGCGCCGTGGTGGGCTACCAGGATCTGGCGGACCGGGTGGGCGAACCGGGTGCGGCCCGGGCCGTGGGCGCCGCCATGGGCGGCAATCCGCTGCCGGTGGTGGTGGCCTGCCACCGGGTGGTGGCCGCCGACGGCGGCATCGGGGGCTTCGGAGGCGGACTGGAGACCAAGCGGGCCCTGCTCGCCCTGGAGGGCGTGCTGCCCGCGCCCTTGTTCTGAGCACGGTTCCGCTCATCCGGCCGGGCATGCGAAAGGCCCGCCCGGCCCACCGGGTGCGGTGGGGCGGACGGGCCCGGCTCCGGCTGTCCGGAGCGGTCCGGAACCGACCGTCAGAGCTTGACGCCGTGGTCGCGCAGGAACTTCGCGGGGTCGACGGCCGAGCCGTAGTCCGGCGTGGTCCGGATCTCGAAGTGCAGGTGCGGACCGGTGCTGTTGCCGGTGTTGCCGGACATGCCGATGGTGTCGCCGGTCTCGACCTCCTGGCCGACGCTCACCTTCACGCTGGACAGGTGGGCGTACTGCGAGTAGGTGCCGCTCGCGTGCTTGACCACGATGGCATTGCCGTAGGCGGAGCCGTCACCGGCACCGTTGCCGCCGGCCTTCACCACGGTGCCGCCGTGCACGGCCTTGACCGGGGTGCCGGTGGGCACCGCGAAGTCCTGGCCGCTGTGGCCGGCGGCCCAGCGGTCGCCGCTGTTGCCGAAGGTGGCGGAGAGGGTGTAGCCGTCGCTGATCGGCGAGACCCAGCTCGCGGTCGCGGCCTGCTTGACCTCGGCGGCCTGCTTGGCCTCGACCTCGGCGGCCTTCGTCTGGATCTCGGCCTGGTTCACGGTGTACTGCGCCAGGGCTCCGGGGCCGGCCGCGAAGACGTCGGCGCTGGGGGTCTCGGCCGCGGCTGCCACCCCGGTGCCGGCGATCGCCAGGGAGGCGACCACACCGGCGGTCACCACACCGGTACGGGTGCGGACGCGGGACAGGACGGCAGTACGAGCGGTGCGGCTGAGCATGCGGGGAAAACCTCCGGATAGGGGGACAGCCGGTTCACGGGACGCGCCGGAAAGGTGATCCGTGCGCCGCCGAGAACATTGATACCGGCCCTTTTCCGGAGATTCAAGAAAGTCTGTTACTAAGCGAGGAAGTAGCCAGAGCAAAGGAAACAGGTCCCGGTCGCAGGGCCCGTGCGCGGCTGCCGAGGGACCCCGCGAGCCTTCGAATACCCATCGGTCCGGCCAGGCCAAGGGGGGAACGACGCCGTACGGCCGGGCGCCGCGCCACGAATGTCCCGGCCTCGGAAGCCGTTTATCCCGGGCCACCGGGACAAAGGTCCCGGACGTTCGATCCGCATTCCCACGAGTCTTTATAGTAGGCACTAAACGGGGTGTGGCCCACCTCACCACCGCTTTACCTTTCGCCCTCCCCCGGGCCGGGACCTTTGTCCCGGCACCCGGGACCAATTCCGTGGCAATCCGTGGCAATCCGTGGTAATCGATGGTGACCGGCGGTAATCCGCGGGACCGGGCAAGGCCCCGGCTGGCAGACTCACCCCTGTGAAAGACACCGAGCAGACCGGCACCGCCGGTCCCGACGCCCCGTCTCCGGCCGCGACCGTCTCACCGGCCGCCGCGGAACCCCGGCCCGCCCGGGCGTCCGTGCCGGCCGGCGTCGACCTGGCGGCCCTGCGCCGCCGCACCACCGCCGTCCTCGTCGCCAGCCAGATCCTGGGGGGCTTCGGCGTGGCCACCGGCATCGCCCTGGCCGCACTGCTGGCCGCCGACGTCAGCGGTTCCGAGGGCCTGTCCGGCCTGGCCCTGACCGCCTCCGTGCTGGGCACGGCGGTGCTGTCGCTGCCGCTGGCGGCACTGATGTCCCGTCGCGGGCGGCGGCCGGGGCTGATGCTGGGCTATCTGCTCGGTGCCGCGGGCGGCCTGGTGGTGGTGGCGGCGGCGGTGCTGGGGAACTTCCCGCTGCTGCTGCTCGGCATGGCGGTGTTCGGCGCCTCCTCCGCGGCCAATCTCCAGACCCGGTTCGCGGCGGCGGACCTGGCCGCACCGGAACAGCGGGCGCGGGCCATCGCCGCGGTCATGTGGGCGACCACCCTGGGCGCCGTGCTGGGGCCGAACATCGCCGCTCCCGCGGGGCGGAGCGTCAGCGCGCTGAGCGAGCGGATACCCGAGACCGCCGGCCCCTTTCTGTGGGCGGCGGTCATCTTCCTGCTGGCCGGGCTGACCGTCGGCGTGCTGCTGCGGCCGGACCCGCTGCTCACCGCCCGCGCGCTGGCCGCCGGTCCGGCCGCTGCCGACGGCGGCCCGGACAGCGGCCCGGACCGGGGTCCGGACAGCGGCGCGCACGAACGCTCGCTGCGGGCCGGGCTGGCCGCGATCTCGGCCTCGCCCCAGGCCCGGCTGGCGCTGGCCGCGGTGGCGCTGTCCCACACCGTGATGGTGGCCATCATGGTGATGACCCCGCTGGATCTGGATCACCATGGCGCGGACATCCAGCTCATCGGCCTGGTGATCAGCGGCCACATCACCGGCATGTACGCCTTCTCACCGCTGGTCGGCTGGGTCGCGGACCGGCTCGGCCGGTACAGCGTGGTGCTGGGCGGAGTGGGCCTGCTGGCCCTGGCCGCGCTGCTGGCCGGGACGGCCGGCGGCAATCACGCCCAGACCGCCGTCGGGCTCTTCCTGCTGGGACTCGGCTGGTCGGGCGGGCTGGTGGGCGGCTCGGCACTGCTCACCGACTCGGTCCCCCCGGGCGACCGGCCGGCCGCGCAGGGACTCTCCGACCTCGCGATGAACGCCAGCGCGGGGGCGGGCGGCGCGCTGGCCGGCCTGGTGGTGTCCGTGGCCGGCTACGGCTGGCTGACCGCCCTGGCGGCGGCGCTCCTCGTCCCCGTCGTCCTGCTCGCCGTCGTCACCGCGCCCCACCCCGCCAAGGGCACCGGCCCGGATCCCGGCTGACCGGGCGGCGGGCGGGGCCGCGCATTGCGGGCATGCGGGCATCCGCCGCCCGAGGAGGCGAGAAGGGCCGGAATCAGCGCGGGAAGAGCTCGAACGCTACGCAGCGCCGGCCGTCGAAGCGTTCCGCGGCGCCCCCGGCCCCGCGGGTGATCAGATCCCGGGCATACTCCGCCGGGTCGGCGCCCAGCCCTTCCAGATAGGCCCGGTGCTCGGTCAGCGAGCGGATCGCCCGCTCCACCGAGCCGTCCCCGACCGGCTGCGCATGGGTGGCCTCCGGCGAGGCCGCGACCGCCACCCAGCGCACCCCGCCCCAGGGTTCCAGGGAGCCGTCCCGCAGCTGCTCCGGAAAGATCCAGCGGTTGCCCGCGTCCGCCGCGGCGTCGATCACCGCCCGGCCGACGGCCCGGTGATCGGGCGTGTTCCAGAACCGTCCGCCCCAGGTGTCCCGGTGGTTGATGGTGATCAGCAGGTCCGGCCGGTGCCGGCGGACGGCCGCGGCGAGATCCCGCCGCAGCGCCACCCCCTCCTCGATCACCCCGTCCCGGTGGTCCAGGAACTCGACCGTCTCCACCCCGACCACCGCGGCGCTGGCCCGCTGCTCCTGCTCCCGGATCGCCGCGCACTCCCCGGGCGGCAGCCCGTCGATGCCCGCCTCACCACGGGTGACCAGCAGATAGCCGATGTGCTTGCCCTGGTCGGTCCACTCCGCGACGGCCGCCGCCGCGCCGTACTCCAGATCGTCGGGGTGCGCCACGATGGCCAGCGCCCGGTCCCAGTCCAGGGGCATGGCCGTCAGCTTCTCCGTCATGATCCCCGAACGTACCAGCGATCTTCCTGCCCGTCAGCGCCAGCCGTAACGCTGCTGGAGCCGGTGCGCCACCAGGGTGAACCGGGCCAGATCCAGCGCGCATGCCTCGCGCCGCATCCCCTGCGGATGCACCCGCAGCACCCGGTCCAGATCGACCCAGGACTCCCGGCCCCTGCCGTCCCACGGACCGCTGCCTATGGCCACCCACTCGTGGTGGTTGTCCCGCCGCCGGCTGGTGAGCTGCACGGCCAGCAGGCTGTCCCCCGCCTCCCGGGCCACCACCAGCACCGGGCGGTCCTTGCCACGGCCGTCCATCTCCTCGTACGGGACCCAGGTCCAGACGATTTCGCCGGGATCGGGATCACCGTCCGGATCGGGCGCGTAGGCGAACCGCACCACCCGCATCGACCCGGGGTCGACCTCCACCGTCGCCCCCGTGCCCGCCCGCCCCGGCATGGCCGGGACCGCGGCGCTGCCCGGCACCCGGCCGCCGTCGCCGGGCGGCCTGCCCGTTCCGCCGTTCGTGATCGTCACGGCCACACCGTACCGTCCGGCTCCGACAGCGCGGCCGGGGGGACGCGGGGGCGCGTTGTCAGTGGACTCCCTTAGGTTGTTGATCACACGTCGGCCGACCGAACCGGCCGACCGGGAGGGAGCCTTGCCATGTCCGCGATGTCCGGCGCGCCCGTGACGACCTATCTGGAGCTGTCCGAGTCCGGGGGCGGAGCGCACAAGTTCTACGAGGTGACGGTCGACGGCACCAGCGTCGCCATCCGCTACGGCCGCATCGGCACCGAGGGCCAGCTCAAGCGGTCCGGCTTCGCCAGCCCGGCGGCGGCCCGGGCGGCGGCCGAGAAGAAGCTGGCGGAGAAGCGGCGCAAGGGGTATGAGCCGGCCGTGCCCGGCGGCCGGGCCCCCCGGCCGGTGACGCGCCGCCAGGTCGCCTCGGCCGCCTCCACGGCCCGCGCCACCGCGCCGGTCCTGTGGCGGTTCCGCACCGGCGCCTCGGCCTTCGGCATCCACATCGACGACGAACGCTGCTGGGTGGGCAATCAGTCCGGCGACGTGTACGCCCTGGCGCACGACGGTGAGGTGCTGTCCCGGTTCAGCCTGCCGGACGGCGTCAAGTGCCTGGTGGCCGACGACTTCTGGATCTACGCCGGCTGCGACGACGGCTCGGTCTACGACCTGTCCTCCAAGCTGCCGTTCGCGGCCTACGAGATCTCGGCCGATGTGGACATCTTCTGGCTGGACATCCACCAGGGCGTACTGCATGTCTCGGACCGCAACGGCGGACTGACCGTCATCGACCACGAGGACGAGTTCCAGTGGTCGCGCACCGGCACCGGAGCGCACGCCTGGATGATCCGGGCCGATGACCGCGCGGCCTACCACGGGCACAGCCGCGGGGTGACGGCCTACACCCCCGAGGGCGGCCGGCAGCTCTGGCACACGGCCACCACCGGCGCGGTGCTCTTCGGCTGGCAGGAGGCGGATTCCGTCTACGCGGGGACCGACCGCAGGCTGGTGCAGCGGCTGGCCAAGCGGGACGGCAGAGTGCTCGCCGACTACCGCTGTGACGCCGTGGTCTACTCCTGCGCCACCGCGCCCGGCGGCCGGTATGTGTTCGCCGGGGACAACGCCTCCTCGGTGTACTGCTTCGACGAGTCCGGCGACCGGCTGTGGAAGCTGGGCACCGGCTGCGGCTCGGCGCTGTCCATGCAGTATCTCGACGAGCGCCTCTACATCGTCACCACCGACGGCACACTGGCCTGCATCGACGCAAGCCCGGCGGCGATCGAGGCGGCCGAGCGCGGCTCCCTGCCGCAGACCCAGGACATCAAGTCCGCCGCCGGTCTGCCCGCCCACACCCCGGCGACCTCCGCCGAGGTGCTGCCCACGGTGAGCGCCGCCGCGGCCGGCGACACGGCGGGCGTGATCGTGGAATGCGTGCGGCAGGAGGGCCGGGTCCGGGTCCAGGTGGTCTCCGAGGGATACGAGCCGGGCTGGTACGTCCAGTTCCCGCGGGCCATCCGGGAGCCGGGCGCCCGGTTCGTGGTGGAGTCCCTGCATCCGGCGTCCGGCGGCTTCTACCGCGTTCGGGGCACGATACGCCGCCTGCTGTGAGCCGTCGCGCTGCGTGCCCGCCCGAATCCTAGGATGGCGCCGACCGGGGCGGCGGGCTCCGGCGGGTGTTCCGCGGCGGACGGGAGGTGCCACACCATGATCCGGAAGCGCGTCGTGGTCTCGGGACGGGTGCAGGGGGTGTTCTTCCGGGACTCCTGCCGCTCCGAGGCGATCGTCCACAGGGTCGCCGGCTGGGTGCGCAACCTCCCCGACGGCTCGGTGGAGGCGGTCTTCGAGGGGGAACCGGAGGCGGTCAGCCGCCTGGTCGAGTGGTCCCGCCGGGGCTCGCCCTCCGCCCGGGTGGACAACGTCCGGGAGTCGGAGGAGGAGCCGGAGGGCCTCGCCGCCTTCGACATCCGATGACCGGCACCCGGCGGCCCGGGCTGCGGCTGCGCATCGATCCGGCGCTGCGCCTCCTGCTGCATTCCCGGCACCGCTCCGGCGAGCCCGTGGTGCCGCACGACGGCACCTCGACCGTGGGCCATGTCATCCAGTCCCTGGGGATCCCGCTGACCGAGGTCGGGGAGATCCGCACGGACGGCACGCCCGTGCCGGCCGGTCATGTGCCGCGGCCGTCCCCCTGCGCGGACGTGGTGGTCGACGTCCTGCCCGTGGCACGGCCCCAGCCGCCGCCGGTGAGACCGCTGCGTTTTCTGCTGGATGTGCATCTGGGCGGACTGGCGCGGCGGCTGCGGCTGCTCGGCCTGGACACCGCCTATCACACCGAGCGCGCGGACGAGGCGCTGCTGGAGCAGGCCAATGCCGAGCGCCGGGTGCTGCTGACCCAGGACCGGGGACTGCTGCGGCGCCGCGCCCTGTGGGCCGGGGCCTATGTCCGGGGCGGCGGAACCGAGGAGCAACTGGCCGATGTGCTCACCCGTTTTGCCCCTCCGCTGGAGCCGTGGACGCGCTGTCCGGCCTGCAACGGGGCGCTGGCCCCGGTGGACAAGGCGGAGATCGCGCACCTGCTGCGGCCGGGCACCCGCCGCAGCTACGACGTCTTTCTGCGCTGCCGGGACTGCGCCCGCATCTACTGGCGCGGGGCCCACCACGGTTCCCTTCGGGCCACGGTGGCCGCCGCCCGGGAACTGCTGGACCGCCCGGGGCCGCCGCCGGAGGCCGGCGGCCCCGGGCCGGTGCGTCAGGACCGCCAGTCCTCGGAGTAGGGCGCGTCCTCCGGGACCGGGCGGTAGAGCCCGGGTTCGGGTCCGCCGGGCCGCAGCAGTCCCGGGACGGGCGGCGGCGGTTCGGCGTCAATGGGCAGTGTCCAGTGGTGGGTGCCGGGCGGCGGGGGATCCTTGATCTCCCAGCCGGACCGGTCGGCGTCCGGCTCCCACCAGGGCACCTCGCGCCCGTCCGGAAGCCGCCGGAAGTACAGCCCGAACCCCCAGTACCGCGGGGATTCGTGGCACATGATGTCGGGATAGGGGTCGAACCGGGAGCGCTCGAACGCCGCGTTCAGGCGGGCGACCGCCTCGGCGTACGGGATACCGAACTCGTCTGTCATGAACCGCGCGATGTCGCGGAAGAATTCTTCCATCCCCGCGTCCAGATCCATCAGGAACTCGCGCATGGCCCTGCCTTTCATCGAACTGACGTCAGGGCCCGGGACACGGCGCCCCCGGACCCGGTGCCACCGCCCTCGTCACCTGCGGCGAGAACCGCCGGCACACCGCCCAAGAGGGCCCTCAACCTACCGTCTCCCAGCGGCGCTTACCGCCTCGGGGGGCCAACTCGGTTGGATTCCGCGGCCACCTTCCGGGCGGGCCGGCGCCGCGTCACCCCGGCGGCCGGGGCGGCGGGGGCTGTCGGTGCGATGCGATACAACTGCATGACCGGGCACCGCGAGAAAGGGGAGGACGTGGCGGAGCTTCGCAACGACACCGGGCAGGCCGGCCGGGGGGCGGCACCGGGAGCGGCCGGCCTTGTCCCCTCCCCGGCCGCACCGGCACCGCCGGTCCCGCTCACCGAGCGGCGCTATGTGGTCCTGGACACCGAGACCACCGGGCTGTCGCCCGCGCGCGGTGACCGGATCATCTCGCTGGCCCTGGTCACCGTGGAGGGCGGCCGGGTCACCGACCGCTGGTTCGGCCTCTGCAATCCCCAGCGGGACACCGGGCCGGTGCACATCCACGGCATCACCACCGAACAGGCCGCCGGGGCACCGCTGTTCCGCGACCTGGTCCCGGAACTGCTGCGCCGGCTGGAAGGCAGCGTGCTGGTGGCTCACAACGCCGGCTTCGATCTGCTGTTCCTCACCTCCGAACTGGAGCGGGCCGGCCGGGAGTGGCAGCCGGAGACGGTGGTGGACACCCTCCGCCTGGCCCGGCGGTTCCTTCCCGAGCTGGACAACCACCGGCTGGGCACCTGCGCCCGCGCCCTGCGCATCCCCCTGCGGGCGCACCGCGCCGACTCGGACGCCGAGGCCACCGCCGCCCTGCTGCTCCATCTGCTGGGCATCGCCGCCGAGGAGGGGCACACCGGCCTGTCCCGGCTGGGCGATCCGGGCAGCCGGACGCTGCGGCTCGCCCGGCAGCGCGCGGTCCGCTGCGACTCCGCGGCCGACGGGCTCACCGAGGAGCACCGCGCCGCGCACCGGAGCCTGGAGCGCCGGCCGGGTTCGGCCGAGGGGCGGCAGCGGGCGCTGGTCACCCTGAGCGGGGCCCGGTGCCCGGAGGCGCCCCGTCTGTGGACACGCTTCAGCACCTGGCTGACCGACCACGGCGACGGCGGCTCCGGCTCCGGCTCCGGCTCCGGCTCGGGCTCCGGGGGGAGTGCCGGGGCGGCGGCCCACCGGGCCCTGACCACCGCACTGGCCCTGGAGCTGGACTCCGCGGAGCCGGACCGGGAGGAGATCGGCGGCATCATCGCGCATCTGGCCCATCTGGACGCGGCCGGCACCTCGCCGCGCCGGCTGCTCGCCCTGTTCCCGGAGCCCGCCACGCTGATCGCCGCGCTGCCGCGCTGCGAGTCCTGCTGGTCCTGCGACACCCTCGGAAGCTGCGCGACCGGCAGCCCGGCCGGCGCCCTGGTGGCCCATTACGCCACCGCTCTGCGCCGGCCCGGCGCCCGCCCGGAGACGGCGGACGAGCTCGCCGGTCATCTCCCGCTGCTGGAGGCCACCGGCGATCTGGCCGCCGTGGGCCGGGCGGCCCGCTTCGTCGGCCAGGTGTGGGAGAAGCACGGGCGCCAGGCGGAGGCCGCCGCGCTCTGGCACCGTGCGGTGGATCTCGGGGCCCGGGACGTCGTCCTGTTCAACCGGCTGTCCCTGCATCACGAGCGGCGGCTGGGAGACGACGCCGGCGCGCTGGCGGTCTGCGAGCGCGCCCTGAACGGCCGCCGCGGCCGGGGTGCCCGCGCCGCCTGGGACGCCATCGCCCGGCGCGCCGCACGCTGTCGCCGCCGGCTCTCCGCCGCCTCCCCCGCATCCTCCCCCCGGTAACCGGCCCGGTGGCGTCGAGGCCGGCAGCGGTGCCGCGGCGGAGAGCCGGCCCCGGGGCACCGCAACCGGCGCCGGCGCCCCGGGGGTGGGTCCCGGCCGCCCGGGGACGGCACCGGGCGGCCGGGTCGGAGGGCGGCCCCTCAGCAGGACGGCGCGACCGCGTCGATGCGCGAGCCGAACTTGCCGTCCGCCTGGTAGGCGCGGGAGTAGTCGCCCGGGGCCACCGTGCGCCGCTCCTCGGGCTGCCAGTCGATGAAGCAGCCCGGGGCGTTCGCCATGAAGGAACCGACGTTGTCATGAAGATGGGAGGGCATGTCCCGGTAGCCGTTGGCGGGCGACCAGCGCCAGGGAGTGCCCACGAAGTCGTTCTTCTCCCAGAAACAGATCTCGTTCTCCCCGCAGATGGGCGCGGCGGCCTGCGAAGCCGTGGCAACGGGGCCGCCGGCCAGCAGGGTCATGCCGAGCCCCGCCGTGGTGATGAGGGTGAAGAGCACGCGGTGGCGCCTGGGTGACATGGAGTCTCCTCGTACTGTCGGTTGCTCGCCGGCCCGGCCGGCCGGACACACCACGCACACGTACGGCCCGCCCCGCCCGTCTGGCAGCGACGGCCCCGTTCACCGGAACGGGTGAACCGCCCGCAGAGAAGGCGGAAAGGGCTGGTGGCCGCGGCGTCCGGCGCGGATCATGACCACCGGGAACCGGCCGTCGCGCTGCGCGAACCGGCCGTCATGAGCTCAGCGGGGGTGGGCATTGGGGATAACCGAGCTGCCGTGGCGCGGCGTTTCGACGAGGTGTTCTGCGCCCTGCTGCCGCGGCTGTACCGGAGGGCGGCGCTGCTGACCCCGTCCTCCCAGACGGCGGAGGATTTCGTGCACGACACCTATCTGAAACTCGCCGCCCGGCCGGAACGGCTGACGGTCCATCCGGAGCCGTACGCCTATGCCTTCGCGGCGCTGCTCAGCGTGGTGCGGGACGCCTGGCGGCGCGACCGGCGGCTGGTGGTGCAGGAGAGTGTCGAGCCGCCGGCCGGCAACGGCGGCGTCTGGGACGGCGGCCTGCACCGCAAGGCGGCCGAGCTGGAGGCGGTGCGGCTGCTGTCGCAGCTCCCGGTGCGGCAGGCGGGAGTGATGATCCTGATGGATCTCGACGGCTACACCGTCGACCAGGCGGCGAAGATCCTGGGCGTGCACCGCGGCACGGCCGCCCGGGCCCGGGCCCGGGCGCTGGACACGCTGCGCCGCGTGCTGGGCTCCCCGGAGGGGACGGCGCCGCGATGAGCAGCGACCTCTCCCGCGAGCAGACGGCCGAACTGGTGCGGGCCCGGCTGGCCGAGGCCGAGGATTCCGTCGTGGTGCCGCCGGACCTCTGGCAGCGGATGCGGGCCGGACCGGTGTATCCGCCCCGCCGCCGGTCCTGGCCCCGTCCGGCGGCGCTGGCGGCCTCGCTGGCCGCCGGGCTGGGGGCGGCCGTGGCCGTCGCGGCGGTCGCCGCCGGCGCCTGGTGGCTGGCAGGTCCCCGCCCCGGAACCGCCCCGGCCGCCGCCCCGGAGACGGTCCCGCTGACGGTTTACAACGCGGAGCGGGCATGCCGCCCGCTGCGGGTCATCGAGTGCAGCCTGCATCTGGCCGCCGATCCGTACGGTGTGTACGCCGAGCCGGGCAATCACACCGGGCGGGTGTGGCACGGCGACACGGTCACGGCCCGCTGCGTCATCGGGGACGGGACCCTGCTGACCGACGAGAGCGGCGTCTCGTCCCGGCGCTGGTATCTGGTCACCACCGAGGACGGCACCCAGGGCTGGCTGCCCGGTGCCCGCACCCGCAACACCGTCGAGGTGCGCCTCTGCACCGAGGACGAGATCGCGGCGGCGGCGCGCTGAGCCGCGGCCACTGTCAGTGCCGGTGGCTAACGTGGCCGTCATGACACCGCTGCCTTTCGAGCGCTATCTGAACGAGGTCACGGCGCGGGCCGCGCTGCTGGAGACGCTGCTGGCCGGCGCCGCCCCGCAGACACCGCTGCCCACCTGCCCGGGCTGGACGCTGACCGAGCTCTCCGTCCACGTCCGCGGCAATCTGGCGACCCTGGGCGGCGCCGCGGCCGGGAACCCCGCCCGGGAGGTCCCGCCGCGGCTCACCGACTGCGCCGAGGACTTCGCCGCCGCCCTGCGCGCCGCGGGGCCGGACGCCCAGACGGAGTCCTGGGGCCTGAAGCAGCCCGCACGGTACTGGGCCCGGCGCGCCGCCCATGATCTGACGGTCCACCACGCCGACGCCGCCCTGGCGCTGGGCGCACCGCTGGAGGTCGCACCCGATCTGGCGGCGGACGGCCTGGACGAGCTTCTGGAGATGTTCGCCGGCGAGGATCTGCCCGGTCTGCGCGGCCTGGCCGGCCGGTCTCTGCACCTGCACGCCACCGACGCCGGGAACGCCGAGTGGCTGATCGACTTCACCGGCCCCTCCCCCACGGGCTCCGGGGGCTTCACCTGGCGCCACGCCCACCAGAAGGCCACCACCGCGGTCCGCGCCCCGATGACCGCCCTGCTGCTCCTCGCCTACCGGCGGTATCCGGCCGACAGCGAGGACATCCAGATCCTCGGCGAGACCGCCGTCCTGGACACCTGGCTCGACCACATCGCCCTCACCTGATTCCGCCCCACTATGCCCGTTTTCTCATCTTTCCCCCTTGACATACCCATATGTCGTACTACTCTGGAAAGAGCCTACGGGGCGAGCGAGGGAGTTCGATCGACCGCAGGATCCGAGGGGTCAAACCCGGAGAGACTGCGACGACGGGCTGAGAGGCCAGAAGGTCATGCGACCGGAAGGCGACCTCCAGAACCTGATCCGGACAATGCCGGCGCAGGGAGCCCACCTCGTAGGCCCCTTTACGTTGTGGCAGGGCGGCCGGTCTTGCAGCCCCCCTCACAGCAGCCGGTGCGCCCGGGAATGAGCCGGCCATATGTGTCCCCAGGTTCGCAGAGGCCGGCGAAGCGCACTCCACCAGACGCGCTCAGGTACCGACACGGTGCCCCTGCCCCGCAGCCGTCCGCACGTCAAGTGCCACCTGTGAATTCGATCCGGGTCAGTAGGTCGCGGATCTCCCGGGCCTCCGGATGCTCCGGTCCGTGGTCGGCGGTCAGTTCGGCCAGCAGGGCCCGGAAGACGTGGGCGGCCTCGCGGATGCGATGTGCGGCGAGCAGCAGGTCACCGATCCGGCGGCGCAGCTCGCCGACGCTGCCACCGCCGGGCGTCCTGCCGCGCTGCTCCGCGAGCGACAGCAGCGCCCGGTACTCGGCCAGCGCGTCCTCGGTCTCGCCGAGAGCGGCCAGGCAGACCGCCGCCTGCTGCCGGTACTCCACAGCCCGCTCGCTCTCCGGACCGTCGATCCGCGACCAGGACGCGATCAGGGCCTGGAAGGCCACCAGTCCCCGGCGGTAGTCACGGCCGAGCACCAGGGCCGCGGCGTGGGTCTCCCGGATCTCGAGCATCCGAGGATGGTCCGGCCCGACCGGCGAGGCGGCGATGACCTCCTCCAGCACACCCACTGCCTGCGAGAAACGCTCCTCGTCGATCAGGGCGAACGCGTGCTCCTCGGCCTCCTTGAGCTCCGCCATCGCCACGGCGGGCGGCTGCTCGGGAGGCGTCGACGGCTCTGGCCCGGGCAGGGCCGACGCGGCGGGCCGCACGGGCTGCTGCCTGGGGGCGAGCGGGCGGCGGTAGGGCCGGGTGGGGTTCGGGACACCCGTCACAGCAGGCGCCACCGGCTCGGCGGCCTGTCCCGGTCCGGGCAGGTACGGGCTGAGCCGCCGGTGCACCTCCTCCGCCGAGGCCGGCCGGTCCTCCGGCGCCTTGGCCAGCAGATCGAGGACCAGGTCCTCCAGTTCCGGCGGCACCCCGGGGTTGAGGACGCGCAACGGCACGGGTTCCTCGTGCACATGCTGGAGGGCCGGGTCACTGGTGCCGTCGAAGACCTTGCCGCCGCTGAGCATCTCGTGCAGCAGGCAGCCGAGCGCGTACAGGTCGCTGCGCGGGCTGACCCCCACGCCGTGGAACTGCTCGGGTGACATGTAGTCGCGGGTGCCGACCATCTGACCGGTATCGGTGATCTGCGTGACGTCCGTGCCCAGCACGGCGGCCACGCCGAAGTCGAGCACCTTCACATGGCCGGTGTCATCGATCATCACATTGCCCGGCTTGAGATCGCGGTGCACCACCGGCACCGCGTGGGCGAAGGAGAGCACCGAGCAGATCTGGGCGGCGATCGACACCGCCCACGCCAGCGGCAACGGCTCGCCGTGCTCTGCCAGGATGTCCCCGAGGGACCGGCCGCGGACCAGCTGCATCACCAGATAGAGCTCGTCCAGCGCGTTCTCGTCCGCCGGGTCGCGGTCGATGGCCGCGTCGTAGACGGCGGGCACACCGGGATGCTCGATCCTGGCGGTGACCCTCGCCTCCCGTTTGAACCGCTGGGCCAGCTCCGCCCGTTGGCCAGGGGTCCGCGCCTTCTCCGCGCGGATCCGCTTGACCGCGACCGGACGGTCCAGCACGGTGTCGTAGCCCTCCCAGACCACGCCCATCCCCCCGCCGTCGAGCGGCGCGCTCAGCTCATAACGGTTCGCGATCCGCCGCGACCGATACTCCATCGCCGGCCCTTCCCCGAGATCGTCCGGCGGCCAGTCTGCCCCGGTCCGACCCACAGGTCCAGAAAGCGACAGCACCACATTTCACGCCGCGTGCACAACCGGGACCACGCCGTAGGATGTACGGCCACGCGGCACGCACGGCGAGGGGGCACGGCAGAGCATGAACGGCGGCGCATCGGGAAACAGGCGGCCCCCGGTCCGGGTCGGGCACGTGCGTCAGGCACTGCTCCGTGACTACCGGGGGCTGATTCACGAGGACGATCTGAAGGGTTATGACCAGCACGGACGGGAGCAGCGATTCCTGTCCCGGGCCCTGACCGCGGCGGCGATCCGGCTGGTGACGGGCTGCGACCACGCTGCCGCCGGTCAGGCAGTGATCGACGGCGAGCTGGACCAGGGCATCGATGGTGTCGCCGTCAGCGACAACTCCCGGGACGTGTGGCTCGTCCAGGCCAAGTGGAGCGACCGGGGCACCGGCAAGCTGGACCTGGACGCGGCCCGGGCACTGACCAACGGGTTCCGGCTGATCGAGCAGCACAGCTTCGACCGCTTCAACGACCGGCTGGACGATGTGATCGCCGCCCGGGTGAACGCGGCGCTCAGCGACCCCCGGCTGCGGGTGATCATGGTAATCGCGGTCATGGGCCCCGGTGTCCTGTCGGACGAGGTGACCGCCCACCTGGAGGACGTGCGCAAGGACTTCAACGACCTCGGCCCGCTCCTGGAGTACCGGGTGCTCGGCGCCGAGGACTTCCACCGCCAACTGCGCGAGGACTACGCGCCCGACCCCATCGACGTCAGTCTCCGGATGTCCTCCTGGATCAAGCGGGACACCCCCTTCGAGGCGTGGCAGGGCACGGTCGCCGCCGATGAGATCGGCCAGTGGTATGCCGAGCACGAGGGCCGCCTGTACGGAGAGAACGTCCGTTCCTCGCTCGGTCTCACCCGCATCAACCGGGGCATCAAGCAGACGCTGCTGAAGGAGCCGGAGAACTTCTGGTACTTCAACAACGGCATCACCGTCCTGTGCGACGAGATCAAACCGGAGTGGCTGGGACGGCGTCACCCCAACGAGCCCGTCAGGCTCCACTTGAAGGGCGTCAGCGTGGTCAACGGTGCCCAGACGGTGACGGCCATCCATGACGCCTTGCGGGAGAACCCCGACACGGTGATGGACGCGGACGTCACCGTCCGGGTGTTCTCGCTGGGCGACCGACGCGCGGACTACGCACCCAGGATCACCGAGACCACCAATACCCAGAACGACGTCTCGGAGCGGGACTTCATCGCTCTGGATCCGACGCAGGCACTGATCCAGGAGGAGTTCCGGCTCTTCCTGGACAAGCGGTACGTCTTCAAGCGCGGCGAAGCCGATCCGTCACCCGACACCGGGTGCTCCGTGGTGCAGGCAGCCACCGCGCTGGCCTGCGCCTACCGCTCCCCCGAGCTGGCCGCCCGCGCCAAGACGGACACCGATCTACTCTGGGAACGCGGCCCCAAGGGCGCGTATCCCCGCCTGTTCGGCGAGAACCCGGGCGCCCTGCGGATCTGGCGGTCCGTACAGGTGTACCGGCAGGTCGGCGCCGCGCTGGAAGCAGAACGCAAGGGGCTGCACGGCCGGGCGGCCGACATGGCCCGGCGCGGCGACCTGCTGGTGACCCACCTGGTGTTCCAGCTCCTGGACCTGGAGGAGATCGACGACCCCGCGGCCGGCTGGGAACCCGTTCTGGCCCGGATTCCCGCACTGACCGCCCAGGTGCTGTCCTGGGTGATCCATCACGCGGACGCCGCATTCGAGAACTCTTTCCTGACCAAGACCTTCGGCAGCGAGGAACGCTGCAAATACCTGGCCGGACTGGTGCTGGCCGATGTGCGGCGCGGCGGCACCGTGCCGGTACTGCCCGAGGACTACCGGCCGCCGGCCCGCCAGCCACGCAGGCCTCGCCGCCCGAACGCCGTGCCGACCCTGGTGAGCGCGGGCCGGCTGCCGAACGGCTACCCGCTGCGCTACCAGCCCAAGTCGGAGGGCGAACGGGCCGCCATGGCGGCCTGGATCGCCCAGGACCCGCGCCGGGCACGGGCGACCTGGATCAACGACCGGATCAAGTGCCTGCTGTGGGAGTACGACGAGGAGGTCTACTCCGCCAGCGGCCTGGTCACCCGCATGTGGGAGCTGGCCCGCTACGAGAACGCGCCCGCCGCGGTACAGGGCCCGTCCCGTTGGAGCGACGGCGAGAAGACCCTCTGGGAGCTCGCACTCGACGTCCTCGCGGACGAGGACGATCCCGAGGTCGACGACGCCTGAGCCGGTCACCGGCGGCAGCCTGGGCAACGGGTTTGTCACCGGCCTCGTTCCCCGTTCCCGGCAGGGGGCGTTCTCCCCGTGCCCGGCGCTTCGGCGACGGCCCTCCCGTCCGGCTCCGGTTCCCGCCGGGAGACCTCCGCCCACACCGTCTTGCCCGGCACCGGGCCGGCCCAGCGCAGCACGCCCCAGCAGTCGGCCAGCGCCGTGACCAGCTTCAGCCCTCGGCCCGACTCGCAGTCCGACCCGGCTGCGCAAGGCGGGAGGAGCGGCAGCCGGTCACCGCGCCGGTCGCTGACCTCGATGCGAACCCGGGGAGCCGATGTGACGAGTATCCCGACTCGGAAGTCCCGCCCCGGCACGAAGCCATGAGTGACGGCATTGGCGGCCAGTTCCGCGACAATCGTGACAGCGGCCTGCGAGGTCTCACTGTCGTATGGAATGCCCCACTCGTGGAGCTGCTGCTCCACGAGGATGCGCGCCAGACGCGCACCCCGAGGTGTGGGGCTGAAGTGCTGAAGGAAGAGCCGCAGATCGAAGGCATGGTGGGCGGAGGGGGGCGGAGGGACGTGCATGAGACCTGAGGTTCCCGCGGCCGTGCGGCCCTCACCAGCCACCCGGACCGTACGCTCTGTTCAGGTACGCATACCCTGAGTGCCCAGTACGGGCCTCGTCGGACCCCGGCTCTCCTTACCGTACGTTGAGATACGCGAAGCGCTTGGTTACGTTGGGGCGACGCCACATGGCAAGGCACCGCTATGGGGGGAGAGCGTGATGGGTCGTGCGTCGGACTGGTCACCTGTGGATATGGACGGGGACCCGACTCCCGGAGATCCGTCCCGTATCGAGCAACTGGGCAACAAGTTCACCACCTTCGCCGATGACGTCTACGACGCGCTTCAGAAGGTCCGCACCCTGGGCGAGGACGGCACCCTGGCCGCCTTCGTCGGAGAGTCGGCCGACGCTTACCGGGAGAAGTTCGACAAGGTCCCGCCGAATCTGGAGAAGCTGCACACGTCCTACGACCTGGCCGGGCAGGCGCTGCTGACCTACGCCCCCAAGCTGGAGGAGGCGCAGCGGGATGCGGACCGGGCGCTGACGGATGCGGAGGACGCGCGGGCCGAGCTGTCCACCGCCCAGTCGTGGCTGGAACGGGCGACCTCGACACTGGAGGACGCCGAGGAGGAGGCGGAGCCGCCGGACGAGGGTGAGGTCTCCGCCGAGGTCCGCCGCGCCCTGTCCGACGCCCAGCTCGACGCCGGCAACGCCCAGACGGCCGTGGACGACGCCCGCGAGAAGCTCAACGCCGCGATCGCCCTGGCCCAGCAGGCGCGTGAGGCCCGTGAAGAGGCCGCGGAACGCTGCAAGCGTGACCTCGAAGAAGCCTCCGACGCGGGGATGCAGAACAAGAAGTGGTGGCAGAAGGCCGTCGACTGGGTGGTGGACAACTGGGACACCATCGTCCAGGTGGCCAAGATCATCGCCGCCGTCGCCAGCATTGTCGCCCTGGTGCTCGGCGGGCCGCTGGTATGGGCTGTTCTCCTGGCCGCGTCTCTGGTCATCCTGGCCGATACATTGATCAAATACGCCAACGGCGAGGCCACGCTGTGGGATGTCGGCTTCGCCGTGCTGGACTGCATCCCCGGCGGAAGGATCATCGGCCGGGGAGCCTCAGCCGCCCGGACCGCCGCCCGCAACACAGCGCAGAGCGTGCGCCGCGAAGGGACCGACCTGGCCCAGAACAGCCGGCCGATGGCCAACCGATTCACCTCCACGGACCCGGTCGACTTCGCCACCGGAGAAGTGGTGCTGCCCGCCATGGATGTCGAACTCCCCGGTGTGCTTCCTCTCACGCTGGAACGGCACCACTTGTCCACCTACCGCCACGGCCGGTGGTTCGGCTCCTCCTGGGCCTCCACCCTCGACCAGCGGCTGGTCCTCGAGGAGTACGGCGTACGGTTCCTCTCCGCCGACGGCATGGATCTCCATTACCCGGTGCCGCTGCCGGACCCGGAGACCCCGGTGATGCCGGTCATGGGCCCGCGCTGGGGCCTGGCCTGGGACGGCCGTGCGGGCTCGCCGCTCACCATCCGGCAGGGCGCCGCAGGCCGCACCCTGCACTTCGCCCCGGTGCCGGGCCGACCGGGCAACGAACTTCCCCTGGTCGCCGTCACCGACCGCAATGGCAACCGCATCGACTTCCGCTACACCGCGGCCGGGGACCCCGCCGAAGTCGCCCACTCCGGCGGCTACCGCATCGGCGTCGCCGTCTACGACGGCCGTGTCACCGCGCTGCGCCTGCTGTCCGACCCGGCCGAGCCCCTGCTCCTGGCGTACGACTACGACCACCTCGGCAACCTGGCCGAGGTCTACGACTCGACCGGCGTGCCTGTCCAGTTCGCGTACGACAACGAACACCGCCTGGTCCGGTGGGAGGACCGCGGCGGGTTCTGGTACCGCTACGAGTACGACGGAGCCGGCCGCTGCATCTTCGGCACCGGAACGGACCGGGCCCTGGAGTGCCGCTACACCTACGATCCGGACAACCACCGCACCACGGCGATCAACTCCCTCGGACACGCCACTGTTTACCAGTTCAACGCCGGCTTCCAGCTCGTCGCCGAAACGGACCCGCTGGGCAACACGACCCGCCGGGAGTGGGACCCCTACGACCGTCCTCTGGCCGTCACCGATCCTCTCGGCCGCACCACACACTACGAGTACAACGACGGCGGCCAGATCGCCGTCGTCACCCGGCCGGACGGCGCACAGACCCGCATCGAGTACAACGAACTCGGCCTGCCCACCGAAATCGTCGAGCCCGGCGGGGCCGCCTGGCGGCAGGCGTACGACCGACGGGGCAATCTCGTCGCCGTCGTCGACCCTGCCGGACACCGCACCCGCTACGCCTACGACAGCCACGGCGCCCCCGCCTCCGTCACCGACGTCACCGGCAACACCACCACCTTCCGCCACGACGCGGCAGGGCTGCCGTCCGCCATCACGGACCCGCTCGGGGAGACGACCCGCTACCGGCGGGACACCTTCGGGCGCCCGGTGGAGATCACCGATCCTCTCGGCAACATCACAAGGCTCACCTGGTCGCCGGAAGGAAAGATCCTGCGCCGGGTGGACGCTCTCGGCTCCGCCGAAACCTGGGAATGGGACGCCAAGGGCACCTGCCGGGCACACACCGACGAGAACGGCGGAGTCACCCGCTTCACTTACGGTCCGTTCGGCATCCTCACCGGCCGGACCGGCGCCGACGGGGCCCAGTACATCTTCGGCTACGACACGGAACTCAATCTCCTCCGCGTCACCGGCCCGGAGGGCCGCTCCTGGGAGTACACCTACGACGCCGCGGACCGCCTGACCGCCGAGAGCGATCCTGACGGCCGCACCACCGCCTACCTCCTGGACAGCGCCGGCCGGCCGGTCACCGTCACCAACGCCGCCGGGCAGACCGTCACCCACACCTACGACGCCGCGGACGGCCTGATCCGGAAGGAGACATCGGACGGCACCGCGGCAACCTACGACTACGACACGGCGGGGCGCATCGTCCACGCCACGGCACCGGGGGTGACGCTGACGCGGCGCTACGACGCCATGGGCAATCCGGTGTCCGAGACCATCAACGGCCGTACCCTCACCCTCGCCTATGACCCCCACGGCCGCCCGCTCTCCCGGACGACCCCCACCGGCCACACCAGCACATGGACCTACGACGCCGCGGGCCAGCCGCTCAGCCTGGCCGCCGGCCGGACCGCCCTCACGTTCGCCTACGACCCCATGGGCCGCGAAACCACCAGAACCATGGGCGGTTCCCTCGCCCTCACCCAGCAGTGGGACCCCGTGGGCAGGCTGACTGGGCAGACGCTGACCGCTGCGGACGGCCCCGGCCGCAGCGACGGCCGCAACCGGCGGCTCCTGCACCACCGCTCCTACCGCTACCGTACCGACCACTACCTCACCGCCCTCACCGACGGCACGGACACCACCCGCTTCACGCTGGACGGCAGCGGCCGGATCACCGAGGTCACCGGCCCGGACCGCACCGAGAAGTACCTCTACGACACCGCCGGCAATCAACTCCTGGCCCACTGCTCCGGGTCGGTGGGCCAGATGTCCGCCGAGGCGACGGGCGAGCGGGCCTATGCGGGCGGCCTCGTCACGCGGGCCGGCAGCATCCGCTACCGGCATGACGAGGCAGGCCGTACCGTGCTGCGCCAGCAGGTCCGGATCTCCCGCAAACCCGACACCTGGCGGTACACCTGGGACGCGGAGAACCGCCTCACGGCCGTCACCACGCCGGACGGCAGCCAGTGGCGGTACCTCTACGACCCCTTCGGACGCCGCATCGCAAAGCAGCGTCTCGGGACCGACGGTGCCACCGTTGTCGAACAGACCGATTTCACCTGGCACGACACCACCCTGGTGGAACAGACCACCACGGGCCCCGAGGACGCCGGGCCGGTGACGCTGGCCTGGGACCACGCCGGGCTGCACCCGCTGACCCAGAGCGAGTACGGCCCGGCGGAGCCGGATTCCCCGTCCGGCACCGATGCCCGCTTCTACGCCATCGTCACCGACCTGGTCGGCACCCCCACCCAACTGCTCGACGAGCACGGGGAAACGGTATGGCGCGCCCGTTCGACGGTGTGGGGCATCACCGAGGCCGCGTCCCGATCAGGCGGCGCCGCCACTCCCCTGCGATTTCCCGGCCAGTACGCCGACGAGGAGACCGGCTGGCACTACAACTACAACCGCCACTACGACCCCCGCACCGGCCGCTATACAAGCCCGGACCCGCTGGGCCTCCTTGCCGGCCCCCAGCCCTACGCCTATCCCCACAACCCCCACACGTGGTGCGACCCGCTGGGCCTCACAGGCAACGACCTGCGCCCCGGTTACACGTCCTCCCCCGCCCTCGTGGGAGACCCCTACCACCCCGATACGGTGGCGGAGCGCAGCGCACGGAACCAGGACTTCTACGGCCCGCTCGACAGCACGCCACAGCAGAGCACCGCGGACCGCGCGCGGGAGCTCGGCTATCCTCGGAGAATTCCGCCACAGCGGGCACCCTTCGACTCCCACGGCCAGCCGGTCTTCACCAACGGGAAGAGATACATCACCCCGGACATCGACGGACACAACGTGTCAAATGGCTGGAAAGTCTTCGACCGCAAGGGCCGACGCATCGGGACTTACGACGCGAATCTCAACTATGTCAAAAAGTGAAGTGTTTTCCATCGAACTGGACGCCGAGACTCTTTTCCGGGACCCCGACTCCGAGGGACCCGAAGCCGTCGGGACGATCCGGATCGGTGAGTTCACCGAAGCGTTCCGCGCCAGCCTTGCCTACTGGTCGGCCGACGACTACCGCAGGAGCTGGCGGCTCGCCTACCACCGGCTGGAAAGCGCGGACGACGCGATCTCCTGTCTGATCACCTCCATCACCGATCCGGCGACCAGCAACTTCGTCTTCTGCTGGCCGCTGTACCGCGAGGGGGAACAGGTCTTCGTCCAGAACTCCGTCATCTTCCTCGACGAACTCACCGAAGCCTTCGACCCGGAGGCCCCCTGGGCCTCGGTCGGCCCCCGGGAGACCATCACGGAGGACGGCGACGAGATCTCCGAGTGGCACACCAGCATGGACGCGCTGCGGGCCTTTTTCCGGCGTCCTGCTGTTCGCTGAGGGATGGCAGACCGCGCCGCCCCGGCGTCGATCGCGCTCGCCGGCCCGTCACCACCCGCACCGCCCGTACACCGGGTCGGCGTACGGGCGCAGGCGGTGGACAGTAAGGGCGACACTCCGCGATCATGTCAGCGCACAGTGTTATCTCCCCGAACTGCACCGGAGGTGGTCCGGACCATGGCGGGCAGCGGTGAACCGGAGACCTCGGACAGCCTCAAGGCGTTCGGAGCCCTCCTCAAGGTCTTCCGCGAACGTGCGGGGCTGACACAGGAACAACTCGCCCCGCTGGTCGGGTACTCCGTGCAGACCGTCGCCTCCATCGAACAGGGCCGTCGCTTCCCGCAGCGCGACTTCGTCGAGCGGGCGGAGGAGGTCCTGGACGCCTTTGGCGCCCTGCGCGCCGCCGCCCGCCACATCTCGCGCCGCCCCGGCATCGCCACCTGGTTCCGCGAATGGGCCAACCTGGAGGAAGAGGCCCTCAACCTGTGGACGTACGAATGCCGGGTGGTACCGGGACTGTTGCAGTCGGAGGCGTACGCGCGGGCGGTCTTTCGAAGCCGTGTTCCCGCACTCAGTGATGAGGAGATCGACAACCGCGTGACAGCCCGGGTCGACCGCCAACGGCTCCTGCGCGAGCGGGCGAGCACGGGCTACAGCTTCATCCTCGAAGAAGGGCTGTTCCTTCGCCGGACAGGCGGAGTAGAGGTGACCGGCGGGCTCCTCGACCACGTACTTGCGTGTGCGCAACTGCGCAACGTGCAGGTTCAGATCATGCCTCAGCAGCAGGAGGATCACGCCGGGCTCGGCGGTCCGATGCAGCTCCTGGAAACGCCGGACAACCGGTGGCTGGCTTACACGGAGGGACAGTTCTTCGGGCACTTGAACACCGACGCAAAACAGATCAGCGCAATGATTCAGGGCTATGCCAAGATGCGCTCACAGGCTCTCAGCCTCAGGGACTCCATGAGCCTGCTGAAGCGACTGCGAGGAGAGCTATGAGCACCGGTGAGCTGGTCTGGTTCAAGAGCAGCTACAGCGGCCCCGAGGGAGACAGTTGCGTCGAGGTTGCAACCTCCCGCCCCGGCGTGGTCCACGTCCGGGATTCGAAGGACGAGCACAGCCCGCACCTGACCCTCTCCCCCGCCGCCTGGCAGACGTTCCTCACCTGCACGGTACGTTGAACAGCCCGGTCCTCGCCCCTCATCGCGGTGCGAGGACCGAACCGTCAGTTCGTGTCAGGCAGGTTGTGCCTGCGGCGGATGAGCCGGTACGCCGCTCGGCGGGCCTCCTGGTCGAGCTTGCCCTGGAACTCAGCGTCCGAGAAGTAACGCTCGGTGAACTTGGTGTCCGCCTCGGCCCGCTCGATCATGATGTCCCGGAAGCGGCTCTGGAAGGGCAGCTCGAAGTCGCCCTCGTTGCGGCTCGCCACCGCCGCAGCCTCCAGGCCGGGGTCCTCTGCTGCGGCGACGATCCGTTCCTCGTACATCAGCCGGTCGGCTTCGCTGAGACCGAGACCGTGCCGTTCATTGAAGTCCTCGATGATCTCCGAGAGCAGCGCCTTGCTCGGTTCCTTGTAGGTACCGGCGCTGCTGTCGAAGCCGGGAAGGGCCTGGGCGTCGTCCTCGTCGAGGCTCAGGTCGTGCTTCCCGTCCTGGCTGACCCGCATGTGGGTGAGGTCCAGTTCCCCGATGTCCACGGACGGGTCGTAGGGCGGCGGGGGCAGGATGTTCGCCAGGTGCTTGCCGTAGAGGTAGAGCCGTTCCAGTTCGGTGTCCGGCCGTGGCATGAGCTGGGAGAGGAAACCGTACTTGCGCAGGTAGTCGCGCAGGTCGGTCCGGAAGTCCTCGGCGGCGTCCCGGCCCTGCTGCTGGAGCTGCTCGAAGCGGGCCTTCGCCGCGTCGGTGTGCCGGTAGAGCGCGGCGTGCTGCCGTTCCCAGGCCCGGTTGCCCGCCGCGCTGTCCGCCGCCCCGGCGTCGGTGGCGGGCTGTGCACGTACATACGCCTCGATGAACGCCTTCAGTTCCTCCTCGCGCAGAAGCTGGTGGTTCATCACCGCGCGCTGTGCCGCATAGAGCAGGTTGGGGTCGGCCCGTTGGGTGCGGGCCTCGGTGAAGTAGGGCCGGAAGGAGTCCTGTATGGCGTCGGCCTTGTTGGCGAAGTCCAGGACGAACAGGTCGTCCTGGCTCTTGAGGGGGTGGGTGCGGTTGATCCGGGACAGCGTCTGCACCGCCGCCACGTCCGTCAGCGGCTTCTCCACGTACATGCTGGTGAGCAGCGGCTGATCGAACCCGGTCTGGTACTTCTCGGCGACGATCAGGATGCGGTACTCGGTGCGCGACGGGGCGCCGCCGGGCCGGCCGGTGCGCAGGGCGGCATGGCGGTCGTCCGCCCGGGTGTAGGCGAAGGCCTCCGGGAGTTCCTTCTCGGGGATGCCGTTGAGCTGTGCTTCGGTGACCCGTTCGTCGTCCAGCTCCAGCTCGCCGGAGAACGCGACGAGCACGCCCAGGTCTTCGCAGCCGAGGTCCTTGGTCGCCTGCTGCACCGCGCGGTACATCCGTACGGCGTGTTCGCGGGAGCGGGTGACGACCATGGCCTTCGCCCGGCCGCCGAGGCGTGAGCGGCCGTGGCGCTGGAAGTGGTCGACGATGACCTCGGCGTGCTGGGCGAGGGTGGCGGGGTTGAGGTAGACGAAGCGTCCGAGTTCGGCCTTGGCCTTGTCGGGGTCCACCTCGATCTGCTCGGCGCCTTCCTTCTGCACCTTCCACTGGGTGGTGTAGGTGGTGTAGTTGCGCAGCGGATCGAGGATGAAGCCCTCTTCGATGGCCTGCTTCATCGAGTAGATGTGGAAGGCCCGCATCTCGTCGGCCACGGGGTCGTGGATGCCGAAGAGATTGAGCGTCTTCTGCTTCGGGGTGGCCGTGAAGGCGAAGTAGGTGAGGTTCGGGTGCATCTGGCGGGCGGCGGCCGAGGAGGTCAGGAAGTCCTCGTCGTCGCCGTCCTTGTCCTCGGCACCCAGGCCGCGCAGCACCTTGCGGAGCTTGCTGACGGAGTCGCCGGACTGGCCGGAGTGCGCCTCGTCGACGATGACGGCGATCCGCTTGTCGGACAGTGACTGCACGCCTTCCAGCACATAGGGGAAGGTCTGCACGGTCACGATGACGATCTTGGTGGCCGTATTGGCCAGCGCCTTCGCCACCTCCTGCGACTTGGACCCGCCTGAGCCGGTGATCCGCTCCACCACACCGGGCGTGTGGTCGAACTGGTAGATCGTGTCCTGAAGCTGCCGGTCCAGCACCGAGCGGTCGGTGATCACCACGATCTTGTGGAAGACCGGCTTGTTCGGCTCGATCCGCCCTGCGATGACGGCCTGCTCGTCCAGGGCACCGGGCTCAGCAGAGCCGTGCAGAGTCGAAAGCCGGTGAGCGAGCCACGCGATGGTATTGGACTTCCCGGAGCCGGCCGAGTGCATGACCAGGTAGTTGTTCCCCGAGCCGTGCCGGGCCGCATCCTCGGTGAGCCGCCGGACGGCGTGCCACTGGTGGTAGCGGGGGAAGATCAGTGTCCGGTCGTGGACACTCGTCCTCCGTCCCCCGGGAGAGCCCTGGCCGCCCTTCTTCAGCTTCGGATCCTCCACGTGCAGGAACCGCTTCAGCAGATCCAGCCAGGCATCCGGCTGCCAGACCTCCTCCCACAGATACGCGGTCCGGTATGCCGGGCCACCGGGGGCAAGCGGCGGATTACCGGCACCACCGGAGTTCCCCGGTCCCGCCGAGCCCTGATTGAAGGGGAGAAAACCGGTTTTCTGCCCCTTCAGCTTCGTCGTGAGGAAGACCAGCTCCTCGTCCACGGCGAAGTGCACGAGCGCGCGCTTGGCGAACAGCAGGTCCTTGGGGTCCCGGTCCTGCCGGTACTGCCGGATGGCGTCCTTCACCGTCTGCGGGTGCGCACTGGCCGAGCTCTTCAGCTCGGCCGTGGCCACGGGGATGCCATTGACGAAGAGGACGAGGTCGAGGGTGTTGCCGTGCTCGGCGGAATACCGGAGCTGCCGCGTGACGGACAGCCGGTTCCGCCGGTAGTTGTCCAGCGCGTCCTCGGCAACCGTGTGCGCGGGCCGGAAGTAGGCCATCTCCACCCGCAGGCCCCGGTCCTTGACCCCGTTCCGCAGCACATCGAGCGCACCGCGCGCATCGATCTCCTGCGCCACCAGCCGCTTAAACTCCCGCATCGCGGCATCGGGATCACCACCCGCGAGATCCTTCAGCGCCTCCAGCACATACGGCTGCGTCGCCCCGATGAACTCCCACAGATGCGCGGTGTCCAACCCGAGCTCGGGGTCATAGTCCCCCTGCTGCCCGGACCGCCACCCGGTATCCAGCAGCGCCCCGGTAACCGCATCCTCGAACGCCCCCTCCGAGCGAGCCCGCACCCCAGCGCTCACGACACCTCAGCCCCCCGCGCCGTCGTCACATCGAGCTGTCCCGTCACCGCAGCAGTAATCAGCGCCTGCCGCCTCTCCGCCAAGAGCCGACGCTGTTTTCCAATCAACCGGACCATTTCTTTCATTTCCGACTCTACCGCCAGAGCCTCCCGGACCATGTGATCTTGCTCGCGGGGGCCAAGAGGCCATCGAACTCGAAAATTCCCAAGGTCCTCCATCCCCAGCGTAGGCTGCGCCGTATCCGAGGCAGTGGCCCTAACCGCCTGCTCTTCAAAAGCAGATGACTTAATCCAAGCAGTCAGCAAACGAGAGCTCACGCCTTCGTGGACGCGCAGGGAAGCAACAGCCCTGGCAATATTTGCACCAGCCACCTCTTCGGGAGCAATGGCCACCCGCCCCAGGGTACCTACCACGCTCATCAATACGTCTCCACGGCGTACAACCGTACGCGAGTACTGCCGTGAAAGCTCGACAGGAATCTTGGGAACATCCTTGATTCGCCCAGGAAGGTCCAGTAGATCATTAACCCGAATAAAAGGAACACCCTCATCGGTAAAATGTGGCACCAAAACACCGTATCGCGGGCGCACTGAGAACAAGTACTTCAGGCGGGTCTCTTTCACGCAGCTGCTTGGCGCAAAGATCCCATCCAATGCCGCACGGAGCCTTTCAGGAACAACAGCCGACTGCCGCGCACGCACCTCGTCCAATCTACCGATGTGTGCCAGTTCCAAGTCAAGGAAGTCAGCGATGCGGCACTGCTCCTCCAAATCAGGAACACGAACGGGAAGATTCCTAAGGAAACCGTCTGGCACCCTCTGCTGCCCAGCAACACCGTACATCTCAGCCTCGCCGAATTTCAGGAAGGAATGAGTATTCACAAGATAGAAAAGAAAGCGAGGGTTGATTCTCGGCCCAGCCCGCAGGACGTGCAACTCGGTCGTCCCTGCCCCAACACCGTTATGGAGCCCATTAACCAGCACCGCCCGGCCAGCCTCGAACGTCGGAGTAATTTTCGGAACAAGAACGTCGCCATCCTGAAACCTGGTGAATCCGGCGGCTACTGCACTTTTCACCCTACGGTGCGTTAGATCAAGCCTCTGTCCTGGCCAGATGCATTCCATAGGAAAAAAGGTAAGTTCCGCATCGGCCGACAGGCGATCAAAGCGCGGGCAAGGGGGATTAATTCTTGCCAGATGACGAAGGCGCACATTTTCAGTCACTTTGCCACCTTACCGATGAGCTGCTGAATCTCTAGCTCGAGCAACTTTAGTTCTGCATCGATAGCAACCAGAGGCCTCGGGGGCTCGTATACGTAGAAGTGACGAGTGAAGGGAATTTCGTAGCCGATCTTGATCTTGTCGTGGTCCACCCAGGCATCGGGCACATGAGGAAGAACTTCCCGTTCCATGTAGGCGGCGATGTCCTCGTCGAGCGGAACGTTTTCGAAGTCACGCAGGTCGGGGTCCGGCTCGGGTTCGCCCTTCTTCGTCTGGACCTCGCCCTCCGGGCAACGCACTCCGACCACGTCCCGCAGAGCCTTGGCAAAAGATGAACCTGACGGCCACAGCAGGCCAGACTTGACCAGGGCGCGGCGGATGGCGTCCCAGGCTTCGGCCTTGGTGGACCACTGCTGGCCCACCAGCGGCTTGAAGGCGCTCACGAACTGCTCGATGTCGCCGAAGGCCCTGGCGATGGGCTTGGACTCGCAAATCTCGTCCAGCGTCTCCTCGGTGACCTCGAAGCGCAGCTTCAGGGGGCGCTCCACGGTGATGCGCTGGTAGCCGAAGTCTCGATTGCGGAAGACCTTCACCTTGCCGTGCAACTCATGCTCGGGATCGGATGCGGCGGTCAGCGCCTCCCCGTACAGCCGGGTGATCTCGTCGATCTGCTCGTCGCTGATCTGCTTGCGCTTGTCGCCGAGGGACTTCCGCATCTTGACGCAGTAGTCGCGGGCGTCGATCAGCATGACCTTGCCCTTATGGGCCGGGTCCTTGCGGTTGGTGAGAATCCAGAAGTAGGTCGAGATACCGGTGTTGTAGAAGAGCTGGTCGGGCAGGGCGACGATCGCCTCTAGCCAGTCGTTCTCCAGAATCCATCGCCGGATTTCCGACTCCCCGGAGCCGGCCGCGCCCGTGAACAGGGGCGAGCCGTTGAAGACGATGGCCAGGCGGCTGCCGCCCTCGTGCACCGGCTTCATCTTGGAGATCATGTGCTGGAGGAAGAGCAGCGAGCCGTCGTTGATGCGCGGGGTGCCCGCGCCGAAGCGGCCTCGGTAGCCGAGGTTGTCCCGCTCGTCCTCGACGGCCTTCTTGACCTTCTTCCACTCCACGCCGAACGGTGGATTGGAGAGCATGTAGTCGAACTTGCGCTCGGCGAGCAGGTCCTCGCTGAAGGAGTTGCCGAGCTTGATGTTCTCCGCGTAGTGGTTCTTGATCATCATGTCGGAGCGGCAGATGGCCCAGGACTCGGGGTTCAGCTCCTGCCCGAAGACGTAGACGTTGCCCTGCGGGTTGTGCTGGAGGACAAACTCCTCAGCCGCCGACAGCATGCCGCCGGTCCCACAGGCCGGGTCGTAGACGGACCGGCTCATGTTGGGGACCTTGATCTCCTCCATGTCCGGCGCGAGGAGCAGGTTCACCATCAGCTTGATGACCTCGCGCGGGGTGAAGTGCTCACCTGCTGTCTCGTTGGACTCCTCCGCGAACTTCCGGATCAGTTCCTCGAAGGCGTAGCCCATCTCATGGTTGGAGACGACGCTGGGGTGGAGGTCGAAGTCGGCGAACTTGGACAGCACGAGGTGCAGCAGCTTGACCTCGGCCAGATGGTCGATCTGCTCCGCGAAGCGGAACTTGTCGAAGACCAGCCGGGCGTTCTCCGAGAAGCCCCGCACATAACGGTGCAGGTCGGCCCGCGCGTCCTCGTGGGCGCCGGCGATCGAGGCCAGGGTGTGGGCGGTCCGGTTGTAGAAGGCGTATCCGGCCTCCTTGGGCAGGAACGGCTCCGGGCTGACGCCCTTGGCCTGCCAGCGTTCCTGTGCCTTGAGCACCGCCTCCCGTGTCGGCTCCAGCACGCACTCCAGGCGGCGCAGCACGGCGAACGGCAGGATGACCTTGCCGTAGTCGGCGCGTTTGTAGTCCCCCCGGAGGAGGTCGGCGACCTGCCAGATCTCGTTCGCCAGGTTCTTGGGCGTGGTATCGCTCACGGTTTGGGGTGGTCCTTCGCGGTGGTCGGCTCTGCGGTCGGGTGGTCGTGTCGGTGGTCGGTCTTCGGTGGTCCGACGTCAGCGGTCGGTCGTCACGGTGTGGGTGACAGTTCGCCGGCCGCCGGAGTGAGGGCTGCGGCGATGCTGTCAGTGGAGTAACGGGCAAGAGCCTGCCCGAGGTCATGGGCTGTGCGCAGGATTCTGGCGAACTCCGCATACCGCCGGAAAGCTGCCCCGTACATCCGCTGCCGTTCGATGGGCAGCAGCGGGATGCGGATGCGGCGCGGGTCGGTGCGGCTGCTACTGCTGCCGCTGCTGGACGTCCCGGTGAGGCGGTGGTTGCCGCCGCTGCCGCCGGAGAGGCAGCCGGCCAGGTACCAGGGGTCGAGCAGTTCGGGCTCCAGAGTGCGCACCAGGTGAACTCCGGGGGTGAGGTACGCCCCGGCGTCCTCCTCGGTGGCGACCCGGGCGGCAAGCCGGCCGGCCAGCACCGGGATCAGCACGTCTCCCGCGCGCACCGGCGCGTTGCTCAGCGGATCGCCTGGCGGTGGGCCGGTGTCGGAGGCGGCGCGGGAGAGCAGGATGTCCTCCGCCGTGAGGTAGCGCGCCCGGTCGCCGGTCGCCGACCCGGCACCGGTACCCGACCCGGGCCCGGAACCCGAGTCCGTTTCGCTCGGGCGTCCCGCCACGGAGGTGGGACGGCGCCAGTGCACGGTTCCACGCTTGATCAGGTCGTTCAGAGAGACGATGCGCCGTTCCTCCGGCTCTTCCGCTCCTACTGTGCCCCCGGCCTCCTCGGGAAGGTCGAGTGCGTCGGGTACCGCCCGGTTCAGTGCGTGCAGGGCGCGCTCGAAGTCCGCGCGGACGGCCTTCAGTTGCTCGGCCAGTGCGTCCGGTTGGGCGGGCAGCGGCAGATGCCGGGCCGGGGTGAGGTCGGCCTCGCCGTCCAGGAGGTCGATCAGCCGGACGGCACGGGCTACGCCGGGGCGCTCCGTGAAACTCTCCGGACCGGCCTCGTACTCCGTCCACAGCTCGGCGATCCTCGCGCAGACACGCCGCCCGTCCACGGTCACGCCCGGTCCGTACTCGTGTGCGGAGTCGATCAGCAGCAGGTGCTCGGGAACCGCCTCGCCCTCCGCCGGGCGGCGCAGTACCCAGATCTGGAGGGCCAGCGCGTAGTGCGCGGCGAAGCCGGTGGGCAGGGAGATGACCGCGCGCAGCGCGCCGTGCCGGAGCAGGGCGGTGCGGATGCGGCGGCCGGAGGGTCTGAACGCCACGCCGGGCGGCAGCATCATCACCACGGGTGCTCCGGGGGCAGCGTGGGCCAGGGCCCGCTGCACCCAGGCCAGTTCGGATTCGGCGCGCGGCGGTAGTCCGTAGATCCAGTCGGGGTCGTGCGCGAGTTCCTCGTGGCCCCAGTTGCGCTCCGCGAAGGGCGGGTAGCAGATGACGGCGTCCGCGCGGCCGGGCCGGTAGGCGGAGCGGCGCAGGAAGTCCCCGGTGTGCACATCGAAGGAGGTACGCCGGCTGCTGCCGTCCCCGGCCCGGCGGAAGGCGAGCCGCAGTGCCGCGAGCCGGGCGAGCGAGGGCTGGATCTCCTGTCCCTGGAGGCGGCGCGGGCCTCTTGCCGCCGCGGCCAGCAGGATGGTGCCGCTGCCGCAGGCCGGATCGAGTACCGTACCGGTGGCCTGTTCCCCGGCCAGGTGCACCATCAGGTCGGCCAGTTCAGGACGGGTGGCGGTGAAACCCGCCCGTGGGCCCTCGTCCAGAAAGCGCTCGCACAGCAAGCGGAACGTTTCTTCAGGGCCGTCCTCGGCCGCCGCCCGCTCCGCCTCGCCCAGCAGGGCGAGTTGCCTCGGCCCCAGTTCCGCATCGGGCAGACGGGCCACCAGATCGGCCACTCCGGCTCCGGTCGCCCGGTCCGACAGGAACTCGTGCTCGGCCTGCTCCAGCAGGCCGGCCACCGCGTCCGGTGCCGCGGGCAACCGGGCGCCCGGGTTCCGCCACTGGTGCAGGAGCAGAAGACCGACCAGGGCCAGGGCGTCCTCCGGCGCCATCTCCCCACGCACCGCATCGAACGCCTGCCAGAGCCGTTGCGCGGCCGGAACGGCGGTGGCCTTGCCCTGCCGTCTCAGCCATGCCTCGACCTCGGTGAGATCGAAACGCGGGCTGCGGTCGGTACCTCCGACGGGCCCGGGGAAGTCCTCGTACCGCCGCCGCCAGTTGCTCACCGCGGTGGGCTGAACCCCGGCAATCCGGGCGATGTCGGCAGACGTCACCTCCAGCCGCTCCACGCTCATGACCTGCTTCCTTTCCCCGTGCCCCCCTTCGGTCACACCGCAGCCGACTCTACGCGACAGCACTCCCGTCAGCCAAGTACACGGGCGTGATTGTGGGTACTCACGAGATCTGGTTGACCCCCTTCACAAGATGTGCTCTCCTTGTGTGCACTCGCCGCCCGTGGGATCGGCGGGCACCGAGGAACGTCCGGGGAGGGGTGTGACGGCTGTCCGGCCGCGCACCGCGCCGAGCACGGCGATCACTGGGGAGGGAGCGGCGTGCCGCAGCAGTGGGAGATACCGCAGGACATGACCGGCGATGCCCGGCTCATCCGCATCGGGGCATCCCTGGCCGGCGACGAGCAGTACGCCTGCCCGGCCCGCGATGCCGTGAAGGCCCGGCCGGGAGTCCGGCCGCTGCACTGGCCGGCCGGGGGCCGGGAGCGCTACGAGGACTTCCTCCTCGGCCCGGTCATGGCCGCCCTGGACCGGATCGAGTTCAACGGCGCGCTTCCCGAGGACGTGCTGCGCTCCCCGGCCCGCGAGGGGAAGCCGCTGCACGAGATGCAGCTCGCCTTCGTACGTCACGCCGTGCGCGCCTTCCACCGGCGCGACCGGCCGGCGCAGGCCCCGCCGGTGGGGCCCGTACGGCTGCCCTGGGTGGTCCAGCGGAAGCAGCACGACACGACCTGGGAACACTGGGCCTGGGGCCGCCGGTACGAGAACCCCGAACAGGGGGTGCGGGAGTTCGTCTTCCTCCGCTACGGCCGGGCCGGGCAGCGGGAACGGGAGGACGCGCAGATCGCCATCGCCGCCTTCGCTGCCGCCTTCGGCAGCCCGGCCCGGATTCCGGGCACCCGCTGGATGCCCTACCGGCTGCGCCCCGCCCCGGCACCGGTCCGCTGGGTAAGGGTGGCCGAGGTGGGGCTGCGGGACGGCTCGTACGAACTGCTGTGGCAGGGCACGCCGCAGGCCGCCCAGCAGCACTACGCCGAGCACGGGCGTGCCGAGGCGGCGCGCCTGGCGCGCGGGACCGAGGCCGTCCCTGGTTCGGCCTGCGCCGACTGCAAACGGCTGTCCGCCTGCCAGACGGTGCCGAGGATTCCCGGTGTGCTGGGCCTGGGCGGCTTCCGCGAGCTGCCGCCCCTGCGCGAGGTGTCGGTCAGCACTCTCCGGTACCACCGGGAATGCCCGGCGCGGGCGTTCGCCTCCGCCTGCAAGCTGCCCCGGGCCGAGGACGAGTACGACGAGCGGAACCGGCTGGGCAAGGCCGTGCACCGGGTGCTGGAACTGGCGCACTCCGGGCGGCAGGGGACGCCGCCCGGTGGTCCGGCCGGCGACGCGTGCGGCCGGGACGGGGTGCCGCAACCGGACCAGCCCTGGGGCGAGGAGCCGAACCGGGTGACGGGCGAGGCGGCCCGGATCGGTGCCGCGATGCTCCGGCACCACCTGGACGTGTGCCCGTTCCACTCACGCGAGGTGACTCAGGTGCGGGGCGAGCGCCAGTTCGCCGTGCATGACACGGCGGCGAATGTCATCGTCATCGCCACGCCCGATCTGCTGTACCTGGACGCCGGTTCCTGGGTGTGGCGGGAGATCAAGACCACTCAGCGGCGGATGCCCCGGAAGGAAGATCCGGTGCTCGCCTACCCACAGATCGCCCTGGCCACGGTGCTGCTGGCCGAGGGTGCCCTGGGCGGGGACCGGGACGGCTCGCGGGGGGAGCTGGAGACCCTGCACCCCGACTACGGGGATGTGGAGATCATCGAACCCGCCCACGAGCCCGAACGTGTCGCCGCCGCCCGCCGGATCCTGCGGGAATGGGCGGGGCCCTGGCGCGCGGACGAGCTGTTCCCTGCCCGGCCCGCCCCGGAGACCTGCCGTAGCTGTCCGGTGTCCCAGTGGTGCCCGGCGTCCATGCGTACGGCGCCCGCGGACGGGGGTGCGGCATGACGGCGAGGGCTCCGGGCACGGCCACCGAGAACGGTGCCGGAGACGAAGACGCGGCCGGAACCGGAGCCGAGAACTTCTTCGCCGGTGAACCACTGCTGCGGCTGGTGGCCACCGCCATGGTGCGGCTGTCCCAGCAGCGCACCGTCGGCGACCCGGTGTACGAAGACAGCGTCCAGCAGGCGTACAACCACATCGTGCTGCACTGCCTGCGGCGCGGCGCGGAACCGCCCGGCAGCGTGCCGGAGCTGGCCCGCTGGGCGGCGGAGAAGCCCCTGGGCGCGTGGGATTTCGGTCTGCCCGAGGAGCTGGCGCCCGAGGCCGGCACCCATCTGGTGGACGCCGCCACCGGCAGCCCCACCCAGAGCTGTCTGGAGTGGGCCGTCTCGGCCCGGGACCCGGCCGCCGAGCAGTTCGAGAACCTGCTGATGAAGGAGGCGCTGGCGGAGAGCCGGGCGGCCGACGCACCCGAGGCGTACGTCGCTTTCCGGCGACTGCTGATCGAGAAGCCCGTGCTGACCGAGACGGAGCTGGCCGCCCTGAGCGCGGATCTGGACCTCGGCCTGCTGCACGAGACGGTGAAGCGCTGCTACGAGCGCGCACCCGCCTCCTGCCTGCGCGACGGGCGGTACACCGCATGCGGCCGGTGCGGCTGCCTGCTGGTGCCGGTCCCCCACGGCGGATTCCGCTGTGAACTCGACGTGTGCCGCCGGTCGCCGGTGCGGCAGGGCATCTCGTGGACGCCGGCGGACGGCGGCGGGCTGCGCCATCTCAGCCGCCCGCTGCGGACCTTCATCACCGGTCCCGGGCTGGCCGAGACAGCGCTGGAGTCCGCCTTGGCCAGGGCCGGGCTGACCGCGGAGATGTGGCCGCGCTTCGACACCTACGACCTGCGCGTCACCTTTCCGGACGGCCAGGTGTGGGCGATCGACGTGAAGGACCGGGCCAACCCGGCGCTGCTGGGCAGGGACACCCGCCCGCTGCGCCAGGACCCGCCGTACGACCGCGGCCTGTTGGTCGTACCGCAGTACCGGTTCACCGAGCGGGACGGCTACCGGGAGGTGTTCCGGCATCACGTGCCGGAGGAAGCGGCCGACCGGATCGAGCTGCTCTCCGACCGGGAGCTGCTCCGGCAGGTCCGCACCCGGCTGCGTGGCCGGAAACGCCCGGAGCGGACACGGAAGAACAGCACGACCGGCACAAGGGGAACCACGGGCAAGGGAGCGGAAGATGCGTGACCGCAGCGGCTGGCACCGGCGCCTTGCCCGGGAGCTGCGCGACGTGTGGCCCGAGAGCAATGGCGGCTTCGACACCGGCGACCTGCTGGACGTGGAGCTGGGGCTGTACCTGCTGGAGACGGTGATGCCGGCCCGCACCGCCCTCGACGCCTGGACCCTGTTCGGCGGCTACCCGTACGGAGAGGTGTTCGGGGATATCCGCACCGAGGAGCAGCGGCTCCGGATCCGGCGCGGCCGGCACTACCTGTGGGAGATGCGCAGGCCCCGTGAATGGGCACTGGCCCTGGACGCCTATCGGCGGATGCCGCAGGCCCTTCGCGGCTACGAGCTCGACGGCACGGACCGGGCACCGGTGCGCAGGTCACCGTCACGGGCGGCGGGTCGTTTCGCGGAGTTCGAGCGGCTGCTGACCCACCCGCCCGAGTTCCTGCGGGTCCCGATGCCGGTCGCCGGTGCCGGGGAGCACCGGTTCGCGGGGCGTGACCGCAATCACTCGGTGGACATCACCCGGGATCTGCTGCCCGCGCCGGAGCCGGAGCCGCACCGGCTGGACGAACTGCCACCGGGCGGGGGCAAACCGATCGAGGTGACGTGGGAGGAGCTGGCGGCCACGGCCCGCCGGATGGACGAGCTGGAAGCCGGACTGCCCGACGGGCGGCGCGGTGGCTGGGAACGGCGGCTGGACCGGGTGCGGCTGCTGGTGCGCAATGAGGCGGAGGAAGCCTTCACCGCGAGCGATGCGCTCCGCGTCGACGGGCTGCTCCATCTGGTGGGCATGGTCGGCGCGGGCAAGAGCACCCTCCGCGACATCCTCACCTTCTGGGCCGCGACCGAACGCGGCCTGCGCATCACCGTCGTGGTGAGCGATGTGGCGGAGACTCTGGCCGTCGTGGGTCTGTTCCAGCGCCTTGGGGTGCGGGCGGCCCCGGTTCTGGGGCACTCGACCCGGGAGCGGCACATCCAGCGTCTGCACCGGCGGATCGCCACCTCGGGCGCGGAGACCGTGCTCACGCATCGCCATCCCGGGTTCGTGCATCTCAGCAGCGCCTGCCCGCTGGACGCGCTGCGCGGCCTGGAGGCCGACCGGGCGCTGCGCATCGCCGACGCGCCGTGCACGGCCCTGTTTCCGGTGGTACGCCCGCGGCGGCCGGACTCCCGTGCGCTGGTGGCCACCGGATCCGGAGCAGAGCCCGGGCAGGGGGAGGAGGAGCCGGAGCCGTCCGGAAATCCCCCGCGGCGTCACGCCTGCCCGCTGTGGAGCCGCTGCCCGCGGCACCACGCCGCGCGGGAACTCGTCGATGCCCGGGTATGGGTGGCCACCCCAGCAAGCCTGGTGCACAGCACCGTGCCGCGGCCCCTCCAGGAGGAGCGGCTGCGCTACCTGGAGCTGGCCTGCCGGATGAGCGACCTGATCGTGGTGGACGAGGCCGACCGGGTGCAGATGCATCTGGACAACGCCTTCGCACCGACCGCGACGCTGGTGGGCAGGGCGTCGAACTCGTGGCTCGACCAGGTCGCGGGGCACAAGCTGACCGAACTCGCGCGCCGTGGGCGGCTCCAGCTCTCCGCCCGGGAAGTCGAGGACTGGGTCGGTGCGGTCGACACGGTGATCGCTGCGACCGACCGGATCTACGCCCGGCTGGTCCAGGACGGTGCGCTGCGGACCTGGATCACCCAGGACTACTTCAGCGCCCTCACCCTGCATCAGTGGCTGATCAACGCCTGGTTCCCGGATCTGCGGGCGCGCAACCCGGCACCCACGCCGACGGGCACGACCGCCGAGGAGCGGATGCGGGCGCGGCAGCGCATCGACGGCGTCCTGGACCGGTTCCGGGACGACCCGTTGCAGCAGCACCCGGTCGAGGATCCGGAGGACGAGCAGACCAGGCTGGTCAACGAACTGGTCAGGCTGACCCTTGAACTGCTGCACGCACCGCATGGTTCGGGCAGCCGGGAACGTGTGCGCACGGTGCTGGAGACCCTGGTGGCCGGCGACCCGGCGATCATGGAGGCCGCAGAGGAGCATGCCCCACGGCTGGAGTTCACCCTGCTGCTGGCGGCCCTGCACCACCGTCTGGACTTCATGACGGTGCTGTGGCAGCGCGTCGAGGCCGCGCTCAATCTGGATGCGGCGTCCAACGCGCTCTCCCGCCGCCCCGCCCGGGACTACGAGCCACTGCTGCCCGAATCCCCCATGGGCAATGTGCTCGGATTCCAGTTCCAGCTCGACGAACGCCGCCAGGGCGGCGGGCAGAGCGGCGAACTGCGCTTCTTCCGGTGCAACGGTGTGGGCCGGGAACTGCTGCTGGAACTGCCCCGGCTGCCGCGCGCCGACGGCCGCCCCGGGCCGCACGTCCTGCTGTTGTCCGCGACGAGCTGGGCGGGAGAGTCCAGCCGGTACCACGTCCACGCGCCGGTGGGGGCCGTGCTGCGGCCCCATCCGGACGAGGTGGCGGCCATCCTGCGCACGGAGTTCCGCAAGCACTTCCTCTACTGGCCCGGGACAGGCACCGCCATCCGGCTGTCCGGCTGCGAGCCCGAGCAACGTCCCCAGGCGCTCCAGCAGATGCTGCACCAGCTCGCCGAGCCCGACCGCACCCTCGCCGGAGCCGTCAGTCCATTGCAGCAGGAACTGGACGACATTGACGACCCGGACCGCAAGCGGCTGCTGCTGCTGGTCGGCAGCTACGCGGAGGCGGAGCGGGCGGCGGAATACCTGGGCACGATCCCGGAATGGTCCGGACGGGTGATCCGGCTGGTCTCCGACGACGCCGACCTGGACACCGCCTGGACCGGTCCCGGCCACGGCGGCCGGGCCGGAACCCTGCGCCGTGGGGATGTCGCCCGGTTCGCCCAGGGCGACGGAGATGTGCTGATCGCCCCGCTGCTGGCAGTGGAGCGGGGGCACAACATCGTGATCCCCGGCGGCAAGGCGGCCATCGGCACCGTCTGGTTTCTCGCCCGGCCCCACCCGCGCCCGGATGACATCTCCCTGGCCGTACAGGCCATCAACGACTGGGCGGTGCGGCAGTTGCGGGATCCGGCGGGCGAGTTCCGGCAGGCCGCGCTGGCGGCTGGCACGCCTCACCTGGCTGGCCGGGACTTCCGCAGCCGCGCCCGGCAAAAGTGGAACCGCTTCCTGACCCGGCGGCTGTCCTGGACCAGCTTGCCAGATCAGGAGAAGGCCGCCTTCACCTGGGACCAGCTCGTGGTGATGTGGCAGGTCATCGGCCGGCTCGTGCGCGGCGGAGTACCGGCGCGGGTGGTGTTCGTCGACGCGGCGTTCTCCCCCCGCGAGGCCGGACTCCAGGCCGAGGACACCCCGGCGACCAGCCTGCTGGCAGGCGTGCGCCACCTGCTGGCCCCCTACTTCGACGACGACTCCGGCCTGCCCGCCATCGACAAGTCACTGGTCACCGCGCTTTACGAACCGCTGCACCGGGCGCTGGCCGACATGGACTGACGCCCCGTCCGACGCTCTTCGAGGAAAACGCACCATGACACACGACCGCATCCAGCCCGCCGCCTACGTCCCCAACCCCGAGGCCGGGACCCTTTCCGCCTTCTACCACGGGCTGGCCTTCCCCTCCGCATGGCGGGAGCCGCTGCTGCGCCTGTACCGGCACGGCAAGTCCGCCAAGTCCGAGGGCAGGCACCAGCAGGTGCCGATCTCGCGACTCAACCGGCTGATCGCGGCGGTCGCCCCCGACCTGATCTCGGTCGCCTCCAAGGCCCCGCTCGACGGCGGCAGGCCCTGGCTTTACACCACCGCGCCCTACCCGGCGTCGGTGATGAAGACCTTCCTGCACGCCTGGCTGCGAGACATGCAACCTGCACCCGAGGCTCACAGTCTGGTCAAGGAAACCGCACAGGCCCTGGACATCGACTCCCTGAAGTGGGAGCTGTTGAGCGTGAACCTGCTGGAACAGGGGCTTTCCGAGGAGGGCCGCACCGCGCTGCCCGCGCCGCACCTGTTCCGCCTGCTGCCGGAGACCCTGGCGGCCCGCATCGCCCAGCACCCCCCGTACGAGCACTACGGGCAGAAGCTGGAATTCCGGCAGGTGGCCGGGGTCCCCGGCGACAACGGAGCAACCCTGGTCTCCTGGCCCCCGCTCAAGTACCCGGATCGTGGCAAGACTTGGAGGTACTCGGCATACCTGCGGGTCTCCCTCCGCACGGTCCCGTTCGACCCGGTGCCCCGCATCCACCTCAGCACCGGCATCAGCCGCTGGGTACGGGAAAAGGTCTGGCTGCCGTTCCGCAGCAGCGCATCGGTGTACCTGCTCGCCGACGAGAGCATGCTCGCCGACGCCCCGGCCCCGACGCGCTTCGCTGTGGCCTCCCTCACCTGGCGGCAGGAGACCGGCCCTCAGTGGGCGCAGGGAGGACCAGAGGGGATGCTCCGGCGCATCTCCGTGGAGGACGACTTTCCCCGGCCCGAACGGCTGGTCAAGGAACCCGAGCACTGGCTGGTCCAGCCGGACGGCATCACCGCGGCCGTGCTGCACCACACCCGGATGGGTGCGCACGGAGTGGGCGCGGGACTGATGCCCACCGAACGCAGGCGGCTGACCGAATGGGCGGCCGAGGCGCTGCAACCGGATTTCGTGCCGGTCGGCGAACTGCGTCGGAGCATCTTCCTGCGCAAGCATGACCCGCTGCCGCGACTGGAGGAGAAGCTCTCCGAGAGGAAGAGCAAGAAGGCCGACAAGGACGCCACAGAGGAGGAACGGGGGGAAATCGAGCGGCAGAACGCCGAGATCGCGGCATACAACGCCGAGGTGGGCGAGCAGAATGCCGTGATCGAACAGCGGAACGGCGACCGCCGCCGCCAGCTGCTGGCCGGAGTCATGGGCAGTGAGCTCTCGGTCCTGGCCCTGCACCAGACCGACACCATGCGCGATCTTCTGCTGGTCAAGGCGGAGGCATACCTGGGGCTGGCCCCGTTCCGTACCAAATCGGGACCCGGGACCTGGGCATGGGAGGCGCCCGAGCTGACGCTACGGATGCACATCTTCCCGCTGGGCAGACTCGGTGCCCCCCTGGGGAACGGCACAATTCCTCGCCGGGGCGCCGAGTGGGACGCGGTTGTGGCGGGGCGGCGGCGTGAGGTGGCCGCGTTTCTCACCGCCCGGGTCAAGGAAACCGGCAGGGCCCCGCAATTGGTCTTCGTGGAGCTGGAGGACTGGCGGAAGAAGCAGGTGGGAAAGAAGACTCCACCGCCAACCACCGATCCGAAGTCCGCCATCCGCCTCGGCTGTGCGGATGCCGGACTGGTCAGCCAGTTCCTCGGCCTGCCCGATGATGTCGCCGCCCCCGGGAAAGACACCTCCGCACACCGGGCGAAGGCGGCCTGGGCGGACGGTATCCGGCAGCTCGGGGTGAGGGTCACCCGCCCGCACTCAGTGCCGTCCGGAATGATCCCCGAACAGCTCAACCAGCTTGCCTTCTGGCTGGTCAAGCGGCGCGTGAGCGGCCATAACCCGCATGCTCAGTTCACTCCGATCGCCGTCCTGCTGCGGCCGGGCCAGCAGCAGGTGATGGGCCGAAGCCCACAGACCGGTGGCTGGGTTCCGTACCCGGAGCTACTCAAAGGGCTGGTGGGCCAGGTACGCGGTGACGACCTGAAGTACCGCGACCAGCAGGAGCGGCTCACCGCCATCTTTGTCAGGCAGATTCTGGGCTCCTTCCGGGGCGAGCCCACGCTGGTGCTCACCCATGCGCAGAACATCCGGGAGCGTTGGCCGTCATTGCAGAACGGCAAGGTACGGCCAGACACCGTGCAGCTCGGAGGGGACTCGCCCAAGCGACTGGCCTCGCTGGGCAAGAAGCTCCGGCTGGTGCGCGTGGCCGATGCCGCCCGGGACGAGACCGCCCAGTGGTGGTCACCGGTCAGTCGGAAGAGGAACGGCAACACTGAGGCACTTGCCGGCTTCGCCCAGGGACTGTGGCTGCCCCACAATGCCGAGCCCGGCGGGCGGAACTTCTACAGCGTCGGTGAGAAGCCGGGAACCAATACCCTGCACCGGGAGCTCAGCAAGCTGACCGAGCACCGTGATGCCAACGGCAAGTCCCTCCTCAGGCCCTCGGCCTCCGCCTCCCAGCCGGACCTGCTGGAAGTCGCGCTGGTAGGCCTCCAGGAGAACGACCGCCCCGAACCGTGGGCCATGTTCGTCCACCAGCAGCGCATCACCGACGACTACACCGATCCGCTGGCGCTCCCCCTGGTGCTGCACCTGGCCCGTCTCACAAGGGATTACGCCGAGCCGTACGAAGCGCCGGAGGCGCCGGGCGAAGCACAGCAGTCCGCGGACGAGGGCGAACAGCTCGCCTTCGATTTCGGCATCGAAGACTCCGACGGCGAATGAGGAATCCCCTGCATGGATGAACGGCAAGGCCCGCGGCGTGTCGCGGGAGCGGTGAGAGACGTGGCGGCTCTGGTCACCGGCCGGCCGGGCGGCATGACGGCGGGTGAGCTGACGCAGGCCGCGCAGGCGAGGTACCCCCGGCTCCCGGCCGCCCGGGTGGGCAGGCTGCTGGCCCAGGCGCTGGAGGCCGGTCTGCTGCGCGAGGACGCGGGCAGGCTGTATCCCGCCACGGTGGATTCCCGCACCGACGAGCCGGCCGATGAGCCTGCGGCCGGGTCGGCCCCGGCCGCCGGTCCCGGGGCACGGCCGCCGGGGCTGCGGGGGGTCGCCGTGGACCTGGAGAGCGTGGTGCGCACCACGGCGGTGGAGCCCTACACCGAGCGGCGCATCTTCCAGATCGGGGCGGTGCGGATCGGCACCGACAACACCTGGGCCCTCGGCTGTCCGTCGTTCGAGCGGTTCGTCGAACTGCCGGACGACTCCTGGGAGATCCGCAGCGACGCGCTCCGCGCCCGGCACGCCGAGGGCCGGGCGCCGGTGGAGCAGGCGCTGGCGGAACTGCGGGAATTCTGCGAGGGCACGGACCTGCTGGTGGCGCACAACGGGACGACTGCCGACTTCGCGCTGCTGGACGAGACCTGCGCGCGGGCGGAGGCACCCCCGCTTCCCGGGGAACGGGTGGACTCGCTCTATCTGGCGCACGCGCTGTGGCCGCTGGCCGGCAGCCATCGGCTCGGTGCGCTGGTCGACACCCACAGCCTGAACCGCTCCGATCTCACCTGGCACGACGCGGCCGATGATGCGCGGCTGCTGGCCCGATTGCTGGACCACGCCGCAGCGGAGTACGCGGCGTGGGACGAGGAGCAGCGGGATCTGGTCGCCTCGGTCTGTCCCGACTCCCCGGCCTGGCGGCTGCTCGGCCATCTCGCCGGCCGTCACGCGGGCCTGCCGCCCGGCACCCCGCTGGGCGCCCCCGCACGCGTCGGCCATGGCGAGGTGGCGGTCTTCCTGGCCCGGCGGATGGCTGGTCATCCGCGTCGCCGGATCACCGGCCGGCCCCGCCGGTCCCCCATCCCGGTCGGCGAGGAGTTGCGGACCAACGGCCGGGTGGACCCGACCCTGCTGGCCGGGGTGCTGCACGGCGGTACGGCCAGGCCGCGCCCGCCGCAGCAGCAGATGGCCGACGCACTGCACAGCTGGATCGGGAGCGGTGGGCCGGCCATGGTGGAGGCACCCACCGGGACCGGAAAGAGCCTCGCCGTCCTGGCCGCCGCACTGGACTGGCTGGCGGGCGACCCTTCCCGCACCGCGGTGGTCGCCACCTACACCAAGCAGCTCCAGAACCAGCTGGCCCGGGACCTGACGATGCTGGAGAAGGCGGTCCCGGGCCTGCTGGACAGTGCCGATGTGGTGAAGGGCAGCGCCAACCGGCTCTCGCTGCGCGCCCTGACACGGGTACTGGCCGATGCCACGGCCGCCACCGCCGTTGCGGCGGCCGGCCGTCCCGGGGCCGGGGGCGGACGCGGTGGCCGGCTGCGCTTCCTGCATCGGACCGCCTTCCGCGAACTGGCGGTGTACCTGCTGCTGCGGCTGATCGCCGCGCCCGGCCCTCCCGAGTCCTGGACGGCCCGGTCGGTGGACCCGGCGGACCTGCCCGCGCCCTTCTCCGCCTGGTGCGGGCGGGTGCTTCCGCTGTGGCTGGATGCCCTGTCACAGAGCGGCGGGGACTTTCCCGCCTCGGGCGCCACCCAGCTCAGCGCCCATACCGACACCGTGCGGGAGGCGCTGGCCGCCCGCCGGCTGGTGCTGGCCAACCATGCGGTGCTGCTGTCCCATCTGGAGGATCTGCGCGCGCTGTCCGGTGACGTCCTGCTGGTGGCCGACGAGGCCCATCTGCTGGAGGACGCGGCCACTTCGGCACTCACCACGGAGCTGGACTACGGCACGGTCGAAAGCCTCCTCGCCGAGTTCGACGCCTGGCTCCGGGAGGCCAGGGCAGGCGAGGCCCGGGACCGCGTACGCGCGGCGGTGGAGGAGCTGGCGACCCTGCTCGACCTGGAAATCCTGCCCCGCACCGCCGGGGAGGCGTTCGACGCGCTGGGCGGAACGGACGCATCCGCCGTGGGCTCCCGGGCGGTCACGCTGACCAGCCCGTACGGGGGCACGGCCGGGCGGGCACAGGTCCGCAGGCTGCTGTACCAGGTGCGGCGGCTGGCGGATGTCCTCGGCGGTACCGTCCGGGCGCTGGCGGGCTACGCCCAGGCCCACGCGCGCACGCTGGACTTCTTCGCTCTGGAACGGCTGCACGCGCTGCGGGCCCTGGCGGACGAGCTGGAGGACGCGGCCCGACGGCTGATCACCGATGCCGATGAGGTGCTGGCCCCCGTGGTCGTGGCCGGCCCCGCCACGAGTCCTGACCGAAGCCGGGTGGACGATGCCGGAGGCGACCGGGAGGAGGAGAGCGAGCCGGCGGCGTCCACAGGAGTCCTGCTGCCCAACCGGGTGGTGCACGCCGAAGAACTGGAGGTACCGCAGCCCGGCATGCGCCGCTACCGGTTCCGGCTCGCCTCCAGCCCTGTCGAACTGCCGGCCGACCCGCTCTGGCAGCGGTTTCTCACGGCCTTTCCCAGGACCTACTACGTATCGGCCACCCTGCGCGTCTCCGGGCAGTGGACCTTTGTCAAGGAGCGGCTCGGTCTGCCGGACCGGCTGACCACGCTGGACCTGCCCACCCCGTTCCGCCTGGCCGATCAGGCCGAGCTGGTCTGCTTCTCGGATTTCCCGTCCTGGGCAGAGCAGACCGAGGGCGCCATGCGCACCGCTGCGCATCAGCTCGCCGGGCTCGCGACTCAGCTGACCGCCCGGCGGACGGACGGCCAGGGCTGGGACGGCGGTGCCCTGGTGCTGACCACGGCACGTGCCACGGCCGGCGGGATCACGGAACGGCTGACGCAGGAGCTGCGGCGCCGGGGCCACGGGGCTCCGGTGCTGGGCGCCCTCACCCTGGGGAATGCCCGGGCGTTCCGGGAGTTCGCCGACCCGGAGGACGGCGGTGGCTTCCTGGTCGGCACCAAGGGCCTGTGGCAGGGGGTGGACGTCTCCGACGAGCGGCGGCTGCGGCTGGTCTGGATCAACAAGCTGCCGTTCGCGCCATTCGCCGCCCCGGTGGTGGAGGCACGCCGGGCGGCCGTGCGTGCCCGGGCGGAGGCGGCGGAGGCCGAGGATCCGGACGCCTACGCCACCGAGCACTACTACCTGCCGCTGGCCGCCCTGCAGCTGCGCCAGGCGGTCGGACGGCTGATCCGCTCGGAGCGGCACCGTGGTGTGGTGGTGATCAGCGACCGCAAGCTCGACGGCCACACGGCCCTGCGCCGTGCCTATCGCCGGGCGTTCCTGGGCAGCCTGGACGGCGGGCTGCTTCGTCCGGATCCTGTCACCGGGGAGACCGGTGGCGGCAATGTGGTGTCCATGCACGAGGGCTGGGCACGGATCTGGGACTTCTACGCCCGGCACGGCCTGCTTCCGGCCGGGAAGGCCGCGGAACTGTGCTCTCCGCAAGCCCTTCGGGAGCAGACCCTGCTGCCGCAGACCCGGCAGATCAGGGAACTGGAGCTCACGCCGCGGGAGATGGACCGTCTTCGCGCCGAGGGAGGCCAGGAGCCGGCAGCGGAGGTGCTGCGCCGCTGTGCCCTGGTGGGCGGCCTGCTGCGATTCGCGGACGATCCCTCCGCCTTCCGGCTCAAGGATGCCCAGCGGGCGGTGATCTCGGCCGTGGCGGAGGGCCGCAATGTCCTCGGCCTGCTGCCCACGGGCTTCGGCAAGAGCTTCACGTTCCAGTTGCCGGCGCTGGTGCTGCCCGGCGTGACGCTGGTGGTCAGTCCGCTGGTCGCACTCATGCAGGATCAGGCGCTGGAGCTCAACCGGTCGATCGGCGGTGCCGTCCGTGCCCTGATCGCGCCCCTGCGCGAGTCCAGCAGCCGCGCCGGGAAGACGGAAGTCGCCGAGCAGCTGTTGGGGGTGCGGGACCACGGCATCAAGCTGCTGTACGTGAGCCCGGAGCGGCTGTGCCAGCGGCGTTTCCGAGAGCTGGTGCGGGAGGCCGTCGAAGCGGGGCGGATCAGCAGGATCGCCCTGGATGAGGCGCATACCGTTGTACAGTGGGACGATTTCCGGCCAAGTATGCGACGGGTCGAGCGCCTCCTCGCCGAACTGCGGCACGAGGCCGGGCTTCCGGTCACCGCCCTGACGGCCACCGCCAATCGCACCGTGCACGCCGGGCTGCGGCAGGGGGTCTTCGGGCTGCCTCCCGATCCGCCTGCCGGGAACAGCCCCGCCGCGCACCGGGAGGCGACGCAGCCGGGCGTGGCGGGCTCACTGGTCACCGTGCGGGAGAACCCCATCCGGCCGGAGCTCGCCGTCTTCCGCCGCAGCATGAATCGCAGCGGACCGGCCACTGTCGCCGGTCTGGTGGAGGAGGTGGCGGACGCCGTCGCCGGGCATGCGGTGTTCTACTGCCTCACCGTCAAAGAGGTGGTGACGCTCCACGCCCGCCTGCGCGAGTACCTGGGCGAGACACGGGTGCGGGTCCGCCGCTTCCACGGACGGCTCACCGCGGCGGAGAAGGGGGCGGTGCTGACCGAGTTCCGCGAGGCCCCGCGGGAGGGCGAGGAGGGCTTCGCCCCCCTGCTGGTGGTGGCCACCTCCGCCTTCGGGCTGGGCATCGACCGGGACGACATCCGCACGGTCTTCTGTGTCTCGGCGCCGACCGATCTGGCCGCGCTCTACCAGCAACTGGGACGGGCGGGGCGGGATGTCGCCGGTGCTGGAGCCGCCGCGGGCCCCCGGGCACCCGCCAACACGGCGCTGTCCCTGCTGACCACCCGCGGGCTGCGCACCGTCTCCTTCCTGACGGGCCAGGACCTGCCGCCCCCGCTGCTGACGCGCATGGGTCGCGCAGTGCTGCGGTGCGGAACGGTGCTGGACGCCGTCGGTCTGGCCGACGATCTCATCGGCCAGGACCTGGCCGAGGGCAGGATCGGCGAAGCGCAGGCCAGGTCGTCCCGGACCGCGGAGTCCTACGCCACCGGCGTGATGCGGGTGCTGGCCGCCCTGGCCGACACGGGAGCCCTTTCCGACCTGGGGGATTTCCCGCCGGAGTGCGCCGTTCGGCCGGGTGAGCTGCCAGCCCGTGAACCGGAAGCGCAGGGAAACGGGCAGGCGGTGGACGCCGTGGTGCACCAGGTTGTCGCCTCGGTGCTGGACCTGCCGGCGCGCCGCCCGGCAGGTGGAGGCGGACTGCACCGCGGCAGGCTGGACGTGGCCGCACTGGACCGCCGACTTGCCGCCCGGGTCGCGGGCTACCGGGACCTCGCCGACAGCCCGGCGGGCACCTGGCAACTCCTGGCCGACCTGCACGACCGCGGACTGCTCGATGTCTCGGCCGCCCCCAGCCAGCACTGGGTGACCGGCATCGAGATCCACCGCCGTGACCTGCCGCCGGGCTTCCTCGACCGCCTGTCCGGCAGGAGACACCGAGCGGCCGAGGAGATCGCCGTGCTCGAGGACTTCCACACTGACACCTCGACCTGCGCCCACCGCAAGTTCGCCGACTACTTCGGTGTGGCGGAGCTGCCCGAAGGCTGCTGCACCACGGCGGCCAACCGCTGTTCCGCGTGCTGGGACTCCGGGCAGTGGCCGCCCGGGGAGAGCGAGCCCGCCACCGGACGCGCGCTGCGGACCGCGCGGCCCCGCCCGGCCGCCGGCGGCCTCGACACGGCCCACGGGCAGCAGCGGCTCGACGACCAAGTCCTCCGGCTGGTGTGGGCCATGCGGCGAGGCGTCCACGCCAACGACGTGTCCCGGACGCTGCGCGGCGAGGACAGCTACTACCTGCCAGGCCGAGGCGGCCGGGGCAGACGGGTCCCGGTGCCCAGGCAGTTGGTCACCAGCCGGTTCTTCGGCGCCCGAGCGGACGTGTCGACCAGGGATGTGCAGGCCAGCCTGGAACGGCTGGCCGCAAGAGGACAGGTGGCGCTGGAGGGGACACGCTGGTCCGTCCGCCGCAGCACCGGCAGCGGACCCACGGCGGGTTCCGCTGTCCCCGCGCCCGCCCGGAGAGGAGCCCAGGCATGAACGAGCGCCGGCCCGGGGAGACCTCGACCGCGTCGCCGGACGGGGTGTGGCGGCCGTACGAAGATCCGCCGCTGCTGGCCCCCGAGCTGGCGCAAGGGCTGGCGGAGGACAGGCGCGTCGCCGCGCTGCGCCGCTACTTGCTGTCCCTGGTCACCGCCCGGGCGGCCCCGGTACACGTCGCGGTGGCGTTCAACGGCGCATTCTTCGGCTTCGACACGCTGGCCGGAGGCTATCCGGGCGGACCCCTGGAGTTCGACCGCTTCCCCGAGGTGGCACACGGTTCCGTGACCGGAGCCCTCCCGGTCGGCGCCATGGTGCGGGTGGGAACCGGCGCCGCCCTCGTTCCTGGGGAAGTGGTGTACAAGGAGGGGGCTCATCCCGACTGCGGCCCGGAGGGCGATGTTCCCGCCTGGCTGTCCGGCGCACCCGCCGATGCGGTGGATCCGGGCCACCGGGACCGGACGGAGGCGGCCGGGCCCGTCGAGTCCCGCGAGCGTCTGGTGGTCGACACCGACGCCTTTGGTGCCGGGCTGGTCCGGCCTGCACAGGTGCACCGCCTCCGCCGCAAGAACCGGCTGGACGAATTCGGGCACCTGACCGTCACGGCCCGCCATCCGCGGGAGCGGGCCGACGGCTCGGAGCTGGAGCACTACATCCATCACATGCTGACCACGGGACGCGAGCTGCTGCTCAGCGAGCTGGCCCCGATGTCGCTGACCGCGTGCCTGCCGCCCGGCAGCCACGACGGAGCGGCGCTGGAGATGGCCCTCCGGGGCCTGCTCACCACCGTGAGCCAGGTGCTGCGCTCCCTCGAGAGCGAAACCCGCATGTGGGGCTACTACGCCTTCACCAGGAAGTCCTTCACCGCACGTATGCAGGACGGCGGCCCGATGGGCGGCCAGGTGCTCGAATCCATGGTCGTCTCGGCGGCCAAGGCCGCCGTCCCCCGGGATCGGAGCGGCACCGCCCCTGCCGTCTACACCGCGCTCGGCACCGCACTCCGCTCCCGGCAGGACGGAGCGCTGCTTCTCCAGGGCACGGCGTATCCGCTGGCGGTCTGCCATGCCCATGCCCTCGCGGCGGATCTGGTAACTCGGGAGACCGATGAGACGACCGGGCTGCTGCACAGTCCGGAAGGTGTGCGGCTACGCCTGGATGACCGCTGGCAGGGGGGTGGTGTCTGGCGTGCCGAGTACCGGCCCCCGGGCAGCCGGGAGCCCATGCACGACGACGCAGGGCTTCCGGTGGATGTGCCGCTGGGCCGGGGATGGTGGGACAGTGCGCCACGCACGGCCGAACCTCCGGTGGAGACCCCCGTGGTCGTCCCGCATTCTGCGCCCGCTCGCCCGGAAGGGCTGGCCGGCCGGCCGGCCGAGGCGGTACCGGAATCGGGACCGGAGCTTCCACCCACCAGCCAGGACGAGCCGGCCAACGGCGCGCTGCCGTCACCGCCCAGTGCCATGGCGGATGCCACTCCCCCACGCCACCTGCCGGGACCGGACCAGCAGCCGGCATACGAGTGGCCGGAGGACGAGGACCTGGACGACTGCCGTCTGGTGTCCGTGGCCGACAGTCAGATCTCCTGGAGCCAGTCACTGCGTCTGAGCCACACCGTGGAAGGCTTCCTGCCCATCCCCGCCAGAATCCTGAAGAAGGCGCCTGACCTCCCTGAGGAAACATCGCTGCGTCTGGTCCTGCGGCATGAGGGCCATGGGCTCGACCCCGATGACACCGACCATGACACCACGCTCGAGAGCCACCGGGGGCAGTACCGGCTGACCGGGTTCGAGTGGCCGCTGATTTTCTACCCGGGTCTGATCCTGCGCATGACCCACCGCTATGGCAGCCGTGCCATCAACGCGGAGACCATGCTGCTGTCGGCCCCGGAGACGGTGGACGGAGAACTGATCGAGCACTGCTATGACCGCCGCGTGCTCACCCGGGACGGGGCCTGTCACAGCCGTCGCTCGCCGCTGCGCACGGCTGACCTGTCTCCCGAAAGACTCTTGCTGGGCACCGTGCGGCGGCTGGGCCTCCTGGACAACTACGGCCGGGCCATGCTCCCCGGCGAGCGGCTCCTGGACGCCGTCCGCCAGGTCTTCCCGGGAACACGTGGAGGGCAGGGAGCACTGAAATCGGCTCTCGGCCGGATGCTGGCGGACGGAATCCTCATCACGGAGCACGGCAGCGAGGACAGCCATGGCCGCCTTCACTATCCGCCCCAGTCACGGGAGAAGGTGGTGCGGCTGGTCTGCTATGTACCGGAACGGCGACCCGTGTCCTCGTCCGTCACCGCAGGACGCAACGGAGGCGCTGGCGGCCGGTTCGCCGGCAGGAGAAGCGGCCACCAGGTCAACGGCCATCTGAGGAAGCTGCCGCCGGGTCAGCGAGCGAGTGATGGACAGCGTGCCGCATACCGCAGGGACCGTGAGCTTCTGGGTATGACCGATGCCGAATTGCCTCCCCGCCACACCTACGTTCCGCCGCACCAGCGCAGTGGCTGACCCACAGCCGGTCTTGACCTCGATTTCCCCGCACCACCGTCCGACCCGCACCAACCGCACACGCACGGAGCTCATGTGACAGCACGCCCCCGGCCAACGCCGCCCGGACCGGATTCCGACCCAGCCCGCCACTCCCCTCCCACCCCTGAACTCACCGCCGCACGCGAAGCTCTCGCCCAGGCCGTGACCGGCATCGCGCGGCAGCTGCCTGCCGCTGCCCGGGAAGTTTCCCCGGAGGATGTCGAGCACGCTCTCCATTCGGCCTCGGCACACCACCGTCGCCACACCCTCGCTTCCATGGGGATCCGGGTCAACGCGACGAGGGTAAGCCCGGCGCTCTGCCGTGACTTCCTCGCCAGACTGCAACGGGCACCCTTGGAAACCCGCCTCATCCCCGCCGCCCGACACCTCTCGCATCCCCTGGTAGGCGACCTCCTCGAAACGGCCTACGCGAGCCCTCATCTGCGCTCCCGGATGCTGCGTCCGGTGACGGACTTCTGGAGCCCCGCCCTGCTCCGTCTCGCACTGCTGGCACACGCCTCGCTCTACACCGCCCAGGCGGAGATGTGGCTCTGGGCCTGCGACCAGCAATGGTTCACAAACTCCTGCGAACGCCAGGAAGAGCTGCAGAACCTGCGCCGGGCCGCACTACGAGTGCACAATATTGACGGCCCTGCAGCCTTCCGGGAGAACGGCCGAAAGGAAGTCCGCGACGAGGCAACCCCCGCCGCCTCCGAGGACCTGTCCGATACCGGGAACCTCGGCAGCCTTGCCGACGCCCTGGAACGGCTCGACGCCTGCCTGAACCGGGCCAGGAGGGCCGCGGACCGCACGGCGGATGCGCTGGAGCGCGAGAACTGCCCGGATCCCGGCGACGTCCACGCCCTGCAGCAGCTCGTCGACGCGTTCGACCACGCCAGGCAGCTGGTGAGCGCCATGGCCTCCACAGATGCCGAGCAGGACCAGGATGTCGCCGCACAGCCGGAGAACCGGAGCCTGTCGGCGCTGCGCCGGCAGGCCCGGTCCGTGCAACACCACCGGGCCGATGCATCCCTTCGCGAAGAACTCGGTGCCCTGGCAGGCCTGCGGGCCACCGCGGAGGACGCGGGTCTGAAGTCGGCCGTGGAGGCAGCCCGTGACTCGGCCGCCGAGCTGCGCGCCAGGCGTACCTGGGACGACGCGGAACGACAGGCAGCATGCTCGCTTCGGGCGCTGATCACCATGATCGGACTTGATTCTTCCGCCCCGGACTACTCGGACCGGCTCGTGGAACTGCAGCCGCCGTTCGTCCAGGGATCCAGTCCTGCGTGGATGAGGCTGGGCTACGACTGCCGTCGGCTGACACTCACCCGGCCCCGCGAGAGCACGGCCGACGCTCCGGCGGAAGAACGGCTGGACACCGAGGATCCAGGGGGGCAGGAAGCCCGTATCCCCGAGTCACCCACTATGGCCGTCCGGCCTCCGGCCGCTCCGGAGGAACCGACAAGGCGTGTTGAGACCGCCGCCGTCGCTACCGACGAGCACGCACACGCAGGCCACGATGACGACAACCCGTCCGCCCGGCCGCCTGAGCCACCCCTGGGCAGCGAGCTCCCCGCCCCGGCCGGTCTTCCGGCGCCGGCGTCCCCGGTCGGCGCCGCCTCCGCTCCCCCGTCCCACACCTCTCTCGCGGCGTTCATCGCCGCGGAGCGCTACAGCCTTGCTTCGGCGTTGGCCGAGGCAACCGCGCAATCCACCACCCGCATCGCCGTACTCCGGATCTGCGCATGGTCCATGGGACTGGCCTCGGACACCGGGAGCTGCGCCGGACAGCTGCGGACCGCGGTACAGGAGCTGGACGTGCCGGCTGTCGCCGCAGTCCCGGTGGACCGCTTGCTCGCCGCCACCGCACTGCTGCACACGACTGTCCTCACCGGCGATCCCGGAGCCAGCGGGCTGCTGGACGCCCTTGCCGACCGGCTACCGCCACGCCTCGGCGATGCGGCACGCGCCGTGGGGCGACGGGCGCAGCGCGGAATCCTCACCGACTGTCCTGTACTGTCGGTCGCGGCTGACACTGCGGGGCTGGAGACAGAACTCGCCGAAGCCCGGACCGAGTGCCGTCTTCTCCTCACCGGCATCCCGAAGTTCGGATTCCGGCCGGCCAGCGCCATCGCCAAGAGCCTGCTGGCGCCCGAGGGACGCGTGGGCAAACTGCTCTCCCTCGTTGCCGAGGACCGGCGTGAACACCACCAGGAGATCGGTGAGGAGGTCCGCACCTTCACCGACCCGGCCCTGGTCCGCGGCCTCGTCGACGAGATCTACTGGCAGGTCGTGAAGTCGGGCAACCGACCCCTGCAGGGCAGGAACCGCAATGACCTGGTGCGCGCGGTCCTGGAACGGATGCGCCCCGTGCAGGCGTGGGTGACCTGCGTGCGCCAGCTCCAGGCCAAGGGCAGCTGGGCGGCCCAGGAGGCGCGGGCCATGCTCGACGAAGTGCTGTCCGCCAAGGACGAGACATTGGCACAGCTTGCCGAGCAGGAGACCGAGAGCGACCCGCTGCGGCGGGCCGCGGCGCAGGCCGCGGGGGCGAGACTGCGGCGCGTCTATTCGCTGCTGGAGGGCAGGCGCGAGGTACCTGCCCAGGATTTGCCCGCCGGTCTGGCCCGCGCCGGGGAGCTTCTGAAGATCCCCGGCTTCCACTACGACGAGTCGTCGGGCGAGGTACTCGGGGACCCGACCATGCAGGCCGTGTGCGATGCTGCGGACCGAAGCTGGGAGCAGGCCGCGCGGGCGCATGTGGCCGCGGAACGCTTCGACACCGCGCATCAGCTGCTGGAGCTTGCCGGACGGGGACTGCTGCCCGGTATCGCCGACGATGTTCTGCCCGACGACCTGGACACGGTGATCCGCAGCAGCGGCAAGCTGGTGGCCGAGGAACTGGCACGAGCGGCCGACGTCCTCGAGAGGCGGCTTCGGACATCCCGGGTGCACAATGTCGTCGACGAGGCCACGGAACGAACGCTCGAACATCGACTGCGCGATGCCGAGCCCGCCCCCGACCGCAACCTCGCAGCGGTCAGGACGGTGCACGCGGCACTCAACGCGAAGCTGAACCGAGCCTGGGAACGTGAGCGGGCCCGCTTCCGGGCCCGGCTGGAGGAGCTTCCCGACACCGCCGAGGCCGACCGGGAACGGGTGCGGAAGCTGCTGCGCGACGGAGATCTGCTCACCGCGGAGCAGATCCTGAACTCGCTGGCCAAGGGCGAGGGTATTCCGGCGCTCCCCGACCGCGGGGAGTTCTTCCACCGGTTCTTTCCTGCTGTCCCCGATGCGCTGGCGGACGGCATCGCGCCTGAGCTGGTCAAGACCGTCCGTGCCCGTGGCACGTTCGCGGGTCTCCCGCAGTTGTCGTTCTCCCGGCTGTCCCGGGAGAACGCGACGACGACCGCGGACGCCCTGGAAGCCTGGCGCCGGATGGCCCTGCGGGAGGGCAGAGAGCGCAGGGAAGGGCTCAAGGAGAGCGAACTGCTCGCCCCCACGCTGCGGCTGCTCGGCCTGCGCAATCCCCGTCCGGTGCGACAGGACCGCCTGCCGTTCGGCAAGGACCACCGCTTCCTTGTCCTGCCGGGCCCGGAGCCTCTGGGGGATGCCCCGGTTCCGGAGTTCGGCTCCGCCCGTGGGCACCGCCTGCACATGCTGCTGGTCTGGGGGGAGCCCGAACCCAAACGGCTGCAGAGCTGGATCGAGGACGACAAGGGGGGAGCCGGGCTGATCGTGGCGCACTTCGGCACCCTCGACGTCGGGCGGCGCGCCGAACTCGCCGCCCTCGCCGTCGGCAATCCGAGACCCGTCATCCTGCTCGACGACGCCGCGCTGGCGTATCTGGCGGCACATGGTGACGGGCAGTGGGACTCCACGCTTCGGGTGCTGCTTCCTTTCTCGGCGGTCAACCCCTACCTGAGCAAGAAGCGCGCCCAGGTGCCGAGGGAGATGTTCTTCGGGCGCCGTACCGAACTGGAGGAGATCAGCTCGCCCAGGGGCTCCCAGGTCGTCTACGGCGGCCGCGGGCTGGGCAAGTCGGCGCTTCTCCAGGAAGCCGGGAACCGTTTCCTGGAGCAGAACCCCCGGGCCCGCTGCCGCATTTCGCTGAGCCTGGACAGCGCCGGTTTCGGCACCCTCTCACCAGCCGAGCAGATTTGGGGACTGATCGGCCAGGAGCTGGAACGGGCCGAGGTGTTGTCGGTATCCAAGAAGGCCCGCCGACTCGCCGGCCCCGACCACTCGCAGGTGAAGGCCAGCATCGTGAACTGGCTGGAGGGCGACAGCGACCGGGAACTGCTCGTCCTGCTCGACGAGGCAGACAAGTTCTTCGACAGCGATGCCCCGGAGTTCCTGCAGACCCGCAGACTGCGCGACCTCGGCCGGTCGACCAGGGACCGGGTCAAGGTGGTTTTCGCCGGCCTGCGCTCGGTACAGCGTTTCACCGCGGCCGCCAACTCACCCTTCAGCCACCTGGCGCAGGAGCCGGTGGTGGTGGGCCCGCTGAAGCCCGCGGATGCCGCCGAACTACTCGTCCAGCCCTTGGCGGCACTGGGCTACCGGTTCGAGGACGACGATCTGGTGCACTCGGTCCTGGGCCACTGTTCCTACCAGCCCTACCTGATCCAGATGTTCGCCCATCGTCTGGTCCGGGACCTGCACCGACGGCGGCGCCTGGCGTCCGATTCCGGGCAGCCTCTCCGGCCTCCGTACACCATCCTGCGCAGCGATGTCAGCTCCGTGCAGTCCGACGAGCGGCTCCGGGAGTCGATCACCGATACCTTTCGGGACACCCTCCGTCTCGACCCCCGCTACACGGTCATCGCCAATACCACGGCCTATCACGCGTATCAGCACACTCTCGAAGCGACAATGAGGGAGTCCGAGCTCCGGGCCGCTTGCCTCGACTGGTGGCCGGACGGCTTCCGGAATCTCAATCCGGACGAGTTCCGTGCCTACCTGATCGAGCTGGAAGGGCTGGGGGTTCTGGCCCGGGACCGGGATCGCCGGGGATGGCATCTGAGCAGCACCAACGCCCTGGGCATGATCGGTGGATTGAGCAGCGTGGAAAACGAACTAGTGTCCGCTGCCGACCAGCCGGAACCGGAGCGTTTCGCCGCCGCCGAACCACGGCACCGGCTGACGGACGGCACCTTCCTGCCCCTCACTGCCGAGCAGGTGACGGATCTCCTGCGACGCAAGACGACACAGGCGCGGGTCGTGCTGGGAACGCCCGCCACGGGAGTGGATGTGGTGGCGGACCGGCTGCGCCGCTGCGCGGCGGACAACGGCTGGCATGCACCGACAGTCGCGGGGCGTGGGGCCTTCCGGCAGGCCCTCGTCGAAGGCCGACCGGACGAGCGCCGGGTGATCATCGATGATCTCACGGGCAAGTCACCGGCCGCCGAGTCCTGTCAGGAGGCGGTCGAGTGGGCGCTCACACGGCTGCCGACGGGACTGGATGTCCACCGGTCTGCTGTGGTGGTCGCCGGTCCCGGTCAGTGGTCTCTCTGGCCGACAGTACTCGGCCCGGACTGCCCCCAGGGTCTGGGCGTGGTGCTGCTGCGGCGCTACACCGAGTACGGCCTTCGGGCCAGGGCGGTGGAGCAGCAGCAGTTCACTTCCGAATCCGCTTTTCCCCGCCTGCTGGAATTGACCGGCGGCTGGCCACTGCTGGTGGACAGGGCCATGGCGACCGGAAATGAGAGCCAAGGACTGGAAGAGCTCCAAGAGTGGCTGGGCTCTCGGCAGGGGGCGGAGGAGTTCCTCACCGCCTGCGGGGTCGGAGACGGCTCGGTGCTGCGCCCTGCCTTCGCCACTCTGGCCGGGTTCTTCCAGGACGGCGAAGGCAGCCTGTCATTCGTCGACCTCGCCGAACTCGTCGAGGAGGACGGCGCAGCTCCGGAGAGGACAACGGCACCACAGATCGTGCAGATGCTGCAGTCCATGGGCCTTTTCCGTCGGGACGAAGCCGACAGCCGCGGTAGAGGCCAGTACATCATCGATCCTGTCGTGCTGTCCTGTTGGCGGAACTCCATGCTCTGACCGCCCGCTGGCAAACGCCCGGGCCGACTGCCGCCGGACCTTCTTCGGCCCGGGCATGAGCACTCTGGCACGCCCTTATGTCTGCTCGGCAGCATCACCCTCGACCAGGAGGAGACCGAGCCGGAGTACCGCCACGCCGGGATGGACTTGTTCCTGCACCCGTGTCGGGGGCCAGTAGAAATTCCCCACGTACGGCCAGCTCGATTCCCCACGTGACAGTCACACTCAGTAGCCTCGGTGCTGGCTCGGAGACCTGGCGCATGAAGGGGTTGTGATCGTGGCACGTACCTGGCTGTCCATTCGGGTGGAGTTGGTCTCCGGGCACGGTGCAGACCTGTGGCCTCGCCCCGGCCGGGTCTTCGCCGCCGCGCGCTCGCACTCCTTCGCTCAGTTCGCCACCGCCATCGATCTCGCCTTCGGTCGCTGGGACCTGGCCCACCTGCACCTGTTCACGTTGTCCGGCAACACCCGGGTCAGCCCTCTGGCCTGGTGGGGCGACGAAACCCCGGAAGGCACCGTGGATGGCCACGCCACCAAGCTGAGCCGGCTCCAGCCCGGCGAGCAGTTCGCCTACGTCTTCGACATGGGCGATGACTGGGCGCACCTGTGCACGGTGGCAGAAAGGCGCATCGATCCCCTCGACGAACTCGGCGAGGCCCCGGACCGCCCGGTTCCCTACTGGGGCTGGGGCAGCCTCCCGGACCAACACGCACGCCGCTGGGACGGGGACGACGGGGAGTCGCCGATGCCGAAGCGCCCAGCCCGCGGGCTCAGCGACCTGCCTCCGATCCTGCCGTGGTGGGGCGAGCACCGCCGGAGATGACATTACGCTGCATACACGAAGTGGCCGCCAGTGGGGAATCGAAGTGGCCGCGGTGGGGAGCCGAAGTGGCCACGAGCGGGGAAATCTAACTGGCCACTGACACACCCGGCCTGGCACGAGCGCGGGCTGGGCACCGACACGGTACGGACGATGGCCCGCTGGCTGATCGCGGAGCACGGCCGTCACCGTCTGGTCATCGACCCGGACGCCGGGAACGAGCAGGCCATCCGCTGCTGCGGACGGGTGGGGCTGGGCCGGGGTGGCGCGCCGGTACTGGCGGGACCATGTCTCCGGCGCGTGGAGCGGCGGCCTGCCGCCGGACCAGTCGGCCGGGACCGACCGCCCCCGGTGGCTAAGGTGGCGGTATGGAGCAGCGCATCAGTCTGGTCACGCTGGGCGTGGCGGATGTCGGGCGGGCCCGGGAGTTCTACCGGAGCCTGGGCTGGACCGGGCAGGAAGTCGAGGAGACGGTGTTCTTCCAGGCCGGTGGCCTGGGCCTGGTGCTGTGGGACCGGGAGAAGCTGGCCCGCGACTGCGGCATCGAGGCGGATCCGCCCGGCGAGACCGCCGCCTTCGGCGGGATCGCCCTGGCGCACAATGTGCGCTCCCGCCAGGAGGTGGACGCCCTGCTGGCGACGGCGGAGCGGGCCGGGGCGCTGGTCAGCAGGCCCGCGGCCGAGACGTTCTACGGCGGCTACGCCGGGGTCTTCCTGGACCCGGACGGCCATGCCTGGGAGATCGCGTACAACCCCGGCTTCCCGCTCGCCGAGGACGGCTCGCTGACCATTCCCGGCTTCTGAGACCGCCCGCCGCGCGGGAGAGGACCGGGACGGCCCCCGGGCACCCGCCCGCCCGGGTCCCGGAGGCCGTCCGCGCGCCCACGCTCAGGAGCGGCGGCGCACCAGGCGGAAGCCGGCTATCGCGGCGGCGGCGGCCAGCAGGCCGCCGGCCGCGGTCCAGGCCCAGCGGTCGGTCCACCAGCCGGCGAACCAGCCGTCCTCCGGCTCCGGCACGGTGGCGGGTACGGCCTCCTCACCCTGCTCGTCCTCCGCGCCGTTGTTCTCCTCGCTGCCGGAGGACTCGTCGGTGGAGCCGGTGTCGAGGGAGCCGGCCCGGGAGGTGAGGACCAGCGGCGCGCCCAGCCGGCCGCCGATGTCGGCGGAGCCGCCCGCGGCACGGCTGCTGACGGCCGCCTCGGCCTCGAAGGGCAGACCGAGTTCCTCCTCCGGCAGCTCGGTGGCGGTGAGCCGGAGGTAGTAGGCGCCCGGCAGCGGGTCGTTCTCCCAGGAGTCGGCCCAGGGCCGGATGACCGGCAGGGTGCAGCTCAGCTCCAGGGTGGCGGCCGAGGGATCGGCGGTGGCGGCGGGCTCGCCCCCGACGCAGGGCTGCCGGCGCCGCAGGCCGTCGTAGAGGTCCACCTGCCAGGTGGCGGCGCCGCCGCGCAGCGCCGGGTCGGGCAGGGTGACCGAGACCTCCGCGGTGATCTGCCGGCCGGCGCCGGCCGGGAAGGTCCAGTACAGGTAGTCGCCGGAGACGGCGACGGCCGAGCCGGTCCGGTCCTCACCGATGACTCCGGCGCTGCGGAAGTCGGTGCCGGCCGCGGCGGGCGTGGTGTCGGTGGTGTCCGTCGCGGACCCGGAGTCCTCCTCATGGCTGTCGGCCAGGGCGGGAGCGGCGCCGGGCAGCAGCAGGGCCGCCGTCAGCAGAGCCAGGAGGGCCGGCCGCCGCCGGCGGTGGCGGCGGGCGGTGGTGGTGGTGGCCGGCCCGGGGGCGGGGAACGGAAGAAGCGGAAGGGGAGTCGGCATCAGAAGATCCTCCGGAGGGCGCCCCAGAGCAGACCGGCGAGCAGGCCGGTGACGGTCAGCAGTACCAGCGGCACCCAGCCGCGGGCCAGCCCGTGGGCGGCCACGTCGGAGGGCGCGTCCGGTGCGGCGGCGAGGTCGACGGTCAGTTCCACCGGGAGGCCGGGGGCGCGCTGTACGGATTCGGGAGCGGAGAAGGACGTGGAGACTTCGAGGCAGACGGTGGCCTCGGCATCCTCGGTGGCGGGGTAACGCAAACCGGTGGAGATGACGTCGGTGCGGCCGTGGCCGGCCTCACTGCCGCGGGCGAGTTCCCGGCCGGTGTCGTCCAGGGCCCGCAGCAGCACGCCGTAGTCGGGATCGACCGCCCGGTCGGCGGCCACGCTCACCGAGGCGCGCAGTTCACGCCCCGGGGCGAGTTGCACCCGGTAGAAGCGGTGCTCGCCGAACTCCTCACGGTCGTGGTAGACGCCGGCGGTCAGGAGCGGGGCATCCGCGCAGTCGCCCGAGCCCTCGATGATGGTGGGGTTCTCGATGACGACATTGTCGGCCGTCTGATCGACGATCTGTTTGAGACGCTCGGTCAGTTGACCGGTGTCCTGCACGGCAGTGTACGTGCCGCCGGTGGCTTCCGCGATGCAGCTCAGCTGCTCGCGCACCTTGTCGTCGGCCGGGGTCAGACCGAGCGTGTCCACGGTCAGATGGGTTCCGGAGGCGGCGAGTTCGCGCGCCACGTCGCAGGGGTCGGGCTCGCCGCAGGAGTCCTCGCCGTCGGTGATCAGTACGATGCGGCGGGTGCCCTCGTGGTCGCCGAAGTCCTCCACCGCGCCCCGCAGGGCGTAGCCGATCGGGGTCCAGCCGGTGGGGCGCAGGGTGGCCACCGCGGTCTTGGCCTCGGTGCGGTCCACCGGGCCGACGGGATAGAGCTGAGCGCTGTCCACGCAGCCCTTGGCGATGTCGTCGCCGGGGTAGTCGGCGCCCAGGGTGCGGATGCCCAGGTGCACCTCTTCCGGTACGGCGTCGATCACCTCGTTGAACGCCTGCTGGGCGGCGGCCATCCGGGTGCCGCCGTCGATGTCCTTCTCCCGCATGGAGCCGCTGACGTCCAGCACCAGATTCACCTGGGGCGGGGGCGCTTCGGTTTCGCCGGACGCACCGGCGTGTTCGTCCGCATATGCGGGAAAGGTGCAGGTCAGCACGGCCACGAACGCCGCCGGCAGGGCGGTCGCGAACCTTCTTCCTATGATCATTGGGCGGATGATAGGCCCCGGCGGCACCAGCTCCAAAACGCCGTCGCCCGCGCGGAGTTGACGCCCCGGCCGGGGTGCGCCCCGGGACGCCTCAGCGGTCGGCGGCGAGCTTGGTCAGCCGCTGCCAGAGCGCCTCCACCCGGGCGTCCAGCTCCTCCAGGGTGCCGCCGTTGTCCACGGTGAAGTCAGCCGCGGCCAGCCGCTGTTCCCGGCCGGCCTGGGCCGCCATCCGGGATCGGGCGTCCGCCTCGGCCATGCCCCGGGAGGCCGTCAGCCGCGCCACCCGCACCTCGTCCGGCGCGTCCACCACCACGACCACGTCGAAGTGCCGCACCAGGTCGTTCTCCACCAGCAGCGGCACATCGTGCACCACAATGGCACCGGGCGGGGCGGCGGCCTGGAGTTCGGCCGAGCGGCGGCGCACCAGCGGATGCACGATGCCGTTGAGCACCGCCAGCTTCTCCGGGTCGGCGAAGACCACGGAGGCGAGGCGCCCGCGGTCCAGTGCGCCCCCGGGGGTCAGCACGCCCGGTCCGAACTCGGCGGCGACGGCGGCCAGGCCCTCGGTGCCCGGTTCGACCACCTCACGCGCGATCCGGTCGGAATCGATGATCACCGCGCCGCGCCGGGCCAGCAGCCGGACCACCTCGCTCTTGCCGGCGCCGATGCCGCCGGTCAGTCCCACATTCAGCATGGCGGCAGGCTACCGGGCCGCTGCGCGGCCGGCCCGGCCGCGCCGGCCGCGCCCGCCGCGCCTGCCGCCCGCCGGTCAGCCGTCCTCGCGGTCGGCCAGGAAACGTTCGAAGACCTCGCCCAGCTCTTCGGCGGACGGCAGATCCTGCGATTCCGCCATCAGACTGCCCCGGCCGGCCGCCCCGGCCATCGCGTCGTACTGCTGCTCCAGGCCCCGCACCACCGCGACCAGCTCGGAGTCGCCCTCGGCGAGCTCCCGCTCGATCTCGTTCTGGGTCTTCAGCGCCCGGTTGCGCAGCACATGCGCGGCCTCCGGCAGCACCAGGCCGGTGGCGCCGGTGATCGCCTCCAGCACGGCCAGCGTCGCGTCCGGATAGCGGGAACGGGCCACATAGTGCGGCACATGGGCCGCCATGCCGACGACATCGTGCCCCGCCTCGATCAGCCGCATCTCCACCAGTGCCGCGGCGCTGCCCGGCACCTGGGCCTCGTCGAACAGGCCGCGCTGGCCGGGCACCAGCTCGGCGCGGTTGCCGTGCGGGGTCAGCCCCACCGGGCGGGTGTGCGGGACGCCCATCGGGATCCCGTGGAAGTTCACCGCCAGCCGCGCCTTGAGCCGCTCCACGATCTGCAGCACGGCGAAGGAGAAGCGGTCCCACTCCACATCCGGTTCCGGGCCGGAGAGCAGCAGGAACGGCTGCCGGGTGGCGTCATGCAGCAGCCGCAGTTCCAGCCGGGGCGTCTCGTACGCCGTCCAGCGGTCCTTGCGGAAGGTCATGGTCGGGCGCCGCGCCCGGTAGTCGACCAGCCGGTCGTGGTCGAACCGGGCCACCAGGGTGCCCGGCCGGGGCCCCTCCAGCAGCCGCTCGACCAGTTGCGCGCCGGCCTCGCCGGCGTCGATGAATCCCTCGAAGTGGTAGAGCAGCACCGGTCCGGCGGTGTCCGAATCGGCGGCGAGCGCCTCGGCCCGCCGAAGGCCCTGGGGGTCCCACGTGTACAAGTCCTGCGGATCGTGCACTGTCACCGCACCCCTTCTGGTCTTTTTCTCGCATCCGGATCAACACACCACCTGGCGTGAGCATTCCCTGGCGTCACAGCACGGAGGCGCGCCGACACCAAGGCGTTATGCGGACTGTGTGCGGAGGTGGTGCGGGACTGGTGCGGGAAGGCGGCGCAATGAATCCGCCGGGCCGGGACACGGAAGGACCCGCCCCCCCCCGGGAGGGGAGGGCGGGTCCTGGCAAGCCGTTCGGTCAGCTCTGGCCGCCGGCCAGCTTCTCGCGAAGCGCGGCCAGCGCCTCGTCGGAGGCCAGCGCACCGGAGTCGTCGCCCGAGTCGGAGGAGTACGAGCCGCCGCCGCCCGCAACGTCCGCCGTGCTGCCGCCGCCCGCCTCGGCCGCGGCCTGGGCCTCGGCCTCGCGGGACTTGATGACCTGCGCCTGGTGCTGCTCGAAGCGCGCCTGGGCCTCGGCGTACTGCCGCTCCCACTCCTCGCGCTGCTTCTCGTAGCCGGGCAGCCACTCGTTGGTCTCCGGGTCGAAGCCCTCGGGGTAGATGTAGTTGCCCTGGTCGTCGTAGGACGCCGCCATGCCGTACAGCGTGGGGTCGAACTCGGTCGCCAGCGGGTCGGGGCCGAAGGCCTCGTTGGCCTGCTTGAGGGACAGGCTGATCCGGCGGCGCTCCAGGTCGATGTCGATGACCTTGACGAAGATCTCGTCGTTGACCTGGACGACCTGCTCCGGGATCTCCACGTGGCGCTCGGCCAGCTCGGAGATGTGGACCAGGCCCTCGATGCCCTCGTCCACCCGGACGAAGGCGCCGAACGGCACCAGCTTGGTGACCTTGCCCGGGACCACCTGGCCGATCTGGTGGGTGCGGGCGAACTGCTGCCACGGGTCTTCCTGGGTCGCCTTCAGCGACAGCGAGACGCGCTCGCGGTCCATGTCGACGTCCAGGACCTCGACCGTGACCTCCTGGCCGACCTCGACCACCTCGGAGGGGTGGTCGATGTGCTTCCAGGACAGCTCGGAGACGTGCACCAGGCCGTCCACACCGCCGAGGTCCACGAAGGCGCCGAAGTTGACGATGGAGGACACGACGCCCGACCGCACCTGGCCCTTCTGCAGGGTGGTGAGGAAGGTCTGGCGGACCTCGCTCTGGGTCTGCTCCAGCCAGGCGCGGCGGGAGAGGACCACGTTGTTCCGGTTCTTGTCGAGCTCGATGATCTTGGCTTCGAGCTCCTTGCCCACGTAGGGCTGGAGGTCGCGGACCCGGCGCATCTCGACCAGGGAGGCGGGAAGGAAGCCGCGGAGGCCGATGTCGAGGATCAGACCGCCCTTGACCACCTCGATGACGGTACCGGTGACGATGCCGTCCTCTTCCTTGATCTTCTCGATCGTGCCCCAGGCGCGCTCGTACTGGGCGCGCTTCTTCGACAGGATCAGCCGGCCCTCCTTGTCCTCCTTCTGGAGAACAAGGGCCTCGATCTCGTCACCGACGGCCACGACCTCGTGCGGGTCGACATCGTGCTTGATCGACAGCTCGCGAGAGGGAATCACACCCTCGGTCTTGTAACCGATGTCGAGCAGGACCTCGTCCCGGTCGACCTTCACGATGACGCCGTCGACGATGTCGCCGTCGTTGAAGTACTTGATGGTCTCGTCGACCGCGGCGAGGAAGGCTTCCTCGGAGCCGATGTCGTTGACCGCAACCTGCGGGGTAGCTACGGCGCTCTCGGTGCTGCTCGTCATGTGGTAAAGGGCTCCGGTACGGACATAAGTCGTAGGTACTGCTTACGCCGAGGCCCTTGTTCGCACCGCCGAAGCCGGACAGCCTGAGAGACGCTCCTGCGCGGATCTCCCGTGAATCTCCAGAGAATCGCAAGCGCCTCGACAACCGAGGGGACATACAACAGATGCGAGCGCGACCTGCTCCGTCCGAGGCGCGCAAGCCCGCAGCGCGTCTTATAGCATACGGGGGCATTCGGACCTGGTCAACGCGACCATGCCGGGGCGCACCCCTGCGACACGGTGCCATCAGGGGGCGCACCGGCCAGGCCGTGCGCCGGTGAGATGCTCCGCCCCTGCCCGCGCGGGCACCGGCGTGCGCCCGTCCCCGTCAGGACGGCAGAGTGACTCCCGTGACTCCTGAGCAGGCATTGCGCCAACTCGCGGTGCGTACGGCGCTGCCCGCGCTGCGTGACGGACTGGACCGGCACGGGGCCGCGGTACTGGCCGCCCCGCCCGGCACCGGCAAGACCACCCTCGTCCCGCTGGACCTGGCCGGACTCACCCGTCCGGGGTCCCCGCTCCGGCGTGTCCTGGTCGCCGAGCCGCGCCGGATCGCGGCCCGGGCGGCGGCCCGGCGGATGGCCTGGCTGCTCGGCGGCCAGACCGGCGGGCCGGGCGGGCCCGGCGGGACGGGGGAAACGGGCGGAGCGGGCGGAGCCGGCGGCCTGGTGGGCTACACGGTGCGCGGCGACCGGCGGGCCGGACCGCGGACGGTGGTGGAGGTGGTCACCACCGGTGTGCTGCTCCAGCGCCTCCAGCGCGACCCGGAACTGCCGGGCGTGGACACGGTCCTGCTGGACGAGTGCCATGAGCGCCATCTCGACGCGGACACCGCCGCGGCCTTCCTGCTGGAGGTCCGGGAGACGCTGCGGCCCGGGCTGCGGCTGGTGGCCGCCTCGGCGACCACCGACACCGCCGGCTGGTCGGCGCTGCTCGGCAATGCCCCGGTGATCAGCGCCGGGGGCGGCGCGCACCCGGTGGAGGTGGTCTGGGCCCCGCCGCCGCGCCCGGTGCGTCCCCCGCACGGCATGGCCGTGGACCCGGCCCTGCTGGCCCATACGGCGTCCGTGGTGCGGCGGGCCCTGCGCGAGCGGGACGGCGACGTGCTGTGTTTCCTGCCCGGCGCCGGGGAGATCGCCCGGGTGGCGGGCCTGCTGGCGGACACCGGGGAGGCCGGGGACGCCGGGAACGGCCGGCCCGTGGAGGTGCTGGCGGTGCACGGCCGGGCCCCGGCCGAGGTCCAGGACACGGTGCTGGCCGGCGGCCAGGGCGGCGGCCGGCGGCGGGTGGTGCTGGCCACCGCGGTGGCCGAGTCCAGCCTGACCGTGCCCGGCGTGCGGGTGGTGGTGGACGCGGGCCTGGCCCGGGAGCCGCGCACCGACCACGCCCGCGGGCTGTCCGCCCTGACCACCGTGCGGGCCTCCCGGGCCACGGCCGGGCAGCGCGCCGGACGAGCCGGGCGGGAGGCGCCGGGCACCGTCTACCGCTGCTGGGCGGAGGGCGAGCACGCCAGGCTGCCGCGGTTCCCGTCCCCCGAGATCGCGGTGGCGGACCTGACCGCGTTCGCGCTCCGGGCGGCGTGCTGGGGAGCGCCGCCGCAGGGCGATCCGGGCCTGGCCCTGCTGGACCCGCCGCCGCCCGGGGCGCTGGCCGCGGCGCGGCGGGTGCTGCACGCGATCGGCGCGCTGGACGGGGCCGGACGGCCCACCGGGCGCGGCCGGCGGATGGTCCGGATGGGCCTGCATCCGCGGCTGGCCCGGGCGCTGCTGGACGGTGCCGCCCGGGTGGGCGCCGGACGGGCCGCCGAGGTGGTGGCCCTGCTGAGCGAGGAGCCGCCGCGTGCCTGGGGCGAGGACCTGGCCGCCCTGTGGCGGACGGTGCGCCGCTCCGGCGACCACCCGTACGCGGTCCGCTGGCGCCGGGAGACCCGGCGCCTGCGGGCCGCGGCGGCGGAGGCGGACGGTACCGCACCACCGGACGCGGCCCCGGACGCGCCGCCGGACGACGGGGCGGCGGCGATCGTGGCGGCGCTGGCCCATCCGGAGCGGGTGGCCAGGGAAAGCGGACCGGGCTCCTGTCTGATGGCCTCCGGCACCAGGGCCGAGGTGCCGGAGGGCTCGCCGCTGCGGGCGGCCCGCTGGCTGGCGGTGGCCGTGGCCGACCGGCCGGTGGGCGCGGCCGGCGCCCGGGTGCTGCTGGCCGCGCCGGTGGACGAGGACACCGCCCGGGAGGCCGCGGGGGCCCTGTACGGGTCCGCCGAGGAGGTGGTCTGGGATTCCGGGCGGCGGGATGTGACGGCCCGGCACGTGGAGCGGCTGGGCGCCATCACGCTGCGCGAGCGGAGGCTGGACGCCCCGGACCCGGGTCTGGTGCGGGCGGCGCTGCTGGAGGGCCTGCGCCGGGAGGGCGTGGAGCGGCTGCTGGACTGGACCCCGGCGGCGTGCGGGCTGCGCCGGCGGATGGCGTTCCTGCACCGGGAACTGGGCGCCCCCTGGCCGGATGTGGGGGACGCGGCACTGCTGACGGCACTGGCGCAGGAGCACTGGCCGGCCGGTGCCCGCGACCGCGCGGAGCTGCGGCGGGGAGTGGATGTGCACCGGCTGCTGACGGCGCTGCTGCCGTGGGCCGACGGCTCCGCGGCCCGGCTGGAGGAGTGGGCGCCGGAGCGGATCGAGGTGCCCTCCGGCTCCCGGATCCGGGTGGACTACGGCGGGGAGCGGCCGGTGCTGGCGGTCCGGCTCCAGGAGCTGTTCGGCTGGCAGGAGGCGCCGCGGCTCGCCGACGGGCGGGTGCCGCTGCTGGTGCAGCTTCTTTCACCGGCCGGGCGGCCGGCCGCGGTCACCTCGGATCTGGCGTCATTCTGGCGGGACGGCTATCGCTCGGTGCGGGCGGAGCTGCGCGGGCGCTATCCCCGGCATCCGTGGCCGGAGGATCCGCTGACGGCCGAGGCCACCCGGCGGGCGAAGCCGCGCCGCCCCGCGCGCTGAGCGCGGGGCGGCGGCGGGTGTGGGCGCGGGTCAGGGCGCGGTGCGGGTGACGGCGGCTTCCTCGCCGGGCACGGCGGCGGTGCCGTCCCCGGTGTCCTGCCCGCCGCCGGAGGACTGACCGTCCTCACCGCCGGAGTCGTCCGGATTCTCGCCCTCGGGCTCCTCGTCCTCCGGCGGGTCGCAGCCCTCGGCCGGGTCCTCGCCGTCTTCTTCGCCGTTCTCTTCCTCGCCGTTCTCTTCGCCCGCTTCTTCCTCTTCCCCGGGCTCACCGGGCTCGCCCCCGGCCGGGTCGGTGGGCAGGGGCTCGTCCGGATCCGGGTCCGCCGGGTCGGCCGGATCCGCCGGGTCCGCGGGATCGGCCGGATCGGCCGGGTCCGCGGGGTCCGCCGGGTCGGGGTCGGTGGGGCACTCGCCGGGGTCCTCGGGGTCGGGCTCGTCCGGGTCGGGCTCGTCCGGGTCCTCGGGGGGCGACGGCTGGTCCGGGTCGGGTGACTTCTCCGGGCCGGTGGGCGGCGGTTCGGGCTTCGGGTCCGGCCGGGGCTCCGGCCGTCCCTCGGTGTCGGGCTCCGGGTCCGGCTCCGGCTCGGCGCCGGTGCCGCCCGGCTTCGGACCGGCCGTGGACGGGGTGGCGCCGCCGGGCTTCTCGGCGGCCGAGCCGGTCTTCCCGCCCCCGCCGTTCCCGCCGCCCGTGCCTCCGTTCCCGCTGCCGTTCCCGCTGCCGGAGCCGGGGTTGCCCGGGCCGGGGCTGGCGGGCAGCGCGCCGGTGCCGTCCGGCACCTCGTGACCGCCCTGGCGGTAGTAGTAGTCCAGCCAGGACATCACCGTATTGACATAGTCGCGCGAGTAGTTGTAGCTGAGGATCGCCCGGTCCAGATCTCCCGCGTCGGAGAGGTCCCGGCCGCCCGCACACAGATACTGCCCGGCGGCCAGCGCCGCGTCGTAGATGTTGTTGGGGTCCCGGAAACCGTCACCGCTGGCGTCCGTCCCCCAGTTCGCCCAGGTGGAGGGGATGAACTGCATGGGCCCCACCGCCCGGTCGTAGACCGGGTCGCCGTCCCAGCGCCCGCCGTCGGTGTCCGAGATATGGGCGAAGCCGTTGCCGTTGAGCACCGGGCCGAGGATGGCCGGGGTGGCGGTGCCCGCCCCGTCCACCGAGCCGCCGCGCGCGTGCCCGGACTCCACCTTGCCGATGGCGGCCAGGAGTTCCCAGTCCAGATTGCACTGGGCCCGGGTCTCGGCCAGGGTGGCCTCGGCCTTGCGATAGGCGTCCAGCACGGTGGCCGGGATGCCCGCCTCGGCGGGGCCGGTGACCACCGGGCCGGTGTCCGCCTCCGCCGCGGCGTCCTCCCGGGCCGCCTCCGGCTCCTCCGCGGCCCCGGTGTCCTCCTCCGCCGGCTCGCCGTCCCCCGGCGGCAGATCGGTGTGATACGGGCGCTCGAAGATCTCCTGCGCCGCATCCTCCCCGGACGGATCCTCCGCCCCGCGCAGCGAGCCGCTCAGCTCCTCCGCGAGATCTCCTGCCTGGGAGGCGGTGAGGGCCGCCATGGCCGCCGCCGCCACCGCCGAACCGGAAATACCCCTGCGGACGCCCCGGATGCTCCGGATACCCCGGATGCCTCGCCCTGCCACCCTGTTTTCCTCCGTGAAGTGCCGAGCCATGCCCGAACCAACCGGAAAATCTGATCGTTTCCGACGGCTCGGACGACATTACGGCACCACCCGGTTCCCTGCCAGGACTTGCCGTAGCGGCGCCATGACGGGGGCGCGAACTTCGGGCAATCCCAGCGGCGCACGGGTGCGGCACAGCCGGCGGCCGCCCCACGGCCCCGCGGGGCGCCGGCCTCGGCATCAGTGGGCGGCGGCCTCCCAGTCGGGGCCCGATCCCACGGACACGGCCAGCGGCGCGCGCAGTTCCACCGCCCCGGCCATCTCCCGCCGCACCAGCTCCTCGACCGTCTCGCGCTCTCCGGGCGCCACCTCCAGCACGATCTCGTCGTGCACCTGGAGCAGCATCCGGCTGCGCAGGCTCTCCTTGCGCAGCGCCTCGTCCACCCGCAGCATGGCGATCTTCACGATGTCGGCGGCGGTGCCCTGGATCGGGGCGTTGAGCGCCATCCGCTCGGCCATCTCCCGCCGCTGCCGGTTGGAACTGTTGAGGTCCGGCAGATAGCGGCGGCGGCCCAGCATGGTCTCGGTGTATCCGGTGGCGCGCGCGTGCGTCACCACCCGCTGGAGGTAGTCCCGCACGCCGCCGAAGCGCTCGAAGTAGGTGTCCATCAGGCCGCGGGCCTCCTCCGGGCTGATGGAGAGCTGCTGCGAGAGGCCGAACGCGGACAGGCCGTAGGCCAGGCCGTAGCTCATCGCCTTGATCTTGCGCCGCATCTCGGCGTCGACCTGCTCCCGGCCGACCCCGAACACCTGGGAGGCGACCGTGTCGTGCAGATCCTCACCGGAGGTGAAGGCCCGGATCAGGTCCTCGTCCTCCGACAGATGAGCCATCACCCGCAGCTCGATCTGGCTGTAGTCGGCGGTGAGCAGGGCCTCATAGCCCTCGCCGACCACAAAGGCCCGGCGGATCGCGCGGCCCTCGTCGGTGCGGACCGGGACGTTCTGCAGATTGGGGTCGGTGGAGGCCAGCCGACCGGTGGCGGCCACCGTCTGCTGGAAGGTGGTGTGGATGCGCCCGCCCGGGGCGATCGTCTTGATCAGGCCCTCCACCGTGGACCGCAGCCGGGCCTGCTCCCGGTGACGCAGCATCAGCACCGGCAGCTCGTGCTCGGTCTGGGTGGCCAGCCAGGCCAGGGCGTCGGCATCGGTGGTGTAGCCGGTCTTGGTCTTCTTCGTCCTGGGCAGGGCCAGCTCGCCGAACAGCACCTCCTGCAACTGCTTGGGCGAGCCCAGATTGAACTCGCGCCCCACCGAGGCGTGCGCCTCCCGCACGGCCTGCTGGACGGCGGCGGCGAACTGCTGCTCCAGCCGCTCCAGCCAGGACCGGTCGGCGGCGATACCGGCCCGCTCCATCCGGGCCAGCAGCCCGGACACCGGCAGCTCCACCTCGTACAGCAGATCACGGGCGCCCACATCGGCCAGCCGCTCCTGGAGCACCCCGGCCAGATCCAGCACGGTGCGGGCCTGCCGCATCAGGGCATCGGCCTCGGCCGTCTCGTCCGCCCCCAGGGCGAGCTGGCCGCTGCCGGTGTCCGCGGCCGGGGCCAGCTCCCGGCCCAGGAACTCCAGGCTCAGCTCCTCCAGGGCGAAGCTGCGGCGGCCGGGCTGGACCAGATAGGCGGCCAGCGCGGTGTCCATGGTGACGCCCTCGACGGCCCAGCCGTGCTCGCCGAACACCCGGTGCACCTGCTTGGCCAGATGCAGCGCCTTGGGCCGGGACGCGTCGGCGGCCCAGGCGGCGAAGGCCCGCTCGTCGTCCGCGCCGATCCGGGACGGGTCGAACCAGACGGCCGGGCCGTCCGCCGCGGCCAGCGCGACCGCGTGGACCGTGCCGGAGCCCAGCCTCCACTCGTCGGAGCCGACCATGCCCAGCGGGCCGGCCGCCTCCGGCCCGGCCAGCCAGTCCGCCAGCTCCCCGGGGTGCTCCAGCACCCGGCCGTCCACCGCCACCCCGCCGGCCGGCCCGGCACCGGCCCGGCCCTCCGCCGCACCCGGATCCACCGCGAACAGCCGCTCCCGCAGATTGGGATTGCGGAACTCCAGGGCGTCCAGCAGGACCGTCAGCGCCTCGCGGTCATACGGCGCGCGGACCAGCTCCGCCGGGCCCGAGGGCAGCTCCACATCCCGCACCAGCTCCGTCAGCTCCCGGTTGAGCCGCACCGACTCCAGCCGGGCACGGAGATTCTCCCCCGCCTTGCCCTTGACCTCCCCGGCCCGCTCCAGCAGCGCCTCCAGGGAGCCGAACTGGGTGATCCACTTGGCGGCCGTCTTCTCCCCCACCCCGGGGATCCCCGGCAGGTTGTCCGACGGGTCGCCCCGCAGGGCGGCGAAATCCGGATACCGCTCGGGCGGCAGACCGTACTTCTCGCTCACCCGCTCGGGGGTGAACCGGGTCAGCTCGGAGACCCCCTTGGTGGGATAGAGCACCGTGATCCGCTCGCTGACCAGCTGCAGGCAGTCCCGGTCGCCCGTCACGATCAGCACCTCGAACCCCTCGCCCGCCGCGCGCGAGGCCAGGGTGGCGATCACATCGTCCGCCTCGAAACCCGCCTCGGCGAACCGCGGCACCCGCATGGTGTCCAGCAGCTCGCCGATCAGCTCCACCTGGCCGCGGAACTCGTCCGGCGTGGTGGTGCGGGTGGCCTTGTACTCCTCGAACCGCTCCGACCGCCAGGTCTTGCGGGAGACGTCGAACGCCACCGCCAGATGCGTCGGCTCCTCGTCACGCAGGGTATTGGCCAGCATGGAGGTGAAGCCGTAGATCGCATTGGTCGGCTGGCCCACCGCAGTGGTGAAATTCTCCGCGGGCAGCGCAAAGAACGCCCGGTACGCCAGGGAGTGCCCGTCCAGCAGCATCAGACGGGGCCGCCTCTTGGGCCCGGATGCCCGGTCGGCGGCCTGCGGAGCGGTCTCGGATGCGGTCGTGCGCACGTTCTCAGCCACGCAAGGCATCCTGCCACGGACCACTGACAGCCCGCCCCGGCGGCCGTGCGGGTCCCCGCCCGGCCGGCGGCATGCGACCATCGGGCATCGCCTGTCCCCCCGGCCCGCCCGGCCCGCTCCCGCCCGCCGGCCGGCCCCGAACACCGCACACACCCGCGGGAAGGAGCACACATGCCGGCCAAGCCGCCCGCCGAGGACCCCGTCCAGGACGCCCCGGAGGTCACCACCCCGCCCGCCGCCGCGGCCGGCCTGCCGGCCGTCACCCGCAGCCTGCGCCTGGCCCACGGCCAGATGGGCGTCCGGCGCACCGCGCTCACCCTGCTCCGGGTCAACCAGCACGGCGGCTTCGACTGCCCCGGCTGCGCCTGGCCCGAGCCGGACCGGCCGCACACCGCCGAATTCTGCGAGAACGGCGCCAAGGCCGTCGCCGAAGAGGCCACCGTGCGCCGCGTCGGCCCGGACTTCTTCGCCCGCCACCCCGTGGCCCTGCTCGCCCGCCGCTCCGGCTACTGGCTGGGCCAGCAGGGCCGGCTCACCCGGCCCATGTACCTCGCCGAAGGCGCCGAGCACTACACCCCGGTCTCCTGGGACAGCGCCTTCTCCCTGATCGCCCGGGAACTGACCGCCCTGGACTCCCCCGACCGGGCCGTCTTCTACACCTCCGGCCGCACCGGCAACGAAGCCGCCTTCCTCTACCAGCTCTTCGCCCGCAGCTTCGGCACCAACAACCTGCCCGACTGCTCCAACATGTGCCACGAATCCTCCGGCTCCGCCCTCACCGAGACCCTCGGCGTGGGCAAGGGCAGCGTGCTGCTCAAGGACCTCCACCGCGCCGGCCTGATCATCGTCGCCGGGCAGAACCCGGGCACCAACCACCCCCGCATGCTCACCGCCCTGGAACAGGCCAAGGCGGCCGGCGCCCGGATCATCACCGTCAACCCGCTGCCCGAGGCCGGACTGCGCCGCTTCAACAACCCCCAGACCCCCCGCGGCCTCACCGGACGCGGCCCCGAACTCACCGACCTCTTCCTCCAGATCCGCCTCGGCGGCGACCAGGCACTGTTCCGGATGCTCGGCGCACTGCTGCTGCGCGCTGCCGAACAGGACGGCCGGCCCGACGCCGTCGACCACGCCTTCATCGCCCGCCACACCCACGGCTTCGAGGACTACGCCACCGCCGCCCGCGCCACCACCTGGGACGACACCCTGGCCGCCACCGGCCTGCCCCGCGAGGACATCGAGACCGCGCTGCGCATGGTGCTGGACGCCCGCTCGGTCATCGTCTGCTGGGCCATGGGCCTCACCCAGCACAAGCACTCCGTGCCCACCATCCGCGAAGTGGTCAACTTCCTGCTGCTGCGCGGCAACGTCGGCCGCCCCGGCGCCGGCGTCTGCCCCGTCCGCGGACACAGCAATGTGCAGGGCGACCGCACCATGGGCATCACCGAACGTCCCACCGCCGCCTTCCTCGACGCGCTGGAGAAGGAATTCGGCTTCCCGCCCCCACGCCGGCCCGGCCTGGACACCGTCGAAGCCATCCGCGCCCTGCGGGACGGCCGCGCCGAGGTGTTCTTCGCCCTCGGCGGCAACTTCGTCTCCGCCGCCCCCGACACCTCGGTCACCGAGGACGCCATGCGCCGCGCCCGGCTGACCGTGCACGTGTCCACCAAGCTCAACCGCTCCCATGTGGTGCCCGGCGCCCGGGCACTGATCCTGCCCACCCTCGGCCGCACCGAACGCGACACCGCACCCGACGGCACCGAGCGGTTCGTCACCGTGGAGGACTCCATGGGCATGGTGCACGCCTCCCGCGGCCGGCTCGCCCCCGCCTCCCCGGCCCTGCTGTCCGAAACGGAAATCGTCTGCCGGCTGGCCCGCCGGGTACTCGGCCCGGACCACCCCCTGCCCTGGGAGGAATTCGCCCGCGACTACGCGGCCGTACGCGACCGCATCGCCCGGGTCGTACCCGGCTTCGAGAACTTCAACGAGCGGATCACCCGGCCCGGCGGCTTCGCCCTGCCGCACGCCCCGCGCGACGAACGCCGCTTCCCCACCGCCACCGGCCGGGCCAACTTCACCGCCGCCCCGGTGGAACACCCCGCACTGCCCGAAGGCCGGCTGCTGCTCCAGACCCTCCGCTCGCACGACCAGTTCAACACCACCATCTACGGCCTGGACGACCACTACCGGGGCGTCAAGGGCGGACGCCGCGTGGTGTTCGTGCACCCCGAGGACGCCGCGCAACTCGGCCTGCCCGACGGCTCCTACGCCGACATCACCAGCGAATGGGACGACGGCCGGGAACGCACCGCCCCCGGCTTCCGGGTCATCCACTACCCCACCGCCCGCGGCTGCGCCGCCGCCTACTACCCCGAGACCAATGTGCTGGTCCCCCTGGACGCCACCGCCGACATCAGCAACACCCCGGCCGGCAAATCCCTGGTGGTGCGGCTCACACCGGCCGCCGGCTGAGCCGCTCCTGAGCGCTGGCTTAGGCTGCGCACAGATCACGGACGCACCAGGCGATCGGAGCCAGAACCATGGGCCAGCACCATCCCCCGGCAGCCGCACGGCACACCCCGGGCCCCGCCCCGGACCAGGACACGGGCCAGGACACCGACCGGGACACGGACGCCGCCGGCCCGCCCGTCTTCCCGCAGGAAATCCTGCGCGAATGGGCCGGACTCGGCATCGACCTGCCCGCCCTGTTCTCCGCCGGCGCACTGGGCAGCCGGATGGGACTGAAGGTCCTGGAAGCATCCCCCGGCAAAGTCATCGGCACGCTGCCGGTGACCGGCAACACCCAGCCCTACGGACTGCTGCACGGCGGCGCCTCCGCCGTACTGGCCGAGACCCTCGGTTCGGTCGGCGCCATGCTGCACGGCGGGCCGCACAAACTGGCCGTCGGCGTGGACCTCAACTGCACCCACCACCGCGCCGTGCGCACCGGCACCATCACCGGCACCGCCACCCCCGCGCACACCGGACGCACCTCGGCCACCTACGAGATCGTCATCACCGACGACCACGGGCGGCGGATCTGCACCGCCCGCCTCACCTGCGCGCTCCGCGACAACCCCGACCTGCCCCGGAACTGACACCACCGGGCCCGACGAGCCCGGGCCGGGACGCCCGCCGCACGTCCCGGCCCGGCAGCCCTCAGCCCCGCCCGGCCTCCGCCTCGGCCTCGGCCTCGGCCTCCACATGCTCGCCCAGATACGCCGCCCGGATCCGCGGATCCGACAACAGCTCACCGGCCGGCCCCGACATCACCAGCTCACCCGTCTCCAGCACATAACCCCGGTCCGCGAGCTGCAACGCCTGCGTGGCGTTCTGCTCCACCAGCAGCAGCGTGGTGCCCTGCTCGTTGATCTCCCGCAGAATCCCGAAAATCTGCTGCACGATCAACGGCGCCAGCCCCATCGACGGCTCGTCCAGCAGCAACAGCTCCGGCTTGCCCATCAACGCCCGCCCGATCGCCAGCATCTGCTGCTCACCACCGGAAAGCGTCCCCGCCACCTGCCTGCGCCGCTCGTGCAGCCGCGGAAACAGCGCGAACACCCGCTCCAGATCCGCCGGATCCGGACGCCGCAGCCGGTAGGCACCCATATGCAGGTTCTCCAGCACCGTCATCCGGCCGAACACCCGCCGCCCCTCCGGCACATGCCCCAGACCGAACCGCACCAGCTGATGCGACGTGATGCCGTCGATCCGCTCGCCATGCAGCAGCACCTCGCCCGAGCGCGGCGCCAGCATGCCGGAAACCGTCTTCAGCGTGGTGGACTTGCCCGCCCCATTGGCACCCAGCAGAGCCACCACCTCACCACGGCGCACCTCCAGATCGACACCCTTCAAAGCCTCGATCGCGCCATAGCCAACATGCAGATCACGCAGCTCCAGCAACGGCGGCCCATCCGGCCCCGGCCCGGAACCAGGACCCGGACCCGGCTCCGGCCGCTTCTCCAGCGACGGCTTCGCACTCATGCCCGCTCCTCGCCCTCGTCCCCGGCCCCGGCTCCCCCGCGCCCGGACAGCATCCCGGTCACCACCGCGGTGTCCTCCGCCGAGGACGAACCCAGATACGCCTCGATCACCGCCGGATCCCGCTGCACCTCACCCGGCGTGCCCTCGGCGATCTTCCGGCCGAAATTCAGCACCATCACCCGGTCCGCCACCGACATCACCAGCCGCATGTCATGCTCGATCAGCAGCACACTCACCGACAGCTCCGCATTGATCCGGCGGATCAACTCCTCCAGATCCCGCTTCTCCGTCGGATTCGTACCCGCCGCCGGCTCATCCAGCAGCAGCAGCTCCGGCTCCGTCGCCAGCGCCCGCGCAATCTCCAGCCGCCGCTGCTCCCCATAGCTCAGCGAAGAGGCCAGCTCGTTCAGCCGGTGCCCCAGCCCCACGAACCGCATCACCTCATGCGCCCTGCGGTCGCTCTCCCGCTCCGCCCGCCGGGCATGCGGCAACCCCAGCATGATCGACACCGGATCCGTCTTCTGCCGCGTCTCCACCGCGATCTTCACATTCTCCAGCGCCGTCAGCGCGCCGAACAACCGGATGTTCTGGAACGTACGGGCCAGCCCCAGCCGGCTCACCCGGAACGGCTTCCGCCCGCGCAGCTCATGCTCACCACCCCGCCCCGGCCGGAACCGGATACGCCCCTCCTGCGGCACATAAGCCCCGGTCAGCGAATTGAACAGCGACGTCTTACCAGCCCCGTTCGGGCCGATCACCGCCAGCACCTCGCCCCGGCGCATCCGCAGATCCACCCGGTCCAGCGACGTCAGACCGCCGAACCGCAGCGTCACCCCGGACACCTCCAGCACATGACCGTCCACGGCCACCGCCCGCCCCGCCATCTCCGTCGTCATACCCGCCTGCCCTCCGACGTGCCCAGCGAGTCCGCTCCGCCGGCACCCTCCTCGGCCATCTCCAGCTCACGCCTGCGCCGCCTGGAGGGCAGCAGACCCTGCGGCCGGTAGATCATCATCACCACCAGCAGCGCCCCCAGATACATAAAACGGTCCTGGGCCGGCACCTGGTCCCGCATCGCCTCCGGCAGCCAGATCAGAATCGCCGCACCCAGCAGCACACCCGGAATCGAACCCATCCCGCCGAAAATCACATACGACAGCACCAGAATGGAGAACAGCAGCACAAACAACTCGGAATTGATGAACCCCAGCTTGCTGGCATAAATCACCCCGGCCACACCCGACGTCGACGCCCCGATGGCAAACGCCAGCAGCTTGAACCGCACCGTGTCCACCCCGGTCGCGGCAGCCGCCACCTCATCCTCCCGGATCGCCGTCCACGCCCGGCCCACCCGCGAATGCTCCAACCGCAGGAAAAGGAAAATCAGCAGCGCAATCACCACCAGCAGCAGCCAGTAGTACGGCACCGGATCCAGACCCCAGCGATAACTCCAGAAACCCAGATCGATCTCGAACCGGTCCACCGACGCACCCGAAGTACCGCCAGTCGTGTCCCGCCAGTTCCGCGCCGCCAGATACACCATCTCATGAAAACCCAGCGTCACAATCGCCAGATAGTCACCGCGCAACCGCAACGTCGGCGCACCCAGCAGCACCCCCGCGACCAGACACGTCACCACCGCAACCGGAATCACCAGGAAATTGTTCAGCACCACCGGCGGCTCCACCGGAAGCGAACCCGTCCAGTACGCCGCACTGTACGCACCGATCGCAAAAAACGCGATAAACCCCAAATCCAGCATGCCGGCCCAGCCCACCACCACATTCAGGCCGATCACCAGCAGCACATAAATACCGATCTGGTCCACCAGCACCTGCTGCCAGTGCCGGGTCACCAGCAACGGCAGCAGCACCAGGAACACCGCCAGCGCGGTCAGCGCCGCCACCCGCACCCACGGCAGCGACCGCCACAACTCCCGGCCCCGGCCCAGCGGACCCGACGCCCCGGCACGGGCCCCCTCCCGCACACCCGCCCAGCCCGCGGCGAGCTGCTCACTCACAAACTCCCGCAGCACCCACACCAGCAGGGCACCGCCCAGCCAGATCCACATCCCGGTACCGGTGGTGTTCTCCTTCAGCGCCAGGAAAATATCCGAGCTGCTGCCCTCCCGGCCGGTGACCTGCGCGCCCAGCAGAGCCGTGCCCAGCAGAGCGGCCAGCCGCCTCCAGCGCGGCTGCTGATACCAGCGGGTCGCACGCAGCCGCGCCGCCGCCGACATGTCCGGGCCGCCGCCCTTGCCCCGGGAAACCGTTGTCGCCTTCATGCCGCCCTCGCAACCCGCTCGCCGAGAATGCCCGTCGGCCGGAACATCAGCACCAGCACCAGCACCGCGAACGCGCCCACGTACCGCCACTCGTCACCCACCAGATCGACCGTGAACGCCTCCACCACACCGAGCAGCAGACCGCCCAGCATCGCGCCGCGCACATTGCCGATCCCGCCCAGCACCGCCGCGGCGAACGCCGTGACACCCGGCAGAAAGCCCATGGTGGGAAACACCTGCACATTCGTGCCGAACAAGAAACCGGCCACACCGCCCATCAGGCCCCCCAGCACAAAGGTGCGGGAAACCACCTTGTCGATGTCCACGCCCATCAACGAGGCCACCTCGGGATCCTGGGCCACCGCCCGGATACCGGATCCCAGCTTGGTGCGGTTCACCACATAATCCACACCCAGCAGCATCACCACCGCCGAGCCCAGAATGAGAAGCTGCGTGATATTGAGCGAAGTACCGAAAACAGTCAGCACCCGCTTGTTCTCATAGGCGGAAGGCATCGGCACCGCGTTCCGGCCAAAAATCTTGCCCGCCAGGTTGTAAAGAAAGAACGAAGCACCGATCGCCGTGATCAGAAAAACCAGACGCGGCGCCCGGCGTCTGCGCAACGGCCGGTAGGCGACCTTCTCCAAGAAATACGCCACCGTACCGCCCAGCGCCGCACCGCCCGCCATGCCCAGCAGCACATAGCCGACCGACTGCACCCCGGACGGAGCCGCGACCGGCTCCACCAGAGTCAGCACAATCAGGCCACCGAAGCCGCCCGCCATGAAAACCTCGCTGTGCGCGAAGTTGAGCAATTGCAGAACACCGTAAACAAGCGTGTAACCGATGGCGATCACGGCATAAAGCGAGCCGAGCACCATACCCAGGACAAAAACATCCCAGATGTCGTTGATGGTCATCGAGGGCACATCCTTGTGAGGCACCGCCGCCGGGCCGGCTCGGCCGGGGACGACAGTGGCAGGCGGAGCGGCGGGGCGTGGGATCGGCCACGCCCCGCCTCAGCACGCGTTGTGTCCGGTCGGGGAGAACGGCGTCGCCGCCGTCAGCCGCCGACCACGTCCGTGACGTTCCCCAGCGCGGTGATCGCCCCACCGGTCGCCTGGTACAGATAGATCCCCGAACCGTTGTACTCACCGGTCTCGGTGAAGCTCAGCGTCTTCGCCACACCCTCATGCGTACCGGCCGCCAGCGCCTCGTACACCGACTTGGCGTCCGCACCGTCACCCAGCTCCGCCACCGCCTCGATGATCATCTGCGTGGCGTCGTACGCCTCCGGCGAATACGTGCCCGGCTCGGCATCGAACTCCGCCGTGTACCGGTCGATGAAGTCCTGCCCCTTCTCATCCGTGGACAGATCACGGCACGGGCAGGAGAAATACCAGCCCTCCGCCGCATCCCCCGCCAGCGACAGGAACTGCGGGTCCTTCACCCCGTCACCGCCCAGCGCCAGGCCCTCGTAACCGGCCTCCTTCAGCTTCACCGCCAGCGGACCCGCCTGCGCGTAGTAGCCCGTGTAGGCCACCGCCTCCGCACCCGACTCCGTCACCGTGCGCGCGATACCGCTGTGGTCCACCGTGTCGTCCGGCACGCTCTCCCGCACCACCTCGACACCGGCCTCCTCCAGATGCGACTGCGCCACATCCGCCAGACCCGCCGCATAGTCACCGGTGTCATCGATCACCACAGCCTTGGTGACACCCTCCGACACAAAGAAGTCCGAAATCGCCTTGCCCTGCTCGGCATCGTTCGGCACGCCCCGCAGGAACGTCGCGAAGCCCTTCTCGGTCAGATCGGGGCGCGTCGCCGACGGGGTCAGCGCCGCGATACCGGCCTCGGCGTAGTTCGGCGCCGCGACCTCCGCGGCGCCCGAGAACGCCGGGCCCACCACGGCGATCACACCGGCGTCGATGGCCGACTGGGCGGCGGCGGTCGCCTTGCCCGGCTCACCCCCGTCATCCGCCTCGACCAGCTCGAACTCGACGTCGTAGTCGCCGGACTCGTTGGCCTCCTGGATGGCCAGCTTGACGCCGTTCACCATGTTGACGCCGAGCTGGACGTTGTCCCCCGACAGCGGACCCTGATAGGCGATCTTGAAAGTCGAGCCGTCCCCTCCGCCGCCGTCGCCGTCATCACTGCAGGCAGTGAGGGCGAGGGCACCGACCGCGAAAGGTATCGCGAATTTCACGAGCCTCTTGGTGAGCATGCAAACCCCCTGGACGAGTCCAGATCAGACGTCACCGCACGGGACCCGTGCTCAGGCGCACACTGGTGCGGCGTGCAGCGGAATCTATTGCCTTCACACAGATCACACATAGACGGCCGAACCAGATGTGATCGCCTCGTGACCTCCGCCATGTGCCGGAAACAGAACGCGACACACCGCTGAGCGGACATCCGCGACAACCGCGCCACAGGCCCCCCGCACCACCAAAACCGCTGATCAGACCCCAAGTTGAAGACCTGCCCAGGGGCCAGGGACGGCAAACGGGGACGCCCCCGGATTCCCCATCCGGACACGCCCCCGCTTGTCGTGATCAGAACAGCGATTTGCGTCTGTGACTAAGGTGCGTTCACTTCTTTTGCTGCTGACGCCGCTCCTCGGCATCGGCGAGAATGGCCTCCGCCACCTGCTTCATGGACAGCCGCCGGTCCATCGAGGTCTTCTGAATCCAGCGGAACGCGGCCGGCTCGGTCAGCCCGTACTGCGTCTGCAGCACACTCTTGGCCCGGTCCACCAGCTTCCGGGTCTCCAGCCGCTGAGTGAGATCGTGCACCTCCGAGGAGAGCGCCCGCAGCTCCGTGAACCGGGACACCGCGATCTCGATCGCGGGCACCACATCACTCTTGGAGAACGGCTTCACCAGATACGCCATGGCCCCCGCGTCCCGGGCCCGCTCGACCAGCTCCCGCTGCGAGAACGCGGTCAGCATCAGCACCGGCGCGATGTTCTCACCGGCGATCTTCTCGGCCGCCGAGATGCCGTCCATCACCGGCATCTTCACGTCCAGAATGACCAGATCCGGCTTGTGCTCCCGAGCCAGGTCCACGGCCGTCTGACCGTCCCCCGCCTCGCCCACCACGGTGTAGCCCTCTTCTTCGAGCATCTCTTTCAGGTCGAGCCTGATCAGCGCTTCGTCCTCGGCGATGACCACACGAGTGGTCTGCGGCGGTACGTGCTCGCTGGACTCTTCTGCCTCAACCGCCTCAACGGAAGGCTCAGGGACGTCGGCGGTGCTCACAATGCTCCTCAGCTCATGCCAACCGGGCATGAAAGACTGTACCCACCTCCTGTATGTTTGAGGTACGGCGGGTTTCCGCTAGCCTTGAATTGCAAGGTAAGCCCCGGTACTCCAGCGGTAGAGAGACGGTGCTCAAACCACCGACAGCGTGGGTTCGAATCCCACCCGGGGTACCTCACCTTCATTTCGAAGGTTGGGCCTCCGTTGGGGCGGGCAACACGAGCGCTTACACGTTCGAGTGAAAACCGCCGGTATCGCCGCATGTGACCTTCCGGCGAACCACGCTCCTGGGTGTGTATGACCTCACAACACGCAAGCGGGTACTGTCACTTCTCGGCCAGGGGTACAGCCTCAATACGGTGAGCAAGCAGACGGGGATTTCCAGGTCTGCCATCCGCGCCTGGCGTGACGCCGGCCCGGAGCCGAAGACCGGGCAGCGGTCGCTCTGTCCGCGCTGCACCCGGCCTCGCAGAGGGCCGGAGGACCGCACCGCCTACGCCTATCTCCTCGGGCTCTATCTGGGCGACGGGTGCATCAGTCGGCTTGCCAGGACCTACAGTCTGCGGATCGCCTGCGCCGATGCCTGGCCAGGTCTGATCGACGCCTGCGAGGCGGCCATGACTGCCGTGCGGCCGGACAACCGCGTCAACCGCGTGCGGCGGCAGGGCTGCACGATGGTCACCTCGCACAGCAATCACTGGCCGTGTCTGTTCCCGCAGCACGGCCCGGGCCGCAAGCACGAACGCCGGATCGTGCTGGAGGACTGGCAGCGGGAGATCGTTGACGGGCAGCCCTGGGAGTTCGTCCGCGGGCTGATCCACTCCGACGGCTGCCGGGTGACCAACTGGACCACACGCACGGTCGGCGGCGAACCCAGGCGCTACGAGTACCCGCGGTACTTCTTCACCAATGCCTCGGACGACATCCGGGGGCTGTTCACCCGCGCCCTGGACGGTCTGGGCGTGGAGTGGCGCAGTCTGCGGCAGAGCCGCAGGGCACAGACCCTGTCCATCGCCCGGCGCGGATCCGTGGCGCTGATGGATGCGCATGTGGGGGCGAAGTTCTGATCGTTCTGAGCGCCAGGTGCCGCGGGGGCGCCGGGGTCAGAGTTCCCAGGGGTGGGCGGCGAGGTAGGTCTCGGTGTGCGGGACGTCCCAGGTGCCGTCGGCGACGACGATGCGGTAGCGGTAGGTGAAGGTGTCGCCGGGGGCGAGGGCGAATTCGTCGAAGAAGGCCCAGGAGAAGGCGACGGTGGGCCAGGGGGTGGAGCGCACGAACCAGTGGGAGGGGTGGATGGAGCCCTCGTTGTCCGGGTGGTGGGCGAAGACGAGGGTGGAGTGGCCGTCCGTCTCGTCGTGTTCGGCGGTGAAGGCGATCCAGGGTGCGTCGGCGGCGGGGGTGCCCATGGTGTCCTGGTCGGTGGCGGCTCCCTTGGGGGTGAGGACCCAGCCGCCGGTGAAGTCGCGGGGCCCGCGCCACTGGAGGCCGGTGTAGCCGGCCATGTGCCGGCCGGCGGTGGTGGGGCTGCCGAAGTGGAGGGGCTGGGCGTCGGCGCGCACGTTGGTCAGCGCGATGCCCCATTCCAGGATCCAGGCGCCTTGGGCGGGGTCGGCGGAGTGCACGACGAGGGTGCGCTGTTCCTGGGCCCATTCCTGGCCGCCGTGGTTGATCCAGGTGAGGGATTCGGCGAGGTGGACCCGGTCGGGGCGGGTGTCGAGGGCGGTGAAGGCGTTGTGCCGCATCCAGCCGACGCGTTCCGGGATGCGCTGGTAGCCGCCGGGGTGGATGTAGGAGTTGCCGCCCCAGAAGTTCTGTTCCGACAGGTGGCTGGCGGTCATCTGGATGCCCTTGTGCCAGCGGTGGTCGTTGGGGCGGTAGCCGGTGACGGTGTGGCCGGAGAGGGTGCGGACGGGGTGGGCGTAGGGCTTGCGGGATTCGTAGGGCTCGGGGTCGGGGCGGTAGACGTAGGAGAGGATCTCGGCCGGCTGCCCGGTGCGGTCGGGGGCGGTGGCCTGGACGGTGACGCGTTCGCCGTGGATGTGGGTGGCGGTGAGCTGTGCGGTCACGGTGTCGTGGTCTCCTTCGGCTCCGGCGCCCGGCCCGGCGCCCAGTCGGGGTGGTTGCCGTGCATGGCGTGGTAGTAGGGGTCTTCGGGGGTGATGTCGCCGGCCCGTACGGGGGCTCCGGTGAAGGCGGCCTTGTAGAGGGCGGCGTTGAATTCGAGGGTGCGGCGGGCGTCGTGGCCGCTGCCGGGCGGGCGGGTGCCGGTGCGCAGGGCGGTGAGGATGCCGGCGAGCTGGGCGGTGTGTGAGCTGGGGGTGTCGCCGTCGGGGGTGCGCCAGCGGGTGAGCCGGGCGGGGTCGTCCAGGCCGGGGCGCGGGGTGTAGGTCCAGTCGTCGTTGGTGTGGCCGTAGAGGTGGGTGAGTTCGACGGTGGCTTCGGTGCAGTCGATGCGGATGCGGCTGACTTCGTCCGGGGAGAGCACGCTGTTGACGACGGTGGCCAGGGCGCCGCTGTCGAAGCGGACGAGTGCGGTGGAGACGTCTTCGCTTTCGATGCCGTGGTGGACCAGGCGGCCGGCCATGGCGCGGATCTCGGTCCAGTCGCCGAGGAGGTGGAGCAGGAGGTCGGTCTGGTGGATGCCGTGGCCCATGGTGGGGCCGCCGCCTTCGCTGTTCCATCGGCCGCGCCAGTCGACGGCGTAGTAGTCGGCGTCGCGGTGCCAGGTGGTCTGGCAGTGGGCGAGGAGGGGTCTGCCGAGTTCTCCGGTGTGGAGCAGGTGGCGGGCGTGGACGGCGCCGGAGCCGTAGCGGTGCTGGGCGACGACGGCGGTGTAGGGGCCGCCTTCGGTTTCGGCCGCGGTGATGTCGTCGAATTCGGCGAGGGAGAGGCAGAGTGGTTTTTCGCACCAGACCCAGGCGCCGGCCTTGAGTGCGGCGCGGGCCTGGCGGTGGTGGAGGGCGGGGGGTGTGCCGAGGAGGACGAGGCCGGGGCGTTGCTGCTCCAGCATGGCGGCGAGGTCGGTGTAGCCGGTGGGGGTTCCGAGGGCGGGGTGGTCGGCGGCGGCTGCGGCGGTGAAGGCGTCGAGGCGGTCGGGGTCGATGTCGACGGCGGCGACGAGTTCGACGTCGGCGGCGTGGGCGGCCAGGGCGGGCAGATGGGCGCCGGTGACGATGGCTCCGGTGCCGACGACGGCGGCGCGGATGCGTTCGGGTGGTGCGGCCATGGGGGTGTGCGGCTCCTGGGCGGTGGCGGCGGGCGGGCGCTGTGGCGAGCGCGGTGGCAGGGGGGCAGCAAGGTGTAGCAAGCGCTTACCACACCCCATCATGAGGCCCGGCGCAGCGCAAGGCCGTGGCGGTGCGGACGGGAACGGGAACGCCGGCCGCTCGGGGCGGCCGGCGAGGGGCGGGGCGGTGGAGCCGCGGTGGGGGCGGCGGTCGGGTCAGCGTTCGCCGATGCGGAGGACCTGGACCATGTTGGTGGCGCCGGGGATCATGGGCGGGGAGCCGGCGGTGACGACGACCACGTCGCCGGGGCGGCAGCGGCCCATGCGGGTGAGCCGTTCGTCGACCATGGCGATCATGGCGTCGGTGGTGTCCACGCAGGGCACCAGGTGGGTTTCCACGCCCCAGGTGAGGGCGAGCTGGTTGCGGGTGGAGCGGCGCGGGGTGAAGGCGATGACGGGGATGGGTGAGCGGTAGCGGGAGAGCCGCCGCACGGTGTCCCCGGAGAGGGTGAAGGCGACCAGCAGCCGGGCGTTCTGGAAGTCGCCGATTTCGGCGGCGGCGCGGGCCACGGCTCCGGCCTGGGTGTGGGGTTTGGTGGCGGTGGTGAGGGGGGTGAGGCCGGCGGAGAGCATGTCTTCCTCGGCGGCTTCGACGATGCGGGCCATGGTGCGGACGGTTTCCAGCGGGTAGCGGCCGACGCTGGTCTCGCCGGAGAGCATGACCGCGTCGGTGCCGTCCATGACGGCGTTGGCGACGTCGGAGGCCTCGGCGCGGGTGGGGCGGGAGGCGTCGATCATGGAGTCCAGCATCTGGGTGGCGACGATGACCGGTTTGGCGTTGCGCCGGGCAAGCTTGATGGCCCGCTTCTGCACCATGGGGACGGTTTCCAGGGGGAGTTCGACGCCGAGGTCGCCGCGGGCGACCATGATGCCGTCGAAGGCGTCCACGATGTCCTGGAGGTTCTCCTCGGCCTGGGGTTTTTCGATCTTGGCGATGACCGGGCGGAACTTGCCTTCTTCGGCCATGATGCGGTGGACGTCTTTGATGTCGTCGCCGTTGCGCACGAAGGAGAGGGCGATGATGTCGGCGCCGGTGCGCAGGGCCCAGCGCAGGTCTTCGGTGTCCTTGCGGGACATGGCGGGCACGGAGACGGCGGCGCCGGGCAGGTTGAGGCCCTTGTGGTCGGAGACCATGCCGCCTTCGGTGACCAGGGTGCTGATGCGGGGTCCGTCGACGGCGGTGACCTGGAGGGCGACCCGGCCGTCGTCGATGAGGACGCGGTCGCCGGTGCTGACGTCGCCGGCCAGGCCGGGGTAGGTGGTGCCGCAGATCTGCTGGGTGCCGGGGATGTCTTCGGTGGTGATGGTGAAGGTGTCGCCGGTTTCGAGGAGTACCGGGCCTTCGCTGAACCGGCCGAGGCGGATCTTCGGGCCTTGAAGATCGGCGAGGATTCCGACGGCGCGTCCGCGTTCTGTTGCCGCGCGCCGGACACGGTGGAAGCGTTCCTCGTGTTCGGCGTGGGTGCCATGGCTGAGATTGAGGCGGGCGATGTCCATGCCGGCGTCAACCAGCCCCGCGATCTGCTCATATGAGTCAGTAGCCGGCCCAAGTGTGCAGACAATCTTCGCTCGGCGCATATCCTGACTCTATTCATTACCAGCGAGTACGGAGCGGCTCCCGGGCATCAATTCAACGTCTTTTGGCCGACGTCCCGTTGACATTTCGTCGCCATTTCATGAATGCGCGGCGGCGCGCTCGGATGAGCGCACTCGCAGGGCGCGGCGCAGGTCGTCGAGCTGGTCCCCGAGGTGGCGGCGCAGGGTCGGGGTGCGGTCCTCGCCGGCCAGGCACTCCTCGCCGAGCCGCAGGGTGCGGTGGTCGGTGAAGCCGCGGGGGAAGGCGTGCCGGCAGGCGGCCTCGGTCAGGGCGTGGCCGCGGCGGGCGGCGAGTTCCGGCAGGTGGGCGAAGTAGCGGGGCAGATAGGGCTGGAGCAGGCGGCGCTGTTCCGGGTGCCAGAAGCCCTGGGCGGTGGCGGTGAACAGGTAGGCGGAGAGCCGGTCCTCGGGGGAGAACATGGCGTCGAAGGCGGCGGCCTTGGCCGCGGGGTCGGGGAGGGCGGCGCGGCAGCGGGCGGCGCCTTCCTTGCCGGTGGCTCCGGGGTCGCGGTCCTCCTCGGCCCGGATCTCGTCGGCGTCGGTGGCGCCGAGCACGGCGAGCCGGTGCAGGAGCTGCCAGCGCAGTTCGGGGTCGAGTTCGGGGCCGCCGGGGACGGTGCCGGCGTGCCACCAGCGGCGCAGGGTGCCGGTTTCGGCGGCGGTGGCGGTGGCGATCAGGGTGCGGGCGGCGGCCAGTCGCAGGGCGGGGCCGCCGGGGTGGGCGGCGGCGCGGTCGAGGAGTTCCTGTGCGGTGGCGTGCAGGGTGCGCAGGGCGGCGGTGCGGCGGGAGCCGTCGGGGCCGGGCGGGGCGTGGCCGGCCTGGCCGGCGCCCGGGGTGCCCGGGGTGCCCGGGGTGCCCGGGGTGCCCGGGGCGTCCGGGGCGTCCGGGGTGTCCGTGTCGTCCAGGTAGCGGTCGGCGATCTGGGTGCGGGCGAAGGCGAGGACGCCTTCGGCGAGGGCGGTGTCGGTCTCGGCGGGGAGCTGGGCGCGCACCGCGTCGAGGAAGGCGGCGGGTGCGAGTTCGGCGTCGCGGACCATGTCGCGGGCGGCGGTCCACACCACGGCGCGGGTGAGCGGGTCGGGGAGGGCGGCCAGGGTGTGCCGGGCGGTGTGCCAGGAGTGCGGGTCGAGCCGGACCTTGGTGTAGCTCAGGTCGCCGTCGTTGAGGACCAGCAGGTCGGGGCGGGGTCCGGGCCGGGGGACGGTGACCGGTTCGGGGGAGCCGCCGTCGGGGGTGTCGAGGTCGAGGAGGAAGGGTTCGCCGACGGGGCGGCCGGTGGTGTCGTAGCCGCCGACGGCGATGCGGTGCGGGCGGCTGCCGGTGTGCCGGATGTGCAGCAGCCAGCCGCCGGGCCGGCCCGGTTCGGTGCCGGGTCCGCCGCCGGCGGGGTGGGCCTCGTCGTCCAGCGGGGTGAGGGTGTCGGGTCCGGTGGTGCGCAGCCAGCGGTCGGCCCAGTCGTGCACGTCGCGCTCGGTGGCCCGGGCGAGGGAGTCCAGGAAGTCGGCGAGGGTGGCGTTGCCGAAGCGGTGGCGGGTGAAGTGGCCGTTGATGCCGGCCAGGAAGGCGTCCTGGCCGAGCCAGGTGACGAGCTGGCGCAGGGCGGAGGCGCCCTTGGCGTAGGAGATGCCGTCGAAGTTGAGCCAGGCGGAGGCGGTGTCGGGCACGGCGTCCGGTTCGGGGGCGACGGGGTGGGTGGAGGGGCGCTGGTCGGCGTCGTAGCCCCAGGATTTGCGGGAGACGGAGAACTCGGTCCAGGGGCGGAAGGCGGTGGTGTCGTCCAGGACCTGGTAGCCCATGTACTCGGCGAAGGACTCGTTGAGCCAGATGTCGTCCCACCAGCGGAGGGTGACGAGGTTGCCGAACCACATGTGGGCCATTTCGTGGGCGATGACCACGCCGCGGGTCTGGCGCTGGGTGTCGGTGACGGCGGAGCGGTGGATGAATTCGTCGCGGAACAGGACCAGTCCGGGGTTCTCCATGGCGCCGGCGTTGAATTCCGGTACGAAGGCCTGGTCGTAGGAGTCGAAGGGGTAGGGCTCGGTGAACAGGGTGTGGTAGCGGTCGTAGGCGCGGCGGGTGAGGTCGAGGATTTCCTCGGCGTCCTTGTCCAGGTGTTCGGCCAGGGACTGGCGCACGTGCAGGGCGAAGGGGAGTCCGGCGTGCCGGGTGCGCACGGTGTGCCAGGGGCCGGCGGCGACGGCCATCAGGTAGGTGCTGATGGGCGGGGTGGTGGCGCAGCGCCAGCGCTCGCCGGTGGCGGTGGGCGGGCCCGCCTCGCGGGTGGCGGTGCCGTTGCCGAGTACGGTCCAGCCGGGCGGGGCGGTGACGGTGAGGTCGAAGACGGCCTTGAGGTCGGGCTGGTCGAAGGCGGCGTAGACGCGGGGCGCCTCGGACATGCAGCACATGGAGTAGAGGTAGGTGCGGCCGTCCTCGGGGTCGGTGAAGCGGTGCATGCCTTCGCCGGTGTTGGAGTAGGCCATGTCGGCGTCGACGGTGAGCCGGTGGGGGCCGGGGGTGAGGGCGGTGAGCGGGAGCCGTCCGTCGTGCAGGGCGGCGGGGTCGAGGGGGGTGCCGTCGAGTTCGGCGTGGTGCAGGCGGGCGGGGAGGAGTTCGGCGAAGGTGTCGCCGGTCTGGCGCGCGGTGAATTCCACGGTGGTACGGGACCGGAAGGTGCCGCTGCCGGCCGGGGCCGCGGCGTCGCTCAGGTCGAGGTCGATGGTGTACCGGTGGACGTCCAGGAGGCGGGCGCGGGTCTGCGCCTCGTCGCGCGTCAGTGTGGCCATGGCCCCATGCTGCCGCACGGGCGGGGCGGTCGGCACCCGGGATTTGCCCGGCCGGTGGGCGGCCGGGCGGGCCGGGGGGCGGTCAGCGGGCCGGGGGGCCGGGGGTCGCGTTGCCGCCCTGGGCGAGGGTTTCGTGGTGCCGGATGACCTCGGCGATGATGAAGTTCAGCAGTTTTTCCGCGAAGCCGGGGTCGAGCCGGGCGCTTTCGGCCAGTTGCCGCAGCCGGGTGATCTGGCGGGCCTCGCGGGCCGGGTCGGCGGGCGGCAGCCGGTGGGCGGCTTTGAGGCGGCCGACCTGCTGGGTGCATTTGAAGCGTTCGGCGAGCATGTGCACCAGGGCGGCGTCGATGTTGTCGATGGATTCGCGCAGCCGGGTCAGCTCGTCCCGGACGGCCTCGTCGACGCCCTCCGGGGCCGGGGCGGTTTCACGGTTGGTCACGTTTCCGAGGGTATGGGCTTGGGCGGCGCGCCCGGCCGGGCCGTCCGCAGCGCGGGCAGCGCCGGAACCGTATTCCGTGCCGCTCCGTCCCACCGGGGACGATTGAGGAGGCGCGCTGTGTACGGGACTTCCCGGAGGAAGAACGGGCTGCTGGTGGCGGTGGCGGCAGCACTGGCGGTGGGGCTGGCGGGTTGCGGTGACACCCCGGCCGGCGGGCTGCCCGGCGACGGCGGGCCGGGGGGCGGCGACAGCCCCGTGTCGGACGGCGACGGTGCGGGGACGGATCCCGGTTCCGGCCCGGGCACCGGGCCGGGGCCGGAGGTGACCGAGCCGCCCGATCCGGCGGCGTTCCGGCGGCGGGCGGAGCAGGTGGCCGCCGAGTGGCCCGATGTCGCGCCGCTGGCGGAGTTCGATCCGGACATCTGGCGGGTGCAGGGCGTGCGGGAGGCCGGGCCCTCGGACACGGAACTGGCCGTGCAGGTCGGTCACGGCAGTTGCGATCACGGCTGGGGCGCCCAGGTTCATGAGACGGACGCGCTGGTGATCGTGGGCAACTGGACGTTCCAGCGGGACGCCGAGGTGGTGGCCTGCGACGACATGCTGCATGTGGTGGAGATGACGGTGGAACTGGCGGCGCCGCTGGGCGAGCGCACCGTCGTGGACGCCGCCACCGGCATGGATGTGCGCTCCGGCGAGTTCACCGGCGGGTACTGACCGGGCCGCCCCGGCCGGGCGGGGCGGGCGGGGTGTGCCGCGGCGCCCGCCCCGGTCGGGAAGAGCGGGCGGGCGCCGCGGCGGGTGCCGTACTCCGTTGTACGGGCACGTCCGGGTGCCGGCGGCCCCGGGGGGGCCGGCCGGTCAGACCGCGAGGGCGCGGTCGGTGGGGCGGACCGGGGCGGGCAGGTCGGTGGCGCCGGTGAGGTAGCGGTCCACCGCGGCGGCGGCGGCCCGGCCCTCGGCGATGGCCCATACGATCAGCGACTGGCCGCGCCCGGCGTCGCCGGCCACGAACACGCCGTCCACGTTGGTGGCGTAGGAGCCGTCGCGGGCGACGTTGCCGCGGGCGTCGAGTCCGACGCCGAACTGCTCGACCAGGCCGTTGGTCTGGTCGACTCCGGTGAAGCCCATGGCCAGGGTGACGAGCTGGGCCGGGATCCTGCGCTCGGTGCCGGGCTTCTGCTCGAATCTGCCGTCCTTGAACTCCACCTCCACCAGGTGCAGCCACTGGACGTTGCCGTCCTGGTCGCCCTCGAAGCGGGTGGTGGAGACGGAGTAGATCCGCTCGCCGCCCTCCTCGTGGGCGCTGGTGACCTTGTACAGCATGGGGAAGGTCGGCCAGGGCTGGTTCTCGGGGCGTTCCTCGCCCGGCCGGGGCATGATCTCCAGCTGGGTGACGGAGGCGGCGCCCTGCCGGTGGGCGGTGCCCACGCAGTCGGCTCCGGTGTCGCCGCCGCCGATGACGACCACATGCTTGCCCTCGGCGGTGACCGGGGCGGTGACGTAGTCGCCTTCCTGCACCTTGTTGGCCAGCGGCAGATATTCCATGGCCTGGTGGATGCCGTTGAGTTCCCGTCCGGGGACGGGCAGGTCACGGGCGGTGGTGGCGCCGGCCGCGATGACCACGGCGTCGTAGCGGCGGCGCAGGTCGCGGGCGTCGAGGTCGCGGCCGATCTCGACCCCGGTGCGGAACTTGGTGCCCTCGGCCCGCATCTGCTCGATGCGCCGGTTGATGTGCCGCTTCTCCATCTTGAACTCGGGGATGCCGTAGCGCAGCAGCCCGCCGATGCGGTCGGCCCGCTCGTAGACGGCCACGGTGTGCCCGGCGCGGGTGAGCTGCTGGGCGGCGGCCAGTCCGGCGGGGCCGGAGCCGATGACGGCCACGGTCTTGCCGGACAGCCGCTCCGGCGGCTGCGGGGTGACGTGCCCGGCCTCCCACGCCTTGTCGATGATGGTGACCTCGACGTTCTTGATGGTGACCGCGGGCTGGTTGATGCCGAGCACGCAGGCGGACTCGCACGGCGCCGGGCAGAGCCGGCCGGTGAACTCGGGGAAGTTGTTGGTGGCGTGCAGCCGCTCGCTGGCCGCCGCCCAGTCGCCCCGGTAGGCGTAGTCGTTCCACTCGGGGATGAGGTTCCCCAGCGGGCAGCCGTTGTGGCAGAACGGGATGCCGCAGTCCATGCAGCGGCCGGCCTGCTTGCTGATGATGGGCAGCAGGGAGCCGGGGACGTAGACCTCGTTCCAGTCCTTGACCCGTTCGGCGACGGGCCGTGTCCGGGCGACCTCGCGGCCGGTGGTGAGAAAGCCCTTCGGATCAGCCATGGGTCGCCGCCTCCATCATCTTCTCGTGGACCTCGGACTGGCTCAGTCCGGCCCGCTCGGCGGCGTCCTTGGCGGCGAGCACGGCCTTGTAGGTGGTGGGCATGATCTTGCTGAAGCGCCGGGCCGCGCCGTTTGCGCCGTCCCAGTCGGCGAGCAGCTTGTCCGCGACGGTGGAGCCGGTTTCCTCGCGGTGGCGGCGCACGGCGTCGTGCAGCCACTCGCGGTCGGCGTCGTCGAGTTCCTCGACGGCGTCCAGGTTGCCGGTGTTGACGTTGTCCCGGTCCAGGTCGAGGACGTAGGCGACGCCGCCGGACATGCCGGCGCCGAAGTTGCGGCCGGTCTCGCCGAGCACCACTGCCCGGCCGCCGGTCATGTACTCGCAGCCGTGGTCGCCGACGCCTTCGGCGATCACGGTGGCGCCGGAGTTGCGCACGCAGAAGCGTTCGCCGGTCCGGCCGCGCAGGAACAGTTCGCCGCCGGTGGCGCCGTAGGCGAGGGTGTTGCCGGCGATGACGGAGTCCTCGGCCAGGTGGTCGGCGTCGCGGTCCGGGCGGACGATGATCCGGCCGCCGGACAGGCCCTTGCCGACGTAGTCGTTGGCGTCGCCCTCCAGCCGCAGGGTGACGCCGCGGGGCAGGAAGGCGCCGAAGGACTGGCCGGCCGAGCCGGTGAAGGTGATGTCGATGGTGTCGTCGGGCAGGCCGGCGCCGCCGAACTTCTTGGTCACCTCGTGGCCCAGCATGGTGCCGACGGTGCGGTTGATGTTGCGGATGGCGACCTGGGCGCGCACCGGCTGGGCGGCCTCGGCGGTCTCGGCGGTGAGGGCGTCGGCGGCGAGCCGGATCAGCTCGTTGTCCAGCGCCTTCTCCAGGCCGTGGTCCTGGCCGGTGACGCAGTGGCGGGCGGTGTCGGTGGTGAGCTCCGGCATGTGCAGCAGCGGGGCCAGGTCCAGCCCTTCCGCCTTCCAGTGCTCCACGGCGCGGCCGATGTCGATCAGGTCGGCGCGGCCGATGGCCTCGTCGAGGGTGCGGAAGCCCAGCTCGGCGAGGAGTTCGCGGACCTCCTCGGCGATGAACTCGAAGAAGTTGACCACGAACTCGGGTTTGCCGCTGAAGCGTTCCCGCAGTACCGGGTTCTGGGTGGCGATGCCGACCGGGCAGGTGTCCAGGTGGCACACCCGCATCATGACGCAGCCGGAGACCACCAGGGGGGCGGTGGCGAAGCCGTATTCCTCGGCGCCGAGGAGGGCGGCGATGATGACGTCCCGGCCGGTCTTGAGCTGGCCGTCGGTCTGCACCACGATCCGGTCCCGCAGGCCGTTGAGCAGCAGGGTCTGCTGGGTTTCGGCCAGGCCGAGCTCCCAGGGGGCGCCGGCGTGCTTGAGGGAGGTGAGCGGGGAGGCGCCGGTGCCGCCGTCGTGGCCGGAGATCAGCACCACGTCGGCGTGGGCCTTGGACACGCCGGCCGCCACGGTGCCGACGCCCACCTCGGAGACCAGTTTGACGTGGATGCGGGCCCGGGGGTTGGCGTTCTTCAGGTCGTGGATGAGCTGGGCGAGGTCCTCGATGGAGTAGATGTCGTGGTGCGGGGGCGGGGAGATCAGGCCGACGCCGGGGGTGGAGTGCCGGGTTTTCGCCACCCAGGGGTAGACCTTGGGGCCGGGGAGCTGGCCGCCCTCGCCGGGCTTGGCGCCCTGCGCCATCTTGATCTGGATGTCGTCGGAGTTGACCAGGTATTCGCTGGTCACGCCGAAGCGGCCGGAGGCGACCTGCTTGATGGCGGAGCGCCGCTCGGGGTCGTAGAGGCGGTCCGGGTCCTCGCCGCCCTCGCCGGTGTTGGACTTGGCGCCCAGCCGGTTCATGGCGATGGCCAGGGTCTCGTGGGCCTCGCGGGAGATGGAGCCGTAGGACATGGCTCCGGTGGAGAACCGCTTGACGATCTCGGAGGCCGGCTCGACCTCTTCGAGGGGGATGGCCGGCCGGTCGCTGGTGAGGCCGAACAGTCCGCGCAGCGTCATCAGCCGCTCGGACTGCTGGTTCACCCGCTCGGTGTACTGCTTGAAGATGTCGTAGCGGCGCTGCCGGGTGGAGTGCTGGAGCCGGAAGACGGTGTCCGGGTCGAACAGGTGCGGCTCGCCCTCGCGGCGCCACTGGTATTCGCCGCCGATCTCCAGGTCGCGGTGGGCCGGGGCCACGCCGGAGGCCGGGTAGGCCTTGGCGTGCCGGCGGGCGGTCTCCTCGGCGATGACGTCGATGCCGACGCCGCCGATCTTGGAGGCGGTGCCGTGGAAGTAGCGGTCGGTGAAGTCCTGGTCCAGGCCGACGGCCTCGAAGACCTGGGCGCCGCGGTAGGAGGCGACGGTGGAGATGCCCATTTTGGACATCACCTTGAGCACGCCCTTGCCCAGTGCCTTGATCAGGTTGCGGATGGCGGTCTGGGCGTCGATGTCCGGCAGGTAGGTGCCGGCCCGGACCAGGTCCTCCACGGATTCCATGGCCAGGTAGGGGTTGACCGCGGCGGCGCCGTAGCCGATGAGCAGCGCGACGTGGTGCACCTCGCGGACGTCGCCGGCCTCGACCAGCAGCCCGACCCGGGTGCGCTGCTTGGTGCGGATCAGGTGGTGGTGGACGGCGGAGGTCAGCAGCAGGGACGGGATCGGGGCGTGCTCGGCGTCCGAGTGGCGGTCGGAGAGGACCAGTATCCGGGCACCGTCGGCGATGGCGCGATCCACCTCGGCGCAGATCTCGTCCAGCCGGGCGGCGAGTGCGGCGCCGCCGCCGTGCACCCGGTAGAGGCCGGAGAAGATGGCGGATTCGAAGCCGGGCAGGTTGCCGTCGGCGTTGATGTGGATCAGGCGGGCCAGTTCGTCGTTGTCGATCACCGGGAAGGGCAGGGTGACGCTGCGGCAGGACGCCGGGCCGGGCTCCAGCAGGTTGCCCTGGGGGCCGAGCGCGGAGTGCAGGGAGGTGACCAGTTCCTCCCGGATGGCGTCCAGCGGGGGGTTGGTGACCTGCGCGAAGAGCTGGGTGAAGTAGTCGAAGATCAGCCGGGGCCGGTCGGAGAGGGCGGCGATCGGGGTGTCGGTGCCCATCGAGCCGATGGGCTCCGCGCCGGTGCGGGCCATGGGGGTGACCAGTACCCGCAGCTCTTCCTCGGTGTAGCCGAAGGTCTGCTGGCGGCGGGTGACCGAGGCGTGGGTGTGCACCACGTGCTCGCGCTCGGGCAGGTCGTCCAGGGCGATCAGGCCGGCGTCCAGCCACTCCTGGTAGGGGTGCTCGGCGGCCAGGCCGGCCTTGATCTCGTCGTCCTCGATGATGCGGTGCTCGGCGGTGTCGACCAGGAACATCCGGCCGGGCTGGAGGCGTCCCTTGCGGACCACCTTGTGCGGCGGGATGTCCAGCACGCCGACCTCGGAGGACAGCACCACCAGGCCGTCGTCGGTCACCCAGTAGCGGGAGGGGCGCAGGCCGTTGCGGTCCAGCACCGCGCCGACCTGGGTGCCGTCGGTGAAGGTGACGCAGGCCGGGCCGTCCCAGGGCTCCATCATGGTGGAGTGGAACTGGTAGAAGGCGCGGCGGGCCGGGTCCATGGAGGTGTGGTTCTCCCAGGCCTCGGGGACCATCATCAGCACCGCGTGCGGCAGCGGGCGTCCGCCCAGGTGCAGCAGTTCCAGCACCTCGTCGAAGGTGGCGGAGTCGGAGGCGTCGGGGGTGCAGATGGGGAAGGCCCGCTCCAGCGCCTGCGCGTCGCCGAACAGCTCGCTGGCGAGCTGCGACTCCCGGGCCCGCATCCAGTTGCGGTTGCCCTTGACGGTGTTGATCTCGCCGTTGTGCGCGATGAACCGGTAGGGGTGGGCCAGCGGCCAGGACGGGAAGGTGTTCGTCGAGAAGCGCGAATGCACCAGCGCGATGGCGGAGGCCAGCCGGCGGTCGGAGAGGTCCGGGAAGAACGGCTCCAGCTGCCCGGTGGTGAGCATGCCCTTGTAGACCAGGGTGCGGGCGGAGAGCGAGGCGAAGTAGACGCCGGTCTCGTGCTCGGCGCGTTTGCGCAGCACAAAGGCGCGGCGCTCCAGTTCCAGGCCGGTGCGCTCGCCGTCGGCGTCGGCGACGAAGAGCTGGCGGAAGACCGGCATGGCGGCGCGGGCGGCGGCGCCGAGCAGATCCGGGGTGACCGGCACCTCGCGCCAGCCCAGCACGCGCAGCTTCTCCTCGGCGGCGATCGCCTCGATGCGGGCGGCGGCCTGCTCGGCGGCGCCGGTTCCGTCGCCGTCGGCGGGCAGGAAGGCCAGGCCGGCGGCGTATCCCCCGGCCTCGGGCAGGTCGAAGGCGACCGTTTCCCGCAGGAACGCGTCCGGCATCTGGAACAGGATGCCCGCGCCGTCCCCGGTGTCCGGGTCGCTGCCGGTCGCGCCCCGGTGTTCGAGGTTGCGCAGGACGGTGAGCGCCTGGTCCACGAGTTCGTGGCTCGCCTCACCGGTCAGGGTGGCGACAAAGCCGACACCGCAGGCGTCGTGCTCGTTGGCCGGGTCGTACATCCCCTGCTTGGCCGGGTGGGACGCAGAACGCATCGGCTCTCCCGTCGTCTCAAAGGCATGTGCTGAGCAAGGGACGACGCTGGCCCTGGCATGAAAAATTTTCGTGCAGGTTACACAATGGCCCCGCATCCCGAGAAGTGGATACCCATGTCCGCCATACGGACTTGGGTTCGCGCGCACGCCGGAAGACGGTGGGCGTGAGACCCGGGAAGGGTGGGGGTGCGGGCGTCTATGCCCGCGGGTGAGGGAGCATATGCCCTCGGGTGACGTGGACGAAACCACCAGGTAACACGAATCACCTTACGGCATGGGCTTCGCCGCGGACCAGCGCGGCGCTCGTCGCCGTCGGCTAGTCGAGTGCCACGCCCAGGGCCGCTCCCAGGCCGTAGGTGAGGGCCGCGGCGGTGGCGCCGAGCGCCAGTTGCCGCAGTCCCGTGTACCACCATGACCGAGTTGTCACCTTGGAGACAACCGCCCCGCAGAGGAAAAGTCCCGTGAGGGCGAGCACGGCGGCCGGCCAGAGCGCCGTCGCTCCCAGCAGATACGGCAACACCGGAACGAGCGCGCCCATTCCGAAGGCCAGGAACGAGGACACCGCGGCCACGGTGGGTGACGGCAGCCCGTCGGCCGTGACCCCCAGCTCCTCGCGGGTGTGGATCTCCAGCGCCTGGTCCGGATCGGCGGAGAGCTGCTCGGCCACCCGCCGCGCCAGCTCCGGCTCCACCCCGCGGCCGATGTAGACGGCGGTCAGCTCGGCCAGCTCGTCCTCCGGGTGGCGGCGCAGCTCGCGGCGCTCCACATCGATCTCGGCCAGCGCCATCTCGCGCTGCGAGGCCACCGAGGTGTACTCCCCCGCCGCCATGGAGAACGCCCCGGCCGCCAGCCCCGCCAGCCCGGCGATCGCCACCGTGGCGGCCCGGGCGTCGCTGCCGGCCACCCCGCTGATCAGCCCGAGGTTGGACACCAGCCCGTCCATCGCCCCGAACACGGCCGGCCGCAGCCAGCCGCCGCTGACATCCCGGTGCGTGTGATGCGCCTCGGGGACCACGGCGACGGGGCGGGGGCGGCCCGGCCTGCTGGACTCTCCACCTGCGGCAGTCATGGCCACAACCTACTCCGCCCAGCCGCCGAACCGCAGGTCAGGCGCCCCTTACCGGGTCTGCCGCGGCGCGGCCCGACCTGACCGGACTACCGTGACTCCGCCGCGGACCGCTTGCCCGCCCGCTCGGCCCCGCCGTCCTCGTCACCCTCGTCACCCTCGCCGCTCTCCCCCTCGGCGGCGCCCTCCGCCGCCGGTGCCTTCCCCCCGGCCTTCTCCGCCTGCTCCGGCTCCTCGGCGTCGCTGTCGGCGCCTGCATCGGTGCCGGCGTCCACCTCGGCCTCCCCGTCGTCCTCGTCCCCGCCCGCCGCGGCCCCGTCACCGGCATCGGCCGGCAGCGGCTCGATCGTGGCCGGGTCCTCCCGGCCCGGGCGCCTGCGCGCCGAGATCACGATGTAGGCGACCGCCGCGGCGAAGACCAGCAGCGAGGTCCAGTTGTTCAGCCGCAGGCCCAGGACCTCGTGCGCCTCGTCGATCCGCAGATACTCCACCCAGAAACGCCCGGCGGTGTAGGCGGCCACATACAGCGCGAAGGCCCGGCCGTGGCCCAGCTTCCAGCGGCGGTCGGCGAAGATCACCAGCAGCGCGACGCCGATGCTCCACAGCGACTCGTAGAGAAAGGTCGGGTGGAAGGTGCCCTCGTCCCGGCCGTTGTCGATCTCCAGCGCCCACGGCACATCGGTGGCCCGCCCGTACAGCTCCTGGTTGAACCAGTTGCCCCAGCGGCCGATGGCCTGGGCCAGGGCGATGCCCGGCGCCACGGCGTCGGCGAAGGCGGGCAGCGGGATGCCGCGCCGCTTGCACACGATCCAGGCGCCGAACGCGCCACCCGCGATCGCGCCCCAGATGCCGATGCCGCCGTCCCAGATCTTGAAGGCGTCGACGGGATCCTTGCCCTCGCCGAAGTAGAGCTGGTAGTCGGTGGCCACGTGGTAGATCCGGGCGCCGATCAGGCCGAAGGGCACCGCCCAGATGGCCACGTCGGCCACGGTCCCGGGCCGCCCGCCGCGGGCGACCCAACGCCGCCCGCCGTACCAGATGGCGACAAAGACACCGATGATGATGCACACGGCGTAGCCGCGGAGCGGGAACGGTCCGAGATTGATCTCGCTCGTGCCCGGGCTGGGGATCGACGCAAGGATGTCCATGATGCCGCCGAGGCTACCCCCTCCTCCGCCCACCCGTCCCACCCGGTTCCCAAACGCCCCTCCCACACCGCCGGAAACCGCCCTTCGCTTCGCTTCCTCCGACGCAGTCGGGGATCAGACGGTGCGGGTTCGATGTCCAAGGCGTCGGTCAAGGCCCAGACGTCGTCCGGGTCGGAGGTCCAGATGATGGCGCCAGGACTCGCCGCCATGACGAGTACCGGACATTCACGCAACGGTTCCCCCAGGTTCGCTGAGGTACTCGGCATCGGCGGCAGCCATGTCGGCACGCCCGACGGCGAGCTCCTCCGGGGTGAAAGCACCGTGTTCGGCCTGCCACTCCCGGATCACCGCCCGGCCGGCCCGCAGCCGCAGCTCCCGCTCCACCGCTCCGGCAACGAGCCGGGACAGCGTGACGCCGTCCTCAGGGGCCGGTGGCGGGTGGTGTTCACCCACCTGGGCGTCCCAACCAGTTCACGAAGGTTTTCCACTCCTGCGTCGCGACGGTGAGTATGGGACCGCCTGCGGCCTTGCTGTCGCGTACTCCGACCGCGTCAGGCGCCACACCGCCGCGTACCTCGACACACTCCCCTTGGCCGCCGCTGTGGCTGCTGGTGCGCCACGCCGCAGCGCTCCCGGCTATCGGTGCCACGGATGTCAGCCCGCGATCGTTCACTCGGCATTCTCCCTTGCCACCCGACTGATGAGTGCGAGCGATTCCGTGGGAGGCAGCGCGCTCGTGCGTGCGTCGTCGAAAAGCGCCTGATACCGCGCCACTTCGGGTTCCCGCTCCTGCCAGAACTGGCCGATGGGGGTTTCGGTCAGCACGACGTCCATCGCCGCTGCCTGCGGAAAGCTCAGCACCACGTACGGGCCGAACATACCGGAGTGCGCTCCCCTCGTGAACGGCAGTACCTGGACGGTGATGTGCGGCAGTTGAGCCAGATCCAGCAGGTGTTCCAGTTGGCCGCGCATCACTGCCGGGCCGCCCACCCGCTGGTGCAGTACACCTTCGGCGAGCACCGCCCACACGCTCAGTGGGGTCTCCGCGCGCAGTCGCTTCTGCCGGGCCATCCTCACCTGCACAAACCGCTCAATCTCGTCGGGCGTCTGCCACGCCTTGGACGCGACCGTGACGGCTCGGCTGTACTCGGCCGTCTGCAACAGGCCGGGCACCAACTGGGCCTGGAAGGTCCGCACGCCCTCGGCCATCGCCTCCAGTTCGATGTAGTCCCGGTAGGTGTCGATCAGCACCGGCCCGAACTTGTTCCACCAGCCCGATCGGCGACGCCGGTTCGCCTGCCGGGCCAGGGTGACCAACTGCCGGGCCTTGTCGCTGTCGGCGTCGACGCCGTATGAGCGCAGCATCGCCAGCACATCAGGGGCCCGCACAGCCACCCGGCCGTTCTCGATCCGGCTGACCTTGCCCTTGGTGCAGTCGAGCTCCCCAGCCACATCCCCCGTGGTCATCCCGGCCGCCTCCCTGAGCCTGCGCAGTTCGTCCCCGAGCTGGCGGCCCAGCACGGTCGACGGCTTCCCCGCGCTCCTGTCGGCGGCCGTCATACGCCCTCCTCAGTCATCCGGACGACGAACGTTCGAGTCAACATAATCATCATGCAACGTTGCCCACTCACTCGATCAGCAGGCATTCTAGCTCCCCGTAACGACTCCAGGACTCACCGCTATGGAACTCCGTACTCCCAGGAGGACGCCACATGCCTTCGACCCCCCGACCGTTCAGCTATGCGCAACGGCTGGAGCGTTCACCGCGCAGCGTGCCGCTCGCCCGGCAGGCGCTCCGCAGGCAGCTCACCGCAGTCGGTGTCGACGACGACACCGCTGCCACCGCGGAACTCGTGATGTCCGAACTCGCCGGGAACGCCGTCCAAGCGCCGGCCTCCTACGACAGTGCGATCGAGGTCCATGTCAGTCTCGCCGGGAGCGCGCTGCGCCTTGCCGTGGACGATGCCAGTGACCAGCAGCCAGTCGTACGCGAGGCCGGACCGGACGCCGAATCGGGACGAGGTCTCGCCCTCGTCGCCGCTCTCGCCGACAACTGGGGTGCTCATCCTCACCCTGACGGACCGGGCAAAACCGTCTGGGCCACTCTCCGCCTCCCCACTGCATCGCAGCCGGAGACGTCCCGCGTGTCGACCGCCGCACATCCGAACAGAAGCCACTACGTCTGCGGCGAAACCATCCGCGACACGCCGCTTTCGGAGGGACAGGCCCGGCTGTCTGAGGTTTCCGCCTGCCACCCCCAGCACCGGAGGAGCCCTTGTTGTTCCCTGGACGAGACTTTGGCTCAACCCACCGATAAAGACGCACCTACATTCAGGGTCTTCGAAGTTGAGCGGGGTCTGACTGTGGGTGGCCTGCCGCGTCGTCACGGGCGGTGAGAGTCAGGCGAGTCGGGCCCGGCCCCCTGGATGCAGGAAGCCCGTGGCCATGGGTGATCATGACTGTTCTCTACGCAGCTTGATCACCTGGACACACGGGCTTGGACAACAATACGACGTTGCTGCTCGACCTGGACGGCCTGGCCGTTTCGAAGGTCGAGCGGCTCGCGGACGGCACCCGGCGGGTGCACCTGACCACCGCGGACGAGGCCGCACGGGCCTGCCCCTCCTGCGGGGTATTCGCCGTGCGCGTCAAGGGTTTCGTGCAGACCCGCCCACGCGATCTGCCCTACGGCGAGCGGAAGCTGGAGCTGGTGTGGTGCAAGCGCCGCTGGTACTGCACCGAGCCGGCCTGCCCGCGCCAGACCTGCACCGAGCAGGTGCGCCAGGTCCCGGCCAGAGCCCGGATCACCACCCGGCTGCGGAACGCGGCCGGGCGACGGGTGCGCGACGCCGCCTCCACGGTCGTCCAGGCGGCCCGGGACCTGGGCCTGTCCTGGCCCACGGTGATGGACGCCTTCCGCGCCGCCGGAGACGAAGTCACTGCTGCGGCACTTCAGCCCGTCGAGGTGCTCGGCATCGACGAGACCCGCCGGGGCCGCATGCAGTGGCGCCAGAACCCGGAAACCGGCCGGTGGGAACCCGTGGCAGACCGCTGGCACACCGGCTTCGTCGACGCCTTCGGCGTCCAGGGCCTGCTCGGGCAGGTCGAGGGCCGCGCTCCCTCGGACGTCCTGGCCTGGCTCGCCACGACGCCGCTGCCGTGGCGTCGGCAGATCCGCTGCGTCGCGATCGACATGTCCCCCGGCTACCGGGCCGCGATCCGCACCGGGCTGCCCCATGCCACCGTGGTCGTCGACCACTTCCACGTGGTCCAACTCGCCAACAAGATGCTCAGCATCGTCCGGCGCCGGACCACCGCCACCCTGCGCGGCCGGCGCGGACGGGCCTGCGACCCGGAGTGGAAGGCCCGGCGCCGGCTCCTGCGCAACCGCGAGGACCTCACCGACGCCCAGTTCAGCACGATGTGGAACGCGCTGATCGACGCCGGGACCATCGGGATGACGCTGCTGACCGCCTGGATCGCCAAGGAGAAGCTGCGTGACCTGCTCGCCTGCGCCCGCACCGGCGCCGACCGCCACCGCGTCGGCCACCTGCGCTTCAAGTTCCTGACCTGGTGCGCCGACTCCGACATCCCCGAAGTCCGCACCCTGGCCCGCACCGTCGACCGCTGGTGGCCCGAGATCGCCGCGTTCATCGCCACCGGCCACAGCAACGCCAAAAGCGAAGGCATCAACCGCATGATCAAGCTCACCGCACGGGCCGCCCACGGCTTCCGCAACCCGGCCAACCAACGCCTACGCACACGCTGCGTCACCACCCGCCGAGCCCGCGGACACCTCCACCCCGCCTAAATTCGAAGACCCTACATTCACGGAGCCAGCACCGAAGAACTCACCGCACGACCGATCAAGGCTCCTGGTCAGCCAGGTGGCGCAGGCGGAAAATAACTAAACCAAGACCCCGAATTCACTCCGGATGTTCTCAATTTCAGACGAAGGGACGGATACGAGGATGCCGACTCGGCACACTTGTCGGAAGTCCTAGCCGCTCAATACTTCCATCGATAAGTCCGCCAAGGAAGGCCAAGGCGCCGCCGGGAAACTCCCACCAATCCTGGTTTCTTGTACCGACAACAACAGGCCATTCTTCTGCCTTACCGCTGGAACGCCGCCAGTAGAATCCATCACCGGAAAGAGATTCCGCCCATGGCAACAGGCCATTCACCGCAGGATGACCTACATACCCTTCAGTCATCCCCGCTTCCACCAGGTCTTCCAAAATGTCGAGACGACTTTGAACACCGGCCACAAAGGAAGTTTCCGCACCCGGATCCGGAAGTGAAACGACAAGAAAACCGTCGAACTCCAGAGCCGGATAAAAGGACGCAAGCTCCTTATAATCCCTAGGAAGCATCACCCCGAGCAGTTCTTCGATGACAGAAAAGTCAATATCCCTCGATTCGCTCACTCGATGCTCCACCAACTCGGGAACGATCCGCTCGAGCCCATCAACACTTAGCCACATTGCTTACTCTTCTGAGGGAGATTGGGAACAACGACATCGAACAGCTCACCTTCTTTAGTGTATGCCTGCATCCTTATCCCTGACGGCACGAGATCACCAGGGTCTTCATATATCAGTTGACCAGAATAGACGACGGGATTACGTGCCTCCAATTGCTTTCGAATCTTCCACTCACATCGCGCCATGCCACTCTGATTCATCTGACTATAACCAGTGAAGAGATTTTCGGTCCGCCACTCCCCATAGAATTTGTCGGCAATTATATGAGTGCGATGATATATCGTGACTCGATTCTCCACGTTCCCTTGAGTAGGAAATCCAGCCACATAAGGTTCACCATTGTCGTCACGTGCGGCCCCCTTCGGCTTGACGTCTCCGGGGCAATAAAGGGCCGTTGCGCCGGTCGGCCTTCCACTTTCCGTGGGCTGGTAATGATACCTGCTTTCTCGAGGTTTAGAGCAAGGGTCCTCGCGGTTGTTGACTCCCGGCCCGCCCGGCTCTCCTTCGGCGGGGGAGGGTTGGGATTGATTTCCCGCCCGTTCGGGAGTAAATGCCTCACTGGAGAAGAATTTGAGAATCTCTTCTTCAGTAATCTCGTCGCTCCAGGGCATACCGGGCTGCCAGCGGCCACTGTCAGGGTTCCAGTCGCGCTGGGGGGCGGGGCGGGTGGGGGCGGGCTCGCGGGGGTTCTGGGGGATGAAGGGGATCGGAGCAGTGCCGCGGCCGCTGGGGCCCGCTCCCCTGCCCCCGCTGGTGCCACGGGCGAAGCCGCCGCCCGCCGGGATCGCGCTGCCGCCGGGGCCGCTGCTGCTGCCGGGACCGCTGCCCGGCTTGTTGCGGGCAGGCGGGCGGTTCCATCGGGATCGCCACAGGAAGTCCTGCTCAGCGGCCCACGCTGCTGTTGCGGCAGCGGCCGCAGCCTGGGCAGCGGCTCTGGCAGCAGACTGAGCCGCGCCGAGTGAAGGCGACCACGGCGAGACTGCGGCGGCCCCGGCGCCAGTACCGACGGCGACCAAGCCAGACTTGGTCTTCGTCCTGTTCTTCAGCCAGTTGTAGCCGATCGGCTCGAGCTTGGGCAGCGTGAGGGTGGCCGGGTTCTGGCTCGCGTAGTAAGCCATGCCCACTGCGACTGCCCCGGCAACAGCCGCCGCCGCGACGGCCGCGAGTGCCCAATGTCCGGTGGGGTCGGTGTGGAGGAGGGGGGAGGCGTTGGCGTAGGTGTAGCGGTTGGCGGCGATGGAGGGGGTTGGGGGGAGGAGCCAGGTGTCGCGGGAGGAGAAGGTGCCGGTGCCGGGCTGGTACCAGCGGGAGGCCATGTTGATGTCGCCGCTGTCGGGGTCGGTCCAGCCGGACTGGTAGCCGAGCGAGGGCGCGGGGCCGGTGGCGGCGAGGGTTTCACCGAAGGGGTCATAGGCCCGGGAGGTGGTGAGGGCGGGGGTGGGCTCGTCGGTGGCGATGCCTGCGACGACATCGGTGTGCTGGTCGGTGATCAGCCAGGAGGTGGCGTCGGAGGTGGCGTCGGTGGAGGTGAGGAGGGCGCCGCCGGGGGTGCGGGTGTAGTGGGTGGTGCCGTCCGAGAGGAGGTTGTTGGAGCCGCCGTCGTAAAGGAACGGGGTGCCGTTGTGGGTGGTGACGCGGTCCAGGGAGTCGTAGGTGAACGTGGTGGACCCGTCGGTGATCTTGCGTTCGAAGGCGTCGAAGGTGAGGGTGCGCGGGTCCTCGCCGGGGGCGGTCACGGTGGAGAGGGTGCCGCGCGGGGTGTGCGTGTAGTGGGTGGAGCCTTCGGTGAGGAGGCGGTTCCGTTCGTCGTAGGTGGAGGTCACACCGTCGGCACTGGTGCGGTTGCCGGCGGCGTCCCAGGTGTAGTCGGTGGTGGTGCCGTCGCGGGTCCAGGAGGTCAGGCGGCCGGCGTCGTCGTAGGTGTAGGTGTTGCTGCCCGCTCCGGCCGTGCCCCGGGTGGTCTTGGCGGTGAGGCGGTTGTCGATGTCGTAGGTGTAGTCGATCGCGGAGAGTTCGGTTGCGGTGGCCGGATCGGTGATGGTGTCGGAGGCGAGACGGCCCAGGTCGTCGTAGGTGTAGCTGCGGCGGGCGCTGCCGCTGGTTTCGGTGGTGAGGCGGCCGGCGGCGTCATAGGTGAAGGAGACGCCGGTGCCGTTGACGGAGTGGGTGGCGGTGGCGAGCTGGTCGCGGGCGGTGTGGGTGTAGCTGGTGGTTCCCTGGGCGTCGGTGCGGGAGGCCATGTTGCCGCCCGCGTCGTAGGTGTAGGAGACGTTCCCGGCGGGGCCTTCGGCGGTGAGGAGCTGGCCGCGGTCGTTGTAGGTGTAGGTGTTGGGGGCGAGGAGGGCGTTGGTGGCGCCCTCGGTGATCATGCGGCCGATGAGGTCGTAGGTGAAGTGCCGGTCCCGGGTGGCGGCTTCGGCGGCGGTGCCGGTTTCGTGGATCATCCGGCCGAGTGCGTCATAGGTGCGGGTGCGGGTGACGCCGCCGGGGAGACGGTCCTGCACCGGGCGGGCGGCGGCGTCGTAGAGGGTGGTCCAGGTGCGGTCGGCCAGGGCCGGGTGGGCGTCGGTGGCGGGCTCGATGGTGGATTCCGGCAGCCCCCAGGCGTTGAACGTGTAGTGGGTGGTGTTGCCCCGGGGGTCGGTGAGGCGGGTGCGGTTGCCGTTGGCGTCGTAGCCGAAGGTGGTGACGAGCGAGGTGGCGCTGGTGATGGGCTCGGTCTGTTCGGTGACGCGGCCCATGGCGTCGAAGACGGCGGTGGTGCGGGCGCCGGTGGGTGAGATGTCGGCGGTCTGGTGCCCCTCGGCGTCGTACTCGGCCCGGATGGAGCGCTGGACGGTGGCGGCCGTGCCGTAGTCGTCCACGCGGACGGGCAGGCCGAGATGGTTGTAGTGGGTGACCGACCGGTGGTCCAGGGCGTTCCGGGTCTCGGTGACGCGGCCGAAGGCGTCGTAGGTGTTGGCCGTGAGCAGACCGGTGGCATCCCGCACGGTGAGGGGCTCGCCGGCCGCGTTGTAGGCGGCCTCGGTCCAGGTGCCGCGCGGGGTGACCGACCTGGTCTGGCGGCCGGCGTCGTCCCAGGTGTAGGTGGTGGTCAGGTTCTGGGGCGTCGGGTACCGCTCGACGACGGTGCTGGTGAGGCGGCGGCCGAGTTCATCGTAGGTGGCCTCGGTGCGGGCGCCGGCGGGGTCGGTGGCGGAGAGCTGGAGGCCGGTCGGGGTCCAGGTGTAGGTGTGCAGGCCGCGGCCGTCGGGGGTGGTGTTGGTGGTGAACGGGTCCGGGGTGGGCGAGGTGCCGGAAGGCAGGCCGGGGCCGTCGGGGTGGGGATCGGTCCGCTGGGTGAGGTGGCCGAGCTGGTCGTAGGCGAACTCCGTGACGTTGCCCAGCGGGTCGGTGGTGGAGAGGACGTTGCCCAGGCGGTCGTAGACGGTGGTGGTCAGGGCGGTGAGGGTGGTGCCGTCCGGCCGGGTGTAGTCGGGGAGCCGGGTCTCGGTGGGGCGGCCGAGGAGGTCGAGGGTGTGGCTTGTGGTGTTGCCCTCGGCGTCCCGGACGGCGGTGGTGTCGCCGAAGGTGTTGTAGCCGGTGAGGACTTCGGGGCGGTGGGCGACGGCGGGGTCGCCGTCGCGTTCCACCATGACCGGCGGGGAGGTCGCGGCGACAAGGCGGCCGTGGGTGTCGTAACGGAAGTCGGTGGTGTGGGCGTCCGGGTCGGCGCCGGTCTCCGTGCCGCGCGGGCTGACGGTGGCGGTGACCTGGCCGAGCTGGTTGTAGTGGTGGCGGGTGGTGGAGGAGGAAACCGCGTCGGAGAGGGTCTCGGTGAGGACGTTGCCGGCCGGGTCGTAGGTGTAGGAGGCGGCCAGGTACGGCGTGGTGGACCCGCCACCGGTCTGGCGGGTTTCCAGGACGCGGTCGTCGTTGTCGTAGGCGAAGGTGGTGCGGCGGTCCAGGCCGTCGGGATCGAGGACCGAGGCGGCGGTGCGCCCGGTGGCGTCGTACTCGTGGGTGACGGTGGTGGTGCCGTTGCCGGTGGTCTGGCGTATCAGGTGGCCGGCGGGGTCATAGGTGTTGCTTTCCAGGACGATGTCGCGGGTGGTGCCGTCGGACTGGGTGACGTCGTGGGCGGTGGTGGTGGCGAGCAGGCCGTCGTCGAAATAGGTGTGGGAGACGGTGGCGCCCATGGCGTCGGTGACGGAGGCGAGGCGGCCGGCCGGGTCGTAGGCGCGTGATTCCAGCACCAGGTCGCGAACGCCGCCGGCCGGGTCGCCGGTCCAGTCCTCCAGGACGGTCTCGGCCAGCTGCCCGCGCGGGGTGTAGCTGTAGCGGTAGACGGTGCCCAGCGGGTCGGTCTCCCGGGTGACGCGGCCGAAGTCGTCGTGGACGTAGGTGGTGGTGTTGCCCTCGGCGTCGATGACGGCCTCGTTCTGGCCGAGGGTGTTGTAGAGGTAGCTGGTGGTGCGCTCGGGGTCGCCGCCGGTCAGGTCGGCGACGGTCTCGGTGAGCAGATTGCCGTCGTCGTCGTAGGTGCGGCGGATCTCCGGGGTGTGGGTGGTGCCGGTGATCTCGTTGACCGCGCCGGGCGCGGTTTCCCGGACGATCCGGGACATGGAGTCGTAGACGTAGGTGGTGGTGAGGCCGTCCGGGTGGGCGTCGGAGACGACGGTCTGCGAGGTCTGGCGGCCGAGCCCGTCATAGTCGTACTCGGTGACCGCGCCGGAGGGCGCGGTGATGCGGGCGATGTCGCCGCCTGCGTAGTAGTCGTAGGAAGTGACGGCGCCGCCGGTGGTGGTGATGGACTTGACCAGGCCGGCCGGCACCGTGCCCCCGTCGGCCGCGGCCTCGGTGCCGTCGGTGTAGGTGCGGGACGAGGAGCGGCCGTCGGCCAGGGTGGTGGTGGCGGGCAGGCCGAGCGGAGTGTAGGTCGTCGTGGTGCGGTATGTCTCGTCGGCCGGGTCCTGGGAGCGGGCGTCGCTCATCGTCAGCACGGCGCCGTTGCGCGGGTCGAGCGGGTCGGACTCGTTGTGGAAGTGGGTGGCGAAGGAGGTCTGGCAGTTGCCCGGCCCCCGGCAGGTGCTGGTGGAGACGACATTGCCGTGCTTGTCGTGTCCGGTGATGACCGAATTGCCGTTGGGGTCGGTGACGGTGTGCTGGAAGCCGCCGGTGTCGTAGGCGTAGCGGGTGACGCCGCCCTCGGCGTCGGTGGCGGCGGTGGTGCGCCAGCCGCGCAGCACGTCGTAGCTGGTGCTGGTGGTGTTGCCGGCCGGGTCGGTGACGGTGACGGTGGCGCCCAGGGAGTGGGTCTCGGGCTGGGTCTGGGCCAGATAGTGGGCCCGTACCTGGTCCTCGGTGAGCGTGTGCCGGTAGAGCGCCACCTCGTCGATGACGCCCTCGTAGCTGTAGGTGCCGCCCGGCAGGCCGATCCAGTCGGGACTGGCGTAGCCGGTGCCGATCAGGCCGTGGCTGAGGCCGGGCTCGGATATCTGCCCGTCGAAGGTGCCGATCTGCTCGCCGTCGAGATAGAGGGTCTGGGTGGTCCCGGCGCCGGCGAGCACCACATGGTGCCAGGCGTAGTCGTTGACGGCCTGCGGGCTGGTGATCGGGTCGGCGCCGCCCAGTCCGGCGACCCACCATTCGCCGCGCAGCTTGCCCGCGCCGTCCACGCTCAGTACCGGGTGCCAGTGGCTGGGGGTTTCGCCGGCCGGCGCGTTCTGCCAGGCCAGCAGCACCCCGCCGGTCTCCCGGGTGCGGAACCAGAGTTCGGCGGAGAGCTCGTCGGTGCCGGCGACGATGGTGCCGGGGAAGTCCACATGGTCGCCCGGGTTGCTCAGCCGCAGCGAGGTGCCGTTGCCGGGGCCGAAGACTCCTTCGGTGTTGAGGCTGGTCGGGTAGGTGCCGGTCAGGGTGGCGTCGCGGCCGGCGATCTCGTCGGCGACCAGGGTGCCGGTGCGTTCGTCGAGTTTCCAGTAGGCGGCCGGGGCGCTGCCGCGCACCGCGTGCTCATAGTTCTCGCCGGTGCCGGCGATCAGCCAGCGGCGCAGCCGGTGCCGGGTCCAGATCCGGTCCCGGTCGTATTCGACCTCGCCGCCGAAGCCGGAGGCCCACACGGTGTCGTCGTAGACGGCGACATCGGCGATCTGGCCGGTGAAGTTGAAGTGCCCGTTGCCGGTTTCGCCGCCCCAGCTCGGTGAGGCGACGCCGCCGCCGATATAGGCGTAGGGCAGGCGCTGGGTGTCGGTGCCGTGGGTGTTGCTCGCCTGAAGCCGTCCGTCGAGGAAAAGGGCCTGGCCCGAGGAGTCGCCGGTGAGCAGGGCGTGGTGCCACTCGTCGTCGTCGACGGCCGTCTGTGACATCAGGGTGGTGTCGTCGCCGGGGAAGCGGAAGCGTCCGCGCAGCATGCCGTCGGAGTCGACCAGCAGCATGGGCCACCAGGCGGTGGCGTCGTCGCCGAAGGGCGCGTCCTGCATGCCGATCAGCACGCCGTGGGAGTCGGTTCTGAACCACAGTTCGACGGTCTGCCGCCCGGTGGTGCCCCATGCCTCGGCGGGGATCTGGACCGCGCTGTCACCGTCGAAGAGGGGGGCGGTGGTGTCGCCGCCGGCGAAGGGTCCGGCGCCGCGCCGGAGAGTGTCCAGGTAGGTGCCGTTGAGGTGGTCGCCGAGCGGGCTGGCGGCGACGGCCCCGGCCGGGTCGTCCAGCCGCCAGTAGCCGGTGGGGCTGTCGGCCCGCACGAAGTCGGTGTAGGCGGCGGAGCCGCCCGAGTAGCCGGGCGCGGAGATCTGCCAGGTGCCGCCGCCTGCGTCGGTGTGGGTGGTGATACGGGCGGTGGTGGTGTCGTAGGTGTTGGTGGCGTGGGTCCGCCCGGAGGGCAGGGTCACCGTGGTCATCAGGCCGCGGGCGGTGCGGGCGGCGTAGTGTTCGGCGACGGTGGCCGCGTCCAGCGGGCGGTGATGGACGGCGACATCGTCCATCTGACCGGTGAAGTAGCGGACTTCTGAGGGGCCGCCGTCCCAGCGGGAGTCGGACCAGCCGGCACCGAGATAGGTGTAGGACTGGTCCCGGTGGCCCAGCGGGCCGGTGCGGCTGCCCTGCGGCAGGCCGTCGAGGTAGAGGGTCTGACTGGTGCCGGCGGCGGTGAGGACGGCATGGTGCCACTGGCCGTCGGTGACGGTCGCGGTGCTCTTGATCGGGTCGATGGCGTCGACCTGGCCGGTGTAGAAGAAGCCGCTGAGCCTGCCGTCGGCGTCGACGGTGAGCGGCGGGTTCTTCTGGCTCGGGTAGCCGTCCTCCAGTGGGCTGTTCTGGAAGCCGATCAGCACGCCGGGCTGGGTGGTCCTGAACCACAGCTCGATGGTGAGGAAGGTCGAGGTGCGCAGGGTGTCGTCGGGAAGCCGGACGGAGGAGTCGGTGCCGTTGAAGGTGACGGCGGTGTCGTCGCTGCCGGCCAGCGCGCCGGGCGCGCCGTACTCGACGTTGTAGTACTCGGCGTGGTTGAACCCGGTGCGGGACGGGGCGACGCTGTGGGCGAGTTCGCCGCCGGTCTCGCCCAGCGGCCAGTAGGAGACGGGGCTCTCGTCCAGGACTGCGGAGCGGTAGAGGGAGCCGTCCTGGTACTGGTAGCGGGTGCAGGCGGTGGGTTCGTCCGGCGGGCACACCTGGGTCAGCCGTCCGTCGGTGTACTGGTAGCTCCAGGTCAGCCCGGTGCCGCCGGTCTCGGCGGGGCTGGTGGTGACCGACGAGACGTGCGGTCCGTCCCAGGTGAAGTCGAGGTGGCGGCCGGAGACCGCGTCCGTGGCCCTGGTGAGTCTGCCGGCGGTGTAGGTGAGGAGCTGCTCCCGCCCGGCGCCGTCGGTGAGGGTGGTGAGGTGTCCGTCGGCGTCGAAGGTGTGGGTGGCGGTGTCGGTGGTGCGCAGCACCCAGCCGCCGGTGGCCGGTACGGCGGTGAGGGTGTCCGCGCTGCCGGGCGGCGGGGTGTAGCTGCCGTCGGCGTTGAGTCCGAACCGGACCCGCCGGCCGCTGGCCAGGGTGACGACGACGTTGCCGGCGGCGTCGGCCTCGGCCCGCATGTCCCACCGGCTCGTCCAGCCCTGGCCGAAGGCGGTGTCGGTGCGGGGGTCCAGGGAGTTGTAGGTGCGGATGACGGCGAGTTCCGGGCCGACGGCGGCGATGGAGGCGTCGGTGGCCGAGGTGGCGTAGTTGCCGATGCGGGCGCCGAAGTCGTGGCCCATCTCCCCGCCGAGGTAGCCGGTCACGGCGGGCTGCGGCACCTTGACCGAGAAGAGGGAGGGGTTGGGCCGCAGGGAGGTCGCGCTGCCGTCCCAGACGTAGGCGTACCAGGCGTAGGTCTTGTTCCAGGCCAGCCAGCCGTCGGGCACGGTCCAGTTGGGGCTGGTGGAGCGGGTCCCCTGGCGGCAGTTCTTGCGGGTGTTGGCGCCGTCCGCCTCGCAGACCTCGAAGGTGTACTGGAGGGTCGCGCTTGGGTAGTGGTCGGGGTCGCTGCCCTTGGCCCACAGGGTGGGGGTGAGGGTCTCGAAGGCGGCTCCGCTGCCGGGTGCCGCCGCGATGAGCGCGGGCGGGATGTTGACCGTGGAGATCTTCACCGCCGCCCCGGGGATACCGACGTTGGTGAAGCGGGCCGTCCCGTAGTCCGTCATGGTCCAGACGAGGGTGTAGGTGCCCGGCTGCAGCGCGGCGATGGCGGCATCGACGGTGACGGCCTCGCCCGGGGAGACGTTCTCCGGCATCAGGGTGAAGCGGCGCAGGGCTGAGCTGGTCAGCTCGGTGCCGGAGGAGTTGTAGAGGTGGTAGGTGAGCTGGTAGTCGCCGCCGGTGGGCCACATCTCGGTGCCCTGGTTGCGGACGGTCACCTTCATGGTGCCGTCCTGGGTGGCGGTCACCGGCGTGACGAGCTGTCCGGGTGCGTAAGTGGCGCCGTATTTGGTCCAGGTGACGTCGAGGCTGGGCTTGCCGTTGGGGTAGAGGTCGGAGCCGAACTGCTTCCAGCCGAGGGAGTCGGTGGTGGACGCCTTGAGGGCGAGGCCGTAGTTGTTCCTTCGGCCGTGCGTCCAGTCGTCCACGAGTTTGCGCCCCGCCTCGCCCAGGGGTATGGACTCCCAGGCCGGGGCGCAGGTCCAGGACGTGGTGCCGGCGGGCCGCCAGCCGTGGGCGAAGCTCTTGCTGGTGAGCGCGGCCCCGGTGCTGGGGCCGGGATAGTTCGCGAGGGTGGTGGGGTCCCAGTTCTGGGTGATGGTGTGGACGGTGACGGGCCGGCTGTTGCAGGAGTAGGACCAGTTGTTGTACAGGGAAAGCCGGGCTCCGAGGACCCAGGCGTTGTTGAGGGTGCTGTTGACCCCGGAGAACCGCATGAACGCCGCGGCGGTGCTGGTGCCGCCGTCGTGGGTGCCCACCTTGAGCACGGTGTCGTCGTTGAAGTTGGTGTTGTAGGGCTTCTGCACGTAGGTCGCCGACGAGGTGGTGATCGCGGTGACGCTGGTGATGGTCGGGTCGACCCGGACCGGGTAGACCCGCTCGGGGTCGGCAAGCCATTCCGCGTCGAGGGTGACCGTGAGGACCTGGCCGCCGTTTTCGCCGCTCAGTGTGTACGCGACGCCGTCGCTGATCGCTCCTTCGCCGGAGTGTTCGCCGAGATCGGCGTCCTGCATCCAGCCGGGCGGCATCCAGGCGCGCCGCACGCCGGCCGCGTCGGTGAAGGCGATACCGCCGCTGTCGTCCAGTGCGGCGGTCAGCCCTTCGAGGTGGAGCGGGAAGTGCCACTCGGTGGGGGCAGCGGGGTCGTCGAGGACCAGGGTCTCCTTGATCGTTTCGCTGCCGGCGATGAATTCCAGGTCGGCGGTGCCCAGCACATCGGGGTAGCGGATCAGCGCGCCCTCGGCGCTGCCCGGGGAGGGCTGGGCGCCGGTGAGTGAGAAGCCGACGGCGTGCTGCGCGTCCAGCCGCAGGGTGGCCAGCGGGTCGGCGGCGGCGTGCGGGCCGAAGGAGATGCCGACTTCGGTGGAGGTGGTGGACCAGCCGTCCACCGACTGGGTGCTGAGCCCGGTGGGGATCTCACGCCGCAGGGTGGGGTCGATCTCCTGCCAGTCGCCGTCCGAGTTGCGGAAGTTGACCGGCTCGTTGAAGTAGCGGGTGGTGAAGGTGCCGTCCTGGTTGAGGTAGGTGCGGGAACGCTCGTCGCGCTTGTCCGCCACCTCGACACTGGCCTGCTCGTCGAAGCTGTTCCCCGGGGGCTCCCCCACTCCGCGGGTGCCGAGGAATTCGGCCGATGCCGGGTCGAGGGGAGGCCGGGTGTCGCCGAGATCCTGCGGGCCGGAGAGGTCTTCCTCCGCCGGGAGTTCGCCGGGAGCGGTACCCGGTGCGCGGCCCTTCCCGGTCGTGGCGGTGGTGTCGGCGGACGGGGCGCGATGTCCGCGGCCGTCCGCGGCGTCCCAGGACTGCTCCGGACGACGGCCCGGGTCGGCGGCTGCCGGTGAGCGGTCCCGCTGCCACTGGGCGGCTGCCGCCGCGGCCGTCTCAGTACCGGTCAGGACCGCCATCAGGACGGCAAGAACGAGAACCAGCGAGCGCCGAATGGGCACAAGAACCCCCCGCGTCCACAACAAATGCGCGATGAAGCTACCCAACAGCCCTTAGTGACACAAGACTTATTTCACTTTTACATGGCACCCTCAGCAATGGCGCCGGATTTTCCCGGGCATTGGGTGCAACTCGGGTGCGGAAGTGTGTTGTCGGGTGAACGGGGATGGGACGGCGGACGCCCCGAAGGGGGTGCTTCGGGGCGTCGGGTGCCGGTCGGCGGTGGGGGGCGGGGTGGGGTGGGGTGGGTCAGGAGGCGGCGATGTCGTTGACGCGGCGGCGGAGGCTGTCGGGGGTGAGGGGTTCGCTGCGGTCGCCGTAGATGTTCTCGCCGTTGAGCAGCAGGGTGGGCGTGGCGTTGTAGTCGGAGTTCTCGAAGTGGGCGTTCATGCGGGCGACCTCGGCCTCGTGGGCGCCGTCCCTGACGCACTGCTGGAAGGCCTCGCCGCCCAGGCCCTCGACCTCCCCGGCGAGCTGGATCAGGTAGTCCTTGTCGGCGAAGGCGTCGTCCTGCTCCGGCGGCTGGTTGACGAAGAGCACATCGTGGTATTCGGTGAACTTGCCCTGGTCCTCCGCGCACAGCGCGGCGTTGGCCGCGTTCAGCGAGCCGTCGCCGCCGAGATTGTCGTCGATGATGGTGACCAGGTAGTACTCGGCGCGCAGCTTGCCCTCCTCCTGGAGCGCGTGGACGGTGTCGCTGAAGTTGGTCTCGAACTGGCCGCAGGCCGGGCAGCGGAAGTCCTCGTAGACGGTGAGCACCGCGGGGGCGTCGGCCGGTCCCTGGGTGACCGGATCGGCGGCCTCACCGTCCGATGCCCGGCTGTCGCCCGCGTTGGCCGCGAAGTAGCCGGCCACTCCGACCACCGCCAGCACGGCGACCGCCGATCCCAGCACCTTGGCCAGCCGCAGCCGTTTCTCCGCGGCCTGTTCCCTGGCCCGCTCGGCCGCCAGGCGCTCGCGGGCGGCGCGCTTCCCCGCACGGTTCTTCTCGCTCATACCCGGGCCAACGAACCGGGCCGGAGCAGGACACGCCGGGCATGATCATCATGAGGATCTGACGATGTGGTGACGCCCGCCCGATCATCTGCGGCCTGCGGAGTTCCCGGCCGTAGCGTGAGAAACGTGACCGCGCAGACGACACGGACCGGCGGCCGGCGGCAGGCCGGGCAGGCAAGACAGGCACGGCAGGAGACGAGCGGGGGGCGCCGGGCCGCGGGCCGCGGTGCCCGGTGGGACGCGGGGGTGGTGGCGGCGGCCGGGGTGCTGTTCGCCGTGGCCGCCGTCGTGGGCCACGCGCTCAACGACGACAACCGCCTGCATCTCCACTGGCCGCCGCTCCTCGCCCACTACAAACTGCACTTCGGCCCCGGATCGGTGGCCGCGCCCCTGGTCGCGCTGCTGATCGTGGTGCACGGCCCGGCGCTGGCCGCCCGGCTGCCCTGGCGGCGGCTGCTGCTGGCCGGCTGGATGTCCGCCCTGGCCTGGACCATCTCGCTGGGCCTGATCGACGGCTGGCAGCGCGGCATCACCAGCCGGCTGGCCAAGCGCAGCGAGTATCTGACCGAGGTGGACCAGGTGACCGGTCTGGGCGTCTTCCTGTCCACCTTCACCGACCGCATTCTGCTGGACTCGGAGAACAACTGGACGATCCATGTGGCCGGGCATCCGCCCGGGGCGCTGCTCACCTTCGTGGGCCTGGACCGGATCGGCCTGTCCGGCCCCACCTGGGCGGCCTGGTTCGTGCTGCTCACCGGCGCCTCGCTGGTGCCCGCGGTGCTGGTGACGCTCCGGGCGCTGGGCGGCGGCCGGGAGCTGTGGGCCCGCCGGGCCGCGCCGTTTCTGGTGCTGGCCCCGGCGGCGGTGTGGCTGGGGGTGTCGGCGGACGCCTATTTCGCGGCGGCCGGGGCCTGGGCGCTGGCGCTGCTGGCGCTGGCCGCCACCGGACGGGTCCGGGCGCCCTGGGCGGCGGCGCTCGGCTCCGGGCTGCTGCTGGGCTGGCTGCTCTATCTCTCCTACGGAATGGTGCTGCTGGCGGTGCCGGCGGTGGCGGTGCTGCTGCTGGCCGGGAACCGGCGTCCGCTGCCGTGGACGCTGGCGGGGGTGCTGACGGTGACGGCGCTGTTCACGGCGGGCGGCTTCTGGTGGTTCGACGGATACTTCACCCTGTACGAGCGCTACTACCAGGGGGCGGCCTCGGACCGGCCGTACGCCTATTTCCTCTGGGCCAATCTTGCGGCGCAGGTGCCGGTGCTGGGCCTGGCCGGGCTGGTGGCCCTGCGCCGGGCGGGCGCGGTGGCCCTCCGGGAGCGGCGGTCCGGGTGGCGGGCGGCCTGGCGGGAGCCGCGCGGGGTGCTGCTGTCGCTGGTCGCGGCGGCGGTGCTGGCGGCGCTGATCGCGAATCTGTCCGCGATGAGCAAGGCCGAGACGGAACGCATCTGGCTGCCCTTCACGGTCTGGATGCTCGCGGCGGCGGCGCTGCTGCCGCGCCGTTCGGTGCGCTGGTGGCTGGCCGCGCAGGCGGCGGTAGCGATCACGGTGGACCATCTCTTCTACACCGGGTGGTGAGCGGGATGCGACGGGCGCGGGGAAAGGGGAGGCCCGGGCGGCTGCCGGTGCCGGTGCCGGTGGCGTCCCGTACGGCGGCGTCCGGGGAGCGGCTGGTGTTCCGGTTCCGCAACCGGCTGCATCATCCGCGCACCGCCACCATGGTCGGCCGGTGGCTCGGGCTGGGCGTGCTGGTGTGTTTTCTGACCGGGCTGATCAGCCATCTGCTCCAGACGCCGCCCGGCTGGCTGGTCCCGTATCTGCCGACCCGGCCGGTCTGGGGCTACCGGGTGACGCAGGGGCTGCATGTGGCGACCGGGATGGCGCTGGTGCCGCTGCTGCTGGCCAAGTTGTGGACGGTCTATCCGCGGCTGTGGGTCTGGCCGCCGGTGCATTCGGTGCGGCATGCGCTGGAGCGGCTGTCCATCGCGGTGCTGGTGTCGGTGGCGCTGCTGGAAGTGCTGATGGGCCTGATGAACGTGGTCCAGTGGTACGGCTGGCCGTTCGGCTTCCGGGATGTGCACTGGGCGCTGGCGTGGGTGCTGGTGGGCGCGCTGCTGCTGCATGTGGCGGTCAAGGCACCGGTGATCGCCGCCCACTGGCGGCGTCCCCGGCCGGCCGTCGTACCGCCGCCCGCCCCGCCGCAGCCGGGCGGTGACGGCGACGGGGACGGCGACGGCGACGGGGAGGAGCGGGACCGGCGGGGGTTCCTGCTGGGCGTGGGCGCGGCGGTGGGCGTGGTGACCGTGGTGACGGTCGGCCAGTCCGTCACCCCGCTGGCCCCGGCCGCGCTGCTCGCCCCGCGCCATCCCGGCCACGGCGACCAGGGCCTGCCGGTCAACCGCACCGCCGCCCAGGCCGGGATCGACGAGGCGGCACTGGCCGGCTGGCGGCTGCGGGTGAGCGGCGCCCGCGAGGAGTTCGCGCTCTCCCTCGCGGAGCTCGGCGCGCTGCCGCGGCACCGGGCCGAGCTGCCCATCGCCTGTGTGGAGGGCTGGAGCGTCTCCGCCCGCTGGGAGGGCGTCCGCCTGCGGGATCTGCTGGACCGGGCGGGGATCGGCGAGGGCGAATCGGTGCGGGTGGTCTCGCTCCAGGCGCGCGGCGGCTGGCGGGTGATGGAGATGGGCCCGGCCTACATCCGCGATCCGCTGACCCTGCTGGCGCTGCGGCTGAACGGCGAGACGCTCTCCCTGGACCATGGCTTCCCGGCGCGGATCATCGCCCCCAACCGCCCCGGTGTATGGCAGACCAAGTGGGTGCACCGGATCGAGGTGCTGTGAGATGCCGGCGGACCGGTGGCGGAAGGACCGGACGGCGGCGCGGGTGCTGCGCCTGCTGCTGGGGGCGGCCGGACTGGTGCTGATGGGCACGGGTCTGCGGCTGCTGGCGGTGGAGACGACCCCGGGTGACCCGCAGCGGGTGGCGGTGTGGCTGGGCGGCGTGGTGCTGGTCCACGATCTGCTGCTGGTGCCGCTGGTGCTGGCGGCCGGGCTGGTGCTCGGCGGGCTGCTGGGCGGCGGGCCGGGCCGGGGCGTGCTGCGCGCCGGGCTGGTGACGGCGGGCAGTGTGACGCTGGTGGCGGCGCCCGCGCTGCTGCGGCCGGGCGCGGTGAACAATCCCACGGCGCTGCCGCTGGACTATCCGCGCAACTGGGCGCTGGTGACCGGCGCGGTGCTGCTGGCCGCGGTGGCGGCCGGGGTGTGGCGGCGGCTGCGCGCGGCGGCCCGCCGCGGCCGGCCGGCGGCACCGCCGCCGCCCTGACCCCCGCGCCCCCGCCGCGGCGGGGGCGGGGCCGGCCGGGGCGGGGTCAGGGCCGGCGACGGGCGTCGAGCAGCAGGAAGTGCCGTCCGCGGAAGCGCCACTGGGCGGCGGTGCGCCAGCCGGTGCGTTCGGCGTGGCCGCGCAGCGCGGCCCGGCCGGCCCGCGCCCACGGGAAGGACGGGCCGTGCTCGCCGCGGCCGTTGTCCAGCCGGGCGCGCAGCCGTTCGTCCACGCCGACCGGGGCCGCCTCGGCCAGCAGCCGGCCGCCGGGGGCGAGGAGTTCGCGGATCCGGGCGAGCAGGGCGGGCGGATCGCCGCCGATGCCGATGTTGCCGTCCAGCAGCAGGGCGCTGCCCCATTCGCCCTCCTGCGGCAGCGGGTCGAAGACCGAGGCGAGCAGGGCGGTGGCGCCGGCCGCGCGGGTCCGTTCGACGGCCGCCGGGGTGATGTCGATGCCCAGCGCGGGCTGTCCGCGGCGCGCCAGTTCGGCGGCCATCCGGCCGGGGCCGCAGCCGATGTCCAGCACGCTGCCCCGGCACTGGCGCAGGACGGAGCGGTCGGCCTCGTCCGGTCCGGCGCACCAGCGTTCGATGTCCAGCGGCAGCAGCCAGCCGTCCGGGCGGCGCAGGAAGAGCGGCCCGCGGCCGGCGCGCAGCGCGTCGGCGTACAGGTCCGCGGACCAGGGCGTCCGCCGGCGGGCGGTGGTCGCGGCAGCGGCGGCGGGCCGGGCGGCCGGTGCGGCGGAGACGGCGGAGGAGACGGGGGTGGACGCTGAGGAGGCGGAGGACGGTGAGGAGGCACGGTCGGCGACGGGCGTGGAGACGGTCGTCACCGGGCACCCGCCCCCGCGTCGCCGGAGGCCCGTCTCCCGCCGTCCCCGCCGGTGGGCCGGCGTCGCACCGGGACGGGCCCGCCGGACACCGCGGCGGCCACGGGCGCCGCATCCCCGGCCGTCCCGCGCCCTGCGGGCCCTGCGGGCGGTGCGGCGGCGGCGGTGGTGGCGGTCAGGGCGGCGTGCAGGGCGGCGAACCGGGTGCCGGGCGCCTGCCGGGCGATCAGCGCCGCGTCCACCGGGGTGTCCACATCCCGCAGCACGGGCAGATCGCGCACCTCCAGTCCCGCCGCGAGCAGCCTCGCCCGCTGCTCCGCGCCCGTCCGCGCGGTGGACATCGGCACCCCGCGCACCAGGCCCGGGTCGGGCTCGGCCAGGCCGAGCGCCCAGAAGCCGCCGTCCTCGGCGGGCCCGAACCAGGCCCGCCGAGGCGGCCAGCTCCCCGGCGCGGTGGCCGGCGCCAGCAGCGCGGGGGTGAGCTGCGGGGTGTCCATGCCGACCAGCAGGGCCGGGCCGTCGCAGCCCGCGAAGGCCGCGGCGATCCGCTCGTCCAGGCCGCCCGCGCACTGCGGAACCACCTCGAAGCCGTCGGGCAGCCACTCCCCCGCCCGGCCGGCCAGCACCAGCACCCGCCGCCGGGCGGGCATCCGGCGCACGGCCCGCAGGGTGTCGGCGAGCGCCGCGGCGGCCAGCCGGGCCGCCTGCCCGGGGGTGAAGTGCGGGGTGAGCCGGGTCTTGACCCGGCCGGGCACCGGTTCCTTGGCGATCACCAGCAGCGTGGGGGCGGCGGTCACCGCAGGACCTTCCGCATGTCGCGGACGGCCTGGAAGGTGCCCCGCCAGGTGCCGGTCACCTTGGACCTGCCGGTGCGGGGCCGGTAGGCGACCTCGGTCTCCTCGATCCGCCACCCGGCGTCCGCGGCGGCCACCACCATCTCCAGCGGATAGCCGCTGCGCCGGTCGGTCAGGCCCAGTTCCAGCAGGGCCCGCCGGCGGGCCACCCGCAGCGGCCCGATGTCGTGCAGCCGCACGCCGGTGCGGCGCCGCACCATCAGGGACAGGGCCAGGTTGCCGGCCCTGGCGTGCGGCGGCCAGGCGCCGCGCCCCACCGGGCGGCGTCTGGCCAGCACCAGATCGGCGGTGCCGGCCAGCACCGGCCGGGCGGCGCGGGACACGGCCGCCGGGTCCAGGGAGGCGTCGCAGTCGCAGAAGGCGACGAGTTCGCCTTCTGCCGCGGTCAGGCCGGCGTGGCAGGCGGCGCCGAAGCCGCGGCGCGGTTCCCGGATCACGCGGGCGCCGAGCCGGGCGGCGAGTTCGCCGGAGCCGTCCGTGGAGCCGTTGTCCACCACCAGGGCGCGCCAGCCCGGGGGGACGCGTTCCAGCACCCAGGGCAGGGCGGCGGCCTCGTTCAGGCACGGCAGCACGATCTCGCCCGCCGGTTGGCCGCCGCCGGGTGCGGACCCGGGCAGCGGGCCGGTGCGGGGGCCGGTTCGGGGACCGGCCCGGCGGCCGGGCGGCGGTGCGGTGGACCGTTCGTCGGCCGGCGCGGAACCGGCCACGGTGTCGGACAGCGCGTCGGGCAGTGAGTCAGTCACCCCTCTTACCCTACGGAGACAATAGGGATATACCGGGACACTCCTCCTTACGAATTCCTGACGTCCCCCGCTCCCTCCCCCAAGGCCCCCGCGCCGGCCGGGGCCGGGTGTGACACTCGACCTCATGTCAGCAACGCATCGCCAGCGTGTCCTCGTGGTGGACGACGACCCGACCGTGACCGAGGTGGTGACCGGATATCTGGACCGCGCCGGTTACACCGTCGAGCGGGCGCAGGACGGCCCGTCCGCCCTGGCCCGCGCCGCGCACCACCCGCCGGATCTGGTGGTGCTGGATCTGATGCTGCCGGGCATGGACGGCCTGGAGGTGTGCCGGCGGCTGCGTGCCCGGCGCTCCGTCCCGGTGGTGATGCTGACCGCCCGGGGCGACGAGGAGGACCGCATCCTCGGGCTGGAGGTGGGGGCCGACGACTATGTCACCAAGCCGTTCTCCCCCCGGGAGCTGGTGCTGCGGGTGACCTCGGTGCTGCGCCGGGCCGGGACGGCGCCGGCGTCGGGGCCGCAGCTCCGCGGCGGCGGCATCGTGCTCGATCCGGTGGCCAGGACCGCACGCGACATGCGCGGCCCGCTCAGTCTGACGCTGCGCGAGTTCGACCTGCTGGCCCATCTGCTGCGCCATCCCGGGCGGGCGTTCAGCCGCGAGGAGCTGATGTCCCAGGTGTGGGGCTGGGACTTCGGCGATCTGTCCACGGTCACCGTGCATGTGCGGCGGCTGCGCCACAAGGTGGAGGCGGACGCCGCGCACCCCCGGCTGATCACCACCGTCTGGGGCGTCGGCTACCGCTTCGACGGCGGCCCGGAAGGCACGCCGGACGTGACACCCGATATGACGCGGGACGTGACACGGGACGTGACACGGGACGTGACACCGGATGTGACACGGGACGTGACACCGGAAGGGGACGGCCGGCCATGACCGAGCCGCTGCTGCTGCGCGATCTGGGCCTGATCGCCTTCTACGCCGCCGTCGGCGCCGCCCTGGCCGGCCTGCTCGGCGCGCTGGCGCTGCGCGCCGTACGGCGGCGCTCGGTGGCGGTCTCGCTGGCCGTGCTGACCGCCGTGGCGGTGGGCGCCATGCTGGCCGGCACCCTGGCCGTGGCCCAGGCCATGTTCCTGTCCGGACACGATCTCGCGGTGGTCACCATGGTCGGCGCGGTGGGCGCGCTGACCGCCACCGCCACCGCGCTGCTGCTCGGCCGCTGGGTGATCGGCGGCCACCGGGCCCTGGAGCGCGCCGCCGGCGGGCTCGGCGAGGACGGCTCCTTTGCCGCGCCGGCCACCCCGATGCCCGCCGAACTGGCCTCACTGGCCCGCGCCCTGGCCGGCGCCGGGCAGCGGCTGGCCGCCTCCCGGGAGCGGGAGCGCGCGCTGGAGGCCTCCCGCCGGGAGCTGGTCGCCTGGATATCGCACGATCTGCGCACCCCGCTGGCCGGGCTGCGGGCCATGGCCGAGGCGCTGGAGGACGGCATCGCCGACGACCCGGACCGCTACCACCGGCAGATCCGCGCCGAGGTGGAGCGGCTCAGCGGCATGGTCGGCGATCTCTTCGAACTGTCCCGCATCCAGGCCGGTTCGCTCTCCCTCTCCCCCAGCCGGATGTCCGTCTACGATCTGATCAGCGACGCCATCGTGGCCTCCGATCCGCTGGCCAGGGAGCTGGGGGTGAAGCTGGCCGACGCGGGCGTGGACCCGGTACCGGTCGAGGTGGACGGCCGGGAGATGAGCCGGGTCCTGGCGAATCTCCTGGTCAACGCCATCCGCCGGACCCCGCCCGACGGCACGGTGGCGGTCGCCGCCCGCCGCGAGCGGGACTCCGTGGTGCTCTCCGTCACCGACCAGTGCGGCGGCATCCCGCCGGAGGACCTGCCGCGGGTCTTCGACACCGGCTGGCGCGGCGAACACGCCCGCACCCCGCCCTCCGGCGCGGGCCTGGGCCTGGCCATCGTCCGCGGCATCGTCGAGGCCCACGCCGGCCGGGCCGAGGTGCACAACATCCCCGGCGGCTGCCGCTTCGACATCCGCCTCCCCGTGCCCGCCTGACCGCGGGAGCCGGCGGGCGGCCGGGCTCAGCGGGCCGTGACGGTGACGGGGGCGGGGGCGGGGGCGGGAAGCGGGGCAGGGGGGTCGGCGAGGGGGGCGTGGGCGAAGGAGTGCACTCCCCGGGAGAAGGGGACGGCGGGGCGCCAGCCGAGTTCGTCGCGCAGCCGGGCGGAGTCGGCGGTGATGTGGCGGACGTCGCCGAGCCGGTACTCGCCGGTGACCACGGGCGCCGGGCCGCCGAAGGCGGCGGCCAGGGCGCGGGCCATCTCACCGACGGTGCGCGGCTCGCCGCTGCCGGTGTTGTAGGCCCGCAGGGTGCCCGCCGGGCGGCCGGGCAGGGCGGTCAGCGCGGCGGCATTGGCGGTGGCCACGTCCCGCACATGGACGAAGTCGCGGCGCTGGGCGCCGTCCTCGAAGACCCGGGGCGCCTCGCCGCGCTCCAGCGCGGAGCGGAAGAAGGCCGCCACCCCCGCATAGGGGGTGTCGCGGGGCATCCGGTCGCCGTAGACGTTGTGGTAGCGCAGGCTGATCGCCCGGCCGCCGGTGGTGCGGGCCCAGCAGGCGGCCAGATGCTCCTGGGCGAGTTTGGTGGTGGCGTACACATTGCGGGGGTCGGCCGGGGCGTCCTCGGAGACCAGGCCGGGGGTCAGCGGCCGGCCGCAGTGCGGGCAGGGCGGCTCGTAGCGGCCGGCCGAGAGGTCCTCGGGGGCGCGGGGGCCGGGGCGGACCGTGCCGTGCTCCGGGCAGTCGTAGCGGCCCTCGCCGTAGACCACCATGGAGCCGGCCAGGACCAGGTCCCGGATGCCGAGGCCGGCCATGGCGGCCAGCAGGACGGCGGTGCCCAGGTCGTTGGCGCCGACATAGCCGGGGGCGTCGGCGAAGTCCTTGCCCAGGCCGACCATGGCGGCCTGGTGGCAGACGGCCTCGGCGCCGGAGCCGGCCAGCGCGGCCCGCACCGCGTCCGGGTCGCGTACATCGGCCCGGTGGAAGGGCACCCGCGGGAGTCCGGGGGCACCGGGCCGCAGATCGAGCACGGCCGGTTCATGACCGGCGGCCAGCAGGGCTTCGACGATATGGGAGCCGATGAACCCGGCTCCTCCGGTGACCAGCACGCGCATGGCATCACGCTAGGCGCGGCGCGGGGCCGCGGGGCGGGTGACGCGGCCGGTGTCCGCGTTCCGTAAGAAGTCAGGAGGCGGCGGCGCCGTCGCCGGGGAGGTCGGACCAGGGGACGGTGAGCCAGGGGCTTTCCGGGTCGGCGCGCAGCAGCCGGTGCACCGCCGCCAGTTCGGTGTACCAGGTGCCGAACTCCTCGTCGCCGGCGTGCAGGCAGCGTCCCAGCAGATACCCGGCGGCGAAGTCGGCCCAGGAGCGGTAGACGGACCGGGCTCCCTCGCTGATCCGGCGCAGCGCCTCCTCGGCCTCGGCCACCTCGCCGAACCGGGCGCCCACGCCCCAGCGGGCCATGCCGGAGCCGACCCCGAAGTCCCAGGCCGTCACGGAGCGGACGATGTCGCCCGGGTCCGGCCCCAGCACGCCGTCCGCCCGGAACCGGGCCTCGCAGCGCAGGATGCGCTCGATCAGCGCGTTGGTCCGGGCGATGGCGGTGTCGAGGTCGAAGTCCGGGGGGCGGTTGGTGGCGTCCACGATCTCCGCGGTGCGGCCCAGCATCACCTGCTCGGTGGTCTGCTGCCACTGCCCGGCGTCCGGCAGCAGGTGGTAGGCGTCCCGGAAGGCGGTCCGCACCTGGAGCACGAACTCCCACAGCGGGTCGTGGTGTTCGGCGTGCACCAGGGCGGCGAGCCGGGGCAGCCAGGTGTCCCGGGAGGTGATGCCCCACAGGTGCCGCAGCTCGTCGCGCTGGTAGGTGTATCCCCGGCTGTGCCAGCCCGGGTCGTTCCAGAGTTCATGGCTGTCCACCATCGGCAGGGCGCCGCAGGCCATGCCGTGCGCCACGGTGTCCCGCAGCCGGCCGGTGCGCAGCGTCATCAGCCGCGGCTGGTCCAGCCGGTCGCAGCGCTGCGCATGCCGCTTCCAGCGCCGTGGCCGGGAGGGCACGAAGGTCTCCAGCGGGGTGCCCGGGTTGACGGCCAGCCAGTCGGCCGATCTGAGCCAGTGCCGTGCCAGGTGGTACAGCGTGGTCATCTCATAGACCTGGCCGGGGGTGGGCGGGGGCATCATGCCGCGGGTGAACACCGGGACGCTCAGGCCCGGCGGCTGCTCGCTGCGGAAGGCGGGGAGCCGGGCACCGCCCAGCACGTCGGAGAGTTCCTGGCGCTGCGGGAAGAACAGATGGGTGTTGCCGAGCCGCTCGTAGAAGGTGTCCCAGTCCCCGGTGGAGGCGGCGCGGTACAGAAGCCGCTCGGTCTCGGTGGGCGGCTCCCAGTCCGCCGCCTCCGCCGGGCTGCCGTCACCGCCGCCCCGGTGGTCCAGGCCGGTCCGGCCCGGCCGGTCGGTGTCCTCCGGGCGGCCACCCGGCTGTCCGCTCTGCCCTGTGCCCATGAGCCAGGAACTCTAGCGCAGCCGCCGGGGGCCGGACCGCGCGCCCCCGGCGGTGCGGCGGGGCCGCCGCACCGCACCGCCGGGGGCCGGATCGTGCCCGGCCGGCCGGGCTCAGCGGGCGGTCCGCACGCCCCGCGCCAGCTCGCCGGCCAGCTCCCGCACCGCCGCCCGTCCGGCCTCCGGATCATCCCGATGATCGAGCATCCGTTGGACAAAAGCACTGCCCACGATGACGCCGTCCGCGAAGGCCGCCACCTCGGCCGCCTGCCCGGCGTTCGAAACGCCGAGGCCGACGCAGACCGGCAGCGCGGTGCCGGCCCGGGTGCGGCGTACCAGGTCCTGCGCATCCCGGCTGACGGTCTGCCGGGTCCCGGTGACGCCCATCAGCGAGGCCGCGTAGACAAAGCCGCTGCCGGCCGCGGTGATGGCGGCGAGACGCTGGTCACGGCTGCTGGGCGCGACCACGAAGACGGTTGCCAGACCGTGCTGTTCGGCGGCCTTGCGCCATCTGTCCGACTCCTCCACCGGCAGGTCGGGCAGGATGCAGCCGGCCCCGCCGGCCTCCGCCAGGCCGGCCGCGAACCGCTCCTGGCCGTAGCGGTCCACCGGGTTCCAGTACGTCATGCACAGCACCGGGACGCCGGTGGCGGCGTGCACCTCGCGGACGGTGCGCAGCACATCGGCGATGCGGAGCCCGCCGCGCAGCGCGATGTCGTCGGCAGTCTGGATGACCGGGCCGTCCAGCACCGGGTCGCTGTGCGGCAGCCCGATCTCCAGGATGTCGCAGCCGCCCTCGGCCATGGCGGTGGCGGCGCCGATGCCCTCGTCCACGGTGGGGAAGCCGGCCGGGTAGTAGCCGATCAGGGCGGCGCGGTTCTCGCCGCGGGCCCGCTCCAGCACGGAGTTCAGCAGCCCGATGGTGCCGCTCATGCGCCCGCTCCTTCGGTGGTGTCGGGGCTGTCGTAGAGGTGGAAGTAGCGGGCGGCGGTGTCCATGTCCTTGTCGCCGCGGCCGGAGAGATTGACCAGGATCAGGCCGTCCGGGCCGAGTTCCCGGCCCAGATCGAGCGCGCCGGCCAGGGCGTGCGCGGACTCGATGGCCGGGATGATGCCCTCGGTGCGGGCCAGCAGGCGCAGCGCCTGCATCGCCCGGTCGTCGGTGACCGGGCGGTACTCGCCGCGTCCGCTGTCCTTCAGCCAGGCGTGTTCCGGGCCGATGCCGGGGTAGTCCAGCCCGGCGGAGATCGAGTACGGCTCGGTGATCTGGCCCTCGTCGTCCTGGAGGACATAGGAGCGGGAGCCGTGCAGGATGCCCGGTTCACCGGCGGTCAGGGTGGCGGCGTGCTCGCCGGAATCCACTCCGTGGCCGGCCGCCTCCAGGCCGACCAGCCGGACGCGTTCGTCGCCGAGGAAGGCGTGGAACAGGCCGATGGCGTTGGAGCCGCCGCCCACGCAGGCGGCCACCGCGTCCGGCAGCCGCCCGGCCCGCTCCAGGATCTGGCGCCGCGCCTCCACCCCGATGACCCGGTGGAAGTCGCGGACCAGGGCGGGGAACGGGTGCGGGCCGGCGACCGTGCCGAAGAGGTAGTGGGTGCGGTCCACATTGGCCACCCAGTCGCGGAACGCCTCGTTGATGGCGTCCTTCAGGGTGCGGCTGCCGGAGGAGACGGGGACGACCTCGGCGCCGAGCATGCGCATCCGGGCGACGTTCAGCGCCTGCCGCTCGGTGTCGATCTCGCCCATGTAGATGGTGCAGTCCAGGCCGAACAGGGCGCAGGCGGTGGCGGTGGCCACGCCGTGCTGGCCGGCGCCGGTCTCGGCGATCACCCGGGTCTTGCCCATCCGGCGGGTGAGCAGGGCCTGGCCGAGCACATTGTTGATCTTGTGGGAGCCGGTGTGGTTGAGGTCCTCGCGCTTGAGGAAGACGCGGGCGCCGCCCGCGTGCGCGGCGAACCGCCGGACCTCGGTGAGGGCGCTGGGTCGCCCGGTGTAGTGCACCAGCAGTTCGTTGAGCTCGGCGGCGAAGGCCGGGTCGTGCCTGGCCTTCTCGTACTCGGCGGCGACCTCCTCGACCGCGGCGCGCAGCGCCTCGGGGATGAAGGTGCCGCCGAACGCGCCGAAGTAGCCCTGCGCGTCGGGCACCCTCCCCTCGGGATCGGGCAGGAAGAAGCCGTCGGACATGACGTCGGACATGGTGGGCCTTCCACAAAGGACGGAAAGAACAGGACAGGGGAACCGGCCGGACGGCGGCGGCGGGGCGTGCGGGGCAGCCCGCTCCCGGCCGGCGGGCCGGGGGCGCACCGCTCCGGCGGCTGCTGCTCGGGGCCGCGGCCGGTGCCGCAGGACACGCGCGCCCGCGGCTGCGGGGCCGGTCACCCGCGGCGGGAGCGGCGCGCACCGCCGCGGGCCGCGCTCAGCGCGCCGCCGCCGCGGCGGCGGCCGTGCGCCATCGGCGTCCGTTGATCTGTCCCGGCTCACAGCCGATGTGGTACCGCACCCGCCTGCCCAGCACCCGCCGCGCGGGCGCGCGGCAGCCGCGCGGCCGGCAGCCGCGCAGCAGTCCGGGGTGGCGGGAACAGGAGGTCATGGCGGGCTCGGCGGCTCAGCGTCCCTGCCGCAGCGCGGGGTGCGCCCCGGCGGCCACCAGATCGGCCACGGCCGCCTTGGGCTCCTTCTGGGTCACCAGGGACTCGCCGACCAGTACCGCGTCGGCGCCGTCATTGGCATAGGCGATCAGGTCGTGCGGGCCGCGCACCCCGGATTCGGCGACCTTGACGATGTGCGCGGGGATCTCCGGCGCCACCCGGGCGAAGGTGGAGCGGTCCACCTCCAGAGTCTTCAGATCCCGGGCGTTGACACCGATGATCCTGGCCCCGGCGTCCACCGCGCGCTCGGTCTCCTCCTCGTCGTGGACCTCCACCAGCGGGGTGAGGCCGATCGATTCGGCACGCTCCACCAGCGAGACCAGGGCCGGCTGCGCCAGCGCCGCGACGATCAGCAGCACCAGGTCGGCACCGTGTGCGCGGGCCTCCCAGAGCTGGTAGGAGGTGACGATGAAGTCCTTGCGCAGCACCGGCACGTCCACCCGGGCGCGCACCGCGGTCAGATCGTCGAGCGAGCCGCCGAACCGGCGCTGCTCGGTGAGGACGGAGATGGCGGCGGCACCGCCCGCCGCGTAGTCGGCTGCCAGCGCCGCCGGGTCGGCGATCGCGGCCAGCGCGCCCTTGGACGGGCTGGACCGCTTGACCTCGCAGATGACCTGGACGCCGCCGTCGCCCTTGAGCGCGGCGAGTCCGTCCCTGGCCTGCGGCGCCCGGGCGGCGGCCGCCTTCAGGTCGTCCAGGCCGACGCGCTGCTGCCGCTCGGCCAGGTCCGCACGGACTCCGTCGATGATTTCGTCGAGGACACTCACGCGAGCGGCCCCTTCCTCTCGATGCGGCGGTCGGACCTCACAGCTTCGATCGTATCCGGCGCCGGCGGGTGGTCGTGCACACGCCCGGCACACCTTCCGCATACCGGACAGTCCATGCCGGAACGGGCGGGAAGCCGCCTGTTCCCGCCTGTTCAGGGCGCGAGCACGGCCCCGGCGGGAATGGGCAGGTTGCGCAGCACGGTGAAGGCGGTGACACAGATCACGGCGGCCAGGACGGCGGCCCGGCCGGGCGCGGGCAGCGGCGGACGGCCCGGCGGCAGCCGGTCCCGGGCGGCCGACACCAGGGTGCGCAGCAGCAGCACGGCCAGCAGCGCGCCGGCAGTCACGGCCAGGGCGTTGGCGGAGAGCGCGGCGGCCGGGTCGCCGTGGGCCAGCGCGTGGGCGGCGCGCAGACCGCCGCAGCCGGGGCAGTGGAAGCCGGTCAGCGAGAGCACCGGGCAGACCGGGAGCGCCCCCGGCCGGTGCGGATCGACGGCCCCGGCCAGGCCCAGGGCGGCGAGCCCGGCGCCGAGCACGGTCAGCGGCGCCGCGGTGCGGCGGGCCAGGGCGGTTGCGGCGGGGGGCAGGGCGGCCACCCCGCCAGGGTCGCGCGGGCCGCCCGGCCCGGCAACCGGGGGGCGGCGGGCGGCGCCGCTCAGGCGGCGGCGGTCTCCGCGGTGCCGGTGCCGGCCTTGGTCCCGGCCGCGGCGGCGCCGTCGGTACGGCCCTCGGCGGCGCTCTGCGCGCCCAGGCCCATGGAGCGCATGACCAGGGTGACCACGCCGCCCAGCGCGACCACGGCAACGCTGGCCGCCACCAGCAGCGGCTCCGCCATGATGGTGAAAACGCCGCCGAGCGAGAACCCGATGAGGGCGATGAAGACGCCGGTCCAGGCGGCCGGGTTGTTTCCGTGATCGTGGCCGTTGCCCGCCATGACTGCTCCTCGTGGTCAAGATCGTCGGGTGCGACTCGCTGTCACCCGCGCCCCATTGTTACAGCAGCCGCGCACCGCGCAGCGGCCGGACCCCGCCCGGCCCCGGCCCGGCGGCTGTGCGGTGCATCACCGTGGCCCGGTCAGCGGCCGCGCCCGCCGGGCCGGCCGTCCGGTTCGGTGGGGTCCTCGCCGCGGTCCAGCGCCTGCCACATCTCCTCGGGCCGCTCGGCCGCGCTCGCGCGCCGCGGTGCGGCGGGCGCGCGCCGTCCGCCGCGCTCGTGGCGTCCGGACATGGCCGGCCAGGACCGGCCGTAGCCGAGCGCCAGCAGTCCGGCGCCCAGCAGCAGCAGCCCGCCGAGCGCCGAGATCCAGGGCCAGGCGGTGTGGGACACGGCGGTGACCGCGGCGCCGGTGAGGCCGGTGGCCTCGGCGGCGCTGTCCCGCAGCGCGCCGGTGTCCCGGGCTCCGGCGGCGGCGGTCACGGCCGCGCCGGCGCCGCTGAGCAGCAGCACCGCGGAGACCACGCGCCGCCCGGTGCGGCGCGCCGCGAAGACCGCGACCAGGGCGCCCAGGCCCACCAGGGCGAGCGCGCTGGGCAGCCCGGAGACGGCGTTGCCGGTGGCCGTGACCGGCAGCCCGGCGCCCGAGGCCGCGGTGGTCCCCTCGCTCCAGGTCTGGCCGGCGGCGATGAGAACGAGGCCGGCCCCGGCCGCGCCGCCGAGCAGCGCCGGGCCGAGCGCGCGCCGGGAGGCGCGGGAGGAGTCCGGGGGGGACGGGTGGTGCTCAGGAGTCACCCCACCACGCTACCTGCCGCGCCGCCGGGGCCGGCCGCCCAGCCCCGCTCGCCGCCGGCCGGCGGGCCCGGTGGCGCGCGCCGCGGGCCGCGGTCAGCGGAGGTGGCGGGCGGAGGCGATGGCGCGGAGGACGGCCGCGGCCTTGTTGCGGCATTCGGTGTCTTCGGCGGCCGGGTCCGAATCGGCCACCACACCGGCCCCCGCCTGCACATACGCCACGCCGTCCCGCAGCACCGCGGTACGGATGGCGATGGCGGTGTCCGCGTCCCCGGCGAAGTCCAGATAGCCGACGCAGCCCCCGTACAGGCCGCGGCGGGTGGGCTCCAGTTCCTCGATGATCTCCATCGCCCGCGGCTTGGGCGCCCCGGACAGCGTCCCGGCCGGGAAGCAGGCGGTCAGCGCGTCGAACGCGGTGCGCCCGGCGTCGAGCCGCCCGGTCACCGTGGAGACGATGTGCATCACATGGCTGTAGCGCTCCACCGACATGAAGTCCACCACCTCCACCGTGCCCGGGGCGGAGACCCGGCCCAGGTCGTTGCGGCCCAGATCGACCAGCATCAGATGCTCGGCCCGCTCCTTGGGGTCGGCCAGCAGTTCCTCCGCCAGCGCCGCGTCCTCCCCGGGGGTCGCCCCGCGCGGCCGGGTGCCGGCGATCGGGTGCATCATCGCCCGCCCGTTCTCCACCTTGACCAGCGCCTCCGGGCTGGAGCCGACGATGTCGAAGCCGCCCGTGCCGTGCTCGGAACCGGGGATGCGCAGCAGATACATGTACGGGCTGGGGTTGGTGGCGCGCAGCACCCGGTAAACGTCCAGCGCGCCGGCCTCGCAGCCGGTCTCGAACCGCTGGGAGGGCACCACCTGGAAGGCGTCCCCGGCCCGGATGTACTCCTTGACCCGCTCCACCGCCTCCCGGTAGGCCGGGCCGCCCCAGCGGGCGGTGAACTCCGGCAGTACGGAGGGCGGCAGCACGGCCGGGGCGGCGGGCACCGGGCGGGAGAGATCGGCCTGCATGGCGTCCAGCCGCCGCACCGCGTCCGCGTAGGCCTCGTCCACGCCGCTGCCGGCGGCGTGGCGGCCGTCCCCCGCGGGCGGGCGGTACCCCCACGCGTTGGCGATCAGCAGCACCGTGCCGTCCCGGTGGTCCAGCACCGCGAGGTCGGAGGCGAGCAGCATGGTCAGCTCGGGCAGCGCCAGGTCGTCGCGCGTCTGCTCGCCGATCCGCTCCAGCCGCCGCACCACGTCGTAGCCGAGATAGCCGACCATGCCGCCGGTGAACGGCGGCAGCCCGGGGTCGCGCGGGGTGTGCAGCTCCTGAAGGGTGCGGCGCAGGGCGCGCAGCGGGTCGCCGCCGGTGGGCACGCCGGCCGGCGGGGTGCCCAGCCAGTGGGCCTGCCCGTCGCGCACGGTCAGCGCGGCCGAGGAGCGCACCCCGATGAAGGAGTAGCGCGACCAGGTGGCGCCGTTCTCCGCCGACTCCAGGAGGAACGTGCCGGGGCGTTCGCCGGCCAGCTTGCGGTAGAGCGCGACGGGCGTGTCACCGTCGGCCAGCAGCCGCCGGGTGACGGGGATGACCCGGCGGTCCTCGGCCAGGACCCGGAAGGCGGCCAGGTCCACGGTGCCCGCGGTGTCCACGGCGCTGTCCGGGGTGTCCACAGTGCTCATACGACGTCACCCTAATGCGCCGGTGCCACTTCAGGAGCCCGCGGAGCGGTGCCGGTCAGGCGTCCGGCGAAAGGGCTCCGGCGTCGAAGCAGGTCCGGTCGCCGGTGTGGCAGGCCGCGCCCACCTGGTCGACCTTGACCAGCACGGTGTCGCCGTCGCAGTCCAGCGCCACCGATCTGACGTGCTGGGCATGGCCGGAGGTCTCGCCCTTGACCCAGTACTCGCCCCGGCTGCGGCTGTAGTAGGTGCAGCGCCCGGTGGTCAGGGTGCGGTGCAGCGCCTCGTCGTCCATCCAGGCGAGCATCAGCACCTCGCCGGTGTCGTACTGCTGTGCGATCGCGGGGAAGAGCCCCTCCGGGTTCCGCTTCAGGCGGGCGGCGATCGCCGGATCGAGGCCCGAGGGCCGCCGGGTGCTGGACGGTGCGCTGGACATGTGGTCCATTGTGCCCCTCCGCCCCGGCGCGGGGCGCCCCGCCCGGCGGTGCCCGCCCGTAGGGTGGATGCCATGGCTACCCACGCGAAGCGCGAACGTCTGCTGCTGGCCGATTTGTTGGAAAAGGCGGGGCCGGACGCCCCCACGCTGTGCGAGGGCTGGACCACCCGGCAGCTCGCCGCACATGTGGTGGTGCGGGAGCGGCGGCCGGACGCGGCGGGCGGCATGCTGGTCAAGCCGCTGGCCGGCCGGCTGGACCGGGTGATGGGCGAGTTCTCGGCCAAGCCCTACGAGGAACTGGTGGAGCTGGTGCGCACCGGGCCGGGCAAGTGGTCGCCGTTCGGGGTGAAGCAGCTCGACGAGGCGTCCAACACGGTGGAGTTCTTTGTGCACGCCGAGGATGTGCGGCGGGCCGCCGAGGGATGGCAGCCGCGCGAGCTGGACGAGGTCTTCGAGGGCGCGCTGTGGAAGCGGCTGGAGACGGCGGGCCGGCTGATGGGCCGCAGAAGCCCGGTCGGTCTGGTGCTGCGCCGCCCGAACGGCCAGACCGTGGTGCTGCACAAGGGCACCCCGGTGGTGACGGTGACCGGCGAGCCGGGGGAGCTGGTGCTGTTCGCCTCGGGGCGGCAGCGGGTGGCCCGGGTGGAGCTGGCGGGGGAGGAGAACGCCGTGGCCAAGGCCCGGTCAGCCCCGCTCGGCTTCCTCTGATCCCCCGGTCCCGGGCTCCTTCGGCGGCGCGGGGGCGGGCGGCGGGGCGGGGTAGCGCTCGGCGCAGCGGGCCAGCAGGCGGAGCATGCGCCGGTGGCGGAGCTGGAGCAGCAGCTCGTCCAGCACGCTGTGCATCCGTCCGCCCGGTCCGGTCAGCGGGTGCTCGTCCAGGATGACCAGCGAGTCCTCGCCCCAGGGCCGCACCTCCACAGCAATCCGCGCGGTGCCCAGCCGGCCCCGCCGTGCCTCCAGCTCCAGCGCCCGGGGCGGGTCGCTGCTGCGCACCACGGTCCGGCCGCTCAGCCGCAGCGGACCCAGCCGGAGTTCGTAGCGCAGGCTGGAGCCCACCGCCGGCCACTCCCCCGCCAGCGGCCGGGAGTCGCGGGCGCCCACCACCCAGTCGGCGTAGCGGTCACGGTCGCTGAGCAGGGCCCAGACCGTGTGCGGCGGCCGTTTCACCAGTACTGACCGGGTAGCCATCTCAGTTCTCCTTCCCCGGGTCGTCGCGGGGCGGGTCGTCGCGGGGCGGGCCGCCGCCCTGGAGCAGCCGCTGGGCGGCGGCCAGCGCCGGGCCGAGCAGAAAGCGGGTCGCCGGCCGCTCGGCGCGCAGCGCGGCGCGGGCGGCGTTGGCGCCGCAGGCGCCGTGCACACCGCCGCCCGGGTGCGCCGAGGCGGAGGCCAGGTAGAGCCCGGCGACCGGTGTCTCGGGCCGTCCGGTGCCGGGCACCGGACGGAACACAAGCTGCTGGTGGGCCTGGGCGGTGCCGCCGTTGAGCGCGCCCAGCGGCAGGCTGCGGTTGCGCTGCCGGAAGTCGGGCGGGGCGAGCACCCGGCGGGCCGTGATCCGGTCCCGGAAGCCGGGGGCCCGCCGTTCCACCTCCCGCTCCACGCGTTCGGCCATGGCCTCGCGCCGCTCCTCGGTCCAGCGCGGTCCGATCTCCGGGGCGCCGGGGGCGGCCCCGGCGTCGCCGCGGATATGACGGGGCAGATGGGTGTAGGCCCAGGCGGATTCGGTGCCGGCCGGGGAGCGGGTGGCGTCCGCCGTGGTCATCTGGCCGAGCAGGGCGAACGGGCGGTCCGGCACCAGGCCGCGGGCGAGCTGCGCGGCCCAGCGGGTGAGCTGGTCCAGGCCGTCGGCGAGATGGACGGTGCCGGCGCCGGCCGCCCCGTCCGCCAGCCACGGGATCGGCCCGTCCAGCGCCCAGTCGATCTTGAAGGTGGCCAGGTCCCACTGGAAGCGGCGGATGTCGTCGCGCAGCCGGGACGGCAGATGCTCCCAGCCGACCAGGCCGCCGTAGAGGGCGGGGGCGGGGACATCGGCCAGCACGGCGCGCCGGGCGCGCAGCGGCTCGCCGCCGGCGGTGCGCACGCCCAGGCAGCGGCCGTGCCGCACCAGCACCTCGGTCACCGGGGTGGCGCACCGCACCGCGGAGCCGAGCGACTCCAGGCGGCGCACCATGGCGTCGGACAGCTGCTGGGCGCCGCCGCGCGGCACGGGCCAGCCGTGCTGGTGGCCGAGCATCAGCAGCAGCCAGCCGAAGCCGGTGCCGCCGAGGGATTCGGGGGAGAAGTCGGCGTGCATGCCGCAGCCGGTGAGCAGCAGCGGGGCGGCCGGTCCGTGGAATTCCTCCTCGGCCAGGCGGCGGGCGGGCAGGGCCAGCATGCGCAGGGTGCGCAGGCCGCCGGCCGCGTGCAGCCGGCGGGCCAGGGCGGCGGCGGGGCGGACGGGCGGGAAGGGGGTGAACAGGGCGCGCATCACCTCGGTGCCGATGCGGTCCCAGAGGGCGGCCAGCCGCAGATAGGCGTCGCCGTCGCCGTGGCCGAAGGTCTCCAGGTGGGCGGCGGTGCGGGTGGCGTCCTGGTGCAGGACCGCGCAGCGGCCGTCGGGCAGCGGGTTGGCCAGCACGGAGCGGGCGCGGCTCCAGCGCAGGCCCCAGCGTTCCAGGCGCATGGCGCGGAAGGCCGGGGAGGCGGCGGCCAGCGGGTAGAAGGAGCTGAACAGGTCGTTGACGTAGTCCGGGTGCACGCCGCGGTCGCTGCGCACCGAGCCGCCGGGCACCGGCTCCGCCTCCAGCACCAGGACCCGCCAGCCGGCGTCGGCCAGGATGTTGGCCGCGACCAGCCCGTTGGGGCCGGCGCCGATCACGATGGCGTCGGCGTCGGCGCCCGAGGCCGCGGCGGGGGCGGCAACGGGGGCGGGGGCGGGGGCGGGCGGGGTCATGGGCCGGCTCCGGCGGGGCTGCGGTCGGGCATGGGCGACGGGTTTCCCGCGGGCCCGGCAGGTACTCCGGCTTCTCTCCGGCCGCGCGGGCGCCCGGACCGGGGCGGGCGGCGGGCCGGAGCCGGCCCGCCGCCCGCCGTGGCCGGCGCGGCGGGGCGGTTCAGGTGTGCTTGCCGCGGCCGGTGATGGCGTCCCGGGCCCGGTCGACCAGCCCGGCACCGGGGGCCAGCAGCTTGTTCGCGGGCGGGGTGTCGGGGGCGCTCGGATGCGGCCGGGTGGGTGCCATGGACTTGGCCCGGCGCACCTTGTCGCCGAGCTGCTGCATGGCCTCGGGCGGGCAGGACCGGGCCAGGCGCGGGAAGAGGTTGTTCTCCTCGTCCTGGACGTGCTCGCGGACCTCGCCCATCATCCGGGTGATCAGCCGGTCGAAGTCGGGGTCGCCGGCGTTCAGGCTCTCCAGCTCCTTGAGCAGGCGCTCCACGGTGGCGTGGTCCTCGATCTCCTTGTCGGCGATGCGGTCGCCGTCCGGCCGGATGTGTTCGCGGGCGGCCGGGTACAGGTACTCCTCCTCGGCGACCGAGTGCCGCACCAGCTCGATGGTCACCTTGTCGGCCAGTTCCTTGCGCCGCTCGTCCCCCGACGGCAGCGCCTCGATGCGGCCGAAAAGGTCCTCCACCTCCCGGTGGTCGGTGGTCAGCTCGTCGACGATGTCCCCGCCGTGTCCCATGTCGTCCTCTTTTCCTTCGTTTCCTTCGCTCGTTTTCTTCCGCTCGGGTCTGTTGGCCCGCTCCGGGCCGGGGGCGGCGGTGGCGCCCCTCAGGCCGTGTCCTCGTCGCGCTCGCCCTCGGCCTGCGAGGGCGTGGTGACCATGCCGTCGTAGCCGTGGTCCTTGCCGGCGGCCGGATTTCCGGTCCCGGCGGCGGCCTCGGTCTCGCGCTCCCCCTCCGCCTGGGAGGGAGTGAGGTGGCTGCCGTCGAAGCCGCTCGCCCCGGAGGGCGTGTGGTGCTTGGTCATGGCCGTGTGCTCCTGCTCCTCGCGCTCGTCACGGTGGCCGCGGCCCGGGCCGGCGCGCACCCGCCGAGTCAAGCCCGCGGGCGCCCGGGGGCCCGGGATTGATCCCTTGGTGGGCATGGCCGGGCCGGCTGGCGGCGCCCGGCCGGCGCGGGGCACGTACCGGACCGTGCGCGCCGGTCACCGCTGCCCGCCCGGGTTGCCCGCCCGCCGCGCCGGAAACCTCCGTTTCCTGCCGTGCCGTCCCCCCGCGCCGGGCACCCGCCGGGCAGCGACGTGGCGCGCATCACCGCCCGCGGGTGCTCCGCGCCACGGCACGGGACGCGGCGCGGGCAGTACCCTGGCCGCGTCCCGAGTGCTTGTCCCCACCGGCAGCGCTGCCGGTCCCGCGCAGCGCCGCGCGGAGCGCGTCCCCTGCTCGACCCGGGAGGCTGACTTCCGTGTGCGCCGATCTCACGCCGGTTATCTCCGCGACCACCCGATGGCTGCTGCGCGCCTATCCGGCGCCCGGCGGACCGCTGGCCACCGTGCTTGCCGAGGCGCAGGCGCGGCAGGCGGTGACGGTGGCGGCCTGGCTGCGCTACCCGACGGCGATGGACGCGGCGCTGCTGACCCTGTCCGGGCCGGGCGGCTCCGGACGGCTGGACTGGATCACCGGGACCGACTCGGCGATGGCCGCCGACGGGGAGGACGCGCCGGACGGCGCGGCGGACGCCTGGCGGAGCTGGGTGGACGAGGCGGTGGCGAGCTGGGCGGCCTGTCTGCTCTCCTCGCCGTCCCTGGCCGAGCAGGCCGTGTCGGTGCTGGCCGACTGCGAGCAGGCGCCCTCCCCGAGCGGCTTCCGCCGCCTGCTGGCGCCGGACGAGCACGACCGCAGGGCGGCGGCACTGCTGCGCCATCCGGATCTGCTGGCACCGATAGCGGAGCTGCACCGCTCGCAGCTGGTGGACCGCCTCTTCCCCGATCCCGTGGGCACGGACTGACCGCGCTCCCGCCGCTGCCGCGGGCAGCGCCGGGAGCGCGGTTGCCGGTCAGCTCCCGGCGCTGAGGGACGGGCCCTGGGCGGGGACGGCGGACGGGGCGTCGTCGCGGTAGAAGATGTCGATGTCGACCTCCTCGCCGCCCATGACCAGGGTGTCCCAGGGCCCGCTGACCACCATGGTGTGCAGGGTCTCGTCGTTGACATGGCGCAGATGCTTGCGCAGCGAGGCGTCGTCGGGCAGGCCCGGCATGCGGGGGGCCAGCCGGTCCCGGATGGAGCGGAGCTGGTCCATGAAGGCGGCGGTGTCGGCCTCGCGGTCCGTGCCGCCGGCCGCGTCGCCGATGCTCCGGCCGATCAGATCCTTGATCGCGAAGACCTTGCCCTCTTCGTCCGTGGTCACCATTGCGTTCCAGGCGCGGCTCTTGTGCCGGTACTGGAGCATCGACATGGCGGCTTCGTGGCGGGTGAAATCGGCGTCCCGGAAGGGGCGGCCGGTCCAGGCGCCGTTGAGCGTGCGGGCCAGTGAAATCGCCGAGGCCAGTCCGCTGTTGAGGCCGCGTCCGGGCCAGAAGTGAATGGCGTTCGCGGCATCGCCGAGCAGGAATCCGTAGGTGCCGGGGGTGGCGGCGGTCGGGGAGTACAACTGGGCGGTGAAGCGTGGCCGCTGGACCATGTCGAGACGGAATGCGGTGACCGCGGCCAGGTTTTCCTCGGGCACGCCCATGAAGCTCAGCCCTTCCTTCACCCGGCGCCAGAGCGCGGAGCCCTTGACCAGGGAGGGCAGGAAAAGGGTGTGGTGGGTCGCGCAGTGGTAGTCGCCGTAGTCGTCGCGGCTCATCACGCAGGGGCGGGAGGCGATGCACTGGGTGAAGACCTGCTTCACCGGGTCGATGCCGACGACTTCCCTGGCCTCTTCGTCGGTGAGGCGCATGTTGAGGAAGCCGTCGCCGCGCAGCGCGTTGAGCAGGAAGCGGTTCTGCGCCACGGTCAGCAGCACGATCATCGGGTCCGACAGCTCCGACTGGACCCGCAGGCCGAGGACGACGTCCTGGAGGTGGTGGCCGTCCAGGGAGTAGATGGTGGTGTCGGCCTGGCCGAACTTGTCCTTGAAGAATTCCCGGGTGCGGGAGCGCGAGCCCTCGCAGATGACCAGCACATGGCTCTTGGCCACCGTCTCCTGGTTGCCGTCCGGGGTGAACCGTTCGGGCACCAGGGTGATGCGGTCCGGCTTCTCGTTGGCTATTTCGAGAAGTTTGTCCTCGATATAGCGGATGCGGATGTTGCGGGGTCCGGCCCCGCGTATGGAGTCGGGGCCGGCCGGCCACATTTCGGTGTAATTGTCCCCGGTGAACAGTTCGTGCTGGATGTACTCGGGAAGATTGAGAAACTGCCGGCTCTGGATCGTCACCACCTGCTGGCGGCGGACATTCCCCTGGCCCAGATCCTTCCATATGACCCGGGAGCCGTCCTTTGTCCACCGCTCGTCGTATATCGTGACGGAAACCCGCCGGCCCATGAGGTGGTCGAGCAGCAGGGCGAATGCCAGCCCCACCGGGCCCCCGCCGCTGATCGTCACATTCAGCACCGGCTGCGGACCGGCATTCTCCCTCCGGTCCGGGATCATGCCGGCCGGCAGGGAGAAATCGACGATGGTCTCCATGCTGTCGGCGGGCGCCTCGAAGACAAAGCTCTCGTCGTCGATGGTGATGACATCGCCGGGCTGGAGCACATGCTCGGTCACGCGCTCGCCGTTGACCAGCGTGCCGTTGCGGCTGCCGCGGTCGTGCAGCACATAGCCCGCGGCCTCCTGGCGCACCTCGGCATGAAAGCGGGAGGCCCGCCGGCTGGCGATCACCACATCGCTCCTGGCCTGGCGCCCGAAGGTGAACGGCGCGTCCCCGATCGGGAATCTCCGCCCGGCCAGCGGGCCGGCGCGCCCGACAATCACAGGTGGCATGGGTCATTCCTTTCCATGGAGGCGTTGTGAAAACCCGGGACCGTGCCGGGCGGCGAAAGGTGGCGTGATCGCCACCCCGGCACCTCTTGTCGCACCCGCACCGGGCTCCCCCCTGGCCCCACGGGCCACATTCGTCGCAGCATGAACAGCCGTGCCTCCGTCACCACAGCCGCACCGCGCCGCTCTCCAGCGGACACTGCCGGTTCCCCCACCCCACGCGTGATCAGAAAACTGAACAGCTACTTTGTATGGACGCGGCGGAACCAAGTCAAGTCACGAAGTGGCCGCACTCGCCGACGGACCAAAACAATTCCCGTTGTCCGGCTCCGTGCAGAATGAAGGCAATGCCATTCGGCCAATTCGGCCCCCGAGCCCCCGCCCGTCACACCGGCCGGAAATTCATGCACGAGCCGGTACATCCGGGACGGGGCGCACCCGCCGCCGGACCGCCGGGCCCGGCCGGTGACACCCGGTACGGCATCCGTCACCCGGACCGTCCGTCGGCCGCCGGGCGCTCCCAGCCGCCGCTGGGCGCCTGGGATGTGCGAGATGTATTGACAGTGGTGAAACGTGTTGGAAAACTCGCCCACTCAGAAAGCGCTTGCTGTCGCGCCGCGCCACCCTCTCCCCCGTTGCCGTCCCCGGTTCACCCCCCTGGCCGTTCCGCAGCCCGGCCCGGGGAATGAATCGATTCACCCATGGCTTCGGCCGGGCACGGGGAGCCGGGAGGGCGGCGCGGCGGCAGGCGCACCGCACCCTCATCGGGAGGACGGATGGGCAGAACCACTGCCAGAGCCCCTGGACGACCCCGGAGACTGCTCCGGACCGTGGCGGCCGGCCTGACCGCGCTCGCCGCGGCGGCCGTCGGCCTGGCCGTACCGGGCTCCGCCACCGCGGCGGAGGGGGACGGCCCCACGGTCTACCTGGCCGGCGACTCCACCGTGCAGACCTACGACCCGTACTGGGTCCCGCAGGCCGGCTGGGGCCAGATGCTGGACCGGTTCTTCAGCGAGGAGGTGACGGTCGCCAACCACGCGATCGGCGGCCGGAGTTCCCGCTCCTTCATCGAGGAGGGGCGGCTGGACGCGATCCTGGAGCGGATCCAGCCGGGCGACTACCTCTTTGTGCAGTTCGGGCACAACGACGCCACCGTCAGCCGGCCGGAGCGCTACACCCCGCCGGAGGACTACAAGGAGTACCTGCGCAACGACTACATCGCCGGGGCCCGGGCCAAGGGCGCCGTCCCGGTGCTGGTCACCCCCGTCTCCCGGCGCTCCTTCGACCCGGCGACCGGCGAGTTCCACGTCTCCTTCCCCGAGTACGTGCAGAAGGTGCACGAGCTGGCGGCGGAGGAGGACGTGCTGATGGTGGACCTGTCCGCGTCCAGCCGCGGTTATCTGGACGGGATCGGCCCCGAGGAGGCCAAATCCGTCTTCCTGCACGTGCCGGCCGGGGTCTATCCCAACCGCCCCGACGGCACCGTGGACGACACCCACTTCCAGGAGTACGGCGCCATCCAGATGGCCCGCCTGGTGGCCCAGGGCGTGGCCGGGCTCGACACCCCGCTGGCCCAGTACGTCCGGGAGGCCGGGCCGCCCGCCGAGGTGCCGGCCGCGCCCACCGGGCTGCGCACCGACACCGTCTCCAACGCGAGTGTCCGGCTGCTGTGGGACGAGGTCCCCGGCGCCGACATCTACCGGGTCCAGCTGCGCGAGGCCGCCGATCCGGCCGCGGAGTTCCGGCTGGGCACCACCGCCACGGTCGGGGTGGCACAGCTCGGCGGCCTGGGCGAGGAGACCGCCTACGAGGTGCGGGTGGTGGCCGTGAACGGGCGTGGCGAGTCCCAGCCCTCGGCGGTCCTGACCTTCGCCACCGTGGCGGCCGATCTCCGCTTCGACTTCGGCCCGGTGGGCCAGCCGGTGGCGGAGGGCTTCACCGAGATGAACCGCACCGTGCTCTACACCGAGGAGCGCGGCTACGGGCTGACCGCGGCCGGCGAGATGATCGACCGGGACCGCGGGGACGCCGCCGGCGATGTGGAGCGCGACTTCGTGGCCTGGTTCGGCGGCTCCTACGAGTTCAAGGCGGATGTGGAGAACGGCCGCTACGCCGTCCGGGCCTACGTGGGCGACCTGCTGGGCTCGGCCCGCACCCTGTTCGCCTTCGAGGGCTACGACTTCGGCCAGGTCTCCTCGCCCAGCAGGCAGGTGATCACCCGCGACTTCGAGGGCGTCCTGGTGGAGGACGGCCAGCTCAATGTGGTGCTCTCCGGCCAGACCGCGCATCTGAACGGTCTGGAGATCACCCGGGTCGGCGGCCTGCCGGGGGAGGGCGGAGGCGGCGCGGAGGAGCCGCCGCCCGGTCCGCGCTTCATGGAGCGGCTGGACCGGGCCCCGGTCGCCGTGCTGGCGGGCAGGAAGAACAACCCCAACAAGGGGGTCCGGCTGGGCTGGCGGATGCTGGGCACCGACCCGGACGACGTGGCCTTCCTGGTCTACCGGGACGGCAGGCTGGTCACCGAGGAGCCGCTGACCGGCGCCACCTCCTACTACGACGACAAGGGCAAGAAGAAGTCCGTCTACCAGGTGGTGACCGTGGTGGAGGGGCAGGAGACCGACCGCACCGCCCGCTTCGGGGTGTGGCGGGACCAGTCGCTCGAAATCCCGGTCAACCGGCCCGAGGGGGGCACCACCCCGGACGGCACCGCGTACACCTATCACCTCAACGACGCCTCGGTGGGCGATCTGGACGGGGACGGGCGATACGAGATCGTCCAGCTGTGGAACCCCAGCAACGCCCAGGACAACTCGCGCCCCGGCCACACCGGCAACGTCTACGTGGACGCCTACACCCTGGACGGGGAGCAGTTGTGGCGCATCGACCTGGGCCGCAACATCCGCGCCGGGGCGCACTACACCTCGGTGATCGTCTATGACCTGGACTCCGACGGCCGCGCCGAGGTGGTGCTGAAGACCGCGGACGGCACGGTGGACGGCGCCGGCGAGGTGATCGGCGATCCGGACGCCGACCACCGCAACTCCTCCGGCTACATCCTGTCCGGCCCGGAGTATCTGACCGTGTTCGACGGCCGGACCGGCGCGGCGCTCGCCACCACGGACTACGCCCCGGCCCGCGGCAATGTCTGCGACTGGGGCGACTGCTACGGCAACCGGGTGGACCGGATGATGATGTCGGTGGCCCATCTGGACGGGGAGCGGCCGAGCCTGATCGTCTCGCGCGGCATCTACACCCGTTCGGTGCTGGTGGCCTTCGACTGGGACGGCACCTCGCTCGGCAAGCGGTGGACCTTCGACTCCAACCTGTGGGGCCCGAAGTACGTCGGCCAGGGCAACCACCAGATGTCCGTGGCCGATGTGGACGGCGACGGCCGGGACGAGATCGTCTACGGCGCCATGACCGTGGACCACAACGGCCGCCCGCTGTACAGCAGCGGCCTCGGCCACGGTGACGCGCTGCATGTGGGCGATCTGGACCCGGCCCGGGAGGGCCTGGAGATCTTCTCCCCCTTCGAGTCGATGAGCGCCTCCGGAGGCATCGCCGCCGCGCTGCGCGACGCCGCCACCGGCGAGGTGCTGTGGTCGATGCCGGGCACCCGGGACACCGGGCGCGGCGCCACCGGGGACATCGATCCGCGCCACGCCGGGTCGGAGTCCTGGGCGGTCACCGCGGACGGGGCCTGGAACTCCCGCTCCGGTGAGCTGCGGGCGGCCGACGGCACGCTGCTGGGCGGTGCCATCCCGTCCGCCAACTTCATGATCTGGTGGGACGGCGATCCGCTGCGGGAGATCCTGGACCACTCCTTCGACCCCGAAGGCGAGGAGCCGGCCGGCCGGCCGTACATCGCCGAGTGGGACTGGGAGCGGGGCGTGCAGGAGGAGATCCTCTCCCCCGCCGGGGTGTACTCCAACAACCACACCAAGGGGAACCCGGTCCTCCAGGCCGATCTGCTCGGTGACTGGCGCGAGGAGGTGATCTGGCGCTCCGCGGACGACTCCGCGCTGGTGCTGTTCATCACCACCGAGCCGACCGGACTGCGGCTGCGCACCCTGATGCACGACCCGCAGTACCGGCTGGCGGTGGCCTGGCAGAACGAGAGCTACAACCAGCCCCCGCACCCGTCCTTCTTCCTCGGGGACGGGATGACCCGGCCGGATGCGCCGGTGATCCGCTACGCGGGCGCCGGCCGGTAGGCGGCGCCCGGACCGTCCGCGGTGCGGAAGCGAGGCCCTCAAGGCCATGAATCGATTCATGCACCGCACAGGCGGGCGGTCCGTCCCCGGAACCCCGGGGGCGGACCGCCCGCCGCCCAACACGGCCGCACCGCGGCCCGTTTGTCTGCCTTGTGCCACGATGCGCGCATCGTCCACTGGGCGGCGTTTCCGAAAAGTTACCCGCTCCCGGCTTCCCGCAGCAGCCGCGAACTCCTATTGTAACGATTCACTTCGGGTGTCACCCATGGCTGCGGAGGCGATGACACCACTCCTGAAGTGCTGGTTCACAGCAACCATGTGATCTATGTGATGACAGAGCAGGGAGGCTCTCATGTCCATCAGAAAGGCCGCCATCCGCGGTCTCGCCATCGCGGCCGTAGGCTCGCTCGCTCTGACCGCGTGCTCCGATGACAGCGGCAACGGCGACGGCGGCAGCGGCGGCGACGGCGGCACCGTCACCCTCAACATGCAGTGGTGGGGCAACGACGACCGGGCCGCCCGCTACGAGGCCGCCATCGACGCCTTCGAAGCCGCCAACCCGGACATCAAGGTGAACACCGGCTTCGCCGCCTGGCCCGACTACTGGACCGCCCGCAACACCGAGGCCGCCGGCGGCGCCCTGCCCGATGTGCTCCAGATGGACACCTCCTACCTGCGCCAGTACGCCGGCACCGGCCAGCTCGCCGACCTCACCGAATACGTCGGCAACGGCCTGGACCTGTCCGGCTTCGAGGAGTCCCTGGTGGAGTCCGGCAAGGTGGACGGCGGCCTGTACGCCGTCGCCACCGGCACCAACACCCTGGCGCTGTTCTACAACCCCGACCTGCTGGCCGAACTGGGTGTGGAGATGCCCGAGGACATCGGCTCCTGGGATGAGTACACCGCGCTGTACGCCGAGATAGCCGAGGCCGGCGCCGACCGCGACCCGGCCGTCTACGCCTCCGCCGACCACACCGGCACCTTCTGGCTGTTCCTCCAGTGGCTCATCCAGCAGGACATCGACCCCTTCACCGAGGACGGCGGCCTCAACTTCACCAAGGACGACATGGCGGCCTGGCTGGAGACCACCGCCGAGGTCCGCGAGGCCGGGGACGCCTTCCCCATCGAACGGGTGGTGCAGCTCGAACCGGTCACCCCGTTCTCCGCCGTGGAGACCGCCACCGAGTTCCACTGGGACAACTTCCTCGCCTCCTACGTCGGCGAATCGGGCGTGGAGACCCTGGAACTGATGCCGCTGCCCTCCGGCCCGGACGGCGCCAAGCACCAGTTCTTCAAGCCCACCATGCAGCTCGCCGTGGGCGCCAACAGCGACCACCCCGAAGAAGCGGCCAAGCTGATCGACTTCCTGGTCAACTCCCCCGAGGCCGGTGAGATCTTCGGCACCAACCTGGGCGTGCCCTCCACCCAGGCCCAGCGCGACGCGCTGACCCTGGAGGAAGGCAGCGTCGACGCCAAGGTCATGGCCTACGAGGCGATGGTCGCCGAGCAGGGCCACGTCAGCGAGGTCGCCCCGCTTCCCATCGAGGGCTTCGGCTCCATCGAGGAGGAGTACCGCACCCTGCACCAGGAGTTCGCCTACGGCGAGATGTCCGTCCAGGACTTCGTCGACCGCTGGTTCGCCGAGGCCGAGATCCACCTCGGCGGCTGACCCGGCCGGCCTCACCACACCTCACCCCTCATGCCCGAACGACGCACGAACGGAGCTGCCTCCGTGACTCACGCAGCGCAGGCGTCCAAGGCTCCTGAGGTCGGCAAGCCCGCGCGACGGCCGCATACCAAGCGGCCGTCGCGCCGGGCTGCGGAGACCCGGGCCGGTTACGCGTTCCTCACCCCCTGGCTGCTGGGCTTCCTCGGACTGACCGCCGGTCCGATGCTCGCCTCCCTCTATCTGGCCTTCACCGACTACAGCCTGTTCCGCCCGCCGGAGTGGGTCGGGCTGGACAACTTCACCCGGCTCTTCGACGACCCCCGCTATCTCAACTCGGTGGAGATCACCCTCCAGTACGCCCTGATCGGCACCCCGCTGAAGCTGGCGGCGGCCCTCGGCGTGGCCATGCTGCTGCACAGCAGACGGCGCGGCCAGGGCGCCTACCGCTCCTTCTTCTACGCCCCCTCGCTGATCGGCGCCTCGGTCTCGATCGCCATCGTCTGGCGGGCGATGTTCATCGACGACGGCGTGGTGGACCGGCTCGGCCAGGGCGTCGGCCTGGAGGCGGGCGGCTGGGTCGGCGACCCCTCGATGACCGTCTACATGCTGATCCTGCTGACCGTCTGGCAGTTCGGCGCCCCGATGGTGATCTTCCTGGCCGGCCTGAAGCAGATACCGAACGAGCTGTACGAGGCCGCCGAGGTGGACGGCGCCGGACCGCTGCGGAAGTTCTTCCGGATCACCCTGCCGATGCTCTCCCCGGTGCTCTTCTTCAATCTGGTGCTGGAGACGGTGCACTCGTTCCAGATCTTCGGCTCGGCCTTCATCGTCTCCAACGGCACCGGCGGCCCGGCCGACTCGACCATGTTCTACACGCTCTACCTGTACTTCCGGGGCTTCCGCGACTTCCAGATGGGCTACGCCTCCGCCATGGCGTGGGTGCTGGTGCTGTTCGTGGGCGCGATCACCCTGTTCTTCTTCAAGACCTCGAAGTACTGGGTGCACTACTCAGGGGAGGGCCGATGAGCGCCGCCACCCACAGCAGCACCGCCGCCGGCTCCCCGGCCGCCCGCCGCGGGGACTCCACGGAGCGCGGCACGGGCTCCGCCGCCGTCCGCGGCCCGGCCCCCGCCGGGGGGCCGGACGCCGCGCGCCGCAGCCGCCGCCGGGCCAGGGCCCGCGGCACCGGCCGCACCGTGCTCTACCACGGCTTCATCCTGGCCGTCGGGTTTGTGATCCTCTACCCCGGCGCCTGGATGGTGCTGTCCGCCTTCCGGCCCAGCAACGAGATCGTCGGCCAGGTCGGGCTGATCCCCGACGACACCACGCTGGACAACTTCACCACCGCGTTCAGCGGCATCGGCGGCATCTCGTTCTGGACCTTCTTCGGGAACTCGCTGTTCCTGGCCGTGGGCGCGGTGGTCGGCATCTGCCTGTCCTCCACCTTCACCGCCTATGCCTTCGCCCGGATCGACTTCCCCGGCAAGGGGCTGTGGTTCTCGCTGATGATCGCCACCCTGCTGCTGCCGTTCCATGTGGTGATCATCCCGCAGTACATCATGTTCAACGAACTGGGCCTGGTGGACACCTTCTGGCCGCTGCTGCTGGGCAAGTTCCTGGCGGCCGAGGCGTTCTTCGTCTTCCTGATGGTGCAGTTCATGCGGAACCTGCCGCGTGAGCTGGACGAATCGGCCCGCATCGACGGCGCGGGGCATCTGCGCATCTACTGGTCGATCATGCTGCCGCTGATGCGGCCGGTGATGGTCACCGCGTCGATCTTCGCCTTCATCTGGAGCTGGAACGACTTCTTCGGGCCGCTGATCTACCTCAAGAGCCCGGAGAACTACACCATGCCGCTGGCCCTGCGCCAGTATGTGGACCAGACCACCGTCTCGGACTACGGCGGGCAGATGGCCATGGCCGTCCTCGCCCTGGTCCCGGTGCTGCTGTTCTTCATCGTCTTCCAGCGCTATATCGTCGACGGCGTGGCCACCTCCGGCCTCAAGGGCTAGGAGCCGGTGATGACCAGCGGAAACCGCAACAGCCCCGGCCGCCGCCGGACACCGCCGCGGCGGGGCGACGGCGCGCCGCGCCCGGCCTTCGCCCTGTTCGGCGAGACGCTGCTGGCCGGCGTGGCGGTGCTGGTGCTCGCCCTGCCGCTGGTCACCCTGCTGCCCGCACTGGCCGCCGGCTGCGCCCATCTGCGCCGCCATCTGCGCGGCGAGAGCGAGCAGCTCCGTGCGGTGTGGGCGGATTTCCTGGCCGCCTGCCGGGCGCTGTGGGCGACCGCCCTGGCCGTTCCGGCGGTGGCGGCGGCCCTGCTGTGGAGCATGTCGGTGGCCGAGGCCGGCGCCGTCCCGGGGGCGGCGGTGCTGCGCCCGGCGGCGCTGGGGCTGCTGGCCGTGGGCGCCGTGCTGCTGCTGCGGACCGCCGCCGCCTGGTCCGCGGACGCCCCCGGCGGGACGCCGCCCGCCCGGCCCGGCGACGCGCTGCGGGGTGCCGCCGAGGCCACCCGGGACGACCCGGCGGGCTCGGTCCTGCTGTTCGCCGCCCTGGTCATGGCCGGGGTGCTGGTCTGGATGCTGCCCGTGCTGCTGCTGATCACCGGCGGCCTGCTCTGCCTGGCCGCGGTGGCGGTGGACCACCGCCACCGGGACGACGCCGGGGAGGACGGCGCAGCGGACACCGCAGCGGAGGGCGGACACCGCTGACCGCGCTGCGGGCGCCGGGGCACCGCGCCGTTCCTTCCGCAGACGCCCGCTCTGCGCCGTCGCACGCCGTAGCGGAAGAGTCACGACGAGATACGTCACGACAAGAGGCAGGGCCCCCGCGCCAGTTACCGCAGCAACCGGCACGGAGGCCCAGCCCAGTCGGGACCGTCCGTCAGGACGGCCCGGTATCCAGCGGCACCGCCCGCATGTGCTCAGTGTTCGCCAGCGCCGTCAACGCCCGCCGTCCTGCATCGGCAGGCAGCAGCCGCCCCAGCGTGCCTTCCCCCACGAACCGGCCCAGGCTCGCGGTCAGAGCACGACGCCGATCCGATGCGCCCTCCGGAACCCCGGCATCACACACCACAAACAGCCCCTCCGGCCGCTGATCCACGGCAAGCACGGAATCAACACCCACCCCGGCAAGCCCGGCCTGATCCCGCAGCACCCGCTCAGCAGCCGCCCCCAGCGACTCACCCCCGGCCAGCCAGGCACCCGGCAGCCCCCACACCCCCGCACGCCGCACCACAAGCACATACGGCGCGGGGAAGTCCGGAAACACCAGGACCTCGACAAACACCCGGTCCGCCCCGGCCACCAGCTCATCGAGCGCCCGCCGCGCCTCGCGCGCGGTCCGCCGGTAAGCCTCATCCCGACCTTCGGGCGCTTCCCACTCCAGAGCCAGCCCGGCCAGCACCGCCGACAGCGCATCCGCAGTCGTGGTCACCCGGCCACCTCCGCCCGGTCGTGCCGCTCGACCGCCTCACGGTCGTAGTACGGATTACCCGGCGCCGGAGACACCAGCCACGGCTGAGCCGTGTGCAGGGTGAACCGGCGGTGCGAGGGGTTCAGCCCTGTGTGCTTCAACGCCCAC
>NZ_FOLM01000019.1 GCF_900112355.1 Streptomyces aidingensis
GCCACTCATCCCCGCCCGAAAGCGGTTCAGCGTTCGACTTGCATGTGTTAAGCACGCCGCCAGCGTTCGTCCTGAGCCAGGATCAAACTCTCCGTGAATGCTCTCGAAACAACAGCATCACAAGAGCGGTGCGCCACCGGCGGAATCAGCCGGCCACGCACACAGCATCCTCGCTGTCAAACAACAAACAATCAATCAAAGGAACCACCACAACCACCACAGGCACACACAATGCGGCCCGCGACGGAAACGGGGGTTGCCAAATATCTGGCGTTGACTTTTGGCACGCTGTTGAGTTCTCAAGGAACGGACACTGCCATCGGTATCCCTCTCGGGAATCCCTCCGGGCGGTGATCACCACCGTAGAGCATTCACCCGGGCTCCGCCAAATCGGGGAGGAAAGAGAAAACGCCTGGTGGCAACGGAGGCCGTGGAGCCCTAGCGGCTTCACGGCAACCCGAGCAACGTTACGGATCCGGGTCGGGAGTGTCAAGTGTGGCCTGTGTCACCTCATGGGTCACCAGTATGCGCACGGGGCTTCCGCGCCGCCGTTTATTGAGTAGCCGATCGATGACGCTCCGCACTACTGTCGCTCACTCGCGCGAGGGGAGGCAGGAATGTGATGCGCTCGACCGGGCTGTACTGGGCGGTGACGCGCGGGAGTTTCCGGCGGTTTGCCACGTATCGGGTCGCCACCGCGGCCGGCATCTTCACCAATACCGTCTTCGGCTTCATTCTCAGCTACACCTATATCGCCCTGTGGAGTCAGCGTCCGGGGCTCGGCGGCTATGACCAGTCCCAGGCGCTCACCTTCGTCTGGGTCGGCCAGGCCCTGCTGATGGCCCTGGCCATCATGGGCGGCGGTCTGGAGGTCGAGCTCCAGTCCCGTATCCGCAGCGGGGACGTGGCCATCGACATGTACCGGCCGGCGGATCTCCAGACGTGGTGGGCGGCGGCGGACGCCGGCCGGGCCGGCTACCACCTCCTCGCCCGCGGCCTGCTGCCGATGGCCGCCGGCGCGCTGGCGTTCCCGCTGGCGCTGCCGCTGGACCCGCTGCGCTGGGCGGCCTTCCTGCTGTCCACCGCGCTCGCGTTCCTGGTGAGCATCGCCATCCGCTACATGGTGGGGCTGACCGCCTTCTGGCTGATGGACGGCGCCGGGATCAACATGGCCGCCAGCCTGTGCTCCGTCTTCTTCTCCGGGATGCTGCTGCCGCTGACCGTCTTCCCCGGCTCCTTCGGCGAGGCCGTGCGGTGGCTGCCCTGGTCGTCCGTCCTCCAGGTGCCGGCCGATGTGCTGCTGGGGCGGCACACCGGCGCCGGGCTGCTGGCCGCGTTCGCCTTCCAGGCGGGCTGGGCGGTGGTGCTGCTCCTGGCCGGGCGGGCGGTACAGGCGGCGGCCACCCGGAAGGTGGTGGTCCAGGGTGGCTGAACTCGCCGGCCGGACCGTGGACGGGATCCGCGCCTACGGGCTGATCGTGGCCATGTGGGTGCGCTCCACCATGACCTACCGGGCCTCCTTCCTCGTCACCATGGCCGGGCACGGGCTGGCCACGGCACTGGACTTCGTGGCGATCCTCATCATGTTCACCCATGTGGAGACGCTGGGCGGCTTCGGCGTGGCGGAGGTCGCCCTGCTGTACGGGACGACGAGCCTGTCGCTGGGGCTGGCGGATCTGCTGCTGGGCAACATGGACCGGCTGGGGGCGCGGATCAGGGACGGCACGCTGGACACCCTGCTGGTCCGCCCGGTACCGGTGTTCGCGCAGCTCGCCGCCGACCGCTTCGCCCTGCGCCGCCTCGGCCGGGTGACCCAGGGGCTGCTGGTGCTGGCCTGGTCGCTGACCCGGCTCGACCTGGACTGGTCGCCGGGCCGGGCGCTGCTGCTGGTGGTCATGGTGGTGAGCGGCGGGGCCATCTTCGGTTCCCTCTTCGCCCTCGGCGGCGCCTTCCAGTTCTGGGCGCAGGACGCGGCCGAGGCGCAGAACTCGTTCACCTACGGCGGCAGCACGCTGCTGCAGTATCCGCCGACGATCTTCGCCAAGGATCTGGTGCGCGGGGTGACCTTTGTGGTGCCGCTGGCCTTTGTGAACTGGCTTCCGGCGCTGCGGCTGCTGGGCCGGGACGATCCCCTGGGGCTGCCCGGCTGGGTGGATCTGCTGTCGCCGGTGGTGGCGGCGGCGATGTGCGGGCTGACGGCGCTGGTGTGGCGGGCCGGGGTGCGCAGTTACCGGAGCACGGGAAGCTGAGGGATGCCGAGGTGAGGAATGTGACGACGGCGGAAGCGGGCGGAGCGCCCGGTGCGGCGGAAGCGGAAGCGGCAGCGGCGGCGGCCGGTGAGGTCCGGGCGGGCACGGGCGATCTGGTCGTGGTCCAGGGGCTGGAGAAGGTCTTCACGGTGCGGCGGCGGGTGCCCGGCCGTGGGCGGCTGCGCCGGGAGCGGCAGCGGGTGCGGGCGGTGGACGGGATCTCGTTCCGGGTGGCGCGCGGCGAGATGGTGGGCTACATCGGGCCGAACGGTGCCGGGAAGTCCACCACCATCAAGATGCTGACCGGGATTCTCACGCCCAGCGGGGGCCGTATCCGGGTGGCGGGCATCGATCCGTCCCGGGAACGGACCCGGCTGGCGCGGCGGATGGGCGTGGTGTTCGGCCAGCGCACCACGCTGTGGTGGGATCTGCCGCTGCGCGACTCCTATGCGCTGGTGCGGCGGATGTACCGGGTGCCCCAGGCCCGTTTCCGGGCGAATCTGGAGCGCTGCATGGAGCTGCTGGACCTGGAGCCGCTGATGGACGTTCCGGTGCGCCAGCTCTCGCTGGGGCAGCGGATGCGCGGCGACATCGCGGCGGCCCTGCTGCACGATCCGGAGGTGCTGTATCTGGACGAGCCGACGATCGGGCTGGATGTGGTGAGCAAGGCGAAGGTGCGGGGCTTTCTGCGCGAGCTGAACACCGAGCGGGGCACCACCGTGCTGCTGACCACGCACGACCTGTCGGACATCGAACAGCTCTGCCGCCGGGTGGTGGTGATCGACCACGGCCGGCTGATGTACGACGGGACGCTGTCCGGGCTGCACCGGCGCGGCCGGAGCGAGCGGACCCTGGTGGTGGATCTGGAGCGGGAGACGGAGCCGATCGGGATTCCCGGGGCGCGCACGGTGCGGGTGGAGGGACCGCGGCAGTGGCTGGCGTTCCCGGCCGAGGCGAGTGCCGCACCGCTGGTGGCGCAAATCGCGGAGGGGTATCCACTGGCCGATCTGTCGGTGCGGGAGCCGGAGATCGAGGAGGTGATCGCCCGGATGTACGCCCGGGGCGGGCGCGCGGACGGGTAGCGCCGGGCAGCCGGCGTCCCGCGTGGCGGCCCCGGGACCGTGGTCAGGTGGGGCCGTTGCCGCCGGAGGCGAGTTCACGGCTGCGGTCCCGGGCGGCCTCCAGCGCGGCCAGGAAGGCGGCCCGCACGCCGTGCTTCTCCAGTTCCCGGATGGCGCTGATGGTGGTGCCGCCGGGCGAGGTGACGGCCTCCCGCAGCCGTACCGGGTGCTCGCCGCTGTCCCGCAGCATCACCGAGGCGCCGTAGGCGGCCTGGACGATGAGGTCGTGCGCCTTGTCGCGGGGCAGGCCGAGCAGGATGCCGGCGTCGGTCATGGCCTCGACCAGGAAATAGAAGTAGGCGGGGCCGGAGCCGGAGAGCGCGGTGGCGGCGTCCTGCTGCGACTCGGGAAGCCGGATGGTCCGGCCCACGCTCCGGAACACCGCCTCGGCGTGGGCCAGATGCTCCTCCCCGGCGTGCGCACCGGCGGAGAGCACGGACATCGCCTCGTCGACCAGGGCGGGGGTGTTGGGCATGGCACGCACGACGGGGGTGCCGGGGCTGAGCCGGTCCTCCACGAAGCGGGTGGTGATACCGGCGGCGGTGCTGATCACCAGCCGGTCGGCCGGGGTGTGCGGGGCCAGCTCCTCCAGCAGGGCGCCCATGTCCTGCGGCTTGACGGCGAGGATCAGGGTGTCGGCGGTCTTGGCGGCCTCGGCGTTGGTGACGACCTCGATGCCGTGGCGGGCGCGCAGCTCGGCGGCGCGTTCGGCGCGGCGGCAGGTGGCCAGCAGGTCGGCGGCGGCCCGGCCGCCGCGGCGCATGCCGCCGAGCAGCGCTTCACCGATCTTTCCGGCGCCGAGGACGGCGATCTTCTCGGTCATGGGGTGGCTCACCTTGTCACGGTCTCGGGGGGCGTGACTCTCATGGTGGCACCCAGGCCGGTCGCGCCGCGCGGCCGTCCACGCTGCGGAACCGGACGGCGGGGGCGGACGGCGGGGGCGGACGGCGGGGCGCGGGGGGCTATGCCTGGCCGATGAGGTGGGCGAAGACCACGACATTGCCGAGGTAGCCCTGGCTGTGCGAGAAGCCGCCGCCGCAGGTGATCAGGCGGAGCTCGGGGCGTCCGGTGTGGCCGTAGACAAGCTCGTCGGGGAACATCTCGCGGCCGAAGACCTCCACGGCGTCCACCAGGAAGAGGGCGGTGCGGCCGTCGGCGCGGGCGACCTCCACCAGGTCGCCGCGGCGCAGCGCGCCCAGGTCGTAGAAGACGGCGGGGCCGTCGGCGTCGTCGACATGGCCGGCGATCAGGGCGGTGCCCTCGGAGCCCGGGGTGACACCGCCGTGGTACCAGCCGGCCAGATGGGACTTGTCCTCGGGCGGGATCTCCAGGCTGCCGTCCGGGCCGAGCCCGTAGCCGACGGTCGGGGCGTCCACGTCGATCGCGGGTATGCGGACGCCGATGGGCGTGGACGGCGGCAGCGATCCGGTGACCGCCGTGGCCCCGGCGGGGATCTCGGCGCGGGCGTCTATTCGGCCGGGATCGCCTTCCCCGCCGGGGCCGGCGGGAAAGCCCTGCTCCGCGCTGGGCTGGGGCGGGTCGGGGTGGCCGCCGGGCCCGGTCAGCAGCCAGACCGTGGTGGCCAGGGCGGTGGCCAGCGCGCCGGCCAGCAGCGCGTTGGCGGTCTTGTCGGCGGTCCGCATCGGTCCTCCTCCCGGCGCTCCCGGCACTCCCGGCGGCTCAGGCCTGCCGGTTCCGGCCGGCCGGGGCCGAGGACTGCGCCCCGGCCCGTCCGTCCCCTCTTCCGGATCCTCCGGACCGCGCGGTCAGTCCTCGCTGCCCGCGCTGCGGCGGCGGATCAGCCAGACGGCGCCCGCCGCGGCGGCGACCAGCGCGGCCGAGGTGCCGGCGATCAGCGCGGTACGGTCCTGGCCGGAGCCGCCGACACCGCCGCTGACGCTGCCGGAGGGCGAGGTGGTGGTGGTCGCGGTGGCGGTGGAGCTGGTCTGCACGACGCGCAGGGTGGCGGTGGCGATCCGGTTGCCGGTGGCGCAGCTCACCGCGATGCCGTAGTTGCCGACCGCGGTGTTGGCGGGCACCGTGAACTGGCCGATCAGCCCGCTGCTGTCGGTGGTGGGGCTCAGGGTGAAGGTGCCCACGCCGACGGAGGTGGCGTCGCCGGTGGCGCTGGTGTCGTCCTGGCAGTAGTCGGTGGTGACGGCCACGGAGTCGCCCGGCCTGGCCTGGTTCGGGAAGAGTTCGGCTTCGCCGAAGTCGCCCGCGGACGCGATGCCCGCGGACAGGACCAGGGCGGCTGCAGTCGCGGCCGTGGTCAGAGTCGCCGGAGCGAGGGCTCGGGGTGCACGCATGTTGGGTCCTGTCCTCCGCAGGGAAACGCAGCCACGGTGCCGGTACGCACCGCATGCCTCGATCCCATCGCCCGCGGCGGCCGGACGCGCGCCGGGCCGCGCGGGCAGGCCCGGGCCACGGGCCTCCCTCCGGGCGCCGCGGGCGGGAGAAACCGCAGGTCAGCGGGGTGAGGTTCGGCCCGGCGGGGACGGCGCAAGTTACGCCGCCCGAGCGACCCCCACTCGGCGCACACCCCGGCCGGGCCGCGGGCCCGTGGCGGGCCCGGACCCGGACGCGGTCTCCGGGTGACGCGCCCGCGGGTCAGGTGCGCTTCTTCGTGCGGCGCGAGGGATTGCCGGAACGCCGGCTGCCCCGGCGCTCGTACTGCTCCAGGGCCCGCTCGTACTCGGCCCGCCGCAGCCCCTCGCCGGGGGCCTCGATGCCGCTGCGCAGCGCGTACGCCAGCAGCACGCCGATGAAGCCGATCAGCTTGATGGACGCGAAGCTGGGCTCGTCGCCGCGCAGCGCGGCGGGCCGCCGGTAGGAGCCCCAGGTGCGGGTGAAGGCGATGGAGCTGCACAGTGCGAAGGCGACCACCAGCAGCACACGGAGCCAGTCCGAGGTCTCCGAGAGCTCCAGGCCGTCATACGCCAGGCGCAGCAGCAGCACCCCCGCCACCGCGAGCAGCGACGCGCCGAGCCCGAGCAGAAAGCGCCGCGGCAGATAGCCGCGCGAGTGGTCCAGCCAGCTCGTGCCGTAGAAGCGGATGGCCGCGGGCTCGGGACGGCCGCGGTCTTCCGGTGCGGCGGCGGCGGGGGCCGGGGACTGGTCCTTGCTGCTCATGACCCCGATTATCACCTTTGGCCACCGCTGCTGGGGAGACGCGGGGCATCGATACCCTGTGCTGACGGACAGGCCCGGGTCGGCGAAGGGGGAAGCGATGGCGGAGGGAGGAGTGGTGCCGCCGCGGCGGGTCGGGGAGTACCTCCTGGAACGCCGTCTGGGCTCGGGCGGCATGGGCGTGGTCTATCTGGCGCGCAGCACGGCGGGCCGGACGGTCGCCCTGAAGGTGGTGCGCCCGGAATACGCCGGGGACGAGGGCTTCCGCGCCCGTTTCCGGCGCGAGGTCGCGGTGGCCCGGCAGGTCAGCGGCGCCTTCACCGCCGCGGTGGTGGACGCCGACACCGAGGGCGACCCGCCCTGGCTGGCCACCCTCCACGTGCCCGGCGGCTCCCTGGCCGACCGGGTCCAGCACTCCGGCCCGCTGCCGGGGACCCAGACCGCACGGCTGGCCGCCCAGCTCGCCGAGGCCCTGCGCGACATCCACCGCCAGGGCATCGTGCACCGCGACCTCAAGCCCGGCAACGTCCTGCTCGCCCAGGACGGCGTACGGGTCATCGACTTCGGCATCTCCCGCGCACTGGCCGACAGCCGCCGCCTGACCGAGCACGGCACCATCCTGGGCTCGCCCCCCTTCATGGCCCCCGAGCAGCTCACCGCACGGCACACCGTCTCCGAACCGGCCGACATCTTCGCCCTGGGCACCGTCGTCGCCTACGCCGCGACCGGACACAGCCCCTTCGCGCCGCGCGGCACCGTCGAAGACCCCCTCGCCATCGCCTACCGCGTCGTCCACGAGGAACCCGACCTGCACGACATACCCCCCGCCCTCCACACCCTGATCAGCAGCTGCCTGGCCAAACAGCCCCACCGACGGCCCGGCGTGGAAACCGTCCTGCGCCTGGCCGGCGCCGCGCTCGCCCGGCTCCCCGGGGACTCCGCGGGGCCCGGCTCCGCCGCGGCGCTGCCCTTCTCCTCGCCGGCCGCGGGGGAAACGGCCGCCGGTGAGGACGACGGCGACGGCGACGGCGACGATGCGGACGACCGCACCGCGGGCGGTGCCCGCCCGGAAGCGGTCACCCCGCCGTCCGGGCTGGCGGAGCTGCCTCCCGGGCCCGGCGGGGCCGGTGACCCGCCGCGCCGCCGCCGGCGGTGGCCGCTGGTGAGCGCCGCGGCGGTGACGGTGGCGGCGGTGGCCACGGCCGGGGTGTGGGCGGTCTGGGGGGCGTCCGGCGCGGCGGAGGACGGGGACGGGAACGGCGCCGGGCCGGCCGCCACGGAGACCTCCGCGACCTCGTCGCCGGCCGCGGCCTTCGGGCCGTGGGAGCGGGATCTGCTGGAGCTGGGGGTGCGGGACATCACCGAGAACCCGCGGTGCCGGCCGCTCGGCGAGGACGGGGACCGGCTGCTGTGCTACTCGGGTTTCGCGGCCACGGTGGCGCTGGACGCCTCGGACGGTTCGGAGCTGTGGCGCCACAACCCGCCGCGCAGCGCCTTCACCCTGCCGCGGGTGCTGATAACCCCGGACGCCGTGTTCAGCCCCTCGCCCGCGGGGCTGGTGGCACTGGACCCGGACGACGGCAGCGAGCTGTGGGAGATCGACGTCCCCGCGCTGGGCCAGTCGATGGCCCGCACCGATTCCTCCCTGGTGGTGCAGAACGGGGACAGCGCGCTGCGCTTCCACGCGCTGGACTCCCCCGAACGCCTCGGCGGGTTCCAGGTGCCGGGGCGCTACTTCACGCAGCTCATGGCCCACGGTTCCCGGGTGCTGGCGGAGAGCCGTGTCGCGGGGGGCGACTTCCCCGGCTCCGGCCCGGATCTGACGCTGCTGGACGCGGCCGGGCGCCCCCTGTGGCCGGAGCCGCTGCGGCTGCCGCCCGAGGCGCAGGACCTGCGCATGATCGGGATGGACGGGGAGGCGGCCTACTTCGACGAGTTCGACGCCGACGGGCTGCCGGTGTCGCGGGGGGTGTGGCGGCTCGGCCTCACCGACCGGTCCTGGCACCGGACGGAGCTGCCGGAGGGCTCGGAGCCGCGTTCCGCTCTCGGGGAGAACGGGGTCGTCTACGCCACCGACGGCGCCGGCCGGCTCACCGCGGTGGACGCCGCGGGCGACGGCGGGGTGCTGTGGACGGCGGAGACCGGCGCGGCCGGCCCGTCCTCGGAGCCGGCCCTGGCCGGCGGCAGCATCTGGTTCAGCGGCTCGGACGGCCGCCTGCACCGGGTGGACGCCTCGGACGGCACCCCGCTGTGGTCCGGCGAGCCGCACGAGGGCACCCCGGGTCCCGGCAGTGACGCCTTTCCTCCCGCACCCGTCGTCCTCGGCGACCGGGTCTATGTCATCACCACCGGCAACACCCTCTACGCCACCCGCCCCGGGTGACGCCCGGCCGGGCGTCACCGGTTCACAGCCGTTCGAACGTCCAGCGCTGGGCCGCGGTGCCGTTGCACTCCCACATGTGCACATTGACGCCGCTTCGCGGGTCGCTGTTGAAGACGTCGAGGCAGTAGCCGGTCTGGTAGGAGACGATCCGGAAGGTGGTGTCGCCGGTGTTCTCGATGCGCCACTGCTGGTTCGGCCCGCCGTTGCACGCCCACAGCTGGACGTTGGCGGCCAGGCTGGTGGACTGGTTCTCCACGTCGGCGCAGTGCGACTTGACGTGCAGGGTGTAGGTGCCGTTGCCGGTGCGGTTCACCGTGACCTTCTGGGCCGCCGTGCCGTTGCAGGCCCACTGCTGGACGTTGGCGCCCAGCGGGTCGTCGGCGCCCACGTCGAGGCAGGCGCCGAAGGCGGTGTGGATGCGGTAGGTCACCCTGTGCTGAACCTGGGTGACGGGGCCGGTCTCCGCCTGCCGGGGTTCCTCGGCCGGCTGCCCGGCGGGCTCGCCGGCCGGTTCGTCCGCGGGCTCCTCGGCGGGCTGCTCGGCGGGGCCGTCCTCCGGCTGCTCCGCGGGCTGCTCGGCCGGTTCGTCCGCGGGTTCGCCGGCCGGCCGCCCGGCGGGCTCCTCGGCGGTGCCCCGGCCGGAGTCCCCGGCGGGCTCCTCCCCGGCCGGTTCCTGTTCCTCCTCCTCCGGCTCCGAGGGGACCCCGGTCTCCTCCGGCTCCTCGGCCGGGGAGTCCTCCGCCGGCGGTGCGGCGGCGTCCCCGGACGGGCCCTCGGCGGTGGGGGCGGGGCTGAGTGAGGCGGCGGCGGGCCGGGCGGTGTCGCCGCGCCCGTCGAACAGCACCGCTCCGGCCAGCCACACCAGCAGCACCGCGGCGGCCGAGGTCACCGCGCCGCAGCCGAGCGAGCTGAACACCCGCCGCGGGGGCCGCAGCCCGCGCGGCGCCACGGCGGGCCGCCGGGCGAAGGTGTGGGAGAAGCGGGGGCCGGGGGTCTTCGGCATGGAGAGATTCCTTACGGGTCTCACGGTCTCGGGGGCCGGGGTTTCAGGCGGTGGCCGGGGGCAGGTCGCGGGCGTCGAGGATCATCAGCTCCCGGGGGTCGGGCTCGGACATCTCGGCCACCCGCATCGCCTGGCGCTCGGTCATCTGCTGGAACAGCTGGCGGGCGGTCCGGCCGTTGCCGAACCGGTCGCCGCGCGGCAGGGCGGCCAGGAAGGCGGGGAGTTCCTTGCGGGCCGCCTCGCTCAGCTCGTACTGGTGCCGGCGCGCGTGGTGTTCCACGATCCGCACCAGTTCGTCGTCGGCGTAGTCGGCGAAGCGCAGGGTGCGGGTGAAGCGGGAGGCCAGGCCGGGGTTGGAGTCGATGAACCGCTCCATGTCGTCGGGGTAGCCGGCGGCGATGACGACCACCTCGTCACGGTGGTCCTCCATCAGCTTGACCAGGGTGGCGATGGCCTCCTGGCCGAAGTCCTGCCCGATGCCCTGCGGGGTGAGCGCATAGGCCTCGTCGATGAACAGCACACCGCCGCGGGCCCGTTCGAACGCCTCGGTGGTCTTGGGGCCGGTGTGGCCGACGTATTCGCCGACCAGCGAGCTGCGGTCCACCTCGACCAGATGGCCCCGGGTCAGCAGGCCGAGGGCGTGCAGCAGCCGCCCGTACAGCCGGGCCACCGTGGTCTTGCCGGTGCCCGGGTTGCCGGCGAACACCAGGTGGCGGCTGAGCGGCGGGGCGGGCAGCCCGGCCTGCTGGCGCAGCCGCACGGTCTGCATCAGCTTCACCATGGAGCCGACATCGCGCTTGACGCTGTCCAGGCCGACGAGTTCATCGAGTTCGGCGAGGAGTTCGTCGAGCGAGGCGGGCTGCTCCTCCTCGCCGGGCCCGTCGGTCCGCTGCTGCTCCGGGGTCTGCCGGGCCGCGGCGGGGGCGGGGGCGGGGGCGGCGCCGCCGGGCGGGCCGGTCCGGCCGGACGGGCCCGGCGGCGGCGCCGAGGGGCCCCGGCCGCCGCCCGCACCGCCGCCCGCACCGCCGCCGTCGCCGCCGCGGCCCGCCGGGCGCGGCCCGGCGCCGTCATGACCGGCGGCGGGCAGCCGGGCGGTGGCGACATTGACGGACGCGCAGTGCTCGAAGGCCGGCGCGGCGCCCTCGGCCACGCTGAGGTCCTGCGCGGCGTTGAAGACCCGGCAGCGCCGGAAGTGCGGGGCGGCGTCCCGCGCCACATGCAGCGCGGGGAAGCCGGGGGCGACCACGTCGCAGTCCTCGAACATGCCGCGGGTGGCCTCGCCCAGCAGCAGGCCGTGCTTGCCGCTGCGGGTCACCCGCACCCCGCGCAGCAGCGGATCGGCGCCGGGCGTCAGCTCGACGCCGTTGCCCCGCTGCCCGTCCAGCGAGCAGTGCAGCAGCACGGCCTCCTCGGTGGTCCGCAGCCGCACCCCGGTCTCGCCGTTGATCACCCGCACCCCCCGCATCACGAGCCGGGACTGGTCGCGCGCCTCGACGGCGGACAGCCGGGCGCCGGTCAGCGTGGACTCGCGGATCTCGGCGCGCGCGGTGTGCTCCAGCCGGACCGCGGAGCGGGCGGCGTCCGCCACCCGGCAGTCCGTCAGCAGCGCCTCGCCGGCGTCCTGGAGCAGCACGCCGTTGCGGCCCGCGCCGGTCAGCCGGCTGCCGCGCAGCAGCAGGCGGGCGGAGTCGCGGGCGCGCAGCGCGGAGCCGGCGCCGCCGCGGACCCGCAGTTCGTCGGCGCGGAACACGGCGCAGCCGGAGGCGGCCACCCCGATGCCCTCCACGCCCTCGATCTCGGTGTCCTCCAGCCGGGCCAGGGCGTCACCGGTCAGGTGCAGCGCGGCATGCCGGGCGGCGCGCAGCCGGGTGCGGCGCATCACCAGCACCCCGCCGGCGGTGGGGTCGGCGAGTTCGGCGGACAGGTCGTCGTCGAGCGGGATGTCGGTGACCGGCACCTCGGGGCGGGGGATGCCGTTGCGCGAGCCGAGCACCTCGACGCGGCCATGGCTGACGGTGCAGTCGTGCAGGGTCAGGCCGGCGGCGTCCTCCACACGCAGCACGGGCTCCTCCGGGCTGTCCCCGCGCAGTACCAGGCCGGTCAGCCGGCAGTCGGGGGCGGCCACGGCCAGCGGCCCGGCGGCGGCCGGCACCATGACGGTGACGGAGCCGCTGCCGTGCTGCGGCTCCAGGGTCACGCGGCGGACCAGCCGGAACGACTCGGTGTAGGCGCCGGGCGCGATGCTGATCACGGCGCCGGCCGGGGCGGCGTGCAGCGCATCGGTGATGGTCCGGTAGGCGCCCCGGCTGCGGGGTGCCACGCGGAGCGGCGGGTCGTTCGGTATGCCGGTCATGCTGAGGGCGTCCCTTGGTCGGTCTCGATCGGAGGCGGAGGCGGAGGCGGAGCGGGTACCGGGCTGGCCTCGGCGTGCGGGTTCCCGTGCCCGGCCGGGGCGGGGCCGACGTGCAGGCCCATCGACTGGCGGATCTCCGGGCGGAGCACGAAGTAGACCAGTGACTTCTCGGCGAACTTGCCCACGACGGGCACGATGACGAAGTCGATCAGCCCCTGCCGGTGGTACCAGCGCGATCCTGCGGTGTGCTGGAGGATGGTCCGCGCGGTGCCGATGGCGGCGGCCCCGGCGGCGGAGCCGGCCGCGGCGGTCGCGGCGACCAGCAGCGCGTCCCCCAGGGACACCTCGTGCCGGTTGCCCTCGCTGTCCCGCACGCCGAACGCCGCGGTGGCGGCCAGGTTGCCGAGGAAGGTGCCCACCGGTGAGATGAACGCGGTGTCCCGGAGGTAGTCCCAGGTCCCGGCGCGCCAGCGGACCACGGCCTCGTTGCCGGCCCACTCGTGCGACCAGTTCTCGTTGTCCTGCCGCATGCGGTACGGCCGGCCCTTGTCGGTCCAGTCCAGGCCCATCCGGTGGGCCAGCGGGTTGGCGAAGTTGCCGCGGGCCATGGCATGGCTGTGCAGCCCCACCACGCCGGCCCGGAAACCGGCGCCGATCGCGGCCGTCACCGCGGCGTGGGCGACATCGATGCCGGTGAGGTCGCCCGGCAGCGCCGCGTAGACGGCCAGGGTCACGGCGAAGTCGAGGACGAACTCCTGGGTGAACTCGATCATCAGGTGGGTGGCCGCCTGCGCCGCGAACGGCGTGTAGGCGGACTCGCCGTTGACCGCCGGGCCCCAGTCCGCGCGCCGCGGGTGGCGGAGCATCCGCTCAAAGCCGCGGAACTCGGTGGACCAGTCGACGAACGGGGTCTCCCGGCCGATCGGGCGGAGCCCGTCACGGGTGAACCGCTGTTCGGTGAAGGCCGCGGCGGGCACTTCCCGGACCTGGCCGGACATGGTGCGCTCGGTGATCACCACGGGCCGGCCCTCGGCGTCGTGGGCGTACCGGCGCCACTGCTGGGTGACGCTCTCCACCTCCAGGAAGGTGCCGTCGCCCACCGCGGTCCTGCTGCGGGCCACGGCGCCGGATTCGAACTCCCGCCAGGTGCGGTAGGCGCCGGGGCCGTGCACGGCGGTGCCGGCCGCCGCCGGGGTCGGCGCGTATTCGCGGACCCGCTGCGGGGCGTCGGTGAAGAACCGCCGGGCCGGGCCGCCGGCAGGCACGGGGATCTCCTGGATCACCACATGCCCCGGCTGCCCGGCCGGCCCGCCCGGCAGGCCGGGGGTGAGCTGCTGGTCCTGCCAGCGGGCGCCGCGCTGCCAGCGGTCCAGCGGCCGGCTGCCGTCGAACCAGCGGCGGACGCGGTCGGCGTCGCCGCCGAAGGCCAGGACGTTGCCGTCGCGGTCGGTCTTGGTCCACCGCCAGACCTCGCCGCCGTCCGCGCGCCGCTCGTGCAGCCAGGCGTTGACGGTGACTCCGTCCGACAGCAGCCGGTGCTCGCGCACCATCCGGCCGCCGGCGTCGAAGTCCCGGTAGGAGTGGGCGTCCCAGTAGTTGTGGTGGTCGAACTGGTTTCTGGCGGCGAGGGTCCGGGTGCCGCGCAGGTCGGTGCCGGGGATGTGCCAGGTGGCGCGGCCGTGCGAGGGATACCGGCTGACCACGGTGATCTCCCCGCCGTCCGTGCCCGGGCCGCCGGAGCGCCAGGTGTCCTGCCGCCCCAGCACCTCGTTGTGGCGGCCGTGGTGAATCCAGTCGGGTGCGCCGCCGCCGGGGCGGGGCCGGAAGTCGAGGACCGTGCCGTCGGTGAAGCCGATGCGGACCGTGCGCCACTCCCGCCCCGGAACCGGGGTGTACCAGTCGTCGCCGGGGCCGGTGGCGACGCGGTCCTGCCAGGCCACGTCGTTGAGGCCGCGGCCCGATCCGGCGGGCGGCGGCGTGAAGTCGCCCGGTTCGAAGGTGCGGTGGCCGCGCGGTCCGCCGGGCCCCTCGGACCAGGGCTGGTAGCGGCCGGTGCGCGCCACGCCCGGCGGCAGCTCCACGCCGTGGCCGGCGGTGAGGGTGGCGCCGCCGAACAGTCTGCGGGTCTCGCCGGCCAGTTCGCCGCTGCGCAGCACGGTGCGGGAGACCTCACCCTGCTGGCCGACCACCTGCACGCCGCGGGTGTCGCCCGAGCGGAAGGCGTGCGTCTGGAAGCGGCTGTCCAGCAGCCAGGCGGGGCCGTTGGAGGCGTCGGCGAAGCGCTGCGCCCCGAAGTGGTTGGCGAACCGGGTGGTGAACGAGCCGGCCGGGGTGGCCCGCAGATCGCCGATGGTCAGGGTGCGCCACCAGTTGGGCGGGCGCTGCTCCGCGATCCGGTGCGTCTCGGTCCGGGTGCCGTCGCCGGATGTCCGCCCCGCGCCGGACTCCTTGCCCTGGTGGGAGGTGGCGCGCCACTCGTCGGTGGGCAGACCGTCGGGGCCGAGCCGGTACGCCGTCAGGCCGCGCACATTGTCCCAGTGGAACGGCCCGTGGCGGGTGGCCACGACCGCGAAGGCGCCGCGGCGCGGATCGGCCACCCGGTCGGTCCAGGTGTTGGCGAGCGGGCCCCACCGGCGCTCGCCGTGGGCGAGCAGGGCGCCCGCCCCGTCGTGCGCCTGCCATACGCCGAGGCGGCCGGTGGTGCGGGTGGCCAGCACATGGCCGCCGAACGGCGTCTGCTGGAAGTGCCGGACCGGGCCGGACCAGGCGCGCCCCGGGCCGGGCAGGTCGTGGTAGTCCCACCACTCGTCGCCGCGGGTGGCCCAGATCCGCACCCCGTGCGCGCCGGTGACGGGCTCGCCGGCCGCGGTCAGTTCCGACCACCGCTGCCGGGCGTGGGTGTGCGGCAGCCAGAGCCAGCGGTGGCCGAGCCCGGAGACGCTGCCGGGGGCGTGGGCGTCGAGCAGGGTGCCGCCGAGCAGCGGACGGCGCTCGAAGACAAAGGCGCCGGAGGCGGTCAGCAGCCGCACATGGCCGTGGGCGGCGCCGGAGAGGTCCGCCTTGCCGCGGTCCATCACCGGGGCCGGGGTGGGCGGGGCGGCGCCGTCCCGCCACCGTTCCCAGGTGGCGCCGGTCAGCTGCCCGGCGTCGTCGTACCGGTAGCTGACGAGGAAGTGCTGGCCGGTGACGGGCCGGCCCCGGTCCACGGGGTTGATCCGCTGCTCCAGCAGCCGGCCGCGGGTGTCGTACCGCTGGAACTCGCCCTCGCGGGCGCCGCCGGGCGGGCCCTCGATCCGGTGGCCGTCGGGGCCGGAGGTGATCGCGCCGTGCGGCACGGGCTCGCCCGTGTCGCCGTCCAGGACCCGCCCGCCGGCGGGGTCGAGGAAGCGGCGGCCGGTGGCGTCGGAGAGCTCCACGACGGTGAAGCCGCCCGGCCCGGTGCCGGCGCCGGCACCGGCGCCGGCCTCCGCCCCGGTCGCGTCCGGGGCGCGGTGCCGGGTGACGGTGCGCAGACCGGTGTCGCCGGGCGGCCCGATGTGCCATTCCAGATCGCCCCGGGCGCCGAACAGCCAGCGCTCGCCGGTGGCCGGGTCGGTGATCCGGAACCCGGGGCGCGCCTGGCCGTCCGGCCCGAGGCGCGGGGCGGCGATCCGGCCGGGGGCGGCCTCCATCGCGTCGTCGAGCACGTCGAAGGCGCGGTGCTCGGCGCCGTCCCGGCCGGTCATCCGGTGCACCCGGACATGGCCGCCGGCCGCGGCGGCCTGCCCGGTGGCGCCGGGCTCGCGCAGCGCGACGGCCTCGAAGCGGAAGGTGGCCGTGGTGGTGCCGTGGTGGGCGTAGCGGGCCGTCTCCGGGGTGTCGGCGCGGCGCAGCAGCAGGTCGCCGCCGGGCAGTTCGCGGACGGTGGCGCCCCCGGCCGGGCCGCCGTCGGCGGCGCGCAGCACGTCCTCCCGGGTGCCGTCGGCCCGGACGAAGGAGTAGCCGGTGATGGTGTCCCCGGCCGCCCCCGCCCCGCCGGGCCGGACCAGCGTGGTGCCCCGGGGGTGGGTGACATTCCCCGTGGCCGGGTCGACGAGGAAGTGCTCGCCGCCGTGCTCGACCCGCAGGGTGCCGTCGCGCTGCGGGGTGACGGTGGCGGGGCCGCCGCCCCCGCCGTCCCCGCCGCCCCCGGCGTCCCCGGCGTTCCGGGCGGGCGCCAGCCGCGGGGTGGCCGCGGGGTCGGTGGGCACGGTCAGCGACCGGCCGTCGAAGGGGCCGCCGTGCAGCGTGTAGCGGTGGCCGGTCAGCCTGCCGTCCGCGCCGTGGATCCGGCCGACGCCGGTGGCGGTGTCGGTGACGGTGTAGGCGGCGGGGGCGCCGTCCGGGGCGGCGTCCCAGGTGAGGACGCGGCCGGGGACGGCGGAGCCGGTGGCGGTGCGCAGCCGCGGCGCGGTGTCCTCGCCCCCGGCGGGCCGGACCGCATAGGCGTCGGGGGCGTCCGCGCCGGGGCGGGTCAGCGGCACGGCGGTGCCGTGGTGCCCGCCGTCGGCGGAGAGCAGCGGATGCCCGGCGGCGGTGGCGCCGCCCGCCGGGGTGACGCGGTAGGTGCCGTCGTCCTGCCGCTCGGCCGGCAGGCGCCTGCCGTTGTGCAGCACATGCGGCGCCTCGCCGTCCAGGGGCACCACGAGCCGGCCGTCGCGCAGCGGCCCGGCGTCGACGGTGTGGCTGCGCTGGACCAGCGTGCCGTGGAAAGCGCCGCCGTCGCCGGCCCGGACCAGGTAGGTCTCGGTGGTGCGGGTGCCCGGCCGCGGGATGTCGACGCGGTGGGTTCCGTCGTCGCCGGCCCGCCGGGCGGTGGCGCCGGGCGGCTGTGCGCCGTGCGCGTCCAGCACCCGGGGCTCGCCGGGCCCGTCCGGCACGGCGAGCCGGTGGCCGGTCAGCGGGGAGTGGGCGGCACCCGGGTCGAGGGCGTGCTCGGTGTGCAGCCGGTGGGTGTCCAGACCGTGCACATCGGTGGCGTGCGGGGCGCCGGTGCGGACCACCCGCACGGTGCCGGTGGCCTCGTCGTAGCGGGCCCCCGGGTCGGGCCGGCCGTCGGCGTGGCGCATCGAGGGCGGGCCGCCCCGGCCGTCGGCCGGGGTGAACAGATAGCTGCCGTCCCGGCCGGGCCAGGGGGTGAGGGTGTGGGTGCGGGCACCGGCGGGGCCGACCGCGAGCCGGCCGCCGCCGGGCAGGTCGATCCGGTGGGCGGCGCCCAGACCGGTGCCGTCGGCGAACGCGGTGACGGCGCCGGGCACCGGCACCGCCCGCCCGTCGTCCGCGATCCGGACCAGCGCCGGCGTACCGGCCGCCGGGCCGGCCGCGCCGGGGGCGTCCTCGGTGAAGCGCAGCAGGGTCCCGGTGCCGGTGAGCGGCACCCACCGCTCGGTGTGCACGGCGCGCACCGGGCCGGCCGCTCCCTCGGCGGGGACCTGCTGGACGCGGACCACCGCGGTGTCGCCCTCGAACCGGTGGGAGAGCGCGAACCCCTCGCGGTCGCCGTCGAGCCGGGCGCCGGCGAGCCGCCCGGTCGCCGGGTCCGGCTCGGGCACCAGGCGCAGCCCCGGCACCCCCGGCACCGCGAACGCGTCCCGGCCCGGCGAGGACGAGGACGCGGACGAGGACGCCGCGGACGACGGTGCGGACGACGGTGCGGACGAGGCCGGGGCGCTGCCGGGCGGCGGCGCGGGCGGCGCGGGCGGCGCCGGAGAGGTCTCGGGGACGCGCACCATGTAGACGGCGGGCCGCTCGCCGCCGGGCGGCGGCACGGGCGGCCGCGTTCCGGCGCGGGCGGCCCGGCCGGCCTCGATCTGCTCCATGACGGCGGCCCGGTCGGCCGGGTCCAGCAGGCGGTACTCCTCGCCGTCGACCCGGTTGAGCCCGGCGACGGATGGCTGCCGGTCCAGCAGGGCACCGGTCCGGCCGTGGTAGACGGTCAGGGTGTGGGTGCCGTCGGGGCCGGGCCCGTGCAGATGCAGCTCGCCGGTACCGGCCCGCCGCACCACGATGTCGTGGACGGTGCCGCCGCCGAAGGCGCGGGGCAGCGGATAGGGCGTGCCGTCCGGGCCGATGCCGACCGTCAGGATCTGCTTCTCGCCCGGGGACCGCTCCCAGACCAGCCACAGCACACGGCCCGGGCCGTCCCCGGGCCCGCCCGCGGCGGCGGGCGGCGGCGCCGGGGTGTCCCGCCCGGGCGGACCGGCCGGGCCGGGGCCGGGGAGGCGCGCCAGGTTGACGTCGATGCCGTGGCCGCCGCCGGACGGCGGCCCGGCCGGTCCGGTCCGGCCGGTCTGCTCCGGGGCGGGGCGGTTGCCGTCCGGCGCGCCGGCGCGGTCGTGCAGCCGGTACTCGCCGGTGGTGCCGTCGAAGACGGTCCGCCGCCGCTCCGGTCCGTGGAGGACGAGCTCGCCGCCGGGGCCGCGCCGGATCTCGTGGTCGTCCATCAGGGCGCCGCCGCGCGGGCTGCGCGGCAGCGGGTGCAGCGCGCCGTCGCCGAGCCGGAACTGGGCCAGGGCGATGGTGGCGTCGCGTGGGCCGGTGAGCCGGAGGACACCGAAGGCCACCTCCCCGGCGGCGTCGGCCAGCAGGTGGCCGGCGCCGCCCGGGAGGCCGGCGGCGGCGCCGGCGGCGACGAGGTAGCCGCCGCCCAGCCGGGTCACCTCGGCGTCCAGCGGCCGGCCGTCCGGGCCGGCCAGGCGCGGGACGGTGCCCGGGCCGTGGTCGGTGATCCGGTGGCCGCCCAGGCGGTCGCCGGTGAGTTCCAGCGTCCTGGTGCCCGGCGTGCCGTCCGGGCCGAAGGCCGCGGTGAGGTTTCCGTCGGTGATCTCGATCCGGTCCCCGGTGAGCAGCGCCGGGCGGCCGAGCGGTGTGCCGTCGGCGCGGAACACCTCGCCGGTGGCGGTGTCCGCGGCGCCGCGGGGCCCGCCCTGCGGGGTGAGGACCACCCAGCCGGCCTCGCCGCCGGGCCGTCCGGGCAGCGGTGTCGCGCCCGGCCGGCCGGCGGTGCCGGCCGGCGGCAGGGGTTCTCCGGTGGGGCCGACCACGACCGGCCGGCCGCCGTCCACGGTGACCAGGAAGCCGTGCTCCCCCAGGGGGGTGACCCGGGAGCCGGGTACCACGGTGCCGTCGGGGCGCAGCAGCCGCGCGGGGCCGGCCGCGGGCAGGTAGAGGCGGTTGCCGTCCAGGACGTCCGCCGGCCCGGCGCCCCGCCCGTCGGTGATGCGGCCCACCGGCGTGCCGCGCTCGTCGAAGAACACGGTCGCCCGGCCCGGGCCGCCCTCGACCCGCAGCGCGGCGATGGGCGGCCACATCCCGTCGGACGGCTCCCGGGACGCCTGGCCCACGGGCACCGCGAGCGTCCGCTCTTCGGCGAAGCCGTCGGGCCGCACATGGACGGCGTGGTGGGTCTGCACGCCGGCCCGGTCGACCAGGCCGGCCCGGCCGTCGATGCCGACGTAGAACAGCTCGTCGCCGAGCCGCTCGGCGTGCACATTGCCGGTGGCCAGGGACCGGTCCGGGCCGAGCACCCGCACGCCGCCGCCGTCCAGCAGCAGCAGGCTGTGCTCGCCGAGCAGTTCATTGCCGCGGGCGGGGGTGACCAGGCCCGCGTCGTGCAGCGGGAAGCCGAAGGAGTCGTAGCGGGCGACCGTGCCGGTGCCGTCCGGGCCGCCGCGGCGGACCACGATGGTGGACTGGACGTAGGTGACCTCGCCGGACAGCACCCGCGGGATGTCGCCCGGGTGGCGGAGCAGCACGCCGGGCCCGGCGCCGGGCTCCGGAACGGTGACGGCATGCCGCAGATCGCCCTCCAGCAGCGGGCGGACGGCATGGGTGACGGCCCCGGTGCGGCCGATCACGAACTCGGCGTGGCCCACGCGCACCCACACCTGGTCGTCGGTGAGCCGCACCACCGCCGCGTCCACCATGCCGAGGTCGGGGTCCCGCACCCCGGGCGGCACCGCCCGCGCACGGCCGGGCCCGGGTACGGGCACGGTGACCTCGAAGCCCTGGAACAGGCCGTCCCGCACGGTGTAGGTCTCCGCGAGGAGGACGCCGCTCACGTCGTAGTGGCCCCGGACGCGGGGGTGCCCGCCGGTGACGACCAGGATGTCGCCCGCCGGCCGCGGCGTCTCCACGGCGGGCCGCGCCTGCGCCTCGCCGGTGGGGTCGCGGCGGAACAGCCGGGTCTCCCCGCTGGTCCAGGCGGCCAGGAACGCGTCGGCGTCGCCGTCCGGGGCGCCGCGCAGCAAGATCACCTCCGCACCGGGGACCGGCGCGCCGTCGCCGCCGACGAGCAGCGGGTGGCGGCCCGGCGCCCGGACGGCGAACAGGCCGTCCTCCAGCCGGGTGACCTCGGCGTCCGGCACGGGCCGCCCGTCGCGCCCGGTCAGCCGGGGCGGGCCGCCGTCCTCCGGCACGTCGAGGCGGGCGCCGCCCAGCGGATCGTCCGGGTCGAAGGCGCCGGAGGACAGCAGCCGCCCGCCGCGGTCGTGGACCAGGGCGGTGTTGTCGATCAGCACGGTGTGCCGGGCGCCGCCGAGGGTGGTCTCCACCCGGCCGGTGGTCACGCGGCCGTCGGCCGCCACGCGCAGCACGAGGGGCGGCTCCGCGGAGGCGTCGTGCGGGCGGGCCAGCACCAGGTCCGAGGGGCGCCCTTCGGCGTCCCGCAGCCGGGCGCCGGTGTGGGTCGGCACGCCCTCCGCGGAGACCACCAGCGGCGGGCGGCGGGCGGCGGGGCCGGGGTCGAAGAGGAAACGGTCGCCCGGCAGCGGCGTCCAGGAGCCGCCCCGGACCGGACGGCCGTCGCGGCCGAGCAGCCACGGCGGGCGGCCGTCGGCCGGTGCGACGACCCACTCCCCGGCGCGTTCCCCGTGCCCGACGCGGTGCGCGGCGCCGCTGAAGGAGCCGTCCAGGGTGTGCACGGTGCCCCGGGTCTCCCCGGCGCGGACCAGCAGCAGGAAGTCCTCGCCGAGGTGGGCGGCGAACGGGCCGCCCCGGTCCTGGTCCGGGTTCTCCTGGCGTACCAGCCCCCGTTCCGGCCGGTCCGGGGAGCGGGTCACGCTGACGCCGGTGGGGGTGCCGTCCGGGCCGGTCAGCCGGATGGGCTCCCCGCCGGGCGCCGGTGGCCGCTGGCCGGGACCGGCGGACGGCGCACCGGAGGACGGGGCCGGAGCCGGGGAGGAGGACGCGGCCGGGGCCTGGACCCGCGGTGCGGGGAGGCCGTCGGCCGCGTCGGTCAGGTGCAGGCCGCCGCGGTCGAGCAGCACGCTGCGGCCCCCGAAGTCGAGGCGGAGCCGGCCGTCGCCGGCCGGCCGCACGGTCCCGGGAACCGGGGGACCCTCGGGCGGGTAGACGCGCGCCGGGCCGTTGCCCCGGTGCACCAGGGTGTGCCCGGCCAGCCAGGGGGCGTCCGAGGTGATGCCGAGGGCAGTGGCCCCCGCGTTCGCCCGTTCGAAGCCTCCCTCGGTGTACAGGGTGACGGCCCGGGGGGCGCCGTCGGACCGGGGCGGCTCGATGACGGTGAGGGCCGAACTGCGGAAGTCGACATGGTGCGGCAGTTGCTCCGGCACACCGCCCGCTCCGGACCAGCGGAAGAGCAGCCCTCTCCCGCCGCCGGGCGGGACGGCGGCGAACTGCCGCAGCGATGCCCCGCGGCCGTCGCGCAGCAGGACGATGTCGTGGGTGTGGGCGCCGGAGCCGTCGATCATGACGCCCCCGTCGTGGTCCCCCGGAAAGACCGCGATCCGGTCCTCCCCGGCCCGGACCACGACCGCGTCCCCGTCGGGCCGCCCGTCCGGCAGCCGCACGGCGGGCGTGCCGTCGCCCGGCGCCGGGAGGCGCACCTCCATGCCGTGCCCGGGGCCGCCGTGCACCAGGAACGTCTGGCCGGCCGGGGTGCCGCCGGCGCGGCCCGGGGCGGGCGAGCCCCCGTCGCGGTCGCCGCCGGGCCGGGCGCCGGGGACCGTCGCCGCCGCCGCGGCGGGATCGTCCAGCACCATCTCGTCGGCCAGCATCACGACGGGGTGGTGACCGCCGGCCGGGGGCTGCGGAAGCTGCTCCCCGGCGCGCGCGGCCCGGGCGGCCTCCGCCTGCTCCCGGACCGCGGCCCGGTCGGCCCGGCCGAGCAGCACATACTCGTCGCCGCCCACCCGGTTCAGGCCGGGGCCGGCGGGCTGGTCGGCCAGGAAGGCGCCGGTGTCGGCGTGGTAGCGGCTGAGGACGCCGCCGGGGCGGAAAAGCTGGAGTTCGCCGGTGCCGTTCCGGCGCACGACGCTGTCGTACACCGGCTCCCCCTCCGGCGTGCGGGGGACGGGGTAGGGCGTGCCGTCGCGCAGGAACAGCACCAGCACGTCGGGGTGGTGCCCGTTGCCGGGCAGGCGGGTGACGCCGTCGACGCGCGGTGCCAGGTCGGACGGGCCCGGCAGTCCGGGGCCGGGACTGCCGAGGACCGACGGCGGCCACAACTCCCGGTGCAGCAGGGCGTCGTTGTCGGGCAGTCCGCGGCCGAGCGGAACGGACCGGTAGAGGCGGCCGCTGGCGTCGTAGATGTCCACGCCGGCGTCCCGCCGCACGTAGAGGTGGCCGTCGAGGATCGACACATGCTCCGTCGGCACCGTCCGGCCGCCGCGTGCCAGGGCGCCGTGGGAGCCGTCCGCGGACACCACGGCGGTGACGCCGGCGGGCCGCCCGTCGGGGTAGCGGAGCGGGATCTGCCGGAAGGCGGAGGCGCCGGAGCCGGGCGGCGGCACGGACGGTGCCCCGGCTGTCCCGGGCGCCCCCGGTGCCCCCGGTGCCCCCGGTGCCGCCGCCATGGCCTGCCGGACGGTCCGCCGGTCGGCGTCGGTCAGCAGGACGAATTCGGCGGCGGTGGGGCGTTCCAGGCCGGGCGTCACATGCCCGCGGCCCAGCAGGACACCGTCGCCGGTGAAGCGGGTGACGGTGTGGTCGGGCGCGTACAGGTGGATGAAGCCGGACGGCCCGCGGCGCAGCACCGCGTCGTGATACGGCCGGCCCTCGGGGGTGAAGGGCAGCGGATACAGCTCGTCGTCCCACCGGAACACGGCCATCACCTCACGCCGGCCCTCGCCCTGGGCCAGACGCACCACACCCTGATAGTGGCCGTCCTCCGCGCCGACCAGATAGTGGTGCACGCCGAGGGTGTCGATGCCGCCCGGGTCCACCAGGGTGGAGTCGACCAGATAGCGGCCGGGGCCGAAGTGGGTGACCTCCCCCGCGAGCCGGCTGCCGTCGAAGCCGACCAGATGCGGGCGGGAGCCGGGGCCCTCGTCGACCAGGAGGCGGGCGTGCGAGGGGGTGCCGGTCAGCTCCAGCTCCTGCCGCAGCGGTATGCCGTCCGCGTCGAAGTGGAAACGGGTCCGGCCGCTGGTGACGGTGATGCCGTCGGCTCCGGCCGTGATGCGCTGCGGGTCGTCGAGGGCCTGGGTGCCGTCGTCGCGGAAGACCAGCGGCCGGTCCGGCCCGCCGGCGGGGACGGCGACGGAGCGGCCACTGGCCGTGCCCTGCCAGGTCCGCAGCGGGACCACGTCGTGGGTGTACCGGCCGGTGGCGTCGACGACGGCCCGGCGGCCACCGGCACCGGTCACCAGCAGCAGATCGTCGGTCAGCTCGGCGACGGACGTGCCCTCGACGATCATGTCGTCGGCGTCCACCACCACGGCGCCGCCGCGGACCTGCTCGGACAGCACCAGACGGTTGCCGTCGAGCACCGGGGCCAGCGGGGTGCCGCGCCCGTCGGTCATCCGGCCCAGCAGGGTGCCGTCCGAGTCGAAGAAGAGGGACACCCCGCCCGGCCCGCCCTCGACCCGGAGCGCGGCGTACTCCATCCACACGGCGTCCGGCGGCCGGTGCGCGGGCGCGCCGGCCGGCAGCGCATACGCCCGGTGGCTGGTCGCGCCCGTGCCGTCGGGCACCTCGAACTCATGGATGCGGTGGGTGCGCAGGCCGGTGCCGTCCACCAGGCCGGCCTCGTCGCCGGTCCGGACCATGTAGAACTGGTCGTCCCCGAGCCGGTGGACCTCGGAGCCGGGAACCGGCGCGCCGTCGGCGCCGAAAAGGCGGGGCGTGTGGTCGGGGCCGTTGTCGACCAGGTGGACGCCGCTGCCGTCCAGCTCGATCCGGCCGGTGAAGGCGACGGTGAGGTGGTTGCCGCCGGCCGGGACGGGCGGCGGCTGCTGCCCGGCGCGCGCGGCCCGGGCGGCCAGCACCTCCTGGCGGACGAACTCCTGGTCCGCCCGGTTCAGCAGCCGGTACTCGTCGCCCCCGACCCGGCCCAGCCCGGGTGCGGTGGGACCGTGGCTCAGCACGGCGCCGGTGGTGCCGTCGTAGCGGGTGAAGGTGTGGTCGGGGCCGTAGAGCTGGACATGGCCGCCGTCGGAGGTGCTCCGCACCACGACATCGCGGACGGTGTCCCCCTCGGGCGTGCGGGGGAACGGGTACGGCGTGCCGTCCGGGCCGATCTCGACCACCAGGGTCTGCCGGCCGGGAGGGCCCTGGCGCCATTCCAGCGTCAGGACCCGGCCGCCCTCGCCGGCACCGCCGGCCGGGCCGCCGCCCGGGCCGTCCGCGCCCCTGCCGGGTGGCCGCTGGGCGGGGAGCGGGGCGGGAAGCTGTGCCGTGGCGGGGGCCGGGGTCGCCGTCTCGGCGGTGCGGCCGGCCGGCGGCGGCAGGTGCCCGGTGGCAGCCGCCGCGCCCGGTGTGGCGGCGGCGACCTGCCCGGCCGCGGGCGGCGGCGCCGTGGTGGTCTCGGCGCGGGCGGACGGGGGCGCGGATGTGCTGTCCGCGAGCGCACCGAGACTGACGTGCTGCCCGCCTGCGGCGCCCTGGACACCCTGGCCGCCCTGGGCACCGCCCGGCGCGGCGGATCCGCCCGCCGGGCCGGCGGGCACCGGCCCGGCCGGGAGGCCGGTGCCCGCCGACACCGGCGGGACCGGTATCGCCGAGGCGGCCTGGCCGCCGGTCGCGGGCGGCGCGGCCCCGCCGCCCGCGACATGGACCTGGGCACCCGCGATGGGCGGGGGCAGCGGGGCGGCACCGGTGACACCCGGGGCGGCGCCCGGGGCGGAGGTGGCCGCGCCGGGCGCCGCGAGCTGGGTGGCGCCCGGCACCTCGGTGACGGCCCCGAGCCGGGCGGTGTCCGGCGGGGCGAGCGTGGCGCCCGCGTCGGCGAACCGCTGCTGCGGCGCGATGTCGGCGGAGGTGCCCATCGCCCGCTCGGGGGAGAGGCTGCCGGGCGAGCCGGCGGCCTGGGCGGCGTTCCCCCCGGCGCCCACGGCGGGAGTCGTCCCGGGGGTCACGGTCCCGGCGTCGCCCATCGCGCCGGGCGTGACCAGCGGGGTGGGCGGGTGCGTGGCCGGCATCCCGGGCATGGCCCCCGGCGTGGGCACGAGGTGGCCCAGCGGATCGACCGCGGCGCCCTGCGGCACCAGCCCGAACTCGGTGGGCAGCAGCTTGCCGTCGGCGGCCGGCTGATGCAGGATCACCGACGCCGGATCGGGCAGGTAGAGCCCGCTGCCCGAGCCGCCGGAGGCGCCGGGCACACCGCCGGTGATCCCGAAGTCCAGGCCCCGGCCCTGCTCGGCGAAGCTGACGGAGAGGGGCGGCGGGGCCGGCAGGCCGGCCGCCGGCGCCGGGCCCGTCACGGGTGACGGCGGCGGGGCGAGCACCCCGGCCCCCGCCCCGGGCGGCACGACGGACCCGGCCGCCGGCGGCGGCACCGGCGGGGCAGCGCGTACGGCGGAGCCGGGGCTGGAGGTGATCAGACCGGCCAGCGCCAGGTTGGCGATGGTGGGGCCGACGTTCTTGTTGCCCTGGAAGAGATCGAACGAGGGAACGGCCGGCCCGCCGTTGCCCAGCCCGGCCAGGTTGACGGGGGGCGGGGTCACCAGGTGCCCGACACCGCCCGCGATGCGCAACGCCCCGGCACCGCCCGGCTGGTACTTCAGCAGCTTTCCGGTGTCGATGAGGGGCTTGCCGTCCGGGGCGAACCCCCGGATGGCGCGCAGGTCGATGGCGGCGGTGCCGTCACCGACCCAGGCGCCCATCCGGAACTGGTTGAACAGGCCCCGGTCGATGACACCGATCTTCAGGCCGTGGGCGAGCCCGGAGGCGGAGAACCTGGCGCCGATCTCCGTCGCGTTGACCGGCAGGATCAGCGACAGCGGGCCGAAGCCGCGGAAGTTGGCGGCCAGATACCCGGCGAAGCCCGGCTTGCCGCCGAGGCCGTGGTAGATGGCGTTGTCCGCCCAGGCGACGCCTTTGAAGGCCTGCGCGCCGCCCTTGAAGGTCGTGCTGATGACACTCCAGCCGAAGCGGAACGGGGCCAGCAGAATGTTCGACACGTACTGGATGCGCTGCGTGGTGTTCATCAGCGCCCAGGCGTTGCGCTGCTGGTTGAACCAGCCCTTGGCGCCACCCCAGATCTTGCCCACCGGCAGGCCCCGGGTGGTGGGAATGAGCACCCCGAGGATGCCCAGGATCAGGCCGAGTTCATTGGTTCTGCCGCCGGCGTAGTCCACGGCGGTCTTGATCAGGATCGCCGCGTTGATGGCGAGGGCGATGAGGCTGATGACACCGCCGGTGAACACGCCGATGATGGCCAGCGCGATGCCGAAGTAGGAGAGGAACTCCCAGAACGCCTCGCACGGGTCGATCATGCTGCCGATCATGCCTCTGGCGTCGTCGATCGCGGACGCGGCCGTCGAGGCGGCGGCCCCCAGCGATTCACCGGCGGAGAGCGCCTTGCCGCGCAGCGTCTCCCACTCCCCGCTCTCCTTGTCCAGGCCCGCGGCCTCGGCCAGCGCGGCGTCGGCGATGCCCTGCTGGGTCTCCATCTCGCCCTGGTAGGTGGTCAGCGCGGCGTGGACCGCTTCATGGGCCGCCCGGAAGTCCTGGACGAAGCTGCGCACCCGTTCGTCCATCGTCTCCCGGAGCGCGGCGGCGGTCTCGCCGATGAAGGCGGCGGAGTTCTCCTGCATCAACTGGTTCAGCCCGTCGTCGAGTTCGCTCGCGAGCTCGATGAGGGTCTGCTGCGACGCCAGCAGCTCCCGGATGCGGCCGGGGTCTCCCGGGGTGGGGTCGCCGTCGAGATCGAGGACGCTCCAGTCCGAAGGACGGGGCATCGGCGAGTCCTGCCTCTCTTTTCCGCTGCTGTTCCGCTGCTTTCCGCTGCTGCTTCGCTCCGCTCCGCGTGCCCGGCGCGGGACGCCGCCCGCCGGGCGACCGCGGCACCTCCTCTACGTCCGGGGCGGGCGGATGGTTCATGTGAGCCATGCCATGAGGCGGCCTGTGAACCATCAGCCGCCCCCGGGCGTAGAGGGGGTGCCGCGCGGCCCCGCGCAGAGAACCAGGACTGAGGACCGGGGCCGGGGAAGGACCGGGAGAGAGGGGAGAGGTGCACGTGCCGGATTTCGCCATGGACTACGACGCGCTGTACGCCATGCGGGACGGTCTGCACGGCCTGGCCGACCGTGCCGAGGACGGCGGCGCGACCGGGGTGTTCCTGGAGATCGGCGAGCAGCACTCCAACGACACCCTGTCGGTGTTCGGCTTCAGGGATCTGGCGCAGTCGTTCCGCTTCTTCTACTCCCGGTCCAGGTCCCGGGTGGAGGAGGGCAAGGACAAGCTGCGCCGGTTCGGGGACATGTTCGGGGGCGTGGCCGACGGGCTGTTCCAGCAGGACGCGATGATCGCCTCGGGCGCCGCGGCCTCCGTCGGCAAGTCCTATATCGACGAGTGGCGTGCCGAATGGGCCGAGCGCGAGGCGTGGGAGGCCCGCAAGGAGGAGTGGGACGGCTTCCTGGCGGAGATCGGCGCCACCGAGTACTTCCAGGAGCACCCGGACGCGGACCCCTCCGAGGTGTGCTCCGCGGGCGACGGCCGGCCGGACTGGTGCCAGGCGTGGGAGGACCACGAGAACAAGGTGGCGCCGCCCGGCGCGGAACCGCCCGTCCCGGACGACCACCCGCCGAGCCGCCTGCGGTACGAGGGCGAGGACGGCAGCAGCACGGAGGTCGTCCTCTCCTACGACGAGGACTACAACATCATGCGGGAGGAGACCACCATCACCACCGCCGGCGGCGAGACCTTCACCTCGGCCATCGCGTACGACGGCCCGCCGGAGGTGCACACGGTGCCCCACTCCGACGACCCGGACCATCCCGGGCTCAGCTACGACTCCCGCGACTACACGGTCACCAGCAACGGCCCGGACGGCTCCACGGCGGTGGAGAAGGTCGTCATCAACGACGACGGCTCCGGCACCCGGTCCATCACCACCACCTACCCGGACGGGGAGGGCGGCGAGAAGACCGAGACCACCGAGTACACCCGCTCGGGCCCGTTCGCGGACTGGGAGGAAAAGCAGTAGCCGGCCCCGCCGTCCCCGGGCACCGATCCGCCCCCGTTCAGTGAGGAGATACCGCCATGGCAGCCAACGTCAGCATCACCTACCAGGACGTCGAGGAGTGTGCCGCCGCGATGAAGAGCAGCAACGCGAACGTGCTCACCCCGGCCAAGGACGCGGCCAAGGACGCGCTCAACACCGCGGTCACCACCGCCCTGGTGATGCCGGAGACCAGCCGCGCCATCGAGGACAAGTTCAACGAGATCTACGACCAGCTCACCCTGCTCTGCGAGGCGGTGGACAGCTTCGCCGACCAGTTCATCCAGATCAAGGACGGCATGGAGGACTTCGACCACCAGTACGCGGAGAACATCCGCAACCCGAAGTAGCGTCCACCCGCCGGAAATCCGAGGAGGTAGCAGATGGCGGACATTTCCGCCGAGTACGCGGGCATCGCGGAAGCCAGCCAGAAGATGAGCACGCAGTGCGGGATCATGGTTCCCGAGATCTACAGCCTGATGGAGAAGGTCAACACGCTGCTGGACAACGGGCTGTATCTGGAGCAGGCCAGCCCGGCGCTGAAGACCGCCTACGAGGAGTTCAGCAAGTCGCTCCAGATGGCGGCGGCCAACATCCAGGGCTATGCCAACCTGCTGACCGCGATCAGCGACGCGTTCCAGAACAACGACGCCGCCCTGTTCGCCGCCACGCTGTCCAGCATCGACGGTGAGGGCGGCCTGGAGCTGACGCCCGAGGAGGTCACCACCCCGACCGACGACCCGCCGGAGTGGTCCCCGCCGGGCGGCGGCTCGGACGGCACGCCGGTGGTGTGGAACGAGGACCACTCGCAGATCACCGTCGGGAACTCCGCATAGGCCACCCGGCCGCCGCCGGCCCCGCCGGCCCGCACACCACGCGACGGGTCCCCGGCCGCCTCCCGCGGCCGGGGACCCGTCGCCGGGTGCGCCGCCGCCCGCCGGGGCCGGCGGCTATTCCTCCAGCACGGTCAGCGGCACCTGGACGGCCATCGGGGACCCCGACCGGTCCGTGGTCCAGGCCCGGCCCGGGGCCGCCGCGGGCCGCAGATGGTCCGGGGTGAGCCGGGTGCCGATCAGTTCCCCGTCGCCGAGGCCGCGGGCCGCCATCAGCATGCCGCGGCGGGCCCGGCGGGCCACCCCGACCCAGCCCATCGAGGGCAGGCCGTCGGCCGGCCCGGCCAGCAGCAGCCCCAGAGAGCGTTCCCGGCCCGCCGAACCGACCTTGCGCAGGGCCTGGTCGGCCTTGCCGTTGGCCAGCAGATCGGCGTCGTCGACGACGACCACGGCCGGGCGGCCGGCGAGCTGCTCCAGTGCCTCGTTCAGCGTCCCGGGCTCCAGGTCGGGCCCGTCGAGGACGCGGGCCAGGCCGTGCGCGGCGAGCCGCCGCAGCGGCGAGTCCCGGGGCGTGACCACCACCAGGGAGGTGCCGCCCATCAGCAGCGACACACTCATCGCGGCCAGCGCCGTGGACCGCCCCGAGCGCGGCGGGCCGTACACCACGAAGGTGCCGGACTCGGCGAAGTCGAAGCCCACCGGGCCGGCGTCGTTGCCGCCGAGGCCCAGCAGCGCCCACAGCGGGCGGCGGTCGGTGTCCGGGATCAGTCCGGCCGCCTCGGTGAAGCCGACCGCCGCCGGCAGCTCGGCGACCGGGACCGGCCGCTGCCCGGGGGGCACCGCGCCGTCCCGGGCGCCGGCCCGCCGGCCGATGGCGGCCAGCGCGTCCGCCTGGTCGTCCCCCTTGGCCAGCGCGGACAGCGGCAGGGTGAGGATCTGGCCCTCGGCGCCGCCCGGCGCGAACCAGCCCCGGCCCGGCGGCACATGCTCCGGCACCACCCGCCGGTTGACGCCGATCAGGCCGTAGTCCATCCGGTCGGCCTGGCGCAGCATCACCCGGCGGTCGTTGTGCTGTGCGGCCCGGCCGCCGAGCAGCGACTTCTCGGAGGTGGCGACGACATGGACGCCGGCCGCGGCGCCCTCGCGCAGCAGCCGCAGCAGCTCCTCCAGGGTCCGGCCGCCGTCGGCCCGTTCCAGTTGGGCGGAGAGCGCGTCCCAGCCGTCGATCAGCACCAGCAGATGGGCCGGGCGCTCCTCGCGGGGCAGTCTGGCGCGCAGTTCGGTGAGGGAGCCGGCGCCGTGCCGGGCCAGCAGCCCCTGTCGGCGGGTCAGTTCGTCGAGCAGGAACTGCACCAGCCGGCCCAGGCGCTCGGAGTCGTGCCGGGAGACCACGGCGCCGCAGTGCGGCAGTTCGCCCAGCGCGGTCAGGCCCCCGCCGGCCGCGTCGATGCCGTAGAGGTGGAGCTGGTCGGAGCACAGGTGCAGTGCGGCGGAGCCGGCGATGGTGCGCAGCGTCTGGGTACGGCCGGAGCGGGGCGCGCCGAGCACATACAGATGGCCGAAGGCGGCGAAGTCCAGATGGCCCAGCACCTGCTTCTGGCTGCCCGGAAGGTCGAACATCACATAGGGCACGGGCGGCAGGCGCAGGGTGCCGGGGAGGGGGTCCTTGGCCGGCTCGGCCACCGGGATGCCGGTCGGCAGCGGCGGCAGCCACGGGCGGGGCTGCGGCGTGAAGTCCGGCAGCGCCTCGGCGGCGGCGCGGATGGCCGCCACCAGTTCGGACAGGTCGGTGGGCGGATCGGCGGGGGTGCCCGGGTCCCCGGCACCTCCGGCGGTCACCGCCGCTCCGTCCGGGGCCGCGTCCGGGGCGGGCCCGGTCCGGGCCGCGGACAGCACCGGCGGGCGGCCGAGCCGCGCCCAGCTCAGCTCGGCGCGGCGCACCTCGCGCGGCCTGCCGTCGCCGGCCGCGCCGGACGCCGGTCCGCCGCCCTGCCGCTCGGCGCCGGCCCACGCGGTCTGGAACGGCATCGGCGCGCCGCTGCCGCGCCGGACCAGGGCCCGGCCCGGGGTCCGGGGCGAGATGGCCGCCGCGTCGGGGGCGTTGATGATGTCCTGGCTCTCGGTGCGGTCGGTGACCCGCAGCGCGATGCGCAGATTGGTGTTGGCGCGGATCTCGTTGCTGACCGAGCCGGCCGGGCGCTGGGTGGCCAGCAGCAGATGCAGGCCGAGCGACCGGCCGCGCTGCGCCAGACCGATCAGCCCCGGCACGAACTCCACCTGCTCCCGCACCAGGGTGGCGAACTCGTCGATGACCAGCAGCAGCCGGGGCAGGGGCGGAAGCTGCGGGTCCCTGGCCCGCTTGGCGCGGTACTCCCGGTGGTCCTTCACCCCGGCGTCCGCCAGCACCTGCTCACGGCGCTTCAGCTCGGCGTCGAGCGAGGCCAGCGCCCGCTGCACCAGGTGTCCGTCGAGGTCGGTGATCATGCCCAGGGTGTGCGGCAGTTCGGCGCATTCGCGGAACGCGCTGCCGCCCTTGTAGTCCACCAGGACGAAGGTCAGCTCGTCGGGCCGGTTGACGGCGGCCAGTGAGGCGATGACCGTCTGCAGCAGCTCCGACTTCCCGGAGCCGGTGGTGCCGCCGATCAGACCGTGCGGCCCGTCCGCGACCAGATCGAGATGGACGGTCCCCTCGAAGCCGGCGCCGACCGCGAACGCCGTGCTGGCGGGCCGTCGCCGCCAGGCCATGACCAGCGCCTCCGGGTCCGGCGGCTCCTGGCCGATGAGCGGCAGCAGCCGCACCCGGGACGGCAGGCCCGCGTCGGCGTCCACCGTGACATCGCGCAGCGGGGCCAGGCCCCGGGCGAGTTCCTCGCACCACTGCGGGGTCACCTGGTCGGCGCGGATGCCGCTGACGGTGGGGGCGCCGGAGGTGCGCACGCTGAGCCGGTCGCCGGCGGCGGTGATCACGGCCCGGCACTCCTCGGGCAGCCGCTCCTCGCGCTCCTCCAGACACAGGCTGAAGACCCGCACCGCGGGCCCCTGGGAGAGGATGCCCACCAGGCCGGGCACGTCGCGCAGCCGGTAGGCGCCGTCCAGGACCACCAGCACATCGGGGCCCGAGGGCGCGCCGCCCCGGCCGGGTCCGGAGGGCGCGGCGGCGGCTCTGGCCTGGATGTCCGCGTAGAGTTCGCTGACCCGGCGGGCCGTGGACTCCGCGTCGGTGCCCAGGGACAGCAGCGGGGTGCCGCCCGGGGCGGGCCGGTAGGGCCGCAGATGCCGCAGCCAGCGGGCCCAGGCCCAGTCCTCGGCGCGGTCCTCCTCGGTGAGGATGACGATCCGCAGATCGCGCGGGCTGTGCAGGGCCGCGGCCTGGGCGACGGCCCACCGGGCGACGGCCCGCCCGGTGGTGTCGGCCCGCCCGTCGGCGGCGGTGCCGGTGCCGGCAGCCGGGCAGACCAGGCCGAGCACGCCGAGCTCCGGCAGTTCGGCGCCGATCGGCACGTCCGCCAGCCGCCAGTGCACCTGCCGGTGGTTCTGCTCCCGGGCCGCGTCGCTGATGCGCTTGAGCGAGGCCCGGGTCACGGTGCCCAGGCGCAGGCTCAGATAGTCGGGGTGATGGCGGCGGCGTTCCCACAGATGGCGGCCGGGCCCGGTGGCGGCCAGCAGCACGGCCGCCGGGTCGGGGGCGGCGGCGCCCCGCTGCTCCCGCTCCAGGGCGGTGGCCCGGCGCATGTCCCGCTCCAGGGCGGCGCGGCGCAGCCGGAAGCGGCGCATGGCCTCCTCGTGCCGCTTGCGGTTGGCGCGGCGCCCGGTCACCCAGTTGCCGACCGCCATCAGCGGGGTGAGCAGGATCAGGATCATGAAGTAGAACGACCGGAACAGCATGATCATCGCCAGGCCCATCACCATCGGCGAGATCATCAGGATGAAGGGGAACGGCCGGGGCCCGGACGGCGCCGGCGGCCCCGGCAGGGTGAGCTGCTCGGCGTCCAGATGCGGCGCCATCCGGGGCGGGCGGCTGTAGTCGAGGGTCAGGCCGTCGGCGGCGGGCTTGACCGCGGCGTCCGGCTCGGAGGGCGGCACCAGGCGCAGCAGATGGTCGCCGAGGGAGAGGTCGGCGTACGGCGGCCACGGCAGCGAACCGTCGGACGGGGGCGGCTGCTCGCCGGGCGGCAGCAGGGGCGGCGGCTCCGGCAGACCGTCGGGACCGGGCGGCGGCGGCTCGGCGCTGTGCCCGCCGGGGCCGCCGTCCTGCGGGCCGGCCGGCTCCTCGTCGGTCAGCGGGGTTCCGGTGTCCGGGTCCACCGGCGGCGGCGGGGTGAGGCTGCGCAGGCCGCAGGCGGCGGGGTCGGCGTCCGGGGGCAGCAGGAAGGAGGCCGAGCCGTCGGTGTGGACCGTGATCCAGACGCCGCGCTCCGGCAGCCGGTCGAGCCGGCCCGCCGCGCCGGCCTCCGTCACCTCTTCCTGGCCGGTGCCCGGGTCGAGGCGGACGGCGCAGCCGCGGTCGGTGCCGGCCTCGTAGCGGCCGGGGCCGAGCCGCCACACCCGGCCGGCGCCCGGCCCGGAGACATGGCGCAGCTCCAGCAGCACGGGGTCGCCGTCCGGGGGCCGCCAGGCGCGGGCCGCCGCCGGGCGGGCCGGGGCGGGGCCGTCGAGACCGAGCACCGCGCCGTCGCGGACCCCGCTGGCCACCAGGGGCGTGCCGGCGTCGAGCGGGCGGTGGTCCAGGAACAGCCGGGGAGTGTCCAGGGCCGCGGCCAGCTCCCCGACGGTGGCGCCCTCGGGCAGGTCGAGCAGGTGGTCGGTGAGCCGGCCGCGCGCGTCGGCGGCGGTGACGGTGAGCTTCACGGGGCGGTCCCAGCGGTCGGTGGGTCGGCGGTCGGGTGATCAGGTGATCAGGTGATCAGTGGTCGGCCGCGGAGCGGACGGGTGCGCTGCCCTCGGGCTCCCGGCGGCGCCCGGCCGGCGCGGTGCGCGCGGTGTCGTTCCCGCGCTCCGCCCCGGCCTCCCCGGCCGCCTCGGCCGCCTCGGCCGCCTGGACTTCCTCGTCCTCCGCGTCCTCCTCCACGAGCTCGCGGGCGGCCTCGGTACGGCGCCCGGCCCTGATCTCGCGCTCCGCCTCGGTCTCGGACCCGGTCTCGGTCTCGGGCGCCGGCCCGGGGGGCGCGGCGGCGGCCCGGTCCGCTCCCGGCCATGCGTCGGCCCCGGCATCCGCGTCCGCGTGCTCGTGCCGCGCCGCGCCGTCCGCCGCCGCGGCGCCGGGCCGCTCGTCGTCCTCGGCGAAGGCGCGAGCCGCGTCCCGCCCCGCGGTGCTCACGCTCCCGGGCCCCGGCGGCAGCACCGGCGGGATGTCGGACAGCACGCGGGCGATGGCCCGGCTGAGCGCATTGCCGGCGACCAGCAGCGGGGTGCCGGCCACCGCCAGCCGGCCCTCCCGGTCGCTCAGCACGGTCCGCAGAAAGCCGCGGCCGGGCCCCCGCAGCAGAATCCGCGGCCCGGCGGCGCGGGCGGCGGCCGGGGCGGCGATCCCGGGCGGCAGCGGGTCGGGCAGCTCCGCGGTGACCAGCCACGGCACGAGGCCGCCCCGCGCCGGAAGCTCCTCGGCCCGCCGGTGGGCCGCCCGCACCTCCAGGCCGGGAAACGCCCGGTGCACCCCCTGCGCGACCACCACCAGGCCGTCGGGGAGCCGGACGTCGAGCTGCGCGGCGAGCGCCTGGTGCACGGCGGTGGCCGCCCGGCGGTCGCCCTCGACGTTCAGCAGCGGCGGCCCGGCCGCCACATCCAGGAACACGCAGCAGCCGCCGTCCTCGCCCAGCGCCACCAGGACCGGCGGCGTCTGGTCGGGCACCGGGACCACGGGCGGCAGGGCGTCGCGGTCCACGCTCCAGCAGTCGGGCCGTTCCTCATCCCCCCACCAGGGCTCCTCCTCCGGCGGGCGCGGCCGTCGGCCGGCCAGCAGCACCGTGACGCCGACGTCGTCCACCAGGGCCGCGTACGGCACCCCGCCCGCGCCGGCGGCGGCCTGCCGGGCCGCCGCCAGTGCCCGTTCGGCGTCCCGCCAGGTCGCGGGCGCGCGCAGCCCGCGCACCAGGACGCGCAGCGAGCGCCGGTGCCGCAGCCAGGCTTTGGCGGGCGCGGCGAAGGCATGGGCCGAGACCGCGCATTCCCGTTTCACCCGCCGCCAGGCGGCGCGCCAGCCGCCGAGCCGCATCGCGAAGTGGCGCAGAATCAGGAACAGCACCAGCAGGACGGCGAGGATGCCGATCCAGCGGAAGATGATCTCGCGGTGCCGGTTGAGAAACTCGATGGGGTCGGTGGTCCTCATGAGGAGGGGCTCAGCTCCCGCCGCAGGGTGGCCAGCGCGTAGTGCACGCGGGACTTGACCGTTCCGGCGGGGACGCCCAGCGCGCGGGCGGCGGCCGGCTGCGACAGGCCCAGCCCGTGCACCTGGGTGAGGGCGGCGCGCTGCTGAGGGCTCAGGCGCGCCAGCAGCCGGGCCAGGGTGACGCGGTTGGCGACCGCCTCGGCCAGGTCGGCGCCGTCGTCGGCGGACCGCTGGTGCAGCGTCTCGGGCATGATGCCCACCGGCACGCTGCGGTCGCGGCGGCGGGCGTCCACCGCCAGGTTGCGGGCCACGATGTGCAGCCACGCGGCGAGGTGGTCCTCCTCCTGGTGGCGGGAGTGGGTGCCGGCGAACTCGTCGGCCGCCAGCCAGGCCCGGACCATGGTCTCCTGCACGATGTCCTCGGCGCGGTGGTGGTCCCCGGCGGTCAGCCGGCTCACATAGCGCAGCAGCCGGCCCCGGTAGCGCTCGGCGGCCGGGGGCCGCGGCCGGGGCGCCCGCGCCGCGGCGGATCTCACCGGCGCGGGCCCGGGACGCGCCGCCGCGGCGGGAGGTCTGAAGGACGGCTGCGCAGACGGGGCGTGCTGCATCGCTCCTGCTTCCAATCCGGTGGGACCGCGCACTGGTTGAGCAGTGCACTACTGAGGCTATGCGAGCAGGAATTGACGACGCGTTACATGAGGGTTGCGCCCCGGGATCGTGATGGTGGCCCTCCGGTGGACCTTTCGGGGACGCCCGGCCGCGGCGGCACGGCGCTTGGCGCGCCGCCGCGGCCCGCCCGCTCAGGGGGCGGCGAACAGCGACTGCACCCTGGTCACCCGTCCCTCGCCGTCGAAGCTCAGGTCGTACCCGACGAGCGAGCGGTCCGAGGGCGACTGGGCCGCCAGCCGGGTGACGAACTCGGCCTGCGAGTAAGGGGAGGCCTGCTTGTCGTCGCCGATCGGCACCGACAGCAGCACCTGGGCGTCCTCCACCATGGGCACCATGGTGTAGGGGCCCTCGCCCGGAACCACCACCCAGTACTCGTGCGGCTCCGTCACGGCCTCCTTCTGGGCCGGCCGCACCGAGAGGTAGGTCTGTCCGTCGATGATCCGGGCTTCCTCGATCTGCACGAACTGCTTGGTGCCCGCCCAGGGGGCCTCGTCGCCGGACCCCGCCGAGTCGTCCGGCTCCGTACCGCCGCTCCCTCCGTCACCCCCGGCCGGGGACTCCTCGTCCGCCGGAGCCTCCCCCTCCTCCGGGGCCGTTTCCTCCGATGCCTCCGGTGCCTCCGGTGCCTCTGAGGTCTCCGAGGTCTCCGACGCCGCCCGGTCCGCGGGCTCGGGGGCGGCCTCCGTCCCGCCGTCGCTGCACCCGGTCAGCACCACGGCACCGAGAGCAAAGGCGATGAGGCAGTTGGCGGCGGCCCGGCGGTGTGAGACTCGCATGGTCAAGGTTCCCCCCTGGATCGGGTACGGATCTTCAGTACACGACCTCTACGCGCCACCCCACCCGCAAGGTTGCACCCGGATGCGAATCTTCTGCGCCCGCCCGCCCGCCCCGGCCGCGGCGGGCCGGGCTCACCCGGTGAGCCAGTACGCCTCCCGCAGCGACTGCACCCGGCCCTCGCTGTCGTAGTCGATGACGAAGATCCACCGAGGCCCGGCGGCCAGCTCCCCCACCAGCCGGCCCAGCTCCACATCCGCGGGCTCCCCGCCCGCCAGCTCCCGCGCCTCCACCAGCGTCCGCTCCGGCAGGATCAGCGTGTGCACCACACCGGTGGGCGCCGTCGTGTCCCCCTCGGTGCGGAGCTGCTCGACGGTGACCCGCACCGCGTCCCCCTCCGCCACCGCGCCGTACACATAGCCCAGCTCGTCGGCGTACTCCTCGCCCGCGGCGGGCGTGGGCGGCGCGAACAGCGAGGCGGTCGGCTCCGGGGGGACGGCGGGCGGTTCCGGCTCCCCCCGGGGGGCCAGCGCGAGCGACAGGCCCCCGACGGCCAGGGCCGCGGTCAGCAGCGCACCGCCGGAGACCGCCGCGGTCCGCCGGCGGCGCACCCGCTGCTCGGCGCGCGCCCGGATACGCTCCGCGGCCAGCGGCACCGCATGCCGGCGGCCCGACTCGGCGACGTCGGAGAGATAGCCCTCCAGCACAGTCTCGTCAGCCATGACGCACCTCCGGCAGCCGGCTCGTCCGCGGGTCCAGCTCAGTATCGGCCAGCAGCCGCGCCAGGGCCGTCCGCCCCCGGCTCAGCCGCGCCTTGACCGTGCCGACGGGGCAGTCGGTCTCGGCGGCCACCTGCTCGACCGTCAGATCGCACAGATGGTGCAGCACCACGGCCCGCCGCTGCGCCTCGGGAATCTGCCGCAGCGCCTGGACCAGCAGCACATGGTGCGGATCCGGCGGCGGCACCGTGGCGGGCCGGCCCTGCCGCCGGACGAAGGCCAGCGCGGTCCGCATCCGCCGCCACCGGCTGACCGCCAGCCGCCAGGCCACCGTGCGCACCCACGCCTCGGGGGCACCGTCGTCCAGGTCCAGCCTGCCCCAGCGCTCCCAGGCCCGGACAAAGGCTTCCTGGACCACGTCCTGCGCCTCGGCCAGATCGCCCGTCATCGCGTAGAGCTGGCCGATCAGCCGGCCGACGCTCGCCGCGTAGAAGGCGTCGAACGCCTCCGTGTCCGCGGCCCGGGTCCGCGGTTCGTCCGGCGGTCGCATACGTCCCTCACACACTGCACCGTGACCCGTGCCACTCGCCTTGCCACTGCCTTCCTCACGACACAAGGCACCCTAATGCTCCAGCCGCCCGGCAAAACCCGCAGGCCAGGCGGCAAAGTACCGACGAGTACCAGGGGTGGCACCCCACTCGCCCGTGGTGACGGGCCACCCGCGCGGCGGCTGCCTCCGCAAACCTCCCCGGCTCGGGGCGGCACCCCACGACGACGCAGAGGACCGGGATGCTGACGCTCGATCCCGACACGCGGCCCGTGATGGCTGCGCCCGCCGCTTTCCGCACCCAGCCGGCGGCGGCGGTCATTGGCCCGTGGCCGGGCAGGACGAGAACGCCGACCGGCCACGGGATGAGGTTGGCCGCCCACCGAAAGCTCCCCAGCAGCAGGCGGACGGCCGGCTCTATGGGGCCAGGCGGCGGGCGCGTTCCTCGGCGTCGGCCGCAGCGCGGACCATGCGGGCGAGGGGTTCCAGGCACGGGCGGCAGGCCCACAGCCCGGCTGCGGCGGCGCCGAAGCGGACATGTCCGGCCCACCAGACCGGTACGGCGGTACCGCCGCACCACAGCCGGCACATGCCGGTGACCGGCCGCCCGGGCTCGGCCGGGACGCCGAGCGTCATGGCCGGCGCGGTCACCGGCCGGCCTCGGGGGCGCCTCGGTGTGAGTCGTGCAGGGTCCGGGCGACGGCGCAGCCGGGGCCCTGGGCGGTGCGGCGGCAGGGTTCGCAGGTCAGCGCGTGATCCATCAGCGCCGCCCACAGCCCCGCACGATCCAGGAACAGGGACGCGTCCTCGGGGCAGGCATATACGGTCCACCCCGGCCTGCTGTTCTGGTGCACCGCACCGACCGGGATCGGGGTGTCGGTCATTTCCTTGCAGTGTGCGCACATCCGGCGCGCCGATTGCCGGGCGGTGCAGGGTGCGGCGGGCGGTCGCTCCGTCATGACGGGGCTCCTGTGACGTGGTCATCGCTGACAGTCACAGCCTGGCGGCCGGAGCAGCCCGTAGAGTTCCCCGATCCGGGAACATTTCCGGGTTTCAGATCATGCCGACCCACCCGGCGAGGGACACCAAACCATCCGGGGCGCGGCGCTGGTGCCGCACCAGGACACCGATCGTGGACCGCATCAGCGGGTGATACCGGGCCTGCTGCGGCGCGATTTTCCGCGCCCTGTGCAACTGCTCCTCCGCCTTCTCGTAGCGCCCCATCTGCGCATACGCCCGGCCCATCTCGATGTAGTAGCGCCCCGTCCGCATCGGAGGATGCCCGGCCGGGAAGTGCAGCTTCCTCGCCTCCTTCACCGCTGCACCAAGATCCCCCAGCTCCACGGCCGTGGCCACCTCGAAATGCTTGACGTTCGTCAGACCGAAGGAGGCCCAGTACACCCCGGGCACATCCCGCCCGATCCGCTTGGCCGCCGCGCCGGCCTCCTTCAGGTACTCCTCCACCGAGTCCTTGTTCTTCGCCTGCGCCGCGGCGATCGCTCCGGCCAGGTGCAAGCTGCCCCCCACCGCCAGCGCCGGCACGGCGTGCGGATCGTCCGCCTGCTCCACCAGCCGATGGCCACGCTCCAGAATGCGCTCAGCCATCTGGTTGTCCCCGCGCCGCAGCAGCATGCTGGAACGGCGCGCGAGTCGCAGCGCCAGCAGCAGCGGGTCTTGGGCCTGCTCGCCCATCCACCCCATGCGCTCCAGCGCGATGGCCGCCAGGTGGTGATAGCCGAGGCGATAGGCGAACTCGTAGGCCACCCAGTAGGTCCAGGCGAGGAGTTCGGCGAGTCGCTGCCGCTCGGCCCCGAAGGAAGCGAGACCGACGGCCGTGGTGAGTTCGCTCATCAACCCGGGCAGCGCTTCCCCGATGCCTTTGTACTCGGTGGCGCAGGTCCCCTCACACAGGCGCTCCACGTCGGCGGCCAGCGCCGCGACGGGGCGGGGCGTGATGTCCGGGTCGGGCCCGAGATCGTACATGTCCAGGGCCGCGGTAAGGGGTTCGATCATCGCGTCCAGGCGGTCCTGCTGTAGCTCGGACATGTACGGCTGGCCGTTGAGAACGTCAACCGGGACGTGCAGGGCTCGGGAAGCGGCGGCCACGATGCCCGGGGTGGCCGGCGAAAGGCCCGCCTCCACCTTGGCGATGGTGCCACGAGAGACGAAAGCCTTCTGGGCCAGACCGCTTTGCGTCAGACCGCGCAGCTTCCGGTAGTCAGCAAGGCGCGCGCCGATGTGGTCGTCAGTGCCCTGTGGCATTCTGGGCTCCGTTGTCGTGACTGTGCTGTTGGTCGCACTCGGCACAGTACGCCCCGGCAAGGCTCCGGGATAGCGAGCAGCCCCAGCGGGTGATTCCCCCTGGGGCTGTTGGGCTGCCAAGTTGGGTGGGTGTGGGCGACCTTGAGGTCCATGGTGGTCAGGTGGGGGCGAGGGTGTCGCTGTAGGTGATGTCGAGTTCTGCGGTAAGGGCGTGGGCGAGCTCGGTCTGCTGGTGGCGGCCGATGATGGTCCCGCGCAGGTTGGTGACGCCGCGGACGGTGGAGAGGTCGCTGCCGCTGAGGTCGGTGTCGTGGTAGCGGCCGGTGCCGAACTCGGTCAGGCGCAGCGTGCACTGGTCGAAGACCGCGCCGGTGAGGTCGCAGCGGTCCAGGACGGCTTCGGTGAGGACGCAGCGGGTGAAGAGGACCGGGCCGGTGGCGCGGACCTCGGTGAGGGTGGCGTAGTCGAGGCGGCAGGTGTCGAAGACGGCGTTTTCGAGGGTGATCTTGTTGAGGGTGGCGCCCATGAGCTTGCAGTCGCGGAAGAGGACTCGGGTGAGTCTGCTGTCGGTCATCTCGGCGGTGCCGAGGTCGCAGCCGGCGAATTCGATGGAGTCCGCGCGTGCCCCGTGGAGGTGCGTGCGCTTGGCGGAGAGGTCGGTGATGCGGCCGGTGATGAGACGGGTGTCGGTGAGGTCGAGGTCGCGGAGGTCGGCACCGGTGTACTGGAAGTCCTGGAGGATGCCGCGTCCGCTCTCCAGTGAGGTGCGGTTGGTGAGGTAGAGGCCGGGCTCGTCCAGATCAGGGAGGGTGGCGGTGACGCGGCCGAAGGTGCGCTCAGTCATGGGTGGTGTGCTCCAAGAGAGGGCGGCGTCGGTTTCGCTGCTCGTCGGAGGCGGGGCTGACGCGAAGGGGTCACTTCTTCTTGTTCCAGTTGTCCCAGGTGGGGCGGTTGTCGAAGGCGCCTCCTCCGGCGTTGTCCCAGGTGGGCTGGTTGTTGAACTTGTTCATGGTGAGTTCCGGCCGGCCGTGGCCGGTGATGTGGGTGATGGCCGGGGTGTCGGCGATGGCGAGCAGTTCGAGCAGAGTCACGCTGCGTGTTCCTCTCGGACGGTATCGGACAGTGCGGTGATCAGGGCTTGCCGCGAGGTGCGGCAGTAGTTGGTTTCGGTGGTGTCCAGGCGGCCGTTCTCGAAGTAGCGGTTGCCGGCCTGTGCGCCCTGGCAGAAGTCGAAGAAGGCGCAGGTGGCTTCGCAGCGGTCGAGGCCGCTCAGGAACTCCTGTACGTAGGTGAGACGGTGGGCCTGGGCGAGGATGCTGGTGAGGGTCTGGTCGCGGATGTTCCCGGCGCGGAAATCGTCGTAGCGGGGATCGGTGATCCCGGACAGTTCGGGCGAGAGCAGCGTCACGTCGCCGTTGGCGGCGATGGTGGGGATGGGGTCGATCAGCCGCTGTCCCCATTCATGGCCAAGGCCCGTGCGGTTCAGGGCGAGGTAGTCGCCGAGGCGGGCCAGCTCCCTGATGATCAGGCCGGGGTTGCGGCGGCTCCAGGCAATGGTGCGTTGCCAGAACTCCGTGGCCTGACGCAGGGTGGGCTGCTGCCGGGCTGTGTTGACGCCTTCGGCCTCCTCGATGTTGAGCCCTGCGGTGTGGCAGCCGAGCCGGGCGAGGAAGTCCAACAGGGGCTCCGGGCGGGTGATGCTGTCGGCGGTGACAACGGCGATGCCCGAGAACCCGATCCCGGCCTGTCGCAGGTGTTCGATGCCGCGGATCGTCCTGCTGAACGTCGGCCGCCCGGCTCGGTCCACCCGCTGCACATTGAGCGCGGCGGGGCCGTCGATGCTCACTCCGACGCGGAAGCCGTAGCGGGTCAGGAACTCGCACCAAGAATCCGTGATCAGCGTGGCGTTGGTCTGCACGTAATGGTGGACCCGGCCCGCTTGCCGCAGGACCTCGAAGGACTCCAGCAGATCGGCGAACCGGCGCCGACCGAGGGCCAGCGGCTCGCCGGCGTGCCAGATCACATCCACTCGCCGGTCCGGGCCCGCGTCGGTGATCTCGCTGACCGAAAGGACGACGGCTTCGGCCACATCCGGTGTCATGGTGCTGCGCCGCTCGCGGTCGGGGAGGTAGCAGTAGGTGCAGTCCAGGTTGCAGAAGCTCGTCGGCTGGAGGACCACTGTGTGTGGCACCGACGCGATGCGTCGGTCGTATGCGGTGATCAGGGTGTCGTCGCGCATGGCTGTCGCTCGTCCTGTTGTCGACTGCGGGGTGCGGAAGATCTGGCGCCTGATTCGGCGTCGGGCTTTATCTGGCCCGGGCGGCCGCGAGCGTGAAGCCCATGCCGAAGCCGACGGCCCAGATGGACAGCGGCCCGGCCAGGAGCCCGGGGGCGTATCCGGCACGGCGCAGAGCGCGGATCACGTCGGGTGCTCCTGTGCCTGGTGGCGGCGCATCCGGACATTGGCGTCCGACACGCCCGAGCCATCTCCAGCGGCGTGGGCGCGCTCGCGGAGGCGCGCCAGGTACGCGCAGGCCACGCACCCCTGGGCAGGCTCCGGGCGGTGTTCGTTGGGGTCGCGTGGCTGCGGGATGATCACGACGCCTCCCGTTGTGCGGCCGGGCGTTCAGGTACGTCTGAGAGCCGTGCCTTTACGTCTGCGGCTTTGGCCAACACTCGCAGCGATTGAGTGAGCCGCGTCGTGTCCGGTCGAGGCCCGTGCGATGTCCACAGCCTGGCGGACGGTCGTCTGAATCCCGGCCCGTTTCGCTGTTCCCGGCTGGAGAGCAGCGAGACGGCGGGCGTCGGGCTTCAGGACCAGGGCGTAGCCGCGAAGGCGCCGGCGGAGTGCTGCCGCGAGCTCCCCGTGGCAGCGTCTGTGGCGGGCCAGGGGCAGGGCGAGAGCTACGTCCCGGTGCACCTCGTGCAGGTCGGGAGGACGGTCGGCTTGCGTCATCGGGTGGGGCATCTCTGTACTCCGGGAGGGAATCGGGGCGCTCAAGCACCGGGCGGCCCAATGGAAACGACGCTCGTTCGAGGGAACCTGCGGCCTCAACCGGACTGCTGGCGTGGCCGCGTGGTTACCGGTTATGACCGTAGGAGCACTCCGGATGCACTGGAACTGACTGTGAGTACGTGTTCTGTCACGCGAGATGACAGGGGTTGCTGATGAGCCCGGTGAACCGGAAACGCGCAGGGGGAACCATCACCGGCTATGTGCTGCGGCTGGCACGGGAGAGCATCCCGGCGACGCAGTCCGGCCTCGCCGAGCGGCTCGGCGTGGACCTAGCGACCGTCCAGGGCTGGGAGTCCGGCCGACGCCCCCTGATGAACATGAAGGCCGGGGCGTTGCTGGACCTGCGACGGCGGTTACCGGCAATCGGGGCCGACCCTGCCTTGGTGCACCTCATGGACGCGGCCATGGACGCCGACCGCGTCATCACCTCCACGCTTGACCCTCCCGGCGCAAGCCCAGGGGACCACCCGCTTGCGGTGTGGGTGCACACCCGGGCCACCGCACACATGATCGCGTGGGCCTTGAACGGGACTCCGCCGCGAACGCTGCCCACATTGCCGTCGCAGCGGCGTCGCGGTGCCGTCCCGCCGGGACCTGTCCTGACGGCGGCGGAGAAGAACGCCTTCTTCTCGAACCTGCGGGAGACGACCGAGGCCGCCCACCGGGCTGGCGACAGCGCCGCCCTGCTCCGCCGCCAAGCCCTGTACCTGGCCTCCTACGACCGTGGCCCGGGCGGTTCGGCCTGGACGATCCACACCCTGCACGGCCACCGTGGAGTGCTCTCGCTCCGTGGATGGTCACCGCACTGGCCGGAAGCCCGGTCCACCGCCACGGCGCTGGCCCGGCAGGGCGACCCACAGCCACTGATCGACTTCATCGACCGTGCCCTCGTCGACGACGACGCGGGCGAGGCTGCAAATCTCAACTACTGGGCCTACTGGCTCGGAGCCGTTCCCGCCCCCCAGGCCGACGACCGGTTCATGCCCGACCGCGATCCGGTCTGGGACCCGATCACCCTGCTGCGTCTCCTCGTTGCGGGCCTGCACGAGGCACCCGGGTACATCGACCTGTATGTCCACTCCCTGTGGGCGCTGCTGCACGCTCACTCCTGGCTCCCGCAAGCCGTGCCGTCGCTCGTCGGCGAACTCGATCTCCGTGTCCAGCGGCTGCTGGACGGCGGCCGGATCTCCGCCCGTTCCCGACGTGAGCTCGGTGCGGTGCATTACCGTCTGCAGAACCGCAGTTGAGAGGACCTGAACTGATGACTGAGCACTCCGGTGACACCGCGGCGGCCCGGGGAACGGCCGGATTCCTGAGGGAGATGGGGATGCTGAAGCGGGCCAAGCGGTCCGGCTGGTGGATCGCCGGGGTCAAGGACCCGGAGAGCATCGCGGAGCACTCCTTCCGGGTGGGCGTCATCGGCGCGGTGCTGGCCATGATGGAGGGCGCGGACCCGGCCCAGGTCGCGCTGATGTGTCTGTTCCACGACACCCAGGAGACCCGGGTCGGCGACATCCCGCACATCGGCCGCCGTTACCTGACCGCCGCCTCCAACGAGGAGGTCACCCGTGACCAGCTCGCCGACGCCCACCCGGACGTCGCGGCCGGCGTGCAGCGGGTGGTGGACGAGTACGAGAACGGCCACGGCCTGGAGGTCACGGTCGCCCACGACGCGGACAAGCTCGAATGCCTCCTCCAGGCCGTCGAGTACCGCGAGCAGGGGCACCAGAACGTCCAGAACTGGATCGACACCAGCAAGAACAGCCTCAAGACCGCCTCCGCTCAGGCCCTCGCCGAGGCGGCGCTGACGATGACCTCGGTGGAGTGGCAGCAGACCTACCTCCGCTGACAGCCACCGGTCGCAGAACGCAGCCGAGCGCGGCGGGCACATGTTGCCCGCCGCGCTCGGCCCCTGTGGGAGGTGCGCAGTTGGCCGATCTGCGTCAGGCATCCGGCATCGAGGGCTGAGGTCCACACCCGCCGTGTGTCGGTCTGCGGAACGGAACGGCGCGCGAGGGGTGCCGGAGGAGACGGGCGGTGGGGCGGCCGGGGGCGGCGGCGGGCCGCCCCCGGCGGGCGCGGTCAGTTCTCCAGCTGGGTGATGTCGCGGACGGCGCCCTTGTCCGCGCTGGTGGCCATGGCGGCGTAGGCGCGCAGCGCGAGGGACACCTTGCGGTCGCGGGCGGCCGGGGCGTAGCGGCCGTTCAGCGCCTCCCGGCGGGCGGCCAGGGTGGCCTCGTCCACCTTGAGCTCGATGGTGCGGTTCGGGATGTCGATGGAGATCAGGTCGCCGTCCCGGACCAGCGCGATGGTGCCGCCGGCCGCCGCCTCGGGGGAGACATGGCCGATGGACAGGCCGGAGGTGCCGCCGGAGAAGCGGCCGTCGGTGACCAGGGCGCACTTGGCGCCCAGGCCCCGGCCCTTGAGGAAGGCGGTCGGGTAGAGCATCTCCTGCATGCCCGGGCCGCCGCGCGGGCCCTCGTAGCGGACGACCACCACATCGCCCTCCTTGACCCGCTTGGTGAGGATCGCGTCGACCGCCTCCTCCTGGGACTCGACGACGACGGCGGGGCCGGTGAAGGTCCAGATGGACTCGTCCACGCCGGCGGTCTTCACCACACAGCCGTCCTCGGCGAGGTTGCCGCGCAGCACGGCCAGGCCGCCGTCGGCGGAGTAGGCGTGGGCGGCGTCGCGGATGCAGCCGCCGGCCGCGTCGGTGTCCAGCGACTCCCAGCGCTCGGACTGGGAGAACGCCTCGGCGGAGCGGCGGCAGCCGGGCGCGGCGTGGAAGAGTTCCACGGCCTGCGGGGAGGCGGAGCCGCCGCGGATGTCCCAGTTCTTGAGCCATTCCTCCAGCGAGGAGGCGTGCACGCTGGACACGTCCTCGTTGAGCAGGCCGGCCCGGTGCAGTTCGCCCAGGATGGCGGGGATGCCGCCGGCCCGGTGCACGTCCTCCATGTGATAGGTGCCGTTGGGCGCCACCTTGCACACGCAGGGCACCCGGCGGGAGACGGCGTCGATGTCGGTCAGGCCGAAGCCGAGCTCCGCCTCCTGGGCGGCGGCCAGCAGATGCAGCACGGTGTTGGTGGAGCCGCCCATGGCCACGTCCAGCGCCATGGCGTTCTCGAAGGCGGCCCGGGAGGCGATGTTGCGGGGCAGGACGGAGGCGTCGTCCTGCTCGTAGTAGCGGCGGGTGATCGCGACCACGGCCCGGCCGGCCTCCTCGTAGAGGGCGCGGCGGGCGGTGTGGGTGGCGAGCACCGAGCCGTTGCCGGGCAGGGCCAGGCCGAGGGCCTCCACCAGGCAGTTCATGGAGTTGGCGGTGAACATGCCGGAGCAGGAGCCGCAGGTGGGGCAGGCGGCCTCCTCGATCCGGGCCAGGTCCTCGTCGGAGGTGGTCTCGCTGACCGCCTCGGACATGGCGCTGATCAGGTCGAGGTTGGAGCGGACGGTGCCGTCGACCAGCGTGGTCTTGCCGGCCTCCATGGGGCCGCCGGAGACGAAGACCACCGGGATGTTGAGCCGCAGGGCGGCCATCAGCATGCCGGGGGTGATCTTGTCGCAGTTGGAGATGCAGACCAGGGCGTCGGCGCAGTGCGCCTCGGCCATGTACTCGACGGAGTCGGCGATCAGGTCCCGGGAGGGCAGGGAGTACAGCATCCCGCCGTGGCCCATGGCGATGCCGTCGTCCACGGCGATGGTGTTGAACTCGCGGGGCACGCCGCCGGCCGCCTTGATGGCGTCGGAGACGATCCGGCCCACCGGCTGGAGGTGGGTGTGACCGGGGACGAACTCGGTGAAGCTGTTGGCCACCGCGATGATCGGCTTGCCGAAGTCCTCCCGCGCTACACCGGCGGCGCGGAGGAGAGCCCGGGCGCCCGCCATGTTGCGCCCGTGGGTGACGGTTCGGGACCTCAGTGTCGCCATGATTCCGGTCTCCTGGAGGTGGACGGCTGCGTCTTCCGAGCGTACGCCCTTGCCCGGGGGATGGGACGGCGAATACCGGATGGCGAGACCGTGAGCCGACCGGCGCACAAGCCGGGGCGCGCGCCGGGGCGCCGGTTCAGGCCACCGGGTCGGCGGGGTGCGGGGCGAGCAGCGGGAGCAGCCGGGTGCCGGCCGGGGCCGCGCCCGGGGCGGCGGGAGGAGCGGGGGGAGCGGCCGGGGCGGCGGCGAGACGGGTCTCGCAGAGTTCGGCGAGCACGTCGTAGGCGGCCTTGCCCATGAGCTCGACCAGTTCCGGCCGGTAGCTGAGGTACAGCGGCTCGACGGCGGTGTGCGCGGCCGGGGCGCCCGTGCACCACCAGTGCAGATCGTGCCCGCCCGGCCCCCAGCCGCGCCGGTCGTACTCGCCGATGGTGACGTACAGCACCTGCTCGCCGTCCGGCTGCTCGATCCACTCGTAGGAGCGGCGCAGCGGCAGTTGCCAGCACACGTCCGGCTTGGTCTCCAGGGGTTCGCGCCCCTCCTGCCGGGCCAGGATGTGCAGGGCGCAGCCCTCGCCGCCGGGGAAGCCGGGCCGGTTGAGGAAGACGCAGGCGCCCTTGATGCGCCTGGTCTGGCGCTCGCCGTCGGCGTTCCGCTCCGTCCAGCCGTCGCCCCATCGCTTGCCGCGGTGGCCGGCCGCGTGGTGCTGCCAGATGTCCGGGGTGAGGCGGGCGGCGTGGCCGGCGACCCGCTGCTCGTCGTCGGTGTCGGTGAAGTGCGCGCCGAGGGTGCAGCAGCCGTCGCTCGCCCGTCCGGCGTGGATGCCCTCGCAGCCGTTGCCGAAGACGCACTGCCAGCGGGAGGTGAGCCAGGTCAGGTCGCAGCGGAAGATCTGGTCCGGGTCGGCGGGGTCCGGGAACTCGACCCAGGCGCGGGGGAAGTCCAGGGCCACCTCGTGCCCGGCGGCCCGGCGGCGGGCGCCGTCGAGCTGCCACACCGTCCGCCCGCCCTGCTCCGCCGCCGGTTCCGCCGCCGGTCCCGCCGGGGGGCCGCCCGCGGGTTTGACCGGATCTTTGCCGGACCGGTGTTCCCGCTTTGTCCCGTTCGTCTCAGCCACACCGCCCAGCGTAGACGGCCACGGTAGCGTGAGCGCCCATGAGACTCGGTGTTCTGGACGTGGGATCGAATACGGTCCACCTGCTGGTGGTGGACGCGCACCGGGGTGCGCGCCCGCTGCCGGCGTACTCCCACAAGGCCGAGCTCCGGCTGGCCGAGCTGCTGGACGGCGACGGAGCGATCGGCCCGGACGGCGTGGACCGCCTGGCACAGACCATCGAGTCGGCGCTGGAGGTGGCCGAGGACCAGGGGGTGGCCGAACTGCTCCCCTTCGCCACCTCGGCGGTGCGGGAGGCCACCAACGCCGACCGGGTGCTGGCCCGGGTGGCGGAGGAGACCGGCATCGAGCTCCAGGTGCTCTCCGGCGAGGACGAGGCGCGGCTGACGTTTCTGGCCGCCCGCCGCTGGCTGGGCTGGTCGGCCGGCCGGCTGCTGCTGTTCGACATCGGCGGCGGCTCGCTGGAGATCGCCTACGGCCTGGACGAGGCGCCGGACGCCGCGGTCTCGCTGCCGCTGGGCGCCGGGCGGCTGACCAACGGCCGGCTGCCGGGCGATCCGCCGGACCCGGCGGATGTGCGGGCGCTGCGCCGCGATGTGCGCTCGCAGATGGCGCGGGTGGTCGGGGAGTTCAATCGGCTGGGCAAGCCGGACCGGGTGGTGGGCACCTCCAAGACCTTCCGGCAGCTGGCCCGGCTGACCGGGGCGGCGCCGAGTTCGGAGGGCCTGTACGCGCGGCGGCTGCTGGGGCGCCAGGCCCTGCGCGAGTGGGGCCCCAAGCTGACGGTGATGCCGGAGCGGGAGCGTGCCGGGCTGCCGGGGGTGTCGGAGGGCCGGGCCCGGCAGTTGCTGGCGGGCGCGGTGGTGGCGGAGGCCGCCCTGGATCTGTTCGGGGTGCCGGAGCTGGAGATCTGTCCGTGGGCGCTGCGCGAGGGCGTGATCCTGCGCCGCCTGGACCAGATGCGCAACGGCCACGACTGAGCCCGGGCGGGGCCGGGCGGGGCCGGGCACGGTGCGCGGACGGGTCCGGGCGGCGCAGGGACACAGCGGCGCCGCGGCCTTCCGGCGCCGCGGCCCTCAGGGAGTGCGGCGGCGCAGCGTGGCGGCGCCGACCAGCAGCATGGCCAGCGCGAACGCGGCGACGATCACCAGATCGCGCACATAGCTACCGGTGACCCCGGTCTCGGTGACCACCTCCTGCATGGCGTCCACCGCATAGGACATCGGCAGCAGGCCGGAGATCCACTCCAGTACCCCGTTCATCTGCTCGCGCGGCACGAACAGGCCGCACAGCAGGATCTGCGGCAGCACCACGGCCGGCATGAACTGCACCGCCTGGAACTCGGAGGAGGCGAAGGCGGAGACGAACAGGCCCAGGGCGGTGCCGAGCAGCGCGTCCATCACCGCGATCACCAGCAGCAGCCAGGGTGAGCCGGTGGTCTCCAGGCCGAGCGGCCAGATCGCCACCGCGGTGGCCAGGACGGCCTGTGCCACGGCGAAGACCCCGAAGGCGACGGCATAGCCCAGGATCAGGTCCGCCTTGCCGAACGGCATGGTCATCAGGCGTTCCAGGGTGCCCGAGGTGCGCTCCCGCAGGGTGGCGATGGAGGTCACCAGAAACATGGTGATCAGCGGGAAGATGCCCAGCAGCGAGGCGCCGGTGGAGCTGAACATCCGCTCGTCGGCGTCGAAGACGTAGTAGAGCAGCACCAGCAGGAACACCGGGACGAGCAGCATCAGCGCCACCGTCCGGCGGTCGTGGGACAACTGGCGCAGCACCCGGCGGGCGGTGGCCAGGGTGATCACCGGGTTGACGGCGCGCACCGGGCGGCGGCGCGGGCCGTGGCCGGCCGGGGTGCCGGTCCCGGCGCCGGTGCCGGTTCCGGTGCCTGCGGCGTCGGTCGCGTTCACGGGCGGGCCTCCTCGGCTTCGCGGGCGGAGTCGATCAGGCGGAGGAAGGCGTCCTCCACGGTTGCCGAGCCGGTCCGCTCGCGCAGCGCGGCCGGGGTGCCCTGGGCGAGAATGCGGCCCTCGCGCATCAGCAGCAGTTCCTGGCAGCGGTCGGCCTCGTCCATCACATGCGAGGAGACCAGCAGGGTGACGCCGCCGGACGCCAGCCTGTGGAAGAGGTTCCACAGGTCGCGGCGGAGCACCGGGTCGAGGCCGACGGTGGGCTCGTCCAGCACCAGCAGCTCGGGGTCGCCGAGCAGCGCCACGGCGAGCGAGACCCGGGAGAGCTGTCCGCCGGAGAGATTGGCGGTCAGCGCGTCGGCGTGCGAGGAGAGGTCGACGTCGCGCAGTGCCCGGTCCACGGCGGCGGGCAGCCCGGCGCGCGGGATGCCCAGCACGGCGCCGAAGTACTCCAGGTTCTGCCGGGCGGTGAGGTCGGTGTAGACGGAGGGCGCCTGGGTGACATAGCCGATGCGGTGCCGCAGGGCGGCGCTGCCGGCCGGCCGGCCCAGCACCTCCAGCTCCCCGCTGACCTGGGCCTGGGCGCCGACGATGGACCGCATCAGGGTGGTCTTGCCGCAGCCGGAGGGGCCGAGCAGGCCGGTGAGGGTGGCACGGCCGACGGTCAGGCCGATCTCCCGCACGACCTTCCGGCCGCCGCGGATCACCGAGAGGCCCTCGGCTCGTATCGCCGGGCCGGGCGGCGCATCGGGTCCGGCCTCGGAGCGGGCCCCGGAAGGGGACCCGGAGGAAAAATTCATCATGTGTTGAATATTGCTCCCGGCCCTCCCGGACGTCAAGCCGGAACCGCCGGCCGGCCCCGTCGCGCCTGCCGCCCGCCCGCCGCCCGCCCGCGGTCGGCACGCTGTGCGCCCGCGCCGCCCCGTACGCTGGGGCGCGTGGCAGGTCATGGATCAGTGCGGTCCGCCCGGGCCGGGCAGGGGGCACGCAGGCTGAAAGTCGCTTTGTCGACGGCTTCCGTGTACCCCGAATCCACGGCCTCGGCCTTCGAGACGGCCGCCCGGCTGGGCTATGACGGCGTGGAGGTGATGGTCTGGACCGACCCGGTCAGCCAGGACCCCGCCGTGCTGGGCCGGCTCTCGGACCGGCACGGCATCCCGGTGCTCGCGGTGCACGCCCCGTGTCTGCTGATCACCCAGCGGGTGTGGTCCACCGACCCGTGGCGCAAGCTCGAACTCTCGCGCCTCGCCGCGGAACGGCTCGGCGCCTCCACCGTGGTGGTGCATCCGCCGTTCCGCTGGCAGCGCGGCTACGCCCGCGACTTCGTGCCCGGCCTGCGGCGGATGGGAGAGGAGACCGACATCCGGTTCGCGGTGGAGAACATGTACCCCTGGCGCTACCGGCGGCGTGCCATGCAGGCGTACGCCCCCGGCTGGGACCCGACCCAGGAGGACTACCGGCACTTCACCCTCGATGTGTCGCACACCGCCACCTCGCACAGCGACCCGCTGGCCATGGCCGAACGCATGGGTGACCGGCTGGCGCACCTGCATATCGGGGACGGCACCGACTCGGGCAAGGACGAGCATCTGGTGCCGGGCCGCGGCAGCCAGCCGTGCGCCGAGCTGCTCCGGCGGGTGGCGGCCGGCGGCTTCGACGGGCATGTGGTGCTGGAGATCAACACCCGCCGGGCGATGTCCTCGGCCGAGCGGGAGGCCGACCTGGCCGAGGCGCTGGCCTTCACCCGGCGCCATCTGGCCGCCCCGGCGGCCGGTCCCGGCCTGCTGCGGAGGCCGGCATGACGGCGCCCCCGCCCGCCCCGTCCTCCGGGCCGTCCACGCCCCGGCGGCGCGGCCGGCCACCGCGCGCCGGGCGGACGGCCGCGGACGTCCCCGCCGCCCGGGACCGGATTCTGGACGCCGCCCGCGAGACCTTCGCCGCCCACGGCTACGACAAGGCGTCGGTGCGGGCCATCGCGCGCCGCGCCGAGGTCGACCCGGCGCTGGTGCACCACTATTTCGGCACCAAGGAGCAGGTCTTCGAGGCGGCGGTGGCAAAGGCCGCGGCTCCGGTGCTGGCCGGACCGTCCGTCCTCGCGGAGGGCGACCCCCGGGAGATCGGGGAACGGATGACGCGGCTGTTCTTCTCCGTGTGGGAGAACCCGGCGTCGCGCGAGCCGCTGCTGGCCATCATCCGCTCGGTGGTGACCCACCAGACGGCCGCCCGGATCTTCCGGCAGTTCATCACCAAGAATCTGGTGAGCCGGGTGGCGCAGCGGCTGCCCGCCCCGGACATCGAGACCCGGATCGAGCTGGCCGTGGCGCAGTTGGTGGGCGTGGCGATGCTGCGCTATGTGCTGCGGGCGGAGCCGCTCGCCTCCGCCGAGGCGGAGGATCTGATCCGCCGGCTCTCCCCGGTGGTGCAGTTCCACCTCGCCGGCGGCCCGCCCCCGCTGCCGCCGGAGCACTGACACCGCTCAGGCGCTCAGGAAACGGGCTCGGGTTCCGGCTCGGGTCCGGGCTCCGGCTCGGGCTCGGGCTCGGGCTCGGGTTCCGGCGCGGGCTCGGGCTCCGGTTCCGGGCCGGGCTCGGGCTGCGGTTCGTCGCCCCGGCCCTCGATGGTGATCACTCCGCCCGAGGGGCCGATGGTGATCCGCCCGCGCCAGGCCCCGGCCGGCTCCCGGGAGCGGTCCACGGTGACCAGCACGGTGACGCGCTCGCCCGGCCGCAGGGTGCCGGAGGTGACGCTCGGGCGCAGCCAGTCGGCGTCCGAGGTGGCCGTCCACCGCACGGCCGAGCCACCCGAGGCGGTGAGGGTGATCTCGGTGCCCGCCGCGGTGGGCACCGCCTCGATCGTCAGCCGGCCCGGCCCGTGCCCCGTCCCGCCGCCCGGGTCCTCTCGGCCCGGCCGGCCGGCGGTCCCGGTGCCGGTCCGCTCCCGGGACGCGGCCTGCCCGCCCCGCTCCCGGGCGTCCGCCGCCGCGGACGGCAGCTCTCCGGCCGCAGCGGTGTCGGGGGTGTGCCGCGGGGCGCCCGTCTCCTGCCCCGCCGTCGGCTCCGCGCCGCCGCCCGGGCCCCCGGCGCGGCCCGGGTCCGGGTCCAGCTCGTCGCCCCGGCCCAGCGGGATGTCCCCGGAGGAGGACGCCGGGGAGCCGTCGCCGGCCGCCTCCCCGGGAGACGGCGCGTTCCGGTAGGCCGCCCAGAACGCCAGCACCGGCGCGGCCAGCACGGTGGCCACCACGGTGGTGGTCATGGCACGGCTGCGCAGCCGCTCGCGGCGGGCCGCGCGCTCCCGCTCGTCCACCGGGAAGCCGGACCGGTCGAAGCGCGGCATGGGGCGCGCGCGAGTGCGGAGCGCCCCCAGCCGCGCCGCCGCCACCGCCCGGCGCGGCGCGGCAAGCACCGTCAGCCGGCCGGAGCCGGACGACGCCGAGGTGCCCGGCCAGCCGGCCGCCACGCGCTGCGCGATACGGCGGCAGGCGCGGCACTCGTCCACGTGCCGGACGAGTTCGCGGCGCAGCCCGGGGGCGAGCAGCAGCCGGTCCTCGCCGGTCAGACCGGCGAGCGCGGGGCAGACCGCGGCCTCGATCGCGGCCAGCGCGCCCCGGGTGCGTTCCACCTCGCAGGCGGCGGAGGTCAGCAGGGAGTGTGCGGCCTCGACGGGCAGCCGCAGCACCTCGGCGACCTGGCGCGGGGAGAGATGGTGACGCACCGCCAGCTCCAGGGCCTCGCGCTGCTCCGGGGTGGTCCCGGCGGCCTCCGGCCAGGCGAGCGCGGCCAGTTCGCGGCGCCGCTGCTCGGCCGACGGCCCGGCGGCGCGCGGCACCGGGGCGGGCACCGGCGCGGCAGGGGGCGCGGAGGTGGACCGGGCGACGCCGCCGGCGCGCTCCCGCTCCCGCTCCTGCTCCCGCTGCCGGAGGGCGGTGAGCCGGCGCAGACAGGCCCAGCGCGCCAGCGCGTAGAGCCAGGGACGGCGCAGCTCCGGATCGCGCGGCCGTCGGCCACGCGCGTGCTGCCGCTCGGCCACCGCCAGCGCCTCGCCCAGCGCGGCGACGGCGGCGTCATGCTCGCACATCACGGACAGGCAGTAGGTGAACAGCCCGTCCAGACAGGCGTCTTCGTACGCGGCGGGGGGCTCTTGCCGCTCCTTCGGGGCCCGGCCCGGAACGGGGGCCGGCACGGCATCCCGGGCGTGCCCGACGGCCCGGCGCGCGGTGGTCGTCCTGGTTCGCTCGCGGCTGGTGGTGGTCACCACGCGACCGTAGGGGCAGCGGGCGCGCGCACTCCCGCCGGCACCGGAAGGTTCCCCCTAATGGGTGACCTCACCCCGTCGGTACCGTCCCTGCCCTTGACCCGGCCGCCGCGGACCGCGGCCGTGACGGCCCGGCTGTCCCGGCCCGGCTGTCAGTGCGGGCGGGTAGGTTCTCCCGCATGGCCCGCAGCAAGTCCGATCGTCCGTCCTACCGGTGCACCGAGTGCGGCTGGTCCACCGCCAAGTGGCTCGGCCGCTGCCCCGAATGCCACGCGTGGGGCACGGTCGAGGAGGTCGGCGGCGCGCCCGCCGTCAGGACCACCGCCGCCGCCCGGGTGGTCAACCCCGCCCTGCCCATCGGGCAGGTGGACGGCCGGCAGGTCGCCGCCCGCTCCACCGGTGTGCCCGAGCTGGACCGGGTGCTCGGCGGCGGGCTGGTGCCCGGCGCCGTGGCCCTGCTGGCCGGCGAGCCCGGCGTCGGCAAGTCCACCCTGCTGCTGGACGTCGCCGCCAAGGCGGCCTCCGCGCAGCGCCCCACCCTCTATGTCACCGGCGAGGAATCGGCCGGCCAGGTGCGGCTGCGCGCCGACCGCATCGGCGCCCTCGACGACCATCTCTTTCTCGCCGCCGAGACGGATCTGTCCGCCATCCTGGCCCAGCTCGACGCGGTCCGGCCCGCCCTGCTGATCATGGATTCGGTGCAGACCGTGGCCTCCCCTGAGGTGGACGGCGCCCCCGGCGGGATGGCCCAGGTGCGGGAGGTGGCGGGCGCGCTGATCCGCGCCTCCAAGGAGCGCGCCATGTCCACCATCCTGGTCGGCCATGTCACCAAGGACGGCGCCATCGCCGGCCCCCGCCTGCTGGAGCATCTGGTGGACGTGGTGCTGCACTTCGAGGGCGACCGCCATGCCCGGCTGCGCCTGGTCCGCGGGGTGAAGAACCGCTACGGCGCGACCGACGAGGTCGGCTGCTTCGAGCTGCACGACGAGGGCATCACCTCGCTCGCCGACCCCTCCGGCCTGTTCCTCACCCGGCGTGCCGAGCCGGTGCCCGGCACCTGTCTGACGGTCACCCTGGAGGGCCGCCGGCCGCTGGTCGCCGAGGTGCAGGCGCTCACCGTGGACAGCCAGATCCCCTCCCCCCGGCGCACCACCTCCGGCCTGGAGACCTCCCGGGTCTCCATGATCCTCGCGGTGCTGGAGCAGCGCGGGCAGATCAGCGCCCTGGGCAAGAACGACATCTACACCGCCACCGTGGGCGGGGTCCGGCTCGGCGAGCCCGCCGCCGATCTGGCCATCGCCCTGTCCCTGGCCAGCGCCGCGGGCGACATACCGCTGCCCAAGAATCTGGTGGCGGTCGGCGAGGTGGGCCTGGCCGGGGAGGTCCGCCGGGTCACCGGGGTGCAGCGGCGGCTCGCCGAGGCGCACCGGCTCGGCTTCACCCACGCCCTGGTCCCGGCCGATTCCGGGGACGTACCGCCCGGTATGCGGGTGCTGGAGGTGGCGGACATAGGAGAGGCGCTCCGGGTCCTTCCTTCCGCACCGCGCCGCAGCCGCGCGCCACGAGCACGCACAGAGCCCGAGCCTGCCAACGAGTCCCGCCGGTAGACTCATGCCGCACGGGAACAACCATCACCGGAGGAGTGCATGGCAGGCGGCGACCGATCAGCAGGGCCCGGAAGAGCCGGATCGGAGAAGCTGCGTGCCGCGCTGAGCGCCGTCGCCCCGGGCACGCATCTGCGGGACGGCCTGGAGCGGGTGCTCCGGGGAAACACCGGCGGGCTGCTCGTGCTGGGCTTCGACCGTACGGTCGAGTCGCTCTGCTCCGGCGGTTTCGTGCTGGATGTCGAGTTCACCGCGACCCGGCTGCGCGAGCTGTGCAAGCTGGACGGGGCCGTGGTGCTGGACAAGGACATCACCAAGATCGTCCGGGCCGGGGTGCAGCTCGTCCCGGACGCCGGAATCGAGACCGAGGAGACCGGCACCCGGCACCGCACCGCGCAGCGGGTGTCCATCCAGACCGGCTTCCCGGTGGTCTCGGTCAGCCAGTCGATGCGGCTGATCGCCCTCTATGTGGACGGGCAGCGGCGGGTGCTGGAGGATTCCGGCGCCATCCTCTCCCGGGCCAACCAGGCGCTGGCCACCCTGGAGCGGTACAAGCTGCGGCTGGACGAGGTCACGGGCACGCTCTCCGCCCTGGAGATCGAGGATCTGGTGACGGTCCGCGATGTGGCGGCGGTGGCGCAGCGGCTGGAGATGGTGCGCCGGATCGCCGCCGAGATCGCCGAGTACGTGGTGGAGCTGGGCACCGACGGGCGGCTGCTCTCGCTCCAGCTCGACGAGCTGATCGCCGGTGTGGAGCCGGAGCGCCAGCTCGTGGTGCGGGACTATCTGCCGGAGACCCCGGGCGGCAAGCGCTCCCGCAAGGTGAGCACGGCCCTGGGCGATCTGGACGAGCTGAGCCATCCGGAGCTGCTGGAGCTGGCCATGGTGGCCCGGGCCATCGGCTACAGCTCCTCCCCCGAGACGCTGGACAGCGCGGTCTCGCCGCGCGGTTTCCGGCTGCTGGCCAAGGTGCCGCGGCTGCCCGGCGCGGTCATCGACCGGCTGGTGGACCACTTCGGCGGGCTGCAGAAGCTGCTGGCCGCCAGCGTGGACGATCTCCAGGCGGTGGACGGCGTGGGCGAGACCAGGGCCCGCTCGGTCCGCGAGGGCCTGTCCCGGCTGGCCGAGTCCTCCATCCTGGAACGCTACGTCTGACGCGCCCCGCGCCGCCGGCGGTGCGGGCGCGTCTCAGTCTTCGCTCAGGGTGAAGACCGACTGTGCGGTGCCGGTCGCGTCGCCGCCGAGGTCGACGGCCACATCCATCAGATAGGTGCCGGCCGGTGCCGGCGGCCGTTCCTTGGTGCTCCGGCAGTCCCCGGAACCCTCGTCCGCCGCGGCCGAATAGCGGCGGTCCCAGATCACCGAGTGGGTGACCGACGACCCCCGGGCCACGGCCCTGACCACCGAGGCCGGGCCGGCCGGGCACTCCTGGGACGTCCAGACCTGCTCCTCGTCGTCGCCCCCGGTGAACGCCAGCTCTATGGTCACCGCCCGGTGGCCGAGGTCGATCCGGCAGTCCGTCCCCGAGGTGTTCTCGGCGGTGACCAGCAGCTCGGGCCGGGACTGAGGGGGGTACTCGGGCTCATCGCTCCGCACCGAGATCCGCACCTGGCTCTGCCGGCAGTCCGGCAGGCTGCCCACCGGTACCGAAATGCCCTCACCGCCGCCGCTCTGCCCGGCGGCGGTACCGCCCGCGTCACCCTCCGCGCCGTCCTGCCCGTCCTGCCCGTCCTGCCCGTCCGCCCCTCCGTCGCCGCCGTCCTGCCCGTCCGCCCCGCCGCTCTCGGCGCCGTCTCCGGTCTCGTCTGCGGTGCCGCCGGTGGTCTCGTCCCGGCCGCCGGGCCGGGTGTCGATCACGGACTCGGTGCCGGTCGGCCCCGGGGTGATGGACTCGGCGGGCCCGCCGCCCGCGTTGTCGTCCCGCCCGGACGGCTCCTGGTCCCCGCCGTTGCCCGCGGTGGTGCGCAGCGCCCAGAAGACGAGTACGCCCAGCAGCACCAGCAGCAGCAACACCACGGTTCGCCGCCGCCAGTAGATGGATGCCGGGAGCGGCCCGACCGGCCTGCGCAGAGATCCCACGCGGAAACTCTACGATGCCGCACGCCAATTGCCCCGAGAGCCCGGGCAAGCCACCGCATTGCGACTGCGCAACGGTCCCCCGGACCCCCGGCCGGCCGCCCGTCACGGCACATCCCCTCTTTCGTGGGGCACCGTGCCGCGTCACGGCGCGGACCGTTTCTCCGCACCCGCCGCCCGTGCCAGGATCGATGCGATGACTGCCACCAGTGCCCCCACCAGTGCCCCCGAGCGCGGCGCCGAGCCCGCTCCCGCCGCCCCCGGCGACAGCGCCGGCCCTGCCCGCCCGGCCGGGACCACCGAGACCGTCCCGGCCGGGGCCCCGAGCCCCGAGGAGCTGCACGGCCCGGTCGTCGAGTGGTTCGACGCCAACGCCCGTGACCTGCCCTGGCGACGCCCGGAAGCCGGGGCGTGGGGGGTCATGGTCAGCGAGTTCATGCTCCAGCAGACACCGGTGAGCCGGGTGCTCCCGGTCTATGAGGAATGGCTGAGACGCTGGCCGCGCCCGGCCGATCTGGCCGCCGAGTCCCCGGGCGAGGCGGTGCGGGCCTGGGGGCGGCTGGGCTATCCGCGGCGGGCGCTGCGGCTGCACGGCGCGGCAGCGGCCATAGCGGAACGGCACGGCGGGGATGTGCCCAAGGACCACCACCACCTGCTGGCGCTCCCCGGCGTCGGCGAGTACACGGCGGCGGCGGTGGCGTCGTTCGCCTACGGCCAGCGGCACGCGGTGCTGGACACCAACGTCCGCCGCGTGTTCGCCCGCGCCGTGACCGGCAGTCAGTACCCGCCCAACGCCACCACGGCCGCGGAGCGGAAGCTGGCCCGGATGCTGCTGCCGGAGGACCCCGGCACCGCGGCCCGCTGGGCCGCCGCCACCATGGAGCTGGGCGCGCTGGTCTGCACCGCGCGCACCCCGCGCTGCGGCACCTGCCCCATCGCGCGGCAGTGCGCCTGGCAGCGGGCGGGCGCGCCGGAGCACGAGGGCCCGCCGCGCCGGGTGCAGACCTACGCGGGCACCGACCGCCAGGTGCGGGGCAAGCTGCTGGCGGTGCTCCGGGAGTCCCTGGCGCCGGTCCCGCCCGCAGTGCTGGACCAGGCATGGCGCGACCCGGTGCAGCGGCTGCGCGCCCTCAACGGCCTCCTCGCCGACGGCCTGGTGGAACGCCTCCCCGACGGCCGCTTCCGCCTCCCCGGCGCCTGACCGGTCACCGCCCGCGGTCCCGCCCGCCGGGCCACCGCCCCCTCCCGCACTGCGGTAGCCTGCCGCCGGGCATCGGAGGGGGCGGCATGGTGAGCGGGGCGGGAAACGGCGGCGGCGGTGAACTCCCGGGCCGGATCGGCCCGTACACACCGGTGCGGCGGCTGGGCGCCGGCGGCATGGGGGAGGTCTATCTGGCGCGCAGCCCCTCGGGGCGGCAGGTCGCGCTGAAGGTCATCCGCCCGGAACACGCCGGGGACCCCGACTTCCGCGACCGCTTCCGCCGTGAGGTGGCAGCCGCCCGCAAGGTCGGCGGCGCCTTCACCGCCCCGGTGGTGGACGCCGACCCGGAGGCCGGGACGCCGTGGCTGGCCACCGCCTACATCCCCGGCGGCTCGCTCGCCGACCGCGTCCGCCGCACCGGCCCGCTGCCCGCCCCCGACGTCGCCCGCCTGGCGGCCCAGCTCGCCGACGCCCTCCACGACATCCACCGCCAGGGCATCGTGCACCGCGACCTCAAACCCGGCAACGTCATCCTCGCCGACGACGGCGCCCGGGTCATCGACTTCGGCATTTCCCGCGCCCTGACCGAAAGCCGGCGCCTGACCCGGACCGGCGGCCTGGTCGGCACCCCCTCCTACATGGCGCCGGTCAAAAGTTGGTAAAGGGTACGCCGCTCAGCGGCCTGGCTGGCTGCGGTCGGCGCTGGCTGAGTAGCCCTGACGGTCTGGAGCTGGCGTGACGTCGTTGGCGCCGCTGGCAGGCCGCGAAGCGGTGCGCGCTGCCCGGTGTGTCCTGGCCCTGTCGTCCGCTGGCTGCCCGGTGTCCCGCGCCCCTGGGCACCGGGTCGCAGCCGCCTGCGGCTTTCGTCAGAGGTGGCTCCTTGGGGGACGGCTCCCCCCTCCCGCAGCTGGCCATCTTGCTTGACACGTACGGCCCGGCGGTCGGGGTCTGGCGGTGACCTAGACCGGCCACCGTATCCGCTGGCAGGAAAGAGGCAGCCGGGCGTAGCGTGAATCCGGCGAGTTGGGGGTGCGCAGTAAGGGCCTATTTAGCTGCGATGCCGGAAAGCTTGAGTAGGCGATTAAGGCGGGGATTACTGCGCTTGTGCCTGGAATCGGCTACGCGCAGTACCTCTTGCCACATTGGATGGATGCGAGCCAATTGCGGAGCCGTGTCCCACGCTTTTTGCAGGTTCTGGAGTGCGGACTCCATGTTATGCACATCCAAGTGAGCGCGTGCCGCTGTGATGTACGTGGGAGCTACCCGTGTTGGCGGAAGACCACTCATGGCTGAATCCAAGTCCTCCGTCAGCTTTAGGGCCTCGCGTTGCTGCCGCAGGTCGGTGAGAGTGGCAAGGTGATGAACGAAGGTGTTCTTAGGGCCGAAAATGCATCCCTGAATCCTGTGTTCCTCGTTGAACCGTGCGGATAGCTGGAGGGCGGACGCGATGTGACGGTTGGCCTCACGCTTCGCCTCCTTGTCATCCGTGAGCCTTCCAGCGAGCGTCATTCCGCGGAGGTTGAGGATGCCAACGGCAAGGTCCCGTTCGTCACCGGAAAGTCGGCTCTCGGCAGAGGCAATTGCCCGGTCGATTAGGATTAGCCCGTTCTCGACGTCGCCGAAATTGAGGTAAGTACCGGCTCGATCGCGAGCCGCAACGGCTTCGCTGAGCGGATTGCGCTTCTGCTCCGAGGCCCATCGTTCACGTGAAACGGCGACTTCTGCCAGATCCATCCAGCGATGCCGGGCTGCCAGCCAGTAGATTGCGCTATACACCTCTGCCAACGCGGTCCAACTATGGGCGTCGTTTAGGGTAACAGCAAGAGCGGTCGCCTTCCTGAGCAGTGGGGGGAGAATAGGCATCAGCTCAGAGAGATTGACGTTATCACGCAGAATATTCACCTGCGCGATTTCGGCATCTACTTCACCTTCCGGCGGTGCTTCCATTTGAGGAAGGTCATAGTCCCGCATGGCATTGCGGAGATTCTCCATAATGGATTCATCGGAGGGTGTGAGGGGCGCGGGGCCAAGAATGTCTGCCATAGACACGCCCATCGCGTGCCCGAGAGAAGCGGCCGCTGAAGGTGTGAGGGTGCGGTCTCCCACCTCGACCTTGCTGAGCAAGGACAGGGACACCCCTGCCTTCCGAGCCAACTTGGCCTGTGACCACCCTCGCTCTTTCCGCAGTCGCGCAACGTTGGCGCCCGGAGCAAGTGGCTTGGTGACCATGACTCAGTCTCCCGTCACGAGAACGTCGTTACGTCCATGGTCGCACCCTCCGGCAGGGACCGGCCTGATTTGTGCAAGCTCTGTGCAAGTCGATGTTGGCCAACCTGGGTTAACTGGCAGTAGGCGCGTGATCACACAGCTTGTAGCTGGCATCGATTGGGCGTCGCCGTAGGAAGAACCCCCGCGACCGTGCCGGGTCCGGGGGCGTGGCCAACGCTGGAAGGAGCGTCAGCACGATGAACAGTAGCGTCCGGGTTTCCGGGCCGGTGGGCAGGTGGCCGGTTTCCGGCCTGACGGAGTGGGTGTCCCACCGTTGGGTGGTGCGGCCGTGAGTGCGTGGGTGCGTGTCGGGCGGGTGGTGCAGGACGGTTACTCCCGGCAGGTGGGTGTGATTGTGGCTGTCCGGGGTCGGTTGGTGACGTTGGCGCCGGTGCGGGGCCGTGGCGGTCAGTGGACGACGCAGCGTCGTTTCCTGCGGCGGCTGGGTCTGTTGCAGGAAGCGCGTCTTCGGGTCATCGGTGCTCGTCGGCGGGGTGGTCGTCGGTGAGTGGTCAGCAGACGCCGGAACTGGCGGTAGGTGTGGTCGTGCGCGAGAAGGCGACCGGCCGCCTGCTTGAGGTGATGGACAAGATCGCCGGTCGCTGGCAGGCGCGTCCGTTGAACGGCGGGCGGGAACGGGACATCGACCCGGTTGATGTGGTGGTGCTGGGTGAGCGGGAGTCGCTGAGTGTTCAGGTGGCGGTCGCCAACCAGCGTTCGCGTCGGGGGGTGCTGGGATGAGTCGGGCCGTGATCAAGTCGGCTGACTGGACACTGACGCTGGAGGATGCGCCGGGGATTCCCCGGGCGGTGTTCCTGGCTGAGTGCCTGGAGTGCGGCGGGCGGTCGCCGGAAAGCGCGGAGGAGTCGTTGTCGGTGGAGATGTGGGCGGAGCAGCTCACCGGCAATGGCGCCGTCTCCCCCGCCACCGATGTCTTCGCCCTCGGCGCGGTCCTCGCCTACGCCCTCACCGGCCGCGGTCCGTTCGAGCCCGCGGACCCCACCGCGGAACCCAACGACATGATGGTCGCCTACCGCACCGTCCACGAGGAACCGGACCTCGGCCACCTCCCCGCGCCCCTGCACGGCCTCATCACCCGCTGCCTGGCCAAGAACCCCGCCGACCGCCCCACCGTCCCCGACGTCCTCGACCTGGCCACCCGCGCCGCCGGCCCGGGAACCGGCGCCCCGGCCGGCGCCCCGGCCACGCCGCCGCCGGCCCCTTCCCCCACCGTGCCCGACCCCCCGCCCGCACCGCCCGCACCGCTGCACGCCGCGCCCACCCGTTCGGCCGTGCCGGCGCCCGGCCGGCGAAGCGCGGCCAGGACGGCCGTCCTGGCCGGGCTCGGCGTGGCCGCCGCCACCGTGACGGCCGCGGCCGTGTGGTGGCTGCTGCCCGACTCCCCCGAGGACCCCGGCGGCGGCCGGCCCACCGGCACCGACAGTCCGCCGGACGGCGCCGAGGAGACCGAGGAGACCCAGGAGACCCAGGACACCGCGCCCGCCTGGGGGTACGAAACCCTCACCATCGGGGTGAAGTTCGACCAGCCGGGACTGGGCATGCAGAACGCGGCCGACGGGACGCTCTCCGGTTTCGATGTGGATGTCGCCACCTACATCGCCGAATCGCTCGGCGTGGACGCCGCCGGCATCGAGTGGGTGGAGGCCACACCGGCCCGGCGGGAGAGCATGCTGCAGGCCGGCGAGGCGGACTTCGTGGTCGCCAACTACACCATCACCGACGCCCGGCAGGAAGTGATCGACTTCGCCGGCCCGTATCTGCATGTGGCGCAGGGCATCCTGGTGCGCAGAGGCGATGTGGTCGACGACGTTTCCCCGCTCAGCGGCAGGATCCTGTGCTCGGTCACCGGCACCACAGGCGCCCGGCGGCTGCGCGACACCGTGGCGAGCGGCGCCACCCTGCACGACGCCGCCTCCTACGGCGAGTGCCTGCAAGCCCTGGCCAACGGCGAGGTGGACGCGGTCACCGCCGATGACGCCCTGCTGGCCGGATACGCCGCCCAGCCCGAGTACCAGGGAATGTTCGAGCTGGCCGAGCCCAGATACTTCGAGGGCCAGTACGGCATCGGCGTCCGGAAGAACCGCCCGGATCTGTGGGACCTCATCGACGAGGCCCTGGCCGCGATGGTCGCCGACGGCTCCTGGGACCGCTACATCGACCAGAACTTCGGCGGCACCGGCTTCACCCCCGCCGCCCCCGGCCCGGACCGCGGCTGAGGCTGCCGCCGTCCGCCCGAAGTGCTCCCCGGCATGGGGGCGGCTGATACTGACGGCATGGCGGATACCGAGGAGCAGCCGTTGACCGGGGGGAATGTCAGTGCCGGGGTGGTGCGGGCCGGGGAGACGGTGCGACGGCCGGCCGGGCCGTGGACTCCGGCGGTGCACGCGCTGCTGGCGCATCTGCACGCGGTCGGCTTCCGGGGAGCGCCGCGCCCGCTGGGGATCGACGAGCGCGGTCGGGAGGTGCTGAGCTTCGCGCCCGGCACGGTGATCTGGCCCGGCCGTTCTGCGCTCGTCGGGAACTCGCCGGGGCTGGCCCGGGTGGGGCGGCTGATCCGGGAGTTCCACGACACGGTGGCCGACTTCGTACCGCCCGCCGGTGCCCGCTGGCAGCGGCTGATGCCCATGGAGGGCAGCGAGATCATCGCCCGGACCCGCGCCCTGCTGGACAGCTGAACTTCCCTCGCAGAGCGTGACCCCCCCTACGCTGAGGTGTTTCCGCCCGCCCTCACCGCATCGGAGCACCGTTTCCGGCAGCGATCGCCAGCACACGGAGAGGGATACCAACACCTGTCGGCCCCACCATCACCGCCGAAGGAGAACAGCGCGTCCGGCTGGCTGACCCGGGCGGCGCGCGACCTGGGTACTGCCCACATCACGGCCCTCGTCCGGCAGCTGACGGCGGGCCGTGCTGCTCCCCCGCCCGCAGCACGGCCCGCGGCGCGGGCAGCCGCCCGGCCGGCTGCCCGGTGGGTTCAGCTGAGCGGCCAGGGCTGCCGCTCGGCCCACTCGCGGAGGGTGGTGCTGCCGGTGTGGATCACCGCCGGGTCCGGCTCGGGCGGCGCCGGGGCGCCGGGCGGGAGCGGGGCATAGGCGGCGGCGACGCCCGCCGCGGCCTCCGGGCCCAGGAACGGGGCCAGCATCCGCTCGCACTCGGCCACGTCGATGGTGCGCCAGCGAACCGGGCGGCCGAGCGCCGCGGCGATCTCGGCGGCGGCCTCGTCACCGGTCAGGGCCTGCGGACCGGCGACGACGCGCAGCGGCGGCGGCGCCGGGGAGGCGATGAGCCCGGCGACGGCCGCGCCCAGGTCGTCCAGGGCGACCCAGGGCACCGGCAGCTCCGCGGGCAGCGGGTAGGCGACCTCGCCGCCGGACGCCACCATCGGCGCCGACCACGGGGCGGAGAGGTTCTCCATATAGGTGCGCGCCGGGGCGACCACGGTGGCCGTCCTCACCACGCCCGGCAGTTCCGTGGCCAGCAGCGCCCGGGCGTCCACGAACGGCACCCCGATCCGCTCCATGACCAGGGAGCCCCCGGTGTTGAACACGACCCGGGCCACGCCGCTCCGCTTGAGCGCGGCGAGCACCGCCTCGGCCTGCGGCACGGCGGCCTCGGCCGAAAAGACCAGCGGGAGTTGCACGACCACGGCATCGGCCCCGGTGTAGGCGGCGGTCAGCGAGTCGGGGTCGGAGAGGTCGGCGAAGACCGCCTCGGCCCCCGGGTCCGGACCACATGCGGCAGGGTTGCGGACGGCGGCGCGGACCCGGTGGCCCGCGGCGAGGAGGTGACGGACGACCGGTGCGCCCTGCGCGCCGGTCGCCCCATGGACGACGACGGTTGATGTCTGCATGGACCGGAAGCTAGTTCAAGTGCTGAAGCAGTACCCAGCAGGTTCTATTGTTTCCGTATGGAAATCAATGGTGATGAGCAGCTCGATCGTCTGCTGGGGCCGTGCCATTCGCCCGGCTGTGGGGTTGACCGCACGCTCAAGGTTCTGGACGGCAAGTGGGCGACGCTGATCGTGCGGGAACTGCTGTCCGGCCCCAAGCGCTTCGGCGAACTGCGCAGTGCGCTGGGCACGCCGAGCGCCAAGACGCTCACCGACCGGCTGCGCAGTCTGGAGCACCAGCAGATTCTCACCCGTACCGTGTACGCGGAGGTGCCGCCCCGGGTGGTCTACGCCCTCACCGAGCAGGGCAGAAGCCTGAGCGGCATCCTGTACGCGATGCTCATCTGGGGCGAGGAACACCCCCTGCCGGAGGACTGAACGCGCCGGTGCACCGCCGCCACCTGCACGAACGTCGTCGTGGACACCTCGCCGCGACCGGTCTCGGTCAGAGCTGGAACCAGACGGTCTTGCCGGGGGCGGGGTTGTGGCGGTGGACGTTCCAGCGGCGGGCGAGCTGGGCGAGAAGCAGCAGGCCACGGCCGTGCTCGTCGTCCGGGGACGGCGAGGGCGGCGGCACGGTGACGGGCTCGCCGGGGGCGCGGTCGAAGACGCGGACGTGGAGGTCGCCGCGCAGCGTCCAGGAGGCGTAGAGATCCACGGGCGGATACGGGTGACGGCAGGCCCGGGAGGCGATGACCGCGTTGCTGACCACCTCGGATGTCAGCAGCACGGCGGTCTCCATGATCTCGCGCCAGGCCGGGAGGCCGTGAGCGAGCGCGGTACGCATCGCCTCCCGCGCGACGCCCACCCACGCCGGGTGCGCCGGGAAGTGCAGCGAGAAGTCCGACAGCGGGAACGTCTCCCCACCGAAGTGCACGGGCGGCACAGCAGCACGCGGCGGTGGCAGCATGGCAGTTCCCCTCTCGGTGTTTTCGGCGTGATGACGGCGAGTGTGCGTTTCATTGCCGACTGTGAGTGTCCAACGGTAGCGATGAAGAGTTTCAGACTGCTACTCATGGAGTGAGAGCCACCCGATTGAGTGACAAGGTCGGCCCGGGCTGGGAGAGACCCACCGCCGACTGCTATCAGAGACCCATGGGACTTCGCGCCAACCCAACACAGCGGCAGCGTCGTATCGGGCTCGAACTACGCAGACTTCGGGAGAAGTGCGCGATGTCGGCGGCCGAAGCCGGCGCCGTCGTGGGCCTCACCGGCCCTTACCTGAACCACATCGAAGCCGGTCGAACGGCGATCGCGGAGGAGAAGCTCCGAAAGCTTCTCACTGCATATGGGTGCAGCTCTGAAACCTACATCGAGGAGCTTGTGGCGATGGTTCTCGCCACGGGCAAGGGATGGTGGTCGCACTACCGCAAGGACATCAGCGCACGAGGCCGGGACCTCGCCGAGCTTGAGTCGTCGGCCGTCGCGCTGAGCACCTACGAGCCGACACATCTGCCCGGGCTTCTCCAGTCCCCCGAATACGTCCGCGCCCTGCTGACGGCGGGCAACCCCGGCGAACCGGCGGACAGCACCCAGCGGTTCATCGAGTTCCGGGTCCGGCGACAGGAGGTGCTGACCGGAGACGACCCACCGTCCCTCCATGCGGTCATCCACGAAGCCGCCTTCCACATGCGGTTCGTGGACGCGGACATCATGCGTCGGCAGCTCACCCACCTCATCGAGGTGTCCCGCCTGCCGCATATCACCGTCCAGCTCGTCCCGTTCAGGTCAGCGCCCATGCCCCTGGTGGGGACGCCGTTCGTCCACTGCCACAGCCGCCACCCGCTGCTGGACACCGTATATCTGGAGAGCGATGCCGGATCGAGTTTCCTCAGCACCCCTGAGCAGCTCACGCGGTATCGCGACATTTTCAGCCGCCTTTCCGATGTGGCCCTGCCGCCGATCGACGTGTCGGGGCCGGAACGCAGGTCGTACACGCAGCGGGATTCGCTTAGCCTCATTCAGCACCTGCTGTACGTCCTGTGAGGGAGCCATGAGCGAACGCGCTTGGCAGAAGTCCAGCTTCAGCAGCCCGAACGGCGACACAAACTGCGTCGAACTGGCGCTGACGGGCGAACGGTTGCTGCTGCGGGAGAGTGAGCGGCCGGATCTGATACTCAGCGCCGGGCCGGCGGCGTACCGGGCGCTGCTGGACGGCATCAAGGCGGGGCGGCTCCCGGCGACCACGGACTGACGTGCCGGAAGAGGCGGCCCTGCCGCACCGGTCGGCAGGCGGCACGCGGGATCTCAGACCCGGGCTCGTGCGGGCACCTCGCGCGCGAGCAGGAGGGCGGCGGCGCCCAGGAGGGTGCCGGTGACGCGACGTTGCACGGCGGCCCAGCTCGGGCGCTGCGCGAGGAAGACGGCGATGGTACCGGCGGCGAGGACGATCAGGGCGTTGACGATCAGGCTCACGGTGATCTGGACCGCCCCGAGAGCCAGGCCCTGCACCGCCGGATTCCCACGGCTCGGTTCGATGAACTGCGGTATCAGGGACAGGTACATGATCGCGGCCTTGGGGTTGAGCAGGTTCGTCAGCAGCCCCATGCGGAAAAGCCGGGCCGGGCTGTCACGGGCAATGTCACGGACCTCGAACACGCCTCGCCCTCCGGGCCGCAGGGCCTGCCAGGCCAGGTGGGCCAGGTAGAGGACGCCGACGGCCTTGAAGCCGATGAACAGCCAGGGCACGGCGACGAACACGACCGCGAGGCCGAGGCTGGCCATCAACATGTAGATGACGAAGCCGGCACCGGTGCCGGCCAGGGAGATGAGCCCCGCCCCACGCCCCTGGCCGATGCTGCGTGAAACGAGATAGATCATGTTGGGCCCGGGAGTCAGCACCATGACCAGCGCGGTGAGCGCCATCGCGAGGACGGCGGCACCGGAGACGGGCGGGGTCAACGAGGTGAGCGGCATTCCCCCACCCTGATGTAATGGCCTTGTGCATCTCAACCCTTACGGCGAGTATGCCGTGCTCCTCGCCCGCTCCCTGGCCGACGACTGGCCCGGCACGAGAGACGGAATCGTCGAGCGGACCCGTGAGTTCGGCATGACGGCGCCCTTCCCCGAGCGGCCCGACGATCACGCCCGCTGTCGGGCAGTGCTGGATGCCTGGCTCCGGGTCGTCGACGCCCCCGACCCGAACATGCGGGCGGCGATCCTCAACGAGCAGATGGCCGCCGCGACGGCGTTTCCGCGCCTGACCGACCACAACGGCGAGGGCTGGCATCTGCACTATCGCGACGTCGACGACGACCTGCCGCGCGTGCTGCACGCCGTGTTCAGCGTCGGCACCGCGCTGCACCTGACGACTCGTGGCATGCATCGCCTCGGCCGATGCGCCGCTCCGCCCTGCACGAACGTCGTCGTCGACATCTCGCGGAACGGCACCCAGCGGTACTGCTCACCACGCTGCGGCAGCCGGGACGCCGTCCGCCGGCACCGCGCGCGTCAGCGCGAACGGTGAGGACCCGCCCCGCGACCGGCGGATACGGATGACGGCAGACCCGGGAGGCGAGCACCGCGTTGGCGACCACCTCAGAACTGCGGTCCACGTGCCACGACAGGGCCGGGCCTCCGGGTCACCCCGACATTACGCCAGGGCGTCGGGGGTCTCGGATTCGCCCCGGCCATGGCTGGTCGTTCCGCTCCTTCGGTTTTGCGAAGGAGCCGGTTTCTCCGATCGGCTTCGTCATGTCCTGCCGCCGGGAGACCACAGCCGTCACCGTCGTCAGCCCTGCTCGAACGGATCGAGCAGCCGCACACCGGTGCCGGCGAAGTCCTTGATGTTCCGGGTGACGAGAACCAGGTTGTGGGTCAGCGCGGTGGCGGCCATCAGCCCGTCCACGACGGGAAACGGCCGGTGTGCGTTCATCTCCCCCCAGCGCTCTGCCACTTCGGGTGTGACAGGAAGGACGCGGTCGGCGAACTCCCGCTTCAGCCTGGTGAGCCACTTCTCCAGCGCCTGGGCCGCGTCCGGCTGCCGGGACCGCTTGTTCTCCACACCCTTGCGAAGTTCACCGATGAGCAAGGCGCTGACGAACAGGCTGCCCTCGGGGATGCCCCGGTACCACTCGACCACCTTCACGTCCGGGCGCCGCTTGCGGGGCTCCGACACCACGTTGGTGTCCAGCAGGTACACCTCTCAGTCCTCTCCCAGATCCACCTGCCGGGGCAGGTCGGCCGTACGGGCGGCGACGATCGACTCGATCTCCAGCGCGAAGTCGTCGTCCGGCTCCTCGTGCTGCTCCAGCAGGAAATCGCGGAACTCGGGCTGCCGGCCGCGCAGACGGCGATATTCCCTTATATCGATCACTACCGCGACCTCCTCCCCGTGCCGGGTGACGACCTGGGGCCCTTCTTCCTCGGCGTGCCGCAGTACTTCGCTGAACTTCTGCTTCGCCTCCTGCACCTGCCAGCGCATGGCGTCGCCTCCGCTCCCTAGGACGAGTGGCTCGTCTGTCTAGACAGTCTAGATCCTACCAGGGCTCGTGATGGACCGCTTCCGGGCCCGCAGGCGGCGGGCCCGGGGCGGTGGGGCGTGGCCGGTCAGGGGGCGGTGCAGCCGCAGCCGGCGGCGGCCTTGGCCTCGGCCGGGGTCCGGTCCGGGGCGACGGCCCGCTCGTCGGGGGTGCAGCAGGCGGTGGTACCGCAGCAGGTCTCCGGCGCGGCGGCGCCGGAGGCGGCATGGACCGCTCCGGCATTCCCCGCCTCGCCACCCGGTGCGGAGCAGCAGGAACCGCCGGTGGCGGCCCCGCCCCCGGCCGGGCGCGGCGTGCGGGCGGAATCGGCGACACCCGGGGCGTACGGATCACGGGACATGGCAGTCTCCCCTCCGGAAGAGGTTGATTCGACGTATGTCGATGCAAAGATCCTGACAGGCTGATCGACGGATGTCAATATAGATTACTGTCGAATCAACTCGCGGACCGGCACCCTCCCCTCAGGCGGAGCCGGGCGGCGGCTCCGGGAGCTCGTGATCCGGGTTCTGCTGGTGGACGACCGGCCGCTGCTGCGCAGCGGATTCCGCGCGCTCGGATTTTCTGCACGCGGTGCGGGTCGCCGCGCGTGGCGACCCGCTGCTCGCCCCGTCCGTCACCCGCAAGCTGATCGACCGTGATGTCGCCCAGCCGCTGCGGCCGGGGCGCCGTGGCCGGCGAGCGGCGGCCGGCCGGGCTGACCAACCGGGAACACGAGGCCGTCGCCCCCGGCCGCGCAGGGCCTGTCCGACGACCGGCTCGCCGGGCTGATGGCGATCAGCCCGACGACCGCGAAGACCCATGTCAACCGGGCCGTGGCCAGGCTCGTGGTCCTGGCCTGCGAAACCGGCCTGGTAACCCCGGGCAACGGCTGACGCCCGCGGGCGCCGGCGGCGGCGCGGGCCGGGCGATGGTCCGTTCAGTCCCCGGTGCCGGTGCCGTCCACGATGACCGGGGTGCCGGTGCCGTCGCCGCACGGCGAGGTGTAGACCGGGTTCTGGGCGGCGGCCTCGGCGAAGGCGTCGATGCAGAGCTTGGCCAGCACCCGGTCGGTCAGTGACTCCTCCAGGATGCGGTTGGCCTCGGCGATGCCCTCGGCCTCGATCCGCTTGCGCTCGGCCTCCGCCTCGGCGGTCCGCTGCTCCTCCTCGGCCCGCTCGGTGGCCTGCTGCTGCTGGATCGTGCGGTCGATCTGCTCCTGGAGCTTCTCCGACGGCTGCACATTGCGCAGATTGACATTGGTGACGGTGATACCGCGCGGGGCGAGCCGCTCCTCGATGGCGGTCGCGATCTCCAGGCTGATCTCCTCCCGGCCGGAGGCGTAGCCCTCCTCACTGGTGTGCTGGGCGAAGACGTTCCGCACGATCTCCCTGCTGTCGGGGTAGACCAGCCGCTCCTGGATGGCCTCCTCGTCCCCGGCCAGCCGGTACAGGTCCACCGCGCTCTCCGGGTTCACCGACCACTTCACGGTCAGCTCCACATACATCACCCCGCCCTGCGAGGAGCGGACCTCGATCTCATCCTCGCCCTCCAGGGTGAGGTCCACCGGGCGGGTGGAGAAGGTGGTGACCGAGGTGAACGGCAGCTTCAGATGCATACCGGACTTCAGCGGATCACCGACCTTGCCGAAGGTCACCGGCACGCCCACCTCGTAGGCGCCGACCACATGCACGCAGCTCAGCACGGCGGCCAGCGCCGCGGCCAGCAGCGAGCCCAGCGCGCCCAGCTTCAGCGACCGCTTCTCGGTCACCCGGGCCGCCACGAACAGCCCGGCGGCGACAAGTATCAGCAGAATGGCGAAAACCACGACGACTCCCCCTGCGCAGATCGGTACCTCGGTGTTCCGAGCCGGATACTACGGCCTGCGGGCGGGGCAACTCGGCCCGTGGGTCCGCTCGTTGGGCCGCCCCGGCGGTCAGCGGGAGGCGGCGGGGGCCGGGCGGCCCGTCATCGGCGGGCTGAGGCGGGCGAAACCCTCCTGACGTTCGTAGGGGAAGTACGGATAGGGCGCGGTACGGGCGCCGGCCGCGTCGAGCCTCGCGGTGTGCTCGGGGCTGAGCGTCCAGCCGACCGCGCCGAGGTTCTGGCGCAGTTGCTCCTCGTTGCGGGCCCCGATGATGACCGAGGCGACGGTGGGCCGGGCCAGCAGCCAGTTGAGGGCGATCTGGGGGACGGCGCGGCCGGTCTCGGCGGCGATCTCCTCCAGGGCGTCCGTGACCCGGTACAGGTGCTCGTCCTCGACGGGCGGGCCGTAGCCGGCGGTGTCGTGCAGCCGGCTGCCGGCCGGGAGCGGCCTGCCCCGGCCGATCCGGCCGGTGAGCCGTCCCCAGCCGAGCGGGCTCCAGACCAGGGCGCCCAGGCCCTCCTCGGCCGCCAGCGGCATCAGTTCCCACTCGTAGTCGCGGCCGAGGAGCGAGTAGTACACCTGCTGGGCGACATGGCGCGGACGGCCGTACCGTTCCGCCACGGCGAGGTGCTTCATCACCTGCCAGCCGGAGAAGTTGGACACCCCGGTGTAGCGGACCTTGCCCGCCCGGACCAGGTCGTCGAGGGTCGCGAGCACTTCCTCGGCGGGGGTCGCGGCGTCGTAGGCGTGGAGCTGGAAGAGATCGATGTGGTCGGTGCCGAGCCGGCGCAGCGCGTCCTCGCAGGCCGTGATCAGCCGGGAGCGCGAGGTGCCCGCGTCCCAGGGGCCGTCGCCCATCGGCAGGCCGGTCTTGGTGGAGAGCAGCACGCGGTCGCGCCGTCCCCGGACCGCCGCGCCGAGCACCTCCTCGGAGGCCCCGTCGGAGTAGACGTCGGCGGTGTCGAACAGGGTGATCCCGGCGTCGAGGCAGATGTCCACCAGCCGCCGGGCCTCGGCGGGGCCGGTGTCGCCCCAGGCGGAGAAGAGCGGCCCGCTGCCGCCGAAGGTGCCGGCGCCGAAGCTCAGCGCGGGGACCCTGAGCCCGGACCCGCCGAGCCGCCTGTACTCCATGCCCATGTCCATCTCCATGTCCATCTCCATGTCTCCGTGCCTCCCCTGCCGACACTAACGGGTCCGCCGTTCCGTTAGCATGGCGGCAACGGTAGCATCATCAAGGCGATTAACGAAACTGGAGTCCCGTTATGGAGTCGGCGGCGAGGCAGAGCGGGCCCGGGGGCACGGAACCGGGGACGGTCCGCCCCGGCGGGCGCACCGCGCGGGTACGGGCCGCGGTGCTGCGCGCGGCCGGGGACGCCCTGGCCGAGCAGGGCTTCGCCCATCTGGACCTGGCCGACATCGCGCGCCGCGCCGGGGTCGGCAAGACCACCGTCTACCGTCGCTGGGGAACGGTGCCCGGGCTGGTGGCGGACCTGCTGGCGGACATGGCCGAGCAGTCGCTGCCGCGCACCGAGACCGGCTCGCTCCTCGGCGATCTGCGGGCCAACGCCCGCCTGGTGCGGCGCACCCTGGCCGATCCCCGGCAGGGCGCGCTGTTCCGGGCCGTGCTCGCCGCCGCCACCTGCGAGCCGGGGACGGCGGCGGCGCTGCACCGCTTCTACGAGATCCGGGTCGGCGAATGGGCGCCCTGCGTCGAACAGGCCGTCGCCCGCGGCGAGGTGCCCGCGGGCACCGACGCCCGGGAGGTGATCCGGGCCGTCTCCGCGCCCCTGTACTACCTGATGCTGACCACCGGCCGGCCGCTGGACGAGGCCGCCGCGGAGCGGGCGGCGGCGGCCACCGCGGCGGCGGCCAGGGCCGGAGCCTATGTGCGCGAGAAGGACACCGGGACCGGCGACGGGGACGGCGACGGCGACGGCGGCGGCGAGGGCGTCTGACGGCTCTCGCCGGTCACCGCCAGACGGCCGGGTCGGTGCCCCAGCGGGACGGCGGACGGTCCCAGGTGCGCGGGGCGCCCGCGTAGTGCACCGGCGGCAGGGCGTGCCGGAGCGGCCCGTACGGCGAGCCGGTCACGGTGAGCCAGGGGGCGGGATCACCGGGATCGTACGGCCCGGGCGGGCCGCCGCCCGCCGGCGGCACGGGGCTCAGGCCGTGCAGCAGCCAGGAGGCGGTCCCGGCCAGGGAGAGCCGGATCACCCGGCCCGCGCCGCCGGTGCGCTGACGGTCGCTCAGGGCGCGCAGCACGGCGGCGGCCAGCAGATAGCCGGTGCCGTGGTCCAGCGCCTGGGCGGGCAGCGCGCCGGGCCGGCCGTCGGGACCGGCCTCGGCCGCGGCGATGCCGGTGGCGGCCTGGACCAGGCTGTCGAAGCCGCGCCGGCCCGCCCAGGGCCCGGGCCAGCTCCCGCACGGGCAGCCTGGACGGCAGCACGCCCGGCGCCTCCCGGTAGGTCACCCCCTCGGCCAGGCCCTCCCGGCCGCCCAGGGCGGCCCAGGCGTGAACGGTGGCCGCGTCGCCCGGCTCTCGCTGCGTCATGCCGGTCAGTCTGCCAAGCCCCGGGGCCCGCCCGGCCGGAAGGTGATCGATTTCTCCGATCCCCCGGCGCGCCCGGCCGGACGGGGGTCAGTGGTGGTCGGGCCAGGGGCCGGTGCGCCACAGCGGGGTCATCTCCAGGCCGGCCAGCCGCCAGCCGGCGGGGGTGCGCACCGCCCGGTAGGTGTAGGTGCCGCCGAGGAACAGCGGCTCGGAGTCCGGCCGGGGGATGCGGGTGACATGCAGCAGGGCCCGGACGGCGGCCCGGTCCCCGTCCAGGTCGACCAGGATGTTGCTCAGCCGGTGCTGGGCCCGCTCCGCATCCGGATGGTGCCGGTGGATGCGGTCCACCAGCGGCCCGATGCCCTGCACCGGCCCGGCCGGGGTGGTGACGGCTACATCCTCGGTGAACAGCAGCCGCGGATCCGTCCGGGCCCGCTCGTCCATCCACAGGGCGTGCCGGGTGACGAGCTCCTGGATCTCCAGCCGGTCGGCCAGAGCGGCGGCCGTACCGGCGGCTGCGGCGGCGGAACCGGCGGCGGTGGTGGTCATGTGCGGTCCCTCCTCGCCGCGGGACCCGGGGAGGTTTCCGTGCTCATGGCGGTACTCCTTCGCGGCGGCGCGCGTGCCCGGCACGCGCGGGCGGCAGGCAGTGGTTGCCGGCAGCCTGCGCCGGCCGGGCGGGGAGTATGCCGCGCCCGGCGCGAATCCACGCGGATGAGGCAGCGTGCGGCCGGGCGCCGCGCGCCCCGTTCAGCCCTCGGGAGCGCCGGGCCAGGGCTTGGTCGTGTCGAGGCTGTCACGCTCCTCGGTCAGGGAGTACCAGTTGCCGGACGGGTCGCGGAAGATGGCCTCCACGCCGTAGGGGCGCTCCATGGGCTCCTGGAGAAATTCCACACCCGCGTCCTTGAAGCGCTTGTAGTCCCCGTGGCAGTCGTCGGTGCGCAGCACGGCCGCGCCCAGCACGCCCTTGCTGACCAGCGTGGTGAGCATTTCCGCGGATTCCGGGTCCAGGCCCGGGCCGTCGGAGGGCATCACGGTGAGCTCCATGTCGGCCTGGCCGGGCACGCCCACGGTCAGCCAGCGCACGGACCCCATCTCCAGGTCGGTGCGCACCTCGAAGCCCAGCTTGTCGGTGAAGAACTTCACGTCCCGGTCCTGGTCGGTGCTCCAGACCGTGGCGATGGCGACGTTGCGGATCATGGCGGTGCTGCCTCCGTGTGTGCGGTGCGGTGCGGTGCGGGCGGCGCCGGCCCGGCGGCTGCCCGGTCCGGCTCCCCCCAGCTCACCCTGCTCACCCTAGGGAGGGGCGCCGGGCCCCCGCTTCTCCGGAATTGCGCTGCTGTGCGCCGGGCGCGCGGGCCGGGAAGCCCCCGGTCCACAGCAGCGCGAAGCAGCCGGGGATCAGGGCGGAGCCGCGATGCGGATGGCGGTCGCGGTACTCGCTCGGGGACAGCCCGGTGCGCCGCTTGAACGTGCGGGAGAAGCTGCCCAGGCTGTGGAAGCCGACGAGATGGCAGATCTCGGTGACGGACAGGCTCGCGGTGCGCAGCAGTTCCCCGGCCCGCTCGATGCGGCGGCGGGAGAGATACTGCCCCGGGCTCTCGCCGTAGGCGGCCTTGAAGGCGCGGACAAAGTGATACGGGCTGTAGCCGGCGTGCGCCGCGACCGCGTCGATGTCCAGGGGCTGTGACCAGTCCCGGTCCATCAGGTCCTTGGCGCGGCGCAGCTGCCGCAGCCGCACCATGCCCGGTGTGGTCATGGCCTCATCGTCACACGCCGGGCACGGCCGCGCCCGCGTTGCGCGCGTGGCAGTCGGCGAGGTGGTCGTTGACCAGGCCGCAGGCCTGCATCAGGGCGTAGGCGGTGGTCGGGCCGACGAAGCGGAAGCCGCGCTTCTTCAGCGCTTTGGACAGGGCGGTGGACTGCGGGGTGACCGCCGGCACATCCGCCGGGGTGCGCGGCGGCGGGCCGGGCCGCTCCGGTGCGAAGGACCAGATCAGCTCCGTCAGCTCGCCCTCGGACCAGTCGGCGGCGATCCGGGCGTTGTGCACCGTGGCCTCGATCTTCGCGCGGTTGCGGATGATGCCGGGATCGCCGAGCAGCCGCTGGATGTCGTCCGGGGTGAAGGCGGCGACCTTGCGGATGCGGAAGTCGGCGAAGGCCAGACGGAAACCCTCCCGGCGGCGCAGAATGGTCAGCCAGGACAGCCCCGACTGGAAGGCCTCCAGGCTGATCCGCTCGAACAGCGCGTCGTCTCCCCGCACCGGGCGGCCCCACTCGGTGTCGTGGTAGACGCGGTAATCGTCTGGCTCCGCTCCCCAGGGGCAGCGCGCCAGCCCGTCGGAATCCGGAGCTCCGGCGGCCTGGGCCGGTGCCGGATGGGTGACGTCCATGGCATCCAGTGTCCCGGATGGCACCGACAATCAAGCAGTCGGCTACCGGCCAGATATGCGCCATCACGCTGTGATGATGCTGAGTCCGGGGAACACCCCCGGGGGAGCCGGGGTACCGGCGCGCCCGGTTCAGGGCACCTCGCGCAGGTACATCGCGCCGCAGGTGTGGCACATCGGTTCGGCGGTGGTGCCCCAGTCGCTGTCCGGGCGCAGCTCGGCGTCGGGCAGCAGCTCCCGCCCGCACATCGCCGCGTTCCCCTCGCCGCGCACCATGTGCCAGCTCTTGACCCCCGCCCCCGGGTCGTCGTGCGGGTACTCCGCCCGCATCGCGTGCTCCATGCCACCGTCACCTCCTCCCCTCATGGTGGGCGCAGCGCCCGCCATCCGCGAGGCGGCCGGGACCGGACCGCCGGCGCCGGAGCGCCCGGCGCGCGGGCGCGGTCAGGCGCCCGCCGGGACCGGGGCGTCCTTCCTGGCCCCGGCGGGCGGGGCGGCGGGGGTCCCGCCGCGCAGCGGGATCTCCTTGATGAACCAGCCCGCCACAAAGGCCCCCACCGCGGCCAGGGACGCGGCCAGGAAGACGGCGTGGGTGCCGGCCGCCACCGCGGTCTCGTAGGCCGCGCGGGCCGCGGCGGGCAGTTCCGCCAGGGACGCCGGGTCGAGCTGGGCGCCGGTCTCGGAGACGGCCAGGCCGCCGTCCGGGCCGGCGTCCCTGGCGGAGCTGCCCGCCGCGCCCTGCTCGGCGAGGCTGCCGGTGACCCGGCGGTTGAAGAAGGCGCCGAGCAGGGCCACTCCGAAGGAGCCGCCCAGGGTGCGGGAGAGGGTGGCGGTGGACGAGGCCACGCCCATGTCCTTCATCTCCACGCTGTTCTGCGCGATCAGCATGGTGAGCTGCATCAAGAAGCCCATGCCCGCGCCCACCAGGGCCATGAACAGGCCGGTGGTCAGCCGGCCGGTGCCGGTGGTCATGGTGGACAGCAGCCAGAGCCCGGTGGTGATCAGCAGGCCGCCGGTCATCGGGAACCACCGGTAGCGGCCGGTGGCGGTGGTCACCCGGCCGACCACCAGCGAGACCAGCATCATCGACAGCAGCATGGGAAGCAGCAGCAGGCCGCTGTTGGTGGCGGAGGCGCCCTGCACCGTCTGCTGGAACAGCGGCAGGAAGATCATCGAGCCGAACATCACAAAGCCCAGCAGAAAGCCGATCCCGGTGACCAGCGAGAAGTTGCCGCTGCGGAAGATGTGCAGCGGCAGCAGCGGCTCGGGGGCCCGGGTCTCCACGAACAGGAACAGCGCCAGGGCGCCCACGCCGAGCGCGATCAGGCCGAGGATGACGGCCGAGCCCCAGGCGTACTCGGAGCCGCCCCAGGTGGTGACCAGCACCAGCGAGACGATGCCGGTGGTGAGCAGCACCGCGCCCGGGTAGTCGATCCGCGCCCGGCCGCGCCGCCGGGGCAGATGCAGCACCGAGGAGACCATGACCAGCGCCACCGCGCCCAGCGGCAGGTTGATGTAGAAGGCCCAGCGCCAGCCGAGATGGTCGGTGATCAGGCCGCCCAGCAGCGGGCCGCCGATCATGGCGACGGCCATGATGGAGGCGAACATGCCCTGGTACTTGCCGCGCTCCCGAGGCGGTATCAGCTCGCCGATGATCGCCATGGTGCCGACCATCAGGCCGCCGGCGCCCAGGCCCTGGAGGGCACGGAAGCCGATGAGCTGGCCCATGGTCTGGGCCGCGCCGGAGGTGACCGAGCCCGCCAGGAAGAGGACGATGGAGGCCAGGTAGACGCCCTTGCGGCCGTAGAGGTCGCCCAGCTTGCCCCAGATGGGGGTGGATGCGGCGGTGGCCAGCGTATAGGCGGTGACCACCCAGGAGAGATGGGCCAGGCCGCCCAGCTCGCCGACGATGGTGGGCATGGCGGTGGCCACGATCATGTTGTCGAGCATCGCCAGCAGGATGGAGATGCTCAGCGCGACCAGGATCACGCGCAGGGAGCGCGGCGGACGCCCGGCCGGTTCGGCGGGCGCGACGGGCGCGACGGGCGCGACGGGTTCTGCCGGCTCGGCCGCCGGTCGGTCCGGGGCCGGGTGCTGCTGGTTCATGTTCTCCCCACGGAACGACGCCGCCCCCGGGTCGGACGGCGGGCGGCAGCGTTGCAGATGCCAGACGAACCTACGGCAGCAACTTGCCGGGCGTCAAGTAAGTTTTTCCCCGGGTGCCGCACCCGGCCGTGCCGGGCGGCACCGGGCACGCAGACAGCGAAACGGCGTTTCCGCCGGGCCGGACGGCCCGGCGGAAACGCCGTTGCTCCGCGCTGTTCAGCGCTCCTTGGACATGTTGGGCTTGCCGCCCGCCGCCGCGGCCACCGGGGCCTCCGGCAGGGCCGCCTTCTCCTCACCCCGGAAGGTGAACTTGGCGTCCTTGCCCTCGCCCTCGGTGCCGACCACCACGATGTGACCGGGCCGCAGCTCGCCGAAGAGGATCTTCTCCGAGAGGGTGTCCTCGATCTCCCGCTGGATCGTCCGGCGCAGCGGCCGGGCGCCCAGCACCGGGTCGTAGCCGCGCTTGGCCAGCAGCTTCTTGGCGTCGGGGGACAGCTCGATGCCCATGTCCCGGTCCCGGAGCCGCTCGTCCACCTGCGCGACCATCAGGTCGACGATCTTGATGATGTCGTCCTGCGAGAGCTGGTGGAAGACGATGGTGTCGTCCACCCGGTTCAGGAACTCGGGCCGGAAGTGCTGCTTCAGCTCGTCGTTGACCTTGGTCTTCATCCGCTCGTACCCGGTGGTGACGTCTCCGGCCGGGGCGAAGCCCATGTTGAAGCCCTTGGAGATGTCCCGGGTGCCGAGGTTGGTGGTCATGATGATGACCGTGTTCTTGAAGTCCACGACCCGGCCCTGGGAGTCGGTCAGCCGGCCGTCCTCCAGGATCTGCAGCAGCGAGTTGAAGATGTCCGGGTGGGCCTTCTCCACCTCGTCGAAGAGGACCACCGAGAACGGCTTGCGCCGCACCTTCTCGGTCAGCTGGCCGCCCTCCTCGTACCCGACGTAGCCGGGCGGTGAGCCGAACAGCCGGGAGACGGTGTGCTTCTCACCGAACTCCGACATGTCCAGGGCGATCAGCGCGTCCTCGTCGCCGAACAGGAACTCGGCCAGCGTCTTGGACAGCTCCGTCTTACCGACACCGGACGGGCCGGCGAAGATGAACGAGCCACCGGGACGCTTCGGGTCCTTCAGACCGGCCCGGGTGCGGCGGATCGCCTGGGACAGCGCCCGGATGGCGTCGTCCTGGCCGATCACCCGCTTGTGCAGCTCGTCCTCCATGCGCAGCAGCCGCGAGGACTCCTCCTCGGTGAGCTTGAAGACCGGGATGCCGGTGGAGGCGGCCAGCACCTCCGCGATCAGCTCCTCGTCCACCTCGGCGACGACGTCCATGTCGCCGGCCTTCCACTCCTTCTCCCGCTGCGCCTTCTGCTGGAGAAGCTGCTTCTCGGTGTCCCGCAGCGAGGCGGCCTTCTCGAAGTCCTGCGAGTCGATCGCGGACTCCTTCTCCCGGCGCACCCCGGCGATCTTCTCGTCGAACTCGCGCAGGTCCGGCGGCGCGGTCATCCGGCGGATGCGCATCCGCGAACCGGCCTCGTCGATCAGGTCGATCGCCTTGTCCGGCAGGAAGCGGTCGGAGATGTAGCGGTCGGCGAGCTGGGCCGCCGCCACCAGCGCGGAGTCGGTGATGGAGACGCGGTGGTGCGCCTCGTACCGGTCGCGCAGCCCCTTGAGGATCTCGATGGTGTGGGTCAGCGACGGCTCCGCCACCTGGATCGGCTGGAAGCGCCGCTCCAGCGCGGCGTCCTTCTCCAGGTGCTTGCGGTACTCGTCCAGCGTGGTGGCACCGATGGTCTGCAGCTCACCGCGGGCCAGCATCGGCTTGAGGATGGAGGCGGCGTCGATGGCGCCCTCGGCGGCGCCCGCGCCGACCAGGGTGTGCAGCTCGTCGATGAACAGGATGATGTCGCCGCGGGTGCGGATCTCCTTGAGCACCTTCTTCAGGCGCTCCTCGAAGTCACCGCGGTAGCGGGAGCCGGCCACCAGCGCGCCGAGGTCCAGGGTGTAGAGGTGCTTGTCCTTCAGGGTCTCGGGCACCTCGCCCTTGACGATGGCCTGCGCCAGGCCCTCCACGACGGCGGTCTTGCCGACGCCGGGCTCACCGATCAGCACGGGGTTGTTCTTGGTGCGGCGGGACAGCACCTGCATGACCCGCTCGATCTCCTTCTCGCGCCCGATGACCGGGTCGAGCTTGTTCTCCCGGGCGGCCTGCGTGAGATTGCGGCCGAACTGGTCGAGCACGAGGGAGGTGGACGGCGTGCCCTCGCTGGGCGCGCCGGCGGTGGCGGCCTCCTTGCCGCCGGAGTAACCGGAGAGCAGCTGGATGACCTGCTGCCGCACCCGGTTGAGGTCGGCGCCGAGCTTGACCAGGACCTGCGCGGCGACGCCCTCGCCCTCGCGGATCAGGCCCAGCAGGATGTGCTCGGTGCCGATGTAGTTGTGGCCGAGCTGAAGGGCTTCCCGGAGCGACAGCTCCAGCACCTTCTTGGCCCGGGGGGTGAAGGGAATGTGGCCGGACGGGGCCTGCTGGCCCTGGCCGATGATCTCCTCCACCTGCTGGCGGACCGCCTCGAGCGAGATCCCGAGGCTCTCCAGGGCCTTTGCGGCGACACCCTCGCCCTCGTGGATCAGGCCCAGGAGGATGTGCTCGGTGCCGATGTAGTTGTGGTTGAGCATCCGGGCCTCTTCCTGAGCCAGGACGACAACCCGCCGCGCGCGGTCGGTGAACCTCTCGAACATCGTTATCGCTCCTCAGAGCGGTCAGTCAGTAAGGGGTCGGTCCCCTCCCTGTCCTTCCGCAGCTTAGTCCCGGCGGGCGGGACCGCTTCTTTCTGTTGCCGTACCCGTCCTGGGCGGAAAGACCCCGTTCGGTCCGGCACCAGTTCCAACCCGATAGTGCGAGACGATGTTCCCGCAGGCCAGGCGATTCCACCTGGTATGGCTACGCCGATGGCGAACGCCGCTGAGGAGCTCCGCCGCCGGCCGCCGCATACCAGGAGGGAAGCGTCGCCTCCGACGTCACCGCCCCCGTGAGCCACTACCGGTTTCCTACCCGTCCAGGCTGGCACTCCATGCGGAACACGCCCACGGCATCCGCTACTGGCGAACAGGCCGCGGGAAACCGGGCGCCCGGCCCGGCCCGGCGCCGGGCGGGCAGATGCCGCGTATGTGAGGAGCATGACAATAGCGGCGCCCGCGGCCGACGCGGCGCGGGCATGCCGCGAGGGGCCGGCCCTTGCGGGCACGGCCCCTCGTCTACCCCGTGAGCGGAGAGTGGCTTCCGGCGCGCGGTGGCGTCGGCGCATGCGGATTTTCAGCCGTTGGCCTTTTCGTAAGCCTCGCGAATCTCGGCCGGAACGCGGCCCCGGTCATTCACCGCGTAGCCGTTCTCCTTCGCCCAGGCCCGGATCTTGGCGGTGTCGGCGGTGCCTGAGCCGGCAGCCGCCGTACGGCCGGTCCGCGTTCCGCGCTGAGCACGGCCGGTGGAACGCCGGCCGGCCTTCAGGTAGGGCTCCAGAGCCGCGCGGAGCTGATCCGCGTTCTCCGAGTTGAGGTCGATCTCATAGCTCTTGCCGTCGAGCCCGAACGTTACGGTCTCATCGGCCTCGCCGCCCTCGAGGTCGTCGAGGAGAAGGACCTGAACCTTCTGCGCCATCGGGCTGCTCCTCATTCCATCGGTGCCGAATACTTTTCCTCTTGGCACGTAATGAAACCGCGCTTTGCGGAAAAACACAAACCCTGGAGCGATAGACCGGGAGACTTCTGCCGTCTCGACATGGACGATTCGGACATAAAGGAACGAGAGGAACAGTGCCGGAACGGAGTCGGAAGAGAGTGTTTCGGTAATCAGAGATGCAGCAGCATGCGAGTGTTGCCCAATGTGTTCGGCTTCACGCGTTCCAGTCCGAGGAACTCGGCGACACCCTCGTCATAGGAACGCAGCAGCTCGCTGTACACATCGCCGTCGACCGGGGTATCGCCGATCTCGGCGAAGCCGTGCCGGCCGAAGAACTCCACCTCGAAGGTCAGGCAGAAAATACGGCGGACGCCCAGCCAGCGCGCCGTCTGCAACAGCTTCTCCAGGAGCCGGTGGCCCACACCGGAGCCGCGCAGCCCGGGATCGACGGCCAGGGTGCGCACCTCGGCGAGATCCTCCCACATCACGTGCAGCGCGCCGCACCCGACCACCCGGGCGTCCAGATCCCGCTCCGCGACCCAGAACTCCTGAATGTCCTCGTAAAGCGTGACCGTGGCCTTGTTCAGCAGGATGCGGTCCCGGGCGTAGGCATCGATCAGCCGGCGGACGACCGGGATGTCGGGGGTACGGGCCCGGCGCACGGTAATTTCCGGGCGCTCCCCGGTCTCCCGGGCAGCGGGTGAGGTGTTTGCGCCGCTCTTCACATCCGGGAGGCTACCGCCGTCCCGCGCGGTCCTCGCCGCCGGGGGCTCAGGCGGCCGGCGACGCGCCGCCCGGTGCCCGCTGACCGGCTGCTTCGCCGCCTTCCGCGGTCTCTTCCCGGGCCGCCGCCGGGGCCGCATCGGTGAGCCGCACACCCGGTACTCCGACCACCCGGAGGGCATCGCGCAACGCGGCGGTCTGCTCGGGCGACATCATCCCGAAGAATGCGACCAGTGCGGCGGCCGGACTGTCGCTCGCCGCCCAGGCGTCGTTCATCAATGCCGCGGCGTAAGCGGCGCGTGTGGAGACGGCTTCATAGCGATAGGCCCGGCCCTGCTGGTCGCGCCGGACCCAGCCCTTCTGATGGAGGTTGTCCAGCACCGTCATCACTGTCGTATAAGCGATCGAGCGTTCCCGCTGGAGATCCTCCAGAACTTCCCGCACCGTGACCGGACGGTTCCACTCCCATACGCGGGTCATCACCGCGTCTTCCAGGTCTCCCAATGGCCGAGGCACCCGAGAAGAATAGCCGCACATGCCCCAATATCCGGTGATCGGCCAGGTCACAGCGGCGGGCGCGGGCCGGTGCGGGAGCCGCCCACGGCGTTCGACGGCCGGGGCCGGGGCCATTGTGCCGCTGATACGGCCCCCGGATACCTGCCCCGGATACCGCGGAGGAACGCCGGACATGCGCCCGGGATGTCATGTCCCCGTGCGCGGGCTTTGCGCGGGGTATGCACGGGCGTAACCGGCGACGCGGAGGGTCGGCTAACGGCCGCCGTCCGGCTCCCGCCCGCCCCCCGAACGCGCGGCCTCGGCGGCGGCCATGGCCTCCGCGGCGGCGTCTTCCTTGAACTTGTTGGTGCCGCCCTGGGACTTCACGATGGTCGCGATCAGAGCGATGAAAGCCACGGCCATCACCGTGGGCGGGAAGAGCGCGGCAAGGTAATCCACGGCTCCGGGCCTCCTTTTCCGCTTCGGTCTCCCTGACAGCCCGGCATCCCGGCGGGTGCGCTTCCCGGCTTCCTGCCTCGCACCGCCCGAAGCCGGGAGCGGAAGCCGGAAGTCAACACCTGAGCCGGACCGGGCGGCAACCAGAGTAATACCGCGCTACGAGGCGGCCGGCCGCGGGGGTCGCTTGCCCTTGAAGACCTCCGCCGGAGTGGGCACCGGCCTGCGCTTCCCCTTCCCCGGCGCCTTCTCCGGTCCCTTCTCGGATCCGTTCTCCGGGCGGTTCTCCGGGCGGTTCTCCGGGCGCTGCTGCGCCGGGCCGCCCGATTCCCCGCCGCCGGCCCGCGGCTCCCGGCGGGCGCGCCGCTCGTCCCCCTGCTGCCCCTCCCGGCCCTCGGCGTCGTACCCAGTCATGCCCCGAGATTAGCCGCTAAACGGACAATGCGCGCATGCTGCACATCCGGCGTGTCAGCCGCCGGGGCTCAGCGCGGGCCGCGCCGCCCCCCGATGTTGCGCTCATAGACCAGGCGCAGCCCGATCAGGGTGAGCCAGGGTTCGTGCGCGTCGATGACCGAGACCTCGCGCAGCACCAGCGGGGCCAGTCCGCCGGTGGCGATCACCGTCACCTCGTCCGGATCGTCGGCCAGCTCCCGGGCCATCCGCTCCACCACGCCGTCCACCTGGCCGGCGAAGCCGTAGAGGATGCCGGACTGCATGGACTCCACCGTGTTGCGGCCGATCACATGGCGTGGCCGGGCCAGCTCCACCTTGTGGAGCTGGGCGCCGCGCCGGCCGAGGGCCTCCACCGAGATCTCGATGCCGGGCGCGATGGCGCCGCCCGCGTACTCCCCGCGCGCGGTGACCGCGTCATAGGTGGTGGCGGTGCCGAAGTCCACCACGATGCAGGGGCCGCCGTAGAGCTCGACCGCGGCCACCGCGTTGATGATGCGGTCCGCCCCGACCTCCTTGGGGTTGTCGGTGGTGATCTGCACGCCGGTCTTGACGCCCGGCTCCACCAGCACGGCCGGGATGTCCCCGTAGTAGCGGCGGGTCACATCGCGCAGTTCGTGCAGCACCGACGGCACGGTGGAGCAGATGGCGATGCCGTCCACGTTGTCGCCCAGCTCCTCGCCCAGCAGCGGATGCATGCCCATCAGGCCCTGGAGCAGCACGGCCAGCTCGTCGGCGGTGCGGCGGGCGTCGGTGGAGATCCGCCAGTGCTCGACGATCTCCTCGCCGTCGAAGAGGCCGAGCACCGTGTGGGTGTTGCCGACGTCGATGGTGAGCAGCATCAGACGTCCTCCTGCCGCTGCCGCCCGCCGCCCGCGGTGGCCGGACCGGGGCGCAGATCCAGCCCGATGTCGAGGACGGGCGCGGAGTGCGTCAGGGCGCCCACCGCGAGATAGTCCACCCCGGTCTCGGCGTAGGCGCGGGCGTTGTCCAGCACCAGGCCGCCGGAGGACTCCAGGGCGGCGCGCCCGGCCACCAGCTCCACGGCCCGGTGGGTGTCCTCCACCGTGAAGTTGTCCAGCAGCAGCGCACCGGCGCCGGCGGCCAGCGCGGGCTCGATCTGGTCCACCCGGTCCACCTCGACCTCGATCGGCAGCCCCGGGCTGCCCGCCTCCTCCAGGGCGGCCCGGACCGCGGCGAACGCCTCGGCCACCCCGCCGGCCGCGATCACATGGTTGTCCTTGATCAGGGCGGCGTCGGAGAGGGACATCCGGTGGTTGAGACCGCCGCCGCAGCGCACCGCGTACTTCTCCAGGGCACGCAGCCCGGGGGTGGTCTTGCGGGTGTCGCGGACCCGGGTGGCGGTGCCCTCCAGGGCATCCGCCCAGGCGCGGGTGGCGGTGGCGATCCCGGACAGCCGGCACAGCAGGTTCAGCGCGCTGCGCTCACCGGTCAGCAGATCGCGGGTGCGGCCGGTGACGGAGAGCAGCACCTGCCCGGCGCTCACCCGGTCGCCGTCCTCCGCATGGCGCTCGACCTCCAGCTCGTCGGTGCAGGCCACCGAGAGCACCGCCTCGGCCACCCGCAGACCGGCCACGGTGCCGGGGCGGCGGGCGGTGAAGTCGGCGGTGGCCACCGCGTCCTCGGGGACGGTGGCGACGGTGGTGATGTCCACGCCGTGGTCGAGGTCCTCCTCCAGCGCGAGATGCGCGATGTCCTCGACCAGCACCGGGTCCAGACCGGACGCGGCCAGCAGCGCGGCCAGCTCCGGGTCCAGACCGCATTCCAGCGGGTCGTGTCCGGCCGGCAGGCCGTCCTCGGCGCCGGCTCCGCAGCCGCAGGAGTCCCCGCAGCCGCCGCCTGCGCTCGTGCCGGTCGCATCGTCGGGGCGGGTGCCGAGCGGCAGCAGGGTCAGCTCCACCGGGCGCGGCCGGGAGGCGTCGGGGCTGGGGTTCACGGGTGTGCTTCTCCTTGTGCTGATGAGGTCGGTGGTGCCGGATGTGCCGGTGGTGCCGCAGTTGCCGGTGGTGCGGCGGTGTCCGCCGCCGGGGACACCGGGAACACCGCGCCGGGCGCGGTACCCGGCAGCCCGGTCCCGTCCGTGGCCCGGAGGTCGAGCGTAGAGCCACCGCGGCGGGAACCGGAGCCGCCCTTGACATCACCACCGTGACCTGGGGCGGAACCGGGGCCGCCGGCGGCGCGGAGGCGGACGGTCAGATGGCGGCGCCAGCGGGCGTCGTCCCGCTCCGGGAAATCCTCCCGCCAGTGGCAGCCCCGGGTCTCCTCGCGCTCCCGGGCCGCGGCCACCAGCACCCGGGCCACCAGATGCAGATTGGTGGTCTCCCAGCTCTCGGTGCCCGGCTCGGCCGGCTTGTCACCGGCCCGGCCGGCCAGCTCGTCCAGCTCGGCCGCGGCCCGGTCCAGCCCGGCCGCGGAGCGCAGCACGCCCGCGCCGCGGCTCATGATGCGCTGGATCTCCGGCCGGGCCTCGGGCGGCAGCAGCCGCTGCGCCGGCCGGTCCCCGGCCGCCGGCGCGGCGCCCGCCACCGGGTGCTCCCCCCGGTGTCCCACCCGGTGCTCCCGCCGCACCCGGCGGGCGATCCGTTCGGCGAAGACCAGGCCCTCCAGCAGGGAGTTGGAGGCCAGGCGGTTGGCGCCGTGCACGCCGGTGCAGGCCACCTCGCCGCAGGCGTACAGGCCCGGCACGGTGGTACGGCCGTGCTCGTCGGTGCGCACCCCGCCGGAGGCGTAGTGGGCGGCCGGTGACACCGGCACGGGCTCGGTCACCGGGTCGATCCCGTGCGCCCGGCAGGCGGCCAGGATGGTGGGAAACCGCTCCCGCCACATCGCGGCGCCGAAGTGCCGGCCGTCCAGGAACATGTGGGGGGCGTCCTGCTCCCGCATGCGGCGCATGATGCCCTTGGCGACGATGTCGCGCGGCGCCAGCTCGGCCAGCTCGTGCCGGCCCAGCATGAAGCGGACCCCGGCGGCGTCCACCAGATGGGCCCCCTCGCCGCGCACCGCCTCGGAGATCAGCGGCTGCTGCCCCTCGGCCTCCGGGCCCAGATGGAGCACGGTGGGATGGAACTGCACGAACTCCAGGTCGGCCACCTCGGCGCCGGCGCGCAGCGCCAGGGCCACGCCGTCGCCGGTGGAGACCGCGGGATTGGTGGTGGCGGCGAAGACCTGGCCCATGCCGCCGGTGGCCAGCACCACGGCGGGGGCGTGCACGGCGCCCACGCCGTCGTGCCGGCCCTCGCCCATCACATGCAGCGAGACGCCCGCGGCGCGGCCGGCGGGGTCCTTGAGCAGATCCAGCACCAGGGCGTGCTCGATGGTCTCGATCCCGGCCCGGCGGACGGCCTCGACCAGGGCCCGGGAGATCTCCGCGCCGGTGGCGTCACCACCCGCGTGGGCGATGCGGCGGCGATGGTGACCGCCCTCACGGGTGAGGGCGATCTCCCCGGAGGCCGCGGTGTCGAACCGGGCGCCGTCCGCGATCAGGCGGCGGACGGCATCCGGGCCCTCGGTGACCAGGATGCGCACGGCCCGCTCGTCGCACAGGCCGGCCCCGGCGACCAGGGTGTCGGCGAGGTGCTGCTCCGGGGTGTCACCGGCCCCCAGGGCGGCGGCGATGCCGCCCTGCGCCCAGCGGGTGGAACCGTCGTCCAGCAGCGCCTTGGTGACGATGACGGTGGCCAGCCCGGCGGCGGCGCAGCGCAGCGCGGCGGTCAGCCCGGCCACGCCGGAGCCGACCACCACCACATCGGCCCGCACGGCCCAGCTCGGCGGCGAGGACAGTGCCGTCCCCGCCACGCCTATCCCGCCGGCGCCGCCCGTCCCCGCTCCGCTCACCGCCGCACCTCCATGTCGCCCAGGTCACCGCCGGACAGGTCACCGCCGGCCCTGCCCGGCCGCCCGCTCCCGGCGGTGCCCGCCGCCGGCTTCGCGCGGGATGCCGGGGCCTCCGGCGGGGGGTCGGCGAAGGCGGCGAAGGTGAGGGGAAGGTTGTCGATCAGCCGGGTGCCGCCGACCCGGGCGGCGACGGCCAGCACCGCCTCGCCGGTCCAGTCGTCCGGGACCTCGGTGAAGCCGGCCGGGTCGACCAGCGCCAGATAGTCCAGCCGCAGCGGCGGATCGAGCTCGGCGGCGTCCTCCAGCACCGAGCGGGCGGCGGCCAGGACCGCGGCCGGCACCGGCGGGCGGCCGGACGCGGCGGCCACCGCGTAGGCGTCCGCCGACGCCCGGGTCTCGTCCATGGCGGCCAGCCCCGCCGCGCGCTGCGGCGCGGCCGGTGCGGCGAGCGCGCGGGCGTGCAGTGCCGCCTCCGCGGCCAGCCGGTCCTGGCCGGCGAACAGCGCCCGGGAGAGCGACAGCGCCGTACGCCGCTCGGCCGTGGAGAGGTAGCGGTTGCGGCTGGAGAGCGCCAGCCCGTCCTCCTCGCGGACCGTGGGCACGCCGACGATCTCCACCGGGAAGTCCAGATCCCGCACCATGCGGCGGATCAGCGCGAGCTGCTGGGCGTCCTTCTGCCCGTACAGGGCGAGGTCGGGGGCGGTGAGGTGGAGCAGCTTGGCGACCACGGTGAGCATGCCGTCGAAGTGGCCCGGCCGGGAGGCGCCCTCCAGCCGGTGCCCCATCGGCCCGGCGCTGATCCGCACCTGCGGCTCGCCGCCCGGGTACACCTCGGCCGCGGGCGGGGCGAAGACCGCGTCCGCGCCGGCCGCCGCCGCCACCGCCAGATCGGCGTCCAGGGTGCGCGGGTAGCGGTCGAAGTCCTCGCCCGCGCCGAACTGGAGCGGATTGACGAAGACCGTGACCACCACCTGTCCGTCCCGCCCGGCGCGGGCCCGGGCCGCGCGGATCAGCGTGGCGTGGCCCTCGTGCAGCGCCCCCATGGTCATCACCACGGCCCGCGGGCCGTGGCCGGGCCGCGGCAGGGCGCCCAGCGCGGCGGCGGTGCGCAGCACGGGCGGCGGCCCGCCGGAAACGGGGCCGGGGCCCTGTGCGGGGCCCTGTGCGGGGCCCTGTGCGGGGCCCTGTGCCGGGCTCGGAGCGGGGGCGGCGCTCATGCGGGTTCTCCGTCCGACGAGAGGGCTTCCAGAAGGCGCTCGGCCTGTTCGGCCCGGAGCGTGCCGTGCACCAGCGCGCGGTCGGCGGTGGCCCGCGCCATGGCCAGATAGCCGGGCAGGGTGTCCGGCGCATGCGCCCGCAGCTCGGCGACGTGCGCCGCCACGGTGCCCGCGTCCCCGCGCGCCACCGGGCCGGTGAGGGCGGCGTCGCCGGAGCGCAGCGCGTTGTCCAGCGCGGCACCGAGCAGCGGCCCGAGCATCCGGTCCGGCGCGCCGACCCCCGCCGCCCGCAGCAGGTCCATGGCCTGGGCGACCAGCGTCACCAGATGGTTGGCGCCCAGCGCCAGCGCGGCGTGGTAGAGCGGGCGGGCGCTCTCCTCGATCCACTCCGGCTCGCCGCCCATCTCGATCACCAGCGCCTCGGCGGCCAGCCGCAGCTCCTCGGGCGCGGTGACACCGAACGAGCAGCCGGCCAGCCGCTGCACATCCACCGGGGTGCCGGTGAAGGTCATCGCGGGATGCAGGGCGAGCGGCAGGCCGCCGGCCCGGCGCGCCGGGTCCAGGACGCCGGCGCCGTAGCGGCCGGAGGTGTGCACCAGAAGCTGCCCGGGGCGGACCGCGCCGGTGTCGGCCAGGCCGCGCACCAGGCCGGGCAGCACATCGTCCGGGACGGTGAGCAGCACCAGCTCGGCGCGGGCCAGCACGCCCGCCGGATCGACCACCGGGACGCCGGGCAGCAGCGCGTCGGCACGGCGGCGGGAGGCGTCGGAGACGCCGGAGACGGCGACCGGGCGGTGGCCGGCCAGGGCCAGGCAGGCGGCGAGCGCGGGGCCGACGCGTCCGGCGCCGACGACCCCGACCGCGAGCCGGGCCGGCCGGTCCTCGGCCCGTCCGGGCGTGCCGGAGCCGCCGGGGTGGTGTGGTGCGTTCACGGCGACCTTCCGTTGCTACGTTCCGGTCCTCCGCCGGACCGGGCGGACTGGCGGGACCCATGGCGCCCCATGGGCATCGGTACCGGACGTTCACACCCATGCTATCCGCGGGTAACCGGGCGCCACCGCCGGACGCCACCCGTTGAGACGAGCCGCGCCGCCCGGGCGGCGGGTGCGGCGGTGCGGCCGGTCAGACATCCCATGGCGTTTTGATGTCAAGCGGCGGTGGTGGGGGTTGCGTGGTGTGACCACGCGGTGGCCTCGTCGTAGTGGGTACGGGTCTTGAGGCAGCCGTGGAGGATGCCGACGAGGCGGTTGCCGAGCTGGCGCAGGGCGGGGTTGTAGCCCGAGTCGCGGGCGCGCTGCTTGTCGTAGTAGCGCCGAGCGCCGGGCGAGGTGTTGATGGCGGAGAACGCTTGTCTCTGGAGGGCATCGGCGAGGCGGTCGTTGCGGGCGAAGCGGGCTTGGACGCTGTGGGTCCTGCCGGAGGCGCGGGTGATCGGGCTGGTGCCGGCGTAGTTCTTGCGGG
>NZ_FOLM01000009.1 GCF_900112355.1 Streptomyces aidingensis
CGCCACCACCGAGAATCCCTACTTCTCGGTGATCTCCCCGCTGCTCTCCCGTTCCCTGCTGCTCACCCTGGAGCCGCTCACCGACGAGGACATCCGCGCCCTGCTGCACCGGGCGGTGGCCGAGGAGCGCGGTCTGGGCGGAGCGGTCTCCCTTCCCCCGGACACCGAGGCCCATCTGCTGCGGCTGGCGGGCGGCGACGCCCGCCGCGCGCTGACCGCCCTGGAGGCGGCGGCCGGCGCCACCCTGGACCGGGGCGGTACGGAGATCGGGCTGGCCACCCTGGAGGAGACGGTCGACCGCGCCGCCGTCACCTACGACCGGGCGGGCGACCAGCACTACGACGTGGCCAGCGCGCTGATCAAGTCCATCCGCGGCTCGGACGCCGATGCCGCGCTGCACTACCTGGCCCGGATGGTCGAGGCCGGGGAGGATCCGCGGTTCATCGCCCGGCGGCTGATGATCTCGGCCAGCGAGGACATCGGGCTGGCCGATCCCACCGCGCTGCCGACGGCGGTGGCTGCGGCCCAGGCGGTGGCGATGATCGGCTATCCGGAGGCCCGGATCGTGCTCGGGCAGGCGGTGCTCGCCCTGGCGCTGGCACCCAAGTCCAACGCCGCCTATCTGGCCATCGACGAGGCGCTCGCCGATGTCCGGGCCGGGCTGGCCGGGCCGGTGCCGGCGCATCTGCGGGACAGCCACTACCGGGGCGCGCAGCAACTGGGCCACGGCCAGGGCTATCGGTATCCGCACGATCTGCCCGGCGGCATCGCCGCCCAGCAGTACGCGCCGGACGCGGTGCACGGCAAGCGGTACTACCGGCCCACCGGTCGGGGCGCCGAGGCCCGCTATGCCGAGGTGGTGCAGCGGGTCCGGGAGCGCCTGGCCGGCGGCGACCGGGACTGATCCGCGGAGCCGCCGGGCCGGGCCCGCCGGGTCGGCGACGGCGTCCGCCGGGTGCGGGTGTGCGCTGCTTCCGGGTGGCCGCCCTCTCCCGGTGGCGGCCGCCGTCCCCGGCCCGGCGGGGGAGCGCCGCTGCTCTGCCGCCGGGGCGGTCCGGCGGCTATGACAGGGCGGTGGTGAAGAGGTGATGCATGGCGTGGCGCAGCGCGGTGGTGTCGGCCACCGGGGCGGCGAAGTCGAAGCGGGCGTCGAAACCGGAGTCCCCGGCCCAGAACCGGACCCGCAGTCCGAAGCGGTCCAGCGCCACCGGGGCCATCCGCTCCCACCGGCCGCGGCGCCGGCCGTCCAGCAGCACGCACAGCCGCGCAAGCCGGTCGCCGTGCGCCGCGGCGAGGTGCTGGAGCAGCTCGGCCTCGTGCGGCGCCAGCGGATCGGCGACCGCGGCGGCGAACTCCTCCGGCTCCACCGCCGACTCCCCCCACAGATCGTGCACATGGCCCTCGCCCGCCTCCAGGCGCAGCACCACGCCCGTGGTGTCCGGCGCCGCGTCCAGCAGCCGCAGGGCGGCGGCCCGCTCCCGGTCCGGCACGGCGGTCAGCCAGCCCGCCAGGGCGGCCCGGCCGCGCACCCGGTGCGGTACGGCGACCGGGGCCACGTCGGTGAGGTTGAGCACCCCGGCCGGCTCGCCCCCGGGGCCGGCGCGCAGTGCCCGGGCGGCCGGGGAGTCCCCGGCGACCAGCAGCAGCACCCGGCCCGCCGGGTCCACGGCGCGGGTCTCGCACCGGGTCTCCGGGAAGTCCTCCGGCCCGCCGAGGCCGTCCGGGCCCGTCGGCTCCCCGGCGCCCGGAATCACCAGTACGCCCGAGGCGTTCGACTCCGCGAGGGTGCGCAGACGCTCGGCGGCGGACGGACGCTGCTCGTCGTCGCCGTCCAGGGGGCGCGGCCGGCCCGGAACAGGGACCCCAGGTCGATCCATGCATCCTCCTCGGATAAGGTAAGCCTTGCCTAACTTACACGGAGGTCTCCCGCACGTGAACCAGTCGCGTCCCAAGGTCAAGCAGAGCCGCGCGCTCGGCATCGCGCTGACGCCCAAGGCCGTCAAGTACTTCGAGAAGCGTCCCTTCCCGCCGGGCGTGCACGGCCGGGGCCGCAAGCAGACCAGTGACTACAAGGTCCGGCTGCTGGAGAAGCAGCGGCTGCGGGCCCAGTACGACATCAGCGAACGCCAGCTCGCCCGCGCCTACGAGCGCGCCCGCAAGGCCAAGGAGGGCAAGACGGGCGAGCACCTGATCGTCGAGCTGGAGCGCCGCCTCGACGCCCTGGTGCTGCGTTCCGGTCTGGCCCGCACCGTCTACCAGGCCCGCCAGATGGTGGTGCACGGCCATATCGAGGTCAACGGCCGCAAGGTCGACCGCCCCTCCTGCCGGGTCCGCCCCGGCGATGTGGTGCGGGTCCGCGAGCGCAGCCGGGAGAAGCACCCCTTCCAGGTGGCCCGTGAGGGCGGCTGGGCGGGTGACGGAGCGGCGCCGCGCTATCTGGAGGTCAATCTCCCGGCGCTGGCCTTCCGCCTCGACCGCGACCCGCAGCGCCGCGAGATTCCGGTGATCTGCGACGAGCAGCTCGTGGTGGAGTACTACGCCCGCTGACCCGGCGCACCGAGTGCACCGACCGCACTGCACCGCACCCCACGGCCGCCGGCCCCGGACCGCCACCACCGCCCGGGGAACCGGCGGCCCGGCGCGTTCCGCCCGGCGCGCCGGGCCGGGCGCCGGAATACGGTTCGGCCCGGGCCTTCGGGCGCGATAGGGTCGTGGTCTGCCGTCCCTTCGTCCGCGGGCTCTGCCCGGTGAGCGGCGGCCGACCCCACGAACCCTTGATCTGCCCAAGATCATGTCGTCTCAGGGAAGCGGTGCAGCGTTGTCCGGTGGAGAAGTGGCCGGTCTCCTGGTGGCCGTGTTCTGGGCCATCCTGGTGTCGTTCCTCGCCGTGGTGCTGGTGAGGCTGGCCCAGGTGCTCAGGGCGGCGAGCCGACTGGTGACCGGCGTGACCGAGCGGGCCGTACCGCTGCTCGCCGAGGCGTCCGACACCGTGCGGTCCGCCCGGAGCCAGCTCGACAAGGTGGACGCCATCGCCACCGATGTGCAGGAGGTCACGGCCAACGCCTCGGCTCTGGCCGGCACCGTCTCGTCCGCCTTCGGCACCCCGCTGGTCAAGGTCGCCGCCTTCGGCTACGGCGTCCGCCGCGCCCTGGCCCGCCGCCGCGGCGCCCGCGGCGCCGATCCCGGCGCCGCCCGTCCGCGCACCACCGTGCTGATCGCCCGGCCGCGCCGGGGCGGAAAGGACTGAGGCCGCCATGTTCCGACGCGTCTTCTGGTTCGGCGCGGGAGCCGCCGCCGGCGTCTGGGCCACCACCCGGGTCCAGCGCACGCTGCGGGAGCTGAGCGCCGATTCGCTCGCCCTGCGCGCGGCCGGCCGGGCCGTCGACACCGGCCGCCGGCTGCGGGACTTCGCCCAGGAGGTGCGCGGCGGCATGGCGGAGCGCGAGGCCGAACTGCACGACGCGCTGGGCCTGGCCGCCCCGCCCCCGCCCGGGCTCCCGCGCCCGGCAGCGGCCCGGCGCCCGGCGCCGGGCATCCCCGCCCCGTCCGGCCGCGGCCCCGGGGCCGCGGCCACCGACCGGAACACCCCGACTGCCCCGAACCCCCGAAAAGAGGACCACTGATGGAGTCGGCCGAAATCCGCCGCCGCTGGCTGAGCTTCTTCGAGAAGCGGGGGCACACCGTCGTCCCGTCGGCGTCGCTGATCGCCGACGACCCCACCCTGCTGCTGGTCCCCGCCGGCATGGTGCCGTTCAAGCCCTACTTCCTGGGTGAGGCCGCCCCGCCCGCGCCCCGCCTGACCAGCGTCCAGAAGTGCGTGCGCACCCCGGACATCGAGGAGGTCGGCAAGACCACCCGGCACGGCACCTTCTTCCAGATGTGCGGCAACTTCTCCTTCGGCGACTACTTCAAGGAAGGTGCCATCAAGCTCGCCTGGGAGCTGCTCACCGCCCCGGCCGCGGACGGCGGTTACGGCCTGGACCCCGAGCGGCTGTGGATCACCGTCTACGAGAAGGACGACGAGGCGGAGCGCATCTGGCGGGATGTCATCGGGGTGCCCGCGGTGCGGATCCAGCGCCTGGGCATGGGCCCCAACTTCTGGTCCATGGGCGTGCCCGGCCCGTGCGGCCCCTGCTCGGAGATCAACTACGACCGCGGCCCCGAGTTCGGTCCCGAGGGCGGCCCGGCCGTCAACGACGAGCGCTATGTGGAGATCTGGAACCTGGTCTTCATGCAGTACGAGCGCGGTCCGGGCCATGGCAAGGAGGACTTCGAGATCACCGGGGACCTGCCGGCCAAGAACATCGACACCGGTCTCGGCCTGGAACGCCTCGCCATGATCCTCCAGGGCGTGCGCAACATGTACGAGACCGACACCCTGCGGGTGGTCATGGACCAGGCCACCGGGCTGACCGGGGTGCGCTACGGGGACGCCGAGGCCGGCGACATCTCGCTGCGGGTGGTCGCCGACCATATGCGGACCGCGGTGATGCTGATCGGCGACGGCGTCACGCCGGGCAACGAGGGACGCGGCTATGTGCTGCGCCGCATCATGCGCCGGGCCATCCGCAACATGCGCATTCTGGGCGCCACCGGTCCGGTGACCGGCCGCCTGGTGGACACCGTGATCGACACCATGGGCAAGCAGTACCCGGAGCTGATCACCGACCGCAGCCGGATCCAGACCGTGGCCCAGGCCGAGGAGGCCGCCTTCCTCAAGACCCTCAAGGCCGGCACCAACATCCTGGACTCCGCGGTCACCGAGACCAAGGCCGCCGGCTCCACCGTGCTGCCGGGCGACAAGGCGTTCCTGCTCCACGACACCTGGGGCTTCCCCATCGACCTCACCCTGGAGATGGCCGCCGAACAGGGCCTGTCCGTGGACGAGGCGGGCTTCCGCCGGCTGATGCGCGAGCAGCGGGAACGCGCCAAGGCGGACGCCAAGGCCAAGAAGACCGGCCATGCCGACATGTCCGCCTACCGTTCGGTGGCCGACACCGCGGGGCCCACCGAGTTCACCGGCTACACCGGCACCGAGGGCGAGGCCACCGTGGCCGGCCTGCTGGTGGACGGCGTCTCCTCGCCCGCCGCCACCGAGGGCGACGAGGTCGAGGTGGTGCTGGACCGTACCCCCTTCTACGCCGAGGGCGGCGGCCAGCTGGCCGACACCGGCCGGATCAGGCTGGACAACGGCGCCGTGATCGAGGTGCGGGACGTCCAGCAGCCGGTCCCCGGGGTCAGCGTGCACAAGGGCGTGGTGCAGGTCGGCGAGGTGACCGTGGGCGCCCCCTGCCACGCGGTCATCGATGTGCAGCGCCGCCGCTCCATCGCCCGCGCGCACAGCGCCACCCACCTCACCCACCAGGCGCTGCGCGACGCGCTCGGCCCGACCGCCGCCCAGGCCGGCTCGGAGAACGCGCCCGGCCGCTTCCGCTTCGACTTCGGCTCGCCGTCCGCCGTGCCGGGCTCGGTACTGGCCGATGTGGAGCAGAAGATCAACGAGGTGCTGGCCCGCGATCTCGATGTCTCGGCCGAGATCATGTCGCTGGACGAGGCACGGAAGCAGGGCGCCATCGCCGAGTTCGGCGAGAAGTACGGCGAACGCGTCCGGGTGGTCACCATCGGTGACTACTCCAAGGAGCTGTGCGGCGGCACCCATGTACACAACACCGCCCAGCTCGGGCTGGTCAAGCTGCTGGGGGAGTCCTCCATCGGTTCCGGGGTGCGCCGGGTGGAGGCCCTGGTGGGCACCGACGCCTACCGCTTCCTGGCCCGCGAGCACACCGTCGTCTCACAGCTCACGGAGCTGCTCAAGGGCCGCCCGGAGGAGCTGCCGGAGCGGATCTCCGGCATGCTCACCCGGCTGAAGGAGGCGGAGAAGGAGATCGAGCGGTTCCGCGCCGAGAAGGTGCTCCAGGCCGCCGCCGGGCTGGCCCGGGAGGCGAAGGACGTGCGCGGGGTGGCGCTGGCCTCCGGCCGGGTTCCGGACGGCACCACCGCCGAGGACCTGCGCAGGCTGGTGCTGGACGTGCGCGGCCGGATCCCGGGCGAGCGGGCCGCCGTGGTGGCGCTGTTCACGGTGGTCAAGGGCCGTCCGCTGACCGTGATCGCGACCAATGAGGCGGCCCGTGAGCGCGGCATCCGGGCCGGTGAGCTGGTCCGCGCCGCGGCCGGGGCGCTGGGCGGAGGAGGCGGCGGGAAGCCGGACATCGCCCAGGGCGGCGGCCAGGACCCGGCCGCGGTCGACGACGCGCTCGCCGCGGTCGAGCGCCTGGTGTCGGAAGCCGTCTGATGCGACGGGGCCGGCGGCTCTCCGTCGATGTGGGGGAGGCCCGGATCGGGGTCGCGTCGAGCGACCCCGACGGGCTGCTGGCCACGCCGGTGGAGACGGTCCCGGGCCGTGACGTCCCGGCCGCCCACCGGCGGCTGGCCGCCCTGGTGACCGAGTACGAGCCGCTGGAGGTGGTGGTCGGGCTGCCGCGTTCGCTCAGCGGGCGGGAGGGTCCGGCCGCCGGACGGGTGCGGGTCTTCGCCCAGGAGCTGGCCCGGCGGATCGCGCCGGTGCCGGTGCGGCTGGTCGACGAGCGGCTGTCCACGGTGACCGCGGCGCAGCGCATGCGCGACTCGGGCGTTCCGGCCAGAAAGGGGCGCGGCCGGATCGACCAGGCCGCGGCGGTGGTGATTCTCGAAGCGGCACTGGAGACTGAACGGGTGTCCGGCAGTCCTCCGGGGCAGTGCGTCGAAGTGGTTGTCTGATCGCAATACGGTAACGTTCCTGCGCAAGATGACAGTCATTCGAACATCAGCGGCTGCGCGGTAGTGTTCGAACTCCCGGTCCGAAGGTGCGGGACCGACGGAGACCCGGCGTCGCAAGGGGATCGATGAGTGAGTATGGCCGGGGCCATGGCTCCGAACCGTGGCACCCGCAGGACCCGCTCTACGGAGACGGGTCCTGGGCGGAAGGCCGCAGCGATGCCTACGGGGATTCCTACGGCGCCTCCTACGACGGGTCCTACCGCGGCTCCTACCCGGACGGCTCCTACCCGGACGCCTACGGCGGGGCGCAGCAGGGGTCCTGGGAGACCTACGGCGGCGGGCCGCAGCACCAGCAGCACCAGCCGTACTACGACGGCGGGCGGTACCAGCAGGACCACCAGCAGTACCCGCAGCAGCACCAGCAGTATCCCCAGCACCAGGAGCAGTACCCGCAGCACCGGCAGGCGGCGGACGGCCGGGGCTGGCCGGGGCAGGGCTACCAGGGCGACTGGGACGGGTCCGGCACCGGTCAGCACCCCGCCGGCCCCTACGGCGGCGGCCAGGGCCACCAGGACCCGTACGCCGCCGGGGGACAGCAGGGCTACCCGCCGCCGCGCCCGCAGCAGCCGCACGACCGGCAGCCGCCCGCCCGGGAGCACACCGGCGGCTACGGCTTCCCCGACGGCGGCCGTCCCGATGTCCGCCCCGGTCCCGGCCCGGATCCCGAGACCGGCTGGGACCCCGGCCCCGACCAGGGCGAGGCCGAGTTCTTCGCCTCGCGGGACGACGATGACGAGGACCGGGGCAGCGGCCGGACGGCCCGCCGCGGCCGGGGCGCCGCCCGCCGGGGCCGCGACGGCCTCCGCGCCGACGGTGCCGACGCCGACGCCGACGGCGACCGCGGCTTCGGGCCGCCCGGCGACGACGACGAGGACTGGGAGCCGCGCTCCCGCCGGGGCCGGGACGGCGCACGTCCGGCGAAACGCCGCGGCGGCCTGGCCTGCCTGGTGGTGGCCGTGGTGCTGCTCGGCAGCCTGCTGGCCGCCGGCTACTACGCCAAACAGTTCTACGACGACCGCTTCGGGCCGCCCCCGGACTACGCGGGCGAGGGCCACGGCGAGGTCCAGGTGGAGATCCCCGAGGGCACCATCGTTTCCCAGATGGGCAACATCCTGAAGGAAGCCGGCGTGGTGAAGAGCGTGGCCGCCTTCACCCGGGCGGCCGAGGGCGAGGTCATCCAGCCGGGCTTCTACGTGCTGCGGCTGGAGATGTCGGCCGAGTCCGCCGTCGCGCTGATGACCGACCCGGCCGCGCTGAACACCCTGATCGTGCCCGAGGGCATGCGGGCCGAGGCCATCTACGCCCTGATCGACGAGAAGCTCGGCCTGGAGGCGGGCACCACGGCGCAGGTCGCGGCCGGCGGCGACTGGCCGCTGCCCGAGTGGGCCCAGGGCCGCCCGGACGTCAAGGACCCGCTGGAGGGCTTCCTCTTCCCCGCCCGCTACGACGTCGGCGAGGGCGTCACCCCGGAAGCGCTGCTGTCCGAGATGGTCGGCCGCGCCACCGCCAAGTACAGCGAGTACGGACTGGAGGAGAAAGCCGCCGGCCTGGGGCTGGAATCCGCCTACGACCTGGTGACGGTCGCCAGCCTGGTGCAGGCCGAGGGGCTGACCTCGGAGGACTTCCAGCAGATGTCCGAGGTGATCTACAACCGGCTCCAGCCGGACAACGACATCACCAACCGGAAGCTGGAGTTCGACTCCACCTTCAACTACCTGCGCGGCCAGAGCGAGCTGAAGATCAGCGAGGAAGAGATCCACAACGAGCAGGACCCGTACAACACCTATGTGCACGCCGGTCTGCCGCCCGGACCGATCGGCAGCCCCGGCGACGCCGCGCTCGACGCGTCCCTCAACCCCACCGCCGAGGGCTGGATGTTCTTCATCTCGATAGACGGCACGACCACCTTCACCAAGACCCTGGAAGAGCACGAGCGACTGCGGGAAGAGCTGAATGAGCAGCTTGGCATCGAGTGAGCCGACCGGTCCGGCCGACGCGTCCGGCCCGCCTCCGCCCGCCCGGACCAGGGCGGCGGTGCTGGGCTCGCCCATCGCCCACTCCCTGTCCCCGGTCCTGCACCGGGCCGCCTATCAGGCGCTCGGTCTGCGGCAGTGGACCTACGGGCGCTACGAGACCGACGAGCGGACCCTGCCCGGCTTCCTGGCGGGCCTGGGCCCCGAATGGGCCGGGCTCTCGCTGACCATGCCGCTCAAGCGCGCGGTGATCCCGCTGGTGGACGCCATCAGCCCGACCGCCGCCTCGGTGGAGGCGGTGAACACCGTGGTGTTCGCCGAGGACGGGCGGAAGCTCGGCGACAACACCGATATCCCCGGCATGGTGGCCGCACTGCGCGAGCGCGGCGTGGAGAAGACCGACCACGCCGCCGTGCTGGGCGCCGGCGCCACCGCCTCCTCGGCACTGGCCGCGCTGGCCCGGATCTGCGGCGGCGAGGTCACCGCCTATGTCCGCACCCCGGCCCGGGCCGCCGAGATGCGCGGCTGGGGCGAACGGCTCGGCGCCGGCGTGCGGGACGCCCCCTGGGACGCCGCGGCCGAGGCGCTGCGCGCCCCGCTGGTGATCGCCACCACCCCGGCCGGCGCCACCGACGCGCTCGCCGCCGCCGTGCCGGACCGGCCCGGAGTGCTCTTCGACGTGCTCTACGACCCCTGGCCCACCCCGCTGGCCGCCGCCTGGGCGGACCGCGGCGGCCGGGTGGTCAGCGGCCTGGACCTGCTGATCCATCAGGCGGTGCTCCAGGTCGAGCAGATGACCGGCCGCGCCCCCGCGCCGCTGGCCGCCATGCGGGCGGCCGGCGAGGCGGCGCTGGCCGGCCGTCCCGGCTGACCGCCGCCGGACGTCCGCAGGCTGGGATGGGGCCGGGCACCACCGGGGGGCGTGGCAGGATCGGGGACGGCACGGGGGCGGCCCGACTGCCCCTTGCCTGCCCCTCCGACGACTAAGGAGAACCGTTGAGCAGGTTGCGCTGGCTGACCGCGGGGGAGTCGCACGGCCCCGCACTTGTCGCAACGCTGGAGGGGCTGCCCTCCGGTGTCCCGGTCACCACCGACCTCGTGGCCGACGAACTGGCGCGGCGGCGGCTCGGCTACGGCCGCGGCGCCCGGATGAAGTTCGAACGCGACGAGGTCACCTTCCTCGGCGGCGTGCGGCACGGCCGCACCCTCGGCTCACCGGTGGCCGTCATGATCGGCAACACCGAGTGGCCCAAGTGGGAAAAGGTCATGGCCGCCGACCCGGTGGACCCGGCCGAGCTGGCCGAGCTGGCCCGCAACGCCGCCCTGACCCGCCCCCGCCCGGGCCACGCCGACCTGGCCGGCATGCAGAAGCACGGCTTCGACGACGCCCGCCCGGTGCTGGAACGCGCCTCCGCCCGGGAGACCGCCGCCCGCGTCGCCCTGGGCACGGTGGCCCGCTCCTACCTGCGCGAGACCACCGGCATCGAGATCCTCTCCCATGTGGTGGAGCTCGGCGGCGCCAGGGCCCCGCACGGCCTGGTCCCCGCCCCCGGCGACCTGGCCGCGCTGGACGCCGACCCGGTGCGCTGTCTGGACGCCGACGCCTCCAAGGCGATGGTCGCCGAGATCGACCAGGCCCACAAGGACGGCGACACCCTCGGCGGCGTGGTGGAGGTGGTCGCGCACGGCGTGCCGGTCGGCCTCGGCTCCCATGTGCACTGGGACCGCCGCCTCGACGCCCGGCTGGCCGCCGCCCTGATGGGCATCCAGGCCATCAAGGGAGTCGAACTGGGCGACGGCTTCGCGCTCGCCCGGGTGCCCGGCTCCCGGGCGCACGACGAGATCGTCACCACGCCGGACGGCATCGGCCGGGCCACCGGGCGCTCCGGCGGCACCGAGGGCGGCATCTCCACCGGCGGACTGCTGCGTGTCCGGGCCGCCATGAAGCCCATCGCCACCGTGCCCCGCGCGCTGGCCACCGTGGACACCGCCACCGGCGAACCGGCCCGCGCCCACCACCAGCGCTCCGACGTCTGCGCGGTGCCCGCGGCCGGGATCGTCGCCGAGGCCATGGTGGCGCTGGTGCTGGCCGACGCGGTGGCCGAGAAGTTCGGCGGCGACAGCGTCGCCGAGACCCGGCGCAACGTCCGGGGCTACCTGGACGGTCTGGAGATCCGGTGACCGCCGCCGCAGCCCCCGGCCGCGCCGCCGCCGGACCCGCGGTGATCCTGGTGGGCCCGCCCGGCTCCGGAAAGACCACCGTCGGCACCCTGCTCGCCCGGCGGCTCGGCCTGGCCTTCCGGGACACCGACGCCGATGTGGAACGGACGGCCGGCAAGCCGATTCCGGACATCTTCCTGGCCGACGGCGAGGAGGCGTTCCGCGAGCTGGAGGCCGCCGCGGTGCGCACCGCCCTCGCCGAGCACCCCGGGGTGCTCTCCCTCGGCGGCGGCGCGGTGCTGCGCCCGGCCACCCGGGCCCTGCTGGCCGGGCAGCCGGTGGTCTTCCTGGACGTGGAGCTGGCCGACGCGGTCCGCCGGGTCGGGCTGGACGTCCCCCGCCCGCTGCTCGCGGTCAACCCGCGGCAGCAGTGGCGCACCCTGATGGAACAGCGCCGGCCGCTCTACACCGAGGTGGCCCGGGCCGTGGTGGCCACCTCCGGCCGCACCCCCGAGGAGGCCGCCGAGGCCGTGCTGGACGCATTGGAGCTCAAGCAGTGACCATTCCCCCCTCTTCCGGCACCCCGTCCGGCCAGGCCGCTCCGGTCCGGGTCGCGGTCGGCGGCAGTGCCGGCAGCGCGCCCTACGAGGTGCTGATCGGCCGCCGGCTGCTGGGCGAACTCCCCGCGCTGACGGGCACCGACGCCCGCCGGGTCGCCGTCATCCATCCCGAGGCGCTGGCCGAGACCGGCCGGGTGCTGCGCGAGGATCTGGCGCAGCAGGGCTACGAGGCCATCGCCGTGCAGGTGCCCGACGCCGAGGACGCCAAGACCGCCGAGGTCGCCGCCTACTGCTGGTCCGCGCTGGGCCGCTCCGGCTTCACCCGCACCGATGTCATCGTGGGCGTCGGCGGCGGCGCCACCACCGACCTGGCCGGTTTCGTGGCCGCGAGCTGGCTGCGCGGGGTGCGCTGGATCGCCGTCCCCACCACCGTGCTGGGCATGGTGGACGCCGCGGTCGGCGGCAAGACGGGCATCAACACCGCAGAGGGCAAGAACCTGGTCGGCGCCTTCCACCCGCCGGCCGGGGTGCTCTGCGACCTGGCCGCGCTGGAGTCCCTGCCGGTCAACGACTATGTCTCGGGACTGGCCGAGGTGATCAAGGCCGGCTTCATCGCCGACCCGGCGATCCTGGACCTGGTCGAGTCCGACCCCGAGGCCGCCCGCTCCCCGCGGGGCCCGCACACCGCCGAGCTGATCGAGCGCTCGGTGCGGGTCAAGGCCGAGGTGGTCTCGGACGACCTCAAGGAGGCCGGCCGCCGGGAGATCCTCAACTACGGCCACACCCTGGGCCATGCCATCGAGAAGAACGAGCGCTACCGCTGGCGGCACGGTGCCGCGGTCTCCGTCGGCATGGTCTTCGCGGCCGAACTGGGCCGGATCGCGGGCCGGCTGGACGACGCCACCGCCGACCGGCACCGCAGGGTGCTCCAGGCGGTCGGCCTGCCGGTCACCTACCGCGGCGACCAGTGGCCCCGGCTGCTGGAGACCATGAAGGTGGACAAGAAGACCCGCGGCGACCGGCTGCGCTTCATCGTGCTGGACGGCCTGGCCCGCCCCGCGGTGCTGGAGGCCCCGGATCCGTCCCTGCTGCTGGCCGCGCACGCGGAGATCGCCGCGTGAGCGGCGGGCGCCGGGAACCCCGCCGGCGGGTCCTGGTCCTCAACGGGCCGAACCTGGGCCGGCTGGGCTCCCGCGAGCCCGATGTCTACGGTGCCACCTCCTACGCCGGACTGGTGGCGCGCTGCACCGCCCTGGGGGAGGAACTGGGCATGGCGGTGGAGGTGCGGGAGACCAACGACGAGGGCGAGCTGGTGCGCTGGCTGCACGAGGCCGCCGACGCCCGCCTCCCGGTGGTGCTGAATCCCGGCGCCTTCACCCATTACTCCTACGCCATGCGGGATGCCGCCGCGCAGCGCACCGCACCCCTGATCGAGGTGCACATCTCCAATCCGCACGCCCGGGAGGAGTTCCGCCACACCTCGGTGGTGGCGGCGGTGGCCAGCGGCACGGTCGCGGGCTTCGGCATCGACTCCTACCTGCTCGCCCTGCGGGCGCTCGCCGCGGAGCCGGCCGGGTCCGGCGCCGCCGCCGGCCGCCCCTGACCGCCACCGGCCGTACCGGGCCGTGCGGTGCCCGGCCGCGCGGCCCGGTACCGTGTGACCGGTACGGACCCGTGACCCTCCGGGCAGGGCCGCCGGGAGGCCCTCCCGCCGGCCTCCCGGACGGGCCCGCGGCGGCCCGCACCGCGCCCCCCGGGGCCCGGCGGCCCCGGGCGGCGGCCTGCACGGCTTTCGTGACACCTCGTGACACCTCGTGACACCTCATGACAACGGAGTGGCAGCGGATGCATCAGCCCGGCGGAGTCCCCGTTCCGCCCCCCGCACCGCCGGACGGCAGCACCACCGGGAACATCCCGCTGCCGCCCGGCGGGATGCGCCCGATGACCGTCCAGGGCGCCGCCCCGGTGGACGCCTCGCGCGCCGGGGTGGCGGTCCTGCTGATCGGCCCGGCCGGCGCCGGCAAGACCACCGTGGCCCGCCACTGGGCGGACCGGCGCCGGGTGCCCACCGCGCACATCAGCCTGGACGACGTCCGCGAGTGGGTGCGGGCCGGTTTCGCCGATCCCCGGGCCGGCTGGAACGAGAACTCCGAGGCCCAGTACCGGCTGGCCCGCCGCACCTGCGGCTTCTCCGCCCGCAACTTCCTGGCCAACGGCATCTCCTGCATCCTGGACGACGCGGTCTTCCCGGACCGCCCCGCGGTCGGCCTGGGCGGCTGGAAGCGGCATGTCGGGCCCGGGCTGATCCCGGTGGTGCTGCTGCCCGGCCTGGACGTGGTGCTCCAGCGCAATGCCGAGCGCAGCGGCACCCGGCGGCTGGCCGACGAGGAGGTGGCCGCCATCCACGGCCGGATGGCCGGCTGGTACAGCTCCGGTCTGCCGATCATCGACAACTCCCGGCTGGATGTGCCCGCCACCGCCCGGCTGCTGGACGAGGCGGTGGCCCGCTCCCTCACCAACCCCCCGCAGTGGTGAGCCGCCCGCCGGGCCGGGGCCGCCGACACCCCGAGCGGACCCGCTGAACGGGACAACCGGCGGCCCGGCTGCGTACCCTCGGCCCCATGGCCACCATCTCGGAAGCTCACGCGGTGCGGCGCGCCCGGCTGCGCGCCCGCCGCGCGGCGGCGGGCGACGCGGCCCTGCTGGTCTCCCGGCCCGCGAACGTCTGGTACCTGACCGGGGCCGCGCCGTCCGGCGCGGTGCTGCTGGTGCTGCCCGGGCAGTCCGCGCCGGACGCCGATGTGCTGGTGGTGCCGCCCCGGGGGGCGCTGGCCGGCGGAGCGCCGCCGGAGGCGGACGACGCCCTGCGGCTGCTGCCGCTCACCGACGACAGCGACCCGGCCCTGGTCGCGGCCGGGCTGGCGGCCGACGCCGGGGTGACCTCGCTGGAGGTGGAGGAGCACCATCTCACCGTGGCCCGGCACCGGGAGCTGGCGGCCCGCGCCGCCGGTCTGAAACTGGGCGACCTGGACTGTGCGGTGGAGCACCAGCGGCTGGTCAAGGACGAGGAGGAGATCGCGGCGCTGCGCACCGCCGCCGAGATCACCGACCGGGCGCTGGGCGAACTGCTGGAGTCCATTCTGGTCGGCCGCACCGAACGCCATCTGGCCCTGGAACTGGAGCGGCGGCTGATCGACCACGGCGCCGAGGGCGCGGCCTTCCCCACGTCGGTGGCCACCGGCAGCCATGCCGGCGTCCCGGGCCACCGTCCCACCGACCGCCGGGTGGAGGAGGGCGATTTCCTGACCGTGCGGATGGGCGCCCGCTACCGCGGCTACCGCTGCCAGATCGGCCGCACCTTCGTCATCGGCTCCCGGCCCGCGGACTGGCAGATCGACCTCTACGACCTGGTGTTCACGGCTCAGCGGGCGGCCCGGGAGGCGCTGGCGCCGGGCACCGAGTACCGGGCGGTGGACCAGGCCGCCCGCTCGGTGCTGGACGCGGCCGGGCACGGCGCCGCGCTGGGGCCGGTGACCGGGCACGGGGTGGGGCTGGAAATCGGGGAGGACCCTCGGCTGTCCCCGGTGGCCATGGGTAGACTCGACCCTTGTGTGCCGGTCACCGTCGAGCCGGGGGTCCACCTCCCGGGCCGGGGCGGTGTCCGCATCGATGACACCCTCGTCGTCCGGCCGTCCACGGACGGCGGACCCGAGCTACTCACCATCACGACCAAGGAGCTCCTCGCCCTTTAGCCCGTCTCCGGCGGGCGGACGGGCGCCGGGGCTCGCGTCGATCCGAAGCTGCTTCAGGAGAATCCGCGACCGTGGCCACCACGAACGACCTCAAGAACGGCATGGTGCTCAAGCTCGACTCGGGCCAGCTCTGGTCCGTTGTCGAGTTCCAGCACGTCAAGCCCGGCAAGGGCGGAGCCTTCGTCCGCACCAAGCTGAAGAACGTGCTCTCCGGCAAGGTGGTCGACAAGACCTTCAACGCCGGCACCAAGGTCGAGACCGCCACCGTCGACCGGCGTGACATGCAGTTCTCCTACAAGGACGGGGAATACTTCGTCTTCATGGACATGGAGACCTACGACCAGCTGCATGTCGACCCGGCGGTCGTCGGCGATGCCGCCAACTACCTGCTGGAGGGCTTCGAGGCCACGGTCGCCATCCACGAGGGCAACCCGCTCTTCGTGGAGCTTCCCGCCGCCGTGGAGCTGACCGTCGCGCACACCGAGCCCGGCCTGCAGGGCGACCGCTCCACCGGGGGCACCAAGCCGGCCACCCTGGAGACGGACTTCGAGATCCAGGTGCCGCTGTTCATCACCACCGGCGAGAAGATCAAGGTGGACACCCGCTCGGGGGACTACCTCGGCCGGGTGAGCGGCTAAGTGGCGGCACGCAGCAAGGCCCGCGCCCGCGCCGTGCAGATCCTCTTCGAGGCGGACCAGCGCGACAGCCGCCCCGGGACGGTGCTCGCGGAGTGGATGAGCCACGCCCGGGAGGACGAGCGCCATCCCCGGGTCACCGAGTACACCGCGAAGCTGGTCGAGGGCTATGCGGAGCATGCCGAGCGGATCGACGAGCTGATCGCCGCCTATGCGGTCGGCTGGCCCCTGGACCGGATGCCGGGCGTGGACCGCTCCATCCTGCGGATGGCCGCCTACGAACTGCTCTGGGAGGACGACACCCCGGACGCGGTGGTGCTGGACGAGGCCGTGCAGCTTGCCCGCGAGTACTCCACCGACGACTCCCCGGGCTTCGTCAACGGGCTGCTGGGCCGCCTGAAGGACCTCAAGCCCACGCTGCGGCGCTGACCGCGCCGCCCGGGCGACCGCCGAAGGGGCGGGCCGGAGACCGTGTGCGGTCCACCGGCCCGCCCCTTCGGCGCCGGGCGGCCGGGACGCCGCCGACGGGTTTCAGCCCTCCTCGGTCTGCACCGCGCGGCGGGCATCCGCGCCGAGCACGCCCCAGCCGATGAGCTGCTCGGTGAGCACCGACGGCGACTGGTCGTAGATCACGGCCAGGGTGCGCAGGTCGTCCTGACGGATCGACAGCACCTTGCCGTTGTAGTCGCCGCGCTGGCTCTGGATGGTGGCCACATAACGCTGCAGCGGCCCCGCCTTCTCGGACGGCACCTGGACCAGCCGCTCCAGGTCCAGAACGAGCTTGGGCGGGGGCTCGGCGGCGCCCGCGGGTGTCGACCCGGGAAGCAGCTCCTGGACCGGCACACCGTAGAACTCCGCCAGCTCCGCGAGACGCTGCACGGTGACCGCGCGGTCACCGCGCTCGTAGGAGCCGACCACGACCGCTTTCCACCGGCCCTGGGACTTCTCCTCCACGCCATGGAGCGACAACCCCTGCTGGGTACGGATCGCCCGGAGCTTGGCTCCGAGCTGTTTGGCGTATTCGCTGGACATGTGACTCCCCGGACGGCTCTGCTGTTACTCACTGTGAGGTTACGCAGCGTGATGAAAACCGTCAAGCCGAAACCTGCGATACGTCTCTGACCAGGGGTGATGGCGCCGTCACCGGTCCCCTCGCCGGTATCGGGAGGGGCCCCAGTGGCGTAATGCGACGCTGGGGTATGCTCGGGAACCGACCGCACCGGGCCGGCCCGCGGCCGTGCCCGGAAGGCCCACCCCCAGACGTCCTTTAAAGCCCGTCCCGTGAGGCGGGGAAGGAGGTCCCATCCGCATGGACGACAACGCCGGCGCATCCCACGCCCGCACCGTACTGGAGGGCCCGGACATCGCCCGGGCGCTCACCCGCATCGCGCACGAGATCGTCGAACGCACCAAGGGCGCCGACGATGTCCTGCTGCTCGGCATTCCCACCCGCGGCGTCCATCTGGCCCGCCGCCTCGCCGCCCGGCTCGGCGACATCGCCGGCCCCGCCATGCCGGCCGGCTCCCTGGACATCACCATGTACCGGGACGATCTGCGGCTGAGACCGGCCCGCGCGCTGGCCCGCACCGAGATTCCCGGCGAATCCATCGACGGCCGGCTCGTCGTCCTGGTCGACGACGTGCTCTTCTCCGGGCGCACCATCCGCGCCGCCCTCGACGCGCTGGGCGACCTCGGCCGCCCCCGCGCCGTACAGCTCGCGGTCCTCGTCGACCGCGGCCACCGCGAGCTGCCCATCCGCGCCGACTACGTGGGCAAGAACATCCCCACCTCGCTGCGCGAGGCGGTGCGGGTCAAGCTCGCCGAGGAGGACGGCCGGGACGGCGTGCTGCTCGGCCTGCGCGAGTCCGCCCCCACCCCGGACCGCTAGCCCGCGCCCCCGGCGGCCCGCACCCGGCGCCCCGCCGGAACCCGCGCCTGCCCGCACCCGCTCCCCGCACCCGTACCGGGCCGCAACGCCCGGGCACCCGAAGGCCCACAGAAGGCAACGATGAAGCGCCACCTGATCTCGGCCGCCGACCTGACCCGCGACGACGCCGTACTGATCCTCGACACCGCCGAGGAGCTCGCCCGGCTCTCCGACCGGCCGATAAAGAAGCTCCCCACCCTGCGCGGGCGCACCGTGGTGACCCTCTTCTTCGAGGACTCCACCCGCACCCGGATCTCCTTCGAGGCCGCCGCCAAGCGGCTCTCCGCCGATGTCATCAACTTCTCCGCCAAGGGCTCCTCGGTCTCCAAGGGCGAGTCCCTGAAGGACACCGCGCAGACCCTGGAGGCGATGGGCGCCGACGCGGTGATCATCCGGCACGGCGCCTCCGGCGCGCCCTACCGGCTGGCCACCTCCGGCTGGATCGACGCCGCCGTGATCAACGCCGGGGACGGCACCCACCAGCACCCCACCCAGGCACTGCTGGACGCCTTCACCGTGCGCCGCCGGCTGCTCGGCCCGGACGGCGGCCTCGGCCGCGACCTGTCCGGCCGCCGCATCACCATCACCGGCGACATCCTGCACAGCCGGGTCGCCCGCTCCAACGTCGACCTGCTGTCCACCCTGGGCGCCGAGGTCACCCTGGTCGGCCCGCCCACCCTGTTCCCGGTCGGCGCGGAGGGCTGGCCCTGCGAGATCTCCTACGACCTCGACGCCGTGCTGCCCAAGAGCGACGCGGTGATGATGCTGCGCGTGCAGCGGGAACGCATGGGCGGCGCCTTCTTCCCCACCGAGCGCGAATACGCCCGCCGCTACGGTTTGGACGGCGCCCGGATGGCCCGGATGCCGGCCCACGCCGTGGTGATGCACCCCGGCCCCATGAACCGCGGCATGGAGATCACCGCCGAGGTCGCCGACTCGCCCCGCTGCACCGCGGTCGAGCAGGTCACCGCCGGGGTCTCCGTGCGGATGGCCGTGCTCTACCTGCTGCTCGGCGGGGCGCAGCCGCCCGCCGGGCAGACCCCCGCCGCCGAGCCGCGGGGCGCCCGCCCCCGCACCGAGGAGAACCACTGACATGAGCAAGACGCTGATCCGCGGCGCCCGGGTCCTGGGCGGGGCACCGCAGGAGGTACTGATCGAGAACGGGGTCGTCACCGCGCTCGGCACCGTTGCCGAGGCCGGCGGCGCCACCGTGATCGAGGCGGCCGGCCGGATCCTGCTGCCCGGGCTGGTGGATCTGCACACCCATCTGCGCGAGCCCGGCCGCGAGGACTCCGAGACCGTGCGCACCGGTACCCGGGCCGCCGCCCGCGGCGGCTACACCGCCGTGCACGCCATGGCCAACACCTTCCCGGTGGCCGACACCGCGGGCGTGGTGGAGCAGGTGTGGCGGCTCGGCCGGGAGGCCGGCTACTGCGACGTCCAGCCGGTCGGCGCGGTCACCGTCGGCCTGGAGGGCAAGCAGCTCGCCGAACTCGGCGCCATGCACGACTCGGCCGCCGGCGTCACGGTCTTCTCCGACGACGGCAAGTGCGTGGACGACGCGGTGATCATGCGCCGTGCCCTGGAGTATGTGAAGGCCTTCGACGGGGTGATCGCCCAGCACGCCCAGGAGCCCCGGCTCACCGAGGGCGCCCAGATGAACGAGGGCACCGTCTCGGCCGAACTCGGCCTGGCCGGCTGGCCGGCGGTGGCCGAGGAGTCGGTCATCGCCCGCGATGTGCTGCTCGCCGCCCATGTCGGCTCCCGGGTGCACATCTGCCACCTCTCCACGGCCGGCTCGGTGGAGATCGTCCGCTGGGCCAAGTCCCGGGGCATGCCGGTCACCGCCGAGGTCACCCCGCACCACCTGCTGCTCACCGACGAACTGGTGCGCAGCTACGACCCGGTCTACAAGGTCAATCCGCCGCTGCGCACCGAGGCGGACGTGCGGGCGCTGCGCGAGGCGCTGGCCGACGGCACCATCGATGTGGTGGCCACCGACCACGCCCCGCACCCGCAGGAGGACAAGGACTGCGAGTGGGCCGCGGCGGCCATGGGGATGCTCGGCCTGGAGACGGCGCTGTCCGTGGTGCAGCACGCCATGGTGGACACCGGGCTGCTGGACTGGGCCGGGGTGGCCGAGCGGATGTCCTTCCGGCCCGCCCGGATCGGCCGGCTGACCGGCCAGGGCCGCCCGGTCGCGGTCGGCGAGCCCGCCAACCTGGTGCTCTGGGACCCGGACCACCGGGCGCCGGTGGAGCCCGCCGGCTTCGCCTCGCGCAGCCGCAACACCCCCTACCGGGGCCGGGAACTGCCGGGCCGGGTCACCCACACCCTGCTGCGCGGCCGGGCCACCGTCGCCGACGGCGCCCTGACGGACGCCCCGGCGGACACGCCGGCGGACGGGGCGCGGGCATGAGCGCCGGGTTCCTGGCCGCCCCCGAGGCCCCGGCCGTCGACTGGCCCGGATATCTGAGCTGGATGGCCGTGCTGGCCCTGCTGCTGGTCCTGGTCTACTGGCTGATGCGGCAGGGCTGGCGCCGGCGCGGCCTGCTCCAGTCCGGCCTGCCGGCCCTGCCGGCCGCACCGGACCCGGACCCGGACCCGGCGGCCGGCCTCCCGGACGGCGGCACCCTGCGCCTGGCCGGGCGCTACCACGGCACCACCACCGCCGGGCAGTGGCTGGACCGGATCGTGGCCCACGGCCTGGGCGTGCGCAGCCGCGCCGAACTGACCCTCACCCGCGACGGCGTGCGGGTGGAGCGCTCTGGCGCACCGGACTTCTTCATCCCGGCCGGCCGGCTGCGCGGCGCCCGGCTGGACAAGGCGATCGCCGGCAAGGTGCTCACCGACAACGCCCTGCTGGTGATCGTCTGGGAGCACGGCGGCCGGCTGCTGGACTCCGGTTTCCGCTCCGACCGCGCCGCGGAGCACCCCGCCTGGGTGGACGCGCTGAGCGCCCTGGCCGGCCGCGCGGCCGGCACCGCACCCGGCGGTCACCCCGCCCCGGCCGCCGCCGGCGGCGCCGGCGGCACCGGCTCAGCAGAACAGCAACACCAGGAAGGCACACCATGACCACCGCTGCGACGACCCCTGCCGGGGGCCGCGGGCGCGTCCCCGCCGTTCTGGTCCTGGAGGACGGCCGCACCTTCCGCGGCCAGTCCTACGGGGCCGTGGGCGAGACCTCCGGCGAGGCCGTGTTCTCCACCGGCATGACCGGCTACCAGGAGACCCTGACCGACCCCTCCTACCACCGCCAGGTGGTGGTGATGACCGCCCCGCACATCGGCAACACCGGCGTCAATGACGAGGACCCGGAGTCCCGCCGCATCTGGGTGGCCGGCTATGTGGTGCGCGACCCCTCCCGGGTGTCCTCCAACTGGCGCGCCCGGCGCGGCCTGGAGGAGGAGCTGACCGCCCAGGGCGTGGTCGGCATCAGCGGCATCGACACCCGCGCCCTCACCCGCCATCTGCGGGAGCGCGGTGCCATGCGGGTCGGCATCTTCTCCGGCCCGGCGCTTGCCCGCCCGGAGGAACTGCTGGCCAAGGTGCGGGCCGTGCCGCCGATGAAGGGCGCCGACCTGGCCGCCGAGGTGGCCACCGGCGAGCCCTATGTGGTCCCGGCCATCGGCGCCCGGCGGTTCACCGTCGCCGCCGTGGACCTGGGCATCAAGGGCATGACCCCGCACCGGATGGCCGAGCGCGGCATCGAGGTCCATGTGCTGCCCGCCACCGCCACCGCCGGCGACATCGAGGCGGTGCGCCCCGACGGAGTGTTCTTCTCCAACGGCCCCGGCGACCCGGCCGCCGCCGACCACCCGGTGGAGCTGATGCGCGGCGTGCTGGAGCGGCGGACACCGCTGTTCGGCATCTGCTTCGGCAACCAGATCCTCGGCCGCGCCCTGGGATTCGGCACCTACAAGCTGAAGTACGGCCACCGCGGCATCAACCAGCCGGTGCAGGACCGCACCACCGGCAAGGTCGAGGTCACCGCGCACAACCACGGCTTCGCGGTGGACGCCCCGCTGGACGGCGCCACCGACACCCCCTACGGGCGGGCCGAGGTCAGCCACGTCTGCCTCAACGACAACGTGGTGGAGGGGCTGCGGCTGCTGGACCGGCCCGCGTTCAGCGTGCAGTACCACCCCGAGGCGGCGGCCGGGCCGCACGACGCCGCCTACCTGTTCGACCGCTTCGTCTCACTGATGGAGGCCCACCGTGCCGAAGCGCACTGACATCCAGTCCGTACTGGTGATCGGTTCGGGCCCGATCGTCATCGGCCAGGCCGCCGAGTTCGACTACTCCGGCACCCAGGCCTGCCGGGTGCTCAAGGCCGAGGGCCTGCGGGTGATCCTGGTCAACTCCAATCCGGCGACCATCATGACCGACCCGGAGATGGCCGACGCCACCTATGTGGAGCCCATCACCCCGGAGTTCGTCGAGAAGATCATCGCCAAGGAGCGGCCGGATGCGCTGCTGCCCACCCTGGGCGGCCAGACCGCGCTCAACACCGCCATCGCCCTGCACGAGGCCGGCACCCTGGAGCAGTACGGCGTCGAGCTGATCGGCGCCAATGTGGCCGCCATCCACAAGGGCGAGGACCGCGACCAGTTCAAGGAGGTCGTGGAGCGGGTCCGGCGGAAGACCGGCCACGGCGAGTCCGCCCGCTCGGTGATCTGCCACTCCATGGCCGAGGTGCTGGCCGGGGTGGAGACCCTCGGCGGCTACCCCGTGGTGGTCCGGCCGTCCTTCACCATGGGCGGCGCCGGCTCCGGCTTCGCCCACGACGAGGAGGAACTGCGCCGCATCGCCGGCCAGGGCCTGGCGCTCTCCCCGACCACCGAGGTGCTCCTGGAGGAGTCCATCCTCGGCTGGAAGGAATACGAGCTGGAGCTGATGCGCGACAAGCACGACAACGTGGTCGTGGTCTGCTCCATCGAGAACCTCGACCCGATGGGCGTGCACACCGGCGACTCCATCACCGTCGCCCCGGCCATGACCCTCACCGACCGCGAGTACCAGGTCCTGCGGGACATCGGCATCGCGGTGATCCGCGAGGTCGGGGTGGACACCGGAGGCTGCAACATCCAGTTCGCGGTCGACCCGGACAACGGCCGGGTGGTGGTCATCGAGATGAACCCCCGGGTGTCCCGCTCCTCGGCGCTCGCCTCCAAGGCCACCGGCTTCCCGATCGCCAAGATCGCCGCCAAGCTGGCCATCGGCTACACCCTGGACGAGATCCCCAACGACATCACCGAGCAGACCCCGGCCTCCTTCGAGCCCACCCTGGACTATGTGGTGGTCAAGGTGCCGCGGTTCGCCTTCGAGAAGTTCCCGGCCGCCGACCCGGGCCTGACCACCACCATGAAATCGGTGGGCGAGGCCATGGCCATCGGCCGCAACTTCACCGAGGCGCTCAACAAGGCGCTGCGCTCGCTGGAGAAGCCGGGCTCCCAGTTCTCCTTCACCGGCGAGCCGGGCGGGCCCGACGGGCCGGCCGGGAAGGAGGCGCTGCTGCGCGCCGCCGCCACCCCCACGGACGGCCGGCTCAACACCGTGATGCAGGCCATCCGGGCCGGGGCCACCGCCGCGGAGGTCTTCGACGCCACCCGGATCGATCCGTGGTTCACCGACCAGCTCTTCCTGATCCACGAGGTGGCCCAGGAGATCGCCGCCGCCGACCGGCTCACCCCGGAACTGCTGGAGCACGCCAAGCGGCACGGCTTCTCCGACCTCCAGATCGGCGAGATCCGGGGCCTGCGCGAGGAGGTCATCCGGGAGGTCCGGCACGCCCTCGGCGTCCGGCCCGTCTACAAGACGGTGGACACCTGCGCGGCCGAATTCGCCGCCCGCACCCCGTACTTCTACTCCTCCTACGACGAGGAGACCGAGGTCGCGCCGCGCCGCAGGCCGGCCGTGATCATCCTCGGCTCCGGGCCCAACCGCATCGGCCAGGGCATCGAGTTCGACTACTCCTGCGTGCACGCCTCGTTCGCGCTGCACGAGGCCGGCTACGAGACCGTGATGGTCAACTGCAACCCGGAGACCGTCTCCACCGACTACGACACCTCCGACCGGCTCTACTTCGAGCCGCTCACCCTGGAGGACGTGCTGGAGATCGTGCACGCCGAGCGGGCCGCGGGACCGGTCGCCGGGGTGCTGGTCCAGCTCGGCGGCCAGACCCCGCTGGGCCTGGCGCAGGGCCTGAAGGACAACGGCGTACCGGTCGTCGGCACCCCGCCGGAGGCCATCCACGCCGCCGAGGAACGCGGCGCCTTCGGCCGGGTGCTGGCCGAGGCCGGGCTGCCCGCGCCCAAGTACGGCACCGCCTTCTCCTTCGAGGAGGCCAAGCGGATCGCCGCCGGGATCGGCTACCCGGTGATGGCCCGGCCCAGCTATGTACTGGGCGGGCGCGGCATGCAGATCGTCTACGACGAGCCGGCCCTCGCCGAGTATCTGGAGCGGCACGCCGGGCTGATCTCCGACCACCCGGTGCTGATCGACCGCTTCCTGGACGACGCCATCGAGATCGACGTGGACGCCCTCTACGACGGCCACGAGCTCTACCTCGGCGGCGTGATGGAGCACATCGAGGAGGCCGGCATCCACTCCGGCGACTCGGCCTGCGCGCTGCCGCCCATCACCCTGGGCGGCTACGACATCAAGCGGCTGCGCACCTGCACCGAGGCGATCGCCCGGGGGGTGGGCGTGCGCGGGCTGATCAACATCCAGTTCGCCATCGCCGGGGACATCCTCTACGTGCTGGAGGCCAACCCGCGGGCCTCCCGCACGGTGCCGTTCACCTCCAAGGCCACCGCCGTGCCGCTGGCCAAGGCCGCCGCCCGGATCTCGCTCGGCGCCTCCATCGCCGAACTGCGCGCCGAAGGGCTGCTGCCCGCGCACGGTGACGGCGGCGACATGCCGCTGGACGCGCCGATCTCGGTCAAGGAGGCGGTACTGCCCTGGAGCCGGTTCCGCGACCTCCAGGGCCGGGGCGTGGACACCGTGCTGGGCCCGGAGATGCGCTCCACGGGCGAGGTGATGGGCATCGACGCGGTCTTCGGCACCGCCTACGCCAAGTCCCAGGCCGCGGCCTACGGGGCGCTGCCCACCAAGGGCCGGGCCTTCGTCTCGCTGCGCAACCGGGACAAGCGGGCGATGATCCTGCCCGCCCGGGTGCTGGCCGAGCACGGCTTCGAACTGCTGGCCACCTCCGGCACCGCCGAGGTGCTGCGCCGCAACGGCATCAAGGCCACGGTGGTGCGCAAGCACAGCGAGGGGCCGGGGCCGGGCGGCGAGCCCACCATCGTGGACCTGATCCACCAGGGCCGGGTGGACCTGATCGTCAACACCCCGCACGGCACCGGCGGACGGCTGGACGGCTACGACATCCGGACCGCCGCGGTCGCCCGGGGGGTGCCCTGCCTGACCACGGTGCAGGCGCTGGCCGCCGCGACCCAGGCCATCGACGCCCTGGTGCGCGGCGAGGTGGGGGTGCGCTCCCTCCAGGAGCACGCCGCCTTCCTCACCGAGGCCCGGCACGCCTGAGCGGGGCTCCGCCCCTCCCGCCGCGCCCGGTCCGGCCCCGGGCGCGGGGAACGGGCCGGGCCGGGCGCGGCCCGGCGACAGACAACGGCAGCGGCGCCCCCGGCGGGCGCCGCGCACACAGAAAGCAGCACCGCGCCATGCATCCTGCGCAGCACCGGGCCTACCGGTTGCTCTTCCGGCTGGCCTTCGCCCGGATGGACCCGGAGCGGGCCCACCGGCTGGCCTTCTCCTGGATCCGGGCGGCGGCCCGGGTGCCCGGTGTGCGGGACGCCGCCGCCCGGGTGCTCGGCCCCCGCGACGACGCCCTGCGGATCACCGCCCTCGGCATGGACCTGCCCGGCCCCTTCGGCCTGGCCGCCGGCTTCGACAAGAACGCGGCCGGCCTCGACGGCCTGGCCATGCTGGGCTTCGACCACATCGAGATCGGTACCGTCACCGGGCAGGCGCAGCCGGGCAATCCGCCCCGGCGGCTGTTCCGGCTGGTGGCCGACCGCGCGCTGATCAACCGGATGGGCTTCAACAACGAGGGCTCGGCGGCGGTGGCCGAGCGGCTGCGCCGCCGCCGCGCCGGCCGGCCGCCGTTCCCCGGCGCCGTGGTCGGCGTCAACATCGGCCGGACCAAGGCCGTCCCCGAGCGGGACGCGGTCGCCGACTACGTCACCTCGGCCGAGCGGCTGGCCCCGTACGCCGACTACCTGGTGGTCAATGTCAGCTCGCCCAACACCCCAGGGCTGCGCGACCTCCAGGCCACCGAGCGGCTGCGCCCGCTGCTCACCGCGGTGCGCGGGGCCGCCGCCCGGGCCGTCCCCGAGCGGCGGGTCCCGCTGCTGGTCAAGATCGCCCCGGATCTGGCGGACGAGGACATCGACGCGGTCGCCGATCTGGCCGTGGAACTCGGCCTGGACGGCATCATCGCCACCAACACCACCATCGGCCGGGACGGGCTGTCCGCGCCGGCCGAGGAGATCGCCCGCATCGGGCCCGGCGGCCTTTCCGGCGCCCCGCTCAAGCGGCGCTCGCTGGCCGTGCTGCGCCGGCTGTACGCCCGGGTGGGCGACCGGCTGGTGCTGATCGGGGTGGGCGGTGTCGAGGACGCCGAGGACGCCTGGCAGCGGGTGCTGGCCGGGGCCACCCTGGTCCAGGGCTACAGCGCCTTCGTCTACCGCGGCCCGTTCTGGCCGCGGGCGGTCCGCAAGGGCCTGGCGGCCAGGCTGCGCACCAGCCCCTATCCCACCCTCGCCGACGCCGTCGGCGCCGGCGTCCGGAAGGCGGAATCCCGATGACCGGCACCCCCGGCGCCGCCGCCGAGCCGTTCGGCATCCGGCTGCGGCGGGCGATGGACACCCGTGGCCCGCTCTGCGTGGGCATCGACCCGCACGCCTCGCTGCTGGCCGAGTGGGGCCTGGACGACGATGTGGCCGGCCTGGAGCGCTTCACCCGCACCGTGGTGGAGTCGCTGGCCGACCGGGTGGCGGTGTTCAAGCCGCAGGCCGCCTTCTTCGAGCGCTTCGGCTCCCGGGGCCTTGCGGTGCTGGAACACGCCATCGCCGACGCCCGCGCGGCCGGCGCGCTGGTGCTGACCGACGCCAAACGCGGTGACATCGGCTCCACCATGGCCGCCTACGCCGATGCCTTTCTCACCCCCGGCAGCCCGCTGTGCTCCGACGCCGTGACGCTGAGCCCGTATCTGGGCTTCGGGTCGCTGCGGCCCGCCCTGGACGCGGCGCGGCGCCACGGCGGCGGGGTGTTCGTCCTCGCCCTGACCTCCAATCCGGAGGGCGCCGAGGTGCAGCGGGCCACCGCCGCGGACGGGCGCCCGGTGGCCCAGGTGATCCTGGACCGGCTCGCCGAGGAGAACCGGGGCGCCGGGGTGCTGGGTTCCTTCGGCGCGGTGGTCGGCGCCACCCTGGCCGAGACGGGGGTGGATCTGGCGACGGGCGGGCCGCTGCTGGCGCCGGGGCTGGGTGCCCAGGGCGCGCGGGCCGCGGACCTGCCGCGGCTGTTCGGCGCCGCCCTGCCCCGGGTGCTGCCCTCGGTCAGCCGCGGGGTGCTGCGGCGCGGCCCTTCGGCGGACGGGCTGCGGCGGGCCGTGCGGGAGGAGACGGAACGGCTGGCGGCGGTGCTGCCCGGCCCGGTCCGGGCCCCCGGGGAACCCGGGGAACGGGTGTCGGAACGGTGAGCCGGACGCCGCTGCGGGGCCGCGCGGGGGTATGCCCGCCGCGGACCGGGCCCCGCCTGCTCGCCGGACGGACGGATTCCAGACGGATACCCGACGGAAAACCCCCGTGTTTTTATCCTGGAATGTCCTTTTCGATCGAGGCTGACCAGGAGTTTTCGGCTGATCTCGCTGACTGTGGCGCGTTGGGCCGCTAGTCTCCGACGAGAGCGGAGTTGCAGGGCGCGTTGCATGTTGCTCCGCCCGGTGCGGGGCCGTTAGGTTCCTCACCTAATCCGTATCCGACAGTTCGACACCTGAGGTGACGTAGGCGTGGCTCTTCCGCCCCTTACCCCTGAACAGCGCGCTGCCGCGCTCGAAAAGGCCGCCGCGGCTCGCCGGGAGCGCGCCGAGGTCAAGAATCGGCTCAAGCACTCCGGCGCCTCGCTCCACGAGGTCATCAAGCAGGGCCAGGAGAACGATGTCATCGGCAAGATGAAAGTCTCCGCCCTGCTCGAGTCCATGCCCGGTGTGGGCAAGGTCCGGGCCAAGCAGATCATGGAGCGGATCGGCATCTCCGAGAGCCGGCGAGTCCGAGGACTCGGCTCCAACCAGATCGCGGCCCTTGAGCGTGAATTCGGGGCCGGCTCGTCCTGAATTTCTCGGCGCGGCGGGTAGCCGGGATAATCACCGCATGAGTGGTGCATCCCGGGGGGCGGCCCCCGCAACACCGGCCGGTCGTCCGCGGCTGACCGTGCTCTCCGGCCCCTCCGGGGTCGGCAAGAGCACGGTCGTCGCGCACCTCCGCAAGGCCCATCCCGAGGTCTGGCTCTCGGTGTCGGCCACCACGCGGAGACCACGCCCGGGCGAGCGGCACGGTGTGCAGTACTTCTTTGTCGAGGACGAGGAGTTCGACAAGCTCATCGCCAACGGGGAGCTGCTGGAGTGGGCCGAGTTCGCGGGCCACCGCTACGGCACTCCCCGTCGGCCTGTCCTGGACCGGCTGGAGGCCGGCGAGCCGGTGCTGCTGGAGATCGACCTCCAGGGTGCCCGGCAGGTGCGCGAGGCCATGCCGGACGCCCGGCTGGTCTTCCTCGCGCCGCCGTCCTGGGACGAGCTGGTGCGCCGGCTCACCGGGCGCGGCACCGAGCCTCCCGAGATCATCCGCCGCCGGCTGGACGCCGCCCGGATCGAGCTGGCCGCCGAGGCGGAGTTCGACATCACCCTGGTCAACACCTCGGTCGAGGCCGTGGTGAGCGAACTGCTAGCCTTGATGCGTCTGTCCTGACCTGCTCCGGTCCGTCCCCGCCCGCCCCGGCGCGACCGCCGGGCCGCACGCAGTACACGCAGGTCACGCAGCACACGTACCGCACGACATCACGCAACTCACCACGCAACCCATCACGGAGGCAGCGCGTGTCCTCTTCCATCGCCCCGCCGGAGGGCATCATCAACCCTCCGATCGACGAGCTGCTTGAGGCCACCGACTCGAAGTACAGCCTGGTGATCTACGCCGCCAAGCGGGCCCGCCAGATCAACGCGTACTACTCGCAGCTCGGCGAGGGCCTCCTGGAGTATGTCGGCCCGCTGGTGGACACCCATGTGCACGAGAAGCCGCTGTCCATCTCGCTGCGCGAGATCAACGCCGGTCTGCTGACCGCCGAGGCCATCGACGGCCCGACCGAGTAACGGCCCGTGGCAGAGCCAGCGGCCTCACCGGACGGGCCCGTGCCCCGGGAACGCCCCGAGGTGGTGCTCGGCGTGAGCGGCGGCATCGCCGCCTACAAGGCCTGCGAACTGCTGCGGCGGTTCACCGAGTCCGGGCACGCGGTCACCGTGGTGCCCACCGCCGCCGCCCTGCACTTCGTCGGCGAGGCCACCTGGTCGGCGCTGTCCGGCCGGCCGGCCGCCACCGAGGTGTGGGAATCCGTCCACCAGGTGCCGCACGTGCGCATCGGCCGGCGCGCCGATCTGGTGGTGGTGGCCCCCGCCACCGCCGACGTGCTGGCCCGGGCGGCCCACGGCCTGGCCGCCGATCTGCTCACCAACACCCTGCTCACCGCCCGGTGCCCGGTGGTCTACGCGCCCGCCATGCACACCGAGATGTGGGAGCATCCGGCCACCCGGGAGAACGTCGCCACCCTGCGCCGCCGCGGGGCGGTGGTGGTCGAGCCCGCGGTGGGGCGGCTGACCGGCGCGGACACCGGAAAGGGCCGGCTCCCCGAGCCGGAGGCCCTGTTCGAGCTCTGCCGCCGGGTGCTGGCCCGCGGCCCGCGCGCCCTGGAGCCGGACCTGGCCGGACGTCATGTGGTGATCAGCGCGGGCGGCACCCGGGAGCCGCTGGACCCGGTCCGCTATCTGGGCAACCGCTCCTCGGGCAAGCAGGGATACGCCCTGGCCCGGACCGCGCTGGCCCGCGGCGCCCGGGTCACCCTGATCGCCGCCAACGCCGCGCTGCCCGATCCGGCCGGCGCCGAGGTGGTCCCGGTGGGCACCGCCGAGGAACTGCGCCAGGCCGTCACCAAGGCGGCGTCCGGCGCCGACGCGGTGGTGATGGCCGCGGCCGTGGCCGATTTCCGGCCCGCGGCCCGCTCCGGCAGCAAGATCAAGAAGCGGGAGGGCCAGGAGCCGGAGCCGGTCCGGCTGGTCCGCAACCCCGACATCCTGGCCGCGCTGTCCGCCGCGCGCGGTGCCCCGGGGCAGCTCGTCGTCGGCTTCGCCGCGGAGACCGACGATGTGCTCGCCAACGGCCGTGCCAAGCTGGCCCGCAAGGGCTGCGACCTGCTGGTGGTGAACCGGGTGGGGGAGGGGCTGGCATTCGGGACCGAGGAGAACGAAGCCGTGATCCTGGACGCCCGGGGGCCGGAGACGGTGGTGCCGCGCGGCCCCAAGGACGAGCTGGCCGACCGGGTCTGGGACGCCGTGGTGGCCCGCTGGAGCGGCGCACCACCCCGCTGACCTCGGCACCGGCCGGGCACCGGCCCCGGACGGGTGCCCGGCCGGAAGCGGTGCGCGCCCAGTAACTGGACAGACCCTGCCCGCGTCCGTGTCCGGACCGATATGCTGGCCGGGAACGGCCGTCGTGCCGAACGCCGTGGCCGTGCATTCCTCTTCGTCAGTCAGCAGCCGCTGCAAACCCAGGGAGCGCCGTGTCCCGCCGCCTGTTCACCTCGGAATCCGTGACCGAGGGCCACCCGGACAAGATCGCCGATCAGATCAGCGACACCATTCTCGACGCCCTCCTCAAGGAGGACCCGGCCTCCCGGGTCGCCGTGGAGACCCTGATCACCACCGGCCTGGTGCATGTCGCGGGCGAGGTCACCACCAAGGCCTACGCGGACATCGCGGGCCTGGTGCGCGGCAAGATCCTGGACATCGGCTACGACTCCTCCAAGAAGGGCTTCGACGGCGCGTCCTGCGGTGTCTCGGTGTCCATCGGCGCCCAGTCCCCGGACATCGCCCAGGGCGTGGACACCGCCTACGAGGCCCGGGTCGAGGGCGATGACGACGAGCTGGACCGGCAGGGCGCCGGCGACCAGGGCCTGATGTTCGGCTACGCCTGCGACGACACCCCCGAGCTGATGCCGCTGCCGATCATCCTCGCCCACCGGCTGGCCGCCCGGCTGACCGAGGCCCGGAAGAACGGCACCATCCCCTACCTGCGGCCGGACGGCAAGACCCAGGTCACCATCGAGTACGACGGCGACCGGCCGGTGCGGCTGGACACCGTGGTGGTCTCCAGCCAGCACGCCTCCGACATCGACCTGGAGTCGCTGCTCACCCCGGACATCCGGGAGTTCGTGGTGGAGCCGGAGCTGGCCGCGCTGGCGGAGCAGGGCCTGGAGCTGACCACCGAGGGCTACCGGCTGCTGGTCAACCCCACCGGACGGTTCGAGATCGGCGGCCCGATGGGCGACGCCGGACTCACCGGCCGGAAGATCATCATCGACACCTACGGCGGCATGGCGCGGCACGGCGGCGGCGCCTTCTCCGGCAAGGACCCCTCCAAGGTGGACCGCTCGGCCGCCTACGCCATGCGCTGGGTCGCCAAGAACGTGGTCGCCGCCGGGCTGGCCCGCCGCTGCGAGGTGCAGGTCGCCTACGCCATCGGCAAGGCCGAGCCGGTGGGACTGTTCGTGGAGACCTTCGGCACCGCCGCCGTCGGACCGGACCGGATCGAGAAGGCCATCGGGGACGTCTTCGACCTCCGCCCGGCCGCCATCATCCGGGACCTGGATCTGCTGCGGCCGATCTACGCCCAGACCGCCGCCTACGGCCACTTCGGCCGGGAACTGCCGGACTTCACCTGGGAGACCACCGACCGGGTGGACGCCCTGCGCCGCGCCGCCGGCCGCTGAGCCCGGCCGCCCGTGCGCTGATCCGCCGCCGCCGGGCCTCCGGGCCCGGCGGCGGAGCGCTGTCGGCCCGGTCTGGTGTACTGGGCTGGTGAGCAGCGCTGGGAAGGGGGACGCGGGGGCGGGCGCCGAGCAGCTCCCGCTGATCCGGGCGGCCCGCGGGCGGGCCGCGCCCCGCGCCCGGCCGCGCACCTGGCGCGGTGCCCCCCTCGCCGAGCGGCTGCCGGTGGCCCGGGTGCTGGTCGACAAGGGCCAGCTCCATCTCGACCGCTACTTCGACTACGCCGTGCCCGCGGCCATGGACGACCGGGCCCGGCCCGGTGTCCGGGTCCGGGTCCGGTTCGGTGCCGGGGAGCGCGGCGGGCGCCGCGAGGGCGGCCGGCTGATCAACGGCTTCCTGGTCGAACGCGTCGCGGAGAGCGACTTTCCCGGGGTGCTGGCCCCGATCGCCCAGGTGCTCTCCACCGAGCAGGTGCTCGGGCCGGGGCTGCTGCGGCTGTGCCGCTCGGTCGCCGACCGCTATGCCGGCTCGCTCGCCGATGTGGTGCAGCTCGCCGTGCCGCCGCGGGTGGCACGGGTGGAGGAGGAGCCCGCGGCGGCGCCGCTGCCGCCGCCCGCCGCGCCCGGGCCGGGCGGCTGGCACCGCTACCCCGAGGGCCCCGCCTTCCTGCACGCCCTCGCCGCCGGCGGCACACCGCGCGCCGTATGGTCCGCGCTGCCCGGCCCCGGCTGGCCGGAGGAACTGGCCAGGGCCCTGGCCACGGCACTGGCGGCCGGGCGCGGTGCCCTGGCGGTGCTGCCCGACGGGCGGGCCGCCGCCCGGGTGGACGCCGCGCTCACCGCGCTGACCGGCCCGGGACGGCATGTGCTGCTCACCGCCGAATCCGGCCCGGAGATCCGCTACCGCCGCTGGCTGGCGGTCAGCCGTGGCGCGGTGCGGGCCGTGATCGGCACCCGCGCCGCCATGTTCGCGCCGGTCCGCGAGCTGGGCCTGGCGGCCGTCTGGGACGACGGCGACTCCTCGCACCGGGACGACCACGCCCCCCAGCCGCACGCCCGGGACGTGCTGCTGCTGCGCGCCGCCCAGGAGCGCGCCGCCTTTCTGTGCGGCGGACACGCCTGCACGGCGGAGGCCGCGCAGTTGGTGGAGGCCGGCTGGGCCCGGCCGCTGGCCGCCGCCCGGGAGACGGTGCGGGCGGTGGCGCCGCGGGTCCGTACCGTCACCGAGACCGATGAGAGCCGGGACGAGGCCGCCCGCGCCGCCCGGCTGCCCACCCTGGCCTGGCAGGCCATCCGGGACGGTCTGGCCCTGGGGCCGGTGCTGGTCCAGGTGCCCCGCCGCGGCTATGTGCCGCGGCTGGCGTGCGAGGACTGCCGCTCGCCGGCCCGCTGCGCCCGCTGCGGCGGCCCGCTGGCCGCGCCGGGACCGGGCGGGACACCGGAATGCGGCTGGTGCGGGGAGGCCGCGCCGCAGTGGCACTGCCCGGTCTGCGGCGGCCTCCGGCTGCGGGCCAGGGTGGTCGGCGCCCGGCGCACCGCCGAGGAACTCGGCCGGGCCTTTCCTTCGGTGACGGTGCGCACCTCCGGCCGGGACCAGATCCTGGCCGGCGTGCCCGACCGGCCGTTGCTGGTGGTCAGCACCCCGGGCGCCGAGCCGCTGGTGACGGGGGGGCCGGGCTATGCCGCGGCGGTGCTGCTGGACGGCTGGGCCCTGCTGGGCCGGCCCGATCTGCGGGCCGGCGAGGAGGCGCTGCGGCGCTGGCTCAACGCCGCGGCGCTGGTCCGCCCGGCGCCGGACGGCGGCCGGGTGGTGGTGCTGGCCGAGCCGGCCGAGCGGGCCGTGCAGGCGCTGGTCCGCTGGGACCCGGCCGGATACGTCGTCCGGGAGCTCGCCGACCGTGCGGCGCTGGGGCTGCCGCCGGCCCATCGGATGGCCTCGGTGGCCGGGCCGGAGGAGGCGGTGCGCGCGCTGCTCGGCACGGTGGCGCTGCCGCGGGACGCCGTGGTGCTGGGCCCGGTGGCCCTGCCGCCCGCCCCGGGGGGCACAGCCCGCCGCCCGGGCGGGCCGGCTCCGGGCGAGGTGTGGCACCGGGCGCTGATCCGGGTGCCGCTGGGCGGCGGCGCGCCGCTCGCCGCGGCCCTGAAGTCCGCCCAGGCCACCCGCCTGGCCCACGGCGATCCGGCCACCGCCCGGGTCCGCATCGACCCCGCCGACATCGGCTGACTCCTTCCGCGAAGCGGCCCGTCGCCGCCCGCGGCGTCCGGCAGCCGCGCCGCCGGCCGGCCGGGTGCGGGGCGTCACCGGTGCGGCCGGGCACCGTGGTGGCCGTGCCGCGGGGTCAGCCGCTGCGGGGGGCGGGGAGGACTCCCGCTCTGGCCGGGTCCGGGGCCGGACGGGCCTGGGGAACGGCGGAGGGCTCGCCGGGCGCCGGCTCCGCGGACGGCGCCGGCGGGGTGCGGCGGGAGCCGTAGCGGCGGTGCACCGCCTGCTTGGTCACCCCGAGCGCGGAGCCCACCGCGTCCCAGGAGAAGCCCAGTGAGCGGTCGAAGTCCACGGCCGCGGTGACCAGCGCCTCCACACTCTCCCTCAGCTCCTGGGCCAGCCGCACGGTCGGCGCCGGGGCCCGGCCGTAGACCACGAAGCCGCTGGCCGAGGAGGTGCGGCGCGGGCGGTAGACATTGCCCAACTGGGTGCTCAGTGTGCGCAGTGCGTCCACTTGGCGGCGCACCCTTTCGATGTCCCGCACCAGCATGTGCAGACTGGCCCGTGCCTGGGCGTCGGGGGAGTGGTCGGCCATGATCAGCCTCTCGAACCGGAGAGAGCGGGGCCGTGGCCCGGCCCCCGGGCGGTCAATCCGCCTTGACCAACGTCCGACCGCCGCCGGTGGTCACGGCGGGAGGCGCATCAACTCCCCCGCAAGGCGCGCGCCCTGGGCGCGCCACCGCGCCGGGGACCGTCCGGCCGTAGACTGTTGCGTCCGCGCCGGGGCACCGGACGCCGGGGCACCGGACGCCGGACACGGGCACCGGCCCCGCGATCAGGACCCGGAAACCGGTACAGACCAGTACAGAACAGTACGGATCAGTACAGAACAGTACGGACCAGTACGGACCAGTACAACAGACCAGTACAGAGGTGACTGCCGCACCATGAGGCTCGTCTTCGCAGGTACCCCCGAGGTGGCCGTGCCGTCGCTGGACGCCCTGCTGTCCGCCGGCCGGCACCGGGTCGTGGCCGTGGTGACCCGGCCGGACGCGCCGGCGGGCCGCGGCAGGCGGCTGGCGGCCAGCCCGGTCGCGGAACGCGCCGCGGAGGCGGGCATCGAGGTGCTGAAGCCGGAGACCCCGCGCGACCCGGCCTTCCAGGACCGGCTGCGGGAGCTGGCCCCCGACTGCTGCCCGGTGGTGGCCTTCGGCGGCCTGCTGCCCCGGGCGGCGCTGGACATCCCGCCGCACGGCTGGGTCAATCTGCATTTCTCCCTGCTGCCGGCCTGGCGCGGCGCCGCGCCCGTGCAGCATGCCGTGATGGCCGGCGACGAGATCACCGGCGCCAGCACCTTCCGGATCGAGAAGGGGCTGGACTCCGGGCCGGTCTACGGCACGGTGACGGAGCGGATCCGTCCCACCGACACCAGCGGTGACCTGCTCACCCGCCTGGCCTTCGCCGGCGCCGGGCTGCTCGCCGCCACCGTGGACGGCATCGCCGACGGCAGCCTGGAGCCGGTGCCGCAGCCCGCCGAGGGCGTCACCATGGCGCCGAAGCTCACCGTGGAGGACGCCCGGGTGGACTGGAAGGCCCCCGCCCTGCGGGTGGACCGGGTGGTGCGCGGCTGCTCGCCGGCGCCCGGCGCCTGGACCGTGGTCCGCGGCGAGCGGCTCAAGCTGCGCCAGGTCGCGCCGGTCCCCGGCCGCACCGGGCTGGCGCCCGGTGAACTCGCGGTCGGCAAGCACCAGGTGTACGCCGGCACCGGCTCGCACGCGGTGGAGCTGCTCTGGGTGCAGCCGCAGGGCAGGAAGCCGATGGCCGCGGCCGACTGGGCGCGCGGCGCCCGGATCTCCTCCGGCGAGCGCCTGGGCGACTGATGCCCTGACCCGACGCCGCCGTGTTTCCCGGCGGCCCTGCGGGCGGGCGGCCCCGTGACGGCCGGGCGTACCGTCGTACCCGGGGCCCCGGCCGTTCCCTTCCGGGCCGGGCCCGCCACGGCCCGGGCGGGACACCCGCGTCCCGGCCCCCGCGCGCCCGCCGTCGCACCCCGCAACCGTATCCCCGTACCGCCGGAGCACCGATCGTGAGCACTCGGCCGCGCCGACCCGCCGCCCCCGCCCCGTCCGCCTCCTCGCAGCGCCGCTACCGGCGGCCCCGCAAGGATCCCGTGCGGCTGGTCGCGCACCAGGCGCTGCGCGCCGTGCAGGAGCGCGACGCCTACGCCAACCTGGTGCTGCCGCCGCTGCTGGCCAAGGCCCGCCGGGCGGGCGAGCTCGACGCGCGGGACGCCGCCCTGGCCACCGAGCTGGTCTACGGCGCCCTGCGCCATCAGGGCACCTACCGGGCGGTGCTGGCCGCCTGCGTGGACCGCCCGCTGGACCGGGTGGACCCGCCGGTGCTGGATGTGCTGGTGCTGGGCACGCACCAGGTGCTGGGCACCCGGATCCCCAGCCACGCGGCGGTCTCCACCGCCGTGGAGCTGGCCCGCTCGGTGCTCGGCGACGGCCGGGCCAAGTTCGTCAACGCGGTGCTGCGCAAGGTGGCCCGGCACGGCCTGGAGGAGTGGCTGGCGCAGATCGCCCCGGAGTGGGAGCGGGACCCGGAGGGGTATCTGAGCGTGGTGCACTCCCATCCGCGGTGGGTGGTCTCCGCGCTGTGGGACGCGCTCGGCGGTGACCGGGCCGGGATCGAGGCCCTGCTGGCCGCCGACAACCAGCGGCCCGGGGTGACGCTGGCCGCCCGGCCGGGCCGGACCACCGCCGGGGAACTGCTGCGCGGCGGCAGCGGCGGCGCCGGTGCCGGCGCGGCGGACGGGGAGGGGGAGGGGGAGCTGGCGGCGGGCCGCTGGTCCCCGTACGCGGTGCGACTGGCGCACGGCGGCGACCCGGCGGCGCTGGCCGCGGTGCGCGACGGCCGGGCCGGAGTGCAGGACGAGGGCAGCCAGCTCACCGCGCTGGCGCTCGCCGCCGCCCCGCTGGGCGGCGGGCCGGACGCCCGCTGGCTCGATCTGTGCGCGGGTCCCGGCGGCAAGGCCGCCCTGCTGGCCGGGCTGGCCGCGGAGCGCGGGGCACTGCTGGTGGCCGCCGAGAAGCAGCCGCACCGGGCCCGGCTGGTGGCCCGTGCGCTGGCCGGCACCCCCGGCCCGTACCAGGTGATCACCGCGGACGGCACCCGGCCGCCGTGGCGGCCGGGAACCTTCGACCGGGTGCTGGCCGATGTGCCGTGCACCGGACTGGGCGCGCTGCGCCGCCGTCCGGAGGCGCGCTGGCGGCGCCGGCCGCAGGATCTGGCGCGGCTCGGCCCGCTGCAGCGGGAGCTGCTGCGCCGGGCGCTGGAGTCGGCCCGGCCGGGCGGGGTGGTCGCCTATGTGACCTGCTCACCGCATCTGGCGGAGACCCGGGCGGTGGTGGCGGACGTGCTGCACCGGCCGCCGGCCGGGCTGGCGGCGGAACCGCTGGACGCCCGGCCGCTGCTGCCGGGCGTGCCGGGGCTGGGCGACGGCCCGGGCGTCCAGCTCTGGCCGCATCTGCACGGCACCGACGCCATGCATCTCACGCTGCTGCGCCGCACCCGCTGACCCGCGCGCGGCCGTCCGTCCCCTGCGCCCGGGCGCCGGGGCGGGCCGAGCGGGGCCGGTGAGCGGCGGGGATGCTGAAATACTGAGCGCATGGCACAGATCAATCCCAGCATTCTCGCGGCCGACTTCGCCCGCCTGGCGGCCGAGGCGGAGGCGGTCGAGGGCGCCGACTGGCTCCATGTGGACGTCATGGACAACCACTTCGTGCCCAACCTCACCCTGGGCGTGCCGGTGGTCGAGTCGCTGCGCAAGGCCACCGGCATACCGCTGGACTGCCATCTGATGATCGAGAATCCGGACCGCTGGGCTCCGCAGTATGTGGAGGCGGGCGCCGGGTCGGTCACCTTCCACGCGGAGGCCGCCGCCGCCCCGGTGCGGCTGGCCCGGGAGATCCGTGCCAAGGGGGCGCGCGCCGCCCTGGCGCTCAATCCCGCCACCCCCGTCGAGCCCTACGAGGACCTGCTGCCCGAGCTCGACATGCTGCTGCTGATGACGGTCGAGCCCGGCTTCGGCGGCCAGAAGTTCCTGGATCTGGTGCTGCCCAAGATCCGCCGCGCGCGGCGGCTGATCGAGCGCCACGGGCTGAGGCTGTGGCTCCAGGTCGACGGCGGGGTCTCGGCGGAGACCATCGAGCGCTGTGCCGAGGCCGGCGCCGATGTGTTCGTGGCCGGTTCCGCGGTCTACGGCGCGGAGGATCCGGCCGCCGCGGTGGCCGCGCTGCGCAAGCAGGCGGAGGCCGCCGCCGCCCGGCGCGCCGCATGACCGGCGAAGGCGGCGCAATGTGACGCGGGTCACGCCGACGGTGCCGCGGCCGGGCCGGGGACGCGGGGTGAAAGCCGCATCCGGGGACGGAAGGGCGCGCGGCACGCCACGGGGGCGTGAAGCGTCGCGGGCCCGCCGGCGGCAGCCGGGTGAAGAACCGGCGACATCCTGGTCAATGCGGTCATCCGGCCGGGTGCACCGTGCACATGACGGATCACGCTCCCCGTGGATCTGCGAGGATGAACAGGCAGGACACAGCGGGACGGCAACGGGGAAGACAGAGAGGTGAGTGCGGTGGCCGCGGGACGGTCAGCCACGAGAATGGGCCCCGCCGAGCTGATGCAGGCGGCGGCCATGGCCCGCCGCTTCTACCTGGAGGGGAAATCCAAGATCCAGATCGCCGACGAGTTCGGTGTGAGCCGCTTCAAGGTCGCCCGGGTGCTCGAGTCCGCTGTCGAGCACGACCTGGTGCGCATCGAGATCCGGGTGCCCGCCGAGCTCGACGCCGAGCGCTCCGACGCGCTGCGCGCCCGGTACGGGCTGCGCCATGTGGTGGTCGCCGAGTCGCCGGCCGACGCGCCCGCCAATGCGCACGACGCCGACCACCTGGGCGAGGTCGCCGCCGATCTGATGAGCGAGCTGGTCAACGAGGGGGACGTGCTGGGCCTGGCCTGGGGCCGCTCCACCATTCACATGGCCGCCGCCCTGAAGGAGCTGCCGCCGTGCACCGTGGTGCAGCTCACCGGGGTCTACGACGTGGGCACCGCGGAGCGCGGCTCGGTGGAGGCGGTGCGCCGGGCCGCGGCGGTCTCCGGCGGCGAGGCCCATCCGATCTACGCGCCGATGCTGCTGCCCGACGCCCAGACCGCCGCCGCGCTGCGCGGCCAGACCGGCATCGCGCACGCCTTCGAGTACTTCGACAAGGTGACCGTCGCCGCGGTGTCCATCGGCTCCTGGGAGGCCGGCATCTCCACCGTGCACGACATGCTCAGCGACGAGGAACGGTCGCACTACGCCTCCCTCGGGGCCGCCGCCGAGATGTCCGCGCACCTGTTTGACCTGGAGGGCCGGACCATCGGCCGGGATCTGGGCGAACGGTGCATCACCGTGGAGGCCGAGCGGCTGCGCCGGATTCCCGAGGTGGTGGCCATCGCGGGCGGGCGGCGCAAGGGGGACGCCATCGCCGCCGTGCTCCGCTCCGGGCTGGTCACCAGCCTGGTCACGGACACCGCCGCCGCCGACTATCTGATGCGGGTCCCGCCCGGCCGGCGGCCGGCCCTGGACCGGGTCGATCCCGCGGACCACTGACCGCCGCCGACCGGACTGCCGGCCGGACCGCCGGCCGGACCATGCGGCGGACCGGTTCCCGGGCCGATCGGGGACAATGGGCACAGGAGCCGCCTGCCGCCGCCCGGTGCCCGTGCGCGTCCCGGCGCGGCCGGTGCTGACTCCCACCCGCATGATCCGTACAACCGCAGGTGAGAGAGCCAGCATGCGATTTCTCCATGATGTCCGGCCGCCCTACGACCTGACCTATGACGACGTCTTCATGGTGCCGTCCCGTTCGGCGGTCGCCTCCCGGCAGGACGTCGATCTGGCCGGACCGGACGCCTCCGGCACCACCATCCCCGTGGTGGTGGCCAATATGACCGCGATCGCCGGCCGCCGGATGGCCGAGACGGTCGCCCGCCGCGGCGGCCTGGTGGTGATCCCGCAGGACATCCCGATCGATGTGGTCACCGAGGTCATCGGCTGGGTCAAGCGGCGCCATCTCGTGCTGGACACCCCGATCACCCTGGCCCCCGCCCAGACCGTGGCGGACGCCCTGGCGCTGCTGCCCAAGCGGGCACACGGCGCCGGGGTGGTGGTCTCCGACGGCCGCCCGGTCGGCATCGTCACCGAGACCGACCTCACCGGCGTGGACCGCTTCACCCAGCTCTCCCAGGTGATGTCCGCGGACCTGATGCTGCTGGACGCCGCCATGGACCCGCGCGAGGCCTTCCACCGGCTGGACGCCGCCCACCGCAAGATCGCCCCGGCGGTGGACGCGGACGGCCGGCTGGCCGGCATCCTCAGCCGCAAGGGGGCCCTGCGCGCCACCCTCTACACCCCCGCCGTGGACGACCGGGGCCGGCTGCGGGTCGCCGCCGCCGTCGGCGTCAACGGCGATGTGGCCGGCCGGGCCGAGGCGCTGCTGGCCGGCGGCGCCGACGTGCTGGTGGTGGACACCGCGCACGGCCACCAGGAGACGATGGTCGCCGCGCTGCGCGCGGTGCGCGCCCTGGATCCGCGGGTCCCGGTGGTGGCCGGCAATGTGGTCTCCGCGCAGGGCGTGCGGGATCTGATCGAGGCCGGCGCCGACATCGTCAAGGTCGGCGTCGGACCGGGCGCCATGTGCACCACCCGGATGATGACCGGCGTCGGCCGCCCCCAGTTCTCCGCGGTGCTGGAGTGCGCCGAGGAGGCCCGCCGGCACGGCAAGCACGTCTGGGCGGACGGCGGGGTGCGGCATCCGCGCGATGTGGCCCTGGCGCTGGCCGCGGGCGCGTCCAATGTGATGATCGGTTCCTGGTTCGCCGGGACCCATGAGTCCCCGGGCGATCTCCAGCAGTCCGCGGACGGGCGGCTGTACAAGGAGAGCTTCGGCATGGCCTCGGCCCGCGCGGTGCGCAACCGCACGGCCGAGGAGTCGTCCTACGACCGGGCGCGCAAGGGGCTGTTCGAGGAGGGCATCTCCACCTCCCGGATGTACATCGACCCGGTCCGCCCGGGGGTGGAGGACCTGATCGACGCCATCGTCTCGGGCGTGCGCTCGGCCTGCACCTACGCCGGCGCCGGCGATCTGACCGAGTTCGCGGCGCGGGCCGTGGTCGGGGTGCAGAGCGCGGCCGGCTACGCCGAGGGCAAGCCGCTGCACGCGAGCTGGTGACGCGGGGTTCCCCGGCCGCCGCCGGGCGTGGTCGGATGGGCGCATGACGAGCTCACCGCGGGTCCGGCCGGGTCACTCTGGCACCGGGCCGGGACCGATCACGCCCGACGGCTGCGCCGTGGAGATGTATCTGCGGATGCCGCCGGGGAACGAGCCGGAGGTGATCCGCGGCGCGCTGCCGCCCGGCGCCTCCGTGCTGGAACTGGGCTGCGGCGTCGGCCGGGTGACCCACCCCCTGGTGGCCCACGGCTTCCGGGTCACGGCGGTGGACGAGTCCCCGGAGATGCTGGCGCATGTCCGCGGCGCCCGCACCATCTGCTCGCCCATCGAGGAGCTGACCGGGCACGGGCCGACGGCCGGGGAGCGGTTCGACTGCGTGCTGCTCGGCTCCTTCCTGGTCAACACCGCCGAGCCGGCCACCCGCCGCGCCCTGCTGGAGGTCTGCCGCCGCCATGTGGCGGACGACGGCTGCGTGCTGATCCAGCGGGAGGGCGAGAACTGGTACCGCGACGTCCCCCGCGAGTCACGGCTCGGCGACGCCCTGGTGCGGGTGGTCTCGGCCGAGCCGGCCGGCCCGGAGCTGTACTCGGTGCATGTCGAGTACGTCTTCCCGGACGCCGTGTGGACCCAGACCTTCCGCACCCGGCGGCTGGACGACGCCGCCTTCGAAGCGGCGCTGGCCGAGGCCGGGCTGGCGCCGGCGGGCCGGCTGACCGAGGACCGGATCTGGGTGCGCGCCAGGCCCGTCACGGCCTGAGCAGGGCGGCCCGCCCCGCCGTGCCCGGCGTGGTTCACTTCCCCTGTGCACCTCAGTGAACTGGACGAACGTATCGTGCGCGCGCTCGCCGAGGACGCCCGCCGCTCCTATGCGGACATCGGCGCCGAGGTCGGCCTGTCCGCCCCGGCGGTCAAGCGCCGGGTGGACCGGCTGCGGGAGCAGGGCGCGATCACCGGCTTCACGGTGCGGATCGCGCCGGCCGCCCTGGGCTGGCGGATCGAAGGGCTGATCGAGCTCTACTGCCGTTCCAAGACCTCGCCCGAGGACATCCGCCGGGGCCTGTCCCGCTACCCCGAGGTGGTCTCCGCCTCCACGGTCACCGGTGAGGCGGACGCCGTCGCCCAGGTCCTCGCCGCCGACATGCACCACTTCGAGACCGTGCTGGAGCGCATCGCCGGGGAGCCGTTCGTGGAACGCACCAAGTCGGTCCTGGTGCTGTCCCCGCTGCTGCGCCGCTTCTCCGCGGATGCGGCCCCCGGCGAGCGCGGCCCGGAAGGCCGGTGACGGTCCCCGCGCAACGAATCGCCGGGGCGGGGCCGGAACGCGCAAGGAATCGTGCCCCGACGCGCAAGGGACGGGCCTTGTCGGCCGGCCCGGGCGGCCGTACCGTCGAGGCGTCCCCCTCCGAAGCCCTGAAGGCAATGAACCCGTACGTCCGGCTGCTCCGGATACGTCCGGTCACGTCCAGACCTGCGAGGTTTCCATGACGCCGCTGCGCATCGCCGTGCTCCAGGGCCCGGCCGGGCTGCCGTCCCGTCCCGCCGCCGCTCTGGCCGCCCTGGACGGCACCGCCCGGCGGGCCGCCGCCGAGGGCGCCCGGCTGCTGGTCACCCCGGAACTCTCCCTGACCGGCTACGCCCTGGACGGCGCCCGCGCGGTGGCCCGGCTCGCCCAGCCCGCCGACGGCCCCTGGGCGCGGGCGGCCGGCGAGATCGCCGCCCGGCACGGCATCGCCGTGGTGTACGGCTGGCCGGAGCGCGGCCCCGCCGGCGTGCACAACAGCGTGCAGCTCATCGGCCCGGACGGCAGCCGTCGCGCCGTCTACCGCAAGACCCATCTCTACGGCGCATTCGAGACCGCCGCCTTCGTGCCCGGCACCGAGCAGCTCGTCCAGACCGAGCTGGACGGCCTCCGCCTCGGCCTGCTGATCTGCTACGACATGGAGTTCCCGGAGACGGTGCGGGCCCATGCGCTGGCCGGCACCGACCTGCTGCTGGTGCCCACCGCGCTGATGCGGCCCCACGAGGCGGTGGCCCGCACCCTGGTCCCGGCCCGCGCCCTGGAGAGCCAGCTCTACCTCGCCTATGCCAACCGCTGCGGCCCCGAGGGCGGACACCACTTCACCGGGCTGAGCTGCCTGGCCGCCCCCGACGGCACCGTGCCCGCCCGGGCCGGCACCGGGCCGGAACTGCTCACCGCCGAGGTCGATCCGGAGCGGCTGCGCATCTCGCGCGCCGCCAATCCGTATCTGCGCGACCGCCGCCCCGAACTCTACGGCGCCCTCACCCGGCCCCGGCGCTGAGCCGGCGCCCGTTCCCGTTCCCGTTCCCGTCAGCCAGGAGAACCGCCCGATGACGTCCACGCTGCCCACCGCGGCGCACGACGAGCACCGGCCCGCCGCCGCCCCGGATCTGCCCCCGGTCACCATGTTCGGCCCGGACTTCCCCTTCGCCTACGACGACTATCTGCGCCACCCGGCCGGCCTCGGCCAGATCCCGGCCACCGAGCACGGCACCGAGGTGGCCGTCATCGGGGGCGGCCTGTCGGGCATCGTCACCGCCTACGAACTGATGAAGACCGGTCTGCGGCCGGTGCTCTACGAGGCGGACCGGATCGGCGGACGGCTGCGCACCGAGACCTTCGAGGGCTGCGACCCGTCGCTGATCGCGGAAATGGGCGCGATGCGCTTCCCGCCGTCCTCCACCGCCCTGCGGCACTACATCGATCTGGCCGGACTGACCACCCGGCCGTTCCCCAATCCGCTGGCCCCGGCGACCCCGTCCACCGTGGTGGACCTCAAGGGCCGCAGCCACTACGCCCGCACCCCGGACGATCTGCCGGAGGTCTTCCGCCGGGTGGCCCGGGCCTGGACCGCCTGCCTGGAGGAGGGCGCGCGCTTCTCCGACATGCAGCGGGCCATCCGCGAGCGGGACGTGCCGCGGATCCGGCAGATCTGGTCCGCCCTGGTGGAGAAGCTGGACAACCAGACCTTCTACGGCTTCCTGTGCGCCTCCGAGGCCTTCTCCTCCTTCCGGGACCGGGAGCTCTTCGGCCAGGTCGGCTTCGGCACCGGAGGCTGGGACACCGACTTCCCCAACTCCGTCCTGGAGATCCTGCGGGTGGTCTGCACCGGCGCGGACGACGACCACCGGCTGATCGTGGGCGGCAGCCGGCAGCTTCCCCGGCGGCTGTGGGAGCGGGCGCCGGAGAAGACCGTGCACTGGCCGCGGGGCACCTCGCTGAGCGGTCTGCACGGCGGCACCCCGCGGCCCGCGGTCACCCGGCTGGCCCGCACCGCGGACGGCCGGATCGCCGTCACGGACGCCTCCGGCGCCGTCCGCGACTACCGGGCCGCGGTGTTCACCGCCCAGTCCTGGCTGCTGCTGTCCAAGATCGACTGCGCCGACGAACTGCTGCCCATCGACCACTGGACCGCGGTGGAGCGCACCCACTACATGGAGTCCGCCAAACTCTTCGTCCCGGTGGACCGGCCCTTCTGGCGGGACGAGGCGGTGGACGCGCACGGGCGGCCCACCGGGCGCGACGTGATGTCCATGACGCTCACCGACCGGATGACCCGCGGCACCTATCTGCTGGAGGACGGCCCGGACCGCCCGGCCGTCATGTGCCTGTCCTACACCTGGTGCGACGACAGCCTGAAGTGGCTGCCGCTGAGCGCCGGGGAACGGATGGAGGTGATGCTCAGGTCGCTGGGCGAGATCTATCCGGACGTGGACATCCGCAGGCACCTCATCGGCGGGCCGGTGACCGTCTCCTGGGAGAACGAGCCCTGGTTCATGGGCGCCTTCAAGGCCAATCTGCCCGGCCACTACCGCTACCAGCGGCGGCTGTTCACCCACTTCATGCAGGACCGGCTGCCGGCCGGCAAGCGCGGGCTGTTCCTGGCCGGGGACGACATCTCCTGGACCGCGGGCTGGGCCGAGGGCGCGGTGCAGACCGCGCTGAACGCGGTCTGGGGCGTGCTGCACCACTTCGGCGGGGCGACCGACCCGGCCAACCCCGGCCCGGGCGATGTCTTCGACGCCATCGCCCCGGTCGAACTGCCGGAGGACTGAGGGCCGCCCGGGCGGCGGCGGTCCGCGCTCTGCGGTCCGCGCTCTGCGGCCGGGCGTCCGGGGAGGGAAGGCCCCCTGGCCGTCCGCCGCGCGGTCCGCGACGATGGGCGGGCCGGAGCGGGCGCCGCGCACCGACCCTCATTCCGCCCGGCACCGGAGGCCGCCCGTGACTTCTTCCCTGCCAGATTCCCCCGACGGTTCCGTCCCGGACCCCAATCCGCTGTTCCGGCTCACCGAGGAGCAGCTCCGCCGGCGTACCGGCGCCAAGTGGCAGCGCCACCCGCCCGATGTGCTGCCGCTGTGGATCGCCGAGATGGATGTGCCGCTGCCCGGCCCGGTCGCCCGGGCGCTGACCGAGGCCGTGGCCCTGGGCGACACCGGCTATGCCACCGGCATCGGCTACGCGGAGGCGGTGGACGCCTTCGCGGTCAAGCGCTGGAACTGGCCGGTCCCCGCCGAGCGCACCGCGATGGTGGCCGACATCATGACCGGGCTGGTGGAGCTGGTCCGGCTGGTGGCCGGGCCCGGGGACACCGTGGTGGTCAGCCCGCCGGTCTATCCGCCGTTCTACGGCTTTCTGCGCAACGCCGGACTGCGCGTCGCCGAGGCCCCGCTGGACCCGGCCGGGCGGCTGGACGCGGCGGCCCTGGCCGCGGCGTTCCGGCGCGGCCCGGCCGCCTATGTGCTGTGCAGCCCGCACAATCCGACCGGCACCGTGCACACCGCGGGGGAACTCGCCGAGCTGGCCCGGCTCGCCGGGCGGTACGGGGTGCGGGTGATCGCGGACGAGGTGCACGCCCCGCTGGTGCTGCCCGGAGCGCGGTTCGTGCCCTACCTCACGGTGCCCGGCGCGGAGACCGCCTTCAGCCTGGTCTCCGCCTCCAAGGCATGGCAACTGGCCGGGGCCAAGGCGGCGCTGGCGGTGGCCGGCCCGGGCGCGGCCGGCGATCTGGCCCGGCTGCCGGAAGAGGTGAGCCATGGCCCGAGCCACCTCGGAGTGATCGCCCATATCGCGGCCTTCCGGCACTGCGACGACTGGCTGGACACCCTGCTGGCCGGGCTGGACGGCAACCGCGGGCTGCTCGCCGGGCTGCTGGCCGAGCACCTGCCGCGGGTGCGCTGCCGGCCGCCGGAGGGCGGCTATCTCGCCTGGCTGGACTGCCGGGAGCTGGAGCTGGGCGAGGACCCCGCCGGGGTCTTCCTGGACCGCGGCCGGGTGGCCGTCACCGCCGGCCGGTACTTCGGCACCGGCGGTGCCGGCCATGTCCGGCTGGCCTTCGCCACCCCGCCGCCGCTGCTGGCCGAGGCCGTCCGCCGGCTGGGCCGCGCGGCGGGCGGCTGACCGCCGCACGCGCGGCCTCCCGGCCCCGCGGTCCGCCGCCCCCGCAGCCGTCCGAGCCATGGATCTGCAAAGCCGTCAAAGCCATGTATCCACGTATCTACATGTCCAGGTGTCCATCTGTCTCCTTGTTGTTCTCTCAACCCGCGATCGGACTTCTTCGCCGCTCTGCTGATCGGTATCGGTCACAAGTGTCCGCAGGGGGAGAGAACCGAACAGAAGTAGGCAGGATGACGCATATCCCGTTCACGCACGTGAAGCCGCTGTGACAGTCGTACGCTGGTCGGTTGCCGCTGCCGACCGAGCACGGAAGGAGCCCATGCACCACGACGCCCCTCGGTGGAACCCGCCTCCCAAGGACGCGAGCCACCCGCAGCCCTCAGCACAGGTCCGTCGTATCCTGCGTCTTTTCCGTCCCCACCATGGCCGGCTGGGTCTCGTGGCCCTGCTGGTCGGCGCGTCGTCCCTGGTCGGCGTCGCCTCCCCGTTCCTGCTCCGCGAGATCATCGACACCGCGCTGCCCGCCCGGCGCACCGGACTGCTCGCCCTGCTGGCCCTGGGCATGATCGGTGCCGCGGTGCTCAGCAGCATCTTCAGTGTGCTCCAGACCCTGCTCTCCACCCGGGTCGGCCAGGATGTGATGCACGAGCTGCGCACCCGGGTCTACAGCAAACTCCAGCAGATGCCACTGGCATTCTTCACCCGCACCCGCACCGGTGAGGTGCAGTCGCGGATTGCCGGGGACATCGGCGGCATGCAGGCCACCGTCACCTCCACCGCGACCTCCCTGGTGTCGAACATCACCGCCGTGGTGGCCACCGTGGTCGCCATGCTGGCCCTGGACTGGCGCCTCACCCTGGTCTCCCTGGCCCTGCTGCCCTGCTTCGTCTGGGTGGCCCGCCGGGTGGGCCGGGAGCGCAAACGCATCGTGGCCCAGCGGCAGAAGCAGATGGCCGGAATGGCCGCGCTGGTCACCGAGTCGCTGTCGGTGAGCGGCATTCTGCTGGGCCGCACCATGGGCCGGGCCGATTCCCTCACCCGCACCTTCACCGATGAATCGTCACGCCTGGTGGAGCTGGAGGTCCGCTCCAGCATGGCCGGCCGCTGGCGGATGGCCACCATCGGCATGATCATGGGCGCCCTGCCGCCGCTGCTGTACTGGGCGGCCGGGGTGATGCTCCAGTTCGGCGGGCAGGCGCCGTCCATCGGCACCCTGGTCGCCTTTGTCACCCTCCAGCAGGGCCTGCTCCGCCCGGCCGTGGGGCTGCTCTCCACCGGAGTGGAGGTCCAGGCGTCGCTCGCCCTGTTCCAGCGCATTTTCGAATACCTGGACCTGCGGGTGGACATCACCGAACGGGCCGACCCGGAGCGGATCGACCGCGCCAAGGGCGTGATCCGCTTCGAGAACGTCTCCTTCGCCTATGAACCCGGCGGCCGACCGGTGCTCAGCAATATCGATCTGACCGTGCCGGCCGGCGGCAGCCTGGCGCTGGTGGGCGCCACCGGCGCGGGCAAGAGCACGCTGGGCTATCTGGTGCCGCGGATATACGACGCCACCTCCGGCCGGGTCACCCTGGACGGCGTCGACGTGCGGGATCTGGACTTCGACTCCCTGGCCCGGGCGATCGGCGTGGTCTCCCAGGAGACCTATCTGTTCCACGCCACGGTCGCGGACAATCTGCGGTTCGCCAAGCCCGACGCCACCGACGAGGAGATCGAGGAGGCGGCCCGCGCGGCCCAGATCCACGACCACATCGCCGCACTGCCGGACGGTTACCAGACGCTGGTGGGGGAGCGCGGCTACCGCTTCTCCGGCGGGGAGAAGCAGCGGCTGGCGATCGCCCGGACCATTCTGCGGGACCCGCCCGTGCTGATTCTGGACGAGGCCACCAGCGCCCTGGACACCCGCACCGAGGAGGCGGTGCAGCGCGCCCTGGACGCGCTGTCGGCCGGCCGTACCACCATCACCATCGCCCACCGGCTGTCCACCATCCGGGACGCGGACCAGATCGTGGTGCTGCACGAGGGCCGGATCGCGGAACGCGGCAGCCATGGTGAACTGCTGGCCCTGGACGGCCGCTATGCCGCCCTGGTCCGCCGGGACGCCCGGGTGACCGCACCGGCCCCGGCCGCCACCGCCGCACCGTCCGCATCGCCTGCCCCGTCCGCATCGGCTCCGGAGACCGCTCCGCTGCCGGCCGCCGCTCCGGCGGTGGCCCGCACCCCGGCGTCCGCGCCGCTGGACGCCGCCCGCTGAGAACCGCCCGCCCGGCCAGGCTCCTGCCGGGCGGGACGGCCCGGCGCCCGGGCAGGCCCCGACCCAGAAAACTAAACGAACGGTCGTGCTAATATCTCGCCCCGTCACCGACCCCGCGAGGAGACCGGACATGCACCGCACGGCCACCGCAGTCATCCGCTTCGTGCTCAACACCGCCTCCCGGGCCGCCCCGCGCCCGGCCGGCGCCCTGGCCTTCGCCCTGTTCCGCCGGGCCGGCGCCCGGGCCGGGCTCCGCCCGGCCGAGGCCGCGCTGATGCGCACCGCCCGCACCGAAACCCTCGACCTGGACGGCACACCGGTGCGCGTCCACCGGTGGGGGAGCGGTGAGCGGCCGGTCCTGCTGCTGCACGGCTGGCGCTCCCGGGCGTCCCGCTGGCAGCCGCTGGCCGAGGCCCTGCTGGCCGCCGGCTACAGCCCGGTCGCCTTCGACGCACCCGGCCACGGCGACTCCGGCGGCCGGGGCAGCACCATCCTGGAGTACCGGGCGGCGGTGCGCCGGCTGCGGGCGGCGGCCGGCCGGCCCTTCGAGGCCCTGATCGGCCACTCCTTCGGCGGACTGGCCGCCTTCGCCGCACTGCGCGACCCGGACACCGCCCGGCGGCTGGTCACCGTCTCCGGCATCAGCCGGTTCGGCTTCCTGACCGAGGGATTCGGTGCCCAGCTCGGCCTGCGGCCCCGGCTGGAGACGGAACTGCGGCGCCGCGTGGAGCGGTTCCTGGCCCGGCGGGGCGAGGAGGGGGACGTCTGGTCGCGCTTCTCCGCCTCCCACCGGCCCGCGGGAATCACCGTGCCGATCATGGTGATCCACGACGAGGACGACGGCGTGGTGCCGGTGGACCAGGCCCGGCACGTGATGCGCAGCTATCCCGGGCAGGCCGATCTGCTGCTCACCCGAGGACTGGGGCACGCCCGCATCCTGTCCGACCCCGGGGTGGTGGACGCCGTGGTGGACTTCCTCACCGCCACCGCCACCGCCACCGCCACGGCACCGGCCGACAGCGGCGTTTCAGCCGACCAGCGTGCCGGGTAGCGCGCCCGGATCGGTCGCGGCGGCCCGCAGCCGGGCCAGCATGCCGGCCGCCGCCCGGTCGTAGCCGGCGTCGTCGCCGCTCAGCACCGACTGCACATTCGCCGTCTCCAGCAGGGCGATCAGCTCGAAGGCGAGCTGCTCCACATCGGTGTCCGGGCGCAGTTCCCCGAGGCCGCGCGCCTCCGCGAGGGTGCGCCGCACATAGTCGGTCCACTCGGCGCGCCGGGCGGCCACCGCGTCGTGCACCGCGCCCTGTCGGGCGCCGAACTCCACCGCCGAGGAGAAGAAGAAGCAGCCGCCGGGAAAGACCCGCTGCCGGGAGTAGGCCAGCCAGTTGCGGCTCAGCGCGCACACCCGGCCCAGCCCGGCCGGAAGCTCCTCCGCCGGGTGCACCACATGCCGCACATAGACCGCGGTGGCCGCCCGCACGGTGGCGAGCTGGAGCTCCTCCTTGGAGCCGAACAGGGCGAACACCCCGCTCTTGCTCAGCCCCAGCTCCGTGGCGACCCGGCCGATGGACAGCCCTTCCAGCCCCTCCACCGAGGCGATCTCCATGGTCCGGGCGAGCACCAGGCGCCGGGTCTGCCGGCCGCGCTCCAGCCGTCCGTCGGTCCGTGTCCCGGTCACCCGGCACCGTCCTTCCTGGCCTGCGCCTGCCGCCCGTCCGGCCCGCTCCCGCCGGGAGGGCCATGGTACTGGCCCGGCGCCCGCCCGGCCCCGCGCTAACGCAGCAGGCCGGCCGCCCTGAGGTCGTCGAAGACCACCCGGTCCACCGGCGCGGTGCGGTCCCGGTCGGAGTAGCCCAGCCAGGCCAGCTCCTCGATCTCGCTGCTCGCCGCCAGGGTCCCCCGGTACTCGGCGGTGTAGCAGGCCATCCGGACCACGGCGTCCGCGCCGTGCCCGTCCGCGGCGGCCCGGTAGGTGCCGACATGGGCCAGGGTGCCGGGCAGCAACGCCACCGACACCTCCTCGCGGACCTCACGCACCAGGGTCTCGGTGTCGCTCTCGCCCGGATGGCGCTTGCCGCCGGGAATGTAGAACAGTTCCCTGCCGCGGGTCCGGGTGCCCAGAATCCGGCCCCCGGCCAGACACACCCAGGCCACCGTGTCGATCAGCCGCGCCACCCGCCGCCTCCTCCGCCTTCTCCGCCTTCTCCGCCCGGTCCCCGGACCGGCCACCGATTGTCGCACCGGGGCCCGGCGGACCGGGATGTGCCCCCGTCAGCTCTGGCCGGGGCGCCGTGCCGGTGGTCTCATGGGGTGGCGAGGTGTGCGATGGACGACGGCGGCGAGTGGCCCCCGGTGCGGCCACAGGGCAGCCCGCTGTGGCTGCATCCGGACGACGACCTGGCCCCCAACCGGCCCGGCGAGACACTGCGCGGGGCCGGGGAGGCCGCGCCCGGCGGCCTGCGGCGGGGGCTGGACCGGCTGCTCGGCCGGGCCGCCGCCGCGGCGGCCCGGCGGGACCGGCTCACCGGGGAGATGGTGCTGGGCGCGGCCCTGGACGGGCTGGCGCCGGGCGGCTGGCGGACCCTGCACTCGATCCTGCTGCCCGGGCACGAGATCCTGGCCCATCTGGCCATCGGGCCCGGCGGCGTGTTCGGCTTCTACACCGCCTGCCACCCCCGGGCCCGGCTGTGGGCCGGATCCGATGCCGCCGCCCCGGCCGGCTCTCCGGACGGCCCCGGGGACGGGCCGCCGGAGCTGGTCCGCATCGGCCGGCGCCGCGAGGAGCCGTACCTGCGCTTCGCCCGGCGGCTGGCCCGCCGGGCCGCCCTGGCACTGTCCGCCGGCTGCGGCACCCCCGTCCCGGTGGCACCGGTGCTGGCCCTGGTCGCCGCCGGGGAGGTGCGGGTCTCCCCGGAGCTGCGGGACGTGGAGGTGGTGCGGGAGGACGACATCCGGGTCTTCGGCGGCCGGGGCGGGGTGCTCAAGCCCGAGACCGTGGAAACCCTCTACGGCGTGGCCCGGGACCGCCGCACCTGGCTCAGGGCCTGAGCGCCCGGCGCCCGTGACCGGCGGACGTCCCTCCGCGCTCGGCGCAGCCTCAGCGCACGCCCAGCCGGACGTACGGCGGCTGGCCGGGCGGCGGGAAGACGCAGAACTCGTTCCCCTCCGGGTCGGCCAGGGTGTCCCAGCCGACCTCCTCGTCCCGGGCCCGGACCATGGTGGCGCCCAGCGCCAGCAGCTCCTCGGCCTCGCCCCAGACGTCCAGATGGATGCGGCCGGGGTCCGGCCGCGGCGTGCCGTCCGCCGGGCTGATCCAGATCAGCGGGCCGCGGCCGGCCGGATCATGGATCGGGACCGGCCACGTCGCGGGCCACTCCTCGCCGTGGTGCGGCGTATGGCGCTCATAGCCGAGAACCGCGCACCACCAGTCGGCGAGCCGCTGGTGGTCCGCCGCGTCCAGGACCAGATCCTTGAACCGTGCCGGTGCCATGCCGCGAGCGTATGCCGCCCGCGGCCGGCCCACACCCCCGGCCGCCGCGGCCGGCTCAGCGGACCGGGACCGGGGTCCAGGCGGGCAGGCCGTGCGGGGCGGCCTCGGCCGGGTAGGCCGTCTCCCCGGCGTCCCGCCGTACCGACAGCAGAAAGCCGCGCAGGGGCCGCACCCGGCGCGGCTCGAAGGCGATGTGCGCGAACCCCGCCTCCTTTGTCGCCGCCGCGGCCAGCCGCTCCAGCTCCGCCTCCACCCGCCGCCACTCCTCGTCCGGCACGTACTGCCGCATCACCGAGTGCCACACCACGGTCAGCGTGCCGGGCTCCAGCCGCACCGCGGACAGGAAGTCCGCCGCGCCGGTCCGCTCCACCACGGCCGGCACCCCGGCGGCGATCCGCAGCGCGCCGGACAGCCGTGCGGCGCGCTCGGTCTGGTCCGGCCAGACATAGGCGCGCAGCGCCAGCGCGCCCTGGAAGGACAGCGGATCGACCGGGTCCGGGTCGCAGCCGCGCCGCTCCACCACGGTGAGCGCCGGGTGCCGGGCGGCGCCCTCGGACAGCCACCCGGGCACCGGGCCCCGCCAGGCGCCGTCCAGGCGCACCGGGGAGCCGGCCGGTCCCCAGGCGTGTCCCGGGGCGGTGCAGCGGAAGCGGTCCGCACGGAGATTGAGCCCGGCGCTGGCGCCGAGCTCCAGCAGCCGCACCGGGCGCTCCTCGCCGCCCAGCGCGTGCAGCACCCCGGCGATCAGCAGATTCGCCCGTCCGGGTTCGTTGGTCTGCGGCGGCCGGGCCAGCCACCGCCGGATCCGCCCGGGGTGGCCGGCCACCGCCTCGCGCAGCGCCGGCCAGGCGTCCTCCGGGCGCTGTGGCGCGGTGCCGCCGGCGCTGGGGTAGTACCGGGCCAGCCCGGGGGCGTGCCCGGCGAGCACCAGCCCGTGCACCGCGCCCATCAACCGCAGCGGGACCGCGTCCCGCACCCGCGACCCCTCGTGGCCGGCCAGCACCCGGGCGCACGGACCGCCGGTGGCGATGTCGTCCGCGATCCGGTCCAGCAGCCCGCCGTAGAGCGGGGACCCGAGGTGCCGGCAGGCGTCCGCCTGCTGCCGGGTGTTCTGCACCAGTTGACCCGGACCGCCCATCACGTCCTCCTCACCACCGCGGGATCCGCCGGAACACGGGATCCCGGCCCCGGGCCGCACCGCGGGACCGGGCCGCAGGTCCGCCTACGATGCCCGCCATGAACACTCCGCGGATCATTGTCTTCAGCCGTACCACCGGATACCGGCACGACTCCATCCCGGACGGCATCGCGGCGCTGCGCGCCCTCGGCGGCGCCCACGGCTTCGAGGTGACGGCCACCGAGGACCCGGCCGCGTTCGCCGCCGGCCTGCCGGGCTGCCGGGTGGCGGTCTTCCTCTCCACCAGCGGCACCGTGCTGGACGAGGCCGGGCGCGCCGCGCTGCGGGCCCACCTGGCCGCCGGCGGCGGCTTCGCCGGTGTGCACGCCGCCGCGGCCACCGAGTACGACTGGCCCTGGTACGGGGAGCTGATCGGGGCCCGCTTCGCCCGGCATCCGGAGCTCCAGCCGGGCACCGTGCGGGTGGCGGACCACGGCCACCCGGCCACCGCGCATCTCGGCGAACGCTGGGAACTCACCGACGAATGGTACGACTTCGAGGACAATCCGCGCGGCGCGGTGCGGGTGCTGGCGACCGCCGACGAGTCCAGCTACCGGGACGGGCGGATGGGCGGCGACCATCCGCTGGTGTGGTGCCACGAGAACACCGGCGGGCGGTCGTTCTTCACCGCCCTCGGCCACACCGCCGAGTGCTACGCCGACCCGGTGTTCCGCGCGCATCTGGCCGGCGGGGTGCTGTGGGCCGCCGGGCACGGGGCCTGAGCCGCCGGTCACCGGCCGCTCAGCCGGTGCGGCTCTCCCGGTGCGCCAGGTCGATCAGGGCCAGGCCCGCGTCCGGCCGGTACGTCTTGCGCAGGGTGGCCGGGCTGCTGCGCACCACCAGTTCCACGGTCGGCCAGACCCAGCCCTCCAGCAGATGGCCGCCGCGCGTGGTGCCGTCCCGCAGCCCCAGCACCGCGTGCAGATGCGGCACCGGTCCCTCGTCGCCGACGGCGACGTCCCCGACCAGGGAGAGCAGTTCGCACTGCTCGTCCACCCGGATCGGCCGGTACTCGCGGGCCTCGCGGTCGTACCAGCCCACCACGGCGCGCTCGAAGGCGCCGACGGCGGTCACCTGGGCGGCCCCGATCTCCCGGGTACGGGCGAAACCGGTCAGCGCGCCCACCGTCTCCTCGCCCGGCGACAGCACCAGCACATGGGCCGCCGCGGGCGGTTCCTCCACCTGAAGCCATCTCATGCGCCGCCGGGTACCCGCCCGGCCGCCGGCTCACCCGCCCGGACCGGTCCGGCCGCCGGGAGCAGTCCGGGCAGCAGCGACAGCACCAGCCCGGCGGCCTCCGGCACGGCGCGCGCCACCGGCTCGCTCAGCTCCACCCGGACATCCGGCTCCGCACCGGTCATCCGGACCAGCGGCTCGCAGCCGACCAGCAGCACCCGGGGCAGCGGACCCGCCGGGGCCGCGGCCAGCCGGCGGGCCAGCGCCAGCACCCGCACCGGGTCCATGGCATGGGTCTGGAGGCCCGCGGCGGTGTCGTCCGGGATCTGTGGCTCCAGCACGGTGAGGGTGCCCGGGGCCTCGCCCCGGACCACCGCGTCCACCAGGATCACGGCGGCGCAGCCGGCGGTGATCCGGTAGGCCAGGTCCATGCCGCGGATGCCGAAGTCCGCCACCTGTACATGGTCCGGCAGCGGGCGGCGCAGCAGCTCCGCGGCGACCGCCGGGCCGAAGCCGTCGTCGGCCAGGAAGACATTGCCGATGCCCGCCACCAGCACCGCGGGACCGGGCGCGGGCCCGGCACCGGGCGCCCCGGTCACCGCTTCTCCGGGACGCGGCCGGGAAGGGACACCGCGGGTGTCCCGCCGGGCGGTTCCGGGGGCGGGGCGAGCGGGTCCGCCGGGGCCCGGTCCGCGCCCTCCCGGCGGACGAAGGCGGCCCGCAGCGCGTGGTACGGCGCGGCCGGGTCGTCGAAGGCCGCCCGCATGCGGAGGAGTTCGGCCTCCCGGTAGCGGGCCAGCGGCCGGGCCGCCTCGTCACGCTCCCGGGCCGCCTTCTTCTCCGCGATGCGGGCCTGGAGCCGGCCGGACCGGGCCAGCCCCGCGGCCAGCCGGGCGGCCTCGCCGGCGAACGCCTCCGGCGGCGCGTCGATCACCCGGTCCACCAGCCCCAGCCGGGCGGCGCGGGCCGCGCCCACCGGCAGCGCCCGGCCGGTCAGCCGCCCGGCCTCCGCCCGCCCCGCCCGCCGGGGCAGGGTGTAGGTCCAGAACTCCGAGCCGTACAGGCCCATCCGCCGGTAATGCGGATTGAGCACCGAGCCGGACCGGCACCACACCTCGTCGGCGGCCAGCGCCAGCATCGCCCCGCCGGCCGCGGCATTGCCCGGCAGGGCCGCCACCACCAGCCGGTCGGTGGTGGTGAGGACCGCCTCCACCAGGTCGTTCATGGCCCGGATGGCGGACCAGGACTCGGCCGCCGGATCGGCGGCGGCCTCGATGGCGTCCAGATCGATGCCGTTGGAGAAGAAGTCCCGGCGCGGGCCCAGCACCAGCACCCGCACCGGGCGGGAGACCGCGTGCCGCCAGGCGCGCAGCAGCCGGCGGCAGCGGCCGGTGTCCATCGCCCCGCCCGGGAAGGCGAAGGTGAGGAATCCGGCCGGTCCCTCCTCCCGGTAGTGGATCTCGCTCCAGGCCCGGCCGTCCGGCACCGGCCCGGCCCCGGCGGGGATCTCCGGCAGACCGCGGGGCAGCCGCCCGGCGAGCGCCAGCGCCCGGACCGCGGGCAGCCGCACCGGCCGCCGCTCACCGGGCCGCCGGACCGGCCGCAGCCGCGGAATCCACACCGCGCCGTCCGCCGTGGCCCGGCAGACCGCGCCGTCCCGGGTGGCGATCAGCTCGCCCGGCCGTCCCCGCAGGCGCGGCTCCCGGTGCCCGCCGTGCAGATACCACTCCGCGCCGGCCAGGGTGTCGCGCACCCCGGGCCGGGAATCGGCGGCGCGCAGCCTGCGCAGCACCGTCCCGGTGCCGTCCGCGGCCCAGTCGATGCGCCGCCCGGCCTGGCGCAGCAGCGGGCGCAGCGGCCCGGGCGGCCCCGGGGCGGGCCGTTCACCGGCCGTGAACCGGCCGAGGGCGGTGCGCAGCGCGCGCAGCGCGGCGTCCGCGACCTCGCCCCGGTACAGGTCGCTCTTGCCGGCGCCGGGCGGCACCGGGAACCGCTCCGCGGCCCACACCGGCCCGGCGTCCAGGCCGGCCACCGCCTGCAGCACCGTCACCCCCCACTCGGTGACGCCGTCCTGGAGGGCCCGGTCCAGCGCGGACGGGCCCCGGTCGCCGGGCGGGCCGGGATGCACCACCAGGCAGGGCACCGCGGACCACACCTCGGGCGGGATCACCTCGGTGAGCATCGGGGCGATCACCAGCTCCGGACGGTGCGCCCGCACCGCCTCCCGCATTCCCCGGGCACCCGGCGCGGTGTGCACCGCCACCCGGTGGCCCCGGTCGTCCAGTTCCGTGAAGACCCGCTGGGTCAGGCTGTTGAAGGCGCTGGCGATGAGCAGGATCCGCATGGGTTGCCTCCCGGTTCCGGCGGCGGACGGGAGCGATCCTGACCCGGCGGGCGGCACGGCCGTCCCGGGCGCGCGCAACCGCCGGCCGGAGTTGCGCCGCACGGGGGAACCGGCGGTACGGCGGCGTCCGGTCGCCGGGGATGCCCGCCGGGGTGTGCCTAGCGTGGGGCCGCATGCCCGGACCTCCGGCCGCCGCCCTCCCGGCCTCCCGCGGTCCGGCGGCGGCCACCGCCCGGCCACCGCAAGCACCGTACGAAGGGACCGTGTGATGTGCCGGACCGTCGATCTCCAGCAGGCCGTTCTGGCCAAGAACGATGACCTGGCCGGCCGGCTGCGCGAGGATCTCGCCGCGCGCGGCGTGACCGCCGTCAATCTGCTGTCCAGCCCGGGCAGCGGCAAGACCGAGCTGCTGCGGGCGGTGCTCGCCGCGGCGGTGGCCCGCGGGGTGCCGGCCGCCGCGCTCACCGCGGACCTGGCCACCGACCACGACGCGGAACGGCTGGCCCGCTCCGGGGCGCCGGTGCGGCAGGTGCACACCGGCGGCCTGTGCCATCTGGAGGCCGCCCAGCTGCGCGGGCTGCTGGCGGACTGGCTGCCCGCCGGGACCCGGCTGCTGTTCGTGGAGAACGTCGGCAACCTGGTCTGCCCGGCCGCCTACGACCTCGGCGAGACCTTCCGGATCGTGCTGATGTCGGTGACCGAGGGCGAGGACAAGCCGCTGAAGTACCCGACCGCGTTCGGCACCGCCCATCTTGTGGTGCTCACCAAGACCGATCTGGCCGGGCCCGCGGGGTTCGACGAGGCCGCGTTCACCGCCGGTGTGCAGCGGGTCAACCCGGGCGTGCGGATCCTGCGCACCTGTGCCCGGGACGGCACGGGGGTGGCCGGGCTGCTGGACCGGGCGCTGGCCGTGGCGGACGGCGCCGAGCCGCACCGGCCGCTGCTCGCCGCCGCCCACCGCGACCGCCACACCCACACCCACACCCACACCCACACCCACACCCACACCCACACCCACGGCCACGGCCACGGCCACGGCCACGGCCACGGCCACGGCCACGGCGGTGCCGCGGCGCTCCCGGCACCGTCCGGCGTCGCATGACCGGGCTGTCCGCCGGCCCGGCGCCCGCTCCCGCGCCGCCCGGCGGCCGGGCGGCGGCCGGGCAGCCGCTGCACCGCCGGGTCACCGTGCGCGGCACCGTGCAGGGCGTCGGCTTCCGGCCCTTTGTGCACCGGCTGGCCCATGCGCTGGGCCTGGCCGGATCGGTGCACAACGCGGGCGGCGCGGTGGTGGCCGAGGTGACCGGCCCGCCCGGCGCCGTGGCGGAGTTCTGCCGCCGGCTGCGCACCGGCGCGCCGCCGCCCGCCGCGGTCCGGTCCCTGACCGTCGAATCCCTGCCCGGGCCGCCGGCGGCCCGGGACGGCGGCTTTGTCATCCTGCCCTCCCGGGCGGGCGCCGACGGCGCAGCCGCCGAGGCCGCGGCCATCCCGCCGGACACCGCGCCGTGCGCCGACTGCCTGCGCGACCTCACCGATCCCCGCGACCGCCGCTACCGCCACCCCTTCGTCACCTGCACCCACTGCGGCCCCCGGCTCACCCTGGCCACCGGCCTGCCCTACGACCGGGCGGCCACCACCATGGCCGCCTTTCCGCTCTGCCCGGACTGCGCCCGCGAGTACGCCGACCCCGCCGACCGGCGGTTCCACGCCCAGCCGGTGGCCTGCCCGGCCTGCGGGCCCCGGCTGCGGTTCACCCCGGGGCCGGGCGGCGGCGAGTCCGCCGCCGAGGGGGAGGACGCCCTGGCCGCCGCCCGCCGGCTGCTGGCCCGGGGCGCGATCGTGGCCGTCAAGGGCATCGGCGGCTACCACCTGGCCTGCGACGCCGGTGACGCCCGCGCCGTGCGGGAGCTGCGCCGCCGCAAGCGGCGCGGGGCCCGGCCGTTCGCCGTGATGTGCGCCGACGCCGCCACCGCCGGCCGGCTCGGCCGGCTGACGGACGCCGGGCGGCGGGTGCTGACCGGCCCGCGCCGCCCCGTCGTGCTGCTCCGCCGCCGCGCCCCGGGCGCCCTGCCGGGCCTGGCCGGCGAGGTCTGCCCGGGCAGCCCGGACGTGGGCGTGCTGCTGCCCTACGCCCCGCTGCACCATCTGCTGTTCGGTCTGGACGGCGACCCGCCCGGCCCTCGCGTCCTCGTCATGACCAGCGGCAACCGCTCGGGCGAACCCCTGGTCACGGACGACGCCGAGGCGCGGGAGCGGCTGGCGGGACTGGCCGACGCCTGGCTGTGGCACGACCGGGAGATCGCGGTGCCCTGCGACGACTCCGTGGTACGGGTCCGCGACGACGGCACCGAGCTGGTGCTGCGCCGCTCCCGCGGCTATGCGCCGGAGCCGCTGGAGCTGCCCGTCGCGGTGCGGCCCGCGCTGGCCGTGGGCGGCGATCTGAAGAACGCCCTGTGCGCCGGGCGGGACCGCACGGCCTGGTTCTCCCCGCACATCGGCGATCTGGGCGGCCTGGCCGCGCTGCGCGCCCTGGCGGCCGGCGAGCGGCGGCTGCGCGCCCTGACCGGCACCGATCCGGAACTCCTCGCCGCCGACCGGCACCCCGGCTACCACTCCGCCCGGTTCGCCCGCGAGCGGGCCGCCGGACGGCCGCTGCACCGGGTGCAGCACCACCACGCCCATATCGCCTCCGCCATGGCCGAGCACGGCCTGGACGGCACCGCGCCGGTCATCGGGGTGGCCTTCGACGGCACCGGATACGGCGAGGACGGCGCCGTCTGGGGCGGCGAGGTGCTGCTCGCCGACTACGCGGGCCACCGCCGGCTGGCCCATCTGGCCTACGCCCCGCTGCCCGGCGGGGACGCCGCCGTCGCCAACCCCTGCCGCACCGCCCTGGCCCGGCTGCGCGCCGCCCGGCTGCCCTGGGACCCGGACCTGCCCTGCGTGGCGGCCTGCGAGCCGGCCGAACTGGCCGTGCTGGACCGCCAGCTCGGCCGCGGATTCGGCTGCGTGCCCGGCTCCGGCATGGGCCGGCTGTTCGACGCGGTGTCCTCGCTCACCGGGCTGTGCCACCGTGCCGGGTACGAGGCCCAGGCCGCCCTGGAACTGGAGGCCGCGGCCGTTGCCGCCTGGCCGGAGGGCGGCGACGGCTATGCCTTCGCGCTCCGCCCGGCCCCGGGCACGGACGCCGCCCCGCCGCTGCTGCTGGACCCGGCGCCGGTGCTCCGGGCGATCGTCGCCGACCTGCGCGGCGGGGTGCCCGCGGCGCTGATCGCGGCCCGCTTCCACCGCGGGCTGGCCGCCGCGGTGGTGGCCCTGTGCGGGCGGGCCCGCCGCCGCACCGGGGTGGGCACGGTCGTCCTCACCGGCGGGGTGTTCGCCAATGCCCTGCTCGACCAGGAGTGCGCCGTCCGGCTCACCGCGGCGGGCTTCACGGTGCTGCGGCACGGGCGGGTGCCGCCCGGGGACGGCGGCCTCGCCCTCGGGCAGCTGCTGGTCGCCGCCCGCGCCCCGGCCGGGGGCGGCCCGCCGCCCGGCCCCTGACCCGCGGCACCCGGTACCGACCGCACCGATTCATCTGCATGCCGATACATCCGCATACCGCTACGACGAGAGGAACGCCCATGTGCCTGGCCGTGCCCGGCAAGGTGGTGGAGACCGTGGAACGGGACGGCGACGCGCCCATGGCGCGCGTCGATTTCGGCGGCGTGGTCAAGGACGTCTGTCTGGCCTATGTGCCGGACGCCGTGCCCGGTGACTACGTCATCGTGCACGTGGGGTTCGCCATCCAGCAGCTGGACCAGGAGTCGGCCCGGGCCTCGCTCCGGCTGTTCGCCGAACTCGGGCTGCTCGAAGAGGAGTTCGGCGACGCCTGGGAGCGGGCCGCGGCCGAGTCCGGGGAGGCGGCGGTCCGGTGAAGTACATCGAGGAGTTCCACGACCCCGCGCTGGCCCGGAAGCTGCTGGACGACATCCGTGCCACCGTCACCCGCCCCTGGGCCCTGATGGAGGTGTGCGGGGGGCAGACCCACTCCATCATCCGGCACGGCATCGACCAGCTTCTCCCGGACGGGCTGGAACTGATCCACGGTCCGGGCTGCCCGGTCTGCGTCACCCCCCTGGAAATGATCGACAAGGCGCTGGAGATCGCCTCCCGGCCCGGGGTGATCTTCTGTTCCTTCGGCGACATGCTGCGCGTCCCCGGCACCGGCCGGGACCTGTTCCGGGTGCGCGGCCAGGGCGGGGACGTGCGGGTCGTCTACTCCCCGCTGGACGCGCTCGACCTGGCCCACCGCAATCCGGACCGGGAGGTGGTGTTCTTCGGCATCGGCTTCGAGACCACCGCCCCGGCCAACGCCATGGCGGTCCGCGAGGCCCGGCGCCGCGGCCTGGCCAACTTCTCCATGCTGGTCTCCCACGTCCGGGTGCCCCCGGCCATCGAGGCGATCATGGAATCCCCGAAGTGCCGGGTGCAGGGCTTCCTGGCCGCCGGGCACGTGTGCAGCGTGATGGGCACCGGCGAATACCCGGAACTGGCCGCGCGGTACCGGGTGCCGGTGGTGGTCACCGGCTTCGAGCCGCTGGACATCCTGGAGGGCGTGCGCCGCGCCGTGCGGCAGCTGGAGCGCGGCGAGCACCAGGTGGAGAACGCCTACCCGCGGGCCGTGCGGGACGACGGGAACCCGGCCGCGCTGCGGGTGATCGAGGAGGTCTTCGAGGTCACCGACCGGTCCTGGCGCGGCATCGGCACCATCCCCGGCAGCGGCTGGCGGCTCGCCCCCGGCTACCGGGACCTGGACGCCGAGCACCGGTTCGCCGTGACCGGCCTGCACACCCGCGAGCCCGCCCGCTGCCGCAGCGGCGAGGTGCTCCAGGGGCTGCTGAAACCGCACGAGTGCGAGGCGTTCGGCACCGACTGCACGCCCCGCAGCCCGCTGGGCGCCACCATGGTCTCCAGCGAGGGGGCGTGCGCGGCGTACTACCTGTACCGGCGACTGGGCGGGCCGGTCCGGGCCGCCCGTGAGGAGGCGACCCGCCGTGGCTGACACCTCTCCCGCACCCCTGCCCCCGTCCGCACCCCCGTCCGCGTCCCCGCCCGGCCCGGGGCCCGGTGCGGTCCCCCGCCCGGGACTGCCCGAGGCGGAGGGCTGGAGCTGCCCCGCGCCGCTGCGCGACCACCCGGTGGTGGTCACCGGGCACGGCGGCGGCGGTGCGCTCTCGGCCGAGCTGATGACCCACCTCTTCGCCCCCGCCTACGGCGAGGCGCTGCTCCCCGGGCTGGCCGACTCGGCGGTGCTGACCGTGCCCGGCGGGCCGCGGCTGGCGTTCTCCACCGACTCCTATGTGGTGCGCCCGCTGTTCTTCCCCGGCGGCTCCATCGGCGATCTGGCGGTCAACGGCACCGTCAACGACCTGGCCATGAGCGGTGCCCGGCCGCTCGCGCTGTCCTGCGGCTTCATCCTGGAGGAGGGCACCGCGCTGCGGACCGTGGACCGGGTGGCCCGGGCGGTGGGCGCCGCCGCCTCGGCGGCCGGCGTCACCATCGCCACCGGTGACACCAAGGTGGTGGAGGCCGGGCACGGCGACGGGGTCTATCTCAGCACCGCCGGCATCGGCCTGGTCCCCGAGGGGGTGGACATCCGCCCGGAGCGGGCCGCGCCCGGCGATGTGGTCCTGGTCTCCGGACCGGTCGGGGCGCACGGGGTGGCGATCCTCAGCGTCCGCGAGGGTCTGGAGTTCGGGGCCGAGGTGCGCAGCGACACCGCGCCGCTGGCCGGGCTGGTGCGGGCCATGCTGGACGTCACCCCGGAGCTGCACGCGCTGCGCGACCCCACCCGCGGCGGGCTGGCCGCCTCGCTCAACGAGATCGCCGCCGCCTCCGGCACCGGGGTGGTGCTGGCGGAGCGGGCCGTGCCGGTGCCGGACGCGGTCACGGCCGCCTGCGGCTTCCTGGGCCTCGACCCGCTCTATGTGGCCAACGAGGGCCGTCTGGTGGCCTTTGTGCCCCGGCGGCACGCCGAGGCCGTACTGGCCGCCATGCGAGCCCATCCGCAGGGCGCCGGGGCGGCGGTGATCGGCGAGTGCACCGAGGAGCATCCCGGCATGGTCGTCGCCCGCACCGGCCTCGGCGGCACCCGGGTGGTCGACCTGCCGATCGGCGAACAGCTTCCCCGCATCTGCTGAACCCGGCCGTGCGGCACGGACAGGGCACGGCGGGGCACGGTCAGGGGGCGGGCAGGGTGAGGACTCCCTCGTCGTAGTCGACGGTGATGGTGCCGAAGTCGCTGAGCACATCGGAACCGAGGAGACCCTGGATGCCGCCCCCGCCCCGGGGCGGCCCCAGATCCACCACGGTCACCTCCCCGGGATCGAGCGCCACCCCGCCCACCTCCCACCGCTCCACCTCGGCCACCGGCACCTCCCCGGTGCCGAGGATGCCGCTGACCGAGCGCTCCTCACCGGTGCGGGGCAGCCCCACCCCCTCGGCCACGTCCGTGTCCACCACGCTGGTCGAGGCACCGGTGTCCAGGGCGAACAGGAACGGCCCCTCGCCGGCGATGCTGACCGGCACAAAGGCCAGGATCCGGCCGTCCTGCTCCACGATCCGCATCGGCACCTCGCGCCCGTCGCCCGGCGCGTCCCCGGCGTCCCCCCGGCCGTCGCGGTCGGTCCACCCCGTGCACCCGGCCAGGGACCCGGCGAGCAGCAGCGCCGCCGCCGCCCGCGCGGCCCGCCCGGCGGCGGCCGTCCCGCTCCGGAGCTCCATGGCGCCCAGGTGCCCGCCCCCCGCCCGGGCAAACAGCGGCCGGCCGCCGATTGGCCGGGCCCGGGCGGGCAACCCGGCAGGGCGGAACAGAACCGACGGACGACGGACGACGGGCGGCGAGGGAGCGGAGGTGCGTGGCGGTGCGGCCGACACTGACCCTGGGACGGCTGGCGGGCATCCGGGTGGGAGTGCACTGGAGCGTGCTGGTCATCGTCGTGCTGCTGGCGGCCGGCCTGGCCGGGCGCTTCCCCGAGGCCTACCCCGACCGGCCGGCCTGGGAGTACTGGGCCGTCGGGGTGGCGGCGGCCCTCACCTTCATGCTCTCGCTGCTGGCGCACGAGATCAGCCATGCGCTGGTGGCCCGCCGCAACGGCGTCCAGGCGGACGAGATCACCCTGTGGCTGCTCGGCGGCGTGGCACGGCTGCGCAGCGAGGCCCCCACCCCGGGTGCGGAGCTGCGCATCGCCGGTGTAGGACCGCTGGTCAGCCTGGCCGCCGCGGTGGTCTTCGGGCTGGCGGCCGGCGCGGCCATGGCGGCGGACGCCGGCGGTCTGGTGGTGGAGGCGCTGGCCTGGCTGTCGGGCATCAATCTGCTGCTGGCCGTCTTCAACTCCCTGCCGGCCGCGCCGCTGGACGGCGGGCGGCTGCTGCGGGCCGTGGTCTGGCGGGTCACCGGCAGCCCGCTGCGGGCGACCGTGGTGGCCACCGGAGCGGGCCGGGCGCTGGGCTGGCTGCTGGTCGGCGCCGGCCTGTTCCTGGCCTTCGGCGGGGCGGTGGTGGGCGGCTTCTGGCTGGCCATCATCGGCTTGTTCCTGATCGCCGCGGCCACCGCGGAGGGCGGCCAGGCGAGGCTGCGCGAGCTGCTCGGCGGTGTCCCGGTGCGGCAGGCGATGACCCCCGAGCCCACCGTGGTCCCGGGCACCCTGACCGTCCGCGACCTCCTCGCCGACCCGCGCTACCGCTACCGGCACTCGGCGTTCCCGGTGGTGGACCCCGGGGGACGGGCGCTGGGCCTGGTGACCGTGCGGGACGCCGCCGCGGTGCCCGCGGAGGGGGCCGGGGACACCGCCGTGAGCTCCGTGATGATCCCGGTCGAACGGATTCCCACACCGGGGCCGGACGACGCACTGGCCGGGCTGCTCCCCGCGCTCCAGGAGAGCCCGGCGCACCGCGCGCTGGTGCTGCGCGAGGGACGGCCGGTGGGCATCGTCTCCACCTCCGACGTCAGCCGGGTCACCTCCTGGCTGGCGTCCCCCGGGTCCCGGCGCGACGGCCGCTGAGGAGGCCGGCGGACTCCGGCCGGACCGCATGAGACGATCAGTGGCTGCCGCGCGACCGCGGCACCGGCACAGCACCATCCGCTACGGCGCCGCGGCGCCAGTCGAGGAGAGCACACCCGTGAGCTACACCGCCGCGCAGGACCGATACGACTCCATGCAGTACCGGCGCTGCGGCAAGAGCGGCGTCCTGCTGCCCGCCGTCTCGCTCGGGCTCTGGCACAACTTCGGCGACGCCCAGCCGCTGGAGACCCAGCGCGCGGTGCTGCGCCGCGCCTTCGACCGCGGCATCACCCATTTCGACCTGGCCAACAACTACGGTCCGCCGCCCGGTGCGGCCGAGGCCAACTTCGGCACCCTGTTCGCCCAGGACCTGCGGCCGTACCGGGACGAGATGTTCATCGCCACCAAGGCGGGCTACGACATGTGGCCCGGCCCGTACGGCGAATGGGGCTCCCGCAAATACCTGACCGCCAGCCTGGACCAGTCGCTGCGCCGGATGGGCCTGGAGTATGTGGACGTCTTCTACTCGCACCGCCTCGACCCGGACACGCCGCTGGAGGAGACCATGGGCGCGCTGGACTCGGCGGTGCGGCAGGGCAAGGCGCTCTACGCCGGCATCTCCAACTACCCGGCCGAGGAGCACCGCCGGGCCGCCGAGATCCTGCACTCGATGGGCACCCCGCTGCTGATCCACCAGTCCGCGTACAGCATGCTCAACCGTTCCCTGGAGGACGAGGTGCTGGACGCCGTGGGGGAGACCGGCACCAGCCTGATCGCCTACTCCCCGCTGGCGCAGGGGCTGCTGACCGACCGCTATCTCTCGGGGGAGGTCCCGGCCGGTTCCCGGATGTCCGAGGGGCGTTTCCTGCGGCCGGAGGCGCTGCCGGAGCGGCGGCTGTCCGTGCTGCGCAGGCTGAACGAGTTCGCGGCCGGGCGCGGCCAGTCGCTCGCCCAGCTCGCCCTCTCCTGGGTGCTGCGCGATCCGCGGGTGGTCTCGGTGCTGATCGGCGCCAGCAGCGTGCGCCAGCTCGACCAGAACCTGGCCACCCTGGAGGCCGGCCCGCTCACCGAGGCCGAGCTCGCCGAGATCGACACCGTGCTGGCCGAGGACCCGGCCGCGGTCTGAGGCCGGGGCCCCGGACCGGGCCCGGCCGGCCGCGCCGCCGCGGAAGGGGTCAGACGGCGCGGCCGGTGGCGGCCAGCAGCCGGGTCTGCGCGTCGGCGCCCGGCTCCGCCGGTACCTCCGCGCCGAAGACCCCGGCGGACCGCCAGGAACCCACCCGCGGCGCGAGATAGCCGCCGACATGGCCGACCAGCTCCGGGTCCAGTCGCTCGTCGGCGCCGATGCCGCGGGCCAGGTCCCAGGAGTGGATCGCCAGATCGCTGATCATCTGCTGCGCGTACTCGGTGGCCGGGGTGGGCCCGCCCGAGGTCTCCACCTCGCCGTCGAGCGCGCCCGGCCGGTGGAAGGCCCGGCGCGACTCGGCACCGGCCCGCTCCCAGGCGGCCACCGGGTCGTCGCCCAGCACATCGCCGTCGAACCGGTCGCCGACCTCCGCCAGGGTCGCCCCCCGGAGCAGCAACGGCGCCCAGAGGTGCTCGCCCACCAGGTGATTGACCAGGTCCCGGACCGACCACTCGGTGCACGGGGTGCCGTCCTGCCACTGCCCGTCACCGATCCGGTGCACCCTGCGGTCGAACTCGTCATAGGCCGTGTCGAAGGCATCCACCAGTTCCATGCCTTCAGTCTCGCCGCCCGTCGCGGTTCCGCCACCGGGCCCGGTCAGCCGGGCGGCGCGGCGCCGCCCAGCAGGACCACCTCCAGGGTGCGCGGGCCGTGCACCCCCTCCACCCGGTCCAGTTCGATGTCGCTGGTGGCCGACGGGCCGGAGATCCAGGTCTGCGGGCGGGCCGGATCGAGCCGGGGAAGGGCCCGCGGCACCGAGGCCACCACCTGCTCCGGGAGGCGCACCACACAGATGTGGTGGTCCGGCACCAGGGTGAACCGGCGCAGGCCCTGATCGGGTGAGCCGTCCAGCACCAGGGTGCCGGTCTCGGCGATGGCCAGCGCGCAGCCGGTGAGCACGCTGTCCACGGCGTCCAGCTCCCGGGCGGTCAGGGCCCCGGGAGCGGGCACCCGGGTGATCCCGGCGGCCGTGGCCGCGGCGAGCCAGTCGCCGGGAACCCCGGGCGGGGCGAGCACCGTGCGCGCCCCGCGGGCCGTCAGCAGCCGGGCGACCAGACCGGGCAGCCCGTCGGCGGTGCAGCGGTGCACCAGCGCCCGGTAGTCCGCCAGATTCTCCGCCAGCAGATCCGCCAGCGCCGCCGGATCGTCCTCCGCGGTATGGGCCGGCAGATAGTCGCGGGCCGGGGCGGGGCCCTCCGGCGGGCCGCCGCCCTCGCCGTGCAGCGCCCGGCGGATCCGGGCCAGCACCACCGAACGGCTGTCGGCCCCCGTCATGGGCTCTCTCCTCGCTCGCGTTCCTCCTCCGGGCCTGCTCGGTCTGCTCGGTCTGCTCGGCCCTCCGGGGCTTGCCGGTCTCCCCGGGTGCGCTGCCACCAGTCGCGGAACGGCTCGGCGGGCAGCGGCGGCAGATCCCGGGTGGCGCTCCAGGCCCGCCCCGGGCCGGGCAGCGGCAGCCTGCGCGGCTGCAGCCGCCGCGCCCGCCCGGCCAGCCGCTGGCCGGCCCGCAGCAGCCGCGGATGGCCGAAGGCCCAGCCGGCGGCGCGCATCGCGGCCCGCTCCGCGGCATGGCCCCGGGCCGGGCGGATCCTGGTCCGGGTGCCGCGCACCGTGACCTCGCCGCCCTCCACCACCCGCTCGCGCAGATGCACCAGCACCTCGGGGATGTTGATCGCCACCGGGCAGACGTCGTAGCAGGCCCCGCACAGCGAGGAGGCATAGGGCAGGGAGGCGTCCAGCGGGCTGGTCACCCCCCGCAGCTGCGGGGTGAGAATGGCCCCGATCGGCCCCGGGTAGGCCGAGCCGTAGGCATGGCCGCCCGCCCGCTCGTAGACCGGGCAGACGTTGAGACAGGCGGAGCAGCGGATGCAGCGCAGCGCCTGCCGGCCCACGGCGTCGGCGAGCGCGTCGGTGCGGCCGTTGTCCAGCAGCACGAGATGGAAGTCGCGCGGGCCGTCGCCGTCCGTGGTGCCGGTCCACATCGAGGTGTACGGGTTCATCCGCTCCGCCGTGGAGGACCGCGGCAGCAACTGGAGGAAGATCTCCAGATCCTGCCAGGTGGGCACCACCTTCTCGATGCCCACCACGGAGATCAGGGTCTCCGGCAGGGTCAGGCACATCCGTCCGTTGCCCTCGGACTCCACCACCACCAGGGTGCCGGTCTCGGCGACCATGAAGTTGGCGCCGGAGATCGCGACCCTGGCGCGCAGGAACTTCTCCCGCAGATGCAGCCGGGCGGCCTCGGCCAGCTCGGCCGGGCGGTCGGTCAGACCGTCCGGCGCGGGCCGTCCCCACTGGCCCATCCGCTCGCGGAAGATGTCCCGGATCTCGCCCCGGTTGCGGTGGATGGCCGGGACCAGGATGTGCGAGGGCAGGTCGTCGCCCAACTGCACGATCAGCTCGGCCAGATCGGTCTCGTAGGCGCGGATCCCGGCCTTCTCCAGGGCGGCGTTGAGCCCGGTCTCCTGGGTGGCCATGGACTTGACCTTGACCGCCTCCCGCTCACCGGTGGCCAGCACCAGGCCGGTGACGATCCGGTTGGCCTCGGCGGCGTCCGCGGCCCAGTGCACCGTGCCGCCGGCCTCGGTCACCGCCCGCTCCAGCTGCTCCAGATAGTGGTCCAGATGGCGCAGGGTGCGGTCCTTCACGGCCGCGCCCGCGGCACGCAGCCGCTGCCAGTCGGGCAGCTCGGCCACCGCCCGGGCCCGCTTGTCGCGGATGGTGCGGGTGGCGTGCCGCAGATTGGCGCGCAGCCGCGCGTCGCCGGTGGACTCCGCGGCGGCCCGGGGGAAGGCGGGCATGCCCAGAAAGGTGCCGCTCATCCGCTGCTCCCTTCGGCGGCGGCGCCGGTGGCCGCGGTGGCGGCCAGGATCTCGGCGAGATGGACCGGGCGGACCGGCGAGCCCAGCCGGGACAGGGTGCCGCCGATGTGCATCAGACAGGAATTGTCCACGGTGCAGACCGCCTCGGCGCCGGTGCCCATGACGGCCGCCGCCTTGTCCGCGCCCATGGCCGCCGAGACGGCGGCGTTCTTCACCGCGAAGGTGCCCCCGAAGCCGCAGCACTCCTCGGCGCCGGGCAGCTCCACCAGCGTCAGCCCGCGGACCGCCGCCAGCAGCCGGCGCGGCCGGTCGCCCAGCCGCAGCGCGCGCAGGCCGTGGCAGGTCGGGTGGTAGGTCACCGTGTGCGGGTAGTACGCGCCGACGTCGGTGACGCCCAGCACGTCCACCAGGAACTCGGTCAGCTCATAGGTGCGTTCCGCGACCGGCGCGCTGTCCGGCACGATGCCCGGGTGGTTGTCCCGGATCATGGCGGCGCAGGAGCCGGAGGGGGTGACCACGTAGTCGTACTCGGCGAACGCCCGGGCGTGCCGGCGCACCAGCGGCTCGGCGGCCCGGCGGTAGCCGGTGTTGAACTGCGGCTGCCCGCAGCAGGACTGCTCCATGGGGAAGTCCACCGCCACGCCGAGCCGCTCCAGCAGCGTCACCACGGCCCGCCCGGTGCCCGGGTACAGCGTGTCGTTCACGCAGGTCACGAAAAGCCCCACCCGCAGCCCCGCACCGGGGCGGGCGGCCCGGCCCGCGGCCGGTCCGTCAGCCATGGAGACGCTCCTCTGCTTGCCGCCAGCGGTGTCCGTGGTCGCGCACCGGCTCATGGTGCCGCAGCGGCTGGGCGGTGCGCAGCAGCCCGCGCAGCCCGGCGAGTCCGCCGGAGACCGCGCCCGCCGCCCGGGCCTGCACCAGCACATTGCCGAACGCCGCCGCCTCCGCCGGGCCGGCCGTCACCGGCAGCCCGCAGGCGTCCGCGGTCAGCTGGCAGAGCAGCTCGTTGCGCACCCCGCCGCCCACGATGTGCACCGTGCGCGGACGCGGCCGGGCGGCCAGCCGCACCGCCTCGGCCAGCGTCCGCCGGTGGGCCAGCGCCAGCGAGTCCAGCACGCAGCGCACCGTCTCGGCGGCGTCCCGCGGCTCCGGCTGCCCGGTGCGGCGGCAGGCCGCCGCGATCCGCTCCGGCATCCGGCCCGGGGCCAGGAACTCCGCGCTGCCCGCGTCCACCACCGAGCGCAGCGGCTCCGCCCCCGCGGCAGCCGCCAGCAGCGGCTCCAGCTCCGCCGGCCGCCCGGCCGCCGCCCAGGCGCGGCGGCACTCCTCCAGCAGCCACAGGCCCATGATGTTGCGCAGATAGCGGACCGTGCCGTCCACGCCCAGCTCATTGGTGAAGTTGGCCCGCCGGCTCTCCTCGCCGAGCACCGGATGGTCCAGCTCCAGCCCGGCCAGTGACCAGGTGCCGGTGGCGATGTACGCCAGGGTGTCCGGCCCGCCGGCCCCCGCCCCGGCCGCGGCCGGGACGCCGGCCACGGCCGAGGCGGTGTCGTGCGAGCCGACCGCGGTCACCGGGACCGGGCCGGTCAGCCCGGTCTCCGCCAGCACCTCCGGCAGCAGTTCCCCGGCCGGGTCGCCGGGGCGGCGCAGCGGCGGGAACAGCGCCAGGTCGATGCCCAGCGCCCGGGCCACCGGCCGGGACCAGTCCCGGGTGCGCGGATCGATCAACTGGGTGGTGGAGGCGTTGGTCAGCTCGGTGCCGGCCCGCCCGGTCAGCCAGTAGGCGATCAGATCGGGGATCAGCAGCAGCCGCCGGGCCGCCGCGAACTGCGCCCCGCCGCAGGCGGCGAGCAGCTGGTAGACGGTGTTGAAGGGCAGATGCTGCACTCCCGTCTCGGCGTAGAGCTGTTCCGGCGGCAGCGCGGCGGCGGCCCGGTCCGCCATGCCCTCGGTGCGGCCGTCCCGGTAGTGCACCGGATTGCCGAGCAGCGCGCCGTCCGCGTCCAGCAGCCCGTAGTCCACCGCCCAGGAGTCGATGCCGATCCCGTCCAGCCGGCCGGCGGGCACGGCCCGCCGGCCGGCCTCCCGCAGACCGTCCAGCACCCCCCGGTACAGGGCCAGGATGTCCCAGTGCAGGGTGGCGCCGGTGCGCACCGGGCGGTTGGGGAAACGGTGCACCTCGGTCAGCGACAGCTCCCCGGGCCCGGCCCGGCCGAGCATCACCCGGCCGCTGGTCGCGCCCAGGTCCACCGCCGCGAAGAAGCGGGCGCCGCTCATCGCAGGAACGCCGCCGCCACCCCGGCGTCCACCGGGATGTGCAGGCCCGTGGTGTGGCTCAGCTCGCCGCCGGTCAGCGCGAACACCGCGTTCGCCACATGCTCCGGCAGCACCTCGCGCTTGAGCAGGGTGCGCTGGGCGTAGAACTCGCCCAGCTTCTCCTCCGGCACCCCGTACACCGCGGCCCGCTTGGCGCCCCAGCCGCCGGCGAAGATGCCGGAGCCGCGCACCACCCCGTCCGGGTTGACCCCGTTCACCCGGATGCCGTGCTCGCCCAGCTCGGCGGCGAGCAGCCGCACCTGGTGCGCCTGGTCGGCCTTGGCCGCCCCGTAGGCGATGTTGTTCGGGCCGGCGAACACCCCGTTCTTGGAGGCGATGTAGACGATGTCGCCGCCCATGGCCTGGGCGGTCATCATCCGGGCCGCCTCGCGGGAGACCAGGAACGAGCCGCGCGCCATGATGCCGTGCTGGAGGTCCCACTCGGCGGCGGTGGTGTCCAGCAGCGGCTTGGAGATGGAGATGCCCGCGTTGTTGACCACCAGGTCGACACCGCCGAAGGCCAGCGCGGCGGCCTCGAAGGCGGCCCGGATCTGGTCCTCGGAGGTGACGTCCACGGTGACCGCGACCGCCCGGTCCGGGCCGCCCAGCTCCTTGGCCGCCGCCTCGGCGCGCTGCCCGTCCCGGTCCGCGACCACCACGCAGGCGCCCTCGGCCGCCAGCCGCCGCGCCGTGGCCAGGCCGATGCCGGAGGCCGCGCCGGTGACCAGGGCGACCCGGGCGGCCAGCGGCCTGGGCGGGGGCATCCGCCGCAGCTTGGCCTCCTCCAGCTCCCAGTACTCGATGCGGAACTTCTCCGACTCCTCGATGGGGGAGTAGGCCGAGACCGCCTCGGCGCCGCGCATCACATTGATGGCGTTGACATAGAACTCGCCCGCCACCCGGGCGGTCTGCTTGTCCTTGCCGAAGGAGAACATGCCCACGCCCGGGACCAGCACGATCGCCGGGTCGGCGCCGCGTATCGGCGGGGAGCCGGGTTCGGCGTGCCGCTCGTAGTAGGCCCGGTACTCCTCGCGGTAGGCGGCGTGCAGCTCCTTCAGCCGCCCGGTGACCTCGGCCAGGGGCGCGTCCGCGGGGAGGTCCAGCACCAGCGGGCGGACCTTGGTGCGCAGGAAGTGGTCCGGGCAGGAGGTGCCGAGCGCGGCCAGCCGGGGGTGCTCGGCGCGGGAGAGGAAGTCGAGCACGGCGTCGGCGTCGGTGAAGTGCCCCACCTGCGGGCGGTCGGTGGAGGCCAGGCCGCGGATCAGCGGGGCCAGTTCGGCGGCCCGGGCGCGGCGGTCGGCGGCGGGCAGCGGCTCCCGGCCGGGCAGCACCGGGCCGAAGGGCTCGGGCCGGCCGCGCTCGGCCAGGAACTGTTCCGCGGTGCGGATGATGTGCAGCGAGTTGGCCTCGCACTCGTCGCTGGTATCGCCCCAGGCGGTGATGCCGTGGCCGCCCAGGATGCAGCCGATCGCCCGCGGGTTGTCCCGCTTGACGGCGGCGATGTCCAGGCCGAGCTGGAAGCCGGGGCGGCGCCAGGGCACCCAGACGACGGTGTCGCCGAAGCACTCGCGGGTCAGCGCCTCGCCGTCGGCGGCGCAGGCCAGCGCGATGCCGGAGTCGGGATGCAGGTGGTCGACATGGGGCGCCTCCACCAGGCCGTGCATGGCGGTGTCGATGGAGGGGGCGGCGCCGCCCTTGCCGTGCAGGCAGTAGTCGAAGGCCGCGACCATCTCGTCCTCGCGCTCCACGCCCGGGTAGACGCCGGTCAGGGCGCGCAGCCGGTCCAGGCGCAGCACGGCCAGGCCGGCGGCCTTGAGGGTGCCCAGGTCGCCGCCGGAGCCCTTGACCCACATCAGCTCGGTGTCCCGGCCGGTCACCGGGTCGGGGACGGTGCCCTTGGCGGAGGCGTTGCCGCCGGCGTAGTTGGTGTTCCTGGGGTCGGAGCCCAGCCGGTGGGAGCGGTCCAGCAGTTCCGTCACCGGGCCGGGCAGTTCGCCCCCCGGACGGTCTGCCGTGGCGTCGGTCATGATCTTCATCCTTCGCTGCGGTGTGATGCGGTGTGATGCGGTGCGGTGCGGTGCGTGGCCCGCGGCCGGCGGGCGGTCTCGCCCGGACCGGCCCGCCCCGGGGCGGGCCGGCCGCCTCGCGGCGGGGCCGTCGCTGCGGGCCGGCGGAGCCGCTACGCGCCCCAGCCGGCCTGCCGGCCGCCCCGGCGGGATTCGGCGATCCGCTCGCCCCAGCCGGAGCGGTGGTACGCGGCGACCGGATCGGCGTCCAGTCCCATCTCCTCGCGCACCTCGGCCAGCAGCGGCCGGACATCGGTGTTGAAGGCGTCCATCAGGACCGCGTTGGACCCCAGCACATCGCCGTCCGCCTGGGCCTTGGCCAGCGCCTCCCGGTCCACCAGCAGGGCCTTGGCGGTGGCCTCCTGCACGTTCATCACCGAGCGGATGATGGCCGGGATCTTCGGCTCGATGTTGTGGCACTGGTCGAGCATGAAGGCGACCTGCGGGCCGTAGCCGCCGCCCGCCACCACCTCGTACATGATGCGGAAGAGCTGGAACGGGTCGGCCGCGCCCACCATCAGGTCGTCGTCCGCGTAGAAGCGGGAGTTGAAGTCGAAGCCGCCGAGCTTTCCCTCGCGGAGCAGCAGCGCCACGATGAACTCGATGTTGGTGCCCGGGGCGTGGTGGCCGGTGTCCACCACCACCTGGGCCTGCGGGCCGAGCCGCAGGCAGTGCGCGTAGGCGGTGCCCCAGTCCGGCACGTCGGTGGTGTAGAAGGCGGGCTCGAAGAACTTGTACTCCAGCAGCATCCGCTGGTCCTCGCCGAGCCGCGCGCGGACCGCCTCCAGCGCCTCGGCCAGCCGGTCCTGACGGGCCCGGATGTCGTCCTGGCCGGGGTAGTTGGTGCCGTCGGCGAACCACAGCTTGAGGTCGCGGGAGCCGGTGGCGTCCATGATGTCGACGCACTCCAGCAGATGGTCCAGGGCCTTGCGGCGCACCGCCGGGTCCGGGTTGCAGACGCTGCCCAGTCTGTAGTCGTCCTCCTGGAAGACGTTGGCGTTGATGGCGCCGAGCCGCACCCCGTGGTCCTCGGCGAACCGCGCCAGGGCGGCGTAGTCGTCGGTGCGGTCCCACGGGATGTGCAGGGCGACCGTGGGCGCCACCCCGGTGTGGCGGTGGACCTGGGCGGCGTCCTCCAGCTTCTCCTGCGGGCTGCGCGGCACTCCGGGCTGCGCGAAGACCTTGAAGCGGGTGCCGGAGTTCCCGTAGGCCCACGAAGGCGTCTCGATGGCCTGTGCGGCCAGGGCCGCCTTCACGGCGGAGATGGCGGTCATGCTGATCAGCGCTCCCGAGTGCTGAAGGCCCGTATGAATCGTTTCACTAACCATGGACGCTATGGGGGACCGGGGAGCCCTGTCAAGACGCCGGACCTGCTCCGCCGTGCCCGCCGCGGACCCGCGCCGACCCGCCCGCCACCGGCGATGACCAGCCACCTCGTCTTGACTGGTGCCCCGCCCCGGCGCTAGCTTGCCGCTGCCAGTGAAACCTTTCATGAGGGGCGGCGCGCCGTGCAGCGGGTCTGTTTTCTGCTGAAGGTCCGGAAAGACCGGCTGGAGGAATACCGGGAACGGCACGCCGCGGTGTGGCCGGAAATGCTCCGGGCGCTCACCGAGGCCGGCTGGCACAACTACTCACTGTTTCTGCGGGAGGACGGCCTGCTGGTCGGCTATCTGGAGACCGAGGACTTCGCCGCGGCGCAGCGGGCCATGGCCGCGACCGAGGTGAACGCCCGCTGGCAGGCGGAGATGGCGGAGTTCTTCGAGGCACTGGACGGAGCCGCCCCGGACGAGGCCATGAAGCCGCTGACCGAGGTCTTCCATCTGCCCTGACCCGTGGCCCGCCGCGGAGCGGTGTTGCGCCGCCGCGGCGGCCATACCATGTCCCGGGCGGTGGACGGACAAACGGGCGGACTTGCGGTGAAGGCGAACGGGGCACAGGACATGGCGCGCACGGTGGGCATCAAGGAAGTGGCGAGACGGGCCGGGGTATCGGTGGGCACCGTCTCGAACGTGATCAACCGCCCCCACATGGTGGCCGAGGAGACCCGGCAGCGGGTGCGCGCCGTCATAAGCGAGCTGGGCTATGTGCGCAGCGAGTCCGCCCGCCAGCTCCGGGCCGGCCAGAGCCGGATCATCGCCCTGCTGGTGCTGGACATGGCCAACCCCTTCTTCGCCGACCTGGCCAAGGGCGCAGAACGGGTGGCCCGGGACTCGGGGCTCGGCGTCATGGTCTGCAACAGCGCCCAGAGCAGCTCGGAGGAGTCGGACTATCTCTCGCTCTTCGCCGAGCAGCGGGTGCGCGGGGTGCTGATCACCCCCGCCGACATGTCGGGCCGCAACCTCTCGGAATTCGGGCGCCACGGCATCCCCTTCGTCTTCGTGGACCGGGTGCTGCCCAGCGCCGAGGGCTGCTCGGTCTCGGTGGACGACATCAAGGGCGGCACCCTGGCGGCGCGGCATCTGCTCGCCCAGGGCCACCGCGACCTGGTGTACGTCAGCGGGCCGATGTCGCTCAAGCAGTGCCAGGACCGGCGGGACGGCGCCCTGGCCGCGCTGGCCGAGGCCGGTCTGGGACCCCAGGCGCTGCGCCATGTGGAGGCCCAGCGGCTGGACGTGCCGGCCGGGCGCGACGCCGGCGCCCGGCTGCTGGGCATGTCGCCCCGCCCGACCGCCGTGTTCTGCGCCAACGACCTGCTGGCCCTGGGCGTCCTCCAGGCGCTCTTCTCCGCCGGGGTCCGGGTCCCCGCCGACACCGCGCTGGTCGGCTACGACGACATCGAATTCGCCTCGGCCGCCGCCGTGCCCCTGACCTCGGTGCGGCAGCCGGCGGTGCGGATGGGCCGGGAAGCCGCGGAACTGCTGCTGGAGGAGACCGGCGAGGCCGCCGGCCGCCATGTCCACCAGCGCATCGTGCTCGAACCGGAACTGATCGTCCGCGACTCCAGCCTCTCCCCGCGCACCTGACCCGGGGCGGGCTGCCGGGGCGGCCCGCGCCTGCCCTACCGTGGGCGGCGGCGCGCGGTTCCGCACCCCGGGACGCGCCATCGCCCCCGTTCCCGTCACCTCCCGTGTCCCGCGCCGGTCCGCCCGAGGGGTCCCGCCCGTGCTCCGTCCCTATCTGCTGCCCGTCGAAACCGCCCTGTGGCTGTTCCCGGTCGTCGCCGCACTGGTCCTGGTGCCCGCGGCGGTGCGCGGCTACCGCAGCCGCGGGCGGGCCGGCGGCTGGTCGGCCCTGGTCGGCTACAGCTTCGTCTTCTACCTGCTGGCCGCCTTCCTCCAGACGGTCGTCCCGCTGCCGCGGGAGTCCGAAGGACTGTGCGGCGCCATGCGCTACGCGGCCGGCCCGCAGCTCGAACCGCTGGAGTTCGTCCGCGCGGTGTCCGAGGCGGGCGGCGGCTCCTGGGCACCGGGCGGCCTGGTCGGCCTGCTGCCGTTCTGGACCACCCTGCTGAACTTCGTCCTGCTGCTGCCGCTCGGCGTCTATCTGCGCTACTACCTGCGCCAGGGCCCGGCCGCCGCCACCGTGCTCGCCTTCGGCACCTCGCTGTTCTTCGAGACCACGCAGTACACCGGCCTGTGGTACACCTACCCCTGCCCCTACCGGCAGTTCAACGTGGACGACCTGCTGCTCAACACGCTGGGCGCGGTCCTCGGCTGGCTGCTCGCCGGACCGCTGGGCAGGCTGCTGCCCCGCCACGACCCGGACCGGGAACGCGCCCGGTACGGGCCCCGGGTCACCCTGCCGCGCCGGGCGCTCGCCCACGGCGCCGATCTGGCGGGCTGGCTGATCGCCTGGACCCTGGCCACCGGCCTGCTGTCGGTGGGCGCCGAATGGGCCACCGGGCGTCGGCACGCCATCCTGCTGGGCACCGCCCTGGCCGTGCTGTGGTTCTGGCTGCTCCCCCTGGCCTGGGGCGCCACCCCGGGCCAGCGCGCGGTGCTGCTGAAGGTGGCCCGGCCCGACGGCCGGCGCGCCGGGCCGGTCCGGCTGACCGCCCGCCAGGTGCTGACCCATGCGCCGCTCGGCCTGGGCTGGGCGCTGCTGGCCGTCCGCACCGGCGTGCTGCCGTCCCCCGGCGGCACCGCGGAAACGCTGCTGTGGTGGGCGACGGGGGCGGCGGCGCTGCTGGCCTGGGTCTGGTCCCCGCTCGCGGTGCTGTGGCGCCGCGACGGCCGGGCGCCCGCCGAACGGTGGACCGGCACGGCGGTCCTGGCCACCCCGAACCGCCGCGAGCGCCGCCGCCTGCGGGCCCGGAAACGGGACCGGGACGGCGCACCGGACCACGAACCGGGCCGGGGGCGGGACGCCGGGCCCGGCCGGACCGCTGTCGAAGCGGCTCGACGGCCCGCGTGACCGGCCCGTCGCCGTCACCGGCCCGGGCGGCGCCGGCCGGCCCAGGGGACGCCCGGGCGAGCGGACGGCCCCGCCGGCCCCTCGCCCCAATCCTCAGACCAGGACCACGCAGCCCCGCCGCTCCAGCCCGGCCAGCAGCGGCAGGGCGGGGTCGATGCCGTTCCACCGCAGATCCAGCTTCTCCAGCGCGGGCATCGCGGCCAGCCAGTCCGGCAGCCGGCCGCCGCCGAGCCGGTTGGACCGCAGATCGATCTGGCGCAGCAGCGGCAGACCGGCCAGCGCCTCGGGCACCGTGGCCAGCGCGTTCTCCCGCAGCTCCAGATGGCGCAGCTCGCGCAGCCCGGCCACCGACCCGGGCAGGCCCGTCAGGGCGTTGCCGCGCAGCCACAGTTCCCGCAGCCCGGTGAGCCGGCCGATCGAGCCGGGCAGCGTGGTGAGCCGGCTGTGCTGCGCGCGCAGTTCGACCAGGCCGGTCATCGCGCCGATGCTCCCGGGCAGGGCGGTGAGGGGATTCTCGCCGACGTTGAGATAGCGCAGCCGGGTCAGTCGTCCCAGCGACTCGGGCAGCCGTGCCAGCCGGTTGTCGTGCAGGTAGAGGCAGCCGCCCAGCCCGGTCAGCTCGCCCAGTTCGTCCGGCACCGCGGTGAGGGCGTTGTGCCCCAGGTCCAGGGTGTCCAGCTGCCGGAGCCGGGCGATCCGCGGCGACAGCGCGGTGAGCCCGTTGCCGGCGAGGATCAGCACGCGCAGCCCGGTCCGCTCCCAGACCGACTCGGGCACCGTGCCGAGCCCCCGGCGCCACAGGTTCAGCTCATCCGTCACGGCGGTCACCTCACGGCTGCTTCCCCGCAGCCGGTCACATGTCCGTCCCGGTGACGTTCCTCACCAGCCACGCCCGCGTCCTCTCGCTTTCCCCTCGTTTTCCTCTCGTTCCTCTCGCCCGCGCCCCCGAAGCGCGCGGACCTGGCCGGCCGGGGGCGTCCCCGCGTCGGTGAGGTGCCGCAGGCTGAAGGGCCGGCTCAGCAGCGTCTCCAGCTCCCGGGCGACATGCCGGAAGTGCGGCGTCCCGAAGTGGCGTTCCAGTGCGTCCCGGCCGGTCCACTCCTCGATGATCACCATGCTCCCCGGCCGGCTGGGGTCCACGTACGGCTGGTAGGCGAGGCAGCCGGGCTCCTCCAACGAGGGCTCGATCATGGCCTCCAGGGCCGTGCGCAACGCGTCCTCCTTCCCGCGGGCGGCGTCGAACACGGCGATGACGGTCAGGCTCATCGTACGGTCTCCTCGGGAGCCGGGGCGGTCGTCGCGGTCTGCTCGTCCTCGATGCGGGTGCCCCTGATCAGCCAGGCCGGTCCCTCGGCGTAGTCCTTGATCAGCTCGAAGAAGCGGGCGAAGTGCGGCCCCTCGCAGTGGAGACCGAAGGCGCGCTCGTCCTCGTACGCCTCGTTGAGGTAGAAGCGGCCGGGCCGCTCGGCGTCCGCGATGAGTTCGAAGCGGAGGGTGCCGGGCTCGTCGGCGGCCGAGTCGCGGCCGTCCTGCAGAGCAGCCGCGACGAACTCGGCGCGGCGCTCCTCCGGCACGTCGAAGCTGACGGCGATGTGGTACACGAGGCTCCTCGGGGTCGTCGTTCTCTCTGACGCCCCCGATGCTTCCGGCTGCGGAGCGCGCCCGGCAGGGCCGCCTCGCACCGGGGGACCGGCCGGCCTGGTTCCGGCAGAACCCCCCTGGGACCGCGACCGGTTCGTACAGTGGGCCGTATGGATCGCAGAGCCGAACTGGGCGCCTTCCTCCGCTCGCGCCGGGCCCGCCTGAAGCCGGAGGACGTCGGACTGAGCGGCTTCGGCAGCCGACGGCGGGTCCCCGGCCTGCGCCGGGAGGAACTCGCACAGACGGCCGGCGTCAGCGTGGACTACTACGTGCGCTTCGAGCAGGGGCGCGGGGAGAACGTCTCGGACTCCGTCATCGACGCCGTGGCCACCGCGCTCCGGCTGACCGCCGCCGAGCGTGCGCACCTGCACGACCTGGCCCGTGCCGTCGGGGGCCGCCCGGGGGCCGCACGGACGGCGCGCCCGGAGGTCCGGGCCGGGGTGCGGCGTCTGCTGGAGGCGCTCACGGACGTTCCGGCCTATGTCGTCGGACGGCGCACCGACATCCTGGCGTGGAACGGCCTGTACGCCGAACTCCTCACCGACCTCGCGGCGTTGCCGGCCGACCGGCGCAACACGGCCCTGCTGACCTTCCTCGACGCCGGGGTCCGCGCGCGCTACATCGACTGGGAGACCAAGGCGCGCAACGTCGTGGCCTATCTGCGCATGGACCACGGACGCCACCCCGACGACCCGGCCTTCGACCGCCTCATCGCGGAACTGTCCGACGGCAGCGCGGAGTTCCGCCGGATGTGGGCAGCGCGCGAAGTGGACGAGCGTACCCACGGCACGTACCGCATGCGCCACCCGGCGGTCGGGGAGCTCACCGTGCGGTACGAGGGCCTGCGGCCCGCCGGAGACCCGGAGACGACGCTGATCGCCTACACCGCCGAGCCGGGCTCCCCGTCCGAGGCGGCCCTGCGCCGGCTCGCCCGGCGGACCGCGCCAACCGGGAGCCCGGTCGGCTGAGCCGCCGGGCGGCCGGCCCCCCGGGGGCTGCCCTTCCGGAGCGGTGGGCACGGCACAGATGCCATGCCCCAGCAGCACCCCCGACCTGCGAGGGCGAGCCGGCGAGAAGCCGCTGCCGGACGTCCGGGGCGGTCCGCTACCGGCCGGTGTCCCAGGCCGTGCCGAGGCGCAGCAGGCCGGTGCGGTACTCGACCCGGTCGCACCAGGCCGTGGGCCAGGCCGCGATGCCCAGGCGGGCACCGGCCAGCGCGCCCGCGATGGCGGCGATGGAGTCGGAATCGCCACGGGTGGCGGCACCCCGCCGGATCGCGGTGACCGGCTCGTCCGGGAACCGGAGGAAGCACAGCAGCGCCGTGGCCAGGGCCTCCTCGGCGATCCAGCCGTCGCCCGTGGCCGCACAGGGATCGCTGTCCGGCCCGAAGCCGGGCAGGGCGGCCTCCAGCCGGTCCAGCGCGGCCAGGCACTCGTCCCAGCCGCTCGCGATGAACTCCTCCGGCGTGGCGCCCAGCGCGGGGCGCTGCCACAGACCGCCGAGCCAGCGCTCGTGGTAGACCGTGCGGTTGTCCCCGGCGTAGGCGCGCAGCGCGGCGGGGAGTCCGCCGGGCGGGCAGCCCTCGGCGAGCAGCCGGACGGCGTGCGCGGTGAGGTCCGAGGCGGCCAGCGCGGTCGGATGCCCGTGCGTCATGCCCGCCTGCAACTGCGCGGCCCCGGCCCGCTCCTCGTCCGTCAGGCCGGGCATCAGCCCCAGCGGCGCGACCCGCATATTGGCGCCGCAGCCCTTGGAACCCGCTCCGGTCGCCTGCTGCCAGGGCCGGTCGCCGTCCAGCAGCCGGCACGCGGCCAGACAGGTGTGCCCGGGCGCGCGGTTGTTCTCGGGCGAGTGGTACCAGGCCACGAACTCCTCGCGCAGCGCCCGTTCCAGGCCCTCGGGCGTCAGCGAGCCCGCGTCGCCCGCGTCGCCCGTGCCGCCCGAGTGGCCCGTGGCGGCCTGGAGCGCCCGGCCCACCGCCAGCGTCATCTGGGTGTCGTCCGTGACCACGGCCGGGTCCGGCAGGGGCAGTTCCCGCCAGGGGCCGAGCGCCGCGATGGCCTCGGTGTCCTTGAATTCCGTCGGCCAGCCCAGGGCGTCCCCCAGGGCCAGCCCGAACAGTGAGCCGGTCGCCGCCGTACGCTGTGCCGCGTTCGCCACCTTCATCCCCTCCCGCCGGTGCGACGAGCAGCCTAGCGGCCCGGGCGCCGGGACGGACCCCGCGCCGGGTCATTACGGAGAGTAGCTGTCCGTGACGGCCGGAGCGCAAGGTGAAAGTGCGGGGAGGTCGCGTGAGGATGGTTGTCCGTGGCCAGGCAGACGCGCAACAACACGCTGAGAGGCGATGATCATGAATGATCGGTTCGGGCCGGCCGAGCTTCTGGCCGCAGCCGAGGACGCGGCACCGGTGCACTTTCTGGACACGGTCGCGCGCAACCTGCGAGACCGGTTCGGCGCCCGGTACGTGACGTTCCTGCTGGTCGACCTCGTTGGCCGGCAGGTGGTGCGGATCAGCGAAGAGGCCGTCACGCAGCGGGGCCGGCGCGCCGACCAGATTCCCCTGACGGGAAGCATCTACGACAAGGTCCTGCGGTCCCAGAAGCCGGCGCAGGCCCCCGGCGGCGGACACGGGCAGCGGGTGGTCACCCCGGTCACCAACCGGGGCGACACCATCGGCGTGCTGGAGCTGTTCCTGCCCCGGGTCACGCCGGAAGTGCTGGAGCAGGTCCAGGCGGCCGCGCACGCGCTGGCGTACATCATCGTCACCGACCGCCGCTTCACCGACCTCTACCACTGGGGTCAGCGCACCGAGCCACTCACTCTGGCCGCCGAGATCCAGCGCCAGCTCCTGCCCTCGGCGCCCTCCTGCGAGGCCGCCCAGTTCACCCTCGCCTGCGCCCTGGTGCCGTCCGACTCCGTTGCCGGGGACAGCTACGACTACAGCCTGGACCATGACACCGTGCACCTGTCCATCACTGATGCCATGGGTCATGACGTCGACGCCTCCCTCATGGCCACTTTGCTGGTCAACGCCTCCCGCGGTGCCCGCCGCGCCGAGGAGGATCTGGCCGCACAAGCCCGCCGGACCAATCAGGCCCTGCTCGACCACGGCCGCGGTGCCCTCGCCACCGGCCAGCTCCTGCGCATTGCGCTCGACGGGTCCGGCGCTCAGCTCGTCAACGCCGGCCACCCGTGGCCGCTGCGCCTGCGCGAGGGCGCAGCCGACCAAGTACGCCTGGGCGTCGACCTGCCCTTCGGTATCCACGCATCCGGCCGCTACCGGGTCCAGGCCCTCGAACTGCTTCCGGGCGACCGTCTGGTGCTCTACACCGACGGTATGCAAGAGCGCCAAGCCGCATCCCTCGACCTGCCCGACGTGATCCGCAACACTGCCGGCGAACACCCCCGCGAGGTGGTCCGGACCCTGACCCAAGCGGTCACCGAAGCCTGCGGCGGACACCTTCGGGACGACGCCACCGTGGTGTGCCTGGACTGGCACGGGCCCCAGCCCGCAGGCCGCCACGCCCAGGCCGGAGCCGACAGCTGAGCGCACCGGCCCGGCCCAGCACGCTTGCGGAAGCCGTGAGACCGTCACCATACGAACTACTGGAACTGACGCGCCCGGGACGGGGAAGCGGCGCCCGACCCTCGACGCTCATCCCGCTCGCGCGGGCGTACCGGGTGTCGCTGGACCGGCTCATCGCCCGCACCGGCGACCGGTGACCCCCGGGTCCATCTGCGACACCGGTCCGGCCCGGCGGGCGGCGACGCCGTCGAACTGCTGCACCTCTTCGGCCCCCACGGCGACCAGGCCGTGGTCCGCACCTGACCGCCGGCGGCCTCAGGACCCGCGCCGCGCGGCGAGCGCGGCGGCCCGCTCGTGCACCTGCCGGGCGTGGCGGTTGCGCAGATGCGGCCGGAGCAGCGCGCGCATGGCCGTGAACCGTTCGTCGCAGCGGCCCGACCGGACCCGGGGGTAGCCGTCCAGCGCCTGGTTCCAGGTGGCACAGGCTTCCTCCAGCCGCCCGACGGCGAGTTGCCGTTCGGCCAGCAGGAAGTGGCGGCGGACGGTGGTGCGCCGGTAGCCGACGTGCCGCAGCCGCTCGGTGGCCTGCATGGCGTCGGCCGAGCCCTGGCGGTCGCCGAGGTGGTACCGCACCTGGCTGACGTGGTACATCAGCGCGGCCGGATCGTAGGAGGCGAACCCCTCGTCCTCGGTTCCCGCCCGGTCCAATGCTGCTTCCGCCTCGCCGAGATGGCGCAGCGCCGCCGCTCGGTCACCGGTATGGGCGGCGGCGTGCGCCTGCTGGCCGGCGAGAAAGGCCCGCCGCCGGGGCCCGGTGTCCGGTGCCGCCCCGGCCGCCGCGTCCGCCAGCCGCCGGGCCACCGGGCCGTGCCCCAGATCCACGGCCTGCACGCTCATCATGCGCAGCGTTCCGCAGTAGGCCGAGTGGTCGCGCGCCGCCCCGGCGAGTTCCAGCGCCTTGAGGTAGTAGCGCTGCCCCAGGCCGTGCAGCGTCTCGTCGACCGCCATGTAGCCGGTCAGCCTGCACAGTCCGGAAGCGGCCGACAGCAGCGCCGCCCGTACCTGTGCGGAGGCGTCCGCGCGCAGATACAGGGAGACGGTGTTGGCGAGGAAGCTCACCGCCATCGGCCTGGCGTGAAAAGTGCCGAACTCGTTGTCCAGCTCCGAAATCCGGCGGGTCATGGCGGTAACCGTGGCCACTTCGCCCTCCCCGATCCGTGACCCCTCTCCCCGGCGGAGCGCCGCTGTGCGGCTCACCGCCTCGGCCCACTCGGGGGCCGTCAGCGTCACCGAGAAGAACGCGGTACCGAGCACACCCCTGCGAGACGGATCCATGTCCTGCCTCCAAAACTCCGCCAGTTCCTCCACGGTACGGGCGGGCGTCGCCGGAGAGGAGTGGGCGGGGGGTGGCGGGAAACCGGCTTCGGTGTGGGTGACGGGATGATTCAGGCGGCGGCTGAGCAGCTCCAGGACGAGTCTGCGCACCGGCGGCCTCGGCAGCACGCCGTTGAGCCAGTGGCAGACGGAGGAGCCGTCGTAGCGCAGTGTGCGGCCGGTTTCCGTGCCCAGGCGGTTGAGGCGCCGGGCGAACTGTCCGTGGGTCCATCCGGTCTGCTCCAGCAGCAGCCGGAGCCGGTCGTTGGGCTGTCGTGAGGCCATGTGGAAACTCCCGCGTGGTGCAGCGGGCTTCAGCGATTTCAGCCCGCCCGTCGGGGCCGACAGTACCGCTGGTCACACACCTTCGGTTGTGCTGTGCGCACGGAAGGTAAGGACAAGCGGAGGCGGCATGAGCGGTACGGAGCCCAGACCGGGACGCTGGGTGCGGGACACCCTGACCGGCAAGGTCGGCATCTACCTGGGGAAAACCGATGCCGGACACATGCTCTGGCCGCCCTACCGGGGACCGGCCTGGGCGGTCGCCGATGAATTCCTGAAAGTGCTGAGCAGGGACGAGGAACTGCTGGAGAAGGTGCGGGCGCTGAACGAGCACAGCGCCCGGGGCCCGTTGCTCTGAGCCGCGTGGTGCCGCGGCCTACAGGGGTGTGACCTCCAGGGCCTTGAGGTCCGCCGGGTCGCCGATGAGGTCGATGGCCGCGATCCGGCCGTCGGTGATGGTGAACGACCAGGCCACCCTGGTCCGTCCGCCCGGCGCCCAGACCAGGCCGGAGGCGCCGCCCAGCAGGGCCGGCCGGGCACCGGCGGCCCGCCCCCGGAGGTACTCGGCGACCGCCGGGACGCCCCGGAGTTCCGGCGCCGCACCCAGCGCCACCGCCATGCTGTCGGCGCGCATCACCACATCCGGGTCGAGCAGCGTCAGCAGCCGCTCGAAGTCGCCGCCGCGGGAGGCCGCGAGGAACGCGTCGACGACCGCGCGGCGGCGGGCCGGAGGGGTGCCGTCCGGGGAGGCCGCCTCCGGGTCGGTGCCCTGCACCCGGCGCCGGGCGCGGCTGGCCAACTGGCGGGTGGCGGCGGGCGAGCGCTCCACGATCGGGGCGATCTCGTCGAACGGCACCGCGAACATGTCGTGCAGCACAAAGGCCAGCCGTTCGGCGGGGGAGAGGGTGTCCAGGACCACCAGCATGGCCATGCCCACGGAGTCGGCGAGCACGGCCGCCTGCTCCGGGTGGGCGGCGGGGCGGGAGACGGGCGGCTCCCCGGGGCCACCGGGGGCGGCGGGCCCGGAAGGGCCGGAGTCCAGCGGCAGTTCCCGGCGGGTGGAGCGGGAGCGCAGCATGTTCAGCGACACCCGGGCGACCACCGTGGTGAGCCAGCCGGCGAGGTTGTCCACGTCCCGGGTGCCGGTCCGGCTCAGCCGCAGCCACGCCTCCTGCACGGCGTCGTCGGCCTCGCTCACCGAGCCCAGCACCCGGTGGGCGACCGCCCGCAGACGCGGGCGGTGCTCCTCGAACCGCTCGGCCAGAAACCGCTGCTCGTCCATGATCGGCATTCTTCCTCTCCGTGGGCCTTCGACGCTGTTGACCCCGCCCGGACCGGAAATGTGACGTGGATCGCGGAAACGGCTGTCACATCCGGGCGGCGCGGCGGGTCAGAGGGGCAGCGGGCCGGGCAGGCCGGTCCGCGGACCGGAACCGACCCCAAGGAGAACCAGACGATGTCCGCACGCATGAAGAACCCGGCCACGGTGCTCCCGGAGGCCATGCAGGCGATCATGTCGCTGAACCAGGCGGTGGCCCAGGCAGGCGTGGAGCAGAGCACGCTGGAGCTGGTGCACCTGCGGGCCAGCCAGATCAACGGGTGCGCCTTCTGCGTGGACTACGGGGGCCGCAGCGCGCGCAAGGCGGGAGAGACCGAGGAGCGGCTGCTGCTGGTGTCGGCCTGGCGGGACGCCACCTGTTTCACCGAGGCCGAGCGCGCCGCCCTGGCGCTGGCCGAGTCCGTCACCCGGCTGAGCGACCGGTCCGACCCGGTGCCGGACCAGGTCTGGGACGAGGCCGCCAGGCACTACGGGGAGCGGCAGCTCGCCGCGCTGCTGCTGTGGATCTCCACCACCAATGTGTACAACCGGCTCAATGTGTCCACCCGCCAGGAGCCGGGCTCCTGGGGCTGAGCACGGGGTCCCGGGACAGGGAGCCGCCGGCCGGGCGGCGCGACCGCCCGGCACGCGGCGGCTGTGCTGGGATGGGGCCATGTCTGATGCCTTCACCACACGGGTGATCGAGGTCGCCACCGGCAGCCGGGAGACCGTCCACGACATCACCGGGGAGTGCGAGAGCTTTCTGCGGGAGGCGGCGGCCGGGCGGGACGGGCTGCTGAACGTCTTCGCCCCGCACGCCACCATGGGGGTGGCGCTGATCGAGACCGGTTCGGGCAGCGACCACGATCTGCTGGCCGCGCTGCGCGGACTGCTGCCGGCCGACGACCGCTGGCGGCACCGGCACGGCAGCCCGGGGCACGGCCGTGACCACGTGCTGCCGGCGATCGTCCCGCCGCACGCCACCCTGCCGGTGACCGGGGGCCGGCTGGCGCTCGGCACCTGGCAGTCCGTCTGCCTGGTCGACACCAACGGCGACAACCCCCGCCGCCAGGTCCGCCTCTCCTTCCTCGGCCCGGCCCGCTGACGCGGGTGGAGTGGTTGGCGGGTGCACGTATATCCTGGGGGGCATCCCATGTGTTGTCGGCGCCGCGCGGTGCCGGACGGCGAGGAGGCCGGTCCGGGGCGCGGTGCCTTCGTCATGTCCGCGCACGCGCCCACCACCCCCGGGCGCGGCCCGGCGCGACGAGCTGCGGACAAAGGAGCGGCCGACCGCCGTGAAGCGGATGTTCGTGGCCCCGGACCCGGGGCTGTTCCGGCTGCGGAACGCCACCCGAGCGGTGCTCGGCATCGGCCTGGCCGTCACGGTCACGGCCCTTGCCGGGCTTCCGCTGACCGCCTGCCTGACCGGCGGGCTGGCGGCCCTGCTGGCCCTGTTCACCGTCACCGATCCCACCGTGCGCGGCCAGGCGGTCACCACCGCGCTGCTGCCCGCCGCGGGCCTGCCGGTGCTGGCCCTGGCCACCGCGGTGCAGTCGCAGCCGCCGGCCCGCGACGCCGCCTTTCTGGCCGTGGCCTTCGCCGGGGCATGGGCGCGGCGCTGGGGCCCGCGCGGCAACGCGCTGGGCATCTACGCCTTCATGACCTACTTCGTGGTCCAGTTCCTGCGCGCCGGGCCGGACCGGCTTCCCGTCCTGGCCGCGGCGGTGCTGCTGGCGCTGGCGGCAGCGGCGCTGACGCGCTTCGTCCTGTGGCCGCTGGACCGCTCCTGCCCGCCGCCCGCGCCGCCCGCCGAGCGGGACGTGCCGGGGCTGCGCCGGGTCAGCCTGCGGCTCGCCTGGCAGACCACCGCCGCCTGCGCCTTCGCCCTCGGCACGGGCCAGGCGGTGTCGGCGGACCGCTGGTACTGGGCGGTCGGCGCCGCCTGGTGGATCTTCGTCGGCACCGCCTCCCGGGGCGAGACCCTGGTACGCGGCTTCCGCCGGGTGACCGGCACGGTACTGGGCATCGGCGCCGGGCTGCCGGTGGCGCTGCCGGTGGACGGCGCGCCGCTGCCCACCGCGCTGCTGGCGGCGGCCTGCGTCTTCGGCGTCTTCTACACCGCGCCGCTGTCCTACTCCTGGATGATGTTCTTCGTCACCGTGCTGGTGGGCCTGCTCTACGGGCTGGTGGGGCTGCTGGACCCGGGGCTGTTCGCGCTCCGGCTGGCGGAGACGGCGGCCGGCGCGCTGGGCGCCGCACTGGCCGTGGCCCTGGTGCTGCCGGTGACCACGCACGCCGCCACCGTGGACTGGATCCACCGCGTCCTGGAGGGCGTGCGGGAGTGCGCGGCGCAGGCCGGCCGCCGCGCGGCCGGGGACACCGCCGCCGACCCGGCCCGGGCCGCCGCCGGGCTGGAGCCGTTGCTGGCCCGGGCCCGGGCGGCGCTGGCCCCGCTGCTGCATCCGCTGAACCCGCTGCGGGCCCGGCGGGCCCGCGCCCGCCGGATCATGGCGCTGCTGGACGAGTGCGCGGTGCGGGTGCGCGCGCTGGCCGGCGAACTCGCCGCCGCCCCGGCCGGGCCGGCCGGGGACGCCCGGGTGGCGGCGGCCTGCGTCCGGGTGGAGGCCGCGGTGGAGGCGCTGCTCGCCTCGGCCGAGCCGCCGCCGCCCGCGGCGGCCGGACCCGCCCCGCATCCGGTGCTGGCCCAGCTCCATGCCCTGGAGGAGGCCCTGGCCCGGCTGGCCGGCCCCCTGCACGCCCCGCCCCGCGCCCCGCTCACCGCCGCCCACGGCTGATCCGGCTCCACGCCCGGCCGCGGGCGGGGGCCGGGCGGCGCCGCGCGGCACAGCGAAGGGACGGTGCGGCGGAGTGGCCGACCGGAGCCCCGCGGTCGCCCCTCCGCCGCACCGTCCCCGGGGACGCGGCGCTGTGGGTGCTGTGGTCGCCGGCTCGTCCGGCGAGTGGTCAGCGCACCTGTGCGGTGGACTGCTGCGGGCCGATGCCGAGCTTGGCGCTGTACGCCGCGACCAGCAGCTTGCCCACCGCCGGATAGGCGCCCAGCGGCTCCGCGGCCGGGCAGCCCGCCTCCTCGGCAGCCGCGGCCAGCAGGCCATCCGGGATCTCCGGGCCGATCAGGCACGGCGCCAGGGCGAGCTGCCGGGAACCGGCGGCCAGCAGCCGCTGCGCGGTGTCCGCCACGGAGCCCGCCCCGTCCAGCGCGGCGGCCAGCACCGGCACCGCCAGCCGGGCGGAGAGCAGCATGCCGGTGATCCCGGTGGCCTGCACGGCGTCCTCGCCGCCCAGGGTGGCCAGGATGATGCCGTCGGCCGCCGTGGTCACCGTGAACAGCCGGGCCCGGTCGGCGCGCGCCAGGCCCGCCTCGGACAGCCGGACGTGCACGGCCTCGGCCAGCAGCGGGTGCGGGCCGAGGACGTCGGTCAGCTCGGCGCCCGAGCCGCTGTTCAGCACCGCCTGGCGGATCAGCCGCAGCTGCGCGCTGTCCGGGCCGGTCAGCAGCGGCACCACCACGGCGGGCAGCTCGTCGGCCGCCTTGTCCCGGGGGGCGGCGAGCCGGGCCAGCACCTCCTGGAGCGGCGGGAACTCGTCGTCACCGCCCTCGGCGAAGCCGACCCGCGCGTTCAGTCCCGGCAGTTCGGCGCGCGCGATGCTGAGCACCTCCTCCGCCAGGCTGCGGCTCTCCGCCGAGGGCGGGCCCGGGACCGCGAGGACCAGGGCCGGCGCACCCTCGGGGGCGGTCACCGGCTCCGGACGGCGATGGCGTCCGGGCTGGCGGGGACGTGGCATGCGTACGGGCAGGCCCTGTTCGGGGCCGGTGGGGGAGCTCATGTCGCCGCATGTTAGTGCCTTGATGCGCTTGGCTGTTCGGCCGGGGTAGGGGAGTCCGGATCTGTCCTGATTTATCCTGCCGCCCTTCGGTGCTCCGGCGTGTCGGCGCCGGGAAAGTCCGGCATATTTCGGCCATTGCCGCAAAACCTGGCGCGGAAGCCGCCGCGGCGCGGCAGTTTCACCGGCGGCTGCCGTCCGGCCCGGGCCGGACGTCGTCCTTCCCGCCGCGCAGCAGCAGCAGACGGGGGTCGGCGGGCAGCCGCGGGGCGCCCCGGGCCAGGCCCGCGGCCAGCAGCAGGGCGCCGTCCAGCGGATCGCCGGCCGGCGCCGTGACGGCGGCCCGCGGCAGGGCCGCGGCGAGCGCCGCGCGCAGCGGGACCAGCAGCGGCTCGCCCAGCTTCAGCAGCCCGCCGGTCAGCGCCACCCGAACCCCGTCCGCCCCGTCCGCCCTGTCCGCCCCGTCCGCCCCGTCGGCACCGTCCGTCGTGTCCGCCCCGGCCGGGCAGACGGCCGCGGCGCTGTCCGCGGCATGGCGCGCCGCCCGCCGCAGAATGCCGGCCGACACCGGATCGCCGCCGCCCGCACAGTCCGCCACCTCCGGGGCGAACGACGCCAGCACGGCCGGACGGTCGGTGCGGGGATAGAGCCGCCCGGGCAGTTCCTCCGGCGGGCCGAGGCGTTCCCGCGCGCGGCCCAGCAGCGCGGCCGAGCCGCCCGGCCGGCCGTCGTGGGCGCGCAGCGCGGCCTCCAGACCGGCCCGGCCGATCCAGGCGCCGCCCCCGCAGTCGCCCAGCAGATGCCCCCAGCCGTCCGCCCGCCGCCAGCGGCGCAGATCGGTGCCCACGGCGATCAGCCCGGTGCCGGCCGCCACCACGGCGCCCGGCCGTTCGCCGAGCGCCCCGGCATAGGCGGTGACGGCGTCGGCGGCCAGCGCCAGCCGGTGCGTGCCCAGCCGGCCGGCCAGTGCGGCGGGGAGTTCGGCGCGGAGCCGGCCGCCCAGCGTGGCCATGCCCGCCGCGCCCACGCACACCGCGGCGACGGGCGGGTCCCCCGCCGCCGCGCGCAGCCGGCCGGCCGCGGACAGCAGCCGGTCCAGCAGCTCTCCGGCGTCGATGCCGGCCGGGCCGGTGGGGACCGGCGGCGCGGTCACCGGCTCGCCGGCCCGCTCCGGCCGGCCGGCCGCGCCGGCCCGGGCCAGCGCGACCCGCAGCCCGGAGCCGCCGGAATCCGCTCCCAGTACCCACCACGGCCCGGCACCGGCCACCGCACCAGCCTCCCTGACCCGACTTCCGTACCGCGCGACGCCCCGGTGACGCTACCCGCCGCCCGGTCCCGCCACGCGCGGCACGCCGCGGCGGGCCGGGCTCAGGGCAGGCGCCAGTCGACGGGCGCGGCGCCCTGCTCGGCGAGCAGGGCGTTGGCCCGGCTGAACGGGCGGGAGCCGAAGAAGCCGCGGTCCGCGGACATCGGCGAGGGGTGCGCCGACTCCACCGTGGGCACCGCCCCCAGCAGCGGGCGCAGACCGCGCGCGTCCCGTCCCCACAGAATCGCCACCAGCGGCTTGCCGCGCGCCGCCAGCGCCCGGATGGCCTGCTCGGTGACCTCTTCCCAGCCCTTGCCCCGGTGCGCGCCGGGGCGGCGCGGAGCGGTGGTGAGCGCCCTGTTGAGCAGCAGCACGCCCTGCTCGGTCCATGGCGTGAGGTCGCCGTTGGAGGGCCGGGGCAGACCCAGATCGGTGTGCAGCTCCCGGAAGATGTTCTCCAGGCTGCCCGGCAGCGGACGGACCTCGGGGGCGACGGAGAAGCTCAGGCCGACGGCGTGCCCGGGGGTCGGATAGGGATCCTGGCCCATGATGAGCACCCGGACACTGTCGAAGGGCTGCTGGAAGGCGCGCAGGATATTGGCCCCGGACGGCAGATAGGTGCGTCCGGCGGCGACCTCCTGGCGCAGGAAGCCGCCCATCGCCGTGATCCGCGCGGACACCGGCTCCAGCGCCTTGGCCCAGCCTTCCTCGACGATCTCGTGCAAGGGTCGTGATGCCACGGTCCGTCACCCTACTGGCCCAGCGGCGGTCCGGTTCAATCCGGCTGCCGGGGCCCGGCATCGCCCGGTCCCCGGCTCCGGCTGCTCCGGCCGCTGCGACTGCTCGGCCCGGTCAGACCGGGGCGGGGGCGCGGCCGGCCCCGGCCGTGAGCAGTCCGGTCCAGGCGGCGGCCACCGTCTCCAGGGAGTACGCCTCGCGCACCTGACGGCGTGCCAGGGCGCCGGCCCGTTCCCAGCCGTCCTCCGCCAGCGCCGCGATCGCCTCGGCCATCGCGGCCGGGGAGTCGTGGATCCAGCGCCGGTCGTAGATGGCGTCCGAGCCCGGCCAGGGCAGCAGCGCCGGGACCGCGCCCGAGGCCATGCCCTCGGCGGGGGACAGATGGAAGCTCTCGTCGTCGCTGACCGACAGCACAAAGCCGATCCGCCGCAGCCAGCTCGCCACATCGGGGCCGAACTCGTCGAACACCACCGCCCCGTCCAGCAGCGGATCGCCCTGGATCCGGCGCAGCACCGGGTCGTAGGCGTCCCGCTCCTCCGGCTTGTTCCAGATCCACCAGTAGTCCCACGGCATCTTGGACTTCACCGAGAGCTGCCAGCGCGGATCGCGGGCGCGCAGCGCGGCCAGCACCTCGATGCCCAGGTCGAGCCGCTTGCGCGCCGGGGCGATGCCGATCATGCCCAGCCGGAACCGGGCGTCGGCGGTCTTGGCCCGGTCGAGCTGCCCGGCGTCCACCCAGTTGGGCACGGTGACCAGCTTCTCCGGTGGCCAGCCGGTGCGTTCCAGGGCCAGCGCGGTGTAGTGCGGGCTGACGCAGATCACCCGGTCCACCGCGTCGATGTCCACCTGGCGCGGCCAGTCGGCGTACAGCTCGAAGCGGTGCAGCCGGACCAGCAGCCGGCTGCCCGGACGCTTGTGCCTGCTGTACCAGACGGCCGCCGGGCCGCACCACTCCACCAGCACCACATCGGCCCATCCGGCCAGTTCCCGGCTGCGCCGCGGATCGTGCCGGGACAGGGCCGGCCAGTCGTCCACCCGGATCTCGGTGCCGGGCAGCGCCCGGACCGCGTCCAGCAGCTTGTCCAGGAACTTCAGATCGTGCCCGGCCACCCCGATGCGCAGCGGGCGCGGCCGGCCGCGCAGCGCGGCGGGCGGGGGCGGGAAGGCGCGGTCCAGCAGGGCGCGCAGCCGCTGCGCGGCCCTCTCCAGGGTGAAGCCGGCGGCGGCCCGGCGGCACCGGGCGGCGGCCGTGCGGTAGACCTCCGGGGAGCGGACGGCGTGCGCCAGGGCCCCGGCGGCGTCGGCGGTCAGGCCCCGGCCGGGCACGAACAGCGGATAGTCCGCGCCCAGCAGCGTCTCGTGCGCCGGGGTGCGGTTGAGCAGCACCGGCAGCCCGAGGCTGCCGAACTCCAGCACCTTGGTGGAGAGTTCCAGGCTGGCGTCCAGCTCGGGGCGGCGCCAGCCGAGGCCGATGTGGCAGCCCGCAGCGGTGCGCATGGCGTCCTCGCGGCCCATGCCGCCGTGGTGCACCACCCCGGGGGCGGTGTGCAGCGCGCGGGCCATCCGGTCGTGGTAGTCCGGGTCGTCCGGCACCCGGTGGATCTTGTCGCCCACGGTGTGCAGTTCGGCGCGCACGCCGCGGGCGGCGAGCTCGGCGGGCAGCCCGGTCATCTCCAGGGTGTTCCACTGCGGTGCGAACTTGCCGGTGTAGACCAGGCGCACGGGGTCCCCGGCGGCCTCCCGGGGGCCGGTGCCGGTGCCGGTGTCGCTGCCGGTATCGGTGCCGGTGCCCGGGCCGGGCGCGGGGACGCTGGGCGGGTACAGGACGCACTTGCCGCAGGCGTCCGGCACCCAGGTCTCCAGGAAGCAGCGCATCTCCTCGGTCTGGCAGAGCAGATGGCGGGCGGCGCGGGCGATCCGGCCCAGCGCTTCGGCGTCCCCGGGCGTCATCTCGGCCGCCGACTGCGGGATGTCGGTGAGATAGGCCCAGATCCGCCCGTCGAACCGGCCGTCCGCCACCACCTGCTCCACCAGCCGCCGGCCGCGCAGCACCAGCAGGTCGCAGGGGTCCTCCTCGTCCAGCCGCACCAGCCGGCCGGAGGCCCGGCGCGGCGAGAGCGGATTCTCGTGCGGGGACGGGCCGGGCAGCACGGTGATGCCCGGCAGGGCGGCGATCGGGTCGGTGAGCCGTCCGGTCCGCACCGGGGCCTTGAGCAGCAGCCGGCCGCGGCAGCCGGCCAGCGACAGGGCCTGCATCATGGCCTGCGCCCAGATGGCGGAGCCGTCCAGCAGATTGAGGTCCACGTCCCCGTAGACCAGGGCGTCGGGGGCGCCGTTCCCGGTCCGGTACGGGTACGGGGAATCCGGCCGGCTTGCGGGGCCGGCGGGGCTGGTGGAGGTCATCGTGGTTCCCCTCGCGGGACGGCGTACAGGCGGAAGCCGCGCCGGAACCAGTCCTCGGGGGTGCCGCCGGTACGCAGCAGGGCGCTGCGCACCAGGGCGGGTTCCAGCGTGGCGACGAAGCGGTGGGCCTCCGGCCCCGGGTCCCCGGGGCCCGCGCCGGGACCGGCGGCTACGGGAAAGCCGATGGCGTCCGCGCCGGAGCACTCCTGGGCGCACATCAGGTCGGCCAGATGGGCGGCGCCGCGGTCCGCGGTCAGATCGTGCCAGCAGGCCGCCCAGGGCGCGGTGGGACCGCCGGCCCCGTCACGCACCGCGACCCCGGCGGCGGCCAGTTCGGCCAGCTCCCGGCCGGCGCCGGGCACCACCACCTCCACCGGCCGGTGCGACTGCGCCAGCACCTGTTTGACCAGGACCGTGACCTCGGCCGGGTCGCGCGGCGCGGCCAGCACGGCGATCCGGCGGGCGGCCGGCGGGCCGGGTGCGCCGGTGACGCCCCCGGCCCGGGCGAGCTCGGCCAGCCGCACCCGGACGGCGTGCGAGGCGAAGATCTCCCGCAGCTCCTCGCGGTCCATGGCGGCCGGGTCCAGCCGGTCCGGGCGCACCGCCTCCGGCGCGTCCAGCACGCCGTCGAAGTCCAGGCGGGACAGCCCCGGGGCGGTGGACGGGGCCGCGTCGCGCCACAGCACGGTCCGGCAGCCCAGCGCGCGGGCGACGGTCAGCGCCTCCGCCAGCCGGCGGTCCAGCCCGGGGGCGGCACCGGTGCCGCAGCCGGACCAGGGGCCGGAGCGGGCGGCGCCGGTCTGCACCACCAGCAGATCGGGCGCGGACTGCTCCACCACCAGCCGGGCGTCGTGCGGCAGCAGCCGGTTGACCACGGCGTCGCCGGCCAGCGCGGCGGCGGTGTCATCGGTCAGCAGCCCGGCGATCACCAGCCGGTCCCGGGGGCCGATGGCCACCGCCCGGTGGGCGAGATGGAGGCGTTCGCCGGAGCCCTCCGGCAGCTCCGCGGCCGGGGCCGGCGGCCGGCCGGCCCCGTTGCCGAGGGGGTGCGGCGGCCGGGCGGGGGACGGGCGGCGCCGGGCGCGCCACAGCCCGTACAGCTCCCGCGGCAGCCGGGGGACCCCGCGCACCGGATCGCGGGCGGCCGAGACCATGGACTGCCCGACCCGCAGCGAGGTGGAGTGCTTCAGCACGGCCACCCGGGCCTCCAGCACCTCGACCCGGTCATGGGCCCGGCGCAGCGCGGCGGCCAGCCGGTCCCTCTCCCGGCGCACCGAGGCGGCATGGCCGTCCTGGCCGGGGGCCGCGGCGCCGGAGGCGGTGAGTGCCGCCGTCTCGCGGGCGGCCTCCAGATCGAGCAGCCGGGCCCGCTGGGCCCGGCAGACCAGCCCCGCCAGGGCGTGCTCGCCGGCCAGCCGGAGCACCGTCCGCAGCGGGTCCTGCTCCGGTGGCCCGGCGTTTCCCGCCGCCGGCGGGCCGGCCGGGCCGTGCGGCGGCAGCGGCCGGTCGGTGCGGGCGAAGACCGCCGCCGCGCCCAGGCCGGCGTAGTCCAGCGGCTCGGCGCGGAGCACCTGGCAGCGGGCGTCCACCAGGCCGTCGAGCAGGTCCTGGTAGGGCAGTGCGCCGGGCGGGTGACGGAAGACGGCCAGCCCGCGGGCGCCGGGCCGCAGCCGCTCCAGCAGCGGCGGCAGGGCGTCCGGCGGGCCGTCCGGCGGCGGGTGGGGCAGCAGGACCAGCAGATCCCCGCCCAGTTCCCCGGTGCCGTCGTCGGGCCGGACCGGCATGCCCGCGGGCAGATGCAGGAACGGTCCGAGATCGGGATCGCCGCCGGTGGCGTCCACCAGCGCGGCGACGCCGTCCAGATACGGGTGCAGCAGATCGGCCAGGCGCATCAGCCGCTCCTTGTCAGCACATGGAAGCCGGTCCCGGTCCCCGGAAAACCGTAGGGCGCGAATTCCCGGTACCGCATGCCGAGCGGCTCCAGAAGGGCCCGGCAGGCGGAGGCGGCGGGGCCGCCCGGTCCGGTGCCGGGCAGCAGCAGGGCGCCGGTGAGGCGGACCAGGCGGGCCAGCCGCACGGCCGGCTCCGGCCGTACCGGCCCGTCCGCGGCCCGGCAGGCGTTCTCCCCGCACAGCACCAGGTCGTACAGCCAGGGGCTGCGGCAGGCCGCCGGGCCGCCGGGCAGCCGGCGCACCCCGGCGCCGTCCGCGGTGTCCGCGGTGTCCGAGGCGTCCACGGTGTCCACCCGCAGGCCGCAGCGGGCCAGCGCGGCGGCCAGCGGCCGGTCGCCGTCCGCCGCCGCCTCCAGGACGAACAGCGGGGCGGCCGGCCCGCCGCTGCCGCCGGTGAGCCGCAGCACCGCGGCCAGCCGCAGCGCGTCCAGCGCCTCGGTCCCGGCACCGGTGTCCGGTCCGGGCGGCGGCGGACCGGCCGCCGGGACGGGAGCGGGGGCGGCCGGCTCAGCCATGGCCGCGGTCCTCCAGCCACCCGGCGATCACCCGGGCGATCCGGGCCCCGGCCCGGCCGTCCCACAGCGGCGGCGGTTCCGGTGCCGCCCGGCCGCCCTTCAGCGCCTTGCGCAGCGCCGGGGCCAGCGTGCCGGGGGTCACCAGCCGGTTGGTGCCGTGGGTGAGGGTGACCGGCCGCTCGGTGTTGGGCCGCAGCGTCAGGCACTCCACGCCCAGCACGGTGGTCTCCTCCTGCACCCCGCCCGAGTCGGTGACGACCGCGGCGGCACCCCGCAGCAGGCCCATGAACTCCACATAGCCCAGCGGCTCCAGCAGCGTCACGCCCGGCACCCGGTCCAGCCCGGCCGCCGCCAGCGCCGCCCGCCCGCGCGGATGCAGCGGGATCACCAGCTCCACCACGGCCGCGGCCTCGCGCAGCGCCCGCACCGCCTCGGCCGCCGCCCGGGCGGAGTCCACATTGGCCGGGCGGTGCAGGGTGACCACGGCATAGCGGTCGGGCAGCCGGTACGCGGCCCGCACGGCCGCCGGATCGAAGCGCGGCAGATGCTCCGTCAGGGTGTCGATCATGGGGTTGCCCACCAGATGGATGCGGTCGGCCGGCACCCCCTCGGCGGCGAGATGGGCGACCGCGTCCGGGCTGGTGGCGAACAGCAGATCGGACAGCCGGTCGGTGAGCAGCCGGTTGATCTCCTCCGGCATCGACCGGTCGAAACTGCGCAGCCCGGCCTCCACATGGGCGACCGGGACACCCAGCCGGGCGGCGGTCAGCGCGGCGGCCAGGGTGGAGTTGACATCGCCGTAGACGATCACCAGCGCGGGGGAGCGCGCCGGGAGCTCGTCCTCCAGGGCGGTGAGCAGCGCCGCGGTCTGCCGGCCGTGGCTGCCGGAGCCGACGCCGAGGTCCACATCCGGCTCGGGCAGGCCGAGCTCCCGGAAGAAGACCTGCGACATCCGCTCGTCGTAGTGCTGGCCGGTGTGCACCACATGCTGCGGCAGCCCGGCCGCGCGCAGCGCCGCGACCACCGGGGCGGCCTTGACGAAGTTCGGCCGGGCGCCCACCACATGGACCAGCGGGCCGGGGCCCGCGGCGGCGGGGGCCTGGGGGGTCTGGGGCACGGTGCCTCCCGTTCGCCGCCCCTGCCCGGCGGGCCGGGGCGGGCGGTTGTCGGTGCTGTGCGTCCCGCCCGGCGGTGGTGCCGGGCGGCGGGTCCTCCCCTCCCGGTTCCCCCGGGCGGGCGTGCCGCCCGGGAGGGCCGCGCCGCCGCCGGGTTAGCGTGAGCCGGTGCGACGCACCCCCCGCGCCCTGATCCTCGCCGGGTCCGTGGCCCGGCGCCATATGAGCAACGATCCCGTGCGGGCCGGGCTGCTCGCACTTCGGCTGACACCCGAACGGGTGAAACAGTCCGCCTTCGGGCTGACGCTGAGGGTCTTTCCGGGGGCCGTGCTGCCCCGGGTGCTCCGGCTGTGGGAGACCGGCCGCCGGGAGCGTGCCCTGGGCCTGGCCGCCCGGGCCCCGGCCCGGCCCCGCACGCTGCGCCGGCTGGCCCGCTGGGCCGCCGCCGTGGAGCGCCCGGACACGGCCCGGCTGCTGGCCGGGAGGCTGCCGCCGGGCGGGCGGCACCGCGCCCGGCTGGAGGCGGTGCTGGCCCGGCGCGCGGCGGGCCCGGCCGGTGCGGCCGTCGGCCGGGGGCCGGGCGAGGGGCCGGGGGAGGTGCCCGCCCCGGCCGCCCGGCGGCCGGCGGGGCCGCCGGTGCCGGGCCGGGTGCTGCATCTGGTCACCAACTCCCCGCCGTACCGGAACGCCGGATACACCGTCCGCACCCTGGGCATCGTCCGGGGGCAGCGCGCCGCGGGCCTGGACCCGCATGTGGTGACCAGGCTCGGTTTCCCGGTCGCCCAGGGCGTGTGGGACGGCCGCCCGGTGCAGTACCTGGAGGGGGTGCCGCACCACCGGCTGCTGCCGCTGCTGATGCCGGCCGCCCCGCACCGGGTGCTGGAGCGCAATGCCGAACTGGCCGCCCGGCTGGTGGAACGGCTCCGCCCCGCGGTGCTGCACGCGGCCACCGATCACCCGAACGGACGTATCGCGCTGGCCCTTCGCGAGACCTACGGACTGCCGGTGGTCTACGAGGTGCGCGGATTCCTGGAGGAGACCTGGCTGACCCAGGCGCCCGGCCGCACCCCCGCCGACCCGGCCTACCGGAGGGCCAGGGAACTGGAGACGCACTGCATGCGGGCGGCCGACGCGGTGATCACCCTCGGCGAGCAGATGCGGCGGGAGATCGTCTCCCGCGGGGTGCCGCCGGAGCGGGTGCATGTCGTGCCCAACGCCGTTGACGAGGAGTTTCTCCGCCCGCCGCCCGATGCAGGGCCGCTGCGCGCCGCGCTGGGCATCGCCCCGGACGAGCCGGTGGCCGGCACCGTGGCCACCCTCACCCCGCACGAGGGCGTCTCCACCCTGGTGCGGGCCGCCGCCGAACTGCGCCGCCGGGGCGGGGCGCTGCGGGTGCTGGTGGTCGGCGACGGACCGCAGCTCGCGGTGGTGCGGCGGCAGGCGGAGGCCCTGACGCCGCCGGGCACGGTGCTGTTCACCGGCCGGGTGCCGCATGCCGAGGTGCGCCGCCATCTCGCCGTGCTGGATGTGTTCGCCGTCCCCCGGACGGCGGACCGGGTGTGCCGTCTGGTCACCCCGCTGAAGCCGGTGGAGGCCATGGCCTGCGGTCTTCCGGTGCTGGCCAGCGATCTGCCGGCGCTGGCCGAGCTGGTGACGGACGGGGTGCACGGCAGGCTGCTGCCGCCGGACGACCCGGGGGCCTGGGCCGAGGCGCTGGGCGGGCTGCTGGAGCGCCCGGCGGAGCGCCGCAGGATGGGCGAGGCGGCCCGCCGTCGGGTGGCCCGGGACCGCACCTGGTCCCGGGCCGGTGTGCGCACCCGGGACATCTACCGCATGCTGGGAGCCGCCTGAGATCGACAAATCCATATGACGTCATAAGGCGCCCTATGGAGCCATGTGTCGGCTCATCGGCCGTATGACACGTGAGGTGATGCGGCATGACAGTGGATCTTGCGATCATCGGACTCGGATATGTCGGGCTTCCGCTCGCCCGTGAGGCGGCGGCCCTCGGACTCAGGGTCACCGGACACGACCGGAACGAGCGCATCGTCGCGGGACTGACCTCGGGACGCTCGCATGTCGACGACGTCTCGGACGAGGACGTCCGCCGGATGCTGGACGCCGGCTTCACCGCGACCACCTCGGAGGAATGCCTGGGCCGGGCCCAGACCGTGGTGATCTGCGTGCCGACGCCGCTGTCCGAGGAGGGCGGCCCCGACCTGTCGGCGGTGATCGCGGCGGCCGAGGCCGTCGGCCGCCGGCTGCGGCCCGGCACCCTGGTCGTCCTGGAGTCCACCACCTACCCCGGCACCACCGACGAGGTGGTGCGGCCCATTCTGGAGCGCGGCGGTCTGCGCGCCGGACACGACTTCGCGCTGGCCTTCTCGCCGGAGCGGATCGACCCGGGCAACACCGCGCACACCCTGCACGACACGCCCAAGATCGTGGGCGGGCACACCCCCGAGTGCGCCGCCCGGGCCGTCACCTTCTACGGCAAGTTCATCAAGAGCGTGGTCACCGCGGCGGGCACCCGCGAGGCCGAGATGGCCAAGCTGCTGGAGAACACCTACCGCCACGTCAACATCGCGCTCATCAACGAGCTCGCCATCTTCTGCCGCGAACTGGGCGTCGACGTGTGGAACGTCATCGACTGCGCGGCCACCAAGCCCTTCGGCTTCCAGCCCTTCCGCCCCAGCGCGGGCGTGGGCGGGCACTGCATCCCCATCGACCCCAACTACCTCTCCTACAAGATCCGGAAGCTCGGCCACGAATTCCGCTTCGTGGAACTGGCCCGGGAGATCAACCACCGGATGCCGGACTATGTGGTGCGCCGCGCGCAGGATCTGCTCAACCGCGAGGGCAAGCCGCTCTCCGGATCCCGGGTGCTGCTGCTCGGCATCACCTACAAACCCAACATCGCCGACCGGCGGGAATCCCCGGCCGAGCCGGTGGCCAGGCTGCTGCGCGCCCGCGACGCCCGGGTCGCCTACCACGACCCGCATGTGCCGGACTGGTGCCTGGACGGCATCCCGGTGCCGGCGGTGACCGACCTGCCGGCCGCGCTGCGCGAGCACGACCTGACGATCCTGCTCCAGGACCACCGCGAGTACGACCTGTGGACCGTCGCCGACCAGGCGCGGCTGCTGTTCGACACGCGCGGCCGGATATCCCGCCCGGATGTCGAGGTGCTCTGATGCATGTACTGGTGATCACGGTCGTCCATCACCCCGAGGACGCCCGGATCCTGCACCGGCAGATCGCGGCCCTGCGCGAGAGCGGCCATGCCGTCACCTACGCCGCGCCGTTCGCCGCCTTCGGCGCGGTGCCCCGGCCCGGCATGCGGGCCGTGGACCTGCCCCGGGCGGCCGGCCGCACCCGCCGCCCGGCCCTGCGGGCCGCCCGCCGGGCGCTCGCCGGACACGGGGCCGCCGCCGACGTGGTCCTGCTGCACGACCCGGAACTGCTGCTGGCCCTGCCGGGCGCGCTGCGCGACTGGGCGCGCACCGCACCGGGCCGCCGTCCGGCCGTGGTCTGGGACGTCCACGAGGACACGGCCGCGGCGCTCACCGACAAGCCCTGGGTGCCCGGGCCGCTGCGCCGCCCGCTGGGCCTGGCGGTGCGCGTCGCCGAGCGCGCGGCCGAGAGCCGTATCCATCTGCTGCTCGCCGAGGACGGCTACCGCGGCCGGTTCCGCCGGGAGCATCCGGTGGTCCCCAACCTCGTCCGGGTGCCCGGCGCCCCGCCGCAGCCGCCGGGCGAGGAGCGGGTGGTCTATCTCGGCCATCTCTCCCGGGCCCGCGGCACGGACGAACTCCTGGCCACCGCCCGGCTGCTGGGGCCGGAGTTCCGGGTGGAGGCGGTGGGCGCGGCCGACCCCGCCGTCCGCCCGGAACTGGCCGCCGCCGACCGGGCCGGACTGCTGCGCTGGCACGGCTACCTGCCCAACGACGCGGCCCTGGGCCGGCTCGGCGGCGCGCTGGCCGGGCTGTCGCTGCTGCACGACCGGCCCAACTACCGCCACTCCCGGCCCACCAAGGTGCTGGAGTACATGGCCCACGGCATCCCGGTGGTCACCACCCCCAGTCCGCTGGCCGCGGACCTGGTGCGGGCCCACGGCTGCGGGCTGGTGGTGCCGTACGGGGAACCGGCGGCGGCAGCCGCGGCGCTGCGCCGGCTGCGCGGCGACCCGGAACTGCGGCGGGCCATGGGCGCACGCGGGCACGCCGCCGCGCGTGCCTTCCACTGGCCCGACGCGGCCGGGGACTTCGTGGCCCGGCTGGAGTCCTGGGCCGCCCGGCGCCCGGCGAGCCCCGTCCCCGCCGATCCGTGATCCCGCCGGTGATCCCGCCCGCGCCCGTCCCCGCGCCGCCCGGCCGGCCCCCGTGTGCCGGCCGGGCGGCGCGTCCGCGCGGTCAGCCGATCACCGCGGCCCGCACGCACAGCACGTCCGGCAGATGGCCGGCCAGCCGGCGCCAGGTGTCGCCGTCGTCCGCGCTGGCGAAGACCTCGCCGTTGCGGTTGCCGAAGTAGACGCCCGCCGGGTCGGCGTCGTCCGTGCACAGCGCGTCCCGCAGCACGGTGCCGTGGTGCGGGGTCGCGGGCAGCCCCGCGGACAGCTCCGTCCAGCTCCCGCCGGCGTCCTCCGTGCGGTAGACCCGGCAGCGGCGCCCGGCCGGCACACGGTCGGTGTCCGCGTTCAGCGGGAAGACATAGGCCGTCCCGCCCCGGTGCGGGTGGGCGGCCACCGGGAAGCCGAAGTCCGAGGGCAGGCCCTCGCCGATGGACCGCCAGCTTCCGCCGCCGTCGTCGCTGCGGTAGACGCCCCAGTGGTTCTGCAGATAGAGCCGGTCCGGATCGGCGGCGTCCCGCGCCACCTTGTGCACGCACTGGCCGAAGTCCGGATAGGGCTCCGGCTGGAACACCACCTTCACCCCGGTGTTGGACGGCGCCCAGCTCTCCCCGCCGTCCGCGCTGCGGTACACCCCGCCGGTGGACACCGCGACCAGCAGCGCGCGCTCGTCCCGCGGATCGGTCAGCACGGTGTGCAGGCCGAGGCCGCCGCCGCCCGGCTCCCACTTCTCCCGGGTCGGGTGCTCCCAGAGGGGGCGCACCAGCTCGAAGGACTCGCCGCCGTCCGAGGAGCGGAACAGCCCGCCGGGCTCGGTGCCGGCGTACACCACACCGGGCGCGCCGGGACCGGCCGGGCAGAGCTGCCAGACCCGCTCCACCGAGGCCCCGGTGTCCGGGGGGAACTTCACCGCCGGCCTGGCCGGCTCCACCCAGGTGGCGCCGAGGTCGTCGGAATGGAAGACGGACGGGCCGTAGTGCGTGCTGTCCGCGCCGACCAGCAGCCGCGGGCCGCCGGAGGGCCGCCGGTCCACGGCCACCGCGTACACCTCCTGGGCCGGGAAATGCGGCCCGTCGATCTCCCAGCCGCCGGCACCGCGCCCGTTGACCGGGCTCCGGGCGAGAAACAGACCTTTGCGAGTGCCCACCGCGAGCAGAACTTCCGTTGCCATGCCGCACCTCCGGGTGACGCAGTCGTTGTGGCACCGGCCGGGGGCCGTCGGGCAGCGGCCGGCCGACGGCGGCCAGTCTGCACCCCGCCACTGACACTCGCCCGTCACCCGGCCGCCGACGCGCCCCCGGTGCCCGCTCCCGGCGGCCCCGGGCGGGGGGAGGGGAGGGGCCGCGCCGCGGCGGATCAGCGGGCGAGGGCGTACTGCGGGGGGACCGGGCCGGGGTCGCCGTCGCGGAGCTCGCGGGAGGCGCGCCGCGCCCAGTGCGGATCGCGCAGCAGCTCCCGGCCGAGCAGCACCGCGTCCGCCTCGCCGTCCGCGACGATCTTCTCCGCCTGCCGGGGATCGGTGATCAGCCCGACGGCCGCGGTCGCCAGCCCGGTCTCCCGCCGCACCCGGGCGGCGAACGGCACCTGGTAGCCCGGCCCGGCGGGAATCCGCACCCCGGCCGCGTTGCCGCCGCTGGAGACGTCCAGCAGATCGACCCCGCGGCTGCGCAGCTCGGCCGCCAGCGCCACCGTGTCGTCCGGCGTCCAGCCGCCCTCGGGCAGCCAGTCGGTGGCCGAGACGCGGAAGAACAGCGGAAGCTCCGCCGGCCAGACCTCCCGCACCGCCTCGGTCACCTCCAGGGCGAACCTGGTCCGGCCGGCGAAGCCGCCGCCGTAGCCGTCGGTGCGCCGGTTGGTGTGCGGGGAGAGGAACTGGCCGATCAGGTAGCCGTGCGCCCCGTGGATCTCCGCGACCCTGAATCCCGCGTCCAGCGCCCGCCGGGCGGCTGCGGCGAAGTCGGCCGTGATCCGCCGGATGCCGGCCGGGGTGAGCTGCTCGGGCGTCCGGTGGCGTTCGTCGAAGGCCACCGGGCTGGGCGCCAGCGTCCGCCAGCCGCCCTCCGCCGGTGCCAGCGGCGCCCCGCCCCGCCACGGGCGGTCGGTGGCCGCCTTGCGCCCGGCGTGCGCGAGCTGGATGCCCGGCACCGTGCCCTGCCCGGCCAGGAATCCGGTGATCCGGCGCAGCGCCGCGGCCTGCCGGCTGTTCCACAGCCCCAGGTCGGCCGGGCTGATCCGGCCCTCCGGGGAGACGGCGGTGGCCTCCAGCAGGACCAGGCCGGTGCCGCCGGCCGCCCGCGCCGCGTAGTGGGCGAAGTGCCAGTCGGTCGCCACCCCGGCCTCCGGGCCCTCGGGCTCGGCGCTGTACTGGCACATCGGGGCCATCCAGGCACGGTTGGGCACGGTCAGGGACCGCAGGGGCATCGGATCGAAGAGGGCGCTCACGGGCGGACTCCTCCCTCGGGCCGGCGGCGCTGGACCGCACGGACGTTCACCATGGGCGCTAGTACGATAGGCGCCGTAGTACGTTGTCTGTCAAACTACGATGCATCTCGTAGGATCGGGGGCATGGTGACGCGACTCGGCGACGAGGCGGCGGCCGGCCGTGAACTCGCCCATCCGGCACGGTCGGAGATCCGCCTGGAGCAGGTGCTGCACGCGCTGGCCGACCCCATGCGCCTGGCGGTGGTGCGGGCCCTGGCCGCCGCCTCGGAGCAACTGGCCTGCTCCGCCATCGAACTGCCGGTGAGCAAGTCCACCAGCACCCACCACTTCCGGGTGCTGCGGGAGAGCGGGGTGATCCGCCAGGACTACCGGGGCACCGCCAAGATGACCTGTCTGCGCCGGGAGGATCTGGACGCCCGCTTCCCCGGGCTGCTGGACAGCGTGCTGGCCGCCGCGGCCGGGCAGGAGAACGCCGGGCGCTGAGCCCGCCGGGCGCCCGCACCGGCGCGTCAGCGCGGGGCGCGCACCCGCTCGCGCGCCCGGGGAATGCCCCCGGCCGGTTCCGCGCCCGGCGGCACCCCGAGGCTCCAGTCCAGGCCGTAGCGGTCGAACAGCTCCTTGCGCAGCGGCGCCTCGGGCAGCGGCACCCCGGGAATCAGCATGGCCACCACGGCCCCCATCAGCAGCGCCCGCAGCATCGGGTAGTCGGTGTCCGGATCGGCCGAACCGTAGGCGACGACCGCGCCGCGCAGCAGGGCGGCGAGCTGCTGCTGCTCCGCGCAGGGCACGAACCCGTCCTGCTGGAGCAGCCCCGCCATATGGGCGCGCATCAGCACCGGCCGTTCCCGGGCCAGGCCCAGCACCGCGTCGATGGCCCGGGCCAGCAGTTCGGGGCCGGCCTCCGGTCCGCGCGGACGCGGTTCGCGCTCCAGCGCGGCGGCCACGGTGAGCCGCATCAGCCGGTGCACCGCGGACTGCAGCAACTGCCGCTTGCCGGGGAAGTAGTAGGAGATCAGGCCGCGTGCCGTGCCCGCCCGGGCGGCGATGTCCCCGAGCGTGGTGGCCTCACAGCCGCGCTCGGCCACCAGCTCCACCGCCGCTTCCAGCAGCCGCTCCCGGGAACGTCGGCGAAGTTCTTCATTGACGTCGGGGCGACGAGGGGACATCCTTGATGCTCCTGGGTTGACTGGCTGTCAGCCAATATACTCAGCGCCGGAGCGGCGGCGCGGGTCTCGGGCGGAGCGGGGGACCGCCCGATACCGGCATCATGCCGCCGCGTTGCCCGGCTTCTCCACCACCCGAGCCGTTTTCGGTCACCCGTGCGGCTCGGGTGGCGGGGCCGGTGCGGGTATCCGTGCGGGCGGCGGTGCGGTGCGCACGGCCCGGGACGGCCGGCGCGGTGCGGCCGGCGCGGTGCGGCCGGCGCGGTGCGGTCAGCGCAGTGCGGAGAGTCCGGGGACGAACGCCACCACCAGCGGCACCGCCGGCACCAGGGTGGCCGCCGTCGTCACCCGCAGCCGGCGGGCCAGGGGCAGCCGGGGCTCCGGGGCGAGCAGCCGGCCGACGCGCTGCGGCAGTTGCCCGTGCCCCGCCCGGTGCCCCGCCGGATCCGGGCCGAAGACCCCGCGGTCCTCGTTCAGCCCGACCAGCGCCAGCGCGGTGGTGAGCCGCCCCACCCGGCGCGAGGCCACATCGTCGGCGGCCAGTTCCACCAGCCGGTGCACCTGCTGCTGGAACGCGGTGAAGACCGGAATCCGCGGAAAGCCCCGGGCCAGCGCCCCGGCGCAGTGCTGCAGCCAGTGGTGGCGGGCACGGGCGTGCCCGCGCTCATGGGCCAGCACGGCGTCGAGCCGGCGGCCGCCCAGGCGGCGCAGCGCGCCGGTGGTGATCAGCAGCCGCTCGGAGCCGGGCACCAGCCAGGCGTCCGGGCGTTCGTCCTCCACCACCACCAGCCGGGGGCCGCCGTCCCGCCCGGCGGGCTCCTCGCCGGGCAGCAGCGGCACGCGGGAGAGCAGTCCGGCCCGCCGGCGACGGCGCCGGGCGCGGGCCTCGCGCACCTCGCGCAGCAGCATCAGGCCGGTCCACGCGCCGCCGGCCGCCAGCAGCACGGCCGGCGCGGCGGCCCAGGGCTGGCCCCCGGGGTACAGGGCGTAGGCGTCGGGCACGCCGCCGGGTGCCGGGGCGAACAGCCGCCCGCGCACCGCGGGCCAGGCCGCGGCGCCGGACAGCGTCATGGCCAGGAAGAAGCACAGCAGCACGGCGACCACCACGCACTGCCACACCCACAGGGCGAGCACCGGTTCCCGGTCGGCCCAGGAACCGCGGGCCAGCCACCGTGGCGCCAGTGCCGCGGTGAACCCGCCCAGCGCGAGCAGCGTGAACGCGACGAGCATGAGTGCAGCCTATGGCCTCGCCGCCGCGCGGCGCAGGGCCGCCCGGGCCCGCGGGGCGGCGGCGGGTCACAGGGTCAGCAGCATGGTGAACATCACCAGTGCCAGCGCGAGCCGGCAGGCGGCGCCGACCTCGGGGGAGTCGCGCGCCGGGGGCGGCCCGCCGGCGGCCGGCGCGGGCAGCAGGTGCCGGGCGCCGGCCAGCGCGTATCCGGCGAAGTAGGCCAGCAGCAGGACGGTCAGCAGCGGGACGCCGCCCGCCCCGGTGCCGTGCTGGTGCCCGCCGGCGGCGGGCATGGCCAGTGACATGTAGACCATGGCCGCGGCCTCCAGTCCGTGATGCGCCCGGTGCCGCGCGCCCGCCCGGCGCAGCGCCGCCGCCCACAGTGCCGCCGCGGTGAACAGCACCGCGAAGACCGCCGGCGGTGGCGCGGCATCCCCGGCCGGCACCGCCATCGCCGCCATCCCCAGCCCCATCAGCGCCTGGAGCCCGGCCACCGGCCGCCGCCGGGGCGCGCCCCGGCCCATGGCGAACAGGCAGTATCCGCCCACCAGCGCGCACAACCCGGCCATCAGCCACCCCAGCGGCTCCGGACCGTGCATCGGCCCACCTCCCGGCTCCCGGGGCTCCCGTAGCGGGGATGCCCGGGCGGAGGTCCGCATACGGGAGCGCACGGGGGCATGGCGCGCCCGGGGTTCCGCGCCGCTTCGCGCCCGGGTGCGCGGCGGCGCGGATCAGCCGGCCGCGGAGGCGGGCACGGACGCCGGCCCGGTCCCGGCGCCCGCGCCGGTCCGGGCCGCCCGCACGATCTCCGGCCGGTCGGTGACCACTCCGTCCAGGCCCAGCTCCCGCACCCGGGCCAGTTCCGCCGGGGTGTTGACCGTCCAGGCGATCACCTCGATCCCCGCCTCCCTGGCCCGCCGGACGGTGTCCTCGTCGAGCCGGGCCAGCTCGCAGGAGATCATCCCGGCGCCCAGCGCCGCCGCCCGCTCCGGCGCGGAGCTGGTGGAACCGCCCGTGACCAGAGCCAGCGATACCCCGGGCAGCAGTTTCCCGGTCTCCCGCAGCGCCTCGTCGTGGAAGGAGATCACCCGCACCCGACGGGCCAGGGCCGGCTCGCCGAGGGCCGCGGCCAGCACCCGGGCCGCGGCGCGGTCCTTGATCTCCGCCTGCACCGGCAGCGCCACCGCACCGGCCGCCTCCCCGAAGACCGGGACCCGCTCGCCCAGTCCGGCGTCCAGCATGCGCAGCTCGGCCAGGGTCAGCTCCCCGACCCGGCCGGTGCCGTCCGTGGTGCGGTCCACCGTGGCGTCGTGCATCACCACCAGATGGCCGTCCCGGCTCAGATGCAGGTCCAGTTCGACGGCATCCACGCCTTCGCGCTCGGCCCGGCGGAAGGAGCGCAGGGTGTTCTCCGGCTCGACACCCATCAGTCCGCGGTGTCCGACGGTCAGCAGTGGCATGGCGGGCATGGCGGGCATGGCGTCACCCTAGGGCAGGCCACGGCCCTTCCCGGTGACCGCCCAAGGACCTGCCGGTGAACGCGCCGGGCCGCGGGCAGAGGGGCGGGGGCCCGGAGGCATATGGCCTTCCGCAGAATCCGCGAGACTTCCCCGGTTCACCGGATCAAAACAGGAAAATAGGCGGCGAGAAGCCTCGATCACCGCAAGATTTACCAAGATCCGCCTTGCTCCCTCGCCGGGCTCCGGATACTGTGCAGATGCGAAAGATTTTCCTGTGGAGGATTGGTCATGACGGAAACCCTGGCGTCTGACGCGGTGAAAGCCGCCAAACCATCCGCCGCCCGCGTGGTCGATCACCCCGCCTGGCGCGTGCTCAAGGAGGCTGTCGAGGCGATCCGCCCGGCCCAGGCGAAGGACGGTTCGATCGACTTCACCGCCGAGGGCGCGCCGGAGAAGGCCGAGATCCGGAACCATCTGGACCGGGTGGTGGACTCCGTGCGCCGGCTGGCCCCGCTGCTGCCGCACAACGCCGCCTACCACCGGGCGCTCGCCGGTGACCTGATCCGCTGGGCCGACCAGGGCTTCGGCGTCCCCGACTTCCTGGACTCCCTGCTGGCCTTCCGGCCCGCCGAGCACCGCGCCGACGGCATCCAGCACCTGGTCGTCTTCCCCATGTACACCCAGAACGGCAATCCGGACCGCAATCTGGAGGCCGTGGTGGTGCGCGTGGTCTGGCCCGACTGGCTGGCCGAGCTGGAGCGCACCCGCTACGACAACCCGATGTTCCTCGGCATCACCTTCGAGGACTTCACGGCCGGCTACGACACCAACTCCGCCGTGCTCTTCCCGGAGACCGTGGCCGTCCGCAAGGCGCCCGACCGCTTCTCCTGGGGGGCCATCTTCTGCGACCGCGAGGCCGCCCGCTTCCGCCGGGTGGTGAGCGCCGCCTGCGACATCACCCGGCTCGGCCTGCCCGAGGACATCCGCCGGCTGGCCGCGGACCAGCAGCGCGCCCAGCAGACCTTTGTGCTGTGGGACATGATCCACGACCGCACCCACAGCCATGGCGACCTGCCCTTCGACCCCTTCATGATCAAGCAGCGCCAGCCGTTCTGGATGTACGGCCTGGAGGAGCTGCGCTGCGATCTGACCGCCTTCCACGAGGCCGTCCGGCTGGAGGCGGACGGTTTCCCGCAGGGCCGCGACGTGCAGTACGCCATCCTGCTGGAGCGCCTCTTCCGCTTCCCGGTCACCGGCGAGCGGGTGCGCAACTACGACGGCCTCGGCGGCCAGCTCCTGTTCGCCTATCTGCACAAGCACGACGCCCTGCGCTGGACGGACAACCGGCTCAGCCTGGACTGGCGGCGCGCCCGCGAGGTCACCGACCGGCTCCGCCGGGAGATCGGGCAGCTCTACCGGGACGGCATCGACCGCCCCAAGCTGGTGCACTGGTTCAAGGCCTACGAACTGGTCGCCGCCTATCTGGCCCCGCACCCCGGCTCGGTCTGGGCCAAGGGCCCGGACGCCCTGGACCTCAGCCTGCCGCCGCGCAAGCTGGTCGACGAGGTGCTGCCCGACGAGTTCCCGCTCAGCCTGTTCTACGAGGCGCTCCAGCGGAAGCTGCGCAAGGTGATCGCCTCCACCCGGGGCATCACCGCCGGGGCCCCCGCGCTGGCGGCCTGAGCCCGCCCGGCGCGCCCCATATCACCCGCGGCCGGTTCCCCGGGAGCCCCCGGGCCCGGGGGACCGGCGTTGAACACGCCCTGCCCGTCCGCCCCCGGCGCGGCATCATGGGGGGCGAGACGAGGAGGCGACAACGATGAGCACCCAGACCCCGGCCGCGGGCGGCGGCCCACTGGAGGGCGCGGTGGTGGCGGTGGCCGGCGCCGGCGGGCCGGCCGGCCAGGCCGCCCTGCTCCGGCTGGCCGAGGCCGGCGCCACGGTGGTGGCGGCGGACGCCGATCCGGCCCGGCTGGCGGCGGGCGTGGACGCGGCCCGGTTCGCGCACGGCGGCGCCACGGTCACCGGCGACACCGTGGACCTGCTCGACCTCGCGGCCACCCGGGAGTGGGCCGCCCAGACCGAGAAGGAGTTCGGCCGGATCGACGGCCTGGTCCACCTGGTCGGCGGCTGGCGCGGGGCCCCGTCCTTCGCCGACACCGATCCGCACGACTGGGAACTGCTGGAGAAGCTGCTGATCCGCACCGTCCAGCACACCTCGCTGGCCTTCGAGCCCGCTCTGTCCCGCAGCCGCAACGGCCGCTATGTGCTGATCAGCGCGGCCGGCGCGGCCCGCCCCACGGCGGGCAACGCCGCCTACGCGGCGGCCAAGGCGGCGGCCGAGGCCTGGACCCTGGCCCTGGCGGACGGCTTCCGCAAGGCCGGGGGGCCGCAGGGGCCGTCCGCCGCCGCGGTGATCCTGGTGGTCAAGGCCCTGGTGCACGAGGCCATGCGGGCCGAGCGGCCCGAGGCCCGGTTCACCGGATACACCGACGTCAGGGAGCTGGCCGAGCAGATCCAGGCCCTGTGGAACAAGCCCGCCGCGGAACTGAACGGACAGCGCCTGTGGCTCACCCCCCAGCCGTGAACCCCGCGGCGGCTCCCGCCGCCCGGACCGACGCCCGGACCGACGCCCGGCGGCGCCACGACCCCGCCGTGCGCGGCTTCGCCAGCGACAACTACGCCGGAATCCATCCCGAGATCCTGGCCGCGCTCGCCCTGGCCAACGGCGGCCACCAGCCCGCCTACGGCAACGACGACTACACCGCCCACCTCCAGCGCCTGATACGCAGCCACTTCGGCCCGCATGCCGAGGCGTACCCGGTCTTCAACGGCACCGGCGCCAATGTGGTGGCGCTCCAGGCCCTGGCCGACCGCTGGGGCGCGGTGATCTGCGCCGAGAGCGCCCATATCCATGTGGACGAGGGCGGCGCCCCGGAGCGGATGGCCGGTCTCAAGCTGCTCACCGTCCCCGCCGAGGACGGCAAGCTCACCCCCGCCCTGATCGACCGCCAGGCCTGGGGCCAGGAGGACGAGCACCGCGCCATGCCGCAGGTGGTCTCCCTCACCCAGGCCACCGAACTGGGCACCGTCTACACCCCTCAGGAGATCCGGACCCTCTGCGAGCACGCCCACGAGCGGGGCATGACCGTGCACATGGACGGCTCCCGGATCGCCAACGCCGCCGCCTCCCTCGATGTGCCGATGCGGGCCTTCGCCAACGCCGCCGGGGTGGACGTCCTCTCCTTCGGGGGCACCAAGAACGGCATGCTGTACGGCGAGGCCGTGGTGGTGCTCAACCCGGACGCGGTGCGCCGGATGAAGCACATCCGCAAGATGTCCATGCAGCTCGCCTCCAAGATGCGCTTTGTCTCGGCGCAGCTCGAAGCGCTGCTCGCGGGCGATCTGTGGCTGCGCAACGCCCGGCACGCCAACACCATGGCCCGGCGGCTGGCCGAGGGCGTGCGCCGGGTGCCGGGCGTGGAGATCCGCCGGCCGGTGCAGGCCAACGCCGTCTTCGCCCGGCTGCCGCACGACGTCTCGCTGCGGCTGCAGAAGCGCTACCGCTTCTACTTCTGGGACGAACCGGCCGGCGAGGTCCGCTGGATGTGCTCCTGGGACACCACCGAGGAGGACGTGGACGGCTTTGTGTCGGCGCTGGCGGAGGAGATGCGGCGCGGCGGCGGGTAGCCCCGCGGCCGGAGGGACCCCGGGCCGCCCCGGCCCCCGCCGCTCACCCGGCGGCCGGGCCGGGCGGCGGCGCCGGGGCGGTGCCGCCGAGGTGGGCGGGCAGCCACCAGGTGTCGCCGGCGTGCCGCGGCTGCCCCGGATAGGCCTGCTGGGCCGCCTCCAGCAGTTCCTGCACCCGCTCCCGCAGCCGCTCGGTCACCGAGCCGGCCGGCTCCCCGGGATCGGCCCGCAGCGGGCGGCCCACCCGGATGGTGACCGGGAAGTGGCGGCGGCCGAGGTCGCGGCGGCCCTTGGTCCACAGCCGCTGGGTGCCCCACAGCGCCACCGGCACCAGCGGCACCCGGGCCTGCTGGGCCAGCCGCGCCGCCCCGGTCTTGAAGGTCTTCAGGGTGAACGACTCGGAGATGGTGGCCTCCGGGAAGACGCCCACCACTTCCCCCGAGCGCAGCGCGGCCAGCGCCTGGCGGAACGCCTCCTCGCCCTGGGCGCGGTCCACGGGTATGTGCTTCATGGCCCGCATCAGCGGTCCGGAGAGGCGGTTGCGGAAGACGGACTCCTTGGCCATGAAGCGGGTCAGCCGCTTCGCCGGGCGGGCGGCCAGCCCGGCGAAGACGAAGTCCAGATAGCCGATGTGGTTGCCGGCCAGCACGGCGCCGCCACGGCGCGGCACATGCTCGGTGCCGCTGATATCGAACCGCAGGTCGAGCGCCTTGAACATGGTCCGGGCGGCGCCGATCACCGGTGGGTAGACGAGATCTGCCATGGCGGGTTCCTTGGGTCCGGTGGTGCGCGGGGCGGGCGGGCCCGCCGGGAGAACCCTAACCTACGGTGGGGTAACTTCGAGGATGCCGAGTGATCCGCCTCGCATCGCCCCACGCGCCCTTGACGTTCCCTTCCGGCCCGCTGGGATCATGAACAAAGCCCTTGTGCCCGGCGACATCCGCCACCGCCGGACGGGTAGGCAAGGTCACAACGCGCGTTCCTTGAAGCCGTGGGAAAGCGTAGGGTGTACTGGCGAGTAACAAGCTGGGCGGAATCCGGGTGACCCCGCCCGCGCCCGCCCGGAATGAGAACTGTGGGCGCATATGCTGCCTGGAGCGGCAGCCGTGAATGACCGATAGCAGGTAGGAGAGCCGGCGTGAGCTTGAGGATCGTTGTCTGTGTGAAGTACGTGCCCGACGCCACCGGCGACCGGCGCTTCACCGAGGACCTGGTCACCGACCGCGAATCGGTGGACGGCCTGCTGTCGGAGCTGGACGAGTACGCGGTCGAGCAGGCGCTGCAGATCGCCGGGAGCGCGGACGACGCCGAGGTCACCGTGGTCACCATGGGGCCGGCGGACGCCACCGACGCGCTGCGCAAGGCCCTGTCCATGGGCGCCGACAAGGCGGTCCATGTGGAGGACGACGACCTGGTCGGCACCGATGCGCCGGGCACCTCCCTGGTGCTGGCCAGGGCCATCGAGAAGACCGGCTACGACCTGGTGGTCTGCGGCATGGCCTCCACCGACGGCACCATGGGCGTGCTGCCCGCGATGCTGGCCGAGCGGCTGGGCGTCCCCCAGGTGACCCTGCTCTCCGAGGTTTCCGTGGCCGACGGCCTGGTCACCGGCCGCCGCGACGGCGACACCGCCTCCGAGCAGCTCCAGGCCGCGCTGCCGGCGGTGGTCTCGGTCACCGACCAGTCCGGCGAGGCGCGCTACCCGTCCTTCAAGGGGATCATGGCCGCCAAGAAGAAGCCGGTGGAGACCCTGGACCTGGAGGACCTGGAGATCGACGCGGCCGAGGCCGGCCTGGAGGGCGCCTGGACCACGGTCGAGGAGGCCGTCGAGCGGCCGGCCCGTACCAAGGGCGAAGTGGTCGAGGACGAGGGCGAGGGCGAGGGCGCCAAGCAGCTCGCCGGCTTCCTCGCGGACCGCAAGTTCATCTGATCCGCCCGCGGGTGTCCGCCCGGCCCGTCGTCCCGCAGTCCCCTCGTCCTCCCTCAACTCCCGCAGGAGCGCATTCCCATGGCTGAAGTTCTGGTCCACGTCGACCACGTGGACGGCGCCGTCCGCAAGCCCACCCTCGAACTGCTGACCCTCGCCCGCCGGCTGGGCGACCCGGTCGCGGTCTTCCTGGGCGCCGGTGCCGACACGGCCGCCCCGGTGCTGGCCGAGTACGGCGCGGTGCGGGTGCTCACCGCCGACGCGCCGGAGTTCGCCGACTATCTGGTGGTGCCCAAGGTCGACGCCCTGCAGGCCGCCGTCTCCCTGGTCTCCCCGGCCGCCGTGCTGGTGCCCTCCTCCGCCGAGGGCAAGGAGATCGCCGCCCGGCTGGCGGTGCGCCTGGGCTCCGGCATCATCACCGACGCCGTCGACGTCACCGCCGGTGACGAGGGCCCGGTGGCCACCCAGTCCGCCTTCGCGGCCTCCTTCACCACCCGGTCCCGGGTCACCCGCGGGACCCCGGTGATCACCGTCAAGCCCAACTCCGCCGCCCCCGAGGCCGCGCCGGCCGCGGGCACCGTGGAGCCGCTGGCCGTCACCTTCGGCGCGCTCGCCACCGGCACCCGGGTCACCGCCCGCACCGCCCGGGAGTCCACCGGGCGCCCGGAGCTGACCGAGGCCGCGATCGTGGTCTCCGGCGGCCGCGGACTGAACGGCGCGGAGAACTTCCCGCTGATCGAGGCGCTGGCGGACTCCCTGGGCGCGGCGGTGGGCGCCTCCCGGGCTGCGGTGGACGCCGGCTGGTACCCGCACTCGGCACAGGTCGGCCAGACCGGCAAGACGGTCTCCCCGCAGCTCTACATCGCCGTGGGCATCTCCGGGGCGATCCAGCACCGGGCCGGAATGCAGACCTCCAAGACCATCGTGGCGGTCAACAAGGACGAAGAGGCGCCCATCTTCGAACTGGTCGACTTCGGTGTGGTCGGCGACCTGTTCGAGGTCGTGCCCGCCCTCACCGAGGAGATCAAGGCCCGCAAGGCCTGAACCCGTCCGGCGGCGGCCGGCCGCCGCGGGCAGTGCGCGGGGCGCCGGGCGGCCAGGGCCGCCCGGCGCCGCTGTGTGCTGTGCGGTGCTGCCTGTTCTTCCGTTGTTCCTGGTTGGTGTCGCCCGCCGCCGGTTCAGGTGGCGGGCGCGGTCCGTCGCAGCCGGAGCCTGCGGCCCCGGGCGGGCGGTTCCGCGTCGCGGCGCGCCTCGGCGGGCTCCGCGGCGGCGCCGCGCGCCTCGCTGCGGGCGAGGCTGGCCAGCCGGTCCGCCTCGTGGCCCGGGACCGCCGGCGGGGCCCCGATGCCCCGGTCCGTCTCGGTGGGCGCCCCGGCCAGATAACGGGCGAGCACCAGGTGCTGATCGATCATCATGTCCTCCGCGTCGTCGCGTGATCCACTGCATCCACCGCTCCGTCCTGCGGCGCGGTGCGATGGCAGGTGCCATCGGTACTCAGTTTCCGCACTGCGGATGACGTCCCCTTTGCCCGGTCGTCAATCCTCCATGGCGATTTGGCACGGTCCCGTGAACGGTGCATGACGCGGCGGCCGTTGTGTTTCCGGGGTCTCCCCGCTACGGTTTTCAACGAAATGTTGATTCCATTTCATGGAATTTCCGGTGAACGAGCGGGACGGGAGCGGCCGGATGAGGCAGCGCGAGCCGATCGCCACCAGCCTGGCGGATTCCGTGCGGCAGGAGGTCTCGGACCTGCTGGCACCGGCCGACGCCCTGCTCGCCGCCCGCTACCCCGGCGACCCCGGCACCCGCCAGCCGGTGCACACCGTCTATGTGCCGGCCGGCGACTTCGGCCCCGGCACCGTGGCCGACTGGGGCCGGCGGGCCCTTGCCCTGCTCGACGAGCACGCCCCGGGCCCGGCCGCGCTGGCCGCCGTGCTGGGCCTCGACCCCGCCCTGGCCGCCGCCGTGTACCCGAGGCTGCGCGCCAAGCTCTCCGCCGAGCCGGTGGAGGACCTGCGGATCGATTTCGAGGACGGCTACGGCCGCCATCCCGGCGTGCAGGAGGACGCCGACGCCGCCCGCGCCGCCCGGCTGGCCGCCCGCGCCCTGGCCGACGGCACCGCCCCGCCGTACCTCGGCATCCGGTTCAAGTGCCTGGAGGCCGCTGTCCGTGACCGCGCCGTCCGCACCCTGGACATCTTCCTCACCACCCTGCTGGACGCCTCCGGCGGTCTGCCGGAGGGCCTGCGGCTCACCCTGCCCAAGGTCGGCCACCCGGACCAGGTGACCGCCATGGCCCGGATCTGCGACGCCTTCGAGCGCGCCCGCGGCCTGCCGGCCGGCCGGCTCGGCTTCGAGATCCAGATCGAGACCGCGCCCGCCGTGCTGGGGCCGGACGGCACCGCCACCGTGGCCCGGATGATCGGCGCGGGCGGCGGCCGGGTCACCGGGCTGCACTACGGCACCTTCGACTACAGCGCCGGCCTGGGCATCGCCGCCGCCCACCAGGCGCCGGACCATCCGGCCGCGGACCACGCCAAGGCGGTGATGCAGGTCGCCGCGGCCGGCACCGGGGTCCGGCTCTCCGACGGCTCGGTCAATGTGCTGCCGGCCGGCCCGGCCGTGCTGGACGAGCCGGCCACGGTGCGGGCGCTGGCCGGCTTCCTGCTGCGCGGCGCGGACTGCGGCGCACTGGACCGGGCGGAGATCACCCGGCTCAGCGGTCTCAGCGGCCACGACCTGCACAGCCTCACCCGGCGCCGGTGATCCGCCGTGCCCCAAACCGGCCCGCGCCGGACGTTTCCCGCACCGGGTGCAGCGGGCAACTGACATCAGGGTGATGAGGAGGGGTGGAGCGTGATTGTCTGGCTGAACGGTGCCCATGGCGCCGGGAAGAGCACGGCCGGCTGGGAGCTGGCGGGGCTGCTTCCGGACGGGATCCTCTTCGAGCCGGAACGGATCGGCGATCTGCTGCGGGCCACCCTGCCCCGCAAGCTCCTGGAGGAGGTCACGCACTACCAGGAACTGCCGTCCTGGCGCTGGCTGGTGGTGGAGACCGCCGCCGCCCTGTACCGGGAGACCAAGGGCACCATCGTGGTGCCGATGACGGTGCTCCGGCAGGATCACCGGGACGAACTCTTCGGCGGACTGGCCTCCCGGGGGCTGACCGTCCGGCATTTCCTGCTGCACACCGAAGAAACGATCCTGCGAGAACGGATACTGCGACGCCAGGACTTTCCGGCGGACCCGGCGGGCAACGGCCGGGTCCGTTCCTGGTACCTGGCACAGTTGCCGCACTACCGCAAGGCGCTCGACTGGCTGGGCGAGGACGCGCACACCCTGGACATCTCCGCACTGCCGCCGCGGCCGGCCGCGGAGCGGACCGCGCGGGCCATCGGCGCGGGCGCCGGACGCTGCGAGATCGTACGGAGCCCCCGGCCCACCGGCGCCACCGTGGCGGCCGGCATGCTGCTGTTCGACGACAGCGACCGGATACTGCTGGTCGATCCCACCTACAAGCCCGGCTGGGAGTTCCCGGGCGGGGTGGTGGAACCGGGCGAGGCCCCGGCCCGGGCGGCGGTCCGGGAGGTGGCCGAGGAACTGGGGCTGCGGCTGCCGGACGGGCCCCCGCTGCTGGTGGTCGACTGGGAACCGCCCTGCCCGCCCGCCTTCGGCGGCCTGCGGATGCTCTTCGACGGCGGCCTGCTCGCCGACGAGCGGCAGGCCGAAGTGCTGCTGCCCGGAGCCGAGTTGCGCGGCTGGCGCTTTGTCACCGAGGACGAGGCCCGGGAACTGCTCTCCCCGGGCCGTTTCAACCGGCTGCACTGGGCGCTGCGCGCCCGCCGGCTCGGCCGCGCGCTCAACCTGGAGGCGGGCACCCCGGTCGGCCTCTGAATCCGCCGGCCGGCCCGGCGCGGCCGGACGCGGAAAGGGGCGTCCCCTGTTCGGCCCGTTCGCGTGGTGACGCGCAGTGCGGTTGTGGTTACGTCGGACTGTCACATTCCGATGTGAGGAGTTCTCCGATGTCCCCGCTGAAAACCGCCGCCTCCGCCGGGGCGGCGCCGCACCCCATAGTCCGGGGGGTGGGCGTACCGGCGGCGCTCCCCCCGGACCCAGGGCCGCTCCGGTTCCGGCCGGCCGCCCCAGCCGGACCGGCCCGCCGCTGAGCGGGCCCGCCCCGCACCCCTCGGTGCGGGGCCTTTGCGCGCCCGGCCGCTCAGGCCGCCCCGGCGCGCTGCGCCGCGTAGTTGCGCAGGAACAGCGCTTCGGCCACGGCCATGCGCTCCAGCTCGTCCGGGGACACGCTCTCGTCCACCGCGTGGATGCGGGCGGCCGGCTCGCTCAGCCCGATGAGCAGGATCTCCGCCTCCGGGTACAGCGCGGCCAGAGTGCCGGTCAGCGGGATGGAGCCGCCCTGCCCGGTGATCTCCATCTCCGCGCCGTCGTACGCCTCCCGCATGGCCGCCGCCATCGCCGCGTACGCCGGACTGCCGGTGTCCGCCCGGAACGGCCGGCCCTCGCCGGCCGCCTCCACCGACACCCGCGCGCCCCACGGCGCCCGCGACTCAAGATGCGCGGCCAGCAGCTTGGCCGCCTCCCCGGAGTCCGTCCCCGGCGGCACCCGCAGCGAGACCAGGGCACCGGCGCTCGCCTGCACCGAGGGCGTGGCGCCCAGCACCGGCGGGCAGTCCACGCCCAGCACGGTCACCGAGGGCCGCGCCCACAGCCGGTCCGCCACCGTGCCGGAACCGGTCAGTTCCACCCCCGCCAGCACCCCGGCGTCCGCCCGGAACTGCTCCTCCGGATACTGGGTGCCGGTCCACACCCCGTCCGCCGGCAGGCCGTCCACCACCGTGGAGCCGTCCGCGGCGCGCAGCGAGTCGAGGATCCGGATCAGCGCGGCCAGCGCGTCCGGCGCGGCCCCGCCGAAGGCGCCGGAGTGCAGATTGCCCTCCAGGGTGTCCACCCGCACCCGCACCATGGCCATGCCGCGCAGCACCGCGGTCACGGTGGGCCGCCCGGCCTGGAAGTTGCCGCTGTCGCCGATCACCACGGCGTCCGCCCGCAGCAGCTCCGGATGCGCCTCGGCATACCGCTCCAGGCCGCCGGTGCCGCGTTCCTCGGAACCCTCGGCTATCACCTTGATCCCGACCGGCAGGCCCCCGTCGCGGCGCAGCGCGCGCAGCGCCAGCAGATGCATCAGCACACCGCCCTTGCAGTCCGCGGCGCCGCGGCCGTACCAGCGGCCGTCCCGCTCGGTCAGCTCGAACGGCGGCGAGGTCCACAGCTCCTCGCCCAGCGGCGGCTGCACGTCGTAGTGGGCGTACAGCAGCACCGTGGGGGCGCCCTGCGGCCCCGGCAGATGGCCGTAGACGGACTGGGTGCCGTCCGGGGTGTCCAGCAGCGCGACCTCGGGGAAGCCCTCGGCGCGCAGCGCGGCGGCGATCCACTCCGCGGCGGCCCGGCACTCCTCGGGCGGGAACAGCTGAGGATCCGCCACCGAGCGGAACGCCACCAGCTCGGCGAGTTCGCGCCGCGCCGTGGGCATCATGGCGCGCACGGCGGCGGCGAGCGGGGCCTGCTGCGGACTGCTGACCATGGGCGGATCGCTCCTTCTGGGCGCGGGGCCGGTGCGGTGCCGGCACCCGGCGGAGAGGATGTGCCCGCCGGGACGGGACCGACGACGTGCCGGCCCGGCTGACTCGGCTGACTCGGTGCGGCCGATCATCCCACAGCCCTGACCCGCGCCGACCGGGCCGTAGGATGCCAGGGGGCGAAGGCCGTTACGGGACGTTTGGCGGGAGCGACAACACACGTGAGCAGCGACAGCGCAGCCGGGAACCGGGTGGTGTGGGACGTCATCGTGGTGGGCGCGGGGCCCGCCGGGGCATCGGCGGCACGCGCCGCGGCGGAGACCGGGCGCCGGGTCCTGCTGCTGGAGAAGGCCGAGCTGCCCCGGTACAAGACCTGCGGCGGCGGCATCATCGGGCCGTCCCGGGACGCCCTGCCGCCCGGCTTCGAACTGCCGCTGAAGGACCGGGTGTTCGCGGTGACGTTCGCGCTGAACGGCCGCCTGGCGCGCACCCGCCGCTCGCGGCGCATGCTGTTCGGCCTGGTCAACCGGCCGGAGTTCGACCAGCGGCTGGTGGAGTACGCGGTCAAGGCCGGCGCCGAACTGCGCACCGGCGCCGCGGTGCAGCGGGTGGAGCAGCACGGTCCCGCGGTGCCGGACCGGCGCACGGTCGCGGTGGTGCTGGCCGGCGGGGAGACCCTGCTGGCCCGGGCGGTGGTCGGCGCGGACGGCAGCGCCAGCCGGATAGGGGCCCATGTGGGGGTCCGGCTGGACCAGGTGGACCTGGGGCTGGAGGCGGAGATCCCGGTGCCGCCGGAGGTCGCCGAGGACTGGTCGGGCCGGGTGCTGATCGACTGGGGCCCGCTGCCCGGCTCCTACGGCTGGGTGTTCCCCAAGGGCGACACGCTGACGGTCGGGGTGATCTCGGCGCGCGGCGAGGGCGCGGCCACCAAGAAGTACCTGGAGGACTTCACCGCCCGGCTCGGGCTGTCCGGCTTCTCGCCGGCCGTCTCCTCGGGGCATCTGACCCGCTGCCGCACCGACGACTCGCCGCTCTCCCGGGGGCGGGTGCTGGTCTGCGGGGACGCCGCGGGGCTGCTGGAGCCGTGGACCCGGGAGGGCATCTCCTACGCGCTGCGCTCCGGCCGGCTGGCGGGGGAGTGGGCGGTGCGGATCGCCGAGGCCTCCGACGCGGTGGACGCCCGGCGGCAGGCGCTCAACTACACCTTCGCCATCAAGTCGGGGCTGGGCATGGAGATGGGGGTGGGCCGCCGGATGCTGACGGTGTTCTCGCACCGGCCGCGGATGCTGCACGCCGCGATGATCGGTTTCCGCCCGGCCTGGCTGGTCTTCACCCAGATCACCCGGGGCTCGGCGACCCTGGGGGGCATAGTGCGCAGCAGCCCGGTGGCCCGCCGGGTGCTGGCCGCGCTGGACCGCACCTGACCCGCGGCCCGCGCCCGCGGCGGGCGGTGAGCGTCACACCGCGGGGGCGGCGGCCGGGAGCAGCGACGGATCCTGCCGCAGGATGCGCTGGTGCAGGGCGCGCAGCGCCGGTCCCGGATCGCAGCCCAGCTCCTCGGCACAGCGCCGCCGGGCGTCCTGGTAGGCGCGCAGCGCGCCGGCCGGCTGGCCGCTGCGGTAGAGCGCCAGCATCAGCAGCTCCACCATGCGCTCCCGCAGCGGATGCGCCGCCACCTGCCGTACCAGCTCATGCACGCACTCGTGGTAGCGGCCCAGCTCCAGCTCGCCCTCCAGCCGGCGCTCCAGCACCATCAGCCGCTTCTCCGCCCAGCGCCGCCGCTCGGCCGCCAGATACGGACCGGCCAGGCCCTCGGCGAACTCGCCCCGCCACATCGACTCCGCCCGCGCCGCCAGCTCCGCCGCGGCGCGCAGCTCCCCGGCGTGCTGGGCGGCCAGCGCCCGGTGCAGCAGCGCCCGGCGCTCGTGCAGATCGTCCGGGGCCAGGCCGGTGAGCCGGTAGCCGCTGCCGGTCCAGGACAGCACCGGCGCCGCCCCGGCCCCGGAGGCCGCGGTGAGCACGCGCCGCAGTCCGGAGACGTACTTCTGCACCAGATTGCGCACCTGGCCCGGCGGCGCGGTGCCCCAGACCGCGTCCACCAGGGCGTCGTAGGTCATCGGGCGGCCCTCCTGGAGGAGCAGCACGGCCAGCACCGCGCGCTGCCGGGGCGCGCCCAGCCCGATCTCCGGCCCGATCTCCGGCCCGGCCTCCGGCCCGGGGTCCGTTCCGCCGCCCGTCCGCAGCACCCGCAGCGGGCCCAGCACCTCGCACCGCAGTCCGTCAGCCATGCCCCGAGCGTAGGCCACCGGCGGGGCCCGCCCCCAGGTCCGCGGCCGGCCCGGGCGGCGGGCCCGGCCGGCGCGTTCCCGCGCGCGTTCCAGCGGTCGTTCCAGCGCCCGGTCAGCGGTCTGCCGCACGGTGGGGGACGAGACCCGACCCCGGCCCGGAACAGGGCCGACGACCAAGGCGAGGACGATGACCCCGCACCACAAGGGCGCGCCCCGGCCGCCGGCGGCACGCCGGGCCGGAGCCGTGCTGCTGACCGCGCTGATCCTGCTGCTGGGCCTGGCGGTCTACGGCGCCGGCGCCCAGGACGACCTGGAGCTGTCCCGCTGGGACTCGCCCGGCACCGACTCGGTGGCCGTCCAGGACGTGCTGCGCGAGGAGTTCGGCACCGGCAACCCCAATCTGGCGCTGCTGGTCACCGCGGCCGGCGGCGATGTGGACGCGCCACGGGTGCGGGCCGCCGGGCAGGAGCTGGCCGGCGAACTCGCCGCGCACCCCATGGTCACCGATGTCCGCTCCTACTGGGCCACCGGCGATCCGGCGCTGCGCAGCACCGACGGCGGCCGGGCCCTGGTGCTGGCCCGGCTGGAGGGCAGCGCCACCGACACCCGTGCCGAACTCACCCGGCTGTCCCCGGAACTGGCCCGGGAGACCGAGGAGATCACCGTCCTGGTGACCGGGCAGGAGGAGATCTCCCGGCAGGTGAGCGAGCAGGCGCGGCAGGACTTCCTCCGCGCCGAGCTGCTGATCCTGCCGATGGTCACCGTGCTGCTCGGGCTCTTCCTGCGGCGCACGGTCGCCGCCCTGCTGACCGTGGGCACCGGGCTGGCCTCGGTGCTGGCCACCCTGGCCGGGCTGCGGCTGCTGGCGCAGTTCACCCCGGTGTCGGTGTTCGCCGCCAACCTCGCGCTGGTGCTGGGCCTGGGACTCGGCATCGACTACAGCCTGTTCGTGATCGCCCGCTACCGGGAGGAGCGCCGGGCGGGCGCCGCGCCGGAGGCGGCGGTCGCCGCCACGGTCCGCACCGCCGGGCGGACCGTGCTGTTCAGCGGCCTGACCGTGGCGGTGTCGCTGGCCACCCTGCTGGTGTTCCCGTTCTTCTTCCTGCGCTCCTTCGCCTATGCCGGGGTGCTGGTGACGGCCACCGCGGTGGCCGGCGCGGTGCTGCTGCTGCCCGCGGCGCTGCTGCGCTGGGGCCACCGGGTGGAGCGCCCGGCGCCGGCCGGCCGCCCGGCCCGGGACGGGCTGTGGCACCGGGCGGCGCTGGGCGCCATGCGCCGTCCGCTGGTCTCCGGCGGCGCGGTGGCGGCGGTGCTGCTGATCGCCGGCTCCCCGGTGCTGGGGCTGCGGTTCGGACTGCCGGACGAGCGGACCCTGCCGGAGGGCACCTCCTCCCGGGAGGCCACCGAGGAGCGCAACGCGCACTTCGCCGCCGAGGCCACCGACACGCTCTATGTGGTCAGCACCCGCAACGGGCCGTTCCCGGCGGACCGTACCGCGGCCTATGCGGACGAACTCTCCCGGCTGCCGGGGGTGTTCCAGGTGGAGTCGCCGGCCGGCCTGCACCGGGACGGGGAACTGGCCGCCCCGCCGGTGCGGGCGGCGGACGACCCGGCGGGCCGGGTCCGGCTCGCCGTGGTGCCCACCCGGCAGGCCATGGCGGGCGGCGTTCCCGGCGGCGTCCCGGGGCTGGTCGCCTCGGTCCGGGAGGTCCCGGCGCCCTACGGGGTGCTGGTGGGCGGCTACCCGGCCGAGACCACCGACTTCCGGGCCGAACTGCTGGACCGTCTGCCGCTGGTGGCCGGGCTGATCCTGCTGGCCACCTGCGGGCTGCTGTTCCTGATGACGGGCAGCGTGCTGCTGCCGCTGAAGGCCACCGTGCTCAACCTGCTCAGTCTGAGCGTGATGTTCGGCGCGCTGGTCTGGCTCTTCCAGGACGGCAATCTCTCCGGCCCGCTCGGCTTCACCCCGCTGGGCGCCATCGAGCCGAGCATCCCGGTGCTGATGTTCTGCGTCACCTACGGGCTCTCCATGGACTACGAGGTCTTCCTGCTGTCCCGGATCACCGCCGCCCGCCGGGCCGGCCTGGACACGGCGGCGGCAGTGGGGGAGGGGGTGCGCCGGACCGCGCCGGTGGTCACGGCGGCGGCGGGCATCCTGGCACTGACCTTCGCGGTCTACGCGAGCAGCGGGGTGGTCTTCCTGAAGATGCTGGGCATCGGCACGGCGCTGGTGATCCTGGTGGACGCCACCCTGATCCGGATGGTGCTGCTGCCGGTCACCATGCGGCTGGCCGGGCGGGCCAACTGGTGGGCGCCCGGGCCGCTGCGCCGGCTGCACGCCCGCTTCGGGCTAGACGAGGGCGGCCCCGGCACGGGGCGGGCCGCCACCGCCGGGGCCGCCGGCGGGCCGGGGCGGGCCCGGCGGGAACCGGCGGGCACCTCCCGGGGCCCGTCCTGACCCGCCCGGGCCCGCTTGCCCGGGCGGGGCCAGGGGGCGGCCGGCCGGGGACCGCGGCCGGCCGCCCCGGTGCCGGACCGGCCCCCGGCGGCCGGCCGGTGCCGCTCAGGGATCCGCCGGGTGCTCCGCGCCCGGGGCGCCGCTCAGCGAGCCCCGGTTGAGCAGCGCGGTCGCCGCCGCCACGGCGCACAGCAGCGCCACCGTGGTCAGCGCCGCGGCCAGGGTGAGCCACTCGGCCAGAAAGCCGATGGCCACCGGCCCCAGCAGCAGACCGCCGTAGCCGACGGTGGAGGCGGTGGCCACCCCGCTCGGCCCGGCCAGCGCCCCGGCCCGGCCGATGGCGATCGGGAAGATGTTGGCCAGACCGAGGCCGGTGAGCACGAAACCGGCCAGGGCCGCCCAGACCGTGGGGGCGAGCGAGCCCAGCAGCATGCCCGCGGCCCCGGCCGCGCCGCCGGCCACCAGCGCCCGGGTCTCGCCCAGCCGGGCCAGCAGGGCCGGGCCGGTGAGCCGTCCCACGGTCATGGCCAGGGCGAACACCGCGTAGCCGAGGGCGGCCGTGCTCGGCGCGGCGCCCAGCGTCTCCCGCAGGTGCAGCGCGCTCCAGTCGGCCAGCGCGCCCTCGCCGTAGGCGGTGCACAGGGCGATGAAGCCCAGGCCGTGGACGGCGGCCCGGTGCGGCCGGCGGCCGGGGGCGGCGCCGGCCGGGCGCGGGCCGGCGGACCGGGGGGCGGGCTTCGCCGGCCCGGGCGCCGGGCGGGCCAGCAGCATCCGGCCGGCGAACCCGGCGGTCAGCAGCCCGGCCAGGGCCAGCAGTCCCAGATGCCGGGCGGCGCTCAGCTCCCCGGCCACCAGGCCGCCGAGTCCGGCCCCGGCCATGCCGCCGAGGCTGAACGCGGCATGGAAGGCGGGCATCACCGGCCGGCCCAGCGCGGCCACCAGATCCACCGCGGCGCTGTTGGCGGCGACATTGACCGCGCCGAAGCCGACACCGAAGACCAGCAGCACCAGGCCCAGGGTGAGCGCCGAGTGGGCGTGGGCGGGCAGGGCGACGGAGAACGCCAGCAGCGCGCCGGCCGCCACGGTGACCGGATGGCTGCCGAGGCGCCGGCACAGCAGCCCGGTCAGCGACATGGTGACCACCGCGCCGGCCGACACGCCGAGCAGGGCCAGCCCCAGAGCGCCCGGCGAGGCGCCGGTCTGCTCCTTGACGGAGGGGATGCGGACCACCCAGCCGGCGAACACGAAGCCGTCCAGGGCGAAGAACGCGGTCAGCGCGGTACGGATACGGTGCAGGCCATGGTCGCGGCCGTGGCGGCCACGGCGGCCGGGACGGACGGCGGGCTGCCCCGCCTTCATTTTGTTTATGAGCGGCACAAAGTAAGAATAGAGGAGTGAGCCAGACGCGCAGCAGAATTGACCGGGGCCGCAACGCACTGGGCCCCGCACTCGAACTCGTCCACACCGGACGGGCCCCCACCCGTGCGGTGCTCACCACCGAGCTCGGCGTCACCCGCGCCACCGCCGGCGCGGTCGCCGCCGAGCTGCAGACCCTCGGCCTGATCAGGGTGGACTCCCGCCCCGGCGCGGTCGCCGGATCGCAGGGCCGGCCCTCCCACCGGCTCTCGGTCGCCGACGACGGGCCGGTGGCCCTCGCCGCCCAGGTGCACGCCGACGGCTTCCGCGCCGCCCTGGTCGGCCTGGGCGGCCGGCTGGTGGCCACCACCCCCGGCTGCATGACCGTGGACGCCGACCCCGCCCAGGTGCTCGGCGAGGTGGTGGCGGCCGGCGCGGAGCTGCTGCGCCGCACCGGCCGCCGCTGCGTGGGCGCCGGGCTCGCCGTGCCGTCCGCCGTCACCGCACCGGAGGGCACCGCGCTCGCCCCGCTCCATCTGGCCTGGGCCGCCGGCGCCCCGGTACGGGAGATCTTCGACCGCTGCCTGGACGAGCGGGGCGTCAAGGTCACCGGGCAGTGCGGCAACGACCTCAACCTGGCGGCGCTCGCCGAGCACCGGCACGGCGCCGGGCGGGGCGCCCACCATCTGCTGTGCGTGGGCACCGGCCACCGCGGCGTGGGCGGCGCCCTGGTGCTGGACGGCCGCCTGCACACCGGCAGCGCCGGACTGGCCCTGGAGGTCGGCCATCTCACCGTCGACCCGGCCGGCCGGCCCTGCCACTGCGGCAGCCGCGGCTGCCTGGACGTGGAGACCGATCCGCTGGCCCTGCTGGAGAACGCCGGCCGGGAGCCCGGCCCCGAGGGCTCACTGCTGGACCAGGCATCCGCCCTGGTGCGCACCGAGTACGCCACCGATCCGGCGGTCCAGGGCGCGGTCCGGCTGCTGATCGACCGGCTGGGCCTGGGCCTGGCCGGACTGGTGAACATCCTCAACCCGGACCGGATCATCCTGGGCGGACTGCACCGCGCGCTGCTGGCCGCCGACCCGGAGCGGCTGCGCGCCGTGGTCGCGGACCGCAGCCTGTGGGGCCGCAGCGGCAGCGTCCCCATCCTGCCCTGCACCCTGGACCACAACAGCCTGGTCGGCGCCGCCGAACTCGCCTGGCAGCCGGTGCTGGACGACCCGCTGAGCGCGCTGGAGGCGGTCTGAGCAGCGGATTCGGGGCGGGCCCGCCCGTTTGACAGCCCGGTCGGGCCGGAGCGTACTGGAAGCAGGGGAGCGCCGCACCGGCGGAGGGCCACCCGGGCCCGGCCGGCCGCCCCGCCGTTCCGCAGGAATCTGTCGCACAGGAACCGTCATGGCACTGCCGGAAGTCACCGTACCCACCGTGCTGGCCTGGGAGGACGACCCGGGCGAGCCGCCGTCCGACCGGATGCCGATCCACCGTCCCGTCCCCGATCTCGACACCCCGCCGCTGCCCACCGCCATCGCCGGCCGGGCCCCCGCCCCCGACGGCGGCATGCCCGGCAGCGCCGCCTTCCGCTACTGGACCGCGGCCGACGCGCTCAGCCGCGGCTCGGCCGTCTGGGGCCCGCTGATGCCCCCCGGCACCACCTGGCACCGGACCGTCGGCCCGAAGCTCACCGTCCGGCTGGACGAGGGCGAGGACCTCAACGCCTACTACGACCGCCGCTCGCTGTCGTTCTTCCACACCACCGTGGCCGGGGTGGAGGTCTACAGCGGCGAGAGCGCCGAGGTGGTCGCCCACGAACTGGGCCACGCCGTGCTGGACGCGCTGCGCCCGCAGCTGTGGAACGTGGCCAGCGCCGAGGCGGAGGCGCTGCACGAGTCGTTCGGCGACATCAGCGCGCTGCTGGCCGCGCTCCGCCTGGAGTCCGTGCGCAGCGCCGTGCTGGCCGAGACGCGCGGCTTTGTGGAGGCGTCCTCGCGGGCCTCCCGGATCGCCGAGCAGCTCGGCTGGGCACTGCGCCAGCGCAACGCCAACGGGGTGGACGCCAACGCCCTGCGCGAGGCGTCCAACCGGCACTTCTACCGGGACCCCGTGCATCTGCCGCCGTCCGCCCCGGCCACCGAGCTGTCCAGCGAGCCGCACTCCTTCTCCCGCGTGTTCACCGGCGCCTTTCTGAAGATCATCGCCGGGATCTTCCAGCAGCAGCCCGTGCGGGACTCCGAGGCGCTCGCCCGGGCCGCCGGGATCTCGGCCGTGCTGCTGGCCGACGCGGTGCTGGCGGCGCCCGTGGTCACCGGCTACTACGCCCAGCTGGCCGCCCATATGATCGCCGCCGACCAGGAACTGCACGGCGGGGAGCACGGGCAGGCGCTGCGCTCGGCGTTCGTCCGGCACGGGATCATCTCGCTCGCCGGGGCCACCTCGCTGACCGGTGAGGCCCTGCGCGAGCACGGCCGGGGCATCGCGGAGAGCGGCGGGCCGGGACCCGCCGCCGGGGAGGAACTCAGCGACCTCACCATCCCGGGCGATGTCTACGGCCTGGTGGACGGGGTCGCCGTCACCATGCCCACCGAGCAGACCCGGTTCGCGGTGGCCGGCTCCGATCCGGCCGGCGGCGCGCTGGAGCCCGCCGGTCCCCGGCAGGCCGCCATGGCCTACATCGAGGATCTGTTCCGCCGCAGCCGGATCGGGGTGAACGAAGAACTGCGTGCCGAGACCTCGGTCGTCGCCGACGACCGGCGCACCCGCACCCATGAGATCGTCCGCACCGACCGCGGCGACGGCCTGCAACTGCTGCGCCGCCGCTTCGCCGCCCGGCCGGCCCGCGCGACGGTGCCATGAGCGGCCCCGGAGCGGACGACCCCCGGGAGCGGCGGCCGGACCCCGAGGCCGGGCTGGAGGCCGAGCGGGAGCGCCGGGCCCGGGAGAAGTTCATCGCCGATCTGCTGGCCCGCGGCCAGGCGGTGTTCGAGGGCGAGGAACCGACCACGCGGACCACCCACATCATCGTCCGGGAGGAGGACGGCACCCTCACGGTGCGTCGTCTGCGCTTTCACTGAGGCCGGGTCCGGCGTCCGCATAGCAGCGGACCGTGTGGACGGTGAACGGGAAACGGACCGGGGTCTCCCCGAAGGCGATCCGGCCCGCCTCCTCCCCGGCCGCGCGCACCGCGGCGGCCACCTCCTCGGTCTCCCGCTCCGGGCAGTGCACGATCACCTCGTCGTGCTGGAAGAACACCAGTTCGGCCGCGAGGCCCCGGCGGTGCAGCGCGGCGCGCAGCGCGGCCAGCATCAGCAGCGCCCACTCGGCGGCGCTGCCCTGGACCACGAAATTCCGGGTGAACCGGCCGCGCGCCCGCGCCGCCGCGCCCTCCCGGCCCGCGCCGTCCGCCCCCGCGCCCTCCGCCCCGGCGCCGTCCGCCCAGGGCGGGCAGGTGCGGCCGAGATGGGTGCGGACCAGCCGGCCGCGCTCCCCGGCCCGGGCCGCCTCGTCCACATACGCCACCGCGGCCGGGAACCGCCGCCGCAGCGCCGCGAGACGGCGCAGCCCGTCCCCCGAGGTCTGGCCGTAGACGGCGCCCAGCACCGCCAGCTTGGCCTGCGCCCGGTCGCCCGCGAAGCCGCGGTCCGCCGCCGCCGCGTACAGATCGCCCGGATCGGCGGCCACCGTCATCAGCGCCGGATCCCGCGAGACGGCGGCCAGCACCCGCGGTTCGAGCTGGTCCGCGTCGGCCACCACCAGCCGCCGGCCCGGATCGGCCACCACCGCCCGGCGGATCACCCGCGGGATCTGCAGCGCGCCGCCGCCGTGCGTGGTCCACCGGCCCGAGGCCGCCCCGCCGGGCAGATACACCGGCCGGAATCGGCCCTCCCGCACCCAGGTGCGCAGCCAGGACCGGCCGTGCGCGGTGTGGATGCGGTAGAGCTTCTTGTACTCCAGCAGGGGCGCCACCGCCGGATGGTCGATCTGCCGCAGCTCCCAGGAGCGGGTGCTGGCCGGCGCGAAGCCGGCCCGCCGGAACGCCGCCGTCACCTCGGCCGGCAGATCCGGCCGCACCGGGGCGCCGAACGCCCGGGAGACCTCCTCGGCCAGCTCCGCCAGCCGCCGGGGCTCCAGATCCTCCCGGCCGCCGGCGTACCGCTCGCCGAGCAGCTCGTCCAGCAGCCGCCGGTGCAGATCGGCCCGCCAGGGCAGCCCGGCCCGGCTCATCTCGGCCGCCACCAGGGTGCCCGCCGACTCGGCCGCCAGCAGCAGCCGCATCCGCTCCGGATGCCGGACGGCGGCGGTGCGGGCGACCTGGCCGGCGTACACCTCCAGCAGCGCCCGGAGCGGGTCCGTGCCCGGCGGCAGCGGCACCCCGGGCTCCGGATCGAACAGCGAGCCCTGCTGCTCCGGCTCCACCGCCCGCGGCGGCGGATCCTCCGGCACCGGCAGCCGGCGCAGCCGGGCCAGGGCGGCGGGCAGCGAGCGGGGCGCGCCGTGCGCGCCCTCGTAACCGAGCAGGATCGCCTCGGCGGCCTCCACGTCGTAGCAGCGCGCCACCCACCGACCGGCGTCCAGCAGCCGCGGACGGAGCGCGGCCGAGGACCGCCACACCCAGCGCTCGGCCTCCGGCCGGGCCCGCACCGCCGCACCGGGCCCGGCGTGCGACTCCGCCGGGCCGGCCGGGCGCCCGGCCGCGTCCAGCGGACAGATCCGGACCTCCCCGCCCGGATACTCCGCCATCGCCCACCTGCCCATGCGCCGGATTCTTGCACCCGCCACCGACACCGGGCCCGGTGGTCAGGCGGGCTGACCGGCCCGGGAGGTGCTGGTGGTGCCCGCCCCGCCCCGCATCCGCCCCGCCCGGTGCTGCCGCCGGGGTGCCGCGGCGGCGGGCACCGGGGCCCGGTGCGGGCCCTCCCGCGGCTCCGCCGGCCGGCCGTCCGCCGGCAGGGTGAACCAGACGCTCTTGCCGCTGTGGTCGGCGCGCAGCCGCATCCCCCAGTCGGCGCTGACCGCCTGCACCAGCGCCAGCCCGCGCCCGCTGGTGGCCATCCCGCCGGGGCTGCGCACCTGGGGCAGGTGCGGATCGTGGTCGTGCACCGAGACCGTCAGCCGGTCGCGCAGCAGCACCAGCTCCACCGTGCAGTGCTTGTCCGCGCCGGCATGGCGGTGGATGTTGGCCAGCAGCTCGGTCAGCCCGAGCGCCGCCCGGTCGGTGAGGTGCGGCACCCCCCAGTAGCGGAGCTGGGCGGTGACGATGCGGCGCACCTGTCCGATGCGCGACGGCAGGGCCTGGAACTCCACGGCACAGTGCCGGCTCGGGTTCTCCGGAGAACTGGTCACGGCAAGCGACTCCCTGCGGCGGCTCGACGGTGAGTGGTGACGGGAGCGTGGGACATCCGACAGGCGGACCGGATGCCAGTGTGTTGCCGGTCACACTGCGCCGCAAGCCGGACACGTGGGGCGGCCTATCATCACCGGGTGAGCAGTGAGATCGAGCCATCCGTCCGCGCCGGCACCATGCTGCCCACCCTGGATGTGGACCGCAGCGACCCGGAGTACCGTGCCTGGCTGCGCGAGGCGGTACGGCTGGTGCAGGCCGACGCCAACCGCAGCGCCGACACCCATCTGCTGCGCTTCCCGCTGCCCCCGGACTGGGAGATCGACCTCTATCTGAAGGACGAGTCCACCCATCCCACCGGCAGCCTGAAGCACCGGCTGGCCCGCTCGCTCTTCCTGTACGGCCTGTGCAACGGCTGGATCCGCCCCGGCCGCCCGGTGATCGAGGCCTCCAGCGGCTCCACCGCCGTCTCCGAGGCGTACTTCGCCGCCCTGATCGGGCTGCCCTTCATCGCCGTGATGCCGCGCTCCACCAGCCGGGAGAAGACCCGGCTGATCGAGTTCCACGGCGGACGCTGCCATCTCGTCGACGATCCGCGCAGCGTCTACCGGGAGGCGGCCCGGCTGGCCGAGGAGACCGGCGGCCACTACCTGGACCAGTTCACCTACGCCGAGCGGGCCACCGACTGGCGCGGCAACAACAACATCGCCATGTCGATCTATCAGCAGCTCCGGCTGGAACGCCACCCCGAGCCCGCCTGGATCGTGGCCACCGCCGGCACCGGCGGCACCTCGGCCACCATCGGCCGCTATGTGCGCTACCTCCAGCACGACACCCGGGTCTGCGTGGCCGACCCGGAGAACTCCTGCTTCTTCGACGGCTGGGTGCGCGGCGACCCGAACGCCACCTGCGAGGGCGGCTCCCGGATCGAGGGCATCGGGCGCCCGCGCATGGAGCCCAGCTTCGTGCCCGGCGCCATCGACCGGATGATGAAGGTGCCCGACGCCGCCGGCGTGGCCGCCGCCCGCGCCCTGGAGCGGGCGATCGGCCGCCGGGCCGGCGCCTCCACCGGCACCGGACTGTGGGCGGCGCTGCGCATCGTCGGCGAGATGCGCGCCCGGGGCGGCCGCGGCTCGGTGGTCACCCTGATCTGCGACTCCGGCGACCGCTATCCGGAGACGTACTACTCCGACGACTGGCTGGCCGCCGAAGGACTGGACACCGCCCCCTACACCGCGGCGCTCGACACCTTCCTGGCCACCGGCCGCTGGCCCGGATAGGCCGCCGGCCGGTGCGGGCGGCTACTCCTCCTCGGCGTCGGCGATGATCAGCTCCGGCACCCGCTCGGCCAGCACCCGCCGCGCCTCCGGCTCCAGCCCCGAGTCGGTCACCAGCACATCCACCTGCTCCAGGGCGGCGAACGAACTCAGCCCGGTGACTCCCCACTTGGTGTGGTCGGCCACCAGCACCACGCGCCGCGCCGAACGGATGAAGTGCCGGTTGGTCTCGGCCTCGGCGAGATTGGGCGTGGACAGCCCGGCCCCCTCGGACAGCCCGTGCACGCCCAGGAAGAGCACATCGAAGTGGAGCGCGGCGATCGCCGCGTCGGCCACCGGGCCGACCAGCGCGTCGGACGGGGTGCGCACCCCGCCGGTCAGCACCACCGTGGCCGGCCGGGCCGGACCGCCCTCCGCCGGACGCGGCGCGGTGTGGAAGACGTCCGCCACCCGCACCGAGTTGGTCACCACGGTCAGCTCCGCCACCTCCACCAGCTGCTGCGCCACCGCATAGGTGGTGGTGCCGCCGGAGAGCGCCACCGCCCCGCCGGGCGCGGCGAAGCCGGCCGCCGCCCGGGCGATGGCGTACTTGGCGGAGGTCTCCAGCGCGGACTTGGCCTCGAATCCCGGCTCATGGGTGCGGCCCTCGGGCACCGGCACCGCCCCGCCGTGCACCTTCTCCAGCATTCCCTGCCGCGCCAGCGCGTCCAGATCACGGCGCACCGTCATGTCGGAGACCCGCAGCATCCGCGTCAGCTCGCTCACCCGTACGCCGCCCCGCCGGCGCACCTCGTCCAGGATGAGCGCCCGCCGCTGCCCTGCCAGCAGATTCTGGTTGTCGCTCACCGTCTGGTCCGTCCTTCCGCCGTCGGGCTCAAAATCGTCGGTTCTGTGGAGAAGTGATGGAGCGTCATGGGTGTGAGGGGCCGCGGTCCGGGGCAGAGGCCATCCTGCCATGCACCTGCTGTCCCGCCACGGGCCGTGACCGCGCGGTACCGCAGACGGGACGGGGCGCACGAAAGACCATACGGCCCCCGGCGCGAATCGGCGCCGGGAGGGCCGCGACGGCCGGAGGGGAGGCCGGAGGATGGCGGGAACGACGGCGGAGGGAAACGGCGGGGAAGCACCGCCCGGCGCCCCGGCGGAACCCGGGCCGCGGTCCGCCCCGGGACCCGTACCCGCGGCGGCCCCGGCGGGGGAGCGCACCCCGGCGCCCGCGCTGGAGCTGCTGGTCCACGGCGTCGGCGGCGCCCGGCCGGAGGAGATGCTGGGCGACCCCCGCACCGAGCGGATCACCGGGGACGGCACCGCCAGCGTGCACCGCCGCACCGAGGACGCGCGGGACCGGCTCTGGGACGACCGGCAGCCCCTGCGCGAGGCGTACACCTGGTCCAACCTCACCTCCGGCAACGGTGCCCGCGCCCTGTGGCTGCTGCTGCTCCCGTTCATGATCGTCAACATGGCGCACTGGATGCGCCCCCCGGCCGGCGGCCACCGGACCACCCACCGCGTCTACGACATCGCAGGCCGGCTGCTGGCGCTGAGCCTCACCGTGCTGCTGGTCTGCGGGGCCTGCGCCGTCGCCCTGGATCTGTTCGCCTGGCAGTGCGCCGCCACCGAGTCCTGCGCCGGCCGGCGCGACTGGACCGGCTTCCTGGCCGGCGGAAACGGCTGGTGGACCGAGCCCGGCCGGCGGCTGCTGCTCGCCGCCGCGCTGCCGCTGCTGCTGATCTGGCTGCTGTGGTGGCTCTCCCACCGCACCTGGAGCGCCTACGAGTCCGCCTACCCGCCGCCGCTGGCCGAACTGCTGCGCGGGGGCGGCGACCGGGGCCGCAGGCCCGGCCCCGGCACCCGCCCCGGCGGCTCCGCCGCGGCCGGGCACCCCAACCTGCTCGCCCTGCCCGGTTTCTGGTTCGGCCGCGGCATCGTCTCCCGGCTGCGCGCCGCCCACACCTGCGCCGGTCTGCTGACCGTCGGCGGCGCCCTGCTCACCGCGAGCTGGCGGTACGACCACGGCCCGCACGGCAGCGCCCCGCTGGCCGCGGCGAGCTGGCTGCTGGCCGCCCTGCTGGTGACCGGCTGCGCCGCGGTGCTCCTGGTCATCGCGGCCCAGGGCCGCACCGAGCTGGAGTACGGCACCGCCGACGACCGCTGCCACCCGCTGATCCTCACCTGGCTGCCCGCCGCCACCGGGGTGCTGCTCGCCCTGGTCCTGCTGCACACCGCCTGGCACCGGCCCGGCTGGCACAGCACCGGCATGCACCCGGGCAACGGCGTCTTCACCGCCCTGACCGTGACCCAGGGCGTGCTGCTGGCCGTGCTCGCCGCCGCCGCGCTGCGGCTGCACCGCCGCTCCGATCCCGCCCGGCGGGGCGTGCTGGGCGGCCTGGCCGGCCCCTGCTGCGCGGTGCTGGCCTGTGCCCTGGCCGCGGTGCTCACCGGCGGCGCGGTGCAGCGGCTGGCCGACTGGCTGGACCCCGGTTCCCGGCTCGGCACCCCCGGCACCATTCCCGGGCCGACGGTGCTGCTGAGCTGGCAGGCCGCCGCCATCCCCACCCTGCTCGCCGTGGTGCTGCTGCTGGCGCTGCCCGCCGGCCTGTCGGTGTGGCGGCAGACCCGCCGGCTGGCGCCCGGGGTCCGCGACGCCTACCCCGAGGAGCAGGGCGGCGGAGCCGCGGACGACCTGCCGCACGAGCGGCACAGCCTGCGGGTCGCCGGAGCCGTGGCCCGGGCCCGGCTGACCGACTCCGCCCCCCGCCTGGTGGGCGCTGTCGGCGCCGCCGGGGTGCTGCTCGGCTTCGTGGCGGTGGCCGGGGCCGGACTCACCGGCGAGGCCCCCCGCGCCGCCGCCGAGGACACCCCGGGGCCGCTGGCCGGCTTCGCCGCGGTCAGCCAGGCGGCGGGCTCCTGGGTGATGGGGATAGGAGTCGTCCTGCTGCTGGCCGTGGGGCGCCGCGCCTACCGCGATCACGGCGCCCGCCGCACCATCGGCATCCTGTGGGACGTGGGCACCTTCTGGCCCCGCTCCGCCCATCCCTTCGCGCCGCCCTGCTACGCGGAGCGCGCCGTCCCGGACCTCACCTGGCGGATGACCCACTGGACCGGCACCACCGGAGGGACCGTGGTGATCTCCGGCCACTCCCAGGGCAGCGTGCTGGCCGCCGCCGCGGTCTGGCAGCTGGACCCGGCCACCCGGCGGCGGGTCGCCCTGCTCACCCACGGCTCACCGCTGTGCCGGCTCTACGGCCGGTGGTTCCCCAAGTACTTCGGGCCGCACGCCCTGGCCGGGCTGGCCGGGGCCGTGCCGCGCTGGCGCAACCTGTGGCGGCACACCGACCCGATCGGGGGACCGGTCGGCGTCACCGGCCCGGACGGGGCCCCGGTGGACCGGGCCGCGCTGCGCGATCCGCAGTGCTTCGGCCGCACCCCGCGGCGCCCGCTGCCGGAACCGGTGCTCGGCCACGGCGACTACGCGGCGGACCCCGCCTACGCCGAGGAACGGGCCGCCCTGCACCGGGCCCTGGCCGGGCGGCCGGCCTTCCCGGTCCCGGAGCAGCCGGCGCCCCCGCACACCCGGGGCAAGGCCCCCGGCACCGCCCCCGCCGGAGGCTAGGCCGCCCTGCCCGGCAAAGCCCTCCCCCTCCGCCCGGACGCCGTCCGGGAGGTGCCCCGGGCCCGCGACGCCCGGCACGGCACCTCGCCGCCTTGCCGGATCGGCCGAGCGGCCCGCTGCCCACCGCCCGCTGCGATGCCGGCCCTCCGCCGCGCAGCGGGCACCTCCCGAGCCCGCAGGGCCCGTCGGGCGCACCGCACCGGACGCCGCCGGCCCGGCGCCCTAGTCTGCGCCGGACAGCGGCGGCAGGTCCTCGGGGTAGAGCAGCGTCAGTTCCTCGGTGCTGGGGTCGGGCAGCCGGGCCACCCGCCCGGCGTGCCGCTCCACCATCGCCTCGAAGGTCTGCCGCGCCGTGCGCCCGTTGCCGAAGGAGGGCCCCCTGGGCAGCGCCGTGAAGTGTTTCAGCAGCGCCTCCTCGGCCCCCTCGCCCAGCGTGTACTCATGGTCCGCGGCCTGCTGCCGGACAATGCTCAGCAGCTCGTCGGGCAGATAGTCGCCGAAGGTGATGGTGCGGGAGAAGCGCGAGGCCACCCCGGGGTTCACCGCCAGGAAGCGGGCCATCTCGTCGGTGTAGCCGGCCACGATCACCACCACCGCGTCCCGGTGGTCCTCCATCAGCTTCACCAGCGTGTCGATGGCCTCACGGCCGAAGTCCCGCCCGCCGTCCTCCGGGGCCAGCGCATAGGCCTCGTCGATGAACAGCACCCCGCCGCGCGCCCGTTCGAACGCCTCCTGGGTGCGGATCGCGGTGGAGCCGATGTGCTCGCCCACCAGATCCACCCGGGAGACCTCCACCAGATGGCCGCGCTCCAGCACCTTCAGCGCGGCCAGGATCTCCCCGTAGAGCCGGGCCACCGTGGTCTTGCCGGTGCCCGGGGAGCCGGTGAAGACCAGATGACGGCGGACCGACGCGGCCTTCAGCCCGGCCGCCTGTCTGCGGCGGCCCACCTCGATCATGTTGATCAGGCTGCGCACCTCGCGCTTGACCGACTCCAGGCCGACCAGCGAGTCCAGCTCCGCCAGCACCTCCTCGGCCGGCCGGCCCGGGTCCGCACCGCCCCCCGGCCCGCCGTCGGCGGCGGGGTCCGCGGCCGGCCGGAGCGGCGCCGGGTCCGGCAGCACGGGATCGGGCAGCAGCAGGGCGGGCCCGCCGCCGGCGGCCGTCCCGGAGCCCGGCCGGGCCGTGCCCGTCACCGTCCCGGAGACCGCCGGGCTCACCGGGGCCACCGGCACCCCGGGCGGCACCGGCTCGTCACTGCGGCAGTCGCTCAGCACCGTGCCGGAGGCCGTGACAAAGGCGCCCCGGGACGCCCGCTCGGCGCGGCAGCGGTCCAGCGAGACCCGGCAGCCCTCGGTGACATGGAATCCGTAGCCGCGGGAGCCGGAGACCCGGCAGTCCCGGAACACCCCCCGGCCGCCCGCCGACACATACACCCCCGCCTCGGCGGGCGCGGTCACCGTGCAGTCCGTCACCACCGGATCGGCGCCCTTGCTCACCAGCACGCCCGTGGTCACCTCGTCGATCGAGGTGCCGGTGACCGTGCCGCCGCTCTCCGGATCGCGGAACCACACCCCGGTGCCCGCCTCCCGCACCCGGCAGGCGTCCATCCGCACCAGCGCACCGCCGCTGACCGACACCGCCGAGCCGCGTACCCGGGAGACCTCGCTGTCCACCAGATCGGCCCGGGAACCGGCGTCCAGCACGCACAGCGCGTCCGGCACCTGCCGCAGTGTGCACGCCTCCAGCACCGCGGCGGCGCCGTCGCTCACCCAGACCGCGGGATAGCTGCCGGTGGAGTCGCCGATCTCGCAGTGGTGGGCGTCCACCCGGGTCCCGGGATCCCACACCGACAGTCCGTTGCGGCCGAAGGACCGCACCGTGGAACGCACCAGGGTCAGCACCGAACGGGACCGCAGCGCCAGCGCGTTCTCCGGGATCTGGTGCACCCGGCTGTCGGAGAGGGTGAGCACCGCATCGCTCTCCAGGGCTATGCCGTCCCCGGTGGTGCCGCTGATGTCGCACTCGCCCAGATGCGCGGTGGCCCGCTCGGCCAGCCGCACCCCGGCGCCGCGGATGCCGCGGAAGGTGCACCGGGCCGCGTCCACCGCGCTGCCCTCACCGGTCACCGACAGCCCGGCGCCGCCCGCGCGCTCCACCCGGCAGCCCTCCAGCCGCAGATGGGCGGCGCCCTGCACGGCCACGCCCTGCTGGCCGGCGGTGATCTCGCAGTCCTCGAACAGGCCGCCGGCCCGGTCGGCCACGGCGATGCCGGTACCGGCCGGATTGTCCACCGAGCAGCCCCGGACCGTCGGCCGGCCGCCGCCGCGCACCGCTATTCCGGCCGCCGAGGAGGTCTTCACCCAGAGCTCGCCGAGCTCCGGCGTGCCGGATTCCACCAGCACCGCCGGCACGGTGGCGTCCTGCCCCTCCACCCGCAGCCGGGAGACGGTGGCCGAGCCGCGCACGGTCAGCGGCACGCCGTCCTCCGGGGCGATCCGGGCCGGCCCGGCCTCCGGCGAGCTGGGGCCGCGCACCACCACCGACTGCTCGATCACCAGGTTCTCCCGGTAGATGCCGGGGGCCAGTACCAGCACATCGCCGTCGGCCGCCACGGCCAGGGCCTCGGCGACCGAGGAGTAGACCGCGGTGCGGCGCCGCCAGCGCGATGTGCCGGTGTGCGTCAGATGGACGGAGCCCTCTGCCATGCCCTCAGCCATGAACCGTTGTGCCCAACCTCGTGTGTCGATCAAACGCGCGGCGACGCGTACTGGCGGCTCCACGGTAGCGCTTGCGCGGAGCGGGAGATGACCACAACTCCCCTGCGGGGCACCCGGGCCGGCCCGGGTGCCGGCGTCCCGGGCGGTGCGGCCGGAGCGCGGCGGGGGCACGGCGGGGCACGGTGCGGCGCCGCGGCGCCCCGCGTTCTCACCCAGCGCGGTTGACGCATCACCCAGGGTGCCGGTTATCGTTCCGGTGTGCGGAATCCGGCGGGTAATACCCAGAATTCCGTTGAAACTATCTTCCGGCGGCCTTCTCTTTTGAGTGATTGCCTGCCAACTCCGGGGCGCGTTAACTTCTTTGGCGCACGACAGTGCGCGGCTCAAGTTCTCGTCCTGGAGATTGGCGGAATCGCACATGACCACCTCGGTGGAACCGGCACCGGAGAACCAGACGACCGGCGTTCAGCAGAGCCTGAGCACGGCGGCGGCGCGCAATCTCGCCACCACCACCAAAACCCCTCCCCAGATGCAGGGGATCTCCTCCCGCTGGCTGCTCAAGGTGCTGCCCTGGGTACAGGTCGGCGGCGGCACTTTCCGGGTCAACCGGAGGCTGACCCACACCCTGGGCAACGGGCGGGTGGAATTCCTCTCCACCGGTGCCGAGGTGCAGGTCATCCCCGCGGAACTCACCGAACTCCCGCTGCTGCACGGATGCGAGGACGCCGAGGCACTCCAGGCCCTGGCCGGCGCCTGCGAACAGCGCGACCTCACCCCGGGGGACGTCATCGTCGAGGCCGGCAGCCCCGCCGAGTACGCCGTACTGGTGGCGCACGGCAAGATCCGGCGGCTGGTTCCCGGCGCCTACGACCAGGAGGCCGAGCTGGGGGTGCTGGCCGACGGCGACTTCACCGGCGACCAGGCGCTGGGCAGCCCGGAGGCCGGGGTCTGGGAGCACACCCTGAAGGCCGCCACCAGCGGCACCGTGCTGCTGCTGCCCCGGCGGGCGGTGCAGGAGGCCGCGGACCGCTTCCCCGGCCTGCGCGCCCACCTCCATTCCCGCAGCACGGCCGTGCCGCGGCAGCGCAACGCCCATGGCGAGGCCGACATCGGGCTGTCCTCCGGCCATCAGGGCGAGGCCGAACTGCCCGCCGCCTTCGCCGACTACGATCCGGCGCCGCGGGAGTACGAGCTCAGCGTGGCGCAGACCGTGCTCAAGGTGCACTCCCGGGTCGCCGACCTCTACAACGAGCCGATGAACCAGGTCGAGGAGCAGCTCCGGCTCACCGTGGAGGCGCTGCGCGAGCGGCAGGAGCACGAGCTGATGAACAACCGGGAGTTCGGCCTGCTGCACAACGCCGACCTCGGCCAGCGGCTGCACACCCGCACCGGCCCGCCCACCCCGGACGACATGGACGAACTGCTGGCCGCGGTGTGGAAGGAGCCCAGCGTCATCCTGGCCCACCCCAAGTCGATCGCCGCCTTCGGCCGGGAATGCAGCCGGCGCGGGCTGTACCCGTCCCCGGTCGAACTCATGGGCCGCTCGGTCACCGCGTGGCGCGGCGTCCCGGTCCTGCCGTGCAACAAGATCCCGGTGAGCGCCGCGGGCACCTCCTCGATTCTGGCCATGCGCACCGGGGAAAAGGCGCAGGGCGTGGTCGGCCTGCACCGCACCGGAATTCCGGATGAATACCAGCCGAGTCTTTCGGTGCGTTTCATGGGAATCAACGAGAAGGCGGTCATCTCTTATCTGGTGAGCGCCTACTACTCGGCGGCGGTGCTGGTGCCCGATGCCCTGGGAATCCTGGAGGACGTCGAAGTCGGCCAGTGAGGCCCGCCTCCGCAGCCCGCCGCGGCCCGCTGTACCGGGCCGCGGCGGCCCCTGAGTGTGCCCCCGTCCGCCCCGCCGACCACCGGAGGCGTTCTCCCGCATGACCACGCCCACCGACGTGCCCGTGCCCGACCCCGGATCCGCGTCCGGCGCCGCCGAGGAGCGCGCCGGCAGCCTGGCCCCGGCCGCGGCCCGCCAACTCGCCACCACCACCAAGACGCCGCCGCAGAACCGCGCCGTCACCTCCCGCTGGCTGCTGCGCGTGCTGCCCTGGGTGCCGGTCACCGCCGGCACCTACCGGGTCAACCGCCGGCTCGTCCACGAGACGGGCAACGGCCGGATCGACTTCCACGCCACCGGCACCCGGGTGCGGATGATCCCCGAGGAGCTGACCGAACTCCCCGCCCTGGCGGGTCTGGACGACCAAGCGGCGCTGCGCGCCCTGGCCGGGGCGTGCGTCCAGCGCGAGTACACCGCGGGGGAGACCGTGGCCGAGGCCGGCACCCCCGCCGAGGGCGTGGTGATGATCGCGCACGGCAAGATCCGCAAGCACGCGCCGGGCGCCTACGACACCGACACCTCGCTGGCCGTGCTGGCGGGCGGGGACTTCGCGGGCGACGAGGCCCTGCCGGCGGCGGCCGGCCCCGGCCCCGCCGTGTGGCGCTACGGGCTGACCGCGCTCACCCGCTGCACCGTGCTGGTGCTGCCGCTGGCCGAGGTGCGCCGGCTGGCCGGCGGCTCCGCCGCCCTGCGCGAACGGCTCGCGGGCGGCTCGGGGGAGGGCGCCGCCGCGCCGCCGCGCAACAGCCGCGGCGAGGCCGACATCGCCATCGCCTCCGGGCACCGCGGCGAGTCCTCGCTGCCCGCCGCCTTCGCCGACTACGACCCCGGTCCACGGGAGTACGAGCTCGGCGTGGCGCAGACCGTGCTCAAGGTGCACACCCGGGTCGCCGACCTCTACGCGGAGCCCATGGACCAGGTGCAGGAGCAGCTCCGGCTCACCGTGGAGGCGCTGCGCGAGCGGCAGGAGCACGAGCTGGTCAACAACCGGGAGTTCGGGCTGCTGCACAATGCGGCGCCGGCGCAGCGCTTCCACACCCGCGGCGGCCCGCCCGCCCCCGACGACCTCGACCTGCTGATCTCCCGGCGGCGCAACACGCACTGCCTGCTGGCCCATCCGCGCGCCCTGGCGGCCATCGGCCGGGAGTGCAACCGCCGCGGAGTGACGCCGGGGGAGACGGAGTTCCAGGGCCGGCGGGTGCGCGCCTGGCGGGGCATCCCGCTGCTGCCCTGCGACAAGATCCCGGTCAGCCGGCAGGGGGTGACCTCCGTGCTGGCGATGCGCACCGGGGTGGAGAAGCAGGGCGTGGTCGGGCTTCATCAGCCCGGCATCCCGGAGGAGATCGAGCCCAGCCTGAACGTCCGTTTCATGGGCATCAACGAGCAGGCCGTGATCGGCTATCTGGTGTCGGTCTATTTCTCCGCCGCCGTGCTGGTCCCCGATGCCCTCGGGATCCTGGAGGACGTCGAAGTCTGATCCGGGCGGCGCCCCGCGGGCAGCCCCCGGAAGCGGCCGGCCCGACCACCCCGTCAGGGCACCGTCCCCGCGCCCGCCGGGGTCCGCGGCCGGCCGCCGCGGCATGTTCCGCTGTGCTGCTGTCTGCTGCTGTCCGCTGCTGTCTGCTGTGTCCGCGCTCCTCGTCGCCCGGGCCGGCCGGTGGACCGCCGTCAGTACCCGGGGCCCGGGTACTGGTAGGGGTGCTGCTGGCCGTACGGGTCCTGGTAGCCGCCGGGCGCCTGGCGCGGGGCGGGCGGCCGGGGCGCCGCCGGACGGCCCGCCTGCGACGGGTACATCTGCGGCTGCGGCTGCTGGGGCGGCTGCGGTGCGGGCTGGGCGTACGGCCGCGCCGGCGAGGCCTGCTGCGGGATGTAGGGCGCCGCCGGCTGCGCGGCCGGCCCGGGGGCCGCCGGGATCGGCTGGCGCATCGGCGCCTGGTAGCCGGTCTGCGGCGGCGGCACGTGATGGGCCACCGGCTGCGGCGAGGACGGCCCGGAGGGCAGGGCCGGCAGCGCCGCCGGCAGCGCGGGGGCGGAGGTGAACTGGGGGAGCGCGTCGTAGGCCGACGGCACCCGGATGGGGGCGATCTGCGGGGTACCCCGCTCGGCCACCAGCCTGTCGTAGATCGGGGTGTCCGGGAAGGGCGGCGGCGAGGAGTAGTAGCCGCCTGAGTAGGACGAGCGCGGGGAGGTCATGCGACATAAGGTAAGCCCACGATGTGCTCGTTGGGGAGACCGATTAGAGGGTCATTTCGCTCGATCATGCTGACTCTGGGTCCCCAAGAAGAGTGAATTCAGCATATAAGCCGAATTCCCCTTTTTGTTCCTCGGTGCGGGCCGGTTCCGCTCCGGAGGCCGTCTCCGCAGGTCACCAACGGCGCGACGGGCGAGACCACGGGGCCGGGCGGGGCGCACGGTGCACAACGCCATGCGCCCGCCATTCACGCGGAACACCCCGGACACCCGGTCTCCGAGGCAGGCACACCGCGCCCGCCGCCACCCCGCCCGCCGGGCCGCCCCCGGCCCGTACCCTGGGTCCGTGAAGATCGCGCTCATCGACTCCGGGCTGGGACTGCTGGCCGCCGCGGCTGCCGTGCGCCGGGCCCGGCCGGATGCCGGCCTGGTGCTGTCCAACGACCCCTCGGGCATGCCCTGGGGGCCGCGCACCCCACGGGACATCACCGAGCGCGCCCTGCGCTGCGCGCGCGCCGCCCTGGCCGAGCGGCCGGACGCGCTGATCGTGGCCTGCAACACCGCCTCCGTGCACGCGCTCGCCGCGCTGCGCGCCGAGCTGGAGCCGGCCGTACCCGTGATCGGCACCGTGCCCGCGGTCAAGCCCGCGGCGGCGGCCGGCGGGCCGGTCGCCGTCTGGGCCACCCCGGCCACCACCGGCAGCCCCTATCAGCGGGCCCTGATCCGCGACTTCGCCGGCGGCACGCAGACCGCCCAGGTGCCCTGCCACGGCCTGGCCGACGCCGTGGAACGGGCCGACACCCGGTCCGTGGTGACCGCCGTGGAGGCGGCCGCCGCACTGACCCCGGCCGCCACCCGGGACGTGGTGCTCGGCTGCACCCACTACGAGCTGGTCGCCGAGGAGATCCGGCAGCGGCTGGCGCGGCGTACCGGGGCACCGGTGCGGCTGCACGGCTCGGCCCGCGCCGTCGCCGCCCAGGCCCTGCGCCGCCTGGGCGCCGCCCCGGCGCCGGACGCCCCCGCCACCGGCACCGTCCGGCTGCTGGCCGACGGCGCCCCGGTCCCGCTCCCCGCCGCCGCGCTCGGCTACCCCGAGGGCCGGCTGCTGGCCGCCCCGGCGCCGCTGCCGGCCCCGGCGCGCCCGCTGCCCTGACCGGGCGGATACCGGGCGGATACCGGGCGGATCAGCGTTTGCGCAGCCGGTAGGCGTCTTCGGCGGCGGCCGTCACGGCGGCGAGATCGCCCCCGGCGGCGGCCGTGACCGCGGCGCCCACCGCACCCTCCAGAAAAGGCGCGTCCAGCAGCCGGGTGTCCGGCGGCAGCCCGCCCCCGGCGTCCTCGGCCAGCAGCGCCCGTACGGTCAGCACCGCACTGCCCAGGTCGGCCAGCACCGCCACCCCGGCCCCCCGGTCGGCCCGCCGGGCCGCCTCGGTGATCCGTTCCGCGCTGGTGCCCAGGCCGCCGTCCGGCAGGCCGCCGGCCGGTTCCAGCGGCACGCCCGCCGCCCCGCCGGCCAGCGCCGCCGCCAGCCTGACCACCGCCTCGGCCGCCTCCGCGCTGTGCGACACCAGCACAATGCCCACCGGCCGCGCAGGGCCGCCGCGCCCGGTGTGCTCAGTCATCCGGGCTCCCCGCCGCCTCCGCCGCGGTCTCGGCCAGCGCCGTGACCAGCAGGGCCGCGGACGCCGCGCCCGGGTCCTGGTGCCCGATGCTGCGGTCGCCCAGCAGACTGGCCCGCCCGCGCCGGGCCCGCAGCGGCACCGTGGCCAGGGCGCCCGCCACGGCCGCCCGCCGCGCCGCGTCGAAGGACTCCGGCAGCGCCTCGGCGGCCGGCACCAGCGCGTCCAGCATGGTCTTGTCCCCCGGCGCCGAACCGCCCAGCGCGCCCACCGCCGCCACCCCCGCGGCCAGTGCCGCGGCGAACTCGGCGGAGGACACCCGGGGCGCCTCCGTGCCGAGTTCACCGCCGGTGCGCCGCAGCAGGGTGCCGTACAGCGGACCCGACGCCCCGCCCACGGTGGACACCAGGGTCCGGCCGGCCAGCGCCAGCACGGCGCCCGGTGTGGCGGGCGGGTCCTCGGCCAGCGTCCCGGTCACCGCCCGGAAGCCGCGCCGCATGTTGGCGCCGTGATCCGCGTCGCCGATCGCCGCGTCCAGCTCGGTCAGCCGGTCCGCCTCCCGGTCGACCGCCGCCGCGGCGGCGGTCAGCCAGCGCACCACGAAATCCGCGTCCAGCCCGGCCGCCCCCCGCGGGGCACCGGCCGGAGCGCCGCCGTCCTGAGCCCTGTCCCGTTCCATCGTCTCCGTCCCTCCGGACAGCCGTCAGCGGCCCCGGCGCAGGGCCGCGGTCCGCACCGGTGCGTCCCACAGCCGCAGCAGTTCCTCGTCCGCCTGACACAGCGTCACCGAACAGCCGGCCATGTCGAGCGAGGTCACATAGTTGCCCACCAGGGTGCGGGCCACCGCGACCCGCCGCTCGGCCAGTACCCGGTGCACCTCGGCGGCGAACCCGTACAGCTCCAGCAGCGGGGTCGCCCCCATGCCGTTGACCAGCAGCAGCACCGGGCTGTCCGGCCGCAGGTCCTCGACCACCGCGGCCACCGCCGCGTCCGCGATCTCCCCGGAGGTCATCATCGGCCGCCGCTCCCGCCCCGGCTCGCCGTGGATCCCGATGCCCAGCTCCAGCTCCCCGGGCGGCAGATCGAAGGTCGGGGCGCCCCTGGCCGGGGTGGAGCAGGCGCTCAGCGCCACCCCGAAACTGCGCGTGGACTCGGCCACCCGGCGGGCCACCGACGCCACCCGCACCAGCGGCGCGCCCTCCTCGGCTGCCGCCCCGGCGATCTTCTCCACGAAAAGCGTGCCGCCGGTGCCGCGCCGCCCGGCGCTCTCGCCGTCCTCGCTCACCGCCACGTCGTCCCGCAGCACGACCGTGGAGACCTGCACCCCCTCGTCCTCGGCCAGTTCCGCGGCCATGGTGAAGTTGAGCACGTCGCCGGTGTAGTTCTTGACCACGAACAGGACGCCCTCGCCGCTGTCCACCGCCGCCGCGGCCCGCACCATCTGGTCCGGCACCGGGCTGGTGAAAACCTCGCCCGGGCAGGCGGCGTCGAGCATGCCCGGCCCCACGAAGCCGGCGTGCAGCGGCTCGTGTCCGGAGCCGCCGCCGGAGAGCAGGGCCACCTTGCCGGCCACCGGCGCGTCCCGGCGGACCACGATCCGCCGCTCCACGTCCACCGTCAGCAGGTCCGGATGGGCGGCGGCCAGACCCCGCAGCGCGTCCGCCACCACCCGTTCCGGCACATTGATCAGCATCTTCATGCGGCCTCCCGTCAGGGCAGGCCGGACATCACCGATCCCACCCGTAGCCGTCCTCGTCGTCCCAGCCGACCTCGCGGTCGTCGTCCATACGCGGATTGCGCAGCTCCGGGCGCGGCTCGGCGCCCGCTTCCTCGGCGAACTCCTCAGGGTCCATGGCACTCATGATGCATGCCGCTCCCGGCGGCGCGGACGAAGGGCACGTCGCCGCGCGCGGTCGCGCCCGGCCGCCGTCCGGAAGCCGTACCCGCCGCGCGCCCCCGGCAACCCGTACTCACCCGTACGCGCGGGGCGGCCGGCCGGGGATCCGCCGGGGATACTGGGTAGGCAGAGAAAGATCGCCGGAATTCCGACGGGCACAACGGGGGTGAGAGACGCGCGATGGCGGAGAACACCACGCTGATCCACGGCCGTTACGAGCTGATCGAGCAGATCGGGCGCGGCGGCATGGGCCAGGTGTGGCGTGCCAGGGACGAGGCGCTCGGCCGGCAGGTGGCCGTCAAATGCCTTCAGCCGCTCGGCGGCGCCCAGCGCGACGAGGACGCGCTGCGCGGTCTGCGCGAACGGTTCCGGCGCGAGGCCCGGGTGGCCGCCTCGCTCCAGCATCGCGGCATCACGGTGGTGCACGACTTCGGCGAGTACGACGGAACGCTCTATCTGGTGATGGAACTGCTGGACGGCCAGAACCTCAGCGAACTGCTGACCGCCCGGCAGGCCGCACCGCTGCCCGAGCCGGAGATCGCCGACATCGCCCACCAGGTCGCCGCCGCACTGGCCTACACCCATGCCCAGGGCGTGGTGCACCGGGATCTCAAGCCCGCCAATGTGATGCGGCTGGCCGACGGCACGGTCAAGATCCTGGACTTCGGCATCGCCCGGCTGGCCCACGACATCGGGCTCAACGCCAAGCTGACCAGCACCGGCATGGCGATGGGCACGCCGCACTACATGTCCCCGGAGCAGATCTCCGGCGGCGCCGTGGACCACCGCAGCGACCTGTACTCGCTGGGCTGTGTCCTCTACGAACTGGCCACCGGAGCACCGCCGTTCGACCTCGGCGACCCCTGGGCGATCCTGGTGGGCCACCGGGAGACCCCGCCCGAGCCGCTGCGCTCCCTGCGCGCGGAGCTGTCCCCGTCCCTCGAACGGCTGATCCTGGAGCTGCTGGCCAAGGACCCGGCCGACCGTCCGCGGGACGCCGCCGACCGGGCCCGGCGGCTGGTGCTGGACAGCGCCCGGGCCGAGACCGCCGCCCCGGCCGCGGGGCGCAGCGGGCAGCCGGCGGAGCACGTCCGGCCGGAGCCGCTGCCGCCCTGGACCCGCGGCATGCGGCCCGGCGGCCGGGCCAGCGGCACCTGGTCGCTGCGCGAGCCGTCGCCGGACCGGTCCGCGGGGCTGACCGGGCAGTGGACGGCACCGGCCCTGCCGCCCGCCGCCGCCTCCTCCTCCGGTGCCGCGCCCGGTGCGCCGGGGAGCATCGGACGGCCGGCCGGGGGCGGGCCGCCGCCGGTTCCGGCGCCGCCCCCGCCGACGTCGCCGCCCGCGCTGCCCGCGCCGCGCGGCGGCCCCTCCCCGGAGTATCTGGCGGCGCTGGCCGGACGCCACCGGGCGGGCATCGGCCAGGGGCTGCTGGGCCACTGGGAGGAGGCCCTCCGGGTGCACGGCGCGGTGGCCGCCGAACGCGACCGGGCCCTCGGCAGCGAGCACCCCGACACCCTGGCCAGTCACTACGAGGCCGCCTACGCGCTGGGGCGGCTGGGCCGCTGGGACCAGGCGCTGCCCGCCCACCAGCGGGTCGCCGAGGCGCGCGCCCGCACCCTCGGCCCCCGCCACCCGGACACCCTGGTCTCCCGCTACGAGACCGCCGTGGGCCTGAGCCGGCTGGGCCGGCCGGCCGAGGCCATGGAGGTCTACCGCGAGCTGGTCGCCGCCCGTACCCACACCCAGGGCCGCAGCCACCCGGAGACGCTGCGCGCCCGGCACGGACTGGGCGTCAGCCTGGGCCGGCTGGGCCGTTGGGAGGAGGCGCTGGCCGAGGCCCGCGCGGTCTGCGCGCTGCGCTCCGGCACCCTGGGCCCGGACGACCCGGACACCCTGGTCAGCCGGCGCGAGATCGCGGTGGCGCTGGGCTGGCTGGGCCGCTGGGACCAGGCGCTGGAGGAGTACCGCCGGGTGCGGCTCAGCCGTGAGCGGGTACTGGGCCCGGAGCATCCGCAGACCCTGGCCAGCCGCAAGGACGAGGCGCACTGCCTGGAGCAGCTCGGCCGCGCCGCCGAAGCCGCCGAACTTGCCCGCGGGACCGCCGTGCTGCCGGAGGGCGCGGCGGGCGGCGGCTGAAAGCCGGGGACGACCGCGGAACCCGCGGGCGGCATTGTCCGGCGGCGGACCCTGCGGCATCCCGGTGCCCCGGTGTTCCGGGGGTTCCGGGGGTTCCGGCCTCGCACGGAGCAGCTCCGGCCGCCGCGTACCATGGCCGCATGTCGTTTCTCCGCCGCCGCAGCCCGTCTCCCGCCGGACCGGACTTCGACGTCCTGGCCATGGACCCCGGGGACTGGCCGGGCATCCTGGGCGCGGGGGTGCTGCCCGGCCCGGACGGCAGCTGCCAGGGCGTGGTGCTGCGGTACGACCTTTTCGGGGGCCGCGGACCGGCCATGGTGATCGGCAACCTGCCCCAGGGCTCGCCGGCCCGGGAGGTGGCCGAGGACGAGGTGCCGTTCGAGGTGACCCAGCTGCTGGCGGCGCTGGGCATGGACGAGGAGGTGCGGGCCACCGGCAGCGAGCAGCTCCCGGTGATGCACGACGGCAACCTGCTGATCGTCCGCCGTGTCGTCTGCTCCGAAGGGCGGATCGCCTGTGTGCAGTTCGACCGCAGCGACGGTGTTCTGGTGACCATCGCCAGCTGGGACCGGCCGATCACCGAGGATCTCTACCGGCTGCTGAAGCCGCTGCCCGCCGAGATGTTCCAGCAGTGAACCACCGTCCCGGCGGCCGGTGGCACGGTTCTCCTCCGTGGCGGCCCCGGCCCGGCACGGGCCGGGGCCGCCACGGTCAGCGGGTTCCCACCGCGGCCCGTACCGCCCGGCGCGCCATGGCGCAGTCCTCGTGCAGCCGGCGCAGCAGCAGCCGCTGCTGCTCCCCGTAGGCCATGGCCCCGGGCCGTGGTTCGCCGTCCGCGCCCTGTGCCTCGGGCGCCCGCATGGCCCGCTGCACCGCCTGCTCGCAGAGCCGCATCTCCCGGGTCAGCACCAGCATCAGATTCACCAGGAAGCCGTCCCGGCTCTCCGGACCGGCGAGCTGCGCGGCCTGGCTGATCTGCCGCCGGGCGGCCGGCGCGTCCCCGAGCACCGCCCACAGCGTGGCCAGGTCGTAGCCGGGCAGATACCATCCGGCGGCGTCCCAGCTCACCAGCACCGGGCCGCCCGGGGCCAGCAGCACATTGGCCGGCACCGCGCCGCCGTGGCAGAACTGGCGCGGCAGTTCCCGCCGGCCCCTGGCGCACAGCCCGTGCAGCAGCGTCTGAAGGTCGCTCACATCCCGGTCGGTGAGCAGGCCCTGCCCGTGGTAGCGGGCGATCCGGGCCGGATAACCGATCGCCGGGGCGAAGGTCTCGGCCGGCGGCTGCCAGCGGTTGAGCCGGTGCACCGCGCCCAGCACGGCGCGCAGGTCGGGCGCGGCCGGCGGGGTCTCCGGGTGCCGCCGGGCCGCCGCGGGCCTGCCGGGCACATATTCCATGACCAGGGTGCCGGTGCCCGGATCGGCAGCGATCAGCCGGGGCGCACGGACCGGCGGACGGTGCCTGACGAAGGTCCGGTACATGGCTATTTCCTGGCGCATCCGCTCGGCCATCGCCGGATTGGGTGTCAGCAGGCACTTGGCGACCGCGGCGCGGCGGCCGATCGTACCGGCCAGCAGGACCGAGCGCAGGCCGTCCCGGAGCACCTGCGCCGGGGAGAACTCCGGGCAGAGCTCCCGGACCGCGGAGAGCGCGGCACGCAGCCGTGCCCCCCGGGTCCCGGACAGGTCGAGCCGGCCCCCGGCGGGTACCGGGCCGGGCCGGCGGGCGGCACGGCGCGCGCGCTCGCCATCGCCGGCCGGGTGGCCGCCGGGGACGGCGCCGGGTGGCGCGAGCAGCGGGCGGGTCCGGGGATACGGGGGGGAGGGAGCTGGATACATGTGCGGGCTTCGGTCCCTTCGTGCGCCGGACGATTCGCGGCAGCGCACCCGGTCCGGGGCCGGCGGAACGCCCTGGGGAAGCGTTCGCCGTGCCCCGGGCCGGGGTGGCGCGGTTCTACCCCAGCGCGGCCCGCGGGTGGCACACCATCTGGCGGACCCTGGCGAACCCTGGCGAATGGCCCGGCGGGCACCGTCCGGGGGCTAGGGTCAACTCAGCCGAGATTCTGGGGGCTTGACAGTGAACAGGAAACCCAACAGCCGGCTGGCGGATCTCTTCGCCCTCGCCGGGTGGTCAAAGGGCGAGCTGGCCCGTCTGGTCAACAGGCAGGCGGCGGCCCTCGGCCATCCCCAGCTCGCCACCGACACCTCCCGGGTACGGCGCTGGATCGAGCTGGGCGAGACCCCCCGCGATCCGGTGCCGGAGGTGCTGGCGACCCTGTTCACGGAGCGACTCGGCCGTGTCGTGACCATCGAGGATCTGGGGTTGCGCCGGCCAGGAGAGGCGGGAAGGCGCAAGGCGGCCACGGTGGCCGCCGGTCTTCCCTGGGATTCCCGGCGGACAGCCGCGGTCCTCACCGAATTCACGGGAATGGACCTCATGCTCAACCGACGCGGCATGGTGGGTGCGGGCGCCGCGCTCGCCGCAGGATCAGCACTCAGCGACGCCCTCTGGGACTGGCTGCGGACGTCTCCCGGCCCGGCACCGGGGGCCAACACGGACATCTCCGGCCTGGACCGCTACGAGGCCGCGCCGGTGGGATCGGAGGAGATCGACGCCCTGGAGCGCGCGGTGGAGATCTTCCGCGCCTGGGACGCCCAGCGCGGCGGCGGACTCCAGCGCAAGGCGGTGGTCGGACAGCTCAACGAGGTCGGCGGGATGCTCGCCTACCACCATCCGCCGCAGGTGCAGCGCAGGCTGTGGGGGGTGGCGGCCAATCTGGCGGTCCTGGCCGGCTGGATGTCGCACGACGTCGGCATGGAGCCGACCGCGCAGAAGTACTTCATCATCGCGGTGCACGCGGCCCGGGAGGGCGGCGACCGGCCGCGGGCGGGCGAGGCGCTGTCCCGGGCCGCCCGGCAGATGGTGCATCTGGGCCGGCCGAACGAGGCCGTCGACCTGATGCAGCTCGCCAAGTCGGGGCTGGGCGAGGAGGCCCTGCCGCGCACCCGGGCCATGCTGTGGACGGTGGAGGCCTGGGCGCAGGCCGCCATGGGCCGGGGCCAGGCGATGCGGCGCACCCTGGGCGAGGCGGAGGAGCTGTTCGTCTCGGACCGGGGGGACGTGCCGCCGCCGAGCTGGATGCAGATGTTCGACGAGGCGGATCTGCACGGCATGCAGGCGCTGGCCTACCGCACCCTGGCCGAGCACGAGCCCGCGGCGGCCCGTACCGCCCAGCAGCACGCCCAGCAGGCGCTGGAGCTGCGCGGGCAGGGCCGCACCCGCTCGCTGATCTTCGATCACCTCTCGCTGGCCTCCGCCTGCTTCCTGGGCGACGACCCGGAACAGGCCGACAAGTACGCGCGACTGGCGCTGAACAGCATCGGCGACACCTCCTCGCACCGCACCTGGGACCGGCTGCGCGAGATGTACCGGCTCACCGGCGCCTACACGGGACACCGGCAGATCGACACCCTGCGCGAGGAGATCGAGCAGGCGCTGCCCGCCGCGCCCCGGGACGCCGGCGGGGGCGGCACCGTCAAGACCGTCGATCCCGGCCTGGTCCGGCCCGTCTGATCGCGGCCCCGTCCGGGCGCCGCGGCCCGGGCCGGGCCGGTCAGGCGGTCACGCGGGCCACCAGCACGCAGGCGTCGTCCTGGCGCTCGCCCGGGGCGGCGGCGCAGGTTTCGCCGATCAGCCGCAGGGCCTCGGCCGCGCTGGGCGCGGCGGACAGGTCCCGGGCCAGTGCCAGCAGACGCGGCTCGCCGTCCCGGTCCGCCGGTCCGCCGCCGGGGAAGAGCCCGTCGGTGTGCAGCACCAGCACGTCGCCGGGGCGCAGCGCCTCCTCGTGCTCCCGGTAGGCGGCGCCGCTGACCGAGCCCAGCAGCGGGCCGGCCGGCCGCGGCAGCGCACGTCCGCCGCCGTCCCGGCACAGCACCGGTGCCGGGCTCCCGGCCTGGGCCCACGCCAGGGTCCCGGTCCCGGGCCGGTAGCGGCAGCACACGGCCGCGGCCAGCACCGGGTGGCTGCCGCCGTCCAGCAGCTCGCCGAGATGGGCCAGCGCCGTGCCCGGCGCGGCCCCGGTCAGCGCGATGCCGCGCAGCGCGCCCAGCGCCATGGCGGCGCCGGTGACCGCCGCGGGGCCGTGGCCGGAGAGATCGCCGGCGGTCAGCATCAGGCCCCCGCCGGGCAGGTCCAGCGCGTCGAACCACTTGCCGCCCGGCACCGCACCGGGACCGGCGGGCAGATAGCGGGCCGCCAGCTCCAGGCCGCCCGGCCCGCCGGGGCGGGCGGCGGTCTCCGGCAGTGCCAGCCAGGGGGCCGCCGACATCCGCTGGAGCTCGATCGCCAGCCGGTGGTCCGCCCGGTCCTCCTCCCGCGGCCCGGGCGGACCGCCGTTCACCTCTCCGGCCGCAACCGGGCCGTCCGGATCCGGGCCGCCGGCCGGCTGCGCGGGGGCCTCGCGCAACTGGCTGACGTCCCGCACCAGCGCCCACATGGCGATGGTGCCGCCGGCCTCGTCCAGCACCGGCTCCCCGGCGAACTGGAGAATCCGGCGGGTGCCGTCCGGCCGGAGGACGCGGAACTCGCAGCCGGCCGGCTGGCCGTCGACCAGACACCGGGTGACCGCCCCGGTCAGCGCCGGCTGGTCGTCCTCCACCAGGCAGGACGGCAGCTCGTCCAGGGTCAGCGGTCCCTCCTGGGCGGTGCGTCCGAACATGCCGAGCAGTTCGTCGGTCCAGGCCACCTCGTCGGTGAGCAGGCTCCACTCGGCGGTGCCCATCCGCCCGCCCAGCCGGGCGCGCCCGGCCGGCGCGGGCCGCCCCGGGGCCGGGACGCCGAGGCCGGCGAGCTGCTCCAGCCGGTCCCGGGCGTCGTCCAGCTGCCGCAGCGCCAGCTCCCACAGCGCCCGCCGCATCCGCTCCCCGCCCGCCGCGCCGGAGGAATTCGCGTCGCGCACGGCCTCGGCGGTCTGGCGCAGCCCACGGGTCCGCGCGATAAGGTCCTCAAGCGTCGCCCGGCGGGCGGCGTCGCCCGGCGGCTCCTTGGCCGGGCGCGGAACGGAGTGCTGCGGGTGCTGGGAGGAGGGCATCACGATTCCCGATGCGAAGCTGGCCGGGGCCGTGCGGAGCCCGGCGCGGACGAGAACCGACTCTGGCACAGCGCGCCCGGGACCGTAAGGGTTTTGGCCGCTCAGTGGCCCTGTCGTGATCAACGGCCGCCGCCGGCGGGCGTGGCCGGCGAGGCCGCCGGAGCCGCCGTGCCGACCGCCCGCCCGGTGCGCCGACGGAAATCCCGTTGCCAGCGCAACCCCTTCCCCGGATGCTGACTCATATGTTCGCCAGTCCAGTCGAAACAGACATAGCGCCCAGCGGGTCCCTGCTCGGGCTGCTCCAGCGCGGGCGGGGGGACGGCGCGCTGCACGCGCTCGCCGCCCCGCGCCCGGAGGCGGTGGCCGCCGTGGAGCACTGTGTGCTCAACGACCCCCGGCGGGACTGGCAGGTGGAACACCGCTCGCTCTACTACGCCCGGCTGTACGCGGAGCTGGGCGCGGACCTGACCGCGATCGCCGGCCATCTCGGGCACCCGGAGGACGCCGCCGCGGGTGATCCGCTCACCGGCGAGGGCGTCCCGGAGGAACGCACCGGCCTGGCCCTGTCCGTCCTCGGCCATCTGGTGTCCTACGGCGACACCCGCGCGCTGGACCTGCTGCGCCGCTACGCGCTGCGCGGCGCCAACTGGCGCTGGGCCCTGGACGAACTGGCGGTCCGGGACGACGACCGCGGACTGCGCGCGCTCGGCCCCGGAATCCTGGAGCGGTTCCCGGCCACCGAGGAGGGCGAGGCGGCGCTCGGCGCCGCCGCCCGCGACGCCTTCGAGCCCCGCCCCTGGCGGATCTGGGCCGAGGACCGCAACCGTCCCGCGCAGGCCGCCCGGGTACGGCGCGCCCTGGAGAGCGGCGCCTTCGACCGCTGGCGCCGGCAGCTGCGCCCGCCGCGCCCGCAGCCGGGCTGGAGCGTGGCCTCGGTGCTCGGGTGGGTGGCCGAGGGGCAGCTGCTCGACCCGCCGCAGTGGCGCGAGGCCCCGGCCGCGCGATGTCTGGCCGCGGTCGCCGGACCGGGGGACCGCCCGGCGCTGCTCACCGCGGCCGGCCGGGCCGAGCCCGCGGTGCGCGCCGCGGCCCTGCGCCATCTGGCGGAACGGGAGGATCCCGCGGCACTGGATCTGATCGAGGCGGCCGGCGCGGACCCGCGCCGGGAACTGGCCGAGGCGGCCGGACGCGCGCTGTCGCGGATGTCCGGGCCGCAGGCCCTGGAACGGGCCCGCGGCTGGGCCTGCCGGGAGGACGAACTCGGCGCCGCCGCCGCGGCGCTGCTGGCCGTGCGCGGCGGCGCGGCCGACGGCGGGCTGGTGCTTCAGGCGCTGCGCCGCACGGTGCGCGCCCAGGGGCCGGACGGCGATCCGGGCGCCCTGTGGCCGCTGGTGGACGGTGCCGGCCGGCTCGGCCTGGCGGCTGCCGCGCCGGTGCTGCGCCACGTCTACCGGGAGACCGTCTCCTCCCAGCTGCGGGGGCGGACGGCGGTGGCGCTGGCCGCCACCGACCCCTCCTTCGCGGCGGGTTTCGCGGTGGAATGCCTGTGGGACTGCGAGGAGGACACCCGCGCCGTGGGTGCCCGCCATGCCACCACCGGGGACGCCCGGGTGGTGGAGCGGCTGCGCAGCCTGGCCGCGGACCCGGCCGAGGAGGCCGGGGTGCAGACGGCGGTGCGGGGCCGCCTGCACGAACCCCCGCGTCCCCCCGCTTCCTGAACCGTCCGCGGCCGGTGCGCCGCCCCGCCCGTTGCGCTGCCCGACGCGCAGTCCGGCGGAGCCGTGCCCGTGGTGCCCGGGCGGTCCCGGCATCGGCGGTCCCGCGGCGGCGGGAGTCCCGTGGGTGACCGGAGAATGGCCGAAAAGCGCTCAACCGACTTCCGTATCGATCGCATATACCCGGCGTGTGCGCCCGGCTACGCCGGAGGCGACTTGCTCATGACACGTTTCCCGGGCGGCCACGCGGATGTGGCGCCCCGAACGCCCTGGGCGGCGACAACCCGGGTATGCGAGTCGCCATCGTCACCGAGTCCTATCCGCCGGACGTCAACGGGGTCGCGCACTGCGCCCTGCAGACGGCCCTCCACCTGTCCAGACGCGGTCACGATCCGCTGGTGATCGCCCCGGCCCCGGCCGGGACCCCCGCGCACGATCCCGCCACCCGGCCGCCGGCCGGGCCGGCGGACGATCTGCCCGCACCGGTGGTCCGGATTCCCGCCCTGCCGCTGCCCGGCTACCGGCAGGTGCGGGTGGCGCTGCCCAGCCGGCGGCTGGCCGCCGCGATCACCGCCCACCACCCGGACGTGGTGCACCTGGCCAGCCCGTTCGTGCTCGGGGTGCGGGGCATGGCGGTGGCCGCCCGGCTGGGGGTGCCCGCCGTGGCCGTCTACCAGACCGACCTGGCCGGCTATGCGCGCACCTATCTGGGCGCCGGGGCGGGCGCCGCATGGCGCCGCATCCGGGCCGTGCACGCCGCCGCCGATCTGACCCTGGCGCCGTCCACCGCCTCCCTGCGCGAGCTGACCGAGCACGGCATTCCCCGGGTCCGGCTGTGGCGCCGCGGGGTGGACACCGCCCGCTTCCGTCCGGAGCTGCGCGACGAGGCGCTGCGCGCCGGGCTCGCCCCCGAGGGGGAACTGCTGGTCGGCTACGTGGGGCGGCTCGCGCCGGAGAAGCATGTCGAGCTGCTTGCCGAGACCGCCGCCCTGCCCGGGGTCCGGGTGGTGGTCGTCGGCGACGGCCCCAGCGAGGGCGCGCTCCGCGCGGCCCTGCCCGGGGCCCGGTTCCTGGGCCGCCGCACCGGAGCGGACCTGGCGCGGATCTACGCCTCGCTGGACGTCTTCGCGCACACCGGGCCGTTCGAGACCTTCTGCCAGACCGTGCAGGAGGCCCAGGCCGCCGGGGTGGCGGTGATCGCCCCGGCGGCGGGCGGCCCGCTGGACCTGATCGACCACGGCCGCACCGGCCTGCTGGTGCCCGCGCTGGACGGCGGCGCCCTGCGGGACGCGGTGGCCGGGCTGCGCGGCGACGCGGCGCGCCGGGCGGCACTGGCCGGGGCCGGCCGCGCCGCGGTCCGCGACCGTACCTGGGAGGCGGTCGGCGACCAGTTGCTGGACCACTACGCCGAGGTGGTCCGCACCCGCGCCGCCGGAACGGCGGTCGCCCGGTGAACGACCCCATGACCACCGCCGCAGCCGCCACGCCCCCGTCCCCCGGGCCCGCCCCCGCCTCCGGCCCCGCCCCCGCCCCGGCTTCCGGAGGGCTGCGCATCGTCCGGATCGCCAACTTCGTCGCCCCCGCCTCCGGCGGCCTGCGCACCGCGCTCCGCGAGCTCGGCGCCGGCTATCTGGCCGCCGGCCACGAACCGGTGCTGATCGTGCCCGGCCCCTCCCACGACGACCGGCGCACCGCCCAGGGCCGGGTGATCACCCTGCCCGGGCCGGTGGTTCCCGGCAGCGGCGGCTACCGGGTGCTCACCGGCCGCCGCCGGCTGGCCGCGCTGCTGGAGTCGCTCGCCCCCGACCGGCTGGAGGTCTCCGACCGCACCACCCTGCGCTGGACCGGGGAATGGGCCCGCCACCACCGCATCCCGGCGGTGATGGTCTCGCACGAGAGCGTGGACGGGGTGCTGGACGCCTGGGGACTGCCGGCCGGACTCACCCGGCCCGCCGCCGACCGGCTCAACCGCCGCACCGCCTACGCCTACACCCGGGTGGTGTGCACCACCGAGTGGGCGGCCCGGGAGTTCGCCCGGGTCGGCGCCCGCAACGTCGTGCGCGCCCCGCTCGGTGTGGACCTGGAGCGCTGCCATCCCAAGCTGTACGACGCGGTGCTGCGCCGTGAGCTGGCCGGCGAGGCCCCGGTGATGCTGGCCCTGTGCTCCCGGCTGCACCCGGAGAAGCGCCCGGACCTCGCGCTGGACGCGCTGGCCGCGCTCCGCGACCGCGGGGCGGACGCGGTGCTGGTGGTGGCCGGGGACGGGCCGCTGAGCGGCCGGCTGCGCCGCCGGGCCGCGGAGCGCCGCCTGCCGGTCCGCTTCACCGGGTACATCGGCGACCCGGCGAAGCTGGCCGCGCTCCAGGCCTGCGCGGACGTGGTGCTGGCCCCGGGCCCGGCCGAGACCTTCGGGCTGGCCGCCCTGGAGGCGCTGGCCTGCGGCACCCCCGTGGTCGCCAGCAGCCGCTCGGCCGTGCCGGAACTGCTGGGCGACGCCGGCGCGGTGGCCGACTCCACCGGCGTCTCCTACGCGGACGGCGTGCAGCTGCTGCTGGAGCGGCCGGCCGCGGCGCGGCGCGCCGCCGCCCGCGAGCGCGCCGAGCGCTACCCATGGCGGGCGGCGGTGGACGCCTTCCTCACCGCCCACGACGCCCTCCCCGCCGGTACCCGCGGGGCCGTGCCGGCCGGTGCCGCCGCCCGGGCGGCCACCGGGCCCCGCTCCGGCCCGGCCGCCGAGGGCGCGGCGCCCGCCCCGCTGCCCACCGGACCGCCGGTCCCGGCCGAGGGCCCGGCGGCGCGCCGGCCCGCCGGACCGGAACGGCCTCCCGCCCGCCCCGCCCGCCGCGCCGAGCGGCAGGACCGCCCCACGTCCGCTTCCGGCGGTCACCGGTGACCGCGCCCGGCCCCGGCCCGGCCGGACTCCGCTTCACCGCCCTGGGCGACTCGCTCACCGAGGGCGTCGGCGACCCGCTGCCCGGCGGGGGCTGGCGGGGCTGGGCGGCACTGCTCGCCGAGTCGCTGGGCTCGCCCGGGCGGCCGGTCCGGCTGGCCAATCTGGCCCGCAGCGGCGCCCGTACCGGCGACACCGCCGAGGAGCAGCTCACCGAGGCCCGGCGCCACCGGCCGCACCTGGCCTCGGTGATCGTCGGCGGCAACGACATCCTGCGTTCCGCCTTCGACCTGCACCGCTCCACCCGGGACCTGGACCTGCTGATCGGCACCCTGGCCGCGGACGGCGCCGTGGTGCTCACCGCCTGCCTGCCCGACCCCGGGCGGATGCTGCGGCTGCCGGCCGCCGTGGCCCGGCCGCTGTCCCGCCGGATGCGTTCGGTCAACGAGGTGGTGCACCAGCTCAGCCGCAGACACGACGCGCTGCACGCGCATTTCGCCGACCACCCGGTGGCCGGCGACCGGGCCGCCTGGAGCGTGGACCGGCTGCACCCCAGCGAACGCGGCCACCGGCTGCTGGCCCGCGAGTTCCACGCGCTGCTCACCGCGCGGGGGCTGACCGCCGGCCCGCCGCCGGACGACCGCACCGACCAGCCGCCGCCCACCCCGGCCGCCGATCTGCGCTGGATGGCCACCCGGGGAGCCCGCTGGGCGCTGGACCGGTCCCGCGATCTGCTGCCCGGCCTGGTGCGGCTGGCCGCGGTGGAGACCGCGCACCGGGTCCGCGGCACCACGGACCGGCTCGACGCCGCCGCCCGGGCCTCGGTGCGTGCCGCGCTGCTCGCCACGGCCGCCGCCCCCGCCGCCGCTCCCGGGCCCGGGCCCCGGGCGCCCTCCGGTGCCGTGCCGTCCGCCGTGCCGTCCGCCGCGCCGGCCGGGGCCGGCCCCGGCCGGGCCCGCCCGGCGCGGCGGACCGCGCCGCTGCCGCCCCCGCTGCGCCCGCCGCCCCTGCCGGGGCGCACTGTCCCCGCCGTGGCCGATTTGGCACGATGTCCGCCATGACCGGGCGCTGGGAATTCTGGATCGACCGTGGCGGAACCTTCACCGATGTCGTCGGGCGACGCCCCGACGGCACCCTGGTGACCGGCAAGCTGCTCTCGCACAATCCCGGCCGCTACCGGGACGCGGCGGTCGCCGGAATCCGGCAGATGCTGGGCACCGCCCCCGGCGAACCCGTCCCCGCCGAGCTGATCGCCCAGGTCAAGATGGGCACCACGGTCGCCACCAACGCCCTGCTGGAACGCCGGGGCGAGCCCACCGTGCTGCTCACCACCGCCGGATTCCGGGACGCGCTGCGCATCGCCTACCAGAACCGCCCGCGCCTCTTCGACCGCCGCATCGTGCGCCCCGAGGCGCTCTACGACCGGGTGATCGAGGTCCCCGAACGGGTCTCCGCACACGGCGAGACCGTCCTGGAGCTGGACCGCGCCGCCACCGCCGGGGCGCTGCGCGCCGCCCGCCGGGACGGCTTCCGCTCCGTCGCCGTGGTATTCCTGCACGGCTACCGCCACCCGGCCCACGAGCGGCTGGCCGCCGGGCTGGCCGCGGCCGAGGGCTTCACCCAGATCAGCGTGTCGCACGAGGTGAGCCCGCTGATCAAGCTGGTGCCGCGGGGCGACACCACGGTCGTCGACGCCTATCTCTCGCCGGTGCTGCGCCGCTATGTGGACCAGGTGGCCCAGGAGCTCAAGGGTGTCCGGCTGATGTTCATGCAGTCCAACGGAGGGCTGCGGGAGGCCGGCGGTTTCCGCGGCAAGGACGCGGTGCTCTCCGGCCCGGCCGGCGGAGTGGTGGGCATGGCCGGAAGCTGTGCCCGGGCCGGTTACCACCGGGTGATCGGCTTCGACATGGGCGGCACCTCGACCGATGTCTCGCACCACGCGGGCGAGCTGGAGCGGGTCTTCGACACCGAGGTCGCCGGGGTGCGGATGCGCGCCCCCATGATGGACATCCACACGGTGGCCGCCGGCGGCGGCTCGGTGCTGCGCTTCGACGGCGCCCGCTACCGGGTCGGTCCCGAGTCGGCCGGCGCCGTTCCCGGTCCGGCGTGCTACCGGCGCGGGGGGCCGCTCACCGTCACCGACGCCAATGTGATGCTCGGCCGGATCCAGCCCGGCCACTTCCCGCCGGTCTTCGGCCCCGACGGCGACCAGCCGCTGGACGCCGGCCCGGTCCGCGAGAAGTTCACCGCCCTGGCCGCGGAGATCACCGAGGCCACCGGCGACATGCGCAGCCCGGAGGAGGTCGCGGCCGGCTTCCTGGAGATCGCGGTGCTCAACATGGCCAACGCGGTGCGGAAGATCTCCGTGCAGCGCGGCCACGACGTCACCCGCTACGCCCTGGCCAGCTTCGGCGGCGCGGGCGGCCAGCACGCCTGTGCGGTCGCCGACGCGCTGGGCGTCGGCACCGTGGTGGTGCCGCCGCTGGCCGGGGTGCTGTCCGCCTACGGCATCGGCATCGCCGAGGCCACCGCGCTGCGCGAGCAGTCGGTGGAGACGGAGCTGACCGAGGAGGCGATGCCCGCGGTGCGGGCGCTGTGCGAGCGGCTGGCCGGCCCGGCCCGCGAGGAGCTGCACCGGGACGGGGTGCCCCCGGAGGCGGTGCGCACCACCGCCCGGGTGCATCTGCGCTACGCGGGGACCGACTCGGTGCTGCCGGTGGCCCTGGCGGGGCGCCGGGAGATGGCCGAGGAATTCGCCGGGCTGCACCGCGCCCGCTACGGCTTCGTGATGGACAAGCCGCTGGTGGTGGCGACCGCCGTGGTGGAGGCCACCGGCTCCGCCGCCCCGCCGGACGGCCCCGCCGGCCCCCGGGACCCCCGGCCCGCCGCCACCGCCGGTGCGGGTGCCGGCGGTGCGGGTACCGGCGGCCGGGACGAGGAGGCCCCGGCCCGGCCCGGGCACCCCGCCAGGCCGGCCCCGGAACCGGACGGCACGGTTTCCCTGTACGCCGCGGGGGACTGGCGGCGGGCGGCCCTGTACCGGCGTGCCGGGCTGCGTCCCGGCGACACCGTCCCCGGGCCGGCGCTGATCACCGAGCCGGACGCCACCACCGTGGTGGAGCCCGGCTGGCAGGCGGGCGCGGGCGAGCACGGCCATCTGATCCTCACCCGGGCCGAGCCCCGCCCGCGGGCCGAGGCCATCGGCACCCGGGCCGACCCGGTCAAACTGGAGGTCTTCAACAACCTCTTCATGGCGATCGCCGAACAGATGGGGCTGCGGCTGGAGAACACCGCCCACTCCGTCAACATCAAGGAGCGGCTGGACTTCTCCTGCGCACTGTTCGATTCCGAGGGGAATCTGATCGCCAACGCGCCGCACATTCCGGTGCATCTGGGCTCCATGGGGGAGTCCATCAAGGAGGTGCTGCGCCGCAACGCCGGCACCATGCGCCCCGGTGACGTCTACGCCATCAACGACCCCTACCACGGCGGCACCCATCTGCCGGACGTCACCGTGGTGACCCCGGTGTTCGACGACTCCGCCGCATCCAGTCCCGAACTGCTGTTCCTGGTCGCCTCCCGGGGCCACCACGCCGAGATCGGCGGCATCACCCCCGGCTCCATGCCGGCCTTCAGCCGCACAGTGCACGAGGAGGGCGTGCTCTTCGACAACTGGCTGCTGGTGCGCGACGGCAGGCTGCGCGAGACCGAGACCCGCGACCTGCTGGCCGGCGCCCGGTACCCGTCCCGCAACCCGGACGCCAATCTCGCCGATCTGCGCGCCCAGATCGCCGCCAACGAGAAGGGCATCGGCGAACTCCGGGCCATGATCGCGGAGTTCGGCCTCGATGTGGTGCGGGCCTATATGCGGCACGTCCAGGACAACGCCGAGGAATCGGTGCGCCGGGTCATCACCACGCTGCGCGACGGCAGTTACCGCTACGAGACGGACGCCGGCGCGGTGATCCGGGTGTCGGTGACGGTGGACCGCGCGGCGCGCTCCGCGGTGCTGGACTTCACCGGAACCTCCGCCCAGCTGCCGGGCAACGCCAACGCGCCCAGCTCGGTGGTGATGGCCGCGGTGCTGTATGTGTTCCGCACCCTGATCGCCGACGACATCCCGCTCAACAGCGGCTGCCTGAAGCCGTTGCGGATCCGGATCCCGGACCGCTCCATGCTGTCCCCGGAGTACCCCGCGGCCACCGTGGCCGGCAATGTGGAGACCTCCCAGGCGGTCACCGGCGCCCTCTACGCCGCACTCGGGGTGCAGGCCGAGGGCTCCGGCACCATGAACAACGTCACCTTCGGCAACGACCGGTTCCAGTACTACGAGACCGTGGCCAGCGGCTCCGGCGCGGGGGACGGCTTCCCCGGCGCGGATGCCGTGCAGACCCATATGACCAATTCCCGGCTGACCGATCCTGAGGTGCTGGAGTGGCGTTTCCCGGTCCGGGTGGAGGACTTCTCGGTGCGCACGGGCAGCGGCGGAGCCGGCCGCTGGCGCGGCGGCGACGGGGTGCGCCGCCGTATCCGGTTCCTGGAGCCGATGACCGTCTCCGTGCTGAGCAACCACCGCCGGGTGCCGCCCTACGGCATGGCGGGCGGCGCCCCCGGCGCACCCGGGCGCAACGCCGTGGAGCGGGCGGACGGCACGACCGAGGAGCTCAAGGGCTGCGACACCGCCCGGCTGGGCACGGGTGACGTGCTGCTGGTGCAGACCCCGGGCGGCGGCGGCTACGGCACCGCCCCGCCCGCGGCCGGCCAGGGCTGACCGGCGTGCGGCACGCACAGGTCGAGCAGCCTGGTGCGGGCGGTCTGCACCCGGTGGGCCAGGATCTCCGCGACCGAGCGCAGCATCGCGTACCCGAACTCGCACTCCGCGTCGCACCGCCGGCGCACCGCCGCGCCGTCGAACTCCCAGGCCCGCACGGGGGTGAACGCCTCCGCGCCGAAGTCCCAGGCGTAGGGCGGGAACAGCCAGGACCAGCCGAGCAGATCGCCGGGATCGATGGTGGAGACCGGGGTGGGCCACTCCCCGCGCACCCGCAGGTCGAGGGTGACCGAACCCGACCGGACGATCCAGAACCGGTCCGCGGCGCCCCGCTCCTCGAAGATCCGGGCGCCCTGCGGGAAGGACACCTCCCTGGCCAGGGACATCAGCCGGGCCCGGTGCCGGGGCGGCAGGGACGTCAGCAAGCGCTGGGGGGCTGTCATGGCGGGACGCCTCCTCTCGGCCGCGCCCGCGGCACCGCTGCCGCGGACGGCCGGACACCGACCACTCCATTGGAGCACAAATCCGGCAATCCGCTGAATGGGTGATTTCAGTGTCGTCCCCGCCGGGTCCGGAGTGCCCGGCCCGGAGCGCGCGCCCGGGGCCCGCCGGCCGCCGGTCCGCCGCTGACCGCGCGCCCGGCCGGTCAGCGGCGTTTGAATGGTGTAACAGAATCCGCACCCGGCATCCCCGCGCGGGACGAGGAGAAGGGATGACCGTCCAGGAGCCCGTACCGCCGGCCGGCGCCCCCATGCCGGCCGGCGCCGCGGCCACCTCCGGCAGCGTGCTCGACCTGCTGCGGGTGGCCACCTTCGTGCTCGACACCCGGGCCCGCATCGTGCTGTGGAGCCCGGAGGCGGAACGTCTCTTCGGCTATCCGCCGGAGGAGGCGCTGGGCCGCAACGCCGGCCGGCTGCTGGTGCAGCCCGAGCACTGGGATCTGGTGACCGAGTGGTTCCGGCTGGTCATGGGCGGAGCGGCGTGGACCGGGGTGTTCCCGGTCCGGCACCGGGACGGTGCCGTCGTCCCGACGGACTTCCGCTACATCCGCCTGCGCGACGTGGACGGCGAGCTCTATGTACTGGGCCTGGCCGCGGACGCCGAGACGGTCCGCCGGCTGGACACCGACCTGGCCATGTCCCACTCCCTGCTCACCCAGTCACCGGTCGGCCTCGCCCTGTTCGACAAGAACCTGCGCTGGCTGCGGGTCAACCCGGCGCTGGCCCGGATCAACGGCCTCCCGGCCGAGGCCATGCTCGGCCGCCGCATGCCGGACGTGCTGACCGGCATCGACACGGGCCCGGTGCAGCGCGCCGTGGACCGGGTGCTGGCCACCGGCCAACCGCTGCTGGACCAGCGCTCCGTCGGGCGCACCGCGGCCGACCCCGGACACGATCACATCTGGTCGGTGTCCTACTACCGGGTGGACGACGTGGCCGGCCGCCCGATCGGGGTCGCCGCCTCCGCGGTGGACGTCTCCGAACGGCACCGGGCCTCGGTCGAGGTCGCCGAGGCCCGGGAGCGGCTGGCGGTGATCGCCGACGCCTCCGCCCGGATCGGGACCACCCTGGACCTGCGCCAGACCGCCCGCGAACTCGCCGAGGTGGCGGTGCCCCGGCTGGCCGACCTGGCCGCCGTCGACGTGCTGGACGCGGTCCTCGGCGGCGAGCCCCCGCCCCCGGCCGGCGCCGGGGACGCCGCCCGGTTCCGCGCCCTGGCCGTGGTCAGCGCCGCAGAGAACGACCTGACCGGCGTCTGGGACGAGGTCGGCGAACTGGCCTCCTACGGCCCGGACCGGGTGGTCACCCGGGCGGTCGCCGACCGCACCCCGGTGCTGCTGCCCAGGCTGGGCCAGGCCCTGCTGCGCACCGTGGCCAAGGACGACGCCGCGGTCCGGGCGCTGCGCGAGGCCGGCGCCCACTCCTACCTCGCCGTCCCGCTGATCGCCCGCGGCCGGGTGCTGGGCGCGGTCAGCCTCTACCGCACCCGGCACCACCCGCGCCCCTTCGACGACCAGGACCGGGCCCTCGCCGCCGAGCTGGCCTCCCGGGCCGCCATCGGCATCGACAACGCCCGGCTCTACACCCGGGAACGCAACGCCGCCCTCACCCTGCAGCGCAGCCTGCTGCCGCAGCTCCCCGCCGGCTACCGCGCCATCGAACTGGCCGCCCGCTACCTGCCCGCCACCAGCGAGACGGAGGTGGGCGGCGACTGGTTCGACGTGCTGCCGCTGGACCGCGGGCGGATCGCCCTGGTGGTCGGCGATGTGATGGGCAAGGGGGTGCACGCCGCCGCCATCATGGGGCAGCTGCGCTCCACCATCCGCGCCCTGACCCGGCTCGGCCTGCCCCCCGGCGAACTCCTGGGCCATCTGGACGCCACCGCGGAACACCTCGGCGAGTCCATCGCCACCTGCCTGTACACGGTCTGCGATCCGGACGAGGGCCGGCTGGAGACCGCCTGCGCCGGGCATCCGCCGCCGGTGCTGGTCACCCCCGGCGGCACCGCCGAACTGCTGGAGATCTCCCGCGGCGCCCCGCTCGGCGTGGGCACCGGCGCCTTCCCCGGGCAGCGCCGGGACCTGCCGGACGGCGCCATGCTGGCCATGTTCACCGACGGCCTGGTGGAGAACCGGCGGGATCCGATCGACACCGGCCTGCACACCCTGCTCCGGCTGCTGCGCGGCGCCGGCCGCCGCCCGCTGGAGCAGGTCTGCGACGCCGTGCTGGAGGGGCTGGGCCGGGCCCCGCTGGACGACATCGCCCTGCTGCTGGCCCGGGTGCACCGCCGGGCGTCCGGCCGCCCCGCCCGGCACCGCCGAACCCCCCGCGGCTGACCGCACCGGGGCCCGGTCGCCACCGCCGGGCCGTACCGGACGTTGTCGGTGGCACCGCCTAATCTTTCCGTCGTGACCACGCATGTGACGGCGGCCGGCGGCGCCGCGCCGGGGCCCCGGGCGCCGGGCGGGCCGCGCACCGCCCCGGGACCGGCGGCCGACGAGGGCCTGGCCCGCCGGCTGCGCGCCCTGGCCTGCACCGCACCGCTGCACGACCTGGACGCCCGCAAGGCCAATCTGGCCGGCGAGTACGGCGTCTACGCCATGGCCGAGATCGCCCTGGCCGCCATCGACCTGGTCACCCTGGCCATGGATTTCGACACCGGCGCGGACCACGAGCAGGTGGTCGCCCGGCTGCTGCCCCGGGTCGCCGCCCAGACCCCGCACCGCCCGGCCGCCGAGCACGAACGCGTGGCCCGCTGGGTGCTGGAGAGCCTGATCAACGTCGGCAGCGTGGACCGCGGCTTCCGGGCCGTCTACGGCACCTTCGCCCCCGACGGCAGCTATGTCCGCCGGGACTACGACTTCAAGCTGATCGAGGAGGTGCCGGCACCCGGCGGCGGCATCTGTCTGCGCACCACCGACGAGGCGGTCAACGTCCTGGTCGGCGCCCTGGACACGGACGTCACCAGTGCCCAGATCGCCGCCGAGGTCAAGCTGGAGGTGCTGATCAGCCGGGGCCGGCTGGCCGACGCCCAGCTCGCCGCCGAGCAGGCCCGCTACCGCACCGTGCAGTACTCCGAGACGCTGCGCCGCGCCCTGGAGGCCACCCGGCGCAACGTCCGCGCGGTGGACTGGCTGCGCACCGTGCCCGACCTGATCGGTGAGGCCCTGGACCACATCGCCGACCGCTACCGGCACGAGAACGCCATCCTGACCAACATCCGCCGCGCCCGGGACGAGGCAGAGGACCCGGAGCACAAACTGCGCGCCGCCGAGCTGGTGGACATCGTCCAGGACTGCATCCGCCGCCACACCCGGCTCCAGTCCCGGCTGCTGGAGGCCGGTCCGCTGTTCCGCGCCGAGCAGGACCGCCAGGCCTTCGCCCCGCCCTCCGGCCGGGCCGGCCTGGATCTGTACGGCCAGCTCCTGGCCCCGGTGCTGGCGCTGCCCGTGGCGCGGGCCGGCCGGGTCACCGACGCCTTCTTCGCCCGCGCCACCGGGCACCGCAGCCCCGGCGCGGTCCGGCTGGCCGATCTGACCGAGCTGCTGCTCACCCCGCCCGCGCCCCGTGAGCACCTGGGCGCCGAGCTGCCCGAGCCGGACCTGGTCGCCACCCCGGACGACAGCCGCTTCACCGAGGAGCAGTTCGGTGCCGCCACCGAACTGCTCACCCTGCCCCCCGACGCGCCGCGCCGGCTGTCCGGGCTGCTGGCCGAGGCCCGCCGGCGGGATCCCGGACTTCCCTACCTGGTGGCCCTGATGGCCGTGCACGCGGCCAGCCCGCCGGTCGGCACCGCCTATCGCCAGGGCGAGTCCCGGCTGCTCTTCGCGGTGGACGACGGCACCGAGCTGGCCGACCCGGAGTTCGGCGGCGCCGATCTGATCGTCGCCACCGCCCTGCTGGACACCGCCGCCATGGCCACCGCCCGCGCCGACCACCCCGAGGAGCCACAGCCATGACCGACCACGCCGGCGCCGGGCACCCGCCGCACCGGACGGGCCCGGGCGCGGAAGGCGGCAGTGGCGGCGCGGTCACCCCGGCCGACGCCGCCGACGCCGCACGGCTGGTCGCGTTCGGCCTCCAGCCCAAGCTGGGGCCGGCCCGCGAACCCGACTACGCGGCGCTGCTCCGCCGCTATCTGGAGGACCCGCCCTTCGCCCGGCTCGCCGACGCCGTGGCCACCGGGCTCGGCCTGGTGGTGCTGGAGGTCTCCACCCGGGCGGGCATGGCGGTCACGGCCGGCGAGGACTCGGTCTTCGCCGTCCGCATGGGGGACTACGCCCGCCGTGCCGCCGCCGACTCCGCCGACCGCTTCCTGCACGGCCTGGCCCATCTGGCCGTCGCCGCCATGGCCTTCCCCCGCCCCGAGGACCTGGCCGACGACGGCTACCTCGGCCGGATCACCGTCAACGGGGTGGAGTCCTTCGTCCGCCAGGCCTGCCGCCGGCTGGAGGAGCGCGCCGCCCGGCAGGGCGAGAACACCGACCCCAGCAGCGACGCGCCGGGCCTGGAGGCGGCCTGGCGGGTCTACGCCCGGCGCAGCGCCACCGGTGCCACCAAGGACGCCCGTCGGCTGGCCGCCTCCACCACCGGCATCGTCGGCAAGGCGGTGTCCTTCCTCACCGACTCCGGTTTCCTCCAGCGCACCGGGGACGAGGGCGGCGGCTCCTACCGCACCACCGCCCGCTACCAGCTCCAGGTCCGGGACCTGGCCGGCACCGCCGCCATGACGGAGCTGCTGGAGCTGGGAGTGGTTCCGGTGGCCGACGGCACCGCCACCCTGCTGCCGCCGGAGGAGCCCGACCCGGTGGCCGAGTCCGGCCTGCCGTACCCCGTCTGACGCCCGGCCCGCCCCGCCCGCCCGCCCCGCCCCCCGTCACCAGCCCCGTCACCAGCCCCGAGCGAGAGTCCTGCCATGTACGAGCTGTCCCGGGTCCGCCTCTACTCCATCGGACCGGCCGGTGCCCGCTACGCGGACACCGTGCTGGACCTGCGCGGAGTCGGCGAGCCCGTGCCCCAGCCGGCCCCGGTGCAGGCGGACTTCTTCGAGGCGGAGCCCGTCGGCCCGCCGCTGCGCCCGGCCCCCGCCGGGGTGCTCTTCCTGGAGAACGGCGGCGGCAAGTCCGTACTGCTCAAGCTGATCTTCTCGGTCATGCTGCCCGGCCACCGCAACACCCTCGGCGGGGCCAGCAGCGGCGTGCTGCGCAAGTTCCTGCTCGCCGACGACACCGGCCATGTCGCCCTGGAATGGCAGCACACCCGCACCGGCGAACTCGTGGTGGTCGGCAAGGTGAGCGAATGGCGGGGCCGGCAGATCTCCTCCGATCCGCGCCGGTTCGCCGAGGCCTGGTACTCCTTCCGCCCGGGTCCCGGCATGACCCTGGACACCCTGCCCGTCTCGGAGAGCACCGTGCTGCCGCCCCGCCCGGCGCCCGGTTCCCACGGCGCGCCGCCGGAGGGCGTCTCCGGCGCCCGTGGCCGGCGCCGCACCATGAAGGGCTTCCGGGACGCCCTCACCGAGACCGGCAGGGCGTACCCCCATCTGGACGTGGCCTGGGAGGAGATCCACGAGCGCTGGAAGGAGCACCTGGAACAGCTCGGCCTGGACCCCGAGCTCTTCCGCTACCAGCGGGAGATGAACGCCGACGAGGGCGAGGCGGCCGGCCTGTTCTCGGTCCGCAACGACGCCGACTTCACCGATCTGCTGCTGCGCGCCGTCACCGACACCCGGGACACCGACGGCCTGGCCGACCTGGTGCACGGCTTCGCCCACAAGCTGGGCCGCCGGGCCGAGCTCACCGCCGAGCGCGACTTCACGGCCGGCTCGCTGGAACTGCTCGGCCGGGTGACCGAGGCCGCCGAGGCCCGCGACCGCACCCGCGCCGTGCACGCCGGCGCCGAGCGCCGCACCCGCGCCCTGGCCCGCCGGCTGTCCGCCCGCGCCGGCCGGGAGCGGGACCGCGCCGCCGCCCTGGCGGTGCGGGCGGCCGAAGCCGCCCGCACCGCGGCCGCCGCCGAGGACGCCCGGGACCGCGCCGGCCGGATCGCCGCCGAACTCGCCTACCGCAACGCCTCGCTGGCGCTGGCCGCCGCGGAGAAGGCCGCCGCCGCCCAGCGCCGCGAGCTCACCGAGGCCCGCACCCTCTTCGCCGCCTGGCAGGCCGCCGAGACGGTGCTCCAGCACCGCGCCGCCGCCGACCGGGCCGCCCGGGTGGCCGCCGCCATCCAGGAGGCCGAGCGGGACGCCGCCCCCGCCCTGGCCGCCCGCCGCCGCGCCGCCGCCGCCCTGGTCCGGGCCCTGCACGCGGCGGCCGGGGAGAGCGAGCGGGCAGCCGCCGGGCACGAGGAGCGCTCCGCCGCCTTCCAGGAGGCCGCCGAGAGCGCCCGCCGGGACGCCACCACCGCCGCCACCGAGGCGCAGCGCGCCCGCAGCGAGGCCGGCCATCTGCGCCAGCGGCTGGACGAGGTGGAGCAGGAGACCGCGGAGGCCGTCCGGGCCGGCTGGCTGGAGGACGCCGACGGCACCGACCCGGCCCGCGCCGCGCTGGCCGCCGGAGCCGCCGCCCAGCAGGCCCTGGCCGGCCTCGGCACCGCACGGGAGGCGGCCGGCCGCGCCGCCGCCCATGCCCGGGAGACCGCCGAGCGGCACGGCCGCGCCGAACTCGCCGCGGCCCGGGCGGCGGACGCGGCCCGGGCCGCCGAGCAGTCACTGGCCGCGGAGCGCCGGGCCGCGCTGGCCCTGGCCGCCGATCCCCGGCTGACCGGACTGCTGGGCCTGGCGCCGGGCGACCCGCTCGGCCCGGAGCAGCTCGACGCCTCCGCGGAGCGCCTGCGGGAACTGCTGGAGGAGACGGTCGCCGCCGCCGAGCGCCAGCTCTTCGACCTGCGCACCGCCGCCGCCGAGGACAGCCGCATCCTGGCCGCGCTGGGCGACGGCGGCCTGCTGCCGCCCGGCCGGGATGTGCTGGCCACCGTGGAGCTCCTCGGCGAGCACGGCATCCCCGCCCTGCCCGGCTGGCGCTATCTGGCCCAGGCGGTCAGCCCGGTGGACCACGCCGCGGTGCTGGCCGCCCGCCCCGAACTGGTGGACGGCGTGATCATCACCGACCCGGCCAGTCATGCCCGGGCCCGCCGGGTGCTGACCGAGGCCGCACTGCTGCCGCGGTCCGCGGTCGCGGTGGGCACCGCCGCCGCACTGCTCGCCCCCACCCCGCCGCCCGGCGCCGCCGAGGGTGCCGCCGGCCAGGTCTTCCTGGTCCCGCCCAACCCCGCCATGCACGACGAGGACGCCGCCGACCAGGAGCGCGGTGCGCTGCGCGAGCGGGCCGCCGCCCGCGAGGAGGAGATCCGGGAACTGTCCGGACGGCTGGCCGCGGACCGCACCCTGGCCGCCCGGCTCGCCTCCTGGCGCACCGGCTGCCCGCCCGGCCGGCTGGCCGAGCTGACCGCCGCCGCCGAGGCCGGCCGCGCCTCGGCCGCCGCCGCCCGCCGGCATCTCGCCGACGCCGCGGCCGCCCGTGACGACGCCGAGCAGGCCGCGGCCGAGGCCGCCCGCAGCCGGGACGAGCACCAGGAGGCCGCGCAGCGCGCCCGCCGCGCCGCGGACGCCCTGGCCGGCCTGGCCTCCCGGCTGCGCGACCGCCCCCGGCGGCAGGCCCGGCTGCGGGAGCTCGCCGAGGAGGCCGCCGAGGCCGAGGCCCGCGCGGCCGAGCTCCTGGACCGCGCCCGCGCCGCCGACGAGGACCGCCGCGCCGCCGAGCGCGCCGCCGACGACAGCCGCCGCACCGCCAGCGCGCTGCGCGCCGAACGCGCCGACATCAGCGGCGCCCCCGAGCAGGAGGACCCCGGCGGCTCCGGCGCGCCCGCGGAACCGCTGCCGGCGCTGCGGGAGGCCTACCGCAGCGCGGCCCGGCTCTACGAGAAGGCCGGCGTCGGTGCCGATCTCCGCGCCGAGCAGGCCAGGGCCGAGGCGGACCAGGGCGCCGCGCAGGCCGCGCTGGACCGCCTGCCGGCAAAGGTCCGCTCCCGCGCCGCCCAGCTGCTGGCCGGCGCCGAGGGCGCCGACGGCCCGTCCCGGGCCGCCGCCGCCGCGCGCGCCGAATCCCAGGTGCATCTGCTGGAGTCGCGGGCCTCGGCCGCCAGCGAGCAGCTCGGGCGGCTGCGCGGCGAGGCCGAGCGGCTGGCCCCCGCCGACGGCGGGGCACACGCCGGGCTGCCCGGTGACCGCACCCCCCGGGACGCCGCCCACGCCCGTGAACTGCTGCGCACGGCCACCGCCGAACTGTCCGCCCGGGAGGAGGAACTGTCCGCCGCCCGGCAGGCCCACGAGGAGCTGCTGCGCGACCACCGGCTGGCCGAGCGGGCCGCGGAGGAGTTCGCCGAGACCGCCGCCCAGCTCCGCGATCTGCTGCGCGATCCGCACGGCGGCACCGGGGAGGCTGCCGCCGAGGACCCGGCCGAGCCCTATCCCGGCGGCCCCGAGGAGGCCCGGCGCGCCGCCGCCGAGTCCCGCCGTTCGCTGCGCGGCTGCGCCGCCGACCTGGCCGCCGCCGAGGCGGCCGTCCGGGACGCCTCCGACCAGCTGGTCAGGCATGCCAACGCGGCCCGCTACGAACAGGTCCGCACCCCGGCCCGGCAGCAGATCCGGGAGCTTCCCGCCGCCGCCCTGCCGGACCACGCCGCCGCCTGGGCGGAGGCGTTCGCCCCCCGGCTGCGGGTGCTCGGCGACGAGCTCGGCCAGCTGGAGCGCAACCGCGCGGGCATCGTGGACCGGCTGCGCGGCCTGACCGGCTCCGCCCTGGCCACCCTGCGGCTGGCCCAGCGGCTGTCCCGGCTGCCCGAGGGCCTGGGGGAGTGGTCCGGCCAGGAGTTCCTGCGCATCCGGTTCGAGGACCCCGATCCGGCCACCCTCGCCGAACGCCTCGGCGAGGTGATCGACGAGACCACCCGGGCCGCGGTCCGCAAGAACTCCGATCTCCGCCGGGACGGCATGTCCCTGCTGCTGCGCGGCGTGCACGCGGCCCTCGGCCCGCGCGGTGTCGCCGTGGAGATCCTCAAGCCCGACGCCGTGCTGCGCGCCGAGCGGGTCCCGGTCGGCCAGATGGGGGACGTCTTCTCCGGCGGCCAGCTGCTCACCGCCGCCATCGCCCTCTACTGCACCATGGCGGCGCTGCGCGGCAACGACCGCGGCCGGGACAAGCACCGGCACGCCGGCACGCTGTTCCTGGACAATCCCATCGGACGCGCCAACGCCACCTATCTGCTGGAGCTCCAGCGGGCCGTGGCCGACGCCCTGGGCGTGCAGCTGCTGTACACCACCGGGCTGTTCGACACCACCGCGCTGGCCGAGTTCCCGCTGGTGATCCGGCTGCGCAACGACGCCGATCTGCGCGCGGGGCTGAAGTACATCCGGGTGGAGGAGCATCTGCGGCCCGGGCTGCCGCAGCGGCGCGAGGGCACGGAGCCGGTGCACGGCGAGATCACCGCCACCCGGATGTACCGCCGCCCGCACTCCGGCCGGCCGGCTGCCCGGCGGCCGTGACGCGTCCGTCCCGGGTCACGGCACCTGCCGCCGGCTGCGCGCGGCCGAACTCGGCAGCGACACCACTCCGTGCCGCTGCCGCCAGGCCTGCCGGGTCACCCAGATGTCCAGCACCGCCCAGGTGGCCACCACGGTGCTGGCGAGCATGCACAGCAGCAGCGGAAAGACCAGCCAGGACCCGGCCAGCGCGCACAGCAGCACGGCGACAAGCTGAGTCAGCGTCAGTGCAAGGACAATGACCGCCCGGACGGCGGCTGCCCGCACCGGATCGGGCATCCGGGGCTTTGCGTACACCCGCTCTCGCTCCCCTGTCCAGTATCCGCATATCTGCACGACAAGCCGAGGGCATCGCTGCAAGCCTGACAACAACCGGCATCGGCGCGACGACGACGGCGTTATGACGACATTATGGAGGCGTTGTCCCGGTGGTACGGGCGGATTCGGGCGCCCTCCTCATGGCAGGACGGCTTGCGTACCCGGCACCGGACGGACCAGGATGAGGCGCTCGGACACCGTGCGCCGTCAACGCCTCACCGTCCGATGCACAACAGCCTCAGAGCTTCACCGAAGTCTGGTCACTTACACCGGGGCCCCGGTGCGGCAGGGGCAGCGGTAGCTGAACTCCCTGCGCCCGGGCGGAAACAGGGGAGGGCATGCGCTCTCGCGGAACGTCGATCCGGCGGAAAATCATGGCACTGCTGCTGGTGCCGCTGCTCGCGCTGCTGTCCATCTGGGCCTTCGCGACCGCCATCACCGTGCAGGAGGCACGGCACCTGCTGGCGGTCTCCGCGGTGTTCGACACGCTGGGCAAGCCCGCCGAGGCCGTGGTGCAGGCCGTGCAGGAGGAGCGCCGGCAGGCCGTGGTGTATCTCGCGGACCCGCGCAACCCGGACTCCGCGATGACCAGGAGCCAGCAGGCCACCGACGAGGCCGTCGGCGAACTGCGCCGCCGGGCGGCGGCCGGGGCCCGGGACGATCTCCCCGCCGGCGGCCGGGAGAACCTGGACCTGCTGCTGGAGAAGCTCGGCCAGATCTCCCTGATCCGCGATCAGGTGGCCACCCACACCATCACCCGCAACGGCGCCCTGGACGAATACCGCAAGGTCACCGAGCAGGCCCTGCGGTTCCAGGCCGCGCTGTTCCTGCTGGACAACGTGGAACTCGACCGGCACGGCCGGGCGGTGGTGGGGCTGGCGCAGGCCGCCGAGCACCTGTCCCGGGCCGACGCCCTGGTGGCCGGCGCGCTCGCCGCCGGTCCCGCCATGACCGGACAGGAGCGCCGGGCGCTCACCGACCGGATCGCCGAGCGCCGGCTCTCCTACGACCTCTACCTGGCCGATCTCCCCGACCGGGACCGGCAGGCGCACCAGCGGTTCTGGCAGGGCGGCCAGGGCGTACTGCTGACCGGGCTGGAGGAACAGGTCGTCGCCGACGGCGTGGCCGGGGTGCAGCCGGGCCAGTGGGAGGAGACCAACCGGGACGCGCTGCGGGAACTGCGCGCGCTGGCCGTCACCGCCGGCGACAACCACCAGGACCGGGTCGGCCCGGCCGCCCGCGCCGTGCTCGTCCGGGCCGGTGCCGCGGCCGTTCTGGGCCTGCTGGCCGTGCTGATCTCCGTCACCGTCTCCTGGCGGATCGGCCGGACCCTGGTGCGCGACCTGCGCACCCTGTGGACCCAGGCCAAGGAGGCGGCCGAGGTGCGGCTGCCCGGGGTGATGCGCCGGCTGGCCGAGGGCGAACGGATCGACGCCGCGACCGAGGCCCCGCTGCTGGAGTACGGCAAGGACGAGGTCGGCCAGGTCGGCCAGGCGCTGAACACCCTGCAGCGGGCCGCGGTGGAGGCCGCGGTCAAGCAGGCCGAAGTGCGCCGCGGCGTCTCCGACGTCTTCGTCAACCTCGCCCGGCGCAGCCAGGTGCTGCTGCACAAGCAGCTCAGCCTGCTGGACGCCATGGAGCGGCGCACCGACGACGCCGACGAACTCGCCGATCTGTTCCGGATCGACCACCTCACCACCCGGATGCGGCGGCACGCCGAGGGACTGATGATCCTCTCCGGGGCCGGCCCGGCCCGGCAGTGGCGCAACCCGGTCCAGCTGATGGACGTGGTGCGCGGCGCGGTCGCCGAGGTGGAGGACTACGAACGGATCGAGGTACGCAGACTGCCGCGGCTCGCGGTGGACGGCCGCGCCGTGGCCGATCTGACCCATCTGGTCGCCGAACTCCTGGAGAACGCCACGGCGTTCTCCCCGCCGCACACCGCGGTCCAGGTCACCGGGGAGGACGTGCCCAACGGCTTCTCCCTGGAGATCCACGACCGGGGCCTGGGCATGACCGCCGAGGCCGCGGCCGAGGCCAACCGGCGGCTGGCCGAGAACCCGGAGTTCGACATCACCGACACCTCCCGCCTGGGGCTGTTCGTGGTCGCCCGGCTGGCCCGCCGGCACGATGTGCGGGTCTCGCTGCGGGAGTCGCCCTACGGCGGCACCACGGCCGTGGTGCTGCTGCCGCAGGCCCTGCTCAGCGAGGTCCCCGAGGGCGCGGCGCACGCCCCGCTGCCCGAGCGGCCCGCACCCCCGACGCTGCTCAACGGCCCGGTCGACGGGCCCGTGGAACTGGAGGCCCCGGTCCGGCTGCCGCAGCGGCTGAGCCGGGAGGACCGCCCCGCCCCCGCCGGCGCCGCGTACGACGACAGCGTGCAGCACGCGCCGCTCGACGAGCCGCCGCCGCCCGCTGTTCCGCTGCCGCAGCGGCCCCACGCGCCCGTGCTCGTCGCCGACCACGGCAGGTTCGTCAACCGCGGACGCGACGGGCGGGACCTGCCCGCCCGCGGCGCCCGCCGCGACACCCCGGAGTACCCCGACATGCCTGACATCCCCGACGCCCGCCCGTCCTCCGGCCGTCCCGCCGACTCCTCCGTCCCGCCGTCCGCCGGTGCGTCCGCGCAGCCGCCCGGCACCGGGTCCAGTACCGGCAGCGGCCTGCCGCGCCGCGTGCCCGGTGCCGGGCCTGGCCCGCTGCGCCGCGCCACCCGGGACCATGCCGCCGAGCATCCGTCCGGCGCCGATGCCGATGCCGCCTCCGACGCGCCGGGGCCCGGACCGGCGCCCGTCCCGCCGGAACCGGACGCCGAGGTGGTCCGGCTGCGGCTGGCCTCCTTCCAGCGCGGCTCACAGCGCGGCCGGGAGCAGGCGGAGCGACGCACCGGCCGCCCCCCGTCGGGCCGAGGCGGCGAGGAAGCCGGGCCGGAAGCCGGGGACGAGCGACCATGATGCCGTCCGCGCCACCCGCTCCGGCCCGCGCCCGCTCGGCGCCCGGCCGCCCGCTGCCCACCCGCGTCACCGGCCCCGCGTCCGGGCGGAGCCGGCCAGGCGGCCACCATGACCCTCGGCTGGTTTGACGAGGAGGCCGGACCGGTCGTCCGCCCGTACGCCATGACGCGCGGCCGGACCCGGGCCTCGTCCGGCGCTCATCTCGACCTCATCGCCCTGGTGACCGCCGATGTGCCGCCCGGACGCCACGCGGGAGAGCCGGTGCTGGCCGACGGCCAGACCCTGGCGCCCGAGCATGCCGAGATCCTGCGGCGCTGCCGCCATGCCTCCGAGTCGGTGGCCGAGCTGGCCAGCGGTCTCGATCTGCCGCTCGGCGTGGTCCGGGTGCTGATCGGCGATCTGCTGGAGGCCCGCCTGGTGCGGGTCACCCATCCGGTGGCCGCGCTGCCGGACGAGACCCTGCAGAGCGTTCTGGACGGGCTGCGCACCCTCTGAACGGACACCGCGAACCGGCACCGCGGCCCTCCGGACGGGGCCCGGCGGGCGGCACGGGTGCGGCACACATGGCTCCCGTCGGCCCGTCCCGAGCGATCATGCCGAACGGGATGCCGGGAGTGTGCCGACCACACGTGTGGAGGCTGCGGAATATGGGCGGGCCACCCCTGGTCTGGCGTCCCCACCCGTGACAGTGTCCTTTGGTCCTGCTGGTCTTGCTGGTCTTGCCGCCCATACCGCCCGGAACAGGAGCCGCCATGACGACCGCCCCCGCCGAACCGCCCGCAGGCCCGGACCCGGCACCCGGCCCGGCGCCGGAACCGCTGTGGCGGCCCGGCCCGGAGCGGGTCGGACAGGCCAGGCTCACCCGCTTCCACCGCTGGGCCGCCGAGCGGCACGGCGCCCCGCAGCCGCTGTCCGGCGACCCGCAGGGCAGTTACGCGGCGCTGCACCACTGGTCGGTCACGGAGCTGGAGGCGTTCTGGCGGGCGGTCGCCGAGTGGTTCGGCGTCTCCTTCACCACGCCGTACTCGGCCGTGCTCGCCGACCGGGCGATGCCCGGCGCCCGCTGGTTCCCCGGCGCCACCCTGAACTACGCCCAGCACGCGCTGCGTGCCGCCGAGGACCCGGAGCTGGCCGGCCGCCCGGCCCTGCTCCGGGTGGACGAGCGGCACCGGCCCGAACCGGTGAGCTGGGCCGAACTGCGCCGCCAGGTCGCCGCCCTGGCCGCCTCGCTGCGCCGGCTCGGGGTCCGCCCGGGCGACCGGGTGGCCGGCTATCTGCCCAACATCCCGGAGGCGGTGACCGCGCTGCTGGCCACCGCCGCGGTCGGCGCGGTCTGGACCTCCTGCGCCCCGGACTTCGGCGCCCGCAGCGTGCTGGACCGCTTCCGGCAGACCGAGCCCGTGGTGCTGTTCACGGTGGACGGCTACCGCTACGGCGGCAAGGAGCACGACCGCACCGCCACCGTGGCCGAGCTGCGGGCCGGCCTGCCCACGCTGCGTGCCGTGGTGCACATTCCGGTGCTGGGCGGCGCCGCGCCGCCCGGTGCCCTGGAGTGGGCGGAGCAGACCGCGGGCCCGGCCGAGCCGGAGTACGCCCAGGTGCCGTTCGACCACCCGCTGTGGGTGCTGTACTCCTCCGGCACCACCGGACTGCCCAAGGCCATCGTCCAGTCCCAGGGCGGCATCCTGGTGGAGCACCTCAAACAGCTCGGCCTGCACTGCGACCTGGGCACCGGCGACCGGATCTTCTGGTACACCTCCACCGGCTGGATGATGTGGAACTTCCTGGTCTCCGGGCTGCTGGTGGGCGCCACCGTGGTGCTCTACGACGGCAGCCCCGGCCATCCGCACACCGGCGCCCAGTGGCTGGTGGCGGAGCGCACCCGGGCGACCCTGTTCGGCACCTCCGCGGCCTATGTGACCGCCTGCGCCAAGGCGGGGGTGCATCCGGCCCGGGACCATGACCTGTCCGCCACCCGCTGCGTCGCCACCACCGGTTCCCCGCTGCCGCCGGACGGCTTCCGCTGGCTGCACGAGGAGGTGGCGGCCGATCTGTGGATCGCCTCGGTGAGCGGCGGCACCGACGTGTGCAGCTGCTTCGCCGGAGCGGTGCCCACTCTTCCGGTGTACACCGGTGAACTCCAGGCGGCCTGCCTGGGCACCGGTCTGCAGTCCTGGGACCCGCACGGCAGGCCGCTGACCGACGAGGTCGGCGAGCTGGTGGTGACCACCCCGATGCCCTCGATGCCGGTGCGGTTCTGGAACGACCCGGACGGCAGCCGCTACCGGGACAGCTACTTCGGGATGTTCCCCGGGGTGTGGCGGCACGGCGACTGGATCACGCTGACCTCCCGGGGCGGCGTGGTCATCCACGGCCGTTCCGACTCGACCCTCAACCGCCAGGGCGTGCGGATGGGCTCGGCCGACATCTACGAGGCGGTGGAACGGCTGCCGGAGGTCCGCGAGTCCCTGGTCATCGGCGTGGAACAGCCGGACGGCGGCTACTGGATGCCGCTGTTCGTGGTGCCGGCCGAGGGCGCCGTGCTGGACGACGCGCTGCGCGAGCGCATCCGGGCCGTGCTGCGCCGGGAACTCTCGCCCCGTCATGTCCCGGACGAGGTCATCGAGATCCCCGGCGTGCCCCACACGCTGACCGGCAAGCGGATCGAGGTGCCGGTGAAGCGCATCTTCCAGGGGGTGCCGCTGGAGAAGGCGGTCAACCCCGGGTCGGTGGACGACCCCGGGCTGCTCGCTCACTTCGCCCGGCTGGCCGCCGCGCGCGCCGCCCGCGGGGCGGACTGACGGCCGCCCGGGCCGCCGCCGGCCGGGCGCGATTGTCAGACCGACCCCCTACTCTCGGTGAGCGAAGATACTCGCTGAGCAACGGGGGGAATCCGATGCCGCGCACCCGCAAGCCCGCCGGCCCTGTCCGGCCCGTCACCTCCGCCCGGGACTTCACCCGGGAGACCGTGCGCACCGTGGCGGTGCTCGCCGATGAGGCGAGCTTCGCCCGGATGCACCAGTACGCCGCCTTCCGGCACGAGAGCCATCCCGACTATCTGCGGCGCCTGGAGCGCCATCTGCGCCGCCTGCTCCGCAACGGCGGCTACACCCAGGTCGCGCTGTTCGACCCGGAGGAGTACGCCGAGTTCTGCACCGTGCGCGAGCTCGATCCGGGCCATGCCGCCAGCCGCGCCCGGTACGCGGGGGAGATCGCCACCGCGGGACCTGCCGTGCGCTACCGCGGGCAGCCGCTGGCCCGGCTGCTGCCCGAACTGGTGGCGGTGCGGGACCGGCAGCAGCTCTGGAGCCAGTGCCGGGAGCTGCTGCTCGGCGCCGGAAGCTGCCCGGGCTGCGGCACCCCGCACGCCGACTGCGGGGTGCGGCGGGCCGCGGCGGGACTGGCCGCCGTGCTGGCGGGCACCGGCCCCGGCGCGCATCACCTGGTGTGCACGGTGCTCGCGGATTCCGGCCCGCTCAGCGCCGCCATGCACGCCGAGCGGGACGCCCGGGGCAGTACCGCCCTGCCCGAGCCGGACACCATGCTGCTGTCCATGGTGCTGGCCGTCGCCCTGGCCACCGGCCGCGCCGGAGGGCTGGTGCTGCGCGAGGCCGGGTCCGGCGGCGAGGCCGTCCTCGGCTGGGCCACGGAGGACGGCTGGCTGCGTCCGCTGAGCGAGGCGGAGATCTTCGCCGCCTACTGCACCGACCCGCACAGCGGTGAACCGGTCCCGCCCGAGCCGGGCATCACCTACCGGGCCGCGCCGCCCCTGCCGCCGCCGCCTCCCTGTCCCGGCCCCTGAGCCCCGGGCGCTATTCGCCGCTCAGCACGGAGTGGGCGGCGGCGCGGGCCTCCTCGGCCTCCTCGGCCGCCCGGGCCGCGGCGGCGGCCCGTTCGCACTGGGCCAGAGTGTGCCGGGCCAGGGCGGCGCGCACATAGGGCAGCGCCGAGGCGGCCATGGACAGACTGGTCACGCCCAGCCCGGTGAGCACGCAGGCCAGCAGCGGATCGGCCGCCGCCTCGCCGCACACCCCGCAGCTCTTGCCCTCGGCCTTGGCCGCCTCGGCGGCCAGGGCCACCAGGTCCAGCAGGGCCGGCTGCCACGGGTCCTGGAGCCGGGAGACGGCGCCCACCTGACGGTCGGCGGCAAAGGCGTACTGCGCCAGGTCGTTGGTGCCCAGCGAGAGGAACTCCACCTCCTGGAGGACGGCCCGGGCGCGCAGCGCCGCGGAGGGGATCTCCACCATGGCGCCGGCCCTGGCCCGCAGCCCGGCCTCCCGGCAGGCGTCGGCGAACGCCCGGGCGTCCGCCCGGTCGGCCACCATCGGGGCCATCACCTCCAGATAGACGGGCAGCCCCTCGGCCGCCCGGGCCAGCGCCCGCAACTGGGTCAGCAGCACCCCCGGGTGGTCCAGCAGGGCGCGCAGGCCCCGGACGCCCAGCGCCGGGTTGGGCTCCTCCGCGGGGGTCGCGGGGGTGAGGAAGGCCAGCGGCTTGTCCGCCCCGGCGTCCAGCACCCGGACCACCACCCGGCCCTCCGGGAACGCCTGGAGCACCTGCCGGTACACCTCGGCCTGCATGTCCTCGGACGGCGGGCGGCCGTCGCTCTCCAGAAAGAGGAACTCCGTGCGGAACAGCCCGACCCCTTCGGCGCCCGCCTCCAGCGCCGCCGGCACATCGGCCGGTCCGCCGATGTTGGCCAGCAGGGGGATCTTGTGGCCGTCCGAGGTGGCGCCCGGGCCGGCCGCGGCGGCCAGCGCCGCCCGCCGCTCCTCGGCGGCCCGGGCCAGTTCCGCGCGCTCGGCCGCGTCCGGGTTGACCACCACCTCACCGCTGCTGCCGTCCACCGCCACCAGCGTGCCCTCGGGCAGCTCCACCGCGCCCGGCAGCGCCACCACCGCGGGCACCCCCAGGGCCCGTGCCAGGATCGCGCTGTGACTGGTCGGCCCGCCCTCCTCGGTGACGAAGCCCAGCACCAGGGAGGGATCGAGCAGCGCGGTGTCGGCCGGCGCCAGATCGCGGGCGAGCAGCACGAACGGCTCGTCGCTGTCCGGCACCCCGGGCATCGGCACGCCCAGCAGCCGGGCCACCATCCGGTTGCGCACATCGTCGAGGTCGGCCACCCGGCCGGCCAGATAGTCGCCCGCGCCGGCCAGCAGCGCCCGGTAGGCGGCGAAGGCGTCGTAGGCGGCCCGCTCGGCGGTCGAGCCGACCGCGATCCGCCGTTCGATGTCCGCCATCAGCTCCGGGTCCCGGGCCATCAGCGACTGGGCCTCCAGCACGGCCTGGGCCTCGCCGCCGGCCAGATTGCCCCGGGCGACCAGATCGGCGGCCACCGCCTCGGCGGCCTGCCGCGCCCGGGCCTGCTCGCGGGGCGCCTCGCCGGGGGCGATCCGCCGGGCGGGCGGTTCCAGCAGGGCGGTGCCCATGTGGCGCACCTCGCCGATCGCCACTCCGTGGCTGACCCCGACCCCTTGCAGCTTTGCGTCCATCTCACGCGCCTTCGGACTCGGTTGCGGTGGAGGTCCAGTGGAACAGTGTGTCCCCGGCCCGTACCTCGCGCCCGTCGGCCAGGCCGGTCAGCGCCTCGGCCGTGGCCTCCAGCGCCACCACCGGGCACACCGGGGACCGTCCGGCCGCCGCCACCGCCGCCGGGTCCCACTCGATCACCGGCCGGCCGCGCACCACGGTGTCCCCCTTGGCCACCAGCACCCGGAAGCCCTCGCCGGCGAGCTGCACGGTGTCGATGCCCAGATGGGTGAGCACACCATGGCCGTGGTCGTCCAGCACCACGAAGGCGTGCGGGTGCAGGGAGACGATCGTGCCGTCCACCGGGGCGAGCGCGGCGGCGGGTGCCCGCACCGGGTCGACGGCCGTGCCCGGGCCCACCATGGATCCGGCGAACACCGGATCGGGCACCTGGGCGAGCCCGACGGCCCGCCCGCTCACGGGTGACGAAACAGTGATCATGGCTGGCCTGGCCTCTCCGGGCGCGGCGGCACCGGGAGAGCCGCCTGATGCTGGTGCTGGTCCGGGTATAGGTCTAGACCTGCTGCCGGGTCAAGTCCCCCGGGCCGGTTCTGCCCGGTTCTGAGAATATGCCATGGTTACGTGGTGTTTCGTGCCGCGTCATGGTGGTGTACGGGCCGTGCCCCGGCCCGGGCGGCGGCCCCGCGCACCGGGCCGGTAGGGTCGAGGCGGCACCGCGGACGGCGGCCGGCAACCCGTCCGTCCGGCCGGGTCCACAGCTTCACACGGACAGGCGCGCGGACAGGCGCCGGTATGCACGGGAGGGCCCGCCGGTGGACGCCGAGGAGACAGGCATGCAGACCGACCGGGTGCTCACCGTTCCCAATCTGCTGAGCATGGCCCGGCTGGCGGGCGTACCGGTCTTCCTGTGGCTGATCCTCTCCCCGGTCTTCGACGGCCCCGACCTGGACGGCTGGGCGCTGGCCGTGCTGGCCTTCAGTGGTGTCAGCGACTATCTGGACGGCAAGCTCGCCCGCCGCTGGAACCAGATCAGCGCGCTGGGCCGGGTCCTGGACCCGGCCGCCGACCGGCTCTACATTCTCGCCACTCTCACCGGCCTCACCTGGCGCGAGATCGTGCCCCTGTGGCTGGCGGCGCTGCTGCTCGCCCGGGAACTGATGCTGCTGGTGGCGGTCTGGCTGCTGGACCGGCACGGCTATGCCCCGCCGCAGGTGAACTTCCTCGGCAAGGCCGCGACCCTCTGTCTGATGTACGCATTTCCCCTGTTGCTGCTCAGTGACGGAAGTGGCTGGCTGTCGTCACTGGCTGCTATGTTCGGATGGGCGTTCGCCTGGTGGGGTACAGCGTTGTACTGGTGGGCAGGGATGCTCTACGTCGTCCAGGTCCGCCGACTGCTGAAGGCGACCGCCACAGCCGGCTGAACCCGCCCCGCCGGGACGGCACGGGACCGAAGGACCCGCATCGAGCACCTCCCCGGGGAACGACGTCACCACGACGCCGGAGGGATTTCCGGGCACCGCCCTCCGGACGGGCGCGGCCGGCATGACTGTCGACTCTCTGAGGAGGAGACTTCCGATATGAAGGCCGTCGTGATGGCGGGCGGAGAAGGCACCAGGCTGCGGCCCATGACCGCCAGCATGCCCAAACCGCTGCTGCCGGTCGCCAATCGCCCGATCATGGAGCACGTCCTGAGGCTGCTCAAGCAGCACGGGCTGACCGAGACCGTGGTCACCGTCCAGTTCCTCGCCTCCCTGGTGAAGAACTACTTCGGGGACGGCGAAGAGCTCGGCATGGAACTGACCTATGCCCACGAGGAGAAGCCGCTGGGCACCGCGGGCAGCGTGAAGAACGCCGAGGAGGCGCTCAAGGACGACTCCTTCCTGGTCATCTCCGGGGACGCGCTCACCGATTTCGACCTCACCGATCTGGTCCGCTACCACCGCGAGAAGGGCGCACTGGTCACCGTCTGCCTCACCCGGGTGCCCAATCCGCTGGAGTTCGGCATCACCATCGTCGACGACGAGGGCCGGGTGGAGCGTTTCCTGGAGAAGCCCACCTGGGGCCAGGTCTTCTCCGACACCGTCAACACCGGCATCTATGTCATGGAGCCGGAGGTGTTCGAGTATGTCGAGGCGGACGTCTCCGTCGACTGGTCCGGCGACGTCTTCCCCCGGCTGCTCAAGGAGGGCCGCCCGATCTACGGCTATGTGGCCGAGGGCTACTGGGAGGACGTCGGCACCCACGAGAGCTATGTCAAGGCCCAGGCCGATGTGCTGGAGGGCCGGGTGCGGGCCGACCTCGACGGCTTCGAGATCTCGCCCGGCGTCTGGGTCGCCGAGGGCGCCGAGGTGCACCCCGACGCCCGGCTGCGCGGCCCGCTCTACATCGGCGACTACGCCAAGGTGGAGGCCGGCGCCGAGATCCGCGAGCACACGGTGGTCGGCTCCAACGTGGTGGTCAAGTCCGACGCCTTCCTGCACAAGGCGGTGATCCACGACAACGTCTACATCGGCCCGCAGTCCAATCTGCGCGGCTGCGTGATCGGCAAGAACACCGATGTGATGCGGGCCGCCCGGATCGAGGACGGCGCGGTCATCGGGGACGAGTGCCTGATCGGTGAAGAATCGATTGTGCAGGGCAATGTCCGGGTCTACCCGTTCAAGACCGTGGAGGCCGGCGCCTTCGTCTCCACCTCGGTGATCTGGGAGTCCCGCGGCCAGGCCAATCTGTTCGGCGCCCGCGGCGTCTCCGGGATCATGAACGTCGAGATCACCCCGGAGCTGGCGGTCCGGCTGGCCAGCGCCTATGCCACCACCCTGAAGAAGGGCTCCACCGTCACCACCGCCCGGGACCACTCCCGGGGCGCCCGGGCCCTGAAACGGGCCGTCATCTCCGCCCTCCAGGCCAGCGCCATCGACGTCCGCGACCTGGAGAACGTCCCGCTTCCGGTGGCCCGCCAGCAGACCGCCCGGGGCAGCGCCGGCGGCATCATGATCCGCACCACCCCCGGCCGGTCCGACTCCCTGGACATCCTCTTCCTGGACGAGCGCGGCGCCGACCTCTCCCAGGCCGCCCAGCGCAAGCTGGACCGGGTCTACGCCCGCCAGGAGTACCGCCGCGCCTTCCCCGGCGAGATCGGCGACCTGTCCTTCCCGGCCAGCGTCTTCGACGCCTACACCGGGTCGCTGATGCGTGCCGTGGACACCACCGGCGTGGCCGAGTCCGGCCTGAAGATCGTGGTGGACGCCGCGCACGGCAGCGCCGGCCTGGTGCTGCCCAGCCTGCTGGGCCGGCTCGGCGTGGAGTCCCTCACCATCAACCCCGGCCTGGACGAGACCCATCCGACCGAGACCGCCGAGGAGCGCCGGGCCGGCCTGGTCCGCCTCGGCGAGATCGTGGCCTCCTCCCGCGCCGCCTTCGGGGTCCGCTTCGGCCCGGTCGGCGAACGCCTCTCCCTGGTCGACGAGCGCGGCCGGATCGTGGACGACCACCGCGCCCTGCTGGTGATGCTCGACCTGATCGCCGCCGAGCGGCGCAGCGGCCGGGTGGCACTGCCGGTCACCACCACCCGCATCGCCGAACAGGTCGCCGCCTACCACGGCACCCAGGTGGAGTGGACCACCACCTCGCCCGACGACCTGACCCGGGTCGCCCTCAAGGACGGCACGGTGTTCGGCGGCGACGGCCGCGGCGGCTTCATCGTCCCCGAGTTCAGCAGCGTCTTCGACGCGGCTGCCGCCTTCGCCCGGCTGGTCGGCCTGGTGGCCCGCACCCAGCTCTCGCTCAGCCAGATCGACGCCCGGATTCCGCGCGCCCATCTCCAGCGGCGCGAGATCGCCACCCCGTGGGCGGTGAAGGGCATGGTCATGCGCCGGGTGGTGGAGGCCGCCGGGGACCGCTCGGTGGACACCACCGACGGCGTCCGGGTGGTCGAGGCGGACGGCCGCTGGGTGCTGGTGCTGCCCGACCCGGCCGAGGCCGTCACCCATCTGTGGGCCGAGGGCCCGGACGACGACGCGGCCCGCGAACTGCTCGACACCTGGACCGCGGTGGTCGACACCGCCTCCGGCTGACCGCCCGGCCGGCCCGTCCGCCGTACGGGTGAGGCGCCGCCCGGGCCGGGCCCGGCCCGGGCGGCGCCGCCCTCCCGCCGGGGGCGCTTTCCGCCCTGCCGTGCGCCCGTGCGACCATGTCCGCCATGCCACAGCAGCGCGGAGCCCCCGGCCCCTCCCCGGACGCCCCGGACCGGGCCGCCGCGGCCCGCCCGGACGCCTCCATGTGGCTGCTCAACCAGGTCATGGACCACACCCTCGACGAGGGCTACGAGGAGGAGGCCGCCCGGCGGGCGGCCGAGGGCCGCACCGCGGAAACCGGCCCGCTCCGCCCCTGGCTGATCGCCGGCACCCTGCTGATCGCCATGGTCATCACCCTGGGCGCCGCCCAGGCCCGCAGCTCCCTGCCGGCCGTGGCCAAGGAGCGCCGGGAGCTCATCGACCGGATCGAGAGCGGCACCGAGCGGGCCGACCGGCTCCAGGAGGAGGTCGACGCGCTCCGTGACGACCTGGCCGACCGGGAACGCGAGGCGCTCCGCGAGGAGGGCGGCGAACAGGCCGAGCTGACCGCGCTGCTGGCCGGCGCGGTCGCCGTCACCGGCCCGGGCCTGGAGATCGTGGTCGACGACGCGGAGAGCGTCGCCCAGGGCCTGCCGGACGGCGCGCGCGACGACACCGACACGGGCCGGGTGCGGGACCGCGACCTCCAGCGGATCGTCAACGGCCTGTGGGCCTCCGGCGCCGAGGCCGTCGCGGTCAACGGCCGGCGGCTCACCGCGCTGTCCGCCATCCGGCACGCCGGAGAGGCCATCCTCGTGGACAACCGCCCGCTGGTGCCGCCGTACACCATCCGGGCGGTCGGCGACGGGCCGGTGCTGCGGGACGCCTTCGAGGAGTTCCAGGAGAACCTCAGCAGCGATCTGCTGACCCTGGAGGAGCTGGAGGAGTACTTCGGCATCCAGGTCGAGATGGCGGTCCGGGAGGAGCTGCGGCTGCCGGCCTCGGCGGGACTCACCCTGCGGACCGCCGAACCCCTGCAGACAGGAGAAGGAAACACACCGTGATCGCCGTTCTGGGGCTGGTGCTGGGAGTCGTGGTGGGAGTCCTCACCCGGCCGGTGGTGCCCACCGAGGTGGAGCCGTATCTGCCGATCGCCGTGGTGGCCGCGCTGGACGCCGTGTTCGGCGCGCTGCGCGCCCGGCTGGACGGCAAGTTCAGCGACAAGGTCTTCGTCGTCTCCTTCCTGTCCAATGTGGTGGTCGCCGCGCTGATCGTCTTCCTCGGCGACAAGCTCGGTGTGGGCGCGCAGCTCTCCACCGGGGTCGTGGTGGTGTTCGGCATCCGGATCTTCTCCAACGCCGCCTCCATCCGCCGTCACATCTTCCACGCCTGACCCGCCTGAGGCCGATGACAAGCAACGACACCTCCCCCGAGAACCCCCCGGACCCCGCCGGACCCGGCGCCGACCGCCCGGACCGCACGGACCGAGCCGACCGCGCCGACCGCACCGCCGGGGACCCGCCGCCGACCGGCCGGGCGGCCCTGCTGTCCGGGCTGTGGCCGCCGCGGATCAGCCGCGCCCAGCTCATCGTCGCCGCCCTGCTGTTCGTGCTCGGCCTCGGCCTGGCCATCCAGGTCCGTGCCGCCGGCGAGGACAATGTGCTGCGCGGTGCCCGTCCGGAGGACCTGGTGCGCATCCTCAGCGACCTGGACGAGCGCACCCGCCGGCTGGCCGAGGAGCGGGACGGCCTGGAGGAGCAGCGCACCGAGCTGGAGTCCAGCTCCGACCAGGCCGAGGAGGCCCGGCGGCAGACCCGGGAGCGGGAACGCCAGCTCGGAGTGCTGGCCGGCACGGTGGCCGCCACCGGCCCCGGTATCGTGGTGCGGATCTCCGACCCGCTGGCCGGGGTCGGCGCCGACCACCTGCTGGACGCGGTGCAGGAGCTGCGCGCGGCCGGTGCCGAGGCGCTGGAGATCAACGGTGTGCGGATCGTGGCCGGCAGCTCCTTCACCGACGACGACGGAGCGGCGGTGATCGACGGCGTGCGGCTTCCCCGCCCGTACGAGATCACCGCCATCGGACGCCCGCAGGATCTGGAACCCGCGCTCAACATCCCCGGCGGAGTGGTCCAGTCGCTGGAACAGGAGAGCGCATCGGTCACCATCAGCCGCCCGGAGCAGGTCACCGTGGACGCCTTGCGATCCTCGGAACAGCCTGACTACGCTCAGTCGTCACCATGAGCGGGGAGTCCGCCCAGGGGGGCTGCCGGGCCGCCGGACGTCCGGTGAGGGAAACTGAACGTGAGGCCCGGACGTTGGCAGGACGTTCGATCAGCCGTGAGAGACAATGGACCGCCCGTCCGCGCAATCAGGCGGGCGGCCTAGGTGCGAGGGGAATCGCCGGTGAGTTTTTTCGCTAAGTTGTTCGGCAGGCGTCAGGGCGGCACGGACCACGCCGCGCGGCACCGTGCCGACCGGAGTGGCGATACGCCGGCGGGCACGCCGGGCCAGCCGGCCGGGCGCCCCCTGTTCCGGGACCAGGTCTCCGCTCCGGCCGGCGGCATAGGCCCCGGCGGCGACACCGAGTCCACCGCCGCCATGCCCGCCGTGGGATCGGTCGCCTGTGCCCGCTGCGGCAGCCGCAACGCCGCCTCCTCCCGCTTCTGCTCCAACTGCGGCAACCCGCTGCGCGGCGGCACCCCCTACGACGGGGCGTCCTCCTCGGACACCACCTCCACGCTCTCCATCTCCGGGATCGAGGCGTACGAGGCCGAGATGACCGGCCAGACGCCGGGGCTGTCGCCCGAGGCGCAGGCGGCGGTGGACGCGCTGCCGCCCGGCTCGGCGCTGCTGATCGTGCGGCGCGGCCCCAATTCGGGCAGCCGTTTCCTGCTGGACGGCGATGTCACCACGGCCGGCCGGCACCCGCAGAGCGACATCTTCCTGGACGACGTCACGGTCTCCCGCCGCCATGTGGAGTTCCGCCGGGAACCCGGGGGCGGCTTCAGCGTCTGTGACGTCGGCAGCCTGAACGGCACCTACGTCAACCGCGAGCCCATCGACTCGGTGGTCCTCGCCAACGGGGACGAGGTGCAGATCGGCAAGTACCGGATGGTCGTCTACCTCGGCCAGCGCTGAGCCGCCCCGCCCCCGAGCACGGCCGGAGCACGGCCGCGGGTGTGTTCGCACCCCGCGGACGTGCTCGACTATCCAAAAGGTCCGCCCTCGTCCTAGGGTTGCTGTGTGAACCAGCTCGACGTAGTCGGTGTCCGGGTCGAAATGCCCAACAACCAGCCCATCGTCCTGCTCCGGGAGGTGGGCGGCGACCGCTACCTCCCCATCTGGATCGGCCCCGGGGAGGCCACCGCGATCGCCTTTGCCCAGCAGGGGATGGTTCCCACCCGGCCGCTGACACACGACCTGTTCAAGAACGTCCTGGAGGCGTTCAGCCAGGAGCTGACCTCCATCCGGATCACCGACCTGCGCGACGGGGTGTTCTACGCGGAGCTCGTCTTCGCCAGCGGCGTCGAGGTCAGCGCCCGCCCCTCCGACGCCATCGCCCTCGCGCTGCGCGTCGGCGCGCCCATCTACGGCAGCGACGAGGTCCTCGACGACGCCGGGATCATCATTCCGGACGAGCAGGAGGACGAGGTGGAGAGGTTCCGCGAGTTCCTCGAACAGATTTCGCCGGAGGACTTCGGCACCAGCCAGTGACGCCGCCCGCCCGCCCCCGGTGACGGGGCGTGGCGATCGTTGACGCACCACAGGTGCGTGCCTAGCGTCATTGGGGCATGTCTATCAGGAGTGCCGAGCCGCCGCTACCGGCCGGGCACCGGCGGACGCGGCGACGGACGGGCACGATCAGGCATGCAGAACGGAGGCCGGCGTGACAGGTAACGGCGACAGCGGAGCGATGGGCGGGCTGTCGGCACTGCCCGTGCCCAGCACCCCGCCCGGCGCTGACCTGCGGACGGTGCCGCCCCCTGGCCGGTCCCGGGGGCAGCAGGACACCCACCGTCTCGGCTACCGCGGCCCCAGCGCGTGCGCCGCCGCGGGCATCACCTACCGCCAGCTCGACTACTGGGCGCGCACCGGTCTGGTCGAGCCCAGCGTGCGGCCCGCCCACGGCTCCGGCAGCCAGCGGCTCTACGGCTTCCGGGACGTGCTCACCCTGAAGATCGTCAAGCGGCTGCTGGACGCCGGGGTCTCGCTGCACAGCATCCGCGCCGCGGTGCAGGCGCTGCGCTGCGTGGACCTGGCCGAGCTGCCGTCCCTGGTGCTGATGAGCGACGGCGCCACCGTCTACCGCTGCTCCTCGGCCGGGGACATGGCGGAGCTGCTCAGCGGTGGCCGAGGTGTCTTCGGCATCGCGGTGGGCGCGGTCTGGGCCGATGTGGAGCTGGCGCTGTCCCGGCTGCACGCCGAGCGGGCCGACACCGGCGAGCCGGTCGTCGCCGACCACCCCGAGGACGAGCTGGCCCGCCGCCGACGCATGCGCTGAGCGCCCCGCCGCCGGCCGCCCGCCGACGGCGCGGCGCGCGGTTGTCGGTGCTCCGGGGGACGATCGGTGCATGCGCGGTGTACCGAGCATCCTCCATCTGGACATGGATGCCTTCTACGCCTCGGTCGAGCAGGCCGCCAAGCCCAGCCTGCGCGGCCGGCCGGTGATCGTCGGCGGCCTCGGCCCGCGCGGCGTGGTGGCCACCGCCTCCTACGAGGCCCGCCTCTTCGGCGTGCGCTCGGCGATGCCCACCGCGCAGGCCCGCCGGCTCTGCCCCCATGCCGCCTACCTCACGCCCCGCTTCGCGTGCTACCGCGCGGTCAGCGCGGTGGTGCTGGGAGTGCTGGAGGAGATCTCCCCGCTGGTGGAGCCGCTCAGCCTGGACGAGGCGTTCGTGGACCTGGCGGTGGCCCGCACCGGGCGGGCCCCGGCCACCGGGGACGAACTCCGTGCCGCCGCCGAGTCCGTCCGTGCCCGCATCCGCGCGCTGACCGGGCTGACCTGCTCGGTGGGGCTGGCCGGCTCCAAGATGCTGGCCAAGATCGGCTCGGAGCGGGCCAAACCGGACGGGCTGGTGGTGATCGTCCCGGGTGAGGAGCGGACCCTGCTCACCCCGCTTCCGGTGCGCACCCTGCCGGGGGTGGGCCCGGCCACCGAGGCGGCGTTGCGCAAGGCGGGCATCGTCACCGTCGGCGACGCGGCCCGGGCGGGCGAGGACGAGCTGGTCCGGCTGCTCGGCCGGGCGCACGGCGCCTCGGTGCACGCCATGTCGCTGGGCATCGACGACCGCCCGGTGGTCGCCGAGCGGGACGCCAAGTCCGTCTCCGTGGAGGACACCTTCGACGAGGACGTCACGGCCCGGCCCCGGGTCAGGCTGGAGGTGGACCGGCTGGCGCTGCGCTGCGCGGAGCGGCTGCGCGCGGCCGGGCGGTCCGGCCGCACCGTGGTGCTCAAGGTGCGCGGGCCCGACTTCACCACCCTCACCCGGTCCGAGACACTGCGCGGTCCCACGGACGACCCCGGAGTGATCCGGGAGGCCGCGGCCCGGCTGCTGGAGGGTGTGGACACCACCGAGGGCGTGCGGCTGCTCGGCGTGGGCGTCAGCGGGCTCGCCGACTTCACCCAGGAGGATCTCTTCGCGCAGGCGGGCCCCGCCGTCCCGGCGGTTCCACACGGCCCGGACGCCGGTCCGGCCGCGGGCGGGGAGCCGGCCGGCGGGCATCAGGGGGCGGCGCCCGCCCCGGAGCCCGGGCGGCGCTGGTCGCCCGGCCAGGATGTGACGCACGACGACCATGGCCCCGGCTGGGTGCAGGGCAGCGGGCTGGGCCGGGTCACGGTGCGCTTCGAACGGCCGGATTCACCGCCCGGCCGGGTGCGCACCTTTGCGGAGCGGGATCCCGCGCTGCACCCCTCCCAGCCGCTGCCGCTGGCCCCGAAAGCCCTGGCTCAGGACCGCTCCGCCGGTCCTGGCCGCTCGGGCCCGGCCGCCCCCGGAGGCCCGCCCTCCTCGGGCGCGTCCGGTTCCGCCGCCGCGTCCTTCGGCCCGCCGGGGGAGTAGACCGGGCCGGGGGCATGCCCGGCCGGGCCGTGCCGGGGCCGTTCCCGGCCGGCCAGCCGCCCGAAGTCCCGGTCCTCGGCAGCCGGGGCACCGGGCACGTCCAGACCGTAGTGGTGGTAGAGCTGGAGCTCCTGCTCCGGCGAGAGATGGCGGCCCACCCCGAAGTCCGGGGCCTGCCGGATCAGCTCCCGGTCGAAGGGCACCCGCAGTGTCTCCTCCACCAGCTCGCTGGGCTCCAGCGGGACAAAGGCGTCACGGCTGAACAGGCCGGTGCGCACGGCCGCCCACTCCGGCACTCCGGTGGCATCGTCCAGATAGACCTCGTCCACGGTGCCGATCTTGGCCCCGTTGCGGTCCAGTGCCTTGCGGCCGATGAGGCTGCGCGGATCGATGTCGGTCTGCATGGCTCCTCCCGCTGATCGCCGCCGTTCGCCGCGGATCCATCGCGACGCGGCTCCATGAACCTACGAAACGGCACTTTCCCCGTCCCGGCCAGTCGAGCCCGCACATCCGCGGGCGCACCCTGCCGGAAACATTCCCGGCACAACCGCCGCAACTGACGCTGGTAGTCTCGAAGACGGCTGACAACCTCGTGCGGGAGAGTCCTCCGGCCGCCGCCGGAGGCGCCGAAGGAGCAAATCCTCCCCGGAAACTCTCAGGCCCCTGTACCGCACGGGCGAAGCCACTCTGGAAAGCAGGGCGGACGGCGTCGGCAGACCCGGACGCCCTCACCGACGGTGAAAGCCGGGCTCCGCACGTGCGCCCGGTGAAGCTCTCAGGTCGAATGACAGAGGGGGAGGCCGCTTCGGCACCCGGACCGGTGCCGCAGGTCACAGCGACCAGGAGGCCCTCTCGATGACCGTCCGCCGCACCCCGCACACCACCGGCACCGGCACCGGCCCGCCGGCCGCCTTCGCGTCCCGCCACATCGGACCCGACGCCGCGGACCAGGCGAAGATGCTGGCCCAGGTCGGCTACGGCTCGCTGGACGAGCTCACCGACGCCGCCGTGCCGGCGGCGATCCGGGCCACCGAGGCGCTCCGGCTGCCGCCCGCGCTGGGCGAGCCGGAGGTGCTCGCCGAACTGCGCGCCCTGGCCGCCCGCAACCAGGTTCTGCAGCCCATGATCGGGCTCGGCTACCACGGCACCTTCACCCCTGGGGTGATCCTGCGGAATGTGCTGGAGAACCCCTCCTGGTACACCGCCTACACCCCCTATCAGCCGGAGATCTCCCAGGGCCGGCTGGAGGCCCTGCTCAACTTCCAGACCGTGGTCGCCGACCTCACCGGGCTGCCCACCGCCGGCGCCTCACTGCTGGACGAGGCCACCGCCGCGGCCGAGGCCATGACCCTCTCCCGCCGCGTCGGCCGGGCCGGCGGCACCGTCTATCTGGCGGACCGCGACTGCCTGCCGCAGACCCTGGCGGTGCTGCGCACCCGCGCCGAGCCGCTGGGCATCGAGGTGCAGACCGCCGACCTGTCCCGGGGGCTGCCCGAGGACGCCGCCGCCCGCGGCGTGTTCGGCGTGCTGCTGCAGTACCCCGGCGCCCGTGGCGCGGTCACCGACCCGCGCCCGGCCGTCGAGCAGGCGCACGCGCTGGGCGCGGTGGTCACGGTGGCCGCCGATCTGCTGGCCCTGACCCTGCTCACCCCGCCCGGGCAGCTGGGGGCGGACATCGCCGTCGGCTCCAGCCAGCGGTTCGGCGTCCCGCTCGGTTTCGGCGGCCCGCACGCCGGTTTCATGGCGGTGCGCCAGGAGTACACCCGCAGCCTGCCCGGCCGGCTGGTGGGCGTCTCCTACGACGCCGACGGGCGGCCGGCCTACCGGCTGGCCCTGCAGACCCGGGAGCAGCACATCCGCCGGGAGAAGGCCACCAGCAACATCTGCACCGCCCAGGTGCTGCTCGCGGTGATGGCCGGCATGTACGCCGTCCACCACGGCCCCGACGGGCTGGAAGCCATCGCCCGACGCACCCACCGGCACGCCGCCGTGCTGGCCGCCGGGTTGCGCGCCGGGGGCGTGCAGGTGGTGCACGAGGCGTTCTTCGACACCGTCACCGCCCGGGTCCCGGGCCGGGCCGCCGCGATCGCCGCCGCGGCCCGCGAGGCCGGCATCAATGTGCGCCTCACCGACGCCGACCACATCGGCATGAGCTGCGACGAGACCACCCGCCCCGAGCACCTCACGGCGCTCTGGGACGCCTTCGGCACCGCCGGCGACCCGGCCGCCCTGGACGCCGCCACCCCGGACGCGCTGCCCGCCGGCCTGCTGCGCCAGGACGACTACCTCACCCACCCGGTCTTCCACCGCCACCGCTCCGAGACCGCGATGCTGCGCTATCTGCGCCGGCTCGCCGACCGGGACTACGCGCTGGACCGCGGCATGATCCCGCTCGGCTCCTGCACCATGAAGCTCAACGCCACCACCGAGATGGAACCGGTGACCTGGCCGGAGTTCGGCGGCCTGCACCCCTTCGCCCCGGCCGGGCAGGCCGAGGGGTATCTGGAGCTGATCGGCGAGCTGGCGGAGCGGCTCGCCGAGATCACCGGCTACCACACGGTGTCGCTCCAGCCCAATGCCGGCTCCCAGGGCGAGTTCGCCGGGCTGCTGGCGGTCCGCGCCTACCACCGGGCGGCGGGCCGGCCGGAGCGCACCGTCTGCCTGATCCCGTCCTCGGCGCACGGCACCAACGCCGCCAGCGCGGTGATGGCCGGCATGAAGGTGGTCGTGGTGGCCACCGGCCGCAATGGTGACGTGGACCTGGCCGACCTGCATGCCAAGATCGAGCGGCACCGCGACGAGCTGGCCGTGCTGATGGTCACCTACCCCTCGACCCACGGGGTGTTCGAGGAGCACATCGGGGACGTCTGCGCCGCCGTGCACGACGCGGGCGGCCAGGTGTATGTGGACGGCGCCAATCTCAACGCGCTGGTCGGTCTCGCCCGGCCGGGCCGGTTCGGCGCCGATGTCTCCCATCTCAACCTGCACAAGACGTTCTGCATCCCGCACGGGGGCGGCGGCCCGGGGGTGGGCCCGGTGGCGGTCCGCGAGCACCTCGCGCCGTATCTGCCCGGCCACCCGCTGCAGTCGGCCGCCGGGCCGGAGACCGGCGTCGGTCCGGTTTCCGCCGCGCCCTGGGGTTCGGCCGGCATTCTGCCCATCTCCTGGGCCTATCTCCGGCTGATGGGCGCGGAGGGGCTGCGCCGCGCCACCCAGGTCGCGGTGCTCGGCGCCAACTACATCGCCCGCCGCCTGGAGCCGCACTACCCGGTGCTCTACACCGGCCCCGGCGGGCTGGTGGCCCACGAGTGCATCATCGATCTGCGCCGGATCACCAAGGAGACCGGGATCACCGTGGAGGACGTGGCCAAGCGGCTGATCGACTACGGCTTCCACGCCCCGACGATGTCCTTCCCGGTGGCGGGCACGCTGATGATCGAGCCCACCGAGAGCGAGGACCTGGCCGAGCTGGACCGCTTCTGCGCGGCCATGATCGCCATCCGGGCGGAGATCGACCGGGTCGCGGCGGGGGAGTGGCCGGCCGGGGACAACCCGCTGTGCAACGCGCCGCACACCGCGGCGCTGCTGGCCGGCGACTGGGACCACCCCTACAGCAGGCAGGAAGCGGTCTTCCCGCCCGGCGTGGCGCCCGAGGACAAGTACTGGCCGCCGGTCCGCCGGATCGACGGTGCCTACGGCGACCGCAATCTGGTCTGCTCCTGCCCGCCGCCGGAGGACTTCCAGGGCTGACGGCACGGCCGCCGGTGCCACGGCTGCGGGCCCGCAACCGTGGCACCGGCGGCCGGCCGGTTCAGCCGGCGAGCTGCTCGGCCGGCGGACTGAGCCGGCGGCTGAGCAGCCCCGGCAGCGCGTCCGCGCGCATCGGCACCCCGGGGGCTATGCCCGGGGGCGCCGGTGCCAGCGGCACCAGGGCGTCCGCCGGGGCGGGACGCCCCTTGGCGGCCGGCGAGGTGATGTCGCCGTGCAGCCACAGGGTGAGCATGTAGAGCTGGGGCACGGAGAGCAGCCGGGGCTGGAGATCCGCCGGCAACTCGTCCGCCTGCCGCAGCGCGGCTTCCGACGACGCGATGTACGGACCCTCGCTGAAGTGCGAGAAGGTCCAGCCGTCGGCGGTCAGCCGGGCTTCGGCCGCGCCCACCGCCCGGTCGTTGCGGGCGAGCAGGAACCGCCAGGCGGTCAGCTTGGTGCGGGGGAGTGCGCCGGCTGCCGATGTGGCCGACAGCCGGTACACCGGGAGCGGCAGCACCGGGCGCAGGGACTCGGGGTCCTGGCGCAGCGCGGCCGGCAGTGGTGAAACGGGGGCGGGGGACCGGAGGGCCGCGTGGATGCTGCGCTCCGCGGGGGCCGGAGCCGGGAGAAGATGCAAGGGCATGGGTGGGTCGCCTCTCACTCTGGAGACACGCGTGAGCGGATTTTAACCAGCACGTGTTCGCGGCACGTTTCCGCTAGCTGCGCCCAGGTGTTTCCGCAAGGCATTTTCCGGCCGAATTCGGATATTCCCCCGGGGTTCCGCGGACCGCCGTCCGGGTGACTCCTGCCACACTACCGGGGTTGGCCCGCCCATGCCGGGAAGAAGCCCGGCGTCCTGATGAAGCGAGGTGCGTCAGCAGTATTCCACAGGAATATGCACACGGAAAAGATGCCTCCTCCGCTGCTTCCCCGCTGCTTCTCCGGTGCTTCTCCGCCGCGGTGCGGCCCGGCTCCCCGGCGTCAGTCCGGCCGCACCTGGGCATGCTCGACACCGTGCGCCGGCGACGTTCGGGAGGGACCTGCCATGGGAGCCAATGTGTCCGCCGACGGGTTCGGTCCGGCCGACCGGCCGCGGTTCCGCGCCAAACTGGCGCGCTGCCAGGCCGTGCTGGAGCGGATGCTGGACGACAAGTGCTTCGACCGGCCGCGTGATCTGATCGGGCTGGAGGTGGAGATCAGTCTGGCCGACCAGCGGGGCGCGCCCCGCATGGTCAACGACCGCGTCCTGTCGAAGATGGCCACCGCGGATTTCCAGACCGAGCTGGGAAAGTTCACCCTGGAACTGAACATGGCTCCGCGGAGCCTGACCGGCCGGGTTCTCGACGACCTGGCCGAGGAACTGCGCTTCGCCATCGGTTACGCCGCCCGAATGGGTGCGGAATTCGATGCCCGTCCGGTGCCGGTCGGCATACTGCCCACCATCACCGAAGCGGATCTCCGGCTCGCCAATCTCTCCCCGGTCGACCGGTACCGGCTGCTCAACGACCAGATCATGGGGGCCCGCGGCGAACTCGTGGAACTCCGGCTCTCCGGTGCCGAGACCCTGCACCGCACCTTCGACTCCATAGCGCCGGAGGCCGCCTGCACCGCCGTGCAGTTCCATCTCCAGGTCACCCCGGACCGGTTCGCCGATGTGTGGAACGCCTCCCAGGCCGCGGCCGCGGCGCAGGTGGCGGTGGGGGCCAATTCACCGTTCGTGTTCGGCCACGAACTCTGGCAGGAGTCCCGGCCGCCGCTGTTCCTCCAGGTCACCGACGCCCGTCCGCCCGAGATGGCGGCCCAGGGCGCGCGTCCGCGCGCCTGGTTCGGCGAACGCTGGATCGATTCCCCGCGTCAGCTCTTCGAGGAGAACCTCCGCTGGTTTCCGGCGCTGCTGCCGATCTGCGACGAGGAGGACCCCGAGGCCGTGCTGGCGGCCGGCGGCGTCCCGGAACTGCCCGAGCTGGTGCTGCACAACGGCACCGTCTACCGCTGGAACCGCCCGGTCTACGGCGTCGCCCGCGGCAGGCCCCATCTGCGGGTGGAGAACCGGGTGCTGCCCACCGGTCCCACGGTCACCGACATGGTGGCCAACGCCGCCTTCTACTACGGCCTGGTACGGGCCCTGGCCGACCAGGCCGAGCCGGTCTGGCACCGGCTGCCGTTCACCGCCGCCGCGGACAGCTTCGAGCGCGCCTGCCGGGACGGGATGGCGGCCGTGCTGCTCTGGCCACGGCGCGGCCGTGGCCAGGCCGGGCCGGCCGAGGTGCCCGCCGCCGAACTGGTGCTGGACGAACTCCTGCCGCTGGCCGCCGCCGGGCTGGACGCCTGGGGGGTCTCCGCCGCCGACCGGGACCGCTTCCTGTCCGTCGTGGAAGCCCGGTGCCGGCGCCGGATCACCGGGGCGGCCTGGCAGACTCGGACCTACCACCGGGCGGTGGACCGCGGCGCGGACCGCCGGACGGCCCTGTCGGAACTGGTCCGCCGGTACTGCGAGCTGGCCGCGGCCGGCGAGCCGGTGCACGACTGGCCGCCGGCCGGCTGAACCGCCCGCGCCCGCCGGGCCCGGGGAGCAGGACCGACAGGAGGACATCAGGGTGCGGACCCGATCCATGGACAGCGAGCCCTCCGCCGCGCTGGACCCGGCCGGCGCGCCCCCGGCACGCGTGCTGCGCAACGAGCTGCTGATCGTGCTGGCGCTCTCGCTGGGCGCCAGCGCCGTCGCCTCGCTGATCCGGTTCACCGGCGTCCTCACCAGCCCCGGCGGCCTCAGCGACTACGCCGCCACCCTGAACGCCTCCCGGGCGCCGGACCGCCCCTGGCTCGACCTCGCCTGGCAGCTCTTCGGCATCACCACCGCCCTGGTGCCGGTGGTGCTGGTGGCCCATCTGCTGCTGCGCGAGCGGCCCGGCGGCGACGGCCCGGGACTGCGCGCCGTCGGCTTCGACCCGCGCCGCCCCGGCTCCGACCTGGGGCGCGGCGCGCTGGTCGCCGCGTTCATCGGCGGCACCGGCCTGCTGCTGTACCTGGGCGCCCGGGCGGCCGGCGCCAATCTCACCGTGGTGCCCGAGAGCCTGCCGGACGTCTGGTGGAAGATCCCGGTGCTGATCCTCTCCGCGCTGCAGAACGCCGTGCTGGAGGAGGTCATCGTGGTCGGCTATCTGCTGCGCCGCCTCGGCCAGACCGGCTGGAGCCCGGCCGCGGCCCTGGTGGCCAGCGCCCTGCTGCGCGGCACCTACCACCTCTACCAGGGCATCGGCGGCTTTCTGGGCAACGCGGCGATGGGGGTGATCTTCGTCTGGCTCTACCGGCGCTGGGGCCGGGTGATGCCGCTGGTCGCCGCGCACGCCCTCATCGACATCGTGGCCTTTGTCGGCTACGCCCTGCTGGCCGGCCGCGTCGACTGGCTGCCCACCGCCTGAGCGCCGCCGCCGCGCCGCGGCTCCGCCGGCGCCTCCCGGGTGTCCCGGCGGAGGCCGGTGACCGCGCGAAGTTGTCCGGAAGACACGGTGCCGTCTAGGGTGCGCCCATGCCTCTCACCGTTCTCCCGCCGCCGGCCGCGTAACGCGGGCGACGACGGCGCACACCCGCGGCGGCCCGCTCGGGCCCCCGCGCGCTTCGGCGTTGCCCGCCACCGGACAGCGCGACCGACCGAAGTGCGTTCCTTCTCGCGGGAGAACTCCTCATGCCTCACCGGTACCAGCCGGCTTCCTCCGCCATGCCCGTCGTCCGGGGGCTGGCCTTCGTCATCATCGCCGCGACCGCCTGGGGCACCGCCGGTGCCGCCGCCGCGCTGCTGTTCGACAGCAGCGGGCTGGGGCCGGTCGCCCTGACCTTCTGGCGGACCGCGGGCGGGCTGGCCCTGCTGCTCGCCTTCCGCCCGCTGCGCCGCCGCTCCGCACCGGCCGTGCGGACCGCCGCCGAGCCGCTGCGCCCGCGGGTGGTGCGCATCGCCGTCCTGGGGGCGGGCCTGACCGTCTTCCAGACCGCCTACTTCGCCGGGGTCAGGGACACCGGCCTGGCCGTGGGCACCGTGGTCACCCTGGGCGCCGGCCCGGTGCTGATCGCGCTGGGCGCCCGGCTGTGGATGGGGGAACGGCTCGGCCGCGGCGGTGCCGTCGCCGTGGCCGGGGCCCTGGCCGGCCTGCTGATCCTGGTGCTCGGCGGTTCCGGGCAGGCCGGCACGGTGCGGCCGTCCGGCGTGCTGTGGGCGCTGCTCTCCGCGGCGGGCTACAGCGCGGTCACCCTGTTCACCCGCGGGCTGCGGCGCTCCGGCCGGGGCGCCGACCCGTACGCCACCACGGTGTCCTCCTTCGCGGTGTGCGCGGCCTGCCTGCTGCCGCCGGCGCTGCTGGAGGGGCTGCTGCCGGGCACCGCGGACCTGGGCCGCACGCTGTGGCTGCTGGTGTATCTGGCCGCGGTGCCCACCGCGCTGGGCTATGCGCTGTACTTCGCCGGGCTGGCCGCCGTCCGGGCCGCCACCGCCTCGGTCATCGTCCTGATCGAGCCGGTGACCGCGGCCGTTGTCGCGGTGCTGGTGCTGGGCGAGCGGCTGACCGCCCCCACCCTGGCCGGCACCGCGGTGCTGCTGGCCGCGGTCGCCGCGCTGGCGGTGGCCGAGGCCCGGTCAGGGGCGGGCGCGGGCCGTGAGGTAGTCCGGGGCGGGGCCGTCCGGCTGCGGGCCGTCGGCCGGGAGGAACGGGCCGTGCACCACGGAGACCGGGACGACACCGCTCCAGTACGGGAGTGAGACGTCCTCGGGCTCCTCGTTGGGGCCGCCGCCGCGGACCTTGGCCGAGACCTCCCGCAGGTCCAGGGCGAGGACCGCGGTGGCGGCGGCCTCCCTGGGCGCGGCCGGCCGGCAGTCGGCCGCCCGGCCCGGTATGACGTGGTCGACCAGCGCGGACAGTGCCGCCAGATGCTCCTCCGGGTCGGTGACCCGGCGGGCGACGCCGTGCACCATCACCGAGCGGTAGTTCACCGAGTGATGGAACGCCGACTTGGCCAGCACCAGGCCGTCCACATGGGTGACCGTGACGCAGACCGGCAGTCCGTCCTCTTCGCCGTCCGGGCCGGCGGCGGCCCCGCGCAGCGGCCGGGAGCCGGTGGAGCCGTGCAGGTAGAGCCGTTCGCCGCGGCGGGCGTAGAGCGTGGGCAGCACCACGGGAGCGCCGTCCCGCAGATAGCCGAGATGGCACAGGTAGCCCTCGTCGAGCAGCGCGTGCACCAGCGCGCGGTCGTAGCGGGCCCGGTCCCGCAGCCGGGTGGGCACCGTGCGGTCGGTCGGGGGGTAGGCGGGCTCTTCGGTGACAGTGGTGACGGCCATGGCCGGGCTCTCTCCCTGGAGGTCTCGCCGTGCCGGGCGCCGGTCCTTGCGCCCTCTTTTGCACTAGTGCATAGTGGTGATTGCACTAGGAGGTTGCATGACGGGAGACTACCGCATCACGGGGCGCCGTGCCGTGGACATCGCCGCCGGCGTGGAGCGGGCGGTGGGCGAGGGGCGGATCGCGCCGGGGGAGAGCCTGCCGCCGCTGCGGGCCCTGGCCGGTGAGCTGGCGGTCAACCCCAACACCGTCGCCGCCGCCTACCGGCTGCTGCGCGACCGCGGCGTCATCGAGACCGCGGGCCGGCGCGGCAGCCGGGTGCGCCGGCGGCCCGCGAGCACGGCCCGGGAGGCCATCCGGCCGGCCGTGCCCGAGGGGGTGCGCGATCTCTCCCAGGGCAATCCCGATCCCGCGCTGCTGCCCCCGCTGGGCGAGGCGCTGGCCGCCGTCGCCGCCCGCTACGACCGCGGGCCGCTGCTCTACGGCATGCCGGAGACGGATGACGAACTGGCCGCGGCGGCCCGGGAGTCCTTCGCCGCGGACGGCGTGGCGCCCGGCCCGGTGGCGGTCACCTCCGGGTCGCTGGACGCCATCGAGCGCGTGCTCGCCGCGCATCTGCGGCCGGGGGACACCGTGGCCGTGGAGGATCCGGGCTGGGGCAGCCTGCTGGATCTGGTGCCCGCTCTGGGCCTGCGTGCCCACCCGGTGGCGCTGGACGACGACGGCCCGCTGCCGGAGGCGGTGGCCGGGGCACTGCGCGGCGGGGCCCGTGCCCTGGTGGTCACCGCCCGTGCCCAGAATCCCACCGGCGCCGCGGTCTCCGCCGGCCGCGCGGGCGAACTCCGTACCGTGCTCGCCGGGCATCCCGGCACCCTGCTCATCGAGGACGACCACGGCCACGGCATCGTGGACGTGGCGCTGCACACTCTGGCCGGCGCCACCGGCCACTGGGCCGCCGTCCGGTCGGCGGCCAAGTGGCTGGGCCCCGATCTGCGGGTGGCCGTGCTCACCGGGGACGCGGTCACCGTGGACCGGGTGCGGGGCCGCCAGCGGCTCGGGCCGGGCTGGGTCAGCCATCTGCTGCAGCGCACCACCGCCGCGCTCTGGCGGCGGGGGGCGGCCGGGGGCGGCGCCCGGGCGGCGGCCCGTTCCTACTCCGCCCGGCGTGGTGCCCTGCTGGCGGGGCTGGCCGCGCTGGGCGTGCCCGCCCGCGGGCACAGCGGCATGAACGTCTGGGTGCCGGTGGCGGACGAGACGGGCGCGGTCACCCGGCTGCTGGGCTCCGGCTGGGCCGCGGCCCCGGGCGCGCGGTTCCGGGTCGCCTCGCCGCCCGGCATCCGGCTGACCATCTCCCCACTGAGCCCGGAGGAGATCCCCGGGGTGGCGGCGGCCGTGGCCGAGGCGGTCCGCCCGCCCGCCGGCCGCCGCTATGCCTGACCGTGCCGCCGCCCGCGGCATCCCGCCGGGGCGGTACCGGAGAGGACCGGAAAGGAAGTGGCCGCCCTCCCGGGGGACGGAGGGCGGCCACGTCGCGGCGGGCCGACGGCCGGGCGGGCGGCTCAGCCCAGGCGGATTTCCTCGCCCTCGACGGTGATCTGCTCCTCCGGCAGCGGTGCCTTGGCCGGGCTGGCCGGGGTCGGCGCTCCGTCGGCGATGGCGAACATGCTGTCGTGGCAGGGGCAGACGATGTGCCCCTCGCTCACCGAGCCGACCGTGCAGCCCCGGTGGGTGCAGACCGCGCTGAACGCCTTGAACGTGCCCTCCTCGGGCTGGGTGACCACCACCTTCTGCTCCGCCAGGATCAGCCCGCCGCCGACCGGGACGTCCGAGGTCCGGGCCAGCGCCTCGCCGCCCGCCTGCTCGCCCCCGTCCGTGCCGCCGTCCGTGCCGCCGTCCTGGCCGGGCTCCTCGGTGCCGGGATCGGTGCCGGTGTCCGTGCCGCCGCCGGTGTCCTCCCCGGTGGGCGCACCGTCGTTGTCGTCGTCCGAGCCGCAGGCGGCGAGCGTCACCGCGAGCCCGGCCGCGGCCCCGGCGGCCAGCGCGGTACGGCGGGACGTCAGTGGTCCGGTCATGTTCACCCTCCTGATCAAGGTGTCGCCAGTATCACACCGCGTGCCCGGCGCCCGGGAGGGTGAGCGGAAAGTTCCGACAAGACGACAAGAAATGGCGGTGGACGGCCGCTCGTGCGAGAGCATGTGCGCCGTCCCGTGCCGGGCGCATTGCCGCCCCGGCCGCCGCCTGCCGTCGTCGGCTCCGGTTAGCCTGGGCGGATGCTCCAGGAGACCCGCGTCACCCGCTATGTGACGCCGTTGCGCGAGGGCGGCTCGCTTCCCGCGCTGGCCGAGGCCGCGGATCTGGGCACCTATGTGGTGAAGTTCACCGGTGCCGGCCAGGGCCGCAAGGCGCTGGTGGCCGAGGTGATCTGCGGAGGGCTGGCCCGGCGGCTCGGCCTGCGGGTGCCGGATCTGGTCCGGATCCGGCTGGACGAGGCGATCGGCCGGGGGGAGCCCGACCCCGAGGTGCAGCAGCTGCTGCTGGCCAGCACCGGACTCAACCTGGGCATGGACTACCTCCCCGGCTCCATCGGATTCGACCCGCTGGCCTTCCGGGTCAGCCCCGCCGAGGCCGGGCGGGTGGTGTGGTTCGACGCCCTGGTCTGCAATGTGGACCGTTCCTGGCGCAACCCCAATCTGCTGCTCTGGCACGGCGATCTGTGGCTGATCGACCACGGCGCCGCGCTGATCTGGCATCACAACTGGCCCTCGGCCGGGTCCGCCCCGGAGCGGGCGTTCGACGCCTCGGACCACGCGCTGGCGCCGTTCGCCCCGGATGTCGAGGCCGCCGGGGCGGAGCTGGCCCCGCTGGTCACCACCGGTCTGGTGGCCGAGGCACTGGCCGAGGTGCCGGACGAGTGGCTGGCCGGCGAGCCCGGCTTCGACGGCCCCGAGGCCGTCCGCGACGCCTATCGCGCGGCGCTGACCGCGCGGGCGCCCGGGCTGCACCGGCGGATCGTGCTGGGCGCCCCCGGCGCCGCGGGGGCGTCGCCGCCGCGGCCGTCCCGGGCACCCGGCCGGCCGACCGGCGTGCGGCCGGTGCGGGGCGGTGACCGGTGAACGGCACGGCGCGCGGGACCTCGCCCGCACCGGAGGTCTTCGAGTACGCGCTGCTCCGGGTGGTGCCCCGGGTCGAGCGCGGTGAGCTGATCAACGCCGGGGTGCTGGTCTACTGCCGGGGCCGCGGCTATCTGGGCGCCCGTATCCATCTGGACGAGAACCGGCTGCGGGCGCTGGACCCCGAGGCCGATCCGGCCGCGGTGCGGGCGGCCCTGCACGCGGCCGAGTGCGTCTGCCGGGGCGGTGCCGCGGCGGGCGGCGCCGCCGGTGACGACCCGGGCCGGCGGTTCCGCTGGCTCACCGCGCCGCGCAGCACCGTCGTCCAGCCGGGGCCGGTGCACACCGGGCTGACCGCCGATCCGGAGGCCGAGGCGGACCGGCTGCTGGACCTGCTGGTCCGCTGACCGACCACCGCTGAGGCCAAGCCCACCGTTGACAGCGCCACCACCGGGCTTCTAGCGTCACGACTGCTCACTACTAAGCGGTTGCTCAGCGCTGGCGGCTCCCATGACGCCGCCGGCGTGCCGCACCACCGCCACACCACACCAGGGGTCAAGGAGGACCACATGTCCACCACCGAGCCGCGCACCGCGATCGTCACGGGCGCCGCCCGCGGCATCGGCGCCGCCACCGCCGTCCGGCTGGCCGCCGAGGGCCGCGCCGTCGCGGTCCTCGATCTCGACGAGAAGAACTGCCGGGAGACCGTGGAGCGGATCACCGCTGCGGGCGGCCGGGCGCTGGCCGTCTCCTGCGACGTCTCGGACACCGGGCAGGTCACCGCAGCCGTGGCCCGGGTGGCCGCCGAACTGGGCCCGCCCACCGTGCTGGTGAACAACGCCGGGGTGCTCCGCGACAACCTGCTGTTCAAGATGAGCGACGCCGACTGGGACACGGTGCTGAACGTGCATCTGCGCGGTGCCTTCCTGATGACCCGGGCCTGCCAGTCGCACATGGTGGACGCCGGCTTCGGCCGTATCGTCAACCTCTCCTCCAGCTCCGCGCTGGGCAACCGGGGCCAGGCCAACTACGCCGCCGCCAAGGCCGGACTGCAGGGCTTCACCAAGACCCTCGCCAAGGAACTGGGCAAGTTCGGCATCACCGCCAACGCGGTCGCTCCCGGCTTCATCGCCACCGAGATGACCGAGCAGACCGCGCAGCGGGTGGGCATGGGCTTCGAGGACTTCAAGAAGGCGGCAGCCGCCGCCATCCCGGTGCAGCGGGTGGGCGTTCCGGAGGATGTGGCCGGGGCCATCGCCTACTTCACCGCCGAGGAGGCCGGCTTCGTCTCCGGCCAGGTCCTGTATGTGGCCGGCGGGCCGCTGGACTGACCGCCGCACCCGGACCGGACCGAACCACAGTGAGGAACGCATGACCGAAAGCCCCGAAAGCCCCGAAAGCCCCGAAAACCCCGCAAGCACCGGACGTTCCGGCAGCGCCGGCAGTTCCGGCGGCACCGGCCGGGTCGCCCTGGTCACCGGCGGCAGCCGGGGCATCGGCTACGGCATCGCCGAGGCCCTGATCGCCCGCGGCGACCGGGTGTGCATCACCGGCCGCAACGAGGAGTCGCTGCGTGAGGCGGTGGACAGACTCGGCGCCGACCGGGCCATGGGCGTGGCCGGCCGCGCCCATGACGAGGACCACCAGGCCGCGGTGGTGGACGCGGTCATGGCCCGCCACGGCCGCATCGACTACCTGATCAACAACGCCGGCACCAACCCGGTCTACGCGCCGCTGGCCGAACTGGACCTCGCCGCAGTGCGCAAGATCTACGAGACCAATGTGGTCGCCGCGCTCGCCTTCGTCCAGCGGGTCTGGGCGGCCTGGCAGCGGGACAACGGCGGCGCGGTGATCAACATCGCCTCCGTCTCCGGACTCGGAGCCTCGCCGTACATCGGTGCCTACGGCATGAGCAAGGCCGCGATGATCAACCTCACCCAGCAGCTCGCCCACGAGCTGGCGCCCCGGGTGCGGGTCAACGCCCTGGCCCCGGCGGTGGTCAAGACGCGGTTCGCCGCCGCGCTCTACGAGGGCCGGGAGGAGAGCGTCGTCCGCCGTTATCCGTTGGGCCGGCTGGGCACCCCGCAGGACATCGGCGCCGCGGCGGCGTTCCTGACCTCCGCGGAGGCCGGCTGGATCACCGGCCAGACCCTGGTGCTGGACGGCGGCCATCTGCTGGGCGCGGGCCTGGGCTGACCGGACGCGCGGCACCGGCGGGGCGGCCGTCCCGCCGGTGCCGCCGCCTGTCAGTGGTGCGCGGTAGGTTCTCCGCCATAACCATTGGCCACAACGGAGGTTGACGTCGTGATCGGAGAGCTGCCCGGGTCCTGGCAGAGCGTGCTCGGCGAGGAGCTGACCAAGCCCTACTTCAAGGAGCTCAGCGACTTCGTCGAGACCGAGCGGTCACGCGGACCGGTCCACCCGCCCCGCGAGGAGGTCTTCGCCGCCCTGGAGGCCACCCCCTACGACGAGATCAAGGTCGTGATCCTCGGGCAGGACCCGTACCACGGCGAGGGCCAGGGACACGGCCTGTGCTTCTCGGTGCGTCCCGGGGTGCGCATCCCGCCCTCGCTGCGCAACATCTACAAGGAGCTCCACGCCGATCTCGGCTGTCCCGTCCCGGACAACGGCTATCTGATGCCCTGGGCCCGGCAGGGGGTGCTGCTGCTCAACACGGTGCTCACGGTGCGCGGCGGAGAGGCCAACTCGCACAAGGGCATGGGCTGGGAGAAGTTCACCGACGCGGTCATCCACGCCGTCTCCGCCCGCACCGACCCGGCCGTCTTCGTGCTGTGGGGCTCGCACGCCAAGAAGAAGCTGCCGCTGATCGACACCGCGCGGCACGCCGTGGTGGACGGCGCCCACCCCTCGCCGCTGTCCGCCAAGAAGTTCCTCGGCTCCCGCCCCTTCTCCCGGATCAACGCGGCGATCGCCGCCCAGGGCCACACCCCCGTCGACTGGTGCATTCCCGGCCTGGGCGACTGACAGGGCCGGCCGGCCCGGGCCGGCCGCCGGCGAGGGCGCCGCAGGGCAGGAGCGCGCCGGCGTTCCTCCCCCGCGGCACGGCCGCCGCCGCGGGCCCGCTCAGCGGCCGGTCACACCGTCGATCCGCTGCCGGATCAGGTCGGCGTGCCCGTTGTGCCGGGCGTACTCCTCGATCATGTGCACATAGATCCAGCGCAGGCTGAACTCCTCGCCGTCCCTGGGCCGCCGGCAGGTGTCGTCCAGCGAGCGCCCGGCCGCCGCCGCCCTGGCCGCCTCGATCTCCCGCCGCCAGGCGGCGAATCCCTCCTCGGCCCGGTCCTCCTCGGTGAGCTCGAAGTCCCGGTCCATCCGTTCCCGGCTGATGTACAGCCCCGGCACCGGTGACTCGCCCAGCACCCGCTGGAACCAGTTGCGCTCCACCTCCGCCATGTGCCGCACCAGCCCCAGCAGCGTGAGGTTGGCGGGCGGCACCGACGCCTCCTTGAGCTGCTTCTCGTCCAGACCCTCGCAGATCCTGGCCAGCGTCTCGCGGTGGAAGTCCAGCCAGTTCTCCAGCATGGTCCGCTCGTCGCCGACGTTTCCGGGATAACCGCCTGATGTCGTCATGCCGGCCATCCTCGCCCGCGGCCGGCCGGGCGGGCCAGCCGATTACCGGTCCGCCGCGCGGCTATGCTGCCGGGGCACGGCCGTGTCGAGCGAACACACAGGGGGTCCGGTGAAGGTCGGCGTGCTCGGGCTGGGCGACATCGCCCAGAAGGCATATCTGCCCGTTCTCACCACACAGCCCGGCGTGGAACCGCATCTCCACACCCGGACCCCGGCCACCCTGGAGCGGACCGGCGACCTCTACCGGGTGCCCGCGGAGCACCGGCACACCAGCCTGGACTCGCTGCTCGCCGCCGGTTTGGACGCGGCCTTCGTGCACGCGCCGACCGCCGATCACCCTCGGCTGGTGGCCCGGCTGCTGGAGGCCGGGGTGCCGGTCTATGTCGACAAGCCGCTGGCCTCCGAACTCGGCGAGGCCCAGCGGCTGGCCGAGCTGGCCGAGGCCAGGCGCACCAGCCTGATGGTCGGCTTCAACCGCCGCTGGGCCCCGGGCTATGCCCGCTGCCAGGAACATGCCCGCGAACTGATCATCATGCAGAAGCACCGGGTGGGGCTTCCCGAGGAGCCCCGCCGCATGGTGTACGACGACTTCATCCATGTCGTGGACACCCTGCGCTTTCTGGTGCCCGGCGCGGTCGACCGGGTCGATGTGCGCTTCCGCTGTGTCGACGGGCTGCTCCACCATGTGGTGCTCCAGCTTTCCGGCGACGGCTTCACCGCCATCGGTGCCATGAACCGCCTCTCCGGCTCGGCCGAGGAGATCCTGGAGGTCTCCGGCCAGGACTCCAAGCGGGAGGTCCGCAACCTGGCCGAGATCATCGACCACAAGGGCCAGCCCAGCGTGCGCCGGCGCGGCGACTGGGTTCCGGTGGCCCGGCAACGCGGCATCGAGCAGGCCGTGCTGGTCTTTCTCGGCGCGGTGCGGGCCGGCCGGGTGCTCTCCGCGCAGGACGCCCTGCGCACCCACGAACTGTGCGAGCAGATCGTCACCGCCATCGAGCAGCCCCGCCCGGCCTGACCCCGCACCCGGGACGGACTCCGCTCAGCGGGCGGGACCGGAGCCCCTGCTCCGCCGGACCGCGGACATCGCACCGGCGCCCAGCGCGGCCACGGCCGCACCGGCCAGTGCGAACAGCGGCAGGCCGGCGCCGCTGCCCGTCTCGGCCAGCTCCCCCCGGTCGCCGGCCGGCTGCTTGCCGGCGGGTGTCTCCCCGGCCGGTGCCCCGTCCCCGCGTGGTGTCTCGTCGCCCGGCCCGGGCCCGGGGGCGGGCTCCGGGTCCGGCTCCGGCTCCTTCGCGAGAACCTCCACCGTGTACGGGGTGGTTTCCCCGCCCCGGCACTCCTGGTTCTCGGTGGTCCAGTACTCGGCCTTCACCTGGCCCCGTGCCCAGCCGTCGGGGGAGTCCTCGGAGACCATGACCCGGATCTCGATGGTGTAGGTGGCGCCGGCCGCGATCCTGACGTGGCCGAAGTATCCCGCCAGATCCTCCTCGGCGAGCGGAAGGTCGTGCCACTGCTTGCCGTCGATCTGGTACTGGACATTCATCAGGCGGAGGAAGGAGTCATCCTCGCCGGCGTACTGCTCGAAGCGGACATAGGGGTAGACCAGCAGCTCTTCCCCGGTGTTGTTGGTCAGCGAGAGCCGGCCGGGGAAGTAGGTGAATTCCGGCCAGTAACCGGAGGCGGCGCGGATGCTCTTCTGCAGGCCGGCCAGCTCACTGGTGATGCCTTCGTCCAGTGCGCAGGTGAAGCCCGCGGGCGGGTTGCCGCCCGGAGTGAGCCAGGTGTTGCCGACGACGGATCCGCCTCCGGCGGTTCCGTTCTCCTCACCCGCGGGAGAGGTTCCGGAGCCGGTCGCGGGGCCGGCCGCCATTGCGGGAGAGCCGGTGAGGAGCGCGGCCGACGCCATCACGGCTGTGGCCGCCGCCGTCGCAGCGGCGCGAGGCAGTTTCATATCGGGTCCTTCGTCGCCGCGGGGACCGCCTCGCTCGGCGTCGCGGATTCCCGCACCGGTCATGACCACTGTTGGACGCGTCAGCCGGGCCTTCTGTTGCTCCCATTTCCGGTCACGAACGCATCATTCCGGCCGGCTGCCGCTGTTCCGAGGGCCCGGTCGGCACGGGCGCGGCGGTCCTCGCGACCACCGCGCCCTTCGGAGACTCCGGCAGGTTCGTCCGGCACCACAACCCGAGCGTCGCTCGGTTTCTGCGCCCGTTTGTTCCCGGAGCCCTGCGCCGTCTCGGCTGAGGACCTGTGGGCATGCCGATCCGCGCGGAATCGGGAAATCCCGCGCGTTTCCGCAAGTCTCACTCTCCCTTGCCGAAGTCGGCTCCTTCCATGGGGTCCACCACTCCGCCCCAGACCAGGGCCAGGATCACGATGCCGCCGATGATCCGGTACCAGACGAACGGGGCGAAGGTGCGGGTGGAGATCCACTTCATGAACCAGGCGATCACCGCATAGCCGACCACGAAGGAGATCACCGTGGCGAAGATGGTCATCGGCCAGGAGACGTGTGCCGCCTCCTCGCCGATGGAGCCGACCTCGTACAGCCCCGAGGCGAACACCGCCGGAATCGCCAGCAGGAACGAGTAACGTGCCGTCGCGGCCCGCGAGTAGCCCAGATACAGGCCGCCGGTCATGGTCACCCCGGAGCGGGACATGCCGGGGATCAGTGCCAGTGCCTGCCAGGCCCCGAAGACCAGGCCGTCGCGCACCCCCAGTTCCTCGATGCCCTTGCGCGGCCTGCCCGCCCGGTGCCGGCCGCCGGCCTCCGCCTGCGAGGCGATCCGGTCCGCGACGCCCAGCGCGATGCCCAGCACGATGAAGCTCGCCGCGATCAGCCGCAGGTCGCGGAACGGTCCCTCGATGGCGTCCTTGAGCAGCACGCCCAGCACGCCGATCGGGATCGAGCCCAGAAGCACCAGCCAGCCCAGCCTGGCGTTGAGTTCGCCGCGTGCCTCCTTGCTGACCAGCGACCGGGCCCAGGCCGAGGCGATGTTCCAGATGTCCCGGCGGAAGTAGATGAGAATGCCCAGCTCGGTGCCGAGCTGGAGTACCGCGGTGAACGCGGCGCCCGGGTCCTGCCACCCGGCGAGCACGGCGGTGAGCCGGATGTGGGCGCTGGACGACACGGGCAGGAACTCGGTCAGTCCCTGGACGAGCCCGTAGATGAGTGCTTCGAACCAAGACATGGTGGGGTCTGCTCGTCCCTCAAGACGGTCGGAAGGGTGGAAACGGCGGCGCTCCGCCGGGATGGGTCTTGCGGCGGCGGGTGCGCAAGCTGATCGTATGCCGCGTATGCCCGCGTCATGGCCGCGGGGCGGAAATGATGATCAGTCCGGCGCGCCGTCCGGTACGGGGGCGCACGGCGGCGCGGGCGCGGCCGGCCGGATCCGGGCGGAGGCGAGAGTGCCGACGGCGGCCGGAGCAGCGGTCAGGGTGCAGGACGGGGGCACCGGGGGAGCGTAGCGGATCGGCACGGTCCGCCGGTGCGAACTGCCGTGCGGGCGGCCGGTGCCGCAGAATGCCGGGGTGCACAGCTACCCGTCATCGGCCGGGCCGTCCCGGCCTCCGCTGCCCCGTTCCGGTGCCGGCCGGGTGCCGGTGACCGAGCCGGTGGACCGGGGCACCGCCCGGCTGCTGCCCGATGTCGACCGGCCGGGCGGCTGGCTGCTCACGGTGGACGACGCCCCGCAGTCGTATGTGGATCTGGACGCCCCGGACCATCTGGAGTTCGAGTACGCACGCCGGATCGGCCATGCCCTGGATCTGGCCGCGCCCCCGGGCCGCCCGCTGGACCTGCTGCATCTGGGCGGCGGCGGCCTCACCCTGCCCCGGTACGCGGCACACACCCGTCCCGGTTCCCGGCAGACGGTGGTGGAGGCCGACGCGGCGCTGGCCGCCCTGGTGGAGCGGCGGCTGCCGCTGCCCCTGGGCTCCGGTGTCACCGTGCGCACCGCGGACGCCCGGGCCGCCCTCCGGACGGTGCCCGCCGCGGGCGCCGATGTGCTGATCGCCGACGTCTTCGCCGGTACCCGCACCCCGGCCTCGCTCACCACGCTGGGTTTCGCCCGGGACGCCGCCCGGGCGCTGCGCCCCGGCGGGTGGTACCTGGCCAATCTCGCCGACGGGGCGCCGTTCGCCTTTCTGCGCGGCCAGCTCGCCGCCCTGGCCTCCGTCTTCGCCGGGGTGTGCCTGCTGGCCGAGCCCGCGGTGCTGCGCGGCCGGCGCTTCGGCAACGCCGTGCTGCTGGCCGCCGACGCCGGGCTGCCGGTGGCGGAGCTGGCCCGGCGCTGTGCCGCGGACCCGTTCCCGGCCCGGGTGGTGCACGGCGCCGGGCTGGCGGAGCTGATCGGGGACGCGGAGCCGGTGGCCGACGAGAATGCCGCCCGGCCCTCGCCGAAGCCGCCGCCGGGCGCCTTCTCGGTGGGCTGATCCCGGTGCGCCCGGCAGGGTGGCGGACGGCCTGGCCAGTGGTGCTACCCACTGGTAACATCTCGCCATGCCGCAGACCCAGCCCGCCATCGGCGAGATGATGGCCGCGAACGTTCCCATGGTCCGCACCCTCGGGCTGGAGTTCCGGGAGACCACCCCGCAGCGGGCCGTGGTGGCCCTTCCCGACCAGTCCGCCTACCACAACCATGTCGGCGGACCGCACGCCGGAGCCATGTTCACCCTGGCCGAGTCGGCCAGCGGCGCCATCGTGCTGGCCGCCTTCGGCGACCAGCTCTCCCGCGCCCTTCCGCTGGCAGTCCGCGCCGAGATCGGCTACACCAAGCTCGCCATGGGCGAGGTGACCGCCACCGCCGAGCTGGGCCGCCCGGCCGCCGAGGTGGTCGCGGCCCTGGACGCGGGGGAGCGGCCCGAATTCCCGGTCCTGGTCGCCATCCGGCGCCCGGACGGGGCGGTGACCGCCGAGATGACCATCGTCTGGACGCTGCGCCCGCACGGCTGAGCCGCCGTACACCGGGCGGCCCGGCGCCTGTTCCGGGGAGTTTCCTGACCGCCCGCGGGGATCGGTTACGCTTCCCGCGGGCGGCTCTCCCCGAGCGCCCGGGAACATCGCGGAGCGAAGGCGGGGGGAACGGCGGGTGGACATCCAGGCGTGGCTGGCGACGATCCCGCCGCTGGCCATCTACACCCTCGTGACCGCGGTCATCCTGATCGAGATGCTGGGCGTGCCGCTGCCCGGGGAGATCATCCTGGTCAGTGCCGCGCTGCTGGCCTCCCAGGGGCATGTGGACCCGCTCTGGGTCGGCATCTGCGCGACCGTCGGCGCCTGTGTGGGCGACTCTCTGGGCTATCTCATAGGCCTGCGCGGCGGCCGGCCGCTCTTCCAGTGGCTGGGCCGCAGATTCCCCGGACACTTCTCGCCCCGGAACGTCGCCCTGGCCGAGCGCGCCTTCGAGCGCTGGGGTGCCTGGGCGGTCTTCTTCGGGCGGTTCGTCGCGCTGCTGCGGATCTTCGCCGGTCCGCTGGCCGGGGTGCTGCGCATGCCCTACTGGAAGTTCGCCGCGGCGGACATTCCCGGCGGCGTCCTGTGGGCCGGCGGTACCACCGCGGTGATCTACTACGCCGGGGTGGTGGCCGAGGCCTGGCTGCACCGCTTCTCCTGGATCGGCCTGCTGGCCGCGGTGCTGTTCGGAGCGGCCTCGGTGCTGTGGATCAAGCGCCGGGCACGGCGGGCCGGCGCCTCGGACCCGGAGGCGGACGCGGGCCCGGAGGAATCCGCCGCCGCCCCGGCCGGCCGGACGCCGGTCGCCGTCCCGGACTGAACGCGGCACGCCCACCGGGCCCGGCGGATCAGCCGGAGGCCAGCAGCAGGGTGCCGGCCAGCGTCAGCGCCGCGCCCGCCGCCTGTACCGAGCGCAGCCGCTCGCGCAGCACTCCGCGCGCGGCCAGCGCGGTGACCACCGGGTAGAGCGAGGCGAGTACCGCCGCCACGGTCACCGGGCCGATCCCCGCCGCCAGCACATAGGTGCCGTTGGCCACCACATCGGCCACCCCGACGAACAGCAGCGCCGGGGTGGCCGCACGCAGCTCCGCCCGGCCGCCGGCGGGCAGTACCGGTACCCCGCGCCGGTGCGCCGCGGCCAGCGCCGCCCCGCCGGCCAGCACATTGCACAGCCGCTGCACCAGCAGCGCGAGCAGCAGGCCGCCCAGGGACTCCCCGTCGGACGCCTCGGCGATCAGCGCCAGCACCCCGCCGAAGCCCAGCGCCGCCGCCAGGGTGAGCAGCAGCGCCCGCTGCCGTACCGGGGCCGTGCCGCCGCGCTCCGGTCCGCCGGCCAGTACCACGCCCGTCACGGCCAGGGCGATGCCCGCGTACTGCAGGGCGGCCGGGCGCTCGCCCACCACCATGGCGACCGTCACCGGGACCGCCACCGCGGTCGCGACCAGCGGGGAGACCACGCCCATCGGGCCCAGGGCCAGCGCCCGGTAGAAGCAGATCATGGCCAGCGGGCCGAGGGCGCCGGCCGCCACGGCGAACCACAGCCGGCCGTCGGCGTGCTGCCAGGCCCCGGTGGCCAGCACTCCGGCGGCCAGCACCAGTGCGGCCAGGGTCTGGGAGACCACCACCACGGTGAGCGCGGGTACCCGGCGGGCCAGCATTCCGCCGCCGAAGTCGGCCAGACCCCACAGCACGCTCGTGGCCAGGGCCAGCACCACCATGGGGACACCTCGCAGTACAGTGCGGTGGACTTCAGCCCTCACCTTAGTTCACTGCACTGGACGTCGGCATCAAAAATACTGCACTGTCAGTGTGATCTGCGCGACGTCCGCCGCCGCGCACCGGAGGCGCCCATGACCGACCTCGACCAGCTCGCCCGGGCCCTGGGCCGCAGCCTGAAACAGTTGCGCGTCCGCCGCGGTCTGTCCCTGGACGCCCTGGCGGCACGGGCCGGGGTCAGCCGGGGCATGCTCATCCAGATGGAGCAGGCCCGGACCAACCCCAGTGTGGGCACCGTGGTCAAGGTCGCCGACGCCCTCGGCATCAGCCTCACCACCCTGTTCGAGCAGGGGCTGCGCCCCGCCGTCCGGCTCACCCCGCCCGGCCGCGCGGTCCGGCTGTGGTCCACCCCGGCCGGCAGCCACTCCACCCTGCTGGCCGGGACCGAGGCGCCCGGCCCCCTGGAGATGTGGAGCTGGCGGCTGATGCCCGGCGAGGGCCACACCTCCGACCCGCACCCGCCCGGCACCACCGAACTGCTGCACGTCACCTCGGGCGTGCTCACCCTCACCGTGGACGGCGAGTCCCACGAGGTGCCCGCGGGCACCTCCGCCGCCTTCGGCAGCCATGTGGCGCACGGCTACCGCAACGAGGGCGGGGAACCGGTGGAGATGACGATGGCGGTCTCCGTCCCGCCGCCCCGCTGAACCCGGCCGCCGCCCCCGGCGGGCCGCTCAGGCCCGGCCCGCCGCCAGATCGCGGAACTCCGGGCGGCGCAGCTCGATCGCCGGGCACCGGTCCATCACCATCTCCAGACCCGCCTCCCGCACCCGCCGGTACGCCTCCTCGTCCACCACGTCCAGCTGGAACCAGACCGCCTTCGCCCCGGCGGCGACCGCCTCGTCGGCCACCGCGCCCGCCAGCCGGCTGTTGACGAACACGTCCACCACATCGACCGGGAACGGGATCTCGGCCAGCGAGGCGTAGCCGCGCTCGCCGTGCACCGTCTCCGCCCGGGGATGCACCGGCACGATCCGCTTGCCGTGCCGCTGGAGCACGGCCGCCACACCGTAGGCGGGCCGTTCCCGGTTGCCGGAGAGCCCGACCACCGCCCAGGTCCCGCCGCCCGTCAGAATCCTGCGCACCGTCTCATCGGTTCCGTACATGCAGGCGTCAACCGGCACCCGGGCCCCGCCATTCCCCGCCGGCGCGCCTAGGCTTGGCCGGATGCGGGACCAGCGCAGCCACGGGGAGCCGGAGGACGACCGCTATCGCACGGTGGCCGGCGAGAGCCTCCACGAGACGGAGGTCAACCGGTCACGGTTCCTGTGCGCCCTGGCCCCGGCCGGCACCGAGGAGGAGGCCCGGGCGTTCATCGCCCGGATCCGCGCCCGCCACCCGGACGCCGCCCACCACTGCTGGGCCTATGTGATCGGCGCCGACGCGGCCGTCCAGCGCGGCGACGACGACGGCGAACCCGGCGGCACCGCGGGCCCGCCCATGCTCCGGATGCTGCTGCGGCGCGGCATGCGCTGCACCGTCGCCGTGGTCACCCGCTACTTCGGCGGCGTCAAACTCGGTGCGGGCGGCCTGATCCGCGCCTATGGCGGCGCCGTGGGGGAGGCCCTGGACGCCGCCGGGACCGTGACCCGCCGCCGCATGCGGCTGGCCTCCGTCACCGTCGGCCACGACCGGGCGGGCAAACTGGAGAACGAACTCCGCGCCGCCGGATACGCGGTGCGCTCGGTGACCTACGGCTCCCGGGTCACCATCGAGATCGGCCTGCCCGGCTCGGCCGCCGCCGGCTTCTGCGCCTGGCTCGCCGACACCACGGCCGGCACCGCCCGGGCCGAACTCGGGCCCGAATGGTACGGACCGCCCTGACCGGCCGGAGGCCGCCGGGAGGCCGGGGTGCCGGAGTGTCGGCGCCCGGGCCTACAGTGATCGACCATGCGCTTCCTGCACACGTCGGACTGGCATCTCGGCCGTGCCTTCCACCGCGTCGGACTGCTCGACGCCCAGCGCGCCTTCATCGACCATCTGATCGCCACCGTACGCGACAAGCAGGCCGACGCCCTCCTGGTCTCCGGCGACATCTACGACCGGGCGGTCCCCCCGCTGCCCGCCGTCGAGCTGTTCGACGAAACCCTGCACCGGCTGGCCGGGCTGGGCATCCCGGTGATCATGATCTCCGGCAACCACGACTCGCCCCGCCGCCTGGGCGTCGGCGCGGGCCTGCTGGAACGCAGCAACATCCATCTGCGCACCGACCCGGAATCCTGCGGCGAGCCGGTGCTGCTGCACGACGCCCACGGCGGCATCGCCGTCTACCCGCTGCCCTATCTGGAACCCGCGCTGGTCCGCGAGCGGCTCGGTGCCGAACGCCCCGGCCACACCGAGGTGCTGGCCGCCGCCATGCGCCGGGTCCGCCGGGATCTGGCCGCCCGCCCGGCCGGCACCCGCTCCGTCGTCCTCGCCCACGCCTTCGTCACCGGCGGCGAGGAGAGCGACAGCGAACGCGACATCACCGCGGGCGGCGCCGCCTCCGTACCGCGCACCCTGTTCGACGGCGTCGACTACGTCGCCCTCGGCCATCTGCACGGCGCCCAGGCCCTCACCGAACGGATCCGCTACTCCGGCTCCCCGCTGGCCTACTCCTTCTCCGAGACCGGCCACCGCAAGAGCCTGTGGCTCATCGGGCTCGGCCCCGGCGGGCGGATCGAGCAGGACGAGCGCCTCGACTGCCCGGTGCCCCGCCCGCTGGCCCGGCTGCGCGGCACCCTGGACCACCTGCTCACCGACCCCGCCCTGGAGGAATGCCGGGAGCACTGGGTGGAGGCCACCCTCACCGACCCCGGCCGGCCGCCGGACCCCATGGCGCGGCTGGGCGAGCGCTTCCCGCATCTGCTCAGCCTGGTCTTCGAACCGCGGCGCGCCGCCGGCACCCCGGCCGGCCCCCGCTACGGCGACCGGCTGCGCGACCGCACCGACCAGCAGATCGCCGGGGACTTCCTCCGCCACGTCCGCGGCGGCCGGGAACCCGACCCCGGGGAAGGCGCCCTGCTCGCCGCCGCCCTGGAGGGCGCCCGCACCCAGGAGCAGCAGCGGTGAGACTGCACAGCCTCCGCCTCGCCGCGTTCGGCCCCTTCGGCGGACGCCAGCACATCGACTTCGACCGGCTCGCCGCCGACGGGCTGTTCCTGCTGCACGGCCCCACCGGCGCCGGCAAGACCTCCGTCCTGGACGCGGTCTGCTACGCACTCTACGGCTCGGTGCCGGGCGCCCGCCAGGGCCAGGAACTGCGCAGCGACCACGCCGAGCAGGACACCCTCACCGAGGTGGTGCTCGACTTCACCCTCGCCGGACGCCGCCTGGAGATCACCCGCCGCCCGGAACAGGACCGCCCCAAGAAGCGCGGCACCGGCCTGACCCGCGAGAAGGCGTACAGCGCGCTGCGCGAACGCGATCCGGCCACCGGTGGCTGGCGTGCCCTCAGCCGCTCCCACCAGGAGATCGGCATCGAGCTGCGGGACCTGCTGGTGATGAGCCGCGAGGAGTTCTGCCAGGTGGTGCTGCTGCCCCAGGGCGAGTTCGCCCGCTTCCTGCGGGCCGGTGCCGAGGACCGCGCCCGGCTGCTCGGCCGCCTGTTCGACACCCGCCGCTTCGCCGCCGCCGAGGAACACCTCGACGAGCAGCGCCGCGCCGCCCTGGAACAGGTCCGCACCGGTGACGAACGGCTGCTGGCCCTGGCCCACCGCATCCAGCAGGCGGCCGGCGGCCCCGGCGGGGCGGAGCTGCCGGCCGCGGGCGATCCCGCCCTGGCCGGCGCCGTGCTGCGGCTGGCCGCCCAGGCCCGCGCCGACGCCCGGGAACGCCTGGAGATCGCCCGCCTCGCCGCCGAGGCGGCCGAGGCGGCGCACCACGCCGCCCGGCAGGGCCGCGACACCGCCGCCGCGCTCCACACCCTCCAGCAGCGCCACCGGCAGGCCCGCGCGCGCCAGGAGGCCCTGCGGGAGCGGCAGCCCGAACGCGAGGCCGCCCGTGCCCTGCTGGACCGCGCCCGCGCCGCGGCGGCCGTGGCACCGGCCCTCGACCTCTACACCGAGGCCGAGGCCGAACACCGGACCGCCCGGCGGGAGGAGACCCTGGCCAGGGCCGGGCTGCCCGAGGACCTGGCCGGCGCCCCGGCCGAGACCCTGGCCGGCCGGGAACGCGCACTGCGCCAGGAGTCCGGCACCCTGGCCGCCGCCCGCGCCGCCGAGGACCGGGCCGGACGTCTCGCCGCCGAGATCGAGGCCCTGGACGAGACCGTCCGCCGCGACGGCGAGCGGCTGGCCGCCGACCAGGAGGCGCTGGCCCGGGCGGAAGCGACCCGGCACCGGCTCGGCACCGCGCTCGAGGCCGCCCGGCAGGCCGGGCGGGACACCGAGCGGCTGGAACATCTGCTGGCCGGGGAGCGCCGCCGGCTCCGGGCCGCCGCCCGCCGCGACGCCCTCGCCGAGGACGCCGACGCCCTGGCCGCGGCGCACACCCGGGCCGCCCGGGAGGCGGACACCGCCCGCGCCGGATGGCTGGATGTCCGGGAGCGCCGGCTGGCCGGCCTGGCCGCCGAACTCGCCGGCCGGCTCCGCCCCGGACAGCCCTGCGCGGTGTGCGGCTCGCCGGAACACCCGGCCCCCGCCCCCCGGTCCCCCGGCCATGTGGACCGGGAACAGGAGGACGCCGCCCGGCAGACCCTGGAACAGGCCGAGGAGCACCGCGAGGAGCTCGCCCGCCGGCTGGCCGCGCTCCGCGCCGAACACGCCGCCGCGGCCGAGGACGCCGGGAACGAGCCGCTGCCCGCCCTGACGGAGCGGGTCACCGCCCTGGAACAGCGGCTCGCCGCCGCCCGCGCCGCCGCCGCCGGTGCCACGGCGGCCGAGGAGGACCTCGCCCGCGCGGAGGCCGGCCGCACCGGGCTCGCCGCCCGCATCGAGGAGGGGCACCGCACCGCCGCCGGCCGGGCCTCCCGGCGTGCCGCCCTGGCCGCCGAACTCGCCGCCCTGCAGAAGGAATTGGCCCGGGCCCGCGGCGACGCGCCCAGCGTCGCCGAACGCGCCGCCCGGCTGGAGCGGGAGGCCGGTCTGCTGGCCGAGGCCGCCACCGCCGCCACCCGCGCCGAGCAGACCGCCGCCCGGCTGAAGGAGGCCGACGCCAGGCTGGCCACCGCGGCCTACCGGGCCGGGTTCGAGACCCCCGAGCGGGCCCGGGAGGCGCTGCTGCCCGAGACCGGGCAGCGCGAACTCGCCGACCGGCTGGAGCAGTGGAGCCGGGAGGAGGCGGAGATCCGCGCCGTGCTCGGCGACCTGGCCACCGTGCGGGCCGCCGCCGCGCCGCCCGCGGACCCGGAGGCCGCCGGGGCGGCGGCCGATGCGGCGCTGCACCGGGTGCGGGACACCTCCGCCGCGCACCGCGCCGCCGCCGACCGCTGCGCCGAACTGGACCGGCTCTCCGCCGAGGCGGCCGGCGCGGTCCGGCAACTGGCGCCGATGCGCGCCCGCGGCGCCCGGATCGCCCGCCTGGCCGACCTGGTCCGGGGCCGCACCGCCGACAACCTCTACCGGATGCGGCTGGAGACCTATGTGCTGGCCGCCCGGCTGGAGCGGGTCGCCGCCGCGGCCGGGGACCGGCTGGGCGCCATGTCGGCCGGCCGTTACGCCCTGACCCACACCGACGTCCCGGTCTCCCGCGGCCGTTCCGGCCTGGGCCTGCGGGTGCTGGACGCCTGGACCGGAAGGGAACGCGACACCGCCACCCTCTCCGGCGGGGAATCCTTCTACGTCTCGCTGGCCCTGGCCCTCGGCCTGGCCGACGTGGTCGCCGAGGAGGCCGGCGGGCAGCGGCTGGACTCCCTCTTCATCGACGAGGGCTTCGGCAGCCTGGACGAACAGACCCTGGACGAAGTGCTGGACGTGCTGGACGGCCTGCGCGAGCAGGAGCGCAGCGTCGGCATCGTCAGCCATGTCCCCGATCTGCGCGCCCGGATACCGGCCCGGCTGGAGGTGGTCAAGGGCCGCCGCGGCTCCACCCTGCGGCAGCGCGCCGCGCCCGGGGCGGTGTGAGCCGCCGGGCCGCCCGGCCGCCGCACGGCCCGCGCCGCGCGGCGGCCGGGGCGCCGCCCGTCGTGCCGCCTACAGGGCGGCGAGTTCCTCACGCAGATCGTCCAGGCCGAGCGAGCCCAGGGACAGCGCCGCCATGTGCCAGCGCTTGGCGTCGAACGCCTCGCCGTGCGCCGCCCGGGCGGCCTCCCGCCCGGCCAGCCAGGCCCGCTCGCCCAGCTTGTAGCCGATCGCCTGGCCGGGCATGCCCAGATACCGGACCAGTTCGCTCTCGATGAAGTCGGCCGGCCGGCCGCTGTGCCGGCCGAAGAACTCCTGCGCCAGCTCCGGCGTCCACCGCTCACCGGCGTGGAAGCCGGAATCCGCGGGGATCTCCAGACCGAGGTGCATGCCGATGTCGATGATCACCCGCACCGCACGCATCATCTGGCAGTCCAGATAGCCCAGCCGCAGTTCCGGATCGGTCAGGAAACCCAGCTCGTCCATGAGCCGCTCGGCGTAGAGCGCCCAGCCCTCGGCGTTGGCGCTGACCATTCCCGCGGTGGTCTGGAACCGCGAGAGCCGCTCGGCGACATGCACCCACTGGGCGAGCTGGAGATGATGCCCCGGCACGCCCTCGTGGTACCAGGTGGACACCAGGTCGTAGACCGGGAACCGGGTCTGGCCCAGGGTCGGCAGCCAGGTGCGGCCGGGCCGGGAGAAGTCCAGGGACGGCGGGGTGTAGTACGGCGCCGCGGCGCTGCCGTCCGGCGCGATCATCGACTCCACCCGCTTGACCCGGTCGGCCAGTTCGAAGTGGGTCCCGTCCAGCGCGGTGATCGCCTCGTCCATCAGGTTCTGCAGCCAGGCCCGGATCTCCGGCACTCCCTCGACCGCCCGGCCCTCGGTGTCCAGATGCTTCAGCGCCTCCCACGGCGAGGAGCCGGGCAGGATCTTGTCCGCCTCCGCCCACATCTCGGCCAGCAGCCGGTGGTACTCGGCCCAGCCGTAGGCGTATGCCTCCTCCAGATCCAGATCGGTGCCGTTCCAGTACCGCACCCAGCGGGCGTAGCGTTCCCGCCCGGCCACGTCCGGGGTGCCCGCGGCGGCAGCCGCGTACTCCCCGGCCAGCCAGTCGCGCAGCGCGCCCACGGCGGCGGCGGCCTCGCCCGCCGCCGCGTCCAGCGCGCCCCGCAGCTCCTCGGGGCCGTCCGCGGTGAAGGCCGTGAACCAGTCGGGGCGCGCGCCGTCCCCGAGCCATTCGGTGAGCTGTCCGATCACCGTGGTGACCTGCCGGGGGCCGGCCGTCAGCCCGCGGGAGGCGCCCTCGGCGAGCGCCGCCCGGTACCCCTCCAGCGCGGCCGGCACGGCCCGCATCCGCCGCGCCACCGTCGCCCAGTCCTCGGCCGTCTCCAGCGGCATCAGGGTGAAGACGTTGCGCACGTTCTGAACGGGCGAGAACAGGTTGTTCATCAGGCGCAGGGTCTCCCCGGCGTCGTGCACCGCGAGCTGGGCGGCCAGCCGCTCGCGCAGCAGCCGGGCGCAGCGGCGCTCGACGTCGGAGTCCCCGCCGGGCAGCGCCTCGGCGTGCGGCAGCCGGGCCAGCACCGCGCGCTGGAGGCCGGCTATCCGCTCCAGGCCGGCGGGGGAGTAGTCGGGGAGACGGCCGGCGCTCTCCGGCACGCCCAGGTAGGTGCCGGTGACCGGGTCCAGCTCGATCAGTGCGTCCAGGTAGGCGTCGGCGAGCTGTCGGGGGAGCAGATCTTTCGTGAGATCCAGGGTGTCGGACATGCGCCCCATCCTCATATGTGAACAGGGCGGATGTCACTACGGTTCCGCGCCGCGGACCAGTGGGGCTCAGCCGCCGGCCGGGGCGGGCAGCGCGCCCGCCGCGGCGGACGGCGCCAGCCGCGCGCTGATCACCAGCACCCCCTCCGACCAGTCGTACTCCAGCGGCAGCCCGGTGGACCGCATGGCCGCCCGCATCCCGGTGTTGCCGGACTGCGTCACCGCGTAGACGGAGTCGCAGCCCGCCTCCCGGGCCAGCACCAGCAGCCGCCGCAGCAGCGCCATCCCCACCCCGCGGCGCTGCCAGGCATCCTCCACCAGCAGCGCGATCTCGGTGTCGTCGCCGTCCCAGAGCACATGCCCCAGCGCCACGATCTCCCCGCCGGGCGACTCGGCCGCGAGGGTCCGACCGTGCCGCGGGTCCAGCAGATGGCCCAGATAGCGGTCGGCGTCGCCCACCGGTCCGTGGTAACGCCGGTTCAGGGTCGACGGCGAGCAGCGCTCGTGCATCGCCCTGGCCGCCCGGGCGTCGCCCGGGCCGGCCTGCCGCAGCACCAGGCCCTCCGGACCCGGGCTGACCGGGACCTCGGCGGGCGCGGATCCCGGGTACACCGCAGGGGCCGCCGGCAGGGGGTTCGCCACCGCCTGGCAGCCCCGCACCGGGCCGGGGGACGGGCGCCGGAGGCGACCGCCGGCCGGCCGCACGGTGCGGTGGAAGGAGGACTCAGCCATAGGAGCACTCTCGCTCCCGGGTGTTGCGTGATCACAAACGTATTGTGACTCGCGGGTTAAGGAGGTATTCAACCGAAAAATCCACTTCGTCACCTCATGTCACCCCGCTTTCCGTGCTTGCCCTGTGACCGCGTAACGGCTCGTGGACCGGTCCATGTTCCGGTCACCGCCCCTCTTGTCGCCCCGGCCGGCTCACCGGCCCTCGTCCCTGCCGCCGCCCGCGGACTCCGGGAACGTGTCCAGGACCGCGTGCAGCGCCGCACCCACCCACTCCGGAGCCGATGCGCGGAAGACCTCCGGCGGCAGCCCGGCCGCCCGTTCCGGAATCACCCCCAGCACCGGTACCTCCGCGACCACCGGGAGATCCTCCCGGTTGCACTCCTCGGCCGCACCGGGCTCGGCGGGCCAGCTTCCGATCACCAGCCCGGGGCAGCGCAGTCCGCGTACCCGCAGTGCCTGTGTCGTCAGCGCTGTGTGATTCAGCGTCCCGAGCTCCGCGGATGTCACCACCACGACCGGCGAGCGCATCAGCAGCGCCAGATCGGCCAGCGTGGACCCCTCGGCGTCGAACGGCACCAGCAGCCCGCCGGCGCCCTCCACCAGCACCAGATCGCTGCGGTCGGCCAGATCCTGCACCGCGGCCACCACCGCCCGCGGGCGCACCGCGGGCAGCCCGGCCCGCCGGGCCGCGGCCGAGGGCGCCAGCGGCTCCGGATACCGGGCCACCTCCACCCCGGTGACCTCGCCGCCCGCCAGCCGGCGCACCTCGTGCACATCGCCCGGCTCGTCCGGCGCCACCCCCGTCTGGGCGGGCTTGACCACCGCCACGGCCAGACCGGCGGCGCGGGCCGCGGCGGCCAGCGCCGCGGTCGCCACCGTCTTGCCCACCCCGGTACCGGTACCGGTGACCACGGCTATCCCGGCTGTGCGGGTCACGATTCCCCCTGTTCTCAGAGAATGGCGCCGGGTGTGTACCCGGCCGCCTCCGGGTGCTTGTCCGCCAGCGCCTCGACGGCCCGTACCACCGCCGCGGTCTGCGCGCCCGCCGCGCCGGTGAAGGACAGCGGCTCGGTCAGCAACTGGTGCAGCGTCACCGCGGTCAGCGGAATCCGCTCGTCCGCGGCCAGCGAGGCGATCAGCGGATTCTCCGCGGCCCCGGCGCGCAGCGACAGCGCCGCCTTGACCGCGTGCTCCTTGATGGCCTCGTGCGCGGTCTCCCGGCCCACCCCGGCCTTCACCGAGGCGATCAGGATCTTGGTGGTGGCCAGGAACGGCAGGTAGCGGTCGAGTTCGCGGGAGACCACGGCGGGGAACACCCCGAACTCGTCCAGCACCGTGAGAAATGTCTCGAAAAGGCCGTCCAGCGCGAAGAAGGCGTCCGGCAGCGCCACCCGGCGCACCACCGAGCAGGAGACATCGCCCTCGTTCCACTGGTCGCCGGCCAGCTCGCCCGCCATGTGGCTGTAGCCGCGCAGGATCACCGCCAGGCCGTTGATCCGCTCGCAGGAGCGGGTGTTCATCTTGTGCGGCATGGCGGAGGAGCCGACCTGCCCCTCCTTGAATCCCTCGGTCACCAGTTCATGACCGGCCATCAGCCGGACCGTCTTCGCCAGGGACGACGGCGCGGCGGCGAGCTGCACCAGGCAGCTCAGCACCTCGTAGTCCAGGGACCGCGGATACACCTGGCCGACGGAGCTGAGCACCGAGCCGAAGCCCAGGTGGTCCGCCACCCGCCGCTCCAGGTCGGCCAGCTTCCCGGCGTCGCCGCCGAGCAGGTCCAGCATGTCCTGCGCGGTGCCCACCGGGCCCTTGATGCCGCGCAGCGGATAGCGGTCCAGCAGCTCCTCCAGCCGCCGGAACGCCACCAGCATCTCGTCCGCGCAGCCGGCGAACCGCTTGCCCAGGGTGGTGGCCTGCGCCGCCACATTGTGCGAACGGCCGGTCAGCACCAGCTCCGCATGGCCGGCGGCGAGCCGCGCCAGCCGGGCCAGCACGGCCACCGCGCGGTCCCGCACCAGCTCCAGCGAGCGGCGGATCTGCAACTGCTCGACGTTCTCCGTCAGATCGCGCGAGGTCATGCCCTTGTGGATCTGCTCGTGCCCGGCCAGCGCGTTGAACTCCTCGATGCGGGCCTTCACATCGTGCCGGGTCACCCGCTCCCGGGCCGCGATCGACTCCAGATCCACCGACTCCAGCACCGCCCGGTAGTCCTCGGCGGCGCCGTCCGGGACCGCCACCCCCAGGTCCCGCTGGGCGGCCAGCACGGCCAGCCACAGCCGGCGCTCGGCGACGACCTTCTGCTCGGGGGACCAGACCCGGGCCATCTCCACGGAGGCGTAGCGGTGGGCCAGAACGTCGGGGATCTGCGGTTTCGCTGTCACGGACAGCGATTCTACGGCTGCCCCGTCCCCGCTGCCCGCAGCGTCCCGTCCGGGCGGCCGGAGGCCGGTCCGCCGCCCGCCGGCGGGCCGGCGGGCACCCCGTCCGCGGCGGCCCCGGCCCCGCCGGCCGGCCACGGCAGCAGCTCCGGCCGTTTGCACGGCCGGCCGTCCCCGGAGGACCGGCCGGCCAGCCGGCGCCCGATCCACGGCAGCAGATGCACCCGGGCGAACCGCGCGTCGGCGAGCCGCCGCCGGGCCCAGCCGGGCGGCGGCTGCGCGGGGAGCGGGGCCGTCCAGTCCCAGCCCGGGGCCAGCCCCAGCGTCTGCCACACGGCCTCGGCGACCCGCCGGTGCCCCTCCGCGGTCAGATGCAGCCGGTCCTCCGCCCACAGCCGGGGATCGGACAGCGCCTGCGAGGTGTACAGGTCGGCCACCACCGCGCCGTGCCGCGCGGCCAGCTCGTCCAGGATCCCGAACAGCGCCTCCATCCGCGGCCGGTAGCGCTCCAGCACCGGGCCGCGCCGCCCCGGGCTGCGCATCAGCACCAGGGTCCGGCAGGAAGGGGCCAGGGTCTCCACCGCCTCCTCCAGCCGGGCCCGTACCAGGCCCAGGTCGTAGCGCGGCCGGAGCAGGTCGTTGAGCCCGCCCACCAGCGTCACCAGGTCCGCGCGCATCGCCGCCGCGGCCGGCACCTGCTCCCCGGTGATCTGGCCGATCAGCTTGCCGCGCACCGCCAGGTTGGCGTACCGGAAGCCCTCGGCGCGCCCGGCGAGCCGCCCGGCCAGCAGATCCGCCCACCCCCGGTAGCCACCGTCCGGGCGGAGATCGGACATCCCCTCGGTGAAGGAATCCCCCACGGCCACAAAACTGCGGATCTCCGGCTGCATGCTCTCCATGGCAGCCCACGATGCCAAAACCCCGGGTCGTCCCGGGATGACAGCCGTCACACCCCGACCGCCCCGAACCGCCCCGGCTGTCCTCTCCGGCCCGTCCTCTCCGGCCGGCCGCGGTCAGCCGCGCGGCGGCCGGTCCGGGCCGCCGCTGCCGCGCAGCCGGTCCAGCTCGCGCCGCTCCCGCTTGGTGGGGCGCCCCGCCCCCCGGTCCCGGCGGCCCACCGCCACCAGCAGCTCCCGCGGCGGCGGGGGAGGGCTGTTGTCCACCAGGCACTCCGCGGCCACCGGCGCCCCCACCCGCTTGCGGACGATCCGGGTCACGATCACCACCCGGTCCCGGCCCTCGTGCCGCAGCCGTACCTCGTCCCCGGGCCGCACCGCGTGCGCCGGCTTCACCCGGTCACCGTTGACCTTCACATGACCGGCCCGGCAGGCCGCGGTCGCCTGCGAACGGGTCTTGATCAGCCGCACGGACCAGATCCAGGTGTCCACCCGCGCCGTCTCCTGCGAAGTCATGACACGACTGTAGAACGCCGCCGGTCATCCGCGCGTCACCGGCCGGAGCCCCGGAAGCGGGGAGAGGTTCGCAAAACCGCCACCCCGTGTTGGGCGGGCACCGGGCGGTCTTCCTTCTAGCGTGAACGCGGCTGGATTTCGCCTTGCCAACGCATGGCCTGTGCGAGCTTGCACCGCACGTGAAAGGACCCCCCATGACCGGCACGTCCACCGAAGGACCGACCAACCCCGGCTACGGACGACGCGGCGTCCTGCGCGGCGCGGCCGTTGCCGCCGCCGCCTCCCTCCCGTTCCAGGCCCTTGCCGCCCGCACCGCGGCGGCCGACCCGGGCCGCCGCGCCCGGCGCGACTGCGACCCCGGCTACGGCCCGCTGCGCCCGGTGCGCGACCAGACCACCGGCCTGGAGCTGCTGATGCTCCCGCGCGGCTTCGAGTACATCTCCTACGGCTGGACGAACGACCTGATGGACGACGGGGCGCCCACCCCCGGCTCGCACGACGGCATGGCCGCCTTCCGGCACGGCCGGCGGGTGCACCTGGTCCGCAACCACGAGCGCGGCGCGGGCCCGGCCTTCACCTCCCCGGCCTACAACCCCGAGGCCGGCGGCGGCACCTCCACCCTGGTGTTCGACCCGGACGCCGGGCAGTGGCTGGAGTCCTACGGCAGCCTGGGCGGCACCATCCGCAACTGCGCCGGCGGCCCGACCCCCTGGGGCACCTGGCTGACCTGCGAGGAGACCTTCTCCACCGTGGCCGGCAAGCGGCACGGCTACATCTTCGAGGTGGCCTCCGCCGGCAAGGGCAGCCCCGAACCGCTGACCGCCATGGGCCGCTTCAACCACGAGGCCATCGCCGTGGACCCGGCCACCGGCTACATCTACGAGACCGAGGACCGCGGCAACGCCTGCCTGTACCGGTTCCTCCCCACCGTCCCCGGCGACCTGGCCAAGGGCGGCCGGCTGGAGGCGCTGCGCATCGGCGCCTCCTCCTACGACACCCGCGCGGACGGCGAGCGCTCCTACGGCACCGTCTCCTGGGTGCCGGTGGACGACGCCGACCCCGACGGCGACACCATGCGCGGCACGGCCCAGGCCGGCGGCGCCGCGGTCTTCGCCCGCCTGGAGGGCGCCTGGTACGGCAACGACCGGATCTACGTCATCAGCACCAACGGCGGCCCGGCCGGCCAGGGCCAGGTCTTCGAGCTGGACCCGGCCACCGACGAGCTGCGGGTGCTGTTCGCCTCGCCCGGCGCCGAGGTGCTCAACGCCCCCGACAACATGTGCGTCAGCCCGCGCGGCGGCCTGGTGCTGTGCGAGGACGGCAGCGGCACCGAGTATGTGCACGGCCTCACCACCGACGGGGAGATCTTCCCCTTCGCCGCCAACAACGCGGACCTGCGCGGCGGCACCGCCGGCAAGAACGTGAACGCCTCCGACTACCGGGGCTCGGAATGGGCCGGCTCGGTGTTCGAGCCGAAGAACGGCAACTGGCTGTTCGTCAACATCCAGAGCCCCGGCATCACCTTCGCCATCACCGGCCCCTGGCGCCGCGGCGCCCTCTGAGGCCCCGCCGCCCGGCCGGCCCGCGCACACCGCGGGCCGGCCGGGCCCGCGGCACGGCTAGCCGCCGCCGGCGGCGGTGACCGCCGTCCCCGCCGCCCCGGTCCACAGCAGCAGTCCCACATCCGCCACCGCCACCAGCAGCACCGCGCGGAACGCCGCCCGCGATCCCGGACGCCGGCCGGCCGCCAGTCCCGCGCCCACCGTCACCGCGGCCACCGGCAGCACCGCCAGCCTGCCGCCGGCCACCGGGCCCGGCGGCCCCAGCACCAGCAGCGCCGAGGCCGCCAGCACCAGCACCGCGGCGGCGGCCCGGCCCCGCTCCGCGCCCAGCCGGTGCGGCAGGCCCCGCACCCCGCAGGCCGCGTCGTCGGCCAGATCCGGCAGCACGTTCAGCACATGCGCCGCGCAGCCCAGCAGCGCCCCGGCCGCCACCAGCCACCACGGCGGCAGCGGCGTGCCCTCCAGCCCCAGCACCACGAACGCCGGCAGCAGACCGAAGGACACCGCGTACGGCACCGGGGACCAGCGGGTCGCCTTCACCCCCAGGTCGTAGGCCCAGGCGGACACCAGTGCCAGCAGATGCGCGGCAGCCGCGGCCGGGCCGGACAGCAGCGACAGGCCGGCCGCCGCCACCGCCGCCACCGCCACGGCGGTCCGCACCGCGTCGCGCGACAGCCGCCCCTGGGCCACCGGCTTGTCCGCCCGGCCGGTGCGCGCGTCCCGGCCGGCGTCCACCAGATCGTTCAGCCAGCCCACCGACAGCTGCCCGGCCAGCACCGCCGCGGCCACCGCCGCGGTGCCCGCCGCGCCCCGGCCGCAGGCCGCCGCCAGGCCCGCCGCCATCAGCGTCACCGCCGCCGTCGGCAGGGGATGACAGGCCGCCGCCCATGCCGCCGCCCGGGCCGTCCACGCCGCGGGCCGCGGCCCCGCCCCCGGGCCCGGCCCCGCCGACCGTACGCCTGAAAAATGCCGCATGGCAGGGATTGTGACAGCCTGTCCGCATGCTGTCGTCCCTTCTCGACCGCCCGCGTGCCCGGCTGCCCCGCAACGACCCCGCGCTGTACGAGCGGCTGGCCGACCACTGGTGGCGCCCCCGCGGCCGGTTCGCCATGCTGCACTGGCTCGCCGCCGCCCGCGCCCGGCTGGTGCCCCCGGCGCCCCGGCCCGGCGCCGTCCTGGTCGACCTCGGCTGCGGCGGCGGCCTGCTCGCCCCGCACCTGTCCGGCAGCGGATACCGCCACCTGGGCGTCGACCTCTCGCCCAGCGCCCTGCGCCAGGCCCGCCGCCACGGGGTGACGGCGGTGCGCGGCAACGTGCTGGCCGTGCCGCTGCGCGACGCCGTCGCCGATGTGGTGGTGGCCGGCGAGATCCTGGAGCACGTACCGGACCTCGACCGGGCCGTCGCCGAGGCCTGCCGGCTGCTGCGCCCCGGCGGCACGCTGGTGCTGGACACCCTCGCCGACACCGCGCTGTGCCGCTGGCTCGCCGTCGGCGTGGCGGAACGTCTCCCCGGCCTGGCGCCCCGCGGGGTCCACGACCCCGCTCTCCTCGTCGACCGTGCCGCCCTGGCCGCCGCCTGCGCCCGCGGCGGCGTGCCGCTGGAGATCCGCGGCATCCGGCCCCGCCTGCCCGACCTCCTGGCCTGGGCGGGGGGACGCCGGGACACCGTCCGGATGGTGCCGGTGCCCAGCACCGCCGTGCTGTTCCAGGGCCGCGGACGGAAGACGGACCACCCGCGCTCCCCGCAGCGCCACCGCGAGCACCCCAGGAGGACCGCGTGACCCCTCTCGTCCCCGCCGGCGGCACCGCTGCCCCGGCCACCCCTGCCCACCGGACCGGACAGGCCGAACAGAGCGGACAGGGGGAGCGGACCGGCGCCCCGGCCCCCGCCCCGGCCGCCGCCCTGGAGCGCGCCCGGGAACTGGCGCCCCGGCTGGCCGCCCGCGCCGCCGCGCACGACGCCGCGGGCAGCTTTCCCGCGGAGGACTTCGCCGACCTGCGCGCCGCCGGGCTGCTCGGCCTGCTGGTCCCCGCCCGGCTCGGCGGCACCGGCGCCCGCTTCACCGACTACACCGAGGTCGCCGCGGAACTCGCCGCCGGGGCCGGCGCCACCGCGCTGATCTACAACATGCACGCCTCGGTCACCGGCGCCCTGGCCCACACCCCCGACGACCTCGCCCGCCGCCTCGGAGCACCCGACAGCTTCTTCGCCGCCCGCGACCGGACCCTGCGGCAGGCCGCCGACGGCGCGCTGTTCGCCGTCGCCATGAGCGAACGCGGCGCCGGCTCCCGGCTCTCCCGCATCGCCACCGCCTACCGGCGCACCGCGCACGGCTACCGCATCACCGGCACCAAGAGCTTCGTCTCCGGCGCCGGCCACGCCGACGCCTACCTGGTGGCCGCCCGCGACCGGGACGCGGACGCGCCCAGCGTCTCGTACTTCCTGGTGCCCGCCGGCGACGGGATCCGCGTCGACCCGGTGTGGGACTCCCTCGGCATGCGTGCCACCGGCAGCCACGACCTGCATCTGGACACCGAGGTCCCGGCCGACGCCCTGCTCGGCGGCGTCGAGGGGCTCGCGCTGCCGATGGCCGAGATCATGCCGCAGTGGCTGGTCGCCTCCTATGCCGCCGTCTACGCCGGGGTGGCGCGCGCCGCGCTCCGGGCCGCCGCCGCCCATCTGCGCGAGCGGAACCTGCACACCCTGCCCGCCGTGCGGGCCCGGCTCGGCCGGGCGGACGCGGAGGCCGCCGCCGCCCGCCTGGTCGTCGCCGAGGCCGCCCGCCGGGTCACCGAGCAGCCCGGCACACCGGAGACCAACCGCTGGGTGTGGCGCGCCAAACTCACCGCCGGGGACACCGCCGCGGCGGTCGCCGCCTCCGCCCTGGAGGCCGCCGGGGCCTCCGCCACCCGCCGCGGACACCCCCTGGAGCGGATCTACCGCGACGCCCGCTGCGGCGCGCTCCAGCCCGCCACCTCCGATGTCTGCGCGGACTGGCTCGGGACCGCCGCCCTGGGCGGCGACCCGGACCACGACACCGAGGCGCCGCGGTGGTGAGCGCCGCCCTGACCGGATTCGGCACCGCGCTGCCCCCGCGGGTGGGCCAGGACGAGCTGTGGGAGGGCTTCTTCCGCCACCACTTCGGCGGCAGCCGCATCGCCCGCCGGGTCTTCCACGGCGCCGGCGTGCACCGCCGGCACACCGCGGTCAGCCCGCTCACCGAACCGGCCGCCCACTGGTCCACCGCCGACCGGATGCGCCGCTACACCCGGGAGGCCCCGGACCTGGGCCACCGGGCCGTGTCCGCGGCGCTGGACGCGGCGGGCCGCACCCCCGACGAGATCGGCCTGCTCGCCGTCGCCTCCTGCACCGGCTACGACACCCCCGGCCTGGACATCCGGCTGGCCGCCTCGCTGGGCCTGCCCGCCGGGACCCGGCGGCTGCTGATCGGCCACATGGGCTGCTACGCCGCTCTGCCCGCCCTGGGCAGCGCCGCCGACTTCGTCACCGCGCACCGCCGGCCGGCCGTGGTGCTGTGCCTGGAACTGCCCTCCCTGCATCTCCAGCCGCCGACCGACGACCCCCAGCAGGTCGTGGTGCACGCCCTGTTCGGGGACGCGGCGGCGGCGGTCGTGCTGGAGCCGGACGGCCGCCGCGGCCTGCGCCTGGTGGATCTCGCCGCCCACACCGACCACACCACCAGCACGCTGATGACCTGGCAGATCACCGACCTCGGCTTCCGCATGGGGCTGTCGCCGGAAGTGCCGGACATCCTCGCCAAACACCTGCGTCCGGTCACCGAGGAGCTGCTCGCCCGCCACCGGCTCCAGCCCTCCGACGTGGCCGGCTGGGCCGTCCACCCCGGCGGTCCGCTGATCCTGGACACCGTCCAGGAGGAACTCGACCTGCCGCCCGCCGCCCTGGAACCCTCCCGCGCGGTGCTGCGCGAGCACGGCAACTGTTCCTCGCCCACCGTGCTGCTGGTGCTGCGGGCGCTGCTGGCGGGCGGCGGCCTGCCGCCCGGCGCACCCGTGGTCGCCCTGGCCTTCGGCCCCGGACTGACCCTGTGCGCCGCGCTGCTCCGCACCGGCGGCTGAACCCGGCCGGCCGGACGGGGCGGCCCGGCCGTCTCACGCCGCGACGCGGGAGAACTGCTCCAGCATCGCCCGGTTGAAGGCCGGCAGATCCGCGGGCTTGCGGCTGCTGACGAACACCGCCCGGCCCTCCTCGCAGACCGCGACCTCCTGGTCCACCCATGTCCCGCCGGCGTTGCGGATGTCGGTCCGCAGACTGGGCCACGAGGTCAGGGTGCGCCCGCGCACCACATCGGCCTCCACCAGGGTCCACGGACCGTGGCAGATCACCGCCACCGGGCGGCCGGCCCGGCACATCTCCCGCACGAAATCCACCGCGCCGTGGTCGGTGCGCAGGAAGTCCGGATTGGCCACCCCGCCGGGCAGCACCAGCGCGTCGTACTCGCCCACCGACGCCTCGGCCACCGTCTGGTCCACCGGGAAGGCGTCCGCCCGGTCCAGATGGTTGAACGCCTGTATCCGGCCGCCGCGGGTGGACACCAGCCGCGGGGTTCCGCCGGCCTGTTCCACCGCCTGCCAGGGGCTGGTCAGCTCCACCTGCTCCACGCCCTCCGGCGCCACCAGAAATGCCACCTTCACCGCTGCTCACCCTCTCTGGTTCCTCGGTTCCCTCGCCGCCGGCGCCCGGCCGCGACCCGGCCCGGCCACGCGGGCCGGGTAACCGGTGCCCCGTGGGGTTATGCAGGCTCGTCCGGAGCGGTGGCCGACCGGTCCGGCGCGGGCCGGGCCCGCAGCCGCCCGTCCGCCACCCGGGTGTCGAACACCGGCTGCGGCGCGGTCGCCGGGCCCGACACGTTCCGGCCGTCGGACAGCCGGAACACGCTGCCGTGCCAGGGGCACCGCACGCACCCGCCGGACAGCTCGCCCTCGGACAGCGGCCCGGCCATGTGGCTGCACCGGTCGGCCAGCACCCGGATCCGGCCGCCGGTCTCCCGCACCACCAGCACCGGGACGTCGCCCACCCGGCGCCGGACCGCCCGGCCCACCGGGAAGTCCGCCACCGCGCCCAGCTCCCGCCAGCCGCCGCCGGCCACCCGGGACACCGCCTCGGCATGGTTGACCGCGGCGCCCTGCCGGTACGCCAGATGCCCGCCGAGCGCCCCGCCGGTGCCCGCCGCGGCCAGCCCGGCGAAGCCCCACAGCCGGCCCCGCAGCCGCCGCCCGCGCAGCCGGGCCAGCAGGGACAGCCCGTAGCAGGCGATGGCGGTGCCGTTGGCGGCGGCGTGCACCGCGCCCACCCGCCGGTGCGGCGGCGGCAGCTCCGCCCAGTCCACCCAGCCCGCGACCGCCGAGGGCGCCGCGCCGGCCAGACCCAGCGCCACCAGGGTCCCGGCCGCCCGCCGCTGCCCGGGCAGCAGATCCAGCACCGCCGCGGAGGTCCAGGCGCCCAGCGGAAGCTGGACCAGCGCCGGATGCAGCGGATGCCCCAGCCAGCGGCCGTGCAGCGCGTCCCGGGCGCCGCCCAGCGGCAGCGCCCGTATCCCGCGGCGCAGACCGTCCAGCACCGGGTCCAGCGCCCGGGCGTGTTCCAGTCCGTCCACCGCGGCCATCACCCGTCCTGGCCGGTCCGGGTCGGGCCGCACCGCGCGCAGCACGCCGGCCGCGCTGCGGAGGGAACCGGTGGCCGCGCCACGCAGAGATTCAGTCAGTGCCATACCGCCCCGAATCCCCCCGCGGCCGGGCACAAAACCGCTCCGCGCGCCGGCTACGCCTCCCCGGGGTACCGCAGCCCGATCTGCCGGCGCACCTCGTCCAGCGTGCCCATCACGGCCAGGGTGCCGTCCAGCGGCACCAGCTCGGACTCGGTCCGCCCCTGCCGCAGGCAGCGCATCACCTCGCGGGCCTGGTGGCCGTAGCCGTTGCCCTGGGCCGGCGGGCCGGGCACCTCCTCGGGCTCCCGCCCCGGCCGGTGCAGGACGAAGCCGGGCGGGCGGTAGAAGTCCGAACGGATCTCGATCCACCCGGCGGTGCCGTGCACCGCCGCCCGCTGCCCGTGGTGGGCGGCCACCGAGCAGGACAGCACGGCCATCGCCCCGCCGCGGTAGCCCAGCAGCATTCCGGTCGTGGCGTCCACGCCGGTCTTGGCCGGGTGCGACCACGCGGTGATCTCGTCCGGCGCCCCCAGCAGATGATGGGCGAACCACACCGGGTAGGTCCCGACGTCCAGCAGCGCGCCACCGCCCGCGGCCGGATCGAACAGCCGGTGGCCCGGATCCTCCTCGGCCGCGAATCCGAACTCGGCCTGGACCGACCGCACCTCGCCGATCGCCCCCTGGTCCACCAGCTCGCGGACCCGGCGGATCACCGGATGGACCAGCGTCCACATCGCCTCCATCAGGAACACCCGGCGTTCCCGGGCGGCGGCCACCAGGTCCCGGGCCTGGGGGAGGTTCAGGGTCAGCGGCTTCTCGCACAGCACCGCCCTGCCCTGTTCCAGGCACAGCAGCGCGGCGGCCCGGTGCGCGGCGTGCGGGGTGGCCACGTAGACCACGTCCACCTCCGGGTCCCGCGCCAGATCGAGCCAGCTGCCGTGGGCCCGCGGGATGCCGAGGCGTCCGGCGAAGCGCTCCGCCGATTCCCGGGTGCGCGAGCCCACCGCGACCGCCCGGGCGCCCGGCACCTGCCGCAGATCCGCGGCGAACGCCTCGGCCATCCCGCCGGTGGCCAGAATCCCCCAGCCCACGGTCCGTCCGCCGTCCCCGCCACCGGAAACCGGCACCGTCACCACCGCCCTTTCCTGCCGTGCGCACCGCAGCTCCGCTTTGGGAGCGCTCCCAAACCCTCACCGCCGCCCGTCGGCCCTGTCAAGCCGCTGCCGCCGGACGCCGTCCTGCCATCTCCCCCGGGCGGGGCCGGGGGATACCGGGGGATACCGTGGGGAAACCGCACCGGACGCTGACCGGGGAGGCGCCGATGAACGCGGCAGGAAACTGTTCACTGACCGACGCGGGGCGCGGTGAGGCCGAGTCGGGCCCCAGGGCCCCCTGGGAGGAAGCCGGGCGGGGCGCCGACCGGCAGGCGATGAACGAGGCCCGCCAGGCCGGCGGCGCGGTGATCGAGGCGTTCCGGCAGGTGTGCGCGACGGGCACCGCCGAGCAGCGGGAGAAGGCGGTCGCGCTGGTCGACGAGAACCGCAAGCGGCTGTATCCGATCCTGGCCGGCAGCGAATGAGACCCCGGCGTGTCCCGCCGGGCCGCCCCCCTGCTCCGCCCCGGGAATGCCCCTTCCCCGGGGCGGAGCCGTCGTGGGCCAGGATGGCGGCCATGACGATCCGAGATCTGCAGCAGATGCTCGCGGAGTTCGCCCGCGAGCGGGACTGGGAGCAGTTCCACACCCCGAAGAACCTGGCGATGGCCCTGGCCGGCGAAACAGGTGAGCTGGTGGAGATCTTCCAGTGGCTCACCCCCGAGGAATCCGCGGCGGTCATGGCGGACCCGGACCGGGCCCGGGCGGTGCGGCACGAGATGGCCGATGTGCTCGCCTACCTGCTGCGGCTGGCCGATGTCACCGGTGTGGATCTGGCTCGGGCCCTCACCGAGAAGACGGAGATCAACCGCCGGCGCTTCCCCGTCCGCCGCACGCCCCGGGGCCGGGGCCCGGCGCACGGTGCCGCTGGGGAAGGCGACGGGGCCTAGCAGGCCCTGGCGGGTCGCAGACCGGCCCCACGGCTCTGCCGCGCAGGAAATCGCCGCTGCTCGCCGCGTGGAACGACCCGCCCCTGGCGGGCCGTACCGGGGCCGCGGCGTCAGCCGTGCCCCCGCCGGGCGGGGATGAGGAGCGCGTTCTCGCCGGGGCCGATGTCGGGACGGAGGATCTCCGCGGTACCGGACCGGAACAGGACGATCTCGCCCCGGGCGAGACCGGCGGTGCACCGCGCGGCCGGCGGCCCGAGGAGCCGGCCGACGGCGTCGGCATGGCCCGGGTCCAGCGCCAGCAGGACGTCCGGCCGCGCCCAGAAGGGCGAGTGCCGAGGGGCGGCGCGGGTGACGTGAAGGACCGTGCGCCACGGCCCGTCGGCCAGGTGGGGGGACGGCGGCCGGTGCCGGTCACTGATCAGCGCCTGCGGCCCGGCGTCGCGGCCCGGCGGAGCGGGCGGGCGGGCCGGCCAGACGGCGGCGGGATCCTGGGCGAACGACAGCCCGCCGCCGGCCGCCCGGCACATCAACTGCCACCGCTCGGGCACCCGCGTGTCGGCGGTGACCTGGGCACCCACGGCGAGGAGGCGCAGCGCGACGAGGCGGCCGAACAGGGACTCGCCGAGAACCGCGATGCGCACACCGGCCGGTCCGGGCGCGGGGAGCGGGACCGGGCGGCCGTCGCGGTCGGTTCCCAGATGGATGCCGGCCCGCGCATCCACCAGGGCAGGTTCCGGGGCGGCCGGCCCGTCGAGCGGGTCCCGCCAGGTGACGGCGGGCAGGGTCGCCGGGTCGGGGGTGGTCATGCTGCCTCCCGGGAGAACGGAACGGCCGCCGTGGTGAGGCCGGCGGCCTCCGCCAGGGGACGGCCGGGGTGGGCGAGGGGCAGGGTGGCGAGGAGACCGGCGGACTGGTCCCGGCCGGGCGGGCCGGTGATGCCGGCGGAGTGCAGGGCGTCGCGTTGCGCGGCGGCGTGCTGCGGGAGGGCGCTGACCACCCGGACGGCGGTACGGACCCGCAGCTCCCCGCCCTCGGCGGTGAGGGTCGCCGCGACCACGACCCGGTCGGCGGAGCAGCGGGCCAGCCCGGCCAGCAGGCGGAACCAGTCGCCGCGGGAGGCGACCTCGGCGGTGAGCGTGGCGTGGGCGGCCCCCCGGCCGGCCCAGCTTCCCCGCAGCGCACGGCCGTCGGGCTCGGGGTCGCCGAGATGGCGGAGGAGATCACGGGTGGATGCGGCGGTGAGCGGCACGGTGGGGGCACCCCGGGCGGCCAGGCGGGCCCGCAGGCGTGCGGCGGCGGCCAGGGCGGCATGGGCGCCGGCCTGGCCGCCGCCGCGGAGCGCGATGGCGCGGGGCGCCTCCAGGGGCTCGCAGCGGACGACGAGCCAGGAGCGGACGGCGACGGCAGTCCCGGCGCCGGGCAGCCCCCGGTACGCGGCGGTCGGCGGGTAGTGGTAGTGCATGTCCCAGGAGGGGACGGCGAACCGCTCGACGACGATCTGGGCCGCGGCCGGCCGCGCCGGATCCTCGGCGAGCCAGCGGGCGACGGCGGCGGCGGGGAGGGCCGGCAGCATGCCGCCGGGGAACGCGGCGACCGTGGCATGGCCGCGCCCGTCACCGGCCACGCCCAGGCCGTCCGGGCCCGGAATGTTGCGGTCCGGCGCCTCGGTCACGGTCAGCGCCGGCAGCAGGGTCTGTGCGGCGCCCAGCCGCTCCGGCCCCGGCCCCGCCCCCGCTCCGGGAGCCGGGCCCGGGGCCGGGGTGCCGCGGCGGAGCCGGGCCGGCAGCCGCCGGCCGGCCCGCTCGCCGCGCACCCGCACCGGCCCGCCGACGGCGGCCAGCACCCCCGCGCCGGTCAGCGCATACCCCCACGCGCCCGGCAGGGCCACCCCCGCGAGGGCCGCCCCCGCGCCCGCCTCGGCCGCCACCAGCCGCGCCCGGACGGATCCGCCGGGCCCGCGCCGTCCTGCCGCGGTCACCGGTCGCCCCCTGCCCGCTCCTGCGCCGCGGTCTCCGGGTCGAGGACGGGCCCGGCGGGCAGCAGCCCGACGTAGCCGCGCGGCATGGCGGGCGTCCGGGCCGGGTCGTAGCCGAGGAGCCGGGCGGTGTCCGGCGAGGCGAGCGGGTAGGCGATGCCGGAGTCGGTGACGAGGGTGTGCGTGCCCGCGGCGCCGGCCGAGGCGGTGGCGCGTACCAGGGCGCCGGAACCGGCCGGGATGTAGATGCGGTCGAGGAGGCCGAGGGGTTCTCCGCTGCCCGCCGCGACGGGGACGATGCCGGCCGGATCGGGCATGGCGGGCGGGAGGTGGACCGTGGCCCGCCACGGGGTGTCCCCGGGCCGGCTGCCCGGGGGCGTGCTGATGCAGACGGGCTGGTTCCGTTCCGGGTCCTGCGCCTCCGGCACGGCCTCGGGCCACGCGCGGTCGCCCGGTCCGGCGGCACTCGCCCGCCCGGCCGCCCCGGCCTGCTGCGGGCTGATCTCGTGCAGCCGTTCCGCGTCGCGGGCGAGCAGGGTGTGGACCAGCTCCGTGATGCGCAGCAGACCGTCGGACCGGACCTGGAAGTAGCGCGGGCCGGCACCGGTGTCCCCGGTGCGGGCGAGGTCGCCGACGGCCGCGTCGAAGGGCAGGCGGCCGGCCTCGGGGGCCCGGCCCGTGCCGGGAGCGGGGGCGGGAACGGTGATCTCCGGCCCCTCGGGCACGGTCGCGATGATCCGGAGAGGAAGCGGAACGGGGTCGGCCGGAAGGCCGAGAAGGTCCCGGATCGCGGGTTCGAGGGCGTACCGCCGGCCCTCGGCGAGGAGCCAGAGCCGCCCGTCCTCCGTCTCGGCCAGGACGGTCGCGCCGTCGGTGGCCGCCGCCTCGGGAACCGAGACGTACAGCGCGGTCTCGGCCGGAGGGCCGCCGGTTTCGGCGGGGGTGGCGCACAGCGTCCAGGGCGTGTGCAGCAGATCGTCCGCGCCGGGCAGGGCGTCGGGGGCGCCGGGGATGCCGACGGGCAGACCGCGGGGCGCCTCGTCGAGCGTGGCCCGGCGCACCTTCGTCGGTTCTCCGCCGCCGACGAGGAGGGCGGAGGCGAGGTTGAGGGCGGGATGGACGGTGCCGTCCCGCACGACATACGGATCACCGCTGTCGCCGACGACCACCGCGCCGTCGGTGGGGAGGCCGGGGCCGCGTCCGCCGCCGAGCCAGCCGGCGATGCCGAACCCGGCCATGATCAGGATTCCGACGGCGACGCCCGCCCCCAGGGCCCGGTTGAGGCGGCGGCGCGGATCCAGGCGCGCCTCGTCCGCGCCCCGCAGCAGGCCGGTGCTCATCCGGCGGTTGGCGTAGGCATACGCCTCCGCCTGCTCACGCGTCGTGGCCATGACTCACGGTCTCCGGTTTCCGGTTGTGGGCGGTGTGCCGTCCAGCCAGGCCAGGCGGGCGGCAGCGGGGTGCGGTGCGGCACCGCCGGGCGGCGGGCCGGGCGGATCGGAAGGGACCGGCGCGGTGCCCGGCCGCCAGCCCCGGCGGGCCGCCCGGCGCACGGCGGGCGCGGCCAGCAGCACCAGCAGCACGCCGAGCATCAGCACGCCGCTGACGGCCAGCGCGCCGGCCGCCGTGGCGCTGAGCAGCGGCTGCTGCGGGGGGAGGGGCTGGACGGTGAGACGCCCGGGTACCGGGTCCGTCCCGGGAGCGCCGCCGAGATGGGTGAGGGCGCCGAACGGGTCGACCAGTCCGGCGCCGGTCCGGTCGTTGACGCCGCCGCCCAGCAGGCTGGCGGAGCCGGTCAGCCGCCCGGCCACCTGCCGGGCCGTCAGTCCGGGAAAGCGGGACAGCACCAGCGCCGCGGCGCCGGAGACCTGGGCGGCGGCCAGGCTGGTGCCGCCCTCCGCCTGCCGGTAGCCGGAACCGCCGGGGGCGAGCACGGTCATGGGCGTGCCGATGCCGGCGATGTCCACCCAGGGCCCGGCGTTGGAGGAGTCCAGTGGCCGCCCCTCGGCGTCCACGGCACCGACGGCGAGCACTCCGTCGTAGGCGGCCGGGTACATCCGTCCGGTGCTGACATTCGCGTTGCCCTCGTTGCCGGCCGCGGCGACGACCAGTACGCCCTGGCCGACGGCGCGGGCGATGGCCTCGCGGACCGGCTTCCGGTCGGCCGCGTTGGCGAGGGACAGATTGATGATGCGGGCCCCGGCGGCGACGGCGTCGTCGTCGACGGCGGCGGCGAGCATGTGATCACTGGTGCCGCCCACCCCGCCGGTGCCGGCGAGACGGACGGGGTAGACGGTGGCGCCGGGCGCGATGCCGGCGATGCGCTCCCCTTCGGTGTGCCGGGCCGCGATCAGACCGGCGACCGCGGTGCCGTGCCCCTGGCAGTCCCGCTGCCACGCGGGACGGCCGTGGTGGTAGCCGCGCTCGTCGGTGACGCTGGTGGTGAACTCGCTGCCGCGGGCCACGGCGTCGGCCAGGCCGGGGTGGCGGGCGTCCACGCCGGAGTCGATGACGGCGACGGTCACGCCCGCGCCGGTGGACAGGTCCCACGCCTGCCGCAGCCCGAGCTGGTCGATCAGCGGGTGCGGGCCCGCACCGTCGGGCAGCTCCTCCCCTGCCGTGCCGGTGCGGCACGGCTCGGAGGCGGCGGCCGGCCCGGGCACCGCCGCCACGGGCACCCCCAGCGCCACCACCGCGAGCAGCCCCGCCGGCCCGGCGCACCGCCGGACCCGGTTCCCACGGCCGACGCGGACACGGACACGGACGCGGATGCGGAAGGCCATCGGTCCCCCCCTCACACCCGCAGGTCCAGCAGGGTGCCGTAGACCTCCCAGACCGCGAGGACCAGCGGGACGACGGCCACCAGCAGCGTCGTCTCCAGCACATCCAGGGCGCGGACGAGTCGCGGACTGGCGCGGAACCGGCCGGCGGCCAGGGCCACGCCCCCGGCGGCGAGGGCGATGGCCAGCGCGGCCGGCAGCGTCACCCCGAGCAGCGGCGCCGTCTGGCCCGCCCGGTCGGTCACCGTGTACACCGCGGCCCCGGCGGCGGCCGGCAGCGCGGCCCCCAGCGCCGTCGCGACCTGCGCCGACTCCTTGAACAGGCGGGCCCGCAGCAGCATCAGCACGGTCAGCGTGCCGCCCAGCACCCCGGCCCACAGTCCGGCGGCGGCAAAGAGCACCAGCGCCGCCCCGGCGGCGACGAGATGGCTGCCGGCGGTCATGCCGCTCAGCAGACGCCGCGCGGCGTCGATCCGGGCCACCAGCCGCTCGTGGGCGAGCTGGCTCGGCAGACGTTCGAGTTCCTCGGCGGTATCGGCTTCCCCGTGATCATCGGGTGCTGCGGCACCGCGCCCGCCACCGCGCCACCGGCAGCCGCACCTGGTCGCTGCACATCAAGCTCACCGCCACCACCACCGCCGCGCTGCTGGCCGCGGGGACGGCCGCGACGCTGGGACTGGGATGGACCAACCCCGCCACCCTGGGACCGATGGACGTACCCGGCAAGATCCTCAACGCCTTCTTCCACTCCGCCATGGCCCGCACCGCCGGCTTCAACGCCATCGACATCACCGCCCTGGGCCCGGCCACCCTGCTGGCCACCTGCGTGCTGATGTTCATCGGCGGCGGCAGCGCCGGCACCGCCGGCGGCATCAAGGTCACCACCTTCGCCGTCCTGGGCGCCGCGATCCTCGCCGAAGTCCGCGGCGAGCCGGACTCCGGCGCCTTCCACCGCCGCCTGGCCCCCCACGTGCTGCGCCAGGCCCTGACCGTCGCCCTGCTCGGGGTAGGGCTGGTGACACTGGCCACGATCGCGTTGCTGGCCATGGTCCAGGACCGCTTCGAAGTCGTGCTGTTCGAGGCGGTCTCCGCCTTCGGCACCGTGGGCCTGTCCGCCGGCCTCACCCCCGAACTGCCCCCGGCAGGCGAGGTGATCATCATCATGCTGATGTTCGTCGGCCGCCTCGGCCCCATCACCCTGGTCTCCGCCCTCGCCCTGCGCGAACGCACCCGCCGCTTCCACTACCCCGAAGAACGCCCCATCATCGGCTGACCACCACCACCGCCGGCCGCCGCGCATACCCGCCCACCAAGGCCGAGCACCACGAACACCCAGCTCAGACCCGGTGCCGCCGTGCCGGAGGAGTTCGTCGTCCCCGATGACGCCAGCCGGGCTCCGGCCGCGCTGCGACGGCACAGCACGAGGCATCACCGGGGACGATCGCGTATCCACAGCGCCGCACGTCCCCCGCCACGGGCGGGAGCGCGCGCTGCCCGCCAGGGTCCAGCACTCTCCGGCAGCCGGTGAATGCGCTGCACCACCACGCCCGCCGCCGGTGGACGAGCCATGGCACCAATCCGGGGCAAGGCCAGCCCGGAACGCCGCAAATCCCCAGCCACGTGAACATGCTCGGCCGGTACTCCTTCCAGCTCCCCGACCTGTCCGGCGGGCTGCGGCATCTGCGCGACAAGAACGCCCCCGAGGACGAGTAGAGACGGGCCGTCCTCGATCCGGGCGGACCTCTGCGACAGGACAGACGCGGTCCCCTGGGACAAGCTGGAGACGTTCTTCACCGAGGACCTCGCCTGATCATCGAGGGGCCGCCTGGCCCTGGCCTGGCAAGCGACGCCGGGATCGGGCGAGGCCGCCCCGTGTGACGTTCCGCGGACACCTTCGCCCGAGGAGAAGTGTCGTGACCCATGAAGAGACCAGGTCTCTCGCCGAGCTGCATGCCAACGCCCTGGCCGAAGGCGGCACCCTGACGGTCTACGCCGGCGGCGACATCCCGAACCAGCAGGACTACACGGCCGACGGCTTCACACAGGCATTCCCGGACATCGAGATCAACATGATCGTCGACTACAGCAAGTACCACGACGTCCGTATCGACCGGCAGCTGGACGAGGGCCGGCTCGTGCCGGACGTGACGCACCTGCAGACGTCCTTCGACTTCGACCGCTGGAAGGCACTCGGCGTGCTGGAGGCGTACAAGCCGGCCGGCTTCGGGAAGGTCCACGGAATCTTCAAGGACCCCGAGGGGCACTGGTGCGCGATCGGTGTCTTCGCCTTCAGTTACATGCACGGGCCCGGCGGCGGCCCGGCCACCCCGGAGAACCTCGTGGACTCCGAGTGGAAGGGGCAGATCCTGTCCTCCCACCCCGGGGACGACGACGCCACCCTGTTCCTCTACAAGACGTACGCCGACCGGTACGGCTGGGACTGGATCAAGCGCCTGGCCGGTCAGGACATCGCCTTCCACCGCGGCACCAACAGCCCCGGCGAGGCGGCCGACGCCGGCACCAAGCAGATCGGCCTGGCGGGCGCCGAGACGGGCGGAGCAGACACCACGACCTGGGTCACCCCGCAAGGTGACCACCCCTTCCTGGCCTGGGGCCAGCGCGCGGCCATGTTCAAAAGCGCCCGGCACCCCGCGGCCGCCAGGCTCTACCTCAACTGGCTGCTCACCCCCGAATGGCAGGCCACAGGCCAGCACGGCTGGGGCGTCCGCACCGACGTCACCCCCACCGGGCAGGGCATCTGGGACATCCCCAACGCCCACACCCGCGACTTCATCGACTTCATGGCCGACCGCGCCGCGGTCGAACGCTGGCGCCAGACCATGGTTCTGTGTTTCGGCGAAGTCTCCGGGCCGCCCACCCCCGGCTGGCTCGGGCTGTCCCCCACCCGCCACGCCTGAACGACTCCGGCACCCCGCGACCGCTGCGCGAATACGACGAGCGGGCCGCCACGGCGACAGGCGAACCGTCGCCCCGGCCTGCCCCGTAATCAGCGGCGGCTGTAGCCCGGGGCGAGCAGGCTGGTGAGCTCGGCGATGGCCTCGGAGGACGGCTTGAAGTACCGGCGAACGTTCTCCGGCTTCTTATGCCGGACTTCGCCATCAGCATCAGCAGCGACGCGCCCTGTTCGCCGAGGTGGGTCAACGAGGAGTGGCGGTACTCGTGCAGGTCCCAGCCGGTGCCCGGCCCGCGTACGGCGGTGTGCTCGTCCAGCAGGGCTCGGGCCTGGCCGTACGACAGCCGGGCGAGCCCGCGCCTGGGCCGCCGCCCTGCGCACCGAAGCTGCCCTGCGCGCCGCTCTCCCGCCCCCGGTGGCCGCTGCCGAGGAAACCGCCCGCACCGCCCGGCATCCCACCCAAGGGAGGCTGGCGGGAACGGCGCCCACGGCTGTGCCCGGCCGGCCCCGCCCCGGACCCGCCCGGGCCCGCTGACCACCCCCGGGGGCCGGGTTCCGCGCGGGCCTGCCGCCCGCTCCCTGGTCCGGGCCCGCCGGCGGCGACGCTGCGGCGCCGCTTACGCGGGGGCGGGGGTATGCAGGGCGTGGGCGACGTTGCGGGCCCTCTGCGCGAGGTAGGGCGGCAGCCATTCCTCCAGCCGGGGCGCGCCGGGGCGCAGCAGTTCCCGCTCGGCCCGGTCCTGCGGGAACGGCCGGGAGGGGTCGCGCAGCGCGTAGGTGTCGAGGAGTTCGTCGAGCACGCCGTAGACGTACGGGTGGAAGACCGCGACGTCGACGTTGCGGGGGACGCCGCGCAGGGAACCGACGGGGACCTCGGCGTAGTTGACGGTCACGGGGCGGTCGGGGTGGCGCTGGCGGAACCGGGCCAGCCCGCGCTCCAGACGGGGACGGAGCGCCACGACAGGGTCCTCGTCGGCGGCCAGGCCCTCGGTCAGGCGGCCGGCCTGGACCTCGTTGTGCAGTTCGGTGAAGGCGACCCGGTCGTCCAGCCCGCCGTGGCGGGCGAGGAAGTCGATCAGGTCGGCGAGGGCGTCGGCGAGGGCCTCCGCCCGGCGCTCGGGCTCGATGGCCGTGATCGCGTCGAACCAGGAGCGGTCGGCGGCGAAGGACGGTGACTGCTGGTACTCCCAGCTGGAGAGGATGACGAAGCAGTCGTGCCGGCGGGCCGCCTCGAACAGGGCGAGCAGATGCGCGCGGGCGTCGATCTCCGTCGTGCCGCGCACGTCGTACCAGCGGACCCGCTGACCGTAGTCGCCGCCCAGCGGGCCGAGGCGCAGCCGGGTGGTGTCGACGCCGGTGCCGGACAGCAGCAGGGGCATGGCGCAGATCCGGACGGTGTTGTACCCGCGTTCCACGGCCTCGGCGAAGGCCCGGTCGAGGTCGGCGAAGGGCTCCCCGGGACCGGTGCGGGTGTACCAGGAGAAGTCCCACAGGGAGATGGTGAGGGCGGAGGGAAGGTGGGCGGGCAGCGGCGTGGGCATGGACGAGGATGCCTTCCGTGGTTCCGTGCGGAGATAGGGTGAGGAAGGGAAGCGCAGGGGAGCCGCTCAGCTCTTGGCCGCGCCGGCGGTCAGCCCTTCGACGAGCTGCTTGCGCAGCAGGAAGAGGACGGGCAGGCTCGGGACGGCCGCGAGGACGGTCCCGGCGAGCACCAGGTCGTACTGGCGGCCGGCCGTCCCGGAGAGGGCGTGGAGGCCGAGCGGCAGGGTGTAGTCACCGGGTGAGCTGACCCACGGTATCCCGTCCACGGTGCAGGGGGCGAGCCTGAGGAGACCGTCACCGAGCGGGCGGGCGGTCTCGGAGAGGTCGACGAAGAGGTTCTCGGCGGTGCCGTACCCCATCACCCGGGGGTACTGGTCGATGACGGTGCCCGCGAGGTCGGGGTGTTCTCCTCGGCGATCGCCTGCGCCGTCATCCGGGTGACGATGTCGGCCGGGGCGGCGCTGGTGATCCGCATCCGGTAGTCGAAGCGGGATCCCCGCACCGGCGTCCGGTCGCGACCGCCTTCTCGTACGTGGTGGCGTATCCGGGATCGTGCGTCCACAGGGAGACGTCCGCCGGCCCGGACGCGACGGGTGCCGCCGGGGACGTCGCGCACGCCGACAGGGCGCCGGGCGGCCATTCCGAGGCCCAGTCCAGCCGCACCGCGCGGCAAGGGCCCTGCGGCCGGGGTCAGTCATGGCCGGCTCCGTCCGCGGCGCGCACGGTGGCCCGGTGCACGTGGACCAGGCTCACCCGGTCCACGCAGGCCCTCTCCCGGGCCGCCGCGAGACCGTCGCGCACGGAGGCGTCGACGTACACCTCGCTGTCCTCGGCCAGCGGCAGGACGCGGATCTCGACACCGTGCCCGGCGGCCTCCTCGGCGAACCGGCGCAGGCCGATCTCCCAGTCCGGGCCGTACCAGAAGTGGTCGGCGACCAGCCGGCCGCCGATGTACGCGCGGGCCACGTCGCCGGTGTACGCCACCCGCAGCAGCACCTCGCCCCGACCGGCGAACGCCTCGCGGGGCACGGAGACGTGGTACACGACCGCCGAGTCGAAGTCCTCGTCGCGCGGGGCCGACGCCCGGTCGTGGGAACCGCCCGTCCGCGCGGGCGGGACGGTGGCTTCGGCGCGCACGCAGGTGACCGTGGGTTCCGCCGCGTCGCCGGGGAGGGCGAGCGGCCACCGGGTGAAGGCGCCGTCGGCGGCCGGAGCGCCCAGACCGGTGCCGGTGAGCGAGTCCGGCGCGGGCAGGAAGGCGAGGGACGTGGTGGACGCGGTGGTGTGCAGACGGAGTTCGTCGCCGTCGGCCAGGACGAGAGCCTCGCTGAGGACCAGGCGGTCCTCCCCCTGGACGTGGACCCGGTTGACGGTGAGGGCCTGGTGCTCGTCCACGACGAGTACGCGCACGCGGCCGGCGGGTCCGTGGATCGTGAGCAGGGCGTCCGTGCCCGGCTGCGGCACGGACACCAGGGTGCCGTCCGCGTCCGCCCGCACCTTTGCGGGACCCGCCACCCGCAGGCCCGCGGGCAGGGAGAGCGTCACGGGAACGCCGGCGGTGGCGGCCAGCACTGCCGTGGGGACGCCGTCCACCGGGAGCCGGGTCACGGGCTGGGCGGTGGCCCAGTCCAGGACGATCCCGTGGCCGAGGTCGTGGCCGATCGGCCAGACGAAGTGGGCGCCCGACGGGAGGGTCACCGGCCGGTCGGGCAGGGTGACCGTGCGCCCGTCGTCCAGCCGCACCCGGAAGCGGGCGTCGTCGTGGCGGGGCAGGGGCTCGTGCGGCTGGTGGTTGTTGACGAACAGGAAGCCGCGCCGGCCGTCGGAGCGGACCGTCCAGCGCAGGGTGGTGCGGTCGTCCAGTCCGTCGGGCCCGGCCTCGGGCGGCGCCGGTTCCATCCGGGCCAGGTCGGCCCCGCAGTCCCGTAGGAACAGGTGGTGCAGGCGCAGGGCGTGGAAGGAGGGGCGCACCTGCCCGTACTCGCCGAGGGGGGCCTGGAAGTCGTAGGTGACCGCCGGGAGGTCGTTGGGGTAGCCGGTGTCGTGCGACTCCTGGTTGGGCCGCTCGTGGTCCAGGCGCTGGGAGGAGCCGTGGTACAGGTAGTAGCCCTGCCACACCGAGCCGCTGCCGAGCTTGGCCAGCGCCAGCGAGGTGATGTCGGCGGCCGGCACCAGGGGCCTGCGGTGGTAGGCGATGGCCATGCCGCCGCCCAGCTCGCAGGTGGCGTAGGGGTAGCGGCGGTCGTCCGGCCCCGTGCCGGCGGGGGCGTGGGACCTGAGGTCGGCGCCGATGGCGTGGTCGTCGCGGATGGGCGTGAAGAAGTAGTGGCGGCGCGTGTGCCGGGCCCAGCCCTTGTGCGCGTCCTCCCAGAACGCCTCCGGGTAGCCGCCGTACAGCGGCAGCAGGACATCGGCGGGGAGGTCGGCCGCGCCCCAGGCGGTGGCGGTCCACAGCGGCGCCCGCAGGCCCGCCTCCTCGGCCGTGCGCCGCAGCGTCGCCAGGTGGGCGGGCTGGTCGTACAGCTCGTTCTCCACCTGCACGGCGACGATCGGGCCGCCCTCGTCGTGGGAGAGCCCTCGCAGTTCCCGCGCGATGCGGGTGTAGTAGGGGCGGACCAGGTCCAGGTAGGCGGGATCGTCGGTGCGCGGTGTGCAGCCGGTGTCCGCCAGCCAGCCGGGGAATCCGCCGTTGCGGCATTCCCCGTGCGCCCAGGGGCCGATCCGCACCACCACGGCCAGTCCCAGTTCCCCGCAGAGTCCGACGAAGCGGCGGACGTCGAGCCCGCCGTCGAACCGCAGGACGCCGCGGTGCTCCTCGTGCTGGTTCCAGAACAGGTAGGTGGCCACGGTGTCGACACCGCCGGCGCGCATCTTCAGCAGCTCCTCGCGCCACTCGGCGGCCGGGTAGCGGCTGAAGTGGAACTCTCCGGTGACCGGTATCCAGGGATCGCCGTCCCGTTGGACGCATCGGCTGTCCACCGACACGGCCCGCGGCGTCCCGGGCGCGCTTCCCATGGGGAGGTGTCCCGTGAGCGGCGGGGACGGTGTGCGGACGTGGGACAAAAGCATGACAGGCGGCTCCCGTGCCAGTGGCTCCTCGAAGTGGGGTTCATCCTCAGTGCCGTTCACAGGGCTGTCAAGATGTATTCATAATTAACGACCAGCGCTATCATGGGCCGCGTTCGCGCCTGCGGCGCCCACCCCGCGCGCCCGAGGCGTGCCCGACCTCAAGGAGATGGCGGCATGGCGGCCTACAGCACCCGGGGCGTGCACGGACAGGTGGTCCAGTCGCTCGGAGCGCGCATCGTGGGCGGCGCCGTGCCCGAGGGGGCGACACTGGACGTGCGGGCGCTGGGGGAGGAGCTCGACGTCAGCCTGACCGTCATGCGCGAGTCGCTGAAGGTGCTGGCCGGCAAGGGGCTCGTCGACGCGCGGCAGAAGCGGGGCACGTTCGTCAGGGGGCGCAAGCACTGGAACCTGCTCGACGCGGATGTCATCCGCTGGCGTGTCGAGGGGGGTGCCGGTGAGGAACTGATGCGTGACCTCGCCGACGTCCGCTCCATCATCGAGCCCGCGGCCGCCCTCCGTGCCGCCCTGCACCGGACGGACGCCGACCTCGGGGCCCTGGAGGCGGCGCTTGACCTCATGGGGCGGGCCCGGGCGGACTCGGCCGTCGCCGCCGAGGCCGACGCGGCCTTCCACCGCGCGCTCCTGGCGGCCACCGGCAACGAGATGCTGGCCCGCATGGACATGCTGCTCGAGCCGGGCCTGCGGGAGCGCGACCGCCTCGTCCACGCCCACGCCTCCGTCGGTGACCCCGTGCCGAGCCACCGTGCCGTCCTCGACGCCGTGCGCGACCGCGACCCGGCCCGGGCCGAACTCGCCATGCTCGGCCTGCTGGCGAAGGCGGTCGAGGACCTGGATCACGTCACCGGGCGGACGGCCGACCCCGCGGACCGCGAGTCCCCCCACGGGGCCCGCTGACGCGGCGGCGGGGGCGGGGTGTCGCCGGACGGTCGCCGTGGCCGGGCGGCCTGCCCTTTGTGAACGGTACCTCAGGCGGGCACCTTGACCCGACTCGATCATTCATAAATTCATATTTAAGACTCTCGTGGGGTGGTCATGCTCGCCGACCGCCCCGGACCCGACCCGTCCGCACCGCAGCCCTCGGAGCCGCCCATGCCGTCCACGTATCCGCAGCCCTCCGGAACAGCGCCCCGCTTCGACGGACGCGTCGCCGTGGTCACGGGAGCAGCTGGGGGGATCGGCGCCGCGATCGCCCGGCGGCTCGCGGCCGAGGGAGCCCGCGTCCTCGTCGCCGACATCGACACCGCGGAAGGGGAACGCACAGCCCGCGCCATCCGGGACGCCGGCCACCAGGCCCTGTTCCACCCGACCGACGTGAGCGACGAGGAGTCCTGGGCCGCGGCGCTGGAGACCGTGCGCGGCGCCTACGGACCCGTCTCGGCCCTCGTCTCCAACGCCTACGCCGTGCGCGTCGCCCCCGCCCACGACACGACGCTCGACCAGTGGAACCAGCAGCTCGGTGTCACGCTCACCGGCGCCTTCCTCGGCTTCCGGGCCTGCCTGGACGACCTGCGCGCCACCCGCGGCTGCGCCGTCCTCATCTCCTCGGTGCACGCGCTGGCCGGACTGCCCGGCCGCCCCGCCTACGCCTCGGCCAAGGCCGGACTCACCGGTCTGGCACGCCAGTTGGCGGTGGAGTACGGGCCCGGCGTACGGGTCAATGCCCTGCTGCCCGGACCCGTGCTCACCCGAGCCTGGGACGGCATCGGCGCGGAGGACCGGCGGCGCAGCGCGGAGCAGACCGTGGCCGGACGGCTCGGCAGTCCCGAGGAGGTGGCCGGGGCCACCGCCTTCCTGCTGAGCGACGACGCCTCCTTCGTCACCGGCGCCTCGCTGGTCGTCGACGGCGGCTGGAGCGCCTACAAGACCTCGTCCTGAACCGTGCCCGCCCCGCGGGGGACGCCCGTGCCCGGCACCCCGGCCGGCCGGCGGTACCCGGCCGCACCAAGGAGAAGCATGAAGATCACCCGTGTCGAGACCTTCGCCGTGCCGCCTCGCTGGCTGCTGTGCCGCGTCGAGACGGACGACGGCGTCATCGGCTGGGGGGAGCCGGTGGTCGAGGGCCGCGCCGCCACTGTCCGCACCGCCGTGCGCGAACTGTCCGAACTCCTCGTCGGGCGGGACCCGCTGCGGATCGAGGACCATTGGCAGACCATGACCAAGGGGTCGTTCTACCGTGGCGGCCCGGTCCTCTCCAGCGCGGTCGCCGGACTGGACCAGGCGCTCTGGGACATCGCGGGCAAGGTCTACGGCGCGCCGGTGCACCACATGCTCGGCGGCCCGGTGCGCGACCGCGTACGGGCCTACACCTGGGTCGGCGGGGACGAGCCCGCCCAGATCGCCGAGGCGGTGCGGGAGCAGGTGGAGGCCGGTTTCACCGCGGTGAAGATGAACGCCTCCGGGCGGATGAACCGGCTGGCGACCGCCCGGGACATCGACGAGGTCGTCTCCCGGGCGGCCGCCGCCCGCGAGGCACTCGGTGACGACAAGGACTTCGCCGTCGACTTCCACGGCCGGTTCACGGTCGCCAACGCGGCCAAGGTGCTCCCGCATCTCGCCCCGTACAACCCGCTGTTCGTCGAGGAACCCGTACTCCCCGAGTACACCCACCGGCTGCGCGACCTGGTCGGGGTGTCCCCGGTGCCGCTGGCCACCGGGGAGCGCCTCTACTCGCGCACCGACGTGCTGCCCGCCCTCACCGCCGGGGTGGCGGTCCTCCAGCCCGACCTCTCCCACGCCGGCGGCATCTCCGAGGTCCGCCGGATCGCCGCGCTCGCCGAGACCTTCGACGTGCTCCTCGCGCCGCACTGCCCGCTGGGCCCCGTCTCGCTCGCCGCCAGCCTGCAAGTCGCCCTCAGCACACCGAACTTCCTCATCCAGGAGCAGAGCATAGGCATCCATTACAACGTGGGCGCCGGTCCGCTGGACTACCTGGTCGACACCACGCCGCTGCGCTTCCACGACGGCCACCTGCTGCGGACCTCGGCCCCGGGCCTCGGCGTCGAGGTGGACGAGAAAGCGGTCCGCGCCGCCGACGACACCGTCGCCCACTGGCATAACCCCGTCTGGCGGCACACCGACGGCTCCTTCGCCGAATGGTGACACCCGCCCGCCCCCGACCCTCCCGGACGTGAACATGAAACCCCCGCACACCGTGCACGCCGACACCTTCCCCGCCGTGCTCCGGCGCACCCGGCTGGCCGCCATCGTGCGCGGCCCGGACGCCGACGCCGCGCTGCGCACGGTCATGACCCTGCTGGACGAGGGCGTGGCCCTCGTCGAGGTCTCCCTCAACACCGCCGACGCCCTCGGCGTCATCCGCCGCGCCGTCGCCGAGGCGGGCCCCTCGGCCCTCGTTGGGGCGGGCACCGTGCTCACCGAGGACGACGTCGCCCGCGCCCGGGAGGCGGGCGCGAGCTGGATCGTGACCCCCGCGCTCACCGAGTCCGTGGCGGCCTCCGTCCGCGTCGGACTGCCGGTCCTGGCCGGCGCCCTCACCCCGACCGAGGCCGTCGCCGCCCGCGGGGCCGGGGCCGACGCCGTCAAGCTCTTCCCCGCATCAGTCGGCGGATCCGCCTACCTGAAGGCGCTGCGCGACCCCTTCCCCGACCTGCCCTTCGTGCCGGTCGGCGGCGTCGACCTCACCGGCGCCGAACAGTACCTTTCACATGGCGCGGTCGCGGTCGGCGTCGGCTCGCCCCTGGTGGGCGACGCCGCGCACGGCGGCGACCTGGACGGCCTGCGTGCCCGCGCCCGCCGCTTCGTCGCGCTCTGCGCCCACGACCCACTGCGGGAGGAGGCGTGACCGCCGCCCCGGGGACCGCGCCCGTCGACGTGCTCACGTTCGGCGAGACCATGCTCACCGTACAACTGCCCGGCCCGCTGGCCGTCGGTGCCGACGCCCGCACCACCGTCGCCGGCGCCGAGTCCAACGTGGCCATCGGCCTGGCCCGGCTGGGCCACCGGGCCGCCTGGGCGGGCCTGGTCGGCGACGACGAGCCCGGCCGCCTGATCCTGCGCACGCTGCGCGGCGAGAACGTCGGCACCGCCCGTGCCGGCGTCCGCCCCGAGGCGCCCACCGGCGGCATGCTCCGCGAGCGGCGCGTCGCCGACCTGGTGCGCGTCCACTACTGGCGCAGCCACTCGGCCGCCTCGCTGCTCACCCCCGCCGCCCTCGCGCCCGCCCTCGACGACGGCGCCCGCGTCCTGCACCTGACCGGCATCACCTGCGCCCTCGGCCCCGGCCCGCTGGAGGCGGCGCATGAGGCCGCCGCCCACGCGCACGCCCACGGCTGGACCGTCGCCCTGGACGTCAACCACCGCCAGCGGCTCTGGACCGCCGAGGACGCGGGCAAGGCCCTGCTCCCGCTGCTGGAGCACGTCACCGTCCTGATCGCCTCGGACGACGAACTGCCTGTGGTGACCCACGCCTTCGCCGAACGGCCCGAGGGGGAGGAACGGGCCGTCGCCGCGCTGCTGGACGCCGGAATGCGCGAGGTGGTCGTCAAACGCGGAGAAGAGGGAGCCGCCCTCCACAACCGGAACGGCTCCCGGCACACGGTCCCGGCTCTACGGGTGCCCGTACGGGACACAGTGGGGGCGGGCGACGCGTTCTGCGCCGGATACCTCTCCGGCCTGCTCGACGGACTCCCGCCGGCCGCACGCCTCACCCGCGCCAACACGCTCGGGGCCTTCGCCGTCGCCTCGGACGGCGACTGGGAGGGGCTGCCCCGCCGCGACGAACTGGAGCTGCTCGCCGCCGCCCCGGGAACCACGATCCGCTGACCGTCCGCCCACGACCCCTCGGAGCGCCTCACCATGACCGCCCTGACGCCCCTGACCCTGCCGGACCGCCTGGACTCGGCGAGGGCGTCCGCTGGACCGACGGCGGACTCGTCTGCGTGGACATCCCCCCGGGCCGTCTCCTGACACCGGACGAGGACGGCACCGCCCCGCTGCGGACCCCCGCCCGGCTGGACGTCCCCCCCCTGGGCGCGGTCGTCCCGGTCGCCGACCGGCCCGGCACCTGGATCGCGGCTGCTGGCACCGGCGTCTGCCTGCTGGACCCGGGCACGGACCCCGAGTGGCTGGCCGTCCCCGAGCGGGACGCGCCGACCCCATGCGGATGAACGACGGATGCGCCGACCCGCACGGCCGATTCTGGGCCGACAGCATGGCCTACGACGGGACACCGGACGCGGGCTCCCTGTACCGGGGACCGGCCTGGAGTGGCGCGGTCACCCGGGTCTTCGAGGGCATCACGATCCCGAACGGTCCCGCGTTCGACCGCGACGGCACCACGATGTACCCGGCGGACAGCGCCCGCGGACCCGCACGGCCCCATTCCGCGGACCCGCGCGACGGCGGCCTCGGCGCGGGCGAGGAGTCCGTACGGGTCGACGACGGCAGCCCCGACGGCATGACCGTGGACGCCGAGGGCGCCCTGTGGACGGCGGTCTGGGGCGCCGGCGAGGTCCGCCGCTACCTGCCCGACGGCACACTGGGGACCGTACTGCGCCTGCCGGAGACCCAGCCCGCGGGGATCTGCCTGGGCGGCGACGACGGAAGCACCCTCTACGTCACCACGGCCCGGGTGGGGCTCCCCGAGCCCGGCCCGTTGGACGGAGCCGTGTTCCGGGCCAGGGTGGAGGTGCCCGGCCTGCCGACGGCCGCCTACCGCTCCACGGAGGCCTGACCGCCGTGCACACGTATGTGCCCGGCACCATGGGACCGCCCCATGATGCCGGGCACAGGTGCGGGGCAACGGGTCAGCCGATCATGGCCACCGATCCGAGCACGTCCACCTCACAGCACACCTCCAGGCGCACGGCACCCGGTCCGGCCGGCTCCCGCGTCCAGTACCAGGGGAGCGCCCGCCCCGCACGTGCCGAGCGGCTGCCGCCGGAGCACCCGGCCGGCCGTGTCCCGCAGCAGCAGGACCGCGGAGCCGCCGCCCGACGGCACGCACCCGCCGGCCACCTTCCCCCGGCGTACGTGAGCGGCTCGCTCCACCAGGCGTGTACGCCGACCGCGGTCACCCCACCGAGACGGGGGCCCAGCGTCATCGTGCCGTCGAGGTGTGCCGAGTCCCGGGAGCCAGTTCCCGGTACGGGCCGAGGGCCTTGCACTCCGGTCTCCACCTCCCGCACATGCCGCTCCCGGGCCAGCGCCCGCTCCCGCACCGAAGCCGGCAGCGACTCCAGCAACCCCAGCGGCGGCATCCGCGCCACCTCGGGCGCGCCCATCACCTCGAACCCCGGAGCCGGCGAACAACAGCGACAGCAACATCGCCATCACCGCACCGTCCTCGTCGACCAGCCGTACCTGCCCACTGGTCAGCGCCGCCACCGTCCAGATCCGGCCCTCGGACCGCACTGGCATCCCAGCTCGACCACCGGCCCCCTCGCCCTGCCCGGCCTCACCACGAAGCCTCCGCCCACACCGGCATCCGCTCTTGCACCGGCGCGCCCAGACCGGCCGCCAGCCCGCCTGCCCACAGCGCATGGAACACCGTCGGCAGCCCCACCAGCGGATCCCCGACCCGCCCGGGCCGCCGACGCCCACGAAGCCGCCGCCGAGGGCCTCCTCACCCCGCTGCGCGCCGAACTCCACCTGCCCGCACACCTGGACCCGCCCCGCGCCGCGCAGGCCGCCAGGGCCGCACTGCCCGCCCTGCATACCGCCGACACCGACAGCTGCACCAACGCGGCCCGCCGCCTGCGCCGCCGGGCCCGCGACCACCACACCCAGGCCGGCCCCGCCCGCGCCCGGGCCGCCGCACTGCGCACCGAGGCCGCCCTGCGCACCGCCCTCCCGCCGTTATGTTTTCCGAGGTCCTGCAAGAGGACCGCTGGCCTCCGGGCCCGGCATGACTGTTCCCCCCTGTCGAACGGATGACCTGGGGGGTGGTGTCACCGGGCCCGAGAGGCGCCGTTGGAGACGCTGATGAGAGGTCCGACTACCGCCTGGCCCGGCGCAATGCCCGGCCGCTTGCGGGCGGCAGGTCTGCATAACGTGGATGCGCGCATACGACGCCAACGCCCTGGCCAGCACCGCACGAACCCCGTTCGGGAGGATGGGTTGGACCACATCGACGACGTGGGGGTCTTCCTTGGCCTGGACGTCGGCAAGAGCGCCCATCATGGGCACGGACTCACCCCGGCCGGCAAGAAGGTCTTCGACAGACAGCTGCCCAACAGCGAGCCGAAGCTGCGGGCGGTCTTCGACAAGCTGGCCGCGAAGTTCGGCACCGTGCTGGTGATCGTGGACCAGCCCGCCTCCATCGGAGCCCTCCCTCTGACGGTCGCCCGGGACGTCGGCTGCAAGGTCGCCTACCTGCCCGGCTTGTCCATGCGGCGGATCGCCGATCTCTACCCGGGCGAGGCGAAGACCGACGCGAAGGACGCGGCCGTGATCGCGGATGCCGCACGGACGATGCCGCACACCCTGCGCTCGTTGGAGGTGACCGACGAGATCACCGCCGAGCTGACCGTGCTGGTGGGCTTCGACCAGGACCTCGCGGCCGAGGCGACCCGCACCTCCAACCGGATACGCGGCCTGCTCACCCAGTTTCACCCCAGCCTGGAGCGTGTCCTTGGCCCGCGCCTGGACCACCCTGCGGTGACCTGGCTGCTGGAACGCCACGGCTCCCCGGCCGGCTTGAGAAAGGCCGGACGTCGCAGGCTGGTCGAGGTGATCCGGCCCAAGGCCCCGCGCATGGCCGCCCGGCTGATCGACGAGGTCTTCGACGCCCTCGACGAGCAGACCGTCGTGGTCCCGGGCACCGGCACCCTCGACGTGGTGATCCCGTCTCTGGCCCGTTCACTCGCGGCCGTCCACGAACAGCGACGAGCCCTGGAAACACAGATCGGACAGCTGCTGGAGGCTCACCCTCTTTCCAAGGTCCTGACGTCGCTGCCCGGCGTCGGCGTCAGGACCGCCGCCGCTTTGCTGGTCACCGTCGGCGACGCAACCAGCTTCCCCACCGCCGCCCACCTGGCCTCCTACGCCGGCCTGGCCCCGACGACCAAGTCGTCGGGGACCTCGATCCACGGCGAACACGCGCCCAGAGGCGGCAACCGGCAGCTCAAACGGGCAATGTTCCTGTCCGCATTCGCTGCACTGCACGATCCCGCCTCCCGCACCTACTACGACCGATGCCGCTCCCGCGGCAAGACCCACACCCAGGCCCTCCTCCGCCTGGCCCGCCAGCGGATCAACGTGCTGTTCGCGATGCTCCGCGACGGCAACTTCTACGAACCCCGAGGCCCACGCCCCGCTTGACGAAAGACATAGAGGCACCCCCCCGTGGCCGCTGCCGAGGAAGCCGCCCGCACTGCCGGGCAGTCGCCCGCCCGGCCGGCGGGAACAGCGGCCCCGGCTGTGCCCGGCCCGCCCCGCCCCGGCCCCGCACGGACCCGCTGACCACCCCCGACCCCGCCTCCCCGGTGGAGACGGCTGAAGGGGCCAACGGCCCGGCCCGGCTGCGCGCCCCGCCCCGGCTGGCACCCCGGCCCGGCCCGCTGCCACCTTGACCCCCGGGCTTCCGGGGGGGGGCGGGAGACGGCCGTCTCCCGGGAGGCGCACAACCGCTCCGAACCGCTTTGCAGATCCACCTGGGAACAGACTGCGGATTCCCGGCGCGGACAACGAGCCCACAGCAACCCCGAGAAGGCCCCTGAAAGTGGCTGTGAGCCACGCAGGGGGACGGTACGTATCCCCGCACATGGCGGATCGCGAAACGAAACAGATCTCCGCCGGGATTGTTCCCCGGAAAAGCTGCCGGTATTTGAGATCAGGATCTAAACTCTCGCGAGTACACGGTTTGTGCGCCGCCTGTAGCGGGCATAACGCGCGGGGCGTGTACGGACGAAGAAGGGCCGCCCCTCCGAAGAGAAGCGGCCCTGGTGCGGTGACCGCCGTGGGGGCCCCTACAGGGGCGGCTGGCGGAACAGGTCGAGGAGCAGTCGGCCTGCGTTCGCGAGGAACGATCCCGCCACCAGCAAGAGCCTGAGCCGGCTCCTGCGGCGGTCATCACGAGGCGCCGGATCGCCGTCCATGTGTTCGCCTCCTTCTCTTCCGGTCCGATACAGACGGTGCGACCGGTCAAGGACACGTAACAGGCGGCGAAAGTCACCGAAGTGACCATACGTCTTCCCCGGTCGGCCGCGCAGGAAATCCGTTATCCCGATTCCGGCGGGATAACGCCCCGCCGTGCGGAGACGTCTTGTCGGCGAGCGTTTGATGTGATCAGGCAGGGCTCGGGTGACCTGGGCTGATCAGTTCGTGCGGGGCGGCGACGGGGCCGCTCTGCGGCGGGGGAGTGTGGACGCCATCCCGTGGTCAGAGGTTCGTGATCTGCGGCTTTGTCAGATACAGGGAGCGTTGACCAGGACTGACCAGGTCTTGTGTGCGGTGGTCGGGGCTGCTGCGCGCTGCTATGCCGCCGCTGCTGCGCGCCGGGAGGTTGCGGGTGGGTGAAGCGGCTTACCCGCGGCACCGGTTGGGGGTGAGGATGGGTGCCATGGGGTCGGGGGCGCGTACGGCGGGGGTGGCGTATCAGTTCCGGCACCGGGAGTTGCAGGACTATCTGGCGCGCACCGCTGCTGCTTCGCCGTCGGGACCGCCGGTCACAGGGTGAGCGCCGGCGTGGTGCGTGGCCGGGGCCGGGCTGTGCGAGGTGCCGCCCCGGCTCCCGTCTCCCCGCCTTCAGCGCGGCACCGGCTCCGCGAATGCCGGGAGCCCCGCACCCAGACGGCCGGGACTCCCGGGTACAGCCGGGGCTGCGCACTCAGAAGCTGCTTGCGAGTGCGCAGCCGGGGTTGTGCGCGGTCGGCGTCACAGGCTGAGCAGCACGTCGCGGACTGCGGCGGGCCGGGACAGGAACGGGTGGTGGCCGGTGTCGAGCTCGACGGTGGTGCCGGCCCGGCGGGCGAACCTGCGCTGGAGGTGCGGCGCGGTGCCGCGGTCCTGGGCGCAGACGAGATACGTCGAGGGCACCTGCTGCCACGCGGCGGCCTTGACCGGCTGCCCGGTCACCTGCACACTCTGCCGGGCGAGGTGGTGCGCCGCCTGTTCCTGGACCTCGGGGTCGCAGTCGTGCAGGAACGTATCCGCGAGCAGTTCGGGGCGGACCGCGAAGGTGCCGGTGCCGGGATCGGTGTCGAGGAACGGAGCGGGGCCGCCGTCTGCGAATTCCGACAGGCTCTGACCGGGCTCGGGCAGATAGCTGGAGATCAGCAGCAGGTGGCGTACCGCCGCGATTCCCGCGGCGGCTTCCGCGATGACGATCCCGCCGTAGCTGTGGGCGACCACGACGGTCGGCTCGTCGCCGCCCTGCAGCACCTGCCGTACCGCGGCGACGTCGTCGGACAGGCCCGGGCCGCCGGCACCGCCGGGCACGCCCGTCTCGCCGCAGCTCGGAAGCGCCGGTGCCAGGCTCGGCACCCCCCCCGCTCCCGCAGCAGCCCGGCGGTGCGGTGCCACCACCACGCCCCGTCCCGTACGCACGCCCCGTGCACGAACACAACCCTCACCGCTGCCTCCAGGTCTGCCTCGGCCGTCCTTCCGACAACGGTAGACGTAGCTGCCGTTACGTGAAAAAGTCGCCCCCCATGGGCAGACGACCGCAACCGCACATCAAGGAGAAGCTGCTCGACGCCTGCACCGACCACGCCCTGGCGCACGGTCTCCCCGACCGGCTCGAGCCGCTGGCCACCGCCACCGGCACCTCGGCCCGCATGCTGATCTATCATTTCGGCACCCGTGACGCCCTGCTGCGGGCCGTCCTCGGGCGCGCACGGCAACGCCAGCTCGACACGTTCGAAGACCTCCTGCGGACACGGCCCGGCGAGCCCTACACGGCCACCCTGGACCGCGCCTGGACCTTCATCACCGGCCCCGACGGGCGGCCGTACCTGCGCATGTTCGGTCAGCTGCGCGAGAGTGCGGAACAGCAGCTGTGGCCCGGCTTCCGGCGTGCCGCGACGACCGACTGGCTCGGGCCGCTCGGGAACGGCCTGCGCAGCATCGGCCGGCCGGATCTCGCCACGCTCGTCCTCGCCGTGATCCGCGGACTCCTGATGGATCTCGACGCCACTGGCGACGCCACCCGCACCGACCGGGCCTTCCGGGATTTCCTCGGCGCACTCGAGAACCTGTCCGGTGACCTCCGCCCAACCGCCCGCCGCGCCCGGGAGGCCGGTGCCCGTGTCGAGACCTTGCCGATGCGGGCCGGGGCGGCGCCTGCACCTGCACCGGCGAAGGAGCCGCCGCTGTGAAGAACCGACGAAGGGCTGACGAAGGAGTGCACGTGATCTCTGTCCGTGAGGTCGGGATTCTGGCCGGCAGTGCACATGCCGGGCAGACCGACAAGACCGGAGTGCCGTACACCGAACATGTCCGGGCAGTGGCCCGCCGGGCTCGGCCCGTTCGGTGATGAACTCATCATGGCGGGCCTGTTGCACGACGTCTTGGGAGACACCGACTGGACCGCCGGGCGTCTGCGGGAAGCGGGCGTGCCGGCCCAGGGCCGTCGAGATTGTCGAGGCGGTGACCAACCAGGCGAGCGGGAGCGCCTCGCGGCAAAGTACCGCTGCGCGCGCCCAGCTGTGGCCGGCCGCGGACCGGAACGACGTCGAGGCCATCGTCCGCATCGTCAACCCGTCGCTGCTCGCCGAACTGGACGCCCGCTGCTGATCGCACCTTCCTACAGGGCAAGGGCGATGGCGGGGCGCCTTCGCATCCGGGGTTCCGGCGGGCTGTGCGAGGTGCCGCCCCGGCTCCCGTCTCCCCGTCTTCAGGGCGGCACCGTCCCGCGAACGCCGGGAGCCCCGGACCGCTCAGTCCCGGGCCCAGGGGGCAGCGCCGACCGGGTGGGTGGGGATTATTCCCAGTGGATGCCGAGTTCGTTGAGTTGTGCGGCGCGCTGCGGGGTGAGCGTCCCCCGCCTGCTCTTGACGTTGGAGATCCACACACCGAGTTTCACGGG
>NZ_FOLM01000037.1 GCF_900112355.1 Streptomyces aidingensis
CTGGTGGACACCCGCAGGCTGGCGGACTGCTTCCCGGCGGTGGACTACTTCGAGAACAGCGGGCTGCCCTTCGTGGTGGCGCTGAACGGCTTCGAGGGCCGGCAGCCCTACAAGCCCGACGAGGTCCGCGAGGCCCTGCAACTCGGCCCGGACACCCCGGTGATCGCCACCGACGCGCGGCACCGCGCGGAGGCCAAGTCCACCCTGATCACCCTGGTCGAGCACGCGCTGATGGCCCGGCTGAACTAGCCCGGCCCGCCCTCGGCCCCTGCGGCACGACCGGCGGACGGCGCCCGGCGACGGGAGCCGTCCGCCGCTTCGTCCCGCCCCCGCGGCGCCCCGTGCGCGGGTGTTCCCGGCCACCCGCCGTCGCCCCGGCCACCTCGTTGATAACAGTTCGGCAGGCAATTGGCGGAAGCCGAGTACGTGCGGCAAGCGGCTCATTCCCCTCCGCGTACAAGCGGCCGGTTTTATGACGGCTGTATTCCGCTATGTCCAGGTTTTCCGTTGCTTTATTCCGTCCCGACAAGTCTCGCTCGGGGGATTGGAAACTGCGGCGCTGACGTGCTGGAATCCGAAGACTCCCGTAGAACCCAGCAGTAGTCACGGCCCCCAGGGGCATGCCGAGAGGTGAGAGGCCAGTGAGGCGCAGTACGACGACTCCCCCCTCAGCGGGGGAGTCGGGGAACCAGCGGACGGCCGCGCGGGGCGCCTTCACCCCGCGGCCGGCCGTGCCCGGTCCCCCGGCCGACACCGCCGAGCCGCCGCCGGCTCCCCCGGAGTCCGGAAGCCCGTGGAAACCCCGCAACTGGCGGGTGGCGGTCAAGCTCAACGCCATCCTGCTGATACCCGTGCTGGTCGCCCTGGTCTTCGCCGGACTGCGGGTCAACACCCACTACTCCACCTGGCGCGAGGCCCGCGAGGCCCAGCAGACCGCCGAGCTGGTGCAGGCGTCCACCGCCTATGCGCACGCCCTGCTCCACGAGCGGGACGTCACCGCCGAGCCGCTGCTCACCGGCGACACCGAGAACCCGGTGATCAGCGAGGCCCGGCGGGCCACCGACCAGGCCGCCGCGGACTTCGACCGGCTGGCGGCCGAGATGCCCGACCGGGCCGGTCTGGCCGGCCGTCTGGACATCATCAGCGCCGCCGAGGCCAAGCTGGACGCCCTGCGGCAGAGCGTCTACACCGAGGGCATGGAGGGCGTGCAGTCCGAGGAGGGCTACGTCGAGATCCAGAACCCGCTGATGTCGTTCTCCAACGAGCTGGGTCTGGGTTCCGGCAACGAGGCCGCCTACGGCCGCTCCGTCTACGCCGTCTCGCTGGCCAAGTCGGCCAGCTCGCTGCAACGTTCCATCGGCATCCACCTGCTGGTCGCCCCGGGCCCCACCGAGGCGGACGCGGCCCGGCAGAACCTGGCCTTCTCCTCCTACGCCTATCTGGAGGGCATCGCCCAGCGCGAGTATCTGCTGGCCGCCACGCCCGAGGACGCCGGCCTGCTGGAGGAGGCCCTGGGCACCGCCCAGCGGGCGGGCGCCCGCGGGGGCGGCCCCACCCTGGACGAGATGGTGCAGACCATCGCCTCCCAGCGCTTCACCCCGGAGGAACTGGCCCGCCAGGGCCTCACCCCCGAGGTGTGGTTCAACGCCACCACCGCCGAGTTCGAGGCGTACCGGGCGCTGGAACGGGAGCTGGTGGACCGGGCGGTGGCTGACGCCAAGGCCATCGCGGACGAGGCCCGCACCGACATGATCACCAACTCCGCGCTGGTGCTGGTGGCGCTGCTCAGCGCCTTTGTCGTGGCCGCGCTGATGGCCCGCTCCATGACCCTGAACATGCGGCGGCTGCGCGGCGCCGCCCAGGAGGTCGCCGAGAACAGGCTGCCCGCCCTGGTCGAGGACCTTTCCCGGACCGACCCGGGCCGGGTCGACACCCGGGTGCAGCCGATCCCGGTCTCCAGCCGCGACGAGCTGGGCGAGGTGGCCCGCGCCTTCGACCAGGTGCACCGGGAGGCGGTCCGGATGGCCGCCGAGCAGGCCCTGCTGCGCGGAAACGTCAATGCGATCTTCACCAACCTCTCCAGCCGCAATCAGGGCCTGATCGAGCGCCAGCTCCACCTGATCACCGAGCTGGAGAACAACGAGGCCGACCCGGAGCAGCTGGAAAGCCTGTTCCGGCTGGACCATCTGGCCACCCGCATGCGCCGCAACGGCGAGAACCTGCTGGTGCTCGCCGGTGAGGAGCCGGGCCGCCGCTGGACCGAGCCGGTGCCGCTGATCGACGTGCTCCGCGCCGCCGCCTCCGAGGTGGAGGACTACGACCGGATCGAGCTGGCCGGCGTCCACGAGAGCGAGATCCACGGCGCGGTCGTCAACGACCTGGTGCACCTGCTGGCCGAGCTGCTGGAGAACGCCACCGCGTTCTCCTCCCCGCAGTCCAAGGTGCGGGTCACCGCCACCCGGCTGCCGGACGGCCGGGTCATGGTGGAGATCCACGACAAGGGCATCGGCCTGACCGCCGAGGATTTCGCCGACATCAACCACCGGCTGGCCAACCCGCCCAATGTGGACGTCGAGGTCTCCCGCCGGATGGGTCTGTTCGTGGTCGGCCGGCTGGCCGGCCGGCACAACATCCGGGTGCAGCTGAGGCCCTCCGGCGAGCAGACCGGCACCACCTCGCTGGTCATGCTGCCGGAGGAGATCACCCATGGCGGCGGCGGCCAGGAGCCGCCGGTCGAGGACGAGTTCACCGTCTCCCGGATCGTGCCGGACGGCCCGTACGTGGAGGAGCTGCCGCCCATCGGCCTGGAGCCCACCGCCGCCGACCTCGGCTTCGACGACAGCCGGTACGAGCAGGGCGCCACCACGGGCACGTCCCGGCCGGCCGCCCTGGACCCGGTCGGGCGTTCGCTGCGGCGCGAGGAGCGGCGGGGCCGGCTGGAGGCACGGCAACAGGAGCAGCGGGAGAGCGAGACGCCCGTCATGGACCCGGAGACACAGGCCGCGTACGGCAACGCCCGCTATGTGGACGCCGCCTACGGAGACGAGACCACCCCCTTCCCCGACGGCCCGGCCGGCGAGCCCGGCCCGGGCCACGGTGAACCGGCCGAGCCCTACGCCGGCCGGCCCTACCCCGGTCAGCCCTCCCCGGACGGCCATGCCCCGGCCGCCGGCTGGGCGGCCGACGGCTCCGGCCCGGGTACGGGCCCGGGTGCGGGCGCGGGCTATGCGGAGCCCGGCTACGCAGAAGGAACCTTCCCGTCCGGGCGTTACCACGACCAGCCCTACGGCGCCGACCCCGCCGGCGCCGGACAGCACGCTCCCGGGTACCAGTCCGGCTACCCGCAGAGCGTGGACAACCGTGGCGCGTTCGAGACCGAATCGCAGCAGGCCGATACCGGAACGACGCCTCCCGCCGGGCCGCCTCAGCGCGTAGGCTTCAGCGGTGACGGACCAGTCTCGGGCCGCCCCGGCAGCACCACCAGCGCGGGCCTTCCGCGCCGTGCGCCCGCGCGCGGGCCCGAGGAGCGGCCGGCGGAGCGATCGGCGCGGACACCGCGGGAGGAGGCTGTGCAGCAGGCATCCGGCCAGGCGCCGGTCCGCGGCCCGCGCCGCGAGGCTTCGCAGAGCGGCGGCACCACCTCCTCCGGACTGCCCAAGCGGGTGCCCCGGGCCAATCTCGCCGAGCACTCGGTGCCGGCGCCGGCCACCGAGGGACCACAGATCTCCCGTGCCCCGGAGGACGTCCGGGGCCGGCTGAGCAGCCTCCATCGAGGCGTGCGCAAGGGGCGCGGCACCGGCACCGGTCGCCCGAAGAACGACCAACAGGGCTTCGGCCCCGGCAATACCTACGATCAGGAGCGTTAGTGTGAGCCCGATGAGCCAGGCGGCGCAGAACCTGAACTGGTTGATCACCAGTTTTGTGGACAACACCCCCGGTGTGTCGCACACGGTGGTGGTTTCCGCCGACGGCCTTCTGCTGGCGATGTCCGAGGGGTTCCCGCGTGACCGCGCCGATCAGCTGGCCGCGGTTGCCTCCGGACTGACCTCGCTGACGGCCGGTGCCTCGCGGATCTTCGAGGGCGGTCCGGTGAACCAGACCGTGGTGGAGATGGAGCGCGGCTTCCTCTTCATCATGTCGATCTCCGACGGGTCCTCGCTGGCCGTGCTGGCGCACCCGGAGGCGGACATCGGCCTTGTCGGTTACGAGATGGCCCTGTTGGTGGACCGCGCCGGCGCGGTCCTCACCCCGGAGCTCCGCAGCGAGCTCCAGGGGAGCCTGCTCAATTAGCAGACACCCCGTGCGGAACGCGCGCCCGCGCCATAAGGTGCGAGCACGCGACGTGGCGAGTGGTGCGGCATCCGCGGCACCACCGAGGGCAGTCGAGGAGGACATGTGGCAACGCCCCCAGCCGGTGCCTACGGCGATGAAAATCCGGGCCGGCCGCACCGTGGCGGCGGCCGGCACGGCCGCTTCAACTTCCCTTCGGCACCCTCCGGAGCGCACCCCGGCGGCCAGCCCCGGCGCGGCACGCCGCCGGGCGGGGCCGGCCGGAACGGCGGCGGCTCACCGGCTCCGCCGCCGCAGCAGCCGCTGGTGCGCCCGTACGCCATGACGGGCGGCCGGACCAGGCCGCGCTACCAGCTGGCGATCGAGGCACTGGTCTCCACCAGTGTCGAACCCGCCCGGCTCCAGGGACAGCTCCCGGAGCACCAGCGGATCTGCCAGCTCTGCTACGAGGTCAAGTCCGTCGCCGAGGTCTCCGCACTCCTCTCCATTCCCCTTGGCGTGGCCCGTATTCTCGTCGCCGATCTGGCCGAGGCGGGTCTCGTCGCCATTCATCAGCCGGGTCACGGCAGTGACCCGGGCGGTCAGCCAGATGTGACTTTGCTCGAAAGGGTGCTCAGTGGACTTCGCAAGCTCTAGCGGCGGGGGCGGTCCGGCTCCCGCCCGGTCGACCACGTCCGCGAAGATTGTGATCGCGGGCGGGTTCGGCGTGGGCAAGACCACGTTTGTGGGCGCTGTGTCGGAGATCAATCCGCTGCGTACCGAGGCCGTGATGACGTCCGCCTCGGCCGGGATCGACGATCTGACCCACACGGCGGGCAAGACCACCACCACGGTGGCGATGGACTTCGGCCGGATCACGCTGGACCAGGATCTGATTCTGTACCTGTTCGGTACGCCCGGTCAGGACCGGTTCTGGTTCATGTGGGACGATCTGGTCCGCGGTGCCATCGGCGCGGTGGTGCTGGTGGACACCCGCAGGCTGGCGGACTGCTTCCCGGCGGTGGACTACTTCGAGAACAGCGGGCTGCCCTTCGTGGTGGCGCTGAACGGCTTCGA
>NZ_FOLM01000017.1 GCF_900112355.1 Streptomyces aidingensis
ACCCGCGCCTCCGGCAGGACCCACAGCGTCCAAGCCCGCTTCGCCCGCAACGACCGCCTCGCCGATGCCCTCCAGAGACAAGCGTTCTCCGCCATCAACACCTCGCCCGGCGCTCGGCGCTACTACGACAAGCAGCGCGCCCGCGACTCGGGCTACAACCCCGCCCTGCGCCAGCTCGGCAACCGCCTCGTCGGCATCCTCCACGGCTGCCTCAAGACCCGTACCCACTACGACGAGGCCACCGCGTGGTCACACCACGCAACCCCCACCACCGCCGCTTGACATCAAAACGCCATGGGATGTCTGACCGCGCGGGCCGCGCCACCGGCCGCGCCACCCGCGCATTTCGAACACATTCGCGTTGACACTGTTGACGATCCGCATCAACACGGTGGTCAGCACCGTCACTTGAGGCGTCTCCCCACAGCCGGGCCGTCATTCTGGTAACCGCGTGATTACGGAAAGGCTCGACCTCGGGAGGCGAGATGCTCGGCGGTGCCGGTATGACCACGGTCGCCGGATGGCGGGGCCTGATCGGCGCCCGCGTCCGGGACACCACGACCGAACGCACGGGACTGCTGATGGACGTCCTCAAGGAACCGGTTTCCGCCCCGGGCTGCGCCACCGTCGCCTGGGCCGTGCGCGCGTACCTGCGCCCCGTGCAGGGCGGCACCGAATGGGTCACCGACCCGAAGAACCTCGAGGTGATCGAACCTCATGCCCTCCACCGGCCGGTCCGGCACCCTGCCGCCGGAGCCCCCTCCCCCGACCCCGCCTCCGTCCCGGCCCCCGTCCCCGGCCTGCGCCCATCCCCGGCCGCCGCGGAGCCTCCCGGGTAGGACCGGCAAGTGGTGCCCCGACTGCGGCCACCAGATCTACCTGTGAAGGACCGGCAGCGGCAGCCGCCGCTCCCGGGCCGCAGGCCGCGGGCCGCGGGCCGCCGGGTCAGTCCGTCGGCCCGGGCCGGCCGAGGGAGAGCAGGGCCCGGGCCACGGTGCGCAGTTCCTCGTCCGGGCGGGTCTGCCCGGCCGAGGGCTCGGCGCTGAGCAGGCGAAGCGGGGAGCCGGCGAAGGAACGCAGGGCGGGGCGCAGCTCCCCGGGAACCCGGCCGATGGCGGCAAGCGCCCGGAGGGCGCGCAGACCGTACGGGGTGGGGCCGGCCACCGCGGCGAGAACGGAACAGGCGGGCTCCGGGGAACCGGTGATCCAGTAGTGCGCCTCGGCGGCCGCCGTCCGAGTCCACTCGTAGCCGGCCGTCAGCAAGGGCTCGACGAGGGGCAGCAGTGGAGCAGCGGCCCTGCCGAGCGGCTCCAGGCTGCTCAGGTGCCAGTGCACCGGCCCCCGGGCGGAGAGCAGGCCCTCGAAGGTGCTGAGCGCCGGGCCGGCCTCGCCGGTCAGCCGGTAGTGGGCCACGGCCGCCGCGGCGCTGAGCGAGGAGTCGGAGCTGAGCGCGGCGGTCCGCAGCAGGGAGGTGATCCCGGGCGTCGCCATGCCGTTGAGCCCGAGCTGCCGGGCGGCGACGATGGCCGCGCGACCGGTCCGGAGGCAGTCGGCCAGTTCGGGCTGGGCCCGGCGGGCGGCGGCGCCGAGCGGCGCCAGGGCCGCGACCAGGTCGATGCCCGCGTTTCCGGCGGCGCCCGCCGCCAGTTCGCGCCGGATCACGGGTATCAGCCGGTCGGCCGCCTCCGGGAAGGACCGGGCCGCCGCTTCGACCGCCTCGGCCCGCGGATTGTCCAGGACCAGGTCCAGGGCGCGGGCGTCGCGGGCACGGATCAGGGCGAGCAGCGCCGGTTCCGCTGTCTCCGGCTCCCCTTGTGCGTAGCGGTACAGGGTGTCCCGGAGGCCGGCGCCGGGCTCGGGCAGGAGCCCGATCCAGCGCCCGATGGTGCCCAGGCAGTGGGAGAGCGCGCCCGCGTCCTTCTGGTGCGGCAGGGCGGCGAGGAGAAGTTCCAGGACGGCGGGCTCCCGGTCGCGCCAGGCGCCGGCGATCTCCCCGGCGAGCCAGGAACCGCGCGCGTCCGCGTCCCCGGCGGCGATCCAGCGGGCGGCCACCGCCAGTCCGGCGTCCGCGTCCCGCATGACCAGGTGGCAGAGATGCTCGTCCGGGGTGATGGCCCCGCGCCACGGGAAGCCGTCGCCCTCCGGGTCGGGCTCGGCGCCGTCCGCGGCGATGATCTCCACCAGCCCGGCCGGATACGGCGGCCCGGTCCGTTCGGCGGCCAGGACGGCCGCGGCGAGTCTGACCTCGGGCAGCGGGCTGTCCACAGGCTCCAGCGGCCGGCCGAGCCGGTTCAGGGCGACCAGTGCGTCCGCCCGCACCGCCGGGACCGGGTCGGTGGTCCACAGCGCGTGGACCCGTTCGATCACCGAGGCGGACAGCTCGTCCGGGAGCAGCCCGGCCACGCTCACGACGGCCCGGAGCGCCGCCCGGCGCACCCCGCGCCCGGCATCCTCCAGGCAGGGCAGCAGCTCCGGGAGTTCCCCGCACAGCTCCGCGCAGACCGCGCCGGCCGCACTGCCGGCCCAGTGCGGCGAGGCCCGCTCCGCCGGGTCGTGGTCGGCGAGGAGGGAAAGCAGCATCAGCAGCTCCTCGCGCCTGCCCGTCACGTGCCGCGCGGCGTGGACGAGGAAGGGGACGGCGGGCGCCGACGCCGGGTAGACCGAGCCCTGGTGGTGGATGGTGGCGAGGAGACCGTCGAGCGCCGCCCCGGCGGTCTCCTCGTCGTCCTGGTAGAGCGCCCTGATCAGCTCCGGCACATCCTCGGCGGAGCCGTAGGCATGGGTCAGGGACTGCCACTGGACGGTGTCCAGCTCGGCCGGGGATTTCATGGTCCGCACTCCTCGGACGATCGGATGCACCGACCGTACCGGGCACCACTGACACCGCCCCCCGGCCCCGGCAGGGGGCCGGGGCCGTGCCCGTTGGGCCGGGCGGGGCCGGGTCAGTCGGCGGGGGCGGGGAGGGTGAGGAGGGCGAGTTCGGGGCCGGTGGCCAGGCGGGGGTGGGCGGGCAGGACGCGGACGGTGAAGCCGAAGGGACCCGTCCGGTCCAGGGGGAGTTCGCCGGCATAGGTCCAGCGGCCGTCCAGATCCGGGTGGCCGCCGTCCGGCTTGAGGGTGACCACGGCCGGGTCGGCGAGCGTGTCCTCGGCGTCCACCCGGCCGGTGACGGCCTGGACCTCCACATCCGCCGGTTCCAGCTCGCCCAGGCGGACGCGGACCGAGACCGGGATCACCCCGCCCAGAACGGCCGGTTCGTCCCCGGAGTCGACATGGTCGACAAAGACCCGGGGCCAGCCGTTCCGGACCCGGGAGACATATCCGGCGAAGGCGTCGGCGGCGCCGGGGGCGGCCAGGGCGCGGTGTGCCGCGGTGGCCGGGCGGTAGAACTCCAGGACGTAGTCGCGCAGCATGCGGTCGGCGAGGATCATGGGCACCAGCCGGGTCAGGGTGGCGCGGACCATGGCCAGCCAGCGGGCGGGCGGGTCGCCGCCCCGTCCCCGGTCGTAGAAGCGGGGGACGATCTGCTCCTCCAGCAGGGCGTAGAGGCCGGCGGCCTCCACGGCGTCCCGCCGGTCGGGGTCGGCGGCGGCCGGGCCGTCGGCGGTGGGGATCTCCCAGCCGAAGTCCGGGTCACAGGCCTCGTCCCACCAGCCGTCCCGGACGGAGAGGTTCAGGCAGCCGTTCAGGGCGGCCTTCATGCCCGAGGTGCCGCAGGCCTCCAGCGGGCGGAGGGGGTTGTTGAGCCAGACGTCGCAGCCGGCGTAGAGGGTCCGGGCCATCCCCATGCCGTAGTCGGGGAGGAAAACGATCCGGCGGCGCAGCAGGGGGTCGTCGGCGAAGCGGACGAGTTCCTGGATCAGGCGTTTGCCGCCCTCGTCGGCCGGGTGGGCCTTGCCCGCGACCACGATCTGGACCGGCCGCTCGGGGTGCAGCAGGAGGCGGCGCAGCCGCTCCGGGTCCTTGAGCATCAGGGTGAGCCGCTTGTAGGAGGGGACCCGGCGGGCGAAGCCCAGGGTGAGCACGCCGGGGTCGAAGACCTCGTCGATCCAGCCCAGCTCGGCCTGCCCGGCGCCGCGCTGCCGCCAGGAGGCGCGCAGCCGGGCGCGCACCTCGTGGACCAGGCGCTCGCGCAGGGTGCGGCGGACCTCCCACAGTTCGGTGTCGGAGGCGTGGGCCGGGTCGTGGGCGGACATCTCGTCGGCGGTCCAGGTGGCCGCGTGCACCCCGTTGGTGACATGGCCGATGGGCACTTCGGCGGGGTCGAAGCCGGGCCACAGGCCGTTGAACATCTCCCGGCTGACCGCGCCGTGCAGCCGGGAGACGCCGTTGGCGCGCTGCGCGGTGCGCAGCCCGAGCAGCGCCATGTTGAACTGCGGCGGTGTGCCGGGGGCCGAGCCGGTGCCGGAGCCGGCGACGGTGGTGCGCTCGTCCTCCCGGCCCAGGGCGAGCAGCCGCTCCCGGTCCGGCCCGGCATCCTCGGCGCCCTCGCCCAGGTGACGGGCGACCAGGTCGAGCGGAAAACGGTCGATGCCGGCCGGCACCGGGGTGTGGGTGGTGAAGACGGTGCCGGCCCGGACCAGGCGCAGCGCCGCGTCGAAGCCGGTGCCGGCCTCGGCGAGTTCCCGGATGCGTTCCACGGCGAGGAAACCGGCGTGGCCCTCGTTCATGTGGAAGACCTCGGGCTCGGGGTGGCCGCTGATCCGGCAGTAGGCGCGCAGCGCGCGCACCCCGCCGATGCCCAGCAGCAGTTCCTGGAGCAGCCGGTGCTCGGTGCCGCCGCCGTAGAGCCGGTCGGTGATGTCGCGTTCGGCCGGGCCGTTCTCGGCCAGGCCGGAGTCGAGCAGCAGCAGCGGGACCCGGCCGACCCTGGCCTGCCACACCTGGGCGTGCAGGGTCCGGCCGCCGGGCAGGGCCAGCATCACCCGGACGGGGGCGGCGCCGCCCGGCTCGGTGAGCAGTTCCAGGGGCAGCTCGTGCGGGTCGAGGACGGGGTACTGCTCCTGCTGCCAGCCGTCGGCGGACAGGCTCTGCCGGAAGTAGCCGTGCCGGTAGAGCAGGCCGACGCCGATCAGCGGCACGCCCAGGTCGCTGGCGGCCTTGAGATGGTCGCCGGCCAGGATGCCCAGGCCGCCGGAGTACTGCGGCAGGGCGGCGGTGATGCCGAACTCGGGCGAGAAGTAGGCGACGGCGCGCGGCAGGTCCGCACCGGCCTGCTGGTACCAGCGGGGCTCGGTCCGGTAGTCGCGGAGGTCGCCGGCGATGACGGTGAGCCGGCGCAGGAAGCCGCGGTCCCCGGCGAGCTCGGACAGCCGGCCGGCGGACACGGTGCTGAGCATGCGGACGGGGTCGCCGCCGGCCGCCTCCCAGCCCTCGGGGTCGACGGATCGCAGCAGTTCTCGGGTCTCCGCATGCCACGACCAGCGCAGGTTGAGCGCCAGCTCGTGGAGCGGACGCAGCGTTTCCGGAAGGACAGGACGAACAGAGTATCGACGAATGGCCTTCACCATTCGAAGGTAGCGGCGGGCGCCCGGGGCGGCGAGGGCATATCGGGGGTTCGAGTGATGACGCCACACCAATGGAACGCCCGCGCGGCCGGCGGGCGGGCTCACACCCGGTGCAGCACCGGGGCGGCGAGGTCGCCGGTGGGGCGCAGGGTGCCGGCGGCGATCTCCTCCGCCCAGTGGCAGGCGACCCGGTGGCCGGTGCCCGCGCCGCCCGCGGGGCGCAGCGCGGGCCGCTCGTCCGCGCAGCGGGTGGGCTGCTTCCAGGGGCAGCGGGTGTGGAAGCGGCAGCCGGCCGGCGGGTCGGCCGGGGACGGCAGATCGCCGGTCAGCAGGATGCGCTCCCGCCGGTCCTCGGCCTTGGGATCGGGCACCGGCACGGCCGACATCAGCGCCTTGGTGTACGGATGCCGGGGCGTTCCGTACAGCTCGTCGCCGGGCGCCTCCTCCACCAGCGAGCCCAGATACATCACCCCGATGACATCGGAGATGTGCCGGACCACGGCCAGGTCGTGGGCGATCACCAGATAGGTCAGGCCCATGGCGTCCTGGAGTTCCTCCAGCAGATTGAGCACCTGGGCCTGGATGGAGACGTCCAGCGCGGAGACCGGCTCGTCGCAGATGAGCAGGTCGGGTTCCAGCACCAGCGCGCGGGCGATGCCGATGCGCTGCCGCTGGCCGCCGGAGAACTCGTGCGGATAGCGGGAGAGGGAGCCGGCGGGCAGGCCGACCCGGTCCAGGATGGCGCGGATGCGTTCCCGCCGCTCCTTGCGGCCGGCGCCGATGCCGTGCGCGGCCATGCCCTCGGCCAGGATCGACTCGATGTTCTGCCGGGGGTTGAGGCTGCCCAGCGGGTCCTGGAACACCATCTGGAGCCGGCGCCGGGCGCGGCGCATCTCCCCCTCCGGGAGCTTCGCCAGGTCGGTGCCGTCGAAGACCACGGAGCCGGCGGTGATGTCGGTCAGGCGCAGGACCGCCCGGCCCAGGGTGGTCTTGCCGCAGCCGGACTCGCCGACCAGGCCGTAGGTCCGGCCGGCCGGGACGGACAGCGAGACGCCGTCCACGGCCCGGACATGGCCCACCGTGCGGTCGAAGACGACCCCCCGCCGGAGGGGGAAGTGCACCTTGAGGCCGGAGAGAGTCAGCAGCGGCGCGGGCGGGGCCCCCTGGGGCGGGACCGGAGCGGCGGACGCCGGCCCGGACCCGGACACGGACGCGGACGCCGGCTCGGGCCCGGACGCGGACGCGGATGCGGACTCGGACTCGGTCATTCGGCCTTCTCCTTGGTCGCGGAGGCCGCCGGGGCCGCCCCCGGCGGTTCCGACGGGGGGTGCGGGGGATGCCCGGGGCGCGGTTGCCCGTCCCGTCGCGCGGCGTCCGGCGCCGTTGCCGTGTTCACCGGGTGAACACAGCGCACCAGATGGCTCCGGGGACCCGGCACGGCCGCGTCCGGGGCCGGCGCCTGAGCCGGGGTGCCCTCCAGGCAGGCCGGTGAGAAGTGGTCGCAGCGCGGGGCGAAGGCGCAGCCCTCGGCCCAGGCGATGGTGTCGTTGACGGAGCCGCGGATCGGCTTGAGCGGCTGTCCGCGCGGCGCGTCCAGCCGCGGGATGGAGGCCAGCAGGCCGTGGGTGTACGGGTGGGCGGGGGCGGCGAACAGCGGGCGCCGGGCGGCGGCCTCCACCACCTTGCCGGCGTAGAGCACATTGACCCGGTCGCACAGTCCGGCGACCACGCCGAGGTCATGGGTGATCATCAGCAGCGCGGTGCCCTCCTGGTCGACCAGTTCCCGCAGCAGTTCCAGGATCTGCGCCTGGATGGTGACGTCCAGGGCGGTGGTCGGCTCGTCGGCGATCAGCAGCCGGGGCGCGCAGGCCACGGCCATGGCGATCAGCGCGCGCTGCCGCATGCCGCCGGAGAGCTGGTGCGGATACTCCTTCAGCCGCCGCGCGGGGTCCGGGATGCCGACGCGGTCGAGCAGATGGGCGGCCTCGGCGCGGGCGCGCTCGCCGCGCAGCCCGCGGTGGCGGCGGAGGATCTCGGTCACCTGGACGCCGATCGGCACCACCGGGTTGAGCGAGGACAGCGGGTCCTGGAAGACCATGGCCAACTGGGTGCCGCGCAGATCCCGTATCCGGGCGTCGTCCAGGGCCAGCAGGTCGGTGGAGCCGTCGAGCAGGGCGCGCCCGCCGGTGCGGACGCCGCGCCGGGGCAGCAGTCCCATCAGGGCCAGCGAGGTGACGCTCTTTCCGCAGCCGGACTCGCCGACCAGGCCGACGACCTCGCCGGCACCGATGTCGAAGGAGACGCCGGAGACGGCGGTGACGTCCCGCCGCCCGCGGGCGGTGAAGGTCACCGTCAGGTCCTCGACCGTGAGCAGCCGTGTGGTCATGGGGCATCAGCTCCGCAGTTTGGGGTCGAGCGCCTCCCGCATGGCCTCGCCCAGCAGGGTGAAGCCGAGGGCGGTGATGATGATGCCCAGCGCCGGATAGACCGCCATCATGGGCGCCTGGTCGAAGAACCGCTGTGCCTGGGCCAGCATCACGCCCCATTCCGGCTGGGCGGCGTCCGGGTTGCCCAGGCCCAGGAAGGACAGGGCGGCGGCCTCGATGATGGCGGTGGCCAGGGCGAGCGTGGACTGCACGATCACCGGGCCGAGCGAGTTGGGCAGCACATGGGCCAGCACGATGCGGCGCCGCCGCACCCCGAGCGCCCGGGCCGCCAGCACATAGTCGGAGTTCGCCTGCGCCAGCATGGAGCCGCGCAGCAGCCGGGCGAAGACGGGGATCTGCACCACGCCGACCGCCACCATCACCGTGGTCAGGGACTGGCCCATGATGGCGGCGACGGAGACCGCCAGCAGCAGCGAGGGCAGCGCCAGCAGCATGTCGGTGAAGCGCATCACCACGGTGTCCACGGTGCGGCCGGCCCGGCCGCCCAGGGCCAGGGCGGCACCGGAGAAGCCGCCGATCAACGCGCCCACGGTGAAGCCGATCAGCGTGGCCACGACGCCGACCAGCAGTGTCTGCCGGGCGCCGACCAGCATCCGGGAGAGTTCGTCCCGGCCGAGATGGTCCAGGCCGAGCCAGTTGCCCGAGCGCGGCCCGACGAAGATGCCGCGGTTGGGGAAGACCTCCCCGCGCCAGGTCTGCGCGGTGGGGCTGTAGGGGGCGATCCAGGGGCCGATGACGGCCAGGACCAGGAAGACGGCCAGCACGCCCAGGCCGATCAGGGCGGTCTTGTTGGCGCGCAGCCGGCGCAGCGCCTCCACCCACAGTCCGGAGCCGGTGCTGGTGTCGGTGCGGGCGGTCAGTTCGGCCAGCCGGTCGATCCGGTCCTTTCTGCGGGACGTCACCGCCGTCCCGGCGGCCGTCCCGGCGGGCGGGGCGGGGCGGGGCGCGTCGCCGTCCGGCGGGGTGGCGCCGGTGGTCTCGGTACCCATCTCAATGCACCCGCACTCTCGGGTCGATCAGGCTGTAGGTGAGATCGACAAGCATGTTGATCAGCACATAGGCCAGCGCGATGAACAGGATGAAGCTGGTCAGCACGGGATAGTCGCGGGCGTCGATGGCGTCCCGGATGAACGAGCCGATGCCGTTCCAGGCGAAGACGGTCTCGGTGAGCACCGCCCCGGACAGCAGGGAGCCGGTGAGCAGGCCGATGGCGGTGATCACCGGCAGCAGGGCGTTGCGCAGCACATGCCGGCCGCGCACGGTGGCCCGGTGCAGGCCCTTGGACTCCGCGGTGCGCACATAGTCCTCCTGGAGCACCTCCAGCACACTGGCCCGGGTCATCCGGACGATGACGGCGAGCGGGATGGAGGACAGCGCCACGGCGGGCAGCACCAGATGCCACAGGGCGTCGGCGGAGGCGTCCCATTCCCGGGTGAGCAGGCCGTCCAGCACCGCGAAGCCGGTGACCTCGGTGGCGTCGATGCCGGTGGTCAGCCGCCCGGAGCTGGGAAACCAGCCGAGGGTGACGGCGAAGATCTCCTTGAGGATGAAGGCCAGGAAGAAGACCGGGACGCAGATGCCGAGCAGCGAGCCGGAGACGGCCCCGGCGTCCAGCCAGCTTCCGCGCCGGCGGGCGGCGAAGTAGCCGAGCGGGATGCCGGCCACCACGGCCAGCAGGATGGCGGACAGGCCCAGTTCCACGGTGGCGGGGAAGCGCTGGGTGAATTCGTCCCAGACCGGGCGGCCGGTGCGGGTGGAGTCACCGAAGTCGAGGGTGATCAGATCGCGCAGAAAGATGCCGTACTGCTCCCACAGGGGCTTGTCCAGCCCGAGCAGCCGTTCCATCTGGATGCGGTCGGCCTCGGTGGCGCGTTCCCCGAGGCGGGCGGTGACGGGGCCGCCGGGGAGCTGCCGAAGCCAGACGAAGAGCAGGACGGAGAGCCCGAACAGGGTGGGTACGAGCTGGAGCAGCCTGCGGACGATGAGACGCAACACGCGGGTTGTCGCCCCTTTCTTGCGTGCGGTTCTTGCTCGCGGTGGTGGCTCGCGGCGGTGCCCGGGCGGCCCCGGGCGGCCGGAAGCGGCCCGCCCGGCCACGGCGTCCCGTGGCCGGGCGGACGCGGGCGGGACCGGCCCGGCCGGGGCTCAGGCGAAGGAGCCCTCGGCGAACTTCTCCTGGGTCAGGGGCGACACGGTGGGCGGGTTGACATCGGGTGAGAAGGCGATGGACGGGGGCGAGGAGGAGATCGGGACGCCCGGCAGGAAGTCCATGATCATCCTGTTCAGCTCCCGGTACATCTCCACCCGGGTGGCCACATCCGGCTCGACAGCGGCGGCGGCCATGGCGTCGAAGAGTTCCTGGTTCTCGAAGCCCCACTCCTTGGAGTAGCCGTCGAACCAGGTGCCCAGGAAGTTGTAGGCGTCGTTGAAGTCACCGGTCCAGCCGAGGAGATAGAGGTTGCAGCCGCCGGCCCGGGTGGTGTCCAGGTAGTCCGGGCTCCACTTCATGGGCTTGGGCGAGACGGTGATGCCGGCCGCCTCCAGGTCGGCCTTCAGCAGCTCGTACATGTCGGCCGGGGCGGGCATGTACGGGCGGGTCACCTCGGTCGGGTAGCAGAACTCCAGCGACAGATCCCCGGCGCCGGCCTCGGCCAGCAGGTCCTGGGCCTTGGCGGTGTCGTACTCGTAGGTGGTGACGTCCTCGGCATAGCCGTCCACGGTGTCCGGTATGAACTGGGTGGCCACCACGCCGCCCTCGGGCAGCTGGGTGTCCACCAGGGTCTGCCGGTCCAGGGCGTGGGCGATGGCCCGGCGCACCCGCAGGTCCTCAAGGGCCGGGTCCGACTCCTGGGTGATGCCGAGGTAGAAGAGGTTGAACACGCCGCGGGTCGGCACCTGGAAGCCTGCCTCCGTCAGCGCGTCCACATCGCCCGGTGCCACCAGGTCGTAGCCGTGGATCTCGCCGGCCTCCAGGGCCTGCCGGCGGGCGCCCTCGTCGGAGATGGTGCGGAAGACGATCTCGTCGAAGCCGGCCGGCTCGCCCCAGTAGTCGTCGAACCGGCTGATGGTGACCTCGCCGTTGCTCTTGTCCCAGGACTCGTAGCGGAACGGGCCGGTGCCGGCGATGACGATCTCGCCGTCGTGCCCCTCGCCCTGGCTGTAGGCGGGGTAGTTGATGTTCTCGCCCTCGCCGCTGGCCTCGTCCTCGGCGTAGGCGTCGAGGGACTTGGGCGAGTGGATGGCGAAGGCGGCCAGGGAGAAGGCGCCGGGGTAGACCGCGGACGGCCTGGCGACCTTGATCACCGCGGTGAGGTCGTCGGGGGCCTCGCAGCCGGCGTAGTTGGGCTCCGGCGCCTCCTCGTTCTGGTTCTCCGCGAAGCCGCCGAACTCGGCCTGCCAGTAGTAGGTCAGCGCGGTGGCCTGGTAGGTGCCGGTGAAGTTGAACCAGCGGTCGAAGTTCTGGCAGACCACCTCGCCGGTGAGGGCCTCCCCGTCGTGGAAGGTCACGCCCTCGCGGAGGTGGAAGGTCCATTCGGTGCCCTCGGGATTGGACTCCCAGGTCTCGGCCAGGCCGCCGACCATCTCGGTGCCGCCGGACTCGTGGTCGATCAGGGTTTCCAGCACCTGCCGGGTGATCCGGAAGGTCTCGCCGTCGCTGGCCAGCGCCGGGTCCAGGGAGGCCGGGTCGCCGGCGGCGGCGAAGACGAACGCCTCGCCGTCGTCCGCCGAGTCGTCGTCCCGCTCGCTGGTGGCACAGGCCGAGGCGGCCAGGCCGAGGGCGGTGACGGCCGCGATGAGGACGGCTGCGCTCCTGGTTCGGGATCGGAGTGCGGATCGGACTGCGTGCATGTCCCACCTCAGGGTGTCGGGGTGGCCGGCTGGAGCAACGCGCGTCAATCACCCCGGATGTGACCGGGGTCACCCCCACCGTCCGGATACCGGGGAGGTGCCCGCACATTACTGCGCAAGTCCATAGTTGTGAACGTCAGCCGGTTGGCCGATACCGACCCGAAACCCAGCGTTTCCAGGAGGCCCCGCGGTCATCCGCTTTCTGTGCTTCGAGCAGATGTTCCCGCGATCAACCGTTCTACGATTCGTTTTCCGACTGGACACGAGTAAGTCACACTGGGCCGGATTGTCCTTGCCGGTCCGATGGGCAGGTTATCGGCGTCGCCTCTCTTCGCACTGCCTCCTCGCTGGTCCCTCAGCGGCCTTTGATGGCCCCTTGCCCCTTGCTCCTGCCGACGGCGTGCACGGCGCACCGCGCGGGCGCACGCTGCCCCGCGACGCCACGCCGCCGGTCCACCCCCACCCGAGTGACGCGCACCGGAGCCGCCATGCCCGCAACCCACCAACCCCCGCAGAAACCGATACAAAGGACAAAGCTTTCCACTTTCCCGGAAATAGCCCCATATACCAACGCTCAGGGTGATTCCCATATGATCGGTCGCATCCCCGTCCTTGACGTCCAGCCGCTCGTCGACTGCGGGCGCCGCCCGGTCAAGGCGGTGCCAGGCGAAACGTTCCTGGTGACAGCGACCGTGTTCCGGGAGGGACACGAGGCGGTGGGGGCCAATGTGGTGCTGCGCGACCCGGCCGGACGCGCCCGGCCCTGGATCCCGATGCGGGAACTCGCGCCCGGCACCGACCGCTGGGGCGCCGAGGTCACCCCGGACTGCGAGGGCCGCTGGACCTATGCGGTGGAGGCGTGGGGCGATCCGCTCACCACCTGGCGGGAACACGCGGAAATCAAGATCCCGCAGCGCATCGACACCGAGCTGATGCTCGCGGAGGGCGCCGAACTGCTGCGCCGGGCCGCCGCCGGGGTGCCCAAGACGGCCGGCAGGGCCCTGGTGACCGCCGCCGCCCGGGCCCTGAAGGACACCGCCCGCGACCCCGACGAGCGGCTTTCGGCGGCTCTCGGCCCGGAGCTCACCGCCGTGCTGGAACGCCACCCGCTGCGCGAACTCGTCAGCGCCTCCCGGCCGTTGCCGATGACCGTGGAGCGCGAGCGGGCGCAGTTCGGCTCCTGGTACGAGATGTTCCCGCGCTCCGAGGGGGCCGTCGCCGAACCCGGGCAGACGCCGGTGTCCGGCACCTTCCGCACCGCTGCGGAGCGGCTGCCGGCCATCGCCGCCATGGGCTTCGACGTGGTCTATCTGCCGCCGGTCCATCCCATCGGGGAATCCTTCCGCAAGGGCCGCGGCGGCACGCTGACCGCCGGCCCGGACGATGTGGGCTCGCCCTGGGCGATCGGCTCGGCGGCCGGCGGCCACGACGCCGTCCACCCGGACCTGGGCACCCTGGCCGACTTCGACGCCTTTCTGGCCCGGGCCCGCGGGCTCGGCCTGGAGATCGCCCTGGACTTCGCCCTCCAGTGCAGCCCGGACCATCCGTGGGTGAAGGAGCATCCGCAGTGGTTCCGCAGGCGGGCCGACGGCACCATCGCCCACGCCGAGAACCCGCCCAAGAAGTACCAGGACATCTACCCCGTCCACTTCGACGACGACTTCCGCGGGCTGGTCACCGAGACGCTGCGCATCCTGCGTTTCTGGATGGCCCGCGGGGTGCGGATCTTCCGGGTGGACAATCCGCACACCAAGCCGGTGGTGTTCTGGGAGAAGGTGCTCGGTGAGATCAACCGCACCGACCCGGACGTCATCTTCCTCTCCGAGGCGTTCACCCGCCCGGCGATGATGCGGACCCTGGCCCAGATCGGGTTCCAGCAGTCCTACACCTATTTCACCTGGCGCAACACCAAGGAGGAACTCACCGAGTATCTGACCGAACTGAGCGGCGAGTCCGCCGCCTGGATGCGTCCCAACTTCTTCGTCAACACCCCCGACATCCTGCACGCCTTTCTCCAGCACGGCGGACGCGCCGCGTTCGAGATCCGCGCCGTGCTCGCCGCGACCCTCTCCCCGAGCTGGGGCATGTACGCGGGATACGAGCTGTGCGAGGCGACCCCGGCGCGGCCGGGCAGCGAGGAGTACTGGGACTCGGAGAAGTTCGCGCTCCGGCCGCGCGACTGGGAGGCCGCCGACCGCAGCGGCACCTCCCTCACCCCGCTGATCACCCGGCTCAACGAGCTGCGCCGCGCACATCCGGCACTCCAGCGGCTCCGTGGACTGCGGTTCCACCACACCGACAACGAGCACATCCTGGCCTACTCCAGGCGCACCCGCCGGGCACCGGCCGGCGGGAGCGCGGCGGAACCGGGCACCGGGAGCGGCGGCCACGCCGGCGCCGGCGACGACACGGTACTGGTCCTGGTCAACCTCGATCCGCACCATGTCCACGAGTGCACGGTGTCGTTGGACCTGTCGGAGCTCGGCCTCACCCCCGCCCAGCGCGAGGGCGCCGAGTCCTTCCCGGTGACCGATGAACTCACCGGGGAGACCTATCACTGGGGCAGGGACAACTATGTGCGCCTGGGGCCGGACGGTCCCCCGGAGCTGCGGCGACGCGGCGGAACGCGGGTGGCGCACATCCTCTCCCTGCGACCGTCCTCACAGACCGGAGGGTCACCCAACCATGAGCGTCAATGAGCCGGTTCTCGACACGTTCGAGGACACGCCGTACCGCGACCGCGATCCCGAGTGGTTCAAGCGCGCGGTGTTCTACGAGGTGCTGGTGCGGTCCTTCAAGGACAGCAACGGAGACGGAGTAGGGGATCTGAAGGGCCTCACCTCGAAACTCGATTACCTGCAATGGCTGGGGATCGACTGCGTCTGGCTGCCGCCCTTCTTCGCCTCACCGCTGAAGGACGGCGGTTACGACGTCTCCGACTACACCTCGGTGCTCCCGGAATTCGGCGACCTGGCCGATTTCGTGGAGTTCGTCGACTCCGCGCACCAGCGGGGCATCCGGGTCATCATCGACTTCGTCATGAATCACACCAGCGATCAGCACCGCTGGTTCCAGGAGTCCCGCCGCGACCCGGGCGGCCCGTACGGCGACTACTACGTGTGGGCCGACGACGACACCGGGTACGCCGACGCACGGATCATCTTCGTCGACACGGAGACGTCCAACTGGACCTTCGATCCCGTGCGCAAGCAGTACTACTTCCACCGGTTCTTCTCGCACCAGCCGGATCTCAACTACGAGAACCCCCGGGTGCAGGAAGAGGTCCTCTCGGCCCTGCGGTTCTGGCTCGACCTCGGCATCGACGGCTTCCGGCTCGACGCGGTCCCCTATCTGTACGCGCAGGAGGGCAGCAACTGCGAGAATCTGCCGGCCACCCACGAGTTCCTGAAGCGGGTGCGGGCGGAGATCGACAAGCACTACCCGGACACCGTGCTGCTGGCCGAGGCCAACCAGTGGCCGGAGGACGTGGTCGACTACTTCGGCGACTACTCCTCGGGCGGCGACGAATGCCACATGGCCTTCCATTTCCCGGTGATGCCGCGGATCTTCATGGCGGTGCGCCGGGAGTCCCGCTACCCGGTCTCCGAAATCCTGGCCAAGACCCCGCCGATCCCCACCAAGTGCCAGTGGGGGATCTTTCTGCGCAACCACGACGAGCTGACCCTGGAGATGGTCACCGACGAGGAGCGCGACTACATGTACGCGGAGTACGCCAAGGATCCGCGGATGCGCGCCAACATCGGCATCCGGCGGCGGCTGGCCCCGCTGCTGGACAACGACCGCAAGCAGATCGAGCTGTTCACCGCGCTGCTGCTGTCGCTGCCCGGCTCCCCGATCCTCTACTACGGCGACGAGATCGGGATGGGCGACAACATCTGGCTGGGCGACCGGGACGCGGTGCGCACCCCGATGCAGTGGACCCCGGACCGCAACGCCGGCTTCTCCACCTGCGACCCGGGCCGGCTGTTCCTGCCCAACATCATGGACCCGGTCTACGGATACCAGGTCACCAATGTGGAGGCGGCGATGAGTTCGCCGTCCTCGCTGCTGCACTGGACCAAGCGGATGGTGGAGATCCGCAAGCAGAATCCGGCGTTCGGGCTGGGGTCGTACACGGAGCTGGAATCGTCCAATCCGGCCGTGCTGGCCTTTCTGCGGGAGCACGGCGACGACCTGGTGATGTGCGTCAACAACTTCTCCCGCTTCTCCCAGCCGACCGAACTCGACCTGCGCGCCTGGCGGGATCACTATCCGGTGGAACTGATCGGGCAGGTGACCTTTCCGCGGACCGGGGACCTGCCCTATCTGCTGACCCTCGCGGGCCACGGCTTCTACTGGTTCCGGCTGCGCCACCGGACGGTCTGACCGCCCGTCCGTCGCGCCGTTTCCGGTATGCGCTCCCTCAGCGGCGGTACCCCGGAGTACGGAACGCGGCTTATCTGCCGTATGGGCCCGGGCGGTTCACGCGGTTACCCCCGGGCCCCTCAGGGAACGCTCCCTATACCGCACCGTCACCCAACCCTCAAGCCCCCGTAAGTGTGACGGAGCCCTCACTCGCACGGCCGGTCCTCCACGACACGTCCCGCACCGCCGGGCAGCCAACGCCGCAATCCGGGACACTTCTCCATATATTCATCGTGCCCCGGGGAAAGGACGCCATGTCGGAAAGCTCCGCATCCCGGACGGCACCACCCCGGCTCCCACTGGCCGCCGCGCCGCATGGCAGTGCCCTCTTCCGTTCCCTCACGGGGTTGCTCGCCCGCTGGCTGCCCCGCCAGCGCTGGTACGCCGGCAAGGGCCGTCCGCTCGGCGGACTCACGCTGATCTCGGCCACCGAGCTGCTGCCCTGCGGTGCCGGGGCGCCCACCCCGGGCCTGCTCCATCTGCTGATCGGCGCCCATCCCCAGGGCGCCCCCGAGGAGGCGCAGGGCGTGACCGGCGCCGGCGACTGCTACCAACTGCTGCTCGGGGTGCGCACCGTGCTGCCGCCCAATCTGGCCACCGCCCTGGTCGGCCGGCCGGCCGAGGGCCCGCTGTGCGGGCGGGCGGTCTATGAGGCGCTGCACGATCCCCGGCTGACGGCCCTGCTGCTGGAACGTTTGCGCGCGCCCGGCCGGCTGGGCACGCTGCGCTTCGAGCGCGCCCCGGAGGTGGCCATCGCCCCCGGCCAGGTCCCCCGGGTGCTGAGCGCGGAACAGACCAACTCCTCGATCGTCTACGGCGAGGCGCACATTCTGAAGCTGTTCCGGCGGGTCAGCCCGGGCGTCAACCCGGATCTGGAGCTGCCCCGGGCGATGGCCCAGGCCGGCTGCTCCCGGGTGCCCGCCCCCTCCGCCTGGTTCGAGGCGTATCTGCCGCCGGCCGCGGGGGCGGGCGGCGAGCCGCCCGGCGGCGGCTTCACCGAACCCCTCACCCTGGGCGTGCTCCAGCCCTATCTGGCCGGTTCCTCGGACGGCTGGCAGCTCGCCTGCAAGGCGCTCAGCCTGCGCACCGACTTCAGCTCCGCGGCGCACGCCATCGGCCGGGCCACCGGCGAGGTGCATGCGGCGCTGGCCGCGGCCCTGCCCACCACCGTGCTGGACGGGCCCGAACTGGAGCGCACCGCGCGCGGCATGAACGAGCGGCTGGAGGCCGCCGCCGCGGCCGTCCCCCAGTTGCGGCCGTACCGCACCGGGCTGCGCCGCGCCTTCGACCAGCTGTCCGCGTACGGCGCGGGCGGCGGGCGGTGCACCGCGCAGCGGCTGCACGGCGATCTGCATCTGGGCCAGGTGCTGCACGGCGGCAACGGCGGCAGCCGCTGGTCGATCATCGACTTCGAGGGGGAGCCGGCCCGGCCGATCGCCGAACGCCGCCGGCCGCAGCCGCCGGTGCGGGACATCGCCGGGATGCTGCGCTCCTTCGACTACGCCGCCTGCCAGCACCGGGCCTCGGGCGCCTGGACGGCGGCCTGGGCGCGCGCCAGCCGGGCCGCGTACTGCCGCGGCTATGCCGAGGCCAGCGGCCGGGACCCGCTGCACCAGCCGGAACTGCTGCGCGCCTACGAGATCGACAAGGCGATCTACGAGGTGCTCTACGAAGCCCGGCACCGGCCCTCCTGGCTGCATGTGCCGATGGCCGCCATCCGCCGGCTGGCCGCCGCCGGGCCCTCGTGACCCCGCCTGTCCCCGTGTGTCCCGCTGTCCCGCTGTCCCGCTGTCCCCCGCCTGTCCCCGCGTGTCCCCCTGTGTCCCCCTGTGTCCCCCGCCCGCGCCGCCACCCGAACACCGTCAGCCCACCCTCATCCTCAGGAGGTTCCCGCGTGGCTTCCCGCCCGGACTCCCCCGGCTCCGCGCCGAGCCCGTCCCCCCGCAAACGCCGCCCGCCGTCCGGCGGCCCCGCCACCGACGGCATGCCGCAGGACACCCTGCCCGGCCTGCCACCCCCGCCGCCTACCCCGGGCGGCCCCCGCTCCGGCGGCGACGGCCCACGGCCCACGGTCGGCGTGACACCGGCCGCCCCGATGGCCGACGCCGACCGGGGGCGGCTGCTCAGCGGCTCGCACCATGACCCGCACGGGCTGCTCGGCGCCCACCGGGTGCCCGGCGGAATCCGCATCCGGGTGCTGCGCCCGTTCGCCACCCGGGTGACCGTGCTCGGCCAGGGCGCCGACACCGGGCTGGCCGCCGATCTGATCTCCGAGGGCGACGGCCTGTTCGGCGGTGTGCTGCCGCTCGACAGGCTGCCCGACTACCGGCTGCGCCTGGTCTATCCGGGGACCGGCCCGGAGACGGACGCCTCCGGGCCGGTGGTGCGGATCGTGCAGGATCCGTACCGCTTCCTGCCGGCCATCGGCGAGCTGGATCTGCATCTGGTCGCCGAGGGCCGCCACGAGCAGCTGTGGCAGGCGCTGGGCGCCCGGCCCATGACCCACCAGGGGGTGCCCGGCACCCGGTTCACCGTCTGGGCGCCGAACGCCCGCGGGGTGCGGGTCACCGGCGAGTTCTGCTTCTGGGACGGCACCGCCTTCCCCATGCGCTCCATGGGCTCCTCGGGGGTGTGGGAGCTGTTCCTGCCCGGCATCGGCCCCGGCACCGTCTACAAATTCGACATCCACACCCCGGACGGGCGGCACACCCTGCGCGCCGACCCGCTGGCCCGGCGGGCCGAATGCCCGCCCAACACGGCCTCGATCGTGCACGACTCCGGCTACGAGTGGGGCGACGCCGACTGGATGGCCACCCGGGGGCGGCGCTTCAACCGCACCGCGCCGGTCTCCGTCTACGAGCTGCATCTGCCCTCCTGGCGCCCGGGGCTGTCCTACCGGGAGCTGGCCGAGGAACTGCCCGGCTATGTGCGGGACCTGGGCTTCACCCATGTGGAGCTGATGCCGGTCGCCGAGCACCCGTTCGCCCCGTCCTGGGGCTACCAGGTGACCGGCTACTACGCCCCGACCGCCCGGCTGGGCACCCCGGACGACTTCAAATACCTGGTGGACGCCCTGCACCGGGCCGGCATCGGGGTGCTGATGGACTGGGTGCCGGCGCACTTCCCCAAGGACGACTGGGCGCTGGCCCGGTTCGACGGCACGCCCTGCTACGAGCACCCGGACCCGCGGCGGGCCGAGCACCCCGACTGGGGCACCCTGGAGTTCGACTACGGCCGGCGCGAGGTGCGGAACTTCCTGGTGGCCAACGCGGTCTACTGGTGCCAGGAGTTCCACATCGACGGCCTGCGGGTGGACGCCGTGGCCTCCATGCTCTACCTGGACTACTCCCGCGAGGAGGGCCAGTGGGTGCCCAATGAGCACGGCGGCCGGGACAACCCGGACGCGGTCTCCTTCCTCCAGGAGATGAACGCCACCCTCTACCGGCGCTGCCCGGGGGTGGTGACCATCGCCGAGGAGTCCACGGCCTGGGACGGCGTCACCCGCCCCACCCACATCGCCGGCCCCACCGGCACCGGCGGTCTGGGCTTCGGCTTCAAGTGGAACATGGGCTGGATGCACGACTCGCTGGTCTACATGTCCAAGGACCCGGTGCACCGCAAGTACCACCACAACGAGATGACGTTCTCCATGGTCTATGCCTACTCGGAGAACTATGTGCTGCCGATCTCGCACGACGAGGTGGTGCACGGCAAGGGCGCCCTGGTGTCCAAGATGCCCGGCGACTGGTGGCAGCAGCGCGCCAATCACCGCGCCTATCTGGGCTATATGTGGGCCCACCCCGGCAAGCAGCTCCTCTTCATGGGCTCGGAGTTCGCCCAGGGCGCGGAGTGGCGGGTGGACGAGGGGCCGCAGTGGTGGGTGCTGGACCCGGGCTACTCGGCGGCCGGCGACCACGGCGGCGTCCGGGACCTGGTGCGGGAGCTGAACCGCGTCTACCGGGCCACCCCGGCGCTGTACCAGCGGGACACCGACCCCGGCGGCTTCGCCTGGATCGACGCGCACGCCGCCGACGACAACATGCTGGCCTTTGTCCGCCATGCCGACGACGGCCCGCCGCTGGTGTGCGTCGCCAACTTCTCCCCGGTGGTCCGGCACCGCTACCGCATCGGGGTGCCCGGCGAGTTCCCGGTCTGGGAGGAGATCCTCAACACCGACAACCTGGCCTGGGGCGGCAGCGGGGTGCTGAACCAGGATCCGCTGAAGACCGAGCAGGTGGCCTGGCAGGGCCGCCGGCACAGTGTGGAGCTGACCCTGCCGCCGCTGGCGACCGTCTGGCTGCGGCCCGCCTGAGCGGCCCGGGATCCCGTTCCGGGCGCGGCCCCGGCGCCGACGCGCGCCGGGGCCGCTTCATGTGCGCGGAGGAGGCCGGGCCGCCCCGGCATGCTCCCGATGCGCCCTGACGGCCGCTGCGCACGGGCCGACAAGCCGCCCGGAAAGCCGTACATTGAGTAGACACCGATGCCGAAACCGGGGAGCAAGCACGTGGCACCGAGTACCGCGTCAGTGATGCGTACGGGCCGGAACCGTCTGGCCGCGGCGGTTGTCCTGCACGAAGGCCGGGTGCTGCTGGTGCGCCGCAGCTACCGCGAACGCTTTCTGCCCGGGGTCTGGGGCGTGCCCTCCGGCAAGCTGGAGCCGGGCGAGCTGCCCGAGGACGCGGTGCTGCGGGAGCTCAAGGAGGAGACGGGCCTGTCCGGCGAGATCATCGGCACCGGCGGCGAGCGGACCTTCATCAGCCAGTGGAACGGCGTCACCGTCGAGAACCGGCAGCGCAACTTCCTCATCCGGCCGCTGAGCCTGGCGGTGGCGCTGCCCGAGCCCGATCAGGAGTACCGCTGGGTGCCCGTCGAGGAGCTCGACGGCTTCGGGCTGGACGACCACAACCTCGGCACCATCCGCCAGTCCCTCCCGCACCGCACCGCCGGCCCCCGGGCCTGAGACCGCGGGACATGCGGCGGGCCGCGCCGCCGGTCAGCCGGTGAGCGCGCGCAGCCGCCGGAGCGCGTCCAGATAGTCGCGGATGCCCAGGGCCCGCCGGCGCACCGGCGCCGGCTGCGGACGGCCGGCCGGCACATACACCTCGGTGCCCCGCCGGGCCAGCGCGGTCTGGAGAAAGAGCGTCGCCGTCGGCCCCCGCGGGTCCGGCTCGACCCGGTGCAGCACCTCGGCCGCCAGGGCATAGCCGGTGCCGCGCCCCAGGCGGAGCTGGGCGGTCTGGCACACCGAGGCGGGCCCGGTCCGCTCCAGCCTCCAGCGCCCCTCCTCCCGGGAGGAGGACTCCCGGTAACCGCTCATCACCATGCCCTCCCCGCCCGCGTAGGGGTTGGCGGCGAAGACCTGCATGGTGAGGCCGCCGCAGAGAATGCGGGAGGCCAGCGCGAAGCGGTGGTTGTGAATGTGGTCGGCGGCCCCCGGGCGCTGCCCGGCCCGCGGCTCCGGCAGCCGCTCCGGCCCCGCCCCGGGATCCCACAGATGGGCCCGCAGCAGATAGCGCGGCTCCTCCCCCAGCAGGATCAGCTTGGTGAAGCCCAGCGGATGACGGTCCGACAGCCGGGCCGGCTCCGCCAGGCTCTCCGGGCACTGACGCCCCTGGTGGAGCAGCGCGTCCAGCAGCCCGCGCAGCGCCTCGGGCTCGGCCAGCCGGCGCACGGCGTTCTCCGCCCCCGCCAGAAAGCCCTCCCCGGCACCCGTCCCGGCCTCGATCAGCCGCCTGGCCTCCCGCACCTCCGCGGTCATGGCGTGGTGTACGAGCGGTGGGCGTGGGCGATCAGTACCGATATCCCTTGGTACGTCATCCATATCGGACGGTGTTCCCGGTCGTCGCCCCATTCCCACACCCCTCCCCGTTGTTCGACGCGCACACGCGCAACAGCGGACCGCAGACAGGCCTCGGCGGCGCGGCGCAGCGCCGGGTCCTCCGGCGGGGCGGGCACCGCCATCAGCGCCCGCGCCACCCACCCGGCGGTGAAGTGCCGGACAAAGGTGTGGTCGGTGGGCCGGCCGGCCGCGAACCGGCGCAGGTGCTCGGTCTGGTGCGCGAACTCCCCGTGCCGCACCAGCCATTCCCTGCCCTGCTCCATCGCCTGCCGGGACCGGCGCTCCGGGCCCAGCACCGCGGTCGCCCGGGCCAGGGCCAGCACCGCCTGGGCGGTGTGCACCGGGGAGGGCCGGTCCGGGCGCAGCGGCCCGGCGTCGCCCTCCAGCGAATAGCCCCAGCAGGCCAGGCCGTCCCGCGCGGGATCGCGCAGCGCGCCCCTGGTCAGCCGGTCCCGCAGCTCCGGCAGCAGCGGGGAGCCGGGGGCCGCGCGCAGCAGCCCGCGGATGGCGGCGCCGATCACATAGGTGCGGTCCTCGCCCTCCGGATCGGCGCCCGGGGCCAGCAGCCCCTCCAGCACCTCCACGGCCTCGTCCAGCCGGGGGCGGTGCGCACCGGCCCGGCTGAGCGCGCCCAGCACCAGCGCGGTGACCTCGGGCCGGCTGACCCCGGTGCCGGTGCGGGCGGCCCAGCCGCCGTCCGGCAGCCGGAGCCGCCACAGCGTCTCCACCAGGGCGGGCTGGTCGAAACGGCCGTCGTCCGGGCCGAGGGCCAGCGCGAGATGCAGGCCGTAGGCGGTGCCGATGGCCGTGGGCGGATGCCCCGCCTCGCCCTCTTCCAGGAAATGCGGCCAGCCGGTCAGCGGGCCCAGAGCAGGGTCGTCGCAGACGGAACGGGCCCGCAGCACGGCCTCCCGGGCGCCGGCCGCCAGGCGCGGAAAGGGCTCGCCGGGCCGGGCCGGCCCGGGAATCACCGGCCCGGCCGCCCCGGCCCCGGCGGCGCCGTCCGCCGCCGGCGGCGGCCCGGCCGCCTCGTCCCGCCCGCGCCTGAGCTGCACGGCCAGCCAGACCAGCAGCCCGGTGGCCACCCCGGCCGTGCCGGCCAGGGCATAGCGGGCGGCGTCCCCGGAGAGGGAGGCGGGGAGCACCCCGAGCAGCGACTGGAACACCGCATAGGCCGCGGGCACCGGCACATAGCGGGCCAGCCTCCGGGAGAGCATCGGTGACGCCCCGTCGGCCGGGGCCTGGGCGGCAGGCGGACGCCTCGTCAGAACCGGCCTGCGCAACGCCATGTGCCTCTCCTTCCGGGCCCTCACCTGCCGCCACTTCTCCCAGTGTACGCAGAGTGACCGACACCTGGCCCGGACGTGACCGCTCCCCGCTCGCCGGTGCTCTCGCGTGCCCCTCGGTGCCCTCCGTACCGGTCGCGCGCGCTACTCGCGGTAGTACGGATCGGTCACGACGCCCGCACGGCGCTCCGCGTCGTACCGGTAGACCTCCCGGCCGGCCACATAGGTGCGCACCGCGCGGCTCATCACATCCAGCGGATCGCCGTCCCAGAGCACGATGTCCGCGTCCAGCCCCGGCCGCAGGGCGCCGACCCGGTCGGCCAGACCCATCATCGCGGCCGGGTTGACCGTGATGGCGCGCAGCGCCTCGCCGCGGTCCATGCCCTCCTTGACCGCGAAGGTCGCCTGGTGCACCAGGAAGTGGACCGGCACCACGGGGTGGTCGGTGGTGAGGGCGACCTGTGCCCCCGCCCGGGCCAGAATCCCCGGGTTCTGGATCGTGCGGTGCCGCAGCTCCACCTTGACCCTGCTGGTCAGCAGCGGCCCGCTGATGACCGGGATGCCGCGCCGGGCCACCTCGTCCGCCAGCAGATGGGCCTCGGTGGCGTGATTGATGATCAGGCGGTAGCCGAACTCGTCCGCCAGCCGGATCGCGGTGGCGATGTCGTCCGCCCGGTGGGTGTGCTGGCACCACGGCAGTTCCCGGTCCAGGACCCGGACCAGCACCTCCAGGGCCGGGTCGCGGTCGAAGGGCTTGCCCTCGGCGCGGGCATGCTCGCGCCGCGCCCGGTAGTCCTGGGCCCGGCTGAACGCGTCCCGGATCACCGCGGCCACGCCCTGCCGGGTGGCGGGCAGCCTCTTCTGCTCGCCGTAGACCCGCTTGGGGTTCTCGCCCAGCGCGCTCTTGACGCTGCACGGCTGGCGGATCAGCATGTCGTCCACGCTGCGCCCCCAGCACTTGAGGGCGACCGTCTGCCCGCCGATCGGATTGGCCGATCCCGGCTTGATCACGGCGGTGGTGACCCCGCCGCTCAGCGCGTCGGCGAACCCCTGGTCCGCGGGGTTGATCGCGTCCAGCGCGCGCAGCATCGCGCCGTTCGGATCGGTCTTCTCGTTGGTGTCGTCCCCGGCCCAGCCCTCGGCCTCCTCGTGGATGCCGATGTGGCCGTGCGCCTCCACAAAGCCGGGCAGCACCCACCGGCCGGAGGCGTCCACCACCTCGGCACCCTCGGGTACCGGCACCTCCCCGTCCGCTCCCACCGCGACGATCTTCCCGTCACGGATCACCACGGTCCCGCCCGCGACGGGATCGCCGTCCACGGGCACCACATATCCAGAAGTGATCGCAAGATCCATGCCCCAGAACCTAACCGACGCCCCGCGCACCGGCCCAGGACTTCCGGGCCGGTCTTTCCGCCTGCCCGGACGCCGGCCGGCCGTCAGGCCTCCCCGTCGCCCCGCGTCTCCAGGCGGGCGAGTTTGTCGGGGTTGGTGACCAGATAGACGCCGGAGACCTGGCGGCCCTCGGCGTCGAGGTCCATCACCATCACCGCGTAGGGCGAGCCGTGGGTGAACACCACGGCCGCCGCGTCGCCGCCCACCGAGCGGTGGCGGATCTCCAGGCCCTCGGGCGGGCGGGAGGCGTAGCCCGTCAGCGCCCGGGCGACGCGTTCCCGGCCGTGGACCGGGCGGAGGGCGGAACGGGGGGCCTTGCCCCCTCCGTCCGTCCAGAGCGTCACCTCGGGGGCGAGGATCTCCATCAGCGATGCCAGATCGCCCCCCATCGCCGCCGCCACGAAACGCTCCGTCACCTGCTGCCGGACGCGCGGACGGGCCTGGTAGCGCGGGCGGCGGGCGTGGACATGGGCGCGCGCCCGGCGGGCGATCTGGCGCACGGCCGGCGCCCTGCGCTCCAGGATCTTTGCGATCTCCGTATGCGGGTAGCCGAACACCTCGTGCAGGATGAAGACCGCCCGCTCCAGCGGCGAGAGCGTCTCCAGCACGACGAGCAGGGCCATGGAGAGGGATTCGGTGCGCATGGCGTGCGCGGCGGCGTCGGCGCTCTCGCCCGCCGCCGGCCCGTCCGGGGCGACCAGCGGTTCGGGAAGCCACGGCCCGACATAGGTCTCGCGGCGGCGGCTCACGACGGCGCGGTGGGCCAGCGCGTGGTTGACCGCGATGCGCACCAGATAGGCACGGGGATTGCCGATCTCCTCCCCCGCCCCGGCGGCCCGCCCCTGCCGTCCCGCCCAGGAGAGCCAGGTCTCCTGGAGCACGTCCTCGGTGTCGGCGATGGAGCCGAGCATGTTGTAGACGATGGAGAACAGCAGCTCGCGGTGGCGGGTGAACACCTCGGTCGGGGTGCCGCCGTGGGTGCCCCCTCGGGAGGCCCCACGGGCGTCCCCGTGGGAGTCCCCCTCGGTGTCCCGCTCGGCGGTCCGGCTGTCGGACATCTCGTTCCTTCCCTCGCGCTCCCCCTCAAGAGGGTGCACGCCCCCGGAGTGTGACATCCGCCGCTCCCCGGGACGGGACGTCACACCCCGGCGCCCGGTCCCCTCGTGAAGGGGTGAAACGCACCACGGGGAAAACGGAGGAACCCGTCATGAAGCTGATCATCTTCGGCGCCAACGGCCCCACCGGGCGGCTGGCCACCGCCCGCGCCCTGGCGGAGGGCCACCGCGTCACCGCCGTCACCCGCCGGCCCGCGGACTTCCCGCTCAGCGGTCCGCGCCTTCGGGTGACGGGCGCGGACGTGCTGGACGCCGCCGCCGTGGAGGAGACCGTCGCCGGGCACGACGCGGTGCTCTCCGCGCTCGGCGTCCCCTACGGCCGCGAGCCGGTCGCCGTCTACTCCCGGGGCGCCACCCACATCACCGAGGCCATGGCCAAGCACGGCGTCCGCCGCCTGGTCTGCATCACCTCCACCGTGCTGTTCGATGTGGAGCCGCCCGGCGAGGGCCTCTTCTTCCGCAAGGTGCTTGAGCCCTTCATCGTGCGCTTCATCGGCCGGACCGTGTACGAGGACATGCGGCGGATGGAGGCCGTGCTGCGGGAGAGCGGTCTGGACTGGACGGTGATCCGCCCGGCCGGTCTGTTCGACGCCGAGGACGTCAGCGCCTACCGGGTGGCCGCCGAGCGTCTGCCGGGCCGCTTCACCTCCCGGGCCGATCTGGCCGACGCCCTGCTGCGCCAGGCCACCGATTCCGGCGGGCGCCATGTGCGCGCCTTCATCGACGTGCGGACCACCGAGGGCACGCCGAGCCTGATCGGGGTGATCCGCCGGGAGGCGTTCGGCTCCCGCGCCTGAGCGAGCGACGCACCCGCCCGCCGTCCGGGTCGCGGTGGCCGGTGCGCGCGGCGGGGTCACCGGGCCGGTCACGACGTCCTGTTGACGATCACAGAAGGGGTGGAGGCTCGTGCGTGGCTCGGCGTGGCGGGGAGGGCGGCGACGGCCGCACCGGCGGCGGGCGGGCGGATCGTAGGGTGGGTGGGGTGATCGGATACGAGGATGTGAAGGGTGCCGCCGGGCGGGTCGCCGGCCGGGTGCGGACGGTGGCCGTCGCGCCGGCACGGCCCGGAGTCTGGTTCGCGCTGGAGTTCCTCCAGCACACGGGGACGTTCAAGGCCCGGGGAGCGCTGAACTTCACGGCCGCGCAACTGGAGGCGGGAGAGATGCCCGCGGCGGGCGTGGCCATCGCCTCCGGCGGGAACGCGGGCCTGGCCTGCGCCTGGGCGGCGCGGGCGGCCGGGGTGCCGGCCACGGTCTTCGTGCCCGAGACGGCACCGCCGGTCAAGGTCCGCAAGCTGCGCGGGTTCCAGGCCGATGTCCGGCTGGTGGGTCAGGAGTACGCACAGGCCGCGGACGAGGCCCGGCGGTGGAGCGCCCGGAGCGGGGCGCTGCTCTCCCACGCCTATGCGCATCCGCTGATCGCGGCCGGGGCGGGGACGCTGATGGAGGAGATCCATGCCGCGCTGCCGCAGGTCGACACCGTGGTGGTGGCCGTGGGCGGCGGCGGGCTCTTCGCGGGTGTGGCGGCCTCGGCCGCCGAGCACGGGGTGCGGGTGGTGGCCGTGGAGCCGGAGGGCTGCCGGGCGCTGAACGCCGCGGTGCGGGCCGGAGAGGTGGTGGACGTGCCGGTGGCCTCGGTGGCGGCGGACAGCCTGGGCGCCCGGCGGGTTTCCGAGGACGCCCTCGGCTGGGCGCTGCGGGGTGATGTCCGCCCGGTGCTGGTGAGTGACGAGGAGATCGTGGCGGCCCGGCGGCGGCTGTGGGCGGAGCACCGGATCGCGGTCGAGCACGGCGCCGCCGCCGCGTCGGCGGCGATCGACGCCGGGGTGTATGTCCCGGCCGAGGGGGAGACGGTGTGCGTGGTGCTGTGCGGGGCGAACACCGATCCCTCGGACCTGACGGGCTGAGGCCGCCCGCCGCCGCCCCTGCCGGGCGCCGGGCAGCGCGCAGACCCGGCACATCGGGCACCCGGCACATCGCCCGGCAGATCACCGCGCATCCGGAGGACCGCCGCCGCCGCGGCCCCGCCGCTTGCCCGGCCCGCGGCGGTGCGGCCCACCGCGCGGGCCCCGGCTCCGGTGCGGTGGGCGGCCGGGACGCCGGTTTCCCCCGCCTTATTACCCGCTGGTAGTCAGCGAGTGGGCAGCGGCACTCAGTAGACGGCTTCGGATTCGTCCATGCGGTGCTGCGGCACGGTCTTCAGCTCGGAGGTGGCGTCGGCCAGCGGCGCCATCACGATCTCGTTGCCGCGCAGCGCCGTCATGTTGCCGAACTCCCCGCGGTGCGCGGCCTCCACCGCGTGCCAGCCGAACCGGGTGGCCAGCACCCGGTCGTAGGCGGTCGGGGTGCCGCCGCGCTGCACATGGCCCAGGATGACCTGGCGCGCCTCGGTGCCCAGCCGCTTCTCCAGTTCCACCGCCAGCCGGTTGCCGATGCCGGTGAAGCGCTCGTGCCCATAGGCGTCGATCTCGCCGCGCTCGTACGGCATGGTGCCCTCGGCCGGACGGGCCCCCTCGGCCACGCACACCACGGCGAACTTCTTGCCGCGGGCGAAGCGTTCCCGCACCATCTCGCACAGCCGGTCGATCTGGAACGGCCGCTCCGGGATGCAGATGCCGTGCGCGCCGCCCGCGATGCCGGCCTCCAGGGCGATCCAGCCCGCGTGCCGCCCCATCACCTCGACCACCATCACCCGCTGGTGCGACTCGGCGGTGGTCTTCAGCCGGTCGATCGCCTCGGTGGCGACCATCACCGCGGTGTCGAAGCCGAAGGTGCGGTCGGTGGCGGAGATGTCGTTGTCGATGGTCTTGGGCACGCCCACCACCGGGATGCCGGCCTCGGAGAGCATGTGCGCGGCGGTCAGGGTGCCCTCGCCGCCGATCGGGATCAGCGCGTCCAGGTTGAGGTCACGGCGCAACTGGTCGGCGTTGGCGGCGGCTTCGCGCAGCTTTCCGCGCTCCAGCCGGCTGGAGCCGAGGATGGTGCCGCCGCGCGCCAGGATGCCGCTGACCGCGTCGATGTCGAGCTTGCGGTACCGGGCTTCGAGAAGGCCCTTGAAGCCATCCTCGAAACCGATGACCTCGTCCCCGTGGTCCACCACGGCCCGGTGCACGACGGACCGGATGACGGCGTTGAGGCCAGGGCAGTCGCCGCCCGCGGTGAGAACGCCAATACGCATGGACTCTCTCTCCTGCCTGCATAGGGGAAAGCTGGGAGGCCGCGCCATCGGGGCCGCCCTGTGTTACCGGGAGCCGCACCTGATTGTTTCACGCCATGAAGGCGGCGCCGAACACCCGCGCCCCGGCCCATCGGGCGCTCCGCCGTGCACCCCGGGTACCGTCAAGGGTGTCACCGATGACGGATCGGGTGAAGCCACGGCCGGGTGAACAGCGCCGGGCCGTTCCGCTTGCGTGAGGAGAGAACGCACGTGTCGCGCAGCGTGTACGTGACGGGCATCGGCCGGGGAGACGGCCGGCAGGTGGTCGAGCTGGGCATCATGGAGCTGCTCACCCGCCAGGTGGAGCGGGTCGGGGTCTTCCGCCCGCTCTCCCACGGTGACCGGGACCCGGTGGTGGAACTGCTGCGGGGCCGCTTCCGGCTCGGCCGGCCCGCCGCGCCGGCGATCGGGATGAGCTATGCCGAGGCCGCGGCGCTCCAGGCCGAGCGCGGCTCCGACGAGCTGGTGGCGCGGCTGGTGGACCGGTTCCACCGGGTGGCCAGGGAGTACCGGGCGGTCCTGGTGATGGGCACCGACTACGCCGACACCGGTCTGCCGGCCGAGCTGGCGCTCAACGCCCGGCTGGCCAACGAGTTCGGCGCGGTGGTGCTGCCCGTGGTCAGCGGCCGGGGCGAGGACGCGGAGCAGCTGGTCGCGGAGGTGCGCAACGCCCATCACGCCTATACCTCGCTGGGCTGCGACGTGATCGCCACCATCGCCAACCGGGTGCGCAGCGAGGCCGCGCTGGAGGCGGCCCGGACGCTGGGCCGCCATCTGCCGGAGCCGGTGTTCGTGATCCCGGAGGAGCCGGCGCTGGCCGCGCCGACCGTGGCACAGGTGGCCGAAGCGGTGGGCGCCACGGTGCTGCTGGGCGACCAGACCGGCATGGCCCGGGATGTGCGCGGTTTCGTGTTCGGCGGCGCCTCGCTGCCCACCTTCCTCAACGCCATGACCGAGGGCTGCATGGTGGTGACCCCGGGGGACCGGGCGGATCTGGTGGTGGGCGCGCTGGCCGCGCACTCGTCAGGCGCCACCCCGGTGGCCGGGGTGCTGCTGACGCTGGGGCTGAACCCGGGCGAGCAGACCATGCGGCTGGCGCACCGGCTGGCCCCCGGCACCCCGGTGCTGTCGGTGCCGGGCGGCTCCTTCCCGACCGCGGCCGAGCTTTTCGACCTCGAAGGCAAGCTGACCGCGGCGACCCCCCGCAAGGCCGAAATCGCCCTCGGTCTGTTCGAGAAACATGTCGACACCGCGGTGCTCACCGACCGGTTGTCCGTGGTCCGGACGGACCGGGTGACGCCGATGATGTTCGAGCACCAGCTGATCGAGCGGGCCCGGGCGGACCGCCGCCGGCTGGTGCTGCCGGAGGGCACCGAGGAGCGGGTGCTGCGCGCCGCCGAGGTGCTGCTGCGCCGCAATGTGTGCGATCTGACGCTGCTGGGCGAGGACACCACGATCCGCCGCAAGGCCGGTGAACTGGGCCTGGATCTGCCGCTGCTGGCCACGGACGAGGTGGCGGGCGACCCGTCCGCGGCCACCGCCCGGATCGTCGATCCGCAGGACTCGCCACTGCGGGAACGTTTCGCCGAGGTCTACGCCAAGCTGCGCGCCCACCGCGGGGTGACCTATGAACTGGCCTACGACGTGGTGACGGACGTCTCCTACTTCGGCACCCTGATGGTGCACGAAGGGCTGGCCGACGGCATGGTCTCCGGAGCCGAGCACTCCACCGCCGCCACCATCCGCCCGGCCTTCGAGATCATCCGCACCAAGCCGGGCGCCGCGATCGTCTCCTCGGTGTTCTTCATGTGCCTGGCGGACCGGGTGCTGGTCTACGGCGACTGCGCGGTCAACCCCGACCCGGACGCCGCGCAGCTCGCCGACATCGCCATCCAGTCGGCCGCCACCGCCGCCCAGTTCGGGGTGGAGCCGCGGATCGCCATGCTGTCCTACTCCACCGGCACCTCGGGCACCGGCGCGGACGTGGACAAGGTCCGGGAGGCCACCGAGCTGGTGCGCACCCTGCGCCCGGACCTGAAGGCGGAGGGCCCGATCCAGTACGACGCCGCGGTGGAGCCGACCGTGGCCGCCGCCAAGCTGCCGGGCTCGGAGGTGGCCGGGCAGGCGACAGTGCTGATCTTCCCGGACCTGAACACCGGCAACAACACCTACAAGGCCGTGCAGCGCTCGGCGGGCGCGGTGGCGGTCGGCCCGGTGCTCCAGGGCCTGCGCAAACCCGTCAACGACCTGTCGCGCGGCGCGCTGGTGCAGGACATCGTCAACACGGTGGCGATCACCGCGGTGCAGGCGCAGCAGCATCGGCCGGCCGCCGGCCGGCCGGCGGAGGCATGAGCGGAGGGCATGGCGATGAGGGCATGGCGATGAGGGCGAAGGAGAAGGGCCGGTGACGGTGAACGGTCCGGACGCGAAGTCCGGGAGGGCCCGGAGCGGCGGAGCCGGCTGGGTACTGGTGCTGAACTCGGGTTCGTCCTCGGTCAAGTACCAGCTCATCGACATGGCCGACGGCTCCCGGCAGGCGGCCGGGCTGGTGGAGCGGATCGGCGAGCGGACCTCCCGCCTGGTGCACACCGGGCACGGCGGCGACGGGCGCCGGCCGCAGCGGCGGGAGACCGAGGAGCCGTTCCCGGACCATACCGCGGCGCTGAAGGCGGTCGCCGCCGAGCTGGCCGCCGACGGCATGGGCCTGGACTCCCCCCGGCTGGCGGCGATCGGCCACCGGGTGGTGCACGGCGGCACCCGCTTCACCGACCCGGCGCTGATCGACGACGAGGTGCTGGCCGAGATCGAGCGCCTGGTGCCGCTGGCCCCGCTGCACAACCCGGCCAATCTCACCGGCATCCGCACCGCGCTGGCGCTCCGCCCGGCGCTGCCGCAGGTGGCGGTCTTCGACACGGCGTTCCACGCCACCATGCCGGAGCACGCCTGGCGGTACGCGGTCGACACCGCCACCGCCGACCGCCACCGGATCCGCCGCTACGGCTTCCACGGCACCTCGCACGCCTTCGTCTCCCGCCGCACCGCCGGGCTGCTCGGCCGGGACATCGGCGAGGTGAATGTCATCGTGCTGCATCTGGGCAACGGCGCCTCCGCCGCGGCGGTGGCCGGCGGGCGCTGCGTGGAGACCTCCATGGGTCTCACCCCGCTGGAGGGACTGGTGATGGGCACCCGCTCCGGCGACATCGACCCGGCGGTGGTGTTCCACCTCGCCCGGGTGGCCGGGATGACGACCGGGGAGATCGACGAGCTGCTGAACAAGCGCTCCGGGCTGGCCGGGCTGTGCGGGGACAACGACATGCGGGAGATCCGCCGGCGGATCGAGGCCGGCGGCCCGGACGGCGAACGGGCCCGGCTCGCCTTCGACATCTACATCCACCGGCTGCGCAAGTACATCGGCGCCTATGCGGTGGTGCTGGGCCGGGTGGACGCCATCGCGTTCACCGCCGGGGTGGGCGAGAACGACCCGCAAGTGCGGCGGGCCGCGGTGGCCGGGCTGGACCAGACCATCGGGGCGGCCCTCGACACGGAGCGGAATGCCGAGAGCAGCACTCGAGCCAGGCTCATTTCCCCGGAGTACGCTCGGGTGGCGGTGGCCGTCGTGCCCACCGACGAGGAGCTGGAGATCGCCGCCCAGACCTACGAACTGGTAACCCGCTAGCCGTTTGTCCGTTGCCCACCAGCCGCCCCCGTGATTATTCCGCTCGTGAACAAACGATAGGATCGCCCCCATGCGCCGTTCCAAAATCGTCTGCACGCTGGGCCCCGCCGTCGACTCCGCCGATCAGCTCAAGAACCTGATCGAGGCCGGGATGAACGTGGCCCGTTTCAACATGAGCCACGGGTCGCACGCGGAGCACGAGGAGCGGTTCCACCGCCTGCGTGCGGCGGGCCGGGAGACCGGCCGGGAGATCGGCACCCTCTTCGATCTCCAGGGGCCCAAGATCCGGCTGGCCACCTTCGCCGAGGGCCCGGTGGAACTGGTCCGCGGGGACACCTTCGTCATCACCACCGAGGACGTGCCCGGCGACAAGACGATCTGCGGCACCACCTACAAGGGCCTGCCGGGCGATGTCGCCAAGGGCGACCCGGTGCTGATCAACGACGGCAATGTGGCGCTCCAGGTGACCGAGGTGGACGGCTCCCGGGTGCACACCATCGTGATCGAGGGCGGTGTGGTCTCCGACCACAAGGGCATCAACCTGCCCGGCGCCGCGGTCAACGTCCCGGCGCTGTCCGAGAAGGACATCACCGACCTGGAGTTCGCGCTCGGCCTGGGCTGCGACATGGTGGCCCTGTCCTTTGTGCGCAGCGCGACCGATGTGCGGGACGTCCACCAGGTGATGGACCGGGTGGGCCGGCGGGTGCCGGTGATCGCCAAGGTGGAGAAGCCGCAGGCGCTGGAGAACATGGAAGAGGTCGTGCTCGCCTTCGACGGCGTGATGGTGGCGCGCGGCGACCTGGCGGTGGAGTACCCGCTGGAGAAGGTCCCGATGGTGCAGAAGCGGCTGATCGAGATGTGCCGCCGGAACGCCAAACCGGTGATCGTGGCCACCCAGATGATGGAGTCGATGATCACCAACTCCCGGCCCACCCGTGCGGAGGCCTCGGACGTGGCCAACGCCATCCTGGACGGCACGGACGCGGTGATGCTGTCGGCGGAGTCCTCGGTGGGCCAGTATCCGATCGAGACGGTGCGCACCATGTCGCGGATCGTGGAGGCGGCCGAGCAGGAGCTGCTGTCCAAGGGGCTGCAGCCGCTGGTGCAGGGCAAGAAGCCGCGCACCCAGGGCGGTTCCGTGGCGCGGGCGGCGGCCGAGATGGCGGATTTCCTGTTCGCCAAGGCGCTGGTGGCCTTCACCAAGTCCGGCGACACCGCGCGGCGGCTGTCCCGCTACCGGGCGGCGCAGCCGATCCTGGCGTTCACCACCGAGGAGGCCACCGCCCGGCAGCTCTCGCTGAGCTGGGGCGTGGAGTGCTTTGTGGTGCCGCACGCCAACAACACCGACGAGATGGTGCAGTTGGTGGACCGTGAGCTGCTGCGGCTCAACCGCTGGCAGGAGGACGACGTGATGATCATGACGGCCGGCTCGCCGCCCGGCGTGGTCGGCACCACCAACATGGTCCGGGTGCTGCATCTGGGCAAGGACGGCTGACCCGCCGCCGCACGCCCTTGTCCCGGTACCCCGGTACCCGGGGCGGCGGGAGGGGCCGGGTGGATGCGGCGGCCGGCGGCGGCGCCGCATCCACCCGGCCCCTTCGCATGCCCGGTGGTCATCCGATGGCGGGATGACGACGGTCCGGCGCCGGGTCTTCGCGCGTCACGACCGCGTGATGTAGTTGCGCATGCCCCTGGGGAAGTTCAGCGTGCCGCCGAACTGACCGGCCTGGGTGACGGTCACGTCGGTGAAGTGCGCGACCGGGATGTCCAGCGGCGGCTCGTGCTGCGGATCGAAGACAATCGGTATCAGGCCGAACAGATTGCCCTCCAGCCGCTCGGTGTACATGGTCACCGTGCCGTTGCGGAAGGTGGAGTTGGAGCCCTTGGTGGCCTGCACGTGGTACCGGACGCCGTCGGCGCCGTGGACTATCTGGTGCAGGTCGCCTATGTCCAGTTTCTCGGCGGTGAACTTCAGCGCCTGCTTGGTTCCTCCGCTGGAGGTGGTCACATTGACCACGCCGTGGTACTTCAGGCCGCGCAGGGTCAGATAGGTGGCCTCCAGGTACCAGGGGTGGTCCGCGACCACCACGGCCACATCCGTGCCGGCCACCTGCCGTTCCACCGGGCAGGGGTAGGGCACCCTGCCCTCGGCGTCCGGGGCGAAGGGATCGGTCTGCTCGGCCGCCGGCGCCGCCGCGGGGGCAGCGGGCGCCTCCCCGGCGGGCTCCTCCCCGGCCGCCGGTGCCGGGTCCCCGGCGGCCTCGCCGGCCGCCCCGCCGACGGATCCGCTCTCCTGCTTCTGCCGCTGCTCCGGCGCTTCCCGCCGCCGCTCCGGCTCCTGCCGCGCTTCCGCCGGCTCCCGCTCCGGCTCGGGCTCGGGCTCGGCGGCGGTCTCACCGGTCAGCCCGGCCGAGGTGACCAGTCCGGCCAGCCCGGTGCCCAGATCCTCCAGAGCCTGGCCGACGCCCAGCGGATCGAGCGGATGGGCGCCCTCCGCCTCGGCCGTCTCCTCCGCGGCGCCGCTGCCGCCCCCTGCCGCCGACTCCTCGTCACCGGACTCGGGTTCCGGCTCCGGCTCCGGCTCGGGCTCCGGTTCCGGTTCCGGCTCGGGCTCGGGCTCCGGCTCGGGCTCGGGCTCCGGCTCGGGTTCGGGCTCCGGCTCGGGTTCGGGCTCCGGCTCCGGCTGCCGCGCGCCGGCCGGTTCCGCTCCCGGTTCCTCGGCCGGGTCCGGCTGCGCCACGCAGGGCCCGTCCTGGAAGGGGTTGTCCGGATGCTGGTCTGCCTTGGCCAGCGGAGAGGTGAACCCCATCCCCATGATCACCGCGGAGGGCATCGCCGCCAGCGCCACGGCCTTGCTCACGGGCATGTGAAGCCGCTTCCGCAAAGGTTTGCGCGAGGTGCCGGCCGAGCGGCCGGCGCCGGCGTTCTCCTCACTGGGCACCGTGCTTCCCCTCCGTGTCGTCCGCTGTGGTGGCCTCCTCGGCCGCCGGCCCTCGGCCCTGCGCGCCGCCGATGCCGAAGTCGGCCAGCGCGCTGCCGGTGCCGGGGGCCGCGGCGCCCGGCGTCCGCCAGTCGCCGGCCGTGTCCGCCGCCGTGTCCTCCTCCGCCGCCGCGCCGTTCTCCTCCGTGTCCTCCCCGCGGTCACGGCCCTCCAGCTCGGCCTTGCGGTCGCCCGGTACCCAGGCCAGGCTCATGCCGCCGCCGGTGAGGCCGAGCAGGAAGCCGATCAGGAAGCCGCCGATGTTGGACACCGGGATGGAGACCAGCGACAGCACCAGCGTGGCGATTCCGGAGAACACCCGGGTGGTGGGCTGGAACCACATGGAGAAGCCCAGGGTGATCAGCAGGACACCGATCACCAGCGAGCCCGCACCCGCCGTGGTGGCGATCCGGATGGTCAGATCGCCCATGCGCAGATTCGCATACGGGAAGTAGAGGATCGGGATGCCCGCCAGGATGGTCCAGAACCCGGCCCAGAACGGCCGCTGCCCTCTCCAGTGCCGGAAGCCGCGGCGGGCCCGGGTGACACGGGAGGGCGGCGTCCCGGCCGCGTCGGCGGTGGTCATCGATGGGGTGGTGGTGCTCATGGCGCGTGCTCCCTGGATGCACGGAACGGCGGCAGCGTGCGAGTAGCGCCCGGTGCGGCGGACGGCTGACGGCGGAGGAACGAAGGGGTGCGGACACCGGACGGGGACGGGTGACGGGTCCGGCCGCCGGCCGCGGACACCGGCGGAACCGGTGCCCGCGGCCGTCACGGACGGCCGTTCGGCGGGGGACGGGGGCGGGGGACGACGGGTCCCGGGGGCCGGATCGCCCGGCGCCCGGGCCCCGCGCGGCGCGTTGCGGCCGGCGGCCCCGGCGATCCGGCCCCGGAACGGGACGGTGCGACGGCCCCGTTCCGGGCCTCGGATCAGCCGGCCGTCAGTAGCACTGCTTGTCGTTGCCCCTGTGCAGGTTCAGCTTCAGCCCGCTGAGCTTGAAGGTGCCCGCGGTGGTCGCCCACGCGGTCTGCTTGACGTCGGTCAGCGTCACCTTGTCGGCCTGCTGGGCGAAGGAGTTGGGGTCGTAGGGCCCTGTCGGGTCCGGCCCCTTGCTGGTGCCGCCGGCCGGAACACCGATGTCGATGTTGGTGAACTCGGCGTCGGCGTCGAGCTGGGCCACATCGATGAACAGGTTCTCGGCCTGGACCGGCTGGTCCGGGTCCGCGCCCGCACCGAGCCGCAGCGTCACATCGCCGATCGGGGTGGGGACCACCACCGACTGGCAGAGGTTGTAGATCGTGGCGCTGTTGAACGCCGATACCGCGACCGGGACGTGCTTGCCGTCCGCCGTCGTGTTGACGGTGCCGTACTGCACAAAGCCGTCTTCGTTCACCAGCTTGTCGGTGGTGACCTTGAAGCTCTGACCGGACACCGTGAACGAGGCCGCGAGGGCGCCCTGGGCCAGGGCGACGCCTATCGCGGCGGTCGCGGCCACGCTGGGCACCATGACGGCCCCGAAGCGCCGCCATCTGGTGCCGCCACGAGCCTGAGACTCCATGACTTTCCTCCTTAGGGACAACTCCCCCGCACCGTCCGCCCCAGGGGTACCGATGGACCCGCCCCGTGAGGCGCGCGGACGCGGAGAAGCGCGACATCCCGGGCCACCCCCGGGAGACAGCCACGGACCGCACACAGGTACGGCCATGAAGAACGGTCCCGCCCGTCGGCGGAACGCCCTCGACCCGAGGCCGACGCGTGGCCGACGTCGGCTTGGCTGATCGTGCTCGATGTGCGGTCGACAGGCAAGAGGTTCGTTACTAGCGAGTAAGACACGGTGGAATCACCGATAGGACGATAGCGAGCTTTTATACGCTCGGTAACGAATATCGGCGCCCCGCTCCAACTGTCAACCGGGCTCAACAGCCCCGAAACCTGGAGACCGACTACCGTGCGTGACATCGGCCGTGTTTACCAAACTTTGGTAAAGCACGGCCGATGCGAGCGTCTGGGAGCGTTCCCGCTCAGAAGAGCACCCGGGTGAGCGCACCACGGGCCGCGGTCACCCGCGGATCCTCGTGGCCGATCACCTCGAACAGGTCCAGCAGATGCCGCCGGGCCCGCTCGCGGTCCTCCCCCGCGGTGTCGCGCACCGTGTCGACCAGACGGGAGAAGGCGTCCGTGACATGGCCGCCGTAGAGCTCCAGATCGGCGGCGGCGATCTGCGCGGCGACATCGGCCGGGCGCTCGGCGGCCTCCCGCCGCACCTTCGCCTGGTCCATCTCCCCCACCCGCTCCAGCAGCCTGGCATTGGCCAGGCCGGCCTTGGCCTCGGGGTGACCGGGCTGGTCGGAGAGCACGTTCTCGAAGGCCCGGATGGCACCGCCCAGATCGCCCGTCTCCAGCGCGGAGTACGCGGCCTCCAGCGCCGGGTCCATGGGCGGGGCGGGCACCGCCCCGCCGGCGCCGTCCTGCCCGGCACCGGCCTCGACGCCGCCGGCCAGACCGGTGATGCCGAAGCGCTGCTCGGCGGCGAGCACAAGCTGCTCCAGCACCTGCCGGATCTGCGCCTCGGGCGCGGCGCCCTGGAACAGCGGCAGGGCCTGGCCGGCCACGACCGCGAACACCGCGGGGATGCCCTGCACGCCGAACTGCTGGGCCAGCATGGGGTTGGCGTCGACATCCACCTTGGCCAGCACCACCCGGCCGGCCAGGGATTCGGTGAGCCGCTCCAGCACCGGGCTGAGCTGCTTGCAGGGCTGGCACCATTCCGCCCAGAAGTCGATGACGACCGGGACCTCGGCGCTGCGCTGGAGCACCTCGCTCTCAAAACTCTGTTCGTCGACGTCGACGATGAGCCGCGGCGCGTCACCGGCGGGCTGTCCCTGTGCGCCTGCCGGTTCCTGCGTCGGGGCCGCCGCCTGACGGGCGCGTTGCGCGCGGGCCTCCTCGGCCTTGGCCTTGGCCTCGGCTGCCGCCTTCAGCGCGGAGAGGTCCACTACGCCGCTCATGGAGATGTTGCGTGGCTGCATGAGGACCAGTCTCCCCCCTCCGCGGCTCGTTGCGGAACGCATCCCCGGGACAGGCGCCCACCGGGTCCTGTGAGTGCCTGCGCCCCGGCAGCTTACGCTACGGTTCGTAGCGTAAGTCAAGACCCCGGCGATCTTTACTACTCACGGGTAAGGTTCCGGCCATGTCCCACGCCCCCTTCCGAGACGCTCCCCGGACCGGCCGGCCGCGCAGCGCGGCGGCGGACCGCGCCATCGTCGCCGCGACCCGGCAGGCACTGGCCGAGCTCGGCTGGTCCGGGCTGACCATGGCCGAGGTCGCGACCCGCGCCAAAGTCGCCAAGACCACCCTCTACCGGCGCTGGCCGGGCAAGAACGAGCTGGTGGTGGACAGCCTGGCGGCGGTCTTCGAGGAGCATCTGGAACTGCCCGACAGCGGCGGTCTGGCGGCCGATCTGGCGGGCGTGGTGCGCAGCTTCGCCGCGCTGCTGGAGCTGCCGGAGATCCGGACGGCGCTGATGGCCGTGGTCGCCGAGGCGACCCGGGACCCGGCGCTGCGCGCCCGCATCCGGGACGCGATCGTGGACCGGCAGAAGGCGCTGGTGCTGCTGGGCCGCTCGCGCGCCCAGGCGCGCGGCGAACTCCCGCCGGAACCGGACCCGGAGACCGCCGCCCGCAACGCGGACCTGATCTTCGATGTGATCGCCGGCACGGTGGTGCACCGCGCGCTGGTGAGCAATGAGCCGGTGGACGGCGCCTGGGCCGCCGACTTCGCCCGCCTCCTGCTCACCGGCCTCACCGGGCTGACCGGCGTCACCGGCCTCGCCCCCCGCACCGCCACGGACCGCCGCTGACCCGGCCGGACCCGGGCCCGGCGGCGGCGCTCAGAAGCCGGGGGGTTCGGTGTAGGTGCCCCATTCGCCGCGGAGGGAGTCGCAGATCTCGCCCAGGGTGGCCTCGGCGCGCACCGCGGCCAGCATCGGCCCGATCATGTTGGCGCCCTCCCGGGCGGCGGTGAGCATGCCGTCCAGCGCGGCGCGCACCGCGGCGTCGTCCCGCCCGCGGCGGCGCTCGGCGAGCGCCCGGACCTGCTCGCGCTCCACCTCGTGGCTGATCCGCAGGATCTCCAGATCCCGGGTGACCGAGCCATGGTGCACATTGACGCCGACGATCTTCTTCTCGCCCTTCTCCAGCGCCCGCTGGTAGCGGAACGCGGACTCGGCGATCTCGCCGGTGAACCAGCCGTCCTCGATGCCCCGCAGCAGCCCGGAGGTGACCGGCCCGATCGGGTGCCGGCCGTCCGGCACCGCGCGCCGCCCGCGTTCCCTTATGCGCTCGAAGATCTCCTCGGCCTCGGCCTCGATCCGGTCCGTGAGCTGCTCGATGTACCACGAACCGCCGAGCGGGTCGGCGACATTGGTGACCCCGGTCTCCTCCATGATCACCTGCTGGGTGCGCAGGGCGATCTCCGCGGCCTGCTCGCTGGGCAGCGCCAGGGTCTCGTCCAGCGCGTTGGTGTGCAGCGAGTTGGTGCCGCCGAGCACCGCGGAAAGGGCCTCCAGCGCCGTGCGCACCACGTTGTTGTACGGCTGCTGGGCGGTGAGCGAGACACCGGCGGTCTGGGTGTGGAAACGCAGCCACTGCGCCTTCTCGCTGGTCGCGCCGTAGACGTCGCGCATCCAGCGCGCCCAGATCCGGCGCGCGGCGCGGAACTTGGCGATCTCCTCGAAGAAGTCGATGTGCGCGTCGAAGAAGAACGACAGCCCGGGCGCGAAGGTGTTGACATCCAGCCCGCGGGAGAGCCCGAGCTCCACATAGCCGAAGCCGTCGGCCAGGGTGTAGGCCAGCTCCTGCGCGGCGGTGGCCCCGGCCTCCCGGATGTGGTAGCCGGAGACCGACAGCGGCTTGTACGCCGGGATGCGCTCGGCGCAGTACTCCATCAGATCCCCGATCAGCCGCAGATGCGGCTCGGGCGGGAACAGCCATTCCTTCTGGGCGATGTACTCCTTGAAGATGTCCGTCTGCAGGGTGCCGTTGAGCACCGCCGGGTCCACCCCCTGGCGCTCGGCGGCCACCAGATACATGCAGAAGACCGGCACGGCCGGCCCGGAGATGGTCATGGAGGTGGTGACCTCGCCCAGCGGGATGCCCCGGAAGAGGGTCTCCATGTCCGCGGCGGAGTCCACGGCCACCCCGCAGTGGCCGACCTCGCCGAGCGAGCGCGGGTCGTCGGAGTCCCGGCCCATCAGGGTGGGCATGTCGAAGGCCACCGACAGCCCGCCGCCGCCGGCGTCCAGGATCATCCGGTAGCGCTCATTGGTCTGCTCGGCGTTGCCGAAGCCGGCGAACTGGCGGATGGTCCAGGTACGGCCGCGGTAGCCGGTGGCGTACAGGCCGCGGGTGAAGGGGAACTCCCCGGGCCAGCCGATGCGCTCGAAACCTTCGTAGGTGTCGCCCGGACGGGGTCCGTAGACCGGCTCCAGTCCGGCGCCGGAGAGGGTGGTGAAGTCGGCGTCCCGGGTGCGGGAGGCGTCGAAGCGGGCCTGCCAACGGCGGCGGCCCGCACTGATGGCCTCGGGTGCGTCAGGGTCCATGGCATCCATGCACACCAATTTACTCGGACGTCCAAGTAATTACTAGGACGACCGAGCAACCGGCCGTGAACGGCGTTTCCCCGGGTCGGGCTCAGCCGGTGACCGACTCCGCGGACCGCTCGGCACCGGCCTCCCGACCGGGACCCGAGGGCTGCCGGGGCGCCTCCGGGCGGTCCAGCAGCGGGGTGATCTCCCGGGTGATCCGCCGCTCCACGAAGAAGGCGACGAACGGCACGGTGCCGGACAGCAGCACACCGATCAGCTTGCCGAACGGCCAGCGGGCCTTCTGCCCGAGGTCGAAGGCGACGATCAGATAGATGATGTAGAGCAGACCGTGGGCCTGCGACACCACAAAGGTCAGGTCCTCGCCGGTGTCGAATCCGTACTTGAAGACCATGCAGGTGCTCAGCACCAGAAGCATGACGGCGGTCACATAGGCCATCACGCGGTAACGGGTCAGGACGCTCGGCTTCATGGGGACGAGCGTATCCGCCCGATTCGGGCGTTCCTCGTCCGCCCCACGCGGGGACGCCGGGATCAGTCGTCGCGGAAGTCCCCGGCGGCCAGCCGCAGCGGGCGCAGCAGCGCGAAGATCTCCTCGCACTCCTCTTCGTCATAGGCGCCGAGCCCGAAGTCCATGGCCATCAGATCCCGGGTGGCGGCGTCGCAGATCTCCCGGCCCCGGTCGGTGATCACGGCCAGCGTGCCGCGTCCGTCGTTGGGGTTGGGGCGCCTGGTGACCAGGCCCGCCCTGGCCAGCCGGTCCACCGTGTTGGTCACCGAGGTCGGGTGCACCATCAGCCGCTCGCCGATCTTGGACATCGGCAGCTCGCCCTTCTTGCTGAAGGTGAGCAGCACCAGCGCCTCGTAGCGGGCGAAGGTCAGTCCGTAGGGCCGGACCACGGCGTCCACCTCGGCGAGCAGAATCTGGTGGGCGCGCATGATCGAGGTGATCGCCTCCATGGACGGCGACCGGCCCCAGCGCCCCTTCCACAGCTCCCCGGCACGGGAGATGGGATCGAACGACAGGCTAAGCGGTTTGGGCACGGGCTCGACCCTACCGGGCGTGGCGATCACCTGTAAGGCTGTCTCAGCCGATGGCCCGGATACCGCGTGGGGGTGGTCACGGCGTCGCCGGCACCGCGCCCTCCGCGGTGCCGCCGCCGCCCGTCCCGCCGCCGCCCGTCCCGCCGCCGCCGGTGCCGCCGCAGCGGCCGTCCCGGACGGAAGCGGCGCCCTCCGCCGTCTCCCCGGCCGCCTCACTCACCAGGGTGACCAGGCACTCCGCGGTGACCCGGTAGTGCTTCTGCTCGGGCCCGGTCTCGTACAGCATGGCCATCTCCTCGCCCACCTGGCCGGAGGTGGGGAACGGCGTGGTGATCATGCGCACCGACAGGACCATGTGCTTGCTGCGGGCCACGAACAGATACGACCCCGCGGCCCGGCGCCCGGCGGTGGCCGCGACCTGGTCGTAGATGGTCAGCTCCACCCCGGTGCCCGCCGTCGCCCGGACCGCCGCCTCGGCGGCGGCGTCCGGGACCAGCAGGCCGCAGTCGTGCGCGGGCAGGTGCAGCGACTCGGTGTAGGCGGCGGCGTACTCCTCGGCGGGGAAGGACACCACCCGGAACTGGGCGGCGGCCGTCTGCCCGCTGGCGAAGGTGGTGACCCGCGCGGGGAGATCCGGGTACCGGGCGAACAGGCCGCTGTCGCAGTCCACGTTCTGCAGACCGCGCAGTTCGTGGTAGACGGTCTCGTCCGGCATCTCCTGCCAGACCAGCGCCCCGCTCCAGGGCAGCGCGGCGGGCGGCAGGGCGACCGACGATCCGTCCCGCACGTCCTCCTCCCCGGGCAGCGGGTCGGTGCCGCCGCCGTTCTCGGGCCCGGCGGGACTCGGGGTCGCGGTGCGTTCACCCGGTGTCCCGGTCACGGCGGGCGGCACCGGCTGCCGGTCCGGCAGCGGGGCGCCGTCCGGCCAGCCGCCGCCCAGCAGCCAGCCGCCCAGGGCGAGCGCGGCCACCGCTCCCACCGAGCCGGCCGCGGCTCCGGCCCGGCGGCGGGCGCGGCGCCGCTCACCGCGGCGGCGCACCGCCTCCGGGGGGGCCGGGGGCAGACCCGTCTCCAGCAGTCGGGCCAGCTCGTGCAGCCGCTCCTCCACCCCGGCCGGCGGGTCCTGGCTCGCGCCGTTGACCCGCCCGGTGTGCGCGGGGTGCTTCGGGTGCTCGTTCACAGCGGTGGGTTTCCTTTCCCGGCGCGCAGCCGCGGACCGGCCACGGGCCGGCCGCCCGGGGCACCGCGTCCGGCCGCTCCCCGCTCCTCCCCGAGCTGTGCCCGCAGGGCCTTGCGGGCCCGGCTGAGCCGGGCGCGGACCGCGGCGTCGGAGGCCCCGGTCTCCCGGGCCACCTCCGCGGTGGGCAGCCCGAGCAGATGATGCAGGACGACCGCGGTGCGCTGCTCCACGGGCAACGTGCGCAGCGCGTCGATCAGCGCCACATGGTCCGGCGCCACCGCGGGGACGTCCGGCGGCGGGCCGTGCCGGAAGTGGGCACGCAGCCGGTTGCGGGCCTTGCGCCAGGTACTGACCGCCAGCCGCAGCGCCACGGTGCGCACCCAGGGGGCGGGATCGCCGCCCGCGCACAACTTGGGCCAGCGCTCCCAGGCGCGGGCGTACGCCTCCTGCACGGCGTCCTCCGCCTCCGCCCGGTCGCCGGTGAGCGCATGGACCACGGTGACCAGGCGCGGGGCGGTGGCGGCGTAGAAGGCGTCGAACTCCTGACGCCGCTGCTCGCCGCCGTCCGCTCCCGTGCCCACCGCTCCCCCGGATCCCGCTTCCCTCCGGCCGCCCGCGGATCCGCCTCCCGGGGAATCCGCCGTGCCCGGTCCCGCAGTCTGCCCCGGCCGGGCCGGGCCGGGAAAGCCGTGGCGGCTGTGGCAAGACTCGCTGTCACAGCACCCGCCCGCCGGGCGTGGCCCGGGTACGGAACCGCGCCACGGGCGGCGGCCGGGCGGAAAGCGTGTCACACGGGCGCCGCCCGGGGCGTGAGAGGAGTGAAAGCGGTGCCGTCCCGGGCCGCTGCCCGCCGATCCGCCCAGAGGGGATGTGTCCGTGCTCACCCTGACGTCGCCGCCGCCCGCCACCCGGTCCGCCGCCGCGCTCGACCTGGACATGCTGACCACCGCGGAACATCTGGCGTTCCTGCGCGGCAGACGTGCCCGGACGGACGCCGGCCCCGGGCAGGTGAGTTTCCTCCAGACGCCCGCCTGGGCGCGGGTCAAGCAGGGCTGGCTCGCCGAGAGCCTGGGCTGGCGCGACGAGCGGGGCCTGGTGGTGGGCGCGGCCCTGGTGCTCTACCGGCGGCTGCCGCATCTGCGGCGGTCCTTCGCCTACCTGCCGGAGGGGCCGGTGATCGACTGGTCCGATCCGGCGCTGGCCGGCCGCTGGCTGGCGCCGCTGCTGGAGTGGCTGCGCGGGGCCGGCGCGTTCGCGGTGCGGATGGGCCCGCCGCTGGCGTACCGGCACTGGACCGCCGCCACGCTCAAGGCCGCCACCGGGCCGGGCCGCCGGATCGGTGATGTGCTGCCGGACCTGGTCGATCCGCTGGGCGCGGCGGTGGCGGACCGGCTGCGCGACGCGGGCTGGCGGCGCTGCGCGGCCGAGGACGGCGGCGACGCGCAGCCGCGGCTGGTCTTCGAGGTCCCGCTGGCCGGGCGGCGCCGGGAGGACCTGTGGGCCGGGCTGAACCAGGAGTGGCGGCGCAATGTGCGCAAGGCCGCCAAGTCCGGGGTGGTCTGCGGCGCCACCGGCCCGGAGGATCTGCCGGTCTTCCACGAGCTGCTCGGTGTCACCGAGCGGCGCGACGGCTTCCGGCTGGGCCGCTCGCTGGCCTACTTCCAGCGCCAGTACGAGGCGCTCAACGCCGAGGAGCCGGACCGGATGCGGCTGTACACCGCCCGCCACGAGGGCCGGGTGCTGGCCGCGCACACCATGGTGCGGGCCGCGGACGGCTCCCGGATCTGGTACCAGACCGGGGCGTCCGCCGACCTGGGCCGCGAGGTGCGGCCCAGCAACGGGCTCCAGTGGCGGATGCTGTGCGACGCCCATGAGCTGGGCGCCTCCGTCTACGACATGCGCGGCATACCGGACACCCTGGACCCGGCCGACCGGGCGCACGGGCTGCTGCGCTGGAAGCTGGGCACCGGCGGCCGGGCCGTGGAGATGTCCGGCGAATGGGAGCTGCCGCTGGACGGCGCCCTGGACGGCGTGGTCAACCGCACCCTGCTGCGCGCCATGCACGGTTTTCTCGCCCGCCGCTGACACTTCCCTTCGCCGTTGCCCCCGCCGTCGCCCCTGCCGGTCCCCGGCCGCGGGCGGACCCCGGTTCAGCGGAGGGTGACAGGAGAATCACGCAGCGGCGTGACACGATGGGCGGCATGCACGGCGGGTACACGCGGGGCGCGGCGCTGATGGCCGGGCTGCTCCTGGCATTGACGGCGGCGGTGACGGCGGGCTGTTCGGCGGGGGGCGGCGGCTCCGCCGGGCCCGGGACGACGGACGACACGCACGGCACGGACGGCACCGACGGCGGGGCGGCACAGCACGGCTCCGGCCTGTGGGTCGACCCCGACACCCCGGCCGCCCGGCAGGTGGAGCAGTGGGAGGCACAGGGCCGCGAGGCGGACGCCGAGGCCCTGCGGCTGATCGCCGAGCAGCCGATCGCCGAGTGGCCGCAGGCCCAGCACGACCCGGGACCGCGGGTGCGGGAAGTGGCCCGGGCGGCGGACGCCCAGGACCGGACCGCGGTCTTCGTCGCCTACAACATCCCGCACCGGGACTGCGGCCAGTACTCGCAGGGCGGGGCCGCGGACGGCGACGCCTATCTGGACTGGATCGGCAGCCTGGCCGAGGGCATCGGCGACACCCGGGCCATCGTGGTGCTGGAGCCGGACGCGGTGCCGCATCTGCTGGACGGCTGCACCGCCGAGATGTACCACGAGCGCCGCTACGAGCTGCTCTCCGGGGCGGTGGACCGGCTGGCGGAGCTGCCCCGGACCCGGGTCTATCTGGACGCCGGCAATCCCAGCTGGGTGCAGGATGTGCGGCGGCTGGCGGACGCGCTGCGCCGGGCGGGCGTGCGGCGCGCCGACGGTTTCGCGCTCAATGTCTCCAACTACCAGACCACCGAGGATGTGGTCGCCTACGGCACCCGGCTGTCCGGGCTGCTGGACGGCGCCGGCTTCGTGATCGACACCAGCCGCAACGGCAATGGCCCGGCCCAGGGCCAGGGCGAGGAGTCGTGGTGCAATCCGCCGGGCCGCGCGCTGGGCGATCCCCCCACCCTGGACACGGGGCTGCCGCTGGTGGACGCCTTTCTGTGGATCAAGCGTCCGGGCGAGTCGGACGGCGAATGCCGGGGCGGCCCCCGGGCCGGCGAGTGGTGGCCGGAATACGCCCTGGGCCTGGCGCGGGAGGCCCAGCGCCGCCAGGGCTGACGCTCCCCGGGCACCGGCCGGGCGGCGGGCCGCCGCCCGGCCGCCCGGGCTCGTCCGGCTCAGGGGATGTGGACCCAGGTGGCCTCGGAGGGGATGCCGTCGGTGTCGGTGACGAAGAGCATGTACCAGCCGGGCGGGACCAGCGCCGGCTCGTCCGGCACGGTCACCGTGATCTCGCCCTCGCCCCGGCCGACCGCCAGCTCGATGGAGCGCTGCTCCACATCCGTGGTGTGGGTCACCGCGCTGGGGCGGATCAGCCGGGCGGTGGCGATCCGGTCCGCCCGCGGGGTGGCGAAGGCCGCGGTCTCGCCGCGGCCGATCCGTTCCGGGCCGCCGGTCAGCCGGGGCCGCTCCGCCTCGTCCGCCCGGTGCAGATAGGGCGGCTCGTAGACCTCGATGCGCTGCTCGAACTCGCCGGGACGGGTATTGGCCTCGTCGGCGAAGAGCGGGTCGCCGCCGAAGGTGGCCACCCGGCCGTCCGGCAGCAGCAGCGCCTCGGAGTGGTAGGTGCGGCCCACCGTGGGGTCGGCGGCCTCCCGGAACTCGTTGGCCGCGGGGTCGTAGAACTGGGCGCGCAGCACATTGCTGTCGCCGCGGGCCCGGTAGTCCTCCGATCCGCCGGTGGTGAAGATGGTGTCGTCCGGCAGGATCACGCTGCTGAGGTAGCGGGTGCCCTGCGGCAGTTCCGGGCCGTCGGTGTACTCGGGCTGCTCCTCGGTGAGATCGATGATCGCGGTCCGGGCGGTGGACTTGGCGGACTCGCCGACCCCGCCGCCGCCGAGCACCATGAACCGCTGGTCCTGGGCGGGCGGCAGCAGCAGCGAGGCGGAGGTTTCGAGCTGGTCGGGGTCGGTCATCCCGGGGACCGGCTGGAAGCTGTTGTCCGAAAGGTCCCACACCCCCGGCTCGCGGCCCTGGTCGGCCGGTCCGTAGCCCGCGTTCGAGCCGGTGTAGAAGATCCGGCCGTCCGCCATCAGGAACAGTGCCGGATAGGTCGGGAAGTAACGTTCCGGCGCCTCGCTCCAGGTCCGGGTGGCCGGATCGTAGATCTCGTTGATGCCGGGCACCACCTCGCCCACGTCGTCCAGTCCGGAGACGGTGAGCACCCGGCCGTCCGGCAGCGCGGTCAGCGTGGGGTACCAGCGGGCCTCGGCCATCGGCTCCACCGGCACATAGCGCTCCGCCACCGGGTCGAACTCGAAGGCCACATCGATGCCCTGGAAGTCCTGGTCGTCCAGGGTCATCTGCTCGGCCAGCCCGTAGAGATTCTCCGCGTCCCGGCCCTGAAGGCCGACGATCTCGTACTGGGCGCTCTCCTCGGTGACCCCGGCCTCGCCCTCGGCCACGGCGGTGACGAAGACCCGCTCCTCACTGGCCGTGACCTCGGCGCCGCCGGGCACCACCTCCTTGGCCGCGGGCGGCACGGTGATCTCCACCGCGGACTCGTACTCCACGCCGGAGGGCGAGCGGAACCGGGTGCCGGCCGGCAGGGTGCGGGCCCGGTCCGGGTCCTCGTTCTTGACCAGCATGGCGCCGCCGGCGTGCTTGACCGCGTCGCCCAGGATCTCGTAGCGGGCGGTGCCGCCGGCCACCAGCAGCCGCCCGCTGGGCAACTGGGCGTGGCCGGCGCAGAACAGGTCGTCCGGGGTGGGCACGGTGGTGAAGGTGTTCGCCTCCGGATCCCACAGGACGGTGTCGAAGGTGCCGGCGTCGAACTGCTCCTGGTCGTTGCCGGAGCCGGCGATCAGCAGCACCTTGCCGGTGTGCAGCAGGGCGGCGTGGATGGCGTTGGTGCGGTACTCCTCGGGCACCTGGACCCGGGACCAGGAGCCGTACCGGGCCTGGTACTCGGGCCGGGATATCCGGTACTCGTGCAGCCGGTCCTGGGCGAAGCCGACGGCCGCCGGCACGTTCATCGCGGCCAGCGCCGCGGTGACGCCGGCGCCGAGCACGGCCTTGCGGAACCGTACCGCGGGGCTCGGCCGGCGCCGGTGCCGGGCCGACGGGCCGGCCGGCGGCCCGCTCAGGGGTCGGGGCATCATCTTCGGTCACCTCCCGGTGGTCGGGGCCGCCAGCGCGGCGGCGTCCTGCTCGGTATCGGGGGCGGGGGGCTCGGCGGCGGCCAGGGACGCCGCCGCGGCGCGGGCGCGCGCCGCCCGGCCGCCGTCCACCGCGGCGCGGGCGCCGCGCAGCGCGCCGGTGACGACGCGGACGGCGGTGCCGGCCGCCCAGACGGTGATCGGGGCCAGGCAGACGGCCAGCGCCAGCACCGCCCAGGTGCGCATCGCCACATGGCTGTGGTCCAGCAGCAGCGAGATCGCCAGGGCTCCGGCCAGCGTCCCGCCCCAGGCGAGGTGGAGCCGGAAGGCGGCCGGCCGGTCCCGGCTGGCCTCGCCGCCCTTGGGGGTGACGACGAAGCGGCTGGGGCGGCGGCGCACCGCGTCCAGCAGGGAGCGGGCGTAGACGGGGGCGGACAGCGCGGACATCACCATGCCGGCCAGGCCGGAGGAGCCCTCCGGCTCGTGCGGGCTGACGTTGTGGCGCCGGTTCCAGAGATAGAGCCCGACCTGCGCGGCGGCGGCGTCGCTGTAGAGCATCAGCCAGACCGCGGCCGAGGCCTGGCTGCCGGAGGCGCCCAGCACCAGGTACAGCACGCAGCCCAGCGCGCCCACGCACCAGGTGATCCCCGCCATCGGGTAGAAGGCCAGCATCAGGGTGTAGTTGAGCAGCCGGCCCGGGCTGTGCCGCAGTCCGCCGCGGCCGTACTGGCGCAGGATGGTCTCGTAGGTGCCGCGGGACCAGCGCAGTTGCTGGTTGAAGAAGTCGGTCCAGGTGCTGGGGCCCTCGCCGACGGCGAGCACGTCCGGGGTGTAGACCGAGCGCCAGCGGTTTCCGGTGCGCCAGTTGCGGGTGCGATGCAGTTCGAAGCCGGTGGCCATGTCCTCGGTGATCGAGTCGTACAGGCCGCCCACGCTTTTCAGCGCGGTGATCCGCACCGCGTTGTTGGTGCCCACGAACATCGGGCCGCCGTAGGCGTTGCCGGCCCGCTGGATCAGGGCGTGGAAGAGGAACTGCTGGCTCTCCGCGGCCTTGGTGACCGGGCCGTCGTAGTTGCCGTACACCTGGGGGCCGACCACGAAGGCGACGTCCGGGTCGCGGAAGTAGCCCAGCATCCGCTCCAGGTAGCCGGGCAGCGGCACATGGTCGGTGTCGACCGCGGCCATGAAGTCGTAGGCGTCGCCGTGTGCGGCCAGCCAGGCGTTGTAGTTGCCGTGTTTGGTACGGGCGCGGTAGCGGCCCTGCGGCCGGTTCCAGTACGGGTTGCCCTTGCGGGTGAAGTGCCGCACGCCCAGCCGGGCGCACAGTTCGCGGGCGCCGGGGTCGTCGCCCTCGTCCAGCAGCCAGACGTCGAGCGGTCCCTGGTGACGTACCCGGACCGCGCCCTCCAGGGTGGCCCGGAGCATGGCGAACGGCTCCTTGCCGGGGACATAGGTGGTGAGAAAGGCCACCCGGGTGCCCGGCTCCGGGGTCACGGGTATCGGGTCCCGGGCCATCAGCGTGGCGTGCGCGATGGAGACCACGTTGACCAGCCGGAAGATCTCGATCAGCGCCACGCAGCCGAGCACCACGGCGTCCGCGGCCGGGAGATGGAACGGCGCGTTGTGCCGCTCGGTCCAGTGGCCGGGCCAGACCAGCCAGAGCAGCAGGACCGTGGAGAGCAGCGGCGCCAGGGTCATCAGCAGCACGGCGCGGACGCGGCGCGGCTCCCGGGCGAGCAGGCTGCGGTAGCGGACCCGGTAGCCGGGTTCCGGGTCGGCCGGTGGCCCGGCCAGTTGACTGTAGGCCTCGTAGTCGTAGCCCTCTCGGCCCACTGGTCCCTCCCTCCGCCATCCGGCAAAGGCGATATCGGTACACCAATCACCAGAAACCAGACGGCGGAGGATGTCGAACCCGGTGGCCCGCTCGGGCTACCGGCGGCGGTCCGGGCGCTCCGCGGGGTCAGCCGCCGACGCGCTCGTCCGCCGCCTCCCGGGCGGCGGCGGTGCCGGGGGCCGCGGCGGCCACCGCGGCCCTCTCCTCGCGGCGCAGCCGGCGCTCGGCGAAGAACCCGCCGGCGGGCAGCACGGCCATCAGGAAGTACCAGGCGGCGGTGGCCAGCGGCCAGCGGGCGCGGTTCCAGGCATCCAGCCAGAGCACGGCGTAGAGGACGAACAGCACGCCGTGCACGGCGCCCAGCACCGGCACCGGATCGATGTCGGTGGTGCGGCGCAGCACCGAGCCGGCCAGCAGCACCAGGAAGGAGACCGCCTCGGGGGCGGAGACGAGCCGGAGCCGCCGCACGGCGGAGGCGGTCTTCAGGTCCATGGGGTCATCACTCCAGAGGGGGGATCTTGTGAAAGCGTGCACAAGCTTGGTCCGGCCATTGTGACACCGGGTTTTCCGTCCCCGGACCACGGGGTGCCGGTCACGGGACCGTGATCGGCGGGATGCGCGGCCCGCGGCCTCGCTAGAGTCGGCACCATGGACACCGAGACGGGCACCCGCTGGCTCACCGAAGGGGAGCAGCGGGCGTGGCGCACCCATCTGGACGTCAGCCGGCTGCTGATGTACCAGCTCGAGCATGATCTGCAGCCGTTCGGCCTCACGATTCACGACTACGAGATCCTGGTGAATCTCTCGGAGTCCGCGGAGCACCGGATGCGGATGAGCGATCTCGCCGCGGCCACCCTGCAGTCCAAGAGCCGGCTGTCGCACCAGATCACCCGGATGGAACGGGCCGGGCTGGTGCGGCGGGAGAACTGCGCCTCGGACAAGCGCGGGCTGTACGCGGTGCTCACCGATCACGGCTGGGACACCATGCGCCGGGTGGCCCCGCACCATGTGGAGTCGGTGCGGCGGCACTTCATCGATCTCATTCCGCCGGAGGCGCTGGAGGCGATCCGGCAGGCGCTGGCCCCGGTGGGTGAGCACCTGCACGCCCAGCGCGGCCGGCCCTGAGCGGGCCGGCCGGGAGCCGCAGCACGAAGAGCGCCCCGCCCTCCGGGGCGGTGGCGACGGTCAGCGTGCCGCCGTGCCGCCGGGCCACGTCGCGGGCGATGGCCAGGCCGAGCCCGGCGCCGCCCTCGTCCCGCCCGCGGGCCTCGTCCAGCCGGACGAAACGCTCGAAGATCCGCTCCCGGTCCGGCTCCGGCACCCCGGCCCCGTCGTCGGCCACCTCCACCACCGCGACCGCCGCCCCCGCACCGGCTGCCTCCTCCGCGGCCGGGTGACCGGTCTCGCGGCGCAGCGAGACCCGGACCCGGTGCGCCGCATGCCGCTCCGCGTTGTCCAGCAGATTGCCCAGCACCCGGTCGAGCTGCCCGGCCGAGCCCGGGACGGTGACCGCGTCCAGCCGGTCCACGGTCACCGCCGGGCCGGAACCGCCGCCGGGCCGGGCACCGGCCCGGCGGGCGGTCTGCCGCCGCAGCAGGGCCGCCAGATCGGCCCTGCCGTCCGGCGGCGGGCGCTCCCCCGCGTCCAGGCGGGCCAGCAGCAGCAGATCGGCGGCCAGATCCTGGAGCCGTACGGTGTCCCGGACCGCGCCCGGCAGGTCCAGCAGCTCCGGGTGGGCCCGGCCCACTTCGAGCTGGGTGCGCAGGGAGGCGATCGGGCTGCGCAGTTCGTGCGAGGCGTCGGCCACGAAGCGGCGCTGCCGGGCCACCGATTCCTCCAGCGCGGCCAGGGTCTCGTTGGTGGTGCGGGCCAGCCGGCCGATCTCGTCCCGGGCGCCGGGCTCGGGCACCCGGCGGCTGAGGTCCCGGGACCGGGTGATGGCGGCCATCTCGCGGCGGATGCCCTCCACCGGGCGCAGCGCGCGCCAGGTCACCAGCCAGGTGACCGCCGCGACCACGGCCAGCAGCACCGGGAAGCCGGTGAGCAGGGAGTCGCGCACGCTGTCGACCGCGGCGCGCTCGATGTCGCGGGGGGCGCCGGCGTAGACGGTGACCCGGGTGCCGGCCGGGGTCGTCGCCGCCAGGACGGCGAACCGGTAGTCGCCGGGGGTGCCGGCCAGCCGCGCCGCGCCGTCCACCATCCGCACCCGGTCGCCGACGCTCCCGGTGCCCGGCCCCGCGTCGTCCCCGCCGTCGTCGCCGTCGTCGCCGTCGTCGCCGCCGTAGCCGTCATCGTCGTCCCCGTCGTCGCCGTCATCGTCGTCCCCGCCGTCGCCGGTCTGCCCGGCCGTCCCGCCCGATGCCCGTTCCTGCTCCGGCGGGACCGGTATGACCTCGTCCGTCTCCGTACCGCGGATCGCCTCCAGGCCGTCGCTGACCGCCCGCACCCTGCCCTCGGCGTCCACCACCTGCACCGGCCGCCCGGCCGCCAGTTCCAGCCCGTCGAACGGCGTGCCCGTGGCAAGCTGCGCGGCGGTGCTGCGGGCGGCGTTCTCGGCCTGGAGCTCCACCTGATCGCCCAGACTGCCGCGCAGCGCGGCCAGCAGCAGCAGCCCGGCCGCCAGCAGGGCGAGGGCGACCACGGCCGTGGCCCCCAGCGCGGTGCGGGTCTTCATGGCGCCAGCCGGTAGCCCGCGCCGCGCACCGTATGGATCAGCCCCGGTCCCAGCTTGCGGCGCAGCACGCTCACATAGACCTCGACGATGTTGGGGTCGCCGTCGTAGGCGAAGTCCCAGGAGTGTTCCAGGATCTCCGCCTTGGAGACGATCTCCCCGGCACGGGTGGCGAGCTGTTCCAGTACGGCGTACTCCTTGGCGGTCAGGGACACCTCCCGGCCGGCCCGGCTGACCCGGCGGGAGGTGCGCTCGATCTCCAGGTCGCCGACGCGGAGCCGGGGCGAGGCACCGGAGAGGGCACGGCGCCGCAGCAGCGCCCGCACCCGGGCCAGCAGCACCACATAGGAGAACGGCTTGGTCAGATAGTCGTCGGCGCCGGTGTCCAGGCCCTCGGCCTCGTCGTACTCGCCGTCCTTGGCGGTGAGCATCAGCACCGGGATGTCGTTCCCGGCGGCGCGCAGGGCCGCGCACACCCGGTAACCGTTCAGGCCGGGCAGCATGATGTCCAGAATCACCAGGTCGTAAGCGCCCTCGGTGGCCCGGTGCAGCCCGTCGGTGCCGTTGTGCACCACGTCCACGGCAAAGCCCTCGGCGGTCAGTCCGGCGGCCAGCGACCGGGCCAGCCGCCGTTCGTCCTCCACAATCAGCACCCGCATGGCCCAAGCCTGACACCTTCCGCCTGAAGAGATCTTCAGGCGGCTTCAGCGGGCCTTCAGCAGGCACCGGCCACGGTGGTGACCGACCCTCGCCACCGAGGAGCGGAAGGAAGACGGAAAAGACATGAACCGGAACACGCTGACAGCGGCGCTGGCGGCCACCGTGGTGATCGGCGGCGCGACCGTGGCCGGGGCCGCGCTCACCGCGGACGGGGACGGCGGCTCCCGGGCCGCGGAGGTCGCCCTGAGCGGTGACGACACCTCCGCCACCCCCGAACCCGAGCCGTCCCCGGCCGGGCCCGACCCCGAGCCCGGCCCCGGCAAGGGCGCGGGCGCGGCCACGGGCTTCGAGGAGGCCGCCCGCACCGCCCTGGCCACGGCGCCCGGCACGGTGCTGGAGATCGCACGCGAGGACGACGACGACAGCGACGACGGCGACGGCCGCTGGGAGGTCGAGATCCGGGGCGACGACGGCGCCCACCACGAACTGGAGATCTCGCTCGACGGCAGCACCGTCCTGACCCACCGGACCACCGCCTCCGACGACGACAACGTCTCCGGAGCCGACGACCGGAACGTCAGGGACGATCGGGACGACCGCAACGACCGGGACGACGCAGACGACGCAGACGACGCAGACGACGCGGGAGAGGACGAGGACGAGGACGACGGCTGAGAGCGTCCGGCCGCCCCCGGCGCGGGCGCCCGGCTAACCGAGGACGGCCGCGCACCAGGCGGCCACCGCGTCGTCCACCCTGTCCCGGGCCACATCGCATACGGAACCCGGGTCGCTCCCGGATGCACCGGGCGGGTCGGCGGCCGGCTCGTCCCGCGGCGGGCCGGCGGCGCCGGGATCGTCCGCCTCCTGCCCGGCCCCCGCCGTTCCCTCGCCGTCGGCCCGTCCGGTCCCGTCCGGGGCCGGGCGGCCGGCGGATTCCGCCGCCGGGTCCGCTTCGTCCCGCTCCGGCCCGGCAGCCGGAGACGGCGAGGAGGACGGATGCGAGGACGACGAGGACGCCGAGGACGAAGAAGAAGACGACGAGGATGACGAGGACCGGTCCTTCCCGGGAGCCGGAGCCTGGCCGGGCTCCCGCTCCCGGGACTCGCCGTGCCGGTCAGGTCCCGCATCCCCGGCCCGTCCCTCGCCGTTTCCGGCGATGTTGGCCGCGGCCGGTCCGTCGGCCGCCTCGGACGACGACCGGCCGCAGCCGGCCAGCGCCACGGCAAGGAGAAGGGTGAGTCCGGCCAGGACGCAGACCGGTGCTGTGGGGCGGAGGAGTCGCTTGTGCACCGGGTGAGTGTGCCCGTCCGCGGGGCCCGGTCTCCAGGCGGTGTCACCCGGCCGGCGGCGTTGTATGACGACACCACCGCAGGCTCCCGGCCCGCTCGCGCTCCCGCCGCCGCTCACTCCGGGGCGACGGCGGCCGGCCCGGTGAGGGCGGCGAGCAGCCGGTCGGCGGCGGTGTAGGGGTCGAGGTCACCGGCGATGACCTGCTCGGCGAGCACGGTCAGCCGGCGGTCGCCGTGCACGTCGCCGATCCGCTCGCGCAGCGCGGTCACGGCGATGGACTCCACCTCGTGGGCGGCCCGGCGCAGCCGCCGCTCGGTGAGCACGCCGCGCTCCTCCATCCAGGCGCGGTGCTTCTCCAGCGCCTCGACCACCTCGTCCACCCCCTCGCCGCGCGCCGCCACGGTCTTGACCACCGAGGGCCGCCAGTCGCCCGCGGCGCGGGCCTCGCCGAGCCCCAGCATGTGGTTCAGCTCCCGGACGGTGGCGTCGGCGCCCTCCCGGTCGGCCTTGTTGACGACGAAGACGTCGCCGATCTCCAGAATCCCGGCCTTGGCTGCCTGGATGCCGTCCCCCATGCCGGGGGCCAGCAGCACCACCGAGGTGTCGGCCAGCGAGGCGATCTCCACCTCGGACTGGCCGACGCCGACGGTCTCCACCAGGATCACGTCGCAGCCCGCCCCGTCCAGCACGCGCAGCGCCTGGGGGGCGGCCCAGGACAGGCCGCCGAGGTGGCCGCGGGTGGCCATGGAGCGGATGTAGACGCCCGGATCGGAGGCGTGCTCGCTCATCCGCACCCGGTCGCCCAGCAGCGCGCCGCCGGAGAACGGCGAGGACGGGTCCACGGCCAGCACCCCGACCCGCTTCCCGGCCCGCCGGTAGGCGCTGACCAGGGCGGAGGTGGAGGTGGACTTGCCCACACCGGGCGAGCCGGTCAGGCCGACGACATAGGCGTGGCCGGTGTGCGGGGCCAGCGCCGCCATCACCGCCCTGAGCTGCGGGGACGCCCCCTCGACGAGGGAGATCAGGCGGGCCACCGCCCGGGGCTGCCCCTGCCGGGCCCTGGTCACCAGATCCGGGACGTCCACCGTCGCCATCCTGCCGCTCTCCTCACTCGCCCGGCCTCACCCGGCCTCACCTTCCAGTGTGCTGCCCCGCGCCGCCCGTCAGCCTGCCGCCACCGGCTCGCGGCATGCTGGGGCCACGGCCCGGGCCGGGGGCGGGGCCCGGGCCGGGCCGTCAGGCCCGCGGGACGCGGATGATCAGGGCGTCGCCCTGGCCGCCGCCGCCGCACAGCGCCGCCGCGCCGGTGCCGCCGCCCCGCCGCTTCAGCTCCAGCGCCAGATGCAGCACCAGGCGGGCGCCGGACATGCCGATCGGGTGACCCAGCGCAATCGCACCTCCGTTCACATTCACCTTTTCGTGGGACACGCCGAGGTCCTTCATGGACTGCACGGCCACCGCCGCGAACGCCTCGTTGATCTCCAGCAGGTCCAGGTCGTCCACGGTCAGCCCGGCCTTGCCCAGCGCGTGCCGGACGGCGTTCGACGGCTGCGACTGGAGGGAGTTGTCCGGGCCGGCCACATTGCCGTGGGCGCCGATCTCGGCCAGCCACTCCAGCCCGAGTTCCTCGGCCTTCGCCCGGGACATCACCACGACCGCCGCCGCGCCGTCGGAGATCTGGGAGGCGGTGCCGGCCGTGATGGTGCCGTCCTTGCCGAACGCCGGGCGCAGCCTGGCCAGGGTCTCCACGGTGGTCTCGCCGCGGATGCCCTCGTCGTGCGCGAAGACGACCGGGTCGCCCTTGCGCTGCGGGATCTGCACCGGCACGATCTCGGCGTCGAACAGGCCGTTCTTCCGGGCGGCGGCGGCCCGCTGGTGGGAGAGCGCGCCGATGGCGTCCTGCTCCTCCCGGCTGATCGACAGCCGCTGGTTGTGCCGGTCGGTGGACTCGCCCATGGCGATGTTCTCGAAGGCGTCGGTCAGCCCGTCGTGGGCCATGGCGTCGAGCATCTGCACCGCGCCGTACTTGAATCCCTCCCGGGACTTGGGCAGCAGGTGCGGGGCGTTGGTCATGGACTCCTGGCCGCCGGCCACCACGATGTCGAACTCGCCGGCCCGGATGAGCTGGTCGGCCAGGGCGATGGCGTCCAGCCCGGAGAGGCACACCTTGTTGACGGTGAGCGCGGGCACGTTCATCGGGATGCCGGCCTTGACCGCGGCCTGCCGCGCCGGGATCTGCCCCGCCCCGGCCTGGAGCACCTGCCCCATGATCACGTACTGCACCTGCTCACCGGTCAGGCCGGCCCGCTCCAGGGCGGCCTTGATGGCGAATCCGCCGAGATCTGCGCCGGAGAAGGGCTTCAGCGAGCCGAGCAGCCGGCCCATCGGGGTCCGCGCGCCCGAGACGATCACTGAGGTAGTCATGGTGCGGCTCCTTGGGACTAAGGAGTGAACGAGGGTTCACCCGAGGGTACTGACCGGTCGGCAGGCGGTCATCCGCGCAGAACTGTGACAGTGGGCACGTTGCGCCATCACCGACTGTGGCGCTGCACTGGTCTCATGCTGACGCGAATCGATCACATCGGAATCGCCTGCTTCGATCTCGACGCCACCGTCGAGTTCTACCGTGCCACCTACGGCTTCGAGGTGTTCCACACCGAGACCAATGAGGAGCAGGGCATCCGCGAGGCCATGCTCCGCATCAACGGGACCGACGACGGCGGCGCCTCCTACCTCCAGCTGCTGGAGCCCACCAGGGAGGACTCCACCGTGGCCAAATGGCTGGCCAGAAACGGCGAGGGGGTGCACCACATCGCCTTCGGCACCGCCGACGTGGACGGCGAGGCCGAACAGATCCGCGGCAAGGGGATCCGGGTGCTCTACGACGAGCCGCGGATCGGCTCCATGGGCTCGCGCATCACCTTTCTCCACCCCAAGGACTGCCACGGTGTCCTCACCGAACTCGTCACCTCCGCCCCCGCGGACGGGACGGGTGAGGGCCAAGGCCACTGACGCGGGCTGCCCCGGCCGGTAGAGTGGCACGGCCGGGGCACGGGGCTTCTCTGCGTCCCGCGCTTGGCCGATGATCCGATAAGCGGGAGGTGCGTGCTGACGACGCACCCGACCGACCATGCCCGACGGGGCTCCCCGGTGCCGGACCGGGGGTTCCGCCGGGAGCCCGCCGGGGCTCATCGGATCATCACCGGAACAACCAGGGGACGGATGGGACCGCAAGGTGCGGGAAGTCGACCGCAGCGAGCGCACCGAGGCTGACGACGCCCTGACCCAGCTCGAAGCCGAGATGAAGCGGCTGCAGAAGGAGCGGGACAAGGCCGTCGACCACGCCGATGACCTCGGTTACCAGATCGAGGTTCTGCGTTCCAAGCTGCACCAGGCGCGGCGCGCGCTCTCCCTGCGGCCTGCCTACGGGGACGCCACCAGCCACGTCGAGCAATTGCTGCGCGCCGCCCAGCACCAGGCCGACCAGATGCGGGGCGACGCCGAGCGGGAGCTCCGCCAGGCCCGCGCCCAGACCCAGCATCTCCTCCAGGAGTACGCCGAGCGCCGCGGCCGGATGGAGGCCGAGCTGCACGCCGAGGCGGTCGGCCGGCGCCAGCAGCTCGACCAGGAACTCGCCCAGCGCCGGGCCACGGTCGAGCAGCACGTCAACGAGAACGTCGCCTGGGCCGAGCAGTTGCGCGCCCGCACCGAGGCCCAGGCCCGCCGCCTGCTGGAGGAGACCCGCACCGAGGCCGAGCAGACCCTGCGCCAGGCCCGTGCCGAGGCGCAGCGGGCGGCCGAGGAGACCCGGCAGCGGCTGGCCGCCGAGGCGCAGGCCGCCCGCACCGAGACCGAGGAGCTGCTGCGCCGGGCCCGCGCCGAGGCCGAGCGGCTGCTGTCCAGCGCCGCGGGGCAGGCCCAGGAGGCCACCGAGCACGCCGAGCGGCTGCGCGCCACGGTCGGCGCCGAGGCCGAGGCCGCCCGCCGGGAGGCCGCGACCGCCCAGCGCGAGGCCGAGGAGCGGCGCGCCGAGGCCGAGGAGCTGCTGACCGGCGCCCGGGCCGAGGCCGAGCGGCTGACCACCGAGGCCGGCGAGGAGGCAGAGCGCCGCCGGGCCGCCGGCGAGGCCGAGTACCAGCAGCGGTCGGCCACCGCCAAGTCGGAGATCGCCCGCATGGTGGCCGAGGCCACCAAGGAGGCCGAGCAGGCGCGCAGCGAGGCCGAGCAGGCGCTGGCGGACGCCCGGAGCGAGGCCGAGCAGGTGCTGGCCAAGGCCGCCGAGGAGGCCCGCAACCGCTCCGCCGAGGAGTCCGCCAACCAGCTGGCCGAGGCGGCCCGCACCGCCGAGGAAGTGATCAACAAGGCGGTGGCCAAGGCCCGGACCACCACCCGGGCCGCGGCCGAGGAGGCCGAGCGGCTGCGCACCGAGGCCACCGAAGAGGCCGAACGGCTGATCGCGGAGGCACACGACACCGCCGAGCAGCTCAAGGGCGCCGCCCAGGACGACACCAAGGAGTACCGGGCCAAGACCGCCCAGTTGCAGGAGGAGGCCCGGCGGCTGCGCGGCGAGGCCGAGCAGTCCCGCGCCGAGGCCCAGGCCGAGGGCGAGCGGATCCGCAGCGAGGCGCGCCGCGAGGCCGTCCAGCAGATCGAGGAGGCCGCGGCCAGCGCCGAGGAGCTGCTGGCCAAGGCCAAGGCGGACGCCGAGGAGACCCGCACCGCCGCGGTGGCCGAAGGCGAGAAGGTCCGCACCGAGGCCATCGAGCGGGCGACCGGGCTGCGCGCCCAGGCCGAGGAGGCGCTGCGCAAGGCCCGCACCGAGGCCGAGGAGACGGTCGCCGAGGCCGCCCAGCGGGCCGACCGGATGACCGCCGACGGCGAGCGGGAGGCCCAGCGGCTGCGCGAGGAGGCCCGGGAGGCGGCGCGCGCCGAGCGGGAGGCCGCCGCCGCCGAGCTGGAGCGGCTGCGCACCGAGGCCGAGCAGCGGGTCACCACCGCCGAGGAGGCGCTGTCCGCCGCCCGGGCCGAGGCCGAGCGGCTGCGCACCGAGGCCACCGGGGACGCCGAGCGGCTGCGCGCCGAGGCCACCGACCGCATCCGGGCCATGCTGGAGGCCGCCGAGGAGGAGGCCTCCCGGGTCCGCGAGCAGGCCGCCTCCGACGCCGCCCGCACCCGGGCGGAGGGCGACGAGGCCGCCGTCCGGCTGCGCGGCGAGGCCGCCGCCGAGTCCGAGCGGGTGCGCACCGAGGCCCGTGGCGCGGCCGACCGCATCCGGGCCGACGCCGCCGCCGCCGCGGAACGCACCGCGGCCGAGGCGGCGGACGCCCTGGCCGCCGCCCAGGAGGAGGCCGCCCGGCTGCGCCGGGAGGCCGACACCCTGCTCAACGACGCCCGCGAGGCCGCCCATCTCGAACGCTCCCGGGCGCACGAGCAGAGCGAGGAACTGCTCACCGCGGCCCGGGCCACCGTGGAGGACTCCGAGCGGCGGGCCGAGGAACTGCTCTCGGCGGCCGAGCGCCGCGCCCAGGAGATCCACAACTCGGTGGCCGGGCTGCGGGAGGACGCGGAACGGGAGATCGCCGCGCTGCGCGCGGACACCGATCTGGCCGTCGCCCGGATGCGCCGCCACGCCTCCGAGGAGAAGGAGGCCGCGGCGGCGCTGGCCGAGCGCACCATGACCGACGCGCTGCGGGAGTCCGAGCGGATGCGCGCCGCCGCCCAGGAGGAGCTGGACCGGGCGCAGGCCGAGGCCCAGGCCATCCGGGAGTCCGCCCGCCAGGAGGCGTCCCGGCGGCGCGGCGAGGCCGCCGCCCAGGCCGACGAGCTGCTGGCCAAGGCGCAGGAGGAGGCGACGCGCACCACCGCGGCGGCCGAGGAGCGGTCCGACGGCATGGTGGGCGCGGCCCGGCGGGAGGCCGCCCGGGTGCTGGCCGACGCGCAGGCCGAGGGCCGGCAGATCGTGGAGGCGTCCCGCGCGGACGCCGACAACACCCTGGAGGAGGCGCGGCGGGACGCCATCGCCATCCGGGAACGCGCCGCCGAGGTGCGCTCCCGGGTGGACGCCGAGGTGCAGGCGCTGCACGAGCGCGCCCGGCGGGAGGCGGCCGAGCTGGCCAAGGCGGCCGGGGAGCGCGTGGACCGGCTGGTCCGGGCGGCCGAGGAGCAGCGCGAGGAGGCCAGGGCCGAGGCCGAGAAGCGGGTCGCGGAGGCCACCGCCGAGGCGAGCAAGGTGCGGGTCGCGGCGGTGCGCAAGGCCGAGGGGCTGCTCAAGGAGGCGGAGGCCAAGCGGGTGCAGGCGCTGCGCGAGGCCGAGCGGATCCGGGCCGAGGCCGACCACGACACCCGCAAGCTGCGCGAGGACACCGACCAGGAGATCCGCCGCAAGGTGGAGGAGAGCAAGCGGGAGCTGGACCATCTCTCCCGCCGCCGGGCGGACATCAACGCGGAGATCTCCCGGGTGCAGGACGTGCTGGAGGCGCTGGAGTCGTTCTCGGCGCCGCGCGGCGGCAAGGGCGGGCCGGACGGAAAGGCGGTCGGCGCGGGCGCCGGCAAGCCGGGCGGCTGACCCGTGGCGCGGCGCCGCGCACCGTTAAGGCAACGATTCCGGCACAACTCCCGCGCGACCGCCCGGTATCGGCCCGTGACGGCCCGCCGGGGCTGTACTCCTGAGGCGGGAGCGCGCATGATGGCAGCCCGAACGGCTGGTCCGCATGCGGTGGCCGTCCCCGGCGGGCTCGGCCGAGCGGAACGTCAAGCCGCTCGTTTGAGCGCACGGGAGCGTACATTCTCCACACAGAACGTGGATCTGCTCGAAGACACGCCGGGTAGCCCCATAGGATTCCCCCCGAGGGCAATCCGAGTGTGTTCCGGCCGGACGCACTCTGACACCACCCCCGTCTACTCACCCGTCTGAGACGACAGGAACCCCATGAGCGACACTTCCTCCCCCTTCGGCTTCGACCTCGTGCGGCGTGGCTATGACAAGAGTCAGGTGGACGAGCGCATCGCGAGGCTGATCGCCGACCGAGAAAGCGCGGAGACGCGCATCGCGGCGCTGGAGAAGCGGATCGAGGAGCTGCATCTCGAAACGCAGACCGCCCAGGCCCAGGTCGCCGACGCCGAGCCCTCGTACGCCGGACTCGGCGCCCGCGTCGAGAAGATCCTCCGCCTCGCCGAGGAGGAGGCCAAGGATCTGCGCGAGGAGGCCCGCCGGGCCGCCGAGCAGATGCGGGAACTGGCCGAGGGCCAGGCCCAGCAGGTCCGGGACGACGCCGAGAACTACGCCGCCGACCGCAAGGCCAAGGCCGAGGACGACGGCGCCCGGATCGTCGACAAGGCCAAGGGCGAAGCGGCCCAGCTCCGCGCCGACGCCGAGAAGGACGCGCTCTCCAAGCGCGAGGAGGCCGACGCCCTCTTCGAGGAGACCCGCGCCAAGGCCGCCCAGGCCGCCGCCGACTTCGAGACCAACCTGGCCAAGCGCCGCGAGCAGTCCGAGCGCGACCTGGCGGCCCGTCAGGCCAAGGCCGAGAAGCGCCTCGCCGAGATCGAGCACCGCGCCGAGCAGCTCCGTCTGGAGGCCGAGAAGCTGCGCACCGACGCCGAGCGCCGGGCCCGCCAGACGGTGGAGACCGCGCAGCGCCAGGCCGAGGACATCGTGGCGGACGCCAACGCCAAGGCCGAGCGGATCCGCAGCGAGTCCGAGCGCGAGCTGGCGGCCCTCACCAACCGCCGCGACTCCATCAACGCCCAGCTCACCAACGTCCGCGAGATGCTGGCCACCCTCACCGGTGCCCAGGTCGCGGCTGCCGCGCTGGGCGACGCGGACGACGACGACAACAGCCTGACCAAGTCGGTGCCCGTCCAGCAGTCCCGCTGAAGGACCGCCCGGCGGCAGCGCCGCACCGCGCGTCCGCTCCACGCCCCCGGCCCCTTTTGGGCCGGGGGCGTTCCGGCTGTCGTACCGCAGACTCGGGGCATGGAGTTTCTCGTCTTCATGACCCTGCCGGGCCTGGTGATCGCGCTCACCGCGGTCGCGTTCGCCGACCAGATGCTGCTGCGGGCCGGCCGCCGGGGCCTGCTGCCCTGGCGGGACGGCCGGGTCTCCGCCACCGGCTTCGAATCCCTGCACGCCAGTCTGCTGCCCGGCAAGGAGCACGAGCTGCGGCAGCGGGAGACCGTCGCCCTGCTGCGGGACGAGGAGGGGGACGGAGCCCCGCCGCGCTCCCGGGTGGACCTGGCCGCCGGCACCGCCCTGATCCGGCTGTCCGGCGACGGCTGAGACCGGCTGCCCGGGCGGACGGGCATTGCTGCGGCCTGGTCACAAGGCCAGGCACCGGCTGGGAGACCGGCCGGGGGAGCGGCTAGGGTCTGGGGACGACGGGGGACGGGCACATCAGCCGCAGGCGTCCCCGCGACCGACCGCAGGGGCTGAGATGATCGAGGCAATCGGCCTGACCAAGAGCTACGGCTCGAAGACGGCCGTGTACAACTTGCACTTCCGGGTGCAGCCGGGGAAGGTGACCGGCTTCCTGGGCCCGAACGGCGCCGGGAAGTCCACCACCATGCGGATGATCCTGGGGCTGGACCAGCCGTCCGCGGGCAGCGTCACCGTCAACGGCCACCCGTACCGGAGCCTCCCCAACGCACCGCGCCTGGTGGGCGCGCTGCTGGACGCCGGCGCCCGGCACGGCGGGCGCAGCGCCCGGGCGCATCTGATGTGCCTGGCCCAGCTCTCCGGCATACCCGCGCGCCGGGTGGACGAGGTGCTGGGCGTGGTGGGCCTCCAGGAGGTCGCCCGCAAGCGCAGCAAGAGCTTCTCGCTGGGCATGGGGCAGCGGCTGGGCATCGCCGCGGCGCTGCTCGGCGATCCGCAGGTGCTGCTGTTCGACGAACCGGTCAACGGCCTGGACCCGGAGGGCATCCTCTGGGTGCGGAACCTGATGAAGAGGCTCGCTTCCGAGGGGCGCACGGTCTTCGTCTCCAGCCATCTGATGAGCGAGATGGCGCTCACCGCCGACCATCTGATCGTCATCGGCCGCGGCCAGTTGATGGCGGACATGCCGGTGCAGGACTTCATCGCGCAGAACTCCACCGGCTTCGCGCGGGTGCGGGTGGCGGGGGACGACGCGGAGCGGCGGGAGAAGCTGGCCTCGGCGCTGGCCGCCGCGGGCGGCCAGGTGCAGCCGGAGCCGGACGGCGCGCTCAAGATCACCGGCCTGGAGCTGCCGCGGATCAGCGATCTGGCGCACGAGGCGGACATCCGGCTGTGGGAACTGTCGCCGCACCACGCCTCGCTGGAGGAGGCGTATATGCGGATGACCCAGGGCGCGGTCGACTTCCGTTCCGTCCAGGACCCGCGGACGGGCCTGGCGGCGGCACCGCCGCACGGCCTGCCGCCGGGGCATCCGGGCCATCCGGGCCATCCGGGGCACCCCGGCGGCTGGGGCGGCCCCTATGCCCAGCCCCAGCCCGGCATGGGCGCGCCGCCCGGGGCCCCCTATGCGCCGCCGCCCGGCTACGGCCAGGCGCCGCCGGTCCCGCCCCAGTCCCAGCCCCAGCAGCCCGCCCAGTAGCAGGAGCCCCGCGATGACCACCCCGCCGCCGCATCCGCCGCAGACACCGGAAGCCGCGCCCCCGCCCGCCCAGCCGCCGCAGGGCCCGCCGGCCCCGGCCGCCGCCCCGGCCGCCCCGGCCGCCGCGGTGCCCCAGCCCGCCGGGCCGCCGCCGCAGGCACAGCCGCAACCGCAGCCACAACCGCCGCAGTCCGCGCCGGGCTACGCCGCGGCCCCGTCCTATGCCTCGCCGATCCCGGTGCAGCGCACCCATCTCGGTCACGCGCTGGCCTCGGAGTGGACCAAGATCCGCACCGTGCGCTCCACCATCTGGACCCTGGTGATCATGTTCCTGGTGGTGATCGGCCTGTCGCTGATCATCAACGCCGCGGTGAGCAGCGCCGACGACGACTCCATGCCGCCGCTCTTCCCCGGCTTCCTGGGCATCCTGTTCGGCCAGATCGCCATCCTCACCTTCGGGGTGCTGGTGGCCTCCACGGAGTACACCACCGGCATGATCCGCCCCACCCTGACCGCCAGTCCGCGGCGCGGGCGCATCCTCACCGCCAAGGTGATCGTCTTCGGGCTGATCGCGTTCACCTCGGTGGCCGTCGCCCTGGGGCTGTCCCTGCTGCTCAGCCTGGCCATCCAGGGCGAGGGCCAGGGAATCGACGAGATGCCGGGCGACGCCTGGCTGTCCGGTGTCCTGGGCACCGCCCTGTATGTCACCGTGCTGGGCCTGTTCGGGCTGGGGCTCGGGGTGCTGCTGCGCAGCTCGGCCGGTTCCATCACCCTGATGGTGGGGCTGATCCTGGTGCCGCCGATCGCCGCCTCGCTGCTGGGCATCGCCGAGAGCCTGCGGGACTTCGCCGAGAAGCTCGCCGAGTATTCCGCGCCCGCCACCCTGGCGGCGCTGTCCTTCGGCTACACCGACACCGAACTGTCCTCCGGCTGGGCGCAGGTGGGGGTGGCCGGCGCACTCGCCGCCGTCGCCCTGGCCGGCGCCTACGCCCGCCTCGGTCTCTCCGACGCCTGACGCCCGAAGGGCCCGCCGGCAGGCGGCCGGGCCGCTCAGAACCGCGGCGCGTTACGGGACCGCAGGGGCTTGGCGCTCCTGCGGTCCCGCGCGTTCCAGCACGCCTGGTGCCAGTGCCGGCGGTCGTCCACCGCGCCCTGCTGCTGCCAGGCCACCACATGCGGCACCCCGGGCGGGATCTCCTGGTCGCAGCCCGGGCAGCGGTAGTGCTTGACCGCCGCGCCGCCGCCGACCCGGCGGACCACCCAGTCCTCGCCCCGCCAGAACTCGGTCTCCTCCAGGCCGAAGCGGCCGGCCGGCCGGTCCTCCGTCTCCTGCCGCCGCCACTGCTTGCCTCGGCCACGCGGTTGATTGCGCCGGGGGGACACCTGACACCTCGGTTCGGTCGTGCGGCCGGGCGGGCCGGGCGGGCAACGGCGGTTTCCCGGGCCGTCCCGCGGCCGTGGCGGGCCGGGCGGAAGGACCTGCGGGAGAAAACGGTCGATCCAAGCCTACGCACCCATCCGCGGGAGCGGAAAACCGCAAAGCGGTGCGGAATGACCCGATCATCGGAAAAACTTTGCTTCAGGCGCGTGCCTTTGGCACGTGTCATCCGTTAATGCCAGTGAAACGCCCGGCGCAAGGTGGCGGCGGGCGGCGGAGAGAGGCAAAGGGGCCATGCACGCTGAGGCGTTCCGGGTCGGGACCTTCATACTCGCCGGACAGTTCCCGGATCAGGGACACGAGGAGGCGCTGGAGCGGGCCGTCGCCGCCGCCCTGGCCACGGAGGAGGCGGGCCTGGACGCGGTATGGCTGGCCGAGCACCACTTCGTGCCGTACGGGACCTGCCCCTCGGGGGTGACGCTGGCCGGCTATCTGCTCGGCCGCACCCGCCGGATCGGCGTCGGCACCGCCATCAGCGTGCTGCCCAACACCCATCCGGTGGCCCTCGGCGAGCAGGCCGCCCTGCTGCATCTCGCCTCGCGCGGACGCTTCACCCTGGGCGTGGGCCGCGGCGGCCCCTGGATCGACCTGGAGGTCTTCGGCGGCGGGCTGGACGCCCTGGAGAAGCACTTCCCCGAATCGCTGGACCTGCTGCTGCGCTGGCTGCGCGAGCCCGAGGTGGGCGCCGAGGGCGAGCGGTACCGCTTCCGCCCGGTGGCCGTGGTGCCGCGCGCCGCGGAGTGCGGCGCACCGCCCCCGGTCATCGTCGCCTGCACCTCCCCCGCCACGGTCCGGCACGCCGCCCGGCGCGGTCTGCCCATGCTGCTGGGCATGCACGTCGGCGACCGGGAGAAGGCGGAGATGGTCGCGCTGTGGCGGACGGCGGCGCTGGAGGCCGGGGTCTCCCCGGACCGCGTGGAGACCATCGGCCATGTGTCGGCCGGGGTGGTGCAGATCGCCGACAGCCAGAGCGAGGCGGTGGAGACGCTGCGCCGGTCGCTGCCCGGCTGGCTGCGGCTCGGCCTGGGCGCGCACCGCACGGTGGACGGCCGGGCGCGCACCATGCGCGATCCGCTCGCCTACACCGAACAGCTCTGCGAGCTGCATCCGGTGGGGCCGCCGCGGCTGTGCGCGGACCGGCTGGCCGCCACGGCCGAGCGCACCGGCATCCGGCGCTTCGCCCTGCTGGCCGAGGGCTCCGGCCACCGGGAGGTCACCGAGGACAATGTCCGCCGCCTGGGGCTGGAGGTCATGCCGCTGCTCGCCGGCGGCCGGGCGGGCGAAGCGGGCGGCGGCAGCGCGAAGGTCCCGGGGATGTCCGCCCCGGGACCCTCAGTAGAACGTAGGACACAAGCGGCGGCTGCCGTGCTCAGCAGTCACGCAGCTCCGGTGACTGGTTGAGAAGCTGGCTGCGCACCGACCGGAAACGGGCCAAGGTGGCATCGACCGAGGCATCCGGCGGGAAAACAGCGACGCGGTGGCAATTCTGGAACGCCAGGCGGACCCCGAAGTGCCGCTCCAGCGCGCCCCGGATGGCATCACTGGCCATGGCACGCAGCAACTGGCCACGGGCCTGCTCGTCCGGGGGCGGGACCGTGTTGTCGGCGAAATCTCCGCCGTCCACCTTCAACTGGGCCACCAGGGAGCTGATCATGTCCCAGGCGAAGGGCAGGGAGGTTCGGACACAATCGACAAAAGCCGTGTCATCGACTTCACCTCGCTCGGCCTGCTCCAGGAGGGCCGGTGAGACGTCGAGCGACATGGAGTTCTCCTCTCGGACCCCCGCCACGGGGGTCTGACGGACGGGATCGGCATCGCCGCCTGCCACCGCGTCATCGCGTGAACCCGGTCGGCGACACCCGGACCAACGGTAAGTGCGGCCCGGTCGCGATGTCAGTGGAATGGGCACATAACTCGCCAGCTTTGAATCACGCCAATCCCAGCCATATCCCTGACCACCGGGGCAACGGCCGGACCGGGGTCCGGCGTCGCGCCCCGGGGCACTCGTCCAGTAGCGTGATCCATCATGCGTCTTGTCATCGCCCGCTGTTCCGTCGACTACGCCGGCCGGCTCACCGCCCATCTGCCCATGGCGCCCCGTCTGATCTTGGTGAAGGCCGATCAGTCGGTGTCCATCCATGCCGACGACCGCGCCTACAAGCCACTCAACTGGATGTCCCCGCCGTGCACCCTGAAGGTGGCGGAGCCCGCGGGGGGCGACGGCGGCGGCCCCGAACCGGTGGTGTGGACGGTGGAGAACAAAGCGGGCGAAAAATTGATCATCACAATGGCGGAGGTCCTGCACGACTCCACGCACGAGCTGGGCGTGGACCCGGGCCTGGTGAAGGACGGCGTGGAGGCCCATCTCCAGGAACTGCTGGCCGACCGGATGGAGACGCTGGGCGACGGCTACACGCTGATCCGGCGCGAGTACCCCACGGCCATCGGCCCGGTGGACATCCTGGGCAAGGACGCCGAGGGCGGCACAGTGGCGGTGGAGATCAAGCGCCGCGGCGAGATCGACGGAGTGGAGCAGCTCACCCGCTATCTGGAGCTGCTGAACCGCGATCCCCGTCTGGCGCCGGTGCAGGGGGTGTTCGCCGCTCAGGAGATCAAGCCGCAGGCCCGGGTACTGGCCCACGACCGCGGCATCCGCTGCGTCACCCTCGACTACGACGCCCTCCGCGGCATCGAGGACGACAAACTCCGCCTCTTCTGAGCCCGCCGCTCCAGGCGCGGATTCAGACGAGCGCCGGCTCGCCGCTGTCCGTCGGGTCCGGGGACGGGCCGGACGAGACGGTGGTGCCGCCCTCGCTCCCCTCGTCGGTCCCGCCGTCAGCACCGCCATCCGCGCCCTCGTCGGTCCCGCCGTCCGCGCCCTCGTCGGTCCCGCCGTCGGCACCGGCGTCCGTGCCGCCATCGGCACCGGCGTCCGTGCCCCCGCCCGCGCCCTCATCGGTTCCGCCGTCCGCGCCCTCGTCGGTCCCGCCGTCCGCACCGGCGTCCGTGCCGCCATCGGAACCCGTGCCGGTGCCTCCCGGATCACCGGAGCCGCCCGTGGTGGTCGGACTGCCCGTGGTCGGGGTTCCGGGAGGGGTGGGTGTGCTGGTGGAGCCGGAGTCCGAGCCGCCGGAGGTGGACGAGGAGGAACCCGCCGTCGACGACGAGCCGCCGTCGGTGGAGCCGCCGCCGGTGCCACCCGAGGTACCGGATGTGCCGGTGGTTGCCGTGCCGCCGTCGCTGTCGTCGGAGCCGGCGGTCTCGCCGTCCGTCGTCTCTTCGCTTTCGCTCGGTTCGGCGGTGTCGGAGGGCGGGCGGCTGGTGGAGCTGTCGGAGGCGTCGCCGGTCATGCCGTCGTCCTGGGCGTCGTCGTCCGGATCGGTGAGCGTCGGGCCGGGCAGCGTGTCGTCGGTCGGGGCCTCGGCGTCCTGCGAGGTCAGGCCCAGGGTGACCACCGCGCCCAGGACCGCGAGCAGCAGTGCTCCGGCACCGGCCGCCGCCGCGTTGCGCCGGGTGCCGGTGACCGCCAGGCCCTTCAGGCCCGGGCGGCGCCCGCCGTCCGCCGCGTCCGGGTCCGCGTCGGGGCCGGGGAACGGGCCGTGCACCGGCTCCAGCAGTTCGGTGACGTCCTCCGCGCCGGGTGTCCCGCCCGTCGGCTCCGCGCCGGGGGCGGCGCCGTCCGCCCCGCCGGTGCCGGGCGGCAGCGCTGCCGGCCGGGCGGCGCCGGACGTCCCGGCCGGCAGCGCCGGCCGGGACAGGTCCTCGGCGAGCACCAGCGCGCGGCGCCCGGCGTGCACGCCGCCGTTGTCCGCCAGGACACTGCGCAGCGCGATGGAGGCCTCCAGCTCCGCCCGTGCCCGGTCCGGCTGCCCCTGGCAGATGGCCAGCACACCCAGCTCGTGGTGGAAATAGGCCTGGTCGGCGACGAGTCCGGCCGCCCGGGCGGCCTCCTGGCCGGTGCGCAGCACCCGCTCCCAGGCACTCCAGCGCAGTGTGGCGGCGAGCAGTCCGGCGGCGGTACGGGCCAGTGCGGAGACCGCCGAGCCGTGGCCGGCCCGCTGGGCGGCCTGCACCACGGCCAGCAGCACCCCCGTCTCGGCGGCGATCTCGGCGGCCACTCCCCCGCCGTCCTCGCCGCTGTCGTCGCGGGCGGCGACCGCGGCCGGGGAGAGCTGTCCCAGCCACCAGGTGTAGTGCTGGGCGGCGGTGAGCGCACGGCCGGCGGCGCCCTCGGCGAAGCCGGCACCCGCCAGGTCCTCGGCGACGCCCGCGGCCAGCCGGTAGTTGTCCCCGGAGCGGGTGATCAGGCCGGCGTCGGCCAGCAGGGCCTGTGCGGTGGCGGCGTCGTTGTCCGCGGTGAGCGCGGGCAGCTGGTTCAGACCGGGCAGTTCGCCGCCGAGCGCGAAGGCGACCCGCAGCATCTCGCGGGCGGCCTCGGTGAGGCCGCCGTCGGTGACCAGGGACAGCGCCGGGGAGCGGATCGTGGCGAGAGCGGGCGCGTCCAGTCCGCCGATCTGATGGTCGCGCTGGCGCAGAAGCGTTCCGGCTTGGACGAAACGCAGCGGCAGCCCCTCGCAGGCGAACCACAGATCCGCCGCCCAGTCGGCCTCGGCGTCGGTGAGCGGGCGCTCCACAAGCTGTTCCAGCAGCTCCAGGCAGCCGGTGCGGCTGATGCCCGCGAGGAAGACCTCTTCCATCCGGGACTCGCCGGCCGGCGCCGGCGTCCCCGGGGTGGCGGAGATCAGATAGGCGCACTCGGGGGTGGCGTCCAGCAGTTCGTCCAGGGCGCTGCCGCCGAACTCAATGTCGTCGACGATCACCACCGCGCCGATTTCGCGCAGCGCGGTGTGCAGTTCGGCCGGGCCCGGGCGGTAGCCGCCGGCCAGATGGATGGCCGCGTAGAGTTCGTGCTTGAGGTCGGTGAGCGTGCGGCGGTGGCCGCTGAGGCGGATCACGCCGTCGGGCGCCAGATCACCGCACTCGCGGGCCACGGCGGCCAGCAGGGCGGTGCGGCCGGTGCCGGAGGGGCCGGTGAGCCGGACGGAGCGGCCCCGGCCGATCAGCCGGGTGAGACGTTCCCGCTCCTCCTCGCGTTCCAGCAGCGGGGGGTGCGCGGGGCCGGAGAAGACGTCCGCTATCTCGGGGAAGCGGCGCGGGGATATCGGGCGCCGGCTGGGCGGACAGGGTTCTATCTGGCTGCCGTCGACCGGGTTGAGGGTGAGCAGGAAATCCCCCGCCACCAGCTCGACCACGCGCTCGGCGGCACCCTCGGTCTCCTCCGGGGCGTCCTGCGCTCCGGACCGGCCCCGGGACTGCGGGGACGAGTGGTTGGCGTCCATCCTGTCTATCCCTACTCACCAAGAACAACGCGACGGTGGATGTGCGGTGCGGGTGGAACAGTCATCAGTCGTATCACCACACACCCCCGCCGGGGCCGGGGGGAACCCCCTTACAGCCTCACGGCGCGATGGTGAGGATACGGTGCAGGCGGGTGGCGACCAGGACCCGCCGCATCTGCGGCGGCACCTCCCGGAGCACCAGCCGCCGCCCGCAGCGGCCGGCGCGGCGGTGCGCGCCCATGATCACCCCGAGGCCGGTGGCGTCCCAGGAGTCCAGCTCCCCCAGATCCAGCACCAGATCGCCCTGGCCCGCGTCCAGGGCGTTGTGGAGCGCCATGCGGGCGTCCGCGGCATTGCGCACGTCCAGGCGTCCCCCGACGACCAGCTCGGCGTGGTCGCCCTTGATGTGCATATCGCGCTCCCCAGACTGCTCGTGCCGCACCGCTCCACGTCCGTTTGTGTCGTCTAGTTGTGACGGAGTCCTTGGCGGAAAAGTTGCCCCATGTGGCTGATCCGATATCAGATTCACTCTTCCGTGTGATATCCAGACCGGAGCCGCACGGTGTGCGGTGTCTCTTCCGGCCGGCCCCGCTCCGTCGTCCCGGTCAGTCGTACGGGTAGAAGCCGCGTCCGCTCTTGCGGCCGATGTCGCCCGCGTCCACCATGCGGCGCATCAGCTCCGGAGGGGCGAACTTCTCGTCCTGGGATTCGGTGTAGATGTTCTCCGCCGCGTGCAGCAGGATGTCCACGCCGGTCAGATCGGCGGTGGCCAGCGGGCCCATGGCGTGGCCGAAGCCCAGCTTGCAGGCCAGATCGATGTCCTCGGCGGTGGCCACCCCCGACTCGTAGAGCCTGGTGGCCTCCACCACCAGGGCGGAGATCAGCCGGGTGGTGACGAACCCCGCCACATCACGGTTGACGACGATGCAGGTTTTGCCGGTGGACTCGGCGAACTCCCGGGCGGCGGCCAGGGCTTCGTCGCCGGTCCGCAGTCCGCGCACCAGCTCGCACAGGGTCATCATCGGCACCGGGGAGAAGAAGTGGGTGCCCACCACCCGCTCCGGACGGCTGGTCGCCGCGGCGATCTTGGTGATCGGGATGGCGGAGGTGTTGGTGGCCAGCACGGCCTCGTCCTTGACCAGCCGGTCAAGGGCGCGGAACACCTCCTGCTTGATGTCGAGCCGCTCGAAGACGGCCTCCACCACGATGTCCGCGTCGGCCGCGGCCTCCAGTTCGGTGGTGGTGGTGATCCGGCCCACGGCGGCCTCGGCGTCGGCCGTCCCGAGGGTGCCCTTGGCGGTGAAGCGCTCCAGGGAGCGCTCGATGCCCGCCCGGCCGCGGGCCAGGGCGTCCCCGGTGACATCGCGCAGCACCACATCCCAGCCCGCCTGGGCGGCGACCTGCGCGATGCCGGACCCCATGAGTCCGGCCCCGATGACGGCGAGCTTCCTACCCCTGGCCACGTACATCCCCTTTTCTCCGGGTTCTGCTCCGGGTTCTTCGGTGCATTCGTCGCAACGGCCCCTGCCCGGCCCGGACGCGCGCGTCCGGGCCGCAAAGGCGCGGATGTTCACGCTCGCACAGCGACCGCCTCCCGGCGGGAATCTATCGGCCGTGAGCCCTCCATGGGGAGAGATGGAGACACGCGTCACGTCTCACATCCTGGACAGCCGAAGGGTGCTGTCATGTCCCCGGGCCGCGCTCTAGGCTTCCGCGCATGGTCAATCTCACCCGCATCTACACCCGGACCGGCGATCAGGGCACCACGGCGCTGGGCGACATGAGCCGCACCGACAAGACCGATCTGCGGATCGCCGCCTATGCCGACGTCAACGAGGGCAATGCGGTGATCGGCACCGCGCTGGCCCTGGGCGAGCTGCCCGAGGAGGTGCGGACCGTACTGGTCCGGATCCAGAACGACCTCTTCGACGTGGGCGCGGACCTGGCCACCCCGGTGACCGAGAACCCCGAATACCCGCCGCTGCGGGTGGCACAGAGCTATATCGACAAACTGGAGGCGGACTGCGACCGCTTCCTGGCGGACCTGGAAAAACTGCGCAGCTTCATCCTGCCGGGCGGGACCCCGGGGGCCGCGCTGCTGCATCAGGCGACCACGGTGATCCGCCGCGCCGAGCGGTCCACCTGGGCCGCGCTTCAGGAGCACGGCGAGACCATGAACCAGCTCACCGCCACCTATCTCAACCGCCTCTCCGACCTGCTGTTCATCCTGGCCCGCACGGCCAACAAGGAGCACGGCGACGTGCTGTGGGTGCCCGGCGAGAACCGCTGAGCCCGGGCCGCCCGCACGGCCGCCGCCCCGGGCTCAGCCGGCCCGGTCGGCGGTCTTCGGCGCCTGCTTGGGGAAGACCGCATAGCTGAGCGCGATCAGCCCGTGCACCACCAGGGCCACCAGCGCCCGCGCCTGCCAGCCGCGCAGCACCTCCGCCCCGCCGTCCGCCCCGCCGGAGTCCGCCGTGACCAGGATCAGCCCCTCCAGCACGGGCAGCGCGATCGCCACCGCGCCCAGGGTCAGCAGCCACAGCCGCGCCTCGTGCCGGGCGCGGGCCAGACCGTACTTCGGCGGCCCGGGCGGCGGCGGGCCGCCCGCGAAACGGTACGCGAACCGGGCGTCGGCCCAGGCGATCACGGTGTGCCCGTAGGCCACCGTGAAACCGAGGTAGAGCGCGGCCAGCCCGTGCCCGGCCGAGGGCTCGGCACCGTGCGCCAGATCGACGGCGGTGGCGGTGAGCAGCAGCAGATCGATCAGCGGCAGCGAGTACAGCAGCACCCGGCCGGCCCGCTCCCGCCGCAGCACGTAGCGCACGGTCAGCCCGGCGGCCAGCACCACCCAGAATCCGGTCTCCGCCGCAGCGCCGGGGACATCGAGGTGGTCGCCGAGGCCGCGGACGGCGAGGAGGCGCTGCACGCCGCGCGGGAACACCGCCCGGACGTGCTGCTGATGGACATTCAGATGCCGCGGCTGGACGGCCTGACCGCGACCCGACGGGCGGTGGCCGGGCGGCTCGCCGACGTCCTGGTGCTGACCACCTTTGATCTGGACGAGTATGTCTTCGGTGCGCTGCGGGCCGGTGCGTCGGGCTTTCTGCTCAAGGACACCGAGGCGGACGCCCTCATCGACGCCGTCCGCACGGTGGCCGCCGGGGACGGCCTGATCTCACCGGCCGTCACCCGCCGTCTGATCGCCGAGTTCGCCCGCCGCCCGGATCCGGGCGCGCCGCGGCCCGCGGCCCCGGCCGCGGCCCTGGCCCCGCTCACCCCGCGGGAGCGGGAGGTGCTGGCCCTGGTCGGCGCGGGCCTGTCCAACGCCGAGATCGCCGCCCGTCTGGGCATGGCCGAGGCCACCGTGAAGACGCACGCCAGCCGGCTGCTGCGCAAGCTGGGCCTGCGCAGCCGGGTGCAGGCCGCCATCCTGGCCCAGGATCTCGGCCTGTGAGCGCCCATGCTGCCGGACCGCCGGGGAAACTCCGGCCGCGGGCCCCGAGTACCGGTCGATCCCTGGCCTTCCCGCCGGATGTCCGGGGTTCTTTTCTTCCGCCGGCCGACTACTCAGCGTAGCGTCTTCCCCATGACCGAGACCTTCGCCTCCGCCGCTGCTTCCGGCCCTTCGGTGAGCCCCGCCCTGCGGGTGCCGGCCGCCGGGCCGGCCGAGGCCGCCGCGTTCTTCCTCTCCCGGCTGACGTTCCAGGCCGATGTCAGCGATGTGCACCTGTCGCTGGAATCCGGGGCGCCGGGCTTTGTGCTGGCCGACTCGCGCTCGTCCGCGAGCTGGGCGCAGGGCCGCATCCCGGGCGCCGTGCACCTGCCGACCGCGGACATCCCGGCACGCGCCGGGGACCTGCTGGACCCCGCCGTGCCGGTGATCACCTACTGCTGGGGGCCGGCCTGTGACGGCGCGACCCGCGCCGCGCTGGCGCTCGCCCGCCTCGGCTACCGGGTGAAGGAGATGATCGGCGGGATGGAGTACTGGATCCGCGAGGGCCTCCCGGTGGCGACCGACACCGGCACCGAGCGCCGTGCCGCGGACCCGCTCACCGCTCCGGTCGCCGCGGTGACGTGCGGCTGCTAGGCACTGCCCGGCGGGTCATGTGGCCGTGAGGGCCCCACGTTGGTTCGTGCGGGCCGGTCTGCGTCCGGCGGCGAGGCGTTTCGGCCCTTCGGGCGGGGCAGGACCGCCAGTGCGGTGTCTGCGATGTTCCGCAGCGTCTCCGGGGCCAGACCGGCCTTGCCCACCGCCTCGATACCGCGGACCACGGTCAGCAGCAGTGCCGCCAGCCGCTCCGGATCCGCAGTGCTGTCGATGTCGCCGTGGCGCTGGGCGGCGCTGATCTCCATCCGCAGCAGGGTCAGCAGTGCCGTCATGGTCTCGGCCGACCGTCCGGCGACCGTCGGATCGTGCTGGGCCAGTTCCGCCGTCCCCTTGGCCAGCAGGCACCCGCGGCGCTCGGTGTCGGAGGCGGTGTTCGCCGCCATGAGGTGCAGGTATCCCGACAGCCGGGCCAGGGCCTCGGCGTCCGGGCCGCCGGTCAGCCGCCCTTCGGCCACCTCGACGACTGCGGTGCACCAGTCGTCGAACACCCGGTGGAACAGCCTGCCCTTGTCGCCGAATGCGCCGTACAGGCTGCCCTTGCCCAGACCGGTCGCCCGGGCGATGTCGTCCATCCGGGTTCCCGCATAGCCGGTCGCCCAGAACTGTTCCCTGGCCCGCTCCAGGGCCTGGCGTTCGTCGAATGCGCGTGGTCTCGGCATGGCCTCAGCCTAGTCATTCTTGACTCGATCGTCCATTACCGCCTACGTTATGGACGATCCATTCCACAATCGAAGGGTTCGACATGCCAGGCGTGCTGCAGGAGAAGGTGGCCGTGATCACCGGCGGGAGCAGCGGGATCGGGCTGGCCATCGCCCACCGCTTCGCCGGGGAGGGTGCACGGGTCTTCGTGACCGGCCGGGACATCGACCGCCTCGAAGCGGCGGTCAAGGAGATGGGCCCGGCGGCCACCGGCGTACGATCCGATGTCTCGGTCCTGGCCGACCTGGACGCGCTCTACGCGCGAGTCCGCGAGGAGGCCGGACGCATCGACGTGCTGGTGGCCAACGCGGGAGTCGTCGCGGACGCCGCGCTCGGCGCCCACACCGAGGCGAACGTCGACCTGACGCTCGCCGTCAACGTCAAGGGCCCGCTGTTCACCGTCCAGAAGGCACTCCCGCTCCTGGCGGAGAGCGCCTCCATCCTGGTCATCGGCTCCAGCAACAGCGTGCGCCCCAATGAACAGCTCGAGGTCTACAGCGCCTCGAAGGCGGCATTGAGCAACCTCGTGCACAACTGGGCCCGGCAGTCACGACAGCGCCGGTTCCGGGTCAACGTGCTCAGCCCGGGACCCACGCGGACCCCCGGCCTGCTGCGCGCCGCGGGGCCGGACGCCGACCGGTTCGCCGAGGCCGTCGTGCCACTGGGACGGCTGGCCGACGCCACGGAAATCGCCGACGCCGCCCTCTTCCTGGCTTCGGACGCCTCGTCGTTCGTCACCGGCGCCGAACTCTTCGCCGACGGCGGCTACATCCGGGCCTGAACGACGGCCGGTGGCGCGCATCCGGTTCCCCCGCAGCGATGGGGCGCACTCCCGGCAAGGAGAGCGTGGCCGCGGGCTTCCCGGCGGTTCCGGAATTCTTAACCGAGCCTTATGCCCGCCTCAAGAGAGGTCCAGACCCTTGCCCAGTGGTCTGGACCTCTCTACTGTCCGGTGGCGTCGGACGGCGTTCGCACCGGTAACGCCGCTTCCTTTCGCATCATCCGGACACAGGAGCACCGTTGAGCAAGGGCACACGGGCCAGGAGCAGACTCAAGGCGAGACTTGTCGCCGTCGCCGCGGCACTGGCCGTACCACTGGGCGGCATCGTCGTCCTGGCAGGCAACGCGGGCGCGGCGGGCGAGGTCACCGCCGCATACGCCAAGGGATCGGCCTGGGACACCGGCTTCAACGGCCAGTGGATCATCGAGAACGGCACCGACACGCCCACCGAGGGCTGGACCCTGGAGTGGGACTTCCCCTCCGGCACCGAGGTCACCTCCCTGTGGAACGGGGTCATGACCCGGGACGGCGACCACTACACCGTCACCCATGAGAGCTGGAACGGGACGCTGGCCCCGGGCGCCACGGCCACCGTGGGCTTCGGCGCCACCGGCGACGGCGAGCCGCTGAACTGCACCATCAACGGCCGCCCCTGCGCGGGCGACCCGGTGGACCCCGACCCGACCGGGGGCACCACCGACGGCGGCACCACCGACGGCGGCGGCTCGGCGGACGGCGGGACCACCGACGGCGGGACCGACTCGGGCGGCACCACCGGCGGCACGGACCCCGACCCCGACCCGGTCGAACCGGGCGCCCATGTCAACCTCGGCTACTTCACCGAGTGGGGCATCTACCAGCGCGACTACCAGGTCAGGAACATCGCGGCCTCCGGCTCCGCCGAGAAGCTCACCCACATCAACTACGCCTTCGGCAACGTCCAGGGCGGCAAGTGCGTGATGGGCGACGCCTACGCCGCCACCGACAAGGCGTTCACCGCGGCCGAGAGCGTGGACGGCGTCGCCGACACCTGGGACCAGCCGCTGCGCGGCAACTTCAACCAGCTCAAGAAGCTGAAGGAGCAGTACCCGCATCTGAAGGTCCTCTGGTCCTTCGGCGGCTGGACCTGGTCCGGCGGCTTCGGCGAGGCCATGCAGAACCCGGCGGCGTTCGCCCGGTCCTGCTACGAGCTGGTCAACGACCCGCGCTGGGACGGCGTCTTCGACGGCATCGACCTGGACTGGGAATACCCCAACGCCTGCGGCGAGAAGTGCGACACCAGCGGCCCGCGCGCCTTCGGCGACATGATGAAGGCGTTCCGCGCCGCCTTCGGCGATCAGCTCGTCACCGCCGCCATCACCGCCGACGCCTCGGCCGGCGGCAAGATCGACGCCTCCGACTACGGCTACGGAGCCGAGTACGCCGACTACATCTCGGTCATGGCCTACGACTTCTTCGGCGCCTGGGCGGCCCAGGGCCCGACCGCCCCGCACTCCCCGCTCACCCCGTACGACGGCATCCCGCAGGACGGCTTCACCGCCGACCAGGCCATCCAGAAGCTCAAGGCGCAGGGCGTGCCCGCCAGAAAGCTGCTGCTGGGCATCGGCTTCTACGGCCGCGGCTGGACCGGCGTCGGCCAGGCCGAGCCCGGCGGCTCCGCCACCGGCCCGGCGCCCGGCACCTATGAGCAGGGCATCGAGGACTACAAGGTCCTGGCCGCCCGCTGCCCGGCCACCGGTACCATCGCGGGCACCGCCTACGCCAAGTGCGGCAGCGAATGGTGGAGCTACGACACCCCGGAGACCATCCGCGCCAAGATGGCCTATGCCAGGCAGCAGGGCCTGGGCGGCGCCTTCTTCTGGGAGCTGAACGGCGACACCGCCGACGGCGAGCTCATCACCGCCATGCACACCGGCCTGACGCAGTGAACCGGTAGCGGCACGGCACAGCCCACGCATGCACCGGACCCCGGGACGGCAGCCGCCGGCCGCCCGGGGTCCGGGCCTGTCCGGGCCCGCCCGCCGAACCGTACTCCCCCGGGCCGCGTGTCATGATCACACCGCCGTTCGTCCCACACCGAGGAGGCCGTTGTGAGCCAGGAGCGAGTGACCGTCGTCAGCGGCGGAAGCCGGGGCATCGGGGCGGCGATCTGCCGCCGGCTGGCGGCCGACGGACACCATCTGGTGATCGGCTACCGTGCCGACCACGCCTCCGCCGAGGCCGTCGCCTCCGACGTCCGGCAGGCCGGCCGCAGGTGCCTGACCGTGCCGATGGACGTCGCCGACGAGGCCGCCGTCGACCGCCTCTTCGACACCGCCGCCGGGCTCGGCCCGGTCACCGGCCTGGTCAACAACGCGGGCGTCAGCGGCCCCAACGGCCGCCTCGCCGACGCCGACGCCGAGGGCATGCGCCGCGCCCTGGAGGTGAACGTGCTCGGCTATCTGCTCTGCGCCCGCCGCGCGATCCGCGACATGAACCGCAACGGCACAGGCGGTGCCATCGTCAGCATCTCCTCCACCGCCGCCACCCTCGGCAGCCCGGGCCAGTATGTGCACTATGCCGCCGCCAAGGCCGCCGTGGACGCCATGACGACCGGGCTGGCCAAGGAGGTCGCGGCCGAGGGCATCCGGGTCAACTGCGTGGCCCCCGGCACCGTCTGGACGGCCTTCCACGAGGACCCCGAGCGCCCCGCCAAGGTCGCCAGGATCATCCCCATGGGCCGCGCCGGCCGGCCCGAGGAGATCGCCGGCGCCGTCTCCTGGCTGCTCTCCGACGACGCCTCCTACACCACCGGTGCCGTCCTCCGCGTCTCCGGCGGCCTGTAGCACCGGCGACGGACGCCTCCGGCGGCCGGGAGTCCCAGACCCGGATGCCCGCCGGAGCTCCGCCGAGGCCGGAAACCGGACAGTTCCGGGAGACTGGCGGTGTGGAGGATACGGAAGCGGCGCTGTGGACGGCGCGGGCACTGGTACTGGCGGATCTGCGGGCCTGCGGGCTGGACCGGGCCGAGGTGGTGTCCAGGCTGGACGCGGCCCTGGCCCACCGGCGCTGGTGGGTGGGCCAGTGGCCGGAAGGCGCCGCCTTTGTGCCCGGTCTGCTGGCCCAGGACATACAGGACGCGCTGCTGGAGACGGCCGGGCGGTGGCCCGCGTGCCCGCGCTGCACGGTGCACGGCCAGGAGACCCCGCACTGCCTTGATGTGCAGCCGGAACTCGGGCCCGACCCGCACTGGACCTGCCCGGCGACGGGGGCCGTGCTGGCACCGGTCGGCCGGCTCGGCGAGGCGCTGACCTGACGCCGCGACCATTTTGGTCCAGACCTCTTGACCACTGGTCCAGACCTCTTTACGCTCCCGGATATCTGCTGTGAGCGCGCCATGACAACAATGCCTGCCGCGCGCTCACGGGCGGCGCAGATTCCCCCAGATCTGTCCGACCGACTCCGGGAGTTCCCTTGAAATCAAGGATCTCAGCACGGCTTCCCGTCCTGTGGCGCAGAGCCCCCCACACCCCACCGCACGGCCCGCGGATCCGGCGCCGGCTGGTCGCGCTGCTGGCCGTGCTCGCGCTGCCGGTCACCGGCCTGGTGCTGCTGGCCAGTCCGGCCCAGGCGGCCACCGCCTCCGCGACCTTCGCCAAGGTGTCGGAGTGGGACACCGGCTTCACCGGGCAATGGACCATCACCAACACCGGCGGCTCCTCGCTCGACGGCTGGACCCTGGAGTGGGACTTCCCCTCCGGCACCAGCGTCGGCTCACTCTGGAACGGGGTGCTGACCACCAGCGGCAACCACTACACGGTCACCAACGCGAGCTGGAACGGCACCCTGGCACCGGGCCAGTCCGCCACCGTCGGCTTCTCCGGCAGCGGCAACGGCAACCCGAGCGGCTGCACCATCAACGGCGAGCCCTGTGACGGCGGGGGCGGCACGGACGGCGGCACCACCAACGGCGGCACCACCGACGGAGGAACGACGGACGGAGGAACGACCGACGGCGGCACCACCGACGGAGGAACGACCGACGGCGGCACCACGGACGGCGGGACCACGGACGGCGGCACCACCGGGGGCAACGGCGAGCCGCCGACCGACCAGGTCAATGTCGGCTACTTCACCGAGTGGGGCGTCTACGGCCGCAACTACCACGTCAAGAACATCGACACCTCCGGCTCGGCGGCCAAGCTGACCCACATCAACTACGCCTTCGGCAATGTGACCAACGGGCGCTGCGTCATGGGCGACTCCTATGCCGCCATCGACAAGGCGTACACCGCGGCCGACAGCGTGGACGGCGTCGCCGACACCTGGGACCAGCCGCTGCGCGGCAACTTCAACCAGCTCATGAAGCTCAAGGAGAAGCACCCGCATCTGAAGATCGTGTGGTCCTTCGGCGGCTGGACCTGGTCCGGCGGCTTCGGCGAGGCCATGCAGAACCCGGCCGCGTTCGCCCGGTCCTGCTACGACCTGGTGCACGACCCGCGCTGGGACGGCCTGTTCGACGGCATCGACCTCGACTGGGAGTACCCCAACGCCTGCGGCCTGTCCTGCGACACCAGCGGGCCGGAGGTCTTCGAGGACATGATGCGGGCCTTCCGCCAGGTCTTCGGCAATGAGCTGGTCACCGCCGCGATCACCGCGGACGCCTCCTCCGGCGGCAAGATCGACGCCGCCGACTACGCGGGCGGCGCCCAGTACGCGGACTATCTGCACGTCATGACCTACGACTTCTTCGGCGCCTGGGCCGCCCAGGGCCCGACCGCCCCGCACTCCCCGCTGCACTCCTACAGCGGCATTCCGCAGGCCGGGTTCAACGCCGACGCCGCCATCCAGAAGCTCAAGGCCAAGGGCGTCCCGGCGGCCAAGCTCACGCTCGGCATCGGCTTCTACGGCCGCGGCTGGACCGGCGTCACCCAGTCCGCCCCCGGCGGCACCGCCACCGGCCCGGCGCCCGGCACCTATGAGCAGGGCATCGAGGACTACAAGGTGCTCAGGAACTCCTGCCCCGCCACCGGGCTGATCGCCGGCACCGCCTACGCCCACTGCGGCTCCAACTGGTGGAGCTACGACACCCCGCAGACCATCGCCGGAAAGATGGACTACGTCCAGCAGCAGGGCCTGGCCGGCGCCATGTTCTGGGAACTCAGCGGCGACACCGCCAACGGCGAACTCATCACCGCCATCAACAACGGCCTCGACTGACCGGCCCCGGCAGCACCACAGGCCGCAGCCGGGGAGACGGACCCGCCCGCCGTCTCCCCGGCTGCTCCATGCCCGCCGGGGGAAGCTGCTCAGGCGACGTTGACCCGGTGGCCCGGCGGGGCGGCCTCCAGCCAGGCGAGGAAACCGGTGAGGGCGTCCTCGCTCATGGCGAGCTCCAGATCCCGGGTGTCGTGACGGCAGGTGAGGACCATGGCGCCGGGCAGCAGGGCGAGTTCCTCGTCACCGTGCGGGCGACGGCGCTCCCGGACCTGGATCAGATCGCGCTCCAGCACCATCCGGGGGCGGAAGGCGTAGGAGAACACCCGGAACCACTCGATGTGGTCGCCGTTGTAGCGGGCCACGCCGTAGATCCAGCCCTTGCCCGTGGACTCGCCCGCCACCGGCGCCTTCCAGCGCGCCGAGCAGTCGAAGGTGCCGCCCGCCCGCTGGATCACGCGCCGGCGCACGCCGAAGGCGAGCAGGCCCAGAAGTATCAGCGCCAGGGCCGCGCCGCACACCGTCAGAGCGAGGACCATCCCGCCGACCTCCTCGCCTCCGTTGCGCCGCCCGCGCCGTCACCCGTGGTGCCGGATGGGCCGGACGGCAGACCGTCAGATGTGTTCCCTCGATAATGGGGGACGGATGACCATGAGCGCCGCTCCACATGATGTTGCACGCATCACGCGTCACGGCGCTCCCCGGGCATCTGTTCTCCGGGTGGTCCTCAGCGGGCGACGGCAGCCGCCTCCAGGCGGACCGCCGCGCGCCGCTCGGCGGAGGCGTCGGTCTCGGCCCTGGCCTCCTCCAGCGCCCGTTCCGCGCGCGCGACATCGATCTCGTCCGCCAGCTCGGCGGTCTCCGCCAGCAGCGACAGCTTACCGTCCGTGTAGGACAGGAAACCGCCGTGCACCGCGGCGACCACCGTGCCCTCACCGGTCTCACCCGTCGTCCGGATGGTCACCGGCCCGGTCTCCAGCACACCCAGGTACGGCTGGTGGCCCGGCATGATCCCGATGTCGCCGGCCGTGGTGCGCGCGACGACCAGGCCGGCCTCGCCCGACCACACCTTGCGGTCCGCGGCGACCAGCTCGACGTGCAGCTCAGCCACGATGGTTCCTCTCGGCTAGGGATGGCGGCGGGTGCGGGGCACGCACGGCGCACGGTCCGGCATCCCGGCCGCAACCGGCCGGATGCCCCGCGCCCGCCGGGGGTTCGGTGGCGCCGTCAGGAGACGCCGAGCCGCTTGGCCGCGGCCTTCAGGTCGTCCAGACCGCCGCACATGAAGAACGCCTGCTCCGGGAAGTGGTCGAACTCGCCGTCCGCGATCGCGTTGAACGCGGCGATCGACTCGTCCAGCGGCACATCGGAGCCGTCCAGACCGGTGAACTGCTTCGCCGCGTGGGTGTTCTGCGACAGGAAGCGCTCGATCCGGCGGGCCCGGCTCACCGTGAGCTTGTCCTCTTCCGAGAGCTCGTCGATACCGAGAATGGCGATGATGTCCTGGAGGTCCTTGTACTTCTGCAGGATCCCCTTCACCCGGGTGGCGCACTGGTAGTGGTCCTCGGAGATGAACCGCGGGTCCAGGATCCGGGAGGTGGAGTCCAGCGGGTCCACCGCCGGGTAGATGCCCTTCTCCGAGATCGGCCGGGACAGCACCGTGGTGGCGTCCAGGTGGGCGAAGGTGGTGGCCGGCGCCGGGTCGGTCAGGTCGTCCGCGGGCACATAGATCGCCTGCATGGAGGTGATGGAGTGACCGCGGGTGGAGGTGATCCGCTCCTGGAGCTGACCCATCTCGTCCGCCAGGTTCGGCTGGTAGCCCACCGCGGAGGGCATGCGGCCCAGCAGGGTGGACACCTCGGAACCGGCCTGGGTGAAGCGGAAGATGTTGTCGATGAAGAACAGCACGTCCTGCTTCTGGACGTCCCGGAAGTACTCGGCCATGGTCAGGCCGGCCAGGGCGATGCGCAGCCGGGTCCCCGGGGGCTCGTCCATCTGGCCGAAGACCAGGGCGGTCTGCGGGAGCACCCCGGAGTCCGCCATCTCGTGGATCAGGTCGTTGCCCTCACGGGTCCGCTCGCCCACACCGGCGAACACCGACACGCCCTCGTGCAGCCGGGCCACCCGGATGATCATCTCCTGGATGAGCACCGTCTTGCCCACTCCGGCGCCGCCGAACAGGCCGATCTTGCCGCCCTTGACGTACGGGGTGAGCAGGTCCACGACCTTCAGGCCGGTCTCGAACATCTCGGTCTTGGACTCGAGCTGGTCGAAGGCCGGGGCCTGGCGGTGGATCTCCCAGCGCTCGGTGATCTCGCTCTCGGCCTCGGGCTCGTTGAGCACCTTGCCGAGCACGTTGAACACCCGGCCCTTGGTGACATCGCCGACCGGCACCGAGATGCCCTTGCCGCTGTCGGTCACCGGGGCCTGGCGGACCAGGCCGTCGGTGGGCTCCATGGCGATGGCGCGCACCAGGCCCTCACCGAGGTGCTGGGCGACCTCCAGGGTCAGCGTCTTGGTCTCGCCCTCGGCGGCCGGGTCCGGGACCTGGACCGTCAGGGCGTTGTACATGTCGGGCATCGCGTCGACGGGGAACTCCACGTCGACGACCGGACCGATGACCCGGGCGACGCGGCCCGCCGCCGTGGCCGTCTCAGTAGCAGTAGTCATGGATTACCTGTCACTCCCCGCGGTCGCGTCGGCCAGGGCGTTGGCGCCACCGACGATCTCGCTGATTTCCTGGGTGATGTCGGCCTGACGGGCCTGGTTGGCAAGGCGCGTCAGGGTCCGGATGAGCTCCTCGGCGTTGTCGGTGGCCGACTTCATCGCCCGGCGGGTGGCAGCGTGCTTGGAGGCCGCCGACTGCAGCAGGGCGTTGTAGATCCGGCTCTCGACATAGCGCGGCAGCAGCGCGTTCAGCACCTGCTCCGGGCTCGGCTCGAACTCGTAGAGCGGGTGCGCCTCGCGTCCCTTCACAAAGGTCTCGGCCGACTCCTCGGCCGAGGTGCTGAAGGTCAGCGGCAGCAGCCGGAGCTGCTCCGGACGCTGGGTGAGCATGGAGACGAACTCGGTGTAGACGATGTGGATCTCGTCCACCCCGCCGTCCTCGGTCTTCTTCTCCACGGCGGCGAGCAGCGGCGCGGCCACCGCCTTGGCGTCGGCGTACTCCGGGCTGTCGGAGAAGCCCGTCCAGGACTCGGCGATCGGCCGCTCCCGGAAGTTGTAGTAGCCCACGCCCTTGCGGCCCACCACATAGTGGTCGACCTCCAGGCCGCGCGCCACCAGGGCGGAGGTGAGATGCTCCGCCGCCTTGATGGCGTTGCTGTTGTACCCGCCGGCCAGTCCGCGGTCGCTGGTGATCAGCAGCACCGCGGCCCGGCGCGGCCGGTCCACCTCGGTGGTGAGCGGGTGCTTGACGTCGGACGAGGCGGCCACCGCGGTGACCGCCTTGGTCAGCTCGTCGGCGTACGGCGTGGAGGCGTTCACCCTGCGCTGTGCCTTGAGGATGCGCGAGGCGGCGATCATCTCCATCGCCCGGGTGATCTTCTTGGTCGCGGTGACGGATTTGATCCGCCGCTTGTAGACCCTGAGCTGCGCTCCCATGGGCTCAGTCCTCGCCCAGCAGCTTGCCGTCCGCGGTCTGGTAGCCCTTCTTGAACTCGGTGACCGCCTCACGGATGGCCTGGACGGTGTCGTCGGCCATCTTGCCGCCCTCGCGGATGGAGCGCATCAGGTCGCTCTTGGCGCTGTGCATGTGCTCCAGCAGCTCCTTCTCGAAGCGCCGGATCTCCTCCGCCGGGACGTCGTCCATCAGCCCGTTGGTGCCGGACCAGATCGAGACCACCTGGTCCTCGGTCGGGTAGGGGTTGTACTGGTCCTGCTTGAGCAGCTCCACCATGCGCTTGCCGCGCTCCAGGGCCGCCTTGGAGGCCGCGTCCAGGTCGGAGCCGAAGGCGGCGAACGCCTCCAGCTCGCGGTACTGGGCCAGGTCCACCCGGAGCGAGCCGGTGATCTGCTTCACCGCCGGGTGCTGGGCCGAGCCGCCCACCCGGGAGACCGAGATGCCGACGTTCAGCGCCGGGCGGACGCCCGCGTTGAACAGGTCGGACTCCAGGAAGCACTGGCCGTCGGTGATGGAGATGACGTTGGTCGGGATGTAGGCCGAGACGTCGTTGGCCTTGGTCTCCACAACCGGCAGACCGGTCATGGAACCGGCGCCCATCTCGTCGGACAGCTTGGCGCAGCGCTCCAGCAGCCGGGAGTGCAGGTAGAAGACGTCACCGGGGTAGGCCTCGCGGCCCGGCGGGCGGCGCAGCAGCAGCGACACCGCGCGGTAGGCCTCGGCCTGCTTGGACAGGTCGTCGAAGACGATCAGGACGTGCTTGCCCTGGTACATCCAGTGCTGGCCGATGGCCGAGCCGGTGTAGGGGGCCAGGTACTTGAAGCCGGCCGGGTCGGACGCCGGGGCCGCCACGATGGTGGTGTACTCCAGGGCGCCGGCCTCCTCCAGAGCGGCCCGCACCGAGGCGATGGTGGAGCCCTTCTGGCCGATGGCCACATAGATGCAGCGGACCTGCTTGGCCGGGTCCCCGGTCTTCCAGTTGGCCCGCTGGTTGATGATGGTGTCCACGGCGAGGGCCGTCTTGCCGGTCTGCCGGTCGCCGATGATGAGCTGGCGCTGGCCGCGGCCGATCGGAGTCATGGTGTCCACGGCCTTGTAGCCGGTCTCCATGGGCTCGTGCACCGACTTGCGCTGCATGACCGTGGGGGCCTGGAGTTCCAGCGCCCGGCGGCCCTCGGTGGCGATCTCGCCCAGGCCGTCCACCGGGTTGCCCAGCGGGTCCACGACGCGGCCGAGGTAGCCCTCGCCCACCGCCACGGAGAGCACCTCGCCGGTGCGGCGCACCGGCTGGCCCTCCTCGATGCCGCCGAACTCACCGAGGACGATGGCACCGATCTCGCGCTCCTCCAGGTTCAGGGCGAGACCGAGCGTCCCGTCCTCGAACCGGAGCAGTTCGTTCGCCATGGCCGAGGGCAGCCCCTCGACCTTCGCGATGCCGTCACCGGCAACGCTGACCTTGCCGACCTCTTCGCGCGAGGCCGTGTCCGGCGTGTACGACTGGACGAATTCCTCCAGCGCCTCCCGGATCTCATCCGGCCGGATCGTAAGCTCCGCCATCTGGGTTCCCTGCTCTCCTTGTTGGGACCGTAAGGTTTGGTACGGCCCAACGCGGGCCGCTGAATGTTTGGGGGTGGGCGCGGACTCGGCGAGGATGTCCGGCCGCCGGGCGGTCAGCCCGCCAGCCGCCGGTTCACCTCGTCCAGCCGTTCGGCGACGGTGCCCTGGATGACCTCGTCCCCGATCCGCACCGAGATCCCGCCGAGGACCGACGGGTCCACGTCGGCGTTCAGCCGGATCGGCCGGCCGTAGAGCCTGGCCAGTGCGTCACCGAGGCGCCGGCGCTGCCGGTCGTCGAGCGGAACCGCGGTGACCACCACCGCGACCGAGCGGTTGCGCCGCTCCGCCGCCAGCTTGATCAGGTCCTCCAGTCCGCTTTCCAGACTACGGCCTCGCGGATGTTCCACGAGGCGGACCACCAGCCGCTCGGTCACGGCCTGGGACCGGCCGCCGAGCAGCCTGCGGACCAGGGAGACCTTGGCCTGCCGGGCCTCGTCCCCGGCCAGCCGGCCGGCCAGCGCGGAGCGCAGCCCGGGGTCGGCGGCGACGATCCGGCCGAACCGGAACAGCTCGTCCTCCACCGCCTCCAGCGCCCCGGCCCGCTCGGCCGCGATCAGATCGGCGGTGTCGGCCAGTTCCTCCACCGCGTCCACCAGGTCGCGGGGGGCGGACCAGCGGGAGCGGACCATCCCGGACACCAGATCGACGGTCTCGCCGCCGACCTGGCCGCCCAGCAGCCGCCCGGTGAGCTCGGCCTTGCGCGCACCGTCCTGCGAGGGATCGGTGAGCACCCGGCGCAGCGCGACCTCGCGGTCCAGCAGCGCGGTGACCGAGGCCAGCTCGGCGGCGAGCCCGGCCGGATCGACGGAGGTGGAGTCCGCCAGCACGTTCAGCCGCTCCCGGGCCGCGGCCCGGGCCTCGCGGCTCGCGGTGGCCCGGCTCATCGGGCCGCCTCGGCGGCCTCGGCGCGGCCTTCCAGCTCTTCGAGGAAGCGGTCGATCACGCGGCTCTGCCGGGCGTGGTCCTCCAGGGACTCCCCGACCAGACGGCCGGCCAGCTCGGTGGCGAGCCGGCCGATGTCCTGGCGCAGGGTCTCGGCGGTCTGCCGGCGCTCGGCCTCGATCTGGGCGTGACCGGCGGCGATGATCTCCTCGCGCTGCCGACGGCCCTCGTCGCGCATCTCCGCGATCAGGGTGGCGCCCTGCTCGCGGGCCTCCTCCCGCAGCCGCGCGGCCTCGTGCCGGGCCTCGGCCAGCCGCTCCCGGTACTCCTCCAGCGTCTGCCGGGCCTCGGCCTGCGCGGCCTCGGCCTTCTCCATGCCGCCCTCGATGGCGGCCCGCCGCTCCTCCAGCGCCTTGTTGACGGCGGGCAGCAGCTTCTTGTGGAAGACGAGGTAGATGATCCCGAGGGCGAGCAGACCGATGACGATCTCGGGCCATGCGGGCAGCAGCGGGTTCTGCGCTTCCTCCGCGGCCAGGTGAATCATCATGGTGCCCCTTCCGTCCGTCCGGCCGTGCGTCCGGCCGGGTGTGCGTGGGTGTCCGTCGTCATCAGTAGATGAACGGGACGACGAAACCGATCAGGGCCAGGGCCTCGACCAGGGCGAAGCCCAGCAGCATGTTCTGCCGGATGAGGCCGGCGGCCTCCGGCTGGCGGGCGATGGCCTGCACGCCGTTGCCGAAGATGTAGCCGATGCCGATGCCGGCGCCGATGGCGGCAAGGCCGTAGCCGACGGTGCCGATGTTGCCCTCGATGCCGGCGGCCAGGAGCTCAGTGGACATGCTTGTTGTTTCCTTCTCTTCTCAGGCCGGCGGGCGATGGTCCGCCGGTCCGTGACGGGGTTTGCCGGGACAGGTGTGGTCTGGTGGCCCGGGGCGGTGGAGCGCCCCCGGACGTCAGTGCGCCTCTTCCAGTGCTCCGGAGATGTAGGTGGCGGTCAGCACGGTGAAGACGTACGCCTGGAGAGCCTGGATGAAGATTTCGAACGCCGTGATGAGCAGGGTCATCACCAGCGAGGTGACGGAGAACAGGGCACCGATGTGCGGGCCCGCCATGTACCAGGCGCCGATCAGGAAGACCAGGATCAGCACATGGCCCGCGAACATGTTGGCGAACAGCCGGACCGCGAGGGTGAAGGGCCGCACAAAGACGTTGGACAGCAGCTCCAGCGGGGTGAGGATCACATAGATCCCCTTGGGCAGTCCGCCGGGGACGCACAGATTCCGCATACCGCCGGCGAACCCGTGGGCCCGGAAGGTGATCGTCATATAGGTGACCCACACCACCAGGGTGAGAGCGACCGGGAAGCCGATGATCGAGGAGACCGGGATCTGGGCCACCGGGATGATGGCCCACATATTGAAGGCCCAGACCAGGAAGAACAGCGACACCAGCAGCGGCACATACTTCTCGCCCTGCTTGCCGATCACCTCCCGGGCGATCCCGCGGCGCACGAAGTCGTACAGCACCTCCGCGACCATCTGGAGCTTGCCGGGCACCACCTTCGGCTTGGCGAAGGCCGCCCAGAAGAAGCCGATCACCACGGCGATGCTCAGCAGCGCGAGCAGCATCGGCTTGGTGAACTCCACCGGCCCGAGGGTGAAGATCGGCTCGAACTCGAAGGACCACAGCGAAGGCGCGGGATAGCCGCAGTCCCCGAACAGATGACAGTCGGTCTCGAAGGCGAGCAACTCGTCGCTCTTCACCTCGGACTCCTTCGGGCGTGAGGCATGGATACGGCAACCTCCTGTGTCGGCGTGGCGACACGCCGCGCGACGGCACTGGACAGGACAGGGCGGGGGAAGAGCGGCCCGGCATGCCGGGGGGACGGCTCGGCATCCGGGGACGGACCGTCCCGCCCGCCCCGTGATGCTCTGGCCTCCGCCGGGTTGTCGCGAGGGACGATAGCAGTCCGGCCGTCCGCGCTCGGCGGCCCCCCTGACCTGCGGGCCCCCGGACTCATGGGAGCTTCCGGGAGGGGGCGGCGGACGACGGGACGGACGCCGGTGCGCCGGCCCCGCCCGGCGGCTCGGCGGGCTCCGCGGACTCGGGCACCACATAGGCGGTCTTGACCCGGAGGTTGCTCCAGAGCTGTCCGCCCAGCCAGGCGACCAGGCCGGCCATCACTCCCGCGCCGAAGGCCCGTCCGTCCAGGAAGGACGCGTCGCGCAGCAGGACGGTGAGGATCATCAGGATGCCGACCTTGGCGACGTAGACCGCCATCGCGGCACCCATGAGGAGGTCCGGCCAGCGCTGCGCCACCTTGGCGAGCACCAGCTGGCCGGAGCCGAAGAAGGCGCCGGCCACCAGTACCCCGGCGACGGCGGCCAGGGCCGTGTCCGTTCCGCCGGTCACGGCTCCGGCCGGGGCCGCGAGAATCCCTGCCACGGCAGTGGGGATCGCGGCGCCACGGATGATCCGGGCGTCGTTGGACTGCATGCGAAGCCTCTCGGCACGGGGGGTACTGGTCGTCATCGACGAGCGCGTCCCGGGCGGAAGCTGCCGAGAACAGCACCTGAATGCCGGGACTCGTGAACGGTATCACAAACTTTTTGGTCTGGTCTTTACCCTCATCGTGTGCAGGAACTCACACCGGAGAGGTAAAGCCTGCCCCGCTGAGCAGACAAAACCGGGCACATCTGCTACATGCACCAAGCGCGCGCAACGCCACATCAAAGAACATGTAAAGCGCCTTGCCGGGTTCCGGTCCGCTACCGTCCCCGGTTGCGGACGGCAGCCGCGGACCGGCGCCGGGCGGTGAACCGGTGGCGCTCCCCCACCGCCGTCGCCCCGCCCAGCGAGCGCATCGGCACCCGTGACCCGTCCGGGGCGGGCTCCGTGCCGCCGTTGACCTGGGCCGGCGCCCGGTCGTGCGGCGCGGGCTCCGCCTCCGGCACCGGGCGGCGCCGCCGGTAGCGGGGCGGCACAAAGCGCTGCGCCCACTCCGGCACCCGCGGCCGGAAGCGCGGCAGCAGCAGGACGACCAGGCCCGCGGCGCTCAGCGTCAGAATCGTCGGGATCAGCCACAGGCTGTCCGAGCGGATGGAGAAGCCCACGATCGCGAAGGCGATCAGCGCCGACCAGAAGTACATGATCAGCACCGCGCGGCTGTGCGAGTGGCCGATCTCCAGCAGCCGGTGATGCAGATGGCCGCGGTCGGCGGCGAACGGCGACTGGCCGTTCCAGGTGCGCCGGACGATCGCCAGCACCAGATCGACCACCGGCACCGCGATGATGGTCAGCGGCAGGATCAGCGGGATGTAGACCGGCACCATGGCATAGACCGCGCCCCGCACCGAACCGGTGAACAGCTTCATCACATCGGGGTCCACCTGCCCGGTGACCGAGACCGCGCCGGCCGCCAGCACCAGCCCCAGCAGCATGGAGCCGGAGTCCCCCATGAAGATCCGCGCCGGATGCATGTTGTGCGGCAGAAAGCCCAGGCACATGCCGATCAGGATGGCCGCGAACAGGGTGGCGGGCGCGGCGGCGCCGATCCCGTGCCCGTACCAGAGCCGGTAGGCGTAGAGGAAGAACGCCCCGGCGGCGATGCAGACCATGCCGGCGGCCAGCCCGTCCAGCCCGTCCACGAAATTGACCGCGTTGATGGTGATCACCACCAGCGCCACGGTGAGCAGGGTGCCCTGGGTCTGGGTGAGCGCCACGGTGCCCACGCCCGGCACGGGGAGCCAGAGAATGGTCAGGCCCTGGAAGACCATCACACCGGCGGCGATCATCTGGCAGCCCAGCTTGACCAGGGCGTCCACGCCCCACTTGTCGTCCAGCACGCCCAGCAGCCAGATCAGCACCGCGGCCGACAGCAGGGCGCGCGGCTCGTCCGAGGTGCGGAACACCTCGCCGATGTTGGTGAGCTGCGAGGCCACCAGCAGCCCGGCGCACAGCCCGGCGAACATGGCGATGCCGCCCAGCCGCGGGGTGGGCTCGCGGTGCACGTCCCGGGCGCGGATCGGCGGCATGGCGCCCGCCGCGATGGCGAACTTCCGCACCGGGCCGGTGAGCAGGTACGTCACGGCCGCGGCCACACAGAGCGTCAGCAGATACTCACGCACGGGCTCCCCCGGTGGTCTCGGGATCTGTCGGCAGCGCGGCCCCGCCCCGGGCGGCGTCCGGTGCCTTCCTGGACGGCACGGCGGCCGTCCCCGGTTGCGCGCGCGGACCCGGTGCCGGCGGTCGCGGGCGGCGGGCCTTCGCTTCCGCCACACACCCTAATGGCCCGGCACACCCGTCAGCGCCGTCACCACCGGATCCAGCGCCGCGTGGATCTCCTCGCCGATGGAGCGGAAGTACGGAAACGGGGCGCCGTACGGGTCCGGGACCTCGTCGGCGTCCGCGGTGGGGGCCACCAGCCAGCCGCGCAGCGCGGCGGCGGCCCGGGCCAGCGCCCGGGCCCGGGCCACCACCCCGCCCGGCGCCTCGGCCGGCGGCAGGGTGGTGACGTCGATGGCCCGCACCAGCCGGGTGAACTCCTTGAGGGTGAAGGTGCGCAGGCCCGCGGAGTGCCCCATGGAGATGACCTGGGCCCGGTGGTCGCGGGTGGCGGTGAGCACCAGATCGGCCCGGATGACATGCTCGTCCAGCAGCTCCCGGCCGGTGAAGCCGCGGGGGTCGGCGCCGTACTCGGCCAGCACCCGGGCGGCGTGCTCCTCCATGGGCGCGCCCTCGTGGCCCCAGGTGCCGGCGCTCTCCACGATCAGGCCGCCCAGTCCGCCCAGGCCCCCCAGGCCGGTGGAGCAGGCGAGCCGCTCGGTCAGCGCGCGCACGGTCAGCCGCTCGGTCATCGGTGAGCGGCAGACATTGCCGGTGCTGACATGGAGGATGCGGAAGACCGCGCCGGGCGGGCCGATGGTGCCGGGTATGCCGTCCTCCGTGGGGTCCGATGGCCGCGGACCGCGTTCCCCCCGTGCGGTCCCCGGCGTCAATGTGACGTCTCCAGGCCGGGTACGACCTTGCGCAGCTCGTCGGCGCTGATCGCGCCGGCCCGCAGCAGCACCGGTTCCGGGCCGGTGACGTCCACGATGGAGGAGGGGATGTTGTCGGCCGTGGGGCCGCCGTCCAGATAGACCGAGACGGAGTCGCCCAGCATGTCCTGCGCGGTGTCGCAGTCCTGCGGCGCGGGCCGGCCGGTGAGATTGGCGCTGGAGACCGCCATCGGCCCGACGTCCTTGAGGAGTTCCAGGGCCACCGGATGCAGCGGCATGCGCACCGCCACGGTGCCGCGGGTCTCGCCCAGGTCCCAGGTGAGCGAGGGCTGGTGGCGGGCGACGATGGTCAGCGCCCCGGGCCAGAAGGCGTCGACGAGGTCCCAGGCGGTCTCGGTCAGGCCGGTGACCAGGCCGTGCAGGGTGGTGGGCGAGCCGACCAGCACCGGGGAGGGCATATTGCGGCCTCGGCCCTTGGCCTGGAGCAGATCGCCGACGGCGGTGCGGTTGAAGGCGTCCGCGCCGATGCCGTAGACGGTGTCGGTGGGCAGGACGACGAGGTCTCCGCGCCGGACGGCGGAGGCGGCCTCCCGCAGACCGTGGGTGCGGTCTGCCACGTCGGTGCAGTCGTAGCGCCGTGGCATCAGTGGTGCTCCTTCGGCAGTGCTGGTTCTGCGGTCGTTCGGTGCGGTGCGGGTGTGCTGCGGTGCGGTGCTGCTGCGGTGGGTGCGCGGGCGGCCCGCGGCGTTCAGGGGGTGACCCGGCGGGCCGTGGTGAACCGCGGTCTGCCGGCCAGATCGGGGTGGTCGGCGGCGTCCGCCCAGCCCCGGTCCTCGGTGAAGATCCACGGCACCTGCCCGCCCTGGGTGTCCGCGTGCTCGATCACCACCACGCCGCCCGGGCGCAGCAGCCGGTGCGCGGCCACCTCCAGGCCGCGGATCAGCTCCAGGCCGTCCTCGCCGGAGAAGAGCGCCAGTTGCGGATCGTGGTCCCGGGCCTCGGGCGCCACATGCTCCCATTCGGTGAGCGGAATGTAGGGCGGATTGGAGACCACCAGGTCGACCTGGCCGTCCAGGGCGCGCAGCGCGGTGCGGGCGTCGCCGTGGTGCAGCCGCACCCGGGACCGGTCGGCGGAGCGCTCCACATTGCGCAGCGCCCAGCCCAGGGCCCGCTCGTCCAGTTCCACGGCGTGCACCCGGGCCCGCGGCACCTCCTGGGCCAGGGCGAGCGCGATGGCGCCGGAGCCGGTGCACAGATCGACGATCAGCGGCTCGGCCACGTCCATGGCGCGGACCGCGTCTATCGCCCAGCCGGCCACCGACTCGGTCTCCGGGCGCGGGACGAAAACCCCCGGCCCGACCTCCAGTTCGAGGTAGCGGAAGAAGGCCCGGCCGGTGATGTGCTGGAGCGGCTCACGGGCCTCGCGGCGGGCCACGGCCTCCCAGTAGCGGGCGTCGAACTCGGCGTCGGGCACGAGATGCAGCTTGCCGCGGTCGGTGCTGTGCACGCGGGCCGCCAGCTCCTCGGCGTCGAACCGCGGGGAGGGGACCCCCGCGTCGGCCAGCCGCTGGGTGGCCCGCGCCACCTCGGCCAGCAGCAGCGAGCGGGAGGAGCGGGATGACGGCGTCACGTGTCCATCCTAGGGCGGGCGGGATGCGGGCCGTTCCGTCGGCCGGCGGCGGGGGTCGGGCGGGTTCAGGACTGCTCGGCGAGCTTGGCGGCGGCGTCCGCGTCCACGCACGCCTGGATCACCGCGTCCAGATCGCCGCCCAGCACCTGGTCGAGGTTGTACGCCTTGTAGCCCACCCGGTGGTCGGAGATCCGGTTCTCCGGGAAGTTGTAGGTGCGTACCCGCTCGGAGCGGTCCACGGTGCGGATCTGGCTGCGGCGGGCGTCGGACGCCTCGCGGTCGGCCTCCTCCTGGGCGACGGCCAGCAGCCGGGCCCGCAGAATGCGCAGCGCCTGCTCCTTGTTCTGGAGCTGGCTCTTCTCGTTCTGGCAGGAGACCACGATGCCGGTGGGCAGGTGCGTGATGCGCACCGCCGAGTCGGTGGTGTTGACCGACTGGCCGCCGGGACCGGAGGAGCGGTAGACGTCCACGCGCAGGTCGGCCGGGCTGATCTGGACGTCGACCTCCTCCGCCTCGGGCAGCACCAGCACACCGGCGGCGGAGGTGTGGATGCGGCCGGCGGACTCGGTGGCCGGGACGCGCTGCACCCGGTGCACCCCGCCCTCGTACTTCAGCCGGGCCCACACGCCCTGGCCGGGCTCGGGGGCGCCCCGGGTCTTCACCGCGACCTGGACGTCCTTGTAGCCGCCGAGATCGGAGCCGGTGGCGTCCAGGACCTCGGTCTTCCAGCCGGCCCGCTCGGCGTAGCGCAGATACATCCGCAGCAGATCACCGGCGAACAGCGCGGACTCGTCGCCGCCCTCCCCGGCCTTGATCTCCAGGATGACGTCCTTGTCGTCGTTCGGGTCGCGGGGCAGCAGCAGGCGCCGCAGCTCCTCGGTCAGCTCCTCCTGGCGGGCCTGGAGGAGCTTGACCTCGGCGGCGAACTCCGGGTCCTCGGCCATCAGCTCCCGGGCGGCGTCGATGTCCCCGGCGTTGTCCTTCCAGGCCCGGTAGGCGGCGATCACCGGGGTCAGTTCGGCGTAGCGCTTGTTGAGTGTGCGGGCCCGGGACTGGTCGGCGTGGACCGCGGGATCGGCCAGCAGCCGTTCGAGGTCGGCATGCTCGCCGATCAGTTCCTCGACCGCCTCAAACATCGGTGGACTCCGTTGCTGCAGACATGAGTGAAAGACGGAACAGACGTACCGGGCCGGGGGCGCCGCGGCGCACCCGTGCCGACGGGCCGCGGGCCGCGCAAACGCGCGGTCCCGGCCGTCCCCGTGGGGCGGCCGGGACCGGCGCTGCGACGCGGTGGTCGGCGTTACTTCTTCTTGTTCTTGCCGAAGCGCGCCTCGAAGCGGGCCACACGGCCGCCGGTGTCGAGGATCTTCTGCTTGCCCGTGTAGAACGGGTGGCACGCGGAGCAGACCTCCGCGCGGATCTGCCCGCTGGTGACGGTGGAGCGGGTGGTGAACGAGTTGCCGCAGGTGCAGCTCACCTGGGTCTCGACGTACTCGGGGTGAATGTCGCGCTTCAAGGCATCTCCTAGATCTCGGGAGGGCGCCCGGGTCGCTCCGCCGTGCGCGTCGCGTGAACCGGGGCCGACGTCCCAGTCTGCCAGGACCGGGCCGTGTCATTCAAAACGGCCCCGTGCCACCCGCTATTCCCCTCCGTCCCGCCCCTGCGGGACCGCGCTGACCTCGGGCGACGGCTCCCGTTCCGCGACCGAGCCGCGCAGCGCCGAGGCGGGCACCGGCCGGTCCTCGCGCAGCGCGTCCCAGACCTGCCCGGCCTGGGGTTCCAGCGGCACCACCCGGTTGGGCTCCATCGGGTCGGCGGTCACCGGCAGGGTGATCAGGTCCAGGTCCTGCGGGCCGAGCCCGCGCAGGGTGCGGCCCAGCCCGGCGAGCCCGGCCACCGAGGCCAGATCGCTGTCGGTGGTGACCGCCGAGGTGGCGGCGGAGGCCAGCTCGTAGAGCCGCTTGGGGCTGCTCCACAGGTCCAGGCCGCTGATCCGCTCGGCCAGCGCCTCCAGGAAGATGTGCTGGAGGTCTATCCGGGCCAGGTCGCTGCCGTCCCCCACGGCCTTGCGGGTGCGGACCAGGGCGAGCGCCTGCTCCCCGTCGAGGTGGTGGGTTCCGGCCGGCAGGTCGAGCTTGCTGTCGGGGTCGCGCAGCGGCTCGGTGAGCGTGACGGTGACCCCGCCCAGGGTGTCCACCAGGCCGGCGAAGCCCTCGAAGTCGATCTCCAGATAGTGGTCCATGCGGATACCGGTCACGGCCTCCACCGTGCGCACCGCGCACACCGGGCCGCCGAGCGCATAGGCCTCGTTGAACATGGCCCGCGCCACGGCCGGCGTCCGGCGGCCGTCGGCGTCGGTGCAGGCCGGGCGGGGCAGAAGGGCGTCCCGCGGGATGGACACCACGGTGGCGCCGGCCCGGTCCCGGTGCAGGTGGACGACCATGGCGGTGTCCGCGCGGGCCGGGGGGCCGTCCTCGGGGTCGTGCGCCCCGCGGGCGTCGGAGCCGAGCACCAGCAGGTCCAGCGAGCCGTTGTCGTCGTCCTCGGGACGGCCGCCGCCGGAGATGTCCACCCCGTCGATGTTGCCGCTCAGCTTCAGATACAGCCCGGTCCCGGCGGCGCCGGCGACCAGCAGGGTGCCCAGCACGGCCGCCGCCACCAGCCGCCAGGTGCGTCTGCGGCGCCGCCGGAGGGAGCCGACGGCGGTGGAGCCCGCCGGGACGGGCCGGCGGTCGTCCGCGCTGCCGTTCATACGCCCAGGTACCTCTCCCGGCGGGCGGGGCGCACTCCGCCGCCCCGGCCGGCCGGTGCGTTTGCCCCGAACAGCCGATCTCCGCCAGTGTCGCCCGGGGGCGCGCCGGCCGCCTCCCGGCAGCCGCGAGGGTCGCCGTCACCTGCGGTGACGGCGGCCCTCCTGGTACGGCGCCGGGGCGGTCAGGCCGGCTGCCCGGCCGGTGTTCCCTCCCCGTCAGTCCCCGTTGCCCGGGGTGGGGGTGTTCTTCTGGATCTGGAGCAGGAACTCGGGGTTGGACTTGGTCTGCTTCATCTTGTCCAGCAGCAGCTCCACGGCCTGCTGCTTCTCCAGGGCGTGCAGCACCCGGCGGAGCTTCCAGACGATGGCCAGCTCCTCGCCGCCCATCAGGATCTCCTCCTTGCGGGTGCCGGAGGCGTCCACGTCCACGGCCGGGAAGATCCGCTTGTCGGCGAGCTTCCGGTCCAGCACCAGCTCCATGTTGCCGGTGCCCTTGAACTCCTCGAAGATCACCTCGTCCGCCCGGGAGCCGGTCTCCACCAGCGCGGTGGCCAGGATGGTCAGCGAGCCGCCGTCCTCGATGTTCCGCGCGGCGCCGAAGAACTTCTTCGGCGGGTAGAGCGCGGTGGAGTCCACACCGCCGGACATGATCCGCCCGGAGGCCGGGGCCGCCAGGTTGTAGGCACGGCCCAGCCGGGTGATGGAGTCCAGCAGCACCACCACGTCATGGCCCAGCTCCACCAGCCGCTTGGCCCGCTCGATGGCCAGCTCGGCGACGACCGTGTGGTCCTCGGCCGGGCGGTCGAAGGTGGAGGAGATGACCTCGCCCTTCACCGAACGCTGCATGTCGGTGACTTCCTCGGGCCGCTCGTCCACCAGCACCACCATCAGGTGGCACTCGGGGTTGTTGCGGGTGATCGAGTTGGCGATGGCCTGCATGATCATGGTCTTGCCGGCCTTGGGCGGCGAGACGATCAGACCGCGCTGGCCCTTGCCGATCGGCGCCACCAGATCGATGATCCGCGGGGTGAGCGCCCCCGGGTCGGTCTCCAGGCGCAGCCGCTCCTGCGGGTACAGCGGGGTCAGCTTGTTGAACTCGGGGCGCTGGCGGGAGACTTCGGACGACATGCCGTTGACCGAGTCCAGCCGGACCAGGGCGTTGAACTTCTCCCGGCGCTCACCCTCGCGGGGCTGGCGCACCGCACCGGTGACATGGTCGCCCTTGCGCAGGCCGTTCTTGCGGACCTGGGCGAGGGAGACATAGACGTCGTTCGGGCCCGGCAGATAGCCGGAGGTGCGCACAAAGGCGTAATTGTCCAGGATGTCCAGGATGCCGGCCACCGGGATGAGCACGTCGTCCTCGGTGATCTGCGGCTCGCCCGACTCCTCGCGCCCCCGGCGGCGGCGGTCGCGGTAGCGGCCGCGGCGGCCCCGGCGCCCGCCCTCGAAGTCGTCGTCCCGGCCGTCGCGGCCGTCGCGGCCGTCCCGGCCCCGGCCGCTCTGCTGGCCCTGGCCACCGCCCTGCTGGCCCTGGCCACCGCCCTGCTGGCGGTCCTGCCGGTCCTGGCGGTCCTTGCCGCGCCGCTCCCGCTTGCCCTGGCGCTCCTGGCCGTCCTCCCGGCCGCCGCCCTCGCCGGCCCGCGCCTGGTCCCGGGAGCCCTCGGTCCTGGGCTCCGCCGCGGTCCGCGCGGACTCCCGCTGCGCGGCCTCGGTGACGCCCTCCGCCTGGACGGGGGCCGTCCCGCCGCCCTGCTGCTGGGCCGGCTGGGCCGGCTGGGCCGGCTGGGCCTGGGCCGCGGCGGCCTGCTCCCCGGTGCGCGCCCGGGAGGTGGCCCGGCGCTTGGGCTTCTCCGGCTTCTCGCCGGCCGGCGCGGCGGTCTGCTCGGCGGCGGCCGGGGCGGCGGACTCGGCGGGCCTGCCCTCGGCGCCCGCCCCGCCGTTGCCGCCGCCGACGGCGGCCTGCTTCTCCTTGATGACCTCGATCAGTTGGCCCTTGCGCATCCGCGCGGTGCCCCTGATGCCAAGGGCGGACGCAACCTGCTGGAGCTCCGCCAGCACCATGCCCTCCAGGCCGGTGCCGGAACGCCGACGCCGCGGGGCGCGGCTGGGGGCAGCGTCCGTGCTGGACGCGGTGGCATCACCGGAGGTCTGGTCTGCGGTGTCGGCACTCACGCCCATCAGATCGGTGGTGTCGCTCACGAAGGGTCCTTCCCTGGAGCGGACGTCGGCCTGTCTGGCTCGGCGACCGGTCGTGCTGTCCGGCTGCGGTCCCGTCGGTGAGGTCCGTCGGACCGGGCCGGGCGGTGGATTCCGCCGTTCCCTGTGTGTGGCGGAAGGAATGGGTTTGACGGTTGGTGCGGGGCGATCGTCACGGATCGTTTTGCACCGGCTCCGGAGCATGCTCGGCACTGCCTGGCAGGCTGCTGAGGCAGAGGAGGCTCCCGAAGAGAGGCGGTCCCAGCGAAGTGGGGCCAGGAATAGCGTGCCGTCCCTGGATGCGTCCGGTGGCTGTCGTCCCCCGCCGGAGCGTCCCGAGCGGGAGAACCCGCATGGTCGGTACGCGTAGACCTTGAGATTAACACTACCGGATGCCGATGCATTCCCCCTTCCTGCCTACCCTTTTCCCCGCCGCTTCATGTGCGCGCCCGGGCGCCGGCCCGGGCATGCCCGGCGCCCCGCCCCGCCGGGCCGCCGGGAGCAGGTTCTCCCGCGCGTCACCGGGCGGTTTCACCCGCTCCGGCCAGCGGCAGGACGCTTGCCCCGGTCAGGTCCAGGGAGAGCCGGTTGGCCGTCCAGCCCTCCCCGGCGAGCCGGGAGATCTTCTCCGCGTCGCCCTCCTGGACGAGGGCCAGCACGGTGGGTCCGGCGCCCGAGATGACGGCGGGCACGGCGTCGGCGCGCAGCCTGCGCACCAGTTCCATGCTCTCCGCCATGGCCGGTTCGCGGTAGTCCTGGTGCAGCCGGTCCTCGGTGGCCGGGAGCAGAAGTTCCGGGCGCCGGGTCAGCGCCTCCACCAGCAGGGCGGCGCGCCCGGCGGTCAGCGCGGCGTCCACATGCGGAACGGTGCGCGGCAGCAGGCCCCGGGCGGTCTCGGTGAGCAGCGGCCGGGCCGGCACGAACACCACGGGCACCACGGTGGCGGCCGGGTCCATCCGGATGGCGCGCACCGAGCCGCCGGCGCCGGCCTCGCCCCAGGCCAGGGTGAAGCCGCCGAGCAGGCAGGCGGCCACATTGTCCGGGTGGCCCTCCAGTTCGGTGGCCAGTTCCAGCAGCGTCTGGTCGGTGAGCCGGTGTTCGGCGCCGGTGGTGACCGCGCGGGCGGCCAGCAGCCCGGCGCAGATGGCGGCGGAGGAGGAGCCCAGGCCGCGGCCGTGCGGAATGCGGTTGGCGCACACCACCTCCAGGCCGCGGGGCTGGCCGCCCAGCACGTCGAAGGCGGAACGCATGGCCCGCACCATCAGATGGCTCTCGTCCCGCGGCAGGGTCCCGGCGCCCTCGCCCGCGATGTCGATCTCCAGCCCGGTGTCCGCCACCCGCACCACGACGTCGTCGTACAGCCCGAGGGCCAGGCCCAGGGCGTCGAAGCCGGGGCCGAGATTGGCGCTGGTCGCGGGTACGCGGACCCGGACGGCAGCGGCGCGGAAGGCGGGATGAGCCATCGCTCGGTGACGCTCCTCGGTGTCATGCGTGTGCTGGGCCGGGCGCCTGCGCGCACGGCCAATGCGGTGCGGGACGCGCACGGGTGCGCGTACCCCTGCCGGTCCCCCCGACGGGTCGCGGTGGTGGACGGCCGGCCGGCCGGCCGCTACGGGCGGATCCCCGAGGGGCGATCCACGGCCGGCAGATTCACACCGGAACACATACCAGCCTATCGAAGGAAGGTTCCGCCGCGATACAGGGTGCCCGCAGCGCGGACACCCGTGTCGCGAACGTGCGTCTGTGCGACCGACGGCCCTTGCCTGCGGTGCGGCTCAGGCCAGGCCGAGCCGGTGCGCGGCGGCGTCGGCGTCGACCGGGACCGTCACCGGGCGGGGCGCGCCGGCCACCGCCCAGTCCGGGTCCTTCAGGCCGTTGCCGGTGACCGTGCAGACGATCCGCTGACCGGGCTCGACCAGGCCCTGGTCGGCGGCCTTGATCAGGCCCGCCACCGAGGCGGCCGAGGCCGGCTCCACGAAGACGCCCTCCTGCGAGGCCAGCAGCTTGTAGGCGGCCAGGATCTGGCGGTCCGTCACCTCGTCGATCAGCCCGCCGGATTCGTCGCGGGCGGCGAGCGCCTGCTCCCAGGAGGCGGGATTGCCGATCCGGATGGCGGTGGCCAGGGTGGACGGGTCCTTGACCGGCTCGCCGCGCACGATGGGCGCGGCGCCGGAGGCCTGGTACCCGAACATCCGCGGGGTGCGGCTCGCCGGGGCGCCCAGCGGATGGGCGGCGTCCGCGTACTCCCGGTAGCCCTTCCAGTAGGCCGTGATGTTGCCGGCGTTCCCCACCGGGAGCACATGGATGTCGGGCGCGTCGCCCAGCATGTCGACGACCTCGAAGGCCGCCGTCTTCTGCCCCTCGATGCGGTCCGGGTTCACCGAATTCACCAGCGCCACCGGGTACTTGTCCGCCAGCTGGCGGGCCAGCGTGAGGCAGTCGTCGAAATTGCCGTCGACCTGGAGGATCTGCGCCCCGTGCACCAGCGCCTGGCCCATCTTGCCCAGCGCGATCTTCCCCTGCGGCACCAGCACCGCGCACACCATGCCCGCCCGCACCGCATAGGCGGCGGCGGAGGCCGAGGTGTTGCCGGTGGAGGCACAGATGACCGCCTTGGCGCCGGTCTGCTTCGCCCGGGAGATGGCCATCGTCATGCCGCGGTCCTTGAAGGAACCGGTCGGATTGGCGCCCTCGACCTTGAGGTGCACCTCGCAGCGCGTCAGCTCCGACACCACCTGCGCGGGCACGAGCGGGGTGCCGCCCTCGCGGAGGGTGACCACGGGCGTGTGGTCGTCGACCGGGAGCCGGCTGCGGTACTCCTCGATCAGCCCGCGCCACTGGCGGCTGGTGGCCTGCTGTGCGTCCATGACGTCCACTGCTTCCTTCTGTTCCCTTGTCGGGGGTGAATCGGGGCTACTCCCCTTCGACCCGCATGGTGCTCGCCACATCACGCACCGTGTCCAGCCGGCGCAGCGCCTCCACCGTCGCGCCGAGCGCGGCGTCGGTCGCCTCATGCGTGACGATGACCAGCGAGGCCTCCCCGTCCTTGCCCTGCTGGCGGACGGTGTCGATGGATACGCCGTGCTCGGCGAAGCTCAGCGCCACCTGCGCCAGCACACCGGGCTTGTCCGCGACATCGAGACTGATGTGATACCGGGTGGTCACCCGCCCCATCGGGCTCACCGGCAGCTGCGCATACGCCGACTCCCCGGGGCCGCGGGCACCGCCGAGCTTGTTCCGGCAGGCGGCCACCACATCGCCCAGCACCGCCGAGGCGGTGGGCGCCCCGCCGGCCCCGGGCCCGTAGAACATCAGCCGGCCCGCGGACTCGGCCTCCACGAACACGGCGTTGTACGCCTCGCGCACCGAGGCCAGCGGATGGCTGAGCGGGATCATGGCCGGATGGACCCGGGCGGTCACCGACCGGCCGTCCGCCGCCCGCTCGCAGATCGCCAGCAGCTTGACCGTGCAGCCCATGCGGCGGGCGGAGGCGATGTCCCCCGCGGTCACCTCGGTGATGCCCTCGCGGTGCACATCCTCCAGCCGCACCCGGGAGTGGAAGGCGATACCGGCCAGGATCGCCGCCTTGGAGGCGGCGTCGAAGCCCTCCACATCGGCGGTGGGATCGGCCTCGGCATAGCCCAGCGCGGTGGCCTCGGCCAGGGCCTCGCCATAGCTGGCGCCGGTGGACTCCATCCGGTCCAGGATGAAGTTGGTGGTGCCGTTCACAATGCCGAGGACGCGGTTCACCTTGTCCCCGGCGAGGGACTCGCGCAGCGGGCGCACCAGCGGGATGGCCGCCGCGACCGCCGCCTCGAAATACAGATCCGCCTGGTGCTTCTCGGCGAAGGCGTGCAGCGTGGGGCCGTCCTCGGCGAGCAGCGCCTTGTTGGCCGTGACCACGCTGGCACCGGCCTCGAAGGCCGCGGCGAGCAGCGACCGGGCGGGCTCGATGCCGCCGATCACCTCCACCACCACATCCACGTCCTCGCGGGTGACCAGGCCCAGCGCGTCCGTGGTGACCAGCTCCCCGGGCACGCCCTCGCGCGAGCGGCCGGCCCGGCGCACCGCGATTCCGGCGAGCTCCACCGGGGCGCCCACCCGGGCGGCGAGATCGTCCGCATGCGTCGTCATCAGGCGGGCCACCTGTGAGCCGACCACTCCACAGCCCAGCAGCGCCACCTTCAGCGGACGCGTACGCACCATTCGCTCTCGCCTTTCAGCTCACTCACGTGAATATCAGTCTCACGCACCGGACTGACACCGCCGCCCCCCGGTTCAGTATGCGAGATCTGCCGCTCCCGGCAGCCCCCGCGGCCGGGCCGGCTCCCGGCCGGCGCTCAGCCGGCATCGAGCCGGAGCAGGTCCTCCTCCGTCTCCCGCCGCACGATCACCCGGGCCTGGCCGTCCGCCACCGCGATCACCGGGGGCCGCGGGACATGGTTGTAGTTGCTGGCCATCGAGCGGCAGTAGGCCCCGGTCGCCGGCACCGCCAGCAGGTCCCCGGCCTCCACGTCCCCGGGCAGATAGGCGTCCCGCACCACGATGTCGCCGCTCTCGCAGTGCTTGCCCACCACGCGGGCCGGCATCGGCGCGGCCCCCGAGGCCCGGCCGACCAGCCCGACCGTGTAGTCCGCGTCGTACAGCGCGGTCCGGATGTTGTCCGACATCCCCCCGTCGACACTCACATAGGTCCGCAGCCCCGCCAGCGGCTTGACCGTGCCCACCTCGTAGAGGGTGAACGCCGACGGCCCGGCGATGGCCCGCCCGGGCTCCACCGCCAGCCGCGGCACCCGCAGCCCGGCGAACTCGCACTCCCGGGCCACGATCTCGCCCAGCGCCTTGGCGATCTCCCGCGGCCCGCGGGGATCGTCGTCGGAGGTGTAGGCGATGCCCAGGCCGCCCCCCAGATCGATCTCCGGCAGCTCCACGCCGTGCTCGTCCCGCACCTCGGTCAGCAGCCCGACCACCCGGTGCGCCGACACCTCGAACCCGGCCATGTCGAAGATCTGCGACCCGATGTGGCTGTGCAGGCCCACCAGCTCCAGCGCGTCGCGGTGCGCCAGCACCCGGCGCACCCCCTCGGCCGCGTCGCCCCCGGCCAGCGCCAGCCCGAACTTCTGGTCCTCATGTGCGGTGGCGATGAACTCGTGCGTATGCGCCTCCACCCCCACCGTCACCCTGACCAGCACCTTCTGCCGCACCCCGGCCAGCCGCGCGGCCACCGCCACCCGCTCGATCTCCTCGAACGAATCCACCACGATCCGCCCGACCCCGGCGCCGACGGCGCGCTCGATCTCCGCCACCGACTTGTTGTTGCCGTGCATGGCGATCCGCTCCCCGGGCATCCCGGCGGCCAGCGCCACCGCCAGCTCGCCGCCCGAGCACACATCCAGGTTCAGCCCTTCCTCCCTGAGCCACCCGACCACGGCCCGGCACAGGAACGCCTTGCCCGCGTAGAACACGTCCGCCCCGGCGAACGCCTCCCGCCAGGCCCGGCACCGCTCCCGGAAGTCCTGCTCGTCCAGCACATACGCCGGCGTCCCGAACTCCTCCGCCAGCTCCCGGACCCCGATCCCGCCGATGGAGACCACCCCGTCGTCCCCGCGGCGGGCGGTCAGCGGCCACACCTTGTCGTCCAGGGCGTTGAGATCGGCGGGCGGCGGGCTGTAATGGCCCTCCGGAAGCACATCGGCGTGACGCGGCCCGGCCGGGTGCGCAGAACGGCTCATCTCTTCTCGTCCTCTTGGTTTGTGTGCGCCTGCCCGGCGCTACAGATGATCGGGAGCACTCACGCCCAGCCGGTACAGGCCGTCCGCCAGCACCGTCCCGGCGGCCTGGGCAAGGGCCAGCCGGGCGCGGTGGACGGCCCGGGGTTTCTCGTCCCCGGCCGGCAGCGGCGGCCGTTCCTCCGCCGCCCGCAGCGCGGCGTCGGCCACCCGGGCCAGATACCGTGCGACCCCCGCGGCCCCGCCGCGGGCCGTCTCCCGCACCCGCGGCCACTCGCCGAGCAGCCCGGCCAGCGCGAGCTCCGCCCCGCCGTCCAGCTCCCCCGCCTCCGGCCGCCCCATCCCGAGCCTGGCCCCCTCCCTGACCAGGGCGCGGCACCGGGCATGGGCGTACCGCACCTCGAACAGCGGGTTTCCCTCGCGCTGCACCAGCAGCCCGGCCGGGTCGCCCCCGGCCGCCGCCCGCCACGCGCGCACATCCCGCGCCGGGTCCTCGGCCAGCACCGGCGCGGGCGGGCGGGCCAGCGTCTCCGCCACGGCGGCCCGGACCGCCGCCCCGCCGGAGGTCCACACGTTCACAAACCCCGGCCCGGCCACCTCGGCCCGCACCACCCCGGGCACACCGGCCAGCCCGTCCCGCACCAGCCCGGCCACCTCCCGCGCCGGGCGGCCGGCCTCGGCGGCCAGCCGCAGCGCGATCCCGGTCGCCCACTGCGCGTCCCCGTGCGGGGGCCGCCGCACCCCGGCGTCCGCCGGCACCTCGGCCCGCAGCACACCGCCGCTCACCGCACCGCGCACGGCGCGCAGCACGGCCTCGGACAGCTCGGCGGGGGTCACGCCCCCAGCGTACGGAAACCCGCCCCCTGCCCACCTCCCGATTCCACCCCCTGGACCCCTCGGCCCCACCCGCCCCACCACCCCCACCAGAAGTGGTGCGCAAGCACCCTCCCCAAGCTGATAGTGTTCTTCCGTCGCCGCAACCAAGGCCGACACCGCCCCCGTAGCTCAGGGGATAGAGCAACGGCCTCCGGAGCCGTGTGCGCAGGTTCGAATCCTGCCGGGGGCACCCCGCATGAGGTGCCCAAAGACCCCGCGACCAGCGCGTATGCCGGTCCGGGGTCTTGTCGCATGCGCAGCCGAACGCTGCCAGAAGCAGCCCCATGCCAGTGATCACGTAATGACCACGTAATGATCTTGGAGTCTCTTCCTCCAGGTCAGCGCCGCTTTCCGCACCACAGGACAGCACCGCGACAAGGATGTACAAGCGAGGCCCCGGGGAGTACCTTCCTCGCTCTACCCAGGCACGACGTGCAGACCAGGGACCGAACGGGGTGGGGCGGGCATGAGGACCGGTGCGTGCGCGGTTTGCGGCGTTGAGCTGCCCACGCAGAAGGCTGGCAGGCCACGTAAGTACTGCTCGAAGAAGTGCGCCCAGAAGGGCTATGCGGCGGTCACTCGCCGGAGACCGCGCCACAAGAAGACATGCAGAAGAGCAAACTGCATCACAGAAGCAAGACACCGCAACTTGTGCATGTTCCACTATTCAGAGGAAATCTGGACTGCCCGCAGTCGCGAAATGTGCAGCGAGTACAAGTGCAAGGAGCCGGCGGTCGCACGCGCCTACAGAAGAGAGCTGTGCCATCAGCACTATCTGAGGCGCTTTAGCTGTTACCTGGAAAGTCCGTCCCCTGAAGCGATCGTGCAAAGCCTCCGCGGGCCGCTCAAACTATGGCGCGCTCGCCGGAGATGGTACAGACACGAACAGAGGCGCCACAGGCTGACCATCCCTGGCTACGACAAGCGCCGAAAGTTGACGCTGCACGTCGTCTGCCTGCGCGGCCAGTTAAAGTGTCACCTGTGCGGTGGCCCTCTCGACATGCTTGCCAGCGTGCCCGCTCTTTGCGCCCCAACCCTGGACCATGTGATACCCCAAGCACGCAGAGGCTCCCACAAAGAGAAGAACCTACTTCCTGCCCACTTCTCGTGTAATGCAGCGCGCGGCAGCAAAGCACTTAAGGGTTCAATACTGCACCAGAAAAGAATGAGCAGCGGAACTCACTTTTGAGTCCCGCTGCTCGTATTGCTCTACGCTAGTCTTCTCCCAGACCTCTCAAGATTCGGTCGTTCATTTCTGCTTCCTGCCCGTCGATGCATTTGGCGTAGATCTTGAGCAGGACCTCCACGGAGTGGCCGGCGCGGGCGGCGACCTCCGGGGCCGGGACTCCGGAGTTGAGCCACTGGGAGACTCCGGCGTGGCGGAGGTCGTAGGGGCGGGCCGCCAGGACGGAGGCCGCCTGCGTGGGCGGGAGGGCGAGGTGTCTGGCCTGTTTCCAGGCGCGGGAGTAGGAGGACGCGGCGATGACGTTGCCCCGCTCGCTGGAGAAGAGGCGGCCGTCTTCCGCCGTGCCGAACTCCGCTATGTGCTCGCGGAGCATGCGGACCAGGGGCGGCGGGATCGGGACCTG
>NZ_FOLM01000030.1 GCF_900112355.1 Streptomyces aidingensis
CGCGAATTCCGCCGCAGCGTGCGCACCCGCCGCACCCAGGAATTCACCCGCACCCACGCGGTGACCCTGGGATACCTCGGCGCCCTCCAGGCCCGGCAAGGCGCCCTCGAAGCCGCCTGCACCACCTGGACCCGCGCCCTGGAGGCCATGGACGGCGTCCAGTCCGGCCGCGCCAGGGACACCGTCATCCACATGCGCCGCACGCTCACCCCCTTCCGCGGACGGGGCATCAGCGCCGTGACCGACCTGGACGCCCGCGCCCGGGAAGTCCTCGCCCGCGTAGGCTGACCCGGCCGCCCCACGTGGCACCACCAGGAGCAGCAACCCCACGACCCGCAGCGGCAGAAGGAGACGCAGGTGCCCGAGACCCTCCAGCTCCAGGCCATCGCCACCGTGATCGGCGGCCACATGGAACCGGCCGACGACTTCCAGGGCGGCGTGGAATCCGTCATCCGCCTTGACGCCTCCTACCCGCTGGAGACCCTCCAGGGCATCGAGGAGTTCAGCCACCTCGTGGTCGTCTGGCACTTCCACCGCGCCTCGCCCGATGACGTGGCCCTGCACGCCCGCAGCCCGCGAGGCAACCCGCGCTGGCCGGCCACCGGCACCTTCGTGCACCGCAACCACCGCCGCCCCAACCAGCTCGCGGTCAGCTTCCCCCGCCTTCTGCGCGCAGAAGGCCGCGACCTGCACGTCACCGACCTCGATGCCGTCGACGGCACCCCGGTCATCGACCTCGCCCCCTACTTCGAGCACATGGGCCCCCGCGGCCCGATCCACCAGCCCACCTGGCCGGCCGAAATGCTCACCGACTACTGGACACCCGCACACCAGCGCTGACCAGCCCGTCGGCAGCGGAATCTGTTTTGCGAGGAGTTCTTCCGCAGCCCACGCGACGACCGACCGGGCTGATGCGGGAGACGTCCGGCGGGCCATGACCCCATGGGCTCCCAGTGCTGGGGCAGGCATGGTGACAGTCAGCCATCTGCTTCTCGCTCTCCTGAAGTCATGTCCGAGACTGAGTAGAGGATGAATGTCAGCAGATGAATCCCTGCCTGGCCCGTGCCGATGAGCAGCCCTATGGCCATTACTTGGGGCCGTCGTGTTCCCACCCTTGGTAATGGTCAAGTCGCATCTGCGGAGTACGGCAGCCTTCAGCGCTAGCAGCAGGCCATGAAGGAGAGCCGAGGTCATGAGCGCGTCCTCAAGTTGGCGGGGGAACGGTTGTCCACGGCCTGGGCGCACGGCAGCGATGTCTGGTCTCGCGCGGCACCTTGGGCACACGTCGGATTGGGTAGGCACAAGTCGACGCCTGAGGACACTCACCCATCGGGTTCATGGGAGGGCCGCTGGAGGAGGCACCACGTGGCCTTTCCGTCGGGCAGGGGAGCGACTCCCCACCTTGAGGCGAGCGTATTAACCAGTTGCAGTCCGCGGCCGTGTTCGTCTTCCGGACTGGTGCTTCGCAGCTTCGGACGGGAGCGCGAGCCGTCACTGACTTCGATCCGAAGCCCTTCGCGTGTGTGTTTGAGGCTGAAGATCAACGATGCCCCTGCCCCGTGCATGACCGCGTTCGCCGCAAGCTCGCTGCTGACGAGCACGGCATCCTCCTCGAGCTCGGTGAGCCCCCAGCGAGTCATGCACTCGCGAACGGTCCGACGGACGTCCGAGACCGCATTCGGCCGGGCATCGAAGCGGGTCTCCAACTGGTGCCAGAGCGGTGGAGCCATCCGGCGCTCGACTTGCAGTCTCCGACCGCAGCGTGTCCTGCCGTTTGGAGGCTGCTGTTCTTGCTGGCCGGCGGAGCCGGTGGTGTGCTGCGGTGTGCCGGACAATGCAGCTCCCCTGGAGGCGGTAACCATGCGGACAGTGACTGGGCGTGGGGGCGTAAGCGCCCTGGGTGTTGATGCGTTGGGAGTATGGCAGTGAGCCATCGGCTGTGGAACGCTCACTGGGAAACTGTCCGCATGGGCGGCCCGTCATCGGGCCGTGATGCGTCGCACGTCCACGCCGCCATGTAGCTTCCTGACGTCAGCGTCGCATCGCTCGTAAGGAGGCAAGCATGGGCACAGGACCCACTACGCGACGTCGCCAGCTCGGGTTCCGACTGCGCGAGTTGCGCGAGCGCTCCGGGCTGACGGCTGAAGAGGCAGGTCACCGTGCCGGAATGAGCAAGGCGACCGTCAGTCGCTATGAGTCGTCCATGGGACCTGTTCGATGGAACCAGGTGTATCAGCTCTGCGTCGTCTACGGCGTCTCTGTGGAGGAGCGCGACGCACTCGTGGAGCTGGCCAAGAATTCCAAGAACACCGATGGGTGGTGGGTTCCTCTCACCGGTGGTGACCGCAGCACCTTTGGAATGCTGATTGCTCTGGAAAATGAGGCAACCCGTATCCGCCAGTTCTCCCCCGTCTTTGTGCCGGGTCTGCTTCAGACAAGGGAATACGCCTTCGGTATTCGGCAACTCCCCGTCGCGCAACTGCCGGCCAATGCGGAAGAACTACTAGAACTGCGTATGGAGCGGCAGAAGATTCTGAGCGGTCCCGAACCCCCGAGTTTTCACGTCGTCCTGGATGAGTCAGTGCTCAGAAGGACAGTCGGCGGCGCGCGGACCATGGCCAGACAACTCGGCCACCTGCTGGACCTGGCTGCGAGCCCCAGGATCACCATGCAGGTACTGCCCTTCGACAGTGGTGCCCACACAGCGGCCCACAGCAACTTCATGATTCTGGGCGGAGAAGATCCGGCGTTGGATGTCATCTACACCGAAAGCTTCAGTGGTGGGCTTTACCTGGAGAAGCCTGAGGAGCGTGAACTGTGTGCCACGGCATTTGACTATCTGAGTGCGGAAGCACTTGATCCCGACACCTCGGCGACCCTGATCGCCGAGGCTGGCAAGAAGCACATGCGAGCACTTCAAGGAACCGAACGTGACCGAGCCTAACTGGTTCAAGAGCAGCTACAGTGGCGCACCGAACGCTGACTGCGTGGAAGTGGCAACCCTGGGCATGGGGCAGAGGGCAGTGCGCGACTCGAAAAGCCCTCGACAGCGCATCTCTGTGTCCACCAAGTCATGGCGCAGTTTCGTCCGGGCCGTCGTAGGCGACCTCAGCGCCCGTAGCAAGCACTGAGAACTGTGGCTTCGACCACCCATGGCCGGAGGCATGCGACCGAAAGGAGTGGCGCATGCGGCCTTGTCGGCTCGTGCGTTCCTTTCTGCGCGCCGCTGGTGTCACAGGACGGTCAGCCGAGCCCTGTGTGGGTAGGAACCCTTCAGCCCGTGCCCTTACTTGATGCGAATGTCACACCCGATGTGGACAGACCTCGGCGTCCGCCCGCTGTCCGCATCGCAGTCGTAAGGAGTTGTCGTGCCCCAGCGGCCGAAGCCTTTGGACGACTCCGCGTCCCTGGAGGCTTGGTTCGGCGTGGAGTTGCGGAACTGGCGCGTCCAGCGTGGCCTGACCCAAGACCGCCTTGGGGAGATGGCCCAGGTCAGCGGTGACCTCATCGGCAAGATCGAAAAAGCGCAACGGCGTTGCCCGGACGCGATCGTCGCCCGCCTCGACGAAGTGCTCAGCGCCGGTGGAGCTCTGATCCGGCTGTGGCGCCGAGTCCAAGCCGAGAACTCCGCGTCACCTGCGGATGCGGACAACACATCCTCCGCGAGGAGCGTGGTGGTTCATCCGGCTTCCAGCCCGGGTGGACAGCGCAGGCACCCAGCGTGGGAAGGGAACGCGCTCCAGCGGTTCTTCGAGCGATGGGACCTACTGATGCGCCGAAGGGAGTTCATCTCCGCCGGGGGAATGTCGGCCCTCGGCCTGCTTGCCGTCGACACCGGAGCGTGGACGGAACCGCCGATCAGCGAAGACGCCGTCCGCTTGCGGGCCCAGATGACGAACCACTACCGCCAGCTGGACAACATGCTCGGCTCGGCGAGCGTCTTCCGACAGGCACAGGAACATCATCGGCAACTCGTGTCCTGGCAACGGGGTGCCGACGTCTTTGAACGCGGCATGCTGTCGTCCCTGGTCGCCGACTCCGGCTCCCTCATGGCCTGGCTCCACACCGACCAGGCCCAGTATGGCGAGGCCGCCCTGTGCTACCGCCAGGCTGCTGAAGCCTCGGCGGAGGCGGGCGACATCGGTATGTACGCCTATCTGTTGAGCCGCATGGCCAGAATCCTGAACGAGTGCGGGCTGCCCAACGAGGCTCTCACCTTCGCCGACACAGCCGAACTGGCCGCAAAGGACAGGGTGCACCCTGCGATCCGATCGTGGCTCGCACTCACCCGCGCCTTCGCCCACGCATCCCTCGGTGACGATGTGGCGTGCCGCCGCGACATCGACCGAGCAGCAGAACTGCTCGAGACTCCCTGGGACAGCGAACCCCCTGCCTGCATCCGCTTCTACGATGCTGCACATCTGCACAAGTGGACCGGCTATGCGTTGATACACCTGGCCTCCCACAACCCCTCCCACTGGAGGGGAGCCCGCACCGCCTTGGACGAGAGCCTCGGAAGTTGGTCCAGCCAACTGGTCCGTGGAACGGCCGAGATCAGTGCCGCCTACGCCAGCGTCCATATCGCCCACCGAGATATCGAGGAAGCAGCGCGATGGGCCGCCCGCGCCTACGACGTAGCCCTGCGCACCGCCTCCCCCCGGAACCTCGGACGAGTCAAGGACGTCATCGCGAAACTCAAACCCTATGCGCGAACCCGAGCCGTCCGAGACCTCAATGAGCGCCTCGCGTCCGGAAGCCGCCGGTGACCTGCCGGGACGCGGCCCTGCTGATCACACTCGGCGCGCTGTGGGGGGCTGTCTTCCCCCTTGCTTCCTTCGTCCTTCAGGAACTGCCGGTGCTGGTCGTCGTTGTTGCCCGCACGGCGCTGGCGGCAGCGATGCTCCTGCCGCTGGCCATCCGCACGGCCGCGCTGCGTACCCACCTAGGCCGCTACCGAGGCCGACTGTTCACGGCAACGCTCATCCAACTGACAGTCCCGATCATCTTGCTCACCATCGGCCAGCAGTACGTTTCCGCCGGACTGGCCGGCATCCTGCTGGGCACACAACCCATGTGGGCACTGGCCTTCACCGCCACCGTCGAGCGCCGCCTGCCCTCGAGCGCAGTCGCCGGTATCGGCATTGGCGCGGCCGGGACCGTGCTTCTCTTTCTGCAGGACTTGGGAACCAGCCATTCCCCGCACGCTCTCCTGGGCGGCGTCCTCCTCGTCCTTTCCGCTGCAGGCTATGCCGGCGGAGCGCTCTACATCCAGAGGGCACTGCCCGGGGTCCCACCGGTAGCCGTAGCGGCAACGGCCATGACCCTGACCACGCTCCTCCTGGCGCCATGGCTCATCGCAAACCCGGTGCCTATGCCCGGAACCGCTGCGGTGGTCTGGCTGGTCGTTCTGGGCACTGTGGCCACGGGAGGCACTCTGGTGCTCTTCTACGCACTGATCAGGCGTATCGGCACCGTACGGGCGAACGTTGCGGCCTACCTCGCCCCCTGCTTCGCGCTCCTCTATGACATGCCGCTGGGGACCAACCCCACGATGACTGCTCTCGGGGGCCTGTGCCTGATCCTCTTCGGGTCGGTGATGGCAACGGGCTTCCCCACAGGCAGGGACAGGCCATTCCGGTCGAACCAAGCGGAAACCACTGGCACGGTCGATTGACATGGGGATTTGTAGGCTTCTGGATGGTTTCGCTGGCATCTGTGGTGTGGGGGATGGGGCGGAAAGGCCATGCCATTCGGTGTGCTCCCCGCCCACCTCGCGAGAGCGCACGTGCGGTTGGCCGGGCCGGGTGAACACCTGCGGCCTGGTCGGCACGCAGAGGGGGCGGTGCGGTGTCCGGTGCTGTGTTTGCCTGGTTAGAGATCACCGGCAGACTCGCGCTGGGCTGCAAGAAGGATGTGGGTGCCGCCGTCGCGCGCGCCGAGGCTGGAGCAAGCGATCATTTCGTAGGTGAGGAACTTGGACCACAGGTGGGGCGAACCTTCGATGGTGGCCAAGATTTTGGGATCTTCCAGGCTTGTCCAGTTGCTGGCGGATCCGTCGAGGACTACGCCGCCGCAGGCGGTGACGAGGGTGGTGAGCTCTTCCCAGGTGAACATCTTGCAGACGTGGGCCATGCCTGGGACGTGGCGCAGGTCGCCGGTGTGGATGACGGCGTCTGTCACATCGGTGCCGTGACGGCGAGCGAGTTGGGTGGCTTGGGGCAGGCGGGCTCGCCAGCTTCCCCACAGTGACATCACCGAGGCGATGAGGACTCCACCGGGCTTCAGGATCCGGAGCAGGCCGGTGAGGGCTCGGTGTTCCTGGCCGAAGGTGTAGGAGAGTGGGCCTCCGTAGGCCAGGACCATATCGAATGAGGCGTCGGGGTATCGGCGGGTGTCGCGGACGTCGAGAATCTGGCGGCGTTCCACAGCGTGCTGGGCGCTGGCCGCTGTGACGTTGACCTCGTTCAGGCGCAGTTGGACCGGTGAGATATCGGTGACCACAACGCGGGCACCATGCTCGGCCAGTACGGTGGTGAACCGGCCGGGTCCCGCTCCGACCTCAAGGATGCGCTGCCCCTTCTTGAGGTAGTTGACAAGGAAGCGCCGGTGCACTTCGAAGGACACCCTGCCGGCGATGGTGGCGCTGAGGCGGTCGGCCTCCTTCTCGGCGAGGGCGTCGTAGTAGTCGCGGATCGCTTGGACGAAGTGGTCGCTGCTGGGTGGGTGGTCCGAGGACTGCGTCAATGTACCGCTGTTCCGTGTCTTGAGCTCGTGGGGCGGGGGTGGCTGGGGCATGGCGCAACGTTGTGAGTGGGGGTGGGTTACGCCACTAGAATGCGGCTCTCGTGGCGAGGGTCGAAGTGACCGCGCTGCGACACTCCGCGGCTTCACCGAGAGGACGGTCTTCGGTCCCATGCGCTGGTCACAGCTGTACGTTCCCACTCTCCGGGATGACCCGGCGGATGCCGAGGCGGTGAGTCACCGCTTGCTGGTGAGAGGAGGGTTCGTCCGGCAGCTCATGGCCGGCCACTTCACCCTGCTGCCGCTGGCTGTGCGTGTCCGCAGCAAGATCGTGGACGTCATCAGGGAGGAGATGACCGCGATCGGTGTGCAGGAGTTCCTGCTTCCCGCACTCCACCCGGCCGAGATCTGGCAGCGCAGCGGCCGTTGGGAGGTGATGGGCGAGGAGATGTTCCGTCTGAAGGACCGCAAGGGCGCCGAGCTGGCGCTCGGCATGACCCATGAGGAGATCTTCACCGTTCTGTCGCAGGAACTGCGGTCCTACCGGGACTTGCCGCAGATGTGGTACCAGTTCCAGACGAAGTTCCGCGATGAGGCCCGCCCGAAGAGCGGCCTGCTGCGGGTGCGCGAGTTCACGATGAAGGACTCCTACAGCTTCGATGTCGCGAGCGAGGGCCTGGATCGGTCCTTCGACCTGCACAAGGCCGCCTATCAGCGGATCTTCTCCCGACTTGGTCTGCCCGCCATCGCGGTACAGGCCTCCAGCGGCAGCATGGGCGGCAGCGCGTCGGTCGAGTTCATGAGCCCGTCGCAGGCAGGGGAGGACCTGGTGGTCCGCTGCCGGAGCTGCGACTACGCGGCCAACACGGAGAAGGCGACATCTGCCCTGCCCGCCGTGGCGGACAGCCCGGCGCTCGTTGTCCCGGAGAGGTTCGACACCCCGGACGCGCGCACCATCGAGGAGTTGTCCCGCCGGCACGATGTACCGGCCGTGTCGCAGATCAAGACTCTCGTGTACGTCGTCGACGGCGAGCTGACTCTTGTCCTGCTCCGGGGCGACCACAACCTTGTCGAACAGAAGCTCATCGACACCCTTGCCGCGCAGACGGTCCGGCCGGCGACCGCCGAGGAGATCCAGTCTGCCCTCGGTGCCTCTCCTGGCAGCCTGGGTGCGGTCGGGGTCAGCGATGTGCCTGTGTGCGCGGACGAGGCTCTGCGCGGTCGCACCAGCATGGTCACCGGGGCGAACTCCGACGGTGTCCACCTGCGGGGCGTATCCGTCGAGCGGGACATCGCCGTACAGCGGTGGGCGGACCTGCGCGAGGTCACCGCTGGTGAGGCATGTCCCCAGTGCGGCGCCCCGCTTGATGTCGTGCGCACCATCGAGGTGGGCCACATCTTCAAGCTGGGCCGCAAATACACCGAAGCCCTGGGTGTGTCCGTGCTCGGACCTGCCGGTGACCGTGTCGTCCCGATCATGGGAAGCTATGGCATCGGCGTGGAGCGGGCGCTTGCCGCCGTGGTGGAGACCCATCACGATGAGAAAGGCATCGTCTGGCCGGTCGCGGTTGCGCCGTTCACGGTGGCTATCGTCGTCCTGGGCACCAAGGACGCCAAGGTGGCCGAAGCCGCCGAGACGCTTTACCGCCAGCTTGCCGATGAGGGGCTCGATGTGCTCCTGGACGACCGCGACGAACGGCCCGGTGTGAAGTTCCGTGACGCCGAGCTGATCGGCATCCCCTACCGGATCACGGTCGGCGCCCGCGGCCTGGCTGAGAACACGCTGGAAATCACCACAAGAGCCACCGGTGAGACCCAGACCGTGCCGGTCGCGGAGGCGGCTGAGCAGTTCCGCAAGCAGCTGACCGGCGCGGCCTGAGACGGCCGGCCCGTCAGCCGGCCACCTGGTGGAAGGCTTCGGTGAGGAGTTTTTCCGGGTAGCAGCGCAGGACCTTTGCGACGCTGCGCGCCTGGGTCTCGTAGTGCCCCATCGCGCGCAGCTTCGCCTCCAGGCTGGCACCCACCGCCATCCGCAAGGTCGCGGGCAACCGCATGGCTTCCACCTGCGCCGGTTCCAGGAATCCGGGCCGATCGGGTTCGGTGTACGGCGTCGTGCTTGTCATCAGCAGCACCTGCGGACTGCCGTCGTAGCGGCCGAGCGCGAGCCGCGTGAGGAAATGGGCGGCGCGGTGGTCCGGGTGGCCGTTCATCCCGTTGGGTGGGAACGCCACCACACGGAGAGGAGTCCAGCGGCGCAGCGCGTCCAGCACGAGTGCGGCCCCCTCGGCTTCGTGGTCCGCCAGGTGCCCGTCGGGCAGATCGTGTACTTCGGCGCACGCCACATCGAGGACCGCTGCGGCGCGGCGCAGTTCCGCTTCACGCACGGCCGGCAGTTCCTCCTCCTTGCACATGCCGAGGGTCCTGCCGGCGCCGCCGCGTGTCAGCGTCACCGTGACCGTGACACCTCCGCGGGAGGCGGCCTGGTGCAGCAGCCCGCCGCAGTGCAGGCTCTCGTCATCGGGGTGGGCCACGATGACAAGCAGCTCGGCGGGGGTCACGCCGGGACCACCGTGTGGGTCTTGTCCAGGGCGGCCAGGCGATCGTGGATGTCCGGATCGCTGATGCTCCCGATCCTCCGACGCCGGTCATTGGTGTCCTCAATCTGCCAACCGGTGCCCTGCGACTGATCGGGTATCCACACGAGTCCGGCGGAATCAATGAGGACGTAGCGATGTTTGCGGCTGCTGACGCTTTTGGCGACCACCCGGACGTGCCGGGGCGCATCCGCTTGAGCGCGCTGGACGGCGTGCTCGAAGGTGCTCTCGGGGATGGCGAACTCGTCTCGGTTCCGGTGCCCCAGTGGCCCCATGGGCATGAACTGGAAGAGCTGCCACTCGCAGATGCCGGAGTATCCGTGGAGCAGTCTGGCGATTGCGGAGGTGTCCTCGGTGTTGCCGGCGTGCACCACCGTGTTGACGCACAGCCGGGCTCTGGCCTTGTCCAGGAGTGAGAGGATTTTCAGCTGTGAGTGGACGGTCGCCTGCCGGCGGAACCGCTGCTGCACCTCATCGGTGCTGCCGTCGAGTGGTATGCCGATCACGTCGGCAACGGACACCACGTCCTCGGCCGGGACGTGGGCGGCCATGCCTTCTCCCATGAAGCGGATCGCCGCCGGCCCAAGGAAAGCGGTGCCCACGGTGTCCAGGGAGATCCGGAGACCCAGACCGCGTAATCCCTTGAGCAGCGGGATGATGTCCGGCCGGGTCAGCGGATCGCCGCCGCCAACGGTGATCTTTTTCAGCGCAAACCTGTCGCACAAGCCGGCCACGAAGCCCGTCACCACAGAGGTGTCGCTGACTGTGCGGCCGAAGTAGTTGTAGCAGCCTGGGCAGGCGACGAAGCAGCTCTTTCCCGCGCTGAGGATGACGCTGCGCATGGTGCCCCCAAAGGTTGTTCGATGCGGAAGATCGGTGGTGATACCGCAGGTCAGCTTCGAGTCAACGTCCGATAGGTGCGTTCGTAGCCGTCTGTCATGCGACGGATGGAGAATCTGGCGGCGACGTGCTGCCGACACGAGGCGCGATCAATCATCGGTAAGCGGCGGATACCAGCGGCCAGCTCCTCGATGCTGTCGGCCAGGTAGCCGGTGACACCGTCGTTCACGAGTTCGGCGGCGGCTCCGGTGCGCAGGGACACCACTGGCGTGCCGCACGCCATCGACTCGATCGCAACGAGACCGAACGGCTCCGGGATGCGTGAGGTGATGAGCGTGCCGACCGCCCCCGCGAGCAGAGACGTCTTGCGGGGGAAGTCGAGCTCTCCCAGGAACGACACCCGCTTTCCGTCCAGGTGCGGCTGGACCTCATGCTCGAAGTAGGTTCGGTCACTGTGCTTGATCCGGCCGGCGATCTTCAAGGGAAGCCCGGCCAGGCGAGCCGCCTCGATGGCGATGTGTACGCCCTTCTCGGGCCTGATCCGGCCGAGGAAGACCAGGTACGGATTCGCCCCGACCGGCTCCGCCGCGAAGGGGAACGCTTCCACCGCAATACCGTGATGGATCGTGCCGAGAAAGTTGAGTTCCGGCAGCCGGGAACGCTGGCTGTCGCTGATGGCCACGTACCGTTCGGTGGCGAAGCGGCGGAAGAGCCGAGTGTTGTCCTCGTTGAAGTAGCAGTGCACGGTGTGCAGCACGGGCGAGCGCAGGCCATACAGGGCGGGGATTGCCAAGCAGCCGGTGTTGGCGTGCACGTGAGAGTGGATGACATCGAACTCGTCCGCCCGGTCGCGTACGTCCAGCAGCTGCAGCATGCGGTAGATCTCAGGTTCTGCGATGCCTGGGGCCTCGTGCAGGGCCGGGGCGCCGGCGCTGTGAAGGTTGCCGGCAACCTTGGAGTCACCCGAGGCGAAGACCGTAACGTCATGCCCGTCGAGGACCTGCACCGCAGAGAGCTCGGCAACCAGTGTCTCGATGGCTCCGTAGCCTCTGGGAGGAACGCTCTCCCATAACGGCGCCACGTGTGCAATGCGCATCCTTGGCCTCCTTCCGATTCGCACAGTCCACTCGGAGAGGACCGGCTGGGACGATCGGGTCCGGTAAGGCAGCACCGAGGAGGGGCATCCCGCCGTCGGAGGGCGAGGCAGCTTCCTCAGGCTGTTTTGCCGCCGTGCAGGTTGGGGATGCCGTTGAGGAAGTCGCGCACCTCATCAGCGCACCTGTGGATTGCTGCCTTGCTGGATTCGAAATCGAACAAGGTGAGGTACCGCAGGATGTTCGATTCGTAAATCCTCGGGTTGATACTGTGCCTGGCCATGACATCCGGCCACAACGGCAGCATCCACAGGTGGAAGTGCGGCCGTTCAAGCTTCTCCTCCTGGTACATCTGCACCGCAGTCAGACCCAGCCGTTCCCGCATCGCCCGCCGCACGGAGTGAGTCACCCGTCCGATCCGCTCCACCAGGGCCAGTTCCATCTCGTCCAGCGCACCGATATGCGGACGGACACCGACGACCATGAACCCCGGCACAGCCCACTCGGCGTCCTGCCGGACGGTGATGATGCCGTCGTCGAAGACCGGGCTGAGGATGCTGGGCAGCTCCGGCTCCCGACTGTTCATGAAGCAACCCCGGCACGTGTCCTCGGGGACGAGGTGGCTTGAGCCGCCAAGAAAGTCGAGATACCGGAAGCCCGGAGGCGGCGGGCCCGGAAGCTGAGGCGTCGTGGCGAATTCAGGCACGGTCTCTCCAATCAAGTGACTGGGCGGAGGTGCTTCGCGGCGCCCCTATGGCCTTCGGCGAGACGGGTCGCTGCTGGCCGGCACCAGTTGCGGCACTGGCCCAGCCCAAGCGCGTTGACCGCGCCGCCGGCCGCTGACATGCCGGTCAGTAACGTCAGAGAGGCTGACTGTGACGTGCCAGGAGCCTACCGAGCTGCGTCGGGATCCGCCGGGATTTTCCGCCGTAGACGGCAGCCATGTGCCGTACCGGGTGCATCTGCCCATCGGGACCAGGCGCGACGCGCGGACCTGATGGTTGGGCCTGGCCCGCCCCACCGCCCCCCGGGCAGCCGACGGCTGCTCCGGAGCTATGACGGAGGTAAGCCCGCACCACAAGCCGCTGGGCGTGTCCTGGATTGCCACGAACCGGCTGCGGCGGTCGGCGGGGTAGCTGCGGCAGCGCACCGTCCACCGTGCAGCTGTGCGGCAACTGTGCACAGGGGGTTCTCGCGGTCTCCCCGGACGGGTGGGTGTGGCCGTGCGTCTTCGCCCGCTTGACGCCGCTGGGAAGCGTGACTTGGCGGCCGAGTTCGCGGCGCAGCGGCCCTGCGTGCCGGCATGTGTAATCCTCAGTGCGGGCCGAACTGCAGCCTGGCGTGTGTGCCCCAGGGCAACTGCCAGCCTTCGGGGCGTTGCGCGCCCGGGTTCAGCTGTGGTCCGTGCGCGCCGAAGGACCAGGCGTGCGCACCGGAACGCAACTGCCGGCCGAACAAGTGCCGTCCCACGCGATAAGGCGGAGCACCGACACACCGTGACCAGCCCCAACAGCCAGGTTCGCTATCTGCACCGCATCCTCGCCGAAGGCGCGGAACGCCTGGGCGTCACCCTGCCGACGGACATCGAGAAGGAGGCCGTCTACGGCTGGCGCGAGCGCACCATCGGGGCGCCGGCCTTCCGCGATGGCGAGAAGCTGTGGCTGCGGGCAACCGGTGAGCACCAGGACTGGGCCGAGACCGAGGACTGGCGGGGCAATCAGGACGCCGCCACCCTGAGCGGCATCCCCAAGCCGGCCCTGCTGGACCGGGCCGAGTGGCACGAGCAGAACGTGGTCACCTGCGCCGAGCTGATGACCTTCGTGCCGGACCCGGTCTGCTCACCCACCGCGGAACTCACCGAGCCCGTCGATGCGTCCGAGGCCTGGTGGCAGGACCTGCGCCAGGCGCTGGAGACGCTGGCTGGCCAGCCCACCGAGCGCGGCACGCAGGACGCCGACCGCTACACCCCTCAGCTGCGGGTCTTCTTCGGCGCCAGGGCCGACCACCTCAAACCCGGTTGGCGCACCGAGCACTTCGACCTGCAGTGGTCCAACCTCACCGCGCCACGCCTGTGGGTGCTGGACTGGGAAAGCTGGGGCCGGGGACCGGCCGGATACGGCGCAGCCACCCTCTACTGCCACAGCCTCCTGGTACCTGAGACCGCCCGGAGGGTCCGCGAGCTCTTCGCCGACGTTCTGGACTCGCCCGAAGGCCGCTATGCCCAGGCCTGTGTCATCGCCCACCTGCTCCAGCGTGCGCTCGGCGGGGACTACGCTGACCTCGTGCTGCCCCTGCACCGCCTCGCCGACCGGATTCTCCAGGCCTGATGTTCCTCACCCGCATCCGCATTGAGGAGCCCTCCGCCCAGGAGTGGCCGTTGACCATGGCGCCGGTACGGCAGCTTGCCGCGGAGGGCCTGCGCTTCGTCCGGCCGGTCACGTTCCTGGTCGGGGAGAACGGCTCGGGCAAATCCACCCTCATCGTGGCCATCGCCGACGCCTGCAAGATCAACTCCCAGGGCGGCAAGGCCGGCACCAGATACGCCAGCACCGGTGAAACCACACCCCTGGGCGAGGCCCTGCGCACGGACCTCACCAAAGAGGGCATCCGCCTGCTCACCGGGCCCCGCCGCAAACGTAAAGGCTTCTTCCTGCGCGCGGAGACCCTGTTCAATCTCGCCCAGAACGTCTCCGGCTCCTATGGGTTCTGGGAGGAGAACCTGGAGGAGCAAAGCCACGGCGAGGGCTTCCTGACCGTGTTGGACGCGATGTTCGACGAGCCGGGGCTGTACCTGATGGACGAGCCCGAAGCGGCCCTGTCCTTCGGCTCCTGCCTGCGCCTGGTCGCCCTGTTGGACCGCCTGGCCAAGACCGGCGGACAGGTGGTGTGCGCCACCCACTCACCACTGCTGACGGCCCTTCCCGGCGCCCGCATCCTGGAACTGGACGACCATGGCTTCACACCCACTGAGTGGCAGGACCTGCCGCTTGTGGACCACTGGCGCCGCTACCTGGCCGACCCCCACTCCTACCTGCGGCGCCTCATCGACCCCTGAACCACGCGCCGGCTCGTGTCCGGAACGGCAGGCCACTCAGCGACTTTCCGGTGGGGCCGCGTCTGTCGGGTGAGAGTCACCTGGCGCTGCCGGCATGGCTGGTCTGCGCCCTTTATGTCAATGGCCGTTGTCGATGAACTCTTCCGGTCCCGCTGGGCTGGCTGGCGCGGACCGGGAAGTGCCTCTCACCTGACTTCGCACCCGGTGAGGCTGCACGAGGCCGAGCAGCATGGGATGGCCTGACCGAGCGGGTCGTCCGATCTTGTCACTCGGGGCGGCCCTGCTGGTCTGCTGGTGGAACGGGGAGCGGCCAGTAGGAGGTGTCCCGTTTGCCGTCCAGCGCGGCCAGCAGGACATCCTCCGACATCTGCAGGGCCGGGGCGCAGCGTAGGAGCTGGGAAGGTGTGACCGGGGCACCGTCGAGCCAGGCCGAAACCAGGGGTTCGGGGAGGATGGCGTGTTCGGCGAGCTGGGCGGGGGCCATGCCGAGGTGCTGGATGCGGTGATCGAGCAGGCCGGCCACGGTCAGGTCCTGGGCGAGTGCGTTCAGGCGGGCGGGCAGGTCGTCGTAGAGCTGGGGGTCCAGGGGCGTCGGCGGGCCTTGGCGCAGGAAGTCCATTGCGGTCCGCCCGTAGTTGGCCAGGATGTAGTTGGCGCAGTCCTCCAGGAGAGCGACCGTCCACGTGCGAGCGTCCCGGTCGGTGCGGTCGGCGCTCAACCGCCAGGTGCGGGTGTGTCCCTGGAGGCAGAAGTCGGGGTCGACGATCAGCAGACCCGCTTTGACGGCTATGGCGCGGGGGTTGAGCGGCCAGAGGTTCGAGGGGACGACGGCGTCGGTGTCGAACAGGCGGGTGAGCAGCCGGTCCAGGCTGGCGGCCATCGCGATGGCGCACGGCTCGTCGAAGAAGCGGCGCTGGGCCAGCCCGGTGAAGTACTCGAATTCCTCACGGAGCCGGCCGGGCAGCATCGTGCTCGTGCTGTCCTTGACGGACGGCACGGGATCCTTGGCCACGGCCGGTGTGCTGGCGAAGAAGACATCGGGGTCCGCGCCCGCAAGCAGGCTGCGTTCCTGGTCGGTGAGCGGCCGTAGGGGGCGGGGGCGAATGTTGCCGAAGGATTCGAACCAGGCGCGGGGGCGGAGGTCTCCGGTGCCGAGCTGCTGGCTTGCCGGGTGGTCGGGGTCGGAGGCGACGTGGGCGAGGGTCTGGTCGTAGTGGAACAAGACATCCTCATCCTGGAGGAATACCTCTTTCCACAGGCCGAAGGTGCGGTGGCGGACGGTGAACCGGTCGCCGGCCGGCAGCCCCAGGTCACGGGCGTAGTCATCGCCCTGGTCGAGGAAGTCCAGGACGGTCTCGGCCTCGGAGAGGATCAGGTGGAAGGCGAGTTCCTCGGCGGTGCAGGTGGGCAGCGGGGCCCTGCCGGCCCGCAGGTCCCCGGCGAGGTCCTCGACGGCGCGGACCATGGCCAGACGCCAGGCGGCGGACTGGCCGTCACACAGCGGGGGGAGCTGGAAGAGGAAGGAGTCTTCCAGTGCCCAGGCGTCGTCTTCGTCGTCGGGGCGTGGGAAGACGCGGTCGCCGTGGCGCAGCAGGTCGTGCCATCCCCTCTCGGCCACTGTGTCGGCGGCCACCGTCAGCAGCCGGGCTGCCAGCGGGGTCAGAGTGTCCGCCAGCGTCCGCACTCGGGGGCGCAGCACCTCGCTTCGCGCCGCCTGCCACGGGTCGAAGTCATCGCCCAGGGCCAGGAGGCGTGTAGCCCGTTCGACACTGGGCAGGCCTTCCGGGAGGCCCTGCTGCTCCGGGGCATCGGCCCAGGAGGGATGACCACGTCCGGGGTCGCGCGGATGGGTGATGCCGTAGGGCGAAAACCAGTGAGCGGGCGCCTCCCAGCCGCCTTCCGGTTCCGGTACCTCTTCCTCGCTGCTGTCGGCCGCTTCGCCCGTGGACGCGGAAGGCCGGGCTTCGGGGATGGTGTACTTCGCGTCCTCGACGACGAACGCCCACGCCTCCTCGTCGACGTACGGGGCACCGGAGGAGTCTTCCGTCGTGCCGTCGGGGACGGGCACGCCGAGCGCGGCGAGTTCGTCATCGTCGGCGGCGCACATGCGGGGCGCCGCGTCCAGCATGACCTTAAGTGCCCACGTCTCGGCCTGGCAGCGTGGCAGCGGGGCACGCCCGGCTGCCAGGTCCTCGGACAGGTCCCAGAAGGCCCGTGCTACTGACCGGCGGAAGTCGTGCTCCTGCCCGTCACACGCCTCGGGCAGCAGATACAGCACTGTGGCCGCCGCTCCCTCCTCACCGCGGTCAAACGGGCCGCCCGCGTAGTGGGCGGCGTCGCGGTAGGCGCAGAGCGCCAGCATGCGGCCGGCCGCCATCAGCAGCCCGGCCTCGAACGGCCGCAGGTATTCGTCGAGATCCCCGCGCGGCAGTTCCTCGAAGCACTCAGCCTGTTCGGTGTACGCACTGAAGGGGTCATCTGACGTATCGGTCATCTGTCGTGCGGTCCTGCCTGCCCGTCGTTCCCAAGTGGCCCGGCTCAGTCTCGCAGCACCGAGACGCGGATCGAGCCGGTACAGCGGGAATCTCCCCCGAACGGGGAGCGTCCGTCGTGCCGACCCTCGGCCCCTTCCAGGTCTCCGCAAGGGGGACCGGGTGATCAGGGGTGCTGTTGACCAGGCTGTGAGGCGGACAGCAGACCGAGGAGGGAAAGGGGGCCGGCCGGATGGACGGCGAGTGCACCGCCCTGCGAGGGCGCATTGCCCCCGACCGGAGGCTGCGACGCGGTGCACCGGATTCCTCGGAGAGACTCACCACCGTACGTCCCGACACGGCACTACCGTTCGATTTCATGGGGTCCTGGCCGGCCCACGAGGGGGACCGCTCGTACCCGTGTGCTGTGGACCCCACGGTGCTCTGCGGGCGCCGGCGGAACACGACGGGCACCACGGCTGACAGGCAGGGGGCATAAAGCGGCGCGGCCCGCGCCCAATCGCTGACAGCAGACGCGCTCAAGGCCCGAACGAGTGGAACACCCGACCAAAGCATGTCAACGTAAACGACCCGGCCAGAAGAACGGGCGACGTGCCGTCGCCTTTGTACCGCACGATCCCCGGTTAGCGAAATCGGGGATCGCCGAGAGCATGGATGGTATCTGCGCGGGCTGCTTGGCGGTGGACCCGGGCGGGCAGCGCAGTCCTGGGACGTTCACGCCATGATTCACCAGTGACTGTGTGTAAGGCAAAGAGTTGTCAGAAGGAGTTGACGTCCGGATAGTGCCACCCCTTTTCCATGAGGGCTCTTCCTGAGTGTTCCTGGCGGTTCCCCCTGCGCATGTTCTGGCGGAATTCGCCAAGTCGCTCGGTGTGGCGCGCCGGCGGTATCTCCTGGCTGTCCTTTCTCGGGATATGGGTGAACGGTAATGGTGTCCACGCGGTCGGCGAGAAATCGCCGCCACGCTGGCCGGATGGCTGGCGGGGAAGCCCCGGATGAGCTGATGACGGTCCCTGAGGTGCTCATGGCGCTCAAGGGAGTGTCTCGGCGGACCTTCTATCGCTGGCGCGAATTGGGCACGGGGCCGACCTGCTTCAAGCTTCCCAACGGAGAACTGCGCGTGTGGCGCAGTGAATTTCTGGCATGGCTCGCGGAGAGGGAGGAAGTCGCAGCTTGAAAACCACCGAGGTGCGGATCTGGGGCGTCAGGAAGAAGAAGGGAAGGGGCGGCAAGGAAGCATTCGAGGTCCGATGGAGCGTCGCGGGCCGGCCGATATCCAGGTCCCGCGCAACCAAAGGGCTCGCGGACAAGCTGAGGTCCCAGCTGATCATGGCCGTGGACGCGGGCGAACAGTTCGACACGGTCACGGGACTGCCTTCTTCCCTGGAGGAGGAGGCTCCGAAGCGCACCTGGTACGAGTTCGCTCTGGACTATCTGCGGATGAAATGGCCCCATGCGTCGCCGAACTACCGCGACGAAATCAACGAGGGCCTGACGGCGATCACGAAGGCGATACTGCCGAAGACCCCGGAACGCCCCTCGGACGAGGTGCTGCAGCGGGCGCTGCGGGACTGGGCCTTCCTGCTGCCCGGCCCCAAGGACCGGGAACTCCCGCCCCCGGAGCGGTCGGTCCTGACCTGGATCGAGGAGAACTCCCCACCGCTGGCGGCACTGGCCGACCCGGCCGTGCTGCTCGGAGTCGTGCACGCGATAGCGCTGCGGCTGGACGGGGAAGCGGCCGGCGCGGAGACCGCAAAACGCAAGCGCAAGACCCTGGTCAACGCGTTGAAATACGCCACACAGATCGGCGAGTTCGAGGACAACCCGCTCGGGCGGATCACCATGCCGACGGTGCTCACTGTCCGGCAGGTCGACCCGCGGGTGGTGGTCAACCCCGAGCAGGCCACGTCGCTGATCAACGCCGTCTCCTACGTCGGCGGCTACGAGCGGGCCCGCGGCCGGCGGCTGATGGGACTGTTCGCCGGGATGTACTACGCCGGCTTGCGGCCTGCCGAAGCCGTCGGCGTCGCCGAACCCGACTGCACCCTCCCCTTGCAGGGCTGGGGGCAGGTAGTGCTGCACCGCACCCGCCCCACCGTGGGGAAGAAATGGACCAAGACCGGTGAAGCGCACGACGACCGCGGCCTGAAGAACCGCGCGGCGCAGGAGGTGCGAGTCGTCCCCCTGCCACCCCAGCTGGTCCGGATATGGAACTGGAGCATCGAGACGTTCGGCACGGCCGACGACGGCCGGCTGTTCTTCAACGAGCGCGGCGGCCTGGTCGGCTCCAGTACCTACTACCGGGTGTGGTCCGAAGCGCGACAGCTGGCACTGCCACCCGATCTGGTCAAGAGCCCCCTCGCGGCCAGGCCCTACGACCTGCGGCACGCGGCCCTGTCCTCGTGGCTCAACGCCGGCGTGCCCTCCACCGAGGTCGCCGAGAGGGCCGGCAACAGCGTCGAAGTCCTCAACGCCCGCTACGCCAAATGCCTCCATGGCCGCCATGTGGTGGCGAACCGGCTCATCGAGAACCTATACGGCGAATACGAGTGATGTAAGTCACATTCAGGGCCCCGGGGTGACCCCCTCGGGGCCCTCACTATGTCGCTTTCGACCCGCTAATCCTCAGAAGTCCGATCCCACGAATATCCCACAAGGGCTGTCCCAGAGCTGCATTCACAGGCATATGGCTGCACATGACAGAAGACCCTCCGATCTGACGTGTTGCCTGATCAGAGGGCCTTTTAGGTGCCTGAACTGGGGTGCCCCCGGCAGGATTCGAACCTGCGCACACGGCTCCGGAGCCCAGATGCGCCCCGATCGCCGTACGTCCCTGACCAGCCACGGAAAGGGGCCGCTCGGCCTCCGCTCCCAAGATCATTACGTGGTGATTACGTGGGCGGACTGCCACGTGCCGCCAACGCCCGGTAGCGTCGATCGCATGAGCGCGGGCGACGGCGACAGGCACGACACGGCGGCAGCCTTCACCTCCGACAGCGCAGGGCGCACCCTGGTCCACGCCTGCCGCGCGGCGGGCCTCGACCCCTCCGGCGCCGGGCTGCTCCGTCTCGGCTCCAACGCGGTCTACCGCCTCGCCTCGGCCCCGGTCATCGTCCGCATTGCCCGCGACCCCGGCAGTCTGGAACCCATGACCCGCGCCGTCGGTGTCGCCCGATGGCTGGAGACGGAGAACTTCCCTGCCACCCGCGTCGTCCCCGGCATCGAGCAGCCGGCCACCATCGACGGCCGCGTGGTCACCTTCTGGGAGAACGCCCAGGACCGGCCCGAGTACGCCCGTCTCGACGAACTGGCCGACCTCCTCCGGCACCTCCACTGGCTCGAAGAACCCGAATCGCTCCGCCTGCCGTACTTCGATCCCTTCGCCAAGGTGTGGGAACCTCTCCGCCGCCTCGACGGCATAGCCGACTCCGACCGCGCCTTCCTGGAGGAGCGCGCCGACCGGCTGCACAAGGAGTACGACCGCCTGGATTTCGTCCTCCCCTTCGGCCTTATCCACGGTGACGCCAACGTCGGCAACGCCATCCGGCACCGCAACGGCCAGGCCATCCTCATCGACCTCGACGGCTTCGCCCTGGCGCACCGCGAGTGGGACCTCATCCTCACCGCGCTCTACTACGACCGCTTCGGCTGGCATACCCGCGCCGAGTACGAATCCTTCGTCTACCACTACGGCTTCGAGCTGCTGAACTGGCCGGGCTACCCCGTGCTCGCAGACGTCCGGGAACTCATGATGACCATCTGGCTCGGCAGCCAGGTCACGACCAGTTCCAAGGCAGCCGCAGAATTTCCCCGGCGTGTCGACGCCATCCGGACCGGCGGCAGCCGCCGCGACTGGCAGCCGTTCTGACCGCCGTTATTCCGTCCGCGTCGCTCCGGCCTCGTCCCACAGCCGGTAGCCGGCGGCCTGCTCCCGGAACTCCCGGCTGACCGCCGACGCCCCCGCCTCGTCCAGCCGTGCCCGGAACTCCGCCAGATAGCTGACGCACCGGGCCGACTTCAGCGACTGCCCGAGATCCATGGCGTCCAGCGCCACCCGGCAAGCCTCCTCCACGTCCCCTGCCCGCAGATGCGCATCCGCGAGCACCATCGTGGCGAAGAAGTCGCTCCGCACATGCTCACCGCTCATCGCGTTGTGGGCGTGCTCGACGGCCCGCCGCGCGTGATTCACGTCCCGGAAGCAGTGCGCCGCCTCGGCGGCCAGCTCCGCCTCATCGAAGTACGTGATCCACTCCGGCTCGTCGTCGCTGTTGCGGCTCTCCAGCGCTCGCGTCGATTCCGCCAACGCCTTCTCGCACGCCCGGACGTCTCCCGTCCGGGCCAGCGCGCGGGCCTCCATCGCGTGGAACTGCGCCATCATCGTCGGCGTGGCCACTCCTGAAATGCCCATCCGGGCCGCGCGGGCCAGGGTGGCGGCCTCGGTGTAGTGGCCCAGAAACGTCGCCTGGTGGCTCATCGCGGAGAGTATGCTCCCGGCCAGCCGGCGATCGTTCCCGTCCTGGGCGAGCCGCAGCGCGCGCAGGAAATACCGCTGCGCCAGGCCGTGATGGCATGCGTCGTAGGACATCCACGCGGCCAGCAGCGTCCCTTCCGCCACGGTCGAGAACAGCGCACGCCCGACCGCCTCCGTGTACTGCCCGTGGAGCAGCGGCTCGACTTCCCGGCTCAGATACTGGATGAGCGAGTGCCTGGCGTGCGCGCCGCCGAACCGGTCGTCCAACTGCGCGAACATCTCGGCCGTCGTCTTCACCGCTGCCACGTCGGCCAAGCCCACCTGCATATTCTCCCGTGCGCCACCGGCGGGAAAGCCCGGCTCCGGCGCCACCAGCCATCGCAGCGACGCTTCATGCCACGCCGGAACGACGGGCTCCGACCGCAACAGCGGCTCATAGCCATTGAGGTCCGCCCGCCACAGCCCTCCCACCCCGCCAATCGCGTCTTCCGGAGTGCGCGGATAGTGGGTCTCCAGCAGCCGCGCATCCTGCCCGGTCAGATGACTGAGGCCAAGCTCCGGCCCGCTCCTCCCCAGCACCTCGGCCAACAACGGGCCGTAGAACTCATCCGGGGTGCTATGCCCGTTCTCCCAACTGGCGATACGGCGCTTCACGCTGGCATCGGAGGGCAAGGCGTGCCCGTGACGCAGGGCCACGCGGCGCAGCTCGCTGACCAGCCGCATCTGGCTCCAGCCGCGTTCCCTGCGGGCGGCCCGCAGACGCTCGCCGGCGAACTGCTTCCCGTCCACGTCGCTGCACCCCCGACCACTGCGCCGCTCGCTCACTCCTCACCCTACGCAGCTACCTCCTCACAGGAAACCGATTCGCCGCACTCCCGGGGCGCCCTTCCCGGTGACGGGGGATGACGCGCCGACCAGCCTCGCGTCATCCCCCGTCACCCCTCGTCATCTCCCCAGCTCAATGCAGCTTTCGGAACTCTTGGTTGTACGGCGGCACCTCCACGTCGATACGACCAACCGAGGCAGGTAGCAATGCAGTTGGTGACACGCAGCGGCATGCAGTGGCTCTCCGAGGCAGCGAGCAGCCCGGAGGAATGCCGGTCGGTATGGCTGGACAACCCGCGGCGGCCGTACACCCTGCCTACCGGCGGACACTTCGACGTCGTCGTGGTCAACCAGCGGCTCGGCATCGAGACCTATGACCAGCTCCGGCGGAACTTCCTGCCCATGGGGCCTGCCATGGTGGACTGGGCGGCGAAGCAGGTGGGCTTCTTCCTGCCTCCCGGCTCGGAAGTGCGGTTCGAGGACATGCTGTCCGATGCCGCGGCCGAAGCCATCGGCTACCGCTACCTCTCCGAGGGCTCGCACGTCGTCGTCCCCGGCCCGTTCCCGCTCAACGGCGACCGCTACACTTGGCTCTTCGCCCCGTCCCGGCGCCCGGAGACCTCACCGGCCCGCACGGCGGCGCTGGCTGCCATGCTCGTCGCCACCGCGGAACTCATCGCCAGGGTTGACCGCCACAGCGAGCAGTACCCCAAGGACAACCCCTTGCCGCTCCCCGGGGCCTCCGATGCACGGCAGGGGTGACCTCCCGCCCGACGCGGCCCACTGGTCCCCGACCCGGAACGCCGAGTGGCACGCGGCCCGCGACGCGGTGGCGGCCCTCCGGGACGTGCTGACCCTCGCCGGCATGGAACGGGAGTTCCCCTACCTCCGCGCAGACCTCAACGCCTTCGGCCATGGCCTCATCGAACTGGGCCGCATCTCCCCCGAAACCGCAGAACGCCTGGCCCGACTCTTGCGCCTGGCCCTCGACCACCTGCCGAAACCGGCCGACCAGGAAGAGAACCCCGGATGACCGACCCCAAGGGCGTCTGCGCCCAACTCGCCACCGACCTCCACCCCGGCATCCCCTACGTCCGCGGCTGGTCCGAGAGCAAGCGCGCCGCCGAACTCCTCGCCGAAGCCCTCCAAGCCCTCGGCCTGGCCCACGACTTCCCCGCCCTCCACGCCGACGTCAACATCCACGGCGAAGGCATCATCCGCCTCGGCCCAATCCGCCCCGAAACCGCTCAGCTCCTTGCCATGCTCCTCGGCACCGGCATCCTTACTGACCGGCCGTCGGCGCAGGAATGGGAGCGGCCTACAACCTGAGCTTGGGAATCACGGTGCTTACGCAGGGAGTTAGGGGATGTCTCACGTGGTGGGCTTCGCGAGCTTCTTGTGGCAGGTAAGCCCCCTGCGCCCCGGCTCTTACCACCTGATTGGAGCGGCGCAGTACGCCAAGGACTGCGCCGCTGGGGAGTTCGTCCACAGCACCTGACGCAGATCACCCCGCTAGACTGTACGGCCCTGAGTCGGCCCCAGAACCGGCTGGGCGGAGGTCCGTGCCAGCGTTACTCCGGTACCACCGTCGGGCCCCAGTCGTAGTTGATGTCGTCGCACGAGACGGTCTTGACATCTGAGTGGATGTCGGCCAGCAGGCACCGGCCGGTAGCGACGTTCTTCAGTTCCAGATTGCCGCTGGTGTGCTCTCGGTACAGCCACTGCAGGTGCTGGTTGTTCACCGTGCAGGTGCTGGTGTAGACGCTCTCGCCACCGCTGTCGAGACAGCGGTCCGTGGCGATGTTGCGGAGGATCACCTTGCCCGTGCCGCGGGGGATCCACTGCCACTTCTGGTAGCCGTTGTCGGTGTGGCAATCGTTGGTGTACACCTTGCCGCCGCTGTCAGAGTCCAGGCACTTCTCGGTGAAGGAGTCCTTGAGCAGGACAGTGCCGTCCTCGGGGGGAACTGCGGCGGATGCAGGAGAAGCGAGGGGGAGAACGAGGGCCGCTGTCACGGCGACTACAGCTGCGATGCGCATGAGGCCTCCTTGATGTTCCGGCCGGCAACCCGGCTGATCATGGAGTACCAACGAAGCGGCCGCCCAGAGGTTTCGATGCTTCCGATGCGGGCGCCGTCTCATGGAGACAGGGACGCTCTACGGAGATGTGGCGGGTGGTGAACACCGCGGGGCGGAGGCGCCAGGGATGGACTCGAGGCTGTCTCACGCGGCCTGAGTGGTGTCGGCATGATGCCGTCCGTGGCTCGTGATCTCTCGTCTCGTCTTGTCCCTGATGGTCTGTGGGTTCTGGTGGAGCCTTTGCTGCCGGAGTTCCCTCCGCGGAAGCAGGGCGGGGGCACGGCTCCGGTCGATGAGAGGCAGGCGTTCGCGGCGGTGGTGTACGTGCTGACCAGCGGGTGTGCGTGGCGGATGCTGCCCGATACGTTCGGTGTCTCGCCGGCGACTGCCCACCGGCGGTTCACGGGCTGGACGAGGGCCGGGGTCTGGCGGCGGCTGCACCGGGCGGTCCTGGATGAGCTCGGAGCGCGCGGGGAGATCGACTGGACCTCGGCCATCGTGGACGCCGCGAACGTGCGGGCCAAAAAAGGGGATCGCTGACCGGGCCGAATCCGGTCGACCGGGGCAAGAAGGGCAGCAAACTGCACGTCCTGTCCGACGCACAGGGCCTGCCTCTGGCCCTGGGAGTCTCCGGCGCGAACGTCCACGACACTCACGCGCTCAGGCCCCTCGTCCGTGGCATACCGCCGATACGGTCTCGCCGCGGACCGCGCCGCCGCAGACCCGACAAGCTCCGGGCCGACAAGGCGTACCACTCCGCCGGACACCGCCGATGGCTCCGCAGCCGGTGCATCGCCGCGCGGATCGCCCGCCCCGGCATCGAGTCCGGCGAGCGACTCGGCCGACACCGCTGGCGGATCGAGCGGACGATCAGCTGGCTCTTCGGCTACCGCCGCCTCACCGTCCGGTACGAACGCAAGGGCCAACACTTCCTCGCCTTCCTCGGCCTCGCAGCCGCCCTGACCTGCTACAAGAAGCTCGCGAGACTCACCACATGAGACATCCTCTTAGGCCGCTGACCTGCAAAAACGGCCCGCAGTGGCCTTGCGTGACGGCTCACAAGTGACCGTCAATGACCCTGTCTGACCGCGCGTTCTGGTGCGCATCTGGTGCGCTGAACGTGCGGACAAGCGGCTGTGGGCATCAGCGCTTGAAGCGACGTTGCGCGGCTACGCGCTTGAGCCTGCGGCGACGTTGCCCCGCCGCGCGCTGCTGAGCCCGCACGATGGCGACCGTCTGAGGGTCACTGATGAGGTCGTAGTCGTGCATCAGGAGCGGATCGTCCTCGTTGGCCAAGAGGCACCGCAGAGCGTCGATGTGACGCTGAGGGCTGACAAGGAGACGCTTCGACTCAAGCCAGGCACTCTTGCCGCCGTCGTCTTCAAGCTCTCCAGGTGCAGGCATAACGTCTGCCAGTGTCCCACAGGGCAGCGATGCTCCAGGGCGAGAGCGGCCCACACCTGTCAGAAGTGGGTGCTGTCGGTCGTCCCCGGTCACCCTCGTACGGCCCACAGACGGCCCAGAGGCGGGGCACGCGGATGAGCACACCTTGACGTGCCGAGTCCGCTGCGCTCCACGATGCGCAACAAAATGAATCCCATGTCGGCAATTTCGCAACTACAATGCTCGTACGGCACAACTGACGAAGGAACACCAATGGCCGGGTGGGACTACCCTTTCGACGTAGACTTCCGTGACGAGGATCTAGCTCGCGGATGCTTTCGAATACTGCGGCGCACCGCCGCGCGCCATTACGTGGAATTCAGCTATTACGAATCAAGGCGGAAAAACGGGCGAGTTCACTTCACTCTTGCTTTCGACTGTAGGCCATTCATGCTGAGTCTAGCCATGGGTGACTTTTCCCTAGAAATGAGAGCCGTATCCCTGATCCAAACAGAGAGGCGCAAGAAACGACTCCCCTTGCGACTCCTAGGTGACATCATGTGGACCTCCGCAGAGGAGCCCATAGCTGAGCAATTGAGTAGCCAAGTACCTAGCGAGAAACACGAAAGGGTAATCCGCTACTTGCGCGAATACTCGCTAACGCTAGCTTCATACTGGCGAAGAGAGATCTCAGCGGCTGATGTAGTCGAGGCACAGCATAGCCTGGTGACCTATCTCGCTCTGGACTTGGCCCCCGGTGTCGATAAGTCAACACCCTACCCACGCCTAGTGGAGGCGCTTAAGCTTCCGAAAAGCCTCGAGGTCGCCGCAAAGGATTTGGGTGCACAAAGAAACAAGGTCAAGCACAGAGGGAAAAGACACGAGGCCCCTCGCTTTGCGGAACAGCATCTAGAAACTGCGCACAAGGTAGCCCAGATAGTCACGGGATGCTTCTTGACGCCCGTGCCGTCTGCCGTCGCAGCTTACGAAGCAGATCCCAAGTCCATCTATCGTTCGCTTGAGATGCGCAACCGCCTGGGAGAACCCAAGCGCTTCACGAGGCATTGAGGGGGAGGTCGGCACTAAGGTCGGTGGAGCGGCTTTGGGCGGGAGCTGCCATGGGGCGAGAGATCGGGGCCCGTACGCTTGCCGCGAATCGGGCTGGCTTCTCGCCTGCCCGCAATAGCCCGATGTGGGCCCCGATCTTCGAGGCTCGCCCCATGGTGGCTGCCTAAAGCCGTGGAGCCGACCGGCCCCGACCACCCGGGGGTTCTGACCTCATCTGGCGGCCACATGGAGCGCGGCCGGCGGGCGCAGGGCCGGAGCGGGGCGGAGACAGGAGCGTCGGCCCGGCGCGGAGCCGGGCCGCGCGCGGCGAGCGTGAGCGAGCCGCCTTGATGATGTAGAGAAAATCTGAACCGGGGCGATCGTCAGAGGTGGTAGGACAGCTCCAGGTCGTCGCCGGGGAGTTGGAACTCCTCCAGGGCGAGGGGCTTGTCCGCGTCGGTGAGTGCGACGCGGAGGATGTGCAACAGGGGGACGCCTTCGGGAAGGCGGAGGGCCTGGGCCTGGTCGGGGAGCGGCATCCGGGTGCGCAGGTACTCGGTGAAGTGGAGCTGGTGGCCCAGTTCGGCCAGGGCTTCGTACAGGTGTGGGGCCGGGGGTGGGGCCTGCTCCTCGTACTTGGTGCCGATGAGCGCCGAGAACGGCACGTAGGTGCTGTGGAGTTGGCGCAGACGGCCACGATCGGCGGTCTGGAGCCCCTGGTAGGTGTACATAGGCTCGCCCGGCGGGATGCGCAGCAGGTCGGCGAGCGGGAGCGGGGCGTCCGTGCGGGTGGCTACCGGCTCCTCGGCGTCGCTCCAGCGCAGGCCGTCGGCCTCGGCGTAGCGGCCGTCCGGCTCGCGGCGCAGGCCGCGGGGGCGGGTGAGGCTGGGTCGGCCGTGGGGCGAGCGGACAAACATGCCGCGGCCCATCATGACTTCGACCAGCCCGTTCGCCCGGAGCTCCGCGACAGCCTGGCGGACCGTGGGCCTGGTGACGCCGAACCGCTTGGCGAGTGCGTCCTCCGAGGGGAGCGGCTGGCCGGCCGGGTAGGTGCCGTCCAGGATGCCTGCCCGTAGGTGGTCGGCGATCTGCCGGTACTTGGCCAGGGCTTTCTCAGGTGGCATGGGCGCTCTCCGCGGACTGTGAAGACAGCTCTTCCGTTCTGTTCTGTGGACGAAGCGTCTCCAGAACCGAACGGTGCCAGACTCCCGCACATCTTCTCGCTTGACAACCCGTACTACGGGACGCACTCTTGTGTCTCAGCATCCGTACTACGGGTGGTAGTCACCCCGTAGGTGGTCTGCGGGGTCTGAGTGGGAGGGAGTTCGGGCAAGTGGTTGCCCTACCGATTGATACGGCGAAGTTCACGGGGATCATCTGCGCTGTCGCGCCTGCTCCGCGTGTCGCGAACCGGGAGACCGGTCAGCTCCGGGTGGACCGGGAGACGGGCAAGACCGTCTATCAGGTCGGCCTGTGCCTGATGGCGGGCACGTCGGCCGACGTGGTGACGGTGAGCGTCCCGGGGGAGCCGTCCGGCGTGAACATCGGGGTGCCCGTCCAGGTCCGTGACCTGGTGGCCACCCCCTGGGAGAACGAGGGGCGCCACGGCGTGGCGTTCCGGGCCAGTGAGATCCGGCCCCTGACCGCCCCGGCGGGGAAGGGAGCCTGACCGGTGACCGTTCTGGCCTCTGCTCCGACGGCCGGGGAAACCTGGTACGCCTGGGCGCTCGTGGTGGCCGGAGTGCTGGGGCTGGGTCTGCTGCTGGCAGGCCCGGCCCTGCGCCGCCGGCATCCGGTGCTGTGGTGGACGGCAGTCGGTTTTCCGGCCGCCGCGCTGCGCGTGACGCGCACCTGGCGTCCGCTGATGGCCGGCTGCGGCCTGGCCGTGAGCCGCAAGGCCGCGCTGACGGTGGTTGCCGGGCTCGTCGGCAAAGGCAGCTCTCCGCCCCAACCCCGCGTCCCCGTGCGCGGTCTCATGCACCCGACCCGCAACGGCTTCTGGTTCCTCGTCCGGATGCTGCCGGGCCAGGTGCCGGACGACTTCGTGACGGCGGCCCCGGCCATGGCGCACGGCTGGCAGATGCACGCCGTACGCGTCTCGTCCTGGAAGCCGGGCGTCGTGCGGGTGAGCGCGACGTTCACCGATCCGCTGCGCGCGGTGATCCGTCCGGCTCCACGGCAGCCGGGCCGCTTACTCCGGGTCGTGGTGGGCGTGCTGGAGTCCGGTGGCCCCTGGGCGATCGACCTGCGGCAGATACCGCACTGGCTGATCGTCGGGGCGACTCGCTCCGGCAAATCCACGCTGATCAACGCACTCGTTGCCGGTCTGGCTCCGCAGCCCGTCGCCCTGGTCGGCATCGACTGCAAAGGCGGCATGGAACTCTCGCTCTACGGGCCTCGGCTCTCCGCGCTCGCCACGGACCGGGCCGACGCCGTGCAGCTCCTCGGCCGGCTGACGGAACTCACCCTCGACCGGATGGCCCTCTGCCGCAAGGCGGGCGTCCGGAACATCTGGGGCCTGCCGAAGGGCGAACGTCCCGTCCCCGTCGTGGTCATCGTGGACGAGATCGCGGAGCTCTTTCTCGTCGCCTCCCGCAGCGAGAAGGACGAGGCGCAGGCGGCAGCGACGTCCCTGGTCCGGCTCGCCCAACTCGGGGCCGCCCTCGGTGTCTTCCTCGTCATCGCCGGCCAACGGGTCGGCTCCGACCTCGGCCCGGGTGTGACGGCGCTGCGCGCACAGCTCGGCGGCCGGGTCTGCCATCGCGTCGCCGACTCCGCCACGGCAGAGATGACGCTCGGCGACATCTACCCCGACGCATTGGTTGCCGCGCAGTCGATCGGCCCGGAGCAGGCGGGCACGGCCGTCCTCGCCTCCTCGGACGGCTGGGAACGCGCCCGGTCGCACCTCGTTCCGGAAACCGTCGCCGAAAGCGTGGCACGCCAGTACGCGCACCTGACCCCGGAGCTCCCGGGACTTGCCGACCCGTCCGGCCCCCCGGCTGGCCGCACAACTGTCCGACTCCAGCGCCTCGACCGCGACGAGTGAAGGGGGAGCTCCGTGATTCTGTCCGTGTCGGCCCTGCTGCTGCTCGGCCTGCTCATCTGGTTTCTGATCCGGGTCCGCTACCTGCGCTGGCTGGAAGCGCTGATCTGCGTGACCTTCGGCTTCCTGCTCGCCCGCTCGGTCATCGCGCCGTTCTTCGAAGCGGCCCTGCACGCCGTCGGCGCCTTCCTCGGCGAGATCCGGCTCTGAGCCCTCACCCCTGAGGAGAAGGGGACAGCCATGCCCGCACCACACCTCATCCGGGGGCCTGACCGAAGGTCCCTCGCCCGTGGCTCCCGGCGGGGCGCGAAGTCGCCAAACCCGACCCCGCCGGAAGCCCACTCCATCCGCCACATCAGCAGTGAAGGGAGCCCTCACAGCTTGTCCACCGCATACCGCTCGCGCAAATCGCCCCGGCCCTGGTGCGAACTGCGCGACGAGAACCGGAGCACCTGCTCCGGCCCCGAACGCGTCACCCTGGCCGACGCGGACGGACGGGAACGGCGCGTCTGCCCCGGCCACGCCGCGGCCCTCTGGCTCACCGACCCGACCCTTCGGTTCACGGCCCAGACCCGACCCGAAGCGATCGCCGCCGTCATGCGGCAGGCATTCGGGGGGCCACGATGAACGGCACCGCCTCCGTCACCGGCAACGCGGCCGTAGCCGCACTGATCGAACGGGCGGCCCTGCCGGACTTCGAGGCGTGGCGGCGCGGAGTCGTCCGCCTCGGCGGCTGCACCAACCCGATCCACCTCGTCGGCACCTCCGTTCTCGTGGATACAGGAACGGGCGAAAACCTGCGGGCCGCCTCCTCGGACGACTTCGGCGGACGCCTCCTCATCGCCTGCGGCAACCGCCGGTCCTCGGTCTGCCCGGTCTGCGCAGGCGTCTACCGATCAGACACGTACCAACTCGTCAGGGCCGGCCTGGTCGGCGGTAAGGGCATCGGGGCGGAGGTCGCCGGACACCCCCAGGTATTCGTGACGCTCACCGCCCCGGGCTTCGGCCCGGTCCACTCCCGCCGCACGCGGACCGGCCGCATCCTCGCCTGCCGACCCCGAAAGGCAGACGAACGCTGCCCGCACGCCCGGCCCCTCGGATGCCACACCCGGCACGAACCGGATGACCTCCGGCTCGGGGAACCGCTCTGCCCGCACTGCTACGACTACGCGGGCGCGGTCCTCTGGCAGGCGCACGCCGGGCGGCTCTGGCATCGCTTCGTCCTGGAACTGCGCCGAGAACTCGCGCGCCGGGGCGGCGTCCCGCGCTCCGCCCTCGCTGAGGTGCTGCGGCTGTCGTACGCGAAAGTCGCCGAGTACCAACGGCGCGGCCTGGTGCACTTCCACGCCATCATCCGCGCGGACGGCCCGGCCGGACCGGGAAGCCCTTCGCCCGCATGGGCGGAAACCGGGGCGCTGGCCGACGCCGTACGGTCGGCGGCCGGCACGGTGCGCCTGTCTGCTCCGGGCGCGGAGATTATCGGCCCGCGCCTGCTGCGCTTCGGCGCACAGGTGGACGTGCGGCCCATCACCGGCGAGACACCGGGGGAGCGGCTGACCTCCTCGGCTGTCGCCGCCTACGTTGCCAAGTACGCCACCAAGGGTGCGGAAGCGGCCGGGGCGGTGGACGGCCGGATACGCCGGGCCTCCGATCTGGCGCTGCTGCCGGTGCGGGCGCACACGCTCCGCATGATCGGTACCTGCTGGTGGCTCGGCGGCCTGGCTCCCTTCGAGCCGCTGGGACTGCGGCGCTGGGCGCACATGCTCGGCTACGGCAGCCACTTCGTCACCAAATCCCGCCGCTACTCGACCACACTGACCGCCCTGCGCACCGCGCGGGCCGAACACCGCGCACAGCAGCAGCTCACCGCGCTCGGCCTGGCCGACCGGGCCACGGTCACGGTCGGCCACTGGCGGTACGCCGGCCGGGGCTACAGCCCGGAAGCGGCCCTGATCGCCGCATCCGTCCGGGAAGGCGGTGGCGGCCATGGCACGTGACGAACTGCTGACCGTCGCCCAGGTCCTCAGAGAACTCGGCGGCGTCTCCCGCCGCACCTTCTACCGCTGGCGCGAACTGCGGACCGCCCCGCCGTGCATCCGCCTGCCGAACGGAGAGCTCCGCATCCGCCGGACGGCGCTCGACGCGTGGCTGAGGGACCGGGCGGAGGGCGCGGCATGAAGTCCTACAAGGTCTCCGTCTGGAAGCTCAGCGTCAACCGTTCGG
>NZ_FOLM01000027.1 GCF_900112355.1 Streptomyces aidingensis
CGCCCCCAGGCCGGGCAGCCCAGTCGGCCCAGCGCCCGCGAACTCGCCTGGCAACGCGGCCTGGAAGCCGCCAGGCGCTACCTCGCCCGGGAAGGGCATCTGACCGTCCCCCGCGGGCACATCGAGCACGCCCCCGCCGACCCGACCACCGAGGCCAGGGGCGCGGCCGGCGGCGGGAAACAGGACCAGGACCTGATGCCCGTGAAACTCGGTGTGTGGATCTCCAACGTCAAGAGCAGGCGGGGGACGCTCACCCCGCAGCGCGCCGCACAACTCAACGAACTCGGCATCCAATGGGAATGACCCGGCAAGCGCTGTTCCTGGCAGCCCCGGGCCAGCTGGGGCCAGGGCTCCCGGCATTCGCGGAACCGCCGGCCACTCCATCCTGGTGCACCGGGACCGGCTGGCGGGGCGGTTTGCCGGAACCGGCCCGCGGCCGGGACCGGTTGCGGATACTGGGCCGGGTGACCGACCACGACGACCACGGCCTCCCGGAGCCGCAGCCGGGGGACACCGCGCGCCTGGACCACCTGGCCGCGCACTGGCGCGAGCTGCCCGAGCTGCTGCAGCAGGACGTCGTCCAGGCCGCCGAAGAACTCCGCGACGCCCCCGGCGAGGCTGTCTCCCAGGTGCTGGAAAGCGATGACGTCCAGGTACAGGCGGCGCTGGCGTTCCGCAGGGAGTTCGGGGTGGGCGGGCAGGTGCACGGTGTGCGGGGCTGAGCGGTGCATGTAGCCGTCGACGGCCGCGCCGGCCTGCTCCGGCCGGTGGTCTGCCACACACCACGGCGGGCACTGCGGCCCCGGTCCTGACGTATCGCTCATGGCTTCCAGGATTCCCGTCCTCGCGGCCAGGCGCAGGCCCCGACCGGCCGAACGGGCACTCCAGCGCGGCCCGGGGCGAGGGTGTCCGGTGCAGGGTGTTGACACCAGTTGCGTACAGTCGTGTGCAAAACAGCCGACTGGTACTAGAGTTCTGGCACGCCCGGATTCATCCCCTCGCCCGGGCGCACCTCCCCTCGCCTCCCGGGGGTGCCCGGCAGACCCCCGCTGCCGGGCACCCCCGGGGGCCCTCAGCCAGCCCGGGCGGGGCAGCAGGGTGTCCCGCGGCTGGGGCCGCTGACAGGCGAATGGGTATGGCCTCCGGGCTCAGGCACAGAAACACCTTTACAGCACGTACCACCTGCAGTAGTAACCGACGACTGTGCCTCCTTTGAAAATCGACTTCGCCACGAAGCCAGTTTCGTGGAGGTAGTCGTTCGGGAGGTAGGTACAGCGGTAGGACCGCTTCTTGTCGGTGAGGCTCCTGATGATGAATTCCTCGTAAATGGTCATCTCCAGTTGAACCGGAGACCCTACGCGGTAGCAGTCGGTTCCCCCGATCGGACCTCCCAATTCGTGCACGAAGAGGCGGTTCACTCGACGAATATCATTGGGGTCCAAGCCAGTCAGAAGGGTGCACTCGAAGACCCGTTCCACACTTGCGTGAGCGGCGGGAACACCCATGGTGAGACTCGCAGGAAGCACCATCATGGCCGCTGCGGCGAGCGCGATGACGCGAGCACGCATGCTGCGCATACCGAACCAACTCCTTTGTCGGGAAGAAGGTGGGACAGAGAGGAAGTGTCGCCGCACTCCGCTCTACAGCACATCCCACAACCAGATCTTCCAGGCAATGAGGTGAACTGCCGTATGTATGTGCCTATGCGGCCGAGGCCGGGGGCCGGCGGCCTGGCACTCCGTCTGAAGGCGCAGCGGCTGCCCGTGGCACTCCTGGGCGCCGACGCTGGCAGGCGTCATTGCCCTCCATCCGCCACCGGCAACCGGTCGACGGTGTCGAAACGCTGCTCCGGGACGTGACCAGAGCCACGGGTCAGTAGATGAGGCGGACCACGGTGACGGTGAGCACGGTGCCGGAGACGATGTAGCGGATCAGCGCGCCGGCGACGGTGGCCTCGCGCCGGTCGCGGTCCCTGGCCACCGGGGTGGAGCCGTGGCCGTAGGGGTCCTTGGCGATGGTGGCGGCCATGGCGGCCTCGAACGTGGCGCGGTCGGTCATCTTGCGCAGGGCGTCATCGGCGGGCGGTGCGTAGGCGATGCGGTAGGTCACGCGGCGCGGCGCCTCTCGGCTTCTTCGGCGGCCAGGCGGTCCATGGCGGCATCCGCGGCCGGGTCGGGGACGGCTTCGAACATCCAGTGCCGCATCACGGCATGGATCTCGTGCACGGTGGCGATGTTGATCGCGGCGTCGAAGTCGGCGCGCCGGTGTTCGGGCAGCGCGGCGCGCCCTCACCGGCCGCGAACGCGAACTGGTCGCCTCCTGGTCCGCTCCCGAGTCCTGGGAAACCGACCGGCCCCACCCCGGCCGCGGCAAATACCTCATCAAAAACGCAGGCCGCCTCGGCATCCCCGTCGAGATGACCCTCACCCCGGCCGAGCGGGAGCTGTACAACACCGATGGCGCCATCACCGGCCACACAGCCCGGCGGCCGGACGGCGGCACCATCCCGCACCCCGCCCGGGGCAAGACGACTACCGCCAGCCCGGCATGACCAGCCGCCGACACCGCACCGCCGCACTGGCCGCCACCGCCCTTGCCGTCCTGGCCCTGGTTCCGGCGACCGGCTGCAGCCAGCCACCCGCCGCCGACCACCCCGACCTCTCAGCGGCAGCGACCACCACAACCGACAGCAGCGGTGAGGCCAAAGAACCCGGCCCTCAGCGGGAGAACGAGCACCAGGAGCAGCAGCCCGACCCCTGGCCGACACCGCCCCCGGACGAAGACCTCACCCCACCAAGCCCCGCCGCCACCGAGCCGGACCAGGCCCCTGGCCCGGCAGCGCAGGAGGCTGGCCCCGCAGACCGGGGCCGCCGCGCCGAGGACGGAGCCCAGCGCCGGAACAGCGGCTACCCCGGGACGAGCCACCCGGAACCCCGCAACCAACAGCTGCACACCACGCCGGAAATGCCGAGGGAAGGCACCGGGCGGCCGGCTCCGCAATCCCATGCCGACCAGCGGAACGAGCAGCCCGACCCGGCCGGCGACCTACCCCACGCACCGAACATCGACCCCGGCTTCGTCTGCGACATCGCCCACGACCAGGTCGACCCCGCCATCGCAAGCTGGTGCCCCGCCGTCATTCCCTGACCACGGGCCGGGGCCAACTGGCGGGCACAACCTGGAGCGAACCCTGCATCGACAACGCGGAGGATCTCCGGCGGGTCAGGGACCTGGACATTCAGCCAGGCAAACTCCATGGAGACCGGGCGCAAGTCGGCCTACGGTTCCAGGATGGCGCGCACATGGACCCGGCTTCACGAACACCTCGGAAGATCGCCGGGAAAGATCGTTTACGAGATGGTGGAGCAGGCCGTCGGGAACCTCTTGGAGGAGAGCGACGACCTGGATTGGAAGGAGGAGCTTCCCGCCTTCATCCCTGTGCGGGGGAAGTGGAACGAGTTCGCCAAGGACGTTGCGGCGATGGCCAACACCCGTGGCGGGCTGCTCATCTACGGAGTCAGCGACAGCATAGAGCTGGTCGGGGTGGACCTCAGCACGGTCAACGAGAAGCAGATGCTCGACACCTTGCGCAACGGTATCCAGCCCTATATCTCCGAAGTCGACATCATTCCGCTGCCCAACCCGGCCGGCGGAGGGCCTGACGTTCTCGTCGTGGACGTGGCGCCAAGCAGGACGGCTCCCCACTTCCAGTACGGGTGGGAGCAGAAGGACAAGGATCGGGTCACCTTCAACGCGCCATACCGCGTCGGCCGCGACACGGTGTGGATGCCTGAGCACCTCGTCGCCCGTGCCTACCGGGACCGATTCGCCCGCCAGGCAGCCGCCGACAGCGAGCTTCAGCAGCACCTGGCGTACGCCTCGGAGGTCTGCCTGGGTGCGGACCCGAAAGCCGCATGGCTAGTTGTCGCCTCCCGACTTCAGCAGCCCCTCCCACCGACACTCCCCCGGCTGACACCGGAGGAAGTGCGGAACACCTTGCAGCGAGCCGCTGGCATCTCCTCCGGATGGCGCCGCTTGCCCACCCGGTCCATGCCCAGCTTCCTGGACGGCCTCGACGGCGTAACGCCCAGGGTGGGCCTACGGCGCTGGGTCGTAAGCAACATGCTGACCACGGCAGACCGGCGCAATCGCCGGCCCATGCTGGTGGAACTCCACGACGACGGCACCTTGGTCTATGCGACCAACCTGTCGTGGGACGCGCTGCAACGGATCCGCGGCGAGGTCCACGTCCAGCTCCCCGTACACATCCCGGCGACGGCAGCAGCTGCCCGCGACGCCGTAGCCCTCGCTGCGGCGTTCCGGCAGGCGCTGCGTGACGACAGCGCCGCCGATGTCACTGCCACTGTCCGGTCCGACAGGCCCGACCCCTACACCGCGATCGCTCCCGACGACTTCTCGGAGACGATCCCCGAGTACGCCCGGCGGCCTCCCCGGTTCTTGCCTGCCTCGCTCACGCTCCCCCGGGCCGACAACCCAGGCGACCTGTGCAGCATGGCGGAGGAACTGGCCGGTGGCGTGATCCACCAGTTCGGCATCGAGCACTGGATCTAGGCCGCGCCCCGCCGCAACTCCAGGAAAGTGCAGGGCGGGCGGCACACCTAGCGTGTGCCGCCCGCCCTCGGGGTCTAAATGCTCAGCCGAGTTCCGCCTGCTGCTGCCAGAGCTTGGCCGCTGTCTGGAAGTCTTCCGGCGTCATGCGTTCCTTGGAGATACGCACCACGGCCGCCGGGTCATCCCATGGGATGGCGTCGGGCGTAGCCGCGTCCGTGGCGGGGGGTTCGGGCGCCGCTGGCGCCTTGGTGCTCGGCTCCGGTTTCCGGCCCTTGCTGCCGGAGGAGGCATGCGGTGGGGCTGCGGCCTTCTTCTCCGCCTTGCGCTGTGCTACTGCGGCTTTCCGCTGGCCCTGCTCAGTCGCCCACCAGTCGAGTTGCTGCTCCTCGGTCCATTTGTGGTCCTTGACGAGCTTGCCGAGCTTGCGGGCGGGTTCGAGTGGCAGTTCCCTGCGGCGGACCATGGTCTGGACTGCCGGTGCAAGCGCCAGGAGGATGCGGCGTTGCGAGACCCAGCCGTCGGCCCTCTCGTAGTGCTGTGCGACCGCGCGTCCTGTGCCGAAGGCTTTGACCAGTGCGTCGACTGCTCGGGCTTCTTCGATGGGGTCGAAGTTTGCGCGGTCGATGTTCTCGGAGACGACGGCGTCGAGGAAGGTGCTGTGGTCCTTGGCGACGTCGTCGTTGATCACGCACTCAAGGGCGGGTAGCCCCACGGTTTGAGCGGCCCGGTAGCGGCGCTCTCCGCTGACGATGACGACGTCCACGTTGCCGACCTGGTCGGCGTGGTCGGGCCAGAGCTTGAGGTACGCCTTGCGGGTCACCACGGGGAGAGCCTGGATCTGCCGCCGCTTCAGGCTTTTGCCGAGATCTTCCAGTTCTTCTGCGGTGCCGAAGTTCTCGCGCGGGTTGACCAGGTTGGCCGCGATCCGGTTCAGCGGGACGCGGAGGAGCCGGCCGTCGGGCTTGGTGTCGACAACGGGGGTGTCCTCGTCGTCGTCGAAGAAGTCGTCGAAGGTGTTGCGGCTCTGGGCTGCCATCACACGGCCCTCGCTGCGTTCTGCTGGCGGCGTAGTTGGTGCTCGAGGGCGAGGGCGAGGAAGTCCTGCTTGGCCTTGGTGGCGGTGTGGCTGGACTGGTACTGGGTGCAGACCAACCCGTCGGCGATGGCGCGGGCGTGGAGGCGGAAGTGACGGATGGTGGAGTTGTAGAGGTTCCACTCACGCTTGAGCACCATGTTCTGGGTGCGTTCCAGGTCGAGCTTGCCGTCGCGGGGTTCCCAGTTGCTGATGACCACGCCGTAGGGCAGGTCCCGTGGCTTGATGACCTTCTCGATCGTGGTCCGGGTTGGGTTGAAGCCGGCTGGGTCGGGCTCCAGCGGCACGATGACGTCGTCGGCGATGTCGAGGACCGCCCGCAGTGCGTCACCGACGGGGCCGTCGCCGAGGGGGTCGATGCTCTCGCCGTCCTCCGCGAGGGGGAGGAAGCCGGGGGTGTCCACTATGACGATGTCGGCTTTGGCCTTGCGGAGCCGTCGCAGGTTGGCGATGTTGTTGCTGGCGTCAAGGACGCGGAACGGGACTTCCCGCCCTGCCTTCTCGATCTTCTCGGCCCATTCGATGCTGGTGCCCTGGGGGTCGATGGAGACGACCGCCACGGTGGGGTCTGCGTCGCCGTTGGCCAGTATCTCGGCGTAGACCGCCGCGAGCTGAACGGCGATCATCGACTTGCCGATGCCGCCCTTCTGGTTGATGACGACCGTGATGTAGGACATGTGGTTCTCCGAGTGCTTCCCGAAAGTTCGGTACTTCGGCTGGAGGCATCATTCCAGAGGGGCAGCCGCAGCGGGCAGGCGACGTCCGTGTCGCCGGCGGGTTCTACGGCCGTAAAACCCGCCGGGGGCGGCGCTGCCCTCGCCGGGCGGCAGGCTCCATGTTTTACGGCCGTAAAACATGGAGCAGATGACGGGCTCCGCTGTGGCGACCGGCACCCAGCGCTGACCGGCCCAAGAACGCAAAAAGCCCGGCTTCCCCAGCGCCTGGTGGGCGTCGGGGAAGCCGGGCTCGGCTGAGGGTTGCGAGGATGAGTACCGGCCAGCTTGCGGGGTGGTCAGCGGGCGGCTCCGGCTTCGGCCGGGGTGGGCTTGGTGGCGTGGTCGCGGCGGTGCCGGTCGCGGGCTTCGTTGGCGAGGGTGCGGAGCATGGGGGCGGACCGCCATCCGCAGGAGCAGCGGGCGCTGTAGGCGGTGCGGCCGGTGCAGCCGGCTTCCTTGGGTTTGCCGACGGAGGTGACTTTGTGGGTGCACTCGGTGCGGTCGTCGTCGTCGTGTTCGCCGACGACGCGGATGGTCAGGCGTGCCATGGCGGGTTCTCCTTCTTCTCAGGCGTGGGTGCGCTGGGGTCGGGTGGGGGTGTCGGAGACGAAGCGGGTGCTGTCGGGGTGGTCGGCGAGCCAGGCTTCGGCGCAGACCTTGTGCGCTGGCTCGCCCTGGTGGCTGCGCAGCGGTGTGGGTGTGCCGCACAGCGCGCACGGCCGGTCGCCGCGGTGGTCGAAATGGCGGGGGTCGCGCCACACCAGCAGCGGCGGCACCGCAGCGGCGGTCGCGGCGGATTCGCGGCGGTGTGCAGCTCGGGCTCGGTGTCCGCGGTGAGGTGGCACCAGCGGCGGGCGGGCAGGCCGCGCTCCACCGCGGCGTGCCCGTAGTCGATGAGGTCATCGACGTACAGCACGTCAGACCTCCTGGCCCTCGTGGTGCCAGGCGGCCAGCCGGTAGTAGGTGGTCAGGAGGTAGAGGTCGATCTCGCCGTCCCGGCCGTCGCTGCCGCGGGCTTCGGCCTGGGGGCCGGTCCGGGCGGTGAGGGTGAGGGCCTGGGGCAGGGCCGGGTCGCCGGCGCATTCGGGCCGTACGGTCCACTGCTGGCCCGGTCGGGCCAGGACCAGGGCGTCGTGGGCGCAGACGGCGAGGGCGATGACCATCAGCGCCGCGTCCGGGTCCAGCAGGTCCTGCTCCACGTAGTCGGCGACGCGGGCGTCGATCCAGTCGTCTGCCGCTGCTTCGTCGCCGAGCAGCTGCTCCAGGCGCTCCACGGCCAGGGGCAGCATGCCGCTCCGGGCAAGGGCGAGAGCCGTGTGCTCGTCGGTGCACAGCCTGGTGGCGATCTCTTCCGGGGCGCGGCCGGATGCGTAGAGGCGGGCGGCATCGCGGGTCCACCGGCCGGTCACCGGGCCTCCCCCGCACGCTGGTTGAGGGCGGTGGCGACGCGGGTGCGCAGCTCGGTGCCGGGGATCCACATGCGCTGCGCGCCAGCGACGGGGACCGGCTCGGCCAGCGGCAGGGTGCCGGACAGCTCCCAGTGCCACCGCGCCTCGGGCATCGCCCACGGGGTGCACTGTCCTTGGCAGCGGGTGTTGCGGTGGCAGCCGGTCACGCGGGTGACCGCGACGACGGCGCCGCGCACGTCCAGGCCCGGCGTGTCGGACGGCACCTGCCGCATGGCGGCCCGGTCGACGGTTTTGGCGGCGTGGACGAGGGTGAGCACGTCGGTGTGCGGGGCGGGCCAGCTCCTGTTCTCGACATCCTTGAAGTGCCAGGCCACGGAAGCCGCCCACGGCTGCTGAAAAGTCAGCGCCCGGACCAGCTCCTCGGGGTTGCGCAGTGCGGCGGCGGTTGCGGCCAACTCGCGGCGTGTGATCATCTCGGACTGTCTCCTAGAGAGATAGGGCGCGCCCCGTTCATCGCCTGGCAGCGACGGGGCGCGCCCGTTGGGTTGGTGAAGAGAAGCGCCGGGCCGGTGACCCCGCCCGGCGCTGGGTGGACAGGCGGCCATCAGGCCGGGGTTTTCGTCAGCTGGCGGTGGTGTACTCGCCGCCGGGGTGGGCGGCCCGGTACGCCTGGACGACGGCGGCGGGGATGAGGCCGCGGTCGGCGACCCGGTGGCCGTTGGCGCGTGCCCACGCCCGGATGCGGTCCCGCTCCTCACGGGACAGCTCGGTGGAGGTGCCGACGTCCGGGACGGTGGCCGGTGCCGACCCTGCGGCCGGGCGGCTGCTCTGCTTGGCCTGACGCAGCTCTTTCTCCGCTTTGGCGAGCTGGGCGCGCAGCCGGGCGACAGCGGCCTCAGCATCGGCCACGGCCTGTTCCTTGTCGCGCTCCTGGGCAAGACGGGCCAGGCCGTCCCGGATGCGGGCGGCGCGGCTGCGGATGCCGGCGGTGGGGTGCGTGTCGGCCCACGCGAGCAGCTGCTCGATGCTGTCGGCGGGGACCGGCAGCGCCGGAGCGGTGGGCTCGGTGGTGGTGGCTTCTTCGGCCATGTCGGGGTCTTCCTCCTTGTGGTCGTCCTGGTCTTCGGGGCCGGAGGTGGTTGGCAGGAGGGGCAGCAGGGCGGTGATGTCGTCCTCGCCGGCGGGCAGCCCGAGGGCGGCCAGCAGCGCGGCCAGGTCGTCCTTGTCGGCCGCCTGGCGGGCGACGGTGCGGGAGGCTGCGGCGGTGACCCAGGCCGGCGCGGGCCGGGGCAGCGGGATCGTCTCGGCCGCCGCGAGGATCGCCTCGGGCATCACGCCGCCACCCGGGCGGGCGCTGCGGTGGGCGGCGCGGCCAGCAGGCGGTGCAGCGCTGCGGCGGGCCGGGCCGGGGCGATGGAGGCCGGGCTGCCGCAGCACCAGCAATCCGCCTCGCCTCCGGCCCACCTCACCCCGCAGGGGGTGCAGCCGTAGGGCGGGAGGACCGGGCGGTGGGCGGCGCGGTGCACGGTGTGCATGGCGGCTGCGGCACGGCGCCGGGCCGGAGCGGGAGGCAAGGCGGCGGCGGCCCGGCGCCGGGAACGGCGATGGGGCTTGCGAGTCATACTTGGGTACTCCGTCTCGTGATGGCGGGATGGGAGGCCCGGGACAGCCGGCAGTTGCCGGGAAGCAGGTCCGGCTGTCCCGGGGGCTCAGGCCGCGAGAGCCTGAGAGCGTGCGGTGGCCGGGTGCGGGTCCGCGCAGGGCCAGCAGGAGCCGAGAGTGCGCAGCGGCAGACAGAACTCGTAGCGGATCCGGCAGAGCGGGCAGGTGCGGCGGGCGTCCATCGCCCGCTCCAGCGCCCGGCGTTGAGCGGGCGTCGGGACGCGCTTGGGCCGGGCGAGGTCGGCCCGGTACAGCCAGGCCATGCGGGTGCAGGTACGGCCCGGGCGGGCCAGGCACTTGCGGCAGCGCAGCTGCGCGACCGGTCCGTGGCCGCCCGGGCTCAGGCCCCTCGCCCGCAGCTGACGGCGGGTGACCAGCCCTTCCGGTGCGGCCTTCCAGTCGTAGGTCGGGAACCCGCGATTCATCGCCCGTCCGGGGCAGCGTCATCGAGCATGGCGGCGGCCTGGCCGGTGCGGTCGGCGGCCTCCAGCGCGGCGTAGGCGAGCTCCGTCCGGCCGTCGTGCCGGTACCGGTCGGAGAGCTGGGTGAGGACGGCCGCGGCGGCGGGCAGCACCTGGTACTCCCGCAGCGCCGCGGCGACATGGTCGGGATCGGCTCCGGCGCGCAGGTCCTCAGCGATGCGCACGAGCGCGTCGGCGGCCAGGTCGGCGTCGCGGTCTCCGTCGTGGGCGTCCGGGTCGATCCAGTCGGCCGCGCTTGTCAGGTACGCGCGCCCGGCGAAGTGGGCGCCGTAGGCGGCCAGCGCCGTCAGCATCATCTGATCGCGGGAGGTCAGCGTCAGCGGGCTTGCGGCCGGGGCCACGATGTCGAGCAGAGCCGCGATCATCACGGCGGCGGCGATCGGCGCGGTGGTGCGGGCCGCGATGCGCAGGACGCGGGTGACGGTCCGGCGGGTGCGCGGCGCGATCGGCCCGGCCGGACCGGTCTGGTCATGGGTGTGGGTCATGAAGTGCTCTCTTCTTCTTCTAGGGGAGCGGGCTTCTTCTTCTTAGGGGAGCTGAGTCAGAAGGGGATCTCGTCGTACGCCGGGAGCGGCCGGAGTCGCAGGGTGTGCTGCGTGCGGTCCCAGCACCAGCACATCTCGCCGTCCGGGTACGGCCCCTCGGACCACCAGCCGCCCTCGCCCTTGCAGTCCGGGCAGGTGCGGCGGGGAGTGGGGGAGAGGCGGATGGCGTACCGGGAGACGCTCAGCTGCCAGGAGCCAGCCTTGAGCGCGACAGCGGCGGCCACGGCCCCCACCGGGACGACGGCCGCGAGCAGCAGGACGGTGCGCGAACGCATGCCGGTCACGAGAGCAGAGCCGCCCGGCGGGTGCTGGCGGTTTCGACGGCCCGGCACCTCTCGGAGTGCTCCTGTGCCAAGCGCTTGAGTGCGCCGCAGCTCGGCGAGCCGCGTCGTGCGGATGATTCGGAACACGGTGAACTCTCTCGGGGTGGTCTGAACAGGCGGTGCTTGCCGCCCGGCCCGCCTCCGGCCCCGCACCCGCGCAGGTGTGGTGTCCGGCGGCGCGGGCCGGGCGCCGGTCAGCCGTTGTGCAGGTGGCGCACCCGTACCCGGGAGCCGCGGTGGAAGTGCACCTCGGTGCCGGGGAGCGGGCTGGCCTTGCCGCCCTTGCTGCTGCGGGGTGCCTTGGCGAGGAGGAGCAGGGCGGCGAGGACGAGGACGGCGCTGCTGCCGCTGATGGCGGCGATGCCGGCGGCGGCCTGGCCGATGCCCCAGCCGAGTCCGGCTCCGGCGCCGATGCCGGCGGCGAGGGTGATCTGGGCGCGGGGGTCGATCAGCGGGCCCGGGGTGAGGTCCCGGGGCGGGGTGGGCTCGGGCAGGGCGGGGACCTGGCTGCGGGGCATGGGGACCATGCGGCCCCAGGCGTCGGGCACGAACACCACCGGCTCGCCCGAGGGCTGGACGGCGGCTGGGGTCTGGCCGGTCAGCGGCACCGGGTAGCCGGGGGCGGCCGGGGTATCGATGCGGGCGAGGGTCACCGGCTCGGTGCTCTCGGGGGTCGGCTGTTCACCGGTGTAGGGGACGGGCTGCATGGATGGTCCTTCCGAAGGTCGGGGACGAGGCGGTCCGGGCCGCCCCGCACGGCGTGCGGGGGCGGTCTGGGAAGCCGTCGGGCCGCCGGAAGCGGGGTGCTTCCGGCGGCCCGAGGGTCCGCGAAGTGATTACGTTGGGTGATTGTCAGAGGGTGTCAGGCGGGGTGTCACAGTGCCCCGAGAGGGGTGTCAGTCGGGGTTGTCAGGCCGTTGTCATGTGACTTCTCTTTAGGCCCCCGCGCCTGGTGACAGTCAAAGTCAGGGCTGATCACCCTGACTTTGGCCGCTACTGTGGGTGACCGCCTTACGCGGGCACGAGGGGGGATTGGACGATGGTGTATTCGCCGTGCCCGGTCCTGTGGAGCACCCCGGCCTCCACGAGCCGCTTGAGTTCGCCCTGGAGCCAGGGCCGCTTGCGGCCGGCCGCCACGGCGGTCGGGATCAGGTCGGCGGGCTCGAACTCCAGCCGCCCGGTGCGGGCCCAGGTGTCGAGTTCGGTGTACAGCATGTGCCGGGCCTCCTCGGTGGAGGCCCGGGCGGTCTGCTCGAACGCCAGGGAGGTGTCCGGGTCGGCGTCGGGGACGTCGTCCTCCAGCCGCAGGTGGGCGTAGGGCGCGTCGGGTTCGGGGTCGGGGGGCAGGGTGCTCATGGTCTCCTCGTAGGCGGCGGTGAACGCCTCGCGCTCGGCCGCCTGGTCCTCGTCGGTGAGGTCGGGGGTGGTGGGCTGGGGCATGGGCTGCTCCCGCGAAGGCGCGGCGGCCGGCACCGCCGGGCTGGTCGGGACGGTGGTGCGGTTGGTGCCGCGGTGCTCGCGCTGGGCGTATGCCTGCCCGAGGGCTTCGGCGGTCACGGCGTCGAGCGGGTCGCGCACGCAAGCGGCGGCGGCCACCAGGGCGGACAGCACGTCCCGGTCGGTCAGCGCACCGCGCCATTCGGTGGTCCACCGCTCGGGCGGGATGCCCATGCCGGTGGCGTAGGCGTAGCCGGGCCGGTCCGAGCCCCAGTCCGGGACGGCACCGGCCTCGACCACCCGGTCGGGCAGGCAGAACCCGGCGTCTGCGGCGTCGTTGACGCCGAAGCAGGCGGTGGCCTGGAGGTTGGCGCGCACGTCCGTGCTCATGTTGGTCCAGGTGGCGCGCTGGAGGCTGACCACCAGCCAGATCCCCACGCTGCGGGCGGCGCGGGCGATCTGGTCCAGCTCCTCGAAATCGGCCAGGTCAGCGGCCTCCTCCAGCCACACCACGATCGCGTTGAGGCTGGAGTCCGGGGTCCACTGGTCCAGGCCCTCCTCACCGAGGTGGTCGCCGCGGGCCTTGATGGCGCCGGGCAGGGTGCGCAGGAACCGCTTGGCCTCCTTCTTGTCCTGGATGAGGTAGTCGATGCCGTCCTTGATGTGCCCGACGGTCTGCCGCCCCTTGGCCAGGTCCACCAGCATGATGCTGAGCCGCCGCCGGCACGCCAGGTGGGCCAAAACCGTGCGGGCGAACTCGGACTTGCCCGCGCCGGTGACGCCCATGACCAGCAGGTGCTGCAGGATCGACCCGGAGAACGGGTCGATGAGCACCGGCTCGCCGTCGGCGTACAGGCCGACCGGGATCGGGGCGGTCGGCAACTGCCCAAGGAAGGCGGGAGCGGTGAACGGCACGCCGTCCTTGAGCATGTCCGCCACCCGCACCTTCAGGTGCGCGAGCGCCGCGTTGTCGGTGTCCTTGGTGATGGTCACCCCCGAGGGCGGGACGTGCGCGGCGGCGGCCAGGCGGCCGGCGGCGGCCTGGGCGTCCTCGACGGTCTGCCCGCCGGTGACCTCCAGCTGGGCGGTGACCACGCCCTTGTCGGTGCCCTTGACCTTGGTCACCTTGGTCTTCTCCAGGCCGATGGCGCCGGCCAGCTTGGCCCAGCCGCCGGCCTCGCCCGGCTGCTGCTCGCCGTCGTCCCCGGCCGGGGCGACCCCGAGGAGCTGGCGCACGTTCCACGACGCGGCGAACAGGGCACCGCCGATCAGCCAGGTGTCCAGCACGCCGGGGGTGAAAGGGCCGGCGGCCGTGGCGATGGTCAGCCACCCGGAAGCGGCGGCAGTGCTGGCCACGGCCTGGGTCCGGCGGATCCGGCGAAAGCGGGTGGAGCCACCGGCGACGTGCCAGGCCACGGCGGACAGGGCCACGCCGCCCAGGCCGAGGGAGGCGCAGGCCAGGCCGGTCTCGGTCGCGCTGTCATTCCACAGCTCGTGCGCGGCGGCACCGAGGGCCGGGGGCAGCGCGGCGGCGGCCAGCCACGGCGGCAGGTAGGGCGCGATCCGGTCCACCAGGCCGCGGCCCTGCGCCTTCGCGGTGGTCGCGACCTGGGCCTGGGTCCTCTTGACCAGGGTGTTCTTCTTGGCTGCCATCAGTCGTCTCCGATCGTGAACTGCGGCCGGGCGGGCTTCTTCGGCTGCCGCCGGGCCTCCTGTTCGGGCTTGACGAAGTGCCGGTCGAAGGCGTGGGCCATCTTCAGCGCGCCGACCCCGAGGGCCTTGGCCGCCTCCGCGCTCACCTTGAGGTGGGCGGCGACCAGGCGGGCACGCACCTTGGACCCGGCGCCGAAGGTGAACCAGCGGCCCTTGTACTGGCCGAGCGTGGCCTGGAGCTCCTCGGCACGCATGCCGAGGATCAGGTGCAACTCCCTGCCCAAGTGGTTGATCGCCTTGGCCAGGGCCAGCACATCGCGGTTGCTGCGCAGCTCGATCCGCTCGATGCGGGCGATCATCGCGTCGCCCTGGTGGTGCCGGCCATCGGTACCGGACCCGGCAGTGGCCTGCCCCCCGTCGTTGTTGCCGTCGTTGTTGCCGCCACCGGAACCGCGCCCGCCGCCGCCGATGTTGACGTTCATGGTGCGGTTCGACGTCTTGTTGGTGGTGCGCGACCGGCCACCGCCGGTGCCGGCACCGGAGTCGGGCCGCGGCGGGGCGGTCCCCGCACCGGCGTTGGGCGGCGCGCCGTACGGGCCGCCCGGACCCGGCTCCTGGAAGTCGGGGTCCTGCCAGCGGCGGTCGGCGCCGGTGGAGGCGTAGGGCCGGTGCGGGGCGTACGGGCCGGATCCGGGCGGGCCGAAGCCCGCGGCGGTGCGCGGGTCCGGGCCGGTACGCGGAGGCGGCGGAGTGCTGCCGTTGGAGCGCGGGGGAGTCGTCATGGTGGGTCCCTTCGGGGATGTTGAGGCGTGGGAAAACAGCAGGTCGGTGCGGGTGCGCGGGTCCGGCATACGGGCGGTCGGCACCGGCCGCGACGCAGGCCGGCCGACGTCTTCGGCGAGCGGCGGTCCGGGAACGGGCACCGGCGCCAGCGCAGGCTCGGGCTCCGGGACTTCGGCAGGCTCCGGCTCCGGCGCAGCAGGCCGGTCGAGCGCAGCAGCCGGGGCGGGCTCGGTGTCCGGCTCCGGTAGCAACCGGGGCTTGGGCGGCTCGACGGCCGCAGAAGGCGGCGGCTCCGGCCCGGGGGTGAAGTCTTCGGGTGTGGAGTCCTGTTCGGGCTGCGCCCCGGCCTCCGGTTCCGGTTCGGCCGGTTCCGGCAGAGCGGGGACGTCCGGGATGTGCTCGTAGGTGACGCTGCCGTCGTCCGGCAGGGAGGCGAACAGCTCCTCCAGCGGCAGCGGCCGGGGCTTCGGCGGCTTGCGGCGGGCGGTGGCGTAGCTGTTGGCCGCCGTCGTCGGCGGGGCGAACCGGTGCCTGCCGATGGACTCCGCGGTCATCTCCAGTACGGTCGCGGCGTCCAGGAGCTCCCAGTCGTAGCGGGCGGTCACGGGGTCGTTGCCCTTGACGCCGCCCTTGCGGTGCTCCTCGGCCTGTGCGAGCAGCTCCTGCTTGCGGGTCTGTTTCTGCTGGTCGGGGACGGCCGCGTACATCTCGCGCAGCGCGGCCTGCACGTTCTTGGTGTGCGCGGCCTCCAGCTGGCGGGTGGTGCGGATGGCCCCGGCCTGCTCGGTGCGGATCGTGCGTTCGGTGCCGAAGACCCGCACGGTGGTCTCCCGGTGGTCGGGCTGGTCCACGGCCGGCTCACCCGTCGTCGCCGGGGTCGGTGTAGACGTAGCGGCCTCCGAGCCAGGGCCAGGCGCGGGCGGCGACCAGCTCCACCTCGGTGTCGCTGTGGTCGGCGGCGTCGGCGGCCTGGTCGATCAGGGCGTGCTGCGCGTACAGGGGCGCGGTCTGCGCCGCGGCGTACAGGTCGGTGGGCCGCCAGCGGGTGGGGTGCAGCGCCACGGCCAGCACCGTCCGGGCGATCCGGGCGGTACTGGCGGCGGCGTGCACGACGGTGTCCAGCAGGCGGAGGTGGAACATGCCGTACAACGGGGGCCTCCTTCGCGGAGTTCAAGGGACGGTGGGGTGGTGCCGGGTTCGGCCGGGCGGGCTGTGGCCGCCTGCGGTGCCCGCCCCCGCTGGCCGCGAACGACGGGCAGGGCAGGGGCGGGTACCGGGCGGCACCGAGCGTCCGGGCTGGTCAGAGATCGGGTCAGGTGCGGGTGGGCAGCGCGGCCAGCGGCGAGCGGCGGCCGGCCGGGGTGGCCCGCACCGCCTCCCAGTCGATGCCGGGCGCGGCCAGCAGCTCCTCCAGGTCACCGGCCCGGTACAGCGGGACCTGCGGGCCCCAGCTGCGGGGCTGCTGGGAGCTGCACACGTATGTGGCCGGGGTGAGGCGGCCGGAGCGGACCAGGTGGGCGATGTCGCAGGTGCGGATGCGCAGGTGGGCGGCGGCCTGGTCGCGGGTGAGGAGACGGCCGACGTCGCAGGCGCGTTCCAGGGCGTCCCGGTCGGTGAACGCGGCCAGCGCCTGGCCGTTGTAGAGCTGGTGGCCCTTGTAGGTGCCGGCGGTGGGGATCAGGCCGGTCCGGGCCAGCTCGATCAGGATGTCCGGGTCGACGTTGATGCCGAACCGGTCGGTGAGCAGTTCCGCAGCGCGGTGCGCGCCCAGGTTCGGCACGTCCTCGGCGGCCTCGCCGGAGTCGGTGGCGACGGTGGGATGCGTGGTGGTGGTGTTGGTCATCGCGGAGGTTCCTCCTGACGGGGGCCGATGGAGAAGGGGAGACGGGTCCGGCTGCGCAGTGGGGGAGCTGCGCGGCCGGGTTGCGAGGTGATGGGTTCGGTCGTCGGGGGGCGTGACTGTCAGATCCCGGTCCTGACAGTCAGCTGACTGTCAGGACCGGTTTGCGCAGGTCAGCGCTGGTCTGGGGCGGCCGGGCGGGGAAGGGCCCGGCAGGTGGTGGCGTGCTGGTTGGCGCCCTTGCGGGTCTCGCACAGGTAGGCGTCCATGCCCTTGTACGGGCCGGTGTCCAGGCATCCGGAGCAGGTCCACCGGTGGTTTTCCGACTGCTCGTCGCCGTCGCCGGTGACGTCGACCGTGGCGCCGCCGACGGTGAGGAAGCGGAGCACGACTCCGGCGGGCCAGGGCGGCTGCCAGGCCGGGGAGACAGGGGCAGAGAGCGTAATGGCGGCAGTGCGCATGGAAACTCCCAGTTCACAAGGGGTGTGGGGCACGGCCTGGTGGCCGCGGCCAGTCCCCGGACACCGGGCAGGGAGGTGCTGCCAGGCGGCCGGGGACGACCGTGCGGTGCCAGGACGGAGGACTGCAGGTCAGGCGGCCTGCGAGTGCGCGGCCTGCTCCTGCTGGAGGAGTTCGAGGGCGCGCTGCTTGCGGTCGTGGGCGGTGCCGGTGGAGACCCCGAGGTGGGCGGCGATGTCGCCGACCTTGACGTTCTGCTCGCCGCCGGCGGCGCGGATCATCGCGGCGACCCGGTGGGTGTCCCAGTCGACCTGGGTCATCCGGGCCCGTGCTGCGAGTTCAACCGCCCGGGCTTCGAGTTCAGCGGCCCGGCGCCGGTGTTCAGCGGTGGCGGCAGCGTGTTCAGCCAGGCGCCGCTCGGCGGCGGCCTGCTGCTCGCGGGCCTGGCGCTCGGAGACCTCCTTCTCCTGCTGGACACGCAGGGCGGCGGCGGCGTGTTCAGCTTCGCGACGCCGGTGTTCAGCCTCCCGCCGCAGGTGTTCAGCCTTGGCTTCGGCGGCCTTCGCCGCGGCGGCCTCGTGCTCCTGCGCCTGCCGCTTCGCGCGGGCGGCTTCCTCCCGGTGCTTGGCGGCAGCGGCCTGGGCCCGGGCCTCGGCTTCAGCCTCCAGCTCGTGCTGTTCCGCCTCAGCCGCCAGAGCCTGGCGCCGCTTCTCAGCCTCCAGCTTCAGCCGCTGCTCCTCCTGCGACGCACGGAGTTCCGCCTCCTTCCGCTTCAGCTCCAGCTCCCGCATACGGGCCTGTCCTTGCAGGTCAAGACGCTGCTTCTCCTCCTCGGCGCGGGCTTCGGCCTCCGCACGGGCGGCCTCCTCGGCCCGGCGCCGCTCGACGGCCTCCTTCTGCGCGAGCAGCCGGGACCGCTCCAGATCCGCCTCCAGAGCGGCCTTCTCCTCCGCCCGTGCGGCCTCCGCACGGCGACGCCCGGCCTCCTCCTCCAGCCGCTTTGAATGGGCGTCGGCCTCCTCCTGAACACGCCGGGCCTCAGCCTGAATCTCCGCCTGGCGACGTTGAACGTCGGCCTGCTGCCGCTGAATCTCTGCCTCGGCTTCGGCCTTGGCGGCCCGCCGGGCGAGTTCCAGCCGACCCTCGGCTTGAATGCGGTCCAGCTCGGCTTGAATCTCCGCGTCCCGGATCTGAACATCAGCGCGGACCTTCTGAACGGCGGCCTCCGCCCTGCGCAGAGCGGCGCGGCCTTCGCGCTGCTGCTCCCGGACGTCCTCCAGCAGCGGCACCCACAGCGCACGGTCCACGGTGAAGCCCAACCGGGCCAGGCTGAACGGCAGCATCTCGTCCGGGGCAGCCGCCTTCTTCCAGGACGAGTCGCCCTCGGCGTAGCGCTGCCGCAGCCGCTCCCGGTAGATCCGCAGCTGCCGGTCCTGCTCCAGCGCCTCCCGGTAGGTCATGGACCACAGCCGCATCCGGCGGGCGATCCGAGGCGTGGAGATGGGGGCCAGCAGCCACCGCGAGAGCGGGACCTTCTCCGTGCGGCGCCGGCCGCCTGCCGCGCCGATGTGCGCGGCGTACAGGTGAGCGGCGATCTCGGAGAAGACAACCCACAGCGAGGCGAGGACGGCGTGCCCGACCTGCGAGGGCAGCGAGGACGCCGCTTCCCAGTTGAGGTAGACCGTCACCGCGGTGCCGCCGCGCGGCACCCACTTGACCCACCACAGCGGCCGGTCAAACCGTACGAGCAGCAGGTTCACGATGGAGAAGGCCAAGATGGACAGGTCCACGCCGACCGGGAGCAGCCAGGGCCATTCCCAGCCCCAGCCACCGACGGCGGGCGAGGCGGCGGCCTTGGCCTCCAGCGCCTGGTAGCTGGAGATCAGCCCGAGGGTAGCGACGCCGGTGCCCAGCACCACCCCAAGCGCAACCAGCCACTTCTCCCACTTCTCCAACTCCCGTACGGGAGCGGTACGGGTGGGGGCGGCCAGCTGCTGGACGTCCGCGTCATCGCCCAGCACGCCCGGCATGCCCGGTTCGGGTGCGCAGGCCGGGGCGGGCTCCGTGCGTGGCGGCTCGTCCTGCCCGGCCGGGAGAGCCGGCGAGGCAGTGGTGTGCTGTTCCTTGTGATCGGTGAGCGTGTCGGGCGGGGCGGTCATGGCCTGGTCTCCCTACCGGTGTCGGTGGAGGTCGAGGAACGGGTGAGGGCCAGGCCGGCGGCCAGGCGAGTCAGGGCGATCACGGCGGCCGGCAGCGACCGGTCCGGCAGACGAACGTAGGTGTCGTCGTCCGGTTCGGTGTCGCGCCCGGTGATCGTGGTCTTGGTCATCCGGGGAGGCGGGGCCGTGGTCACGAGCCACCTCCCAGGCGGAAAATGCCGGTAGCGTTGGGCATAGCGATTCGCTCCTCTACAGCGGTCGCGCCAGCAGAAGAGGCCCCGGGCCTGGGGCCTCTTCTGCGTTCCGAAGTGGAGACACCGATCCGGGAGTCGGCTCTCCGGCCCCACCCGGCCGGGGCCGGGCCGGGTGGGGCGGGAGAACCGGCGGCCCCGCCACCGGACTCGGGGTCCGGTGGCGGGGCCGCGCGGCGAGTGGAGGTGTCAGTGAGTGGAGGTGTCAGTGCCGGTTCGGGCAGCGCGGGACGCCGTAGGGCACAGTGCTGCCGCAGATCCAGCACCTCCAGCTCGGCAGCTGGGCCGGCACGGTCACCGTGCCGGTGCCGGTGCCGGTGCTGCTGGGCGTTTCCTGCCCCTGGGCAGCGGAGGTGTCAGCCACGGCCGGCACCTCCCTTCCCCGGAGCCGGGTTGGTCCCGCCGGGCTTCCGGCGCGGCAGGGGCAGCTTGACCGGCTCGGCCGGGGGCTGCGCCGGGGGCACTGGCCCGCCCAGACGGTCCGCGCCGCGGGCGCGGCGCAGGGCCTCGTCAGGCTGGGAAGGGTGCTGGCGGCGGGGGTGGCTCTGGCCACCGCCACTACGGGATGCGATGATGAAGGCCACTGGTGATTGCCTTTCTGGTGATCGCGGCGGCCCTCCGGAGGTCCAGTCCGGGGGCCGCCTCTTCTTTGTGCGGTCAGGCCGCTTTCGCGGCGGCGGTCTTGGTGCGGCGGCGGGCGGCGCGGCGGGCGGCCTTGCGGCGCTCGTCCTCCGACAGCCCGCCCCACACGCCGTGCTCCTGCCGGGTCTCCAGCGCCCAGGCCAGGCACTGCTTCTGCACGGGGCAGCGTCGGCACACAGCCTTGGCCTCCTCGATCTGCAGCAGAGCCGGGCCGGCGTCGCCGATCGGGAAGAACAGCTCCGGGTCCGCCTCTGCGGCGCAGGCGGCGAGGTGCCGCCAGTCGTTGCTCGTGCTCATCGGTCTCCTCGGTGGTCAGGCCGCCCGTCCGGGCGGCGCCGGGGCGGGCGTCGTGCTCGGAACGGCGGTGGTGGCGGCGCCCGGCTGCGGCTGGTGGCAGAGGGCGAGGACGGTGAAGGTGTCGTGGTCGGCGGCCGTCCAAGTGCGGGGGTCGCCGTGGGCGGCGCGGAACTGCGCCGGAGTCGGAATCGCCATGTCTTCCTCGACTGTGAGGAGTTGAGGGGTGGTGGGTGGGAGTCCTGCGTCCCCCGAAACGCCTCCGGCCGCCGCCCGGTGATCGGGCGGCGGCCGGAGGCGCGCGGGCAGCGCAGGGCTGCGGGGAGGGTCAGGCCACGGTGGCGCGGCGGATGGCCCGGGCGGTCCGCCGCGCGGCCGCCATGCGGGCGTGGAGGGTGTAGCCGGTCTCGCACCGCCGACCCGCGCCGCCCGGAGCGACACGGCCGCGCTCGCCGCCGATCCGGACGCCGCCCTCGGCCTCGGCTGCCCGCTGGCACGCCCGGCACGCGGAGTCGTGCAGCACGAGCGCGGCGAGCAGCTGCTCGTAGGTCGCGGCGCGGATGCGGGAGGCTGGCGGGGCGGAGGGAACGGGCCGCTTCACCAGCGTGGTGCCGTGCCGGGAAGCGGGGGAACAGCCGGACTCCATCCGGCGCTGCCAGGCCTCCCAGGCCCGACGGCTGTGGTCCAGCGTCACGCGGCGGTTGCTGCCGAGGCAGCGGCGGGCGTCGGCGGTGCCGACCGTGCCCCGGTGGTGGGGGACCAGCTTGGGGTTGGCGCCCTGGAGGCCGGTGATCGGGACCCAGGTGGAGCAGTCCGGGCACACGATGCAACCAGCGCCGGGCCGCAGGTCGATGTGGGCCAGCGGCAGAGTAGACAGCAGCAGCGCGGGGCGGCTGCTCACGTTCTTCGTGTTGGTCCGCCGCTTGCGCTTCCGCGCCTTCGGCATCTTCGGCGTCTCGGTGGTGGTCGGGGCGTGCGGCATCGGTTCCTCCAGCCGGAGAGATGAGGGTGGGGTGGGTGCGTCGATGCGCTCTCCGCCGGCCAGGGCACAGGGCAGAGCCGGGCCGTGGGCGGTGGGCAGCGCGCCGCGCCGCAGGTCAGACATCCGGGCAGATTTGGTGGTGCTATCGCCCGGCCGCCGTGAAGCGGCTGTCTGTCAGCGGTGGAACAGGCAGGTCAACCCGGGGTTGAAACCTAGGTTTTTTGCCCGCAATGATGACAGCACGTTCTGTGATGGGCTGTCAAGAACCTAGGTTTGTTTACTTCTGACACGCCGTCGGAGGATCGGGGGATCGACCTAAAACCTAGGTCTGTTCTAGACTGATCATCCGAGACGCCCACCCGTGAGAGAGACGAGCGCCGATGACCGACGACCCGAGGGGGCCCAAGTGGCGAGTCCTCGCTGCTGAAATGCGCCGCCGGATCGAGGCCGGCGACTACCCGCCCGGTGCCACGCTGCCGCAGATCAAGCAGGCCGCCGAGGAGGCCGGCGTGGCAGCCGAGACCGCGCGGCAGGCATACAAGTCTCTGGAGGCGTCCGGCCTGGTCAGGAGCGTCAAACGCATCGGATTCGTCGTGCTGGAGCCCCCCATGCGCCGCCGTATCACCCGAGGAACCACCATCACCCGCGGACCCCGTGGGTACGTCTTTCCCGCCGCTGCCCACCCGGGCGAGGTATGGGAACCGCACGGCCGCCCCAGCGCGAAGCGCGTTCCGGCACCGGCAATCGTCGCCCAGCACTTCGGGCTGGAGGCCGGCACCGAGGTCGTGCGCCGCCGCCGGGTCATGTCCCCGGCCGGGGAACCGCCGTTCCAGTTGGTTGACACGTGGATCTCGACAGAGGCCGTCGCCAGCGCGCCGCAGGCTGCGGAGCCCGACACGGGCCCCGGAGGGTACCTGGACCGCCTTGAGGAGGCTGGCCACGGGCCGATCACCTGGGAAGAGACGATCCGTGTCCGACTCCCCGAAAAAGAGGAAGCGCAGCTGCTCGCCATCCCGAGTGCGCTGCCCGTGCTGGAGACCGTCATCGTCGGCACTTCGGCCCAGACCGAGCAGCCGGTCGAAGTGACGATCCGGATCATCCCCAGCGACCGAGTGGAACTGGTGAGCCGACTCCAGCGCGCCACATCGGCGCGGTGGCCGGTCCAGCCTGCCAACCCGCAGTAGTAACCACGTCATACGAGACCACCTAAGGCTCGAAGTCAGCGCCCCAACGCTGGAGTTACCGATCAGCGAGAGCTAACGTATACGCCAGGCACTCACAGGACAAGGCTTGGCGTATACGTTAGTCGAACGAAGTGGTGAGAGAGGGGGCAGAAGATGCCCAGACGGTACGAAGAGATCGCAAGCGACATCCGGGACCGCATCAGGTCAGGTGAGTACCAGCCCGGGGAGGCTCTGCCTCTGATGCGCGACCTCGCAACGGAGTACGGGGTCAGCGACATCACGCTGCGCAAGGCCTACGAACTACTCACCAGGGAGGGCCTGGTGGAAAGCCGCAGACGCTCCGGCGTCTACGTCCGGCCGCACCCCGACCGAGTCCGACTGACCGTACGGCACCGGCAGGTGGAGCGGGACGAGCTCGGCTACTACTCGGGCCCGGAAGTGCAGCACTGGCGTGCGCTGCCCCACTCGGACGGCGAGCGGACCCGGGTCACCGAGTTGCCGGCGCCTGCGGACGTCGCGGAGATTCTGGGCGTCGCCGCCGGTACGCCACTCACGGTGCGTCGGCGAATGGTCGGTGACCCGCACCGGGAGGAGCACCGGCAGCTCGCCGACTCCTGGATCGCCGGATGGGTGACAGCAGAAGTCCCGGCCCTGACTGGCAACACGGGCATGGGCGGCATGTATGACCGGGTTGAGGAATGGGCTGGTCGACCGCTGGAGTGGCGGGAGGAGACATCGGCGCGGATGCCGTCCCCCGAAGAAGCCGAGAGCCTGCTGATGCCAGCGGGCACACCGCTGCTCCGGGTTGTACGCGTCACCGTGTTGCCCGGTGACCCGGACCGCGTGGTCGAAGTCCAGGACATCCGGATGTCGGCTGCACTGTTCGCAGTCGGTTACCCCCTTCTGCGCGGCCCGTCCGCAGCCTGGCCCGTCAATCCCGCCACCAGCGACTACTACAAGGCCCCGCCCTCGGAGATTGAGTGACTAGCATCCTGGCGGGGCCACTCGCACTGCCCCCGTAAAAGCGGAAGCCGCCCCTGCTGGAACAGGAGCGGCTCTCGCGGAACGACTCTCCCAGGCGCCAACCTTCCGAGTCGTGATGCACCTAGCGGTGACGATCGGGCCGGGCCCGCTGGCCCGGTCACCTGACAACAGGATAGACACCACCTGGCGGGACCGGTAGCACTGGATTCCCGCCACGCGGTACCGCCTCACCAGGTTCACCACAGTGCGTCACGGCTCCATAGCACACCGGAGCTGTTTGTGTCACACCCACGCACCTCCCGGCCGCCCCGCCCCCCGGCGACCGGACCCGCACACTTCTTCTTCCGCCGCCGCGGTCACACCGGCGGGCAGGCTCACACCTCTATGGGCATGCACCTCTCCATGCCCGCGGGCGGTTCCGCCCGCACCCAGCCCAGCCCTCCGGCCCGGCCGGTCACAAACGATGCCCCCCACGGCCTTAGCCAAGGTGTGAGGGACACCACTGCCACCACCCCGCACGGCACCAGCGGCGCCCGGGCGCGCAAACGCTACCCACAGGCAACCTGGGCCGGCGTCGCCCCCATGAAGTTCAGCGACGTTCACAGCGGCATTCTCCAGGCCGGCCACGCGCACCGGGACCGGCGCGCCGCCGGGCTCCGGTCACATGCCTGGCGGCAGGTTGACGAACCGGCCGTAGTGACCCTGGTGGGCGACCGTGATGGTTGCTGTGGGGCCGTGGCGGTATTTAGCGACGATGAGGTCGGCCTCTCCGGCCCGAGGGCTCAGCCGGTCGTAGGCGTCTTCACGGTGCAGCAGGACGATGACGTCCGCGACGAAGGTGATCGCCCCGGACTCGCGCAACTCGTCAAGGGCCGGCACCCGGTCGGACCGCTGGTCGGAGCGCCGGTTGAGGTGGGCCGTGGCGACGATGGGGATGTGCAGTTCCCGGGCGAGCCGCTTGAGGTCGCGGACTGCGTCACCCACTTCCCGCTCCCGCAGGTCATTGCGCTTCTCAGGCCACAGGTCCTGGATGCCGTCGACGGCCACCAGCTGCAGGGTGTGCTCCTCGTGGAGCTCGTGGACGTCGGCGCAGAGCATGGCGGTGGTCATGTAGGGCGGGGCGGAGATGTGCAGCGGTGCCTCCGCCAGTTCCTTCGCGTGCCGGGCCAGCCGCGCCCATCCGTCGTCGTCCAGACGGCCGCCACGCAGGTGCCACAAGGGCACCCGGGCCTGCGCGGCGAGGATGCGGTTGGCGAAGTCTTCGGGGCTTTCTTCCAGGCTGAACACGGCTGTCGGGGCCGCATTGCGGATTGCCGCGTGGCGGCAGATGTCGCTCAGCAGGGTTGTGCGCCCAACCGACGGCCGGGAGGCGATGACGGTCAGGGTGCCGGGCTGCAGGCCGCCGGTGAGGGAGTCCAGATCGGTGAAGCCGGTCGGCAGGCCGGTCAGCCTGGGCTCCTTGCTCAGGTCTTCAAGTGTGTCGATCACGCTCACCATCACGTCTTGCAGCGGTTCTGCGACCAGGTAATCCGCCTCGGCTTCGGCGTCCGTGCGCTGGGACGGCAGGTCGGTGGCTGGTGCGGCCGGGGGCGTTTCCGCCATGGGGTCTTCCTCCGGGAGGGCGGCTCGGTAGCCAGGTACGGGGAGGCGAGTATGCCCCATTCCGGGCTGCCCGGTGGCGTCCTCAACGGCGCCCCTGTCCCTGGCCGGGCAGTCCGGCCCCGGCTGCCGCGTCCCGCCGCACTGCGGGAGGTGACGTGGTGAACAAGCACGTCCTCGAGGACACCGCTGCGATCGTCCGGGGCGTGGAACCGGCGCCGGCGACCACCGTGCTGCGCCACATGGTCTTCGGCTCGGGCCTGACGCACGCCCTGGATTACGTGGTTCTGCTGCACATGCTGTTCGCGCTGGAGGAGGACCGTCCGGTCACGGTGAGGGATCTGTGGCTCGGCTTGCAGGCCGAAGGGGTCCGGTCGGCGAAGAACACGAAGGAGTTGGTGGGGCGGGACGCCGTCTACCAGTCGGTGAATCGGCTTATCAAGGCCGGGTTCGTGCGTCGGGTGGAGGAGGGCGGCAAGCCGGGCCAGTTCGGTTCGGTGCGGTACGAGGTCTACCGGCAGCCGGCCTACAACCCGGATCACATGCCCGCTCCGGAGCCATGGTCTCCCGAAGACGACCCGGCGTCGCCTCTTGTATCGCCGCAGGTCGGACCGCTTCCCGGAACGCCGGAAGCGGAAGAAGCCGGAAAGTCACAGAACGATAAAACCGCAGGTCGGACCGCTTCCCGGAACGCCGGATACGGGAACGCCGGATACGGCGTTCCGGGAAGCGGGAAGCCCCGCATTCCCGCAGGTCGGACCGCTTACGGCGTTCCGGGAAGCGGTAACCCGTCCCCCCCCACACCCCCCCAGGTGGAGGTGGAAACCTCCTCCACCTCCAGCAGCAGCCACACCCCTGCGGCACGCACGCCGCAGGGACCCCAGGGGCAGCGGGGCCTGCCAGTGCCGGACGCGGACCGGATCGCGGCCGCTGAGGAGTTCCTCGCCACGCTGCCCGGCGGCTGGGCCTGCGGGCTGAAAACCGCTCAGAACCTGGCGCCGAAGCTGGCCGCGCACACGCTCGCCCAGGGCTGGGACCTCACCCCCGAGCTGGCCGCCCACCTGACCGGGAACCTGCCGGAGAAGATCCACCGCCGCAGCAGCTTCCTCGAAGGCCGGATCGATGATCTGGAGCGCCGGGACGCGGTCCGGCCGGCCACCACCGCAGGCGGCTCTTCCGGCGAGCGCTGCCCGTACCACCCGAACCGTGAGGCCGCGTCCTGCGTGCCGTGCCGCTCCGGCGGCGCCCCCGACCCGCAGGAAGAGCCGGACATGGACCCCGCGGCCATCGCGGCCGCCAAGGAAGGGCTGCGCCTGCTCGACGCCCCGCCGCCGGGGACGCGCGGCCGTGCGCGGCACCCGGGCCGCCCCCGGGGACAGAAAGCCCGTGAAGCGGCGCAGCGGCGTGAGGCCGACGCGTTCGAGCAGCGGCGCGCGCAGGCCCTGGCGGACCTGGAGCAACTGCTCGACGACCCCATCACGCCGTGAAAGCAAGCGGGGCCGCCTCTCGCGACAGAGGCGGCCCGGTGATCCCCCATCCGACGCATCCGGACAGGAGACCGATGAACACCACCGTACCCGGCCAGGCCACGGCCGCAGAGGCCGAAACCCCGGCATCCATCCTCACGCAGGCCCCGCCGCAGGATCTGGAAGCCGAACAGTGCGTGCTGGGCGGCATGCTGCTGTCCAAGGACGCGATCACCGACGTGGTCGACGTCCTGGAGCCCGGGTTCTTCTACAAGCCCGCCCACGAGATCGTCTACCGCACCGTGGCCCGCCTGTTCGCCCAGGGCGAGCCCGCCGACCCCATCACGGTCGCCGACGCGCTGGCCAAGTCCGGCGAACTGGCCCGGGCCGGCGGCCCCGGCTACCTGCACGCCCTGGTCCAGACGGTGCCCACCGCCGCCAACGCCGCCTACTACGCGGAGATCGTCTACGAACGGGCCATGCTGCGCCGCCTGCTCACCGCCGGACAACGCGTCACCGCCCTCGCGCAGGCCGGCGAGGGCGACATCGAAGAACTCCAGGACGCCGCCGCAGCCGAGCTCAACGCCGCCATCATGCAGCGCGCCGACACCGAAACCCTCCCGATCGGCGCCGACGACCAAGACCTCATCGACACCATCGAGACCTACCAGCGCGGCGAGCAGGCAACCGGCATCCCCACCGGCTTCATCGACCTCGACAGCCTCACCGGCGGGCTGATGCCCGGCCAGATGGTCATCATCGCCGCCCGGCCCGCGCTCGGGAAATCGACCCTCGCCATGGACTTCGCCCGGCACGCCGCCTTCGGGGCCGGCCGCACCGTGGCGTTCTTCAGCCTGGAAATGCCCCGCCGCGAGCTCCAGCTCCGCTGCCTGTCCGCCCAGGCCACGGTCGCCCTGCACCACCTCAAGAGCAAGGAAGGCATGGACGCCAGGGACTGGAACCGCGTGGCCCAACACATGGCCGCACTCCGGGAAGCGCCGCTGCTGCTGGACGACAGCACCGACGCGACCGTGACCGGCATCAAGGCCAAGTGCCGCCGCATCCAGCAGCGCCAGGGCCTGGACCTGGTCATCATCGACTACCTGCAGCTCCTGCAGTCCGGCCGCTCCCGGCCCGAGTCCCGCCAGGTGGAAGTCTCGGACATGAGCCGCTCCATCAAGCTCCTGGCCAAGAGCCTCGGAGTGCCGGTAGTGGTGCTCTCCCAGCTCAACCGGGAGCCCGAGAAGCGGGCCGACAAGAGGCCCATGATCTCCGACCTGCGCGAAAGCGGCTCGCTGGAACAGGACGCCGACATCGTGATCCTGCTGCACCGCGACGACGCCTACGAGAAAGAGCACCCCCGCTCGGGCGAGGCCGACCTGATCGTCGCCAAGCACCGCAACGGCCCCACCGCCACCGTCACCGTCGCCTTCCAGGGCCACTACTCCCGCTTCGTCAACATGCAAGGCGGCTACTGATGACCAGCCAGCCTGATCTGTTCGCGGCGGTGGATGCGCTGCTGGAGCAGGCCCGCCCGCTGCCCGAGCCGACCGAGCGGGAGCGGCTGCGCACCGCCGCCGGCCTGTCCCGCGCCGATGTCGCCAAGGCCCTCGGGGTGAGCACGTCCACGGTGGCCGGGTGGGAGACCGGGCGCACCGACCCGGCCAAGGAGCGCCGCGCGGCCTACGGGCGGCTGCTCGAAGGCATCGCTGCCCGCTACCCGGCGCCCGTATCGCCGCAGGCCAGCGGCCCGGATGACGGCGGCCGCGGGAGCTCGCCGCAGGCCTGCGCCGGGCAGGAGAACGGGACCGGTAGCGACGTCCAGGAGCAGCCCGCCGCCGCCTCGGTGGCGTCGGCCGCCGGTTCCGCCCCGGCCGACACGGCCGGGGTCCCGGTGGCCGGTGTCCCGGCCCCGGTGTCGCGCCGCCGCCCGGCCGGGCGTGGTGCAGCTGCTCACCGCCCGGCCGCCGCGGCCGCGCCCGTCCCGGCCGCTCCGGCTGATGCAGCGTTCCCGGGCGGGCCGCTGGCCGTGCTGGACGGGGAGGGCGCCGCGCACCTCGCGGACGGCCGCATTCTGGACTGCCCGGCCGCCACCGTGCCGGACCTGGTGGTCTGGGCGCTGGACGCCGGGATCGGCCAGTCCCGCCTCCACCGCGCCGGGCGGGACGGCGACCCGCTGGTGGTCCTCACCACCGACGCCGCCGCGAAGCTCGGCCTGCCGGAGCACCTGGCCGACCGGCGCGGCCTACGCCTGCCCGAGGACCACCCCGTCGTCCGTGAGGTGATGGCCGCCGGGTGGCAGCTCACCCGGCGCGGGTTCGGCCCGTGGGCGCGGATCTACCGGCCGGTGGAGCGCGGCGGGCGCCGCCAGTGCGTGCAGCTCGCCGTCCTGCCCTGGGACGCCCTCGATGCCCGCGCCTGGGGCGACACCGCGACCCTGCCGGCCGCTGACATCGCGCGGGTGCTGGGCACCTACGCGACCCGGGTCCTCACCCCGCGCGGCTCCACCGCCGTGACCGGGCTGGAGCTGATGACCGCGCTGCGCCCGCCGACCCGCGCGGTGCGCACCGATAGCGGCGGCTGGGCCTCCGGCCCCGTCCCCGGCTCCCTCACCTACCCCGTGGACCCGGCCCCGCCGGAAGCGCCGGATGAGCACCCGGTCGCGCAGGGCCGCGGCGAGGACCAGGTCCTCGATGAGGAAGCCTACGAGTGGGTGCGCGACCCCGAGCTGCTCTCGGATGCCGAGTGCGCGCTGCCGTTCGTGGTCGGCCTGGACGTCAACGCCGCGTTCCTGGCCGCCGCCAACCGGCTGACCGTCGGTCTCGGTGAGGCGGTGCACACCGACGGCCCCCGCTTCGACAAGAAGCTGCCCGGCTGCTGGTACGTCGACCTGTCCGGTGTGGAGACCGACCCCAGGCTGCCGTCCCCGTTCACCCCGCACGGCCGCCGCCCCACCGGCCCGGCCTGGTACGCCACCCCCACCCTCGCCTACGCCCAGGAGCTGGGCGCCGACGTCCGCCCGCTGGAAGCTTGGCTCCGCCCGGACTCGGGGCCGTACCTCGATCCCTGGTACGAGCGGCTACGCAACGCCTACATGCAGACGATGGCCGACCTGGGCGTGGTCAAGGGCGCCTCCGGCCCGGAGTTCCTGGCCGCCATGGAGCGTCACAAGGCCGCCGATCCGGCGATGGCGGCAGTGCTGTCCGCCATCAAGGCCACCGTCAAGGGCGGCATCGGCAAGCTCCGCGAACGCCCGCAGGGCGCCGGATACCGGCCCGGGGAACGCTGGCCCGCGCTGGAACGCCCCACCTGGCGCCCCGACATCCGGGCCGCCGTCATCGCCCAGGCCCGCACCAACATGCACCGCAAAATGCTGCGCATGGCCGCCGCCGGGCTGTTCCCGGTCGCGGTGCTCTCCGACTGCGTCATCTACCCGGCCGTCGGCCCCTCCCCGCTGGACGTCCTCCCGCACGACACCGCCGGGAAGCCGCTCCCGGGGACGTTCCGGCTCGGGGTGTCGCCCGGGATGGTCAAGCACGAGGGGACGATGCCGTTCTGGCGCTGCGCGGAACTGGTGGACCAGGGCGCCAATCCCGCCCGCCACATCAAGGACGCGGACGCGACGGACGGAGGCGAAGCGCGATGAGCGGACTGTTCGCGCAGGCGGGGGAGTGGCACGCCGCCCACCAGCGGCACGGCACCCCGCCTGCCGCCCGCCCAGCCGGGAAGGTCCTCGCCTTCCCGGCCAGCCGCCGCACCACCGGCGCGCCGGCCGCCGACACCGCCGACCCCGAGGAGGTGCAGGGCCGTGGGTGAGATCCAGAACAGCATCGAAACCGCCCTGCAGGCCACCCAGACCCGCCCCATCCCGAAGTCCGCGCAGGCCAGGGTGCGCTACCTCGTGCAGACCGTCGACAAGGGCAGCACCCGGGCGACCGCGGCGCGGCTGGGCTGTTCCCAGCGGCAGGTCGAGCGCTACCTCGCCGGACAGGTCAAGCGGCCCACCCCGCGCCTGGCCACCGCGATCGAACGCGAGATCCGCCGCGCCTGGCAGCCCCGGCTGCGGGCCCGGGCCATCAAACAGGCCGCCCAGACCGGCGTGGTGGTGGAGACCCGGGCGCGCTTCGGTTTCACCGCCGCCGGCGGCAGCACGGACGACCCGAGGATGCGGCGCATCACCGAACAACTTCCCCCGGACACCGCCGCGCGGCTCCTCGCCGCGCACCAGGCCGGAGCCGGTGAACAGCAGCTCGCCCGGATCCTCGCCGGCGGCCTCGGGTACGCGTACTTCCGCGACCACGGGCGGCGCGCGGACGGACTGGACGTGGAGATCTCCGATGTCGACTACCTGGAGCTGGGGCTGTGAGCACCATGGAAAACCAAACGTTTGTTCGAATAATGAGTGTTGGGGGCCGATCCTGGGGCGAGGCCGCAACGCGGTTCGGCAACATCTCGTTCGCCGGGTGTCCCAGCGCCGTAAGTTGGGCGCCGACAACGGGAGGTGCGCGGTGAGCAGCCGGAGCGCGATCGAATGGACAGAGGTCACCTGGAACCCGACCACCGGATGCGACCGCGTCTCACCCGGGTGCGACAACTGCTACGCACTCACCCTGGCCAAGCGGCTGAAAGCGATGGGCACGGAGAAGTACCAGAAGGACGGCGACCCGCGGACCTCCGGCCCGGGCTTCGGCCTGACCCTGCACGAGGACGCCCTGGAGCTGCCCTACCGGTGGAAGACCCCGCGGGTGGTGTTCGTGAACTCCATGAGCGACCTCTTCCACGCCCGCGTCCCGCTGGACTTCGTCCGCCGCGTCTTCACCGTCATGGCCGACACCCCGCAGCACACCTACCAGATCCTCACCAAGCGCTCCCTGAGGCTGCGCCGCCTCGCGCACAGGCTGGACTGGCCCGACAACGCCTGGATGGGCGTGTCGGTCGAGACCACCGACCAGCTCAGCCGCGTCGACGACCTGCGGCAGGTGCCGGCCGCGGTGCGGTTCCTCTCGTGCGAGCCGCTCCTTGGCCCGCTGCACGGCTTGAACCTGGAGCGCATTGACTGGGTCATCGCCGGCGGGGAGTCCGGCCCCAACCACCGGCCGCTGGACGAGGCGTGGGTGACCGCGATCCGCGACGAGTGCCAGAAGGCGGGTGCCGCGTTCTTCTTCAAGCAGTGGGGCGGCCGCACCCCGAAGGCCGGCGGGCGGGAACTGGCCGGCCGCACCTGGGATGAGATGCCGCTTCCCGCAGCGGTGTGAACGGCGGCGCCTCGCGAGGGCCGGGCCGGGGCAGCCGCCCCGGCCCCCCTTCACCGGCTATCGGCCGGAGGAAGAACAACCAGCTCCCGGGTCTTCATCGAGCCCACACCGGTGGTGGGCGTCCCGCCCTCCTTGTGCAGGTGCTTCACCGCCTTGCGGGCAGCAGGCTCGGTGACCTGGCCGTAGAAGTCCCCGAAAACCTCCACCGTGTGGTCCACCAGCCGGAACTCACCCACCCGCTTCAGCAGCCGCCCCAGGTTCTGCGCGATGGCCGGCACCGCCGCCCGGCGCACTTCCTCCGGATCGGGACGGATCACCGACGCCATGGTGAACAGCGCGTCGTCCGCCGCTTCCTCGGTCAGCTCGACCTTCTCCCACCAGGCCTCCTTGGCCCGGGCGGCCGAATCGCCGAACACCCACAGCCCGTACTGGCTGCGGGTGGCGAACACCAGGTGGTAGACCGGCTTGTGCCCGGGAGCCCTGGCCACCGGCACGGACACCACATGCATGCCCGTCGCCGCGCTCAGCCGCTGCGCGTACCCGTCGGCGACCCGGCCAGCAGCGTCTTCCGGCGGCAGACCGCCCACGAAGTACTCCCGCCACCACGGCCCGCCGCACACCCCGTCGAACCGGACCGAGGACGCCTCCAGCCCTCTCTCCGAGCGGGCATTCCCGCCCAGCCGGCGCACCGCCATCATGCTGAAGTTCATCAGCAGCTCGGTGGGCGGCCAGTTCCCCGCGCCCGGCCGCCGCTGGTCGGCCAGCACCCGCACCAGCTCGTCGAACGGCAGCGTCAGCCCGCACGGATCGAGGAACAGGAACAGCGGCTGCCCCACCGCCGCGGCGGTCACCTCCGCCAGCAGCGCGGTGACGTCACTGTGATGCACCCGGGCGTCCACGCCCTGCCGCTGGTACTCGCCGGCGACCTGGCGCAGCCGGGCCACCGAGGCGGTGCCCTTCTCAATGAAGAAGCACGTCCACCGCAGCCCGTGCCGCAGATGGTCCGCGGCGACCTTCATCGCGATCTCCGCCGATCCCGGCTCGCCGCTGTCGTAGCGGCCCTCACCGGCGTAGCCGTCCAGGTAGACGACCTGCTTGTCGCGGGAGCCGGTCATCCCGCCGAACGGCGGGATGTAGTGCCGCAGCAGTTCATGCTTGAACCGGCTCGGAAGGTTCTGCTCGTCCCAGTAACCGCCACTCGTGCCCTTCGCCACCCCGAGCCCTCCCCGACTCCACACCGACCACTTCGTCACAGATGGTGGATTAGTCCGAACGATTGGTAAAGCCCCCGGGCATATCGCATGTTGTCGGACTCGAAAGCCCTTGCGTCCCCGAGCATGTCGCCCGGGCGCAAACGACGGACCACTCCCGATGCTGTACGGCCTGCTGTACGCTCGCGGCATGTCGAAATCCGTGACGATCCGCGTCGATGAGCAGCTCTACACCGCGCTGAGGGAACGCGCCGAGGGCGAAGGGACCACGGTCACCGCGCTGATCACCCGCGCTGCCCAGGACGCGGTGCGCGACCCGCGCCTGGAGGGTGCCGCGGAGGTGTTCCGGGCCTTCGTCGCCGACAACGCCGACGCCTTCGACGCCGCCTTCCCCGAGGACGCCCCCGCCCGCCTGGACACCGCCGGCCGGACGGCTGCCTGACCGTGGAACTGCACATCGACATCCGCTGGCTGCTGGAACGCCAGGCCGACATCCTGCCCAAGCACCCCGAAGTGCACGACTTCTCCGCCCTGGTCGCCGCCGTCGCCCGGCACCGCGTGAACACCCCCCGCATCGACACCCTGACCGACGCGGCCTGGCGCGCAGCCGCCTTGATGAGCAGCCTGCTGCGGCTGCGCCCGCTGCCAGCCCGCAACGCCCTGTTCGGCGCGGCCGTGGCGGTGGCCTACATGGACGCCTCCGGCCAGGGTATTGACCCGCCCTACGGGGCCCTCATCGACCTCGCCCGCGACATCGACACCGGACGGGCCGACGTCTACGACACCGCCGACCGCATCCGCTCCTGGCGCATCTGACCCGGAGCCGTCAACCGGCTTCGGGCGGCCGGGAACGGCGTGGACTCACGCGGCGCTGGAACCCGGGGTGGTGCCGCGCACAATCTCCTTGGCCCGCTCGGCCAGGTCCGGCCGGTCCGTGGTGAGCATTCCCACGAAGGCGGGCAGCGGCGGCGGCTCGTCCGGCTGCTCAAGGCGCCCAGGTGCACCTTGCCCGCCGCCGGGGTGCACGTCCACCGTGATGACCAGGCTCTGATCATCCGCAGAGGGGGTGACATCAACGGTGAACCGGCCCGTCTTGCCGGTGGCCGTGACCTCCCCGCCCATCCGGCCGCGGCGGGACACCACATCAGCGGCCCTGCCCCTGCGGGAGCGAGCCTTCGTGATCCGCCAGCGACCGTTCATACCTCCAGAGTAGGGGAAAACGGCCCCGCGGGTACCGGGGCGGCCAGGAAGCCGCCCGGCAGCATCCGGGAACTGTGGTCCGCCGCGCCGCCAGAGCGGTGCAGCGCGCTCCGGGCCTCGCGGCCGTCTGTCGGGGCATCCGGCCTGCCTGCCACAATGTGCGCCCCGACGCAGAAACGGAGAGCGATGGCGGATAACGCTGCGCAGGGCAAGGACGGGACCGCTCAGAACAAGAACGACAACTTCGATCTCTCACTGCCTCTCCCGGAGGAAGGCGGCGTCGTCTTCGTGGCCGCCGGCCTGTGTGCGCTGCTGCTGGCCCTGATCTATCTGGGGGCGATGACCTACACGCTCGTGGACTACCGGTCCTGGCCCGATCCGGCGGCGTTCTTCACTTCGGCGGCCTTCGCCGCTGTCGCGCTGATCAGCGTGCTGGTCCACCTGTACGGCGAAGCCGAGATCGTGGTCTCGCTCGCCCCGCGGGTGGCGATGTGGAGCACTTGCGTCGTGCTCGCCGGCGTCCAGCTCGTCGCCTCGACACTCGGGGCTGCGGAGTTCTCCATGTCGGCGTTCATCGGCGTGGTCGCCATCCTTGGAGTGTTGGGCTTCGGAGAGCTGGCCGGCCACGTCCTGGCCGACAGCTGAGAACGGGAGTCCGGCCCGTGGCCGGCACCGGCCGGCCACGGGTTCAGACCATCAGGCTGCCGCACATGCGAGCACCAGGTGCTGCCGGGCCGGGAGCACTCCGGTGGCCCGTACCGCGCGCAGCGTGCTGCCGTCGACGTACGTGCGGCACAACCCGGTCAGCGGCATCGGGCTGAGGAGCGTGTAGGAGGAGGAGCTGCCGTAGACCAGCCGGGCGCAGCCCGGGCAGGGCAGGTAGTCCACCCGACCGCATCACCGGCCCGCGTCGCTTCACGCTACGCCCGCCCCGCGCCCGGCGCGGCCCCGCGCCGGTGAGCGTGCCGCCCGGCCGTGCTGGGGCCGGGCGGCAGATTTTCACCGGTCGCCACTGTGCCCGGTGTCCGTCCGGCGACTGCGGAACGCCCGCAGACTCCAGCGGCCGGCGGCGAGGGCAAGCGCAGCGGCAAGACCGCCGACGAACTCGGGGAGTGAGGCAACGAGCAGGCTCACCGAAACTCCCCTCCGCTGGTGTCGGCGGCCGCCGCGGCGCGCTGGATGTGCCGGGAGCCGAGCCGCTTGAGCTTGCGCCGGACCCGCTCGCCGTACGAGGCGGGTAACCCCGCCTCGACGGCGGCCTGCCCCCACGAGCCTCCGGTCTCCGCCCAGCACAGGGCCACCAGCTGCTCCTCCCGGGCCAGCTCGCGCATTACTGCGATGATCCGGCTGCGTGTGTCTCGATGATCTGGATGCGTTGTCACGGCTACCTCCAGTGGTGCAAAAGGGGTCGTCGGTAGATCGGGCAGCGGCGCCGGAACCGGCAATCTTCTTGGGCACGAGGACATGTGGCGTCCGTCACGCCAAAGGGAGGCACCGGCGGGCGGCACGCCCCGCAGGCGGCTCGGCAGCGCTGTCCCTCTTCGGGGCGAGAGGCGTGTCACTGGTTAAAGGGGGGCGGGCAGGCGGGAACCGGCAATGAATCTTGCTCACCGCCGTGTGCTGTCCGTCACATCGGCGCGGAGCTGCTGGCCAGCGCACCTCGTCCCGGCAACCGGCCTGACGACCCGATGCACCACGTGCGCACCCGCTGCGCGCACTTGGTGCGGGTGTGCGGGTCGGACAAGGGGTGCGGCCGCCCCCCTTGTCCGGTCGGCCGGCCGGTGGTGGATCCCTTGACCACCCGGGCTTGACCAGGTGGGCCGGGCTTGACCAAAGGCTTGTCCTGGCTGGTCAACCACCATTCGTCGGGGAATGGGCGAGCTGGCCCGGGGTGGTGTGCGTCACGGACAAACCGGGAGGACAAGGGGTGGTCAAGGGGCAAACCCGGTGCCGGGGTCGGACCGCGGACAAGGGGGTGCCGGTCAGCCTGGCCGCCGCCTGCCCCCGGGATCTGCGGCGGCCGGCCGCCGCGCCGGGGAAGCCTGCCGCCTGGCGGTCACAAATGCCGCGTCGCTGCTCCTTGGGGTTGGTGAACCCAACCGGACGGGAGGAGACGCGGTGATCGTGACAGTGGAGACGGCCCTGCCTACGGCGGGCCTGGAGGGGAGCCGGTCGGCACCACCCCGTTGGCAGCCGGTGCCAACGGGCTGGCACCCGGGGCGGCGGCTGGCACCGCGCCGTTGGCGGCCGGTGCCACCGGGGCGGCCGTTGGCACCGGCCGATTGGCACTGCGGTTGCCGCCGTGGGCAAGCCGGTTGGCGCCGCTTCCGTGCCCGCTTCCGGGCCTCCTTCCGTACCCGCTTCCGCGCGCCCGCTGCGGTTGGCACCGATCCGCGCAGGTCAGACCCCTTGACCAGCACCGGCCGGGGGCGTCACACCCCTTACATCTCCTCCTTTGAGGGGATGACCGTGGTGGTGGTGCCGGGAGGGGGCCGGGAAGGCGAGGCGGGGAAGGCGGCGGGCCGGTGAGCGGCCGACGGATCTCTCACCCCGCCGGGTCCTCCAACAAGCTGCGCGGGGACGTCCTGCGGGTGCTGGGCGTGGTCAAGATCGCAACCGCCGACCAGATCCAGCGCCTGACCGCACCGCACCTGACCTACCGCCACACCGGCAAACCCACCGCGGCCGAACGCAAGGAAGCACGCACCCGCGCCCACCGCGCGGCCGCCCGCGATCTGCAGCGCCAGCGCCTGGTCGCCGCCGCGGGGCGCTCGCGCGGCGGTGAGGTGCTGTGGGCGCTCACCGCGGCCGGCCTGCAAGCCGCCGCCCAGGAACTGCACCGCCCGGCATCGGTGATGGGCGCGCCCGCCGCCCGGGCGGGAGCCTCCGGCGCGCCGCACGCCCTGGCGGTGAACGAGACGATCCTGGCCCTGACCCGCCCCGCCCCGGACCTGGAACTGCTGACCGGGGAGCCGCCGGCCGCGGTGGCCGCCGCCCGCGCCGCGCGGCCGGGGATCGGGGCGCTGGAGCAGTGGGCCACCGAGGTGCCGCTGCCGCTGACCGGCGCTGCCTGGTCCAAGGCCGGGCCGGGTGGCATCCAGGCCGACGCCGTCCTTGCCGCCCCCGAGCACGGGGTGCCGGTGCTGTTCGTGGAAGTGGACACCTGCCACATGGACGCCCAGCGCCTCGCCGACAAGATCGGCAAGTACACAGCGTTCCTGCGCCGCCGGACCGAAGCACGCCGCGGCCGCCCGGCCCGGCCGCTGTGGCGGACCCGCTGGCCCGCACCGCCCGACCCGTACGGCACCGAGCTGCTGCCCCCGCTGCTGCTGGTCTTCCACCCCCACGGACCGCGCAACCCGGACACCACCGCCGCCCTGGTGGCCGAGCGCACCCGCATCCACTGGCAGGGCCGCCCGGCAGGCTCCTACACCGACTACGACGGCAAACTCCCCGTCATCGCCACCACCATCGGCCAGCTGCGCGACGCCGGCCCCGGCGGGGCGGTGTTCCACCGCTTCGGCCGCGACCGCCTCCAGTGTCTCGCCGACGCCCTCGGCAACCCCCGCCAGGCCGCCGCCGAAGCCCGCCGCGAGGCCCGGTCGGAGGCGCAGCGGCAGGAAGAAGCCCGGCTCCGCGCCCAGCGCGAAGCCGCCGAACGCGAAGCCCGCCGGCCGGTGTGCACCGACTGCGGGCAGAAGCTCACCGACGCCCGCCAGGCATGGGCGGCAAGCCGCGACGGCCGCCGGGACCCACACCGTGAACTGTGCGAGAACTGCGCCCAGACCGCCCGCGCACGGGCGGCCGCGGACCGGCAACAGCAGCAGGAAGAGGAAGCGGCCGCGGCGGCGGTCCGGCGCCGGCTGTTCCGCCGCCGCGCCTGACGCCCCTGGCCCGGGCCGGTCACCGCCACTCGGGAGGGGTGTGTGAGGGGTGTTCCGGGGGTGTGCTTTCGGGTGTACTGGGGGTGTACTCGTGCCCGTCTGGCGCACCGTCGCTGACCTGCGGTGATCCGGCGATGGGGTCCTGACCACACTGCTGATGGCCGCCTCGTCGGCCAGGTCGCCCGGACGGCCGGTGTTCTCCGGGGAGAAGCGCCGCATCTGCTGCCGCCCGCTGCTGGGCGGGGTTGCGGTGTGCGGTATCACCCGGCGGCGGGCTGGGCACGGGGCTGGGACTGTGGCCACCGTCGTCCCGGCCGGGGGAGCGGCCAGCCTGCGGGCCGTCCGGGGTGGTGCAGGATCAGGGCCTGGGCCCGGGGAGCCGCGGCTCCGTCGCGGTGCGGCTGGTCGGCCCGTGGTGTCGTCCGTTGTGGTGGACGGACCGGCCGCCGGGTTTTGTGTGCAGAGCACCCAGGTATCACCCGAGCCGGTGATCCTGGATCTTGGCGGCGGTGGGGAGGTGCCTTCGGCGGTGGGTTGGGCGACGCCGGTCTATGTGGCCGCGCAGGTGGAGTACCGGCTGACCGAGCAGTGCGGGCACGATGAGGACCTGGAGGAGGACCTGGTCCTGCCGACGGCGGATCTGCCGGTGCCGGCCCCGGGTGGGGATCTGCGGTGGGCGGGTGACGGCTTGGCGGAGGTCGGGCTGGTTCCCGGGCGGCCGGTGGATCCGGCGGCGGCCCGGTTGCTGATGGACGGCCGCCACCCGGGCACGGGGGAGCGGCTGGTGGTCCGCAAACGTCATGTCCATCCGGCGGCGAAGCTGCCCGCCGCCCCGCTCGCCGCCGCCGTCACCGAAGCCGCCCGCGCGGCCGGCGGCAGTGCGGAGGAGCTGCTGCGCACCGTGAAGGTTGTCGCCCGGTTCGCCCGCGCGACGCGCGGCCTGGCCCGCGACGACGGCCACGCCCTGCCGGTGACGGACGCCGACACCATCGCCGCGGCCGCCGGCCTCGCCCTGGAAGACCTGTACGAGGCGGGGGAGCTGGAGCGGGCCCGCCGCGCATCCGGCTGGCGCATCGAGGTCGGCCTGCGCGGCGTGGACGTGGTGCTGGACCTGCCCAAGTCGATCTCCCTCGCCTATGCCCTGGCCGACCCGGCCACCGCCGCCATCATCGAGGCCTCCTGGCTGGAGGCCGTGGGCGAGGCGGTGGACGCGCTGCAGACCTGGTGCGCCTACGGCATGGCCGGCCACCACGGCGGCGGCCGCACCGCCCGACGGGTGGAAACCTCCGGACTGCTGGGCTGGACCGTGCTGCACCGCACCGCCCGCCCCGTCCCCGACCCCTCCGGGCGCCCGCACCCGGGCGACCCGCACCTGCACGTCCACATCTGCCTCGCCCACCTCGCCCGCGGGACGGACGGGAAGTGGCGCACCATCGCCGCCGGCGGCAAAGACCTCCACCGCCACGCCCGCGCCGCCAACGAACTCGCCGAAGCCCGCCTGCGCGAAAAACTGATCACCCGCCTCGGGGCCCGCTTCACCCGGGAACCGGGCGAGGCCTGGGAACTGGACGGCATCCCGCCCGGCTGCGCACGGCCTTCTCCCGCCGCCACCTCGCGGTGCGCCTGGCCGCCGGACCCGGCGCCACCTCCGGCCTGCGCAAGACCGCCGCCCTGCGCACCGCCCGCGCCAAGCCCGCCGCGCTGACCGGCGCCAGAGCGCTGTGGCGGGAACAGGCCGCCGACGTCCTCGGCGGCGCGCAGCAGCTGGAGGCGATGCTCACCGCCGCGCTGCCCGGCCCGCCCCCGCCCGCAGCCACCGCCACGCCGGGAGCGCCGGGGCCGGGCCTGCCGCCGCTGCCCACCCCCGAGCAACTGGCCGCGCAGGTGTGGGACACGGAGTTCGGGCTGCCCGCCCGCTACCGCACCGTCACCCACACCGACGTCCTCGCCGAACTCGCCCAGGCCACCCCCTGCCTGGAAAGCCTGGACCACCTGACCGAACTGGCCGGCCAGGTGCTCGCCGTGCCCGGCCACGCCGCGCGGCTGCCCTCAGGCGGCCCGGCCCACCAGTCCAACCACCAGCGCTACCAACCCACCACCGTGGCCGCCGGAGTCGGCCGGTCCGGCCGCCACGGCGGCGTTCCCGTCCCGGCCGTCGCCGTGCCGGACCCGTCGGCGCCGGGTCCGGCCGATGTTCCCTCCCACCAGCCGCCCCCGCCCGCTCCGGCGACGCCTGGGCCGGGCAAGCACGCCTCCCGGCAGCCGCCCCTGCCCGGCGTCCCCGAACCCGGGCAGCGCCCAGCCCGTCCCTGGCCGGAGCGCCCCTATGGGCACGTCCCCTCCGCCCACCTGCCCGCCCTGATCGCCCAGGAGGAAGCCCGCGCCGCTGAGGCCGACCAGCACGCCCGGGCCCGCGCCGCCGAAGCCGGACACCTGACCGTCACCGCCGGCACCGACGCCGCCCCGGCCGCCCGCCGCGATGCCGAACGCCGCCGCCTCCTGGCCGACGCCGACCACCACCTGGCCCGCGCCGACCGCGCCCGCGCCGCCCACGCCGCCGGTGAGCGCCACCTGGCAGCCCAGCAGACCCTCGCCGACCGCATCAAGGACCGGCTGGGAACCGTCCGCTCCCGCCTCCTTGGTGAGCGCGCCGACCTGCACTTCCTCCACGGCCACCTCACCGCCCTGATCACCGCGCACCGCGCTCGCCTGGACCTGCTGGAGCGGGCCGCCACCCTGCACGAGGCCGCCGCAGAGGGCTTCCTGGCCCCGCTGCGAGCCGAACTCGACCTGCCCCGGCACCTGTCCACCCGCCAGGCCACCGACGCCGCACGCGACCGCCTCCCCGCCCGCAAGGAGAACGACACCGCGGCCGCCGCCACCGCCGTCCAGCGCCTGAACCGCCGGGCCCGCGACCACCACGCCCAGGCCGGCCGCGCCCGCGCCCGGGCCGCCGCGCTGCGCGCCGAGGCCGCCCTGCGCGAGCGCATGCCACCGCCCCGGGCCGCAGCCGAGGAAGAAACCCGCGCCGCCGCCCACCGCTCGGACCATCCCCAGCCCGCCGCCGGCCACCCGCCCACCCAGCACCCCGGCAGCCGGCGAAGCCGCTGAACCACCACGCCCCCGGGCCCGCGGAACAGCGCCGGACCCGGGCAGCCGCCGCACGGGCACTCATACGGCTGAGGTCAGCCCCGGAACACGGCAAACGCCCAGCTCAGACCCGGTACGGCAGACGGGCACGAGTACACCCCCAGTACACCCGAAAGCACACCCCCGGTACACCCCGCACACACCCCTCCAGCGGGGCGGGAAGACCCGGCGGGTTCAGGACCCGCCGCTGCCCTCGCCATCCGGGCTCCCGTGCCGACACCGGCGGCCCGCAGCGCCTCCGTCAGCCGCGCGGCGGTTTCCTCGCCTGGCCTGCGGAGCTCGTCGGCGATCTGGACGACGTCCTGGCGCAGCAGCTTGGGCAGCTCACGCCAGTGTGCCGGTTCATGGGCGCCAGCTGCTGGTCGTCGCGGAGATGTGTCCTGGTCGGCCTGGAGTTCTCGTCTTCGAAGATGGCGCTGGCCATCGTGATGGCCTGGATGAGCCGGTGGCGCTGAAGGAGTTCGGCCACTGCCCGAGTGGGCCAGCCGGGCTCGGGGCCCTGGTCCCACTGGGCTGTGGGATGGAAGTTCTGTGAAACGCCTACGGGGCGAGGGCTATTCCGATATCAGTGATGCATGCCTGAACCGATTACGTTGGCCGCTGTCGCTGCGATGCCTGCTGTTGTCACGTTTCTGCTTGAGCGTGTCGGAGGTGTGTTGGATCGTCGCCGTGCGGACGAGGAACTTCCGGTTGTGCGGGAGCCGTCGCCGGAGCAGCGGGACGAGCTTGAGGAGCTGCAGGGGTCCCTGCGGGAGATTGCCGCGCGGCCGGCCGCAGAGGTGAGGGACGATGCGGACGCGCTGGCGGTGATGGAGCGGGCGCGAACGTTGCTTGAGCACCTTCACGATCGTCAGATTGACTTCGAGGGCGAAAAGCGGGCGCCCGCCAAGTATCGGATCAGGTCTGTCGTCGAGGTCGAGACCATCGAAAGCGAGGGGGCGGGAGTCCGGCTGGGGAAGGCGCGCGCGTCGGCGGTCATTGATTCGCAGGTCAAAGGCAAGCGGGCGACGGGGCCGATTGTCGGCGTTGAGATCAAATCGCTCGACTGATGCAGCGAGACGAACTGCTTTTCGATTACCTGCTCGAGGAGCATCTCACCGAGGATCTGGTCCGGCGGGAGTGGCTCCTGGGCCGGGTCAAGGAACTGCTGGACACACCGCATATCCGGTTCGTCGTGCTCGAAGGGGTCGCGGGGACCGGCAAGAGTACGTTCGTCGCATCACTGGCACGAGAACCAGGAATCAATCCCCGCTACTTCATCCGTCGTGACAGCGTTGCGCCGTTGTCGTCGGGAGACGGGCGGGCGTTCCTGGTCCGCATAGGTCACCAGATCGCGGTGCTGCGTCCCGAGCTGATGGATCTGGACCTGGCCGTGAGCGCGACGATGGAGGTCGAACACGCCGATGACCTGATCGGTGTTGAGATCGGCAGATTAGTCGTGTCGTCCTTCCGCCGGACGGCCTTCGAGGTCAGGCAGACTGCGGCGAAGGCCAGACAAGTGATTGCGGTCAGAGTAGGGGAACTGATCGACGACCTGGCACGGACCAGTCTGGCTGATCTGACCAGGCGGGCGTTGTTCGAGCCAGCAGCGCGGCTGGCCGCCGCCGATCAGTCAGCCGTGATCGTGCTGCTGATCGATGGGCTGGACGAGATCAGTGCGGCCACTGGCTGGACTGTGGGCGAAGACTCGATCATCGACTGGCTTACCGATTGCCCGGAGCTGCCAGAGAACCTGCGGGTGGTGGTGACGACCCGCCCGCTGCCTTTGAAGCAGTTCTACCTGCGCCAGCAGAACAGGTACGCCCGAATCAGCCTGGACCGGCCCTGTCAGCAGATCGAGGACGAGATTGCCGAGTACGCCGCCTCCGTCTTGGCCAGGGCCGGGATCACCGGACACCCGGGGCTTGCCCGAGAGGTGGCGCGCAAGGCCGACAACGTCTTTCTCTACGCCGCGCTCTGGGCCAAGACGGTCCCCGATCTACTCAGCCCACAGAACCTCCCCGCCGGCCTCGACGCCCTATACGAGTATCTGGTCCGTCAGGCCCGCCGGGCCTCGGGCCGCCGTGTGTCCGGAACACGGGCAGGAGACAGCCGCTGGAAGGCTTACCACCAACCCTTGCTGACCGTCCTCGCGATCGCTTTCGCCCCGCTGCCACCGCAGAAACTGGCACGGTATCTCGGGCTGCCGACAGCGTCTCCGGACCTGCTCGTGACCATCCTGGACGACCTCGGGCCGATCCTGCGCGTCGACCACGAGCGCATCACGTTCTGCCACCCCAGCCTGACGGACTTTCTCACCAGTGCGTCCCGGGATGAGTATTGGAGCGTGCACCCCTCAACCACCCACCTCGGACTGGCACGGAGCCTCATCGGTCTGTACGGCCACGACTGGGCCTCATGTGGGGACGTATACGCGCTGACCTACACCGCAAGACACCTGGCCGCCGCGTTCGAAGAGGGCGCCCCCGAGGCATTGGATCTGCTCGTCAACCTACTGGAAGACCTGCCGTTCGCCTGTGCGAAAGCACGGCACCCGGAGGTCGGTTTTGGAAGCGTGGTCACCGACTACATCGCTGCATGGACGGCGGTCGAGCCGAATCGACGACAAGAGCTGGCCCGCAGCCTCGCCCGGATCGTCATCACCCTCGAAGCGCACGACCAGCTCCGCGACACGCTCGGCTACCGCACCGACGGCAAGGAATTGCACGAGCTCGTCCTGACCCTGGTGGGCGATGAGGACCTGCTGCGGGAGCACGCAGCCCCAGATCGTCAGCAGGCGCTGGCCCTGATCGCGGCCCACGCTGAATCCACCCGGATCCGCCGCCTAGGCGGCGCCGCCAACCTTGAGCGAGCAGGCGAGATCCTGCACCGCCTCGTCTCGGCGGCTGTCCCCGACAACGACGAGCCAGGGAACCTGTCGGCGATCTACTACGACTTCGCCTACCTGGAATTCCTTCTCGGCAACGTCGAAGCGGCCCGGTCGTGGTTCCATCGCTCCACGGAAGTGGACGAGCGCCGGGGCAACGCCAAGGGCCGGTACATCACAACGTCCGCACTGCGCCGCCTGGAATTCCACATCGGCGAGTTGCCACCCGCCGCATACCAGTCGTTCCTAAACGAGGCCGAAGCCTACTTCAGCGGCCTGGAGCCCGACGCCCAGGGCGAGCGCTGGATCATGACCTTGACCTTCCACCGCCTGGAACTCGCGCTCGCGACGGAGGACCCAGCACTGGCCGGCGCCCAGTTGGCCGCACTCGAGCGAAACACCTGGCTGCGCAATTACGGCCGCACCGACAACCGCGCCAAAGATGACATGATCACCATCGCCCAGGCCAGAACGGAGCTTACCCGGCGGAACTGGACAGAGGCCATCTCCCTGTTTGAGCGGCGTCTCGGCGAAGACCTGGACGGTGACCCGGAGCACCGCGAGGAAATCGCCCGCGACCTGTACGACTACGCGACAGCCCTAGTCGGCGCGGGCCGTCCCGACGACGCCCGGCGGGTGTTGGCCTTGGCATCCGGTGTTCCGGACGGCACCGGAGCCTGGCTCTGGAAGCCCCGTATTCACTCCCTCCAGGAAGTGCTGGCGTAGCCCCGGCGTAGCCCAGCTCATGGCTGAGTGCGCGAGCTGGTTGCGGCAAACCGCCCCGTAGGGAGCCCTGGCCCCAGCTGGCCCGGGGCTGCCAGGAACAGCGCTTGCCGGGTCATTCCCATTGGATGCCGAGTTCGTTGAGTTGTGCGGCGCGCTGCGGGGTGAGCGTCCCCCGCCTGCTCTTGACGTTGGAGATCCACACACCGAGTTTCACGGGCATCAGGTCCTGGTCCTGTTTCCCGCCGCCGGCCGCGCCCCTGGCCTCGGTGGTCGGGTCGGCGGGGGCGTGCTCGATGTGCCCGCGGGGGACGGTCAGATGCCCTTCCCGGGCGAGGTAGCGCCTGGCGGCTTCCAGGCCGCGTTGCCAGGCGAGTTCGCGGGCGCTGGGCCGACTGGGCTGCCCGGCCTGGGGGCG
>NZ_FOLM01000018.1:0-56326 GCF_900112355.1 Streptomyces aidingensis
CACCTGCGGTGTGGACTACCGGGTGGCGGGCGACTGGGGCAGCGGCTTCCAGGGCGAGATCGTCATCCGCAACACCGCCGCCACCGCCCTGACCGGCTGGACCCTGGACTTCGCCTTCCCCGCCGGGCAGAGGGTCACCAACATGTGGGGCGGCACCCCCGCCCAGAACGGGAACACCGTCAGCGTCACCCCCGCGGACTGGACCCGCACCATCCCCGCCGGCGGCTCGGTCACCCTCGGCTTCATCGGCACCAGAGGCACCACCAACCCCGCCCCCACCACCTTCACCCTCAACGGCACCACCTGCACCACCACCTGACCCACCCCCCCGGTCCGTGCGGGAGCCCACCCGGACTCCCGCACGGACCGGCCCTCAGAGCTGCCGGAGGCCGTACATGGTCCGGCTCCGGGTGCCGGTGCAGGTGCAGCCCGGGGGAACCGTGCAGGACCGGAACGCGGCAGCGGCGGAGGCATCCGCCGGGGGCGCGGCCGGCGCGCAGGCCGGATCCGGCCGTCCCCCGGCGTGCCCGGGGACGGATCGTGAGCGCGGTTCACCCCGACGGGGCAGAGCCGGATGCACCCCCCTGCCCCCTGTGTTCCCCTCGTCCCATGACGAATTTCCTCTGTCTGTACGACGGAAGCCCGCTCCGGCTGGGCGGTGAAATAAAGGCGCATTATCAGTCCGAAGCAGCCGACAACTGGATAGGACTTTACCGGGCGGGCAGCGAGAAGTGGCTGGCCTTTGAATACGCACCCGGCAGCAAGGGGGTGGTGTCGTTCTCGGGGAGGACACCACGGACCACAAAATCAAAATTGGCGGGCATTGTCCCCGGCCGTTATGTCCTCAAGCTTTTCTCGGGTCATGACCCGCCCGGACTTCTGGCCGAGTCCGATCCCTTTGTCGTGGAGCAGGCCCCGTACTTCCTGGCCGAGTCGATGACGGCTCCGGCCTGCGAGGCGGGCTCGGAGTGCCGGGTCCCGGTCCGGGGGGTCATCGAGAGTTTCGACGAGGAGGTGACGTTCTTCAAGGCCGGCGGGGACGGCTGGCTGATCGTCTCCGCCGACGGCTGGGTCACCGGCACCGCGCCCCCCGGCCTGGCCGGCGGCAGCGGGAGCGTTGTGGTGGGTGCCCGGGGCCCGCACGGCCACACCGCGGACATGACGGTCGAGGTCCCCGTGGGGCGGCCGGGCACCCCGCCCGTGGCGACCCTCCGGGTCGCGAGCTGGAACGCCTGGTACGACTTCAACCACGTCTGGAGCGCACGGGAGAAGGCCCTGCGGGTGCTGCTGGAACAGCGCGTCGACATCGTCGGCCTCCAGGAGGCGCGCGAGCGGAAGGGCACGGCCCGGGAGCTGGCCACCCGCCTGGGCTGGCACTACCGGGACCACCAGGACCGCGGCGACGTCTGCTTCGTCAGCCGCCACCCGATCGTGGAGGCGGCGGACTTCCCCGGCTTCGTCCTGGTCACGGTCGAGGTGAACGGCCGGCGCCTCACCCTGTGCTCGGTGCACCTGGACTACACGCACTACGGACCGCACCAGGCCCCGGTCGGGGAGAAGAGGTTCACCGCGCGGGTGCAGAAGGAGGAAATGGCCTCGCAGCGCGCCACCGAGATGGGGCGGATCCTGGCCGAGATCGCGCCGCGGCTGTGCACCGCCGACACCGTTCCCGTGATCCTGCTGGGTGACTTCAACAGCCCGTCCCACCGCGACTGGACCACCGCCGTGCAGAAGAGCGGATTCCGCAACTGGCCCGCGACGCTCCTGCTGGAACGGGCCGGGATGCGCGACACCTACCGCACCGCCCACCCCGATCCCCGGACACACCCGGGTGAGACATGGTCACCCACGGACCGCTGGTCGGGCGCCCGCCCGGAGCCGCAGGACCGGATCGACTTCGTCTTCTGCAAGGGCAGCGGCCTGTCCGTGGTGGACTCCCGGACGGTGCTCACGGGCAGGATCACCGTCGACGACGGCCACTGGAACCAGTTCGTCTTCAACGACTGGCCCTCCGACCACGCGATGGTGCTGACCACCTTCCGGCTTCGCTAGCCCGTCCGGCCGCCGGCCGGGGTTCAGGCCCCGGGCGCCGCGGGGAGCCAGACCCGCATCGCCGTGGGGCCGCTCTCGGCCCAGCGGTAGTACGGGGTGAGGGTCAGCGCGGCGGGCTCGCCGCCGGTCCCGCCGGTCTCCGCCGCGCCGCCGTAGGGCCAGGCCGGTTCCGGTCCGGGGCCGCCCGGGGAGGTGAGCAGCGCCCGGACCCGGACCCGGCCGCCGTCCCCTCCGTCCCCGCCGCCGGGTTCCGTGTCCGCCACGGGGGCGACGGAGGTGTCCACCGCCAGGCCGTCCAGAGCGGCCCCGTCGGGCAGATGGACGGACTCGGCGCAGTAGACCAGCGGGCCGCGTTCCACCGCGACGCAGCCGCGCAGCGCGTCGATGCGCGGATCCGGCCAGGTGAAGCGCGGCGCCAGGGGGAGCCGGAGCCGGATCTCCTCGCCCGCGGCGAGTTCCCGGTCGACCACCGCCCAGCCCGGCGCCACCGGGCGCCGCCGGCCGCCCTCCTCCAGCTCGGCGCCGCCGGCCCACGCCGGGATCCGCAGCCGCAGCCGCACCCGGCCCGGCGGCGCCTGCGCGACCCGCACCGTGACCAGCCCGTCGTACGGATAGCCGGTCTCGGTCTCCAGCCCCAGGGCACGCCCGTCGCCGAGCACGGTACGGATCTCGGCGGGGGCGTACTGCAGCAGGGTGAGGCCGTCCTGCCCGGCCGCCGCGAGACAGGTGTGCCAGGTGGCCAGGGTGCGGGCGACATTGGTCGGACAGCAGGAGACGTCGAACCAGGCGGCCCGGGTGCCGCCCTCGGCGCGCGGGCTGACCGCGTCGTCGTCGGACGGCTCCCCGGCCACCCGCTGCTGGAGCGGGTTGGCGTAGAAGAAGGCCCGGCCGTCGGAGCGCGGCGAGGCGGCGATGACGTTGTAGAAGGTGCGCTCCATGAGATCGGCGTAGCGCACCCGGCCGGTGGCCAGGAACAGGCGCCAGCTCACCATGACCGAGGCGACCCCGGCGCAGGTCTCGCAGTAGGCGCGGTCCGGGGGCAGTTCCCAGTCCTCGCCGAAGCCCTCGTCCTGGTGGCGGGAGCCCATGCCGCCGGTCAGATGGGTGCGCCGGGCGACGGTACGGGTCCACTGCCGCTCGATGGCGTCCAGCAGTTCCCGGTCCCGGTGCTCGACGGCGATGTCCACGGCCGCGGCGGACAGGTACAGGGCGCGCACCGCGTGGCCGCGCCATGCCACGGCCTGCCGGACCGGGATGTCGTCCTGGAAGTAGGCGCGGCCCAGCGGGATGTCCTTGAGCGTGCGGTGGCCGCGGCGGTCCAGGAAGAGCCGGGCCTGCGCCAGATAGCGGGGCTCGTCCAGGGCCCGGCCCAGCTCGGCCAGGCCCACCTCGATCTCCGGGTGGCCGCAGATCCCGGGCAGGCCCCGCGGCCCGAACACGGCGCAGACATGGTCGGCCGCCCGGCGGGCTAGCGCCACCAGGGCGTCCTCGCCGGCCGTGCGCAGGCGGGCGACCGCGGCCTGGAGCAGATGGCCGGTGCAGTACAGCTCGTGGCCGAACTCCAGGTCGCTGTAGCGGGGCGGCTGCCCCGGGTGGCCGAAGCAGGTGTTGAGGTAGCCGTCGGGGTCCTGGGCGCGGCCTATGCGGGTGGTCAGGCGGCGGATCGCCGCCTCGTGCCGGGGGTCGCCGGTGCGGCCGTGCTCCCAGGCCAGGGCTTCGAGAAGCTTGTAGACCTCGGAGTCGGAGAAGCACCAGCCGGGCCGGTCCCCGCCCGTGGTGCCCTCGGCCACCCGGTCGAAGTTGGCCAGCCAGCCGACGCGTTCCATCCACCGCTCGCAGTGGTCCAGCGAGGCGGTGGCGTTGGTCCGCTGGAGGGCCGCCCACGGGCCGCCGGTGAGTGCCGCCTCGGCCATGCCCAGGGGCCGCAGCGGGCCCCTGGTCGGCACCACGGGGCTGCCGCCCCGCGGTGCGGCGCCGGGGGTGCGGTGGGGGGCGTGCTCCGCCACGGTCATGTCGGTGTTCTCCCTCATGCGTGCAGCGGGATGTCGGCACCCTCGCGGGTGAGGACGGGGATGCGGTCCAGGGGTGCGGCCATGGTGACGGTGCGTCCGCCCTCGTACCGCCGGCCGGTGGCGGGATCGTGCCAGCGGGTGCCGGCCGGCAGGTAGACCTCCCGGCTGCGCAGCCCGGGCCCGGTCACCGGGGCGACCAGCACGTCCGGGCCGAACAGGAACTGGTCCTCCACCGTCCAGGCGTGTGCGTCGTGCGGGTGGTCCAGGAACAGCGGGCGCATCGGCGGCAGCCCGCTGCGGGCGGCCTCCCGCATCTGCTCGTGCAGATAGGGGCGCAGGCGTTCCCGCAGGTGGAGCAGGCCGGAGAGGATCTGGTACGCCTCCTCGCCGAAGGACCAGACCTCGTTGGGGCCGCCGGTCTGCGCATGGCCGGTGGGGGTGCGCGGTTCCCGGTCGCCGTGCAGCCGGAACAGCGGGCAGAAGACGCCGAACTGGAACCAGCGGATCATCAGCTCCCGGTAGGCCGGGGCGCCGGCGTCGCCGCCGTGGAAGCCGCCGATGTCGGTGGTCCACCACGGGATGCCGGACAGCCCGATGTTCAGCCCGGCGCGGATCTGCTGCCGCAGGGACTCCCAGGTGGCCGGGATGTCGCCGGACCAGACCGCCGCCCCGTACTTCTGCGCCCCGGCCCAGGCCGAGCGGCACAGCAGCACGGTGGGCGGCTCGCCGTCGGCGGCCATGCCCTCGGCGAACAGCCGGGCGTTGTCCCGGGGGTAGACGCAGGCCACTTCGGCGCCCGGACCGGCGTAGAGGGCGAGATTGCCGGGGTGGGCCGGGTTGAGCTCGGGCTCGCAGGCGTCCAGCCAGAAGACCCGGATGCCCAGGCTGCGGTAGTTGCGCCGGATCAGCTCCCAGACGAACTCCCGGGTCTCGGGGTTGGTGGGGTCGTAGAAGGCGACCGGCATGGGGGCCGCCATGCCCTTGTCGCGGATGGTCTGGTGGAACTCCACGCCCTGGTCCGTGCCCACCAGCAGGCCCCGGTCGCGGTAGTCGGCGAAGTGCTCGGACAGCGGGGAGACGGTGGGCCAGACCGAGACCATCAGTTCCACGCCCAGGGCGGCCAGTTCCTCCACCATGGCCCGGGGATCGGGCCATTCGGCCGGGTCGAAGCGGTAGTCGCCCATGGCCGACCAGTGGAAGTAGTCGGTGACGATGACGGACAGCGGCAGGCCGCGGCGCCGGTGCTCCCGGGCCACGGCGAGCAGTTCCTCCTGGTCGCGGTAGCGCAGCTTGGACTGCCAGAAGCCGCTGGCCCAGGCGGGGAGTTCGGGGACATGTCCGGTGGCGTCGGCGTACCGGGCGAGGACGGCCGCCGGGGTCGGGGCGGCGGTGAACCAGTAGTCGATCTCCCGGGCCTGGCCGGCCTGCCAGCGGGTGGCGTTGGCGGCGAACTCCACCCGTCCCACGGCGGGCAGGTTCCACAGCAGGCCGTAGCCGCGGCTGGAGAGCACGAAGGGGATGTTCACCTCGCCGTTGCGCTGCACCAGGTCCAGGGCCAGGCCCTTGAGGTCGAGCCGGCCGTGGGTGCGCTGGCCCATGCCGTACAGCCGCTCCCCGTCGTAGGCGGCGAACTGCTGGTGCACCTCGCCGGCGCCGGAACGGTTGCCGGTGATCACCCGGGCGCCGGGCAGCCAGAAGTGTTCCCGGCTCTCGGCGAGCAGTTCCTCCCCGGTACCGGTGCGCAGAAAGGTCAGCAGCGGCTCGGGGAAGGCCGCTTCGCGGTCGAAGTCCACCCGGACGGTGAGGTCGCCGTGCACCAGGACGGCGTGGTCGGCCGCCGTGGTGATCCGGGGCGGATCGCCCGGCGGCGGCTCGTCGAGCGCGCCGGGGCTGTCCTGCGGTATCCGGAACCGGGCCGCGCGCACCCGGACGCTGTCGGCCCCCCATGGCCGGATGGTCAGCACCTCGTGGCGGTGCCGGACCTCCAGGGCGTCCGGGGTGTGTCGGAAGATCACCATGAAAAGCTTTTCCTCAGTGTTTCTCAGGGTTTCTCGGTGTTGCTCGGGGAGGGGAGCTAGTCCTTGACGGCGCCCGCGACCACGCCGCCGGCGACGTAGCGCTGGGCGACCACCAGAAGCACGGCGGCGGGCACGGAGGCGACGACGGCCGTCGCCATGATCGAGTTCCACTGGGTGGTGTTGTTGCCGATATAGGCGTAGATGCCGAGGGTGACGGGAACCGCGTCGGCGTTGCGGCTGAGGGTGGAGGCGAAGATGAAGTCCGACCAGGCCCACAGGAAGGTGAACAGGGACACCGTCAGCAGGGCGTTGCGGCTGAGCGGCAGCACCACCGAGACAAAGGTGCGCCACCGGCCGGCCCCGTCGATGCGGGCGGCCTGGAGGAGTTCCCCCGGCACCCCGGTCATGAAGGCCGTCAGCACCAGCACCCCGAACGGGACGGCGATGGTGGAGTCGGCGAGGATCAGCCCCCACACGGTGTTGAGCCAGCCCAGCCGCACATAGACGGCGTAGAAGCCGATGGCCATCACCACCCCGGGGATCATCTGCACCACCAGCAGCACAAAGGTCAGCGGTCCGGCACCCCACGGGCGGAGCTTGGCCAGGGCGAAGGCGGCGGGCGCGGACACCAGCAGGGTGAGCGCCACACAGCCCACGCCGATGCCCAGGCTGGTGGTCATGGCCGGCAACTGGTCGTCCAGGACGTTGGCGTAGCCCTCCAGGGTGGGGTTCCACGGGAACCAGTGCGGCGGATCGGACCGCATGTCCTCGGTCCTGGTCAGGGAGACGTTGACCATCCAGTAGACCGGGAAGAGCATCGCGGCGGTCAGGGCGATGCCCAGGACGGTCTTCCACCGCGCCCGGTGCCGGCGCCGCACCGGCTGCGTCAGGGCTGTCATGTCCGTTCCTGTCGACGCTGGAGATGCAGGTAGAGAAAGCCGAAGGCCAGCGCGATGAGCAGCAGCAGATTGCCGATGGCCGCGGCGGGCGAGAAGTCGGGCAGCCCGGTGCCGAACGCCTCCCGGTAGGACCACACGGCCAGGGTGGTGGAGGCGCCGCCGGGTCCGCCGGTGGTCATGATCCAGATGACGTCCACGACCTTGAGCGTGTAGACCAGGCCGAGCAGCAGGGTGATGCCGGAGACCGGCCGCAGCAGCGGGAAGGTGATCCGCCAGAACTGCTGCCAGGCGTTCGCCCCGTCCAGGGCCGCGGCCTCGTACAGCTCCTCGGGGATGTTCTGCAGCCCGGAGTAGAGGATGACCAGGTTGAACGGGACGCCCAGCCAGATGTTGGCGATGATCACCGAGACCAGCGCCCAGCCCGGGTCGGTCAGCCAGTTGATCCGGCCGGCCCCGAAGGACTCCAGCACGGTGTTGACGATGCCGTTGTCGCTGTTCAGCATCCAGGCCCAGGTGGAGCCGGAGACGATCAGCGGCAGCAGCCAGGGCACCAGGAACATGCCGCGCAGCACCGCCGAGAGCCGGAAGTTGTTGCGGAAGAAGACGGCCAGGGCCAGGCCGATGGCGTACTGGGCGGCGATGGAGACAAAGGTGAACAGGAAGGTGTTGCGCAGCGCCGGGAGGAAGCCGTCGTCGGTGAGGACGTCCCGGTAGTTCTCCAGGCCGGCGAAGTCGGCGCCGCCCTGCACAAAGGACCGGACGGTGTAGTCGTGCAGGCTCAGGTCGATGTTCCGGTAGAGCGGGTAGGCGTAGCAGGCCAGCAGGTAGACGATCAGCGGGGCCAGGAAACCGAGCGCGGCCCACTGGGTGGACCGCACCCGGACGCGGGCCGGCGGGCGGGGGGCGGAGGCCGGCAGGCCGGCCTCCGCCCCGCCCGGCTTCCGCAGCCGTGGCGCGGATGTGGTGGTCACAGGCATGGAAGGCTGCTCCTGGGCTCGGCGTCAGCCGATCTCGTCCTCGGCGGCGGCCTGGGCCTCGGCGAGCGCGTCCGCCGGATCGGCGGCGCCGCTCAGCGCCTTCTGCACGGCGGTCCACAGGGCCTCGGAGATCTTGGGGTAGTCGGTGCCCAGGTTGTCGCTGGTGCGTCCGCGGGCGACCCGCACCGCGTCCACCCATGGCCGGAGGTCCGGGCTGTCCGCGAGCAGCTGCTGCTGGCCGTCCGCGGTCGGCGGGATGTAGTAGGCGAAGGTGGTGGCGGTCTCGACCATGCCCTCGGGCGTGGTCATGCACTCCACGATCTTCTTGGTGACCTCGTAGCGGGCGGTGTCGTCCTGCACCGGGGCGGTGATGAACTCGCCTCCGGTGGGCGCCGGGGCGGCCCCGCCGTCCTGGGCCGGGACGGGCAGCACGCCGGTGGGGAAGCCGGCCTCGGCGGCGCTGTTGACCTGCCAGGTGCCGTTCAGCGCGAAGCCGAAGTCGCCGGTGAGGAACTCCTCCCAGGTGGTGTTCTGGGAGTTGTTGATCACCGAGTTGGGGGCGTAGCCGGATTCCAGCCAGCCGCTCCACAGCTCCAGGGCCTCGACCGCGTCCGCCGAGGACAGATCCCGCAGATCGGCTCCGGCGCCCCAGAACCAGGGCAGGAACTGGAAGGAGCCCTCCTCGGTGCCGATGGCGGCGAAGGTGATGCCCTTGTGCCCGGCTCCGGTCACCTGCTCCAGGGCGGCGGTGAGCGAGTCCCAGTCGGTGACCGAGGCGGGATCGACCCCGGCCTCGTCCAGCACCTGCTGGTTGTAGTAGAGGGCCAGGGTGTTGGCGCCGATGGGTATGCCGTACGCCTGGTCGTCCAGGACCCCGGCGGCCAGCAGGTTCTCGTCGATGCCGGAGGTGTCCAGGCCGAACTCCTCCATGGTGGTGAGCATCCCGGTCTCGGCCAGGGTGGACACGGCCGGGTTGTCCAGCAGGATGATGTCCGGCGAGGTGCCCTCCTGGGCGGCCAGCAGCGCCTGGTTGGTCAGCGCGGTGGTGTCGTAGGCGGTGCGTTCGATGGTGACGCCCGCTTCCGTGCCGCACTTGGCGACGCGCTGCGCCCAGCCCGAGGAGTCGTCGTGCTGCGGGTAGGGGTCCCACCAGGTGTAGGCGCCGGCCGGGCCGCCGTCACCGCCCTCCCCGGAGGAGGCCGAGGAGGAGCACGCGGCGGCGCCGGCCAGGGTGCACAGGGCGGCGCCGAGCGCCAGGGAGGTGCGGGCGGGTCTGGGAAGACGGGTCATGGCAGTGTTGCTCCTTGTGCTGAGTATCAGTGCGTGACGCGGGGCGGCGGCGGGCCGCTGCTGCCCCGGTCGACCAGTTCGGGCGGAAGCAGCCGCACCACGTGCGGTTCCCGGGCGGCCCGGGGGGAGACGATGCGGTGCACGAGCTGCCGCACGGCCAGCTCCCCGAGGCGGTCGGGCGCGCTCTCGATGGAGGAGAACGGCAGCGAGAAGGTGCGGGCGAACTCGTCGGAGTAGCGGCCGACGACCGACAGGTCCCGCGGCGCCCGCAGTCCGCGCTCGTGCATCACCGAGGGCAGGGCAGCCGCCGCCGCCTCGTTGTTGAGCAGCAGGCCGGTGGCGCCGGGGTGGGCGTCCAGCACGGCATGCAGGCTGCGTCCGGCCGCGGGCTGCGCCGACTCGCCGTAGACGGCGTGCAGCCGGATGGAACGGGCCCGGGCCTGCTGCGCCACGGCGTCCTGCAGCCGCCAGACGTAGGCGCCGCCGCGCTGCACCACATGCTCGGGCTGCGACATCAGGATGAGTTCCCGGTGGTGCAGGGCGTGCATGTGGTCCACCATCATCCGGCCGGCCGCCTCGAAGTCGAGATCGAAGACGTCCACCCCGGTGCAGTCGCCCGGCATGCCGACCAGCGCGCCGGGCTGCGCGGCGGCCCGGAGGACCGGCAGGCGGGCGTCGTCCTGCGCGACGTTCAGCAGGACGACGCCGTCCACCATGCGGGAGTCGGTGATCCGGCGCAGGGCGCGCGCCCCGTCCGCCTCGGTGACCAGCAGGGTGTCGTATCCCAGCTCGCGGGCGGTGTCGGAGACGCCCAGGATGTACTGGAGCATCGCCGGGGCGAATTCGTCCGCCAGGAACTGGGCGAGCAGCCCTATGACCATGGTCTCCGAGGTGGCCAGCGCCCGGGCTCCGGCGTTGGGGGTGTAGCCCAGTTCCCGTACCGCCTGCTCCACGCGCTGCCGGACCTCGGCGGAGATGGACCGCTTGCCGGACAGTGCGTAGGACGCGGTGGAGCGGGAAACCCCGGCGGCGCGCGCGATATCGCCGATGGTGACCATGTGACTCCCTTCTCTTCCTGGTGCTTCTCTTCCTGGTGCTCTCCCTGATCGTCCGGTCACGGCCTGGCGGCCGAGAACCCGGCGATGGTGATCCTGTCGATCAGGGGCGCGAAGGACGAGCGCAGCAGCACCCCGGGGAAGGTGTCGGAGGCATAGCTCTCGCCGTCGAAGTTGGGCAGTTCCTCGGACCGGAAGGTCAGGGTGTTCTCGCCCTCGGTCAGCCGCACCGGGACGGTGAGTTCCCAGAAGTTGTTCTCGTGGAAGGAGTGCGGGAAGGTCACCCGGCTCGGCTCGCCGCCGTTGACGGAGAGGTCCGCGTGGCGCACCAGCGGGTCCGGGTTGTAGTGGGTGGCCTCGGACTGCTCGGGGTTGGCGTAGCGGATGCGCAGCGCGTGCAGGCCGGCCTGCTCGGCGGTGACCCGGAAGGTGAGGGTGTTGCCGTTGCCGGGCTCGCCGCCCACGCCGGTGACCGCGGCGCCGCCTTCGGCCAGGCTCAGTTCCGTGGTGGTGGCGGTGCCGCCGAGTTCGGCGTCCTCGGCCTGGTAGGACCGCTCGGGCAGGGCGCCGCCGGTGGGCCGGACGGTGAGCCGGTCGATCAGGGTCCGGCCGGTCAGGCCGGTGAGGGTGACCTTGTTGACCCCGCCGGAGAGGGAGACCGCCACCGTGGAGCGGGCGCCCCTGGCGTCCAGCACCTGCTGGCCGTTGACGGCGAGGCGGGCCTTGCCGCCGCCCAGGATGCGGACGTCGAGGGTGGATTCGGCGTCTGCCCGGGAGTAGACCCAGAAGGTGACGCCGTCGCCCTTGCCGAGCCGCGCGGCGCCGGAGCCGGAGGCCGGCCGGTTGCCCGGCAGGTCGTAGACCGGGCGGGCGCCGCCGCTCATGCCGGCCAGTTCGGCCTCGTGGACGGCGGTGTCCGCGCCGGGCGCGGGCAGCGAGAGCGTGATGCGGTCGACGATGGCGTCGCCCCGGGTGGCGCCGGTGCCGTCCAGGCTCCGCGCGGCCAGGGTGAGGGTGTGCTCGCCGGCGGTCAGTTCGACGGTGGTGTCGGTGTGGTCCCAGACCACCCACTTGTAGCCCAGCGGCAGGAACAGTTCCTGTTCGGCTTCCCCGTCCACGGTGAGGAAGACGTTGGTCGGTCCCTGTTCCTCGATCAGGCCGTAGGTGTTGAGGGAGTTGGCGAAGACGCTCAGGTCGTAGACGCCGTCCCGCGGCACCTCCACGGTGAAGTCGAGCCGCACATCGGAGCCGGTGCGCAGGCCGCCGACGTTGTGGCCGCCGGAGGTGTAGAACTTGGAGACGTCCGAGGGTGAGCCCTCGGGGCCGTTGCGGCTGTAGCCGCTGCCGGTGTGGGCCGCGTCCTCGGCCTCGTAGCTGCCCTGCCACAGCACGGGGGCGGTGGCGGTGCCGGTGGCGGAGCCGGCCGGGGTCAGCACGATCTCGTAGGCGGAGGACTCCTCCAGCGCCGGCAGGCCGCCCTCCTCGCCGCCGCCGAAGTCGACGGAGACCGCGCCGTCCTGGCCCACCGTCAGTTCGGTCTCGGTGAGCAGCCGGGGTCCGGAGGAGTCGCCGATCTGCCCGGTCCAGGGGATCTCCCGCACCCAGGCGTGCACGGTGCCGCCGGACAGGGCGTCCGGCACGTTCTCGAACCGGATGTGGCCCTTGCCGGAGGAGCCGCCGAACAGCACCCGGGCCTGCGCCTTGTCCTCGTCCAGGGTGGCCACGCCCTGGAGGGTGTAGTTCCGGCCGGGGAACGGCGGGGTGACCCGCACGGTGTGGCCGGTCATGGAGCCGTAGGCGTGATACAGCCACCACTGGCCATTGCCCCGGTTGGACTGCACGGCCGAGTCGGAGAGATTGCCGTCGATGTTCCAGTAGGCGATGTCGGCGTCGACCTTGGACTCCTCGATGGCGGAGATCCACTGGATCATCTGGCCGGGCACCGAGGTGTGGTAGTTGAAGGCGTACTCGTTGATGTTGATGGGCAGTTGCCGGCCTTCGTGGGCGGTGCCGGCGAAGACCTCCCGCTCCCAGTCGCGGTAGCGGGCGACGCTGGTGCGGACCTGCTCGGGGTGGCTCAGCTCGTGCCAGGTCATCACATCCGGCACGGTGCCGGCCTGCACGGTGTGCTCCAGAAAGCCCTTGACCTGGGCGTACAGCACACTGGTGTTGGGGCCGGCGATCCGGGCGTCCGGCATCTTGCCCTTGATCAGCCGGTAGAAGTCGTCCCAGGTGGCGAAGTAGTCGGTGGGGTCGGACAGCCAGCTCACCCGGCTGTGGCTCCACTCGCCGGTGCCGAACATGTTGCCCTCGGGCTCGTTGAACGGCACGAAGACGATGTTGTCCTGGTACTCCTCGGGGAGCTGGAGCACCTGGTCCACCTGTGTGGCGATCTTCTCCCGGTAGAGGGCGACCTTCTCCTGCGGGGTGTCGCCCTCCCACTGGTAGGGGAAGCCCCGGTGGATGTCGGTCATATAGATGTAGACGTCGCCGTCGGTGGAATCGGCCAGCGGCTTCACCACTTCCAGGGCGTCGGCGCCGGGGTGCTGCGGCCCGTCCTGCGCCTTGGTGGAGACGGTCCGCAGATGCATGCCCTCGATGAGGTTGTTGGTGGGCACGTCCTGCCCGTAGAGGCCGTAGAGGGTGCCGGAGGCGCCGCCGTGGAAGGCGCCGGTGTCCGTGGCCAGGTCGATCGTCAGCTGGCCCTCGCGGACCACGGTGACGGTGGCGGTGACCGGCCGCCCGGCGGCGGTGCCGGAGACGGTGAAGGCACCGGGCGCGGCGTAGTCGTCCGGGTCGGCGGCGTCCCAGGTGACGGGGACATCGCGGTCGTAGCCGTCGGAGAAGGCGGCGCGGACGGCGGCGGGGAGCGCGGGCGCGGTGCCGGTGGTGGTGCGGACCTCGAAGGCGGTCCGGGAGAGTTCGGTCATCCCGGGGGTCTTCCCCACGGTGTGGGCGATCTGCTCGGCCGTCAGCGCGGTGTGGTAGACGGCGAAGTCGTCCACCGCTCCGCCGAACAGCGGGTCCGGGTAGAAGGACTTGCCGAGGTATCCGGCGAAGGCGGTGGTGTCGTCCAGCAGGTCGGTGGCGCTCACCGTGGTGGCGGCGGAGGAGACCGCGACGCCGTCCAGATAGGTGGTGACCCGGTCGGCGCCGGTGTCGAGCGTCACGGTGAGGGTCCGCCACTGGCCGGCGGGCAGCGCGGCATACCCGGTGACCTGGGCCTCACCGCCGGCGAAGGAGTTGGTGACGGCGGTGCGCAGCCGGCCGTCCCCGTTGTAGGGGGTGGTGAAGAGGTAGCGGCCGGTGTCCTTGCCCAGGGCGTAGATCCACTGCCAGGGCGCGGTGCTGCCGTCCCACCTCACCCGCGCGGAGACGGTCAGATCGGCGGCCCCGGCCAGCACTTCCCTGGGCAGCCGCACATGGGCGCCGCCCGAGTCGGGACCGCCGCCGGGCAGCTGGAGGGCCGAGCCGCCGTCCGCCCCGTCCACCAGGGACGCCGTGGCACCGCCCACCAGCTCGCCGTCCAGTCCGTTGCCGGAGCTGTCGGCGACGGTGCCGGCGCCCGGATCGTCGCCGTCGAAGGTGTAGTGCACCACCGGTTCGGGTGTGGCCGGACTCGCCGCCGCAAGCGCCGGCAGCCCGGCCGCGACCAGACCGGCCCCCGCGGTGACGATCATCCCCGCCCGCAGGAGGGGGCCTGCCCGTCTTGTCCGAGATAGCACCATCGTTGCTGCTCCCTGCCTCTCTTCACGCGGAGTCGAATCGGTTCGACGCCGCTCTGCCGCGAGGGTCGAACCGGTTCGACCGAACCGGTTCGACTCCGTTGTTGTGCTGCTGTGCCGTCACCTGCCGGGTGATGTCACGGCGCCCCCGGACCCGAGGCCCGGCGAGGCCGCCGCCGGCCCGGTACCGCCCTGGCCCCACGGACGCCGGGCGCGGTCGGCCGCGGAGATCTCCGGGTACCGCACCCCGCCCATGGTTCGGGATACCGAACGCGAGACGAGATTTCGTGCCGCTGAGAATGTCCTGCCCGGTGGCCGAAGTCAACACCCGCGGCACGGGAAACTCCGGAGGCCGCCGGAGGAGGGCCGGGCCGGTGCAGCGGCGTCCGCGCTCCATGGCCGCCCGCCCGGGCCACCGGGGCCCGGGCGGACACGGCTCGGCCGCCGGGCAGGCCGCAGACCGAAGTCCCCCGGAAAGAGGGCGGGGACCGGCGGCACGGACGTCACGGACGTCACGGACGTCAGGGAGCGACGTGGGGAGCGAGCTCGATCAGGACCCCGCTGCGCGGCCGGCTCGGCACCCGCCGCAGGGGGATGCCGAGATCCTGCGGCGGTAGCCGGTACTCCAGGCGGGCCAGCCGGACGACAAGTGTCTCCAGCACGGCGACCGTGATCGCTTCACCGGGGCACCGGTGCCCCGCCGAGGCGTCACCGCCGCCCTGGGGGATGAGTTCGTCGCGTTCCGCGGGCCGCTCCAGGAAGCGCGCGGGACGGAACGCATACGGGTCGCCCCACAGCCCGGAATCGTGGTTCTGCCCGTAGATGTCCAGCAGGACGACCCCTCCGGCGGGGACGGCCGTGCCCCGCCAGCACAGACCGGTGGCCGCCCGGCCTCCGCTGAAGGGCGCGAAGGGGTAGAAGCGGCGCAGTTCGTGGACGAAGGCGGCCGGGTACGCCCGGTCGCCCGCGCGCAGCCGGTCCCGGTTGGCGGGCCAGCGGTGCAGGGCGTGCGCCGCGAAGGCGACATACCAGGCGATCGCCACCGTGGGGCGCAGCACGTTCAGCAGCTCGACCGCGGCCGTGCGGGGGCCGGGCATCCGGCCACCGGCGTCCCGGTGCCCCGCCACCGCGGCGAGCGCCGAGCCCTCCGGAGCGGTGCGCACGCCCGACCGCACCTCCTCGACCAGCGGCGCCAGCCACGCCTCGCACCGGCGGCGGGCCCGGCGGGCACGCCAGTGGCGCGGCCCGAGCGTGGCGAAGCCGTCGACCATGGCCACCAGGTCCCCGGCCACCGCTCCCACCCGGCCGGCCCCCGGCGGCACCCCGGCCCAGCGGCAGACCGCGGCGGTCAGGACCTGCGCCGCCTCGTCGAACAGCACCACGGCCCCGGGGCGCCGGGCCCACGACGCCACCGCCTCGTCCCATGCCGCGGCGGCGTGTGCGGCGACATCCGCCACCCGGTCCGGCGGGGTGAGGAGCGACAGGAACATCCGCTTGCGGACCCGGTGCTCCTCCCCGTCCAGGGTGTGCACGGCCCCGTGGCCGAAGAGGGTGCCGAGCACCGGCTCCGGAACGGCCCCGTGCCGGCGCACGTGCCGTTCGTCGTAGAAGAACCGGACGGCTTCCGGGCCGCGCAGCGCCAGCGCCTGGCGCCCGAGCACCCGGGTGCGCAGGGCGTGGTCCGGGGCACGCCGCATCCGGTCCGGAAGCCAGGCGTAGCCCTCCGCCAGCAGGGAGACCGTGCGATCGGCGAGCGGTCGGCGGTGATGACGCATGGCTCCCCGGTGCCCGTCGCGCCCGGAGGAAAACCGCGTGTCCGCCGCACGGCCGAAGGAAAGGCCGGCCCGGGGGCGGCGCCGGCCGCTTTCTAGACTGGCTCCGCCCGGGAGAGCCGCGGGTCCGGGACCCGGACCCATCGGCGGCCCGCCGCGGGCGCGGTTCCTCCCGACCACCGTGTGCGCACGCACACCAGCGACACCGAAGGCAGAACCCGATGGCCTTGTTCGACCTCCCGCTCGACCAGCTCCGCGGCTACCGCAGCACCGCCCCCGAACCCCAGGACTTCGACTCCTTCTGGGCCAAGACCCTCCAGGAGGCCCGGGCGCACCGGCTGGACGCCGTCTTCGAGGCCGTGGAGACCGGACTGTCCGCGGTGCGCGTCTACGACGTGACCTTCGCCGGGTTCGGCGGTCACCCGGTCAAGGGCTGGCTGACCCTGCCGGCCGGCGCCTCCGGCCCGCTGCCGGTGGTCGTGGAGTTCATCGGCTACGGCGGCGGACGCGGTCTGCCGCACACCCATCTGCTGTGGGCCGCCACCGGCCGGGCGCACTTCGTCATGGACACCCGCGGCCAGGGCAGCGGCTGGTCCCCGGGCGACACCCCGGACCCGGTCGGCAGCGCCCCCGCCTTCCCCGGCTTCATGACCCGGGGCGTCGAGGCCCCGGAGAGCTACTACTACCGCCGGGTGTTCACCGACGCGGTACGTGCCGTGGAGGCGGCCCGCGCCCATCCGCTGACGGACCCGGCACGCACCGCGGCGGTCGGCGGAAGCCAGGGCGGTGCCATCGCCATAGCGGTCGGCGGCCTCGTGCCCGACCTGGCGGCCGTCGCGCCGGATGTGCCGTTCCTGTGCGACTTCCCGCGCGCGGTCACGATCACCGACCGCGACCCCTACCGGGAGATCGGCAACTATCTCAAGTCCCACCGGGGCCGCACCGCGCAGGTCCTGCGGACCCTGTCCTACTTCGACGGCGTGCACTTCGCCGCCCGCGGCCGGGCTCCCGCGCTGTTCTCCACCGCCCTGGAGGACCAGACCTGCCCGCCCTCGACGGTGTTCGCGGCCTTCAACGCGTGGGCGCACGACGACAAGACGATCGAGGTCTACGACTTCAACGACCACGAGGGCGGCGGCCCCTTCCAGGAGGCCGCGAAGGTGCGCTGGCTGGCCTCCCGGCTGTGAACCCACCGGCCCCGGCCAAGGCCGCGCCGGCCCGGACGGCGCCCTCCGCCACCGGGCCGGCACAGCCGTTGCCGTCGCCCCGTACCATGTCGGCGTGAGTCCGCGGGCCGAGGGAGCACCGATACGGCCGCGTCCGGCCCGGATGCCGGCGCTGCCCGTGCTCGCCCTGCTTCTCGCCCTGCTGGGGCTCACCGGTCTGACGCCGCCCGCCGCCCTGGCCGGCGGGCATCACGGGGACGCCCACCGTGACGGACCCTCGCTGTGCCACCCGCAGGACGACGGACCCGGCCGCGGGGCCGTTCCCGCGGCCACCGCGAGGGCCGCTCACGGCGGCGACATGCCGGCGGCCGTACGGCCCCCGTCCGTCCGGGACCCCGCGGCGAGGTGCCCGGCAACCGCCGCCCTCACCCGGGGCGCTCCGCCCGTCCGGGGCATCCGGCCCTCCCTGGCCGAACTGCAACTCCTGCGCATATAGGCGGGCCGTCCACGGTGCCGTGCCGCCCGTACGGGTGGCCGTGCCCGCATGCCCGCTCATGTTGTCCGCGTACCCGCCTTCCCGCACAGGAGTGCCCCGCCATGAATTCCGCCCGCACATGCTTCCGTTCCGTCCGCCCGCGCTTCCGGCACGCGGTGCGCACCGCCGCCGTGGCCGCCGCCGGGGTCCTGCTGGCCGCCTGCGGCTCCGGCTCCGGCTCCGGTGGCGGACACAACGACGCCGATGTGCACTTCGCCCAGGACATGATTCCGCACCACCGGCAGACGATGGTGATGTCCGAGATAGCCGTGGGCAACGCCTCGTCCCCCGCCAAGGCCTCCGCCGAGGAGGTCAGGGCCCTCGCAGAGGAACTGCTCCAGGCGCAGCAGCCGGAGATCGACACGATGACCGGCTGGCTGGAGAGCTGGGAGGAAGAGGTGCCCCCGGGGATGAGCGGTGTGGACCAGGGCCACCACGGCGGGGTGGCACCGGCACCCGGCATGATGAGCCAGGAACGCATGGAGGAGCTGGTGGCCGCCACCGGGGACAGTTTCGACACCCGCTTTCTGACGATGATGACCGAGCACCACGAGGGCGCCCTGGAGATCGCCCGGGCCGAGCGGGACCAGGGCGATTACGGCCCGGCCAGGGAACTGGCCCAGGACATCATCGACTCCCGCACCGACGAGCTGACCCGCATGCGGGAACTGCTCGAAGACCTCTCCTGACCGGCGGTCGCCCCCGGCGGTGCCTGCAAGGCCCCTCCCGGACGCCCGGCTGTCCGGGCGTCCGGGAGGGAGCGGCATCCGCCCGGGCCGCCGGGGTCGGGCCTGCCCCGGCGCCCCCGGTACGGATGGCGCCCGGACCCGGCGACGTCCCGTACGGTCGGCCCGCGGGGGTGGCTCCCCCGCTCCGGGGCCGGCCCGGGGTCAGCGCCCGGCCTCGCCCAGCGCACGGGCGAGATGACGCAGACCGGCACGCATGCGCCGCGCGCCGAGCCCGGGCAGCAGCGCGGTGACATGCTCGGCCGCCATGGCCGCCAGCAGGGCATGCGCGGAACACTCGGGATCGGGGGCCCTGTCGCCGAGCAGGATCGTCACATGCCGGTGCCAGAAGCGGTATGCGCCGATGCGGTACCGGGCACCCGCCGCCGCCGTCTCCGAGGTGCGGACCAGGGCCAGGTGCTCCAGCAGATAGTCGAAGTAGGCGTCGATGAACGCCGCGAGGCGTTCCCCGGGCGCCGCACCCGGGCCCAGCGGCGGCGGGCCGTGCAGGATCGCCTCCTGCAACTCCCGTTCCCGGGCGTCCAGCAGGGCCGCGGCCAGCCCCGCCTTGTCCCCGAAGCGCCGGAACAGGGTCCCCTTGCCGACTCCGGCGGCGGCGGCCACTTCGTCCATGGAGACGGCCTCCGCACCCCGTTCGGCGAACAGCCGGGCGGCAGCCTCCAGCACCGCCGCCCGGTTGCGCGCGGCGTCCGCCCGCTCCCTGGGGGGCGGGGTGCGCAGGAGCTCCAGCGGCATTGCAGAACCGGACTGCGGTCCGCTAAGGTCGTCGTCAGTCATAACCGGACTATAGTCCGATTCCGAGAGGATGTCTGGCATGCCCGCACTCATCACCCGCGACGAACTCAAGGCCTCCCTCACGGCCGGCACCGTGACCGTCGTCGACACCCTCGGCGGCGAGTACTACGCCGCCCGGCATCTGCCCGGGGCCGTGGAGCTGACCCCGGGCCAGGTCGACGCCCGGGCGGCCACGGTCCTCCCCGACCGCGACGCCGCCATCGTCACCTACTGCTCCAACCCGGCGTGCCCCAACAGCGGGCAGGTCGCCGACCGGCTCACCGCTCTCGGCTACCGCAACGTCCGCAAGTACCGCGAGGGCATCCAGGACTGGGTGGCGGCCGGGCTGCCCACCGAATCCGCCTGAACCCGCCGCCCCGGGGCGGCGGGTTCCCCGCCGCCCCGGCACCGCGGTGGGCGCGTTACGCCGTCGGGCCGCCCGCCCGGCCCGGACGACGGGAGAGACCGGCGTAGCGGTGGGCGACTCCGCCGGGGAGCAGGTACTCGGCCAGCAGGTTTCCGGCCCGGCGGGAGGGCAGGCCCATGTCGTGCAGGAGCTCGTCCGCGCAGTGGATGTCATAGGGGCCGAAGTCGTAGCCGCCGGAGCCCGGCATCGCCCGCTCCTGCCAGGCCAGGCGGCCGTCGACGGCCCGGCGCATCTCCTCCTCGCCCGGGGCGGTGCGCAGCGTCCCCAGGAAGTGGCGGGTCAGCCAGTGGGCGGTGAGTTCCATGCCCATGATGTTGCTGAAGACCTGCCGGAAGCCGACGAATCCCAGGCGGTCGGCGCCGGGCGGCACGATGCCCCGGTAGAGCCGCAGCCGGCCGGCGGGATCGTGCACCGGCACCCCCGGGTCCAGGAACGGGAAGACCTTGTCGTGCCCGGTGGCGAAGACGACGACGTCCGCGGCCACTTCCGCGCCGGTGGCCAGCCGCAGCCCCCGGGCCGTCCAGGACTCGACGGCGGCGACCCTGGCCGTGATCCGGCCGCGGCGGACGGCCCGGACATAGCCGCGCGGCATCACACCCGCGTGGGCCAGGTGGAAGGGGAGCGGCTGCGCCGGCCGGAGCCGCCGCGGCAGCCGGTAGAGCCCGGTGGTGAGCAGGATGTCGCGGGCGATGAGCCACCACAGGGCCCGCTTGACCCGCTCGTCGATGCGGTCGACCGGACGGACGCAGGCCGGATCGTGGTAGCGGGGCAGCAGCGCCTCGCCGAGCCGGGTCATCAGGATCCACTTGTAGCCCACCAGTCCGAGCAGCAGCCGTTCGGGGACCATCCAGTTCACCTTGCGCTGCACCAGGGTGGCCGAGGCGGCCTCGGCCGCGGCACGGGTGACCAGGTCCAGTGCTGACTTGCCGCCGCCCACGACGACGACGTGCCGGCCGGTGAAGGTCCCGGCCCGCACCTCGTTGGAGTGCAGCACGGTCCCGCCGAACAGCTCCCGTCCGGGCAGTGCGGGCAGACGGGTGTGGTGATGGGCCCCGCTGGCGACGGCGACGCAGTCGAAGGCCTCGCCGCGGACCTGCGCCGCCGGGTCCCCGGCGGGCCGGGAGCGGATCAGCCAGCCATGGGCGCCGGGCCGGCCGGGCCCGTCAGCCGGGCGGACGGAGACCACCTCGGTGCCGGGGCGGAGCCGCTCCAGCACGCCGAAGGTCCTGGCGTAGTCCTCCAGATAGCGCTGGGTGTCCGCCGCGTCCGCGTAGTGCAGGCGGTTGGGCAGATCCGCGAACTCGAACAGGCGCCTGGACGCCTGGCTCGCCAGCCCGTGGTAGCAGCCCTCTGCCGACCAGATCCCGCCCACCTGCCGGTACTTGTCGAGGACCGTGACGTCGAAGCCGTTCTCCAGCAGCACCTTGGCGGTGACGATTCCTCCGGGGCCGGCCCCGATCACACACGCTTTCATCAACCGCCACTCCCCATGGGCGCTCGGCACGACAGGCCCGCCCATCATCCCGGTCCGGGCCCCGCCCGCCCATGCCCGGCGCCGGGCGGCTCTCCCCGGAAGGAATCCCCGGCGGCCGTCCCGGCGCGCGAGTGGCCGGGATCACCGGGTCCGGCCGCCGCGTCACCGGCTCAGGCGCTCGAAAATGGAAACCATTGCCATATGCTGTCCGTGCGGCCCGCGGACCCGCCCTCCGGGCAAGCACCGCGTGCCGCCGGTGCTACGCCGCATCCCGAATCCCGACCCCACCCCGACCCCACGGAAAGCGGATGAGCGACTACCCCCTCCCCCGCCGGACCGGCCCCTACCAGGTCCGTCCCGCCACCGCCGAGGACACCGAGGGCGCCCGCAGCGTCATGCTCGACACCTTCTACCGCGAGTTCGGCTACGGCTATGTGCCGGCCTGGCACGCCGACGTCATCGACCTGCACGGCACCTACCTGACCGACCAGCGGCACCTGCTGCTGGTCGCCGCCCACGGCGACCGGCCGGACCAGCAGATCGTGGCCACCGCCTGCCTGCACTCCCGCGGCCCCGCGCACCCCCCGCACCCGCGCTGGATCGCCGAGCGCTACCCCTCCGGCTCCACCGCCCAGCTGCTGCGCGTCTACGTCCGCCCCGAACACCGCCGCCACGGACTGGCCCGGACCATGGTCGCCATGGCCGCCGACTTCGCCGCCACCATCGGCTACGCCTCGCTCTACCTGCACACCAATGCCGACATCCCCGGCGCGCAGCCCTTCTGGAACAGCGTCGCCAAGGAAATCTTCGACGCCCGCACCACCGGCGAACACGGCCCCGGCTTCGCCACCGTCCACTACGAAATCCCCCTCCCCCACTGAGCGGCACGGCCCCCGCACATCCGTCCACCGCCATAAACCGCCGGCCTCTCCCGGGTGCCACGGACTGCCCGTGGCCGCCGCCGGGCGGGCGGCTGTGGAACGGACCGGCCCTCGTCCGCGGGGGTGTCCGCCGGCCAGAACGGTCCCGGTACGGATGGATACGGCGAGGGCCGGCGGCCGGGTCATGCCCCGCGGGGCGGCGGGGGCGGTGCCGGGGGGCCGGGCGGGGCGAGGAGGGCCGGGGTGATGTCGGCGACGGAGCGGCAGCCGGTGAGCGCCAGCGCCAGGTCGAGTTCCGCGAGCAGGCAGCGCAGCACATGGGCCACACCGCGCCGGCCGCCGAGTGCCAGCCCGTACAGGCAGGGCCTGCCGTACAGCACCGCGTCGGCGCCCAGGGCCAGCGCCTTGAGGACATCGCTGCCGGTCCGGACCCCGGAGTCGAGCAGCACCGGGATGTCGTCGCCGACCGCGGCCCGGACGGCGGGCAGGGCGTCCAGCGCCGCCACGGTGCCGTCGAGCTGGCGCCCGCCGTGGTTGGAGACGATCAGCCCGTCGGCCACGCCGAGTTCGAGCGCCCGGCGGGCGTCGTCCGGGTGCAGGATGCCCTTCAGCAGGACGGGCAGCGAGGTCACCTTCCGCAGCCAGGGCAGATCGTCCCAGTCCAGGGTGGGGTTGGCGAACACCCGGGTCCAGTGCGCGATGACCGCGCGCTGGTCCGGGTCCTCGGGCAGCGCGGCCATGAACACCGGGTCGGAGGTGAAGTTGGCGATTCCGGCGCCGTGCAGGAACGGCAGATAGCCGTGGTCCAGATCGGTGGGCCGGTATCCGAACGTCGGCGCGTCCACCGTCAGGACCAGGGCCGAGTAGCCGCTCCGCTCCGCGCGGCGCACCAGGGAGGCGGCCAGTTCCCGGTCGGAGGGCCAGTAGAGCTGGAACCAGCGCGGCTGCCCGCCGGCCACCCCGGCCACCTCCTCCATCGAGTGCGAGGCGGCCGTGGAGAGGATGAACGGGACCCCGGTGTCCGCCGCCGCCCCGGCCCAGGCCAGTTCACCCTCGTGGTGCAGTACGCACTGGGCCGCCGCGGGCGCCATCAGAACCGGCGCGGTCAGGCGCCGGCCCAGCAGGGAGACGGTCAGGTCGCGGTGGGCGGCGCCGCGCAGCATCCGCGGCACCAGCCGCTGCCGCTCGAACGCCTGCCGGTTGAGGCGGCTGGTCACTCCGGTTCCGGCGTCGCCGGTCACATAGGCGAACGCGGTCGGCGTCATGATGGTGCGGGCCCGCTCCTCCAGGGCGGTCAGATCGGTGGTCAGCCGTGGTGCGGGGCCGCCGGTGCCGGCGAGATAGATCTCGCGCACCAGGTCGGCGGACGTGGCCTGCATCGGGTCTCCATTCTTCTCCGTGGGTCGCGGTGCGCCCGGTGCCGGCGCGGGGTCAGCCGGCCGGGCGGGCGGGGGCGGCGGGGGCGGGGGCGGTGCGGAGCAGGCGGGTGAGCAGCCGGGCGGCCCCGGGGTCGCGGCCGGTGAGGGCGAAGTGGCCGCCGGACAGCACCGCGGTGCCGAAGCCGCCGGCCGCGTACCGGGCCCAGCCCCGCGTCTGGGCCATGGTGTTCTTGGGGTCGGCGTCGGCGTGCAGGGCGGTGACCGGGGTTGTCACCCGTGCGCCGGGCGGGCATCGGTAGCGCCGCAGGGCCCGGTGGTCGGCCCGCAGCAGGCGGAGGATCTCCCGCACCACATCGGCCTCGGCCAGCAGCGGTTCGGGCACTCCGCCCAGCCGCCGCAGCTCCGCGACGATCCGCTCGTCGTCCACCGTGTCGAGGTCGCGTTCCTGCCAGTCGTCCCCCGGGGGCCGGGCGGCCGAGACCAGCAGGCCGGCCACCGGGCCGCGCCGTTCCAGCAGCCGGGTGGTCTCGAAGGCGACCAGGGCCCCCATGCTGTGCCCGAGCAGGAACAGCGGCCCGCCGGTGTACGGCGCCAGGAAGTGCGCCGCCTCGGCGGCCAGCTCCGGGATGCCGGCGGCGCAGGGCTCCGGCCTGCGCTCCTGGCGGCCGGGGTACTGGAGGGCGAGCACCTCGATGTCGTCGGGCAGCGCGGCGGCCAGCGCCGCGAACGCCCCGGCGGTGCCGCCCGCGTGCGGGAAGCAGGCCAGCCGGGCCGCGGGGGCGGTCCGGGGGCGCGGCACCCGGACGGGGCTGTGTTCGGTGCGGGTCATGAGGCTCCGTCCTGGGTGGTGGCGGTGGCGGTGGCGGTGGTGGTGGCGGTCATGGCGCCGGGGGACCGGTCGCCGAGGTGGTCGGCCAGGTCGGCGGGGGTCGGCCAGTCGTAGATGAAGGTGGCGGGCAGCCGGGTGCCGGTCGCCGCGGCGATGCGGTTGCGCAGTTCCACCGCGGCCAGCGAGTCCAGGCCGATCCGGTCGAAGGGAACCTGCGGATCGACGGCCGCGGGCGAGGCGTGCCCCAGCACCACCGCGGTCTCCAGCCGGACGGTGTCCAGCAGGGTCCGGCGGCCGGGCCCGTCGTCGGGGGCGGCGGCCGGGCGGCCGGAACCGGGGGCCGGACGCCGCACCAGGTCCCGGAGCGGCGGCGGGACCGCGGCGGCGTCGGTCAGGCCGTCCAGTGCCCAGTCGGCGGCGACGGCCGCGGGGGCGTTGCGGCGCACCGCGGCGTCCAGCAGGTCCAGGCCCTGCTTGTCGGACAGCGGCAGCACGCCCATCCGGGCGATGCGGGCGGTGTCGGCCGGGGTCAGTCCGGAGCCCATGCCGTCGGCGCCCTGCCACAGCCCCCAGACGACCGAGATCCCCGGCTGCCCCTGGGCGCGCCGGAGCTCCATGAGGGCGTCCAGCACGGCGTTGCCCGCGGCATAGCCGGCCTGTCCGGCGGAGCCGAGGGTCCCGGCCACCGAGGAGAAGGCGACGAACGCGGACAGGCCCAGGTCCCGGGTGGCGGTATGCAGGTGGAGGGCCGCGTCCGCCTTGGGCCGCAGGGTGCGTTCCAGCTTCTCCGGGGTGAGAGAGGCCAGCACGCCGTCGTCCAGCACGCCGGCCGCGTGCACCACTTGGCCGATCCGGACGCCGTCGCGGGCCAGTTGGCCGAGGGCGGCGTCCAGGGCCGCCGGATCGGCGGCGTCGCAGGCGATGCTGCGGACCTCGGCGCCGAGTTCGGCCAGGTACTCGGCGGCGCGGGCGGCCGGACCGTCCGGCTCCGGGAGCCGGCGGCCCATCAGCACCACCTGCCGCATCCCGTGCCCGGTGACCAGGTGCCGGGCGACCAGCCGGCCGAGCCGCCCGTGGCCGCCGGTGACGAGGACCGCCCGGCCGGTGTCCCAGGCGGTGTCCCCGGCCGGGAGGGTGAGCACGATCTTGCCGGTGTGCCGGGCCTCGCCGAGGTGGCGGAAGGCCCGCGGGGCGTGCCGGATGTCCCAGGTGGACACCCGCGGCGGCCGGAGCTCGCCCCGGGCGAAGAGGGTGAGCAGGGCGGACAGCATCTGCTGGATCCGGTCCGGCCCGGGGTCGCGGACGTCGTAGGCGCGGTAGGTCACGCCGGGGTGGGCGGCGGCCACCGCCGCGGGGTCGCGCCGCTCGGTCTTGCCCATCTCCAGGAACCGGCCGCCGCGCGGCAGCATCCGCAGCGAGGCGTCGATGTACTCCCCGGCCAGGGAGTTGAGCACCACATCGACCCCACGGCCGCCGGTGCCCGACAGGAAGCGCTGCTCGAAGCCGAGGGACCGGGAGGAGGCGATGCGCTCCTCGGGCAGGCCCGCGGCGCGCAGCACGTCCCACTTGGCGGGGCTCGCCGTGGCATACACCTCGGCGCCCAGGTGGCGGGCGAGTTGCAGGGCGGCGGTGCCGACGCCGCCGGTCGCCGCGTGCACCAGCACGGACTCGCCGGGGCCCAGGCCCGCCAGGTCGACCAGCCCGTGATAGGCGGTCAGATAGGCCACCGGGACCGCGGCGGCCTGTTCGAAGGACCATTCGGGCGGGATGCGGCACAGCAGCCGGTGATCGGTCAGGGAGACGGGTCCGATGCCGGTGAACAGGCCCATCACCCGGTCGCCGGGACGCAGCCCGGTGACGCCGGGTCCGGTCTCCAGGACCACGCCCGCGCCCTCGCCGCCCTGGCCCGGGCCGGTGGCGTCGGCGTCGGCCGACGGCGGGATCACCCCGAGGGCCAGCAGCACGTCGCGGAAGTTGAGGCCGGCGGCGTGCAGCCGCACCCGCACCTGGCCCTCCGCGGGCGGGGCGCCCGCTTCGGGCCAGGGCTCCAGGGAGAGCCGGCCGAAGGTCTCCTTGCCCACGAAGTCCAGCCGCCAGTGGGGTTCTCCGGGGGGCGGGGTCAGCGCGCCGGGGTCCTCGGCGGTCAGCGTGGGCCGGTGGGCGGTGCCGGACCGCAGGGCGAGCTGCGGCTCGCCGGAGGCGAGCGCCGCGGCCAGGGCGCGCCGGGACGCGGGGTCGCCGTCCTCGTCCAGCAGGGCGAAGCGGCCGGGGTGCTCCGCCTGGGCGGCGCGCAGCAGGCCCCAGGCGGCGCGCTGGGCGAGGCCGGAGGGCTGCTGGTCGCCGGCCACGGCCACGGCGCCGCGGGTGAGCACCGTCAGCCGGGTGCCGGCGAGGCGGTCGTCACCGGCGAGGAGCCGGGCGACGGGCAGCACCCCGGCGAGCACCTCGCGCACCGCCCGCGGGCCGGGCGCGGGCGAGGGCGCGGGGCAGGCCAGCAGGACGCCCTCGGGGGCCGGGGTGTCCGCCGAGGGGTCCGCCGGGGTGTCTGCCGGGGTGCCGGTCAGCGCGCGGGTCAGGCCGGCCGGGTCGTGGTGGACCGCCACGTTCAGGCCCGCGTCCCGGAGGGTCTGCGCGAGTCCGTCGCCGGGCGGCGCGAGCAGCAGCCAGCGGCCGGACGGGGCGGTCCCCGGCAGGCCGTCCAGCGGGGTCCAGGACGGGATCAGCAGCCCGTCGTCGGTGCCGGGGTGCTCCGTGCCGGGGTGCTCGGTGCCGGGGTGCTCGGTGCCGGCGGTGGCGGAAGCGGCGGCCGGGGCGGGGTCCGGGCGGCCGGCCAGGTCGCCGGGCATCGGGCGCAGCGCCAGGGAGCCGACCGAGGCCACCGGGGTGCCGGCGGCGTCGGCCACGTCGACGGAGACCGCGTGCCGCCCGGCCGGGGCGAGGCGGACCCGCGCCCGGCTGCCCGGGGAGCCGGTGCAGCGGACCGCGGACCAGGCGTAGGGCAGCAGGCCGCGGCCGTCCTCCGCCGTCTCCCCCAGCGCCGCGGGATGGAGGGCGGCGTCGAGCAGGGCGGGGTGCAGCCGATAGCCGCCCGGATCCTCTCCCCGGGGCAGTTCCACCTCGGCGAAGATCTCCCGGCCGCGCCGCCACACGGCCCGCACCCCGCGGAACGCGGGCCCGTACTCCAGCCCCTGGGCGGCCAGGTCCCGGTAGAGGCGGCCGGGCTGTCCGGTGACGGGTTCCGTGCCGGGGGGCGGCCAGACGCGCAGACCCTCCGGCGGTGCGGCGGGAGCCCGGGTCACCGTGCCGTGCGCATGGCGGGTCCACTCCCCCGCCCGGGGGCCGTCCTCCCGGCGGGCGTGCACGGTGACGGCCCGCGCTCCGGTGTCATCGGGGGCGGTGACGGACACCCGCAGCCTCAGCTCCCCCCGGCCGGGCACCACGAGCGGGGCCTGGAGAACGAGTTCCTCCACCGTGTCGCAGCCGGCCGCGCGGGCCGCCCGTTCGGCCAGGGACAGCAGGGCGGTCCCGGGCACCACGACCTGTCCGGCGACGCGGTGGCCGGCCAGCCAGGGGTGCTCCGCCGAGGAGATCCGGCCGGAGAGCACCAGGCCGGAGTCGTCCGGGAGTTCGACCAGGGCGCCGAGCATGGGGTGGCCGGCGGGGGCGAGTCCGGCCGCCCGGAGGTCCGCCGGGCCGCCGGGCCCGGGCCGGTGCGGGGCGGGGGCGGGGGCGGGCAGCCAGTAGCGCTCGCGCTGGAAGGGATAGGCGGGCAGCGGCACCCGGCGGGCGCCCCGGCCGGCGAAGACCGCCGCCCAGTCCACGTCCTGGCCGTCCACGTGCAGCCGCAGGAGGGCGGTCAGCAGGGTCTCGGCCTCCGGCCGGTGCGGCCCGAGACAGGACACGGCCTCGCCGCGTGCCGGAGCGGCGGCGCCTCGGGTGCCGGTTTCCGGGCCCGGGTCCGCGTCCGGGTCCGCGTCCGGGCCCGGGCCGGCCAGGCAGGCGGCGGCGAGGGCGGCCAGTTCGCCGCCGGGCCCGAGTTCCAGGAACCGGGTGCAGTCCAGCTCCGCCAGGCTGCGCACACCGTCCTGGAAGCGGACGGTGGAACGCGCGTGGCGGGCCCAGTAGTCGGGGTCGGCCAGTTCGCCCGGCCGCAGCGGGCGGCCGGTCAGGTCGGAGACCACGGTGATCCGCGGCTCGCGGTGGGCCAGTCCGGTGGCCGCCGCGCGCAGTGGGGCGAGGGCGGGCTCCATCAGCGGCGAGTGGAAGCCCCGGCCGGCCGGCAGCCAGGACGCCTTGCCGCCCGCCGCCTCGAACTCCGCGACGACCGCGGCCAGCGCCTCCCGGTCGCCGGAGAGCACGGTGGACTCCGGTCCGTTGACGGCGGCCACCGAGAGCCGGTCCTCGCGCCCGGCCACCAGGGCGGCGGCCTGCCGCCCGGTGGCGCGCAGCGCCGCCATGGCGCCGCCGTCCGGCAGTTGCCGCATGGCCCGGCCCCGGGCGGCCACCAGCGCGGCGGCGTCCGCCAGCGGCAGGGCCCCGGCGACATGGCAGGCCGCCAGTGCCCCGGCGGAGTGGCCGAGCACCGCGCCGGGCCGCACGCCCCATGACTCCAGCAGCCGGAACAGGGCGACCTCGCAGGCGAACAGGGCGGCCTGGGCCCAGTCGGTCCGCTCCAGCAGACGGGCCTCCTCGGATCCCTCGGCCGCCGACGCCACCTGACGCAGCGGGCGGTCCAGATGCGGCTCCAGGGCCGCGCACACGGCGTCGTACGCGGCGGCGTAGGCGGGAAAGGTGTGGTACAGCTCCCGGCCGGCGCCGGGCCGTGGGGAGCCCTGGCCGGTGAAGAGGAACGCCGTCCGGCCCTCCCGGGCGGTGCCGGACACCAGGTGCGGCGCCGTGCCGCCGCCGGCGAGGGCGCGCAGGCCCGTCACCAGTTGCTCGCGGTCGGCGGCGAGCAGTGCCGCCCGGTCGGGCAGGGCGGCCCGGGTGGTGGCCAGCGAGAAGCCGAGGTCGGTGAGGCCGGCGGACGGGTCGGCGGCCAGCTGCTCCAGCAGGTTCGCGGCCTGTGCCGCCAGCGCGCCGCTGCCGCGCGCCGAGAGCGGAATCGGTACCGCGGGCAAGGGCGCCGCGGTTTCCCCGCCCCGGCCCCCGGCCCGGCTCCCGGCCGGGCCGGGGGCGTCGGACCCCGCGGGGGCGTCCCCGGCGGCTTCGAGGATCAGATGGGCGTTGGTGCCGCCGATGCCGAACGAGGACACCGCCGCCCGCCGCGGATGATCGTGCTCCGGCCAGGGGACCGCTTCGGTCAGCAGCCGTACCGTGCCGGCGGACCAGTCCACCAGCGGCGTGGGCCGCCCGGCGTGCAGGGTGGCGGGCAGCACGCCGTGCCGCATCGCCTCCACCATCTTGATCACCCCGCCGACTCCGGCGGCGGCCTGGGTGTGCCCGATGTTGGACTTCAGGGAGCCCAGCCGGAGCGGACGTCCGGGAGTGCGGGCCCGCCCGTAGGTGGCCAGCAGCGCCCCGGCCTCCACGGGGTCGCCCAGCCTGGTGCCGGTGCCGTGCGCCTCCACCGCGTCGATCTCCCCGGCCGGGACCCCGGCGGCGGCCAGCGCCTGCTCGATCAGCCGTTCCTGGGCGGCGCCGCGGGGCGCCGTCAGGCCGTTGCTGGCGCCGTCCTGGTTGACCGCCGAGCTGCGGATGACCGCAAGCACCGGGTGCCCGTTGCGCCGGGCGTCCGAGAGCCGTTCCACCAGCAGCAGCCCGGCCCCCTCCGCCCAGCCGGTGCCGTCGGCCGATTCCGCGAACGCCTTGCAGCGGCCGTCGGCGGCCAGCCCGCGCTGCCTGCTGAACTCGGTGAACGAGGTGGGCGTGGCCATCACCGTCACCCCGCCGGCCAGCGCCAGCTCGCACTCGCCGCGCCGCAGCGCCTGGGCGGCCAGATGCAGCGCCACCAGCGAGGAGGAGCAGGCGGTGTCGACCGTGACGGCGGGCCCGGCGAGATCGAAGGTGTAGGCGAGGCGCCCGGAGGCGACGCTGCCGGCGCTGCCGATGCTCAGATAGCCCTCGTACTCGGGCGGCGCGGGGACCAGCCGGGAGGCGTAGTCGTCGTACATCGCGCCGACGAACACACCGGTGCCGCTGCCGCGCAGCGACTCCGGGTCGATGCCCGCGTGCTCGAAGGTCTCCCAGGCGGTCTCCAGCAGCAGCCGCTGCTGGGGGTCGATGGCGCGGGCCTCGCGCGGCGCGATGCCGAAGAAGCCCGCGTCGAACCGGGCGGCGTCGTGGAGGAAGCCGCCCTCCCGGGCGTAGCAGGTGCCGGCGGTGTCCGGGTCGGGGTCGTACAGGGCCGCGAGGTCCCAGCCGCGGTCGTCCGGGAACGGGCCGACCGCGTCCACCTGGCCGGCGACCAGCCGCCACAGGGCGGCCGGCGAGTCCGCGCCGCCGGGATAGCGGCAGCCCATGCCGATGATCGCGACCGGCTCGCGCTCCTTCTCCTCGGCCGCACGCAGCCGCGTGCGGTAGTCCCGCGCGTCGGCGACCGCCTTCTTCAGATAGCTGCGGAGCGCCTCTTCCTTTTCCTTGTCTTCCTGGGCCATGCGTGTCTCAGCTCCCCGGCGTGGTGGTGGTGAGGCCGTTCAGTCGAATTCGTCGATCAGGGCGAACAGTTCCTCGTCGCTCGCCGAGTCGAGGTGCCGCGCGGCGGCGCCGGGACGGCCGCCGCCCCCGTCCGCCCCGGGTCCGTCCGTGCGGTCCCCGGCCGCCGGGTCCCCGTCCGTCCGGTCTCCGGCCGCCGCCTCGGCGGCCCGGAGCAGGGCCCGCAGCCCCGCGGTGATCCGTTCGCGGGCCGCGGGGTCCGCGGCGGCCCGGCGCACCGCGGCGTCGAGGCCGGCCAGCTGCTCCGCCACCGGCTCGCCCGCCGGAGCCGGTCCGGCCGGGAGCAGGTCCCGCAGATGCCGGGCCAGGCCGGCCGGCGTGGGATGGTCGAACACCAGGCTGGCGGGCAGCCGGAGTCCGGTGGCCCGGTTCAGCAGGTTGCGCAGTTCGACGGCGGTCAGCGAGTCGAAGCCCAGGTCCTGGAAGGTGCGGTCGGCGCCGACCGCACCGGGGTCGGCATGGCCCAGCACGGCGGCCACCCGGCCGCGCACCAGCTCGGCCAGGGCCCGGTCGCGTTCCTCCTCGGGCAGGGCGGCGAGCCGGGCGGCCAGCGCGGCCCCGCCGTCGGGGGTCACGGTGCCCGGCGCGCCGGCGGCTTTCCGGGCGGCGGCCGGCGGGACCAGGCCGCGCAGCAGCGGCGGCGGTTCGCCGCCCGCGGCCCGGGGGCCCGCGGTGTCCAGCCGGGTGGCGGCCAGCAGCGCTTCGCCGGTGGCCGAGGCCGCGTCGAAGAGTTCCAGCGCTTCGGCGGACGGCATCGGCCGCAGGCCCAGTCGTGCCAGCCGCCGCAGGTCGCCCTCGGTGAGGTGCGCGCCGAGCGCGCCGGCCTGCTGCCACAGCCCCCAGGCGAGGGACTGGGCGGGCAGGCCGTGGGCGGCCCGGAGCTGCGCCAGGGCGTCCAGGAAGGTGTTGGCGGCGGCGTACCCGGCCTGTCCCGCGGTGCCGAGCAGCCCGGCGACCGAGGAGTAGAGCACGAAGGCGGACAGGCCGAGATCCCGGGTCAGGTCGTGCAGATGCCAGGCGGCGTCGAGTTTCGCCGCCAGCACCGGCTCCAGCCGGTCCGCGGTGAGCTCGGCGAAGACGGCGTCTTCGAGCACCCCGGCGGCGTGCACCACCGCGGTCAGCGGGTGGCCGCGGGGGATGTCCGCCAGGACGGCGGCCAGCGCGCGGCGGTCGCTCACATCGCAGGCGGCGAAGTCGATGTCCGCGCCCAGGGCGGTGAGTTCGCCGGCGAGCTCCTTGGCTCCCGGGGCGTCGGCGCCGCGGCGGGAGACCAGCAGCAGCCGGCGCGCCGAGTGCTCGGTCACCAGGTGGCGGGCGATCAGGGCGCCCAGCGCGCCGGTGGCGCCGGTGATCAGGACGGTTCCCCGGTCCCAGCGGGGCGCGGCGGCCGGCGCGGACGGCGCGCCGGAGGCGTCCGGCGCGCCGCCTGCCGGGACCAGCCGGGGCACCAGCGTCCGGCCGTCGCGCACCGCGAGCTGGGGTTCGCCGAGACCGGCCAGGCCGTCGGGCACGGTGTCCGTGTCCAGGTCGGCCAGCACGATCCGGCCGGGGTTCTCGGTCTGCGCGGCGCGCAGCAGGCCCCAGACACCGGCGGCGGCCAGGTCCTCGACGTCCTCACGGCCGGTGGCCACGGCCCGCCGGGTGACGACGAGCAGGGTGCAGCCGTCGAACCGCTCGTCCGCCAGCCACTGCCGCACCGTGCGCAGGGTGCCGCCCAGCACCGCACGGGCCGCCGCGGGCAGCTCCGCGGTGCCGGGGCCGGCCGCGGCGGCCAGGATCACCGTCCCGGGGACGGGTTCCCCGGCGTCGAGTGCGGCGGAGAACTCCTTCGGGCCGTCGTACCGGGTGCCGTGCCGCGCCGTCAGCCCGGTGCCGATGACCGCTGCCCGGTCGCCGGGCGGCGGGCCGGTGCGGACGGCGGCGGGCAGTGGTGTCCAGGCGACCCGGAACAGGCCGTCCGCGGCGCCGTCCGCGGCCCGGCGCAGTGCGCGGCGGTCCAGCGGGCGCAGCCGCAGCGACTCCACGGTGGCGACGGGCGCGCCCGTCGTCCCGTCGGCCAGGGTGAGCGAGGCCCGCGTCTCCTGCGGGCCGGTCCCGTCCGTCCGCAGCCGCACCCGGAGCACGGCCGCTCCCGCGGCATGCAGCTGCACTCCCGTCCAGGCGAAGGGCAGCCGCAGCGGCTCCCCCTCCGCCGCGTCCAGCAGCAGCGGGTGCAGTGCCGCGTCCAGGGCGGCGGGATGCAGGGTGTAGCGGCCGGCCTCTCCCCGCTGCGGCTCGGGCAGCGCCACCTCGGCGAAGAGTTCGCCCGGGCCGCCGCGCCAGACCCGGCGCAGCCCCCGGAAGGCGGGCCCGTAGCCGTAGCCGGCGGCGGCCAGGGAGTCGTGGAGACCCTCCAGGGGAACCTCGGCGGCACCGGCCGGCGGCCAGGCGGCCGGCACCTCACCGGCAGCGGCGGCGGCACCGGCGGCCCCGGCACCGGGGGCCGGGGGCGCCAGGGTGCCCTCGGCGTGCAGGGTCCAGGGGCGGTCGGCGGCCGGTCCGTCGTCGGGCCGCGCGTGCAGGGTGAAACCGCGGTGTCCCGCCCCGTCCGGCTCGGCCACCGTGAGCTGGAGCTGCACGGCCGCGGACGGCCCGGGCAGCACCAGGGGGGCGGACAGGGTCAGCTCGCCGAGCCGCGGAGCCGCCAGATGCTCCCCGGCGCGCAGCGCCATCTCGGCCACCGCGGCGGCCGGCAGGACGGGCGTGCCGGTCACGGTGTGCTCGGCGAGCCACGGGTGGGCGGCGGTGGAGAGCCGTCCGGTGAACACATGGGTGTCCTCCCGGCCGGCCATGCTCACCGCCGCGCCCAGCAGCGGATGCCCGGTGCCGGACAGGCCGAGGCCGTCGGCGTCCGCGGGCCCTCCGGCCGGCGCCTGGAGCCAGAAGCGCCGGCGCCGGAAGGCGTAGCCGGGCAGGCCCTCGACGCGGCGGGCGCCCGGGAACACCGCTCCCCACGCGGGTTCGGCGCCGTGCAGCCGCAGCAGCGCCAGGGCCGCCGCCACGGACTGCGCCTCGCCCCGTCCGCGCCGCAGCGCCGGTACCGGGAGGACCGCCCCGGTCTCCGGCTCCGGCAGGCACTGCGGCACCAGGGAGCTGAGCACCGCGTCGGGGCCGAGTTCCAGGAACCGGGTGACGCCCTCCTGCCGCAGGCACCGCACCCCGTCCGCGAAGCGCACGGTGCCGCACAGCTGGCGTACCCAGTAGTCCGGTGAGGTGAGCTGCTCCTCGTCGGCGAGGCCGCCGGTGACATTGGAGACCACGGGGATGCGGGGCGCCCGGAAGTCCAGGCCCGCGGCGACCGCGCGGAACTCCTCCAGGATCCGCGCGTCCATGTGCGGGGAGTGGAAGGCATGCGAGACGGCCAGCCGGGTGGTGCGCACCCCCTTGGCCCGCCATGCCGCCGCGGCCTCCTCCGCGGCGTCGGCGTCGCCCGAGATCACCACGGAGCGCGGCCCGTTGACGGCGGCGACGGTGAGCCGGCCGGCGCAGGGGCCGAGGGCGGTCCTGACCTCCTCCTCGGCGGCCCCGACGGCGATCATCGCGCCGCCCGCGCGGGCCGATTCCATCAGCCGGCCGCGTTCGGCGACCAGCAGGCAGGCGTCGGGCAGTTCGAGCACCCCGGCCGCACAGGCGGCCGTGATCTCGCCCACCGAGTGTCCGAGCAGGCAGTCGGGGGTGATGCCCCAGTGGCCGAACAGCCGGTACAGCGCCAGTTCCAGGGCGAACAGCGCGGGCTGTGCGAACACCGTGCGGTCCAGCAGCCGTGCCTCGGCCGAGTCCTCGGCGGCGAACAGCAGCTCCTGGAGCGGGCGGGGCAGATGCGGGTCCAGATGGCGGCAGATCTCGTCCAGCGCCGCGGCGAAGGCCGGGTGTGCCGCGTACAGATCGCGTCCCATGCCGGGCCGCTGGCTGCCCTGGCCGGTGAACAGGAACGCGGTCCGGCCCGGTTCGCCGCGCCGGGCCCGGACGACTCCGGGGGCGGTGTCGCCCCGGGCGATGGCGGCCAGGTTCCGCAGCAGCGTCTCGCGGTCCGTGCCGATCGCCGCCGCGCCGTGGTCGAGCAGGGCGCGGCCGGTGGCGAGCGAGTGGCCGAGGTCGGCGGCGGACAGGCCCGGGCGGTCCGCGACAAACCGTTCCAGCCGGGCGGCCTGCGCCCGGAGCGCCTCCTCGGTCCTGCCGGTCACGATCCAGGGCAGGGGGGTTGCCGGGGCGGTCGGGGTGCCGGGGTCGGATGGGGCGCCGGGGTCGGGGTCGGGGTCGGGGTCGGGGGCCTGTTCGAGGATGACATGCGCGTTGGTACCGCTGATCCCGAAGGAGGACACCCCCGCCCGCCGCGGCCGGCCCGCCCCCGGCCACTCCCGCGACTCCACCAGCAACGACAACCCGCTCCCCGCCCAGTCCACATGCGGCGACGGCGCATCCACATGCAACGTCCGCGGCAACACCCCCTCCCGCAACGCCCCCACCATCTTGATCACACCACCCACACCCGCAGCCGCCTGCGCATGCCCGATGTTCGACTTCAACGACCCCACCCACAACGGACCCCCACCACCACGCGCCCGCCCGTACACCGCCGCCAGCGCCTCCGCCTCGATCGGATCCCCCAGCACCGTCCCCGTCCCATGCGCCTCCACCGCATCCACCTCACCCGCACCCAGCCCCGCATCCGCCAGAGCCGCACGGATCACCCCCTCCTGCGACGGACCATGCGGAGCAGTCAGCCCATTGGACGCACCGTCCTGATTCACCGCCGAACCCCGCACCACCGCCAGCACCCGATGCCCCCGCCGACGCGCCACCGACAACCGCTCCACCAGCAGCAGCCCCACCCCCTCCGACCACCCCGTACCATCCGCCCCCGCCGCAAACGACTTGCACCGCCCATCCACCGCCAACCCCCGCTGCCGCGAAAACTCCACAAACATCCCCGGACTGCACATCACGGTCACCCCGCCGGCCAGCGCCAGATCGCACTCCCCCGAACGCAGCGACCGGATCGCCAGATGCAGCGCCACCAGCGACGAGGAACACGCCGTGTCCACCGTCAGGGCGGGTCCGGTCAGGCCGAGCTGGTAGGCGATGCGCCCGGACATGACGCTGCCGGTGGTGCCGGTCAGCACATGTCCGTGGGCACTCCCGGCCGCCTCGGCCATCCGCGGCCCGTACTCCAGGGCCGTGGCGCCGACGAACACACCGGTGCCGCTGCCGCGCAGCGTCCTCGGGTCGATGCCGCCCCGCTCGACCGCCTCCCAGGCGGTCTCCAGCAGCAGCCGCTGCTGGGGGTCCATGGCCGCCGCCTCGCGGGGCGAGATGCCGAAGAAGGCCGCGTCGAACTCGCCGGCGTCGTACAGGAAGCCGCCGTGCCGCACCGCGCTGCGGCCGGGCGGGGCCGGTGCCGGGTGGTACAGGTCCGGGTCCCAGCCGCGGTTGGCCGGGAAATCGCCGACCGCGTCGGTGCCCTCGGCCACCAGCCGCCACAGCTCCTCCGGCGAGCCCACCCCGCCGGGAAAACGGCACGCCATCCCCACAATCGCCACCGGCTCCTCCGACCCGGCACCCGGCCCCGCACCCCGCCCGGGCCGCGGCGCCGGCTGCGAAACGGGCCGTTCCCGCCCGGCCCGCAGCAGCGACTCCACGAACCCGGTCAGGGCCGCGGGCGTGGGGTGGGCGAACAGCAGCCCGCTGGGCAGGGACAGTCCGGTGGCCCGGGCCAGGGCGGTGCGCAGTTCGGCGGCCATCAGTGAGCTGAAGCCCAGGTCCCGGAAGGTGGTGTGCCGGGCCGGCCGTTCGCCGGGCGGGCTGCCCAGCACGGCGGCGATGTGCGCGTCCACCAGTTCCTCGGCGGTACGGGAGCGGTCCGGGCCGGGGCCGGGCGGGGCGTCGGCGGCCGGGGGCGGCCCGCCGCTGCCGGCGCTGCCGCCGGCGCCTTCCTCGGCACCGGCCCCGGTGTCCGCCTCGGTCCCCGGGTCGTGCTGCCGGCGGTCCTCGGGGCCGGGGCCGAACCAGTGGTGGCGGCGCTGGAAGGCGTAGGTGGGCAGCTCGGCCGGGGGCGCGGCCGGGTCCTCGGGGCCGGCGTCCGCCAGCACCGCGGTCCAGTCCACCGCATGTCCCCGCACATGGGCGTGGGCCACCGCGTCCAGTGCCGCAGCCGTCTCCGGGCGGTCCGCGCGCAGCAGCGGGACGGCCACCGACGCGTCCGGGCGGCGCAGGCAGGCGGCGGTCTGCGCCGAGAGGATCCCGTCGGGCCCCAGCTCCAGGAAGGTGGTGACGCCCTCGGCCTCCAGCGTGCGCACCGCGTCCAGGAAACGGACGGGGAGCCGCACCTGGTCCGCCCAGTGGCCGGGGGAGGCGAGCCGGTCGGCGGTGACGGGCCCGCCGGTGACCGTGGAGACCAGCGGAACGGCCGGGGGCCGGGGGGTGAGGGAGGCGGCCACGGTGCGGAACTCGTCGAGCATGGGGTCCATGTGCGGGGAGTGGAAGGCGTGGCTGACATCGAGCCGCCTGGTGCGGTGTCCGCGTCCGGCGAGCACGCCGGCGACACGCCGCACGGCTGCCGCGTCCCCGGAAATCACCACGGCTTCGGGGCCGTTGACGGCGGCCACGGCCGGCTGTCCCGGTGCGCCGCGCAGCAGCTCGCGCACCTCCTCCTCGCTCGCCTGCACGGCGACCATGGCGCCGCCGGGCGGCAGGGCCTGCATCAGCCGGGCCCGCTCCGCGACCAGGCGGGCCGCGTCGGCCAGGGACAGCGCCCCGGCGGCGTGGGCGGCGGCGATCTCACCGACCGAGTGCCCGGCCAGCCGGTCGGGGCGCAGCCCCCAGGACTCCAGGAGCCGGAACAGCGCGACTTCGACGGCGAACAGCGCGGGCTGGGTGAAGCCGGTGCGGTCCAGGTCCGGCCCGCCGCCGGCGATCACCTCGGCCAGCGGCCGGTCCAGGAAGGGGTCGAGGGCGCCGGCGGCCTCGTCGAAGGCCCGGGCGTAGCGGGGAAACGCCTCGTACAGCCCGCGGCCCATGCCGGTGCGTTGGGCGCCCTGCCCGGTGAAGAGGAAGCCCAGCTTGCCGGGGGCGGCGGCGTCCCCGGTCACCACGCCGGCCGCGGGGGTGCCCCCGGCCAGGGCGTCGAGTCCGGCGAGCAGCCCCTCGCGGCCGGCGGCCGTGACGACCGCCCGGTGCGGGAACAGGCCCCGGCGGGTGACCAGTGCCCGGGCGACGGGCAGCACGGCCTGCCCGGGGTGCCGGCCGGCGAACTCCCGCAGCCGCCGGGCCTGGGCGCGCAGCGCCGCCGGGGTGTGGCCCGACAGCGGCCAGGAGACCACGCCGTGGCCGGGCCGGGCGGCGGCCGGTGCGCCGGCGGTGCCGGCCGCGGGCCCCGGCCCCGGCTTCGGCTCCGGCGGTTCGGTCACCACCAGGTGGCAGTTGGTGCCGCCCATGCCGAAGGAGCTGACCCCGGCCACCAGCGGCCGGTCCTCGTGCGGCCAGCCGGTCTGCCGCCGCTGGACCTCCAGGCCCAGGCCGTCCAGCGGGATGCCCGGGCCGGGGGCGGAGAAGTTGAGGCTGGCGGGCAGCCGGCGGTGGCGGATGCTCAGCAGCACCTTGATCAGTCCGGCGATGCCCGCGGCGCTTTCCAGGTGCCCGATGTTGGTCTTGACCGAGCCGACCCGCAGCCGGGCGCCCCCGGCGCGTCCGGTGCCCAGCACCGCGCCGAGCGCCGCGGCCTCCACGGGATCGCCGACGGGCGTGCCGGTGCCGTGCAGTTCGACGTACTGCACCTCTTCGGCGGCGATGCCGGAGGCCCGGTAGGCCTCGGTGAGCACCGCCCGCTGGGCGGCGGCGCTCGGTACGGTGAGCCCTTCGGTGGCGCCGTCGTTGTTGACCGCGCTGCCGAGGATCACGCCGTGGATGCGGTCGCCGTCGGCCCGGGCCCGGCCGAGCGGTTTGAGCACCACCACCCCGCCGCCCTCGCCGGGCACGAAGCCGTTGGCCCGGGCGTCGAAGGTGTAGGTGGTGGCGTCCGGGGAGAGCGCGCCGAACCTCCGCTCGGCCAGCACATGCCCGGACAGCAGGTTCAGGTTCACCCCGGCGGCGATGGCCAGGGTGGACTCGCCGGAGCGCAGGCCGGCGCAGGCCAGGTGGACGGCGACCAGCGAGGAGGACTGCGCGCTGTCCAGCGCCAGGCTCGGCCCGTGCAGGCCCAGGTGGTACGAGATCCGGTTGGCGATGACGGCCCGGCTCAGACCGGTCATGGTGTGCTGGGTGACGGACCGGCCGCCGTGCCGGTGCAGCAGCGCGGCGTAGTCGTCGCGCAGCGCGCCGACGAAGACGGAGGTGCGGCTGGCGCGCAGCGCGGCCGGCACGATCCCGGCATCCTCCAGGGCCTCCCAGACCAGCTCCAGCATCAGCCGCTGCTGCGGGTCCATGGCGGCGGCCTCGCGGGGCGAGAGGTGGAAGAACGCGGCGTCGAAGTCGCCCACGGCGTCCAGGAAGCCGCCGCGCCGGGGGCCGGGCACGTCCGCCCAGCGCCCGGGCGGGGCCTCGGTGACGGCGCTTCTTCCCTCGGCCAGCAGCCGCCAGTAGGCGGCGGGGCCGTCCGCCTGGGGGAGCCGGCAGGACAGTCCCACAACGGCGATGGGCTCCGGGGCGGCGCCCGGGGTGCGGTGGGTGTTCTCGGCAGACACGCGACTCCGACTCCTCACTCGACTGGCGTAACGGCACGGGACGGGGACCGGCGCGGGGCGGCTACCACTCCACGCTCAGACGGGCCAGGCCACGGGTGGACAGGCCCTCCTTCCAGACCGCCGGCTCGGGGCCGGCGGCGAGCCGCAGCGCGGGGAAGCGCCGCAGCAGGCGCTCCAGCACGACGCGCAACTGGAGCCGGGCCAGGGGCGCGCCCAGGCAGCGGTGCACACCGTGGCCGAAGGTCAGATGGGCGGCGTCCCGGCCGTGCGGGCACAGCCGCTCCGGCCCGTCGTAGACGGCGGCGTCCCGGTTGCCGTGCAGCAGGGAGACCACCACGGCCTCGCCGGCCTGGACGGTGACGCCGCCGAGCAGCACCGGTTCCAGCGCCACCCGCGGGAAGCTCAGCGGGGTGGCGGGGTCCAGGCGCAGCAGTTCCTCGGTCACCGGCTCCAGCAGGGCGGGACGGGCGCGGAGTTCCGCGAGCGCGCCGGGATCGGACAGCAGCGTGTAGACGGACAGCCCGATCTGGCCGACGGTGGTCTCGTAGCCGGCCATCAGCAGGGTGAGCAGCTCGGCCATGGACAGCGTGCCGCGGTCGTGGGCGGCGATCAGCCCGGTGAGCAGATCGGCCTCCTCCCCGGTGCCCGCCCGGGCCCCGTGCCGTTTGCGCTCGACCAGACCGCCCATGTAGTCGACGAGTTCCAGGCGGCGCCGGGACTTCTCCTGCGGAGTGCTGGCGGAGATGTCGAAGAGCACCTCCACCGAGTCGCGGAAGGCGGCGGTGTCCTCGGGCGGGATGCCCAGCAGCGAGCACAGCACGGCCAGCGGGAGCGGCGTGGCGAGTTCCGCGACGAGATCGGCGGGGGGACCGCAGGCGGCGAGCCGGTCCAGATGCTCGTCGGTCAGGCGTTCCACGGCCGGTTTCATGGCGGCGGCCCGGCCGGTGGTGAACGCGCCGCTGACGATGCGCCGCAGCCGGGCGTGTTCGGTGCCGTCCATGCTCATCATGGCGTCCGGCGCGGGCTGGGCGTCATTGAACCGGGGGGCGTGCGGCCGGGCCGCCTGCGCCCTGCTGAACCGCCGGTCGGTCAGCACCCGGCGGCCGAGCGCCCAGTCGCGCACCAGCCACATCTTGTCGCCCACCGGGGTGGTGATCGGCACCACCCCGCCGGTGCCGTCCCCGGCGACGCCGTCCCGGTGGGTCAGATATCCGGGGAGCGGCCCGAGGCGGTCCGCACCGTGCTCCGGTCCCATGCGTGTGCTCCTTCCGCTGCTTGCCCTGCTTGCGCCGGCCGTTCACTGCCGTCCGCGCTGCCGTCTGCGCTGCCGTCTGCGCTGCTCTCTGCCTGCCTGCCGTCGCCGCCGCCCGGGCCGGCGCCCGGGCCGGCGGTCCGGCCGTCAGCCGGCCGCCAGCCGGTGCTCCGCCTCGCGCAGCGTCTCCTCCGGCCGGTTGAAGGCGATGCGCACCCAGTTGCGTCCCTGCGCCAGGTCGGCGAAGAAGGGGGCGCCGGGGGCGAGCAGCACCCCCGACCGGTCCAGCAGCCGGCGGACGAAGGCGGTGCAGTCCTCGCGTCCGCCGGTCAGCGGGGAGATGTCGGCGAAGAGGAAGCAGCCGCCCTCCACGGGCGCGGACTTCATGCCCAGGCCGGAGAAGATGTGCTGCGCCAGATCGCGGCGCCGGCCCATCTCCCGGCGGATCTCCTCCGGGTCCGCCGACCCGGCGGCCCGGGCGGCAGCCGCCTGGAGCGGTGCGGCCGTGCCGTTGGTGGTCAGTTCGTGCACCCGCCGCAGGGCGGTGGTGCGCTCCGGGTCGCTGCGCAGAAAGCCCAGCCGCCAGCCGCTGACCGCGTGGCTCTTGGAGAGGGAGCCGATGACGATGCTCCGTCCGGCCAGTTCCGGCACCCGGGCCACGGAGAGATGCTCGTGGCCGTCGAAGACGAAGCCGCGGTACACCTCGTCGCAGATGGCCGTGGTGTTCCAGCGGGCGCACAGCCCGGCGATGTCGCGCAGTTCACCGGCGGTCAGGACCCGGCCGGTGGGGTTGGCCGGGGTGTTGAGCAGGACCGCCCGGGTCCTGGGGGTGAAGGCGGCGGCCAGTTCGGCCGGGTCGTGGCGCCAGTCGGGGGCGTGCAGCGGCACGAACCGGGGGCGGGCCCCGACCAGGGCGACGGCGGCGGCGAACTGCTCGTATCCGGGGCTGAACAGCACCACCTCGTCGCCCGGGTCCAGGGTGGACAGCAGCGCGACATACAGCGCCTCGGTGGCGCCGGCGGTGATGGTGATCTCCCGGTCGGGATCGGCGCCGTCGCCGGCCGTCTCGGCGATCCACTGCCGCAGTCCGGGGTCGCCGGCCGGGTGTTCGTACTGGTTGCGCCCGGCGCGCAGGGCCCGGGCGGCCTCCTCGACCAGGGCGTGCGGGGTGCGGGGGCAGCCGGGGGTGCCGACGGCCAGGTCGACGGCGCCGCGCGCCCGGGCCAGGGTGAACAGCCCGGTCAGGCTGTTGCCGGCGAGTGCCGCCGCCCGGGCGGACACCGGTGTTTCGCGGGCGGGGGCGGAAGTGGGGACAGAGGCGGGGGCGGGGGTGTGAACCATTTCCGGTCCTCCGGAGGGGTGGGGGGAGCGATGCGGCGCGGGATCAGCCGCCCAGCGTGCCGATGCGGGCCTGGGACAGGACGCCGGGCGCACCGCCCATCACCCCGTGCCGGACACCGCGCGGGCTCTCCGCGGCAGGGTCGGGCCGGGTGACGCCGATGGCGTCCAGGGCCGTGCCGCAGTCACGGGCCACCCGGATGACGGCCCGGTCGCGGGCGGAGAAGAACTCGTCGTCGAGCATGCGGTCGAGCATCCCGATGAGCGGGTCGAAGAATCCGCGGACGTTCACCAGGACCACGGGCTTGTCGTGGTATCCCAGCTGGTTCCAGGTGGCGACTTCCATGAGTTCGTCGAGAGTCCCGTATCCGCCGGGCAGCACCACAAAGGCGTCGGCGAGCCGGTACATCAGCGCCTTGCGTTCGTGCATTCCGCTGACCACGAAGATCTCGCCGCAGGCGTTGTCGAGCCGTTCCCTCTCGTGCAGGGCGTGCGGGATCACCCCGGTCACCGCGGCGCCGGCGGCCATGGCCGCGGCGGAGACGGCGCCCATGATGCCCACCCCGCCGGCTCCGTAGACCAGTCCGGCGCGGCGGGCGGCCAGTTCCCGGCCCAGGCCCCGGGCCGTGTCGAGGTATTCGCCCGCTCTGCCGGGGCGTGATCCGCAGAAGACGCCGACGCGTTTTCCCGGGGGTCGGACAGCAGTCATTCCTACTCCTTCGTCAAGGGCGGGCCCGGCGGGTGTGCTGAGGTGCCGGGGCGCGCCCTTCAGATCTCGGGCCAGTCGCGCGGATCGATGCCGTGGCGGCAGAGAAGGGCGTATGCCAGCCGTTCCAGCCCGATGCCGATGCAGCCGGAATGCGCGGGGGTTCCGTCCGGCAGGGTGATGCCGAACGCCTCCCCGAACTTGGTGCCGTGGATGTTGAACGACCCGACGGCGACGGTACGGTCGTCGACCACCGGCATCCGGAGTTCGTATTTCACCTTCAGGGCCCGCTGCACCATGACCCGCCGGGCGGTGGCGCCATTGCTGAAGAACGGGTCGCTGGCCACCTCCGTATGGCCCGCGAGCCGGAGCCGGTCGATCCATTCCTGGACCGCTTCCATGAGTCTGCGGCGCAGTCCGGCCACGGTTTCCCGGCTGCCGAGGAAAACGACTTCCCGCATGGTGAAGTCCCACAGCCGTTCCAGCGTGCGGTGGTAGTGGGACTCGAAGCGGAATATCTTGCCGCAGGCGGTGACCACGGCTCCCGACGGGGGCACCTCCCGCCCGGCGAACTGGTGAAAGGTGTGGTAGCACACCGTGGGCGGCAGACAGTATCCGGTGTGCTCGCTGCGGCTGTCGATGAACGCGGACTTGTCCGCCGCCTCCGCGAAACCGGCCGCGAATTCCCGGTAGGCGTCGACATCCGGGTGGAAACGGCTGGCCGACATGAGGAACTGCGGGAACGCCTCGAAATATCCCGCCCGGCGCAGCACTTCGGTGGGCAGCAGCGCGGGATAGGAGTGCCGGGCGGCGCCGAAGGCGTCCACCGCGATCCGCCGTATCCGCTCCTCCAGCCGGGACAGCAGATCGGTGAGCGCTCCCCCGGTGCCGTAGGTGCCCTCGCCCGCCCGGAACACCATCCCGGCCCGCTCCAGGTCGGCGAAGGCGATGCGGGACGGCCGCGGCACCGCCATGGACTGCCACTCGGCGGGGGCGGCGTCCGGAAGCGCCTGCCGCGGCAGCACTTCGCGCCGCACCACGGTGTTGAGCTTGCGGCCGAGCTCCGCCGGGTCGGTCTCGTCCTCGGTGAGGACCAGGATCTCCCGGACCTCGCCGGCCTGGCCCCGCACCAGGCTGAACCGGCGGATGTCGGCCGAGGCGTAGTGGACCAGCCTGGCGAATTCCTCCGCCACGCTCCCGGGCACCTGCGGGGACAGGGGTATCGAGTATTCCGGCATGGGTGACTCCTCTCAGGGGGCGCCGGGTGCGCCGGGTCGGCCGGGTCGGCCGGGTGCGCCGGGTGCGCCGAGGGCGCCGTGGACCGCCCGGAGCAGTTCCGCCTGCGCGGTGCGGAGGAAGAAGTGGCCGCCGGGCAGCACGTGCCGGGTGAACCGGCCGGCGGTCTCCTCGGCCCAGGGCGCCATCCGCTCGGGCGGCACCTCCGCGTCGTCGCGGCCGGCAAAGGCCACCACCGGGCAGTCCAGCGGCCTCTCCGGCCGGTAGCGGTAGGTCTCGCAGACCGCGAAGTCGGCCCTGATGACCGGCAGGAAGAGCCGGAGCAGTTCCGGCTCCGCGCGCAGTTCTTCGGGCAGGCCGCCCAGGGCGGCGATCCGGGCGGCGATCCGGGCGGCGGGCAGGTCGTGCACCCGGGGGCTGCCGCCGCGCAGCCGGGGGGCCGGTCCCGCGGAGACGAACAGCACCCGCGGCTCGCCGGCGCCCCGGCGGCGCAGTTCGCGGGCCAGTTCGAAGGCGATGAGCGCGCCCATGCTGTGGCCGAAGAGGGCCCAGGGCACGTCGAGTTCGTTCCGCAGCGCCGAGGCCAGCGCGTCGACCAGCGGTCCCAGACGGGTGTAGGCGGGGGTGCGCCAGCGGGTCTGGCGGCCGGGCAGTTCGATGGCGCAGACCTCGGTGTGCTCGCCGAGGGCGCCGCGCCAGGGCGCGTAGACCGAGGCGGCGCCGGCCACATAGGGCAGGCAGAACAGCCGCAGGGACGGCGGGTCCCGGCGCGGCGGGCCGACGATCCAGCCGTCGGCCCGCCCGGTCACCGAGCGGGGTGCGGTGGGGTTCATGCGGGTCTCCTGGTCCGGGCTCTGCCGGTGGGCGGGGGGTGGCACGGTGCGGCGGTGCGGCCGGGACTCAGGAAGCGCCGTCCCCGGCCCGGTTCTCGGGGCCGGTGCCGGTCCCGGTGCCCGCCCCCGTCCCGGTCCCGGGGCCGGCGGCCGGTACCGGCTTCCGCTCCGGGGCGTCCGCCGGGGCGGCGGCGGGGCCGTCCGTGTCGGCCACCGAGGTGGCCACCTCGGGCACCGGGGGCCGGGCGGCGAGGTTGGAGACGGCGCACACCACGGCCGTGCCGGCCATCACCAGGTACATGACGCGGTAGTCGATCACGCCGATCAGGGCCGCTCCGGCGGCGATGGACATCGCCTGCGCGGCCTCCGTGACGCTGCCGAAGGCCGCGTTGACCCGGCCCTGCATGCGCGAGGGCGTGTACAGATGCAGGGCGGTGCCCAGGGACACCACCACAAAGGGCAGGCCGAGTCCGAAGAAGACCACCCCGGCCAGGAACAGCGGCACCTCCCGGAACAGGCACAGCAGCAGGCCGACGGCCATCAGGGCGTATCCGGCGCTGCTCGCCCGCATCTCGCCGGACCGCTGCACGATCCGGCCGGCCAGGATGCCCCCGAGGACGGAGCCGCCTCCCTGGAGGGAGGTGATCACGCCGAGGAAGGCGGCCTGCTGGCCCAGTCCCTTGTCGTTCGCGGCGAACACGGCGGTCTCCAGCAGGCCGATGACCGCCATGAAGGTGATGGTCACCAGGGCGAGCCGGAGCAGCAGCGGCACCCGGCGGATGAAGCGGAATCCGGCGACCACCGAGGTGCGGAAGGGTTCCCCGGCGGGCTCCGGATCGGATTCGGTGATGTCGATGGAGGCCAGCAGGAGTACGGCCACCAGGAAGGTGCCGGCACCGAGCACGGCCAGGGCGTTGCCGCCGAACAGGGCGTAGATCCCGGCGCCCAGGGCCGGCGAGACGATGCGCACGCCTTCGCGCACCGTGATGATCAGCGAGCGGGCGGCGGCGGCGTCCGCCGAGGGCAGGACGTCCTTCAGCAGCGCCGGCCGGACCGGGGTCGCGGAGAACACCCCGTAGCCGAGCGTGACCAGGTAGATGATCCACACCTGGCCGGGGCCGCGTACCGCGAGCAGCATCAGGACAAGGACCGCCATGCACAGGTACATGCGCAGCAGCAGCAGCCGGCGGCGGACCCGGTCGACGACATGGCCGAGCAGCGGTGCGGCCAGCCCCGGCACCGTGATGACCAGGAAGACGAGGCCGGCGGCGGCGTCCGAACCCGTGAGGTCCTTGACCCAGATGGCGAGGGAAAGGTAGACGGCGGTCTCACCGAAGCTGGTCACCGCCTCGCTGAGAAACAGCCTGCGGAAGCGGCGGTTGGTGCGGAGCAGTCTCCACATGTGCTCTCTCCTTCTCGGCCGGCCGGCAGGTGCCGGGCGCGGCGGGCCGGCGGCGGCGCCGCGGCGGCCTGCCGCCGGCCGGATCCGCTCAGTCGGTGGTCAGCGCTCGCCCATGGCCAGGCGGAGACTCTTGGGCCGCATGTCCGTCCACACCTCTTCGATGTGGGCCAGGCACTCGTCGCGGGTGCCGCGCACCCCGGCGGTGTGCCAGCCGTCCGGGAGCGGCCGGCCCGCGGCCCAGATGGAGTACTGCTCCTCGTCGTTGACGACGACCTCGTACGGCTCGGCCGCGGTGGTGGTCGAGGACTCGCTCATGGTCGTTCCCTTTCGGTCGCAGGGTGCGTACTGATGTGACGCGGTGCTGTGCGGTGCTGTCTGCGGTGGTGCTGTCGTGCGGTGCGGTGCGGTACCGGGCCGGGCCGGGCGGGCCGGGGCTCAGCCGGAGGCCGCGGGGGGCCGGCCGGCCGGTCCGCCGTCCTCCTGCCGGACGGCCGCGATCAGCCCGCCCAGGGTGGGGTCGGCGAAGAAGTCGGCAAGGTCCACGGCGGTGCCGAACTTCTCGTCCACCCGGGCGAGCAGCTTCAGCGCCTTGATGGAGTGGCCGCCGCCGGCGACGAAGCTGTCGTCCGGGTGGGCCCGGTCCACGCCGAGGGCGTCGCACCACAGGGCGGTGACTCCCTCGGCGACGGGATCGGTGCCCGCGGCACCGCCGCCGGGGGCACCGGGGCGGGGGAGGTCGCGGGGCAGCCACGCCAGCAGCGCGGCCCGGTCCACCTTGCCGTTGGCGTTGAGCGGCAGCCGGTCGGTGACCACCACGGCCGGGACCATGTAGGGCGGCAGTGTGCCGCGCAGTTCCCCGGTGAGAGCGGCGGCGTCGGGCAGGCCGGCCCCGCCCGCGACGCAGGCCAGCAGTTCGGTGCCGTCGGGGGTGGCCCGGGCGAAGGCCACCGCGTCGGTGACGCCGGGCAGGGAGCGCAGCGCCAGTTCGATCTCGCCGAGTTCCACCCGGAAGCCGCGGACCTTGACCTGGTCGTCGGTCCGGCCGAGGAAGAGAAACGTTCCGTCGGGCCGCGGGCGCACCCGGTCCCCGGTGCGGTAGAGGCGTCCCCCGGCCCGGCCGCCGAAGGGGTCGGGCACGAACGAGGCGGCGGTGAGGGCCGGGTTGCCGTGATAGCCGTGGGCCAGGCCGTCCCCGCCGACATACAGCTCGCCCTCCTCGCCGGGCGCCACCGGCCGGCCGTCGGGCCCCAGCGCATGGGCGGTCGAGCCGGACAGGGCGCGTCCGATCGGCAGCGGGCCCGGTTCCAGGTCCGCCGCGGTGACCTGCTGCAGGGTGCTCACCGTGGTGTTCTCCGTCGGGCCGTAGACGTTCACCACCCGGGCCGGCGGACGGCCGGCCAGCAGCCGGGCCAGGCGCTCCTCGTCGGCCTTCTCACCGCCGAAGACCAGCAGCCGGACCCCGCCCAGGGCGTCCGGGGCGAAGTCGATGACGGTGTTGAGCAGCGCGGTGGGCAGGCCGAGGACGGTGATGCGGTGCTCCGCGAGGAAGGCCCGCAGCCGGGCCGGGGACAGCACGTCCTCCTTGTCGCCGACCACCAGCAGCGCGCCGGCGCCCAGCGCGCCCCAGACCTCCAGGGTCGCCGCGTCGAACGCCGGATTGCACACATGGGCGACCCGGTCGTCCGCGCGGATGGCCAGGCCCTCGGCGTCGGGGACCAGCCGGCTGATCCCGCGGTGCGGGATCACCACCGTCTTGGGGCGCCCGGTGGAGCCGGAGGTGGACATCAGATAGGCGATGTCCTCGCCGGTCACCGGCACCGGAACGGTCCCGGCGGCCCGCCCCGCGGGGTCCGCGGGCATATCCTCCAGGCGGAGCAGGGGCAGCTCCGGCGGCAGCCCGGGCGGGGCCTGCCCCGCCACCAGAGCCGCGTCCGCGACCCCCCGCACGGCGGTGCGGAGGCGGTCCGGCGGCTGGTCGGGGTCGAGCGGAAGATAGGCGCAGCCGGCGTAGTGGATGCCCAGGCAGGCGAGGACGGTCCCGGCGCCGCGCGGCATCGGCACGGCGACCACCGAGCCGCGGCCGAGTCCGGCCGCCCGCAGCCCGGCGGCCACGGCCAGGGCCCTGGCGTCGAGTTCGCGGTAGCTGAGCTCGGTGTCCCGGTGCCGCAGGGCCGGGGCGTCCGGCCGCTGCCGGGCGTGCAGCCGGACGAGTTCCGGCAGGGGCCGCCCGCCGGCGGCCACGGGGCCGGAGACGGGGGCGGGCACGGGGCCGGGCACGGGCACAGGGGCGGGGCCGGGGGCGCGCAGCGGCTCGTCCGGACGGGAGAAGGCCGCCTGGGCCGCCGCCATCATGACGGTGTGCGCCTCCGCGGCCCGCTCCGCGGAGAACAGCCCGCTGAGGTATTCGAACTCGGCGACGGTGCGGTCCGCCTGCCGGGTCACCGACCACAGCAGCTCGTACTTGGCGGTGCCGGTCGGCAGCAGTTCGCGCCGTGCCCGGAGCCCGTCCAGCCGCAGCACGCAGCCGGAGGCGTCGAGATAGGTCAGGCCGGTCTGCACCAGCGGGGCCCGGCCGGGCTCGCCCTGCGCGCCGAGTTCCGCGACGATGGCCTGGAAGGGCACGCCCTGGTGGGCCAGCGCCTCGGTGAGGCCCCGGCGCACCTGGCGGGCCAGGTCACGGGCGGTGACGCCCTCCGGGAGCCGCAGCCGCAGCGGCAGCGGGTCCACGAACATGCCGATCTCGTCCCGCTGTTCGCCGCTGCGGGAGGAGACCGCCACGCCGGCCACCAGATCCCGCTGGCCGGTCAGCGCCAGCAGGCCGGCGGCATAGGCGACGGTCCAGGTCATGTAGGGGCTCAGCCGTTCCCGGGCGGCCATCTCCGCCATCCGGTCCAGCAGCTGCGGGTCGCAGACCAGGGTGTGCACCGCGCCGGCGCCGTCCGGCACGGCGGGCCGCGGCAGGTCGTGCGGCAGGGCGATGCCCCGGGGACAGCCGGCCAGGGTCCGCCGCCACCAGGCACGGGACTCGTCCCGGTCGAGCAGCCGGGAGGCGGCGGCGGAGGGCCGCTCCCGGGGCGGCGCGGCCTGCTGCCCGCCGGGCCCCGGCGCCGCCGAGTACAGCCGCCCCAGGCCGTCCTCCAGCAGGGCCAGCGAGGCGCCGTCGCACACCAGGTGATGCACGGTGAGCAGCAGCAGGGTGCCCTGGTCGCCGCGGTCCACCGCCAGGGCGCGCAGCAGCGGCGGGCGGGACAGGTCGAAGGGCGCGCGGGCGTAGTCGTCGATCAGCTCCCGCAGCGCGGGCTCCGGCACGCCGCGGGCGTCCAGCCAGCGGCAGGGCACGCTCACCCGTTCCGCGGTGACGGCCCGGCCCGGCGCCTCGAATCCGCGGCGCAGGGCGCCGTGGCGGGCGGCGAGGGCGTCCAGCGCGGCCCGCAGCCGCAGCACGTCGATGCCGCCGGGGAAGCGGTAGAGCGCGGCGATGTGGTACTGGGGCGAGCCCGGACGCAGGCGTTCCGCGATCCACAGCCTTTCCTCGGCTGGGGTCAGCGGGCGCTGTTCGCCCGTGGCCGTGGCCGGGGGCCCGGTCAGCGCGGCGAGCAGCTCCCCGAACCGGGGGTACTGGTACAGGATGTCCAGGTCGAGTTCGGTGCCGGTGAGGGCGCGCAGGCTGAGGGCGGTCTCCACGGCCAGCCCGGAGTCGCCGCCCTCCAGGAAGAAGTCGTCCTGCGGGCCGACATGGTCCACGCCCAGGACGGCGCACCAGATCCCGGTGACCGCCTCCCGCAGGCCCTCCGCGGTGCCGTCCCGGTCCCCGGCCGGGCCGGCCGTTCCGGTCGGCTCAGCCATCGGTGCCTCCGGTTCCGGCCGGGCCCGCGGGCTCCCGGACCACCAGCCAGTCCCCGATGGCCAGGGCGTCCAGGGTGGAGCGGGCATAGGTGGCGACGGCGTCCAGCGGCGTCCGGACGATCGGCTGGCCCTTCAGATTGAAGGAGGTGTTGAGCACCATCGGGATGCCGAGGTCGTCGCCGAGCCGGCGGATCAGCGCGTGGAAACGGGGTGCGGAGTCCCGCTCGACGACCTGCACCCGGGCCGAGCCGTCCACATGGGTGATGGCCGGCAGCCGGTCGCGGTACTTCTCCCGCACCTGGGTGACGAACAGCATGTGCCGGTAGAGCCGCTCCCGGCCGGGCTCGATCTCGAAGTACTCGCCCGCTTCCTCCGCCGCCACCGCCGGGGCGAAGGGCCGGAACTCCTCACGCTGCTTGACCACCGCGTTCAGATGGGCGCGCATGCCGGGCGCGGCCGGGTCGGCCAGGATGCTGCGGTTGCCCAGGGCCCGCGGGCCGAACTCCATGCGCCCCTGGTACCAGGCGACCACCGCTCCGGAACCGATCAGGGCGGAGACCTCCTTCAGCAGCTGCCCGTCGGCAAGGCGGCGCACCCGGTGGCCGGGCCCCAGGGTTTCCAGGGCCCGCTCGGTCTCCGCCTCGCCGAACTCCTCGCCCCAGTACGGCATGGTCATGCTCATCGGCCGCGGGGCGGACGGCACATGTTCGCGCAGCACATGCAGTGCGGCGCCGAGCGCGGTTCCGTCGTCACCGGCGGCGGGCTGGACGAAGACGTCGTCGAACAGCCCGCTGCGGGCGATCAGCCCGTTGGCGGTGCAGTTCAGCGCCACCCCGCCGGCCATGCACAGATTGCGGGACGGCTCGGCGCCGGTCGCGGCGAAGCCCTCGGTGAGCACGAAGAGCAGGCTCCGCTCCAGCGCGCGCTGGAGCACCGCGGCGATATCCATGTGCCGCTGCTCGACCGGGGCGTCGGGGTGCCGGGCGGGCCCGAACAGCTCCTCCAGGCGGCGGATGGCGCCCCGGTGGGTCTCCCGCTCCTCCGGCGTCCGGTCGTGGGCCAGCAGCGGCACCGTCAGCCGGCCGCCGGGCCGGTGCGTCACCAGCGGGCCGGCGTCCGGGAAGGCGCCGGGGTCGCCGTAGGGGGCGAGCCCCATCACCTTGTACTCGTCCATGCCGGGCAGAAAGCCCAGATACTGGGTGACGACGCTGTACAGGATGCCCAGGGAGGCGGAGACCGGGTAGCCGCGCAGGGAGCGCAGCTGGCCGCCGTCTCCGCGGAACAGCGAGGTGGACTCCGACTCCCCCATGGCGTCGGCCACCAGGACGGTGGCGTCGGCGAAGCCGCTGAGGTGGTAGCTGCTGGCGGCGTGGGCCAGGTGGTGCGGGACGCGGACCAGCTTGCGCCGCCAGTCCTGGTCCGGGTAGTGCGCGCCCAGCACCTCCCGCTGGACCTCTTCGCTGTAGACCTCCCGGTACCAGCGGCGCAGGTAGTCGTCGAGCTCGAAGGTCGGGGAGGGCGTGTAGCGGAAGCCGTGGGCGACGAGGTCCACATCGTCCAGGGTGGCGCCGGCCATGCGCAGACAGGCGGCGACGGCGTCGGCGGGGAACGCCCCGGTGCCCTTGTCGCCGTCGTGCCGCTCCTGCGCGGAGGCCGCGACGACGCCGTTCTCGTCCACCAGGGCGGCGGCCGAGTCCAGGCCCTGCACCAGGCGCTGCTCCCGCCAGTCGAGTCCGGGCAGCATCTTCTTCTTGAGGGCACTCGCCCGGTCGAGTCCGCTGATTCCTAGGACCAGCACGTCATTCTCCTGTCTGTCCGGTGGGGCCGCGGAGGGCGTCGGCGACGGCCTTCACCCAGGGGCGGCGCAGAAGCTGGAAGTGGTCGCCGTCGGCGCGGGTGACCGTGAGGGTGCCGGTCAGCTCCCGCCAGGCGGCGATCACCGCGCGGTCGTCCACGGGGCCGTTGCCGTCCCCCCGGGCGAGAAGCAGTTCCGCCGGGCCGGCGAAGGCGGCCGGCCGGTGGGCCGTGAGGCCCGCGAGCATGTCGCGCCAGAAGCCCATCAGCGTGGCGGTGGTGGCGGCATCGAGTCCGGCCACCTCCTCCGGGTCGACGCCGAGGGTGGCGAAGAGGCGGTCGGCGTCGTCGGCGCCCAGCAGCGCTCCGGGCCCCTGCGCGGCGACCCGGTCGCGGAGGGCGTCCAGCGCGGCGAGGTCCGCCGCGGCGGCCTCGGCCGCCTCGGTGTCCTCGGTGTCCTCGGCGGCCTGGGCGTGCTGGGGGTGGGAGTCGATCAGCACCAGGCGGTGGGCGTGCACGCCCCGGCCCGCCAGTGCCCGGGCGAGTTCGTGGGCGAGCACTCCGCCGGCCGACCAGCCGGCGATCACCGGGGCCCGGTCGCCGAGGACCGGCGCCAGTTCCCCGGCGTAGCGGCCGGCCAGGGCGGCGAGGTCGGTGGCCGGCGGGCCCGCGGCGCCGCCGACGTCGCCCTGCACGCCGTAGACCTCGAAGGGGGCGGTCAGGCCGTCCAGCAGGTCCCGGTAGCAGAACAGGGTGCCGCCCAGGGGGTGGACCAGCACCAGGGGGCGTTCGCCCGGGGTGCCGCCCAGGGGGACGACGCTGCGGCCGTCCGGCGCCTCGCGGTGCGGCGGCAGCTCCGCCACCCGGGCCGCCTGGCCGGCGACCGTGGAGGCGGTGTAGAGGTGGGCGAGCGGAATCCTGGTGCCGAACTCCTTGCTCAGTTGCAGGGCGAGGCGGACGGCGAGCAGCGAGTGGCCGCCGAGGGCGAAGAAGTCGTCGTGCACGCCGATGCCGGTGATGCCCAGCACCTCCTGCCAGACGGCCGCGACACGCCGCTCGGTCCCGGTGCGCGGGGGCACGAGATCCCGGTGGGGCGACGGCCCGGCCGCCAGGCCGTCCGGCACGGTCAGTGCCCTGCGGTCGAGTTTGCCGCCGGGGGTCATCGGCAGTGCCTCGACCGGGACCAGCAGTGCGGGGACGGCCGCGGCCGGGAGCCGGCCGGCCAGATGGTCCCGGATGCTGTCGTGGTCCGGGGCGGCCTGCCCCTCGGCCATGACGAGATGGGCGACGAGTTGCAGCCGCCGGTCGGTGCCGAGGCGGTGGGCGCTGACCGCGGCGGCGGTCACCGCCGGGTGGCCGCGCAGCGCCGCCTCGACCTCCTCCGGCTCGATCCGCTGGCCCAGAATCTTCACCTGGTGGTCATTGCGCCCCAGGAACTCGATCTGCCCGTCCGCCGTATAACGCCCCAGATCGCCGGTGCGGTACAGCCGCTCCCCCGGCGCGCCGAACGGATCGGGCACAAACACCCCGGCCGTCACCCCGGGCCGGTTCAGATACCCCCGCCCCACACCAGGACCACCGATGACGATCTCCCCGGCCGTGCCCGGCGGCACCGGCTCCAGCCGCTCGTTCACCAGATGCACCCGGGCACTGCCGTAGGGCCGGCCGATCACGGGGGTGCTGCCGGCCGTCATCTCGGCGCGGGTGGCGTCGACCGATGCCTCGGTCGGGCCGTAGGTGTCGTAGGCGGTGACGCCGGGGTGGGCGGCCAGTGCCCGCCACAGGTCGGGCGGGCAGGGTTCGCCGCCCGCGGTGACGATCTGCGGCGGGTGGGGGGCGTCCAGCAGTCCGGCCTCGACGAGAAGCTGGATCTGCGAGGTGGTGGCGCCGATGTTGTCCACCGCCCGGTCCGGGTCCTGGGCGCGCTCCACCAGATGCCGGGGGTCACGGCCCTCGGTGCCGGAAAAAAAAAAAATCCCAGGAAGAAGTCGGAGATGAACGCGGAAGTGCCTGTGACCACCCGGGCGTGGGGCCGCAGGCCCGCCTCCCGCAGGCGGGGCAGCAGCCGGCTCTCGGCGTAGTGGGTCAGTCCGCCGTGGTCGGTCATCACGCCCTTGGGGCGGCCGGTGGAGCCGGAGGTGTACATCACATAGGCGAGATCCCGAGGCCCGACCCGCGGCAGCACCACCCCCCGCCCCTGCGCACCGAACCCCGGTTCCGGGGACAGGCAGCGCCGCGAACCGGGCAGAACCCCGGCATCCCTGGTCACCACCACGGCGGGTGCGGCGTCCTCCAGCATCAGCTCCAGCCGGGCCCCCGGCAGCTCCGGATCCAGGGGCACAAAGGCACCGCCGGCCTTCCAGACCGCCCACACCGCCGTCACCGCATCGGCCCCCGGCGGCAGATGCAGACCCACCACCGCACCACGCCCCGCACCCGCAGCCACCAGACGACGGGCCAGCACCTCACTGCCCGCATCCAGCTCCGCAAAACTCAGCCGCCCCGCACCCGACTCCACCGCCACCGCATCCGGCCACCGCGCCGCCGCCCGCCGGAACAGCTCATGCACCGGAAGACCGGACACCGGGTGCTCGGCGCTGTCCCGGGTCCAGGGGGCCATCCGCCGCTGTTCACGCTCACCGGCCCGCAGCAGCTCCGCCACGGCGGTACCGGGCGCCCGGTCGAGGGCGCGCAGCAGATCGGTATAGGACCGCAGCAACTCCCCGGCCGTCTCCTCGTCATAGACCCCGGTACTGAACTCCAGGTCGAGGCGGAGTCCGTCGGCGGTGCGCGTACTGCCGAAGGAAAGGTCGAAGTGGCTGCCCGCGCCCTCCAGCGGCAGATCACCGAGGGTCAGACCGTCCGGTGTGCCATCGGCGGGCCGCCCCCCGGAGGAGAACGAGAACATGGTGTGGAACAGCGGGTTGGCGCCTTCGGCGCGGTCCGGCGCCACGGCCCGGACCACCTGCTCGAAGGGCGCCTCCTGATGGGCGAACGCCTCCAGGACCGCGGTGCGCACCCGCTCCAGATGAGCGGGGAAATCGTCCTCGGGCCGCACGGTGAGCCGCAGCGCCAGAGTATTGACGAAGAACCCCAGCAACGGGGCCGTGTCCGGATGGGTCCGCCCGGAGACCGGAACCCCCACGGTGATGTCCCGCTGACCCGAATGACGGGCCAGCAGAAGGGCGTAGACGGCCAGATAAAGCATGAACTCGGTGGCCCCCGCCCGGGCACGCACCCCCTCCAGCCCCGCCAGCTCCGCCGCCGGGACAGTGCCGGAGCACGCTCCGGCGCCCGCCTCCGTGTCCGGCGCGGTGGCCGGCGCGGTGGCCGGCGCGGTGGCCGGCGTGCGCGGCTGCGGCCTGGTGGGGGTGGCGCCGTCCAGGGTCCGCCGCCAGTAGGCCAGGTCCTCCTCCGCCCGGTCCGCCACCTGCCGGCGGTGCCAGAGCGCGTAATCGGCGTACTGCACCTCCAGCTCCGGCAGCCCGGCACCCGCCGCATCACCACCGGCCCGGTACAGCGCCCACAACTCCCGCTCGAACACCCCCAGCGACCACTCGTCAACCGCCACATGATGCGCCACAAACACCACGACGAACCGCTCCGGCGCCGTACGCCACACACGCACCCGCAGCACCGGACCCGAACCCAGGTCAAACGGCTCCCGCACCACCCGGCCGATCAGCCCGGGCAGATCCCCCTCCGCCGCCTCCTCCACGGACAGAGCAGTACGCCACGGGACACCCACCCGCTGGACCACACCCCCGTCCTCGGCCGCCTCCAGCGTCGTCCGCAACACCTCATGCCGCTCCACCAGGGCATCCACAGCAGCACCGAACACCGCCACATCCAGATCGCCCGCGATCTCATAACCCCACGGAACGTGATAGTCCGCGCTGTCCGGATCGAGTTGCCACAGGAACCACTGGCGTTCCTGGGCATGCGAGGCCGGCAGGACGCCGGTCTCCCCGCGCCCGGCCCGGGGGATGGCCTGGCCGGCCGGACCCTCTGCGGTACGGCTGTCGATCAGCCCGGCCTGTTCGGCGACGGTCGGATGGGCGAACACCTCGTGCAGGGGCAGGTCGGCTTCGAGTTCGGCACCGATCCGCAGGGCGAGGCGGACGGCGAGCAGCGAATGCCCGCCGAGGGCGAAGAAGTCGTCGTGCACCCCGATGCCGGTGATGCCCAGCACCTCCTGCCAGACGGCCGCGACACGCCGCTCGGTTTCGGTGCGCGGGCCCACCGCCTCCCGGCGGTGCGGAAGCTGCTGCCCGATGTCGTCGGGCACGGTCAGGGCCTTGCGGTCCAGCTTGCCGCCAACCGTCCTGGGCAGGGCGGCGACCGGGACCAGCAGCGTGGGGATGGCCGCGCGGGGCAGCCGGCCGGCCAGATGGGTACGGATCTCCTCGGCATCCGGGACGGCGCCGTCACCGGTCACCAGGTGGGCGACGAGTTGCAGCCGCCGGTCGGTGCCGAGGCGGTGGGCGCTGACCGCGGCGGCGGTCACCGCCGGGTGGCCGCGCAGCGCCGCCTCGAC
>NZ_FOLM01000018.1:57406-104370 GCF_900112355.1 Streptomyces aidingensis
TCCAGCTCCGCAAAACTCAGCCGCCCCGCACCCGACTCCACCGCCACCGCATCCGGCCACCGCGCCGCCGCCCGCCGGAACAGCTCATGCACCGGCATCTCGCGGGCGGGCGACGAGGTGCCCTGCCACGAGTTCAGCTGCCGCCGCTCCGCGGTGCCGAGCAGGGAGACCGCCCGGTGGTGGGCGGTGCCGTCGCCGGCCATGGCGTGCAGGGCGCGCAGATGCCAGTCGCGCAGGCGGGTCACCTGGTCGGCGGTGAGCCCGTCGAGGGCGTAGTCGATCTCCAGCAGCAGCCCGCCACCCGCCCGGTGGCTGATGGTCACGTCCAGCGGGAAGTTGGTGCGGGCCACACCGGGGGTCTCGGGCCCGGCCGGTGGCGGGCCGAGGGTGCCCGACTCGGCGAGCCGCAGCACCCGGTGGAAGTTGTTGTAGGTGAAGTTGGTCTCGAACAGCGGTGCGCCACGGCCGTGGGCACGCTGGAGAGCGGAGAGGGGGTAGCGGCGGTGCGGCAGCAGATCGAGCTCGGCGCGGTGGACGGCGCGCGCGAGGTCCTGCCAGCTTCCTTCCGGCAGCCGCAGCCGCAGCGGCACGGTGTTGAGGAACAGGCCGCGGGCCTCCGCGCCGTCGGGTTCCTCCAGCCGCCCGTTGGCCGTGATGCCGATCAGCACGTCGGGCGAGCCGGTGAGCAGGCTGATGGCCTTGAGGTGGGCGGTCAGCACGGCGGCCTTGAGCGGGACCGCCGCGCCGCCGGCGAACTTCTCCAGCCGGTGCCGGAGTTCCGGGGGCAGCGGGGTGGTCAGTATCCCGTGGCCGGCCGCCTCATGCCGGAGATGGCGTTCGCCCGCCACGGTGTCCCCGGCGGGGGAGGCGTCCGGGGCCGGGGGCCATGGCCCGGGAAGGCGGGCGTCGGGGGCCCCGGCCAGCCGGTCCCGCCAGAACTCCCGGCTCTCCGGCGACTCCAGGGCGGCGCGCTCGGCGGCGATGTAGTCCCGGTAGTGGGAGCGGAGCGGTTCCGTCGCCGGGTCCTCGCCGGCCAGCAGCCGGTGGTAGAGGCCGGTGATCTCGGAGACGGTGGAGACCATGCTCCAGCCGTCGAGGATGGCGTGGTGCTCGGTGACGGTCCACTGGAAGGCGTCGTCGGAGAGCACATGCACGCCCATCCGGCACAGCGGCGCCACGCCCAGGTCGAAGCGGGCGGCCTGCTGGTCCGCAAGGTGGGCCCGCAGGGTGTCCTGCTGCTGCTCCGCGGAGAGCCCGCGCAGGTCGGCGACGGTGCACGGCAGCTCGGCGGTGCGGGCGACAAGCTGCATCGGCTCGCTGTACCGGGCCAGGTCGAAGGAGGTGCGCAGCACCGGGTGCCGGGCCACCACCCGGGCGACGGCCTCCCGGAAGCAGGCTTCGTCGAAACGGCCGGACAGGCGCAGTGACTCCACATTGTGGTACGGGTTGCGCGCCCGGTCCCGTTCCATCTCGTAGACCATGCCGATCTGGAGCTCCGCCATCGGGTAGGCGTCCTCCAGTCCGTCCGGCAGCAGCGGCCGGTCGGCCTCGGCAACCAGGGAGAACGGGCCGGTCCGGCCCTCCTCGGCGGCGGGCGCGCCGCCCGGTGTGCCCGGTGCCGCCGCCGAGGCGAGCCCGGCCAGGGTGGGCGCGCCCAGCAGGTCCTGGACGCCGAGGGACAGTCCGGCCTCCCGGGTCAGGCCGATCACCTGGATGGAGCGCATGGAGTCGCCGCCCAGGTCGAAGAAGTTGTCGTGCCGGCCCACCCGGTCCACGCCCAGTACCCGGCACCAGACGGAGGCCAGGAATTCCTCGGTCCGGCCCTGCGGCGGCACATATTCCTGCGCCAGTTCCGGGCGGATGTCGCCGGGTTCGGGCAGAGCGCGCCGGTCCACCTTGCCGTTCCTGGTCAGCGGCAGGGCGTCGTGGAAGACCCAGCGGCGCGGGACCATGTAGTCCGGGAGCCGGGTGCCGAGCCAGGTGCGCAGTTCGCCGGTGGCGGGTGCCTGGGGGCCGGGCACCAGGTGGGCGACCAGCTCGGGGCCGGAGCGCGGGTCCTGCCGGAAGACGACCACGGCCTCGCGCAGCCCGGGGTGGTCGTGCAGCACGGATTCGACCTCGCCGAGTTCCACCCGGTAGCCGCGGATCTTCACCATGTGGTCCATCCGGCCCAGGAATTCCACCCGGCCGTCCACCGACCACCGGCCCCGGTCGCCGGTGCGGTACAGCCGCTCCCCCGGACGGTGGGGATGGGGCAGGAAGCGCTCCGCGGTCAGCGCCGGCCGGCCCAGATAGCCGCGGGCCAGACACGGCCCGGAGACGCACAGCTCGCCCGGGGAGCCGACCGGCACCGGCAGACCGGCCTCGTCCAGCACCCACACCTCGGTGTTGGCCAGCGGCAGCCCCAGCGGCAGCGGCCCCTCCGGCAGCTCACCGTTCCGGAACACCCCGCACACCGAGAAGGTGGTGGTCTCGGTCGGCCCCCAGCAGTTGACCACCTCAAGGTCCGGGCAGCGCCGCAGTATCCGCGCCGTGTGCCCGGGCGAGACGGTCTCGCTGCCGGTCAGGACGCGGCGCAGGCCGTCGAAGGTCTGCGGTTCCTGGTCGACCAGCAGGGCGAACAGCGAGGCGGTGGCGTGCAGCACGGTGGTGCCCGACCCGGCCACCCAGGCGGCGACCTCGGCGGGGCCGTAGCGCACCGCGGGGGCCAGCACCAGCCGCGCGCCGCCCGTCAGCGGCGCCCACACCTCGAAGGTGGACACGTCGAAGGAGGCGGGGGCGATCTGGAGGACCGTGTCCCCGGGCAGCACCGTCATGCTGTCCCCGCCGTGCAGCAGCTCGGTGACATTGCGGTGCCGGGTCACCACGCCCTTGGGGCGGCCGGTGGAGCCCGAGGTGAAGATCACATAGCAGCCGTTGTCCGGGCCCGCGCCGCCCGGCAGATTCTCCGCGCCCGCGGGATCCCCGGCGTCCCCGGCGTCCCCGGCCCACAGGTTCTCCTCCAGGGCCAGCACCTGCCAGGGGCCGGCGGGGACGCCGCCGGCGGCGTCCGGGCCGGCGAGGACCAGGGCGGCCCCGGTCTGCCGGAGCATGTACTCCAGCCGGGAGGACGGAAAGCCCGGGTCGAGGGGGACATACATGCCGCCGGCCTTGAGCACCGCCAGCCAGGCCAGCACCATCTCCACCGAGCGCCCGGCGCAGACGCCGACGGGGGTGTCGGGGCCGACGCCGAGGCCGCGCAGCCGCCGGGCCAGCCGGTTGGCCCGGGCGTTCAGCTCCCCGTAGCTGAGCCGGACGCCCTCGGAGACCACCGCCTCCGCGTCCGGCGCGGCGGCCGCCCGCCGCTCCACCATCCGGTGCACCGGCAGCGACGGCACCTCGGCCGCGGTGTCGTTCCACTCCTCCAGCAGCCCCCGCTGCTGCGCGCCCAGCAGCTCCGCCCACCGGTGGCCCGCGTCCGGATCGGCGGTCATCGCCTCCAGCACCCGCAGGTAGTGGTCGCGGAGAACGGCGAGCTGGACGGCGGGGAAGGCCCGGGCGTCGTACTCCATCTCCAGGCACACGGCCCCGGTGCCGGGCTCCCGGCCGAAGGCCACGACCAGCGGGAAGTGGGTGCGGGAGACCTCCCCGGCGTCGTCGGCGGCGTCTTCGGCGGAGTCGCCGCCGGTGCCGCCGGCCTCGGCGAGCTGCCGGAAGTCGGTGTAGACGAAGTTGGTCTCGAACAGGGGGGAGCCACCGAGTTCCCGCTGGAGGGCGGCCATGGGGTAGCGGCGGTGCGGCAGCAGCGCGTTCTCGGCTCCGACGACCGCGTGGATCAGGTCCCGCCAGGTCCCGTCCGGCAGTTTCATGCGGAACGGCACGGTGTTGACGAACAGTCCGCAGACCTCGGCGCCGTCGGCCTCCTCCAGCCGGCCGTTGACGGTGAGTCCGGCCACCACGTCGCGCTCGCCGGTGACCAGGCTCATCACCTTCATGTGCGCGGCCAGCAGCACCGCCTTCACCGGCACCCGGCACTGCCGGGCCAGCTCCCGGATCCGGGACAGCAGCGGCCCCGGCAGGGGCGAGACCAGGGAGCCGTGGCCCTCGCTCCCGTCATGGCGGTGCCGCTCTCCCGGGGCCGGCGCCGCGGCGGCGGGCAGCACCGGCCGGTCGCCGGGCCAGCGGGGCAGCCGGCTGTCGGGGAGTTCGGCCAGCGTGCGGTGCCAGTACTCCCGGCTCTCGGGCGACTCCAGTGCCTCCCGCTCGGCGGCGATGAAGTCCCGGTAGGCGGAGACGGGCGGGGCGGGCACCGGGTCCTCGCCCGCCAGCAGCCGCCGGTACAGGCCGGTGATCTCGGAGACCAGTGAGGCCAGGCTCCAGCCGTCGAGGATGGCGTGGTGCTCGGTGACGGTCCACTGGAAGGCGTCGTCGGAGAGCACATGCACGCCCATCCGGCACAGCGGCGGCACGCTCAGGTCGAAGGCGGTCCGGCGTTCGGCGCGGAGATATCCGGCCAGCGTCTCCCGGGCCGCGCTCTCCGGCACGGCCCGCAGATCGGTGACGGCCACCGGGATCTCGGCGGTCTCGTACACCAGTTGCATCGGCTCGCTGAAGCCGGCCAGGGCGAAGGAGGTGCGCAGCACATCGTGCCGGGCCGCCGTACGGGCCACCGCCGTGCGGAAGCACCTCTCGTCGAAGGAGCCGGGGATCCGCAGGCTGTGCACATTGTGGTAGGGCAGCCGGCCGGGGTCCCGTTCCATCTCGTAGACCATGCCGACCTGGAGCTCCGACATCGGGTAGGCGTCCACCAGCCCGTCCGGCAGGAGGGGTCCGGGGCCGCTCTGCCCGCCGTCGCGGGGCACGGCGGTCTCTTCCGTTCGGCTCTGCACGTCCGTCACCGCCCGTCCGGGGTGGAGGTGCCGGTGTCGCCGCGGCCGGGGGCCGTACGGGCCGCGAGGAGTTCCCGGTCCCGTGCGGAGAGCAGCGAGAACGGCCGCTGCCCGGTGCGGGGCGGCGCCGGTGCCTCGCGGCCGGCGGCGGCCTCGGCCAGGGCCCGCAGTGTCGGGTGCTGGTGGAGGTCCTGGAGGGCCAGCCCGAGTCCGGCGGAACGCGCCTGGCCGACCACCTGGATGGAGCGGATGGAGTCGCCGCCCAGATCGAAGAAGTTGTCGTCCCGGCCGGCCCGGTCCACGCCCAGCACCCGGCACCAGATCCCGGACAGCAGTTCCTCGGTCCCGCCCTGCGGCGGCACATACTCCCGGCCGGCGTCCGGCCGGGCCTCCTCGGGTGCCGGCAGGGCGCGCCGGTCCACCTTGGCGCGGGGGGTCAGCGGCAGCGCGTCGAGGAACACGAACAGCCGGGGCACCATATAGGCGGGCAGCCGTTCCAGCAGCCAGGCGCGCAGCTCACCGACGGCGGGCGGGTCGCCCTCCGGCACCGCGTACGCCACCAGATCGACGCCGGCCGCGTTGTTCTCCCTGGTCACCACGGTGACTTCGCGCAGCCCCGGGTGCTCGCGCAGCACGGATTCGACCTCGCCGAGTTCCACCCGGTAGCCGCGGACCTTGACCATGTGGTCCATCCGGCCCAGGAATTCCACCCGGCCGTCCACCGACCACCGGCCCCGGTCGCCGGTGCGGTACAGCCGCTCCCCCGGCCGGTAGGGGTGGGGGACGAAGCGCTCCGCGGTCTGGCCCGGCCGGCCCAGATAGCCGCGGGCCAGACACGGCCCGGAGACGCACAGCTCGCCCGGCGTGCCGACCGGCACCGGCAGGCCCGCCCGGTCCAGCACCCACACCTCGGTGTTGGCCAGCGGCACCCCCAGCGGCAGCGGCCCCTCCGGCAGGGAGTCGCGGCGGTACACCCCGCACACCGAGAAGGTGGTGGTCTCGGTCGGTCCCCAGCAGTTGACCAGCTCAAGATCGGGACAGCGCCGCAGTATCCGCGCCGCGTGCCCCGGCGAGACGGTCTCGCTGCCGGTCAGGAACCGGCGCAGGCCGTCGAAGGTCTGCGGCTCGTGGTCGACCAGCAGGGCGAACAGCGAGGCGGTGGCGTGCAGCACGGTCGTGCCCGACTCGGCCACCCAGCCCGCGATCTCGCCGGGGCCGTAGCGCACCGCGGGAGCCAGCACCAGCCGCGCCCCGCCCACCAGCGGCGCCCACACCTCGAAGGTGGAGTTGTCGAAGGACAGCGGCGCCAGCTGGAGCAGGGTGTCCTCGGGGGTGAGGGTGAGGAACTCGCCGCCGTGCAGCAGCTCGGTGACATTGCGGTGCCGGGTCACCACGCCCTTGGGGCGGCCGGTGGAGCCCGAGGTGAAGATCACATAGCAGCCGTTGTCCGGGCCCGCGCCGCCCGGCAGATTCTCCGCGCCCGCGGGATCCCCGGCGTCCCCGGCGTCCCCGGCCCACAGGTTCCGGTCCACGGTCAGCACCCGCCAGGAGCCCGTGGGCAGCCGGCCGGCCGACCGCTCGTCGGTCAGCACCAGGCCGGCGCCGGCCTCCCGCAGCATGTACGCCATGCGCTCGGCGGGGAAGTCCGGCTCCAGCGGCACATAGACGCCCCCGGCCTTCAGGATGGCGAGCAGGGAGATCATCATGCCGGGCGAGCGCCCCATGCACAGCGCCACCGGCACATCGGGGCCGACGCCGAGACCGCGCAGCCGCCGGGCCAGCCGGTTGGCCCGGGCGTTCAGCTCCCCGTAGCTGAGCCGGACGCCCTCGGAGACCACCGCCTCCGCGTCCGGCGCGGCGGCGGCCCGCCGCTCCACCATCCGGTGCACCGGCAGCGACGGCACCTCGGCCGCGGTGTCGTTCCACTCCTCCAGCAGCCCGCGCTCCTCCGCGCCCAGCAGCTCCGCCCACCGGTGGCCCGCGTCCGGATCGGCGGTCATCGCCTCCATCACGCGCACGTAGTAGTCGCGGAACAGCAGCACCTGGTCGGGGTGGAGGACATCGGTGTGATAGTCCAGCCCGAACAGCAGCTGGTTGGAGTACGGGTTGCGGATCACGCCCACATTGAGCGGGAAGTTGGTGGGCTCGGCCCGGTCCGTGGTGAAGCTGTCGATCTTGTTGTCCGCGATGCGCATCAGGCCGGGCCCGAACGCCCGGTCCAGCACATGGAAGTGATTGTGGACGAAGTTCACCTCGAACAGCGGTTCGCCGCCGGTCTCCCGCTGCAGGGCGCCCAGCGGGTAGCGCCGGTGCGGCAGCAGTTCGCGTTCGGTGTCGAAGACCGCCCGGACCAGATCCCGCCAGGTGCCGTCCGGCAGTTCCATGCGGAACGGCACGGTGTTGAGGAACATGCCGCGCACGTCCGCGCCCGCCGCCTCCTCCAGCCGGCCGTTGGCGGTGAGCCCGACCAGCAGATCCGGCGACCCGGTGACCAGGCTCATCACCTTCATGTGCGCCGCCAGCAGCACCGCCTTCAGGGGCACGCCGCACTGCCGGGCCAGGTCGCGCAGCCCGTCGCACAGCTCCTCGGGCAGCAGGGTCTCCACCGATCCGTAGCCCTGGTCGGGGTGGTGCTCGCGCCACTCGTGCGGCCGGGTGCGCCCGGACAGCCGGGCGGGACGGCCGGCGGGACGGCGGGGCAGCCGGCAGTCCGGGCGGTCGGCGACCCGCTCCAGCCAGAACTTCCTGCTCTCCTCGGACCGCAGGTTCTCCCGCTCGGCGGCGATGAAGTCGCGGTAGGCGGAGACCGGCGGGGTGAGCACCGGGTCCTCGCCGGCCAGCAGCCGCTGGTAGACCTCGGCGATCTCGGAGATGGTGGAGTGCAGACTCCACCCGTCGAAGATGGCGTGATGTTCGGTGATGGTCCACTGGAAGGACTCGTCGGTCAGCCGGTGCAGGGCGAACCGCAGCAGCAGCGGCCGGGAGTGGTCGAACGGCCGCCGGCGCTCGGCGAGGACGTACTCGTCCAGGACCCGGTCCTGTTCCGCCTCGTCCAGATGGCGCAGATCGGCCACGGTGAAGGGCATCTCCGCGGTCTCGTACACCAGTTGCATCGGCTCGCTGAAACCGCTGAGGTCGAAGGCGGTCCGCAGGATGGGGTGCCGGGCCACCACCCGAGCGGTCGCCTCCCGGAACCGCGCCTCGTCGAAGGGGCCGACGATCCGCAGCCCGTCCAGATTGTGATAGGCCCGGCGTTCGGGATTGAGCTCCATCTCGTAGACCATGCCGACCTGGAGCTCCGCCATCGGATAGGCGTCCACCAGCCCTTCGGGCAGCAGCTCCCGGTCCTGCGGTGAGACCAGGGCGAACGGCTCGGGGCCGGCCGCCGCGGCCGGGGAGTCCGCCCGGTCACCGGGGGTCTGCGTCCGCACCAGGGCGGCCAGCCCGGCGACGGTCGGGCTGCGGAACAGGTCCTGGAGTTCGAAGGCGAGTCCGGCCTCCCGGGCCTGGCCGAGGACCTGGATGGAGCGGATGGAGTCGCCGCCCAGATCGAAGAAGTTGTCGTGCCGGCCCACCCGGTCCACGCCCAGCACCCGGCACCAGACGGCGGCCAGCGTCTCCTCCGCCGGGCCGGCCGGTGCCACATACTCCTGCGCCAGCTCCGGGCGGACGGCCTCCGGTTCCGGCAGCGCGCGGCGGTCCACCTTGCCCTGCGGGGTCAGCGGCAGCGAGCCGAGCACCACGAACTGGCGGGGCACCATGTAGTCCGGCAGCCGCCGGCGCAGCCAGGTGCGCAGCTCCTCGGGGGCGGGCGCCTCGCCGTCGGGGACCAGATAGCCGACCAGGCCGGCCTGGCCGTCGGCGCCGCCGCGGGCGGCCACGGCCGCCTCCAGCAGATCCGGGTGGCCGCCCAGCACGGTCTCGATCTCCCCGGTCTCGATGCGGTAGCCGCGGATCTTGACCTGGGAGTCGGCGCGGCCGGCGTACTCCAGCCCGCCGTCGGCGGTCCAGCGGCCGAGGTCGCCGCTGCGGTAGAGCCGCCCGCCGGGCCGTCCGGTGAGATGGTCGGGGACGAAGCGCTCGGCGGTCAGTGCGGGACGGCCGGTGTAGCCGCGGGTGAGTCCGGCGCCGCCGACATGGATCTCGCCGGTCACCCCGACCGGGCAGGGATCGCCGTGCTCGTCCAGCACATGCACGCTCAGATCGGGCAGCGGGCGGCCGATCCGGGTGAGTTCGCTGTCCAGGTCCTCCTCGGTCACCTCCCGGGAGGTGACATGCACGGTGGTCTCGGTGATCCCGTACATGTTGACCAGCAGCGGGGCGGCGCAGCCGTGCCGGGCCGTCCAGCGGCGCACCGAGGGCCGGTGCAGCGCCTCGCCGCCGAACACCACGGCCCGCAGGGACAGTTCGCCGCCCAGGCGCTCGTCGGCGGTCTCGAACTGGCGGAACGCGGACGGGGTCTGGCTGAGCATCGTGACCCGCTCCGCGCGCACCAGCCGGTGGAAGGCCTCCACGTCCCGGCTGACCGCGTAGTCCACCACGACCAGGCGTCCGCCGGTGGTCAGCGCGCCCCACATCTCCCAGACGGAGAAGTCGAAGGCGAAGCTGTGGAAGAGGGTCCACACATCGTCCGGGCCGAAGGACAGCCGCCGGCGGACGCCGTGGATGAGCCGGACCACATTGCGATGGGTGACCGTGGAGCCCTTCGGGCGGCCGGTGGAGCCGGAGGTGAAGATGACATAGCAGCCGTTGTCCGGCTGCACCCGGGGCAGCGGGCCGCTCTCCGCGGCGCTTCCTTCGGCGCGGTCCGGCTCCTCGGCCGCCAGTTCCTCGATGCCGGCCACCCGCCACGGGCCGCCGGGGACCGCCTCCGCGGTCGGCCGGTGGACCAGGACCAGCCGCGCGTCCACCTCCCGGAGCATGAACGCCATGCGCTCCGCGGGGAACGCCGTGTCCAGCGGCACATACACCCCGCCCGCCTTGAGGACGGCCAGGCAGGCCACGACGGTGTCCGCCGAACGTTCCATGCAGACCCCGACACAGCTCTCCGGGCCCACCCCGGCGGCGCGCAGCCGGCGGGCCAGGGCCGTGGCCCGCTCCTGGAGTGCGGCGTAGGTCAGCGTGGTGCCGGCGCAGGACACCGCCACCGCGTCCGGCCGCTCGGCGGCGGCCCGGGCCACGAGGTCGTGCACCGTCCCGGCGGGCAGCTCCGTCTCCTGGCCCGACCACTGCCGCAGTTGCTCCCGCTCGGCGGCGGAGGCCAGTCCGGTCCGGCTCAGCGGCAGGCCGGGGTCGGCGGCGACCTGGTGCAGCAGCGTCTCCCAGTGGCCGGCGAAGGCCCGGATCGTGGCGGCGTCGAACAGGTCGGTGGCGTACTCCACCTCCAGCCGCAGCCCGTCCCGTCCGCGGAAGACCGACCAGGTGAGGTCGAACTTGGCGGTGCCGGTGGGCACACTGGTCCGCTCCACCCGCAGGCCGCCGGGCAGGACCTGGGCGCTGTCGTCCTCGTGCAGGGCGAAGACCACCTGGACCACGGGGCTGTGGCTGAGGCTGCGCTCCGGATGCAGATGGTTCACGGCCATGTCGAACGGCACCCTGCTGCGGGAGAGCGCGTCCAGGACGGACGCCCGGGTGCGGGCGACCAGCGTCCGGAAGCTCGGGTCGCCCCCCAGAGCAGTGCGGATGACCAGCGTGTCGGAGAAGAAGCCGATCATGTCCTGGACGGCCGCGGCGGTCCGGCCGGCCGTCGGCGAGCCGATCACGATGTCGTCGCGGCCGGCGTGCCGGGCGGCCAGCGCCTGGAAGGCGGCGGCCAGGACGACATACAGGGTGACGCCTTCCTCGGCGGCGAACTTCTCCAGCTGCCGCAGCGGTATGCCGGTCAGGTCCAGGTGCAGGGTGCTGCCGCGGTGGCTGAGCTCGGCCGGGCGGGGGCGGTCGGCCCCCAGGTCCAGTACGGCCGGCGCCCCTTCGAGGGCGCGGCTCCACGCCTCCAGGGCCCGGGCGGCGGCGGGACCCGCCGTCTCCTCGCGCTCCCGGAGCGCGTAGTCGGCGTACTGGGGGGCGTCCGGCGGCGGCTCCGCGGGGGCGCCGCCGTCCCGGTAGGCCGCCAGCAGCCCGCGCTGGAAGATCTCCAGCGACCAGCCGTCGCAGGCGATGTGATGGAAGGTGAGCTGCAGCCAGTGGAGGTCCCCGGCCAGCTTGAGAAGCCGGGCGCGCAGCATCGGGCCGGCCGCCAGGTCGAAGGGCCGCCGGGCGTCCTCCTCGATCAGCCGCTCCGCCTGCTCCCGGGCCCGGTCCGCGCCCAGCCCGCTCAGGTCGGTGAGGGGGCAGGGCAGCTCCCGGCGGGGCGACACCCGTTGGCGGGGGCCGTCGGGGCCGTCCTCGAAGAAGGTGAACAACACCTCGTGCCGGCCGGCCACCTCGGCGACCGCAGCGGCCAGCCGCCCCGCGTCCAGCGGTCCGGTGAAGCGGAGGGTGACCGGCATGTTGTACACCGGCCGGCCGGCCAGCCAGCGGTCCAGGAACCACAGCCGCTGCTGGCCGCAGGAGAGCGGACCCCGCTCCGCCTCACGGGAACGCAGTACCGCGGACGCGGCTGCCCGCCCTTCCCTGTCGATGCTTCCCATGAGTACGCCCTTCCCTCCGATTCACAATGCCCGGATGAGTTTCGCCGCACTAATCGATGATCCTAGAAACGAACTTGAGAATTGACAGTACGGAGCTCGAATCGGGAAAGTCAACGGACCGCGGAGCGCTGAAGAAAAACAAAAGAAAAGCGATAGCGAAAAATAAGTCCGGCGGCCGTCCGGGCGGCGAAAAGCCGGGGGCGATAGGCGGGCGATAGATTCCGCGGCCTTATCACACCCCGCCCGGGCCGGCCCCGGGCACCGCTCGGGCCCCGCACGAGCACCGCGCGGCGCCCCGGCCGCGGCGCCGATAGCCCTCCCATCGCCGGGCGATAGCGGCCGGTTAGCGGGGCGGCGCACAGTCGTGCCGTCCGGGCGGACCCGGGGCACCCCTCCGCGGTGTTCCGTCGGCGGCCGGCCCGGCGGACGGGAGGAGGGCCATGCCCCAGCCGAAACTGCAGGCACCCGATGCGCTCCGCGGTGCCGCGGGGCGCCGCCCGGCGCTCCGGGTCGACGGCGCGCGCCTGCTCGGATGCCTGGCGGAACTGGGAAAGATCGGCGCCGACCCGGCGGGCGGGGTGACCCGCCTCGGGCTCGGCCCGCAGGAGCGGGCCGCCCGCGCCTTCCTGGCGGAGCTGTGCACCTCGGCGGGCCTGGCGGCCGAGACCGACGCCGCGGGGAATCTGCTGGTCCGCCGGCCCGGCGCGGCGTCAGGGGCCGCGCCGGTGCTGCTGGTCGGCTCCCATCTGGACACCGTGGTGCAGGGCGGCCGGCTGGACGGCGCCTACGGGGTGGCCGCCGCGGTGGAGGTGCTGCGGGTGCTCCACGAGCACACCGTCGAGCTCCCGGTCGAGATGGTCGCGGTCGCCTTCGCCAACGAGGAGGGCGCGCTGGTCCAGGCTCCGTTCTGGGGATCGCGCGCGCTGTGCGGCGCCCTGGAGGACGGCCTGGCCGCGGAGGACCGGGCCGGCCGGACGGCCGCCTCCTATCTGGCCGAGGCGGGCGGCTCGCCGGAGCGGCTGCCGGAGGCGGTCTGGCCGCCCGGCAGCGTCGCCGCCTATCTGGAACTGCATATCGAGCAGGGGCCCCGGCTGGAGAGCGAGGGCGTGCCGGTCGGGGTCGTGGAGGGGATCGTGGGCCGCACCATCCTCGACATCGACATCACCGGCCAGGCCCAGCACGCCGGGACCACCCCCATGCCGGCGCGCCGGGACGCCCTGGTCGCCGCCGCCGGCATCACCCTGGCCGTGCGGGAGCTGGCCGCCGGGCGGGCCCTGTGCACCACCGCCACCACGGGCTTTCTCCAGGTGTCGCCCAATGTGACCAACACCGTCCCGGGACATGTGCGGATGACGGCCGAGGTGCGGGACACCGATGCCGGCCGGCTCGCCGTGGGCGAGGCCGCGCTGCGCCGGGAGTGCGCCCGGGTGGCGGCGGACTCCGGCTGCTCCGTGGAGGTGCGGGTCTCCTCGCGGTCCCGCCCGGTGGCCACCGCCCCGGCGCTGCGGCAGGTGATCAGGGAGGCCGCCGGGGCCCTGGGCCTGGCGCAGCTCTCCCTGCCCAGCGGTGCGGGGCACGACGCCCAGATCATGGCCCGGATCGCGCCGGTCGGCATGATCTTCGTCCCCAGTGCCGGGGGCATCAGCCACGCGCCGGCCGAGGACACCGCTCCGGCCGATCTGGTGCACGGGGCGGATGTGCTGCTGCACTCCGTCCTGGGGGCCCAGGCGGTGCTGCCGGCGCCGGGGGAGCCGCGGCGCCGGCCGGCTCACCGGGGCGGGCAGAACACCGCGGGTTCCTGACGGGCCGGCAGTTCCAGCAGGGTCACGGTGCACATCGCCAGCCCCCAGGCGTGCTCGGGGAAACCGCCGGCGGTGGCCTGCCGCACCGCCGCCAGCACCCAGGAGCGCTCCTGCCGGTACCAGCCCGCCGGGTCCCCGATCAGCCGCTCCACCAGCGGGACCGGCAGCTCCCACCGGCTGGCCCCGTTGCCCGCCAGATGCAGATGGTGGCCGCCCAGGCGGCGGTGCGCCTCCGCCGACAGGAACAGCAGCGCGCCCAGCAGGCGTTCCAGCGCCTTGCGCCGGGACACCTCCGGCTCCTCCGCCGCCAGCAGGCCGCGGGCGAAGCCGCGGATCCAGCCCGGCAGCCAGTAGCGCGTCCCTGTGGGGTGCGGGCGGATGTCCAGCAGATGGGCCTCGGCCAGCTCGTCGAGCAGTGCCTCGGACTGCGCGACGCCCGTGTCCAGCAGCGGGGCGCCGGCCCAGGGGGCGAAGTCCGCCGCCTCGATCAGCGGCAGCAGCCGGAACAGGCGGCGCGCCTCGGCGCTCAGCCCGGCGTAGGTGTGCCGCGCCCCGGTGCGGTCCAGGAGCTCCTCGGTCCAGCGGGCGTCGCCGTGCAGCCGGGCCGCCAGATCCCCGGCCGTCCGGTGCGGGTGCGTGGACAGCCGGGCGGCGGCCAGCCTCAGGGCCAGCGGCAGATGTCCGCACGCCTCGCACAGCGCCAGCGCGGCCTGCCGGTCGGTGCCGATCCTGGCGCCTCCCGCGATGCGGGCCATCAGCTCCAGCGCGCTGCTCTCGGTGAGCGGCGCCAGGCCCACCCGCACCGCGGCCGGGAGTCCGGTGAGCGGCCGGCGGGAGGTGACGATCACCCGGCACCGGGAGCTGCCCGGCAGCAGCGGGAACACCTGGCTCTCGGAGACCGCGTCATCCAGGACGATCAGCACCCGGCGGTCCGCCAGACAGTCCCGGTAGGTCTCGGCCCGCTCCTCCAGGCCATCCGGAATGTCCTGGTCGGAGACGCCATACGCGCGTAGAAAACGGCCCAGGACCGCCTCCGGCCGGGCGGGCGCGCCGGGGCCGGAGAGCCGGGCGAAGAGCTGTCCGTCCGGGAACTCCGGGGCCAGCCGGTGGGCGGCGTGCACGGCCAGCGCGGTCTTGCCGACCCCGGCCCGGCCGCTGATCACCGCCGTGGGCACGGCGGTTCCGTCCTGCGGTTCCGGGGCGTCCAGCAGCCGGGCCAGGCTGCTCCGGCGTCCGGTGAAGTCCTCGATATCCGCCGGGAGGCGGCGCGGGCCCCGGCTGCGGACCAGGGCGGGCCGCAGCCCGGCGGGCCGGGACAGGGCGGGGTCGTGGGTGAGGACGCGCTGATGCAGATCCCGGAGCTCCTCGCCGGGCTCGATGCCGAGTTCCCCGGTGAACCGCTCCCGTGCCCTGCGGTACTCCTCCAGTGCCTCGGCCTGCCGGCCGGCCCGGTGCAGCGCCGTCATCAGCAGGGCGACCGGGCGCTCCCGCAGGGGGTGCGCGGCGACCAGGGCGGCCAGTTCGCCGGCCAGGTCCTGCGGGGCGCCGGAGCCGTGCTCCAGTTCCAGCGCCAGGCACTCCTCGTGGGCGGCCAGCCGCTTCTCGTCCAGCGCGGCGGCGGCCCGGCGCACCAGGCGGCTGCCGATGCCGGCGAGTGCGGGGCCGCTCCACAGGGCCAGCGCCGAGCGCAGCTCGCCGGCGGCGCGCAGGGGCGCGCCGTCCTTGACCGCGGCCCGGGCGGCGGCGAGGTGCGCCTCGAAGGAATGCAGGTCCAGTTCTCCCCCGGCGACCCGCAGCCGGTAGCCGGGGGCGCGGGTGTCGATGAACTTCCCGCGGTCCCCGGAGAGCCGGCGCCGCAGGGCGGAGATGCAGATGTGGATCTGGCTGCGGCTGGTGGCCGGCGGCTCCTCGTCCCACAGTCCGTCCACCAGACGGTCGGTCGGCACGATCCGGCCGGCCTCCAGCAGCAGCAGGGCGAGAACCGTCCGCTGCCGCGTTCCGCCGATCTCCACGGCTGCCTGGTCGTCCCGTACTTCGAGGGGTCCGAGAATGCGGTACTCCATGGTTCCCTCCGGAAGTTCGCCTTTCCCGGGGCAGGTCCGGTCTTCCGGAGACGCCGTCCGGGAAATCCGCGTCAGCAGTGATATCGGTGGGCCGGTGTCCGGCGGCTGCGCAACAATGCCCGGTTCGTCTGTGCCCGGGCGGCGCCGGTGATATCAGCACGATAACGCCGGGTACGTACAAGGACCGTACAAGTGGCATACAAGGGGCCGGTGGTCGACTGTTCCCGCGCCGCCGGAATCATCCGCGGCCCATGGCCTCGGGGCCGGGCCGGCGGCGGACCGGCACGACGATCCCCGGGAGCGGAGGCCGATGACACCGGTGCGGTTCGAACTGCTCGGCCCCCTGCGGGCGTTCCGCGCGGACCGGCCGGTCGGCCTGGGCCCGGCCAAGCAGCGGCTGCTGCTGGCCGCACTGCTGCTGCGCCGGAACGAGCTGGTCACCTCGGCCGAACTGGCCGGGGTGCTGTGGGGCGAGGACCCGCCCGCCTCGGCGGCGGCGAATCTGCGGACCTACGCGCACGGGCTGCGCCGGGCCCTGGGCGGCGGCGGTGCCTGGGACGGCATGCCGGTCACCCGCGGCGGCTATCTGCTGCGGGTGCCGCCCGGCGGGCTGGACCTGGACCTGTTCAGGGAGGCCGCCGCCCGGGCCCGGCAGGCCATGGCCGCGGGCGATCTCGCCCGGGCCCGGTCCGAGTGCGACCGGGCGCTGGGCCTGTGGCGGGGACGGCCGCTGGCCGGACTGCCCGCGCACCCGCCGCTGCCCGGGTGGGTCGCCAGGGTGGAGGAACTGCGCCTCGCCGCGGAGGAGCTGTACGGCGAGATCCTGCTCGCCACCGGGTCGCCGGCCACCGCCGTGCAGCGGATGCGGGTGCTGCTCGACCGGGCCCCGCTGCGCGAACGCGCCTGGGCCCATCTGATGCTCGGGCTGCACCGGACGGGCGACAGCGCCGGCGCCCTGGAGGAGTACCGGCGCGCCTGGCGGGTGTTTGTGACGGACACCGGGCTGGAACCGGGACCGCAGCTCGTGGCGCTGCGCGACGACATCCTGCACCGCCGTCCGCAGCCGGCCCCGAGGGGGGCGCCCGGCACGGCCGCGCCGCCCAGACAGCTTCCGCCCGCCGCCCGCGCCTTCACCGGACGCACGGCGGAACTCGCCCTGCTGCACTCCGTTCTCGGCCCGCCGGCGGACGGGGCGGAAGTGGTCACCATCCTGGCCGTGACCGGGATGGCCGGGGTCGGCAAGACCGCGCTGGCCCTGCACTGGGCACACCAGGTGTCGGCTCAGTTCCCCGACGGCCAGCTCTATCTGGATCTGCACGGATACGGCCCGGGCGGCCCGCTGCCGCCGTCCGCCGCCCTGGCCGCTCTCCTCGGCTCGCTGGGCGTGCGGCCGGCCGCGGTCCCGCCCGGCGCCGAGGAGCGCACCGCCCTGCTGCGCTCCGTGCTGACCTCCCGCAAGGCCCTGGTGGTCCTGGACAATGCCCGCGATGCGGACCAGGTGCGTCCGCTGCTGCCCGGCGCCGGCCGCAGCACGGTGCTGGTGACCAGCAGGGACCGGCTGAGCGGGCTGGTCACCAGGGAGGGCGCCCGGCCGCTGCCGCTGGAGGTCCCCGCCGGGGAGGAGGCCCGGGCACTGCTGCTCGGCCGGCTCGGCGCGGACCGGCCCGCCCCGCCCCCGGAGGCCGTCACGGAGATCATCGCGGCGACCGGACGGCTGCCGCTGGCCCTGTCCGTCGTGGCCGCCCGGATGGCGACCCGCCCCGCCCTGCGGCCGGCCGCGCTCGCCGAGGAACTGCGCGCCGAGGACACCCGGCTCGACGCCCTGGCCGAGGGCGATGTGCGGGGCGTGTTCTCCTGGTCGTACCGGGCGCTGACCCCGGGGGCGGCGCGGCTGTTCCGGCTGCTCGGGCTGCATCCCGGTCCGGAGGTGAGTGTCCCGGCGGCCGGGGCCCTGGCCGGCTCCGGACCCGGCGCGGCCGGGCCCTGGCTGCGGGAGCTGAGCCGGCTGCATCTGCTGGACGAGCGCGCGCCGGGCCGGTACACGGTCCACGGGCTGCTGCGCTGCTACGCGCGGGAACTGCTGCACGCCCACGAACCCGGCCATGCCCGGCAGGCCGCCCGGGAACGGCTCTACGACCACTATCTGCGCCACGCCCGGGCCGCCGCGCTGCTGCTGGAGCCCGGGCCGCCGTCCCCCGCCTCCGATCGCGCCGGCGCCCTGGCCTGGTTCCAGGCCGAGTACCCGGTGCTGCTGCGGGTGGTGCGGCAGGCGCCCGATCCGTCCCCGGGCCCGCTGCCCGGCCGCCCGGCCGGGCGCTGAGCACCGGCCGGCCGGACGGCGCGGTCGCGGTCCGGTCCGTCCGCCCCGCCGCGCGGGGTCAGGGCAGCCGCAGCAGGGTGAGGCGGTACTCCTCGACCTGGGGCAGGCGCTGGGCGGCGAGACCGGCCAGGGTCTCCCGGCACCAGCCCGGAAGGCCGTCCACCAGGGCGGCGGGCAGCGAGGTCAGGGTGTGGACGGCCAGCAGCCGGGCGCCGGGCAGCCAGTCGGTGAGCACGGCCGGGTCGGCACAGGCCCAGCGCATCCGGGCCTGGACCTTGCCCAGCGCGTCATGGGAGTCCTGGGTTTCCACGATGGCCGGTCCGGCGGTGTCCAGGGCGAGCCAGGCGCCCGGCAGCCGGGCGGCGGTCATGGCCAGGGTGGTGCGGGCCTCGTCCTCGGGGAGGAAGGGCAGTACGGCTTCGGCGCTCAGCAGCAGGGGCGCGTCCGGGGCGGGGCGGGCGGCGGCCACGGCCCGGGCCCACGCCGGGCCGGTGACCGAGCCGGCGTGGGCGGTGCGGCGGGGCGAGGCCGGGAAGTGCGCGGCGCGCAGCTCCATCACCTCGGGCAGGTCGAGTTCGAACCAGGCGGCCCGGCCGTTGTCCACCCGCTCGTAGCGGGTGTTGAGGCCGGTGCCGATCTCCACGACCGTGCCGTCGGGGTGGTCGGCCAGGAACTCCCGGGTCCAGTGGTCGAACAGGGCCGTCCGCAGCACGGCGCCGAGCAGGCTGGGCACGCCGTCGAAGCGGGCGAAGTCGTAGTCGATGGCCGTGACGAGTTCCGCGGCGCGGGCGTCGCCCAGCACGGGTTCCGCGCGGGCGTGGTCCACCGCGCGGCCGTAGAGGGGTATCAGCAGGGTCTCCTGGACGGTGCCCGGCCGGATGCCCGGTGCGGTCATGACTCAGTCCTCCGGCTTCAGCAGGCCGCGCCGGTAGGCGCGGACCAGGGGGCGGGGCACCCGGTGGGTGCGGCCTTCGATGGTGACGGGCACCAGCTGCGGCGCGGTGGCCTTCCACCGGGCCCGGCGGTGGCGGGTGTTGCTGCGGGACATTCTGCGCTTGGGCACGGCCATGGGCTGCTCCTCAGGAGGAAATGACGGTTCGTCAGTTCATCGGGGTCGTCGGGGTTGCCGGGGTTGCCGGGGTTGCCGGGGTCGTCAGGTGACGGGGTCGAGCCAGGTGTCGAAGACGGAAGGCAGTTTCTTCCAGGACTCCGGGCCGGCGGCGTGTTCCCCGTCGGTCAGCAGGCAGGAGTCCAGCAGCGTGGTGAGGGCGTCGCGGTCCAGGCCGGGGCCGGTGAAGACCAGGTGCTGGCCGCGGTCGCCGCGCACCGGGTCCCAGTCCAGGGCGGCGGCGACGCGGCGCTCGGCCGGAACCAGCTCCCAGGCGGCGTCCGGGAGCGCGGCCAGCCAGGGGCCGGCGCTCTCCACGCACAGCGCGCCTCCGGCGGCGTCCCAGGACAGCAGCGCGTCCGGGCGGTCGGCCAGCCAGAACCGGCCGCGGCTGCGGACCGCCGCGCAGGCGATGTCCTCCAAAGCCCGGTAGAGCCGCCCGGGATGGAAGGGCCGGCCGGCCCGCCACACCAGGGTGGCCACGCCCGCCTCCTCGGCCGGCTGCGGCAGCCGGGCGCAGGCGGGATGCTGCGCGGCGGCGGCTGCCGCCGGGTCGAAGCCCGCGAAGGCCAGACAGGTCAGCGCGGGCGAGTCGGCCGCGACCTGACGGGCGGTCGGATGGAGCTGCCGCAGCAGCGCCAGATCCTCCGCCCCGGCGGGCTCCTCGCCGTCGGCCACCGCCAGCACCGGCGGGTATTCCAGCTGGCGGGCGAAGGTGTCGGCCACCACCCGGTGATCGCCGGGCGCCACCGCCAGGCCGGCCGCCGCCAGGTCGTCGCCATTGGCCAGGCAGGGCAGCACCAGTGCCGGATCGACGGCGGTGATCACATTGGCCGGCCGGACGGTGTCCGTGCCGCACTCGCCGGCGATCAGTTCGGCGATGCCGCGGGGCTCCACCGCGTCCCACAGCTCGACCACCACCAGGCCGTGCCGTCCGGTCGCGGCCAGGCCGGCCAGGACCCCGGGCAGGTCCTTGCGCATCAGGCAGCAGCCGCAGGTCTCCTCCTCCGTCCGCGGCAGCGGGGCGGCGTCCAGCTCGCCCACCGCGTCCGTCAGGACCCGGCGGACCGGGCCGCCGTCCCCGGAGGCCGACAGATCGTGGTGCACGGCCACCGAGCCGGGCACCGTGCGCAGCAGCTGCCCCACGGCCCGCGCGCGGGCCCCGGCATGCATGCCGGCGACCAGCACCACCGGCAGCGGCCTGTTCCGTTCGCTGTTCCCGGGCCGCACCGGTCAGCGCTCCTCGCGGAAGTCGACATGGCGCCGCACGACCGGGTCGTACTTGCGCAGCACCATGCGGTCCGGATCGTTGCGGCGGTTCTTGCGGGTCACATAGGTGTAGCCGGTGCCCGCGGTGGAGCGGAGCCGGATGACCGGGCGGAGTTCGTTGCGTGCCATGCGAGGTAGCATACGACAACGATTTTCATTAGCGATAGCTGGGCGCGTGTCCGCCCGGACCCGCCCCGCCCGTCCCCCGGAGGTGCTGCCACCTTGTCCGCCCGCTGCCAACTGACCGGCACCCAGCCCGGCTTCGGCAACCGCATCTCGCACTCCCACCGCCGCACCCCGCGCCGGTTCAACCCCAACATCCAGCGCAAGCGCTACTGGCTGCCCAGCGAGAACCGCTGGATCCGCCTCACCCTCAGCGCCCGCGGCATCAAGACCGTCGATGTCATCGGCATCGAGGCCGCCGTCGCCCGCATCCGCGCCCGGGGGGAGAAGATCTGATGGCCAGGAAGAGCAAGATCGCCAAGAACGAGCAGCGGCGGGAGACCATCGCCCGCTACGCCGCCCGCCGCGCCGAACTCAAGGAGATCATCCGCCGCCCCGCCGGCACCGAGGAGCAGCGGGCGGCCGCCCAGCGCGAGCTGCGCCGCCAGCCGCGCGACGCCAGCCCCGTCCGGCTGCGCAACCGCGACAGCACCGACGGCCGCCCCCGCGGCCACCTGCGCAAGTTCGGCCTCTCCCGGGTGAGCTTCCGGCAGCAGGCCCACGCCGGGCATCTGCCCGGCATCACCAAGTCCTCCTGGTAGCCGCGGGTGCGGCCGGCCGGCCCCGGACAACACAGCCCCGGGCCGGCCGTCGGCCGGTGAGACCGGCCCGGCCTCGCCCGGACGCCGGGCCACGGCGCAGGCGTCCGGACCGTCCGCCCGGCGGCCTTCGGCGTGCGCGAGCCGTCCCGGTGCGCTATCACCGAAAGGTGGCGGTAAGGAGACAGGCGTATGCAGCATCTCGGGAAACACATCTGGGTCATCCCCGAAGGGTTCATTCCCGGCTCCAGCACCGGGCCGCAGGAGATGGTGAGCCACGAGACCGCGTGCATCCTCAACACCGGGGACGCGGACGCCCATGTGGAGATCACCTTCTTCTTCCCGGACCGCGATCCCGCCGGGCCGTACCGCGTCACCGTGCCCGCCCGGCGCACCCTGCACCAGCGGTTCAACCAGTTCACCGGTGACGACGGGGTACCCGTCGGCTCGGACTATGCGTCGGTGCTGGTGAGCGATGTCCCGGTGGTCGTCCAGCACACCCGCCTCGACAGCCGTCAGGCGGCGAACGCCCTGCTGTCCACCCTCGCCTACGGCACCGGCTGACCGGTCCCCGGCGGGCGGCACCCGCGGTTTGCGGCCCCGCGGCCGGGATACTCCGGCGGCGTGGAGAAGATCACCGAGACGGCGGCGCCCGGCGCCCGCTGCCCGCCGTGGGTCCTGCGGAACTACGCCGTGCTGGCCGACGGCGAGCGCGGGGCGCTGGTGGACCCCGAAGGCCGCATCGTCTGGCTGTGCGCGCCCCGCTGGCACAGCGACGCGGTCTTCTCGGCACTGATCGGCGGCCCCGGACACTTCGCCGTGGAACCCGCCGGCCGCCGGCACGTCTGGGGCGGCGCCTACCAGGAGGGCACCCTCATCTGGGTGAACCGCTGGGTCGGCGGGGATTTCGTGATCGAGTGCCGCGACGCCCTGGCCATGCCCGCCTCCCCGGGCCGTCTCGTGCTGCTGCGCCGCATCCGGGCGGTGCGGGGGGAGGCACGGCTGCGGCTGACGCTGGACCCGCGCCCCGGCTTCGGCGCCCGGCGCATGGCCGGCCCCCGCCTGGCCGGGCCCGTGTGGACCGCGGCGGACGGCACCGGGCTGCGGCTGCGGCTGCACGGTGCCCCCGACGCCGCCTGGGATCCGCGGACGGGGCTGCGCGGCGAGTTCCGGCTGACGGCCGGCGAACGGCACGACCTCGTGCTGGAACTCACCGCCGGCGCCGGTTCCGGTCCCGGCGGTCCGGCCCAGGACGGCCCCGAGGAGCTGTGGCGGGCCACCGAGCGGGAGTGGCGGCGCGCCGTGCCGGACTGTTCCGCGCTCGCCGCACCGCGCGACGCCCGGCACGCCTACGCGGTCCTGCACGGGCTGACCAGCGCCGCGGGCGGGATGGTGGCCGCCGCCACCACCTCCCTGCCGGAACGGGCGGGCAGCGGACGCAACTACGACTACCGGTTCGCCTGGCTGCGGGACCAGTGCTATGCGGGCCTGGCCGTCGCCGCGCACGGGCCGCACCCGCTGCTCGACTCCGCCGTCCGGTTCACGGCCGAGCGCATCCTCGCCGACGGCGACGCGGTACGCCCCGCCTACACCGTCGACGGACAGCCGATGCCGGGGGAGCGCACACTTGCGCTGCCCGGCTATCCGGGCGGCAGCGACCGGATCGGCAACCGGGCGGCCACCCAGTTCCAGCTCGACACCTTCGGCGAGGCGCTCCAGTTGTTCGCCGCCGCCGCCCGCCACGGCCGGCTCACCGCGGATGCCGAGCGGGCGGTGCGGGTCGCCGTCGACGCCGTGGAACGCCGCTGGCCGGAGCCGGAGGCCGGGCTGTGGGAGCTGGAGGAGCGGTGGTGGACCCATTCACGGCTGAGCGTGGTCTGCGGACTGCGCCGGATCGCGGACGTCCTGCCCGGCGGGTACGGCCGGCGCTGCGCCGCGATCGCCGGCGCGGTCCTGGCGGAGACCCGGCGGCGCTGCCTGCACCCGGACGGGTACTGGCGCCGGGCCGCCGACGACGACGGGCCGGAGGCGGCGCTGCTGGTGCCGCCGGCCCGCGGCTGCACGGCCGCCGGCGGCTCCGCGGCCGTGCTCACCCGCGACCGGATCGCGGACCGGCTGGCCCAGGACGGCTATCTGTACCGCTTCGCTCATCGCGGAGTCCCGCTCGGGGAGGCCGAGGGCGCCTTTCTGCTGTGCGGCTTCCAGATGGCGCTGGCCACCCACCGCCTCGGGGACCGCGCCGGCGCCTGCCGCTGGTTCGAGCGCACCCGGGCGGCCTGCGGGCCGCCCGGGCTGTTCGCCGAGGAGTACGACGTGCACCAGCGCCAGCTCCGCGGCAATCTGCCCCAGGCCTTCGTCCATGCCCTGCTGCTGGAGTGCGCGGTCCGTCTCAACGACGTCTCGGCACTGCCGCTGTGAGCGGGCCCGCGGCGGCGGGCGGTCAGCGGCGTTCCCACTTCTGGGCGGGGTTGCCCGAGCAGATGGCGATCTGGAGATAGTTGCCGTTGGTGGTGTCGGCGTTGGCGATGTCCAGGCACTTGTCGGCGGCGTAGTTGACGACGTCCCAGGCCTGGGAGTAGCGCCATTGGAAGCGGTTGTCGGTGGTGTTGCAGGACCACATGATCACCGCGGTGCCGTCGTCGGTCCCGCCGCCGGCCATGGTGAGGCAGCGCCCACCGCTGCGCAGGGTGCCGTCCGCGGCGAAGGTCCAGCGCTGGGCGGAGCTGCCGTTGCAGTCGGTGATCATCACCCCGGCGCCATTGCTGCCGCTGCGCGGCTGGGCGCACTTCCCCATGGCGATGAGCTGGACATCCGTCACGGGAGTGAAGGTCTCCCGCGGCGTCTCCCCCGCCGACCCGCCCGACGATCCCCCCGAGGAACCGCCCGACGAGGACGACGAGGAACCGCCCGACGAGGACGACGACGATGACGAGGAGGAAGAAGAGGAGGAAGAAGAGGAAGACGACGAGCCACCGGAGGTGGACGATCCGCCGGACGAGGAGGACGAGGACGTTCCCCCGCCGGAGGAGGAACCGGAGGTGTCCGCGGCCGTCCCGCCGGCGGCGGAGGTTCCTCCCCCGCCCGAGGCCGCGGCCCCGCCCCCGGAGCCGGTACCGGTGGTTCCGTCCGGCTCCCCGGACCGGCCGGCCTCCTGCTCCGTTTCCCGCTCCCCCCGGTCCTCGTCCTGCTCCGTCTTCCCCCGGTCCTCCCCGGCCTCTTCCTCCTGCCGGTCGTCCCCGGCCGGCGCACTCTCGTCCGCCTCGGTCTCCTCCCCGGTCTCCTCGGCCGTGGGCGCCGGGGACGTCGGCTGCCCGGCCGCCGCCGGGGCGGCATCGGCCCCGCGGGAGAAGTCGGGCAGGCTGCCGGCCACGGTGACGGCGAGGGCCGCGCACCCCGCGACCGCCACGGCGGAGCCCAGAATGCTCCAGACCCGGCGGCCGGGCAGCAGGCCACGGCGGGGCCGGGCCGGCCGGCGGGCGAAGGTCTCGGCGAAACCGGGCTGCGCGGGGCCGTTACCGGGGTCGGCGGGCTTGCGGGGACGCTGGCTGGCCACCGGGGGCTGTCCTCTCGTGGTGGGGATCGACTTCACATGCGGATGCTCGCGCCGGTGCCGCGCCGGGCGGCGCGGGGACGCGGCTCGTCCGCGCGGCAGCACCTCGCCGGGCGGCGGCTCCGCGGCAGCCGCTGGTCGGCGGCGGGACGGGGTGAACGCATGCGGAGTCGGCTCCGTCCTGGGCGGCAGACGCGTGCTGGGGCCCAGCCTCGGATCTCGCCGTTGCCATCAGGTAACCGCACGGTGCACAACGGTAGTTGTCCCTGGTGCAACCATGTACCCCGCCCCGGCGCCACACCGCCCTTCCGGGCCGCCTCCCCCGCCGTCCGCTCGCCGGGATGCTGGAGATCGGGTCCCGATCCGCCGCCGGGCCGGCCCGCCGCACTCCGTTCTTTTGCTGCTGCCCAGCGCATAGCTGATGCCGTGTCAACTCAACGCGGTCACCTTGTCGTTGACATGCGCGGGGTTTTGACCACGCTCACCGCACTTTGCATTGACGGTCGGCAAAAGTCCCCCTAGGTTGTCCGGCATGACGAACACCGGGCACGTGCCGTTCTCTCGAAACCCCCACGGACGGCGGCCGGAACGGGGGGCGGGACCGGGGACCGGTCTTCGCTCCTGAGAGGCGCCCTGCGGAAGCGCCGAGCCCGCGCCGGCGCCCCCGCAGGCCGGAGCCGCCGCCGCCCGGGGAGCAGGAGGGCTGGTCGTCCGTCCGCGGACGCGTCGGTCCGGGGCGATCACGAGTGCCACCCAGCCCCGGCGCCCCCGGGCGGCGGTGACCACCGTACTGCCCCCCGGCGGCCGTCCCCCTCTCGACAGCGGCGCAGCGGCCCCGCGTCATTGACGCGTACGCGTCAATATCGCCACAATGGGCTGACAGTCCTTCAGGACCCGGCCGTGGCACGCCGGTTCCCCGGGGGAAGAGACCGCTCGTCGCGGACGGCGCACGCACGGGCCCCCGGGAAGGACTTCCGACGTGCAGTTGTCCAGACGCCTGCGGCTGTCCGCCGCGCTCACCGCGGTCGCGACCGCCTTCACCGTCGCGGTCACCGCGCCACCGGCCCAGGCACACGACGAGTTCGACGTCCTGGTCTTCTCCAGGACGGCCGGCTTCCGCCACGACTCCATCGACGAGGGCATCGCCGCCATCCGGCAGCTCGGCGCCGAGAACCACTTCAGCGTCACCGCCACCGAGGACCCCGCCCAGTTCACCGACGCCAATCTCGCCCAGTACGAGGCGGTGGTGTGGCTCTCCACCACCGGCGACGTCCTCGACTCCGCACAGCAGGCCGCCTTCGAGCGCTACATCCGGGCCGGCGGGGGCTACGCCGGCATCCATGCCGCCTCCGACACCGAGTACGACTGGCCCTGGTACGGCGGACTGGTCGGCGCCTACTTCGACTCCCACCCGCACAACCAGCAGGCCACCCTCACCGTCGAGGACCCGGATCATCCCTCCACCGCCCATCTGCCGGACTCCTGGAGCCGGTTCGACGAGTGGTACAACTACCGGGACAATCCGCGCGGCGACGTGCACGTCCTGGCCTCCCTCGACGAGTCCAGCTACACCGGCGGCACCATGGACGGCGACCACCCGATCGCCTGGTGCCATGCCTACGACGGCGGCCGGTCGTGGTACACCGGAGGCGGTCACACCGCCGAGTCCTACAGCGAGCCGGAGTTCCGGCAGCATCTCCTCGGCGGCATCCTCAGCGTGGCCGGGGCGGCCCCGGCCCCCGAGTGCGGCGGCACCGCCGGCCCGCCCGAGGATCCCGTCTTCCAGCAGGTCGCCCTGGCGAAAACCGGTGCCGAGGTCGGCGAGCCGATGAGCCTGACGGTGCTGCCCGACGGCGGTGTGCTGCACACCTCCCGCGACGGCACCGTGCGCCACACCGACTTCGCCGGCAACACCCGGGTGGCCGGCCGGCTGGACGTCTACAGCCACGACGAGGAGGGCTTGCAGGGCATCGCCGCGGACCCCGGATTCGCCGCCAACCGCTGGGTCTACCTCTTCTACGCCCCGCGGCTGTCCACACCCGACGGCGGCGCGCCGGCCACCGGCACGCCCGCGGAGATGGCCCCCTTCGACGGCGTCAACCGCCTCTCCCGCTTCACTCTCAACGCCGATCACACCCTGGACCCGGACAGCGAGGTGACGCTGCTGGACGTGCCGACCAACCGCGGCATGTGCTGCCATGTGGGCGGCGACATCGACTTCGACGCCGCCGGAAACCTCTACCTCACCACCGGTGACGACAGCAATCCGTTCGAGTCCGACGGCTACAGCCCGCTGGACGAACGCAGCGACAGCAATCCCGGCTACGACGCCCAGCGCACCTCGGCCAACAGCAACGACCTGCGCGGCAAGATCCTGCGCATCACGCCGCAGCCCGACGGCACCTACACCATCCCCGAGGGCAACATGTTCGCCCCGGGCACCCCGGACACCCGCCCCGAGATCTATGCCATGGGCTTCCGGAACCCCTTCCGGATGAGCGTGGACGACGAGACGGGCATCGTCTACCTCGGCGACTACGGACCGGACGCGGGCACGGCCGACAGTGAGCGCGGCCCCGCCGGCAGCGTCTCCTTCGAACGCGTCACCGGGCCGGGCTTCTACGGCTGGCCCTACTGCGACAACTTCAACAACCCCTACCACGAGTGGGTCTTCCCGGGCGGCCCCTCCGAGGGCGCCTACGACTGCGCGGGCGGACCGGTCAACGACTCCCCCAACAACACCGGAATCACCGAGCTGCCCCCCTCGCAGGCCGCCTGGATCCCCTACGCGCCGGGGATGGAGCCGCCCGAGTTCGGGCAGGGAAGCTGGTCCCCGATGGGCGGCCCGGTGTACCGCTACGACCCGGACTCCCCCTCGACGATCAAATTCCCGCCGCAGTTCGACGGGCAGTACTTCGCCGGGGAGTTCGGACGCCGCTGGATCAGGAACATCGAGCTGGACGCCGCCGGCGGCGTCGCGGCGATCAACGACTTCCCGTGGACCGGCACCCAGGTCATGGACATGGAGTTCGGCGACAACGGCGCGCTCTATGTCCTGGACTACGGCACCGGCTGGTTCAACGGCGACGAGAACGCGGGCCTGTACCGGATCGAGCATGTCAGCGGGGACGACGGGCGCGCACCGGTCGCCGCCGTCTCCGCCGACCGGACGTCCGGCACCGCGCCGCTGACCGTGGCGTTCTCCTCCGAGGGCAGCAGCGATCCGGACGGCGACCCGCTCGGCTACTCATGGGACTTCGGGGACGGCAGCCCGCCTTCCGCCGAGCCGCACCCGACGCACACCTACACCGAGAACGGCCAGTACACCGCCACCCTCACCGTCTCCGACGGCGTGCACCGGGGGACCGCCAGCCTGCCGGTCACCGTGGGCAACACCGCGCCCACGGTCGAACTGCGGCTGCCGCTGGACGGCCGGGTCTTCCACTGGGGAGACGCGGTGCCGTTCGAGGTCGAGGTCGTTGATCCGGAGGACGGCGCCATCGACTGCTCCCGGGTCCGGGTCAGCTATGTGCTCGGGCACGACGCGCACGGCCACGCCCTGGGCCACACCACGGGATGCAGCGGCGTCCTGGAGGCCAATACGGACGGCGAGCACGGCGGCGCGGCCAATGTCTTCGGCGTCATCGACGCCGAGTACACCGACAACGGCGTGGCCGGCCAGGGCAGCCTGACCGGCCGCGACCAGAGCGTGCTCCAGCCCGCCACCCGGCAGGCCGAGCACTACTCGTCGGCACAGGGGGTGACGGCCGTGGACAGCGCCACGGCGCACGGCGCCCGTGCCGTCGGCGACATCGGGGACGGCAACTGGATCGCCTTCGAGCCCTACAACCTCACCGGCATCCGGTCGTTCAGCGCCCGGGTGGGCGCCGCGGCGGCCGGCGGACGCGTCGAGTTCCGGGCCGGGTCCGCCACCGGCCCGCTGCTCGGCGAGGCCGCCGTGCCCGCCACCGGCGGGACCGACACCTACACGGAGATCGCCGCGCCGCTGGAGCCCTACACCACCAGCCGGCCGCTGTACCTGGTCTTCCGGGGCAGCGGGGGCGACCTCTTCCGCCTCGACGAGTTCACCCTGAGCACCGAGGAGGTGCCGGACCCCGGCCCCGGGGCGAATCTGGCCGAGGGCCGTCCGGTGACGGTCTCCAGCGTCGAGGGCGACGACCCGGGCCTGGCCGGCGCGCTGGCCGTGGACGGCGACCCCGGCACCCGCTGGTCCAGCGGGTTCTCCGACCCGCAGTGGATCGCCGTCGATCTGGGCGCCTCCCATGACATCGACCGGGTAGCCCTGCACTGGGAGACGGCCTATGGCTCGGACTACCGGATCCAGGTCTCCGAGGACGGCACCACCTGGACCACCGTCACCACGGTCACCGGCGGGGACGGCGGCACCGACGACCACACCGGCCTGGACGCCACCGGCCGCCACCTGCGCATCAACGGCACCGCCCGCGGCACCGCCTGGGGCTACTCGCTCTGGGAGCTGACCGCCTGGGGCGGCTGACCCCGGCACCCGGCACGCGCGGGCGGGCCGCACCGGCGCCGGTGGCGCGCCGGTGCGGCCCGGCTCCCGGTCCGCCGGGTCAGCGGCCGGTGAACTCGGGCGGGCGCTTGTCCAGAAAGGCCCGCATCCCCTCCTTCTGGTCCTCGGTGGCGAACAGGGCGTGAAAGAGGCGGCGTTCGTAGCGGACGCCCTCGGCGAGGCCGGACTCCAGCGCCTGGCCGACCGCCTCCCGGGCCGCCATGACCGCCTGTCTGCCGTGCCCGGCGATGGTGCGGGCGAGCTCGGTGGCCTCCGCCATCAGCCGGCCGGCCGGGACCACCCGGGAGACCAGGCCGGAGCGTTCGGCCTCGGCCGCGTCCATGGTGCGGCCGGTCAGGATCAGGTCCATGGCCTTGGCCTTGCCGACCAGCCGGGTGAGGCGCTGGGTGCCGCCGATGCCCGGGATCACGCCCAGGCGGATCTCCGGCTGTCCGAAGACGGCGGTGTCGGCGGCGATGACGGTGTCGCACATCATCGCCAGTTCGCAGCCGCCGCCCAGGGCGTAGCCGGCGACCGCGGCGACCTTCGGGGTGCGCAGGGCGGCGAAAACCTCCCAGTCGGCGAAGTAGTCCTCGGCGAACATCTCCGGGGCGGTCCGGTCGGCCATCTCCCGGATGTCCGCGCCGGCGGCGAAGGCCCGGTCCGAGCCGGTGATCAGAAAGCATCCGGTGTCCGGGTCGCGGTCCAGCGGACGCAGCACGTCGAGCAGTTCGGCCAGCAGCGCGGCGGAGAGGGCGTTGTGCACCTCCGGGCGGTGCAGCCGGACGACGACGATCCTGTCCTGCTGCTCGACCCGGAGACGGGCCGGCGGCGCCGCGGCCCGGTCCCGGTCCGGTGCGGTGGCGGGTGCGGGGGTCCCGGGTGTCCCCGGTGTCCTTGGTGTCATGGCGGGGCTTCTCCCTGTCGTTGTGGTCTGACGGCGGTCAGGAGTCCCAGATGGCTCCGTAGGCGGGGATGCCGCGGCGTTCCAGGCCGTGCACCACCTGCCAGGTGGTCTTCTTGTTGGAGATGCAGATGACGGCCTCGGCCCCGAAGTCCCGGTACGCCCGGTAGGCCAGGGACACCAGGTCGGGCTTGCCGCGCTCGGTGGTGTCCCAGATCAGCGCGTCCGGCTGGACGGCGGTGATCTCGTCCACCAGGTCCGGCCCGTAGGTCAGGTGCGGGGTCCGGGTGGCCCAGACCAGCCGGGCGGGCACCCGGCGGGCCAGCAGATGCGGCAGGCAGGGCCCGATCCCGCTGCCGGTGGCCACATAGACGACCCGGGCGAAGAGGGTCTCGATATTGGCGACGCCCGCGGTGGTGATGCCCTTGACCCAGACATGCCCCGGCCGCTCGTCGATGAAGGACCCGGTCCAGTCCCCGGCCCGGGAGATGGTGAGGCGGAAGCCGGTCCGGCCGGGGGCGGGGACATTGGCGAAGGAGTGCCATTCCAGCAGCGGGCGCCGGCTGATCGCGGTCGAGGAACCGGCGAACGGGGTGACGCCGTAGTCGAAGCGGGCCAGCGCCACATGCGGGGAGGGCCGGTCCACCGTCACCGGCACCCGGCGCAGACGCAGCCACGGCAGCGCCACACTGACGCTCACCAGGGCCAGCAGCCAGATCTCCGGTGCCGCGGCCGGCGACCCCCCGCGGTCGCCGATGACCAGTACCGTCTGCACCCAGAACAGCAGCAGTACGCTCCAGCCGCCGAACCGGTGCACCCGCTCGAACAGGTCGTGGCGGCGGGCACGGAGCCCGGGCAGGGCGGTCACCACCATGACGGTCAGCAGCACCGCCAGGGCGGCGGAGACCGCGAGTACGTCCCCGGGCGCACCGCCGGTGACCAGCAGCGGCAGCAGGGCGAGAAACCAGGCGGTGCCGGCCGTGGCCCCGCCGACGTGCAGGCCGCCGAAGTGGTAGACCTTGCCCAGCGCCTGGCGCAGCCGCAGCGGCCAGTGCACGGGGGCGCGGGTGGCCAGCCGGAACAGCGCATTGATGACGTACTGCTGGCGGATCAGGACGGCCAGGGTCAGATTGCCCAGGGCGGCGTGGGCGGCGGTTCCGGCCGCGATGCCGTCGCCGTCGGCCAGGCCGTACCACAGGGCGGCCAGGTTGGCCGCCCAGACCAGGGCGACCAGCCGGTTGTGGTGCATCAGCCGGGGGTGCTTGAGGATCCGGCGCGGCAAGGCCACGGGGGGCGGCAGTCCGGCCGCAGCGCCGTCCCCGGTGTGCCGTCGGGCGTGGGCGGGAGCGGTCACGGCGCACCGCCCGCCCGGGCCATGGCCAGCGCGCGCAGCGCCGCCTTGTCGATCTTCCCCCGGCTGGTCTGCGGCAGTGCCTCCAGGGCGTGGACCGCGGCGGGCACGCAGTAGTAGGGCAGGGCGGCGGCCACGGCGGCGCGCGCCGCCTCCCCGGACAGTGTCGCGGGGGTCACGAAGGAGACCAGGTGCCGGTCGTCGAGTTTGACGGTGGCGGCCCGGACGCAGCCGTCCAGGGACTCCAGCACCGCGGAGACCGAGTCCAGCTCCACCCGGAAGCCGCGGATCTTGACCTGGTCGTCGGTCCGGCCGAGATGTTCCAGTTCGCCGTCCGGGGTCCAGCGTCCCAGGTCCCGGGTGCGGAACATGGTGTGCCCGGGGCCGAGGAAGGGGTCGGGCGCGTAGCGCTCGGCCGTGAGTTCCGGGTTGCCGAGGTAGCCCGCCGAGACCCCGGCGCCGCCGGCCCACATCTCCCCGGTTTCCCCGATGGGCAGCGGACGGCGGTGTTCGTCCAGCACATAGACGGTGTTGTTGGGGGTCGGCCGGCCGATGGTGAGGCGCGCCGCCGCGGGCGTGTGGAGCTGCATGGTGTTGACGATGGTGGTCTCGGTGGGGCCGCAGCCGTTGTGGAAGACCGCCCTGCGGGCCCACCGGTCGGCCAGTGCGCGCGGGCACGGCTCGCCGGCCACGGCCACCGTGCGCACCCGGTCGCAGGTGTCCGGGTCGATGGTGCTGAGCACGGTGGGCGTGGCGATCACGATGTCGGCGCCGCGCACCGCGGCGGCGATGTCGCGGCCCCGGACGACCAGGGTGGCGCCGTGGCAGAGCGCCCCGAGGATCTCCCAGGAGGCCATGTCGAAGGCGATGCTGAGAATCTGGGCGACCCGGTCGCCGGGCCGGATGCCGAGGCTGCCGGGCCGGGTGAGGAGGAGGTTGCAGACGTTGGCGTGGGTGACGGTGACCCCGTTGGGCGTTCCGGTGGTGCCGGAGGTGAACAGGACGTAGCAGCCGTCCTCCGGCGCCGGCTCCGCCGGGCCGGTGCCGCGGGGCCGGCCCGGGGTGCCGCCGCCGCTGCCGGGCGGCAGCTCGTCGACGGCCAGCACGGTGACGCCGTCGGCCGCGGGCACCCGGTGGGCGTGCGCGGAGTGGGTCAGGACCACCCGGGCCCGGGTGACGCGCAGGATGTGCCGGAGCTGCGCGGCCGGGGCGATCCCGGTGTCCTGCGGCACATAGGCCGCGCCGGCCTTGAGGATGGCCAGCAGCCCGACCAGCATCGGGATCGAGCGCCGGGTGAACAGGGCCACCCGGTCCCCGGGCCGTACGCCGAGCCGGGCCAGCCGGGCGGCCAGGTGGCCGGCCCGCCGGTCCAGTTCTCCGTAGGTGATGGTCTCGCCGAGGTGCTCGGCCGCCACGGCCCGCGGACGGGCCGCCGCATGGCGCTCGATGGCGTGGTGGACACGGGTGTGCGGCACGGCCCGGCGCGGTCCGGAGCCGAACGTCTGGAACAGGTGCCGGTCATGGCTGCCGAGGCGGTCGAGCAGCGGGCTTCTCCAGGCGGTGCCGGCGGCTGCGTCCCGTAACGCGCCGGCGCGGCCGGCGGTGTCCTGGGGCACAAGAGGCATGGCGGTGAATTCCCTTCCGGTGAGAGCTGATATCCATGGCGCGGAATGCATTGCGCGCCCTCACCAAGAAGGTCCTCGCCCGGCGGCCGGAAGTCCAACTTTTCGGGGCCGGCGTCAGACTTCCGTCAGAATTCGAACCATCCGGTAATGAATCCCGGCAGGCCGGAACCAGACCGCCTCATGCCACGTTCATTGCAGGTCAGAGGCGTGTGCACAGGAATCCCGGGGGAACCGGCACCATCTGGGACCACGGGACTCTCATTGATTTCCCGGATATTACAGAGAATGAGCGGAATACACTCGTATTTCTTTCAATTACCACTGAGCGGATGGCTGTACATGCTCAGGTTCCGCCCGTCGGTGGTGCCGACGTTCCCGGTGAACCGCCAGCCCAGGCGGCGGTAGAACCGGCCGGCGCCCCCGGCGCCGGCGGCGGTGACCAGATCGGCCCGGTCGCAGCCGGCCTCGGCCGCCTCGCGGAGGAACCGCTCCACCAGGGCCGTGCCCAGCCCCTGGGAGCGGGCGGTGCCGCTGACCACGAGGTAGGCCAGCACGGCGACCCGCCGGCCCGGTTGCGGGCGGGCCGCCGCCCGGGACTCGCCGGCCGCGGGCCGGTGCCGGGTGAGGAACTCGCCCGCGTACCGGACGGCCCGGGTGCGGGTGAAGTGCACGGCCAGGGCCGGCCGCACCAGCAGTGCCGCCGTGCCGCGCAGGGCCAGTGCGCGGCCGTGCCGCTGCACCAGGTGCCGCCGGTGGCCGGCCGGATCGGTCAGCCCGATGAGAAAGCCGGCCCGCTCGCCGTCGCGCTCGGCGACCAGACAGCGGGCATAGGGGCTGTCCAGATGCCTGACCGTGTACGCGGCCAGGAAACGGGGGCCCAGGCGGGCGAAGAAGCCCTCGCCGAAGTGGGCCAGGTGCTCGGTGACGACATACGGCACGTCCTCCTCCGCCATGGGCCGCAGACGGAAGCCAGGCGGCGGTTGCGGTTCCCGGGCCCGTATCCGCGGGACACGGGCGCGCCGGGACGGGCTCGATGGCGCCTCAGCGCGTCGACCGAAGTCCACCCGACCAAGCTACTCCAATACCGGCAAATCAGCCCATTCAGCGGTATTCCGCCGGTGCCGAGAGGGCGCCCGGAAGGGCCGTTTCGCCTGGTCGGCGGGGTGCGGCGGCAGCTCGGGCGCGCCCGGGCCCCCGGCCTTGGGTCCGGGCCCCGGCTCGGCCGCCGGTGGACCGGCGGCGGATTTCCGCCGGTGTACCGGCGACCGCGCGGGGGCGCCCGTCCTACCCTGTGCAGCGGGCGCGTCACCGGTCCCGCCGCGGACGCGCCCGAGGCGACCGCACATCCGACACGGCCCGGGCGCCGACCGCAGCCGGGGCCGTCCGAACGGAGGAGAAAGCGCCCATGAGCCCGGACGGCAGCCGGCCCGGCGACCTGTGGATACGCGATTACGGGCCATGGCGCGGCGGCGGCGGTACACGCCTGCTCTGCTTTCCGCACGCCGGCGGCTCGGCCACCTTCTACCGCCCGCTTGCCACGCTGCTCGGCGGCGACGACGATCCCGAGGTGCTGGGCGTGCAGTACCCGGGCCGTCAGGACCGGTATGCCGAGCCGCCGCTGACCGGCATCGGGGAGCTGGCGGACCACATCCTGCCGGAGCTGAAACCGCTGACCGACCGGCCGCTGGTGCTGTTCGGCCACAGCATGGGCGCGGTCCTCGCCTATGAGACCGCCCGCCGGATGGAGCGGGACACCGGCGTCCCGCCGCTGGGGGTGATCGCCTCCGGCCGCCGCGCCCCCTCGGTGCCGGTGACGGAGAACCTCCACCGGCGCGGCGACCGGGCGCTGATCGAGGAGGTGCGCACGCTCAGCGGCACCGCCGACGGGGTGCTGGACGACCCGGAGATGCGCGAGCTGATCCTGCCGTCGCTGCGCGCCGACTACCGGGCCGTCGAGACCTACCGGCACCTGCCGGGCCGCGAGCTCTCCTGCCCGCTGCTGGTGCTGGCGGGTTCCGAGGACCCGCGGGCGCCGCTGGACCAGGTCCGGCTCTGGGACCGGCACACCACCGGGTCCTTCGCCCTGCGGGTGCTGCCCGGCGGACACTTCTACCTGAGCACCCAGTGGGCGGCCGTGGCCGAGGCGGTCCGCTCCGGCATCGCGGCCTTCCGCGGCCGGGCGGGCGCGGCGCCGGACGGCAGCGGCGCCGGCCCGCGTCCGGACCCGGCCGCCCCCCGCGGGCCCGGGGGCCGTGGACCGGCCCCCGGGCGGTGATCAGCAGCGGGTCACCAGTAGGCCGCCGCGATGGCGGTCAGGTCGGCGTCGCCGTGTCCGGCGGCGCCGGCCCGCTGGTATCCGGCGAGTGCGGCGCGGGCCATCGGCGTCTCGGTGGCCAGGTCCTCGGCGAGCGCGGTCAGATACCTCAGGTCCTTGTCGACCAGCCGGACCGGGAAGTTCGGCGCGAAGTCCTCCGCGGTCATGACCCCGGCGGCGCGTGCGGCGGCCGGGCTGGTCACCGGCAGGTCGGCGAGGAAACGGACCGATTCGGCCGGGTCGAGGCCGGCCCGGCGGGCGAGCGCGAGGAGTTCCGCCAGCACGGCGACCTGGGTGGCCAGCGACGCGTTGACGATCAGCTTCAGGGTGGCGGCGGTGCCGTGGTCCCCGACGTGGTGGACGCGTGCCGCACTGCACTCCAGCACGGCGCGGGCGTCCGCGAGGACCTCCGGACGGCCCCCGGCCAGATGGACCAGCGCCCGCGCCTCGGCCTGCGGCCGGGAGCCGATCATCGGCGCCTCCAGGAAGCGCAGGCCGTCCAGGGCAGCCGCGGCGGCCAGATTCCGGACCCACCGCGGGGAGAGCGTGCTGGCCTCGACGGCCAGGGTGCCCCGGTGGGCACCGGCCAGCACACCCGTGTCCCGGTCCAGCCACACCGCCGCGGACGCCTCGTCGTCGCTGACCGCGACGAGCACCACCTCCGCGCGGGACGCCGCCTCCGCGGGCGAGCCGGCCGCGGAGGCGCCCGCGGCCACCAGGTCCCGCACCGGCTCCGGTGACCGGTTCGCCACCACCACCGGATAACCGCCGGCGCACAGATTCGCCGCCAGGCGGGCGCCCATCGCACCCAGCCCGATCACGGCGACGGTCGGCAGGGGAACGTTCACCGGTCCTCCCCGGAGAAGGCCCGCTCGAACCCCTTGGGGTCGCTCCGCCAGAGCGTGGACATCCGCGCGGAGGTGGGGTCGGGGAAGATCTCGGTGTGCCCGGCGGCGACGCCCGCCACGATCGCCTCCGCCACGATCTCCGGCCTGGTCTTCGGCCCGTCGAATCCGGCGAGCATGTCGGTGTCGATGCCGCCGGGGTACACGCCGTGCACGCCGATGCCGCGGGCGCGCAGCCCCGGGCGGATGGCCTGGGTGAAGGAGTGCAGCGCGGCCTTGGAGGCGGCATAGCCGGCCATGGGCGGCGTGCCGGCCAGGGCGAGCAGCGACAGCACATTGACCACGGCCCCGCCCCCGGCCTTCTCGATGACCGGGACGAAGGCGCGGATGACGTCGACGGTGCCGGTGTAGTTGGTGGCCATCTCCAGCATCAGTTCCTCGCGCCCGGCGGTGAACGGGTCGGCGAAGCGGGCCGTGCTCGCGTTGTTCACCAGCAGGGTGACATCGGTGGCCAGCGCGGCGGCGGCGGCGATGTCCGCGGCCGAGGTCAGGTCCAGCCGGACCGGGACCACCCGTTCGTCGTGCCCGGCCAGGGAGGCGGTGTCCCGGGCCGCCGCGTACACCCGGCGCGCGCCCTGCTCCAGCAGGGCGTCGACCAGGGCGCTGCCCAGGCCGCGGTTGGCGCCGGTCACCAGCGCAACAGCGTTCGTCGTGGTTCTGGTTTCCATGGGGAAACGCTAGAAAGCCCCGCGGTTATCCGTCCAATACGAATTCCTGCTCCTGTGATTTGCCGGTTCGATCACCGGCACAGTCCAGGATGACCTCGCGCAGCAGCGCCGCCCCCGGGTGGTCGCTGCCCGCCGGGCGGGCCGGGCCGGTGACCAGCCGCGGCGCCGGCCCGGCCAGCGGCCGGAACACCACCCCGGAGCGGGTGAGATGGCGGGCCACCGACCGCGCCGCGAAGGCCACCCCCAGCCCCGCGGCCACCAGGGCCAGAATGGTCTGCAGCCCGGTGGCCTCGTGGGCGACGCGGGGTGCGAACCCGGCGGCCACGCAGGCGTCGGTGTAGCGGTCGTAGGTGTGCGGCTCCAGATCCCGCGGGAACAGCACGAAGTCCTCCCCCGACAGGTCGGCGAGCGCGAGCGGGTCCCGGTCCGCCAGCCGGTGGCCGGCCGGCAGCGCGATGCCGACCGGATCCTCCAGCACCGGCGTGGCCTCCAGCCCGCTGCGCGGATCGACCGGCAGATGCAGCAGCCCCAGATCGAGCCGGCCGAGCTGGAGCAGCCGCACCTGATCGGCGCTCTTGCGCTCCTCGACCCGCACCTGGAGCGCCGGATGGCGCACCCGCGCCTCGCGCAGCACCGCGGGCAGCAGGCTGTACAGCGCCGTGCCCACGAACCCGACCCGGACCGTGGCCAGTTCCCCGCGCGCCACCCGGCCGCCGTCGTCCACCACCCGGTGTGCCTCGCCCAGCAGCCGGCGGGCGCCGGACAGCAGCACCTCGCCGGCGGGCGTCAGCCGCACCCCGCGGCGATTGCGCGCCAGCACCTGGTAGCCCAGGGCGTCCTCCAGCGCCTTGACCCGGTAGCTCAGGCCCGGCTGGCTGAGATGCAGCCGGGCCGCCGCCCGGCCGAAGTGCAGCTCCTCGGCGACGACCGCGAACAGCCGCAGATCCCCGAGGTCGACCGCAGGTCCCCCGTTGTCGCGTCCCGGCACCTGGGCCCTCCCGTTGCGCGTGTCCGGCTCTCCCCCACAACGTAACCGGCCGCGGCGCGGCCGGCGGACGGGCGGCGTCCGGCCGGGCCGACTACTGCTCGACGGTGCGGGCGGCCGGCCGGTTTCTCACCGGGCGGGTGTGGATCTTGGCCACACAGGCCGGGACGGCGGCCCCGTCCTCGTGCTCCCGGGCGCGGTAGCTGCTCGGGCTCTCGCCGACAAGCTCGGTGAAGCGCGAGCTGAACGACCCCAGCGAGGTGCAGCCGACCGCGACGCAGACCTCGGTCACCGTCAGATCGCCGCGCCGCAGCAGTGCCTTGGCCCGCTCGATGCGGCGGGTCATCAGATAGCTGTACGGCGTCTCGCCGAAGGCGGCGCGGAAACTGCGGGAGAAATGGCCCGCCGACATCAGGGCTTCCCGGGCCAGCGCCGCGACATCCAGCGGCTCGGCGTACTCGCGGTCCATCCGGTCGCGCGCCCGGCGCAGCCGGACCAGGTCGCCGAGATCCTGCCGTCCCACCCGGTCAGTCTCGCACGGCGCCCCGAGGCGGGGCGACCGGACGGCCGGATTTCCGGTCGGATATCCGATCAGATATGGAGAAGCGCCGGTCACAGGCGCGCGCATAGGGTGACCGCTACGGCCGCACAGGACCGCAGAAGACCGCAGAAGACCGCAATCGCAGCCGCGGCGACCGGCGCACCGGCCGGTCCCGGCGGATTCCCGCGACGGATGGAGACAACGCACCATGGCCACCAGCACGGACCCGCAGCCCTCCGCGGCGCACGCCGCCGACAGCCATGACCTGATCCGGGTGCACGGCGCGCGCGAGAACAATCTCAAGGACGTCAGCGTCGGGATTCCCAAGCGCCGGCTGACGGTGTTCACCGGTGTCTCCGGCTCGGGCAAGAGCTCCCTGGTGTTCGACACCGTCGCGGCGGAGTCGCAGCGGCTGATCAACGAGACCTACAGCGCCTTTGTGCAGGGCTTCATGCCGGCGCTGGCCCGCCCCGAGGTCGATGTCCTGGACGGGCTGACCACCGCGATCATCGTCGACCAGCAGCGCATCGGGGCCGACCCCCGCTCCACCGTCGGGACCGTCACCGACGCCAACGCGATGCTGCGCATCCTGTTCAGCCGGCTCGGGCAGCCGCACATCGGTCCGCCCAGCGCCTACGCCTTCAACGTCCCCTCGGTACGGGCCAGCGGCGCGATCACCGTCGAGCGCGGCGCCAAGAAGGCGGAGAAGGCGACCTTCACCCGCACCGGCGGCATGTGTCCGCGCTGCGAGGGCCGGGGCACGGTGTCCGACATCGACCTCAGCCGGCTCTACGACGACTCCAAGTCGATCTCCGAGGGGGCGTTCACCATTCCCGGCTGGAAGTCGGACAGCTTCTGGACCGTGCGGCTCTACGCCGAGTCGGGTTTTCTCGACCCGGACAAGCCGATCCGCCGGTTCACCAAGCAGGAGATGCAGGACTTTCTGTACCGGGAGCCGACCAAGGTGAAGGTCGAGGGCGTGAACCTCACCTACGAAGGGCTGATTCCCAAGATCCGCAAATCGTTCCTGTCCAAGGACCGGGAGGCGATGCAGCCGCACATCCGGGCGTTTGTGGACCGGGCGGTCACCTTCACCGCCTGTCCCGAATGCGAGGGCACCCGGCTCAGCGAGGGCGCCCGGAGGTCGAAGATCAACGGGATCAGCATCGCCGACGCCTGCGCCATGCAGATCAGCGATCTGGCCGGATGGGTCCGCGGCCTGGCCGAGCCCTCGGTCGCGCCGCTGCTCACCGCGCTGCGGGGGACCCTCGACTCGTTCGGGGAGATCGGGCTGGGCTATCTGTCGCTCGACCGGCCCTCGGGCACCCTGTCGGGCGGCGAGGCCCAGCGCGTGAAGATGATCCGGCACCTCGGCTCCTCGCTGACCGACGTCACCTATGTCTTCGACGAGCCGACCATCGGCCTGCACCCGCATGACATCCAGCGGATGAACGACCTGCTGCTGCGGCTGCGGGACAAGGGCAACACGGTGCTGGTGGTGGAGCACAAGCCGGAGACCATCCTGATCGCCGACCATGTGGTGGACCTCGGTCCGGGGGCCGGCACGGCGGGCGGCACGGTCTGCTTCGAGGGCACCGTGGACGGGCTGCGGAGCAGCGGCACCGTCACCGGCCGCCATCTCGACGACCGGGCGGCCCTCAAGACCTCGGTGCGCAAGCCGGTCGGCACGCTGGCGGTCCGCGGCGCGAGCGCCAACAACCTGCGCGATGTCGATGTCGACATCCCGCTCGGCGTGCTGGTCGTGGTGACCGGCGTCGCCGGCTCCGGCAAGAGCTCCCTGGTGCACGGAGCGCTGCCCGGGCAGCCGGGGGCGGCCGACGCGGGCGTGGTGTCCATCGACCAGAGCGCGATCCGCGGCTCCCGGCGGAGCAACCCGGCCACCTACACCGGGCTGCTCGACCCGGTCCGCAAGGCGTTCGCCAAGGCCAACGGGGTGAAGCCGGCGCTGTTCAGCGCCAACTCCGAGGGCGCCTGCCCGAACTGCAACGGCGCCGGCGTCATCTACACCGACCTGGCGATGATGGCCGGCGTGGCCAGCACCTGCGAGGAGTGCGAGGGCAAACGGTTCCAGGCATCGGTGCTGGAGTACCGTCTCGGCGGCCGGGACATCAGCGAGGTGCTGGCCATGCCGGTGACCGAGGCCGAGGAGTTCTTCGGCTCCGGCGAGGCGCGCACCCCGGCCGCGCACCGGATTCTCGGCCGGCTCGCCGATGTCGGGCTCGGCTACCTCAGCCTGGGCCAGCCGCTGACCACGCTCTCCGGCGGTGAGCGGCAGCGGCTGAAGCTGGCCACCCAGATGGCCGAGAAGGGCCGGGTCTACGTGCTGGACGAGCCGACCACCGGCCTCCATCTGGCCGATGTGGAGCAGCTGCTGGGCCTGCTCGACCGGCTCGTGGACTCCGGCAAGTCGGTGATCGTGATCGAGCACCACCAGGCGGTCATGGCGCACGCCGACTGGATCATCGATCTGGGGCCGGGCGCGGGCCACGACGGCGGCCGGATCGTCTTCGAGGGCACGCCCGCCGACCTGGTCGCCGCCCGTTCCACCCTCACCGGCGAGCACCTCGCCGCCTATGTCGGTGCCTGAGGCGGGGCGGCGGTTCACCGTTCCGCGCGCTCCGGCCTCTTGACCGGGCCACGCAAACAGGTCTAGACCTAACGGGGAAGGTATAGACCTGCGGGGTCCGGTCGCGCGTTCCGCCGATGCCACGGCACGGCCGGCCGTGTCACCCGCCGGCCGGCCTTGCTCCACATGCTCCACCTCACCCCCCACAACGGGGCCGTCGGTCCCCGGGGACCGACGGCCCCGGCAGAGAAGGAGTCGGCATGAAACTCGGCACCAGACTGGCCGCCCTCACCGGCGCGGTCGTCGCTCCCCTCCTGGTCGTGGCGCTGCCCGCCCCCACCGCCGGCGCACACGGCTATGTCTCCTCACCGCCCAGCCGGCAGGCGCAGTGCGCCGCGGGCGTGGTGGACTGCGGGCAGATCCAGTGGGAGCCCCAGAGCGTCGAAGGGCCCAAGGGGCTGCGCTCGTGCAGCGGCGGCAACGCGCAGTTCGCCGAGCTCGACGACGACGGCAAGGGCTGGCAGGTCACGCCGGTGGGCAGCACCACCACCTTCACCTGGCACCTGACCGCCCGCCACGCCACCAGCAACTGGCAGTACTTCGCCGGCGGGCGGCTGGTCGCGCAGTTCGACGACGGCGGCGCACGGCCCGGTGCGACCGTCACCCACCGGGTCGACTTCGGCGGCCTGACGGGACAGCAGAAGGTGCTCGCCGTCTGGAACATCGCGGACACCGGCAACGCCTTCTACGCCTGCACCGATGTGCGCATCGGCGGCGGAGACAGCGGCGGCGGAGACAGCGGCGGCGGGGACGGCACCGCCTGCCTGCCCGCGGGCTGGGACGCGGGGACCGTGTACACCGGCGGTGACACCGTCACCTGGGGCGGCCACAACTGGCGGGCCAAGTGGTGGACCAGGGGCGAGGAGCCCGGCACCACCGGCCAGTGGGGCGTCTGGGAGGACCTCGGCGCCTGCGCGGACGGCTGACGACGCCCCCGCCCGCCCGTGCCATGGGCCCCGGCCGCCGGGCCGGGGCCCACGCCGCGCCGCACGGGCGGGCCAAGGGGGAGGTCTCAGCCCTTGCGGGCGTCCTTGAGCGCGTCCTGGAGCGCGAAGAAGGCCGGCTTGCGGGTGAAGTCGTCGGTCATGATGGTGGCCGAGCCCTGCCCCTCGAAGAACACCGGCACCCAGGAGTACTTGTCGGTGAAGCCCCAGACGGTGAAGGAGTTGCAGCTCTCCACCGCCAGGCAGGCGTTCAGCATCCGCACGTAGTAGTCGGCCTGCTGCTGGAGCTGCTCCTCGGTGGGCTCACCGCTCTCCGGCAGGTCCATCCGCACATCGACCTCGGTGATCGCGGTCTCCAGACCGAGCTCGTCGAACCGGCGCAGGTTCTGCTCCAGATCGCCCGGGAAGCCGTAGCGGGTGGACAGATGGCCCTGGGTGCTGAACCCGTGCACCGGCACACCGTCGGCGAGCAGCTCCTGGACCAGCGCGTAGTAGGCGTTGCTCTTGGCGTTGATGCCCTCCACGTTGTAGTCGTTGAAGAAGAGCCGGGCCTCCGGGTCGGCCTCGTGGGCCCAGCGGAAGGCGTCGGCGACGATGCCCGGCCCGAGTTCGCGGATCCAGATGTTCTGCTCGGTGCGCAGATTGCCCTGGTCGTCGAAGATCTCGTTGGCCACGTCCCACTGCTGGATCCGGCCGGCGTAGTGGCCGACCACGGTCTGAATGTGGTCGCGCAGGATGGCGCGCAGCTCCTCGGCGGTGAAGTCGCCCTCCTCCAGCCACGCGGGGTTCTGGTTGTGCCACAGCAGCGTGTGCCCGCGCACCACCTGGCCGTGGCGCTCGGCGAAGTCCACGATGGCGTCCGCCTCCTCGAAGCGGTAGCGGTCCCGCTCGGGGTGGATGAAGTCCCACTTCATCTGGTTCTCCGGGGAGACCGAGCTGAACTGGCGCCCGAGGATCTTCCGGTACTTCCTGTCGTGGGTGAAGGGGTCCGGATAGTCCTGCTCGAGGTGGTGGCCGCCGCCGGCCGCGGCGGTGCCCACGAAGAAGCCCTCGGGGGCGGCATGGCGCAGCCGGTCGAACTTGGCGTTGGAGTGCGGGGCGGCCCGGTGGTCGGGGCCCGGGTCGGCGGTCGCCGGGATGGCCGCCAGCGGCAGGGCCAGGGCGGCGGCGGCGAGCGCGAAGGTGGCAACGCGGACGGATCTCATGGGAAGCCCTTCTGGCAAAACTGTCCCGAAAATTTTCGGAAGATTCCCGAAAGTCAGGCCACGGACGTTAAGGGTCCCGCGGCCGGGGCGTCAACGGGTGTGCAGCGGGCAAGTGGAGGATTCTCCTCCGGAGCTGCCCCGCGGCCGGCCCGCACCGGCCGGCCCGCACCGGCCGGCCCGCACCGGCGGGGTCCGCACCGGCGGCGGAGCGCGGTTGCGGGACACGCCGGGTGCGGGACACTCGTGGCATGCACCACCTCGATCCGCCGGGGTCACCGCGGCAGAGGTTCCCCCCGCGGCCGGAGAGCGTCGCCTCGGCCCGGCGGTTCGTGGACGCGGTCCTGGCGGCCGGCGCCGGGACCGCCCCGGAGACGGCGGACACCGCCCGGCTGCTGGTCAGCGAACTGGTGACCAACGCGGTGCTGCATGCCCGCACGGGGATCGAGGTGTCGGTCCTGGCACACGGCGGCGGAGTGCGGATCGGCGTCGGCGACCACCGGCCCGGCCGGGTGCTGCTGCCGCTTGAGTGCCCCGCCTACTCCGGAACCGGGCAGGGCCTCACCCTGGTCGCCCGGCTGGCGTCCCGCCACGGCGTCGACACCGGCGAGGACGCCAAAACGGTCTGGTTCGAGCTGGCGCCGCCCGGACCGCGGCCGGCACCGGGCGGCTGGCGCACCGCCGTACCGCCGCCCGGCTCCCCCCGGACGGTGCTGCTGGTCGATGTGCCCGGCGCGCTCTGCACGGAGGACCGGCAGCACCGCGGCGCCCTGCTGCGCGAACTCGCGCTGGCCGCGTCCGCCGGGGACACCCTCGGTGTGCCGCCCGGGGAACTGGCCGTCGCCCAGGACACGAACAGCGCCCTCAACGGCTGGGTGGCGGCCGCACAGGGCGAACGGTCCGCCGACGCGGACATGCGCTCGCTGCCCCTGGCGGTGCCCGCGGACGCCGCATCGTCCCTGGTCGTCCTGCGCCGGGTGCTCGACCTGGCCGAGGACGCGGCCCGCGGCGAACGCCTGCTCACCCTGCCGGCCCTGCCGCGCGGCCGGGCCTTCCAGCGGTGGCTGCTCGACGAGATCGTCGCCCAGCTCGCCGGCGGAAATCCCACCGCCTGGACCGTGGCCCCGCGCGAGCCGGGCGCCGGTCCCGCGGAACTGGTGCCCTGGGACACCCGCCAGGTGCGGGCCAGCAGGGTCCCCACCATCGCCGCCGACGAGGCCAACCGCATCATCGCGGTGAACGGGCCCGCCGCCGACCTGCTCGGCTGGCAGGCCGACGAACTCACCGGGCGGCGGCTCACCACGCTCATCCCCGAGCATCTGAGAAAACGCCACATCGCGGCGTACAGCTCGCTGTTGCTCACCGGCCGGGCGCGCATCCTGGGCCGCCCGGTGCCGCTTCCGGCACTGCACCGGGACGGCAGGCTGGTCCCGGTCCGGCTGACCATCCAGACCCAGGAGACCACCGACGGCCGCACCGTGTTCGTCGCCCAGCTCGCACCGAGGGCGGCGGCGGTGGCCGGGGCGCCCCGGGCACCGGGCGGCAGCCGGCAGCCCGCCGCGCCCGCACCCGCCGCCGCGGGGGCCGGGCCGGGGACGGGGACCGGGCCGGGCACCGGGCTGCCGGCGCTGGAGCGGCTGTCCCTGCTGGCCGACACCGGAAACGCGCTGGGCAACACCCCGGACCTGGACGAGGGCCTGCAACAGGTGGGGCGCATTCTGACCCGGCACCTCGCCGACTGGTGCGCGGTGGACCTGATCGGCGAACACGCCCGGGTGGAGCGGGTCTGCGTCGTGCACCGCCGCCCCGGCGGGCCGCCTCCCGGGGCACCCGAGACCACGGAGGGGCCGGTCCCCCCGGTCACCGAGGACGCCCGCGGCCCGCTGGCCCGGGTGCTGCGCGGCGCGGGCCCGCTGCTGCTCACCGGCCTTCCCCCGCTGCCGGACGGACGGCCGCCGAGCCCGCTGGACGCCGACTACCGGGAGCTGTTCCGGCACCTGGGCGCCGGCAGCGCCGTCGTCGCCCCGCTGCGGGCCCGCCGCGAGGTCCTCGGGGCCCTGACGCTGGCCCGCACCGGCGGCGGGCCGCCGTTCACCGACGACGACGTGTCGCTGGTGGACGACCTGGTCCGCAGCCTGGCCCTGGGGGTGGACAACGCCCGTCTGTACCAGGAGACCAGAAACATCGCCGAGCGGCTGCAGCGCTCCCTGCTGCCCGCGCTGCCGCGGGTCGGTCATCTGGAGCTGGCCGCCCGCTACGCCGCCTCCTCCGCCACCGCGCAGGTCGGCGGCGACTGGTACGACAGTTTTCCGCTGCCCGGCGGGGACACCGCGGTGGTCATCGGGGACGTCAGCGGGCACAACCTCGATGCGGCGATCGCCATGAGCCAGCTCCGCAGCATGCTGCGCGGCATCGCGGTCGACCGCCGCAGGCCCCCCGGGGCGGTACTGCGCTCCCTGGACCTGGCGAACCACAGCCTGTCCGAAGAGGCGATCGCCACCTGCGTCTACGGCCGGGTGACCGGACCGCCGGAGGGCCCCTGGCGGCTGGAGCACTCCTCGGCCGGGCATCTGCCGCCACTGCTGACCACCAAGGACGGCGCCACCCGCTACCTCGACGAGGGCGCCGGCCTGCTGCTCGGCATGGACCCCGCAATGCCGCGCCCCTCGGCCGGCACCGGCCTCCCCGCCCGCTCCACGGTGCTGCTGTACACCGACGGCCTGATCGAACGCCGGGACGAGCCCCTGGACGGGGCGCTGGCGCGGCTGCGCCGGCACACCGCGGCGCTGGCCCGCGAGCCGCTCGACGTGTTCTGCGACGAACTCCTCATCGGGCTGGGCGCGGACAGCACCGACGACATCGCGGTACTCGCCGTCCGCCCCGCACCACCGTCCTGACCGGCTGGTCCGGCGCGGCGGTTCAGGGGCGGCGGTTCAGGGGAGCGAGAGGCGGTCCACGACCATGGTCTCCAGCTCCTCCAGGGAGAGCCGGGCGCCCAGCGAGGTGAACACCAGCGACCGGTAGCCGGGATCCGCCGGGGAGGAGAGGGTGATCACGGCGAACGGCTCGTCGAAGTCCTCGCAGGAGTTGGTGCACTCGGTATAGGTCTGGGTGAAGAGCAGCGCCGTGCCGAGCGGGGTGGTGACCTCGCGGCCGGCTGCGGCCGTCTCGCCGGGGATGTCCTCGGCTGACCGGTAGACCGGGTGGCGTCCGTTCAGCGGGTGGTCGTGGACGTCCTCGTCGACGGCGCAGGCGTCGTTCGCCGCGTAGACCGTCAGTCCCGGCGCATCGTCGCCGGTGTCGTCCCAGGCCAGGGGCCGGCAGCCGGCTCCGCCGTCGCCGAGCAGCCCGTGGGCGAGCCGGTCGTCGTCGCGGTCCAGCCGGGTGCCCTGGGGCAGGGCGAGCACGAAGTCGGGCACCAGTCCCTCGCCGTCGGCCGCCACCGGTGCGGTGGCCGGTCGTTCCTCACCGCTTTCGCCGCTGTCGCAGGCGGTCAGCAGCCCGGCGCACACCAGCGCCGTCAGGAGGCTGCCCCGCGCCCCGCTCATCCGTCTCATGTCCGGCTCCCTTCCCCGGCCAGGGACGTCCGGCGGTCGCGGGCGGTTCCCGCCGGAGCCGGCCGCCGGGCACGGGCCCGGGCGGCCGGCCGGTACGGGGGGGGTGGGTCAGGTGGTGGTGCAGGTGGTGCCGTTGAGGGTGAAGGTGGTGGGGGCGGGGTTGGTGGTGCCTCTGGTGCCGATGAAGCCGAGGGTGACCGAGCCGCCGGCGGGGATGGTGCGGGTCCAGTCCGCGGGGGTGACGCTGACCGTGTTCCCGTTCTGGGCGGGGGTGCCGCCCCACATGTTGGTGACCCTCTGCCCGGCGGGGAAGGCGAAGTCCAGGGTCCAGCCGGTCAGGGCGGTGGCGGCGGTGTTGCGGATGACGATCTCGCCCTGGAAGCCGCTGCCCCAGTCGCCCGCCACCCGGTAGTC
>NZ_FOLM01000002.1:0-261517 GCF_900112355.1 Streptomyces aidingensis
TGTTGAGTTCTCAAGGAACGGACACTGCCATCGGTATCCCTCTCGGGAATCCCTCCGGGTGTTTCTTCCGTTTCGGTGCTTCCGACGCTATCACACCTCGGCCGGGGTGATTTCACCGCGCTCAGCGCGCGCCGGAATCCTGCCCTTTGAGGGAAGTGAGTCGGAGTCGGTAGCCCGCCATGGAATCTCCGAATGGAATTCTGTGGCGGCTGCACCTCTGCTGCCCGGCCGGGCGGCCTCTCGGTCGCTCCCGGCGGTGACAGCTCGGACTACGTTACGCGTCACCCGGTTGGGTGTCAAGCGCGGACCGGTGAGCGGCCGGCTCAGGCCGCCACCGGAAGTTCGTCCTCGCGGTCACCGGCGGTCACATCGCCGGTCTCACCTGCGCGAACGGCTCGGCGGCCGAGGATGAGGACATAGGCCAGGAACGCCGTTTCGACGGCCACTCCGATGCCGATGCGGGCCCAGGTGGGCAGCGACGAGGGGGTGACCAGACCCTCGATCAGACCGGAGATCAGCAGAATCAGGGTGAGGCCGATCACCATGCCCAGGGCGGCCCGGCCCTCCCGGGCCAGCGCCGCGCCCCGGGTGAGTCTCCCCGGGTCGATCACCGTCCAGCCCAGCCGCAGGCCGACGCCGGCCGCGATGAAGACCGCGGTGAGTTCGAGCAGGCCGTGCGGCAGGATCAGGCCGAGGAAGACGTCCAGCCGGTCGGCGGCGGCCATCAGGCCCACGCCCGTCCCCACGTTCATGGCGTTCTGCAGCAGCACCCACAGCACCGGGATGCCCAGGAAGACCCCGAGCGTCAGGGAGATGCCGGCGACCACCATGTTGTTCGTCCATACCTGGAAGGAGAAGGCCGCCGCCGGGCTGCTGGAGTAGTAGCTCTCGTAGCCGCCGCCGGGCCGGGTCATCTCCCGCAGCTCGTCGGGGGCGCCGATGCTGGCCTGCACCTCCGGGCTGCCGGCGATCCACGCCCCGATGCCCGCCGTGGCCAGGATGAAGACCAGCGCGGTCGGCACCCACCAGGCACGCGTGCGGTAGCAGGCGGCCGGGAAGCCGGCGGTGAAGTAGTGCAGGGCATCGCGCCAGGTGGCGCGCCGGGTGCCGACCACCACGCTGCGGGCCCTGGCGACCAGCGTGGTGAGCCGGTTGACCACGGCCGGGTCCGGGGCCCAGCTCTGGAGCTGGGAGAGATGGGTGGCGGTGCGCTGGTAAAGGCTCACCAGCTCGTCGGTCTCGGCACCGCTCAGCCGCCGGCCACGGCGGAGAAGCTGGGCCAGCCGGTCCCACTCCTGACGGTGCGCGGCCACGAACACATCGACGTCCATGGCACGACCCTCTCAGACGCTGCCGGGCGGAGGCAGTGGCCGGTTCGGTGGTGTGGCCAATCGGTGACCGGTGCAGACTGGCCGTACCGGCCGGACGCGGGGAGGATGGGCGGCCATGAGCAATCCCGTGACCGGTGATGCCGTTGTCCTGGGCCTGCAGCCCGCCAAGCTGCTGAGCCGGGCGCTGGCCGTGTCGATCGACCTGGCCGTGCTGCTCGGCGGGTACTTCCTGGCGACGCTGGTGCTGCTGAGCGCCGTGCAGGATCTGGGCTTCGCCGCTACGGCGGCCACCGCGATGGCCCTGCTGGCGCTGATCCTGGTCGGGGTGCCGGTGGCGGTGGAGACGCTGTCCCGGGGCAAGTCACTGGGGAAACTGGCCCTCGGGCTCCGGGTGGTGCGCAGCGACGGCGGTCCGGTCCGGTTCCGGCACGCGCTGGTGCGGCAGCTGGTCGGGGTGGTGGAGATTCTGGCCACCTCGGGGTCGGTGGCCTGCATCGCCTCGCTGGTGTCGGAGCGGGGGCGGCGGATCGGTGATGTGTTCGCCGGGACGCTGGTGGTGCGGGAGCGGATACCGGCGCCGCGCGCCTGGCCGCTGCCGGCGCCCCCGCCCGAGCTGGCCGGGCAGTTCGCGGAGCTGGATCTGTCCCGGGTGCCGGACGGGCTGTGGCTCACCGTGCGGCAGTTTCTGGCGCGGCTGCCGCAGATGGACGCCCGGATGAGCTGGTCCATGGCGGTGCGGCTGGCGGACGATCTGGTGCGGCTGACCGGGCGGGCGGCGCCGTCCGGGACGGATCCGGTCGGCTATCTGCGCGGAGTGGCGTGGGAGCGGCAGCGGCGGGATGTCCGGCGGCTGCAGGAGGAGCAGCGGCAGCTTCAGCAGGCAGCGCAGGTGGGTCCGGTGGGTCCGGTGGGTCCGGTGGGTCCGGTGCAGGAGATGCCGCGGGCGTGGGCGGAGGAGCCGGTACGGTCGGCCGTCGGCGGGGACGGGGACGGGGGCCGGGCCGGGGGGTTCGCACCTCCCGGGTGACGGGCGCGGACGGGCGGGAAGCCGGTCAGGCCGCGGCCGTGGGCCAGTCGGAAGGGGGCGCGTCCAGGTCGTCGAGTTCGATGCCGGGGGCGGCCAGCACGATGTCGCCGGTGAGGTGGACCAGCCCTCGCTCACCGCTCTCCAGGTCGTCGATCCGGTACTCCTCGACCGTGAGCTCGCCGCCCGCCGCGGCGTCACGGTGCAGTGCGCTGCTCAGCAGGGTCCAGCTCTGGTCGACGGTGCGCGGGGCGAGCACGGGCTCGGTGAGCGCCAGCAGGCGGACCCGGGCGGCCGGGCCGCCGGGGGTCAGCCGCAGCAGCCGGGCGACGGCCACCAGGTGGGCGGGTGAGCCGCCGGTGAAGGCGTGGGCCCGGGCGTTGCCGGGCTCGGCGTGTTCCCCGCCGGGGCCGGTGCGGACCCAGCTCAGCCCGTCCAGGGCCGCGCCGCGCAGCTGCCACCGCCCGGCCCGGGCTTCCAGCCGCAGCGGGCGTCCCCGTTGGTCCACGGTGAGGTCGAGGGAGCCGGCCGGGCGGCCGTCGGGGCCGAGCCGGCGGGCGGTGTAGCGCCAGCCGGACGGGCCGGGCGCGCACTGGAACCGCTCCTCGCCGAGCGGGGTGCGGTCGTGCGGGTCGTGGAGCAGATAGCGGCCACTGGGCATGCGGTGATCTTCGGGGAACCGGGAGGGAGCCGGGAACGGGATCGGGATCGGGGTCGGGTGCGGTGCGGCCGCCGGGGCCCGGCGGCCGCACCGCACCGGGCCGTGGTCAGTAGCGGTAGTGCTCGGACTTGTACGGGCCCTGGACCGGGACGCCGATGTAGGCGGCCTGCTCGGGGCTCAGCTCGGTGAGCCGGGCGCCGAGGGCGTCCAGGTGCAGCCTGGCGACCTTCTCGTCCAGATGCTTGGGCAGGGTGTAGACCCCGATCGGGTACTCGTCGTTCTTGGCGAACAGCTCGATCTGGGCGATGGTCTGGTTGGCGAAGCTGTTGGACATCACGAACGACGGGTGGCCGGTCGCATTGCCCAGGTTGAGCAGGCGGCCCTCGGAGAGCACGATGATCGAGCGGCCGTCGGTGAAGGTCCAGGTGTGGACCTGCGGCTTGACCTCGTCCTTGACCACGCCGGGAACGGCGGCCAGGCCGGCCATGTCGATCTCGTTGTCGAAGTGGCCGATGTTGCCGACGATCGCCTGGTGCTTCATCCGCAGCATGTGCTCGGTGCGGATGACGTCCTTGTTGCCGGTGGCGGTGATGAAGATGTCGGCGGTGTCGACCACGTCCTCCAGGCGGGCCACCTGGTAGCCGTCCATGGCGGCCTGGAGGGCGCAGATCGGGTCGATCTCGGTGACGATCACCCGGGCGCCCTGGCCGCGCAGCGACTCGGCGCAGCCCTTGCCGACGTCGCCGTAGCCGCAGATCACCGCGACCTTGCCGCCGATCAGGACGTCGGTCGCCCGGTTGATGCCGTCGACCAGCGAGTGGCGGCAGCCGTACTTGTTGTCGAACTTGGACTTGGTGACCGAGTCGTTGACGTTGATCGCCGGGAAGAGCAGGGTGCCCTCGCGCTGCATCTCGTACAGCCGGTGGACGCCGGTGGTGGTCTCCTCGGTGACGCCGCGGATCTCGGAGGCGAGCTGGGTCCACTTCTGCGGGGTCTCGGCCAGCGTGCGGGCCAGCAGCCGGAGGATGACGGCCTCCTCCTCGCTGCCCGCGGTGTCCGGGGCGGGCACCTCGCCGTCCTTCTCGCAGACCACGCCCTTGTGCACCAGCAGGGTGGCGTCGCCGCCGTCGTCCAGGATCATGTTGGGGCCGCCGGTGGGGGTGCCGGGCCAGGTCAGCGCCTGCTCGGTGCACCACCAGTACTCTTCGAGGGTCTCCCCCTTCCAGGCGAAGACCGGGATGCCGCGGGGGTCCTCCGGAGTGCCGTCGGGGCCGACCGCGACCGCCGCCGCGGCATGGTCCTGGGTGGAGAAGATGTTGCAGGAGGCCCAGCGGACCTCGGCGCCGAGCGCGACCAGGGTCTCGATCAGCACGGCGGTCTGCACGGTCATGTGCAGCGAGCCGGTGATCCGGGCGCCGGCCAGCGGCCGGGCCTCGGCGTACTCGCGGCGGATCGACATCAGGCCGGGCATCTCGTGCTCGGCGAGGGTGATCTCCTTGCGGCCGAACCCGGCCAGGGAGAGGTCGGCGACCTTGAAGTCGGGGTGAGCGGACTCGCTCGTGGGCATGAAGCTGCTCCTCGATTGACGGTCTTGGCGGGCAGGGTGCGCCGGGGACGCGACGGCAGGCGCCCGTGCCGGTCCGCTGGGCGCCGGGCGGCGTTCCCGGCCGCACCGGTCCGTCGGAGGGCCTTCTTTCCCCTCGGCCGGGCACGGGCCCGTCCGGCGGGCCGCCCCGACTGCCATCAGCAGCGACGTGTTGTGCGGTCGTCACCGAATCTAGCAGCCGGGCCGTGGGCACCTTCAAGGCCGCATGACGGGGCGTCCGAAAACGAGCCCTCGCCGCCTCCGGGCCGCCGCGGGCGGCGCGGGGTCTCAGAGCCGGACGGTGGCGCGGAAGACCGTGCCGGGGCCGTCCACCAGCAGGGATTCCTGGGCGGCGGGGACATAGGCGGACTCGCCGCGCCGCAGGATCAGCTCCCGCTCGGCCGGGCCGTCCGCGATGCGGATCATGCCGTCGGTGCAGAGCAGGATCTGCGGCACGCCGGTGGGCAGGGCGCGGGGCTCGGCGCCGGGCGCCAGTACGCAGCGGGACAGCCGGAACTCGCTGACCGGGGCGGCGTACACCTCCTCGCCCTCCGGGGTCTCCTCCGGACGCAGCACGCCCGCGTCGCCGCTTTCGAAGCGGACGATGCGCAGCAGCTCCGGCACGTCCACATGCTTGGGCGTCAGGCCACAGCGCAGCACATTGTCGGAGTTGGCCATGATCTCCACGCCCATGCCCCTGAGGTAGGCGTGCGGCACCCCGGCGGCCAGGAACAGCGCCTCGCCGGGCTGGAGCCGGACGTGGTTGAGCAGCATGGCGGCCAGCACGCCCGGATCGCCGGGGTACTGGCGGGCGATGGCGGCGTACGCGCCGCAGGCCGCGGCCCAGGGGCCGCCGTCCGCGGCGACGCGGTGGGCGGCCTCGGCGGCCAGGCGGACGGTTTCGGCCACGGCGGCGCGGTCCGCGGTGAGGACGGCGGAGAAGACCTCGCGCAGCGCGGCGTCCTCGGGGCGGGCGGCGGCCAGGATGTCGGCGTAGGGCTTGAGCTGGTCGACGTCGAGCGCGGTGAGCAGGGCGGCGGTCTCGGCGGCGGGGCGGAAGCCGCACAGCCCTTCGAAGGGGGTCAGCGCGCAGATCAGCTCGGGCTTGTGGTGGGCGTCCTTGTAGTTGCGGTGCGGGGCGGAGGGCGGGACGCCGCGGCCCTCCTCGTCGTCGAAGCCGGCCTGCGCCTGGGCCAGGTCGGGGTGGACCTGGAGGGAGAGCGGGGAGGCGGCGGCCAGCACCTTGAGCAGGAACGGCAGGCGCGGTCCGAACGCCTCGGCGGCGGCGCGGCCCAGCTCGCGCCCGGGGTCGGCCGCGATCAGCTCGCCCAGCGGGATCCGGCCGCCGTCGCCGCGTTCCACCAGGGAGGGGGCGCCGGGGTGGGCGCCCATCCAGAGTTCGGCCTGGGGCTGCCCGGTGGGCTCGGTGCCCAGCAGCTCCGGGATGGCGGTGGTGGAGCCCCAGGCGTAGGGGCGCACGGCGTTGACAAGTCGGTCCATGGCGGCGGTTCCGGTTCCGGTGCGGTGGGCGGGCGGGCGGTTGCCCGGCGGGGCGGGCCGGCACGGGAGGCGGCGGCCGGCCGGCCGCCGCCTCCGGGTCAGGTGCGGTTGTTCGAGGTGAGCGCCAGGTAGACGGCGGAGAAGTCGAGCTGGGCGATCAGCTCGGCGGCGGCCTCCAGCGGGGTGCTCGGGTCCGAGGGGGTCAGCTCGCTGAGTGCGGCGCCCTGTTCCACGGCCAGTTCCCGGGCGGCGTCGGCGGCGCCGAACCGGGGGCCGGGTCCGGGTCCGGGCCCCGGTCCGGGGCCGGGTCCGGCGGGGCGCTCGGCGGCCCCGGCCCCGCCGCCGCCGTTGCCGAAGCTGCTGCCGGGCGGATCCAGGATGGCCGGGCTGCGCAGCAGGACCACGCGGGCGTGCAGCGCGGGCGGCTCCTCGACCCGGTCGCGGAAGAAGTCGTCGGCCTCGGAACCGCCGGTCAGGCTGCCGCCCAGCAGCGCCCCGTGCGCGGTCATCGCCTCCGGGAGGGCGGCGCTCAGCGCGGGCAGGCCGGACAGTCCGGTGAGGGTCGCGGCGCCGTGCCGGGCGGCGGCTGCCGCGAGCGGGCCGTCGCTCCACAGCAGCGGCAGCGAGCCGGCGAACTCGGCGGCCAGGGCCTTGGCCGGGTTGGCGTCCACGGGGGCCGCCGGGCCGCAGCGCTCGGCGGTGGCGTCCAGCCGGTCGGCCATGGCGAGCAGCGCGTCCTCGCCGGCCCGGCACAGCCCGAGCCGGTCGCAGAGGTACAGCAGCGGGGTCACCAGCGACCACTGGGGACCGGGCGCGGCCGGGTGGGCGGGCAGCTCGACCCGGGGCGCGTGGGTGAGCTCTATGGTCAGGCTGCGGCGGCGCAGGGTGAGGTCGGCCAGCGAGGAACGGTCGGGGACCACGGTGACCACGGTCAGGCCGCGGCGGTAGGCGGTCTCCAGCAGCTCGCCCAGGCCCGGCTCGCTGCCGTCGGTGCTGGTGAGCAGGAGCAGGTCGAGGGCGCCGGCCCAGTTGGGCAGCGGCCAGCGCAGGGCGCCGGGGGCGGCCAGCGCGCCGGTGGCGGGCAGCCGGGCCACCCGGACGTTCTCGTCGATCAGCGCGGAGAGCAGATCGACGGTGAGCGCGGCGTCCGGGCCGGGGCCGGCCACCAGCACCGTGCCGGGACGGCCGTCCGGCCGCAGGCGCGGCACGGGGGACTCCTCGACGGCACGCAGCGCGGTGCGCACCTGGGCGCCGGCGGCGGCGACGGAGCGCAGCAGTCCGCGCAGATCGGCCCGGTCGAGCGCGTCGGGGGCGTCCAGCAGCGATTCGTCGATCATGTCGGGACTCCGATCGCCCGGGGTGGCCGGGAGGTCCGGGGAGTGGCTCGGAACGGGTCAGGACGGCTTGCGGGCCTCGTCCTCCAGCAGGACCGGGATGTCGTCGTGGACGGGGTAGGCCAGGCCGCAGCTCTCGCTCGTGCAGACCAGTTCGCGGCCGTCCTCGCCGGCGCGCAGCGGCGAGCGGCAGGCCGGGCAGGCGAGGATTTCCAGAAGACCGGCTTCCACGGGCGGCATGGGCGTTTCCTCACTTGTCCATCGGTGCACGCGGCGGGAGGAGCCGTTGCCGGGCTCCTCCCGATCACCCTACCGGCGCCGCACCCCGCCAGCCACGCAACCGCCCGCTGCCGTCTCCCGCCGCATCCGCGGCGGGGAGAGGGCGGCGGGAGCGGGCGGAGTCAGGCGCGGACGAGGGCGAGGACCTCGTCGCGGACCTTGGCGACGGTGTCCGGGTCGCGGGCCTCCACATTGAGCCGGAGCAGCGGCTCGGTGTTGGACGGCCGCAGGTTGAACCACCAGTCGCCGGAGGTGACGGTGAGGCCGTCCATCTCGTCCACCGTGGTGCCCGGCCGGCCGGCGTAGGCGGCGCGCACCGCGGCCAGCCGGCCGTTCTGGTCGTCCACCCGGCTGTTGATCTCGCCCGAGGCGGCGTAGCGGTCGTACTGCTCGACCAGCCGGGAGAGCGGCTCCGGCTGGCCGCCGAGCGCCGCCAGGACATGCAGCGCGGCCAGCATGCCGGTGTCGGCGTTCCAGAAGTCCCGGAAGTAGTAGTGCGCGGAGTGCTCGCCGCCGAAGACCGCGCCGTGCCGGGCCATCTCGGCCTTGATGAAGGAATGCCCCACCCGGGTGCGCACCGGGGTGCCGCCGCTCTCCCGCACCACCTCGGGCACCGACCAGGAGGTGATCAGGTTGTGGATCACCATGGAGCCGGGGTGCTTGGCCAGCTCCCGGGCGGCGACCAGCGCGGTGATCGCGGAGGGCGAGACGGGCTCGCCGCGCTCGTCGACCACGAAGCAGCGGTCGGCGTCGCCGTCGAAGGCCAGCCCGATGTCGGCGCCGGTCTCCCGCACCCGGGCCTGGAGATCCACGATGTTGGCCGGGTCCAGGGGGTTGGCCTCATGGTGCGGGAAGGTGCCGTCGAGCTCGAAGTAGAGCGGGTCCAGGGTGAGGGGCAGCCCCTCGAAGACGGTGGGGACGGTGTGCCCGCCCATGCCGTTGCCCGCGTCCACCACGACCTTCAGGGGGCGGATTCCGGTCAGATCCACCAGGGTGCGCAGATGCCCGGCATAGTCGCCGAGGGTCTCGCGGCGGGTCATCGTGCCCGGTGCGGCGGCCGGTTCGGGTGCGCCCTGGGCCAGCCACCGCTCGGTGAGGGAGCGGATCTCGGCCAGCCCGCTGTCCTGGCCGATGGGCGCGGCGCCCGCCCGGCACATCTTGATGCCGTTGTACTGGGCCGGGTTGTGGCTGGCGGTGAACATGGCGCCGGGCATGTCCAGGGCGCCGCTGGCGTAGTAGAGCTGATCCGTCGAGCAGAGCCCGATCTCGGTGACGTCCGTCCCGAGCGAGGCCGCGCCCTCGGCGAAGGCGCGGGACAGGCCGGGCGAGGACGGGCGCATGTCGTGGCCGATGACGATGCCGGCGGCGGGGTCCTCACCGGCGTTGCGGAGCATGGTGACGAACGCCGCTCCGAGCAGCCTCGCCAGGTCCGTATCCCACTGATCAGGGACCACGCCCCGCACGTCGTATGCCTTGACGATCTGCGACAGGTCCGGCACAGCTCACCCCTTGGGTCGCGGTTGACGGCGCGGGTAACCGTTGCCACCCGATGCGGTCGGCGGCGCCGCTCACTGTACCGGCCGGATGTTACGCCGGGATCAGGAATCCGGTGAACGGAGAACCCGCAGGTGGCCGCGGCGGGCGACCTCCATGGGATCGGCGCCGGGGGCGGCCGGGCCGGGCGGCGGCTCGGGGCGGGGGCGGCTGCGGGCGGCCTCCCGCACCGCGTCGGCCAGGGCCTCCAGATCGTCGCCGCTGGGGCGGCGGGCGGCGGTGGTGTCGACGGCGAGCCGGACCACTTCCCAGCCGCGGGGGGCGGTGAGCCGCTCGGAGTGCTCGGCGCACAGGTCGTAGCAGTGCGGCTCGGCATAGGTGGCGAGGGGGCCCAGCACGGCGGTGGAGTCCGCGTAGACATACGTGAGCGTCGCCACGGCGGGGCGACCGCAGGCGGTTCGCGAACAGCGTCGGACGGGGCTCACGATGTTGGACCGTACCGCACTCCTGAGCGGGCCGCGACGCATCGCCGTGGCGTCACCCGGCCGTGTCGCCGCATCCTGGCCGGGACGTACCGGTTCGCCCCGTAAGGTGAGCTGCTTCGGCCCGGTGTCCTCTATGGTCAGAGGCGATGAAGAACGAGCCGAGCAGCGTCTCCTCCCCCGCTCCCGGGCCGCCGGCGCGGCGCCACCGGGACCGGCACGGCCGCGGCATGCGCGGTCCGCTGGCGCCTCCGCAGGTGCCGCTCTCCGCCAGCCGGTCGGAGACCTTCGCGTCCCTGGTGCAGGACTCGGCCGAGCGGCTGCGGCGGCGGCTGCCGCAACTGGAGGGCGTGGCCTTCGAGGTGCAGGAGGTGCCGCGGCTGTCCGGGCCGCCCGGGGGCGATCCGGCGGCGGAGGGCGTGCCGCTGGGCGGGGTGGTGCGCGGCCGGGGCGGGCGGCCGGACCGGATCGTGGTGTACCGGCGGCCGGTGGAGCTGCGGGCCCGGGACCGGGACGAGCGGGCGGACCTGGTGCACGAGGTGGTGGTCGAGCAGGCCGCCGAGCTGCTCGGCCTGGCCCCCGAGTCGGTGGACCCGCGCTACGGCGAGGACTGAGCGGGCCGCCCGGCGGCCGGGCCGGGGGCCGGGCCGGGGCCGAGCCGGGGAGCTCAGTCGTCGGGGAGCAGCAGGCCGATGTTCTCGCCGGTGCCGGGGACGGTCACCCGGGAGCGGTCGTCGGGCAGGGTCTGCACGGTGAACATCGGGATCTTGTCGCGCTCCACGGTCAGGGTCCGGGCGGCGTAGAGCTCGCCGCCGCCGGTGCGTTCCACGGTGGCGGCGTAGCGGCCCTTGGCGCCTTCCGGCAGCTCCGGGGTGACGGCCACGGTGGTGCCCGCCGGGACGGTGATCTCCTCGGTCACCGGGTCGCCGCCGCCCGAGGCGGCGGACCAGGTGACCCGCACCTCGGCGGTCTCGCCCGGGGCGACCAGGGACAGCTCGGTGCCGTCCAGGACATTGCCGGAGACCGAGGCCCGTTCCTCCACCGGCGCGGTGCCGGCGATGAACGCCATCTCCTGCTTGCTGCCGTCGCCGCGGGTGACGCGGAGCGAGGCGACCACCGGGCCGGTGAGGGAGTCCTCGGGGGTGAGCAGCAGCGAGCCGGGCTCGCCCTGGGTGATGTCGGCGAGTTCCACGGCCTCCAGCAGCCCGGAGCGCAGGAAGAGGCTCTCGTTCCCGGCCGGGGTGAAGGTGCCGGTGGCCCCGACGAGCTGGACGGAGAGATTGAGGTCGGCGTCGCCGGGGGTGAAGGCCACCAGGCGGACGGTCTTGGCGTCGGCGGGAATGCCGGGCAGCAGGACCCGGCCGTCGGTGCCGCCGGTGACGGCCGGCAGCCAGTCCACGCCGAGCTGTTCGTCCACGGTCTCGATCTGGGCGCCGATGCGGCCGGTGCGGGCGGTGACATGCACGGCCAGCCCGGCGTGCTGCTCATCGGTGAGGGTGGACAGCCGGACCGCGACCCCGGAGCGGCCGGGGAGCGAGACCCCGTCCTCGGCGATGCCGGTCTCCAGCCTGCCCTCCGGGCCGTACAGCTCGATGTCGACGACCGTGCCGCCGTCCTCGGGGTTGGTGAGATGCAGGTAGTCGTGGCGGGTGTCGACGGTGGCGGCGCCGGCGAACCAGAAGTCGGCGGCCGGGGCCTGGCAGGCGGTGCCGAGCAGGCCGCGGGCGCCCGAGGTGTCCACGATGCTGCTCTGCTGGACGGTCCAGCCGGGGGCGACCCGGTGCTCGGCGGTCCCGGCCAGGGCGGTGGCCTCGTCGTTCTTGACGTTCACCGCCACGGGGACGCCGGGCTCGGCGGACTCCACGACCGGCTCCGCCCCGGGCTGTTCCCCGGAGTCGTCGGTGGCCTCGGTGGCGTCGGTGTCCTCGCCGGTCGCTTCCTCGTCCTCGTCCGGGTTCTCCTCGTCGGTGCCGGGGGTGTAGGGGGTGATGGGGAGCAGGCTCGCGGTGCCGGGCCGGCTGTCCCCGGCCGGTCCCTCCCCGGCCGGGCTGTAGGCGGTGTAGTAGGTGGCGGCCTCTTCCACGGCTGTGGGGCGGGGGCAGACCAGGGAGGTGCGGACCACGGGCGCCCGGGCGGCCTCGCCCGCCGGGGCGGGCGGGGCGGCGGACTCGCCGCCGCCCAGGGTGCCGAGCGCGCCGGCCAGGGCCAGGGCGGCTCCGGCGGCGAGCAGGGAGAGCACCGGGCTGCGGCGCAGGGCGTCTCGGTTCATCGCCGGCCTCCGTCGCCGTAGTCGGTGCCGTAGTCAGTGCCGTAATCGGTGCCGTAGTCGTACTGGCCGTAGTCCTGCCGCTGGTCCCATTCGCCCCGGCTCCGGCCGGGGACGGACGGGGCGGCGGAGGGCTGCTCGCCGTATCCGCCGGGGTCGTGGGCGGGGTCGTGGGCGTTGCCGTCGTAGGAGTAGCCGCCGCTGTCCTGGTAGCCGTACTCGGGCTGATAGCCGGTGGCCGTCCCGGTGCCGGGGTCGTACCAGCCCTGCTGGGACGGCACGGCGGCGCCCGCGGGTTCGGGGGCCGGTTCGGGTTCCGGGAGCGGTGCCGGTTCCCGGGCGGGGGGCGCAGGTGTCTGCCGGGTGTGCTCCGGGGTACCGGCCGGGCGGGCGGGCTCGCCCTCCTCCGGCAGGTCGTCGTCGAGCTCCCGGCGCCGGCCGGGCAGCGCCAGCACGGTGAGCACCAGCAGCAGGAAGCCCTGGGTCCAGACCCAGAAGGTGTGGGCGGAACCGGAGTCGTAGGTGACCTCCAGCAGGCCGCCGCCCTCGGGAAGTTCGAAGCCCTGGGCCCAGCCGTCCAGCGTGACCCGCGGCAGCGGAGTGCCGTTCACGGTGGCGACCCAGCCGGGGTCGGCGGTGTCGGCGAGGCGCAGAACGCGGCCGGCCGGGCCGTCCGGCAGTTCGGTGCGGACCTCGACCGGGCCGGCGGGCAGCGGCTGCGGTTCCACCGCCCCGGCCCCGGCCTCGGGGTCGGCGGCCTCGGGGTCGGCGGCCTCGGGATCGGCGGCCTCGGCGGGCTGTCCGGCGGGGAGGATCTGGACCCGCGCGGTCTCCCGCTGCACCCGCCACAGCGGGCTGCCGTCCTCCTGGCTGAGCCGCTTCAGGCCCACGGTGGCGTCCAGCACCCGCTGCAGCCCCTCGGAGGAGCCCTGGCGCACCAGCACATAGCGCACCGCGTAGTCGCCGAGAATCGCCGTCTGGTCGGCACCGGTACCGGCCACCAGATCGGCCACGGCCCGGCTCAGGGCCTGATCCTCGGGCATCAGCGCGGCAAGGTCGGCGTCGCCCAGCCGGGCGCCCGCGCCGCGCACCAGGGTGTACTCCACATGCACCGGGGTGCCGTCTGGGGCGTCGGCCTCACTGGACAGCAGCAGGGTGCGGGCCTGGTCGCTGGTGGAGCTCTCCTCGGCGACAAAGGCCGGGACCTGCACCGGCGAGCGCCGCTCCAGCGGCCCGCCGGCGCCGTCCACCACCCAGGCGGCCAGGGCCAGCAGCGGACCCGCCGCCGCGGCCACCGCGGTCAGCGCGGCCACCGGCTGCCGCCAGCCGAAGCTCTGCTCGGCGACCCGGGCCCGGGCGCCGTCGGCGCCCACCGCGGCGGCGCACAGCAGGGCCAGGCTGTAGACCAGCACGGCGGGTCCGGCCCAGTGGCCGCCGCCGTTGGACCAGACGGCGAACAGCAGGGCGATCAGCGCCGCGCCCCAGGCGGCGGTCATGGCGAGCCGCCGGTCCCGGCGCAGCAGCGCGGCGAGCGCGGCCAGCAGCAGCCCGGCCAGCAGCCAGGCGCCGGTGGTGCCCGGCCCGCCGGGGCTGAAGGTGAGCAACTGGGCCGCGGAGGCCGGCTCGGTGGCGTACGGCAGACCGGCCTCGGACAGGAAGCGGTCGGGGCTGATCAGCACCCGCCACAGCCACGGTCCCAGCAGCAGCAGGGGGGTGAGCAGCAGCGCGGCCAGCCGCAGCGCGCGGGCCCGGCGGGCGCCGGGCGGCTGGCGGAGCGGCAGGATCAGCACGGCCAGTGCCAGCACGGCGGCCAGCGGCCAGATCACCGGGGTGAAGGCGGTGATGACGGTGAGCACCAGCGCACCGGACCAGGCGGTCCGCCACGGCCCGCGGGCCGCGCCGCCGCCCGCGGCCAGGCCCGTGGTGCAGGCCGCGAAGCGGGCCAGCGGCGGCAGCAGCACGGCCAGCACCACGGTGCCGATCCGGCCCGAGGCAAGGGCGCCGGTGAGCGCGGGCAGCAGGGCGTAGGCCACCGCGCCCCAGGCGCGCAGGATGCGGGACGGCAGCAGCGGCTTGGAGCACAGGTAGGCGCTCAGCCCGGCCAGCGGCACGGCCAGCACCACCAGGCCGGTCATGGCCAGGCCGGTGCTGCCCAGCAGCAGGGAGGCCGCCATGGCCAGGAAGGCGAGGTGGGGCGGGGCGGACTGGCTGCCGCCGGTGCCCAGCGGCTGCCAGGTGGTCAGGTAGCGGTCCCACAGGGCCTCGGCGTCGCCCGGCGCGGGAAGCAGGGCACCGCCGCTCAGCGCGCCGCCGCCGAGCAGGGCACGGCAGGCCAGGAAGGAGACGAGGAGCAGCAGGGCGAACAGCACCGGGCCGGGCCGGCGGGCCAGTTTGCGCAGCAGGGCGAACTGCTCGACCTCGAAGTCCTCGGCGGCTTCGTCGGTGGGGCCGGACTCCACGGCGGAGGCACGCCCGCCGCCGTGCCGGCCGACCGGGCCGCCGCCGCTTCTGGTCCGGCTGGTCAGCGTGGTGACGGCCTGTTCCAGGGTGGCGCGGACGGTGGCGCCGGGCGGCGGGAAGAGCGGGCGGATGACGGCCGGCTGGAAGTCGGCCGCGGTGGTGTGGCGGCGGCTGCGGCGGGCCATGAGGATGCGGCCGGGCCGCAGCAGGGTGGCCAGCAGCCCGGCGGCCTCGTCCAGGGCATGGCCGGGGGCCTTGCCCAGCAGATGGCCCAGGATGCGCAGCACGGTGCCGAGGACCAGCCGGAACAGCGCCCAGGGCAGGGCCCGGCCGCGCGCGTTGGCGAGCAGGGTGTAGGCGGCGGCGGCCTTGTCCACGCGGTGCGGGCTGCCGCCGAGCCGGCCGGCGCAGTCGATGGAGCGGCGCTCCCGGGCGGCGGCCTCGGCGTGCCGCAGGACCGCGTCGGTGGCGATGAGCACCCGGTGGCCGGCGGCGTGGGCGCGCCAGCACAGGTCGATGTCGTCCCGCATCAGGGGCAGCCGGCGGTCGAAGCCGCCGAGGCGCTCGAAGACGTCCCGGCGGATCAGCATGCCGGCGCTGGAGACGGCGAGCACGGTGCGGTTGGCGTCGTGCTGGCCCTGGTCCTGCTCGCGTCGCTCCAGGCCCGTCCAGCGGCGCCCGCTGGGGGCGATGGTGACGCCGGTCTCCAGCAGCTGGCGCCGGTCGTACCAGCCGCGCAGCTTGGGGCCGATGACGGCGGCGTCCGGGTCGGCGTCCGCCCGGCGCAGGAGCGCGCGCAGCGCGCCGGGCTCCGGGGCGGAGTCGTCGTGCAGCAGCCAGAGCCAGTGCACGGGCTCGCCGAAGGGCAGCTCCGGCATGTCGTAGGTGCTGGTGTCCCAGGTGCGGGTGACCGGGTTCCAGGCGTCGGGGCGGCGCAGATAGCGCAGGTCCTCGGGGGTGAGGACGGGGGCGGTGCGGGCCGCTTCGGCGACCGCGGCGCCGAAGCCGGTGCGCCGGGCGAGATGGAGCACGCGGTCCGGGCCGAGCTTCTCGGTGAGCAGGGCGGCGGAGCTGTCGGCGCTGCCGGTGTCGGCGGCGATGACGTCCTGCACCTGGCGTTCCTGGCCGAACAGCCCGTTCAGGACGTCGGGCAGCCAGCGTGCGCCGTCATGGGCGACCAGCACGGCGGTGACGACGTGCTGCGGAAACTCTGGATGGCCCGGCTGGGCCGACTGGGCTGACTGGGCTGACATCGAGGTGCGGGCCCCGGCTTCGCTTCGGTGGCGTCGGACAGCGAACCACACTAGCGCCCCGCACCGTCAGCACCTCCGCCGTCCACAGGACGGGCGCCCCACCGCCCGGCGGCGGCCCCCGGGAGGCGGGCCGCGGCTAGACGGCGGCCTTCTTCAGCCGGCGGCGTTCGCGCTCGGACAGCCCGCCCCAGATGCCGAAGCGTTCGTCGTTGGCGAGGGCGTACTCAAGGCATTCGGAACGCACTTCGCAGGCGAGGCAGACCTTCTTGGCCTCCCTGGTGGAGCCGCCCTTCTCCGGGAAGAAGGACTCGGGGTCGGTCTGGGCGCACAGGGCGCGTTCCTGCCATCCGAGTTCCTCTGCACCGTCCAGGTCCAGCAGTTGATGGAACATCTCGGCCATCGCGCCCCTCGCCTCCTGTACGTCCCCGTGATGTCGTCGTTATCAATTCCACTCGAACGACACGAGTGAAATTACAAGTGCGGTGATCCGGACCAGTCAAGCCGCGATCTGCTATTGACGCGATGTTTCACCCTCCGAGCCCACAGTCATGTCAATAATGTACAAATCACCACAAGCCCTGACCGTGCTTCCGACAGGATCCCGGCATTTCGCCCGGCCGCCGGCGCCCTCTCCCTGGAAGACGTCTCGAACGCCGGTGGCGTTCCCGGGCCTCCGGGCGAGCGAACCCGATCACGGTGGGATCACGGATCCGCAACGCCGCCCGCCGCCGCCGGCCGCCAGGGGCGGCACGGCTGAGGCCCGCTTGTCCGCTCCCCGGAGGCATAAACCTTCCTTCCACAGATTCCACCGGATGCGGTGAAACAGTGACGGAGCGGGCGCTGCGGGTTGACGGGCTGACGGGCTGACGGGCTGACAACGAAGACGCGGGCGCTCCCGGCTCGCCGCCGCGCCCGGAACGCCGCAGTCCGCACACCGCCGGACGCGCCGCCGGACGCACCGGACACCCCGGGACACCCCGGACACCGGAGTGTCACCGCCTGCTGACAGACTGAACCCATGCGACGCATCGTGGTTCTGGCCGGCGGCATCGGCGGCGCCCGCTTCCTGCGCGGCCTGAGACCGGCCGCTCCGGATGCCGAGATCACCGTGATCGGCAACACCGGGGACGACATCCATCTCTTCGGGCTGAAGATCTGCCCGGACCTGGACACCGTGATGTACACCCTCGGGGGCGGCATCCACGAGGAGCAGGGCTGGGGCCGGGCGGACGAGAGCTTCGCCGTCCGGGAGGAACTCGCCGCCTACGGCGTGGAGCCGACATGGTTCGGTCTGGGCGACCGGGACATCGCCACCCATATCGTGCGCACCCAGATGCTGGGGGCCGGCTATCCGCTCAGCGCGGTCACCGAGGCGCTGTGCGCCCGCTGGCAACCGGGCGTGAAGCTGCTGCCGATGACGGACGACCGGGTCGAGACCCATGTGGTGATCGACGCCCCGGACGGCGGCCGGCGGGCGGTGCACTTCCAGGAGTACTGGGTGCGGCTGCGGGCCGCGGTCCCGGCCCACGGAATCGTGCCGGTCGGGGCCGAGACGGCCGCGCCCGCGCCCGGGGTGCTCCAGGCGCTGGCCGAGGCCGATGTGATCCTCTTCCCGCCGTCGAATCCCGTGGTCAGCATCGGGACGATCCTGTCCGTGCCGGGCATCCGGGAGGCGGTGGCCGGAGCGGCGGCACCGGTGGTCGGCCTGTCCCCGCTGATCGGCGGGGCCCCGGTGCGCGGCATGGCGGACAAGGTGCTGGCGGCCATCGGGGTGGCCGCCGACACCGCCGCCGTGGCCCGGCACTACGGCCCGGAGCTGCTGGACGGCTGGCTGGTCGCCCCCCAGGACGCCGACGCCGTCCCGGAGGTGGAGAAGGCGGGCATCCGCTGCCGGGCGGTGCCGCTGCTGATGTCCGACCGGCAGGCGGCCACCGCCATGGCCGGACAGGCCCTGGAGCTGGCCGAGGAGGTGCGCGCGGCATGACGCGGCAGACGACGGCCAGGGACGCGGCTCAGGCGGCGTTCGAGGCGTGGGCGGTGCCCGGCATCCCCGAGGTGCAGCCGGGGGACGACATCGCCAAGCTGATCGCCGCGGCCGTCTCCGGCCCCGGCGCCCGGCCGCTGGCGGACGGGGACGTGGTGCTGGTCACCTCCAAGATCGTCAGCAAGGCGGAGGGCCGGCTGGTGCCGGCCGAGGACCGCGAGGCCGCCATCGACGCGGAGAGCGTGCGGGTGGTCGCCCGCTACGGCCGGACCAGGATCGTGGAGTCCCGGCACGGCTTTGTGATGGCCGCCGCCGGGGTGGACAACTCCAACACCCCGCCCGGCACCGTGCTGCTGCTGCCGGTCGACCCGGACGCCTCGGCCGCGCGCATCCGGGAAGGGCTGGCCGAGCTGCTCGGGGTGCGAACCGGGGTGGTGCTCACCGACACCTTCGGCCGGCCCTGGCGGCTGGGGCAGACGGATGTGGCGATCGGCGCGGCCGGCCTGCGGGTGCTGGACGACCTGCGCGGCGGCACCGATTCCTACGGCAATCCGCTGGGGGTGACCATGACCGCGCTGGCCGACGAGCTGGCGGCGGCGGCCGATCTGGTCAAGGGCAAGACCGGGGGCCTGCCGGTGGCCGTGGTCCGCGGCCTGGCCGGCCGGGTGATGCCGTCCGCGCCCCCGGCCGGCGGAGCGGCCGGAACGGAGGGAGCGGACGGGGCGGACGGAGCGGACGGGGCGCGGGCGGCGGCGGGAACGGCCCGGGATCTGATCCGGCCGTCCGGGACGGACATGTTCCGGCTGGGCACCTCGGAGGCGGTTCGGGAGGCCGTCACCCTGCGGCGCACGGTGCGGGAGTTCACCGGTCAGCCGGTGGATCCGGCCGCGGTACGGCGGGCGGTCGCCGCCGCGGTGACGGCGCCCGCGCCGCACCACACCACCCCGTGGCGGTTCGTGCTGCTGGAGTCGGAGGGCGCCCGCACCCGGCTGCTGGACGCCATGCGGGAGGCGTGGATCGCCGATCTGCGGGCGGACGGCCGCGGCGAGGAGAGCATCGCCCGGCGGCTGCGGCGCGGCGAGGTGCTGCGGCGGGCGCCGTATCTGGTGGTGCCCTGCCTGGCCGCCGAGGGCGCGCACCGCTACCCGGACGCGCGGCGGCAGACCGCGGAGCGGGAGATGTTCGTGGTGGCGGCCGGCGCGGGGGTGCAGAACTTCCTGGTGGCGCTGGCCGGTGAGGGCCTCGGCTCGGCCTGGGTGTCCTCCACCATGTTCTGCCGCGATGTGGTGCGGGCGGAGCTGGAGCTGCCGGCCGGATGGGATCCGATGGGCGCGGTCGCCATCGGCTTTCCCGCCGCGCCGCCCGCACCCCGCCCGGCCCGCCCGGCCGATGCCTTTGTCGAGATTCGCTGACCGGCGGCGGCGTCAGGGGCAGGAGATCTGGTCGCCGGTGGCGGCGGCATAGCCGCCGCCCTGCCAGGCGCCGGAGTCGATCGGCGTTCTGGCGTCCCGCACCGGCTGGACCCGCTCGTGCTGCTCGCCCAGGGTGACGGTCAGCTCCCGGCCCTGGCCCTCGGCCTCCCGCAGCCGGGCACCGGGCAGCGCCGCCTGAAGGGTCAGCGCCTCGCCCCGGCGGGCCGGGTCGTGGGTGATGACGGTGTGGGTCTGGAGCCGGCCCGCGGCCCGCTCACCGCCAGAGGCGTCCGCGGCGGCGAAGCCGGTCTCCGTCAGCTCCTCGGCGACCTGCTTGCCCAGCTCGGCGCGGGCGCTGGCGTTCTCCACCCGGACCCGGATCCCGCCCGGCGGGATGTCCACCGGCACCACCCCCGAGGGCCCCCCGTCCCCGCCGTCCCCGCCGTCACCTCCGCTGCCGCCGCTGCCGTCGCTCTCCCCGGGGGGCTCGCCGCCGTCCTCGGTCTTCTGCCCGTTCTCCTGGCCGGCGGGCCGGGGGGCCAGCGGGCGGTCCTCGCGGAGCGCGCGGAAGAGGCGGTCCGCGGCAGGCTGTTCCCAGGCCAGCGCCGAGTCGCCGATCTCCCCGATGGGCACCGTGGTGAACTCCGCCGAGGACGGGCCGAAGCCGTGCAGGGCACGCACCAGCTCGATCATCTCCTCGGCGCCGAATCCCGGATCCACCCGCACCGAATCCAGCAGCACCTCCGCCGTCCGCCGCAGCTTTCCGGGATCGAGCAGCACCTCGGCGCTGACCGCCTTGTCGATCAGCGCGGCCACGAACCGCTGCTGGCGCTGCATCCGGCCGAAGTCCGCGGAGGCGTCCACATTCCTGCTGCGCACATACTGGAGGGCCTCGCCGCCGTTCAGGGTGGAGGTGCCCGGCGAGAGGTCGAGGCCGGTCTTGTCGTCCTTCAGGGCCCGCACCGTGCACACCTCCACCCCGCCCAGTTCGTCCACGGTGCGCATGAAGCTGACGAAGTTGACCTCGACATAGTGGTCCACCCGCAGCCCGGTCATGTCCTCCACGGTGCGCACCATGAGCTGGGGGCCGCCGTGCGAGAGCGCGGCATTGAGCTTGTCCGGGTGGGCCTCGTGCCGCTCGCCGGTCGGGGCGAACTCGTGGGCGGGCAGTTCGGCCCGGGAGTCCCGGGGGAGGCTGATCACGCTGGCCCGCTTCCCGTCCGCGGAGAGATGCACCAGCATGATGGTGTCCGCGCAGTTGCAGGACACCCGGCCGAGGTGGTACTTGGCCAGGTCCTCGACGGGGATGCCCTCCCGGCTGTCGCTGCCGATGAGCAGGATGTTCAGGCCCGCGCCGCCCTCCGGCCGGTCGTCCAGGCCGCTGAACGGGTCCACCCGCCGCACGCTGTCCTCCACCCCGCGGACCATGGCATGTCCCACTCCGCCGGTGATCAGCACCAGGGCGGCGGCGGTGGTGGCCAGCCGCAGCCCCCAGCGCGGCCGGGGGGCGGGCCGCGGTGCGCGGCCCCGGGGCGGTCGGGGTCGGCTGGCGGGTGCGGGCATGCGAGGCACCTCCGCGGGTCCGGCGGGCTGCCACGGTAGACACAGCGGTGCCGGGCCCGCCCGGCCGAACCGCCGCCCGGTACGGGCCGGTACCCGGGCGGCGCAACGGACTGCGCCGTTCGCGGTACCGTGACCCCGTGAGCAGCGACTCCCCCACTCCGTCTTCGTCGTCGTCCTCGTCGTCGTCCTCGTCGTCGTCGTCCTCGTCCCAGGCGTCCCCGGCGCCGTCACCGGCCCCGGCCGGGGCGCCGGCGGTCTCGGTGATCATGCCGGTGCTCAACGAGGAGCGGCATCTGCGCAGTGCGGTCGAGCACATCCTGCGCCAGGAGTACGCCGGCGATCTGGAGATCGTGATCGCGCTGGGCCCGTCCACCGACCGGACCGACGAGATCGCCGCCGAGCTGGTGGCCGAGACCGCCGGGCGCTCCTGGGGCCGGGTGATCACCGTGCCGAACCCGGGCGGCCGGACGCCCTCCGGGCTGAACGCGGCGATCCGGGCGTCCCGCCATCCGGTGGTGGTGCGGGTGGACGGGCACGGCATGCTGTCACCCGGCTATATCGCCACCGCGGTGCGGCTGCTGGCCGAGACCGGGGCGGCGAACGTCGGCGGGATCATGCACGCCGAGGGCGAGACCGACTGGGAGCGGGCCGTGGCCGCCGCCATGACCTCGCGGATCGGCGTGGGCAACGCCGCCTTCCACACCGGCGGTGAGGCGGGCGAGGCGCAGACCGTCTATCTGGGCGTGTTCCGGCGCGAGGTGCTGGAGGAGCAGGGCGGCTACAACGAGGAGTTCGTCCGGGCCCAGGACTGGGAGCTGAACTTCCGCATCCGGCAGGCGGGCGGGCTGATCTGGTTCTCGCCGCAGCTCCGGGTGGACTACCGGCCGCGGCCCACGGTGCGCGCGCTGGCCCGGCAGTACAAGGACTACGGGCGGTGGCGCCGGGTGGTGGCGCGCTATCACCGCGGCTCGATCAATCCGCGCTATCTGGCGCCGCCGGCCGCGCTGCTGGCGATGGCCGCCGGTCTGGTGGCGGGGGTCACGGTGACGCCGTGGGGGCTGGTGGTCCCGGCCGGTTATCTGGCCGCCATCACCGCGGGCTCGCTGCCGGCCGGCAAGGGCCTGCCGGCCGCCGCCCGGGTGCGGGTCCCGGTGGCGCTGGCCACCATGCATCTGAGCTGGGGCTGGGGCTTTCTGACCAGCCCGCGCAAGCTGGCCCGGCGGGTGCGGGCCAGCGCCCGGCCGGCCCCGGCCCGCACCGACGGAACCGACCGCGCCGGCGCACACCGCTGACCGGCCGGGCTCCGGCCCGGGCCCCGGCAATGTGCCGGGGCCCGGGCCGGAGCCCGGCGGAATCAGAAGGTGTAGGCGGGGTTGACCTCCATGCATTCGGAGGTGTCGTCGCCCTCCACGGCCCTGGAGGTGTCCAGCGCGGTGTCCTCCTCCCCCGTACCGCCGCCGCCGGAACTCCCGCCGGTGGAGCCGCCGTCCGTCTCCCCCGCCGGGTGTCTGTCGCCCTCCCGCCAGTCGGAGCCGACGATGAGCTCGATGCTCTCGGCGCTGGGTGAGATCTTGATCTGCCGTGCCGGCAGCCCGATGGCCTCGGCGATTTCCTCGGCGTTGGCCCGGGCCTTCGGATCGTCGGCCGGGTAGGACAGCGTGGTGCTGTCCTGGGAGGTTCCGTTGACGTCCACCACGGCCCGGGTGAAGCCGTGGCCGGCCAGCACATCGGTGATGGCGGCGGCCCGGCCGTCGACCGGCCCCAGGGAGACCGAATCGGTGCCGTTGCGCACCGAGACCTCGATGGTGTCCCGGGGGTCGGGCTCGGCCTCGGCGGTCTCGGTCGGTCCGGGCGATCCGGTGCCGTCGCCGCCGCCGTTGTCCTGCTTCGGCTTGCGGTTGGCCTCGTCCAGCGCCACGTCCTCGCGGACCAGGGCGAAGAGTTCCTCGGACGGGCCGGGGTCCGGGACCAGCCAGGCCTCGGGGTTGGAGGGCGCGGGCAGCACCGGCAGGGTCATCATGGTGATGCCCCCGGTGGGCACGTTGCGCAGATCCTCGGCCAGGTCGTAGAGCTTGGTGACGGTGCCCAGGGCGGTGTCCACGGTGAGCGCCTTGGTGGCCGCCTGGGCCAGGGTGTTGAGCTTGCCCGGATCGGTCAGCTTGGCGCCCGCCTGGAGCTCGCGGACCATGGAGGCCAGATACATCTGCTGGGCCTTGGTGCGCCCGGTGTCGCTGCCGTCGCCGAAGCCGTAGCGGGTGCGCAGCCACTGCAGGGCCTGCTCGCCCTGGATGGTGTGGTCGCCCTCGGTGAGTTCCAGCCCGGACTTGGGGTCGCGCACATTGGCGTCCACGCAGACCGGCACCCCGCCGACGGCGTCGGCCATGTCCACCACCCCGGCGAAGTCGATCATCATGAAGTGATCGATCGGAATGCCCGTCAGTTCCTCCCAGGTGGCCACGGTGCAGCCGGGGCCGCCGTGCTGGATGGACAGGTTGATCTGGGTGTCCGGGGTCTCCGGGTAGACGGTGCCGGTGTCCGGGTCGGTGCATTTGGGGATGGTGACCAGGGTGTCCCGGGGGATGGATATCACCGTGGCGTTGCTGCGGTCGGCGGCGACATGGAGCAGCAGCTGCACATCGGCCCGGGGCGGGTCACCGGCGGTTTCGTGGGCACCGCCGAGCCGGAGGTTCTCCGCGGAGTCCCGGGCGTCCGAGCCCAGCAGCAGGATGTTCATCGGGGTCTGCCCGGCCGCGTTGGGCTCGGGCCTGGCCAGCTTGTTGTCACCGAGGTTGAGTTCGTCCTTGGTGATGTTGTCGTTGAGGCTGTCGATGTAGAGCCAGCCGGCCACGCCGATGCCGAGGACCAGCAGGGCCAGGGTGGCGGCGACGCCGATCAGCACCTTGGCCCAGCGCGGGCGTTTTCGCCGTCTGGCCCGGTGGCCGGGCCCGCCGCCCGCGGCGGCCCGGCGGCGCGCCGCCCGTCCGCCGCCGCCGGGCACCGCGCCGTCACCGTCACCGGCGCCGCCCGGGCCCCTGCCGGGGACGGTGAGCGGGACGGTGCTGGGGTCGTCGGCGTGGTCCTGCGGCGGCGCACCGCCCTGGTACGGCATGCTGTGGCGGTCGGTCTCGCCGCCCCCGTGGTTCCGGCTGTCGTCCCGGCCGAGGTTTCCGGCGTGGCGCGACGGGGCCGTGGGACGCCGATCGTCTTCGGGTATACCGGTCCGGCGCACGGTTGGCTCCCCCCGTTGTCTAGGGTCTATGGGTTCGGCCGCCGCCCCCAGACGGCCCCGCTCAGCCGGCGCAGACGTCCTCGTCGGCCGCTGTCACGGTGTCCACATCGGCCGGCTTCTCGGCCGGCACCTCGATGGGCTTGCCCACTTCCTCGAAGTCGTCTCCCAGGGTCAGCACCATGGGCGTATCTCCGGCGTCCTCCGAGGTTTGCTTCATAGCATTCTTGGGCAGGCCCATGAGTTCGGCAAGTGTGGCCGCCATGCCCGCCTGATCCGGGCCGGATTCCAGGGTGGTGGCCGCCTGCGGCGCGGGGGCGTTGCCGGCGTTGGTGGCCAGCGCCGCGCCGTGGGTGACCTGGAGCCACTGGAGTACGGACTGGGCGGCGCCGTTGATGCTGCCGCCGTTGTAGATGTCCACCCGCACCTCGGCGACGGGCACCGGGTCCGGTTCGGCGGACTGCCCGCCGCCGCTCTCGCCGCCCTCGGCCGGCTCCTTGTCGCCCTTGGCCTCCTTCTCGGCGGCGGTGAAGGACTTGTCCTCCTGGAGCATCTTGAAGACGGGCAGCGCGCGCGCCTCGTCCAGGACCACCGTCACCTTGACCTCCTCGGCCGGGTTGTCCAGCACCGGGACGGTGAGGAAGGTGATGTCCTTGACGGGAACCCGGGAGAGGTCCTCGGCCAGCGACTTGAGCTTGTCGATGGTGCCGATCGCGGTGTCCACGGTGAGCGCCTTGGTGGCGGCGTCGGCGAGGTTCCAGAGTTTGCCCGGATCGGTCAGATCGTCCTTGATCTCCCGGGCGAGCGAACCGAGGAACTGCTGCTGGAGCTTGATCCGGCTCAGATCGCTGCCGGTGCCCACGGTGCTGCGGGTCCGCACAAAGGCCAGCGCCTCCTCGCCCTCCAGCACATGGTCACCGGCCGGCAGATTGAGATGTGACTTGGGGTCGTTGATGTCCTTGGACAGACACACCGGGACGCCGCCCACCACGCTGGAGAGCGTCTTGACGGCGTTGAAGTCCACCATCATGAAGTGATTGACGGTCACGCCGGTCAGCTGCTCCACGGTCTTCCAGGTGCAGCCGGGGTCGCGGCCGTCCACGCCGAGGCTCTCGTTGAACCGCACCTGGGTGCTGCCCGGGACGGTGACCGTGCCGCCGCCCTCCTGGACGGTCTCGCAGTCCGGGATGTCCACGATCATGTCGCGCGGGATGGAGAGCGCGGTGGCGTGCGTCCGGTCCTTGCCGAAGTGCAGCAGGATGGTGACGTCGGCATGGCCCGCGCTGCCCTCGTCGCCGTAGCCCCCGTTGCCCTCGCCGGTGCGCTGGTCGGTGCCGATCAGCAGGATGTTGACCGGCTCGTCCCTCTTGGCCGGGCTGTTGGCGTGCGGCACCTCGACCTTGTCGATGTTGTCGTTGAGATGGTCGTAGGCGAGGTACACCGCGGTGCACGCGGTGATCAGCAGCAGCGCCAGGGTGCCGCCGGCCCAGGCCAGGGCCTTCTTCTTGCTCTTCTTCCGGGGCCGGCGGCGGCTGCGCGGTGCGCCGGTGCCCCGCTGCGGCGGGACGCCGCGGTCGCCGGCGCGGGGCGGGCGGCGGTCCTCGCCGTCCACCGGGCGCCGCTGGCGGGGCGGGGCGGTACGGCTGCGGTCACCCGTCCGGCGGGCGGCGGCCCGGGACGGCGCCGCGGCGGCGGTGGCCGCCGGGCGGGTACCGGTGCGCCGGTCACCGCCGGCGCCCGCCGGAGAGGTGCCGGGGCCCGGGGTGCGTCCGGCGCCGGGCCGGGTGCCGGACGGACGGGAGCCGGGCAGCCGCAGCTCATAGCTGCCGGTGTCCGGGTTGAAAACCCACTGATCCGCGGGGTCGATCTCCCCGGCACCCCCACGTCCCTGTGCGCTCACCTGCCTGCGTGCCCTCCGTGAGTTCCCTGAGGATTCAGACGGCCCACAGTAGTCTCCCGGTTCCCGGGGAGGCGATGCCGGGGATGTATTCCGGATCTCAACAAGAGAATTCTGTCCCGTTATCAGGCTATTCGCTGGTGTTAACTATCCGTGTCCTGGCCGCACTGGCGTGCGACCCGCTGGCGTCAGGCGTCGGCGACATGGGTGATGCGTTCGTCGGCCACCCGGCGCTCCAGCACCGCGGGGTCCGGCTCCGCCCCGGGACGGCACAGCACCACCGAACCGCCCGCGGCCAGCGGGGCGTACAGCCCGGCGGAGAGCCCGGCCCAGCCGTCCCACGCCAGGCCGGACAGCACCCGGCTGCCGGGGCCCAGACCGCGGCGCCGGGCATCGGCCCCGGCCCGCTCCAGCAGTTCCCGGCCGGTGAAGCCGGCGCCGGCCACCACCAGCGCCGGGTCGTCCGGCCCCGGCTCCTCGTACGGTTCGAAGTGGTCGCCCTGGCCCGGCACGGCCACCGCATAGTCCAGGAAGCCCTCGGGCGGCTGCGGGAAGCGGGCCCCGAGCGGACGCAGGCTGAGCGCCACCCGGTCGCCCGGGCAGGCGCGGGCCTCCGCCAGCCGGTCCGGGCCGGCCACCGCCAGATCGGCGGCGGCCGGATCACCGCCGATCTCGGCGACCACGCCGGTGGCGGCGCAGGCCAGCAGCCAGGCGGCGGTCTGCCAGTGGGCGGGCAGCAGCAGGGCGAGCCGGGCGCCGGGCTCGGCGCCGAGCTCGTCCTGGAGCAGATTGGCGGTCTTGGCCACCCAATTGGCCAGGGTGGCGGCGGAGAGTTCGACGCGCTCCCCCGTGCTGTCGTCGTAGTAGGTCACCAGGGGACGGCCGGGGTCTGCGGCAAGCGCGGAACGCAGCAGGTCGGCGGGGGTGGCTTCGGTGGGATTCATCGGCGTCAGAGTATGTCAGCAGACGTTGCCGGCAGCGCCGCCCGGGATACATCCGGGCTCCGGAAGAATGCGCGGAGAGGGATACTCCCGCTGGCCGGTTCCGTCCGGTTCTGCCCATGATCGCGGCATGCGTGCACTGGTCATCTCTGCTCTGCGGGCCTTCTGCGGCACCGTCTGCGGGGCGGCACTGGTCGTCTGCACCGGGCCGGCCGCCGCGATCGCGCGGGCGCATCCGCCGCCCCCGGCCGAGGCCGGGCAGGAGGCCGGGGCGCGCCCCGGCGCGGCCGGGAGCGTCCGGGCGCTGCCGCTGCGGCCACGGGCGGCGGCCGGGCCGGTGACCGAGACCGGGCCGTTCTCGCTGCTCGGCATCGTCTGGCCGGACGCCGGGCAGGAGCTGCGCGCCGAGGCATGGGTGCGGACCCGTTCGGCGGCGACCGGCGAATGGTCCGGCTGGCACCGGCTCGAAGGCCATCCCGATCACGGCCCCGATCACGCGGTCGGTCACGAGTCCGGTCACGAGTCCGGTCACGGGGCGGCGGAGCGGGCGGCGGAAGCGGTGCGCGGCGGGACGGCGCCGCTGTGGACCGGCCCGTCGGACGCGGTGCAGGTGCGGCTGGCCGCGGCGCCGGGGCTGCCGCACGGGCTGCGGCTGGCGCTGGTCGATCCCGGCGAGGGCCCGGCACCGGCCGGGACGGCCGCCGGTGCGCCGCAGCCGCGCGGTGCGGCGGCGCCCATGCCGCAGATCACCAGCCGGGCGGGCTGGAACGCGGACGAGAGCCGGCGGGAGGCGGAGTTCGTCTATACCGAATCGGTGAAGACGGTGTTTGTGCACCACACCGAGACCGGCAACGGCTATGACTGCGCCGAGGCCCCGGCCGTGGTCCGCAGCATCTACCGCTACCACACCGAGGGCCTGGGCTGGCGGGACATCGGCTACAACTTCCTGGTGGACAAGTGCGGCACCCTGTACGAGGGCCGGGCCGGCGGGGTGGACCTGCCGGTGCGGGGCGCGCACACCCTGGGCTTCAATCACAACAGCGCGGGCGTGGCGGTGATCGGCACCTTCATGGACCAGGAGGTGCCGCCGCCGGCCGCGGACGCGGTGGCGCGGCTCGCCGCGTGGAAGCTGCGCATGTACGGCGGCGACCCGGCCGGCACCCGGGAGCGGACCTCCACCGGCGGCAAGTACCCCGCGGGCACCGTGGTGCGGCTGCACACCGTCTCCGGCCACCGTGACGGCACCCACACCGACTGCCCGGGCGACCGCCTCTACGCGCAGCTCCCCGCCATCCGCACCGCCGCCGCGGCCATCCGCCGGCCGGCCGCCGGGCGGTAGCGTGTGCCCTCGTGCTGGAGAGAGAGTGGACCCCGCCCGGACCGTACGACCTGCGCCGCAGTGTGGGGGTGCTGCGGCGCGGACCGTACGATCCCGCCTTCCGGGTGGACCGGCGGGGCGCCGTCTGGCGGGCCACCCGCACCCCGCACGGCCCGGCCACCCTGCGGCTGGCGCAGCTCCGCCCCCGGGTCACCGCCGCCGCCTGGGGCCCCGGCGCCCCCTGGCTGCTGGACCGGCTGCCGGTGCTGCTCGGCGCCGGTGACCGCCCCGAGGAGTTCACCGCCCACCACGGCCCGGTCGCCGAGGCGCACCGCCGTCACCCCGGCCTGCGGCTGATCCGCACCGGGCGGGTGCTGGAGGCGCTGATCCCCTCCGTCCTGGAGCAGAAGATCACCACCGAGGAGGCGTACCGCGCCTGGCGGCTGCTGCTGCGCCGGTTCGGCGAGCCCGCGCCCGCGCCCGCCCCCGGTACGCCGGACGCCGAGGCCATGCCGCCCGGGATGCGGGTGATGCCGGACCGCCGCACCTGGCTGTCCATACCGTCCTGGGAGTGGCACCGGGCCGGGGTGGACGGCAAGCGCTCCGCCACCGTGCTGCGCGCGGTGCGCCTGGCGCCCCGGCTGGAGCAGGCCGCCGCCATGGAGCTGCCGGACGCCCTGGCCCGCCTCCAGCTCGTGCCGGGGGTGGGTCCCTGGACCGCCGCCGAGGTGCTCCAGCGCTCCAACGGCGCGGCGGACGCGGTGACCGTGGGCGATCTGCATCTGCCCGGCATCGTGGGCCATGCCCTGGCCGGCCGGCGGGAGGCGGACGACGCCGAGATGCTGCGGCTGCTGGAGCCGTACGCCGGGCAGCGCTACCGGGCGACCCGGCTGATCCTGCTCTCCGGTGTCTCCCCGCCGCGCCGCGCGCCGCGGATGCGGCGCTGGGACATCGCCAGGCTCTGACCGGCCGGGCCGCCGGCCGCCCGTCAGGCCACGTCCAGGCCCTCGGCGATCCGGCTCTCGCGCAGTTCCCGGATGGCGCGGCGGCGGGCCAGCCGGTGGGTGCGGCGGATCTGCGCCTCCTGGCGGCGGCGCCGGTCGTCCTCGTTCTCCGGGATCACCGGCGGCACCGGGCGCGGCCTGCCCTGCTCGTCCACGGCCGCGAAGACCAGATACGCCGATCCGACATGGGTCGGCGGGGCGGACTCGTTCCACCGCTCGGCCATCACCTTGACGCCGATCTCCATCGAGGTGCGCCCGGTCCAGTTGCACTGCGCGTGCACATGCACCAGATCGCCGACCCGGACCGGCACCAGGAACACCATCTCGTCCATGGAGGCGGTGACCGCCGGGCCGCCGGAGTGGCGCCCGGCCACCGCGCCGGCCGCGTCGTCCACCAGCTTCATGACCACCCCGCCGTGCACCGTGCCCAGCAGATTGGTGTCGTTGTGGGTCATGATGTGCGACAGCGTGGTGCGGGAGGCCGCGGTGGGCTTGCCCGCGGCGGCGGTGCCGTCGGTGACGGGATCGGTCATGCCTCCACGATAGGCGGGCGGCTGCGGCCACGACCGTTCGGTCGCGATTGCATCAGCTCTGCCACATTCACCCGCACGGCCCCCGCATCCCCGTTCGGACGGGCACACTGCATTGCATGAACGACTGGCCGGAGGGATGGACCGACGACCGGGACGGCACCGGACGCGCGGGGGCGCCGCGGCCGGAGAGCCCCCGGGTCATGCGGCATGTGCAGCGCCCGGTGCCGCGGCAGCAGCCCCGGTACGGCGGTCCCGGCGACGACGGCTGGAACGAGGGGCAGGTCTACCGCGCCGCCCCGGCCGGCCCTCCGCCGCCGCCCGGCCCGCGGGAGGACGACGGCCACGGCTACGACGGGTACCGCGAGCGGCGCCGTCCCGACTGGCGCCGCCGCATCACCTGGACCGCGCTCACCCTGGTCGTGGTGCTGCTGGTCACCGTGGCCGGCACCTATCTCTGGGCCGACTCCAAACTGCGCAAGGAGGTGGATCTGGAGGCCACCGGGCTCGCCCCGGAGGGCGAGCGTCCGCCGGCCACCGACGGCACCACCTATCTGATCGTGGGCACGGACAGCCGGGAGGGCCTGTCCGCGGAGGAGCGCAGCGAACTGCACACCGGCGACACCGGCGGGAAGCGCACCGACACCATGATGATCCTGCACCGCGGCGGCAGCGGCAGCACCCTGGTCAGCCTGCCGCGCGACTCCTGGGTGACGATCCCGTCGTTCACCGGCTCGGTGAGCGGCAACCGGATACCCGAGCAGCAGAACAAGCTCAACGCCGCCTATGCGATCGAGGGCCCCGAGCTGCTGATCGCCACGGTGGAGCAGAACACCGGGCTGCGGATCGACCACTACGCCGAGATCGGCTTCGGCGGCTTCGCCGGCGTGGTGGACGCGCTGGGCGGGGTGGAGATGTGCTTCGAGGAGCCCATCAAGGACAAGAACTCCGGCGCGGACTTCGAGGCGGGCTGCCAGAAGCTGGACGGTGCCGATTCGCTGGCCTTTGTGCGGCAGCGCTACCAGGAGGCCATGGGCGACCTGGGCCGGACCAAGAACCAGCAGAAGTTCCTGGGCGCGCTGGGGGACCAGGTGGCCTCCCCGGGCACGCTGCTCAATCCGTTCCGGCTCTACCCGACCATGGGCGCCAGCCTGGACTCGCTGATCGTGGACAAGGACATGAGCGCCTGGGAGCTGTCCCAGATGTTCCTCGCGCTGCGCGGGGTGCAGGGGAAGAACGGCACCCAGATGAATGTGCCGGTGGCCAACCCCGGCTTCGCCACCGACAAGGGGTCGGCGGTGCTGTGGGACGAGGAGAAGTCCCAGCAGCTTTTCGATCAGATCCGCAACGACGAGAAGATCACCGTTACCGACGAGTAGGGCAGCGGGACGCGCGGCACGGCGGCGCCCGGACGCAACTCGCGTCCGGGCGCCGCTGTTGTGTCCGGGGCCCGGGGCCCGGGGCCCGGAAGCCTCAGAAGCAGAGGCAGAAGGGATGGCCGGCCGGGTCGGCGTAGACCCGCCAGTTGCGCTTGCCGTCGTCCCCCTCCAGCAGCCTGGCGCCGAGCGCCAGCGCCTGCTGCTCGGCCTCCGCCAGCTTCTCCCGCGGCACATCGAGGTCGAGGTGGAACTGCTGGCCGTGCTCGGTGCCCGGCCAGTCCGGCGGCCGGTGGCCCTCGGAGCGCTGGAAGGCCAGCACCTGCCCCTGCGGGCCCTTGAGTTCCACCCACTCGTTCTCACCCGGCTCGCCGTCCGTCTGCCAGCCGAGGACGGCGCCGTAGAAGCCGGCGAGGGCACGGGGGTCGGGACAGTCCAGGGCGACGGCGCCCAGGGTGGCGATGGCCATGTTTCCTCCACAGGTGTGCGGACACTCGGTTCCGTCCGGTCGCGCGGCGGTCTCGCCCGCCATGGCGACGGCGGCGGTGCGGCTCCCGGCCGCCCCCGCCGAAAGCAACCGCAAGAACGGGTCAACAGGTAACCGTTACCTCATGATGGCCTGTTACCGGTAACCGCGCAAGGGGGTTACCGTTTCAGCGTGGGAGACACGACCGCGCCCGCCGGCCTGGCCCTCGTCCAGGAGCTGATCAACACGCTCGACGTGGAATCCGGCAACGACGCCCTGTCCTGCCCGGAGGGCATCGCCGCCTTCTCCCTGCGGCACGGTCTTGCTCTGGCCCAGGCCGACCTGTCCGGCGTGCGGCGGCTGCGCGAGGCGCTGCGCGAGGTCTGCCGCGCCCACACCGGCACCGATCTGGACGCCGGCACGGCCGCCACGCTGCACCGGATGCTCACGGCCGCCCCCCTGGTGCTGCGGCTGGACCGGGCCGGCCGCGCCGCGCTGGTTCCCGCCGACACGCTGACCGGGCTGCCCGCGCTGACCGCCCGGCTGGCCGCCGCCATCGCCGTGGCCGAGGCCGAGGGCACCTGGCAGCGGCTCAAGGCGTGCGAGGCCGAGGACTGCCAGTGGGCGTACTACGACCGCAGCCCGGCCGGGCGGCGGCGCTGGTGCTCCATGCAGACCTGCGGCAGCCGGGCCAAGATGCGCACCTACCGGGCGCGCCGCCGCGGCGCCGCCCCGGGCGAGGCGCCCGCCGACGGGCGGGACGAGGCCCCGCTCCGCTGACCCCGGCGCCGCTGACCCCCTGCGCCTGATCCCCGCACCTGATCCCCGCGCCCGCCCGTGCGCGGCGCGGAGGTCCCGGACGGCCGCCCGAGCGCGGCCCGAGCGGCGGCTGCGCAACTGGACGGGTGAGACGGATGACCTGCCGGACCACCGCCGGGCCGCCGCCCCCGGCACCGCTCCCGCGCGCCGCGTCAGGCCGCCGGGCGGCCCAGCGCGCGATAGGTCCAGCCGGCCGCCCGCCAGCGCGCCGGATCCAGCGTGTTCCGGCCGTCCAGCAGCCGCCGGTGGCCGACCAGCCTGCCCAGCTCCGCCGGGTCCAGCTCCCGGAACTCCCGCCACTCGGTGAGATGCAGCACCGCGTCCGCGCCGCGCACCGCCTCCGTCACCGAGCCGGCGTAGCCGAGGGTGGGGAAGACCTGGCGGGCGTTGTCCAGCCCCTTGGGGTCGTAGACGGTCACCTGGGCGCCCTGGAGGTGGAGCTGGCCGGCGATGTTGAGCGCGGGCGAGTCGCGCACATCGTCCGAGTCGGGCTTGAAGGTGGCGCCCAGCACCGCGATCCGCCGGCCGAGCACCGCGCCGCCCAGCGCCTCCCGGGTGAGCTCCACCATGTGCGAGCGGCGCCGCATGTTGATGGAGTCGATCTCCCGCAGAAAGGTCAGCGCCTGGTCCACGCCCAGCTCCCCGGCGCGGGCCATGAAGGCCCGCAGGTCCTTGGGCAGACAGCCGCCGCCGAAGCCGATGCCGGCCCGCAGGAACTTGCGGCCGATCCGCTCGTCGTGCCCGATCGCCTCGGCCAGTTTCACCACATCGCCGCCCGCGGCCTCGCAGACCTCGGCCATGGCGTTGATGAAGGAGATCTTGGTGGCCAGGAAGGAGTTGGCCGCGGCCTTGACCAGCTCCGCCGTGGGCAGGTCCATGGTCAGAAAGGGCGAGCCCTCGGCGATCGGCCCGGCGTACACCTCGCGCAGCAGCCGCTCGGCCTCCGGCCCCGTCACCCCGGCCACGATCCGGTCCGGCCGCAGGGTGTCCTGCACCGCGAAGCCCTCGCGCAGGAACTCGGGGTTCCAGGCCACCTCGGCCTTGTCCCCGGCCGGGGCCAGCTCGGCGATCCGGGCGGCGATCCGGGCCGCGCTGCCCACCGGAACGGTGGACTTGCCGACCACCAGTGCGGGCCGGGTGAGATGCGGGGCCAGGCTCTCCACCGCGGCGTCCACATGGCTCATGTCGGCGGCGTGCTCGCCGTGCCGCTGCGGGGTATTGACGCAGATGAAGTGCACATCGCCGAAGGCGGCGGCATCCGGGTAGGAGGTGGTGAAGCGCAGCCGGCCGGTGGAGCCGGGCAGGCCCTCCACATGGCGGCGCAGCAGTTCCTCCAGACCCGGCTCGAACATCGGGGTCAGACCGGCCGACAGGGTCTTGACCTTCTCCTCGGAGATGTCCAGGCCCAGTACCTCGAAGCCCAGTTCGGCCATGGCCGCGGCATGGGTGGCGCCGAGGTATCCGGTTCCGATGACGGTGATCTTGAGGGCCATGGCCTGCTCCTGACGCTCCTGCCGCTGCGTGGATGTGCGCGGCTTGAGCATAAACCGGACGCTGTCGGCAAGCTCACGTGCACGGGGGCGGCGCCCCGGCCTACGATTAAGTTACTTAACAGTCGTTAGCATCACCGTCCGCCGTGCACCGTTCACCGCATGGACGCTTTGACTCTCTCAGGGAGTGAGGACCCGTGGCACGAGCCGCAGACTTCGACCTGTACCGGCCGGCCGAGGAGCACGAGATGCTCCGGGAGTCGGTGCGCGCGCTCGCTGAGGCGAAGATCGCCCCGCATGCCGCCGCCGTGGACGAGGAGGCCCGCTTCCCCCAGGAGGCGCTGGACGCGCTGGTCGCCAGTGACCTGCATGCCGTGCATGTGCCCGAGGAGTACGGCGGGGCGGGCGCGGACGCCCTGGCCACCGTGATCGTGATCGAGGAGGTGGCCCGGGTCTGCGCCGCCTCCTCCCTGATCCCGGCGGTCAACAAGCTGGGCTCGCTGCCGCTGATCCTCTCCGGCTCCAAGGAGCTGAACACCAGGTATCTCACTCCGCTGGCCGAGGGCGGGGCGATGTTCTCCTACTGCCTCTCCGAGCCGGACGCCGGCTCGGACGCGGCTGGCATGAAGACCCGCGCGGTGCGCGACGGGGACGGCTATGTGCTCAACGGCGTCAAGCGCTGGATCACCAATGCCGGGGTCTCCGACTACTACACGGTGATGGCCGTCACCGACCCGGAGAAGCGCTCCCGGGGCATCTCCGCCTTCGTGGTGGAGAAGTCCGACCCGGGCGTCTCCTTCGGCGCGCCGGAGCGGAAGCTGGGCATCAAGGGCTCCCCCACCCGCGAGGTCTACTTCGACAATGTCCGCATCCCGGCCGACCGGATGATCGGCGAGGAGGGCACCGGCTTCGCCACCGCCATGCGGACCCTGGACCACACCCGGATCACCATCGCCGCCCAGGCGCTCGGCATCGCCCAGGGCGCGCTGGACTACGCCAAGGGATACGTCACCGAGCGCAAGCAGTTCGGCAAGCCGATCGGCGACTTCCAGGGCGTGCAGTTCATGCTGGCCGACATGGCGATGAAGCTGGAGGCCGCCCGCCAGCTCACCTATGCCGCCGCCGCCCGCTCCGAGCGGGTCTCGCTGGGCGCCGACGGCAAGGCCGAGGACCTCACCTTCCACGGTGCCGCCGCCAAGTGCTACGCCTCCGACGTGGCCATGGAGATCACCACCGACGCCGTCCAGCTCCTCGGCGGCTACGGCTACACCCGTGACTACCCGGTGGAGCGGATGATGCGCGACGCCAAGATCACCCAGATTTATGAGGGTACGAATCAGGTGCAGCGGATCGTGATGGCGAGGAACCTTCCCTAGCAGGGTTTCCGCAGGTCAACAGCGGTTTAGCGGCCTCCGGCGAGCGGTGTTGCACTTCCTCCTATTGCCGCCTGTTTCCCGGTGTCTTCGGGTGTCATCCTGGGGAAATCCTGGGGAGCCCGAGCCCGGAAAGCCGCCTGTGACCTGCCCAAACGCAACGACCCCCGGCACCGCGCCGGGGGTCGTTCGTCTGTCGGTTCAAGCCACCTCGCTCCCCGCCGCGCCGGGGTCGTCCGCGCCAGGGCTGAGCATGGAGGCGATAGCGCTCCTCCCCCGCTCCTCCGCCCCCTCGAAGATGTAGTGGTAGTGCTCGCGGAGCACATCCGTACTGCTATGCCCCATCCAGTCAGCCACGTCGTTCTCGGGCACTCCCGCGTACAGCAGACGCGACCCGTAGTAGTGCCGCACGGCGTGCGGCTTGCAGTAGTCCAAGGCGGCCTTGGTGAGCGACACCATCCAGATCTGGCGGTAGAAGTACGAGGCGTACAGGTAGCCGGACCGCGTGACGTTGGGGAACAGCAGCCGCTCCGGCCCCCACGTGCCGTGGTTCTTGAGGTGCCTCCGCAGTTCGAAGGCGACGTTTGGCGGGAGCGGCACGGTTCGGCCTGGCTCCTCCGCGTCCCGCGCCTTGATGTGCCGCCGCTGGATCGCGCTGTTCTTGCCGGAGTCGGTTTCGCCGTCCTCGGTGATCTGGAAGTCAACCCGCAGGGTCTCCCCCTTGAAGTCGATCTGATCCCGGGCGACCGCCATGGCCTCACCGAGCCGCAGACCGCAGCCCGCCATGAGCCAGAGCATCGCCCGGTAGCGAGGGGGTGCGCCATCCAGGATGGCCAGAACTTCCCGAGTAGTCAGCCGTCGTGCCTTGTTCTTGTACTCGCGTATCTCCTTGGCGCGACTTCCGGCGCCCTTGACCTTCTTGCAAGGGTTGCGCCCGATGATCTCGTTGACAACGGCCCAGTCCATCATCCCGGAGAAGTAGGAGAAGCGCTGCCGTCGCGTTCGGGCTGCAAGGCCCGCCTCCTCCTCCATCCACAGTAGCCACTTCTCGATATCGGCGACTTTGAGTGAGACGATCGTGCGCGCCCTGAAGAATGGCTTGATGGTCGTGTTGAGGATTGACCGGTATTGCTTCTTGGTACTGTTGGTCAGCTTTCGCTGATTGAACCACTGTTCCCAGACGGCAACGACAGTCTGCTTCCCCAGCCGGTCATCCAGATAGGTCCCGGCGTCCAACTCTTGCTCTTTGCGCTTTCGGTGATCATCCGCGCGCGTCTTTGTTGAAAAGCTCTTCTGTCGCTGCTTCCCGTCCGGGTCGTACCAAAATGTCGTCCACTTCTTCGGATCGTCCTTCGACCTGGCAACCCATGCCCGTGCCATGCGCCCCTCCTCGGTGCTCCCATCTCAGTCTGCGCATGGACCACCATGGGTTGTCAACCGTCGGTGGATCACCCACCGTGGTACCTTGGCTCCATGAGGCCAGACGACGAGGGGTTCGAGATCACCCAGCAGCAGGGCGCGTGGACTGTGCACATGTGGTGGCCGGTCGGCCCCGTGTCAGGCGGGCCGCAGCGCATCACCATCGAGGCATCGGAAGATGCTCCGGCACGCGACGTGGCCCGGGGGATCTCGACAACCGTCCTGCGGCGACTCGACCTCCCCGGCGCCCTGGAGCTGGCCAAGCAGGCACCCCAGGCGCAGAGCACATTGGAAGACGCGGCCCGGATGCTGACGGAATCAGCAGAGGCGGCCGGGATGCTGTTGGAGAACGAGGGCGTTTCAGACAGGTACCTAGCTATGCTCTCGGCGTCCTACAAGCACATGGCCGACAGTGGCGCAGCCGCTCCCGTGTCCTGGCTGGCACGCGCTATTAACCGGCGCCCCGAGACAATAAGAGACCATCTGAAGAAGGCGCGACGAGACGGCTTCCTGACCACCGTTACCGGGAAGGCCGGGGGCGAACTGACAGAGAAAGCCCAGTCAGCACTGGATTCATTCTCACCAGAGGGACAGAACAAGCAGTAGTCGAACATCAGCCAGTTCCAGCCCCCGGGCCACCACCGGGGGCTTTTTCTGTTTGAAGGAGTTCATGAACTCGCAAGGACGCACCATCCCGCCAACCGGTGACCGCGAGCGCTCACAACTGGAGAAGGAAGCTGATCGAATACTTTCCGAGGCGCCGGAGGAAAGTTTCGCGCCGCACCCGGAGCAATGGGAGGGAACAGCAGAGGTTAGTTCCTTTGAGACCTTGGTCGCCGCTCATGCTGGCTTCGTGCCTCTGGCTCTTACCGGCATGGTGGCCACTTTTCCGGACTATGATCCGGAATCGCGGCGCCGGGAACTGGAAGACTTGATGACTGCGGTTCCCGGTGCTGGCGACTGCGGCGGCCGGCATGTGGTAGTGGGTGAGCTTTTGGATCTGGGCGGGTTCGACTGGACGGAGGAGAGCCAGCCGCCCGGGACCGTGTGCGAGTGGTGCCGGTGGAAGAGGTGCGGGGCGGCCCTGTACGCCACTGGGCAGCCTCGGGGGCGGGGGAAGCCTCGCAGGTATTGCCCCGGACATCAGAAGGCCGCGAGAGCGGCCACGGCGCGGCTGCGGAGAGCCGGTGTTCACGTTGGGAAGCACAGGAACTTGGTCTACGACTTCCCGGGACTGGAGGGTCAGGAACTCCAGGGCTACCGGGACGTCTGGGCGGGGCTCAACCGGCCTGATATTGAGGCGTCGCTTTAATTCGCAGCTTGTGGAGGGCTTGTCTTCTCACTCTTGGGCGCCCTTTGGAGTCATGTCCGCTGGGCGGTGGACCTCTGACGCGGAAGTGAGCCGGGGCCGTCACCAAGTCCGGAGCGTTCGCGCTCGAACGGGTCTCTGCGGATACCTCCCTGTGAGGGTGGACAGCGGAGAGAGAGCGGGCTTCCCTACCCTCCGGGCGGGCTGGTCACCGGCTGGGGGGTAGGGGGGCCGTATCTCTCTTACGTTGTCCTCTTGTGAGTGTGTCCAACCGGCCGCCCCTCAGAGGCGGCCGCCCGGGGAACCATTCCCTGGCCTTGCCGTTCGATGTGACGTGGCTCCCACTTCAGGGTTTGACCGTGAGGACTCGAAGGATTCACACCTACGTTTAGTGAGAAGTAGTCTTCACCGTCAGGAAGCAGTTTCCTGCCTACCTGGCAAAGAACAGGCCCCGGAATCCGGTCCGGGGCCTGTCTGTTTTACGCGTTCTCTACTCTTTCGTTGGATGGTGAGTTGATGTATGACCCGAAGCGGGGGAAGGCCCGGCGGGAAGCGCTGGGGATGTCGGTTGAGGAGCTGGCGGCGCGGGTGGGGGTGAGCGCTCAGGCGGTGTATCAGTGGGAGTGGGGGAAGCGTAGGCCGAATCTCGTTCGGTTTGTTTCGATCGCTTCCGCCCTTCGGATTCCCGTTGAATCGCTTGTGGAGCAGGCCGGGGGCGACGAAGAGACGATTTTGGCTATCCATCTGGCGCGGCTCCGGCAGAACAAGAATGAGGTATGAGGAATGAGCAGTGAAGACCCCATGCGGGGGATGATCCGGGGCGAGATTCTGAAGGCGATGCGGGATGTCCGCCCGGTGCAGTACACGCGGGAAGACCTTGCCCGCATGACGCGCGGGCAGATCAACGCCGCCCGTAAGGCCGGGCATCTCGATGACCTTCTGATGGGTCGGAACTGACAGATAAACGAGAGGAGTATTTGATTCGTGGCAGATGACTTGAGGTTCATGAATGTTGATCTCGCCCATTTCGAGCTGTCGGACACTCTGGTTGAGTTGTTCCGCAGGCGGAATGAGGCCCGGGAGCGGTTCCGGAAGTACGCGGCGGAGAACGCCGACTGTCGGCGGCGGGACACCCGGAGCCCTCACGATCACCACGCGCCCCCGCAGTGGGTTGTGCCCGCCTTGGCGGCGGCGGACCGGGAGTTGCGGGAGCTGGAGGCGAAGGCGCTGGCGGAGGGGAAGCCGCTGCCGGACCGGGATGGGTTCATGGCGCCGGTCCGGGCGCGGGTGGCGGAGTATGAACGGATGGTTCCGGCTCTGCGGAAGTTGTGGGACCAGGCGGAGGAGGCGCTAGCCGCCGCTGTTGAGGAGGAGTTGCCCGCGCTGGCCGCGCAGGCTGTGGAGGGCTGCAACAAGGCGCAGAAGGAGTACCGGGCTGCTCTGGGGAAGGCTGAGGCCGCGCGGGCGCGGATGCGCGCCAGCACGGAGCGCTTCACCTGGGCGGTGACGGCTGGTTCCCGGCATGTCCCGGACGGCCGGGGCACCTTCAGCGCGTTGGGTGATGACCTGGACCGGTGGGAGGCCACCGAGGACGGCCGGATCACCGAGCGTTCCGCGAAGGCCCTGGGCCTGATCACTCCATACGCCAACTTCCTTGCCCTGGACGACTTCGTTCGGTTCGACCGCGAGGACGCGCCCGTTCCGCGTTGATTGGTTGCTTCGACGGTTTTCCCGTCGTCACGAGCCCCGCGGCTTCCCGGCCGCGGGGCCGTTTCCGTTCGTGCGCTCCGGTTCTCCGTCCGTGAGGCCGGCGACCACGCTCCGCTTCCACGCCCTGTCACCTTTGGAGGTCATCACGTGCCCCGACTGCGTAACCCGAACTCTCCGCACTCCCGTTACCGGGGGGTGGATGTGCTGCCCAATGATCACGGGTTGCCCGTGCCGGAGCTGCCCGCCTCCCGGGAGTGGACGCCGGAGGAGCGGGAGCAGTGGCGCCAGTGGTGGGAATCTCCCCAGGCGGCCCGCTGGGATGAGTCCTACGTGCCGACCGTCGCGGTGATGCTGACCTACTACGGCAAGATCCTGGACGGAACGGCCAACCGGGACCACCTGACCGAGTACCGGCAGCTTGCCGGGGCTCTGGGCCTGACCGCTGACGGCATGAAGCGTCTTGGCTGGGCCTTCGAGGCCGGTATCTGCTGGACGCGCTTGGGGTGCCGGGGGAAGGTTCGGCCCCGGACGTGCCGGAGGAAGCCGCCACGGCGGCGCCTACGGCCGTTGCTGGGGACGCTGAGAAGCAGCCGGAGGAAGCGGCGGAGCCTGCCCACACCGACACCGAGGACGACACAGACGACACGGACGACACGGCGGAGGAGACGGCTCCGGAGGAGACTCCGGCCGCACCGGGGCCGGTTGAGTCGGTCATGGTCTGCGGGGAGGTTCCCGGCTACTCGTGGCAGGACGCGCGGGACGCCGTGCGCAACCTGGGCTATGAAGTGGTCGGCCGGGCGGACGACTCCACAGTGTTGATCATCTGTGGCACGGGTGCGGAGCGGAACGCGACCAAGCTACGGGACGCGCGGGAACGGAACCTGCCGTGTCTGGACGCTACCCGGCCGGGCGCGTTCGCCGATGCCGTGTGCGCCGGGAAGCTCACCGGTAGCGACCCGTTGCCGGAACCGGTCAAGCACGACCGGGAAGGCATGAGTGAGCGGGAGCGGAACCGGGCTGTTCGCCGCTTGGCACGGGCGCACGGGTTCACCGTGCCGGACCGGGGCCGCATCCCCATGAACGTCCGCCACGCCTACGACCTGTCCCAGCGGGCCGGGGCGGAGGGGACGGAGGGAAAAGCGCAAGCGGCGTGAGTGCCGCGCCCACGGTGACGGCCGCCCAGTGCGGCCGTCACCCCCGGCCCACCGACACGGCGGCATGGCGTGCGGCCAAGGGCTACGGGGCCGAGAGCAAGCCCAGCAAGCGCGCGTACGGCCCCGGTAGCTGGGTGAGCTGGACGACCCCGACCGGCCAGCAGCGAACCGGAGTGGTCACCCGCGATGACCTCACCGTGTACGCCGCGAAGCGCGCTGCGGATGTGGGAGCGGCCAAGGAGGCCCGTACCCGGGCCGCCGTCGTTCCCTCCGACGGCGGGGAAATGCTCCCGCTTGCGCTTCCCAACTCCAACAATCCGGCCGCCCTGGTCAAGGACGGCGGCCGGTGGCGCCCGGTCAGCGTGGCGCACCACCTGTCAGCTACCCAATCAACTCCCCTGGAAGTGAGCGCAGCATGAGCACCGCCCCTGTCTTCTACGGTCCGATCGGCCGCGCGGTCCGCAAGGTGGCGCCGTATGTCGAGACTGACCCGCTGGGCATCTACGTTGCCGCCCTCACCCTGTGGTCTGCCGCGATCGGCGGAACGGTACGGGTGTCTTCCCGGGGCAACGCCCGTCCGGCTCTGCTGTGGACGTCGCTTGCGGCCGGTACCGGCCGGGGAAAGGGAACGGCACTACGGGCCGCCCAGCACGTGATGCGCCCGGCCATCGGGCGCTTCCTGGACACGCACACCACATCCGGGATCACCTCCGGCGCGTCCCTGGTCAACCATCTTGCCGAACAAGCGGAGGCCACAGCGGAGATGGAGGCCGGGCGGGACGTGCGCGCACTGGTCATCGAGGAAGAGTGGTCGGAAGTGCTCCGCCGGGTGCGGCGCGATCCCTCGTTCGCGGCCAAGCTGCGTGCTGCGTGGGACGGGGCACCGATCCGCAACACCACCAAGGAAGACGCACAGTGCGTGGACGATCCCGCGATGGTGCTGCACACCCACATCACGCCGTCCGACTGGACGCGCTACATCGGCGCGGTTGAGGCGGCCGGGGGCAGCTACAACCGGATCATGCCCTTCACGCTCGGTGCCGTGCCCATGCTGGACGATGACCGGGTGAGCCTGCCCACCATCAACGGCGCGGAACTGTCCGACGCCTACGGATGGGCCACCCTCCGGCCCCGGACCCTCACCCTGACCGATGACGCCCGGCCCCTGTGGCGGATCATCCGCCGCTACGCCCGGATCATCACTGGTTCCCTGCCGGAGACTCAGGCGGTGTTCATCGAGCGCACGGCGGAGCAGACCCTACGGGTTGCCGCCTGCCTGGCCGCGTCGGAGTGCTCGGAGGAGATCACAGAAGAGATGCTGTCGGCCGCCTTCTCCTTGGTCCGCCGCAGCGTCGCCAGCGCCGTGAACCTCACCGGGACCACCCCGGACAGCGCCAAGGCAGCGCGCCCGGTCCTCACCCTGGCCGACAAGGTACGCGCCCGAATCGAGCTGCACGGCGGCCGGGCCACCTCCTCCCAGGTACTCCCCTACGTCAACGCCACCGCCGCACAGGTCAAGGCACTCCCCGGAATCGTCGTCACCCAGGAACGAAACGGCGTCGGCCGCCCGGCCGTCGTCTTCACCCTCCGCGAGAACACCACCGTTCACCCCGAGTCGAACCGGACCGTCCCCACGCCCCGGCCGGCGGAAGCGAAGCGTGAACAGAACCGGAGAACCGTCGTGCGGATGGACTCCTACCGCCCGACCCACACCCCGGAACCGAAAACCGCCCCCGCACCGGCCGCCCGACCGACCCCGAAGACAGTCGTCCCCCAGCAGCAGCACGCCAAGACCACCCCGGCAGCCGCCAAGCCGCTCCCGGCCGACAACCCGTTCCGTGCGCTGCTCTGACCAGCCACACGAACCAAGAAACGCCCCCGCCAATCGCGGGGGCGTTCTTCTGTTTGGCGATCAGGAAGGGAACCAGCACGCGGTTCTTGAATAGACGAACGACGGAAAGGCAGGCCATCCGCGCGGCGGATTCGATTACGTCACAAAGCCCATTGATGCACCTTGCCGCTTGGGTCTGTGTACGTGATGGCCTGACCATCCGGACTGGCGGTGATGGTGAACCATTCGCGGCGGGGCCTGTTGAGGGCTAGCCACGTCTCGTGGGCCCTTTCGATGGGTGCCCACAGGTCTCGGGGGCCTGACACATGGACCTGTGCGCCGGGTCCTTCTGGTTCGTCGGCCACGCGGGTACATGAGCCGTCCCGGGCATCAAATAGTGTCGTGATGTGTGTGCCGTCCGGCTCTCGGCGGTACTCACGGCGTGCGCTCGGGTCCATGTGAAGCTGGGCGAAGAAAGAAAATGTCCAGTCGTCCAGCACGCTACCGGAAAGCTTCGATTCTCGGGTCTCTCGACTCACTGGTTCCGGGGCTTCCGACGGTGAATCCTCACCAGAGAGGAGCGGCATGAAGGCCGCAGGTGTGTGCAGGATGTGACCGGCTGCGGCGCCATCCGGCAGTTTCTTGAGCCGGGCTAGCATTCCTCCGGCCAGGGTCCCCTTGATCGGCACGACCATGAGGCCGCCCGTTGCGCACTGGTCGAACCAGGAGTTCGGAATTCTGCGCACTGAACAGGTGGCAATGATTCTGTCGAAGGGGGCACGTGCGGGAAAGCCTTTCGCCCCGTCTTCGCGGGCAACGTGTGGGTGCAGCCCCAGTGCGTTAAGCCGCTCCTGCGCCGCGCTTGTCAGGCCAGCAGAGTGGTCTACCGTGGTCACGTTCTCTGCCCCTGCCAGATGACAGAGCAACGCCGCGTTGTATCCGGTACCGGTACCCACTTCCAAGACGCGCGTTCCCTCGCGCAGATCGAGGGCGTCAAGCATATCGGCCATGAGACTTGGGGCCGTCGAAGACGACGTGGGGACACCCACGACAGCGCTTGGTCCCGCCTCTTCGGCATGTACGCCGTCCACTTCGGTGATGAGCGAGTCATCCGCGTACACCTGGGCCAACCAGGCGGAAGCATCGCCGTTTGAACTGCGCCACGGAATGAACTGGTCGGCCTCCCTGCGGTAGAAGACGGGAACGAAAGGATGGCGAGGCGTGTTCAGGAATGCTTCCGCGAGGCGCGAGGGAAGAACGACGCCTCCTTGATCCATCCTCTGCACCAGACGCACGCGGGCCTCAATGTACTGTGGGTCTTCCTCGACAGGTAGAGTCACAGTCCTTTTCCTTCCAGGTAGTCAGCGATTGCGGCCGTGATGGGTAGACCGGTTGCTTGTTCCACGAACCCGAACTGGCCACTTGGGTTTACTTCCAGAAAGCGCCAGTCGCCATCGGGCGTGATGGCGAAGTCGAAGGCACCGTAGGGCAATTCTAGTCGTTGCAGCATCCGCAGAACTCCAGCCGTCACTGACACTGGAGGATCACATACTGCATAGCTGTGGCTCTCATAGTCGCTCCTCCAGTCAATATGCCCAGCATCGGAATCCGCGTGAATCTCGGCAGCGAAGACTCTGCCTCCGACCGCCGTAAGCCTCACTTCGTATGCCTTTGGAACCCATTCTTGAAAGAGATGGGCCGTTGTGGCGATATCAGCATGAGAGAGGTCTTCAGGACTGACGATGCTGGTGTAAACGGCCGCCGTGTGCTCGTCGATGACACCCCGGACGTGAGAGAAGGGCTTATAGATCACAGCACCCGCCACCGCTTCCGAGAATTGCTGTGCCGCACTGGGATTGTTGGTGATGAGCGTTCGCGGCACACTCAGCCCCGATTCGGCAGCGATACGAAGCTGAAGAGGTTTGTACTCAGCGTCAGCGGCCTTGCCCGGCGGGGGCAGCCATCGGCAGGGGAGGGCGGCGAGCAGACCACCGAAGCCCAAACGCGCTTCCCGCTCAGCCACCTTTCGGGCTTCTGATGACATGCCCTCCGGAAACTTCGGACGGGTGGGTCTGCGGTAGTAGACGGAGCGAACCGCCGCCAAGTCCAGCGTCCGGCGGCTTGTACTGAGCGTGCCGTGCCAGCCGTCCCCGCTGAGGCTGGCGGACAGTGCCAGCCTCAGCGGAAACTCTGCCATGTCAGCCCGGAAGACGGGCACGGCACGCCGGTTCAGCTCCTCAATCACCAGATCCGCCGTTGGGTCAAAGCGACCCGCCAGCACGAGGACTGTTCCGGCTTCGTCCATTAGTCGTCACTCGGCCCCGGGTCGTCGGGCGCGTCCATCTGCCCTGACGGCTGAGTCGGGCCGTACGTCTTCGGCGGGTTCTTCGTCATGAAGACACCCGGCGGAAGTCCCTCGTACGTGCCGGTCTGCGTCTCCTCGTCGTACTCGATGTCATCCGGCAGGATGCCGCCCGACTCCGTGACCGCCGTGAGGAACCGGAAGGCCAGCGGGGCAGGACCCGTGTTGTCGGTCAGATCGGGAAGCGCCGGAGCTGTTCCCCGGTCAAGGGCGAACCGGCTTTCCGGCCGGTCCAGAGCCATACCCGCCCCGGTCTGATCTTCGAGCGTTGCTGTGTGCATTTCTTCCCCTTCTCTTCGGTGATGGGAAGTGCTCTTCCTTCCCGCTCTGTCCGAGCCGGAAGCTTGACCCGCCCCCTGCTGGGGGCCGTGCCGTGGGAGATGTGCGGTTTCCTCCCCGGCAGGGGGCGGGAGTCTGTCAGGCGTGCGCTTGCTGCGGTTCTACTAATCTCCAGTCGGTCAGGAAGTCGAGGGCGATCGGCCGGCACGACAGGGAGTAATAGACGTCCGCGTCACACCGCCCCCATACGTGGTCCGGGCCGCCCGCGTTGACGCTGATATGCCGACCGGTCACCAGGGCCGCCAACTGCACCTCCTGAAACCGGAGATCGGCCGCCCACTCACGGAAGATCCGCCCCGGGTTCGGTCCGTGCGGCCCGACCTGCCGCAGGCTGCCCGGCGGGAACGGGCCACGGTCGGGAAGCGGGTCCAGAGCGCCAGCCAGGCGGCGGGCCTGGCTCCGCATCCATCGCAAGGCCAGACGGGGCGTGCTCGCCCGGTAGCCGCCGAGTATCCATTCCCCCTCCGCCTCCGGGCTCCGCGCCACCGTCTCGCACCAGTAGCCGTCATGGACCGTCGTCACAGCCAACCCCCGGGAACCAGCCGGTAGGGGTGGGTCTCCACCAGGCGGTAGGTGAAGTGCTCCCGGTTGCTGTCCCGGTGCTGGCGCACCCACCCCGCCGCCGACCGCCGGGCCACCTCCCGCGCGCCGGGCGCGTGCTGCCGGGGCAGCTCTACGGCCGGGCTGGACTCCCCGCACACGGCACACTGCATCGCTACCGTGGACGGCTCCGCGTCCGGCTCCACATCCGCCTCCATGACGAACCGGCGCACCCCGTACACCTCCCGCATCACTGCCCCCTCAACCGGTTGAAGTGGTCCGTGATGCGAGCGTTCAGCGCCTCGTGCCGCGCGTTCAGCTCCGCCAGGGTGGGGGTCGCGTCGTCGGCCGCTGTCTCGGTGTCGTCGTGCTCCGTGGCGGGCGCGTGGGGCTGTTCGGTCACCGTGTCACCTCCACAGCCGCACTGCCCCGGAGAGCCGCCGCCAGAGCGCGGGCCGTCTCCACGTTGCAACGGCCCAGCTCGACCAAGGGAGGACAGGCCACGAACGGCGCACTGGGACCGATGTCCACGCAGAGCGACGGAAGCTTGATGCCAAGGACCGTCAGCACGTCTTCCAGTTCGTCACAGACCGCCTCGGCGTCCTCGATCTCGTCGTCTGCCGACTGCTGCTCGGGGGTCGTCATGCCTGCCACTCCGTACGCCGTCTTGTTCGTCCCTCTTGCGGGGCGGGTACTTACGTTGTGTACTCCCACCATCACCGGGGGGCCGTGCGTTCAACAGGCAGCCAGCCTGGACAGTCCCAACTGTCCAAGGATCTCCAGGGACTTCGTATGACGATCGAAACCGTGTCCGATGACGCGTCAGACCCCAGTGCCTCGCCGCTCAAGCATTTCGGGAACGAAGTCAAGCTGGAGCGGGAGCGATTGGGCCTGTCGCGGGCTGACCTTGGGAAGGAAGCCCACTGTGGCTACTCCCTCGTCGCCAAGATCGAAAGCGGCGACAGAGTGCCGCCCCTGAGCTTCGCCGAAGCGTGCGACCGGGTGTTCCCGCACTCCAACGGCAGGTTCGTGCGGCTCTGGCCGCTTGTCATCCGGTACGCCTACCCGCCGTGGTTCCGGCCGTACGTGGAGCTGGAGCAGAAGGCGACCTTGGTGCGGATGTTCAACCCGAAGCTTCTACCGGGGATCGTCCAGACCCGGGACTACGCCGAGGCAGTCTTGCGCACGGCCCGACCCACCAACCTTGAAGATCTCGTCACGGCCCGAATCGAGCGGCAACGCATTCTCAGCCGGGACGACAACCCCGCCCGGCTGTGGCTGGTGCTCAACGAGGCGGCGCTTCGGAACCCGGTAGGAGAGTCACAGCTCATGCGGGCTCAACTGGATCACTTGCGTGAGCTTGCGGAGACCCCCCGTCATCGCGTCCAGATTGTTCCTGAGCGCAAGGTCAACAATCTCGTCGTGAGCCCGTTCGGCCTCCTGTCCTTCAACGAGGGTGCTGACGTGGTGCACGTAGACGGGTTCCCACGGGGCTACGTGCTGGCGGAACCTGACGACGTGGCGGAAGCCCAGGAAGCCTATGATCTGCTCGTGGCCATGGCCGCACCGCCGGACGAGACCGCAGAGCTGATCCAATCCATTGCGAAGGACTGTTACTCATGACGCACGCCGACCTTCCCGAAACCCCGGACTGGACAAGCTCCACCTACAGCCAGAGCAACGGCGGTGAGTGCATCGAGTGGGCGCCGAAGCACGCTGCGGCCCATGGCGTCGTTCCCGTCCGCGACAGCAAGGACCCGCGCGGCCCGCACCTCAGCGTCTCTCCAGTCGGCTGGGCCGGATTCGTCGCTGCGGTCAAGAACGGCGACCTGGGCACGGCCTGAGCCGTTCGTCCGGTCACTCAAGAGCGGAACGACTCGGGGAGCCTCCGGAGGACGGAGGCTCCCCTTCTGCGTCTCGTGACGGTAGTGATCATGGGGGAATCCTGGGGAGGCACCCCACGGAAGGAGTCTTCGCGCAGGTCAGCGGCGTGTTATCCGTCAAGCACCCAGATCTACGAGGGCACGAACCAGATCCAGCGGATCGTGATGGCCCGCAACCTTCCCTGATCCGCCCCTGACCTGAGCCGCGCCCGGCCGGCCGTTCCCGCCCCTCCCCCGGCGGGGGCGGCCGTCCGGCCGCGGCTCAGCCGCCGGCCGCCTCGCGGTCGCGGATCATGACGGCCACACCGTCCAGGACGAAGTCCAGGCCGTATGCGAAATCGTCCTCGGCGTCCTGCTGTCCGCTCTCGAAGACGCCCGCCCGGATGATCCGGGCCAGGGTGGGGAAACGGCCGTCCCGGACCACCTCGGTCATCAGCCGGCCGTAGACCCGGCCCGCTTCCTCGTAGGAGACCCCGGTACGGTCGAAGGCCTGGTCCATGGAGCGTTCCAGCCTGGTCTGGCCGAGCACATAGCCGCTGAGGATCATCAGCACGCCCACCATGTCCTCCTCGGTGAGCGGGGTGCCGTTCATCCGGGACAGGCCGGCCTCCATCCAGGCCAGGTTGTTCGGCCCCATGGGCGGTCCGCTGATCGGGATGTCCATGGTCCAGGGGCGGGCCAGCAGTACCGCCCGGCTGCCGCGGGCGAAGGCGGCCAGGCCGCCCCGCCAGTCCTCGGGCCACCGCGCGGTGTCCGGCTGCCCGGCCGCCGCGTCGAACATCAGCTCAAGCAGTTCGTCCTTGCCCGGGACATACCGGTAGAGCGACATGGTGGTCAGACCGAACCGCTCGGCCACCTTGCGCATGGACAGGCCCGCGATGCCTTCGGCGTCCGCGATCTCCATGGCGGTCCGGACGATCTCATCGAGGGTGAGGCTGCCGCGGGGTCCCCGGCTGCCCGGCTGCCGGGTGCGCCACAGCAGTTCCAGCGTGTGCTCCGGTCCGCGCCGGGCGGCGGTTCGCCCCTCGGCCATGTCCCTCCTCAGCCTGGTGCCACCGGTCGGTTGACCACATCCTAGAACTGTGTATGGTGTAGAGAGTAGTTTATGACATACACAGTTTGGGTACCCGGGGGCCTTGGGAGGCGGCATGGGAAGGGCGGAGGGGACGCTCGCGGTCACGGCCGAGGGGCTGGACAAGCGCTACCGCGGAACGGCGGCGCTGGACGGCCTGGAGCTGCGGGCGGCACGCGGAACGGTGCACGGGCTGCTGGGGCCCAACGGCGCGGGCAAGACCACGGCCGTGCGCTGCCTGGCCACCCTGCTGCGCTTCGACGCCGGGCGGGCCACCGTCTGCGGGCACGACGTGGCCCGCCGCCCGGAGCGGGTGCGCGAGCTGATCGGCCTCACCGGCCAGTACGCCGCCGTGGACGAAACCCTGAGCGGACGGCAGAACCTGGTGATGTTCGGCCGGCTGTTCAAGCTGAGGGCCGGGGCGGCCCGCCGCCGGGCGGACGAACTGCTGGACCGGTTCGGCCTGGCCGGAGCGGCCGGAAAGTCCGCCGCCCAGTACTCCGGCGGCATGCGGCGCCGGCTGGACCTGGCCGCCGCCATGATCCGCACCCCCGAGGTGCTGTTCCTGGACGAGCCCACCACCGGCCTCGACCCGCGCAGCCGCAACCAGGTCTGGGACGCGGTGCGGGCGCTGGTCGCCCAGGGCACCACGGTGCTGCTCACCACCCAGTACCTGGAGGAGGCCGACCAGCTCGCCGACCGCATCTCGGTGCTGGACGCCGGGCGGATCGTGGCCGAGGGCACCGCGGACCAGCTCAAGGCCCGGACCGGCGGGGACCGGATCGAGGTGGTGGTGCGGCACGCCGCGGATCTGCCGGCGGTGGCGGAGATCCTCGCCCGGGCCGGGGACGGCCCGCCGGTCACCGACCCGGACCGGCGGCTGGCCGGGGCGCCGGTGGCGGACCGGGTCGCCGCGCTGACCGAGGTGGTCCGGGCGCTGCACCAGGCGGGCCTGGCGGCCGAGGACATCGGCACCCGCCGCCCCACCCTGGACGAGGCGTTCCTGGCGCTCACCGGCCGGGCGGCGGCATGAGCGGCGGCATGAGCGGGGCGCTCACCATGGCGGCGGAGCGCCCGGTGCGGCGGTCCCGGCTGCGGGACGCCGCCGCCGACGGCTGGGTGCTGACCCTGCGCAATATGACGCATCTGGTCCGCTCGCCCGAGGAGATCGGCGTCTACTTCTCGCTGCCGGTCATGTTCGTGCTGGTCTTCGGCTATGTCTTCGGCAGCGGCATGCAGGTGCCCGGTGACGGCGGCTACCGGGAGTTCCTGCTTCCGGGGGTGTTCGCGATGACCATGCTCTACGGAATGGGCGCCACCGCCACCGCCGTCTCGCTGGACACCGGGCGGGGGGTGGTGGACCGCTTCCGGTCGATGCCGGTGGCCCGCTCCGCGCTGCTGACCGGCCGCAGCGCCGCCGATCTGCTGCGCGCCCTGCTGGAGCTGGCGGTGCTGGTGGGATGCGGTCTGCTGGTCGGCTGGCAGTGGCACCGGGGAATCGGCAACGCCCTGGCGGCCCTCGGCCTGGTGCTGCTGCTGCGCGCGGCCATCACCCGGACGGGGATCTGGCTCGGGCTGGTGGTGCGGAATCCGGACACCGTGGGCGTCATCGTCTTCCCGCTGGCCTTCCCGCTGACCGCGCTGTCCAACGTCTTTGTCGCCCCGGAGCTGATGCCGGGCTGGCTGGGCGCGGTGGCGGAGTGGAACCCGCTGTCGGCGACGGTGGCCGCCGTCCGGGAGCTGTTCGGCAACCCCGGGCACGCGGGCACCTCCTGGGCCGCGGAGCACGCGCTGCCGCTCGCGGTGGCCTGGCCGCTGCTGCTGATCGCCGTCTTCGCACCGCTGGCGCTGCACCGCTACCGCTCGCTCAGCCGCTGAGGCCGGCGGCGGCGCGGTGCGGAGGAAACGGCGGGCGGCCCGCCCCGCGCGATGCGCGGGACGGGCCGCCCGCGGCCGTTCCCCTGCCGGGGTCAGACGGTGACGCCGTTGGTCCGGAGGTAGGCCACCGGGTCGATGTCGGTGCCGTAGCTGGTGCCGGTCCGGATCTCGAAGTGCAGATGCGGGCCGGTGCTGTTGCCGGTGGTGCCGACCAGGCCGATCTCCTGGCCGACGGTGACCGACTGGCCCGCGCTGACCGAGATGGCGGACAGGTGGGCGTACTGGCTGTAGTGACCGTCCTCGTGCTGGATGATCACCTCGTTGCCGTACGAGCCGCCCCAGCCGGCCGAGACCACGGTGCCGCTGGAGACGGCCTTGACCGAGGTGCCCGCACCGGCGTTGAAGTCCACACCGGTGTGGTAGCCGCTGGCCCACATGGCGCCGGTGACCCGGTAGGCGGTGGTGATCGGGGCGTCCACCGGGGCGGTGTAGCCGGAGGCCGCGGCCGACTGCTCGGCGGTCGGCTCCTCCGCGGCGGGCGCCTCGGCGGCCGGCTGCTCGGGGGCCGGCTGCTCGGGGGCCGGCTGCTCGGCCGGCGGGGCGGGCTGCTCCGCGGGGGCCTCGGCCGCGGGCACCTCGGTCAGCTCGATGACGATGCCGCCGTCACCGCTGTCACCGCCGTCCGAGGTCCGCTCGGCCTTGCCCGAGGCGGCGGAACCGCTGCCGCTCGCGCTCCCGGTCTTCAGCGACAGCTTCTGGCCCGGGTGGATGAGGTTCGGGTTGTCGCCGATCACCTTCTGGTTGACGTCGTAGAGGGCGAGCCAGCCGCCGTCCACGTCATGCGCCTTGGCGATCTTGAACAGGGTGTCGCCGGTCTTCACCGTGTGGTGGCCGGCCCGGTCGTCGGCGGACTGCTGCGCGGCGGCGGCCTGCTGGAGCAGGGCGGCGACATGCGCTCCGGCGGCGGTCTCCGGGACCGTGACGGCGGTGGCCTGGGCGGCGGCGGGTGCCGGCGCCGCGCTCGCGGTGCCGGCCGCGACCAGCGGCAGGGCGACGCCCGCGCCGCCGGCGGTGAGCATCAGGGAGATACGGGACATGCGGCTGTTGCGGGGGCGGCGATGGCGTCCGCGTCCGGGCATGGGGAAGCTCCTCTCCGACGCCTGCGAGGTGAGCTGTCGGGTTCGGGCCGGAAAGGTGCCCGGCCGCCGGCCGGTCCGGCCGCGCGCGTGCGCGGCGAATTCGGCAGACGGCTTCACCCCGAGCCGGTGTGGTGGCCGGCAGAAGTGGGTCCCCCGCTCCTGTCAGACGGAATTGCTGCTCGGTCCGCCACCGGTGACAGGATTCGGCGTCCGGTGGCGGCACACCGCGTCTGCGGCGCGCCAGAACACTAAGCCGGTGAATTCCCGGAACACAAGAAAACTCTCGTGATTTTCCCGTAACCGGGAATTGTCATGAACGACATGAGTGACACGGCGGCATCGCGCGAACTCGGAGTGCGACAATGGATATTCGGATCATATTGACAATGCCCGGGCGGGGAAGGCGAGTTGACCCGAGGGGCAATTCGGACGAAAGCCAGGATGCGGAGCGATCTTCCCCGAAACCCCCGGCGGCGTGACATCGGTCACCCAACCACCGGCCCCTGCGGCGAATTTAAGCAATAGTCCGTGATGTCCGTTTTACCCCTGAGGGGCGGCGACCGATTCCCTCGTGGCCAACGAGGGCCCGCGCCGCTTTTGCAGGGCCCGGCCGGTCTGCTCGGCATCGCCCAGCACACGTACCGCGTTCCGCCAGGTGAGCTTTGCGAGTTCCGCCTCCGACCACCGCCGGCGCAGCAGTTCGGCCACCAGCAGCGGATATCCGGCCACGCTTGCCAGCCCTCGGGGCAGAAACGCCGTGCCGTCGAAATCCCCGCCGATGCCGATGTGGTCGATTCCCGCCACTTCCCGCATATGGTCCAGATGGCCGGCGACATCCGCCACCGTGGCCACCGGCCGCGGATGCTCCGCCTCGAACCGCCGCTGCACCCGCATCGCCTCGGGCGTGGTGGCCAGCGGATCCATGCCGTGCGCCCGCAGGTTCCGCTCGGCCCGCGCGGTCCACTCCACCGCCGCCGGCAGCACGAACTTCGGCACAAAGGTCGCCATCGCCACCCCGCCGTTTCCGGCCAGCCGGGCCAGCACGTCGTCCGGGACGTTGCGGGGGTGGTCGCAGACCGCGCGGGCCGAGGAGTGCGAGAAGAGCACCGGTGCCTCGGTGACCCGCAGCGCGTCCCGCATGGTGTCCGGTGCGACATGCGAGAGATCGACCAGCATGCCGAGCCGGTTCATCTCCCGCACCACCTCCTCGCCGAACCGGTTCAGCCCGCCGTGCACCGGCTCGTCGGTGGCCGAGTCCGCCCAGTCGGTGTTGGTGTTGTGAGTAAGGGTCAGATAGCGCACCCCGAGGGCGTACAGGGAACGCAGCGTGCCGAGGGAGTTGTTGATGCAGTGCCCGCCCTCGGCGCCCATCAGCGAGGCGATCCGGCCCGCCGCGCGCGCCGCCGCCACCTCGTCGGCGGTGGTGGCCAGGCGCAGCGCGTCCGGGTAGCGGGCGGCCAGCATCCGCACCGCGTCGATCTGCTCCAGACAGGCGGTCACCGCCGCGTCCCCGCCCGGCGAGGCCCGGACATAGACGGACCAGAACTGCGCGCCGACCCCGCCGGCCCGCAGCCGGGGCAGATCGGTGTGCAGGCAGGCGCTCTGGTCCCGGGCGAGATCCCGCCGGCCGAGGTCGTAGCCGACCTGCTCGCGCAGCGCCCACGGCAGATCGTTGTGGCCGTCGAAGACCGGGTGCGCGGCCAGCAGCCGCCGGGCCCGCGCCAGCACGCCCGGCCCGGGCTCCGTACCGGAACCGGGGCCGGGGCCGGGGCCCGGTCCGGGGCTCACCGGCCGGCCGCCCTGGCGCGCAGCCGCCGTCCCTTCTCCGTCGCCTGCTCCCTGAGCCGCTCCTGGAACTCCCGCATCCGCTGCCGCAGCCCCGGATCGTGCGCGGCCAGCATGCGCACGGCCAGCAGACCGGCGTTGCGGGCACCGGCCACCGAGACCGTGGCCACCGGCACCCCGGCCGGCATCTGCACGATGGACAGCAGGGAATCCATGCCGTCCAGATACTTCAGCGGCACCGGCACCCCGATCACCGGAAGCTCGGTGACCGCGGCCAGCATGCCCGGCAGATGGGCGGCGCCGCCCGCCCCGGCGATGACCGCCTTCAGGCCGCGGCCGGCCGCCTGCTCGCCGTAGGCCACCATCTCGCGCGGCATGCGGTGCGCGGAGACCACGTCCACCTCGTAGGGGACCTCGAACTCCGCCAGTGCCCCGGCGGCGGCCTCCATCACCGGCCAGTCGCTGTCCGAGCCCATGACGATGCCGACCAGCGGAGCCGGCGAGGACGACGACGAGGACGAGGACGACAACGAGGACGAGGACGAGGACGCTGCTGCTGCGGTCATTCGGTGATGGTCCCTCGCAGGTAGTCGGCGGCATGGCGGGCGCGGGCGCGGACCTCCGCCAGATCGTCGCCGTAGACGTTGACATGGCCCACCTTGCGGCCGGGCTTGACGTCCTTGCCATACATATGGATCTTGAGCTGCGGATCGCGGGCCATGCAGTGCAGATACCCCTGGTACATGTCCGGGTAGTCGCCGCCCAGCACATTGGCCATCACGGTCCACGGCGCCCGCGGGCGCGGATCGCCCAGCGGCAGGTCCAGCACGGCCCGCAGATGGTTGGCGAACTGCGAGGTGACGGCGCCGTCCTGGGTCCAGTGCCCGGAGTTGTGCGGACGCATCGCCAGCTCGTTCACCAGCACCCGGCCGTCCGGGGTCTCGAACAGCTCGACCGCGAGATGCCCCACCACGCCCAGCTCCGCGGCCACCGTCAGGGCCAGCTCCTGGGCCTGCGTCGCACGCTCCTCCGGCAGCCCGGGGGCGGGCGCGATCACGGTGTCGCAGACCCCGTCCACCTGCACCGACTCCACCACCGGATAGGCCACGGCCTGGCCGTGCGGCGAGCGCACCACATTGGCGGCCAGCTCCCGGGTGAACGGCACCATCTCCTCGGCCAGCACCGGCACCCCGGCCCGGAACGGACCGGCCGCCTCGGCCTCGGAGCGGACCACCCACACGCCCTTGCCGTCGTAGCCGCCGCGCACGGTCTTCAGCACCACCGGGTAGCCGGAGCCGGAGGCGGCGCCGCCCTCCGCGGCGAACCGGGACACATCGGCCGGGCCGGTGACCAGCCGGTGCCGGGGGCAGGCCACGCCCAGCTCGGTCAGCCGGGCCCGCATCAGCCCCTTGTCCTGCGCGTACACCAGCGCCTCGGGGCCGGGCCGGATCGCATGGCCCTCGGCCCGCAGGGCATGCAGATGCTCGGTGGGCACATGCTCGTGGTCGAAGGTGATCACATCGCAGCCCTCGGCGAAGGCGAGCAGGGTGTCCAGATCGCGGTAGTCGCCCACCACGACGTTCTGCACCGCCTGCGCGGCCGAGTCCTGCGGAGTGTCACTGAGCAGCTTGAATCTGATGCCGAGCGGGATGCCCGCCTCATGGGTCATGCGGGCGAGCTGGCCGCCGCCGACCATGCCGACTACCGGGAATGTCACGGACTCAAGGGTATCGGCCCGGGTCAGCGGTGCGGCGGCCGGTCCACGGGCCGGGCGGCCGGTCACCCGGCGGCCCGGCCCGTACGGCGTAACCGGACGGCCGTACGGGCCGTCGGCTTAGCATGGCCGGCATGGCGACTGGCACGGCGACCGGCACGGCCGGACCCCGCACGCTCCGCGCCCGGCTGCGCGGGCTGCTGCGCGAGGCGGCCAAATTCGGCACGGTCGGCGCCCTCGGCTTCCTGGTGAACGTGGCGGTGTTCAATCTGGCGGCGCAGGCCGCCGGGCTGGGGCCGCTCCAGTCGGGGGTGCTGGCCACCTCGGCCGCCATCACCACCAACTACCTGGGCAACCGCCACTGGACCTACCGGCACGCGGACAAGAGCGGGCGGCGCCGCGAGGCCGGGCGGTTCCTGCTGTTCTCCGGCGCCGGAATGCTGCTGGAGAACGGCGTGCTGGCGATCTCGCACTACGGCCTGGACCTGACCTCGCCGCTGGCCGACAACATCGCCAAGAACGTGGTGGGCCTGGGCATCGGCTCGCTGTTCCGGTTCTGGTCCTACCGCACCTGGGTGTTCCACGGCGCCCGCACCCGGCACGCGGTGACCGCCGCCGCGCCGGAGGGCCGCCGCACCGGACCGGCGGGGCCCGCGGATGCCGCGGACCCCGCGGCACCGGCCGGCTCCGCCCGCCGTGCCGCATAGCCCCCCGGCCTAGGTCTGGGCCGGGGGCTCGTCGTCCTGGGCACGGCTGAGGAAGAGGGCGAAGACCGGGGGCCTGAGCTGGCGCAGCTCCAGCCGGCCGCCGTCCGCCTCGGCCAGGTCGCGGGCCACCGCCAGCCCCAGCCCGGTGGAGTTCCGGCCGCTCACCGACCGTTCGAAGACCCGGGAGCCGAGCGAGGGCGGCACCCCGCGGCCGGCGTCGGTGACCTCCACCACCACCTGGTTGCCCGCCGTCCTGGTCCGGATCGCCACCGTGCCGCCGCCGTGCATCAGCGCGTTCTCCACCAGCGCCGCCAGCACCTGGGCCACCGCCCCCGGGGTGCCGACCGCGCGCAGTCCCGGCTTGCCGGAGTGCACGATCACCCGTCCCCGGGCCCGGTAGGCCGGCCGCCACTCCTCGATCTGCTGGAGCACGATCTCGTCCAGGTCGAAACCGACCGCCGACTCCATCCGGCGCTCCCGGGAATTGGTGAGCAGCCGCTGCACCACATCGGTCAGCCGCTCCACCTGGTTCAGCGCGATGGAGGCCTCCTCCTTGACGGTCTCCAGATCGTCGGTGGCGATGATCTCCTCAAGCCGCATGGAGAGCGCGGTGAGCGGGGTGCGGAGCTGGTGCGAGGCATCGGCGGCCAGCCGCCGCTCGGCGGTGATCATCCGGTGGATGCGCTCCGAACTGGCGTCCAGCACATCGGCCACCCGGTCCAGCTCCTCCACCCCGTAGCGGCGGTGGCGGGGGCGCGGATCGCCGGAGCCCAGCCGCTCGGCGGACTCGGCCAGGTCGGTCAGCGGGGTCGCCAGCCGCCGGGCCTGGCGCAGCGCCATCACCGCGGCCGAGGCGATGGTGATCGCGGTCACCGCCAGGATGATCAGCAGCGAGCGGCCCACCTCGTCGCTCACCACGGAGCCGTCCTGCCGGACGGTGACGGTCTCGCCCCGGGTGCCCCGCTCGGTGGCCTCCAGCACCGCGCCACTGGGCTCCTCCCCCACCGTGAACGGCTCCTCGCCGTCGAGTTCGATGACCACCTGCCGCTCGGGCTGGACCAGTTCCGCCATGCTCTCCGGGGTGACCGGGCGGCCGGACACCAGCCGGCTCTCCACCTCGGTGACCAGCCGGGCGGCCTCGGACTGGAGCCGGTCCCGGGCGCTGGCGTCGATGGCCCGGGTCTCCACCAGCACCATGGAGATGCCGAAGACGGCGATGACCACCAGAACGACGGCCAGGGTGGAATTGATCAGACGGCGGCGCACGGCGGGGCGGTCTCACCCCTTCTCGAAGCGGAAGCCGACGCCGCGCACGGTGGCGATGTAGCGCGGGTTGCCGGCGTCGTCCCCGAGCTTCTTGCGCAGCCAGGAGATGTGCATGTCCAGGGTCTTGGTGGACGACCACCAGGTGGTGTCCCAGACCTCCCGCATCAGCTGCTCCCGGGTGACCACCCGGCCGGCGTCCCGCACCAGCACCCGCAGCAGATCGAACTCCTTCGCGGTGAGGTGGAGCTCCTCGTCCCCGAGCCAGGCGCGGTGGGACTCGATGTCGATCCGGATGCCGTGCACCGCGGGCGCCGGGGCGTGCTCGGCGGTGCCCCGGCGCAGCAGCGCACGGACCCGGGCGAGCAGTTCGGCGAGCCGGAACGGCTTGGTGACATAGTCGTCGGCGCCCGCGTCCAGGCCGACCACGGTGTCCACCTCGTCGGCGCGGGCGGTGAGCACCAGCACGGGCAGTCCCAGACCCTCGGTGCGCAGCCGGCGGCAGACCTCCAGGCCGTCCATGCCGGGCAGGCCCAGATCCAGGACGACCAGATCGACGTCGCCGCGCAGCCCGGCGCGGAGCGCGCCCGGGCCGTCCTCGCGTACCTCCACCTCGTAGCCTTCGCGTCGCAGCGCTCGGGCCAGCGGCTCCGAGATGGATGCGTCGTCCTCGGCGAGCAGTACTCGGGTCATGGGCTGATGGTAGACGCCGGATGCCGGTGATCGGCGTCCGCGGCGGTGAGGTGCGCGCAGCACCACAGGGAGGCGGATGAGGCGCGCTCCGCGCTCGCGGCGCGGCGGGGGGAGCGCGGAAGCGGTCAGGGGGCGGCTGTCAGCTCGGCCCAGACCGTTTTCCCGGCCGTGCCCCCGGCCGCACCGGCGGGGGCCTCCCCGGGCGCCGCCGCGGGACGGACCGGCAGCTCCGGGACCCCGGCCCCGGAAGGCCGGGAGTCCTCGATGACACCCCAGTCCCGGGAGAGGCGTTCGACGATGAACATGCCATGGCCGCCGGGACGGCCGGGCCGCCGGCCGGCCAGGGGCGCGGGGGTGCCGCCGCCCGCGTCGCTGACCTCGATCCGCAGCGTCCGGCGGGGGCCCCGGCGCAGCCGCAGCTCGCGCGGGCCGGCGGTGTGCAGGCAGGCGTTGGTGACCAGCTCGGAGACGATCAGCAGGGCGTCCTCGGCGGCGGCCCGCCGCTCGTCGTCGGCGGCCGGCAGCCAGCCCCAGTCGTACAGCGCCTCCCGGGCGAATTCCCGGGCGCGGGCCACCGTGCCGCTGATGCCGGACAGCCGCAGCCGACGGACCTGGCCGGGCGCATCGGCCGTACCGCCCGTACCGCCGCCACCGGCCGCCGCGGCCGGAGGCACGGGGGCGGGCCGCGGGCCGCGCGGCCCGGCGCCCTCGCCGCCCGGAGGGAACGGCTGCGCCATCGCGCCCATGCGCCTTCGCCTCCCCTCGGCCCCATGGCCCGGTGATCCAGTGGTCCAGTCGGCCCGTGCCGGACGCCCGCCCGGCCGCGGAACGCCGGGTACCGGCCCTGCCACCGGCCCCGCCGGGGGCCGTCACGGGCACCGTGCCGGGATTCGGATGTCCCCGGCGTCGGATGTGCCAGAACTCCTGCCCTGATAACCGGCTGGGACACCTGCCATCTGTGCGCCATAGTGTGACCCGCGTAACCCTCTGCCGCAAAGTGGTCACACGGCCCGTGGCGCCGGGACCGGTGGCGGTGCCGGTGTGCGGCCGCGGGCCCGGGCGGCGCCGGTCAGGCCCGGTTGCCGGGGACCGCGGCGAGCGCGGCCGCCAGGCTGTCGTGCAGGGTGAAGACCATGCCGGCTCCGGTGATCTCCAGCAGCCGGGCGACCCGGGGCTGCGGCGCGGCGAGGTGCACCCCGCCGCCCGCGGCCTCGGCCTCCAGGCGCGCGGCGAGCAGCGCGTTCAGACCGGTGGAATCGCAGAAATCGAGCCGTGCGCAATCGACCACAATCCACGGACAGCCGCCCGTGACGCAGGCGTGAAGTGATACACGCAACATCTCCGCGGAATGGTGATCGAGTTCACCCTGTGGCTCGACAACGGCGATCGGCGGGAGGCGGCGTGCATCAACCGTGAACCGACGCCGGTGGGCGCTTTCCGGCTGGCCGCCGCGGTCCATGCAGCCCCCTTCAGTTCTGTACAGCTTGCTGACTAGGTTCGAACCATAGCCCTTTGGGTGGAGGCCGAGTACCCGAACAACGCTGACATCAATCTGAATTCGGACATAGCGGACTTGCCTTGCCGAGGTGATCCCGGGTAGGGCTAGAAGAAGGCACGGCATCCGGCGGGCTTGTCCGCACGCCACCGGGGATCATCTTCCCCGATGCCGGGCACTGAATCGAATAGCAGGAATTCCGCGCACGGCAGACAACAGAGCACCCGGAAACCAGCGAGGGAGGCGCCGTACCGGCGGAGCACAGACTGACGACGGCTTCGGCGGCCGTAAGCCGAACCACAACGGAGGACACCTTTCCATGTCACCCGCCCCCCATCCCAACCGAACCGACGCCGATCCCCACACATCCCCCACACCTCACCACCGCCTCACCCCCTCCGCCCCGGCGATGGACGCGCTGCGCGAGGAGCTCGCCGAGATCCCGCCCTACGACGAGGTCGCGCCCTGGGACGCCCGGGAGCTGTCCAAGAGCCTTTTCGAACGGCTGCGGACGCTGGAGGAGGGCACTCACGAGTTCTCCTACGTCCGTAACACGCTGGTGGAACTCAACCTCGCCCTGGTGAAGTTCGCGGCCTCGCGGTTCCGCTCCCGCAGCGAGCCGATGGAGGACATCATCCAGGTGGGCACCATAGGTCTGATCAAGGCGATCGACCGGTTCGAGCCCGACCGCGGCGTCGAGTTCCCCACCTTCGCGATGCCGACCATCATCGGCGAGATCAAGCGCTTCTTCCGCGACACCTCCTGGTCCGTGCGGGTGCCGCGGCGGCTCCAGGAACTCCGCCTGGATCTGGCCAAGGCGGGCGACGAGCTGTCCCAGCGGCTGGACCGCGCCCCGACCGTGGCCGAACTCGCCGAACGGCTCGGCCTGAGCGAGGACGAGGTGGTCGAGGGCATGGCCGCGGCCAACGCCTACACGGCCAGCTCGCTGGACGCCCAGCCCGAGGAGGACGACGCCGAGGGCGCCCTCGCCGACCGGATCGGCTACGAGGACCACGGTCTTGAGGGCATCGAGTACATCGAGTCGCTCAAGCCGCTGATCGCGCAGCTCGCGCCGCGCGACCGCACGATTCTCTCGCTGCGCTTCGTGGCCAACATGACGCAGTCGCAGATCGGCGAGGAGCTGGGCATCTCCCAGATGCATGTCTCGCGGCTGCTCGCCCGCACGCTGAGCAGACTGCGCCGCAGCCTGCTGGTGGAGGAATGACCGCCGCCGGCACCGGCCCTCGCCGATCCCGGTCCGCACGGTCCTCCGAGTCCTGAGACCGGGTCAGGGCTCCGAGGACCAGGCGGCACAGGCCGGGGCCGGTGCCGGAGCCCGCTCAGGGGCGCCGCGGCCCGGCCGCGCGGCGGGGCTCAGAAGGCGAACACCGCGCCGGTGCGGCTGTGCATCTCACAGGTGTTGCCGAAGGTCTCGTGCCAGGCCACCGGCCGGCCGTGCCACGACCCGGTGGCGGACGCCGTCACCGGGTCGTATTCGCGGGTGCAGGGCTGGTCCCCCCGGGGCATCCGGCGCAGCTCACCGCCCGCGCCGTCCAGATCGGCGCAGGCCCGCGCCGGGTCCGGGTGGACGGCCGGCGCCCCGGACCCGGACCGCTGCGCCGCCGCGCCCCGCGGCGGGCAGTCCAGCTCCACCCAGCGGATCCAGGACAGTGCCTTGCCGCGCCCGCTGAGGGTGAGCAGCATCCGGCCCCCGGTCCCGCCGTCCGGCTGCTGCTGTTCACCGGCGGCGGCGGTCGGGGCGACGGCGGCGGCCACGGCGAGCAGCGCCACGGCGGCGGCGGCGAGCAGCGGCTGACGGGCCAACGGTCCTCCCTCGGGCGGGGCGGAGCGGACGGTGCGCGGCGGGCGGGGCCCGACGCCGAGTCTGCCGCCGCGCCACGGCCCCGTCCGGCAGCCCGGCGGCGACCGGGCCGCCCGTTCACCCGTCCGGCCAGGCCGGGACGTTCGTTAGGGTGAGGCCATGCTGCGATCTCCCCAAGAGGGTTCCCCGGCCGCCGCACCCGTCACCGCGCGGGTGCTGTCGGTCAACATCGGTACCGCGCGCGCCAGCGAGCACACCGACGCGGACGGCGGGATGACCGGCATCGGCAAGCGCCCGGTGAACGGGCCGGTGGCGGTCACCGCGCCGGGCCCCAAGGGCACCGGCGGCAGCGGCCTGGCCGGCGACTTCATCGGTGACCTGCGCCACCATGGCGGGGACGAGCAGGCGGTCTACGCCTACGCCCGGGAAGACCTGGACCGCTGGCAGCGGGAACTGGGCCGGGAGCTGCCGGGCGGCGTCTTCGGCGAGAACCTCACCACCCAGGGCATCGACGTCAGCGAGGTGCGGATCGGCGAGCGCTGGCGGATCGGCCCGGACCTGGTGCTCCAGGCCGCCTCGCCGCGCATCCCGTGCCGGACCTTCGCGGGCTGGCTCCAGGAGCAGGCCTGGGTGAAGCGGTTCACCCGGGCCGCCGCCCCCGGGGCGTACTTCCGGGTGATCGAGCCGGGCGAGATCCGGGCCGGGGACCGGATCGAGGTGCTGCACCGGCCGGACCACGAGGTGTCGGTGGCCTTCTTCTTCCGCGCCCGGACCACCGAGCCGGAGCTGCGCCCGCGGCTGATGGCGGCGGGCGACGCGCTGTCCGGCGAGGAGCTCGACTACGCCCGCAGATGGGCCGCGGACCCCTCCTGATCCCTCCCGTCCCCGGCCGGGCGGCGCTCAGGAAGCGGCCGGGGCGGCCGGGGCGGCCGGGGCCTCCAGGGCGCGCCGGATGGCGGCGGCGTTGAGCCGGCGCCGCATGAACCACATCAGGCCGAGGGAGAGCACGGTCACGGTCAGGAACGGGGCGCGCAGCGCGGCCTCCCGTCCGGCGGTGTGCTCCACCGCGGTCACCAGCGCGCCGCCCAGCGCCATACCGATCGGCATGCAGCCCCAGCCCAGCAGCCGGTAGCAACTGTTGACCCGGCCGAGCAGCCCGTCCGGGACCAGGGTCTGGCGCAGCGAGACGGTGATCACGTTCCACAGCACCACGGCCATCCCGGCCAGCACCGAGGCGGCGGCCACCAGCCAGACGGTGGAGGTCGCCCCGATGGTGAGATGGTCCACGGCGAAGACCACGGTGGCCAGCAGCAGACAGCGCGACGGGCCGATCCGGCGGCTGACCCGGGCGGCGAAGAAGCTGCCGAGGAAGCCGCCCAGCGCCCCGCAGGCGGACAGCAGCGCGAACGCCGCGGCCCCCAGGCCCAGGATCTCCTTCGCGTAGAGGATGAAGATCGAGAAGGCGGCGGCGCTCATGGCGTTGGACCAGGCCAGGGCGATGGCCAGCGGGCGCAGCAGGGGGTGGGACCACAGCCAGCGCATGCCCTCGGCGATCTCGGCGCGCATCGGCCGCCGGGGCGGCGGCGGCCCGGCGCCGGCGTCCGCCGGCCGCGGTCCGCGTCCGTCCCCGCGCCCGGCCCGGAAGGAGCCGCGGACGGCCAGCAGCACCAGCACCGACACCAGCGCCGAGACGGCGTCGAAGAAGAACGGCAGGGCCAGCCCCACGCCGATCAGCACCCCGGTGACCGGGCGGCCGACAAACTCGCCGAGCACCATCTGGGCACCCATCAGCCGTCCGTTCGCCGCCTCCAGCCGCTTGCGGTCCACCACCGAGGGCAGCAGCACCTGACTGGTGTTGTCGAAGACCACCTCGCAGCAGCCCAGCGCCAGCGCGACGGCGAACAGCAGCGGCAGGGTGATGGCATCGGCCCAGACCAGCAGGCCGGTGACCAGGACCACGGCGGCACGCAGCAGATTGACGCCCAGCATCAGCAGGCGGCGGTCCACGCGGTCCGCCCAGACGCCCGCCGGAAGGCTGAACAGCAGCCAGGGCAGCCGTACCGCCACGCCCATCAGGGCGACCAGAAGGGCGCTGCTGGTGAGTTCGGTGGTCAGCCAGGGGATGGCGATCAGCACCACGCCGTCGCCGATCTTGGAGACGGTGGACGCGGTCCACAGCTTCCAGAACGCCCCGCCCAGCCCGGGGCCGGGGCCGGGGGGCTGCGTCGTGACCGGGGCCGCCACCAGGCCGGCGGCGCCCGCCCCGTCCCGCTCCCCTTCTTGTTGCTCTTCTTGTTGCTCTTCTTGTTGCTGTTCTTGTTCCTGCTGCCGTTCCGGTGCCTGCCCGGTCATGTCACACCGCCCCCTGCCCTGCCACGCCGGAATTCTCCCGGCACTCTCGCAGAGGCCGGGCGACCGCCACCACCCGTTTCCCCGCGCCGCCCCGGCCGGGCGGTGGTCAGCGGTGGATCAGATGGCGTCCGCGCCGCCACACATCGGTCACCAGCGGCACCCCCGGCCGGTAGGCCAGATGCAGCGGGGACGGGGCGTCCAGCAGCACCAGATCGGCGCGGGTGCCCGGCGCGAGCCGCCCGATGTCGGAGCGGCGCAGCGCCGCCGCCCCGCCCGCGGTGGCCGCCCACAGCGCCTCGTCCGGCGTCATGCCCATCTCGCGCACCGCCAGGGCGATGCAGAACGGCAGCGAACTGGTGTAGGAGGAGCCGGGGTTGCAGTCGGTGGCGAGCGCCACCACGGCCCCGGCGTCCAGCAGCCGGCGGGCGTCCGGGTAGCGGGACCGGGTGGAGAACTCGCAGCCGGGCAGCAGGGTGGCCACGGTCGGCTCCGGGCCGCCGGCGGCCTGGGCGAGGGCGTCCACATCGGCGTCGGTGAGGTGGGTGCAGTGGTCGGCGGAGGCGGCGCCGAGTTCCACGGCGAGCTGCACGCCGGGACCGTAGCTGAGCTGGTTGGCGTGGATGCGGGGGAGCAGACCGCGCCGCCGCCCGGCGGTGAGCACCGCGCGGGCCTGGTCGCCGTCGAAGGCGCCCTTCTCGCAGAAGACGTCGATCCAGCGGGCGTGCGGGGCGCAGGCGTCCAGCATCGGGCCGGTGACCAGCTCCACATAGCGGTCGGGAGCCTCGGTGAACTCGGGGGCGACCACATGGGCGCCGAGGAAGGTGACCTCCTCGGTGCGTTCGGCGGCCACTTTCAGGGCGCGGGCCTCGTCCTCCACGGTCAGGCCGTAGCCGGACTTGGTCTCGGCGGTGGTGGTGCCCTGGCGCAGCATCTCGGCGAGGTGGCGGTCGAGGGTGCGGGCGAGCTGGTGGCCGGTGGCCGCGCGGGTGGCGGCGACGGTGGTGCGGATGCCGCCGGCGGTGTAGTGGCGGCCGGCCATCCGGTCGGCGAACTCCTGGCCGCGCTCGCCGGCGAACAGCAGATGGGAGTGGGAGTCGACAAAGCCGGGGACGGCGGTCCGGCCGCCCGCGTCATGATGACTGTCAGTAGCGGGTGCTCTACTGGTCGGACCGGCCCAGGCGACGCGGTCGTCCTCGATGACGACGGCGGCGTCCGGGATCGTGCCGAGCGGGCCCGCGCCCAGGGAGGGATCATTGGTGACCAGACTTGCGATATTGCTGATCAGAGTCGTCCTGGCGGTCACAGCCCCGTCCTCTCCGTCCTCTCCGTCCTCACTCCCCCTGCTCACCCTGCTCACCCTGCTCACCCTGCCGTCCGCACCGGCCTCACGGCGTGCACAGCGGGGCGATGGCCTCGGCCAGGCTGGCGGCCACATGCGGCACCGTCTGATGCACCCCGTCCCGGACGACATGCCGCCCGGCCACCACGGTGTGCCGGACGTCGGCCGCGGTGGCGGCGAAGATCACCGTCTCGGCGGCCAGCGCCACCGGCGGCCCCGCGGTGCGCACGCTGTCCAGCGCCACCGTGGTGAAGTCGGCCGGCGCGCCCGGTTCCAGGCGCCCGGCGTCCGGCCAGCCCAGGGCGGCCTGGCCGTGCTCGGTGGCGGCGGCCAGCAGGGCGTCCGCCGACCAGTGGCCGCGCCGCCGGGTGCGCATCCGCTCGCCCAGCTCCACGGCCCGGGTCTCGGCGAGGAGATCGATCATGGCGTGGCTGTCGCTGCCCAGGCAGACGGGGCTGCCCGCGTCGCGCAGCGCGGCGCCGGGGCCGATCCCGTCGGCGAGATCGCGTTCGGTGGAGGGGCACAGGCAGACGGCCGTGGCGCTGCCGCCCAGCAGGCCGATGTCCGCCTCGGTGGGATGGGTGGCGTGCACGGCGGTGGTGCCGGGGCCGAGCAGGCCGTGGTCGGCCAGCAGCCGGGTGGGGGTCCGGCCGTGCGCCGCCAGGCACTCCTCGTTCTCCCGGGGCTGCTCGGAGAGGTGGACGTGCAGCGGCGCGGAGCGCTCCCGGGCCCATTCGGCCACGGTGGCGAGCTGTTCCGCGGGCACGGCGCGCACCGAGTGCACGGCGGCGCCGATGCGGCTGGTGGCGCTGGGGGCCAGGGCGGCGGCGCGTTCGGCCCAGGTGTCGGCGGTGCCGTCGGAGAAGCGGAGCTGGGGGCCGATCGGGGGGCGGCCGAAGCCGCCGGCCAGATAGCAGGTGTCGAGCAGGGTGATGCGGATGCCTGCCTCGGTGGCGGCGGCGATCAGCGCCTCGCCCATGGCGTTGGGGTCGCGGTAGCGCAGACCGCCGGGGGCGTGATGCAGATAGTGGAACTCGCCCACGGTGGTGATGCCGGCCATGGCCATCTCGGCGTAGACGGCGCGGGCCAGCTCGAAATAGCTGTCCGGGGTGAGCCGTTCGGCGACGGCGTACATGGTCTCGCGCCAGGTCCAGAAGGAGCCGTGGGCGCCGCCCCCGGTGGTGTCCCGGGCCTGGGAGACGCCGCGCAGCGCGCGGTGGAAGGCGTGGCTGTGGGCGTTGGCCAGCCCCGGGATGGTCAGTCCGCGCAGCGAGACGGCGCCGACCGGAGGGTCGGGGACGCCGCTGCGCACGGACGAGATGCGCCCGGCCCGGTCGGTGGCGATCACCACCCCGGCCCGGACCGCGCCGCCGGTCCACACCTGGTCCGCCCAGTAGGTCTGGGGTGCCAGATTCATCGCCGGCCCTCCCCGCGTTCCCCGGGCCGCCGCCGGCCCGCCGCGGCCGGGGGCGGCGGCGTCGCCGGGGGCGGCGCGGCCGGTGGGCGGCGCGCCGGGTCGCTCCTCAGCCGCATGCCAGCGCCTCCAGTACGTCGGCCAGGGCGGCGACGCCCGCCGCGCAGTCGTCCTCGGTGGCGTGCTCCGCCGGGGCGTGCGAGACGCCGGTCGGGTTGCGCACGAACAGCATGGCCGTGGGCAGGTCGGCGGAGAGGATGCCCGCGTCGTGCCCGGCTCCGGTGGGCAGCAGCGGTGCGTCCCCGAGCAGGGCGGCCAGCCGGTCCCGCAGCCCGTGCGGGAACTCCACCAGCGGGCTGTAGGACTCCCGGGTGACCGCCACGCGCACGCCGTCCCGGGCCCCGCGCTCGGCCGCCGCCCGCCCGATGGAGTCGACCAGCTCCTCCAGGGTGGTGTGGTCCGGTGCCCGGGAGTCCAGCCAGCCGCGGACCAGTCCGGGCACGGCGTTGACGCCCCCGGGCCGGACCTCCACCTTGCCGAAGGTGGCCAGGGCCCCGGCCAGCCGGGCCTTCTTGCGGGCGGCCAGCACGGTGTTGGCGTAGGTGAGCATGGGGTCGCGGCGGTCCGGCAGCCGGGTGGTGCCGGCGTGGTTGGCCTCGCCGCGGAAGTCGAACCGCCAGCGGCCGTGCGGCCAGATGGCGGAGGCCACGCCGACCGGGCGCTTCAGCGCCCGGCCCTGCTCGATATGGAGTTCGACGAACGCGCCGATCCGGGCCAGCCGCCCGGGGTCGGGTCCCAGCCCGGCCGGGTCGTGCCCGGCAAGCTCCATGGCGCGCGCGAGCGTCGTGCCGCCGGCGTCCCGCAGGCCGCGGGCGTGCTCGGGGTCGAGCCGCCCGGCGGCCAGCCGGGAACCGGCGCAGGCCACCCCGAACCGGGCGCCCTCCTCGTCGGCGAAGGCCACCACGCCCAGCGGCCGGCGGGGCCGGGCCCCGCGGCGGTGCAGCTCGTCCAGCGCGGCCAGGGCCGAGACCACGCCCAGGGGTCCGTCGAAGGCGCCGCCGTCGGGCACCGAGTCCAGGTGCGAGCCGGTGACCACGGCGTCCCCGGCGGCCGGATCGCCCAGCCAGGCCCACTGGTTGCCGTTCCGGTCGGTCTCGTGGAGCAGCCCCCTGGCCTTGGCCGCCTGCTCGAACCAGCTCCGGCACTCGGCCTCCGCCGCCGTCCAGGCGAACCGCCGGTATCCGCCGGTGCCGGGGTCCCGCCCCAGCGGCAGCAGCTCCCGCCACATCTCCTGGAAGGAGGCTCCCGGGGCGAACGGCGGCGCTTCGGCGGCGCTCATCGGGCCTCCGTCTCGTTCATCGGGAGGCGGACCTGCTGCCGGCCGGCGATCTGTTCGGCCCGCTCATAGCCCGCGTCCGCATGCCGGATGACGCCCATGCCCGGGTCGTTGGTCAGCACCCGCCGGATCTTCTCGCCGGCCGACGGGGTGCCGTCGGCCACCGTCACCTGCCCGGCGTGCAGGGAGCGGCCCATGCCCACGCCGCCGCCGTGGTGGACGGAGACCCAGGAGGCGCCGGAGGCGACATTGACCATGGCGTTGAGCAGCGGCCAGTCGGCGATGGCGTCGGAGCCGTCCCGCATCGCCTCGGTCTCCCGGTAGGGGGAGGCGACCGAGCCGCAGTCCAGATGGTCGCGGCCGATCACCACCGGGGCGGCCAGCTCGCCGCTCGCCACCATGTCGTTGAAGCGTTCCCCGGCCCGGTCGCGTTCGCCGAGGCCGAGCCAGCAGATCCGTGCGGGCAGGCCCTGGAACCGGACCTTCTCCCCCGCCAGCCGCATCCAGCGGGCCAGCGGCTCATTGTCCGGGAACAGCTCCAGCACGGCCTTGTCGGTGGCCGCGATGTCCCTCGGGTCGCCGCTCAGCGCCGCCCACCGGAACGGCCCCTTGCCCTCGCAGAACAGCGGCCGGATATACGCCGGGACGAACCCCGGGAAGGCGAACGCGCGCTGGTAGCCGGCGGTCTTCGCCTCGCCCCGGAGGGAGTTGCCGTAGTCGAAGACCTCGGCCCCGGCGTCCTGGAAGCCGACCATGGCCGCCACATGACGGGCCATCGACTCCCGCGCCCGCCGGGTGTACTCCCCGGGCTTCTCCGCCGCGTACCGGGGGGCGTCCTCGAACTCCACCCCCAGCGGCAGATAGGTCAGCGGGTCGTGCGCGCTGGTCTGGTCGGTGACGATGTCCACCGGCGCGCCTTCGGCCAGCAGCCGGGGCACCACCTCGGCCGCGTTGCCCAGCACGCCCACCGACAGCGCCCGGCGCTCGCGCCGGGCCGCCACCGCCAGCCGCAGGGCCTCGGTCACGCTCTCCGCCCGCATGTCCAGATAGCCGTGGCCGATGCGGCGCTCGATGGCCCGGGGGTCGCAGTCCACGCACAGCGCCACGCCGCCGTTCATGGTGATGGCCAGCGGCTGGGCGCCGCCCATGCCGCCCAGCCCGGCGGTGAGCGTGAGGGTCCCCGCCAGGCTGCCGCCGAAGCGCTTCGCCGCCACGGCGGCGAACGTCTCGTAGGTGCCCTGGAGAATGCCCTGGGTGCCGATGTAGATCCACGATCCGGCGGTCATCTGGCCGTACATCGTGAGGCCGAGCTGCTCCAGGCGGCGGAACTCCTCCCAGGTGGCCCAGTCGCCCACCAGATGGGAGTTGGCGATCAGCACCCGGGGCGCCCATTCGTGGGTGGTCAGCACGCCGACCGGGCGGCCGGACTGCACCAGCATGGTCTCGTCCGGGCCGAGGGTGCGCAGGGTGCGGACCATGGCATCGAAGGACGGCCAGTCACGGGCGGCCTTTCCGGTGCCGCCGTAGACCACGAGCTGTTCGGGATGCTCGGCGACCTCGGGGTCCAGGTTGTTGTGCAGCATCCGCAGGGCGGCCTCCTGCGGCCAGCCGCGGGCAGAGCGCTCGCTGCCGCGCGGCGCGCGGACGATCCGAGGTGCGGACATGCGTGTCCTCCCACTGACGGCGACACGGCCCCGACGACCGCTATTCATTCACCCTAGGCGATGAATAGGTTCAGTCAACAACACTGTCGCCACCCACCATTTTGCCCGCTTATGGCGCGCTTCACCCGAGGAAGACGCCCCGCTCCTCGGCCCGCGCGTCAAACTCCTCCAGCCGGGTCTGGGCATCGGGCAGCGCGTCGCACATGGCCTCCAGCAGCACCCGGCCCAGCATCATCGGCGCGGCGGCCGTGTCGAAGGACAGCGCCGTCCCCACCGGAGCCGCCAGCAGCACGTCCCCGGGCTCGGCCACCGGGGCGAAGGCGCTGTCCGCCACCGTGACCACGCTCAGCCCGGCCCGCCGCGCCACCGCCAGCGCCTCGCGGACCTCCCGCGGATGGCGCGGCAGCGCAAAGCACAGCAGCGCCCCCGCCCCGGCCGCCGCAGCCGCCTCGATCCGGTCCAGCAGCACCGAGCCGCCCTCGTCCAGCACCCGCACATCCGGATGCACCTTGGCCGCGAAGTAGCCGAAGCCGCGCGCCTGCGCGGCGGCGGCCCGCAGCCCCAGCACCGGCAGCGGCCGGGACCCGGCCAGCAGCCGCCCGGCCCGCTCCACCGGCCCGGGATCGGCGAGCTGCGCCGCCAGCACCCGCAACTGCTCGATCTCGGCCAGCACCGCCTGCTGATACGGATGCGCCCCGCCCCCGGCCCGCGCCCCCGGGGCCTCCTCCGCGCCCTCGCGCAGCGCGCGGCGCAGCGCGGGATAGCCGTCGAAGCCGAGCGCCACCGCGAACCGGGTCACCGAGGGCTGACTCACCCCGGCCAGCTCGGCCAGCTCCACACTGGAGAGGAACGGCGCGTCGGCCGCCCGCCGCACCAGACAGTGCGCGATCCGCCGCTGCGCCGGCGTCAGCCGGTGCCCCTCCACCAACTTCAGCAGCCGCGCACTCGATTCCTCCACCCGCCCGAGTCTATGCAGGCCGCCGCACCATCCCCACGAACGCCCGCCAGGCATCCGCGCGGACCGTCAGACCCCCCGCCCCCGGCACCTTGCCATCCCGCACCGGCACCACACCAGGCACCCCGTCGCGCACCTCAAGGCACTGCGCGTTGTCGTTCCCGCTGAAGGAGGACTTCCGCCATGGACCCTCAACCGCTGGCTTCATTCTCGTAGTCCTTGATGTATCGGCCGATTATTGCGCTGGATTCCTCTTCCGAGAGTGCCAACCTCTGCACCGATTCGTACAGCTCCTCGTAGAAGGCCACTTCCCGGGCGCTCTCCACGGCACGAGCGGTGCCGAAGCTTTCGACAAGGCCGATCGTTCCCCCCTCTTCAAGGTCCAGCAGGAAGAGGCTACCCGACTGCATCCCGTGGTCGTATGCGCGGAAAGGAACGACGTGAATCTTGATCCGTGGATTCTCCTGATATGCGAGGAGTACACGCAATTGTCCGGCCATGACCCGCTGCGAATGCGCTGGGCGCGCCAGAGCAGCCTCGTCGATCACCGCACGATAAAACGGCGGATCATCCTTGCCGAATACCCGGACATGACGCCGGACCCGCGCCGCCGCCTTCTCCGCGATGTCCTCCTCCGAGTCCCAGGGAAGACCTTTGCGGAACTGCGAGCGCGCATAGTCCTCCGTCTGGAGGAGACCGGGAATCACACCGCTGGTGAATGCGCGCAGCCGTACTGCTTCGGTCTCCTTCGAGACGACTTCCCGGGCTCCCGGCTCGATCAGCAGCTCCCGGGCCATTTCCAGCAGGTCGGTGAATTCCCGGTGCGCTCCGAGCTTCTCGTCCAGCATCGCCGCCACCGCGTCGGAGGGGCGCTGCTTCATGGTTTCGATCCTGGCAATGTAGGACTGCGGATAGCCGGTCATGACCGCCACTTCCCGCTGGCTGATGCCGAGTCTTTCGCGGTGCGCCCTGAGCCGCCTCGCGATCATCGCATCCGGGCTCAATACCGACTTGTCCACATGTCGCGCGTCTGCCATTGCTCTCCCGCCCACTACTTCCTGTCGCTGGTATCGGTCCGGGCCGCATCACAGGACCGCCTCTCACCGATAGTTCACGTAGACATACCCGCAGTGAGCGGAAGCGGCCAACGGAGTGAGCCCCATGAACAACAGATCGATGCCCCCGGACCTGTCCGAGGTGCTGGCCCGCCTCAACCGTCAGCTCCGGGAGCTGGACCTGAGCGGCGACAACGCGACCGCCGTCGGCGGGGGCCTGGTGTTCCTCCCGGCCCTGACCCCGGGCGCCACGGCCCGCCTGGTCCGGCTGCTCGGCCTGGCGGCGGTCCGGGTCGCACCGTCCGCCGGGGAGGACTGACCACCGTGGCCTGCCGGCATCTGGGCGGACTCTCGCTGGACGGTGCGGGCAATTCCCGCTGCGACGGCTGCCACGGCGTCATCTACCGCGCCCATGCCGTCGCCGCGATAGGCGGAAGGGACTGGTGCGGCGGTGCCCGCGGCGGCACAGTTGGCCGGATGATCGTGTGGCTGAACGGGACATTCGGTGTGGGGAAGACGACGACGGCGCGGAAGCTGGTGGAGCTGCTGCCCGAGGCCCGGGTGTTCGATCCCGAGATCGTGGGCTTCATGCTGCGGCACTGCATCACCGAGCCGGTCCACGACTTCCAGGACTGGCCCGCCTGGCGGGCGCTCGTGCCGGAGACCGCGGCGCAGCTCCTGAAGCACTACGGCGGCTTGCTGGTGGCCCCGATGACGCTGCTGCGTCAGGAGTATGCGGCGGAGATCTTCGGCCGGCTGGCGGCCGGGGGCGTGCCGGTGCGGCACTTCCTGCTGCATGCGGAGGACGACGAGCTGGTCCGGCGGATCGAGGACGACACGGTCGAGACCGGGGCCCGGCAGTGGCGTCTCGGCCACCTGGCGCCGTACCGCGAGGCCCGGGCCTGGCTCGACGCGGAGGCGGAGGTCATCGACACCACCTCCCTCCCGCCGGACCAGACCGCCAAACTCGTCGCCGCCCGGCTCTAATGCTTCCCACCAAGGGTAGGATTGGACGCATGAGCGGTAGCAAAAAATACTCGATCAGTCTCCCCGAAGACCTCGCCGAGGTGGTACGTGCTCACGTCGGCCCGGGTGGCTTCTCCGCATACGTGGCCGAGGCCCTGGAGCAGCGGGTCGCCATGGACCGCCTGGGAGAGATCGTCGCCCACTTCGAGACCCATAACGACCCCCTCGCCCACGACGACGTGGAAGCAGCCCGCGCCCTGCTCCGCCATGACGAGCACCGCATGGGGCAGGACGCTGCTTGATGCCCGGCACGCTTCTCCTCGACAGCGAGGGACTCTCCAAGCTCTACCGCGACGACCGTTCTGTGGTGGCCTTCATCCAAGCCGCCAGGCAGGAGGGCATCCGGGTGACCACGACCGCCATGACCGCCCTGGAAGCCGACTACGACCGGGTCCACCCCGCCCGTATCCGCTGGGTGCTCTCGCGGATCGATGTCCGTGACGTGACCAGGGAAGTATCGGACCAGGCCGCGGAGCTCCTGCGCGGCAACAGCCTCCGGGGGCACAAGTACGCCATCGACGCCGTGCTGGGAGCCGTGGCCAGGAGAGCACGTCCCCCGGTCACGGTCCTCACATCCGATCCCCAGGACATCGGTCTTCTCTGCGGGCCCGCCATCAGGGTTGTCAAGGTCTGACCGGACTGTCGTCAGTCGAGGCAGAACTCGTTGCCTTCGGGGTCGGTCATCACAAGGTGGCCGGCGCCGAGCGGCGGGTGGGGCTCGAAGCGCCGGACGCGGGTGGCGCCGTGGGCGGCCAGCCGTACGGCCTCCGCCTCCAGGGCGGCCATCCGGGACTCGCCGGTCAGCCCGGGGGCGGCCCGCACATCCAGATGCACCCGGTTCTTGGCCTGCTTGCCCTCCGGCACCCGCTGGAAGAACAGCCGCGGCCCGGCGCCCTCCGGGTCGACCACCGCCGAGGCGTCGTTGCGCCGCTCGGGCGGCACGCCCATCGCCTCCAGGGCCTGCTCCCAGGAGGTGAACCCCTCGGGCGGGTCCATCAGCCGGTAGCCCAGGGCCTCGGCCCAGAACGCCGACAGCGCGGCCGGGTCGGCGCAGTCGAAGGTGATCTGTACCTCGCGTGCCATGTCAGTTCGCCTCCTGCCGGTCGGTCCCCCGCCGGGTGGTGTGCCGGTAGAGATCACGGAGCAGGCACACCTCGGACAGATGGTGGATCAGTTCACGGTTGATGTGCAGCACGAGTTCCGCCATGGGGTGCTCGGCGAACGGGCCCTCCGCCTCCCCGCAGGGGCGGGCGAGGCCGGTCTCCCCCAGGGCCTCGACCCCGGCCCGCCAGCCGGCGTACTCGGCGTCGAGCTGGGCCAGTGCCTCCGCCGCGGTCGGGGCGTAGGAGAACGACTGGTAGTCGGTGGGCGCGCGGCCGAAGTGCGCGGCGTTGCGCACCGCGAGCACACCAACGATCACATGGCCGAGCCGCCAGGCGATGGTGGTGAACGGCGCCGGATCGGGCTCCGGCATGGCGAAGTCGATGGTCATCGCGCCGGACCCGCCCTGCACCGGCGCGGTGCCGGTGCCGCGCGGGCGCACATTCCAGCAGCCGGGCGCCGGCTCCCAGAAGTATTCGTCGTCGGTGAGCCCGGCGAGGCGGTCGCGGACCTGGTGGGTCCAGTGCCAGTCGAACTGGTCGCGCAGCATCGGATTCCAGGTCTGGCCGGTGGTCCGGTGGAGTGTCTGGTGCGTCATGGGTACAGCCTCTCGCCAATAGCGGACAGTTCCGTTCCGTGTTCTGCGGGGACGATGGGACGATGGAGCGCGTGACCGCCGAGGGGACCACCGAGCGGGTGCTGCGGCTGCTGGGGCTGCTGCAGCGCCGGACGTCCTGGACCGCCGCCGAGCTGGCCGCCGAGCTGGGCGTCACCGACCGCTCGGTGCGCCGCGACGTGGAGCGGCTGCGCGCCCTGGGCTACCCCGTGCGGGCCACGGCGGGCGTCGGCGGCGGCTACCGGCTCGGCGCGGGTACCCGGCTGCCGCCGCTTCTGCTGGAGGACGAGGAGGCGATCGCCACGGCCGTCTCGCTGCGCCTGGCGGCGGGCGGCACGGTCGCCGGGGCGGGCGAGGCCGCGCTGCGGGCGCTGGCCAAGCTGGACCAGGTGATGCCGCCCCGGCTGCGCGCCGAGGTGCGGGCGGTGCACGGCGCCACCGAGACCCTGGTCGGGCCCGGGATCGAGATCGATGCCGAGCTGCTGGTGACGCTGGCCCGGGCGTGCCGCGACGCGGTGCGGGTGCGGTTCCGGTACGCCGCCGGGCGTGGCGGCGGGGGCGGGGACGGGGACGGGGACCGGGAACGCGAGCGCACGGTGGAGCCGGTGCGGATGGTCACCACCGGCCGCCGCTGGTATCTGATGGCCTGGGACACCGACCGCGCCGACTGGCGGGTCTTCCGGCTGGACCGGATGCGCGGGACGGTGGCGACGACCTGGCGGTTCCGGGCCCGGGAGCATCCGGACCCGGTCGCCCATGTGCAGCGGTCCGTCACCGGGGCGCCCTACCGGTATCTGGCCCGGGTCCGGGTGCACGCCCCGGCCGGCCGGGTGCGGGAGCTGGTGCCGCCCCAGGTGGGGCGGGTCGAGGAGGACCGGGAACGGGACGGGTGGTGCCTGCTTCTGGTCGGCGGGGACGACCCGGACTGGCTGGCCGCGCAGGTGGCCCGGCTGGGCTTCGAGGCGGAGCTGCTGGATCCGCCGGAGCTGCGGGAGGCCGCCGCGCGGCTCGCCCGCCGTCTGGCGGCCATGGCCGGGCCCGCCTGAGGCGGCGGCAAATGGTGGGGTTAGCCCCCGTGCGCTGGGCGTTGCGGGTCTCTACCGTAGGGGTCATGAGTACTCGTGACCCTGAGCTGAAGAAGGAGCTCGACGCGACCGTGGAGACCCGTAAGGAGCTCGGGGACGCGTACGAGACGGAACTGATCGAGAGCTTCCTGGAGAAGCTGGAGGAGCGCATCGACGCCACCGTGGACAAGCGGGTGCGCCGTCAGCTCGCCGAGCAGCAGCTGCTCACCCGGGGGTCCCGGCGTTCCGCCGGACGCGAGGGCGGCGGGCACGGGCCCGGGCCGGCCTTTGCCCTGGCCGTGCTCTCCCTGGTGCTGGCGATTCCCCTCTCCGCGATCGGCGCCGCCAATCTCGGGCTGCCCGGCCTGCTGGTGGCCTGGGGCGGGGTCGTCGGTGTCAACTACTTCTACTCGACCATGCGGCACTGAGCACACCGGCACCGCGCGCCCGCCGGCGGGCGCGCAAGGGGGGCGGCGGCCCGGTGGCCGCCGCCCCCCTTGCCTTGCCCTTGCCTTGCGCGGGAGAAGGATCAGGCGGGGACCGCCGCACCCCGGCGTGATCGCCAGGGGCGGGACGACGGCGGTCCCCGCGGGACGGCGGCGGCCTGGGTCGTAGGCTCTGCCGCTCGTCCGGGCGCTTGGAGGTCCGGGAGCCGCTCCGGAGGTCCTGGCGCCGACACCAAGAACTCTGCCGGACAGGTGTTAAGGCGTGATTGCCACACCGTGACGGGTCGGGATCAATTGCACGGCACCTCCGGCCGTCTCCGCGCCCCCGGCCCGGCCGCGGCGGCTACTGGGCCAGGAAGGACAGCAGGTCCTGGCGGCTGACCACGCCCCTGGGCCGGCCCTCCACCAGCACGATTGCGGCGTCCGCGGTGCGCAGCGCGGCCATCAGGTCGGCCACCGGCTCGCCGGAGCCGACCTGCGGCAGCGGCGCGCTCAGATGCTGCTCCAGGGCGTCGTCCAGGGTGGCGCGGCGGGCGAACAGCGCGTCCAGCAGATCGCGCTCCACCACCGAGCCGACGATCTCCGCGGCCATCACATCGGGGTGCCCGGCGCCCGGCTTGACCACCGGCATCTGGGAGACGCCGTACTCCCGCAGCACATCGATGGCCTGGCCGACCGTCTCGTCGGGGTGCATATGGACGAACTCCGGCATCCCGCCGGCCTTGCGGCGCAGCACATCGCCGGTCCGCAGCTCGGGTTCGCCCTCCTCCAGAAAGCCGTAGTCGGCCATCCATTCATCGTTGAAGATCTTGCTGAGGTAGCCGCGCCCGCCGTCCGGGAGCAGCACCACCACCACGTCGTCCGGGCCGAGCCCCCGGGCGGCCTCCAGCGCGGCCACCACCGCCATCCCGCAGGAGCCGCCGACCAGCAGCCCTTCCTCACGGGCCAGCCGCCGGGTCATCCGGAAGGAGTCCTGGTCCGAGACGGCGATGATCTCGTCCGGGACCGCCCGGTCGTAGGCGGTCGGCCAGAAGTCCTCGCCCACGCCCTCGACCAGATACGGCCGGCCGGTGCCGCCGGAGTAGACCGAGCCCTCCGGGTCGGCCCCGATGACCTTGACCCGGCCTCCGCTGGCCTCCTTCAGATAGCGGCCGGTGCCGGTGATGGTGCCGCCGGTGCCGACGCCCGCCACGAAGTGGGTGATCCGCCCCTCGGTCTGCTTCCACAGCTCCGGGCCGGTGGTCTCGTAGTGCGAGAGCGGGTTGTGGGCGTTGCTGTACTGGTCCGGCTTCCAGGCGCCGGGGGTCTCCCGCACCAGCCGGTCGGAGACGTTGTAGTAGGAATCCGGATGCTCGGGGTCCACGGCGGTGGGGCAGACCACGACCTCCGCGCCATAGGCGCGCAGCACATTGATCTTGTCCGTGGAGACCTTGTCCGGGCAGACGAAGATGCAGCGGTAGCCCTTGCGCTGGGCCACGATGGCCAGGCCCACCCCGGTGTTGCCGGAGGTGGGCTCGACGATGACGCCGCCCGGGCGCAGCCGGCCCGAGGCCTCGGCGGCCTCGATCATGCGCAGCGCGATCCGGTCCTTCACCGACCCGCCCGGGTTGAAGTACTCCACCTTGGCCAGGACGGTGGCCGTGACGCCTTCCGTCACGCTGTTCAGCCTTACCAGCGGGGTGTTGCCGACAAGGTCGACGATCGACTCGTGATAGTGCATGGGGTCTCCGGTCTGCGCACGTCATCGGGCGGATTCCGGCCGCCCTCAAGGGCAGCACTCTATTGTCCCGCGCAGCACGGACTTCGCCCCGGGTGCATGAGTGGACACACGTTGCAATTGGCGGCAGAACGGGCACGAAACAGAGAGTGTAGGGAAAACACCGGGCGCAACCGCGACACGGAGGAGGCGGTCGGCGGATGTCCATGGCAAGGGTGGCCCGGCGGGTCGCCACGGCGGCGGCCTACGGGGGCGGCGGGATCGGTCTGCTGGGCGGGGTAGCCGCCGGAATCCTGCTGGCCGAGATGCAGATGGCCCGGCGGAGCATCGGCGTCAACGACGACATCCCGCCGGACGCCGACGGGCTGTACGGCGCGGAGTACGGCGGGGTGCCGGGCAGCCGGGTGCCATGACGGCTGGCCTTCCTCGGTGACTCCACGGCGGCCGGGCTGGGCGTGCAGCGGGGCCGGGAGACCCCGGCGGCGCTGCTGGCCGCCGGGCTGGCGGCGATGTCCGAGCGCCCGGTGGAACTGCGCAATGTCGCCCTGTCCGGGGCCCGCTCGGACGATCTGGAACGCCAGGTGGACCTGGTCCTCGGCACCGGCAGGGGCACCGGCGAGGGCACCGGCGAGGGCACCGGCACCGGGGACGCCGCAGCCGGCCCGGGGGACGACGGCCCCGGGCGCCGGCGGCGGACAGTGCCGGATGTGTGCGTGCTGATCATCGGCGCCAATGACATCACCGGGCGGCTCTCCCCCGCCGCCTCGGTGCAGCATCTGTCCCGCGCGGTGGCCCGGCTGCGCGGGGCGGGTGCGCAGGTGGTGGTGGGCACCTGCCCGGATCTGGGCTCGGTGGAACCGGTCTGGCCGCCGCTGCGCTGGCTGGCCCGGAGGGCCAGCCGCCGGCTGGCCGCCGCGCAGACCATCGCCGTGGTGGAGCTGGGCGGGCGCACCGTGTCCCTGGGCGATCTGCTGGGGCCGGAGTTCGCCGCCCGGCCCCGGGAGATGTTCGGCCCGGACCACTACCACCCCTCGGCACAGGGCTATGCCACGGCCACGATGGCGATGCTGCCCACCCTCTGCGCCACCCTGGGCGTCTGGCCGGAGGAAGAACGGACGGCGGCCGGACGGCGGGAGAGCGTGCTGCCGGTGGAGCGCGCCGCGGCCGAGGCGGTGGCCGAGGGCGGCACGGAGGTCACGGCCGCGGACGGCGGGCGCCGCGCGCCCTGGGCGCTGCTCAGGCACCGCCGGCGCCACCGGGTCCGGGCCGGGGAGGCCGAGCCGGCCGTCCCGCGGCCACAGCACAGCACCACCGCCCCGGGCCCCGGCCACGGCCCCGGCGCGGCCTCGTGACCCTTCGGCCGGGTGCGGCTGGAATCACATGCGGCGGGTCGTGACCTTCGGGCTACGCAGGGGTAGCTTCCGACGGGTAACTTCTACTGAACAAGCGCTCAGCCGGGAGAGGCCGCCATGCCCGAAGCCGTGATCGTCTCCGCCGCCCGTTCGCCCATCGGCCGCGCCTTCAAGGGCTCGCTGAAGGACGTCCGGCCCGACGACCTGACCGCCGAAATCATCCGTGCCGCACTGGACAAGGTGCCGCAGCTCGACGCCCGCGAGATCGACGACCTGATGCTCGGCTGCGGCCTGCCCGGCGGCGAGCAGGGCCACAACCTGGGCCGGGTGGTGGCCGTGCAGCTCGGCATGGACCATCTGCCCGGCTGCACCGTCACCCGCTACTGCTCCTCCTCGCTCCAGACGACCCGGATGGCGCTGCACGCCATCCGGGCCGGCGAGGGCGACGTCTTCATCTCCGCGGGTGTGGAGACGGTCTCGCGCAGCGTGAACGGCAGCTCGGACGGCATGCCGGGCACGCACAACCCGCTGTTCGCGGATGCCGAGGCCCGCACCAAGAACCGCGCCGAGCAGGGCGGCGAGGACTGGCACGACCCGCGCGAGGACGGCGGGGTGCCGGACGTCTACATCGCCATGGGCCAGACCGCGGAGAACCTGGCCCGGCTGAAGAACATCAGCCGCCAGGAGATGGACGAGTTCGGCGTCCGCTCCCAGAACCTCGCCGAGAAGGCCATCGCCGACGGCTTCTGGCAGCGCGAGATCACCCCGGTCACCACCCCGGACGGCACGGTGGTGGCCGCCGACGACGGCCCCCGGCCCGGCGTCACCATGGAGGGCGTGGCCGGGCTGAAGCCGGTCTTCCGCCCCGACGGCCGGGTCACCGCGGGCAACTGCTGCCCGCTGAACGACGGCGCCGCCGCGCTGGTCGTGATGTCCGACACCAAGGCGCGCGAGCTGGGCATCACCCCGCTGGCGCGGATCGTCTCCACCGGTGTCTCCGGGCTCTCCCCGGAGATCATGGGCTACGGCCCGGTGGAGGCCACCCGTCAGGCCCTGGCCAGGGCCGGGATGTCCATCGGGGACATCGACCTGGTGGAGATCAACGAGGCCTTCGCCGCCCAGGTCATTCCCTCCTACCAGGACCTGGGCATCGATCTGGACCGGCTGAACGTCAACGGCGGCGCCATCGCCGTGGGCCACCCCTTCGGCATGACCGGCGCCCGGATCACCACCACGCTGCTCAACTCCCTCCAGTGGCACGACAAGCAGTTCGGCCTGGAGACCATGTGCGTGGGCGGCGGCCAGGGCATGGCGATGATCATCGAGCGACTGAGCTGAGCACCCCCGCACGCCCCGCCGGCCCAGGGCCCGGCGGGGCGTGCGGGCGCGCGGTGGCGCGGGGAGGCGCGGGGAGGCGGGAACGCGGGGGCGCACCGGAGGTGAGGGGTGAAGCACATTCGGGTGCGGTTTCGCGCCGGTAGCCGCCGAATGTGATGCAGATCACGGCACATCGTCCCGTTTATGGCAGTGATACCCAAGCGGCCCCAGGTTGTGACGTGCGCCGGACCGCTCCGCGTTCGCCCTGGTCAGAGCCGCATCGCCGAAAGCCCCCGGACGCCGCCCGGCCGATGCCCCGGCGCAGGGGACCAAGGTCCCGTCCAGATAGATGACGTTCCGCTCTGCTCCCCATGGCAAGGGCCGGGAAACCTGAGATAGGAATCAGGGGGACCCAATCCGACTGGGAGATCGTTCGTGAGCGCCATATCCCTCACCCTGCTGGTGGCGGCGGGGCTCTCCGCCGCGCTGTGCGGTGTCACCCTGTACACCGCGCGCAGCCTGCGCACCGAGGTCGCCGCGCTGCGGGCCGAACTGCGGACCACCCCCCGGTTTCCGCCGGCCAGGACGGCGCCGGACGAGGAACTGATCCGCGCGGCGGTCGCCGACGCACTGGCGGACGAGCGGGAACGCGAACTGGCCGAGGCGCGCGCCTTCTGGGCGGAGCAGGAGGTCCGCGAGGGCCGGCTCGGCCAGCTGCTGGCCGCGCGCTGCGATCCGGACATGTCCGAGGTGGACGAGGCCCTGCTGGACGCGCTGCTGGACGGCTGCCTGCCGCCGGGCGACAACGGCGGCGGCACGGCCGGCGGCTTCACCGGTTTCGGCGGCAGCGGCGGCTTCGGCGGCAGCGGCGGTTTCGGTGGCAGCGGCAGCGGGTCCGCCGCCCCCGGCGGGGCCCCCGGCCCCACGGCCGCCGAGGGCTTCACCGTCCCCGGCGCCGGGCCGGTCTTCCTGCCCCGGCAGGGGCCCGCCGGAAGCGGCCCGGACTCCGGGGACGGCGGGGATCCGGCCGAATCCGCGGAGCTGGCCGCCGCCCGCCGCCGGCATCCCTCCAACCCCGGCTTCAGCCTCTCCGGCGAGCCGGTGGACCCGGGGACCGGGGCCCGCGCCGCGGACCCCGGGCAGGAGACGGACCCGGACGAGCCGGGCGACGGCGACGGGGTCTCCTCCGAGGAGGAGCTGGCCCGCACGGCCGGCCGGCTGGCCCGGCTCGCCGAGGACCGCACCCCGCTGGCCGATGTCCGGCCCGGGCCGCTGGGCACCCTGGACGTCTATCTCTTCGCGGACGGCACCACCGTCTGCCTCTCCCCCGGTCACCGGGAGACCGCCGAGAAGCTGGCCGACGCGCTGCGCGCCGGCACCCCGCCGGTGCTGCTGGGCGGCTCCGGGGTCTCCGGCGCCTACGCCCTCACCTTCGCCTGCGGCGGCGAATCCGTCTATCTGCTGGCCGACCGCGTCGTCACCGCCTGAGTTCCGCGCCGGGGCCGCCGGCCCGGGAGTCCGGGGAGTCCGGGGAGTCCGGGGAGTGGTGACGGCGGTAGTAGCGGGCGACCCGGGTGCGGTTGCCGCAGCGGGCGGGTGAGCACCAGCGGCGGCGCGGATGCGCCGGCAGGAACAGCATCACGCAGTCCTCGGCCTCGCACTCCCGGACCCGGGCCACGGCCGGGCCGGTGAGCAGTTCGACGGCGGCCTCCGCCAGCACCGCCGCCAGCACCGCCGCCGGCTCTCCCGGGCGGTGCGGTTCCGCGATCAGGCGCGAGCCGTCCCAGCGCGCCCGGCGTACGGCGGGCGCGGCGCGCTGGGCGTCGTTGAGCCCCCGCAGCGCGGACGCCGGCGGTTCCCCGCCGGCGCGCAGCGCCCGCAGGGCGCCCGCCGCGTCCTCCCGCACCCGGTGGACCGCCGCCAGTCCGGCGGCGTCGGCCGTGGAGCCGGGCGGCAGCGGGCGGCCGTCCCCGAGCGCCCGCTCCAGTTCCAGCCAGGCGGCCAGCGCCGGGACGCTGCCCAGCAGGTCGGCGGTGGCGCCGCCGGGCCCGCGGGGCCGGGTGTTGATCAGATCGAGGGCCAGCGGCTCACCGGTCAGCGGGACGGCATCGGTCATGCCCTCATGCTACCTAATGCGATCTCTCGCCATTGACACATTAGACGTGCCCCGGATATGACTGTCGCGACATCGACTAATGCGTCTTACCCCCTAGGAGCCATGTGTCATGGTGATCGCGCACCTCCCCCGCACCCGGCACCGCCACCTCGACGTGGACGGGGTGCGGGTCTTCTACCGGGAATCGCTGCCGGACCGGCCCGACGCGCCGGTGCTGTTGCTGCTGCACGGCTTCCCGTCCGGCTCGCACCAGTTCCGCCGCCTGATCGACATGCTCGGCGGCCGGTACCGGATGATCGCGCCCGACTACCCGGGCTTCGGCCACACCGAGGCCCCGGAGGGTTTCCGCTACCGCTTCGACCGGCTGGCCGAGGTCGTCGAGGGCTTCACCGACCGCCTCGGCCTGGACCGGTTCGCGCTCTATGTCTTCGACTTCGGCGCTCCGGTCGGCTTCCGGATGGCCGTCCGCCGCCCCGAGCGGATCACCGGCCTGATCGTGCAGAACGCCAACGCCTACGAGGAAGGGCTCAGCGACGCCGCCCGCGACATGATCGCCAACCGGCCCGGGGTGCCCGGCGCCGAGGAGCGGGTCGGCGTGCTGTTCACCCCGCCCATGACCCGCGGCCAGTACGAGACGGGCACCCCCGACCCGGAACTGCTCGCCCCGGACGGCTGGACCCTCGACCAGCACTTCCTGGATCTGCCGGGCCGCCGGGCGGCCCAGGTCGCGCTCGCCCTGGACTACCACACCAATGTGGCCCAGTACCCGGTGTGGCAGCGGTGGCTGCGCACTCACCGGCCGCCCGCCCTGGTGGTCTGGGGCCGCGGCGACCCGTTCTTCACCGAGCGGGGCGCCCGCGCCTATCTGCGCGACCTGCCGGACGCCGGGCTGCATCTGCTGGACGCCGGCCACTTCGCCCTGGAGACCGGGCTGGACACCATCGCCCCCCTGGTGGACGGCTTCCTCGGGCGCCTCGCGGCCCCCGCCCGGTGACGGCGACCGGCGCTGGACCAGCGGCCCGCGGAGGCGGCCTAGGAGGCGGCCTCGCGGAGCAGCGCCAGGGCCTGCCCGGCCTCCCGCGCGGCGGCCTCGCCGGGCCCCAGCGCCCGCACCGCCTCGATCAGGTCGTGGCCGGTGACGGCGAGCTGGTCCCCGACGGCGAAGATCCCGGCGTCGGGCAGGGGCGGCAGCCCGGCGGGGCGGCCCTCCAGGCGCTGCGCCCGCCGCGCCAGCTCGGCGGCGAGCGCCCTGCCCCCGGCGGCGGCGCCGCGCCGCAGCGCGCTCTCCGGCAGCCGCCGCAGCCGCCCGGCCGCCCGCTCCACGGCCCGCTCCAGCGCTTCCAGCTCCGGAGTTACCCGCTCCGGAGTTACCCGTTCCGGCTCCTGTGCTCCCGCCATGCCGCGAGGATACGCGGGCACCAAACGGCCGGGCCGGCCGGCGGAGTGTCCGCCGGCCGGCCCGGCCGCTGTAGGGGTGGAGCCCCGCCGGTCATTCGCCTTGCAGGATGGCGATGATCCGCAGGAACTCCAGGTAGATCCAGACCAGGGTCAGGGTCAGACCGAAGGCGGCCAGCCAGGACTCCTTCTCCGGAGCACCGTAGGCGATGCCGTCCTCGACCATCTTGAAGTCCAGGGCCAGGAAGCAGGCGCCCAGGATGATGCCGATGGCGCCGAAGATCAGGCCCAGCGAGCCGTCCCGCAGGCCCAGGCCGTTGCCGCCGCCGATCATGGCGACGATCAGGTTGATCATCGCCAGGCCGATGAAGGCCAGCGCGGCGGCGATCACAAAGCGGGTGAAGCGCGCGGTCACCCGGATGATCCGCTGCTTGTACATGAAGAGCACGGCCGCGAACACGGTCATCGTGCCGAGCACCGCCTGCATGGCGGCCCCGGGCGCGTACTCGTTGATGTAGTTGCTGATCACGCCCAGGAAAACGCCCTCGACCGCGGCGTAGGACAGGATCAGCGCGGGCGAGGCCTGGCGCTTGAAGGACTGCACCATCGCCAGCACGAAGCCGATCAGGGCGCAGACGATGCCCACACCGATGGGCAGGTCCATCACCCAGGCGACGGTCGCGGTGGCGATCACCGTGCCCAGCGTGAGCGCGGTGCGGGAGACCACGCTGTCGATGGTCATGACCCCGGCCGGGGCCCCGGGGGCGCCCGGGTACGCCGGCGCGCCGGCCTGCTGCTGCGCATAGGGGTTCGTCGGCTGGGCGTACGGATTGGTCGGCTGCGCGTGGGGAGTCGCCGTCTGCGGCCCCGCATTGAACTGCGCGTAGCCACCACCCTGGCTGAACCCCCGGCGCGTGAAGACCGGGTTGCTGCTCCTCATCTCACTCCTCCATGGCCGCTACGGCACGACCTTGTCACCAGAGTAATGCTTTAGCAAAGAGTGCACCGTAGTCCACGGCATACAACGTCGGAAGGGGATGTTACCGTTCCGTCGCTCTCCCTCCCGCAGCGTAAGCCCGGCGGGGTACGGAGTCGCCAGTGGACTACCCCCATCTTTCCCGGAGATTCCTCCCTCGGTGAGATGACGGCAAACGGACGGTCACCGGCGGCCCGTTCACCGGGACCAGGGAACTCATCGCCGGCTTCGCGCTGATCGAGGTGCGTTCCGAGGAGGAGGCCGTCGAACGGGCCTCGCGTTTCGCCGACGTCTTCGAGGCCACCGGCACCGAGGGGGAGATCGGCGTCCGCCGGGTCTCCGAGGGCCGGCGGAGCCTGCCTGATCATCCCTCCGGCGGCCGGGGCCCGCGCGGGCGCACCCCCGAACCGAGAAGTATGTCTGTGCGCTTACCCGATGGGGTGATTCCGGGCAGCGGTGCGTTGGCGTGTCCGCGCCACGGGGCAGCTCCTTCCCCGCCGGCTCCGGTGAACCCGATGCCGCGCCCGGACCGGCGGAAGGGGGCAGTGATGACACATCGCGTGACGGAAGGCGGGCTGGAACACCTTCTCGACAACGCACTCCGCACGACCGGGACCGGCACCCGGTGGACGGTCACCACGGACGGAATGTGGTGCCGGGCGACGCCGGACTCCGGGGAACTGCGCGAACAGGGCTGGAAGCTGCACCTGTCGGCGACGGCCGCCTCGGCCGCGGCGGTCCTGGAACGGGCGCTCGGCGTGCTGCTGAGGGAGGATTCGGTGTTCAAGTTCGCCCGCTCACTGGCCCAGGTGACCATCCTGAACGCCCGCAGCACCCCGCGCGGCAGCTCCGGGAAATTCCTCACCGTCTACCCCGGCAGCGACGAGGCCGCGGCCCGCCTCGCGCGGGAGCTGCACCGGGCCACCTCCGGGCTCGCCGGTCCCCGCATCCTGTCCGACCGGCCCTACGCGCCGGGCAGCCTGGTGCACTACCGCTACGGCTCCTTCGTGGGCCGGCGGCGGCTCTCCGAGGACGGCCTGATGGTGTGGTACGTCCGGGATCCGGACGGCAATCCGGTGGAGGACAAGCGGACCGGCGCGTATCTGCCGCCCCCCTGGGCGATCTCCCCCTTCCCCGAGGAGCCGGGGGTGCCCGTCAAGCCGCCCGCTCCCAGGAGCACGGTCATGCTGGGCGGACGCTTCGCGGTGCGGGAGGCGATCCGGCACACCAACAAGGGCGGGGTCTACCGGGGTACCGACACCCGCACGGGGGCTCCGGTGGTGATCAAGGAGGCCCGGCCGCATGTGGAGGCGGACGCCTCCGGCCGGGATGTCCGGGACTGGCTGCGCGCCGAGGCCCGGATGCTCAAGGAGCTGGGGGGCCTGGGGCTGGCTCCGGAGGCGCTGGCGGTGTTCGAGCACGGCCGGCATCTGTTCCTGGCGCAGGAGGAGGTGCCGGGAGTCACGCTGCGCACCTGGGCCGCGGAGCACTTCCGCGACGCCGGCCCGGACCGCTACCGCGCCGACGCACTGGCCCTGGCCGGCCGGCTGGTGGACCTGGTGGCCGCCGCCCACGCCCGGCGCTGCGTCCTGCGGGATCTCTCCCCCGGCAACGTCGTGGTCCGCCCGGACGGCGAACTGCGCCTGATCGACCTGGAGCTCGCCGTACTCGACGACGGGTCCGCCGAGCCGACCCGCCTGGGCACCCCGGGCTTCAGCGCGCCGGAGCGTCTGACCGACGCGCCGGTGTCCCCCACGGCCGACTACTACAGCCTCGGTGCCACCGCCTGCTTCGTCCTGGCCGGGCGCGTGCCGCAGCTGCTGCCCGAGGAGCCCGCCGACCGCACCGCGGACGCGCGCATGGCCGCCTGGCTGGGGGCCTGCGCCGTACGGCTGCGGCTGCCGGCCGGTGTGGTGACGATGCTTCTGGGGCTGCTGAGGGAGGACCCGGCCGAGCGCTGGGACCCGGGGCGGGCGCGCGCGGCACTGCGGGCGTCCGCCGCGCCGCCGGTGTCCGGCCGTGCCCGCGTGGCCCCCGCCGCCGCGCCGGCGGTCGCCGGGCCCGCCCGGCCGGAGCCGCCGGACGGCGTCGGCGACGCGGTGGCCGGGATCGTGGACTATCTGATCGATTCCATGACACCGGCCGACGACGGACATCTGTGGCCGGTGTCCACCACCGCCGGAGAGACCGGTCCCTGCACCGTGCAGCAGGGCGCGGCCGGCGTCCTGGCGGTGCTCTCCAGGTACTACGAACTCACCGGCGACCCGCGTCTGCCAGGGGTGATCTCCACGGCGGGACACTGGATCGTGCGGCGCACCGGCACCCGCCGGGCCCGGCCCGGTCTGTACTTCGGCGGCCCCGGCACCGCCTGGGCCCTGTACGACGCGGGGCGGGCCGTGGACGACGACCGGCTCACCCACCACGCCCGGGCGCTGGCCCTGGCACCGCTGGAGACCTCCCCCAGCCACGACATCACCCACGGCACCGCGGGCAGCGGAATGGCGGCTCTCCATCTGTGGGAACGCACCGGGGACGCGCGTTTCGCGGAGCTGGCCGTGGCGGCCGCCGACCGGCTGGCCGCCGCCGCCCGCCGCGGGCCCGCCGGGGTGAGCTGGGCGGTACCCGCCGAAGCCGTCTCCCGGCTGGCCGGCAGACACCACCTCGGCTTCGCCCACGGTGCCGCCGGCATCGGATGCTTCCTGCTGAGCGCGTCAGCGGTCTCGGACCGCCCCGCTCACCTGGAGCTGGCCGTGGACGCCGGAGAGCAGTTGCTGTCCCGGGCGGTGGTGGCGGGCGGGGCGGCCAACTGGCCCGCCGAGGCCACCGACCCGCCGACCTCCCCCTACTGGTGCCACGGGGCGGCGGGCATCGGCACCTTCCTGATCCGGCTGCACCGGGCCACCGGCGATCCCCGGTTCGGCGACCTGGCCCGCCGCGGCACCCGGGCGGTGGCGGACCACGCCTCGCGCGCCCCGGTGACCCAGTGCCACGGGCTCGCGGGCAACGGGGACTTCCTCCTCGACATGGCCGACGCCACGGGCGAGGCCGCCCACCGCTCTCTGGCCGGGGAACTGGCCCGCCTCATCCTCGCCCAGCAGGCCCGCCGGAACGGCCATGTGGTCTTTCCCAACGAGTTCGGAGACGTCTCGGCGAGCTGGAGCGACGGTGCCGCGGGAATCCTGGCGTTCCTGCTCCGGCTGCGGCACGCCTCACCCCGGCACTGGATGGTCCGGCCGCCGGCACCGCCCGCCACCACCCCCCGAAGCACGGGAGACCGGCCCCGGCCGGCCTGCCCGTCATGAGCGGCGCAACCCGCGTCGCCGACCCTGCACAGAAGGAGAAGATCATGCCGAACAAGGACCTCGAACTGCTGGCCGAGCTGCACGCACTCCCGGAGACCGAGCCCGTGGAGTTCGAAGGGGCGCAGAACGGGACCTGCGCCTGCATCGGCCTGCTGACCGTGCTGAACACCGTCTGCATCGGCATCACCTGCTGATCAGGCCACCGCAAGGAAAACCTCTCCACGACGGGCACGGCGGGCACACCACCGGTGCTGCCGGCCGCACGGCCGGCGGCACCGGGCGCGCCGTGCCCACCGCCGCCCCACCGTTGCCGCCCAGCGGCGCGCCGGTGGGGCGGTCACTTCCGGGACGGCGCCCGGTGACCACGCACGCCCTGCGCGGAGCCAAGGCGCACCGTGCGCCCACGGTGCGCCCGAACGACGCGGCAGTGACGGCGATATCCGGACGTTGTTGCTGGTCACGGCCTGGGAGAGGTGGTGCCCGGAGCCGGACTCGAACCGGCACGGCCACCAGGCCAGCGAGTTTTAAGCTCACCGTGTCTGCATTCCACCATCCGGGCACAGTTCCCCAGGCCGTTCCGGACATCGGTGTCCTGCCGTAACTGTTCAGAAGCTTATCGTCAGGTCCCGGTCCAACCACCGTGCCGCAAAACAATGTTGTCCGATTTTATGAGTTCCTGATGGGCAGTCAGGGGCTTCCTGGCAGGTGCGAGCGGGGTGCGGCACACGCCGGCACCGGGGGTGCCTTCGGGAATTGACGTGAAACAACCGTCCGGAGCCGGTCGGCTACTGCCAGGTACGGGGGCGCAGCGGCAGACCGGAGCGCCCCGATCCGGTGGTGCGCACCGCGAGCACCTGGTTGACACCGATCTGCGCGCGTTCGAAGGCCAGCGCCGAGGCCGCCATGTAGAGCCGCCAGATCCGCGCCCGGGGCGCCCCGGCCAGCTTCACCGCGTCCTCCCAGGACTCCTCCAGATTCCGCACCCAGGCGCGCAGGGTCAGTCCGTAGTGTTCACGCAGTGACTCCAGATCGCGGATCTCGAAGCCGGCCTCCTCCAGCAGGGAGACCGTCCGCCCGACCGGGGACAGCTCGCCGTCCGGGAACACATAGGAGTCGATGAACGGGCTGAGCCGGTAGCCGCGCTCGTCGGTCACGGGCGGCCGGGCGATCTGGTGGTTGAGCAGCCGCCCGCCGGGACGCAGCAGCGAGTGCAGCCGCCGGGCGTACTCCCGGTAGCGGGCCTCGCCGACATGTTCCGCCATGCCGATGGAGGCGATGGCGTCGTACGGGCCGTCCGCCGTCTCCCGGTAGTCCTGTACCCGGATCTCGGCCCGGTCGGCCAGCCCGGCCTCCTCGATCCGGCGGCGGGCCAGCGCGGCCTGCTCGGCGGAGAGGGTGATGCCGACCGCGCGCACCCGGTACTCGCGCACCGCGTGCAGCACCAGCGAGCCCCAGCCGCAGCCCACGTCCAGCAGCCGGTTGCCCTCGCGCAGCCCCAGCTTGCGGCAGACCAGATCGAGTTTGGCCCGCTGGGCAGACTCCAGATCGGCGCCGTCGCCCCAGTAGGCGCAGGAGTACACCAGGGTGGGGCCCAGCACCCGGGCGTAGAACTCGTTGCCCACGTCGTAGTGGTGGCCGACCGCCTGCCGGTCGCGGTCCCGGCTGTGCCGCAGCCCGCTACGGTGGCGGAGCTCCTCGCGCGGCGGGGGCGGGGGCAGCCCGGGACCGGCCAGGGCAAGCAGCCCGGCCGCGGCGGCGAGCCGTTCCCGCGCCGCACGGTCCCCGGCCGGGCCGGGGCCGGCCCCGGCCGGGACGGCGGCGGGATGGTGCCGGGACGGCTCGCGCTCCCAGACCAGCCCGGCCAGGTTCTGGAGGGCCAGATACAGATCGCCCTCGATGTCCAGTTCCCCGGCCACCCAGGCGCGGGCCAGGCCGAGTTCGCCCGGCCGGTACAGGATGCGGCGCAGCGCGCGCCGGTGCCGCACCACCAGGACCGGGGCGTAGGGCTCGCCGGCCACCTCGCTGCCGTCCCAGGCGCGCAGCCCGAGCGGCAGCGGGGCGCCCAGCAGCACCTCGGCCAGATGGTGCAGCCGCTTCGCAAGCTCTGGCATGACGTCAAGACAACCACTCACGGGCTCCGGTGCGCAGCCCGGCCGGCCCGCCCGGCGCGGCGCGGGCGCGCCGGAGCCCGCCCGGACCGTGCCGCGGCCCGGCCGGGCGCCCCGGGAAGACATCCGGGAGGCGGCGCCCGGCCGGGCCGGTACGGTGCGGTGCGGCCGTGGCCGTCAGACGGCGGTCTTGTCCTTGCGCGGCTCGGCAGCGGCTGCCGCGGCGGCCACCGGCCTGGCGGCCTCGTAGAACTCCTCGCGCGGGTTCTCCATGGCGCCCAGCGAGACCACTTCGCGCTTGAGGAACAGCGCCAGGGTCCAGTCGGCGAAGACCCGGATCTTGCGGTTCCAGGTGGGCACCGCCAGACCGTGGTAGGTGCGGTGCATGTACCAGGCCAGCCGGCCGCGCAGCCGGATGTTCATCCCGCCGAACTTGATCATGGCGACGCCCTTGCGCAGACCGAGACCGGCCACCGCGCCCTTGTTGGCGTGCTTGTAGTCGGCCTGCGGGAAGCCGCGCAGCGCGGCGATCACATTGTCGCCGAGCCGCCGGGCCTGGCGCAGCGCGTGCTGGGCGTTGGGCGGGCACCAGTCGCCCTCGCCCGCCACCAGGTTGGGCACCTGGGCGTTGTCGCCGGCCGCCCAGATGTAGTCGGTGCCCTTGACCTGGAGGGTGGGCTCCACATCCACATGGCCCCGGGGTCCCAGCGGCAGGCCGTACTCGGCGAGCGTCGGGTGGGGCTTGACGCCGGCGGTCCACACGATGGTGCCGGAGTCCGCCTCGGTGCCGTCGCTGAGCACCACATGTCCGTCGACGCAGGACTTCATGGAGGTGCCGAGCAGGATCTCCACCCCGCGCTGCTTCAGATGCTCCCGGCCCCACTCGCCGAGCTTGGGGCCGACCTCGGGCAGAATCCGGTCGGCCACGTCCACCAGCAGGAACCGCATGTCCTCGCGCCGGATGGACGGGTAGTACTTGGCGGCGTCCCGGGCCAGGTCCTCGATTTCGCCCACGGTCTCCGCGCCGGCGAAGCCGCCGCCGACGAAGACGAAGGTGAGGGCCTTGCGCCGGATCTCCGGGTCGGTGGTGGAGTCCGCCTTGTCGAACTGCTCCAGCACATGGTTGCGCAGGCCGATGGCCTCCTCGATGCCCTTCATGCCGATGCCGTTCTCGGCCAGGCCGGGGATCGGGAAGGTGCGGGAGACGGCGCCGAGGGCGACCACCAGATAGTCGAAGGGCACCTCGTAGGCCGGACCGACCAGCGGGGCCACGGTGGCCACCCGGCGGTCCTGGTCGATCGTGGTGACCCGGCCGGTGAGGACCTCGGCCTTGGGCAGCACCCGGCGCAGCGGCACCACGACATGGCGCGGCGAGATGCTGCCGGCCGCCGCCTCGGGCAGGAACGGCTGGTACGTCATGTACGAGCGCGGGTCGACGACGGTGACCGTCGCCTCGCCGTAGCGCAGCTTCTTGAGAATGCGGCGCGCGGCATAGAGGCCGACATACCCGCCACCCACGACGAGGATTCGGGGACGCTCCGTGGTGCTCATGTCTTCGAGTATCCACCCGACCGGCGGGGGGTGCTCGTGAGGGTCTTCACAAGCTTCGAGCGCTTTCTGCTACACTCCGCCGCCCGCTGCCGGCCCGGCCGGTCCGCGGACCGCCGGACGAGTCCGGCTCGGGTCCCGCCACACCGCTTTGAACTGCGGCGACGCCCGGCCGACGGGGGCGGCGCGCCGGGCGTGCGGGCGGCCGTCACCCGGATGTCACCGGGCGGACATACCGCCCGGCGGGCCGGCCGGGGCCCGCAGGGGTTGAGCACCGGCCGGGGAGGCCGCGCCAGGGGCCGGGTGGCCCTCTTCTCATGTGAATAACTTCACGAAGTATTTCCGGGCCCCTCGGGCGGGTTTGCCCCCCGGCGCCCCGGATGTCCGCCCCGGATGCCGGCCCCCGCCGCCCGGCCGGACGGCGGGCCCGCTCAGCCGGCGGACCAGGCGATGCCGTCCAGGATGTCGTGCTCGCTGACCACGAGTTCGGGTGCGCCGAGATACTCCATCACCTGGTCCAGCACCATCGCACCGGCGGTGATGACATCCACCCGCCCCGGGTGGATGACCTTGCGGGCGGCCCGCTCGGCGTGCGTGGAGGACACCAGCCAGGCGGTCACCGCGGCGATCGCCGGGCGGTCGAAGCGGGAATGGTGCACGGCGCTCGCGTCGTACTCGTCCAGGCCCAGGGCCAGGGCGGCGACCGTGGTCACCGAGCCGGCCAGGCCCACCAGGGCGCGCGCCTCGTGCAGCGGCACGGTCCGCTCGGCCTCGGCGAGCGCGGCCCGCACATCGGCGGTGAGCGCCGACAGCCGGTCCGCGGTGAGCGGTTCCACCGGCCGGCCGTCCTCGGTGAGATGGCGCTCGGTCAGCCGGACACAGCCGATGTCCACGCTGCGCGCGGCCCGCACCCCGTCCCCCGGAGTGCCCAGCACGAACTCGGTCGAGCCGCCGCCGATGTCCACCACCAGGGCGGGCGCATCGGGCGCCGGCACCGCCCCGGCGCCGGCGAGTTCCCGGGTGGCACCGGCGAAGGACAGCCGGGCCTCCTCGTCGCCGCTGATCACCTCCGGGAAGACCCCGGTGATCTCGTGCACGCCGCGGGTGAACTCGTCCCGGTTCCCGGCGTCCCGGGAGGCGGAGGTGGCCACGAAGCGGGTGCGCCCGGGCGGCACCCCGTGCGCCCGGATCACCTCGGCATAGCGGCGGCAGGCGGCGAAGGTGCGCTCCAGCGCCTCGGGGGCGAGCCGGCCGGTGCGGTCCACGCCCTGGCCCAGCCGGACGATCTCCATCCGCCGGTCCAGATCGGTCAGGGTGCCGGCGGCCGGGTCGAGTTCGGCGACCAGCAGCCGGATGGAGTTGGTGCCGCAGTCGATCGCGGCCACCCGGACGGGCCCGGGAGCGGCGTCGGGGGCGGGGGCGGTCATGACAGCTCCTCCTCGGAACGCGACGGCCCCGCGGGGCCGTCCGGCAACTCGTGCGCGTTTTCACGAACCGGCGCGGGCGGGGCGGCGGCCGGCACGCACGGCCCCTTGCGCCACCACTCGGGAAGCAGCGCCAGCGCCTCGTCGCCGAGCGGGTTGACGCCGGGCCCGGCCGCCAGGGAGTGGGCGACCAGCACATGCAGGCACTTGACCCGGTCCGGCATGCCGCCCGCGCTGGGGAATCCGGCCAGCACCTCGATGGCGTCCCGGCGGGCCAGATAGTCCCGGTGCGCGCGGCGGTAGGCGGCGGCCAGCTCCGGGTCCCGGCCCAGCCGCTCGGTCATCTCCTTCATCAGTCCGCCGGACTCCAGGGTGCCGATGGCGGAGCCGGCGCGCGGACAGGTCAGGTAGTAGGTGGTCGGAAAGGGGGTGCCGTCCGGCAGCCGGGGAGCGGTCTCCACCACGTCCGGGTTGCCGCACGGGCAGCGGTGCGCCACGGCCCGCAGGCCGCGCGGCGGTCGGCCGAGCTGCTCCCGGCACGCCTCGATGTCGGCGTCGGTCGGCGGGGCCGGCTCGGTCTGCGGGGGCGGGGTTTCCATGCTGCGGGGCTCTGCGCTTCCGGCTCGAAGGATGAGGCCGGACCGGTTTCCGGTCCGGTCGGTACTGGCGGTACTGGCGGTACAGCGGTACGGGCGGTACGGGCGGGCCGCGGCGCGCCGGTCTCAGCGGGTGCGGGGATGGTCGGCACGGTCCACCGTGTCCCAGAGGTTGTCATACCAGGGCCGGCCGGCCGCGCTCCGGTCGCCGCGGTGCCGCCCGTCCGCCGCCCCGGCGCCGTCCTGCGGCCCCCCGGTCCCCGGCACGGTGAAGCCGATCTCACCGGGCCGCACATAATGCAGCCGGCGCCGGGCCTGCTGCTCCACATAGGCCGGATCCTGCCAGCGGGCCTTCTCGTCCCGCAGCTCCTCGACCCGCTCCCGGGTGGCGCGCTCCTGCCGCCGCAGCTCGTCGTTCTCGGCGCGCTGCGCGATGTACTGGCGCAGCGGGTAGGCCAGCGCGACCACCAGCGTGCACACCACCAGCGCCAGCAGGGCGGCCCGGCCGGTCAGCCGGGAACGGCGCGGCGGGCGGCGCAGCCGCCGGTTCTGCGCCCGGTAGACCCGGGCCGCGGCCTGCTCGCCCAGCACCCGCAGTCTGGTGGTCGTGGAGAATCTGCTCCGGCCCGCGGCCATGCGCTCACCCCTTGCCGACCTCGCCGGACTCGCCGGCCCTACTGACCCTTACCGGCCGCCGCCGGCCCCTGGCCGGCGGCCCCGCCGGGACGCACCCGTCCCCGGCCACCGTACGGGACGGCGGCCGGGGACGGGGTGAGGACCGGGCACGGCGGACGCCGCCCGGGCCCCGGGCGTCAGCCCTTGAAGCGCGGGAAGGCGCTGCGGCCCGCGTACACCGCGGCGTCGTCCAGGATCTCCTCGATGCGCAGCAGCTGGTTGTACTTGGCGACCCGCTCGGAGCGGGCCGGGGCACCGGTCTTGATCTGGCCGCAGTTGGTGGCCACGGCCAGGTCGGCGATGGTGACGTCCTCGGTCTCGCCGGAGCGGTGGGACATCATGCACTTCATGCCGTTGCGCTGGGCCAGCTCCACGGCGTCCAGGGTCTCGGTCAGCGAACCGATCTGGTTCACCTTGACCAGCAGGGCGTTGGCCGCGGCCTCGTCGATGCCGCGCTGCAGCCGCTCGGGGTTGGTGACGAACAGGTCGTCGCCGACGAGCTGGACCTTGTCGCCGAGGCGGGCGGTGATGGTCTTCCAGCCCTCCCAGTCCTCCTCGTTCAGCGGGTCCTCGATGGAGACCAGCGGGTACGCCTCGACCAGCTCGGCGTAGTAGTCGGTCATCTCGGCCGCGCTGCGCTGCTTGCCCTCGAAGGTGTAGACGCCGTCGCTGTGGAACTCGGTGGCGGCCACGTCCAGGGCCAGCGCGATGTCCTGGCCGGGGGTGTAGCCGGCGGCCTTGATGGCCTCCAGGATCAGGTCCAGGGCCTCGCGGTTGGAGGCGAGGTTCGGGGCGAAGCCGCCCTCGTCGCCCAGACCGGTGGACAGACCGCGCTCCTTGAGCACGGCCTTGAGCTTGTGGTAGACCTCGGCGCCCCAGCGCAGCGCCTCGGAGAAGGACTCGGCGCCGATCGGGGCGATCATGAACTCCTGGATGTCCACATTGGAGTCGGCGTGCGAGCCGCCGTTCAGGATGTTCATCATCGGCACCGGGAGCAGGTGCGCGTTGGGGCCGCCCAGGTAGCGGAAGAGCGGCAGGTCGGAGGATTCCGAGGCGGCGTGCGCGACCGCGAGCGAGACGCCCAGGATGGCGTTGGCGCCCAGCGAGGACTTGTCGGCGGTGGCGTCCAGGTCCAGCATCGCCTGGTCGATCAGCCGCTGCTCGGTGGCGTCGTAGCCGACCAGTTCCGGGCCGATCTGCTCGATGACGGCGAGCACGGCCTTTTCCACGCCCTTGCCGTTGTACCGGTTCTCGTCCTTGTCCCGGAGCTCCAGGGCCTCGAACGCCCCGGTGGAGGCGCCGGAGGGCACGGCCGCGCGGCCGGTGCTGCCGTCGTCGAGGCCGACCTCAACCTCGACGGTGGGATTTCCTCGCGAGTCGAGAATCTCCCGGGCTACGACGACGTCGATGGACGGCACGAGGTTCTCCTTCGTGTGGGTCAGTCATCAGCAGACCTGAGCCTAGCCGCCCCGGGGAGGCGCACTCGCCGTCCGTTCGGCCCCGCGCGGCGCCGACCGGCCGGACGACGGCCTTCCGGGAGACGTATCCGCAGGTCGGAGCGGGGAGATCTCATTTTGTTTAAGGACTGAAGAAAATCTGGTGGGCGTTCCGCCGGGCACCGGGGGACGGGCCTCGCCGCCCAGTCGGCGAGGACCCGGCCGCCCGGCGCCCGGCGGGGCCGCGAGGGCCGTCCCGGCCCGGCCCGAAGGAGAACCGGGCCGGGACGGGGGTGCTCAGAGGGTGAGCTGCTGGCCCGGGTAGATCAGGTTGGGGTTGTCGCCGATGACGTCCTTGTTGTCGGCGTAGATGTGCTCCCAGGCGGTGCCGTGCGCCTGGGCGATCTTGAACAGGGTGTCGCCGGAGACGACCGTGTACCGGTCACCGGTGGACTCCGCGGCCGGGGCCGGTGTGGTGGGCACGGCCTCCACGGTCACCTCGGCGGGGGCGGGCTCCTCGGCCTGCTCCACCGGGGCGGCCTCCTGGGCCTGGCCGCCGGAGGTGTCCACCTCGGCGGCCGGGCCGCCGGCGGTCAGACCGGCCCGGACACTGCACACCGGCCAGGCGCCGGGGCCCTGCATGGAGAGCAGCTTCTCGGCGGTGGCGATCTGCTGGTCCTTGGTGGCCAGGTCGGCGCGCGAGGCGTACTGGGTGCCGCCGGCGGCCTCCCAGCTCGACTGCGTGAACTGCAGGCCGCCGTAGAAGCCGTTGCCGGTGTTGATGGACCAGTCGCCGCCGGACTCGCACTGGGCGACGGCGTCCCAGGTGGAGACGGAGGCGGCCTGGGCACCGGTGGCGCCGATGACCGGAAGGGCCACGGCGGCGCCGGCCACACCGGCGGCGGAGACGAAACGGGTGGGCTTGGAGGGACGACGGTGACGGCCCTTGCCGGAGAACAGCATGGTTGTTCCTTCTCACCGACGCCTGCGAGGTGAGCTGTCGGGTTCGGGCGGTGAGTGCCCGGCCGGGGCGGAACGTCTGAAGAAACGTTTCGCCGTTGGCTTCACCCCAAGCCGTTCCGAACCGGCCGCGCTGGCTGCGCTGCCGTTCCGGACCGGCGACGTACCTGGGTCCCCCGCTCCTGCCTGCGGTGCTCGCTATGAACGTTGACATCTCCGTGGCCGGCGGCAGGACTCGGCGTTGACGGCCCGGAGCGCCCGTAGGGACGAGCGAGCGCGACACTAGATCGGGCCGGATCACGATTCAAGAACGATGAAGATCGAGTCTCCCGCGTCACTTGACTCCCATTGACACCCATCATCCCAGGTCAGACCAGATGTAAACGGTCAATCCGGGACGGAAAACTCCATCCCGGATCGAGACGATGGTCACACCGGCGGCTCACTCCAGATTGGCGCCGCGGTACTCCGTGGGGGTTTCCGCCGACTCGTCCGGGGTGTCCGCCGGCCTCTCCCCGGCGGCCTCCCCGGCGGTCTCTCCGGCGGCCTCCCGGGAGGAGCCGGCACCGCCCTCAGCCGCCGCCTCCGCGGCGGCTTCTGCCGGGGCGTCAGCCCCGGCCTCGCCGGCGGCCCCGTCCCCGCCCCGGGACTGACCCAGCACCAGCCGCTGCCCCGGAAGGATATGGTCGGGATTGTCCCCAATGACCGTTTCATTGGCCTCGTAGAGCGCGGTCCAGCCGCCCTCCACGGCGTTCTCGTCGGCGATGCCGCAGAGCGAGTCGCCCTCCCGCACCTCGTACTCCGTCACCCCGGCGTCAGCGGCGTCAGCGGCGTCAGCGGCGTCAGCGGTGCCGGCCCCGGCCTCATCGGCGGCACCGGCCGCTCCGCCGGCCTTTCCGGCCCCCTCGGCGGGCGCGGTGTCCTCGCCCCCGGCCCCGGTCCCGGCTCCGGTCCCGGTGCCGTCCTCGCCCGTGGCCCGGGGGGCGGCGCTCTCCGCCGCCCCGGCGGGCGCGTCCCCGTCCTCCGCACGGTCGGCGGCACGCCTGCCGGTGCCCGGGGCGTCGGCAAGCTCGGCGTCGCGCGGATCGGGCTCGCCGCGGTGCCGGCCGCCGGAGCGGTCCGCGGCCTCCTCCCGGGCCTCCTCGGCCCCGGAGCCGGTCAGCACCCCGGTGTCCGAGGCGGCGTCGGCGACGGCCTGTGCCGCGGCCTGCGCCGGTGAACCGGCCGGGGCCTCGTCGCCGGCGCCGTCGGCGGCGCCCTCACCCCGGCTGTACTCCCGCTGGAGCCCGCTGGTCAGCGCGCAGGACGGAAACGCCGCGGTGCCCTCGCCGGCCAGAATGCGTTCCGCCACGGTGATCTGCTGACTGCGGCTGGCCAGATCCGGCCGGTCGGCCAGCTCCTCGCCGCCGTACTGCTGCCAGAGGCTGAGCGGCAGCGCCAGGCCGCCGTAGTAGCCGTTGCCCTCGTTGGCGGTCCAGGTGCCGCCGGTCTCGCACTCGGCGACCCGGTCCCAGGTGGAGCTCTCCACCGCGGCCGCCGACCCCGCCGTCAGCAGTGGCAGTGCCACCCCTGCCACGCCTGCGCCGGTGACCCCGGCGGTGACCAGAACCTGCGGTGCCTGTCGGGGGCGGCGGTGGCGCCCATTGCCGGAAAGCATGACGACCAGTGGACCTTCCTCGGATCTTCGCGGCTCGCAGCAAGCCGCCTGGCAGCCCCGCACCACCCCGCCCAACCGGCCCGGAGACCCGGCCCGTTGCGAACACGGGTGCGGTTGACGGCAGAAGCTAGCCTGCTCTCCCGTCCGGTTACAAGCCGGTCCCGCACGGATCACGCGTAGATCACATTACTGAGGGAGCATCAGTTTTCGTCTTGTCCGAGTACGTGGGTTTGCGGGGTGAAAACAACGGGCAGCGCCCGCAATCCGCGCATAATCAGGCCACCCCGGCGCCGCAACTGGCCGGGGTCCACGGCCAGCCGCAGCTCCGGGAGACGGCTGAACAGCGTGCCGAGCGCCGTCCGGCCCTCCAGCCGGGCGAGCGGCGCGCCCAGGCAGTAGTGGATGCCGTGGCCGTAGCCCAGGTGCTGGCTGTCCTCGCGATGCAGACGCAGCGCGTCCGGATCGCGGAACCGGGCCGGGTCGCGGTCCGCCGCCGCCAGCACCACCAGCACCGGGTCGCCCGGCTCGATGCGCCGCCCGCCCAGCAGCAGCGGCTCGGTGGCGAACCGCCAGGTGGCCATCTCCACCGGGCCGTCCCAGCGCAGCAGCTCCTCCACCGCCGAGGCGAGCAGCCGCTCGTCCCCGGCCGCCGCGGCGGACCGGAACACCGCGCGCTGCTCCGGGTGCGTCAGCAGGGCCAGGGCACCGTTGCCGATCAGATTGACCGTGGTCTCGAATCCGGCGAAAAGCAGGATGAAGGCCATGGCCGCGGCCTCCTCCTCGGTGAGCTGCTCACCGTGGTCGGAGGCACGGATCAGGCCGGAGATCAGATCGTCGCCCGGCTGCCGCCGCTTGCGGTGGATCAGCTCGGCCAGATAGCCGCGCATGTGCTTCACCGAGCGCTGCACGCCGCCGCGTTTCCCCGCGGTGTGCAGCATCATCCCGGCCCAGGTGCGGAAGGAGTCCTGGTCCTCGGCGGGCACGCCCAGCATGTCGCAGACGGCGTAGATGGGCAGCGGGAAGGCGAAGGCGTCGATCAGATCGGCCTCGCCGTCCGCGGCGAAGCCGTCGATCAGCCGGTCGGTGAGGGCCTGCACCCGGGGCGCGAACTCGGCCACCCGGCGCGGAGTGAAAGCCTTGGAGACCAGGCGGCGCAGCCGGGTGTGATCGGGCGGATCGATATTGAGCAGATGGGTCATGAGATTGGCGCTGCGCTCGCCGGGGATGCCCACCCGGCCCCGGGAGTGCTCGGCCGCGCTGTGCCGGGCCGGATTCTTGCTCAGCCGGGGATCGGCCAGCGCCTGGCGGGCCTCGGCGTAGCGGGTGACCAGCCAGGCGGAGACGCCGCTGGGCAGCTCGGTCCGGTGCACGGGCGCGTGCTCGCGCAGCCAGGCGTACGCCGGATACGGATCGTCGGCGAATTCCCGGCTGAACAGCCCGGGGACGGGGCCGTGCTCAGGGGGTGACGGGACTGCTGCTGCCGGTGCCTGCTCGCTCATCGCTCCGTGGCTGGTCGTCATGGCCGGCGGTGCCGCACGGCCCGCCCTCCGTACCGTCGGCCGGCTCGGCCGCCGGCCCGTCCGCCGGTCCGGCGGCCCGCTCCGCGGCGGGGATGACCGCGGAGACCCGGAAGCCGCCGTCGTCGGTCGGCCCGGAGACAAAGCCGCCGCCCAGCGCGGTGACCCGCTCCCGCATGCCGACCAGGCCGTTGCCCCCGCTGGGCAGCCGGGCGCCGGGGCCGTCCGCCGCGCCGCCGCCGGTGGCCGGGGCCGCGTTCTGCACCTGGACCGCTATCTCGGCGGGCCGGTGGGCCAGCCGTATCCGGGTCGCCGCCCCGGCCGCGTGCTTGTGCACATTGGTCAGCGCCTCCTGGACCACCCGGTAGGCGGTGCCCTCCACCTGCGCGGCATAGCGGCGCGGCGTGCCCTCCACCGTCAGTTCCACGGCCAGCCCGGTGGCCCGGGACTGCTCCACCAGCGCCGGCAGCTCCCCCAGCCGGGGCCCGCCGCCGCCCGCGGGCGGGCTGCCGGCGGCGGCACCGGCCCCGGCCGCGCCGTCCGGCGCACCGCCCGGGCCGCCCGCACCGCCCCGCCCGTCCGGGCCGCCGGTACCGGTCCCGTCGTCCGCCCCGCCGGTGGCCGACGGGCCGGCCGCCGAGGAGGCCAGCGCGGCCAGCCGGGCGGCGGTCACCGCGCCGGACGGGGCCGGGCCGCGGTCGTCGGAGCGCAGCACGCCCAGCATGGTGCGCAGCTCGGACAGGGCCTGGCGGCCCATGTCGCCGATCAGCGCGGCATTGCGGGCGGCCTTCTCCGGGTCCTTGGGCGCCACCGCCTGGAGCGCCGCCGAATGCACCACCATCAGCGAGACCCGGTGCGCCACCACGTCGTGCATCTCCCGGGCGATCCGGGTCCGCTCCTCGCGGCGGGCCCACTCGGCGCGTTCCTCGGCGCGCTCGGCCAGCAGGCCGAGCTCCCGCTCCAGGCCGTCGGCGCGCTCGCGCAGCGACTCCACCAGCCGCCGCCGGGCCCTGGCATACATGCCGAACAGCACCGGCGGCACCACATGGGTCATGCCGAACATGGCGGCGATCACCAGCGTGAACCAGCCGGGCAGCGACTGCTCCTGATAGCCGCCGTCCTGGAGCAGATTGAGATAGGTGACGATCGTGGTGCCCACGCCCACCATGCCGGCCAGCGAGGCGGTGATCCGGCGCGGAGCCTCCGAGGTGGCCAGGGTGTAGAGGCCGATGAAGGCCATCAGCACGCCCATGGAGGCGGGCAGCACCGAGATGCCCACCAGCACCACCGCGACCGGCCACTGGCGGCGCAGCAGCAGCATCGCGCCGGCCAGCGCACCGGCGATCAGCACCGGGAGGACCGGCAGGCCGGTGCGGTCGGCGAAGCCGATCCCCTGGAGGGCGCTCTCCAGGGCGGAGAAGAACGCCAGCACCGCGTCGAAGACCACGCTGCGACGCCGGGGCCACCACCACAAGGAGCCCTGCGAGGGCTGGGCGCGGCCGTGCCCTCCGCCGTCGCGCTCCGCCCCCGGTTCCCTCATGGGGACCAGAGTACGGGTAGGGTCCACTCGGTTTCAGCGGGGTTTCGGCCCGCCCGGCAACGCGGCGGTGACCGCCGGGCAACGGCCCGGCGGCGGCGCGGTGCGGGCCCAAGGGCGTCGCGGGAGCGGCGGATCGACTGGCATAGTGTGGAGAGGCAAGCCGCCTGACGGACGAGGGTGGACTTGACTTTCCCCTGTGGTGTAATCAGGCAGCACAATGGGTTTTGGTCCCACAGGTTCAGGTTCAAATCCTGACAGGGGAGCCCTTTCCGCCCCACCCGCGCGCCCCGCCGGGCCCGGGCCCGGGCCCCTCACATGATCTTGGTGATCCCCCGGTACCGGGCCCAGGCTTCGATGGCATCCGCCATGGCCGCGAGCCACGACTCCTCGGGCTTCCGCATCGCCCGCACCCGGATCATCCGCGCGTACGCCACGGCGAACGCGTCAATCGCCTTCGGATCCGCCCACGCCCACGCCGGACACCCCGCCGCCCACGCCTCGGCCTCCTCGGGCGAGTGCCCCGCCGCGACGAGCTGCACGACGAACATCGCCGGGTCGATGAAGGCGGCACCCTGGGTGGGCCAGGACCAGTCCACCACCCATGACCGCTCTGCTCCGATGAGAAAGTTGCCTTCATTGATGTCCGTATGAAGGAGGGCGTCGCCCTTGAACAGGGCGGCGGCTCCCTCGTCGGCCCACCAGTCCCAACGAGTCTCCGGCCAGTCACGGACCACGCCCGGCAGCCCCAGCCTGCCGATGCGGCAGAGAAGATCCACGACGATCGGCAGGTCGGGCGAGCCCGGCGAGAATTCGGTGCACCGGGCCTCGATCGCCTCGAAGCCGATCGCGATCCACTCCTCGTCCTCCGCCGTCCACAGCAGCGCCGGGGCGAGCGACCGGACGAACGGATTGATCGCCTTCTCCCGCAGGATCTGGTCCCGCCGCCCACCCGGCCGGTTGCGCATCGCCTTGACGAAGAACCGCTCGCCCTCCCCGACCACCACCGCCGCAAGGTCCGTGGCGAACCCCCGTGCGGTCGGTCGGATCTCGGTCACCACTCCGGTGTGCGGACGGAGAAGCGCCCGGAAGCCATGGCCAGGATCAATCGTCATGGTCCTGACTCCTCGGGTTCACACTTGCCACCGGAAGCTTCCTTCAGTAGTTGCCGCCATCTTCCAGGACCTTCCCGCTCCTTGTGTCCGCGGTGTGCCGTTGCGGACGGCGGCCCGTGGTCACGACCAGCGGATGCGCGCCCGGGTACCTCCGCAGCACTCCGGGCAGGCGACCTTGAGCGTTTGCCGACACGTCGGGCATCCGTTGTAGCCACAGCAGTCAGGGCACCAGATGCGTCCGTGTCCCGCGCAGCAACCGCAGTGGCTCTCCGGCTTGCGGCCGTTCTCAAAGGATTCGCCAGGGCCGTCACCGTGTTTTGCTCATACCTGCGGCATGCGCACAGGCGCGGGCCAGCCGTTGTCCTATGGCGCACGGCGCATCCGGGGTGCAGGTCTCGCATTCGGCCGCGTGGAGCCGACGGGCGGAGTGCGTTGGGATGAGGTTCCAGGTTCCCGCGCACCGCGTGACGATTCCGGCGCCGATCAGCGACCCTGAAGCGGTGAAGCGCCGGACGTTCGTCGCCGATGCCGGAGCGCTCGCGGCCGCCGCGATCGTGCCCGGCGGAGCGGGGCCGCGGATCGGCGCTGCCGGTGTCGCACGGCTTCGCGCGGGACTCGACAGCCTGTATCAGGTCGACCACATGACGGGCAGCGTGCCGGCCATAACGCAGGCCCGTCACATCGAGAACAAGATCACGCTTGCGCTCGGGGGCGCCTCGTACACGGGCCGTATCGGCCGTGAGCTGCAGACCATGCTCGCCGAGCCGCACGGTCACCGCGCTTGGTACGGCTACGACGGTGGGCGTATCAACGAGGGGCGTGCCGCCCGCATGGAAGCGCTCGCGGCGGCACAGCTTGTCGACAACCCGCTGCTCCAGGTCTCCGTACTGGAAACGCTGGTGCTGCTCGCCGTCAAGGCCGGCCGCTCGCTCACCTTCCTGATCACGGCGGCCGGCACCCCGCACCTCCGGCTCCAGGTGCTGCCGTTCTCGGCCGGGGCTCCGGCCGCGCATATGAAGCCGTTCACCCTCTTGCGGTTGGCGGACTCCTCAACTGTGCTGTACAGCGAGAGCCGGGTGGGCGGCCGGATGTACGACTCCGCTCGCACGGTGACCGCCGCGCTCGATGATTATGATCTGCTCAGGGCACACGCGCTGTCCCCTGACCGGGCGTTGGTCCTGCTGGAGACCCTGTTGAAGGAGTACCGCGCATGAGCGCCGCCCCGGAGGCCAACTCGGCCATATGGATCAGGTCCTCCTACAGCGACGGCAGCGGGGGGCAGTGCGTCGAGTTCTGCCCGTCATTCGCCGGGGCCGGGGTGATCCCGGTCCGGGACAGCAAGGACCCGCACGGCCCGGTCCTGACGTTCCCGGCGGACGGCTGGGCAGGCTTCCTCTCCACCCTCCGGGCGGACGGCCCCGCCGCCGCCTGAGCACCGCCTGGCCGCACACACGACGAACCACCGGGCGGGGAGCCTTCGGAGCTCCGAAGGCTCCCCGCTCACGTCCGCAGAGCAGCGGTAAGTCGATCGTGTGCGGGTGTTCACGGATTCTCGTTCAGGATGCACAGCGGTTTCCGCCCGTGGCGCTGGAGGTGTTCGACGAGGCGCGGGTGGTCGCCGAACCGTGCTCGGTTCAGGAGGCGTGCGGCTGCGCAGAGCTGCGCCCGCCGGCCGTCCGAGAGGACACCGCGTGGTGGAGCAACGTGATGGAGCAGGAAGCCGTCGCCGTAGAGCACATGGACGGAACGGCCACCGCGCAGGCCGAGGACGCCTTCCGGCTGGTGTACGCCGAAGCGTTCGCCGAGCCGCCCCACAACGAGACCCCGGAGACCGGTCTGTCACCTTCGGCAACACCTTCGACCCGTCCAGCGCGCCCAGCGCCGATCTCGGTACTGGCTGCCCTATCGGCGGTCTACTTGGGCGGGGTGTAGCCGTTGGTGCCGTTCACGTAGTCGGAAGGGGAGAGGTACTGGGTGCCGTCGGCGGCGGTGATGGATTCGCCGGGGTCCGGGACGGAGACCGCGCTGCCGCCCTGGATCTCGGTGTGGTGTCCGAAGCGGACCTCGCCGTCCGCACCGGCCGGATCGGCGGCCCCGCCGTCCGTCATCAGGGTGTAGCCCGCGCCGGCCGCGCCCCCGGCCGGGTCCAGCAGGGCGGCCCCGGTGACCGCCGCACCCAGCGCGCCCAGCACCCTGCCGGTGACGCGTCCGGCGCGCTCGCGCTGTTCCTCGTCCGCGTCGAGCGCGGCGGCGACCGCGCGGCCCAGAGAGGTGCCGCCCCGGGTCGCGATACGGCCGGCGGCCATGGCGGCGCCGGTGGCCCAGAAACCCATGGCTCAGCCCTCCTTCCCCGACCGGCGGCCCTTGCGGCCCTCCGCGATCAGGCTGGTGGTGAGCCAGCTGACCGCCCGGCGGTTCAGCTCGGCCAGCAGCAGCTTGGCGATGTCCGTCTTGAGGAATTCGTCGAGCGGCCCGACCTCGTGGGTCGCGACATACTCGCAGAACCCGATCCAGGCGTAGCCGACCGCGGCCGTCCCCACGGTGGCGACCGAGGCGTTCACCGCCGCGCCGGCCACCGAGCCCGCACCGGGGATGAGCTTGACCAGGCTGCCCGCCGCATAGGTGCCGGCGCGGCGGGCGCCCTGGGCGAGCAGCACCGAGCCGAGCACCGTGAGGTCCTTGGCCACCGGCGGGTGACCGTAGTGCTCGGTGATCTTCTGCACCAGCGCCACCTGGGCGAGGGTGAGCGGTATCGCGTCGGCGAACGGCAGCGGCACGGCGCCGACCGCCGCCGAGAATCCGCAGGTGCCGAGCACCGCGCGCTGGGCGGCACGGCGGCTCTCCTTGCGCGCGGTCCTTTCGGCGGCGCCCGAGGTCTCCGTGCGGCGCGGCGGCGCCTCGGCCGAGGCGTCCGGCGCCCGGAACGCGGCAAGGTCGCGCAGGAGGTGGTGCGGGTCGAGCAGTTGCTCGGCCTCGGCGGGGCTGATGATGTCGCGTCGTCGGCTGCTGCCCGGCTGTCTCATGGGATCCTCCCGGTGCCAGCTGTCCCGGCGGGGTGCCGGGCGCTTCGTCCCTGCCAGCATCCGGCAGCGGACGGGCGGGAGGGAGGGAAATGTTCCTACGGCTGGTCAGGTGCGCGGCCGGTGGGTCCGGGAGGTGATCAGCCGGCGCAGTTCGGCGTCCCGGAAGAACCGGAGGTGGGTGCGCGCGAAGCCGTGCAGCTGGGCGAGGCGGGAAGGCCGGTGCTGCCGCAGCATCGCGTCCCCGGCCGCCGTCTCCGGCGGGTGCAGGAACGCGGGCCCGCCGAACGTCCGGTGCAGTTCCTCCACGTGGGGCCAGTGCCGGGCAAGGAACTTGTCCACCGTCTTCACATGCACATGGGCGGTCTGGGCCAGGACATTCCGGTTGGTGTAGTAGGGGAGTTGTTCCCAGATGGCGAGGTCGACGGAGGTCGGGAGGAGGCGGTCCAGCCAGGACGGGCCGTGCGCGGGCGGGCGGTAGCGGTCGCCGCGCAGCGGACCGGAGGGGCGGTCACCGCGCCCGACGGCGGTCACCAGCTCGCGGATCTGGGCACCGGTCGTCTCCTTGGTGATCAGCCCCACGGGGGAATGGAACTCGAAGGCGGCCAGCAGGAACAGCAGACGGTTCTCCTCGCTGTCGGCCGAGTAGATCACCGAAGGAACACCGTGTCCGGCAAGGGACCGCAGGGCGGTGAGTCCGCTGACCGGCTCCCTTCCGAAGTCGAGGTCCACCAGGGCCAGGCCGAAGCCGCCGGTGCGGAGCAGGCCGTCCAGCAGCCGGGGTGCGGGGACCCACACCGCCTCATGGCCGGTGCCGTCCAGGGCACGGGCCACGGCCTCCCCCGCCGGCATCACATTGTCGATCACCACGACTCGCATGACCTGTGCTCCCCCTGTCCGGATTCCCCGAAGTCCGGCGGCTGTACTTGCTCTTCCCCGGCCGGGCTCCGGGTACCCCGGTCACCGGAGTCCTGTGCCCGCCAGTGGGCGGAGGCGACGGTTCCGGAATTCCGGGCCACGTCTCCGGCAGCCGCGGCGGGGCGCCAGGTGAGCTCCCCGCCGTAAACGGTGAGCCAGTGCCGCAGCAGCCGGGAACTGCGGTGGGGCGGCCCGCCGGCCGCCGGGTCCTCCGCCACACCGGGGCCGTTGTCACGGACGGTAAGACACACTGTCGGGGGAGCCGTTCCGGAGGCATCCCGCAGCGCGCAGGACACCTCGATCCGCCGGGCTCCGGCGTTGAACGCATTGGTGAGCAGATCGGGCAGCACCCGCCGGGCGATCTGGTAGTCCACCGGGCCGAGGCTCAGCCGCGCGGAGTCCGCGTCCGTGGTGCAGCAGTCCTGCTGCGGGGCCGGGAAGGTGCGCAGCACCAGCTCCCACAGCTCGCCGAACCGGTGCGGGTCGGCGCGGTCGGAGCCGTACTGGATGTCCAGCCGCGCCTCCTCGGCCTGGAGCATGGCCTCGCGCACCAGACGGCGCACCTCCTGTGGATCGGGATCGGGCTCGTCCAGATACTGCCGGAGCAGGCTGAGGGAGTTGCGGCTGATGCTGTGCAGGGCGACGGCGCTCTCCTGCCGCCAGACCGCCCGGTGAGCCGTTTCGTCGGCGGCTGCCGCCCGCAGCAGCACTTCGTAGCAGGCCCACATCGGGTAGTAGAGCAGCGGTGTGGCGCACAGCGCGGCGTACCACGGCACCGGCAGGACACCGGCGGTGCCGTTGTAGGGGAAGAGATAGGCAACGAGCATCCCGCTGAAGACCAGGGGCAGCAGCGGGCGCAGCCGGCGCAGTCCGCGCGAGGGCGGCTGGTAGGGGCTGTACCAGCCGGCGTCGATCATCGCCTGGGCGGCGGCGGACAGCGAGTACAGCACGCCGAGGACGATTCCGGCGATGCGGATGCCCGGGGACAGGCCGGGCACCGGAAGCGGGCCGGTGAACAGCCACAGAGCGGACAGGGCACCGGCGGTCTCGGCGAAGCCGGAGGCGTCCATGGTGGCACGGCCGTTGACGCCCAGCAGATGGGCGGCGAGACGACGGGCCGGGGACAGCCGGGCGCCGGTGAGCCGCTCCAGGGTGCCCAGCCTGGTGTGCAGGTGGGCGAGCAGCACCGCGGCGCTGGTCACAGAGAGCTGGGCCACGGCGCGCAGGGGCTGCCCGGCGGCGGCGCCGGGCAGCACGAGCAGCAGCCACATCCCGGCGACGCAGGCGGCCCGGAAGTACACGCCCGCGCGCCAGAGACTTGTGCCCGCGCGCAGGGCGACACCGTAGGAGGGCGCGCTGCTCTCGGGTGTGGACACCCCGGACCGGGCGGCGGCGGGCAGGTGGGGCAGTGGCTCGGCAGGCCGGGGTGTCGGGCGGCTGCCCGCCCCGGTGTCCGCGTCGCTGCCGTGCACCCCTCGCCCCCCGTTGTGTGCGTGGGCCGAGCGTAGCGGGGCAGGTGCGGGGCCGGGGTCGTTTCCGGGCGCCCAGCCGGCGGGCGCTTGGGCGAGCTGCTTCAGGCGTAGCTGCCGAGACTGCGCAGGCAGTGCTGTTCGTCCTGGCGGAGCTGGGCGACGACCGGGTCGTACGGGCCGCGTTCGGCGGTGAACTCCTGGATCAGGCGGCGGATCTCCGGCAGCGCGCGGGCGAACTGGCCGGTGTCCAGCAGGGTCGCGGCGTACTGCTTGCGCAGGCTGCGCACCACCGCGGAGGTCTCGCCGTAGCGGGCGGCGGCCATCGGCAGGGCGTTGCTGAGCAGGTCGGCGACCCGGGCGTACTGGCCCTCGGCCAGCAGGCGCTTCACCTCGTCCAGGGTGGCGGAGAGGGTGGGCCCGGCGCCGTGGATGCCGCCGGCCGGGGTGCGGGGGTCGGGATGGCCGTAGCCGTGGGCGGGGGGCTGCGGCGGGCCCGCGGCCACGGACACGGCCGGGCCGGGCGCCGCGGGACGGGCGCCGCGGGGGGCCGGCGGCCAGGGGGCCATCGGGTGCCGGAAGGGGCGGGTCGGGTCCAGCGGGGTGTCCGGCGCCGGGCCGGGGGCCGGGCCGGACAGGCCGTGGCGCGCCAGCAGCGCGGTCAGGCCGGCATGGGTCCGGTGGGCGTCGGCCGGGCGGCCGGCCGGGTCCCGGGCCAGCAGTTGGTGCACCAGGGCGGCGAGTTCGTCCGGGGCGTCCGGGCGCAGGCCGCGCAGCGCGGGCGGGTCGTGGTGCAGCTTCTTGTAGAGCAGCCCGGCCGCGTTGGGCGCGCTGAACGGGGGTCTGCCGGTGAGGAGTTCATAACCGATCGCGCCCAGCGCGTAGAGGTCGGCGCGCGGGCCGACCGGCGGTTCGCCGACGCCCTGTTCCGGGGCCATGTAGACCGGTGTGCCGATCAGGGTGCCGGTGCGGGTGAGGCTGGTGTCCTCGTCGCCGCGGACGGCGGCGATGCCCAGGTCCAGCACGGTCACCCGGCCGTCCGGACGGACCATCACATTGCCCGGCTTGAGGTCGCGGTGCACGATTCCGGCGGCGTGCACCGCCACCAGCACCGAGCTGAGCTGGGCGAGGACGGCCAGCGCCCAGGCCACGGGGTACGGGGCCGTCTCGCCGTGCTCGGCAAGGTGGTCGGCCAGGCCGCAGCCGTCGACCAGTTGCATGACCAGGAAGAGTTCGTCGGCCTCGGCGCCGGCGTCGTAGACGGCGACCAGGCCGGGGTGGTCGATGCGGGCGGTGGCGCGGCATTCGCGCAGGAAGCGGCGGCGCAGTTCCTCGGGGTCGGTGGTGCCGGAGAGGGAGGCCAGGCGTTCGGCGTGCAGCAGCTTGACGGCGATCCGGCGTCCGCCGAGCGCGGTGTCCGTCCCGGCCCAGACCTCCCCCATGCCGCCGCGGCCGAGGGGTTCGGCGAGTTCGTAGCGTCCGGCGAGCAGCCGTGGGCTCACCGGTCGTCCTCCTGCTTGCGCAGCAGTTCGCCCAGCTCGTCGAGCTCATCGGCGACCTGCCGCATGCGCGGGGACGGCCCGGCGGAGGGCTGCGGCCGGGACTGGGGCGGTGCGGGAGGGAGGGTGGCCGGGCCGGGGGCCACCGGGCCGGGCCCGGCCGGGCCCGGGTGGTACGGAGCGGGCGTGCCGTGGCCGTAGGGCCGGTGGTGGGGCGGGTCCATCGGACCGGGCAGCAGCACCCCGGAGGGCGGGGGCGGGCCGGGGAACGGGCCGGGCGGCTCGGGCCGCCAGGGGCCGCCGCCGGCCAGCGCATAGGCCACCCCGCCGACGATCATGCACAGGGCGTAGCCGCCGCCGAGGGCGCTGAGGGTTTCCTCGCTCTCGGTGACCGGGTTCTCCGGAATGCGCCACATCATGATCCCGTAGACCACGGTGAGCGCCAGCCAGCCGGCGAAGACGGCCCAGTCGGCCGGGCGGCCCCGGCGGATGGCGAAGCGCAGCGGCGGCACCCAGGAGAGGAAGCCCAGGGACCACAGGGGGAAGGTGGCGAACAGGACGCGGGCCACGATCTGTCCGTTGCCGCCGCCCCTTCCCGCCGGCGCGGACGCATGGGACGGAACCGGGCCGTACATCGCCACTCCCTCTCCCCCCGTTTCCCCGTTTTCCGCGTGTTCCGCGTGTTCCGCGTGGTCCGCGTGTTCCGCGTGGTCCGCGTGTTTCCGTCCGCCCGTGCGCCCCGTCGCGGGCGGCGGCGGCTCGTTCCCGGGCCGGGCGGAACATCCGTCGGCCGGGACGAGAATATCCCGGGCGGGCCGCCGGACGGGCCGCCGTGGCCGGGACGTGACCGGCCCCGCCGGGCCGGGCCGCCGGCGGGGTGTCCGGTCAGTCGGGGCGGGGGGCGGGAAGGGTGCCGTCGGTGAGACCGTCGACCGCGCCCTGGACATAGCGGCGGCCCAGCGACAGGGTGCGCTCCAGTTCGGCCTCGAAGGCGGCCAGGTCGCGGAAGCAGCGGCCGTAGGCGTGCTGGGCCGCAAGCGGCAGCCGGGGCACCTTCAGCCGGCGCAGGTCGATCCGGGAGGCGGCGGAGGCATAGCTGCTGGCCTGGCGGGTGTTGCGGGTGTTGCGCAGAAAGCCGGCCAGGAACCAGGGGTCGAGCGCCGCCGGGTCGGGACGCAGCAGCCCGGTGTGGCGGTCCCCGGGCGCGAGGGCCGGCCGGCCGGCCGTCTCCTCGGTGACGACCCGCGCGAAGGCGGTGCTGTCGCCGAGCAGCGGGACGAGCACGTCCCCGGGGCGCGGCTCGGGCAGGGTCTCCTCGCCCGAGACGGTGTGCACGGTGAGGGCTCCGCCGCGGGCGAGCTCGGCGAGGGTGACGGTGGGCCGGCCGGCGGCGGGGGCGGGCCCGGCGGCGGGCAGTTCCGGGGTCAGCTCGTGGCTGCGCAGCAGGCCGTCCCGCAGCAGGCCGCGCACCCGGCCCAGGGCGTCCGGGCCGGATGCCTCGGCAGGCGGCGGCAGATGGCGGGCCGGCGCCAGGTCCACGTCCTCGTCCAGCAGGTCGATGGCCGGGATGGCGCGGCGCACGCCGGGGATGCCGATGCCGAGGCCGGCGCCGGTCCCGGAGCCGGCGAAGGCCGCCCAGGCGTCCAGCACGGTGCGCTGCACGGCCGGCCAGTCCACCGGGCGCCGGCCGTCGGAGCGGTGCTCGCGGTGGTGCGGGCCGGCGGCGTCCACCACCAGCAGCCGGGGACCGGGGCCGGGCGGGCCGCCGGGCCGGGTCAGCACCCACAGGTGCAGCGCCAGATTGTGCGGCGGGGCCGCGCCCGCCGGGAGGGCGATCACCGCGCGCAGCGCGCCGCGGCGCAGCAGCGCGGCCCGGATGCGGCGGCCGGTGCGGCGGGAGGCGGCGGCCGGCGGCATCAGCAGCACGGCGGTGCCGCCGGGGCGGAGCCGGGCCAGGGCGTGCTGCACCCAGGCGAGTTCGGATTCGGTGCGGGCCGGCAGTCCGTACTCCCACCGGGGGTCGTAGGTGAGCTGGTCGTGGCCCCAGTGGCGTTCGTTGAACGGGGGGTGGCAGAGCACCGCGTCCACCGTGCGGTCCGGGAAGACATCGGCGCGCAGGGCGTCGCCGGGGTGGATCTGGACGGCCGAGCCGCCGCGCAGGGCCAGCCGGAGGCCGCCGAGGCGGGCCAGGGAGGCGTCGGTGTCCTGGCCGAGGAGTTCGGCCGGCCGGTCGCGGCCGTCGCCGCGGGCGGCGGCGAGCAGGGTGGCGGGGCCGCAGGCCGGGTCGAGCACGGTGGCGGCCGGTCCGGCGAGGGCGGCCATCAGGGCGGCGGCCTCCGGCGGGGTGGGGCTGAGCTGGCGGGAGACGGTGTCCAGGTAGCGGTCGAGGAGAAAGCCGAAGGCGTCGGCGGGGGAGGTCTCGGCGGCCAGGGCGGCGGCGGTGGCGGCGATCGGACCGGCCTCCTCGGGGGTGCGGCTGCCGTGGTCCAGCAGTTGTTCCCCGATCCGGGCCAGGGTCGCGGCGAGCGTGCCGGTTCCGGTGCCGGCGCCGGTGCCGGCGGTGCCCTCGCGGGCCTCGACCAACTGCCAGAGCCGTTCCCGCAGCGGCACCTCGGCCAGCTTGCCGTTGCGGCGCAGCCACCGCTCGATCTCGGGCAGCGCGAAGGTGGGGCTGGTCTGGGTGCCGCCCACCGGGCGGGGGAAGTCCTCGTGGCGCCGCCGCCAGTTGCTGACCGCGGCGCGGCCGACGCCGGCCAGTCGGGCGATTCCGGCGGAGGTGACCTCCGCATCCTGTTCCGGCACTCGGCTCGCTCCCCTCGCTGTGCTGCTGGTCCAGAAGTGTGCACCAGTACCGCCCAGTATTCCGCGACGCCCTCGATACACAGCGATGCTCACCCGTTTCTCGAATCTCGTGTTGACTCGGTTCACAAGTCATGCTGTGATTACCTCACCGGCTCAGGGAGGGCCGGATCACCACGGACTTCGCTCCGTACACCCGCATCCGGGAGGGGACACCACAGCCATGGCTGAGCAGCTTCCGAACACCGTTCCGGCCGTCGAGCGTCCACGGGCCCGCCGCTTCGCGCGGAGGCGGATGCCGGCCCTGGCCGGACTGGCCGCCGCCGCCCTGACCGTGGGCGCGCTGACCGCCTGCACTCCCGAGGAGGACGGCCCCGAGGGCACCGGCGGCTCCTCGCAGGAGGACAGCGGCGGCGGGAACACGGCGGACGAAGGGGCCGAGGGCGCCGAGAACAGCGAGAACGGCGAGGACGGCGAGAACGGCGAGAACGGCGAGGACGCCGGGAACACAGCGGGGGGCGGGTCCAGCGCGGACGGCGGCGACACCGGCGAGGCGATCGACGGCAGCGCGGGACGTCTGGAGGTCGGCACCGACATCCCGCCCGGCCTGTACAGGTCGGTGGACAACGACTTCTGCTACTGGGAGCGGAACAACGGCGGCGAGGACGAGTTCGAATCGATCATCGCCAACGGCACGGTCGAGGGCCAGGCGTATGTGCAGATCGCCGAGACCGACGTCTACTTCGACACCGAGGACTGCGGCGACTGGACCCCGGTGCCGGAGGGTGTCACCGGCGAGCAGGCCACCGAGATCCCCGGCAACGGCGGCACCTTCATGGTCGGCGTGGACATCGCTCCGGGCACCTACAAGTCCGCGGGCAACACCGAGGAGTGCTACTGGGAGCGGCTGACCGACCTGTCCGGCTCCCTGGACTCCATCGCGGACAACAACTTCGCCACCGGCCAGGCCATCGTCACCATCGAGGACGACGACGCCTTCTTCACCAGCAACTTCTGCACCGACTGGGTCAAGCAGGACTGACCGCGCGGCACCCACCGCACGACACGCACCGCACGACCGAGGCCCGGCGGCTCAGCGCCCCGGGCCTCGTCACCGTCCGGGCGCCGCCGGCCCGCGCCGGGCGCCGCCGGATGCGCCCGCCAGCCCTTTTCGGACAGCGCAGCGTATCCGTATGGTCGCTTTCGGCAATCACCGGGTCATCATGGAGGGGAGCGGAAGGTGCGGAGCACCTCGCGACACCAGGGGACGGCCGTCGTCGCCGCCGCCGTCGCCGTCGCGTTTGCCGCGGCCGGGCTGACCGGCTGCGAGGACGCCGCCAGATCGCCCTCCGCGGACGCCGCGCAGGAGTCGGCGGAGGCGGAGAACGGCAAGAACGACGGCACCGCCGAGGGGTTCGGCGGGGACGCGGGCGAGCTGGAGGTCGGCACCGAGGTGCGGCCGGGCCTGTATGTCTCCACCGGCAACGAGTTCTGCTTCTGGCGGCGGGACAACGGCGGCGATGTGCCGGTGGCCAGCGACGCCCCGGTGGGCACCAGCTATGTCCGGATCGACGGGACCGACCTCACCTTCACCACCGAGGGATGCGGCGACTGGCGGCCGGTGCCCGAGCCCGCCCGGGCCCCGGAGGGCGGCCCGGCCCGGAAGTTCCCCGGCGACGCCGGGGTGCTGCTGATCGGTGTGGACATCGCCCCGGGGGTCTATCTCTCCACCGGCAACGACGAGGACTGCTTCTTCCAGACGATGACCGACGCCTCCCACGAGTGGCAGTCCCTGGGCGAGCCCGGCGTCGTGGCCGGCGACGGCACCGCCCGGATCGACGCGACCGAGGAGGGCACCTTTCTGCGCACCATGGGGTGCCAGGACTGGGCCGCCGGGCCCGAGTGACGGTCAGCCGAGGATGCCGGTGAGGAACTCCCCCGTCCAGGCCAGGAGCTGCCGGCCGGTGAGCGGCTTGCCGCCCACCCGGGCGGTGGCCGGGCGGGGCACCAGCACCTGGCCGGTGGCCTGCTTGATCACCGACCCCGGATGGAGCCGCTTCAGCCGCAGCTCCTGCGATTCCCGCAGCTCCACCGGGGAGAAGCGGATCTTGTTGCCCTGGAGCGTGATGTCGGACACCCCGCGGGAGCGGGCCAGCAGCCGCAGCCCGGCGACCAGCAGCAGATTCTCCACCGGCTCGGGCAGCGGCCCATAGCGGTCCGCCAGCTCCTCGCGGACGGCCCGCACGTCCTCCTCGCCGTTGATCTCCGCGATCGCCCGGTAGGCCTGGAGGCGCAGCCGCTCCCCCGGCGCGTAGTCGTGCGGCAGATGGGCGTCCACCGGAAGCTCGATCTTGACCTCCAGCGGCGCCTCCTCGGCCGGCTCCCCGCCCTCCGTGAGCGACTGCCGGTACTCGGTGACCGCCTCGCCGACCATCCGGACGTAAAGGTCGAAACCGACGCCCGCGATGTGCCCGGACTGCTCGGCGCCCAGCAGATTGCCCGCGCCCCGGATCTCCAGATCCTTCATGGCCACATACATGCCGGCGCCCATCTCGGTGTGCTGGGCGATGGTGGCCAGCCGCTCGTGGGCGGTCTCGGTGAGCGGCTTCTCGGGCGGATAGAGGAAGTAGGCGTAGCCGCGTTCCCGGCCCCGGCCGACCCGGCCGCGCAACTGGTGCAGCTGGGACAGCCCGAAGGTGTCGCCGCGCTCCACGATCAGGGTGTTGGCATTGGTGATGTCGATGCCGGACTCCACGATGGTGGTGGAGACCAGCACATCGAAGCGCTTCTCCCAGAAGTCCACCACCACCCGTTCCAGGGCGGTTTCCGACATCTGGCCGTGGGCGACGGCGATCCGCGCCTCGGGCACGGCCTGGCGCAGCCGGGCGGCGGCCCGCTCGATCGACTCCACCCGGTTGTGGATGTAGAACACCTGGCCCTCGCGCAGCAGCTCGCGGCGGATGGCGGCGCCGATCTGTCTCTCCTCGTAGGGGCCGACAAAGGTGAGCACCGGGTGGCGTTCCTCGGGCGGGGTGGTGATGGTCGACATCTCGCGGATGCCGGTGACCGCCATCTCCAGGGTGCGCGGAATGGGGGTGGCGGACATGGTCAGCACATCCACATTGGCGCGCAGCTTCTTGAGCTGCTCCTTGTGCTCGACGCCGAACCGCTGCTCCTCGTCGATGATCACCAGGCCCAGGTTCCTGAACTTGGTGCCGCCGGAGAACAGCCGGTGGGTGCCGATGACCACATCGACCGTGCCGTCGGACAGCCCTTCCTGGACGCGCTGGGCCTCGGCGTCGCTCTGGAACCGGGAGAGCGCCCGCACCTGGACCGGGAACTGCCGGTAGCGCTCGGTGAAGGTCTCCCAGTGCTGCTTGACCAGCAGGGTGGTGGGCACCAGAACGGCCACCTGCTTGCCGTCCTGCACCGCCTTGAAGGCCGCCCGGACCGCGATCTCGGTCTTGCCGTAGCCGACGTCGCCGCAGATCAGCCGGTCCATCGGGACGGACTTCTCCATGTCCAGCTTGACCTCGGCGATGGTGGTGAGCTGGTCCGGGGTCTCGGCGTAGGGGAAGGCGTCCTCCAGCTCCCGCTGCCAGGGGGTGTCCGGGCCGAAGGCGTGGCCGGGGGCGGCCATCCGGGCGGAGTAGAGCCGGATCAGGTCGGCGGCGATCTCCTTGACCGCCTTCTTGGCGCGGGCCTTGGTCTTGGCCCAGTCGGCCCCGCCCAGCCGGTGCAGGCTGGGCGCCTCGCCGCCGACATAGCGGGTCACCTGGTCGAGCTGGTCGGTGGGCACGAAGAGGCGGTCGCCCGGCTGGCCGCGCTTGGCCGGCGCGTACTCCACCACCAGATACTCCCGGGTGGCGCCCTGCACGGTGCGCTGCACCATCTCGATGTAGCGGCCCACACCGTGCTGCTCGTGCACGATGAAGTCGCCGGTCTGGAGGGAGAGCGGGTCCAGGGTCTTGCGGCGGCGGGCGGGCATCCGGGTCCCGGCGCCGCCGGCGGTCTTCTGGCCGGTCAGGTCGGTCTCGGTGAGCACGGCGAGGCGGAGCCCGGGGGCGGTGAACCCGGTCTCCAGCGAGCCGCAGGCCACATGCACCACGGACGGGCCGATGGGGCCGTCCAGATGCGCCTGGAGGCCGGCCGCGATGCCCTCGGAGGCGAGCACCTCGGTGGTGCGGGCGGCCGGCCCGTGGCCCTCGGTGAGGAACACCACCCGCCAGCCCTCGGCCAGCCAGCCCTTGGTGTCGGCCAGCGCACGGGCGATGTCGCCGCGGTAGCTCTCGGGGGCCTTCAGCCCCAGCTCCAGGGTGTCCGCACCGGCCTCACCCGCCGCACCGGTGTCGCCCGCCGTACCGGGCGCCTCGCCGACGGCGGTGAACGGCGACACGGTCCACCACATCATGCCCAGCTCGCGGGCGTGCTCGCGGACCTCGGCGAGCGAGCGCAGCGAGGCCGCGCCCAGGTCGACGGGCGCCTCTCCGCCGCCGGCGGTGGCGGCCCATGAGGCCTGGAGGAACTCGGCGCTGGTGGCCACCAGGTCGGCGGCCCGGGTGCGCACCCGCTCCGGATCGCAGACCACGGTCATGGTGTTGCCGGGGACGACGTCCAGCAGCAGCTCCATGTCGTCCACCAGGGCCGGGGCCAGCGATTCCATGCCCTCCACCGCGATGCCCTGGGCCAGCTTGTCCAGCATCTCGGCCAGCTCCGGATGCTCGGCGGCCAGCTCCGCGGCCCGCTCCCTGACGTGCGGCGTCAGCAGCAGTTCGCGGCACGGCGGCGCCCACAGGCCGTGCTCGGCCACCTCCAGGGAACGCTGGTCGGCCACCTTGAACCAGCGGATCTCCTCGATGTCGTCGCCCCAGAACTCCACCCGCAGCGGATGCTCCTCGGTGGGCGGGAAGACGTCCAGGATGCCGCCGCGCACGGCGAACTCGCCGCGCTTCTCCACCAGCTCCACCCGGCTGTAGGCGGCTGCCGCCAGCGCCTCGGTGACCTCCCCCAGATCCGCCGTCCGGCCGGCCCGCAGCGCCACCGGACGCAGCTCGCCCAGCCCCTTGACCTGCGGCTGGAGAATCGAACGGACCGGCGCCACCACCACCGAGACCGGCCCCGCGGCGGGGTCGTCGGCGCTGGGGTGGGCGAGCCGGCGCAGCACCGCCAGCCGCTTGCCCACGGTGTCGGCGCGCGGCGAGAGCCGCTCGTGCGGCAGGGTCTCCCAGGCCGGGAACTCCACCACGCCCTCGGGGGGCAGCAGCGAGCGCAGCGCCGCGGCCAGGTCCTCGGCCTCCCGCCCGGTGGCGGTGACGGCCAGCACCGGGCGGCCGGTGCGCCGGGCCAGCGCGGCCACGGTGAACGGGCGCGCCGCGGCCGGGCCGATCAGGTCGACATGGTGCCGGTGACCGGCGGACGCCGCCCGGACGGCCTCGGCGAGGGCGGCGTCTTCCACGACAGCATCGAGCAGGCCGTGCAGGCTCATATGGTTTCCATCCCGGTGGCTGAGTCGGCCCGGTGGGCCCGGTGACGGGGCGGGGCACGGAACACAACGAACACACAAAGCGCCCGACACGCGCTGCGGGCCGGGTTCCCTCCAGACTACGCCCCCACTCGCGAAACGCCTGTGGCGGCGGTCGCCCCCCGTGGCCGCCGCCGGGCGGCAGGCGTCGCCGGGTGCGTGCGGGTCCAGTGTGACGGAAGGAGGCTAGAGCCGGGAGAAGGGGGCGGCGTAGTGGAAGGGGCCGCGCAGCACGGCGGGGCAGGCGGCCAGCGGCCGGATCTGGAAGAACTCGCCCCAGGCGGGGTCGGGCGCCAGGATGCCGAAGTCCGCGGCCGGGCGGAAGCCGAAGCGGCGGTAGAAGGCGGGGCTGCCGAGCAGCCCGGCCAGCGGTTCGTCCAGGGCGTCGGCGGCGCCCAGCACCGCGTGCATCAGCGCCGAGCCCACGCCCCGCAACTGGTGGTCGGGATGGACGCTGAGCGGGCCGAGGCCGAGCACGGGGGTGGAGCCGACCCGGCCGCGGGTGCAGACCACATGGCCGAGGATGTCGCCGCCGGGGGAGTCGGTGGCGACCAGGGAGAGCCGGGGCAGCCAGCCCTCGTCCTTGCGCAGCTCGTCGAGCAGGGTGGTCTCGGCGGGCAGGGGGCTGCCGGGCTTGGCGAAGGCGGCGGTGGTGACGGCCGCGACGGCGGCTTCGTCGCCCGGGTTCTCACGTCGGATCAGCACCGCCTCAGTCTGCCGCCCGGGCAGGACCGGCGCAATGGGATTTCGAACACGCGTACCAATTCGAACACCTGGGCGGGCCGGGTGCCGAAGGCCGCGCGCGGCGGCAAGAACCCGCCCCGGGCGGGGGGCTGCCCGGGGCGGGTCCGTCTGCGGGATTGTTCGAGAGATTCCGAGAGATTCCGAGATACCGAGAGATACCGTCCGGGCTCACTCGGTGGCGATGGCCTGGAGAATGTTCATCCGCGCGGCCCGCCGGGCCGGCAGCACCGCCGCCAGCCGGCCGACGATCGCGGCACCCAGGAAGACCGCGATGATCGTCACCCACGGAATCGCCAGGACCTCCATGCCCTCCAGGGCGAGAAGCTGCTGCGCCGCGCCGCCCCAGGCCAGCCCCAGGGCCACCCCGAGCACCGTGCCGAACAGGGCGATCACCACCGACTCCAGCCGGACCATCTTCCGCAGCTGGCTGCGGCCCAGCCCGATCGCCCGCATCAGCCCGATCTCCTGGGTGCGCTCCACCACGGCCAGCGCCAGCGTGTTGATCACGCCCAGGATGGCCACGATGATCGCCAGCGCCAGCAGCCCGTACACCATGTACAGGAGCTGTCCGACCTGCTGCTGGATCAGTTCCTTGTAGTCGGCCTGGTCGCGCACCTCCATCTGCGGGTGCGCCTCCAGGGCGCTCTCCAGGGACGCCCGGGCCTGGTCGGCCTGGCCCGGCTCGGCCAGCGCGAACATGCCCCACGGCAGCGGCATCTGCTCCGGCTCCAGCACCGAGGCGGCGGTCTCCTCGCCCAGGAAGGCACCCGGGGCGTCGAACGACGGCGCCTCGGAGATCGCCCGCAGCGTGACGGTGACCGGCCCGGAGGAGTCCTCGATGTCCAGGGTGAGCTGGTCGCCCACGGCCAGACCGTGCTCCTCGGCGAGGTCCGCGGGCAACGCGATGCCGCCCGCCCGCAGCGCCTCGGACATGTCGCCCGCGACCACCGGGGTGTCCATCATCTCCGGGTAGCCGGGAGTGGTCAGACCCAGGTTCTGGTCGAAGGAGGCGTCGTCCGCGGTGGTGAGAGTGGCCTCCACCTCGCTGACCGCCACCACCGAGGACAGATGGTCCGCGGACCGCACCGCCTCGGCCGCCTCCGGCAGGATCGGCATCCAGTTGGCCGTCTGGATGATGTAGTCCGCACCCAGCGACTCGTCGATCTCCTCGGTCGCCGAGGCCACCATCGAGGTGCCCACCACGGACAGCCCGGCCACCAGTGCCAGCCCGATCATCAGCGCCGACGCCGTGGCCCCGGTGCGCCGCGGATTGCGCAGCGCGTTGCGCTCCGCCATCCGCCCGATGGAGCCGAAGCCGCGCAGCAGCACCGCGCTCAGCGCCCGCAGCACCAGCCCCACCAGGGCCGGGGCGGACAGCACCAGGCCGATCAGGGTCAGCGTCACGCCCAGCGCCAGCCACATCCCGCCGGTGCCCGCGCTGGAGGCGCCGCCGGCCGCCACCAGCGCGCCGAGGCCCAGCACCAGCATGGCCAGACCCACGATGGTGCGCAGCCGGCCGGCCCGCACATCGCCCGGGTTGCCGGCCTCGCGCAGCGCGTCCATCGGGGTCACCCGGGCGGCACGGCGAGCCGGGAGCCAGGCTGCCAGCAGGGTCACCGTGACACCGACCACCATGCCGATCACCGGCACCGAGACGCCGATGGTCAGATCGTCGGTGGAGAGGTTCATGCCCAGCGCGCCCATCAGCGCCATCAGGCCGACCGCGATGCCCAGCCCGGCGGCGAAGCCCAGCACCGAGCCCACCACACCGAGCAGCAGCGCCTCGATCAGCACCGAGCGGTAGACCTGCTTGCGGCTGGCCCCGATGGCCCGCATCAGCCCGATCTCCCGGGTGCGCTGCGCGACCAGCATGGTGAAGGTGTTGACGATCAGGAAGATGCCGACGAGCAGCGAGATGCCGGCGAAGCCGAGCAGCACGTACTGGAGGAAGTCGAAGACCCCCGCGATCTCACTGCGGTTGTCCTCGATGTACTCGTCGGCGGTCCGGATCTGGTAGTCCTCGGTGCCCAGCGCCGCGGCCACCCGCTCCTTGAGCTCCGCGTCGCCGACCCCGGGCGCGGCGTCCACGGCCAGCTCGGTGTAGGCGTCGTCGGCGCCGAGCAGGATCTGCTGGGCGGCCGAGGGCTCGAAGTACAGGATCGCGGCGCCGGGGTTGGTGATGGTGAAGTCGACGATGCCGGTGATGGTCAGCGAGTGGTCGCCGGTGACCGAGATCACCCGCAGCTCCTCGCCGATCTCCAGGTTCTTGTTGTCGGCGGTGGCGCTGTCCACCATGACCTCGCCCGGACCGGCGGGCGCGGTGCCGCGGGCCACCTCGGCGGTGCGCAGCTCCAGCTCGGTCCAGCCGACACCCACGGTGGGGGCGCCCGTGGTGGGGCCGATGTTCTCGTTGTCCGAGTCCACCGCCACGATGGACTCCGAGGCCACCACACCGGTGACCTCGGCCACCCCTTCCACACCGCGGATCTGCTCGGCGGCCGAGGCCGGCACGGTGTCCGGGCGGCCGGTGAGGCTGACGTCGTCGAAGCCGCCCTCGCCCTCCTCCTGGGCGGGGCCCACCATGACGTTGGACGCGCTCTCGGTGAACAGCCGGTCGAAGGTGGCCTGCATGGTGGAGGTGAAGACCAGCGTTCCGCAGACAAAGGCGACGGAGATCAGCACCGCCAGCCCGGAGAGGATCATGCGTCCCTTGTGCGCGACAAAGTTGCGCAGGGAGGTGCGTACCACGGTCATGAGGTGCGCCCCTGGGAGTCGAAGCCGCGCATCCGGTCCAGCACCTTGTCCGCGGTGGGGTCGGCCATCTCGTCCACGATCCGGCCGTCGGCCAGGAAGACCACCCGGTCCGCGTAGGCGGCGGCCACCGGGTCATGGGTGACCATCACCACGGTCTGGCCCAGCTCGTCCACCGAGCGGCGCAGGAAGCCGAGGATCTCCGCGCCGGCCCGGGAGTCCAGGTTGCCGGTGGGCTCGTCGCCGAACATGATCTGCGGCTTGCTCGCCAGCGCCCGGGCCACCGCCACCCGCTGCTGCTGGCCGCCGGAGAGCTCGGACGGCCGGTGACTGAGCCGGTCGGCCAGGCCCACCGTGCTGATCACATGGTCCAGCCACTTCTGGTCCGGCTTGCGGCCGGCGATGTCCATGGGAAGCGTGATGTTCTCGATCGCGTTGAGCGTGGGCAGCAGATTGAACGCCTGGAAGATGAATCCGACGTTGTCCCGCCGCAACTGGGTGAGCTGCTTCTCCCGCAGCCCGGTGAGCTCGGTCTCGCCGATCCAGACCCGGCCGGCGGTCACGCTGTCCAGACCGGCCAGGCAGTGCATCAGGGTGGACTTGCCGGAGCCGGACGGCCCCATGATCGCGGTGAAGGCGCCGCGCGCGATCTCCACGCTCACCTCGTCCAGCGCCAGGACCCTGGTGTCGCCCTCCCCGTACGCCTTGGTCACGCGCTCGGCGCGCGCGGCAACGGCCGTCCCTCCGCCGCCCCCGGTACCCGGTTCCGCTACCGCCGTGGTCACAACTGACTCCTCGATCGAAAATCTGATCCGGTTCTTATCCCGAAGGTAGGGAGCGGCGGCCCTCCCGGTCGTCGCCCCCGAGAACGAACCCGGCGGCGGCGGTGTCCGCAGAAAGTCGCACGGTCCCCTAAGGGGCCTCATTCCGCAGGATGGGGGGCGGCGCCGCGGCAGGCGCAAGCCGAAGTACGGCAAACCGGTACGGCCCCCGGCGAACGGCACGGTCCGCTTGCCGTGGCGGGGCGGCGGGCTCATCCTCCGGTCTGACCCCCGGTCCCCCGCGGGGCGGGTGACGGCGGACGGCGGACGGCGGAAAAAGCCGGCAGCGGACAGCACAAGGCGGCGGCGCCCGGTGCCCACCCCCGCGGGACACTGGACGCCGCCGTGCGGACCGGCAGCCGCCGGCCGGTTTCCCGGCCGGATCAGAGCCGGAGGTTCCAGTACGCCGGATCGAGATCGATGTCCAGCGGATCCACCGTGACATCGATGAAGTCCGCGCCCTCGGGCACATCGAAGGCGACTTCGCCGGTGAAGGTGCGGCCCGGCTTCAGGGTGCCCTGCGGCTCGGCGGCCAGCTCGCCGTCGAAGATCTCCGGCGCCTCCACCCCCGCGTCGCCGGCCCGCGCCGAGAACAGGAAGATGATCTCGGTCTCCTCGGCGCCGTTGTTGGTGACCGTCACGGTCGTCTTGCAGGGGGTCCCGGTGTACTCCACATAGTCGGCCGGGGTATAGGGCTCGGCGGCGGAGAGGGTGACCTCCAGACCGTTCGGGTAGCGGTGCGTCTCCCCCGCGGCGAGGAAGCCCTCGTCCGCCTCGGCGGGCGCGTCCTCCCCGCCGCCGTCCCCGGCCTCGTCGCCGCCGCCGTCCCCGCCGCCGTCCCCGGCGCCGTCGCCGCCGTCCCCTCCGTCGGCGGCGCCGTCGTCTCCCCCGTCGGCGTCCGGCTGCTGCGACGAGCCTTCTCCCGCGTCCGGCGGCAACGGTTCCTCACAGGCGGTCAGCCCGCCCAGCGCCAGTACCGCCGCCGCGACGGCCCCCGCGACCGCCGTCGTGCGCCGTCCCCGGCCGGTGGCCCGCTGCACTCTCATCTCGTCCTCTCCCCTTCCGGATGCGGTGCCGGACCCCCCGTGCGGACCCGGCGATCCCATGGCAGCAGCCCGCCCGCGGCCCCGGCCAGGGGCGGCGGCGAGCTGTTGCCCCGCCGGGACGAAGTCACGACCGGACGGCCGATTTCCGGACCGCCCGGTGAACGCGCCACCCCGCCGGTCCGCCGGGAACACCCACTGACCTGCCCGGTTGACCCACGGGCCAGCTCTGCGTCACCGTTGGTCAACACGGCGGCAAACACGGCGCGGCCGGCGGCGGACATCCCCGCCGGAGCAGCCCCGCGGCGCCGGCCGTCCCCGTCGAGGCGGTCCCGCGGCGGTCCGGCCGGCCCGGTCCCGGGGGCCTCTCGGCTTCGTCACAGCATCGCAACCGGGCACCGGTCCCGGTCCCAGTGAAGGACACTCAACGCATGGGAAGCGCCAGGCCACGCGCCGTCGTATTCGCCGACTCCGACAGCCGCTGGAAGTGGGCCGCGATGACCGCCCGGCAGATCGCGCCGGACCACGCCGTCGACGCGCGGTTCCTGCGCGGCGACTCCATGCCCTCGCAGCGCCAGATCGACGAGGTCGGCATCGTGCCCGACACCAGCAGGGTGGTCAGCCTGCCGGAGCTGGTGACGGAGCCCGGCCTGGCGGAGGCGGACCTGCTGGTGCTGGGCGTCACCGGCGGCAGCGTGCTGGCCGTGATCCACGCGCTGGGCACCGCCTGGCGGGAGCGGGAGCACCGCCCGGTGGTGGTCACCGGCTATGTCGGGGTGGTCTACGAGAACGTGGTGGACGGCGCCGTCCTGCGGGTCGGCGCGGACATCGTGCTGGCCAACAGCGCCGCCGACGCCGACACGCTCCGCGACATCTACGCGGGCGTGGGCGCCGATCCCAAGGCCGTGGTGGAGAGCGCGCTGCCGTACCTGGGCGGCAAGCGCTACGACCCGGAGGCCTGGCGGCGCGGGGAGCGGCCGTTCACGGTCTGCTTCGCGGTGCAGCCCTCGGTCCCGGCCTCCCGCGAGGAACGCGTCGGCATCCTGGCGAAGGCCGCCCGGCACGCCCGGCTGCACCCGGACCGGGAGGTGCTGATCAAGCTGCGCAACCGGCCCGGCGAGGGGGTCACCCACACCGAGGCGTACTCCTACGAGGAACTGTTCGGGCAGCTCGCCGACCCGCCGGCCAATCTGAAGCTGCTGTACGGCGAGATGGGCGGGGTACTGGACCGCACCGACCTGCTGGTCACGGTCAGCTCCACGGCCGCCATGGAGGCCATCCACCGGTCCATCCCCACCGGCATCCTCACCGACTTCGGCATCCGCGAGGCGCACGGCAACCACTTCTTCGTCTCCTCCGGCCTGCTCACCTCCTGGCAGGAGCTGGACGAGGGCAGGCTGCCGACGGTGGCCCCGGGCTGGGCCGAGCAGCACGGGCTCACCGGCCAGGACCCCTACCGGGAGGCCCGGGACCGGTACGCGGCGCTGCGCGGCTGCGCACTGCCGCCGCTGCGCCCCTGGTACACGCCGGAGCGGCACGGCGACTACCTCGGGAACGTGGTGCCGCGGCGCGGCATCGGGCTGGACGGGCTGCCGCTGGCGGCCGGGGACCCGGCGGGGGGCCGGCCGGGCGGGCGGCGGTGGCCGGGGCGGCTGCTGCGGCGCGGCGCGGGCCGGGTCTACCGGCTGGCGCGCCGCAGGCTGGGGCCGGCCCTGCGGCGGCTGGCCGAGGACTGAGCGGCGCGGGCCCGGGTACCGCGGCGGCGCGGGTGCCGGGCCGGGCCGGGCCGGGTGACAAAAACCCGGGCCCGTTCGTTGTCACCATGGCGGTCCCGGTTTCCCCCGCCGGGGCCGCCACCCGTACCGTTGGCACAGCCGCCTCGAACGAATGACCACGAAGCAGTGGTCACCGGCCGCGCCCGCTGCCTAAGATCGCGGCGAGCCGCCCATGCCCACGCCCACCCCGCCGGAGGGTCCCAGTGAAGCGCCGCACGTCCGCCCTCTCCCTGTCCGCCGCAGCCGCCGTGCTGCTGACGGCACCGATGCTGACCGGCTGCTCCACGGACAGCCACCCGGGCGCCGCCGCCGTGGTCGGGGACGAGGTCATCTCCATCGCCGAGGTGCAGGACTACGTCCAGGAGGTGCGGGACGGCCAGCTCGCGCAGCCGGACGCCGAGCAGTCGCTGGCCGAGTCCAGCTCGCTGACCCGGAGCATCGTGCACCAGCAGGTGTTCAACGCCCTGGTGAAGGCCGCCGCCGAGGACGCCGGGATCGAGGTCACCACCCGGGAGGTGCAGGACCAGCGGGCGCTGACCGAGGAGCAGCTCGGCGGCCCGGAGGCGCTCGACGAGGCGGCGATCGCCGAGTTCATCGCGCCCAGCAAGGTGGACGACACCTTCCGCAGCGCCCTCTACCAGGACAAGCTGTGGCGCCACTACGGCAACGACGACGCACGGATCACGGCCGCGCTCAAGGAGGCCGCGACCGAGGTCGGCGTCACGCTCAATCCCCGCTACGGGGACTGGGACGAGGAGCAGTTCGCCATCACCGAGCCGGACACCCCGTGGCTGAACACGCTGGCGGAGGAGCCGGGCGTCCCGGAGGCCCTCCCCGAGTGAGCGCCCCCGCCCCGCCCCGGCCCGCGCCGGCCGCCGGCCGGATCGTTCTGCTGACCACCAGCCACCGGGTGGCGCCCGGACTGCTGTCCTGGGCCGCCTGGCAGGAGCTGCGCGGCGCGGACCGGGTGCTGTGCCGGGACGCCGGGCATCCGCAGCTTCCCTTTCTGGCGCAGGCCGGGGTGGCGGTGGAGCTCACCGCGCCCGGGGAGCTGCCCGCCGCCCGCGAACTGGCCGGATACTGCGCGGACGGCCGCACGGTGGTGGTGCTGGCGGCCGGCGAGGGCGAGTCCCGGCTGACCGACGGGCTGGCGGCGCTGGCGGGTTCCGGGCGGCAGGCGGCGGTGCCCGAGCTGGAGCTGCTGCCCGGCTCCTGGGATCTGCCCGGCGCCCGGCTGCTGGATCTGGTGCAGGTGATGGACCGCATCCGCGCCGAGTGTCCCTGGTCTTCCCGCCGCACCCACGCCGACCTGGCCAAATACGGGCTGGAGGAGGCGTATGAGCTGGTCGAGGCGATCGAGACGGGCAATCGCGCGGAGCTGCGCGAGGAACTGGGCGATGTGCTGCTCCAGGTGATCTTCCACGCCCGCATCGCCGAGGAGGACGGCGACGAACCGTTCTCCGTCGACGATGTCGCGGCCACCATCGTGGCCAAGCTGATCCATCGCCATCCGCATGTGTTCGGCGACGCCGAGGCCGAGACCCCGCAGGACGTCAAGGAGCACTGGCTGCGCACCAAGGCGGCGGAGAAGCGCCGCGCCTCGGTGACGGACGGGGTGCCGCTGGACCAGCCCGCGCTGGCGCTGGCCGCCAAGCTGGTGAGCCGGGCGCGCGGCGCCGGGCTGCCGGTGGAGCTTCCCGCGGGCGAGGGCATCGGCTACCGGCTGCTGGCGCTGGCCGCCGAGGCCGAGGCGGCCGGCGTCGACCCGGAGACCGCGCTGCGCGCCGCCACCCGCGCCTACCGCGACGCCATCCGCCGCACCGAAACCGCCTGAGCCGCCGCGCCGCGCCCGCCGGCACCGCTCACCGGGCCTCGGCCGGTCCGCCGGCCGCTCCGTCGCGGGCGTCCCCGGGCGGGCCCGGCGGCGGGCCGAGGCGGTGCGGGCGGGCGCCGGTGAGCAGGACGGTCAGCGCGGAGCGGACATCCGGGCCGAGAAACCAGTCCCCGCTGTGGTCCAGGCAGTACACCCGGCCCTCCCGGTCCACGGCCAGCAGCGCCCCGTCGCAGCCCGCCTCGTCCCCGTCACCGTCCCCGGCACGGGCCCCGGCACCGGCCCCGTCCGCCGGCAGTCCGGTCGCGCCCAGCGGGCTCAGCACGGTGCCCAGCGCCCGCCCCAGATCGCCCAGGGTGCGCGGCCAGTGCCGGCCCAGCATCGGGTCCAGCACCACCGGCACCGGCACATGCACCGCGCCCGGCCCGGTGGGCAGCAGCCGCAGCCCGCCGTACTCGGCCCAGGCCGCCCGCGCGGCCGGTGTCACGGTGTGCCGGTGGCCCAGCGGCGAGCGGTGTGCGGCCAGTTCGCGGCTCCACCGCTCGGCCTCCACCGCCGCCCGGTCCGGCCGCTCCGGCCACCGGCCGGCCCCGGCCGGCGCGGCCGGTGCCGCCGCACCGCCGCCGGCGGTCCCCCGGGCCCCGCCGGTGGGCAGCCGCAGCGCCGTGGTCGCCTCCGAGGACGGCGCCACGCTGCGCAGCCCGAAGTGCGCGAGCAGGGTGGTGCACACATGGCAGTGCCGGGCGTACGCGCCGTGCCGCGGATCGCCCTCCTCCCGGATGTGCCGGGTGGTGATCCGGGCCCGCCGCAGCGCGGCCCGCGCCTCCTGCACGGTGCGCGCGCCCGCTTCCGTGATCCGCCGGGAGATCAGCACCGTCTCCGGGCAGCGGCCGGCATGGCGCTCCGAGCGGTCGCTGCCCAGCGACTCCAGCACCGCCCGGACCAGCGGATGCGGCTGTGGCGCGGGGCCGGATCGGTGGGCCGTGGCGGTCAGTGTCCCGGCCCCCGGCTGGGACAGTGCCGCGGCCAGGGTCGGCAGAATGCCGTCCCGGCGGCGGCGCAGCACCGGCGTGGCCGGACGCGCCCAGCCCAGCCGGGGATCATGCTTCGGCCGGCTGTCGTCGGAAATGGCATACATCGCGGTGGTTCCTCCCCCGTACGGTCCGCGAGCCCGCCCCCGGTCAGCATTCCACAAGCTGTCGGTGGAAACCGGGACCCCATAGGCTGTGCGCAACCAGCAAGCATCAGCAGGGGGCCAGACAGCCATGACGACAGGTCGGCTCGGGCAGCGGCACACCGCGCCACCCAACCGGGCCTACGCCGGGCAGGTCGTGCAGTTTCCAGACCCGGTGCGCGCCGCCCGCTACCCGGGCGGGGTCCGGGTGGACGCGGACGGCTACCCGGACTTCGGCCCGTACGCCCGCGCCGCGGCCGAGATCGCCGAGCCGCCCGAGGGCTTCGGCGTGGACGAGCTCCGGCTGACCGACTACGTCTCGGCCAATGCCGCGCTGCACGCCTCCGGCCACGAACTGTGGGCCAGCCTGCCCCCGGTCGCCACCCCGCACGGCTGGACCTGGCACCACGTGCCGGACAGCCGCCGCCTGGAGCTGGTCCCGGTCGAGGTCAAGGCGCTGCTGCGGCACCACGGCGGGGTCGCCACCGCCGCCGTGGACCACGACAAGCGCGGCACCCGCCCGCTGGCCGAGACCAGGCCCGTGCACTTCCCGGTGCCGCACTCCGGCGCGGTGCGCGAGGAGCGGCTGGCCGCCGCCGAGGAGAAGCTGGGCTACCGGCTGCCCGAGTCCTACCGGTCCTTCCTCAAGGCGGCGGGCGGTTCGGCGCCCAAGGGCGTGGCCCTCGACGCCGAGCTGGGCCTGCTGATCGACCAGCCCTTCTTCACGCTGCGCGAGGAAGCCGCGGTCAACGATCTCGTGTACATCAACAAGTGCCTGCGGGACCATCTCACCAAGGACTACCTGGGCATCGCCTTCGTCCAGGGCGGGCTGCTGGCGCTGAAGGTGAAGGGCCCGGAGGCCGGCGCGGTCCGGCTGTGCGCCTTCGACGACTTCCGGGACCGTGACGGGCTTCCGGTCGAGGAGCGCGTCAACACCCTGCTGCTGCCCTGCGGAGCGGATTTCGACGAGTTCCTGCTGCGGCTGGCGGGCAATCCGCCGGAGCTGGAGACGGTGGCCAGGCTGATGGTGGACGGCGGTTTCGCCCACGCCGTCCCGGTGGGGAGGTGAGGGGCCCGATGGTGACGTTCGCACAGGCCCAGGAGCGCGCCGAGCGCTGGGTGAACGGCCCGGCGTCCGCGACGGCGCCGCGCGAGGTGCGCATCCGCGAATTCGATCTGGGCTTCGTCGCCTGGGCGGAGGACCGGGAGGGCAACCCGGCCAGCGGCGGCCGGCTGGTGATCGCCCGGGACAGCGGGGAGACCACGCTCTGGCCGGCGCTGCCGGTGAACGAGGTCATCCAGGCGTACCAGGCGGAGTACGGGACGCCGCCGGGCGGCGCGCCGGCCGCCCCGGAGCCCCCGCAGCGGGTGGATCTGGAGGCGACCTCCTTCCTGCTGACCCCGCCGGAGTGGCTTCAGGAGGCCGCGGACCGGGCCGGTGTCCCGGATCACCGCGCGCCGGCCGCGGACCGCGGCGGCGCCGCCGACGGCGGGGCCCCCGCGCCCGCGGCCGGGCCGCCCGAGCCGGCGCCCGCCGCGCCCGCCGCCGGCTCCCCGTGGGGCGGTTTCACCGACACCTCCGGCAGCGCCTCGGACGATGCCTCGGTGGCCCCGCCGATGACGGTGATCTCCCCGCCCGTACCGGAGCGGGACGAACCCTCCGCCGGCGGCGCCGCCGACCCGGAGGCCCGCACGGCCGTGCTGCCGCAGGGCAGTTCGCTGCCGAAGACCCAGCTCGCCCCCTCGGTCGGGCCGCAGCCGCCCGGCCGGCCGCCGGGCGCGGGGGCCGAACCCGGCATCCCGCCGCCCGGCGCCCCGGGTGCCCGGCCGCCCGCCCCGTCCTCCGGCGGGGCGGCCGACCTGGCCGACGCCGACACCGCCAAGGCCGCCCCGCCGCCGCGCGGAAGCGGCCCGGTGCCGCCCCCGCCGCCGCCCGCGCCCGGCACACCCGCGGCGGGCACCGGCGGCGGGGGGACGGGGAGCCCTCCCGCGGCCGACGACCACGGCAGCGGATACATCCCGACCCGGATGGTCCCCGCCGACGAGATCCAGGCCCAGGTGCTCGGCCGGCGGCCCGGCGGGGCCGGCCCGGCCACGCCGCCGCCGCCCGGCCCGCCGAACCCCTCGCAGGGCGGCGGGGTGCACCAGGCGGCCACCGTGCTGGCCTCCTCCGGCTCCGGCATCGGCCCGGTGGCGCCCACCCCGCCGGGCGCCCCCGGCGCCCCCGGCGCTCCGGGTGTTCCCGGCGCCCCCGGCGGGGCGCACACCCCGCCTCCCCCGCCCGCCCCCGGGCCCGGCGGCCATGGCGGCGGCTACGGCTACCCCGGCGGCCCGGGCGGCTACGGCTATCCGCAGGCGCAGCCCGCCGTGCCGATGGTCGGCTCCGGCTACATGGCGGTGCTGCGCTACCGCGGCCCGGACGGCTCGGAGCAGCGGCTGATCCGCCGCTCCGCCCCCGGTCTGCCGCACCCCGAGTGGCAGCTCTACCACGAGCTCAACGCGATGGGGGTGCCGCCGCAGCAGGTCATCGAGCTGTACACCGAGCTCCAGTGCTGCGAGCTGCCCGGCGGCTACTGCGCCCGGCTGGTGCGCGAGACCTGGCCGCAGGCGCGCACCACCCACACCGCCCCGTACGGCACCGACTACGGCTCCCGCCAGGCGGGGGTGCGGCATCTGGTGGAGCACGCCGACGAGCTGGAGCAGTACGCGGACGGCCCGCCGCGCGCCGCCCCGGTGCGGGCGCCGCTGCCGCAGCAGCCGTCCGCCCCGGCGGTCGGCCTGGACGTGATCGGGCAGGAGCTGGCCGCCGCGTTCGGCCCGCAGGGCGTGTTCCGCTACGACCAGCAGTCGGTCTCCCGGCAGGGAGTTCCGGACATCGTGGCGCAGACCCTGGTGTGGTCCGGGGTGCCGCTGATGCTGCCGCCGTTCTTCTGGGCGCAGGCGCAGCCGGGCCGGCCGATACCGACGCTGGCCGAGCTGGCCGCCGAGCGGCACATCATGCCGGCCGCGGACGCCGGCTCGTATCTGGTGCTGGGCAACGACTTCGGCCGGCAGTTGTGCGTGCAGTACGGCACGGCCTATGTGGTGGCCGTGCCGCTGGAGGGCGGTCCGGGCGGACAGCCGGCGGTGCCGCAGTTCGTCAACGCCTCGGTGCCGCAGTTCGCGCGCTCCATGGCGCTGCTGGGGCGCATGTGGCCGCTGCGCTACGGGCTCAACCCGGAGCAGGCGGGCCGGTGGACCACGGACTTCCAGAACCAGCTCGGCTCGCTGGACGCGCAGGCCGTCGCCGACCCCGAGTCCTGGTGGTCCGTCCTTCTCGAACAGATGTGGGACGGGCTGCTCTGAGCCGTCGCCGCGGCCCCGTCCCCCGGGGCCGCGGCGTCCGGCCGGTCAGGCCTCGGGGGCCTGGCCGACCGGGCGGATCTCGACGGGCTGCCGGGTCGGCCTGCCGCCCGGTCCGGGGCAGGTGGAGATGCGCAGCGCGATCTCCACGGCCCGCTCCTTGCCGGCCACATCGACCAGCCAGTAGCCCACCAGCACCTCCTTGCTCTCCGGGTACGGGCCGTCGGTCACCACCGGGCCGTCGTTCTCGCCGCCGAAGGCGCAGGCGAGGGTGATCTCATCGGTCAGGCCCTGGCCGTCCACCCACTCGCCCGAGTCCGTGAGGTCCTTGTCCAGGGCGTGCATGAAGTCGACCATGGCCCGGATGTCCTCCTTGTCCCACGTGGCGACCTCGCCGAAGGCCGACACCGGGGCGTTCATCAGCAGCATGTACTTCATCGCTTTGGCTCCTTGGCAGTGGTGGCGCTACCGTTCCGAGCGCCTTGCACGGGAGACGTCGGAGCCGGCCGCCCGGCTTCGACATCCGGCCACGGGTTCCCGGATATTCTTCCCGCGCCCCTTCCCGCCCCGGCGGGAGAGGATCTTGGCCGGAAATGTGGTGGCGCGCGGCGGATCTCCGGCCGAGGTACATACCGGGCGGAAGCGTCCTGCATGCTGGAAGCGGTTCACCCGCCTCCGGTCCGCCGAAGGAGCCCCGCGTTGACTCCCAAGCCCCCCTCCAGCTCCCCGTTCGGATTCGTCCCGGCCCGCCGCGGCTACCGCCCCTCGCAGGTGGACGCCCGGGTGTCGGCGCTGCTCGACGCCCGCGACCGGGCACTGGACCGGCTGGCCGCGCTCAGCGTCCGCGAGGAGGAGCTGCGCCGGGCGGTGGAGCGGCTGACCGCGCAGGCCGCGGCGCTGCCGCCGCCCTCCTTCGAGTCGCTGGGCGAGCGGGCCCTTCAGTTGCTGGCGGAGACCGAGGCCCAGGCCGCCGAGCTGCTGGCGGAGACGGAGGCGGCCGGGCAGCGGATACGCGAGCAGGCCGAGGAGGAGGGCCGGGCGCTGCGCGACGCGGCGCGCGAGCGGGCCCGGCAGCGCCACGAGGAGGCCCGCAAGGCGGCCGACGCGGTGCTGGACGAGGCGCAGCGGCAGGCGGCGGCGCTGCTGGACGACGCCCGGCGGACCGCGGCCCGGCTGCGCGAGGAGGCGCGGGAGCGCCTGGCGGAGGTGGCGCGCCGCTGCGACGCCCTGCTGGCCGGGCAGCGCGAGGAGCACGCGGCCCGCGAGCGGTCCTTCCAGGAGCGGCAGGACGCGGAGGAGCGGGAGACCGAGGAGCGGATCGCGCGGCTGATGACGGGCGCGGAGGAACTGCTGGCCGGCGCCCGGGAGACGCTGGCGCTGGCCGAGGAGGAGGCCCGCAACCGGGAGGAGGACGCCCGGGCCCGGGGCGAGGAACTGCTCGCCCGGGCGCGGCTGGGTCAGGACCGGATCGAGCGGGAGACGGACCGGCTGCTGCGCGAGCACCGCGCGGAGACCGAGGAGATCCGGGCGCAGCTGAGGCACGTCCGCCTCAGCCTGGCCGCCCTCACCGGCCGCTCCCTGCCCCAGGACAGCCAGGACGACCAGGACGACCAGGACGACCAGAACGGGCGGAACGAGCGGAACGGGCAGGACGGGCAGCCGGTCCGGGAGACCGCCGCCGGACCCGTCCGCGGAACCGCCACCTGAGCCGGGCCGGCCGCCACGCCCCCGCCGCGGCACGGCCGGCGGGCGGCGCGGCGGTCAGCGGGTAGGGTTCGGGACATCGGCAGGTGCCGGTGGTGCCGGGGAGGAACGCCGCCGGCACAGCACCCGTTCACGCATCGAAGGGCACGTTCACGTGAGCTCCATCCGCCCGGCCGCCGTCCTCGTCCTCGCCGCGGGTGAGGGCACCCGCATGAAGTCGGCCAAGCCCAAGGTTCTGCACGAGATCTGCGGTCGCTCACTGCTCGGTCATGTGGTCGCGGCGGCCCGCGGGCTGTCCCCCGAGAATCTGGTGGTGGTGGTCGGCCACGGCCGGGAGGCGGTCACCGCGCATCTGGCGGCCGTCGACCCGCAGGCCCGGGTGGCCGTCCAGGAGCGGCAGAACGGCACCGGCCACGCCGCCCGCGCCGCCCTGGCCGCGCTGGCCGAGGACGGCCGCGGCGTGTCCGGCACCGTCCTGGTGGTGTGCGGCGACACCCCGCTGCTCACCGCGGAGACCCTGGGCGGCCTGGCCGGCGCGCACACCGCGGACGGCAACGCGGTCACCGTGCTCACCGCCGAGGTGCCCGATGCCACCGGCTACGGCCGGATCGTCAGGGACGAGAGCGGCGCGGTCACCGCGATCGTGGAGCACCGCGACGCCACCGAGCGGCAGCTCGCCCTGCGCGAGATCAACTCCGGGGTGTTCGCCTTCGACGGCAAGCTGCTGGCCGAGGCGCTGAACCGGATCGGCACCGACAACAGCCAGGGCGAGGAGTACCTCACCGATGTGCTGGGCATCCTGCGCGCCCAGGGCCACCGGGTGGGCGCCTGCCGGGCCGCCGACCACCGGGAGATCGCCGGCATCAACAACCGCGTGCAGCTCGCCCAGGCCCGGCGGATGCTCAACGACCGGCTGCTGGAGCGGGCCATGCTGGCCGGGGTCACCGTGGTCGATCCGGCGTCCACCTGGATCGACGCCATGGTGGGGTACGAGCCCGACGCCGTGGTGCACCCCGGCACCCAGCTGCTGGGCACCACCCGCCTCGGGGCGGGTGCCGAGGTGGGCCCCAACTGCCGCCTCACCGACACCGCGGTGGGCCCGGGCGCCACCGTGACCAACACCGTGGCGGACGGCGCCCGGATCGGGCCGGACGCCGTGGTCGGCCCGTTCGCCTATCTCCGTCCCGGTACCGAGCTGGGCGCCGGGGCCAAGGCCGGCACCTATGTGGAGATGAAGAACGCGGTGCTCGGCGACGGTTCCAAGGTGCCGCATCTGAGCTATGTGGGGGACGCCACCATCGGCGACCACACCAATATCGGCGCGGCAACGGTGTTCGTGAATTACGACGGCGAACACAAGCACCACACCACCATCGGCTCGCACTGCCGCACCGGCTCGGACAATATGTTTGTGGCTCCGGTCACGGTGGGGGACGGTGCCTACACCGCCGCCGGCTCGGTGATCACCCGGGACGTCCCGCCCGGCTCGCTGGCCGTCGCCCGAGGCCAGCAAAGGAATATCGAGGGCTGGGTGGCCCGCAGGCGCCCCGGTTCGGCAGCCGCCAGGGCCGCCGAGGAGGCCCGGCGGGCGGCGGACGACGCGGCCGGGAAGGGCTCCTCGGCGGACTGACCGGTACGCGACGCGTGGTGGTGGCAAGTACCGTAGAGGTGCCCCGCGAAATGGCCGAAAGGTAACCGCCCGGCGAACACCGGGCACCACCGCAGGCCCCACGTGGCCCCCGACGACTCCATGCAAACGTCAAGGAGACTTGCTGTGACCGGGATCAAGACGACCGGGCAGAAGAAGTTGATGCTCTTCTCCGGCCGCGCCCACCCCGACCTGGCGAAGGAGGTCGCGGACGAGCTCGGTGTCAATCTGGTTCCGACCACCGCCCGCGACTTCGCCAACGGGGAGATCTACATCCGGTACCAGGAATCCGTCCGCGGTGCGGACTGCTTCCTCATGCAGAGCCACACGGTGCCGGTCAACAAGTGGATCATGGAACAACTGATCATGATCGATGCGATGAAGCGGGCCTCGGCCCGTTCCATCTCGGTGGTGATCCCGTTCTACGGCTACGCCCGCCAGGACAAGAAGCACCTGGGACGCGAGCCCATCTCGGCCCGGCTGATGGCCGACCTGTTCAAGACCGCCGGCGCCGACCGGATCATCAGCGTGGACCTCCACGCCGACCAGGTGCAGGGCTACTTCGACGGGCCGGTGGACCACCTGTTCGCGCTGCCGCTGCTCACCGGCTACATCGGCGGCCGGGTGGACCGGGACCGGCTGACCGTGGTCTCGCCGGACGCCGGCCGGGTCCGGGTGGCCGACCGCTGGGGCGACCGGCTGGGCGCACCGCTGGCCATCGTGCACAAGCGCCGCGACGCCAAGGTGGCCAACAAGGTCTCGGTGCACGAGGTGGTGGGCACGGTCAGGGACCGGGTCTGCGTGCTGGTGGACGACATGGTGGACACCGGGGGCACCATCTGCGCCGCGGCGGAGGCCCTGTTCGCCAACGGGGCGGCCGATGTGATCGTGGCCGCCACCCATGGCGTGCTCTCCGACCCGGCCGCCGACCGGCTGAAGAACTCCGAGGTGAGCGAGTTCGTGTTCACCAATTCGCTGCCCACCCCGGAACAGCTCCAGCTCGACAAGATCACCGTGCTCTCGCTGGCCCCGACCATCGCCCGCGCGGTGCGCGAGGTCTTCGAGGACGGCTCGGTGACCAGCCTGTTCGAGGAGCACGCGTAACCTCCGCCGCGACGGCGGCGGGAGATCGATTCGGCCGCGGCCTCCCCGCCGGGTAGACTGACCTGGTTGCTCGGCGAGGGAGGCCGTATCCGCGTTCCGCGGAACCTGCGGCTCATCCGTTATCGGCGCGCTCCTCGTATGACGGTGTGTCCGCCCCGTGGCGGCCGGTCCGGACGTGCGGCGGGCCGTCGGCCGCCCGCCGGCAGTACCGGCAACCGTTCATCCGCTGTCACGCGATTCACGAGGAGCGCCACCATGGCCGATGTGAAGATCTCCGCCGAGATCCGCAAGGAGTTCGGCAAGGGCTCCGCCCGCCGGGCCCGCGCCAAGGACCGGATTCCCGGCGTCATCTACGGCCACGGCACCGACCCGGTGCATGTGCTGCTGCCGGGCTACGACCTGATGATGGCGCTGAAGAACCCCAATGTGCTGATCACGCTGGATGTCGAGGGCCGCCAGGAGCTGGTCATCCCCAAGGCCGTGCAGCGCGAGGTGCTGGTCAACCGCCTGGTCCATGTGGACCTGCTGGTGGTCAAGCGCGGCGAGCAGGTCACCGTGGACGTGCCGGTGCACATCGAGGGCGACCTCGCGCCGGGCCAGCACGTGACCGAGCAGCTTCTGAGCACCGTGCGGATCGAGGCCGAGGCCACCCACCTCCCGGAGTATGTGGTCGCCTCGGTGCAGGGCCTGGCCGGCGGGGACCATGTGCTGGCCAAGGACCTCAAGCTGGCGCCCGGCTCCGTCCTGGGCATCGACGGCGAGGAGGTCGTGGTCGCCATCTCCTCCGCCCAGGCCGCCGAGGCCCCGGCGGAGGGCGAGGGCGGGTCCGAGGAGGCCTGAGCCGGCACCGGAACGCCGGACGGCCCGGACCCCGTCGGGGGTCCGGGCCGTCCGGCGTTCTGAACGCTGCCGGCCCTCAGCCGGCCCTCAGCCGACAGAGATCAGCCCGTCGACCACCACGGTCGGCCGGCCGCTGGTGCCCACCACCTCCACCGTCACGGTCCGTTCCTCGGTCGTGGGGTAGGACATGGCGAACACCATCTGCCGGTGCGCGATGTCGGAGGAGCGGGTGTCCACCGTCTTGACCAGGCTGCCGTCCACAAAGACCCGCACCTGGCCGGTGTGCCCGGCCCGGGAGACCACCAGACCGACCGAGCGCGCGGTGACCTCCCAGGTCAGCCTGGAACCCTCGGTCCTGCTCTGGTACGTCCCGCCGCCCAGGTAGCCGGAGCGCGAGACGCCGTTCCAGTCGCCGGAAGCGGCGGCCGAGGACTCCTGGTTGATCAGCGGGGTGTAGACCTCGTTGCCCAGGGTCGAGTTGCCCACCATGTCATAGGCGCGCATCCGCCAGTCGGTGGTGACCCCCGCGGGCGTCGTGCCCTCGACGCTGCCGCTGGTGGCACCGTGCGGGAAGGTCTTCGGGAACGGCCCCCACAGCTTGGCGTAGTCCAGCGCCGTCTCGTCCGTGGCGCCCCAGTACATGGTGACCGGCACCGCATCGGCCTCCACCGTGGTGCCGGCGCGCAGATTCAGCCGCGGGGTCTTGGTGAAGACCGGGGCCACGGAGTCGGCCACCACCTGCTGCGAGCCGGTGGTCTTGGACCTGCCGGACAGATGCGTGCCGCGCACCGAGATCTGGTGTGCGCCGTGCGCCAGCGCCACCTCGGCGGACCGGGCGGTGCCGGGGAGGGTGGCCGCCGGCTCGCCGTCCACCAGCACCTCGAAACCGGCCAGCAGGGCGGAGGGGGTGCGGGTGCTCCACTCGACGGTGACGCCGGACCGGGTGTGCGGCACGGAGCCGATGTCCGTGGTGCCGGACACGCCGGTGAGCTTCAGGCCGGCCGGCGGGCCGCCGGCATAGATCCGGATGGAGCTGAGCTGGTCGTAGAGCCGGTTGCCGGGGCACTCGGTGTTGTAGCCGTCCCGGTGGCCGAAGATCCGCGGCATGACCCGGGTCTCGCCCGTCTCCCAGGACTCGCCGAAGTAGTTGGTGCCGGCGGCGCCCGGGGTGAGTTCCACGCTGCCGCGCGGATCGGCGTCGTACTGGCCCAGCTTGTACGCGGCGACCCCGGCCACCGCGGTGAGCACCGGGGTGGTGCCGGCCACCGCGGTGTAGTCCCCCAGCACGGCGATGCCGGTGGTCTCGCTGTTGAAGCCGTAGGTGTGGGCCCCGAACACCGGCATGTCCACGCCGCCCTTGCGGCCCTCGAAGATCCGGCCGCACTTGTCGACCAGGAAGTTGTAACCGATGTCCCGGTAGTCCTGGCTCTGCATGTGGTACGCCATGATGCCGCGCACCACGGCCGCCGAGTCGTTCTCGGTGGGGGTCGCCCCCATGCAGGTGTAGTCGTTCTCACCGGCGGTGTGGTGCACCACGGCGGCCTTGACCTCGCCGCCGGGCAGGTACTGCACCGGCTCGGTGACCGCGTCCTCGTCCGCGCCCCACTCCGCCCGGGTGGTGATCGCCGGCTGCGGCGCCCCGGAGGTGGAGTAGGCGGCGGGCACCGCGTCGAGCGTCCGGACCTCGCCGGCGGCCTGGCCGCCGGTGCCCTCCCCCTCTTCGACGCTGGGGTTGACCAGGTCCAGCCGCAGCCCCTCGGGCAGGCCGGAGGTCTCCCCGGACGCCGTGACCACCCGGGCCTCCACGCCGTCGGAGGGTCCCGCCCAGAGCGGCTCGGTGGCGCCCCGGCCGGCGTCGTCCTCCCGGGTCTCCATCTGCGGGGCCGGCTCCAGCTCCTGCCAGCCGGACCATTCGCCGTCGAGCGCGCTGCGGGTCCTGACCTCCACCGTGCCCTGCGGCTCGTCGGCCGGATCGGTCCAGGTCACGCCCAGCATGCTGAACCGCTCGGTGTCGGTGCGCGGCACCTCGGCCCGCTTGCCGCCGTCCTTGACCCGCAGCTTCTCGTGAAACGTTTCCGCGTGCACTTCGCCCTGGAGCACCTCGGGTGCGCGCGGGCGGTCCGGCACGCCGGACGCCTCCTGCACCACGATCGTGCCCGCCGCGGCGACCGCGACGGCCAGCCCCGTACCCCATATCCGGGGGGTGATCCGGGTTTTGCCCCTGTGTCTGCTCATGTCCCCTGCCCCGCACGTCGGTTGGCCGCCCAGGCGATCCGGTGGGACCGCGGCGGGCCCATGAAGGGCTCATCCTGCCATGCGTGTATCAAGCAGTCACAGCCGCCCCGCCCGGCGCACCGCCCCATGCCCGGCCGGCCCGGCGCCGGGCCGGTTCTCGGTACGCTGAACGGGGACGGCGCACAGCCCTCCCCGCCCACCCCGCAGTGCACAGCGCAGCGCAGTGCAGTGCAGTGCAGTGCAGTGCAGTGCAGTGCAGCATCTCCCGGACAAAGGAAGCCGAGCGTGACCGACGCCACGACCGCCACGACCCCCTGGCTGGTGGCCGGCCTGGGCAATCCCGGGCCGGAGTACGCCGGCCACCGGCACAATGCCGGCTTCATGGTGGCGGACCTGCTGGCCGAGCGGATGGGCGGCCGGTTCAAGGCCGCCGGACGGGGCGCCCGGGCGCAGGTCTGCGAGGGCCGCCTCGGCGCGCCCGGCAGCCCGGAGGCGCAGCGGGTGGTGCTGGTCAAGCCGATGACCTACATGAACCTCTCCGGCGGTCCGGTCGCGTCCATCGGCGGCTATCTGAAGATCCCGCTGGAGCGGACCGTGGTGATCCACGACGAGCTGGACATCCCGTTCGGCGCGCTGCGGCTGAAACGCGGCGGCGGGGACAACGGGCACAACGGCCTGAAGTCCGTCACCGGCACGGTGGGCCGCGACTATCTGCGGGTGCGGTTCGGGGTGGGCCGGCCGCCGGGCCGGATGGAGGTGGCCGCCTTTGTGCTCCGGGACTTCTCCGCGGCCGAGCGCAAGGAGCTCGACCATCTGGTGGACCGGGCCGCCGACGCGGTGGAGACCCTGATCGGCAGCGGACTGGAACGCGCCCAGAACACCTACAACAGTTGACGGACGGTAACCGCCGGTGACCGCGGCCCGCCCGGCGCGGCCGGGACCCGGGGGCGGGCCGGACAGCTCTTGACCAATGGCCCCGGCTGCCCAAGGATCTGCCCATGTCCCGCGCTGCCACCACGAGAAACGCCGGGCCCCGGCTGCTGCTGCCGGCGGCCCGCGGCGCCGCCGTGGCGCTGCTGACCGCGCTGGTGGTGGCGGCCGGGGTCCACACCTCCTGGGACACCGCACGCTATGTGATGATCCCGGACGACCGGCAGAGCGGCCGGCTGACCCTGGAGAGCTGCGACAAGGACGCCTGCACGGGGTCCTTCGAGCCGGACCGGGAGGACGGCACGGCGGCCCGGGAGGCGGTGCGGATGGCACAGCCGATCGGGCGCACCGAGGGCGAGACGGTGCCGGTGGTGCTGCGGCCGGACACCGACGATGCGATGCGGACCGGGCTGCCCGGGGTGCTGTACTCCTGGCTGCCGCTGACCGGGGCCCTGCTGCTGGCCGCGGTGGTGATCGCGGGCGGGCTGCGGCTGTACCGGATCGGCTGGATCGTGGCCGGATCCGGCCTCACCCTGCTGGTCGCCACATTTCTCGCCTGGTGAACGGAGACTGACGAACCACCAGGTGAACGGCGGATGACGGCTCGGCATTGCCCCTCGAACGAATATTCCGACCCCCAAACCTCTGTTACAGAACTGTTGCAGTGGCTTTGTCGGATTTAGCCGGGCAAACCAGGCACAAGCCATGATGCGTAACTTGCCATCTCACCCGATTGCCAGAAGTCTTATGGCCCGCTCAACGTTTGTTCCGTTGTTTCCGTTGTTCTAGTCCCCCCGGTAATGGACGGCCACATGCGCAACCTGACCCTCAAGGGCGCCTTCGCGGCGTCCGCCGCCGCGGCCCTGCTCGCCGCCGGCGCCGCCCCCGCCTTCGCCACCGGCAAGGGTGAGCCCCACACCTACCTGGACGTGCCGTTGCACCTGGAGGAGCAGGGCGAGACCCCGATCTCCGCCGAGGACGCTCCCGGCGGCACCTGCCCCGACTGGATCACCGACGAGCAGGACGGCTGGCACTTCGTCGTGCCGGGCAAGGGCACCTTCAAGTCCCTGACCGTGGAGTTCGAGATCGCGGGCGTCATCGAGCTGGACGACCCCGAGGACTTCGGCCCGCCGAACGCCAAGCACGCGTACGTGGCCACCGAGGTGGGCGACAAGCTGCTCAGCGGCTCCGCCGACATCGAGGGCACCACCAAGGACAAGATCAGGTTCTTCAACCTCTCGCACGCCTGCCCCGGCACCCCGGGCGAGACCACCGGCGAGACCACCACCGGTGACACCACGGAGGGCACCTCCGGCGACACGACCGAAGGCACCTCCGGCGACACCACCGAGGGCACCTCGGGCGACACCACCGAGGGCACCTCGGGCGACACCACCGAAGGCACCTCCGGCGACACCACGGAGGGCTCGACCACCGAGGGCGAGACCACCGAGGGCACCTCCGGTGAGACCAGCGAGGGCACCAGCACCGAGGGCGTCGCCGGTGGCGATGAGACCGAGGGCCAGGCCGGCGGGGACGAGACCGAGGGCGTGGCCGGCGGCAGCGAGCCGGAGGACGACGGCGGGAACCTCGCCGAGACCGGTTCCTCCGCCCCGGTCGTGGCCATCTCCGTGGCTGCCGCGGCGCTGCTGGGCGCCGGTGGCTACCTGGTGATCCGCCGCCGCAACGCCGGTGGCAACGCCGCCGCCTGAGCCCGCGCGACGGCGATCGGCATCCCGCACCACCCCGCGGCCCCGCCGCTGACCGCTCCGGTCAGCGGCGGGGCCGCCGCCGTATGCCCATCACCATCAGCGCGGCCAGCACGCACAGCGCCCCCGAGGAGAGCCAGGCCAGGTCGTAGGAGCCGGTGACGTCCCGGACCACGCCGGCGCCGTAGGCGACCAGCGCGGCACCGATCTGGTGCGAGGCCAGTACCCAGCCGAAGACCACCGCGCCGTCCTCCCCGAAGTGCTCCCGGCACAGCGCGATGGTCGGCGGCACCGTGGCCACCCAGTCCAGGCCGTAGAAGACCACGAAGAACAGCATCGGCGGCTGCACCTCCCCGGCGAACAGCATCGGGAGCAGCAGCAGCGACAGGCCGCGCAGCGAGTAGTAGACGGCCAGCAGCCGGCGCGGGTCGAAACGGTCGGTCAGCCAGCCGGAGAAGACCGTGCCGAAGAGATCGAAGATGCCGATCAGCGCCAGCAGCGAGGCGGCCACCGGCACCGGCATGCCGTGATCGTGGGCGCCGGGCACGAAATGCGTGCCGATCAGGCCGTTGGTGGACGCGCCGCAGATCGCGAAGGTCCCGGCCAGCAGCCAGAAGACGGGGGTGCGGGCGGCGGCGCGCAGGGCGCCCAGCGCCCGCCGGGCCGCGCCGGCGGGCGCGGTGGCCGGGGCGAGGTACTCCGGTCCGGCACCGTAGGGCCGCAGGCCCAGATCCTCCGGGCGGTCGCGCAGCAGCCACACCACCAGCGGCACCACGGCCAGCGCGCAGCCCGCCACCACCAGGGCGGCGGCCCGCCAGCCGGGGCCCTCCACCAGGAGGGCGACCAGCGGCAGGAAGACGAGCTGGCCGGCCGCGCCGCCGGCCGTCAGCACGCCGGTGACCAGGCCGCGCCGGGCCACGAACCAGCGGCCGGAGACGGTCGCGGCAAAGGCCAGGGCCATCGAGCCGGCCCCGAAGCCGACCAGCACCCCCCAGCAGAGCACAAGCTGCCAGTGGCTGGTCATGAAGACGGTCAGGCCGCTGCCCGCGGCGATCAGCAGCAGGGCGCCGGCGACCACCCGGCGGATGCCGTACCGGTCCATCAGGGCCGCGGCGAACGGCGCGGTCAGGCCGTAGAGCAGCAGGTTGACCGAGATGGCGAACGAGATGCCGCCGCGTGACCAGCCGAACTCCTCGTGCAGCGGGTCGATGAAGACGCCGGGGGTGGCGCGGAAGCCGGCCGCGGAGACCAGCACCACAAAGGCGATCAGCGCCACCCACCAGGCGGGATGGATCCGTGGCCCGGCCCGCCGCCCCTTGGCGGGGGTGGGCGCGGAGGGTGCCGCGGCGGTGGAGGCGGGGGGCGATGGCGGGGCTGTCCGGTCTGTCTGGGGCACCCGCCGATCATCCGTGCCGCCCGTCCGGCCCCACGAGTGGCCCGAAGGCCGATGCACGCAAGATTCGGGCCAAGGCCAAGGGCCGGCCAAGGGAGCGTCAGCCGATGGTGCCGGTGGTGCGTTCGAAGCGGACGTCGGCGGGGAGATGGCCGTAGGGCTCCGCTCTGGGGTCGGGGACGGCTTCCGCCAGATACCCGGCCAGCTCGCCGGCGTCATGGCCCAGCAGGTCCTCCTCCAGGCCGATCGCCTGGCCCTGCTCCAGTGCCTCGGCCGGGGTCAGCACCCGGCCCTCGCTCTCGCCGTTGCCGATCACCCCCTCGTCGTAGGGCAGCACACCGCCGGTGCCCAGCGGGCCCCAGCCGTCGCTGAACCGCGCCAGGGCGATGATGTAGCTGTGCCCGAGCTCCAGCCGGGGGCTGGACTCCACCGCGAAGGCGCGCCGCCGCTCGCCCTCGAAGAACCAGCCGACGGCGGTGAACTCCACCTCGTCCGGCAGCGCGGGGGCATGCTCCCGGCTCCACAGCGGTTCGGTGATTTCCACCCGCACCGTGCGGCCGATCAGTCCCTCACCGATCTCGCGCTCCTCGGCCGAGGGCGCCAGATCGGTCTCGCCGGCCACATTGACCACGGCCACATGGTCGGCGTAGGTCACCCAGTCCGTGCCGGTCCAGGAGGGGACCCGCTCGTCGCCCGCGGCGGTGATCTGCGAGCCGTCCGCGTCACCCGGGCCGCCGCCGGGCCAGACCGAGACCACGGCGACGGCCGCGATACCGGCCACCGCCAGCGCGAAGGTACCGGCCACCGCGGTCAGTACCGGCCGCCCGGAGGGCCGGGCGCTGAGGTCCTGCGTGGTGCCCATGGGTGCTCCTCGGCCGTCGGCTCGCTCGGCGCCGGCTGCGCAACGCCCGCCCTACCCAACACCTTTCCCCGGTTACCCGCAAACCCCGACGCGCCCGCACGCATACGGCCGGGACGCGCCTGCGCGGCGCGTCCCGGCCGGTACGGATGCCTATGCCGGTGCCGGTGCCGTGGGCGGGCGGCGGGAACGCCGCCCGCGGCTCAGCCGGTGTTGCGCAGCCCGGCGGCCACGCCGTTCACGGTCAGCAGCAGGGCGCGGTTCAGCAGCTGGTCCGGCGCCTCACCACGCTCCCGGGCGGCCCGCTGCCGGGCCAGCAGCGCCACCTGGAGGTAGGAGATCGGGTCCAGATAGGCGTCCCGGATCTGGAGCGTCTGCTGGAGCACCGGGTTGGCCTCCAGCAGCTCCCGCTCCCCGGTGATCCGCAGCACCTCGGCCACGGTCAGCGCGTACTCGGCCTCGATGGTGCCGAACACATGCCGCAGCTCCTGCGGCACCAGGGTCTCCACATAGTGCCGGGCGATCCGCAGGTCCGTCTTGGCCAGCGTCATCTCCACATTGGAGAGGAAGTTGCGGAAGAAGTGCCAGCGCTCGAACGCCTCGGCCAGCACCCCGTCCAGCCCGGACTCCCGGGCCGCCTTCAGCCCGGAGCCGACGCCGAACCAGCCCGGCACGATCTGCCGCGACTGGGTCCAGCCGAACACCCACGGGATGGCCCGCAGCCCGTCCAGCCCGGCCCCGCTGTCCGGCCGGCGGGAGGGCCGGGAGCCGAGATGCAGCTCGGCGAGCTGGTCCACCGGGGTGGCGGCGAAGAAGTAGGCGGGCAGGTCCGGGTCCTCCACCAGCGAGCGGTAGGCGTGGTGCGCCGCGTCCGACACGGTGTCCATGGCCGCGTCCCAGCGGGCCAGGTCCTCCTCGCTCTGCCGCGGCGCGGTGTGCAGCGCGGAGGCCTGGAGGGTGGCCGCCACGGTCAGCTCCAGGTTCTCCCGGGCCAGCGAGGGCACCAGGTACTTGTCGGAGATGACCTCGCCCTGCTCGGTGACCTTGATCTCGCCCTCCAGGGTGCCCCAGGGCTGGGCCAGGATGGCGTCGTGGGTGGGCCCGCCGCCGCGGCCGATGGTGCCGCCGCGGCCGTGGAACAGCCGCAGCCGGACGCCGTGCCGGTGGGCCACGTCCCGCAGCCGCCGCTGCGCCCGGTGGATCTCCCACTGCGAGGTGGTGATGCCGCCGAACTTGGAGGAGTCGCTGTAGCCGAGCATCACCTCCTGGATGTCGCCGCGCAGCGCCACCAGCTTCCGGTAGGAGGGGTCGGAGAGCATGGTGTCCAGCAGCACATCGGCGATCCGCAGCTCGTCGGTGGTCTCCAGCAGCGGCACGATGCCGATCTTCGCCCAGCCCGCGTGCAGATCGACCAGCCCGGCCTCGCGGGCCAGCACGGCGGCGGCGAAGACATCGTCCGCGCCCTGGCACATGGAGATGATGTACGACTCGATGACCTCCGGGCCGAAGGTCTCCAGTGCCCGCCGGACGGTGGTGAACACCCCGAGCGTCCGCTCTCCGGCCGCGTCCAGTGGAGCCGGGGTCGGGGCCAGCGGGCGGCGCGAGCGCAGCTCCTTGGCCAGCAGCCGGGTGCGGTACTCGCGCGGCATGTCGGCGTAGCGCCAGGACTCCTCGCCCAGCCGGTCGAAGAGCTGGCCCAGCGCGTGGTGGTGGGCGTCGGCGTGCTCCCGCACGTCCATGGTGGCCAGTTGCAGGCCGAACGCGGCGATGGTGCGCATGGTGCGCTCCACCTGCCCGTCGGCCACCAGCCCGCCGCGGTGCTCGCGCAGCGAGCGCTGCACGATGGCCAGGTCGTCCAGCAGCTCCCGGGTGCCCAGATAGTCGCGGCCGGCCTGGTGCGGGGCGTCCTTGGCCAGCCGGGCGCGGGTGTTGAGCAGCTTCTGCCGGATGCAGGTGACCTTGAGCCGGTAGGGCTCCTCGGCGTTCAGCCGCTTGTAGCGGGGAGAGATCTCGGGCAGCAGCTCAAGATCGCGGTCCAGGGACTGCAGCAGTTCGGTGGTGGCGCCGGCGTTGCGGATCGAGCCGGAGAGCAGGGCGCGCAGCTCGTCCACGTGCTCCAGGGCGCGGCCGATGCCGTGCTCGTGCTGGAGGATCAGCACCTCCCAGGTGACGCCGGGGGTGACATTGGGGTTGCCGTCCCGGTCGCCGCCGATCCAGGTGCCGAAGGTGAGCGGCCGGGTGCCGGGGGGCAGCGGGGCGCCGGCCCGCTCCAGCTCGGCCTCCAGATCCTCCAGCACGTCCCCGACCGCGCCGCGGTGCAGCTCGTCCAGGTAGTAGACGGCGTTGCGCGCCTCGTCGGCGGGCTCGGGCCGGACCACCCGCAGCTCGTCGGTCTGCCAGATCAGGTCGATCTGCTCGGCCAGCCGCAGCTCCGCCCGGCGGCGCTCGCCCGCTCCGGCGGCGCGCTCGGCCGCATTCAGCAGGTGGGCGATCCGGCGCAGCTTGGTGAGCACCGAGCGGCGGGCCGCCTCGGTGGGGTGCGCGGTGAACACCGGCCGCACCTGGAGGCGGGCGACGGTGTGCCGCAGATGCTCGGGGTCGGCTTCCTTGAGCATGTCGGCGGTGCGGGCCAGCCGTCCGCCTTCGGTGCCGCGGCGGGCCTTCATCTCGCGGCCCCGGTGCACCTGCTCGGTGACATTGGCCAGGTGGAAGTAGGTGGAGAAGGCCCGCACCAGCTTGGCCGCGGTCTCCAGATCGGTGCCGGCCAGCAGCTCCGCGGCGGCCTCGCCGTCGGTCCTGGTCAGCAGGCGGACCCGTTCGACCAGGTCGAGCAGGTCGGGGCCGTCCTGGCGGACCAGCGTCGCCCCCAGCAGCTCGCCCAGGCGGCGGATGTCGGCGCGCAGGGCGCTGTTTGTCGTCGCCTCCGGAACGCCGCTCGCCTCCGCGGCCGGCGTCCGGTGCTCCGGGGTGGTGTCGGGACTGCTCACAGGTGCGGCTCCTCGCAACTTGTCAACCGTCGTATACGTCCGGATGGGGGGGCGGACCGCGCTGTCCGACCGGTCCAGGATATGCGCTGCCTTCACAGGTAGCCCGGCCCGGTCACCTGCTGGTCGCGGCCGGCCGGACTCCGGGTTGCGCGAAGCGGTACGGGCAGGGCGGGGCCGGGCCGCGCCCGGGGCGCGCGGCGGGCGCGCACCGCCGCGGCGCGCCACTGTCACTCCCCCGGACCTTCACCACTTCCCAACTTACGGTGCCGTAGCTTACGGTTCCGTAGGTGGCGCGGTGTCCTGACTCGCCGCGCGCAACTTCCCCCGTCTTCTCCCCCACGAGGTGCCACCTATGACCACAAGCCCCGGCCTGATGTCCACGGAACAAACCGACGAGACCGCAAATCCCGCCGGGACCCCGGTGTGGAATCTGCCGCAGCCGGAGGACGAAGCGACGCCCTCCGCCACCCTCGGGGGCGAGCAGCGCCGTTCGGTGGAGCAGATCACCCTGCTCGCCTTCATCGTCATCCCGTTCCTGGCACTGGTCGCCGCGGTGCCGCTGGCCTGGGGCTGGGGGGTGAGCTGGCTCGATCTCTCGCTGATGGTGGCCTTCTACTTCATCGGCTGCCACGGCATCACCGTGGGCTTCCACCGCCTCTTCACACACGGCTCCTTCAAGGCCAACCGCCCGCTGAAGATCGCCCTGGCGATCGCCGGCTCGCTGGCCGTGGAGGGGCCGCTGGTGCGCTGGGTCGCCGACCACCGCAAGCACCACAAGCACTCCGACGCCGAGGGCGACCCGCACTCCCCCTGGCGCTACGGCGAGACCGTACCGGCCCTGATCAAGGGCCTGTGGTGGGCCCACATGGGCTGGATGTTCGACCGTGAGCAGACCCCGCAGCAGAAGTACGCCCCGGACCTGGTCAAGGACAAGGACATCCGGGCGATCTCCCGGCAGTTCGTGCTGTGGACCGTGGTCTCGCTGGCGCTGCCCGGCGTGATCGGCGGTCTGGCCACCTGGTCCTGGCAGGGTGCGCTGTCCGCGTTCTTCTGGGGCTCGCTGGTGCGGGTCGCCCTGCTGCACCACGTCACCTGGTCGATCAACTCCATCTGCCACGCGGTGGGCAAGCGGCCGTTCAAGTCCCGCGACCGCTCCGGCAACGTGTGGTGGCTGGCCGTGCTGTCCTGCGGCGAGTCCTGGCACAACCTGCACCACGCCGACCCCACCTGTGCCCGGCACGGGGTGGACCGCGGCCAGATCGACTCCAGCGCCCGGCTGATCCGCTGGTTCGAGCAGGCCGGCTGGGCCCATGACGTGCGCTGGCCCAAGCAGTCGCGGATCGACGCGAAGCGGGTGCCCCATGAGGCCCGGCGGACGTCGAAGCGAAATGCGGAGGAGAGCGTCACCGCCGACACGGCATGATGACGGACGTGGCGACGGACAACAGCAGCGGTGCCGGGGGCGGCGGGGACACCAGGACCGGCGGCGGCAAGGAGAAGCAGGGCGGGCGCGCTCCCCGGCGGACGCGGCGCCGGATGACCGGCACCGAGCGCCGCGAGCAACTGCTGGACGTCGGCCGCACGCTGTTCGCGGCGCGCGGCTTCGACGGCACCTCGGTGGAGGAGATCGCCTCCCGGGCCGGGGTCTCCAAGCCGGTGGTGTACGAGCACTTCGGGGGGAAGGAGGGCTTGTACGCGGTGGTGGTCGACCGGGAGATGGGGCGGCTGCTGGACATGATCACCGGCGCGCTCACCGCCGGCCATCCGCGCCAGTTGCTGGAGCAGGCCGCGTTCGCGCTGCTGGACTACATCGAGCAGCACACCGACGGCTTCCACATTCTGGTGCGGGACTCCCCGGTGGCCCAGTCCACCGGCACCTTCGCCTCACTGATCGGGGACATCGCCACCCAGGTCGAGGACATTCTGGGCCGGGAGTTCAAGGCCCGGGGGTACGACGCCAAGCTGGCCCCGATGTACGCCCAGGCGCTGGTCGGCATGGTGGCGCTGACCGGGCAGTGGTGGCTCAATGTGCGCAGGCCGGGAAAGGCCGAGGTCGCCGCCCATCTGGTCAATCTGGCCTGGCACGGGCTCCAGGCGCTGGAGCATACGCCCAAGCTGATAGGCCCGCGCCGCTCCTGACCGGCGGACGCACGACACCCCCCTTCCCGGGCGACCGGGAAGGGGGGTGACATCCGGAGCGTCGGCCCTTCCGGAGACCGCCCGCCCCGCGGCCCGCGCAGGAGGGCACGCGGCGCGGGGCGGAGGCTGGTCAGCGCTTGGCGCCCGAGACGCTCGTGGCGCCGTTCTCCGACAGCAGGCTGAGGCGCGACAGGATGTGCGACAGCGGGTCGTCCCCGTCGTTGAGAACGGAGTTCTCGGCGCAGGTGAGGTCGTTGTCGCTCGACAGGATGTCCTGGAGACCGAGCGCGATGATCGGCACCTGGATGTCGTTGATCGGCGGGGCGATGCAGAGGTCGTTGAGCGAGCCGTTGATCAGCGCGATGTTCGGGCTCATGTAACCGCTGGTGGTCGTGTTGCCATACGCCGAGACCGCGCCGTTGCCGTTGACGACCTTCTGGCCGTCCGTGTCACCGACAGCCATCGCCGGGGTGGCGGATGCTCCGGCGGCACCGACGGCCGATGCCAGGACGGCCACCGAAGCCAGCGTCTTCTTGATCACAGATTTGTCCTTCCGCGTTCAGGATTGCCCCGCTCTCGGAGCGCCCTGCACAACCCGGCGGAACGGGCACACGTTGCTATTGTTCACCCGCCTGGAGCAGCAAGGTACCCCGTTCAGTGCACAGCGGAGCACGCAGCGCCACGCTTTCACCCGGACGGTGACGGCCATCGCGAGCGCCTACACATTCTTGATGTCAAGAAGGTTTCGCTCAAGAGGCTTCATATCGACACAACCACTACACTGGGGCCGCATGGAGGACGAGGTCGATCGACTGGTGAGGGCGTGGCGGCGCGAGCGCCCCGATCTCGACGTGGAGCCGCTGGAGGTCCTCAGCCGGGTGAGCCGGCTCGCCCGCCACCTGGACCGCGCCCGGCGGCTGGCCTTCGCGGAACTGGGCCTGGAAACGTGGGAGTTCGACGTGCTCACCGCGCTGCGCCGGGCGGGCACGCCCTACCAGCTCTCCCCCGGACAGCTGCTGACCCAGACCCTGGTCACCTCCGGCACCATGACCAACCGCATCGACCGGCTGGCCAAGAAGGGACTGGTGGAGCGCGGACCGGACCCCAGCGACCGGCGCGGGGTGCTGGTCCGGCTGACCACCGCCGGACAGGATCACGCGGACCGGGCGCTGGCCGGGCTGCTCACCCAGGAGCGGGCCATCCTGGCCCGGCTGACCACCGCCCAGCGGCGCGAGCTCGCCTCCCTGCTGCGCGAGCTCACCGCCCCCTTCGACAATCCCGCCGTCTGACCGCCCCGCACCGGCCCGGCGCCCTCAGTCGGCGGGCGGGATGCCCGCCCGGCGGGCCAGGGCCACCGCCGCCAGCGTGGAGTGCACGCCCAGCTTGCCCAGCACGTTCTGCATATGGGTGCGGACGGTGTGCGGCGAGAGATACAGCCGCTCGGCCACGGCCTTGCGGCCGAGGCCGGCCAGCATGCAGCGCAGCACCTCCAGCTCGCGCGGGGTCAGCGACTCCACCAGCCGCTGCCGCTCGCTGCGGTGGTGCCGGTCCCGGGTCAGCTCCCGCAGCACGCCGGTCAGCAGGGCGGGCGGCAGATGGGTCTCGTCGCGCAGCACGCCGCGCACCACCAGCAGCAGCTGGGCCAGCGAGCTGTCCTTGGCGATCCAGCCGCAGGCGCCGGCCGCGAGCGCGCGGGCCGCCACCGGGGCGTCGTCCTCGGTGGCCAGCATCACCGGACGCAGCGCGGGAAAGCGCTCGTGCAGGGCGTCGATCACGGCCGTCATCTCGGGCGCCTGGCCACCCGCACCGCCCGGCGGCGGCGCGGTCCCGGCCGCGGCGCCCTCCTCGCCCGCGGCGGCGGGCGCGGCGGAGGTCAGCCCGGTGTCCAGCAGCACGACCTGGAAGGGCGAACCCATCGCACGGGAGCGGTCCAGCATCTGGGTGGCGGCCGGCACACTGCCCGCGGCGACCGCCTCCACATCGGGTTCCGCGCTGAGCGCGGTGGCCAGGGACTCGGCAAAAACACGGTGCTCATCGACGATGAGCACGCGAACGCGGTCCAACGCTGCCCCCTGTCCTGCGCCCCGTGGTCAACTGGCCGTCGGCAGGCGGCGCGGGCGGACGCGGCACCGCCGCTTTGGCACCGGCTCTGCCCGGACGGCCGCCGCCGTACGGACCGGTGCCCGGCGGCAGATGCCGCGCCCACCTGTCTCGCCCCCTGATCAGCACCAGCCCCCACCGGTGCCGGAACTCAGCCTACGGCCGCCGGGCCGCCGCGGAAGCGGTTTGCGCGAAGTCCGTGACGCATTCTCGCTATTACTTCGCTCACCCTCCCCCACCTCCGCCCCGTCAGGTGAGGGCGCGGGCCCCGGCGGAGGGGGTGGTGGTGAAGACCCGGGGGACGGGGTGGCCGGCCGCGGCGGCGGCCTCGGTCACCGCCCTGCCGACGCTCTCGGCCGCCTCGGCCTCCACCAGAACGACCGCCGAGCCGCCGAAGCCGCCGCCGGTCATCCGGGCGCCCAGCGCGCCCGCCGCGGTGGCCGTGGCCACCACCAGGTCCAGTTCCGGGCAGGAGACCTCGAAGTCGTCGCGCAGCGAGGCGTGGCCGGCGGTCAGCACCGGGCCGATGGCGCGGTGACGGCCGGCCGCGAGCAGCGCGGCGACCTCGGCCACCCGGGCGTTCTCGGTGACCACATGACGGACCCGGCGGCGCAGCACCGGGTCGGTGAGCCGGGCCAGGGCGGCGTCCAGGCCGTCCGCCGGGATGTCGCGCAGGGCGGGCACGCCCAGTGCCTCGGCGCCCGCCTCGCAGGACGCGCGGCGCTCGGCATAGCCGCTGTCGGCCAGGCTGTGCCGCACCCCGGTGTCCACCACCAGCAGCCGCAGCCCGGCCGCGGCGGCCTCGAAGGGCACCTGGCGGAAGGTGAGGTCGCGGGTGTCCAGATGCAGCACATGCCCGGCGGCGCAGCAGGCCGAGGCCATCTGGTCCATGATCCCGCTGGGCACGCCGACATAGGCGTTCTCGGCGCGCCGGCCGGCGCGGGCCAGCCGGGGCCCGGTCAGGCCCAGCCCGAACAGGTGGTCCAGGGCCAGCGCGGTGGCCACCTCCAGGGCGGCCGAGGAGGACAGCCCGGCGCCGGCCGGGACCGTGGAGCGCACCGCCAGCGAGACGCCGCCGAGGTCGTGGCCCGCCTCGCGCAGCGCCCAGGCCACGCCCGCCGGATAGGCGGTCCAGGCGGGCACGCCGGCCGGGCGGGCGCGGCCCGGCCGCAGATCGTCCAGCGGGAGCTCGGCGATCGGGCCGGGCTGGTCGGCGGAGTACACGGCGAGCGTGCGGTCCGCCCGGCGCGCCCCCGCGACCAGCGTGGTGTGCGGCAGGGCGAACGGCATCACAAAGCCGTCGTTGTAGTCGGTGTGCTCGCCGATCAGGTTCACCCGGCCCGGCGCGGCCCACACCCCGTGCGGCTCGGTGCCGTAGGTGTCCCGGAAGAGCGCGGCCATCCCGGCGGCGGGGCCGCCGGACCCGGCCGGGGGTGTGGGGGCGACGGTCATGAGATGTCGGGTTCCCTTCGTCCTTCGTTCTGCGGCGCGCGGCGCGGCCGGCCGGTCAGGCGCCCGGGCCGGCGGTGCCGGACGGGGCGGTGCGCCGGGCGAACTCCCAGGCGTCGGAGATGATCCCGGCCAGCTCCGGCCGCCGGGGCTGCCAGCCGAGCCGGGTGCGGGCCCGCTCCGCGGAGGCCACCAGCACCGCGGGGTCGCCGGCCCGGCGGGCGGCGGCCACCTCCGGGATGTCCCGGCCGGTGACCTTGCGGGCGGTCTCGACCACCTCGCGCACCGAGAAGCCGGCGCCGTTGCCCAGGTTGCAGATCAGATGCTCGCCGGGGGTGGCGGCGTCCAGCGCCAGCAGATGCGCCTCGGCCAGGTCGTCCACATGGATGTAGTCGCGGACACAGGTGCCGTCCGGGGTGGGGTAGTCGTCACCGAAGACGGAGACGGACTCCCGCTCGCCCAGCGCGGCCTTCAGCACCAGCGGAATGAGATGACTCTCCGGGTCGTGGCGCTCGCCGCAGTCGCCGTGCGCCCCGGCGACGTTGAAGTAGCGCAGCGAGACCGCGGCCAGGCCGTGCGCCGCGCACTCCCCGCCGATCATGTGGTCCACGGCCAGCTTGCTGGCGCCGTAGGGGTTGGTGGGCGAGGTGCGGGCGTCCTCGGTGATCGGCACCGTCTCCGGCTCGCCGTAGACCGCGGCGGTGGAGGAGAACACAAGGGTGCGCACGTCCTTCTCCCGCATGGCGCGCAGCAGTTCCATGGAGCCGCCGACGTTGTTGCGCCAGTACTTCTCGGGGTTCACCACGGACTCGCCGACCTGGGAGCAGGCGGCGAAGTGCAGCACGCCGTCGTAGGAGGAGTCCAGCCAGCGGGCGGCCTCCTGGATCCGGCCCTCGACGAACGCGGCGCCCTCGGGCACCCCGGCGCGGAAGCCGGTGGACAGGTCGTCCAGCACGGTGACGGTGTGCCCGGCCGCCAGCAGATGGGCCGTGACCACCCCTCCGACATATCCCGCGCCACCCGTGACCAGGTACTTGCTCACCGGCTTGCCACCTCACGAAGTCGCTGTGCCGCCGCCTCCGGCAGCACATCACTGACAAAAGCCCGCATGCCGGATTCCGAACCGGCCAGATACTTCAGCTTCCCGGCGCCGCGGCGGATGGTGAACAGTTCCAGGTGCAGGGCGAACGCCTCGCGCGCCGCCGCCGGCAGCCCGGCCCTCTCCGGTGGCGCCTGGTGCCAGCCGGAAATATACGGGGTGGGTCCGGCGTCCTCGCCGAAGATGCGGTCGAAGCGGCGCAGCAGTTCCAGGTAGACGCCGGGGAACTCGGCCCGGGCCGCCTCGTCCAGCGCGGGGAGGGCGGGCACCCGGCGGCGGGGATAGAGGTGCACCTCGTACGGCCAGCGGGCGGCGTACGGCACAAAGGCGGTCCAGTGCGCGGTCTCCAGCACCACCCGCTCGCCCCCGGCGCGTTCCCGGGCCACCAGGTCGTCGAAGAGATTGCGGCCGGTGGCCCGGTGGTGGGCGGCGACCGAGTCCAGCACCCGGGCGGTGTGCGGGGTGACATAGGGGTAGCCGTAGATCTGGCCGTGCGGGTGGGCCAGGGTGACGCCGATCTCCCGGCCGCGGTTCTCGAAGCAGTAGATCTGCCGCACGCCGGGGTGCTCGGCGAGCGCGGCCGTGCGGTCGGTCCAGGCGTGCAGCACCAGGGCGGCGCGCTCCTCGTCCAGGGCGGCGAAGGAGGCGGTGTGGTCGGAGGTGAAGCAGACCACCTCGCAGCGCCCGGTGGAGCCGCCGAACGAGGGGAAACGATTCTCGAAGACCGCGACCTGGTAGTCGGGGTCGGGGATCTCGGTGAGCCGCCCGCCCGCGGAGGGGCAGAGCGGGCACTGGTCCGCGGGCGGCAGATGGGTGCGGTCCTGGCGGTGGGCGGCGTAGCCGACCGGCTCGCCGAGCAGCGGATCGGTGCGGACCTCGGAGGAGGCGACGGCGCGGCCGAGATCGCGCCGGTCGGGCAGCCCGCGGGGGCCGCCGGGACCGGCCGCGTCGTAGTAGATCAGCTCACGGCCGTCGGCCAGCTGGGTCACCGTCTTCTTCATGCCTGCCCGCCCGTCCGCTGCTCCCGGTTCTCCCGGCCCGCACAACACCCAATTCTTCAACAGAATCAAACATAATGAAGCATACATCGACAGGGGGCGTCAACCGAGGGCACCGGAGAAGCCGGAGAACGGCAGAAAGCGGCGTCCGGGCGGCATGGCTTTCGGCCGCGCCCGGCGCCGGCAGCGGCAGCGACGGCCGGGCCGGGCCGGGCCGGCGGGAGCTGAGTATCAGTCGGCGGGCCCGGCGGCGCCGGGAAGATGGCCCAGCAGCCCGGTGCGGACCGCCAGCGCCGCCGCCTCCAGCCGGGAGGCCGTGCCCAGCTTGGTCAGCAGCCGCTGGATATGGGTGCGGGCGGTGCTCGGCGCGACCCCGAGCCCGGCGGCTATCAGCCGGGTGTCGTCCCCGTCCACGATCCGGCGCAGCACCTCGGCCTCGCGCTCGGTGAGCAGCCCGGCCAGCCGGGCGCCCTCGGCGTCCGGCCCGGTGCGCGGATTGAGCAGTTCGGCGAAGGCCTCGCGCAGCAGTTGCGGGGCCACCGCCGCCTCCCCGGCCTTGGCCTTGGCCAGGGCACGCTCCACACCCTCGATGCGCTCGTCGTGCCGCACATAGCCGCGCGCCCCCGCGGCGAACGCCGCGGCCACCCCGCGCGGGCTGGGCACCGGACCCAGCACCACCACGGCCACCCGGGGACACTCCCGGCGGATCCGCAGCACCGGGTCGAGCACCCCCTCGGCCTCCGGCGCCCCGGTGCCCAGCAGACACACCTCCGGCTGCTTGGACACGGCGAGTTCGGCGGCCCGGCCGACCGGGGAGGCCGCGCCCAGCACCCGGTGCCCGCGCACCCGCAGTGCCGAGGCCAGCGCCTCGGCCACCAGCCGACGGTCATCGACGACGACGACTCGAACGCTCATCATGCCTCCCTCATGGCAACAGCGGCGGACGGTGAGTGGAACCGGACGGATGGCCGGTGGCCGCGCCGGAAAGCGTCGCCGGGGCAGGCGGCAGGGCCTGCCCCGGCGGCGGCAACGGTACTGCGCATCGGGCCGCGAGGAGACGGCCGGCCCGAGGGCCGGCACGCCGTCACTCGTAGACGAGCACCACCGGCTCCTCGACCCGATGGCTGTAGAACTGCTGCGAAACCAGGAAAAACCGGTTGTTCTTCCAGTACGCGCGGTTCTCGTAGCCATAGATCGAGTTGTAGAGGGTGTACTCCTTCTCCCGCGCCGCGTTGTCCAGAGTCATCACCGGCTCGGCCTGCTCGGTGGCCGGATCGATGGCGACGACCATGCCCTCCAGGTCGTAGTCGGAGAGCTGGTAGGCAAGGATTTTGCCGTCGATCTCACCAATCGGGATGATCTGTCCGCCGTTGATCGGCTCCACCTCGTACGGCGCGGTGCCGGTGGCGAGGTCGAAGGCGATCACGGTGTTCTCCACATCGGAGCCGGCCAGGTAGAGCATGTTGTCGATCACCACGCTGCCGGGGCAGTTCGCCAGGGTGTTGACCTCGCAGGGGTCGTTGTGGCGCTCCTCGTCGTACGGCAGCACATGCTTGATGCCGGTGCGGTTCTCGTCGATCACCCAGAGCTGGCGCTGCGAGCTGGCCCAGTCGGTGCCCACGTCCATCTTGACCACCAGCGGCTCCACCGAGAGCACGGACTCGAAGCGGGCCTCCTCGCCGTCCACCTCTGCGGGCCACTCCCACTCCCAGACCTCCTGGCCGGCCTCGTCGGTGAACCGGAGGCTGCCGGTCTCGCCGAGGAAACCGCAGCCCATCTTGGACAGGAAGTGGGTGTCCTCCCAGTTCCAGTACGCCTCCTCGACGCACTCCTCACCGGGGCTGGTGGACCAGAGCTGCTTCTGCTCGCTGATGGACCAGCCCTGGCCGCCGACCGCGGTGCCCACGGCCACGGTGTCGCCGAGAATGGCCGGGATGTCATAGGTGCTGGGCGTGATGTCGCCGGTCAGCGCCTCCGTCCAGACCTCCTGGCCGGTGGCCAGGTCCACGACGGTCAGATGCTCGCAGTCCCGGCCCTGGAGCACGGCGATGCGGTTCTGGGAGGCCTCGGGGGTGGCCTTGCAGTCGCCCTTCTCCAGCGGCAGCGTCCAGGCCTCCTCACCGGTGGTCAGATCCCAGGCGACCAGGCCCTCGCGCATGAAGCGGACGAAGGTGTCCTCGATGACGTAGAAGCCGTCCGCGTAGATCAGGCCCTCGTCCTCGGTGACCTCCGGCTGGGGAACCTCCAGGACCAGCCCGGCCTCGATCACCTCGGCGGGCAGGCCCTCCTCGGTGCCGCCTCCGCCGCCGGTGGCGGCACCGCCCTCGTTCTCCGCCTCTTCGCTCTTCTGGTCTTCCTTGCCCTCCGCGTTCTTCTCCGGCTCCTTGTCCCGGCCGGAGTCGGCGGAGGTGTTCTTGTCGTCGTCACTGCCGAGCAGGTACCAGGCCCCGAAGCCGCCGCCGATCAGCACGGCCAGCACCACACCGATCACCAGCACCAGCAGCGGGCCGCGGTTGCCGCCGGACTTGGCCGGGGCACCGGGCGCGCCGGGCTGCCCCGGGAAACCGCCGGGCGGCGGGGTGGTGTACGGGCCGGCCGGAGCGCCGTAGCCGCCGGGCACGGTGCCCGCCAGGCCCGGCTGCTGGGCGCCCGCCATGGGCGGGGGCGGCGGGGGCGTGGGAATGGCGCCGGGCTGCTGCGGATAGCCGTACCCGGGCGCGCCGCTCTGGCCGCCCTGGCCGGGCGGCGGGGTGCCGGGCGGGGCCGCGGGCGGCGGCGCCGGAGTGCCGAACCCCCCGGCGGGCGGCGGCGCCGGGGCACCGAACCCCCCGGCGGGCGCGGCCGGCGCGGCGGGGGCGGCGGGCGGCGGCGGAGGGGTGCCGGGCTGCACACCGGGCTGGGCCAGGACCGTCGGTGCCGCCTCCGGCCCGGGCGGCGGAGGCGGCGGGGTCCCCGGCTGCCCGGCGCCCGCCTGCTGCGGATCTTCCTCCGGGGGCTGCGGCGGCTGCTGCGGAGGCCCCGGCGGCGGGCTGGGCGGTGGCGGCGGCTGTGACATGACTCCCCCTGCGTAGGGCAATGCGGGCATACGGAACCCCTGGCCGTCGGATTCCGGCCAGGGTCTTTCTACCACCGGACACTGTCACCGACGGCTCCGGTTCCCCGTTCCGGCCAAGCCGTGACCACCCCGCAACCGTTTTCCCGCCCCACCGGTCCCGCCCGCCACGTCACACCCGCCCCAACAGCCGCGCGGGCAGCGCCGCTAGAGCCCTTCGGAGAGTTCCAGCCAGCGGGTCTCCAGCGAGTCGCGCTCGCCGGTGATCTCGCGCAGCCGCCGGTCCAGGTCGGCGACCCGGGCGAAGTCCGTGGCGTGCTCCGCCATTTCGGCGTGCAGCGCGGCCTCCTCGGTGCCGATCCGGTCCAGCCGGCGCTCGATCTTCTGCAACTCCTTCTGCGCGGCGCGGGACTGCTGCGCCGGCTTGGCCCGGGCCGATGCCCCCGATGCCCCCGCCGCCGGCGGCGCCGGTCCCCGTTCCGGGGCCGGGGCGGACACGGACGCGGACGCGGCTGCCGCGGCCCGGCGCCGCTCCAGATACTCGTCGATGCCGCGCGGCAGCATCCGCAGGGTGCCGTCGCCCAGCAGCGCGTACACCACATCGGTGGTGCGCTCGACGAAGTAGCGGTCGTGACTGATCACCACCAGCGTGCCCGGCCAGCCGTCCAGCAGGTCCTCGAGCTGGGTGAGGGTCTCCACATCCAGGTCGTTGGTGGGCTCGTCCAGGAACAGCACATTGGGCTCGTCCATCAGCAGCCGCAGCAACTGGAGCCGCCGGCGCTCGCCGCCGGAGAGGTCCCCGACCGGGGTCCACTGCTTCTCCTTGCCGAAGCCGAACCGCTCACAGAGCTGACTGGCGCTCATCTCCCGGCCCTTGCCCAGGTCCACCCGGGAGCGCACCGCCTCCACCGCCTCCAGCACCCGCCACTGCGGCGCGAGTTCGGCGATCTCCTGGGAGAGATAGGCCAGCCGCACCGTCTTGCCGACCGTGATCCGTCCGCCCAGCTCCAGTTGCGACGGCGCCGAGGAGCCGGCCGAGGGCGCGGACGGCAGGGCCGCGGTGTCGCCCGAGGCGGCGCGGCCCGCGTCGTCCCGCCACCGGGCGGCCACCGCCAGGGCGCGCAGCAGCGAGGTCTTGCCGGCGCCGTTCACCCCGACCAGACCGATCCGGTCGCCGGGACCGAGCTGCCAGGTCAGGCCGGACAGCAGCACCCTGCCGTCCGGGGCGCCCGGCCCGCCGACCCGCAGCGAGACGTCCTCCAGCTCGAACACGGTCCGGCCCAGCCGGGCGCCCGCGAAGCGCATCAGCTCGGCGTTGTCCCGCGGCGGCGGCACATCGGCGATCAGCGCGTTGGCCGCCTCGATGCGGAACCGGGGCTTGCTGGTCCGGGCCGGCGCGCCGCGGCGCAGCCAGGCCAGCTCCTTGCGCATCAGGTTCTGCCGCCGGGCCTCGTCGGCCGCGGCGATCCGCTCCCGCTCGGCACGGGCGAAGACATAGTCGCTGTAGCCGCCCTCGTAGGCGTGCACGGTGCCGCGCTGCACATCCCACATCCGGGTGCAGACCTGGTCCAGGAACCAGCGGTCGTGGGTGACGCAGACCAGCGCGGAGCGGCGCCCGCGCAGATGCCCGGCCAGCCAGGTGATGCCCTCCACATCCAGGTGGTTGGTCGGCTCGTCCAGCACGATCAGGTCCTGCTCGGCGATCAGCAGCCGGGCCAGCGCGACGCGCCGCCGCTCGCCGCCGGAGAGCGGGCCGATCACGGTGTCCGGCCCGGCCGGGAATCCCGGCATGTCCAGGCTGCCGAACAGCCCGGTGAGCACATCGCGGACCCGGGCGTCGCCGGCCCATTCGTGCTCGGCCCGGTCGCCGATGATCTCCTGGCGGACGGTGGCGGAGGGGTCGAGGTCGTCGTGCTGGGCGAGCACCGCCGAGCGCAGCCCGCCGGCGTGCGTCACCCGGCCCGCGTCCGGCTCCTCCAGCTTGCTGAGCACCCGGATCAGGGTGGTCTTGCCGTCCCCGTTGCGGCCCACCACGCCGATCCGGTCGCCCTCGGAGACACCGAGGGAGAGGCCGTCCAGCAGGGCGCGGGTGCCGTAGACCTTCTGGACCGATTCCAGGTTGACGAGATTCTTGGGCGGCTTGGCGGCAGTGGTCATGGTGGTTCGTCCCAGGGGAAGGCGCGGGCGGGCGGTCAGACGATGTGGGCGCCGGGGGCCGGGCCGGTGGTGGCCCGGGCGGCACGGCAGGTGCCGGACGCCTCCAGGACCTGGGCCAGGGTGTGCCCGGCCGCCGTGTCCTTGACCAGAAAGGCGCAGGTGGGGCCGGAGCCGGAGACGATACCGGCCAGCGCCCCGGCGGCCAGGCCGGCGTCCAGGGTGCGCCGCAGCGCGGGGCGCAGCGAGAGGGCGGCCGGCTGGAGGTCGTTGCCGCTTGCCGCGATGGCGGCGGCCAGGGCGGCGGGGTCGCCCCCGGCCAGGGCGGCCAGCAGCGCGGGCGCCGGCGCCGGCTCCGGCACCCGGGAGGCCGCGGGCTCGCCGCCGCGCAGCCGGTCGCACTCGCGGTAGACCTCGGGGGTGGACAGGCCGCCGTCGGCCAGCGCGAAGACCCAGTGGAAGCGGCCGGCGACCGGCAGCGGGGTGAGCCGCTCGCCCCGGCCGCGGCCCAGGGCGGCGCCGCCGAGCAGGCTGAACGGCACATCGGAGCCCAGCTCGGCGGCGAGACCGAGCAGCTCCTCCCGGTCCGCGCCGGTGCCCCAGAGGGCGTCGCAGGCCAGCAGCGCGCCGGCGGCGTCGGCGCTGCCGCCGGCCATGCCGCCGGCCACCGGGATGTCCTTGTCGATATGCAGGTGGACGGCTGGCGGGTGACCGTGCCGGGCGGCCAGCAGGGCGGCGGCGCGGGCGGCCAGATTGCCCTCGTCCAGCGGCACCAGCTCGGCGCCCGGGCCGGAGCAGGTGATCCGCAGGGTTTCGGCGGGCGCGGCCGTCACCCGGTCGTGGAGACCGACCGCGAAGAAGACATTGGCCAGGTCGTGGAAGCCGTCCGGGCGCAGCGGGCCGACCGCGAGCTGGACGTTGACCTTCGCCGGGACACTCACCGTGACACCGGTCGTCATGCGCGGCGGTCCTCCTTCGTGATCTTCGGGATCTTCGGGGATTCCGGGGATTCCGGGGACTTCGGGGGGTGTGCGGCCGGGGCGGGCGGGCGGTGCTCGGCGATCCGGGCGAAGTCCCCGACGGTCAGCGCCTCGCCCCGGGCCTGCGGGGAGATCCCGGCGGCGGTGAGCGCGGCCTCCGCCGCGGCGGCCGAGCCGGCCCAGCCCGCCAGCGCGGAGCGCAGCGTCTTGCGGCGCTGCGCGAAGGCCGCGTCCACCACGGCGAAGACCTCCCGGCGGGCGGCGGCGGTGCGCGGCGGGGGCCGGCGGACCAGGGAGACCAGGCCGGAGTCGACATTCGGCGCGGGCCAGAAGACGCTGCGCCCGATGGCCCCGGCCCGCCGCACCTCGGCGTACCAGGCGGCCTTGACCGAGGGCACCCCGTAGACCCGGGAGCCGGGGGCGGCGCTGAGCCGGTCGGCGACCTCGGACTGCACCATCACCAGGGTGCGCTCGATGCCGGGGAAGGTCTCCAGCATGTGCAGCAGCACCGGCACGGCCACGTTGTAGGGCAGATTGGCGACCAGCGCGGCGGGCGGCGGGCCGGGCAGCGCGGTCACCCGCAGCGCGTCCTGGTGCACCAGGGCGAAGCGGCCGGCCGCCGCGGGCAGCCGGGCGGCCACGGTGGCGGGCAGCGCGGCGGCGAGCCGGTCGTCGATCTCCACGGCGGTGACATGGCCGTCGGGGCCGACGGCCTGGAGCAGGGCCAGGGTCAGCGAGCCGAGGCCGGGGCCGACCTCCACCACGGCGTCGCCGGGGCGCAGGGCGGCGGCGCGCACGATGCGGCGCACGGTGTTGGGATCGATGACGAAGTTCTGGCCCCGCTGCTTGGTGGGACGGACGCCCAGTGCCGCCGCCAGTTCGCGGATGTCGGCGGGGCCCAGCAGCCCCTTGTCGTCGGACGTCATCACCGGTGCAGTTTACGGGCGCCGGGCGGGGCGGCCCCTGCGGTCCTCGGGGACAGTCCTCGGGGACGGTCCTCGGGGCGGTGCCCGTGGGCGGCGCTCAGCCGGCGCCGAAGGCGCGCAGGGTGTTGGCGGCGAGATGGCGGGCGAGGGTGTCCTCGTCCAGGCCCTTGACCTCGGCCATGGCGCGCAGGGTGTGCGGGATCAGATAGGGCGCGTTGGGACGTCCGCGCCAGGGCACCGGGGTGAGGAACGGCGCGTCGGTCTCCACCAGCAGCAGCTCGGGGGGCGCGGCGGCGAGCGCGTCGCGCAGCGGCTGGGCGCCGGCGAAGGTGACGTTGCCGGCGAAGGAGAGGTAGTAGCCGCGCTCGGCGCAGTGGCGGGCCATGGCGGCGTCCCCGGAGAAGCAGTGGAAGACGGTGCGCTCGGGGGCGCCGTCCTCCTCCAGCAGGCGCAGCACGTCCGCGTGGGCGTCGCGGTCGTGGATCATCAGCGTCTTGCCGGTCTCCTTGGCGATGGCGATGTGGCGGCGGAAGGACCGGTGCTGCGCGGCGATGCCCTCGGGGCCGGTGCGGAAGTAGTCCAGGCCGGTCTCGCCGACGGCGCGCACCTCGTCGTGGGCGGCCAGGGCGGCGATCTCGTCCAGCGCCGCGTCCAGGGCCGCCGGGCCGCCGTCCCGCTCCAGCCGGGGCGCCTCGTTGGGGTGCAGCGCCACGGCGGCCCAGACGGCCTCGTGCTCGGCGGCGGTCCGGACCGCCCAGTGCGCCCGTTCCACGTCGCAGCCGACCTGCACCACGCGGGTCACGCCGGCCGCGGCGGCCTTCTCCAGCGCCTCGGCGACCGTGGTGTCCTGCATGTCGAGGTGGGTGTGGGCATCGGTGACCGGCACCGGCAGCGGCTCGGGCAGCGGCGGGATCTCGGCCCGCGCCGCCCGCGCGGTCTTGGACATCGGCATGCCGCCGATCCTACGGAACCGCCCGCGGCGGCCCGCGGCCTGCCGGTGGTGAGCGGTGTCAGGGGGTGGTGGCGGGGCCGGGCTGCTGGGCGGCGGCGGCCGGGGCCGCCTCGCGGGCGCGGTCCACGGCGGCGACCAGGCCGGCGCGCATGATGCGCACCCGCCGCCCCTCGCACGCCGGGCAGCGCAGCCGGGCAAGCGGCGAGGGAACCCGCTCCTCCCCGGCGAAGTACAGCACATAGGGCTGCCCCTGCGGGTCGAGGTGATGCTCGATGCGGTAGGTCTGCTCCCACCCGTACCCGCAGTTCAGGCAGGCGAAGGCGTAGGACTCGAACACGGTGTCCCGCCGGGTGTCTCTCATGGCTGCTCCCTGGGGCGCGCGGCGCGCCCGGGGAGTCCCTCCGGTCCGGTGCCGCGCGGAACTCATGCCGGGCCCGGTGCTCCCGTGCCGTGCGCGCCGTCTGTGCCGTCTGTGCCGTCTGTGCTGTGTGTGCTGTGTGTGCTGTCCCTGCCGTCCGCGTCATGCGACGTGGTGCCATTATGCGATGATTTCTTCGCTTTGACCACGGCGTCGTAAATGTTCCGTTTCGGCAGGCCGACCGCCCGGGCAACCTCGGAGATCGCCTCCTTGCGGCGGGTGCCGGCCGCCTCCAGCGCGGCGACCCGCCGCGCCAGCCCGGCCTCGTCCACCCCCTCGGCCGCCGCCCCGGCGGGCGCGCCCGCCACCACCACGGTGATCTCGCCGCGCACGCCCTCCCGTGCCCAGCCGGCCAGCTCGGCCAGCGGGCCGCGCCGGACCTCCTCATGGGTCTTGGTCAGCTCCCGGCACACGGCCGCCCGCCGATTCCCGCCGAACGCCTCCGCCATGGCCGCCAGCGACGCGGCCAGCCGGTGCGGCGCCTCGAAGTAGACCAGGGTGCGCGGCTCACCGGCCGCCTCCCGCAGCCGGGCGGCGCGCTCCCCCGCCTTGCGCGGCAGAAAGCCCTCGAAGCAGAACCGGTCCACCGGCAGCCCGGAGAGCGCCAGTGCGGTCAGCACCGCCGAGGGCCCCGGCACCGCCGTCACCCGCACCCCCCGGTCCACGGCCGCCGCCACCAGCCGGTAGCCGGGATCGGAGACCGACGGCATCCCGGCGTCCGTGACCAGCAGCACCCGGGCGCCCCGCGCCAGTTCCCCGGCCAGTTCGGCGGTGCGGGCGGCCTCGTTGCCCTCGAAGTAGGAGACCACCCGTCCGGCCGGGCGGACGTCCAGCGCCCGGGCCAGCCGGTGCAGCCGCCGGGTGTCCTCGGCGGCGACGATGTCGGCGGCGGCCAGCTCCGCGGCCAGCCGCGGCGGGGCGTCCGAGACCTCGCCGATCGGGGTCCCGGCCAGCACCAGCACCCCGCCCGCCGGCTCCGGCACGGCGTCGCGGCGGCCCGCTGCCGCCGGGCCGCCCGCCCGGCCGCGCTCCCGGTCTCGCTCCCGGTCGCCGAATCGTTCCCCTGACTCCGCCGCGTACTCAGTCACCCGGCCATCCTCGCAAGGATCGGCGCCACCGGATGCCAAGATGGGGCCTGCGGGCATCGACGCACCGGCGACCACAGCGACGGAAGGGCCACGGGGGAACACGGTGAGTGACGCAGGGCTGAGCAGCGGACGGCCGCCCGGGCCGGCCGTGCCCGCCGGGCCCCGGGCCGGAAGGGCAGCGTGACCAGCAGCCGGACCATGCCGCCCCACCAGGCCCCGCCGGACCCGGTCGCCGGACCGCCGGACTGGGCGGACCGGCTGCGCCGGTTCGGCTACACCGCCCCGCCCCGGCGCGGGGTGCGCGAGCGGCTGGTGCCGCCCTTCCCACAGCCGGGCACCCGGCTGTGGCGCTACTTCGGGCTGGCGCCCGGCACCGCCCTGAGACTGGCCCGGCTGACCGCCTGGGGCGGCCCGCTGCTGGTCGCCGCGCTGGCCGGGGCGCTGCGCTTCACCCGGCTCGACTCCCCGTACGCGGTGGTCTTCGACGAGACCTACTACGCCAAGGACGCCTGGTCGCTGCTGCACCGCGGCTATGAGACGTCCTGGCCGAAGGACGCCAACGACCGGATCCTGGCGGGCGAGGTGCCGCTGGGCGACAGCGCCGCCTATGTGGTGCACCCGCCGGTCGGCAAGTGGATGATCGCCCTGGGCGAGTGGGCCTTCGGCATGAACCCGTTCGGCTGGCGCTTCATGGTGGCGCTGCTCGGCACGCTCTCGGTGCTGATGGTCTGCCGGATCGGGCGGCGGCTGTTCCGCTCCACCGCCCTGGGCTGCCTGGCCGGGCTGTTCATGGCGCTGGACGGGCTGCACTTCGTGATGAGCCGCACCGCGCTGCTGGACCTGGTGCTGATGTTCTGGGTCCTGGCGGCCTTCGGCTGCCTGCTGATCGACCGGGACCGCACCCGGGCCCGGTACGCCGCGGCGCTCGCCGCCGCCCAGCCCCGCGGCACCCCGCCCGGCGAGCTGCGGCCGGTGGTGGAGGTCGGGCAGTGGCTGCCGCTGGACTGGCGGCCGTGGCGGATCGCCGCCGGGGTCTGCCTGGGCCTGGCCTGCTCGGTCAAGTGGAGCGGGCTGTGGGTGCTGGCCGCGTTCGGGGTGCTGACCGTGCTGTGGGACATGGCCTCCCGCCGCACCGCCGGGGCCGCCCGCCCGTTCCGGGGCGCGCTGGTGCACGACGCGCCCCCGGCGTTCTTCTCCCTGGTGCCGGTGGCCGCCGCGGTCTATCTGGCGTCCTGGACCGGCTGGCTGGTCACCTCGGGCGGCCACTACCGCAACTGGGCGGCAGAGAACTCCGACACCGGCAACGGCGTGCTCAACGCGCTGAGCAGCCTGGCCCACTACCACTCCGAGATGTACGGCTTCCATGTCGACCTGGCGAAGCCGCACCCGTACGAGTCCAATCCGTGGTCCTGGCTGATCACCGCGCGTCCGGTGTCCTACTTCTATGTCTCGCGCGAGCCCGGGGAGTCCGGCTGCGAGCACGCGTCCGGCTGTGCCCGCGAGGTGCTGGCGCTGGGCACGCCGGTGCTGTGGTGGACGGCCTGCGCCGCGCTGGTGTATGCGCTCTACCGCTGGTTCTTCCGCCGCGACTGGCGGGCCGGCGCGGTGCTGTGCGCGGTCGCCGCCGGCTATCTGCCCTGGATGCTCTACCAGCACCGCACCATCTTCTTCTTCTACGCGGTGGTGCTGGTGCCGTTCCTGTGCCTGGCGGTGGCGATGCTGGCCGGTGCCCTGCTGGGGCCGCCGGGGTGCTCGGAGCCGCGCCGCGCGGTCGGCATCGTCGCCACCGGCCTGCTGGTGCTGGCCGTCGCCTGGAACTTCGTCTACTTCTACCCCCTCTACACCGGCATCGAGATCCCGCTGGACGCCTGGCGCGCCCGGATGTGGCTGCCCACCTGGGTGTAGCGGGCCCGCACCGCGGCGCGGGCGGCCCGTGCGGGCGGCCGGATCGTGCGGGTGCGGTGAACCCCCGGGTACGGGTGGGGCGGTAGGGTGCGGGGTCAGTCTCGGGTGGAGGGGAAGCGGATGCGCAAGGGACGGCGGACCGCGGTGATGTCCGGGGGCGTGGCGCTGGTCGCGCTGGCGGCGGGGGTAGGGGCCTACGCGCTGGTGGACACGTTCGGCCGGCCGGATTCCCCGGCGCAGCGGCCCGAGGTGACGGCGGTCGCGGACGGCGAGGAGACCGCCGGGCCGGTCGGCGCCGAGGAGAGCGCCGCCGCGGCGGAGACCTTCCTCACCGCCTGGGCGGCCGGTGATCCGGTGGCGGCCTCCGCGGTCACCGACGACCCGGCCGCGGCGCAGACCGCGCTCCGGGCGTATGCCGAGGATCTGGGCATTGCCGGGCTGACCGTCACCCCGGGCAGCCCGGCCGTGGACGGCGCGGTGCCGTTCTCCGTGACCGCGGTGGTGGCCTGGGGCGAGGAGCCGGAGCAGCGCGCCGAGTGGAGCTACGAGTCGGCCCTGACCGTGGCCCGCGGCGAGGTCACCGGCGAGCCGCAGGTGGTGTGGCGGCCGGAGCTGCTGCACCCGGCGCTGGGCGAGGGCCAGAAGCTGGAGACGGCCCCGGCCGGCGAAGCGGCACCGGTGCGGGTGCTGGACCGGGACGGCGGCGAGCTGACCGCCGCGGAGCATCCCGCGCTGGCCGGAATACTCACCGAGCTGGCCACCCGCTACGAGGAGCACTCCGGCGGCACCCGGGCGATGGCGGTCCGGATCGCGGACGCCTCGGGCGAAACGGTCCAGCAGGTGCAGCAGCTCTCGGAGCCCGTGCCGGGCGAGGTGCCGACCACCATCGACCCGGCGGTGCAGCGGGCCGCCGAGGCGGCGCTGAAGGACACCGCGCACGGCGCCCTGGTGGCCCTGGAGCCGAGCACCGGCGCCATCCTGGCCGTGGTCAACGCCCCGGCCGACGGCTTCGACACCGCGCTGCAGGGCAGCTACGCACCCGGCTCCACCTGGAAGATCGTCACCGCCGGGATGCTGATCGACGCCGGACTGGCCGCGCCGGGCGCGGCCCATCCCTGCCCCAAGTTCTTCGAACACGGCGGCTGGAAGTTCCAGAACCTCAACGAGATGGAGATCAGGGGCGGGACGTTCGCGCAGTCCTTCGCCGCCTCCTGCAACACCGCCTTCATCAGCCAGGCCCCGCAGCTGGCGGACGACCGGCTCGCCCAGTACGCCCTGTCGGCCTTCGGCATCGGCCAGACCTGGAACACCGGGGTGCCGTCGATGGACGGCACGGTGCCGGTGGAGTCGGACGCGCAGATGGCGGCGCAGCTCATCGGCCAGGCCGGGGTGCGGGCCAATCCGATGGTGATGGCCTCGGTGTCGGCGACCGCCAGCACCGGGCAGTTCCGGCAGCCGCATCTGGTGCCGCCGGACTTCGACGGGCGGTCGCTGGCCCGGGCGGACGGGCTGTCGCCGCAGACCACGCAGAGCCTGCGGCAGTTGATGAATCTGACCGCCACCAGCGGCACCGCGGCGGCGGCGATGTCCGGGCTGGGCGGGGACATCGGCGCCAAGACCGGCTCGGCGGAGGTGATGGACCAGGAGAAGCCCAACGCCTGGTTCACCGCCTACCGGGGGGATCTGGCGGTGGCCGCGGTGGTGCCGGAGTCCGGGCACGGCGGCACGGTCGCCGGCCCGCTGGTGGCCCACGTGCTGCGCAGCGCCGGCTGACGGGCCGGCACCGCCGCCCCGCCCGGCCCGGCCGCCCGGCCCGCGTCGGCCGCGCCGCTCAGGCCGGCGGCACGGCCGAGGGGTCGAAGCCGAAGGGCAGCTCCAGCCGGTGGGCGCGCAGCAGTTCCGGGTCGGCGAGCAGCCCGGCGGTCGGCCCGTCGGCGGCGATCGTCCCGCCGCTGAGGATCACCGAGCGCGGGCACAGCTCCAGCGCGTACGGCAGGTCGTGGGTGACCATCAGGACCGTCAGCTCCAGGGAGCGCAGGATCTCGGCCAGTTCCCGGCGGGCGGCCGGGTCCAGATTGGCCGAGGGCTCGTCCAGCACCAGGATCTCCGGCTCCATGGCCAGCACGGTGGCCACGGCGACCCGGCGGCGCTGCCCGAAGGAGAGGTGGTGCGGCGGGCGGTCCGCCCAGGCCGCCATGCCGACCCGTTCCAGGGCATGCGCCACCCGCCGCTGAAGCGCGTCGCCGCGCAGCCCGGCGTTGGCCGGGCCGAAGGCCACGTCCTCGGCCACGGTGGGCATGAAGAGCTGGTCGTCCGGGTCCTGGAAGACGATGCCGACGCGGCGCCGGATCTCGGCGATGTGCTCCCGGTCCACGGGCAGCCCGGCGACCCGCACGCCGCCCTCGCCGCCGCCGAGGATGCCGTTGAGATGCAGCACCAGGGTGGTCTTGCCGGCGCCGTTGGGGCCGAGCAGGGCGACCCGCTCGCCGCGCGCCACGGTGAGGTGCACGCCGCTGAGCGCGCGATGGCCGTCGGGATAGGCATAGCCCAGCCCGCGGACCTCCAGCGACGGCGGCGGGCCGGCCGGGGTGTCGCGGACGCCGGCGCCGCCGGATTCTGCGGTCACGTGCTCACGTCGTCTCATCTCGGGGAACGTTAGCGGGTGGCCAGGGCGAGCAGGCACAGGACCAGGGCGGCCCCCGGCAGCGCCAGGGCCCGGGCCCAGGCCGCGGCCCCGGCCGGGGCGCGGTGCGGGACGGGCATGCTGCCCCGGTAGCCGCGGCTGAGCATGGCCAGATGGACGCGTTCGCCGCGTTCGTAGCAGCGGATGAACAGGGCACCGGCGGTGCGGGCCAGCACCCCCCAGTGCCGGGGACCGCGCGCGGTGAAACCGCGGGACTCCCGGGCGATGCGCATCCGCCGCAGCTCACCGGTGACCACGTCCAGGTAGCGGATCATGAAGGCGGCGATCTGCACCAGCAGCGGGGGCAGCCGCAGCCGCTCCAGCCCGAGCAGCAGCTGCCGGACGTCGGTGGTGGCGGCCAGCAGGACGGAGGCGGTCACCCCGAGGGTGGCCTTGGCCAGGATGTTCCAGGCGCTCCACAGGCCCGGCTCGCTGAGCGACAGGCCGAGCACGCCGATCCGGGGTCCCTCGGCGAGCAGCGGCAGCAGCAGGGCGAAGGCGACGAACGGCACCTCGACCAGCATGCGGCGCAGCAGGAGCCCGGGCGGCACCCGGGCGGCCACGGCCACCGCGGCGAGCAGCAGGGCGTGGCCGCCGAAGGCCCACATGGCCTCGCGCGGGGTGGCGACGACCAGCAGGACGAAGCCGAGCAGCGCGACGAGCTTGCAGTGCGCGGGCAGCCGGTGCACCACCGTCTCCCGCCGCACCAGCAACCGCTCCGCGACTCCCCGGCCCCCGGCGGAGCGCGCCGCACCACCGGCCCCGGGCCCGGCGGAGGCCACCGCATCGGCGGGGGAACCGGCGGAGCCGTCCGCGGGGCCGGTCCGGGGGGCCGGTGGGGGGCCGGGGGCGGGGGCGGGGGCGGGGGGCATGGCGGGGCCTTCCGGATCAGGCGTCGGCGGGGAGCGGGGACCGGCCGGAGCGGTCCCCGGACCGTTCGCGGGCGTTGCGGCGCAGGGCGACGAAGCCGGCCGAGGCGGCGGTCAGGGTGACGCCCACGCCGATGACACCGGCCAGGCCGACCGAGAGCCGCTCGTTGTCGATGTCGACCACCCCGTAGTCCTCCAGCCAGGAACCGGCCAGCGGGTGCTCGCGCTCCTCCTCGTCCAGGCCGTGGTCGCCGGCCACCGTCTCCAGGCCGTCCGGGGACGAGGAGGCGAAGCCGCTGACCACGGCGGCGCAGATCAGGGTGGCGGCCAGGCCGCCGATCCACACCACGCGCGCGGGCCGCCGCACCGGCCGCGCCCGGCGCATGCCGTGCACCAGGTCGGGCCGGGCGGCCAGCACGGAGCCCACGGTCAGCGCGGTGATCACGCCCTCGCCGACCCCGATCGCCGTGTGCACCCCGACCATGGCGCCGAGCACCGTGCCGATCGGCACCTCGGCGGTGCCGCCGACGGCGTAGAGCAGGGTGAAGACCACCGCCGCCGCGGGTACCGAGACGAAGGCCGCGGTGAAGGAGGCGGCGGTGACGGTTCCCCGCCGCTCGGGCAGCACCCGCAGCAGCAGCCGGAAGACGCCCCAGGCGACCACCACCGCCACCACACCCAGCAGCGTGATGTTGATGCCCAGCGCGGACAGTCCGCCGTCCGCGAAGAGCAGCGCCTGCACGGTCAGCACCACGGAGAGCACCAGGATGCCGGTGTACGGGCCGATGAGTATCGCGGCCAGCGCCCCGCCCATCAGATGGCCGCTGGTGCCCGCGCCCACCGGGAAGTTGAGCATCTGCACGGCGAAGACGAAGGCGGCCACCAGGCCGGCCAGCGGCGCCACGCGTTCCGCTCCGCCGCCGGGCGCACCGCCGGCCGTCCGGTCGGCCAGCTCGCGCCGGGCGCCGCGCAGGGAGACGGCCACCGCGGTCGCGGCGATCGCCGCGCCGGCCACGGAAACCGGGGCATCGAAGAAACCATCGGGGACGTGCATCTGCGGTCTCGTCTCTCGCGCGAAGCGCGGCAGGGCTGTGCTCTGACGATCAGATGATAAGACCTTGTTGCGAAGGATTTGCAAGAGCGCTCACCATGCGAAAACGCACACCCCGCCGTACGCCCCGCGCACGCCGGAGCCCGGCCGCGCCCCCGCGAGGGGCGCGGCCGGGCTCCCGGACGGGGGTCCCTGACCGGGTCCCGGCTCAGCCCACGGCCACCGGCTCCCGCTCCTTCTGCAGTTCGGAGCGGCCCTTGCCGTTGGCCTCCAGATAGCGCTCCAGGGTGGCGCCCTCCACGTCCACATCGGGCAGCACCCGGTCCAGCCAGCGCGGCAGCCACCAGGCGCGCTCGCCCAGCAGGCCCATCACGGCCGGCACGATGGTCATCCGGACCAGGAAGGCGTCGATCAGGATCGCCATCGCCAGGCCGAAGCCGATCATCTTGACCATCGCGTCACCGGCGCTGATGAAGCCGGAGAACACGCTGATCATGATGATCGCGGCGGCCGTGACCACCCGGGCGTTGAGGTTGAAGCCGGAGACCACCGACTGGTGCGAGTCCTCGCCGTGCACATGGGCCTCGCGCATCCGGGTGACCAGGAAGACCTCGTAGTCCATGGCCAGACCGAAGATCACACCGATCATAAAGATGGGCATCATGCTCATGATCGGGCCGGTCTCCGGGACGCCGATCAGCGAGGCGGCCCAGCCCCACTGGAAGACCGCCACCACGGTGCCGAGCGCGGCCAGCACCGAGAGCAGGAAGCCCAGGGCGGCCTTCAGCGGCACCAGCAGGGAGCGGAACACCAGCACCAGCAGCACGAACGCCAGTCCCACCACGATGGCCAGGTAGGGCACCAGGGCGTCCGACAGCACGGTGGAGAAGTCGCTGTTGGCGGCCGTCTGGCCGGACACCAGCACCTCCATGCCGGTCTCGTCCTGCACACCCGGGGCCAGCTCGCCGCGCAGGTCCTCCACCAGGGCGGTGGTGCCCTCGTCGGCGGGTGCGGAGTCCGGGAAGACGACCAGGGTGGCGACCTCGCCGGCCTCGTTGAACTGGGCCTGGCCGGCCGCGGTCACCCCGTCGAAGGTGTCCAGCCGCTCCGAGACCAGGTCGGCCGCGGCCTGCGGGTCGGCCGCCTCCCGGCCGTCCAGCACCAGCATCAGCGGGCCGTTGAAGCCGGGACCGAAGCCCTCCGACAGCATGTCGTAGGCCTTGCGCATGGTGGTGTCCTCGGCCTGCATGCCGTCGTCCGGCAGCCCGAGCTGGAGCGCGGACACCGGCAGCGCCAGAGCCACGGCCCCGGCCACCGCCACGACCAGCACGGTCACCGGGCGGCGCAGGATGGCGGCGGCCCAGCGGGAGCCGCGGTTGGGGCCGCCCTGCTTGCCGAAGGTGGTGGGCAGGGTGGCCGGGACCCCGGTCTCCGGGTTGGCCCGGCGCGCCTTGCGGCCGAAGATCCGCTTGCCCGCGATGCCGAGCGCGGCCGGCACCAGGGTGAGCGCCACCAGCACCGCGATCACCACGGTGGCCGCGGCGGCCAGACCCATCTTGGTCAGCGGCGGGATGTTGACGATGGACAGACCCGCCAGCGCGATGATCACGGTGAGGCCGGCGAAGACCACCGCGGAGCCGGCGGTGCCGGCCGCCCGTCCGACGGCCTCCTCACGGCTGTGCCCGGCGACCAGCTCCGAGCGGTAGCGGGAGGCGATGAACAGGGCGTAGTCGATGCCGACCGCCAGGCCGATCATCATGGCCAGGATGCCGGTGGTCTCGTCCAGGCCCAGGGTGACCGCCAGCGCGGCGATGCCGGACATGCCCAGCGCCACGCCCATCAGCGCGGTGATCAGCGGCAGACCGGCCGCCACCAGCGAGCCGAAGGTGATGAAGAGCACGATGGCGGCCACCGCGATACCGATGATCTCGCCATGGCCGAAGTCGGCCTCGCCGTAGGCGACCTCACCGCCGGCCTCCACGGCCAGACCGGCGTCCCGGCCGATGTCCATGGCGCCGAACAGTTCGTCACGCATCTCGGCGGTGATGTCCGCCCAGGTGGCGTCGTAGTCCACGGTGGCGTAGGCGGTGGTGCCGTCCTCGCTGACGCCCTGGGCCTCGAACGGGTCGGAGACCCCGACCACCTTCTCGGCGTCCGCGAGGTCGGCGAGGACCTCCTGGACGACGGCCTGGTTCTCGGGGGAGTCCACGCGCTCACCCTCGGGCGCCTGGAACACCACGCGGGAGGAGATGGCCTCCGAGTTGGAGCCCGGGAACGCCTCCTCCATGAGATCGAAGGCCTCCTGCGACTCCGTCCCCGGGAGCGCGAAGTCCTGCTCGACCTCGCCGCTCTGGGTGGAGGCGGCAAAACCGACGGCGAACAGCAGGACCAGCCAGGTCAGTGCCACCCACCATCGGCGCCGGAAACAGAACCGGCCGAGTTTGTACAGGAAAGTTGCCACGACGGAGATACCCCCACTCCGGAAAGCTGCAGATCTCGCAAGGAAGCGATAGAGAATTCAGTGAGTTCGTGCAGGAAGACGCGCCGCCCCGGCGGGGGGATGAGCGTGACCTGCCCTTTGTGACACACGTCACCTCCAAGCCCGGGAACCGGCTCCGCAGCGATTCCGCGCCCTCGGCGCCTCACCCGTCCACGGGGCAGGCGGGGCGGACTTGCCGGAAGCGCCCGGGGGCCGAAGCATGGGAGGTGTGAGCGAGTCGGCTACGGACGACCGCGGCTATCTGCGGTTCCCGCATCTGCACGGCGATCGGCTCTGCTTCGTCGCCGAGGACGATCTCTGGCTGGCGCCGCTGCCCGGGCCGGGCGCCCGCGACGGCGGCGGACGCGCCTGGCGGCTGACGGTGGACCGCACCCGGTGCGCCACCCCCCGCTTCTCCCCCGACGGCACCCGGATCGCCTTCACGAGCTGGCGCACCCTGGACCCGGAGATCCATCTCGTCCCGGCCGGGGGCGGCCCCGCCCGGCAGCTCAGCCACTGGGTCTCCACCGACACCCGGGTGCGCGGCTGGGCGGACCACCGCCGGGTGCTGGCGGTCAGCTCGCACACCCAGCCGTTCTCCCACCGCACCTGGGCCCATGCCGTTCCGGTGGACGGCGCCCCGGGCGAGAAGCTGCCCTGGGGCCCGGTCGCCGACATCGCGGTCACCGGCAACGGCGGCGGCCGGCGCACCCTGCTGCTCAGCCACAAGGCGCCGCACGAGCCCGCCTCCTGGAAGCGGTACCGCGGCGGGGCCATGGGCAGGCTCTGGCTGCACGGCGAGCGGCTGCTGCCGGATCTGGAGGGCCATCTGGACTGCCCGATGTTCGTGGCCGGCCGGATCGCCTTCCTCTCCGACCACGAGGGGGTCGCCAACCTCTACTCCTGCGCGCCGGACGGCGGGGATCTGCGCCGCCACACCGACCACGACGCCTTCTACGCCCGGCATGCCGCCACCGACGGGCGGCGGGTGGTCTACCAGTGCGCGGGCGAGCTGTGGCTGGTGGAGGACCTCGCCCCGGGCGGGGTGCCGCGCCGGCTGGGCATCACACTGGGCGGGGCGCGCTCCGGGCGGCGCCCCTACCAGGTGCCGGTGGCCTCGAACGTGGACGGCGTGGCCGTGGACACCACCGGCCGGGCCAGCGCGGTGTGCGTGCGCGGCGCCCTGTACTGGCTGACCCACCGGGACGGCCCGTCCCGGGTCATCACCGCCACCGCCGGCGTGCGGGTGCGGCTGCCGGTGATGCTGGGCGGCACCGGCCGGGTCGCCTATGTGACGGACGCGGCGGGCGAGGACGCCATCGAGGTCTCCTATCTGCCCCGGGCGGGCGGCGGCCGGGACCCGGTGCGGGCGGCGGCCGGCCGGCTGGGCCGGGTGCTGGAGCTGGCCGCCGCGCCGGACGGCGAGACGGTGGCGGTGGCCGGCGAGGACGGCCGGCTGCTGCTGGTCCCGGTGCCCGACCCGGACACCCCCGGCGAAGCCGCCGGCGCCGGGGCCGGGATCACGGAGGTGATCCGGTCCCTGAACGGGCCGGTGCGGGATGTGGCCTTCTCCCCCGACGGACAGTGGCTGGCCTGGGCCCATCCCGGCACAGGCCGCTCCCTCACCCAGATCAAGATCGCCCGGCTGAACGGCGACGAGGCCACCATCCTGGACGTCACCGACGGCCGCTTCGAGGACGAGGAACCCTGCTTCACCCAGGACGGCCGCTATCTGGCCTTTCTCTCCTGGCGCGGCTTCGACCCGGTCTACGACGTGCACACCGGCGACCTGTCCTTCCCCATGGGCTGCCGCCCCTATCTGGTGCCGCTCTCCTCGGCCACCCCCTCGCCGTTCGCCCACACCCCGGAGGGCCGGCCGGCCGCCGGCGGGCTGGACCCGGCCGAGGCCCCGCCCGGCGACGGCTCGGTGCTGGTGGAGGCCGACGGCCTGGGCAGCCGGGTGACGCCCTTCCCGGTACCCGCCTCCAAATACTCCGGGCTGCGGCCGGTCAGCGGCTGCGGGCTGGTCTGGCTGCGCTGGCCGATCTCCGGGGTGCTGGGCCAGACCTTCGCCAATCCCGAGGACACCTCGCCCGGTCCCACCCTGGTCCACTTCGACATCCCCCGGGGGAAGTCCACCGAGCTGACCCGGGATGTGGACTGGTTCTCGCTCAGCGGGGACGCCGCCCGGATGGTGATCGCGGACTCCGGCGACCTGCGGGCCGTACCGGCCACCGAACTCCCGGACAGCGAGACCACCGTCCACATCGATCTGCGGCGGATCGTGCACCACGCCGACCCGGCCGCCGAGTGGCGGCAGTCCTTCGAGGAGGCCGGGCGGCTGATCCGGGCCTACTTCTGGGAGCCGGAGATGTGCGGCGTCGACTGGAAGGCGGTGCTGGACCAGTACCGGCCGCTGGTGGAGCGGGTGGCCACCCCCGACGAGTTCGCCGATCTGCTCCGCGAGACCCTGGGCGAGCTGGGCACCTCGCACGCCTATGTCGTCCCGGCCCGGCGCAACGAGGGCCCGCCGCACTACCAGCGGGCCATGGGGCTGCTGGGCGCCGACTTCCTGCCCGACCGGGAGTCCGGAAGCTGGCGGCTGGCCCGCGTCCTGCCCGGGGACTCCTCCGATCCGCGGGCCCGTTCCCCGCTGGCCGGCATGGGGCTGCCGGAGGGCTCGGTGCTGACCCATGTGGACGGCCGTCCGGTCGATCCGGTGGCCGGCCCCTGGCCGCTGCTGGCCGGCACCGGCGGCTCCACCGTCGAGCTCACCTTTGTGGAACCGCTTCCGGCGGCGAACGCGGCGAACGCGGCGCCGCCGGAGGAGCCCGCGCCGCGGCCGAGGCGGATAGCGGTCAGCCCGCTGATCGACGACCGCCCGCTGCGCTACCAGGACTGGGTGACGCTGCGCCGGGAGACGGTGCACCGGCTCGGCGGCGGGCGCTGCGGCTATGTGCACATCCCGGACATGGGCGGCTCCGGCTGGGCGCAGTTCACCCGCGATCTGCGCCGGGAGTTCTCCCGCCAGGCGCTGATCGTGGATGTGCGCGGCAACGCGGGCGGCAACATCAGCGAGCTGGTGGTGGAGAAGCTGACCCGCACCATCCTGGGCTGGGACCTGACCCGCAACGCCCAGCCGGTCAGCTATGCCTCGAACGCGCCGCGCGGCCCGGTCGTGGCGGTCACCGACGAGGCCACCGCCTCGGACGGCGACATGATCACGGCCGCCTTCAAGCTGCTCGGCCTGGGCCCGGTGATCGGCTGCCGGACCTGGGGCGGGGTGGTCGGCATGACCGGCCGGCACCGGCTGGGCGACGGCACCGTGATCACCGTGCCGATGAACGCCGCCTGGTTCGAGGGCTACGGCTGGGAGGTGGAGAACCGCGGGGTGGAGCCGGACGTGGAGGCCGTGCGTTCGCCGCTGGACTGGGCGGAGGGCCGCAATGTGGTGCTGGAGGCCGCGGTCCGCATGGCCCTGGAGCTGCTGGCCGACTCCCCGGCCGCGTCCCCGCCGGACCTGTCCGGCGTGCCGGACCGCCGCCGTCCCCCGCTGCCGCCCCGCGGCTGAGCCCGGGCCGGCCTCACCCGGGCACCCTGTCCGGAATGCACCCTTCGTTCATGCATGTCAGGCTGGGGGCGGACCGCACCGGACCAACCATCGAGGAGTGACACGAGCATGGGCATGGGCGACAAGTTCAAGGACAAGGCCAACGAGATGATGGACCAGGCCAAGGAGAAGATGAACGAGCGCCAGAAGCAGAAGGACGAGCGCTCCGCCCAGGAGGAGTCCGGGGAGACCCGGCGGGGCCGCCAGGGCGAGCAGGAACAGGGCGAGCAGGGCGGTCTGCGGGACCGCGCCGAGGACACCTGGGACGACATCCGCCGCCGCGACGAGCGCTGAGCGGCCGGCGGCCACGACGCCGGGGCGCCTCCCCTCGGGAGGCGCCCCGGCGCGTGCGGCCGGCGGTCCGGGCGGGAGGATCAGCCGCCGCGGGCCTGCTCGTCCGCCGCGCCGCCCGCCCCGACCAGCCCCCGGCGCCGGCCGGCGGCAGCGGCCGGCCGCATCGCGAACCTCCGCATCTCCCGCTGCCCCAGGACCCCGATCAGGGCGGGCAGATACGGCCGCACCGGCTGCATGCCGCGCAGCCACCACTGGCCGTAGACATGGGCGGAACGCCGCTCGATGCCGGCCACCAGCCGTTCCACCGCCGGCCCGGCCGGATAGGTGCGGCCGGCCGGCCAGGGCAGGGTGCGCCGCATCTCGCGCAGCACCTCGTCCTCGTCCGCGCCGCGCACCATGTCGGTGTCGGTCCAGCTCAGATAGGCGACCCCGACCCGTACGCCCCGGTGGCCGACCTCCGCCCGCAGGCTGTGCGCGAACGCCTCCGCCCCGGCCTTGGAGGCGCAGTAGGCGGACATCATGGGCGCCGGGGTGATCGCCGCCAGTGAGGCGATCTGGAGGAAGTAGCCGCCGCCGCGCAGCAGTGCGGGCAGGAAAGCCCGGCAGGTGACGGCCCCGCCGACCAGATTGACCTCGATCACCCGGCGCCAGGTCCGGTCCTCCACGTCCGCGAACAGCCCTCCGGCGGCGACACCCGCGTTGGCCACCACGATGTCCACGGCGCCGAAGTGCGCGGCCACCTCGCCGGCCACCCGGCGCATGGCGGCGTCGTCCGTGACATCCGCCTCCCAGCAGGCCGACTCGCCGGGCAGCGCGGCGGAGACCTCGCGCAGCCGCTCCGGCTCCAGGCCGACCAGCGCCACCCGGGCGCCGCGCGCCGAGAGCTGCCGGGCCAGCAGTTCGCCGATGCCCCGGGCGGCCCCGGTGACCACCGCCACCTGCCCGGTCAGTGCCCTGCCGCGAAACCGCATCTCACCCCACCTCCCCGTGCTGGGTCCCGTGCTGGGTCCCGTCCGGCTCGCCGGGGTCCGGCGGGGCGAGATGGCGGCGGGCCAGTTCGCGCAGAATGCCGGCTATCCGGTCCGGGTCCTCCAGCGGGGTCATGTGTCCCAGGCCGTCCAGCAGGACCGGCCCCTCGCAGTCCGGCAGCGCGCGGGCCATCCGGTGGGCGTGCACCCGGGGCGTCAGCCGGTCCCGGGTGCCGTGCACCACCACGGCCGGCACGGTCAGCCGGGGCAGCCGGTCCATCAGGGACAGCCCGGCCAGCACCCGGCCCCATTCGCCGCGCACCCGGCGCGGGCAGGCCGCCACCATCCGCGCCACGTCGGCCCGCAGTTCCGGCCCGGCACCGGGCCCCATGGTCACGTAGTGCAGCACCCGGCGGCTGACCGGGGTGACCGGCCCCATCGGCAGCGAGGAGGTGAGGAAGGCCCGCTGCATCAGCGTGCGCAGGCGCGGCGGGGACGTCACCGGGGCCACCCGCGCCTCGGTGGTCAGCCCGCCCATGCCGGTGCTGCACAGCATGGCCGCCGCGGCCCGCTCCTCGAACTCCGGGCGTCCGGCCGCCGCCACAATGGTCATCCCGCCCATGGAGTGGCCGCCGATCACCGCCCGGCGGGCGGCGGGCACGGTGGCCGCCAGCACCGCGCACAGGTCGTCGGCCAGGGCCTCGGTGGAGCAGGCGCCCGGGGTGGCCGGGGAGCGCCCGTGCCCGCGCTGGTCGTAGCGGACCACCCGGTGGTCCCCGGCCAGCCTGCGGACCACCGGCTCCCAGAAGGCGGTGTTGCAGGTCCAGCCGTGCGACAGCACCACGGCCGGCGCGTCCTTCGGACCGAGGATCTCGGTGTGCAGCCGGGCGCCGCCGGTGGACTCCACGGTCAGCACCTGCGGGGCGCCGGTCACGGCAACGGCGGTGCGGCTCATCGGGCGGCTCCCTCGCGGTCACGGTCGCGGTCGCGGTTCTGGTCACGGTCACGGTCGTGGTCGCCGGCCCGCAGCACCTCGTACTCGGCCGCGTCCACGGCACGGGTGATCCGGCGGAACTCGGCGGTGGTGCCGGGCCAGACCGTGGTGTTGCGCCCCTGGTCGTCCAGATACCAGGAGACGCAGCCGCCGGTGTTCCACACCGAGCGGGCCATTCTGCGCTGCACCCAGGCGTTGTACTTCTCCACCGCCGCCCGCCGGGGCACCAGCGCGCTGCCCCGGCCCAGCTCGCCGAGCCGGCGGAGGAAATCGGCCAGGTAGTTGAGCTGGGACTCGATCATCAGGATCATCGAGCTGTTGCCCAGGCCGGTGTTGGGCCCGATGACGAACAGCAGATTGGGGAAGCCGGCCGCGGTGGAGCCGCGCAGCGCCTGCATGCCGCTCTCCCGCCAGGTCTCGGCCAGGGTGGTGCCGTCGGCGCCCTTGATCCGCCGGGCGATCGGCATGTCGGTGACATGGAAGCCGGTCCCGAAGACGATCACATCCGCCTCGGCCTCGGTGCCGTCCGCGGCGGTCAGGGTGGTGCCGCGGATCTCGCGCAGCCCGGACGGGATCACCTCGACATGCGGCTTGACCAGCGCCGGATACCAGTCGTTGGAGAGCAGGATGCGCTTGCAGCCGATGCGGTAGTCCGGGGTGAGCGCCGCGCGCAGCTCCGGGTCCCGGACGGTCCTGCGCAGATGCCGGACGGCCAGCCGTTCGATCACCTTGAGCTGCCCCGGATGCTTGGCGAACGCCCCGACCTGTAGCTCCCTGATTCCCCACAGCATCTGCCGGCGCAGCGCGCGGGTCAGCGGCACCTTGCTGTGCAGCCACTGCTCGGCCGGGCTGATCCGGCGGTCGGCGCGGGGCAGCACCCAGGGCGGAGTGCGCTGGAACACGGTCAGCCGGGTGACCTCGCGCTCGATGGCGGGCACGATCTGGACGGCCGAGGCGCCGGTGCCGATCATGGCCACCCGCTTGCCGCGCAGCGGGTGGTCGTGGTCCCAGCGGGCGGAGTGGAAGACCCGGCCGGGGAAGGTCTCCAGGCCCGGCACGTCCGGGACGCGGGCGTCGGACAGCGGGCCGGTGGCCGAGACCAGCACATCGGCGGTGAGGGTGCCGGTGGCGGTGTCCACCACCCAGTGCAGTGCGTCGTTGTCCCAGCGGGCCGCGGTGACCTCGGAGTCGAAGCGGATGTGCGGGCGCAGCCCGAAGGTGTCGGTGACCCACTCCAGATAGGCCCGGATGTGCTCCTGGCCGGAGAAGTTGCGCGGCCAGCGCGGATTGGGCGCGAAGGAGAAGGAGTAGAGATGGGAGGGGACGTCGCAGGCGCAGCCGGGGTAGGTGTTGTCCCGCCAGGTGCCGCCGACCGCACCGGCCCGCTCCAGCAGGACGAAGTCGGTGATGCCCATGCGGCGCAGCCGCACGGCGGCACCCAGCCCGCCGAACCCGGTGCCGATCACCGCCACATGGACGTGCTGCCGTTCGTGCATGCCGCCTCCCTGGATGATTGCGCCAGTAATCACTGGCATCGAGGGAGCGTAGAGCAGTTTGCTACCAGCGGGTAGGGGTCGGCCGCGCAAAATTCCCGCAATCTTCACCGGCCCCGACGGCATCGCCACGCCCTGCCCTAAGCTGCGGGCCATGGGCGACCAGCAGGGCGACACACACGGTGACCGCGGCCGGCCGCCGTCCGGGCCGGAGCCGGCCGCCGAGGCGGAGCACCCGGCGGACACCGGCGGCGGGCGCGAATACCGCACCGCCGAACTCGCCGAGGCGGCCGGGATCACCGTGCGCACCCTGCGCTTCTACCGCGAACGCAGGCTGCTGCCGCCACCGCGCCGCGAGGGCCGGATCGCCTGGTACAACGACACGCATCTCGCCCGGCTGCGCACCATCGCCGCCCTGCTGGAGCGCGGCCACACGCTCAGCGGGGTGGCCGAGCTGATCGCCGCCTTCTCCGGCGGCCGGGACCGCGGGGAGACGGCCGAGCTGCTGGGCCTGGCCGAGCGCCCGCCGTGGGCCGAGGAGGAACCGGTCCGGCTCACCCCCGAGGAACTGGCCGGCTATTTCGAGGGCGAGGTCAGCGCCGGCAATCTGGCCGCCGCGCTGGACATCGGCTATCTGACGGTGGACGGCGAGGAGCTGGTGCATGTCAGCCGCGGCCTGCTGGAGGCGTCCTCGGAGCTGGTGCGCACCGGTCTGCCGCTGGCCGCCGTGCTGGACGCGGGCCGGCGGCTGCGCGAGCAGGCGGACGCGCTGGCCGGGCTGTTCACCGGACTGCTGCGCACCCATCTGCTGCCCACCGCGCTCCCGGGGCGACGGCCGGGCGCCGCGCTGTCCGAGGCGGAGGTGAAGAAGGTGACCGAGCTGGTGGAGCGGCTTCGCCCGCTGGCCAAGCAGGTGGTGAACGCGGAGATCTCGCTGGCCGTGGACCGCCGGCTGCGCGCCGAGCTCGACGAGCGCACGCGGCCCGGCGCGCCGGCCGACGGGCACGGCTGACCGCCGCCCGCACCCCCGGCGCCGTTACCGCTCCGTCCCGCCGGCCCCGGACGCCTCCTCCGCCCCGGGCGGGCTCATGCCGGTGAGCGCCCGAAGCCCGGCCTCCAGCACATCGAGCTGGCCCAGGTCCAGCCGGCCGGACTCGCCCAGCATGGGCTGCTGGAGGATGAAGCCCTGCACGGTGGCGACCATGGTGCGGGCCACACTGCTCGGCGGGACGCCCGGATCGAGCCAGCCCAGCTCCTGGTACTTGCGCACGATGGCGCTCCAGCCGTCCACCACCACGCCGAGCCCCTCCCGCAGCCGGGCGGCCAGCTCCGGGTTCCGGGTGGTCTCCGCCCACACCTGGATGATCAGGGTGGGGGTGATCCCGCGCTCGTTGAGCATCTCCCACATCCGGCGCACCACCTGCATGACCGTCTCGGCCGGGCGGAGCGGCATCGGGTCGCGGGAGCGCTCGGCGAAGGACGCGCCCAGCGTCTCCAGCACCCCGTTGACGATCGCCGCGATCATCTCGTCCTTGCTCCGGAAGTACCGGTAGACCGCACCCGCGGAGAGGCCGACCTCCTGCAGCACGTCCTGCATGGAGGTGGCGTGGAAGCCGTTGCGGGAGAAGCAGGCCGCCGCTCCGTCGAGGATCTGCTGGCGACGGGCGTCGAGGTGCGCCTGGGATACACGAGCCATGCCTCGAACAGTAAAACGAACATTCCTTCTTGACAAGAGGAGCCTCCCGGGATCACGCTGGAAGCAGAAAAAACGAACGATCATTCTCTGCGTTGGCAGATGCAGAGATCGCCGGCGGCCGACCGCCGCCCGCTGGAGGTCCCCATGTCAGCTCACCAAGCCGCCGAGCCCGCCGCCCGCCGACCCGGCCGGCCGCCGTCGCCCCGCGCGCTGGCCGCCGCGCTGCTCCTGATCCCGCTGCTGGCCGCCACCGCCCTGTGGGCGTTCGCCTGGCCGGCCGCCCGGATCGCACCCAACGACCTGCCGATCGGCGTGGCCGGCCCGGCCCAGGCCACCGCCCCGCTGACCGAGCGGCTGGAGGAACGGGACGGCGCCTTCGACGTCGAGCACTTCGCGGACCGGGCCGAGGCCGTCGCCGCCCTGGAGGACCGGGAGATCTATGCGGCGCTGGTCGCCGGACCGGAACCGGAACTGCTGCTCGCCTCGGCCGGCAGCCCGGCCGTGGCCGAGGTGATGCGGCAGGCCGTCACCGGAGCGCTCCCCGAGGGCACCGCGCCGACCGTCACCGATGTGGTACCGGCACCGCCCCGTGATCCGCGCGGCATCGCCTTCGCCGCCAGCGTGCTGCCGCTGGCCCTGACCGGCATCGCCATCGGCTCCGTCACCACCATGCTGGGGCTGCGCGGCGGCCGGGCGGTACTGGCGCTGCTGACCGCCACCGCCCTGACCGGCATGGTCGGCGCCACCCTGCTGCACGGCTGGCTCGATGTGCTGGAGGGCAACTGGTGGACGGTGGCCGGGGTGTTCATGCTGGGCGCACTGGCGGTGGCCGCCACCAGCAGCGGCGTGGCGTCGGTGCTCGGCGCCCGCGGTATCGCGCTGTCCGCGCTGACCATGGTCTTCTTCGGCAACCCGTTCTCCGGCGCCAATGTCGCGCCGGAACTGCTGCCGGACCCGGTCGGCATGCTCGGGCAGTTCCTGCCGCCGGGCGCCTCCGCCATGCTGATGCGCTCGGTGTCCTTCTTCGACGGCAGCGGCGGCGGATTCCCGCTGCTGGTGCTGGCCTGCTGGCTGACGCTGGGGCTGTCCCTGCTCTTCCTCGGCGGGCGCCGGGCCGCCCGGCGCGGCCCCGCCGCGGACCGCTCCCCCGCGGGCGCGCCGCTGCCCCAGCCCACCGGCTCCCACGCGTAGCCGCGGCCCGGGGCTCCGGCTCCGGGCTCGGGCTCCGGGCTCGGGCTCCGGGCTCGGGCTCCGGGCTCGGGCTCCGCCGGTGCGGGTGCCCGCCCCCGGGAACACCGGGGCGGGCACCCGCTCCCGTGTCACGGCAGGAGCGGCTTGGCGAAGCAGCGGCTGCTCTCGTGGCAGCGGTAGTAGCCGAACTTGCGCGGTGCCGGCCGATAGCCGCTGGAGCAGTACAGCGCGATCGCCTCCGGCTGCTGGTCACCGGTCTCCAGCACCATCCGCCGCCGGCCGGCCGCCCGCGCGTCCTGCTCCAGCCTGGCCAGAATCCGCCGGGACAGCCCCTGGCGGCGGGCCTGGCGGATCACGAACATCCGCTTCAGCTCGGCGTCGCCGCGCTGATAACCCTCCGCCTCCGAGTCCTGGGACCGCCAGCCGCCCGTGCCGACCGGCCGGCCGGCGTCGTCGTAGACCACCAGGAACAGTCCGTTCGGGGGCGCGAACATGCCCGCCTCCAGCACCGTGCGGTCGCCCCCGTCGCCATAGCGCTCGTGGTACTCCCGCTGCACCAGATCGTTGAGCGCGGACGCATCCGGATGGTCGAAGGGCACGGTCACGAACTTCATGGCGATCATCGTACGAGAGTGCGAGAAGAGGACCCCGGGAATATTCGTTTCGCGTATGCTGCGGCGCGACACCGGCCTGGAACCACACCGGAGAACGCTGTGCACACCGTCACGACCGTAAATGTGAACGGCCTGCGGGCCGCCGCCAGGAAAGGCTTCGGAAGCTGGCTGGCGGGAACCGGCGCCGATGTGGTGTGCCTCCAGGAAGTACGCGCGGAACCCGGCCAGCTCGACGACGGGCTGCGGCGGCCGGAGGGCTGGCACGCCTACTGGGCACCGGCCGCGGCCAAGGGCCGGGCCGGTGTGGCGCTGCTCACCCGCAGCGAGCCCGAACGGCTGCGGATCGGCTTCGGCGAACCCGAATTCGACGACTCCGGCCGCTATCTGGAGGCCGACCTGCCCGGTCTGACCGTGGCCAGCCTCTATCTGCCCTCCGGCGAGGCGGGCACCGAGCGCCAGGCCGAGAAGGAACGCTTCATGGCCGCCTTCCTGCCCTATCTGGCCGGACTGCGCAAGCGGGCCGCGGACGACGGCCGCGAGGTGCTGATCTGCGGGGACTGGAACATCGCCCACCAGCCGGCCGATCTGAAGAACTGGCGGGCCAACCAGCGGAACGCCGGCTTCCTGCCGGAGGAACGCGCCTGGCTCTCCCGGGTGTTCGGCGAGGAGGGCGGCTACACCGACGTGGTGCGCGCCCTGCACCCGGACACCGCCGGACCGTACTCCTGGTGGTCCTACCGGGGCCGGGCCTTCGACAACGACACCGGCTGGCGGATCGACTACCACGTCGCCACCCCGCAACTGGCCGGACGCTGCGTCAAGGCCTATGTGGAACGGGCCGCCACCCATGCGGAGCGCTGGTCCGACCACGCCCCGGTCACCGCCGTCTACGGGCCCTGAGCCCGGGCCGGCGGCCCCTGCCGTCGTGGCGGCGGTCAGACCGGGGGGTGGCCGGGCCGCCGCCACGACACCGGGCCCCCCTTGTCCCGCCGCCGCCGCGCCCGCCACACTGGCACCGCGGCGACGGGCCGGGCGGAACGCGGGGAGGGCACGGCGATGGCCGGCGAGGCGGAAAAGGCGCTGGGCGCGCTGGTGGGGCGCTACGAGACGGACAACCGGCGGCGCGGCACCGTGGCGCTGATCGCGCTGCTGGTGGGCCTGGCCGCCACCGCCGTGACCGTACCCGTGGTGATCGAGACCTTCGACAGCGCCGGCGCGCAGGGCGGAACGGGCTCCGGACGCCTGGCCGGGCTGCTCGGCGGTGTGGCACTGCTCGGCCTGTGGGGCGGGATCTCCCGCGGCAGCCAGTACCTGCGGCTGCACGGCGAGGTGTTCCACCTCCGCGAGGGCGGGCTGGTCCACCGCCGCACCGGCGAGACCCGGGTCATCCCGTGGTCGCAGATCCGCGGTGTCCGGGACCGGGGCCAGTCCAACTTCGTCTCCCGGCCCCTGGGCTGGGACGTGCACTGCACGATCCGGGTGCGCGGCGGACGCCGCCTGCTGATCACCGGCTTCACACCCGGCGCCGAGCGCCTGGTGGCCGCGGTGGACGCGGCGGCACGGCAGGGCGTTCCGCCCCGGGCCGTCTAGGCGGTGTCCTGTCGATCTTCGTGGATCAGCCCGCGGCGTCAGATGCGGTGCATCGCAAGGCGCCGGATCGCAGCTCGTACTTGGCCGTACTCGCGCGATTCGGGAACGCAGCGAGGTGCCGTAGCCGGCGTCGCGGGCCCGCGAAGATCGACAGGACACCGCCCAGCGCCGGTCGGGTGAGCGTGCTGCGCCGGACGGGGCGGCGGGCCGCGCGCCCCGCCCAGGGGCCCCGCCCCCGCCCGGAATCCTTGCGGCTGTCCGGCAACCAGCCACCCACGGCAGCGAGGAGGGAGCCAGCCATGGCCCAGTGCGAGGTCTGCGGCAACGACTACCGGATGTCCTTCGAGATCCACGCGGCGGGCTCGGTGCACACCTTCGACAGCATCGAGTGCGCGGCCCAGCGGATGGCCCCCATCTGCGAGCACTGCAACTGCCGCATCCTGGGCCACGGCCTGGAGACCGAGGAGGGCCAGTTCTTCTGCTGCGCCCACTGCGCCCGGATGATGGGCCAGCCCCAGCTCGTCGACCACGCCTGACCGACCGGACCCCACCACCGGGCGACGGCGCCGCCGCCCGGGCTGCGTCATCGGACACCGGGACCACCGGGAAACCCTCCACGCCGACGAGCCCGGCGGCACACCGCCGCCTCCCGCCGCCGTCCAGCCGGACCGAGGCACTCACCTCTCGCCGGCGGACGCCCGTCCCCGGGAATCGATGAAGGCGGGCAGCGCGCGTACCGCGTCTCGGAGTTCGCGGACGGCTCGGTGCTCGGCGACATCGTGGAGACATCGGTCCAGGGCCGCCAGACGGGCGCGGGCGGTGGAGCGGAGCCGGCCCGCCGGAACGCTCTCCAGGACCGCGGTGGCGCGGGCGGCGGCGTCCGCCGGCTCGCCGGCCGCGGCTTCGACGCGGGCCAGCAGCAGCGTGGCCGCCGCCCAGCCGGGGGTCCCCGGCGTACAGGCGTCGGCGGACGCCATCGCCAGCGGCCGGGCCTGGTCCACGCGGCCCAGAGCGATGCAGGCTTCCGCGGCATGCAGCCGGTGTTCGGCCCCGTCGTACCCGAAACGGCCGGGCTGCTCCTCGGCCGCCGCGAACGCCTCATCGGCCCGACGGCGGGCGTCCTCGGCCTCCCGGGCACGGCCCTGGGCGGCCAGGGACGGCAACAGGGCCCACCCCAGGAGCTGCGCGCGGGCCAGCGGGCCCTGGGCCGCGGCCACGCCGCGTTCGGCCAGTTCCACGGCAACGGCTGTCTGACCGCGGGAGCGGGCGACCATGCTGCGCGCACCGCAGGTCCAGGCGACCAGCCGGACATCGCCGACCCGGGCACCGCAGCCGGCGGCCGCGGTCAGGTGCACCTGGGCCCCCGAGTGGTCAGCCAGGTGGTAGGCCACATTGCCCATCAGGGCCGAGAGCCGGCCGACAGTGCGGTGCAGCTCGATGGCCTGCCGGTCCGAGGCGCGGGAGAGCGGGGCGGTCAGCAACTCCCGCGCCGCGCGCACCCCGCCGAACAGCACATGCGGGGGGTGGCGGCTGTAGTTGAGGGCGTAGTGCTCGGCCGCGGCAGCGGCGGCCTCCGGCACCGCGGGTCCGGCGACCCCCGGATCGGCCAGCAGCGCCAGACGCAGAGATTCCTTCACGGCCGGCAGACCGGCGGCAGTGGTCATCGGCGGCTCTCCCCGGGTGAGCGGCATGGCGTCATCGTCGCGACCGTACCGGAGGGCGGCAGGCGCAGACAGGGCAAGCAGGTGTCGGCGCGTCAGCCCCAGTTCCTCCGGAGAAGCCCCGTACGCGCGGGCGATCATCACCGCGTACTCCGCGCTGGGGCGCTCCCTGGGGTCGTGCTCCCAGCGGCACAGCATCGACTCGTTCATGCCCGGCAGGCCCAGCCCTTCGGCGTGGTAGCAGGCGGCAACCTGCGCGATGGCCTCCGCCCGGGACCACCCCAGGGCCAGCCGCCATGCCTCCAGGGCGGTGACCTCCGGCAGGGCCGCGCGGACGGCCGCGGCGATCCGGCGGGTGGCATATCCGTTCCGCTGGCCGTCCCTGCGGATGCGCGCCGCTTCCCGCTGGATCGCCGCGCGGCGAGTCCGGGTGACCACAGCCATGCCATCTCCCCGCGAGTGTGACGACTCGGATGCTTACCGTAGCCAGCCCGGCGCCGGCTGGGGAGAGTGCGGCCGGGCACAGGCGCCGCTGTGCCATTGCGGGTTCTCGCAATGCACCCGGCCGTCGCCGGCAATGACCTGGCGTGCCGTGGCCGCGAGCCTGGAAGTGCCGGACCGACCGGCCCGGAGACGCCCCTTTTCGTGGAGGTATTTCGATGGCGCACAACCCCGGTTACCAGCCCCCGGCCGTGCAGGACGCCGGAGCGGTGGTCGAGGTGACCCTGGGCAACAACAACTTCGACACCAACGACGACTTCTCTGCCAAGTCCTACGTGTTGAACTTCGCCGTGCCTCCTACGATCACCCACCACGGGGTGTGAAGAGGCTAGAGGTGGTCTTCGTCGAGGGTGAGCTTCAGGACGAGGGCGGAGTGGTCGGTGAGGCCCTGCTCGCGCGGTTCGTGGTCGTAGCGGCAGGAGAGGAGACGGCCCGTGTGGGTGGTGGCGATGAAGGCGTGGTCGAAGCGGTAGCCGTTGCTTGACCGGCCGAACCAGGAGTGCTCGACGGCGTCGGGGTGGAGGTGGCGGTAGGCGTCGGTGAGGCCGGCGGCGGCGAAGGAGCGGTAGAAGTCGTACTCCCAGTCGCCGAAGACGCTGTGATGGGGGGTGTGACCGGGCTCGACGATGTTGAGATCACCGGCGACGAGGAGAGGACCGTCGCAGCGGGCAACGAGGCCGGGCAGGGTGGTGGAGACGTCTTGCTGGAAGGCGCGCTTGTCCTCGTTGCGGCGTTCCTTGGGGCCTCGGGAGGGCACATACAGGCCCAGCAGGGTGAGGCGGTGATCTCCGATGCGGACCGTCGCACACGGGGCGCGGTGGGGGAGGACGGCGATGCCGCTGGGCCGCGGTTCCAGCTCGGCGGAGCGGGAGGCGAGCACGGTGCGGTAGTCGCGGCCGGCCGGTTCGGGGGCGAGGACGGAGGCGTATCCGTGGCCGGCGAGGGCGGTGGTCAGCGCGGTGCCGCCGGGGCCGGTACCGACCTCGGTGAGGACCATCAGGTCCGCTGACTCCTGGGCGGCGAGCCAGGCCGCCTGGCGGCGGGCCCGCTCGGGCGATGCGTGCTGGACGTTGAACACCAGCAGCCGCGCGGTGGTCGTGGATGCCTGGTACCGGGGTGTGGCCGGGGCGAGGAGGGAGAGCTGGTCGGCGGTCACTGTGGGGCGTCCTTCTCGTCGAGGAAGACCTCACCGGCGGCGTCCAGGCGCTGCTGGAGGCGCTGGGCGGTGGCGCGGACGAAGGCGAGGTCTTCCGCTGTGAGCGGGGTACCGACGGACGTCAGGTTCTGGGCGGCCTGCTCGGGGGTGGTGAAGCCGACCAGGACGGCGGCGTTGTCGGCGTGCTGGAGACAGTACTGGAGCGCGACGCGGACCAGGTCCCCGGTGCCGGAGCCGAAGCGTTCCCGCAGGGGAGCCAGGCCCTGGTGGATGGTGGCCAGTGCTTCGGCGGTGAACCAGCGCTTGCGCAGCCGGTGATCTCCCGGCCCGAAGTGAGGCGCCGTGCCGGGGACGTACTTGCCGGTGAGCAGGCCCTGGGCGAGGGGCTTGTTGATCAGGACGGAGGCGCCGTGGTCGGCGGCGAAGGCGAAGATGTCCTGCCCGGCCGGTGGGGGCGGGGTGAGTGCGTTGTGGCGGACGGCGAGGTATTCGGGCTTGACCTGGTCGAAGAGGTAGCGGAAGCGGGCGTGCTTGTCCTCGCGCTGGTCCTTGGGGACGGTGAGGCGGTCGGTGGCGAAGCGGTGGGGGCCGCGCATCCCGACCGCCCGGATCAGCCCTTCGCGCTGGAAGGCCCGCATCTGCTCGTTCGCGCCGTCGAGGTAGCGGTCTTCGGGTCCGAACTTGGAGTTGTGCAGGAAGTAGATGTCCAGGTGGTCGGTGCGCAGGTTCTCCAGGGTGGTCTCCAGCTGGCGGCGCATGTGGGAGGGCAGGTAGGCGTGGGCGGCGGTGCCGGCGAAGTAGCCGGTCTTGGAGGAGAGCACAATGCTGTCGCGGGGGACGGTGGCCACCAGGTGCCCGATGAGGCGTTCGGAGTGGCCGTGGCCGTAGACGTCGGCGGTGTCGAAGAGATTCGCTCCCAGGGAGTAGGCGTTCTCCAGACCGCGCAGGGCGGCCGTGTCGTCGGCGGTGGACCAGCCCATCGGCAGGCCGAGGTTGGTGTCCGGGCCGCCGATCGCCCAGCAGCCGACCCCGATGGGGTGAACGGTCAGTCCGGCGGTCAGGGTGCGGCGGGGCAGCGTGCTGCCTTCTGTGTCGTTCATTGCACTTCCCTCTTTTCATCGCTTTTCTGGCCAAAAGCCCCGTGGGGTGGGTGGGGATGGGGCTAGGGTCATGCGCCGTGACGACACCACCACCTGCCACCGATCTGAACCTGGACGCGGTCACCGCCAAGGGCTGGGCCGAGCGCGGCGACTTCACCCCCGCCGAGTACGAGCGGGCCGAGCAGTTCTATGACGCCATGCGCGTCCACGACGACCACCTCACCCGCGTCCGCGCCGAGGCGGCGGCGCTGATTGAGGAGTGGACCGGCCATGCTCCGCGCGATGTCGGCTCCTTCGGCACGCGGCTGAACCTGGAGACCTCGGACCTGGACCTGGGCATCGGCTACCCGGTGGACCAGCGCGAGGTGCTGCGGAAGGCCCTGGACGGACATGCCCGTTTCCTCGGCGAGCGCGCCACCCGGTTCTCCACCACGCGCCTGGTGTTCTCCTTCACCCTGGAGGGCATCGAGGTCGATCTGAGCGCCCTGACCGTGGAGGACTTCACCGTCGCCTGCCGGATGCTCGACCAGATCGCCGAGAACATGGACCACGAGGAGCGCGTCTGCCACACCTGGATCAAGCACCTGCTGCGGGCCTCCGGTCGGCTGGAGGAGTACGCGGGCTGGAAGCTGGTGACCTACCGGCGGTTCTGCCCCGAGTTCAACTGGGTGCCCATCCCGGAGAAGACCGGCACGTGAGGCGGCCGGTGGCCCGCCACGTCGTCCGCGGCGGGCCACCGCCGGGCGGGCCGCCTGGTCAGGTGCCACAGGGGTCCGCCGCGTTGATCAGCTCCCACCCCGACGTGGACGTCCACCGGCCGTGTTCGCGCCGCAGCATCCGCGCGTGCTCAGGCCCGAGCACACCCGCCACCTCAGTCACGGTGTCGTCCATGCGCTGCCGCAGCCGGTCGATCTCCGCCTCCAGCAGGGTGCCGATCCACCCCGACAGTGCCGCCTCCCCGCCAGTACCTGGTCCGGGCGCCTGGTCTTCCACGGCCCTGATCATCTCGCCCAGCACGGTGTAGGCGGCGTCCTTGAGGACCACCCTGGCCTGGCGTACGGCCTGGCGCGGGGTGCCGTCCAGGACCTTCTCCAGTGACTTGAGGGTGTAGTCCAGCGCGAAGTTGCGGTCCACCCACCGCTGGGCCCAGGTGCTGGCCACCCCGATCCGCCAGTCCGCGAACCGCGCGTCCACCCGGCCCATCGAGGGCCGCGGCGCCCCCGCCAGCCCGGCTTCGGCCACCTTGCGGGTGTAGGCGGCGCCGATCAGGCACTCCATCGACACCAGCATGTAGGAGATGCCGGTGTGCAGCGGCCGGCCGGTGGTGTGCTCGGCGACGAAGGCTTCGTCGCGGACCCCGTGCACGATCTCGTCCGCGCTCATCCCCGGCAGGGGACGCAGCAGCAGGTCCGTGCGGCCCTGGAAGGCGCAGCTGGCCTTCAGCTCTTCCAGGGTCATGAGGTGGTCGAAGGTGATGTAGGTGAAGCGGGTGGGGATGCCCAGCGCGGACAGGGTGCGGATGGCCAGCGCGTTCTGCTCGCCGGTGGTCTCCTTGTTGAACCGGGCCAGGATGGAGTCCACGCCGGATTCCACGCCGAACAGCATCCGCCGCAGCCCTCGGTCCACCAGAGCCCGCCACATGCGGGCCCGGTCCGTATGCCAGCCGAGGTCACGGGCGGGGTCGGTGACCTGATCGACGCGGCAGCTCGATTCCCAGGCGAACCCCGCCTCGTGCACCACCCGGGCGACGTCCAGGGCCCGGCTCGCGGCGTCCGGGCCACGGCCGATGAACTCCTCATCGACCAGGTACAGGGTGCGGGAGACGCCCGGGTAGCGGTCGAAGACCTGCCGCATCTGGGCCAGCATCCACGGCAGCCGGTCCGGGGCGGCGCCGGACCAGGTGCCCTTGTGGCCGCGCGGGCAGAACGAGCAGAAGTTCGTACACCCGCGGCTGGTCTCCAGCTGGGCAACGCCGTGGTGCTCGAAGGTGGCGGGCAGCAGATCCAGTTCGGGGAGGATGTCGGCCGTCGCGTCCCGGGAGGCGGGCTTGGCCGTGCGGCGCCGCTTGACCGTCAGGGCGCCGCCCCGCGCGGCACCGATGTAGCCCAGCGCCGGGACGTCATCGAGTCCGATATCGCCGTGCCAGTGGGCGAGGAGCCCTTCGATCGTGGCCTCCCCGCCCGCACGGGCGACCAGCAGCTTTGGGTAGCGCTCCAGCAACAGGTGTTCGTTCCGCGCGGTCAGGGAGCCGCCGACCACGACCATCGGCGGCTCGGGGAGCGCGAAGGCCACGTCCAGCAGCGCGGTGAGCAGATCGTGCTGGCCGAAGGTCGCCGAGACTCCGAGGATGTCCGGCCGGTCCCTGATCACCTGGGCGGTTAAGTCCTCCAGGGTGACACCGAGCTGCATGTCCGCCAGCGCGACGGTGCCCCGCAGCGTGGAGCGGGCGGCGCGGGCGACATCGCTGATGCCCAGCGGGAACCGTGGCAGCGGGAAGTACTCCGGGTGGTACAGGGCCGCCAGCAGCACCCGCGGCCGGGCCAGACGCGCAAGCGCATAGGCGTCCACGGCGGCCGGGCTCAGCCACGTCTCCGGCCGGGCCAGACGGAGGTGGCCGTCGAGCCATCCGGGCCAGTAGCGGGTGGCGTGCGGCTGTCCGGACAGGTCCGCCACCACCCACCGCCCATCGGGGCGTTCTGCGTCGGGGCGTTCGAGGAACAGCAGCCTGCGTTCCAGGGTGCCGGTGACGTGCACGCGGCCCGGAGCGTGCTCGCCCAGGGCGGCCTGGAGACCGTCCGGGGTGATCGACAGCTCGCTGAGGGTGCGGGCCAGGGCAGGGCCTGCGCGGCCTGGCCCTCCGGCCAGACCAAGCGCACTGAGCGCCTTGGCTCCGGTGTCGGTGGGCATTCCGGGCTCCTTCCGTCGGGCGGCGACTCGCGGAGGCGAGCAGGGACCGTGCGGTGCTGCGTGGGGCGGCGGGGAAGGGCTGGAGGTGGAGGACCGCCAGGCGGGCGGGGCGACTGGTCACCGCCCGCCCGGCGGCCGGTCCAGGCGGTGGCCCAGGCCGCGGCGAGGGTGAAGCCCATGCCGAAGCCGATGGCCCAGATGAACAGCGGGGCGGCGAACCGGCCCAAGGTGTAGAGGAAGCGGCGGACGGCACGGATCACGAGGAGTGCTCCGCCTTCTGGTGGCGGCGCATACGGACGTTCGCGTCGGAGACCGCCGAGCCGTCCCCGGCCGCGGAGGCACGCTGCCGGAAGCGGTCCAGGTGTGTGCAGGTGGCACAGCCCTTCACGGCGGTCGGCTGGTCCTCGTCCGGGTGCCGGAGGTGGGGAGTCAGCATGAGACGGCCCCCTGGCTGACGACGTGCTGGTGGCCGCTGGCCATCCTCGCCAGCATGTCGGCGGCCTTCCCGAGCAAACGCAGACGTTCGGCGGTGGCGTCCTCGTCACCGGCCTTGCCGGCGGCGAGGGAGACGGCTTTGCGGATGGTCTCGTGGTGGCTGTCCCGCACGTCCTCACCGCGTGGGAGGACGCCCAGGCTCGGGCGTCGGGGGCCAGCGCGTGGATGTAGCCGCACAAGCGGCGGCGCAGGGCCGCAGTGAGTTCGCCCTGGGGCCGCCCGTGCCGGGCCAGGGCGAGAGCCAGGACCACGTCCTGGTGGACCTCGCGGAGGTCGGGGGCGGCCCCCTGGCGGGGGGATGCTGGTGCTCTGTTCGCCATGGACGGCTCCCAGGGTGGGGTCTCCCGGCCCCGCCTGAAGGGCAGGCGCGGGCCGGGAAAGTACAGGGGAAGCAACCGGGATCGTGACCGAGGTCAGGGCAGCCCGGTCTCACTACTGCGCGTGCGATGGCGATCATGAAGTGATGCACCATCACGTTCTCTCGCCCTGGCAGGATGTACTCGTTTCCGCGATGGACGCAACCTTTGGTCCTGAACTCGCAAAGAAAGAACGTGAGTTCGTTGGACTTTCGATCCTCGGTGCGGGCAGACTTTTCCCGAAGTCGGGCCCGCTCACCCGAAGAAGGGACGAACAACCACGGTCCGCTTCCCGTCAACCCGAAATGAGGTCAGCAAGGTGCCCACTCCTCCGCTGGTCCAGACTGTGCGCCGGCGCCGTCTCGGCAGTGCACTGCGGGGCTTCAGAAACGCCTGCGGCATGAGCATCGACTCGGCCGCGGCGGCCATGCGCTGGAACGTCAGCAAGCTGAGCCGCATCGAGAACGCCAAGGCCCACCTGCCGATCAAGGACGTGGCCCTGCTCCTGCGGCAGTACGACGTCACCGACCCCGATGTCATCGCCGCCCTGGAGGCGCTGTCCAAGGACGCGAACAAGACCGGATGGTGGTCCACCTACGGCGATGTCCCCGGCGCCTCCTACAAGGACTACATCGGGCTGGAGGACGACGCCGAGTCCACCCACACCTACACGCCCGGCCTGATCCCCGGCCTGCTCCAGATCGGCCAGTACGCGCGGGAGATCATCGCGGGTACGGCGATCACCCGCACCCCGGACGAGGTCAGCGCCCTGGTCGAGGTCCGCAAGAAGCGCCAGGCGATCCTCACCGACACCACGCGGCCGACCGGGCCGCTGAAGTTCTGGGCGGTCATCCACGAATCCGCACTGCACTACCGGTCCGCGGCTGTACCGACGCTGATGCGCGACCAGCTACGGCACCTGCTCGACCTCACCGATCTGACCAACATCAACATCCAGGTGATGCCGATACTCGCCACCCCGCACCCCGGGATGGTGGGACCTTTCCACGTCGTCCGCTTCCCCCAGCCCTGGCCCACCGTGATCAACGTGGAGAACATCCGGGGCGGGAGCTTCGCCGAGGGAACCGAGGACGTGAAGGTCTACGAGGCGGCCTTCGAACGCATCCAGGCCGCCGCACTTCCCGTGGAGGACTCCCGGGAGAAAATCAAGCAGATCATGGAGGACAGCACCGCATGAACCCCAGCCGCCTTCACACCACCGCACTCCCCACCACGGGGTGGTACAAGTCCAGCTACAGCGACGGCGGCGAGCAGTGCGTCGAGGTCGCCACTCTCCCCGGCGGCCTCGCCGTCCGGGACTCCAAGGACACCACCATCCCTGCCTTCCAGGCCACCACCAGCGCCTGGACCACCTTCATCCACGCCATCGAGACCGACTGCATCTGAACCACGCATCCGGTGGTCCCTTTTCAAGGCGACTGAGGAGGGACCACCGGCGTGTCTATCCCCTCACCCCTGGGGAGATGCGGCGGCCGCCAACCGCCCTCCTCACCCACGCGAGCGATCTGTGCCGCCCGCGGCCGCACAGGGTCCCCAGGTCGGCTCCATACGCTGTGTACTCATCGAGTCACCCCCCAGGGGCGTGCGTATGGACTATACAGACCAGGACGTCCGGGAGGGCGCCGGCCGATGGACGACCGGCGGGGCCGATCTGACGCGGCTCCCCTGTGGCCGGACGCCATAGGCGTCATCCTGGCCGATCACCCTCGTTCCCCCTCCTTGAAAATCCTGCGCTGCTGGATCGCCGAATGGCATCACGGCGGACGGCCGGACCTGGGCCACTTCACCCCTGTGCTGGTCCCCACCCGCGAGGAGAACCCCGACGGTGACGGCTGGCACCTGCGCCTGGCCCGCCGCTGAGCCACGGGGACGACGGGTGGTTGTCGACCGGTTGTTACCGGGCGGGCGGTGGCAACCGGCGGCCCGGCTGGCATCATCGTGCCCGAGGGGGCGCACATCCGGGTCCCCGCGGCCCGGATGCCGGACAGGGACGAGGTGACCAGGGGGGACGGACGCATGTCAGACTTTCACGGCCCGGGCGCCGGCGAGGACTGGACGGTGCCCGGTTACGCCGGCACCCGGGAACTGGGTGCCGGAGCGGGCGGCCGGGTGGTCATCGCGGTGCACGGTGCCTCCGGCCGGTCCGTGGCCATCAAGTACCTGGGCGAGGGCCTCCGTTCGGACGACGGCTTCCGCCGGGCGTTCCGCACCGAGGCCGAACTGCTCGGCAGCCTCGACTCCCCGCATGTGGCCGGCCTCTACGAATATGTGGAAGGGCCGCGCGGCGCCGCCATTGTGATGGAGCTGGTCAACGGCGTTCCGCTGCGGGCCCTGCTCAAGCAGGAGGGGCCCACCGGTCCCGAGGCGGCGCTGACGGTGCTCAAGGGCTCGCTGCTCGGTCTCGCCGCGGCACACGCCACCGGCGTGGTGCACCGCGACTACAAGCCCGAGAACGTGCTGGTCGGCCAGGACGGCAGCTCCAAGCTGGTGGACTTCGGCATCGCCACGCGCAGCGGCGGCCAGGTCTCCGGCATCAGCGGCACCCCGCCGTACATGGCGCCCGAGCAGTGGCGGGGCGCCCCGGCCGACGCCGCCACCGATGTCTACGCCGCCACCGTCACCTTCTTCGAATGCCTCACCGGCCGCCGGCCGTACAGCGGGGCCGGCTTCGCGGAGCTGGCGGTGGCGCACACCAGCGCACCGATCCCGCTGGAGGATGTGCCGGAGCAGGTGCGGGAGCTGGTGGCACGGGGGATGGCCAAGGACGCCGCCGACCGCCCGGCCGACGCCCTGGCCTTCGTCGGGGAACTGGAGCGGGTGGCCGGGCAGGCTTACGGCCCGGACTGGGAACAGCGCGGGCAGCGGAAGCTGGCGGCGCTCGCCGCGCTGCTGCCGCTGCTGTTCCCGTGGCCGGACGGGGCACCGGCGGGCAGCACGGATCTGGCGGTCACCATGCTGCCGGGCCGCAGACCGCCCGCGCCGCAGGGCACCCCGCCGGGCCGGGACATCGGAAGCTGGCTGGTCTCCGGCGGTGCGCTGCTGGCGGGCGCGCTGATCATCGCGGGCACCGTGCTGCCCGGGGTGTGGGCGGCGGGCGAGGGCGAGGCCCGTGCCGAGGCCACCACCATGCCCAGCCCGCGGGACACCGACGGCGTCCCGCTCGACATCGGCGACCCGGAGCCGGAGGCCGGCCGGCCCGAATCCCCGGCGGAGACGGAGCCGGAGACGGAGCCCTCGGGCGATCCCTCGCCCGGGGAGACAAAGGAGCCGGACGACGAGGCCACCGGCGGCGGCACCGACACCGGCGGGGCGACCGCCTCGGCCGGCACCACCGGGGACACCACCACCGGCGGTACCACCGGCGGCACCGCCACCGGGGGAGCCACGGGGTCCGGAACCACTTCGGGCGCCGCCGACGGCGGGGGCAGCACCTCGACGGGCACCACCGGCGACACCACCACGGGCACCACGGCCGGAACCGACAGCGGCGGCACCACCACCGGAGACACCACGGCCGGAACCGACGGCGGGGGCACCACCACCGGAGACACCACCACCGGCGGCACCGAGGAGCCGCCCCCGGCGACCGGCGTCAAGGCCGTCAGGTTCACCAACGCCTCGCTCGTGAGCTGCGGGGCAGGCTGCTCCGCCGCCTACGCGGAGGCGCAGATCTACCCCGACGGAGCCGGCCCCGTGACCCTGTCGGCACAGTGGTACCAGGCGTCGGGGCCCGACGACCCCGGCAAGCCGGTCGGCAGGCCCGTGACGAAGACCTTCGAGGGCGGCAAGGCGTATACGTGGCAGCGTCAGCTCAACGACGTCACCACCCATACCTGCCGGATCTGGTACCGGCTGGTGGTGACGCCCGTGTCGCCCACGCCCGGCAAGGGCAATCCGGTCACCATCGACGCGGGGTGTCTCCATTGACCCGGCCGCCCGAGGACCCCCGCACCGGCGCGGCCTGGCGGGGGCTCGGCAAGGACGCGGACGGCGACGGGGACGAGGCGACGGTCCGGCTGCCCGGCGGCAGCACCGACGGCGCGCCGACCGCCGGGCCGGCGGACGAGGACGCCGAGGATTACAGCGCGACCGAGCTGGACGGCTCCTGGGACAACGGCGGAGGCGGCGGCGCCGCCCCTGCCGGTGCCCCGCTGCCCGGTGACCGGCAGCCGACCGCCCTCGCGCCCGGCCCCGGCCCGCAGGGGACCGCGCCCACCCTGCGCGACCCGGACCCGGACCCGGACCCGGGCGGCGACGGCGTGCTGCGCTTCGGCCCGGGTGTGCCCGCCGCGCAGCCGCCGGCCGGCGCCGCCGCGGCCGGTATCTGGCGCGGCGAGGCGCCGCCCGCTCCCCCGCCCCGGCGGCGCCGGCTGCTGCGCCGCTACGGCCTGGCCGTGGCGGTGCTGATCGGGGTGGCCGCCTTTCTGCTCTGGGACCGCTCCGGTCCGGCGCTGGAGATCACCGCGGTCACCGCGCGCACCGACGCCACATTCGCCTGCGATTCCACCGCCGATGTCGTCGGGGTGGTCCGCACCAACGGCCGGCCCGGGACCCTCACCTATCAGTGGACGCGCAGCGACGGCACCTCCTCGGGCGTGCTCAAGGAGCAGGTCACCCGGGGCCAGACCGAGGCGCTGCTGCATCTGCTGTGGACGTTCCGGGGCGAGGGGACCGTGGCGGCGACCGCCCAGCTCAGAATCACCGGGCCGAGCACCCACACGGCGTCCGTGTCCTTCACCTACACCTGTCCCTGATGTCCCTGATGTCCCTGATGTTCCTGACGTCCCTGACGTCCTGATCGGCCGTCAGGGCAGCAGACGTTCGACGGCCGCGGCGCCCTCCTCCTCCAGCAGCTTGCGGGCGCGCGCCACACGCTCGGGGGTGGGCTCGCGGCCGGAGAGCCGCACCAGGTCCTCCGGATCGATCGGACGGTCGCCGCCGCTGTGCAGCAGGCGGTCGGGGGTGGGCAGATTCTCCTCGGCGGACTGTTCGGTCATCAAAGGCTCCCTCCGTGCCCGGCGGCCGGATCTCCCCCCACGCTATGCCGGACGGCCGGCCGCCGCATGCCGGGCGGGGGCACGGCTCAGGCGGTCCGCGGCACCGGGTGGACACCGGATGGATCGCGCCGGGCGGGCGCGGGGCCGGTCGCGGCGGTCGTGTTCCCGCGCATCGCCCGCTTGTCAGTGGCACGTGCTACCACAGCCTCATGACCGAGCCCACGACTGGCGGCGGCACCCCCTCCGCCCTGCCCTATCCCGAGCTTCTCGCCCTGATCGAGGAGCGGTCCGCCGCCTTCCGGAAGACCGTGGCCGCCGCGCCGGACCTCAGGGCCCGGGTGCCGGGCTGCCCGGAGTGGTCGCTGCGCGATCTGGTGGCCCATCTCGGGGACGTCCACCGCTCCTGGGCGGCGGCGGTCGCCGCCGGCCCCTCGGACGCCCCGCCCACCGAGGGGCAGCTCGGCGACCTCGCACCGCACGGCGATCTCCTGGCCTGGTCCGCGGAGTCCACCGGGCTGCTGCTCGCCGCGCTCCGGGCCGCCGACCCGGCCCGCGGCTGCTGGACCTGGTGGGGCGGCTCGGGCGCGCCGCAGACCGTGGGCGCCGTCGCCCGGCACCAGCTCCAGGAGGCCGCCGTGCACACCTACGACGCCCAGGAGGCCGCGGGCCGTCCGGAGCCGGTTCCCACGGCGGTCGCCCTGGACGGCATCCCGGAGTTCCTGACGGTCTCGCTGGGCACCGCCGGTCCCTGGCCGCACGCCCCGGCCTCCGTCGTCCTCGCCACCGCGGAAGGCCCGGCCTGGACCCTCTCCCTGCCCCTCTCGCCGCCCGCCGGCCACCCGCCCGCCGGCGGGCCGCCCGCCGCCACGCTGCGGGGCCCGGCCGGCCGGGTGCTGCTGGCCCTGCACCGCCGCGTCCCGTACACGGCGCTGGACATCACGGGCGATCACGCCACCGCCGCCCGGCTGATCGCCTGGCCCGATCTGAGCTGATGCCGCGGCGGATCCGCCCTGCCCGCCGCCCTGCCGCTCTCGTTCCGCTCTCCGCCGGGAGCGGGGGCGGTGGACGCCAACAAGTAATGTGTGGTGCGGCGTTCTGGAAGACCTATGGGGGAACGATGACCGCGAGCAACGGGGGAGCAGCGGGAAATCACGGCCTGAAGCCGCTGCGCCCGGGGGACCCGGCCGAGGTGGGCCGGTTCCGGCCCGCCGCCCGGCTGGGCACCGGCGGCATGGGGACGGTCTATCTCGCCCACACGCCCGGGGGCCAGCCGGTGGCGCTGAAGGTGGTCCGGCCCGAGCTGGCCGAGGCGCCCGACTTCCGCCGCCGTTTCGAACAGGAGGTGCGGGCCGCCCGCCGGGTCCAGGGCCTGTACACGGTCCCGGTGCTGGACGCGGACACCGAGGGCCCGATGCCCTGGCTGGCCACCGCCTATGTGGCCGGACCGTCGCTCAGCGAGGCCGTCACGCTGCACGGCCCGCTGCCCGAGGCCACCGTGCTGCTGCTGGTCGCGGGGGTCGCCGAGGCATTGCAGACGATCCACGCGGCCGGTGTGGTGCACCGGGACCTCAAGCCGTCCAATGTGCTGCTGGCCGCCGACGGTCCGCGCGTCATCGACTTCGGGATCGCCCGGGCCACCGACGCCACCTCGCTGACCGGTACGGACAGCCGCATCGGCACCCCCGCCTTCATGGCCCCGGAGCAGATCACCACCGGCGAGGTGGGCCCGCAGGCCGACATCTTCGCGCTGGGCCTGCTGGCGCACTACGCCGCCACCGCACGGGGCGCCTTCGGCGAGGGCGACCCGCAGGCGCTGCTGTACCGGGTGGTGCACGACGAGCCCGATCTCAGCCGGCTGCCCGCCGGACTGTGGAGCCTGATCGGCGGGTGCCTCGCCAAGGACCCGGCCGCGCGGCCCGCGCCGGACCGGCTGATCGAGGCCTGCCGGGGGCTGGCGCCCGGCGCCGAGCTGCGCCGGGACACCGGCTGGCTGCCGGCCGGGGTGACCGAGGAGATCGCCGCGCGTGCCGCCCACCGCGCACCGGCGCCGCCCGGCCCGGCGGCCCCGGGGGCGCATGGGATGCAGCCGGGTCCGGCCACACCGCCGTCACCGGCCACTCCGGCCACACCGGCCACACCGGCCGGGGGCTTCGGCGGCTTCGGCCCGGTCCTCGCGCACACCCCGCCCCCGCCGGGGGCCACACCGGGCCTCACCCCCCACCCGGGGCCGCCGCCGGCCGGCGAACCGCCCGCGCCCCGCGCCCGGCGCCGTACCCGGATCGTGGTGCTCGCGGCGGCCGTCGCCACGGCGGTCGCCCTGCTGACGGGCGGCGGCTACGCGGCCGGCGTCTTCGGCGGGGGCGGCGGCCAGGCGTCCGGAGCCGGCAGCACCGACGGCACCGACAGCACCGACGGCCCGGAGGAGACCGGGACGCCGGGAGGCGGTGACGCCGCCGCCCCGGCGGTGCCCGGGTCCTCCCCCGCCGCCGACTCCTCCCCCTCGGCCACCGAGGACCCGGCGGACGACGCCGAGGAGCAGCAGGACCCGCAGGACGGCGCCGATCCCGGCGGCGACGGCGACTCCCCGGGCGGCGACGACCGGCAGGGCACCGACGACCGGACCGGCGCCGACCCCGGCCCCACCGAATCGGCCAAGCCCGACCCGGAGCCCACCCGGTCGGATTCACCCGAGCCCACCAGGACCGCCACCACCGCCCCCGACCCCGGCGCGCCCGGCCGCAAGTACTGCACCTACGCCGCCGACCGCGACCGGGCCTGGGCGGAGGGCCACGCGGGCGAGTCGGTCAAGGAGATCCAGTGCCTGCTCAACCGCAACTACGGCTACGGCCTGGATGTGGACGGCATCTTCGGTCCGCTCACCGACGACGCGGTGCGTGACATCCAGCGCTGCTCCGGCATCGCGGTGGACGGCGAGGTCGGCCCCGACACCTGGGGCTATCTGGACAACCCCAAACCCTCCTGCGTCTGACGGCCCGGCGGGCGCGCTCAGTCCGGGACCAACGCGCCGAGCAGGCCGCCCGGGGGCCGGTCGACGACGCAGTGCAGCGCCAGCAGCACCCCGGCCGCGCCGGTGGCGAGGTCCGCGGAGAACCGCAGCAGCCGGGTGCCGGGAATCAGCAGGGTGCCGTCCCGGTGCACGGCGTGCCAGGCGAGCCGGGCGGCCTGGGCGGTGACCTCCCGCTCGTCGCCGTCCAGGGCGCGGAGCACGGCGGCCAGCCCGGCACGGCCCTGCATCAGCCCGGGTTCGCGGACCGTGGCGAGGCCGCAGGCGAGGCGGGTCCCGGCCAGGAACGCGGACAGCCCGGGGTCGTCGCCCGTCTCGGCCAGACACTCCCGGGCGACCAGGGCGATGCCGCCGCTGCCCTCGCCGACGTAGGGCAGATGGCGGTAGCCGTCCCGCTGGACATAGGCGGCGCCGTCCTCCCGGGTGACGCATCCGGCCAGGTCCCGGGCGATCAGCCGCCGGGCCGCGCGCAGCCGGTCCCGCTCGCCGGTGAGCCGGTACAGCCGGAGGTTCAGCAGCGCGGCCCCGGCCGCGCCGTGCAGCAGGCCCACCGGGACGTCGCCGGCCGGAGCCGCGGCTGCCAGGGCCTCGGCGGTCAGGGCCTCGGCGGTCAGGGCTTCGGCGGTGCGGGCCGCGTCGTCGTACAGTTCGGTGTCGCCGGTGAGGCGGGCGAACCGCAGCAGGGTGAGGGCGGCCCCGGCGGTGCCGCCGGCCAGGCCGGCGCCGCGCGGCGGGGGTGCCTGGCGGGCGCGGTGCAGGAGTTCCAGTGCCTCCGCCCGGCGGCCGAGGTCGTACAGCACCGAGGCGGTGCCGTACGGCCCGCCGAGCAGTCCGCCCCCGGCGGCCGGGTCGGCGCGGCCGGCCGCGGCGGCGAGCCAGTCGGCGTATTCGGGTGGCACGTCCTCCCCCGACCGGTGCAGGGCGAGCAGCACACCGGCGGCTCCATGGGCGAGGGTGTGGCCGCCCTGGGCGAACACCTCGGGCGCGCCGGGGAAAAGGCGGTCGTCCCGCTCGGGGGTGGCGGCGGCGTGCAGCCCGGCGGTCAGCAGGCGGCGGACGGCGGGCCAGTCGGGGCGGGCGGGCGGGTCCCCGGCGTCCAGCCACCCTGGGTCCGCGGCGGGGATGCCGAACAGCCGGCGGACGGTCCGCTCGTCCCCGTCCCGGTCCCCTTCTCCGTCCCCCGCGGCCCGCGCGCCGGGCCGGGCCGGCCCGCCACCGCCGGGGAAGCGGGCGCGGGCCAGGCGTTCCAGAGTGGCCCGCTTCCCCGGGTGCAGTTCGGTGAGTTCGGCCATCGGCAGCAGCAGCATCAGCCGCAGCGCCTCCAGTTGGTGGTGGTCGGCGGCGGCGCCGGTGACGCCGCGCGGCACGGTGAATCCGGCCGCGGCGGCCCGCGGCGCGGCGCTGTCGGAGACCTCGGCGGCGTACTCGAAATCGACCAGCACGACGGAACCGTCGGGGCGCAGGATGATGTTGCCCGGATGCAGATCGCCGAAGGCGAGGCCGCGTCCGTGCACCCGGTCCAGGGCCCGTCCGACGCGCTCCGTCACCTCCCGCACCCAGCCGCCGTACGCCGCCAGGTCCTGCTCGGTGCAGTCGCGCCGCACCAGCGGGGTGCGGGTGATGGCGGCGTGCAGCAGCGGCTCGCCCTCGATGTACTCCTCGACGAGGTAGTGGTGCTCCCACATGGTGCGCAGGCCCAGCACCGCGGGGACGCAGTCCAGCCCGTCGAGGCGGCGCAGCGCCTGGTACTCGCGGCGCAGCCGGGCGACCGCGTCGGCGCCGGTGCGGTCCAGGCCGCTGTGCGGGCGGGCCTCGCGCAGCACCACCCGGTGGCCGGTCCGCAGATGCTCGGCGAGGTAGATGCCCCCGGCGTTGGTGAAGTGCAGCGCCCGGACAATGCGGTAGGGCAGGCCGTCCACGGTGGCGGACTCCAGGGCCGCCAGGTGGGGGACCAGCACCTCCGGAGGGGTGATCCAGTCGGGGACGGTGAACACCGGTGCGCGGTCGTCGGGACGCGGCCGGCCGTCCGGGCCGAGGAGGGCGGGAACCGGGGCGCCGTCCGGGCCGGGGCAGTGCATGGCGCGGAAGGCGCCGTAGCGGACGTACACCGGTCCGTCGCCGATGCGCAGATCGGTGAGGATATAGGGGCCCGGCCGGCCGGCCAGGGCGGCGGAGAGTTCCTCGACCAGCTTGGCGAACTCCGCGTCGTCGGCCGGGTAGAGGGTGATGAACTTGCCGCTGTTCTGGCGCGGGGTGTGGGTGGCGTTCAGCACCCGCAGGGCCTGCGGGCTGCGCAGGAACTTGAACGGGGTGCGGCGGGCCAGACAGGCGGCGGCGACCGTGGCCAGGGTGTCCCCGGCCTGCTCCGGGACGGCGGAGACATGGATCTTCCAGCCCTGGCCCGGGACACGGGCGCCCTCCGGCTCCAGAGCGGTCCACAGCCCCCGGTCGGAGCGCCGCCAGCCGTCCGGCACCGGGCCGCGGGCCGGCGGGTAGCGGTCCGCGCGGTCGTCCATCCGCCCGGGCACCTCGTAGTACAGCCGGTCGGCGAGACAGTACATCTGCGTCGTCTGCGGATCGGGCATCGGGCTACTCCCTGTCGGATGCGGGCGCCGGCGCCGCCTCGGATCCGGCCCCGGGCGCCGCCCCGGGCGCGGGCCCGGGCGCGGGCCCCGGCGCACTGCCCACGGACGGGGCCCAGGTCATGACGGCGGCGCAGACCAGGAAGACGGACCCGAGTGCCGCGAACGCGCGGGCGGGACCGGCCGCGCCGAGCAGCAGCCCGCCGGTCAGCGGGCCGAGCGGGGTGGCCAGCGAGGAGACCAGACTCGCGCTGCTCTGCACCCGGCCGGTGAGGCGGTCGGGCGTGGCGAGCAGCACCAGGGTGAGGAACTTGATACTGGCGACGGCGGCCAGCGCGGTGCACAGGCCCACGGCCACGCCCATGAAGAGGGTCTGCTGCCACAGCGCCAGGGCGCCGGCCAGCCCGGCGCAGGCCCAGCAGGTGGCGGCGAGCGGCAGCCGGGACCAGCCGTCCACATCGACCCGGGGCGCGATGAGCGCGCCGGCGAGCGAGCCGCAGGCGCTCAGCGCCACCACCGTGCCCGCGCCCAGCCCGGAGGCGCCGCCGCGCGAGCCCAGGGCGAGGGCGGCGAACATCAGGCCGCCGAAGGCGGCGTTCATGCCGAAGCCGAAGGTGAGCAGGGTGGTCCGCAGGAACGGACTGCGCCACAGGAAGCCGATGCCCGCGGTGAGTTCCCCGCGGGAGAGCGGCCGGGCGCCGCCGCGGGCCGGGCGGGAGCGGGTACGCAGCATGGCCAGGCACAGCACGGCCACGGCCAGGCCGGCGGACTCGGCCAGGAACGGCAGGGCGGGGTGAACGCCGAAGAGCACGCCGCCGAGCAGCGGCCCGGCGATCCGGGCGACGGCGGCGCGGGCCTGGAAGCGGGACGCGGCGGCGCCCAGGAGTTCGCGCGGCACCACGGCCCGCAGCATGCCCGAGGCGGCCGGGCCGCACAGGGTGGTGAGCACCGCGCCGGCCGCGGTGACCAGCAGGATGAGCACCAGCGGCGCGGCCCCGAGCAGGACCGCGGCGCCCAGTCCGCCGGCCAGTACCGCGCAGGCGCCCTGGGTCAGCATCATGAGCCGCCGGCGCTCGGCGCTGTCCGCCACTGCGCCCGCGGGCAGCATGCTGACCAGCATGGCGACGCCGGACACGGTGCCGACCGTGCCGGCCGCGGCGGGCGAGCCGGTGGCGCGCAGCACCAGCAGCGGCAGCGCGAGCGCGGAGAGCTGCGCGCTGAGGCCGGCGAGCAGGCCGCCGGCGTAGAGCAGACGGAAATCCCGGAGGGAACGGAGTCTGGGTGCCGTCATGACCGTTGCCTTCTCTGCCATGGCCCTTCCCGTGGTGTCGCGGCGGCCGGCACCCGTCTCCGGGTGCCGGCCGGCCCGGCCGACGGTCCCCGCCGGTCCTCGGCAGCGGTCAGTTCTCGACGACGCTCAGCACGCTGATGCAGTTGCCGCCGCCCTCGCCGGGCGCGGCGACGCCGGACGTGCCCTGCTGCTCCAGGATCTTCTTGACGGCGTGCGCGACGACCTCGGTGACCTCCTCGATGGAGGGGCTCTCCGGGGCGTCGGCGTTGTCCGGGGTCTCGGGCATCTCGTTCTCGGCCATGTCCTGTGTCCTTTCGAGAAGGGACGGAAGAGGCGAAGGGGGGCACTGCCCTGCCGTTGCCGGGAATTCCTTCCGGTTTTCCCCGCAAGAACAAGGTAGGCGGGGGCGGTTGGCGTACGGGAAAGCTCCGGTATGGAAATGGTTCGGCCGGTGTTCCGGTCAGGAGCCGGGAGAATCCAGCAGTTCCCGGAGGGCGTTGACGAGTTCCAGGCCGCGGGCGCGGCCGGCCGGGTCCAGGACGGCGGCGGTATGTGCCCGGACGGCCGCGTGCTCGTACCTCTCGCGCTGTTCGCGCCGGTCGGTCACCACATACAGGGCGGCGGCGGCCTGCCGGGCGAAGAGAGCCAGCAGGTCCAGCTCGGAGAGGCTGGAGCGGGACTGCTCGACGGGGTCCAGCACCTCCAGCACGCCGAGAACCCGGTCGCCGTGCGCCAGCGGCGCGGCCATCAGGGCGTCCGGCACGTATCCGGTGGACTCGGCCACATCACGGGCGAACATGCCCTGATGGCGCAGGTCGTCGGCGATCATCGGCTCCCCGGAGACCAGCACCCAGCCGGCCAGGCCGCGGTCCGCGGGGAAGCGGGAGCCCACCAGGAAGTCCTCCCCCTGTCCGGACACCGCCTGGAAGACCAGCTCGCCGGCCGCTTCGTCGTGCAGCAGGACCGAGCCGGCCCGGGCCCCGAAGATGGCGCGGGCCGTGTCCACCACGGACTGGAGCAGGGCGGACTCCGCGTCCCCGCCCTCGGCACCGGAGGGCTGCCGGAAGGGGTCCGGCGGCCGGGTCAGGCCGTTCGACTGACTCATCATTCACCTCTGTCTGCGTCACCGACTGATGTACCGACTGATTCGCCGACGGGTTCTCCGGCGGGTTCTCCGGCTGCCGCGGCGGCGGTGCGGACATTCGCCGCCGCGAGATAGAGCGCGTTCTTCACCTGGAAAGGGGTCAGGCCGGGGTGACTGCCGAGCAGCCGGGCGCACAGCCCGCTGATGAACGGGGTGGCAAAACTGTTTCCGGTGGTGCGGATGCAGGTTCCGTTCAGCCAGGCCACATAGACGTTCTGGCCGGGCGCGAAGAATTCCACCGGCGGATCGGGGTTGTAGAGGAAAAGGCCGGGATCGTCCTCCCGGTGGCTGCCGACCGAAATTACCGAGGAGAACCGCCAGGGGTAGCTCTCCACCGGGGAGTTGTGCGCCGAGGCGACCAGCGTGACCCGGTCGAAGTACGCCTGGTCGGCCAGCGAGCGCAGCGCCTCCAGAAACTGCCGGCGGGTGGTGGACAGGCTGAGGTTCACCACCGGGAAGCCCTGCTCCACCGCCCATCGCAGGCCGGTGAGCAGCGCGGCCCCGGTGCCGGTGAAGCCCTTGCCCAGCACCCGCACGCTGTACAGCTCGCACTCGGGCGCCACCCGCCGGATGAGTCCGGCGCAGGCGGTGCCGTGGCCGCAGGCGTCCCCGCCGTCGGTCTCCCGGACGGTCAGCTCGCCGGTCCCGTCCCGCACCACCTCGTATGCGCCCTGGATACGGCCGATGGAGCGGTGGCCGTCCTCGACACCGGTGTCCACCACGCAGACCCGCACCCCGGCGCCGTGCGACCAGGCCCAGGGGTCCGGCACCACCTCATGGCTGCCGCCGTCCCCCGGGGCGAGCCGGTCGGGCGGGCGGTCACCGAGGCTCCAGGTGAGCCGGGCCGTGGCGCTGCTCATGACATCACCTCCGGGGGCGGGTCGGGGAATGCCGCGGCCCGGGCCTGTCCGGGCCGGTGCCCCTTGGCGGCGAAGTGCCGCCGGGCGGCGGCAGCGGCGTCGGCGGCCTGCCGGGGGCGGTCCAGGGCGTGCAGGGTGCGGGCCAGATCGAGGGCGGCCGTGCCGCGCACCACGGGGGAATCGGTGCTCTCCGCGGCTTCGGCCGCGCGGCCGGCCAGTTCGAGGGCGCGGCCGGTCCGCCCGGCCAGGGCGTGGGCGCGGGCCCGCAGCCCGTCGGCGTCCGCGGACTCGGCCGGGGGCAGACCGGCCTCGCGTGGGTCGGGCAGGTCCAGGGCCGCGGAGCCGTCGGCGTCCTCCAGCAGCGTGCGGGCACGCAGCCGTTCGATGGCGGCCGGGGTTCCGGTGTCGCCGAGTTCCCGGCAGGCGCGGCCGGCGGCGTCCAGCAGCGCCGGCACCTGGCCGGTGCGGCCCGCCAGCGACTCGATCTCGGCGGCGAACAGCGGGACGAAGACAGCGGCTTCGGCGTAGCCGAGGCCCCGGGCCAGTTTCTCCGCCTCGGCCAGCCGCTCGCGGGCCTCGGTCCAGCGTTCCTGGAGCGCGAGAAGAACGGCGAGCGGACAGCCGAGCACGGCCCGTACGGTGGGCCGCCCGGTGCCGTGTCCGTCCAGCAGCTCCCGGCAGCGGGCCACCGCCTCGGGCACGGGGGTGGGGCCGCGCCACAGCGAGATGCCCACCGCGCCCAGCGCCATGGCGCGTTCCGGTTCGGCGTCGGCGCGGGCGGCGTGGGTCAGCGCCCGGTGCAGCAGGGACTCGGCCTCGGCGTGACGTCCCCGGCGCTGCCGCTCCTGGGCGGTGCGGACGCAGGCGCGGGCGATGCCCTGATCGTCGCCGGCCGCCGTGAACAGCGGCAGGGCGCGGCGGGCGGCGTCCGCGGCCGATCCGTGCCGGGGGTCGAGGGCGGCCAGGGCCAGTTCGGCGTGGGCCGCGCCGAGTCCGTCACCGGCCGCCCGGGCGGTGCGGAGCGCCTCGGTGAGCAGGGCGCGGCCCTCCTCGGCGGCCCCGGCGGCGGCCCGGACCTCGCCGAGGCGGCGGGCCGCCTCGGCGGCGAACGGGTCGGCCGGGACGCACAGCTCCCGGGCCCGGGCCAGCAGGTCCGCGGCCCAGGGCAGGTCGGACCTGGCCTGGGCGGCGGCCCCCGCCCGCAGCAGGGTCCGGGCGGCGCGGTCCCGCAGGTCCCGGCCGGCCGGGTCGGTGCCGCCCGGCCCGCCGAGCTGGGTGCGGTAGTGGTGGGCGCGGGCCAGATGCGGGCCCACGGCCGCGTCGGGGGCGCCCTGGGCGGACAGCACCTCGGCGGCCTTCAGGTGGCGGCGCGCCCGCACGGCCTTGGCCATGCCGTCGTAGGCGGCTTCCTGGACCAGTCCGCTGCCGAAGCGGAGCCCGGGGTCGGCGGTCAGGGTGCGGCGGACGGGCTCCAGCATCCGGCGTCTGACCAGCCGGCGCAGCAGCCCCGCACAGTCCGCCGCGGGGTCGGCCGCTGCGGGTTCCGTCTCGGTTACGGCCAGGGCGGCCAGCTCGGTGCGGCCGAACTCGCGGCCCAGCACCGCGGCCAGCTGGAGCAGGGTGCGCTCCTCCGGGTCGAGGGCGTCGATGCGGGCCCCGAGCAGTCCCTGCAGGGTGGGCGGCAGGCCCGTGGCGGCCGGGGCCCGGCCGGCGGGCGCGCCGGCGGACATGGCCAGCAGATGTTCCAGCAGATGTTCCAGATGGAGCGGATTGCCCTCGGCCCGCTCCAGCGCGTCCGCCAGCACCTGATCCGGGGCCCGGGCGGGAGCGGCGGCGGCCCGGCGCGCATGGGCGGTGACCTCGGCCGGGCCGTCGGCCGGGCCTCCCGTCATGGCGGCGGCCAGGGCGGCGGCCTCGTGCCGGGCCAGGCCGCCGAGGGTCAGGGAGAGCGACCGGAGCCGGCCGCTGCCCCAGCCCGGGTGGCGTTCCAGCAGCTCCGGCCGGGCGGCGCAGACCACGGCGACGGCCGCGTCGTCGAGTTCGTCCAGCAGCCGGCCGGTCATCTCCAGCAGTTCGGCGGTGGCCCAGTGCACGTCGTCCAGGACCAGCACCAGCGGCCGGTGCCGGGCCAGCACGGACAGCAGGACGTGCAGCGCCAGACAGGTGTCGTCCGGGGACGGACTGGGGGTGCCGTCCGCCAGCAGGCCCCGGCGCAGCAGGGTCCGGGCGGCGTCGGCCTCGGCGCGCTCGCCGCCGGTGAGCGCGGCGAACGGGCCGGGCCCGGCCCCGGCCAGGGCCTGGCCGACGGCGTCGGCGAGCGGTGCCAGACTGCCGTGCTCGCCGTAGGGGCGGCAGCGGCCCGCGCCGTGCACGGCCGCGGCGGCGCCGGCCCGGCCCCCCAGCCATTCGCGCAGCAGCCGGGTCTTGCCGGCGCCGGCCTCGCCGTAGACGGTGACGAGGTGCGAGCGCGGCTCGGCGGCCAGCCGGTCCAGCAGCAGCCCGAGCTGCGCCAGTTCCGGCTCCCGGCCGACGAAGGGGGTGTCGAAGCGGCGGGTCCGTTCCGGGTCGTCCGCGTGCAGATCCAGCAGCCGGCGGGCCGGTACCGGGTCGCGCTTGCCGCGCAGGGCCAGCTCGCCGACGTCCTCGGTCACGGCGGCGGGCCCGGCCGCCAGCGCGGTGGCGGGACCGATCAGGATCTCGCCGGCGGCGGCCTGCTGCTCCAGCCGGGCGGCGACATTGACCACCTCGCCGGTGACCAGGGCCTGGCGGGCGGCCGGGTCGGTGCCGGCCACCACCTCCCCGGTGTTGACCCCGATCCGCACCCCGAGCCGGACCCCGTAGTCCCGGCCGAGGCCGGTGTTGAGGGTTTCCAGGCCGGCCACCATGTCCAGGGCGGCGGCCAGAGCCCGGCGGGCGTCGTCCTCGTGCCGGACGGGCACGCCGAAGACCGCCATCACGGCGTCCCCGATGTACTTCTCCACGGTGCCGCCATGCGCCTCGATGCGGTCCCGCATCAGGGTGAAGTACCGCAGGGTGACGGCGCGCAGGGCCTCGGGGTCGAGCCGCCCGGCCAGGGCGGTGGAGCCCACCAGGTCGCAGAAGACGACGGTGACGACGCGGCGTTCCTCCGGGGCCCCGCCTCCGGGCGGCGCGGCGCAGGGGGTGCCGCAGCGCGGGCAGAACGCGGCTTGGGCGGGCGGTGGTTCGGCGCACGAGGGGCACGGGGCCGGCCGGGACGGCGGAGACATCAGAACAACGCTCCTCCGGCGATCTCCTGGTGTGCCATCACCTCGGGTTCGGCGGCGTCCAGGCGTTCCTTCAGGTCCAGCAGCAGTGCCACCTCGGCCGGGCTCAGCTCCCGGAAGACCTGGAGCTGCTCCTCCGGCAGGGCGTGGAGGGGAAAGCCCGCGCGCTCCAGCGCCGCCAGCGGATCACCGCCCCGCCCGTCCCGCGCCTCACGCTTGTCACGCTTCTCATGCTTCTCATGCTTCTCATGTGCCTCGTGTCCCGCACGTTGCCCGTCTCCGCTGCCGTTCCTCATGATCTGGTCCTCCTGCGGTTCAGTGGATGGCCGCCGGGGCCGGGCGGGCGCCGGCGGCGGCGAGCTGACGGAAGAGTTCGGCGACGGCGTCCACGGTGTGCAGCGCGCTGACCGCCACCGCGGTGCGCTGCCGGACGGTCAGCGGCAGCCGGTCGAGCAGCCGGTCCAGGTCGTCGCGGTGGCCGCCGTCCAGGTCGGCGTGACGGCGCACGGTGCCGAAGGCGGCGTCCGGCAGCCCGGTCTCGCGGGCCAGCCGGCCGGCCAGCCACGGCGCGGGGGCGTTGCCCTCCAGGACCGCGATGTAGCCGAGCAGGGTGACCGGATGGTGGTACTCGATCCAGTAGTACTGGGCACCCACCAGCCGGGCCACGGCGGCCGGCGGGGTGTCCCCGGCGATGCCGCCGGGGTCGGCGCCGGCCGCGGCGGCATCGGCGAGCAGCCAGTCGTCATGGCCGCGCTCCTCGTCGATGTGGTGGTGCAGGTAACGGGCGAGCGGGGCGGCGACCGGGTCGGCGGCGAGCGCGGCGCAGCGCAGGGCGGCCAGTTCCATCAGCGGTACCGAGGCGCGGATCACGTGGTACATGGCGCCCAGATAGCGGGTGTAGCGGGCGGTCAGCCCGGCTCCGGGCCGCCAGAGGCGGGCGGTGGCGCGGTGCAGCACGGGCTCGGCCAGGGCCAGCTTGGCGCGCAGGGCGGCGCTCGCCGGCCCCGGCGCGGCGGTGCCGGGGCCGGCGCCGGTGCCGGTGTCGGTCATGGGGCGGCTCCGTGGGGTGACTGGACCAGATGGGCGTAGGGGGCGCAGCCGTAGCGGCGCAGCAGGGCGGCCGGGCCGGCGGCGCGCTGCAGCCGGGCGCTCTCCCGGTCGAGCAGCGCGGCGGCGGGGCGGGTGCCGTCGCGCCGGGCGGCGGCCAGCGCGTCGGGCCGGCCGGCCAGGGCGTGGCAGGCGGCGCAGGCACCGCCGGGGGACGGCGGGGCGGCGAACGGGGCGAGGAGACGGGCCGGTCCGGCGGTCCGGATCATCCGCAGCACCCCGGACTCCACACAGCGGCGGCGGATGTCCGGCCAGGTGTCGTCCGCGATATGGCCCAGCCGCAGATGCGCCGGGACCGGCCGGCGGTCCACGGCGCGCTGATTGCAGCAGGCCACGACGGTGCCGTCGAAGGCGATGACCGGCCAGGCGGCCATGGCGCACGGCGCCGGGCCGGCCGGCGGCGGGCGCAGGCGCGCGGCATGGGCCGGGGCGGCCCATGCCGCGGCCCGGCCCGCCGGCCGCACGGTATTCACCAGCATGGGCACCCGGCCGGTGAATTCGTCCGAGACCGCGGCGATGAGTCCGGCGAGATACGGATCATCCGGTCCCGATCCGGTGGCGTGAATACTCACCGGCAGTCCGGCGTCCATGATCCGGTGCAGTGCGCGAAAGGTGTCGCGGCGCGGTATCTCGCGTTCGTGGAATATGTCGATGCTCGCCGAGAAATGGTCCACGGCGGCCACGGCACGCATGACCGGCCGCGGGATCCGGCCGTCGCGGGCGAAGAACATGCCGCTCAGCAGCGCGGTGCGGGTGCCGGCCGGGCGGACGAGCGCGGCGAGTTCGCGCACCAGTGCCGGGCGCAGCAGCGGCTCGCCGCCGGTGAGCATCATCACCTCGGGCCGGCCGGCGGGGGTGAAGCCGCCGGCGAACCGGAGCAGGGCCGCCGCGGGCGTGTCCTCCCCGCGCGGGCCGGAGGAGGTGGAGCAGTGGGCGCAGGACAGCGGGCAGCGCCTGGTGAGCGTGGCCAGCAGTCCGGCCGCCGGTTCGGGACGGAGCGCAATGAGGTCGCCCAGGCGCATGGTTCACCTCCGCCGTTCGCCGGTCCCCCGTACCCGTCGGTCCGCAATCTCCGGCGACAGCCTGCAACGCGGCGGTTCGGGGGCGGTTGGCGGCCGGTTGTGTTCCGCCATATTCCGGTTCCGGCCGGCGACACAGAACTCTCGCCCTGTATGCAGATATTCCTCACCATATGACGGCTTCGTCCCCCGGGTCTCTTACTGCATGCAGCTTGATGCATCTCTGCTGCCCTTGGCCGTGATTGACGGTCCTGGGCATGCTGAAAGTACCGGTGCTTTCCCGGGAATGCCGAAGAATTCGCAACCGCGTTCCGGAGGCGTACATGAACCGCGTTCACCGCGCTGTCGCAGTTTCTTCCCGAGTATCCCGCCGAGCAGCTCTCCGAACCGACGACACCGGCTGGGGAGGGCGTTGAAGCCCGTGCAGGAAATCCGCTTCCCGGCAATGGACCACAGCGCGGGAACAGTCCCGGACAACGACGGCGCGGACACCCAAAGCAGAGCGGCGGACCTGTGGTTCTCCCTGCTCGGGCCCCTCACGGTCATCCGGCGGGGCGCACCGCTTGCGCTGGGGCCGCTGAAGCAGCAGCTCTTTCTCGCGGCACTGCTGACCCGCCCCAACGCGCCCGTCTCCGTGGACACCCTGACGGAGGTGGTGTGGGACGGCGAGCCGCCCCGCACCGCGCGCAAGAACCTCCAGGTCTACGCCTCAGCCCTGCGCAAGGTGCTCGGCGGCCCGGACCGCCCGGACCGCCCGGACGGCGGGAACGGCCGGCTGCGGCACGGCCCCGGCGGCTATGTGCTGCGGCTCGCGGCCACCGAGTGCGACGCACTGCTCTTCGAGGAACTGGCCCGGGCCGGCCGCGCGGAGTCCGCACGCGGCACCGCGGGCCGGGCCGCGCGGCTGCTGGAGCAAGCGCTCGGCCTGTGGCGCGGTGAGCCCTTCGCCGGGCTCGCGCCGCGCGCCGCGGCCCTGCGCGACGCCGCGGACCGGCTGCGCGCCCGCCGCCTCGCGGTCTACGAGTCCTGGGCCGAGGCCCGGCTGGAGGCCGGGGAACCCGCCGCCGTGGCCGAGACGGCCGGCGAGATGGTGACCCGCCACCCGCTGCGCGAACGGCTGCGGGTCATCCAGCTCACCGCGCTGCACCGGTGCGGACGCCGCTCGGAGGCGCTGGCCGCGTACGACGACTGCCGCCGGCTGCTGGCCCGCGAACTCGGGCTGGCCCCGGGCGCGGCCCTGGAGCGGGCCTACCGGGCACTGCTCGACGACACCCCCCCGGACCCGGCACCGGCCCCCGCCCCGGGAGCGCGGCCGTCCCGGGACGGCCGCGCCGGGCCCTGCCGGCTTCCGCCCGCCCTGGACGACTTCACCGGCCGGGCCGGTCCGCTGGCCGGGCTGCGCTCGGCGCTGCAGCGCACCGGGGGCGGTCCGGTGGTGCTGGCCGGGCCTGCGGGGGTGGGCAAGACCACACTGGCGGTGCACGCCGCACACCATCTGGCGGAACGTTTCCCGGACGGCCGGGCGGCGGCCCGGCTGCGCACCGAGGACGGCTCGGCACGGCCGTGGACCTCGGTGCTCGGCGAGCTGTCCCGGGCGCTGGGCTGCACCGAGCCGCTCTCCGGGGACCGGGAGGAGGCCGCGGCGGCCTGGCGGGCCTGGCTGGCCGACCGCCGGGTGCTGCTCGTACTGGACTCCGCGCCGGACGAGGCGGCCGTCCGGCCGCTGCTGCCGGACGCCGGGGCAAGCGCCGCGCTGGTCACCGCGCGCGGCCGGCTGCCGGGCCTGGAGCCGGCCCGGCGGATCGAACTCGCGCCGTTCGGACGGGACGAGGCACTGGAGCTGCTGGGCCGGATCACCGGCCCGGCGCGGCTCGCGGCCGACCCGGGCTCGGCGGCCCGGATCGTCACGGCCACCGGCGGGCTGCCGCTGGCCGTGCGGGTGGCCGGCAACCGGCTCGCGGTGCTGCGCCATCTGCCGCTGAGCCGGTACGCGGAGCGGCTGGAGCACCCCGGGGAGGCGCTGGACGAGCTGGCCGCGGGCGGGCTCAGCGTCCGCGCCCGGCTGGCCGACGCCTGGGGCGGCCTGCCGGCCGGGGAGCAGGCGGTACTGCGCGGGCTCGGCGCCCTGGGCGGGCCGGTATTCACACTGGCGGACGCGAGCCGGGTGCTGGGCCTGGGTGAGCGGGAGGCGGCCCGCGCCCTGGACGCGCTGATCGAGTCCTGTGTCCTGGCACCGCCGGAGACCGGCCCCGGCCCCGATGCGGCGGAGGCGGAGGTGACCGCACACGGCACAGCCGGCCTTGAGCGGTACGAACTGCCCCGGCTCACGCTGCTGTTCGCCCGCGAACAAGCCGGCCCCGGCTGAGCCGCGAGAGCGGCGCTCAGGGCGCGGCCCCGGGGGCGGCCGGCGGCTCCGACAGCTGCACCCGGGCCAGATAGCCGGCCTGGAATCTGCTGTAGGCACCAAGCTGCTCCATCATCTCGGCGATGTGCTTGCGGCAGGTGCGCAGCGACATGCCCAGCCGACGGGCCACCACCTCGTCCTTCATCCCCTGCGCCAGCAGCCGCACAATCGCCATCTTCACCTCCTCCCGCGCCGGGCTCTCGCTCCACGCCGGGTGATAGGGCTCGGCCAGCGACCAGGCATGGTCGAAGGCCGCGCACAGATACGCGACGGTCGACGGATCGTGGATGACCACCGCGGCGTCCGGGTCGTCCCGGTGCGGAATGAAGACGATCTCGCTGTCAAAGGCGATCATGCGCCCGAACAGCTCGCTGAGCGTGCGTACTTCGGCACCGTGCTCGCTCATCCGCCGCACATACTCCTGGGTGGGCCGATGGTGCCGGGCGGTGTGCTGGTAGAGGGTGCGCATCCGCACACCGCGGCGCAGCATGTCCAGGTCCCGGGCGTACGCCTGCTCCAGCACATGCGGCGACCGGCCGCCGCCGGGCTGGCAGGTGCGCACCTCCCGGCGGCAGCGCGCCGCGGTGTCGGTGATCAGCCCGACCACCGTCTCCAGCTGGGTGACCTCCAGCAGCGGCTCATGCACCCGCTGGTGCCTGCGGCCCTCGGCGTAGAGCGGTGCCAGCAGGCCGATCTCGTGGCGCAGCCGCTCGGTGTCCGCCAGCCGGCGGCGCAGTACCTCCTCGTGCGGGGTGACCAGCGCGGCGATGGCCACCTCGGGCGCCACCGGAACATACCGGGCGGGATCGTGCCCCAGCCGCCGCACCAGGCAGAGTGCGGACAGGGCGGCCAGGGACTCCGACAGCTCGGTCTCGCTCAGCCCCACCGCGCCGGTAACGCGTCCGGAGTCCAGTTCCCCGTGCCGGCAGACCCACTGGAAGAGCCGCACATCGTTCTCGGACAGCCGCGGCACCCCGCCCCCCGCACCCTGCGGATCCTCCTCCGGCAAGGCTGCCGCCGCCGGTACCGCGGGCGCTGACAACCGCGGCGAAGCGCCGGCGCCGGTCCCGTTGTCGTCCATGTCTGCTCCAGCGTGGCGCGGTGGCGCTCGGCTCTCGGTCAGCATTTCCGCACGGAAGTACGAGGCGGGCCTACGAAAGGGTAGACGCCGGTGAAGAGCCTGTGAAGACCACCTCCCAGCACCGCCGGGGAGGAGGCGTCCCCGCCCGGCACGCGGACGCGGCTGGCATGCGGAGGCAACTGGCTGTCACATGCGGGTGTGGCACATTGCCCCATCGCCGAATGTCCAGCAGCGCGGCAGCGGCGGCCGAACGGAGTGATCGGACGGGATCTCGTCAACCGTTCGTGCACCTCACGTGCTCGATCGACGTTGCCGAGCTCGCGGCTACTGCGGACGCAGTAGCCGCGAGCGCCTGCGCAGAGACGACGACAGGCGCAGTTGTGCTGCGGACGATGGGACGTGCACAGCCACCCCTGCGAGGAGCACCGACAAGATGATCGAAGTCACCAACCTCACGAAACGCTACGGCTCGCACGTCGCCGTCGATGACCTGAGCTTCACCGTCAGACCCGGTGTAGTCACCGGCTTCCTCGGTCCCAACGGCGCGGGGAAGTCGACGACGATGCGCGTGATCCTCGGGCTCGACAGGCCCACCGTGGGGCGGGCGCTGGTGAATGGCCGACCGTTCGAGGAGCATCGGGCGCCACTCCGCGAGATCGGGGCGCTGCTCGACGCGAAGGGCACCCACCCGGCCCGCTCTGCCCGCGATCACCTGTTGGCGCTTGCCGCTACCACAGGCATCTCGAAGCGCCGCGTCGCCGAGGTGCTCGACCTTGTGGGCTTGAGCGAGGTGGCCGATCGCCGCAGCGGCGGCTTCTCACTCGGCATGGGCCAACGCCTCGGCATCGCGTCCGCTCTGCTCGGCGATCCGCACACGGTGATGCTGGACGAGCCGGTGAACGGCCTCGATCCGGAGGGAATCCTGTGGATCCGCAAGCTGCTCAAGTCGCTGGCAGACGAGGGACGCACGGTTCTCGTGTCTTCGCACCTGATGAGCGAGATGGCGCTCACGGCCGAGCACTTCATCATCGTCGGCCGGGGACGTTTGATCGCCGATATGTCGGGCTCCGAGCTCACCGCGATGACCAAGCCTTCCAGCGTCCGTGTGCGGTCGCCGCACGCCGGCCGGCTTCGTGATCTGCTCGGACGCGACGCCACCGACATCGTGATCCGCGGCGACGACCTGTTCGACGTCGTCGGTATGGATGCGGACGAGATCGGTGCTCGAGCGTGGTCGGCGCAACTGCAGCTTCAGGAGCTGACACCCGCACGAGCCTCGTTGGAGGACATCTTCATCGGTCTCACCGAGGACGCCGTGGAGTACCACGGCGCCACCGATTCCACCAACAACACGCACGAACTGGAGAGCTCGTGATGAACACCACCACAACAAGACCGGTCTCACTGGCTGCATCGCCGCCGGCCGACGACGTGCAGGCCCGCAAGGTCACCCTTCCCCGGGTCATCCGATCGGAGTGGATCAAGCTGCGATCTGTCCGCTCGACGATCGTCACGCTGGGCCTGACCGCCTGTGCCGTCATTGCCACCGGTGTGCTGGTGTCGATGCTCAGCAATGGCGTCCCCATTACTGCCGAAGACGAGACGATCTACGACCCCGCAGGCAACAGTCTGTTCGGGGCGACGCTCGCCCAGCTCGTGCTCGGCGTCATGGGCGCGCTGGTCATGACGTCGGAGTACTCGACGGGTCTGATCCGCACGACGCTCACCGCAGTGCCCCGGCGGGTGCCGGTGTTGTGGGCCAAGGTGATCGTCGTCGCTGCTGCTGCGTTCGCCACGATGGTGGCGTCGCTGTTGGTGGCGTTCTTCGTCGGACAGGCCGTCTATGGCGGAGGCGGGCCGTCGGCGTCGCTGTCCGACCCGGGTGTGCTCCGAGCGGTGCTTGCGGCGGCGTTGTTCCCGACCGTGATCGCGGTGATGGGCGTTGGCTTCGGCGCGTTGATGCGGCACACCGCGACAGCGATAGGTATCCTGGTCGCGATCTTGTTCGTCGTGCCGGTGCTGTTCGAGACGCTGGGCGGGGTGTGGGGCCGTGCCTCCGAGTACCTACCGGCCGAAGCGGGACAGACGCTGATGACGGTCGTCAGGTATTCGGGCGATATGTCACCGGGCACTGCTCTGCTCGTGCTGATCGGCTGGATCGGGGTTCTGCTCGCCGCAGGCACGATCGCCCTCAAGCGCCGGGACGCGTGAGCATCGTCGGCCTGCGATGTGCTCCACATCGCACCAACGCACAGGTCCTACGGGTGTCTGCCTTGTCCAAAGTCCCGGGCGTCGACCGCTCGTGGCCGGCACTGCGCCCTGTCGTCGCCGATCTGGCGATCGCCGCCAGTGTCTGCGCTGGGGGCCTGACCCACGAGGTGGTCGACGCCGGCGACGTCGGCGCCAGCCTCGATGCGGTCGACTTCGTAACGTGCGCCGGCGCAGCGGCGCTGATCCTGCTGCGCCGGCGCGCCCCGCTGACGGTGTTGGTGGTCGCTGTGATCGCCGCCGTGTGGTCGCTGATCCCTGACGATGGCCCAGGTGTGCTCCGGGTCGCAGCGATCATCGTCCTGTACACCGTGGCGTCGACGTCGGGCCGCAGGACCGCCTGGACGGCCGGCGCTGTGACGGCAGCTGCGCTGTACGTGACGGCGGCGATCACATCACCGGGCCCGTGGTACGACGGCGAGAATTTGGAGCTGATCGCCTGGGCCGGTGTCGCCACAGCGGCAGGCGACGCCGTGCGCAGCAGGCGGGCATACACCCTGGCACGGCAGGAGAGAGCGACAGCGCTTCGAGATCGCGCCGAACGCGCAGAGCATGCGCTCGAGGAGGAGGCCAGGCGGCGAGTGATCGAGGAGCGCATGCGTATCGCTCGCGAGCTGCACGACGTGATGGCTCACCACATCGCAGTGATCAACGTCCAAGCTGGGGTCGCCGCACACCTCCTACGGGACAATCCGACCGGTGCGCAGGAAGCTCTCACGCACGTCCGTCGCGGAGCCGCAAGCGTGCTCGACGAGCTGAGCAGCATCCTCAGCGTGATCCGCCGGCCCGACGAAGCGGCCTCGACGACAGACCCTCTCCCCACCCTCGACGACCTGCGACGCCTCATCGCCGACTTCGCCAAGGTCGGCCTCGAGATCGAATGGCACACGGCCGGCGCGCCTCGACCGGTGGCGCCGACGATCGGCCTCGCCGCCTACCGGATCATCCAGGAATCCCTGACCAACGCCCATCGCTACGGCCGCCATCAGCGAGCCACCCTGCGACTCACCTACGAACGCGATGCGCTGCGCATCGAGATCCTCAACGACATCGACACCGACCGACCGACCGGAACGCGACGAGGACACGGCACCGTCGGCATGCGAGAGAGGGCCGCCGCCGTCGGCGGCACGATCGAGATCGGGCCAACCGCCGACGGCCAGTTCCGCGTCCATGCCACCCTCCGCACCGAGCAGGCCGAACCATGACGATCCGCGTGCTGCTCGCCGACGACCAGGCGCTTATCCGTGCGGGCTTCAAAGCCCTCATCGACTCCGCTCCCGATCTCACCGTCGTCGCCGAAGCGGCAACCGGCGCCGAAGCCGTGACGCAAGCCCGGTCGAGCCGGGCCGACATCGTGCTGATGGATATCCGCATGCCCGACATGGACGGCATCGCGGCGACACGAGCTATCACGACGGACGACGACATGGCCGGCGTCCGTGTCGTCATCCTCACCACCTTCGAGATCGACGACCTCGTGATCCGCGCCGTCCAGGCCGGAGCCAGCGGGTTCCTCGGCAAAGGCGTCGGCCCCGCTGAACTCCTCGACGCGATCCGCATCGTCGCCTCCGGTGAGGCACTGCTCTCCCCGCGAGCGACGAGCGGTCTCCTGGCCCAGCTCCGCCACCACGAGCGGCCCCTCCCGACGACCGAATCCGAACGGTTCAGCAGCCTCACCGCACGCGAGCGCGAACTCACGACGCTCGTTGCAACTGGACTCAGCAACGACGACATCGCCGAACGCCTCCACCTCTCACCTCTCACCGTCAAGACCCACGTCAACCGGGCCATGATGAAACTCGGCGTGCGCGACCGCGCCCAACTTGTGGTCCTCGCCTACGAAGGTGGGCTCATCCAGCCCGGCCGGCACCCCTGACCCGCGATGACTGACAACCGGCGAGACGCCTCCAAGGGTCGACGTCGGGTTGGCAACGCCGATCTTGGACGCCTTCGCCGCGTCGGTCGCGGACCCGCAACCAGCCGAGACCCCTTGGAATCACTCATCCAGGCGCCTCAGCCCGCCTCACTGAAGCGCCCAGGCGTGAACGTTTCGGCCCATCAAACGCCGAGATCCCGTCCGATTGGAGTGATCGGACGGGATCTCGTCAACCGTTCGTGCCTGGATTCGTGAACGGTCCTGTGTGGACCTGAGGGGATTTGAACCCCTGACCCCCTCGTTGCGAACGAGATGCGCTACCAGGCTGCGCTACAGGCCCGTGTGGATGTCCTTGAGGACGCTGGAAACTGTAGCACCCCGGGCGGGGCGGGCCGAAATCGGTTACTCGCCGGCGGCGCGGGGGCGGCGGTCGTCCTCGGCGTACTGGTCGAAGAGCGGGGTGCGGCGGGGGCCGCGCGGGTCGCGCTCCTCGCGGACGGGACGCTCCTCGCGCGGGGCGGAGGCGCTGGAGCGGGCGGCGCTCCAGGTGCCCGGGGCGTCCAGGTCGACGCCCCGGGTGTGGCGGGGGGCGACCGGGGCGCTGACATAGGTGGGCAGCGGGACGGGGGCGGGTTCCCAGCCCTCCGGCCCCTCCGGGAGCGTCTTGCGGCGCTGCTGGTCGACCCACTCGGCGTGGTCGGTCTGCTCCACCACGGCGCGGCGCCCGTCGGCCACGGCCGGCGGGCGCTCCCGGTCCCGGTCCCGGTCCCGCTCCGCGGTCCGGTCCGGGGCGGGGACCGCCGGGCGGGCCGGGGCGGGGTCCTCGGCCGCCGCGCGGGGCGCGACGGGGCCGCGGCTGCGCTCGCGGTCGCGCAGCCGCCGGGCGGCCTCCTCGGCCTGCCGGCGGTCCTGGACATGCGCCAGCCGGCGCCGCTCCTGGCGCCGGACATGAATGATGTAGTTGCTGAGCAGGACCGCGAAGAGGGCGGGGAGCCAGAGGAAGGCCCGCCCCTGGGCGGCGGTCAGCAGCCCGCCGAGGGCGAAGGCGAGCAGCAGCACCATGGTGGTGCGGCGCCGGCGTGCCAGGACCTTGGCGCGGGCGGCGGCGGCAGCGGGCGCCGGCGAGGGTGCGGGCGCGGGGGGCGAGGGGGGTGAGGGATCGGCGGGGCCGACGGGCCGGGCGTAGGCGCGCAGGTCGACCGCGGCCTCCTCGCCGTTCTCGCCGGCCGGCATCCCCTCCGCCGTCTCAGCGGTGACCTCTTTCACGGGTTCCACGGCTTCCACGGCTTCCACGGCTTCCACGGCACGCTTGCGCCGCCGCTCGGTCAGTACCCTCCCGGAGAGCACCCGCTTCGCGGTGCTGAAGCGTTCCGTCGGGCGTGCGTCGTTGAGCTCGTCCTGGCGGCGGAGCCACATGGGAACGAGATACGCGGCCCAAGCCCCGACGATCATTGCGAAGATGAGGCCACTGCTGTTCACGGTCACACGGTAGAGGGGTTTGCGCTTCGGCATCTGCCACATTGCGCGGTGTGTTGCACGATCGAGGCGTATCGCCGGTCATTTCGTCGGATCGTTATCAAGGAATCCCGGAAATTCGAATGTTTGTTTTATTCGGTCAGGGACGGCGACGGCGGGGACGAACGCAGCGCATGCCAGCGCGTCAGCAGGCCGTTCGGGACCTCCTCGGCGGTGAGGGCATAGACCAGATGGTCCCGCCAGGCACCGTCGATATGCAGGTAGCGGGGCCGGACGCCTTCTTCCCGGTAACCGAGTTTCTCCGCCACCCGGCGGCTGGGCAGGTTTTCCGGGCGCACGCAGATCTCCAGGCGGTGCAGCCCCAGCGTGAAGAAGCAGTGGTCGGTGACCAGCGCCACGCCGGTCGGCATCACCCCGCGCCCGGCCACCGCCCGGTCGATCCAGTAGCCGATGTGGCCCGCGCACATCGAACCCCAGGTGATTCCGGAGACGGTGAGCTGCCCGACCAGCCGCCCCCGGTATTCCACGACAAAGGGGAGCATCCGGCCGGCCCCGGCCTCCCCGCGCAGATGGCGCACCATCTGGCGGAACGTCGGCCGGCGCGCGGGCAGATGGCCCGGCGTCGGCGGTGGCAGGGTCGCCTCCCAGGGCCGCAGCCACTCGCGGTTGCGCCGGTTGACCTCCATCCATGCGCGGTGGTCGCGCTGGCGTATCGGACGGAGCATGACATCGCCGTCCGCCAGTTCGACGGGCCAGTGGGCATTCATGGGGTATCTCGCGTCTCGGGGGGCGGCGGTATGCGCGGATGATCCCCGCCGTGGATCTGCTGCACGGCGTGGAGCAGCAGCGGCTCCAGGACGGCCAGACCGTCGCGCACCCCGCCCGCGGAACCGGGCAGGTTCACGATCAGCGTACCTCCGGCCACCCCGGCCAGCCCGCGCGAGAGCGCGGCGGTGGGCACCTTGGCCATCCCGGCGGCCCGGATCGCCTCGGCGATCCCCGGGATCTCGAAGTCCAGCACCCGGCGGGTCATCTCCGGGGTGCGGTCGGTGGGCGTCAGACCGGTGCCGCCGGTGGTGAGCACCACGTCGTAGCCGGCCGCGACCGCGGCCCGCAGCGCGGCCTCGACCGGCTCGCCGTCCGGCACCACCTGCGGTCCGTCGGCGGCGAAGCCCATCCGGCGCAGCCCGTCGGCCAGCAGCGGGCCGCCGGTGTCGGCGTAGACCCCGGCCGAGGCGCGGTTGGAGGCGGTGACGGCCAGTGCCCGGTAGGGCGGCGGCGCGGCGGGGGCGCCGGCGGCGCCCACGCCGCCGGCCGTGGCGCCGGTCATGAGCTCCGGCTCCAGTCGCCCGAGGTGCCCCCGGTCTTCTCCTCGACCCGGATGTCGCTGATCACCGCGCCCTTGTCCACCGCCTTGACCATGTCCACCACGGTGAGGGCGGCGACCGAGACCGCGGTCAGGGCCTCCATCTCCACGCCGGTGCGGTCGGCGGTGCGGACGGTGGCGGTGATCAGGACGGCATCGGGGGCGAGGGAGAGACCGACATCGACGCCGGAGAGGGCGAGCGGGTGGCACAGCGGCACCAGGTCGGGGGTGCGCTTGGCGCCCATGATCCCGGCGATGCGGGCGACGGCCAGCGCGTCACCCTTGGGCACGCCCTCGCCGCGCAGCAGGTCCACCACGCGCGGCGACACCAGTACCCGCCCGCTGGCCCGCGCGGTGCGGGCGGTGATCTCCTTCGCCGACACATCGACCATCCGGGCGGCGCCGGAGTCGTCCAGATGCGTCAGGTGTGAGCTGCTCATGAGGAGTGAGCGTACCGCCAGGACCTCGCGGACCGCCCGGGTGCGGGAAGCGGCCGGGACCGCCGGGGCGGCCGGGGGCCGTCAGTCCGCGGGGGCGAGCAGGACGACCTCAAGTTCGGTGCCGGGGGCCACCTCGGTGACGTCCTCCGGGACGGTCAGCAGGCAGTCGGCCTGGGCCAGGGCCGCGATCAGATGGGAGCCGGCCCCGCCCACCGGCCGGACCGTGCCGCCGGCCGGGTCGTGCAGGCCCCGCAGGAACTGGCGCCGCCCGGCGGGCGAGGGCAGCGGAGCCCCGGCCGCCAGCCTGGCCCGGGTCCGCGGCCGGTGCAGCCGGCGGTGACCGGCCATGGCGCGCAGCGCGGGCCGGACGAAGATCTCGAAGGAGACATAGGCGGAGACGGGGTTGCCCGGGAGGGCGAGCAGCGGGATGCGGTCCGGGCCGACCAGGCCGAAGCCCTGCGGCTTGCCCGGCTGCATGGCCAGCCGGCGGAACTCCACCCGGCCGGGGCTGCCGTCCAGATCGGCCAGTGCCTCCTTGACCACGTCATAGGCGCCGACGCTGACCCCGCCGCTGGTGACGATGAGGTCGGCGCGGACGAGCTGGTCCTCCAGGGTGGCCCGCAGGGTGCCCGCGTCGTCGGCCACCGCCGCCACCCGGTAGGCGTCGGCGCCCGCCTCCCGGGCCGCGGCGGCGAGCAGAAAGCCGTTGGCGTCGTAGATCCGGCCCGGACGCAGCGGGTCGCCGGGCTGGGTGAGCTCGCTGCCGGTGGAGATCACCACCACCCGGGGGCGGGGCCGCACCCGCACTGCGGGGCGGCCGATGGCGGCGAGCAGCCCGAGCTGGGGCGCGCCCAGCACGCTGCCCGCGGGCAGCGCCACCGCGCCGGCGCCCACATCACTGCCGCGGCGGCGGATGTGCGCGCCGGGCGCGGGGGTGCGGTGCACCCGCACCTCGCCGCCCGCGCCCTCCGGGCGGGAGCTGTGCGGGGCCATGGACTCGGCCGGGCCGCCGCCGCTGCCGCCGTCCGTCCACTCCACCGGGACCACCGCCTCGGCGCCCGGCGGCACCGGGGCACCGGTCATGATCCGGGCGGCCTCGCCGGGCCGGACCACGGGCGGGGCGCCGCTGCCCGCCGCCACGTCGCCGACCACCCGGAGCACGGCCGGATACGCCTCGGACGCGCCCTCGACATCGGCGAGGCGCACCGCGTAGCCGTCCATCGAGCTGTTGTCGAACGGCGGCAGCGCCTGCGGGACCAGGACGTCCTCGGTCAGCACGCAGCCGTGGGCGTCCGCCAGGTTCAGCTCGATCGCGTCCAGCGGGCGCATGGCCCCCAGGATGTCCGCCAGGTGGTCGTCGACGGACGTCAGGTCAGCCAATCTCCTGCATCTCCCCGTTGACGTACTTGACCAGCCAGTCACGGAAGTCGGGGCCGAGATCGGAGCGCTCGCAGGCCAGCTTGACGATGGCGCGCAGATAGTCGCCGCGGTCACCGGTGTCGTAGCGGCGCCCGCGGAAGACCACGCCGTGCACCGGGCCGCCGATGGCCGGGTCGGCCGCCAGGGTCTGCAGGGCGTCGGTGAGCTGGATCTCGCCGCCGCGGCCGGGCGGGGTCTGCCGCAGCACGTCGAAGACGGCCGGGTCCAGCAGGTAGCGGCCGATCACCGCGTAGTTGCTGGGCGCGTCGGCCGGGGCGGGCTTCTCCACCAGGCCGGTGACCCGGACCACGTCCTTCTCGCCGGTGGTCTGCACGGCGGCGCTGCCGTAGAGGTGGATCTGGGACGGGTCCACCTCCAGCAGCGCGACCACCGAGCCGCCGTGCTCCTCGCGGATGCGGGCCATGGTGGTCAGCAGCGGGTCCCGGGGGTCGATCAGGTCGTCGCCGAGGAGGACGGCGAAGGCCTCGCCGCCCACGTGCGGGGCGGCGCACAGCACGGCGTGGCCCAGGCCCTTGGGGTCGCCCTGGCGCACGTAGTGGATGGCGGCCAGGGCGCTGGACTCCTGGACGGCGGCCAGCCGCTCGGCGTCCCCCTTGCGCTGGAGCGCCTCTTCGAGCTCGTAATTGCGGTCGAAGTGGTCCTCCAGCGGACGCTTGTTCCGGCCCGTGATCATCAGGACGTCCGTCAGGCCCGCGCTGGTGGCCTCTTCCACCACATACTGGATGGCCGGCTTGTCCACCACCGGCAGCATTTCCTTGGGCGTGGCCTTGGTGGCGGGCAGGAATCGCGTACCGAGGCCGGCGGCGGGAATCACTGCCTTGTTGATCCGGGGAGCAGAGCTCCGGGGACGAGAGGTCATGTGGTCACCTTATATCCGTTTAGGCTGCTCACACAGCGTACCGATCCGGAGGCGCTTGTGGCGGGAACAGTCGGAAACGGTCGGCAGTCAGGAAAGGAACCGCGGGAGACTTGGGCAGTGTGAGTGACATCGGCGCACGGAAACGAGCCGTCCGCAGGGATCTGCTGGCGGTGCGGGCCGCGATGGCGGACGACGAGCTGGAGCAGGCGGCCCGGGGCCTGGCGCACCACGCGCTGACCCTGCCCGAGGTGGCGGACGCCCGGACGGTGGCCGCCTATGTCTCGGTCGGGCACGAGCCGGGCACCGGGCAGCTGCTGGACGCGCTGCGCGGGCGCGGCACCCGGGTGCTGCTGCCGGTGCTGCTGGCCGACGACGACCTGGACTGGGCGGAGTACGCCGGCCGGCCGGCACTGGCGGAGTCGGAGCATCCCGCGCAGCCCGGGCGGATGCGGCTGCTGGAGCCGGGCGGGCGGCGGCTGGGGCCGGACGCGGTGCGCGAGGCGGAGGTGGTGCTGCTGCCGGGGCTGGCGGTGGACCGGCGCGGGGTGCGGATGGGCCGCGGCGGCGGTTCATACGACCGGGCGCTGGCCCGGCTGGCGGCGGCGGGCTCCGATCCGGCACTGGTGGTGCTGGTGTACGGCCACGAGGTGGTCGGCGCCCTTCCGGACGAGCCGCACGACCGCCGGGTCCACACCGCCGTCACGCCGTACGGCGTGCACCGTTTCCGCTGACCCCGGCGGCCGGCCCCGGAGCCGGGGCGCCGGAGCCGGGGCGCCGGGGTCAGCCGCCGGGAGTCAGCCGCCGGGAGTCAGCCGCCGGGAGTCAGCCGCCGGGAGTCAGGGTGAGGGTGTGTGCGGTGGTGCCGGCCAGGGCCTCCTCGGTCCAGGCCCAGGGGAGGTATTCGCCGCGGGCCCACCTGCCGGTCTGGTCGGTGTAGTTGTCGTGGTAGGCGTGGCCGGAGTTGCCGGAGAGGTTGATCCACTCCGAGTCGTCGAAATCGGCCAGGCTGACGATCATCCGCATGGACGGCACCCAGGTCACCTTGTAGCCGCCGGCCGCGTTCCAGCCGGTGGCGTTGACCGCGTCCTTGCCGCCGGAGAGATTCCACGGCCCGCGGTTGAGCAGCCAGCGCACCGGCCCCGGCCCCTCCGCGCCCAGCGTCGGGTTGATCAGCGAGAGCTGGTGCAGCCGCCCCCAGCTCCAGGTGTCGATGTCCTTGCCGAGCAGCGAGGTCAGCTCCCAGCGGGCGTCCTTCATGGCCTTGGCCAGCAGCTCGTCCCGGTTGGCCGAGGCCGGGTCGTCGCGGTTGGCGGGCGAGTGCCACCACTCGCTCTCCGGCTGCTCCAGCAGGATGCGCACCACCTCGAACCAGCGGTCGCCGCCGTCCGGCTGTGCGGTCTCCGGGGAGCGGTCGCCGCACTCGCGCTCCAGCACCGGCCGCCCGTCCTCGTCCTCCAGCGGCGCCGAGTCGTCGGCCGGGCGGACCCACAGGCACTGGCCCTCCACCCGCACCTCCTTGGGCAGCTTGTGCCCGAAGGCCAGCTTCAGCAGGTGCCGCCAGACCGCGTTGTAGTAGGCGGCGGCTGCGGAGTCGGAGTCCTGGGTGTAGTCCCAGCCCTCCAGCAGCTGCTGGGCCTCGCGGATGTAGGGGTCGTCGATGTCCACCTTCAGCAGGTAGGGGGTGAGCACCTTGGCCATCTCGTTGCTGTTGTCGAGCTGGAAGGAGCGCATGTCCCCCATGGAGATCTTGCCGCCGTCCGCGATCACCGTCTGGATCAGGTCGTCGATGCGCTGGCTGCGGGTGCCGTAGGACCAGTCGTCGGTCAGCAGATACGGATAGCCGTCGTCCACCACGGCCTGGTTGGCGGTGACGATGTAGCCGCGCTCCGGGTTGTACTCCCAGGGCAGCTCGTCCTGCGGGAGGTAGCCGGTCCAGTCGTAGGCGGAGTCCCAGCCGGGCGCGGGCAGCCGGCCGTCGCCCTTGCCGCGGACCGGGATCAGCCCGGGCGCCTGGTAGCCGATGTTGCCCTCGGTGTCGGCGTAGAGCAGGTTCTGCGAGGGCACCGCGAACAGCCGGGCGGCCTGCCGGAAGTCGTCGAAGTTCTGTGCCGTATTGAGGGCGAAGACGGCGTCCATGGTGCGGGACGGCTCCAGGGCGGTCCAGCGCAGCGAGACGGCGTAGCCCTGGCCGCGGTCCGGGGCGGTGCTGCCGACCGGGGCGTGCTCGCCGACATTGCTGAGCTCGTCGCTGCGGTCGGAGAGTATCGGCCCGTTCTCGGTGGAGCGGACGGTGAACTCGCGCGGTTCGCCGCCCGCCACCGAGATGGTCTCGGTGCGGGTGCGGTACGGGATCATCTCGCCGTCCCGCAGATAGCGGCCGTTGTCCAGCCGCTCCAGATAGAGGTCGCTGACATCGGCGCCGAGGTTGGTCAGGCCCCAGGCGATCGTGGAGTTGTGGCCGATGATCACGCCCGGCATGCCGGAGAAGGTGAAGCCGGCCACGTCGAAGGGGCACTCCTCGCTGACCTCGGCGCAGCGCAGGCCCATCTGGTACCAGATGGAGGGCATGGACGGGCCCAGGTGCGGGTCGTTGGCCAGCAGCGGCCGGCCGGTGGTGGTGTACTCGCCGGAGATCACCCAGGAGTTGGAGCCGATGCCGCTGCCGTAGGGGCCGAGCAGCGCGGGGATGTCGTCCAGGGTGGCGGCGAGGGAGCCGAGCTGGGTGGCGACGCCGTCCAGCGCCTCCCCCGCCCCCTCGTCGTCCGTCCCGCCGTCCGCCGCGCCGCCGCCGGCGGCGTCCCCGGTCCCGGTCTCCTCCCCGGTCCCGTCCTCGTCCCCGGTCCCGGTGAGGTCGGCCAGGCCGGTGGTGTCACCGCTCGGCCGGTAGGCGCCGTCGGTGATCTCGCCGCCGTCCACGATGGGGCGGTTCCGCTCGTAGGGGTAGGGCGGGTAGAGGTCGTCGATCTGCTCCTGGCTCAGCCGGCCCTGGAGCAGGGCCCGGTCGATCTCGTCCTCCATGTTGCCGCGCAGGTCCCAGGCCATGGCCTTGAGCCAGGCGACGGAGTCGACCGGGTCCCATTCCTCCGGGGTGTAGTCGCTGACGAAGCCGAGGGCGGCGTATTCGACGGAGATCTCCTTGCCGCTGCGGCCCGCCAGATAGGCGTTCACGCCGTCCGCGTAGGCCCGGAGATAGCGCTTGGTGTCCTCGGAGAGCAGTTCGTCGTACTCCCGCTGGGCGATGTCGCGCCAGCCGAGGGTGCGCAGAAAGATGTCGGTGGAGACCTGGGAGTCGCCGAACATCTCGGAGAGCCGGCCGGCGGTGAGATGACGGCGCACGTCCATCTCCCAGAACCGGTCCTGGGCGTGCACGAAGCCCTGGGCCATGAAGAGGTCCTCGGCGGTTTCCCCGGTCAGGGCGGGAATGCCGTACGCGTCCCGCTCCACGGTCACCGGCGCGGACAGGCCGTCCATCGTGACCTCGCCGCTGAGCTGCGGGAACGAGGCCCGTACGGTGGCGACGGACCACCAGGTGCCGTAGCCGAAACCGGCCAGCAGCAGCAGGACAACGACGATTCCGAGGATGCGGAAGCGGCGCAGGGACTTCTTCGCGGGCATCGCTGTCCTTCGCGGGCGACGGTCGGACTCGGAGCAACCTTAGACACTCCGCCAGACGGGTGGCGCCACGGGGAGGCGGGGAAGGCGACGACATGATCCACAAGATGGTAAATTTCCCGTAAAGCGCCTGAATCCATCCGCATGTAGCGTCCAACTAATTCGGCTGTCGCCCGGCCGCCGGGTGCGCGTTCCCCGCGCCGTTCCGCATCCCCGGCCGCCCCGCCGCGGCCCGGGGGGCCGGCCCGTTCGCAAGCCGGACGCCCGGAAGGGAGGACCGTCCTGACCGTCGACCGCCTCAACGAGCTGATGTTCGCCGGTGCCCTGGTCCTGCTCGTCGCCGTGGCGGCGGTGCGGCTGACCTCCCGCAGCGGGCTGCCCACCCTGCTGCTCTATCTGGGCATCGGCATGCTGATCGGCCAGGACGGCCTGGGCGTGGAGTTCAGCGATGCCGAGCTCACCCAGGTGCTGGGCTATGCGGCACTGGTGGTCATCCTGGCCGAGGGCGGTCTGGGCACCAACTGGCGGCACATCCGGCCCGCCGTGCCCGCCGCCGCCGTGCTGGCCACCTTCGGCGTGGCGGTCAGCGTGGCGGTCACCGCCGCCGCCGCGCACTATCTGGTCGGGCTGGACTGGCAACTCGCCCTGGTGATGGGCGCGGTGGTGTCGTCCACGGACGCCGCCGCGGTCTTCTCGGTGCTGCGCAGGGTGCCGCTGCCGCGCCGGCTGAGCAGCACCCTGGAGGCGGAATCCGGCTTCAACGACGCGCCCGTGGTGCTGCTGGTGGTCGGCTTCTCGGCGGCGGAGGGGCTGGGCAGCGGGGAGGCCGGAGTCGCCGGCTGGCTGCTGCTGCCCGCCGAGATGCTGCTCCAGCTGGTCATCGGACTGGCGGTGGGGCTGGTGGTGGGCCGGCTGGGCGCGTATGCGCTGCGGCAGGTGGCGCTGCCCGCGGCCGGCCTCTACCCGATCGCGGTGCTGGCGCTGGCGGTGCTGGCCTATGCGGCCGGCGCCCTGGCCCAGGGCAGCGGCTTCCTGGCGGTGTATGTGGCCGCGCTGGTGATGGGCAACGCGCGGCTGCCGCACCGGCCGGCCCTGCGCGGTTTCGCCGACGCCATGGCGTGGGTGGCGCAGATCGGGCTGTTCGTGCTGCTCGGCCTGCTGGTGAACCCGGCGGAGCTGGTGGCGGACTTCTGGCCGGCGGTGGTGATCGGGCTGGCGCTGACCCTGGTGGCCCGGCCGCTGTCGGTCACGCTGTCGCTGCTGCCGTTCCGGCGCCCGTTGCGGGAGCAGGTGCTGCTCTCCTGGGCCGGGCTGCGCGGTGCCGTGCCGATCGTGCTGGCCACCATCCCGATGGTGTCCGGGCTGGCGGGCAGCGACCGGGTGTTCAACATCGTCTTTGTGCTGGTGGTGGTGTTCACCCTGCTCCAGGGGCCGACCCTGCCCTGGCTGGCCCGGCGGCTGAGGCTGCGGGAGGGCGAGCAGGCCACCGATCTGGACATCGAGTCCGCGCCGCTGGACCGGCTGCGCGCCCATCTGCTGTCGCTGACCATTCCGGAGGGTTCCCGGATGCACGGCGTGGAGGTGGCCGAGCTGCGGCTGCCGCCGGGGGCCGCGGTGACCCTGGTGGTGCGGGACGGGGCGAGCTTTGTGCCGGAGCCGGTGACCGTGCTGCGGCGCGGGGACGAGCTGCTGGTGGTGACCACCGATCCGGTGCGGGACGCGGTGGAGCGGCGGCTGCTGGCGGTGGGCCGGGGCGGCAAGCTGGCCGGCTGGCTGGGGCGGACGGGAACGGCGTCGCGCTGAGGCGCCCGCCGTGCGCGCTTCTCCCGGCCCGCGGGAACACGCCCCGCACTCACCCGCACACGCTCCGCGCATGCGGGGAATGCGCCGGGCGCCGGAATACGGACCTTCGTCCGGGCGTCTCGGGACGGCCGGCAGTGGACTTCGGCGCCGGGAATGTTGCACGATGGACCGTCGTTAGCACTCACTGACGAAGAGTGCCAGGGAGCACCGGCGGGGCCGGGCGGAACAGCAGCCCGGACGGCCCGGGCACCTACACAACCGGAGGATCATCGTGCCGACGTATCAGTACCAGTGCACTGAATGTCAGCAGGGCCTTGAGGTCGTCCAGAAGTTCAGCGACGACGCACTGACCCAGTGCCCGAGCTGCGAGGGCCGCCTGAAGAAGGTGTTCTCCTCGGTCGGCATCGTGTTCAAGGGCTCGGGCTTCTACCGCACCGACAGCCGCAACAGCTCCAGCGGCGGCACCCCGGCCGGCTCCTCCGGCGGCGAGAAGAAGGAGAAGAAGGAGACCGCGTCGGCCTCCTCCGGCTCCTCGGGTTCCTCGGGTTCCTCGGGTTCTTCGGGTTCCTCATCGTCCGGATCCTCCTCCGCCTCCGGCACCAAGACGGCCTCCGCCTCCGCCGCATGAGCGGCGGGGCCGGGCAGCGGGCGGACATCGGGGTCATCGGCGGGTCGGGGTTCTACTCCTTTCTCGACGATGTGACGGAGATCACCGTCGACACTCCGTACGGGCCGCCCAGTGACTCGCTGTTCCTGGGCGAGGCGGGCGGCCGGCGGGTGGCGTTCCTGCCCCGGCACGGCCGCGGGCACACCCTGGCGCCGCATCTGATCAACTACCGGGCCAATCTGTGGGCGCTGCGCTCGGTCGGCGTGCGCCAGGTGCTGGGCCCGTGCGCGGTGGGCGGGCTCCAGCCCGCCTACGGGCCGGGCACCCTGGTGATACCCGACCAGCTGGTCGACCGCACCAAGGGCCGGGTGCAGAGCTACTACGACGGACTGCCCAGGCCGGACGGCGCGGAGCCGAACGTCGTCCATGTCAGCTTCGCCGACCCCTACTGTCCCTCCGGCCGGGAATCGGCGCTGGCCGCCGCCCGGGCGAACGGCTGGGATCCGGTGGACGGCGGCACCATGTGCGTGGTGGAGGGCCCGCGCTTCTCCACCCGGGCGGAATCGCGCTGGCACGCCGCCCAGGGCTGGTCGGTGGTCGGCATGACCGGGCACCCGGAGGCGGTGCTCGCCCGTGAGCTGGAGCTGTGCTACACCTCGCTGGCCCTGGTCACCGATCTGGACGCGGGCGCGGAGACCGGCGAGGGCGTCTCGCACACCGAGGTGCTGGAGGTGTTCGCGCGGAACATCGCCCGGCTGCGCACGGTGCTCTTCGATGTGATCACCAAGCTTCCGGAGAGCGAGCGGGACTGCCTGTGCACCCGGTCGCTGGGCGGGCAGCCGACCGGCATCCCCCTGCCCTGACCGGCCCTTCCCCGGCCGGTTCGCCGGCCGGTTCGCCAGCCGGCCGGTTCCCCGGCCCGCCTCCGGGGACGGCGCCCGGGGCCCGGAGGTTGTCCACAGGGCTCGCGGGCCGTCGGCGGCAGCGGGCACCGTGGAGCCATGAGCATCGCCGGCTCCGCCCGCCGTCCCGGCGGCCCCTGTGCCGTCCCGTCGTTCGATCCCGTGCTGCCGCCGCGCGGCAGGCACCGGCTGCGCCGCGCCGTCCGGCGGCGGCGGCGCGCCGTGGCCGCGTCCCTGGCGGTGGCCGCCGCCGCGCTGGCCGCCGCCGCGCCCCGGGATTCCGGCCGCCCGGCCGGGCCGCTCGTCGCCGAGGCCGCCGATCCGCCGGAGGACGGGCGGGCCACGGCGGCCGGTTCCCGGCCCGCGGCCCGGCCCGGGTCCGCCGTCCCGGACCGCCCGGAGCGCTCCGCTCCGGACGGCGGGGCGCTGGTCGCGGCCCCCGTCCGGATCGCCGATCCGGGCGCGGCCCGGCTGCTCTCCCCCGGCGACCTGGTCGATGTTCTCGCCACCGGTCCGGCGCCGCCCGGAGCCGGCCCGCCCCGGACCGCCCGCCTGGTGGCCCACCGGGCGGAGGTGGCCGCGGTGCCGCCCGGCGTGGAGACTGATGCCCCGGGCGACGCGGCCCGGGGAGCGCTGGTGGTGCTTGCCGTGCCGCCGGAAACCGCCGCCCGGCTCGCCGCCGCGGCGGCCGATTCCGAGCTCGCGGTGACGCGATGGTGAGCCGCTCGTTGCCCGTTGACAGGAGGCGCTCGCGGCCCCGGCCGCGGGAGCGCTCCGGCCGTAACCACACCAGCACACATGCGCGATCAGCGGAAAGGCAGTCGGGTGAGCGAGAAGCAGAACGTCCTGCACGGGTTCAGGGACTTCATCATGCGCGGCAATGTGGTCGATCTGGCCGTTGCCGTGGTCATCGGGGCGGCGTTCACCAAGGTGGTGAACGCCGTCGTGGAGGGCACGATCAATCCGCTGGTCGGCGCGTTCGGCACCCAGGACCTGGAGATGTACAGCTCCTGTCTGAAGGGCCCGTGCGAGACGGTGAACGGCGAGGCGGTCGGCATTCTGATCCGCTGGGGCAGCGTGATCAGCGCCGGGCTGACCTTCCTGCTCACCGCCGCCGTGGTCTACTTCATCATGATCCTGCCGATGGCCCGGCTCAAGGCGCGGCTGGACGCCCGCAAGGCGCCGCAGGACGAAGCCCCGGCGGCCAAGACCGAGCTGGACATCCTCACCGAGATCCGCGACGAGCTGATCGCGCAGCGCACCGCGGCTCCGCTTGCCACCGTGGCGGCCACCGACGGGCCTCAGGCCCCCGCCACCGCGCCGGACGGCGGCCCGGGCCGGACGGTGGCCCCGCCGCGTTCCGGAAGCTGACGGGCCCGCCGTCGCCCGGCGGGCTCAGAGATGGTGCGGGGGCTTCTCGTCCAGGAAGCGGGCGAGATCACCGGCGGTGCCGCCCTCCGGGGCGGGGTGCCCGCCCCAGCCCAGATCGCTGTCGTCCCGCCCCGTCCCGGCCAGCGGGTCGTCGAAGATCAGCGAGTCGGGCGGGGGCTCCGGGAGGTCCTGGCTCATGTCCTCAGGGTACGGGCCGGTGCCGGGCAGGCCCTCGTGGCCGGGCGGCTCGCCGACCGCCGGCGTCTCGTGCCACCACAGATCCCGTCCGGGGGTCCAGGGCACGGGGCGGGCCAGCAACTGCACCACCAGTACGGTCTCCACCCGGGTGCTGCCGGCCAGGGCGCGCTCCAGCGCGGCCTTGACCGGCAGCACGGTTCCCTCGTGCCGGCAACTGTCGGCGGTGACCACCACCCGCGCCCCCGACGTGCGGAGCCGGTGGCGCACCAGGCCGCTGCCGTCCCCCGGCGGCAGACTGACCCGGAGCGCGCCGATCCGCACGCACGCGAGGGTGATCACCAGCGACTCCAGACACATGGGCAGGGCGACCGCGACCCGGTCCCCCGATCGCACGCCCAGGCCCGCCAGGAGCGAGGCCGCACGCTTTCCCCGGTCGAGCAGCTGGACATGGGTCAGGACATCGGCCGGAGCGGTGCCCGGCTGGTGGGCCCGGCCCGTGGCGCCGGGCCGCTCCCCCGTGTGGTCGAGCGACATGCGGCAAGCCTTCCCGAGTGCCGTCGACAATCGATAAACACGCCGGTGAGCGCCGTGTTGACAGCTCCTCAGGGGGCGGGCGGCGCCGCGTGGTAGGGATGAGTCATGCGGGACGCGATCACGGATGTGGCGGGGCTGCGGGTCGGACATGCGCAGTGGATCGGCGGCGGCCGGCTGACCGGGGTGACGGTCGTGCTGGCCCCGGAGGGCGGGACGGTGGCCGCGGTGGATGTGCGCGGCGGCGGCCCGGGCACCCGGGAGACCGACGCCCTGGATCCGCGCAATCTGGTGGAGCGCATCGACGCGGTGGTGCTGGCCGGGGGCAGCGCCTTCGGGCTGGCCGCGGCGGACGGGGTGATGGCCTGGCTGGAGGAGCGGCGGCGCGGCTATCCGGTCGGCCCGGAGCCGGAGCAGGTGGTGCCGGTGGTCCCGGCGGCGGTGCTGTTCGATCTGGGCCGGGGCGGTGACTGGCGGGCCCGGCCGGACGCGGCGCTGGGGCGGGCCGCGGCCCGGGCCGCGGCGGCCGGCGACGGCGGCACGGTGCCGGAGGGCAATACCGGGGCGGGCACCGGCGCGGTGGCGGGCGTGCTGAAGGGCGGCACCGGCACCGCCGCCGTGCGGCTGGCCTCGGGCGCCACGGTGGCGGCGCTGGTGGCGGTGAACTCCTCCGGCTCGGTGCTCGATCCGGACACCGGCGCGCTGTACGGGGACCCGGGCCGGGTGCCGGCGCCGGAGGTGCACGCCGCGGCCCTGCGCCGGCTGGCCGAGGCGGAGCGGGCGTCCGCGCCGCGTCCGGCCCCGGGCACGGCGCCCGGCGGGCCGCTGAACACCACGCTGGCGGTGGTGGCCACGGACGCGGCGCTGTCCCGGCCGCAGGCGCAGAAGCTGGCGGGCACCGCCCATGACGGACTGGCCCGCGCCATCCGCCCGGTGCATCTGCTGACCGACGGCGACACGGTCTTCGCCCTGGCCACCGGGGCCCAGCCGCTCTCCGCGGAGCAGCCGGCCGTGGCCGCGGTGAACGAGATCCTGGCCGCGGGTGCGGAGGTGCTCTGCCGCGCCGTGGTGCGGGCGGTGCTGGCCGCCGGATCCGTCACCACCCCCGCCGGTCACTTCCCCGCCTACCGCGACCTCTACGGCTTCTGATCGCGGGCGCACCGGGACAGACGCATGGGACAGGCCCCGCGGCGGGGCCGCGGGGCCTGTCGGAACGCCGGGTGCCGGCACCGCGCGGCCGGCGGGGGTCAGTCGCCGGGGGCGGTCAGTCGCCGGTCAGCGGGCGCTCAGTGGGCGAAGACCGGGACGGCGTCCCGGGGTTCGTCCGCCTCGCCCGCACCGGCGTCGGCACCGGGCTGCTGGTCGCCCGGGGCCCGGCTGTTGATCAGCACCCCGGCCAGGGCGGCGGCCAGCAGCAGGATGCCGAAGGCCCACCAGATCGCGGTGGTGAAGCCGTGCACCATGCTCTCCAGTTGCAGCAGCTGCGCCGCCGGATCGGAGGTGGCCTCGGCCGCGTGCGAGGCGAGGTAGGAGGTGGTGGCGCTGGCCGCGATGGTGTTCAGCAGCGCGGTGCCGATGGCGCCGCCGACCTGCTGCGAGGTGTTCACCATGGCGGAGGCGATGCCGGAGTCGGTCGGCGCGACCCGCGAGGTGGCCAGGATGGTGGCCGGCATGAAGGCGGTGCCCATGCCGAGGCCGAGCAGCACCTGGGCCGGCATGATCAGCGTCCAGTAGTCGGTGTCCAGGCTGAGCTGAGTGAGCATCAGCATGGCCAGGGCGGCGACCAGGAAGCCGGGCACCATCAGCAGCCGCGGCGGCAGCTTGACCATCAGCCGGGTGCCGATCTGGGTGGAGCCGAAGATCATGCCCACCACCATGGGCAGGAAGGCCACGCCGGTGAGCAGCGGCGAGTAGTCCAGCACCACCTGGAGGTAGAAGGTCAGGAAGAGGAACAGGCCGAACATGGCGATGATCGCGATGCCCAGGGAGAGGTAGGCACCGCCGCGGTTGCGGTCGGCGACCACGCGCAGCGGCAGCAGCGGCGCCTTGACCCGGGCCTCGACCGCCACAAAGGCCAGCAGCAGCACACCGGTGGCCACGAACATGGTGATCGTCAGCCCGTCGCCCCAGCCCGACTCCGAGGCCCGGCTGAAGCCGTACACCAGGGCGGCCAGGCCCAGGGAGGACAGGATCACACCGGGTATGTCCAGCGAGGAGCGGTTGCGCGCCTCCGCGGGCTCCCGGATCAGCGCCAGGGCACCGGCCGCGGCGATGGCCGCGAAGGGAATGTTGACGTAGAACGTCCAGCGCCAGTCCAGGTATTCGGTGAGCACGCCGCCGAGCAGCAGGCCGATGGCCGCGCCGCCGCCCGCGATGGCGCCGTAGATGCCGAACGCCTTGGCGCGCTCCCGCATGTCGGTGAAGAGCACGGAGAGCAGGGACAGGGAGGCCGGGGCCAGCAGGGCGCCGAACATGCCCTGGAGGGCGCGGGCGCCGAAGAGCATCGCCTCGTTGACCGCGGCGCCGCCGAGCGCCGAGGCGGCGGCGAAGCCGAGCAGCCCGACGATGAAGGTGCGGTTGCGGCCCCACAGATCGGCTATCCGCCCGCCGAACAGCAGCAGGGCGCCGAAGGCCAGGGAGTAGGCGGTGATCACCCATTCCCGGTTGCCGTCGGAGATGCCGAGGTCGTGCTGGGCGGAGGGCAGGGCGATGTTCACGATGGTGGCGTCCAGCACCACCATCAGCTGGGCGAGGGCGATGAAGAACAGCGCCCGCCATCGGCGTGGGTCCGCTCCGGGCGGTGACGGGTCGCCGGGGGCGGCGTCACCGGCCGGGGCGGAGGGGGTGAGGGACTTCTCTGGCATGCGGATTCCTCGAAGCGTGGGTCGATCCACTCGGGCGGATCTGTGGACAGCGGGTGGTGCGATGAGCGGAAGAGACCGGGCACGCGAGGGGCACACCCGGGGAGGTGACGCGGGGACTGGTTCACCCCGCGGCCCGGCGGGGGCCGCGTGGTCGGGGAGGAGAACCGCGGGGGCGGTGCGGGGCGACGGTGGCCCGCACCGCGCTCGGCGGTACGCGGGAATCAGGGCGAATGGTTCACGGCCGGTCCCACAGGTCGTCCAGGGCGGTGGGGCGGCCCGGCAGCACGGAGCGGCCGGGGGCGCGCAGCCCGTCCAGGAAGATCAGCAGATGGCGGCGCGTCTGCTCCTCGCCCCAGGAACAGGAGGACGGCCCGGGCAGCGGGCGGGTCAGCCGCCCGATGGCGATCAGCAGATCGCCGGTGCCGATGTCGTCCCGCAGCTGCCCGGCCCGCTGTGCCCGGCCGACCAGCTTCTCCACCACGGACTGCAGGCGGGCGGAGGCCTCCATCAGGCTCCTGTCCTCCCGGCCCCAGCCGCTGGGGAGCAGGGTGCACATGGCGCCGAGCCGCTCGTCGATGGTGGCGAGCAGAATCCGGCCCAGGATGTGGAAGGCGTCGTGCTCGGCCTCCAGCGCGGCGCGGGCGCGTTCGGTGATCCGCTCGGTGACCGTGCACATCACCGCACTGACCAGCGCCTCACGGCTGGGGAAGTGGCGGTAGAGGGTGGCGTTTCCCACGCCGGCGCGGCGGGCGATCTCGTCCAGGGCGGCCTCGGCGCCCTGCTCGCCCAGCACCTCGCGGGCCGCCTCGACGATCCGCTCGCGGTTGCGCACGGCATCGGCGCGCAGCCGCGGGCCGGCCGTGGCGGTACCGGCCGTGGTGCCGGCCGTGGTGGCCTGCTCCTGCCGCGTCATGCTGCCTCCCCGGTGCTCGCGCCGCCATGGCATGGCGGGCCGCGACGGCTCCGGCCCGCCGAATGCCGGCCGGACATATGTCTGCGTCGTTGTCCGCGTCGACTCCGTGTCTATCGGATGCCACTGACAACCGGTGCCCGGGCCATCGGCCCGCCGGTCACCCATGACCCGAAACCGGGGAATCTCTCCCCGTTTCAGAGGCGACATTAGCTCAAACGGGGAGGCGATCCCCACTTATTTCCCGGGGCGGCCGTGAGCTGCCTCACATGCCAGCACAGCAGACGGCGGGCCGGCCCCGGGAGAAACCCCGGGGCCGGCCCGCCGTGCATCCTGCTCTGCCGCTCTGCGCTCTGCCGCTCTGCCGCTCTGCCGCTCTTCCGTCCTGCCGTCCTGCCGTCCGTCTGCCTGCGGCCGATGTCCGGGCCGTCAGGCAGCCGCGTCGAAGCCGGAGGCACTGGCCATCTTCTTCAGCTCCAGCAGCGCGTGCTTCTCGATCTGCCGGATCCGCTCCCGGGTCAGCCCGTGCTGCTTGCCGACCTCGGTCAGCGTCCGCTCCCGGCCGTCCTCCATGCCGTACCGGGCACGGATGATGGAGGCGGTGCGCTCGTCCAGCCGGCCGATCAGATCCTCCAGGCCCTCCCGGCGCAGGGTGACCATCACCGACTGCTCCGGCGAGGCCGAGGAGGTGTCCTCCAGCAGATCACCGAACTGGGTCTCGCCCTCGTCGTCCACCGACATGTTCAGGCTGACCGGGTCCCGCGCCCAGTCCAGGACGTCCTGCACCCGCTCGGCGCTGGCGCCCAGCTCCGCGGCGATCTCGCCGGGCTCCGGCTCGCGGCCGTGCTCGCGGTTGAACTCCCGCTGCACCCGCCGCACCCGGCCCAGCTCCTCCACCAGATGCACCGGCAGCCGGATGGTGCGCGCCTGGTCCGCGATGGACCGGGTGATCGCCTGGCGGATCCACCAGGTGGCATAGGTGGAGAACTTGAAGCCCTTGGTGTAGTCGAACTTCTCCACCGCCCGGACCAGACCGGCGTTGCCCTCCTGGATCAGATCCAGCAGCGGCAGCCCGCTGCGCGGATAGCGCCGGGCCACGGCCACCACCAGACGCAGATTGGACCGGATGAACAGATCCTTGGCCCGCTCCCCCTGGCGGACTATCGCGGCCAGCTCCTCCCGGCTCGCCGACGCGGCCCGGCCGCCCTCGGCGGGACGCTCTTCGCCGTCCAGAATGCGCTGCGCGTACAGTCCGGCTTCGATCGCGAGAGACAGCTCGACCTCCCGGGCGGCGTCCAGCAGCGGAGTGCGGGCGATCTCGTCGAGATACATGCCCACCAGGTCACGCTCGATGGCGTCACCTTCCGTGCCGACGCGTGCCCGGTCCGTCGCTCCGCCCTGGGTGACGGAGTCCTCACGGCGGACGACGGCCTGGATAGTCATACGCGTGCTCCCTTGCGAGTCATACAGCTTGACGCACGAGTCATGGACGACCGCGGTTCACCCGGGCAGCGGGCCCGGATACCGGCGACACCCCCTCGGGTCGCCCCCGGCGCGCCGTCCGTAACGAAACAACGTCGAGAAACCGGACATGATTCCCAAGTGCCGCATCTTTTTTCTGTGATGCGGTACACTGCGCGGCTCACCGTCCGCAGGTGAGCGATTGCGCAACGCACAACCATCACCCCCCTCATCCCTTGAGACGAACCGGACCGCCGAAAGGTTGCCGGTCCGGCCCTCACTCGAACGGATGGTCCGGGCGGCGGCCCGCCCCGCCCCGCCCCACAGTGGTTCCCCCCGGGGTCCCACCGGTCCCCGGGATTTCGCGGCACCGGCCAGCCGCCGAGGAGTCGCCGAGGAGCCACCCACGAGGGGGTGCCGACGATGCCGACACCGACCCGCAGCCCGATACGCAGGCCCCCGCCCCCGCGGCGCGGACCGATACGCCCGCCGCTGATACCCGGCCGCCGGGCGCTCACCGCGCTCGGCGGGACACTCGCCCTGATCCTGGCCAGCCTCACCGTTCCCGACCCGGCTCTCGCCCACGCCGGCCACGCCGCCCCCGCGTCCGCCGCGCTGAGCTGCGCACCGAAGTCACCGCACACCGGCCTGAACGCCGGGCTGCCCACCCCCGAGGGCTACGCCCCCAGCCGCGGCACCGTCACCGCGCTCACCCTCTTCATCGATTTCCCCGGCTCCGAGGCCACGATCCCCACCACCGAACGCTTCGCCGAATTCTTCCCCGGGACCAGCGAATACCTCGCCACCAGCTCCTACGGAAAGCTCCGCTACCGCGCCGAGCCCGTGCACCGCTGGCTGCGCATGTCCCGGCCCTTCGAGGACTACGGCATCGACCGCGGCGTGGGCTGGCACCCGGACGATCCCGACGGATACAACCGGCTGATGCGCGAGATTGTTTCCGCGCTCGGCGACGAGACCGACTTCGCCGCCTACGACCTGGTCAATGTGCTGGCCACGCCCAACGCCGGCCCGCACGCCCTGGAGCAGGTGCTGTCCGTCTCCTTCGCCGGCCGCCCGCTGGTGGACACCCCCTCCGGGCCGCTGCGCAACATCAGCTTCATCTGGTCCACCCAGCCCGGCGAATCCCCGCACCGGGTGCTGGTGCACGAGAACGGCCACGCCTTCGGCCTGCCCGACCTGTACTGGACCGGCGCGGGCGTGCCGCCGCTGCTCACCGGCCACTGGGACGTCATGGAGCAGGACTGGGGACCCAGCAACGATCTGCTGGCCTGGCACAAGTGGAAGCTGGGCTGGCTCGCCCCCGGCCAGGTGGCCTGCGTCACCGCCCCGGGCGGCAGCGAGCACCTGCTCACCCCGCTCGGCGACCCGGCCGGCGACGGCGTCCGCATGGTGGCGCTGCCCACCGGTCCGCACCAGGTGATCGTGGCCGAGGTGCGCGCCCCCAGCGAGCTCGACCGGGCGGTGTGCCGGACCGGCGTGCTGATCAGCCGGGTGGACACCCGGGCGCGCAGCGGCGAGGGCCCGATCCGGGTGGCGGACGCCACCCCGGGCAGCAGCGGCTGCCTGGCCGCCCCCGACCCCCAGGTGACCGCGGAGCTCACCGACGCGCCGTATCTGCCGGGCGACACCTTCCGCGACCACCGGGCCGGCATCACCGTCCAGGTACTGGAGGCGGACCGGGACGGCCGCCACCGCATCCGCGTCACCCGCGACTGACGGCACCACACCGCCCCGGCCTCCGGCGGGGGTGCCCGGCAGGGCGCGTGTTGCTACATTGCGGCAGGCGCCGCAGGCCGAAGCGCGGGCGCGCGCCGCCGGCCGGACAGGGGGCACAACAGGCGTGAGCGACACGATGCAGGACATCCGGCGGTGGGTCGCGCACCGCCGCAACACCGAGCTGGTGCTGGTGCTCTTCGCCTGGCTGATCGGCGTCTTCGGCCATGCCGCCGCCGGCCTCGCGCTGACCGACGAGATCCCCTCCGGGCTGCCGCCCTACGCCCTGGGCCTGGGCGCGCTCGCCCTCGCCGCACATCTGGCGGTGCGCCGCTTCGCCCGCCACGCCGACCCGGTGATCCTGCCCGTCACCGTGCTGCTCTGCGGCCTCGGCCTGGTGCTGATGGACCGGCTCGACCACTCGTACGCGATCCGCTTCCCGGACAACTACCAGGGCCTGCCGGTCGCCCCCGACCAGGTCATCTGGACGGTCATCGGGGTGGCGGTGATGGTCACGGTGCTGATCGTCCTCAAGCACCACCGGCTGCTCCAGCGCTACACCTATCTCGGCATGGCCGTCTCCATGGTGCTGCTGGTGCTGCCCGCCTTCTTCGGCGCGGACCAGTTCGGCGCCAAGCGGTGGATCAGCCTGGGCCCGATGTCGGTGCAGCCCGGCGAGTTCGTCAAGGTGATGATCTGCGTCTTCTTCGCCAGCTATCTGATGGCCAACCGCGATGCGCTGGCCCTGGCCGGGCGGCGCTTCCTGGGCCTGGCGCTGCCGCGCGGCCGGAACGCCGGCCCGGTGCTGCTGGTCTGGGGCGTCAGCCTGATCGTCCTCTTCTACGAGCGCGACCTGGGCACCTCGCTGATCTTCTTCGGGGTCTTCGTCGTGATGCTGTACATCGCCACCGAGCGGACGAGCTGGGTGGCGCTCGGCCTGGTGATGGCGGTCGGCGGCTCGGCCGCGGTCGCCGCCACCCAGTACCACGTCAAGGCCCGGATCGCCGCCTGGCTGGACCCGATGTCCATCTACCTGCCGGAGGACCAGCGACCGCCCGGGGTGATCTCGGACCAGCTCGCCCAGTCGCTGTTCGCCTTCGGCGCCGGCGACCTCACCGGCACCGGCCTGGGCCAGGGCCATTCCTACCTCATCGGCTTCGCCGGACGCAGCGACTTCATCCTGGCCACCGCCGCCGAGGAGCTGGGCCTCGCCGGGGTGACCCTGATCCTGCTCTGCTATGTGCTGCTGATCTGGCGCGGCATGAGCGCGGCCATGAAGGTCACCGACCCGTTCGGCAAACTGCTGGCCGCCGGGCTGTCCTCGGTCCTCGCCCTCCAGGTGTTCGTCGTCGCCGGCGGCGTCTCCGGACTGATCCCGCTGACCGGCAAGGCACTGCCGTTCCTCGCCCAGGGCGGATCGTCCACGGTGGCGAACTTCCTGCTCATCGGGCTGCTGATCAAGATGAGCGACGCCGCGGGGCAGGCCGCCACGCTGCCCGAGGGCAACGCCACCATCCTGGTCCCGGCCATCACCGACGCCACCCTCCCGCCGCCCACCGGGGCCGGACGGCCCTCCGGCAGGGCCGCCCGGCCCTAGGCCCGCCGCCCGCCCCGTAGTTGACTGCTGCCCGGAGCCGAGGACATCGGGTGACAGACGCGGGGAAGCGGAGCGAGAGCGCGCACCGCGCAATCCGGGTCCGCGAGGCGGACGATCGTCCTCGGCTCCGGCTCCTGCCCGGGGCCGTGTCCCGCACGCACCGCGCGGCGGGAGCCGGCGCTCCCCGCTTCCCGCTTCCCGTGGCCACGCCGGCTCAGCCGTGCGGGACCACGGCCACCGGGCAGGCCGCGTGATGCAGCAGCGCATGCCCCACCGGCCCCACCCGGGAGCCCAGACCGCCGTGCCGCCCGCCGCGGCCCACCACCACCAGCTCGGCGCCGGGCGTGGCGTCCAGCAGCACCTCGGACGCCTGGCCGGTCATCACCGTCTCGTCGACCTCCTGCCCCGGGTAGCGGTCCCGCCACGGCTGGAGGGCACCCGCCACCTGCGAGGCCACCGGCGCGGGATCGCTGCGGGCGTGCACGGCGCGCAGCGGCAGGCCGCGGGCGGCGGCCTCGGCAAAGGCGAAGTCCAGCACCTCGCCGTCCGGCTCCTCCAGCCGCTTCAGCCCCAGCACCACCTCCGGCGCGGGCTGCTCCGGCGCACGCCGTTCCGTCCCCGCGCGCACCACCACCACCGGACAGTCCGCCCACGCCACGGTCTGCATGGAGACCGAACCGAGCAGAAAGCCGGCCACCGTGCCCAGCCCGCGGGAGCCGAGCACCACCACATCGGACTCGCGGGAGGCGTCCAGCAGCGCGGCGGCCGGGCCGCCGGCCACCGACTCGGTGGTCACATCCAGCCCGGGATGACCGGCCAGCAGCCGGTCCCGGGCCTCCCGCAGCACCTGCTCGGACGCCTGCTGGTCCACCTCCGGAGCGCCCATCGGCTCCAGCGGGGACGCCACCCCCCAGCCGTGCACCAGGCGGAGCCCGGTCCTCCGCCGCAGCGCCTCGGCGGCAGCCCAGTCCGCCGCCGCCCGGCTCTCCTCCGAACCGTCGATACCAGCGGTGACACGTCGAGACATCGGCAACCTCCAGCCGGGGGTGGTGGGCGTCCCCTACCACCTTGGCCCCCCGCACCCGTGACGGCACCCCGAGCCGGGACGCACCCTCGCCCATCCGGCCGCATCGACCGCCGCGCTAGCGGGCACCGCCAGCATGGCCCCGGGACCGATACGCAGGGAGCACCGGACATGCAGCAGCCGCCCGCCGCCCTCACCCTGGCCGCCACCTTCGCCCTGGGCGACCTCCCCCGGCTCCTCGGGACCGCCGCCGCCCACACCCTCTCGGCGACCCATCACCACATCCTCGCCGCCCTCCACACCCCGTCCGCCGTCCTCGCCGGCCCGGCCACCACACACGGCGCGCTGCTGCTGCGCGGCGCCGACCTGCAACGCTTCGGCCCGGTCGACGACGGGCTGCTGGCCGGACTCCACACCCGCTACCCGCCCGCGGTCCGCACCTTCCGCGCGCTCACCCGGCTCCCCCTGATCGTCGGCTTCCTGCCCTCCGCCCGCCCCGACCCCCGCCTGGAACAGTGGGAGGACGACCTCGCCACCGCCCTCACCGGACTCCCCGGCGTGACCCTGATCCACCCCGCCGACTGGACCCGCCGCCACCCCGTGCCGCGATGGTTCGACGACCGCACCGACGAACTGGCCCATCTCCCCTTCACCCCGGAATACCAGACCGCCATCGCCCGCACCCTCACCGAGACGGCACGCACCACCGGATGCCCCGCCCGCCAACAACCCGGCCGCGAGCGGCAACCGCCAGCCGCTACACTGTCCGGCGGCAGCGCGGCCGGATCACCCCCCTCCCACCACGATCCCCCGCACCGCCCCCCGCCCTCGTAGCTCAGGGGATAGAGCACCGCTCTCCTAAAGCGGGTGTCGCAGGTTCGAATCCTGCCGGGGGCACAACACCCCGCGGCGCCCTCATCCAGGGCGGCCACCTCCTCGGCCGCCTTGCGTGCCTTCTGTTCCGCCTTTTCCAGCCGTGCCTTGGCCTTGGCTCGGCACAAGCCGAAACGGTCGCGGTCACGACCTCACCGAACTTCTGAGCGGCATCGCCGGGGAACGAGAACTCCACACCGCCCAGGCGCCGGCTCATGTCCTGCTCTGGCGCATCACCCACCAGCCCAGCAGGCGGGCGCTCGCAGCTGCGAGCCGCAGCGCGGCGGCCCAGCAAGGGCGGCATGTCGGTGATGCGGCACTGCCGCCCCCAGAGCCGTGCGGCGGTCCTCTGGTGTCGACTGCGTCCTGCGGGCAGGATCGTGCCCATGCGAGTTCTGATCATGGGCGGTGGCTGGTTCCTGGGCCGGGCGGTCGCCGAGGAAGCCCTGCGGCGCGGATGGAAAGTGACGACGTTCTCCCGGGGTCGTTCAGGACGCGATGTGGCCGGGGCGAAGCCCGTGCGCGGGGACCGTACCCGCGGCTCCGACCTGCGGCGGCTGGCCGGGGCCGGCCCGTGGGACGCGGTGGTGGACACCTCCGCTGCGGAGATGCCGCCCCGGGTCGTGCTCGCCGCGGCTCGCGCCCTGGAGCCGGTGGCGGGCCGGTATGTCTACGTGTCGACTGTGAACGCCTACCGTGGCTGGCCGAATGAGCCGCTGACCGAGGCGTCGGAGCTGCACGACGCGCCGGCCGACGCGGACATCGGGGAGGACTACGGGCGGCAGAAGGCCGGTTCCGAACGCGCCGTGTGGGAGACGTTCGGCAGGGACCGTTCGGTGATCCTGCGGCCGGGGGTGATTCTGGGGCCCGGGGAGTATGTCGGACGGCTGCCGTGGTGGTTGACCCGGGCGGCCCGCGGCGGCGAGATCCTTGCTCCGGGTGATCCGGCGCAGGTGATCCAGCCGGTGGATGTCCGAGACGTGGCGGCCTTCGCGCTCGACCGGGCGGCTGCGACGGATGCCGGTGCGTACAACGTGGTCACCCCGCTCGGGAGGGAGACCATGGGGGGCTTTCTCGCCGCCTGCCTGGAGGTCACCGGCCACCGGGGCACGCTGCGCTGGGTGCCGGACGACGTGCTGTTGCGCCACGGGGTACGGCAGTGGACAGAACTGCCGCTGTGGCGGACCACGGCCGGGGCGTGGGCGGTGGACTCGGCGCTGGCGCAGGCCGCGGGCCTGAGATGCCGGCCGCTGGCCGCCACCGTGGAAGACACCTGGCGGTGGCTGGCCGGCGGGGAGGACCCGGTGGAGCATCCCCGCCGGGCCGAGCACGGTATCGCTCCCGAGCGGGAGGCGGCGATACTCGCCGCACTCGGATAGCTCAGGTAGCTCAGCACTCCAGGGCGAGGCGGGAGACCGCCCCCAGCGCTCGTCCTGCGGCGTGGGCTGACCAGTGCTCGATGCGTCCTCCCAGCTCCCGTGCTGCGGAGGCATCGCCCTGGCCGGTGCGCATCAGCTCCATCCGCACCGCTGAAACCCGTTCCAGCAGGCCGGCGGTCCGCCATGGGGAGTCGAGCGCGAGTACTTTCTCCAGGGCATCCGCCGCGCCTTCGACCTCTCGGCGCAGCACCCGGGCACGGGCCAGATCGGTGCGCGCCTTGGCCTCGGTGGAGATGGACCGCTGACCGGCGGGGGCCGCACCGAGGAGGGACAGGGCGCGTTCCGCCTCGGCCTCGGCACCATGCGCGTTGCCCATCAGCAGGTGGCTGGTGGCGTTGGACATCGCGATCCGGTCCCGTGGCATGCCGAATTCGCCCGCGACATCGTCATGCAGTTCGTCGCGTTCCCCGGTGGCGTCCTGGGCGGTACGCATGACCGCCACCGCATCGTCCTGCTGCCGCAGGTGCGCCAGGGCGCGGCCCTGGATCACGGCCAGGCGGTGCCGGGCGGTGTCCCCCAGGCCGCCGAATCGCCCCGCCTCACGGACCATCCGTACGGCCTCGGCCGGCCGGCCGTCCCAGTAGGCCATGTACGCCAGGGCTCCGCGGGCGTACGCCTGAAGCGGCCCGTGATCGATGACCTCTCCGTACAGGGCAGCGGTCCTGGCAAGCTGTACGGCCGAGGGAAGCGACCCGAGGTCGAAGCTGACGGAGCCCAGCAGGGCGGCTGCCTGTCCCGCCTGCAGGTACAGCCGGTCGCGCTGGCGGGACCGCTGGGTGCGGTCCAGCATGTCGCGTGCCGCGTCCAGCAGGTGGCTGCCGCGGTCGAATGCCTCACGAGGAGGAGTCCGGTGGTAGGCGCGGGCGAGCGCCCGGACGTCGTCCTCCAGTTGGTCGATGCTCAGGTCGGGCAGCGCCTGGGCTGCGGCGTCCCGGGCGTGGTCGGCCGCGTCGCGAGCGGTCATCAGCAGCTCACCTTCATCAATCACTGACGCCGTGGCAACGGCGCTCTCCGGGTCGGGCTCGGCGAGCAACTCGACGGCGGGACGGCCGAAAAGATGCTCCAGGACGGCCGGAGCCGGAGGAGCGGGCAGCGTGCGGACCTTCCCGGCGGTCCACCGGCGGTAGGTCTGCTCCGCGACCGTCGCGGTCGCCACTCGCGGACGGCCGTCACGACGGGCGACCTCCCCTGCGGCGCGCTCGTAGGCCCGCCGGAAGTCCTCGTAGGTCCAGCCGCGTTGGCGAGCGAGCTGGTGCAGCAGCGTGCGGGCGTCCATCAACTCTCCCCGGGCCGGCTCGTCCCTCGCAGTGTGCCCAGCGCCGTCCGGCACTGTGCTCCGTCGGCGGCATGTGGCACCTGCGAGGCATCTCCATGACACGCAGCGTCATTTCATGGTGCCTGAGCGATACCGGAGATGACATGGTGCGAGCCGCTGAACACCGCGAATCTGGGAGCGATCCGCCAGAAGGGACGGTGTTGGACATGGAACGCGCGGAGTCGCGACCGGAAGTCCCGGTGCCGCACGGTTACAGCGAGCCCGTACAAGGCCTGCGGCGTTGCTACCGGTGCGGCACCCTGACGCAGCCCGGTGTCCCGGTCCGCGACATCGAGTCCGACTACCCCGACGGAATGCGTCTGTACGCCTGCCTGGACTGCGTGACACCCGCCGAGCGCGAGTTCGCCGCCCGGCTTCCGGCCCCCGGTGGTGTCGTGGGCGAAGCCCGGTGAGCGGACGGCACCGGCGTCCCCGGCTTCCGGAAGCCGATGGGGTGTTCGCCGGGCTGGTGCTGATCACCGCCAACCTTCTGGGGACCGGTGCGATGGTCTACAGCTCAACCGCCACCAGCACCACCCCGTTCGCCGCCCCTGACATGCCGCCCGCCGGCGGCCAGAGCCCGCCTTCAGCCCGGCCAGAAGGGCCGCCGACCTGATGACTTCCCAGCGCTGCGGACGATGGCACGTCTCGCCTCCAGGCCCGGAGGAAACGGCACCATCAACCCTCCGTACAAGAGATGAGAACGGCATGACGACCGTGGTGCGCTTCGGATCCTGGAACCTCTGCAACGGCGGAATCGACCCAGGTGGGAACGAGACCCGCCGCAAAAGCCAGATCACCATCGCGGCCCAGCTCGGCGACCAGGCCAAGGACAAGGACGGCAACGGCGGGGAACTGGATCTGCTCGCCGTGCAGGAGTTGACGCACTGGGACGAGCGCGGCTGGTGGCGGCTGCACGAGCTGGCCGACTCCCTGGGCATGGTCCCCCTGGACCCGGTCACCTCGCACATCGGCAATGGCCGCAACCACCTGGCGGTCCTCTACCGGCCCGGACGAGTACGCGTCCTGTCCTGCCAGGATGTCGGCCGGGGCGCCTTCCACCACGGCCTTGCTCGCGCTCACCTGGCCGTGGAGGGCCAGGAGTTCACCGTGCTGGCCACGCACCTGGCGTGGAGTGACGGCGACACCCGGCTGCGGGAGGCACGCTGGATGACGGACAACGCCGGTACCTTCCCCGGCCAGCCGCCGCGCGCGGTGCTGCTGGGCGATTTGAACTGCCTGGCCCAGCAGGACCCCGAACCGGACTGGACCGCCGTCCCTCCCAACATGCACCCCCGCTACCGCACCGTCCACGCCGACGGCACCTTCGGCCCCGCCGACCGCCGCGCCCTGCGGGTGCTGCTCAACTCCGGCTGGACCGATCCGCAGACCACCGTGCGCCACCCGCGTAAGGCGACGGTGGGCTACTGGTACAAGAACGAGCCCACCCCGCTGCACCTGGACCACGCCCTGACCGCAGGCGGTTTCCGGCCCCTGACCTACCTCACCCACGACACACCCGAAGCACGGGCGGCCTCCGATCACCTGCCCATCACCCTCACCGCCGCGATCGGGGCGACGGCGTGACCACCGTGGCGGCAACGGCCGCCGTCATCCCCTACATCACCGCCCGCCACGGCGAGGAGCCCGACTTCGCCGCCAACCTCGGCCTCCTGCCGGGCGGGCAGGGCCTGCGCTACCTGGCCGAGGAGCCCGGCGACCGCGACGCGCAGGGCGTGCTGTGGGGCAGGGTCTCCCAGTCCCGCGACGGCGACCGCCTGACCGGCGCCCCCCGCTTCGCCGAGGTCCACCCCTCCCGCCAGCGCGAGGCCATGGCCTGGCTGCGCTGCCAGGTCTGCATGCGCCCGGCCAGCCGCACCCGCGCCGGATGGCTGTTTCTGGAATCCGCCGGCCGTTCCGCGGACCGGCTGGAGGGGATGCTGACCGCGCAGCCTCCCGCCTGTGCCGAACACGCCCGCCTCGCGGCCGAGCGCTGCCCCCACCTGGCCGCAGGAGGGTTCATCGCCGTCCGCGCCCGCCTGCCGCGTCTGTACGGAGTGATCGGCACCCCCTACCGCCCGGCTCCCGGAGGCAGGTTGGAACCGATGGCCGCCGACGATATCCCCGTGCCCTACACCGACCGCGACCGGCTGCGCTGGCTGGTCGCCTCACAGCTCGTGCGCAGGCTCCAAGGCGTCACCGTGGTGGCCCTTGCCCCACCGGCAAACCACCACCCGTGACCCACTGGGCCTTGCTGGTGACCAGCGCGAAGGCTTCCTGACCTCCTGCCGCGGCGAAGTGCCGCCGGCAGGCTCTCGCTGATGTTCCGCTGAGACAAAGGAGAGCTCACATGGCTACAGCCCTTCAGTACACACCCGTCACACGGGAGGAGGTCCGAACGGACTTGGGCCGGTTCCTCACCCTGTTCACCGAGCTGGAGGATCGCGACGGCGTGATGCCGATGTTCTCCGCCGCGATCGACGCCGAGTGGCACCGGCTGCTGGACGACCCGGACGCCTACGGCCGGTTCTGCGACCGGCACACCGGTGGCGCCCGTATCGGGCACCGTCCGCTCACGGGTCAGGGCACCGTGGAATGGGTGCCCGCCTACCAGGAGCGGTACGGCACCCTTCCGCCCGCATGGTTCGCCGACGCGGCCGGCACCGTGGACGCAGCCGCATACGGCGCCTACCTGCGCACCGGAACGGTCGTCACCGGCTGGGACTGCTCGCCGATCGAGGGTGGGGACGACACGGACACCGACGACGACGGCGCGGCCCCCCGCCCCTCGGTCCGGCGGTGACCCGTACCACCGCCCAGGTGCCCCCGCCCGGCGCGGGGGCACCCGCTGTCCTCGGCCCCTGCCGCCTCGTGGCCGGCGGGGACGGAGGCGGCCCACGGCTGGCGGGCTGGATTGACGCCCTGAGCGTGCACTGCCCCTACCTCGGGCCGTCTCTGCGACGCGGGCTGACCCGCCTCCACCACTACCAGGTCCTGCCCGCAGCGCCCTTCGGGGATGTCGAGGCCGCGGTGTTCACGGCCGGAGCCTGGGCGGCCAAAACGGTCCGCGCTCGCCGCACCGCGGGCCGGGGGTGGGCGTGCGAAGTCATCACCCTGGACTGGCCGGCACCGGACCCACAGCCGGCCGCGATCCTGAACCGACCCCACTGGGCGATCAAGTGCGCCTGGGCACCCGTCGGTGTACTCCCTGGAAAATTCGCTCCCGGCGCGGGCCGCCCCGACCGGGCCGGGCGGACGGTTCCGGACCCGCCGCTGCCGGTGCTGGCCGTCCGCGACAGCGTCCCCGCAGCAGATCCGGATCTGCTGCGCTCCACCCCGGGCATCGGCCGCGTCCTGGCCCAGGCCCGGGAGGACGGCCGGGACATCCTGGGCTCCGTCCCCGGAGTACGGGAGGCTGGTGACCCCCTGCAAGCCTGGCCCGCCATCAATCACTGGGCCTCCCACCTGACCGACCTGGAGTCCTCGTCGTGACCACCACCGAGCCGGAGACACCCCTGGACGCGCTGAGCACGCACACCGGCCGCCCCGTCAGCCGTGCACGGCCGGTCACCGAGCGCCGGGGCTCCCGCACCTGGGATGCGACCCTCGCCGGTGGCATCCGGGTGGCGCTGAAGGCGAACACGCCCGGCCGGCAGCCGGAACGGCGGGACAAGATCGCCGAACTGGCCCGGGAAGCCAAGGTCTTGGAAGCCCTGGCCCAGGCCCGTGCCGTCGAACCGGGCTACCTCCTCGCAGCGGGCAGATGGCGCGAAGGGCGGTGGCTGGCTGTGCGCTGGATCAGCGGCACCCCGCTGTGGACGGCGTTCGAACCCGCCCGCACCACCGGCCACCGCACCCCGGAACACCGGGAGCTGCTGCTGCGCACCGCCGCCTCCTGGGCGGCCCGGCTGGCCGCCCTGCACGTCGCCGGCTGGACCCATGCCGATGTCCAGCCCACGAACACGCTCATCGCCCCTGACGGCACCGCCCACCTGATCGACTACGCCCTGGCCTGCGGCCCCGACGGCGGCCGGGACCGGGCGCCGTACCGGGGAGCCCTCACCCACACCACCGCACCCGAGACCGCCGCCGCCCTGCTGGCCACGGACGAGGACACCCACATCCAGGCCGGGCCACCGGCCGACATCTGGGGCCTGGGCGCCTCCCTGCTGTGGGCCTGGACCGGCAAACGTCCCGTCGCCTACCTCGCCGACGCGCCCCGCAGGGACAAGCTCACCGCCATCGCCACCGGCCGCACCGTCGACCTCGCCACCGCACGGCCCTGGCCGTTCCCCGAACTGGAGGAGCTGATCAACGCATGCCTGACCCCCGACCCGGCCCGGCGGCCACCGGCCCACCAGCTCACCCGGGCGGTGAACACCCAGGTGTGACCATCCGCCGGGCGGTACCGGAAGACACCGAGGAACTCCTGCGTCTGCGCCGAACGATGTTCACCGCCCTCGGCCCCATACCCGCCGCACCGCCGGACTGGGAACAGGCATGCACCAAGGCCTTCCGCGACCGCCTCACCACCGACCCGGCATTCGCCGCCTGGGTCGCCGACACCGGCACCGGACGACTGCTCTCCTGCGCCATCGGCACCTACGCGCCCCGGCTGCCCAGCCCCCGCAGCACCGCCCCTCACCTCGGCACCGTCCAGGCAGTCGTCACCGACCCCGCCCACCGCCGCAAGGGCCACGCCCGAGCCTGCCTGACCGCCCTCCTGCACTGGCTCACCACACAGAACTGCTCCCACGTCGAACTCCGCGCCTCCGACCAGGGCGCCAAGCTGTACACCGCACTCGGATTCTCGCAGTCGGGCGACGCACTGATGACCTGGCGACCAACTCCGCCCAGCGAACGGTGATCGGATAGAGACCCGAATGATCACCTTCAAAGTCCGCAACGACCAGCTGGTCGCCTCCCTCAACCGGCAGATCGCCGGGCCGGCATCACCGACGGCGCAATCGTCTCGCTCATCGGGGTCGCCCAGGACTGAGGAATCTCGCGTTTTCCGGACAGGGATGTGACCGGTTATTTCATGAAGCGAATCGGAGGCACTGATGGTCGGCGTGCGCCTCGCGTGGAGGGCGATAGCCAATGGCCGAGTGGAGACGTCTGGGATTGTTCCAGTGTTCGATAACCGGTTATTATCCCGACGGGCTGACTCTCGGGTGAGATAGGCCACCCGAGGTCCTCGTTCGCCCTTGAGCGCTTCGATGAAAGACTCGGGCCATGGCATTGTAGTAGCAGATTTCTACCCGGCTGGCGAAGTCCCATAATGCGAGACTCCGGAGAGCGAGCCGAGCATTCGGCGATATATGCGAATCTCGCCCTCGCGCACCTACCGCCGCGATATGAAGATTGACCCACACTTGCCCAAAGAATTCGCCTACCGCGCAGAGGTGCCCCCTCGGTCAGCAAGACTACGCTCGCCCAGCACCATGTCAATGAACGTTTGAGACTTTGGAAATCCTTCACGGAGCGCCCGGTTGAGAGCCTTCCTGGCAAAGGTTTCAGCGTCTCTTTTCCCAGCGGTGATCTTCTCGGCCTCCGGATACTTACCTCCATGCACAAGGATACTGCGGAGGTTATAAAGGTTACCCATCCGCTTATAGACGTCCTGGCGCTCCTCTACCGTTGATGCGAGGTAGTGCGCCCCGTGGACCTTAAAGCGATAGCTCAAGTCAGAATGTCCAACCTGGCTGTCATTGGGAGCAGAACAGCTTCGAGTGAAATAACGAAATCCAAGAGCGCTTCAACGTCGCTCTCCTTCGCCATGCCCAGCTGGTACCGATGTAGCGCTAGATGCGGTCCCGGTATTCGTGCCGTAGCGCAGCGAGAGCCCGGGCGTAGCGGGCCTGCCGTACGGGGTCCGGGCTGCGGCCACTCCGGCTTCGATCTCGGCCACGGTGATCACGCTCAGGAAGCGATTGGGCCGGGCCGTGGGCCGGAACCAGCAAGGACGCGCGGGTCGGGCTTCGCCCGGGTCGTCAGCTCGGCAACGAGATTGGTGTCAACAGGTAGATCACTCGGCGTCCGTCCGCGCGTCATAGGAGCGGGCGCCGAACTCCAGACCTTCGAAGGGCCGGGAGAGCAGGAACTCCTCGAAGCCGTCGTTACTCAGGGTCACCCAGCGGTGCAACATCTCCGGAAGTGCCTCGATCTCCGTATCGGCAAGCTCTGCGTCGAAGTGCCGGCGCTGGTCCTCGGGCAGGGACTCCCGGATGTCACGGATGGTCCGCAGCGGATTCGACGACGGGGGCGGCGGGTGAGGCACACCGCTCGGGGCTGTGGTCATCGGCTTCGCCTCCGCTTGATCATCCGCCTACTGCTGCTGGTTCCAGGCTACGGGCTCACGCCCGCCTGCCCACAGATTCGGGCGAGCGAGAGGCACGCCGGCCCGGCGGCAGACCGGCACGGATTCGGCACACACGAGGGCGGGGACGGCTGAGAACTCACGGGAACGGGGGAGGAGGGATTCCGCAGGTCAGGTGCCTTGATGCCGGTGTCTGGGCAGGTCACGGGCGGCGGCGGGAAGAACTCTTGAAGCGGGGGTGTCGCAGGTTCGAATCCTGCCGGGGGCACTGGTTGACGACAGATGTGCGCAGGTGAGGCCGGGATGCCCCGGCCTCACGGCCGTTCGGGCGCGTATGCAGACTGGTCCGGCGGGGTCGGGCAACGGACTCCCGTCTCCCGGATTTCGCCCAGATGATCAACGCGCAAGGTGCGTTGTCCATCGCAGTGGGCCTTATGGACGCCGAGCATGACATACTTGAAGTATGGCAACACGGAAGATCACCATCACCGTGCCGGAAGAGCTGGTGGAGTCGATCAAGGAGCGTGTCGACGCACGCGGAGTGTCCGGTTACATTGCGGCGGCCGCCGCCCACCAGGACGCCATGGACCGGCTGCGCGAACTGGCCGAACGCCTCGAGGAAGAACACGGCGCCGTAACCGACGACGAGCAGCAAGCCGCGCTGGACCGCATCGCCGCCATCGACGGCTGGCATGACGAGCAGGACTCGCAAGCGGAAGAGGCCGCGTGAGCCGCACTGCCCGAGCGAAGGTGCACCGGCCCAGGCAGCGCGTCTTCGTGTTCGACTCCGAGGCTCTCTCCAAGGCGGTACAGGGGGACCGGGACATGGTCGCGTTGATCAAGACGGCTCCACGGCTCGACATCCCGATCGTCACCTCGGCGCTCACGACCCTGGAGGCATGGAACCCGCGCGAAGGGTCGAGGCAGGCGCTGTGGAGCTGGACGCTGTCCCGGATTCGCATCGTGCACACGGACGACCAGGTGATCAGCCTGGCGCGCGACATGCTCAAGGCAGCCGGCCTGCACGGGCACAAGTACGCCATCGACGCCGTCCTGGCGGCCGTGGCCGGGCGGGAATCCGCGCAAGGGGCCCAAGCGACCGTCTTCACCTCCGACACCGACGACATGGGGCAGCTCCTCGCCGGCCACTCCGTGCGAGTCGAGAAGGTCTGACGAAACGCCCGCATCTCATCTTGGCCACTCCCCCGAGCGAACCACGCCTCCGCCGGACGACGCCCGCCGGCACACATTCAGCACACACCGGAACGGGAAACACCGGGAACGCGGGGAACCACCGAGGAGTGGTTGCGCAGGTCAGGCACTCCGCGGCCATCATCAATGCTGGTCAGCGGCCTTGCCGGAGGAAACTGCCAAAGCGGTGTCGCAGGCTCGAATCCTGCCGGGGGCACCAGAACACGAAGATGTGAGCGCAGGCAGAGCCGGGGGGTGCCCCGGCGCCACGCTCGTTCTCGCGGAACCTTCGGCCCACTCTCCCCACGCTCTCTCCCGGGGTGAGCAGCGGGAGGCGATCCGGTGCGCACTCAGCCCAGCACGGCGTCTACGACAGTGGCGAGCCCGGTGACGAGCAGAGCCAGTAGGGCGAGGCAGCCGACTGCGCACGCGGCACCGGCAAAAGGGCTCTCCTTGGGGCCGTCCCCGTCCCGGCCGGGACGGGGACGCCTGTAGGGCACGGACTCGCCGCAGTCACGTTCTGCCGCGGCATGCAGGGACCGGAGACGAGCAGCCGCCGTTGGTGTGGAGAGCTCTTCGGCGCTGCCGGCCCAGCGGAGCGACCACAGGCGCTCCCTGGGTGAAGGGAAGAGGGCCTCGAACGCGGCGGTCTCATGGGGGTCCCGGAGCTCGGAGAGGTAGTTCCAGCGGCCGGCCTGGGCGGGCTCGCCCAGCAGCCGGTAGACATGCGCGAGTTGTTCGCGAACTTCGAGGTCGCACGGATACGTGCCCATGAGCCCGTGCAGACGCTGCCGAGCTCGGAGCGCGCCGGCGAGGTCTCCGGCGGCGGCCTCTGCGGCCGCGGTGCGCAGCGTCCTGTCTCTCGGCATGGCGGCATTGTGCCGGGTGACCGTATGTGCGCCCGCGCCGCCCACACCCAGACAAGCGGGAGGTCCGGTGCCGACCAGCCAACGAGTTCCCCTGTCTCCTGGGCCACGCGGATTTCACGTTCCTCTGTGGAGCGGCAGACCTCGCAGCTCTGGAAGACTCCAGGCGCGCTGGGAGAGCCGGACAGCCGGACACCGTCGGCCCCGGCCACTCCGGACACCACAGTCCGGGCAGCGTCACCCGGCGGGGTGGGCCGGCCTTGGTGACGGCGATGGCCAGGCGCACTGAGATCTACGTTTATGCAGGTCACGGGGCCGGGACGGAAAGAAACTCCTCTCCTCCCAACGGATCGGTGTCTGCTCCGTCCGGGCAGCCCCCGAAGACCGCATCCTCAGCGGCGGGGCACGGCGGCCAGGCCGGCCAGCCCGAGCTGCCAGTTGAAGGCGAGCATCACGGCGACGATCGTCAGCGGCGTCACACAGGCGGAGATGAACGGCGCCAGCAGGTGCGCGATCACGCCCATCGCCCGCAATACGCCCTGGCTTGCGAGGACGGACACCTCGCCGGTGCGGCCGGGCCGGTACCAGCCGATGGGCAGCCGGGCGAGGTGTTCGCCGAGGCGCTCGTACATGCCGTGCAGCATCGTCGTGCCCACGCGGAAACCGGAGCGGTCGCTGATGTACCGCAGCACCGCACAGACCGCGACCGCCGCGCCGAAGGCGGCCAGCCAGGGCAGGGCGTCCTCGGGTGTGGTGCCGAAGAGCGCGCGCAGCACGGGCACCAGCAGCGCGTACGACAGTCCCTCGGCGAGGGCGGCCGCCGTCATCAGGGCGACGGTGCGGCGCACCGGCCCGGCGTACCCGGGGCCGAGCACACGCAGCAGCGTGCTGATCATCGGGCCTCTTTCCCTTCCATGGCACCGGCTTCCACGGCACCGGCGTGGATCTTCCAGAATTCGGCGAATGCGCCGCCCCGCGCCAGGAGTTCCGCGGTCGTGCCCCGCTCCACGATCTCGCCGTCGCGCAGCATCACGACGGTGTCGGCGCCGGCGATCGTCTCCAGGCGGTGGGCGATGACCAGCGTCGTCCGCTGCTCCCGGGACTGCGCCAGCGCCGCACGCACCGCCCGCTCGGTCTGCGGGTCGGCGAAGGCGGTGGCCTCGTCGAGGACCAGGACGGGGGTGTCCGCGAGCAGGGCGCGGGCGATCGAGACGCGCTGCGCCTCGCCTCCGGAGAGGCGGGCGTCCTCGCCGATCACCGAGTCGTAGCCGCGGGGCAGTTCCCGTACGCGGTCGTGGATGACCGCCCGGCGGGCGGCGCGGACAACGGCGTCGCGGTCGGCGTGCGGGACGGCGAGGGCGATGTTGTCCGCGACCGAGGCGCGCAGCAGCCGGACGTCCTGGAACACGAAGGACACCCGCCGGTACAGCTCCTGGCTGCCCACCTCACGCAGGTCGACGCCGCCGAGGAGCACGGAGCCGTGCGTCGGGTCGTGGAACCGCGGCAGCAGCTGCACCAGCGTGGACTTGCCGCTGCCGGACGGCCCGACCACGGCCGTGATGGTCCCCGGCTCCAGCACCAGGTCGATACCGCGCAGCACCTCGCGCCCGCCCCCCGCGCCCCCGTACCCGAAGCGGACGTCCCGCAGCTCCACCCGGTGTCCCTGGGGCGCCACCGGCCGTACGGGCTCGGGCAGCGACGGCTCGGCGAGTACGTCCCGGATGCGGCCGACGGCGCGCCGCGCGGCCTGCAGGTCGTCGAAGCCGTGCCCGAGCGCGGCCACGGGCGCGGTCAGCCCGAGGCCGAGAAGCAGGAAAGGCAGCAGGTCCGCCGGGGCGAGCCCGCCCCCGGTGATCCGGTACGCGCCGCCGGCCAGCACCGTCAGCAGCACGAACGGCGGCGACAGCGCCACCTGCATCCCGGCGGCGACCCCGGAAAGACCGCGCACCATCCGGTAGAAACTCCGGGTGAAGTCGCCCACCGCGGTACGGAACCTGCCGTGCGCCCGCTCCGACCCGCCGAACGCCTTCACCACCGCGATGCCCTGCACGAACTCGACCACCGACGCCGAGATCCGCCCCATCGCGGCGTCGAACTCCTGCTGCTCGCGCAGCCGCGCGGGGGTCATCATCAGCGGCACCAGCGCGACCGCCAGCAGCACGGGGATCAGCGTGATCAGCGTCAGCCGCCAGTCCACCGTGAGGAGGTAGCCGAGCGAGACCAGCGGCACCACGAAGGCGGAGACCAGCTCGCCCGGCGTGTGCGCGATGAGCGGGTGCACGGCGCTGACGTCCTCGCCCACCAGCTTCGCCAGCTCCCCGCTGCGCCGCCGCGCCAGCCGGCCGATCGGCACCCGCCCTAGCCGCGCGGCCAGTTGCCGGCGCAGCGACAGCTGCACCCGGGTGTCGAGGAGGTGTCCGGCGCCGGACGAGGCGGCCGTGAACAGCAGCCGCACGAGCAGCCCCGCCGCACCCGCGAGCACGACGTTGCGCACGTGTCCTTCGTCGGCCGGCCCCTGCGCCAGCAGCGTACGGCCGAGCTCGACGACCGCGAGGAGCGGCGCCAGGCCGGCGACGGCGCCGATGACCTGCAGGACGACGACGGCGGCGAAGCCGCCCGCGTACGGGCGCAACAGGCGGGCCACGCCCGGTGGTGGCGGCGCGGTGGTACCGGTGGAAGTCATGCGCCCACCCTGGCCGCGGCCGCGGCCCGCTGGATTGAAGAAATGTTCCGTCCCGGCGGGCCCGTAGCATGGACGCATGTCAACTGCCGTGCGTCGGCGCGTCGCTGCCCCCGTGTGGCAGGTCACGCGCCCGGCCCGGCCCGGCCGCGTACCCGGTGTCGTCCTGGCGGGGCTGCGCCACCGCGGCCCGGCTCCGGTCGACCACCGGCTCGACCCGCACCCCGTGCTGACGCTCGCGCTGGCCTGCGGCGAGGCCGCACTCGGCATCGACGAACCGACGGGGCGGCAGCACCGCGGCAGCATGGTCACCGGGCTCGGGTTCGGCACCGGCGGTGCGGCGCGGGTGCGGGCCGCGAACCGGGCCGCGAACGTCGAGTGGATGCAGGTGCGCCTGTCCCCCGCCATCGCGCGCGCCGTGCTGAGCGTGGGCCCTGCTGAGCTGGAGAACTCCGTGGTGGCCCTGGACGACCTGTGGGGAGAGCGGCGGGCGGCCCGGCTGGGCGAGCGGCTGGCCGGGACCGCCTCATGGGAGGAACGTTTCGCACTCGTCGAAGCGTTCCTCGCCCGGCGGACCGCCGCGGGCCCCGCCATCGAGCCGGAGCTGGCCTGGGCCTGGGACCGTATCGTCGCCGGGCACGGCCGGGTGCGGGTCGAGGAGCTGGCCGACGAGCTGGGCTGGAGCCGCAAGCGCCTGTGGTCCCGCTTCCACGCGCAGCTCGGCCTGCCTCCCAAGCGCGCCGTGAAGCTGGTCCGCTTCGACCGGGCCGCCACCCGCCTGGCCGGGGGCCAGGCGGCGGCCAGGGTCGCGGCCGACTGCGGCTACGCCGACCAGTCGCATCTGCACCGGGACGTCGTGGCGTTCACCGGCGTGACCCCCGCGACCGTGGCCGGTCAGTCGCTCGTCGCGACGGCCGACTTGGCGTGGGTGGACCATGTGCCACGCCTCTCGGCACGACGGGGCGATGCCCCAGCCTCCCGTTCCGGCGGGGCCGCACCGGCCACCGCCGCCGGCCTGCGGAGATACCCGACGTGGGCAGGTTCCCGGGCGGAGTCCGCGGATGTACGGTCCGGTCACCGGCGCCGGCAGCCCGCTCACGCCGCCGATGCGGGCGACTCCGGCTGACGGCGGCTTCACGGGACCGTGCGATCCGGGCATCGCGCGCGAAGGACCCCTCGTCGTCCCGGGGTGGGGTACCGGTGGCACCGTTGCCGCCCGGTGTCGCCCGGAGGGGCGCTGGTGCTGCCCCGCGGGCGGGTTGGGCACCGCCGGGTTTGAGGCCATGATCGAAGAGGCGACTGGCTCGCCGAGTGGATCGAGACGTACCGTCACTGGACCGGCTGAGGCAGGGCACCCCACACCTCACGGGAACCGGCCTGTCCGGGAGGGCTGAACATGGCTGACCCGGTACAGGGCACGCATCAGGGTGGCGGCGAACCGTCGCTGACCGACCTCATCGAGCGCAGTGCCGAGTTGAAGGAGCAGCTGGTCGCCTTCGGGCGGAGCACCCGCTTCGACCGGTGGTTGACGCCCCTCCTGCTTGAGGCCGCAGGGCCTGAGCGGAGCGGAAGCTGGACGAGGGCGAGGCGATCCGGACCATCGACCACTTCCTCCTGCGGTACCGCCTGCCGGACGGTTCGACCGTGGTGGACGGGTTCGCCGCAGGACGGAAGGGCTTGACCGCAGTCGACCGGGAGATGCTGCTCGGCTGGCGGGAGCCGGTGGACGGCATCTTCGAGGTCCAGCGCAAGGAACATAAGGAAGGGATGCGCTCGTCCTGCTGAATCTGGTCGACGACCTGGAGTACCGCACGTACTCGAACGCCGGTCGGGCGGCGTTCCGCGGCGTGTCCGAGGGGAGCTTCCTCCACACCTGCCTGGTACCGGTCCACTCGGCGGGCGGGGCGTGGCTGGTATCCGGGGCGGTGAGGAGCTACCCCGAGTCCAGCGCCAGCGAGATCGCCCAGGCCGCTCTCCACCTGGCCACCAGCCGGCCCGAACTGGTTTTCCGCAATCCCGAAAAGCTTGAGCAGGGATGGCAACGGATGCGGGAGGACCGGGCCGCGCTCGTCGAGTTCTGCGGCGGCGACGAACTGGTCCTTCCCCCTGCCGAAGGCGAGGAGCTCCTCAACGCCTACTACCGCCACCGCCATGAGACCGCCGTCACCGGACAGCCCGGGCCGAGCCCGGGGCAGACGGCCACCCGGCCCGGACCTGCCGTTTCACGAGATGGACCCGGTGACCATCCCCGCGGGTGCGGGGAGCAGGGCGTCGGCCTGTGTGCGTCCTACCGGCTGCCGGGACCATCCCCGCGGGTGCGGGGAGCAGCGCCG
>NZ_FOLM01000002.1:262741-599952 GCF_900112355.1 Streptomyces aidingensis
GGGACCATCCCCGCGGGTGCGGGGAGCAGGGCTTCGGCCAGCGGACGGCAATTGGTAGATCGGGACCATCCCCGCGGGTGCGGGGAGCAGGCCGCGAAAATCTTCGGCGAGGACCTGGACGGGGGACCATCCCCGCGGGTGCGGGGAGCAGGGTGAGCGGCCGTGCGAGCCGTGCCGGCTGGCGGGACCATCCCCGCGGGTGCGGGGAGCAGACTTGATGACCTGGGGCTTTACTGGGGCAGGGCTGGGCTTTTGATGACTTTCGCGGATTCCGACAAAAGGCATGGAGGGGAGATAGGGGGCATCAGCTTCTCCCGAAGCGTCGGCGTTTGGAGGCTCTGCTCCAGCCGGTTGGTGGTGCGCTCTGAGGGGTTGCGGCCGGTGTGGGGGCGTTCGGGTCGGGGCGGCGGATGAGGGTTACGCCGTCGTGGTCGGTCGGGTGCCAGGCGTGGTCGTAAGTGCGGAAGGTGAAGCCCTGCTCGTTGTTGGTGGTGTGGGCGAGCAGGGCGCGGCCTTGGCCTGCGTACTGCTGGACTTCCTCCCAGAGCAGGTCGCGTATCCGGGCTGACGGGTTGCCCACGAATACGCCGGCGGAGATCTCCAGCAGCCAGCGGGTGAGAAAGCCTCGGAGCCCTGCCGGGCAGTTGGTGAGGACGATGACGGTCACCAGAGGATGTCCTCGTAGTTGACGCCGGAGGCGACCTGGTGGTCACCGTCGCTCTGAAGTGTGACCACATCCCGGTCGGCGTCGGGGTCGGCGGCGTCGGCTGCGCCTGGGAGCAGCAGGCGTTTGATGTCGTCGACGCAGCGGTTCAGCAGGGACGTTTCGTTGATGCGGTCCCGCAGCCTGCGGCGGGTCCGGGCGCCGACGTCCTCCTCGCCCTCCGCGGCCACGTCGAAGGCGAGCGGGATGCCGATCTCCGTCTTGTACAGGTCGGCGATGTCCAGGACGAAGGAGAGTTCGTGGCCGGAGTGGACGAAGCCGAGAGCCGGGCTGCATCCCAGGGAGGTGACGACGGCATGGGCGATGCCGTACATGCACTGGGCGGCAGCGGTGATCGCCTGGTTGACGGCGTCACCGCTGGTGAAATCGCCGGGTGTGTAGCGGCGTCCTCGCCAGGGGACGCCGGTGCGGGCGGCTTCGGCGCGGTAGCAGTCCTTGACGCGGCGCCCCTCGCGGCCGAGGAGTTCTTGCCGGGTGAGGCCGGCGGGGTCCTCGGCCGGGAAGCGCAGCCGGTACATCTCCCGTGCCACGGCGATGCGGCTGCGCGCGTTGGCCCACTGCCGGGCCTGCGCCTCCGTCAGAGCCGAGGAGCGGTTCAGGGCGCGGCCGGACGCGTAGTAGCGCACGCCGTGCTCCCCGACCCAGCAGACGGCCGCGCCCGTCTCGCCCAGCACGCTCATGGCCTGGTGGGTGACGCGGGTTCCGGGGCCCAGGAGAAGGGTGCCGATGGTCGCCGACGGGATGTGGGTGGTGCCTTCCGCGTCCTGCGCCGTGATGGCGTTGGCATCGCGATGCACGGTGCAGCGTTCCAGGTAGACGAAGGAGAGGCGTTCCGCGGTGCGGGTGAGCTGCCTGGGGCTGAGTGCCGGCCGCCGGGAGACGGTGCTCATGACGCCGCCGGCCTCCGGCCGGCCCGCACGATGGGCGCCAGGGTGAGGAGGCCGCAGCCGTAGGCCCTGGCGCGGCCGATGCCCTGGGTCAGGGTCCGGCGCATGGCGTCCGGGTCGGTGATCTCCAGCCGGCCGTCGAAGGTGACCGTGACGACAGTGACCGGTTTCGCCGGGCGGCTGCCACCGTCGCGCCGGGACTTGTCGAAGGACAGCGAGCGGGCGTCGGCCACCGACAGTTCGTACCGGTCGCCGTGGTGGGGGTGGCCCCGCTGGGTGGTGCCATGGGGCAGGAGCCGTCGCTCCTGGGGCTTCTCCAGGATGCGGAAGCCGCCCCGCTTCTGGCGTTCCGGATCGAGCAGCCAGCTCATCTGGTGGACCGGTGTGACGTGCGCGGTGACCTTGCGGGGTTCACCGTCTTTGCGACGGATGGTGTGCACGGGATTTGCGGTGAGCCGGAAGGACCAGTGCTCTCCCGCGGCCAGGCGTTCCAGGAACGGCGCATAGGGCTGGGTCTGCCAGCCGGGGTTCTCGGGGTCGGCTGCTGCCGCGGCCGGCCATCCGGCCTGTTCGACGAGGTGGGTGAGGTCTGGCCGGTCGGGGCTGACGATGTACAGCATCACCTCGGCGCGTGCCCGCTGGTCCAGACGCCACAGCACTCGCGGAGCGTCCGGGGCAGGGCCGTCGGCGGGCAGCAGGCGCGGGAAGGAGGACATCACGGCCGCGTGCATGGCCTGCGGCGAGGACAGCAGGCGCCGGGCGCCGGGCCTCGCGGTGTTCAGGCGGAAGCGGGAAAGGAACATCAGGCGCTCTCCTCCTCCAGGGCACCGGTCAGCGCCTCGAACGGATCGTGCGGCGGGGTGGTTTCGCCCGCCGGGGCGGTCGGCAGCGGCACATGGGTGGTGACGACGGTGCGCAGGGCGTGGCGGCGGTGGGAGGCGGCGAAGCTGAGGGGCTGGTCCCGCAGCGTGTCTGCGGTCCCCGGTTCGCCGGCCGCCTTCTCGCGCAGGACGGTCAGCCTGTCCGGGGGACGGTGGTGATGGCGTCTGCGGTACCAGCCGGACGCCTGCCAGGGGATGGTCTCCAGAACCTCCTCCAGCCGGGCATCCTCGTACAGGCCGAGTTCGACCGGCCCGGTGGGCGGGCAGGAACGCCGGCCGAGGAACGGCGGGTAGGCCGGCTCCCGCAGGGCGGCGTACAGCCTGCAGAGCAGCGGGGTTTCGCCCTCGACGGCGGCGACGAAGACCGCGTCGGCGAGGTAGAACCGCTCGGACAGCGGCATGGATTTGCCGGTGTCGGCGTGGTGGGCGGTGTGGAAATCCCGGATGCGGGTGCCCGGCTGATCGACGCGGACGCCGAATCGCAGCGCGGCCAGGGAAGCAAGGCGGGTGTCGTCACCGCGTTCGATGCCGGCCGCGGCGGCGAGCAGGCCGATGACGCCGCTCTTGGTGGGCTGGGATTCGGTGGTGCGGCGGGTGAAACGGGAGGAGGCCCCCCAGGACTGCAGGGGGCCTGCCAGGCGGAGGGCAAGGACGCCGGTGCGGTGGTTCACGCGGGCTTCTCCAGGCGTTCCGCCACTGCCCGGCCGACGGCGGTGACGAGTTCCCGCAGGTTGGAGGCCTCGGTGCCGAGGTCCGCGAGGCCCTGGGTGCCGGTGCCGACGCGCAGTACCCAGGTGAGGGTGGTCCCGCTGTCGCCGTAGGCGCGTTCGATGTCCGGGACGTACGCGGCGAGCCGGTCGCATGCCGCCCGCAGGTGGCCGCCGCCGTCGTTGCGCACCGGGTCTTCGAAGGCGGCGACGAAGCTGGCCGGCCGGGTGGTGCGGAGCTTGACGATGACGGCATCCGGGTGGGTGTGATGGCCGAACGTGTTGATCTTGCCGGTGGGAAGCGAGGCCACAAAGCCGTGCACGAACGCCTCGACCGCTCGGCGTACGGGCTCGGTGCGCGGTTCGTCCTCGCGCAGCCCTTCACCGAGGTTGGCGGCGAGCTGGTGCACGCCGAGGGCCGCGTAGCGGTAGAGGGTGGCGGAGTTGAAGTCGACGGTGCCGATCATCCCGGCGCCCGTCTCCTCCTCGGTGTTCTCGTCATCGACGGCGGTGTAGTAGTCGGACTCGTTGTCCACCCGGTGGACGCTGAGGGCGTGGGCAACCTGCACCGCCGCGTCGACATTGATATCGGCGGCGTCGGCGACCATACGCCCGAACAGGGCGATGTCCACGGAGTGGCGGGTGTCCGCGATCTCCCGCGCGCGGTCCCTGTTCTTCTTGTCCTTCAGAAAACGGGTGATGTCGGCGGCGCCTTCGAGAGCGAGACGGGCCAGGCCGTCCAGCTGGCGCGCGCTGAGAAAGACCAGGTACTTGGTTTCCGGAACCGGAGCGGGCGCGCCGTCCTTGGTCTGGTCGGCCTTCCGCTTGGGCACCTCGGTCTTGAGACCGGCGGCCTTGACCGCCTCGTCCGCGAGGCGGAGAGCGTCCTCCCGCGTCTGTGAGGTGTCGATCCCCGTGATCCGGTCGGCGAGCAGTTCGACGACCTTCTTGGTGCGCACGCCGAGTTCACCGGGCTCCAGCAGATGCTCGTCACGGAAGCAGGTGCGGATGGCCCGCTTCCACGCCTGGCTGGAGACACGGGCCCGGGGCACTCCTCCGTACACGGCCGTCTTCGGCGCGCCCGTGTCATCCCGGTTGAGGTTGCTGGGCGGGACGGTCTGCAGAGCGTGCACGTCCAGGAAGATGCGGTTCACGAGGCGTCCTTGTCGTCCTTGTCGGTGTCCGTGGTGGGGAGCGGGGCCGCGGTGTCGCCGTCTGCGGGGCCGGGGTGCTGCCAGGTGTGGAAGGAACGGCCCCATTCCCGGCGGACGGCGGCGGGCCCGTCGGGCCATTGCCAGGCGTAGAGCTGACCGGCGAGCAGGCCGTAGTCCAGGGGGATGTCCGCCCGGCGGAGCAGGGCGACGAGATCACGCAGGCGCTGTGTCGCGGTGACCAGGTCGGGCGCGGTGCCTGCGCGCACCAGGCGCTTGCGCACGGGCTCGTCGATCCCGTTCGGGGGCATCAGGCGGCGGACGGCTGCCCCCAGTCCGGCCGGCCGCTCGCGCCCGTGCGGGCGGTGCATCGGCGCACCGCGGGACTGCTGGTGGAACGCCCAGAGGGTGACAGCCGCGTACAGGGCGTTCTCCGCCCGGACCAGCTCCTGCTCGCTCAGCGGCCGGAGTCCTTCGGCGTCGGAGTGCAGGGGGCCGGTGTCGACAAGGCCCCACAGGTCGGGCAGTTCGGCGGCGTCCCGGCCTGCGCCGCGGCGCAGGCGGGCGAGGGCGGCCACGGCGTGGGGCCGGTCGCCGAGGTAGCCGACCTGCCATGGCGTGATCCGCTCGGCGACGAGCTGGGCGACCCGGGAACGGACCGTGGACGGGGCCTGGACGGCGGTGGTCATCAGGGAATCTCCGGGTCGGTCATGACAGCAGCTTCGGACGGGACGAGCGCCGGGCGGCCGGGTTCCGGCCCGCCGGCCTGTCCGGGCAGGTGTGGGCCGCCGCCGAGGCGTCCGCCGGTGCCGGAGTCCCGGTTGCCGCCCGGATCGCCGGGGGCTCCGGCGTTCCCGGCGTCCTCGGCGTCCTCGGGCCCCTCGGGGGCACCGAGCACCCTGGTCAGCCGGGCACGGAACCATGTCTCGGCAAGACCGGAGTTCAGCCAGCGGGTGCCTTGCCTGTCGGTGACGGTTCTGCCCTGCCACGCGGCCTCGCCGGCGGTCTCGGTCAAGCGGCTGCCGAGCCGGCCGAGCAGGTGGCGCACGGACCGCTTCCAGGCACGTCGCTGCTCGAACGGGTCGCCGGCTTCGGCGAGAACGGACAGCCAGCTCCGGTAGTGCTCTCCCAGCACGTCGAATCCGGCAGCCAGGGCCGCGTTTCTGGGCCCCTCCGGATCGCCGCCGGCCGCGCGGGCCAGGTCGGCGGCGAGGTCCCCCAGGGCCCGCACCGCCTCGTCGGCGTCCTGTGCGGCATCCATGGCCTGCCGGGCACAGGTGCGGTCCTGATGGTGGAGCAGCACCAACGGCATGGTCAGGTGATCGTCGGTGATGTCGTCGATCACCGACTGCTGCGTCCCGTAGGCGGCGCCGATCACCCGGGCCCGGATGAGGAAGTCCCGCGGCAGGTGCCCTTCGGTGACCAGCCCGGCGATCCATTCCAGGACCCCAGGACGCAGGTTGCCGGCCGCATCCGCTCTCTGGGCGGCTTCCGTCCGGTCGGCCACGAGGGAGGCGATGCCACGCCAGGCCGAGCGCGCCGGGTTGTGCTCGCGGGGCAGGTAGACCGGTGACTGCCGCAGCTTCTTCTCCTGCGCGGCGCTTCGCCGCCACGCCGTCATCGGCTCCCGGCGGTGCATGTTCCGGGCGGCCAGCGGGTCCCCGTAGCCGAGGACGACTGCGTGCACGCCGTCCGCGTCGTGGTGCAGCCGCAGCCGGCGCGACTGCCAGGTGTAGAGGTCGCGCGGGCCGGTCGCGGAGCGCTCGGCGCCGCCCGGGCCGCATGGATCACGCCGCCAGGCCGGCCGGTCGTCCGCGGAGATCTCCAGCTCCGCGGTATCGGCAGCCACCAGATTGAGCAGCAGGGTCTCGCGCAGCGTGTCGCCCTCCGCGAAGACACCCCCCAGCCCGCCGGCCCACCCGGTGCCCAGCGGATAGACCTTGCCGCCCTTGACGCGGTCGTCTCCGTCGGCGCCGGTCTTGATCCCGGAGGTGTCGTAGGCGTGCGCATGAACGACCCAGCGGGCCGCCTCGGCGAAGGTCAGCCGCTCCACGGAGGGCATCCGGGCAGTGAAAAAGGGCTCGCCGTTGGGCACATCGGCCACGATCCGGTTCAGGGGGAAAACCTCGCCCTTCGCCGTGCGCAGCCCGGCGGTCTGGAAGAACGGCACCTCGGGATGGAGCAGATCGAAACGCTTCTGGTGGGCGTCCAGATAGTCCTGGACGGGCGCGAAACACGCGGGATCGCTCCACAGGTCCGCCCAGTCCTCGATGTCGCGGAGGCCCTCAAGGGCGTCGTGTGCGATGGCGAGCAGGAGGCGCAGCAGGGCGAACTCCTGGGTGGCCAGATCCCCGATGATCCGCCGCAGGCCGTCCGCCTCGGCGAACACCTGCCGCAGGGACAGCTCGTCCGGAGAGCCGTCCTTCCTGAGTACCCCGATCCAGGGACTGCCGGTGAGATCGAACGACGGGACCGGGCTCCGGTCCGTCCCGGGCGGTTCAGTCACGGTCGCGGGTCACCTCCAGGCCGTCCAACGGGCTGTAACGGAGCAGAAAGCCTGCCAGACGGGTCCGACAGTCCTCGTCGAGCGTGAGAATCAGCTGGTCGGAGAGCCACGGGCTGTCCTTGCCCTGCCAGGCGGGCAGATACGTCCGCTCCAGTTCCTCGATGGCCCGGTCCATGGTCTCGGGGTAGGAGAACTGCAGCGGAAGCCGCAGACCGCAGCTCGCCGCCGTGCGGGCCGCGAAGGGAGTCGGTGTCTGATCCCGCGGCAGGTCCAGCCCCGCGCGCCGCCTGCCCTTCCGGTCCGGGGGCAGCCACGGCAGGGTGACGAGACTCCCGTCGTCGCGCCTCTGCACGACGACGACCTCCAGACTTTCCCGGCCGTCCCGGACCTGGGCCCGGCCCGTCCGGCTGTCGTCGGCGTCGCCCACGCCCGCCGCCACCCAGCCGAACAGCGGCCTTCCCGGCCGGCCCACATCGCCGAGGCGGAACACGGCGGCACGCTCGGCCTGGTCCGCACCATGCTTCTCGAAGCGCACCCGGGCGTCCCGCAGCGCACCGGCCCACGACGCAGGCCCGGCAGGCCCGGCACCGTAAGCCCCCTGCACAAGCCCGCCGATGTCGGACGGCAGCCGCACCGGACGCTCCGCTCCCCCCTCCAGGTGAGGCAGCAGCACCGCGGCCGACCGCAGCAGCAGGTACTTCCCGTACACGGCAACCGATCCCCGCACCGGCTCGGGCACATCGTCCGACGCGCGGCCGGCCCAGTCCGCGCCGGTGAGCAGGCAGCGGGCCGTCCGAAGCCGCGCGGGCCGCTCGCTCCGGCCCGCTGCGCCGCGCTGGTGACGGTGCAGGCGGCCCATCCGCTGCAGCAGCAGGTCCACCGGGCACAGATCGCTCACCAGCAGGTCGAAGTCCACATCCAGGGACTGCTCCGCCACCTGGCTGGCCACCACGACATGCCGCCCCCGCGGCCTCCGGGTGGCCTTCTCCGGTGGGCCGAAGCGCTCCAGGAGATCGCTGTCCTTCGCCGCCCGGTCGATGTCGACGAAACACGAGTGGGCGACGGTGACGTCCTCGTCGCCGAACCTGTCGCGCAGCGCGCGGGCGGTCTCCAGCACCCGCCCGACCGTGTTGCGTACCACCAGGACACATCCGCCCCCGGCGAGTTCACTTTCCAGCCGGTCACCGAGCACGGCCGGATCGTCGTCGAGCCGCTCCACGACAATGTCCGTCGTCCGGCCCGACGCCTGCGGTGTGTACTCCCGCGCGGCGCCTCCGGGAACAACCGTGCTGATGAGCGGATACGCACTCGGCCGGGCATCGTTGCGGACGCGGACGTGGTCGGCGACCGGTGCGACGGCCCCGTCTCCGTCTCCGCCTCCCTCCGCATAGGCGCGGAGAAGCTCCTGCCGACGCGCGGCGGGCAGAGTCGCCGACAGCACGACCACCGGTACCCGGTAGGCCCCCAGCCAGGACAGCACCCGGTCCAGATACACGCTCATGTAGGTGTCGTAGGCATGCGCCTCGTCGATGACGACAACCTTCCCGGCGAGGGCGAGATGACGGAGCGCCAGGTGCCTGCTCTTGAGGCCCATGAACAGCAACTGGTCGATGGTGCCCGCCACGAACGACGCCAGCATGGCCTTCTTGCGGCCACGCAGCCAGGCATGTGCCACGAGTTCGCCACCCGCACGACGCCGTTCGTCCCGCGGTGACCGGGACGGGTCCACCGGCGCGTCCACGTCGACAGCAGCGACCCGCCCCCCACGCGCCATGAGCCCGGCGAAGTCCTCGTTGAGCGCTGCCTTGGAATGCGCCAGATGGACCGAGCGTCGCACGCCGGCCACCCCTGGCAGCCGCCCCAGCCAGTCGAGCAGACGGGGAAACATGGCGTTGCCGGTGGCCATGGTGGGCAGCGCGAAGAACACCCCGCCCGCGCCGGAACGGGCGGCGAAGATCTCGGCCACGGCAAGTGCCGCCTCGGTCTTGCCCTCCCCCATCGGCGCCTCGATGATCATCAGGCCCGGGGCTTCCATCTCCCGCGCCAGCCGTACGGCGTGCTCCTGCACCGGACGCACCTCGGCCCCGCCCGGCAACCGGAACCGGGAGACGAACACCTCCTGCGCGCTTCCCGGCGGCTCCTCGGCCTGCCAGGGCCCCGGCAGTTCCAGCGCCCGCCAGGCCGCGGCAAGACGCTCCTCGCCGCTGCGGGACGCCCCGTCCGGGAAATACGGGAAAAGGTCCGGGCTGCTGGCGATCCAGTCCGAGACGATGACGAGAGCGGTGAGCAGCACCTGCACCGGCTGCGGCAGCCTCACCGTCCGCCACGCCGCAAGCCTTTCCCCGACACCGAACCGAGCGGCGCACGCGTCGAGCAACTCGCCCTGCACCTGCCGCCAGACGCGGCTGCTCGGACCGGGAGTGCGCAGCAACTCGTCGTGTTCGTAGACAGCCTTGATCTGCCCGTGCTCGGGCGGCACCCCGTGGTGCCCGCCGACAGCAACCGTGAACTGCCCGGTCCGCGCGGGCGTCCACCCGTGCCGCTCCTCCAGCCACTCCCCCAGAAGCACCTGCCCGGCCAAGCCGTGCGGCGCGATACGGCGCTCCGCGCCCATCGCCCGGGACGAACGCATCTCCAGACCCTGCGCCCGCATCACGTCGGCGAGTTGGTCCACCTGGCAGGCGAACGCCGGAGTCGCCTTCCCGATGTCATGCACGCCGGCGAGCCAGATGACCAACGGGCGCGCGTCCGACTCTCCCCATGGGAGAACCTCGGCTACCGTCCTCCGCAGTCCTGCCGGTAGCCACTCGTCCCACAGCAAGCCGGCCACTGCGGCGCTGTCCTCCATGTGCCGCCACAACGGCAGCCAGCCCCCGCCGTCCCGGTCATGCTTGGCCCACACCGACCGAGCCGGCGCCCCCAACCGCCCCAGCAGACCACTACGTATACCTCCCCCACGGCTCATGCACAGACAGATACAGGACGAAAAACGCCCTGCGTGCTGATTCCCGAGAAAAACAAGGAAACCGGCCCCCCTTCGCACAGAGGCAGCCCTGCCTCCCCTCCGACCGCGTATACTGTCCGGCCCCCTGACGCACGGCACAGGCGCCACCACGCGACAGAAACTACCGTATGAACCAATTGCCGAATTCCGCGAAAGTCCCCAAAACCACGCTCCCCAGCGGGTAAACCCCCAGCTCACCCAGCCTGCTCCCCGCGCCCGCGGGGATGGTCCCACGAGCTGAAGCGCCTCGCCACGGTGCCGCTGCTGCTCCCCGCGCCCGCGGGGATGGTCCCCGCTCGGCCGCGACCAGCTCGGCCGGCATGAGCTGCTCCCCGCGCCCGCGGGGATGGTCCCGTCATCGGAGGCTCCTTCTCCGGTGGCGGCCGCTGCTCCCCGCGCCCGCGGGGATGGTCCCACGAGCTGAAGCGCCTCGCCACGGTGCCGCTGCTGCTCCCCGCGCCCGCGGGGATGGTCCCCGCTCGGCCGCGACCAGCTCGGCCGGCATGAGCTGCTCCCCGCGCCCGCGGGGATGGTCCCGTCATCGGAGGCTCCTTCTCCGGTGGCGGCCGCTGCTCCCCGCGCCCGCGGGGATGGTCCCACTCGGCTGTCGCTGGGGCTCACCAGCGTGCACTGCTCCCCGCGCCCGCGGGGATGGTCCAGTCTGCTGGCTGTATCCGGCGGTTCGGAGAATCTGCTCCCCGCGCCCGCGGGGATGGTCCCTCCATCTGTTCCATGGACAGGGTCGGCATGGCCTGCTCCCCGCGCCCGCGGGGATGGTCCCCTGGGGTCCACCGGCTTCCTCCGCGTGACCTCCTGCTCCCCGCGCCCGCGGGGATGGTCCCGCGCTCCCCGAGGCCGGCGAGACCTCGGCCGGCTGCTCCCCGCGCCCGCGGGGATGGTCCGCCGCCGGTGAACGCCGCGTTACGCCGCCCGCACTGCTCCCCGCGCCCGCGGGCCTGGGCGCTCGTCGCCCAGTTGGCCGCGGCCTGGACAAAGTCCGGCACCTTCCAGTCCGCCGGTGACTACCTCGAAGGGCTGGCCGTCACCGACCGCGCCCTCAGCGCCTGGGTCGGCCGGCGGCGGTGACAGCATCGAAGGCATCGTCGCGGCCGGCTCCCTGCACCTGCGCGGCGTCACCCTGGCTGCCCGCGCCCGGGACGCGGCCACCACCGAGCACCATCTTCAGCATGCGAAGCGGCTGGCCGGGCAGCTCCCGCCGGACGAGGGCGACCAGTACCGGCACAGCCTCACCTTCGGCCCCGGCAACGTCGCGCTGCACGAGATGGCCGCGCAGATCGAGCTGGAGAAGCCCCGGCGCGCGGTGGGCATGGCCGAGGTTCTGTCCGGGGAGCTGCCGACGGGCCTTGGCCCGACGCGCATCGGGCACCTGCATATCGACGCCGCCCGCGCGTACCTGGCCACCGGGGACCGGGACGAGGCGTTGCGGTCGCTGCTCCGGGCCCGGGTGCTGATGTCGCTGCGTCGGCGGTCGAAGCCGGAGCCGGCATGGTTGGCGAAGTGGGCCGGGCTGCATGAAGGGTGAGGGAGAGGCGGCCGTGCCGCACGCTGCCAACGGTGTGGCCGGCGACCGGCCCGGCCCTCTTACTTTCGCTCTTGCGTGTGAGACCACCGCTCCCGAAGGACGCCACACGCCCGGCGACAGCTTCGCGGCCTGGCTGCTGTTCCCCTCCCGAGCCGGCCGACCCCACACGCCAACAACCCCCTCCAGGCTCAGCACGACGGCTGTGCCGGCGATCCTGGGTGGGGTCGGGGCTGGAGATGCCCGGGTTCCCGGGTTGCCCGGGCATCTCCGAACGTGCTTGTCAGCCGGCGAGGTGAGGCGTCTGCCCGGGCTCGTCGGTGACGCCGCGGCTCAGCACGGCGGAGGTGGCGGTGATCTGTCCGGCCTTGGCCCAGGAGGTGTCCTCGACCATGACGCTGCGTTCGCCGAGGAACTCCAGGCTGTCCTCGTCGAAGATCCACTCGGTGCGCTGGCCGTCATGGGTGCGGGCGACGGCGATGCCCTGGCGGCCGGCCGCGTCCACCGCGTCCTCCACGACGGTGACCCCGGGAATCTTGGCTGCGGCCTGGTACAGGGCGGCGCTGACCTGCGGCGGGGCGAGCTGTTCGCGCAGCAGGTCGCCGATCGTCACAAACGCCTGCTGGTCCGGGCCGGCCCCGGCGCCCTCGGTCTCGTCGTAGATCTTCTGCAGCAGCGCATCGGGATCGGTGGTCAGGGACTCCAGGTAGCGGTACGTCGGGCTGTTCAGCGAGGGGCCCGCGTCAGCCGGGAGGTCCGACTCATCGGTGAGTTCCATCTCCTCACCGTTCTCACGCAGCAGGCCCGGGCGGCTCCCGTCGACCGACAGCCAGATCTCCCGCGGGTGGGGGTCGGCCAGGCGCCAGACCGGGTCTTCGTTGCTGCTGCTGGAGAAGGCGACCGTGCTGGCGATGTAGATGTACTGATCGTCGCGGACGGCGGGCGCTTCCTTGGCCGCGGCGGCGGTGGCGATGCGGTCCAGCAGCACCGCGGCGGATGTGGCCCCGGCCGGCGTCGCGGAGGAGCCGGAGCCCCCGGGCTCGCTGGAGGAGGGGCCCTGGTCGAGCAGCCCACCGGTGGCCAGGGCAACGGCCAGGGCACCGGCGGCCAGGGGGACGGCGGCAATCGCCCACCGGCGACGGGAGCGGGAGCGGGACGTGTCCGTGTCCGTGTCGGTGTCGGCAGTCGTGTGGTGCTGGATTTCGTGCATCAGGTGATCCTTCAGCCGCTGGTGACGGCGTCCGGGAAGGTCCCGCTCGGCGGGCACCGGCAACAGCCGGGCAAACTCCTCGCGCTCGGCCGGGGTGGGCCGGGACGGCTTGGGGCTCATCGGGTTTCCTCCTGGGTGCGCCGGACCGCAGGGATGCGGTCACCTTCTGCCTGTCCGCGGCCCGGGTGCGAGTTCCCGTTCTCTGCCGGGAGCCCGGTACCGGCGTATTTGTGAAGCTTCTTGCGGGCGCGTGAGAGGCGAGAGCGGACAGTGCCGACGGGGATGCCCAGCGCCTGCGCCGCGGTGGCGTAGTCGAGGCCGGACCAGACGCACAGCGCGACCACTTCCCGCTCCGGGCGGCGAAGCAACGACAGCGCGGCCCGCAACGCCGCGACCTGGGCGGCGTCGTCGATCCGGCTCACCAGGCCCTCGGCAAAGTCCGGCAGTGCCTCCGCGCGCGGCAGCCGGCTCACGGCCGCCTCGTGGCGCCGGGCGGCCCGGCGGGTGTTTCTGGCGGTGTTGGTGGCGATGCCCAGCAGCCACGGCCGCAGCGAACCGCCGTCCGGATCCACGGTCTCCCGCAGCCGCCAGGCCTCCAGAAAGGTCAGGGACAGCACGTCCTCGGCCGTCGACCAGTCCCCGGTCAGCCGGAAGGCATGGTTGTACACCGCCCGGGCGTAGTCATCGAAGAGAGATCCGAATGTATCGGGATCTCCCGCGCGTATCCGAGCACGCACACTCATCTCCATACACCGGGCTGTCCGGCCGGCACGGATCGGTTCCCGTGGCGTGACTCACGCCACATCGGCGGAGTCCGACCGCCACCGGGGGCGGCGTCCGGGCGGCACCCTGACCGCCGGGGAGCGCACGCACCGACGCCCGGTCCCCATGGAGTCCATCCGCCCGGCGGGGGCGGGCCGGGTTGGGCCGTGCCCGGGCGGGAAGCCGCTCGGGCGGCCCGGGCCGCCGTCTTCACCTCCGACACCGACGACATGGGCCGGCTTCTCGCGGGTCGCTCCGTGCGGATCGAGAAGGTCTGAGCGCAACGCCCGCCGGTCAGGCGGGCAGGGCGTGGCTGCAGGGCTTCGCGGTGGCGGCCGGAGACCGGATCTGCTCGCCGGTCATGGTCGTGCTCATGGTGTCCCGTTATTGTCCGATGCGTTCGGCCAGCGAGACGATGATTCCTTCGGGGCCTCGGACGTAGGCCATCCGCCACATGCCCTCGTATTCGCCGATGCCTCCGACCAGGCCGTAGCCGGCGGCTGCGGCCCGGTCGACCGCGGCGTGCAGGTCGTGCACCTCGAAGGCCACGTTGCGCAGGCCCAGCTCGTTGGCCGGTGCGGCGGGCGAGCCCGGGAGGTGGTCCGGCCGGGTGAAGCTGGAGAGCTCCAGGGTCGTGCCTCCGCCGGGCGGTCGCAGCATGACGATCTCGGTGCGCGCGTCGGTCATGCCGATCACCGTGTCGAGGAACTCGCCTTCGACGGCCATCTTCCGGTCGGCCTCCAGGCCGAGGCCGACGAAGAACGCCGTCACGGCGTCGAGGTCGGCGACGGTGATGCCGACGTGGTCGAAGCGCTTTACGAATGTCATCGGATGCCCCTTCGAGCTTCGAGGTTTCTTCAAGAGCTACGAGTACCACCTCACCGCCAAGGGCGCCGAACTCGTCGGGACACTCATGGTGACGGCCCGGTGGGGTGACCGCCGGCTCGCCGGCGAGGCCGGGCCTCCCGTCCTGGACCGGCACCATGCCTGCGGGCACATCGACCACGACAGGTGGGTGCGCGTTCCGCGGTGAAACCGGGGCCTGTCAGGATGGCCCGGGTGAAGGGCTGTCCGGGCCGGGGACGGGGTGAGGGTTGTGGTGGCGCGGAGGGTGGCCGTGGTCGGCGGGGGGATCGGCGGTCTGGCGGCGGCCGTGGCGCTGCACCGGCGCGGGTGGCGGGTCGAAGTACTGGAGCGGGCACCGGAATTCACCGAGGTCGGGGCGGGCATCTCGCTGTGGCCGAACGCGCTGCACGCGCTGGAGGCGCTCGGTCTGGCCGGGGCGGTGCGGGAGCTGGGTGCCGTGGAGCCGGCGGGCGGGCTGCGGGACCGGCGGGGGCGCTGGCTGTCGCGCACGGAGAGCGCCGAGCTGACGCGCCGCTTCGGCCGGCCACTGGTGGTCCTGGCTCGGGCGGATCTGCTGCGGGTGCTGGCCGGGGCGCTGCCCGCCGGCAGTCTGCGGCCCGGGAGTGAGGTCCGGGCCGTCCGGGAGGACGGCCACGGCGGGGTGGTGGTGCGGCACGGCAGCGGAGAGTCCCGGGCCGATGCGGTGGTCGGGGCGGACGGGCTGCGCAGCGTGGTCCGCCGGGCGCTGTGGCCGGGCGCGGACGGTCCCCGGTACGCCGGGTACACCGCCTGGCGCATGGTGACCGGGCCGGTCGGGCCGGACCTGGCAGCCGAGGGCGCGGTGTACTGGGGGCGCGGGGAGACGTTCGGGCACACGGTGATGCCGGGCGGGCGGGTGTACTGCTTCGCCACCGCCTCGCTGCCCGAGGGGACGGACTTCGGCCCGTCCGAGCATGCCGAGCTGCTGCGCCGCTTCGGCGCCTGGCCGGAGCCGGTTCCCTCGCTGCTGGCCGCCGTCCCCGCGGACGCGGTGCTCCGGCACGATCTGTACGACCTGCCGCCGCTGCCCTCCTTCGTCCGGGGCCGGGTCGCGCTGCTGGGCGACGCGGCGCATGCCATGACCCCCAATCTGGGGCAGGGCGCGTGCCAGGCGCTGGAGGACGCGGTCACCCTCGCCGACTGTCTGGACCGCACGGCGGATGTGGCCGCCGCGCTGCGCCGCTACGACCTGCTGCGCCGGCCACGGGCCCAGGCCATTGCGCGCCGCTCCGCCCGGCTCGGCGCCGTCGGGCAGCTGTCCTGGCCGCCCGCGGCGCTGCTGCGGGACACGGCCGCCCGGCTGATGCCGGCCCGGGCGGCGCTGCGGGCCATGGCACCGGTGCTGCGCCGGCCCGCGGGCGGGAGCGGGGGCCGCCGCTGACGCCGGACCGGTACCGGCCGGCCGGTGCGGCGCGCGGCGGCCCCGTCAGGTGATCACCGCGGCGGCCGGGCCGGCTTCTCTGGGGGGTGCGTCCCCGGGGGCGGGGGGCCGGGAGCGGGCGTCCCGGCGGTCCAGCCGGTTGAGCATCGGCACGGTCATCACCGTGGTCACCAGCGCCACCAGCACCAGCGCGGTGAACAGTTCCCGGCCGACGATGCCCGCCTCCAGGCCGATGTTGAGGGCGATGAGCTGCATCAGGCCGCGGGCGTTCATCAGCGCCCCGATCCGCAGCGCCACCCCTGCCGGCTCGCCGCGCAGCCGGGCCGCCGCCCAGCAGCCGCCGAACTTGCCCAGCACGGCCAGCACCACGGCCGCCGCGCCGAACGCCAGCGTCCCCGGGTCCGCGAACACGCCGAAGTCGGTGTTGAGTCCGGAGTAGACGAAGAACATCGGGACGAAAACCGTCTGGGTCATCGGCTGGGTCGCCCGCACCATCCGTTCGGACGCCGGGGCGCGCGGCATGGCCAGGCCCGTGCAGAAGGCGCCGAAGACCGCGTAGAGCTCGATGACATCGGTGAACCAGGCGGCGCTGAACAGCACTCCGACCGTGACCAGCAGCCGGGTCTCGTCGCCGAGGCCCGGCCGGGTGGCGGCCCAGGCCAGCAGGCGGCGGCCGAGCGTGAACAGGAGGAGCAGGAACAGCGCCGAGCCGCCCACCGCGGTCAGCACCGGCCGGGCCTGTCCGGAGGCCAGGCTCACCACGCCCGCCAGCAGAATCCAGGCGACCGCGTCGTCGGTGGCGCCCGAGGCCATGGCCAGCGACCCGTGCCGGGAGCCGGCCAGTCCCCGCTCGGTGATGATGCGGGCCAGCATCGGGAACGCGGTGACCGCCAGGGCGACGCCGACAAAGGCGGCAATCACCCACACCGACACATCGTCGGCGCCGGTGAAGATGCCGGATCTGCCGTGCACCGCCAGCACCAGGGCCGCGCCCAGCAGCAGCGGGGCCAGCACCCCGGCCGCGGACACGGCCGCGGTGGTGCCGGCCAGGCCGCGGCCGGCCTGCGCCGCGTGCGTCCGGAAGGCGTACCCGGCCTGGAACATCAGCGCCACCAGGCCGATCTGTCCGGCCACATAGAGCACGGGTTTGAGGTCGGGCGGGAAGACGTGCGCCGAGACGCCGGGGGCCAGCAGCCCGAACAGGGACGGGCCGAGGAGTACGCCGGTGATCATCTCGCCGACCACCGGCGGCTGTCCGAAGCGGCCCACGGCCAGCGCGACCAGCCGGCAGGCCACCAGGATCACCACGGCGGCGAGGAAGAAGGCGGGTGCCAGTTCGGCGGGGGTCATCGTTGCCCTCCCCTGTCAGTGCCGTCAGTGCCGTCAGTACGGTCAGTGCCGTACGCACCGCCCGCGCCGCCGGTGTCGTCCGCCGGGGAGGCGGCGAAGTAGTTGCGGCACAGGCCCTGGCGGCGGGCGTCCCACACCATGTAGGAGCCCAGCACGAGCTGGGTGAGACTGCGGGGCACGGCCGCCCAGCGGTCGGCGAGCCGCATGGCGGCCAGCCGGGCCCGCTGCCGGGCCGGGCCGGGCGCGGGGCCCTGGCGCGGCAGCAGCAGGCAGGGGCCGCGGCTGGGCAGCGAGCGGCTGTGCTCGGCGGAGGACGCCAGCCGGTAGCGGGCCAGCACCTCCCGGGCGGCCACCCGCATGGTCAGGACCGCGAAGCCGCGCGCCGGACAGGGGCGGTTGGCGGTGACCCCGAACGGGATGTACGCGGCCGGGCGGGTGGCCGGGGAGAGCCAGCGGTCGGGGTCGAAGGAGGTACCGGCACCGGGGCCCGGAGAGCTGCCGGGGGCGGGGCCGGAGCGGTGGTATTCGGGGTAGTTGAAGAGCAGCACGGAGCCCGCCGGGACGGGCGGGCGGTCCGGGCGGGGGATGTCACCGGTGGTGATCCGGTGCGCGACGCCGAACAGCGGGAACGACCACAGGGTCTCGTCGATGACGCGGTCCAGCAGGCCGGGGTCCGCGTCCTCGGACAGCAGCCGCTCCTGCACCGGCCGGTGGCTGGCCAGGGCCAGCAGCAGATGGGCCATGGCCTCGGACATCTGCACCACGGCGGTGTTGAAGAAGGTGCCCTGGAGGTACAGGGCCTGTTCCCGCCGGGTGAGGGTGGCGGGCAGCGGCACCGGGGGCGGGCTGTCGGCCAGCCGGGCCCGCAGCCAGGCGGTGAGCCGGTCGCGCCGGTGCATGTGGCGCAGGCCGGTGCATTTCAGGGCGTTGACCACGTCGTCGGCGTTGCCGGTGATCAGCCGGCGGACGGGGCGGGGGCACGGCTCGCGGAACACCGCCTCGTAGTACACCTCGGCCCAGACCGGCATCATCACGTCGCGCAGCCGTACCGTGCGCGCCCGGGCGCCCCCGGCCGCGTCGAGTTCGTCCAGGACCCGGCGGGTGCAGCGGCCGGTGAGTTCGGCCCACTCCTCGCGGGTGGGCCCGGCCAGGATGCGGCGGGTGGTGCGGGCCACGTCGTCGTAGCGCGGGCCGGGCTCCAGATGCTCCTGGTGCACCTCGGGGCCGGGTGAGAGCCAGTACCAGAACAGGTCCGACAGGGCCGCGCCCCGGCTGCGGCCATTGGCCGCCGGATGCCCGTACACCGCGCGGAACTCCTCGGCCGGCACCTCGCGGCCGGGGGCGGGTATCCCCTCCGCGCCGCCCACCCGGGCGAACACCCGCACCCGCAGCGCCACCACGGCCGGGGGCAGCCAGTACGGCAGGGAGGCGGCGAGCGCCACCAGCGTCATCGCGGCGAGGCCGGCCGTGAGCGGGTTCATGACCGCTCCCGGGGGCGGAACAACACGGCGGGGGTGAGGTCGTCCGGGCCGGTGACGCCGCACAGGGCGAGGGCGTCGTCGATCTCCTCGCGCAGCAGCTCCAGCATCCGCCGCACGCCCTGCTCGCCGCCCTCGGCCAGCGCCCACAGCACCGGGCGGCCGATGCCCACCGCGCTCGCGCCCAGCGCCAGGGCCTTGACCACATCGGTGCCGCGCCGCACGCCGCCGTCCAGCAGGACGGGAATCCGGCCGGCCACCGCGTCCGCGATGCCGGGCAGCAGGTCGATGGTGGCGGGCACGGTGTCGAGCTGCCGGCCGCCGTGGTTGGACAGCAGCAGCCCGTCGACGCCGCGGCGCACCGCCTCCCGGGCGTCGTCCGGATGCAGTACCCCCTTGAGCAGCACCGGCAGTGAGGTGGCCTCCCGCAGCCGGTCGATGTGCTCCCAGGTCAGCTCGGGCGACATGACGATCTGCCGGAGGCGGCCGTGCTCGCCGGCGCGCAGATCCACCATGTTCTCGCAGCGCAGTCCCGGCGGCAGATCGTGGAAGCCGTTGCGCCGGTTGCGCTCGCCGGCGCCGCGCACCGGCGAGTCCACGGTGACCACCAGGGCGCTGCATCCGGCGGCGGTGGCCCGCGCCACCAGCGCCTCGGTGATGCCCGGCTCGGGCTGCGGATAGAGCTGGAACCAGCGGGGCGCGCCGGGCGCGGCGGCGGCGATGTCGCCGACGGACACCGTGGCCGCCATGGAGACGATCATGATGACGCCGGCCGCGGCGGCGGCCCGCGCCGTGGCCCGTTCGCCCTCGGGGTCGGCCAGCTTGTGGAAGGCGGTGGGCGACAGCAGCACCGGCATGCCGCCGCGGTGCCCGAACAGGGTGCGGGCGGGCGGGCGGCGCGTGGTGTCGCGCAGCACCCGGGGCAGCAGCCGCAGCCGGGCGAAGGCCGCCTCGTTCTCCCGCAGGGTGATCTCGTCGCGGGCTCCGCCGGCGATGAAGTCGGCGTGCACCGGGTCGAGTTTCTCCCGGGCCGCCGTTTCGTAGTCGCGGAGGTTCAGCAGCACGGGGTCACACCTCCGCGCCGGTGGGCAGCAGGCCCGGCTGCCCGGCGAAGAACCTGGCCAGCGGGGCGTGGTGGGCCTCGGGGTGGTCCCACTCGTTCTCCAGGTTCTCGGCCATGTGGTGGGTGCCGAGCAGTTCGCCGCCCCGCCAGTGGCGGATCACCGGGTGGAGGTAGGAGGCGTCGAAGGCGTCCTCGGCGGAGTTCTGCGCGGTGCGGCGGACGGTGATGTCGAAGGGGTCGACCTTGTCGTGGTCCGGGCCGTACTCCAGGGTGACGGTGAGGTGGTCGCGGCCCCGGGTGACGGGGCTGAGCGGGGCGTATGCGACCGGCATCTCCTCGTGGTGGCGGAACTCGCCGCCGGGCGCCGGCACCAGCAGATCGCCGAGGACCCCGAACTGCTGCCACAGCGCGGAGGAGCGGTTGACGCGCGCCACCACGGCGTCCGCCAGCGCCCGGGGGGTGGCCGCCAGCGGACGGCCGGGCCAGGGGCGGGCGTGGTGGCGTTCGTCGAGGATGCGGGTCAGGGCGCGCACGGCGTAGCGGAAGCCGTGGATGAAGCCGCCGGTGGATTTCTTGAAGTCGCGCTGCTGCATCAGGGTGCCCGCGAAGTACAGGCCGGGGACGTTGACCGACTCATAGGCGGGGGTGAGCGCGGCGAACCGGTCGTCGATGACCAGTTCGGGGCGGCAGCCGGGGTCGAAGGGGGAGGCGTCGAAGCGGAAGCCGGTGCAGACGATCACCCGGTCGTAGCGCAGTTCCTTCACCGCCTCGTCGGCCCGGGAGAAGCTGAACCGCACCCGGTAGGTGCCGCCCTCGTCGCGCGCTATGGACCGCACATGCCCGTCCAGCAGGGCGTTCTGCGACTTGAGCTGGTAGGTGTCGAGGAAGTTGTTGTTGACCGCGCGCAGATGGCCGACGTAGTGGGTGTTCCAGGCCAGGCGGATGGCGTGCGGCCCGGCCACATGGATCACGGCGGCGGTCTCGACGAGGTTGTCGGCGGTCTCCAGTGCCGAGTTGCCCTTGCCGAGGATGAGCACGCGCTGGTCGGTGAAGTCCTCCGGGTCCACCGGGACGGTGGCGTAACTCTCGGCGGTCTCGATGCCGGGGATGTCCGGGATGTGGGGCCGCGACAGTCCGGTGGCCATGATCAGCCGCCGGGCGCGGTGTTCCGTGCCGCGCTGGTCGGTGACGGTGAAGCCGGCGTCCGGGGCGTCGCCGTCCCGGCGCAGCCGTACCGCGCGGGTGTCCAGGGCGAGGTCCAGCTTGAACGTTTCGGCGAAGTCGGCGAGATAGCGCACCAGGTCGTCGGCGTGCGGGAAGTAGCGCCTGCTGTACCGCGGGAAGCGGAGGTCCGGGTCCGGGGACAGCAGTGAGTTCCAGTCCATCCGGAGGTTGAGTTCCGGGTCGTCGGTGCCGGTGTGGACCTTGTTGATGGAGATGAGGGTGCGGTGCCGGGGGTAGGTGCGGAAAAAGGTGCCCGGGGTGGGGCCGCTTTCCAGGATGCGGTAGCGGTGGCCCGCGGTCTGTAACAGGTGGCCGAGCTGGAGACCCGCGGGGCCGCCGCCGACCACCAGGTAGTCGAGCGGTTCGTCGTGCACGGTGCCTTCCTTCCGGGGGGGGGGACGGGGTGCCCGGAGAGGCCGGGGAATCGGTGGCGAGCCTCAAGGGGCAATTGAAAGCTCAACAACCGGGATCATAGGTCGGTGGCATTTCCTCGATAACGCCCACATCCCGCCGGTGCGAAGGCGTTCCGCGCCGGCCGTGCCGCCCTCTGCGGCGCGGCCCCGTCCCACCTGCGCGGCGACCGCCGGGGGCGGCGCGCGCCGCGGCGGAATTCCCTCCCCCGCGGATCTTCGGGGGCCGCCTTGGGCACCGCCCGCATCCCGCTATGTCCCGCGAAGGCACCCACGGGCGGCCGGCGCCGCTCCGGCGGAAAACCGATGCCCTGCCCGCGCGGGCCCGGGGGCGGGGGCCGGGGCGGGGGCGGGCGGCTGCGGCGCGCCGGACAGCTCCAGTTCCGCCCAGACGGTCTTGCCGCCGGCCGGGGCGCGGTGGACGCCCCAGTGGCTGCTCAGCGCTTCGACCAGCAGCAGGCCGCGGCCGTGTTCGCCGTCCATGGTCGGCCCCTGGGGCCGCGGCGCCCGGTCGCTGTGGTCCCGGACCTCGATGAACAGGCTGCGTCCGGACACCCGCAGACGCACCGCGATGCCCGGCCGGCCGGCTGCGTTCTCCGTGCCGTCCATGCCGTCCGTTCCGTCCGTGGCCTGCGCGGCGTTCGCCGCCAGTTCGCTGACCACCAGGGTCGCGGTGTCGGTGTGCGCGCCGAGCCGCCAGTGCTCCAGCGAGCGGCGCACGAACCGGCGGGCGAGACCGGCGGCGGCGGGCTCGGCGGACAGCCGGATGCCGGCGCACAGGGGCGCGGGGCCGGGAACGGGAGCGGGAGCGGGAGCGGGGACGGTTTCTCGGTGGTTCATGATGTCCACTCCTCGGCGGGCCGGCGTCGTGCGAGGCGCCCGGTCCGGGAGTAGTCGGAAGGGGGGAGATGCGGGCCCCCGCGGGAGGGGGAGGCCACGAGGGCCCGCGCCTTGGGGGAGCTACTGCTCCAGGGCACGCTCCGCGGTGCGCAGCGCGGTGAGGAAGGTGTCGCGTTCGGCGGCGTCCAGGACGCTGTAGGCGGGGGCGACCAGGCGGTCGGTGAGTTCCTCGGCCGCCCGGCGCCGGGAGGCGAATCCGCTCAGCGGCGGGTAGGGCTCGGGATAGCGCAGTTCGCGGGCGCGTTCCGGGCCGTCCTTGCCGAGGATCGCCTGGAGCGGGGAGAGTTCATGGCCGACCACGGCGTGGATATGCAGATCGCCGCGGAGTTCGCGCAGCACCTGGAGCACCAGGGCGGCGTCGGCCCCCGGCCGGCCGGGGGCGGGCATGGCCCGCCAGCCGGTGAACAGCGGCAGCCCCATCGGGCGCACCGCGTCGGCGATCTTCCGCCCCGCCCGGGCCAGTTCCGCCATGCCGGGCAGATCGCCGAACAGGCGCTCGCCCCAGGCGGCCAGACCGGCCGCATAGACCCGGGCGAACTCCCGCGGCGGCAGCACGGCGGTCCCGTCGGTGTACTTGGAGATCACCAGGTGCGGCGGGAAGAAGGCGAAGGCCGAGGCGACGACCTCCGGCGGGCAGTCGCCCAGCACTCCGCCGCGCCCGGCGGCATAGAGGGCGAACTTGTCGGTGATGCCGGCCTTGGCGCCCTCCCGGGCCACGTCCTCGCTGAAGAACCAGGCCCCGCCGATGCGGTGGACCAGGGGGCAGGCGGCGCGGACGAATTCCAGGGTGGCGGCGTCGGTGCCGGCCGGGGAAGCGGTGGTGGTCATCGGGCACCTCCGGTGGTGTGCGCGGCGGGCTTGCCGGTGAGGTGGGCGAGGAACCAGTCCACGGCCTCGCCGACGGCCTCCTCGAAGGTCTCGTCGTACGGGGTGAAGTGGTCGCCGGGCAGCAGCACCAGCTTCTTGGGCTCCCGGGCCCGCTCATAGGCGTCCAGTTGCAGGTCGGTGAAGGCCACGTCGTCGTGTTCGGTGACGATCAGCAGCAGCGGCACCGGGCTGATCCGGGCCACGTGGCCGCCGGGCTCATAGCCGCGGGTGCGGGCCAGGGACTGCAGCGTGACATGGTTGACGAAGGTGTCCGGGCGGCTGGCCGGCCGGTCCATGAACTCCTTGGCCGCGGGGCCCGCATAGACCGGCGGCAGGCCGGAGCCGTCCTCCACCAGCGGCCTGGTCCCCGGCTTGCCGCCGGCGTAGATCGCCTCCCGGTCCTCGGTCTGGGCCCGGGCCACGGCGGCGGCCAGATGCGGCGGCACCCGGCGGCGGGCGGCCTCGGAACCGCTGATGGTGGGGACCTGGGAGACCACGCAGCGGACCCGGGGGTCGATGGCGCCCAGCACCAGGACATGGCCGCCGCTGAAGCTGGTGCCCCAGACGCCGAGCCGGTCGCCGTCCACGTCCGGGCGGGACCGGGCGTAGCTGAGGGCGTGCTGGAAGTCGCGGATCTGCACCCAGGGGTCGATGTCCTGGCGGGGCTCGCCGTCGCTGGCGCCGAAGTTGCGGTGGTCGTAGACCAGGGTGCGCAGCCCGGCGGCGGCGAAACGCTCGGCGTAGCGGTCCAGGTACTGCTCCTTGACCGCGGCGAAGCCGTGCGACATCACCACGGTGGGGGCGGGTCCGGGGTTGTTCGGCGGGTGGAACACCCATCCGCGCAGCTCGACGTCGCCGGCGGGGAAGGTGATGTCTTCTCGTGGCATGGCCGTTTCCTCGATGGGCTGGAAGGGCTGGAAGGGCTGGAAAGGTTGGCGGGGTTGGCGGGGTTGGCTGGTTGGCAGGGCCGGCGGGGGCTCAGCGGCGGGTGATGCGGCCGAGGCGGCGGTGCGCCGATTCGGCGGTGGCCGGGCGGCCGTGCCCGAACAGCAGCCGGTCCGGCCCCTGTGCCAGCACGGTGTGCAGGCTGGTGTCGAGCTGTCCGGGGTCCTGGGCGAAGAAGGGGGCGGCCGGGCGGTTGCGGCGCAGCATGCCGCCGGCCAGCAGGTCCCCGACCAGGGCGTCGCGGCCGGGCCGGTGCAGCAGGGTGACCGAGCCTGGGGTGTGTCCCGGGGTGTGCAGCACGGTCAGCGGCGCGCCGTGCTCGTCCAGGGCGGCGCCGTGCTCCAGCACGATGTCCGGGGGGAACGCCGGGAAGGTCGGGCGCATCAGGCGGCGCAGCAGATGCCCGAACGGGCGCTGCACCTGGTAGAAGTCGCTGCGGCCGGAGGCGGCCCAGTCCGCCTCCTCGGCGTGCACGGCCACCGGCACGCCCAGCCGCTGCCGGAGTTCGGCGGCGCCGCCGGCGTGGTCGGGGTGGCAGTGGGTGAGCACGATCAGGGAGATGTCGGCGGGCTGCACCCCGGCCTTGGCCAGGCGGCGCAGCAGCCGGTCCTCCTGGCCGGCCGGTCCGGTGTCCACCAGCACGGTGCGCTCGCCGCGGACGGCATAGGCGGTGGACTGCATCAGGTCGACGGTGACCAGGTTCCGCGGCTGCGGAGCGGGGCGGCGGGTCATGACCGGCCTCCGAAGGTGCTGGCGGCGGCGGTCCCGGTGGTGGTTCCGGCGCCGTCCGGGGACGGGGCGGGGGTGAGCAGCATGGCGAGGTACTCCTGGATGCGGGTGGTTTTCAGCGGGCCGGCGTAGCCCAGGTGGCGGTCGGGCCGGATCAGATAGGCGGTGGGGCCGCGCCCGTACAGCACGGCGGCGTCCCGGCCGCGGTCCAGCAGTGCGGGGAGTTCCGCCTCGGCGGCGGCGCCCGCGGTGGCCCAGTCCGTGGTGAGCAGCCGGGTGCTGATCAGGCCGGGCCAGCGGCGGCCGAGCGCGGCGGCGGTCCGGCGGGCGGCCGGCACCAGCCGGCCGGGGTCGCCGCCGCCGGTGATCAGCAGGGTGTGCCGGTCGTTCGGCAGCATGTCGTGCAGACGCACCGGGCGGTCGGTGGCGCCGTCGAACAGCAGGGGGTCGGGCAGCCGGTCGCCGGCGCGGAGGTGGCGGGCCCGGCCGCGGACCACCTGGGAGCCGCGGTAGTCGTGGGCGAGCTGCGACAGCCGGCGGGCCATGGTGCGGCGCACCGGCGGGGTGGCCTGGAGGGTCTTCATCACCGCGTCGCGCAGATGGCGGCGGGGGTCCCGGCGCAGCAGCATCGCGGTGGCGCCCAGGTGGGTGAAGGCCACCACCCGCCGGGCCACGTGGTGGCGTTCCTTCTCGTAGCTCTCCAGCAGGGCGGGGAGGGCGGTGCCCCGGATCACCGCGGCGAGTTTCCAGCCGAGGTTGACCGCGTCGGCGACGCCGAGGTTGAGGCCCTGTCCGCCGAAGGGGGTGTGCACATGGCCGGCGTCCCCGGCCAGGAAGACCCGGCCGCTGCGGTAGCCGGTGGCCTGCCGGTGGGCCAGGCCGAAGGTCCAGAACTGGTCGACCGAGCGGATGGTGCCCCGGATGCCGGTGCGCACCAGGGCCTCCTGGGCGTCGGCCAGGTCGGGCTCCAGCAGCTTGCCGGTGCGGTCCCGGCGCTGGGTGTAGGCCAGCCGGTAGCGGCGCTCGCCGGGCAGCGGGAACACCCCGTAGATGCCTTCCTTGTCCCCGCTGAAGGTCATCTCGTTGCGGGGCAGCGGCCAGTCCACGACCGCGTCGCACAGCACCCAGTCGTCGGCGTAGGCGGCGCCGGTGAAGTCCTTGCCGATCAGTGACCGCACGGTGCTCTTGACGCCGTCGCAGCCGACCAGCCAGTCGGCGGCGATGGTGGTGGTGGAGCCGTCGGCGGTGGTGACGGTGGCCAGCACGCCGTCACCGGTCTGCCGGATGCCGGTGCAGGTGGTGCTGCGCTCGACGGTCACGCCGGTGTCGGCGAGCCGGTCGATCAGGATGTGCTCGGTGCGGGCCTGCGGGATGTCCACCATGTGCGGGTAGGCCGTGTCGTGCAGGGTGCGGAAGTCCACGGCGATCCGGTCCCGGTAGCCGGTGCGCAGCACCAGATGGTCGACCCGCTGGCCCTCGGCCATGATGCGGTCGGCCACCCCGAGGTCCCGGAAGTGCTCCAGGGTGCGGGCGTGCAGGGCCGCGGACTTGGTGAGCTCCAGGACTCCGGCGTGCTTGTCGATCACGCGGCACGCGATTCCGTGGCGCCGGAGCTGCACGGCCAGGGACAGGCCGGTGGGGCCGGCCCCGACGATCAGCACCTGAGTGCGCGGCATGGCAACCGCCTCCTTCTGTCTCGTCGTCGAGCGAGGGGAAAAACCGAGCGATCGCTCTTTTTTTATGCTCGCGCGCGGCGTCCCGTCCGTCAAGAGGGAGCGTTCGCTTTCTATAAGATGGCGGGCATGCCCCGAGTCAGCGCCGAATATCTGGCCGCCCGCCGCCGCCACATCCTGGCCGCCGCCGCCCGGCGGTTCGTCCGCGACGGCTTCCACCAGACATCGATCCAGGACGTGATCGACGAGGCCGGGCTGTCGCCCGGAGCGGTCTACCGCTACTTCCGCAGCAAGGACGAGATCATCCTGGCCATCTCGCTGGAGGCGGTCGGCGCGGTGCAGGAGGTGGTCCGGGAGGCGCTGGAGACCCATCGCCCGCTCGCCGAGCTGGTGGCCGACCTGCCGCGGGCCATCGCCGGGCTGGACCACGCCGACGACCGGATGCGGCTGGCCGTGCAGGCCTGGGGCGAGGCGCTGCGCAACCCCGACCTGGCCCGGGCCATGCGGGAAGGGGTGGAGGGGGTGCGCGCGGCGCTGCGCGAACGCGTCGTGATGGGCCAGCGGGACGGCGATGTCGCCGGCCGGGTGGACCCGGACGCGGCGGCGCAGGCCCTGCTCGCCCTGGTCCAGGGCTTCATCCTGCAGCGGGCCTGGAATCCGGAACTGCCGGCCCGGTTCTACGGCAGCGGGGCCGGCGACGTGGTCGCCGGCCTGCTGTCGGTCTGACGGGCGGTGCCGTCGGCCCGGGCACGCCGCAGGAGCGTGCCCGGGCCGACGGCACCGCGGCGGGTCAGGGCGGTCGGCGCGGTCAGGTCAGGAACCCGCGGACCACCCGCAGCGTCTCCGCCGTCTGCTCCATCTGCGGGACATGCCCGGCGCCGGGCACGATCGCCACCCGGCTGTCCGCTATCCGGCGGCGGAACTCCTCCGCGTACAGCGGCGGGATCAGGGTGTCCTGCTCGCCCCAGACGATCAGGGTGGGCGCGGTGACGCGGTGCAGCCGCCGGTGCAGCCCCCGGTCCGGGACCGGCCAGCACAGCTTGGCGGTGGCGCCCAGGTTCCAGACCATCGCGGCCTGCGCGGCGGCCCGCTCCCCCGGATCCTCCGGCAGCTCCAGCAGCTTCCGGGCCGCCTCGCCGGACGGATCGTGGAACAGCATCGCCACCAGCTCCGGCGGGGCCGCGGCGACCCAGTTCGACACCGGGGCGTCGTCCAGCCAGAGCCCGACCGGGTCCAGCAGGACCAGCCGGGAGAACATCGCCGGATAGGCCGCGGCCAGCTCGGCCGCCAGCATGCCGCCGAAGGACTGGCCGATCAGCGGCACGTCCGACAGGCCGAGCGCGCGCAGCGCCTGCTCGTAGATGAGCACGGCGTCCCACACTCCGTCGATGGCGTGCACGGCATAGGGATCGCCGGGCGTGGTGCCGGGGAACTCCGGGGCGTAGACGGTCCAGTCCTCGGCGAGCCGGGCCAGGAACGGGTCCCAGACCAGACCGCCCGCCGCATGCAGATAGACCAGCGGTGGGCCGGAGCCGGCCACCCGCACCCGCAGGGTGACCTCGCCGTTCCAGGTCTCGACCAGGCGCTCGCCGGGTTCGGTGGTGGTGGTGGTGTCCGTCGTGGTCATCGCGCGTGCACCGCCTTCGCGTGAGTGGTGCCGGTGTCCTCGGCGGCGGGCCCCGGCGTGCCGCCGAGGCGCTGCGGCCACCAGTGGTGCGGCCAGTCCTGGTCCGCCCACACCCCGCGCAGCGCGGGCATCACCTGCTCGGCGAACAGGCTGATGTTGTCCCTGGCCAGTTCGGTGGGCATGGAGCCGAACTGGAGCATGGCGTGCAGATTGCCGATCCGGAAGTCGCGGGCGAACCCGGTGATCCGGTCGCGCACCGTGGCCGGGCTGCCGCAGATCACCGAGCCGGCCTCCACCAGATCGGCGAAGGACGCCTGGCGCATCTTCTCGTAGATGCCGAAGTCGCCGGGGTCGCGGAACAGGAACTCCAGGCCCTTGATGTCGATGCCGCCGGGCAGTGCCAGCCGCTGCATCGGGATGGAGCCGATCGCCTTGCGGAAGAAGTACTCGGCGTGTTCGGCGTACAGCTTCTCGGCCTTGGCGTCGGTGTCGGCCACACAGATGGTCTGCATGAAGCCCATCCGGTACGGGTTCTCGTCCTTGCCCAGCCTCCGGGCGGCGTCCCAGAAGCGGTCGAAGACCCGGCGGCCGGTGACCCGGGCGCCGAACCAGCCGAAGTAGTTGAAGCCGAAGCCGCGGCGCAGGCAGAACTCCATGGTCCGGGGGTTGCCGATGCCGGTGACGAACACCGGCGGATGCGGCTCCTGGAGCGGCCTGGGCCACAGGTTGACCAGGGGGTACTGGTGGAAGCGGCCGTTCCAGGCGAAGTTCTCCCGGGCCTGCCAGGCCTTGAGCACCAGCTCCAGGTTCTCGTCGAACCGCAGCCGGGTCTCGGCGGGCACCACACCGTTGTTGATGTTGGCGTCATAGGCCAGGCCGACCGGGAAGCCGGCGATCAGGCGTCCGCCGCTGATGGCGTCCAGCATGGCCAGCTCCTCGGCCACCCGCAGCGGCTCCCGGCTCTTGCCCAGCGAGCGGCCCATCGGGTAGATGCCCGTGGCCAGCCCTTCCACCTCGGTGGCATGGGCCGCCGCGGCCATCAGCAGGTCGGGGTTGGGCGCCATGTCGTAGGAGCTCTGGCCGTGCTCGGTGACGGCGACCGCGTCGAAACCGGAGCGGGCGGCGTGCATGATCTCGCCCAGCGCGTCGCCGAACGCCCGGTGCACCAGATCGGGCCGGGTCAGCGGATGGTAGGGGGTGGTCACCGCGGCCTCGTGGTGCTGTTCGAAGTCGGGCGGCAGATGCCGGTAGGGCACCTGCTGGAAATAGGTGATCTTCATCTGTCCTCCGGGGTTGCCGAGCACCGCCCGCGCGGGGGAGGACGCGGACGGAAGCGGACGGGATCTGTCGGACGCTGGGGCGGGCGGGCCGCTCAGTCGGCGGCGAGTGCGGTGAACGCGGGCTCGGCCAGCCCGGGCTCGGTGATCTCGTGCAGCAGGCGGGCGGGGGCGAGCCAGGGGGCCGGCGGGACCCGGCCCGGCCGGGCGGACTCCCCCGGCGCCGGGCCCAGGGTATGGAACTCGCCGGCGTGGAACAGCAGCGGATCACCGGGCCGCCGCCCGCGCCCCCGGCCGTCTCCGGACCCGTCGCCGGGCCCGTCGCCGTGGCCGGCCACCTCGCCCACCACCAGCAGATGGTCACCGCCGTGGTAGGTCGCCCAGGGCAGGCACTCCAGCCAGGCCGCCACCCCGTGCAGCCGGGGCACCGCCGCGCCGGCCGCCCAGTCCACGGCCAGGTCCTCATCCGGCCGGCCCGCGAAATGCAGGGCCAGTCCGCGCTGCCCGGCGGCCAGCACATTGACCGCGAACGGCCGGCCGGGCAGCCAGCGGGCGGCCCGGGCGGAGCGCGCCACCGACACCAGGACCAGCGGCGGGTCCATCGAGACCGAGGTGAAGGAGTTCATGGTGACCCCGCGCGGCCCGCCCTCGGCGGTGTAGGTCACCACGGTGACGCCGGTGGCGAACCGGCCCAGGGTGCCGCGCAGCCGCCGCGGGTCCAGGGGCTCCCGGGATGTCCGGCCGGCGCCGGCCCGGGGAGTCATGCGGCCTCACCGGCCGCCGCGCCCGCCGGCTGCGGCGGATTCCGCGGCCGGTCGCACCTCCGGGTGGTGCGCCGGCCGGTGAGGTGCGCGCGGGGAGTGCGCGCGGACCGGCCGAGGGCGCTGACCGCCATGCTCCGCACGCCGTGGGCGGACAGCAGGGCAGCCGCGGCGGCGCCGGCCGGGCCGGTTCCCACGACCGGGACATCGGTGCTGACCAGCGGCTCTGTCTTCGTCATCATTGACGCCTCCGCTTCCGTCCGAACTGTGCCGGTGAGGCTAACCGGGCCCTGCGCGATGCCGCCAATACCGATTCCGACCACCGGAGGGTGCCGAACGGGTATCGCCCGGGGCCGTCGGGGCGGGCTCAGCGGGCGGCGGCGGACCAGGAGTCCAGATGGCGCAGAAAGGCGCGCAGCATCGGGGACGGCTCGCCCGCCCGGTGCAGACAGCTCAGCTCCAGCAGCGGCCCGTCGGCCAGCGGCAGGTAGCGCAGCCCGGGCAGCGCGATGGTGGTGGCCGACCGCGGCACCACGGTGCACAGGCCGCCGGCCGCCACATAGGCCAGCGCGGTCACCGCGTCCTCGGCCTCCCGCACGGCCCGGACCGCGAAACCGGCCTGCTTGCAGAGCTGGCTGACCTCGTCGGCGAAGCTCGGGCGGGGCGCGGCCGGGAACAGCACCATGCGCTCGTCCCGCAGATCGGCGACCCGGACCTCGCCCTGGGCCAGCAGCGGATGCCCGGCGGGCACCGCCGCGAACAGCGGCTCGCGCTGGATGCAGCGCACCTTCAGGCCGGGCTCGTCCCGGTAGGAGCGGCTGAAACCGGCGTGCATGCGGCCGTCCCGCACCGCGTCGGCCTGCACGTCCTTCGGCGCCCGCTCCAGCGTCAGAGTGATCTCCGGATGGGCCTGGAGGAAGCCGCGCAGCAGCCGGGGCACCGCCTCGAAGATCGTGGAGCCGAAGTAGCCGACCACCAGCTGGCCGACCTGTCCGGCCTCGGCGAGCCGGGTGCGTTCCACCGCGTCCTCGGACAGCCGCACGATGCGGTAGGCGCGGTCCAGGAACACGGCCCCCGGCTCGGTCAGCTCCATCCCGGCCGGGGTGCGCCGGAACAGCCGCACCCCCACCTCCCGCTCCAGCCGGTTGATCCGCCGGGTCAGCGGCGGCTGGGTCATGTGCAGCCGCAGCGCGGCCCGGCCGACGTGGCCCTCCTCGGCCACGGCGATGAAGCATTCGAGCTGACGGATGTCGACGGCCTGCACACCGGGACGATAGCGCTTCGGATATCGCGCCGGAGCCCCGGCCGCCGGAACGGGTATCGAGCACCGCCGCATCCGGTATTGGACCCCGGGCCCCGCCGGGGAGCAGGCTGCGGGCGGGAGCCGTTCCCGTCCCCCGGCGTCCGGCACGGCGAGGCCGCCTGTCCCCCGGCCCGGACCGCCAGGGACCGCAACTCACGAAGGAGCGCTCATGGCCGCATACGACGAGCGGGTGGCCACGGTGGTGCCGGACATCCTGGACGCCGTGCAGGAACGCCTGGAGAAGCACAAGGTCACCCACGAGGAGTACCGGGCGGCCTGGCGGTGGCTGACCGGGCTGGCCGCGTCCGGCGAGGTCCCGCTGTTCCTCGACGTGTTCTTCGAGGCCGTGGTCGAAAGACTCGGCACCGAGGGCCGGCCCGGCTCGGCCGGCACCGTCCAGGGCCCCTACCACGTGCCGGACGCGGTGCTCCTCACCGGGCAGCCGTACATCCTGCCGATGCGCGAGGACGAGCCGGGCGAGCCGATGCTGTTCACCGGCCGGGTCACCGACCTGGACGGGGCACCGCTGGCCGGCGTGCTGGTCGACATGTGGCAGGCCGGGAACGACGGCACCTACTCCGGCTTCGTGGGCGACGCCCCCGAGGGCAATCTGCGGGCCCGGCTGCACACCGGCGAGGACGGCACCTTCACGGTGCGCACCATCCGCCCGGCGCCGTACCGGATCCCGGACTCCGGCCCCACCGGGGAGCTGCTGGGCATGCTCGGCCGGCACACCTGGCGGCCCGCGCACTTCCACTTCATCCTCACCGCCGACGGCCGGGAACCCCTCACCACCCAGCTCTACTTCCGGGGCGACCCGTGGCTGGACGAGGGCGATGTGGTGGGCGCGGTCAAGGACTCCCTGGTGATCGACGTCCGCGAGGGCACCGACCGGGAGGCGGCGGCCCGGGCGGGCCTGGACGGCCCGCACCTGGCCGCGGACTACGCCTTCACCCTGCGGCCGGCGGAGGGCTGAGGCCCCGGGCCCCGCCCGGGTGAGAAGAACCGACCTGAGGAGAACCGATATGTGCCACGAGCGGTGGAGCGGCGGGGCGGAGGACGCCCGGCGGTACGCCACGCCGGTCGCCCTGGCCACCGAGGACGGCCGGGAGATGCCCGGCTGGACCTTCCGCCCCTTCGGCCCCCCGGGAGACGGGTCCGGCGGCGGGTCCGGCGACGGGTCCGGAGCCGGCGGCAGAGGAACCTGCCTGGTCGTCCCCGACATCTACGGCCCGTCCCCGTTCTACGCGGAGCTGGCCCGGCTGCTGGCCGCCGAGGGCTACACGGCCACCCTGGTCGACTACTTCTTCCGGGAGGGCCCGCTCGCCGAGCGGACCCGGGAGGCCGCCTTCCGGCGCCGGGCCGGACTCGACGAGCGGCGCGCCCTGCGCGACCTGTCCGCCGCCGTCGGCCGGCTCGGCGCCGGGGCGCCGCGCACCGCGGTGATCGGGTTCTGCCTGGCCGGGCAGTTCGCCCTGGACCTTGCCGCGATGCGCCGGGACCTGGCCACGGTCTCCTTCTACGGTTTCCCGGAGGGGGTGTCCGGCGAGGTGGCGGTGGCCGCGCCGCGGCCGGTCGATCTGGCCGGGGAGATCACCGGTCCGGTGCTGGCGTGCTGGGGCACCCGGGACTACATCCCGCTGCCGGTGATCCAGCGGTTCGAGAAGGCCATGCGGGACGCCGGGACCGACTACACACAGCTTCTGCTGGACGGCGCCGGGCACGGCTTTCTGCAAGGGCTGGTGGAGGAGCGCGAGGACAGCGCCGCCGCCCGCCGCGCCTGGCTGGAGACGCTGGACTTCCTGGCCGGCGCCGGACTGACCGGGCGGGCGTCGTGAGCGGACCGCGGGTCACGGCCATCGACACCACCGTCGTCGATCTGCCCATCCGGCGCACCCACCGGTTCTCCGGCCACGGCATCGACCACCAGTCCTATCTGGTCGTCCGGCTGCGCACCGACGCCGGACACACCGGGGTCGGCGAGGGCGTCTCACCGGGCGGGCCGTGGTGGAGCGGCGAGAGCGTCGAGGGCGAGCAGCAGATGATCGAGCACTATCTGGCGCCCGCCCTGATCGGCCGGAGCTGCCTGGATCTGCACGGCGCCGCGGCGGCCATGGACAAGGTGGCCTACGGCAACGACTTCGCCAAGGCCGCCCTGGAGACGGCGCTGCTGGACGCCGCCGGCCAGGCGCTCGGGGTGCCCGCCTATGTGCTGCTCGGCGGCGCGGCGGCGCGGGAGCGGATCCCGGTGCGCTGGGCGCTGTCCGCGGTGGGGGTGGCCGAGGTCGCCCAGGAGGCGGCCGAGCGGATCGCCGAGGGCCACCGGGCGCTGAAGCTGAAGATGGGCGCGCTGCCGCTGGAGGAGGATCTGCGCCGGGTGGCCCGGCTGATCGACAAGATCGGGGACGGTGTCGACTATCTGGTGGACCCCAACGGCGCCTGGGACTTCCGCACCGCGGCGGCGGCCGTGCACGAACTGGAGGCGGCGGGGGTGGGCACCGTGGAGCAGCCGCTGGCCCGTTCCGATCTGGCGGGCATGGCCGCGCTCGGCCGCCGCGCCACCGCGCTGCGGCTGATGGCGGACGAGTCGGTGTGCCGCCCGGGGGACGCGATCGCGGCCGTGGCGGCCCGGGCCTGTGACGCGGTGTCGGTCAAGCCGGGCAAGGCCGGCGGTCCGCTGCGGGCCGTCCGGGTGGCCGCGGTCGCCGCCGCGGCCGGCCTGTCGTGCTACGGCGGCACCGCGCTGGAGACCTCGATCGGCACCGCCGCGGCGGCCCATGTGTACGCCTGTCTTCCGGAACTGCCGCTGGGCTGCGAGCTGGTCGGCCCGCTGCTGCTGGCCGGCGATCTCACCACCGAGCCGGTCCGGTACCGGGACGGCGACCTGCTGGTGCCGGCCGGTCCGGGGCTGGGTGTACAGGTGGACTGGGACCAGGTGGCCCGCTACGCCCGGCGGCCGTCATGACCGCCGCCGGGAGCCGCGGCCCGGGCAGCGGGGCGGGCACGGCGGCGGACGGGTTCGTGCATGATCTGCCGGGCGCCCGGGTGGTGTTCGCGGCCGGTGCCCGGCACCGGCTGCCCGAGGAGACCGCCCGGCTCGGCCTGCGGCGGGTGCTGTTCGTGGGCGGCGACGGCCCGCTGCGCCGGACCGCCGGCGAACTGGTCGCGGCGCTCGGCGGCACGGTGGCCGCCCGCATCGACGAGGTGGTGCAGCATGTGCCGGCCGCCGAGGCCGCCGCCGCGGTGCGCACCGCCCGCCGGTGCGGCGCGGACGGGCTGGTGGCCCTGGGCGGCGGCTCGGCCACCGGCCTGGCCAAGGCCGTCGCCCTGGAGATGGGGCTGCCGGTGCTGGCCGTGCCGACCACCTATGCCGGCTCGGAGATGACCGATATCTGGGGCCGGACCGACGACCACGCCAAGACCACCGGCCGCGATCCCCGGGTGCGGCCCCGGACGGTGATCTACGACGTGGAACTGACCCTCGGCATGCCGGCCGCGCTGACCGCGGCCAGCGGGCTGAACGCGCTGGCGCACTGCGCCGAGGCGGCCTACGACCCGGCGGCCGGCCCGGTGGTCCGGCTGCTGGCGGTGGAAGGCGCCCGGGCGCTGGCCGCCGGGCTGCCGGACGCGGTGGCCCGCGGCCGGGACCTGGCCGCCCGCGCCGAGACCCTCTACGGCGCCTGGCTGGCCGGTACCGCGCTCGGCGCCGCCCGGATGGGTGTCCATCACAGCCTGTGCCATCTGCTGGGCGGCGCCTTCGCCCTGCCGCATGCGGAGACCCACGCGGTGGTGCTGCCGCACGCCATCGCGTTCAACCGGCAGGCGGCCCGCGCCGCGCTGGCCCCGCTGGACCGGGCGCTGGGGGCGGGGCCCGGCGGCAGCGCGGCGGCGCTGTGGGATCTGGGCCGCCGGGTGGGCGTGCCGCGCTCCCTGGCCGAACTCGGCCTGAGCCGGGAGGACGCCCTGCGCACCGCCGAGGCGCTCGGTGCCCGCGCCGTGACCAATCCGCGGCCGGTCGGCCCCGGCGACGCGCGGGAGCTGGTGCTCGCCGCGTACCACGGGCTGCGGCCCGCGACCGGCTGATCCGGCCGGGCGGAACGGGCGGGAATTCGGCGGGATTTCCCGCCCGTTCCGGGGCGTGGAGAAGCGGTGAAGGTGAAACTCGTTCAGGTAAATGGCGGGTAATTGCACGGAATCCTGCGGGGGTACGGGTATACCCATCGCATCCCCGGGGGCACGAGGGGCACATGGGACCCAGTCGTCACACCAGCCCCGGAGAAACCCTCAGCCGCATCGGCTTTGACAACGGTGAACGGTCCGTTAAGCCCGGGGGGTCACCGTGCGCCCTCCGTGCGCCGGTGAGCCGGTGAAGTACATGCAATCGGCCGTACACATTTATTAACCTGCTCGTTCCACGGATCTCGCGAAGAGGTGTGCGAAAGGTAAAGAGTTCACCTGCTGAGACGACTGGGGGATCCGGCAATCCAAAGTTCATGCAAAATCCCTTCACGCGGACAAATTCTTTTCCCTAGCCTCTAAGCCTCGCCACGAGCGACGCACTGGGGAGAGTGCGTACAGGGGAAGACCCGGGGGGCTCGGCGGGTGATGCAGCCTGCCGTTGTGCGCCTTCCGGGTGCGGATGTGACGCCACGCCGAGCGTGGCGTGGCCCAGGAGGGGTTTTGCTCACCGCTGCGTTCATAGTCGTTGTTTCACTTGCGCTGTTCTGGATGGCCGCGTTCACACTGTGGTGGCAGATGCACGCGTGGCGTACGCCCGAGGTGCTGGCCGCCACCCGCTTCGGACGCCCCGACGGCGAGGCGAAACTGTCGTTCTCCCTGCTGGTGCCCGCCCGGCATGAGCAGGCCGTACTGGAGCACACCGTCTCCCGGCTGCTCCGCTCCGCCCACGGCGACTACGAGATCCTGGTGATCGTCGGGCACGACGACCCGGAGACCGCCGAGGTCGCGGAGCGGGCGGCGGCCCGGGACCCGGAGCGGGTACGGGTCATCACGGACACCCATGAGAAGAAGAACAAGCCCAAGGCGCTGAACACGGCGCTGCCGCACTGCCGCGGCGATGTGGTCGGGGTGTTCGACGCCGAGGACCAGGTGCATCCGGAACTGCTGGCGCACGTCGACCACGCGTTCCGCACCACCGGGGCGGACGTGGTGCAGGGCGGGGTGCAGCTCATCAACTTCCATTCGAGCTGGTACAGCCTGCGCAACTGCCTGGAGTACTTCTTCTGGTTCCGCAGCCGACTGCATCTGCACGCCCAGAAGGGGTTCATCCCGCTGGGCGGCAACACCGTGTTCGTGCGCACCGAGGTGCTGCGCCAGGCCGGCGGCTGGGACCCGAACTGCCTGGCCGAGGACTGCGATCTGGGCGTCCGGCTGTCCAGCGAGGGCCGCAAGGTGGTCGTCGCCTACGACTCCGAGATGGTGACCCGGGAGGAGACCCCGGGCTCCCTGCTCGCCCTGCTGAAGCAGCGCACCCGCTGGAACCAGGGCTTCCTCCAGGTCTACCGGAAGCGGGACTGGCGCCGGCTGCCCGGCTTCGGCCAGCGGATGCTGGCCCGCTACACCCTGATGACGCCGTTCCTCCAGGCCTTCACCGGGGTGATCATCCCGGTCAATGTGCTGGCCGCGCTCTTCCTCGATGTGCCGGTCGGCGTGGCCGTGTTCACCTTCCTGCCCCTGCTGACCGCCGCCGTCACCTTCGTCTTCGAGATCGTCGGCCTGCACGACTTCGGCATCCAGTACGGGCTGAAGGTCCGTTTCGTGCACTACCTCAAGCTCATCGTCGGCGGCCCCTTCTACCAGGTGCTGCTCGCGGGCGCGGCCGTGCGGGCCGTCTGGCGCGAGCAGCGGGGGCGCAACGAGTGGGAGCTGACCAGCCACGTCGGTGCTCACCTCAGCCGAGAGGACGTCCTGCGGTGACCTCGACCCTGCCCGCAGCCACCACCAACCGGACCACCACCCGGCCCCCCGCCGGGACCCCCGCCGAGACCACCACCGACAGCACGGAGACCACGCAGATGACGGCAGCGACGGCGACGGCTCCGGCCCCGGCTCAGGAAACCGGGCCGGCGGCCGGTGCGGGCACCGCCGCACCGCGGCGCCCGCGGCGGCGGGCCGCCGTCGAACGGATCTCCCTGGCGCTGCTGCCCCGGCCGCGCGCCACCCGGACCGACGTACTGCTCTGCCTCGGTCTGCTCACCGTCATCATGGTGGTCCAGGCCTGGAACATCACCCGGTTCCCCAACCTCAGCGACGACGAGGGCACCTATCTCGCCCAGGCGTGGGCAGTCCAGCAAGGCGACGGCCTGGCGCACTACACCTACTGGTACGACCACCCGCCGGTCGGCTGGCTCCAGATAGCCCTGCTGACCTGGATACCCTCGCTGATCAGCCCCGACTGGATGACCGTCGCGACCATGCGGTACGCGATGCTGCCGGTCGGCGCGGTCAGCGCGGTCCTGGTCTACGCCCTGGCGCTGCGGCTGCGGCTGCCCCGCTGGTCGGCCTTTGCGGCCATGGCCCTGTTCGGGCTCTCCCCGCTCTCCGTGGTGCTCCAGCGGGAGATCTTCCTGGACAACCTGGCGGTGCTGTGGATACTGCTGGCCTTCTGGCTGGCCGCCTCCCCCAGCCGCCATCTGTGGCACCACTTCGGCGCCGGACTGGCCGCCGCGGTCTCGGTGCTGACCAAGGAGACCATGCTGCTGGTGCTGCCCGCGCTGCTGGTCACCATGTGGCGGCACAGCCACCCGGAGACCAGGAAGTTCGCGGTCACCGGCGCCATCACCTCCTGCGTCCTGGTGGGGCTGCTCTACCCGCTGTTCGCGCTGCTGAACAGCGAACTCTTCCCCGGCGCCGGGCATGTCTCGCTGATCGACGGCATCGTCTACCAGCTCAGCCGGCCCGGCTCCGGCTCGCTCTTCGAGCCGGGCACCGGCTCGCACGCGGTGGTGCAGTCCTGGCTCTACTACGACTCGGTGATCATCTACGGCGGGCTGGCCGGTGCCGCCCTGCTGGTCGTCACCCACCGCTGGTCGGTGACGGCGCGGGCGCTGGCCGGCCCGGCGCTGGCGGTGGTGATTCTGGCCGTGGTGGTCACCCGGCCCTCCGGCTACCTGCCCGCCATGTATGTCATCCAGGCGCTGCCGTTCCTGGCCCTGGTGCTGGCCGCGGGCGCGGCCAGCGTCACCCATGCGGTGCTGCGGCGGCGGCGCCCCGGGCGGGAGGGCATCCCGCAGCGGCGCGCGGTCACCGTGGCGCGCTGGACGGCGGCCGTCGCACTGGGCGTGGCCGCGGTCGCCGTGGTGGCGCCCACCTGGTACCAGGGCAACAAGACGGCGCTGACCGAGGACGCCAACGCGTCCTACCGGGCGGCGGTGGCGTGGATGGGCCGGGAAGTGGCCGAGCCCGCCGATACCCGGGTGCTGGTGGACGACGCCGTCTGGCTGGACCTGGTGCACCAGGGCTATGAGCCGGGCACCGGCGTCATCTGGTTCTACAAGGCAGACCTCGACCCGGCCGTCACCGAGACGCTGCCGGGCGGCTATCGCGACATCGACTACGTGGTGTCCTCTCCCACGGTGCGGCGGGACGCCGTCGACCTCCCCATCGTCAAGGACGCGCTCGAAAACTCGACGCCGGTCGCCGTCTTCGGCGACGGCGAGGACCGGATCGAGATCCGGCGGATCGCAGGAGGCGACAGATGAACCCCTTCCCCGCCCAGCCCACCACCACCGGCCCCGCCACCACCGATTCCACCGGCACCGATTCCACCGGCACCGGCTCCGCCGCCACCGGGCGCGACGCGGCGCCGGCCGGCTCGGAGGACACCGCCGCGGGCTCCATACCCCCCGCCGCTCCCGGCGCCGCCGGGGCGGCCCGTACCGGGCGCCGGACAGCCGTCTGGCCGCTGGAGAACGTCCGGCCCGGCAGCGTCACCCTGATCATCCCGACCTTCAACGAGGCCGGTAACGTCCCCGAACTGCTGCGCCAGTTGAGCGCGTCGGTCCCCGCCGGCCTGGACTGCTCGGTGCTGTTCGTGGACGACAGCAAGGACGACACCCCGCAGGTCATCGCCCGCGAGGCGGTGCACTGCCCGTTCCCGGTCTCGGTACTGCACCGGGAGGTGGCCGAGGGCGGCCTGGGCGGCGCGGTGGTGGCGGGCATCAAGGCCGCGGACACCGACTGGGTCGTGGTGATGGACGCCGACCTCCAGCACCCGCCCTCGCTGGTGCCGGAGCTGGTGGCGGCCGGTGAACACTCCGGCGCCGAACTGGTGGTGGCCAGCCGCTACATCCGCGGCGGCAGCCGGGCCGGGCTGGCCGGCGGCTACCGGATCGCGGTCTCCCGGGCCTCCACCTGGCTGGCCAAGGGCCTCTTCCCGCGCCGGCTGCGCGGCGTGAGCGACCCGATGAGCGGCTTCTTCGCCATCCGCCGCGCCATCGTCACCGCCGAGACGCTGCGCCCGCTCGGCTACAAGATCCTGATGGAGCTGACGGTCCGCTGCCGCCCGGGAACGGTCACCGAGGTGCCGTTCGTGTTCCAGGACCGCTTCGCCGGCGAGTCCAAGTCCACGGCCAAGGAGGGCATCCGCTTTCTGCGCCATCTGGTGGAGCTGCGCACCGCCTCGGCCACCGCCCGGATGGCGGTCTTCGGACTGATCGGGCTGACCGGCTTCCTGCCCAATCTGCTGGCCCTGCATCTGCTGACCGCCGGCGGCCTGCACTATCTGCCGGCCGTGGTGATCGCCAACCAGTGCGGGGTCGTCTGGAACTTCCTGCTGACCGAGCTGCTGCTGTTCCGGCACCGCCGGGGGCACCGGCACTGGGCCGACCGGGCCGGGCGGTTCGCGGTGCTGGCCAACGCCGATCTGGTGCTGCGGGTGCCGCTGATCGCGGTGCTGGTGGAGCGGATGGGGGTGGCCGTGCTGCCGGCCACCGCGCTCGCCCTGCTGACCACCTTTGTGCTGCGGTTCGCCGCCACCGAGGTGCTGGTGTACCTGCCGCGCCGCAGCCGCCGGTCCCGCCGCAGGGCCGAGCGCGCCGCCGCCCGCCAGGAACAGCAGGAACAGGAACAGCAGGAACAGCGGACACAGCCGGCCCCGGCCGCCGTCGTCTGACCCGGCCCGCCCGCACCGTCGCACGGGCGCACGGGACGGCCCCGCACCCGTCCCGTGCGCCCGCCCCCGCAGGCCCGCACCACCCGCACGACAGGCACCACCGCACCACCGCACCACCGAAGGGACGACCATGCCCGCACCACCCTCCGTATCCACCGCGCCGAGAGGACGCAGACGCAGATCAGCACTGCTGACCCTCGCCCTGCTGCTGCCCGCCGTGCTGCTGAGCGCCGCGCCCCGGGCGGCGGCCGACCCCAATCTGGTCACCAACCCGGGCTTCGAGACGGCCGGCAGCGGCGACATGCCGTACTGCTGGTCCCGTTCCGGCTGGGGCGACAACGAGTTCGTGATCCAGCCCACCACCGACGCCCATGGCGGCAGCACCGCCATGGAGGTCACCCTCACCGAACGGCTGGAGGGCGACCGCAAGGCCCTGATCACCGAGAGCGCGGAGTGCGCCCCCTTTGTGGAAGAGGGCCACCAGTACGACCTGTCGCTCTGGTACAAGGCCACCACCGGCTCCAACTCGGTGACCATCTTCCGGCACGACACCACGCTCGGCTGGCAGTACTGGACCGATGTGCAGACCCTGGGCCCGGCCGCCGCATACACCTACACCGAGGTCCGCACCCCGGAGATCCCGCCGGGCACCGACCGGATCGCCTGGGGCGTCTCGCTGTACGCGGTCGGCACCCTGATCACCGACGACTACTCGATGGTGGACGCCACCGTGCCCGACCCGGGCCCGGTCTGCACCGGCACCCAGGCCGAGTGCGAGGACGGCGCCTGGGAGGTGCTGCCCACCGAGAACCCGGTCCGCTCCATGCACTCGGTGGTGCTGCACAACGGCAAGGTGCTGCTCATCGCGGGCTCCGGCAACAGCGAGGAACTGTTCGCGGCCGGCACCTTCACCTCGGCGGTCTACGACCCCGCGGACGGCAGCTACACGGTGATCCCCACCCCGGACGACATGTTCTGCGCGGGACATGTGCAGCTGGCGGACGGCCGGGTGCTGGTGATGAGCGGCAACCTGGCCTACCCGGACGCCGAGGGCACCCATGGCTACGAGGGCTACAAGGACTCGTACATCTTCGATCCGGCCACCGAGACGTACACCAAGACCAATGACATGAACGACGGGCACTGGTACCCGTCGGCGACCATCCTGGGCAATGGTGACGTGCTGTCCTTCGGCGGGCTGCGCGAGGACTCCACGGGCAGCGTCACCGCCGAACTGTGGTCGCACGAGCAGCAGCAGTGGCTGCCCACCTGGCAGGTCAACCAGACCTGGTCGTTCTGGGGCCTGTACCCGTCGATGATCCTGATGCAGGACGGGCGGCTGTTCTACAGCGGCAGCCATGTCTTCGGCAACGGCACCCCGGGCACCGGCGCCTCGATCTACGACTACGGCGCCAACACCATCACCGAGGTGCCCGGCCTGCAGAACAAGGACGAGCGCGACCAGTCGGCCAGCGTGCTGCTGCCCCCGGCCCAGGACCAGAAGGTCATCACCATGGGCGGCGGCAACATCGACACCAACCCGGACGCCAACCGGCTGACGGACATCATCGACCTGACCCAGCCCGACCCGGCGTACGAGCCGGGGCCGCTGCTGCCGCAGGGCACGGTGGACCTGGGCGACGGCCCGGTGCCGCAGACCGGCGACCAGGGCAAGATGTATGTCTCGGCGGTGCTGCTGCCGGACGGCACGGTGCTGGAGACCGGCGGCGGCCTGCACAACCGGGCCGACCCGGTCTACGAGTCGTCCATCTTCGACCCGGTGACCGAGACCTTCGACCCGGTGGCGCCGAACCCGGAGGCCTACGGCTACCACTCCTCCGCGTTCCTGCTGCCGGACGGCCGGGTGATGGCCACCGGCGACAACCCGGGCGACGGCTCGTGGAACCACAATGTCTCCATCTACAGCCCGCCGTACCTGTTCCGCGGCGACCGGCCGCAGATCACCTCGGTGGCCGCCACCGAATGGGACTACGGCTCCACCCAGCAGATCACGGTGGACTCGCCCATCGTCAAGGCGGAGCTGATCCGCCCGGCGGCGGTGACCCACTCCTCCGACCCCAACCAGCGGTTCGTGGATCTGCCGCTGACGGTCAACGGCTCCACCATCGACCTCAACGTGACCAGCAACCCCAACCTGGCCCCGCCCGGCTGGTACATGCTGTTCGCGGTGAACGCCGACGGGGTGCCGTCCATCGCCGAGTGGGTGCACCTGGGCGTGCCGGAGAGCGGCACCATGCTCTCCGCCACCACCACCGGCCACGACCACGGCGCCATGACCCTCTCCGGCACCGAGGACTCCCTCTCGACGCTCTCCACCGGGACCACCGGGACCACCGCGTCGCCGGAGGAGGATCTCGTCCCGGCCGTCCAGGACTTCGCCGGCAGCCTGACCGGCGAGGTCCGCGGCCCGGAGAAGCGGCGCGAATCGGAACCGGTGGATGTCCGGATCGCCGGCTGCGAGCGGGCCTACGGCGCCGCCGACGTCTGCGTGCCGACCGCCTTCCCGCCGAAGGTGGCGGACACCACCAGGGGCCGGTGCGCATGGCTCCGGCAGCACGACTTCGGCCGGCTGGAGCTCAACGGCACCGAGGATCCGCTGCGGCTGGACCGGAACGGCGACGGCCTGGCCTGCGGCAAGGGTGATGTGCCCAAGCGGTACCGCCTCACCTGAACCTGGACCTGAGGTCCCCGCCCGTTCGGTCCGCCCCGGACCGCCCGGACCGCCCGCGCACCTCGCGCGCGGGCGGTCCGCCGTGTCGCGGATGCCGCTGCGGATGCGGGGTGCCGAAGCCGGTGGGACGCTGGCAGGGACCTGCGCACGACGCCGTGGAGCGTGCCGCGCCACCGGGCGCACCGCAGTTCCACGCACCACCGCCGAAAGGTGGCCGAGGTGGCACCTGCCGCGAAGCATCCCCTGGACATCGAGGCGGACATCGATCCCCGGCTGAGCCGCTGGATGTGGCTGGTGAAGTGGCTGCTGGCCATTCCGCACTACATCGTCCTGGTCTTTCTCTGGATCGCCTTCTTCTTCGTCACCGTGGTGGCGTTCTTCGCCATCCTGTTCACCGCCCGCTATCCACGGGCGCTCTTCGACTTCAACGTCGGGGTGCTGCGCTGGTCCTGGCGGGTCGGCTACTACGCCTGGTACGTGCTGGGCACCGACCGGTATCCGCCGTTCACGCTCAAGGACGTGCCGGATTATCCGCTGCGGGTGCGCCTGGCGTATCCGGAACGCCTGTCGCGGGGCCTGGTCCTGGTCAAGTGGTGGCTGCTGGCCCTGCCGCAGTACCTGGTGGTGGCCGTCCTGACGGGCGCCGGGGGCGGCGGCGGCGACTGGGACACCGGCTACCGGATCGGTCTGGTACCGCTGCTCACGCTGTTCGCCGTGATCGCGCTGCTGTTCACGGCACGCTACCCGCGAGGGCTGTTCGACTTCCTGGTGGGCCTGGTCCGCTGGACGATGCGCGTGGATGTGTACGCGTCGCTGCTGACGGACACCTATCCGCCGTTCCGGCTGGACATGGGCGGCCGGGAGCCCGGGGCGAAGACCCCGCCGGCCACGCCCGCCGCACCGGGGCCGCCGCCCGGCTGATCCGGCCCCGGCGGCAGCGACGGCGACGTGGCCGCGCGCAGCCGGACGACATACCGGCAGGTCTGCGGGGAGACCGAGGTTCGCGCCGCACGGCTGGGTCGCGGTCGTCGGGCGGGGCCCGCCCGCGGGCCGCGCTCAGGGCGCGGGGGCGGCGGTGCCGGCGGGCGCGGTGCGGCCGGCCATCCGGGCGGCCAGCGCATGGCGGCAGGGGCCGCGCCCGCCGCGGTACTCCGCCCACCAGGGGCAGGTGCAGGTCATGGCGCCGGCCGCGGTGGTGCGTACCTGGTAGACCAGCTCGCCGGAGCGGACCGCGGCCAGGCCGTCGCCGAGAAAGGTCACCGCCCCGGCGGCGACCAGCTCCCTGGCCCCGACCAGGCGCGGATTGTGCTTCTCGGCGCGGCCGGCGTCATAGGGCAGTTCACGGTGGTAGTAGGCGGCCTCTGCGGTGTCGTACCCGACCCGGCCGGCGGTGCCGAGCCGGGTCAGCGCCGCCCGCACCCGTTCCCGGGACAGGCCCGACCGCGCGGCCAGCTCCGCCGGATCGATGCACGGCTCCCAGGCCAGCAGCACGCCGAGCAGCTCGGCGTCGGCCGCGCTCTCCTCCCCGGCGAGATGCTCCAGCACCGCGCCCTCGCCGGAGAAGCCGCGCGCCGGATCGGGCGAGAGCGTGAGCGTCAGCCGCATACCGGGCAGCGCCAGCTCCCAGGCGCTGGCCGACGCCGGTGCCGCGGCGGAGACCGGCGGGCCGTAGATCCGCAGGCCGGTGGCGTGCCGCAGCACCCGGTGCAGCGCGGCCAGCCGGGCCGGGCCGGGCAGGCACACCGCGCCCGGCGCGGGCCGGCCGGCGGGCCGCAGCCCGCTGCCGTGCGGCGCGGGCAGCACCCAGCGCACCCCGCCGCCGCTCCGGCCGGTGCCGCCGCGCGGCAGCGAGCGCAGGAAACGCACCGCCTCCCCGGCGGTCAGCTCGGCCCGCAGATCGAAGCCGGAGGCGATGACCTGCGTCTCGGCGAAACCGCGCAGCCAGCGGTCGGGCAGCGGCACCTTCTTCTCCACCAGCGGCCCGTCGAGGGCGGTGACGGTCAGCTCCTCCGGGCCGACCCGCAGATGCAGCGGCTCGCCGGCCCCGAGCCGGGAGAGCGCCTCGCGCAGCGGGTTGTTGATGTCGACATTGGTGGTGCCGTGGGCGACATCCGCGCCGTCCAGCCCGGCGGGGAGCACATCCAGCCGTGCGTGGACGCCGCAGCAGCCGGAGAAGGACTCGAAGCGCAGCCGGTCACCGCCCGCCGTGACCACCGGGTCCAGCGCGCCGTGGTCCGGGCGGGGCCGGTGGTAGCGGGTGGCGGCCACATCGGCGACCGACAGCAGCGCCTGCGCCGCCGCCTGCGGCTCGGCCAGAAAGCCGGTGAAGAACCGGGGATGGGCCTCGGCCCCGGCGGGGGTGAGGCCGCCGGAGGTCTCCAGCCCGAGCTCGGCCCCACCGGGCCCGCCGCGACGCATCGCGGACGCCCGGCGATACGCATACGCCTGTACTGATCGCGTCATGCAACGGAACGTAACCCACACCACTGACAACCGGGCAGCCCCCGGGGACTCGTGGGCGCCCGCCCCGCACGGCGGATCCGGCGCCCCACCGGGCCGACAGGCCGGACGGACCCGCCCGCCGGGCACCCGGGACCCACGGGCGGGCCCGAAGCGCCCGGCGCCCCGGGCCGTCTCAGCGGGCGGCGAGGGCCGCGGCGAGGCGGCGGGCCTCGGTACGGGCACGGGAGCCGCCGCGCCGGGCGGCGTACTCGGCCAGGCCGGCCGGCTCCGTCCCGGGCCGTATCCGCTCGGCGCAGTCGGCGGCCACGGCCAGCAGATCGCCCAGCACCCGGGGCGGCCGGGCCTCGGCCAGCAGCCCCGGCAGCAGCTCGGCCAGCACCGCCCACACCGTGCGGTGGGCACCGCTCTCCGCCGCCATGGCCAGGGCCGCCGCCGTCCGGACCGGCCGGTGGGCCAGGGCCGCCTCCGGACGCAGCAGCCGGGCCAGGGAGCGGGCCATCAGCCCGGCGTCGAGCCGCCGCTGCGCGGCCAGCGTCAGCAGCGCGTCCACCGCCGCCGCCCGATGGGCGTCCCCGGCCGACCCCAGCCCGCGGGCCAGGCAGTCGTGCACGGCGGCGCCCGCCGGGCCGGGGGCCTCGGCGAGCAGCGGCAGATCCTCGGGGGACCGCCCCCAGTCCGCGGCGTTCTCCCCGACGAGCAGTGCGCCGAGCTGCCCGGCCACGGCCTCCCGCTGCCCGGGCACGGCCAGCAGCCAGTGCCCGGCCGGATGGCTGCCCGGGCACCAGCCGGGGACCGCCGGGAAGGGCTCGGCCAGGGCCCGGAACTCCGGGGTGCGCACCTGGCCGGGCACGGCCAGGCCGGCCATCGCCGGATGCCCCTGGCGGCCGGGTATGACGGGCGGCGGCGGAACCGGGTGGTCGCCGGAATGCGGGGACGGCGACGGAGGCCGGGGCGGACCGGCGGCCAGGCAGGCGGCCAGCCGGTCACCCTCGGGAAGGCCCGCCGCCCCGGCCCGGGCGGCGAGTCCGGCGCGCTCCTCCGGGCCGGGGTGGCGCAGGCGGAGCAGGGCCTGGTCGAAGTCGGCGGCGGCGGGCCGCACCCCCAGCCGGGCGTACTCGGCCAGCCTGCGGATCAGCTCCCCGGGGGCCAGCAGCCCGTCCCGGCTGCCGGGGGTGGCCAGCAGCAGCGGCAGCGGGTCCCCGGTGACGATCCGGTGCGCGGCCTCCCGCAGCCGCGCGTCCAGCGCCGCCCGGAACCGGTCGGCGGCGCATCGCACCGCCGCGCCGCCGTCGCCGAGCGCGTCGGCCGGGCCCAGGGTGCCGAGCACGGCCGCGACGACCACCCCGAGCCGGCAGGTGTCCTCCCGCAGGACCTTGGCGTCCCGCAGCACGGGGTGGTGGCCGGCCAGCGGCTGCAGCGCCCCGGCCAGTGCCGTGCGGTCCCGGTGGGCCAGGCGTATCAGCCCGTCCAGGGCGCGCTCGAAGTCCAGCGCCGGCTGCGAGCCGGCCGCCGGCCGCCGTGCGGACGCGGTCTCGGCCAGCATCGCGGCCACCTCGGCGGCCAGCGTCGCCGGTTCCGCCGGCGGGGCGCCGAGCGGCTCCTGCCCCCGGTACGGCGGCAGCGCCTCGGCGGTTCCGGCCGGGGCCGCGGGCCGCGGGTCCGGCAGCAGCTCCGGCTCGCCGAGCAGTTCCGCGGCGCGGGCGCGCAGCATCGGCGTCAGCCCGGCCGCGGCCTCGGTCAGCCGCTGCCGCGCCCGCTCCTGCCCCGCCGCCCCCGGCAGCCGCCGGGCATGCCGCGCCAGCAGCCGCACGGCCCGTTCCTGGAGGGTGATGTCGGGGTGGGCGAACGCCTCGGCCACGGCCGGCAGCAGCAGCCCGGCCTGCTCCGGCCGCTGCCGCAGCGCCCGGTCCAGCAGCGAAAGCTGGGCCCGCACCACCTTCTTCTCGGTGCGGAACAGCACCGCCGGGCTGAGCTGGGCGAGCGTGGCGGCGGACAGCCGGTCCGCCTCCCACAGCCGGCGCAGCGTGCCCTGCGCCCAGGCGGCCACCGCCGAGGGGGCGTCGGCGGCCAGGACCGCCCAGTCGCCGGTGCGGAATTCCAGCTCCTGGTCGGTCGGTTCCAGCGCGGTCAGCAGGGCGAGGAAAAAGCCCGGGTCGTCGGCGCGCCCGCCGCGTACCAGGACCGAGCAGCAGCCCTCCAGCAGCGCCCGGCGGTCCAGCAGCCCCTCCCGGGCGAGCGCGGCCAGCGCACCGGGCCACTGCCGGGGGTCGCGGATCTCTTCGGGCGTGGCCCCGGCGGGGAGGCCGCCCAGTTCACCGCCCATCCGGTCGATCTCGAAGAACCGGGGGGCCAGCAGCGGGGTGTACGGGTCCTCGCGCAGCACATCGAGCCGGGTGACCGGGGCGAGGCCGGTGCGGGTGCGGCGCCGCGGGACATGGCGGGTCCGCTCGGTGACCGCCAGCGCCCACATCCGCACAAAGGGTTCGCCGAGCGGCACCGGGGCGCCGGTCTCCCGTTGCAGCGCCTCGATCATCCGGTAGTCGGGGAGCAGCAGCCCGGGGTGGTCGCCGAGGCGCTCGATCAGCTCCCCCGCCCACCGCGGGCCGCGCGGGGCCAGTACCGCCGCCAGATCGGCCGGGTTGAAGCGGTGCCGGCGCAGGTCGGACGCCATCAGCCACTGGGCGCAGCCGGCCGGGCCCCGGTGGCAGCCGGCCCCGGCCAGGCGCAGCGCGGACAGGTGCGGCCGGCGATCCCCGGGCTGCTCGTGGAAGGCGCGGCGCCGCTGCCCCAGCACCTCCAGCAGGGTGCGTCGCCCCGCGTCGCCGAGTTCCGCCAGTGGTGCGGGCACATCGGCGGGGCGTCCGGTGTCCACCGCGGCCAGGACGGCGTGGGCGGCGGGCGGGAGGACGGTGGCCCGGGGGGCGGCGGCTCGGGTCATGGGCGGATTTCCGTTCGGGTGCGTGGCTCGTGGCGCTGGTACGGGCGCGGGCGCGGGCGCGGCGGGGCTCCGCGTCACCGGGGGCCGGCCGTCCCGCATCGGAACGGCTGTCACCGAACGTAACTCACCCCTCTGACAGCAGCGTTGCCGGGCGCGCTGCGCGTGCCGCCCCGGGCCGGAGCGGCCGGTGGGCTCCGGCCCGGGGCGGACGGTCGGACAGGGCCGGCCGGACAGAGGGCCGGCCCGGCGGCCCCGGGAGCCGCTAGAGGGAGGTGCGGAACGGCCCGGTCACCTCATAGGTGATCCCGCCGCTGCTGGTGCCGCTGGTGCCGCGCTGCGAGGAGAAGTAGAGCCGGTTCCCGGCCGGGTTGAAGGCCGGGCCGCAGATCTCCGAGGAGGACTGGTTGGTGACCCGCAGGAACGGCGCCACCACATCGTCCGGGGTGATGATGCAGATCTCCATGTTGCCGCCGTCCTCGGCGACATAGAGGTCCCCGGCCTGGGCGCCGGTGATGTTGTCCACGCCGGTGAGCGGCGGGCTGGAGGTGAGGTTGTCGTCGTAGGCGATGGCCAGGGTGTTGTTGACCGCGTCGTAGGCCCACACCCGGTTGTCGCCCTTGGTGGTGAAGAAGCAGGTGCCGGAGGTGTAGTAGCAGCCCTCGCCGCCGCTGAACTTCCTGGTGCCCGGGACCTGCTTGCGGGTGCGGGTGGGCGAGCCGTCCGGGTCGGGGACGTCTGCCCAGCTCAGGCCGGAGCCGGTCTCGCGCAGCACCTGGAGGGTGCCGGAGGAGAGGTTGCCCCAGGTGTCCGGGATGAAGCGGTAGAAGGCGCCGTCGCTCTCGTCCTCGGTGAGGTAGATGACCTTGCGGTCGGGGTCGCAGGCCGCGGCCTCGTGCTTGAACCGGCCCATGGCGGCGCGGCGGACGGCCGGGTTGTTGCCGTAGGGGTCGGTCTCGTAGACATAGCCGCGGTCCACCTCCTCGCAGGACAGCCAGGTGTTCCAGGGGGTCGCGCCGCCCGCGCAGTTCCGGTTGGTGCCGGAGAGGATGTTGTAGGCCCCGGTGATGGAGGCGCTGCTGTTGAAGCGGACGGCGCTGACACCGCCGCCTCCGCTGCCCAGTTCGGCGTTGGAGACATAGATCCAGCCGCTGCCGTCGGGGAAGCAGGCGCCGCCGTCCGGGGCGCCGTGCCAGGTGTAGCCGGTGGCGGCGACGGTCTGGGTGGAGCGGGCTATCACCCGGCTGGTGAAGCCGGACGGCAGCCTGATCCCGTTGGCGTCGGCGGCCTGGAGCGAGCCGTAGGGGCTGGGCCCGGTCTGGGCGGGGTAGCCGAGGGCCTCGCGGCTCATGGTGAAGCCGAAGGCCACCGCGCCGGTGCCGATGACCGCACTGCGGAGAAGAGAACGACGGTCCACTGCTGGCTCCTTTGGGTTCCAAGGAGGCGGCGGAGGTGCCGACGGGGAGCGGCACCTCCGGAGGTCACCGGAAGATTAGGAATCGCGCACCGCTCCGACCAGGCGTTATGTCATGAACACCTCATGTCTCCCAGGCGTCGCCAAGGCGACAGCGGAGGGTAACTGCCCAGCGACATGTCCCTTACATGAACCCCCGGCGAACACTGTGAAATCACCACAAGACACTCAAACCGGATGTTCCGCTCACGGTTCCGCTCACGGTTCCGCTCACTGACCGGCCCACCGTCCCGCCCACGGATTCACCCGTCCGCATCGCCGGGCGGGATGCGGGTACCCGCCCCGCTCCCCGTCCCCGAGCGAGCGAAAGGACGGCGCGCCATGAAGGCCGTGGTCTGGCGAGGCAAGCGCGATGTCCGGGTGGAGGACGCGCCCGACCCCGTGATCCAGGAACCCACCGACGCGGTGGTACGCGTCACCTCCACCGGCCTGTGCGGCTCCGACCTGCATCTCTACGAAGTGCTCTCACCCTTTATGGCACCGGGGGACATCCTCGGCCATGAACCGATGGGCATCGTCGAGGAGACCGGCCCGGAGGTCGGGCACCTGGCCCCGGGCGACCGCGTGGTCATGCCGTTCAACATCTCCTGCGGCCACTGCTTCATGTGCGAGCGCGGCCTCCAGACCCAGTGCGAGACCACCCAGGTCCGGGACCAGAACTCCGGCGCGGCCCTGTTCGGCTACACCAAGCTGTACGGCCGGGTGCCCGGCGGCCAGGCCGAGTATCTGCGCGTGCCGCAGGCCCATTACGGACCGGTCAAGGTCCCGGAGGGCATCCCCGACGACCGCTACCTCTTCCTCTCCGACGTCCTGCCCACCGCCTGGCAGGCCGTCGACTACGCCGACGTGCCCAAGGGCGGCACCCTGGCGGTCCTCGGCCTCGGCCCGATCGGCGAGATGGCCTGCCGGATCGCCCTGCTCCAGGGCGCGGAGCAGGTGATCGGCATCGACCTGGTCCCGGAACGGCTGGCCCGCGCCCGCACCCGCGGCGTCGACGCCCTGGACCTGACCGCCCACGACGACATCGCCGCCGCCGTCCGGGAACGCACCGAAGGGCGCGGCGCGGACTCGGTGATCGACGCGGTCGGCATGGAGGCACACGGCAGCACGGCCGGCAAGCTCATCCAGAACATGGGCGGCCTGCTGCCCGGCAAGCTCGCCGAGAAGGTCATCGCCAAGGCCGGCGTGGACCGGCTCTCCGCGCTCTACCTGGCCATCGACATGGTCCGCCGCGGCGGCACCATCTCCCTCTCCGGCGTCTACGGCGGCATGACCGACCCGCTGCCGATGATGACCCTGTTCGACAAGCAGATCCAGCTCCGCATGGGCCAGGCCAACGTCAAACGCTGGGTCCCCGAGATCCTCCCCCTCCTCAGCGACGACGACCCCCTCGGCACCGAGACCTTCGCCACCCACCACCTCCCCCTGGCCGAGGCCCCCCACGCCTACGAGATCTTCCAGCAGAAACAGGACGGCGCCATCAAGATCGTCCTCAAGCCCTGACGCTGCCGGACGAAGCTCCCCGGAGGCACCCGGCCTCAGGTACGCCGAGCTGGAAGCCCCGTCTGTGCCATTTTCAGAGGTCCGCGACGGAGCCTGAACCCGCAGGCCCGCCACGGGCCTCTTCCCGCACTCCGATCCCGCGCCCCCGGTCCCCCGCGGCCGGACCGAGGCCGGCCGCCAGAGTTCCCGGCGGGCCGGCTCCGCGCGCGCTGGGACCACGACCACCCCCGGTCGGCGGCAAGGCCGTCGAGGGCGTGAAGGGTTGAGCGGGACGGGTCGGCAGCAGGGCGGGGCGGGTAGCCTTCGGGCGCACGGATGAGCGAAAGACTGGGGTGGGTGATGACGGTGACAGCGCGACGGGCGGCCGGCGCGGCCGTGGCGGCGGTGGTGCTGGGGGCCACGCTGGCCGGGTGCGCGGAGTTCGAGGAGGGGTCGGCCGAGGGCACGGCCACCCACGACAGCGGCGGCGGCAGCCAGGATGCGGGCGGTGCGGGGGACGGCGGGCCGGAGTTCTCCGGTCTGCTGCCCGGCCTGCCGACGGTCGCCGAGGGCCGGGACATGCTGGCAGCGCTTGCCGTCGCCGACGAGCGGCCGATGACCGGATACTCCCGGGAGGAGTTCCCGCACTGGAGCGAGCAGGACGGCTGCACCGCCCGGCAGGTGGTGCTGCTGCGCAGCGGCAAAGACGTGCAGACCGGCGACGACTGCCAGCCGGACAGCGGCGAGTGGTACAGCGTCTACGACGGCGAGACCCTCACCAGCGCCCGGGAGGTGGACATCGACCACATGGTTCCGCTGGCCGCCGCCTGGCGTTCGGGCGCCGACGAGTGGGACGAGGAGCGGCGCGAGGCGTTCGCCAACGACCTGGAGAATCCCCAGCTCATCGCGGTCAGCGCGGCCTCCAACCGGTCCAAGGGCGACCAGGACCCGGCCGACTGGCAGCCCGCCGAGGCGTTCTGGTGCGAATACGGCCTGGCCTGGACGGCGGTCAAGCACACCTACGGCCTGACCGTCCATGAGGACGAGCGGGACATGCTCGGCAAGATGCTGGACACCTGCGGCTGACGGGCCCGCGGCCCCCGCCACGCCATGCCGCGCCGCGCCGCGAATTGGCCGGCGATTGGTCTTGTCCTCTTGGTCTGTGCCAATTCTTCGATTGCGCGGACCGGCGGGGAAACGGAATACCGGAGGGACTCCCCCGCATCCTTCGCAGCCGGGAAGGCAGCGGCCGGTACGCGCTTACTGCCGTGGCCGGTAGTTCTCGGCCTTGTCCAGAATCGCCGTGAAGCGGGCCCATTGCTCGGCCGCTTCCCGCGTGGGACCGACGGTGAAGTCCTCCGGATCGAGGAAATGCAGCCGTTCCCGCGTGGCCGGGTCCAGATCCAGCCACGCCGCCTCATCCTGCGGTGACCGCGCCACAGTCGTTGCACACCCAGTTGCCGTTGTTGAGCTTTCGCCCGTTACCAGAACCACATGATGGACACTGCACCAGAGCCCACCCCCCCGTGGACAACCCGCTGAGCTGCTGGGGGGACCGACTGTAGCGCGCAAGGCGCCGGTTAGGCAGTCCTCGGGGGCGCGGCGCGACGGTACCCGCGAGTTTGTAACCGTCGCGACACGCGCCCCGCCCGAGAACCGCATTCCTGTTTACCCCAGACGGAGAAGTCTCGCGCCCGGCCCCGGCTCGGTGAGATCGTTTTCCAGGGCGATCGGCACTTCGACCGCTCCTGTCCCGTCCCCCACGGTGAGCGAGCCCACCACCGTGCCGGCCTCGGCCGTGCCGGGCAGTTCCCCGTCCTTTCCGGCGAGTTCGATCTCCACCTCCAGCCCGGACCAGCCGACCGCCCGGACGTCTTCGGTGACCGTCACCGGCGTCCGGCCGCCGAGGCCGTCGTCCACATGTCCGACGACGTCTCCGGCGGAGAGGATGGTCTCGCTCAGCAACTGCTGCTGGGCGAACTTCATCAGCTCGTCGCCCGCCAGCACGGCACCGGTGCGGATGGAGTTGTCGGACGGGTGCGGCGGCTGGGCCAGCACCGCGCCGACGATCAGCCGGCTCTCGCCCGCCGCCTCCTGCCGGGCGGCGAAGAGGAAGTTGCCGCCGGAGGCGGTGCGGCTGCCGGTCTTGATGCCGACCACGCCGCCGACCGGCACCAGGAAATTCCCGTTCCGGTGCACATTGCCGTACTGGTCGGTGTATTCGGAAAGGGTGACGATCTGCCGCAGGACCGGGTTCTCCATGGCCGCCCGGCCCAGCTTGACCAGGTCCTCGGCGGTGGAGACGGAGCCCAGGTCGAAACCGCTGGGGTCGGTGAAGGTGGTGTTCGTCATGCCCAGTTCGGCGGCGGCGTCGTTCATCTTCCGCACAAACGCCTCCTGCGAGCCGGAGTCCCAGCGGGCCAGCAGCCAGGCGATGTTGTTGCCGGAGGCGATCATCAGCGCCTGAAGCGCCTCCCGCTGGGTGAGGGTGTCGCCGGCCTGGACCGGCACCACCGAATCGCCCCGGGTCTCGCCCAGGCCGAAGTCCTCCTCGGCCTGTTCGTCGACCGGAATTTGGGCACCGTCCTCATCGGTCTTCATCGGATGATCGCGCAGGATGACATACGCGGTCATGGTCTTGGTGACGCTGGCGATCGGGACCGGCACCTGCTCGCCGAAGGTGCCGAACGAGCCGATGCCGTCCACATCCAGCGCGGCCTGGCCGGTTTCGGGCCACGGCACGGCCGGGGTCTCGCCCTCGAAGGTGAAGGATTCCTCGGCGGTCAGGGTCAGGGCCGGCTCGGGCAGCGGACGCACCCACTGGACCACGGTGAGCGCGATCAGCAGCAGCAGGACGAGCGGGGTCCAGATCTTGATGCGCCGGGCGAGGGTGCGCAGCGGGCCGGGCCTGGGCGCCGGACGGTTGGTCAGCTCGGCGAGCAGCGCGAGCGGGTTGTCGACCGGCTTCAGTTCCGGCTTGTAGTCCGGCCGGGGCCGGGACTCCGGCTGCGGCTCCGGTTGCGGCTCCGGCCGCGGCAGGGGCTGCGGCCGGGGCGGTTCGGTCGCGGGGGCCGGCTTCCGCTCCGGTGCGGGCGGCGCGGCGGACGGCTTGGGCGGCGGCACCGCCAGACGGGGGTCCTGGACCGGCCGGGACGGCGGGGCCGGAGGGGCTTCCTCCGTCTTTCCGCGGCCCTGTGGCGGCCCCGTGGGGTTTTCCCGCTTCGGCGGCGCCGCGGGGCGCTCAGGAGCCCGCTGCGGCGTTTCGGCGGGCAGCCGCAGGGCGGTGGTCGCCCGGTCGCCCCTCTCCCTCGGCTCCTCCGGCGTCTCCGGCTCCTCCGGTACCTCGGGTTCCGCCGGCTCCTCCGGTCCCTCGGGCGCGGCGGGCAGCCGCAGCACGGCGGTGCCCTGGTCGGGGCCGTGCTCCGGCGGTCCGGCCGGTGCGTCCGGCTCGCCCGGGGCGCCGTCCTCGGGGCTCCCGGAAGGCTCGGGGGCGGCCGGGGGTCCGGACGAGGCCGGTTCGGCATCCTCCCGGATCCGCAGAGCGGTGGTACCGGTGTCCCCGGACATCAGCGGGATGGCGAGCACCGACTCCCCGTCCGTCTCGTCCACACCACGTGTCGCCCGGCCGGCCGCGGCGGGCGCGACGGCGACGGGCTCGTCGCCGGGGTCCGCGGGTTCCGGCCGGTCACTCTCCGCTGCCGCGGGCAGGGCCGGGGCTTCCTCGGTGATCTCGTCCCCGTTCCCGTCCCCGTTCCCGTCCCCCTCACCGTGCTCGTCCCCGTGCTCGTCCCCGTGCGTGTCCCCGTCCCGGCTCTCGCCGGTGCCTGCCCCGGATTCCGGGGCGGGTGCCGCCTCCCCTGCCTCCCTTGCGGCCTTTGCCGCCTTTGTTGCGCCCACGAGATCGGAGAGCCGCATCATCGTCGTCGAATCGTTACCCGGCCCGCCGTCGTCATTTCCGGCCGGCCCGGCCGCCGCGCCGGCGGCGGCCTCGGACCGCCGCAGCGTCGTTGTCTCCTGGTCAGGCGTATTGCCGGCGCTCATTTCCGCGCTCGTCTCCCCCGCATCGTCCCCGTGTACGGCCACGCCCGAGGGAACCATCTCCCGCCCTTCGGACGTCTTCTCCGGTGACTGCCTTTGCTCCCGATCGCGTTCCGAAGTGTCCGGGGACCGGCCCGCCACTCCTGCCTCCCTCATTGCTGGTCCAAGGGCATTGCGCCGCTATCAGTGTGCCGGGTTCACGGCACCCGGCCGCGCAGGCCCCAAGCGGGTGGGAAACCCGCCATCCAGAGAGACAGGACGACAACGACATATCTACGGGTTCCATTACGAAACGAACACGCGCTCTCGACAGATGTCTGTGAGAGGCGTCACCCTGTCTTTCATCCACGCGGGGAGGCATGGATGGGCAGGAGTCGTAGAACCATTCCGGAGGAGCTGCTGCTGCTCGCTCTGGACCCGGCCACGGGTACCACTGCACAGCCGCAGTCCCTTGATCTCGGTCTTGCCGGGGCACAGCTCGTGGAGCTCGCTCTGGCGGGACGAATAGCCCCTGACGGCGATCGCATCGTGGTGGTACTGCCACGGCCGACAGGGGATCCGACACTCGACTGTGCGCTGGAGCTGCTGCGCAGGCGCGGCGCTCCGGTACGCGCGGTCAACTGGATCGGCGGTCCACGGCTCGGACTGCGCCAGACCTATCTGGCGCACCTGGAGCGCTGCGGCATGGTGCACGCCGTGGAGAGCCAGATGTGCGGCGTGCTGCCGACGACCCGGTACCAGGCGACGGACACCGAGGTCAGCAGGCAGATCAAGGCGCGTCTGGACACCGCGATCCGCACCGGTACCCCACCGGACGCACGCACCGCGGCGCTGGCCGCCCTGGCCCACGCGGTCGGGCTGGGCAAGCATCTCTACCCGGGCAACGAGGGCCGCTCGTCCCGGTCCCGGCTGCGGGATCTGATCCGGCACGACCCGATGGGCGGCCTCGTGGCGCATGCCGTGATGGATGTCCAGAACGGTGTGGCGGGCCAGGCCCGGCGTCCGGCGGCGGCAGCGGCACCCGGCGGCGGCAACGGGGCGCGGTCCCGCAGGCCGGCCGCGCCCGCTCCGGCGGCGGCGGTGGCGCCTTCGGGCGCCGGGCACCGGGTGCGCAAGCCGCAGCCGGTGCCGGACCCGCGGCGGCGGCTGGAGGTGGCGCGGGCCTCGGCCCGGTCGTCCTCCGGGCTGACCTCCGGGCTGACCGGGCTGCGGGGCTGACACCGCGATCCACGGCAGACCACCGGCGGCGATCGCCGCCCGGGCCGGCCGCTCCGGCACGGGCGGGCGGTGGCCGCCGGACGGGTCGCGCTTGCGGAGCGCATGTCTGCGGAGCAGGGCAACGGCCGGGCAGAATATGGCCGTTGCCCTACCCCGCGCTTGCGCCCGGGCACCCTCTGTTGTCATTCTCCAGCGCAGAGCGGCTGTTGATGGCAGGCTTGCTGCTTGCGGCAGTCACACGGTTCTGGGCAGTGAATCGACGGAGGTGCACGGTCCGTGGCGGCAAACGTCAATCCCACGGTGCGGCGGCGGAGGCTGGGCCAGGAGCTGCGCAGGCTCCGGGAAGAGCGGCAGATGACGGCCGAGGAGGTCGCCGAGCGGCTGCTGGTCTCGCAGTCCAAGATCAGCCGGCTGGAGAACGGCAGACGCAGCATAAGTCCGCGTGATGTGCGCGATCTGTGCGGCGTCTACGACGTCAAGGACCGCAAGCTGGTGGAGTCCTTGATGCAGATGGCCAAGGAGTCGCGGCAGCAGGGCTGGTGGCACGCGTTCGCCGAGCTCTCCCCCACCTACAGCGTCTACATAGGACTGGAGACCGAGGCGGCCTCGCTGCGGATCTATGAGCCGCAGGTGGTGCCGGGTCTGCTCCAGACCGAGGACTACGCGCGGGCGGTGATCCGGGGCGCGCTGCCGGAGATCGCCGAGGAGGACGCGGACCGCAGGGTCCAGGTGCGGATGCGGCGGCAGCAGCGGGTGCACGAGACCCGCAATCCGCTGCGGCTGTGGGCGGTGGTGGACGAGGCGGCGCTGCGCCGCATGGTCGGCGGTGCCGCGGTGATGTCCGCCCAGTTGAAACATCTGGTGGAGGTCTCCCGGCTGCCGCATGTCACGCTCCAGGTGATGCCGTTCTCCTGCGGCGCGCATCCCGGGCTGAACGGCCAGTACGCGATTCTGGAGTTCCCGGACTCGGCGGATTCCTCGGTCATCTATCTGGAGGGGGTCACCAGTGACCTCTATCTGGAGAAGGCCAACGATGTGCAGCACTACAGCGTGATGTACGAGCATCTGCGCGCCGAGGCGCACAGCCCGGAGCAGACCCGCGATTTCATCGCCGAGATGATCAAGGAGTACACCGTCGCCTAGGGCCTCCGCGGGCCGGACGGCCGCGCCGCCGGAGACCGCCGTCGACGGGGCCCGGCCGGGAAATCCGCATAGGTTACAGGTCTTGGGTAAACATATCCAGAACCGCCTCCATCCATCGCCCGGTTGAGTGATGGATCTCACCGTCTGGGCCACCTGGCTAGTACGGTCACGCCCACACACCGCCGCATGAGCGGGCGTGCAGTACACGGGAAAGGCCAGTGGCACTCATGGCAATGCAGCAGGGCAAGACGCACAGATGGCAGAAGTCCTCCTATTCGGGCGGCAATGGCGCCTGTCTGGAGGTCAGGTCTCCAAACGACGAGACCTTTCTGGTGCGTGACTCCAAGGTTCCGGCGGGGGCACGGCTGGGCTTCCGACCGGTCTCCTGGGAGGTGTTCGTCGCAGCCGCCGGCCGGGGCGCGCTGACCGGCGGCGCCCAGGGCTGACTCGGCCTGCCGCCGACCGTTCCGGCGGCCGGCGGCAGCACCCGCAGCGGTCCCGGCGGGGCAACGGCCCGGCGCGGCAACGGCCCAGCGGGGCAACGGCCGTCACGAAGGGTCACCGGACGGGGGTCACAGGCGGCGGGGGTAGCGTTCCAGCCACGCGGGGGACGCCCGCCCGGGGCTGTGCAGCGCCGGCCCCTGGGTCATCTCCATGGCGAAGTCGTCGGCCAGCTCCAGGATGGTGGCCCGGCCCTCCAGCCCGGCCAGCAGATCGGGCGGCAGCGCGGTCTCCCCGTACATCGCGCCGAGCAGACCGCCGCACACCGCACCGGTGGCATCGGAATCCCCGCCGTGATTGACCGCCAGCAGCAGCCCGTGCCGGACGTCCTCGGCGACCAGGGCGCAGTAGACGCCGATGGCCAGCGCCTCCTCGGCCGTGCGGCCCTCGCCCAGGGAGGCCACCCGTTCGGGGCCGGGCAGGCCCTGCCGGACCGCGCCGAGGGCGCGTTGCAGGGCCTCGGCGGTCTCCTCGTGACCGGCCCGCACGGAGAGCTGGGCCAGGGCCTTCTGCACCGCCGAGTCCAGGTCGTCGCCGCGCACCACGGCGTGCACCACGGCGGCGAAGGCACCGGCCGCCAACTGCCCGGTGGGGTGGCCATGGGTCTGGGCGGCGCACTCCACGCCCATCTGGAACACCAGCCGCGGGTCCCAGCCGGCCAGCAGCCCGAAGGGGGCGGAGCGGGTCACCGTGCCGCAGCCCTTGGAGCCGGGGTTCTTGGGCTTCTCGACGGTGCCCATCACGGCGTCGGCCAGGCCGCTCAGGCAGGCCCGGGCGGGGGCGCGCCGGGCGTAGAGCCATTCCTCGCGGGCCAGCCAGCCGTCCTCGGCGCGCCGCTCGTCCGGTCCCCAGTCGCGCTGGGTGCGGTACCAGCGGCGGTAGGCGGCGTGCACATCGGTGGGCGGGTGCCAGGCACCGGTGTCCCGGCGGACATGGGCGCGGATCAGACCGTCCACGGTGAACAGGGTCAGCTGGGTGTCGTCGGTGACCGCGCCGGTCCGGCCGTAGGCGGGGACATAGCCGGTGACGCCGTCCGGGCCGTACCGCTCGCGGATCGTCTCCAGCGGGTCGGAGGCGATGCCGGCGCCCAGTGCGTCCCCGATGGCGCCGCCGAGCAGACAGCCGCGCACCCGGCTGCGGAACGCCTCCTGCTCCGCCCGCCCCCACAGACCCCCGTCGGCGGTCGGTGCCGTCATCTCGCGCTGCCCCCTTGTCGTCCGGCCCCCGGCCCCCGGCCTCCGGCAATCGTTGGCAGCGTAAGACACCGTCCCGGCCTTCGTCATGAGCCCCCGGGGGGAGGTGTCGGGCACGCACCGTGTGCATCCGGGCACAACCGGGGGGCACCGGGCGCACACCGCCGCGCAGCCGCGCGGTCGACGCCGTCAGTCGGGTGCGGTGAGGGGCAGGAGGGCGGGGAGGCGGCCGTCGGCGGCGAGGGCACGTTCGGCGCGCTCGGCCGGGACCTCGCCGTAGGTGGTGGTGCGCAGCCGGGAGGGCCGGCCGGCCGCCTCGGCGATGGCCCGCAGCTCGGCCACCGAGCGGTGCGAACCGTAACGGGAGCCGGCCATCCGGGAGATGGTCTCCTCCATCAGGGTGCCGCCCAGGTCGTTGGCGCCGCTGCGCAGCATCTCGGCGGCACCCTCGGCACCCAGCTTCACCCAGCTTGTCTGGATATTGGTGATATGCGGATGCAGCAGCAGCCGGGCCATGGCCGTCACCACGCGGTTCTCCCGGGCGGTGGGGCCCGGCCGGGCCAGCCCGGCCAGATACACCGGCGCGTTGGTGTGCACAAACGGCAGGGTCACGAACTCGGTGAAGCCGGCCACCCCCAGTTCCTCGTTCTCCCGCTGCATCCGGGCCAGGGTGCGCAAGTGCCCCAGCCAGTGGCGGGGTTCGTCCACATGCCCGTACATCATGGTGGAGGAGGAGCGCAGGCCCAGCCGGTGCGCGGTGGAGACGACCTCGATCCAGTCGGCCGCGGGCAGCTTGCCCCTGGTGAGCACCCAGCGGACCTCGTCGTCCAGGATCTCCGCGGCCGTGCCCGGGATCGAGTCCAGCCCGGCCTCCTTGGCGGCGGTGAGCCAGTCCCGCACCGAAAGCCCGGTGCGGGCGGCGCCGTTGATCACCTCCATCGGGGAGAAGGCGTGCAGATGGATGCCGGGGACCCGCTCCTTGACCGCCCGGGCGAGGCCGAAGTAGGCGCTGCCGGGCAGATCCGGGTGGATGCCGCCCTGCATGCACACCTCCACCGCGCCCACCTCCCAGGCCTGTTCGGCCCGGTCGGCGATCTGCTCCAGGGAGAGGGTGTAGGCGTCGGCGTCGGTGCGGCGCTGGGCGAAGGCGCAGAACCGGCAGCCGGTGTAGCAGACATTGGTGAAGTTGATGTTCCTGGTGACCACATAGGTCACTTCCTCGCCGACCACCTCGCGGCGCAGCGCGTCGGCGATGCCGCACAGCGCGTCCAGTGCCGGGCCGTCGGCGTGCAGCAGGGCCAGGGCCTGGTCGTCGGTGAGCCGGGCCGGGTCCTCGGCGGCGGTCCGCAGCGCCGCCCGCACCTCGCCGTCCAGCCGCTCCGGGGCGGCGCCGGCGCCGGCGCCGGAAGCACCGGCCCCGGCGCGTTCGCGCAGCGCCTCCCAGTCGCCGTACACCTCGGCGAAGTCGGCCCGGCGGTCGGCGCTGCGGCCGGCGGTGTCGATGGTGCGGTGCAGATCGGTGCGGCCGGAGGCGGTCAGCGGCGCGTCCGGCTCCTGCCAGGGCAGGCCCCGCGGCTCGGCCCCGGCCCTGGCCAGCCCGGTGTCCGGCTCGGCCAGCGCCGTGACATGCGGCAGCAGCCGCGGATCCAGCCAGGGCTCGCCGCGCCGGATGAACTCCGGGTAGACGGTGAGACGTTCCCGCAGGGTGAAGCCGGATGCGGCGGTGCGCTCCGCCAGCCGGTCGATGTGCGGCCAGGGGCGTTCCGGATTGACATGGTCGGGGGTGAGCGGCGAGACCCCGCCCCAGTCGTCGATCCCGGCTCCGATCAGCAGGGCGTACTGCTCCTCCTCGGCCAGATTGGGCGGCGCCTGGATCCGGGCCTCGGGCCCGAGCAGCAGCCGCGCCACGGCGATGGCCGCGGCCAGCTCCTCCGCCCCGGCGTCCGGGGCGCCGCGCATGGCCGTGTCCGGCTTGGCACGGAAGTTCTGCACGATCACCTCCTGGATGCCCCGGTAGGCGCGGGCGACGCGGCGCAGCGCGAACAGCGACTCGGCGCGCTCGGCGAAGGTCTCCCCGATGCCGATCAGCAGCCCGGTGGTGAACGGCACGCTGGAGCGGCCGGCGTCCTCCAGCACCCGCAGCCGCACCGCCGGTTCCTTGTCCGGCGAGCCGTGGTGCGGGCCGCCGGGCTCGGACCACAGCCGGGTGGCGGTGGTCTCCAGCATCATCCCCATGGAGGGCGCCACCGGCTTCAGCCGCTGGAAGTCCGCCCAGCTCAGCACCCCGGGGTTGAGATGCGGCAGCAGGCCCGTCTCCTCCAGCACCCGGATGGCCATGGCCCGCAGATAGTCCAGCGTGGTGGCGTAGCCGTGCGCGTGCAGCCACTCGGCGGCCTCCGGCCAGCGGTCCTCGGGCCGGTCCCCGAGCGTGAACAGGGCTTCCTTGCAGCCGAGTGCCGCGCCGCGGCGGGCGATGTCCAGCACCTCGTCGGGCGTCAGATACGGCTGCCGCCCGGCCGCGCGCAGCTTGCCGGGCACGGTGACGAAGGTGCAGTAGTGGCAGCGGTCCCGGCACAGCCGGGTCAGCGGGATGAACACCTTCCTGGAATAGGTGAGCACCCCGGGACGGCCGGCCGCGGCCAGCCCGGCGTCCCGCACCCGGGCGGCGGACCGGCAGAGCGCGGCCAGATCCTCCCCGGTGGCCCGGAGCAGCACCTCCGCCTCCGCGGCGTCCAGCGCCACCCCGTCCCGCGCCCGGCGCAGAGCGCGTCGCATGGCGGTGGGTGTCGGCCCCGGCACCGGCGGCACCGTGCCCTTTCCCTGCGCGCTGATCGTCATGGACCGAGCATAAGGAAGAGCACGGCAAACATAAGAAAGAGGTGCGACACGCCCGTTGTGCCACCGGGCACACCCGCCCCGGTGGCCGCGTGCACGGCCGGGCTCACTCCCCCCGGAACCGGCGGTCCGCCCCCGGCGTCACGTCTCGGTACCGGAGAGACACGGGACAATGAGCGGTACGAAACGGGTCCACGGCCCCGATGTGCCCGTTGACGTGGACGCACCCTAACGAAATCGGCAGGCACAGGGCAGACTTGCACAAGCGCTCAGGCGCACGCGCGAAAGCAGGTCGGCGCAGAAAGCACAGAGGTATCAGATGACCGACGGTGAGGGGACCTCGGTAGCGGTGCCGGGCCCCCGCGGAGCCACAGCGGACGGAGCCGGTCGGCAGCAGCCCGCCCTGCACTGGTCCGTGCTCGGCCCGGTGCGCATTCGCCTCGGGGAACAGCAGGTCGAGGCAGGCCAGCCCCGCCAGCGTGCGCTGCTGGCCACGCTGCTGCTGCGCGAGGGGCGGACCGCCTCGGCGCAGGAACTCATCGGCGCCCTGTGGGGGGAGGAGCCGCCGCAGCAGGCCAGGGCCGCGCTGCGCACCTACGCCTCGCGGCTGCGCAAGGCGCTCGGCCCACGCGCTGACGCGCTGGTCAGTGAATCCGGCGGCTACGCCCTGCGGCTGGCGCCCGGCGACACCCTGGACACCGCCCAGGTGACGGAGCTGGCCTCGGCGGCCGAGAAGGCCGCGGCCGGAGGTGACCCGCTGCGCGCGCACGCGCTGTACGGCGAGGCGCTGGCACTGTGGGAGAGCGAGCCTCTGACCGCCGTGCCCGGCCCGGACGCCGAGGTGCACCGCAGGCAGTGGGAGGAGCGGCGGCGGGTTCTGCTGGAGCAGCGGCTGGAGAAAGGGCTCCAGGCGGGCCTGCACGCCGAGTCGGTCTCCGAGCTGACCACGCTGACCAATGAGTTCCCGACCAGCGAGCGGTTCCGTGAGCTGCTGATGCTGGCGCTGTACCGGTCCGGCCGGCAGGCCGAGGCGCTGGGGGTGTACGCCGACGCCCGCCGCTATCTGCTCGACGAGCTCGGCGTCGATCCCGGCCCCGAGCTGGCCGAACTTCACCAGCGCATTCTCAACGCCGACGAATCACTGATCATCCGGGCCGAGAACCGCACGTCGGCCGGCCCGACCCCCGTCACCCCGCATCAGCTTCCCGCGGCCGTACCCGACTTCACCGGTCGCAGGGCGTTTGTCGCGGAACTCGGCGAACAGCTCGCCTCGGCCGGCGGCTCGGTGATGGCGCTGTCGGCGGTGGCCGGCATCGGCGGCGTGGGCAAGACCACCCTGGCCGTGCAGGTCGCGCACGCCTGCCGGGACCACTTCCCGGACGGGCAGCTCTACACCGACCTCCAGGGCGCGGGCCAGGACCCGGCCGAACCGGGGGCCGTGCTCGGTGCCTTTCTGCGCGCCCTGGGCGTCTCCGGCTCCGCCATGCCCGACGGGGTGGAGGAGCGCGCCGCGCTCTACCGGTCTCTGCTGGACGGGCGCCGGGTCCTGGCCCTGCTGGACAACGCCCGGGACGCCGCCCAGGTGCGCCCGCTGCTGCCCGGTACCCCCGGCTGCGCCGCCCTGATCACCTCCCGGGTCCGGATGATCGACCTCGCTGGGGCCCATCTGGTGGATCTCGATGTGATGAGCCCGGAGGAGGCGCTGGCGTTCTTCACCCGGATCGTCGGCACCGAGCGGGTGGCCGCCGAGCGGCAGGCCGCCCGTGATGTGGTCGGAGCCTGCGGTTTTCTGCCGCTGGCCATCCGGATCGCCGCCTCCCGGCTGGCCTCCCGCCGCACTTGGACCGTGGCGACCCTGGCCGAGCGCCTCGCCGACGAGCGCCGCCGCCTGGACGAGCTGACCGCCGGAGACCAGGCCGTGGCCGCCACCTTCGAGCTCGGCTACCAGCCGCTCGACCCGGAACAGGCCCGTGCCTTCAGGCTGCTGGGCCTGGCCGACGGCCCCGACATCTCGCTGCCCGCCGCCGCGGCGCTCCTCGACCGCGGCCCGGCCGTTACCGAGGACCTGCTGGAGTCCCTGGTCGACGCCAGCCTGCTGGAATCCGCGGCGCCCGGCCGGTACCGCTTCCACGACCTGGTCCGCCTCTTCGCCCGGGCGCGCGCCGAGCGCGACGAGCAGCCGCCCGCCGAACGCGAGGCCGCCCGGACCCGGCTGCTGGACTTCTACCTGGCCACCGCCGCCACCGTCTACGGGATGCAGCGCCCGGGGGACCGGCTGATCACGCATCTGGAGCCGACGGCCCATCCGGGGCTCCGGTTCACCGACCGGGGCTCGGCGCTGGACTGGCTCTATGCCGAGGGCGAGAACCTGCTGGCCGCGGCCCGCCAGGCGGCCCACCGTCCGGCCACCCTGCGCAAGGCCGCCGATCTGCTGCTGGCCGCCCAGGATCTGGCCGAATCCGGCGTCTGCTCCCATCAGTTCGAGCAGGCCGCGCAGGTGGTGCGCGCGGTGGCGGCGCGGGCCGGCGACGCGCGGGCGCAGGGGCGCGCGGTGTGTGTGCTGGCCCACGGCCACAGCCTGGGCGGCCGGATGGCGGAGGGCAACGCCATGGCCCGGGAAGCCCTGAATCTCGGCGAAGCGGCCGACGATCCGGTGGTGCGGTGCACGGCGGCCAACGATCTGGGCATCATCGCCCACTACCAGGGGCGGCTGGAGGACTCGGCACGCCACTTCGAGCGGGCGCTGGCCGCCTTCCGAGCCGATGAGAACCTGACCGGCCAGGCCAGCGTGCTGACCAATGTGGCACGCATCTACTCCGACCAGGGACTGCTCGACCAGGCGATCGACAGCGCCCGGCACGGGGTGGAGATCTGCATGTCGCTGGGGCTCGCCCTGCGGCTGGCCAACGCGCGTTACTCCCTCGGCATCACGCTGACCAACGGCGGGCGGCCTGAGGAGGCGCTGACCGAACTGCATCTGGCGCTCCGCGGTTTCCGGGACAGCCGGCAGCGGCTCTGGGAAGGGGTCTCGCACTTCCGTATCGCCGAGGCCCATCTCGCCGCCGGACGCCCGGGCGAAGCGGCGAGCCACGCGGAGACCGCCCTGGTGCTGGGCGGCATCGGCGGTGAGTGGCGGCGCGGCACCGTACTCGTGGTGCTGGGCAGGGCGCTGGACGCGCTCGGCCAGACAGACCGGGCCCGCGCCTGCTGGCGGGACGCGCTGGCGGTCTTCGAGGAGCTGGGTTCACCGGAAGTTCCCGTGGTCAGGGAGCTGCTGGGGCTCATGGCCCCGGTTTCGGTGGTGCCCGCCCGCTGACGGAGGCGCGGCCGGGAACCGGCCACTGACCTCCGGCATACTGGCCTGTTCATCAGATGTTTATCGCCGACTGCGAGTCTCCTGCGCAGCATCGCTGGGCTCTGGGGACCAGCAGCCGACAGACCGGCGCCTGTCGCGCCGGAAGCGGGTGAGCCCCGGTGGACACCTGCCTGCTGCCACACCCGAAGAAAGCACAGAGGAGTGACCTTGCCCGAGGAATCGAAGCCGAAGATGCCGCTGACCGAGGACGTGCTCGCCGATCCGGAAGCGTCCACCGACCCGGCCGCCGCCGGAAGCCTGGAGGACCCCCAGGTTCCGACCAAGCCGAAGGGTGACAACCCAGAGCCCGACGATCACTACACCTCCTGATCCGGGAGGACATCGAGCCCAGGAGGCTCGCCCCGCGGTCCGGGGCGAGCCTCCCCGGCATGCGAAGGGCATGCGCACCGCTGTGCCGCCGAGAATGTGCCGCCGACAAGACCACGGGTGGAGGACTCTCACCATGAACCGTTTGCGCGCCACCGTCACCAGTCTGCTCCTCGCCTGCGCCTTGGCGGCGGGGGCGGCCGTCGGCGCCTGGGCGTTGCACGCCGCGACCGGGGACGACCGGGGAACGGAAGTGCTCGCCGACCACTCCACCTCCTGAACTCCCCCCCCGCATCGGGCCGCAACCGGAAACGACGTTTATCGATCGTTTACGGCCGGCTGTCAGACTCGGTGCAACGGGGTCGCCGAGGGGGAACGGCGGCCCGGGGGCGGCCTGTTCGGCGGTCGCGGGGGAACCGCCGAACAGGCCGCCGGCCACGGAGGCCGGTTCCGGTGACGCGGAGGGGACGCCACCGGAACCGGCCTCCTATCGTGCCGCCATGCGTCATGCCGTCAGCCCGCGCCGGATCAGCGGAGTTCACCACGGCACTGGCCACCTTCCGGCAGAACCGGCTGCGCCTGTGGACCGGGATGACCCTCTGCCGGCTGTCCGTGGTCCGTCTCGCCAAGGGCGAGCCCGAGGCGGCGGCGCTGGCCGGGGAATCCCTGTCCACACTGCGGGGAATCGGTGGCGACTGGCGGCGCGCCACGGTTCTGGTCGCGCCCGGCAGAGCCCGCCACGCCCAGGGACGGCTGGAAGCCGCACGAGGCCACTGGGAGGAGGCGTTCGCCCTCTTCGACGAGCTCGGCCACCCCGACGCCCGCGAAGCGGAGGAACTCCTCCAGGGGCTGGGCCCGTGAACCGGCCCGGACCGACGAGCCGCCCCCTGGCGCGGGTCAGTCGGCCCAGGCGGCGAGGATGTCCTGCGGTCCCCACAGCAGCCGTACCGCCGCGCGGTCCACGGCCGTGTGGAGCCCGGAGAGGGAGACCACGACCGGCTCCGTGGTCCCCGGGTCCAACCCGGGCACCTCGGCGGCTCCCCGGCGCAGGGCGGCTAGGTCGTGCTGGTCGAACGGGGTGCCCAGCCACTTCACCGACCCGGCGAAGAACAGTGCACGCGCCACCGGAGCGCGGTCCGCGCCGATCAGATCGATCTCCGGATCGAATCTCCGGTTCCACCAGCCGCCCACCGCTTCGACACCCGGCCAGGGCAGGTCACCCGCCAGCGCAGCGGTCTCCAGCGCTTCCCGCACCAGCGGCTCGACCGCCCGGCCGCGCCAGGCCGTCCAGCGCCGCCGGATGAGCCGGAACGCGGCTTCCGGACGGCCGCGCCGGGTCTGTTCCTGGGCCCCGCGCAGGGCCGCCAGATAGAGCCGGAGGTTGCTGTCGGCCACCCGGTACAGGGCCGGGCGGCCCGGACGGGTGGACAGCGGGCTGTCCACCGCCAGCACCCGCTTGTCCTGGGTCAGCCGGCGCAGCAGGGGTGAGAGCACACCGGACGGCAGTGCCCCTTCGCGCCCCCCGGCCGCCGCCGCGATGGTGGCATGCGTCCGTTCGCCGCTGCCGACTGCCTCCAGTACGCGCCTGGCCTGGTCGGGCGCCGGGAATTCGGCCAGCAGCGCGGACTCGGGGACGCCGAAGAGCGGCGAGGCCGGGTCGGCACACTCGGCCTCCATGAAGTCCAGCGGCGGGGTGCCCGGCGGCCAGGCGCGGATGATGCCGGGCAGCCCGCCGGTGACCAGATGGGCGTCAAGGACGTCGGCCGCGGGGAGGTCCAGGGCGGCCCCGGTCTCCGCCGGATTGAGCGGGCCCAGCACCAGGTTGTCCGCCCGGCCGTGGAAGGGCCGCTCGTAGGCGGTGAGCCGTTCCATCATGTGGAGGTCGCTGCCGAGCAGCAGGAGCAGCACCGGACGGGAGGACAGCAGCCGGTCCCAGGCCGTCTGCAGGGCACCGTCGAACACCGGGTCCTGCTCCGCAAGCCAGGGCAGTTCGTCGAGCACCACAATGCTCGGCCGATCCGGCAGGACGGCACTCAGCACCCGGAAGGCGTCGGCCCAGTCGGCCACCGGCCCGGCCGGGATGCTCTCCCGGTCGGCGGGCAGCGTCGACTCCCGTACCTCGGCCAGGAACGCGGCGACGCCCTCCACCGGGGAGGCCCCCTTGGTCGCGGCGTAGAAGACATACGGCGCCCCGGCCCGGTCGCAGAACTCCTGGACGAGCCGTGACTTCCCCACCTGGCGCCGCCCCCGGATGGCCACCGCCACCCCCTGCCCGGTCCTGGCCACTCGCTCCAGGCGTTTGCCCAGCAGCCTCAGCTCTGCCGCACGCCCGATGAAGGACTCCACCTTCCCTCCGATCTATGTAGAAATCTTCTACATAGATCAAACATACACTGTCTTCCCACATGCATCTCGCCCGGCCGCGACGTCCTCGGGCATGTCACGGGTGAGCCCGTCCGCCGCGGCGCCGTGCAGGGCCCGGCGCCAGGCGTCGGCCTCGCCCTCTGGAAGGGCGGCCGTCAAGGCGTCGTTCGGGTCCTCCGCGCCGGTCTCCGGCTCCTCCGGTCCCAGAATCCGGTCGGTGAAGCCGAAGCCGTCCTCCCGCACGCCGGAGACCGGAGCCGGAACTCCAACGGGGTGGAGTCCAGGCCGTGCTGCCCAAGCCCGGAGATGTCTCCCGGATCTGCAAAGGGGCGGGGCAGGTACTCGAACCCCTGCTCACGCATGCAGTCGGCGGTGAGCCGCTCCGCCTTCTGCCATGCCTCCTCCTGCCACTCCACGATGTCGCCCGGCGTGGGCTGTGCGTTCTCCGATCCTGCTTGGTCCGTGCACCCCGTGGTCGCCGCCGCTGCCGTAACGGCGGAGAGCAGTGCCGCGGCATACCGTCTTCTCACCGGTGAACCCCCGTCTCGTCGCATTGCTCACGGTCCGCCGTGGCGAGCACGGCACTTCCTGTACGGCTCCTGATCCGGACCGGGCGCGCCCTGCCGAATACCGCCGGGGGCGTACCCGGCGGCTCCCGCCGCCGGGTACGCCCCCGGGTGTGGGCCGGGCCTGCGGGTCAGGAGACGGTGCAGGCGGTGCCGTTGAGGGAGAAGGAGGACGGCTCGGAGAAGCTGCCCGAGTAGGTGCCCTGGAAGCCGAAGGACTGGCTGCCGCCCGCCGCGATGGTGCTGTTGTAGCTCATCGGGGTGGCGGTCACCGAGCCGCTGGACGGGCTGATGGTGGCGCTCCAGGCGCTGGTGACGGACTGCCCGCTGGGCAGGGTGAAGGCCAGCCGCCAGTCGTTCAGCGGCGAGGAGCCGTTGTTCCGCACGGTCACATTGGCGGTGAAGCCGCCCGGCCACACGTTCTCGGTGTAGGTCACGGCGCAGCTTCCGCCGGTCCCGCCGGTGGTGCCCCCGGTGGTGGTCGTACCTCCGTTGGTGGTCGTACCTCCGTTGGTGGTGGAACCGCCGTTGGTGGTCGAGCCGCCGATGCTGGGGCCGCCGATGGTGGTGCTCCCGCCGGAGCTGCCGCCCTCGTTCACCTGGGCCGAGAAGGAGTTGACGGCCAGGCCCGCGCCGCCCTCCCAGGGTTCGAAGCCGGCCTGGATGCTGGTCAGGTACCAGGAGTTGTCCGCCATGCCCCGGCGCATCGCCTCGTTGATGAAGGGCATGACGTCGAAGTTCCAGCTGTTGATGGTCGAGTCGGCCAGGAAGGAGATGACGTTGTTGCTGCCGTTGCTCCCGGTCCAGATCTGGAAGCTGCGGCCGTTGATCGTGGTGCTGGCCGTGGGCGAGCCGATCGGCTGGACGGGCCCGACCCGGTTGAACCAGATCATGATCTCGGTCTGGTTGACCCCGTCCCGCTTGGGCGTCGGGTCCAGCCAGATGTCATAGGAGGCGTTGTATGTCGCGTTGTTGACGTAGCTGTAGTCGATGCTGCTGGTCACGCTCTGGATGTCGCTGATGCGCATCGGCAGATTGGTGCCCGGCGAGCAGTTGGTGTAGTGGCAGCCCAGGAAGATGGACGGGTAGGACTTGGGCGCGCCGTTGGTGGGCACGCTGCCGTCGGCCTGGGTGACGCGGAAACCGCTGCTGGTCACATCGATGCACTGGGTGGCGCTGGTGCCCCAGCGGTTGTTCTGCACGACATAGCGGCCCTGGACGGTGGTGCTGCCGTACTGCTCGCAGATGACCGGCTCGGCCTGGGCGGCCGGCAGCGGCAGCGCCACGACGGCAGCGATCGACGCCAGCGCGGCCAGAATGGCCAGGGCGGCGCCACGCAGTCGAAATCGCATGGTGCTCCTCGGGTAGGGGGTGGCCTCTGGTGCTGCGGGAGCGCTCCCATGACGCAATCCGCTGCGGACAGTAGGACGCTTCCGCAGCAGGGACAAGAGACGGAACAGAAGTTGCCTGTCCGAATCGAATCCCCTTCGACACGGGGGGCGCCCCGGCCCGCCGGCCGACCCGGGTGACATGGGCGCCCGGTCCCTGGCCCCGGCCGCTGTGAGACACCCCACACCGCTTGATCGGCCGGGAGGATCCCGGTATTTCTGCCGCATGACCGAGGTTTCCCTGGACGAGACCGATCTGCGGCTGCTTGAGGTGCTCCAGCGCGACGGCCGGGCCAGCTTCGCGGAGCTCGCCCGGCAGGTCTCGATGTCCGCCAGCGCCGTGACCGAGCGGGTGCGGAAGCTGGAGGAGAGCGGCGTGATCGGCGGCTACGCCGCGGTGGTGGATCCGGAGAAGCTGGGCCTGACCATCCAGGCACTGGTCCGGCTGCGCTATCCGACCAACAACTACCGGCCGGTCCACGATCTGCTGGCCGTCCTGCCGGAGGCGGTGGAGGCCCACCATGTGACCGGGGAGGACTGCTTCGTCATCAAGGTACTGGCCCGTTCCATGCGCCATCTGGAACAGACCGTGGGCCGGATCGCCGGGCTGGGCGCCGTCACCACCAGCATCGTCTACTCCAGCCCGCTCCCCGGCCGGCCGCTCTCCCCCGGCCTGGCGCGCCCGGGCCCGCCCGGTCCTCCCCGGTGACCGGAACTGCTCAGGGTGCGGGGCGGGACGACGGGGCGTAGCGTCGGGAGAGGCACGAATCCGTGGACGAGGCAACCTCGGTGGAGGAGGCAACTCCCGATGGTGCGCAATGTGCTGGGGGCCGGAATGGCGCTGGCCGCGGCGGCGGCCCTGCTGATCAGTCCCTTCCTGGACTGGTTCGCGGGGCAGCCCGGACGCGACATCCGGCTGCTGGATCTCTTCGAAACGGGCGACCTGGGCGAGCCCACGGCCGGCCTGCTGACCGGGCTGGCGGTGCCCATGGTGGTGATCACGGTGGTGGCCGTGGTCGGTGTGGTGCTGCGCTCCCGGCTGCTGGTGGGGCTGGCCGGGGTACTGGCCCTCGGCCTGACCGTGCTGTGGATGGTGCGCCGCTACCTGGTCACCGACTCGCTGCTGATCGGCGGCGAGGGCGTGAACGCCGGCGCGCTGACCGCGCTGGGCGCCGGGGTCGGGCTGCTGCTGGCCGCAGTGGTGATGGCGGGGCGGCGGCAGCCGGCCGTGGCCGGGCGGCACGCCCGCACCGCCCGGGAGCCGGAACGGACGGCGCCCGAGCCGGAGCCGTATCCGGAGACGTATCCGGAGGATGCGCGGACCGAACGGCAGCACGCGGCGGGGGCCGGGCCGGGCGGGGAACCGCGGCCGACTCAGGAGCATCCGCGGTGGGACGGTGAGCCGGAGCAGCAGCCGGGGCAGCGGGAGCCGCATGCGCACCCGTACTTCTCGCCCCCGCGGCGCGACGGCGGCCCGGAGGGGCAGCGGCCGTACCGCTATCCGCCCGAGCCTCCCCGGGACCACCGCGACGCCGCCTGACGCCGGGCCCGTCCCCGGCGGCACGGCCTCAGCTCCGGTCGGCTCAGTCCCGTTCGGCTCAGTTCCGGTCGGCGGGGCGGGCGGTGCCGAGGGCGGCGTCCAGCGCGTAGACGCAGCGGTCGGCGCTGCAGGCGAAGACCATGCCGTCGGCGGCCACCGGTGAGCCGGTGATGGCCCCGCCGGTCTTGAGTTTCCAGGTCAGCCGGCCGCCGGCCGCGTCCAGGGTGTAGAGGCAGAAGTCCTCGGAGCCGAAGTGCACCCGGCCGTCCACGACGACCGGCGCGCCGACGATGGGCTCGCCCGCAGCGAACCGCCAGCGCGGGGTGCCGCTGACCGCGTCCAGGGTGTACATGGCGCTGCCGCTGCCCAGATGCACCAGCCCGTCGGCCACCACCACCGGCTCCGGGGACTGCCGCGGCTCGGTGGCCAGCCGCCAGCGGTCGTCCCCGGTGGCCGGGTCCAGGGCGTAGACGGTGCCCAGGTAGTCGGTGAAGAAGACGCCGCCCGCGCCGCCGGTCAGCGCCGCCGGCGCGTACACCGGCGGGCAGAGCACCGCGGCCGGGGTGTCGAACCGCCAGCGTTCCCCGCCGCCGGTGGCGTCCAGCGCGAACACCCGGGAGCCGGCGGCCACATAGACCATGCCGTCCCCGCCCGGGTGCACCCGCACCGGGACCGAGCCGGTGACCGAGGAATCGCCCACCCGGTGCCGCCACAGCCGGTCGCCGGTGCGCGCCTGGAAGGCGTAGAGGTGGTCGTCGCCCCAGAGGTAGACGGTGCCGTCGGCGATCACCGGGCCGGTGCCGGCGGACTCGAACTCGGCCTGCATGCCGGAGACGTCCCACAGCGGCTCGCCGTTGGCGGCCTCCCAGGCGGCGACGGTGCCGCCGCGGGCGGCGGTGACGACCGTGCCGCGGTCGGCGCTGAGCGAGTAGATCCGGCCCTCGGTGGGCCGGCGCCAGCGGTCCGCGCCGTCGGTGGAGTCCAGGGCGTAGAGGCTGTCGCCGTCGGTGGCCAGCACCCGGCCGCCGCTGACCGCCATCGTCCAGGCCACCTCGCGGGTCTTGAACTGCCGCCGCCCGCTGGCCACGTCCAGCGCGTGCACCTCGAAGGAGGTGACGTAGAGCAGGCCGTCCCGGACCGTCGGGGAGCCCCACAGGTCGTTGGACATCCGGAACCGCCAGGGGCGCCAGCCGGGCGCGGCCCCGGACACCCGGCCGGGACCGACCGAGGGCGGCGCGGCGACCGAGCGGGAGTGCCCGTCCGAGGACGGCGCCGGGGCGGGTGCGGCATGGGCGGGTGACGGCCGCTCGGCGGGTGCGGCCTCGCCGCCCGCCGGGCGGGCCCAGCCCGGCGTCCGCTCGGGGGCCGCCGGGCCGGCGGACCCGGAAGCTGCGGAAGCCCCGGAAGCTGCGGAAGCCGAGTGGCGGGGCAGCCGCACCGTGCCGGCGTCCTCCTCCGGGCCGGGCGGCGGCCCGGGGGACCGGGCCGGAGCGGCGCCGGGCGCGGAGGGCGGCGGTGCGGCGGGCTGCGGGGGCACCACGGGCCGCCCGGGGGCCGGCGCCGCCACCGCGGCGGCCGGTTCCCGGGACGGATCGGACGGGGCGTGGGCCGGGTGCCGGGCGGGCGGGCGCTCCGGGCCGCGCGGCGGAGCCGGCGGCGGGGGCGGCCCGGGCTCCGCGCCGCCGGACACCGGACCGGGCGTCCCGGGCAGCACGGACGGCGGGGGCGGAGACGGCGGTGCCGAGGGCGGCGGCGGGGAGGACGGCGGGGAGTGCGGGGAGGGCGGCGCCGAGTGCCGGCCGCGCCCGCCGCCGGAGGCCGGCGGCCTGGTCCGGGCCCGGCCGTAGCGGCGGCGCTCGATCAGGGCGACCGCGCCCGGCGGCAGCCAGGCCGAGGCCGTGCCGCTGTCGTCCCCGGAGGCGAACAGGTGCGGGGCCAGCATTTCCTGGAGCCGGCCCGGGGTGGGCCGCTCCTCGGGCCGCGGGCACATGCAGGCCTCGATCAGCGGGCGCAGTTCCTCGGGCAGCCCTTCCAGATCGGGCTGCTCCCGGAGCAGCATGAAGACCGTCTCCACCGGGTTGGCGCCGTGGAACGGCGGATGGCCGGTGGCGGCGAAGACCAGGGTGGAGCCGAGCGAGAACACATCACTCGCACCGGTGACCCCCCGCGAGTCCCGGGCCTGCTCGGGCGACATGTAGGCGGGGGTGCCCACCGCCACATTGGTCATGGTGAGGCGGGTGTTGGAGACACCGGAGGCGATGCCGAAGTCGATCACCCGCGGGCCGTCCTCCATCACCAGGACGTTGGAGGGCTTGAGATCGCGGTGCACCAGCCCGGCGCCGTGGATGGACTGCAGCGCCTCGGCCACGCCGGCCGCCAGCCAGCGCACCGCCTGCGGCGGCACCGGACCGCACTCGTTGACGATCTCCTCCAGGGAGGGCGCCGGCACATAGGCGGTGGCCAGCCAGGGCACGGCGGCACGGGCGTCGGCGTCCACCACGGCGGCGGTGTAGAAACCGCTCACCGCCCGGGCCGCCTCCACCTCCCGGCTGAACCGGATCCGGAAGAGCTGGTCCTCGGCCAGCTCGGTGCGCACCGTCTTGATCGCCACCCGCCGCCCGGACGCCGAACGCGCCAGGTAGACAAGGCCCATTCCCCCGGAGCCCAGCCGCCCGAGGACCTCGAAGGGCCCAATCCGCCGTGGATCGTGCTGCGTCAGCGGCTCCACCATGTCCTGCCACCTCCCCGTAAGGGCGCTGAGAAATGCCGCCCACAGCAGCATCTCATTACGCCGGGGCGATGCGGTCCTCAGGAATGATTGTTGCGCCAGGGACCGACACCGGCGAAGCCGGGGCCGGATCCGGCCGGCGCGCCATCGTGCCGTCGTACCGTCGTGCCGTGCTGCTTCTCTCCGGTCGTCCTGCCCTGTGGTGTCCTTCCGGTCCCCGGCTGGCGGCGGGATACGGCGGGGTACGGCGGGTCACGGCGGGTCACGGCGGGATGGAGCGTACCTTCCCGCCGCCCGGCCCGGATGAGGGCCCCGGCACCGCCCGCCCGGGGCCGCACCCCATTCGGATGCGATCAGATCGCGCCGTGATCATTTGTCGATAAGCTGACGGCATGACAGGACAAGTGACGACCGTAGACGGGCGGGTGGCCGGCCGCCGCGGTCAGGCGACGCGGCAGAAGCTGCTCGACAACCTCGGGAAGATGCTTGGCTCGTCTCCGTACCGCGATGTCAGGGTCATCGACGTGGCCCGCAAGGCGGGCACCTCGCCGGCCACCTTCTACCAGTACTTTCCCGATGTGGAGGCGGCCGTCCTGGAGATCGCCGGCGAGGCGGTGCAGGACAGCGCCGCGCTCTCCGACCTGGTCACCGAGCGGTCCTGGACCGGGCGCGCCGCGGCGGAGTCCGCCGAGGGCCTGGTGGACGGCTTTCTCGCCTTCTGGCGCAAGCACGACGCCATTCTGCGGGTGATCGACCTCGGCGCGGCCGAGGGCGACCGGCGCTTTGTGCGGCTGCGCACCAAGGTCCTGGGCGCGGTGACCAAGCCGCTCACCGGCACCATGGAGGAGATGCAGGCCAAGGGCCGGTTCGACAAGGAACTGACGCCCGCGGCGGTGGCCGGTTCCCTGGTCTCGATGCTCGCCTCGGTCGCCGCCCAGCCCAAGGCACTGCAGACGCTGGGCGCCAAGCAGACCGATCTCAAGCCCGCCCTGGTCCACCTCGTCCACCTGGGCATCACCGGCAAGAAGCCCGCCAGGTAACCTGCCGGGCGGCCCGTGGACGAGCCCGCCGGCCATCCGGGCCGGCCGCGACCGCGCCGGGCGCGGACGTCGCTCGACACGGGCGCATAACGGACGGCTCGCACCTCTGCTGGGGCATTGCGCCCCTGCGTATGCTCGGGACATGCCGATAGCCGACACCCCTTCCCCGGTCTGCGTCATAGGCGCCGGTCCCGGCGGCCTGGCCACCGCCGCCGCGCTCCGGCAGCGCGGCGTCCGCACCGTCGTGGTGGAAAAGGGCAGCGATGTCGGGACGGCGTGGCGAGGCCATTACGACCGGCTGCGGCTGCACACCACCCGCCGCTGGTCCGCACTGCCCGGCCTGTCCATACCGCGGTCGGCCGGCCGCTGGGTGGCCCGCGACGACTTCGTCTCCTATCTGGAGCAATACGCCCGCCACCACCGGCTGGAGCTGGCCACCGGCGTCGAGGTCTCCCGCATCGAGGCGGCCCCCGGACGGCAGGGCTGGCTGCTGAGCGCCAACGGCGGCCGGGAGCTGCGCGCCTCCTCCGTCATCGTCGCCACCGGCTACAACCACACCCCCCGGGTGCCCCGCTGGCCCGGCCGGGACGGCTTCACCGGTGAGCTGCTGCACGCCGCCCGGTATCGCGAGCCCTCCCCCTACCGGGGCAAGGACGTGCTGGTCGTCGGGGTGGGCAACACCGGCGCCGAGATCGCCGCCGATCTGGCGGGGAACGGCGCCGGACGGGTCCGGCTGGCGGTCCGCACGGCGCCGCACATCGTGCGCCGCTCCACCCTCGGCTGGCCCGCCCAGGCGAGCGGGGTGCTGTGCCGGCGGCTGCCGGTGCGCCTGGTGGACCGGCTCGCCCGGCCGCTCGCCAGTACCCTGCCCGATCTTTCGGAGTACGGCCTGCCCCGCCCGGAGACCGGTCTCTACTCACGGGTTCTGGAGGGGGCGATCCCGGTGCAGGACGCCGGCCTGGTGCGGGCCGTGCGGCGGCGGCTGGTGGAACCGGTCGCCGCGGTGCAGGGCTTCGAGGGCGGCAAGGTGCTGCTGGCGGACGGCGAGATGATCGGCCCGGAGGTGGTGATCTGCGCCACCGGGTACCGCCGCGGGCTGGAGACCCTGGTCGGGCATCTCGGCGTGCTGGACGGGGACGGGCTGCCGCTGGTGCACGGCCGGGACACCCATCCGGCCGCGCCCGGGCTGCGGTTCACCGGCTTCACCAACCCGATCAGCGGCATGCTGCGGGAGCTGGCCCGTGAGGCGCCGCGGATCGCCGCCGCGGTGGCCCGCGAGCTGAGCGATCGCGGCTCCGCCCGCCGGGGCCGCGAACGCGCGGCTGCGGACGGCACCGCGGGAACCACAGGAACCACAGGAACCACGGGCACCGCGAACGCGGCGGGCACGCCGGGCGGCCGGGGCGCCTGAGCGGCCGGCCGGGGCGGGCATGTCATCGCGCCGGATCCGGCCGTCGGCACCTGGCTGAAACCTTTCCGTCACCGGCCCGACACGGACTCCCGGGTCTCCGGCCGGATTCCGGCCGCGGCCCGGTCCGCGCAGTCCAGCTCGCACCAGATCCGCTTGCCGTCCCCCTCGTATCCCCAGCCCCAGCGGTCGGCCAGCAGCTCCACCAGCTCCAGGCCCCGCCCCCCGGTGTCCTCACCGCCCGCGCTGCGCCGCACCGGAGCCCGGCTGCTCACATCGGCGACCTCCAGCCGGACCGCGGCGTCCGGCCGGCCGGCCTCCGGCACCGCGAAGGCGAGCCGCAGCACGGCGGGCCGGGCGGTGTGCACCAGCGCGTTGGTGACCAGTTCGGAGACCAGCAGCACCAGGGTGTCGACCTGCTCAGGGTCCGGGCCGCCCGGTCTGGCCTCAAGCTGTGCCCGTACCCAGTGCCGGGCGCGGCGCACCTCCTCCGGGTCGCGGCCGACGTCCAACTGTCTCAGGAGCCACTGCACTGTCGCTCTCACCGTTTTCGTTCCGGAATTCTTCCCGGATAGCCAGGGGCCGGGCGTCTGGGCAGTCCCGGCCGCGGCGCGGCCGCTTCCGGCCGCCGCACCGTGTTCGTGGAAAACCGCGAACCGGGGGAGCCTCAGCATGGGTGACACACGACGGGGGCAACAAGCGCTTCGGGCATATTCCGGCGCAAAGGAGTACGTCTGCCGCAAAGTGTGCGAGTGTTGGCCGCACCTCTCGAACACCGCGCGTTCGACTCTCCACGGTGCGGGCGAAAACACCCGCGGAGGAACGTTCAGGCGGACAGCGGCTCGGCGGCGTCGTCGGCCGCCGATTCCAGGTCCGGATAGCAGTCGAAGAGCCGGCGCACCCCGAGCGCGGCCAGCACCCGGTTGACATGGGAGCCGTCTTCCGCACCCTGGGCGGGCAGGATCAGCCGCAGGCGCCCGGCGCAGGACCGCATCAGGCGGCGCGCCGCGATCAGCACCCCCACCCCGCTGGAGTCGCAGAACTGCACCCCGGCGAGATCGAGCACCAGATTCCGGCGCCCGTCCGCCACCGCGTCGTGCACCTGCTGGCGCACCGACGGCGCGGTGACCAGGTCGAGCTCACCCTCGACCCGGAGCACCGCCCACTCCCCCCGCTTCTCTCGCAGCACTCTCAAAGACACGTGCCGCAGCCCCTTTGCATCTCGTCTTCCGCAACACTCTTCCGCAACACTGACGCCCGCGGAATCGCGCAGCGCGCCCTCCGCGGCCTGTCCCGTCGGCTGGTACGGGACACCCCTCCCGGGATGAGGAACCACTCTAAGCCCGGCCCGGCTTGCCGGGAGGATCACCGGACGGACGGAAAACGGCTCGTGAAGCGCTCTGCCCACTTTCCGCCGGACCACTCATGACACCGGGTCGCCGGCCGGCTCATCCTGTCCGGCCGGTGCTGCGTCTTCCGGGCCGGGAGCCCCCGTCCTCCGGGCCCGTCACGGGGGCCGGCCGGCCCCGGCGACTAGAGTTGACGGACCACGACGACGGTGGGGAGGGGTGGGGTCGCCATGGCGCACGAGACGCCCCCGCGCTGGGACCGGGCCATGCGCGAGCGCCTGCGCGAGGGGGAGGCCGCCGCCCTGGCGGAGCTGTACGACCGCTTCGCCTCCCTGTCGTACAGCATCGCGGCCCGGCTGGTCGGGGACGGCGAGGCCGCCGCCGAGGTGACCCGGGAGGTCTTCGCCGGGCTGTGGGAGTCGCCGGACCGTTTCGACCCGGCGCGCGGCCCGATGCGGTCCTGGGTCGCCGCCGAGGCGCACCGGCTGGGGGTGGCGCGCCTCCGGGAGCGGGCCGCCGGGGAGCCCGAGCAGCTCGCCGCACAGGTACGGGCGGCGTCCACCGCCGCCCGCGCGGACTACATCGCGACCTCGATGCCGGCGCCGCTGCGGGACGCCCTGGCATTGACGCGATTCCAGCGGCTGTCGTACGGAGAGGTGGCCGAGCGGCTCGGGATAGCCGAGGATGAGGCCCGCCGGAGACTGCGGCTGGGGCTGCAACTGCTCGCCACCGCCGCCGGCTACGGCGGCACCGGGGAGAGCCGCGGCAGCGGCCGGGCGGAGGAGGCACCCACCATGACCCCACCCAGCGCCGTGGCCGCCCCGCCGCCGGCGGCGTTCACCGGTCCCCCGGTGGTCACCTGCGGCCCGGAGCCGGGCGCCCCGGGAGCCCCGGGAGCCCCGGGAACCCTCCGGCGGGACGGCGGAGAGGGGGAGTGATGGCCGAACGGGAGCCGGGAAACCGGGCGCACCCGGGGGAGGCGGCACCGGCCCGGATGCCGCAGCCGCGCCGCCGTACCGCCGCACCGGGTGCTCCGGCCGCCCGGCGGACCCCGTCCGGCGGCGGCGCCGCGACCCGCGGAGCCGGCGAGGGCGCCGCAGGGGGCGGAGCCGACGGCACCGGGGAGGGCACCGGAGCCGACGGGAGCACCGGCTCCGGCGGGCTGCCCGCGCCGTCGGCCGCCGCCCACCATGCCCTGACCTCACTGCTCGGCGCCTGGGCGCTGGGCGCGTGCAGCGCCGCCGAGAACGCCGCCGTCGAGGACCACCTCAACGACTGCGCCGCCTGCGCCGAGGAGGCCCTGCGGCTGCGCGACGCCGTGCCGCTGCTGGAGCCCCGGCGCAGCCTGGACCTGGACCCGGGGCTGCGCGACCAGGTCCTGGAGGCATGCCTGGCCCGTCGCCCGGCCCGGCTTCCGCTGCCGTCCTGGGCCGGTCCCTACGACGCCGAGGCGGCCCGGCTGGACGCCCTGCTGCACGACATGGCCGCCGACGAATGGCGCACCGCGGTCCCGCTGCGCTGGTTCACCGAGGGCGCCATGGCCGAGCACGCCACCACCGTGGCCGGGGTGATGGACCACCTGCTGGCCGTGGACGGGCTGCTGGCCCGGGCCCTGTCGCTGCCCGATCCGCTGGGCGAGTCCGCTCCCGTCGATCCCACCCTGCGCACCCACGCGCAGTGGCACAGCGCGGCCCCGGCCCGCGCCCTCGCCCCGCAGCGGGCCCACACCGAATGGCGGGAACAGACCAGGGCGCTGCTGAGCGCGGCCGGCCGGACCGGCGGCGGACCGGGCCTGACCTCGGTCGAGGTGCCGTACCGGATTCCCGAGCTGCTGGACGGCGGCACGCTGTCGCTGCCGGACGCGTTCCTGGACCGCGCCTTCGCCTGCTGGGTGCACGGCGACGACATCGCCCGGGCCATCGACTACCCCTACGGCCCGCCCCAGGGCGCCCATCTGCGGATGGTGGTGGATCTGGTGGCGCGGCGGCTGGCGGGCAGCCTGGCCCAGCGCCGCCGTGCCGGGCTGGCGCTCTCGCCGCCCCGGCTGACCCCGGTCGGCCAGCCGGGCCGCACCGTCCATCTGGAGGTGGAGGGCAGCGGCGGCGGCGACTGGTACATCCCGCTGGACTCGCCCACCGCACCGGTGTCCGCGGCCGACCCGGTGGCCCGGGTGGCGCTGGAGGACGTGGCCTTCTGTCAGCTGGCCTCCGGCCGGATCTCCCCGGACGAGGCCGCGGCCGGCACCGAGGGCGACGAGCGCATCGTCCACGACCTGCTGTTCGCCGCCGCCGCCCTCTCCCGCCTCTGAAACCGGCGGGCTCAGGAGAAGACGACGGTGCGGCGGCCGTTGATCAGCACGCGGCGCTCGCTGTGCCACTTCACCGCGCGGGCCAGCGCCTGGCACTCCACATCCCGCCCGACCGCCACCAGCTGCTCCGGGGACAGCTCGTGCCCGACCCGCTCGACCTCCTGCTCGATGATCGGGCCCTCGTCCAGCTCCGCGGTCACATAGTGCGCGGTGGCGCCGATCAGCTTCACCCCGCGGGTGTGTGCCTGGTGGTACGGCTTGGCGCCCTTGAAGCTCGGCAGGAAGGAGTGGTGGATGTTGATGATCCGGCCGGGCAACTGCTTGCACAGATCGTCCGAGAGCACCTGCATGTAGCGGGCCAGCACGACCAGCTCGACGCCCTCGTCCTCGATGATCCTCAGCAGCCGCGCCTCGGCCTCCGGCTTGGTGTCCCGGGTCACCGGGATGTGATGGAAGGGAATGCCGTAGGACCCGGCCAGCTCGGAGAAGTCGGTGTGATTGGAGACCACGGCCGCGATCTCCACCGGCAGCGCGCCGATCCGGGTGCGGAACAGCAGGTCGTTCAGGCAGTGCCCGAACTTGCTCACCATCAGCAGCACCCGCATCTTGTCGTCGGCCCGGTGGAGCTGCCAGTCCATCCGGAAGGAGTCCCCGACCGCGGTGAAGCTGGCCCGCAGCTTCTCCAGGGTCACCGCCGGCTCGTCCGCGCTGAAGTGCACGCGCATGAAGAACAGGTTGGTGTCGTGGTCCTTGAACTGCTGGCTGTCCTCGATATTGCAGCCGGTCATGAAGAGATAGCTGGACACGGCGTGCACAATGCCCGGCTTGTCCGGGCAGGAGAGCGTCAGCAGATACTGCGCGGGGCGCGGCGGCCGGGCCGCGGCGGCGGCGGCGGCGCGGGAGGGACTCGACGACGAGGAGGTCATAGCCTCCTAGCCTGGCACACCCCAGGGGCCGCCCGGTCCCCCGCCTGCCATGCGGACAGCGCGACGGCGCCGGGACACCCGCAACACCGGGACGCCCGGGACGCGCGGAGCTCAGAAGGTGTGCAGGGCGGCGCTGAGCTGCTCCAGGCTGGGCGGCGGCGCCTCGGGGTCGTCCCCGTCCGCGGTGGCCAGCCTCAGATGCGCGGCGCGGGCCGCCTGCACCGCCTCCGGCCAGCCGGGGTGCTGGAAGTATGCCTGGGCCGGGGCGTCCGCGCCGACCTGGTGCAGGATGCGCAGCACCCGCAGCACCGCGGCGTCCACCAGCGCGACCTCCTCGGCATCACGGAAGACCGTGCCGAGGTACTTCTCGGCCGACCAGTTGTCCAGCCAGGTGTCCTCCACCAGGCGGTAGACGGCGTCCGTCACGTCGCCGTAGCCCGGAACGCCCGCCGCCCAGCGCTCCTGCTGGAAGACGGGATCGGAGAGCATATGGAGCGCCGAGCGCACATTGGTGCGCCAGCGCCACCAGGGCATGTCGTTGTGCGCCATGCGGTTCATGGTGGGGGACCGACGGCCGTGACGGGAAGAGCTGTCCGAGGCTTGCACGGAATCGATCGTACGTTCCCTGCGGTGGGTGAGCGGCCGGTCACAGGTCGGTGGCCTGGCGCTCCGGCAGACCGTGCTCGGCGGCGATCGGGTTCCACAGGCCTGCCGCCCGCTCCTTGGCGGTAGTGGCCTCGCCGCTGGCCCGGACGGCCTCCGCCGCGTTCCCGGTGCTCTGCGGGCTGCCCTCCTTGCACATCCGCTTCTTGCGGTCACGCACCTCGTCGGCCCAGGCGGCGAAGTAGGCGTCGGCCTCGGCGGAGGCGGTCCAGGCCTCGTGCAGGGCGTTGTACAGCTCCTGGTGCTGCGGCAGGGCGTCCAGCGCGAGCTCTTCCAGGCGGGTGACCAGGGCGTCGCGCTGTCCGGCGGCGGTGCGCAGGGTCTCGGCGGCGGCCTTCAGCCGGGTGCAGGACTGGATGTCGGCGACGGCGTTGATCACGGCCTCGCGGCTGCTGCTGCTCTCGCCGAGCAGCGCGGAGAGCGCCTCGGCCTGCGGACGGGCCGCCCCGGCGGTCTGCTCCTCGCCCTCGCCGGTGCCGTCGGTGCCGTCGGTGCCATCGATGCCGTCGGTGCCGTCGCCGGGCTGCTCGGAGCCGGCCGAGGAGGACCGGTCGTCGTCACCGGCGCCGGAGCGGGCGGGATCGCCGTCGCTCTCGCCGGCCCCGGCCGCCTCGGTGGCGCCGCCGCCGGTGCCGGGGGCGTCGTCGCCGCCGCCGAGCAGGGCGCCGACGCCCAGGCCGACCACGGCGCAGACGGCGACCACGACGGCGCCGAGGGCGAACGGGGAGGGGGCGCTGCGGACCCGCCGGCGTTCCCGCGCCCGGCGGGCGGCGGCCCGGCCGCCGGGACCGGGCGGCGGCGTACGGTGCGGCTGCTGTTCGTACGTCTCCCGCGGCTCATACGGCTCCCGCGGCTCATACGGCTCATACGGCTGATGGTGGGTCTCGCCGGGGACCGGCGGCATGGCGCGGGTCTCGGTGGTGTCCGGTGTGCCGGACACCGGCGGGATGAGCCGGGTCACCGCCTCCTCCGGGGGCTGCGGGGCTCCGGTGACCGGCGGGATGAGCCGGGTCGCCGCCTCGTCGGCTTCCGGCCCGGCCGTGACCGGCGGGATGAGTTCGGTGGCGGCCTCGTCCGGGCCCGGGGCCCCGGGCACCGGCGCGAGGAGCCGGGTGGCGCCGTCGTCGCCGGGGCCGGCGGCGGGCACCGGACGGATCAGCGCGGTCGCCCCGTCCGGCGGCGGGTCCGGCACCACGCCCAGTATCCGGGTCTCCGCATCCTGCGGCGGAGGGGGCGGAGACGCGGGCATCGGCGGCACCGCCGGACCGGCCGCCGCCGGGCGCGGCGCCTGCGGCGACGACTGCGGCAGCGGCTCGGGCAGTGACGGCGGCGGTGGCGGCGGAGGTGTCCGGGGCGGCGGCGGAGCCGCGGGCGCCGCGGGCGGCGGCGCCGCGGGCGAGGAGTCCGCGCCCGGCCCCCAGGGCGTGCCCCACGGCAGCCCCTCGGCGGGCGCGGCGCCGGGCTGCTCCGGGCCATCGGCCGGCCGCTCCCACGGCCGGCCGTTCGACGGCAGCACCACGCCCTCGCGCGGCTCCTCGTCGTGCCCGAAGTGGCTCGTCACCTGGTGACTCCTCAAGTCCTCACGGCGGCCCGGTCCCGGGCGGGCGGGCACCCTGCCCGCGGCAACCGCCGAGCAACGGTACCGGGTTGCACGTGCACCGGGCCACGCCGACCGCTCCTCGCCGCGGGCACCGGGAGTCAGCGGTGGGCGGCCAGGCCGTCGCGCCAGCGGTCGGTGAACTCACGGACCGGCCGCTCCGCCTGGTGCGGCACGAGACGGCGGCGGAAGTCCTCGAAATACTCGGCCCCGCGCCGCGAGCGCACCCCCGCCAGCAGGGCCCCGGCCTCGCTCGCCGTATGGCAGGCATGGTCCAGCTCGCCCTGCTGCAGCCGCCCGGTGGCCAGCACCAGCAGGCCGATGGCGCGCCGCCGGGTACGGCCCTCCGGGTGGCCGGACACCGCCTCCTCGGCACGTCGCTCGGCCGCCGCGCCCTGCCCCAGGTCGCGGTGGCAGTGGGCCAGTTCGTCCGCCAGATACGCGGCGTCGAAGTGCGTGATCCAGACCGGTTCGTCCTCCCCTCCCCCCGAGGCGCGCTCCAGCGCCGCCAGCGCCCGGGATGCCGCCCGGCGGCAGCCCTCCCGGTCCCCGAGCTGCGCGTATCCGCGCGCCTCGGCGGCCAGGAACAGCGCGTCGGCACGGGTCGGCACCCGCCCGCGGGTGCCCTGCTGGGCGGCGCGCGCCAACTGCACCACCTCCCGCGGGTTGCCCAGCTCCCCGGCGAGGTGGCTCATCCCGGCGGCCAGCACATAGCCGCCGAAGCCGCGGTCCCCGGAGCCCTGCGCCAGCCGCAGCGCCTGGATGTAGTAGCGCTGGGCGAGTCCGTGCTGGCCGCTGTCCACCGCCATGTAGCCGGCCAGTTCGGTGAGCCGGGCCGCCGCGCCGAGCAGCCGCCGCCCCACGTCCTCCCGGTAGGAGCCGGTCAGCAGCGGGCCGACCACGCTGTCCAGGTAGTGCACCACCAGGGGCCGCACCAGCCCGGCCCCCCATCTGCGGTCCAGGTCGATCAGGGCGGTGGTGGCGGCGGTGACCGCCTCCACATCCGCCGCGCCCACCCGGCCGCGGGCCGGATGGGCGGCCGGCCCGCCGGCCGGCGAGGCCCGGGCCACCTGCTCGTCCACGGGGGTGATCAGCCAGTCCCGGCTGGGCTCGACCAGCGCCGCGGGCGAGACCGCGGCGGCGGTGCCGCCGCCGGTGGCGGCAGTGGCGGTGGTGGCGACGGTGGCGGCGGTGGCGGTGGCAGTGGTGGCGGCGCCGAGGGCCGGCCCGGCCGTCGGCGCGGCGGTGGCGAGGGCCGGGACCGTGCCCAGCGCGGTGAGCGCCATGTCCCTGCGGCTGACGTCGAACCGCCACAGCTCCCGCGCGCTCTCCAGCCCTTCGGCGAGCCCGCCGGCAAAGCCCAGGCCGATGGCCGAACCCTGCTGCCGGGTGCCGCCCATGCCGATGTCGTCGACGGACACCGCGCGGCCCAGCTTGCGGCCCAGCGCCTCGGCGATCACCTCCGGGGCCCGGCCGCGCGGCTGCTGGCCGCGGATCCAGCGGGCGACCGAGGTCTTGTCGTAGCGGAAATCCAGCCCGCGCTCGGCCGCGCACATGTTGACGCGGCGGGCCAGACCGGCGTTGGAGCAGCCCGCCTCTCTGATCAGCCCGAGCAGCCGTTCGTTGGGCTGCCTGGCAGCGGGTACCCCGGCTCTGTCGATCATCTGCGTCTCCCTCCGGCGCCGCCTGCCGCGCCGGCGCTGATGGTGCTGGTCGTGCTGGAAACCCCGGCCGGCCTCGGGGCCGCACCGGGTGCGCGGGGGGGTCGGGAAGAACAGGTCGGAACGGAATGCTCGGGATCGGGGACGGACGGGATCGGGGACGGACGGGTCGGTGGTGGCCCGGACGGCCGCGAGGCGGCCGTCCGCGGGCCGGGAACGAAGTCCCTGATCATGGATTCCCAGCGCCGCCCGGCGCGCATGCCGTACGCCCCCGCAGATGCTCCGATGCGCCCCGCCCACGAACCGCGCCCCGTGGCGTGCCCGTAACCCCGGCTCGGAGCGGGAGTTGTGATTTATGTGGATGATTGCATCGGAGTGACCTCACGAGTCGGTATTCCGCAGCAGGGTTCCGCCCACCGGGGCGGGGATCCCGCGGAACACGCAGCCCACTATGCCGCGGAGCGGCACTGGGAGGTGCTTCCCGGCGCATGGCTGGAGCAGCACACGGGAGTCCTGCGCTGCTCGTGCGCCGATGAGCACTGTGATGCGCCGGGGGCACACCCGCTGACGCCGGTCTGGGAGACCCAGGTCGCGGGCAGCGCGACGGCCGCCCGGGCGCTGTGGGCCGCCCGGCCGCGGGCGTCCGTGCTGCTGCCCACCGGTCGGAGCTTCGATGTGCTGGAGGTCCCCGAGCACGCCGGCTGTCTGGCGCTGGCCCGGATGGAGCGGATGGGGATCTCACTGGGGCCGGTCAGCGCCACCCCCACCGGCCGGATGATGTTCTTCGTGCTGGCGGGCAGCGCGGCCAGGACGCCGGTGCTGCTGCGCCGGAGCGGCTGGGCGGCCGGCCGCCTGGATCTGACGGCCCACGGCGAGGGCGGTTACATCCCCGCGCCGCCCACCCGGATGGGGCCGCGCGGCCTGGTGCAGTGGGTGCGCAGGCCGACCGTGGCCAACCGCTGGCTGCCGGACGCGGAGGAGCTGGTGCCGCCGCTGGCGTACGGCTGCGGCCAGTCCCGCTGAGCCGGGCCGACGGCCCCGCCGACGCACCTCGGCGGGGCAATGACCGCGCAACTGAACCGTAATTCACTCGTTCGGGTGAGGTCCGGGGGATGGCTGAAAGCCGTCTTCACGGGGAAGTACTTATCCGGGGAGGAGGCGGGAAAGACCCCGGGTGCTCGGGGCCCGGGGTCTCAGCCGCCACCGCCGCCGGCGGATCCGCCGGTCGGCCGCCGGCCTGCGTCAGGCCTTGGCGACAAAGACATGCATGGCGACCGTCGGCTCCAGCTCCGCCGTCTCGCCGCCGCTGCCCACCGTGACACCGCCGTGGCTGCCCAGGGTGACACTCACCGAGGCCCCCGGCTGCACACCCGCCCGGCGCAGCGTGTGCATCACCTGGGTGTCCGTCTGGATGGGCTCGCCGATCCGGCGGACCACGACCGTCTTGCCGCCGTCCGCGTCCAGATCGCTGAGCGCCACCATGCCCTCGTCCAGGAACGGATCGGGCTTGCCCGCCTCGCCCAGCTCGGCCAGGGCCGGGATCGGGTTCCCGTACGGCGACTCGGTGGGATGGTTGAGCAGCTCCAGCACGCGGCGCTCCACCGCGTCGCTCATCACATGCTCCCAGCGGCAGGCCTCGGCGTGCACATGCTCCCACTCCAGGCCGATCACATCGACCAGCAGGCACTCGGCCAGCCGGTGCTTGCGCATCACCCGCTCCGCCAGCCGCCGGCCCTCGTCGGTCAGCTCCAGATGGCGGTCACCGGCGATGATCAGCAGGCCGTCCCGCTCCATGCGGGCGACGGTCTGGCTGACGGTCGGGCCGCTCTGCTCCAGCCGCTCGGCGATTCGGGCGCGCATCGGTACCACCCCCTCCTCCTCCAGCTCCAGAATGGTGCGGAGGTACATCTCGGTGGTGTCGATGAGTCCGGACATGACTGCCCCTCGAATGCTGTGTGCGGTGGCCCTGGAACTCAATTCTGACGCACTCCACCGACAACCGGACCCGCGCGACCGGAGGCTTGTACACAGTCCGTCACAGCCGCCGTCGCACCCCCGGCGCCCGCCCCCGTTGCCGGGGGCCGCTCTTGACAGCAAAGTGGTTTAGACCTCACCGTGACGTGCGGCACACCCACCGGACGGGATCAGCGGGCAGGCGAGGAGACAACCCCAGATGACGGACACCGGCCAGGCGCGGCAGACGCGAGCGGCGACGACGGCGACGACGGCGACGACGGCGACGGACACGCTGGCCGACCGGTTCTTCGACGCGGCCGTGGGGCTGCTGCGGCGGGTGCAGGCGGAGGAGGCCGGCCCGATCGCCGCGGCCGGCGCCCTGATCGCCGACACCGTGGCCGCCGGCGGCCGGGTCTTCACCTACGGCGCCGGGCACTCCTCGCTCCCCGCCCAGGACGTGGTCTACCGGGCCGGCGGCCTGGCCCTGGTCAACCTGCTCTCCGTGCCCGGCACCACCGGCGTGGACGTCCGCCCCGCCACCCTGGGCAGCGCCCTGGAACGCGTCTCCGGTCTGGCCGCCGCGACCCTGGACACCTCCCCGGTCCGGTCCGGCGACCTGCTGGTGGTGATCTCCCTCTCCGGCCGCAACGCCCTCCCGGTCGAGATGGCCTCGCACGCCCGCGCCCGGGGCCTGAAAATCATCGGCCTGACCTCCGCCGTCTACGCGGAGCGGACCACCCCGAAGAACCCGTCCGGCAGCTTTCTGCGCGACCACTGCGATGTCGTCATCGACAACAAGATCGGCATCGGCGACACCGAACTGACCCAGGAGGGGATCGACGCCCCCTTCGGCCCGGCCTCCACCGTGGTCACCTCCGCCATCATGCAGGCGGTCACCGCCACCGCCGCCGGCGAACTCGCCGCCCGCGGCATCCAGCCGCCCATGCTGCGCTCCGGCAATGTCGAGGGCGGCCGGGAATGGAACGCCCGCGTCTGCGCCGAGCACCCCGATCACATCCTGTGGCAGCGCTGACCTGCGGTTTCGCGAGGCGCGTAAATCCCTTGTGCGGTGGCGGCCGGAAACGTACTGTTCCCGGTACACGAGAAGGGAGGTGGTTCGGCAGATGTATGACAGTCGGACGCGTGAGGTGACTGCGGCCTAGGGCCGAGTCTCCGCATCAGCGCGGTTTGCCGGCCCAGCCGGCCAATCCCAAGCAGTCACCCGACCCGCGGGCCGCCGGTAACGTCCGGCCGGCTCCCCCGGCCGCCGCCAGGCGGCGGGGGAACCAGGCCCGCGGGTTGTCCGTTTTTCCGGGCCCTGCCGCTTCTCCCGGGCCCGGGGCTCGGGCCCAGGCCCAGGCCCGGGCCCGGGCTCAAGGGCTGAGGCGCTCGATCCGCCAGGCGGTGGGGTCGCCGCCGCCGGGCCGGCGGGTGTAGCGCAGCCGGTCGTGGAGACGGTTCTCCCGGCCCTGCCAGAATTCCACTTCCTCCGGGACCACCCGGTACCCGCCCCAGTGCGGCGGCGCGGGCACGTCCTCACCCTCCGGATAGCGCCGGGCCAGCTCCGCATACATCCGGTCCAGCTCCTCCCGCGAGGCCACCACCTCGGACTGCTCGCTCGCCCAGGCACCGAGCTGCGAGCCGTGCGGCCGGGTGCGGAAATACGCCGCGGTCTCGTCCCGCCCGGTGCGCTCCGCCCGGCCCTGGACGATCACCTGGCGGGCAATGGCATGCCAGGGAAAGACCAGGGAGACGGCCGGATTGGCGTCGATGTCCCGGCCCTTGCGGGAGCGGTAGTTGGTGAAGAAGACCAGGCCTCGCTCGTCGAACCCCTTGAGCAGCACGGTGCGGGCGGTGGGACGGCCGGAGGCGTCGGCGGTGGCCAGGATCATGGCGTTCGGCTCATGGATGCCGCTCTCCGCGGCCTCGGCGAACCAGCGCGCGAATTGCCGGACCGGGTCGGGGGCGAGACCCTGCTCATGGAGTCCTTCGCGCCGGTAACGCACCCGCATCGCGGCGGGATCGAGAAACGGGGAAGGTACGGACGAATGTGCGGGCTCGTGCACCGCCTCGGTGGCGGGGTCCCGGTGGCCTGCGGCGCGGCCTGCGGGACGGCCGGCGGAGCGGCCGGCGGAGCGGCCGGCGGAGTCGGTGGCGGGACGGCGGCGGTCGGGTCGTTCGGCGTGGGCGGCTTGGGACACGGCCATATCTTGCAGCATGCCGCCGACAGCCCGGACGCGCCGCCCGGCGGCGTTCCCCTGTGGCCGCGCCGCGCCCGGCGCTATGGTGACCGTCCGGGTCTCGGGGCACTGCGTGCCGCCAACGACAGCGGCACCGGCTTCCCCGGACCCCGCGAGGCCATTCCGGAACGCGCACGACGTGCCGAAATGCCGCGCAGCGGACCGCCGGAGGCACGAGACACCGCGTGCCCGCCCCACCGCCCCACGGTCCGTTACCGCCTGACGCACACAGCCTGACAAGGAGCCGCAGATGTCGGATTTCGTACCTGGTCTTGAAGGGGTGATCGCCTTTGAGACGGAGATCGCCGAGCCGGACAAGGAGGGCGGCTCGCTCCGCTACCGCGGGGTGGACATCGAGGACCTGGTGGGGCACGTCTCCTTCGGGAACGTGTGGGGGCTGCTGGTGGACGGCACCTTCGAGCCGGGCCTGCCGCCGGCCGAGCCGTTCCCGATCCCGGTCCACTCGGGCGACATCCGGGTGGACGTGCAGTCGGCGCTCGCCATGCTCGCCCCCGCCTGGGGCCTGAAGCCGCTGCTGGACATCGACCCGGCGCAGGCCCGGGACGACCTGGCGCGCGCCGCGGTGATGGCGCTGAGCTATGTGGCGCAGTCGGCGCGCGGCACCGGTCTGCCGATGGTGCCGCAGAAGGAGATCGACAAGGCCGAGACCATCGCCGAGCGCTTCATGCGCCGCTGGCGCGGCGAGCCCGACCCCAAACACGTCGCGGCCGTGGACGCCTACTGGACCTCCGCCGCCGAGCACGGCATGAACGCCTCCACCTTCACCGCCCGGGTGATCGCCTCCACCGGCGCGGATGTGGCGGCGGCCCTGTCGGGAGCGGTGGGCGCCATGTCCGGGCCGCTGCACGGCGGCGCGCCGTCCCGGGTGCTGGGAATGATCGAGGAGGTGGAGCGGACCGGCGACGCCCGGGCGTTTGTGCGGCGCGAGCTGGACGCGGGCCGCCGGCTGATGGGCTTCGGGCACCGGGTGTACCGGGCCGAGGACCCGCGGGCGCGGGTGCTGCGGCGCACGGCCAAGGAACTGGGCGCGCCGCGCTACGAGGTGGCGGTGGCGCTGGAGGAGGCGGCGCTGGAGGAGCTGCGCAGCCGCCGCCCGGACCGGGTGCTGGCCACCAATGTGGAGTTCTGGGCGGCGATCATGCTGGACTTCGCCGAGGTCCCGGCGCACATGTTCACGGCGATGTTCACCTGTGCGCGGACGGCGGGCTGGTCGGCGCACATTCTGGAGCAGATGCGCACGGGCCGGCTGGTGCGTCCCTCGGCCCGCTACACCGGCCCGGGCGGGCGCGACCCGCGCGAGATCCCCGGCTATCCGGCCGCCGCCCGCCCGCCCTACGGCTCCGGCGTCTGACCCCGCCTCCGCTCCCGCCGGGGCGGGGCGGGGCGGGGCGGTTCTCTGCCCCCTTCCCGCCCCGCTCAGGCGTGCGAGAGCGCGAAGGAGACCAGAAAACCGCAGACGGTGATCAGGCCGATCGCCAGATGCGCGTCCTGGAACGCCTCGGGGATCATGGTGTCGGCGATCATGGCGAGGATCGCCCCGGCGGCGATCGCCGTGACCGCCGCCACCACGGCCGTGGAGAAGGTGCCGAGCACCGCGTAGCCGAGCACCGCCGAGACGGCGGCAGCCACGGCGATCGAGCCCCAGACACCGTAGACATAGCCGGGGCGGCGGCCCGCCCGCCGCATCCCGGCGGAGCTGGACAGCCCCTCGGGGACATTGCTGATGAAGACCGCGATGACGGTGACGGTACTGACCGCGCCGCCGTCCAGCAGGCTGACGCCGATGGCCGCCGACTCCGGCACCCCGTCCAGCAGCGCGCCCAGCGCCAGCGCGGCGCCGGAGCCGGCCATTTGCGCCTCGGAGGGCTGCCGGTGCTTCGCGGCCCCGGCGGCCCCGGACCGCTTGCGGTGCCGGGCGCCGCGCCGGTCCAGCCAGACATTGCCCAGGGTGTACGCGACGGCCCCGGCCAGCGTGCCGATGGCCGCCGGCCCCATGCCGCCCTGCTCGTACGCCTCCCCGACGAGCTCGAACGAGACGGCGGAGAGCAGCACGCCCGCGCCGAAGGCCATCACCGAGGCCACGATCCGGGCGGGCACCGGCACCCGGTAGCCGATCAGCGCCCCGATCAGCAGTGCCGAACCGCCCATTAGCCCCCAGAGTCCGGCCTCCACGATTTCCGCCATGCGGTCCGGTCTACCGGGTGGCGGCCCACCGGGCCACGACGACGCAGCTCAGTCAGCCGACCGGCCCAGCGCCCCGCCCCGCACCGCCCGCAGCAGAGCCGCCACCCGCACCGCGTCCGCCACCAGCACCGCCCCCGGCGCCTCGCTCTCCCGCAGCAGCAGCGCACGGGCGGCGCTGCCTATTTCGACGCATTCATGCTGGTCTGTCGAGAAAGACGATTTCTGCCAGTGGATCTCCGTCATGCCACGCCCGCCTTCACATGAATCGCGCGATGTCTGCGATGAGTTCACGCGTCTCTTCAGGGGTCAGGGAGATGTTTTCGACCCGGCTCATGGTAGCCCGGTAGTTCTGTAGGTGGGTCTCCGCGTCCAGCAGTGCGTGGCCGTGGCGGACTTCGAGGTGCACAGTGTCGAGCTGCGGCACGGCAGCGTAGGCATATACCGTGGAAAGCCCTGTGTTGGGGAGCACTCCGGCCGAGAAAGGAATCGCCCGGAGCGTCACATTGGGCCGCTCGGAGGCTTCCAGCAGATGGTCGAGTTGCCGCCTGGCGACTTTGGGCCCGCCGGTTTCCAGGCGGAACGCTGATTCGTGCACCAGGAATGTGCACTGCGGCGGGTCGTCCCGGTCGAGCACATCCCGACGCCGCATGCGAAAGGAAATCTTGCGGCGCAGCTCTACGGGATTCGGCTCCGGTACGTCGATGGCGAGTACCGCCCTGGCGTATTCCTCGGTCTGGAGCAGCCCCGGAACGTGCATGATCTGGATGGTGCGCATGGCTCGTGCGAAGTGCTCCAGCTCGGCCAGATCCAGGGCGGTCGCGGGCAGCTTGTCCCGGTAGTGCTCCCACCACCCCCTGACCCGCTCTTCGGCCATCGCCGCCAGGGCATCGACGTAGGCCGCGTCGGGGCAGGAGTAGATGCGGGCGAGGGTCCTGACCCGCTCCGCGCTGACGCCGAAGCGCCCGGTCTCCATGTTGCTTATCCCGGCCCGGTTGGTCCCCAGTTCCTCGGCCGCCTGCATCGGTGTCATCCCGATCCGCTCGCGCAGCTTCCGCAACTCGCAGCCGATGCGCCTCTGTCGAGCGGTAGGTGCGGTCCTCGATGGCATGAGACTTCCTCCTCGCCGCCATCCTGCCACAGCGCCGAAATAGAAAGACTGTTCTGGGTAGCATCATCGCCGAATGCGTAGAAAATTATCGACAGCAGGCTCTAGGCTGAGAACCCCCTCACGCTGAGCGAGTCAGTGAATCCGCAGTGCAGTCGGGGCAGTTGCCCGGCCGGGCCACGGTGGCGCGCCGAAACGGTGAGGCAGACGACGAGCGTTGGGAGTCCGCATGGTCACCGCCCTGTCCGCCCGCATGCGCCGGGTCCCGGCACATCCGGTCCGCACCTACCGCTTCACCGCACCGAACGCCTCCGACACTCCCCGGCTGGCCCGCGACCATGTCGCCGGCCTGCTCCGGCACACCGGACACGGCAGCCTCGCCGAGACCGCCAGACTGCTGGTCAGCGAGGCCGTCACCAACGTCTACCTGCACACCCGCGTACCCCTGCTCACCGTCCGGACCTCGGTGCGGCCCGACCGGGTCTTCATCGCCGTGGTGGACGCCTCGCCGCGCACCGTCCCCGAGGAGCGCGCCATGGCGGCCCACGACGCCGACGACGAATGCGGCCGGGGCCTCGCCCTCGTCGCCGCACTCGCCACCGCCTGGGGCATCACCTGGCACGGCGCCCCCGACCCCCACGAGAAAAGCGTCTGGTTCGAACTCCGCAAGACCGCCTGACGCGATTCCGCCTTGTCCGGCCCCCCACCGATCCCTACACTCCGTAGCGAGGACATCACCATTCATGCATGACGCACACGTTTCCCGTGGTACGGACAGGGGGTCCCGGTGGCACGAACGTGGGAAGCAGACCCGTCGGCGTCGTTCGCCAAACGGCTGGGGAAACCGGCACGGGAACTCGGCAACTCCGACGGCGAGGACGAGTGTCCGGACATCTGGCTGCTGGACAACGGGGATGTCGCTGTCATCGGACGGGATCTCACCTCCGCCTACGAGAGCCGTCTGCCCGAGGGGGTCGCCCTCGGGGCGGATGAGCGGCTGGTGGTCATCCCCGGGGCCATGCTGAGCGCTGCGAAACCGGACATCACCGATGCCGTCTGAAGTACTGGAGCCCTTGCGGCTTCGCCGGAGCGCCGGGGAACGCCTGACTCGGGAGGTGTACCGGCCCGACTTCCGGCGACGGATGGAAGCCCTGCGGGACAGCGGCTTCTGGAAGCTGGAACGCCGGCAGCACTTCGAGGAGATCGGGAGCGCCAGCCGCGACGCCCTCCGCCGGGGCGACTGGGCCGCCGCCCTGCGGCTGTTCGACGAGCGACGCCCACAACTCGCCCAAGAGAAGCAGAAAGACGCACAGAGAGGACTCGTCAAGTACCGGGTACGCATCGTGCGGCAGCCGCTGAGCCCTTACGTGCAGTGGGAGCTGCACTCGCTGCGCCAGCAGGCGGAGTACGGCACCCGGGTGCGTGTGGTGAGGACCGAGCAGCTCGGCGGCCTGGAGGCGGCCGGACCGCTCCCGGAGCTGGTGTCACTGGGCGGGCAGGTGCTCTACGAGGTGTGCTACACGCGGGACGGCGTTCCGGACGGTGCCATCCGGTTCACCGCCCCCGACACCGTGAGACGGGCAGAGGAACTCATCAAGGGCCTGTACAGAATCGGGGAAGACATCGCCCCCTACTTCGCCCGTGAGGTGGCGCCGCTTCCTCCGCCGCCGGCCGCCTGAGCGGAAAGGGGACAGGATCATCGGCGGGGACAGGGAACGCCCCGGGGAGCGGGCAGGCGGTACGCACTCCGAGCTGTCGGGAACATCGCGGGACGTGGTGCAGGCCGGTCAGGTCAGCGGCGGGGTGCACTTCCACCGGGCCGAGCGCACCGGCGACCGGGAGGTGCCACCGAAGCCACGGCAGTTACCGGCGGACGTCCGTGGGTTTGTGAACCGTACCGAGGAGCTTGAACGCCTCAACGCGGTGCTGACCGGGGAGGACGGCAAGCCGCTCATGGTGCAGGTCTGCGTGATCGCCGGGACCGCCGGGGCGGGAAAGACATCCCTCGCTCTGCACTGGGCACACCAGATCAAGGACCACTTCCCCGACGGACAGTTGTACGTCAATCTGCGCGGTTACGATCCGGGCGAGCCCGTCACGGCCCCACAGGCGCTGCACCGGTTCCTGGTGGCGCTGGGGGTGCCCGCCACCGGTATTCCGGCCGATACCGAGGCCGCCGCCTCCTTGTACCGCTCGCTGCTGGCGGACCGGCGGATGCTCATCGTGCTGGACAACGCCGCTTCCCTCGGCCAGGTCCGGCCACTGCTGCCGGGCAGCGGCGCGTGCCTGACCATCGTCACCAGCCGCAGCCGCCTGTCGGGGCTGGCGATCCGGGACGGAGCGCAGCGGCTCCCGCTCGGCACTCTCCCGGAGCACGACGCGGTGGCCCTGTTGCGCGCCCTCACCACCGGATATCGCCCCGAAGACGACGCGGGGCGGCTCGCCGAACTCGCCCGCCTGTGCGCCCGGCTGCCGCTGGCCCTGCGGATCGCGGCCGAACGGGCGGTCAGCCGCCCGTATCTCCGGCTGGAGGACCTCATTGCCGATCTGCGTGACGAATCCGCGCTCTGGGACGCGCTCAGCACCGGCGACGAGGACGAAGCCGAAGCCGTGCGTACCGTCTTCGCATGGTCCTACCGGGCACTGCCGAAGGACGCCGCGCGCCTCTTCCGGCTGCTGGGTCTTTTTCCGGGACCGAGCTTCACTGCTGCGGCAGCGGCGGCGCTCGCCGGGACGGCCCCGGGACGGGTGCGTCAATTGCTGGACTCGCTCGTCGGCGCGCATCTTGTGGAGCAGACCGCGCCGGACCGGTTCGAGTTCCACGATCTGCTTCGCGCGTATGCGGCGGAACAGGGACGGACCGAGGAACCGCCGGAGGAGCGCCTGGGGGCGGTGCGCAGGCTGGCGGTCTGGTATCTGCGTACCGCAGCTGCCGCCCGGCGCGAGTCGGCCGGGGGTACCTCTCTGATTCCGGAGGAGGACCCGGGGACCGGTGACGAGGAGGCCGCCCGTCCCGTCACGTTTGCCGACTACGACCAGGCGGTGGACTGGATCGAGGCCGAGCACCCGGGCTTTCTCCCCCTCACCAGGGCTGTCCGGGAGGCCGGCTTTGCCGGCCTGGTCTGGCGGCTGGCAGAGGTGTTCTGGGGGGCGCGGGCGCAGTCGGTACCGGTGACGGACTGGCTGGCCATGGGGAGGATCGGCCTGGAAGCCGCCCGGGAGACGGGTGACCGGGAGGCACAGGCCCGGCTGCGCACGGCGCTCGGCATGGCCTGCACCCGGGCCGGGCTGCCGGCGGAAAGTGCCGAGCACCACGGCGAGGCGCTGGCGATCCACCGGGCGCTGGGCAATCGGCAGGGGGAGGGAGAGGCGCTGAACGCGCTGGCGCTGGCCCGGCTGCGCGGGCGGGAGCTGGGCCGGGCGGAGGAGCTGCTGACGGCGGCGCTGGGCATCTTCCGGGAGTCGGGCGAGGTGCGCTGGGCGGCGACGGTGCTGGCGAATCTGGCCAGTGTCCATGTCCGGGCGGGCCGGCTCGCCGAGGGCGATGCGGCGGTGGGGGCCGCGCTGGAGGTGTACCGGGCGCGCGGGGACCGGCGGGGCGAGGGCAACGCGCTGCGGCTGCTGAGCGAGATTCAGCGGGAGCGCGGGGAACCGGCCGAGGCCGTGCGGAGCGCCGAGGCCGCCGTGGAGATCGCGCTGGGGCTGCGCAATCGGGTGCTGGAGGCGTACTGGCTGCTGAGCCTGGGCGCCGCGCGGCTGGCGGCCGGGGAGCCGGAGGGGGCGCTGGAGGCGTTCCAGCGGTCTTCGGTGCTGCACCGGCGGCTGGGTGACCGCGGGCGGGAAGGGCTGGGGTGGCAGGGGGCCGGGGAGGTGTACCTGGCGCTGGAACGTCACGCGGAGGCGGCGGAGTTCTACCGCCGGGCCGCCGCCGCGCACGGTGAGCAGGCCGACCGGTGGAACCGGGCCGTGGCGCTGGACGGGCTGGCCCGCGCGGTGGACGGGAAGGCCCCGGAAACGGCTCGGGAGCGGTGGCGGGAGGCGCTGGGGCTGCTGGACGGGTACGGGGACGCCCGGGCGGTGGGGTTGCGTGAGGTGATCGTGGGGCGGCTGGTCAGCGCGGGGCCGGAGGGCTGATGAGCAGGCGGAGCAGGCCGGTGAGGGTGGCGCTGGAGACGATCTGCCGGCGGTCGATCATGGCGGGCAGGTCGCGCAGCGGAATCCATTCGATGCGGGAGGCTTCGTTGAGTTCGGTGGGCTCTCCGATGTGCCGTGGGTCGTGGCCGAGGAAGACATGGTGGTCGGAGCTGAGGATGCCGGCCGCCGGCTGGGCGTAGACCAGGGGCGTCAGGCGGCCGGCCCGCCAGCCGGTTTCCTCCTCCAGTTCGCGGGCGGCGGCCTGTTGCGGCGTCTCGCCGTTCTCGATCAGGCCCATGGGCAGTTCCCAGGCCCAGGTGTCGGTGACGAAGCGGTGCCGCCAGAGCATCAGGACCCGCTCGCGGTGCTCGTCCAGCAGGGCGGCCACCGCCAGGTCGCGGAGCCGGATGACGTGGTGCTCGTAGCGGTGGCCGTCGGGCTGTTCCACATCGGCCAGCCAGACGTTCATCCAGGGGTTGCTGTAGATCTGCCGTTCGCCGTGGACCTGCCACCGCATGTGCCGCTCCTGACTGCCGTGTGCCGCCGCATGATCGTTCCCGGTGGGTGATCCGTATCCACGGGCGGCGGCCGGATAACCACCCGCGGCGGGGGCTCTCGGGGTGCGCGTGTCACCTGAGAGAAGTTACTAACGGTTACTTACTAGTAGGAGTTCGTTACCGAATGCGAAAGCCGCTAGGTTGCTTCAGCACAAGGCCCCTGCCGACGAAGGAGTGGCCGGGGGCGGGCACATGGGAAGGCAGGCCGTGGGCGGGCTTGGGTGCGGGGACGAGTGCGGGGACGAGTGCGGGTACGAGAACGGGGCCGGGGGCCGGGGGCGGCGGGAGGACGGCGGGCAGGCGCCGGAGCCGGAAGCGGTGGCGAGGATCAGGGCCGGGGACGGGGAGGCGCTGGCCGCGCTCTTCCGGGAGCATCACGCGCAGGTCTACCGCTATCTGCGGACCCGGCTCGGCGGTGACCGGGACACGGCCGAGGACCTGGCGAGCGAGGTGTTTCTCCGGGCGCTGTCGCACATCGGGCGTTACACCTGGACGGGGCGCGACATCGCGGCCTGGCTGATGACGATCGCCCGCAATCTGCTGACCGACCATCTGCGGTCCAGCAGTTTCCGGCGGGAGGTCAGCACGGCCGACCCGGGCGCGCGGGAGTGCGGCCACCGGGTGGTGCGGGCGGCGGAGGAGCTGGTGCTGCGGGAGCTGGACCGCCGGGAGGTACGGGCGGTGGTGGCCCGGCTGCCGGAGGAGTACCGGAAGGTGATCGTGCTCCAGATGTGGGGCGGCATGAGCATGCGTCAGATCACCACCACGCTGGGGCGGGAGTCCATCGGCGCGACGCGGGTGCTGCGCTTCCGGGCCATGAAGCGGCTGCGGGCGCAGGCGGAGACGCTGACCGGGCAGGCCGGCCGGGCCGGGCGCGGCGGGGCGGGGACGTAGCCGGGCCGGTTCCGGACGGGTCCGGGGACGGGTTCGGAAGTGGGGTGGGGATGGAGTGGGGGTGGGGGTGGGTAGCGGGGTTCGGGACGGGTTCAGGAGGCGGCCGGGCCGTGGTGGTGGCCGGGGGCCGGTGCCGGCCGGCCGCCCCCGCCGGTGATCAGCCGCAGTCCCGCCCGGGGTTCCCGGGGCGCGGGCGGGCGGCGCGGCTCGGGCGGCAGTTCGGCGGCGATGCGGTGGGCCCGCTCATGGGCGAGTTCCCGGCGCAGCGCGGCGATGTCCCGCCGGAGGCGGAGCACGGCCGCGCACAGCGGCGCGAGTGCCGCCAGCGTCAAGGCGGCGGCGAGGACGTGGGCGAGGACGGTGACCGGCATGCGGATTCCTCCAGACCAATAGCGCGATCAACCCCACATCGGACATTTGGAGTTGCTCAGACTACCCGCCCGTATCCCGCTCCCCGCCCGTTTCAGCCCGTGCCGGTGGCCTCACGCGTGTCGCCGGACTCCGCCGCGGCCCGGCGCTCCCGGTCGCGCTTGCGCATCTGGAGGATGTGCCAGATCCGTTCGGACTCGGGCAGATCGGTGATGGCGAATATCCGTACCTCCCGCGGGTCGTCCACATCGAGCACGAAGCCCCGGCCGCTCGCGGCGTCCTCGATGCCGCCGTCCGCCGCCGCCACGGCCGCGGATCCGGTTCCGGGCCCGTGCTCCGCGGCGGCGGCCGGTTCGTCGCCGTCCGCGATCGCCTGGTAGGTGCCGGGGAGGCGGCCGAGGACGCGTTCGATGGCCGCGTAGGTGGTGTCGCGCACCGAGCGGCCGGCCTCGGCCTGGCGGTAGGTGACGATGGTGATCCCCGCGGCGTCGGCCGCCTGTTGCTTGCTCCAGCCCTGCCGCAGGCGGTCCGCCTTCATGGTCTGGGCCACTCGGGCTCGGGCGCGGGCGCCTCTGATATCAGCCATGAGGCCATCTTCGCAGTTCTTCGCATGTTCTCGCAGTTGCTCGCAGCTTCTTTCAACAAGCTCGGCACGGCGCGCGAGCCCTGCCGTGATCAATGTAAGAAACCGAAAGAAATAACGACCACTTACTCGCCGGTACAGTTAGAAACAGATAGAAGAACCAGATAGGTTGCAGGCATGTCAGCACCGACGGAACCTTCCCCCAACGCAGAGGACTTCGTGCTGGCCGAGGTGGCCGCCCGCTACCTGAAGTGCGGTGAGCGGTGGCTGCGCGACGGCTGCAACCACCGCGGCTTCCCCCACCACCGCATGGGCAACCGGCTGGTCTTCAGCCGCGAGGACCTCAGCGAGATCGCCGCCATGGCCCGGCGCCCGGCCCGCCCCTCCGGGGAACGCCGCACGCCCGCCCCGACCGTGGCCGCCTGAGCCGCGCCGGCCCTGGCACATGACGACGGCTCCCCCTCCTCCTCGCCGAACCGGGGAGCCGGGACAGCAGGACATGCACCGCAGCGCAACCCACAGAACAAGGAAGGCAGGGCAGTGAACCAGACCGACAACCCGACGGCAGGCGCGGCCCCGGCGGCCCCGGCAGCCGCGACCGCCGCGACCGCCGAACCGGAGAGCGTGAGCCGCGCCCGGAACGGCGATCCGGACGCGCTCACCAGTCTCTTCCGGGAGCACTACGAACCCGTCCGCCGCTATCTCCAGGGCCGGGTGCAGGACCCGGCCACGGCCGAGGATCTGGCCAGCGAGGTGTTCCTGCGCGCGCTGTCGCACATCGGGCGCTACACCTGGACCGGCCGCGACATCGGCGCCTGGCTGACCACCATCGCCCGCAATCTGCATACCGACCATGTCCGTTCCTGCCGCTTCCGGCGGGAGGTCTCCGCACCCGATCTCACCGACCGCTGCGGCCAGGTCAGCGGCCCCGACGAGGCGGTGCTGCGCGACCTGGCGGACCGCGAGGTGCGGGCGGTGGTGGCCGGACTCCCGCCCGACTACCGCACCGTGATCGTGCTCCAGATGTGGGGCGGCATGTCCATGCGGCAGATCACCACGGCGATGGGGCGTGGCTCGGTGGCCTCCACCCGGCTGCTGCGGTTCCGCGCCATGAAGCAGTTGCGGGCCCGGGTGGCCCGGCCGGCCGGGGAAGGAGCGGTGGCATGACGGGCAGCCGCCCCGGTTCCGGGGCCGAGGCGGTGGCCGAGAAGCTGCGCCAGGAACACCCCTATGGCACCGCGCCCGGTCTGATGTCCCTGTTCCACGAGGGCGACCGGGTGCTGATCACGGTGCGGGTCTCGGCCCTGGACGACTGGTACTACTGGCTGGACGCCATCGGTCCGCAGCTCACCAGGGAGGTGCAGCGCATCGGCGTGACCCTGGCGGCCACCGGGTCCATGGGCGGCGTCCCGGTGGATCTGCTGGCCTATGGCGCCTACGACCCGCTGGAAGCGGCCTGGCGTGCGGCCGGCCTGCCGTATCTGCTGTGGGGCCGGGTCTACGACCTCTCCGAGCCGCTGCGGGACCGCGCCGGCGGGCACTGGACCTACACCGGCGGCACGGCGGAGGGCGAGGTGCCGCTGCTGACCGCCTCCGGCGGCGGCGGTGCGGACGCCCGGACCCTGCCGGTGGTGGTGTGCCACGCCGGGCCGCTGGGCGCGAACGCGAACCGGAACGGGAACGGGAACGGCGATGGCGCGGACGGCGCCCGGGCGGCGGCCCGCGGAAACGATCCCGCGGGTGCGGAGGCGGCAGCGCGCCGCCGGGAGGCCGGCAGGCAGCCGCAGCCGTAGAGCGGAGCACGGGGAGGCCGGGGCCCCGGACGGAGCGGAGTCCGTCCGGGACACCCGGCCTTCCTTCGAGGGGGTCCCGGTCGCCGCCACGAGCGGGGAGGCAGAGGCGGGACCGGCGCGGTTCAGCTCTTGATCATCTTGCCTTCGGGCGAGACCACGTACCACTTGCCGCCGACGCCCTGGCCGTTGACGTCGCCGGGCTCGGCGTCGCCCGCGTACCGGTAGAGCGGCCAGCAGTCGATGACAAGCTGCTGGATGCCGTCGGGACGGTTGAAGACATCGAGCAGTTCCGCATCGACGCCCGCCACGTCCGCCGGGTCGGCCGGCGGCCCCGCCGCCGGCCAGTTGTCCAGGCAGTCGCCGGTGCACAGGGACTCCATCGGCCAGGCGCTGTCGTCCGCGAAACGGTAGAGGGTGCGGCCCTGGCCGTCCCGCAGGATCTCGCCGTACTCCGGGTGTTCGAACACCGACAGCCCCGGCAGGTCCCCGGCGGCCTCTCCGGCGCCCTCGGCCCCGCCCTGCCCGGAGGCGCGGGCGCCGTCCGCGGCGATCGCCCACCAGCTTCCGCCGGCGCCCTGGCCGGCCGTCTGCTCCGGGCCGGTGTCGCCGGCATAGCGGTAGGCGGGCCAGCCGGCGATGGTGAGCTGCTCACTGCCGTCGGCCCGCCGCACCGTGCCCAGCAGGCCGGGATCGATGCCGGTGCCGGCCGCGGCGTCGGCGGAGACCGGCGGCCAGTTGACGGCGCAGTCGCCCGCGCAGTTGGAGGCGGGCGGGTCGGCGCTGTCCTCGTCGAACCGGTAGAGGGTGAATCCTTCGCCGTCCTTGACGAGTTCGCCGAGCTCGCCGCTGTCGTAGGTGGCCAGTTCGCCGGCCGCGGCGAGCTGGACGGCGCCCTCGGCGCCCTCGGCGCCCTGCGCCTGCTCCCCGCCCTCGTCGCCGTAGTCGTAGCCGTATCCGGAGTCCTCCTCGCTCAGCGCGGCCGGATCGGCATACGGGTCGTCGTTGCCGGCGTTGGCGTTGCCGCAGGCCGCGGTGGTGACCAGCACGGCCAGACCGGCCATGGAGACGGATATCTTCCGCCAGTTGCTCATGATTTCTCCCGGTTTCTCGGCCTCGATGCCGTAAGCCGCTGTGGGGGATGTTCCGTGCTGATGTGCAGGCCTGCGCAACGTATGCGGTGGTGCGTCGTGGTGCGTTGCGTACTGTCCACACGGACGGGGAGCGGCGGCGGTTCACGGCCGGCCGGGAATTTTTTCCCCCGGCGGCGGACACGGCGATGCGGCCCCGCCCGAGGTCCGGCGGGGCCGCATCGGGGGCGGTTCACCAGGGCCGGCGCCGAAGCGCCGGTCAGGGGACGGTCAGGGACGGTCAGGGCCGGTCAGGAGGAGGCGGTGACAAAGGTGTGGCCCTGGTCGTTCTCCACGGCCACCGCGGCGACGTTCTCCAGCGGGATCGCGGCAAACCCGTCCAGGCTGGGCTTCTTGGCGCCGGGCGGAGGCTTGCCGACCACCCAGCTTCCGGCCACCTCCCGGCTGCCGTCCTTGCCCAGCACCACCAGCCGGCACAGCTCGCCGGGGGGCAGATTCTCGGTGACGGCGCTCACCAGCACCCAGTCCGCCACCGGATCGAGCGTCACCTGGAGCCCCGCCGAGGTGACCGGGTCGGTGGCGGCGAGGGTGACCGCCTCCGGCGAGACGGTCTCGCCCGGCCCGGCGATGCCGGAACCGGCCGAGGAGTCGTCACCGAGCAGGAAGCCGCCGTAGAAGACCGCGGCGGCGACCGCGGCGGCGGCCAGCCCGGCGTACACCCGGCGCCGGTTGCGCGCGGCGCCGCGCTCCGCCCGCACCTGCCGCAGGGTGCGCTGGAGCATCAGGTCGCCGCCCTCCGGCGGCCCGTCCAGAAACGCCTCGGGGGGAACCTCGCCGAGCGCCGTCTCGATGCTTCGCAATTCGGCCACCTCCTCCCGGCACTGGACGCAGGAGGCCAGGTGTTCTTCGAGTGCCCGCGCCTCCTGGCCGTCGAGTGCCCCGAGGACATATGCGCCGATGAGTTCGCCGCCGTGCTGCTGTCGCATGCTGCTCATGGGGCCGCCTCCCGCAGCCTGACCGGAGTGACCGGCTTGCCTGACGTGCTGTGTCTGCCGGTACGGCGTGACCGCCGTCCGCCGCCCCCCGCTCCCCCGGTGCCGTCGTCCCCGCCGGCTCCGGCCGCGCGGCCGGCGAACAGCTCGCGCAGGGCCTTGAGCGCGTAGTGCGAACGGCTTTTGACCGTGCCGGCCGGTATGCCCAGGATCTGGGCCGCCTCCGTGACGGACCGCCCCTGGTAGTAGATCTCCATCAGAACATTGCGGTGTTCGGAGGAGAGCTGGTCCAGCGCGTCCATCACCACCATGGTGTCGACCACGGCCTCGGCATGGTCGGCCTGCGCGGGCGCCGCCGCGGCGGTGGTCTCCGCGACCTCGGCCGGCCGGGCGGCGCGGGCCCGGTAGCGGTCGGTGACGATGTTCCGGGTGACGGTGAGCAGCCAGCCGCGCACCGAGCCCTTGCCGTTGACCAGCACCTCCGGGTGACGCCACGCCCTGATCAGGGTCTCCTGCACGATGTCCTCGGCGGCGGCGCGGTCGCCGGTGAGCCGGGTGGCGTACGCGAGCAGGGCCCTGCCGTGTTCCTCGTAGAGCGATCGGATCAGTGCCTCGTCACTCGTACTCTCGCGAGTGCGGGACCGCAGAGCCGCCATCCACTCACTCCGTTTCTTCCGCGTGCTGCGTCACGGGTGGTACACGGCGAAACCCTGTCGGGAAGTTCGGAGCCGCGCTGTGACCCGGATCACATTCCCCTCTCACGGTCCGGTCTCGCTCCCGCGGCTCCGTCGTCCGGTGCGGGGAGCCGGTCCGCGAGAACCTCGGCGAGGTGGCGGGAGGGGTGGCCGGAGAGCTGGTGGAGCTGGGTGCGGCAGGAGTAGCCGTCGGCCAGCAGCACGGTATCCGGGTCGGCGGCCAGGGCGGTGCGGACGGCGGGCAGCAACTGCTCCTCGGCGCAGGCCGTGGAGACCTCGTAGTGGCCGCGTTCGAAGCCGAAGTTGCCGGCCAGGCCGCAGCAGCCGGTGGCCAGGGTGCCGGTCAGACCGGCCCGTTCGCGCAGCCGGCGGTCTGCCGCGTCGCCGAGCACGGCCTGCTGGTGGCAGTGGGTCTGGCCGGCCACCGGGCGGCCGATGTGCGGGGGCCGCCAGTGCGGCGCGTGGTGTTCCAGGGTTTCGGCGAAGGTGCGGGTGGCGGCGGCCAGGCGGGCGGCGCGCGGGTCGCCGGGCAGCAGCTCGGGCAGATCGGTGCGGAGCGCCGCGGCGCACGGCGGCTCCAGCACGGTGACGGTGGCGCCGGCGTCCAGCGCGGGCTCCAGCCGGTCCAGGGTGCGGCGCAGCACGGTGCGGGCGCGGTCGAGCTGGCCGGTGGTGACATAGGTCAGGCCGCAGCAGACCGGCCCGGCGGAGCGGCGGGAGCGGCCGGAGCGGCCGGGCAGGGCGGCGGGGACGCCGGCGGCGGCGAGGACGCGCAGCGCCGCCAGGCCGGCCTCCGGGGAGAGGTGGCTGGTGAAGGTGTCGGGAAAGAGCAGGACCTCGGGGGCGGGGGGCGGGGCGGGCAGGGCCGGGTGGCGGGTGAGCGGCACGGGGGCCAGGGGCGGGAGGGGGCGCTGCGGGGCGATGCCGGCCAGCAGCCGGGCGGTGGCGGCGAGGGGACGCGCCCGGGCCAGGGCGTTGGCCGGGCGGGCCAGCCGGAGGGCGGCGGCCAGCCGCAGCCATGCGGGCAGCCGGCCCAGGGCGTAGTGGGAGCGGGGGCGGAGCCGGCCCGCGTAGTGATGGTGCAGGAACTCCGCCTTGTAGGTGGCCATGTCGACGTGCACCGGGCAGTCGCCGCGGCAGCCCTTGCAGGACAGGCACAGGTCCAGGGCGTCGCGGACCTCGGCCGAGCGCCAGCCGTCGGTGAGCACCTCACCGGCGAGCATTTCGTGCAGCAGCCGGGCCCGGCCCCGGGTGGAGTGCCGTTCCTCGCCGGTGACCCGGTAGGAGGGGCACATCACGCCGGCGCCCGGCTCGGGGTCGCGGCACTTGGCCACCCCGACGCAGCGCCGCACGGCGGCGGCGAAGTCCCCGCCGTCGTCCGGATAGGAGAAGGCAACCGGCAGCGGGCGGGAGGGCAGCGGGGCGAACCGCAGATGGGAGTCGAGCGGGGCCGGGCGGGCCAGCACGCCGGGGTTGAGGCCGCCGTCGGGGTCCCACAGGTCCTTGAAGGCGTGGAAGAGGCCGACCAGGTCCGCCCCGTACATCCGGGGCAGGAGTTCGGCGCGGGCCATGCCGTCGCCGTGCTCGCCGGAGAGCGAGCCGCCGTGGGCGGTGACCAGATCGGCCAGTTCGCCGGAGAAGGCCCGGAAGCGGGCGATGCCGTCCGGGGTGAGCAGGTCGAAGTCGATCCGGACGTGCACACAGCCCTCGCCGAAGTGGCCGTAGGGGACGCCGGTCAGGCCGTGGGTGCGCAGCAGGCGGCGGAAGTCGCGGAGGTAGCCGCCGAGGCGGGCGGGCGGGACCGCGCAGTCCTCCCAGCCGGGCCATGCCTCGCTGCCGTCCGCCGCCCGGGTGGCGGTGCCGGCCGCGTCCTCCCTGATCCGCCACAGGGCGCGCTGCCCGGCCGGGTCGGTGACCACGCTGTGGCCGGTGAGCGCCGAGCCGGTGCCGCCGGCCGCCCGGCAGAGCTCACCGGCCCGGGCGGCGGCCTCGGCGGGGGTGTCGCCGCCGGTCTCCGCGAACAGCCAGGCGTCGCCCCGCGGCAGCCGGCCGGCGCCGGGGCCGCCGCCCAGCAGGTCGCGGGCCATGCCCTCCAGGGTCAGCGGGGAATGCGCCAGCAGCGCCGGGACGGCGTCCGCGGCGGCGCTGTCGTCGGGGAAGCCGAGCACCGCAAGGGCGCGGGCGGCCGGCACCGGGACCAGCCGCACGGTGGCCTCGGTGAGCACGCCCAGGGTGCCCTCGCTGCCGGTCAGGGCGCGTGCCCAGTCCCGGCCGTGCTCGGGCAGCAGCCGGTCCAGGGCGTAGCCGGAGATGCGGCGCGGCAGCCCGCTCATCCGGGTGCGCAGCAGGGCCAGATGGGCGTCGGTCAGGTGCTCCCCGGCGCGGCGCAGCGGCTCCGGCAGCCCGGCGCCGCCCGGCTCGGCCCGCGCCCGCTCGCCCCGGTAGGTCAGCACCTCCAGGGCGAGCACATTGTCGGCGGTGGTGCCCCAGGCCACCGAGTGGGCGCCGCAGGAGTTGTTGCCGATCATGCCGCCGAGGGTGCAGCGGGCGTGGGTGGAGGGGTCGGGGCCGAAAGTCAGGCCGTGCGCGCCGGCCGCCCGGCGCAGCTCGTCGCAGAGCACCCCGGGCTGGACCACGGCGGTGCGGGCCCGCGGGTCCAGGGAGACGATGCGCCGCATGTGGCGGGTGAAGTCCAGTACCACGCCGGTGCCGGTGGCCTGCCCGGCGATGCTGGTGCCGCCGCCGCGGGCGGTCACCGGGACGTCGCGGGCCCGGCACACGGCGAGCGCCGCGGCCACGTCCTCGTCGTCCCGGGGGGCCACCACTCCGGCCGGAACCCGCCGGTAGTTGGAGGCGTCCATGGTCATCAGCGCCCGGTCGCCGGGGCCGAAGGAGACCTCGCCGCGGACCGCCGCGCGCAGTTCCCGGGCCAGCGCGCGGTCCTCGGCGGGGTGCTGTCGGTCTGCCGTCTCCGCTGCCTTCTCCATGGGTACAGCCTGCACCCTTGCGGCCGGTCCGGGCGGGGAGCGGCCCGCCGGGCGGACGGCCGGAAGCCGCGGCCGGAAGCCGGTCGCGAGGAGGTGAACAGCCGTCACTTACTGCCCACCACGGATCAATTCCGGCCAGATGCGGACCCATTGCGACCGGCAACTCACCTATAGTGTTCCGGAATTGCCCATGGTCCGCGACAAGGTGCCGCGCACCGTGCGCGATTCCGGCACCACCCGGCAGACCCGCATCAGATCCGCATCAGACCAGCCATCAGACCCGCATCAGACCCGCCATCCCGTCATACCGTCCGCCTCGTCCACGAGGACTGTCCACGAGGACCGATTGATGACAGCGCACACCGCCCCGGCGCGCCCCTGGACGGAGCGTCCTCCCCTCCGCAGGCCCTTGCTGGCCCTGCTTGTGTCCGTCACCGTGACCGGTGCCGCCGGTCTGTGGGCGGTCTGGGCCGCCCCCGAGTCCTTCCGGCAGCCCATGGCCTACGGAGCCGGTGCCACCGCCCTGGTGCTCTGCCTGGTGCTCACCATGGCGGTGCACCAGCGGGAGAAGGTGCGGCGCTACCGCCGCCGCACCGCGTATCTCGCGGACCAGTCCCGGAAGCTGGCCGAGGAGGTGGTGCCGGATCTGCTCGCCCGGCTGCGCGGCGGCGCCTCCGCCGACAGCGCGCTGGCCGCCACCCCGCCGCTGGAGAACGAGTCCTACCAGCGGGTGGTCGAGCAGCTGGCCCGGGCCATCGGGCAGAGCGAGAGCCGCCGCGCCGCGGCGCTGGCGGCCAGCGCCAACGCCGCCGGCCGGATGCAGGCGCTGGCCACCAGCATGCTGGCCGACCTGCGGGACATGGAGCACCGGCACTCGGACGAGGAGGTGCTCGCCGATCTGCTGCATCTGGACCACCGCACCGCGCAGGCCGGCCGGCTGGCCGACTCCATCGCCGTGCTGACCGGCGCCCGCTCCGGACGCCGCTGGGCCAAGCCGATCGTGATGGAGTCCATCCTGCGCGGCGCCATGGGCCGGATCGCCGGATACCAGCGGGTGCGGCTGCACTCCACCACCGGCATCGCGGTGGCCGGGCACGCCGCCGAGGGTGTGATGCACGGGCTGGCCGAACTCCTGGACAACGCCTGCAACTTCTCCCCGCCCACCGCCGAGGTGCATGTCTATGTGGAGGAGGTGCCGGCCGGGGCGATCATCACGGTCGAGGACAGCGGCCTGGTGATGAGCGATGTGGCGCTGCGCCGCGCCGAGAAGGCGGTGTCGCCGGAGGCCGCCGCCGATCTGGCCGGCCTGTCCGGCACCCGGCTGGGCCTGGCGGTGGTCGGGCGGCTGGCCCGCAAGCACGGCCTGACCGTCTCCTTCCGGCCCTCGGCACGCGGCGGCACCGGCGCGCTGATGATGATCCCGCAGGACCTGATCTCCCGGCCGCAGGACCGGGAGGACCCGCCCGCCCGGGCGGCCACCGCCGGCGCCACCGGCACCGGCGGCTTCTCCGCCACGTCCGCCACGCACGCCACGCCCGCGCCGGCCCCGTCCCGGCGCGGCCGGCGCACCGCCGCGGCCGGCGGCGAGGCCCCGTGGACGGACGGCACCGACGGCGAAGGCGCCTGGCCGGCCGAGTCCTGGCCCGCCGCGGCCACCGGCAGGGGACGCGGCGGCGCCGAGCCGGCCGCCACCCCGGACCACGCCCCGGCCGCGCCCGCCGCCGGGCCCGCCCCCACCCGGGCCTCGGCGGACGCCGGGGCCGGGGCCGGCTCCGGGCCCGACGACCCCGACACCCTGGGCATTCCCCGGTACAGCCCCGGCGGACTGCCCAAGCGGCGCCGCGGCCAGACCCTGGCCGCCGCCCACTCCGCGGGGCAGAGCGGCTCCCCCACACCGGCACCGTCGCCGGCCCGCACGCTCTCCCCCGCGGAATCAGCGGCCCGCTTCGGCGCCTTCCGCCGGGCCGTTCAGGGACAGGACCGCGGACAGGACGGTTCCGGCTCCCGTCCCGCACCTGACCGATCCGCTTCCTCTTCCCCATCCCACCCGGAGGATGACGCATGACCGCACCGACCACGGGGGCAACGCAGCACACGCCGGCGGCAGTGGCGGCGACCAGGCTGACCTGGCTGCTGGACGGGCTGCTGGACCGCACGCCCGGAGCCAGACACGCGCTGGTGCTCTCCCGGGACGGGCTCAAGCTGTGCCACACCCCGGAGCTCAGCGAGGACCAGGCCGACCAGCTCGCCGCCATCTCGGCCGGCATCCAGAGCCTGTCGCACGGCGCCTCGGTCGAATTCGGCGACGGCACCGGCGGCGTCCGCCAGTCCATGACGGAGTTCTACGGCGGCATCCTGTTCATCGTGGAGGCGGGCGAAGGGGCCCACCTCGCGGTGGTCGCCGCCGAGGACTCCGACCCGGGGCTGATCGGCCACAACATGAACGAACTCGTCGAGCAGCTCGGCGAACACCTCAGTGCCCCGCCCAGGGGCCCGGCCGAGGAGGGCGGAGGCGCGTGATCCGGCCGGGCAGGGACGACGATCCGGACCGGCTCTACACCGTCACCGGTGGCCGCAGCCGGGCCGCGTCGAAGGACTTCGATCTGGTGACCCTCGTGGTCAGTGAGTGCGATCCGGTGCCGGGCATGCAGTCCGAGCACGCCGCCATCCTGCGGATGTGCCGCTACCCCACCGCCGTCGTCGAGATCGCCGCCGAGCTCGGGCTGCCCGTCTCCATCGTCAAGATCCTGCTGTCCGACCTGCTGGACAGCGGCCGGATCACCGCCCGTCATCCGCAGACCACGGGGGCCGCCGCCCGGGGCCGTCCCGGGCAGCCCGTGGCCGCGCAACTACCCGACCCCACCATCCTGGAGCAGGTGCTCGTTGGACTCCGCAACCTCTGACACCAGCCGCAGCAGCAGCGGTTCCCGCGCCCCACTGAGCAGCACCGCCGACAACGGGCTGAAGATCGTCATCGTCGGCGGCTTCGGCGTGGGCAAGACCACCATGGTCCGTTCGGTCAGCGACATCCGGCCGCTGAACACCGAGGAGACGATGACCCAGGCGGGCCGGGGCGTCGACGACCTCACCGGAGTGACCGGGAAGTCGGCCACCACGGTCGCCTTCGACTTCGGGCGGATCACGCTCAACGAGCGCACCGTGCTGTATCTCTTCGGCGCGCCCGGCCAGGAACGGTTCTGGTTCCTGTGGGACCGCCTGTTCAGCGGCACCCTCGGCGCCGTGGTGCTGGTCGACACCCGGCGGCTGGCCGATTCCTGGTACGCCATCGACCGGCTGGAACACCACGGCACCCCGTTCATCGTGGCCCGCAACGACTTCGGCGGCCCCCGCTACGCCCCCGAGGAGATCCGGGACGCGCTGGATCTGGACGAGGAGGTGCCGCTGATCGAATGCGACGCCCGGTCCCGGGAGTCCAGCAAGCAGGTGCTGATCGCCCTGGTCGAGCACCTTCAGCAGCTCGCCGCCGCGGCCTCGGCCGGCACTCCGGTGCCCGTGGCCGCCGCCGCCCTGCCGCACGGAGTGCACGGAGAGACCTCATGAGCACCCAGCCCCGCACCGACCCGCCCGGCCCCGGCGTCGCGGGCGCCCCGGCCCCGTCCGGCGGCCCGCTGCCGCCGCCGTCCTGCCCGGCGCACGCCGTCCCGCTCAGCGGGCCGCGTTTCCACACCGAGCCGATCCTGCTCTACCGGGAGATGCGCCGCGACCACGGCCCGGTGGTGCCGGTGGAGCTGCCCGGCGGCTTCCCCGCCTGGCTGGTCATCGGCTACCGGGAGCTGCACCAGGTCACCAACGACCCCAAGCTCTTTCCCCGCGACGTCGGCCTGTGGAACCAGTGGCCCAAGGTGCCGGCGGACTGGCCGCTACGGCCCATGGTCGGCCAGCGCATGCCGTCGATCTACTTCACCGCCGGGGCCGAGCATCTGCGCCATCTGGCCATGGTGGAGCCCGCCCTGGAGGCCGTGGACCCGTTCGAGCTGCGCCGCCACGCGGAGGAGTTCGCGGACCGGCTGATCGACCGGTTCTGCGCCCGGGGCACCGCGGAACTGGTCGCCGACTACGCCATGCTGCTGCCGGTGCTGGTGCTGGCCCGGATCATCGGCTTCCCGGACGAGGAGGGCCCGGAGATCGCCCGCGGCCTGAACGCCCTGGCGGACGGCGGCCCGGACGCCATCGAGGCCCAGATGCGGGTCACCGGCAACATGCAGCGGCTGCTCGCGGCCAAGCGGGAGCGGCCGGGCGCGGACGTCACCTCCCGGATGCTCGCCCATCCCGAGCCGTTCAGCGACGAGGAATACGTTCTCGACCTGATGGCGATCACCGCGGCCGGCCACCTGCCGACCGCCGACTGGATCGGCAACTCCGTCCGGCTGATGCTCACCGACGACCGCTTCGCGGCCTCGCTGGGCGGCGGCCGGCACAGCGTGGGCGAGGCCATGAACCAGGTGCTCTGGGAGGACACCCCGACCCAGATCCTGGCCGGCCGCTGGGCCGCCCGGGACACCCAGCTCGGCGGCTGCCACATCCAGGCCGGCGACATGCTGCTGCTGGGCCTGGGCGCGGCCAACGGTGATCCGGAGATCCGGCAGGCGGCCGGGTTCGACGCCCTGGGCGGCCCCGGCTCCGGCGGCCGGAGCTTCCACGACGGCAACAGCGCGCACTTCTCCTTCAGCTACGGCGAGTACCGCTGCCCGTTCCCCGCGCAGGAGATCGCCGAGGTGATCGCCAGGACCGGCATCGAGGTGCTGCTCGACCGGCTGCCCGACATCGACCTCGCCGTGCCCGCCCAGACGCTGGTCCGCCGGCCCTCCGCGTTTCTGCGCGGCATGTCGGTCCTGCCGGTCCAGTTCACGCCCGCTCCCACCGCAGGAGGCTACTGACGATGAACTGTCCCTACACCGGCAGGCCGGGGTCCGGATCCGTGTCCGGCTCCGGCGACGGGGCGGAGCCCGCCGGAGCCGGCACCGCGCCCTATGTCTGCGCCGAGCCGTTCGTCATCGACCCGATGGTGACGGATCTGAACGGCGAAACGGTTCGGCTGCGGGATGCCGGGACCTTCGTCCGGATCGATCTGCTGGGCGCACAGGCCTGGACGGTCACCCGGCACGCCGAGGCCCGGCAGCTGCTGACCGACCCCCGGCTGGTGAAGGACATCTCCGCCTGGACGCTGTGGCGCAACGGCACGGTGACCCGGCAGTGGCCGCTGATCGGCATGATCGACGCGGGCCGCTCCATGTTCACCGTGGACGGGGCGGAGCACCGGCGGCTGCGCGCCAAGACCGCGCAGGCCATCACCGCCCGCCGGGTGGAGGAGCTGCGCCCGGCGATCGAGCGGATCACCGCCGGGCTGCTGGACGAGCTGGACGCCGCCTCGGCCGCGGCCGGCGGCGAGCCGGTGGACCTGAAGTCCGTCTTCGCGCTGCCGCTGCCGATGTCGGTGGTGTGCGAGCTGATGGGCGTGGACCGGGCCGACCAGCCCCAGCTGCACCGCTGGTACAAGGCGTTCTTCTCCATGCTCACCCCGCAGGAGACGCGGCTGCGGGTGATCGAGGAGCTGGACGTCTTCTTCACCCGGCTGGTCCGGGAGAAGACCGCCCACCCCACCGACGACCTGACCAGCGCGCTGATCCTGGCCGAGGAGGGCGGCGACCCCCTCACCGAGGAGGAGGTCACCGGCAACCTCAAGGCCATGGTGGCGGCCGGCCACGAGACCACCATCGGGCTGATCCTCAACGCGGTGCGTGCCCTGCTCACCCACCCCGAGCAGCTCCGCAAGGTGCTGGACGGCGAGATCCCGTGGGAGACGGTGGTCGAGGAGACGCTGCGCTTCGACACCCCGACCACGCATCTGCTGATGCGCTTCGCCACCGAGGACATCGAGATCGGCGACTTCACCCTGCCCAGGGGCGAGGGTCTGGTGATCTCCTACCGGGCCATCGGCCACGACCTGGGGCACCACGGGCCGGATGCCGACGAGTTCGACATCACCCGGCCCACCCCGATCCGGCACATGACCTTCGGGCACGGCCCGCACATCTGCCCGGGTGCCGCGCTGTCCCGGCTGGAGGCACGGATCGCGCTGCCCGCGCTGTTCGCGCGTTTCCCGGAGCTGCGGCTCGCGGTGCCGTCCGAGGAGATCCGCAACGCGCCGGTGCTGACCCAGAACGATCTCCAGGCCTTCCCGGTCCATCTGCGTGCCCCCTCTCCGGCGGCGCCGAACGGGTGACGCGCCCGCCGGGGGGGCTCCGCGAGCGGGGCCCCCCGGACCCTTTCGCACCGGCTCCCACCAGTGGTGTCGCCCGTCTCGCCTGCTGTGCGGACCGTCTCAGGGGCCGGACAGCGGCGGGCCCGGGCGGGGTCCTGGGTCTACCCTCACCGCGTGGCCGATATCCAGATTCCCGCTGACATCAAGCCCGCCGACGGCCGGTTCGGCTCGGGTCCCTCCAAGGTGCGGACCGAGGCGCTGAGCGCCCTGGCCGGGACCGGCACCTCGCTGCTCGGCACCTCGCACCGGCAGGCGCCGGTGAAGAACCTCGTCGGCCGGGTCCGCGAGGGCCTGTCCGCGCTGTTCTCGCTGCCCGAGGGCTACGAGGTGGTCCTCGGCAACGGCGGCACCACCGCGTTCTGGGACATCGCGACCCATGGGCTGATCGAGCGCCGGTCGCAGCATCTGACGTTCGGTGAGTTCTCCGCCAAGTTCGCCAAGGCCGCCGAGCTGGCCCCCTGGCTGGAGGAGCCCACCGTGATCGCCGGTGAGCCCGGCACCGTGCCGCAGCCGCGGGCCGAGGCGGGCGCGGACGCCTACGCCCTCACCCACAACGAGACCTCCACCGGCGCCGCGGCCACCCTGAAGCGGGTGGCGAGCGCGGACCCCGGCGCCCTGGTCCTGGTCGACGCCACCTCGGGCGCGGGCGGCCTGCCCGTCGACATCGCCGAGACCGATGTCTACTACTTCGCGCCGCAGAAGTCCTTCGCCGCCGACGGCGGTCTGTGGATCGCGCTGTTCTCCCCGGCGGCGCTGGAGCGGGCCGCCGCGGTGCACGCCTCCGGCCGCCATGTGCCGGAGTTCTTCTCGCTGCCGACGGCGATCGACAACTCCCGCAAGAACCAGACCTACAACACTCCGGCCCTGGCCACGCTGTTCCTGCTGGAGAACCAGATCGACTGGATCAACTCGCGGGGCGGGCTCGACTGGGCGGTCCGCCGCACCGCCGACTCCTCCTCCCGGCTGTACTCCTGGGCGGAGAAGTCGGAGTACGCCACGCCGTTCGTCACCGACCCGGTGCACCGTTCGCAGGTCGTGGGCACCATCGACTTCGCCGACTCCGTGGACGCGGCGGCCGTCGCCAAGGTGCTGCGGGCCAATGGCATCGTGGACACCGAGCCCTACCGCAAGCTGGGCCGGAACCAGCTCCGGGTGGCCATGTTCCCGGCCGTCGAGCCGGCCGATGTGGAGGCGCTGACCGTCTGCGTCGACTACATCATCGAGCGGCTCTGAGCCACGGCGCATTCCGCGCATTCCGCGCGTGCCGCGGCGGGCCGGTTCCCGTACCGGGGTCCGGCCCGCCGCTTTTCGTTCTCACCGCATCCGGACGCCCGGCCCGCGGTCAGACCGGTCAGACCGGTCAGACATAGGGGTTGTAGACCCTGCCGTAGGAAGATCCGTGGTTCTCGCCGCCGCCGTCGCTGCGGTAGGACACATACTGGGAGCCGTGGAAGGTGTCGCCCTGGATCACCACGCGCACATAGACCACGTCATAGCTGTGGGTGAACTCGCCGCTGATGGTTCCCTGGGCGTTCCACTCGGTGACCGCAAGGCTGCCGTTGGCGTAGATCAGCACATCGGGCGGGGTGTAGCTGGACTGCCGGTCCACGGTCAGCGAATAGCGGAACTTCTTCTTCCCGCTGTCGAACTGCACCCAGCCGGAGGCCTTGCCCAGGTTCTGGTTGTAGTGCCAGTCGCCGTCCACCACCTGCACCGTCACCGGGAGCTGGGCGCCATAGGCGGCCTGGGCGGGGGCGGCGTGCAGCAGACCGGCGGCGAGGACCGCCAGCGCGGCGACCAGACTCCGCGCCACATTGCGGCTGAATAACCTTCCGAGCATTCGGTCTCACTCCTCTTTCTTCGTGTTTTGCTTCCGTGTTTTTCCTTCGGGTTTTTGCTTCGGGTTGTGCTTCGTGCTGTGGTGCTCTCTCACCCTGCGGGACCGCTGGGGAGAGTAGTGACGCCCCTGTGTGCCTGCAAGACACAGGCACCGGGAAATCTCCGCGTACCCATCGGTATTCGCGCCGAATCGGCAGAAGTCGCGCACCGGCAGACTTCCCGCGCCGTACCGGTCAGCGAATGCGATAGGAGGGCAGTCCGCGCCGCCGGATCAGCCATTCGGCGACAAACATGTTCGGCACCCAGCACAGAAACGGAACGGCGTGGTAGGCGTTGTCGAACAGAACGTCCGGGTCCACATCCTCGGCGGTGAACGGCACCTGGACCCCGGTCAGCACGCCCACCCAGAGCCGCAGCGTGACCGCCGCGAAGGTGAAGGCGAAGTTCCGCATCATCCAGGCCTGATGGCCCGCCGGATCGCCGCCGCGCACCGCACGGTAGGCCCGGACGGCGGTGACCGCCCAGAGCACCGCCAGCATGCCGAAGCCGAAGAAGCCGACCATGCCCGCGGAGTTCCAGGGCGCCAGGGCCAGCCCGCTGCCCGCGCCGGTCAGCACCGCGACCAGATAGATCCGCCCGGTGACCCGGTGCACCCGCGGGCTGCGGCGGCGCAGCGCGCGCAGAAACTGCCAGGGCCCGAGCAGCAGCGCCAGCGAGGCGCTGACCACATGCGTGTAGAAGACCGCCTGCACGGCCCCGGGCCGGTCCGCGTACGTCTCGGCCAGCCCCTGCTCGTCCTCGGCCAGGGACTCCAGGCCGGCCTGGGCGTAGAGGGAGAGCGAGAAGGCGGCGATCGCCAGCGAGGTGAGCACGACCGCGGTCCAGCCGGCCCGGGCGCGGCGCCCGGGCGGCCGTCCGCCGGCCCGCCGGGCGGCCCGGTCCCCGGCCGCCGGGGGCCGGGGCGGTGGCAGGTTCTGGCCGGTGAGCTGGGATGGCGCGGGCACGGTGTTCCTCCGGGGCGAATGTTATGCTCTCTTACAATGTGAGAGCATTCAACATAGCGTCCGATGTTAGCGTGGTCAACATGCCATCCGCCGCCCGGAGCCGGGACACCTACCACCACGGTGCTCTCCGCCAGACGCTGCTGGAGGGTGCCCGCGAACTGCTGGCCGAGAAGGGCGAGGAGGGCTTCAGCCTCAGCGAACTCGCCCGCCGGGCGGGCGTCAGCACGGCCGCCCCCTACCGCCATTTCGAGGACCGGCAGGCCCTGCTCAACGCCGTGGCCGACACCGGATACGAGGAACTGCGCGCCGCCCTGCTGGCGGACGCCGGGGCCGCCGGGGATCCGGCCGACGCCCTGATCCGGATGGGCATCTCCTATGTGCGGTTCGCCGTGGACCATCCGGCGCTCTTCGGGCTGATGTTCCGCGCCCGCCCCGGCGCCCAGTCACCGCTCGGCCCGCCGTCCTTCCAGCCGCTGGTGGAGGCGGTCGCCGCCGCCCAGCGGGACGGCACCCTGCCGTCCGGCGAGCCGCCGCACCTGGCGGCGCGCGCCGTCTGGGCCACCGTCCACGGGGTGGCCACCCTGCGGCTCAGCGGCGGTTTCGACAAGCTCGGCCTGGGCGACACGGTGGAGAACCTGGTCCGCGGCACCCTGGCCCTGGCGCTGCACGGCCGCCCCGGCGGCCCCTGAGCCGCGCGGTCAGCCGCGCTGCTTCGCCGGGCGCCCCAGCCCGAACAGGGACCCGGCGGCCTGCGCCACATCGGCGGCGGCCCGCACCGAGATCTCCGCGGGGACGTTCATCCGGCGCAGCGCGCCCGCGAACACGTCCTCCAGCATGGCCAGCCGCCAGCTCAGTTCGTTGAAACCCTCCGCCCGGGGCCGCTGGGAGAGAGCGGTGAGCAGCTCCTGCGCGCTGCCGCGCAGCGTCCCCAGCACCTGCCACTCGTTGGGCTCGCGCGGCGGCTCCACGCCCGGCGCCGAGGGCGAGGGCGCGCCGAGGCCGTGCGGCACCCGGACCGGCAGCTCGGCGTACCAGCTCAGCAGCGCGCCGCTGAGGTCGGCCTGGAGGCCGTCGAGCATGGTGAGCAGCATGGCCGCGCCCATGGCCGGGGTGGCCGGATCGGGCGGCAGCATGTCCTCCTGCCGGGAGGTGCCGTCCGGGCCGTCGGCGGAGTCCGAATCCAGATAGGCGCGGATGACGACCGGCACCGCACTGGCGCGTGTCCGGGGGCGGCCGGGCGCGAGCACCGCCCGGACGGGATCGATGCCTCTGGCGGCCTCCCCGGCCGCCGTCTGGCATGCGTGGTCAGTGGTCACGGCGCGTTCACCACTTTCTGCGACGGACGGCTGCCTCCGGCCGCTCCGCGTCTTTCCTGGGCTGAGGTCCGTACCGTACCCCTGTTACGGGGTGTTGGAGGAGGTGTGTGCGCAGAGCAATGGAACAGCCGGGACATCCACACCGGTAAGCATCACCGCACGTAATGCTGTCTGGATTCTGTCTGGCCTTCACGGAGCATGAGGCTCCCGGGCACCGGGCGGGGCGGTGGAGGCGATGGTGTGGGCGGCATAGCCGAGCTGGGCGTCGGTGAGATCGGCGCGGGCGGTGAGCCGCAGCCGGGACACCCCGTCCGGCACCGACGGCGGACGGAAGCAGCCCACCGACAGCCCCGCGGTACGGCAGGCCGCGGCCCAGGCCACCGCCGCCCGCGGAGAGGGCGCCGGCACCGAGACCACCGCGGCGTCCGGCCGGGTGGCCCGCAGCCCGGCGGCGGTGAGCCGCTCCCACAGCGCCTCGGCCACCTCGCGCACCCGCGCGGCCCGCAGCGGCTCGCCGTGCAGCAGGGTCAGCGCCTCCAGCGCCGCGCCGGCCGCCGCCGGGGCCAGGCCGGTGTCGAAGATGAAGGTGCGGGCGGTACTGACCAGATGCTCGATCACCCGGGCCGGGCCCAGCACCGCGCCGCCCTGGCTGCCCAGCGACTTGGAGAGCGTCACCGTGACCACCACATCCGGCGCCCCGGCCAGCCCGGCGGCATGCGGCGCGCCGCGCCCGCCCGCCCCCAGCACGCCGAAGCCGTGCGCGTCGTCGACCAGCAGGGCGGCGCCATGGGTGCGGCAGACCGCGGCCAGCCGGTCCAGCGGCGCGGCGTCGCCGTCCACCGAGAAGACCGAGTCGGTCACCACCAGGGCGCGGGCCGGGTGACCGATCAGGGCCTTGCGCACCGCGCCCGGATCGGCGTGCGCCACGATCTCCACCTCGGAGCGGGACAGCCGGCAGCCGTCGATCAGCGAGGCATGGTTGCCGGCGTCGGAGACGATCAGCGTCTCCCGGCCGCCCAGCGCGGTGAGCGCGGCGAGATTGGCGGCATAGCCGGAGGAGAAGACCAGGGCGGCCTCGGCCCCGCAGAACGCGGCGAGCGCCGTCTCCAGTTCGGTGTGCAGCTCGGTGGAGCCGGTGACCAGGCGCGATCCCGTGGCGCCGGCGCCCCAGCGGCGGGCGGCCTCGGCGGCGGCCGAGGTGACCCGGGGGTGGCGGGCCAGGCCCAGATAGTCGTTCCCGGCCAGATCGAGCAGCGCCTCGTCGGACGCCCGGGGACGCAGCGCCCGGGTCAGCCCGGCCCGGTCGCGCCGGGCGCGCTGCTCGTCGATCCAGCCGAAGGGGTCGATGCGGAGCTGTTTCATGGGCCGGGCCGCTCGCCTCTCCTGCGTCAAGGACTGCCGGCCGTGGGGAGACAGCCCAAGGGTGTGGGGGACGTGAGGCACGATCCCATGCCGCCGCGCAGGCGTCACGGGCGGGGTGCGCGACCCCGCGCACCCCGCCCGTGACGGCCGCCCGCCCGGCGTCAGGCCGATCCGGCGGCGCACCAGGCGCGGCTCGCGCGCCACATCGTGGCCGCCGACCCGGGCCCGGCCGCCGTCCAGCCGGGTGAGGGTGGCCAGGATGCGGACCGAGGTGGTCTTGCCCGCTCCGTTGGGGCCCAGCAGGCCGTAGACCTTGCCGCGCGGCACGGCGAGATCCAGGCCGTCCAGCGCGCGCTTGCCGCCGCCCTTGCCGCCGTAGGTCTTCACCAGCCCTTCGGCGAACACCGAGTAGTCGCGCGGGCCGTCGGCGCCGCGACCGTCATCCGGGGGCACGTTCTCCTCCTCATCTTCTGGGTACGCTGTACTCAGATTTGCGTACGGTGTACCCAGAAGTCAAGCGTACGGCGTACGCACCTGATTCGGGCAAACGGGCGGCGGATAGGATGAAGCTCCGATGACCACGGCACACAGCGGAAGCGGCGATCCCCGCCGCAGCATGGAACTGCTCTGGCGGGACACCGCCGACCGGCCGGCCCGCGGGCCGCGCCCCGCGCTCTGCCTGCGGCGGATCGTGGCGGCGGCCGTGGAACTCGCCGACCGCGAAGGGCTGGAGGCCCTGTCCATGCGCCGGGTCGCCGCCGAACTGGGCGTCGGCACCATGTCGCTGTACCGCTATCTGCCGGGCAAGGGCGAACTGCTGGACCTGATGCTGGACCAGGTGGTCGGCCCGCCGGAAGCGCCGCCGCCCCCGGAATCCGCGGCGGGCGACGCCCGGACCGGTCCCCGCTGGCGGCACGACATGGCGGCGCTGGCCCGCTCCATGTGGCGGCTGTACCTCGCGCATCCCTGGCTGATCCACGTCAACCAGTCCCGGCCGGTGCTCGGCCCCAACTCACTCGCGGGTTTCGAGCACGCCCTGGCGTCGCTGGACGGCCTCGGTCTCTCCGGCAAGGAGAAGGTCAAGATCATCATGGCCATCGAGCACTATGTCACCGGCACCGCCCGGACCTTTATCCAGCAGCGGCAGGTCGCCGAGCAGTCCGGGGTCAGCGACGACGAGTTCTGGGCCTCCCAGGGCCCGATCCTCGCCGAGGTGCTCGCCGGCGGGAAGTTCCCGGAGGTCGCGAAGCTGCCCGCGGACTCCTTCGCCATCGACGGCGAGGAGGCGCTGGAGTTCGGGCTCGGGCCGCTGCTGGACGGCCTGGCCGTGGTCGTCGCGCACCGGGCCCGGCACCCGGCACCGCCGGCGGACCGGGCCGACCAGGACTGCTGCCGGCCGGGCTGAGCCCGCCGGGCTGCGCCGCCCGCCCCTCCGCAGCCCGCCCTCGCCGCCGCCGTCAGGCGCGGCGCGTGCCGCGGCCCCGGCGGAAGGCCCGGCGCAGCGCGAACACCAGCACCGCCACCGCCACCGCGGCCACCGCCAGCCGGCCGGAGCCGGTCCCGTCCCCGCCGTTCTCCCCGTCCCCGTCCCCGGCCCCCTGCTGCGGACCGGAGCCGTCGCCGTCCTCCGGCCGCCCGTCCCCGGTCGCGGCCCCCTCGCCCCCGGACGGTTCCTCCCGGGCGCTGTCCGGCATCCGCTCGCCGCGCAGCTCGACGCTCTGCACCTGTGAGAACTCCCCCTCGGTGCCGAAGACCAGATAACGGCCGTCCGGGGTGAAGGTCACCGATTCGCCCTGCGGCTGGATCGGCACATTGACCAGCCCGACCGGCTCGGGAACGGAGCCGTCCCGCCAGCGGAGCATCTCGGAGCCGAAGTAGCCGCGCAGCAGCAGCCGGGAGCCGTCCGGGGAGAAGGCCCCGTCGGTGACCCACAGGTCGGTGTCCCAGTACCGCTCGAAGACATTGACGCCGCCGGCGGTGAGCTGCTCCGGACCGGCGTAGAGGGCGCCCGAGCCGTCGTCCTTCTTGCTGGCGATATAGACCCGGCCGGTGCCGGGGTGCACCATCAGCGCCTCGGCGTCCCGCGGGCCGTCGTCGTACCGCACGGGCAGGATCTCCGGGGTGACGGTGGTGTCGGCCAGTGTCCCCGGCTCGGGGAACCGGTAGATCCACACGGTGTCCCAGCCGCCGTCGAAGTTGTCGCCGATGTCCCCCACATAGAGGCTGCCGTCCGGGCCCAGATGGATCGCCTCCACATCGCGGAACTCCACGCCCTGAAGGGTCACGGTGGCCACCGTCTGCCCGGTGGCGCCGTCCACCGCGAAGATCTCCGGGGCATAGCCGCTGTCGTTGTGCGTCCAGTAGACGCCCGGGTGGCGGTGGCTGGCCTGGAGCCCGCTGGACTCCAGAATCCGCTCGTCCTGCATGGTGAACTCGACGGCCTCCCCGGCCTCCGCGGCGGCGGACGGCAGCGCTGCCAGGGCCGTGAGGGCCGCGAGAACGGTGCCGGGAACAAGGGCGGCGGCAGCGGCACGCGGCACGCTCCAGGACAGACGCATGCGCCAAGACTGCCATCCCGGCGCCGGACCCGGCGGGCCGCGCTTGCCTTGAGCGGACTCCAAGCGGCTAGCGTGCGCCCATGGAGCAGATGCAGTACACACAGCTCGGGCGTACCGGCCTGAAGGTCAGCCGGCTGGTGCTGGGCACAATGAACTTCGGCCCGCACACCGGGGAAACCGACAGCCACGTCATCATGGACGCCGCGCTCGACGCGGGCATCAACTTCTTCGACACGGCAAATGTCTATGGCTGGGGGCCGGACAAGGGCCGCACCGAGGAGATCATCGGAAGCTGGTTCGCCCAGGGCGGCGGGCGCCGGGACAAGGTGGTGCTGGCCACCAAGTGCTACGGCAGCATGCAGACGGACGACGGGCCGGTCTGGCCCAACAACGACAAGCTCTCCGCGGTGAACATCCGCCGCGCGGTGGAGGCCAGCCTGAAGCGGCTGGGCACCGACTACATCGACGTCTACCAGTTCCACCACGTGGACCGGGCCACCCCGTGGGAGGAGATCTGGCAGGCGATCGACGTCCTGGTCAAGCAGGGCAAGATCCTCTACGCGGCCTCCTCCAACCACGCCGGCTGGCACATCGCGCAGGCCAATGAGACGGCGGCGCGGCTGGGCATGCTGGGCCTGGTGAGCGAGCAGTGCCTGTACAACCTGACCGAGCGGCGGGCCGAGATGGAGGTCATCCCGGCGGCCCGCGCCTACGGGCTGGGCGTCATCCCGTGGTCCCCGCTGGGCGGCGGCCTGCTGGGCGGCGCGCTGCGCAAGGCCGCGTCGGGCGGCGGCACCCGCTCGCTTGCCGCGCTGGAGCGGACGAAGATCAGCCGCGAGCAGATCGAGCGCTACGAGAAGCTGTGCGACAAGCGGGATCTGGAGCCGGGCGAGGTGGCGCTGGCCTGGCTGCTGGCCCAGCCGGGCGTCACGGGCCCGATCGTGGGCCCGCGCGACCTGGCACAGCTGGAATCGGCGGTCCGGGCGGTCGGCCTGGAGCTGGGCGAGGAACTGCTGGCCGAACTGGACGAGATTTTCCCCGGCCCGGGCCCCTCCCCCGAGGCCTTCGCCTGGTAACGGCCCTTCCGGCCTGCACGGGTGACGCGCCGCCCTTCCGGCGGCACGTCACCCGGCCGCGGGCACGGCTTCAGCGGCCGAGGGCGCCCACCACGAAGACCACCGCGAACATCAGCAGCAGCGCGGCGCTCACGATCCGCATCCTGGTCTTGGCATCCACGCCCTCAACCGTAACCGCTCCGCCCCCGGCCCCCACGCCCGCGGGCGGCCCCCGGTCAGCGGTCGGGCGCCGCGGGCGGCGGGGACGGCGGCGGCTGGAGCGGCCACGCGGAACGCACCGTGTAGCGGGGGCGGGCGCCCGGGGTGCCCGGCTCGGGGGGTTCGCTGCGCATCAGCACCAGTTCCCCGGCACACCAGGCGGCCGAACGGAAGCCGTCCAGCGCGGCCGCCCAGGCCCGCGGTCCGGCCGCGCCGTCCGGCTCCGGCCGGGCGGTGAGTGGCCGGGCGGTGAGTGGCCGGGCGCCCCGGGCCAGCGTGAGGTGCGGGTGGTAGCGGCGGGTTTCCCGGTGCGGCGCGCCCGCCTTGCGGCCGGCCGCCCGGGCGGCGGTGGCCAGCCGGGCGAGCGCGGTCCGGTCGCCGCCCACCCCGGCCCACAGCACCCGGTCGCCGAACCGGCCGCCGCCGGCCAGCCACAGCTCGAAGGCCGCGCGGCGGGCCGCCGCCCGGCCCAGCCGCTCCTCCAGGCCGCCCACCGCGGCCAGGGGCATCTCGCCGTAGAAGGCGAGCGTCAGATGCCAGTCCTGGCGGCCGGTCCACCGGAAGTCCTCCGTGCCGGGCAGCCGGCGCAGTGCGCGCACGGCCTCGGCGAGTTCCTCCACGACCTCCGTCGGCGGCAGCAGCGCGGCGAAAACTCTCACGCCCCCAGTCTGGCCCACCCCGCCGCGCACCCCGCCGCGCAGGCCGCCGGACAGGCCGCTACGCGTTGGCGCGCTGGCCGGGAGCCGGGGCCACCCGACCGGTGGCGCGGGGCACGAACGCCAGGTGGCGGTGGCCCGGCCGCAGATCGATCTTCAGCCGCAGGCCGCCGATCCGGGCCAGGATCAGCGCCACCCCCACGGTCGCCCCGGCGCACAGCAGGCCGCCGGTCAGCAGCCCGATCCGGGGCCCGTGGTGGTCGGTGACCCAGCCCAGCAGCGGCGCGCCGATCGGCGTGCTGCCCAGGAAGACCATCATGTACAGGCTCATCACCCGGCCGCGCATGGCCGGTCCGCTGGCCATCTGGAGGCTGGTGTTGGCGCTGATCATGAAGGTCATGCCGACCAGTCCCAGCGGCACCATCAGGGCGGCGAACAGCCAGAAGACCGGGGCTCCGGCCGCACCCACCAGCAGCAGGCCGAACGCCCCGGCGCAGGCCGCGGTGAACCGCATCCGCCGGCTGCCGCGCTTGGCCGCCAGCAGCGCGCCGGTCAGCGAGCCCACCGCCATCAGCGTGTTGAGCAGGCCGTATGTCCCGGCACCGGAGTGGAAGACCCGGTCGGTGAAGGCGACCAGCCAGATCGGGAAGTTGAAGCCGAAGGTGCCGACGAACCCGACCAGCACGATCGGCCACAGCAGTTCCGGTCTGGCCCGCACATGGGCCAGACCCTCCCGCAGCTGGCCCTTGCCGCGCGGCGCCCGTTCGGTCGGGATCAGTTCGCCGGTGCGCATCAGCAGCAGCCCGATGACCGGTGCCAGGAAGGACAGCCCGTTGTAGAGGAACGCCCAGCCGCTGCCCACCGCGGTGATCAGCACTCCGGCCACGGCCGGGCCGATGATCCGGGCGGACTGGAAGCTGGCCGAGTTGAGCGAGACGGCATTGGGCAGCAGCGCCGGCCCGACCAGTTCGGAGACGAAGGTCTGCCGGGCCGGGTTGTCCGCCACCGTGGCCAGGCCGAGGGCGAAGGCCAGCGCGTACACGTGGTAGACGTGCACCTGGCCGGTGAAGGTGAGGGCGGCCAGGGTGAGGCCGATCAGACCCATCGCGGACTGGGTGCACAGCAGCAGCTTGCGCTTGTCCAGCCGGTCGGCGAGCACCCCGCCGTAGAGACCGAAGAGCAGCATGGGCAGGAACTGGAGGGCCACCGTGGCGCCGACCGCGGTGGCCGAGCCGGTGAGGGTGTGCACCAGCCAGTCCTGGGCGATGCGCTGCATCCAGGTGCCTATGTTGGACACCGTGGAGCCGACGAAGTGGATGCGGTAGTTGCGGATTCTGAGCGAGCTGAAGGTCGAGGTCGCGGAGAGGCGGGGGGCGGCGGGGTCTGCGGGCTGGTCGGGTGCGGACGCTGCTCCGGGTCCCGGACTCAAGAAGAACACTCCCTTGCACGGTGCGGTGTGGTGTGGTGCGGTGTGGCGGGGCGGGGTGGGGTGGGGTGGGGGCGGTGCCCGGCGTGGGCCGGCGTGGGTGCGCCGCCGGCTAGAGGTGGGCGAGTTTGTGGAGGACGGGTGCGGCGCCGCGCAGCAGCGCCCACTCCTCGTCGTCGAGCCGGCCGGCCAGCCCGGTCAGCCAGGCGTTGGTCTGCGCCCGGGTGGCCTGGAGCATCTCCTCGGCCCGCTCGGTGGGGGTGACGGTCTTCTGGCGGCGGTCGTCGGCGTGCGGTTCGAGCCGGACCAGTCCGCGTTCGTGAAGCTGGGAGATGATCCGGGTCATGGTGGGCGGCTGGACATGCTCCTTGCGGGCCAGTTCCCCCGGGGTCATGGCGCCGCAGCGGTGCAGGGTGCCGAGTGCGGAGAGCTCGGCGAGGCCCATCGAGCGGTCCACGCGCTGGTGCCGGATGCGGCGGGCGAGCCGGAGCACGGCGATCCGCAGGGTGTTGACGGCCGCGGCGTTCTCGGGATCGCCCGGCAGCTCGCCGGACGGCGCACCGGAGGCGCCCGCTACGGCCGGTCCGTCCGTGGCGTCCGTGGCGTCCGGAGCGTCCGGAGCGTCGGGTATCGAGTGCCGCGGCGGTTCGGGGGAGGTGGCTTCCGACATGCTGATCAGATTACGTGATTAGCTTGGCTAACGAAAGTTCTGCCGGAAGCGGTGTGCGGGAGGCCACGCTCCGGGGCGCACGACCCTCTCGTACCCTGGTCGCTACAGGTGTGAGGGAGGCGGAATGCGCTGGGCAGACCTGACCAGCGGCGCCCGGGAGGCCCCGGAGCCGCTGGAGGGCAATGTGATCGCCACAGTGGTGGCCGGCACCGCGGTATGGGCCGTGCTGTTCCTCATCCAGGTGCCGTTCCACGGCCGCCTCGCCGACGACGGCCGCGGGAATTGGCTGTGGATCTGCCTGACCGGCTTCGGCCTCGGCCTGTTCGGCCTGTGGTACTCCCGCCGCCGGGAGGCCGCCCTGCGCGCCGCCGCCCGCCGGGAGTCCGGAGCACCGGCCGACGGACCGTCACCCGAGGGCCGCGGGCCCGCCGGGACCGACTGAGTCCCGCCCGGCCGCACCATGACCACCAGCGAACCGATGGACGCAGAAGCCGGGTCCGCCGTCCGGGAATCCGCCGCGCCCGGTGAGCCGCCCCGTACCGTCATCCCCATGACACCGACCGAGGCCCCCGCGGCCTCACGCGCAACCGGACTGACCGCCGCCGACGTCGCGCAGCGCGTGGCCCGCGGCGAGGTGAACGACGTCCCGGTGCGTTCCTCCCGCTCGGTCAAAGAGATCGTCCGGGCCAATGTCTTCACCCTCTTCAACGCCGTGATCGGCGCGCTCTTCGCCATCGTCCTGGTGGTCGGCCCCATCCAGGACGGGCTGTTCGGCTTTGTGATCATCGCCAACGCGCTGATCGGCATCGTCCAGGAACTGCGCGCCAAGCGGACCCTGGACAATCTGGCGGTGATCGGCGAGGCCCGGCCCACCGTGCGCCGCGACGGCCGCAGCCAGGAGGTGGCCACCGCCGGGATCGTGCTGGACGACGTGATCGAGCTGGCGCCCGGCGACAAGATCGTGGTGGACGGCACGGTCATCGAGGCCGACGGCCTGGAGGTGGACGAATCGCTGCTCACCGGGGAGGCCGATCCGGTGCTCAAGCACCCCGGCGACCCGGTGCTCTCCGGCAGCTTCGTGGTGGCCGGCGGCGGCGCCTTCACCGCCACCAAGGTCGGCCGCGAGGCCTACGCCGCCCAGCTGGCCGAGGAGGCGTCCCGCTTCACCCTGGTCCACTCCGAGCTGCGCAGCGGCATCAGCAAGATTATCAAATACTGCGTGCTGCTGATGATCCCGGCCGCCGTCGGACTGATCGTCAGCCAGTTGCTGATCGAACGGGCGGATGTGGCCGAGGCCGTGCGGCGGATGGTGGCCGGGATCGTGGTGATGGTCCCGGAGGGCCTGGTGCTGCTCACCTCGGTGGCCTTCGCCATCGGCGTCATCCGGCTGGGCCGCAAGCAGTGCCTGGTGCAGGAGCTGCCGGCGATTGAGGGCCTGGCCCGGGTGGACGTGGTCTGCCTGGACAAGACCGGCACCCTCACCGAGGGCGGCATGGATCTCGGCGGAATCCGGCTGCTGGACGGCGCGGCGGGCCCCGACGGGGACCCGGCCGCCGGCGAGACCCATGTCCGGCAGGCGCTGGGCGCGCTGGGCGGCTGCGATCCGCACCCCAACGCCAGCATGCAGGCGGTGATCGACGCCTGCCCCGCCCCGGACGGCTGGCGCGGGCAGGAGACGCTGCCGTTCTCCTCCGCCCGCAAGTACAGCGGGGCGGTGCTGAGCGAGCCGGACGGCACCCGCTCCACCTGGCTGCTGGGCGCACCCGACATTCTGCTGCCGGACGGCCACCCGGCGCTGGCCGAGACCGAGTCGCTCAACGCCGAAGGGCTGCGGGTGCTGCTGCTGGCCCGCTCCGAGCGCCCCCTGGACGAACTGGCCGGCCAGGCCGGGCGGGTGCCGGGCGGAAGCCCGGGCAGGGCCCCGGCCCCCGCCCCGGTCGCCGCTGCCGTGCAGCCGCTGGCCCTGGTGGTGCTGGAGCAGCGGCTGCGCCCGGACGCCGGCGACACCCTGCGCTACTTCGCCGAGGAGAACGTCACGGCGAAGATCATCTCCGGCGACAACGCGGTGTCGGTCGGGGCGGTCGCCGCCAAGCTGGACCTGCCCGGAGCCCACAGCGCGGTGGACGCCCGCGGGCTGCCCGAGGACCAGGAGCGGATGGGCAAGGTGCTGGAGGACGGCACGGTCTTCGGCCGGGTCACCCCGCAGCAGAAGCGGGCCATGGTCGGCGCCCTCCAGGCCCGCGGCCACGACGTGGCCATGACCGGCGACGGCGTCAACGACGTGCTGGCGCTCAAGGACGCCGACATCGGCGTGGCGATGGGCTCCGGCTCCGAGGCCACCCGGGCCGTCGCCCAGATCGTGCTGCTCAACAACAGCTTCGCCACCCTGCCCTCGGTGGTCGCCGAGGGCCGCCGGGTGATCGGCAACATCGAGCGGGTCGCCAATCTCTTTCTGACCAAGACCGTCTACTCGGTCTTCATGGCCTGGGCGGTGATCCTCACCCATGTGCCGTATCCGTTCCTGCCCCGGCACCTGACCCTGCTGTCCTCGCTGACCATCGGCATCCCGGCGTTCTTCCTGGCCCTGGCGCCGAACCGGGAGCGGGCCCGGCCGCACTTCGTGCGCCGGGTGCTGCGGCTGGCCGTGCCGTTCGGGCTGATCGCGGGCGTGAGCACCTTCACCGTCTATCTGCTGGCCCGCGCCTACTACGGCGCCGGCGACAGCACCCGGGAGGCGGAGACCAGCGCCGCCACGCTCACCCTGTTCCTGATCGCGCTGGGCGTGCTGGCGATCATCGCGCGGCCGTACACCTGGTGGCGGCTGCTGCTGATCGCGACCATGGCCACGGCCTTCCTGGTGGTGCTGGTGACGCCCTGGCTCCAGGAGTTCTTCGCGCTCGACCTCCAGGGGCGGGTGATGCCCTGGGTCGCGGTGGGCGTGGCCGCGGCCGGGGTGGCGGGCCTGGAGGTGGCCTGGCGGCTGGTGCCGCGCCGCTGGCCGGATCTGCCCGCCGCCGCGCACTGAGCCCCCACAGCCCGGTACGCGACGACGGGCAGTCCGGTATGGTCACGGCCCCGGCCGACCGGTAGCCGGCCGGTCGAGTTGCGGCCGGGGCCGTGACACGCCCGCTCTCGCCCTCCGGGGTCTCCCCCCAGAGTTACCCCGGGAGAGCGAGAGCGGACCTTCAGGTGCTGGTCCTGGAGAGCACGGCGCCGGTGTGCGCGTCCACCTCGATCCGTTCGATCCTGGGGAAGCGCAGCTCCGGCCCGGCTCCGGTGCCCTGGTACTCGTCCTTGCTCCGGTCCTGGTCCCGGTGCTGGTGCTGGTCCTGCCGCGGTCCGGGCCGCCGGCGATCGTCTCCACCGCCGCCCCAGTTGCCGCGGTCGAGGGTGACGGTCCAGCGGCCGGTGTGCCAGATGTCGGCCTCGGCGGTGGCCGGAGCGGTCAGGTCGCCGGCCAGCCGGCGGGCGGCCACCGTGGCCTGCGCCGCGGAGACCGGGAACCCGCCGGGGCCGGCGGCGGCCTCCGCGGCCGTGCCGCGGACATCCGCGAAGTAGACCACCGCGCCCGAACGGAGATCGATCTCCACCGACACCTCCCGGGCCCCCGGCACGCCCGACCACAGCGGGCGCCAGCACAGCAGCCGCAGCGCGTCGCCGTCCAGATGACCGGCCGGCTCGTCCGCGGTCAGCAGCCAGCCGTCGTCCGCGCCGGAGCCGAAGCCGGGCACCTGGGCCTCGGCGAAGCGCCGGGCCGCCAGCCGCGCACCCTCTGCGGACAGCCGCACCGGGCCGGCGGTGGAGGGGGTGCCCACCGCGTCCAGCACCGAGCCGTCGGGCCGCACGCGGTAGACCACCCCCTCCGCCGTGGCCACCTCGGTCAGCCCGGTGGACTCCTCGACGGGCCGGGAGGCCGCCGGCGCCGGGGAGGAGGCGACCGAGACCGGGGTGAGTTCGTGGAAGCCCGCGAACGGCCGGGTGACCGTCGGGCCGAAGGGCAGTGCGTCATGGGCGCCGGTGGAGGCCCCGCGGATGACATAGCGGTGCCATCCGCCGCTGTGCCCCTCCCGCGCCACCAGTTCGGTGCGGGCCAGCGCCAGGGCGGTCAGCAGGGTGCCGCCCTCGGAGCTGTGGGCGGAGAAACGGCTCCAGAAGTAGTTGCCCGAGCCCTCGCCGTTGTCGGCCGGCACACCGGGCGCGGTGGCCGGGTAGTACACCAGGCCGGAGAAGGTGATCACCGAATCGACTCCCCGGGACACCGAGGCCGCACCGAGATCCGCCCAGCGGGAGGTGCAGCAGCCCGCCAGCAGCAGCAGGCTCATCCCGCGTGCCCCGCGGTCGGGCGATGGGCGGACGGGGACGGTGGTGCCATGGGGATCCGGTATTCCTGCCGCACCATGTCGATGATCGCTCCCTCCGTCGGCGGCTGTGAGCGCATACATCTGCTCTACGGCGGAAAGCGGTTCCTGCGTCGCGCGAGTTGGAAAAAATTCCAGAACCGCTCCGGAGCCGGCTCCGGACGGCCGGTGACCACGGGCGGGTCGGGCCGCGGCCCGGATCAGGACGCCGCGCGCGGTCCTCCGCCCGCCGCACCACCGGCGTCGGCGTTCCCCGCCGCACCACCCGAGTTGCCGTTCCCGGCCGCGCCGCCCGAGTTGCCGTTCCCCGCCGCACCACCCGAGCCGGCGTTACCGGCCACGCCGCCCGAATTGGCGTTACCGGATGCTGCGCCCGCGATGCCCGAAGCCGCGTTTCCGGAGCCACCGGACTGTTCCGGAGACCCCTCCGAGGCCCCCGCCGGCGGCCGGCCGTCCGCTCCGCTTCCCCGGGTCCCCGCGTCCACCGGCCCCTCCCCCGCTCCGCCGGACCCGGCCTCCGCCGCCGGACCGGGCACCGTGCCCGGGGCGCCGTTCGCATTGCCGCTGCCGGTGGCGCCCGGGCCCGCGTCGGCGGCGTTCTCCGCCCCTTCCGGGTTCGGCCCGGACCGCTCCCGTCCCGTGCCGTCCGCGTCCCGGCCGTCCTCGGCGTTGTCGGCGTCCTCGGCGTTGTCGGCGTCCTCGGCGTCCTCGGTCTTCTTCTCCTGCTTCCGCTCCCGGTCGTCCTCCCCGGCGGCGTGGTCGGAAGCGGTGGGCTGGCCGGGAAACCACTCACCCGTGCCGTCCCCGGCGTCCTCGCCGGTGCCGTCCGGGCTGCCCGGAGCTCCGTCGGCCGGCGGATGGGACGACGGCGCCGACTCGGTGACCACCGGCACCACCAGCAGTCCCAGCCCGGCGGCCGAGGCCGCCGCCGCGGCCACCGGCGCGGGCGCCGGGCCGGCCGCGCCGGAGCCGCGCACCATCACCCGCCACAGCCACACCCCCACCCCCAGCGTCGCCACCAGCGCCGCGCGCAGCGTCTTGCGGCCCCGGGCCAGCAGCGACTGCACGGCGCGGTAGCTCAGACCCATATGACGGGCGATCCGGTCCAGCTCCATGCCTTCGGCCTGGAGCGCCAGTGCCTCGGCCTGACGGGCCGGCAGCAGTTCGTCCCGCCGCCGCTGGAGCCAGCGCGCCTCGGCCACATCGCAGACCGACTCCTCCACGCTGCGCTCCACGTCCACCGGGCCCGGGACGGCGGGCAGCTCGAAGGCGGTCCCGCCGCCGCTGCCCGCCTCCCGGCGCATCTGGCGGTGGCGGTCCACGCAGAGCCGGATGGTGACGGTGGTCAGCCAGGCACCGAGCCGCGCCGGATCCAGGTCCCGCCGCTCGGCCGCGCGCAGCATCGCCTCGTGCACGGCGTCCTCGGCGTCCTCCCGGGTCGCCGAGCGGCGCATGGCGATGCGGAGCAGCTCCTCACGATGGCTCCACACCCGTGCCCACCAGTCGTCCCCGGTGCCGTTCCACGCTGCGCTCACGGCTGGCCTCCCCGCTGTCCCGGCCGGTGACCGGCCCGCACGCGGCATAGCAGTAGCAGTCTCCCGCCCCTCCGGGGGACGTCCCGGGGGCACCAAGAAGCAGAGCAGCCGACCGGTGTCCCCCGCAAGGGTTCCTTGTCTCATCGTCATCATTCCGGTCACTCAGGTACCGCAAACCGGTGCCCGGCACCCGCCGTTCACCTTGCCCGCCCCCGTCCGTCACCGCGGGGCCGGGGGCCGGGGCCCGGGGGCCGGGGTCAGTCGAACCAGCGGGCGGTGGCCAGTTCGGGGGCCCGGTCGGGGTCCTGGAGCAGGGCCGCCAGCTCGAAACGGCGCGGCCACTGGCCGGCGGCCCAGGCCAGACCGGCGGCCAGACCCTCCACCGTGGCGGCATGCAGGGTGCCGTCCCCGGTCAGCCGCCACTCCAGGTCCACGCCGTCGATCAGCAGTTCGTCGTGTTCCCGGTAGTTCTCCGGGGCGGACGGCCCCAGCAGGGCGCGGGCCGCCTCGGGCACCGGGTGCGGGCTGCCGCCGGCCGGCGGCACGGCCGGCAGTACCGCGCTGAGCAGCGGCACCTCCAGCAGCGCGGCCAGCGCCGTCGCCCGCCGCGGGTCCACCGGCAGCAGCGGCAGCCCGGCCGCCATCGCCAGGGGCAGCAGATCCGGCGCGTCCGCGACCGCCGCCCGGGCCGCCGCCACCACGTCCGGCTCCTCCGCCCCCGGCACCGCGCGCAGTTCGTCGGGCAGCGTGACCTCCTCCGGGTCCAGCTCGGCCAGCAGCGAGTACAGGCCGTGCAGCTGGGCGGCGGTCACCGGGCGGTCCGGATCGGCCAGCCGGGCCAGCAGTTCGGCGGCGCCGCCCGGCTCGTCCAGCAGGGCGGCGGCGCTGGTGCGCACGCCCAGCGCGCGCAGCACCTGCTCGTCGGCCTCGGCGGTGTCCACCGCCTCGTAGAGCCCGGCCAGCAGCGGGTCGCCGCCGGCCGCGCGCAGGCCGGCCGGGCGGCGGCCGTCCAGCACCGGCGCGCCGCGCAGCCACCAGGCGGTGTAGGAACGGACGGTCTCGGCCGAGCCGTCCGGCATCCGTACCCGCACCGGCGTGGTCAGGGCGTCGCGCAGCGGCGGCTCGGAGAGCATGGCCAGCGCCTGCGGCCAGCGGTCGTCGTCCACCAGTTCCAGATCCCGCACCCCGGCCAGCTCGGCGGCGACCGGCGGCAGCGGGCTGTCCGGCAGGGCGTCCAGCGCGTCCTCGCACCAGACGTCCACCGCGTCCAGTACGCCGATGTCGTCCGGTTCCGGGAGGTCGGTGTCGCGCGGCTCCAGCTCGTCCGGATCCAGTACCACATCGGTGGCCCGGACCAGGGCGAAGCCGGCCTGGACGCCGACCGCGGTGAGCGGCTGTTCGCCCCAGCGGGCAGCGAGTTCCGGGTCGCAGGCGGCGAGTTCGCCCTCCCGGATGACCTGCTGGAAGGGGCTGCCGGGGTAGACGAGTTCGGCCGCCGGGGCCGGCTCGCCGTCCTCGTCGGGCAGGGCCAGGGCGCCCAGCCAGGGCAGTTCGCCGGGCTCCAGGGCGGCGTCCCGGACCAGGCCCAGGACGGTCTCCGCCAGTTCCCCGGCGGTCAGCGGGCCCGGGCCTTCACGGCCCTCGCCGGGGCCGTCGCCGTCGCCGGGCTCGGCGCCCAGGTCCCAGGCCCAGGCCGCCTCCTCGTCCAGGGAGTTGGCCACCGCGGCCCGCACCTGCGAGGTCTCCAGCACGGCCCGCGGGGTGGCGGGGGTCGCGCCCAGCTTCTCCAGCAGGGGGTGGGCGGCCTCCGGGTGCACCGCCTTCAGGCCCAGCCTGGCCAGCCCGGCGGGGTCGGTGCCGGGCAGCGGCAGCAGCACCTGGCGCGGGCCGATGGTGGTGCGGCCGTCGGCGAGCGGGACCGGCAGGCCGGACAGCCGGTCCGGGTCGGTGCCGGCCAGGGAGTCGTACAGCCGCCGCCACCAGGCGGGCGGGCGCTCGGCGCCGGCCACCCGGTCCACGGCCTCCCCGAGCGGCACCCGGGCGACGCCGAGCAGCCGCAGGGCGCTGTGGTGTTCCACGCCGGCGGGCAGCAGCCCGGGGAACAGCTCGCCGAGTACGGCCACGGTCTCCCGGCCGGCGCCCTCGATCACCTCGGCGTCCACCGCCCGCAGCGCCTCGGGGGGCGCGCCGTCCCCCGCGTCCGCGCCGTCCGCCGTGCCGGGGGCGACGGCGGGCGGCAGGAACGGGGTGGCGGGCAGCAGCCGCAGCAGATGGTCCCGGAGGCCGCCGTCGATCTCGCCCAGCCCCAGCGGGCCCGGCACCAGCTCCAGAATGCCGGTGGTCACCGGGCGCCAGTCCGCCAGCAGCCGGGCATAGGCCTGCGCCGCCCGCTCCAGCAGAAAGTCCGTCAGCGGACCGGGGGCCACCCGGCGCCGGGTCGGCTCCAGCGGGAAGGACGCGATCAGCAGCGCGGGCACGCCCAGCGCGTCGTCGGTGGGGGTGGGCGCGTGCACCACCCGGGCGCCGGGAGGCGGCGCCGGGGTGCCGTCCGGCCGCACCGGGACCGCCCAGGTCACCGACCACACCGGCCGTTCCCGCTCCTCCAGCGGCCGGTCGGCCAGCAGTTCCCGGGCGGCGGTGCCGCTGTCGGTGACGGTCCGCCAGCGGGTGGTGCGCTCCCCGGGGGCCGCGCCGCCGGTGGTCACCGCGTGGATCACGGTGTCGGCGCCGTCCGGGCGCCGGGTGAGGGTGCGGACCTCGCCGGGAAGCTCGACGACCACCTCGGTCAGTCCGGGCAGGGTCAGCAGCAGGGTGTCGTCCAGCCCGGCCAGCAGCCGGGCGGCCAGTTCACCGGCGGCCGCGTCCCGCAGCGGCAGCACGACCTCGGTGTCGTAGCCGTCGGCCGGGCGGGCGTCGCCGGCCCGGGGCAGCGGGAGCCGCAGCAGCGGCACGGCATGCCGGTCGCCCGCCCGCCGGTCCAGCTCGGCGGCCAGGCCGGGACTGTCCGCGGCGGCCCCGCGGGCCAGCCGGGCGGCCTCGGCCAGCGACCAGCGGACCCCGCCGGTGCGGCTGACCACCGCCGGCTCGTCGGTCACGGTCAGCACGGCGGCGAAGCCGACGCCGAACCGTCCCACGCTGGAGACATGGCCGGGCAGATCCCGCTTGGCCGAGGCGCGCAGCGTGGAGAGCGACTCCACGCCGACCGCGTCCAGGGGATCGCCGCTGTTGGCGGCGGTGAGCACACCGTCGCGCAGCGCCAGCCGCAGCCGGCCGGGCACGCCGGCCCGGGCCGCGGCGTCGGCGGCGTTCTGCGCCAGCTCGACGACGAGGCGGTCGCGGTAGCCGCCGCGCGCCAGGTCCTCCTCGGTGTTCGCGTCCTCCCGGAACCGGGCCGGAGATGCGGTCCAGGCGTCCAGTACGGCACGCCGCAGCCGCGCGGTGTCGAAGGTGTCGCTGCCGGTCATCTCTCGCTGCCTGGGGTCTCGGGACCGGCACCGGCCCGCGGCCGGACCGGTCGGTCCGCTGGCCCGGGCCGGTCGGCGCGGGCGTCACGCACAGGACAGTACCGCCCTGCTGCCGCGCCCCCGCCGCTCGCCCGGCACCAAGCGGCAGCGGCCCGGCCGTCCGCGCCGCCCCCGCCGCTGCCCGGTGGCGCCGGGGAAATGAGCGGCGGGGCCGCCGGCAGGGCTGGTAGCCTCGCCGCCCGTGCCTGACATAACGTTCCTGCTCATCGTCGGTCCGGTCATCTTCTTCGGCTCCGTGGTGCAGGGCGGTGTGGGGCTCGGACTGGGCCTGATCGCCGCCCCCGTGGTCGCCTTCGTCGAACCCTCCCTGATGCCCGGCGCGCTGCTCACCGCCACCGCGATCCTGCCGGTGCTGAGCGTGGCCACGGAATGGCGGCACATCGACTGGCGGACGCTGGCCTGGGCGCTGCCCGCCCGGCTGCCCGGCTCGGTGGCCGGGGCCTGGCTGGTGGCGGTGCTCGACCCGACCGCGCTGGGCGCGGCGGTCGGCCTGATGGTGCTGCTGGCCGTGGCGGCGACGCTGACCGCGCTGCGCATCGAGATCACCCCGGTGTCGCTGCTGACGGCCGGTGCGGCCTCCGGCCTGACCGGCACCGCGACCTCGATCGGCGGGCCGCCGCTGGCGCTGGTGCTCCAGCACTCGGCGGCGCCCATGGTGCGCGGCACCCTGGGCGCGTTCTTCGTGGTCGGGGCCTCGCTGTCGCTGGCCGTGCTGGCGGCCGGCGGGCAGCTCACCGGCGAGCAGGTGGGCACGGGCCTGGCCCTGGTGCCGTTCGTGGTCGCCGGTTTCGCGGCCTCCCGGCCGCTGCGCCGGAAGCTGGAGAACGCCCGGTTCCGCGCCGCACTGCTGGGCGTGGTCTCGCTCTCCGGGCTCGCCCTGGTGCTGCGGTATCTGCTCTGAGCCGCGCGGCGGGCGGCGCCCGGCTCAGAGCGGATCGGCGCCGAGGTGGTCGATCACCGGCGGGGGCGGCGGCTTGGGCGCGGGCGTCCTGGCCGCCTCCGAGTGCCCGCCGCAGCCGTAGGCCAGCGACACCACCCGGCCGTCGGCGGGCGAGAACTGGTTGGCGCAGACGCCGAACGCCTGCCGCAGCGAGCCGGTCATGGGCACCAGAAAGCCGCAGCTCGCGCACGTGCCCGGGGCCGCCTGGGCCATCGGGGTGTCCGCGCCGTACTGCTCCTCCCAGCGGTCCGCTGCCTCCCGCATGCCATGGCGGGAGAGCACCCGCACCCGGCCGAGGCCGAGTTCCTCGGCGATGGCGGCGATGGTGGCCCGCCGGGGCGGCGGCGCCGCGCCGGCGTCCGGCTCCTCCGCCGCCTCCGGTTCCGCCGCCGCGGCCCCGGGCTCCTCCTCCACCGTGGCCCCGGGCGACTCCACCGAGTTGGGCGGCGGCTCGTCCTCACCGCTGAAGCCGGGCTCCAGCCGCAGATCGTCGCCGGGCGCCGGCAGCAGATCGCCGGGGCTGAGATCCCCCGGCCGCAGCCGCTCGCTCCACGGCACCCACTGGGGCGCCAGCAGCGCGTCCGGGCCGGGCAGCAGCGCCACCTCGTCGACCGTCACATGCCGGGCCCGGGACGCCCGGGTCACGGTGACGCTCCAGCGCCAGCCCCGGTAGGCCGGATCCAGGCAGTCGAAGAGATGGGTCACCAGCCGGTCGCCTTCGGTGACAACACCCAGGTGCGGCCCGAGCGGCTGCGGGCGGGCGGCTTCGACGGCGGCCTCCCGGGCCAGCTCGACGGCCTCCGCACAAAGCTGGTCGGCGGTTCTCCGACTTCGCGTCCGAACAGTCACTGGCGTTCGACTTTCTCCTGTGCCGTTGTCCGGTGCGGGCGCCGAGGGCGACGAACGGGCCGACGGAGCGGTCTGGCGGACATCCCGCTTCCGGTCCGCCCGCGAGCACCCGGGCCCGCGGTGATCCGGCAGCGTCCCATCCGGTACGTTCCGGCACTCCTCCGGAACCGTCCACCACGCTGACCGGCGCTTTCCGGAGCCGGGCACAGTCCGGAGCCGCTGCGACGTCGTGCTCGGCAAGGCACGGCGCACCGGTCAACCACGCTACCTTACCCAGCGGCCTCCGTCCCCCGGCCGCCGGGATCTTGGCCCGGGCCCCCGCCGGGCAGCGCCGGCCGCCCTTCCGGTGCGCGGCCCGCAAGGAACGGCTCCGGCTCCCTGCCGAGCCCCTACGCTTGCAGGGTGGCCGCCGACAGCACGTCCGATACCAGAGTCAGGGCCCGGACCGGCGCGTTCGTCCGGGTGGTCCGGGCCGCCGGTGGTGCTCTCACCGCTGCGCCCGCCGCCGTGCTGCGCCGCATCCGCCGGGCGACCCATGCCGAGGGCGCCGGCGAATCCGGGCTCGCCAAGCTGATAGAGGTGCATGCCGTCCACTCGATGGGCGACATGCTGATCACCATGGCGCTCGCCTCCACCATCTTCTTCTCGGTGCCGACCAGCGAGGCGCGCGGCCGGGTGGCGCTGTATCTGGCCGTCACCATGGCGCCGTTCATCCTGCTGGCCCCGGTGATCGGCCCGCTGCTGGACCGGCTGCCGCACGGGCGCCGGGCGGCCATGGCCGCGGCCCTGCTGGTGCGGGGCACGCTGGCGCTGCTGATGACGGGCGCGGTGGCGCACGGCGGCCTGGTGCTGTATCCGGCGGCGCTGGGCGTGATGGTGGCGTCCAAGGCGTACAACATCGTGCGCGCCGCGGTGGTGCCGCGGCTGCTGCCGCCGCAGATCTCACTGGTCAAGGCCAATGCCCGGATCACGCTCACCGGCCTGCTCGCGGCGGGTGCCGCGGCCCCGCTGGGTCTGGTGCTCAATGTCATCGGGCCCCAGTGGCCGCTGTACGGCGCGCTGGTCATCACCGTCATCGGTGCCGTGATGTCGTTCCGCCTCCCCCACACGGTGGATCTGGCCAGGGGCGAACGCACCGTGCATCTCCAGGAGCTGGCGCATGCCAGGGCCGCCGCCCGGCAGGCGGGCGACCGGCGGGACGGCGGCGGCCTGATGCGCCGTTTCCGGGCCGGTTTCGGCAGCCGGGAGACCCGTGGCGGACGCGGCGGACGGCAGGGCGGCGGGCTGGTCTCCGACTCCCCGGTGCTGAAGGCCCTGATCGCCAACTCGGCGATCCGCGCGCTGGCCGGGTTTCTCCTCTTCTTTCTGGCCTTTCTGCTGCGCGACCAGCCGTTCGCCGGGTTCACCGCGGCCCTCTCCATGGGCCTGGTGGGGCTGGCCGCCGCGGTCGGCAACGGCGCGGGCAATCTGCTGGGCGCCTGGGCCCGGGACCGCGCCCCCGAGGCGATCCTGCTGACCATGCTGATGCTGGCGCTGGGCAGCACGGTGCTGGCCGCGGCCGTCTACGGGATGCCCACGGTGCTGCTGGCCGCCGTGGTCGCCGGACTGGCGCAGGCGATGGGCAAGCTGTCGCTGGACGCGCTGATCCAGCGCGATGTGCCGGAGGTGGTGCGCACCTCGACGTTCGCCCGCTCCGAGACCACGGTGCAGATGGCCTGGGTGATCGGCGGCGGGATCGGCATCTCGCTGCCGCTGATCGGCACGGTGGGGATGGCGGTGGCGGCCGGTCTGGTGTTCTGCGGCGTGGTCACCACCGTCCGGGGCCTGCTGGCGGCGGCACGCCGCGGCGCGCCGCACCCCCGCGTCCGGTGATGCCGCCCGCCCGGTAACCTGCCCGCATGACCGCACTCTCCTGGAGCCGGGGCCGCCGGGCGGCCCGCACCGCCCTCGCCGCCGGCGCCGCGTCGCTGGGTCTGTTCGCCCTGACCGCCTGTGAGCGGCCCAGTCCCAACGCGCACTTCACTCTCGGTTCGAACACCACGTCGCCGGAGGCGGAGCAGCAGTGCTGGAGTGAGGACAAGCCGCTCAGCGTGGACGCCGCGCAGAGCTGCCTGACCGGCGAGGGAGATGTGGCGTCGTTCCGTACCACCCCCGGCGACACCTTCCGGATCGGGGTGGACCCGGAGGTTGCGGAGGACGGCTGGCTGCTGTTCTACAACGGCCAGCCCGCCGATGTGGAGCTGAACACCACCACCTACCGCAGCTTCGCCACCGAGGAGCTGTACGCCATCGCGCAGTCGGCGCAGCCCTTCCCGGGCATGGAGCTGCCGGAGCCGGAGGGCGAGGAGATCCGGGTCAGCGTGGTGCAGATGAGCGAGAGCTTCAGCTCCGAGGCCCTGGAGTCGGCCGCGAGCTGGGAGGTGCTGATCGAGGAGATGTACGGCAACGTCCTCGGCATCTGGAGCGTCGAGCTGGAGCCCAAGAACGCCGCGGGCGGCGAGGAGGACGGCGCCGGGGAGAGCGGTGCCGACACCGGCACGGACACCGGCACCGGGGATCAGCAGGACGGCGCCGGCACGGGCGGCGCCGCCGAGGAGGACGCCGGGGAGCAGGGTTAGGCCGCGCCGATGGAGCCGAGCCGGATGCTGGTGGTCACCGCGGTTCCCGCCGAGCGGGACGCGGTGGCCGGGGCACTGGCCGGGCCGGCCCGGACCCGGGTGGCCGCCGGGCGGCCCGAGGTGCTGGCCGCCGGGGTCGGCCCGGCAGCCGCCGCGGCCCGCACCGCGGCGGCCCTGACCGCCGCCGCGCTGGCCGGCGAGCCCTACGGCCTGGTGATCTCGGCCGGTGTCGGGGGCGGCTTCCTTCCGGTCGCCGGGATCGGCTCCACGGTGGTGGCGTCCCGGATGGTGGCGGCGGATCTGGGGGTGGAGACGCCGCAGCGCTTTGTGTCCCTGGCGGAGCTGGGCTTCGGCACCTCCGAGCATCTGCCGCCGGCCGGGCTGGCCGAGGAGGCGGCCGGGGCCGCCGGGGCGGTGCTGGGGCCGGTGCTGACGGTGGCCACGGTGACCGGCACCGCGGAGCGCGCCGCCGGGCTCGCCGCCCGCCACCCGGGGGCGGCGGCCGAGGCGATGGAGGGCTTCGGGGTGGCCGAGGCCGCGGCCGGGCAGGGCGTGCCGGTGCTGGAGGTGCGCACGGTGTCCAATGTGGTGGGCCCGCGGGACCGTTCCGCCTGGCGGATCGCGGAGGCGCTCGCGGCCCTGACCGTGGCCTTCGGCAAGCTGCTGCCGGTCCTGGAGTCCTGGCCCGGCCCCGTACGGGACGAACGGAAGTGACGGGCATGACGAGTGCGGCGGGTGTGACGGCGATCGGCGGAGCGGGCGGCGAGCGGGGGCCCGGCCGGGAGCTGGACATCGCGTATTCGCCGTGCCCCAACGACACCTTCGTCTTCCACGCCTGGGCACACGGCCTGGTGCCGGACGCCCCGCCCGTCCGGGTGACCTTCGCGGACATCGACATCACCAACGGGCTGGCCGAGCGCGGCCGGGGCAGCCTGCTCAAGGTCTCCTACGCCGTCCTGCCCTGGGTGCTGCACCAGTACGCGCTGCTGCCCTGCGGCGGTGCGCTGGGCCGCGGCTGCGGCCCGCTGGTGCTCACCCGGGGCCCGGAGACCACCGAGGCGGCGCTGGCCGGCGGCACGGTGGCGGTGCCGGGCGAGCGCTCCACCGCCTATCTGCTGTTCCGGCTCTGGGCCGCCGAACGGGTGCCGGGCGGCGGCGTGGGCCGGGTGGTGGTGCTGCCGTTCCACGAGATCATGCCGGCGGTGCGGGACGGCCGGGTGGACGCCGGGCTGGTGATCCACGAGGCCCGGTTCACCTACCGCGGCTTCGGGCTGCACCGCCTCGCCGACCTGGGCGAGTTCTGGGAGCGCGGCACCGGCCATCCGATCCCGCTGGGCGCCATCGTCGCCAAGCGCTCGCTGGGCGCCGGAACGCTGCGCGGGCTGGCCGGGACGATCCGCCGCTCGGTGCGGATGGCCTGGGACGATCCCGGGGCCTCACGGGAGTATGTGCTGCGGCACGCCCAGGAGATGGACCCGGAGGTGGCGGAGGGGCACATCGGGCTGTATGTCAACGACTTCACGGCCGATCTGGGCGAGGCGGGCCTGGCGGCCGTCCGCGCGCTGCTGGACCGGGCCGCCGAACGGGGCCTGGTCCCGCCCGTGGACCCGGCCCTGCTCCGCCTTCCCTGAGGGGGGAGCAGGGCGCCGGCGGCGCGGAGCGCGGGGGTCAGACGTCGAGTTCGTCGGCGACGGCGCGGAGCATGCCGGCGATCTTCCGGCCGGCCTGCTTCTCCGGGTAGCGTCCGCGCTCCAGCTGCTGGGCGACGCCGTCCAGCAGTGTGCTCAGGTCCTGGACGATCGACACCAGCTCGTCCGGCTTGCGGCGGCGGGCCGCGACCACCGAGGGCGCCGGGTCGAGCAGCGCCACCGACAGCGCCTGCTCGCCGCGCTGCCCGGCCACCACGCCGAACTCCACCCGCTGCCCCGGCTTGAGGGCGGTCACACCACTGGGCAGCGCCGACTGGTGCACGAAGACATCGCCGCCGTCGTCGCGGGAGAGAAAGCCGAAGCCCTTCTCGCTGTTGTACCACTTGACCTTGCCGGTAGGCACGTGTCCTCGTCCTCGTCGCAGTCGTCCTGGCCGCCCACCGGCCAGCGTCCTTCCCACATGGCGCGGGGCGGGCCGCAGGACCCGCCACATACTCCAGGCTAGTCGTACCCGGTCGCCCACGGCACGCCGACGATCAAGGTATGACCTCCCCCACGGGGAGACCGCGTCCCGCGGCCGCCCCCGGGAGCGCCGCCTACCCTGGAGGGGTGAGCGGTACACCTGAGTCCGATAGCCGGAGTGGAGACCTGCTGGTCCGCACGGGCGGAGTGATCTTCGCCGTCGGGGCGGTCGCCACGCTGATCACCTTCATCCCCATGTTCGCGGGATCCGAACCCTTTCCCCCGGTGGCATATGCCGTGTCGATGCTGATGGGCGTGGGGTTCGCGGTGGCCGCCGGAGGGCTGCTGCGGGACATCGCGGTCCAGCGCCGGGCGGCCCGCGCCACCCCTGCGGCGCAGCGCCCGCCCGGCGCCCGGGACGCGGCGCGGGAGGGGCGGCACCGCTGACCGGGGCGGCGCGGTACGCCCGGCACGCGCCACCGCCGGCACCCGGGCCACCCGGTTCACGCACCGTTCACCCGGCGGGTGTGTGCCGCACACCCGCCGCTTGCGTAGTCTCGGGCCATGCGACTGGCCGATCTGGAGGCCGCCAACACCCGGATGCTCGCCCATGCTCCGGTGGTCCGGCCGGTGTCCACCTCCGACATCATCAAGATCCACCGCAAGAAGTTCCCCTACAAGGGCTGGGTGGAGATCGACTCCCCGCACTGCGCGCCCTTCGTGGTGTTCTGCGGCAATGACGAGGCCGTGGCCCTGGACACGCTGTGGAACGGGGAGTTCCGCTACGAGCCGGGCACCCTGGCCACCTGGGCCGGGCTGGCGGCCGGCAGCCGCACGGTGGTGGACGTGGGCGCGCATGTCGGCTACTTCTCGCTGATCGCCGCCCTGGCCGCGCCCGAGGCCACGGTGCACTCCTTCGAACCGGTGGACTACATCCACGCCCGGCTGGCGGTGAATCAGCGGGCCAACAACATCCAGAATCTGGTGCGCCATCAGGCGGGCGTCTCCGACCGGGAGGGCCGGGCGGAGATCACCGTCCGGTTCTCCGCCAATCTGCTCTCCACCGGGGCCTCGCTGGACCGGCTCACCGACACCCCGGGCAGCCGCAGCGTGCAGCCGATCAGGCTGGTGACCCTGGACGGCATGTTCCCGGAGGGCCCGGTCGACCTGATCAAGATCGATGTGGAGGGTCATGAGCCGCGGGTGATCGCCGGGGCCCGGGAGCTGATCCGCCGCGACCGCCCGGTGATCCTGATGGAGGCGCTGCGGGACGCGGCCATGGAGGAACTGCTCGCCGACCTGGGCGGGCTGGGCTACGCGGGGCACTGGCTGCGGGAGAAGGACGGCTCGCTCGTCCCGTATGCCGAGGGCCGCCCGGCCGGCTCGCGCAATCTGCTGTTCCGGCCCGGCGGCGGCCGGGGGCGGCAGCGGGCCTGATCCCCGCTCACCGCGGGGCGCGGGCGGCGAGCCAGCCGTCCAGCCAGCCGGGGAACTCCGGCAGGCCGCCGTCCAGCACCACATCGGCCCCGGCGGCGCGCAGCTCGCCGGCGCCGATGGGACCGGTGGGCACGGTCACCGAGAGGGCGCCGGCCAGCACGGCGCCGCGCACATCGCCGACATGGTCGCCGACATAGACCGCGGCGTCGTGCGCGCGCAGCGCCTTGGCCTTCTCCTCGGCCCAGAGCCGGCCGACGAGGTGATCGACGGGCAGGCCGAGGTGGTCGAGATGCAGGCGGGCGTTGGGCCCGTACTTGGCGGTGACCACCAGCACCCGGCCGCCGTGCCGGTGCACCGCGTCGATCGCCTCCCGGGCGCCCGGCATCGCCGGGGTCGGCGCCACGGCGTGCTCGGTGTACAGCTCGCGGAAGCGGTCGCCGACCGCCGGGACGCGCTCGGCCGGGAACCAGTGCGCCAGCTCGTGCTCCAGCGGCGGCCCCAGCCGGCCGGCGGCCAGCTCGGCGTCGATCCGTACCCCGGTCTCGGCCGCCAGGGCCAGATAGGTGGCCCGGATGCCCGGCCGGGAGTCGATGAGCGTCATGTCCAGATCGAACCCGACCGTCGGCCCGCGCTGTTCTCGATCTTGCATGCCCCCAGTCTCCCCCGCATGCTGGTGCTCCCGCCGCGCCGCCCCCCCTGTGCGCCGACCCGAGGAGCCGCCATGGCCAAGGTCACCATCACGCTCGACGCCGACCTGGCGATCGAGGTGATGCTGCTGTCCGGGACCCGGAGCCCGCAGGACGCGGTCGAGCTGCTCGTGCTCGACTATCTTCAGCAGGCACGCCGCACCGAGGCCCGCACCGGCGAGGAGGACCCGGCCCGCCGGCACGCCGTCCCGGAACCGCCTCCGCCGGTTGACTGAGCGCTACGGGTAGGCGCTGTCCAGCAGGTCCTCGGTGGCGGCGAGCAGGGCCTGGCGCTTGTCCTCGGGGGCGCCCTCGATGCCCTTCAGGGCGAAGCTGCCCAGATGCATGCACAGCAGCGCGCTGACGCTGCGCACCTGGGAGGCCATGGGCGCGTCCGGGTCCTTGAACAGATCGACCAGCGCGCTCACCCGCTGCTTGAAGTCCTGGCCGACGCTGAGATCACGCAGCGTGGCCTGGTTCTCCTGGAGGATGTGGAACAGCGGGGCGGCGTCACCGGCGATCCGGCTGTAGCGGCTGAGGAGTTCCCGCTTGACGGCCCGGGTGCGCGGCTGCTCGCGGCCCCAGGCGATCAGCCGGTCCACCTTCGCGCCGACCTCGGCGAACAGGCTGACCAGGATGTCTTCCTTGGTCTTGAAGTGGTAGTACAGCGCCGCCTTGGTGACGCCGAGCTCGTCGGCGATCTCGCGCAGGGAGGTCTTCTCATAGCCCCGCTCCATGAAGAAGGCCAGGGCGACGTCCTGGATGCGCTGCCGGGTGTTGCCCCGGCGGGGCTGCGGTGAAGTGACCATCGGGGTGGCGCTCCTTGTCGCGTCGGCCGCCCCGCGGACGGCCGCTCGGCGGCATCGGCTCCCATTCTAGTCACTAGCCGGTCGGCAAGTAAGTGACCGGGGGGGCGGATCAGCCCTTGGCCGGCGGGCGGCGCAGGGCACGCCAGAGCAGGAACAGCGCGCTGGCCACCGCGGCCAGCCGGAGCAGCAGCGGGAAGTTCTCGGACAGCCCGGTGGGGATCGCGTCCTCGGCGACCGGGTCGCCCCAGTAGCCGTTCATCCGGCCGAACAGCCAGATCACATAGCCGCCGAAGACCCCGCCCAGACCGCCGAAGACGGCGATCTTGGCCTCGGTGCGGGTCAGCCGGGGCGCCCAGTAGGCGATCAGCCAGCCGGCGATCAGCGCCAGCACATTGCGCAGCACCGTGCCGCCCAGCAGCAGGGCGACGGCCAGCAGTTCGAAGAAGCCGCCGGCATGCCTGCCGCCGGCGGCGCGGCGCAGTGCCCGGGCGCCGCGGCGGGCCCGGGACGCCTTGCGCACGGGCTGCGGCGGCGGGGGCGGCGGTGGCCGCTCGGGCTCGGCCTCGGGCCGGGGCACGGACTTGCGCAGGGAAAGCCGGGGTATCCGCGGGCCGCGCCGGGCCGGTCCCGGCCGCTCACCTTCATCGGCACCGGCACCGGCACCGTCACCGTCACCGTCACGATCGTCGTGCTCGTGCCCGCCCTCGCCGTCCGGTCCGCGCTCCGGGCGCGGCTCCCCGGCCTGGCCGGGGTCACGGTCCGCGGCCGGCTCACGGGCCGCGGGCAGGCGCTCGTCCTCGTCGGTGTCGGCCTCGGGGTTCAGCATCTCGGGCACCGTGATGCCGCCGACAAAGCCGCCGATCCGGCCGGCCGGCCAGGCCGCCTCGGCGCGCGGCTCCCCGGCGGGGGCGTCCCGCGCCGGGCGGGACCGCGGCACCAGCGGGACCTCGGACGCCTCCGGGGCTTCCCCGGCGGCCGGCACCTCCGGCATCGCCCGGGGCGCCGGCGGGGCGCCGGCGGCCCGGCCGGAGGCGTCCGCCACCACATCCTCGGGGCGGCCCATGCCCCGCAGGATGCGCCTGACGTCCTCGCCCTTCTCCTCGCCGGTCACCGCCGAACGCCGCCGGCCGATCTCGTCGCGGAGCCGGGTGACCAGTTGCCGGCGCTCGTTCGCGGACATGCTGGTGGCCTGGGCCAGGTCGCCGACCTTGCTCAGATAGTCCAGGACAAGCCGCTCACCTTCGATGCCCACGTCCCGAATGGTAGTGAACCGCCCCGCTCCGCCACAGGGGTTGCCGCCCGGGAGGGGCAACGGAGCGGGACGCTCCGTTCACTTTGCGAGCAGTTCACCGGGGCACATGAACCCGACGCGCCGCGACAACATCACCCTCACAGTTACGCCGCTGTTATGTGGCCGTGACGACACTTCCCGGTCGGGTTTCCATTCATGTCGCGTTCACCCGCCCTGCCCTGTGAAGTCATGTCGCCCTCTTAGCGTCCGAGCACGTGAGCATCACTCGCGTCGGCTCGGGCCGACCGCGACACTTCGGAAGAGGACAACTGTGAAGCGTACTATCCCGGGCCGTCTGCTCGCCCTCCCCGCCGCGATCGTGCTGTCCTTCGGCCTGGCCGCGTGCAGCTCGTCCAACGAGTCGGACGACGAGAACAACAACAGCAACGGGAACGGCGGCGGTGAGACCGCCGAGACCACCAGCGAGCTGTCCGGCACCCTGAACGGCGCGGGCGCCAGCTCCCAGGACGCGGCGCAGCAGGCCTGGATGGCCGGCTTCGTCGCCGCCAACCCCGATGTGACGGTCAACTACGACCCGGTCGGCTCCGGCGGCGGCCGTGAGCAGTTCGTCGCGGGCGCCACCCACTTCGGCGGCACCGACGCCTACCTGGCCGACGAGGAGCTGCAGGGCGCCATCGACCGCTGCGCCCCCGGCGAGCTGATCGAGCTGCCCGCCTACATCTCCCCGATCGCGGTGATCTTCAACCTGGAGGGCGTGGACGAGCTGAACCTCAGCGCGTCGACCATCGCCCAGATCTTCGACCAGAAGATCACCAACTGGAACGACGAGGCCATCGCCGCGGACAACCCGGATGTGGAGCTGCCCGACCAGGCGATAACCCCGGTGAACCGCTCGGACGAGTCCGGCACCACCGAGAACTTCGTGGAGTACCTGGCCGCCGCGGCGCCCGAGGACTGGACCCACGAGGTCAGCGGTGACTGGCCGGTGGCCGGCGGCGAGGCCGCCCAGGGCACCTCCGGCGTGGTGCAGGCCGTGACCAACGGCGAGGGCACCATCGGCTACGCCGACGCCAGCCAGGCCGGCGACCTGGGCACCGTCAAGGTCAAGGTGGGCGAGGAGTTCGTGGGCTACTCCCCCGACGCCGCCTCCAAGGTCGTCGAGGTCTCCACCCCGGCCGAGGGCCGCACCCAGTACGACTTCGCCTACGACCTGTCCCGTGACACCACCGAGTCCGGCGCCTACCCGATCGTGCTGCTGTCCTACCAGATGGCCTGCACCAGCTACGAGGACGCCGAGACCGCCGAGCTGGTCAAGGCCTACCTGAACTACATGATCAGCCCGGAGGGCCAGCAGGCCGCCGCCGACGCGGCCGGCTCCGCGCCGATCTCCGACTCCCTGCGCGCCCAGATCCAGCCCGCCGTGGACGCCATCTCCGCGGCCGAGTGATCTCGCGCCTCACCTGACATGTCCGGGTGGTCCCCCCGCCAGGGGGACCCCCGGACATACGGAGTTCAGGACCTGAACACCCCAGCTCACCCGCAGTCATGAGAAAGGGACAGACAGTGCCTCCCACTTCCGAGAGGACACGCACCCGCGGAGCCCCGCTGAGCCTCGGGGATCGCCTCTTCGCCGGTTCCGCCACCGGTGCGGGCGTACTGATCCTCCTCGTCCTCGCCGGAGTGGCGGCCTTCCTGGTCGCCGAGGCATGGCCGGCGCTCACCGCCTCCGAGGACGAAATACCCGGCGGCGAGGGCCTCGTCCTCTACATCTGGCCGCTGCTGCTCGGCACCCTGCTGTCGGCCACCCTGGCGCTGCTGATGGCGGCGCCGCTGGCGGTCGCCATCGCACTCTTCGTCACCCACTACGCGCCGCGCCGGCTGGCCGCGCCGCTGGGCTACATCATCGACCTGCTGGCCGCCGTGCCGAGCATCATCTACGGCCTGTGGGGCTTCAGCGTGCTGGCGCCGCAGACCGTCTCGCCCTCCGGCTGGCTGGCCGAGAACCTGGGGTGGATCCCGTTCTTCGCCGGGCCCGCCTCGTCCACCGGCCGCACCATGCTGACCGCCGCCATCGTGCTCGCGGTGATGATCCTCCCCATCATCACCGCGGTCATCCGGGAGGCGTTCCTGCAGACGCCCCGGCTGCACGAGGAGGCGTCCTGGGCGCTGGGCGCCACCCGCTGGGAGATGATCCGGCTGTCGGTGCTGCCGTTCGGCCGCTCCAGCATGATCGGCGGCTCGATGCTGGGGCTCGGCCGGGCGCTGGGCGAGACCATGGCCGTGGCGATCGTGCTCTCGGTCTCGGCGGACGCCTTCAGCTTCAACCTCATCAGCTCCTCCAATGTGGCCACCATCGCGGCCAACATCGCGCTGAAGTTCCCGGAGTCGTCGGGGGTCGCCGTCAACGTGCTGATCGCCTCCGGCCTGGTCCTGTTCGTGGTCACGCTGCTGGTCAACATGGGGGCCCGCGCGGTGATCAACCGTCGCCGTGAGTTCTCGGGAGCCAACTGATGACCAGCCTGACCAAGACCCCGACCCCGCAGGACCTGCCCGCGGTGTCCGATGTGCCGCTGACCCACGGTTCGCTGCCGCGCCGCGCCGCGCCGCTGACCCTGCTCGGCTCTGTGCTGGCCGGGCTGCTGCTGTTCGTTCTCGACTGGAGCCCGGCCTGGTGCGCGCTGCTGGCCGCGGCCGGCTACACCCTCACCGTCTACCTGTGGTCGCGGCGGGTGGAGGGCTCCCGCAAGGCGACCGACCGGGTGGTCACCGCGATCGTCACCTCCGCCTTCCTGCTGGCGCTGCTGCCCCTGGTCTCGGTGCTGATCACGGTGGTCGGCAAGGGCCTGGCCCGGTTCGACGCCACCTTCTTCACCAACTCGATGCGCGGGGTGGTGGGCGAGGGCGGCGGCGTGCACCACGCCATCATGGGCACCCTGATCATCACCGGGCTGGCCGCGCTGATCTCGGTGCCGGTCGGCATTCTGACCGCGATCTACCTGGTGGAGTACGGCCGCGGCCGGCTCGCCCGGTACATCACCTTCTTCGTCGATGTGATGACCGGCATCCCCTCCATCGTGGCCGGTCTGTTCGCCTACGCGCTGTTCGAGCTGTTCTACGGTCCCGGCGTGCGGATGGGCATCATGGGTGCCGTCGCCCTGAGCGTGCTGATGATCCCCATCGTGGTGCGGGCCACCGAGGAGATGCTCAAGCTGGTGCCCAACGAGCTGCGGGAGGCGGCCTTCGCGCTGGCCGTGCCGAAGTGGCTGACCATTCTCAAGGTGGTGCTGCCCACCGCGCTGGCCGGTATCGCCACCGGTGTCACGCTGGCCATCGCCCGGGTCATCGGCGAGACCGCGCCGCTGCTGATCGCCGTGGGCATCACCACGGGCGACAACTTCGACCCGTTCGACGGCCGGATGGCCACCCTGTCGGTCTTCTCCTACTACGAGTACGTCAGCCCCGGGGTCCCGCCCGAGCCGTCCCTGGACCGGGCGTGGTCGGCGGCGTTCCTGCTGATCATCATCGTGATGGCGCTGAACCTCGTGGCCCGGCTGGTCTCCCGCCTCTTCGCCCCCAAGACCCGCGCCTGACGCACGGCACGACTCACGCAAAGGACAGCACAGTGGCCAAGCGCCTCGACGTCTCAGACCTGGACATCTACTACGACAAGTTCCTTGCCGTGCAGGGTGTGTCGATGACCATCGAGCCCCGCTCGGTGACCGCCCTGATCGGCCCCTCCGGCTGCGGCAAGTCCACCTTTCTGCGCACCCTGAACCGGATGCACGAGCTGGTGCCCAACGCCCGGGTCGAGGGCAAGGTGATGATGGACGAGGAGGACCTGTACGGGCCGAACGTGGACCCGGTGCGGGTCCGCCGGCACGTCGGCATGGTCTTCCAGCGCCCCAACCCGTTCCCCACCATGTCGGTCTACGACAATGTGGCGGCCGGGCTGAAGCTCAACAACAAGCGCATGAAGCGCAGCGACATGGACGAGCTGGTGGAGCGCTCGCTGCGCTCGGCCAACCTGTGGGACGAGGTCAAGGACCGGCTCAACCGGCCCGGTTCCGGCCTGTCCGGCGGCCAGCAGCAGCGGCTGTGCATCGCCCGCGCGATAGCCGTGCAGCCGGACGTGCTGCTGATGGACGAGCCCTGCTCCGCCCTGGACCCGATCTCCACCGGCGCGATCGAGGACCTGATCGTGGAGCTGAAGCGGGACTACACCATCGTCATCGTGACCCACAACATGCAGCAGGCGCAGCGGATCAGCGACACCACCGGTTTCTTCAATCTGAAGGCGATCGGTGAACCGGGTGCGCTGGTGGAAATCGACGCGACCACCAAGATTTTCACCAACCCCGGCAATACCGCCACCGAGGACTACGTCTCGGGCCGGTTCGGCTGATCGGCGCATTGACGCGCGGAAGAGGAGCGACGGGCGCGTCGGGCGTGACACGGGGGCGGATTGCCGGCAACGGGGAAGTGCACCCGAGGGAACAAAGGTGTTCATCCGGCATTCACCCGCCCCCGTACGATGCGCTACCCACGGCCCGTTACATGAAGAACGTCCCGCCGGGCACGCCGTCGCGCGACTCGGGCCCACCGGGCTCCGGGGGTCGAGAAATCCATGGGCGACCGCACCCCCATGGAGACGGATGCGGTTGCCGGCCGTTGCACCGCGTTCTTCACTGCCGGCACCAACAGCGAGGGAGAGCAGCATGGGCACCTGGCCGGTCTCGGCCCAGCCGGCGTGGGCATCCGCCGGCAGACCTTTCGCCGGAGCCGGAACGGCCGGGTACCCGGCGGAGCCGGACGACGACGGCATGGCCGACGGGCGCGCCGGGCAGGCCGGGCACGCCGGGCTGACCGCCGCCGACACCCTGCCCGGCCCGCGCTCCCTCCCGCCGGAGCCGGACGGCCGGCCGTCCGGCATCCCGCTGGGCAGCCACCCGGTGGTGCTGCTGGCCGACGCCGACGAGCGCATCCGGCAGGGGCTGACCACCCAGCTCGCCAAGTACCAGGTGTCGGTGGTGCACTGCGCGGACGGCGCCACCGCCCTGCTGGAGGTGGGGCTGCGCAAACCCGATGTGCTGCTGATATCGGCCGAGCTGCCGGTGCTGGACGGTGCCACCGTGCTGCGGCTGGTGCGGCGCCGGATGTCCATTCCGGTGGTGCTGGGCGTCGGCCCGGACGACACCCATCTGGTGGCCCCGGCCCTGGCGGCCGGGGCCAGCGCCTGCGTGGCCCGGCCCTACCGGCCGCGCGAGGTGGCCCAGCTGCTCAGCCTGTCGGACCGCTCCGCGCGCAACTGGGACCAGCCGGTGGTGTGCGGGCCGCTGACCCTGGACCCGAGCACCTACGAGGTGCGGATGCACGGGGTGCCGACCGCGCGGCTGCCGCTGCGCGAGTTCCAGTTGCTGCATCTGCTGATGCAGAACGCCGAGAAGGTGATCACCCGGGAGCGGATCCGGGCCGAGCTGTGGGGCGACGGGGCGCGCCGTTCCAACACCATCACCGTGCACATCCGGCGGCTGCGCGAGCGGCTGGGCGACGACCCGCACCATCCGGACATCATCCAGACCGTGCGGGGCGTCGGTTACCGTCTGGTGCCGCCGAGCTGACCCGGGCACCGGGGACGCGGCGGGCCGTCCGGGGACGGCCCGGTGAAACGACGGTGAACAGGGCCTCCCGGCCCGGTGACGGACACCATCACAAGCGGGAACACGGGGCGGCCGAAGTCATCGGCCGCCCTTTTCCCCTGGCCTGCCCCATGGCTTTCCCCTAGCCTTCCCCTGGCTTTCCCTGGCTTTCCCACGGCTTGCCCGCGGCGCTTTCCCGCCGCCGCGAGCGCTGTTTCCGCAAGGCAGGGATATCCCCCTATCGGCGTGTTTGACAGGCGGAGTCCGGCCCGGCAGTGCGCGGGAAACCTGCCGGACGGGACGGCGGCCCGGCCGGCCGGGGGCCGATGTTCGGCCGGAATTCTCCCCGCCTCACCATGCGTGATGAATTGGCGTCACATGAGCGCCGCTCACTTCTTCATGAGCCGTCTCCTGTCGTTCACCTTCCGGCCGTCGGAGTTTCCACCGGGACTCCTAAGTTGCATCGTGGACCGGTTGGGCATACACAAGGAGCACATGACATGGGCACGTGGCGAACCCCCGCGCTCACGGCCGTCGTGACGGCCACCGCGGCGCTGGCCACCGGCTGTGGCATGGTCAGCAGTGCGAGTCCCTCCGACCAGCCCAAGCAGGAGCTGCGCACCGGCATCATCGACGGCGCCGGCGCCACGTTCCCGCATCCGCTGTTCCAGGAATGGATCAACGAGTACAACGCCCGGCAGCCGTTCGCCACGATCACCTATCAGGGCGTCGGCTCGGGGGAGGGCGTCAAGCGTTTCCTGGCGGAGGAAACCGACTTCGGTTCCTCGGACGAGTTCCTCTCCCGCGATCAGATGGCCGATGCCAAGTTGAACCGCTCCTGCGCGGCAGTGCAGTTCCCGGTGGTTTTCGGCTCGGTGGTGATCGCGTTCAACGACCGGAATCTCGACGGGCTGGTACTGACCGCCGAACTGATCGCCAAGATCTACGACCGCCAGATCACCCACTTCAACGACCCCGAGATCCAGGAGCTCAACCCGGGCCGGACCCTGCCGGCCACCGAGATCCTCCCGGTGCACCGCGCGGACGGTTCGGGCACCACCTTCGTGTTCACCCACTACCTGGCCTACGAGGTGCCGTTCTGGTCGGACGCCTACGGCGAGGGCAAGGAAGTGGAGTGGCACGCCGAGACCCTGGGCGCGGACGGGAACGACGGCGTCACCGCCCAGGTGATCGAGCAGGCCGGCGCGCTGGGCTATGTCAACCAGTCGTACGCCGTGCAGCACGGCCTGGCCACCGCGCATGTGGTGAACGCCGACGGGGAGGCGATCGAGCCGACCCTCCAGGCCACCACCGCCGCCTCCGAGGAGGCCGAGATCCCGGGCACCTTCCAGTTCACCATCGACGACATCGGCGGCGAGGGCTACCCCATCACCGGCAGCAACTGGGTGTTCGCCTACACCTGCGGCTACGACCGCGAGACCGGCACCCTGCTGCGGGACTTCTGGCGCTGGGCCGTCACCGCCGACCAGGCCGACTCCCTGGCCCTGGAGCTGGGCTACGCCCCGATGGGACCCACCCTGAAGGAGCGCGTCCTGCACCAGATCGACCTGATCAACACCGCCGAGACCCCCAACTGACCGCACTTCGCCACCGAGCGCCGCCTCCCCGGCCATGGGCCAAGGGGGGCGGCGCTCAGGTCATTCCGTTCCGGCGAGGGGCAGGTTTCCGTAGACCAGCCTGACGCGGTCGGCCGGAGTGACGACGCGGAGGAACTCCAGGGGCCGGCCCGCCGAGTCCTTGGTCAGGCGCTCGATGCAGAGCACGGGAATCTTGCCGCCGACCCCGAGCCGGCCGGCCTCCTGCTCGGTCGGCATACGGGCACTCACCGTCTCACTGGCCGTCGCCGGCACGTGTCCCGCCGCGGACAGGGCCGCATAGACCCCGCCGTCGATCTTCCGGCGCCCGGCCAGACCGGCGGATTCCGCCAGGTCCCTGGCGTACCAGGCGTGCTGGATCTGCACCACATCGTCGGGCCGGATGAGCGCGTGCCGGGTACGGCGCACCACGTCTTCGCTGCCCAGATCGCGGACTCCGGACGGCGCCCCTTCCGCCGTCTCGTGCCGGACATCGACGAGTTCCACGGATCCGTCCAAGCCCTGGGCGGCGGTGGCGGTCTCCCAGGGGCCCTTGGTGCCGCCGGGCGAGAGCACCCGGCCGTACCGGCTGAGGGGGATCAGCACCGGCGTACGGTGCCGGACGATGGTTCCCGCCTTGCGTCTGGTGTAGACGAGCCCTTTGTCGGCGAGGACCGCGATCGCGTCCCGGACGGTCTGGCGCGCCAGCCCGTACCGCTCCTCCAGTTCGCTGATCCTGGGCAGCGTCCCACCCTGGCGGAACTCCCCGGCGTTGATGCGCTGTTCCAGCTCATCGGCGAGTTCCCGATAGCCCCTCACCATGCGTGCACCTCCCCCCTCCGGCTTGTCTCCTGGCGTCAAAGCTAGCCCTGTTGACAGCACGCATCAAACAGCGGCAGGATTTTAGGGCTAGCCTTTATGTCTCCGCTGGAGGTTGCCATGCCGCCCACTCGCCCCGAGATGCCCGCAGAGCCTCTGTTCTGGGGAAAGCGGCGGCTTCCGGTTCCCTGGGCCGCCTCCTGGAGCGGGGAGCGGGTCGCCGTCAGCGGTGACCTGGTCGCGCGTCCGGACGGCACCGGCCTGGCGTACCGGGACGAGACCGCGGACGACCGGGACCGGTACGGCGTGCTGTGGGCGCGGCTGGCCGGCTCGCCCGGCAACGGGCGGCCCGCCTTCGGCACCCTGCACTCCGGACGGCAGCGGCATGCCATGCTCCGCCGGCTCTGCCAGGTGTGCGGCGGCCCCGCCGACCGCACCTCCCGAGGCTGGCTGTTCCTCCTGCCGCACTCCGGCCACCCCGCCGGCGAACCACCTGGCCGGACGGAAGGCGCCCTGTCCACCAAGCCGCCGGTCTGCCGGCCGTGCGCCGACCTCGCCGCACGCCATTGCCCGCATCTCACCGGCGCAATCGCCGTCCGCTGCCGTGGGCCCCGGGTATGGGGCGTCTTCGGCGGGCTGTGCGTACCGGCCCCCGGCGGCCGGCTCGTCTCCCCCACCGACGGGTACCTCCCCTACGGCCACCCCGCCACACCCTGGTTCCTCGCCTCCCAGCTCGTCATCCGGCTCACCCGCTGCACACGCACCTCTCTCACCGCCGAAGGCCTGGGGCGCACGGGCGACGGGTGACGGCGGGGGCCGCTACCGTTGAGCGGATGAGCACGGACAACCGCGGTGGCGCGCCGCGCACCCTCGCCGACGAGCTGCGCGCCCTGCCCGACGACGCGCTGGCCGAGCTGCTGCGGCTGCGCCCGGACCTGCTCTCGCCGCTGCCCGGGGATCTGTCCCGGCTCGCCGCCCGGGCCGGCACCCGGCCCTCCGTGCTGCGCGCCCTGGAACGGCTGGACACCTTCACCCTGCAGACCGCCGAGGCGCTGGCCGTGGCCGCCCAGCCCTGCCCGGCCGAGGCCCTGGCCCGGCTGCTGCCCGGCGGCGAACGGCGGCTGCCCGCCGCGCTGGCCGCGCTGCGCGGCCGGGCCCTGCTCTGGGGCCCGGACCAGGCCCTGCGGCTGGTGCGCACCGCCCGGGAGCTGCTGGCGCCCTCGCCCGGCCGTCCCGGCTCCACCGGCCTCGGGCCCACCCTGGCCGAGGCCACCGCCGGCTTCCCGCCCAGCCGGATGCAGGAGCTGCTGGCCGCCACCGGGCTGCCGTCCACCCATGACCCGGTGAGCGCGCTGCGCGGGCTGGAGGAGCTGTTCGCCGACCCGCGGCAGCTGGACAAGCTGCTGGCCGTCGCCCCCGAGCGGGCCCGGGCGGCGCTGGAGAAACTGATCTGGGGGCCGCCGTACGGCGAGCTGTCGCCGCAGCCGGCGCCGCATCTGCGCTGGCTGCTGGAGCGCGGCCTGCTGATCCCGGTGAACGGTGGCGGCCCCGCGGGCAGCAGCGGCGGCACCGGCGCCCGTTCCGGCGGGATGACGGTGGTGCTGCCCCGGGAGGCCGCGCTGACGCTGCGCGGCGGCCGGGCGCACCGCGCACCGAGCCCGCTGCCGCCCGAGGTGACGGTGCGCGCCCGGTACACCCCCGAGGAGGTGGACCGCGCCGCGGCCGGGCAGGCGCACACCGCGCTGACCGTGGTGGAGGAACTGCTGAGCCGCTGGGAGCAGGACGGCCCGGCGGTGCTGCGGGCCGGCGGGCTGGGCGTGCGCGATCTGCGGAGGCTCGCCACCACGCTGGAGCTGCCGGCGGCGGAGGCCGCGTTCTGGGCCGAACTCGCCTATGCCGCCGGGCTGGTGGCCTCCGACGGCGAGGCCGACGAGCGCTGGGCCCCGACCCCGGCCGCCGACGAATGGCGCGAGCTGCCGCCCGAGCGGCGCTGGGCCGCGCTGGTCCTGGCCTGGCTGCGCACCACCCGGGTGCCCGGCCTGATCGGCCGCCGCCCGCCCGCCCCGGCGGGCCCGGGGGGCCCGGCGGGGCAGGCCGGCCGCGACCAGCGGCCCCCGGTCGCCCTGGGCCCCGGCCTGGACCGCGGCCCGGCCGCGGAACTGCGGCTGGCCGCGCTGCGGCTGCTGACGGCGCTGGAGCCGGGCGCCGCGGCCGATCCGGAGGCGGTGCGGCACCGGCTGCGCTGGGAGGCCCCGCGCCGCATGCCCGAGGAGCTGCACACCCTGCTCACCGCCGCCGTCCTGGCCGACGCCGAACGGCTCGGCGTCACCGGCCGCGGCGCACCGGCCGCCCCCGTCCGGCCCCTGCTGGCCGCCCTCACCCCCGACGACACCCCGGCCGCCCCCGCCGCGGCCCGGGGGGCCGCGGGCGATGCCGGGCCGGATCCGGAGGCCGCCGTGGCGGCCGCGCTCGCCGAAAGCGCCGCACTGCTCGCGCCGCTGCTGCCGGAGCCGCTGGACGAGGTGCTGCTCCAGGCGGATCTGACCGCCGTGGCGCCCGGGCCGCTCCGGCGCGAGCTGGCGCAGGCGCTGGCCGTGGCCGCCGACATCGAGTCCAAGGGCGGCGCCACCGTCTACCGCTTCGCGCCCGGCTCGGTGCGCCGCGCGCTGGACGCGGGCTGGTCCGCCGCCGAGCTGCGCGAGTTCCTGGCCCGCCACTCCCGCACCCCGGTGCCGCAGCCGCTCGCCTATCTGATCGACGACGTGGCCCGCAAGCACGGCCTGCTCCGGGTCGGCGCCGCCACCAGCTATCTGCGCTGCGACGACGAGACGCTGCTCACCCAGCTTCTCGCCGACCGCCGGGCCGCCGCCCTGCGGCTGCGCCGGCTGGCCCCCACCGTGCTGCTCTCCCCGGTGGCACCCGAGGTGCTGCTGCAGCGGCTGCGGGAACTGGGCCACGCCCCGGCCGCCGAGTCCGCCGAGGGCGCGGTGCTGGCCCCGCGCCGCGCCGCGCACCGCACGCCCCCGCGGTCCGCCCCCGAGCCGGTGCCCGACGGCCCGCCGCCCGCCGACCGGCGGCTGCTGGCCGCCGCGGTGCGGGCGGTCCGCGCCGGGGACCACGCCGCCACCGCCGCCCCGGCCGCCGCGGCCCCGTCCGCCGCCGTCCCGGAGGGTGTCACCGATCTGGAGCTGCCGCGCCGGACCGCGGCCGAGACCCTGTCCACGCTGCGCGCCGCCGCACACCACGGCGGCCTGGTCCGGATCGGCTATGTGGGCGCGGACGGCGTGGCCGGCCGGCGCGTGCTGGCCCCGGTGCGGGTGGAGGGCGGCCTGGTCACCGCCTTCGACCACACCGCCGAGGAGATCCGCACCTACCCGCTGCACCGCATCACCGGCGCCGCCGCACTCGGCACCGAGCCGTAGCGACGCCGGACGGCCGGACGGCCGGACGGCCGGGCGGCCGGGCGGCTGGGCGGCTGTGCGGCTGGGCGGCCCGGCCGCCATAGCGGTAACCGCGGTCCCGCTCCAGGCCGGTGGGGGAGGCTTGCCGTGGCCCCTCCCCGGCGCCGCCCCCGACCGAATGTGGAGGACCACGATGACCATTCCCGCCGACGGTCCCCTGCTGCCGCCGCACCCGGATCTCGACGGGCCCGCGGTGACCGTGGGGGACGCCGCTCTGGGCCGCGAGGAGCTGTTCGCCGCCGCGGCGGCGGTCGCGGACCGGGTGCACGGCGCGCCCGCGGTCGCCGTGCGCGCCGCCGCCGATCTGCGCACCGTGGTGGCGGTCACCGGCTGTCTGCTGGCCGGGGTGCCGGTGGTTCCGGTGGGGCCGGACTCGGGGGCCGCCGAGCGCGCCCATCTGCTGGCCGACTCCGGGGCCGCGCTCTGGCTGGGCGAGCCGGTGGACGGCCTGCCGGTCGAGGCCGTGCCGGTGGAGCCGGGCGCCCGCTCCGCCACCGTCCGCCCCGAGCCCCCGGCCGACGCGGTGGCGATGATCATGTACACCTCGGGCACCACCGGCCCGCCCAAGGGCGCCCTGCTGTCCCGCCGGGCGATCGCCGCCGGGCTGGACGGCCTGGCCGACGCCTGGGCCTGGACCCCGGAGGACGTGCTGGTGCACGGGCTGCCGCTGTTCCATGTGCACGGGCTGATCCTCGGCGTGCTGGGCGCGCTGCGCACCGGCAGCCCGCTGGTGCACACCCTCCGGCCCGGCCCGGCCGGTTACGCCGGGGCGGTCACCGCCCGGGGCGGCACCCTGCTGTTCGGGGTGCCCACGGTCTGGTCCCGGATCGCCGCCGATCCGTCATCGGCGCGGGCGCTCGCCCCGGCCCGGCTGCTGGTCTCGGGCAGCGCACCGCTGCCGGTGCCGGTCGCCCGGGAACTGGCCCGGCACACCGGCCACACCCCGGTCGAGCGGTACGGCATGACGGAGACGCTGATCACCCTGGCCCAGCGGGCCGACGGGCAGCGCCGTCCCGGCCGGGTGGGCACCCCGATCGCCGGCGTACAGGCCCGGATCGTGGACGACGCCGGGCAGCCGGCGCCGGCCGACGGCTCCACCCCGGGCGATCTCCAGGTGCGGGGCGCCACCCTTTTCGACGGCTACCTCGGCCGCCCGGACCCGCTCACCCCGGACGGCTGGTTCCCCACCGGCGATGTCGCCGCCATGGACGGCGACGGCCACTTCCGGATCGTCGGCCGCAAGTCCACCGATCTGATCAAGTCCGGCGGCTACCGCATCGGGGCCGGGGAGATCGAGACCGCGCTGCTCGGCCACCCGGCCGTCGCCGAAGCCGCCGTCGTCGGCCTCCCCGACCCCGACCTCGGCCAGCGCGTCGTCGCCTTCGTGGTGCGCCGGGAGGGTTTCGCGGCCGAACCGGCGGACCTGGTCGCGGAGAAGCTGGTGCGGCATGTCGCCGGGCAGCTCTCGGCGCACAAGCGCCCGCGCGAGATCCGTTTCGTCGCCGGTCTCCCCCGCAACCACATGGGCAAGGTGCAGAAGCGGCGGCTCACCGAGTAGCCGCCGGGCGCGGTCAGCCGAAGCGGCCCTGGACGTAGTCGGCGGTGCGGGAATCCCGCGGGGAGCGGAACATGGCGGTGGTCGGCCCGTGCTCCACGATGACGCCGGGGGTGCCCTGTTCGGCCAGGAAGAAGGCGCAGAGCTGGGAGACCCGCTGCGCCTGCTGCATGTTGTGGGTGACGATCACGATGGTCACCTCCTCGGAGAGTTCGGCGATGGTCTCCTCGATCCGGCGGGTGGAGGTGGGGTCCAGCGCCGAGCAGGGCTCGTCCATCAGCAGCACCCGGGGGCGCACGGCCAGCGAGCGGGCGATGCACAGCCGCTGCTGCTGGCCGCCGGAGAGCGCCCCGCCGGGCTGGCGCAGCCGGTCCCGGACCTCTTTCCACAGGCCGGATTTGGTCAGGCACTCCTCCACCAGGGCGTCCTTCTCCCCGCGGCCGGCGCGCCGGCCGTTCAGCCGCAGCCCGGAGACCACGTTGTCGTAGATGGACATGGCCGGGAAGGGGTTGGGCTTCTGGAAGACCATGCCGATCTGACGTCGGGCGTGGGTGATGCGGCGGCCCCGGTCGTAGATGTCCTCGCCGTCCAGCAGCACCTCGCCGGCCAGGGAGGCGGAGGCGATCAGCTCGTGCATGCGGTTGAGGATGCGCAGAAAGGTGGACTTGCCGCAGCCGGAGGGGCCGATCAGGGCCGTCACCCGACGGGCCGGCATGTCCAGGGACACCCGGTCCAGCACCTGGTGGCTGCCGAACCAGGCGGAGACCGAGCGGGCCCGGAGGGACGCCGGCCCGGTGCCGGGGGCGGGCGGGACACCCGCCGGGTCCGGGTCCTCGTCACCGCTCCTGGGCAGCGGGATGGTGGTCTCGGTGTCGGGCGTCGGCACGGTCATGAGGTGCGTCCCCTTCGGTCGGTGCGGGTACGGGCGTAAGGGCCGGGCGGCAGGGGTGCGGGGCGGGCGGCGCGGGTCACAGCAGGTTGGGCAGCAGCATGGTGAGGGCGCCGGAGAGCCCGACGGACAGGCCGCCCAGCAGCGGGACCCCGACGATCCACGCCTGTGCACGACCCCAGTTGCGGTAGGCCCAGGTCACGGCCAGGGCGGCGAGCAGCAGGCCCTGGCTCCACAGCAGCACCTGGATCCAGACCCGGCTGTCGCCCTCCAGGGTCTCCTCGCCGGGGCCGAGGGAGCCGACCGGGAAGATCCGCGCCGGGGCGGGCTGGACGCCGGTGGTCAGCTCGGCGTCCACCCGCAGCGCGTCGGACGGGGTGTACGGGCCCCCGGTGGCGGTGATCAGCGTGAGCCGTCCCTCGCCCTCCCCCGCGGGCGCCGGCACCTCGTCGCCGGGGTACCGCAGGCCGGTGACCCGGTAGACGTGCTCGCCCTGGCCGGTGGTGATCTCTACGGTGTCGCCCACGGCGAGGGTGTGGAGTTCGCGGAACGGTCCCCCGTACGCCCACTGACGTCCCATCAGCACGCTGGTGCCGGCCTGGCCGGGCAGCACGGTGTCCCGGCGGTGGCCGGGTCCCGCGGTCAGCACGCCGGGCGTGGTGCCCTCGAACACCACCTCGCGCAGGTCCAGCGCGGGGATGCGCAGCAGGGCGACCGGCGCTCCCGGGTCCAGGGGGTGGCCGCGATAGTCGGTCTGGCCGACCGGCGCGGTGCCCAGTGCGAGCTGCTCGCGCAGTTCCGCGAAGCCGGTCTGCTGGGCGCGGGCGTGCTGCAAGTGGCTGACCACGGTGAGGTTGGCGGCGAAGCCGAGCAGCAGGGCGGCCAGGATCAGCAGGGCGGCGCCGGGGACCGCGAACCGCGCGTCGGGAAGCGGCTGCCGCTCCTGCTGTGCGTCGGCGGGCGGGGGCGACGGCACCGCCGGGTCGGCGGGAGACATCGGTGCGGGCACTGCGGGTACGGCGGGCACTGCGGGCACCTTCCGGTGTGTGGAGGGGTGTCGGGGCGGACGGGGGCGGCGGGGCCGGTTCTCGGGCGAGGAGGGAAGGGCCGGCCCCGCCGCCGCGGGTGCCCCGGCCGGCGGGCCGGGGCGGGCCGGCAGGCTCCGGCGGTCAGCCCTGGCGGGCAGTGCCGAAGCTGAGCAGCGGACGGTTGAGCCGGCGGGCGCGGACCACCAGCACCACGCCCGCGCCGGCCATCAGCAGGCCGAGGAAGGCGAAGCCCATGATGTCCGCACCGGTGTTGGCCAGCGGGCCGCCGCCGCCGTGGGGGGTGGGCCCGCCGGATGCGGAGCCGCCGCTCAGTCCGGTGTCGCCGCCGGAGACGCCGCCCAGGGCGCCGGCGGCGCCGCCGAGGCCGCCTCCGCTGTCCCCCTCGGTGGAGCCCTGGGCCTCGCCGCCCTCGGTCTCACCCTCGGTGGAACCCTCGTTCTCCCCGCCCTCGGTCTCACCCTCGGTCGAACCCTCGGTCTCACCCTCGGTGGAGCCCTCGTTCTGTCCGCCCTCGGTCCCGTTTCCCTCGCCGATGGTGAAGGGGTAGCCGATGGTGATGCCGCTGGTGGCGCCGGTCACCCGGAGGGTGTGGTCGCCGTCGGCCAGGTCCCCGGGGAGGCCGATCCGGTGCAGGTTCACCGCGCCGCTGCCGTCCGCGGTGGCCTCGGGGAAGGCGGCCTCGCTGTCCGCCAGGGTGATCCGCACGGCCTCGTTCCGGTAGAAGCCCTCGGCGGAGACCAGCAGGCTCTGCCCGGCCTCCAGCACGGATTCCTCCGGCAGCACATTCTCGTCCTCGTCGCGGACCGTGACGGAGGTCTCGTCGACGACCGCGTACGGCACCGGGTCGGAGGTGGCGGCGCCGTAGGCGCCGGGGTCACTGGGGGTGAACACGGCCCGGAACTCACCGGTCGTGGGGTTCTCCGGGGCGGTGTAGGTGGTGGTGGCGGTGCCGTTGGTGACCGGGACCGCCGCGGCCACCACCTGGGCGCCGAACTGGAAGCGCACATGTCCCTCGGCCGCAGCCGGGGTGACCGTCGCGGTGAGGGTGGCCTCCTTGGCGATCACGGAGTGGCCGGCCGGTTCGACGGACAGCGCGACCTGCGTCTCCTCCGGCTCCTCCCGGACCAGCGTCCAGCTCTCCCCGGAGACCTGGACCTGGAACGCGAAGTGCTGGGCGGCGTCCACCGCCACACCCGTGTCGGGCCAGCAGCGCACCCGGATCTCGTAGGTGCCGTCGCCCGCGCTCCTGGCGTCCAGCCGGGACTTCAGGGACCGGTCGCCGGTGGTGATGGAGAAGGTGAAGGGCTCGTCGTAGGGCGCGCCGTCGCGGATGACGCCGCTCAGGCTGTACTCGGAGCCGTCGATGACGACCAGCACCACCAGGCCGCTGCGGTAGTCGGCCGGGCAGGGCTGGGAGACCGTGGCGGAGGAGAACATCGGGCTGGCCGTGGTGGAGCCCTCGGTCTCGGCCGGCACGAAGTCGCCGGCGAGTGCCGCGTGGGCGGTACCCGTGCTGCCCAGAACCACGGCGGCCGACCCCAGCAGGGTCGCCAGGATCGTCAGGAGTGCGAGCCGGGCCCGCTTTCTTGTTGTGCGCATCAGGGTGTCCTCAGTGGGTCAACAGGGATGGGTGTCGTGGTGGTGCGGGTGGGGGGGGGAACACGGGTGCAGCCGGGCGCCTCCCAGGGCGCCCGGCTGTGATCACGCACAGCGGCACATGATCGTTCTCACCGTGGTCAGCAGAGGCAGTCGGCCTGGAAGGTGTAGGTGACCGTGATGCCGCTCTGCACGCCGGTGAGCTTGAGCGTCATCTTCCGGTCCACGAGGCACCACGGGGTGGTCAGGGCGTAAGCGCCGACCGTGCCGGTGGCGTCGGCGGTGGTGTCCGCGTACTGCGACAGCGTGTAGGGGATGGCGACCTCGACGGCCTCTCCGGGGTGGAAGCCGGCCGCGGTCACGGAGAGGTCGCTCTGCAGCGGGATGGCGGAACCGGCCGGAAGGACATTGCCGTCCGCGTCCCGCACCTCGATGGCGGGGGCGAGCACGGTGGCGTAGCCCAGCGTGGTGGTGTCGCTGGTGTAGGACGCCGGGTCGGCCGGGAAGAACTCCGCGCGCAGGGTGAGCGGGCCCGGCACGGCGGGCGCGGTGATCTGCTGCTGCGCCACGCCGTTCAGGACCTCGGCGACGCCGTAGGTCAGGGCGCCGGAGCTGAAGCGGACCAGGCCGGCGGCGGCCGGGTCGGAGACGGTGGCGGTCAGGGTGGCGGTGGTGCCGGTCACCATCTGCCCGGCCGGGTCGGCGGCCAGGGTGACCTCGGTGTCCTGGCGCTCACCGGTGGCCACCTGCCACTGGTCGCCGGTCACCTGCACGGCAAAGGAGAAGTGCAGGGCGGGGTCGATCGGGTGGGCGCTGCCGGACGCGGGCATGCAGCGCACCCGGATCTCGTAGGAGCCGTCCACGCCGGTGGTGCCGATGCGGTCGGCGAGCGAGCGGCCGTTGGCCGGCACGGTGAAGGAGAACGGCTGGTCGTAGGGCGCGCCGTCGGTGATGATGCCGGCCAGGCTGCGCTCGGAGCCGTCGACGACCACGAACAGGCCGAGCCGCGACTGGTAGTTCTCCGGGCAGGCGGCGCCGACCGAAGCGCCGGCGAACATCGGTGCGTCGGTGATCGACCCGGAGGTCACGGCGGGGGTGACGGTGCCCGGCAGCGAGGCGGCGGCGGCGGGCGCGGACAGTCCGAAGACCGCCAGGCCGGTGCCGAGCACGAGCGCCAGCAGGGCTGCGGCGGCACGGCGCACTCTTCGACGGGCGGCCGGGACATGGGCGTTCATGAAGACAATCCCCTTAATGCGAGCATGGTGTGCCATTTCCGGTGAGCGGAGCGCGGTTCGCTTCACCGCGCCCCGGACTGCCCGGCCGGGCGCCGGATGCGCCCGGCCGGGGGTGGGTGAGTTCGCCGGTTGCCGGAGGCGACTCAGTTGTTGGCGGTCAGCGAGGTGTCACCGCAGTTGGGGTGGGTGGCGAAGCCGAAGCCGGTGATGGTGGAGGTCCGCTGGCAGACCTCGGAGGTGCTGCCCACCACGACCGACTCCAGGTCGGCGTCGTAGGCCGGGTCCAGCGGGTCGATCCGGGCGGTCTCGACCACGTTGTAGACCGGGCGGATCACCGGGAAGGAGCTGTTCATGACCTCGTTCCCGGAGGTCCCGGTGTACGGGGCGGCGCCGGCGACGAGGTTGAGCTCCGAGTCACCGCGCCGGTCCGGGACCTGCGTGGTGGCGGAGTGGAGCTGGGACAGCCACTGCGGGATGGAGTAGGGCATGATCTGGCCGCTGCCGGACAGGATCGTGCCGTCGTGCTCCTGCACCGGGGTGCCGCTGACGTTGTCCGAGACGCAGGGTGCGTCGGACAGGTCCTCCTCGATGCCCATCAGGTCGGTCCAGTAGCCCCGGGTGCCGGAGCCGGCCTGCGGCACCAGCGGCTGCAGGGTCACGCCGTTGAGGCTGGTGGTGGTGCACTGGTAGATGTCGCGCAGCTCGGCCAGGGTCAGGTCCTCGCCGGCCAGCGGGCTGTCGTCCCGGGAGGCCCAGGTCACGCCGTCCTGCGCGAACGGGACGAAGGTGAGCAGGTCGCCGCTGGTGTCGCGGGGCCCGCGGGAGGAGCGCGCGATGTCCACGCAGCCGGTGCCGGCGGCGATGTCGTTGCGCAGCGCGGTGATGCCGGCCGAGGAGCCGTTGGGCCGGTCGATCACGCAGTTGGACGGCCAGCCCACGGGCTTGGTCCGGATCTCGCCGTTGTTCACCCCCGAGGGCGGCGTCCAGCCGACGGGCTGGGTGGCGTCGTAGTTGCCCAGCCACAGCTCGGCCGGGTTCAGGTCCGGGTCCTCGATCGAGGTGCCGATGATGCCGTCGGCGAGACCGGTCATCACCTGCTGGGTGGTGTCCGAACCCACGATGGCGAACTGGCGCCACTCGTGGTTGCCCGCGCCGTCGTACGGGTCGGCCTGGGCGGGCGCGGCGAGCAGGGTCAGGCCGAGGGCGGCGGCGCCGGCCGCGGCGAAGGCCCCGCGCTTGACGGATTTCACGTTCACGATTTTCCTCCGGTATTCCGGGAGAACGGGTGACGTGCTTTTCCTGTCCGCCGTCCGGGCCCGACCCACAGAGATTTCTTCCGGGCCCGGCGGGCGAACACTTACAGCTTCACCGCAATAAAGCTGCCGAGTACACCAACCCGGCCTATCCGCCGGGTTAACACAAGACCAGTCAGACTGCCTGAGAATTTGCCCCCCGGAGTTGCCTCGTACCGGTCGGAGAACGGGATATCCCCATGCGCATCAGCAGGGGTCCGGAAAATGCTCCGAGAATACCGAGGGTCACCACCGCGAGCAGCACCCAGCGGATCGCGCCGATGACGTTCTCCGGGGTGAGCACTCCGCCGGCGGCGGCGGCCGGTTCCTCGTCCGTCCCGCCGCGCGCGGCGGGCTCCTCGGCCTGCTCCTCGCCGGCGCCCCCGTCCCCGTCGCCGCCGGGCGGCTGGTCCCCGGTGCTCCCGGCGGCTGCCCCGCTCATGTCCCCGGTGGAGCCGGCGGTTCCGCCCGCCGGGCCGGGACCGGCGGAAGGGCCGCCGGAGTCCGCACCGCCCACCGAGCCCACCGCGCCGGCGGCACCGGTGACACCGGTGGTGCCGCTGGTTCCGGTGGTGCCCGGTGTCCCCGGGGTGCCGCCGTCCGTGCCCTGCGCACCACCGCCGCCCGGGGTGCCGGGCGGGCCGGACCGGAGCAGCTCGGCGGCCTGCCGGGTCTGCTCGCGGAGTTCCTCCGGGAGCGGGGCGTAGCCCGGCGGCAGCAGTCCGTCGCCGATGCCCTGCTCCTGGCCGGGTCCGGCCACATACTCCAGCACCTCCGCGTAGTCCCGGCGGGTCTCGGCGGGCAGCGCGGTGGAGGCCGCGGCGTAGCTGAGCACGGTCAGCGGGTAGGCCCCGCCGGTCATCGCCCCCGGGTCGGGCTCCAGCACCCGGCCGTCCTCGCCCGGCTCCATCTGGGAGGCCGCGGCGAGCAGCGCGTCCGGTTCCGGCCGGGTCCAGGTGCCGTCGGCGTTGCGGAGTTCCGCGCTGCGCAGCCCGTAGCGCAGCGCCGTCGGCGTATCGGTGACGGACAGCACGAACCGCTGGCCGACCTGCTGCGGGCCGGACCGGGACCAGCCGGGCGGGGTGCCCTGCGGGTTCCAGACGGTGCGCTGCCCGTTGTCCGCGCGCAGCGTCTGCCGCGCCACCTCGTGCATGTCACGGAAGTAGGGGCTCAGGTTCAGCAGCCCGTACTCCACACCCTCCGGGGCGAGCGCGGGGGCCCGCGTGGTCGGATCGGCCTTGGGAAATCCACTGGACGGCGCGTCGGCCAGACCCAGCTCCGCAAAATAGGGATTGACCCGCATTCCCCACTCGTCAGGGGTTCCGGAGAGGAATTCCCGCGCGTCCTGGTCCGAGATGATCCACTGCCAGAGGATTTCGAAGGCGTCCGCATCGCCTTCCGGCAGGATCATTCCCGGCGCCGCGTTCGCGCCTCTTGGGAAACGGCCTTCGAGATGGCTGTTCACCGCCAGGAATTCCGGGTCGTCACCGAAACCGAAGGGATTACCCGCCAGGTGTCCGGGATCGGGGACGGTCCGGAGATAGGAGTGGGTGAGGTACTTCGCCAGCAGCCGGGGGGTCAGGCGCAGGCGCTCCACCGGCCGTCCGCCCGCGTCGTCGATGACAAAGGTGAGGGACAGCCCGGAGACCGTGGCCGGCGCGTTGACCACCGGCGGCTGTCCCTCGGCCGCGGTCACCGGACGGGAGGTGAATCCCATGCCGGGGCCGCCCTCCACCGGCGTGCCCGCCTGGGCGCGGGCCAGGACGTCGGTCGCCTGCTGGAACCGGTAGGTGGTGCCGAGCGTGGTGCACAGCACGGGCTGCCAGGCCTGTACCGCCTCGGTGACGAGTTCGGCGCCGGCCAGCAGCCGCTCCTCCTGGCCGAGCGGGCACACGTTGCCGACCGGCTGGAACTCCAGCCTGACCACCATGCGCAGCGCCCAGTTGGAGGCCGAGAGCGGGCTGCTGTTGAGGGTCCCGGTGGTCGGCTCCACGCCGTCCGGCTCCAGCTCCCCCCGGGGCACGATGACCAGCCAGCAGGTCCGCGGCGCGGCCCCCGGCTCCGCCACCACGCCGCATCCCAGGTGGGGGGCGGTGAGACCGGACTGGAGCTCGAAGACGGTCTCCCCGACCCCTTCCTCGGAGATGTCGAGGAAGGGCTGCTCGTTGCTGGTGAACTTGTTGAAGTACTGGGTGTCCTTGGGGGACGTGGTGGGGTCGCCCACCACGGGCCGGAAGGGCACCCAGCCGGCCTCCTGGTACGGGCTGCCCGCCTCCGCGGAGTCCGGGATGTTCCCGAAGTCGCGGCTGGCGGTCCGGGTACCGCCGCCGAAGGTGTGGTAGTCGCCGAACTGGCACTGCTCCCGGTCCGGGCCCGCGGGGTCGTCCCCCCAGCACTGCATGATCTGGAGGTAGTTGGAGCGGTAGGTGCTGCCCTGCCGGTCGGTCGGCACACCGCCGGTCCAGGTGATGCGGACCGCCTGGGTGCGCAGGTCGCGGGTCTGGTGCACGGTGACTTCCAGGTCCGAGAAGTCCTCGTGCGGGCCGCGGGGGCCGTGCACGGTCACCGCCGAGTCCTCGGGCTGCGCGGCGTGGGCGGGCAGCTCGCCGGGCGGCACCGGAAGCAGCACCAGCAGCAGCGCCGCGAGTGCCGCCGTGGCGCCGGAGGCGATGCGGAGGTCAGGAAGCAGGCGCACGGTTCCTCCTGCGGGCGGCGAAGTGGCGTCCGATGAGCGGCGGGGCGGCGATGACGCCGAGCAGCATCACGCCGGAGGCGAGCATCAGCGTGGTGCGCAGCCCCCACAGGGATTCGTCCTCCAGCGACACCGGGGTGGCATAGACCTGGCCGCCCCCGCCCGCTCCGCCGGAGGCCGCGTCCCCGCCCTGGCTGATCACCTCGCCGGTCTCGGGGTCGATGACGGGCTCGTCCACGGCGCCGCCCGCCGCTTCGCCGGAGCCCGCGGTGTCACCGCCGGAGGAACCGCCGGCCGCGCCCCCGTCCGCGCCGCCGTCCGCACCGCCGGAGGCGCCGCCCGCTCCGCCGGAGGCGCCGCCGGCTCCCCCGCCGGAGCCGCCGCCGCCCGAGGAACCGCCGGCTCCCCCGCCGGAGCCGCCGCCGCCCGAGGAACCGCCGGCTCCCCCGCCGGCGCCGCCGCCCGAGGAACCGCCGCCGCCCGGGGAACCTCCGGAGGCGCCGCCGGAGCCGCCGCCGGAGTTGCCGATGCACTGTGTGGCACCCTTCTTGTCGCACGCGGGCGGCATCGGGGCCAGATCGGCCAGGGCGTTGCCGCCGTCGGCGGAGAAGGTGGGGTTGCGGCAGCCGCTCAGCCCGGACCGGTAGTCGATCTCCAGCTCCGCCCCGGGAATGCGTTCGACCTGCTGGAAGCCGGCCCGCACCAGGTTGATGGGCAGCGGCGAGTAGCCGAGCGGATCGGCCAGCCGCTGCCCCTCGCACAGAAAGTATTCGGCGAAGTCGCCGAGGGTACGGCCCTTGTCCTCGGTGAAACCCTCCTCCTCGGTGGTCGGCAGGATCATGTAGCTGTAGCTGGACAGCGGGTAGGTGCGCGGGTCGTCGTCCCGGTAGACGTTCTGCAGCTTCTGGGTGAGGTACTGGCGGGAGTCCGGGTTGTCGTTGATCTCCGCCCGCAGCAGCGCCACGGCCACCGAGTAGGCGGTGGGCTCCACGTAGTAGCCGGCGCCGTTGAGCACCTTGGCCACCGGGAAGCCGCGGTTGCGGGCGTAGGAGTACTCGACGTAGGTGATGGCGCCCTCGCCGTAGTTCTGGCTGACATAGCCGGACACGCCCAGCGAGCCCGCCTGGGAGACGAAGCCGGAGCCGCCGGCCACCGGGAAGTACGAGGTCATGCCGCAGGGCACGGCCTTGCCCACCTTGCGGCAGTAGTCGTTCCACAGGCCGCTGTGCATGTCGGCCATCCAGGTGGTGAACTGCGCGGTGGTGCCCGAGCCGTCGGAGCGGACCACCGGCACGATCTCCCGCGCGGGAAGCGCCAGCGCCGGGTTGTCGGCGCGGATCGCCGGATCGTTCCAGCGGGTGATCTCCCCGGTGAAGATCCTGGTGATGACCTCGCCGGACAGCCGCAGGTCGGTGACCCGCCGGCCGCCGATCTTCAGGTTGTACATGAAGGCGGTGCCGCCGGCCACGATGGGCATGTAGGCGAAGCCGCGCTCGGGAAGCGGGTCGGTGGTGTTGAAGTCCCGCAGCCCGTAGGGGATCTCGGACACCGCGAAGTCCACGGTGCCCTGCTTGAACTGCTCCCGGCCGTTGGACGAGCCGGTGCCCTCGTACTCCACCGGCATGCCGTTCTGCGCAACGTTGCTCTTCCACTGGTCGAGGGCGTTCTGGCTCCAGGTGGAGCCGGCGCCGCTGATCCGGGCGTAGGTGGCGCCGTAGGCGTGCGGCAGATCGACCGCCAGCAGCAGGCCGAGCAGCAGCGCCAGCCCGGTGGCCAGCCGCCGCGCCCGCTGCCGGGCGCCGCCGCCGCCGGCCGGCGGCGGTCCGCCGTGGGCGGTTCGGTACACGGACTTCACCGTTCTCTCCCTGAGTCGTTCTGGTGCGGCAGCGCCGTCGCCGGTCCGGCCGGGCGGCGGTCGCCGGCGCGCTGCTCGATGCGGGTCAGGTCCTTGCGGGAGGCGATCACCCGGCGGTGCTCCTGACGGCGGCTCAGATGCCCCGGCCCGCGCCCGCCGATGACCCGGGCCAGCACGAAGAGCAGCAGCACCAGCACCATGAGCACGGCGGCGGCGCCGAAACCGCGCGCGATGTGCGCGGGCTCGGGCGACTTGACGAGGTCGAAGGCGGCCAGCGGCAGCGAGGTCATCGCGCCGTGGAAGGGGTCGGTGTTGGTGGCCGTGGCCAGGCCGGCGGTCAGCAGCACCGGGGAGGTCTCGCCGATGCCGCGGGCGGTGCCCAGGATGACCGCGGTGGTCAGCCCGGAGCGGGCGGTCGGCAGCACCACATGCCACACGGTGCGCCAGCGGGACGCCCCGGTGGCGTACGCGGCCTCCCGGAGGGTGGCGGGCACCAGCCGGATCACCACGTCCGCGGAGCGGATGATGATCGGCAGCATCATCACCGACAGCGCCAGCGCGGCGGCGAACCCGGACTTGTCCACCCCGAGCGCCAGGATGACGGTGGCGAAGATGAACAGGCCCGCCACGATGGAGGGCAGCGCGGTCATGGCCTCGACGATGGTGCGCACAAAGCGGGCGTAGGCGCCCGGCACCTCGTTCAGGAAGAGGGCGCAGACCAGCCCGGCCGGGATGGTGATGGCCAGCGCGATGGAGATCTCGATCAGGGTGCCGACGATGGCGTGCCGGATACCGCCCTGGTCGAGCGGGTCGAGCGGGCCCGCGGTGGCCAGGTCCTCGGTGAAGAAGCTGAGGTGCCCCAGCGCCGTCCGGCCCTCGACCAGGGTGTAGCTCACCACGAACACCAGGGCGGCCAGCATCAGCGCCGCCAGGCTGTGCACCACGACGGAGGCCAGCCGGTCGCGGACCGTGGGACCGTCCTCCTCCAGCGACACCAGCAGCAGGTAGAGGGCGAGGAAGACCAGATAGGCGGTGACGAGAAAGCCGATCAGACCGCTGAAGCCGGTCAGCCGGGTGAAGAGCAGCAGGGTGACGCAGAGCGCGGCGACCGCGGCGCCCAGCAGGGCGTAGACATCGGTGGCCCGCCGGGTGCCGGTGCGGCGGCGGGGCTGCGGCGGCAGTGTCCCCGGTGCGGGCGGCACCGGCAGGGTGGTGGTCGCGGACGCCGCGGCGCGGGCGCCGGGGGGAACGGTGGTGGCCATGCGTCGGTTTCGCCTCCTTCGGTCTGCGGTTCCTCGGCGGGACGGCTCGGCAGGGCGGTGCGGGCGGGCGGGCGGGCGGCGGAGATCAGCCGGTCTGCGCGCCGGACCTGCTGCGCGCGACGATGGAGGAGGCGAGGAAGTTCACGACGAGAGTCATCAGGAACAGTGCGAGACCCGCCGCCATCAGGGCGGAGAGGTGGAACTCGGAGGCATCGCCGTAGCGCAGCGCGATGAGTGAGGAGACGGAGTTGCCGCCCTGCTGGAGGACGTGCCACTGGATCTCGAAGACCGGCGAGATCACCATGTAGACGCCGATGGTCTCGCCCAGCGCCCGGCCCAGGCCGAGCATGGTGCCGCCGATCATGCCGCCGCGGCCGAAGGGCAGCACCACGGAGCGGATCATGCCCCAGTGGGTGGCGCCCAGCGCCAGCGCACCCTCCCGCTCCCCCACCGGGGCCTGGGAGAACACCTCGCGCATGATGGAGCAGATGATCGGGCTGACCATCATGGCGACGACGATGCCGGCGATGAAGGTGGAGGCGGTGTAGACGCTGGCCGAGGCCAGCGGGTCGCCGGGGTCGGTCCCGGGCACCGAGAACGGGGGGAACCAGCCCAGGTAGGTGGACAGCCAGCGGGCGAGGCCGACGACATTGCCCTGGAGGTAGAACAGCCCCCACAGGCCGTAGACCACCGACGGCACCGCGGCCATCAGGTCGATCATGCTGATCAGGGTCTGCTTCAGCCGCGGCGGGGCGTACTCGGAGATGTACAGCGCGGTGCCGGTGGCCAGCGGGACCGAGAGGCAGATCGCCACGGTCGCGATGAGCACCGTGCCCACCAGTACCGCGGCGATGCCGAAGTTGCCGCTGTCCGGCTCCCATGCCTCGGTGGTGACGAAGGACGGGCCGGCCTCGCCCAGCGCGTCCCATGCGCGGTAGGTGAGGAAGGCGCCGACGAAGGACATGATGACGAGCACCAGCCCGCCGCCGCCGCGCAGCGTTCCCAGGAAGACGCGGTCGGCCGGGCCGGAGTCCGCCGACAGCCGCCGCGCGGCCGGCGCGGCCTCGGTGGTGCTGACGGTCACCGTGCTCCCCCTTGCTCACCGGTCGTGCGACCCGCTCTACCCGCGTCGCGGTTCCGACCGTTCCAGCGGTGGGATGCGGAGCGCGGTCCGGATCGTGAACGCGGAGCCACCGAGGGGGAACCTTGAGTGGTCACCATCCGGGTAATCCGGCCTTGAGGAAGGAGACCAGCAGGCGCCGGAAGCGCTCGCCGGCGACCACACAGGTCGAGTACCGCGCGTAGGAGCGGGCGGCACTGGCGATGCGCCGGCCGTCGGCGGTGCGGGCATGCCAGCGGAAACTGGAACCGCCCGGGCTGAGTTCGATGAGGGTGACGAGTTCGCCCGCGTCCCGGCAGGCGGCCTCGACGCCCGAGCGGCAGTCTTCCACGGAGGTGAAGGACTCCGCGGACACCGCGATGGCCCGGCCGTTCTGGGTGCTCAGCCGCCAGCAGTAGCGGGCGGGCGGGCCGCACCGGATGATCTGGAATCTGAGTACGGGCGCGTCCGATCTGCCATCCCCGCCGGTCAAGGCCGTTCCTCCGAGTCCTCGGACCTGTCATTGTCACGGACAGCCACGGCAAGGCCACGCCGCCCCCAAGCCCACGCAATCTATGTCCCTTCCCCGCCCGCGGGAGATCCCAGGAGAGGCCATCGATGGCGTTTTCACGCGCAAGTTCCCCCTCGTTCAACCTTGTTCAGCTCTGAGTGAGTCGGTGCTGTCCGCTTTCTGCGGGGATGGGGGACACTGGGGGTTCGGCCGGTCAGCCGGGGTTCCGCCGGGCCGGGCAGGCCATGTCGGGCAGACCACAGGGAGACACGGGTGAGCGGTGGGCCGCTGATTGTGCAGAGCGACAAGACGCTGCTGCTGGAGGTCGATCACGAGGGGGCGGCCGAGTGCCGGCGGGCGATCGCGCCGTTCGCCGAGCTGGAACGGGCGCCGGAGCACATCCACACCTACCGGGTCACCCCGCTCGGACTGTGGAACGCCCGGGCCGCCGGGCACGACGCCGAGCAGGTGGTGGACGCGCTGCTGCGCCACTCCCGCTATCCCGTGCCGCAGGCCCTGCTGGTGGACATCGCCGAGACCATGTCCCGCTACGGGCGGCTGACCCTCACCAAGGACCCCGCGCACGGCCTGGTGCTCACCACCACCGACCGCCCGGTGCTGGAGGAGATCCTGCGCTCCAAGCGGGTGCGCCCGCTCATCGGCGCGCGGCTCGACGACGACACCGTGGCGGTGCACCCCTCCGAGCGCGGCCAGATCAAGCAGACCCTGCTCAAGCTGGGCTGGCCGGCCGAGGACCTGGCCGGCTATGTGGACGGCGAGGCGCATCCGATCGAGCTGGCCGAGGACGGCTGGGCGCTGCGCCCCTACCAGCGGCAGGCGGTGGAGGGTTTCTGGCACGGCGGCAGCGGCGTGGTGGTGCTGCCCTGCGGCGCGGGCAAGACCCTGGTCGGCGCCGGTGCCATGGCCACCGCCAAGTCCACCACCCTGATCCTGGTCACCAACACCGTCTCGGCGCGGCAGTGGAAGTCCGAGCTGGTGCGCCGCACCTCGCTGACCGAGCACGAGGTCGGCGAGTACAGCGGCGCCAAGAAGGAGATCCGCCCGGTCACCATCGCCACCTACCAGGTGCTGACCACCAGGCGGAAGGGCCTCTATCCGCACCTGGAGCTGTTCGACTCCCGCGACTGGGGCCTGATCATCTACGACGAGGTGCATCTGCTGCCCGCGCCGGTGTTCAAGTTCACCGCCGATCTCCAGGCGCGGCGGCGGCTGGGCCTGACCGCCACCCTGGTCCGGGAGGACGGCCGCGAGTCGGACGTCTTCTCGCTGATCGGGCCCAAGCGGTTCGACGCGCCGTGGAAGGAGATCGAGGCCCAGGGCTATATCGCCCCGGCCGACTGCGTGGAGATCCGGGTCGATCTCACCGAGAGCGAGCGGCTGGCCTACGCCATGGCCGAACCGGAGGAGAAGTACCGCTACTGCGCCACCACGGACGCCAAGCTGCGGGTGGCCCGGCAGCTGGTGCGGCTGCACGCCGGGCAGCAGACCCTGGTCATCGGCCAGTACATCGACCAGCTCGACGAGCTGGGCGAGCGGCTCGGCGCGCCGGTGATCAAGGGCGAGACCGGCAATGCCCGGCGGGAGAAGCTGTTCGACGCCTTCCGCTCCGGTGAGCTGAAGGTGCTGGTGGTGTCCAAGGTGGCGAACTTCTCCGTCGATCTGCCGGAGGCCACGGTCGCCATCCAGGTCTCGGGCACCTTCGGCTCCCGCCAGGAGGAGGCGCAGCGGCTGGGCCGGGTGCTGCGTCCCAAGGCGGACGGCCACGAGGCGCGCTTCTACTCGGTGGTGGCCCGGGACACCGTGGACCAGGACTTCGCCGCCCACCGCCAGCGCTTCCTGGCGGAGCAGGGCTACGCCTACCGGATCATGGACGCGGGCGATCTCCCCGCCCCCGGCACCGGCCGCACACCCCAGACGCCCCAGACGCCCGAGGCGCCCGAGGCGCCCGGCGCCCCCGGGACTTCCGGGCACTGACCCCGGGCCCGCCCCGCCCCCGGGATTAATGGTTTGCGGCCGGTCGCAGGACCGTCGTAGGCTCCCGCTTCTGCCGTCTGGGCCGCACCCGGAGGCGCCGGCCGTTCGGGAACCGGCCGGCATGGCGTCACCCCTTCCGCACGCAGCGCACCGCACCGCACCGCACCGTCCGGCAGCCGCCGGGCGGTGCCGTGCGCGCCGTGGCCGCCGCGGGTGCCGCCGAACGCCCAGACCGTCGCCGCCGGAGGCCATCCCGTGTCCGCCCCATCCGTCCCGTCCACCCCCGAATCCGCTTCCGCCCCCTCGCCGCTCGACACCGAGCGGGCCCATCTGGCCGCCTCCCGGGCCGCGCTGCGCGCCATGCGCCGGGACGCCGAGGCCCTGGACATCTCCGATGTCGCCGCCACCTGGGTCTCCGCCGAAGTGCTGCGCCGGGATGTCGAGGCCCGGATCAAGGCGCTGGCCGACCTGGCCGGCACCCCGCTGTTCTTCGGCCGCCTGGACTATCTGCGCGCCCTGGACGCCGAGGGCGAGACCGGCACCCGCTTCTACATCGGCCGCCGGCACGTCCACGACGCCTCCGGCGACCCCATGGTCATCGACTGGCGGGCGCCGGTGTCCCGCCCCTTCTACCGGGCCTCCCGCCAGGACCCGCAGGGCATCGCGCTGCGCCGCCGGTTCGGCTACGACGGCGGCGAACTCACCGCCTACGAGGACGAGCGTCTCTCCGATCCCGGGGCCGACGAGGGCCCCGCCGGAGCGCTGCTGCGCCGCGAGATCGAGCGCCCGCGCGTCGGCCCGATGCGGGACATCGTGGCCACCATCCAGCCCGAGCAGGACGAGATCGTGCGCGGCCCGGTCGCCGAGACGGTCTGCGTGCAGGGGGCGCCCGGCACCGGGAAGACCGCCGTGGGCCTGCACCGGGTGGCGTTCCTGCTCTACGCCCACCGGGAGAAGCTGGCCCGCACCGGCACCCTGGTGATCGGGCCCAACCGCTCCTTCCTGCGCTATATCGAGCAGGTGCTGCCCGCCCTGGGCGAACTGGAGGTCAGGCAGGCCACGGTGGACGAGCTGGTGCTGGCGGACGGGCTGGAGATCCGGGGCACCGACCCGGCCCCCACCGCCGTCCTGAAGGGCGACGCGCGGATGGCGCGGCTGCTGCGCCGCGCGGTGCGCTCCGGGGTGCGCCTGCCCGAGGAGGCGGTGGTCGTCCCGCGCGGCACGCGCCGCTGGCGGGTGCCCGGGTACGAGCTGGCGGAGATCGTCCGCGAACTGCTGGACCGCGACATCCGCTACGGCGCGGCCCGCGAGGCCCTGCCGCAGCGCATCGCGCACGCCGTGCTGGTGCAGATGGAGCGCGCCGGGGAGGCCCCGGACGACCGGGTGCAGGCCGCGGTGGCGCGCAGCGCCCCGGTCAAGGCGGCGGTGAAGGCCATCTGGCCGCCGGTGGACCCGGCGAAGCTGGTGCTGCGGCTGCTGTCGGACCCGGAATTCCTCGCCGAGCACGCCGAGGGCCTGCTCACCGCCGAGGAGCAGCGCCTGCTGCTCTGGTCCCGCCCGCCGCGCTCGGTGAAGTCCGCCCGCTGGTCGGCGGCGGACGCGGTGCTCATCGACGAGGCCCGCGACCTGGTGGCACGCACCCCCTCGCTCGGCCATGTGGTGCTGGACGAGGCGCAGGACCTGTCGCCGATGCAGTACCGGGCGGTGGGCCGGCGCTGCTCGACGGGCTCGGCGACGGTGCTGGGCGATCTCGCCCAGGGCACCACCCCGTGGGCCACCGGAAGCTGGGCCGAGGCCCTGTCGCATCTGGGCAAGCCGGAGGCGGCGGTGGCCGAGCTGACCCAGGGCTTCCGGGTGCCGCGGGAGGTGATCGCCTACGCCTCCCGGCTGCTGCCCGCGATCGCGCCCGGCCTGGCCGAGGCAACCTCCGTCCGGGACACCGCCGGCTCACTGCGGCTGCGCCGCGTCCCGGAACCGGCCGGGCCGGACGGTCTGGACGGGCCGGACGGGCCGGCCGGGCTGGACGGGCTGGACGGGGCCGTGGTGGACGCCTGCCGCGCGGCCCTGGAACACGAGGGCTCCATCGGCCTGATCGCCGCCGACGCCCGCATTCCGGCGCTGGCCGGGGCGCTGGCCCGGGCCGGCCTGGCTCATCTGGGTCCGGGTGAGGAGACCAGCGAGCGGGTCCGGCTCACCCTGGTCCCCGCCTCGCTGGCCAAGGGCCTGGAGTACGACCATGTGGTGCTGGACGAACCGGCCGCGGTGGTGGCCGGCGAGCCGGACGAGCGCACCGGCCTGCGCCGCCTCTATGTCGCCCTGACCCGCGCCGTGTCCGGCCTCACCGTGGTCCACGCCGCCGCGCTCCCGGCCCCGCTGGCCGGGCCCGGCCCCGAGGGCGACCGGTCATAGCGCGTGACCGGCAAGGAGCGCGGCAGCCCCGTCGGCGACCGGTGCGACGCCGGACCGGGTACACCGGCCGGGAGGCGGCCCGGTGACGGCGCCCGGGCGGGCGGTCCGGCTACGCCGCGGCGTCCAGCGCGGCGCGCCAGGCGGCGACCGCTTCCGCGGTGACCGGGCCGGACCAGCCGGCCGGGCGGGCCGCGCCGCCGATGTGGAAGGCGTCCACCCCGGCGGCCAGCAGTTCCGGCACATGGTCCAGCCGCAGGCCGCCGCCGGCCATCAGCCGGGCCCGGTAGCCGGGCTCGCCGGCCGCGGTGCGGGCCGCCTCGCCGCGCAGCACCGCCAGGCCGTGGTCCACGCCGGCCGCCGAGCCGGCCGTGAGGTAGGTGTCCAGACCGGGGAAGCCGTCCAGCCCGGCGCGCAGCGCAAAGCGGTCGGCGCTGTGGTCGATCGCCCGGTGGCAGGTCCAGCGGGCGTCCTCGCCCAGCACCGCGGTCAGGGTGCGGATGGCGGCGACATCGGCGTGGCCGTCCTCGTCCAGGAAGCCGAGGACGAATTCCCGGGCGCCCTCGGCGCGCAGCTTCTCGGCGGTGGCGCACAGGGCGTCCAGCACCCCGCTCCCGCCGGTCCGGAAGGCTCCCGCCGCCCCAGCCCCCGAGGGCCCGGGAGACGACCCCGGCCCCGGGCGGAGCATCACGCGCAGCGGGAGGGTGACGGCCTCCCGGATCGCGGCGACGGTCTCCACGGCGGGGGTCAGCCCGTCGGCGGACATCTCGGTGACCAGCTCCAGGCGGTCGGCGCCTCCGGACTGTGCGGCGATCGCGTCCTCGGCGTCGAGCGCGATCACCTCAAGAAGTGGTCTAGACATGTCGCACATGCTGGCATAGACCACTGCGGGGAGAAAGTCCGTCCCGGATTCCGGAACCCCGGAACTCCTGAGCCCGGGCGCGGCGGCGCGGCCGGTTGGCCAGAATGGGCCCATGCCCCACGACCGCGATCCCGCTCCCGGCCCCGCTTCCGGTCCCGCTTCCGGTCCCGCTTCCGGTCCTGGCGACGCCGACCTGGCCGGCCGGTTCGCCGCCCTGCTGGACGACGCGCCCGGCGCCGCCGGGCTCGGCGCCGACCTGCTGCGCCGCTGGTCCGGACCGGAGCGCCACTACCACACCACCGGCCATCTGCGGGCCGTCCTCGGCCATCTCGGCCGGGAGCTGCGCGGCCATGCCGCCGACCCGGCGGCGGTCGCCCTGGCCGCCTGGTTCCACGACGCGGTCTACGATCCGGCGGCCGGCGGCACGGCCAACGAGGAGCGCAGCGCCGAACTGGCCGAGCGCACCCTGCCCGGCACGGGCGCACCGCCCGCGCTGACCGCCGAGGTGGCCCGGCTGGTCCGGCTCACCGCCGGCCATGATCCGGCCACCGGTGACACCAATGGCGAGGCGCTGTGCGACGCCGACCTGGCGGTGCTCGGCCATCCGCCCGAGGAGTACGCCGCCTATACCGCGGCCGTCCGCCGGGAGTACGGCTTCGTGCCGCCGGAGGCGTTCCGCACCGGGCGCGCCGAGGTGCTGCGCGGCCTGCTCGCCCACCCGCGCCTCTACCGCACCCCCTACGCCGCCCGGCACTGGGAGCCCACCGCGCGCTACAACCTCGCCGCCGAGCTCGACCTCCTCACCCGGTGACCGGCGGGGCGCCCGGCGGGGTCCGGGGCCGGGCGCGCCGCCGCCGGCGCAGGCCCGCGGCGTGCAGCCGGCGGACGATCTCCCGGCTGGTGGCGGGCACGGCGCCCAGCGCCAGGGCGTCGGGATACCGCTCCCGCGGGATGTCGTAGTGATCCCGGTCGAAGGCCCTGGCCGGCACTCCCAGCCGTTCGGCGAAGGCATGCAGCTCGGCCAGGGACTCGTCGCTCACCAGATGCGACCAGTAGCGCCCGTGCCCCGGCCAGTCCGGAGGATCGATGAGGACCGCCACACCACCGCCCCGCCTTCCGCTCCCGTGCTCCGGCCGCCGTCCCCGCGCGTGATCGTCCTCTTGACGGGGATCGCCGCCATCGAACCACCATGACCGAAGGGGGTTGACGCGCGACCCCGCCGAAAATACCTTTCATCTGTGAGGAATGCCATGAAGGAAAATTTCGCCCGGCGCGGTGGCCGGTCGCGTCCCGCTCCCGTGGCGCCCCGCCCGGCGCCGCCCGAGCCGGGCGCGCTGGCCGCCAAGGTGCGCACCATGGCACCCTCCATGACCCGCTCCATGCAGCGGGTCGCCGAGACCGTGGCCGGCGACCCGGCCGGCTGCGCCGCCCTGACCGTCACCGGGCTCGCCGAGCGTACCGGCACCAGCGAGGCCACCGTGGTGCGCACCGCGCGGCTGCTGGGCTATCCCGGCTACCGCGATCTGCGCCTGGCCCTGGCCGGTCTCGCCGCCCAGCAGGCGTCCGGCGCCGCCCCGGCCCTCACCACCGACATCTCGGTGGACGATCCGCTGGGCGAGGTGGTCGCCAAGCTGGCCCAGGACGAGCGCCAGACCCTGGCCGACACCGCCGCCTCCCTGGACGTGGCCCAGCTGGAGGCGGCCGTGACCGCCATGGCCGGTGCCCGCCGGATCGATGTCTACGGCGTCGGCGCCTCCTCCCTCGTCGCCCAGGACCTGGCGCAGAAGCTGCTGCGCATCGGCCTGGTGTCGCACGCCCACGCCGACCCGCATCTCGCGGTCACCGGAGCGGTGCAGCTCCGCGCCGGGGACGTGGCCCTGGCCATTACCCACTCCGGGCGGACGGTGGATGTGATCGAACCGCTCCAGGCCGCCTTCGACCACGGCGCCACCACCATCGCGGTCACCGGACGGCCGGACGGCGAGGTGACCCAGTACGCGGACCATGTGCTGACCACCTCCACCGCCCGGGAGAGCGAGCTGCGGCCGGCCGCCATGTCCAGCCGCACCAGCCAGCTTCTGGTGGTGGACTGCCTGTTCATAGGCGTGGCGCAACGCACCTACGCATCCGCCGCGCCCGCGCTGCACGCCAGCTACGAGGCGCTGGCCCACCGCCACTCCCCCCGCGACGCCGGCCGCTGACGATCCGGGCGGCACCGCCCGCCCGCGCGCCCCCCACCCCGGAATCCCTGCCGAGACCCCCCGAGAACCGCCCCCGAGAATCCGCCCGCACCCGCCGTCCAGCCGCCGGCCAGCCGCCGCCCCCACTTTCTCCGAGCCGCCCGTCCACTCGTCTGAGGAAGTCGCGACGCCATGACCTCGCTGCCCCCGCCCGTGCCGCACAACCCGCCCGGCCCGCTCCAGTCCGAACTGGAGTCCCTGACCACCGAGGCGTACCGCTCCGATCTCGCCGACATCGACCGGTGGCCCACGCTGGACATCGCCCGGGCGATGAACCGGGAGGACGCGGCGGTGCCCACCGCGGTGGCCGCGCAGCTTCCCCGGATCGCCGCCGCCATCGACGGGATCGCCGCCCGCATGGCGCGCGGCGGGAGGCTGGTCTACTGCGGCGCCGGCACCGCCGGGCGGCTCGGCGTACTGGACGCCAGCGAGTGCCCGCCGACCTTCAACACCGCCCCGCAGGAGGTCATCGGACTGATCGCGGGCGGCCGGCCGGCCATGACGGCCGCGGTGGAAGGCGCCGAGGACAGCCGGGAGCTGGCCGAGGCCGATCTCGCGGCGCTCGGGCTGGCCGAGCGCGATGTGGTGGTCGGCGTCTCCGCCTCCGGCCGCACCCCGTACGCGGTCGGCGCGGTGGTCTGTGCGCGCCGCGCGGGCGCGCTCACCGTCGGGCTGTCCTGCAACGCGGACACCCCGCTCAGCGCCGCGGCGGAGCATCCGATCGAGGTGGTGGTCGGGCCGGAGCTGATCGCCGGCTCCACCCGCCTCAAGGCGGGCACCGCGCAGAAGCTGGTGCTCAACATGATCTCCACCATCAGCATGATCCGGCTGGGCAAGACCTACGGAAACCTGATGGTCGATGTCCGGGCCTCCAACGACAAGCTGCGGGCCCGGTCCCGCCGGATCGTCTCGCTGGCCACCGGCGCCTCCACGGAGGACGTGGAACGGGCGCTGGCCGCGGGCGGCGGCGAGACCAAGAACGCCATCCTGGCCCTGCTGGGCGGAGTGGACGCCGCCACCGCCGCCCGCCTCCTCACCGAATCAGGTGGCCATCTGCGCACCGCCCTGCACGCCATCCGGCGCCCCTGACCCCGCGGAGGCCACCGGCGGACACCGCGGAGACCGCAGAGACCGCGGACACCGCAATGGGTGGGACCGGCGCTACGCCGCGCGGGCGCCGGTGTGGGCCTGGGGAAGGTGTGCGGCAAACCAGTCGCGGGCCAGCTGCGCGACCTGCTCCAGCGCGCCCGGTTCCTCGAAGAGATGGGTCGCCCCCGGCACCATCTCCAGCCGCTTCTCGCAGCGCAGCAGCCGTTCCGCCTGCTGGTTCAGCTCCAGCACCAGCTGGTCCTGGCCGCCCACGATCAGCAGGGTGGGGGCCCGCACCGCCGCCAGCGCCGGCTCGCCCGCCAGATCCGGCCGTCCGCCCCGGGAGACCACGGCCGCCGGGTGGTCCTCCACGGCCGCCCGCAGCGCCGCCGCCGCGCCCGTGCTGGCGCCGAAGTAGGAGACCGGCAGCCCGTCGGTGGCCTCGCGCAGCCAGCGGGCGGCGCCGGCCAGCCGCCGGGCCAGCAGCGGAATGGCGAAGACCAGGTCCCGGTCGAGCTCCTCCTCGGGCGTGAGCAGATCGAACAGCAGCGTGCCCAGCCCAGCCTCCGCCAGCGTCCGCGCCACATAGCGGTTGCGCGGGCTGTGCCGCCCGCTGCCGCTGCCGTGCGCGAAGGCCACCACCACCGGCGCATGGCGCGGCAGCACCAGCTCGCCGGGCAGCCGCACCGCGTCCGGCTCCGGCAGCCGGATCTCCACCTCGCGGCGCTCGGCGGGCTCCGCCCAGCCGCCGCCGTGCGGCGGGCCCTCGCTGCGCGGGGCGGTCTTGTGGGCGGCTGCCGCCGACCGGTTGAGCAGGTCCACCACCTCGGTGTCCTCGGTCTGGGCGAAGTCCTCGTACCACTGGCCGACCGAGCCGAAGCCGCTCGGGGCGCTGAGGAAGACCACCTCGTCGGCGTCCTGGCGAAGCTGCTCCTGCGTGCCGGCCGGCAGCACCGGCACCGCCAGCACCACCCGGGCGGCGCCCTGGCTGCGGGCGATCCGGCAGGCGGCGCGCGCCGTGGAGCCGGTGGCGATGCCGTCGTCCACGATCACGGCGGTCCGCCCGGTCAGCTCCTGGCGGGGGGTGTCGCCGCGGTAGCGGCGCACCCGGCGTTCCAGTTCGTCCCGCTCCCGCCGCTCCACCTCCGCGATGCCGGCCTCGTCCAGCCCGGTCATCCGGACCACATCGGGGTTGATCACCTTGGCGCCGTCCTCGCCGACCGCGCCGAAGCCCAGCTCCGGGTGGATGGGCACCCCCAGCTTGCGCACCACCAGCACATCCAGCGGCGCGCCCAGCCCCTGGGCCACCTCGAACGCCACCGGCACCCCGCCGCGCGGCAGTCCCAGCACCACCGGGTCGCCGTCCCGCAGGTGCCGGAGCCGCCCCGCCAGCGCCCGGCCCGCGTCCTCACGATTGACGAACCGCATGGGAAGCCTCCCGTCCTTCCGCCGTTTCTCCCGCCCGTGCCACCCCCTTGCGCGTCCTCCTCCGGCAGGTTCCCGTTTTCCGCGTCCCCACCCCCGCCCCTGCGGCGGTTCCCGGGGCCGGGAACGCCGCAGGGGCGGCGCACCGCGCGCTGTGTCTGCGCGGTGCACCGCCCCTGACGGTGCCGCCCGGAACCGGACGGCGTGCCGGAAGTGCGGGCTGCCGGACTCAGAAGTCCATGCCGCCGCCCATGCCGCCGGCGGCGGCCTCGGCACCCGCCGCGGCCTTCTCCGGCTTGTCCGCGATGACGGCCTCGGTGGTGAGGAACAGCGCCGCGATGGAGGCGGCGTTCTGCAGCGCGGAGCGGGTGACCTTGGCCGGGTCGATGATGCCCTCGGCGATCATGTCCACGTAGTCGCCGGTGGCGGCGTTCAGGCCGTGGCCCGGGGTCAGGTTGCGCACCTTCTCCGCCACGACACCGCCCTCCAGGCCGGCGTTCATGGCGATCTGCTTCAGCGGGGCCTCCAGCGCCAGCTTGACCGCGGCGGCGCCGGTGGCCTCGTCGCCGTCCAGGTCCAGCTTCTCGAAGACCGAGGACGCCTGGAGCAGGGCCACGCCACCGCCGGCGACGATGCCCTCCTCGACGGCCGCCTTGGCGTTGCGCACCGCGTCCTCGATGCGGTGCTTGCGCTCCTTCAGCTCGACCTCGGTGGCGGCACCGGCCTTGATCACGGCCACGCCGCCGGCCAGCTTGGCCAGCCGCTCCTGGAGCTTCTCGCGGTCGTAGTCGGAGTCCGAGGACTCGATCTCGGCGCGGATCTGGTTGACCCGGCCCTGCACGGCCTCGCTGTCACCGGCGCCGTCCACGATGGTGGTCTCGTCCTTGGTGACGACCACCTTGCGGGCGCGGCCCAGCAGGTCCAGGGAGGCGTTCTCCAGCTTGAGACCGACCTCCTCGGAGATGACCTGGCCGCCGGTGAGGATGGCGATGTCGCCCAGCATGGCCTTGCGGCGGTCGCCGAAGCCCGGGGCCTTGACGGCCACGGACTTGAAGGTGCCGCGGATCTTGTTGACCACCAGGGTGGACAGGGCCTCGCCCTCCACGTCCTCGGCGATGATCAGCAGCGGCTTGCCGGCCTGCATGACCTTCTCCAGCAGCGGGAGCAGGTCCTTGACGCTGGAGATCTTGGAGTTGGCGATGAGGATGTAGGGGTCCTCCAGCTCCGCCTCCATGCGCTCCATGTCGGTGGCGAAGTAGGCGGAGATGTAGCCCTTGTCGAAGCGCATGCCCTCGGTGAGCTCCAGCTCCAGCCCGAAGGTCTGCGACTCCTCGACGGTGATGACGCCTTCCTTGCCGACCTTGTCCATGGCCTCGGCGATCAGCTCGCCGATCTGGGTGTCGCCGGCGGAGATGGAGGCGGTGGAGGCGATCTGCTCCTTGGTCTCGACCTCCTTGGCCTGGCCGAGCAGCGCCTCGGAGACCTGCTCGACGGCCTTCTCGATGCCGCGCTTCAGGGCCATCGGGTTGGCGCCGGCCGCGACGTTGCGCAGGCCCTCGCGGACCAGCGCCTGGGCCAGCACGGTGGCGGTGGTGGTGCCGTCACCCGCGACGTCGTCGGTCTTCTTGGCGACTTCCTTGACCAGCTCGGCGCCGATCTTCTCGTACGGGTCCTCGAGCTCGATCTCCTTGGCGATGGAGACACCGTCGTTGGTGATGGTGGGGGCGCCCCACTTCTTCTCCAGCACGACGTTGCGGCCCTTGGGGCCGAGCGTGACCTTGACGGCGTCGGCGAGCTGGTTCATCCCGCGCTCAAGGCCGCGGCGGGCCTCCTCGTCGAACGCGATGATCTTGGCCATGTGAAATGGTCCTCCCAGATGCGGGGTGGATTGCTCCGGACCGCGCTGGCGCCCGCGACGGACGGCCCGCGGCCCGGTGGCTTCCTTGCCCCCACCGGTCAGCGGACCTCACCGACCCGGTCCTGTCTGTCACTCTCACTCGTAGAGTGCTAACGCCATGATTAGCACTCGGACCCTGTGAGTGCAAGCCGCGGGCTCCCCCGCGCGGCGGGGAGGTGCGCCGGGGGCGCCCGCCCGGGCGGCGGCCCGGGCGGCCTTCGGGCACGACCGGACATGGCCGGACATGACGAGGACCCGGGCCCGCTGTGGGACGGGAACCCGGGTCCTCGCTGAGTGGTGTGGCGGCTGGTGTTGTTCAGGCGGTGACGCGCACCATGTCGGCCTGCGGACCCTTCTGGCCCTGCGAGATCTCGAACTCGACCCGCTGCCCTTCCTCCAGAGTGCGGTAGCCGTCCATCTGAATCGCGCTGTAGTGGACGAACACGTCCGCACCACCGTCGACCGCGATGAAGCCGTAGCCCTTCTCCGCGTTGAACCACTTGACGGTGCCCTGAGCCATTCCTAACTCCCCTATTACTGGCCCTTTCACGAGCCCGCACTTCACGGACCCGGGTCAGACCTCAGACCTCACACCCGGCCGAAGGGGGTGTGTGCCAGAACGCGTCGACCGCCGCTGAATGTATCCGGCCGACCGCCGTATGCAACAGGTCATTTGAACGAGAATTCTTGTGACGCCAGAACCGTCAAAGTCCGCTATGTCACGAAAAAATAACGCTTACCGGGCAGGATCAAGGCGGCCAAACCGGCAAATGGTGCAACACTTTCCCAGGCGATATGACGCGAATTCATATGCCAATGGCACACGGGCAACGCGGGGAACGCCCTTCCCCCGTGGAACTTCCCCGGCCCGGGCACGGCCGGGCACGTCGCCCGGTCCGCCACTCTAGCGCGCCCGGGCCCTACCGTACCCGGGCATGACGGACGCCCCGGGACGGACCCGTCCCGGGGCGTACATCCGGACTCCGGCGGTGGGCCGGCGGCGAGGCCGGCGGGGCGCCGGCCGCGGCTCAGCAGCCGCCCGCGACCGCCGGAATGATCGAGACCCCGGCGCCGTCCGGGGTCGGGGTCCCGAGCCCTTCGGCGAACCGGACGTCGTCGTCATTGACATAGACGTTCACGAATCGACGCAGCTTGCCGGTGTCGTCCAGCACCCGGGCGCCGATGCCGGTGTGGTTCTTCTCCAGATCGGCCAGCACCTCGGCGAGCGTCGATCCCTCGGCCGTCACCTCGGCGGCCCCGCCGGTGTAGGTGCGCAGAATGGTCGGGATGCGGACGGTCACGCTCATGACGGTTCTCTCCTCGTTCAGGGGTGGTTCGGGCGGACGGGGAACGGGACACGGAACGGCACCGCGGCGCGGCGGCGGGCCGGACGGCGGCGCCCCGCCGCGGCCTGAGGCGCGGCAGGCACACCCGCCTCGCTCAGGCCAGACCGGCCGCGCGGAAAGCGGCGAGATCCGGCCGGATCACGGCGGTCGGCCGGCTGCCGGACGCGACCGCGTCCAGCGTCTTGAGGCCGTCCCCGGTGTTGAGCACCACGGTGGTGGCCTCCGGGTCCAGCAGGCCGTCCTTGAGGAGCTTGCGGGTGACGCCCACCGTCACCCCGCCCGCGGTCTCCGCGAAGATCCCCTCGGTGCGCGCCAGCAGCCGGATCGCGTCCACCACCTCGTCATCGGTGACGTCCTCCACCGCGCCGCCGGTGCGCCGGGCGATGTCCAGCACATAGGGCCCGTCCGCCGGGTTGCCGATGGCCAGCGACTTGGCGATGGTGTCCGGCCGCACCGGACGGATGATGTCGTGCCCGGCCTTGAACGCCTGCGAGACCGGGGAGCAGCCGGCCGCCTGCGCGCCGAATATCCGGTAGGGCTTCTCCTCCACCAGGCCGAGCGCGATCAGTTCCCGCAGCCCCTTGTCGATCTTGGTCAGCTGGGAGCCGGAGGCGATCGGCACCACGAGCTGGTCCGGCAGCCGCCAGCCGAGCTGCTCGCAGATCTCGTAGGCCAGGGTCTTGGAGCCCTCCGCGTAGTAGGGGCGGAGGTTGACGTTGACAAAGCCCCAGCCCTCGCCGGCCGGATCACCGATCAGCTCGGAGCAGAAGCGGTTGACATCGTCATAGGTGCCCTCGATGGCCACCAGGTCACCGCCGTAGACCGCGGCCATGACCACCTTGCCCTGCTCCAGGTCGTGCGGGATGAACACGCAGGACCGCAGGCCGGCCCGGGCCGCCGCGGCGCCCACCGCGCCCGCCAGGTTGCCGGTGGAGGAGCAGGAGAGGGTGGTGAAGCCGAAGGCCCGCGCGGCCTCCACGGCGATCGCCACCACCCGGTCCTTGAAGGAGTGGGTGGGATTGCCGGAGTCGTCCTTGACATGCAGCTCGCCGGAGACGCCCAGCTCGGCGGCGAGCCGGTCGGCACGGACCAGACGCGTCATGCCGGGGTTGAGATTGGGCCGGCCGGCCACCCCGGCGGGCACCGGAAGCAGCTCGGCATAGCGCCAGATGCTGCCGGGACCGGCCTCGATACGGGCCCGCAGACCCTCGGGATCCCCGCTGGGGAGCGCGTAGGCAATCTCCAGCGGGCCGAAACAGTCGGCACATGCGAAGATCGGGCTAAGTGGATAACGCTGACCGCATTCCCGGCAGGAAAGCGCAGCGGCGGACCCCAGACCGACGCCGGGCGCGGCACCCGCGGCAACGGAGCCGCCGGAACCATCCGCGGGGGCGGAAGACGCGGCAGAAGGCGCAGAAGACGCCGAGGACGTGGCAGGGACGCCGGACGCAGTGGTTGCGGGCGTGGTCGGTTCAGACATGGGTGCGAGGCCCTCTCTCCTCATCTTCCCCGTGACGGCTTTCGCCACGGGACGGAATTGGCACCTTCCCCAACGGGGACCTCGCTGCTGACCGCGAGACCGGCGGGAGGGTTGCCGGGGCTTCACCGGGCCGTTCCCTCTGCCCCTCTGGATGAGCGTTATGCGTTTTGTCAAGCGCAGCCCCCCGATATGCGGAGGTCACCTGCGTTGCTCAAGACTGTAACCGACGGCCCCGACAATGACTCGACCCCGTCCAATCCCCGAGACACCGAGGAGCGACACGTGCTGGAAGAGGCGAAGGTGTGGCTGAGCAGCCGTTCCTGGACTGCCGCCGACCGTCCGCTGTCACAGCTCATGGCCGCGAAGCGGGCGGCGGGTCCGGCAGGTACCGTCAGCGTGGTTCTGCCCGCCCTGAACGAGGAGGCGACCGTCGGCGCGATCGTCGAATCGATCCGGCGGGACCTGGTGGAACGAGTGCCTCTGGTCGACGAGATCCTGGTCATGGACTCGGGCTGTACCGACCGGACCCCCGAGGTGGCCGCCGCGGCGGGCGCCAAAGTCGTGCACCGCGACGAGATCCTTCCCCGGATGCCGGCCCGCCCCGGCAAGGGAGAGGTCCTGTGGCGGTCGTTGTTCGCGGCGAGCGGCGAGATCGTCGCCTTTGTCGATGCCGATCTGCGGGATTTCGACTCGCGGTTCGTCAGCGGAATCATCGGCCCTCTTCTCACCGAACCGGAGGTTCATCTGGTCAAGGCCATGTACGACCGCCCGCTCGGCGCCGAGCAGCTCGGGCCCGACCAGGCCGGTCCCGGCCAGGGCGGCCGGGTGACCGAGCTGGTCGCCCGCCCGCTGCTCAATCTGCACTGGCCGCACCTGGCCGGTGTGGTGCAGCCCCTCGGCGGCGAGTACGCGGCCCGGCGGTCGCTGCTGGAGCAACTGCCGTTCCCCGTCGGCTACGGCGTGGAGCTGGGGCTGCTGGTGGACACCCTGAACCTGCTGGGGCTGGACGCCATCGCGCAGGTGGATGTCGGCGTGCGCCGCCACCGCAACCAGGACGGACAGGCCCTGGGCCGGATGGCCGCCACCATCTACCGCACGGCACAGGCCAGGCTCCCCGGAGCCGGGCCGGTGCGGGCCGGGATCACCCAGTTCCAGCGGACCGAGGGTGGTGGCTTCGCCCCCCGCCACCACCCCGTGGACACCGTGGAACGGCCGCCGCTGGTCACCGTCCCGGAGTACATGGCCCGCAACCCCGGACCCCGCAGCTCGGGCCGCGCCGCGGCCTGACGGGCCCGGCACCGCCCACCACCGCCCACGAGCCCACCGCCCGGCGGGCAGGCCGGCAGCGTGGCCCCTGCCCGGCGGGACCTACCCGTGCGGGCCGCCCGTCGCGGCCCGCACACCACCGGCGGCGCGCCGCCCCGGGCCGGGCCTGGGACACGGCCGGAAACCCGCCGGGAAACACACTGCCGTATACAACTGCCGCCGGCCCGGGCCGCGCGGTGCCACCGGCCGGAATCCGACGGCCGGGCCGGTGACGTGATTCTTCGCACGCAGCACAGACGTTTGACTGTGACGAAAGGGGGCTAAGTTCCGCGCATGGTCACCACGGGACAGACCACCGGCACCTCCGGACAGGTACTCGTCGCCTCCAACCGCGGCCCGGTCAGCTACTCCCCGGCCGCCGACGGCTCCGGAACCCTCACCGCCCGGCGCGGCGGCGGCGGCCTGGTCTCGGGCCTGAGCGCGCTCGGCGCCGAGGCCGGGACCTGGGTGTGTGCCGCCCTCGGCGAGGGCGACCGCGAGGCCGCCCGCCGCGCCGCCGCAGCAGCCGCAGCCGCCGGCCCGGGAACGGGCGCGGGCACCGCCCTGCTGGACCGCGCCGACACCGGCGGCCAGGCGGTACGGATGCTCGACATCCCCGCCGGCACCTTCCACGCCGCCTACAACGGCATCTCCAACTCCGTCCTCTGGTTCGTCCACCACATGCTCTACCAGACCCCGCTGGAGCCGGTGTACGACGCCGCCTTCGAGGCGGACTGGGGGCACTACGAGGACTACAACCGGGCGTTCGCGCAGGCCCTGGCCGAGGAGGCCGCTCCGGGCGCCGCCGTGCTGGTGCAGGACTACCATCTGGCCCTGGTGCCCGGCCTGCTCCGCACCCTCCGCCCCGACCTGCGGATCAGCCACTTCTCGCACACCCCCTGGGCGCCGGTGGCCGGCTTCCGGATACTGCCCGACCCGGTCGCCCGCCGGCTGCTGCTCGGCATGCTGGGCGGCGACCGGGCCGCCTTCCTCACCTGGCGCTGGGCCGAGGCGTTCGCCGCCTGCTGCCAGACCGTGCTGGGCGCCGAGGTCACCGACCGCGGCACCGAGCTGCATCTGACCCACGAGGGCCGCACCACCCGGATCGGCGTGCACGGCCTCGGCGCGGACGCCGACTTCCTGCGCGAGCGCGCCCACCGGCCCGATGTGGACGAACGGCTGGCCGCGCTGCGCGCGCAGGTCGGCGACCGGCGCACCATCGTGCGGGTGGACCGCACCGAGCTGTCCAAGAACATCGTGCGCGGACTGCTCGCCTACCGGCGCCTGCTGACGGAGCGTCCCGAGTGGCACGACCGGGTGGTGCACATCGCCTTCGCCTACCCCTCCCGCCAGGATCTGGCCATCTACCGGGACTACACCGCCGAGGTGTCGCGGCTGGCCGAGGAGATCAACTCGGCCTTCGGCACGGAGACCTGGACCCCCGTCGTGCTTCATGTCAAGGACGACTTCGCACGCTCGCTGGCCGCCTACCGGATGGCCGATGTGGCACTGGTCAACCCGATCCGGGACGGCATGAACCTGGTCGCCAAGGAGATCCCGGTGGTGTCCGAGCGGGGCTGCGCCCTGGTGCTCTCCCGCGAGGCGGGCGCCTGCGCCGAACTCGGCGACGACGCCCTGGTGATCAACCCCTACGACATCGCGGGCACCGCGCACGCCCTGCATCTGGGCCTGGTCATGCCCGAGGACGAGCGCACCGAGCGCACCAAGCGGCTGGCCGCGGCGGCCACCGCGCTGCCGCCGCAGGCCTGGTTCCTGGCCCAGCTCACCGCGCTGCGCGGATGAGCCGCCGCCGCGAGGCGGCCGTCAGACGCCCTCGGACTCGATCATCACCGTGCGGCCCAGCACGGTGGCGTGCTCCAGCACGTCCTCCAGCGGGTCGTCGATCTGCCCGGTGGAGATCAGCGACCACTGGGGGCCGTTGTGCGAGTTGTGGTGGGTCTCGTCGGCCCGGGCGGCGGGTGCGGTCACCAGAGCGCCCGCCGCCACCGCCAGGCCCAGCCCGGCCGTCACGCCCGCCCTCCGCCGCCCGCGTCCGTTCGCTGCGCGCATCGCTTTCCCTTCGGTCACGGCGGACGGTGCCGCCGTCGGCGTTCTTCTTCCGATCCGGATATCTCCCCAGACGCCAATCGGGTTACGTAAAATCGCCCGAAAAGGGGGTGCGGGAAGCGTTCGGCCGGCCGGGAGGGAACTCACCCGGCGCGCGATGCGTCACGGAAGAGAGAGCGCGGCGTGGGAGGTGGCCGGTATGGCGATGCAGTGGCCCGGCGGTCCGGCGGGGCCCGTCGAACCCCGCGGACGGCAGGTACCGCAGCCGCAGGGCTGGCCCTATGGGCAGTCCCCGGTGATGCGGGCCTCACACGCGGACCGGGAGCGGGCCGCGGACGTGCTCAAGGCCGGCTTCGCCGAGGGCCGGCTCACCAAGCAGGAGCTGGACGACCGGCTGTCCCGGCTCAACTACGCCATGACCTATGCCGAGATCCAGCCACTGATCTCCGATCTGCCGCAGGGCCCGATGCCCATGACCGCCATGGCGGCGCCCCAGCCGGTGCCGGTTCCGCCGCCGCTGCCCCCGACCTTCCAGCCGGCACCGCCGCGCACCACCAACGGCGCCGCGACGGGCGCCCTGATCTGCGGCGTGCTCACCGTCTTCACCGGCGGAGTGGCGGCGATCCCGGCGGTGATCCTGGGCCACAAGGCCCGGGCGGAGATCCGCCGCACCCGGGAGCAGGGCGACGGGATGGCCGTGACCGGCCTGGTCCTCGGCTATCTGGCGATGGCCTTCTGGGCACTGCTCATCCTGGGCTCGGCGGTGGCCGCGGTCACCTTCGACGGCACCGGGACCGGCGGCGGCAACGTCGAGACCGGCGTGGAGAACGAGGATCAGCGGGCGGACATCCCCTGACGGGGCATCACCCGGCCCGCCGGCGACCGGCCGGTACCCTGGGCGGACGGGAGGGAGGCACGGACATGGCAGCGCACTACCCGGGAGGGCACTACCCCCCGGCCGGACCGCCCGGTTCCCCTCCGCCGCGGCCCGAGTGGCAGCAGGCGGCCCTGCGGGTCGCGGACGCCGACCGGGAGCGCACCGCCGACGTGCTGCGGGCGGGCTTCGCCGAGGGGCGCCTGACCCGCCAGGAGCTGGACGACCGCCTGGAACGGCTGCCGCGCTGCCTGACCTACGCCGATCTGGCGCTGCTGGTCGGCGATCTGCCGCAGGGACCGGGCCCACGCCCGGAATGGCCGCCGGCCGGGCCGTACCCGGCGCCGCGGCCGGATCCCGCGCCGCTGGTGCACATCCGGCCGCCGGCCGTCCCGGGCGCGGGCCTGAAGCCGCCCAAGCCGCCGATCAACGGCTCCGCGCTGATCGCGGGTATCTGCGCCGGGCTGATTCCGTCCACCCTCGGCCTGACCGCCGTCCCGGCCGTGATCTACGGGCACAAGGGACACGCGGAGATACGGCGCACCGGCGAGAGCGGCTCCGGCTTCGCCACCGCGGGCGTGGTCTCCGGCTATGTCACCCTCGCCGTCCTCCTCACCCTCATCCTCGCCATCGTCGCCGCCGTCTGATCCCCCCGCCCGCCCGGCCGGGGAGACCTCAGGGACGGAGGGTGTCGGCGAGCGCGGTGAGGAGGGCGGCGACGCCGGGCGGGCCGGGGACGACGAGATCCGCCACCGCGGTCACCGCCGCCGGGACCTCCTCGCCGCCGCTGCACACCCGCAGCCCGGCCACCCCGGAGGCACGCAGCTTGGCCACGGTCTCGAACGCCGCCAGATCGCCCAGGTCGTCCCCGGCGTAGAGCACCGCCGCCGGTTCGACGCGCGCCACCAGCTCGGCCAGGGCCATGCCCTTGTCCGTCCCCGGCGGGCGCAGTTCCAGCACGAACCGGCCCGGCTCGACGGCCAGTCCGCAGCGGGACGCCAGCGCGGCCAGCGGCTCGCGCAGCGCGGCCAGGGTGCCCGCCGGGTCGGCCGAGCGGCGGGTGTGCACGGCCAGTGCGCCGCCCTTGTCCTCGATGACCGCGTCCGGGCCGGACTCCCGCACCACGGCCGGCAGGGCGGAGCGGGCGGCGGCGATCCCCGGGTGCGGGGGCGGGGTGCGCAGTTCGCCGGTGGCGGCGTCCCAGCGCTCCGCGCCGTATGCGCCGAGCACGGTGAGACGTTCCAGCCCGGGGGCGTCCGCGAAGCCGCCGAGCCGGGCGGCGACGGCGGCCGGCCGGCCGGTGATCACCGCCACCCCGGCGATCACCGGAGCGAGCCGGGAGAGCGCGGGCAGCACATCCGGATGCGGCCTGGACTGCTCGGGGTCGGGTACGACGGGCGCCAGCGTGCCGTCGAAGTCGAGCGCCACCAGGGCGCGTTGCGGCTGGTCAAGGACGGCCGCCAGTCCTTCGCGGCCCTCTTCGGTGGTCGGTTCGGGGAGGCTGTCCATGGGTCCTGAGCCTAAGCGGGCGGCCCGCCCGGCAGTAGTACGCCTCACGGCGTCCCGGTGAACGCCGCACCCGCTCAGCGGGCGGCGCGCCGCTCGTCGCGGCGGGCGCGCAGCCGGTTGACCGTGACCGGTGCGTGGGCGAGGGCCCGGGGATCGTCGAGCAGGGCGTTGAGCAGCTGGTGGTAGCGGGTCGGGGACATGTCCAGCCGCTCCCGGATCGCCCGCTCCCAGGCCGCGCGGCCGGACCAGTTGCGGCCGGCCAGCTCCAGCACGGCCTTGTCCCGTTCGGACAGCCCCGCCCCGCCGGACCCGGACTCCGGCTCCGGCTCGGACTCCGGCTCCGGCCCCGGCCCCGGCTCGGACTCCGGCTCCGGCTCCGGCTCGGGCTCGGGTCCGGGCCCAGGCCCGGGATCGGGCTCCGGTTCCTGCTCGTCGCTGCTCATGCCCTCATCGTACGAAGCGGGCGGGAACGGGCCGCCGCCGTGCCCGCCCGGCCCGGAATCCGTCGCGGAGCGCAAGCACAGGGAAACAATGCTGACACTCCAGCACACTGGACTAGGCCTTTCTCCTGCTTTCGGGCGACACTGTGCCCGTGACTCAACCGCTTACCGAGTCCGTCCCCGGCGACCCCGCGGGCCGGCCCGAGTACGTCATCGCCATCGACGTCGGGGGCACCGGCATGAAAGCGGCCCTGCTCGCGCGCGACGGCACCGCACTGCACCGCGCCCGCCGGGCGACCGCCAGGGACGGCGGCCCCGAGGGCACGCTGGCCGGCGTCCTGAAATTTGCCGAGCAGCTCCATGCCACCGGTCTGGACCTGTATGCGCGGGAACCGGCCGCCGCGGGCATCGTGGTGCCCGGCATTCTGGACGAGGCCGCGGGAGAGGTCCGCTACGCCGCCAACCTCGGCTGGCGCGAGGTGCCGCTGCGCCGCCTGCTGAGCGAGCGGCTGGCCGGCCTCCCGGTCGCCGTGGGCCATGATGTGCGGGCCGGCGGGCTGGCCGAGGGCCGGCTGGGGGCCGGCGCGGGCGCGGCGGACGGCCGCTTTCTCTTTCTCGCGCTGGGTACCGGAATCGCCGGCGCGATCGGCATCGACGGCCGCATCGAGGCCGGAGCGCACAGCGGAGCGGGTGAGATCGGCCACATCATCGTCCGTCCGGGCGGCGAGAGGTGCGGCTGCGGGCAGCGCGGCTGCCTGGAGACGGTGTGCTCGGCCGCGGCCGTGGGCCGGGCCTGGGCCGCCGAGTGCGGCGATCCGCGGGCCACGGCCGCGGACGCCGCCCGCGCGGCGGCGGCCGGCGATCCGGCCGCCGGCCGCGTCTGGCAGCGGGCGGTGGACGGGCTGGCCGACGGCCTGCTCGTCGGAATCACCCTGCTCGACCCGGACATGGTGATCGTCGGCGGCGGACTGGCCGAGGCGGGCGACACGCTCTTCGTGCCGCTGCGCGAGGCCGTCGCCGCCCGGATCGCCTTTCAGCATCACCCCACGATCGTTCCGGCGGCCCTCGGGGACGCCGCGGGGTGCCTGGGCGCGGGACTGCTCGCCTGGGAGAGCCGCCACCACGACAACTCCGCGGAGGGATGAGTACTCATGACCACCAAAGGCCCGGCCGGCCGGCACACCGTGCTCACGGGAGCCCGGGTGGTGCTGCCCACCGGCGTGGACGACAACGGCCGGATCACCGTTCTGGGCACCCGCATCGCGGAGACCGGACCGGCCGCGGCACCGGCCGCGGGCGTTTCCGCGGACGTTTCCGCGCCCGCGGCCGGGAGCGCTCCCAGCACCGAGATCGACCTCTCCGGGCACTGGGTCCTGCCGGGCTTCGTGGACATGCACGCGCACGGCGGCGGCGGGGCCTCGTTCTCCGCGGGCACCCACGAGGAGGCGCTGCGGGTGCTGGACGCCCACCGCCGGCACGGCACCACCACCATGGCGGCCTCCACCGTCACCGGTGATCTGGGCGATCTGGCCCAGCAGGCCGGGGTGCTGTCCGAGCTGGTGGAGGACGGCGAACTGGCCGGCATCCACTTCGAGGGGCCGTTCATCGCGCTGGGCCGCTGCGGCGCCCACCAGCCCTCCCTGCTGCGCGACCCGGACCCTTCGGCGGTGCGCAAGCTGATCGACGCGGCGCGCGGCACGGCACGCATGGTGACGCTGGCGCCGGAGCTGCCCGGCGGCCTGGAGTCGGTGCGGCTGCTGAGCGAGCTGGGAGTGATCGCCGCGGTCGGCCACACCGACGCCGACTACGACATCACCCGCCAGGCCATCCGGGCCGGGGCCACCGTCGCCACCCACCTGTTCAACGCCATGGCACCGCTGGCACACCGCGATCCGGGGCCGATCGCGGCGCTGCTGGAGGACGAGCGGGTGACCGTGGAGCTGATCAACGACGGCACGCATCTGCATCCGGCCGTGCTCCAGCTCGCCTTCCGGGAGGCGGGCGCGGCGCGGGTCGCGTTCATCACGGACGCCATGGGCGCGGCCGGCATGGGCGACGGCCGCTATCCGCTGGGCCCGCTGGAGGTCGAGGTCAGGGACGGAGTGGCCCGGCTGGTGGAGGGCGGCGCCATCGCCGGATCGACCCTCACCCTGGACCGGGCGCTGCGCCGCGCGGTCACCGTGGACGGCCTGGCCGTCACCGACGCCGTCACCGCCCTGTGCCGCACCCCGGCCCGGCTGCTGGGCATCGACGACCGGGTCGGCTCACTCGCCCCCGGCAAGGACGCGGATCTGGTGGTCCTGGACGAGTCCTTCGAGGTCACCGCCGTCATGCGTAAGGGCACCTGGCTCCTCCCGCCACCGGGCACCGCCTGATCCGCGCCGGTACGGCGAGGGCGGCCGCCCGGAGCGATCCTCCGGGCCGGCCGCCCTCGTCACGGCTCAGCGCCGCTCGGCTTCAGCACCTCACGGCTTCACCACTGCGGGATGTCCTTGTTCTCGGTGATCAGGATCTTGTCGATCAGCACGTCGCACTTGTCGCCCTGGTCGCAGCCCATGTGAATGACATTGCTGCCCTCCACCAGCTCGACGTTCTTCCAGGTCCGGACCCAGTTCTTGTCGAAGGCGTCGTTCTTGGCGTAGTCCTTGAACTCCAGCGGGTCGGACCGGATCTCGGAGTCGGAGTTGACCGCGAAGCTCATCTCCTGATCGCCCTTGGGCACCGAGTAGCCGATGTACAGCCGGTAGACGCCGGGCTCGCCCTCGAAGTCGAATGTCCAGCTCACAGTGGCGCCCGGGGTGTTCAGGCCGGTGATGTAGGTGCCGTCGGCGGAGCGGGCGTTCGCGATGTCGCCGGCCAGGACGGCACCGCCGGAGAGGGCCAGCGAGGTGAGACCGGCTTCCGGGAGCTCGACCGGCTCCTCGCTCTCCTCCGGGGCGGCGGACTCCTCGGGGTCGTCCTCGCCGTTCTGGTTCTCCGGCTCGTCGGCCGGGTCCGCGTTCTCGCCGGTGCCGGTGCCGGAGTTCGCGGCGGGGTCCTGGTCGTCGTCTCCGCTGAAGAGGATGGCCGCACCCACCCCGAGGACGACCGCCGTCACCACGGCTATGGCGCCGATCAGCAGGCCGTTGCGGCGCGGCGGCTCCTCGCCCTCCGGGCCGTGGCCATGGCCGGGCCGCCCGCCGCCGGCCGGGCCGCCGGGGACGGTCTCCGGCGCGGCATAGCGGGCGTCCGGGGACTGCTGGGGCGGATAGCCGTAGCCGCCGCCACCCGCGGCGGTGCGCTGGCCGTACTGCCGTTCGCCGACCGGCCGCACCTGCTGGTAGGTCGGGGGCGCCTGCGGGGCGGGCCCCTGCCCGCCGCCCTCCGGGCGGTAGAGATAGCCGAACGGGTCGTCTCCCTCGGGCGCACCGCCCATCCCGTTGTTGCCCGAGCTCATCGCCTGCGCTCCTTCACGAGTCCCCACCCTCATACACCTTCAGGGCGCGAGCCTACCCCTTTCGGGCGACCCCATCCGTCGTCCAGGTCACGCGGAGATCACCCTCCGGTCACCATGGCGCGCGGTCAGGAGGCGCGGCGGCGGTTGCCGCCCTGGTGGCGGGAGCGCTTTTCGATGTACATCCGCTGGTCGGCCGATTCCAGTATCTGCTCGGTGGTCATGCCGCAGGCGGCCCAGCCGATGCCGAAGCTGGCGCCGACCCGGACCGTACGGCCGCCCTCGGTCCTGATGGGCGGGATGATCGCGTTGCGCAGCCGTACCGCCAGGTCGGAGGCGTCGGCCGGGCCGAGGCCGTCGGCCAGCACCACGAATTCGTCGCCGCCGAGCCGGGCCACGGTGTCCCGCTCCCGGACCAGGCGCTGGAGGCGGCGGGCGACCTCCTTGAGCACCTCGTCCCCGGCCTGGTGGCCGTGCCGGTCGTTGATGCCCTTGAAGCCGTCCAGGTCGCAGAAGAGCACGGCCAGGCCCTTGCCGTCGCCGTAGGGGGCGTCCGGTTCCCAGACGTGCTCATGGCCGTCGTAGCCGTCTCCGGTGGGGTCGAACTCGGGGCGGTCGCAGATCCGGGCGTCCAGCCGGGTGCGCAGCTCGGCCCGGTTGGGCAGGCCGGTGAGCGCGTCGTGGCTGGCCCGGTGGGCGAGCGCCAGCTCGTGCCGCTTGCGGTCCTCGATGTCCTCGACATGGGTGAGCAGAAACGGCCCGCCGGTGTCGGCGACCACCGAGTTGCGCAGCGAGACCCAGCAGTAGCTGCCGTCGCGGCGGGCCAGCCGCAGCTCGGCGCGCCCGCCGTCCGGTGAGGTGCGCAGCAGTACGGCGGTGTCCTCGGGGTGGACGAGGTCGGCGAAGCTGTACCGGCACAGCACCGGCGCGGGGCGGCCGAGCAGCCGGCTGAGGGCGTCGTTGACCCGCATCAGGCGGCCGTGGTCCTCGCCGCCGATCTCCACGATGGCCATGCCGCTGGGCGCGTATTCGAACGCCTGGCGGAAGCTCTCCTCGCTCGCCCGCAACGCCTGTTTCTCCCGCTCCAGGCGTATCAGCGCGCGTTGCATGTTGGCACGCAGCCGGGCGTTGCTGACGGCTATGGCCGCCTGCGAGGCATACAGGGCCAGGGCCTCGCGGCCCCAGGGGCCGGGGCGGCGGCCGTTGCGGGGGCGGTCGAGGGCGAGCACGGCGAGCAGTTCGCCGTCGGAGGCGTGCATGGGGGCGAAGAGCCGGTCCATGGGGTGCCACTCGTCCGGATAGCGCGGGGCCGGGCCGGTGGTGTGCCACTGCGGGACGTCGTCGTCGTCCAGTACCCAGCCCTCGGTGTAGGGGATGAAACGCAGCCCTTCCCAGTCCTCCCCCATGGACAGCCGGCGTTCCCACGCCTGGCGGGAACCGGTCCGTCCGGCCAGCGCGGCCTCCGCGTCCTCACTGCCGGCCACCGCCGCGACCAGCAGATCTCCGTCCGTACGGACCAGATTGACGGCGGCCAGTTCGAAGCCGAGGACCTCCACGGCACCGTTGGCGATGGTCTGGAGGGTGTCGGCCATGCCGCGTGCGTGATTGAGCCGGGCGACCACCTGGTGCAGCTCCCGCAGCGACGCGAGACGAACATAAGGCTCCGTGTCCGTTCCCATCACTCCCCCGGCCCAAATGCACGTGCAGATACACACGCCACTGAATCACAGGGAGCTGTTCGATCGGTACACAGGGTCAGCAATTAGTGGGGTGCTGTGACTCATGTCACATCATCCCTCTCCGGATTCTCTCGGCTCCTCGCGCCGGTTCCGTGCGCCCCTCCTCCCCGGTCCCGGTCCGGCCCTCCGTCGGGGGTCCTGGTTCCCGCGCCCGATGCGGGAGCCGGTCCTCGGCGGTTACGTTACTGATGTGTCAAGCAGCGCGCACCAGGGCCCGCAGCGCGGCCCCCGCAGTCCGGACGGCGTCCCCACCGGCCGCGCCGCCGTCATCCATGCTGAAGAAGTGACCGAGGAGGAATTCCGCGGGGCACTGGCGCGGCTGGCGGCCGGTGTGGTGCTGATCACCGCGCACGACGAGGAGGACGGCCCGTTCGGCGCGCCCGCCGGGATGACCGCCACGGCGTTCCTGTCCGTCTCGCTGGAGCCGCCGCTGGTGCTGGTGAGCGTGCGCACCGGATCGCGGATGGAGGAGCTGCTGGAGCGGCAGCCGCTGTGGGCGGCCTCGCTGCTCTCCGAGCGGCAGCGGGCGCTGGCCGGGCGGTTCGCCATGAAGGGGCGGGTGAGCGACCGGCTGCTGTTCCAGGAGGTGCCGCACACGGTCGGGGAGGCCACGGGCGCACCGCTGGTGGAGGGCGCGCTGGCGGCCGTGGAATGCCGCACCGAGCAGCGGGTGCCGGCCGGCGACCACACGCTGGTGGTGGCCCGGGTGCTCGGCGTCTCGCTGCCCGCCGCCGAGGGCGGGCCACTGCTCTACTACCGCAGCCGCTACCGCGCGCTGGGCTGAACAGGGGACCGCCCGGCCCGGGGTCAGTCCCAGGCGGGGCCGCTCCGGCCGCCGGACCGGCCGCGCTTGAGCTCCCCGCGGCGCTTCTTCTCCCGCAGCCGCCGTTCCTTGATCCCGGCCGGCACCGGACGGCGCCGGCGCGCCTTGGGCGGGGGTGCGGTCGCCTCGGCCAGCAACGCCGCCATCCGCACCGCCGCGGCCTCCCGGTTGCGCCACTGCGAGCGGTGCTCGCCGGCCCGGACGGTGAGCACGCCGTCGGTCAGCCGGCCGGCCAGCCGCCGCAGCGCCCGTTCCTTCCACACCTCGGGCAGCGCCTCGGTGGCGGCCAGGTCGAAGGACAGCTCCACCCTGGTGTCGCTGGTGTTGACGTGCTGGCCGCCCGGCCCGGAGGAGCGGGAGAACCGCCAGCGGAGCTCGGACACCGGGAGCCGGACCGAGCCGCGGATGACATGGGGACCGGACATGCGTTCCATCCTTCCTGCCGCACCGCGGCCCCGCACCCCGTTATCGCCGTCATCGTCGTTACCGTCGTCGCCGTCCGGCGTTCCCCGGTATTCGGGGCGACGGAACGCTGCGTCCGCTCCCCACGTTGTCCCCAGGGGCGGTAACGTCGGCAGGGACCGACAGGACGGACGGATACCCTGCGCGCCCCGCGAGCGCCAAGGAAAGGGATCTTCATGGCTGTAAGCCTGAGCAAAGGCGGCAACGTCTCACTGACCAAGGAGGCGCCGGGCCTGAAAGCCGTGACCATCGGCCTCGGCTGGGACGTACGCAGCACCACCGGAGCCGGCTTCGACCTCGATGCGAGCGCCATCGCGCTGAACGCCGGCGGCAAGGTCGTCAACGACGGCTTCTTCATCTTCTTCAACAACCTGATGTCCCCGGACCAGTCCATCCAGCACACCGGTGACAACCTCACCGGCGAGGGCGAGGGCGACGACGAGCAGATCAACGTCTTCCTGGAGGGGCTCTCCCCGGAGGTGGAGCGGATCGTCTTCCCGGTCTCCATCTATGACGCCGACTCGCGCGGCCAGAACTTCGGCCAGGTGCGCAACGCGTTCATCCGGGTGGTGAACCAGAACGGCGGCGCGGAGATCGCCCGCTACGACCTCTCCGAGGACGCCTCCACCGAGACCGCCATGGTCTTCGGCGAGCTGTACCGGCACGGCGCCGAGTGGAAGTTCCGCGCCGTGGGCCAGGGCTACGCCTCCGGCCTGGTCGGCATCGCCCAGGACTTCGGCGTCAACGTCTGACCCGCCGGGACCGGCCCAGGGCCCGCCGACCCGCACCACGGGGTCAGCGGGCCCTCGCGTCCCTGCCGCGCCTGCCATGATCCGGCCGGGAAGGTGTCCCGTGAAACATCCGGACGCCACCGTCCCCTCCGCCGCACCCGGCCCGGCCCGGCTCCGGCCCGAACCCACCCCCACAGTGATGTCCGCCCGGTTCCGTTCAGCCGAGTCGGCGCGGCGGATCAGGGCTGGATGATGATGCCGAGGTGGGCGGCGAGGGCCGGGGCGAGGTCGAGCAGCTGAGCGGGGGTGAGCACCGCCCCGCCGAGCCGGTCGAGACCCCGGGAGATCTCCAGCCGGGAGGCCGTGCGGAGGTCGGTGTCGTGCAGTTCGGCGTGGGAGAAGTCGGCGCCGCGCAGCTCGCAGTCGGCGAAGACCACCCGCTCCAGCCGCGCCCCGCCGAAATCCGGCTCGTTCAGCGTGCAGTCCTGGAAGGTGACGTCGGTGAGGCGGGACTGGCGGAGATTGAGATAGTCGATCTTGCAGCGGCGGACCAGCACCCGGTTGAGCCCGGCGCCGCCGAGCTGGAGGCCGCCGAGGCGGGCGTCGGACAGCTCGGTGTCCCGCAGCGTCGCCTCGGAGAGCTGGACCCCGATCCCGCGCACCTCCTCCAGCACCGTGTCGGTCAGGCGGGCACGGCGCAGATCGGCGTCGTCCAGCGCGCAACGGCGGATCGCGCACTCCAGAAACGTCATGCCGCGTGCCCGCAGCCCCGACCAGTCGAGGCCGGCGAACTCCAGTCCGTCATGGTCGTCGTCCGGCCCGGGGCGGCCGGGGCCGGGCCGCCACTGCTCCGGCCGGGAGATCCGGGGGCGCTGGGCGGGTCTGATCCGGGTGGGTGCGGGTGTCATGCCGCCAGTCTGCGGCACGGCACCGACACTCCGGCCCGGCGCGGCCCGGCTCGTTGCGGTGCCGCGGGAGGACTTGATCTGAAGTTCGGTTGAAGTTCAAGAATGGTGGCGGCGGATCGCGCACCCGCGGTCCGGGAACGGAGGAGTTCTGTCATGCGTGCCATTCGGCTGCACAGCTTCGGACCGCCGGAGAACCTGGTGCCGGAGAACCTTCCCGACCCGGTGCCCGGCGCCGGCGAGGTGCTGATCGAGGTGGCCGCCGCGGGCGTCCACCTGGTCGACACCGTGCTCCGCCGGGGAGCGCCCGGCGGTCGCTTCCCCCGCCCGGACCTGCCCACCGTTCCCGGCCGCGAGGTGGCCGGCACGGTCACCGCGCTCGGCCCGGAGACCGACCCGGAGTGGCTGGGCGCCCGGGTGGCCGCCCATCTCGGCATGGTGCCCGGCGGCTACGCGGACCGGGCGGTGACCGCGGCCGGGCGGCTGCACCGGCTCCCGGCGGAGCTCCCCTTCGACCGGGCGGTGGCCATGATCGGCACCGGCCGCACCACCATGGGCGTGCTGCGCGCCGCCGAGCCGGGCCCCGGCCCCGGCGATCTGGTGCTGGTGCTGGCCGCGGCCGGCGGCATCGGCTCGCTGCTGGTGCAGTACGCCCGGCACCGCGGCGCCACCGTCGTCGGCGCGGCCGGCGGCCCGCACAAGACCGCCGCCGTGGCCGGCCTCGGCGCCACCGCGGCCGTGGACTACAACCGCCCCGGCTGGCCGGAAGAGGTGCGCCGCATGTTCGGCGACCGTCCGGCCACCCTGCTCCTGGAAGGGGTCGGCGGACCCCTCGCCCGGGACGCCGCCGGGCTGCTCGCCCCCGGCGGACGCCATCTGCGCTACGGCTGGGCCTCGGTGCCCGGCTTCGACGGCTCCGCCGACCCGGCGGCGATGGGCGAGGCGGAGCTGCGGGAGCGGTCCATCACCGCGGAGACCGTGCTCGGCCCGGCCATGCTGGACAATCTGCGGGCGCTGGAGGAACGGGCCATGGCGCTCGCCGCGGACGGCACCCTGCGTCCGCCGGTGCACCGCTTCCCGCTGGCCGACGCCGCCCGCGCGCACCGGGCCCTGGAGACCCGGGCCACCGTGGGCAAGGTGGTGCTCATTCCCTGACCGGCAGCCGCAGCACGGCCACCGCTCCGCCAATGCCCCCGCCAACGCCCCCGCCCTCGGCACCGCCCCCGGCACCGGGAACGTTGGCCCAGGTGACGGTGGCGCCGAGCAGCCTGGCCTGGCCGGTGACGATGGTCAGACCCAGCCCGGTGCCGTGCCCCCGCTCCGGCGCCCCGGTACGGAACCGGCGCGGCCCGTGCGCCAGCAGGTCCGCCGGAAAGCCCGGCCCGTGGTCGCGCACCCGCAGCTCCCGGCCGGCCACCTCCAGCACCACCGGCGGCCGGCCGTGCCGCTCCGCGTTGGCCAGCAGATTGGCCAGCACCCGGGCCACCCGCCGCGGATCGGTCCGCACCTCGGCGTCGGCCCGCACCACCACCTCGACGGGCGCGGCCGGACCGGGGCGCGGCAGCGCGGCGGCGTGCGCGGCCACCGCACGGCGGGCCAGCGCCGCGGTGCGGCAGGTCTCGAACACCGCGCGCTCCACCCCGTCCGTCTCCAGCCGCGCCACCTCGATCACGTCCTCCACCAGCCGCCGCAGAACGGTCACCCGCTCCCGCACCAGCTCGGTGGGCCGGCCCGGGGGCAGCAGTTCGGCCGCGGTGACCAGCCCGGCCACCGGGGTGCGCAGCTCATGCGCGATGTCGGCGGTGATCCGGCGCTCGGCCGCCAGCCGCTCGCCCAGCGCGTCCGCCATGGTGTTCACCGCCGCGCCCAGCCGGGCCACCTCGTCCCGGCCGCGGCCGGGCCGCACCCGGGCGGAGAGGTCACCGCCCGCGATCCGCTGCGCGGTACGCGCCGAACGGCCGATGCGCCGCCCGGTGACGCCGGCCGCCAGCGCGCCCAGCAGACTGCCCAGCGCGGTGGCCGCCGCCCCGGCGCCGACCAGCGTGCGGTCCAGGGCGGCCAGCGCCTGCGCCTGCGGCCGGTAGGACTCGCGCACCGCCAGCACCGTGCCGCTGCCGCCCGGCTCGTCCGGCCCGCCGCCGCCGGCTCCGGGGGCGGCCGGCACCGTGGCCGCCCACAGCACCGGTCCGTCGGCGCCCCGCTCCAGATATGTGGCCCGCACCGGGGAGTCGGTGACCGTCCGCCGCAGCGCGGCCGGCAGGTCCTCCGGGTCCACCAGCACCCCGCCGTCCATCCGCATGGCATGCTGCCGCGCGCCCGCCACCAGCTTCGCGTCCAGCGCCTGCCGGGCCACATCGAGCTGGCGGCGCGAGGTCTGCTCATGCACCAGCAGCCCGAGCACGGCCGCCACCACCGCCGCCACCCCGGCGACCAGCAGTGCCAGCTTGATCCGCAGTCCCATCGCCCGGCCCCCGCTCCGGCGGTCAGCGGCGCAGCTTGTAGCCGAAGCCGCGCACGGTCTCGATACGGTCGTGGCCGATCTTGCCGCGCAGCCGCTGCACATGGACGTCCACCACCCGGGTGTCCCCGCCCCAGGCATAGTCCCAGACCCGCTCCAGCAGGGTGGAGCGGTCCAGCACCACGCCCGGTTCACCGGCGAAGACCAGCAGCAGCCTCAGCTCGGTGGGGGTGAGTTCCAGCGGCCGGCCGTCACGCCGCACCTCCATGCCGCGCGGGTCCACCGTGAGGTCGCCGAAGCGCAGCGGCGGCGGGGCGGCGGCCGGTGCCCCGGGCGGGGCGGGCGGCGGCGGGGCGGCCCGGCGCAGCGCCGCCCTGATCCGGGCCACCAGCACCGAGGTGTCGTAGGGCTTGGTGACATAGTCGTCGGCCCCGGCCTCCAGGCCCTGCACCACGTCCAGCGGATCGGTGCGGGCCGAGATCATCAGCACCGGCACCCGGCTGGTCTCCCGGATGCGGCGCACCACGCTGACCCCGTCCAGCAGCGGCAGCATCACATCCAGCAGCACCACATCGGGGGCGTGGCCGCGGAAGAGTTCCAGTCCGGTCAGGCCGTCCTCGGCGGTGCGGACCCGGAAGCCGTAGCGCTCCAGCAGCAGACCGGTGGCCTCCCGCAGCACGGCGTCGTCCTCCACCAGCAGCACCTCGGTGCCGTCCGGGCCCGCCGCGCCCACCGTGGTGTCCGTGGAGCCGTCAGTCATGGCCGATGCGTTCCGTTCACTCCTGGTAGGGGATGTTCAGGGGGAAGTCGAGCAGTTCCCCGGCCAGCTCGGCGGGCAGGTCCGGGGAGCGCACGGTGGCGCGGCTGTAGTAGTAGACGGCCTCCACCGGCACCGGGTCGCGCAGCTCCACGGTGGCCGGATACGGCTCCGCCAGGCAGTCCGGCAGACACCAGGTGCCCGCCACCATGCCCTCGGCAAAGGCGACCGGCTCGTCCCAGGACTCCCAGCGCAGCCGGCTGAGCGAGACGAACTCGGTGATGCCGAACCGTTCCGGCCTGCGCAGCGGCTGGGCCGCCGGATCGCTGACGTAGACGGGGCCGGTGTGCGGGCGGGCGGTGGGCGCCGCGCCCTCCACCCGCACGCCGCCGTCGGCGCCGAACGGGCCCGCGCAGCCGGCGGTGGCCGCCAGCAGCGTCGCCAGCAGGGCCGCCGTCGGCCGGCGGGGGCGGGGGACGGTCATGGGGTGACCGGATCCGGGACCTCTTCGCCGCCGATCCGCCAGCGCTCGACCTCCCCGGCACCGACCGTCATCAGCGGCCGTTCCCCGGACAGGTCCTCGACCTGGGCGAACCGGGCGTCCGCGGCGGGCAGCTCCACCTCCAGGCGGAAGGTGCCGAACATCTGCTCGCCTTCGCCGCCCGCCATGGGCTCGGGGGCGGTGAGGGTGATCTCCGCCTGATAAGGGTTGTCGGTGCATTCCGGCAGGCACCACATGCCGGACAGCGAGCCGCTGCCGGTGGCCGAGTCCGCGCCCCAGGTGTCCCAGGTCAGGTCCCGCAGGGTGGAGAATTCCGACAGCACCAGGTGGACCGGCTCGATCTCCGCGTTGTTGACCTCGCCGTAGTAGCTGAAGACCCAGGACCGCTCGTCCTGGCCGGCGTCGCCGGCCCCGGCCTGCTCCGCGGAGGCATCCGGGGACGGCGCGGTCCCGGACGGTTCCGGGGACTCCGACGACTCATCCGGCTCCGAAGGCTCGGACGGCTCCTGCGACCCGGCGGGCCCGGTGGCGGTGTTTCCGGCGGCGGAACCGGCGGGTTCCTCGTCCTGCTGGCCGCAGGCCGCGCCGCCCAGGGCCAGCACCGCGGCCCCCAGCAGCGCCGCGCCGGACCGCCGCATCCGCTCCGCCCGGTTGTTCACGTTCATGGCGGCTCCCCTTCCCTGGTTCCGGGGGCGCACATGCGCGAATGCCCCGGAAAGACCGTTGATGACTACGGACGGTACGGAAGGAACCCATCGGCCGCCCGGCGGGCGTGTAACAGCCCGCCATCGATCCCATGCGGCGGCACACCCCGGGCGGGCGGCCGGAGCGCCCTCTTCCGCAACGTTTCTGCGCAGCCAGAGGGCGCTTCCCGCCAGGTGAGCCGCCTGTCGGATTCGAACCGACGACCTGCTGTTTACAAGACAGCTGCTCTGACCGGCTGAGCTAAGGCGGCAGGACCCGAGCAGTCTACCCAAGCCCGCACGGGACCGGACGGACCCTTTCTCTGTGCCGTGCACCACCAAGTGGTGACAGCAGTCACTCTTTCGGGTTAGGTTTCCGGAACGTCCACCTGCGTGGACGCTCCCAGGCACTCCCTTTACTCGGATCGTCCGGCACGTTCCTGCCGGTGAAGGAGACAGAAACATCATGGCTACGGTCACTTTCGACAAGGCGACCCGGATCTACCCGGGCTCCACCGTGCCCGCCGTCGACCAGCTCGACATCGCGATCGAGGACGGCGAGTTCCTCGTTCTGGTGGGCCCCTCCGGCTGCGGCAAGTCCACCTCTCTGCGGATGCTCGCGGGCCTGGAGGACGTCAACGGAGGCTCCATCCACATCGGTGACCGGGATGTCACCCACCTGCCGCCCAAGGACCGGGACATCGCCATGGTGTTCCAGAACTACGCGCTGTACCCGCACATGACCGTCGCCCAGAACATGGGCTTCGCGCTCAAGATCGCGGGCGTGCCGAAGGCCGAGATCCGCGCCAAGGTCGAGGAGGCCGCCAAGATCCTCGACCTCACCGAGTACCTGGACCGCAAGCCCAAGGCGCTCTCCGGCGGTCAGCGGCAGCGGGTCGCCATGGGCCGGGCCATCGTGCGTGAGCCCCAGGTCTTCCTGATGGACGAGCCGCTGTCGAACCTCGACGCCAAGCTCCGGGTGCAGACCCGCACCCAGATCGCCAGCCTCCAGCGGCGGCTGGGCGTCACCACCGTCTACGTCACCCACGACCAGGTCGAGGCCATGACCATGGGTGACCGGGTGGCCGTGCTCAAGGACGGCCTCCTCCAGCAGGTGGACACCCCGCGGCACATGTACGACAAGCCGGCCAACCTCTTCGTGGCGGGCTTCATCGGCTCCCCGGCCATGAACCTGATCGAGGTGCCGATCATCGAGGGCGGCGTGAAGTTCGGCAACAGCGTGGTGCCGATCGAGCGCCACGCGCTGTCCGAGGCCCAGGCCAAGGGCGACACCCACGTGGTGGTGGGCTGCCGTCCCGAGCACTTCGAGGTCACCGGCAACGGCGACTCGGCGGGCCTGAGCAAGGAGGACCCGACGGACGCGGCCGGTATCGCCGTCTCGGTGAACGTGGTCGAGGAGACCGGCGCCGACGGCTACATCTACGGCACCGCCGAGGTCGGCGGCGAGGTCAAGGACCTGGTGATCCGGGTGGACAGCCGCCAGGTGCCGCAGAAGGGCTCCCAGGTCCACGTGGTGCCGCGGCCGGGCGAGACCCACGTGTTCTCGGCCAGCACCGGTGAGCGCCTGACCGACTGACCGGCTGACCGGCTGACCGGTTACCGGACCGGTCCGGCCGGGCGGGACAAGCGGGCCCGTGCTTCCTCTCGGGGGATGCACGGGCCCGTTTCGCATGTCCGGGTACCCGGGAAACATCCTGGGCGATTCCTGCGGAACATCCGGGAGAAATCGCCCAGTTCGAGCAGCTCCCGTCAACCTCGCGATTCGAAAACCGGGAATCGCATCGCTCAAAAGGGTGAGCAAATGTCGCCAAATACCCATCAATCGCTACCATCGCTGTCACCCCGGCATGCGCGTCCCCCGCATACCGCGCACATCAATTCAGCGGCATTCCGCCCGACCCGTCCGCGAGGATCTCCGTGAATCAGGCAGCCCGCCGTATCGGCCGCAGTCTCGCTCTTGTCCTTCCGGTCGTCCTGGTGCTGTCCGGGACGCTGGCCGTCGCCCGCGTGCCCTGGGCCGTGGCCCCCGCCGGGGCGACCGTCCTGCCCGCCGGCGCGGAACAGAACGGCCCCGCGCCCGCCTCAGCGCCCGACGCGCCCCCGGCCCCGGCGGCCGGGGGCACCGCGGCCGGGGCGGCGGCGCCCGAGGAGGCGCTGCGCGACCGGCTGGTCGCCGAACTCCAGCAGGAGGACCCGGCCGTGGCCCTCACCAGCCTCCAGTACGAAGTGGACCGCGAGCCCTCGCTGGCCCGGCACTGCGCCGATATCGCCCGGGCCCTCGGCCGCGCGGCCGTGGAGAAGTACGGCAGCGCCTTGGCCCAGGAATACGCCCGTCCGGTCTGCGACACCTCCTACGCGGCCGGCGTGCTGGCCGCGGGCTGAGTCCCGGTGCGCTCTCCCCGGCCCCGTCCCGCGGCTTTTCCCCCGCGCGGGACGGGGCCGGCCGATGCGCGGGGAACGGAACCCGTGAACGCTGCCGGGGCAGGTGTTTCCGGTGATTCGCGGGGTTCTTCGCCCCGTTTCCGTAAGCGCCTCGAACGGTCATCTCGTCCGTATACGCTGCGGGGCATGACTGAAGCTCCGTCGCCCACGCAGGCCGTCATCCTGGCCGGTGGCCAGGGCTCCCGCCTTCGCCCGTACACCGACGACCGCCCCAAGCCGATGGTGGAGATCCCCGGGACGGGGACGCCCATCATCGGTCACCAGCTCACCTGGCTGGCCGAGGAGGGGGTCACGGACGTGGTGGTCTCCTGCGGGCACCTCGCCCGGGTGCTCCAGGAGTGGCTGGACTCGGCCCCGCTGCCGCTGCGGGTCACCACCGTGGTGGAGAGCGAGCCGCTGGGCCGCGGCGGCGGGCTGAAGTACGCGGCCAAGGCGCTGCCGCGGCACGACGAGCCCTGGTACGCCACCAACGGGGACATCTGGACCCGCTTCTCCCTGCGCCGGATGGCCGCCTTCCACGCCGAGCGGGACGCGATAGCCACCCTGGCGCTGGCCCGCCCGCGCATCCCGTGGGGCGCGGTGGCCACCGACGAGTTCGGCAATGTCACCGACTTCATCGAGGCGCCGCCGATTCCGTACGACATCAACGCCGGTGTCTATGTGTTCTCGCACGAGTTCACCCCGCTGCTGCCGGACCACGGCGACCATGAGCGCACCACCTTCCCCTGGCTGGCCAGGGAGCGGCGGCTGGCCGGCTTCCCGCTGCCGCAGGGCGCGTACTGGCGGGCCATCGACACCGCCAAGGACCTCACCGAGGCCGCCCGCGAACTGCGCGAACTCGCCGACCACGGCGCCGACTGACTGACCCCGGCGACGACTGCGACGACTGCGCACAGCTGCCGGCAGCTGCCGGAGAGCCGGAGAAGGCCGGAGAAGGGATGTGCCCCGGTACGGAGTTTCCGTACCGGGGCACACCCCGTGAAGTCCGGCTCTCCGGCCGGGTGATCAGCCGCCGAGGATGCCGCCCTAACCGAGCAGCCCGCCGATCCGGCCGAGGCTGCCCTGATCACCCCCGTCACTCTCCGAGCTGCCGGATGTGCCGTCCCCGGCCTCCGGCGGCGACTCCGAGCCCGTGCCGCCGCCCGGCTCGGTGGTCTCACCGCCCGTCTCCTCCGGCCCGGCGCCGCTCTCCGCGGGCGACGCCTCGCCGCCTGCGGCGGCCGACTCCTCCGGCGAGGCCGGCACCGTCTGCTCGCCGCCCGGCAGACCGCCCGTCTCGGGGCTTGCGCTCTCCTCGGCGGCGCTCTCCTCGGCCTCGGGCGACGCCGTCTCGCCGCCGCCCGTCTCCTCCTCAGCCTGCCGGGAGGACTCCTCCGCCGGGCCGGCCCCGCCGTCCGGGCCGTCGCCGGGCGAGGCGCCGTCCGCCCCGGCGGTCCGGGAGGGCAGCGGTGAACCCTGACGGCTGTTGCGCGGCTGCTCCCCGTATGGATCGCGGCCGGTCTCGAACTCCTCGGTGGAGCGCACCGCCCCGCCCAGCACCGAGCCGAGCACCATGATCACCCCGATCAGCAGGGTGGCCAGCAGCGCGCCCCGGCGCAGCACCCGGCGGCGCAGTTCCGTCAGCGGGGCGCGCGGGCCCAGCGAGCGCCAGGCTTCCCCGGCGAGCCGCGCGTCCAGGGAGTAGACCGGCGCCCCGGCGATCACCAGCGGGCTCCAGGCCGCCAGCAGGATGATGTCCGGGGTGTCGTACGCCGGCCCGGCCTGCCAGCTCACCGTCATCAGCAGGGCGACGGAGAGCAGCGCGCCGAGCACCGCGGCCAGCCGCTGCCACAGCCCGGCGATGGTCAGCGCACCGACGATGATCTGGGTGAAGGCCACGGTCAGTCCGGCGCCGACCGGATGTGCCACGGCCCAGGAGTGCAGCGGCTGGGCCAGCGCCCAGGGCTCCAGGCCGGAGAGCCACTGCACCATGGAGCCGCGCTCGCCGCCGTCGAAGTAGACCGGATCGGTGAGCTTGCCCAGCCCGGCGCTGATCAGGAGGAAACCCAGCAGCAGGCGGAGCGGCAGCAGCACGATGCCGAGGTTGATCCGGCGGTCAGGGTAGAAGCGGCGGGCGGCCTCGGCGCGGGCGCCGGCCGGCCGGCCGCCCGGCCCTCCGACCTCCACCAGCGGGCCGCCGCCGTTCTCCGCGCCCTCGTAGGCGGGGGCGTAGGTGTCGGGGTGGCCGTCCCGCCCCGGGTGTGCGGGCGGGCCGCCGCCGGCGGGCCGCACCGGGGGCAGCACCACGGTGTCGGCGGTCCCGCCGCCGAAGGCGCGGCGGGGGGCGGCGGGCACGGGGGATTCGGTGGCGACGCGCTGCGGGGCCACGGCGGGCAGCAGTGCCGTCTCGGTGACCCGGGGAAGCACCTGGGTGGCCACCGCGTCCGGATGTCCGGCGGGCCCGGCGGGCGGCCGGGCCGCGGCCAGCAGCCTGGCGGCGGTGTCGCCCCGGCCGCTGAGCACCACCGCCCGCCGGCCGCCGCCGGGGACGCCGGCGGCGGGCACCCGGTGCGGTGCGGCCACGGGCACCGGGGACGGCACCGCGGACGGCTCCGGACCGGCGGCTCCCAGCTCGACCCGGAAACTGGCGTGGTTGACGATGATCTGCGCGGGATCACACGGCACCTTGACGGTGTTCAGCACCGCTTCCGCGTCGTAGAACCCGCTCCGGCTCCCGCCGGCGGAGGTGCGGCCCCCGGGGGACGGGCGGGGTGTTCGAGTCTCCACACTCGACTAACCGAGTGACCGGGTGTTTGGACACTGCCTGATCCGGAATTTGTGACGGCGCCCCGTCAACGCCGGGGAACGGCGACGCGGCCGGGGCGCGGGAGTGCTCCCGGCCCCGGCCGCGTCGCACGGCCCCCCTCAGCGTTCCCGGCTCACCAGTAGATGACCACCTTGTCGCCCTCGCGCACCTCGTCGAACAGCCACTCCAGCGAGTCGTAGTCGCGGACGTTGACGCAGCCGTAGGAGCCGCCGTTGTAGCCGTTCTGCCGGAAGTTCTCCGAGTAGTGCACCGCCTGGCCGCCGTCGAAGAACATGGCGAACGGCATCGGCGAGTCGTAGATCGTGGAGTGGTGGTCCCGGCTCTTCCAGTAGACCGTGAACTGGCCCTCGCGGGTCTCATAGCCCTCGGCGCCGAACCGCACGTCCAGGGTGAGCTGCACCTCGCCGTCGATCATCCACACGAGCTGGCTGGTGGTCTTGGAGATGCACAGCACCCGGCCGGTCATGCAGCGCTCGTCCAGGGTGGCGGTGTCCGCCTCGTCCGCCTCCGGCACCTCCACCGGCGGCCGGAGCTCGTCCTCGGTCGGGGTCTTGGTCTGCGACTTCAGCAGGTCCCAGGTGTCCTCGTAGACGGTGCCGGTCACCTCCAGCCCGGCCGCCTTCTGGTAGGACTTCACGGCGTCCGAGGTGACATTGCCGTAGTAGCCGGTCGGGTCCACGTCGAAGTGGCCGAGCTGCTTCAGCCGCGCCTGGAGCCCGCGCACCTGGTCGTTGTTGTCGCCGTACCCCATCACCTGCTTCTTGGGGAACAGCTCGTCCTGGGTCGGCTCGGTGGTCTCCGAGAGCAGCAGGTCCCAGGTGGACTGGTGGACGACGCCGGAGACCTCCAGCTCCGCCCTTGACTCCTGGTAGGCGGCGACCGCGCCGGTGGTCACCTCGCCGTAGAAGGCGGTGGGCTGGGCGGCGAAGTGCCCGGTCTGGGCCAGCCGCGCCTGGAGCTCGCGGATTTCCTCCGAGGTCTCGCCGGCCTGGTAGAGGACCGGGTCCGGTTCCTCGGTGGGCGAGGGTTCGGGCTCCGGCTCCTCCGCCTCCTCCGTGGGCTCCTCGCCCGCCGTCTCCTCCGGTGACGGGTCCGGCGTGGTCTCGTTGGCCACCGGCTTGGCGTCGGGCTCCTCGCCCGCCCCACCGGTGCCGCAGGCGGTGAGCAGCACGGTCGCCGCCGCCAGCGCGGCGAGGGACCGGCCCAGAGACCTGACTGTGTGCGCCGAGCGCATGGTTTTCCCCCCGGGAGTCGTGGTTCCGTGCTCTAAGAAGTGACCACCGGAACCCGCGTTGCGTTGCCCGGGTGCGGATAACGAAAAGCATACGTGTATGTCACCAGCATGTACGGACGCCAACTCACCGCTGCCCGCGGCCACTTGACGGCCCCGGCGGCCGGGTGGGCACCGGCCGCCCGATGCACGGCGGCATCGCCCGCGCCGGGCGCCGGCGCCCGGCGCTCCGGCGCGGCGGCGCGCGCGGCGCGGGCTCAGGGAAGGGTGCGCAGGCGGGCGGCTTCGTAGAGGACGACACCGGCGGCGACGCCCGCATTGAGCGACTCGGCCGTGCCGGGCATCGGAATCCGGGCCCGGATGTCGCACACCTCCGACACCAGCCGGGACAGCCCCTTGCCCTCGCTGCCCACCACCAGCACCACCGGGCCGTCCAGCACGCCGAGGCCGCCGATCGCGGCCTCGGCGTCCGCGGCCAGGCCGACCACCTGGAGCCCGGCCTTCTGGTAGTTCTGGAGCGCCCGGGTGAGGTTGGTGGCGCGGGCCACCGGGATGCGGGCGGCGGCGCCCGCCGAGGTCTTCCAGGCGCCCGCGGTCATCCCGGCCGAGCGGCGCTCGGGCACCACCACGCCGTGCCCGCCGAAGGCGGCCACCGAGCGCACCACGGCGCCCAGGTTGCGCGGGTCGGTGACCCCGTCCAGGGCCACGATCAGCGCGTCCTCGCCCGCGCCGGCCGCCACGTCCAGCAGGTCGTCGGGGTGGGCGTAGTCATAGGGCGGGATCTGGAGAACCAGGCCCTGGTGGTTCAGGCCGCCGGTCATCCGGTCCAGTTCGGGGCGGGGCGCCTCGGCCAGCCGGATGCCCCGGTGCCCGGCGGCCAGCGCCACCGCCTCCTTGACCCGCTCGTCGCTGTCGATGAACTGCTGTACATACAGCGCATTGGCCGGGACGCCCTCGCGCAGCGCCTCCAGCACCGGATTGCGCCCGACCACCAGTTCGGCGGTGGGCTTGGCGCGCCCGGGCCGGGCCTGGGAGCGGCGGGCCTTGGCCGCGGCGGCCCGCTGCTTGGCGTGGCCGGGGCGCAGTTCCGCGGGCGGGGTGGGCCCCTTGCCCTCCAGCCCGCGGCGGCGCTTGCCGCCGCTGCCGACGGTGGCGCCCTTCTTGTTGCTGGTACGCCGGTTGCGGCGCGGGCTGTTGCCAGGCATGCGGATCTCAGTCCTTCATCGGGTGGTGCGGCCAGCCCCTGCGGACCGGTGCTTCGGTCAGGAAAGCTCCCAGCGCGGGCCCTGCGGGGTGTCCTCGATGGTGAGGCCCGCGGCCTGGAGCCGGTCACGGATGGCGTCGGCGGTGCCGTAGTCCTTGCGCTGCCTGGCGGCCTGCCGCTGCTCCAGCAGGGCGGGCACCACGGCCCGCAGCACGCCGCGCATCTGCTCGCCGCGGCGGTCGGCGCCGGCCGCGGTCCACCGCTCGTCCAGCGGGTCCATGCCGAGCACCCCCAGCATGGCGCGGACCTGCGCGGCCAGCGCGGCGGCCGACTCCTTGTCGCCCTCCTCCAGCGCGGTGTTGCCCTGCCGCACGGTGGTGTGCACCACGGCCAGCGCCTGCGGCACGCCGAGGTCGTCGTCCATGGCGGCGGCGAATTCCGCGGGCACCGCCTCGGCCGGGGTGATCGTCCCGGCCTGCTCGGCGGCCCGGTGCAGGAAGCCCTCGATCCGGGTGACCGCGGTGTCCGCCTCGGCCAGTGACTCCTCGGCGTACTCGATGGTGGAGCGGTAGTGCGGGCCGCCCAGGTAGTAGCGCAGCACCAGCGGACGCCAGCGCTTGATCATCTCCAGCACCAGCACCGAGTTGCCGAGCGACTTGGACATCTTCTCGCCGGACATGGTCACCCAGGCGTTGTGCAGCCAGTAGCCGGCGAAGTCGTCGCCGTAGGCGCGGGACTGGGCGATCTCGTTCTCGTGGTGCGGGAAGACCAGGTCCACGCCGCCGCCGTGGATGTCGAAGGCCCGGCCCAGGTACTTGTGGGCCATGGCGGAGCACTCCAGGTGCCAGCCGGGCCGGCCCCGGCCCCAGGGCGTCTCCCAGGAGGGCTCGCCGGGCCGGGCCGCCTTCCACATGGCGAAGTCGCGGGGATCGCGCTTGCCGGTCTCGCCCTCGCCCTCGGGCTGGCGCAGCCCGTCGAGTTCCTGGCCGGAGAGGGCGAGATAGCCGGGGTAGGAGCGCACCGAGAAATAGACATTGCCGTCCGCGGCATAGGCGTGGCCGGAGCCGATCAGGCCGCGCATCATCTCGGTCATCTCCGGCACATGGCCGGTGGCGCGCGGCTCATAGGTCGGCGGCAGGCAGCCCAGCGCGGTGTAGGCGTCGTCGAACGCCCGCTCGTTGGCGTAGCCGATCGCCCACCAGGGCCGGTTCTGCTCGGCGGCCTTGGTGAGAATCTTGTCGTCGATGTCGGTGACGTTCCGGACGAAGGTCACGTCGAGGCCGCGGTGGGCCAGCCAGCGGCGCAGGATGTCGAAGTTCAGGCCGGACCGGATGTGCCCGATGTGCGGCGGTGCCTGCACCGTGGCGCCGCACAGGTAGATCGAGACACAGCCCGGGACGAGCGGGACGAAGTCACGGATCTTCCGGGCGGCGGTGTCGTACAGGCGAAGAGTCACGCGCCAAGAGTACCGAGTGGCGCCGCCGCCCCCGGCACACCGGCGGACGCCGGCGGGCGCAGCGGGCGGGCGCCGGGCGGGCGTGAGGCGGGGGCGTCAGGACGGCGGGAGCACCAGGGCGGTGGCGATGGCGGCCAGGCCCTCGCCGCGGCCGGTCAGCCCGAGACCGTCGGTGGTGGTGCCGGAGACGGCGACCGGTGCCCCGGCCGCCTCGGACAGCACCCGCTGGGCCTCGGCCCGCCGGCTGCCGATCTTCGGCCGGACACCGATCACCTGGATCGCGACATTGCCCGGGACAAAACCCTCGGCGCGCACGATGCGGGCCGCCTCGGCCAGCAGCCGCACTCCGGAGGCACCGGCCCATTCGGGGCGGCCGGTGCCGAAGTGGCGGCCCAGATCGCCCAGCCCGGCGGCGGAGAACAGCGCGTCGCAGGCGGCGTGCGCCGCCACATCGCCGTCCGAATGCCCGGCCAGCCCGTACTCGGCATCCGGCCAGAGCAGGCCGGCGCACCACAGCTCCCGGCCGCGCTCGAAGGCGTGCACATCGGTGCCGATGCCGACCAGCGGCAGCCGCGGCGGCACGGCGGGCGGGTGATCAGAAACCATCGGTGGCCCTCCGGCGGGCGAGTACGGCCTCGGCGAGGACCAGATCCAGCGGGCGGGTCACCTTGAACGCCTCCTCGTGGCCGGGCACCAGCACCACCGGGCGGCCGAGCCGTTCCACCATGCCGGCGCAGTCGGTGGCGCCCTCCCCCGCACCGGTGATCCGTTCGTGGGCCTCGGTCAGGGTGGCCCGGTCGAAGCCCTGCGGGGTCTGCACGGCGCGCAGCAGTGCCCGCTCGGGGGTGGCGGCCACCGGTTCCGGCGCGCCGGCCGGCCGGTGGGGGTCCTCGGCGATCTGTTTGACGGTGTCGGTCACCGGGAGCGCGGGGACCACGGCCGGCGCGCCGGCGCGCACCGCGGCCACCACGGCGTCCACCGTGTCCACCGGCACCAGCGGGCGCGCCGCGTCGTGCACCAGGACGACATCGACCTCGGGGGGCAGCGCTTGCAGCCCCAGACGCACGGATTCCTGCCGGGTGGCGCCGCCGGCGACCACGGCCAGCTCGGTGGCGCCGGGCAGCGGGAAGCCGTCCAGCATGGCCCGCACCGAGTCGGTGGCGTCGGGCGGCGCGACCACCACGACCAGGGCGACGGCACGGGACCTGGCCAGCGCGCGCACGGCGTGCACCAGCATCGGGGTGCCGCCGAGCTCGCGCAGCGCCTTGGGGGTGCCGGGGCCGAGGCGGACGCCCTTGCCGGCCGCGGGAACCACGGCGGCGGTCCGGCCGGCGGGCGGGCGGAGGGCTGGCTCAGCGGAGTCAACCGGTGACTGATCTGACATTGCTATCGGTATGCAGGTTTGTCGTCATGGCGGAGGTGGGTATGGCCTTGAGCGTGCCGGACGGGCTCGGTCGCCCCTTCCGTGACAAGTCGGCCGAGTTCGCGGCCTCCGGCACCTTTTCGCACGCCGTCATCTTCACCGGCACCGCGGAGCCGTCCGCAGAGCGACGCGGCGGCACGGGGACGCGGGGACGCGGGACGCAGGGACCGGCGGGCGCGGACCGGCCGGGCACAGGCGGAAAACCCTGTGACCTTTGCGGCGGCCCTTGCGGCGGGGAGCTTCGCGCTGCCGCGCGGATGTGCCGCAGCGCCCGTCCGGCATCCCGTGATCCCTTCGGGCGCTGCGGCACATCAACGGCCGACAGCCCTTCCGGCCGTTCCGGGGCGGCTCACGGCCCGGCCGGTGCGAAGCCGAATTGAAGAGAACTGATCAGGAGGCGAGTACCTCGTCGAGCAGCGTCTCGGCCTTGTCCTCGTTCGTGTTCTCGGCGAGCGCGAGTTCGCTCACCAGGATCTGACGGGCCTTGGCGAGCATGCGCTTCTCGCCGGCCGACAGCCCGCGTTCACGCTCCCGCCGCCAGAGATCGCGTACCACCTCGGCGACCTTGATGACATCGCCCGAGGCCAGCTTCTCAAGGTTTGCCTTGTAGCGACGGGACCAGTTGGTCGGCTCTTCGGCATACGGCGCCCGCAGCACCTCGAAGACCCGGTCCAGACCGTCTTGCCCGACCACATCGCGCACACCGACGAGCTCCGCGTTCTCCGCCGGTACACGCACCTCCAAGTCACCCTGAGCGACCTTCAGCACCAAGTATGTCTTGTCCACGCCTTTAATCTGGCGAGTTTCGATGGCCTGGATCAGCGCAGCCCCGTGATGGGGATAGACCACGGTGTCGCCAACCTTGAAGTCGCCAACCTTGATCGTCATGTGACAGGTACCCCTTCCGTGGCTATCCAGGGTAACACGGGATCGCCCCCTTCTGAATGGCGTTTTCGCAGGTCAGACCATATCTTGGGGGTTGACAACGGGGCGGAGGGCATACTCAGCGGGGTCTGCGCAAGTGGGTATCCGCAGGTGAGGGGCAGGATTCCGGCCGGTTGATTCACCTGGCGAACCATGGAAACAACTTCCTCCGCGACTCGATTCCTGTCTGTTTTGTCCTAGTTCGCAGAATCGTCTCGACACCCCTTCCCCTCCGTGTTCCCCCTCCTTGCCGCGCCGTCGCGGGAATTGCCGGGAACCCCATCCGGAAGCAGACCCGGAAGCGTGCCGGGAAGCGTGCCGGGAAGGACGTGGGGAAGCCCCGGGAAGTGGCGCGCGAGTTCCCGCCGCCGATGCGCAAGATCACCGGAACCCGGCCGTAACGTTCGCGCCGCTTTGCCATGGGCGGGCGGCGGGGAACCGCCCCATCCGGGGATTCCCCGCGCGGCCGTGCGGTGGGCCGGATGCGGCCGGTTCACCACGGGTGGGTACGCTGGCCTCGCCAAGAGATCAACCGCAGACCGGTGCGGGCTGCCGGCCCCGCCGTTGATGCTCGTCCTAGGAGATGCCGCAGCCGTGAGCCGCAGCCTTCGACGCGGTGCCCTTGCCGCGACCCTCGCGCTTTCGATCGCCCCGCTGGCCGCCTGCGGAGCCGGCTACGACAGCGGCACCGACAGCGTCCGGCCGGACAACGCATACGCCCGGACCGACGGCATCGAGGTGCAGAACGTCAATGTGGTGATCGGCGAGGCCGCCGACGGCCCGGCCTCGGTCACCGCCCGGATCTTCAACGACAGCGGAGCCGACCAGACCCTGGAAGCGATCCTGCTCGGCACGGAAGGCGGGCAGTTCGAACTGCTGCCGCCCGAGGGCGAGAGCGCGATCACCGTCCCGGCGGGCGGCTCGGTGATGCTGGGCGGCGAGGGCAACCCGGCCGCCTATGTGCCGGACGCCTCGGCCGCCGGTATTGCCGCGGGCAATGCGCAGAACCTGGTCTTCCTGATGAGCGAGAGCGGCGAGGCCGAACTCTTCGCCCGGGTGGTGCCGGCCACCGGCCCGTTCGCCTACTACGCGGACTGGGGGCCGACCGAGCCGCCGGCCGAGGAGACCGCGGAGGAGCAGGACCAGCAGCAGGAGACCGAACAGCAGGAGACCCAGGACACCGGCACCGCCGGGGAGGAGTCCGGGGAGGACACCGGCACCGGGGAAGACGGCGGGGCCGGGGAGGATGCCGCCGGGGAGGAGTCCGGGGACGACGGCACGGCCGACGAGTGACCGGCCGCCCCGGTGCGGCGCGCCGGTGCAGATGATCCGGATCCGTCACGGGCGGGCGGGCGGAGCCCTGCGGCTCCGCCCGCCCGCCCGTGACCGCATCGGTCAGGGCTCGAACTTGTAGCCCAGCCCCCGCACCGTCACCAGGTACCGCGGCGCGCCGGGGTCCGGCTCGATCTTGGCCCGCAGCCGCTTCACATGCACATCCAGGGTCTTGGTGTCGCCCACATAGTCGGCGCCCCAGACCCGGTCGATGAGCTGCATCCGGGTCAGCACCCGGCCCGCGTTGCGCAGCAGCATGGCCAGCAGGTCGAACTCCTTCAGCGGCAGATCGACCCGCCGCCCGGAGACCGTCACCACATGCCGGTCCACATCCATCCGCACCGGCCCGGCCTCCAGCGCGGTGGGGATGTCCTCCTCCGGCTCGCCGCGGCGGCGCAGCACCGCGCGGATCCGGGCGACCAGCTCCCGGGAGGAGAAGGGCTTGGTCACATAGTCGTCGGCTCCTATTTCCAGGCCGACGACCTTGTCGATCTCACTGTCCTTGGCGGTCACCATGATGACCGGCACATTGGAGCGGCTGCGCAGCTGGCGGCAGACCTCGGTGCCCGGCAGCCCGGGCAGCATCAGGTCGAGCAGTACCAGATCGGCGCCATTGCGCTCGAACTCATCAAGCCCCTCGGGTCCGGTGGCCGCGATGGCGACCTCGAAGCCCTCCTTGCGGAGCATGTACGACAGGGCGTCGCTGAACGACTCCTCGTCCTCGACGACGAGCACTCGAGTCACGGGAGGACCTCCGAGGCGGAATCACTGGTGTGGGTGGATGGGCCGGGACGGGTGCCCGGGGCACCCTCCCGGTTGCGGCCGACGCCATTGTGGCCGCCGGCGCCGCCGGCCGGGAGCTCCCCGCCGGTCGTGCCGGTGGTGCCGGCGGTGCTGCCGGCGGCCGTGCCGCCGCCCGCACCGGTCCGGTGGCCGTCCTCGGCGCCGGACCCGTCGTCGGGGTCGTCGTCGGCGGCGGTGACGGCCAGGTCGTTCTCCTCCGGCATGTCGGCCGGGGTGCGGAGCGCGCCGCTGACCCCGTTGCGGCCCTGCTGGGCCGCCCGGTGCCGGGCGCGCGCGCTGCCGGGCTCCGGCAGCCGCAGGGTGAAGGTGGAGCCCTGTCCCTCGGCGCTCCACACCTCCACCTCGCCGCCGTGCGAGGCGACGACGTGCTTGACGATGGCCAGCCCCAGGCCGGTGCCCCCGGTGGAACGGGAGCGGGCCGGGTCGACCCGGTAGAAACGCTCGAAGATGCGCGCCCGGTCGGACTCGGAGATGCCCACGCCCTGGTCGGTGACGGAGATCTCGATCCGGTCGCCGCCCTTGGCCGGGACCCGGGCGGCGGCGATGGCGACCTTGGTGTGCGCGGGGCTGTAGTTCACCGCGTTCTCCACCAGATTGCCCAGCGCCATGGCGAGCTGGCCCCGGTTGCCCCAGACGCTCAGCCCCGGGGTGCCGCCCACCACGATGGTGATCTCCTTGGCGGTGGCGGCCTGCCGGCAGCGGTCCTGGGCCTCGTGCACCAGATCGGCGACCGGGACCTCCTCGGCGTGGGTGAGCGGGTCGTTGTCCTGCACCCGGGAGAGCTGGATCAGCTCCTGGACCATCTTGGTGAGCCGGGCGGCCTCCACCTGCATCCGTCCGGCGAAACGGTTCACCGCGTCCGGATCGTCGGCCGCGTTGACCACGGCCTCGGCCAGCAGGGAGAGCGCCCCGGCCGGGGTCTTGAGCTCATGGCTGACATTGGCCACGAAGTCGCGGCGCACCGCGTCGATGCGGCGGACCTCGGTGAGGTCCTCCACCAGCAGCAGCACCAGCCGGGAGCCGAGCGGTGCGGAGCGCGCGGACACGGCCTGGTGGTCGCCGTTCCGGCCGGCCCGGCCGCGGCGCGGCAGGTCCAGCTCCTGCTGGCGGATCTCGCCGTCCCGGCGGGTCTCCCGGGCCATCCGCAGCATGGGCTCGACCGCGAGCCGGCCGCCCCGCACCAGGCCGAGGGCGTAGGCGGCGGAGCTGGCCTTGACCACGTTGTCGTACTGGTCCAGGACCACGGCCGAGGAGCGCAGCACGGAGAGCACGGTGTCGACGCCGGGCGGCAGCACCGGTTCGGCCGGCGGGGTGGTACGAAGGGGACGCGTCCGCTCGCGCTCGCTGATACGGAATGCCAGCATGGCAAAGACACCGGTGCAGAGCCCGGCGATCGCCGCCACTGCGGCAACGGCCGCGTTCACGTCCATAGCCCCAGGTTAGGCAGGTCGTACGGGGACTCCCCAGAGGTAGGGGCAGATGCTCGTCCGCCCGCCGGGAAAAGTTCACCTTCGAGCCAGTGACGCTTCACCTTCCGGGTTGGCATCCGACGTCTTCGCCACCCACCGTGACCTGGCCGGACGTGAGAGGGTAGGCGCCAGAACGGCCGGTGCCGGCGGGGGCTCGTGCCCCGGCTCGGCCCCTTTTGCGTCGCCTTGTGCGGAGGAGAGGTACATCGGATGCGTGACGCGTTTCATGAGGAGCTGGACGCAATCAGCGACAGCCTGGTGGAGATGGCGCGATTTGTGGGCTCCGCGATGGGGCGCGCCACCACGGCCATGCTGGACGCCGATCTGAAGCTCGCGGAAAGCGTGATCGAGGCGGACGCCAAGGTCGACGACATGCAGCGGGACCTTGAGGAATCGGCGATAGCGCTGCTCGCCCGGCAGCAGCCGGTCGCCACCGATCTGCGGATCGTGGTGACCTCCCTGCGGATGAGCGCCGACCTGGAGCGCTGCGGCGACCTGGCCCAGCATGTGGCCAAGGTGGCCCGGCTGCGCTTCCCGCAGTCGGCGGTGCCCCGGGATCTCCAGGCGACGATACTTTCCATGGGCCAGCTCGCGCAGCGGCTGATGGCCAAGGCCGCCGAGGTGCTGATCACCAAGGACGTCGAGCTGGCCATGCAGCTCGAACGCGACGACGACGAGATGGACGAGCTGCACCGCACCCTCTTCCGCCATCTGCTGGACGAGCGCTGGCGGCACGGTGTGGAGACGGCGGTGGACGTCACCCTGCTGGGCCGCTACTACGAACGGTTCGCGGACCATGCGGTGTCGATCGCGCGGCGCGTGGTCTACCTGGTGACCGGCGAGTACGCGGACGAGTTCCAGCCGGAGAGCGGGCCGGAGACCCCGGCGGCGTCCGGCGAGACGGCTGCCGGTTCGGCCGGCTGAGCCCGGGGCGGGGGGCGCGACCGGGCGGACGGCGCACTGCCGGAAGGCTCCCCCGGCAGCCGAGTGCTTCCGCGCGCCCTCCATGCGCGGGAGCGCCATGGCCTGCCCTTCCGGTCCAATACCGGGTGGAGACATCCGCGTGGAGGATCTACCCACCCGCAGGAGGGACCATGGCTCAGTCCTCGGCTCATTCGTCCGCTCTCGAAGCCTCCTCCCCGGCCCGCATCCCCGATCTCGCGGAGGGACGGCGTCCGCTGCCGCTCCGCGGGTCCTGCGGCTGCGGCTCCGGATGCGGCTGCGGCTGCCAGTCCGGCAGCGGCTGCCAGTGCGGCGGCTCGTGCCGCTGACCGGCGATCGTTGATCGCCGGCCGGTACCCGGTGAGCCGGTGAGCCGGTGAGCCCGCCTTTCCGGAGACCGGTTCCGGGGCGGCGGGAGACAGACCGGCCGGCACAGGCGCCGCGGGTACCACGGGTGCACGGCGAGGGGTCCTGCCCGGTTCGACGGGGCAGGACCCCGGCTCATGCCCGGCTCATGCCTGCTCGTGCCTGTTCGTGCCTGCTCGTGCCGTTCCCCGGCCGCGGTGCCACGCCGCGGGTGACTTGTGCCTACGCTCTGACCATGACCGAACCGCCCGCCGGCGACCGCCCCGGCCGCCCCGAGCACGGTGACCCGCCCCGGCGGTGGACACTCCCGGGTGAGTTGCTGGCCGAGGTCTCCGGCGGCCCGGTGCGGCGCAGCGTCCGCGACTGGGCGGTGGACGTCCTGCTCTTCGGCTGGGCGCTGATGTGGTGGGCGCTCATCGGCTTTGTCGACACCTCGGGCCCGGCCGACCCCGCCTTCCCACCCGACTGGGTGCGGGCGGTGGACGTTCCGCTGGGCCTGCTGAGCTGTCTGGCGCTGTGGCTGCGGCGCCGCTACCCGATGGGCCTGGCGATCGCCTTTCTGCCGGTGAGCGCGGTGGCGGACACCATCTTCGGCTCACTGATGGTGGTGCTGCTCAATCTGGCGCTGCGGGTGCCGTGGCGGCCCGCGCTGGTGATGCTCGGCCTGTATCTGCTGGCCGCGGTGCCGTACATGGTGCTGCACGCGCTGCCGCAGGAGGGCCCGCTGGTGGTGGGCTTTGTCGTCGCCTACTACCTGGCGTTCTTCGCCTGGGGGGTGGCGATCCGGGCCCGGCGGCAGGAGGTGCTGCGGCTGCGGGAGGACGCGGCCCGGGCGCGGGCCGACCATGCCCGGCGGCTGGCCGAGACCCGGCGGCGGGAGCGGGAGGCGATCGCCCGGGAGATGCACGATGTGCTGGCGCACCGCATCTCGCTGCTGTCGGTGCACGCGGGCGCGCTGGCGTACCGGCTGCGCCGTACCGCCGAGGAGGACGCGCCGCCGCCCGCCCCGGCGGAGATCGCCGCCAGCGCCCAGACCATCCGGGACACCGCGCACCAGGCGCTGGAGGAGCTGCGGGAGGTGCTGACCGTGCTGCGCGGCGGGCCCGCCGCCGCGACCGCGGGGATGGCACCGGCCGGGCCGGGGCATGCCCCGCCGCCGGCGCCGGTCACCCCGCTGCCGACCATCGCCGAGGTGGCCGGGCTGGTGGCCGAGGCGGAGGCGGCCGGGCAGCGGGTGCGGTTCCTGGACAGCACGGACGCGGAGGCGGCACAGGCCCTGCGCAGCCCCGTGCAGCGCACCGTCTACCGGGTGGTGCAGGAGGGGCTGACCAATGCCCGCAAGCATGCGCCGGGCCAGCCGGTCACCGTGGAACTCGGCGGCGCGCCCGGCCGGGGCCTGACCATCGTGCTGCGCAACCCGCTGGGCAGCGGGGCCTCGCCGGGGCCGGAGCCGGTGATCCCGGGCACCGGCTCCGGGCTGACCGGGCTGAGCGAGCGGACCGCGCTGGAGGGCGGCACCCTGGAGCACGGCTGCGCCGACGGCACCTTCCATCTCACCGCCCACCTGCCGTGGCCCGGCTGAGCCGGCCCGGGCCGGAATGACGGTGCCGCGCGGACAGCGGCGGTGACGGAGCCCTCCGGCCTCGGCGACGGTGGCGGGGCAGAGGGCTCGCGACGGCTCGGCCGCGGACCGCGTCCGGGGCCGGCTGCTTCTTACTTCTTGGCCTTGCCCTGGTTCTTCACGGCCTCGATCGCGGCCTTGGCGGCCTCCGGGTCCAGGTAGGTGCCGCCCGGGGTGGCGGGGTTGAAGTCGCCGTCCAGTTCGTACAGCAGCGGGATACCGGTGGGGATGTTCAGGCCGACGATCTCGCTGTCGGAGATGCCGTCCAGATGCTTGACCAGGGCACGCAGGCTGTTGCCGTGCGCGGCGACCAGCACCGTGCGGCCGGTGAGCAGGTCGGGCACGATGCCGTCGTACCAGTAGGGCAGCATCCGGGCGACGACATCCTTGAGGCACTCGGTGCGCGGGCGGAGCTCACCGGGAATGGTGGCGTAGCGGGGGTCGTCGCTCTGCGACCACTCGGCGCCGTCCTCCAGCGCCGGCGGCGGGGTGTCGTAGGAGCGGCGCCACTTCATGAACTGTTCCTCGCCGAACTCGGCGAGGGTCGCCGCCTTGTCCTTGCCCTGGAGCGCGCCGTAGTGACGCTCGTTCAGCCGCCAGGTGCGGTGGACCGGGATCCACAGCCGGTCGGCGGCCTCCAGGGCCAGATTGGCGGTGCGGATGGCGCGCTTCTGCAGGGAGGTGTGCAGCACGTCGGGCAGCAGACCGGCCTCCCGGAGCAGTTCGCCGCCCCGGGTCGCCTCCTTCTCGCCCTTCTCCGTGAGGTTGACGTCCACCCAGCCGGTGAACAGATTCTTGGCGTTCCATTCGCTCTCGCCGTGGCGGAGCAGGATCAGCTTGTACGGTGCGTCGGCCATGTTCCGAGGCTAAACGAACCCCGGCGGGCCGCTGTCCCCGGCCCGGCTGCCGGACACCCCGCCGGGCCGGCGACCGGCTAGGGTGCCACCCATGAGCGCACCCGACGGCGGGGGAATCAGCGTGGTGTGGGCCCGGGAGCCGGTTCCGGCCGGGCCGCACAGTGTGTTCCTGGCCGGACCGACACCGCGGGGCAACCAGGTGCCGTCCTGGCGGCCGGCCGCCATCGAGGCCCTGGCGGCGGCCTGGGACGGCCCGGAGGCGCTGACCGTGCTGGCGCCGGAATCCCCGGGCGGCTTCCACGAGCGGGACTACGAGGACCAGTTCCGCTGGGAGACCGAGGCCCGGGCGGCGGCGGGCACGATCCTGTTCTGGATCCCCCGGTGCGTGGACACCCTGCCGGGCTTCACCACCAATGTGGAGTTCGGCCTGGACGTGACGACCGGCCGGGCCGTGCTGGGCTGTCCGCCGGACTGCCCGAGCCCGGAACGGAACCGCTACCTCGTCCTCCTCGCCCGCCACCACGGCGTCCCCGTCCTGGAGACCCTCCCCGACACCGTCACCGCCGCCCTGACCCTGCTGCGCACCCGGCAGTCCTGAGCCGCGGCCGGAGCGGTGTCACCGGTCGAATCGGCGCGCCGTGGTTCCGCTCCACCGCGGCATCACGGCGTACGGGTCCGATACGGGGCGAGGTAGCGTTCGGCGGTCGTGTCCAGGTCTTCCGCCGAGACCAGCGGGTGAAGATCGGCGTCCAGCCTGGCGATGATTTCGCGTGCCTCCACGATGGGCATGCCCACGGCTTCACGCAGCACATAGATGACCATGATCGCCTTGAAATCGACGGCCTCGGAGTCGCGCAGCGTGGCGAGAATTTCGGTGAAGGGACCGCCCTGGGCGATGATTCTCCGGACTTCCTCGATGACCTCTTCCACGTAACCTCAGCTTCCCCGCGAGAAAATCACTTCGGCATTCGTGTGCTGCCCAGGAGGGCCGTCGGCCCTGGTGACGTTGACATCGGTCAGGCCGAACTTCGCATTCATCCGGCCCGTGAACGTCGCCGCGGCGGCTTCCGGCTGCGTCCGGCGCTCGTTCAACAGCCCATTGAAGTCCGAAGCACGCCCCATGTCCCCTGCCCCCGTTTGCACTTACGGTCGCAACTGCCTGTAGGGGACCGTTATGGCCGCCACCGATGCGGGCAACACCCCTCCGGAGCCGTGGATACGGGAGCGCCGCGCAGCGGCTGAGGGCTGTCAGGGGCCGGCGGGGTGGGAGAGGTGATGGAGGCGGAGGGCGAGCTGGATTTCCAGCACGCGGTCGGGGGACTGCCAGTCGGTGCCCAGCAGGCGGGCTATCCGGTCCAGGCGCTGGGTGACGGTGTTGACGTGGATGTGCAGGGCGTCCTTGGCGCGGGCCGCGCTCATGCCGCTGGCGAAGTACGCCTCCAGGGTGGCGGCCAGCTCGGTGCCGCGGCGGGCGTCGTAGTCCAGCAGCGGGCCGATGGTGCGGCGGACGAAGCCGTCGATGTCCCGGCTGTCGGAGAGCAGCAGGCCGAGGAAGCCGAGGTCGCGGGCTGCCGCGCCCTGCCCGGTCCGGCCCAGCAGGCGGAGGGTGTCCAGGCAGCGGCGGGCCTCGGTCCAGGCGGCCGCGACCTGTGCCGGTTCGTCCAGCGGGGCGGCCACCGGCTCGGCGGCGCCGACCGTGACCGGCAGGCCGACGGCGGCGCCGAGCTGCGCCGCCACCTGGGCGGCGAGCCGGGAGGCGGTCTGACCGGGGACGGCCGGGAGCAGCAGCACGGTGCGGCCGTCCCGGGAGGTGGCCAGGCCGTGCCGGGTGACGGCCAGATGGGAGGCGGCGGACCACAGCCGCCGGCGTCCGCCGCCCTCGCTGCCGGCCGGGCCGCCGGCCGCGTCGTCGTGCTCGGCCCGGGCGGCCAGCACCAGGTGCGGCAGGTCGAGCTCGGCGCGCAGCCGGGCGGCCCGTTCGCGCAGCAGCCGGGGATCGCGGTCGGGGGTGTCCAGCAGGTCGTCGAGCAGTTCGCCGCGCACCCGCTGCTCCGCCTCGCCGGCGGTGCGGCGGGCGAGCAGCAGCAGCGAGGTGACCATGGCGGCGCGTTCCAGGGTGCGGCAGTCGACCGGGTCGAGGTCGGGGCGGCCGTGCAGCAGCAGGGCGCCGAGGGTTTCTCCGCCGGCGGTGACCGCGGCGGTCCAGATGCCGTCGTCGAGCACCGCCCGGCCGGCCGGCCCGCCGCCCCGGCCGGGCCGGGGCGATGCCGATTCCTCGATGAACTCGACTTTCCCGCCGAGGATTTCGGAGACCGCCGAGGTGACATCGGCCACCCCGCCGCCGTGCAGCACGATCGCGGTCAGCCGGTCGTGGATGCCGGCGGCCCGCTCGATCACCCGGCTGCGGTCCCGGATGATGCCGTTGGCCGACTCCAGCTCGGCCAGTGCGGCGCGGGTCTCCTCCAGCAGGCGGGCGGTGTCGATGGCGATGGCGGCGTGCGCGGCGAAGGAGGCGAGCAGCGAGATCTGCTCCCGGTCGAACACCCGGGAGCGGCGGTCGGCGGCATAGAGCACACCGATCACCTCGCGGCCCAGCAGCAGCGGCACCCCGAGGATGGCCACCAGGCCCTCCTCGCGCACCCCGCCGTCGATGGACCGGGTGTGGCGGAAACGCTCGTCCGCCATGTAGTCGGCGGTGACATAGGGGCGGGCGGTCTGCGCCACCAGGCCGCCGAGCCCCTCCCCCATGCCCAGCCGCAGCTGCTGGAACCGGGCGGAGACCGAGCCCTCGGTGACCCGCATATAGGTGTCGCCGCGCTCGGGGTCGGTGAGGGTCATGTACGCCACTTCGGTGCCGAGCAGGGAGCGGGCGCGCTGGACGATGGCGCGCAGCACCGAGTCCAGGTCGCGCAGGCCGGAGATGTCCCGGGCGGTCTCGAACAGCGCGGTCAGCTCGGCCTCCCGGCGGCGGCGCCCCTCCAGCTCGGCCCGCACCCGCAGGGCCAGCGCCCGGGCCCGCGCGGCCCCGGCGCCGGCGGGCGTCCGTTCCTGGTACGCCTCGGCGGGTGCGTCGGCCGCCAGCAGCTCCAGGAAGTGCAGGGCCGCCGCCTCGGCGGCGGGCGCGCCGGGCGCGCCGGGGGCAGCGGGTGCCGGGCCGTCCGGGGCGGTGGCGGGCGGGTCGGGGCTGGGGTTCATGGCGCTCATGGTCAGTGTGCGGTCCAGCCTCCGTCCAGGGGGAGTGAGATGCCGGTGATGCCGGCCGCCTCCGGCGCGCAGAGATAACCCACGGCGGCGGCCACCTCGGCGGGCTCGATCAGCTCCTTGCGCGCCGAGTCCGTCAGCATGATGTCGCTGATCACCCGCGCCTCGGGGATGCCGTGCACCGCCGCCTGGTCGGCGATCTGCCGCTCCACCAGGGGGGTGCGGACATAGGCGGGGCAGACGCAGTTGGAGGTCACCCCGTGGGCGGCGCCCTCCAGCGCGGCCACCTTGGACAGCCCTTCCAGCCCGTGCTTGGCCGCCACATAGGCGGCCTTGTAGGGCGAGGCGCGCAGCCCGTGGACGGAGGAGATGTTGACGATCCGGCCCCAGCCCTGGCCGTACATGTGCGGCAGGGCGCCGCGGATCAGCCGGAAGGGGGCGTGCAGCATCAGCCGCAGGATGCGTTCGAAGCCGTCGGGCGGGAACTCCTCCAGGGGCCGGACGAGCTGCACCCCGGCGTTGTTGACCAGGATGTCGGCGCCGGCCCCGGCGGCGACGCGTTCGGCGGCGTCGAGGTCGGTGAGGTCCAGGACCTCGGTCTCGGCGGTGATCTCGGCGGCGAGCGAGTCGAGGCCCTCGGCGTTCACGTCCACCGCGCGGACCTTGGCGCCGGCGGCGGCCAGATGGCGGGCGCAGGCCCGGCCGATGCCGCTGGCCGCGCCGGTGACCAGTGCCGTCCGGCCGGAGAGATCGGGCATGCCGGCGGGCCGGCCGGTGGCGTCGGTGCTGGTGATGGTGGTGGTCATGCGTGGTCCCCGGCCTGGTCGGTGGTCGGCTGGTGGCTGGGCGGCTGGTGGCTGGGCGGCTGGTGGCTGGGCGCCGGGCGGTGGCCTGCCGCGGGTGGCGTGCGGGAGGCGAGGGAGGCGAGCGCCTCGGCCGTCGCCCCGGTGGCCGCCGGGGTGAGCAGAATGGAGTAGTGGTTGGTGTCCGGCACCGGGCGGGCCGGCACCGGGCAGGCCGCCAGCCGCCCGGCGTCGTAGAGCGCCTGCGGTTCGTCCAGCAGGCCGCGCTCGGCGTAGAGCAGGGTGGCCGGGACGGTCAGCCGGGCCGCCGCGCCCAGGGTTTCCGGGTCGGTCAGCACATCGGAGCCGTCGGCCCGGACGGCCTCCAGCACGCAGCCGCTGCGCAGCGCGGGCGGGCTGCCGGTCAGGTCGCGGTCGACGTAGCACTGGACGTCCGGCCCCCAGTGCCGGGCCAGGGCGGGATGGTTCCGGAAGAAGGCGCGGTAGGCGTCCCGGTCGGGGAAGGTCATGGCGAGCCGCCGCATGGCGGGGCCGATGACGGCCTCCAGCAGGGCGTCGATATCGGTGCCCGCGGGGGCGGGGAAGCCGATCCCGCCGTCCACCAGCACCACCCGGGGGAACCGGCCGGGGTGGCGGGCGGCGGCCAGCGCCGCCACGAAGCCGCCCATGGAATGCCCGATCAGCGGCGCGGACGGCAGCCCGAGGTGGTCCAGCAGCGCCAGCAGATCGCCGGCATGGGCGGCCAGCCCGTACGGCCCGGGCAGTGCCCGGCTGCCGGCCCGGCCGCGCAGATCCGGTGCGTAGACATCGTGCCCGGCGGCGGTGAGGGTGCGGGCCAGGGCGGTCAGCGCAAGACCGTTGGCGGTGATGCCGTGCAGTGCGATCACCGGCCCGGCGGCGGCGGCCGTGGGAGCCGTGGTGGTGGCGGGCCAGTGGGTCACGGCCAGGTCGCCGCCGGCCACCGGGACCCGCAGTTCACAGCCGGCCGGTACCGGCTCGGGGCGGCCCGTCATGCGGATGCTCCTTCCGCTGCGTCGCGGCCGGGGGTGCGGCGGCGCGGGCGCAGGGCGCGCCCGGCCTGGGTGAGACCGCCGGGGAAGAGGTAGACGGCGGCGACGAAGAGAATGCCGAGCACGACCAGGGGCTCGGAGAGCGGAGCGGAGAGCCATTCCGGCAGCCCGGCCACCGCGTCCGATACGCCCAGGGCGCCGAGCCGGTGATCCAGATAGACGAAGAGGATGCCGCCGACGACCGGCCCCCAGCGGGTGCCGGCGCCGCCCAGCACCACCATCACCAGCAGGGTGAGGGTGAAGTCGGCGGTGCTGGCCTCGGGGGTGACCCCGCCGGTGACCACCAGATACACCGTGCCGCCCAGCAGGGCGAGCGCGGAGGCCAGCACGAAGGCCCCGAGCTTGTGACGGAACGGATCGCGGCCCAGGACGGAGACCCGCTGCTCGTTGTCCCGCACGGCCTGCCAGACCTTGCCGGTCGGGGAGGCCGCCGCCGTCCAGGCCACGGCCGCGGTCAGCACCAGATAGCCCAGCGCCAGCCAGTAGACGTTGACCGTGTTGGCGACGCCGATGAACGCCTGGGGCACCGCGTCCGCGCGCAGCGGGAGCCCTTCCTCGCCGCCGGTCAGGCCGCCGGGGTTGCGCTGCACCCAGATGGAACCGGCCTGGGCGAAGGCCAGGGTGACCATGGCGAAGCCGATACCGCCCAGAGCCAGGCTGCGCAGTGAGACCGCGCCCAGCAGGCAGGCGGCGGCGCTGCCCGCGGCCAGGGTGAGCAGGGCGGCCGGGACCAGGGTCAGGCCCAGTTCGGACATGGCGAGCTGGGTGCCGTAGGCGCCGCCCGCGATATAGAGGGCGTGGCCGAAGGAGAGCAGCCCGGTGCGGCCGAACAGCAGGTCGTAGCTGACCGCCAGCCCGGCGAAGACCAGGCAGAGGGCGAACAACTGGAGCGATCCGGCGGAGTTGACCGGTCCGTCCAGCAGCACGGGGATGTCCAGCGCCGAGTACGGCAGGGTGAGCAGAAGCAGCAGCACGGCGGCCGTGCCCAGCCGGGAACGGTGGGCGCGCAGCCGCTGCGGCAGGCCGCGCCGGACGCCCCCGCCCGGGGCCGGCGCGGGGCCGGGCGGCGCTCCGCCGGCCGGTCCGGGGGACGGCGTCACCGCGGCGGCGGGGGCCGGCCCGGCGGCCGATGCGGATGTGGATGCGGATGTGGATGTGGATGCGGAGGCGCCCGAGGGGGCGGTGCGGGGGTTCATGCCTGGCCTCCTGCGGTCGGGACGGGGGTGCTGCCGGCGGTGGGCCGGGGCACGGGCAGCAGTTCGCGCAGCCGGTGCAGCACGGAGCGGCGGCCGGGCGCGGGCCGGGCCAGCACCACGGCGGCCAGCACGATCACCACGGCGAAGTCTCCGAAGCCGCCCGCCACGTAGTAGTTGGCGTACTGCTGGACCAGCCCCACGGTGACGGCGGCCAGCGCCACCCCGGTGATGGACTCCAGCCCGCCGATGATCACCACCACAAAGGCGAAGATCAGCAGCCCGGTGCCCTGATGCGGGGAGAGGGAGCCGAAGTAGAGCCCGGCCAGCACCCCGGCCAGCCCGGCCAGTGCCCCGCCGAGGGCGAAGACCAGCGTGAAGGCCCGGGTGACGTCGATCCCCAGGGCGGTGACCATGGCGCGGTCCTCCACCCCGGCGCGGACGATCAGCCCGTAGCGGGTGCGGGAGAGGAACAGCCGCACGCCGGTGAGCACCAGCACCGCGGCGGCGATCAGCACCAGCCGGCTGACCGGCACCTGGGCGCCGAGCACCCCGACCGTGCCGGACAGCGAATCGGGCACCGGGAACGGCCGGGAGTCGGCGCCGGCATACGCCTGGACCAGGGCCGGTACGGTCAGCGACAGCCCGACCGTGACCAGGATCTGCTCCTTGGGCCGCCCGTACAGGCGGCGGATCAGCACCCGTTCGACCACCACGGCCAGCGCGAGCCCGGTGAGGGTGCCGGTGATCAGGGCCAGCAGCAGTCCGCTGATCCCGCCGACCGCGGTGGCGGTCTGCCAGGCGGCATAGGCGGCGACGGTGAGAAACGCGCCGTGCGCGAAGTTCAGCACGTCCATCAGGCCGAAGATCAGGGCCAGGCCGGAGGCGATGAGGAAGTACAGCGCGCCCAGGCCGAGCCCGGTGAGGGTGAGCAGGACGAGAGTGCTCATCGCGCCGCTCCTTTCGTGGTCTCCGTGGCCTGTGTGGCATCCGTGGCGCCCCGGCTGCCCCGGGTGGCTTCTCCGGTACTTTCTGTGACCGCACTTTCGGCGGATTCGGTTGCCCGGCCGGGCGGACGAGTTCCGCCGGGGGCCCGGCCCACGCCGAGCAGGGTGGTGGTGCGGGCCCGGTCGGCCAGCAGCCCGGCGGCCGGTCCGCTGTGCACCGCCCGGCCCGCCTCCAGCACCACCGCGTGCCCGGCCAGCTTCCGGATGACCGCCAGGTTCTGCTCCACCAGCAGCATCGGCACCCGCTCCGCGGCCCGCGCCAGCACCTCGGCGACCTCGGTGACCACCCGGGGCGCCAGGCCCTTGGTCGGCTCGTCCACGATGATCAGCCGGTTGTCGTTGAGCAGGCAGCGGGCGATGGCGACCATCTGCTGCTGTCCGCCGGACAGGGTTCCGGCCGCCTGCGCACCTCTGGCCTTGAGCTCGGGGAACAGCTCGTGGACCAGGTCGTAGGCGGGCCGGCCGCCGCCCGCCCGTTCGGCCAGGGCCAGGTTCTCGGCCACGGTGAGCCGGGCGAAGATGCCGCGGTCCTCCGGCGCGTAGCCGATGCCGCGCCGCACGGTGCGGTGGGTGGGCTCGTGGGTGATGTCCGTCCAGCCGTCGCCGCCGGCCCAGCGCACGGTGCCGCCGGTGATCCGCCCCTCCTCCGGCAGCAGCCCCAGCACGGCCCGCACGGTGGTGGTCTTGCCCACGCCGTTGCGGCCCATCAGCGCGGTCACCCCGGTGGCGGGGACGGTGAAGGTGACGCCCTGGAGAATGCGGGAGCCGGCGATGTCCACCCGCAGATCCCGGACGTCCAGAATGCTCGGGCCGGGCGGGCCGGGCGGGCCGGGCGGGCCGGGCGGCATGTCCTGGCTGGTCACAGGTCCTCCCCGAGGTAGGCGCGCTGTACTTCCTCGTCCGCCATCACGGCCTCGGGGGTGCCCTCGGCCAGCAGCGTGCCGTGGTGCAGCACCGCGATCCGGTCGGCCAGGTCGAGCACCACATGCATGTGGTGCTCGACCATCAGCAGGGTGCGGCCCTCCTCCCGGTGCAGGATGCGGATCACCTCGGTCAGTTCGCCGATCTCCTCGGCCGCGACGCCCGCCATCGGCTCGTCCAGCAGCATCAGCCGTGGCCCGTCGCCGCCGACCCCGGGAACGGTGGAGGCCAGCAGCATGGCCAGCTCCAGCTTGCGCTTGTCGCCGTGCGACAGCCCGCCGGCCAGGTCCTGTGCCCGGTGGCCGAGCCGTACCCGCTCCAGCACCGCCGCCACGTCGGGCCCGGTCACCCGGCGGGCGCCGACCGCCCGCGCGGCCAGCTCCACATGCTCGGCCACGGTCATGGTCGGGAAGACGGAGGAGGACTGGAAGGTGCGGCCGATGCCCAGCCGGGCGCGGCGGTGCGGGGCGAGCCGGTCGATCTCCCGGCCGTCCAGCAGCACCGCCCCGGAGGTGGGCCGGGTGATGCCGCTGATGAGGTTGATCAGCGATGTCTTGCCGGCCCCGTTCGGGCCGATCAGTGCCAGGAACTCGCCCTCGGCAACGGTCAGCTCGATGCCGTCGACGATGGCTACGGCGCCGACCGCCCAGGTCAGCGCGGTGCACCGGAGCACCGCCCGCCCCTTGGCCCCGGCGGCCGGGACGGAGGCGGGGGCAGGGGCGGACGGGGCGCCCGGGGGCGGGGGCGTCATGCTCAGCTTCCTTCCGCCGCCGCCGGCGCCGGGGCGACCACCGCGGCGTCGAAGGTCTGCACCACGGTGGGCAGGGCACCGTCGTCCGCGCTCTCGAAGGCCGCCTGGAACATGGGCTGGAGCAGGGCGTGGTCCTCGGCGCGCACGGTGTTCTCGCCCTTGACGCCGGAGAAGGTGAAGCCCTCCAGGGCGTCGATCATGGCCTGGGTGTCGCCGTCGGCGCCGCCCGCGCGCACCGCCTCGACCACCATCTGGGCGGCGTTGAAACCGTCCGGGGTGAACAGGTCGGTCTCCCAGCCCTGTGCGTCGAAGTAGCTCTGCAGCGCCTGCGCCTCGGGGGTGTCGGTGGCGCCGGGCACATAGTGCGCGAGCAGCGTGACCTTGTCGCGGGCCTTGCCGAAGACGGGGTAGCTGGCGCGCAGGTCCAGCCCGGTGACCACGGTGGCGGCGTCCAGCACGCCCTGCTGGTCCAGGGTGGTCCACATGGACTGGGCGGTGTCTCCGGCCCAGGCCACGAAGACCATGTCCGGGTCCTCGGCCAGCACCTGGGCGGCGGACGGGGTCAGATCGGTGGCGCTCGGCGGGGCCAGGACGGACGCCACCTCCATGCCCTGGGCGCCGAGCACGCCCTCCACGGCCGCCACATTGGCCTGGCCGAAGGCGCTGTCCTGGGCCAGCACCACCACCTTCTTGCCCTCGCTCTGCCCGCCCAGGATCTCCTTTGCGGTGACCACGTCCTGGTAGGTCTGGCGGCCGGAACGGAAGGTGTAGTCGTTGCTGCCGGTGACCGCGTCGGTGGCGGCCGGTCCGGAGATGTAGAGGACCTGGTTCTGCTCGGCGAGCGGGGAGAGCTGGACGGCCACACCGGACGAGACCGTGCCCGCGATGATCCGGGCACCCTCGCCGATGCGCTGCCGGGCGAGCGCGACGGCGGTGTCCGGCTCGGCCGCGTCGTCCGACTTGACGACCTCGATGGCGATGCCGTCCACCTCGCCGGTGCCGTCCGTGGCGTAGTCCAGGCCGGCCTCGAAGCCGCGCAGATACTGCTCGCCGTAGGAGGCCAGCGGGCCGGAGGTGGAGGTGATCAGCGCGACGGTCACGCTGCCGCCTTCCCCGTCACCGTCCTTGCCGCCGGAGCCGCCGCCGCTGCCGCCCGCGTCGCTCGATCCCGGGCTGGAGCAGGCCGCGGCGGTCGCGGCCAGCACGGCGGCCACGGCGGTGGCGGCCAGTCTGCTGAGAACTCTTCGGCGGACTCCTCGACGCGGCTGAGGCATGGTGTACGGCTCCCTTGTACGGCCGGTACGGCGGCGGCTCGGCACAGCTATGTGTGTCCCAGTGATGCCGAGAAGGGTCCGTCCCATCGAAGCCCCAGGACAATGTGTGTCCCACACATACTCAGCCATCGATCTATAGATCCGGTCTCCATCAACGGCCGGGCCGGTCCGCCCTACGGTGCCCGCATCCACCCCCGCCGGCGCGGCCCGGGACGGCCGCGCCGCGTCCGAAGGAGAACCGGACATGCCGACCATGCCCCGGAGAGCCGCACCCCGCCCCAAGGGGCGAAGAAGACCTCTCGCCGCACTGACCGCCCTGCTGGCCACGGTGGCCGCCCTGCTGCTGGTGCCGGCCGGTCCGGCGCACGCCGCCTCGCTGACCGCCGTCACCGGATTCGGTTCCAACCCCGGCAACCTCACCATGCACCGCTATGTCCCGGACGGCCTGCCGGCCGGCCGCCCGGTGGTGGTGCTGCTGCACGGCTGCGCCCAGGGGCCGACGGACTACTTCGCCGACTCCGGCTGGCAGAAGTTCGCCGACGCCCACCGCTTCACGGTGATCGCGGCGGGCCAGCAGAGCGGCAACAACTCCTCGCGCTGCTTCAACTGGTTCGAGCCGGGCGACACCCGGCGCGGCCAGGGCGAGGCGCTGTCCATCAAGCAGATGGTGGACCGTGTGCTGGCCGACCAGTCCGCCGACCCGGACCGGGTCTACGTCACCGGCCTGTCGGCGGGCGGCGCCATGACCGCCACCATGCTGGCCGCCTACCCGGACGTCTTCGCGGGCGGCGCGGTGATCGCCGGCCTGCCGCACGGCTGCGCCACCTCGATGATCGACGCCTTCTCCTGCATGAGCCCGGGGAAGACGAAGTCCGCCGACGCCTGGGGCGACCTGGTCCGCGCCGCCCACCCCGGCTACCTGGGGCCCCGGCCGGTGGTTTCCCTCTGGCACGGCGGCGCGGACTACACCGTGGCCACCGCCAACCTCACCGAGTCGGTCAAGCAGTGGACCGACGTCCACGCCACCGACACCACCGGCGACGCCACCCGCACCCTTGCGGCATCCACCACCCGCACCGAATACCGCGACGCCTCCGGCGCGCCCGTCGTCGTCTCCTACCTCACCGCCGGCAACGGCCACGGCACGCCGGTGGCCCCGGGCAGCGGCACCGAGCAGTGCGGCCGGACCGCCGCCTACTTCCTGAGCAGCCTCTGCTCCAGCTACCACATCGCCCAGGACTGGAACCTCTCCGGCACCACCCCCGACCCGGACCCGGAGCCCGACCCGGATCCGGAGCCCGACCCCGAACCTGACCCCGACCCGGATCCCGAGCCGCCCCTGGCCTGCGTCACCGCCAACAACTACGCCCACACCCTGGCCGGCCGCGCCGTGCACCGCTACGGCTACGCCTACGCCGTCGGCTCCGGCGACCACCTCGGCCTGTGGTCCCTGGCCGTGACCACCACTCTCACCGAAACCACCCCCGGCCACTGGACCCGCACCACCGCCTGCCCCTGACCGGGAACTCCCCCTCCCGCCCGCGGAGGCGCGGTGCCCCACCACGCCTCCGCGGCACCGCCGTGCCGACTGCCGTCACCGGCTACGACGCGGCCTGTGCCGCAGCCGCGGAAGCATACGGCTGCGCCCTGCTGACCACCGACGCCCGGCCGGCCCGGGCGCCCGGCCTGCGCTGCCCGGTCCGCGTGCCGGACGCCCACGGCTGACCGGCTGCCGCCGGTCAGGAGGCGGCGGCCCGGTTGGGGATGGTGCAGTCGGTGCCGGGCGGGGCGCCCTGCGGCCAGGCGAGGCCGTCGAAGCGGAGGCGGCCGGGGTTGTCCGGGTCCAGGCTGACGACGGCGACGGCCTTGTTGTGCGCGTTGCCGTGGTTGTTGAGGCAGATCCAGCCGCTCGCGCCGGAGACCCCGTAGCCCTGGCTCATCTGCGCCCAGACGGCGGCCACCTCCGCCGCGGACGGTACGGCGACCGCGCCCGCGGCGGCGGCCAGCCGGATGCCCTCGACGGCCGTCCACACCGCGTCGTACATCACGATGGCCCGGGAGTCCTCCAGATCGGTCGTGCCGATCCGGGCCGCGTGCTCGGCCGCCAGTGTCTTCAGGGTCTCCATGGCGTCGTGTTCGCCGCCGACCGGGTCCGCGGTCGCCGGCCAGGCGTCGGGGTGGGCCAGGGCGCTGTAGCGGACGGTGATGCCCTTGCCCAGGACGTCCCAGTTCAGCTCGGTGTCCGTGGCCAGGGTGGAGGCGCCCGAGGCGCTGATCACCGTGAACCGGCGGCAGGGCTGTTCGCCGAGCTCGTTGACGAACTGCCGCAGATGCGTCGGGCGGCCGGCGAAGTAGAGCGTGTTCACGGTGTCCGGCAGATTGCAGATGCGCGGGATCATCAGCCGGAACTGGGCGGCGACGCCGGTGGTGTCGGTGATTCCGGACGAGGTGAACTTCATCGGTTCGTACGCCGCGGCCCCGGCCAGTTCGCCGCCGAAGATCTCGTACAGCGTGCTGTTGTAGTGGTCGCCGGCGCGGGCGTCGTAGACCAGGAGCGGCTCACCGTCCCCCTCGCCCTCCGCGGCCTGCTGGAAGGAGGCGAGGGCGGCGGCCTGGTCGCCGTTGTCCGGGACGATCTTGACCATGCCCGGGAAGGCTTCGGGGTCCTCGGCCGTGTTGCCCAGGTTGTCGGCGGTGAGCGGGCCGGCCACGACCGGCACGCCGGCCCCGGTCAGCCGGGTCAGGATGTCCCCGGCGGGCCGCTGGCTGATGTTGAAACCGGTGACGGCGCGCAGCCGGTCGGAGTCGTCCGCGGCCATGCCGATGAGCTGCTCGGTCACCCGCTCCCAGTGGGCGCTGTCCCGGCCCGGGTTGGCCAGCACCAGGCGGATCAGCGGCCCGGCGTCGTTGTCCTGGTGGTTGGCCCGGTACTGGGCCAGGAACGCACCCTGCACCTCCTTGAGTATCTGCTCCCGGCCGACCTCGCCGGAGAGCGTCATCGGGATCATCAGGGCGACCGTGACGTACTCCTGTCCCGAGGCGCGGACCTCGTCGTTCTCCCGCTCGATGCGGGCGGAGACCCTTTCCAGGTGCGGGGAGAAGACGAACGAGCCGTCGGTGACCCCGACACACTCCCCGTCGCGTTCGACCACACCGGGGGCGCAGCTGTCGTCGGTCAGCCGGTCCACCAGCACCAGCAGGATCACGGCGACGGCCAGCACCAGCCCGGCCAGCAGCAGAGTCTGCACGCCGCGCCCCAGGCGGAACCATCGGTGCCGCAGGCCCTGGCGCAGGCCCTGGCGCAGTCCTGGCAGCCGGCTCGGGGTGTTCATGGCCGCTCCTCCCCCGGTGGGTCGGTCAGTTCGGGTGCCTGGGTGCCCCGGCCCAGCAGGCCGGACCACCTGGTGGCGGCGGTGAGGAACGCGGCGTCGCCCTGCCGCGTCGCCTGGAGTTCGACCAGGGCGCCGGAGACCTGGAGGAGTTCGGCCGAGGAGGGCACCGGGGCCAGCGGGTCGGAGAGCCGCCAGACGCCGCTGACCAGCCAGGTGATCGCGTCATGGATACCCGTGCCGGGGTCCGCGACGCAGGCCGGGCACGGGGTGCGTGCCGCGCCGGCCGCCGCCGGTTCCGCGGCCGGGCCGCCGGCCGGCGGATGCGGTGCGGCGCAGATGATGTTGACCCAGGACAGCCACTCGGCCGCGGTCATGTCCGGCAGCCGGTGGTGCAGGCACCGCACCACCGGCTCCAGACGGCCCAGGGCCAGCGTGTGATGCAGATAGGCCAGGCCGTGACCCGGCGCGCCCTCGTCCAGATGGGCGGTGTTGTGGAAGGTGCGCAGCCGCCGCTGAACGGTCCCCCACTGGCCGGCCAGCCGGGTGCGCAGCCGGTGCAGCAGCAGGATGCGCAGCGCCGGATCGGTGAGGAACGGCACCCCGTCGGCCCCGCCGGGCTCACCGGCCGGCCATGGCCAGGGCCGGGTGCCGCGCTGCCAGTGCCCGCCGTCGAGCTCCGCGGTCACCGCCTCCAGCCGCGCGGCCACCGTGTACTTGGCGGCCGGGCGGTCCGGCGGGGTGACGGCCTTCATCAGCCAGACCGCCGCCTGCTTGTTGAGCGCCGGGGCGAGCAGCGCGAGTTCGTCCTGGAGAACGGGGTCGGGCAGCAGCCGGTCGAGCAGCGCCTCGCCGAGGGTCCGCCCGCCGCCGCCCGCGGCGGGCAGGCGGAGCAGCGCGGACCCGCTGTGCGGGGTGCCGGAGGCGGCGGCCCGGGAGACCGGGCCGGCGAGTTCCCGCACGATGCCCTCCCGGCCCCGGCTCAGCCGCCGCACCGGCCAGGCCAGGGCGGCGGACCAGGCGGCGACCCCGAACAGCCGCCGGGCGTCGTCCTGGTTCATCCCCGGTATGCCCAGCGGCAGCAGCCATGCCGTGGCCGAAAGGTTCTCCGGGCCGGGCGGCTGCCAGGCCACGGTGGCGTCCCGGACCGCGTCGCAGGAGCGGTGGGCGGCCGGGTCGCCCAGCGCGGTGGTGACGATCACCGGGCGGAAGGCCGTCCCCCGGCCGCCCCGCCCCGGGGCCGGGCGGGCGCCGCGGTCGTAGGCGGTGAGCAGCAGGTCCAGCAGGTGCTCGCCCCGCGGGGTGTGGACGTTGTCCAGCAGCAGCAGCGGGGGCGGGGTGCGGGAGAAGGACTGCCAGGGGCCGCGCTGCGCGTCCACGTCCGCCAGCAGGGCGGCGACCAGCAGCAGCCGGCCCTCGTGGCGGTCCGCCTCGCCGCGCTGCCGGAAGGCGTTGACGAATTCGAAGAGGCGGCTGAAGCCGTCGCCGCCGCGGCCGGTCACGTTCTCCTCCCACCAGCGCAGCGCCGCCCGTCCGGAGCGGGTGCCGGGCCGCAGCTGGCGGGCGGTGGTGAGCAGCATGCCGGCCAGGTCCTCGGGGAGCGGGAAGCCGAGCAGGGCCAGGAGCTGGGCGACGGCGTGCTGCAGCCAGGCGTCGAAGTCGAATCCGGTGCCGCGCCGGCCGGCGTACCAGGAGGCGATGAAGGTCCGCAGGTGTTCACGGGCCTCGGCGGGGTCGGTGCCCTCCTCGTCCGGGCGCCAGGCGGTGAGGAGCAGCAGGCCGAGGGTGAGCCGGTGGCAGGTGACCGGGCGGCCGGGGCCTTCGGTGCGGGCGGCGAGCTGGTAGGAGAGCAGTGCGAGCAGCCGGGAGAGGGCGAGCGTGTCCACCGGTTCCGGCAGTTCGCCCGCCGCACCGGGCGGGCCCGGCGGCGGCCCGGGCGGCGCCGGGGACGCCTCCGCCCCGGCCGTCCCGGCCGTCCCGGCCGTCCCGTCGTCCGCGTCCGTGGCCGTCTCCCGGGTCCGGTGGCCGGAGCCGCTCAGGCCCAGATGGCCGAAGAAGGGGTCGGCGAGATCGGCGTGGGCGACGGCGAGCCGGCGGTCATAGCCGTCGCGCAGGATCTCGATCAGCCGGCTCTTGCCGGCCGCCCGGCCGCCCGTCACCCGGATCACCGGCGGCACCGCGAACTCCCGGGGGACCGGGCGGGGCTCGGTCCGGTGCACTCCGACCAGCCTGGGCACCAGCCGGTCGTACACCGCGCGTGTGCCCTGCCATTCCGCGTCCTCGGCCAACACCTGGCTCCCCCGTGACCCGTGGCGGTGCGCCGCGACGGACGGCACGACGCTGTGCGTCCGGCGGCTGCTCCGCAGAGTGACTGCGAGACTGCCCCAGTCCGGTATCGGCCGCAAGCCTTTGCGGGCATTCTGCCGGAACGCGCGGGCCGGGGTGAGGGTGCCCGGCCGGTCACTCGCCGGGGCCGCACGCCGGGCGCCGGCGTCGTCGTCCGGACCGGCTCCGGCAAGGCGCTGCTGCCGGACCACGACCACGACCACGGCACCGCCCCCGGACCGGGCTCCTTCCCGCGCCGGCGGGCCGCCGCCGCTGCGCGCATCGCGGCGCAGCCACCACGCCAACCGGATGCCGCAATGGCTCTGCCGGCACGGTGTCACCCCCCGGGCGCGGCATCCCCGGCATCGGTTCCGCCATGCCCCGGCACGGCAGACACCCGGCCCGCCGCACCGCCGGGGCTGCCGGTCAGGCGGAGGGGGCGGTGATGCGGGTGAAGGCGTCGAGGTTGCGGGTGGATTCGCCGCGGGCGGTGCGCCATGCGTATTCCTTGCGGATGGCGGTGGCGAAGCCCTTCTCCAGCAGGGTGTTGAAGGAGCCGTCCGCCTGCTCCAGCACCGCGCCGAGCAGCCGGTCGATCTCCTCCGCGGTCACCGCGGCCAGTGGCAGCCTGCCGACGAGATAGATGTCGCCGAGGGTGTCCACGGCGTAGGCGATGCCGTAGAGCCGGGTGTTGCGCTCCAGCAGCCAGCGGTGCACCTCGGCGTGGTTTTCGTCCGGGCGGCGGATGACGAAGGCGTTGACCGAGAGCGAGTGCCGCCCGGCCACCAGGGAGACCGTGGTGGACAGCTTGCGGGTGCCCGGCAGCTTCACCACATAGTGCCCCTCCCGCGGGTTCTCCCAGCTCACCCCGGTGTCCTCGGCGGCAAGGCCGGTCAGCGCGGCCTCGATGGTCTCGCGTGCTCCCGTGCTGGGCTCAGGGTTCTCCGGCATGGCCCGATCGTATGCCCGCCGCGGTGGCGGGCCGGAAGCGGCGCTCCCAGATCGCCTCGGTGTAGATGTCGGCGGTCTCCCGGGCCGCCGTGGCCCAGCCGAAGCCCCGGGCGTGCCCGACCGCCGCCGCGCCCATCCGGTCGGCCAGCTCCGGCTCGTCGGCGAAGCGGGCCAGCGCGCGGGCGTAGCCGGCCGGTTCGTGGCCGCGCACCAGCAGCCCGGTGACGCCGTCCCGGACCGCGACCGGCAGACCGCCGACCGCCGCCGCCACCACCGGGGTGCCGCACGCCTGCGCCTCCACCGCGACCAGCCCGAAGGACTCGCTGTGCGAGGGCATCACCAGCACGCTGGCCGCCCGGTACCAGTCGGCCAGCTCGCTCTGGGCCACCGGCGGGTGGAACCGCACCAGATCGCCGATGCCCAGCCGCGCCGCCAGCTTGTGCAGCTTCTCCGGCCTGGCCAGCCCGCTGCCGCTGGGCCCGCCGACCACCGGGACCAGCAGACGTTCCCGCAGCGCGGGCCGGGCCCGCACCAGCTCGTGCACGGCGCGCAGCAGGATGTCCGGGCCCTTGAGCGGCTGGATACGGCCGGCGAACAGCGGGATCAGCGCGCTGGGCGGCAGGCCGAGCCGGGCCCGGGCCGCGGCCCGCCCGTCGGCCGGCCGGAACCGCCGCAGATTGACGCCCGGGTGCACCACCGCGGTCTGCTCGGGCCGGGCACCGTAGTGCCGCATCAGGTCCGCGGCCTCCTCGCCGGTGTTGGCCACCAGCCGGTCGGCGGCGTCCACGATCTGCTGCTCGCCGATGATCCGGTAGGCCGGCTCCGGGGTGTCGCCCCGGGCCAGGTGGGCGTTCTTGACCTTGGCCATGGTGTGCATGGTGTGCACCAGCGGCACGCCCCAGCGCTCCGCGGCCAGCCAGCCGACATGGCCGGAGAGCCAGTAGTGCGAGTGCACCAGCTCGTAGTAGCCGGGGCGCCGGCCGGCCCAGGCGCGCATCACTCCGTGCGTGAAGGCGCACAACTGGGCGGGCAGCTCCTCCTTGGCCAGCCCTTCGTACGGGCCCGCGGTGACATGCCGCACCAGCACGCCGGGGGCCAGCTCCACCACCGGCGGGACGGTTCCGGAGGTGGTGCGGGTGAAGATCTCGACCTGGGTGCCGAGCGCGGCCAGTTCTCTGGCCAGCTCGACGATGTAGACGTTCATGCCGCCGGCGTCTCCGGTGCCGGGCTGATGGAGCGGGGAGGTGTGCACGCTGAGCATGGCCACGCGCCGCGGGTGCCGTCCCGAGCGGCGGAGCGTGAGCCGTGGAAAGTCCGGCACGAGAACTCCTGACCACTGAACCGATTGACCCGTCGAGTCCGCCACCACGCCACCGGCCGGTGCGGGCTCCTGGGGCGGCAACCGCGGAGGAGGGCCTTCCTCTTCCCACTTTGCCAAACCGTGACACCGGCCGCAGACCGGTAGGGTCGCGGGCATGGGTGACCGGGGCACGGGCCGCGGTGGCAGCCGGGCGCGTCCCGAGGGGACGGTGACCAGGGGGACCACGCACCAGAACCGGCTGCGCCGGATGGACCGCTGGATCGCCGACGCGCACGGCGCGGCGCTGCGGCGCGGCCCGCAGCCGCCGGTGGCGGTGGATCTCGGCTACGGCGCGGCGCCCTGGACGGCGGTGGAGCTGCTGGCCCGGCTGCGCCGGGTGGCGCCGCGGGTGCGGGTGGTGGGTGTGGAGATCGATCCGGCGCGGGTCGCCGCGGCCGGGCCGTATGCCCGGGGGCGGGACGGGCTGAGCTTTGTGCGCGGCGGCTTCGAGGTGCCGCTGCCGGGCGGCCTGCGGCCGGCGCTGATCCGGGCGGCGAATGTGCTGCGCCAGTACCCGGAGGAGGAGGTCCCGGCCGCCTGGGCCCGGCTGTGCGGGCGGCTGGCGCCGGACGGGCTGCTGGTGGAGGGCACGTGCGACGAGATCGGCCGGCGCCATGTGTGGGTGGCGCTCGGTCCGGAGGGTCCCCGCACGGTGACCTTCGCGGCCCGGCTGGGCTCGCTGGCCGCCCCCTCGGAGCTGGCCGAGCGGCTGCCCAAGGCGCTGATCCACCGCAATGTGCCGGGGGAGCCGGTGCACGCCTTTCTGCGCGCCTTCGACCGGGCGTGGGCGGCCGAGGCCGCGTACGGCCCGCTGGGCGCGCGGCAGCGCTGGCTGCGGGCGGTGCGGGCGGTGGGCGCCGAGTGGCCGACGGCCGACGGGCCGCGCCGCTGGCGGCACGGCGAGATCACCCTCCCCTGGACCGCCCTCGCCCCCCGTGACTGGCGCTGGCCGCCGCCCTGAGCCGGCGGGCCGGCTACCGAGCGGCGGGGGGCGGCGGGACGGGAGAAGGGGGAAGAAGGGGCGAAGCGGGCGCAGCGGGCAGGCCGGGAAGGGCAGGCTGGGCGGGAAGGGCAGGCAGGGCTTCGTCCAGGAGGTCGCGGTCCTGGCCGTAGCTGAGCAGGTCACGGGCCCGGTCCGGGGCCAGCCAGCGGAAGACGTCCACCTCGTGGTTGGGCACGAAGACGCCGCTGATCGCCTCGGCGGTCCAGTAGCTGACCTCCTTGTCCCTGCCCCGCGCACCGTAGCGGAGGGTGCGCAGCTCGGTGCCCAGCAGGCATTCCATGCCGGTCTCCTCGCGCACCTCGCGGACCGCCGCCTCGGCCGGCTTCTCGTCCGGGTCGAGCTTGCCCTTGGGATGCGACCAGTCGTCGTAGCGCGGGCGGTGCACCAGGCCGATCTCGATGCCTCCGCCGGGGGCGTGCCGCCAGAGCACGCAGCCCGCCGCCCGTATCGGATCCCCCGTGTTGTCAGTTGCCTGTGCCACGCCGGTTCTTCCTTCTCGACTGGATGAGTTCTTCCTGCAGATTGCGCAGCGGTTCGCCGTCCTCGTCCACCACATGCCGGGTCCAGGTGCCGTCGGAGCCGAGGCGCCAGGACTGGGTGGTGTCCGAGGTGCCGGTGGCGATCAGCCGGCTGAGCGCGGAGCGGTGCGCCGGGTCGGTGACCTGCACCAGCGCCTCGATCCGGCGGTCCAGGTTGCGGTGCATCAGGTCGGCGCTGCCCAGCCACACCTCGGGGTCGCCGCCGTTGAGGAAGACATACACCCGGGAGTGCTCCAGAAAGCGGCCCAGTACGCTGCGCACCCGGATGTTCTCGGAGAGTCCCGGCACCCCGGGCCGCAGCGCGCAGATGCCGCGCACCAGCACGTCCACCGGTACGCCGGCCTGCGAGGCCCGGTAGAGGGCGTCGGTCACCCGCTCGTCCACTATCGAGTTGGCCTTGATCCGGATGCCGGCCGGCCGGCCCTCCCGGTGGTGGGCTGTCTCCCGCCGGATGCGGGCTATCAGTCCGTCGCGCAGCGAGCGCGGCGCCACCAGCAGCCGCCGGTAGGTCTCCCGGCGGGAGTAGCCGGAGAGCCGGTTGAAGAGGTCGGAGAGGTCCGCGCCGACCTCGGGGTCGGCGGTGAGCAGCCCCAGGTCCTCGTACAGCCGGGCCGTCTTGGGGTGGTAGTTGCCGGTGCCGATGTGGGCGTAGCGGCGCAGCTGCTCGCCCTCCTGACGGACCACCAGCGAGAGCTTGCAGTGGGTCTTCAGGCCGACCAGCCCGTACACCACATGGCAGCCGGCCTCCTCCAGCTTGCGCGCCCACTTGATGTTGGCGTGCTCGTCGAACCGGGCCTTGATCTCCACCAGCACCAGCACCTGCTTGCCCTGCTCTGCGGCGTCGATCAGGGCGTCCACGATCGGGGAGTCGCCGGAGGTGCGGTACAGGGTCTGCTTGATGGCCAGGACGTCGGGGTCGGCGGCGGCCTGCTCCACAAAGCGCTGCACGGAGGTGGAGAAGGAGTCGTAGGGGTGGTGCACCAGGACGTCGCGGTCGCGCAGCGCGGCGAAGATGTCGGGCGCGGAGGCGCTCTCCACCTCGGCCAGATCGCGGTGGGTGCCGCCGACGAACTTGGGGTACTTCAGCTCCGGCCGGTCCAGCGCGGCGATGGCCTTCAGCCCGGTGAGGTCGAGCGGGCCGGGGACCTTGAAGACCTCGGCCTCGTTCACCTTCAGCTCGCGCACCAGCAGGTCAAGCACTTCCTCGTCGATGCTGTCCTCGACCTCCAGCCGGACCGGCGGGCCGAAGCGGCGGCGCAGCAGCTCCTTCTCCAGGGCCTGGAGGAGGTTCTCCACATCGTCCTCCTCCACCTCCAGGTCCTCGTTGCGGGTGACCCGGAAGACGTGGTGGGCCAGCACCTCCATGCCGGGGAAGAGTTCCTCCAGGTGCGCGGCGATCACGTCCTCGACCGGGACATAGCGCTGCGGCGACGCCTCCAGCAGGCGGGAGAGCAGCGGCGGCACCTTCACCCGGGCGAAGTGCTTGTGGCCGGAGGCCGGGTTGCGCACGATCACGGCCAGGTTCAGGGACAGGCCGGAGATGTACGGAAAGGGGTGCGCCGGGTCCACGGCCAGCGGGGTGAGCACCGGGAAGATCTGGCGGCGGAAGAGGGAGAACAGCCGGATCTGCTCGTGCTCGGTCAGCTCCGGCCAGCGCAGCAGGTGGATGCCCTGCTCGGCGAGTTCGGGGGCGACCGACTTGTGGAAGCAGTCGGCGTGGCGGGCCATGAGGTCGCGGGTGCCGGCCCAGATCTTCTCCAGCACCTCGCGGGGCTGGAGGCCGGAGGCGGAGCGGGTGGCCACGCCGGTGGCGATGCGGCGCTTGAGCCCGGCGACCCGGACCATGAAGAACTCGTCCAGGTTGCTGCCGAAGATGGAGAGGAAGTTGGCCCGCTCCAGCAGCGGGGTGTCCGGGTCCTCGGCGAGCTCCAGCACGCGCTGGTTGAAGGTGAGCCAGCTCTCCTCACGATCGAGGAAACGATTCGCCGGAAGGGGGGCCGCGTGCTCCGGCACCGGGCTCGCGGCGGCGGCCCCCGCCGGCAGGACGGTCATGGCGTCTTCCTCCTCGGGCGCGGCGTCCATGGGCTGCTCGGGCAGGGCGTGCGGGCGGAAGGCCTCGATGGAGCCCACCGGCCCGGCGACGGCGTCGGCGGCGGTGGCGTCCGCCGGGCCCGGGACGACGGGCGTGGCACTCGGCCGTCCGGGTGAGGTGCGGGGCGCCGCCCGCGGCGCGCTCCTCGGGGCGGGCCGCGGCGCGGGCTCCGCGGCGGTCGCGGCGTCCGGCGTCCCGGCGTTTCCGCCCGCGGCCTTCGCCGCCGGCTCGGCGTCCGCCGCCTCGGCCGCCGCCCTGGTGGCCCCCTTGGCCGTGTTCCGTGCCGTGTTCCGGGCCGCGCCCTTCGCCGCACTCCTGGCCGCGCTCTTGGCGGCGCCCTTCGCCGCACTCTTGGCGGCACCCTTCGCCGCGCTCTTGGCGGCACCCTTCGCGGCGCCCTTCGCGGGGCTGCCGGCGGCCGTCTTCGCGGCGGATCTGCTGGTGCTCTTGGCCGTCGTCCTGGCGGCGGTGCGGGCGGCCGTGCGCCGCCGGGCAGCCGCGTCCGAGGCGGCGGTGGACTCGCCATCGGCTCCGGCATCGGTGGCGCCGGCGGGCAGCTTGTCGGACGGGGTCCGCGGTTCCGGGCTCATACACCCATTCTCCCGCCACCACGGCAAACGCAACACATCACTCCTGTGACGAGCGGGTGTCCCGGCGCAATCGCGCACGCGGGGCGCGTACGCCCCGCCCCGGCCAGGCCGCTCCGTCCGCCCCGCCGGGCGCCCCGCACCACCATCTCCCCGGCTCCCCCCGTCGCCACCCGCTCCCCCGTCTCCACCCCGGCCCCCGCGCTCCCGCCGGTCAGCTCTCGGTGCGGTACATCAGGTCCGTCTCATGGGTGCGGAAGCCCAGGCCCTCGTAGAGCCGCACCGCCGCCGTGTTGTCCGCGTCCACGTACAGCATCCCGGTGGCGATCCCGCGGTCCCTGGCCAGATAGCGCAGCCCGGTCAGGGTCAGCGCCCGGCCCAGCCCCAGGCCCTGCGCCTGCGGCGCGATGCCCAGCACATAGATCTCGCCCAGCCCCTCGGCGCTGTGCACCTTGGTCCAGTGGAAGCCGAGCAGTTCCTCCCCTCCCCCGCCGGCCGCCCCCGGCGCCGCCCGCACGGCCAGGAAAAAACCGTGCGGATCGAACCACGGCTCGGCCTGGCGCGCCAGGAGATCGCGCATCCCGAGGGAACCCTGTTCGGGGTGGTGGGCGAAGGCCGCCGCGTTCACCGCCAGCCAGGCCTCCTCGTCCTTGCCCGGGACGAAGGTGCGGACGGTGACGCCCACCGGCCACCGGATGTCGTCCAGTGGCAGGCCGCCCAGCGGGCGGCGCAACTGCCGCAGTTCCCGGAAGAGGGTCAGCCCCAGGCTCTGCGCGAGATGGCGGGCCGCCGGGTGGCCGCCGTGCGCCCAGACCCGCAGCCGGTTCCCGGACTCGGCGAGCAGCGTCTCGCCCAGCGAACGGCCGTACCGCCGGCCGCGATGGGCCGGATGCACCACCAGCTCCGCGGACGGCGCCTCCACGGGCTCGGTGCCGTCCAGCAGGGCATAGCCGACCAGTTCGCCCTTGTGCCGCAGCAGCAGATGCCGGACGCCCTCCCGGGGCCCGCCGCGCAGCAGCAGCCGGCCCTGTTCCGAGACGGCGGCCTGGCCGTCCACCCTGGCCGCCAGCGCGATGAGCTCCTGAGCGTCCCGCACATCCGTCGCCGACACTTCGTCCAGTACCACGACGTCGCTCATGGCCAAACTGTACGGGGCCGCCGCGCGTAATGCCGCGACGCGAACTCGCAATGTGCTGGTTACCTCTGCACCCCTGACACGCTACGCGCGTAGCCCGTAGGCTGCGGTCCACATCCGTGCCGCCTCGGGCCGAGGCAAGCACCTCAAGGCCCCGGACCCCCGGGCCGGTTCACGGCCCCGTGTCCCCGGACCGACTCGCGTGAAAGGGAACAGCCCCGCATGCAACGCCCCACTCTCACCCGGCTGCCCGGCTCGCGCCACCGCAGAATCACCGCGGCGCTCGCCACGGCTCTCACCGGCGCACTGGTCCTCGCCCTGCCCGCCACCCAGGCATCAGCCGGCGGCGGCCACCACGGCGGCGGCAAGCACAAGCCCGGCAAGCCGCCCGCCACCACCGAACTCCAGGTACTGGCCCTCAACGACCTGCACGGCGCGCTGGAGCCCCCGAGCGGCTCCGGCGGACGCGTCACCCATCTGCACGAGGACGGCACCACCTCGACCATCGAGGCGGGCGGCGTCGAGTACCTGGCCACCGCGCTGCGCGAGGCACGCGAAGGCCACAAGCGGTCGGTCACCGTGGCCGCCGGAGACATGGTCGGCGCCACCCCGCTGCTCTCCGCCCTCTTCCACGACGAGCCCACCATCGAGGCGCTGAACCTCATGGACATGGACGTGGTGGGCGTGGGCAACCACGAGTTCGACGAGGGCTGGGAGGAGCTGGTCCGGCTCCAGGACGGCGGCTGCCACCCCGAGGACGGCTGCTATGTGGACGGCCGCACCTACGAGGGCTCGGACTTCCCCTTCCTGGCCGCCAACGTGGTCCACGAGGACACCGGCAAGCCGATCCTCGCGCCCTATGTCATCAAGAACCTCAAGGGCGCCAAGGTCGGCTTCATCGGCGTGACCCTGGAGGGCACCGCCGACATCGTCACCCAGTCCGGGATCGAGGGCATCGCCTTCCTGGACGAGGCCGAGACCATCAACAAGTACGCCAAGCAGCTCAAGCGCAGGGGCGTCAACGCGGTCATCGCCCTGGTCCACGAGGGCGGCTATCCGGCCTCCTCGGCCTACAACGCGGACTGCGGCCCGGGCGGCGCCAACCTCTCCGGCCCGATCGTGGAGATCTCGCAGAACACCACGCCGATGGTGGACGCGCTGGTCACCGGCCACACCCACCAGCCGTATGTGTGCTCCATGCCGGACCCGGCGGGCAATGAGCGGCTGGTCACCTCGGCGGCCTCCAACGGGCGGCTGTTCACCGAGCTGACCATGGAGTACGACTGGCGCAAGCGCGACATCGTGCGGGCCTCGGTCTCCGGCTCCAATGTGGTCGTCGAGCGGGAGCGGGCCGCCGCGGACCTGACCGGCCTGATCGGCTTCTGGGACGCGCTGGCCGGTCCGCTCGGCGCCCGCCCGGTCGGCTGGATCGCCGAGGACATCAACGAGGACCGGAACCTTCCCGAGACCCCGCTGGGCAATCTGATCGCCGATGCCCAGCTTGCCCACGCCCGGACCGTGGACCCGTCCACCGACCTCGCCCTGATGAACCCCGGCGGCATCCGCACCGACCTGGTCCACGCCGCCTCGGGAGACGAGGGCGACGGCGTGGTGACCTTCGAAGAGGCCTTCACCGTCCAGCCGTTCACCAACTACGTGCACATCATCGACCTCAGCGGCGAGCAGTTGCTGGCCGTGCTGCACGAGCAGGTCACCGGCGGCAACGCGGAGGCCAACCGCATCCTCCAGCCCTCCGAGGGCTTCGGCTACACGCTGGACCTGACCAGGACCGGCGCGGACCGGATCGTCGCCGGCTCCGTCACCATCGGCGGCGAGCCGCTGGACCCGGCCGCCACCTACCGGGTCGCGGTCAACTCCTTCCTGGCCGGCGGCGGCGACGCCTTCCCGACCCTGGCCGAGGGCGGCAACACGGTGGTCGGCGGCATCGACGTCGACGCCCTCGCCGACTACCTGACCGCCCACTCCTCCCCGGAGAACCCCCTGACCGCCCCGGCGGCCGACCGCATCACCGTCATCCGGTAACCCGGCACCGCCCCCTCCCACCACCGGACGGCCGGTGTCCCGCCCCGGGACACCGGCCGTCCGGATGCCGGGGCGCGGGGCGGGGTGAGCGGTTCGGGTGAGAGTTCACGGGCACGTGGGAGCAAGGTACGGTCGGGGCATGAGCGGGCGTGGTGGCGGGGCGCTGATCAGCAGGGAGCTGACCATCGGGCAGCTGGCGGAGCGCAGCGGGGTGGCCACCTCGGCGCTGCGGTTCTACGAGACACAGGGACTGATCAGCAGCCGGCGCACCTCCGGGAACCAGCGCCGCTACGCCCGGGACATGCTGCGGCGGGTGGCGTTCATCCGGGTCTCGCAGAACCTCGGCATCCCGCTGAACGCGATCCGGGACGCGCTCGCCCAGTTGCCCGAGGGGCGCACGCCCACCCCGGAGGACTGGGCGCGGGTCTCCGGGTGGTGGCGCAAGGACCTGGACCGGCGGATCGCCCAGCTCACCCAGTTGCGGGACCACCTCAGCGAATGCATCGGCTGCGGCTGTCTCTCGCTCAGCGACTGCATGCTGGCCAACCCCTATGACGTGCTGGGCGGGCAGGGCCCGGGCGCCCGCCGCTTCGAGGACTGCGACATGGCGGGCGGCGGCGCCCCCGGGTCCTGCCCGCCGGCCTCAGCGGCCGGCTGAGGCGGCCGGGGCGGCCGGGGCGTCGGTCATGGCCAGGGCGAGGGCATTGCGGTGGGTGAACACCGGCCGCAGCCGGGTCGGGCCGTACTCCGGGTGGCGCAGCACCACGGCGGGGTAGCGGTCGGTGCGGCGGCGGTCCGGGATGTCCCCGCCGATCCGGCCCAGGCTCACCGTGCCGCGGCCGGGGCCGGGCCGGTAGCGCAGCTCCGCCACGGTGTCCGGTCCGGCGGTGCGGTGGCGCAGCGCCTCGGCGTAGTCCACGGAGAACTCCAGCCGGTCCGGGGCACCGGCCACGGTGCGGACCGCCACGTCCCAGTCGGGGCCCAGCAACACGCGGGGACGGGGGCCGGGGGCCCGGCCGGCCGGGGCGAGCACCCGGGCGGTGACGGTGAACCCGCTCTCCCCCGGCAGCACCTGCTCGATCTCGGCGTGCGCGTGCCGCAGCCAGGCCCGGACCGCCAGGGTGCCGTCGGCCGTGGCATACGGCACCCAGTGGCGCAGACCCCGCTGGTCCACGGTGGGGGGAAGGGTGAGCAGGGGCGCGGTGTCGAGCAGCCGGGCGGCGACCGGCGGGCCGGCGGCCTCCGCCGGGGTGCCCGGCGGCGTCCCGCGCGGGGCGAGCCGGCAGTCCCAGCGGCCCTCGCCCAGGATGTGGTGGGCACGGGAGAGCAGGGCGGCGGGCCGGCCGCCGGGCTGCTGCTCGGTCAGCGGCAGGCGGAGGGTGGTGGGCGTGCCGCGCAGCCGGAGCACCAGATCGAGCGGAGCACCGGCGGAGGCGGCGGAGGCCGGGATGTCCTCGAAGGCGATCAGCAGCGAGCCGTCCTCGGTGACCGTGCAGCGGGCCGCCGCCGGCCGCGGCCGGCGGGCGCGGCGGCGCACCGCGGCGAGCCGGGCGGCGGTGCGGGCGGCCAGCTCGCCGGCGTCGAACGCGGCCCCGGCCACGGCGGCGGACAGGCCCCCGGGACGGCGGACGGCGCAGCCGCCCGGACGCCGCCGGGCCAGGTCGTGCAGCAGGCCGGTCCAGCGCTCGGCGAGGCCGGCCGGGTCGTAGCGGGCGCCGGTGCGCAGCCCGGCCTCGCCCATGGCGCGCCGCCGCCCGGGGTCCTCGATCAGCTCCAGCAGGGCGTCGGCCAGGGCGTCGCTGCCGCCCTCCAGCGGCACCAGCAAGCCGTCCACGCCAGGGGTGATGATCTCCGCGGGACCGTACGGGCAGTCGGTGGAGACCACCGGCACCCCGCACCGCATGGCCTCCACGATCGTCATGCCGAAGGATTCGCCGTCCGAGGCCACGGCGGCGACCGCGGCCTTGGCCCACTCGCTCTCCACCGGCGCCACCGCCCCCATCAGCCGCACCCGGTCGCCCAGTCCGAGGGCGTCGATCGTGCGGCGCAGCCGTCCCTCGGTGCGGCCCCGGCCGTAGATGCGCAGCTCCCAGTCGGGCCGGACGGTGACCACCTTGGCGAACGCCTCGATCAGCCGGTCGAAGCGCTTGATCGGGATCAGCCGGCCGACCGCGACCACCAGCCGGGAGTCCTGGTCCGGGCCGGGCAGTCGCAGCTCCGGGTCGGGCGCGGGCACCGCGTTGGGCAGGGCGGTGACGGTGGCCCCGGAGCCGGCCGGCAGGGCGGCCCGCCAGGCGCGGGCGTCCGCCTCCGAGACGGTGACATAGGCGTCCAGGCAGGAGACGGCGGCCAGCATCTGCTCGCGCAGCTCGGGGTTGTGGGAGTCCAGGGTGCGGTGTTCCTGGCCGATCCGCAGACAGCGGTCGGGGCCGTAGGCGGCGAGGTGGCCGACCAGCAGGGGGCGGGTGGCGATCACCGCGTCGGCACGGGTGCGGCGCAGATAGGCGGCGACCCGCCGGTCGACCAGTCTGCTGGGCGGCACCGCGCCGCCGGCCGGTCCGGGGTCGTGGAACATGGCGCTGGACCGCCGGGCGGAGGGATGCGTCCAGCGCCACAGCCGGTGCCGGGCGTCGATCAGCGGCACCAGCCGCACCCGTGGGTCGAGCGGGAAGCGGGGCGCGTCACCGCGCCGGAACACGCTGACGATCTCCACATCGTGATGGGCACTCAGCCCGGAGGCCAGATTGGCCACGGCCCGGACCGTGCCGCCGATGCCGTACATGTTGTAGACCAGGAACGCGATCTTCATCTTCGGCCTCCGGGCGCGGGCTGCGGCGGTGCGGACAGGGGACTGAGGACTGAAGTACTGGGGACTGGGGACTGGGGAGTGGGGGAGGAGGCGGACGAGGGCTGACGGGCGGGCGGGGACCGGCCGGCGACGCGGACACCGGCGGAAAGCGAGAGCGACGGCCCCCGGGGGCGGGAAGGCCGGGAAGGCCCGGTTCGTCCCATCATGCGCTGCCCGCTCACCGTGGGGCAGCCGCCACGCGGGCCGCGCGGCGGGGAGCACGCCGCCTTCCGTGCCCGGCCGTGCCCGGCCCGGTCAGTGCCGGGGGACCGGGCCGTCGGGCGGCGGTTCCGGGGCGCCGGGAAGCCGGAGGTTGGCCACGGTGCCGCCGCCCGGCGCCGGGGCCAGCCCCACCTCGCCGCCGCACTCGCGCACCGTACGGGCCACGATCGACAGCCCAAGACCGGAGCCCGGCAGGCCGCGGGCGTCCGGCGAGCGCCAGAACCGTTCCCAGACATGCGGCAGCTCATCCGCCGGAATGCCCGGGCCATGGTCCCGGATGCGCAGCTCGCCGTCCCGCAGCGTCACCGCCACGCTGCCGCCGCCCGCGCCGAACTTCACCGCGTTGTCCAGCAGATTGACCACCGCCCGCTCCAGCGCGGCCGGCTCGGCCCGCACATACCAGGGGTCCAGCTCGGTGCTGATCTCCAGCCCCCGGGCGCGCAGCCGGGCCCGGGCCGCGGCCCGCTGGGCGATCTCGTGCAGCCCGGTGATCTCCCGCGCCCGCCCGGAGCGCTCCGGCCGGGACAGTTCCTGAAGATCGCCGACCAGCGTGCCCAGCTCGCCGAGCTGCGCGGTGACCGAGTCCATCAGCTCCCGCCGCACCCCGGGCGCCAGCGGACGGCCGGAGGTCTCGCTGCGCGTCAGCAGCTCGACATTGGTGCGCAGCGAGGTCAGCGGGGTGCGCAGCTCATGACCGGCGTCCGCGATGAGCTGCTGCTGGAGTTCCCGGGACGAGGCCAGGGCCGCGGTCATGGAGTTGAACGCCCGGGAGAGCCGGGCCAGCTCGTCGTCGCCCTCGGCCGGGATGCGGACCGAGAGATCCTCGGTGCGGGCGATGTGCTCGGCGGCCTCGGTGAGCCGGTCCACCGGACGCAGCCCGGCCCGGGCCAGCAGTACCCCCACCCCGGCCGCGCCCACCACGCCGGCCGCGGCCACCGCGGCCAGCACCAGGGCGAGCGCCCGCAGCGGGTCGTTCACCTCGTCCATCGGGCGGGCCACGGTCAGCGCCACCGGGCCCTGGAGCAGGCCCTCGGCGTCCACCCCGGGCAGGTGCCGGGTGAGCACCCGGTACGCGGAGCCGTCCGTGCCGGTCACCGTGTGCAGGGCGGAGGCCCGCTGGTCGGCGGCCACCGCCCGGTCCGCCGCCGCCACCTCCAGACCGATGTCACCGAAGATCACGCACCGCTGCCCCCGGCTGTCGACGAGCTGGGCGATGTCGCCGAACGGGCTGGGTCCCCGCTCCCCCGGCCCGCCGGAGTCGTCGGCCATGCAGTCGGTCACCCGGGCCCGCTCCAGCAGGTTGACCGGGATACGGCTCTCCTGGAGCCGTTCGTCCAGGGAGGCCAGCAACTGGCCGCGCACCAGGAACCAGGCGGAGAGCGCGATGGCGGCCACGGCCAGGGCGACGGCGGCGGCGGTCAGCGCGGCCAGGCGGGTGCGCAGCGGCAGAGCGGACGGGTTCACCGCCCGCGCGCCTTCCGCACGGCGGGGCCGCTCCTCGTCATGGGCGCGGCTCCCGCAGGGTGTAGCCCACCCCGCGCACGGTCTGCACCAGCCGCGGCTCGCCGCCCGCCTCGGTCTTGCGGCGCAGATACATCACATACACATCGAGCGAATTGGAGGACGGCTCGTAGTCGAAGCCCCAGACCTCGCGCAGGATCTGCTCCCGGGTGAGCACCTGGCGGGGGTGGGTGAGGAAGAGTTCCAGCAGGGTGAACTCGGTACGGGTCAGCTCCACCGGACGGCCGCCCCGGGTGACCTCCCGGGTGGCCAGGTCCATCCGCAGACCGGCGAAGGACAGCACCTCGGTACCGGGCGGGCTGCCGGGGCCGCCGGCCTCCGGGCCCTGCCCGGCATAGCCGGAACGGCGCAGCAGCGCCCGCAGCCGGGCCAGCAGCTCGTCCAGCTCGAACGGTTTGACCAGGTAGTCGTCGGCCCCGGCGTCCAGGCCGGTGACCCGGTCCCCCACGGTGTCCCGGGCGGTGAGCATCAGGATCGGGACCCGGTTGCCGGCCGAGCGCAGCCGCCGCGCCACGGTCAGCCCGTCCATCCGCGGCATCAGCACATCCAGCACCACGGCATCCGCCGCCGGTTCGCCGGCGGCGGCCAGCAGCCGGTCCAGTGCCTCCCGGCCGTCGCCCGCGGTCTCGGTGCGGTAGCCCTCGAAGGCCAGCGCCCGGCTCAGCGCCTCCCGGACGGCCGGCTCGTCGTCCACGATCAGCACCCGGGAACGGTCGCTCATGGCTTCCAGTCTGGCACCCTCGGTCTCCCGCGGCACGGCCGGGACATCCCCGCCGGATGTCCCCCGAGGAGGTCTACGACCGGATCGCCGGCGATCTGCGGGCGGCGCGCAGGCTGCGCCGGATGTCCACCCCGCGCGGCAGGGGCGTCGGCGATCTGCTCGGCGAGCCGCTGCCCGGCGGCCCCGGCGGCCCCGGCGGCCGCCCGTACACCGATCTGGACGAGTTCTGCCGCCGTGCCCTGCTCCAGGGCTTCGACCTGCATCAGCGGCACGGGCGCGGCCTGCTGCCGGCCGGGCTGGTGCAGGAGATCCGGGCGCTGGCGCAGCCGCCGCTGCCCTGGGACGCCCGGCTGGCCCGCTGGTTCGACGAGTTCGTGCCCCGGCCGGAGCCGGTGCGCAGCTTCGCCCGGCCCGCCCGGCGCCAGGCGGCCACCCCGGACATTCCGCGGGCCGGGCGGTACTTCCCGCCCGAGGAGGTGGCCCGCTGCACCTTCGGAGTGGTGCTGGACACCTCCGGCTCGATGAACCGGACACTGCTGGGCAAGGCGCTGGGCGCGATCGCCTCCTACGCCGAGGCCCGTGAGGTGCCGGCCGCGCGGGTGGTGTTCTGCGATGCCGCGCCGCACGACGCCGGCTATCTGCCGGTGGCCGGGATCGCCGGCCGGGTGCGGGTGCGCGGGCGGGGCGGGACCGTGCTCCAGCCGGGCATCGATCTGCTGCTGCGCGCGCCCGGCTTCCCGCCCGACGCCCCGGTGCTGGTGATCACGGACGGCGCCTGCGATGTGCTGCGCGTCCGCCGCGAGCACGCCTTTCTCCTCCCGGAGGGCCACCGGCTGCCGTTCACCCCCCGGGGACCGGTCTTCCACCTCCGCTGAGTCCGGCCGTGCGGCTGCGGGGGCCGGGGGTCAGCCGCGGCGGGTGGGGGAGGAGATGCCGGCCGTGGTGGTGCCGGAGGCGGTCCTGAGCTGGGCGAGTACGTCCTTGGCGTCGTTGACCGGGATGGCGAAGCCCAGGCCCACGCTGCCGGCTTCGCCGGTCGGGCTGTACAGCGCCGAGTTGATGCCGATGACCTGCCCGGCCATGTTGACCAGGGCGCCGCCGGAGTTGCCGGGGTTGAGCGCGGCATCGGTCTGGATGGCCCGGTAGGTGCTTGTGGTGGCGCCCGTGCCGCCCGCGCCGCCGCGCCCGGGGCCGCTGCCCCACGGGTCGCCCCAGGGCATGCTGTCCTCGCTCTGCTGCTGCACCGTCACCTCGCGCTCCAGCGCGGAGACGATACCGCTGGTCACCGTGCCGGACAGCCCGGCCGGGGAGCCGATGGCCACCACCTGGTCACCGATGGCCACGTCCGCGGAGTCGCCCAGGGCGGCCGGGGTGAGCCCGCCGACGTCCTCGGCCCTCAGCAGGGCCAGGTCGATACCGGGGTCGCTGCCGGCCACCGTGGCCTCGGCGGTGCTGCCGTCCGAGAAGGTGATCTGCACCCGGTCGGCGCCGGAGACCACATGGTGGTTGGTGAGGATCTCGCCGTCCTCGGAGACGACGACGCCGGAGCCGGTGGAGGTGGCGGTGGCGATCTCCACCACGCTGGGGGCGACCGCGGCGGCCACGTCCGCCACCGTGGCATCGGCGTCCACCGAGATCGGGCTGCCGGCGACCGGGCCGCCGGCCGCGACGGTTCCGGCGCCGCCGTCGGTGAGCCCGGCGATCAGCGCGCCCGTGCCGCCGCCGATGGCACCGGCGGCCACCGCCACCGCCGCCAGCACGGCGACCGGGCCGCTCGCCCGGCGGCGGCGCCGCCGCGCCCGCCGCGGCTCCCGTGCCTCCCCGCCGCCGTCGGCCCAGGAAGCCCAGGTGGTACCGGCCGGTTCCGGGGTCCCGGAGGCACCGGTGGCCCAGACGGTCCCGGGCATCCGGCCGGCCCGGCCGGGGCCGCCGTACTCGTCGCTGCTGCTGGTGCTGCTGCTGCGGTTCTCGCTCATGGCACCGAGCGTGCGGCCGGAAGATGAGAGCAGTCTGAGACCCGTCTCAGACCTCTCTGCCAATCGCGCGGCGGCCTCAGCCGGTGGCCGCGCCGTCGTGGCGGCCGGCCACGAAGTCCATGGCCCGCACCCGGGCGCGGGCCAGCGGCCCGTGCCAGCGCTCCTCCCGCCGCAGGGCGCGGCGCAGCTTGCGGCCCGGCTCCCCGCCGGGGCCGCGGTGGTAGCGCCGGCGCGCCCAGGGCGCCCGCGGACGGGCCAGCCGCACCGCCGTCACCAGCAGCACCACCGGAAAAAACAGTCCCACGAAGCCCGATACATATTTGCCCTTGAGCATGGTCACGGCCACCAGCGCCAGATTGAACAGGCTCAGCCCGATGTCCAGCGCCCACTCCCACGGGGTGCCCTCGCCCACCGCCTGCCCGAGGTCCCGCACCACCACCGGGCGCTCGCCGAGCAGCAGCAGGCCGATCACGGCGAGCGCGGCGAACACCGCGACCACCGAGTCCCGGCCCTCCTTGGCCCAGTAGACGTCCCGCAGCCGCAGGATCAGCGCGAACTCGTCCAGCACCAGCGCCGTACCGATGCCGAACAGCGCGGCCGTCGCCGCCCGCCAGCCGCTCTCGGTCTGCACCGGCAGGGCGAAGCCGGTGACTCCCGCGATCACCATCAGCAGCACGCCGAACACCACATGGTGAATGTGCAGGCCCTCGGGCGGGGCGTCCTCCGGGGCCGGGTCCCGGCCTGAGCCGGAGAACTCGATGTTCCCGGGCCACCAGCTCACCCCGGCGCGGATCATCCGGGTGGAGAAGCGGATGAACGCGAAGCCGGCCAGCATCCCGGCGAAGAGACAGAACAGCGGCAGCCGCCCGGTCTCCACCACCGTCTGGTCGAACCACTCCCCCGGCCCGGCGGATGGCAGCGGGAACACACGGTCACCTCCGGCGATGAGCGGCGGAGCCCTCCATCCCATGGTGGACGGCCCGCCCCCGTGCCCGCCACCGAACGGTCCCCCGCCCGCGCCGGCCGGGCAACGGCCCGGCGCCGCGCGGCCCGGCGCGGCCTAGTCGCAGCCGCAGGAGCGGCGGATCTCCAGGGAGACGGGAAACTGGCGGACCCGCTCGACGGGGCCCTGCTCCGGGTTCTCCCCGACCGCCAGGGCGACCGCGGCCCGCGCCATGGCCTTGCGGTCGGAGCCGACCGTGGTCAGCGGCGGGTCGGTGAGCCCCGCCTCCTTCACATCGTCGAAGCCCACCACGGCCAGCTCGCCGGGCACGTCCAGACGCAGCTCCCGGGCGGCGCGCAGCACGCCGATCGCCTGGTCGTCGGTGGCGCAGAAGATGGCCGGGGGCCGCCGCGGCCCGGCGAGGAAGCCCAGGGCCTCGCGGTAGGCGTCGTAGCGGTTGAAGGGTGCCTGGAAGAGGCGGCCCTCGGTGGAGCGGCCGGCCTCGGCCATGGCCCGCCGCCAGCCCTCCACATGGTCGGAGACCGGGTCGCCGACCGGGGGCGTGGTCTCGGTGCCGCCCAGGCAGGCCACATAGTCGTGGCCGTGCTCCAGCAGATGGCGGGTGGCGAGCTGGGCGCCGCCGATGTCGTCCAGCACCACGGCCACATCGTTCAGCGCGGCGAACGCCTCGGGGCGTTCGTGCAGCAGGACCACCCGGGCGTCCCAGGCCTCGATCTCGGCGGCGGCGTTCTCGCTCGGGCCCTGGCTGATCAGGATCAGTCCGGAGACCCGCATGCCGAGAAACGCCCGCAGATAGTGCACCTCGCGCTCGTCGAGGTAGTCGGAGTTGCCGACCAGCACCATCTTCCCGCGCTCGGCAGCCGCCTGCTCGACGGCGTGGGCCATCTCCGCGAAGAACGGCTGCCGGGCGTCCGGGACGATCAGCCCTATCAGGTCGGTGCGCTGCGAGGCCATGGCCTGCGCGACACGGTCCGGGCGGTAGCCCAGCTCCTTGATGGCCGCCAGTACCCGCTCGCGCGTCCCCGCGGCCACGGGACGCGGCCCATTGTTGATGACATAGCTGACCACGGCGGTGGAGGTCCCCGCCAGCCGCGCCACATCATCCCGCGTCACCTTGGCCACGGGGGGAAGTCTACGCGCAGCGCGGTCAGATGCGGCGGGCGGCCTGCTTGACCACCTGCTCCGCCTCGCGGGTCACCGCACGGGCCTGCTCGGCGTGCGCGCCCCGGTCCGGGTCGTGCTTCTCCGGGACGACGAAGCGGTAGCCGACGTTGCGCACGGTGCCGATCAGCGCCTCGTGCTCGGGGCCGAGCTTGGCGCGCAGCCGCCGCACGTGCACATCCACGGTGCGGGTGCCGCCGAAGTAGTCGTAGCCCCAGACCTCCTGGAGCAGCTGGGCGCGGGTGAAGACCCGGCCCGGGTGCTGGGCGAGATACTTCAGCAGCTCGAACTCCTTGAAGGTGAGGTCGAGCACCCGGCCGCGCAGCTTGGCGCTGTAGGTGGCCTCGTCGACCACCAGGTCGCCGTTGCGGATCTCCATCGGGCTGTCGTCGGCGACGAGCTGCTGGCGGCCCACGGCCAGCCGCAGCCGGGCCTCGACCTCGGCCGGGCCGGCCGTGTCGAGGACCACATCGTCCACGCCCCAGTCGGCGGTGACCGCGGCCAGGCCGCCCTCGGTGACGATCAGCACCAGCGGGGCGCCGGGGCCGGTGGAGCGGATGAGCTGGCAGAGCGAGCGGACCTGCGGCAGATCACGGCGGCCGTCGATGAGGATCACATCGGCGTTCGGGGCGTCCACCAGCGCCGGGCCTTCGGCCGGTGCCACCCGCACGTTGTGCAGCAGAAGTTCGAGGGCGGGGAGAACTTGTGCGGACGGCTGGAGGGCGTTGGTCAGCAGCAGAAGTGAACTCATGGCGGGAGCATTCCTTCCTCGGTCCCGGGGAGCGGTGGACGGTTGGCAGCTCTGCCGTTGAAGCCCTGGTCCGGCACGGGGTGACGCTACGGCCGGGGCCGCTCTCAAAGCACAAAAGGACCCTGGGTGGCTTCGGTGCCCGGGTCCTTCGTGTTCCGAAGCATAGCGGACCCGGGGAAGAATGCGCAGGGTCTGCGTCACAGTCCGGACACCGGGAGGACATCTGGGTGCGCCGGGGGCTCTCCGCGGGCGCCGCGGCACCGGCGGCCGGCCGGGAGGGGCGATGATGGGGGCACATGTCCGTAACGCGGCGACGGCGGCGCGGCAGGCAGGACGGCGAGGAGCGGGAGGCACTGATGGCGAGCGGCACGATCCGGTACTGGGCGGCGGCCAAGGCCGCGACGGGTACGGCGGCGGAGAGATACGACGCCGCGACGCTCGCGGACCTGCTCGACCAGGCGCGCAAGGAGCACGCCCACCAGCCGGACTTCGAGCGGGTGCTGGCCCGCTGCTCGTTCCTGGTGAACGAGCGGCAGGTGGGCGACCGGCCGCACGAGTCCGTGGAGCTGTCCGAGGGGTGGACGGTCGAGGTGCTCCCGCCGTTCGCCGGCGGTGCCCGGTGAGCCGGCACCGGCGCCCGCCGGGGACGGGCGGGCCATTCTCGCGGCATATGACCGGTATGCAGTCCGGGACGGCCCCGGCCGGCCGGCCCGCCGCGGCTGACGGCGGCGGCCCGCGCCTGCTGCCGGGCCAGCACGGCGGCACGGACGGTGCGGACGGCGCTGCGCACGGTGCGGCGGACGGCGGCGGTGTCGCGGCTCCGGAGCGGCCCTCCCGCGCCCCCGCCCGGGGCCCGGTGCGCGAGGGCTCGCCGGTCATTCCGCCGGGGGCCGGCCCGGCCGTGCTCACCGCCGCGCTGGCGGTGACGGCCGCGGCGGCGGCGCAGTGGGGCCAGGCCGCGCTGCTGCCCGCCGTGCTGCTGCTCCAGGCGGTGACCTCGGCCGGCTGGTTCCGGCTGAACGGCATGTGGCCGGCCCGGCAGGGCATCGCGCTGGCCTTCGCCGCCGGGGTGACCGCGGACGCGGCCGTGCTGGCCGGCGGCCGGGACCACGCCGACGCGGCGCTGCTGGGCACCCTGGGCGTCTGGTTCCTGCTGGTGATCGTCAACCAGATGCGGCACCGGGGCTCCGGGGAGGAGCGGATGGACGCGCTGACCGCGACCGCCGCCGCCACCGTGCTGACCGTGCTGGCCGGCAGCCTGCTGGCGGCCGGGCAGGTCGCGGCGGAGGTGGTGACCTTCGGCGCCCTCGGGGTGGCGGTGGCGGTGCTGGTCCGGGCGGCGGTGCCGGACCGGGGCGGCCGGGCGGCGCGGGCCTGGGTCGGTCTGCTCGGCCCGGCCGCGGCGGTGCTGGCCGCCGCCGCGGTCGCACAGCTCGCGGCGCGGATCGCCGGGCACGACCTGGACCACGGGCTGCTGCTGGGCGCGGCGGCGGGCTGCTGCGCGGTGCTGGGGCTGCGGGTGGCCAGTTATGACTGGCCGTCCCGGTTCGTGCACTTCACGGCGGGGGTGGCGCTGCCGCTGACCGCCGCCGCGCCGGTGCTGTACGGGCTGGCCCGGCTGCTGCACTGACCGGCCCCGCGGCGGGGGCGGCGCTCCTGTAACGAGCCTGCTGCAAGCTTCCGGGCCTCCCGCGATGACCGGGGGCCTTCGGGTTACGCTCGCCGACGGCCGTTCCGCCGACGATCACCGGCCGTCGATCCACTGGGGGGAACCCGACCACCATGCGTGCGCTGCGAATATCCCTGATCCTGCTCGTCGTGTTCGGTGTCCTGTTCACGGTCGCCGACCGGCTGTCGCTCATGTTCGCCGAGGGCGAGGTGGCCACCCGGGCCCGGTCCGGTCTGGGGCTGGAGTCGGAGCCCGGCGTCTCGATCAAGGGCTTTCCGTTCCTCACCCAGTTGCTGGGCAAGCGGATCGACCATGTCGAGCTGGACATCAGCGACTACGGCGTGGAGCTGGACGGGCGGCAGACCCGGCTGGAGGATCTGAGCATCGAGCTGCGCAACACCAGGATCGCCGGCGACTTCTCCGGCGCCCGGGCGGAGCGGGCCTCGGGCACCGGCGTGCTCGGCTACCGGGAGCTGGGCGAGCTGGCCACCCAGGAGGTCAAGGAGGTCCACGACTCGCTGGCGGTGGAGTTCGGCTACGCGGGCGAGGGCCAGGTGATCATCCAGGTCACCGTGCTGGGTCAGAAGCTGGTCCCGGAGATGACCGCCGATCTGGTGCTGCACGAGGAGAGCCAGCTGGTGCAGCTCAAGGTGGACGAGATTCCCTCGCTGGACGGGCTGCCGCTGGTCGGGAGCGGGCTGGAGGACCAGCTCCGGGAGTGGGTGGACCGGGAGCGGGAGATCCGGGGCCTGCCGGAGGGGCTGTCCCTGGACGGTGTGGAGGCCGCGGAGAACGGGGTGAACCTCGCGGTGACCGGCACGGACGTCGGCCTCGACGGGGCCTGAGCCCTGCACGGGGCCGGACGGCCGGCCGCGCGGCACCCCGCCCGTCCGGATGCTGAGACGTCCCCTTCCATGACGCCGCACCCCCGGTGGACACTGGTCCGCCGGGGGTTCCGCGTCCCCCGGAGGAGCGCTCGCGGCCCCCATGATCCCAGATTGCAGACAGAATCGTCTCACCATCCGGAACGCCGGTGACATGGGCGCCCCGGGGTCCGTACGATCGCCGTCATGATGCGACAGGCGGATCTCACCAAGCGACGGGCAGTCGACCTTTGCCGCGTCGCCGCCATGCTCTGTCGTCCCGCCGCCTGACGGCCTTCTTCCATCCCCCGCGTGGTGACCCCGCGCCCCTTCCCTGCCCGGACGGGGGCACGCGCCGTGCCGCCACGCCCCGGTCACCCCGCCCGCAGAACCCGCCCAGCGCCGAAGGAGTACAGACATGAGCCGCAGTGACGTCCTGGTGGACGCCGACTGGGTCGAGAAGCACCTGGACGACGCCAATGTCGTCATCGTGGAGGTCGACGAGGACACCTCGGCCTACGACCGCAACCACATCCGCAACGCCGTCCGCATCGACTGGAAGCAGGACCTTCAGGACCCGGTCCGCCGGGACTTCGTGGACCAGGCCGGCTTCGAGAAGCTTCTCTCCGCCAAGGGCATCGCCAACGAGCACACCGTGGTGCTGTACGGCGGCAACAACAACTGGTTCGCCGCCTACGCCTACTGGTACTTCAAGCTCTACGGCCACCAGGACGTCCGGCTGCTGGACGGCGGCCGGAAGAAGTGGGAGCTGGACTCCCGCCAGCTCGTCGCCGAGGTCCCCGAGCGCCCGGCCACCGTCTACCGGGCCAAGCCCCAGGACAGCTCCATCCGCGCCTTCCGGGACGATGTGGTGGCCGCCATCGGCAGCCAGAACCTGGTCGACGTCCGCTCCCCCGACGAGTTCAGCGGCAAGCTGCTGGCCCCGGCCCACCTCCCGCAGGAGCAGTCGCAGCGCCCCGGCCATGTGCCGAGCGCCCGCAACATCCCGTGGTCGAAGTCGGCCAACGACGACGGCACCTTCAAGTCCGACGAGGAACTGAAGGAGCTGTACGAGCAGGAGGGCGTGGACCTGGCCAAGGACACCATCGCCTACTGCCGCATCGGCGAGCGCTCCGCCCACACCTGGTTTGTGCTGCACGAGCTGCTGGGCCAGCCGAACGTGAAGAACTACGACGGCTCCTGGACCGAGTACGGCTCGCTGGTCGGCGTGCCGATCGAGCTCGGCGCCAACGACTGACCCACCCACCGGCCCCGGAGGCGGCGCAGCCCCGGGAGACACGTCAGAGACGTCAGAAGACAAGGACGACACTGCCATGTGCGGAGCACAGCCAGGCGGCCCGGACGCCTCCACCATCAAGCCCGGCGAGACCACCATCCAGGGTTCCGTCACCCGCGACGGCGAGCCGGTGACCGGCTACGTCCGGCTGCTGGACAACACCGGTGAGTTCACCGCGGAGGTGCCCACCTCCGCCACCGGACAGTTCCGTTTCTACGCCGCCGAGGGCACCTGGACCCTGCGGGCACTGGTGCCCGGCGGCACCGCGGACCGCACGGTCGTCGCCCAGCAGGGCGGCACCGTGGACATCGCCATCGCGGTCTGAGAGCGCGGCGCCCGGCCGGACGGCGGTCCGGACCCGAGAAGCACGGCGAGGGCCGTGCCGCCGGGGGGATCCTCCCCGGCGGCACGGCCCTCGGGCGTTCCCGGACCCGCCGCTCCGTGTCCCATGCGTCACCTTCGCAACCGGATCGTGATCATGTGCCGTACAACCGGGCAGCTCACCGGCCGGTCTGACCCCGCGTACCGCACCGTGGAGGTCACCGATGGAACCGGCGCACCGGCCGCCGCCCGCCCCCGCTTCACCGCCCCAGCCGCCGCCCCCGGCACCGCCCGCACCACCGCCGCCGCCCGCAACGCCGCCGCCGCCCGCAACGCCGCCGCCCACGCCGGCGGCGCCCGCGCCCGCCCCGCCGGCCCCGTCCCCGTTCCCGTCCTCGGGCAGGCCGCCCCGCCGCTGGGGACGCACCCTCGCCCTGCTGGCCGCCGCGCTGCTGCTGGGCACCGTCACCGGAGTCGCCGCCGGCTACACCGTGCAGGCCGACCGTGACCCCACCCCGCTGCCGCCGCTCGCCCAGGCCGGGCTGGCCTATCCCGCCGAGCCCGCCACCGAGGAGGAGCTGCCGCCCGCCCTCACCGAGGAGGAGGACCTGCGGCTGCGCCACGACGGCGATCTGCGCGAGCTGCTGCTCGATCCCCCGGAGGGAGCCGAGGAGCCGTTCATGCCCGTCGGCACGGACGGCTGGGTGGACCTCCAGGAGTACAGCGAGGGCTTCCAGCACCCTGACGAGATGTTCGACGCCCACCTCGCCGACGATGTCCGGCGGGTCGCGGTCGCCCAGTGGGCGGAGGACGAGTTCCGCGAGACCGAGATCTACCTGGTCCAGTTCCGGGAGGTCGCCGACCTGCGCTCCCTCGCCTACCTGGGCGAGCAGCAGTTCACCATGAGTTCCACGGATCTCGCCGGTCACAACGGCGAGGCGCTGGAGGGCGATGTCAACGCCCGCTACTACCTCTGGGACCGGACCTTCGAGGAACCCGGCTACTACCCCTACACCGTCTACAGCGCCCGGGTACTGGCCCAGCGCGGGGACATCGTGCTGGACATCTTCGTGACCGACTTCGACCGGGAGATCAGCGAGAAGTCGGTGCTGGAACTCGCCAAGCGTCAGTTGGAGCTGCTGTGATCCGCCGCATTCTGCTCTTCGCGCTGGCCGCGCTGCTGGTGCTCGGCCTGGCCGGCGGCGGTCTGCTGTACACCCGGACCGTGGTGGACGGGGCCGACCTCGCCGCGCCGGTGGAGCACGGAGTGGAAGAACTCGCCGGCGCCTCCCACCGGGGCGACGACGGCCGGAGCTATCCGCGCGGCCGGGACCACACCGAGCTGAGCGCCCTGCTGCTGCCCGTTCCGACCGCCTACCACCCCGGCCCGGACATCGGCGAATGGGGCAATGACGCGGAGATCCCCGGCGAGGAGGCCACCGCGATCCTCAAGGACAGCGTGGCCGAGATGCCGCGCGAGTTCCGCAAGGAGTTCCACGACTACGCCGACGGCCTGAAGCTGGAGGGGGTGGCCCTGCGCAGCTACGCCAGCCGCAATCACTCCTTCGTCGCGGAGATCTCGATCACCGCCTACGGCTCGGACCAGGGCGCCGCGGACCACCATGACCGGCTGTCCGGGCTGGCCGGGGAACTCGACCTGTTCCGCGAGGGGCCCACTCTCGACGACTATCCGGACGCCCTCTGCTACCTCCAGCCCCAGGGCGAGGAGCTGCTGCGCTTCCTCGACATCGACCCGGCCGACGTGGACCTGTCGGAGATGCCGGAGCCGGAGCTGGACTCCCTGTGGTGCTCCGTCCCCTTCGGGCCGTACCACGTGGAGCTGGAGGCATACGGCGTGCTGCCCCTGGCGAAGAAGCCGATCACCGGCCTGCTCACCGACCAGCTCGATCACCTTGAGGCACCGGGAACCTTCATATGACCCAGCAGACACCCGACCGTCCCGCGGCTTCCCCGGCCCCGCCGGACACCGCACCGGCCGCCACCGACCAGGAGAGCCCGGCCCAGGAGAATGAGAACCCGGCCGGGGAGAGCGGCGAGCAGGCCGGGGCGGACACCCCCGAGGCCCGGGCGGCGGCTGCCGCCGCTGCCGAGGCCGCCGCGGAGGCCAAGTGGCAGGCGTGGGTGACGGAACAGGAAAGCCGTCCCGCCCAGCCCGCGCAGTCCGCCCCGCCCGCCCAGTCCGCTCAGCCGCCCGTGCCGCCCGCGGCACCCGGGCCCGGGTGGCCCGGCATGAATCCGTGGGCGCCGCCGCAGCCGCCCGCCGCCCCGAAGCCGCCCCTGGTGCACCGCCGCTGGGTCCGCGCGGTGACCCGCTGGACGCTGGCCGCCGCGCTCTTCGCCGGCGCGGCCACGGTCACCGGGCAGCAGATCTCCGCACGCGAGCGCACCGACGTGCCCGGTCTGGCCACCGCGGCCGACGGCCGGTGGGACTACCCGGAGCTGAGCCTGCCGCCGCTGCCGGAGGGCTCGCCGCCGCCGTTTGCCAATGCCAACAAGGCGCAGATCCACCATGCCGATCTCCGTGCGCTGCTGCTGCCGCCGCCGGAGACGGCCGAGGCCCACCCGGAGCTGGACGGTACCGACTGGCTGGAGCCCGCGGGCTTTGCCGGGCTCATGGACTCCGAGGAGCAGCGGGAGGACCTGGCGGAGGCGTTCGCGACCCATCCGCTGCGGCAGATCGCCCAGCGCGGATGGACCATGCCGGACGGCACCACGACCGAGATCTATCTGCTGCGCTTCACCACGGGTGCGGTCGCCGACGCGCTGTTCGACAGGGAGTTCGGCACCCTGGGGACGCACAAGGATCTGGCGGTCGCGCCGAAGACCGAGCCCGACGAGGGATGGCCGGAGGAGAACGGACGCATCGGCCAGGTCACCACGGTGGTCCGCACCGAGGCCGCGCCGTATACCGAGGGTCACACCCGTCTCGCCTATCTGCGGGCCGGTGACGTCCTCGGCCTCGTCGTCCAGACGCATCCGGACGACGCGGCCGAGGTGCCTTTCCATCAGACGGTCATCCTCCAGGCGCAGTTGCTGGGCTGAGGACGGCCGGGCAGTGGGGTCCGGCCGGCACCGTCTGCCGAGTCGTTCGGTACTTGCCTCAACTCAGCCCCTTCAGCGCTGAGTACCGCAGTTCGGGCACAGCCAGTCGCCCTGCGGTCCCTGCTGCATGGAGGCGCCACACGTAGGGCAGTTCATGATCCACACACCCCTTTCATGCCGTGAGACGCTGCGGCTCGCGTTCGCGTTCCGTAACCGTGGTCACGAAACGGTCACCAGAGTGTTCCTTACCCGCTCCTACCCCGGGCGGCCGACCTCACCGCGCCGGGGACCAAGTCGCCGACTAAACTCGGTGCCAGTCCCGTGATCACCCCCGATCACCCCTGCTACCAGGGAGAACCCCGTGCTTGAGTTCACGTTCGTCGCCTTGATGGTCCTGGTCGTGGTCGGTACCGCGGCTTTTACCGGTCTGGTGGTCAAGAAACTGTACGAAGGCCAGCGCTGACTGCGAAGTTCGTCACATACCGTTCTTGCGTTCGAAGTTTCGAGAGAACTGACTGATCCCTGATGATCGAAATCCCCTCCGGCCTCCGCCCGGAACTGGTCCCGCTCGCCTTCCTGCTCGGCACCTGGCAGGGCGCGGGCGTCGCCGACCTGCCGGGCGAACCGCAGTGCCACTTCGGCCAGGAGATGACCTTCACCCACGACGGGCGGGACTTCCTGGAATACGCCTCGCACACCTGGGAGCTGGACGACGAGGGCCGCAAGGTCCGCCCGCTGGAGTCCGAGCACGGCTACTGGCGGGTCTCGGAGCGGACCGTCGAGGTGGTGATGGTCCGGGACCGGGGCGTGGTCGAGGTCTGGTACGGCGAACTCGCCGAGGGGAAACCGCAGATCGACCTGGCCACCGACACCATGGCGCGGATCGGCGGCTCCCCCGAGTACAGCGGCGGCAAGCGGCTCTACGGCTATGTCAAGGGCGAGTTGCTGTGGGTGGGCGAAATGGCCACCCCCTCGCAGCCGCTCCGTCCCTATATGTCCGCCCAGTTGAAGAAGGTCGTCGACCCCCGCGAGTGGGTCAAGGACCTGACCGACCTGCCGGACGACGGCGTCGCCTTCTTCAAGTGAGGCACCGCCTCCGCTTCAACAAGCCGATGCACTGACCAGCCACTTCGGCACCATCGCATGGCCGGTCCCCGGTCCGGTCCAGCCCCGGACGTTGACCTTTCACCCTTACCCGCAGTCACCTCCAGTGACCACCACACCACCCATCGCCGCCGGGTCCGCCCGCCGTCCCGAGCGCCGCAAGGGGGGATCGGAAGGGGAGGTTGACAAAACCGGCCGCACCGGCCGCACTCGGAGTGCACTTGCGGCTGAGGCTCCCTGGCGCAGAGGTTCTTCTCCGGTGCCTCCGGAGCGCCGGGCACGCGGCAGCGGGCGGAGGACGGCCGATGAACCGGGGCGCAGCGGCGGTCACAGGGTGCGCAGGGCGCCGCCGTCCACGGCGATGAGGGAGCCGGTGACATAGCCGGCGGCCGGGGAGAGCAGGAAGGCGGCCACCCGTCCGAACTCCTCCGGGGTGCCGTAGCGGCGCAGCGGGATGGCGTCCAGCGCGGCCTGCCGCCCGGCCGGATCGGCGGCGTCGAGCCGGGCCAGCCGGTCGGTGGCGATCCGGCCCGGCATCAGGCCCAGCACCCGCACGCCCCGCGGGCCGTACTCGTCGGCCAGATCCTTGGCGGCCATGGCGAGTCCGGGCCGCAGGCCGTTGGAGATGCCCAGCCCGGTGAGCGGCGACCGGGCCGAGGTGGACAGCACCAGGGCGACCGCCCCGCCGTCCGGCTGCCCGGCCAGATGACCGGCGACCGTCCGGGCGCAGCGCAGCGCGCCCAGGAAGACGCTCTCGAAGGCGGCGCGCCACTGCTCGTCGGTGGCGGAGGCGGCGCTGCCGGGCGGCGGCCCGCCGACCGAGACCAGCGCGCCGTCCAGCCGGCCGAACCGCTCCAGGGCCAGGTCCAGCAGGCGCCGCGGGGTCCCCGGATCGGCCTGGTCGGCCGCCGCGCCCGCGGCGACGGCGGGACGGTCCGGGCCGGCCGGGCCGTTCAGCCGGTCCAGCGCGGCGTCCACGTTGGCCTGGTCGCGGGAGGAGATCACCACCCGGGCACCGTCGGCGACCAGTGCCGCGGCGGTGGCCAGGCCCAGGCCCTTGCTGCCGCCGGTGACGAGCCAGACCCGCCCGTGAAGTCCGAGATCCATGCGCGGTTCCCTCCGCTTGCGCCGGTTCCGGTTCCGGTTCCCGTTGCGGCAGCCGGATGATCATCGAGCATGCCGCCTGTCCCGTGCCCGTGGCAACGTCATGCGACCGATGTGCTTACGCGGCGCTGATGCGGGCAGCCGCAGAATTGTGGTGCCCAGTGGCGGCAGCCGCGCGGGTTTCCCCTCTCCCGCCCGGCTGCCGCCCGGGTCCAGGCCGCTCCGCGGGCCGTGTGCGGCGGCTCGCCACGCCTAGACTGGCCGGGTGGTGAGCACCGACTGGCAGACAGATCTGCGCAATCGCGGATACCGGCTGACTCCGCAGCGTCAGCTCGTGCTGGAGGCCGTCGAGAAGCTGGGACACGCCACCCCCGACGACATCCTCACCGAGGTACGGCGGACCGCCGGGGGTGTGAACGTCTCGACGGTGTACCGCACGCTGGAGCTGCTGGAGGAACTCGGGCTGGTCTCGCACGCCCATCTGGGGCATGGCCCGCCCACCTACCACCTCGCCGAGCGGCACCACCACATGCATCTGATGTGCCGGGACTGCGGCACGGTGCTGGAGGCGGACATGGACCTGGCCGCGCCGTTCGCCGAGAAGCTGCGCGAGGCCATGGGCTTCGAGACGGACATGAAGCACTTCGCGATCTTCGGCCGGTGCGCCGGCTGCGCCGCCGCCCTGCACGGCGAGGCCGCCGCCCGCGACGACCGCTGACCGGTCCGGCGGGGCCGTGGCGCGCGGAACGTACGCTGGAGGCATGTCCTCCGAGACCTCGTCCTCGTCCTCGTCTTCTCCGGCCTCCCCGGCCTCCCCGGCCTCCCCCGGGTATGCCAGCCCGCTGCTCGCCCTGCCCGGTGCCGTGGCCGCCGAGGCCCCGGACGCCGGGGTGGCCGCGCACTACGGCGACCTGTTCCGGGAACAGCGCGCCCTGGAGCACGGCGACGGTTTCGTGGACCTCTCGCACCGCGAGGTGGTCACCGTCACCGGCGAGGACCGGCTGAGCTGGCTGCATCTGCTGCTCACCCAGCATGTCTCCACGCTGCCTCCGGGCCGGGCCACCGAGGCGCTGATCCTTTCCGCCAAGGGCCACATCGAGCATGCCCTCTATCTGGTGGACGACGGCTCCACCACCTGGCTGCACACCGAGCCGGGCCGGGCCGACGCGCTGACCGGCTACCTGGAGAGCATGAAGTTCTTCTACCGGGTGGAGGTCGCGGTGCGCACCGCGGACTACGCGGTGGTCTTCCTGCCGGCCGGCTCGATCGCCGATCCGGGCCCGGACGCCGTGGTGCGGGAGACCGCCCACGGCCGGGACGTCTTCCTGCCCCGGGAGCGGCTGACGGACTTCGCCGCCGGGCACGGACCGGCCGCCGGGGTGCTGGCCCACGAGGCGCTGCGGGTGGCCGGCCACCGGCCCCGGCTGGGCCGGGAGACCGACCACCGCACCATCCCGCACGAGCTGGGCTGGATCGGCGGTGCGGTCCATCTCGACAAGGGCTGCTACCGGGGCCAGGAGACGGTGGCCCGGGTGCAGAACCTGGGCAAGCCCCCGCGCCGCCTGGTCTTCCTGCATCTGGACGGCAGCGAGGTCAAGCTGCCGGAGCACGGCGACCCGGTGCGGCTGGCCGCGGACGGCCCGGAGGGCCGCGCCCTGGGCTTTGTCACCACGGCCGCGCGCCACCATGAGCTGGGGCCGATCGCCCTGGCCCTGGTGAAGCGGAATGTTCCGCCGGACGCGGAGCTGCTGGCCGGGCCGACCGTGGCGGCGCAGGAGACCGTCGTCGCCCCCTGAGCTTCCGCGGGCCCCCGCCGGCCGGCGGCCGTCCTCACAGTCAGTCCACGTCCAGGAGTACGGTGAACGGCCCGTCGTTGGTCAGCGTCACCCGCATCCGGGCACCGAAGCGGCCGGTCTCCACCGTCGCGCCGAGCGCCCGCAGCTCCCGGCAGACTGCTTCCACCAGCGGCTCGGCCAGCTCGCCCGGGGCCGCCGCCTGCCAGGTGGGACGACGGCCCTTGCGTGCGTCCCCGTAGAGGGTGAACTGCGAGACCACCAGCAGCGGCGCTCCCGTGTCCGAGCAGGACTTCTCGCCCTCCAGGATGCGCAGGCCCCACAGCTTGCGGGCCAGCCCGGCGGCCTGCCGCTCGGTGTCGCCATGGGTGACGCCGACCAGGACGCACAGTCCCGGTCCGGTGATCTCCCCGACCGTCTCGCCGTCCACCACCACGGCCGCACCGTCGGCCCGCTGTACCACTGCTCGCATGTCCGCCATCATGCCGGAACGATCCACCGGCCCGGACGGCAGCCGGATGGGTGCCAAGGCGCTGCGCAAGAGGGATGCGCAGTGACACGATGCGTCCCACGGGGTACGTACCCGCGTGAGCAGCCACAAAAGGGGACGAGGGGTTATAAACCAATGATCACATCGAGAACTGGGGGAGAGCCGGCCGGGATTCCCACGGCTCGTGTCCCGGTCACGGAGATTTCCCCTCCGCCCACCGCACCGACCGCCACATCGCCCGCCGCCGCCGACGCGGCACCGGACGCCGAGGGCGGCCGGCCGGTGCGCGAGCTCAGCCTGCCGGAGCTGCGCGAGGCGCGCCGCCGGGCGCTGCGCGAGGAGTCCGACCTCAGCTTCATCCGGCGCCTGCTCCAGGGCCGCATCGACATCCTGCTGGCGGAGCTGCGGCACCGCAGCGCACCGCATGCCCCGGTGGTCGAGCAACTGCCCTCGATCCTGGCCGATCTGCCGTCCCGGCAGCGCTCGGCGCGCCATGTGACGCTGGGCCCGCCGGCCGGCGCGGAATACCGGGAACTGGCCGAGGCGGTGCTGGCCGAGATCGCGCTGTCCGATCTGTCCGCCCGCACCGACCAGGAGCTGCGGGAGGCGCTGGACCGGCTGGCCGGCTGCGAGGCGGGCATCTCCCGCCGCCGCCGGTCGCTGCATCGCACGGCCGACGAGTGCGGCGCCGAGATCACCCGCCGCTACCGGGACGGCGAGGCCCATATCGACGACCTCCTGACCTGACGGCGCGGCCCGCGCGGCCCATGGCCCGCGGCCCCCACGGCCGGCGGCGGGCCGTGGGCCGGTGTGCGGCGGCACCCCGCGGCGCTGATTCCTGTGGGCTTGTCGAGTATTGTCGGCGGCGCCCGTCGTCCATCGCCGTGTTCTTGGGGGGAGACCGCAGATGACCGTGGATGTGCCGACAGCCGCGCCGGTGCTGGCCGAGGTGGTGCGGTCCGGCTTTGTCGAGGGCCGGCACCGCGGCGCCCTGGTGGTGCTGGACGCGGACGGCTCGGTGCGGCGGGCCCTCGGCGACATCGCCTCGCCCGTCTACCCCCGCTCCAGCAGCAAGCCCATGCAGGCCGCCGCCGCGCTCCGGGCCGGCGCCGGGCTCTCCGGCCCGCGGCTGGCCCTGGCCGCCGCCAGCCACGCCGGGGAGGAGTTCCACCAGCGGCTGGTCCATGAGCTGCTCGCCGACGCCGGTCTGGACGAGACGGCCCTCGGCTGCCCGCCCGACCTGCCCCTGGACCGCCCGGCCGCCGAGGCGCAGCTCGCCGCCGGCCACGGCCGCACCCGTACCGCGATGAACTGTTCGGGCAAGCACGCCGGCATGCTCACCGCCTGCGTGGCCGCGGGCTGGTCCACCCATGACTACCTGGACCCCGGCCATCCGCTCCAGCTTCTGATCCGCGAATCCGTGGAGGCGGCCACCGGCGAGCCGGTCGCCCACACCGGGACGGACGGCTGTGGCGCGCCGCTGCTCGCCTACTCGCTCACCGGTCTGGCCCGGGCCTTCCGCGCCCATGTGCTGGCCGCGCCCGGCACCCCGGAGCGCCGGGTCGCGGACGCCATGCGCGCCCATCCCGAGTATGTGGCCGGTACCCGGCAGACCGACACCGCCGTCATGCGGGCCGTCCCCGGCGCGCTGGCCAAGGCGGGCGCCGAGGGCGTGCAGGCGGTCGCCCTGCCCGACGGCCGGGCCCTGGCCTTCAAGATCGAGGACGGCGGCGCCCGGGCCCGCGGCCCGGTGCTGGCCGCCGTCCTGGCCGGGCTGGGTGCCGGCTCCGCGGAGCTGGCCCGGGCCACCGGGTCGCCGCTGCTCGGCGGGGGCCGCCCGGTCGGAGAGGTGCGCGCCGTCATCTGACCGGCCGGCCGCCGCCGCTGCCCACGCCACCGCCGCTGCCGACGCCGCTGCCATGCCGCATCCGCCGTGGCGAAAATGCCTGGCGAAGCCCACTGGCCCGTGCCAGGGTCGGTTCATGGGTGTGGACATACGAGTAGTGGACGGCAATGTCGCCGACAGCGACGCCTGGTACCGCGGGCTGCATCACGGATTCACGCTGCCCCCGGCCTTCACCGAGGAGGAGCTCGCCCTCCGCCGGGCCAGGATCGATCTCCGCCGCGCCTGGGGCGCCTTCGACCAGGACCGCTGCGTGGCCACCTACCGCAGCTTCGACCAGCGGCTCACCGTCCCCGGCGGGCGTGATGTGGCCGCCAACGCCATCACCGCCGTCACCGTCTCCGCCACCCACCGGCGCCGGGGCCTGCTCACCCGGATGATCACCAGCGATCTCGCCGAGGCCAAGGAGCGCGGCGACACCGTCGCCACCCTGGTGGCCGCCGAGTACCCGATCTACGGCCGGTACGGCTTCGGCCCGGCCACCAGCACCACCGCCTGGGAGGTCGACCGCCTGCGCGCGGGCCTGGACCGCCGGGCTCCGGTGCCGGATCCCGCCGAGGGCGGCTCGATCGAGTTCCTCGACGGCGCCGAGGTGCGCAAGCTCGGCCCCGAGCTCTACGAGCGGTTCCGTCCGGGCTGCCCCGGCGCCATCGACCGGCCCGCCCTGTGGTGGGACCGGGCCACCGGCGAGGTGCGGATGACCCCGTCCTGGACGGAGCCCTTTCACGCCCTGCACCGGGACGCGGACGGCATCCCGCAGGGCATGGTGACCTTCCGCGCGGACACCCGCTGGACCAACGGCATGCCCGACGAGACCGCGACGGTGGCCTCGCTCTTCGCGGTCACCCCGGCCGCCGAGCGCGCCCTGTGGCACTTTCTGCTCTCGGTGGACTGGGTGACCCGGGTCAAGGCCGATCACCGCGCCCCCGACGACCTGCTGCCGGATCTGCTGCCCGACCCGCGCGCCGCCGCCGTCACCGACCAGGCCGACTTTCTGTGGCTGCGCCCGCTGGACATCCCGGCCATGCTCACCGCGCGCGGCTATCCGGCCGAGGGCGAGCTGGTGCTCCGGGTCGACGATCCCCTCGGGCTCACCGCGGGCAGCTATCTGCTGACCGCCTCGCCGCAGGGCGCCGACTGCGTCCCGACCAGCCGCCCCGCCGATCTGACGCTGGGCACGGGCGCGCTGGCCACGCTCTACCTCGGGGAGCGCAGCGCCGGCCGGCTGGCCCGGCTGGGCCGGCTGACGGAGGAGCGGCCGGGGGCCGCCGCCCGGGCCGACCTGCTCTTCCACACCCCGCGCCGCCCCTGGCTGCCCGACATCTTCTGACCGCTGACCGACCGCTTCCGGCCCGGGCCCGCACGGCCGAGGGGCGCCGCCGTCCGGCGGCGCCCCTCAGGGATTGAGCACAAGCATGACCAGTACGGTCGCCCCGATACTGGCGCACACCGCGTTGCGCCGGCTGACGCCGATGCGCAGCAACAGCAGGCCGATCACGCCTGCCAGGCCGAACTGGGTCTCCACCGCCTTCTCCACCGCCAGGCCGAGGGCGGCGAGGACCAGTACCTGCGTGAGCATGGTGCTGCCTCCTCCGCTCCGCTGTTATGGGCCGTTCCGTTCGTTCCGCTCCGCCCGGTGACCGCATCCGCCGTCCCAGCGACCGCCGCCCGCCCCGTCCGCCACCCCAGGGGAATCACGGCTATCTCTGGAGGAGTTGACCAAAGTTGGTCACCAAGTATGCCAAGTAGATGCCCGGTTGCTGGCAACTTGGAACCATAATCCGGAGCTCTGCCCTCAACTGACCGAAAGTCATATGCTTTCCGGATGACCGAGGAGAGCCGCATCGCCGACGTCCTCCGGCAGCGCATCCGTTCCGGGGAGCTGCCCCGCAACTCCCGGCTGCCCACCCAGCACGCCCTGGCCGAGGAGTTCGGCGTCAACCGCACCACCATCCGCCAGGCCCTGACCGTCCTGGAGCGGGAGGGTTATCTCACCGCCCGCGGGCGCGGCGCCCCGGCCGTGGTGACCAGCCCGGCCGCCGAGGCGCCCCGGCCGGCCGATGTGGAACTGGCCGAGCGGATCGCGCTGGCCTTCCGCTCCGAGCACGTCGCCATCGACGCCTTCTCGCTCACCACCGAGACCCTGAACGCCGCCCTGGCCCGGCCGCTGCTGGCCATCTCGGCCGGTGATCTGGCGCCGCGCTCCATCGCGGTACGGGTCATCGTCCCCCGCCCGGAAGGCACCCTGGCCTTCCCCCGGCTGGTCGCCGATCCCGGCGACCCGCGCCCGCTGGAGCGGCTGCGCCGCATCTCCGCCACCTTCTGCGGCTCCCTGCGCCACCAGTTGCTGTCCCTGGCCGAGCGCGGCCTGGTTCCCGAGGTGAGCGTGCAGATCCGGACCGTGGACGTGACCCCGCTGCTCAAGCTGTACCTACTCAACGGCACCGAGGCGCTGACCGGTTACTACCAGGTGGTGGCCCGGCCGGTCGGCTTCGGGGCGGAGGAGCTGGAGATGTACGACGTGCTGGGCCTCAGCTCGATGGTCTTCCGCTCCTCGGCCGACAAGGACCGCCGGGACGAGCAGGAGGCCGCCTTCGTGGCGGAGTCGCAGCGCTGGTTCGAGTCCCTCTGGTCAACAATTGCCCGGCCCGTCACACTGGGCTAGGTGCGGCAACTGCTGAGTGGCGTCGACAGTGTGCTCCTCGACTTCGACGGCCCGGTGTGCTCGCTCTTCGCCGCCCGCCCGGCCGCCGATGTGGCGCAGCGGCTGCGCGAGCTCGCCTGTGAGCTGGGCGTGGCGCCCCGGCTGCTGGCCCAGGGGCCGGCCGCCTCCGAGGACCCGCACGCGGTGCTGCTCGCCCTGGCCGGGACGACCGGCGTCCGGGGCCTGGCCCGCCGGCTGGAGCATGCCCTGACCCAGCAGGAGGTCCGGGCCGCCACCACCGCCCGGCCCACCCCCGGGGCACGGGAGCTGATCCACGCGCTCCAGGAGCGGGGCATCCGGCCGGCCATTGTCACCAACAACTCGCCGCTGGCCGTGACCGCCTATCTGACCGGGCAGCGGCTGCTCGCGCCGTTCGCCGGCCGGGTGCACGGCCGGGTCGCCGATCTCAGCCTGCTCAAGCCGCACCCGGACCCGGTGCGGCGCGCCCTGCGCTCCACCGGCACGGCCGCGGAACGCTCCGTGCTGATCGGGGATTCGCCCTCCGACCTGGCGGCGGCCCGGGCCGCCGGGGTGCCCTTTCTGGGCTTCGCGCCGCACGCCGCCGCCGAGTCGGCGTTGTGCGCGGCGGGCGCCCGCCATATCACGAGCTCCCTGCGCCGCGTGCGCCAGGCGCTGGGCGGCTCCACGTTCGGGTGACGTGCCCGCTCGGCCCATGCCCGGCCGCCCCGGGTGCGAAGTACCTTTCCCCTACCATCCGTTGCCCCCGGCCGCAGGCCGCCCCGGGCTCCGCCGCCCCGACCGGAACGGCTCACTCCGCTCCCGCCGTCACTGTCACCTCATGCACCACACAGACCCCGCAGCACCTCTCTCACACCATCAGACACACCTGACACACCTGTCTCACCTGACTCTTCTACCTCCTCTGACTCGTCTGACTCGTCTGCCTGCCGCACCCGCCCCTCCACCGCCGGGACACCGCATGAACCAGCCGACCGCCGGCCCCGCCGCCTCCTCCTCGTCGTCCTCCCGCTCTGCCGCCGCTGCCGACGCTGCCGCCGACGAGCTGCCGGGCACCACCGAGAGCCGTCTCGCCGGCTACCACCGGAGCTGGCGGGTGGTCCGCCCGCACGGCGAACTCGCCGCGCTGGGGCGGCTGAAGGCGGGCGGCCCGCGGATCGGGGTACCGCGGTTCGACCCGCGCTGCTTCCCCTCCGAGGAGGATCTGCTGGTGGAGCTGGCCAGGTACGGGGTCCCCCGGGTGCCGCCGGTGTACCGGCTGGGCAAAGGCGGCGGCCTCCAGGTGCACGGCTTCATCGAGGGCGAGCCGCTGTCCCGGCAGCGCCCGCCGCACGAACGTCTCACCGGCCGTCAGCTCGCCCAGCTCATGGCGCTGTTCTCGGCCATGGCACGCATCCGGCCGACCGACCTGGCCCTGCTGCACCACTGCCCGCCCCGGCACCGGCCGCGCACCAGCGGCGCCTTTCTGCGCACCCTGCTGCACTTCACCCGCCACCGGGTCTACACCCTGCACGCCGCCCGCTTCGCCGGGCTGTTCACCGCCTTCGGCGTGGACCCGGAGGTGCTCGCCCCGGACGGGCCGCTGGGCCGGGCCGCCGGCCGGCTCACCGACCGCCCGTTCTGTCTGCTCCATGGCGACCTGCACCGGGACAATCTGATCGTGGCGGCCGGGGACGGCGCGCTGTGGACCATCGACTGGGAACTGGCCCTGCTGGGCGACCCGGTCTACGACCTCGCCACCCATCTGCATCTCACCCACTACCCGCGGAGCCAGCAGCCCGCCGTGATCGGCCGCTGGGCCCGCACCATGCCCGCCGCGCTGCCCGGCGCGGCCGACGGCCTCGCCGCCGACCTGCCGGTCTATCTGGCCTACAAGCGGGTGCAGTCGGTCTTCACCGACGTCATCCGGCATGCGCTGGCGGTGCGGGCGGCGGACCGCGACCTCCGTCCGGTGCGCATCGCCCGCGCCACCCAGGCCGTCGGCACCGTCCTCACCCGCGCCGCCCCCGCCCTCGGCCTGGCCCGCATTCCCTCCCCCGCCACCATCGAACGCGCCTACACCCGCCTGGCCGGCTGAGCCCGCCCGCGGCCCGGACCACCTTCCGGTGTCCACGATCTTGTCGCGGTCACGGGGAGCTGGGAGCCTGTGCGGTATGGCGGAGGAGAAGCCTGTGCGCCGCGGAGAGCCCGTGCCGTTCCGGATGGCCGGGCCGGGCGGTGTCGTCGAGCTGCCGAGCACCATCGCGGGTATCCGGAGCCGGCTGCCGGAGGACGAACGAGTACAGTTCGACCTGGAAGTACGGGCGACCGGGGCCGGCGATCTGCCGGCCGTCCTGGCCCGCTGGGCGATGCACATCCCGACCGAACTCGACGATGCCGAGGAAGCGCTGGTGCTGCGGCTCAAGGACGGCGACTTCTCCGGGCTGACCTTCTCGGACGACGGCGACGACTCCTGGCGGAGCACCGGCTGACCATGTTCCGCATCGCCTACACCGATGAGGCTCTCGCCGAGCGCCGCACCATCCCCGCCGAACGGCGCAAGCCGTTCGAGGAGGGCATGCGCGAGATCGGCCGCTTTCCCTATGACAGCGGCTCATCGGCCGTGAAGGGCAACCGGGACCGCCGTGAGGCCACGGTCAGCGGCCTGGCCGTCATCCGCTACGAGGTCAGCCCTTCGGTGCTGATCGTCACCGTGCTGCGCCTGGTGCCCCTGCCCTGACCGCCCGGCCCGCGGCGGGCCGCCTCACCGGTGTCCGAGGTGCAGGCGCGGCAGGGTGCGGGCCAGCGGGGCCGGGAGCCACCAGGCGCGGCGGCCGAGAAGCTGCATCACGGCGGGGACCACCAGGCAGCGGATGATCACCGCGTCGATGAAGATGGCCGTGGCCAGGCCGAAGCCGAACTGCTGGAGCATCCGGTCGCCGCTGAGCATGAAGGCGCCGAAGACCACCACCATGATCGCGCCCGCCGCCGTGATCACGCCGCCGGTGTGGGCCAGACCCTCGCGCACCGCGCGGGCCGGGTCCCGGCTCAGCTCCCACTCCTCGTGGATGCGGGAGACCAGGAAGACCTCGTAGTCCATGGAGAGCCCGAAGACGATGGCGAAGATCATCACCGGGACGAAGGCCTCGACCGGTCCGGGCTCCATGCCCAGCATGCCGTGCTGGAACACCAGGGTGATGGCGCCCAGCGAGGCGCCGATGGAGAGCAGGTTGAGCACGGCGGCCTTGAGCGGGATCAGCACCGAGCGGAAGACCACCGTCAGCAGGACGACGGAGACGCCGACCACGATGGCGACGAACAGCGGCATCCGGTCGGCGACCTGGCCGGAGAAGTCCTCGACGGCCGCCGTGGCACCGCCGATCAGGAACTCCGCGCCGGTCTCGGCGGCCAGGGCGGGAGCGGTCTCGCCGCGGAGCCTGCGGACCAGGTCGGCGGTGGCCTCGTCCTGGGGCGCGGTCTCCGGGTAGAGGATGACGGTGGCGACCTCGCCGGACTCGCCGGTGACCGGGCCGAAAGCCCGGGCGACACCCGGGGTGGCGGCCAGGGTCTCGACGGCGGTCGCGGCGGCGCGCAGCGGGTCCGCGGTGCCGTCGCCGGTGCCGTCGCCGGCCGAGACGGCCACCACCAGCGGGCCGTTGAAACCGGGGCCGAAGCCCTCGGCCAGCAGGTCGTACGCCGCACGGCTGGTGGAGCCCACCGGATCGTTGCCCGCGTCGGCGAAGCCCAGACGCATCCCGGTGGCGGGCAGGGCCAGGGCGGTCAGGGAGACGACGGCGGCGAGCAGGGCGGCCACCGGGCGGCGCTGCACGGCCGCGCCGACGCGGCGCCAGTTGCCGCCCTGCCCGACCTGCCCGTCGTCCTTGCCCCGGGCGGCCCGCCGGGCGGCCTTCGCCCGGAACTGGCGGGCGAAGCGGTCGCCGAACATGCCCAGCAGCGCGGGCAGCAGGGTGAGCGAGGTGGCCATGGTGACGGCCACGGTCAGGGCGACCGCCAGCGCCACGCCCTGCAGCGAGCCCAGCCCCAGCGCCACCAGGCCGAGCAGCGCGACGATCACCGTGCAGCCGGCGAAGAAGACGGTGCGTCCGGCGGCGTCCAGCGCGCGGCGGGTGGCGAGCTCCGGCCCGGTGCCGGCGAGCAGTTCACCGCGGAAGCGGGCGAAGATCAGCAGCGCGTAGTCGATGCCGACGCCGAGGCCCACCAGCATCATGGTGTACGGGGTGTAGCTCGCGATGGTGAAGACGTGCGAGGCCAGGACGATGAGCCCGACCGTCGAACCGACCGCGAAGACGGCGCTGATCACCGGCAGCCCGGCGGCGATCACCGTGCCGAACATGAAGACCAGGATGACCAGCGCGGCCATGATGCCCGCGCCCTCGGCCGCCCCGCCCTCCGGCTGGGAGAGCCGGCGCGCCGCGTCGCCGCCCAGTTCCACGCGCAGTCCGTCCCCGGCGATGGTGCGGCCGGTGTCCAGGATCGCCTCGGCCTGCTCCAGGGTGAGGTCCTCGGCCTTGCCGTCCAGCACCACGGTGGCGAAGGCGATGGTGCCGTCCGCGGAGACGGCGCCGCCGTCCCCCTCGTACGGGCCGCGGGTCCCGGCGACCCCCGGCAGCCCGCCGACCTCGGCCAGCATGGACCCGACCCGGTCCCGGGTGGCCTCGCCGGTCACGCCGCCCGGGTCGTGCAGCACGAGCTGGAGGGTGTCGCCGGCGTCCTGCGGGCTGTGCTCCCGGAGGAGTTCGAAGGCACGCTGCGACTCGGTGCCGGGCAGCGAGTGGTCGTCGCGGTAGCTGTCGCCGACCGCCGAGGCGGCGCCCACGGTGCCGGCCAGCACCACCACCCACAGCAGCAGGGCGGCCCAGCGCCGGCGGTAGGAGAACGCCGCCAGGCGTGCGAAGACGCTGCCGCGGTCATGGCGCGGCGGGGTCCCGGGGGTCGGAAGAACGGGGGTTGTCACGGTTCTGCGCTCCTGTGCGAGAGGCGGGCCGGCGGCCCGGATGCGGCGACCGTGACGAGCCTGCGGGGACGGCCTGCGGCGGCGCGTCGCCCGGCAGTTGCGTCCGGGCGTACCACGCCGGTGGTACACCGGGGCGCGGCGGCCGTCCTCCGGGAGGAGACCGGCGGCGGGCGCCCTCGGGGACATCCCGGAGCCGGGGCAGGAGGCAGAACGGGAGGAACGCCGGGTGGGCCGCCCGGCTGGAGCGGCCCACCCGGCGTCCGGCCGGGGAAGGGATCAGCAGACTTCGAAGGCGGGCCGGCCCGCCGTGTACCGCAGATCGTCGAGCACGGCCAGGCGCTCCTCCGCGATGATCCGGCGGGTGGTGCCCCGGTCCGGATGGCGCCTGGCGAACAGGTGTGTGAAGTGGGAGCCGTAGTGCAGAAACGGCGGGGAAGCGGCGCCGCCGGTGGCAGTGGCGGCGGCGGTGCCCAGCGGTCTCAGGCAGGCCGCGAAGTTGGGCTCGTGGAAGTAGTCCAGGACGATCCGCCCGGCCGCCCGGGGCAGCATCCGGTACGGGGTGGCCGGCAGGGTGCCGTGGGTGAGGTACTGCATCAGGTCGCCGGGCAGCACGGTCAGAGTGCGGGGACCGGGACCGGGCTCCGGATCGACCTCGGTCCAGGGCGGCTCGTCCTCGTACATGCCGGTGGTGGACTCCTCCGCCAGCCAGTTGCGGTACCGCTTCTCACCCCTGACCGGCGGCCGGACGGCCAGCCCGCCCGGCCGCTGCTGGGCGGTGAGCATCAGCAGCCCGTGGCCGGTGCGGGCGCCGGTGCCGGCCGGGGGGTGGCGGACCAGCCGGGCGTGGTGCCAGCCGTCGAAGGTGCACGAGGTCAGCTCCTCCCCGTCGGCCGTGCCGAGGCCGAGCGCGGCCAGCTTCAGCAGCCGGTCGCCCAGCGAGCCCAGCACCGCCAGGCAGGCGTTCACGGCCCGGCGGTGTTCCGGATCGGCCGGCCAGGGCACCGGGCCGTGGCAGGGCCAGCGGGCCAGCACGCGGGCATCGTCCAGCGGCACGTCCTTGCAGACGGTGAAGGACTCGGGCAGGGCTTCGGCGGCGGTGGTGGCGGCGGCATAGCCACTGTAGGAGAGGTCGCTGACACAGCGGTTCTTGACGGACTCCGGCAGGGCGAAGAAGCGCCGGCCGGCCGCCAGGGCGTCCCGCACCGCGGTCTGCCGGCCGGCGGGGAGCACGATCTGGAAGACGCCGTCCACCCGCCAGGCGCGGATCATCGCGCGGCCCAGCCGGCTGTCGTACCCGGTGCCGGTCACCAGCTCCGGCACCCGGAACGTCTGAAGCAGCGTCATATGGCCGTCCCCACTCCCGCATTGCGTCCCCCTCACTGTGATGGAGGACGGCCCCGGGGAGTTCCAGAGCGGGGCGCGGGCCCTGCGGCGAACGGCCGTGCTGTGCGCCGAACGGACCGGCGAGCGGGCGGCCGGAGGCGCCCCGCGACGGGCCGCCGAACAGCCGCCACCATGTCGAACGCGGGCATGTACCCGGACCACAAAGGCGCTCCGGGGTCAGGAGCCGTCGCCCAGCCAGCCGGGGGTGACCATCCCGGTCTCATAGGCGACGATCACCAGCTGGGCCCGGTCCCGGACGTCCAGCTTGGTCATGATCCGGCTCACATGCGTCTTGGAGGTGGCCGGCGAGACGACCAGCCGCCGGGCGATCTCGTCATTGCTGAGCCCCTCCCCGACCAGCACCAGCACCTCCCGCTCGCGCTCGGTCAGCGCGTTCAGCCGGGTGCGGCGGGCCGGATCCGGCCGCCGCGCCCGCCCGGCGAACTCGGCGATCAGCCGCCGGGTGACGGCCGGTGCGATCAGGGCGTCGCCGCGCGCGCAGACCCGGATGCCGTGCAGCAGTTCCGCCGGGTCGGTGTCCTTCAGCAGAAAGCCGGAGGCCCCGGCGCGCAGCGCCCCGTAGACATAGTCGTCCAGGTCGAAGGTGGTCAGGATGACCACCCGCACGCCGTCCAGCCGGGGGTCGCCGGTGATGTCCCGGGTGGCCTCCAGGCCGTCCGTCCCGGGCATCCGGATGTCCATCAGCACCACGTCCGGCCGCAGTTCGCGGGCCAGCCGGACGGCCTGGCCGCCGTCCCCGGCCTCGCCGGCCACCTCGATGCCGTCCTCGTACTCCAGGATCGAGCGGAACCCGGCCCGGACCAGCTTCTGGTCGTCCGCGAGCAGTACCCGGATCACGTCGTTGTTCCCTCGTCCCTTCCGGGCGGCCGGGCCGGGCCGGACCCGTCCCGCGCCGCCAGCGGCAGCCGGGCGGTGACCCGGAAGCCCGTACCGGTGTTCCCCGCGGCCAGCTCGCCGCCCAGCGCCCGGGCACGTTCGGCCATGCCGGCGATGCCGCTGCCCGCCTGCCCGGCGCCGCCGTCCCCGCCGGTGCCGTCCCGGCCGGCGGCGGTGCCCCGGCCGTTGTCCTCGATCAGCAGCCGCAGTTCGCCGGGCGCGTAGCCGATGCTGATCCGGGCCCGGTCGGCGCCCGAGTGCCGGGTGATGTTGGTCAGCGACTCCTGCACGATCCGGTACCCGGCGAGCGAGATCTGCGGCGGCAGGGCACGGACCTCGCCGCTGGACTCCAGCCGGATGTCGAGCCCGCCCGCGCGGGCGCGTTCGGCCAGCTCCGGCACACGCTCCAGCCCGGCGGCCGGTGCGGTGGGCGCGTCCTCGCCGGCCTGCCGCAGCGCGCCCAGGGTGGCGCGCAGTTCGCGCAGCGCGTCCCGGCTGATGTCGCGCACCGACGTCAGCGCGTCCAGCAGTTCGGCCCGGTCGCCGGGGCGCTTGGCGCTGCGGTGCAGGGCGGCCCCGCACTGCACATTGATCAGCGAAATGCTGTGGCCCAGCACATCGTGCAGCTCGCGGGCGATGCGCAGCCGCTCCTCGGTGGCGGACTGGCGGGCGCGCAGGTCCCGTTCCCGCTCGGCGGCGGCGGCCCGCTCGCGTGCCTCGCGCAGATAGGCCTCCCGCACCCGGGCGGCATGCCCGAACGCGATCAGCCCGCCGAACCACCCGAGGAGCAGCACGAAGGACATGTCGTCCACATTGGTCTCGCCACGGGAACGGGTGACGGCCTCGCCGAGCGCCAGCGCGCTCATGGTGAGCGCGGCGAGCACCACGGCCGCCCGCAGCCGCCCCAGGGCCGCCAGGTTGTACAGCGCGAGGGCGTAGAGGACCATCGGCGTGGCGCCGTCCAGCTCGCCCAGCGGGTAGTAGACCGCCATCACCCCGGTCACCCAGAGGGCGGCGGTGAGCGGCCGGCGGCGGCGGAGGGCGATGGCCGCGCAGCCGGAGGCGGCCAGCAGCACCGCCACGGCCGTCACCCACGGCGGATCCGCGGGACGGCGGGCCAGCGCCAGCGCCGTGTCGAGAACGAAGAAGACCACGGCCGCCGCCGGCACGCGGTCCCGGGACAGGGACACCGGCCCGGGCGGCGGGCGGAGTCGCGTGGGCGTGGCGGCCATGGGAGAAAGAGTACGTAGGCTGACCCGTGCCGCGGGACCGCCGCGGCGGTGCGCACCGGCGGCGCCCGCCGGCGGCGCCCGCCCGCGGCAGTGACCCACAGGACACGGAGGAGACGGATGACCGGCCCGGCACCCGAGAGCAGCGAACCGGCGCACGACCCCGAGGTGCTCCAGCTCGCCTCGAAGGTCTTCGAGCTGGCCCGGCAGGGGGACACCGAGACGGTCGCCGCCTATGTGGACGCGGGGGTGCCGGCCAATCTCGGCAACGACCGCGGCGACACCCTGCTGATGCTGGCGGCGTATCACGGGCACGCGGACACGGTGCGGGCCCTGCTGGACCGCGGCGCCGACGCCGGGCGGGCCAACGACCGGGGGCAGACGCCGCTGGCCGGCGCGGTCTTCAAGGGGCAGACCGAGGTGGTGCGGGCGCTGCTGGAGGCGGGTGCCGATCCGGCGGCCGGGCAGCCCTCGGCCATTGACACCGCCCGCATGTTCGCCCGCCGGGAGCTGCTGGAGCTCTTCGGCGCGGCCTGACGCCGCCCGCCCGGTGCGGCCCCCCCGCCGCGGTGGCTCAGACGCCGGGCCGCGCGCCGGGCGGCTCCGGGGGTTCCCCACGGGCGCCCGCGCGCTGGGTCACGGCGATGCAGACCAGCACCACGGCCGCGGTGGGCAGCGCGGCGGCCGGCAGCCGCTCGCCCAGCAGCAGCACCGCCCAGACCAGGGTGAGCAGCGGCTGGGCCAACTGAATCTGGCTGGCCCGCGCCACCCCGATCAGCGCCATCCCCCGGTACCAGAACACAAATCCGCCGAACTGCGAGACCGCCCCCACATAGGCCAGTCCGAGCAGCGCGGTGGCATCGGGCCGGGCCGGCTCCAGCGGCCAGGCCACCGCGGTGACCAGCAGGCCGGCCGGCAGCGCGGCCACCGCCGCCCAGCCGATCACCTGCCAGCCGGGGAGGTGCCGGGCCAGCCGCCCGCCCTCCGCGTAGCCGGCCGCGCAGAGCAGCAGCGCGGCGGCCAGCAGCAGATCGGCGGCGGTCGGCAGACCGCCGCCCCGGTGCAGTGCGAAGAGGGTGACGGCCGCGCCGCCGGTGACCGCCCCGGCCCAGAACCGCCGGGACTGCCGGTGCGCAAGGCGGGGGCGGTGCGGATGGTGCGGATGGTGCGGGCGGTGCCGGGTGCGCAGTGCCGCCAGCGCGGCGGTGGCCAGCGGCAGCGCGCCGGTCACCACCGCGGAGTGGGCGGTGGAGGCGGTCTGCAGCGCCAGCGTGGTGAGCAGCGGGAAGCCGAGCACACAGCCGGCCGCCACGGTCGCCAGTCCGGGCCAGTGGCGGCGGTCGGGCGGCCGTACCCGGCAGAGCGCCAGGCACAGTCCGGCCAGCAGCGCGGCGATCACCCCGCGCAGTCCGGCGACGGTCCAGGCGCCGAAACCGCCGAGCGCGCCCACCGTCGCCGGAAAGGACAGCGAGAACCCGGCCACGCCGAGCGCGGCGGCGGCGGTCCCCACCCGTCCCGGAGCGTGCCGGGTGCGGTTCTCGCCGCCGCGGCCCGGTGGCGCCCCGGGCCCGGCGCGCCGTGCGGCGGGCCGCTCCGCAGCGGATGGCGCTATCCTTACCCGTCCAGTAGCGCTATCGTTATCTCTCATGAATGATGGTAGCAGTGCCGAGCAGCTGGCCGGTCTGCTGCGGGAATCACTCGGCCGCTACTCGGTCGGGGAAAAGCTGCCGTCCAGCCGCACCCTGCGGGAACGGTACGGAGTCGGCCCGGTGACGGTCAGCCGGGCCATCGCCCTGCTGACCGCCGAGGGCGCGGTGGTCTCCCGGCCCGGCGCAGGGGTGTTCCGCGCGCCGCCGCCCCGGCGCCCCGCGGCCGGGGACCTGTCCTGGCAGGAGGTGGCGCTCGGCGCGCATCCGCGCTCGGCCCCGGCCACCGGGGCCGACGGCATCACCGCCACCCTGGCACCGTCCCCGCCCGGCGTCATCGATCTCAACGGCGGCTATCCCGCGGTCGCCCTCCAGCCCGAGCGCGCACTGGCCGCGGCGCTGGCCCGGGCCGGCCGCCGCCCCGGCACCTGGGGCCGCCCTCCGCTGGAGGGCCTGCCCGAGCTGCGAAGCTGGTTCGCCCGCCGGATCGCCGGACCCGAGGGACCGCTGACCGCCGCCGACGTCCTCATCACCACCGGCGGCCAGGCCGCCCTCACCACGGCGCTGCGTTCCCTGGCGGCGCCCGGCGCCCCCGTTCTGGTGGAGTCCCCCACCTACCCCGGCATCCTGGCCGTGGCCCGCACCGCCGGACTGCGCCCGGTGCCGGTCCCGGTGGACCGCGACGGCCTCCGCACCGATCTGCTGGCCGAGGCGTTCCGCGTCACCGGTGCCCGGCTGCTGGTCTGCCAGCCGCTGTTCCACAACCCCACCGGCGCCGTGCTGTCCCCGGAGCGCCGCGCCGAGACGCTGCGCATCGCCCGGGCCGCCGGCGCGTTCGTGGTGGAGGACGACTTCGCGCGCCGCCTGGCGCACGCCGACGCCCCGCCGCTGCCCGCCCCGCTGGCCGCCCAGGACCCGGACGGCGTGGTGGTCCACATCGCCTCGCTCACCAAGGCGGCATCGCCGAGCCTGCGCGTCGCCGCGCTGGCCGCGCGCGGCCCGGCCATGGAGCGGCTGCGGGCCACCCATGTGGTGGACAGCCTGTTCGTGCCGCGCCCGATCCAGGAGACCGCCCTGGAACTCGTCGCCTCCCCGGCCTGGCGGGCCCATCTGCGGCGGCTCTCGGAAACCCTGCGGCAGCGCCGCGAAATCCTGGCCGCCGCGCTGCGCCGGGAGCTGCCCGGGCTGGTGCCGCCCGTCCCGCCGTACGGGGGTTTCCACCTCTGGCAGCGGCTGCCGGACCACACGGACGACACCGCGCTGGCCGCCGCCGCGCTGCGGGCCGGGGTCGCGGTCACGCCCGGCAGGCCGTACTTCCCGGCCGAGCCCCCGGGCCCGTATCTGCGGCTGAGCATGATCGCCGCGGCGGCGCCGGAACACCTCGGCGAGGGCGCCCGGCTGCTGCGGAGGGCGACCGACACCCTGACCGGTCAAGGGCCTTCCATGTTATGATCATGATGACCGCGCGGGGTACAACAGCTTCCCGGCGAGTGCCCGCCGGTCAGCGTTTCCCAGGCTCCAGGCCCTTTGGCCCGGAGCCTTTTCCCATGGCAGCGCACCCGGCGCACCCGGCGCACCCGGCATCCGCGACCGCTCCGGCGGCATCCCGACATCGACCGCCGGCCCCGGCCGGGCGAGACAGGCCGCATCGCGGAGCGGTCTGCCGGCGCAGCGGACCGAGCGCCCTCACCGCCCCCGGCCCGGTGGCCGGCATCTGGCCTCCGCCCTCGCACCGGGACACTTGCAAGCAGTTGCTTGCAATAGTTAGCAGTAGGTGGCAGGCTTGCCGCATGGTTCCGTTCGATATGCACGGCCTGGGAGAGTTTCTGCGGGAGCAGCGCCGTCAGGCGCGGCTCTCCCTGCGGCAGCTCGCCGAGGCCGCCGATGTGTCGAACCCGTACCTGAGCCAGATCGAGCGCGGGCTGCGCAAGCCGAGCGCGGAGATCCTCCAGCAGATCGCCAAAGGGCTGAGCATCTCCGCCGAGACGCTGTACGTGCGGGCCGGAATTCTCGACGAGAGCGTGCGTGAGGAGCGGGACGGCGAGCTGCCGGGGGTGCGGGATGCCGTGCTCGCCGATCCCGAGCTGGACGATCAGCAGAAGCAGGCGCTGATCCAGATCTACGACGCGTTCCGCCGGGAGAGCGCCGGGGCAGCCGCCGACGGCCCGCCCGCGCGGCCGGAAGCGCCCGATCACGGCCAGGAAGACTGACCGACCCTGGGAGGGGCGAGAGCAATGGCTTTCACCGACGAGATCCGCAAGACCATCACCAGCAGCACCCCGTTCTACGCGGTGGCCGGCGCGACCGACCTGGCCGCGGAGAAGCTGCGTGACCTGCCCGGCAGGCTGACCAAGCTGCGCGAGGAGGCACCCGGGAAGCTGCACAGCTTCCGCGAGGAGGAGCTGCCCAGGCTCCGGGAGCAGGCCCAGCACCTGGCCGGGCAGGGCGTGGACGCGGCCAAGGAGTACGCCGTCAAGGCGCGGGAGACCTACGACGAGCTGGCCGCCCGCGGCCGGACGGCGGTGGTCGAATGGCGCGGCCAGGACAAGCCCGGCGCCGGGCCGGACGGCGCGGGAACCCCCGAGGTCACCGTCGAGCGGATGGACACCGCCGCCGTCACCGATGCCAAGAACGAGGCCGAGGACGAGGCCGGGGCCGCCGGTGACAGGCCCGCGGCCGGGCAGAGCTGACGCCCGCCGGACACGGGAAACGCACGGCTGTGCGGTCGCCGGGAGTACCGAGGCACCGCACAGCCGTTAGCGTGGTAGGGAACTGCCGGGGAAACCGGCCTACGGACAGGTGGTGAACAGCATGCTGCTGGCGGGGTTCAGCACATTGGTGAACCTGATCTTCCTGGCGCTCCTGGTGCTCAGCATCTATGCGCTGGTGCACGCCGCGCTCCAGCGGGAGGACGCCTTCCGGGCGGTGGACAAGCAGACGAAGCCGTTCTGGCTGATCATTCTGGGCGTTTCGGTGGCGGTGCAGCTCTTCCTGCCGGCCATGCTGCTCATTCTCGTCGGGGTCATCGCCACCGTGATCTATCTGGTGGACGTGCGGCCCGCGGTGAGCGGGGTGAGCCGCGGCAGGGGCGGCGGCTGGAGCAGCAGTGACGGCCCGTACGGGCCCTATAACGGAGGGCGGTGAACCGGCCGCCGAGTCCGCAAGGATCACATATCGCTTCGATCAACCCCGCGCCGGGGAGGTTCGTCGTGGCTGGAATGTGCCCGTAGCATCTTCGGGTACGACCATTCGATGAACCGCAGAGGAATTCCAGTGCGCTTTCGCCTGACGCCGCGGGATACGAGCTTTTACGATCTCTTCGCCGCCTCTGCGGACAACATCCTCACCGGGTCGAAGCTGCTGCTGGAGCTGCTGGGCGCGGAACCGGAGTCCCGGCCCGACATCGCCGAGCGGATGCGGGCCGTGGAGCACGCCGGTGACGACGCCACCCACGCGATCTTCCACCAGCTCAATTCCTCGTTCATCACGCCGTTCGACCGCGAGGACATCTACCGGCTGGCCTCCTGCCTGGACGACATCATGGACCACATGGAGGAGGCCGTCGATCTGGTGGTGCTCTACGAGGTGGAGGAGCTGCCCAAGGGCGTGGAGCAGCAGATCGAGGTGCTCGCCCGCGCCGCCGAGCTGACCGCCGAGGCCATGCCGCAGCTGCGCACCATGTCCCACCTCACCGAGTACTGGATCGAGGTGAACCGCCTGGAGAACCAGGCGGACCGGGTCCACCGCAAGCTCCTCGCCCACCTGTTCAACAACGGCGCCTACGACGCCATCGAGATCATGAAGCTCAAGCAGATCGTGGACGTGCTGGAAGAGGCCGCCGACGCCTTCGAGCGGGTGGCGAACACGGTGGAGTCCATCGTGGTCAAGGAGTCCTGACCCCTTGGACGCCCTTGCTCTCGGCGCGGTGACGGTCTGCGCGCTGCTCTTCGCCTACACCAACGGTTTCCGCGATGCCGCCAACGCCATCGCCACCTCGGTCTCCACCCGGGCGCTGACGCCCCGGGTGGCCGTGCTGCTGGCCGCCGTGATGAACCTGGCCGGCGCCTTCCTGGGCAGCGGGGTGGCCCGGACGGTCAGCGAACGCCTGATCGACCCGCCGGACGGCGGCCCGGGCCTGACCGTGCTGTTCGCCGCGCTGGTCGGCGCCCTGGCCTGGAACGCCCTCACCTGGACCCTGCGGCTGCCCTCCTCCTCCACCCAGGCGCTGCTCGGCGGGCTGCTCGGCGCGGCCCTGGCCGGCGCCGCCACCGTGCACTGGGACGGGGTGCTCGACAAGATCGTCCTGCCGATGGTCGTGGCCCCGCTGGTCGGCCTGGTGGCCGGCTACGGGGTGATGGTCGCACTGCTGTGGATCTTCCGCCACGCCACCCCGGTGCGGGCGCAGCGCGGCTTCCGCATGGCGCAGACGGTCTCGGCGGCGGCCATGGCGCTGGGGCACGGCCTCCAGGACGCGCAGAAGTCCATGGGCGTGATCATGATGGCGCTGGTGGTCGCGGAGAGCGAGCCGGCCGGCGGCGCCATCCCGCTGTGGACCACTCTGGCCTGCGCGCTGATGCTGGCACTGGGCACGTACACCGGCGGCTGGCGGATTCTGCGCACGCTGGGCCGGCGGGTCATCGAACTCGATCCGCCGCGCGGCTTCGCCGCCGAGACCACGGCGGCCTCGGTGATGTACACCGCGTCCTACGCGTTCAGCGCCCCGGTCTCCACCACACATGTGATCACCTCGGCGATCGTCGGCGCCGGAGCCACCCGCCGGATATCGGCGGTGCGCTGGGGGGTGGCCAGGAACGTCCTCACCGGCTGGTTCCTCGCCCTGCCCGCCGCGGCGGCCATCGCCGCCCTCGCCTTCTGGCTCACCCGCCTCGCCGTCGGCTGACCCCGCACAGCCGCTCCCGCGCAGACGGCGCGGAGCGTCGCGGCAGCCGCCGCCCGGCCGGCCGCCGCCCGGCCGCCTCGGTGACCGACGCCGGGGAGACGGCGCGGCGGCGTGGCAAGCCACGCGCACCGCACCGCACCGCGCACCGCGCCCACCGCCCCGCGGCCGGGGAAGGCAGAATCGGCGGTGTGGGATCTTCGGAACTGCTGATCAACCTGGACCGGGCCAGCCGGGTGCCGCTGCGGCAGCAGCTGTGCGACGAGATCGCCGCCGCGGTGCAGGCCGGACGGCTGCGGCCCGGCGGCCGGCTGCCCGCCACCCGGGAGCTGGCCGGAGAGCTCGGCGTCTCCCGCACCGTGGTGGTCGGCGCCTACGAGCTGCTGCGCGCCCGGGGTCTGGTCATCGCCCGTCGCGGCTCCGCCACCACCATCGCCCCGCACGCCGCCGACCCGGCCCCGGCCGCCGCGGGTGCGCCGCCGCCCGCACCCCGCACCCCGCTGCTGCCCAAGTCCCCGCTGGCCGGCGGCACCGACGGCGCCGGCGGCCTGATGTGGCGGCCCTGGCCCGCGCCCGGCGCCGCCGGGGACACCGGCCCGGCGATCGACTTCCGGCACGGTACCCCGGCGCTGGCCGAGTTCCCGGTCTCCCGCTGGCAGCACGCCCTGCAGCGGGCGCACACCCGGGCCTCCACCGCCTCCCTGGGCTACGGTCCGGCCGAGGGCTCGGCCGAGCTGCGCGCCCGGATCACCGAGCTGGTGCGGCGCAGCCGCGGCCTGGACGCCCCGCCCGGCCGGGTGGTGGTCACCAGCGGCGCCACCCAGGCCACCGACATCCTGGCCCGGCTGCTGGCCTCCGGCCCCGGCGATGTGATCGTCATCGAGGACCCCGGCCACACCGTGCTGCGGCAGATCTTCGGCTCCTCCCCGGCCGCGGCCGTGGTACCGGTACCCGTGGACCACGAGGGGCTGCGGGTCGCCGAGATCGACGGCCGGGTGCGGGCCGCCGGGCACGATCCCGGCCGGGTCACCCTGGTCTATGTCACCCCGTCCCACCAGTTCCCCACCGGCCATCTGCTCTCCCCCCGGCGGCGGCGCGAGCTGCTGGCCTGGGTGCGGCGGCGCGGCGCGGTGGTGCTGGAGGACGACTACCACAACGAGTTCTCCTTCACCGGTGCCCGGCTGCCCGCGCTGGCCGCCGAGGACCGGCACGGCAATGTGGTCTATGTCGGCAGCTTCAGCAAGACCCTCTTCCCGGCTCTGCGCCTCGGCTACGCCATCCTGCCGGAGCGGCTGGTGCGGCCGTGTCTGGGCGTCAAGTGGATCACCGACCGGCTCAGCCCCACCCTGACCCAGGAGGCGCTGGCCGACTTCATCGCCACCGGCGCCTACGCCCGGCACATCAGCCGGATGTCCCGGCTCTACCGCCGCCGCCGCGGCCATCTGCTGGACACCCTGCGGGACCGCTTCGGCGACCGGGTGCGGATCTCCGGCGAGGCCGCCGGGCTGCATGTGCTGGTCACCTTCACCGGACTGCCCCGGGACCTGGACGAGGAGGCGATCACCGCGCGCGCCGAACGGCACGGGGTGCGGGTGCACCCGGCGGCCGGCTATTACCATGCTGGGCACGCCGCCCGAGCCGTCCTTCCTGATGGGCTACGCGGCGCTGCCCCCGCCCCGGATCACCGAGGGCGTCACCCGGCTGGCCGCCGCACTCACCACCGCCGCCCGCTGACCCGGGTCCACGACGCCGGCCCGGCATCGTCCGAGCCGCCGGCCGGCGCGGCGGGCACGGCGGGCAGCACGGCCCCGCTGCGCCGGTCCGGGTGCAGCACCACGGTGTGCGGCGCCGTCCCGGCCGTCATCCTGGGCGCGAGCACCCGCCGCAGACTCTCCAGCACCTCCGCCACATCCTGCCGTCCGCCGGGATGTGCCGACTCCACGGAAATCATCAGCCGCCGCCGTCCGGGCCGGGTGGCCACCACATCACTCTGCCGCCAGTTCCAGCGCCGGGAGTGGGCCCGGCCCCGCTCGTCCAGAAAGGCGACCTCCCCGGGCTCCGGCCGCTCCGGCGCATCGGGGCTGCCCAGCGGCAGGAACTCCTCCGCACCGCTCGCGGGGGCCAGCCGGAACGCGCCGATGCCGGCGACATCGCAGCAGGCGATGGGCAGCCGCGACGCGAGCGAGTGGGCGTTGCACAGATCCACCAGATCGTTGATGCGCGGCAGCCGCTCGCCCTTGGCCGGGCGCCGCAGCAGGGACTCGGAGGCGCAGGGATAGCGGCCGGGGGTGATCGCCACCGCCCGGTGGGCCTCCCGCCACTCCCTGATCCGGGGCAGCGCGGCCACCCCGGACCGGCCGCGGATGCCCGCGGCCAGCGCTTCGTCCTCGGCGGCGGCCAGCAGCCGCGCCACCTCCGGGTCGCCGGTGCCCACCTCGATCTCCGCCACCCCGAGCAGGCCGATCACATAGTCCGGCACCCGCTGGAACACCGTGTCGTCCACGGTGAAGGTCAGGGCAGCCCTCCGCTGCGTCCTCGTCGTCTGCGTCATCCGGCAAACGCTAGGCAACCCTGCCCCCGCCGCGGAGACCAATCCCGCCCCGCTCCCGCAGACCACTTCCCGGGGCCGGCCCCGGGCCGGGGCTCAGCCGAAGCGGCCGGAGATGTAGTCCTCGGTGGCCTTCTCGCTCGGGTTGGAGAAGATCTTGTCGGTCGCGTCCACTTCGATCAGCCGGCCCGGCTGGCCGACCCCGGCCAGGTTGAAGAACGCCGTGCGCTCCGAGACCCGGGCGGCCTGCTGCATGTTGTGGGTGACGATCACAATGGTGTAGCGCGACTTCATCTGGTCGATCAGGTCCTCGATCGCCAGCGTGGAGATGGGGTCCAGCGCCGAGCAGGGCTCGTCCATCAGCAGCACATCCGGCTCCACCGCCGTGGCGCGGGCGAGGCACAGCCGCTGCTGCTGGCCGCCGGAGAGTCCGGCCCCCGGCTTGTGCAGCCGGTCCTTGACCTCCTTCCAGAGGTTGGCGCCGCGCAGGTTCTTCTCCACGAGGTCGTCGAGCTGGGACCGGCTGTAGCGGATGCCGTTGAGCCGCACCCCGGCGAGCACGTTGTCGTAGATCGACATGGTGGGGAACGGATTGGGCCGCTGGAAGACCATGCCGACCGTGCGGCGCACCTGCACCGGATCGACCCCGGGTCCGTACAGGTTCTCGTTGTCCAGCAGCACCTCGCCCTCGACCCGGCCGCCGGGGGTGACCTCATGCATCCGGTTCAGGGTGCGCAGGAAGGTGGACTTGCCGCAGCCGGACGGCCCGATGAAGGCGGTGACGGACCGCGGCTCGACATGCAAGGTGATGTCCTCGATCGCCTTGTGGCCGCCGTAGTAGGCGTTCAGCCCGTTGACGTCGATGCGCTTGGCCATGGTGGGTGTGTCTCTCTTCTGCAGGGCTTCTGCGGGGCTTGCGCGGGGCTCGGCGGGGGTTGCCCGGTGCAGCCTCAGCGGCCGGTCTTGGGGGCCTTCCAGCGGGCGACGCCGCGGGCGACCAGGTTCAGGATCATGATCAGGACGATCAGCACCAGCGCCGCGGCCCAGGCCCGGTCGTATGCCTCCTCGGTGCCGTAGCCCCACTGCTCGTAGACGAACAGCGGCAGTGAGGACTGCGGCCCCTCAAAGGGATTGGCGTTGATCAGATTGCTGCCGAAGACCAGCAGCAGGATGGGCGCGGTCTCGCCGGCGATCCGGGCGATCGCCAGCATCACCCCGGTGGTGATCCCGCCGATGGCGGTGGGCAGCACCACCTTGAGGATCACCCGCCACTTGGGCACGCCCAGCGCCAGCGCCGCCTCGCGCAGCTCGTTCGGCACCAGCTTGAGCATCTCCTCGGTGGCCCGCACCACGATCGGCATCATCAGGATCGACAGCGCCAGCGCGCCCGCGAAGCCGGAGTAGCCGAAGTCCAGCGCCATGATCCACAGGGTGAGGACGAACAGGCCGGCCACGATCGAGGGGATGCCGGTCATCACATCGACGAAGAAGGTGATCGCCCGGGCCAGGGAGCCGCGCCCGTACTCCACCAGATAGACGGCGGTGAGCAGGCCGATCGGGATGGCGATCAGCGAGGCCAGCGCCACCTGCTGGAGGGTGGCCAGCAGCGCGTGATAGATGCCGCCGCCCTGCTGCCAGCTCAGCACCCCGTTCATGGAGTGGGTGAGGAAATCCCAGCTCACGGTGGGGATGCCACGGGCCACGGTCTCCCAGACCAGGGAGGCCAGCGGCAGCACGGCGACCAGGAAGCTGGTCCAGATCAGCGACAGGGCCAGCTTGTCCACGGCCTGCCGCCGGCCCTCCACCGCGGCGGTCAGCGCGAAATTCGCGGCCACGAAGACCAGCGCGGCGATCAGGCCCCACTGGACCCGGCTGTCCAGGCCCGCCACCAGGCCGACGGCGACGGCGAAGGCCAGGGAGCCGACCGCCAGGCCGAGCGGGGTCCAGCGCGGCAGCCGGGGCCGGCGCAGCCCCATCGTGGGCGGACGCACCGGCGGGGTGATGATCACCCGTTCCTGGTGCTCCTCCACACGGGTCTCGGAGGGCACCTCCGCCGGCCGGGCGGTCTCCGGGTGCACGGGCACGGACTGGCCGGAGACCATGGGCGCCACCGCGGCCAGCTCATGCGCGGCCCGGTCGTGCTCCTGCGCCACCCCGCCGTTCTCGGGGGCCACCTCGGGCGGGCGGGGCGGACCCCCGCGGCGCTCGGGGCCGGGCTCGTTGCGGGTGCGGTCGGTGTCGCTCATGCGGCGGCCCCCGAGTATTCCTTGTGGCGGGCGATGATCAGCCGGGCCGCGCCGTTGACCACCAGGGTCAGCAGGAACAGCACCAGGCCGGAGGCGATGAGGGCGTCCCGGCCCATGGAGCCGGCCTCCTTGAACTGGCTGGCGATGTTCTGCGCGAAGGTCGCGCCGCCGGATTCCAGCAGGCTCAGGTTGATCAGGAAGGCCGGGGAGAGCACCGTGGCCACCGCCATGGTCTCGCCCAGGGCGCGGCCCAGGCCCAGCATGGAGGCGCTGATGACGCCGGAGCGGCCGAAGGGCAGCACCGCCATCCGGACCACCTCCCAGCGGGTGGCGCCGAGCGCCAGCGCGGCCTCCTCATTGGCCTTGGGCGTCTGGAGGAAGACCTCCCGGGTCACGCTGGTGATGATCGGCAGGATCATGATCGCCAGCAGAATGCCCACGGTCATCAGGGAGCGGGCCGGGGAGCCGTCGTAGGACAGCACGCCGGTCCAGCCGAAGAACTGGTCCAGCCATTCGTACAGCCCGGTCAGCCGGGGCACCAGGAACAGCGCGCCCCACAGGCCGTAGATGATGCTGGGCACGGCGGCCAGCAGATCGACGACATAGCCGATCGGGGTGGCCAGTCTGCGCGGTGCGTAGTGCGAGATGAACAGCGCGATGCCGACGGCCACCGGGACCGCCAGCAGCATGGCGATCAGCGAGCTGGCCACCGTGCCGAACAGCAGGACCGCGATGCCGAAGACGGGCGGGTCGGCGTTGGCGTTCCATTCGAAGGTGGTGAGGAAGTTGCCCTCGTTGGCCCGGATGGCGACGACGGCGCGCGCCGTGAGGAAGACGGCGATGGCCGCCATGATCGCCAGCAGGGCGATGCCCGCGCCCTTGGACAGACCGCTGAAGATCCGGTCCCCCGTGCGGCCGGTCGAGGGCGGGGAGGCGGTGGTTGTCGGTGACATTCCTGGATCTCTCGGTCTGGGGAGCGGCAGGCGGCGGCCGGCCGGCGGCGGGAGCCGGGCGCGGCGGTCAGCCCAGGTCGGCGATGCGGTCGCGGACCTGCGTGATGATCTCGTCGGGGATGGCGGCGTAGTCGATCCGCGTGATCTTCTGCTGGCCCTCCTCGCTCGCGATGTAGCGCAGGAAGGCCCGCGTCAGCTCGACGGTCTCCGGGTCGTTGCCCCGGTCGCAGACGATCTCGTAGCTGACCAGCACGATCGGGTAGGCCCGCTCGGCGGTGGTGGTGTAGTCCAGCTCCATGGCCAGGTCGGCGCCGGTGCCGATGACGGTGCCGGAGGCGATGCCGGCGGAGGCGTTCTCCACGGTGGCCGCCACGGGTTCGGCGGCGCCGGTGTCGATGAGCACCGTGTCGATGCCGTTCTGGTGGGCGTAGGAGAGCTCGAAGTAGCTGATCGCGCCCTCGTTCTGCTGCACCATGCCGACCAGCCCCGAGGAGCCGTCGGCGGACTGGCCGCCCTTGCCCCGCCAGTTCTTGTCCGGCTCGTAGGGCCAGGCGTCGGGCGCGGCGCCGTGCAGATAGGAGGTGAAGTTGTCGGTGGTGCCGGAGCCGTCGGAGCGGGAGAACGGGGTGATCCGCGTCTCCGGCAGGTCGGCGTCCGGATTGAGCTCGGCGATGGCCGGGTCGTTCCAGGCGGTGATCTCGGAGTTGAAGATCCGCGCCAGGGTCTCGGCGTCGAGCACCAGGTCCTGCACGCCGGGCAGGTTGTAGCCGATGGCGATCGGCCCGGCCACCATGGGCAGGTGGATGGCCCGGCCGCCGTCCCGGCAGACCGAGCGGGACTGCTCGACCTCGGCGGGGCTCAGCAGCGAGTCGGAGCCGGCGAAGGCGGTGGTGCCCTGGAGGAACTCCTGGATGCCGGCCCCGGAACCGGTGGGCTTGTAGTTCACCTGTGCGTCAGGGCAATTGGCCTGATAGACGTTGACCCATACCTCCATGGCGTTGGCCTGCGCGGTGGAGCCGGAGGCCAGCAGGGTGCCGGGGGGACCGCACTCGATGGTGTCCGACGAGAAGTCGACGGCACCGGGAATCCCGGTGTTGTCGTCGGTGCCGCAGGCAGTGAGGAGCAGGGCGGCGATGGCCGTTGCCGTGCCCAGTGTGCGGGTGCGGCGTACGGTCGCGCGCGAGAGCTTCACTGACGTCCTTCCCACATGTCAGGTGAATCAATGTCCACGTTCAAGGTGAAAAGTAAAGTGAACAAGGCGATCGACCGGCAAGCGTGAGGTGAACGCAGGGTAAATCAAGGGCGGCGATGACATGACGTAGCCCTGCGCGGTGTCGGAGAGTGACGAGCCCCGTCGTCAGCCCCCGCCATCGGCCCTCATCCAGCACGGTAGGCCCGCGCGGCGTGACGCGCCGCTCAGGCGTGCGGGATACTGCCGCGGTGCGGACCGCGGCAGCAGGTCCGGCCGGGACCGACCGGTTTCCGGATGGATTCGGTACTCTATACGGGTTGGGGGTATTTGCGCCCGCAGGCCCAGGGAGGACGTCATGAGCACCGTCCAGCCGACCGTCGGCCCGCTCGACCGTGAGCACGACCCCGAGCACACCCACGGCTACAGCAAGGACAAGGACGCCCATCTCAAGCGGCTGCGGCGGATCGAGGGCCAGGTGCGCGGCCTCCAGCGGATGGTGGAGGAAGACGTCTACTGCATCGACATACTGACCCAGGTGTCGGCCTCGACCAAGGCGCTGCAGTCCTTCGCCCTGCAACTGCTCCAGGAGCATCTGCGGCACTGCGTGGCCGAGGCGGCGGCCGAGGGCGGGCCGGAGGTGGACGCCAGGGTGGAGGAGGCCACCGCGGCCATCGCCCGCATGCTCCGCACCTGAGCCCGGGCGCGCGGACCTCCGCCCGCCGGGTGCCCGCCGACTGCCCGCCGACTACCCGCCCGGGTACGCCACCGCGCCGGTGAAGATGTGCTCGGCCGGCGGCATGTCGATGACCACCGGCGTGCCGAAGTCGTACAGCACGGTGGTGGAGCTCACCTGCACGGGCACGCCCGGCGCCGGCGGCGCGGTGGAGGCGAAGCTGAAGTGGTGCCGGATACGGCGCAGCACCCCGTCGTCGTCGAGATAGGCGTCGAACCGCACCGCGGTGTCGGTGAAGCCGTCCACCGCGGCGGCCAGTTGCTCCCGGCTCTCCCGGTCGTCCGCGGCCCGGGCCGCCTCCGCGATGTCCGTGATCCCGCGGAACCGGCGCAGCGTCTCGCCCTCCACCTCGACCTCGCCCAGGTCGTCCGCGTGCTGCACGCCGCGCAGCAGCTCGGCGGCGGTGATCGGGTCGGTGGCCCCGCCGGTGACCAGATTCCCGTCATGGATGGCGGCCACGTCCAGCCGCACCCATTTGTCCGGCGGAACCCCCTCGCCGCGGTTCTTCAGATACAGCTCGCCCGGCAGGAACAGCTCGGTGACCGGCGGCTGTTCGGCCGCGGACGGATCGGCGGGCAGGGTCACGGCGAGTTCGCCGACCCGGCGGCGGTAGTCGAAGCCGCCCCGGCCGTGAATGGTGATGCGGGTGCCGCCGGAGGCCAGCTCCACGGCGGTGCGGGCCCGGGAGGAGCCGGCCTCGGCCAGCAGATCGGGCACCTGGCGGATCAGCTCCACCGCCTCCCCGGCGGTGCGGGTGTCGGCGGCGGCGCCCACCATGGAGCAGCCCGTCACGGCCAGGCCGAGCACCAGCAGACCGGAGGACGCCAGCAGCCGGGGAGATGCGTTTCTGCGAAACCTCCGGGGGTGGCCGCCGCCCCGCCCGTCCCGTCCGCCGCCGCCCGAGCCTGCCCTTTGCCGACGTCGCGCCCTCATGGCCTGTCGACCCCCAAGCATCTTCGCGTCTCAGTTCACCGCACTCACTGACCCGCTTAACGAAGCCTTCGGACACCCGTCACGGGCTGACCGGGGGCATAGCCCGATACGGTGGTGACGTGCGCAAGGCGACTGGCAGGAGGGCCTGGAAGATACTCCGCGGGGGCCAGGATCCGGCGTCCGGCGCGTCCTCCACGGGGGACGGACCGGCCCTGCCGGACATCCCGGGCCACCGGATCGTCCTGGTCGAGCGCGGCCCGTTCCTCTCGCCGCGCTGCGACTGCGGATGGTACGGCCCGGCCCGCCGCTCCCGGCCGCTGGCCCGCGAGGAGGCCGCCGCCCATCTGGCCGCCCTCCACCCCGCCCCCACCGACATCCCCGCCGACACCCCCGCCGACGAAGGCCGCGGCTCCCCGGCCGGGGACGGCTGACGCACCCGCTAGGCGGCCAGATCCTTGTCCCCGTGCCCACGGAACGGGATACGGAAGGTGCCGGTGCGGAACTGGCCGCCCAGCGGCAGCCGCGACGGCCGGGCGCAGCGCGCGGCGAGCGGCGTCAGCAGCGCCATGGCACCGGGCTGGAGCAGCAACGCCACCGCGGCGCCCAGCGCATAGCCCCCGATCACATCCGTCGGGTAATGCGTGCCGGCCAGCAACTGGGCCGGGCCGGCGGCCAGCGCCAGGCCCAGCGCCCAGCAGGCGGTGCGCCGGTGCACCAGCAGCAGGGCCACCGCGATCGCCATGGCCGCGGCCGTCTGGACGCTGACGAACGAATAGCCGGCCGCCACCGCCTCCGGCCCCGCCGTCACCTGCACGTCCCCGTCCTGCGCTCCGGCCGGGCCGGTACGGGCGACCAGCTCACGCACCGGCAGGGCGGTCAGCGCGGCCAGGCCGCCGGCCAGCGCCGCCCAGAGCCCGCCGGGCAGGGCCGCGGGCCCGGCGGCATCCGCCCGCAGCGCACGGCGGACGGCCAGCGCGCAGATCAGCAGCAGCACCGGGAACAGCGCGAAGCCGGTCAGCGCGGAGAGCACCGGCTGGGCCCAGCCGGGCACCGCCTCACCCAGTCCGCCGACGGCGCGGAGCACGTCGGCATCGGGGCCCGCCATCACGGTCATCCGCGTACTCCTTCCTTTCCCTGGTGCCGCCCGGGAACGGGATCGCTGCCTCCAGTAGAAACCAGAAAACGCCCCGCCGAACAGGGCGCGTTCCGTCGCGGCCCACCTGGGGCCGAGGCGTTACGCAAGAGAGATGCACCCCCGGGCATCCTCACTCACCGCGATGATAGCGTCACCCTGCGACAGGGCGGGTGGCACCGAAGTAGTCGGCCCCGTCGATCGGGTCGAAGCGGATGACCGCACCGGTATAGGGCGCATTGATCATGTAGCCGCCCCCGACGTACAGGCCGACATGGTGGATGGTGCGCGAATTGGACCGGTCGGTGGCGAAGAAGACCAGGTCACCGGGGAGGAGCTCGTCCCGCGAGGGATGCGGCCCGGCGTTCCACTGATCGTTGGCCACCCGGGGTATCTCGATGCCCACGCTGGCATAGGCCGCCTGGGTCAGTCCCGAGCAGTCGAACCGGCCGCCGTCCTCGGGCGTGCCCTCCCCGCCCCAGAGGTACGGCTTGCCGAGATGGTCCTGGGCGAAGTTCACCGCCCCGGCGGCGGCCCGGAGGGGCGGCAGCCGCTCGCCGCCCTGCTCCGCCTCCGCCCGGGCCGCGAAGCTCTGCTCGGCGGAGCGGATGATCCGCACGTAGTTACGGGTCTCCTCGTACGGCGGCACGCCCTGGTACTTGATCACCGCATACGGACCGGCGTTGTACGCGGCGAGCATGTTGTCCACCGGATCGCCCGGCACATCCTTGACATACGAGGCCAGCGAGCAGTCGTAGGAGGCCGCCGACGGAATCGCGTCCTCCGGGTCCCACACATCGGCCACCCCGTCCCCATTGGCGTCCAGGCCGTGCACGGCCCAGGTGCCGGGTATGAACTGCGCTATCCCCTGCGCCTCCGCGTGGCTCTGGGCGTTGGGGTTCCAGCCGCTCTCCTGGTTCAGCTGGGCGGCCAGCAGGGCCGGCGAAAGCGTCTCGCAGAGATTCCCCCAGCGCTGCACCAGCGGGGCGTAGCGGCCGGGCACGGTATGGGCGGCCAGCTGCCCGCCGCCCCTGCCGCCGCCCCCGCCGCCCAGATTCGCGGCGGTGCTGTACACCCCCACGATGAGCAACGCCATGAACAACGCCAGCCCGCCCAGCCCGATCCCGGCCGCCGCCAACCCCTTGCGCATGTCCTCAACGATGCCTCATCCCCACCCTGTTGTCCGCCCCCGGCGGACTCCCCGGCCGCAGCGCCCAGTTCCGCCCACACCGCCTTACCACCACTCGGCGTCCCGTACCGCCCCCAGCCCACGGCAACCGCCAGATCCTGTTCTCGGAGACGTAGCCTGAGCGCCATGCAGAGAATGGCTCACTGGCAGAAGTCCAGCTTTAGCCGGACGGCAACAACTGCATAGAACTGGCCAGCTCGGCGCACGGTCGTGCACTCCTCCGCGAGTCCGGCATACCGGACACGACGCTCACCCGCAACGTCCTGCCGCTACGGGCTCTGGCGGCGCGTCACACTTGCCTCCGGCCCATGGCACAATCCGAGTGAGGCAGCACTGCGGAAGGCGGTGAGCGAGGATGTTTCTGGCAGCAGAGGAAGCCGACATCACCGAGATCATCGGTGGTATCGCACCCGACTGGGGTCCCTTTGCGTCGCTGGGCAGCGAGGCCCGCACGATGGTTCAGGTGATCATGGCGCTGGCCATCATCATCTGCCTGGCGATTGCCATCTGGGGAGCGGCCAAGCAGCGCATCGGCGCAACCGCGCTGCACGACAGCTTCAGCGCCGAGCAGGGCAAGGGGCTTATCGTCGCCGGGCTGACCGGAGTCTTCATCATCGGTTCCCTCGGCACACTCTTCACCATCGTCTACGGCATGGCGATCTAGCTGACAGACAGCTTCAGCAAGCTGGTGCCGCCCCCGCCGGTGGCCAGCACCCAGAGCGTGTCCTCACCGACTGCTGCGGGCGATCGGAGGCCAAGGTACTCGCCGCTCAGCTCGGGCGGTGGATCGGTCGCCACATTGAGCACCACTTGGGGAGTGGCCACCAGCTCTGTGTTGTCCAATGGCACACGCCAGAGGGATCCGTCCGCCATGGAGACCCAGAGACAGCGCTGCGGAGTGTAGGCAAGGCCGCTGGGGACTGCCCCGCCGGTCCAGAGATGGAGCGTTTCTTCCGAACCGGCCAGGGCGAGCACGGCCGAGTCGTCCTCTCCCCGGCCGACCTCCCAGACGTGACCGCCCGCATCGAACGCCAGGCCTTCAACGCTCCCGTGTGTGCCGGCGAGCACCTCTGTGTCGGGCAGTTGAGGGTTCCAGGAAGCGTCGAGAGCATCAGGGGACTTGAGGATCTTCCCGGCGGAGGAATCGCCAAAGTCCCCCACCCCGGCGTACAGCGTTCCGTCCGGCGTCAGGAGCAGTGCGCCACCGACTCGCATGTCGCCCCACGGCAGTCCGGTCAGCCGCCCCGACGTCTCCATCTGCTGACCTTCGGGTTTGCCTTCCTGGTACGCGGAGCGCACCACCCGGCTCTCGGATTCCGTTGTGTAGTACGCGAAGAAGAACGAATTGTCTGCCGCCGCCAGGCCGAGCAGGCCGCCCTCCCCGGCAGCCTGCGAAGCAGCCGTCCCGATCTCGGTGATGTCACCGGTGTCCTGGGCGACTCGGTAGATCTTGCCGGTGGTGCGACTTCCCACCAGGAGATCCCCGCTGGTGGGCAGAACGGTCAGGCCCCAGGGATCGGCGATGTCCGTCAACGGGTGCTCCGCCACCACGGTCGCCGTGCCGGTCGCTGCGGCCGGTTCGAGCTCTTCCTGAGTGGGAACTGGAGCGGGCGTGGTTTCGCCGGGTTCGTTGTCCGGGGGTGGGGTGGTGGTTGTGGGGGGGGAGGAGGTGGTGGCGTCTTCGGTGGGGGCGGGGGTGTCGGATGCGCGGTTGGCGGCGGGGCCGCCCGCGCAGGCGGTGACGGCTGCGCCCAGCAGCAGGGCGACCGCCGCCCGCCGGATGCGTCTGTGCACCATCTCCCGCGCCTCCCCGCTGCCTTGGACCCGGTCCGGCACCTAGCCTGCCACAGCGGTCGCATCCCGCTGCGCGCAGCATGATCCACACAGCATGCGCGGGAGCCCGGCGCCGGTCCGCAGGCTGGACCGGCCGGACAAAGCCGTCGGCGATTCGGGGGAGGCAGTGGTGCGGGGCACCGTCGCTGGGGTATCCGGTCGGCGGCCGGGCCGCCCACGGCAGGTCGCCGCGCTTCTTCCGTGGCCACGGACGCTCCTTCAGCGTGGCCGGGGAGAGCCGGTGCGGTGGGAGGGAGCCGATGGTATGCGTGGGACGGCGGGCACGCGCCGTTGGTGGCCGGGCACGGTGCAGACCTACTGGTGGGGGATGGGGGGCATGGGGACGCTGCTGCTCTTACTGGCCGCCCAGACGGGCGTTGCGCTGTGCTGCGTGCTGCTGGTGAGTGCCAGTTTCCTGTGGTTCGACGGCTCAGGGACGCTGGTCTGGCCGCCTTCATGCTTCTGCCGGTCCTTCTCGGAGTACCGTTCGGCGTGGCCGCCTCGCGTACCTTCGACCGGGCCGTGATGCAGGGTCTGATGATCGGGGCGTCCGCGGGGCTGATCGTTCTGACTGTCCTGGTGATGGGTGTCGCCATGGCCTCCGGCCCGCAGCTTTACCACGCGGCTTTCGGAGAACGCACCGAGGCGGTGGTGACCTCGAACTGGAAGGTCACGTGGTCGTCCAGGGCCTCCGGCCCGACCGTGACGACGGAGAGCAGCCACGAGTACGGGGTGGGCCCGGCGGACTGCGACGGCCAGATCCACTACCGGGTGGAGGAGACCGGTACCGGGCGAGGGCTCGGCTTGATGTACCGCGGCCCCGGGCAGTGCGCGCCGGTGGGGGCCCGGTTGGAGGTGTCGGTGGATCCGTCCGGGCGGGTCGCTACGGTGGCGGCCGACCGGCTGGGGCATGTCGCGCTGCCGGGCATTCTGCTCGGGGGCGGCCTGGCCGGGATGTTCCTGCTCCCGGCCGCAGCGGCGATGGCGGAGCATCGGGCCCGCCCCGCAGCGGTCGCGGAGCATCAGGCCCGGGTGGCGGCCCGGCGGGAATGGAACGGGTGGGCGGAGGACGAGTCCGGCAGGGAGAAGTGAGGGGCCGGAGAGCGGAGCCGGTGCGATGAAAAGGCCCGGCCCTGCGGCAGCAGGGCGCTGAACATGCCGTCGACCCGCTCCTGGCCGGGCGGGGTCACGCGGAAGCGCGCAGCATGATCCGCAGGCCGTGGCCATCGGACAGGTGGACCGCGTAGTCACTGCCGCGGCCGTAGTCACGGCCCGTCACCTGCCAGCCGTGCCGCTCGGCCCTGGCCGCCACCGTGTCCACCGCGGCGGGACCGCCGGGCATGGCGAAGGCCAGGGCCGGGGAAGGGGCGTCATCGCTCAGGTCCAGGGTGATGCCGTCCACGCTCCAGCCATAGGGGTCCGGAGCGGCGCCGAGGGTTTCGAGCAGCCGGCCCCGTGTGGACGCCGGATCCCCGCCGACGTGGACGGAGGCGAGAGTTCCGGCCAGATCGGGCGGCGAGGGGGGCCTTCCCCGCACGGTCGGCGGCCGGGCCGCCCGCGCATGCCACGGCGGGGACCAGGGCCAGCAGCACCGCTGCCGGCAAGAACGTACGACGCGTCGCGCCCGTGATCGTCTCCTCCGGGTGGTGCGGAAGTACAGGCGCGATCGGTGCCACCGCGGGAAGTCGCCCTTTCAACGTCCGTAACGCCGAGAGCCGGAAAATGCGGTGGCGGGGGAGCCCGTTGGGTGGGGATGGTGGGGGGCATGGAGAGCTGGGAGGACGCGGACTGGGTGGTGGACGAGCTGGTCCATGCGGGGCCGGAACATCTGGATCCGGAGTTCGTGGCGGGATTTGACGCCAAGCAGGGCCATCCGGACCCGGGGCCGGATGTGGCCGCGCTGCGGGCCCGCGGCCTGGACCGCTCCGCGCGGGTGGTGGATCTGGGAGCCGGGACGGGACGGTTCGCGCTCGCCGCGGCCCGGGAGTTCGGCGAGGTCACGGCCGTGGACGTGTCCCCCGCCATGGTGGACCGGCTGCGCGCGGCGGCCACCGCGGCCGGGCTGTCGAACCTCACCTGCGTGCGCGCCGGGTTTCTGAGCCACCGGCACACCGGCCGCCCACTGGACGCGGTGTACACCCGGCACGCGCTGCACCAGTTGCCGGACTTCTGGAAGGCGATGGCGCTGCACCGGATCGCCGCCATGCTGCGCCCGGGCGGCGTGCTGCGCCTGCGCGACCTGATCTTCGACTTCCGGCCGGCGGAGGCGCCCGAGGTCCTCCGGGCCTGGATGGCCGGGGCGGCGGCGGACGGCAGCCGCGGCTATACGCGGCAGGACTACGCCGAGCATCTGCGCACGGAGTTCAGCACCTTTCGGTGGCTGCTCGAACCCATGCTGGAGGCGGCCGGGTTCGAGATCGCCGATGCCTCCTGGCAGGGGCGGATCTACGGGACATACACCTGTGTGCGGCGGTGAGGGCACAGCGGCCCAGGGCCGCCGGAACGTTCCTGCTGGTGCACGGGAAGGGAACCGCTTGCCGTCGGTGTTGAGAGCCGGGTGAGGCCGTTCGGACCCACGCCGGGCGCGGCGGCGACCGGCCGGAAGACCGCAGGAGAGGCCGGACGCCACCGGAAGCGGCCGGTTCCGTATACGTTCGGCTACGAGACGTCCTGACCATCTGCCCATATGAGCACAGTTTCGGGCAGACTGTGTGCACGCCGCCTCCCGCCAAGGAGGAGTCCCATGGCCGACCGCATCCACGACCTGGCTCCCGGGGTACGGCGCGATGGTTTCCTCACCGCGCCGTACCGCTGGTATGCCGTCCGGACGGTGCGGCCGGGGGATGATCCGGGCCCGGCCGATCCCCATTCGCTGCGCTGGCCCCCCGGCGACCGCCCGCTGCGCTACTGGGACGGTCCGCATCCGGCGGCCGAGTGGCATGCGGCGCTGTCCGACGACCCGGTGCTGTGGCACGAGTTGCAGGAGGTGCCGGCGCCGCAGCCGGAGGAGGAGCCCTGGGAGACGGTGCTGCCGGCGCTCGGCCACGAGGCCCGCCGCTGGGAGAGCGCCGCCCGCCGGTTCCGCGAGGACGAGGAGTGGGAGCGGTATCTGCTCCAGTCGGCGCGCCGCCGCCTGCGCGCCAGGGTGCCGTTCCTGGGGCGGCTGCTGGTGCGGCTGGCCGCGCGCCGTTACCGGCAAGGAGTGCTGGAGTCGCGGGAGCACTATCTGCCGGTGCGGCGGGAGATCGAGCGCCGGCTGCGCCAGGCCGCCGCCGCCCGCGCCGCCTGGCAGCGGGAACGGAGCCGGGAGGTGGAGCGGATCCGGCTCTCCCGGGCCGCGGCGCAGCGCGCGGCCTGGCAGTACGCGGTGCTGCCGCGGCCCCGGCAGCGTGCGGTGCTGGTGTTCCGCACCGATACGCCGGGCGAGGCGCCGCTGCCGGCCGGCGCCGGGGCCGGGGGTCACCCGCTGACGGCCCGCCAGGTGGTGAACGACCTGCTGGCGTTGTTCGAGGAGCGGCGGCGATGGCGCGCGGTGCCGGAGGTGCTGATCGATCCGGCGGCGGTGGCTCAGGTGCTGCGGGACTGCCGGGCGGACGGCGGCCCGGACGCGTCACCGGCCTGGCCGGCCGAGTGGGACGAGGACCAGCGGTTCGCGCACTGGTGGCGGACGAGCGTCAGCGTGCAGTGGCGGGTGGAGCCGCGCGGCCGGGGGTACGGGCCCCGGCTGGTTCCGCCGCACCGGCTGCTGCGGCGGGCGCGGCAGGGCGGGGCCGGGTCTGCCAGGGGCACGACGGGCGCCCGCACGTGACGACAGATTCCTGATCGTCCTTTCCTGAGTGGTCCGACGGCCTCTCCCTCTTCTAGGGTGGGGCCGTCGGCGCCCGGCCGTGTTGTTCCGGGTGCGGGTTGTGACCGAAGGAGGCGGGCGTGGCGGCGGAGATCGACTACGAGCGGCTGGACTGGGTCCGGGCCGAGGTGGAGGACGGCAGCGACGAGCACTGCTTCGAGGTGGCCGCCGAGGGCGACCTGGTGTTCATCCGGCAGACCGACGAGCCGGCGAAGATCGTCACCACCACCCGCGCCAAATGGGACGCCTTCGTGCTGGGCGTGCAGAACAACGAGTTCGACCACTTCGTGGCGGACGTCCCCGGCTACCGGGCCGGGGTCCCCGGCCCGCCCGGCGGCGGCCCGCACCACACCACCGGCGGCTGACGGAGCCGAACCACCGTGGAACCAGGGATGGTTGCTGCATAAACGCGGCGGTAGCATCCCAAGGACGCCCGGTCATGGGCAGGTCCGGGCCGTGAGCAACCAGGTGGAGGACGCATGATCGAGCTGGCCGAAATGATCCGTGCCCTGCGCCAGGAGCTGAACCGGGCGCACGCGGACGGCCGGGACGAGGCCATCCAGTTCGACGTGGGGCCGGTTGAGCTGGAGTCCTCCGTCGTCGTGGACCGTGAGGCCGGCACCGGGGGCAGAATCCGCTTCCTGGTCGCCGAGGCCGACGGCAGGGGCCGGCTGGCCGACTCGCGCACCCAGCGGATCGCGCTCACCCTTCACCCCAGGTCCGTCGGCGCGGACGGCACCGTGAGAACCTTCCGCCTCACCGGCGACGCGCTGGCCGGCGAAGACTGACCCCCGCCGGGCAGGCCGCACCGTGCTGGAACCCCGGCGGATCGCCCAGATCATCGTCAGGCACCGGAATCAGCCCGAGGGACGCGGCTCCGGATACCTGTTCTCCGCGAACACCGTCCTGACCGCGGCCCATGTCGTCGCGGGCGGTGACCCGCCGCAGGTGACCGCCCGCTTCGACGCCGGACGCCCGCAGGAGCGCGTGGCCGAGGCCAAGGTGGTCTGGCAGCACCCCGACCTCGACCTCGCCGTTCTCGCCCTCGCCTCCCGGCCCGGCGGGGAACTGCCGCCCGCGCCGATCGGCCGGATCGGTCCGCACGACGCCATGGTGCCCTGCCGGCTCTCCGGCTTCCCGCTCTACAAGGCACGCACCGTGGGCGGGGTCACCTACCGCGACCGGGAACATCTGGAGGCGGTCTGCCCGGCCCTGGCCAACTCTCGCGAGGGCACCCTGGCGCTGCGCATCGACAACCCTCCGCACCCGCCCGGCCCGCTGTGGAAGGGCATCTCGGGAGCCGCCGTGTTCGGACACGGCCGGCTGGTCGGCATCGTCACCTCCGCCCGCTCACTGGAACACGGCGCGCTCACCGCCAGCCACATCGGGCGCTGGGCCGAGATCCTGCTCCAGGAGGACGACGGCGAGAACCTGCTGCGGCGGCTGGAGGAGCTGCTCGGCGGCCACCGCCTGGAGCCCGGCCGACTGCCGGACGTGGCGGACGCGGCGGCCCGCGCCGCCGCCCGTCTCCCGCCCGGTATCCGGCCGCACTGGCGGCTGGCCCAGCTGCCCGGCCCCCGGCTGCGCCATCTGACCGAGCAGCGGCTGAGTTTCGTCCGGCCGGAGGACGGACGGCACCGGGCCGATCCGGACCGGCTGTGGGAGTGGCTCTCCGGGGCGGCACCGTCCGGCTCCGGCTATCAGGAGCCGGTGCGCGGCCTGATGGTCGCCGGCCTGCCCGGCAGCGGCAAGACCCGCACCTGCTTCGAGGTCGCGAGCCGCGCCGAGCGGGACGACTGGCAGGCGTTGCATGTCGCGGCCGATGCCCGGGTCTCCGCGGACGACCTGCTGGCCGCCGTGGACGCCGTCCGGGGCCACGACGTGCTGCTGGTACTGGACGATGCCGATGCCCTCAGCGGGCTCGATCTGGAACGTTTCGCCGAGGAGGCGCCGGAGGTGGTGACGCCCGGCGTCCGGGTGGCCTGCATCGCCGCCGCCCGCTCCTCCGCGGCGGGCACCGTCGCCACCCAGACCCGGTTCCCGGAGAACTTCGAGACCGTGGCGCTGTGTCAGGACGACGAGCACCAGCGCAGGGTCCACCATCGCATCCTGGACACCGTGGCCCCGGGCGCGATCAAGGTCTTCGGCCGGGCGGCGGTGGCCGACCACTGCCGGGACCGCCCGGCGCTGGCGGTCATGCTGGCGCAGCGGGCGGAGGAGGCGGCCCGGGCGGGCCGGCCCCTGGAAACCGCCACGGCCCCCGGTCCCGGACCCGCCGGCGCCGCGCCGCGCCGGTGGATGCGGCAGAACATCGACCGTGACCGGGCCCAGCTTTCCCGCTACGGCGGCAACGCCGAGAACACCATGCTCGCCGCGGCCGTCGCCGCGCTGTCCTGCCCGCAGCCCTCGGCGGCGGTGCACGCCGCGGTGCGTCACTTTCTCGGCCGGCCGGGCGGCCCCGCGCTGGACACCGGCGCCGAGGGGCTGATCAGCAGCCTGGTGAAACTGGGCTGGCTGGTGCGCTCCGGTGCGGAACTGGACGTGATGCACCACCTGACCATCGACGAGTTCATGCGTCAGGTCTGCGTCCCCGACGACGTCTGGTTCCGCGGCGAGACCCTCGGCAAGCTGCTCAACGCCCTGCTGACCGACGTGACCACCTTCCGGCTCGCCGCCCGCCAGTTGCGCCGCTGGGCGGGCGACCTCCCGGAACCGGACCGCCAGGCGGTCGGGCAGGTATGCGATAACTGGCTCGGTACGCGGGGTTCCGCCGTCGGCGTGCTGCTCACCGACGCACCGGACCACGCCGAGGCGCGCGCCGCCCTGCTGACCCTGCTGACCGGCGCCCCCTGGCAGTCCGGCACCGTGGCGCAGTGGGACACCGTGGTCGCGCCCTGGCTCGGGGCGGCCGGGCAGGAGAGTCCGGAGCAGGTGGACGGCCTGCTCACCAGCGCCGTCCGGGACACCGCGGACGCGGTGCCCGAGCCGCTCGCCGCCGCCGCGCTGCAACGGCTGGGGGAACTGGGCGACCCGGCCGGGGACCCCACCCGGGACCCCACCCGGGGCCGGGGCCGGGGCCGGGGCCTGATGGAGGCACTGCTCCGGGCCAAGGGCATCTCCGGGCCACTGCGCGACAAGGTCCTGCGGGCCGCCCACGGTCGGCTCGGCCCGAGCGTGGCACCGCAGAACCGTCCGGTGTTCGCGGCTCTGGTGGACCGGTCCGACCTGTCCGACGGGGCCCGGCGTGAGGTGCTCGGCCTCGGTCTGACCGGAGCCGAGCGCTGGCTCCCGTCGACCGGGGCGGCCCTGCTGCTGTGGGAGATGCTGCGGCGCCACGACGGCCTGGGCCGCACGGGACTGCGGGACGCCGTGCAGCTGGCCCACCGGTGGCTGCGGGTGCATGGGGACGATCCCCGCGCCAGCTTTGTCTACACCCCGCTGCTGGAGCTGCCGGACCCCGGGGCGCACGGCGCCGGTTTCGCGGTCCCCGGGGCGCTCAGTTGGCTGGAGCACCGCGAGACCTCTCCCGGCGCCGGCTTTGTGCTCCGCCGCCTGCTCCCGCACCCCGGGCTCGGACCGGGGGAACGGGAGCGGGCGGTGGGGCACGCACTGCGCTGGCTGGCGGACCGCGGTCGCGGGAAGGAGGCATCCTTCGTGCTCGCCCCGCTCCTGTCCCAGCTCGGCGCGGGGCACGACCGGCTGCCCAAGGTGCGGGATCACACGCTGGACTGGCTGCGGCGCCACGGCCTGTCCACCGCGGCCTGCTTTGTGTACAAGGCGCTGCTGGAACGCACGGATCTCCCGGAGATCCACGACGAGGCCGCCGGTCAAGCCGTCGGCTGGCTCGGACTCCACTGCCGCCGCCGGGACGCCGGCTCCGTGCTGCCGCTGATGCTGGGCCTCAGCGGGCACGCACCGGAGACATGTGCCGCCGCACTTGACTGGCTCGAAGAGCACCGCACCTTGCCGGAGGCCACCCACACCCTGGCGCCCCTGCTCTACCAGCGCGCACTGGACCCCGGGCAGTCCGGGCGCGCCGCCGGGTACGCGCTCGACTGGCTCGACCGCCACCGCACCGCGAGCGAGGCGTCGTTCGTGCTCAAGCCGCTGCTGACCCGGCTGCCCGCCGACCGCCTGCCGGAAGCCGTCGCGCACGGGCTGGCCTGGCTTGAGCTGCACGGCGGTCAGGAGGAGGCACGGTTCGTCCTGGGTGCACTGCTCGACGCGGCCCGTCCCGAGGAGGAACTGCCTGCTCCGCTGCTCGACCACGCGGTCGACTGGCTGCACGGCCGCCCGGTCGGCCAGGATACCCACCGGGTGCTGCTGCCGTTGCTGGCCCGCCGGGAACTGAACGCCAAACAGCGCAGGCGGGCGGTGCGGACAGCCAGGGAACTCTCCGAACTCGCACCCGACGCCGCCTGGCAGCGGGAGCTGGTGAAGAAGCTGGCGTGGCTGGGCCCACTGCCCGCCGAGCAGGCAGACTATGTCGCCGAACGGGTACGCACGGCGCTGGCGCCGCCGATCAGTGGCTCGCTCGCCAACGACCTGCTGCCGCCCGCGCTGCGCCGCCGCGATGTGCGCCCCGAGGACGCCCGGCGGTTCGCGGATCTGGCCCAGGAGTGGCTGGAGCGGAACGTCACCTCCCGCAACCGCGGGCGGGTACTGGCCGCACTGCTGGCCGCGCAGAGCCTCGACCCGGTCAGGCGGCAGAAGGCCGTGCGCGCCGCCCGGCTCTGGCTGGACGCCGCTCCGGACGACAGCACCCGCATGGCAGGGCTGATCCGCGACCTGACCGCCGGTCATCAGCCGGGCAGCGCAACGACGGGCGGCGGAACCGACGGGGCCGGTGACACGTCCTGAATCCCAGGAGAAGCCCGGCGCACGGATGCGCCCGTTCTCCCGCACATCAACCCCGCTGCTGAGGAGAGTCGGACATGGGCCGTGCCTCCGACTGGTCGCCGTTGGACATGGACTCCGATCCGACTCCTGGTGATCCGTCCCGGATCGAGCGGTTGGGGAACAAGTTCTCCACGTTCGCGGACGATGTGTTCGAGGCGCTGGGGAAGGTCCGCGCGCTGGGGGAGGACGGCACCCTTGCCTCGTTCGTGGGGGAGTCGGCCGATGCCTATCAGGACAAGTTCGACAAGGTTCCGCCGAATCTGGAGAAGCTGTACACCTCCTACGATCTGGCGGGGCAGGCGCTGCTGACGTACGCGCCGAAGCTGGAGGACGCGCAGCGGGACGCGGACCAGGCGCTGACGGACGCGGAGGACGCGCGGGCGGAGCTGTCCACCGCCCAGTCCTGGCTGGAGCGGGCGACCTCCACCCTGGAGGACGCGGAGGAGGAGGCCGAGCCGCCGGACGAGGAGGAGGTCTCCGCGCAGGTGCGCCGGGCGCTGTCCGACGCGCAGCTCGACGCAGGCAACGCCCGGACCGCGGTGGACGACGCCCAGGAGAAGCTCAACGCCGCCATCGCGCTGGCGCAGCAGGCCAGGGAGGCCCGCGAGGAGGCGGCCGAGCGCTGCATGCGGGATCTGGAAGAGGCGTCCGACGCGGGGATGCAGAACAAGAAGTGGTGGCAGAAGGCCGTCGACTGGGTGGTGGACAACTGGGACACCATCGTCGATGTCTGCAAGGTCATCGTCGCCGTCGTCGGCATCATCGCCATGATCATCGGCGGCCCGCTGGCGCTGCTGGTGCTGGCCGCCGCCCTCATCGTCCTCGCCGACACCCTCATCAAATACGCCAATGGGGAGGCCTCACTGTGGGATGTCGCCTTTGCGGCACTTGACTGCATCCCCGGCATGAAGGGCCTCACCACCGCCGCCGGACTCCTCAAGGGCATCAAATCCGGCATGAAGGGCCTGGCCGCCGGGGCCAAGGGCCTGGGCCAGGCCCTGCGCCGGGTCGGGCGGGCGGCGGGCGGCAAGGTGTGCAAGACGGACCCCGTGGACATGGCCACCGGTGAGGTGATCCTGTCCGGCGTTGATATGGAACTCCCCGGCGTGCTGCCCCTGGTGATCGAGCGGCACCATGTCTCCGGCTACCGCGACGGCCGCCTCTTCGGGCCGTCCTGGGCGAGCACACTCGACCAGCGCCTCGTTCTGGACCCGGACGGGGTGCGGTTCTTCGCCGCAGACGGCATGATTCTCGATTTCCCGGTGCCGTCCGCGGACCCGGAGCAGACCGTGCTGCCGGTGGAAGGCCCCCGTTATCCGCTGTCCTGGGATGGCCGCCAGGGCGGCACGATGACTGTGCGTCAGCCGGAGACCGGCCGCGTCCTGTCCTTCGCCCCCGTGCCCGGCCGCCCCTCCGGACAGCTTCCGCTCACGGCGGTCACCGACCGCAACGGCAACCGTATCGAGCTGCGCCACGACGACCAGGGGGAGCCGTGCGAGGCCGTGCATTCCGGCGGCTACCGGGTGGGCATCACGGTGGCGGACGGGCGCGTCACCGGCCTGCGGCTGCTCAGCGCGCCCGGTTCCCCCCACGTCGTCGGATACGGCTATGACCCGGCAGGCAACCTCTCGGAGATCTTCAACTCCTCCGGCCTGCCGTTGCGCTTCCGCTACGACCGGGAGCACCGGATCACCGGCTGGGAGGACCGCAACAACACCTGGTACCGCTACACCTATGACGCCGCGGGCCGCTGTGTCGCCACTGATGGCACGGGCGGCTACCTGGCCTCCCGCATCGCCTACGACGACGAAGGCCACCGGACCCTCTTCACCGACGCCCTCGGCCACACCACCGTCTACCGGTTCAACGACAGCTTCCAGCTTCTCGCCGAGACCGACCCGCTCGGCAACACGGTTCACCGGGAATGGGACCGCTACGACCGCCTGCTGTCCCTCACCGACGCCCTCGGCCGCACCCAGCGCTACGAGTACGACGACGAGGGCCGGCTGTCGGCGATCGTGCGCCCGGACGGCACCGCCGGCCGTTTCGAGTACAACGAACTCGGCCTGCCCACCCGGTTCACCGGCCCGGACGGGGCGCCCTGGCGGCAGGAGTACGACCCGCGGGGCAACCGCACCGCCGCCGTGGACCCGGCCGGCAACCGGACGAGTTTCGCCTATCACCCCGGCGGCGGCCCCGCGGCCATCACCGACGCGACCGGCCAGGTGACCCGCATCCGCTGCGACCGCGCCGGCCTGCCGGTCGCGGTGACCGACCCGCAGGGCGCCACCCGCCACTGCCAACGGGACGCGTTCGGCCGCCCGCTCCGGGTGACCGAGCCGGACGGCACCGCGACCGCATTCGAATGGGACATCGAAGGGCTGCTGCTGCGCCGTACCGACCCGCTCGGCGGTACCCACCGCTGGGAGTGGGACGCCGAGGGGAACCTGCTCGCACGTACCGACGGGAACGGTGCCACCACCCGCTACGAGTACGGACCCTTCGACCTGCCGACGGCCCACATCGGCCCGGACGGCGCCCGTCACACCTTCCACCGCGACGGCGAGCTGCGCCTGGTCAGAGTGACGGACCCGCAGGGCCGGAGCTGGGACTACTTCTACGACGCGGCAGGCCGGCAGAGTGCCGAGTCGGACTTCGACGACCGGGTCACCACCTTCGACCGGGACGCGGCCGGGCATCTCACCGCCCGCACCGCTCCCACCGGGCAGAGCGTCCACTACACCTACGACATCTGCGGCCGGCTGACGGCGAAGACCACATCGGACGGCGCCACCACCCGCTACACCCTGGACGCCGCCGGACGGGTGGTCTCCGCCTCGTCACCGGGCACCGAGCTGCGGCGCACCTTCGACGTCCAGGGCAACATGCTGTCCGAGACCGTCAACGGCCGCACCCTGACCTTCGACTACGACGTCCTCGGGCGGCCCCTGACCCGCACCACCCCGTCCGGGCACACCACCGGCCGCGGCTACCGGCCGGACGGCGCCTCCGCCTGGCTGGCCACCGGCGGCCGGCGGCTGGAGTACGATCGCGACACCGCGGGCCGGGAGACGGCCCGCCGGATCGACGACGCCCTGCTGTTCACCTGGGACCGGGACGCCGCCGGGCGGCCCGCCGGGGAACGGATCGTCCTCGGCGGGCGGACCCTGTACCGGCGCGGCCATGTCTTCCGCGCCGACGGCGCGCCGGCCGCGCTGACCGAGCCGGCCGGGGACACCCGCTTCTCGCTCGACCCGGCCGGCCGGGTCACCGGGGTCGCCGGCCCCGGCGGACGGCAGGAAAGCTACTCCTACGACCCGTCGGGCAACCAGCTCGCGGCACACTGGCACATCCCCGGCCCCCCGGAGGGGAACGGGGAACCCACCGAGGACCCCGCGGCCGGCCCCCGGGAGTACACCGGAACCCTGCTGACCCGGGCCGGCCGGTACCACTACCGGCACGACGCGGCAGGGCGGATCACCATGCGCCGCCGCACCCGCCTCTCCCGCCGCCCGGATGTGTGGCGCTACGAGTGGGACGCCGAGGACCGCCTGACCCGGGTCACGACACCGGACGGCACCACCTGGACCTACCTCTACGACCCCTTCGGCCGCCGGATCGCCAAACAGCGGCTGGCGTCCGACGGGAGCGTCGCCGAGCAGACCCTGTTCACCTGGGACACGGTCACCCTCGCGGAACAGACCACCCGGCACGCGGACCGGCCCGGCACCGAGACGGTCACCTGGGACCACGAGGGCCTGGTGCCGGTTGCCCAGACCGAGCTTCGGTCGTCCGGCGACAGCCGGACGGACCGCGAGGAGCAGGAGGAGTTCGACCGCCGCTTCTACGCGATCGTCTCCGACCTGGTGGGCGCCCCTACCCACCTGATCGACCCGGACACCGGCGAGATCGCCTGGCAGAGCGGGAGCACCCTGTGGGGGGCCGACACCCGGGCCGCCGACCCGCAGGCCGCCGGCACCCCCCTGCGCTTCCCCGGCCAGTACGCGGACCCGGAAACCGGCTGGCACTACAACTTCCACCGTCACTACGACCCCGCGACGGCCCGGTACACCGCCCCGGACCCGCTGGGCCTGCTGCCCGCCCCCAACCCGCACTCCTATGTCACGAACCCCCACACCGCCGTCGACCCCCTGGGGCTCTCGCCGTGCATGGTCGACCTGTACCACGCCACCCTGTCCAACCACGCGGCCACCATCCGGCGCAATGGCATCGACCCCGGCTTCAGCACCCGTCCGACCGACTTCGGACGCGGCGGCTTCTATGTCACCAACGACCTGGGCCAGGCCTCGGACTGGGCCCGCAAGCTGGAGCAGCGACGCGGCGGCACGGGCGAGATCCTGCATTTCCGGGTGCCGAGAAGCGAGCTGGAGGCGCTCAACCGCAAGGTCTTCGACGGCGCAAGCGCGGAACTCGCCGACTTCATCAAGCATCATCGCAACGGCGGCGGCATGCACAACTTCGACCTGGTGGAGGGACCGATGGTGATGAACCCCAGGCCCTTCGCCTCCGGCCGCGCCGACCCGGTCTTCGAAGGGCACCAGATCGCCATCTTCTCGCCCGAGGCCGCCGCTCTCTTCAACCGGAGCCTGCAGTGACGACAAACCGCGAGGATCAGCGCATGAGTGAGTTCCTGATGGACCTGGACGACGGCATGACGGAGTTCTTCCGGGACATCGCCCGCTACCTGGTCAAGGAGTCCGGGATGCCTTATGCCGAGGCCGTGGCCCGGCTCAACGCCGCCTTCCGCGATGCGACCTTCGGTCCCTATCCCGACATCATGTGCCACGAGGGAGAGGACTACTGGGCGTCCGGCGTGTACTACGAGCCGCTGCCCGATGGGCGCGAGGTCCCGTGGTGGGAGCCGGACGCCGACCGCTCCGCCTGGCGGACCAGGCCCGCGCCGCCGCGCGACTCCCCCGCGTGGACGCTGCCGCTGGACGCCGAGGCCCCGCCGCCGCGCCCCGAGCTCCACGAACTGCCGCCCGACGACCCGCGAGTTTTCCGGATGCCCTCCGGGGAGGATTCCTGACGACGCCCGGCCGTGTTGCTCCGGGGGCGAGGCGTGACCATCGAGCAGCCAGGTGGCCTTCGGCCATTCTTGGGCTTCCGCCCTCGGCCGGCGGCTCGTGCTGGACGCCGACGAGATACGGTTTCCTTCGCCGCCGACGGCATGACCCTCCTCCATCCCGACGGAAGCGGCATGTGGCACGAGGCACAGGACATCGCCGAGGAGCGCGAACGGGTCCTGGAGCGGCCCCGGCCGACACCCGGGGTGCCGCTGCTGGACGCGTTCACCGTCGAGCCGCTGATTCCGGCCGAGGAGTACGCCGCCCATCTGCGGGCGGTGTTCGCCGCCGCCCTGCGGCTCGCCGTCACCGAGCCGTTCGACGGCCCGCTGCCCACCGCCACACTGCCCTCCTGGTTCGCCCGGGCCGACGGCCCCCCGGAGGAACTTCCCGGGTTCGCCCGCGCCGGACGGGAGCACTTCCTGCGCCACCCCGGCGCCGACGGCCTCTGGGAGATCCAGGACTGGCTGGGCCGGTTCGAGCCCGAGGACGGCATCCGCGGCTGGGCCTGGTGGGACGTCACCCGGCCCGCCGCGGGCGGCGCCCGGATCTGGGTCAACTGCGAGGGCGAGGCGCACTACTCGCATCTGGATCTGCTCTGGGCCGCCTATGTCAGCGGCGCCCGCGCCGTCGGCGGCCCCGAGCCGTACCGCGCCGCGGAATGGTCCGCCGAGCCCTCCCTCTTCCAGCAGTAGCCCAGCAGTTGCCCAGCGGCAGCCGCGCTCAGCCGCGCAGGCCGCGCACGATCAGGTCGAGGAGCGCAAAGACGAACAGGCTGATCCCGACAAAGCCGTTGACGGTGAAGAAGGCCCGGTTCAGCCGGGACAGGTCGTCCGGCCGGACCAGCCGGTGCTCATAGCCGAAGGACACCGCGACCACCGCCAGCCCGGCCCAGAAGAACCCGCCCGCCCCGGTCAGGATCGCGAACCACACCAGCAGCCCCAGGGTGACGGCGTGGCAGGCCCGTGCCCCGTACAGGGCCGCGGCCACCCCGAACCGGGCCGGCACCGAGCGCACCCCCTGCGCCCGGTCGGCCGCCACGTCCTGGCAGGCGAAGATCAGGTCGAAGCCGCCGATCCAGATGCCCACCGCCAGCCCCAGCACCACCGCGGGCCAGGACCATGCCCCGGTCACCGCCAGCCAGGCCCCCACCGGGCCGATGGCCTGCGCCAGCCCCAGAATGGCGTGCGGATAGGTGGTGAACCGCTTGCCGTACGGATAGACCACCATCGGCACCGCCGCCACCGGGGAGAGCAGCAGGCAGAGCGGATTGAGCAGGGCCGCCGCCGCGAAGAAGACGGCCAGCGCGATCAGCGCGCCCGTCCAGGCGGTGCGCACCGAGACCGCGCCGGTCACCAGCTCGCGCCCGGCGGTGCGGGGATTGCGGGCGTCGATCTCCCGGTCGATGATCCGGTTGGCCGCCATGGCGAAGGTGCGCAGCGCCACCATGGCCGCGGTGACCAGCAGCAGCGTCCACCAGTCGACGCGCCCGGCCGGCCGGTCGCCGCCGTCCACCAGCATCGCGGTCAGGGTGGCGGTATAGGCGAAGGGCAGCGCGAAGACCGAGTGCTCGATCATCACCAGCCGCAGGAACGACCGCACCGCCCCGGGCTCGGTGGCCGTCGGCGCGGTCACAGCCCGTACTCCTTCCAGCGCCGGGTGACCCGCTCCGCGGTCTCCGGGTCCGAGACGATCATCCGGGGCCAGCCGCCGTCCCGGGTGTAGCCCTCCTCCGGCCATTTGGCGGTGGCGTCGATGCCCGCCTTGCCGCCCCAGAACTGCTGGTAGGAGGCGTGGTCCAGATGGTCCACCGGCCCCTCGGTGAGCAGCAGGTCCCGGGCGTAGTCGGTGTTGCCCAGCGCCCGCCAGGCCACCTCGTGCAGATCGTGCACATCGCAGTCCGCGTCCACCACGATGATCAGCTTGGTCAGCGACATCATATGGGCGCCCCAGATCGCCGACATCACCTTCTGTGCGTGCTTGGGGTACTTCTTGTCGATCGAGACGATGGCGCAGTTGTGGAAGCCGCCCGCCTCCGGCAGGTGGTAGTCCACGATATCCGGCACGATGATCTTCAGCAGCGGCAGGAAGAACCGTTCGGTGGCCCGGCCCAGCGGCCCGTCCTCGGTGGGCGGCCGGCCGACCACGATGGACTGGAACAGCGCGTCCCGCCGCATGGTGACGCAGTCGACGGTCAGCGCCGGGAAGGGCTCCTGCGGGGTGTAGAAGCCGGTGTGGTCGCCGAACGGCCCCTCCGGCAGCATCCGGCCCGGCTCCAGCCAGCCCTCGATCACCACCTCGGCCCTGGCCGGCACCTGGAGCGGCACGGTCCGGCAGTCCACCAGCTCCACCCGCTTGCCGCCGACGAAACCGGCGAACAGATACTCGTCGATGTCGGCCGGCAGCGGGGCGGTGGCGGCATAGGTGACGGCGGGCGGGCAGCCGAAGGCCACGGCCACCGGCAGCCGCTCGCCGCGCCGGGCCGCCACCTGGTAATGGTTGCGGCTGTCCTTGTGGATCTGCCAGTGCATGCCGATGGTGCGGCGGTCGTGGCGCTGGAGCCGGTACAGGCCCAGGTTGCGCACGCCGGTCTCGGGATCGCGGGTGTGGGTCAGGCCCAGGTTGAAGAACGAGCCGCCGTCCTCGGGCCAGGTGAAAAGCGCGGGCAGCGCCTCCAGATCCACCTCCTCGCCCTCGCGGACCACCTCCTGGACCGGCCCGCTCCTGACCTTCTTCGGCGGCACATGGCTCATGGTGCCGAGTTTGCCGAAGGCTTCCCGCACCCCGGTGAAACCGTGCGGCAGCTCCGGCTTGAGCAGTCCGGAGAGCTGCTCGCCGAGCTGGGCGTAGGAGTGCAGGCCGAGTGACTTCAGCAGCCGCCGGTCGGTGCCGTAGACGTTCATCGCCAGCGGCAGGTCCGAGCCCTTGACGTTCTCGAAGAGCAGCGCCGGGCCGCCGGCCTTGTTGACCCGGTCGGTGATCTCGCCGATTTCCAGATGGGGATCGACCTCCGCCTTGACCCGCTTGAGATCCCCGTCGCGTTCCAGCGCCCGCAGCAGTCCGCGGAGGTCGTCGTATGCCATACGCCTCAGTATTCCGGACGCATTACCCTTGGCCTTGTCAGGGGGCCGCCACGGTGGTCCCGCCCGCCTCTCCCCGGGGGACGACATGCTCAGGGTACTGATGTTCCTGGTGCCGCTCGCGCTGGCCATCTACGCCCTTGTGGACTGCATCAGCACCAAGGACGACGAGGTCAGGCATCTGCCCAAGATCGTCTGGATCCTGCTGATCGTCTTCGCCTGGATCATCGGACCGGTGGCCTGGATCCTGGCCGGCCGGCGACGGCTGACCGCGGGCGGCTCCGGCGGACGCGGCGCGGGCGGGGCGCCCCGCGGGCGCCAGACCCGCTGGGTGGCGCCGGACGACAACCCCGAGTTTCTGCGCTCGCTGGGCGATGAACGGCCGCGCAAGGAGGAGTCCGAGGAGGACCGGCAGCTTCTGGAGAGCTGGGAAGAGGACCTGCGCCGCCGGGAGGACGAGCTGCGCCACAACGAGCCCCGCGACGACGACGGCGGAGCCGCCGGCGGCGGCCCCAAGGGCGACGAGCCCCCCAAGAGCTGAGCGCGGCGGCACCGGCGAGGGGGCCGGGGCGTCCCGGTGGGGATGCCCCGGCCCCCTCGCTCGGTCCGGCGGCTCAGTCCTCGACGCCGGCGTAGCTGTGCAGGCTGTCGTCGACGAACATGTTGACCCCGTAGTAGTTGAACAGGAAGCACAGGAAGGCGGCGATCGCCAGATAGGCCGCCTTGCGCCCCCGCCAGCCCGCGGTGGCCCGGGCATGCAGATAGCAGGCGTAGCCGAGCCAGGTGATCAGCGACCACACCTCCTTGGGGTCCCAGCCCCAGTAGCGGCCCCAGGCGCTCTCCGCCCAGATGGCCCCGGCGATGATGGTGAACGTCCACAGCGGGAAGACCACCGCGTTGATCCGGTAGGCGAACTTGTCCAGGGAGACCGAGGACGGCAGCCGCTCCAGCACCGAGGCGGAGAACCGGCCGGGCGTGCCGCCGTCCGCCAGCCTGCCCTCGTAGCGGTCCCGCAGCAGGAACGCCACGGTGGCCACCATGCCCAGGTAGAACATGGCGCCGCAGACGATCGCCAGCGAGACATGGACCCACAGCCAGATGGACTGGAGCGCGGGCGGAAGCTGGTCGGTCTCGGTGTAGAGCACCGTCACGGCCAGGCCGAGATCCAGCAGCACCGTGGTCACCAGCGGCAGGCCCAGCCAGCGCACATTGCGGCGGGCGGCCAGGAAGCCGAGGAAGCCGCCGACCGCCACCAGGGAGAAGGTGGTGGAGAACTCGTACATATTGGCCCAGGGGGCCCGCTGCACGGCCAGCGCGCGCAGCAGCACCCCCCCGGCGTGCAGCAGGAAGGCCAGCACGGTGAGCGAGACGGCGATCCGGCCGTAGGTGTCGCCGCGCTCGTCGCCGCCGGCCGCGCCCGGGCCGTCCGGGACGCCGTCCCGGGCGGGGGTGGCGGAGCGGGTGATCACCCGGGGCCGGGTCAGCACCCGGGTGGAGCCGCCGGCCGCCCGGACGGTGACCCGCACCGCGTCGCCGTCCGCGGCGGCCGGCTTCCCGGGCGGCGCCCCGGCGCCGAGCGCGGCGGCGGTGCGGGCCACCTTGCTGCGGCTGCCGAAGGTCCATTCCGCGATGTACGCGAGAAAGGCGACGGTGTAGACCGCCATCGCGCTGTAGACCAGCAGCTTGCCGAAATCGGCAAGCCCTGGCTCGGCGGCAAGGATCACGGCACTGCTCCTTCTCGGTGTCCGGCGGACGGTTGAGCGGGCATCTCCGAGGACGCCACGGACTTTTCGGACGTTCCAGGGGCCGCGGCGGCCTCCGCGGGCGTGTCCCCGGGGCCGGGCAGCGGCGGGGCATGGGCCTGGAGGGCGGCGGCCAGATCGCCGAGCTCCTCGGGGATCTTCGCGGACTCGGTACGCCCCAGCGAGGCCATCTCCACCAGCGTGGTCCCGGGCGGCCCGTCCCGGTCGGGCACCGCCCGCACCCAGATCCGCCGCCGCTGGATCAGCAGCGACGCGGTCAGGCCCAGCACCGCGCCCACCGAACCGGCCAGCGCCCAGCCGTTGGCCGCCGGGGTGGAGATCTGGAAGCTGGCCCAGCGCTCGTACCCCTCGAAGGTCAGGGTGCCCCGGCCGTCCGGCAGTTCCCAGGAGTCACCGGGCCGCAGATTGACCCGGAGCGGATCGCCGCTCCCGTCGGTGAACTGCTCCAGGTGGCGGGTGTTGAGCTGGTAGACGTTCTGCGGAATGCCGGAGTCCAGGCCCAGATTGCCGTGGTAGCCGGTGAGGGTGAGCACCGGGTCGTCCGGGTCCGGGAACGAGGAGTGCGGCCCGCGTTCGGCGTTCAGCCGGAAGGTGGGGCTGAAGAAGCCCTGGAAGCCGAGCTGGTCCGGCTCGCCGTCCCGGTTCACATAGTCGGTGACCTTGATCACCCCGGACGAGGTGAGCGCGCTGTCCTGCGGCAGGAACGGCACCGGCCCGCCGAAGGCCACCTCGCCCTGTCCGTCGGTGACGGTGACCACCGGAGCGAAGCCGTGGCCGATCAGATACACCTTGGCGTCGCCGACGGACAGCGGATGGTTGACCCGGATGGTGGCCTCGCGGCCCTCGTCCTCGTCGTCCCCGGCCCGCCAGTAGGTCACCTCGGCCCGGAAGTCGATGGGGGTGCCCAGGTCGGGACCGGAGCGGTGGAAGGAGGCATGGAACTCGTCGAGGTCGAAGTGGAACGGCTCCAGGTCCTCCGCGTCGAACAGCGCCCCGGAGCGGAAGTCGTCGTACTGGATCAGGGTGTTGGCGAAGCCGCCGCCGGCCATCACCAGCTTGCCGCCCTCGCTGCGGTAGAGCTGGCCGGCCGCGAAGGCCAGCAGCAGCACGATCAGCGCCCCGTGGAAGAGCAGGTTGCCGGCCTCGCGCAGATAGCCCTTCTCGGCGGCGACCGACCCGGCGGCGCGCGCGGTGCGGAACCGCCCGCGGCGCAGCAGCCCGTGCGCCGCCCGAAGCACATCGTCGGGGTCCCGCGCGGTGCGCCAGGAGGTGTAGGCGGGCATCCGGGTCAGCCGGCGCGGGGCGCGCGGCGGACGGCCGCGCAGCTGGCCGGCGAACTGCCAGGTGCGCGGCACGATGCAGCCGGCCAGCGAGACGAACAGCAGGATGTAGACGGCCGAGAACCAGACCGAGGAGTAGACCTCGAACATCTGGAACCGCTCGTAGAGATCGCCCAGCGTCGCGTGACGGTCCTTGAACTCGGCGACCAGCAGCGGATTGGCGTCCCGCTGCGGGATCAGCGAGCCGGGCACCGTGGCCAGGGCCAGCAGGAAGAGCAGGATCAGCGCCACCCGCATCGAGGTGAGCTGGCGCCAGGACCAGCGGGCCCAGCCGGTCAGCTCGCGGGCCGTCCAGGCGGCGGCGCCCAGCGGCCCGGGCGCCCGCACCCCGCCGAAGCTGCCGCTGCCCGGCGCCACCGCCGCCGCGTCCGCGTGCGAGTCCGCGTTCGAGTCCGCGTCCGGCGCGCCGTCGGTGTCCGGGCCCGTGGGCGGTGCTGCGTTGCCGGCGTCGTCCCCGCCGCTCATACGGCCACCTCGAAGGTGCTGGTCCAGTAGGTCATTTCGTAGACGATGCGGTCCCAGGCGCCGGTGACCAGCAGCAGGCCGGTGGCCACCAGCATCACCCCGCCGGTCCGCATCACCAGGGCGTAGCGCTGCTTGACCCAGCCGAACGCGCCCAGCGCCCGGCGGAAGGCCAGGGCCGCCGCGATGAACGGCAGCCCCAGACCCAGACAGTAGGCCAGGCCCATCACCGCGCCCCGCCCGGCGGTGGACTCGTTGAAGGCCAGGGCGTTGACGGCGGTCAGCGTCGGGCCGATGCAGGGGGTCCAGCCGATGCCGAAGACCAGGCCCAGCATGGGGGCCCCGGCCAGCCCGACCGCCGGCCGGTGGTGGAAGCGGAACTCCCGCTGGCCGACGCGGCGCAGCACGCCCATGAACGCCAGGCCCAGCACGATGGTGAGCGCCCCCAGGATGCGGGTCAGCACCTCCCGCTGCTCCTGGAAGACGTCCCCGACCCCGCCGAACAGGGCGCCGGCCGAGACGAAGACCACCGAGAAGCCGAGCACGAACAGGCCGGAGCCGGCCAGCATCCGGCCGCGCCGGGCGGCGCCCAGATCGGCACCGCCCACCCCGGTGACATACGACAGATAGCCGGGCACCAGCGGCAGCACGCAGGGCGAGAAGAACGACACCAGGCCACCGAGCACCGCCACCGGCAGGGCCAGCAGCAGGGCCCCGCTGAGCACGGTCTCGTTGGTGTCGGCGTAGGCCGCCAGCGCTTCCATCGCCGTCGTCACGCCCCCGGGGCGCTCTCGGCGATGACCGGGTCGAGGGCGGCGCGCAGCTCCTCCTCGGTGAGCGGCTTGAGCGCGCGCACCGCGATCCGCCCCTGGCGGTCCAGGATCAGCGTGGAGGGAATGCCGGCCTGCGCGGACAGGGTGCCGTCCGGGAACTCCAGGATCAGCTTGCCCTTGGGGTCGTAGAAGCTCGGGTAGGTGATGCCGAAGGTGTCGTCGAAGCGCTGGGCGCGCACCCGCTCCAGATCGCGGGTGTTGATGCCGACGAACTGCACGCCCTGGTCCGCGGTCTCCGCGGCGACCGCGGCCAGGCCGGGGGCCTCCGCCCGGCAGGGGGCGCACCAGGAGCCCCACACATTGAGCACCACCACCTTCCCGGCGTAGTCCGCCAGGGCCAGCGGCTCGCCGTGGGTGGACTCCCCGGTCAGTTCCGGGGCGGCCACCCGGTCCTCGGGCGCGATGGCGGTGACCACTCCGGTGCCCTCGACGAAGTTGGCGCCGCCGCCGCCCGACCGGCCGGCGCCCTCGGCGCAGGCGGTGAGCGCCGCGGCTGCGACGAGGGCCAGCAGGGCGGCGCCCAGCCGCCGGGCACGCGGCACCGTCCGGTCACGGGTCTCGATCATGTGAAAAGTTTCCCATGCCCTTCCCGGCGATCTTTGGCGCCCCCCTTGTCCGGAATGTAAGGAACGCATAAGCGTCCCTGACCGGCGCCGACGCCCCGCGGCGGGCGGCCGGCCCGCCGGGGGCGTCACGCTCCGGCGCCCCGGGCGCCCGCGGCGCGCAGATGCGCCGGCACCAGGTCGATCACCGGCTCCGAGTAGCCCACCGAGACGATCTCGTCGCCGAGATAGGTGAAGGAGGTCAGCGACCCCAGGGTGCACTGCCGCCGCCGCGGGTCGTGCCACAGCCGCCGCCGCTCGACAAAGCTGCGCAGAATCCAGATCGGGAGCTGATGGCTGACGGCCACCGCCTCGTGCCCGAGCGCGGCGTCCCGGGCGGCGTCCAGCGCGGCCTTCATCCGCACCACCTGGTGCACATACGGTTCGCCCCAGGACGGCCGGAACGGATTGCGCAGATGGCGCCAGTTGCGCGGCCGGCGCAGCGCGCCGTCCCCGACGCCGAACTCCTTGCCCTCGAAGATGTTGTCCGCCTCGATCAGCCGCCCGTCGGTGGCCACCGTCAGCCCGTGCGCGCGGGCGATGGGTTCGGCCGTCTCCCGGGCCCGGTCCAGCGGGGAGGACACCACATGAGTGATGTCCCGTTCCGCCAGATGCCCGGCCATCCGCTCGGCCATCTCCCGCCCCAGCTCGGAGAGGTGGTATCCGGGCATGCGGCCGTAGAGGATGCCTTCGGGGTTGTGCACCTCGCCGTGCCTCATGACATGCACCACGGTCTTGGGCCCGCCCGCCCCGCCGCCGGTGGCCCGGGCCGCCGCGACCGTGCGCCGCGTGCCGTCCGCCGTGCCCTCCGGCGTGCCGCCGCCGTTTCCGCGCTCGCTGCTGCTGCTCATGCCGTCCATGGTTGCCGACCCCTGCCGCGTCCCCTCAGCCACCCCACCGCTCAGCCGTCCCACCGCTCAGCCGTCCGCCCCGGGCCCGGCCTCCGCCGCGGCGCGCGCCGCCCCCGGCAGCGCGTCGGCGATCCGCTGCACCGCGCGCTCGTCGTGCGCGGTGGAGACGAACCACGCCTCGAACGCGGAGGGCGGCAGATACACCCCGCGCTCCAGCATGGCGTGGAAGAAGGCGGTGAACCGCTTGGTGTCCTGGGCCCGGGCGTCCGCGTAGTCGGCCACCGGCAGCTCCGGCGTGGCGGTGAAGAACACCGAGAACATGTTGCCCGCGGTCTGCACCCGGTGCGGCACGCCCTCCTTGGCCAGCGCCTGGGCCACCAGCTCCCGCACCTGCCCGGAGACCGCGTCCAGCGTGGCGTAGGCCGCCTCGTCCAGCAGCCGCAACTGGGCCAGACCGGCCGCCACCGCCACCGGGTTCCCCGAGAGGGTGCCCGCCTGGTAGACCGGCCCGGCGGGCGCGAGCTGCGCCATCACCTCGGCCCGGCCGCCGAAGGCCGCGGCCGGGAAGCCGCCGCCCATCACCTTGCCGAAGGTCATCAGGTCCGGCACCACGCCGTCGATGCCGAACCAGCCCCGGGGGCCGACCCGGAAACCGGTCATCACCTCGTCCGAGACGAACAGCGCGCCGTGCTCGGCGCACAGCTCCTTCAGCCCCGCGTTGAAGCCGGGCGCGGGCGGCACCACGCCCATGTTGCCGGGCGAGGCCTCGGTGATCACGCAGGCGATCTGGTCCGGGTGGTGCGCAAAGGCGGCCCGCACCGCCTCCAGGTCGTTGTAGGGCAGCACCAGCGTGTCGCCGGCCTGGGCGCCGGTGACGCCGGGGGTGTCGGGCAGCGCGAAGGTGGCCACCCCGGAGCCGGCCGCGGCCAGCAGGGCGTCCACATGCCCGTGGTAGCAGCCGGCGAACTTCACCACCTTGGGCCGGCCGGTGAAGCCGCGGGCCAGCCGGATCGCCGACATGGTGGCCTCGGTGCCGGAGGAGACCAGCCGCACCTGCTCCACCGGCGGGACACGGGCGGTGATCTCCTCGGCCAGCTCCACCTCCCCCTGAGTGGGGGTGCCGAAGGAGGTGCCGCGGGCCGCGGCGTCCCGGATCGCCTCGGTGACCTGCGGGTGGGCATGGCCCAGGATCATCGGCCCCCAGGAGCAGACCAGGTCCACATACTCGCGGCCGTCGGCGTCGGTGAGATACGGACCCCGCCCGGACGCCATGAACCGGGGCGTACCGCCCACCGCGCCGAAGGCCCGGACCGGAGAGTTCACTCCCCCCGGCGTGACAAGGGCGGCACGCTCGAAGAGTGTCTGCGAGACTGGTGCGGGAAAAGCAGCATTGTCGGAGTGGGTCACGCGGTCCATGGTGACAGAGACACGGTCCCCGACCGTCTGCCGGGCGTTTCGTTCCGCCGTGGCGGGGGAGGTCTCTGGAACGATGATCGGGTTACGCGGCGGGGGTCGCGGCTGAGTTGGGTGGTGACATGCAGCGCGGAGGCGGACTGGGCGAGGGAAGCGGGGACGTCTGGCGTGACGTGCCCTCGCACGATCCCTCGTCGCCGGCCGCCCCTTCCGCGTCACCGGCGTCGTCCTCCCCGCCGCCCTCTTCTCCCGCCCCCTCCTCGTCCGCTTCCGGGCCGTCGGGCCCACCGGGAGCCGGCGGGGGTGTGCCGCCCGGGCAGCCCGGAGCGTCCGGGCCGGTTCCGCGGGAATCGCCGCGCGAGACGCCGCGGGCCCGGGCCCGCGGTCGCCACCGGCGCCGCCCCGACCCCCAGGAACGCGAGATCCGACGGGCGGGCCGTATGGGAGTGACGTACAAGTACTTCGGCGCACCGGACGGCGCCACGGCCGCCCGGGTGCCGCTCTCCATGCGCCCGGAGGAGCTCGGCGGGGACGAGCTGGGCCAGGGCATGTTCACCCACATCAAGCCGGAGACCATGGCCGCCATGGTGCTGACCGGCATCGAGGGCATACCGCTGCACCGGGTGCCGCCGCTGGAGCTGGTGGTGCTGCACTCCGACTACGCGGTGGTCAAGCTGCCCACCACCACCGTGGACCCGCTGCACGGCGTCGGCGAGGAGGCGGTCGGCGCGGCGGCCTTCATCTGGTCCACCGTGCCGGACCGCAACGGTCCCAGCGACGCGTTCGGCGTCTACCGGCTGCTCTCCGAATGGCAGGACTTCTCCCGCCGGCTGCACGAGGCCGGCCACCAGCCGTACTGCCTGGTCTGGCCCTGACCTGCGGCCGTCGCACGGCACAGTAGACTCCCCCGGGTCGGAGGGGACCGGACCGGACCGGCGGAGCGAGGAGACGGCCAGTGCGACGCAGAAGGACGAGCATGCCCCCCGTGCTGCCCGCCGGAGTGCTCGCCCTGCTGCTGGCCCTGCTTCCGGCCGCGGCCGGCTGCACCTCGGATCTGATGGACGACGACCCGGACGGCACCGCGCGCGGCGCCGCCGCCAGCCCGGCCGCCTCCGGCCGCCACTCCGGGCTGCCGGAGCCGTGCGGCGCGGTGGAGGAGGACCGGCTGCGGGAGCTGCTGCCGGAGGCCGGGCCGGAGGAGCTGACCGGTGAGCCGGCGCTGACCTTCGACACCGGACGGCAGGCCGCCTGCTCCTGGCGGAGCCCCGGAGAGTCCGGCACCCGGGAGCTGTCCGTGGAGTTCGTCCGGGTGGTCTCCTACGACCCGGAGATCAGCGACGACGACCAGGCCGCGCTGGATTTCGCGCGGAGCGCCGCCGAGCGCGACATCCCGCCGCTCGCCGGGCAGGACACCGCCGGGCAGGAGGAAGACGGCGACGGCGACACCCCCGGCAGCGCGGACGGCACCGACGACACGGCCGGATCTGCCGATTCGTCTGATCCGTCTGATCCGGACAACGCCGCCGACGCCGGCGGCACGGACAGCACCGACGGCACCGGGGAATCGGCGGACCCGGGGAGCGGCGACGGCACGGGCGGCCCGGCCGGCTGGTCCGGCCCCGCCGCCGGCACCAGCGCCCCCACCTCCCCCGTCGGCGAACTGGCCCCCCGCTCCCTGGAGGGCATCGGCCACGCCGCCTTCATCGACGACCAGCTCACCCCCACGAACTCCGGCTCCCGCCGGGACATCGTGCTGACCTTCCACAACGCCAATGTGATCGTGACCATCAGCTACCGGGAAACCACCGGCGAGGACGACGGCGAGCCGGACAGCGCGGTCCTCCAGGAACGCGTGCGGAAGCTCGCCGGTCAGCTCGCCGGCCTGCTGGACGAATAGCCCGGTCGGGGCGCCGCGCACGGGACACGGCAGCGGGAGGAGACCTCCTCCCGGCTCGGGGGCCGCTACCGTTCCTGACGTGGGCAAAACGCCCAGGCCGCCCCCGAAGGACCGGAAAAAGCGAAGGACCATGGACCGTACCGCTTCGACACCTGGCCGCAGCCGACGTGCCCGCCGCGCGCTGGCCTGGGCCATCGCCCCCGCACTGATGATCGGCGCCTGCTCGTCGCCCCCCGAGGACAACGACTCCCCCAAGCCGTCGGCGAGCGCCACCCCGGCCCCCGAGCCCGTGCGCTTCAGCACACTCCCCAACCCCTGCCGCACGGTCAGCGAGGAGACCGCCGAACGAGTGGTGCCGGGCACCGAGAACCCCGCCGGCGAGGAGCTCAGCTCCGCGGACACCACCCGGTCCGGCGCCTGCCTGTGGACGGGTCTGAAGGAGAACAAGGAGGAGCAGACATACCACTTCCGCTCCCTGACCCTCTCGCTCAAGCGCTTCGACTCCGAGCCGTCGCTGGGCAGCGGCGACGACCGGGCCTCGCTCTACCTCCAGGACCAGGTGGCCGAGATCATGGAGGACGAGGCCAACACCGGTGCCAAGCCGGCCGAGCTGGCGGAGACCGGCGACGAGGCGGTCACCATCGCCTACTCGGTGAAGAAGAAGGACGGCGAGGAGACCAACGAGTACCGCCAGCAGCGGGTGGTGGCCCGCACCGGCAACGCGGTGCTGACCGTCGACCTCTACGGCGCGGGCATGCAGGAGACCAAGCCGCCGTCGGCGGAGTCGGTCAAGAAGTCCGCGGAACTGGTGATCGACGAGGCCCTGGCCGCGCTGGACGCCGAGGCCGACGCCCCCGCCGAGGACTCCACGGACGCCACGGACGCCACGGACTCCACCAACGAGGAGAGCACCGGGGAGAGCAACGCCTGACGCCTCCCCGGGGCCTCCCCCCCCATCCGGCACGAACAGAGCCCGGCGACTGCGCATTTGCGGAGGAACCGGGCTCTGACGCGTACATGGGCGGGTGAGTGTGCAAGGCTGGGGCCGCCAACCAGAACACACGTCCGACAGGGGAAGGAACCCGCGGGTGGCCACGATCAAGCTCACACGCGCGCATCGCCTGCTGGTCGGCATCGTGCTCACCGGCGCGGTGGTGATCGCCGCCATCGGCTTCGCCGGATCCTACGCGGCCGTGCGCGACCTTGCCGCCCGCAAGGGCTTCGGCGAGTTCGCGCCCTTCTTCCCGATCGGGATCGACGCCGGCATCGTGGTGCTGCTCGCCCTGGACCTGCTGCTGACCTGGCTGCGCATCCCGTTCCCGCTGCTGCGCCAGACCGCCTGGCTGCTGACCGGCGCCACCATCGCCTTCAACGGCGCGGCGGCCTGGGGCGACCCGCTGGGCGTGGCCATGCACGCGATCATCCCGGTGCTGTTCATCATCACCGTGGAGGCCGCCCGGCACGCCATCGGCCGGATCGCCGACATCACCGCCGACAAGCACATGGAGGGCGTGCGGCTGTGGCGCTGGTTCCTGGCGCCCGTCCCCACCTTCCGGCTCTGGCGCCGGATGAAACTGTGGGAGCTGCGCTCCTACGACGAGGTGATCGCCCTGGAACGCGACCGCCTGGTCTACCGGGCGCAGCTGCGCGCCCAGTACGGCCGCGCCTGGCGCCGCCGCGCCCCCGTCGAGGCCCGCCTCCCGCTGCGCCTGGCCCACCTCGGCGTGCCCCTCGACGACGGCCGGCAGCTCGCCGGAGCCCCCGCGCCGGTACTTCCGCGCGCGCTCGCCCTGCCTGCGCAGCAGGCCGAAACGGAGCCCGCCACAGCGGCCGGCGGCCCGTCCCCGGAGCAGCGGCGGCCCGCCGCGGCCTCCGCCCGGCCGGCCCGGACCCCGGCTCCGGCCGGAGAGCCGGACCGGGAGCGGGTCCCGGCCCAGGCCGCGCCGGAGACTCCGCCGGCCGAGAACCCGCCGGCCCCGGCGGCCAACGGCACCGCCCGGCCGGCCCGCCACGCCGCCCTGACCGGCCCCGATCCGGCTCCGGCACCGGAACCCGGGCCGGAGCCCGCGCCGGAACCGGAACCGGCACCCGCGCCCGACCCCGGACCGGAAGCGGTCTGGGGGCAGGAACCGCTGCCCGCCGTCGCCGGGGAACCGCTCCCCGAGCCCGAGTCCCCGCCCACGCCCGCGCCGGAGCCCGGGCCCGGCCGGCGCCGCTCCCGGCGGCGCGACCCCGTCTACGCCGAACCCGCCCAGCCCGCCGCCCCCGCGGTCACGGTGCCGGTCACCGCCAGCCGCACCCGGAACCTCACCCCGCCCGAGCCGGAACCCGAGCCCGGGACGCCCCCCGATGAGGAAGAGCCCGCCAACATCCCCGACGGAACCTCACCGGGCGAGCTGTTCTACCACGCCTACCGCGAGCATCTGGCCCGGACGGGCGAGTTCGCCAACGCCCGGCAGCTCTCCAAAGTGCTCTACGACCGATACGGCGTCACCGATGGCGACGGCAATCTGCTGAGCGAGGGCTACCTGCGCAACTACCTCCCCGACCTCCGCCAGCGCTACCGGGCCGAGGCCGGCACCGCCGTCTGACGCCCGGTGCCCGGGGATGTCCCGCAGCGTCCCGCGGCGTCCCCATCCGGGCGGCAGACGGAAAAGCGCGGCGCCCGGCGTCAGCCGCCCAGCAGGGCGCGGGTGCGGCCCGCGCCGACCGCCATCAGCAGGGTGGGCAGCCGCGGCCCGGTGTCCCGGCCGACCAGCAGCCGGTACAGCAGGGCGAAGAACTCCCGCTGCGCGGCCTTCAGCTCCGGCGTCGGCCTGGCCTCCGGCGCCAGCCCGGCCTGCCGCTTGGGCACGCCGTACACCAGCTCCGTCAGTCCCTCCACCGACCAGTGCGACTCCAGGCCCTCCAGCAGCAGCCGCAGCGCCTCCCGCTGCCGCTCGTCCAGCGCCGACAGCAGCTCCTTGTCCGGTTCCTCGCGCACCCGGGTCCGGGACTCCGCCGGCAGCTGGGTGGCCACCCAGTGCGCCGCGCAGTCCAGCCGCGGCCGGGCCTCGTCCAGCGAGCCGAGCGGATGCTCCGGGTCCAGCTCCCGCAGAATCCGCAGCGTCTGCTCCTCGTCCCCGGTGGTGATGTCCAGCACCGAGGTCAGCGTCCGGTACGGCAGCGGGCGCGGGGTGGCCGGCAGCTCACCGGCGGCCGTGGACACCGCGCGCCGCCAGGCGGCCAGATCGCCGGGCAGCGCCCGGCCCTCGCCGACCTTCCGCCGCAGCGCGTCCCACTCGTCGTACAGCCGCTGGATCTCCTGGTCGAAGGCGACCTTGAAGCTCTGGTTGGGCTTGCGGCGGGCATACAGCCAGCGCAGCAGCGCGGGCTCCATGATCTCCAGGGCGTCCGCCGGGGTCGGCACCCCGCCCCGGGAGCTGGACATCTTGGCCATGCCGGTGATGCCGACGAAGGCGTACATCGGCCCGATCGGCTGCCGGGCGCCGAAGACCTCGCGCACCAGCTGCCCGCCGACCACGTAGGACGAGCCGGGCGACTGGTGGTCCACCCCGGAGGGCTCGAAGATCACGCCCTCGTAGGCCCACCGCATCGGCCAGTCGACCTTCCACACCAGCTTGCCGTGGTCGAACTCGCTCAGCCGCACCGTCTCCGCCTGCCCGCACGAGGCGCAGGTGTAGGACAGCTCGGTGGTCTCGTCGTCGTAGCGGGTGATGGCGGTGGTGTCACGCTCGCAGGCCGTGCAGTACGGGCGGTAGGGGAAGTAGCCCGCGCCGCTGCCGCTGCCGTCGTCCTCGCCCGCCGCGCCGGAGCCCTCCACGGCCGCCAGCTCCGCCTCCTCCATCGGCTTCCGCTGCGCCCCCGGGGTGCGCGTCTTGCCCTTGGTGCGGTACTGGTCCAGCACGGCGTCGATGCGCAGCCGCTCGCGCATGGCGAACAGGATCTGCTCCCGGTAGGCGCCCGAGGTGTACATCGCGGTCTGGCTGATGCCCCGGTACTCCACGCCCAGCGCCGCCAGCGACTCCTCCATCCGGCGGCGGAAGTGCTCGGCCCAGTTCGGGTGCGGCGATCCGGCCGGCGGCGGCACCGAGGTCAGCGGCTTGCCGATGTGCTCGGCCCAGGACTCGTCCACCCCCTCGATCCCGGCCGGCACCTTGCGGAACCGGTCGTAGTCGTCCCAGGAGATGATGTGCTCCACCGGCACGCCGCGCCGCCGGATCTCGTCGGCGACCAGGTGCGGGGTCATCACCTCGCGGAGATTGCCCAGGTGGACCGGTCCGGAGGGGCTCAGGCCCGAGGCGCAGACCACGGGTTTGCCCGGCGCGCGGCGCTCCGCCTCGGCGATGACCTCGTCCGCGAACCGGGAGACCCAGTCGGTCTCGGGTGTGGTCTGAGCCACTTCGGCTACTTCCTTTTCCTGTTTCCCGTGCGCTGCTTCTGACGTGACTTCTCCGGCCCCGCCGTGCGGTGCCGCCGCACCCGGAGGGGAGGCCCCCGCCGGGTGGCCGTCCCATTCTTCCACCCGCCCCGGACAGCCGGAAAAACGGTGGCGCCCCGGCCCGTGGAATACTTGAGTGGCTCTTACGGCAGCACGGCGGCGGTCCGTCCCGGCCGTCCACCGGCCCGGCCGGCAGCCGTCGTGCGGCGACCATCACCCCAGACGGAACGGCACACATCCATGGCCACGGTCCCCTCCCTCGCCGCATCGGTCCATCAGCGTCTCGCGGACGCCCTCTCGGCCGCCGTGCCGGAGGCCGCCTCCGCGGACCCGCTGCTGCGACGCAGCGACCGGGCGGATTTCCAGGCCAACGGCATGCTGGCGCTGGCCAAGAAGCTGGGCACCAACCCGCGCGAGCTGGCCGCCCGGGTGGCGGAGCGGCTGCCGGAGGGCGGGCCCGGGCCCATCGGCCGTGTCGAGGTGTCCGGCCCCGGCTTCCTCAACATCACGGTCGCCGACGCCGCCATCCTGTCCACCCTGGCCGCCCGCGCCGCCGACGACCGGCTGGGCGTGCCCTGTGCCGCGCACCCCGGCACCACGGTGGTGGACTACTCCCAGCCCAATGTGGCCAAGGAGATGCATGTCGGCCATCTGCGGTCCACGGTGATCGGGGACGCCCTGGTGCGGCTGCTGGAGCACCGCGGCGAGAAGGTGATCCGGCGCCACCACATCGGCGACTGGGGCACCCAGTTCGGCATGCTGATCCAGTATCTGACCGAGCATCCGCACGAGCTGGACCACACCGGGGGCGAGCAGGGCGCCACCGCCCAGGGCGAGGCCGCGATGTCCCGGCTGAACCGGCTCTACAAGGCCGCCCGCGCGCTGTTCGACAGCGACGAGGGCTTCAAGGAGCGGGCCCGGAAGCGGGTGGTCGGCCTCCAGGGCGGGGACGAGCCGACCCTGGCCCTGTGGCACCGGATCGTGGACGAGTCGCTGCTCTACTTCCACGCCGTCTACGAACGGCTCGATGTGGAGATCCGGGACGCGGACGTGGTCGGCGAGTCGGCCTACAACGACGCGCTGGCCGAGACCTGCCGGCTGCTGGAGGAGTCCGGGGTGGCGGTCCGCTCGGAAGGCGCGCTGTGCGTGTTCTTCGACGACATCCGCGGCCAGGACGGCCGGCCGGTGCCGCTGATCGTGCAGAAGGCGGACGGCGGCTACGGCTACGCCACCACCGATCTGGCGGCGATCCGGGACCGGGTCACCGGGCTGGGCGCCGACACCATTCTCTATGTGGTGGACTCGCGCCAGGCGCTGCACTTCAAGATGGTGTTCGAGACGGCCCGCCGGGCGGGCTGGCTGACCGACGAGGTGACCGCGCTGCACATCCCGTTCGGCACGGTGCTGGGCAAGGACGGCAAGCCGTTCAAGACCCGGGAGGGCGAGTCGGTGCGGCTGATGGATCTGCTCCAGGAGGCGGTGGACCGGGCCGCCGCGGTGGTCCGGGAGAAGGACCCGTCGCTGAGCGGGCCGGAGGTGGCCGAGCGGGCCGCCGAGGTCGGCATCGGCGCGGTCAAGTACGCCGACCTGTCCACCTCGGTCGGCCGGGACTACGTCTTCGACCTGGACCGGATGGTCTCGCTCAACGGCGACACCAGCGTCTACATCCAGTACGCGCACGCCCGGATCAAGTCGATCATCCGGCGGGCCGCGGCGCAGGACACCCCGCTGGCCCCTCAGGTGCACCCGGAGCTGGAGCTGGCCCCGGCCGAGCGGGCGCTGGCGCTGCATCTGGACGAGTTCGGCGCGGTGGTGGAGGCCGCCGCCGAGTCCCATGAGCCGCACAAGCTGGCCGGCTATCTCTACGGGCTGGCGAGCGCGTTCACCCCGTTCTACGACCAGTGCCCGGTGCTGAAGGCGGAGCGCAGGGAGGTCGGCGAGAACCGGCTGTTCCTGTGCGAGCTGACCGCACGGACTCTGCGCGAGGGCATGCGGCTGCTCGGCATCCGCACCCCCGACCGCCTCTAATGGGGCTCAGCGGGCCGTAGGAGAGACTACGGTCCGTAGCCGCCAGCAGGTGAGCACTCACCACCTCGGAACCACTGCGAGTTCTGCGGTCAGACCGTGCCCCAGCTGGTCGGCCGGGAGGCCTGACTGCTTATGGGATGGCGTGCCCGCCGGACAGATTGGCGTGAGCACTGGATCCATTAGGGCGCGAGCCGTGCTTTCCGCTGGCTGCGCGCAAGGATCGTATGAGAGCGAAGGGCTGGGGTGCTGGTGCTGTTCATCGGTGATGACTGGGCCGAAGACCACCATGACGTCGAGGTGCAGGACGCGACGGGCC
>NZ_FOLM01000015.1 GCF_900112355.1 Streptomyces aidingensis
CAGTTGGTGCGCTGGATACGCATGTCGATCTCCCGGATCTGACGGGCGAGGTCGTCGGTCTGCGCCCGCAGGTCCGCCACGGGCAGAGCGGCGAGCATCATCAGTTCGGACCGCATCTGCCGGCCGAAGCCGCGTTCCCCTTTCCCGGCGGCGGCGTCGGCGGCGGCCGTGAGAACGGAGTGGCGCAGCCGCAGGACGTCCCGGCGGGCCAGCGCGTCGGTGAGCGTGCCGCCCTCGGCCAGCTCGACTGCGGCGTTGGTCCGGTTGATCCGGCGGATGAGCGACTCCAGCTGGTCGAGGACCTCGCCGGCTTCGCTCAGCAGCTGCGCGGCGTCTTCGGCGGGCGCTCACCCTCCTGGTAACGGGCGGCGCCCACGATGCGTGAGCGCAACTGCTCCACCCGCCGGGCCGCGTCCGCGCGCAGCGCCAGTGCTTCGGCCAGCTTCACGATCCCCCTCCTCCAGCTCTACGACCTCCAGGATACGTATGGTCAGCCAGCAGTCGGTGCCGGATGGGTGGAGGGCGTTGTCGCTTGCAGACATCCGGCCCTCACAGCGGGCCCGAAGGCGCCCTCAGACCGGCTGAAGCGCAGGTCGGTCAGAACGGCGTCGTGCTGGTCCTAGTAGGTCCCCGATAACCCTCCCCGTTGCATCCGAAAGGCTGAGCGGGAGGGCAAGGGGCGGCCGAGGGGTGGCCGGACGTCTTTGGACGGCGCAGCACGAGTTGTTCGGGCCTGGACCGGGCGCGATGGCTGATCAGGGATAATGGGACTGGGCAGCATAGGGCGGCGTTGCGGGGCACAGGTGAGCTGGTGCTCGTAATGCGTAGGTCAAGGGTTCGATTCCCTTAGGCGGCTCACGGAAAGCTGCTGGTCAGAGGACCAGAGGCAACTGCCCGTCCGGATCACCCGGGCGGGCAGTACACATTCCGTACACACCGCCCTTCAGGCGACCTTGGCGAGCGACTCTCGCACCTTGTCCAGCGCCGCTACGCGGCCGACGTCCAGGGCGTCGGCGACCTCGTCGAGCCGGTCCGGCCACAAGTGACCGTACACGTTCAAGGTCATCGCCGCGTCCTTGTGGCCGAGCATGAGCTGCACCACCTTGACGTCGGCGCCGGCCGCGATCGCCAGCGACGCCGCGGTGTGCCTCAGCTTGTGCGGGGTGACGCCGAGCCCGTCGAGCCCGGCCGCCTTCACGGCCTTGTTGAACACCCGGCTGCGGAAGTTGTTGTACCTCAGCGGGCCGCCCTCCGGCGCGGTGAACACCAGATCCTCGTGGCTGCGGCCCTCGGTCAGCGGGCGCAACTCCTCGGCGAACGACCGGGGGAGCGGCACGGAGCGCTTCTCGTGGTTCTTCACGGGCCCGAGTTCGAGCTTCCCCTTGACGTCGGTGTAGCCCTGCACGATGCGTATGCGGCGCGTGTCCAGGTTGAGCCTCCCGACCTTGATGGCCGACGCCTCGGACCACCGGATGCCGTAGTAGCCGAGCACCAGCAGCAGCAGCCGGTACTCGCCCGCGGCGTTCGCCAGGGCCTCCAGTTGCTCATGGGTGAGGTAGACGTGCTCGTCGTCGTCCTCGACACGCGGCAGATCGTGGTCGTGAGCGGGGATGGCGGCGATCCTGCCCGTCTTCACGGCGCGCTTCATCACCATGGCGAACACGTGGTAGATCTTCCTGATGCGCGCCGGCCCCAGCTTCCGCCCGGAGATCCCCGGCTTTTCGATCAGCTCGTCCACCCAGTCGGACACGTCCTCCCAGCGGATCGAACCGACCTGCCAGTCCCCCCACCGCGGGATCACGTAGTTGTCGAGCAGCTCGCGGTAGTCGTGCTTCGTGGTCCGCCCCTGCTTCCGCAACGACGCGAACCACTCCTCGGCCACGACCCTCACAGCGGCCCTCGCCGACTGCGGGTCTCGGTAGCTGCCCTTGTCGAGTCTCGCCGTGATGGCATCCTTTTCGGCCTCGGCCTGCGGCAGCTTCGCGAACGTCTTCGCCTTCGGCCTCCCGCTGGGGTCGTACCACCGGACGCGCCAACGACCAGGCGGGTTGCGCCGGCTGCCGCCCTTCTTCGCGGCCTTCCACGCCGCCACGGCCGCCCGGTAATCGGTGTGCGCCGAGCGGTCCTCGATCCAGACCTTAGCCACTGTCCTCGCCCCGTCTCTTGTTTCCCGGCCGCGTGACAACGGACTCCCCCCAGCGCTCACCGTCGTAGTTCATCTCGACGTGGAACGGCGCGAAGCCCTCGCGGATCTCCAGGAGCCGCTCGACCTCGTTGATCGTGAGGGGTGACATGTACGGCCGGTTGGAGTCGAGCCACTGCGTGCGTTCCGCCGCGGTGCTGCCCCCGCTCTTCGGGAGAGCCTGTTCTCCGTGGGCCCACCGCCACGCCCGCTCCCACGGCACCGTCAGCTCTTCGGCGAGCTGGACCTGCTCTGTCCTTCCGGCCGGGAGCATGAGGGACACCGGTGACACGTCCAGCACGGCGGCGAAGGCGACCAGCTCGTCCACCGTGATCCGGCGGCTCTGCTTCTCGATCTTGGTGACCGTCGATGCGGTCATCTCTACTCCGAGCTGACGCACCCCCTCGGCTAGCCGCTCCGTCGTCAGACGTCGGGCGTTGCGCATGTGCGCCAGGTTTTCGCCAACTTGCTTGCCGATGGGGCCAGTTCCACTGTGCTTGCGCTTCCTGGTTTCATCCACGCAAGCAGTCTCCCTCCCACGGTTGCAGGTGTCAAGCGATGGTGCCATACTTCCGGAGACGCTGAGTAGCTATTTAGGAGAACTACATGCTTAGCAAGAAGAATTTGATGTCGCCGTCCGAGGTGAGCCAGATGCTCGGCATCCCCGAAGCGACTTTGTACCAGTGGACGTACAGGGGGGTCGGCCCGCGGTCGTTCCGGGTGGGGCGCCACCGCCGATACCGCATCGAGGACGTGGAGGAGTGGCTGGAGGCGCGGGCGAGGGGTGGTGATCATGGTGCGGCATGACAGCGCCGGAGCCGCCACCCCCGGGCAGGGTAACGGCTCCTTGGTGATCAACACTCCGGCAGCGGTATCGACCACCATCAATATACCTGGCGCCCTGCTCGCAGCCGACGACGTGACGGGGTCGCCGTTCGCCTGCGGGGCGCCGATCCTGGCCGCCGCCGGCCTCTACGTGTTCCCCTTCAAGCTCATCCGCGGCCGGAAACAGCCCCTCGTGGGCTGGGGTAACGAGGCCACCACCGACCAGGCGACCATCAACCGGTGGGGCCGCCGCTGGCCCGACGCCTGGGTGGGGGTCGCGTGCAAGCCCTCGGGGCTGCTGGTCGTCGACCTCGATGTGAAGCATCCGCCCGTCAGCGGCCCGGACAACTGGGCCGAGCTGACCCTGGCCTCGGGAGATCCGCAGGCCGCGCCCGCGTGCCTATACGACAGGACCACGCTGATCCGCACCGGCAGCGGCGGGCTGCACCTGTGGTTCGTCGACCCCTGGGATACCCCCGGGCGGGATGCCATGCTGCCGGGCATCGACGTGAAGGCGTCCTCCGCCGAGCCGCACAAGAAGGGCGGCTTCGTCGCGGCACCCCCGACGCCGGGCTACCACGTCCTCGGCCTCAAGCCGCCGATGCTCGCCCCCGGCTGGCTCGCGCTGATCTTGACCCACGACGACAAGCCACACCGGGAGCGCCGCGAACCCGTCTCCACCGCGAACCACACGGTGACGGAGGACGTTCGGGAGCGCCTCGCGGCGGCCCTCCGCAGCAAGAGGGGAGGTGCGTCATGAGCACCTCCTTCGCCCAGCCCGACAACTCGGAGCTCCACGCCGACCGCCTCATCGCTTACGTCGAGGAAGCCGTTGCCCGGGAGGCCGCCACGGTCCGGGACTGTCCCGACGACGGGAGCGGACACACGATCCTCAACACGGCGACGTTCAAGCTGGCGACGCTGGGTGCTGCCGTCTCGCAGCTCGACCCCGGTCTTCTGCCCGCTGACCGTGTGCGCCACGTCATGATCGACGCCATCTCCCGGTGGAGTTACACACGGGATGGCACCGAGGCGGACCAGCACGACGCCATCGACAACGCCATCAACGACGGGTGGGCCCAGCCGCGAGACCTCAACGCACTCATCACCACGGTGACGGCGGACCATGCCGCCGAGGTGACGCCGACGAGTTCGGCGCCGCCGCCGTCGCTGCGGGAGAGCACCACGACGGAGCTCAATCGCGAGGCGGCGGGTGTCCAGGACGCCCCCGAGTTGACGCCGGCCGCACCGGTCGATGGCGCCGCCCTGCTCGACGAGGTGGAGGCGTTCCACCGCCGGTTCAACGCCTTCCCCTCCGAGCACGCGTATGTGGCTGTGACTCTGTGGGACGCGCACACCCGCCTGCTCGACTGCTTCGACTCCGCGCCGCGGCTGGCCTTTCTCTCGCCCGAGCCTGGCAGCGGCAAGACCCGCGCGTTGGAGGTGATCGAGTCGCTGGTGCCGACCCCCATGAGGACGGAGAACTGCACCCCCGCCGCGCTCTTCCGTGCCGTCTCCGACCTCGATTCTCGGCCCACCCTGCTGTTCGACGAGATCGACGCCGTGTTCGGCCCCAAGGCCCAGGACGACGAGGAACTCCGCGGCTTGATCAACGCCGGGAGGACGACACCTCGCTCCCCACCCCGGCATGAGTAGGGGGGTGGGGTACCGCCGTAGGAAGTCAAAGGCTTAACGACCCCGCAGTCAGAACATTTCTCTCCCCGGTGAATTTTTCTGGGGAGATGATCTTGGAGGGATACAGATGAGGCTTACGTGTGCGGATTGTGGCGCGCCGTTCGTGCAGTTGCGGGGGAGGCCCGCGAAACGGTGTCCCCGCCACCGGCGGGCGCGGTACGGGGCGGAGCACCGCCGGCTGGTCGCGGAGACGCGGGAGGCGGCGTACGGCACGCCCTGCGTTCGCTGCGGCGGCATCATGCTGCTCGGCGACCAGCTCGACCTCGACCATGATGACGACGGTGACGGCTATCTCGGCTGGGCTCATGCGTCGTGTAACCGCTCCGCCGGAGCCACCAAGGGCAACCGTGCCAGGGCTGCGGCCTACCAGGCGGCGCGGTGGCTCTCGGTGGCGAGGCCCGGCAGGGAAGTGGTCCGTCCGCTGGGCCTCGACTCGTCGGCCTGGTCGGACGCCGATCTGCTGAAGCGCCCGCCGATCCCCGATGACCTGCTCGGCCCTGAGCGGCGGGGCTACCTCGTGTGGTCGGAAGCCATGGGCTGCTGGTCGGTCTGCTCGCGGATCTGGTGATCCTGGGGACGAAGAAGCGGGTGGCCCGTGCGGCACGCTGCCCGCGAGGATATCGCCCCACCTGTAGCCGCACATAGCGAATCCCGGGCGCCGAGAGGGCGGCCCGGGGTTCGGGTGTCTGAGGGCTCAGTCCTTGAGGTCCCCCACGAATGCCCGCCAGGCGTCGGCAGACACGACCAGGGCGGGGCCGGGGGTGCTTGGAGCCGCGGACGGGGACGACGCCGGGGAAGTCGTCAGTGACCTCGACGCAGTTCCCGTTGGCCTGACTCCTGCAGCGCTTGCGCCACTTGGCACGGGCGAGGTCGCGGTCCGCGCCACTGCAGGCGCGGAACCTGTGAGGTGCGCCCAGGGTGCTTTTGATCAACTTGCTACTCGATCTGGTGATCTTTCATAATGTGAGACTTGATCACTGCCTCACCTCAACTCTGTTGATTAACTGGCTCCCTTGAATGTTTAGGGCGTTTGGGTGGGCCATCCTCGACATGCCGAACATGACAGGAGACGAGCGTGCGACTCGTGCCAGGGGATGTCTTATTGGGAGGGCGGTACGAGATCCTCCAGCCGCTGGACTCGTTCTCGGACGAGGGGAGGCTCTGGACCGCCAACGACACCGACGAGTACGTGAAGCCGTACCTGATGAAGACCTGGCACTTTTCGGAGAGCGGGCCGGATCAGGTGCAACGAGCGCTGTGGGACACCGAGTTGCGCTCCCTGTACCAGGTGAGGAGCACGCCCGGCTCGGAGCGCTCGCTGCTCCAGCTCCACAACGTGGGCATCGACCTTGAGCACCACTGTTTCGTGATGGTCTTCGAGACGGACGGCCATCGGACGCTGGCCTCCTTGCTCGCCGACCGTCCGGGCTGTTCCTGGCTCTCCGGCCGTGATTCCGACCGCCAGTCGATCTGGAAGATGCTCGACCGGCTGGCATCCGGTCTGGACCTGCTTCACCGGCAACATGTAGTGCACCGCTGCGTGTCGCCGGAGACGGTGTTCCTGGACCCGGAGGCGGGTCCCGAGTCGGCGCGGCTCGGTGGGTTCGAATGGAGCGTCCGGCTGGGGCGTCCGCCAGCGGCAGCACGCACCCGGCGAGGCTGGGAGACACCGCCGGAGTGGGCTTCCGGCCGCCAGGCCTTCGGTCCCGACGCCGATTGGTTCGCCTTCGGCATGCTGGTGGCACGGTGCATGCTGGACATCGAGCACATAGGCTCCACCGTGGATCCGGTGGAGCGCCACCGGCTCGTCCGGGACCAACTGGGCCGGGGCGTGGGAGGTGCGAGGCGAAAGCGCGAGATCCAATCGGCCCGCGGCGGGAAGCTGACGCCCCTCGAACAGGAGGTTATCGGCCGGCTGATCGCTGAGGAGCCGACCGAGCGGCTGCGGCGCGGTGACGAGGTCCAGGCGCTCATCCGGGAGGTCATCGACTCGCTCGAGGAGCCACTCGAGAGCGCTGATGCCAATCAACGGCACTTCGTCGTGGTCAACGCTAAGAATCAGCGCCTGGTTGACGCGCTGGAAGCACAGGGCCTCCGGGCCGCGCTCGGGCTGCAGCCCGGTGACGCCTTCAGTTCGATGGATGGGGACCACGTCACCAAGCTGATCGGATTTCTGCACGACGACTTCTCCGATGGCGGCGTACTTTCCCCGGGATTGACCGTTGGAACAATGGTGCTTTCAGGCCGGACTCTGCACCTCGAGCTCGCCAAGCACGACGATGGAAAGATCAAGAGCTGGCAGAAGGCCTTCTGTCAGAGCGTTCGCGATGACTTCGAGATCGATCCGCGGCGGAGCAGGGAGATAGCTGCCGGGGAACTGGCCTTCATCACTACAAAGCGTCGGCAGGTTTAGATGCCCGCGCTAAGCTGGGATCTTAAGATTCCCTCCTCAGACGACACCAGCGAGCGGCAGAAGAACCAGGAGGATCTGGCCGAGTTCATCCGGCTGACCAATCAGATCGATCTGCTGATCCGTGATGCGGAGGTCTTCCGGTGTCAGGTCTCGGAGGTGCGGCGGCGGGAGGACGGCAGCGTAGAGTGGATCGAGGTGCAGGAGATCCCCCGGGAACACCCGCCCTTGACACTCTTTACGGCCGACGGCGGCATGGCGGCGTTCCTGCTCCGAGATAAGTACAGCGGAAAGTGGGGCAGCAACGAGATTGAGCTGTGCTCCCCGGAGCTAGAGGGCCTTCGCGGAGGCTCCCCGACCAACGGTCACTGGGAACTGGTCGAGGCCTATGTCTTGGACGAGACGGTCCGGCTTCGGCCCGCTGGAGCCCTGGCGGGTGGCGGTGGTCTTGCCGAACAGCTCGATTCCGAGGCCGGCGGTCCCCGTCCGGGGCAGGAATACATCCTGCGCACCAGGGGGCTGAGGCGGCAACTACAGTTGGTCCAGCGCCGGAAGAAGGCGATCGAACGTCTGGCGGACCACACTTACCTGTTGGAGAGCCTGTCGGCTCCGGGCCAGGTCTTCATGGACAGTGGGGCGCTGCCAGCCACACCCGACCCCCGGAAGGTCGATGCGAGCAAGCGCGCCCAGATCGGCGCCATCATGGGCACGCGACCGATCTACACCGTGCAGGGTCCGCCCGGGACGGGCAAGACGCATATGGCTGCGTGGCTGCTGCGGGAGATCCTGACCGAGGACCCGATGGCGCAGATCCTCATCACGGCGCAGGCGCACTCCGCCGTGGACGTGTTGAGGTCTAAGGTGGAGAGCGAGGCGTTCGACGGGATCCCTGAGGAGAGCCGCCCGCTGTCGATCAGGCTGCGCCGAACCGTGGATCCGCGCCAGAACGTGGTGGCGACGGACGAGCGCGGGTCAGTGCGGTACGTCGCGCGGGACCTTCTGGATAAGACCATCGGGAGGCTGGAGGCGCTGCGAGAGGAAGCGCCGCTGCCGGTGGTGCCAGCCGAATGGTTGGAGGCCTGCAGGGAGATGCTTCGCGACCTCGACACGCAGAACGCCTCCGAGGCCCATGAATTTAGAGAGCTCGTCCGGCGGAGTGCCAGCGTTACCTACAGCAGCGCGAGTGACGGGGACTTGGCGGGACTCGCGGGTGAAGTGAGTTACGACTGGTCGATCGTCGAAGAGGCCGGGAAGGCCCACGGCTTCGAGCTGGCCCTGCCGCTCTACCTCGGCCACCGATGGCTGCTGATCGGAGACGCGCAGCAGTTGCCGCCGTACCGCATGGAGGACTACCAGAAGGCGCTGTCGAACCTGGACCAGGTCATTCAGGCGCTGCGAGACCTCGGCGGCGCGGACGGCTTGGTCGATCGGAATCTGTTCACTCGGTGGCGCGAGAGGACTGAGGACGAGAAGACGTACTTCACCAAGTACTGCGCGCGGTGGCTGGCTTTCTTCGGACAACTGCACCGGCTGTGTACGACGCACGAGCCCGAGGAAGGTCTGCTCACCGGACAGTACCGCATGCACCCCGATATCGGTGATCTTGTCTCACACACGTACTACGGCGGAAAGCTGCAGCATCATACCCATGATCGGGCCGCCCACAGCCTGATCGCCCCGGCGGACCTGAAGGGCAAGGCGGTGGTGTGGCTCGACCTGCCAGCAGCCGCGGTCGACCCGCGGGCGGCGGAGACCACGCAGCCGAAGTACCGCAACGAGGCGGAGGCCCAAGCACTTGAGATGTTCCTGAGCTCACTGCGCGGTGACTCGGAGCATCCCGCCAACCTCGCGGTCCTGTCGCCCTATGCCCAGCAGGTGGTGGTCCTGGGTCGGCGACTCCGTACGCCGGAGTTCCGTGCCGAGCTGCTGCGTCACGGGATCGTGCTGGCTCCTGATCCTCGCGGTGCCAGCGGCGGGCTGGCTGGTACGGCGGGTGCCCCCGACAAGGGCGGTGTCTTCACCGTCGACTCGTTCCAGGGAAATCAATCGGAGATCGTGGCGGTGAGCCTGGTCCGCAACAACAGGAGGCAGCCCGGGCAGGGCCTCGGATTCCTCAAGGCGGCCTCGCGGATGAACGTCCTCATCTCGCGTGCCGAACGCCTGCTGATCCTGGTCGGGTCGTGGGACTTCTTCCGTGCCCAGGTGGCGGACGTCCCGCGCGACGAACGGCAGTACGACGAACTCCGCCACGTGGCCGTTCTAGTGGACCAGCTGGAGAAGCTCTTCGTCGAGGGCCGGGCGGTGCGGGTACCGGCCGACCTGACCGGACTCGACGAGCGCGTTCGGGATATCGAGGCGCAGCGCATGTGCCACCAGCACGGGCGGGGCATGAAGTCCGAAGGGGGACACCTGTGATCCACATTCTCTTGCCTCTGGACCTCTTCCGGGTCTCGTACGACGTCGCAGTGGGACGCCCCTACAGCAGGTTGGAGCAGCTGCTGCTGCGGCTCATTTGCGACGACCAGGGCGACGAGGGCCGCACCTTCCAAGAACTCCGCAAGGCGTTCCAGGTGCACGACCGGCTACTGATCGAAGCCTTGGTGACGTTGCTCCGCGAAGGTTGGGTGGCAATGGTCCAGAACGACCAGGAGATCCGCTACGTAGCGACCGCCGAGGGGCTGCTAACCACCTCCAGCGGTCGACGGCCGAGCAGCTTGCGGGTCCAGCGCAGGCAGGAGAACATCGTTCGTGAGCTGATGGAGGGTCAACTCGCCCGGCAGTCGGACCTCGATCTGGTGACCGCACGGGACGTTCGGCGGAAGACCAACCGTGGAGCGCGGAGCTTCGCGCTCACGGAGCGACAGCACCGGAAGACCCTCAACGGTGGGGAGACCGAGTGGCTGCTCCCGCGGAACGCGGAGGAGCAGCAGTGGATCCGCCGGATCGACAGCAACGCGCGCATGGTGTCCGGAAGGTACTACTTGCCCTTAAGAGTGGATCTCGACAAGGCGACGGTGCTGGGGTTGCCCGTCAACTGGAGCCACCTCACCTCGTTGATCCTGGAGGAGACCGAGCAGGAGTACCAGAACCAGAGCCTGGCCTCCGGCTCGGCCGCGCAAGAGCGCTTCGATAAAATGATCAAGGAATGGCAGCGGGAGCGCGATCGCGTCAGGCGGTCCTCCGTGCAGGCGGCGGAACTAGTCACGGTGCCCTGTGTCGAGACGGCACTGCTGGCGGGTGACAGCCGTCGGCTCGCAGAAAGAGCCCTGGCGGACGCGACCACCCATGCGCTGATCGTTATCTCGCAACTGGACGACCACCAGGTCGCACGGGTGATCGAGGTCGCCGCGGATCTCCGCAGTCGTGGGGTGGGCGTGGACGTCCTCTGGTCGTGCGCCAACGACGAGGCACTGCGCAAGCGCCTAGTCAACGCGCTCGGTGCCACGCGGGCGAAGGGCCTGAAAGGCAAGGTCCTCTTCAACAGGACGCCGACGGATGCCCTGGCCGACTTCGTGCTTGCTGCCACCGACAAGGGACCGGTGGCTGTGATGGGTACCGGGCTGCTGTCCGTGGCGGCGCAGGACAAGGCGCTGAGCCCGGCCGTGCTCGTCCGCGATGTGCGAGGGTTGAGCAATCTGGCGTTGCTGGCCTCCGGTTGGTGGCAGGGGAGCCCGGACGACAACGCGGAACTGGCGGCCAGCCGCTGGCGCCACCTGTCGGAGAGGTGGGTCGAGGAAGCGGCGCTGAGCGGAGCCGCGCCGTGCACCGAAGAGGCGGAGGCATCCTGGAACGTGCCGACGCCGGACGTCCCCTCACCCCAGCCGGTCAATGAGAATTCTGTTACTGCCACCTTGCTGGTCGGTGCCGAGGGCCCCGCGGCCCGAAAAAGGCTGATCGGGTCCAGCGCCGCGGCACTCGTATCACGCCGACTCAGGAAGCCGTGGGATTCCGTAAGCCTGGTCGGGACGGCTGAGGAGTGGGTGGTCGGACTCGATACTCCGTCAGTCTCGGCGCTCGCCCTCCTTCTCCGCGGTCGCGTGGCCGCCGAACTCTGGACACAGGCAAGAGCGGACAGCGATCCGACGAGGGCGGCGAGCGACTGGGTGCCGATTCCTAACGAAGATGTCAAGCGGCGAGCATGACCGGCCGTATGGGATCGCAAGGGGGCGAGCATGCAGCGTGCGGGAGATCCAGGAAGACGACCTGACGTCGAGCGCACAGTGTCAACGGAAAGCTCGTCTGCCCCGGTGGCGGACAGCGGCAACCACGCGGTGGCGGACAACAGAGTTCCCCACTGGTCGGCGTGATCCTTCTCGGGGTGGGTGTCAGTTCAGGGGTCTCACCCCCTTGCCCGAGGTGGCTTCGGTGAGCCGGAAGCTGTCGCCCTGAGTCACGATGACGTGAGCGTGGTGGAGGAGGCGGTCGACGGTCGCGGTGGCGAGGGTCTTGGGCATGATCTCGTCGAAGCCGGAGGGGTGGAGGTTGCTGCTGACGGCCATCGCGCGTCGTTCGTAGGCGGCGTCGACCAGGCGGAAGAAGCCCTCAGCGGCGTCGGAGGAGACCGGCAGCAGGCCGATGTCGTCGACGATGATGAGGTCGCTGCGGATCAGTCTGGTCATGGCCCGGGCCAGGGAGTCGTCGACGCGGTGGCGGCGGACGAGGGCGCCGAGATCCTCGATGGCGAACCACGCCACTGTCATGCCGGCTTCGATGGCGGCCTGGCCGAGGGCTTCGGTGAAGTGGCTCTTGCCGGTGCCGGAGGGTCCGCAGACGCACAGGTTCTCCTTGCGGGTGACCCATTCCAGGGTCTTGAGGGAGTCCTGGACCTGGCGGGGGATGGAGGATTTCGTCTCGTCCCAGTCGCCGAAGGTCTTGCCTGCGGGGAACCCGGCCCGCTTGCGGCGGGTCCGCAGGTTCGCGGCGTCGCGTCCGGCGGCTTCTTCCGCGAGGAGGACGCGGACGACCTCGGCGGGGTCCCACCTTTGGGCCTTGGCGGTGGGGATCAGGTCGGCCAGGGCCCGCCGCAGGTGGGGGAGTTTGAGGCGGCGGGTCAGATCGATGGCCTCGGCCAGCGGGTCGCCGCTGGAGCCGGTGAAGGTGCGAAGAGGGGTGGCCATTTAGTGCTCGTCTCCTTCGGGGGCGATGCCGAAGCGGGACCACGCCGAGGTGCCCGGCTGCAGGCTGTGGTCTTCCGAGGCGCGGGTCGGCTCTGCGAGGTTGCGTCCGATGTGGTGGTCGAGGATGGAGATCAGGTCGTTCTCCGCGAACCGGCCGGCGATCGCCGCGGTCCCGAGCGCCCGGTCAACCTCCGCCGGGCCGTGCAGCTTGGCCAGCGCGACGGCCTCGGCCATCTTCGGCCGCATCCTGCGGGCCCCGGCCGCCGCCGCTTCGATGAGCCAGGACGCCGCCCCGGGACCCAGGGCGAGGAACGCTGCCTCCCCCGCGGATGTCGCCCTCGGGGTGCGGTCGCCGTCCTTGCCTTCCCTGGGCGGGTAGTGCTCGTCCTTGATGGAGGGGTTGCCCGGGGTGGACCGGCGGTGGCGGGCGGCCTCGACCGCGCCGCCCTCGCCGACGGCGGTGACCACCAGCTCATCGCCGTGGAAGCGGGCCCAGACCGTCTGTCCGGCCAGCTGGTGCGGGACCGAGTAACGCACCGAGTCGACCGAGATCGTCGCATCACCCGCGACCTTCCTCGTCGTCCCCAGGGCGGCGGTGAAGGGCCGGTCCGGCAGCCGGTGCAGCCGCAGGACCTCTTCGGCCAGGGCCTCGGCGGGCCGGCGGCGGATCGCGCGGTGGACCTTGCTGTTCACCTCGTCGGTGAAAGCGGCGCAGGCGTCCTCCAGCTCGGTGAAGTCGCGGTAGGCGGCCCGCAGGTTCACATCCGTGGGCACCAGGTCCCGTTTCGCGATCCTCACCGTCGCCTCCGATCCGCCCTTGGACTGCGGATCCGCGGGAACGCAGGTGCGGATCGTGAGCCCGTAGTGGTGGCCGATCTCGATGATCTGCGGATTGCGCACCGGGATCCGCGCGATGTGGTCCGCGGTGACCGTGCGCTCGTTGTCGGTGAGCGCGTAGGTCGGGGCCCCGCCGATCCGCCGCAGCGTCGCGTCCATGCACGACGCGATCGTCGGCAGTGTTTTGTCCAGCACCGGGATCACCACCCGGAACCGGGACCAGGCCAGCCACGAACACCACAGCCACGTTCTGCGGCCCGCTATTCTCGGCCCCTCGCCCCAGTCCCATTGCAACCACAGCCCGGGCTCGGGAATCCACGGGCGGAACACTCTTCGGTGCCCGGCCCGATACGACGCCTTCGCCGCGGCCACTGCCCGTCGGGTCGTGCGGTCGGTGCCCGCGAAGCCCATCGCCGTGATCTTCTCGTGGACCTTGTCCGCACCGATCCGCCCGCCGGACCGCTCGACGAGCTCCTCGATCTTCGGCATGAACTCGTCGATCATCTTCGGCCGCAGCTTCGGCTTCGTCGGATCGCCCTTGCCGCGAAGCAGGACATAACGCTTCACCGTGTGGTGATCCACTCCGGCCAGCTCGGCCGCCGCACGGTAACTCCCCGTGAGGTCGTAAGCCTCAAGAATCTCCATGATCTCCTCTTTGCTCTTCACACCCGCCAAGAGAACATGTCGGGTGATTCAGACAGCCAAGAAGGATCACGCGTCCATCAGCGGGGACATCTGCTGTCCGCCAGCGGGGACACCCGGAGACCGCCTACGGGGAGCTTCGCACTTCCGCCGTCAGCACAGGCGTGTGCCGCTGGCCGACCCTCTCACGCTGTTGTCCACCTACGACAACGGGAGACGAAGCACCGGGGCCTGTCGACGAGGGCGATTGATCACGTCCGCCCGTGGTCGGCGTCGGACGCTGGGACGAGGCGCGGGTCTGACCTGTGCTTGAGGAAGCGTTCCCATACACATGGCGTCGAGAAGCCGTGAGAGGCGTCGGGATCCAGTGAGGGGTGGTTTCGCAGGTCAGGTGCCCTGCGGCGATGTCTCCGCTGGTCACGGCGGTGTCGTGGATGACCTCGTAATGCGTAGGTCAAGGGTTCGATTCCCTTAGGCGGCTCCAGGAAAGCCCAGGTCATCTACCCCATGACCCGGGCTTTTCCCGTTCCCGCGGCTTGCGGGCCATCACTCCGACGGCGCCCTCACCCCTCGTGCGTGAGCGATGCGTGAGCGGGCCTGGTCAGTCCTTCCGTTTCCCCGGCTTCCGCCCGCGCTTCTTCCGTCCCGTGGCCTTGGCCTTCTCGGCCCGCCTGGCCTTCCTCGCCGCCCTGCGGGCCTTCTCCTCGCGCTTCGCCTTCCGTGCGGCCTTGCGGGCCTTCTCGGCCTCGGCCTTGCGCTTGAGGGGCACCAGCTTGGCGGTCGCCTCGGCGGCGCTCTTGCCGACCTCGGGCAGCACGCTCTGGTAGATGTCGCGCGTGATCCGGGTGTCGCTGTGCCCGAGAGTGTCGGAGACCACCTTCACATCGACGCCGGCGGCGAGCATGAGCGTGGCCGCCCCGTGCCGCAGGTCATGCAGCCGGACCGGCGGCAGATCCGAGGCCGCCACCAGCCGCTCGAAGAGGTCGGTCACCTTCCCCGGATGCAGCCAGGAGCCGTCCTCCTGGGTGAAGACCAGACCTGTCTCCACCCATGCCGAATCCCACTCCGCCCGGTCGGCGTCCTGGCGTTCGCGGTGACGCTTGAGGACGTCCACCGTGTCGTCGTCCAGGGCGATCACGCGGAAGCCGCTGTCGGTCTTGGGCTCGGAGTTCCGTACGTCCCAGCCGTCCTGGACGAGCTGGGCCGAGACCGTCAGGGTGTGCGCGCCGCCGCCCGGCAAGCCCTCACCCACCTGGAGAACGCCTACGGCCACGCCAGCCGCCCCCACCTCGCCGCCCTCATGGCCCGGGTGCCTACACCCATGGAACTCAGCCCTTACGAGGCCATGCTGCGCGCCACCCTCCCGGCCCACGCCGACCGCATCCTCGCCGACCCCGCCTGGCCCGCCCTGGCCGCCGCCCTCTCCCACACCCAGCGAGCCGGCCACGACCCCGCCGCCCCCCTCGCTACCGCAGCAGCCCAACGCGAACTCGACACAGCCCGCGCCCCTGCGCACGTCCTCATCTGGCGCATTGAGGGCAAGCGGGAGGGGCGGACACCAGCCGGAAATGCAGGTCTGCCCTCGCGCCTTTGCAGACCAGGACCGGCGCCCTCGTCCGCGTTGATCTTGCTGCGCAGGGCACTGGAGTACCGAGCCGGTGCAGCCTTGTGCACCTCCGACCTTCTGTCTTCTTCCGGGGCGACGGCAGGTGACGGGGCTGGGTCAGTGTTCCGTCGAGCACAGGAGGATGCGTCCGTCACTGGTACCGATGAGCAACCGGCCCGGCTGGGTGATGGTGAGCGCGGTCGGTATCGCCGGCACCTCCCCGACGGTGAGGTACTGCCGCCAGGACACGCTGCCGTCGGCGAGTGCGAGCGCGACGATCTCGCCGTCGTCGTAGGCGATATAGACGGTGTCGGGGTCGGTGTCCAGCGCGGTGGCCTGCCTGTCGGTGCGGAAGACCCAGCGCGGCGCTCCGTCAGTCAGGGACCGCCGCACCACGAAGGAGCCACCTGGCTGAAGTCCTCGGCCGTCGTAGACCGTTCCGGCATGGACCAGTGTCCCATCGGCGGTCTCCACCGCCGGTCCGCCGAAGTGCGTCTCCCCGGGTATCCACGAGAAGGGGAAGAGGCGCTGGGCGTCACGACGCACAGGCTCCTCCGGGCGGCCCGTGCCGCCCTCGGGCAGGCCGGCCGCGGCAAGCCACTGCTTTCCCGGAGCTTGGCGCCCTGGTCTGCCCGGACCCTCCGCCTCCTGGAAGTAGATCCGGCGCCCGCGCCGGACCGGGAGGGAACTGCGGACACCGTTCGTACCCCTGGGCATGAGAACGGGCCGGCCGTCCGCGGACCGCAGCAGGGAGACGGGGCGGGAGGGGACGACACGGTCCAGTTCGCTTCCATCGACGAGGGAGATCCGGGCGAGGGTCCGTGGGGTCCGGTACCCGCCGGCATCGCGGGACGCGGCCACGCTGACCCAGGCCGACTGTTCATCGGCGGCGACCACGATCTCCCGTCCGCCCTCCTCGTCGGCGACCGCCCATTCACGCTCGCCCGACGGCAGCCAGGATTCGAGCCGCACTCCGTCGAGAGCAGCCAGGCACCGGCCGTCCGCCAGCTGCTCGACGGTGCGCACGTCGTGGCGTGGCGTCCACTCCGGCGCCAGTTCCTCGACCAGCCGACGGGCGGTCCGGTTGGTCTCGCGGCGGGGTGCCGGCCCGCGCGGCCCGGCCAGTTCCTGGTGAGTGAGCGATCGTGGGGCGAGGAGATACCAGTCGCGCCGGGTCACCGTGGCGGTGTGTCCTTCGTGGTGGGCCTGTTCATCGCCCCAGTCGTCGGGCGGGGCCATCGTCAGCCGCAGTTCGGTCCCGCTCAGCCACTCCAGCTCCAGCACCTGGCGGCCGAGCCTCTCCTCGAAGGCGGAGACGACCTCGCCGGTCTCCAGGTTCAGCAGCAGAAGTTCGCCTTCGAAGAAGTAGCCGCCGTCGTAGCGGCCGGCACCGATGGCCAAGAGGTCCTGCGATGGATGGAACGCCATTCCGTGGACCGGGTAGTGGGAGCGGACAAGCGCACGGCAGGACTGGTCGCCGATGCCGTAGACCCCGACGGGAGCACCGCTGATGAAGCCGTAGCGGTGCCTGCCGGCAATGGCGAGCATGCCACGCTCCCGGTCGGCGACCACCAGGGCGGGATCGCCGGTCTCCGCGAAAGGCCGGTCCCCGAGAATACGATCGACATGCAGCGGCGAAGTCATGTTCGCGATCATCTCAAGGGCTCCGAGCTGAGGGCGTTCGATGCGGTCGGCAGGGTACGGGTGGCAAGAGGTGCCCACGCTGGTCAGGCTGCCTGACTCCTGGGCCGCAAGGCGGGCGAGTTCTCCGTGCCTTTGAAGCTCGTGATTTCTACCTGTTCAGTCCGGGGAGCGGCGTGACGCTGGCGCGGATGACGGATTCGCTGGTCGCCAAGGCGCGGATCAGTTCCGTTCCCAGGTCATCAGGAAGAACGCCGAAGCCGAGGGCGCAGCGCTGGAGAAGATCGGTGCAGTCTCGGATCTGCTGCTCGGTGGCGAGCGTACGGAACCGGGGATGGGCGAGGCATTCCCGGGCCGCGTAGCCGTCCGTGGCGATGACGGTGCGGTGGTGCAGACGGTCGCTGACCTGCCGAGCGGAGCGATCGTGTGCTGCGTAGGTGGCGTCGAGGATGACCAGGCCGAGACGGATGTCGAAGACGGTGAGGCCGGGTTCGGCCGCTCGCCGGACGTAGCCCTCGATCAGCGTGGCGAGAGGTTCGTCGGCGGTGCGGTCGAGGGCCTGTTGGCAGAGGACGGAGAGGCAGTGGGTGACGGCCTGTTCCCATGGGGCGCCGGGTGTCGTGGCTGCCAGCAGGGCTTCGGCGGCAGCCACGTCTCCGGAGACCAGAGCCGCGACGATGGCGACTTGGCGGCCGTCGAGCATGTGGTTTCCCAGGCCGCGGTGTGCGGTGATGTGTGCCAGGGCCTCGGCCCAGCGGCCGGCTGTGGTGAGGGTGCGGGTGCCGTCGGCGAGCACCACTCGCCACAGCCAGGCGCGGACCTCCTGGCGGTCCTCGGCCGTCGGGGTGAGGTGTGCCGGGATGGTGACGCCCTCGACGTCGGTGGCGGTGCTGCTGCTGACGGCTTCGTAGAGGGTGAGGAGGTGCTGGCGACCGTGGTCGCCTTGGCCGGCGCGGATGTGCAGGCGGGCGAGGTTCACGACGGGTTCGAGGGCGCGGATCGCGGTCATGCCGGGCAGAGGGCAGGCGTGGAGGTAGGCGGCGGCGTGCCGGAGGCACATCGTGCGGGCCGGGTCGGGCAGGCCGAGGTCGGAGGTGATGAGTGCGGCCTGGTTGAAGACCGCTGAGGCCAGGCCCTGGTCGGCCTCGCGCTGGGCCCGCCGGGAGAGCTCGGTCAGGGTGGCGACGCGTTCGGGCAGCGGCAGGCATGAGGGCCGGAAGCGGGCGACGAGCGGGAAGCGCTGGGCCGTGGGGCCGTGCGGGTCCATGAGCCCTCCGAGGGGCGGGCGGGCGAGGCGTGTGGGCGGGTGCCGTCAGGTCCAGTCGACGACGATCCGGTTCAGCGGGGTCGTGACGGCGAACACGCCTGGGCGGTCTTCTGGGGCGGGGGCGTCGAGCGGCTGGATCTCGAAAGAGGCGGTGCGGTCGCGGTATTCGCGGTCCCAGGTGCGGATGGCGTCGGCGACCTTGGCGGCGAGTTCGTCGCTGCCGGGGCCGTGGCCGATGACGCCGAATTCCCAGAGCTTGCCGCCCTCGGGGGTCTTCTCCGGGGACAGGCGGCGGGCGAGGTAGGTGAGGGCGCCCTTGTCCACGGCCGCGGTGGAGGAGGGGTAGGGGTCGTCGGTGAGGAGGGTTCCCTTGGCGGTGGGCGGGAAGAGCATGCGGATCAGGCCGGAGGGGACGGAACAGGTGACGAACAGCTCCATCCACTCCGGGGATTCCATCGCCCGGACCGTCATTCCGGTCCACTTCTCGGTGCGTGGCTGGTCCAGGACACCGGCCAGTGCGTCGGCGTCGATGTGCTGCCCGGCGGGGGTTTGGAGGCGCACGCTGCCGTCCGCGCTGAGCGGGACGACGCGGCGGTCGTCATCCGCGATGCCGCGGCGCAGCGGCATGAAGGTGTTCATCTCGCTGCTCAGGGAGACCCATCGGCCGTCGTGACGCTCCCAGGCGACGGAGCGGGCGACGCTACCCTTCAGACGCTGCGGCACCAGGAGGCGGCCTCCGGGGGCGAGCTGGTCGAGCCAGGCGTGGGGGATGCCGTGGGCGCCGACCGTGGCGATGATCCGGTCATAGGGTGCGCCCTCGGGGTGTCCGAGGGCGCCGTCGCGGGTCAGGGCCTGGACGTTGGTGCATCCGGCGGTGGCGAGGTGTGTGCGGGCGCCATCCACCAGGTCCTCGTCGACGTCGATGGTGGTGACGTGTCCCTGCGGGCCGGCCAGGTGGGCGAGGAGTGCGGCGTTGTAGCCGCTGCCGGCGCCGAGTTCGAGGATGCGGTCACCGGGTCGGACGTCGAGCTGGTCGAGCATGAGGGCGACGACGCCGGGCTGGGAGGCGCAGGAGATCGATGTGCCGTCGGTGTCGTACTTGATGTGCACCGGGGCGTTGGCGTAGGCGTCTTCGAGCGTGGCGTCGGGCACGAACAGGTGGCGCGGAACGGTCCGCAGGGCGTTCTCGACCTGGGCGGTGCGGGCGTGGCCGTTGGCGCGGATGCGGTCGACCAGGGCGTTGCGGAGCCGTTCGGCGTCGGTCTCCTGCGGGGTGATGGTGCCGGTGTTCTGGGAAGTCACCGCGCCGACGTTAACGGCCGGGGGCGTGCCCTCGGCGGGCGACGCGGTGGTGTCACTCGATCCCATGACTACCTCTCGTGCGATGTGGGAGATGGCGTGCTGGTCGCCGCGGGGGAGACCGGCGCGGTTGGCGTGGAAGATCAGGTGGTGGGCGAGGACGGCCCGCAGCCCCCGAGTGAGGAGACCGTCGGCGGCGAGGCGGGCCAGCGCGGCGCCCGTCTGTTCGAAGGCGTCCACCCAACCCACGTGCCCGTGGAGCGGCCCGCCCGGACGGCACAGGCTGCGGGCGTCGGTGGTCATCAGTCGGCGCATCGCGGGTGCCAGGGCAGCGGCTCGTCCGGGAGCCATGGGTCCGGCGGCTGGACGCAGGTCGGCGACCTTGGCCCAGACGTCACCCTGCTCGAACCAGTCGAGACCGGCCGCCCGCATCATTGCGCTCGCCAGGAGAACAGCGGTCTCCCGGCGGCCGAGCCGTCCGGGCCGGGGCTGGTGGGCGAGCAGGTGGCGGCTGTCCTGGTGGAACAGTTCGTGAGCGGCCTCCATGGCTTCGGTGCCGCCGAACGCGAAGGTCTCCGGCTCGTAGATGCCGCGTGCCGAGGACAGGACGGTTCTGTCGGCGGTGAGTCCGCTGAGCAGCGAGACGATGAGCGGGGACGGCTCGGCGGCTCGGTAGCGCAGCGGCCAGGGTTGCTTGTTCATGAACCACCAGCCGGTGAGCTGCCCGGCCTCCTCGGCCGCGAGCAGCGTCGGGCCTATGTGCTCGGTGATGGCGCGCTGCCTGGTCTCGCGGTCGGTGAAGGTGATGCTGTGCTGCTGCCAGCGGTCCTGGGACATGTCGGGGGCCCTTCGGTCAGTGATCAGGCGAGGAGCAGGCAGGCGTCCCAGGCGGAACGGGGCGGCGTTGCGGTGGCCGGGGCGAGGAGTGCCAGCGCTGTTCCTGCCGCGCCGTTGAGGAAGCCGGAGCCGGCCGCTTTGTCCCGCGCGATGGCGGCGGCGGTCTCGGCCGGGTCGGCTCCGGGCGGGCATACGGCGCTGAGCAGTGGCGGGAGGGTGGCGCGGAGCAGTGCGGCGGTCTCGGGGCGGGCGTCGTCGGCGGTCCGGGCGGCGATGTGGGCGAGACCGGCGAATCCGTGGCACATGCCGCGGTCGGTCGTGGCCCGCAACTGGGAGGGATCGGTGAGAGCGGCGGCGAGGGCTCTCTCCGCCTCGGCCTGCCGGTTGGCGTCTTCCAGCGCGATGGCGGCCAGTTGCTGGGCGCGGGCGAGGCCGGCGGTGCCGTAGCACCAGGACGGACGGCGCGGCCCGCCCGAGGAGAGCCGTCCGCTGCGCAGTTCCGCCCGCGTCACCCAGTACGGCCAGCCGGTTCCCTGGCCTGAGTCCTGCTGCCAGCGGTCCAGCCACGCCAGGATCGTGCGGATGGCTTCACGGTGCCCGTTGACGAGGATGCCCCTGCGGGCGGACAGGGCCAGAAAGGCCAGGACTCCACCGACGCCGTGTGCCGCACCGTTGTTGGCGTGCCCACCGGGGTACCGCTCGTCCGGCTGTCCCGAGGGGCCGCTTGCCGTCCACCAGCCCGGGAGGAGGTCACCGTGGTCGGTGATCGGTTCGGTCAGGCGCACGCAGTACTCCAGGACTCCGCGCAGCAGCGGGCTTGCCGGGGTGTGGTGCAGCAGGTGGGCGCCGTAGCCTGCCAGGCCGCGGACGACGTCGAACTCGGCGAGCGCCGGGGGACGCCCGGTGTCGATGCGCCAGTGGGCGGCGTCCAGGCGTCGGCGGACATCCTTGGCCATCTGGGCATTCAGCGTGGCGAGAGCCCGCTGGTAAGAGCCGGGCTGATGCTCGGCGGCGCAGGCCAGGACGTAGGCGAAGGCGGGAGCGCCGTAAAACGGGTGGCTGTCGGCGCCGCTGGTGAGCGGCTTCTGGGTACCGGCGGCAAGCCAGTCATGGGCGCGCTGCCACGGACCCAGGCCGGCCGCGGCCCGTTCGACGTGCAGCAGAGCGATGCCGGGCACGCCGTACGCGAGGTGCTGCCGGTCCGCCGCCGCATGCGACCCCGTGGGCGCGGTCTCCGGATCGGCGAGCAGGTCCGCGACCGCCTGTGTCAGCTCCAGTGCGGGGAGGGCCGTCACGGTGTCCTCCCGGAAGTGCGGGCGGCCCAGGCCATCGCGGCGCAGCGGGCGAGGTACAGGCAGACCTCTTCCTCGGGGAAGTTCACCGCGACATGCCGTACGAAGTGGGTGTGGAGGAGAGAGGTCAGCACGTCGTCGGGATCAATGCCTCTGGTGTCCGGGCCGGGGAGATGGGCGCGGTAGGCGGCAAGGGATATGTCGCGGTCGGCCCAGGCCGCCACGGTTTCCTTGCCGCCGGGGACGCTGCGCAGCGCCGCCCAGCCGTCCGAGGGGTCGGCCAGCCGTACGGCCTCGGTGAGCTGCGGACGCGGCACGGGTGTGGGCGAGGTCGGCGGGATGTGGTCGATCAGCCAGCGTGTCCCGGCCTCGACGCTGCCGAGGAACGCGGCAGCGATGGCGAGGAAGTGTGCCGCCACCAGGGCTCGCTGGCCGGGGCGGTGCCGCTGGGAGAGCTGGGCGACGACGGCGCGCGAATCCGCGCGGAACACCTCCTCCGCCGCTTCCCAAGCGGCGCCCGATCCCCAGCGGCCCATCTCGCGGTAGGAGGTGGGGTAGCGCAGGTCCGACAGCAGCCCAAGGACGCGCAGCTCGTCGGCCCAGGCGCTCACCGCGCGTACGGTGTCCGCGAAGGCGTCAGGGCCGGGCAGCGCGATACGCAGCCGCAGGTGCTGCTCGGGGTCCCGGAAGCGGATGAACCACCAGGGCGGGCCGCCGAGTCGGCGCAGGAGCTCCGGCAGGTGCCGGGTGAGCAGAGCATCCTGGCGGCGGAGGTCTCCGTACAGGGCTGCCAGCAGCAGCGACGAGGCGCCTGGGGACTGCGACTGCGCCGCGGTGAGGGCGCGCTCCCAGGTGGGTGCGGGCAGGGCCGGCCAGGCCGGCGGCCGGATGGCTTTGAGGGGCACGACAACCTCGTGGGCACGTCCACCGCACCAGCCGAACGACTCGGCCGGCGGCGCCTCGACCAGAACGGCCACCGGGGACCGGCGAAGATGCCGACGCAGCAGAGCGCGGTGTCCGGGTTGATCGAGGTCGAGCAGCAGGCGCCGGTCGTCCTCGGTCAGGTAGACGCGCTGCGGCAGCCGCCGACGGACCCGCCAGTCGCCGAGGGCTGCATCCCACTCCTCCCGAGGGTGGTCGTGAGCGGGTAATTCGGCCGCCGTCAGGCGCCAGCGGGCGGGAGCGAGCACCGTGCGCCCGTACCGCAGCCTGGGCAGGAACGGCATCCCGGCCGCCGCGCCCCAGTCGAAGGTGGTGACCTGGGCGCACTGGGCGCGGGGCAGTTCCGTGAGGAAGCGGACCAGGGGAGGGGTGTGGGTGGTGAGGTTCAGGGCGTGCATCCCCACGGGCTCGATGCGCCGGCCGAGCTCGGGGGCGGCCAGGTACATGCGGCGGCCGTCACAGCCCACCGCGAGATCACCGGGCGTGAGCACGTGACGAGCGGGGGCCCGGTGCTCCTGCACGCTCAGCACGACCGGCAGCACCTGCGGGGCGCGGGTCACATCCGCGGCCCCGGGCAGCAGCGGCGGGAAGGAGAGCTGCACGGGAATGGTGCCGTCATCGGCGGTCGGCAGCTCAGCCAGCTCCACCATCAGAGCCCGGCGTTCCTCGGAATCCAGAACGCCGAGGAAACGGCCGGTGGATACGCCGGCGCCCCGTGACACGCTCATCACCTCCAGCCGGAACCTCCCGCGCTGCAACTCCTCAGCTCCAGTGGCATACACGCGCACGCCGACCTCCACATGTGGTGGCAGCCGGGGAACTTCCGGACCCACGTCCATGGCGGCGATCAGGTCATCGGTAAGGACCACCTCCTCGTGTCCGTCCAGCGCTGCTGACTGCGCCAGATGCACGAGGACGTCGTCCCGAGCGGAGAGGCGCGGGCGGCGGGCCTCGGCCGGAGTGCCCGGGTAACCGTCAGGAAAGCCGGTGCCGCTGTCGGCCAGGACCTCCTGGAGCGGCACCATCGTGCCGACCCCGTAGCGCTCGTAGAACCGCTGGTGGTAGGCACCCCACGCCGCGGTCCCGTACGGGCGGGCACTCACCCGGGCCAGCACCAGGGCAGCTCGCTCGACCTCACGGGCGACCGCCTCGGGAAGCTCGATCCGTGCACCCAGGCTCAGATCGAGCGAGAGTGGATGACGACGCAGGCCCGGCTCGATGGCACGCATCCGGGCCGTGACGTGCTGTCGGCCGCCGCGCGTTCCGCAGCCCGCCAGGCCCGCCCGGACCTCATGCAGCCCACGCACCATCTCCGTGACCGCCGGGATGGTCTCCGCCGCGACGGAGTCGAGCTGACCGAGCAGGTACGCCAGGGCATCAGGCTCCGTGCTCGGCGCGTGCAGGCTCGTCATCAGCACCTGCCGCTTCACCAGCTCCCGCAGCAGCGTCCGCACCTTCTCCGGCCCGGCCGCAGGGAATTCCGCCTCGATCTTGTCGGCCAGCACGGCGAAAGGAAGAGGCGTGCGGGCCACTGCCAGCACCGCCTGCACCGGCTCGGTCAGGGCAAGGGAGACCTCGACCGCCCGTGTGCGCTCCTCCTGGGCGTCGAGCTGGTAGGGAACGATGAGCCGGTCATCGCGTCGGCTCACGGCGTTGTTGACCACCACGGGGAGCCGGTCGAGCAGCTCGGGGCACGACTCCAACCGCCCGACCACCGCAGTCAGCCACGCCGCGCTCGCGCGGGCGGTGACGACAGGAGCGGAGCCCCACGCCACGCGCGCTCGCGACCCGAAAGCAGCCGTTGCCACGCCGGCGAACAGGCCGAAAGGCGTTGCCCGGTGTTCAGCACGCTGGACGTATCGGGCCACGGACGCCACCGCGCGCCGTACCTCCCGCGCCCCCGGATTCCTGGACGAGCACAGAGCCCGCATCTGATCGGCGAGAACGGGACTGGCGTGCTCCAGCGTCTCCGCAAAGCCGGCACTGGACCACACCTCCCGCAGCCAGACGAGCTGGGCAGCGGTTGCCTCAGGCGACGGATCTTCCACGTCAGGGCACGGCGGAACGGACAACACCGGCCGTGCGACAGCGCGCACGAGCACGGCTCTGCCAGCTCGGAACGTTGTGCTCGGGGCCATCACTGCCTCTTCCACTACCTCTGGGGCCGGAGGCCGGTGCCGCCGCACGGTGGCGCGCGGCGGCACCAGCCCGGGATCGGTTCTGGAGATCAGGCGACGTTGGTGGTGCAGGCGCCGCAGGTGGTGCCGCAGTTGTCGTCGGTGAGATTGGTCAGACCGGCGACATCGCCCACTTCCAACAGGGCCACGTCCAGGTCGAAGCCGTCCCCCGACGGGGACGACGGCGAGATGCCGTTCTGCACAGGGACGTTGGACATCAACACTCCTCACATCGGTCGGTCAGGACCGGGGTGTCAACCCGCTTCGAGCGGAGCGTATTCACGCAGCTACGCTCCCGACTGCTTATCGGCCATCCTGTCCGCGAGGCTCCCGCCTCCGCGCCGCGTGCGTACAAGTGGACAGGGGCGGATGGATTCCGGCCGATACGGTCTCCGGGCCCGACGGCGGCCCGCGACTGCGAAAACTCGGCCGCTCTACCAGAACGGAACAGGCCAGGTGGCTGCTCACTGGCTGCCCCCGATCGCGGCCGTGAGAGCGACCGGCAGGTGATCGGAGGCCGCCCGGGTGTCGGGGGTGTCACAGGTGGTGTACGACAGCGGCCGGATGCGGCCGGTGGTGAGGATGTGGTCCAGTCGAAGGGGGACGGGCTCGTTGGCGTACCAGTAGCCCACAGTCGCCGCTCGGGACCGGTCCACCCGCGTCTGCGGGTCGGTCCAGCCGGCGTTCAGCAGGACGCGCAGCGCCCGGCGGTCGGCCGGTCCGAAGGAGCCGTCGGCATGGACAAGCCGGTACCGGGCGTGCAGGTTGCGCGGCACGAGCGTCCAGTCGGGTTCCGGGTCCTGCTCAGCGAGGGTGTTGAGGTCGCCCATGAGCACGGCGCTGTCGGGCCGGCCCGGGAAGGAGCCGGCGTTGTCGGTCAGCCAGCGCGCTTCGCGCAGCCGGGTGTCTCCGTCGCTGTAGGCCAGGTGCGTGGCCAGCACCGCGAACTCCTGGCCCTCCACGGCGAGCCGGGCGCGGGCAAGCCCGTGGTGAAAAGCTCCCTTGCCGACATCCGGTCGGTAGCGTAGGACCCGGACCGCCTCCGGCCGGAACAGCAGGGCAAGGTGATTGTGTCCGTCACCGATGCGGGAGGTGACGGGCGGCAGCGGGACCATGCCCAAGGAGTCCGCCAGCTCCCACAGCCGCCACCAGTCGCCCTCGTCCCAGTTGGTCAGCTCCTGAAGGGCGAGCACGTCGGCGCCGAGCTCGGCCGCGATGCCGATCTGGCTCTTGCGGCGGGTCTCGTCACCTCCGGCGTCGATGCCGCCGTTGCCCAGATTCCATGACACAAAGCGCACGATGGTCACGCTGCCCCTCCGTTCTCGCGGCTCTGACGCTGCTGTGGTGCGGCTTCCTCGACGGCGGTGGCTTCGACGAGGAGGTAGAGAATCGACTGGACGGCGGTGGCCAGCCCGCGCACGTGGGCCCGCGCCTGGCTGTGGGTGACCGGCAGCGGCCGTTCCCGGAGCCGCCGCGCCCGCCCGATGGCCCGCTGCTCCTCGTGCGACGCGGACCCGCCGGCCTTCTGCCGCAGCACGGGAACGAGCTGCACCAGGTGCTCGCGCAACCGGGCGTCGAGCTTCGCCAGCTCGGGGCCGCTCAGGTAGGAGTCGTCACCGAGGACGTCCTCCAGCGTCTGGTACACCTCGTCCAGCGAGATCACCGGCCCGCCCGGCTCCCACTCCCGCAGGGCGGCCAGCAGCCGTTCCAGCACCTCACGGCCGTGCGGCGGCTGCCACTTCCTCGCCGGGACGGCGCGGTCGGGAGCCCGCTGGACCAGCCGGGCACCGCCCGCCGAGGGCGTCGCCGCCATTACCGGCTCCCGCCAGGCGACACCGCCAGCCGGACAGCCGAACCAGAACCCAGCTCCGCCACGGAACCAGCGGCCGGCGGCCCCGTCCCCTCCCCGGCACAGCCGGCGCGGAACCACACCACCTTTCCGCTCGGGCTGGGTGCGACACCGAACCCTTCCGCCAGAGCCTGGAGCAACGGCAAACCCCTGCCCGTCTCCGCGAAGGGGTCCGGAACCCGGACCGTCGGCAGCCGCGGATCAAAGTCCGCCACCGTGACGCAGACGCCGTCCACCGTGGCCTGCACCAGCAGCCGGGCCTCCTTCACGGCAGCGTGCCGGAGCACGTTCGCCAGCAGCTCCGTGATGCCGAGCAGCACCACCCCCTCCGCCTGCGCCATCCCCCAGCACCGCAGGTGCGCACGGGCGATGTCCCGGACGGGCCCCAGACATCGCTCCGTCACCGTCAGGGTCATCTCCCACTGACTGCCGAATGTGCGTGAACGGGCGGGCCTGGACCGGTCCGACGAGTCCTGCTCCACCGACCGGTTGAGAAGTTCGGGCATCGGGAGTTCCATTTCGTCAGCGAGGGGTTCACGGAGCGCGGTGTACTGGGTACGAAATGCTCAACCCCTATTTGGCCCTGAGGAATCGCCCGTGTGCAGTGCGTGATGCCAACTCCCCGGAAGTTGTCATCAGCACAAGGAGAGGACATGCCGCAGCCACCGAAACAGCTCGACGCCTCCGCCTCCCCAAGGGAGTGGTTCGGAGCGGAACTGCGCCACTGGCGCAAGAACGTCGCCGGCCTGTCCCTCCAGCAGCTCGCCGCGAAAGCGCACGTCAGCCGCGAGGTCATCCGCCGTATCGAGGTCGGCGACTACAACTGCCGCCTGGAAACCGCCATCGCCCTGGACCGCGCCCTGAACACCGGAGGCTTCCTGGAACGCGGCTGGGGCCACGCCTTCGGCGACAACAAAAGCCACCGCGATGACAACTTCCGCGCTGCCGCACCCTCTCCCGGCGCCGTCACACCCCTCCGTGGCCGCATGCTTGCAACACAAGCACCGACCGCACAGGGGAGTAACGAACCGGTGGACCGACGCTCATTCCTCGCCGTTCCCGGCCTCGCCGCGCTCGCGGCCACCCCGGGCGCCAGCAGGCTGCTCTCGCCGGCCCAGCCCACCCAGCTCCCCGCAGAAATCCGGCCGCACGACATCCAGGAACTCATCGAGGCAGCGACATTCCTCTCCCGCCTGGACCACCAGTACGGCGGCGACGGCATCGTCAAACAGACCGCCTCCACCGCGATGATGTGGGCCGAGGACCTGCTCCACATCAGCTGCCCGCCCGCTCTCCGTCAGGGGCTCTTCGCAGCCGTGGCTCACCTCGGCATCGTCGTCGGAGCCAGTAACTTCGACGCCCTCGCCCACCAGGACGCCCGGCAGACCTTCCGCTTCGCCGCCGCCTGCGCCGAGGAAGCCAAGGAATGGCACCTGCGCGCCAAGACCTACTCCCTCCTGGCCCGCCAGGCGATCTGGACCAACGAACCGGACGACGGGCTCACCTTCGCCGAACTCGGCCTGGCCCGCGCCGACCGGCTCACCGCCACCGAGCGCGCCATGCTCCACGCCGCCCGGGCCCGTGCCTTCGCCAGGATGGGAGAGGTCCAGCAGACCCTCTCCGCGGTCGGCGAGGCCGACGACGCCTTCGCCCACGCCCGCCCAGACGAGGACCCGCCCTGGATGGCCTACTACGACGAAGCCCAGCACAACGGCGACACCGCCCACGCCCTCTACGACCTCGCCCTCCACGGACACGACCCCACCCGCGCCGCCCGACGCCTCTCCGCCGCTGTCAAGGGACACGGTGACCGCTACGCCCGATCCCGCGTCCTCAGCCGCACCAAACTCGCCTCCCTCGTCATGGCCACAGGCGATCCCAACCATGCCGCCGACATTGGCCACCAAGCCCTCTCCGAGGCCGGGCATCTCCACTCCCGCCGCGCCGCCGCCGACATCCGCGAACTCGGCCGCCTCGCCGGCAAGCACCCCACCAACGGAAACGCCACCTCCCTGCGCGAACGCGTCACCGCTACGGTTCCCGTATGACCGGCCCGCACGACGAAACCCTGGCCATCCTCACCACCGCATGCGCGGCCGTCGGCCTGGACCCCTCCGGCGCCGAGCCGATACGCCTGGCCGAGAACGCCGTCTGGCGCCTCCCCGGCGGCATCGTCGCCCGTATCACCAAGGCCGGCCAGTACCAGCAGACCGAACGCGAACTACGCCTCGCCCGCTGGCTCTCCTCCCAAGGGCTCCCCGTCGTCCGCCCCCTCCCCGGCATCGACACCCCCGTCACCGCTGCTGGCCGCCCCGTCTCCTTCTGGGAAGAGCTCCCACCCCACACCAACGGAACCATCCTTGACCTGGCCATCCTGATCCGGCAGCTCCACAGCCTCCCCCTCCCCGACTTCCCCGTCGGCCGCCTGGACCCCTTCGTCCGCATCCGCGACCGCATCGACGCCGCCGTCACCCTCTCCGACACCGACCGCGACTGGCTCCGCAACCGCCTCGCCGAGCTCCACTCCGCCTGGTCCTCCCTCCCCGACGGCCTCCCCGACTGCCTTGTCCACGGCGACGCCTGGACCGGCAACGTCGCCCGCCCCCTGGCCGGCGGCCCGGCCCGTCTCATGGACCTGGAACGCTGCTCGGTGGGCCGCCCCGAGTGGGACCTGACCTCCACCGCCGCCAAACTCACCACCACAGCCGTCGTGTCCCCGCAGGAGTACAAGGAGTTCTGCACCCTCTACGGCCACGACGTCCTCGACTGGCCCGGCTACGACACCATGCGCGCCATCCGCGAACTCCGCATCACCACCTACGCCGCCCAACACGCCGCCACCAACCCCACCTGGCACCCCGAAGCCCAACACCGCCTCCACTGCCTCCAAGGCCGCAACGGCCCCCGCCCCTGGAAGTGGACAGGGATCACGTAGTCGCTCATGCCAATGCCTGCACCGGCCGGCGCACCTTCTGTCCGGGACTGCGGACCGGCTACGGAGCAGTCTGGATGATCTAGTAGCAGCGCTGCTAGACGTCGCCGAGGAGCCAAGATCATGCTCAATCAAGATTGAACGATAGTTCTATTACTTGCGAGTAGTTCCTTTCGCGTCGAGCGATGGTCACAGGATGGAAAAATCCCCTGCGAAGCTGCATCGCGGCACCTCATGATTGTCTCTGCCCCCCCAAGTCCGAGGTTCTAGTTGCAGAGAGTGGTGAGTGAGGCGTCTCGCTGGTATAAGTGTGACCTGCAGGTAGCTACACCTGCGTACGATTTTAAGCTCCCCCTGGCGCGAACTTCGATTTCTCTCGTAGGAGTGATCGGGAGGGCTTCGCTGATCAGTACATGCGAAAGTTGCGTGATCAAGGAATCGATGTGATCGCGCTAGCGGATCACAATACAGGCGACTGGCTTGACGATATGAAGGTCGCTGGTGAACGTCACGGTGTCATCGTTTTCCCTGGGGTTGAAGTAACAACTGGATCTGGTTCAGATGGTGTTCATCTCCTGCTCATTGGAGAGTTGGATCGCAGCAAGCACGACATCGACCTTATGTTGGCGCAGACTTGTGGATTTAATGAAGATCATCCTCGTCTGAATCCGAAACTCGGCATCCTGCCCCGGCGCCACATACGGTCACGCAAATTCTCGACAATCTTCCAGAGGGTTGGCTTGCAGTTGCACCGCACGCACTGAACGACAATGGAATTGCGTCGAAGAAGACAATCCAGGGAGACTTGCGATGGAAGGCTCTCCATCACGACCGACTTGGGGCTATCGACGTTGGAGACGTGAACCCGTCCGATTCAGCATCCCCCTCTTGGGCAGGGCGCTTTCGAAGCCGCAGGTTGGATGATTTGCCGTGCATTCGAAGACTTCCGTTCATCGCAACATCAGATGCCTACTCACTCGACGAATTGGGCAGCAGGTATACGTGGATCAGAATGGATTCGCCTTCGAAGGAGGCTCTGCGTCAAGCTTTTCTTGACTACGAAGCTCGCATCATTCCTAGTTGGGATGTTCGGCTGCGTGGAAATTCGGATCCTAACGTTGTCGATCACGCCTGGGTTGAGAGGGTGCGCCTGGGGGGAGATCTCGGAAATTCAAGCGAGGCGCTAGAAGTACGGTTCGATCCTCGTTTGAATGTGATAATTGGTGGACGCGGGGCGGGAAAATCCACAATTGTCGCAGCCTTGCGCCAGCTGTACGGTCGGCTTGATCTTCTACCTCCAGGAATACAGCGCGAGGCTCAGGTGTTTGTCGAAGGAGTTTTCCGTTCGGCAGATCTTTCAGCCTGTCATCGCATTGCGATCTCCCGTGAGACAGGCACTGCGCAGTGGAGTGCACAGAGCGGCTCGCAAATGCGTCACGGGAACGGTGCACTCGCAACAACTTTCCCGATGAGTATCTTCAGTCAGAAGGAACTCTTTGAGCGCACTGCGCAAGATCATCAAGATAGATTTGCCGCGTCGCGACATCTGTTCACTCTCGTCGACAGCGCCCTAGAGGCCGAGAGTGGCTTCACCGGTACCTTCCAGCAGACACTTGAGGCCGCGCAGACTGCTTGCTTGACGAGCGTAGCTGAGCGACTGAATGCCGAAGTTCGCTTGTCACGTCGTCCCGGGATAGAGGCGAGGATCAGAGAACTTCAGCAACAAGTTTCAGCCTTCGGAGATGCGGAGAGTCAGAGCCGGCGCCGACAGAGCGAAGAAATTCTGCGCGAGCAGGCAAATCTCGCATCCTCTACGCGGCGTCTGACTGATACAGTCCACCAACTTGAGGAATCACTACTGCGTCACCTGGAAGCAGGTTCGGCTCCGCATTCGCCTGCCACGAGTGATGTGTCATCGTATTACGAGGAATTGAATAGGATTCGCGATGAGCTAGAGAGAGATCTCCGTCAGAGAATCGCTGATTCCCTTCAAGAAGTGGAGGCGGCGCGTAAGCGCCAGCAATCCGAAGATTGGGCAGTCAAGGTTGAGTCCGCAGAGCGTTCCATCATTTCCTTCCAGGAGTACATGAATGAGCTGGGTATTGACCCTACGACATACCTTTCTCTGACTGAATCATTGAACGGAAGTATCGAGGAACTCAGGTCTCTTGACGAAATTTCGCGAGGACTTGATGACCTGCGCCAAGCGGAGGCTCGCGCCTGGAGTCGACTTCGGCAGATTTATGAGAATAGATCCGGGCGAAGGAAGAAACTTCTCAATGAAGTCGAACAGCGTAGTGGTTCACTTCGGTTCAAGGTGAACCATTTCGGGAATTCTAGCGGCTGGGTTAGGGAGGTCCGTGAGCTCCTGGGAATCCGAGCTGATGGATTCGTGGAAGACATTCCCGCGCTTGCTGAATGGATTTGGGAGACCTCTCAAGAGGTCCAGTCGCAGCGGCTGAAGGTTTGGCGGGAATGTGTTCTTAGTGGCACCTTTGAGCCGATCAAGAAGGAGGTTGCGTGCAGGGTTAATTGGTGGTCCAAGCTTGTAAAACTTGATACCGGCCAACGCATTCGACTCGCGATGCTTTATCCGGATGACGTCGTTCATATGTATTTCCTCCGTGACGGGGGAAACGCGACGTGTGACGGAGATTGGCAGTCGGTTACGACTAGCTCTCCAGGACAGCGAAGTGCGGCAATGCTGAGCTTCGTCCTTCACCATGGCGTCGAGCCACTGGTGCTTGATCAGCCGGAAGATGATCTAGACACAGCGTGGATCTCCCAGCTCATCGTCCCTGAGATTCGGAAGAGTCGCTGGGTGCGTCAAGTAATCGTAGTTACGCATAACGCCAACATTCCGGTCAATGCAGACGCTGAGCGTGTCATCGTAGTCGAGAATGATGGAGATTCCATCCGGGTGAAATCAAGCAAGGCCGGTGGAGAATCTGAAGCAGGTGATCTCGTTCAGCACGCAGGGTCCATTGAGGTGACTCGCGTGCGCCGTGATATTCAAGACATTCTGGAAGGCGGGACGGAAGCCTTCATGGCTCGGGAACGCCGCTACAACAATGAACTCAGTGTGTACAGAGCTGCCCTGAGAGGGTGAGAGGAGGCTCCCAGGCGGGGTGATTTTTGGGCGAGGCTGGAACCAGGCACTCGTGTCCATGAGCATCCTGAAGAGCATCGCCTGGGGCGCGACACTGCAGGCGAGGGGGGTCTGCGTGAGCGATGCGTGAGCGGACGGGGTGGCACCCGGCGGACTCGGCGGCATGGCCGGGAGGAGAGTCCGCCTCTGACCAGGGGGAACGGGATGCGGTGGCACCGCGCACCATCACCCGGGATGATCTTGATGGCCCTCGTAATGCGTAGGTCAAGGGTTCGATTCCCTTAGGCGGCTCCACAAAGGCCAGGTCAGACCCCCTCTGACCTGGCCTTTCCCCTTCCCTCTGCTTGCGGGCCATCACCCCGGCCAAGCCGCCCCCGCTGTGTGAGCGATGCGCTGCGCGCCACCTTCCCGGCCCACGTCGATCGCATCCTCGCCGAGCCCGCCTGGCCTGCCCTGGCCGCCTCCCTCTCCCAGCCCCAGAGAGCCAGCCATGACCCAGCCGCCACCTCGCTACCGCAGCAGCCCAGCGCGAACTCGAGACTGCCCACGCCCCGGCTCATGTCCTCATCTGGCGCATTGAGGGCAAGCTGGGGCGGACGCCAGCCAGAAGCGCAGGTCTACCCCTCGCGCCTTTGCAGACCAGAACCAGGCGCCATCGTCTGCATTGATCTTGCTACGCAGGGCACTGGCATTGCGAGCCGGTGCGCCATGCGCACCGCCGACCTTCTGTATTCCGGGCTGATGCAGGTGACGGGGCTGGGTCAGTGTTCCGTCGAGCACAGGAGGATGCGTCCGTCACTGGTACCGATGAGCAACCGGCCCGGCTGGGTGATGGTGAGCGCGGTCGGTATCGCCGGCACCTCCCCGACGGTGAGGTACTGCCGCCAGGACACGCTGCCGTCGGCGAGTGCGAGCGCGACGATCTCGCCGTCGTCGTAGGAGATGGAGATGGAGATGGTGTCGGGGTCGGCGTCCAGCGCGGTGGCCTGCCTGTCGGTGCGGAAGACCCAGCGCGGTGCTCCGTCGGTCAGGGACCACCGCACCACCAAGGAGCCACCTGGCTGAAGTTTTCGGCCGTCGTGGACCGTTCCGGATTGGACCAGCCTTCCGTCCGGGGCCTCCACTGCTGGTCCGCCGAAGTGCGTCTCGCCTGGTATCGAGGAGAAAGGGAAGAGGCACTGGGCGTCGGGACGAATTGGCTCCTGCGGGCGTCCCCTTCCGCTCGCGGGCAGAACAACGGTGGCAAGCCGCTGCTTTGCCGGAGCGGGGCGCCATGGTGTATCCCGACCCTCCGTCTCCTGGAAATAGATCCGGCGCCCGCGCCCGACCGGGAGGGAAACTGCGGACACCGTTCGTACCCCTGGGCATGAGGACGGGCCGGCCGTCCGCGGATCGCAGCAGCAGGAAGACGGGGCGGGAGGGGACGACACGGTCCAGTTCCGCATCGTCGGTGAGTGAGCGGCGGGCGACGATCCGTGGAGGCCGGTACCCGCCGGCATCACGGGAAGCTGTCACGCTGACCCAGGCCGACTGTTCATCGGCGGCGACCACGATCTCCCGTCCGCCGTCCTGGTCGGTGACCGCCCGTTCACGCTCGCCCGACGGCAGCCAGGATTCGAGCTGTACGCGGTCGAGAGCGGCCAGGCACCTGCCGTCCGACAGCTGCTCGACCGCGCGCACGTCATGTCGTGGTGTCCACTCCGGCGCCAGTTCCTCGACCAGTCGACGGGCGGCCCTGCTGCCGTCGCGGGAGCCCGAGGGGGAGTCCGTCGGTGGAGAAACAGCGCAACCAGGAGCCCGAATCTGCCCCCGCCTCGTCGTTCCTGCCCTCTCATTCCCTTGTAGGACCCCGCAGAGCAAGCCCGGTTCATTCCGCCACCGCCTTGGCCACCCGGCGTGAGGCTCAGCAGAAGTTGACAGATAGGTGACATTATATTCGTATGGCCGGCGAAGTGGCGGCGGCGCCTTTAGCGTGGGCTTCATTGCAGCGTGACATCGAGAGGTGCAGCAGTGCATTCACAGAACCAGAAGGCCGTCCGCGTCGATCTCACCTTCGTTGGCGAGGGGGGTCGAAAGATGGACCCCATGCCGAATGGTGTCGCGGTCGGCGCTGTATGTCTGCGGAATTGGCAGATCGATCGTATCGACGCACCTGTGGACATGTTCGAGGGGCGCGACGCCTACTTTGTCAAAATTAATTATGATCTGGATTTTGAACCCGGGTCGCCTCGAATGCCCTGGTTCGAGGTTGCTTTCGCCTTTCCCTCCGGAGAGGAGCAGGGTCAGGCTATCGTCGTCGACGCACTCCCCCGTTCTGGAACGTTTGCGGACGTTCCCAAGTCCTACGTGCTCAATCGGTATCTGAACTTCGTGCTGAGCGAGGACGGCGCGTCGACGTATGCCCTTCTTCCGGCGGCCGTGGAGAAGATCGACGCGTTCGGCATCGGCGGCAACGGCGTCCGCTGGCGGCACGTGGCGCACGAAGAAACCGGTGTACGCCCAGGGTCGTACGCCGCTTGGACCGTCCTGCTGACCCCCGCCGGACAGCGGGAACAGCGAGTAGAGTTCTCTGTTCGATACGACCTGGCGACCGGCCCCGATGACGCATACCGGCCCACGCAGTCACCGGCCGAATTCTATCTGAGTCTCACCGCGCGCGAGAAGCCTTCGAGTTTTGTCAAAGCCCCGCTCTCCACAACGGTCGAGGACCGGAGCGGGGAATACCATCCTTCGGTTTTCATCTGCTACGCGCACGACACGCCCGAGCACAAGGATTATGTGCGACGCTTCGGCAACCTTCTGGTCAGGAATGGCGTCGACGTGCGCATGGACCAGTGGGATGTCAACCGCCGGAAGGGTTGGGCTGAGTGGGCGCTGGCACACATCAACGCCGTCGATTTTGTCATTGTTCTTGCCTCACCGATCTGTCGAAAGGCGTTCGACGGTGACGTCGACGGCCTTGAGCACCCGGGGATTCGGAGCGAGGCCAAGATCATCATGGAGAAGCTCCACACATGCCGTGACGAGTGGACGGCCAAGGTGTTGCCCGTCGTCCTGCCACACGAGCTGGTGGACAACATTCCCGAACTGCTCCAGCCGTGGACGACGGATCATTACGAGGTCGAGCAGCTGACCCGTGAGGGCATCGACGAACTGCTGCGGGCGATGACCGGGGTATCCCGGCACGCCCCGCCGCCACTCGGTCAGCTGCCGCCGAGTGTCTTCAGGCCGGAGGGTGACAGCGAGCCGTGACGGGCGGGCGCCGGTGAGGTGTCAGGTCTCCTCCTCCCCCCCAAACCCGGTAGTCGGGATGGTCCTCGTCGAGGACGGTCGCAAGGTGCAGCGGAACGGGCATCTGCGTGCGGTCGTCCCAGACGAGGGCCTGCTCGCACAGGCTCGCTGTGAGCCCTGCCAATTGCTCAGGAGCCCAGGAGCCTGCCCTCACCACCACGATCTCCTTGCCCGTGTAGGAATGCCACGGGACGGCGAGCTGGGAGGTGAGCGCCGACGGCAAGGTCCACCGGGTGTAGAACGCGCCCCGGTCGCCGCCCTTCGCCTTGATCGACGCGGACCGGCCGGCGAAGAGCCAGCAGTGCCGGTCGGTGTCCGCGAGCCGGTACACCTTCCGGTCCGGCGCGGCCGGCTTCTGCGGATCGCTCGGCATGTTGGCCCTCTCCCGTCGTGTGACGGGGCGTCCGATCTCACTGATCTCGGTGTTCAGTCGGACGACGGCGACATCGGCACCCTTGGCGTGAAGGGTGTCTCCGGGAAGAGGGCCGGTACCGAGCTTCGTGTTCTGGATTCCGGGCCAGATGGTCCGGGTCTCCTGTGTGTCGACGAAGACCACCATCGGTGTTCCGGACGGGTCATCGGTGCTGCGTGGGGCATCGGGCTTCAGGGACATGTGGAGAGCGTCGAGTCTGGCTTCGACCACGGCACGTGTCAGCTCCGACTTCTCTCCGGTGCGACCAAAGCGGGTGGTCCCGATTGCACCGGAGTGGAAGTCCGCCGTCCCTCCGGCACCGCGAACCCACGCTTGCCGTCGGTCGCTGTACACCAGGAGTCGGCAGTTCGCCAGATCGTCCGGGTCGATGTACAGCGCCACCATGGTCAGGACCAGGGGTTTACCTTCCTTCCCGGTCTGCTGCCTGCGGGCATGGATGCCGACCAGCAGGACTTTCCTGTCGAGTCCGTGGGGCCGCCCGCCCGCGGTCACGGCGTCCAGCAGCCGGTGGTCCAGGACCCCTGCGGCCCGCAACAGGTCTCGCAGGGCGGCACGGGCGGCGTGTTTCTTGGTCTCCGGGCCGGCGGCGGTGGCCTTCGGCGGAAGAAGGACGGGCTCGGTGGCGAGGAACTGGGCCGGTATCCCGAGGTGTCCCAGCAGACGCCGCAGATGCGGCTTGGCGTCGACTTCGGGACGGGGCGCGTCAGGGTGGTATTCGGTCTCCAGCCAGGCAGCGGCCAGTCCGTCCGCAGGAATGGGCAGGTCCAGGGTCTTGAGGCAATCCGCACGGTTCACCGTGTTATGGGCGAGCAGATCCGGACAGTAGCGGTCGACGACATCCAGGCGAGCGTTGAGGTGAAGGGACGATCCTCCTTCGGGCGGGTTCACCGGACTGCCCGCCAGCTCCGCGATTTCGGCGAGCATGCGGTCACGCCCTTCGGGCGTGGCGTAGACGCAGGCGAGAGTGACGTGACGGAAACCGCTCGGTCCGACCGCGGCTGAGGTGAGACCGCCTGGCGAGTACTTCGTGACACGGGGCGCCAGTTTGATCCTCTTGTCCACTTCGTAGGTCAGCGGTACGAGCGACGGCAGGGCGGAGACGATGTGTTCGTGCAGCCGCATCATGAACCTGGGGCCGGGGCCGCTTCCCAGCGCGTGGAACCGGGCGCTCGCCAGCTGTGGCCTGATTCTTCCGGGCACGCGGGGCAGTTCACGGGGCATGTCCAGCGGGGACAGCTGGCATGCTTCGAGGATTCTGGCGATGGCGGGATCGAGGTGGCTGTGCCACTCGCCGGTCTCCTCGTCCCGGCGGCGCCTCAACGGGAGCCGAAGAATGGGGGTGCCGTCCTCACCGCGGTCGATCCATACGTTCTTGGCCCAGTTCCCCTGGGGCGAGATTCTGGACAGGTGAGCGTCGAAGCAGAGGACAGGGTCCTCGACACCGACCCGAGTGGTCAGCCGTGCGGTCAGCCTGTGCATGCTGAATGCTGTTCCGGCATGGTTGACCAGGAGATCCTGCGGGGTCCACGCCAGCAATGATCCGTCGGTGTCCATCCGCAGACAGACGGGCTTCCGGCCGTCCACACGGAGCCGCTTCGCGGCCAGTCTGCGCATCACCTGCCACTGCGCCGTACCGAAGACCCAGCCCGGCATGACCGGCACCTGCCCGGGGCGGAACTTCACGAAATCGGCGTAGGAGCGCGCCTGCTCCGGCGCGGGCAGCAACCCGACAAGGGCGGCGGTACCCTTCCCGTCCCGGATGTGTCCTTCCCAGGCCCGGACGGCGACGCGCAGCCGGTCGTCCAAGGCGCCCTCGCAGGTGAGGAGCAGCATCCGGCTGCGCGCGGACCGTTCCTCCTCGGCAAGTTCACGTTCCCCGAACAGCCTGACGGGCTGACCCGTCGCGGCGATGAGCCCCGTGGCCAGGGCGGAGTAGCGCGGGCGGTGTTGGTTTTCCCGCTTGGGCAGGTCCTCCCAGGCGGCGGCAAACTTCTCGGTCAGCGGGTAGGCGGTCACGGTGCCGAGCACGGAGTCCATGTCCTGCCGCGGGATCTGGTAGGCAAGCGTGATCAGCACAGGATGTCCCCCTCGGTGGGCTGCTCCGCGTAGGTCAGGAAGGCTTCCAGCGTCGTGCCGTAGTACTGCCGCATGGCGGGCAGTACGCCGTCGCGGTGCCATGTGTCGCGCAGTTTGAGGATGAGCGTGGCGAGATCAGTACCGCCCGAGGGGTCGAGCAGGGCACCGTCCACCAGATGCAGCGTCGCGTCGGTGCCGCCACGCCGGGCCCGGCCGATGAGCTGGACGGCTCCGTTGATGATCTCGGCCACCACTCCAAGCTTGACGTCGAGTGGCTGTGCCTGGAAGTAGGGCGGACGGCGGATGATGTCGTCGAGGTACTGACCGGCCACACTGCGGCGCTCGGCGAGTAGGGCCCGCGGGTCGCTGGACGGGCCCCGGTGCTTGGCCAGTGCGCGCGCCTGGATGTGCGCGACGAGTTCCGCCGGCTCGTCAATCAGCGGGATCGGCCGGATGATCAGCCATACCGACCCCAGCGCGGACTTGTCACCTTCCCCGATGATGTTCACCCCCCGTTGCACCCTGGCCAGGGGCGCGATCAGGATGTCGGCCCCGGTGACGGCGGGGAACTCTTCCAGCCGGTCGGCCGGGATCTCCCGCCAACGGCCGGCATCCACCGCAGTGCTCTCTTCGTCCGCGTGAATGCCCGGCCGGACCGCCAGGCAGATGAGTCCGGCGTCGACTCCGGCCGCGGACAGTCCTTCCGCCACGTGCCGTGCGGCCTCGTAGGACGTCGTGGCGAGAAGTACCCGATGCCGTTCCCGCCTGTTGTCGTGGAGCCACTTCAGTTCGGCTCGGAGGTACGTGTCCCACAGCGCCCTGGCGATCCGCCGGGTTGCCACGACACGCTCGGCTCCGTCAAGGCCGGAGATCCGGCGTGGCCGTCCCCTTTCGTCGTCGATCCGGGCGGGCCGGATGCGTACGGCGTTCTCCTGGTTGTCCGCCACCCACCATTTCGGCACGGTGTGGAGGTGGTGGTGTGGCGCGCCGGGGAAATACGAGGTGGCGGACATCCCGAGCACGATGCGGCGGACCCCGGCATGGCTCAGGGCGGTGGTGTCGCCGAGCCCCACCGTGTAGGTGTGCGGGTCGCCGCCGAATGCCGCCGTCGACAGGCGGGCCGGCGCGCCTCCGGTGTCGTCGTAGTACTCGGTGAAGGCGAAGACGAGCCGTCCCAGGGGACCGGTCGGAGTCACCCGCCAACGGCCGTAGGTGCCCAGTGCGTCCGCCAAGTCCTGTGCGGATTCCACGCCGATATCGACCAGCTGGGCATTGTTGGCCATCAGCCGGTGCAGAAACATCCGGATGGGCTCCAGCATGGTCCGGCGGAGAATACGGTTGACCACCTTGGTGCGGTGCTCCTCCGGTACGTTCTTGGCGAGCTGTTCGAGCGCGGCTCGTGCCCGGTGCAGGGACAAACCGCCGGACCCGCCGGAGACGACGGACTCGAGGTGCCGCCGAGCCTCCCTGAAGTCTTCGGATTCTTTGTCGCGGGGCGCCGGACCGTTCGGAAAGAGGGAGCTGAACCTCTTCAGGTGTTCGGGCTCGACCTCCTTGGGATCAAGGCCGAACAGCCGGGCGGTCAGCCAGTTGTCCCAGCGCCATGGCACCATCCAGTAGCGTCCGGGCCCGCGGGGACGGCGACCCTTCGCGGGGACGGTGGCACCGAGGCGTTCGTAGGTCAGATGGCTCACGTAGGTCTCGGAGAGGTAGCGGAGCGAGAGATAGGAGTCGCGGACACTGGCGTCGACCTCGTCCTGGAGCCGTCCGGACGCCGCTGCGAAGTCGTGGTCGAACCTGCGCAGGGGTGTGTTGGTCTGTCCCGCGTGGTCGAGGACGAGATGCCGGCCCGCGTGGTCGATGGCCGTGCTCTGGAAGACGTCAACCTCGTCGATGACGATGACCTGGCAACGCCGCATCAGCAGTTCTTCGACGGTCAGCCGGTCGTTCACGCCGTAGCCGTCGTCCACGGGCGTCTGGAGAACTCCGAGCAGGAGATTCGCATGCGAGGTGACGATGACGTCGGCCGTGCATGCCTGGCGTGCGGCACGGTAACGCCCGCAGCTGGTCCGCCAAGGGCATGCGACCGTGGCGTTCTTCCTGCGGCCCCGGGACGGTTTGCGCAGCTTGGCGCATGGCTCGTTCCCCGGCTGCCACCGGTCGACGCCGTCGTCGGACTCGGCCACGGAGGCGAGGGCGCAGCCGTAGCCGAACCGTCCCCAGATCCAGTCCGCGTCCGGGCCGCCCGCGGTGACCCGAGAGGCCGCGGTTTCGGCCACCTTGATCAGCGCGCGGGGTGAGACCAGCGGCACAACTCCGTTCCTCGACTGCACTCCGCACAGCTTGAGGGCACGCTCGATAGTGTGGGTGGCCCGGACGACATCCGCGTTGGTCGGCAGGACGAAGGCCACCGGAACCTCGTGGCGGACGGCCCAGCAGGCGAAGGTTTCGACAAGGACGACCGACTTCCCGAAGCCCGTGTAGGCGAGTAGTTCGTTGAGGTTGCCGGCCGTCAGGTGCAGTCCCTTGACGGTCTTGTTCTCACGGGTGCGGACTTGCTCTTCAAAGCGGTCCACTGCGTCCCTGCGGTGGGCGCTTCTGCCGTGTTTCCGCTCCTCCTGGTCGATGAGGTGGGCGATCTCCTTCAGCTCGGCAAATAGCACAAGTTTTTCGGGCAGGTCCGGGGCGTCGCGGACGGCAGGTATCGGGTGCCCCGGGTCGAGATGATGAGGGCGGACCCCATAGTGGAAGTCGACGAATGTCTGTTTCCGGCCGTCCTCCACGACCACCCTCGTTGTAGTCATGTGCGGACCTGCCTGGGCGGGCGGGAGCGAGCGGTTCTTCGCCGCGTGGAGTTCATCGAGCTGACCCAGGAATGTGTCGATGTAGGCCGGGAGCGGCATGCCGGGGTCGACGGTTATCTGTCCGGCGCCTCCGGCCTGGTCATCGACCGTACAGCCGGGTATCCGGCCATCGCTGAGCAGCCTGTCGAGGATCGGGCCGGCCGCCTTGGCGTTCGCCATCTGGTTGGGACGCCGGTGCAGCAGCCTTGCGAAGCGACGGGCATCCGTCTCGGAGAGGTTGTGCCAGCCGGACCAGTCCGCGATATGGCCGTCCAGCACGTAGAAGACGTCGTCGCGGGTGGTCGTACGCCTGAATCCGCTGCCGCCCCCGGAGGGAAAGAACGCGGCAGCAAGTCCGATTGCCACTGCCATGATCCGGGGGAATACCTGCTCGGTTTCGGGTGCCTGGGTACTCATGCTGTCCTCAGCGCGCGTCGTACCTCGGTGGAGAATTTTGTCTCTGTGGTGATCTGGAGCGACGGCATCACAGTTTTCACGGTTCCCAGTTGGTGCTCATGCGTCTTCGGGAGGAGAATTCTGGCGTTGGGTGCCTTCGTCCGGAGATCGGCGATCAGCCGATGTGGAGAGCGGTACTCCTTGACGTCGATCCGGAATTCTTTTTCACCCGCCCGTACCTCAAGGTCGTAATGGTCGAGCTTCGGCCAGAGCGTGACCGCCGCACCCAGTTTCTCCAGGCTTCGCTTGATTCTGAGCTCGCTCGCGCCGGGGACCACGACGAATCGCCAGACGCCGAAGCTCACACAGCGAGAACCGGCCGCCGGCCGGGCCACCGGTGTGGTCAGACGCGGCCGTCCTTCATCGACACGGCTCAGCGTGGGCCGGGACATGGCTGTCCTGCCTTCGGTGAGCTGGTAGACGGCGGCATGGGGAACGTACCGGCAGCGTACGGTCGTGCCCGCCACCGCCATCGGCCAGCGGCAGTAGGGGCAGGGCCACCACCACGGCTCTCCGCCGGGTGACTGATAGACGTGATCGGCGGGAATCTCGGTATATCCGCCTGGAGGAGGAGTCACCCCGGTCTCGCTGACCAGACGCTGTAGTTCGGAGAGGGAATCCGCCGGGTGCTCGATCAGGAAACGCCTGGAAACCACATACTTCTCCTGATCCTTGCCATCGGTCAGCGAGTTGAAGGTCTCGCTGCGAATCTGGTCGGCGCACATCCGGGTCCAGGTGGGCATCCAGTGAGGGGTGTTGGGCGGCTCGCCCATCGGGAGTGCGTATTCGCATGCGAGGTCGTATGCCTCCGCGGTGAGCCGGCCGTCGCTGTCGAGGAGCACTGCCTGCGCGATCGCCTGGTCCGGGTCACTGGCGAGGGCAGGCATCATTCCGAGGCGCTCTTGCAGACAGCCGACGAGATCCAGCGGAGTCACCGGTCCATGACCGGGCCCATGCGCCTCCATGACGACACCGGTCATTCTCGCGACCTCCCGCATGGCGTCGGGCTGTTGCCGCCGGACCGACCATGCGTACGCGGCCCGCAAGGAAGCTGCCACCATGCGGTGGGCTCGCTCGGCGGGGTCGTCCCGCGGGCCGGTCAGCCACTGCGTCATCGTCCGGTTCCCTCCGCCGCGTCGGGGCACCACCTGGTGAACGGGCAGTCCGCGCACGCCTTGCCCGGTTTAGCCGGGTAGCGAGTGTCCGCGTGCCATGGCTGGACGTACGCGGCCACGATTCGTCGCGCCTCGGAGACCACATCCGGAGCCGTGACATCAAGTGGCGTGACGACAGGGCCGCTGCCGGTCAGCCGCTCCAGCTCCACATGGCAGTGTCCGTCTCCGGGCAGTGCTCCGGTGCGGGCGAGCAACACGGCGAGAGCCAGTTGAGGGTGCTGGTCCAGCAGGTCGCCCTCGTCCGGGACTCTGGCTGTCTTCGTCTCCCGCAAGGTCCACCGGCCTGCCGCGCGGTAGAGAAGGTCGGTCTTGGCGATGACCACGACGTCGGCACCGGGGTCGTATGCGGCAACCGTCCGTTCCGGGTGGACTTCCGCGTCGTCCGGGTGGTCCCGCAACGGGCAGACGAGGGCGTGGTCGGCGATCATCTGAATGCCGAGCCGGGCCTGGAGCCCGGTCACCGACCACTCTGCGTACTGCCAGGCGTCCGGCGGGCCCGGCACGTCGTCCGGTGTGCAGGGCCGGTGCGGGGTGCGACGGTGCCGACTCTCGATCCACGCGTGTACGGCCTTGCCGCGTATGGCCGCTTCGTTGTCTTCGGACGCACTGTCCCGTGGCAGGAACAGGCCCTCCAGGTGGGCGCGGGCGGGACAGCGGCGGTAGGTGCGTCCTGTCGCGACCGACCAGGAACGGCGGGGAGCGCCCGGCCCGCTGATGCCGAGGAGGTCCGGAACGGACGGGACGGCGGGGCAGGACGCAACGGCCTTGCACCGGGCGCAGTCGTTGCCGGGGCGGTACGAGCCGCCCATGACAATGCGGTCGAGCTGCGCTTCGACCTCCGAGGTGCAGCGGGCATGGGCTTCCTCCGGAGTTCCCTCGAAGAGAACACGATGGGAGGCATCGGCGCAGCCGATCTCCACGAGGCGTACGCGCCGGGCGGGTTCGAACCGCCCGAGGGTGAGCGGGGCCCGGTTCCACTGAGAACTCAGCACCGGGCTTCCGCCGGCCAGGACGCCCACGGCCACGGCGATCTCCACGTCGTCCTGTGGGCGGTCCTGCACCGATCCCATTCTGGTGATGCGCAGTTCGCGGACGCCGTATCCGGCGTAGCGCCGGTCGGTCACCATCTCCTCGTACATGTCCGGGTCGCCGGGCTTCCGCCGGCGGCGCTGACGCGCCCATAGGCGCGACACGGGTGCCAACGGTGTGTCGGGTGGCACTCCGGGTGCCTTGGGTATGGCTGCCGCCGCAGCGAGATATCCCTGGACGGCGTGCTCGGTCCACTGGACGAGCGCGGGGTGAGCAGGGCGTCCGGGAGCGGCTCTCCACCGGGCCAGCGCCTCTGTCGGAGCCAGTTCCCAGAACTCGATGCGGTCCAGGATGTCGTGCAGCGGGCGCAGCGCCCAGCTGGTCAGGGCGCGAGGGGCCGCACGGGACACGGCGGACGGGCGGGGGCGAGGCGTGCCGGGACGTATCTTCGCCGCCAGTTGTTGAGGGCACTGCCTCTCGCGGCGTCGAACGTCGGCGAGACGAATTCGAACAAGCTCGTCCTGTGTAGGACTTGGTTCCGTGCTTCTTGGATTCTCTATCACTGCTCTCCGATTGTCGTACGATACGCGAATCGCGGTACTCTGTGAGTTGCCGTAGAAGAACGCCGATGCTGTGTGTTGGGTCAGAGGGGGCGGGATGAGGTTTCGCGGACTCTTTGTCGGTATCGACTCCTATGAGTCGGCCTTTACGCGCTTACGCTTTGCAAAGCGCGATGCCACCGTACTCGGCGCCCTGTTCAAGGATAATCTCGAAGGGGAGTCGACTCTGCTTCTCGATGGTGACGCCACCAAGGAGCGGTTCGTGGCAGAAATGCACCACCTGGCGGAGGCGAGTACCGACGAGGACTTCGTCGTGATCACTTTTTCCGGGCACGGTATGCCCGGTGGATCCCTTGCCGCGTATGGTATTCTTCCGGAGGACTCGGGTGAACACTCGCTGTCGCTTGACGAACTTGTACAACTGGCGCGTAAAATTCGGGCGCGCTCCCTCCTCCTGGTGCTGGATTGCTGTTTTTCGGGGCGCACTGCTGACCGGGCTCTGGGAATTTCGCAGGCTGATTGCACGAGCCGCAACGGCTCCGTCTCGGTGACGAGAAGGCTCGATGCACTTCGCAGGTACGGACATGTGGTCATTGCCGCTTGCGACCAGGACCAGGAAGCCTTCGAGGACCCGCGTGTCCGTCATGGCCTGCTCAGCCATTACCTGATCAAGGGACTGCTCGGGGAGCCTGATGCCGTCGACGACGGCAAGGTGTACATGCTCAAGCTGGCTCACTATGTGTCGAAGAGTGTCAGCTCCCACGGACAGCACCGGCTCAAGAAGACCCAGGACCCGGTTCTGAGCGGCAGCGTCTCGAATTTCTCCCTGGACATCTTCAAACAGGGTTCGCACTATCTGGCCACGGCCGACGCCACCCGGCCAAAGCCCGTGACCGCGGAGTTCACATCGCTCGAGCCCTACGGGATTCCGTCCCCGGTTCTGGATGTGTGGCGGAGCCGTATCACAAAACTCAACGGGCTGCAGGTGGCCGCCGTCAACGAGGGCGCCCTGCTGGAAGGCATGAACGTTCTGGTCAGCGCGCCGACATCGACAGGGAAGACCATGGTGGGGGAGCTGAGCGCTCTGCGAGCCGTGACGCTGGGGAGGAAGGCGGTGTTCCTGCTTCCCACCCGTGCCCTGGTCCATGAGCAGTATGAGAACTTCCGGCTCGACTATGAGCCCCTCGGGATCAGGACGATCCGTGCCACGGGCGAACTGCGCGACCACATGCCGAGGTTGATCAGTGGCGAGTTCGACCTCGCCGTCCTCACCTATGAGAAGTTCGTCGGCCTGTTGCCCAGGAGCCCGGGTCTGCTGAACGTGGGCGTCCTGGTCATCGACGAGATCCACTCCCTCACGCTGCCTGAGCGCGGTCCGCTGCTGGAGACTCTGCTCACCTGGCTGCGGGTGCGGGAAGGTCTCACCGATACGCCTCAGATCGTGGGTCTGTCCGCGGTGCTCGGCGAACCCGGCGAGCTCGCCCGGTGGCTCGGTGCGAACCTCGTGACGGGTGCCCGTCGAGACGTCCCCCTGCTCGAAGGCGTGATGTGCCCGGACGGCCGCTACCGTTATGCGGATCGACAGGGCGGCGAGTCCGCCGAACTGCTCCTTGGGCCCGAGGGTGCTGCCGGGCCCGACGCCCTCGGCCCCACAGGCGACGACGGACCGGTGACGCGGCTGGTGAGCAGGCTGGTCGCGGAGGGACAGCAGGTCATCGTCTTCCGGTCCACCCGCCACCGGGCCCGTGACCTCGCCACTCGGCTCGCCGAGAGGCTCGCCCTGCCTCCCGCCCACACCCCCCTCGCAGCCTTGTCCGGCGGGGACGGCGGCCGGACGACGGAGCTGCTGCGCGCCTGCCTGAGGCGCGGGGTGGCGTTCCACATCGCAGACCTGACCAACGAGGAACGGCTTCTGCTGGAGGAGTCCTTCGGGAGCCCGGAGAGCGAGGTTCGTGTCCTTGTGGCCACGACAACCTTGGCCCAGGGCGTCAATCTTCCCGCTGATTCCGTTGTCATCGGCGATCTGGATCAACCCTCGGCGGACGGCCGGCCGTACTCCGTCTCCGAGTACAAGAACATGGCCGGCCGGGCCGGGCGCACCGGCCGTGGGAGGAAACAGGGGCGAGCCATCATCCTGGGCCGCGGCAGTGCCGACGCCGAACAGAAGTGGCAGCGGTACATCCGGGGTAAGCCGGAACCCGTGCGGTCGGTGCTGCTCCAGCCGGCCACCGACATCCGTGCGGTGATCCTCGCCGGTCTGGCCGAACCCGCTGCCCTCACGCGCCGTCGCTCGGGCCCGGACGTGGAGCGCTTTCTGGCGGCCACCTTCGCCGCACACCAGTCCCGAAGCCGCGGCGGAGTCCATCCCTTCCCGAGGGCGGACGTCCGGCGGCTGGTGGACGAACTGGTCACCGGCGGCTTCCTTCACGGGACGCCCACCGGAACGGAGGAATTGCCGCACGGGCTCGCTCTGACGGACCTGGGCAGGCTCACGGTCCATAGCGGCCTCACCGTCGACTCCGTCACCGCGGTGGCGCAGGCGCTGGAGTCCGTACCCAGCGACCGGATCAACTTCGCCACGCTGATCTGTGCCGCGCAGCTCACATCCGAGTTGGACGACGTCCGGTTTCAGCGGCACCCGCGTGCCCCGCACAAGGAACACAACCGGTTCGCCGGAGAACTGAGAAGACGCGGGACTGCCAAAGAGGTGCTTTCCAGGCTTCTCGGCGCGCGCTCCAGGGACGGCATCAGCATCGGCCGGGCGCGCAGAAGTTACGCCTGCCTGATGTGGACAGAGGGAATGGGGCTTGCCGATATCGAACGGGCGATCGCAGACCCGGAGAAGATCACGAGGCGTGAGATCCCCGGTCCGGTCCAGCAAGCGGTGCAGCGAGCCGCCGACGTGATCCGGACGGTCATCGAGATCGCCCTCCATGTCCAGCCGGCCGCCGAGCTGGGCAGTCTGCCGGACGTCCTGCCTCATCAGCTCGAACTCGGCATCGTCGCCGGCCTGGTCCCCATCGCCTGGCATGCGGAGATCCCACTCCACCGGCCCGTGTACCTCGCTCTGGCCCGGGAAGGACTGGCCTCGCCCGAGGCCATCCTCAAGGCCGATCCGCATCTGCTGCTCGACTGTGTCGGCGGCGATCCCGAGCGTCGACGGGTGGTGCAGGAGGCCGCGGTGGCCGCGTGCGGAGGAGCCGGAGCGGGCGGCTCCAGGGCTCCGTTCCCGTCCGCGACCGGCTGATCTCCGGTACGGTACGGGTCGGCGTTCGTGCGGAACCCCTTCCCGCCGGCGGCCGGATCTGTCCGGTGCCTGGATGTGCGCGGACGGGTCACGGTCCGCGCGGCCACCGGTGGCTGTCACCGGGGCCGTCCGGCCGTCGGGCAGGTCGGAACGCCTCGCTGTAACCGCCACCGCTTCTTCCGCAAGGCGTTCAAGTACCGCGTCCACCCGCCGGCGGGCGCTGCGCGGGTCACGGTCGAGCTGCGCGGCGATGCCGTTCAGCCGTTGTCCGAACCGTCCGGCAGCAGAACCTTCCAGGGCCAGCGCCTGCCTGCCGAGCGTGGTCATGCCCGGGGGCAGCTCGCCGGTCAGTTCCAGCAGGAAGCTTCTGATCCTGGCGCGCGTCACCGCCGCTCCCTCATCCTTGGCGACACCGGCGACCTGGCGGAGAGCGTCACCCGCACGGCTCAGGGCCCGGGGATCGTCGATCCCGAAGCCCTTGCGAAGATTCCTGAGTGCGGCCAGCACCTCCGCCGGGGTCACCTCCGGGACCGGTGCGGGAGAATGCCGGGTTGCCTCAGGAGGCCAGACGGACACGCGCTTCCCCGAGCATCATCGGTTCGAGTCCGCCGTACAGGGCATCGGCGCGCTTCCACAGCTCGGCCGCCCTGTCACGGTGGCCCGCTGCCTGCTGAATGTTGCCGAGCCCGGTCAGCGAACGGGCCTTCTCGTAACGGCTGGCGCACCCGTCGGCCAGGGCCAGGGCCTCCTCGTAACAGGCGCGGGCGGCATCATGGTCGCCGGAACGGAAATGCGCCCACGCGGCGCAGTTCACCGCCATCACGGCATCCAGATCCAGCCCCAGGGCGTGGAATTCCGCACGGGCCTGCTGAGCGTGCCGGACAGCGGCAGGGCAGAGTTCCAGCTCGGCTTCCAGCAGAGCGATACCGCGGAGGGTTATGGCGGCATTGCGCGTGTTCCCCAGACGCCGGTAGTACATCAGCGCCCTGCGCAGACCGTCCATGGACTTCACGTAGTCGCCCAGGTAGAGCTCGGTCCAGGCAAGGCTGGAGAGGGCGTTGACCACACCGTGATCGTCGTCCAGCTCCTGGTAGAGGGCCAAAGACTGCTTGAAGTAGCCGACGGCCACGGTCAAATCACCCCGGTCCGAGTGAGCAACACCGAGATTGTGCAGACTGATGGCAAGCCATGCACGAGTGCCTCCCGCTCGGGCGCATTCAACGGCCCGCAGATGGGTCTCGATCCAAGGTCCCCACCGTTTCGTGAGAAAGAAGAAATCTCGCAGCGCGAAGGCCAACTGCCAGCACAGGGAGTGAAGACCGATGTCTGCGGCCGTATGGCAGAGTGCGACGAGGCTGCGCCACTCCGATTCGAGCCATGAGAGCCCCGCAATCCGGTTGTCGAACGGAAGGGCCTTTACAGGGAAGTCGTCGAGAACAACGGGCGGCCGGTACCGCTGCGGGGTGAGCAGCTTGTCCGCGGCTACGGCGAGGCGGAGGCCGTGGTCGAGCAGACGCCGGGTGGCGGCCTGCTGCTCCGCGATGCTGATCTGCGGGAGGATGACGAGCCCGGCGAACTGACGCACAAGACTGTGCACCGTGATGCGATGGGACGACTCGTGGGACACGAGGTGCACATCCGCGAGGCCATCGACGAGCAGGGCGGCGCGAGCCAGGGTCACGTTCGCCAGGGCGGCGACGCTGTGGAGATCGATACCCGGCCCGGGATAGAGCGCCAGCAGCGCGAGGACGCGACGCTGCTCCGTACTCAGGGCGTCGCATGACACCGTCAGGGCGGCGGTGACACTGCGGTCTCCGTCGTCGAGCAGTTCGAGCCGGTGGGCTTCGTGCGACAGCCTCGCTTCGAGTTCTTCCACGGTCAGCACCGGCCCGTTGCGCAGTCGAGCAGCAGCGATCCGCACCGCCAGCGGCAGCCGGCCGCAATGGTCCACCACCGCCCGGACGCTATGGTCCGCGGCGCGCGCAGCTTGCTCCCCTCCGATCGTTCGGAACAGTGCGTCGGCCTCCGCGTCCTTCATGACGCCGATGGTCAGGCGGGCCGCGTCGTCGAGAGCGCTCAGGCGTTTCCGACTGGTGACGATGACCTTGCAGCCGGGCTCAGTCGACAGCAGCGGAACGACGTCCGCCGAGCTGAGGACATTGTCGAGGACGAGCAGCAGGCGTTTGCCGGCAATCTGACTTCGCCAGAGACTGGCCATCGCGTCCGACCGGGGCGGGATCTTCTTCTCGGGCACGTCGAGCAGCCTGAGTAGCGAGAGGAGAATATCCTCCACTCCGCCGGACGACTCGTGCCCGGCGTCGAAGAACAGGCATCCGTCGGAGAAATGAGCCGCCGCCTTCCAGGCCCCTTGGAGTGCCAAGGCGGTCTTGCCGGATCCGGGCATACCACTGAGCACGCAGAGAGGGCCGCTGGACTCATCGGTGAGGAATGTGACGAGGCGGTCGAGTTGTGCCGAGCGTCCGGAAAAGTGGGAGGGAGGAACTGGAAGTCCGCAGGAAGCCTTCATGTCGCTGATCTCTTTCCCCGTTGTCGTTCCTTCGTCGATCAGTGCCACTAATTCCTCATATGACTCCAGCGCCAGGGCGCATGCTTCGGCGAATCTGCGGGATGCCGGGATCACCCCTCTCTCCACCTTGCTCACATAACCGCTGCTGTAGCCGATCGACCGGGAGAACTCATTCAGTCTGAATCCCTTCTCTTTACGTCTCCTGCGGAGTTCATCACCGAAACAGCGGACCATTCTTGGTGACTCCCATTCTGAGGCGCAATCTGACGGAAGTGAGAGATGTGGCAACTGGACTGGGTCGGAGATGACGTGGCTCGGTCCTGACGCGGATAAGCGTCCCACAAGTGGAGCCGGGATGTGAGGTTTTCCCTGTTTCCAAATGAGGTTGGAAACAGGAAACGGGAGGAGCTATTCGAGTCTCTGTTCGGGAACCTTCAAGCGACGGCGCACCTACCGGTCGGCCGGACCGTGGGGTCGTCCGGGGTACGGTCGGATGTGTGTTCCTGTGTCGCACGGCGTGCAGAGAGCGGCTTGTCGGACCATCCGCGGAGGTCATGGGGGCCGATTAGGATGCAGAGCCGGGGTCGTCCCGGCAAGGCGTCCACCGCGGTGGACGCTCCCGGCGGCTCACTGAGTAGCCTGCGTTCATCGGCCGCTTCGACGACTGGAGGTACCCCTGTGACGCCCGTAGCGCGGTCCTCCGTGCCCAAGCCCGGACCGCCGCCGCGCAAGGAGCGCTGGTTCCAGCCCGCCGTTCCGGCTACCGATGGGAGCAGGAGGGCCTGGACCACATCCGGCGGCTGATGCCGCAGGCAGAGCCCTACCGTGCCTGGGGGACGTTCCAGTTCACCGGTGCCTCCGGGCGCGTCAACGAGTGCGACCCGCTCATCATCGTTCCGGGCGGCCTTTACCTGCTGGAACTCAAGGGGCATCCCGGACGCCTGGTGAACCACGGAGACACCTGGCAGTTCCACGGCGACCGGGTGCGCACCCTGAAGAACCCCCTGCACCTCACGGACCTGAAGACGAAGGAGTTCAAGAGCCGGCTGGAGCGCGCGGCCCGAGCCACCGGCAAGGACCCGCGCCGGGTGCCGTTCATCAAGCCGGCCGTCTTCCTGCACGACCCGACGCTGCGGAGCGAGCAGGGCGAGTTCCGGAGGCCGGGTATCTTCGGGCTCAACGACGGCGGAAGCGGGCTGCCGCGGATCTGGGACGATCTGCTCGGCCTGCCGCCGGAACGGGAAGGTTGGCGCATCACTCCTCAGACCGGTCAGCTCGTCGAAGCACTGATGAAGCACATCGGCATCAGTCATTCCACGGCGCACCTGCGGTACGGGGACGACTGGAGACTGCAGCCGGGTGTCCTGGACGCGGGCCCCGGCTGGGAGGACCGGCTCGCCTTCCGCGACGACGGCCTGGTGCAGGAGCGTGGCCGGGTACGTATCTATCTGGCCGGCGAGGCGGCATCCGAACAGCAGCGGCTGAAGGTGGACCGCGCCGCGCGGCGACGGCGGCGATCTCTCTTACCTTACACACGAGGGCGTCGGTCGGTTTGGTACCGAGCGGCCGCGAGGTCGGCTGTCGCGATCCGATCACAACCGGTACTCGCGGGCCGGCACGGTACTCCTGGCCAGTAGGGTGATGGGTTGTCTCCACCGGAATGTGCGGACTTGCCCGTCCGGCCCGGTGCCGAGGCAGGGGGAGCGCCGGGTACGGCGCCGTCAGTCGGGCGAGGGAGGCCGTCGGCACCATGGATGTCTTCAGGGCGCATCAGCAGCTCATCGAGGACTACGAGGAGTTCACCCGTTCCCTGGTGTGGGTCCGCGATCCGGATATCCGGCGCCATCTGGACGAGGAGAGCCGGCGCAAGACCCGATGGCCCGATCCGTGGATCTCCCTCAATCCCAGGTTCCGGGAGGGCGGGACCGTGGCCCAGCTCGCAGATGATGAGTCTGTCGAGGGGAGGCTGGACCACCGGTGCATGGAGTACTTCAGGGACAAGGGCCGGGACGGAAAGAGTGTGGGGGCCACGCTGACGCTTCACCACCATCAGCGCGAAGCGATCCGGCTGGCCGCCGCGCGGTGTTCCTACGTGCTGACCACCGGCACGGGATCGGGGAAGAGCCTTTCCTATGTGATCCCGATCGTTGACGCGGTTCTCAAGAACCCCAACCCGGACGGCATCTCCGCGATCATCGTTTACCCGATGAACGCGCTGGCCAACAGCCAGATGCATGAGCTCGAGCGGTACCTGGTGCAGGGGGTACCGGAGGAGAGCAGGAAGGTCACCTTCGACCGCTACACCGGGCAGGAGAACCGCAGGGACAAGGAGTCGGTCCTGCGCCGCAAACCCGACATCCTGCTCACCAACTACATGATGCTGGAGTACCTGCTCACCCGCCCCGAGGAGCGCCAGGAGCTGATCACCGCGGCCAAGGGCCTGCGCTTCCTCGTGCTGGACGAACTGCACACCTACCGCGGCCGGCAGGGAGCGGACGTGGCCCTGCTGGTGCGCCGGCTGCGCGACGCCTGTGAGGCCCCCGGGCTCCAGTGCATCGGGACCTCGGCCACCATGGCCAGGGCGCGGACGTTCGCCGAGACGCAGGAGACCGTTGCCGCCGTCGCCACCCGCCTTTTCGGTACCACGGTGCGGCCGGAGCACGTGATCGGGGAGACCCTGCACCGGGCCACGACCCCATCCGGCAGGCCGGGCGATGCCGAGCAGCAGCGGGCGGCGCTGGCCGACGCCGTGCGCCGCGCCGCCCTTGGCCCGGACGCCCTGCCGGCGTCCTATCGGGAGCTCGGCAGCGACCCGCTCGCCGTGTGGATCGAGGACACCTTCGGGCTGGAGCTGGAGGAGGGCACCGGCCGGCTGCGCCGCCGCACGCCGGTCACCATCCGGCAGGCCACGGCGCAACTGCGCGACGCATGCGGCGGTACCGTCCCGGAGGCCGACTGCGAGCAGGCCATCAGGGCCATGCTGCTGGCGGGCGCCCGCGCCAAGGACGAGAAGAAGCGTCCCCTGTTCGCGTTCCGCCTGCACCAGTTCCTCTCCAAGGGCGACACCGTCTACGCCAGCCTTGAGGCCCCGGACGCTCCCCGGCATCTGACCAGCCAGTACCAGCTCCGGGTGCCCGGAAACGAGGACCGGCCGCTGGTGCCGCTGCACTTCTGCCGCGAGTGCGGCCACGACTTCCTCGCGGTCACCTTCGACCGGGAGCATGAGCGCTACTTCGCCCGCAAGGACCCCGAGGCGCCCGCCGACGCGGGCGACGGATACCTGTACGTGGACGTCGAGCGGCCCTGGCCCGCCGACCGGGCGGAGATCCTGGACCGCCTCCCCGAAAGCTGGGTGGAGACGGACGACCAGGGGCGGCGCGCCGTGGTCCAGGCCCGCGCCGGCGACCTCCCGCGGGAGGTGTGGGTCGGCCCCGACGGCAAGCACACCGAACCGGGCAAGGGAATGCGCGCCTGGTGGATCGAAGGCCCCTTCCGCTTCTGCCCGCGCTGCCGCGTCGGATACGAGCAGCCCCGCATCCGGGACTTCGCCAAACTCGCCACCTTCGCCGCCGAGGGCCGCAGCTCCGCCGTCTCTCTGGTCAGCGCCAGCGTCGTCCGCTCCCTGCGGGCCCAGCCCGAGCTGAACAAGCGCGCCCGCAAGCTGCTGACCTTCGTGGACAACCGGCAGGACGCCAGCCTCCAGGCCGGCCACTTCAACGACTTCGTCCAGGTGGTCCAGATCCGGGGCGCGCTCTACCGGGCGCTGCACAAGGCCCACCCGGAGGGCCTGCGCCACGACACCCTGCCGCAGGCCGTCGCCGAGGCGCTGGACCTGCCCCGGGAGGCGTACGCCCAGAACCCGGAGGCCAAGTACGGCCCGTGGGAGGAAACCCAGGAGGCTCTCCGGCTCGCCCTGGCCTACCGCCTCTACGCCGACCTGGAGCGCGGCTGGCGTCTCACCATGCCGAACCTGTCCCAGACCGGCCTGCTGCGCTTCGACTACCTCTCCCTGCCCGAGATCGCCGCCGACGCCGACCTGTGGCGCACCACCCACCCGGCCCTGGAGGGCGACGACCCTGCGCACCGCGAGAAGATCGCCCGGACACTTCTCGATGAGCTGCGCCGGGGCCTGGCCGTCCATGAGGAGCTGCTGACCAAGGAAGGCCACGAGCGGCTGGTGGCCAGGAGCCGGGAGCGGCTGATCGGGCTGTGGGCCGTGCCGGACACCGACCCCCGTGTTCCCGCCCGGATCGCGTTCGCCGGGCCGCGCCCCCAGCGGGCCCAGGCAACGGACACCGTGCACTTCGGCGTACGCGGCGGCTTCGGCCGCTACCTGCGCAGGCCCGGCGAGTTTCTGCCCGGCAAGCGGCTCACCGAGGCGGATGCCGAACAGATCATCCGGGACTTGCTGCGCGTGCTGTGCGAGGCCGGCCTGCTGCGGGTGGCCGAGGAACGACCGGACGGCGCCCTCGGCCACCAGCTCAAGGTCTCCGCGCTCATCTGGCAACGCGGGGAGGGCGACGCCGCCGAGCCGGACCCGGTGCGCAAGACCTTCGACCCGGACGCGGCCGGCGGCCGGGTCAACCCGTTCTTCCGCGACCTGTACCGGGAGACCGCCGACCAGCTCGCCGGACTGGAGGCCAGGGAACACACCGCCCAGGTCGACGCCCCGGTGCGGGTCAAGCGGGAGAAAGGCTTCCGGACGGGGGAGCTGCCCCTGCTGTTCTGCTCGCCCACCATGGAGCTGGGCGTCGACATCGCCGAGCTGAACGCCGTCACGATGCGTAATGTGCCGCCGACCCCGGCCAACTACGCGCAGCGCTCCGGACGGGCCGGCCGCTCCGGCCAGCCGGCCCTGGTGACCACCTACTGCTCCACCGGCAGCGCCCATGACCAGTACTACTTCCGGCGGCCCAGCCTGATGGTGTCCGGCAGTGTGGCCCCGCCACGCATCGACCTCACCAACGAGGACCTGCTCCGCTCCCACGTGCACGCGGTCTGGCTGGCCGAAACGGGTGCCGCGCTGCATTCCCGCATGTCGGAAATCCTGGACGTGACGGCCCGCACCCCGGACGGTGAGGCCCCGCTGCCGCTGCTGCCCGAGCTGCGCACCACGATGGAGAGCGATGTCCACCGCCGTGCCGCCGTGGAGCGCTGCACCCGCATCCTCGCCCCGCTGGCGGCGGACCTGGACCGCACCGCCTGGTGGTACGACGGCTGGATCGCGGACCAGGTGCGGGACGCGCCGCGTACCTTCGACGGGGCCTGCGACCGCTGGCGCCGCCTCTACCGGAGCGCCCTGAACGAGCGGGAGGAGCAGGACCGCCTGGCCAACGACTCATCCGTCACCGCGCGCGAGCGCCGCCAGGCACGGGCCCGCCGCATCCAGGCCGAGCGCCAGCTGGACCTGCTGCGCAACGACTCCACCGATGACGACAGCCGGTCGGACTTCTACACCTACCGCTACTTCGCCTCCGAAGGGTTTCTGCCGGGCTATTCCTTCCCCCGGCTGCCACTCGCCGCCTTTGTCCCCGGTGAGGCGGGGGAGGGCAAGTACGGGCAGCGCAAGGGCGCCTACATCCAGCGCCCCCGCTTCATCGCCATCGGCGAGTTCGGCCCCGGCGCGCTGATCTACCACGAGGGCCGCCGCTACACCGTCTCCCGGGCGCAGATCCCGATCGGCGAGTCTCCGGGCCGGATCGCCACCCTGGACGCCAAGGTGTGCGACGAGTGCGGCTACTGGCACGAACGCCAGGACGGGGAGGACCGGTGCGCGCACTGCGAGGCTCGGCTGGTCCGCGTGCTGCGCCGGCTGATGCCGCTGACCACCGTGCACGCCGAGCCGCGCCGCCGGATCTCCTCGGACGAGGAGGAGCGGCTGCGCGAGCCCTTCGCCCTGCGCACCGCCTACCGCTTCCACCACGGCCACCTCACCGCCCGCTTCCGCACCCCCGGCGCCTCCCGCGGCACCGGCGGCGGCACCGGCCGCACGATTGCCGAGATCACCTACGGCGACGCCGCGGTCCAGGTGATCAACCTCGGCCGGCGCCGCAGCCGGACCCGGGGAGCCCCGGGGGACGACGGCTTCTGGCTCGACCCGGTCTCCGGTCAGTGGCTCAGCGACACCAAGGCGGCGGAGCGCGCCGAGACCTCGGCGGAAGCGGAGGCCATGGGCTCCTTCGCCGGCATCGCCCGCACCGAGAAGGTCGTGCCCTATGTCCAGGACAGCAAGAACATCGCCGTCCTGCGGCTGGCGTACCCGGTGGACAAATACGCCCAAGTCACCCTGCGCTATGCGCTGGAGCGGGGGATCGAGGCGTACTTCCAACTGGAGGACGCCGAGCTGTACAGCGAGGACCTGCCCGACCCCGAGGACCGGGCCCGCATGCTGTTCGTCGAGGGCGCCGAGGGCGGTGCCGGTGTGCTGCGGCTGCTGCACGACGAACCGGGCACCATCGCCGCCGTCGCCCGCCAGGCCCTGGACATCATCCACCACCAGGAGCGCGACGGCCGGTGGCACGACCTGGGCCGTGCCGACGGCGCCAGCGAGCCCTGCGAGTACGGCTGCTACGACTGCCTGCTCACCTACCACAACCAGCTCTTCCACCCGGATATCCGGCGCCGCACGGCGGTCCCCGTGCTCAGCGAGCTGGCGGCCTGCGAGGCGATCCCGGACCGCCCCCGCGCCACCAGCCCCGACGAGCACGCCGCCGCGCTGGCCTCCCGCTCCCCCCACGGCCGGGCCGACGACTTCCTCGGCTGGCTGCGCACCCACGGCTACCGGCTCCCCGACGCCACCGGCGAGGAGATCCCCGCCGCCCGCGCCGTGCCCGACTTCGTCTACCGGCTGCCCGACGCCGAGGTCGCGGTCTTCCTGGACCTGCCCGGCCACCAGGTCCCCGAGGAGCTGCGCGGCCCCCGGGCCCGCATCCGCCTGGAGAACCGGAGCTGGCTGGTCATCGAGGTCGGTGCGGGCGGCGAGCACGAGTGGCATAACGTCGTGCGGGACCACCCGAACGTCTTCGGCCCCGGAAGGGCACCGCGATGACCCACACCTACGCCCCCGGCGCGGTCGTGCACGCCCGTGGCCGGGACTGGGTGGTGCTGCCCGGCACCACCACGGAATTCGTGCGGGTGCGCCCCCTGGACGGGGACAGCGAGTACGACGCGCTGCTGTTCGCCGAGGAGACCCGGGACTCCCGCTTCGCCGCCCCCGAACTGCCCCCCGCCCCGTCCGCCACGGCCCGGACAGACGGCCGCCCCGCCCCCGGCAGCGAGCTGATCGGCGACTTCGCCTCGGCCTCCCTGCTGCGCACCGCCCTGCGGATCTCGGCCGCCAACGGCGCCGGCCCGTTCCGCTGCCTGTCCGGCATCGCCGTCCAGCCCCGCCAGTACCAGCTCGTACCGCTGATGGCCGCGCTGCGCATGGACACCGTGCGGCTGCTGATCGGGGACGACGTCGGCATCGGCAAGACGATTGAGGCGTCCCTGATCGCCAAGGAGCTGCTGGAACAGGGCTCCGCCCGCTCGATGGCCGTGCTCTGCTCACCCGCCCTGGCCGAGCAGTGGCAGCGGGAACTGCACGACAAGTTCAGCCTGGACGCCGAGCTGGTGCTGCCCTCCACGGCGGGCAAGCTGGAGCGGTCGATCGTCGAGGCCGACCAGACGATCTTCGACCGCTACCCGTACACCGTGGTCTCCACCGACTTCATCAAGCAGCGCGAACGCCGGGACGCCTTTCTGCGCACCTGCCCCGACCTGCTCATCGTCGACGAGGCCCACACCTGTATCGGTGCCGGGCAGGGTCACCAGCAGCGACACCAGCTGCTCAAGAGCCTGGCTGTGGCCCCCGACCGGCACCTGATCCTGGTCACCGCCACCCCGCACAGCGGCGACCGGGACGCCTTCGCCAAGCTCATCGGGCTGCTCGACCCGGAACTGGCCGCGCTCGACCCGGCCATCCCGGGCCACCGGGACCAGCTCGCCCGGCACTTCGTCCAGCGCCGTCGCCGCGACATCCGCCAGTTCCTCGACGAGCGGACCCCCTTCCCCGCCGACCGCATGGTCCGCGAGGTCCCCTACCACCTCGACCCCGCGTACGCCGGCTTCGTCGCCGACGTGCTCGCCTACGCCCGCGGTCAGGTCCGTCAGCCCGACGGTGAGCTGCGCCGCCGGATGAGCTGGTGGTCGGTGCTGGCCCTGCTGCGCTGCGTTCTGTCCTCCCCGGCCGCCGGCCGAGCCACCCTCACCACCCGGGCCGCCGTCGGCGCCGCCCGCACCCCGGAGGAGGCCGACCGGATCGGCCGCGACGCGGTGCTGGAGTCCACGGACGCGGAGGCCGCCGAAGGGCTGGACGCCGTCCCCGGCGCCCTGCTCGACCCTGCCGGGACCGGCGACGCCGCCGACGCTGCCGGCGCGCCCGGCAGCGCCACCGGCACGGGCGGACCGGATGCAGCCGCCGCTCCCCGCCGCATGGACCGCCGCCTGAAGGAGTTCGCCCGGCGTGCCGAGCAGCTGTCCGGCCCCGACCACGACGCCAAGCTCCGGCTGCTGATCAACGAGGTCAAGGCGCTGCTCGCCGACGGCTACGACCCCATCGTGTTCTGCCGCTACATCCCCACCGCCCACTACGTCCGCACCCACCTGGACGCCGCCCTCGGCGGCCGGGCCCACGTCGAAGCCGTCACCGGCGACCTGCCCCCCGAGGCCCGCGAGGCGCGCGTCGCCCAGCTCACCGTCCGCCCCGGCCGCCAGGTCCTGGTCGCCACCGACTGCCTGTCCGAGGGCGTCAACCTCCAGGAACGCTTCAGCGCCGTGCTCCACTACGACCTGTCCTGGAACCCCACCCGCCACGAACAGCGGGAAGGCCGCGTGGACCGCTTCGGCCAGCGCAGCGAACGCGTCCGCGCCGTCACCCTCTACGAGACCGACACCGGTATCGACGGGGTCGTGCTGGACGTCCTCATCCGCAAGCACCGCGACATCGCCCAGCAGACCGGAGTCGCCCTTCCCGTGCCGCAGAGCGGGGAGGGTGTCCTTCAGGCGCTCACCAACAGCCTGCTGCTGCGCGGCCGTCCCGGCGGCCCCGGCCCCGGCCAGCTCACCCTGGACTTCGGTGCCGACGAACAGATCGGCGCCGCCCGCGATGCGCTGCACCGGGAATGGGAGAGCGCCGCCGAACGCGAATCCAAGGTCCCCACCAAATTCGCCCACTCCGGCATGCGCCCCCAGGAGGTGGAGGACGAACTCACCGCGCTGCGGCAAGTCCTCGGCGAGCCCGGCGACATCGCCGAGTTCACCCGCGAATCCCTCGCCGCCCTGGGCGCCCCCGTCCGGGACCTGCCGGGCGCGGCCGGTTTCACCTGCCAGCCCTCCCCCCTCCCCGCCGGACTCCGGCACGCCCTCGGCGTCTACGAGACCGAGGACCAGGCCGCCGCCGCGGCCGGCACCGGCCGCACCGCCCGCCGCACCACCGCCAAGCCCGCCACCAGGACCAGAAAGCGGACCACCGCCGCCACCGGCCCCCGCGAGCTGGTGTTCCACCGGGATCTGCCCGTGCCGCCCGATGAACACGCCCTGGTCCGCACCGACCCCGCCGTCCGCGCCGTCGCCCGCTACGTCCTGGACTCCGCCCTCGACCCGGCCGTCCCTGACCACGAGCGGCCCGCCCGGCGGCTCGGCGTGATCCGCACCAGGGCCGTCGGCACCTACACCGTGCTGCTGCTGGCCCGCTACCGCCTCAAGCTCACCCTGCCACCGCGCGCGCGCCACCTCAGGCCCAAGGAACTGGTCGCCGAGGACGCCCGCGTACTGGCCTGGCGCCCCGACGACGACGGCGCGCTGCACTGGCTGGGCGAGGAGGAGACCGCCGCGCTGCTCGCCGCCCGCCCCGACGGCAACGTCATGGCCGAACTGCGCCACCGCACCACCCGCCGCGCTCTGCGCGAGCTGGCCTCCGAGGAGGTGCGCGACCACCTGGCAGCGTACGGCGACCGCCTCGCCGCGCAGCTCGCCGAAGCCCATCTGCGGGTGCGCGAGGCCGCCGGCGAACGCGGCCGGGCCCGGGGCGCCGCCGCCGCCCGCCGCATCGACGTGATCCCCGCCGGGCCGCCCGACGAACTCGGCGTCTACGCCTTCGTCCCCGCCGGAGGTGACCGGTGACCCCTGTGACTCCCCTGACCGCCATGACCGCCCCCATCGCGGAATTCCGCCCCCTCACCGCCTCCTCGGTGCGGATCGAGGGCCGCCTGTTCACCCCCGACCTGCTGGCCCGCCTGGCGGCCGGCGACCCTGAGCTGCCCGGCTGCGCCCCCGCCGACTACGGCCTCTACCGGGGCGAACGCGTCGGTGACGCGGCCGGCCGCGCCTGGGCCGCCCTCACCGGCGCCTACCGTGCCTTCCGCGCCGACCTCGACGCCCTGCCCGGCGACAAGGCCGCCACCACGCTGACCCGCCGGGCCTGGCTGCTGCGGCTCTTCTCCGAGCTGGGCTACGGGCCGCTCAGCGCCGAAGGCGTCACCGTCACCGCCCCCGGCCGCGACGAACGGCTGCGCGCCAGCCACCGCTGGCAGCAGCACCTCCCGGTCCACCTGCTCGCCTGGGGCACCCCGCTTGACCGCAGGGTCGGCACCCGCCGCGCCCCGCAGTCGGTGCTCCAGGAACTCCTCAACATCTCGCCCGGCCACGTCTGGGGCGTGCTCTCCAACGGGCAGGTGCTGCGCATCCTGCGCGACTCCACCGCCCTGGTCGGCTCCGCCTACCTGGAGTTCGACCTCGAAGCGATCTTCGACAACGAGCAGTACGCCGACTTCGTGCTGCTGTACTCCCTGCTGCACGCCTCCCGCTTCGAACTCGTCGCCAAACCCCGTAAGGGACGCCGCCGCGCCGCGACGGACACCGCACCGGAGGAGGAGCGCGCCGGACAGACCGGAGACGCCGGAGAAGACGAAGCACCGGACGTCGAGGGCACCGGCGAGGACGACGACCGGGAAGAGGCGGAGGACCTCCCGGCCCCGGACTCTGCCCCCGGCTCCGACCGGCCCACGCTCGACGACGACCCCGACGCTCCGCCACTCACCCCCGCCGACTGCCGCATCGAGTGGCTGCGCACCCACTCCCTGGAAACCGGGCTGCGCGCCCGGGACCGCCTCCGCGACCAGGTCGCCGAAGCCCTCGGCGTGCTCGGCACCGGCTTCCTCGAAGCCAACGAGCCGCTGCGGGCGGCGGTGGCCCGGGGGGGCCAGGAGGCGCTGGAGGAGTTCCACCACGAGCTGCTGCGCCTGGCCTATCAGCTCATCTTCCTCTTCGTCGCCGAGGACCGGGGCGTCCTCCTCGACCCCGATGACTCGCCCACGACGGAAGCCGCGCGCGAGCGCTACACCGACTTCTTCTCCACCCGCCGGTTGCGCCGCATCGCCCTGCGCCGACCCGGCGACCGCAACACCGACCTGTGGCCCGCCCTGCGCCGGGTGCTGGACGCCCTGGGCACCGACGGCGGCCTGCCCGCCCTCGCCCTCCCGGAGCTGGGCGGCCTGTACTTCCTGGGCGACGACCGGAACACCGGTGCCGGTGCCGACACCGCCGCGACCCGGCTCGGCTCGGCCGAACCGCTGCGTGGCGCCACCCTGGTCAACAACCGGCTGCTGGAGGCCGTCCGGCTGCTCTGCCGGGTCCGGGACAAGGGCGGCCGGTGGCAGCGCGTCGACTACCGCCACCTGGGCTCGGAAGAACTGGGCAGCGTCTACGAGTCGCTGCTGGAACTGCGGCCCCGGCGCACGGCACACGGCGAGTTCGAGCTTCAGACCCTGGCCGGCAACAAGCGCAAGACCACCGGCGCCTACTACACGCCCGTGTCGGTGATCGAGAAGCTGCTGGACGAGGCGCTGGACCCGGTCCTCGACCGCTACGCCGCCTCCGGCAACCCGCGTGACCTGCTGAAGATCCGCTTCGTGGACCCGGCCTGCGGCTCGGGCCATGTGCTGGTCGCCGCTGCCCGCCGCATCGCCCACCGCTACGCGGTGCTGGACACCGGAGACCCCGAACCCGCACCCGAGAAGGTGCGTGCGGCACTCGCGGAGGTTGTCCGGCACTGCGTGCACGGAGTGGACATCAACCCCCTGGCGGTGGAGATCGCCAAGGTCTCCCTGTGGCTGGAGTCCCTGGAACCCGGCCGTCCGCTCGCCTACCTCGACGACCGCATCAAGGTGGGCAACGCCCTGCTGGGCACCACGCCCAAGCTGATCGCGGGCGGCCTGCCGGACGGCGCGTTCAAGAAGCTCAGCGGGGACGACGGCGAGATCCTCAAAGGGCTCAAGGCGGCGAACAAGCGGGAGAGGGCCAACGGCACCGGCACCCAGCGGGCCTTCGGCGGCGTGTTCCACCGCACCAGCACCAGCAAGCTCCGGGTGGAGGCGGAGCGGCTCGCCGCTCTGCCGGGCAACAGCCTGGCGGATATCCGCGAACAGGCCCGCCGCTACGAGCAGTTCGTCAACGAGTCGGATGAGCGCCGGAAGCTCAAGCGAGTCGCCGACGCCTGGTGCGCGGCCTTTCTGTGGCCCAAGAGCAAGGGCGCGCCGCCCGCCATCACCAGCACCGTGCTGCTGGAACTCGCCGAGGGCGGACGGCTCCCCGGCCCGCCACCGCCGGCCGACGCCGAGGCGGCGAAGCAGGAGACTGCCGAGCAGCGTGCGGAGCGCGAAGCGCTGGGCGAGCAGACCCTGGAAAACATCGCCTCCCGGAACCAGTTCTTCCACTGGCACCTGGAATTTCCCCGCGTCTTCCGCGTCGAGGACGACGAGGCCCCCGACCACAACCCCGACACCGGCTGGCAGGGCGGCTTCGACTGCGTGCTGGGCAACCCGCCCTGGGAGCGGGTCAAGATCCAGGAGAAGGAGTGGTGGGCCACCCGGGACGAGACGATCGCCGACGCCCTCAACGCTCACGAACGCAAGAAGATGATCGCCAGGCTTCAGACCAGCGACGACCCCGTGGACCGGGAACACTACGAGCTGTTCCAGACCGCCCTGCGGGAAGCGGCGGGCACCACGCTGATGCTGCGCAGCTCCGGCATCTTCCCGCTCACCGGTCACGGCGACGTGAATCTGTACGCGGTGTTCGCCGAGCGCGCCCGTATGCTGCTGTCACCCGAGGGCATGTCCGGCCTCGTCCTCCCCACCGGCATCGCCACCGACCTGACCACCTCCCGCTTCTTCGGCGACCTGGTGGAGCGGCAGCAGTTGGTGACCGTGCTGGACATGGAGAACGAGGAGAAGCTCTTCCCCGACGTCCACAACCAGTACCGCTTCTGCCTGTTCACGGTCTCCGGCCCGGCCCGGCGCCACGAGCACGCCCGCCTCGCCTTCCGCGCCCGCCGCCCCGACCAACTCGACATGCGCACCTTCGAACTGGATGCGGCAGGCTTCCAGACCATCAACCCCAACTCGCGTACGTCGCCGGTGTGCGACAGCCCGGAACATTTCGCCATCCTCCGGAAGATTCACGAACGAGTGCCGGTCCTGTGGTCGGGCAAGGGGACAGCTGATGAGCGCAACCCATGGGGTGTGCGTTTTATGCGGATGTTCGACATGGCCACTGACTCCAAACGGTTCCTTCCGGAAGACCGTCTACTTGCCGATGGCTGGTCCCGAGCGGGAACGACCTTTTCCAAGGGCGACGCTCGCGCCCTTCCGCTCTACGAGGGCAAGTTCATCCATCACTACGACCCACGATTCTCCACCTACGAGAATGCCACGCAGGCACAGATCAACAAGGGCACCCTGCCCCGGCTGGACACAGAGGCACATCAGGACCCCCATGCGCTGCCGAAGCCGCGCTACTGGGTGCTGGAGGACGAAGTCGATGCCCGGCTCGCTGCCGAGCCGTCGAAACCGCAGACGGATTGGCCATACGGCTGGCTTGTGGGCTGGCGTGATGTCTGTCGGGCCTCGGACGAGCGAACCGCGATTCCTTCAGTGCTTCCCCGCACTGCTGTCGGGCACACAGTCCCTATTCTTTTCCCTGCGGTCAATGAGTCTTTCCCCGGGCTTCTGTTGGCTAATCTCTCATCTATTGCGCTCGACTTCTCACTGAGGCAGAAGATTTCGGGCGCTCATTTGACTTACGCGTATCTGGAGCAACTGCCGGTCTTGGCGCCGGATATCTACGCCCGCCCGGCTGCCTGGCTTGCGGGGGAGGCTCCTCGTGACTGGATCACTGCGCGCGTACTCGAACTCAGTTATACCTCTCATGAAATTTCTTCCTTTGCGCGCTTCCTGGGTGATGAAGGGCCGCCATTCTGCTGGGACGATAATCGGCGCTTCTTGATTCGTGCTGAGTTGGACGCTGCCTACTTCGTCCTCTATGGGTTGTCGGAGCAGGAAATTGCGGTGGTCTTGGATAGTTTTCGAGCTTTCCGCAACAAGAATCCGTGGGCATTTGAGCAGCTAAAGGAAGAGATTCTCAATATCTATCGTGCGATGGAGAAGGCGGCACAGCACGGTACGCGGTATGTACACCCTGATCTTGATCCTGCCCCTGGGCGTGGCCGCCGCCATCCGCCGGGTGCCAGCCCACTCGCTCGGCCAACCCTTGAACCGGACACGTCCGGGGGCCGTGGCAGTGCCAAATTTGAGGCAGACGCCGACGATGAGGCCCTTTTCAGCGTTACCGAGGTAGGGGCGGACGAACAGCTCGGCTTCTGGAAGTGAGCACAGAGCGCCCCCGGTGGTGCTCTACGGGGGCCCTCTGGGATTGCTTCAGCTCTTGAGGCTGGTCACGAACGGCTGCCACGAGTCGCCGGAGAAGATTAGGTGTCCCATGTGCGGCGCCTTGCTGTCCCGAACCGGAACGACTCCGGGGTGGCCGTCCTGAACTTCAAGGCAGGCGCCATTCGATTCCCCACTGTAGCTGGACTTGCGCCACTGGATTTCAGTCGTCGGATTCATGCTCGTATTCCTTGAGATATCGGAGGACTACGTCGCTGGACGCCTTCTCGGAGAGGGCGGCCATTTGTGTGGCCTCGAACAGCTCCTCATACTCTGCCACCTCTCGGGGAGACTCGATCCCGTGGCCTGTCCGGAAGCTCTCGACCAGGGCGATTGTGCCCCCTTCTGTGAGGTCCAGCAAGAACAGGCTACCTCCCTGCATCCCATGTTCGAAGCTGTTGAATGGCAGCACTTGAATCCGAATGAGTGGATTCTCCCGATATGTGAGCAACCTTCGCAGTTGTTCTGTCATGATCTTCTTGGAGCCGACCGGCCGAGCAAGCGCGGCCTCGTCGATCACCGCCCGATAGAACGGCGGGTCTTCCTTGCCGAAGACCCTGGCCTGTCGCCGGAGTCGTTCTGCGGCCTTCTCCGCGATTTCTTCGTTGCTCTCGCGGGGCAAACCTTTGCGAATGAGTGCGCGGGCGTACTCGTCCGTCTGCAGAAGTCCGGGAATTCCGCTGCTGTTGAATACACGGATGCGTTCCGCCTCGGTCTCCTTGGCAACGGTTTCCCGTGATCCGGGCAGGATGAGCATGGACCGGGCCATCTCCAGCAGATCGGTGAACTCGCGGTGGGTTCCGAGTTTCTCGTCCAGCGCTGCGGCCACCGCGTCGGACGGGCGCTGTTTCATGGTCTCGATGCGAGCGATGTAGGACTGGGGGTAGCCGATCATCTCGGCCACCTCGCGCTGGCTGAGACCGAGCCTCGCGCGGTGGAACTTCAGACGTCTCGCGATCATCGCGTCCGGACCCAGTGCCGACTCGTCCACATGCTGTGCGTCCGCCATGCCGTGCCCCTCTCCCGTTCGCACAGGCGATCGCCGGTCCTGTCCGCCGGTGCCATTCCCGGCTTTTGGGCGCTCACCCTTGGCCGTTCTACCGATGGCCAACGCGTACCTGCCACCGCTTTCCCCGAACGGGTGAACATCTCCCTGAGATTGAGTTCGGAGAAGCTCTCCTGTCTCGGCAGCCGCGCGCCGATTGTCGGTGGTGGCCGTTATGTTGGGGACCCAGGAGCCGGAAGACGGACGAACAGCCGAGGGGGCGCGTCATGACAGCAGCCGTCGAGCTCAAGGCGCGGGCCGTGATGGGCGCCATGAAGGTACTGATCCAGCAGCCCACAGGGCACGGGCTCGCCCTGGCGGATGTGTGGGACCAGCTTCTTCGGGAAGATCCGGCTCTTGCCGACGAGTGGGTGGCCGCGACCGGAGAGCCGGTGACCGTGCTTCGGTCCAGGATGAGGTTCGGAAGCATCGACGTCGGCAAGGCCGGCTGGCTGCGCAAGGACGGCCGGGTCTGGCGGCTCACCGCGCCGGGGCGTCGGCAGGTCGCCGCCCTCAACGACGATCCGGTGGGCTTCCTGACTTTGGCACATGAGCGCTTCTCCTACTGGGACCAGGAACGTGCGTCCTTCGACCGCGCCGGGGAACTGCTGGAGGCGCTGACCGACGACCGTCGCTGGGTCGCAATCAAGGACCTGGCGGCGGCGGTCGGGCTGGAACCGGAGCCGTTGCGCGACTGGCTGCAGAGCGCGCGTCCCACCGGCTGGTATCTGGCGCTGGACAACGATGGTGAGGTCTCCTCCGAACTCGGCCTGGAGCCGGGCGAGTACGACGAGTGGCGTTCCCTCCTGGAGCGGGACGGTCTCTACGACTCCGCCGCGTCGGGCGCGTACGCGGTGCGGGCGGTGCTGGACCGGCAGGCCACTGTGGCTGTCCTCCGGGAACTGGACTCGGCGCTCGCCCCGGCCGCGTCGGCCGCCGAGCGGCCACCCCGCCGGGCCTGGCTGATCCGTGGCAGTGACCCCCGGGGCATGGCGCTGATCAGCGGCCTGTGGCGGGACAAGGGTGTCTGCACCGTGCCCGCCGATCGTCTCCCCACTCTGGCCGAGGGGGCCGGTCCTGCGGAGGTCCGGGAGGTGGTCGAGACTCACTACTCGGACCTGAACCAGGCCCGGCGCGCCGAGACGGTCACCACCCTCCACACCTTCCTGTCCCGGATGCGGGAAGGCGACATCGTCGCCACCACCGACGGCGACCGGGTCTATCTCGGCACGGTGGCCGGTCCGGCGGTGCAGACCGCCACCGGGAGCGGCACCGTGCTCCAGCGGCCCGTGGAGTGGCGCAACCTGGACAGCCCGCTGGGGCTGGTGGACCTGCCGCGTGCCCTGGCCGGACCGCTGGGCAATCCGAACACGGGACTGGTCGATCTGTCCGAGTTCACCGGCGACCTGGAGGTGCTGCTGGACGAGGACCCGGAGCAGGCTCCCACGGACGCCGGGGACGCGGCCGAACTGCCCGATGCCACCGAGGAGCTGGCCGAGAAGCTGACCATGGAGTCGTCCATGGATTGGCTGGACGATTGCGTGGCCCTTCTGCGTGACCGGCCCCAGCTCATCCTGTACGGGCCGCCCGGCACCGGGAAGACGTACACCGCTCTCGCCCTTGCCCGCCACCTCACCGGCGACCGGGAGGCCAACGTCAAGCTGGTGCAGTTCCACCCGGCCTACTCCTACGAGGACTTCTTCGAGGGCTTCCGGCCGCGCGCCGTGCCCCTCGGCTCCGGACCGGCTTCCGGCAGCGGCGGAAGGGACCGCACCGGCGGCAGGCCGCAGCAGGGGAGTCTGTCCGACGCCGGATCGGGGATCGTCTTCGATCTCGTTCCAGGCCCGCTGAAAACCATGGCCGAGCGGGCGCAGCGCAGCCCGGGCGAGATCTTCGTTCTGGTCATCGACGAGATCAACCGGGGGAATCTGGCCAAGGTGTTCGGCGAGCTGTACTTCCTGCTGGAGTACCGGAACGAGTTCGTCCATCTGCTCTACGGCTCCGACGAGGGACGACGCTTCTGGCTTCCCCGCAATCTGGTCATTCTCGGCACCATGAACAGCACGGACCGTTCCATCGCTCTCATGGACGCGGCCATGCGCCGCCGCTTCTCCTTCATGGAGCTGCACCCCACCAAGCCACCAGTGAACAAGGTGCTCACCACATGGCTGGAGCAGCGGGAACTGCCGCAGGACGCCGCGAAGCTGCTGGACGCGCTGAACCGGCGAATCGAACAGGCCCGGCTGGAGGACGCCGACTTCCGGATCGGCCCCTCCTACCTGCTGCGGCCCGGCCTGCACCGGGACCCCAAGGGCCTGGAACGGGTGTGGCGCCACCAGATCCTTCCCCTGCTGACGGAACTGCACTGGGGCGAGGAGGTCGATATTGAGGCGGAATACGGCCTGGCCGCGCTCCGTGAGGAGGCCGGCCTGACGTCCCCCGCATCCAGCGCCCCCGCCCCCACCAGCACCCCCTCCACAACTGCCGCCCCCTCCACTACCACGGTCCCCACCGAGGACGGCTCGCCGCTCCCGGCTGCCCGGGAAGCCACCCCATGACCGGCGGCCCCCGCCGGCCGAGCGGTCCACCGCCTCCCGTGACGGTTGCCGAGGGCGACGAATGGAGCACCTGGGCACTGAACGCGGCCCAGGTCGACACCCTGCGCACCGAGGCGGAGAAGTACGTGCAGATTCGCCCGGCGGGCCGGGGCGCGGACGGCCGCCGGTGGCAGCTGCGGGCGCGCCGCACGGTCGGCGCGGTGCGGCTCGGGGCCGGGGAGGGGACGGTACAGCTCCATATCGCGCCCAAGGTCCCGGTGGACCGCCTGCTGTTTCTCCTCTCCTACGCGCAGGACCGCCGTGCGGTCTGGGATGCCGGACCGGTGGACGGCGCGGCACGCCGGGAGCTGTTCCCGGTGCTGGCCCGGCGTTTCGCCGAGCTGGCCGAGCGGGCCCTTGGCCCCGGGCCGCTGACCGGGTACCGGGACCGGCAGGCCACCTCGATGATGCTCCGGGGGCGGCTGCGGGCCGCCGCCCAGCTCCGTCGCCGCCCCGGTGTCGCGCTTCCGCTGGAGATCGCCTACGACGAGCACACCACCGACATCCCGGAAAACCAGCTCCTGCTGGGGGCGGCCCGCCGGCTGGCCCGGCTGCCCGGCCTCGAACCACGGGTACGGGCGCGGCTCCGGCGGATCGACGCCCGGCTCGATGGCGTGACCGCCCCGCAGCCCGGTGCCCCGGTGGCCGAGTGCCGGCCCACCAGGATGAACGCCCGCTACGGCCCGGCCCTCCAGCTCGCCCGGCTGGTCGTGCGCGGCTCTTCCTTCGAGTACCGCGACGGCCGCCGGGTCCGCGTGGACGGCCTGCTGCTCAACATGGAGAAGGTGTACGAGGAGTTCCTCGCCAAGGCGCTGGGCGCGGTGCTGGAACGGCGGCTCGGCGGACGTGCCATGGCCCAGCCGCGCCGCACCCACTATCTGGACGACCGGCGGAAGCACGAGCTGCTGCCGGACCTGGTGCACCATCTGCCGGAGCCGGACGGCGGTTTGCGTCCCGTGATCGTGGCCGACGCGAAGTACCAGGAGGGCATCCGGTCCGCCAATCTCTACCAGCTCCTCGCGTACTGCATCCGCTTCGGCCTCTCCGAAGGACACCTGATCTGCGTTGATCGAAACGGGGATGGAGAGGGGGACGCCACCATGGTGCGCATCCCGTCGGGCGGCGCGAGCGGCGCGATCATCCTCCACCAGCACGTGCTTAATCTCGCCCTGCCCCCGCCCGCACTCGCCGCCCGGCTGGAGGAACTGGGCTCCCGGATCATCCACGCCCGCACGACCGCAATACGACCCCGGCTCTGAACCAAGACGGCCTGTTCCCGGTCGGGTTGGCAGGACCGCAGCGTCGGGGGGATGCGCGCCGGGTAGGGATTTCCGGACGGACTTCGGTGGCACGCCATGGCTGCGAGGGGGAACGTGTCGACGGGGGAGGGCGTCAGTCCCGCACAATTGCTCATGCTCGAATACCAGGCGGTGAAGGACGAGCAGCGCGCGCGTATCGGATTCCGCGACAACCTGCTCTATGCGACCTTGGCCTCCATGGCCGCGATCATCGCTGTTGCGGTTCCGTCCGGCGAACGGGTTCCGGTGCTCCTGCTGCTGCCGCCCGTCTGCGTGCTCCTGGGGTGGACCTACCTGGTCAACGACTCCAATATCTGGTCTACAGCCAGGCCGCGGACGAGAAGGCGGACGTACTGAGTGCGGCATGCGAAGCCGCCCCTGAAGTCACGGCCGCGCTGGACACGGAGGAGGTGTACACGGCACGCCAGAACTTCGAGGAAAAGGCGGGCCGGTGGCTCAGCACCCGGAACCTGGCCCGGCATCAGCCGACCCGGGGACGGTACGGGGAGTGGCGGATCACCCTTCCGGCGAAGAGCTTCGGCGAGGATGCGGTGCTGCCCCTCAACAAGCTCGGCTCTTTCGTGGTGCTGGAGACTTCGTTCTTCCATGTGTGGTGTTCCGACGAGCGAGCCCGCAGGGAGGCGCTGCTCGCGCGTCTCGACTCCATGCTGGGGCCCCGGAACAGTGTCGACCGGGACACCGTCGAGTCGTTCATTGCCAAACTCAGCCATCAACTGGGCCTGGGCAACCTCGACGTGGCGGACCTGCCTCAGGCAGCGGTCCGGGCAGGGCGGCGCAGCCTTGCGGACCAACTGAGGCGGCTCTCGTGATCAGTGATGCGGCTGGCATCACTGATGCCAGGTCACGTGCCGGGTGAGGCGATGTCGTGCGCGGGGTCGTTCTCTCACTGCTGTGGTGCGGCGGTGAGGCCGAAGGCGTCGCTGCCGAAGCTCTTGAGGAAGTCCTGCACCACGCTGCGGGAGAAGGGGTCTTCGCGGGGGTTCTCCGGAGTGACGAGGGTGGCCGTGTAGTACTCGGTGAGCAGGAGGCTCGACCCTTCCAGGCGGTACGGGTCCTCGTCGGCCGGTACGGTCTGGCGTGCTCCGGTGAGTTCCTCGGCGTAGAGGGTGTCACTGTGGAGGCGGAAGAAGAGGGCGAAGGGTCCCTCTCCGGAGGCGTCCAGGGCGTACCCGTTCTCCTCCCAGAAGTCGTTCATCCCGGCGTTCTTGCAGAAGGTCAGGATGTCGGGATACTTCTCACCCCGCGTATCGGGGAGGGTCCAGGACGCGAGTCCGGCGGTGCTGAGTTCCTCTTCGTTGAAGAGAAATCTGGGCCACCGTTCCATCTGGAGCTGGATGAATCCACGGACCCGTGCGGGGAAGTCCGCTCCGCAGATGAAGGTGGTGTCGAAACCGGTGGGCACCATGTCCTGTTCCTCAGCTTGCTGTCCAGTCCGCAGTGGGACCGTGGTAGGAGATGTTCTCGTGCGGGATTTCCAGATCCTTCGGGCTGTACACCACGTGGTCCCCACGGCCCCCGCGGATACCCTGCAGCAGATCTCCGTCCATCTTGAATTCGATCATGTATTCAGACTTCTCGCGGGTGATGCCGAGGTAGGATTTGAATCCGCCCTTCTTCTTGGCGATATCAGCGGGGCTGAGGGGAGTCAGGTAGACCCCTTCGGGGTGGCCCTTGCCCGGCTTGCTGGCCTTGAGCAGGATCTTTCCCTTGCCGCCGCCGCTCATGATCTGCTGGTAGCTCCTCTTGGTGGTGAAGTGCCGTACGACCGTGCAGGCGAGGCCGAGCGGGTCGATCCAGAGGAAGGGGTTCGGGACGTAGTTGTAGTGGTGTGGACCGGCCGTCAGGCCAAGGGGGTCGGGGGAGAGGTAGCGGGCGACGTCGGGGTCGTAGTAGCGGTGATAGTTGTAGTGCAGCCCGCTTTCGTCGTCGTAGTACTGGCCGGGGAAACGCAGCGGGCATGCGGTGGCCTTGCGAGTGTCGCTCCTCGGTACGCCCCAAACGGTGGTGTTCAGCTCCCAGGCGATGGTGCCGGAGGCGTCCACCAGCCGGGTGGGTGTGCCCACGAAGTCGGTGATGACCGAGTAGAGGCGGATGTCTTCCGTGCCCTGCGGGGGTGTGAGTGCGGAGGAGCGGGCGCGGTGTTCCAGCTGCGCGACAGGGTTTTCGGTTTCCGGGTCGTATTCCCAGGCCGTGGTCGTGGTGTCCGGCGAGCCGGGGTGCTGGGTGGACTGTTCGGCCAGGCGGGTGCCGTCCCAGGTGAAGAGAGTCCGTGGCCCCGGAGTGCCGTCGGCCGCCAGATGCTGTTTCTCGATGCGGCGGCCCAGCGGGTCGTATCGGTAGAGCCATCGCGAACCGTCGGGGAGTCTGATCTCCCGGAGCTGGTCGTCGGCGTCCCACACGTAGCGCACCGTCCTGGTCGTCCCGGAGAGCGTCCTGGTGCGCCGGGCGATCACGCGGCCGGCCGCGTCGTAGTCGAAGCTGACGCGTCCGGCCGAGGCGATCGCGGCCTGCTGGTGTGCGCGCTCGCCGATCGAGTCGGTGTGTGCGGTGCCTTCGGCGGTCCAGTGGGCGCCGGTCTGGCTGCCGGTGCGGTCGTAGGTGTACTCCTCGGACCAGTTGGAGCCGTCGACGCGGGTGACGCGGCCGAGGGGGTCCAGGGTGTAGGCGGTGTCACCGGAGCGGCTGTCGTGGACGCCGCTGAGGACGTGGTCGGGACGGTAGGAGAAGGTCTTTGCGACGCCGGTGACGGGGAGTGTCTGCCGGGTCAGCCGGCCGGCCGCGTCCCAGTCCTGGGTGAGCAGGGCTTCCTCGTCCGCCAGGCGGGACACCTCTCTGCCTCCGGCGTCGAGCGCGAAGGTCAGTGTGCGGCCCGCCGCGGTGAGCCGCCGTTGGCGTCGGGACGGGTCATGCTCCCAGCGGACTTCGATACCGGCGGGGGTGATGCGCCGCACCGGGCGGCCCAGAGCGTCGAAGGCGGTGCGCAGGGCCCGGCCGTTGCAGGTCTCCGCCACGATCTGTCCCAGTCCGTCGCGCTCCAGGACGAGTTCCGCGTCCGGCCCGATGGCCCGGACGATACGTCCCGCGGGGTCGCGCCGGTACTCCGTCAGCACCCCTGCGGCGTCCTTGGCGACCACCTGGCCGAGCTTGTCCCGCAGGTAGCGGGTCAGCTCGCCCAGCGGATTGACCGTCTCCGTGAGCTCTCCTGCCGCGTTTCTGCGGTAGATGATGCTCCGGCCGTTGTAGTCGCGCTCGCCGGTCAGGCGGCCAAGGGGGTCACGGCGGTAGTCCCAGGACAGCCCCTGCGGGTTGGTGATGCGGGTGGTGTTGAGCTCGGTGTCGTGGGCGAAGGAGTAGACGGCGCCGTCCGGATCGATCCGGCGCCTGAGCAGGTCGAAGGCGCCGTACTCGAAGCGGGTGGTATTGCCCGCCGCGTCGGTGTGACGGGTGTTGTTGCCCTCCGGGTCCCACTCCCAGCGCTGCACGCCGCCTTCGGGGTCTTCCTGCCGGGTGACCTTGCCCTCGGTGCTCCACTCGATCCGGGAGACCGCACCGGAAGGGTGGACGATCTCGGCGGGTCTGCCCATGGCATCCCGGCGGTAGTGGGTTTCCGCGCCTGACGCCGTCCGTGCCCAAACGGGCAGCCCGGCGCTGTCGCACCGGACCTCGGTGGTCTCTCCGGCCGCATTGGTGGCCCGGGTCAGACCTCCGCCGGGGCCGAATGCGTAACGGGTGACCCCGCCCGCGGGGTCGGTGACGGATATCTGGTTGCCGGCGTCATCGTATGTCTGGTGCCACTGGGAGCCGTCCGGTTCCGTGATGACGACCGGAAGGCCCAGTTCGTTGTATTCGGCCGCGAACACGGTGCCGTCCGGGCGGGTGACCGCCGTCAGGTTTCCTTCCGCGTCGTAGGCGTAGGAGGTGTTCCGCCCCAGGGGGTCGGTCACCCGCAGGGGGCGGTCGAAGCGGTCGTACTCGTAGCGGGTGGTGGCGCCGGTCGGGTCGGTCTCGGCGACGAGCTGGTAGCAGTCGTTGAACTGGAAGACGGTGGTGTGGCCGAGGGAGTCGGTGAAGACCGTCCTGCCGTGCTCCGTCTCGTACTCGATGCGGCTGGAGAGGAAGGAGTCGACGCCTTCCGTGGCGACGCAGCGGCCTTCGGCATCGTAGGTGTAGCGGTACCAGTTGCCATTGCGGTCCTGCCAGCCGGTGATCCGGTGCCGGTCGTCGTAGAAAAGCAGTGAGGGCAGACCCGAGGAGTTGTAGACCTTGCTCAGGTTCCCGGCGTCGTCGTAGTCGTAGGCGATGAGCACCGGCTCCGCGGGGTCGCTCAGCAGCCGCAGCGCGGTCACCCGGTCGTCGTAGACCGACACGCCGAGGCGGTAGCCGCCGGAGTGCCGGATCTCCGTGAGAACGCCGGACTCGTAGTGGAATGTGATGCGGTTGCCGTTGAGATCGGTCATTGCCACCAGCGGCAGGTGGTGGCTGGGCACTCCGTCCACCGCGGCGAAGTGGAGGTTTTGGTGAGTGTCTCGTCGGCGGACGGACATCGCGCCTCCCGGCCGGCCGTCCCAGGAGAGCTCCCAGCGAGGCCCCTCGACAGGCAGCACGGGGAGGCGGGGGTCCGGGAGTGGCACCGGATAGTCCAGCACCATGCCGTCGGCCGAGAAGAACTGGGCCCCGGAGTCATCCAGGACAAGCCGCTGGTCGAGGGTGGAGGCCCAGGAGCGGCCGAAGCTCCGGCCGTCGGCATAGCTGGAGATGTGGTGGCGCTCGATCCGCAGCGGCAGGACTCCGGTCAGATCCACGTCCACGCTGTCCATGACCATTTCACCGGTGGCCATGTCAATCGGGTCGGTCTTGCAGACCTTGACCTCGACCGGTCTGCCGTTCCGGCGAAGAGTGCGACCAAGCCCTTTGACACCTTGCTTGAGGCCCTTGAGGCCGGATTTGACTCCCTTGAGGAGTCCGGCGGCGGTGGTCAGGCCTTTCATGCCCGGAATGCAGTCAAGTGCCGCAAAGGCGACGTCCCAGAGTGATGCTTCGCCGTTGGCATATTTGATGAGGGTGTCGGCGAGGACGATGAGGGCGGCGGCGAGGACCAGGAGGGCGAGGGGGCCGCCGATGATCATGGCGATGATGCCGACGACGGCGACGATGATCTTGCAGACGTTGACGATGGTGTCCCAGTTGTCGACGACCCAGTCGACGGCCTTCTGCCACCACTTCTTGTTCTGCATGCCCGCGTCGGAGGCTTCCTCCAGGTCGCGTTTGCAGCGTTCGGCGGCTTCCTCGCGGGCTTCCTTGGCCTGCTGGGCCAGGGCGATGGCGGCGTTGAGCTTCTCGCGGGCGTCGTCCACGGCGGTCTGGGCGTTGCCGGCGTCGAGCTGGGCGTCGGCCAGGGCGCGGCGGACCTCGGCGGAGACCTCTTCCTCGTCCGGCGGCTCGGCCTCCTCCTCGGCGTCCTCCAGGGCGGAGGTGGCGCGCTCCAGCCACGACTGGGCGGTGGCCAGCTCCGCGCGGGCGTCCTCGGCATCCGTCAGGGCCTGGTCGGCGTCGCGCTGGGCGTCCTCCAGCTTCGGCGCGTAGGTGAGCAGGGCCTGGCCGGCCAGGTCGTAGGAGGTGTGGAGTTTTTCGAGGTTGGGCGGGACCTTGTCGAACTTGTCCCGGTAGGAATCCGCCGACTCCCCCACGAACGCCGCCAGGGTGCCGTCCTCACCCAGGGCGCGGACCTTCTGCAGCGCGTCGTAGACGTCGTCGGCGAAGGTGGTGAACTTGTTCCCCAGCTGCTCGATACGGCTGGGGTCGCCGGGCGTGGGATCGCTGTCCATGTCCAGCGGCGACCAGTCCGAAGCCCGCCCCATGCCCCTCGCCCCCGTGTCGTCCGGCCTGCGAACTGTATGAGCCACCAAGCTAGTCGGGGTAGTTGCCGCGAGCAATATCCGCTGTGCGTGGGGTGACCGGGCGGGCGGGACACAGCTGTACTGGCTTCGGAAACCGGGCGCACATGTCCCGGTCGGTGTCCTGGGGCGTGATCTCCGGTGGGCCGCAGGGATCGAGGAGAGTGCTTCTGTCCGTGCAGCCGGCAGGACCTTGGACAGTCCCATGGCCGCAGGACGGAAGCACTCTCCCCTGATGCGGTCAGTCAGCGTCGCCGATCAGCTTCCAGGGCTCGTGGTCGGGGTCGGCCCCGGTGCCCGGGGCATTGCCCTGCGTCCACCACTTGGCCCTCCAGACCTTGCCGTTGTACTTGACCGTGGTCTCCTCGACCGGCTGGCTGGCCGGGGAGTAGATCTTGGTCTCGTCCCATTCCGCGGCATCGCAGCCACCGGCCGGCGGGGTCGCCGTACCGAGCCCCTTGAGGTTGTCGGTCACCGGCGCGTACGCCGTCCCGTCGATCGACAGACTGGTGTTCACCGGACCGGTGACCGGGAGGAAGTAGATGATCGGCAGGTCGAGCGACTTGCCGGCCGGAATGATCTGGCAGTACTTCAGCGTCGTGCTGATCCGGTGGAAGGTCGTACCGGGCGTCAGCCTCCACTGGCCACCCTCGTCACCGGTCAGCCAGTCGGCATCCTTGACCAGCGGTGACGTGGAGGCCGGAAGGTCGAACGACAGCGTCGTGTCCTTGCCACCGCCGAGCGTGCGCCCGGTGTTGTTGGTGATCCGGACGGTCGGCTGCAGCGGCCACAGATCCGCCGAGGTGGTCGGGTAGTCGACCAGCTCGACGCTCACGTCGGCGGTCACCGTCGGCGCGGCACCGGCGCTGCCGGTGCGCAGACTGTTGTCGTATGCGCCGCTGTTGCCCAGCTTCTCGTGGAGCCGGGTGGTCAGCGTGTAGCCCATCCCGCACGGGGTGTCCGGCTGGACCTCCACCGGGCAGGAGTAGTCACCACCGAGCTCCCAGATCATCACGCCGCCCGCGCCGGTCGCCTCGACCAGATCGGTGACCGCGTCGATGCCCTGCTCGTCCTTGGTCGACAGGAACACCCTCTTCTCGGCGTTCCAGAGCCACGATGTCTTCGTGGCGTCGTCCCAGTGGCGGATGTACTCGCCCGTGCGCCGGTCGGTGATGTCGGTCTCCGGCGTCAGCCCGACGCTGGGCGCGTAGACCGGCGTGATGTTGTTCTCCAGGTTCTTGGTGTGCCACAGCGGGTTCGTCCCGGAGCCGAGCTCGCTGCCGTTGTTGGTCTCGTCGTGCCAGATGTTGTCGATGCCGAGGGCGCCGTCGCCGCACGGCCGTTGGATGCCCGTGCCCGGCTCGCAGCCGTCCGGCTTCTGCGACGTGCCCCACAGACCGTTGGTACCGCCGGTCACGTTCCGCCAGCCGCGGGTGTAGTAGGGCACACCGATGTTGACGCGCCCGGCCTGCATCGCGCCGCGCATGTACGTCATCGCCCAACTGGTGTTGAAGTACCCGATGCCCCCGTACTCGGGAGTGGCGTACTGGTCGGCCAGTTCCGGATCCTTGCCGTCGTCGAACAGCGTCGCGTTCGGACCCACCACGTCGTTCCAGGTGCCGTGGTAGTCGTAGGACATCAGGTTGGTGAAGTCCTGGTAGGCCAGCGCCTTCTGGTTCGCCATCCCGCGGACCATGTAACCGGAGGCCGAGGACGCCGAGGTGAGCAGGTAGTACGTGTCGTCCTCGACCGAAGCCCGGTTCAGCGAGTCCCGCAGGGTCTTCATCAGCGCGGTGTAGGCCGTGGGCAGACCCGCGCGGCGTGGGTTCGCCACCGGCCAGTCGGCCGGATTGCCGGTGTCCTCCAGGACCGTGGGGTACTCGAAGTCGATGTCCACACCGTCGAAGCCGTAGGTGCGCAGGAAGTCCACGACCGAGTCCGCGAACGTGTCGATCCCGGCCTGGTTGACCGAGCCGTCGGCGTTGGTGGTCATCGCGTAGAAGCCGCCGGAACCGGCCCAGCCGCCGACCGCGATCAGCGTCTTCACCCGCGGGTGCAGGCGCTTGTACTTCGTCAGCAGGTTGAAATGCCCCTTGTAGGGCAGCGAGGGGTCCATCTCGGCGCCGGGCTCGCCGGGCCATTCCCTCTGGGTGGCGTTCGCGTCGACCGTGATCCGGTTGTTCTCCACCGTCGCGAACGCGTAGTTGATGTGGGTCACCTTCGACCACGGGATGTTCTTCACCAGGTAGTGCGGCGTGCCGTCGGCGCCCGTGCGGCCACCGTTGAAGTAGCCCACGATCCGGCGCTGCCGGCCCTGACCGAGCCATTCCCGGCCGTCGCTCTGGTAGACCTTGCAGTACGGCGTCGCCACGCCCGGCGTGGTCGCCAGACCTTCCGGTCGGCAGTCGCCGGACGCGTCCGGCCGCGGACCGCCGTCGTCGCCGCCGGGGTGCGCCTCCATCGGGTCGCCGACACCGCCATTGACACCGAGATCACCGGCACCGCCGATGCTGCGGCTGCCGTCGCCGTAGCTCGGCACCAGCCAGCCGTCGGTCTGCCCGGCCTCACTCGTCAGGGCCGCCTTGACCGTAGCGCTCGCCGTGGTACTGGTCCGGGTCACGGCGAAGTCCTCGATCCCGTCGCCGTTCAGGTCGGCGAAGGTGCCGAAGCCGTTGGGGAACGGATCGTCGGCACGGATCACGCCCAGCGAATCCCAGCCCTCGGTGCCGCTCCACGGAGCGCCGGTGTTCTCCCAGGCCCGGACCTCACCGGTCAGGTACTCGACCCGGACCGTGTCGGCCCTGCCGTCACCGGTGATGTCGGCGAAGGCGACCTGCGCGGCGGGCGACTCACCCGGACTGCCGAAACCCTCGACGGTGTCCCAGTCGCCCGGAGCCGGCATTCCCTCGCCCTTGTTCAGCCAGGCGCTGGCGAACTTCAGCCGGTTCAGCGTGACCAGGTCGTCGCGGCCGTCGGCGTCGAGGTCGGTGAAGTTCATGTCCCGCTCGTAGCCGAGATCGTTCGCGACGATCGTCGCGCTGCCCCAGCTGACCTCGCCGCCGCTGCTGGTGTTCCGCGACACCCGCATCGCGGCAACGCCGGTCGGTGAGTCGGCCGCCGGCAGGATGCGGATGTAGTCGTCCTTGCCGTCGCCGTCCAGGTCGGCGAAGTAGACCCGCTCCGGGGTGTCCCCGCGGTCGGCCGGGCTGATGTCGCCCAACGGGACCCCGGGCTCGCGCGGGTTGTCGTTGCGCCAGCCGGTGACCGTGCCGTCCGTACCGACCACCGCGTAGTCGGCCTTGCCGTCGCCGTTCAGATCGGGGAACCCGATCTTCGAGCCGGCCGCGGCGGCGTCCCGGATCTTGCCGAGCGGTTCCCAGACGTACGAGCGTCCGCTGACCATGCGGTGGAGGAACGCGATCCGGACACCTTCGGCGAAGGCGTGCGCGATCTTCTGATGACCGGCGTCGTTCGGGTAGATCTCGTGGACGATGTCCTGCGGGGTGACCGAGCCCAGCTCGACCAGCACCACCTTCGCGCCGCTGTCGAGCTTGTCCTGGGCGATCGTGCGGAGCGCCGAGTTGTAGGCATCGATCCGGGCCTGGTACGTGGGGTTCGTCGAGGGCGGCAGGGTCCCGATCAGGACCGTGGTCGTCGGCGAGGCGAAGTAGATCTCGTCCAGGAAACTCCGCATCTTCTCGGCCGTCGCCGTACCGTCGGCACCGCCGGCCAGATCCGCCGTGCCCGCGACCAGGGTCATCATGTTCGGCCGCAGCGTCCGCAGCGCGGGGATCGTCTCGGCCTTTATCTCGTCGATGCTTTTGCCGTCGAACCCCATGTGGTCGGGGTCGCCGGTCGTGCCGCTCTGCAGCTCACCGACGAAGTCCGTGCGCTTGGCGAGGAGGGTCGCGGCCGTCCCGATACCGACCACCGCAAGCGTGGTCAGGCCCTTGACAATGTCGTGCAGGTAATCCCGGAAGCCACTGCCGTCGGTGGAGTGCACACCTGCCGTGATGCCGTCACCGGTCGGCATCAGCCGGAGCTCCTCGATCGACGGGCTGGGACCGGCCGCGTTGAACCGGCCGGACTGGACCGGCCGGTGGTCGGAATCGCCCTCCGGCCGAACAGTGATCCTCGGCGCCTCGTCGAAGAAGTGGGTGGTGACGAAGTAATCCAGCACACCGCCGTCCAGGTGGGTCGCCTGGCCCGGGTCGTAGGCCCGCATGGTCGGCGGAAAGCTGGGCCGGTTATGGAGGATCCCCGGGTCAACGTTGAAGTCGCCACCGACCGTCACGTGGTAGGTGACGCCACGCTGGGTCCCGAGGGCCTCGATCCGGTCGTCGATGGCGTTCAGCAACGTCCCGGAGTCACCGCCGCCGCCGGACAGGCCGTGCACGGTGAAATACCACTCGTCGCCGAAGCGCGCACCGAGCGCGTTCCGGCCGGCATCGACCGGGTTGCCGACGACGATCAGCTCGTCGGGCGTCTCGGGCAGGACGAGCGCGATGTTGACCCGGCCGCCGATCCGGCGCGGGTTGGTCGCGTCGTCGGCGGTATGCAGGAAATAGACCTCACGGGTGGGATTGGCATGGCGCACAGCAGGGCCGACGTCCCAGGTATGGTGCAGCACGGTGTACTGATGCGTGTTGCCCTGGCTGTCGGTCGTGGTGAAGGTCTGGTCAGGCTGGCGGACGCTGTTCGAAGGCGGGTGCGGGCCGACCTCCTGAAGCGTCAGGATCGGCACTTGCAACGCCAGCCGCAGGACCGTGGTCCACTTGCTGCCGTTCCGATCCTCGTTATTGGCCCCCTGCATGTTCCAGGTGACCAAGGGCGTGATGCTGGCAGGATAATCGGTGGCGGCGGCCGGAGCAGCCGGAACGGCAAGTGCCGCCGCCAGCCCGGCCATCACCGTCAGCGTGGATATCAACCGGCGCAACAAAAGCCCCTCCTCATGCCTCTCAGCCAACACGCCAAAACACCCGGATAATTGACGGCCGGGCGGCCTCCCAAACAGTGGTTCCTGGCCATTCATGAGGCGGCGTCCGTCTGCTGATGCCCTACGAAGTGGGTCCTGGCGCCGATTTCGTGATTCGGAGGCTATGTCGGCCGAGCCCTCGGCCGCCGCGACGGGGGACGCCGGGTTCCATGAAGTTCCATGAAGCGGGAGAGCTCGATCTGCCCGCAGGGCCGCGGTGCATGGAGCCGCGGCAGGCAGGTCGGCGAGCGCCCGCAGTTGCGCGAAGGCCTCCTCCCACACGTCCCGCACCGACGACAGCGTTGATCATTTCCAGATCCCGTTGAGGGCGAGGGCGGCTCGGGTGATGTCGCCGATCCGGCTGTGGATGAGCGTGAGGTGTTGAAGGGTGCGCCAGCGCTGCCTGAGTTCGGCGGCGGCGCGCTCTCCGAGGACGCGAATACCTCTGATCAGGCCGTTCGTAGTTCGTGTGTCCACGTGCAGGGCATGCTCCGACTTTCCTTTCGGCGGCGGACTGGAACGAGGATGCCGATGCCGGCACCGATGTAGCCCTTGTCGCAAGGGTGGGCAGCCCGTCGGCCGCCCGCCTTGTACAGCGCGGGCAGGGCGTGAATGCGGGCGCGGTGATGCCGGGGGTGGAACCGGGCTCGACATCGGAGACCCACAGCGGAGCGCCGTCCGGGACCGCGAAGAACTGCACGGTGCCGCCGACTGTGCTTGCGGCTGAAGCACAGGTCGTTGCCGTTGTCGCGGACGCCGGCCAGGCGGTCGGTCTCGACGAATGTGCCGTCGAGGATCACGTGGGTCATGCCGGCATGTCGGCAGTGGTGAAGGACCTCGTGCAGGTCAGGGGCCTTCTCGGCGAGGAGGTCAATGCCCTCGTGCAGGTACCGGTAGCCGGTGGCCTGGAAGATGCCCGCGTCGCGGGCCAGGCAGTGCACGCAGCCGCGCTCACGGAACCGGCGCAGGACCAGCACCGCCTGGCGGAACGGGCCGAGCGCCCGCGATCCGCGCGGGGTGCCGGTCCGCCGCCGGTGCGCGGCCAGGAGCCGGGACGGGTACGCCACGACGTGGCGTTCCTCCGGTTCCGCCGTGCATCGACTGCGGTGTTCCCCCTGCTGCTGGCGGCAGGTCACTGCTGCGGGCACCGAACGGCGGACGATCAAGTTTTTCGAACAAGGTCGAACTGGCTGGCGGCAAGGCACATAGTCGAAAGTAAGGACAGCCCTCAAAGTTCTCGGGCGCTTGACCAACGGCCGGCCAGCCCATGAGCACGACGGCACACCATCGGTCGGTCGGGAGGCTGGTAGGACCATCGCCGGAGGTCATGGGGGCCGATTAGGATGCAGAGCCGGGGTCGTCCCGGCAAGGCGTCCACAGCGGTGGATCCTCCCGGCGGCTCACCGAGTAGCCTGCGTTCACCTGCCGCTTCGACGACTGGAGGTACCCCCTGTGACGCCCGCAGCGCGGTCCTCCGTGCCCAAGCCCGGACCGCCGCCGCGAAAGGAACGCTGGTTCCAGCCCCGCCGTTCCGGCTACCGGTGGGAGCAGGAGGGCCTGGACCACATCCGGCGGCTGATGCCGCAGGCAGAGCCCTACCGTGCCTGGGCGACGTTCCAGTTCACCGGTGCCTCCGGACGCGTCAACGAGTGCGACCTGCTCATCGTCGTTCCGGGCGGCCTTTACCTGCTGGAACTCAAGGGGCACCCCGGACGCCTGGTGAACCACGGAGACACCTGGCAGTTCCACGGCGACCGGGTCCGTACCCTGAAGAACCCCCTGCACCTCACGGACCTGAAGACGAAGGAGCTCAAGAGCCGGCTGGAGCGCGCGGCCCGAGCCACCGGCAAGGACCCGCGCAGGGTGCCGTTCATCAAGCCGGCCGTCTTCCTGCACGACCCGACGCTGCGGAGCGAGCTGGACGAGTTCCAGCGACCGGGCGTCTTCGGGCTCAATGACGGCGCAAGCGGGCTGCCCCGGGTCTGGGACGATCTGCTCGGCCTGCCACCGGAACGGGAGAGCCGGCGCATCACCCCCCAGACCGGTCAGCTCGTCGAAGCGCTGATGAAGCACATCGGCATCAGCCATTCCACGGCGCACCTGCGGTACGGGGACGACTGGAGACTGCAGCCGGGTGTCCTGGACGCGGGCCCCGGCTGGGAGGACCGGCTCGCCGCGCGCGACGACGGCCTGGTGCGGGAGCGTGGCCGGGTACGTATCTATCTGGCCGGCGAGGCGGCATCCGAACAGCAGCGTCTCAAGGTGGATCGCGCCGCGCGGCGGGAGTACCAGGTCCTGCAGGGCATCAATCACCGTGGCATCGTGCAGGCCGTCCAGATCCGCGAACACCGGGGTGGGCCGGCCATTCTCTTCCGCCACCGCGAGTCCGATCTGCGGCTGGACGCGTACCTCGACGCCTACGGCGGCCGGCTCACCGCCGACGACCGGCTCAACCTGGTCCGCCAGCTCGGCGAGGCCGTGCGGTACGCCCACAACCGCTCCCTCTACCATCGCGCCCTGGCGGCACGGTCCGTCTACGTCTCCGCCAAGGAGGACGGCAGCGATCCCGTGCTGCGCATCGCCGACTGGCAGACCGCGGCCAGGGACTTCGACACCACCCATCTCCGCTCGCTCGGCGACACCCCTCTCGACGCCGGTCTCATCGCCGATACGGCCCGGGTCTACCTCGCCCCCGAGACCGACCAGGAGTTTGCCGACCCGGTCGACCTCGATGTGTTCGGCCTGGGCAGTCTCTCCTATCTTCTGCTCACCGGACGTCCCCCGGCCGACCGCCGCAGTGCCCTCATCGACCGGCTTGCCGCCGAGGGCGGCCTGCATCCCTACGCGATCGCCGACGGCATCTCCTCGGCCCTCGACGACCTCGTCTTCCAGGCCACTCGTCCCGATGTGCAGGACCGCCTGCCCTCGGCGGACGACTTCCTCCGGCTGCTGGACAAGGCGGAGGAGGATGCCACGCCGCCGGAGGAACCCGGCGCCTCGCTCCCCGACCCGCTGACCGTGCAGCCCGGGAGGCCGATCGACGACCGCTGGACCGTCGTGCGCGTCCTGGGAACGGGCGCCACCGCCCGCGCGGTGCTGGTCAGGCCCACCGACCAGCACGAGGGAGACGACGAGCACGGGGACGGAGCCGGACGGCCGGAACCTCCGAGGGTGTTCAAGATCGCCCTGGACCGGGAGAAGGACGCGCGGCTCTACGCCGAGGCCGCGGCGCTCAAGGAAGTCGGCGGCGACCGCATCGTCAAGCTCCTGGAGGAGCCGCGGGAGCTGGGCGGCCGCACCCTGCTGGAAATCGAATACGCCGGCGGGTTCCGGAGCGCGGGGGACCGCGAGCCGGTCAGCCTCGGCTCCCGGTTGCGCGGCGAAGGCCGGCTCAGCTACGACCAGCTGGAGCGCTTCGGCAACGACCTGTTCCACGCCCTCGACAGTCTGGCGGCCCGCGGGGTCCGCCATCGGGACATCAAGCCGGACAATCTCGGCCTGTTCAAACGCAGCGACGGCTCCTGGCAGCTCATGCTGTTCGACTTCTCGCTCGCGGACGCCCCGGACAAGGACATCCAGGCGGGAACCCGCGGCTACCTCGATCCTTTCCTCGGCAGCAGCCGCCGTTCCCGCTACGACGACCACGCCGAGCGGTATGCCGCGGCCGTGACGCTCCACGAAATGGCCTCCGGGGAACGCCCCGTGTGGGGCGACGGACGAAGCGCCCCGCTGACCGTCCCGGACGCACAGCTCTCCCTCTCCGACGAACTGTTCGAACCCGCGCTGCGAGACGGGCTGACCAGGTTCTTCGAGCGAGCGCTGCACCGGGATGTCGAGCACCGCTTCGACAGCCTCCAGCAGATGTGGGACGCCTGGCGGCAGATTTTCCGCACCGCCGACTCGGCCCGCCCGGCCACCACGCCGGCGACCGTCGGCGCGAACGCCGTCGACATCGAGGACGCCCGGGAGCAGGCCGCCGCCGCGGCGACCCTGGACACGCCGCTGGACGCCGCGGGTCTGTCCCCCCGCGCGGTGTCGGTGGCAGGCGCCCTGGGAGCGACCGATGTCCGGGGCCTGCTGGCCGTCCAGCCGCATGTCATCTCCCGCGCCCGGGGCGCCGGCGCCGTGGTCCGCAAGGAACTCAATCGCCGCCACCGTCAGTGGAGCGCCGCCCTGCGGCAGCGGCCGGCCGCGAAGCCCGCCGCGGAAAGCGTCCGCACCGGCGGGACCGCGGATGCCGGGGCGGACGGCTACGGCTCGATCGACGAGCTCGCCGCCCGCCTGACGCCCTCCGGCGAGGGACGCCGTTCCCGGCCGCGCCCCGATGTCGTGCTGGCCACGCTGCAGTTGCCGGGCGCCGCTCCGCTGGAGACCTGGCCGGCCCAGACCTCCATCGCCAAGGCGCTCAACATCAGCCAGGCCACGGTGTCCAAGCACCAGCAGGCGGCCCTTGAACAGTGGGCCGCCCTGCCATGGCTGCGCCAGGTCCGCGACGAACTCGTGGAGATCCTTACCGCCCAGGGCAGGGTGATGACGGCCGAGGAGCTGGCCGCCGAACTGCGGGCCCGGCACGGAGCCGGAGCCGACAGCCCGGCCCAGACGCTTGCCAGGGCGCTCGCCGTGGTGCGGGCCGCCGCCGAGACGGAGGCCCGGAAACGCGACGAGGAGCCGCTCCACGACGCACAGGACGGTGACACGAGCGGCACCGGTACGGAGGCCGTCGCCCGCCTCGCCGTGCTGCGGCGCGGCGGGCGGGTCCTGCTGGCCCTGGAGGACCGCCCGGGCGCCGACGAGCCCACCCCGGCGGAACTCGCCGACTACGCCGCCGGGCTCGGCGAACTGGCGGCGGACCTGGCAGCCCGCGATCCGCTCCCCGGCCGCGCCACCGTGGTGCGGGAACTGCGGACGGTGCCCGCTCCCGACGGGATGGCGCCGCTGGCGGACACCCGGCTGGTCACCCTCGCCGCGGCCGTCGCCGAGCGGGTCGCCGTCTCGCGGCGCCTGGAGGTGTTCCCCCGCGACCTGCCGCTGCCGCGGGCGCTGCGGATCTCCCAGGCCCCGGCCGGAGTGCGGCCGGGCACGGGCATCTCCGTCGAGGAGTTGCTGACCCGGGTGCGTGCCCGGTTCCCGGGCCTGGAAGGGCTGGAGGAACTCACCTACGTCGAGCTTCAGGAGGCTCTTGCCGAGGCCCAGTTCCCCCTGACCTACGACATACAGCGCAAGCGCTTCATGCCGGCGCGCAGCGGTGCGGGCAGCAGCCGGCCGCACAGCGAGGTCTCCGAACCGACCCGGACCAGTGTGCTGGTCCGGGCTTCCCAGGCGGACGTCGCAGCCGGCCGCGACCCGCGGCAGGTCCTGCGGCTGAAGCTGGAGACCGCGCTGCGCCGGGGCGGCTTTCTGGCCCTCACCCTCAAGGGAGCGGACCTGCGCGGCACGGCCCGGCACCTCGCCGACCGCTTCGACGTCCTTCCGGTCTCCCTGGGCGACGAATTCCTCACCGCGCTGCGGGAGCTGGCCGAGGAGCAGGGCGTGCGCTGGCAGGCGCTGCTGAAGGCCGACGCGCGCCTGACCGCCTCCGGCGAGCTGGGCGCAGCCCTCGCCTCGTACACCAGGGCCGCGACCCAGCGCCTGGCCGACCGGCTGACGTCCCGGGCCGAGGCGGCGGGCCCGCGCACGGTGCTGTTCCTGCACAACGCCGGACTGCTGGCCCGCTACTGGGAGGGCGGTGGCCGGGAGCTGGTGGCCCGGCTCCAGCAGCTTGCGCGTCGTCCGTCCGACACCCCGCACGGTCTGTGGCTGCTGCTGCCCATGGACGACCCGCGGGCCGCCCCCACCCTGGACGGCCGCACGGTGGAAGTGGTGGACCGGGACACCGAGTGGGTGGTGCTGGACCGGCTCTTCCTCAAGGACCTGGAGAAGCCGTCGGCACAAGCCCGGGCAGGAGCCCGGACACAGGCCCCGGCAGAGGCTCAGCCGGAGGTCCGAACAGCCGCACGAACAGCGTCGCGAACGGCGGACGCGGCTGGGCCGGCCGGGTGATGCGCGCTCTATGATCGCTCGGGTGCCGACCACCTCAGCAGAGCACCACTTCGCTCATGCCGCCGAGCGGCACTACTGGGATGCCGTGCTGCTGCACGACAACGGGCGCCTGTGCAACGCCGACCACCATTTCGGCTTCGCGGTGGAGTGCGCGCTGAAGAGCCTGCTGCTGCGGTTCACCTCCGCCGTCACCCTGAATCCGAAGAAGGAGGGAAAGCCCGGGTCCAAGAGACCGTGGTATCTCGACCCGGCGACGGGGAAGCCCCGGGATCTGGGACACCTGCCGTGGGTGGCCGCCGACCTGGCGCTGCTCGCCCGCGGCCGGTCGGCCACCCGTACGGCAGCCGCACTGGGCGGCCTGTCGGCCTTCGACGCCTGGTCGGTCGAGGAACGCTACCGCGACGGCACCGCGGTCGCCGCGCAGGACGTCGCCGCACGGCGTACCGTGGCCCACGCGATCATCACCGTGCACCAACAGGCCCTGATCAATGGAGGGCTGCTGTGACTCACCCCGCCGGGACTCTCCGCGCCGGCCCGGTCCGGTTCGACGACGCCCGTCCGCGCGCCCTGGCCATCGCCGGCGAGGTGGCCGCCGAAGGGCAGGACGTGCTGCTCGTCCGGGACGTCCTGGGCCGCTTCTCCCTCGTGGTGGACGACCGCGGACGGCCGGTCCCGGAAGACCGTCCGGCGGCCTGGGCCACCCGCCTGGCCGACCGCCTCCAGCGGTATGCCGCCGAGCGGCCCGTGCTGCTGGCCTCGGCCCTGTTCTCCGCCGAAGCACTGCTGGAGTCCCCGCACGCCGTGCCCGTCGCCGTGCCCGTCCCGCTCCCCGCGGAACCCCCGGCCGCCGGCCGGGGCACCGTGCGGCTGATCGACAACACCGTGGTCGGCCAGGACTGGTCCCGCGTCTCCACCCCCGATCCGGAGACCGACGGTTCGTTCACCCACCGCACCGCCCTGTACGGCTTCCGGGGCGGCGTCGGGCGCACCACGGCCACCGCGATGCTGGCCCGCCACCTCGCCGACGAAGGGCGGATCGTCCTCGTCGTCGACCTCGATCTCGAAGCGCCGGGGGCCGGGCCGCTCCTCGCCGACCAGGCACACCTGCCCCCGTACGGGATCGTCGACCAGTTGGTGGAGGCCGCGGTGGGCAACGCGCAGGGCCTGGAGGTGGTCGCCCCCACCGGATACACGCCCCCCACCGGCCGGGGGGAACTCTGGGTGGCACCCGCCCGGGGGCGGGACGGCGACGGCCCGGACGGCGGCGCGGAGGAGGTCCCCTACTCCTACGTGGACAAGCTCAACCGCGTGTATGCCGATATCCCCGGCGCCGCCTTCGCCGACCGGCTCGAAGACGCGGTCCGCTGCTGCGAGGACGCCGTGCGGCGCACCGGCGACAGCGGACGCCGCCCCGACGTGGTCCTGATGGACAGCCGGGCCGGCATCCACGACATCGCCGCCGTCACCATCTCGCGGCTGTGCGATCTCGCCCTGCTCTTCGGCGCGGACAACCGGCAGACCTGGCAGGGCTACGGCGACCTCTTCGCCGCCTGGCGCACCTCGGGCCAGGCCCGGGAGATCCGCGAGAAACTGCGCATGGTCGCCGCCATGGTCCCGGACTCGCCGCAGCGCCCCAAGGACGCCTACCTGGAGTCCTTCCGCGACCATGCGTGGGAGTGCTTCTCCGCGCTGTACGACGACGTGTCCGACCCGGACGATCCCGACGCCTTCTTCCCCACCCCCCAGGACGACTCGGCCCCCCACTACCCCGTGCCCATCCTCTTCGAGCCCGGTCTGATCGGGCTGGACGCGGACTCCACGCCGGGCTGGCAGGACCGGGCCTTCGTGCAGGCCGCGTACCGTGATTTCCTCACCACCGCCGGCCGGCTCATCACCGCGAACCCGGCATCGGAAAGCCCGCCGGAAAGCTGAGGACGGACGCGCATGCTCAAGCCGCTGGGACCGGACGAGTACCGCGAGCTGCTCGCCGCGGCACTGCCCGAGGCCACGGACGCGGACACCATCCTGCCCAACCTCACCACCCTCTTCACCCCCGACAGCCATCGCGCGGCCCTGTATGTGGACGCCACGGTGGTGCGCGGCGGGCGGGGCGTCGGCAAGACCTTCTGGTACCACTCGCTGCTGGACGACACCCTGCGGGAGGTCGCCGCCGAGGAGTACGGCATCGAGCGGCTGCGCCGCCTGACCGTCTGGCCGGGCTACGGCGCGGCCGTGGAGCCGGAGCTGTACCCCGGCCCCGGTGTGCTGTGGCAACTGGTGGAGGACGGTGTCCGCCCCTACGACCTGTGGTACACCGTGCTGCTGTCCACGCTGGGCAGGGAGGAGCTGCGCCCGCTGGTCGAATGGCGCGACCGGGTGGCATGGGTGCGCGCCAACCCGGGGGCGGCCGAGCGCATCATCCACCGGGCCGACCGGCAGGCGCAGCAGGACGGCACCACCCACCTGATCCTCTTCGATGCCCTGGACCGCCTGCATCGGGTCCGCGCCGAGGCGGACCGCCTGGTCGGCGGCATTCTGGAGCTGGCCCTGGCGATGCGGCTGGGCACCCGCAACATCCGCTGCAAGGTCTTCATCCGCCCGGACATGTTCGACGGCGCGCTGCTCCGCTTCCCCGACGCCTCCAAGCTGACGGCCAACGCCGCCGCCCTGACCTGGTCGCGGGCCAACCTGTACGGCCTGCTCTTCCACTACCTGGGCAATCACGGTGGCGAGTACGGCCACCACGCGGAACGCTTCCGCAGGCTGACCGGCGGGTGGCAGCCGGAGGCGGACGGCCGCCGCTGGGTGCCGCCCGCGCTGCTGCGCGGCGACGAGCGGCACCAGGAGGACCAGTTCACCCAGATCGCCGGCCCGTACATGGGCGCCAACTACCGCAAGGGCAACACCTACACCTGGCTGCCCAACCATCTGATGGACGGGGTCGAGCAGGTCAGCCCGCGCAGCTTCCTCAGCGCACTGAACCGCGCCGTGGCCGAGACCCGTGGCTCCTACGCCGGCTACCGGTACGCCCTGCATCACGAGGGCATCCGCAGGGGAGTGCAGACCGCCTCGACGACCAGGGTGAAGGAGATCGGCGAGGACATGCCGTGGGTGCAGCGGGCCGCCGCACCCCTGGCCGGCCGCCAGGTGCCCATCGAGCAGGCCACGGTCGTGGAGCTGTGGCGGGAGGCCGGGCTGTCGGAGGCGCTGCGCCGCGAGGCCGAAACCTTCCGGGACGCGTCCGGGAACGCCGACAGCGAGGACATCCGCACCGGCCCCCGCCACCCCGACGACCCGGAGCTGCTGATCGAGGAGCTGATCACGCTCGGCGTGATGCGCCGCCGCCGGGACGGCCGCATCGACCTGCCGGACGTGTACCGCATCGCCTTCAACATCGGCCGCAAGGGCGGCGTGCCCCGCGTCGCCGGCTGACCGCCCGGTGACCCGCCCCCTGCCGGGGGTGCTGTGCCGTGGGGGACGGTCGGTTGCGTCCCCGGCAGGGGGCGGGAGTCTGTCGGGCTGTCAGCTCAGGCCGCCGCATGGCGCGGCCGGGCGGGTATCCGAGCTGTACGGCGGGACGGCTCGGTCAGGCCGGTCGGGCCGGTCAGACCGGTCAGGAAGGCGAGGGCGATCGGGCGGCAGGACAGCGCGTAGGTGACCTCCGCGTCCCACCGGCCGCCCACTCGGTCGGGGACACGGGCGGTGACACTGATGTGCCGGCCGGCCACCAGGGCGGCCAACTGCCGCTCGTGGCAGGGCAAGTCATCCATCCACTCGCGGAAGACCCGCCCGGGGTTCGGGGCCTGCGGGTCGCAGCGGTACAGCGCCTCGGCCGGGAACGGGCCGCCGCGCCACGGGTGCGGGTCCAGCGCGTCGGACAGGCGGCGTGCCTGGCCGCGCAGCCACCGCAGCGCCAGCCGGGGCGTCCCGGCCCGGTAACCGCCCAGCACCCATTCCCCGCCCAGGGCGGGACAGCGGGCGACGACTTCGCACCAGTAGCCGTCGTGCACGGCGGTCATCGCCAGTCCCCGGGGACGAGGCGGCAGGGCGAGGTCTCCACCAGCCGGTAGGTGAAGTGCTCCCGGTTGCGGTCCCGGTGCCGCTTCACCCACTCCGCCGCCCTCCGGCGGGCCAGCGCCCGCTCCACCTCCGAGCCGGCCACGGCCACCTCGACCTGCGTCCCGGACTCCCCGCACACCGCACACTCCATGACCACCGTCGCGGGCTCCGCGTCCGGTTCCGTGTCCAGCACGACGGCGAACCGGCGCACCCCGTAGACCTCATGCATCGCCGCTCCTCAGGGCCCGCAGGTGCGCCGCGACCCGCGCGCGCAGTTCCTCCCGCCGTTCGCTCAGCTCCTCCAGCGTCGGCGCATCCCCGGTGACCGCCACCTCCGGGAGGCCGCCGCCGTCCTGCACCCCGGCCTCGGGCTCCTCTCGGCCCTCGCCGCCGGTCACCGTCTTCCGCTGCTGCGCATCCATCACCACTCCGCTGCCTGGTCCTGCGGCCATCCCCCGATACCGCCTGTACTCATTCGCTCACCAGAACAACGCAACTTCCATGGGGAACGGGGTACTTTAACGGCCATCGGCAAGGGACGGACCTGCTCGTACGTCAGACGCGAGCACATTCGAAGAGGTCACGGCGTTGGACGAAACGACGAACCCCGAGCACTTGACTCCGCTTCAGCGCTTTGGCGCAGATGTTCGACAAGTTCGCCTGGGTCGAAAACTTCTCCAGAGGCAGTTGGGTCGTGCCGCCGGCTACTCCGAGGCGTATGTCAGCCGCGTCGAGTCCGGACAGATCACATGCAGCGAGAAGTTCGCCGAGGGCTGCGACCTGGCCTTCGGGACGAACGGACTGTTCGCAGGCTTGCGGAAGCGGATGCTGGAGGCGGACAGCCCGAATTGGTTCATCCCCTACCTCGAAGGGGAGCAGAAGGCCGACCACATCGAGGACTACTCGACCTGCGCCATCATGGGTCTGCTGCAAACCGAGGAGTACGCCCGTGCGATCTTCCGCGCAGGCTTCCCGAGTGCACGGGACGATGTGATCCAGGGGAAGGTCGATGCCCGGCTGGTGCGTCGCAAGGTGATCGAACGCGAGAACCCACCCACGCTGTGGCTGATCCTCCACGAGGCGTGCCTGCGCACAGTGGTGGGCGGCCCCACCGTCATGGCGGAACAGCTCGATTGCCTGATCACGGCAGCTCAGTACCCGCACATCGACATCCAGGTGATCACCTACGCGGCCGGGGCCGCCGCGGCGCACGTGGGACCGTTCACTCTCCTCTTGTTCGAATCCTCCCCCACCCTCTATTACGCAGACGGTCCGCAGGGAGGCAGGATGTACGAAAAGGAGAAGCTCGTTGCAGAGGCTGTGCGGCATTATGACCGTCTGCGGGCGAACGCACTGGCCCCGGACGACTCGCTCACCCTGCTCAAGGCACTGCACAAGGAGTACACGTCATGACTGCGGACATTGACCTCACTGCCGCTGAGTGGATCGCGTCGTCATACAGTGCGTCCAACGGCGGGCAGTGCGTCGAGGTCTGCGTTGCCTTCGCGCACTCCGGCGCGGTCCCCGTCCGGGATAGCAAAGCTTCTCGCGGCCCGGTGCTGACCTTCCCGCCGGCCGGCTGGGCTGGCTTCCTGTCCGCTCTCCACGGTGGCGGTCTCGGCACCTCCTGAACCCCTGGTCGGCCAGTCCGCGCGAGCCGACGCATTGGGGAGTCTCCGCACCCGCCGGGCTGGCAGGATGGGACCGGCGTGCCTGCGGGCACGCCGCAAGGGGCACCCTGGGGCGGAAAGAGGTCTTGCCGATGTCATCTGCTACGCCGGTCGCGTCCGCGTCGCTGGACAAGGCGGCGCTGCTCAAAGACTTGCAGAAGCAGGTCACAGCGCTGACGGACGACCTGCGGAGGCAAACGGAGACAGAAGCGGTCGGTGAGGAGCTGCGTGCCGAGTACCAGGCGGCCCAGCAGGCCGAACGCACCGGCGTGACGTACGAGACGTGGCGGGAGGACCGGCTGGTCCAGGTCGCTGCTGCCTGGGTCCTGGCCTGCGTGTTCGTCCGCTTCTGCGAGGACAACGGCCTGATCCCCGACGCCTGGCTCTCCGGCCCCGGCGACCGGCTGGCGGAGGCCCAGGACCGTCACGACGCCTACTTCCGCAAGCACCCGGAGAAGAACGACCGCGACTGGCTGGTGGAGTCCTTCGAAGCGCTGGCACGCGCGCACCCGACCATCGCCGGCCAGCTCTTCGACAAGACTCACAACCCGCTGTGGGAAGTCATGCCCTCCTACGAGGGTGCCACCGGGCTGCTGGCCTTCTGGCGTGAGCGTGGCGCGGACGGCGAGGTTCGCTACAACTTCACGGACCCGGAGCTGGACACCCGCTTCCTGGGCGACCTGTACCAGGACCTCAGCGAGCACGCCCGCAAGACCTACGCCCTGTTGCAGACCCCGGAGTTCGTCGAGGAATTCATCCTCGACCTGACGCTGGAACCGGCCGTCGAAGAATTCGGCCTGGACCCGGAGTGGAAGCACAAGCCGAAAGGCTGGACGGGAGACGAGCCGCCACGCGGCCTGCGCTGCATCGACCCCGCCTGCGGCTCCGGTCACTTCCTGCTCGGTCTCTTCGAGCGGCTGCTCGCCAAGTGGCGGGAAGCCGAACCCGGCGCGGAAGACTGGGCGCACGTGCGCCGGGCACTGGAATCCGTCCACGGCGTGGACAAGAACCCCTTCGCCGTCGCTATCGCCCGTTTCCGCCTGCTGGTGGCCGCGCTCAAGGCATGCGGCGTGCGCGAGCTGTCCCGGGCGCCGGAACTGCCTATCCGCGTCGCGGCGGGCGACTCCCTCCTCCACGGCCGGGAAGCCGGACGCGGCACCGACCCGACCCTGGACGATGCCGAACGCGAGGTCTTCACCTACCGCACGGAGGACGTGCAGGAATACAACGACAGTATCGATCTCCTGGGCAGGGGCTCCTACCACGTCGTCGTGGCCAACCCGCCGTACATCACGGTCAAGGACAAGCAGGAGAACGAAAACTACCGCTATGCCTACTTCGCTTGCTCACGTCAATATCAACTCTCCGTTCCCTTTGCGCAGCGTGTCTTTGAGTTGGCAATTCGAGCAGACAGTAACCGGCGTGACGGCGGCTTCACTGGGCAGATTACCTCGAACGGATTCATGAAGCGAGAGTTCGGGAGAGTGCTCATCGAGTCATTCTTTCACGGAGGTATTCCATATAAGGATCCTCAAACTAAAAGGGTGACGACCTTCGCTGGAGTGGAACTTACACACATCATCGACACTTCCGGGGCCTATATTCCTGGGCACGGCACTCCGACCGTCATTCTGGCTGGCCGGAATCAGTCGGCGCGGCAAGCAAGTCGCATCCGGGCGGTTCTCGGTATTCGTGGTGAAACGACGATTCCTTCAGAGGGGGAACGAGGCCCTGTTTGGCTCGCCATTGAGAAGCAAGTCTGGGCTCCCGGGTCTGAATCGCAGTGGATTAGCGTAAGCGATGCAGAAAGGGTGACCTTTTCCAAGCATCCATGGTCGCTCCATGGAGGTGGCGCGGAAGACCTACAAGGGAAACTACAGGAACTTTCGCGAAAAATCTCTACGCTCAAAGCGGAGATCGGCTTCGGAGCTGTGACTCGTGAAGACAGTGCCTACATGGTGGGTGCAGGCGCACTGCGGCGCGCCAATATTGATTCGGTTAGCCAGCGGCCGCTGGTAGAAGGTGATTCAGTCCGCGATTTTTGCATCAACGAGCCTACCGTCAGCTTGTGGCCTTATGAAGAATCCACCTTGATGGCTCTTGGCTCACTTCCTGCTAAGCGGTTCCTTTGGCCTTACCGTGTGGTCCTGCGAGAGCGTGTTGCATACGGAAAGACGCAGCTCGAACGCGGTTTGAAGTGGTACGAGTACTCAATGCTCTTCTCAAAACGTTACCGCGCGCCTCTGGTGATCCCCTTCTCCTTTATTGCGACGCATAATCACTTCGTGCTGGATCGGGGTGGGAAGGTATTCAACCGTTCTGCGCCGGTGATCAAGTTGCCGGAAGGGGCGACGGAGGAGCAGCACCTGGAGCTGCTGGGGGTGCTGAACTCGTCGGTGGCGTGTTTCTGGCTGAAGCAGGTCAGTCAGGGCAAGGGCGGAAGCGGTCTTGGGCGAGGCGTTCAGGATGAGGAGTGGGAGGAGCGTTATGAGTTCACCGGGACGAAGCTTCAGGAGTTTCCGCTGCCTGCGGAGCTGCCGCTTGCCCTCGGGCGGGAGTTGGATGCGCTTGCGCAGGAGTTCGCCGCGCATGAGCCCAGTGCGGTCACCGGTTCGGGGACGCCGACGCGGGCCGCGCTGGACGAGGCCCGTGCTGCGCAGGAGCGCGTCCGGGCTCGGATGATCGCGTTGCAGGAGGAGCTGGACTGGACGGTCTACGGCTCCTACGGGTTGCTCACCGCCGAGGAGGTGGTGCGGACGACGCTGCCGGGTGATCCGGCGGATCTGACCGATGCCGAGCTGCCGGCCGTGGCCCTCGGGCAGCGGGCGTTCGAGATCGTGCTGGCCCGCAGGATGCGGGACGAAGGGGCCGAGACGGCCTGGTTCGAGCGGCATGGGTCCACGCCGGTCACCGAGGTTCCGGCAGAGTGGCCGGAGGCGTACCGCAGGGTGGTCGAGGCGCGGATCAAGCTGATCGAGGACAACAAGGACATCCGGCTGATCGAGCGCCCCGAGTACAAGCGGCGGTGGTCGCTCGAACCGTGGAAGAAGCGGGAGGCCGCCGCGCTCCGCGCCTGGCTGCTGGACGCGGCCGAGCGGGAGGATCTGTGGTTCGAGGAACGCGACGAGTTCGTCACGCCCCGCGTGCTCACCGTGAACCAGCTCGCCGACGCCCTGCGCCACGACAAGGACGTGCAGTCCGTTGCCGCGCTCTATGCCGCCGACCACCTCGACGACCGGGACGCTTCCCTCGCCACCGTGCTGGCCGAGGTGACCGCCGCCGAGCACGTTCCGCATCTCGCCGCCCTGCGCTGCAAGGAGTCCGGGCTGCGCAAGCGCGAACAGTGGGAGCGGGTGTGGGAGATGCAGCGGGAGGAGGACGAGACGGGTGAGCGGCTCGACATCCCGGTGCCGCCGAAGTACACCGGCGCGGATTTCCTGAAGCACTCCTACTGGTCGAACCGGGGCAAGTTGGACGTGCCCAAGGAGCGGTTCATCTCCTACCCCGGCGCCAGTCCCGACGCGGATGGTTCGCTGCTGCTCGGCTGGGCCGGGTGGAATCACCGGGATCAGGCCGCCGCGCTGGTCAACCTGATCAATGACCGGATCGAGCACGACGGCTGGCCGAAGGACGACCCCCGGTTCGTTCCCCTCCTCGCCGGGCTCCACGAGGTGCTGCCCTGGGTCCGCCAGTGGTACGGCGAGTACGACGAGGAGTGGGGCGGCAACCCGGCCGAGGAGTTCCAGTCCGTGCTCGACACCCGGCTGATGGAGTGCGGTCTGTCGGTGGCGGATCTGCGCTCCTGGCGGCCGGAGAAGAAGTCGCGCGGCGGACGCCGGAAGGCAGCCGCCGAGTAGCCCACGAGTGGCGCCGGGCGGGCGGTCCGTGCGGGCCGCCCGCCCCTTGGTGCGTGGCACGCGTGGCAGTACGCGCGTGAAGCGGCCACCGCTTGGTTCGGCCGGAAGAGGAGCCGTGGCGGTCCGTTTCGGGCGAGCCGGTGGCCGGCCGGGGCCTGGCGCAGCGCATCGGCGAGCGGCCGGAGGGGCGCGTCGTGCGCCTGGTCTCGTTCCGTCACACCGTGTCGGCCGGCCGCGCCCGCGCGGCCCACCGCGCCACGGCGCGCCCAGGGGGTGTGCGTGGTGCGCTCACAGCTCGCGGATGCTGCACGCGCCCCTTTCGGACGGTCGTGCGGTGCGGTGTCCTGGCAGAGGCGGCAGCCCGCTGGAGGCCGGCGACACGCCGTCGGCGGGAAGCGCGTGGGGTCAAGCGGTCACCTCCGCGCGTGGCGCCCCGGACAGCGGGCGGGGCGCCGGCCTGCCCACGCACGCGGATTCGGACACCGGAGGCGGCCATGCGGATCGCTCTCGTCTATCCAGAGGTTCTCGATCTCGCGCGGTTCAAGGAGAACCGCAAGGAATTCCCTCCCTTCGGAGTGCTGTACCTGGCCGCCGTGGCCGAGGCGGACGGCCATGACGTGCGGGTGGTCAAGGTCAGCGGCAGCGATCACGTCCGGGACTTCACCGGGTACGACGTCGTGGCCTTCACCATCCCGTCCTCGGCGACCTACGGGATCATCCGGGACTGCCGCCTGCAGAGCCGCTACGACGGAGACCCGCTGATCCTGGTCGGCGGGGTGCACCCGAACTTCTATCCCGAACAGACCCTGCGGGACATCGAGCCGCACGCGGTCGGCATCGGAGAGGGCGAGGAGACCTTCCGCGAGCTGATCGCCCAGGCCCGCACGCGGCGCTTCGCCGACATCCCCGGCCTGTGCCACCTCCGCGGCGGCGAGGCCGTCCGGACGCGGCCGAGGACTCTGCTGAAGGACATCGACGCACTGCCGCTGCCGGCCCGCCATCTGCTGCCGCCAGAGGACCTGGTGATGAGCGACCGGCTCAGCACCACCGATCTGCGCATGGCCCACGTGATGTTCAGCCGGGGCTGCCCCTTCCCCTGCCGGTTCTGCGCCGCGGCTCAGACCCGCATCCAGTACCGGTCCGGTGCCGGTGCCCGGCGGGAGCTGGTGGACATGATCGAGCGGTACGGCATCGAGGGCTTCGCGATCGTCGACGACAACTTCATCGTCAACAAGCGCAAGGTCCGCGACATCTGTACCGGCATCGCCGACCTGGGTCTGAAATGGTCCGCACTCTCCCGCGTCGACACCGTGGACGAGGCCCTGCTGGGGGACATGGCCGCCGCCGGCTGCCTGGAGGTCAAGTACGGCATGGAGTCCGGCAGCCCGCGCATCCTGAGGGCGATGCGGAAGAACATCACCCCCGACCACATCCGGCGTGCCGTGCGCTGGACCAGGAACGCCGGCATGCACGTCAAGCTCTTCCTCATCCACGGCTACCCCGGCGAGGACCGCGCCAGCACCCGGGAGACCATGGACCTCCTCGCCGAACTCGCCCCCGGGATCGAACGGGTGTCACTCTTCCGTTTCGTGCCGCTGCCGGGCACCTACGTCTACGATCACCCGGCCGAATTCGACCTTCACGGGACCAGCAGCCGGCCGGGCTGGGACGGCGACTGGGCCCAGTACCACATCCACCACAACCACAAGCACTGGTGGGGCACCCCCGACCAGTTCGCCGAAGTCGAGGCGGGTTATCGGGAGCTCGCCGGAATGGTCGACGAGCTGTGGCCCGACCGGCACCGGGTTCCCACTTCCGCCCCCGGAGCCTGACCGTGAGCACTACGCTCAAAGCTCCTCGCGGCCCACCGGCCACGGCCGCACCGCAGAGCGCACGAGGAGCGAATCGCAGTGACCCCGGTACCAGTCCTGCCCGCGGCTGTCGAGCGCGCAGCCGTCGCCAACCGCCACGGCTGGGGCACCGGCCCCGCACCCCGCGACCTTCCAGGGCTCGCCGGAGCCCAGGCGGGCCTGCACGCGGCCCGGCTGCTGACCCCCTACGTCACGGCCTACTCGCGCTTCGCCGGCACCTTCTCCCCGGCACAGCTCCGCCAGGCACTCGCGCCGGGCGGCACGCTGCTGAAGGTGCGGTGCATGCGCCGCACCCTCCACCTGTGGCCCCTCGACCAGGCCGCCGACGCCCACACGGCTTCGCTGCGACTGCGGCTGGGTGCCACCGCGGCGACCGGCCGGCGCCACGGTCTCACCGGCAAGGATCTCCGTCTGTGGGCCGACCGGGCACGGGAGGCCCTGGCCGGCGGCCCCCTCGGCTACCGCGACCTGACCGCACGCCTGGCCAAGCAGAACCCCGCAGCCGGCATCGAGGCCGCCCGGCTCGGCATCAAATGGGCCTGGGAGGCCGGGCACCTCACGTGCCGGAACACAGCTTCCTCCCTCCACCGCGAGCAGCGGCAGTTCGCCCTCCTGGAACACTTCCATCCCGGTCTCACCCTCAATGCCACCGAACCGGCGACGGCGACCGTCGCTCTGGTCCGCCGCTACCTGCGCGCCTACGGCCCCGCCGCCGAGAGCGACCTGCTGTGGTGGTCCGGGCTCACCCGCTCCGAGATCACCCCCGCCCTGGCGGCGATCCGCCGCGAGATCACCCCCGTGCGGGTGGCGGGCCTGCCGGAGACCCTGCTCGTCCTGAGCGAGGACCTGGACCGGATCCGCGCCACGCCACCGCTGCCTCACGATCACGTCCGGCTGCTGGCCTTCGAGGACCCCACGTGCAAGGGCTACTTCACCACCCGCGCCCGCTACCACGACCCCGCGCACACCGCACGTGCCTTCAACCCCATTGGAGAGGTCCGCGCGGCCATCACCGTCGCCGGACGGATCGTCGGCACCTGGAGCTGGGAGAAGAGGACCCGCACCGTGCACGCCGAATTCTTCTCCCGACTGCCCCGCCGCATCGCCGCCACCGCCCGCCGACAGCTGGAGGCAGCCCAGGAGTTCCTGCGCACCGAGCCGTCCTGACCACCGCCCGCCATGTGGGGGACCATGGCCGTTCCCGATCACCGGGCGTGGCCATAATCGGAGCCTCACCAACCCCATACGAAAGCGCTCATCACCGTGGCCTCCCTCTCCACCGCACGTCACCGCCGCATCTGTGACGTCCACCTTCTCCTCGTCCGCGACCGCCAGGTCTTCCTGACCCTGCGCCGGGGCGGATACGCCTCCGGACTGTGGCAGGTCCCCAGCGGCCACCTCGAAGCCGGTGAGCCGACCGACGAGGGAGCCGCCCGCGAAGGGCTGGAGGAGATCGGCGTCCGGGTCCGCCCCGAGCACCTGGAGCTGGTCCACTTCATCGACCACCGGGCGCCCGGGGAAGAACCGCGCCTCGGCGTCTTCTACCGCGCCACATCCTGGGAGGGCGAACCCCACAACGCCGAACCCCACAAATGCGCAGGCATCGGCTGGTACGACCTCGACGCGATTCCCGAGAACACCGTCCCCTACCACGCGGCAGCCCTCGCCCACATCGCCGCCGGCCGCGCACACGCCCAATTCGGATGGGGCCGGGCACCCAGCATGGCAGTCCAGAGACCGTGAGCCGGTGGCATCACCGGTCGACAAAGCGGGCCAAAGGTGCATAACGGTCGGGCCGTCGCATCGCGCTGCGCAACGATGACGTCACGGGCGGACCGCCGTCGGCGCATGCTGGCAGGATGGGATGCCGCGGGTGGCGCGGTGCCCGTGGCACGGGCGGGCGGCCCGTGACGGCAGGTCCCGAGGCGACGGGGAGTGAGACAGGCACATGGCGGTCGGCAACGGCATGGTGCTCAGAGATGTCCTCGACATCAAGGAGGACATGCGCGCGGGAGACTTCAAGGTCGAGCTGTCCGGCGGCTTCGGCTCCGCCGATGAGCTCGGCCGGCGCATCGAGGAGTATGTGGTCACTCCCCAGCTCGCCGACCAGTTCTCTGCGGCGCTCGGCATGGTGCGCGGCTCCCTCCGCAAGGGGGCGTCCTACGCCGCCTATCTGCACGGCTCCTTCGGCTCCGGCAAGAGCCACTTTCTCTCCGTGCTGCACGCGGTCCTGAACGGGGAGCCCGCGGTGCTCGGCAAGCCCCGGCTGCGCGAGGTGATCGCCGAGCACCAGGACTGGCTGCCCGGCAAGCGGTTCCTCATGGTGCCCTACCACCTGGTGGGAGCGGCCAACCTGGACTCGGCGCTGCTCGGCGGCTATGTCTCCACCGTCCGCAAGCTGCACCCCGACGCACCCACCCCTCCCGTCTTCCGGTCCGATGCCATGCTCGCCGACGCCCGTGGCCTGCGCGAGCAGCTCGGCGACGAGGCGTTCACCCGCCTGCTGAACGCCGCCGCGAATGTCGCGAGCACCGCGAACACGGCGAGCGCCGCCGCCTCCTCGGCCGGCTCCGGCGACGAGCTGGACGAGCTGGACGAGCTGCGGCCGATCGGCTGGGTGGAGGCGGTGTCCTGGTCCGCCGAGGACCTGGACCGCGCCTTTGCCGCGCCCGCCGGCGACCCGCTGCGCGACCGGCTGGTCTCCGCGCTGGTCAGCGGCCCCATGAAGTCCTACGCGAACAGCGTGCGCGGCGACGCCGCGGCCTATGTGCCGCTGGAGAACGGCCTGGCCGCCATGAGCCGGCACGCCGCGTCCCTGGGCTACGACGGCCTGGTGCTGTTCCTGGACGAGCTGATCCTGTGGCTCCAGGCGCACATGCGGGACCGGACCTTCGTCAACGACGAGATCATGAAGCTGGTCAAGCTGATCGAGTCGGGCGAGGCAGACCGCCCGGTGCCGGTCATCTCCTTCGTCTCCCGGCAGCGGGATCTGTCCCAGCTCATCGGCGCGGACATCCTCGGCTCCGACGTCAAGAACATGGAAAAGGCGCTGGAGTACCTGGAGGAGCGGTTCACCCTGATCAACCTGGAGGACCGCAACCTGCCGGAGATCATCAAGGAGCGGGTGCTCAAGCCCCGCCCCGGCCGGGAGCAGGCTCTTGAGTCGGCCTTCGCGGGCGCGGAGAAGTTCCAGCAGCAGGTCAAGGACGTCCTGCTGGACGGCGAGGGCGCCACACACGCCGGCTGGGCCGACTTCCGGGCGGTCTACCCGCTCTCGCCGGCCCTGCTGAACGTGCTGGTCGCGCTCTCCGGCGCGCTGCAGCGCGAGCGCACCGGCCTGAAGCTGGTGCAGCAGCTCCTGGAGAAGAACGCGGACACCAGGGTCGGCCGGCTCATCCCGCTCGGCGACCTGTGGGACGTGCTGGTGGACGGCACCGGAGCCGCCTTCACCGACCGGCTGCACAACGACTCCGAGGCGGCGCAGCGCTTCTACACCAAGGCCCGCGCCTGGCTGCTGGCCAAGTACCGCTCCGAGTCCCACCCCGACTTCCTCGCGGACGACCTGTTCGTCAAGACGCTGCTGCTCGGCGCGCTGGCCCCGGATGTGCCGGCGCTGCGGCGGCTGACCGGCGCCCGGCTGGCCGCGCTGAACCACGGTTCGGTGCGGTCCCGGACGGTGCCCGCGGGGCATGTGGTGATCCGCCGGATGCGGGAGCTCCAGGCGGAGTTCCCCACCGAGGTGCGGGCCGACGGCGAGGCCGACCCGGTGTTCTCGCTGCACCTCACCGACCTCGACATCGAGCCGCTGCTGGACGCCGTTGCCGAGGAGGACAAGGCGGGCGTGCGCCGCCTGTGGATCCGGGACCGGCTGTGGGCGGCGTTCGGCGTCACGGACACCCAGTTCGTCTCGGAGCGGGAGATCGTCTGGCGCGGCACCCGGCGCACCGCGGAATTCGTGTTCGGCAATGTCCGCGACCGGTCCAGCCTGCCCGACGAGCAGTTCACCGTGTCCGCCCCGGGCAATGTCCGCTTCGTGCTGGACTACCCCTTCGACGACAGCGACGCCTTCCCCAGCGACGACTTCCAGCGGGTGGAGCAGCTCCGTACCAGCGGGCAGGTGTCCCAGACCCTGGTCTGGCTGCCGCACTTCTTTTCCGAGCAGCGCAACGCCCAGCTCGGCCGGCTGATGCGGATCAACTTCCTGCTGGAGCGGGACCGGCTCGCCGACTACACCGGGAACTTCCCGCCCGACGACCGGGTGAAGATCCGCCGCCAGCTCGAATTCGGCCGTGACACCCTGACCAAGATCCTCACCGATGCCCTGGGCGAGGTGTACGGGATCGCCGCCGTGCAGGACGGGTCGGTGGCCGTGGAGGTCACCGAAGGTCGGCACCTGCTGTCCCTCCAGCCGGAGTTCCCGCGCCCGCAGCCGCAGGCCGGCAAGTCGTTCCTGGACAACGCGGTGCACCTGGCCGACGGCCTGTTCTCGGCCGTGCACCCCAAGCACCCCGACTTCGGCCCGGACGCGAAGGGACAGCTCAAGGCGGTCACGCCCGCGGAGCTGCGGACCGCGCTGGAGTGGGTCACCCGGGCCGTGGACGGTGGCGGTCGAGTGGAGGTGGAGAGCCACCAGCTCCGCCAGGTCAAGCGGATCGTCGAGCCGATGGAGATCGGCACGGTGCACGACGGTCCGCTGGTGCTGCGCAGCGACTGGCGCACCCGTATCAACCAGGCCGCCGCCAGGCACGGCGAGACCGGGGACCTGGCGGTGGAGGACATCCGCGGCTGGATCGCCGGCGACATCGGCTGGACCGGGCTGGACAAGCTGACCGCCAACCTGCTGATCGCCGTCTACGCCCTGCTGGACGACCGTGCCTGGGTGCTGCACTCCAGCCCGGATGTGGCGGCGCCCGATCTGAACGCCATCGGGCCGGGCTGGGCGCTGCGCTCGCAGCCCATGCCGGCCGAGGAGGAGTACGCGACCGCCCGCGAGCGCGCGGCCCAGCTGTTCGGCATCCGCTCGCAGCCGGCGCTGTTCGCCCGCAACGTCAACGGGCTCGCCCAGCAGGTGCGGCTGCGTGCCGAGCAGTGCGAGCCGGCCGTGGTGGGCATCCGCGCCGCGCTGGAGCGCCACGCGGCCCTGCTCGGCCTCGACGGGGCAGATGACGACGTTCATGTTGGCGGCCGTGGCGACGGCCGTGGGGGTGCGGACGGGTCTGCCCCGCGTCTGGCCCTGCTGCGCGACGCCGCGGCACTGCTCGCCCGCCTGACCCGGCACCGCACTGACAACACGGCCCTGGTGCGGGCGCTGGCGGCGGCGCCCCGGACGGTCGAGGACAAGGTGCTGGCCACCACTCTCTCCTCGGCGCCCGCGGTGCTGGAGGCGCTGGACGACGCGGACTGGCAGATGCTGCGCAGCGTCCGGGGCCTGGCCGGCCGGGACGACAGCGTGGGGGACCGGGCCCGGCGGCTGCTCGGCCAGGTGCGGCGGACGGCGCGTGCCCCGGAGAACGAACGTGCGCTGGCACCCGTGCTGGGCACGATCCGGGAGACCGGCATGGAGATCGTCAACGCGGCGCTGAGGGTGGAGCGGGCCGCCCCGCTGGTTCCGACACCGGCACGGGAGGCCGGTGCCGATGGCGTCTCGCTCGGCGAGCACGCCGACCCGGTGCTTCCGGCCCGGAGTCCGGAACCCGGCGCCGGGCACCGGCCCGGCCCGGCCGGCGGCAACGGCTACGGGGAGGGGGACGGCTGGGCCGGCACGCCGCGGTCCGGGGCGGGCCCGGCCGGCGGGCGTCGCCGGGTGATCCGGCCGGGTGCCGCGGAGGGCGGGCTCACCGAGGCCGAATCGCTCCTGGCAGCCGAGCTGGCCGCGGTGCAGGGCGAGATCAGTGCGTTCCTCGCCGCCCATCCCGGGGTGGCCGTGGAGGTCTCCTGGGGTGCGGTGCCGACGGGCAGGGACGGCGGGAACACCGGCTCCCTGGAGGCCGGCCTCGCGACCGACCGGGAGGAGCCCTGATGGCGCCGCGCCCGGTGGTCGGCCGGCGCGTCATCGAAGCGCTGCTGGAAACGGAGCTGATGAACGCCGAGGGGCGGCGGCTGCTGCTGGTCGACGCCGTGCACGAGGAGTCGGGCCACTGCGGCGAGTTCACCCTCCGCGCGGACGGGCGGATGCACCGGGTCCGCGTCACGGACCAGGACTCCGCACTCGGTATCGCCGACGCCTGGCAGCGGCACCTGGCCGAGCCGGAGGACGCCGGCGAGGAGCGGATTCTCGTGGTCACCGGGCGGGTGCCCGCCGACCAGATCGGCTGGGATCTGCGGGCCCAGGCAATGCGCGGCCGTCCGGTCGGGGTGGACCGGGCGGACATCGTCAAGCAGCTGTTCGGGGCTGCCGACCTGGACCCGCGGATGGTGGGCGAGACCTGGCTGCTCGACGCCATCCTGGACACCGAGCCGCCCGGCGGCTGGCCCCGGTCGGGCACCGTGGTCACCCGCGACCACGCCGTGCGGGCGCTGATCTCCGCCCGGCTGGGGCTGGGCGACGTCACCGCCGACACCCTGGACCTGGACGCCGACCGGCTGTTCTCCTGGACCCGCACCGCTGCCGGTCCTGCCGCGTTCGCGGCCCTGCCCGCCGCCCAGCGGGAGGGCCTGACCGGGTGGCTGGCCGAGGCGGTGGGGCCGTCCGCCCCGACGCTGCTCGCGCTGGCCGCCGCCGGCCGCGGCGGCGACGCGCTGCCGCTGGGGGCGCTGGCCACGGCCGTGCTGCATGCGGACGCGGGAAACGCGGCCGGGTTCGGTCTGGGTGCCCTGTTCGGGCAGGCCCTGGAGTCCTACGACCGGCTGCCGCCGTTCGCCGAGGCAGCGGACGGGGTGCTGAGCCGGTGGATCGCACAGGCCGAAGGCGCGGGACAGCACAGCGAGGAGGCCCGCGACCGGGTGCTGGCCGTGCTCGACCGGGCGGACCGGCTTGCCCAGGAGGCGCATCTGTCCGGGCCGCTCAGCGGCGACCGGATGCTGCCGTCCGGCTACCGGGCCCGGCTGCACGCGCTCGCCGACGCCCTGGACAGCCGCGAGCCGGCCGCCGCGGAGGCGGCGCTGCGCCGGGTCACCGAGCACCAGTTGGCCGAGCTGCACGCCGAGTCCACGGCCGCGGCGCGCGCCGCGGTGCGGCTGGTGCGCTGGCTCGCCGGGCCGGTGCCGCAGGTGACGTCCGTGGCACAGGGGGTGCGGGAACACCTGGCGTCCTGGGGCTGGGCGGACCGGGCCGTCAGCGTGCTGACCGAGGGGGACGCCGGGCGCGATCAGGCGGTGGGCCACGCGTACGAGAGGCTGATAGGAGCGGTCCGCCAACGCCGCAGCCTGCTGGACGAGCAGTTCGCCGAGCGGCTGGCGGTGTGGGCCGAGGGCGCCTCCCAGCAGGCCCCCTCCGGGGCGCTGCTGATCGAGGACGTGCTGGAGAAGGCAGCCGCGCCGCTCGCCGCCAAGGACTCCCGGCCGCTGATCCTGGTGCTGGACGGCATGAGCGCGGAGGTGGCGGTGCAGCTCGCCGACGGACTCGACCGCCGGGTGTGGACCGAGATCGTGCCGAAGACGGGGCAGGGCGGGGTGCCCGGCCGGCTGGCCGCCGTATCCATGCTGCCCACGGTCACCCGGATCAGCAGGGCGTCCCTGCTGAGCGGGGCGGCCACGGCCGGCGGGCAGTCGGCGGAGCAGGCCGGGTTCGCGGCCTTCTGGAAGAAGCGCCATCGCAGCGCTGCGCTGTTCCACAAGGGCGGCTATGAGGGCGGTCCCGGCCACCGCCTCGCCCCCGCGCTCCTCGACGCCCTGGTCGGTGATCAGGTTGTCGGGGTGGTGCTCAACACCATCGACGACTCCCTGGCCAGCGGCCGGGAGGGCAGCCGCACGCACTGGCGGCTGCGGGATGTGGCCAAGCTGCCCGACCTGCTGAACGCGGCCCGTGACTACGGCCGGCCGGTGCTGCTGGTCTCCGACCACGGGCATGTGGTGGACCGTACGCCGCACGGCCACCGGCCCGCCGATGTGCCCGGCGCCGAGTCCGCGCGCTGGCGCACCGGTGCGCCCGGGGCCGGGGAGGTGGCCCTGGCCGGGCCACGGGTGCTGGCGGCGGACGGCAGGCCCACCGCCCTGACCGCCGCGTGGCGGGACGATCTGCGCTACACCGCCCGCCAGGCGGGGTACCACGGTGGCGCCTCGCTCGCCGAGGTCACGGTCCCGGTGATCGCGCTGGTGCCCTCCGCCGATCTGATTCCGCAGAACTGGACCCTCCTGCCACGCGAGCGGACCGCGCCGGCCTGGTGGCGCGGCGGCCCCGCGGATGGTGATTCCCCGGCGGCGGTGCGTACGACGGCACCGATGGCGGCGCCGACGACGGCCGCGCCGGTGGTGGCCGCCGCGGGCGGCGGCCGGAAACACCGGGCGCAGCACGGTGAGGGCATCTTCATGCTGCCCGGCCTGGGCACGACGGGCGAACGCGTGGTCCAGACCGCGCAGTTCCGCGCCCAGCGGGAGTTCGTGCGGCACGCCCCGACCGAGAAGGCCGTGGCGGCCGTCATCGACGCCCTGCTGGACGCCGGGGGCAAGCTGTCCCCCGGAGCGGTCGCCGCGGCGGCCCAGGCCGCGACCGGCAAATCGCAGCGCAATCCGGAGCGGTTCGCCACCGTGCTGGAGCGGCTGCTCAACATCGACGGCTACCCGGTGCTCGGCCTCGTCGACTCCGGGCACACCGTCCAGCTCAACAAGGCACTTCTGGAGCAGCAGTTCCTGGCGGACCGGTCATGACCACACCCGCCCGCGACATCAGTGCCGCCCGTCGCCGTGACGTGATCGACGCCCTGCGGCGGGGAACCGTGCCCCGCTCGGGCCTGGACCTGTTCGCCGTCGGCATGGAACGCTTCGCCGCCGCGCTGGACGACGACCTGGCCACCGTCGCCCGGGGCGGCTCCGCGTTCCGTGCCGTACGGGGCGAGTACGGCTCCGGCAAGACCTTCTTCGCCCGCTGGCTGGCCGAGCGCGCCAAACGCACCGGGCTGGCCGTCAGCGAGGTGCAGATCTCGGAGACCGAGACCCCGCTGCACCGGCTGGAGACTGTGTACCGGCGGCTTGCCGAGCGGCTCACCACCGCCACGCACCCGCCCTCCGCGCTGCGTGCCGTGGTGGACTCCTGGTTCTACACCCTGGAGGAGGACATCCTCGACGCGGGTGAGGTGGCGGACGGTGACGAGGCGGCGCTGGCCGCGGCGGTGGAGGAGCTGATGGAGCGGCGGCTCGCCGAGGTCGCCCGCACCACCCCCGCCTTCTCCGCCGCCCTGCGCGGCTACCGGCGGGCGGTGGCCGACGGAGACGGCGCCACCGCCGAAGCGTTGATCGCCTGGCTGGGCGGGCAGCGGTCGGTGGCCGCCTCCGCACGGCGGGCCGCCGGGGTGCGGGGCGATCTGGACCACTTCGGGGCCCTCGGCTTCCTGCAGGGGCTGCTCACCGTGGGACGCGACTGCGGGCACCCGGGTCTGCTGCTGGTGCTGGACGAGGTGGAGACGCTCCAGCGGATGCGCGGGGACGTGCGGGAGAAGTCCCTCAACGCGCTGCGCCAGCTTCTCGACGAGATCGACGCCGGCCGCTTCCCGGGCCTGTTCCTGGTCATCACCGGCACTCCGGCCTTCTACGACGGGCAGCAGGGCGTGCAGCGGCTCGCCCCGCTCGCCCAGCGGCTGGCCACCGACTTCACCACCGATCCCCGGTTCGACTCGCCGCGCGCCGTTCAGCTCCGGCTGCCCGGCTTCGACCTGCCCGGCCTGGGGAGGCTCGGCCGGAACGTCCGTGCGGTGTACCAGGGTGCGGCCCGGCACCCGGAGCGGGTCGCGGCCCGGGTCGACGACGCCTACCTGGACGAACTCGCCGCCGCGGTCACGGGCGGGCTCGGCGGCAGGGTCGGGGTCGCGCCGCGCGTCTATCTGCGCAAGCTGGTCGCCGATGTGCTGGACCGGGTGGACGAGTTCGAGGATTTCGACCCCCGGCGCCACTACTCCCTCACCCTGGGCTCCGCCGAACTCAGCGAGGTGGAGCGCAACGCGGCGGGCGGTGCCATGAGCGCCGCGGGTTCCGTGGGTTCCGCCGGTCCCCCGGGCGCGGACGGCGTCGAGCTGGACCTGCCGTGACCGGTGAAGGCGGTGCGTTCGACCTGCTGGACCCCGTGCTCGGCCACCACATCGTGAACTCGCTGGGCTGGCGCAGCCTGCGCCCGCTGCAGGAACAGGCCGTCGGGCCGCTGCTGACCGGCGAGGACGCGGTGCTGCTCGCGCCGACCGCCGGAGGCAAGACCGAGGCCGCCGTCTTCCCGCTGCTGACCCGGGCGGAGCGGCACGGATGGCAGGGCACCTCCCTTCTCTACGTCTGTCCGCTGCGGGCACTGCTGAACAACCTGCTGGCGCGGCTGGAGACCTACACCGGCTGGCTCGGCCGTACCGCGGCCGTGTGGCACGGCGATGTCGCCACGGGCCGACGCCGCCGGATGCTGACCGAACGCCCGGATGTGCTGCTGACCACGCCGGAGTCGCTGGAGGCGATGCTGGTCAGCGTCCACGTGGACCACCGGGCGTTCCTTTCCGGGCTGCACTGCGTGGTGGTGGACGAGGTCCACGCCTTCGCCGGGGACGACCGGGGGTGGCACCTGCTGGCGGTCCTGGAGCGTGTGCAGCGGATTGCCGGGCGCCCGCTGCAGCGGGTCGGGCTGTCCGCGACCGTGGGCAATCCCGGGGAACTGCTGGCCTGGCTCCAGGGATCGGGGCACGGCCGGCGGCCCGCCCGCGTCGTCGCTCCCGAGACGGCGATACCGCCCGGTGCCGCCGCACCGGACAGCCCACCGGGCGGCACGCCGGACGCCGCGCCGGACATCGAGCTGGACTATGTGGGTTCCCTGGGGAACGCGGCCACCGTCATCGCCGCCCTGCACCGGGGCGAGAAGCGACTCGTCTTCTGCGAGAGCCGCCGTGCGGTGGAGGAACTGGGCGAGCAGCTCCGGCTGCGCGGCGTCACCACCTTCCTGTCGCATGCCTCGCTCTCCGTGGCGGAGCGGCGCCGTGCCGAGGCGGCCTTCGCCGAGGCACGCGACTGCGTCATCGTCTCCACCAGCACCCTGGAGCTGGGCATCGACGTGGGGGACCTGGACCGGGTGATCCAGCTCGACGCCCCGGCCACTGTCGCATCCTTTCTCCAGCGCCTCGGCCGCACCGGCCGGCGGCCCGGCACCACCCGCAACTGCCTCTTCCTCGCCGTGAGCGACGAAGGATTTCTCGCCGCCGCGGCCCTGCTGCTCCAGTGGTCCCGGGGATGGGTCGAGCCCGTGGCGCCGCCTCCGGAGCCGCGGCACATCGTCGCGCAGCAGCTTCTTGCCCTGTGCCTTCAGGAACACCGGGTGGGCGACGCCCTGTGGGCGGAATGGTGGCACGGTCTCGGCCCCTTCGAACCGCGGACCGCCGCTCCCGTGGTGCGTCACCTGGTCGAGCAGGGCTACCTGGACCGGGACGGCGATCTGCTGTTCATCGGTCCCGAGGCGGAACGGCGCTTCGGGCACCGGCACTTCATGAACCTCACCGCCGTCTTCACGGCACCGCCGGAGTTCACCGTGCTCAACGGCCGCACCGAGATCGGGCGCACCGATCCCGATCTGCTCACCGAGGAGGTCGAGGGGCCGCGCAAGCTGCTGCTGGCCGGACGGAGCTGGCTCGTCACCTACATCGACTTCCGGCGGCGACGGTGCTTCGTGGAACCGGCCGAGGGGGGCGGGCGTGCCAAGTGGAGTTCTTTCGGCTCCACGCGCATCCACTCGTCTGCCCTCACCCGTGCGGCACGCGACGTCCTGCTCGGCACCGATCCACCGGTGCGGCTGACCCGGCGTGCCCGGGCCGCCCTTGCCGAGGCGCGCGCCGTCCGGGCGGGCACCGTTGATCCGGCGGGCACGGTGATCACCCGGCGTGCCGACGGCGAGGTGCGCTGGTGGACCTGGGCCGGCCACCGCGCCAACGCCACTCTCGCGGCTTCGCTGCCCACCGCGGTCTCCGTCCATCACCGGGTCGACGACTGCTGGGTCCGCCTGCGGGCCGATGTGACACCCACGCTGTGGCGCACGGCGGTCGCGGATGCCGCCGAGCGTCTGTGCCTGCCGGAGATCGACGAGCGTGCCGTCAAGGGGCTCAAGTTCGCCGACGCCCTGCCCGCGTCCCTCGCCCGGGCAACCCTCGCCCAGCGCATGGCGGACCCGGAAGGTGCCCGGCGGGCACTGGCAGAACCCGTGTCGTTCACCCAGGCCGAAGCCGAGGGGTGAACCCCCGCGGCCGCCGTCCGGCCGCAGGTCCGCTCACCGCGCGGCGCCGCCGGGAGCTGGCCGAAACATACCGCCGGTGGGAGGACAAATACGCCGTTTCTCTGCGGGACATCAGGGTCGGGCGGGCGGAGGCGACACGGAGCCTGGAGGTCTTCCTGAGGAACCTTGGCTACCGGTGAGGTCCGTGAGGAGGCGGGGGAGGACGGCTTCTTCGGGGATCGCGGTGGCGTGGTGGCGGAGGGCGGGGGCCAGGGCGGGGTCCCAGGGGGCGTCGGTGATGCGGCCGGGGGAGGGGCCGGCGGCGGTGGTGCGCAGGGCGTCGAGGTAGTCGGCGGTGGTCATCCGCCAGGGCCGGGCCGGGGTTCTGGCGAAGATGTGGGCGGCGATACGGAGGCCTTCGCCGTCGAAGTCTCCGTGATAGCGGAGCGGTGAGCCGGCTTCGGCCAGCAGGCGCAGCAGCAGCATGACGGCACCGCCGGGCCAGCCGGAGGTGCAGACCAGGGGCGGGCAGCCGGGGCCGAAGCGGTGCAGGGCGGCGGCGAGCACGCTGGGGTTTTCGGTGATGTGGACGGGCACGGGCGGCGGCGTGAAGGCGCCCGGTGAGCGGAGCTGGGTAAGGGTGAGCGAGACGGCGTGGCCGGCGTCGGCGCAGGTGCGGGCGAGGGAGGCGAGGAGACCGTCACCGGCGGGGCGGAGCCCCGCGGCCAGCACGGTGGAGGAGAGTCCGTCGTCGGTGACACCGGCGAGGTTCCACAGGTGGCGGCGGGCCGCGGCGTCGGTGGGCGGGTCGGTGGCGTGCAGTGCGGCCAGGGCGCGCAGCACGAGCGTGGACAGCCGGGTTCCGTCGTCCAGGGCGTGGGGGTCGCCGCGCAGCAGGCGGGTGGCGAGTACGGGGAGCGGCTCGCCCTGGGCGGGCAGGGCGGCCAGGACCGCCAGCGCGTCGGTGAGAAGTGCGCGGCCGGCGGTGGCGGAACCGGCGGTGAGGCCGGTGGAGCGGGTGTGCTCCACCCAGTCGAGGAGGGCGGGCTGCGCCGTCACCACGGGATGGGTCTCCAGCCAGGACCACAGGGCGGTCCGTTCGGACTGCGCGCGCCGCCGGTCCGCGGCGCGGTCGGTGAGCGGGCCGACGACGGCGGCGGCGACCTCCCTGGTGGTGAGTCCGTACGCCTCGGACAGGGCGCTGTCCAGGCGGGCGAGAGGCACGGTCGGGCGGGGGCCGGGGAGGCGGGCCAGGCCCAGGAGGTCTGCCAGGGCGCTGCGTTCCTCGTCGTCCAGGGGACCGGGGCGGAGCCGGGTGACGGGGTGTCCGGAGCTGAGGCGGTGGTGTGCGGTCTGCCAGAGTTTGCGGAGTTCCGGGCGGTCCAGGGCCGTGAGGGGGGTGGGGCGGTCGGTCATCGGGCGGCGTCCTCCGGCAGGAGGTGGGCACCGGTCCAGGTGAAGCGGGCGCTGGTGACCGCGTCGTCCCCGCCGTTGTCCGCATCCTCGGTGATCAGCTGGTGGATGGCGATGCCGGGGAGTTCCCGGTAGGTGCACCACTCGTGGTCGGAGGTGAGGGCCAGGTCCAGGTCGAGAGCGCTCAGCAGGGCGAAGACCTGTCCCCGGTTGGCGCTGTCCACGCCGACGAAGACTTCGTCGAGGAGAATCAGGCGCGGGGCCCGCGGCACGGCCTCGTAATAGGCGGCCACGGCCGCGAAGAGCGGCAGGTGCAGAGCAATGGCCTTCTCGCCGCCGGAGAGCGCACCGTGCAGCTTGCGGGTCAGTGGCTGCCAGCCGCGCTCGTCGTCCCGGTGCAGCCGGACGGTGAACCGGTGCCAGCGTGTGTAGTCGAGAACCTCGGCGAGCTGGTCCTCCCAGCCGGTCGCCGTATCGCGGGCCTTGGCCTCGTCGATCCGGGCGCGGAAGAAGTCGTGCAGCGCCCGGTGGTCCGTCTCGGTGAGGTGCCGCGGATCCTTGAGCAGCAGGTCGCGGGCGGTCCGGGTGCCCGGCGGAAGCTCGGGGTCCACGTCCCAGTCCAGGCGCACTGCGACGTTGGAGGCGGTACGCACCTCGTCCAGGTGCTTGTTCATCCGGTCCACCAGGGCGTTGGCCTGGCGGATGCGGTCCGCGAGGTGACGCCGGGTGTCACCGGTCAGCGTCCGGTCGAACAGATCGCGCTCGGCCGCGGTGATGTCTTCCGCGCTCCGGTCCCGGTCGGCGATGAGCGTCGTGAGGAGCTGGGCGGCGCCCACCCGGATGCCGTCGAGCGTGGCGGTGAAGATCTGGACGTCCTCATCGGCCTCCAGATCGAGGTCGGCCCGTTCTCCGAGGTCCTGGCGGGAGCTGTGGACCGCGTCGGCGAGCCGGGTGTAGGCATCCCCCAGATTGTGGGGTGCGTGCGGCAGGGACGGCCAGCGCGCGGCCACGGTACGGGACGCCTCCAGGGTGGCGCGGGTGCCGTCCTGCGCGCTCAGGGACAGCGGCAGTCCGGCGTCCTCGGCCAGGCCGAGCCCGCACAGGTGGCGGAACCGGGCCGCCGCGGTGTTCCGTTCCCCGACGGCTTCTTCGCGTCGGCGGACCTCGGCGGTCATGGAGGCTCTCAGGGTCGCGATGCGGTCGGCCAGGCGGAGCAGTCCGGCGTCCAGGGCGGCGGCCTCCTTCCGTGTGCGGTCCCGCTCCCGGCGCAGATCGCCGATGCGGCGGGCGGTTTCCCGGTAGTCCTCCCCGATGGCGCTCTCCACGGCCGCTCGCCGGGCGGCGAGTGCCGTGGCCTCGGCCCGTGCCCGGTCGGCGTCACCGGCGGCGTCCGCTGCGGTGCGCGTGGACCTCTCGGCCTGTTCACGCACCATGGCGGCGGCCCGCCGGGCGGCGGTCCACCGGGTGCGGGCGTGCAGCCAGGCGCCGACGGTGTCCTGGAAAGTGGTGACGGCCTCCAGCACGGAGTCCAGCCCTCGGGGCTCGGCGGGCAGGCCCTGCTCGGCCGCGAGCGCGGTCAGAGCACGCAGGGTCTGCCGGACATCGCTTTCGCATCGGTCGAGCCGGATGACGGCGGCCCGGACCGCGTCCTCGCGGGCCGCCGTCCGTGCCTCGGCACGTTCCAGGGCCTGCCGGGCGCTGTCCAGCGGCCCATGCGAAGGGCGGCTGCGCAGCTCCAGGTCGAGCCGTCGGCGGCGCTCGTCCAGCGTGTGCAGCCGGTCGTCGAGGGCGGCGACGGCGGCGGTGGCCTCCTCGAGTTCGCGGGTGAGTTCGTCGATGCGGCGGAGCCGGGCCCGCTCCCGGGCCGCGGCGCCGATGTGGGCGGATTCCGTCTTGGCCCAGCTTCCGGTGAGCCCGGCCAGCCGCCAGTGCCCGTCGGCGGAGACGGCGGCGACAGGTGCCGCGGGCAGGGTGGGGGCGGGCAGGGTGGGCCCGTACGCGATACCGGAGAGGATGCGCTGGACCCGCTCGACGCAGACGGGGGATTCCGGCTCCGGCCGGAGGATGTCCAGCAGTGAGGGGCCGTGCACGGGGTGCGCGAGATCCGCCTCCGCGAAGGTGTCGTGGCCGGATACCCGGAAGCCGGTGTGCGGGCCGACCCAGGCGTCCAGCAGGCCCGCTGCTTCCAGGGCTGCTTCCACCCCTGCCTGCACCGCGGCGGGCACGTCGTCACGGAAGGAGACCAGCCGCCACAGCGGGGCGCCCTCCCTCGCGGTGCGGTCCGCGGTCCGGGTGTGCGGGGCCCGGGGCGGCAGCCCGGCCGCCTCCGCCAGGCGGTCCAGCTCGGCCATCAGCCCGCTGCGCCGCTCGGCCGCAGCAGCACGGGCCGCGGCCACGGTGGTGCGTTCTTCGGTGATCCGGCGGTCGGCGTCCCGTGCGGCGGATTCGACGATCGCCTGCACGGTGTCCCGCGAAGCGGCCCGGTCGGAGAGAGCGGCGGGTTCGGTGATGCGGAGCTCGGTGCACCGGTCGGCCCACTGACGCAGTTCGCCCGCCAGGGTGTCAAGAGCCTGCTCATGGGCACGCGCCGCTGCGGCCTGGGAGGTCACGGCCTCCGCAAGCTGCGCCCGGTGCTCCTCCAGCGCGATCTCGGCGGCGGTGCGGGCGTCGACCGCCCGCTCGTGCCGTTCTCCGGCGCGGCGGACCTGGGCGACCTGGTCCCGGCGGCTGTTCACCGCGCCGTGCAGAAGCTGCCGGGCGGCCTGTTCCGGCCGCTCCTCTTCGGCGCCGCCGGCGCCGTCGGCGCCGCGGGAGGGATCGACGGCGACACCGAGCAACTGGTCCAGTTCTTCGGCAACGGACTCCATGGCGGCCCGCCGGGCCGCCAGGCGGACCTCCGCACGGGCCTGGTCGTGCTGACGGCCGGCATGGCCGGCTCGCTCGGCCGCTTCCGTCCGCCGCTGTGCGTCCTGTTCGGCGACGGCCGCCAGGGAGTCCGCACGGTCCCGGGCCGCCTCGGCCGCGCGCTCGGCGCCATCGGCCCGGCGCCGCAGATCGTCGAGTTCGCTGCCGCGCCGGTAAATCTCGCTGTCGAGCAGGCCGTCGATGGCCGCCTCCAGTTCCAGCCCCTGCGCGTTCGCCCGGTCCCGGCCCTGCTCGGCTTCGGCGCGCTCGGCAAGGGCGGATTCGAGCTTCGCCTCGCTCTCCCGCGCCTCCCGGGTGACGTTGTCCAGGTCCGTCGTGGCGGAGATCAGCCGGCCGGCCGCGGCCCGCAGCACGCGCTGGACATAGGTGCGCTGGCGGGCGGCGAGCGTCTCCGCGGCGGCCACCTCCTGGTCCAGCTTGCGCAGCCGTTCCCGCTGCCGGTCGAGCCGTTCGAAGCCTTCGGCGAGTTCGCCGATCTCGGCCTCGCCCAGCGGCGGAAGTGCCCGCGAGAGGAGGGTGGAGAGCAGGGCCGGATCAAGGCGCTGGGAGAGTTTGGGTGTGCGCAGCTGGAGAAGGGCGGTCAGCAGGGCGTCATAGCGCTGCTCGGTCATGCCGGGGAAGAGTGTGTGGCGGACGGTGGCGCGGTATTCGGCGGCGGACGGGAAGAGTGCGCCCCGGCCCTCGGACAGCGCGTCGCCCAGCTCGCGGCGGGTGAGAGGCCGGCCGCCGGCGTCGACCAGGTACAGGCTCCCCGGCTCGTCCGGCTGCTCAGGGGCCGCCAAGTGGCTGATGCGCCGGCCGGTGATGAAGAAGTCCGCGGTGACGGAGGTGGTGTGGACCGTCGCCTGGAGCCGGGCGCCGCAGCAGAACCACTGGGAGTGTCCGGCCTCCTCGCGGGTGAACTCCAGCCACACATAGCCGACACGGGTGCGGCCGGAGGCGCCTTCCCCCATGAGGTTCCAGTGCATCGTCCGTTCGGAGCCGCCGAAGGTGGACAGCCGGTTCGGGCGGAGACTGGCGTCCAGCAGGAACGGCAGCAGGAGTTCGAGTGCCTTGGACTTGCCGGTGCCGTTGGGGCCACGCAGCAGCAGGCGGCCCTGGTGGAAGGTGAAGACCTCGTCGTAGTAGCGCCAGACATTGAGGATGCCGGCCCTGGTCGGCCGCCAGCGGTCCGCTCCGGGCACGTGGCCGTGCGGGCCGGCCGCCGCGTTCCGGGTCCGGTCGGCGAGCTTGATGACCGTCACCCCAGTGCCTCCTTGTCGCGGGCTCCCTCGTGGGCTCCCTCGTGGGCTTCGTCAGCGTCCCGGTGCCCGTGGTCCGGTCCCCGTTGCCCTTGGCCCGCTGCCCGTTCCGGTGCCGGCCGGCCATCGGGGCCGGATATGGTCACGCGGTACCGGGCTGCGGCGGGCAGCGCCGTGATCCGGTCCGCCGTGCGGCGTGCCAGCCCGAAGCCGCACAGCACGTCCACGGCATCGGCCGCCAGACGGGGGCCGCCGCCCTCGGACCGGTACCCCGCGGCCCAGCGGGGATGCCGGCCCAGCAGACGCTCGGCCTCGGCCGCAAGCTCTTCCGGCATGGCGCCGGCCGGTGACCGGAGCAGGAAGTCCAGCAGGAGCAGCGCGGCCGTCTTCGCCGTTCCTGAGCCGTCGGGAAATGCGGAGTCGGTGGCGATCCCGTCCGGATCGGCGAGCAGGATGCCCTCAACCCGTTCCTCCAGCACGAAGCCGGCCTGGGCGGCAGCACGCCGCACAATCTGGCGCCCGGTGGGCGAGAGGAGGTAGGCCCCCTCGTCGGGGGAGAGGTCCTCGCGGTGGAGTACCGGGTCGTCGAACAGCCTGCGCAGCACCGAGTGGCGCAGTCGCAGGTTGCGCTGGCTTTCGGATATCAGGCCGGTGGGGGCCGTGTCGCCGGTCTCGCCGTAACGGCGTTCCCGCATCAGGCCGTCCAGCAGTTCGTCGAACCGTACGGGGATGCCGGCCGGCGGCAGGGCGAGCCGCGAAGGGGCTTCAGGGGCGGCGATCAGCCGCATGAGAAGCGTGGTGTCCACCCGGTAGAGGACCTTCGCTTCCGCCGATTCGGCATAGCTTTCGGTGGTGCCGTCCACGGCGCGGAGCGCACCGAGGGTTTCCAGCAGCCGGAGCACGTCGACGAAGGCCATCCGCTCGGCCCGGGAGGCGGTGTCGAACAGCGGGACTGCCTCGTCCTCGGCGGTGGCACGCACCACCCGCTCGGCGAGCAGGCCGATGGTGGTGACGGGTACGGACAGCAGTTCCGCCGCGGCCACGCACAGCAGCGTGTAGCGGCGTCGGTCGAATGGGGCCCGGCCGGCACGCGCCCGCCGGGCCGGTCGGGAGGCGTCCGCCGTCTGCCGGACTTTGAACAGCCGGGCGTATCCGAGCCGGGGTTCGAAGGCAAGGGTCCAGCCGAGGTGGTAGTCGAACCACTGGACGAGCGGGTCCCGGCGGCGCCGGACCAGCTCGAACGCCTCGGGATCGTGCCGTCTGGTCAGCAGCGGCCGGGCGAGCAGCAGGCGGATGGCCCGGGAGATTTCGTCGCGCTCGGCGACCACGAGCTGATTGGCGAGATTACTCATCCACCGGCCCTTCCGTCCCCGGCGGGGCGCGCGGCGGAGCCGGCCACACGTACCTCGACGAGATAGTCCGGGCCCGTGAGCCACCCGCGCCCGGTGCGCAGAACTGCCGGAGCGGAGGTGGCCGGGGGCGGCCGGAGCAGGATGTCCACCCTGCCGTCACCGGTGGTCGCACGCCGGATGCCGGTCTGGTCGGGCCGGGCCGCCAGGGCCCGGCCGAGCAGGTCGAGCAGCCGCTCGAAGACCGTGTGGTCCAGCTCGCCGAAGCGGGACAGCGGAAGGGGGCCGTCCGTGCCGAGCATGCTCCACGCGGCCTCCAGCTCGGCACGCTCCTGGCGGGCCCGGGCGGCGCGGCGGGCCCGCAGAGCGTCCACCGGGCGGACCTTGCCGGTGCGGCCGGCCTGCTGTGTCCGGCCCGATGTGCGCAGCAGGGCGGATACTTCCACCGGAGGCGCGTCGGCCCATGAGGCGGAGGACGGAATGAGTTCCGGGTCGGGCTGGTGCAGGTGGGCATGTCGGGATGAGGCCAGCCCGAAGGCCAGGTGCCACAGCCGGTGCAGGTCCTCCTCTCCGGGTGCCAGGGCGAACCACCGGGCCAGCTCACGGAAATCCTGGGCTGCGTTGGAGGACCGGCGACGGGCCTCGTGAATGCGGTCGAGCGCCTGAAGCAGAGTGATGATCGCCCGGCGGGCGACATCATGCAGTTGCTCGACCCGGGCGGGCACACCCTCGGGAGGCAGGAACCATGCCCGCAGGCCGTCCCAGCGGGCACGGCGGTGCGCCAGCCAGGCGGGTACGGGATCACCGTCGGGCACCGGGGGGAGCTCGGCACCGGCCAGCGCCCGCTCATGCAGCAGGCTCACGCCATTCTTCTCGACCTGGGCGGCGGCCGCGGCGATGGCGCGTGCTCTCTGGTCCAGATTGGTCAGGAACTCCTGAAGGTAGGCCACGGTCGCGGACTTGACCTCCCGGAACGTGCCGGTATCTGCGCTTTCGGCGCGCAGCAGGCGCTGCAGTTCGCTGTTGAAGGTTCTGGTGTTGTCCAGCAGGGCTTCCAGATGACCCTCAAGTTCCTGAAGCGTGGTGTAGATCCGCCGGTCCGCGGACCCGGGAGTCTCCAGCAGTACACAGAGCTCGGCGAGACGGTCCGCGATGGCATCCAGCACGGCCGTCTGGAGAGCACCGGTGGACGCCAGAGCCTCCAGGGCGTGCCGCACACCGGCGATCGCGGCCTCGCCCTGCCGGGTGAGGGAGTACTGAAGATTGCGCCGCTCGTATTCATCGGCGGTGCGGTAGTTCTCGGCGTGGTTCTGGACCACGTCGAGCAGGTTCCACTCGCGGAGCTGCTTCAGTGCCCTGATCAGCTCCTCGTCGGTCAGAGGAGTCAGCCGGCCGCCCGCACGGAGCCGGGCCCGGACATCGTCGAGCCCGAGCGTGGTCTCCAGCCGCTCGTTGGCGGCGGCGAAGGCGTCGAGTATCGCCTGGTACAGATGCGCCCAGTCACCCCATGTGAACCGGAACATCTCCGGCGGAATCCTGCGCACCGCCACCCCTCCTCCCGCCGGCTCCGATCCGGCCCGGCTGGGCACCCCACTCTAGGCGCGTTTGTGACACCGTGACCCCGAAGCAGGCATATCCGGCACACGCGGCCGGGGCCGTGCCCACTGTCAGTTGCCGCTGGGGCGTCGGGCCGTCAGCGGGTGATGGCCTGGATCTCCTGGACGGTGAGTTCGTGGGTGGTCTCCAGTACGGCGTCGGGCAGCGGCTGTGAGGTATCGGTGCCGGTGGCGGTCCAGGACATGGTGGCCGTCAGGGTGTGGAGGTGCCGGGTGTGGCGCGGTGGCAGGTGATTCCGCACGGGGGTGTCTCGCCCTCGTGTGCCGGGGTCCAGGGCAGGCCGATGGTGCCGTCGGGGTTGAGGATGCAGCGGCCGTCGGCGGGGTGCAGTGTGGCGTCCTCGGTGCCGGGGTCCAGGGTCAGGGCTCCGGGGACGGCGGTGGTGGTGACCTCCAGGCCCAGGACGTCGAGGATGGCGGTGGCGGAGACCTCACTGATGGCCGCGGTGTCCTGCCAGATCCAGGTGGGCAGGTTCACCACCTGCGGCCGGTCCGCGTCGGGGCTGAGAGAGATGGAGGTCTGGGGCAGTGGCAGCCATTCGTAGGCGGCCTCGGCGAGGGTTTGCGGGCTGACCGCCAGCGGCTGGCCGACGGGCGTCTCGCTGCGCTCGGCCCATATTCCGTAGGCGGAGCAGGCGGACGCCGCCGCGGTGCCGCGGTGGTCCGGATTGGCCACCCCGACCCAGAACCAGCCCTCGCCCTCGATGTCCAGGTTGTAGTCGGTGTACGGCTCCCCGCGCTGGTAGTAGTCCAGCAGCCGCTCCCGGCTGGGGGCGATGTCCTCCTCCGGGATCCGGGTCCAGGACTGCAGCAGCCGCTGCGTGTAGTCCCGCATCTCGGATGCGGTGCGCGGCTCGTACCAGCACGCCGGCGGCGACCATTCCCCGGACCCGGCGCCCGGCACCGCCACCCCCGGCGGTTCGGTGCCCGGTGCTGTCCGCGCCGTCGATCCGGTCGTCGGAGTCGCCGGAGCCGGAGCCTGCGGAGCAGGCCCCGGTCAGCAGGCCGACGGTGAGGAGCGCAATGGGCAGAGCGAGACGGCGCTTCATGGTGGAGATCCCCCAAGCGATGCGTAACGGTGACGCTGTGTGCTCCAGCCTTAACCATGCCGCTACCGGCGTTGCGAGGGGATGGTCGTACTGGGCCTCGCGCGTCACAGAGAGACAGCGAATCGGTGGTCTGCTATCGGATGCCGCGGATGAGCTTGTCCAGGGCTTCGTCGGCGGTGTCCGCGAGGAGTTCAACAACGTCCATACCGAAGTAGACGGCCCCGTTCTCTGCCATGCCCAGATACTGGTTCGCCTGGACGGCGTCACCGATGGGGTAGAGGTAGGTCCCGGCCTCCTCACTGAGAAAGTCGAAGATCTCGAAGTCCAGCTTGGCGACCAGGGGATCGAGCCGGACGGGGGAGCGGGCCATGGTCCTGCCCGGCCCCTTCGTGTTGAGCTCCAGTCCGCCGAACTCGGTGAGGAACCGGCGGGCGGCTTCATTCGCCTCAAAGCCTTCGTCATTCTCACGAAGGACTTGCTCCCACTGCGCCGTGGACACCGAACGGCCCGGAAACCAGCCGGACCGGCGCAGCATCCAGTCGGCCTCGGCGGACCACCGGGCACCGGAGCCCGCACGGGCCCCCACCGGAACGGTCTCGCCCGGGAACTCCAGATGGTCCCCCGCCAGGACGAACGGGAGAGGAGCGTCGGTGTGCCGCTCCATGACGAGTTTCTCCAGCGCGAGAACACCGGTGTCGGCGAGCAACTGCGCGCCGCCGTCGCCGGTGCCGATCCAGACGGCGCCGTCCTCGCTCATGCCCAGCCGGCTTGCGCCGCTGTCGGCATGGCCGAGCGGGTACAGGCGGGCCCCGGCGCTCTCCTTGAAGCGTGCGAAGGCTTCCCGGTCCGCCACCGCCACGCGCGGATCGAGGCGGAACGGCGACTGCGGCATGATCGGTCCCGGCGTCCACTCGTCGGTCGACAGACCGCCGAACTCGGTGAGAAACCGCCGCACCGCGTCATGCATCCCAAGGCCCAGCTCCGCACGCACCGGCTCCTCCCAGCGCGTGACCGGCACCGACCGCTCCGGGTACCAGCCCGTCGACCGCATGACGCGCAGGGTCAGCGCGGACCATCCGGCCCGAGGTACGTCAGTCATGTCTACACCACCGCCGTGATTCCGAATTGTTCGAGCACATCCTTACAAGAAGGACACGGAGGCTTCGGCGTCCCGTGCGCGTCGTTGCCCGACGCGCGCACATTCACGGCGGCCATCGTGCCCCCACGAGGGTCGACGCCTGCGTGCAGTGCATCCGACAGCGCCTCTGCCTCGCCACATCTCCCATGCTGTCCCCCCATTCTCTGCTTGATGTCGGTCGGCACCCGGTCGTAGGCCGCCTGAACGTCCGGGTGGAGGTTGTGGTTGCCGCCGCCCTTGATGCTGGCGCCGCTGAAGGTCTGGGGGTGTCCGGGGACGGAGAGCCCGGCCGCGCTGGTGGGGCGGGTGTGCTTATTCGCTCCAGGCCGAGCCTGCTCCAGATCCGCCCGGGCCCGGGCAGCGGCCCGCGCAGCGGTCTCGCAGTCCGGGGCGAGGCCGAGGGAGTCGGTTTGGGTGTGCGGGTTGGCGACGTAGGCGCGGGGGTTGGGGCCCGGGGCGAGGCCGAGCGGGTCCAGCGACATGTACTGGCCCGTCTCCGGGTCGTAATGGCGCTGGTAGTTGTAGTGGAATGCCGTTTCCGGGTCGTGGTACTGGCCGGGGAAGCGCAGGGGGCAGGCGGCCTCGCCGGAGCGGGCATCGGGGAGTTGGGCACCCCACAGCGTGGTGCGGGAGTGCCAGGCAATGCGGCCGTGGTCGTCGACGAGTTCGGTCGGGGTGCCGACCAGGTCGGTGACGATGGCGTAGAAGCGTTCGTCGATCCATTCCTGCGGCTGCTCGGATGCGGGAACGCGGTGGGTCTGGGCCACCGGGCTGAAGCGGTCGCGTTCCCAGTCCCAGACGGTGCACTCGGCGGTGCCGTCCTCGGAGAGCACGGTCTGCTCGGCGGGTACGAAGCCGTCCCAGGTGAAGACCACCTGCTCGGCCACGGTGCTGCCGTCCGCCCCGAGCCGCTGCTTGGCGATGCGGCGGCCGAAGGGGTCGTAGCGGTATGCCCAGCGCGTGCCGTCGGGGGTGATCACGCCGGTCAGCCGGTCCTGGCTGTCCCAGGAGTAGCGCCAGACGTCCGGCTTGCGGGACAGCCGCTTGCGGCGCCGGACCACGACGCGGCCCTGTGCGTCGTATTCGTAGGTGATGTCCCGGCTGCTGCGGGAAGCGTCGGGGCGGGGCGGGTTCGCCTGGTGCCATTCCCCCTGGGCGAGGTTGCCGGCGTCGTCGTACGCGTAGCGTTCGGTCCAGGTGGCGGCCTGCACGGCGGTGACCCGGCCGGTGCTGTTGACGTCGATGGTCCGGTAGCCGCGCAGCAGGTCGGTGATCGCGCTGACCGTGCCGTCGGCCCGGTAGCGGTAGGAGCGGTGCTGGACCGGGCGCGGTCCGGGGGTGTCGGGAAGGCCGTGTGCGGTGAGGGTCTGGGTGCTGAGCCGGCCGGCGGCGTCCCAGGTCTGGGCAAGGACGGCGGCGCCGGTCCGCCGTTCGGTCTCCCGGCCGGCCGCGTCGTAGCCGAAGGTGACCGTGCGCCCGGCGGTGCGCAGGGAGACCGGCTTGTCGCGTCCGTCGTACTCCCACACCGATTCGGCGTTCGAAGGGGTGGTGCGGCGGATGCGCCGGCCGAGGATGTCGTAGACGTTGCGCAGGGTGGCCCCGTTGCAGGTCTCGGCGAGGATTCGGCCCATCGGGTCGCGCTCGTAGCGCAGTTCGGCGTCCGGGCTGTGGGCATGGAGCAGGTTGCCCATCGGGTCGTAGGTGAAGGTGGTGACGCCTTCGGGGGTGTACTGCTCGGCGATCTTGCCGAGGAGGTTGCGCACGTACGAAGTGGTTTCCCCGGCGGCGTTGGTCATCCCGGTGAGGCGGCCCGCCGCGTCGTGCCGGTAGGCGCGGGTGCGGCCGTGGAAGTCCTGCTCCTGGGACAGCCGGCCCGCCGCGTCGTAGTGGTACCGCCAGGTCTGGCCGAGCTGGTTGGTCACCGAGGCCAGCCGCAGCTCGGTGTCGTAGGCGAACTCCAGGCGGGTGCCGTCCGGGTCGGTGCGGGCGGAGGGGAGGTCGAAGACGGTGTACTCGAAGCGGGTGACGTCACCGGCCGGGCCGGTGTGCACGACGAGGTTGCCTTCGGGGTCGTACTCCCGTTGTTCGGTGGTGCCGTCGGGGAGGGTGCGTCGGCTGAGCAGCCCTTCGGGGGTGTAGGAGAAATGCGTCCGTCCCCCGGAGGGATCGGTGAGCAGGACGAGCCTGCCGAAGGCGTCGCGCCCGGTGAGAGTGGTGGCCCCTTCGGCGTCGGTGGCGGACACCGGCATGCCCGCCGCGTCGGTCTCCATCCGCACGGTGCGCCCGGCGGCGTCGGTGATGGCGGTGACCGAGCCGGTGCTGTTGTAGCGGTAGGCGATGCGCGCCCCGGCCGGGTCGGTCTCGGCGGTGAGGTTGCCGCGGGAGTCGTACTCCAGCCGCCAGACGCCGCCATCGGGCTGGGTGACCGCCACGGGCAGGCCGAACTCACCGTTCTCGGCGGTGGTGCGGTGACCGTCGGGCCGCACCACGGCAGTGGGGGAACCCTGCTCGTCGTACTCGTAGCGGGTCGTGTGCCCCAGCGGATCGGTCAGGGACAGCAGCCGGTCGTAGCGGTCCCATTCCCGCCGGGTGGTGTTGCCGAGCGGGTCGGTTTCGGCGACGAGCTGGTAACTGTCGTTGAACTGGTAGACGGTGGCGTGCCCGAGGGAGTCGGTCGCGGTGGTGCGGTGGTTGTGCTCGTCGTAGGCGTAGCGGTATTCCAGGGCGCGGTCCGTGCCGGTGGAGAAGACGCACCGGCCCGCGTCGTCGTACTCGTAGGCGTACCAGAGCCCGTTGCGGTCCTCCCAGCGGATCAGGCGCGCATGGTCGTCGTAGGTGAAGTCGTGCGGCAGCCCGGAGGAGTTGAAGACCTTGGCCAGGTTTCCGGCGCCGTCGTAGTCGTATGCGCGCAGCACCGGCTCGTCCGGCGCCGACAGCAGCCGCAGGGAGGTGATGCGCCGGTCGTAGACGGCGACGCCGATGCGGTAGCCGCCGGAGTGGCTCACCTCCCGAGGATCGCCGTTGTCGTCGTAGTGGACGTCAATGCGGTTGTTGTTGCGGTCGGTGACGGCGGCCAGCGGCAACTCGTTCCCGGGACGGCCCGCCACGTGGGCGAAGTGGAGGGTGTGCCCGGTATCCGGCCGGTGGATCGTGAGCGGGGTGCCGGGCCGGCCGTCCCAGGCCAGGCCCCAGCGCGGGCCTTCGACGGGCAGCACCGGGTGTTCGGGGTCGGGCAGCGGGACGGGATAGAGCAGCGTCATGCCGTCGGCGGCGAAGAAGCGCACCCCGTCGTCTGCCAGCACGAGCCGCAGGTCGAGGGTCGAGCTCCAGGACGAACCGAAATAACGGCCGTCCCGGTAGCCGGAAATATGGTGCCGCTCGATGATCAGAGGCAGCGCCCCGGGCAGCTCCACATCGATGGCGGACATGAACAGCTCGCCGGTGGCAACGTCCACGGGATCACCGCAGCCGTTGCGCTTGGCCATCTGCTTGGCCTGCTGCCGGATGGTCCTGCCCATGCCCTTGGCTCCGGCGGCCAGCCCTTTCATCCCGGATTTGATGCCCTTGAGCAGCCCGGCGGCGGTGGTCAGGCCCTTCATGCCCGGAATGCAGTCAAGTGCCGCAAAAGCGACATCCCAGAGGGATGCCTCCCCATTGGCGTATTTGATGAGGGTGTCGGCGAGGACGATGAGGGCGGCGGCGAGGACGAGGAGGGCGAGGGGGCCGCCGATGATCATGGCGACAATGCCGACGACGGCGACGATGACCTTGCAGACATTGACGATGGTGTCCCAGTTGTCCACCACCCAGTCGACGGCCTTCTGCCACCACTTCTTGTTCTGTATGCCCGCGTCGGAGGCCTCCTCCAGATCGCGCTTGCAGCGTTCTGCGGCCTCCTCCCGGGCTTCCTTGGCCTGCTGGGCCAGGGCGATCGCGGCGTTGAGCTTCTCCCGGGCGTCGTCCACCGCCGTCTGGGCGTTGCCGGCGTCGAGCTGGGCGTCGGACAGGGCGCGCCGCACCTCCGCCGACACCTCGCCCTCGTCCGGGGGTTCGGCCTCCTCCTCGGCGTCCTCCAGCGTGGAGGTGGCCCGCTCCAGCCAGGACCGCGCGGTGGCCAGCTCCGCCCGCGCGTCCTCCGCGTCCGTCAGGGCCTGGTCGGCGTCGCGCTGGGCGTCCTCCAGTTTGGGGGCGTAGGTGAGCAGGGCCTGGCCGGCCAGGTCGTAGGAGGTGTGGAGTTTTTCGAGGTTGGGTGGGACCTTGTCGAACTTGTCCTGGTAGGCGTCGGCCGATTCGCCGACGAAGGAGGCAAGGGTGCCGTCCTCGCCCAGCGCCCGCACCTTCTGCAGGGCGTCGAAGACGTCGTCGGCGAAGGTGGTGAACTTGTTGCCCAGCTGCTCGATCCGGGGCGGATCGCCCGGAGTCGGGTCACCGTCCATGTCCAGCGGTGACCAGTCCGACGCCCGACCCATGCCCCTCGCCCCCCGTAGCGTCCGGCCTGCGAAGTGTGTGGAAGGCCAAACTAGCCATGGGAGTTGCCCTGGGCAACATTCTTTGTGCGCGGGGTGACCAGGCGGGCGTAGCGGGAAACGGTCATGCAGTGCGCGGGGCAACGCGGGGTGGGCCGAGGTGATGTGCCCCGGGTTCGGTGGAGTCGGGTTGCTGAGCAATCAGTCAACCCGTACTTCCGGAGGGCCTCTTCCATGCCCCGGAGTTATCCGCCTGAGTTCCGCCGCATGGTCCTGGATCTGGTCGAGTCCGGTCGCAAGGTCGCAGAGCTCGCCCAGCTTGCTCGGGACCAGCGACCAGACCATCTACACATGGCGTCGTCAACACCGTATCGACACCGGTCAGGTGCCCGGTCTCACCGGCTGCCGTCTCTGAGGAAGCTGCCCCAGGCCCAGCACAGCACCGGGAAGCCGAGTTCTGCGACGGCAAGGCGTGCGGTCTTGGCGTCGGACGGCTCGACGCCGGTGGCCTCGGCGATGAGGTCCTTGACGTAGTAGACGCCGCTGCCGACGAGGGCATACCAGTCGCGGTGCTGGTTGAAGGTGCTGCTGTGCGCGGGGGTGAGACGGGAGGCCGCGGCCTCGGCCTGCTCGCGGGTGATGGTGTGACGCCGGCCGTCGGCGTTGAACTGTGCGGTGCTCGTGCTCACGATGAAGGTCCCCTTCCTCTGCCGGCCGCAAGCCCTGAACCAGGAGCGGCGGCCAGTTACTTCAGGAACGCTCGCACAGGAAGCCGGGTGTGGTGCCCCGAT
>NZ_FOLM01000014.1:0-32416 GCF_900112355.1 Streptomyces aidingensis
GGTGGTGGCGGCGATCAGCGTGACCCAGCGGTTCTCCACCGCCGGAAGCAGGGAGTCCTGCTGCGCCTTGGTGAACCGGTGGATCTCGTCCAGGAACAGGACGGTCTCCTTGCCCAGGGCACCGATCGCGCGGCGGGCGCCGTCGATCACCGCGCGCACCTCCTTGACCCCGGCGGTGATCGCGGAGAGCTCGACAAAGCGCTTGTCGGCGGCCCGGCTGACCACATGGGCGAGGGTCGTCTTGCCGGTGCCCGGCGGACCCCAGAGGATCACCGAGGAGACCCCGGCCGGGCCGGCGCCGTGCTCCCCCACCAGGCGGCGCAGCGGCGAGCCGGGCCGCAGCAGATGGCCCTGGCCCACCACCTCGTCCAGATCACGGGGGCGCATCCGGGCCGCCAGCGGACGTCCCGCGGGCTCCTTCTCCTGACGGTCCTCGGCGGCGGCGGTGAACAGGTCGGGCTCCACATCCGCCACCCTACTGGCCGGATACGACAACCGGCCGGGCCCGCCCGGGAGCCGCCGGAAGCGGCGGGCTCAGAACCAGAAGTCCCACCAGCGGGTGAGGATCAGCATGCCGATGATGCCGATGTGCACGGTGGCCGGCACCCAGTGGAACTCCAGCAGCCCCCGGCGCAGCCCCTCGGGCACCCGGACGAAGCCGTGCCGCACGGTGTGCACCACCGTGTACCAGAACATCACGGCGGTCACCACCCACACCAGATTGCACCACAGGCACAGCGCGCCGATGTTGTACAGCGACTGGTACATCAGCCAGGTGCAGAAGCCGACGCCGAAGGCGGTACCGGCCAGCAGCCCGCGCCAGAACCAGGCCCGGTACCGGGCGCCGGCCAGCAGCGCCATGCCGATGGTGATCACCGAGGCATAGGCGGCCATGCCCAGCATCGGGTTGGGGAAGCCGAAGACCTCCGCCTGGTCGCTGGTCATCACGCTGCCGCAGGAGACCACCGGATTGATGGAACAGGCCGGCTGGTAGTTCTCGTTCTCGGCCAGATGCAGCTTGTCGATGATGATGACCCAGGAGGCCAGCAGGCCGAGGAAGCCGGTGATGACCAGCATCAGCGCGAACGGCCGGCTCGCTCCGGTGCCGGCCGGACCGCCCTGCTGTGCTTCGTCCTTGCGCCGCTGGGCCGGCACCTCGGCGGGCATGTCGTCGAGGTCTGCGGTGGTGGTCATCCTGGTGTCCTCATGCGGTCAGAGGTCGTGGGGGGACGGGGCACTGCGGCCGGACCGCACCCCGGGCCGGCGAGGCCGTCGGCGGCGGTCCGGAGAAAGCCGGTGTCGCGATGGCCATTGTTGCACCGGCGTCAAGAGGACGAACCGAATCGTGCGCGCACTTCTTCCCCGGCCGCGGAGAGCGGCACCGCGGTCTGCTCCCCGCTGTGCAGATCCTTGAGCTGCACCACGCCCTCGGCCAGATCCCGCTCCCCGGCCACCAGGGCGAAGCGGGCCCCGGAGCGGTTGGCGGACTTCATGGCGTTCTTCAGGCCCCGGCCGCCATAGGCGAAATCGGCCGCCACCCCGGCCCGGCGCAACTCCGTGACCAGGCTGAACAGCGTACGCCTGGCCTGCCCGCCGAGCGGCACCGCATAGACCTCGGTGGCCGGCGGCACCTTTGGCGCCACCCCTTCGGCGCGCAGCGCCAGCACCGTGCGGTCCACACCCAGCGCCCAGCCCACCGAGGGCAGGGCCGGGCCGCCGATCATCTCCGACAGCCCGTCGTACCGCCCGCCGCCGCCGATGGCGGACTGTGCGCCCAGCCCGTCATGGACGAATTCGAACGTGGTTCTGGTGTAGTAGTCCAGTCCACGCACCAGCCGGGGGTCGTCCTCGAAGGGGACACCGGCCGCGCCGAGCAGCTCCCGCACCTCGTCGTGGTAGTCCCGGCACGCCTCGCACAGGTGGTCCCGCATCAGCGGGGCGCCGCCGAGTCGGGCACGCACCTGGTCGCGCTTGTCGTCCAGCACCCGCAGCGGATTGATCTCGATCCGCTTGCGGGTCTCGTCGTCCAGATCCAGACCGCGCAGAAAGTCCTGGAGGACCGCCCGGTAGGCCGGGCGGCACTCCCGGTCGCCCAGCGAGTTCAGCAGCAGCCGGAAGCCGGTCAGGCCGAGCGACCGGTAGCCGTCCACGGCCAGGATGATCAGCTCGGCGTCCAGCGCCGGGTCCTCGGCCCCGATGGCCTCCGCCCCGACCTGGGCGAAGTGCCGGTAGCGGCCCTTCTGCGGGCGCTCGTAGCGGTAGTAGGAGCCCGAGTACCAGAGCTTGACCGGCAGATTGCCCGCCTTGTGCAGACCGGCCTCCAGGGCCGCGCGCAGCACCGACGCGGTGCCCTCGGGACGCAGTGCGAGCCGGTCGCCGCCCTTGGTGGTGAGGGTGTACATCTCCTTGGTCACGATGTCGGTGGACTCCCCGACACCGCGGGCGAAGAGCTCGACCTGCTCGAAGCCGGGGGTCTCGGCGTAGCCGTAGCCGGCCCGGCGCACCGGCGCGGCCAGCGCCTCCCGCACCGCCAGGTGTTCGGCGGACTGCGGCGGCAGCAGATCGTAGGTCCCCTTGGGGGCGCGGAAACTGGGTGCACTCACGGGTGGTGTCGTCACATTCCTCGTCGCGGCGGCGCGGGCTCCGCGCCGCCCCGGCCGTCGGCCACCGCCCGCAGGAAGGGGTTGGTGGCGCGCTCGCGGCCGATGGTGGTCTGGGGGCCGTGTCCGGACAGCACCACGGTGGAGTCCTCCAGCGGCAGGCACACACGTGCCAGCGACCGGAGGATCTCGGCGTGATCGCCGCCGGGCAGATCGGTGCGTCCGATGGAGCCGGCGAACAGCAGGTCGCCCGAGAACAGGACCGGCGGGATGTCGTCCTGCCCGGGCATCCGGAAGGTCACCGACCCCTTGGTATGGCCCGGGGCATGGTCGACGGTGAGGTCCAGACCGGCCAGCTCCAGCCGCGCACCGTCGGTCAGCTCCCGCACATCGTCCGGCTCCCCGACGGTCAGCTCGCCCAGCAGCTGCTTGCCGATGGCCATGCCCAGCCCCCGGGCCGGGTCGCTCAGCATGTAGCGGTCCTCGGGGTGGATCCAGGCGGGCACCTCACGGGCGCCGCACACCGGGACCACCGAGGCGACATGGTCGATATGGCCATGGGTGACGATCACCGCGACCGGCTTCAGACGGTGTTTGGCCACTGCGGCCTCGACCCCTTCGGCGGCCTGGTGCCCGGGGTCGATGATCACGCATTCCTCACCGGCCGCGGGGGCCACCAGATAGCAGTTGGTCCCCCAGGCACCGGCCGGGAAGCCCGCGATGAGCACTTTCGCCCCTGTCTGTCGGTGGGTGGTGTCGGTGGGCCGAGGGCCGGTCGCCCGCGCACCGGCCGGCGGCCGGCGGGGCCCGCCCGGTGGGAAATCCTACCGGGCGGGCACGGGCCGGGCGCGAACCGGTTACGGTACGCCAGTGGGACGCGGGCGGAGGTGTCCGCCGGGGCTGCGCCGCACACGGGTGTCCGGCGCAGTTCCCGGCGGGACCGTGCGGCAATTGCCGCTCGCAGAGTGCGGACAGCCGGGCCGCCGGTCGCCTATGTTGGCGTTGTGGACGGGCGGCCCTGCGTCAGTGCACCGCGTCGCTCGGCATCCGGGCTACCACCGGATGAGGAACTGTGGACGATGCCGCGGGGCCGACGGCCCCGGCCGGGTGTCATGTGGAGGAGGCGCTGTGAGCAGCGACCCGTGGGGCCGTGTCGATGAGAACGGCACTGTGTATGTGCGGACCGCCGACGGGGAGAAGGTCGCCGGCTCCTGGCAGGCGGGCTCGCCGGAAGAGGCCCTCGCCTACTTCGAGCGCAAGTACGAGGGCCTGGTGGTGGAGATCGGGCTGCTGGAGCGCCGGGTGCGGACCACCGACCTGTCGGCCAAGGACGCCAACACGGCCATCGGGCACATCCGGGAACAGGTCGACGCCGGGCACGCGGTCGGGGATCTGGACGCGCTGAGCCAGCGGCTGGACAAGCTGGCCGGGCTGGTGCAGGAGCGGCAGGCCGAGCGCCGGGCCAGCCGGGCGCGGCAGAGCGAGGAGACCCGGCAGGCCAAGGAGGCGCTGGTCGCCGAGGCCGAGCAGCTCGCGGCCAGCGACCAGTGGCGCACCGCCGGGGAGCGGCTGCGGGCGCTGGTGGACACCTGGAAGGGCCTGCCGCGGCTGGACCGCAGGACCGACGACGAGCTGTGGCACCGTTTCTCGCACGCCCGCTCGGCGTTCTCCAAGCGGCGCAAGGCGCACTTCGCGGCGCTGGACGCGCAGCGCGAGGAGGCCCGGCGGCGCAAGGAGAAGCTGATCGCGGAGGCCGAGGAGCTCTCCGGCTCCAGCGACTGGGGTCCGACCGCCTCCCGCTACCGGGAGCTGATGCGGGAGTGGAAGGCCGCCGGGCGGGCGCAGCGGGAGGTGGAGGACGAGCTGTGGGCCCGGTTCCGGGCCGCCCAGGACGTGTTCTTCGCCGCCCGCGGCGAGGTGTTCGCCGAGCGGGACGCGGAGTACCGCGACAACCTCTCGCGCAAGGAGGAGCTGGCGGCCGAGGCGGAGAAGATGCTGCCGGTGACCGATGTGCGCGCCGCGCGGGCGGCGCTGCGCTCCATCGGGGAGCGCTGGGAGGCCGTCGGCCCGGTGCCCCGGGACGCCCGGCCGGCCATCGAGGGCCGGCTGCGGGCCGTGGAGCAGGCCGTGGCCGAGGCCGAGGAGGCCGAGTGGCGCCGCACCAACCCCGAGGCCCGGGCCCGCGCCGCCGAGCTGACCGGCCGGCTGGAGGAGGTCGTGAACCGGCTGCGCGGCCAGATCGACACCGCCCGCGCCGCGGGCAACAACGCCCGGGCGGACAAGCTGGAGAAGGAGCTCGCCGGCCGCCAGGCACTGCTGGACCAGGCCCGCAAGAGCCTGGAGGAATTCGGCGGCTGACCGCCGTCTCCGGCGGGGGCGCCGCCCGGGCGGCGCCCCCGCCGGAGCGGGTCAGTGCTTGCGGGAGGGGGTGACGCGGTAGACGTCGTAGACGCCCTCCACACCGCGCACCGCCTTCAGCACATGGCCCAGATGCTTGGGATCGCCCATCTCGAAGGTGAAGCGCGAGGTCGCCACCCGGTCACGCGAGGTCTGCACCGCCGCCGAGAGAATGTTGACATGCTGGTCGGACAGCACCCGCGTGACGTCCGACAGCAGCCGTGACCGGTCCAGCGCCTCGACCTGGATGGCCACCAGGAAGACCGAGGACTGGGTGGGCGCCCATTCGACCTCCAGCATCCGTTCCGGCTCCCGGGACAGCGACTCCACATTGACGCAGTCCGCGCGGTGCACCGAGACGCCGCTGCCCCGGGTGACGAAGCCGATGATCGGGTCGCCGGGCACCGGGGTGCAGCAGCGGGCCAGCTTGACCCACACGTCCGCCGTGCCCTTGACCACCACGCCGGGGTCGGCGCTGGACCGGCGGCGCGCGCCGCGGGCCGGGACCGGCGGCGCCGACTCGGCGACATCCTCGCCGGCCGCCTCCTCGCCGCCGACCGCCTGCACCAGCTTCTGCACCACGCTCTGCGCCGAGACATGTCCCTCGCCGATCGCGGCGTACAGCGCCGAGATGTCCGGGTAGCGCATCTCATGGGCCAGGGTGACCAGCGCGTCCCCGGTGAGGATGTGCTGGATCGGCAGGTTCTGCTTGCGCATGGCCCGCACGATGGCGTCCTTGCCCTGCTCGATCGCCTCGTCCCGGCGCTCCCGGGAGAACCAGCCGCGGATCTTGTTGCGGGCCCGCGCGGACTTGACGAAGCCCAGCCAGTCCCGGGACGGCCCCGCGCCGGCCGCCTTGGAGGTGAAGATCTCCACAGTGTCGCCGTTGTCCAGGGTGGACTCCAGCGGCACCAGCCGGCCGTTGACCTTCGCCCCTATGGTGCGGTGCCCGACCTCGGTGTGCACCGCGTAGGCGAAGTCCACCGGGGTGGCACCGGCGGGCAGCGCGATCACATCGCCCTTGGGCGTGAAGACGAAGACCTCGTTGCGGGACAGGTCGAAGCGCAGCGACTCCAGGAACTCGCCCGGGTCGGTGGTCTCCTTCTGCCAGTCGAGCAACTGCCGCAGCCAGGACATCTCCCGGACCGCGTCGCCGCCCTTCTCGCTTCTCTTCGGGGGCGCGCCCAGGCCGCGGGCGCCGCCCGCCACCGCCTGCTGCTTGTACTTCCAGTGCGCGGCGATGCCGTATTCGGCCCGGCGGTGCATCTCGTAGGTGCGGATCTGGAGCTCCACCGGCTTGCCGCCCGGACCGATCACCGTGGTGTGCAGCGACTGGTACATGTTGAACTTGGGCATGGCGATGTAGTCCTTGAACCGTCCGGGCACCGGGTTCCACCGCGCGTGCACGGTGCCCAGCGCCGCATAGCAGTCGCGGACGGTGTCGACCAGCAGCCTTATCCCCACCAGGTCGTAGATCTCGGCGAAGTCCCGGCCGCGCACCACCATCTTCTGGTAGATGGAGTAGTAGTGCTTGGGCCGTCCGGTGACGGTCGCCTTGATCCGCGCACCGCGCAGATCGTTCTGCACCTCTTCGATCACGGTGGCCAGATAGTCGTCCCGCTTGGGGGCGCGCTCGGCCACCAGCCGGACGATCTCGTCGTACATCTTGGGGTAGAGGATGGCGAAGGCCAGGTCCTCCAGCTCCCACTTGATGGTGTTCATGCCCAGCCGGTGGGCCAGCGGGGCGTAGATCTCCAGGGTCTCGCGGGCCTTCTGCTCCTGCTTCTCCCGCTTGAGAAAGCGCATGGTGCGCATGTTGTGCAGCCGGTCGGCCAGCTTGATGACCAGGACCCGCGGGTCCTTGGCCATGGCGACCACCATCTTGCGCACCGTCTCGGCCTGCGCGGCCTCGCCGAACTTGACCTTGTCCAGCTTGGTGACGCCGTCCACCAGCAGCGCCACCTGGTCACCGAAGTCGCGGCGCAGATTGTCCAGGCCGTACTCGGTGTCCTCCACGGTGTCGTGCAGCAGCCCGGCGCACAGGGTGGCGGTGTCCATGCCCAGTTCGGCCAGGATGGTGGTGACGGCCAGCGGGTGGGTGATGTACGGGTCGCCGCTGCGCCGCTTCTGGCCGCGGTGCCAGCGCTCGGCCACCTGGTAGGCGCGCTCGATCTGGCGCAGCGCCGAGGTGTCCGCCTTGGGATCGCTGGCCCGGACCACCCGCAGCAGCGGCTCCAGCACCGGGTTGTAGGGGCTGGAGCGCTGCACGCCCAGCCGGGCGAGCCGGGCGCGCACCCGGTTGGAGGAACCGGAGCGTCCGGAGACGCCGGAGATGGCGGGCACCGGCGGCGGGGCCGGGGCGGGAGCGGCCTTGCGGTCCGGGGCGTCGCCGTTCCGCCCCACGGCCGTCGAGCCGGCGGCCGGGCGGTGCTTGCCGTTCACCGGCGCGGCGTCGTGGCTGGTCGGCCCGCCAGTGGTGCGCGGCTGGGGCTCGTCTGGCAAAGGAGGCTCCCGGGGGACGGTCGGACTGCCATGGTAGCGAGCCGGGGCCGTCGGCACGTTTCGGCGATGTGGCCGGGTCGGTGACTCGCTTCCCGGGCCGGTGTCGCAGCGGGCCGGGAGCGTATCCGAACGCCGCCGCGGCGGGACTCATTCCCCTGCGGTGGACCCGGCGCGGCGGTGGTCCGGCGGCGCGGCCCGGTCTCAGAGGGTGAGCAGCACGTCCAGCGGGGCCGGGCCGAGCGCCTCGCGCAGCCGCTCCCGGCCGGCCAGGAAGCCAAGCTCCATCAGCATGGTCACCCCGGCCACCTGGGCGCCGGTGCGGCGGATCAGATGCAGCGACGCCTCGGCCGTGCCGCCGGTGGCCAGCACATCGTCGATCACCAGCACCCGGTCCTCGGGGGTGAGGTCCTCGGCGTGCAGTTCGATCTCGGCGCTGCCGTACTCCAGCTCGTAGCTCTGCGAGAGAGTGGCACCGGGCAGCTTGCCGGCCTTGCGGACCGGGATGAAGCCCACCTGGGCGCGTACCGCCACCGGCGCGGCCAGGATGAAGCCGCGCGCCTCCAGACCGGCCACCTTGGTCGCCCGCCGGCGCCGGCAGATGGCCGCCATGGTCTCGGTGACCAGAGAGAACGCCTTGGAGTCGGCGAGCAGCGGGGTGATGTCCTTGAACCTCACCCCGGGCCGCGGGTAGTCGGCCACCTCCCGGATCCGGCTGAGCAGCAGTTCCCGGATCTCCTCGGGCGCGGGCACGGCGGGGGCCGGGGGAAGGCCCGCCGGGGTGCCCGGTGTGCCGCCGCCGGCCCCGGGCACCGTCGCGTCGCTCATCGCCGGGTCACCGCCGCTTGCCGGACGGGCGGCCACGGCCGCGGCTGCGGGACACCGGCTGGCGGCGCTGGACCACCACGAAACCGTCCTCGTCGGTCGGCAGGGTCTCGTCGGCCGGGGCGCCCGGACGGGACACCGCGAGCTGGACCGCGGAGGGCGCGTTGAGGTTGGTGGTCTCGCCCTCCTCACCGCGTTCGGCGCGCTCCGCCCGCTTGGCCATGATCCGCCGGTCGTGCGCCCTGATCTCCGGATCCCGCAGCCGGAAGTCCACCACCACCGGGGTGGCGATGAAGATCGAGGAGAAGGTACCGGCGGCCAGGCCGATGAAGAGGGACAGCGCGATGTCCTTGAGCATGCCGCCGCCGAGCAGGCCGGTGCCGATGAACAGCAGGCCGCCGACCGGCAGCAGCGCCACGATCGAGGTGTTGACCGAGCGGACCGCGGTGGCGTTGATGCCCTGGTTGGCCAGCTCCGCGTAGGTGAACCTGGTCTGTTTGGTGACCGAGGCGGTCTTCTCCTTGACCTTGTCGAAGACCACCACCGTGTCATAGAGCGAATAGCCGAGGATGGTCAGCAGACCGACCACGGTGCCGGGGGTCACCTCGAAGCCCACGAAGGCGTAGACGCCGATGGTGATCACCAGGTCGTGCGCCAGGGCCACCAGGGCGCCCAGCGCCATCCGCCATTCGAAGGCGATGGCCAGATAGAGGGTGACCAGGGCGAGGAAGATGATCACCCCGCGCAGTGCCTTGTCGGTCATCTGCTCGCCCCAGGACGGGCCGACCAGCTCGGCGTTGACGTCCTCCGCCTCGACGCCGGCCTCCTCGGCGAGCGCCGCGCGGACCTCGGCCGACTGCTCCGTGCTGAGCTCGGTGACCTGGACCCGCACCGAGCCGCTGCCCAGCTCCTGCACCCGGGCGTCGCGGCCCACGGTGTCCCCGACCACCTTCCGGGCGTCGGCCTGCGAGATCGAGGTGTCCGACGGGGTGGTGAACACCGCTCCGCCCTCGAAGTCCACGCCCATGAACAGGCCCCGGACCCCGAGGCCGGTCAGCGAGACGATGACCAGCAGGACGGTGATGGCGTACCAGAACTTGCGACGGCCGACGAAGTCGTAGGAGACCTCACCGCGGTAGAGCTTGGCGCCGAGTGTTCCGAACCGGGACATCTCAGGCCTCCTTGGCTTCGGCGGGGACGGGGGCGACGGCCGGCCGGCGGGTGCCGCGCCGGATGGGCGGCGGTGCGCCCAGCCGCTTGGGGTCGAGTCCGGACCACTTGTGGCCGCGGGCGAAGAACCGGCGCCGGCCCAGCAGCGACAGCATCGGCTTGGTCAGCAGGAAGACCACGACCACGTCCAGCGCGGTGGTCAGGCCCAGCACGAAGGCGAAGCCCTGCACCGTGCCGACCGAGACGATGAACAGCACCAGGGCGGCCAGGATGGACACCACGTCCGAGACCAGGATGGTGCGCCGGGCCCGGGGCCAGGCCCGCTCGATGGCGGCCCGGATCGGGCGGCCCTCCCGCACCTCGTCCCGGATCCGTTCGAAGTAGACGATGAACGAGTCCGCGGTGATGCCGATGGAGACGATGGCGCCGCAGATGGCGGGCAGGCTGAGCGCGAAGCCGATGCCCGGGCCGAGCAGGGTCATCACCACATAGCTCAGCAGGGCCATGCCGGCCAGGCTGCCGATCGCGACCACGCCCAGCAGCCGGTAGTAGAAGAGGAGGTAGCCGACCACCAGGAGCAGGCCGATGCCGCCGGCGATCAGGCCGGCCTTGAGCTGCTCGCTGCCCAGGGTGGGCGAGACGGTGGTGACGTTGCCCTCCTCGAAGGTCAGCGGCAGCGCGCCGAACTTCAGGATGTTGGCCAGGTCCTCGGCCTCCTGCTGGGTGAAGGGGTCGGCCTGACCGCCCTCGATGATGGCGCTGCCGCCGCCGAGCCGCTCGCTGACCGAGGGGGCGGAGACCACCTCGCCGTCCAGGACGATGGCGAACTGGTTCTGCGGCGGGGCCTTGAGGGAGAGCTCCTCGGTGATGTCCGCGAAGCTGTCGCCGCCGGCCTGGTTGAAGTCCATGCTGACGATCCAGCCCTTGCCCTGCTGGGTGTCGAACACGGCGTCCGCGCCGGTCAGGTCGGTACCGGGCACGGCGACCGGGCCGAGCTGGTACTTCAGGCCGTCCTCGCCGCAGGCCACGACCTCGGCGTCGGGCTCGGCCTGCGCCGCGGCACGGCCGGCCGCCAGCCGCTTCTCGGGGGTGGAGCAGTCCAGCGCGGCCAGGTCGGCGGTGATGCCCTCCAGCCCGGCTGCGTCCCCGGTGGCGCCCTCCGTGGTGCCCTCGGTGTCTTCGGTGCCGTCCTCGGCGGCGGGCGTCCCGTTGTCCTCCGTCGCCTCCGCGGTCTCCTCGGTCTCTGCGGCCGGGTCCTGCTCATCGGTGCGGAAGGAGGCGTGGGTGGCGTCGGTGGCGGGCTCACCGATCAGGGTGTCGGCCGGCGGCGCCAGGCTCTGGTCGCTGGTTCCCTCCCCGGTCTCCCCGGAGGCGCCGTCCTCCGTCGCGCCGTCCCCGGTGGCGCCTTCCCCGGACTCCTCCCCGGTGTTCCCGGTGCTCTCGCCGGTGCCGCCCTCGGCCTCCGCTCCCGGCTCGCCCTCCTGGCCGGCGTCCTCCTCGGCGGTCCCGTCGCCCGTCCCGCCGGTTTCCCCGGTCTCCTCCCCGGTGCCCTCCGGGAGCACGGTGGAGTAGTCGATGGTCACGACCGGGCGGAAGGACATCTGGGCGGTGGTGCCGACCTGCTCCCGGGCCTGCGCCTCGTCGGTCCCCTTGGGGATGGAGACCATGATGTTGCGGTCGCCCTGCGCCTGGACCGTGGCCTCGGACACACCGAGGCCGTTCACCCGGCGCTCGATGATGCTGACCGCGGTGTTCAGGTTCTCCTGAGTGACCGCGCCCTCCTCGATGGAGTCCTCGGTGGCGGTGAGCGTGATGCTCGTACCGCCTGCCAGGTCGATGCCGAGCCGGGGAGTCAGCTCACCCGTGGCGAACATTCCGCCGGTGAGTACGGCCGCGAGCACCAGGAAGGCCACGAGGGCACGTCCCGGCCTGCCCTGCGCCGTACGGTCCTTCTTGGCGCGCTTGGGGGGCCTGAAGCCCGGGTTAGGTCCAGCCACCTTCTCGTCTCTTTCTGTCCAACGGCTCGCGCCCGGTGGTCGCGGCGCGGCTGGCGGTACCACCCGGACCGCTCCGGTCCGGGGGATGGTGCCTCAACGGTTCCGTCCACGCTCAGGTGCCGGCGGCCACCCGGCCGCCGGCACCCGGCTCAGGACTTCCCGCCTTCGCCGTCGTGCTTGGAGTCGTCGCCCGGTTCCTTGTCGGCCGGCGCACGCTTGCCGAGATCGATGCCGCTCTCCTCGGGCTCCCGGTCGCCCTCGGTGAGCGAGGAGGCGTCGTCCGGAACTTCCGGGCTGTCGTCATCTTCCAGATCCTCCGGATCGGTTTCTCCGTTCACGATCCGGTGGTATTCGTCGGCCTCCAGAATCGCGGAGACCGCCTGCTTGCTGAACACGGCGTGCATGCCGGGCTCCAGCTCCAGCAGCAGTGTGTCGTGACGCACCTCTTTGACCAGGGCATACATGCCGCCGATCGTGCGGATGCCAGTGCCTGGTTCGATCGAGTTGCGCATGTCCTCGAGCTGGCGCTGCTTGTTCTTGGCCGAGCGGGTCATCAGCAGCATGACGCCGATCACCAGGACGAGCGGGAGTAGAAGTTCCACGGCGGGATTTCCTTGACACGGCCGGTATCAGCCGGCCTGAAGTGTGGGGCGGGGGGTATGCCATCTTCTTGAGATGGCGTCGGCGAAGTCTAAGCGAGGCTTCGCCGCAGGAACAACGTCAGTGACAGCGGTGATGTTCCGGCCCGGGTGCCCGGACCGGAGACGAATGGCCGGTTTCCATCGTATTCAGGTATCGAACAGACCGCCCTGGGCCGATGGTCCCTCGGGTGGCCGCAGGCCGAGATGGTGCCAGGCCGCCGGGGTGGCCACCCGGCCGCGCGGAGTGCGGGCCAGCAGGCCCTCCCGGACCAGAAACGGCTCGGCCACCTCCTCCACCGTCTCCCGCTCCTCCCCCACCGCGACCGCCAGGGTGGACAGCCCGACCGGGCCGCCGCCGAACAGCTTCAGCAGCGCGCCGAGCACGGCCCGGTCCAGCCGGTCCAGTCCGCGCTCATCCACCTCGTAGACCTCCAGGGCCCGGGCCGCCACCGCCGCGGTGATCGTGCCGTCCGCCCTGACCTGGGCGTAGTCCCGCACCCGGCGGAGCAGACGGTTGGCGATCCGCGGGGTGCCCCGGGAGCGGCCGGCGATCTCGGCGGCGCCCGCGGTGTCCACCGAGACATCCAGCAGTGCGGCGGAGCGGTGGATCACCCGTTCCAGCTCGGCGCTGCCGTAGTACTCCATATGACCGGTGAAGCCGAAGCGGTCACGCAGCGGCGGGGGCAGCAGCCCGGCCCGGGTGGTGGCGCCGACCAGGGTGAAGTGCGGAAGCTCCAGCGGAATGGCGGTGGCCCCGGGTCCCTTTCCGACGATCACGTCGACCCGGTAGTCCTCCATGGCCATGTAGAGCATCTCCTCGGCCGGACGGGCCATGCGGTGGATCTCGTCCAGGAACAGCACTTCGCCCTCCTGGAGGGAGGAGAGGATCGAGGCGAGATCCCCGGCGTGCTGCACGGCCGGTCCGGAGGTGATGCGGATCGGGGCCCCCATCTCGGCGGCGACGATCATCGCCAGGGTGGTCTTGCCCAGGCCCGGAGCGCCGGAGAGCAGCACATGGTCGGCGGTGCCGCCGCGGGCGCGGGCGGCGCGCAGCACCAGGTCGAGCTGCTCACGGACACGCTCCTGGCCGATGAACTCCCCCAGGCTGCGCGGACGCAGGGCCGCCTCGACGGCGGTGTCCTCGCTGTCCGGCGCGGCGCCGACCAGGCGTTCGGCGGATTCCTCCCGGCTCATGACCGCCCCCTTCCGGCCCGGCCGCACCGTCGGGGAACGGGCGTCTCGGCGGTGCGGCGGTCGGACACGGGACGGTTCACGGCTGCGGGCTCCTGTTCGGCTGCGCGGCGGCTGCGGGCCGCGGGACGGGCTGCGGTCAGCGGGTGCGGTTGAGGGTCTGCAGGGCGGATCTCAGCAGTCCGCCGAGGTCCGGCCGGCGGCCGGCCGCCCGCTCGGCCTCGGCCTCCGGGGTGACCGCGGCCACCGCCTCCTCGGCCTGGCGCGGCTGGTATCCCAGGCCGACCAGCGCCTCGTGAAGCTGCTGGTCCCATGGGGCGGGACCGGAGGCCGGTGCGGCGCGGACGGCACCCGGCCGGTCCGGGCCGGCCGGGGCGCCGAGCCGGTCCCGGAGCTCCAGCAGCAGCTTCTGGGCGCCCTTCTTGCCGATACCGGGGACGGCGGTGAGCGCCTTCTCGTCCCCGCCGGCCACCGCCCGGCGCAGGGCGTCGGGGCTGTGCACGGCCAGCATGGCCTGGGCCAGCCGGGGGCCGACGCCGCTGGCGGTCTGCAGCAGTTCGAAGACCTGCCGCTCGTCCTCGTCGGCGAAGCCGTACAGGGTGAGGGAGTCCTCCCGGACCACCAGGGAGGTGGCGAGCCGGGTGTGCTGGCCGGCCCGCAGCCCGGAGAGGGTGCCGGGGGTGCAGTGCACGGCGATGCCGATGCCGCCGACCTCCACCACCGCGGTGTCCGGCGCGAGCGCGGCGACCGTCCCGCTGACGAAGGCGATCATGTGGGGCTGCCCTTCGGAACTCGCGCGGTCTCCCGCTCCCGGGCCTCGTCCAGCCGCTGCTGGGCGGGGCCGCGCCAGATGTGGCAGATGGCCAGGGCCAGGGCATCCGCGGCGTCCGCGGGCCGGGGCGGCCCGGCCAGCCGCAGCAGCCGGGTCACCATCGCGCCGACCTGGGCCTTGTCCGCCCGGCCGGAGCCGGTGACGGCGGCCTTGACCTCGCTGGGGGTGTGCAGGGCGACCGGCAGCCCGCGGCGTGCGGCACACAGCATGGCCACCGCGCTGGCCTGGGCGGTGCCCATCACGGTGCGGACATTGTGCTGGCTGAAGACCCGTTCCACGGCCACCGCCCGCGGCCGGTGCTCCTCCAGCCACTCCTCCAGGCCCTGCTCGATCAGCAGCAGCCGCTCCGGTACCGGGAGGCCGGCCGGGGTGCGGATGACGCCGACCGCGGCCATCCGCAGCGGGCGCCCGGCCGCGCCCGCCACCACGCCGACGCCGCACCGGGTCAGTCCCGGGTCCACGCCGAGCACCGGGCCCGCGGCAGGAGCGGGGGCCGCTCCCGGTGCGCGGGCGGCGGAGGGGGTGGCGGTCATGGCTGCTCCCGGATACGGCGTCGTTCCTGCTTTCCGCTCCGCAGCGTAGTGGCCGCCACCGACAGCCGGCCGGAGACGCGGGCCGGGCACCGGACCGGCGGGGTCAGGCCTCGACCCTGGCCATGACCTCGTCGGGCACGTCGAAGTTGGCGAAGACGTTCTGCACGTCGTCGCTGTCCTCGATGGCGTCGATCAGCTTGAAGATCTTGCGGGCACCCTCCTCGTCCAGTTCCACCTGCATGGTGGGGACGAAGTTGGCCTCGGCGGAGTCGTAGTCGATGCCCGCCTCCTGGAGCGCGGTGCGCACCGCGACCAGATCGGTGGCCTCCGAGATCACCTCGAAGTTCTCACCGAGGTCGTTGACCTCCTCGGCCCCCGCGTCCAGCACCGCGGCGAGCACATCCTCCTCGGCGAGTCCGGCCCGGGGCACGATCACCACGCCCTTGCGGTTGAACAGATAGGCCACCGAGCCGGGGTCGGCCATCGAGCCGCCGTTGCGGGTCATGGCCACCCGCACGTCGGAGGCGGCGCGGTTGCGGTTGTCGGTGAGGCACTCGATGAGGATGGCCACGCCGCCCGGCCCGTAGCCCTCGTACATGATGGTCTCGTAGTCGGCGCCGCCCGCCTCCAGACCGGCCCCGCGCTTGATGGCGCCCTCGATGTTCTTGTTGGGCACCGAGCTCTTGCGGGCCTTCTGCACCGCGTCGTAGAGGGTCGGGTTGCCGTCCGGGTCCGGGCCCCCCAGCCGTGCCGCGACCTCGATGTTCTTGATCAGCTTGGCAAAGAGCTTGCCGCGCTTGGCATCGATCACGGCCTTCTTGTGCTTGGTGGTTGCCCACTTGGAGTGGCCGGACACAGCCCCGCTCCTTCGTTATGTCATCGACAGTCAACAGAACCGACGCCCGAGATCCTACCGCCCGACGCCTCGCGGCCGGACTCCCCCGCCGTCCGCACCATGGCGGTGAACAGGGCGTGCACCCGGTGGTCGCCGGTGAGCTCCGGATGGAAGGCCGTGGCCAGCAGCGATCCCTGCCGGACCGCGACCGGATGGCCGTCGTAGGAGGCGAGCACCTCCACCCCCGCGCCGGTGGACTCCACCCAGGGCGCACGGATGAAGACGCCCTCCACCGGACCGCCGGGGACGCCCGCGAGGTCCAGGGCCGCCTCGAAGGACTCGTTCTGCCGGCCGAAGGCGTTGCGCCGCACGATCATGTCGATGCCGCCCACCGTCTCCTGGCCGGAGCGCGGGTCGAGGATCTTGTCCGCCAGCATGATCATGCCGGCACAGGTGCCGTAGACCGGCATGCCGCTCCGGACCCGGGCCCGGAGCGGTTCCATCAGGCCGAAGGACACGGCGAGTTTGGACATGGTGGTGGACTCCCCGCCGGGGATCACCAGGCCGTCGCAGCCGGCCAGCTCGCCGGGACGGCGGACGGCCACGGGTTCCGCGCCGGAGGAACGCAGCGCGGCCAGGTGCTCGCGGACGTCGCCCTGGAGGGCGAAGACGCCGATGACGGGGGTGGTCTCGGGGACGGACACGGTGGTTCCTCTCGGGTCGGGCCGGACCGGGTGCCCGGCCGGGCGGCGGCGCGGGCGGCGCGCCGGCTCCGGGGAGCCCCGGCGGGCCGCCCGCGGGGGCGGGTTCACCAGCCGCGGCCGGCGTACCGCTCGCTCTCCGGGAGGGTGTCGCAGTTGATGCCCACCATGGCCTCGCCGAGGTTGCGGGAGACGTCCGCGATCACCTCGGGGTCGTCGTAGAAGGTGGTGGCCTTGACGATGGCGGCGGCCCGCCGGGCCGGGTCGCCCGACTTGAAGATGCCGGAGCCCACGAACACGCCTTCGGCGCCGAGCTGGCGCATCAGCGCGGCGTCGGCCGGGGTGGCCACGCCGCCCGCGGAGAACAGCACCACCGGCAGCCTGCCCAGCCCGGCGACCTCCTTGACCAGCTCATGGGGGGCGCGCAGCTCCTTGGCGGCGGCGTACAGCTCGGTGTCGTCCAGGCCCTTGAGGCGGGCGATCTCGTTCTTGATCTGGCGCATGTGGCGGACCGCCTCGACCACATTGCCGGTGCCGGCCTCGCCCTTGGAGCGGATCATGGCCGCGCCCTCGGAGATCCGCCGCAGGGCCTCGCCGAGGTTGGTGGCGCCGCACACGAAGGGGGTGGTGAAGGCCCACTTGTCGCTGTGGTTGACCTCGTCGGCCGGGGTGAGCACCTCGGATTCGTCGATGTAGTCCACGCCGAGCGCCTGGAGGACCTGCGCCTCCACGAAGTGGCCGATCCGGGACTTGGCCATGACCGGGATGGAGACGGCGTTGATGATGCCCTCGATCATGTCCGGGTCGGACATCCGGGCCACGCCGCCGTCCTTGCGGATGTCGGCGGGCACCCGCTCCAGCGCCATCACCGCGACGGCACCGGCATCCTCGGCGATCTTGGCCTGCTCGGGGGTGACGACATCCATGATCACGCCGCCCTTGAGCTGCTCGGCCATGCCGCGCTTGACGCGCGCGGTGCCGGTAGCGGGAGCCTGCAGCGGGCCGGGCTGAGATGTGCTGGGGGACGTGCTGGACACGGGTTGACCTCACTCGTCAGGATTCGTCGGGTCTTGTCAGGGCTTATCAGGGCTTGTCAGGGCTTTCCGGGGTCGGTCGGGAGACGGGGCAAAACCAATGGTAGAGCCATGGATTCGGGTACCGGACGGCGCGGGACTCCGGCCGGTGCCGGTCACCGGTGCCGGTCACCGATGAAACCGCGCGGTCCGCGCGGTGCGGAAGGGCCAATCGGCGCCGGGTGGACCGCTCGCCGCCCCGGGCTCAGGAACGGAAGGCCGCGGTGGCGCCGGTTCCGTTCCCGTTGCCGTAGGCGGCCAGCACCTCGGGGGCCTCGTCGTCCATGTCGAAGGCCATCGGGAACGGCGCGTGCCCGGCCAGCCGGAACCAGCGCACCTTGCGGTGACGGCGCAGCGCCCGGGCGGCCCGCACCGCGTCGTTGTGGAAGCGGCGGGCCATCGGGACCCGCCGCACCGCCGCGGCGAGTTCGGCGACCGCCTCCGGTCCGCCGGGCACCTCGCTCACCGCGGTGAGCTGCTCCCGGCTGCCCAGCACCGCGCGCAGGGACTGGCTCAGTTCGCTCTCCGCGACCTCCCGTTCGTCCTCGGGCGCCCGGCGGGCGGCGTGCGCCGCCTGGTAGAGCACCATCGCCGAGGCCGGATCGAAGACCCCGGAAGTGGCCAGCTCCAGTGTGGCGGAGGCCCGGCGCAGCAACTGCGCGTCGAGCGCGGCCCGGGCGGCGTCGATCCGGGCGTGCAGCCGGTCCAGCCGGCCGGCGGTCCAGCTCAGGTAGACGCCGATCAGCAGCAGGACGACGGCGATCCAGATCACGGTGGTCACGGCAGGCCACAGTACCCGGGCCGGGCACCGGTACCGGCGGTCCGGGGGGCCGCGGCCGTACGGGCCGTACGGCGGGAGCGCGGAGCGTCAGCCGCCGCGGGACCAGAGGCGGGCCCAGGGGCTGATGCGGTCGTCCGGGGCCACGGTGGAGGCGCCCTCGGTGACCGTCTCGTAGACCGCCAGGACATCGGAGCCGACCGTGGACCAGTCGAAACGCAGCACATGGCGGGCGGCGCGCTCGCGCAGGGCGGCCCGCCGCGCCGGATCGCCCAGCAGCTCGGCGGCGGCGGCGGCCAGGGCGTCGGCGTCCCCGGTCGGGAACAGCTCGCCCGCCGTGCCGCCGTCCAGCACCTGGCTGAACGCGTCCAGATCGCTGGCCAGCACCGGGGCGCCGGCCGACATGGCCTCGACCAGGATGATGCCGAAGCTTTCGCCGCCGAGGTTGGGGGCGGCGTAGATGTCCACGCTGCGGAGCAGCCGGGCCTTGTCCTCGTCACTGATCATGCCGAGGAACTCCACCCGGTCCCGCAGGGCGGCGGGCAGCAGGCCGGCGGCCTCCTCGGCGTCGCCGCGCCCGGCGACCAGCAGCCGGGTCTCCGGCCGCCGCTCAAGGATCTGCGGAAAGGCCCGGAGCAGCACCGCCAGCCCTTTCCGGGACTCGTCGATGCGGCCGATGAAGCCGATGGTGGAGCCCTGCCACTCGGCCTTGGGCTCGGCACCGGCGAAGAAGCCGACATCGACGCCGTTGGGGATGGTGACCGCGTCGCCGCCGAGGTGTTCCACCAGGGTGCGCCGGGCGTATTCGCTCACCGCGATCCGGGCGCTGATCTTCTCCAGCGCGGGCTGGAGGATGGGGTAGGCGGCGACCATGGCCCGGGAGCGGGGGTTGGAGGTGTGGAAGGTGGCCACGATGGGACCGCGCGCCACCCAGCAGGTGAGCAGGGCCAGCGAGGGCGCGGCCGGCTCGTGCAGGTGCAGCACGTCGAAGTCGCCGTCGTGCACCCAGCGGCGGACCCGGGCCGCGGAGAGCGGGCCGAAGCTGAGCCGGGCCACCGAGCCGTTGTAGGGCACGGCCATGGCACGGCCCGCGGAGACCACGTAGGGCGGCAGCGCGGTGCCGTCGTCGGCCGGCGCCAGCACCGAGACCGTGTGGCCCAGCCTGCGCAGATGCTCGGCGAGGTCCCGGACGTGGAACTGCACGCCGCCCGGCACGTCCCAGGAGTAGGGGCAGACGATGCCGATCCTCACCGCGTGCTCACCCGGCCTCCGGCCGGTCGCCGCCGGCCGCGGCGCGGCGGCGTTCCCGGGCCGCCAGGTCGGCCGGCCAGAGCGGCTGGAGCATGTGCCAGTCCTCGGGGTGGGCCGCGATTCCGGAGGCGAAGCGGTCGGCCAGTTCCTGGGTCATGGCCCGGCCGCGCTCGGCGCGGGTGCCGGTCCCCGGCACCTCCACCGGCGGCTCGACGCGGCCCCGCAGCACCGGGGTGTCGTCGTACCAGAGGGTGGCCGGCAGCAGCAGGGCACCGGTGTGCTGGGCCAGCAGCGCGGGGCCGGCGGGCATCCGGGCGGGCTCGCCGAAGAACTTCACCTCCACGCCGGAGGCGGACAGATCGCGGTCGGCGACCAGGGCCACCAGGCCGCCCTTGCGCAGCCGGCGGGCGAGTGTGCCGAAGGCCTCTCCGCCGCTGTGCGGCAGCACCTCCATGCCCAGTGACTCGCGGTGCGCGACAAAGCGGTCGAACACGCTCTCCGGCTTGAGGCGCTCGACGACCGTGGTGAGCGGGATCCGGAGGGCGGTGGTGACATAGGCGCCGGCCAGATCCCAGTTGGCCAGGTGCGGCAGGGCCAGGATGACGCCGCGGCCGGACTCCACGCCGTCGGTGAGCCGCCGGAGGTTCTGCACCGCCACCCCGGCCCGGATCCGGCCGGGGCTCCACACCGGGAGCCGGAAGGACTCCATCCAGTAGCGCAGATAGGACCGCATGCCGGCGCGGGACAGGGCGCGCAGCCGGTCCGGCCCGGCGTCCGGCACCACCCGGGCGAGGTTGGCCTCGAGCTGGCGCACCGCGGTGCCGCGGCGGCGCCAGGCGGTGTCCGCGATCCGCCGGCCGAGGGCCACGGCGGCGGGCTCGGGAAGCCGTTTGACGGTTTCCCAGCCGAGTCCGTAGAGGGTACCGGCGAGCCGCTCGTTCATGCGCCGCCGCTCCCCCGGCCCGGCCGGTGCCGCCGGCCCGCGCCGGCGCCTGCGCGGCGACGGTCCCCGGCACGGTGGCCGGTGCCGCCGGTGCCGCCCGTTCCGCCCGTTCCGCCGGGGCCGCCCTCGCCGGTGGCCCCGGCGGCGCCGGAGGTGTCGTCCGGGCCGCCGGCCGGTCCGCCCGCCGGACCGGCGTCGGCCCGTGCGGCGGCGTCGGCCTCGGCGGCCTCCCGCCGGATCGCCACCATCCGCTGCACCAGGGTGATCAGGCTGCCCGCCGCGACCGTCCACAGCGCCACCGGCAGCAGCACCCCGATATGCGGTACGCCGAAAAGAGTGAAGCCGGACAGGCCGGTGAGCACCAGGGTGATCACCATCCGCTCGGGCCGTTCCACCAGCCCGTTGACCCGCACCGGCAGGCCCATGCTCTCGCCGCGGGCCTTGGTGTAGGACACCACCTGGCCGCTGCCGAGGCAGACCAGGGCGACGGCGCAGAGCAGTTCGTTGTCGCCCTTCCCCGCGTACCACAGGGCGATGCCGGAGAAGACCGCGGCGTCGGCCAGCCGGTCCAGCGTGGAGTCCAGGAAGGCCCCCCAGCGGCTGGAGACGCCGAGCTGGCGCGCCATGTTGCCGTCGATCATGTCGGAGAAGACGAAGAGCGTGATGACCACGGTGCCCCAGAAGAACTGGCCCCGGGGGTAGAACGCCAGGGCGCCGGCCATGACGCCGAGGGTGCCGACCAGGGTCACCGCGTCCGGGCTGACCCGCAGCCGGAGCAGCAGCGCGGCGAAGGGGGTGAGGACACGCGTGAAGAAGGCGCGCGCGTACTTGTTGAGCATGGCCTTCCCGGTGATGTCTGTGAGGGGTGCCCGTGCGGACACCGGCGGGCCCATCGTAGTCACGGCCGCGGCGGGCCGGACGGGCGGGCCGGAGCGCGGCGTATCGCCGTGCCGTGGGCGCCAGTAGGCTGTCAGCGTACCGTTGTGCGGATCCGTTCCGGGGATTCGGGTTGTGCCCGTTCTTCCGGGGAAAGTGCCGCGTGACGGCGGCACCGCGGACGGTGACACCGCGGACACGGCAAGCGGTCGGACCCAGGGGGTGTGCCGGTGGCAGGGTTCCAGGACACGGGCAAGTTCACCATGAGCTTCGATCTCAGCCAGGGTGCCCAGATACCGCTGTCCGGCACGGCGGCGGGCGGGCAGACCGGCATCACCGCGGCCCTGGCCTCGGTCGCCTTCCGGGACGGCTCGCCCGACGCGATCCGCGAGGCGAGCGAGAAGTCCACGGTGAGCAAGCCCAGGATCTCGCTGCTGGAGCCGAATCTCGGGGAGGCGTTCACCCGCGCCCTGGAGCAGCGGATGCTGGCCGAGGACCGCAAGCCGCTGGTGCAGTCCTTCGGGGTGGATCCGCAGACGGTGGTGGAGCATGCGCTGGCCGCCAAGCGGCTGCGCCGGCAGCGGGATGCCCAGCTCACCATGATCATGGCGGTCTGCGGGCTGCTGTTCCTGCCCGGGGTGCTGGTCTGGCTCGGGCTGTTCCAGTTGCGCCGCACCTTCGCGGGGGCCCAGGACCGGCGGGCGGGCATCCTCGGCATGCTGGCGCTGGGCGTGATCGCGGTGCTGGTGGTGCTGCTGCTGTACCGGGCGCCGGTCTCCGGCCCGCTGCGCCTGTATCTGTGGGCGGCGCTGCCCGCTCCGGTGCTGGGCTGGCTGTGGGCGCAGCGGGTGGCCGAGCGGACCGCGCAGAGCCTGCGCGCGCAGTGGAGCGGTCTGCTGAGCGGCGGCAGCACGGGGGCCAAGATCCCCGAGGCGGTGCCGCAGAACCCCAATGACAAGGAGGCCGAGCGGCTGCGCGCCGGCCTGGCCAAGATCACCGCCGAGCAGGCCAGCAATCTGATCCACTACGCCGGGCCCGAGGGCATACTCGGGATGGGCATGCGCTGGTGCCAGTGGAGCCTGGCCGAGGAGTTGCAGCCGGCCGATCCGCAGCGGGACATCGACCCGTTCCGGGCCTGGGACGTGGTGCGGGCCATTCACGACCAGTTGCGGATGCTGGAGCGCGGGCCGCTGCACACCGGCGGCTTCCCCGCGGCGCCGAATCTGGTGCACTGGGTGGTGCGGCATGTCGGCGAGGGCGCGGGCGCGGTCTCCCGCCCGGAGGGCCCGGCGGCCGACGGCTACCAGTTCACCAATATCGAGGTCCAGCGGGTCTGCAACGAGCAGCACATCGACTCCGGCGACCGGCACTATCTGGGCGCGCAGTTCGTGCTGTGGGACGGCGCCCTGGTGGTCACCATGATGATCCAGGTGACGGTGCTGCACCGGGTCCTGCGGATCGAGGTGACCGGGCACATCCTGGGGCCGGTGCACGGCTTCTTCTTCAAGGGGCCGGATGCCAAGAAGCGCAAGATGCGGCATCCGGTGAAGTTCTGGCAGATGGTCGAACGGCCCGCCCCGCTGGTGGACGCCAAGGAAGTGGTGCGGCTGGCCGCGCGGGCGCCGCTCACCTGGCGCCCGGCCAAGCTGGACGAGCTGGGCGGCAAGCTCAGCCTGCCGGAGCCGTTCGGGCTGCGGCACACCTGGGCGGGCAAGCCCTGGCGGCACCGGTTCATGGCCGATGACGCGCTGCGGATACCGGCGCCGGTGGTGCTGGTGGTCTACGAGACGGCGATCCGGGTGCTGGCCGAGCACGGGGTGGACACCAGCGGTTTCACCGCCAAGGCGGCGGGCCTGCGCGGCGCGGTGCAGTCCGTCTCCCCCGGCACCCCGGACGAGATCGGCGGCTGAGCCGGGGACGGCGCCGGTGCCCGCCGTTCAGTCCCCGGCGGGCCAGGCGCCGGCGATCAGCCGCCGGGTCTCGGCCAGAAGCTGGGGCAGTACCTTGGTGTGGCCGATGATCGGCATGAAGTTGGCGTCCCCGCCCCAGCGCGGCACCACATGCTGATGCAGATGGGCCGCGATACCGGCGCCGGCCGCCGCGCCCTGGTTGAGACCGATGTTGAAGCCGTGCGGGGCGGAGGCATTGCGCAGCGCGGTCATGGCCTGCTTGGTGAAGACGGCCAGCTCGGCCGTTTCCGGGGAGGTCAGCTCGGTGTAGTCGGCCACATGCCGGTAGGGCATGATCAGCAGATGCCCCCCGTTGTAGGGGTAGAGATTGAGCGCGGCGTAGACCGTCTCCCCGCGGGCGGTGATCAGGCCGTCCTCGTCGCTCTTGCCGGGGATCACGCAGAACGGGCAGCCGTCGCCGGCGCCGGGACCGGTGGGCTTGCCCTCTCCCTGGAGATAGGCCATGCGGTGCGGCGTCCACAGCCGCTGGAAGGCGTCCGGGGTCCCGACTCCGATCTGCTGCTCCGGCTCGCTGCTCATGCGGGCCAGCATATGCGGCCCGGCCGGCGCCCGGACACGGCGCGGGGACGGCCGTGGCCGGCCGTCCCCGTGCCCGGCGTCAGACCTGGACGCGGTCGCGCACCGCGGCCTCGATCTCGTCCAGCGCCTGCTCGCGCGGCACACCGTTCTTCTGCGAGCCGTCCCGGTAGCGGAAGGAGACCGCGCCGGCCGCCATGTCGTCGTCCCCCGCGATGATCATGAACGGCACCTTGGCCTTCTGGGCGTTGCGGATCTTCTTCTGCATCCGGTCGGCCGAGGAGTCGGTCTCCACCCGCAGGCCGCGCTCGCGCGCCAGGCCGGCGAACTCCTCCAGGTAGGGCGCATGGGCGTCGCCGACCGGGATGCCCACCGCCTGCACCGGGGCCAGCCAGGGCGGGAAGGCGCCCGCGTAGTGCTCCAGCAGGACGGCGAAGAACCGTTCGATGGAGCCGAACAGCGCGCGGTGGATCATCACCGGCCGCTGCCGGGTGCCGTCCGCCGCGGTGTACTCCAGATCGAAGCGTTCCGGGAGATTGAGGTCGACCTGGATGGTGGACATCTGCCAGGTGCGGCCGATGGCGTCCCGCGCCTGCACCGAGATCTTGGGCCCGTAGAAGGCGGCGCCGGCCGGATCCAGGACCAGTTCCAGATTCTGCTTCTGGGCGGCCTGGCGCAGCGCCTCGGTGGCCTGTTCCCAGTTCTCGTCCGTGCCGATGGACTTCTCCGGGTCCCGGGTGGACAGCTCCAGGTAGAAGTCCCGCAGGCCGTAGTCGCGCAGCAGGTCGAGCACGAAGGTGAGCAGGTTGTCGAGCTCACCCGGCATCTGCTCGCGGGTGCAGTAGATGTGCGCGTCGTCCTGGGTGAAGCCGCGGGCCCGGGTCAGGCCGTGCACCACGCCGGACTTCTCGTAGCGGTAGACGGTGCCGAACTCGAAGAGACGCAGCGGCAGCTCGCGGTAGGAACGGCCCCGGGCCCGGAAGATCAGGTTGTGCATGGGGCAGTTCATGGGCTTGAGGTAGTAGTCCTGGCCCTCGTCCAGCTTCATCGGGGGGTACATGCCGTCGGCGTACCAGTCCAGATGGCCGGAGACCTCGAACAGGGTGGCCTTGGTGGCGTGCGGGGTGTAGACGAACTCGTAGCCGGCCTCCTCGTGGCGGCGGCGCGAGTAGTCCTCCATGGAGCGGCGGACGATGCCGCCCCGGGGATGGAAGACCGCCAGCCCCGAGCCGATCTCCTCCGGGACCGAGAACAGGTCCAGCTCGGCGCCCAGCCTGCGGTGGTCGCGCTTCTCGGCCTCGGCGAGGAACTCCAGATACGCCTTGAGCTCGTCCCGGGTCGGCCAGGCGGTGCCGTAGATCCGCTGGAGCTGGGGGTTCTTCTCGCTGCCGCGCCAGTAGGCCGCGGCCGAGCGCATCAGCTTGAACGCCGGGATCAGGCGGGTGGTGGGCAGGTGCGGGCCGCGGCACAGGTCCCGCCAGCACAGCTCGCCGCTCCGCGGGTCCTTGTTGTCGTAGATGGTGAGCTCGCCTGCGCCGACCTCGGCGGAGGCGCCCTCGGCGGCATCGGCCGCCGAGCCCTTGAGACCGATCAGCTCCAGCTTGTAGGGCTCCTCGGCCAGCTCGGCGCGGGCCTCCTCGTCGGTCACCACCCGCCGGGAGAAGGTCTGGCCGCGCTTGACGATCTCCTGCATGCGCTTCTCGATGCGCTTGAGATCGTCCGGCTGGAAGGGGGTGGCCACGTCGAAGTCGTAGTAGAAGCCGTCCCGCACGGGCGGGCCGATGCCGAGCCTGGCCTCGGGGTAGAGGTCCTGCACGGCCTGGGCCAGCACATGGGCGGTGGAGTGGCGCAGGATGTTGAGGCCGTCCGGGGAGGAGATCTCCACCGGCTGGATCTCCTCGCCGTCGGCGGGGCGGTGGGCGAGGTCCTTGAGCGCGCCGGCCACCCGCACGGCGATCACCGAGCGCTCCCCCTCGAACAGCGCGGCGGCGGTCGTGCCCGCGGCCACCACGCGCTCTTCCCGCTCGGAATCGCGTTGGATGATCACACGGACGTCCGCCACCGGTCTCTCCTGACTCATCGCTGGGCGGCGCGGCACTCGCCGCGCCCGGGAGTTGGGGGAATGGTACCGAGCAGCGGGAGGGCGCCGCGAAAGGGTTTGCGCCGCGGCCCGCGCCGCTCCGGCGGCCCGGACAGACGAAGGCCGGTCCGCGCAATCGGTGCGGACCGGCCTTGTTCCGGTGGGCGATACTGGGTTCGAACCAGTGACCTCTTCGGTGTGAACGAAGCGCTCTCCCACTGAGCTAATCGCCCGGAAGCGGTGCCCTGCGGCACGCAGAGAACCTTACAGGCCGCGCACGGACGCTCCAAATCCCGCCCGGGGAGAGCGCGGTGCGCCGGACCTCGCCGGGCCCGGCGCACCGGACGCCGCAGGGGCCGGAGAACACTGACGTGTCTCCGGCCCCTGCGGCACGGGGTGGGCGATACTGGGTTCGAACCAGTGACCTCTTCGGTGTGAACGAAGCGCTCTCCCACTGAGCTAATCGCCCGGAAGCGGTGCCCTGCGGCACGCGGAGAACTTTACCGCACTTCCCCGGCCCCTCCGCACCGCATTACCGGTGCCGCTCCCCGCCCGGGAGCCGGGGCGGGATTTTTCGCCGGACCTTGAATTCTGCCCAGCTCTCCCGGGTACCACACGCTTCAACGACATATCCACCTCCTCCATTCGAATGAGATCAAACCCGGCAAACCTCTCAGACGTGTTTACAACCGACCGGTACGTGGCATGTCGATGGGGCCGACGTGCGAACCCCCGAGCGCACACTGAGCGAAAGGCCCTGGCGCTTATGAACACCACGGTGAGCTGCGAGCTGCACCTGCGCCTCGTCGTATCGAGCGAGTCCTCACTGCCCGTTCCTGCGGGGCTGCGGTATGACACGGCGGACCCCTACGCCGTACACGCCACGTTCCACACCGGAGCCGAGGAGACCGTCGAGTGGGTTTTCGCCCGCGAGCTTCTCGCCGAGGGCCTGCACCGGCCCACGGGCACCGGTGACGTCCGGGTCTGGCCGTCGCGAAGCCACGGCCAGGGAGTCGTCTGCATCGCGCTGAGCTCTCCCGAGGGCGAGGCCCTGCTGGAGGCGCCCGCCCGGGCGCTGGAGACGTTCCTGAAGCGCACGGATGCCGCGGTACCGCCCGGCACCGAGCACCGCCACTTCGATCTCGACCGCGAACTCTCGCACATTCTCGCGGAGAGCTGAGGGGAGGGCTGAAGACCCGTCCGGTTCTGCGTGCCGTCTGACTCGGGGCGACGGCACGGAACCGGCGGTGAGCACCGGACCGGCGCCGCCGCGGTTTCCCGCGGCGGCGCCGCGCTGCCGCGAAACGGATACAGTTCCGGGGACGGAAAGCCTGCCCAGCCGGACCGGGAGCGAGCGAGGTGCTCATCAACCACGACACGCGGTGCGCGCTCGACCATGCGGTCGACCTGCTCAACACCGCACCTGACGACGAGGCCCCCGAAGGACTGCCGGATGTGGCCTCGCTGCGTCAGTTCGTGACCGTCCGCTCGGTCAGCGGGGTCCGGGTCGAGGCGCTGGGCGACGGCGATGTACGGGCCGTGCGGGCTGTCCGGGAGCGGTTCGCCGGGGTGTTCGCGGCCCGCACGGACCGGGAGGCGGCCGAGCTGATCAACGACCTGGTGGCCGAGGCCGGCACCACTCCGCAGCTCACCGATCACGACGGCCACGACTGGCATGTGCACTACTTCGCGCCGGGCGCCTCGCTGGCCGACCACCTCGCCGCGGACTGCGGCATGGCGCTCGGCTTCCTGGTGGTCGCCGGCGAGCGGGAGCGGCTGCGCCGGTGCGAGGCCCCGGACTGCGGCCGGGCCTTCGTGGATCTGTCCAGGAACCGCTCGCGGCGCTACTGCGACAGCCGGACCTGCGGGAACCGCCTGCATGTGGCGGCCTACCGGGCCCGGCAGCGGGAGGCCGGCTCCACGGTCGGCGGCTGAACCGGAGGCGGCACGGCCCGCCCGCGGCCGGCGGGCTCAGAGCAGCAGCAGGTCGTAGGCGGCCGAGAACAGCAGCAGCGAGCCGATCAGGCCCAGAAAGAACATCAGCGGCGGCTGCGAGATCGCGTACAGACATCCCCGCGGTTCGGGCCGGCCGCCGTCCGGGCCGGCCGCGGCCCGGACGGCGGCCGGGGGGCCGGCGGCGTCCTCGGCGGGGGGCCGCGGCCGGGGCAGCGGCCGGGTCACCGGCCGCCGCGCCGCGGCGGCCCCGCCCTCGGCCCCGGGACGGATCAGGCTCCCGGGCTCCCCGGCCGGGGCGGCGGGGGCGCCGGAGGAGCACCTTGTTGCACTGGAAGCGGTCTCCCGCGTGGTGTACGGCATCGCATGCCGATCATGACGCAGCCCGCGCACCGCGCGGTGGGAATCTCCCCGCCGGGCAGCGGTTTGGCTAGATTCCGTGCTTCTTCAGGATCTCCTCGATTTCGGAAAAGTCCTCTCCGTCACCGGATTTGGCCGCGGGGGCGCTGGAGCGTCCCTTGGGCAGGGCGGGCGGCGGCGCCTCGGCCGAGGGCTTCCTCCGCTCGGCCCGCGGCGCCCGCTCGGCCGGGGCCCGGCCGCGGTTCTCCACCAGTCCCGCCACCAGCATCAGCAGCACCGCGCCGCCGAGCACACCGAAGCCCATCCAGGCGACGGGGTTGACCGTCATATTGACGACGAACTTCACCACCCCCGTCATGGCCAGGCCCATCGGGAGCAGGGCGACCGCCGCGGTGCGCAGTCCGGCGGCCCAGCGACGGCGGCGCATGGCCCGGGCCGCGAACCACAGGCCGGCCGCGGTCAGGGTTCCGCAGACCGCGTAGATCGTCATCGTCAGCATGTCTTCCATCGTGCCTCCCCGGCGCCCGCGCCACCATGCCCGGACGCCGAAGATCAGGGATGATTCCGGGTTTCGGCCGTTACGCACGGAATCGGGCGGGCGGCGGACCGGGCCTGCCGGGACCGCGGGGGCGCCTGGGAGACTGGGGGCCATGAGTGACACGACCGGCCCGAGGGCCGATCTCGAAGTGTGGTGCGACCTCCAGTGCCCGGACTGCGAACGGGTGCTGCCCACGCTGGCGGCGCTGCGCGAGCGGTTCGGCGAGGCGCTGCGCATCCGGCTGCGGCACTTCCCGCTGCCCCGGCACCAGCATGCCGTGGCGGCTGCCGAGGCGGCGGAGGAGGCGTACGCGCAGGGCCGCGGCGACGACTTCGCGGCGGCGGTGCTGGCCCGGTGCGGCGAACTGGCCGCGCGCGGCCCCGAGGTGCTGCTGGAGGTGGCCCGGGAGCTGGGCCTGGACGCGGACGAGATCGACACCGCGCTCTTCGACGGCCGTCATCTGCTGGCCGTGGACGCCGATCATGCCGAGGGCCAGGCGCTGGGGGTGAAGGGCACGCCGACCTTCCTGATCGGCGGCAGCCTGCTGGACGCCTCGCGCAGCCAGGACGGCCTGCTGGAGCGGCTCGCCGCTCAGGTGGCCGGCCGGCTGCCCGCCGCCTGACCGCCCGCGCCGCCGCGCCCGGTCACAGCAGCGGCTTGGCGAAGAGGCGACGGCCGGCACGGTAGCCGAGCGCGGTGGCCAGCCGCAGCGCCGGGGTGTCCCCGGCCGGGAGTGCCAGCGCGAGACTCCGCCCGCCCGCGGCCCGGCACAGACGTTCCGCCTCCGCCAGCAGCAGACGGCCGAAACCCCGGCGACGGTACTCCTCGGCGACCTCCACGGCATGCACCCGGGCGTCCGGCCCGTCCGCCGGCCGGCCGCTCCCCGCGCCCGCGGCGGGCGGCGCCGTCTGCGCCCACAGGGTGCCCGCCGGGGTGCCGTCGAGGTGCAGCGCGCGCAGGGCGGCGCCCGGGGTGGCCGGGCCCTGCGGCAGCAGCCGGGCGTAGCGGGCCCCGGCCCGCTCGGCCGCCGCCTCCGGGCTCAGGCCCTGCGCGGTGAAGCAGCGGATGCGCGCGATGCGGTCGCGCTCCCGCCAGGCCGCGAACTCCGCACCGGTCAGCGCATGGAACGCCGCCCCGGCGGGCGGTGCGGGGACCGGCCCCGCCGCCGGCTCCGCCGCCAGCCGTTTGCCGAGATCCTGGCCGGTCTCGGTGTAGCCCAGCGCGCGGGCCAGGCCGAGCGCGGCCTCGGAACCGGCCGGGACCCGGACCTCGATCCGCCGGCAGCCCCAGGTGCGCAGCACTTCCTCGGCGGCCAGCGCGGCCACCGTGGCCCGGCCCCTGCCCCGGTAGGCGGCCTCCACGGTGAGCCGCTCCACCCGGCCGGTGGGCAGCACCTCCGACCACCGGGCCGCCAGCCGCACCTCGCCGACCGGCCGGCCGTTGACGCAGATGGCATAGGCGCGGGACCGGGTGCCGTCCGCGTCGCGCTCCTCGGGTCCGGTGGGCCGCAGAGTCGTGGTCATCGCGGCATGGTACGCCCGGCGGCCGGGCGGCGGGGCCCGCCCGGACCAGGGCTCAGGGGTCCAGGTCCGCCGCGGCGTTGCGGCCGAAGACCTCCATGGCGCGGGCGGTCACCGGGCCGGGGGCGGCGGGCAGGTCCCGGCCGTCCACCCGGCGGACCGCCTGCACATCCCGGGTGCTGGAGGTGAGGAACACCTCCTCGGCGTCCCGCAGTACCTCCAGGGGCAGATCGGTCTCCTTGGCGCCGGCCCACTCGATCACCAGGGCCCGGGTGATGCCCGCCAGGCAGCCGGAGCTCAGTGGCGGGGTGAGCAGCTCGCCGTCCAGCACCACGAAGACATTGCTTCCGGTGCCCTCGCACAGCAGCCCGGCGGTATTGGCGAACAGGGCCTCCGAGGCGGCCTGCTGACGGGCCCGGGCCAGGGCGATCACATTCTCCGCGTAGGAGGTGGTCTTGAGCCCGGCCAGCGCGCCCCGCTCGTTCCTGGTCCAGTCCACGGTGACCACCGAGGTGGTGTCCGGGCGGCGGGTGATCGGCAGATGGGCCACGACCAGGGTGGGCGTCGCGCCGTCCGCCCGCTGGGAGCCCAGGGGCGCCCGGCCGCCGGTCCAGGTGATCCGGAGGCGGCCCAGCGGCACCGGTTCCGCGGCCAGCACCGCCGCGCAGGCCCGCCGGATCCGCTCCGGGTCCGGGGCGGGCAGGCCGAGGCCGGCGGCCGAGACCGCCAGCCGGTCCAGATGGCGCCGCATGGCAAAGGCCGCGCCGTCGACGGTCTTGAGCGTCTCGAAGACTCCGTCGCCCACGGTCAGGCCGTGGTCGAACACGGAGACCTGGGCGCTGTCCGCGTCGTGCAGGCCGTCGTCCAGCCAGATCTTCACCGGTTACCTCGCAGTGGTCCGGGCGTCCCGGCCGGCGGGGGCCTCCGGCCGGGAGGCGACCGCCAGCAGCCGGGCAGCTTTGAGCTCGGTCTCCTGCCATTCTCGCCCGGGATCGGAGCCCCAGGTGATTCCCGCTCCCGTACCGAAGCGGAGCACGGCCGCGCCCGGGGTCCGTCCGGTCCAGAAGGTGCGGATCCCGACCGCCAGCACGCCGGTGCGGCGGTCGGCGTCCACCCAGCCGATGCCGCCGCAGTACGGGCCGCGCGGCGCGGTCTCCAGACCGGCGATGATGCGCAGCGCGCTGGACTTGGGGGCGCCGGTGACCGAGCCGGGCGGGAAGGTGCCGGCCAGCAGTTCGGCCCAGCCGGCGCCGGGCGCCAGCTCGCCGCGCACGGTGGACACCAGATGCACCAGCCCGGGGTGCTTCTCCACCACGCACAGCTCCGGCACGGTCACCGAACCGGGGGCGCAGACCCGGCCCAGGTCGTTGCGGACCAGGTCGACGATCATCACGTTCTCGGCGTGGTCCTTGGGGAGCAGATCGGCCTCGGTGCGGCCGGTGCCCTTGATCGGCCCGGAGTCCACGGTGCTGCCGCGGCGGCGCAGATACAGCTCGGGCGAGGCGGTGACGAGCTCCACTCCGTGCGCGGGGAGCCGGACGGTGCCGGCGTAGGGGGCCGGATTGCCGCGGGCCAGCCCGGCGGCGAGCGCCTCGATATCGGCGGCCGGGTCCAGCGGGGCGGACAGCACCCGGCACAGATTGGCCTGGTAGACCTCGCCGGCCGCGATGTGCTCGCGGATGCGGCGGACGGCCGCCGTGTAGGCGTCGCGGTCCAGCGAACTGGTCCAGGCGGTGCGCGGCGGGCCGGGCCAGGGACGGGCGGGCGGCGTGAGCGGGGCGGACCGTACCCGGTCGAACCGCGCGCACAGCAGACCGCCCTCGTAGTCGGCGACCACCGCCCACCAGCCCGCGGAGTCCAGTGCCGCCGGGTCGCGCGTCACATCGCGCAGCCCGGTGGCCAGGGTCTCCCCGAAGCGGGCCAGCGGAGTCATGTCGGGCACATGTGCGAGTCTAGGACGGCGGGAGCAGCCGCTCTCCGGCACGGCGGCCGCCCGCCCGGCGGCGACCGGCCGGGAATACCAAGTTTGGGGCTGCCCGGGGTATCCGCTAGAGTTCATGACGTCGCCGGAACGTCCACACGGACCGGCACACAGGACAACACCGGCGGACGTAGCTCAGTTGGTAGAGCACCACCTTGCCAAGGTGGGGGTCGCGAGTTCGAATCTCGTCGTCCGCTCTCGGGGTTCATCCCCACTGGTGGAGTGGCCGAGAGGCGAGGCAACGGCCTGCAAAGCCGTCTACACGGGTTCAAATCCCGTCTCCACCTCGGACGATTAGCTCAGCGGGAGAGCGCTTCCCTGACACGGAAGAGGTCACTGGTTCAATCCCAGTATCG
>NZ_FOLM01000014.1:32551-176677 GCF_900112355.1 Streptomyces aidingensis
CGATTAGCTCAGCGGGAGAGCGCTTCCCTGACACGGAAGAGGTCACTGGTTCAATCCCAGTATCGTCCACTCCTGCACACCGACCGCACATCAATGGTCTTCCGCACTGCGCGCCCGCTGTCGCGGGCGCGTTTCTGCGTTCCCCCGCTGCTTCGCCCGGCCCTCGCTCTGCCGGCTTTCTCCTGCGCCGCGGCGCCGCGGAGACGGAAAAGAGGCGGCGGGGCACCTCCCCAGGTGCCCCGCCGCAGGCCGTCCGCCACGCCCCCGTCCCCACGGGGCTCATGTCCCGGATTTGTCCCCGGCCCGGACCGCTCTTCCGGGCCTGTCGGAGCGCCTCAGCGCCCCAGCACTCCGGCTACGGACGACGTCTGTGCAACCACGGCTTCCACCCCGCCGAACATCAGGGCCAGGACGAACGCACACGGCAGGACCATCGCCAGGGCCACCAGCGGGTGGCGCCGTCCGGAACCGCGCGCCCGGGTCCCGGGCAGCAGCGCCTGTGCCATCGTCCTTCCCCTCCTCGCGATGCCGGTCACGGCGGGTCCGGCCGCGGCCGGTCCCGATGAGAGGCGGCGGGCGGGTGACCTCGGGGGACGAGTGCTTCGCCCGCCGCCTGGAGAAAACATTAGGTCCCCGGGGCGACGCCCGCGTCAGCCCGGCGTACGGCATGCGGGGCCTCCCGGAGGATGACCCCGCACGCTTTGTCTACTCCCCAGGGTGGAGGCCGCACCCCGGGATACCCCGATACCGGCCGGGGGTTGGCCCGGCCGGGGGCCGCGGGCGGGCCCGCCGCGGGGCCGTGCGGCGCGGACGGACCGCGGTGTGCGCGGCCTGTCCGCGCTCCGGCAGCACAGTCCGTAAGCTGTGCAGCGACAGCGAACCCGGGCGGCGAGGTAGGGACATGGCGATGATGCGGCTCCGGCGCGAGGACCCGCGAGTCGTCGGAACGTTCAGGCTGCACCGCCGGCTGGGGGCCGGCGGGATGGGCGTGGTCTACCTCGGTTCCGACCGGCGCGGGCAGCGGGTGGCGCTGAAGGTGATCCGCCCGGATCTCGCCGAGGACGAGGAGTTCCGTTCGCGTTTCGCCCGGGAGGTGTCGGCGGCGCGGCGCATCCAGGGCGGCTGCACGGCACGGGTGGTGGCCGCCGATCTGGAAGCGGCCCGGCCGTGGTTCGCGACCCAGTATGTGCCGGGCCCCTCACTGCACGACCGGGTGGCCGACGGCGGCCCGCTGCCCGCGGCCGAGACCGGGGCCATCGGGGCGGCGCTGGCCGAAGGGCTGGTGGCGGTGCACGAGGCGGGCGTGGTGCACCGGGATCTCAAGCCGTCGAACATCCTGCTGTCGCCCAAGGGGCCGCGGATCATCGACTTCGGCATCGCCTGGGCGCGGGGGGCCTCCACCCTGACGCATGTCGGCACGGCGGTCGGGTCGCCCGGCTTTCTGGCTCCGGAGCAGGTGCGGGGCGCGGCGGTGACCCCGGCCACCGACGTGTTCTCGCTGGGCGCCACGCTGGCCTACGCGGCCACCGGGGAGACACCGTTCGGTCAGGGCAGTTCCGAGGTGATGCTCTACCGGGTGGTGCACGAGGAGCCGGATCTGCGGGCGGTGCCGGTGGCGCTGGAGCCGCTGCTGCGGGCCTGTCTGGCCAAGTCGCCGCAGGACCGGCCGACCACCGTGCAGCTCTCGGTGCGGCTCAAGGAGATCGCCTCCCGGGAGGCCCGGGGGGCCGGGCTGGCCGCGCAGCGATCCTCGTCCCCGGGTGCGCAGCGGCCCGCGGTGCGGCGCCCCCGGCCGCCGGGCCGGCTGCCGGGGACCCGGCGGGTGACGCCGCCCGCCGCGCGGCCGGTGCCGGCCGGACCGGCGGCGGGTACCGGCCGGCCGGGGCCGGGGGCCGGGGCGGCCCGGGTGCGTCCCCGGCCGCCGCGGCGCGGGGTGGACCGGCGGCTGCTGCGCCAGCGGCTGGTGGTCTTCGTGACCGTGACGCTGCTGGTGATCCTCGGCCTGACCGCCGTCCAGGGCTGCCAGGGCGCGCTCTGAGCGGCCGGCCGCCGGCCGGCCGGCCCGGGGTCAGCGGCGGCGGCCGGGGGCCAGGGTGTAGAAGGCCACGGCGGAGGCGGCGGCGACATTCAGGGAGTCGACGCCCGCGGCCATCGGAATCCGTACCGTGACATCGGCGCCGGCCAGGGTGGCGGGCCCGAGTCCGGCGCCCTCGGTGCCCAGGATCAGGGCGATCCGGGGATGGTGCCGGGCCGCGAACTCGTCCAGGGTGACGGCGTCCGGAGCGAGGGCGAGCGCGGCGGTGAGATAGCCGGCCTCGCGCAGCAGCGACAGACCGCCGGCGGGCCAGGGGCCGGTCCGGGTCCAGGGAATCCGGAGGACGGCGCCCATCGACACCTTGACCGAACGGCGGTAGAGCGGATCGGCGCACCCCGGGGTCACCAGCACGGCGTCCATCCCCAGCGCGGCGGCGCTGCGGAAGGCGGCCCCGACATTGGCGTGGTCGACGATATCCTCCAGCACCGCGATCCGGCTCACCGACCCGGCCCGGGCGAGCCCGGAGAGCAGGGCGGCGGGGCCGGGCAGCGGCTTGCGGGCCATGGCGGCCAGCGCCCCGCGGTGCACATGAAAGCCCGTCACCCGCTCGGCCAGCTCCGGGGAGACCAGATAGACCGGGGCCTGCCCGGCGTCGGTGAGATCCCGCATGGCATCGGCCCACCTGGGGGTGAGCAGCATGGAGCGCATCCGGTAACCCGCCTCCAGGGCCCGGCGGATGACCTTCTCGCCCTCGGCCATGAACAGGCCCTCGGCCGGCTCGCGCACCCGGCGCAGGGCCACATCGGTGAGCGAGGTGTAGTCGGACAGCCGGGGGTCGGCGGGATCGGTGATCTCGGCCGGCCGGACGGTCACCGCTCCCCCGCCCCGTCTTCCCCGCCCCCGGCGACGGCGACGACCTCGCCGACGACGATGACGGCCGGCGGCCGGATCTCCTCCTCGGCGACCCGGTCCGCGACGGTGGCCAGGGTGGCGTCCACCCGGCGCTGGGCGGCCATGGTGCCCTCCTGCACCACCGCGACCGGGGTGCCGGCCGGGCGGCCGTGCCGGATCAGGGTGTCCGCGATGGCACCGATGCGTTCCACGGCCATCAGCAGCACCAGGGTGCCGCGCAGCCCGGCCAGCGCGGCCCAGTCCACCAGCGATCCGGGGTTGTCGGGCGCCATATGGCCGCTGACCACGGTGAACTCATGGGCGACACCGCGGTGGGTGACCGGGATGCCGGCCGCCGCGGGCACGCTGATCGCGCTGGAGATGCCGGGCACCACGGTGACCGGGATGCCCGCCTCGGCCAGCGCCTGGACCTCCTCCATGCCCCGGCCGAAGACATAGGGGTCGCCGCCCTTGAGCCGGACCACGGACCTGCCGGCCTTGGCGTGCTCGATCAGGGCGCGGTTGATGGCCTCCTGCGCCATGGCCCGGCCGTAGGGGATCTTGGCCGCGTCGATGATCTCGACATGCGGGGGGAGTTCGTCGAGCAGGTCGCGGGGGCCGAGGCGGTCGGCGATGACCACATCGGCCTCGGCGAGCAGCCGCCGGCCGCGCACCGTGATCAGATCGGGGTCGCCCGGACCGCCGCCGACCAGGGCGACCCCGGCGGTCCGGCCGCGGTGCCGGGGGGCGGTCAGGGTGCCGTCCCGCAGGCCCTCCACCACGGCGTCGCGGACCGCGGCAGAGCGGCGCGGGTCGCGGCCGGTGAGCACGGCCACCGTGACGCCCTCGCTGCGGCCGGTGGCCGGGGTCCAGGCGGTGGCCGCCTCGGCGTCGTCGCTGCGCACGCACCACACCCGGGCGGATTCGGCCTCGGCGGAGGCGGCTGCGTTGACCGCGGGGTCGTCGGTGGCGATCAGCGCGTACCAGGCGTCGGCCAGGTCGCCCGCTCGGTATCCGCGTGGCTCCCAGCGCAGTTCGCCCGCCTCGGCCATGGCCTGGACGGAGGGGGTGACCTCGGGGGCGATCAGCCGGACATCGGCACCGGCGGCGAGCAGCGCGGGCAGCCGCCGCTGGGCGACGGTGCCGCCGCCGAGGACGAGGACGCGGCGCCCGGCGAGGCGGAGTCCGACGGGATACGCGGGGTGATCGGGAACAGACACGGGCATGGGTGGTACGGGCTCCTCGCGGCTGAAGGGGATCGCTGCCGCTGCTGCACCGGAGCGGCTGCTGGGGGGACGGCCTCGGATCACCTTACGACGCGGCGCCCGCCGCCGGGCCGGAGCGAGGGCCCATCGGAACCACACCGTGTGCTACCTCACCTGCGGCGGGGCCGCGCCGGGAGGCGGGCGCGCGGTGCGGCGGCCCGCGCCGCCCGGTGGCCGCGGAACCACCGGCCGCGGCGACGGCACCCGCACCGGCCCGGCCCCCGGCCCGACGACGCCGCTCGGCGCGGCACCGCGTTGCCGAACTGCCGGGACCGGTCCCCGGCCGGCACGCGGACCGCGCCCGCTGCGCCGGGGCACCGGGCCCGTGCAGGGCCGCATGCCGCCGGGTGGCCGGAGGCCGGTGCGGTCCTGGCGCTCCGGGCGGGCGATGGGGCACGGGCCCCGCCCGCGCCGGGCCGGCGGGGCGGCTCAGTTCTTGTCGGTGATGCCGGCCGCGTCGAAGGTGGCCACCTCCGCCATGGCGCGGGCCGCCGACTGGACCAGCGGGAGGGCCAGCAGGGCGCCGGTGCCCTCGCCGAGCCGCAGATCCAGATCGACCAGCGGGCGCAGGCCCAGGGTGTTGAGGGCCGCGGCATGGCCGGGCTCGGCGCTGCGGTGGCCGGCCACGCAGGCGGAGACCGCCTCGGGCGCGATGGTGCGGGCCACCAGGGCCGCGGCGCCCGCGCTCACCCCGTCCAGGATCACCGGCACCCGGAGCGAGGCGCCGCCCAGGATGAAGCCGGTGAGCGCGGCGTGTTCCAGGCCGCCGATGGCGGCCAGCAGGCCGAGCGGATCGGCCGCCGGGTCCGGCTTGTGCAGCTCCAGGGCGCGACGCACCACCTCGATCTTGAGGGCGTGGGTCTCGTCGTTGATGCCGGTGCCGCGGCCGGTGACCTCGGCCGGGTCGGCGCCGGTGCAGGCGGCGATCAGCGCGGCCGAAACGGTGGTGTTGGCAATGCCCATCTCGCCCGTGAGCAGCGCCCGGTTGCCCGCGGCCACCAGGTCGCGGGCGGTCTCGATGCCGATCTCGACGGCGCGCTGCGCCTCTTCCGGGGTCATGGCCGGGCCGGCGGTGAAGTCCGCCGTGCCCGGGCGCACCTTGCGCGGCAGCAGGCCGGGGGTGGCGGGCAGTCCGCCCGCCACGCCGACGTCGATCACGCACACCTCGGCCCCGACCTGGTTGGCGAAGGCGTTGCACACCGCCCCGCCGCCCAGGAAGTTGGCCACCATCTGGGCGGTGACCTCCTGCGGCCAGGGGGTGACGCCCTGGGCGTGCACCCCGTGGTCCCCGGCGAACACGGCCACCGCGGCGGGCTCCGGGACGGGCGGCGGGCAGAGCCGGGACAGGCCGCACAGCTGGGCGCCGATGATCTCCAGTGCGCCCAGCGAACCGGCCGGCTTGGTCATCCGCTTCTGGCGCTCCCATGCCTCGCCGAGCGCCTGGGCGTCCAGCGGGCGGATCTGCTCCAGGGTCTCGGCGAGCAGGTCGTGCGGGTCCGCGCCGGGCAGTGCGCGGCGTCCGTAGGACTCCTCGTGCACCACCCAGGACAGCGGGCGGCGGCGGGACCAGCCGGTCTGCACCAGCTCCGGCTCGCCGGGGAATTCGTCGACATAGCCGATGCAGAGATACGCCACGATCTCCAGATGCCCGGGGAGTTCGAGGGAGCGGACCAGTTCGCGCTCGTCGAAGAAGCTGACCCAGCCGACGCCCAGGCCCTCGGCGCGTGCGGCCAGCCAGAGGTTCTCCACCGCGAGGGCGGCGGAGTACGGGGCCATCTGCGGCTGGGAGTGACGGCCCAGGGTGTGCCGGCCGCCCCGGGTCGGGTCGGCGGTGACCACGATGTTGACCGGGGTGTCGAGGATGGCCTCGACCTTCAGCTCCTTGAACTGCTTGGCGCGGGCCCGGGGCAGCGACTCGGCGTAGGCCGCGCGCTGCCGCATGGCCAGCTCGTGAACCTTCTGGCGGGTCTCCTCGGAGCGGATGATGACGAAGTCCCAGGGCTGGGAATGGCCCACGCTGGGCGCGGTGTGCGCGGCCTCCAGGACCCGGAGCAGCACCTCGTGCGGGATCGGGTCGGGGCGGAAGCCGTTGCGGACGTCGCGCCGCTCGCGCATCAGCCGGTGCACGGCCTCCCGCTCGGCCTCGGCATAGCCGGGGGCGGCCTCCTCGGCCGGGGGCGCCGTGGCGTCCGGGTCCGGGGGGCCGGCGGGGACGGGCTCGGCGGGCCGGGCGGCCTGGGCCGCGGGGCCGGCGCTCTCCGGTACGGCGTCGGGCGCGGCCTCGGTACGGGGCGCCGGCACCCCGGCCGGGGCGTCGGGTCCGGCCTCGGCGCCGGCTGCCGGTGCCTCGGGGACGGGCTCGGCGGCGGCCGGCGCGGGCGCGGGTTCCCCGGCGGGCGGGACCGCTTCGGCGGGCAGCGGCGGCCCGGGCTCCCCGGCCTCCGCCGGGGGCACCGCGGCCGGCACCGGTTCCGGGCCCTGCGGCCCGGGGGCCGGCCCGGCGGTCTGCCAGGCGCCGGGCTGGGCGGGCAGCACCCCGGCCGGCGGGATCGCGTGCTGCCCGGCGGGCATGGGGTGGGCCGGGGCGGCCGGCGCCGGATGCGCGTGCCGGCCGGCGGGCTGGGACGCAGCGTGGGCGGCGTTGGGGTGGGCGGCGGGCCGGGGCTGGACGGCCGGTTCCTGCGACCGGCTCCCCGCCTGGCCCTGCATGGGGTTGTGGGCCTGGTCGTGGGGCTGACTGTGAGGCTGGCTGTGGGACTGGCCGTGAAGCCCGGGGTGCGTCTGGGTCCCGGCCACGGCCTCGGGGCCGAGGGCTTCCGGCCCGGGGGCGGGGCCGGGAACCGGGGAACCCTGCGGCGGGGTGTGGGGAGCGGCGGCTGCGTGCTGCGGCACGCCCTGGGCCGCCGGGGCGGCGGCCCCCACCGGCGGCACCGGCTGCGGCGGCTGGGCCTGCCCGGCGTGCGGCGCCGCGGCGCCCGGCACACCGGGGTGCCCGGCCGCGGGGTCCGGGGAGCCGTCCGGCGGGGCGGCGAAGACCGGCCGGGGTGTGCCCGAGGCGGGGGTGCCGTAGGACGTCACGGCCTCCCCCCAGGCTCCGGCGGGGCCCGGCATCAGCAGATCCTCGTCCTCGTGCTCGTCGGCGCCGTCGGCCGCGGCGGGGAACGGGAAGGCGCCCGGAACCGGCATGACCCCCGGGTCAAGCGGTCCCGCCTGCGCACCTGCCTGCCCCGACTGTCCCCGCTCCGCGTTGTGGCCGGTGTCCGTCATGCGTACCTCTCGCGCATCGGTCTTGCTCCTTCAGCCCCGGCGAGTGCCGCGCCACCGGGCCGGCGAGCGGCAGTCGTGCGGCACGCAAGACCCCGCTCCCCACCATCCGGACATGCGGGGAGGAATCCCGCGCACGGGCGGCGGCACAACGATCCATCACCCTACCCGCCACGACCGACAGTCCCGGCGGCCGGTGTCCGGGACCGGCATGAATGGCCCTGATTTGTCACCGATGTTGTCGTTGCGCGATTCACATCCGGCTGCCGACGAGCAGAAACGCCACAGTGCGCCCGCTCTCCGACCAGTTGTCCGTATTCAGCTCCATCAACTGGACAAGTGCACACTCGGCCCGGTAGCCGCCGGCGGCCAGGGCCCGGCCGGCCGCCTCCGCCTCGTCGCGGGTCATGGCGTGGGTGACGATCCGCTGCGGGCGGCGGTCCACGCAGGCGGTCAGGGCGCGCAGCCCGCCGCCGCCGATCCGGATCACATCCGGCTCGGGCAGCGACCGCAGCACCTGCGGGGCGGCGCCGTGCACGACCTGGAGCTGGACGCCGAGGCGGGACGCCGCCGCCTGCACCCGGGTGCAGGCGGCGGCGTCCCGGTCGACGGCGATGACCGCGGCGCCCAGCCTGGCCGCCTCGGCGGCGGTCAGTCCGTCGTCGCAGCCGACGTCCCAGAGCAGATCGCCGGTGCGCGGGCCCAGCGCGGCGAGTTGCAGGGCGCGCAGCCTGCTGTCCGGGTCCGGGGCTCCGGCGGCCGGGGCCGTGCCCGGGCCGTCCGCGCGGCTGCCCGGGCGACCGTCGGGACGGCTGTCGGGGCGGCTGTCGGGACGGAGGTCCAGGCGGAGGTCCGCGTGGACGGCGGCGGGCAGGCCCCAGCCGCGCGGGCGGTGGTCCTCGGCCGGGTCCAGGCCGGCCAGCCAGTGCTCACCGTCCGGGGCGGCGGCCGGGGCGCCGATCACCAGGATGAGGTTCGGGTCCCGCCAGCGGTGCTCGGCGACCCGGTCCGAGGTGAGCACCGTGACCCGTTCCTCGTCGGTGCCCAGCGACTCGCAGATCACAAAGGTGCGCGGCACCGGGCCCAGCAGCAGGGCGATCTCCGCCGGACCGGCCCCGGGCGCGGTGAGCACCGCCACCTTGGTGTGCGCCCGGCAGACATTGACCGCGCGGCGCAGGGTGCGGCGATGGGCGACGACCACCCGGGCGTCGTCCCAGGGCATGCCGGCCCGGGCGAAGGCCTCGGCGACCGCGGAGACGGCCGGGATGACCTCGACCTCCAGCCCGTGCCGCGGGTCGCGCAGCGCGCGCACCACGCCGAAGAAGCCCGGGTCGCCGTCGGTCAGCACCACCGCGGTGCCGCGGTGGGCGGCGATCCGTCCGGCCGCGACCGTCACACTGCCCAGCCGGACCGTTTCGACGGCGGCCGGGACCTCGGGCAGCGCCAGATGGCGGGGAGCGCCCGCCACCAGGGTGGCGGCGGCCAGTGCGGCACGTGCCGCGGGGGTGAGCGGCGAGCCGTCCCACCCGATCACGGTGACGCGGTCGGCCATGGTCAGCGCGCTCCCACAGTTGTGTCGCCGTCAGGGCTGGCAGCCTATCGCGCCGCAGGTCAGTGGCCCCGGGGGGACTCCTCCAGATCCTCCGGCAGAAGGCTCCAGACGATGAGATCGCCACGGATCTCGGTCCATCCGCCGCCCGCGGTCCGGCTGCGCACGATGGAGGCGTTGCGCAGCACGCCCTCGCTGACGCAGCCCAGCTTGAGCACCACCTGCTGGGCGGCGGTGTTGGCGGCGGCGGTGCGCAGTTCCAGCCGCTCGAACTTCTGGTCGCGGAACAGCCAGTCGGCGGCGGCCAGCACCGACTCGGCCGCGTAGCCCTCGCCCCGTGCCCAGGGGGCGACCACATAGCCGGCCTCGGCGGAGCGGATGCGCCAGTCGGTGCGCCGCAGATGGACGGTGCCGACCAGGCGCTGGGTGAGGTGTTCGGTCACCGCGAACACGATGCCCCGGCCCTCGGTGCGCTCCGCGGGGGCGAGCAGGCTCACCCACTGGCGCGCGTCGCGCAGGGTGTAGGGGGTGGGGGCGGATGTCCAGGCGGCGGTGAGCTCGTCGTTCATCATGTCGATGAGCTCCGGGACATGCACTTCCTCGAACGGGCCCAGCACCAGTCTCTCGGTGGTGATGGTGACGTCGGGGAAGGTGGGTGTCATTGCGCCGCTCCATGCGTGGGGTCCGGGGGACAGCATGCAGCATGTGCGCCCGGATGTGCAGCGCCGGGGTCCCTGCCGCGTCTCCTCGCCCGCTCACGGTACCCCCGGGACGCTGCCCCGGACCTGCCCCCGGTCCGGCCACCGCGGCGGGGCGGGGCGGCACGGGCGGTTCCGGACGGTCCGCCGCCGCCCAGTAGAGTCGGCCGCATGCTCACCCCTCTGACCGTCGCGCTGGCCGTGACGGCCCTGCTGCTGGCGGCCTGGTGCGGCCTGGCCGCCCTGCGCGGCCAGCCGACCAAGGACTGGCACTTCGGCGGCATGGCGGTGGTGTCGCTGCTGGCGGTCGGGCAGCTCGTGATCGGCGTGGTGCTGCTGGCGCGCGGCGAACGGCCGGCCGGGGACACCACGGCGGTGCTGGTCTCCTACCTGCTGACGGTGGCGTTGTGCGTGCCGGTGACGGGTCTGGTCTCGCTGGGCGAGCGGACCCGGTGGGGCTCGGCGACGGTGGCGGTGGGCGCGCTGACGGTGCCCGCGCTCCAGCTGCGGCTGCACGACATCTGGGGAGGCGGTCTTGGCTGACGCGCCCACTGCGGAGGAGCACCGCGGCACCGGACGGCGGCGGCTGGCGTCCGGCCCCGGGCTGCTGCTGGTCACCGTCTACGCCATCATCACCGTCGGGGCGTTGTCGCGGTCGCTCTACCAGCTCACCACGCGCCTGGACCAGGCCCCGCTGGCCTACTCGCTCTCGGCGGTGGCCGCGGTGGTGTACGTGCTGATCACGGCGGCGCTGGTACGGGGCGGCGAGAACGCCCGCCGGCTGGCCCTCGGCGCCTGCGTGGCGGAGCTGGCGGGCGTTCTCACCGTCGGCACCTGGACGGTGCTCGACCCCTCGGCCTTCCCCGACACCACGGTGTGGTCGGGCTACGGCATGGGTTATCTGTTCATTCCGGTAGTCCTGCCGGTGACCGGGCTGTTGTGGCTCCGCGGTTCCCGGCAGGGCCGCCGGCCCTGACTGGCGGGGCGGGGACGCCGGCCGGGCGGCCTCAGGCGCTGGCGGCCAGCTCCCCGGCGGCGACATTGCCCCCGGTGGTCCCGGCGCCGGACTGCTTCTCCAGGGTGACCAGACTGAGGGCCGCGGAGACCTGCTCGGTGGCGACGGGCACATAGCCCATCTTGCGGTAGAGACGGAGATTGCCCTCGCTGCGGTGCCCGGTGAACAGGCGGTAGCGGCTGGCGGCCCGTTCGCCGGCCAGCAGCTCCTCCAGCGCGGCCAGCAGCCGGCTGCCCAGCCCGTGGCGCTGCATGCGGGGGTGGACGATCAGCTTGGAGATGGCGGCGGTGCCATGCTCGTCGACGCGGCCCCGTACGGACCCCACGACCTCGTCCCCGAGGCGTGCCACCAGCACACAGCCGTCGGAGAGTTCGGCGCGGAGTTCGTCCAGGCTCTGGGTGAGCGGTTCGAGGCGGTAGTTGTTGTAGAGCTCGGCCTCCGACTGGTAGCAGAGGTACTGCAGCTTCAGGATGTGCTCGGCGTCCTGTTCGGTGGCCGGTCCGATCGTGACGCTCATGCCCATGGCGCACGCCTCCTCACGGGGATGGGGCCGGGCGCGCCATGCTGAGGGTGGTGCGCGTCCGGCCGTCTGGTGCCCTGCCGGCACAGGCGTGGGTCGGCCCGTGCCAGATGCATTCTGTCCGGACGTTCCACGCCGCGGAACTCACAAACGCGAAGTCGCCTGTGAGATTTCCGACTCCGCAGCGTGCGCGGCCGCCCCCGGAGGGCAGCTTCCGGGGGCGGCGGCAGGAGGCGGCGGGGCCGCAGCGGCCCGCGCCGGAGGTGAGCGGCGGATCAGGACCCGGTGGCCGCCCGGAAGTCGGCGGCGGCCAGCAGCGCGGTGTCCGGGTTGTCGGTGAAGATCCCGTCGATTCCCTGGTCGAACCAGGTCCGCAGGGCACCGAAGACGTCTCCGTAGCCGTCCGGGTCGGTGCCGCGGCGGTACTCGGCGGGCAGGAAGCGGTTCTCGTTGCGGGCCGTGTAGGGGTGCAGGAGCAGGCCCGCGGCATGCGCGTCGGCGACCAGGGTGGTGGGCGCGCCCAGGGTGCCGTCCTGGTTGCGGGGGATGATCAGGTCCAGCAGCGGCCCGATGCCCTGGGCGTAACCGGCGATCTCGGCCAGGCCCGCGGGGGTGACCAGATCGGCCACGGTGCGCGGGTCGCCGGTGGTCTGGAAGTCGAAGGGCCGGTCGTCCGGGGTCCAGAGCAGCACCACGCGCGCGGTGTCCACCAGGCGGGACATCCGCTCCATGCTGGTGGGCTCGAACGACTGGAGGAAGACCGGGGAGTGCCTGCGGTGCAGACCGTACTTGCGGAGCAGGCGGGCCAGTTCCTCCTCCAGCGGCACGCCGGCGGAGCGGAAGTAGGTCGGGTGCTTGGTCTCCGCGTGCAGCCAGACCGGGCGGCCCCGGCGGCGGCCCTGCTCACGGGCCCAGACCAGCACCTCCTCGAAGGAGGGCACGGTCCAGCGGCCGTTGTAGAGGGTGTTGTGCGGGCGGATGTCCGGGATGCGCTCGACGGCGCGCAGCGTCTTCAGCTCGGCCAGCGTGAAGTCCTCGGTGAACCAGCCGGTGATCTCGGTGCCGTCCACGGTCTTGGTGGTGCGGCGGGACGCGAACTCCGGGTGGTCGGCGACATCGGTGGTGCCGCCGATCTCGTTCTCGTGGCGGCAGACCAGCTTGCCGTCCTTGGTGGGGACCAGGTCCTGTTCGATGACGTCCGCGCCCATGTCCAGGGCGAGCTGGTAGGAGCCCAGGGTGTGCTCCGGACGGTAGCCGGAGGCGCCGCGGTGGGCGATCACCGCGGGCACGGGCAGTGCGCCGCGGCCGCGGCCCCGGCCCCCGTGTCCGGAGCCGCCGCGGCGGCCGGTGGCGTGGGCCGGGCCGGCCGAGGCGGCCAGTACGGCCGCCGCTCCGGCGCCGGCCGCGGCTGCCGCGCCGAGCACCGCGCGGCGGCCCGGCGAGCCGGTTCCCGGCTCCGTCACCGCCCCGGTGTTCCGCTCCGTCTCCCCTGCCCCGGATGCTGCCCGCTGCTTCGCTGCCATGCGTGCTCCTGAGATGGTGGCTCCGTTCTGGGTGCGGACCGATGCTAGGAGCAGGCGATGATCCGGCCGGGGTCCTGCGGGCGAACAGTGGCCGAAGAGGGCACGACGCGCGTCCGGCCGCCCGGGGCGGCGGCTGCGGCACGGGCCGGACGTACGCCTGTCCGGCGCGGTACACCGGCTGTGCGGCCCACCGGAGTGCGCGATAGTGTCCTGAGCTGCGCGATGAGTGCGCGGCTTGTCTCGACCGGAGGGGTCCGTTGTCCTTTCAGCTTCTGAAGCTCATTCTCGGACCGCTGCTGAGGCTGCTGTTCCGGCCCCGGGTGGAGGGCGCGGGCAACATTCCCGGCACGGGGCCGGTGATCCTGGCGGGCAACCATCTGACCTTCATCGACTCGATGATCCTGCCGCTGGTGTCCGGGCGGCGGGTGTTCTTCATCGGCAAGGACGAATATGTGCGCGGCCGGGGCCCGAAGGGCCGGCTGATGGCCTGGTTCTTCACCGCGGTCGGCATGATCCCGGTGGACCGGGACGGCGGGCACGGCGGGGTGGCCGCGCTGCTGACCGGACGCCGGGTGCTGGAGGAGGGCAGGGTCTTCGGGATCTACCCCGAGGGCACCCGCTCCCCGGACGGGCGGCTGTACCGGGGCCGGACCGGTATCGCCCGGCTGACGCTGATGACCGGGGCGCCGGTGGTGCCGTTCGCCATGATCGGCACCGACCGGGTGCAGCCGGGCGGGGCCGGGCTGCCGCGGCTCGGGCGCGGGCGGCGCATCCGGGTGCGGTTCGGCCGGCCGCTGGACTTCTCGCGCTACGACGGCATGGACCGGGACCGCTATGTGCTGCGGGCGATCACCGATGAGGTGATGACCGAGGTGATGCGGCTCTCCGGCCAGGAGTACGTGGACATGTACGCCACCAAGGCGAAGACGGTCCGCACCGCGGCGTGATCCCGCGGAGCCCCGCGGGCCGGGGGCGGGGTCAGTCCCCGCCCCGGGGCCCGGGCCGGACGGCGGCGCGGGGCGCGGCGGCGGCCGTCCCGGTCTGGTGGGCGGCGGCGCGGCCGGGCCGCCGGGGCGCCGTGGTGGTGCGGAGGCTCCGGGGCCGGGCACCGGCCAGGTGATCGGGAAGCCGGGCGGCCGGGGGCCGTCCCGACCCGGCTCCGCCCCGCCGGCCTGCGGTGTTTACGATGAGCGGGACCGTCCGGCGGTGCCGCCGGTCGCAGCCCCGAGCGAGGAGTCCCATGCCGGCCACCGAGTCCGAGACCGCGCCCGCCCCGATCCGCTGGGGCATCCTGTCCACCGGAGGGATCGCCGAGAAGTTCACCCAGGATCTCGCCACCATGCCCGATGCCGAGGTGGTGGCCGTCGGCTCCCGCACCCTGGAGTCCGCCACCGCCTTCGCCGAGCGGCACGCCGTCCCCCGGGCCTACGGAAGCTGGCCGGAGCTGGCCGCCGACCGGGAGCTGGACGTGGTCTATGTGGCCACCCCGCAGACCGGCCATGCCGCCGCCACCCGGCTGTTCCTCCAGGCGGGCGTGCCGGTGCTGTGCGAGAAGCCGTTCACCCTCTCCGAGGCCGAGGCCCGGCCGCTGGTGGAACTGGCCCGGGAACGCAAGGTCTTCCTGATGGAGGCCATGTGGACCTACTGCAATCCGGTGATCCGCACCATGACGGAGCTGATCGCGGACGGCGCCATCGGCGAGGTGCGAGCGGTGCACGCCGACTTCGGTCTGCCCGGCCCGTTCCCGCCCGGCCACCGGCTGCTGGATCCGGCGCGCGGCGGCGGCGCCCTGCTGGACCTGGGCGTCTACCCGGTGTCCCTGGCCCATCTGGTGCTGGGTGAGCCCGAGTCGGTGAGCGCCCACGGCCGTCTGGAGGGCGGTGTGGATGTCAACACCGGGATGCTGCTGGGCTACGGCTCCGGTGCGGTGGCCGCGCTGACGTGTTCCCTCTACGCCGACACCCCGCTGCGTGCGGCGGTGACCGGAACGGCCGGGCGGATCGAGTTCCCGCGCGGCTTCTTCTTCCCCGAGGAGTTCGTGCTGCACCGGCCGGACCGCGAGCCGGAGGAGTTCAGCGGCTACCGTCCGGGCCGCACCTTTGTGCACCAGGCGGCCGAGGTGATGCGGGCGCTGCGGGCCGGGGAGAAGGAGTCGCCGCTGGTGCCGCTGGAGGGCAGCCTGGCCGTGATGCGCACCCTGGACCGGGTGCGGGACGCCATCGGCCTGCGCTTCCCGGGCGAGGACGCCCGGTAGGCATCTCACGTCCCGTTCCGTCGGCGGCCGGGAACGGCCCGGCGGGAAGACCGGCCGGAAGGGGGCGGTGGGCGGGGATTCCCCGCCCACCGCCCCCTTCCGGGTGTCCCGCGCCTCCGCCCGGCGGGTCAGCCGCGGGCGGCGGGGCCGCCGGCCTCGGCCCACTCCCGCTGCACCGCCAGCCCGGCCTTGACCTCGGCAAGCTGTACGGCCACCGCGGACGGCGCGGTCCCGCCGCGCCCGGAGCGCGCGGCCAGCGCGCCCGGCACACTCAGCACCTCCCGCACATCCGGCGTCAGCCGCGGCGAGATCTTGGCGAACCGCTCGTCCGTCAGCTCGTCCAGTTCGATGCCCTCGGCCTCGCAGACCTTGACACACTCCCCCGCGATCTCGTGTGCCTCCCGGAACGGCACTCCCCGCTTGACCAGCCATTCGGCGATGTCGGTGGCCAGCGAGAAGCCCGCCGGGGCGAGTTCCGCCATCCGCTCCCGGTGCACGGTCAGGGTGGCCATCATCCCGGTGAAGGCGGGCAGCAGCACCTCGAGCTGGTCGCAGGAGTCGAAGACCGGCTCCTTGTCCTCCTGCAAGTCCCGGTTGTAGGCGAGCGGCAGGGCCTTGAGGGTGGCGAGCAGCCCGGCCAGATTGCCGATCAGCCGGCCCGACTTGCCGCGCGCCAGCTCGGCGATGTCCGGGTTCTTCTTCTGCGGCATGATCGAGGAGCCGGTGGAGAAGGCGTCATGCAGGGTCACGAAGGAGAATTCCTTGGTGTTCCAGATGATCACCTCCTCGGCGATCCGGGAGAGGTCCACGCCGATCATCGCGGTGATGAAGGCGAACTCGGCGACGAAGTCCCGGGCCGCGGTGCCGTCGATGGAGTTGCCCGCAGAGCCGTGCTCGAAGCCGAGTTCCCGGGCGACCGCCTCCGGGTCCAGCCCGAGCGAGGAGCCGGCCAGCGCGCCCGAGCCGTAGGGCGAGACGGCGGTGCGCGAGTCCCACTGCCGCAGCCGCTCGCCGTTCCTGGCCAGCGCCTGCACATGGGCCAGCACATGGTGGGCGAAGAGCACCGGCTGGGCGTGCTGCAGATGGGTGCGGCCGGGCATGGCCACGTCCGGGTGCGCCTCGGCCAGGCCGATCAGCGCCTCCTGCAGATCGGCGATCAGTCCGCCGATGATCCGCGCGTGGTCCCGCAGATACATCCGGAACAGGGTGGCCACCTGGTCGTTGCGGGAGCGGCCGGCGCGCAGCTTGCCGCCCAGCTCCGGGCCGAGCCGCTCCAGCAGTCCGCGCTCCAGCGCGGTGTGCACGTCCTCGTCGGCGAGGGTGCCGGTGAAGGAGCCGTCCGCGACATCGGCGGCCAGCCGGTCCAGCCCGGCCAGCATCCGCTCCAGTTCCTCCGCGGTGAGCAGCCCGGCGGAGTGCAGTACCCGGGCGTGGGCCCGGGAGCCGGCGATGTCGTAGGGGGCCAGCCGCCAGTCGAAGTGGACGGAGGCGGAGAGCCTGGCCAGGGCCTCGGAGGGCCCGTCGGCGAACCGGCCGCCCCAGAGCCGCAGGTCCGGTGCGCCGCCGGGCGCGCTGTCGGGTGAGCTGTCGGGTGAAGTGGCGTCCGTCACTGGGCCGCTGCCCCGTCCTGGGCCCGCAGGGAGCGCTGGGCGGCGATCTTGGTGGACAGACCGAAGATCTCGATGAAGCCCTTGGCCATGGACTGGTCGAAGGTGTCGCCCGTGTCGTAGGTGGCCAGGTTGAAGTCGTAGAGCGACTGCGCGGACTTCCGGCCGGTGACGACGGCCCGGCCGCCGTGCAGGGTCATCCGGATGTCGCCGCTGACGTACTTGTTCGCCTCGTCGATGAAGCCGTCCAGGGCCTGCTTGAGCGGGGAGAACCACAGCCCGTCGTAGACCAGCTCGGTCCACCGCTGCTGCACCTGCCGCTTGAACCGGGCCAGTTCCCGCTCGACGGTGACGGCCTCCAGCTCCCGGTGCGCGGTGATCAGCGCGATGGCGCCCGGCGCCTCGTAGACCTCCCGGGACTTGATGCCCACCAGGCGGTCCTCGACCATGTCCAGCCGGCCCACCCCCTGGGCGCCGGCCCGCTGGTTGAGCTGCTGGACGGCCTGGAGCGGGGTGACCGCGACACCGTCGAGGGCCACCGGCACGCCCTGCTCGAAGGTGATGACCACCTCGTCCGCCTCCCGGGGCTCGGCCGGGTTGCGGGTGTACTCGTAGACGTCCTCGACCGGGCCGTTCCAGATGTCCTCCAGGAAGCCGGTCTCCACGGCCCGGCCGAAGACGTTCTGGTCGATGGAGTACGGGGACTTCTTGGTGGTGGCGATGGGCAGGCCCTTGGCCTCGGCGAAGGCGATGGCCTTGTCCCGGGTCATGGCGTAGTCCCGGACGGGGGCGATGCACTTCAAACCGGGCGCCAGGGAGGAGATGCCGGCCTCGAACCGGACCTGGTCGTTGCCCTTGCCGGTGCAGCCGTGGGCCACGATGCCGGCGTTGTGCTTCTCGGCGGTGGCCACCAGGTGCTTGACGATGACCGGCCGGGAGAGCGCGGAGACCAGCGGATACTGGTCCATGTACAGCGCGTTGGCCTTGACCGCGGGGACGCAGTACTCCTGGGCGAACTCGTCCCGGGCGTCCACCACCTCGGCGTCGGCCGCGCCGCAGGCGAGCGCGCGCTTGCGGATGACGTCCAGATCCTCGCCGCCCTGGCCGACGTCCACGGCCACGGCGATCACCTCGGCGCCGGTTGCCTCGGCGATCCAGCCAATACAGACGGAGGTGTCCAGTCCGCCGGAGTAGGCGAGGACGACGCGCTCGGTCACGGGAGTCTCCTTAGAAGCATGCAGCGACTGGAATAAGTATGCAGCCTTCCGCATGGTCCGTCAATCCGGCCCGCCGCGAGCGGCGGTGCGGGGGCGCGCGGCGGGCCGGACGGACCGCCTCCGGTCGAGTTGAAGCACCGCATGCGCCTCCCATGCCCCGACAACACCGCAGGTCAGAGCACCGAGCAAGGCCGATGGGACACCATGTGGAGCACCGGGCGCATGACCCGGACCGGAGTGCGCCGTTCCGGAGCTCCCGCTGCCCCTCCAAGCTGGTGGGGACCAGAACTGTCCGGATTTCTCCCCGGTGTCCGCCCGGCCCGGACATCCGCCGGAGCCCGCCGTCCGCCCCGTCCCCGTCCGGATTCCCGCATCCACCGCGAGCAGGACGACCCGTTCCGTGACGAGCCCCGCCGGCACCCGGTCCGAGCCCGCACCGCACCTGGCAACCCCGCATCCCGCATCCCGCACGACCCTCAGGGGGAGCGTACTCATGTCCGTCGATCCTGGTATGCCGGCCCGGCCCGCCACCGCCCGCCGACCGTCCCGCCGCGTCGTGGCGGGCCCGGTCCCGGTGGGCGGCGGTGCGCCGGTCTCCGTCCAGTCCATGACCACCACCAGCACCGCCGACGTGGGTGCCACTCTCCGCCAGACCGCCGAACTCAGCGCCGCCGGCTGCCGGATCGTCCGGGTCGCGGTGTCCTCGCAGGACGACGCGGACGCCCTGCCGGAGATCGCCCGGCGGCCCCGGATCCCGGTCATCGCCGATGTCCATTTCCAGCCCCGCCATGTCTTCGCCGCGATCGAGGCGGGCTGCGCCGCGGTCCGGGTCGACCCGGGCGACATCCGCCGCTCCGACGACCGGGTGAAGGACATCGCCCGGGCCGCCGCGTACGCCGGGGTCCCGGCCCGCACCGGCGTCAACGCCGGCTCGCTGGACGAACGGCTGCTGCGCAGGCACGGCCGGGCCACACCCGCCGCCCTGGTGGAATCCGCGCTCCGGGAACGCTCGCTGTGCGAGGGGCACGGATTCACCGGTCTCAAGATCTCGGTCAAGCACCACGATCCGGTGGTGGCGGTGGAGGCGTACCGGCGGCCGGCCGCCGAATGCGGCCATCCGCTGCGTCCGGGGGGCACCGAGGCCGGGCCGCTGCTCCCCCGGATCGTGGACACGCCGATCGAGGAGGCACTGCGGCCGGCCGAGGACCCCGGCGGCGCGGCCCGCACCCCGGAGGGAGCCGGCGCCGGGGGCCCGGGCGGGCCCGGGCGTCCGGCGCCGCGGGCCGCCGCCCCGGCCGTCCCGCAGGAGGCGGGCCGATGACCACCGCTCCCGGCACCACCGGTCACGCCCGGCTGGCGCGGGCCGCGCTGCGCCGCTCCCGGACCCTGCTCGAACCCGCGCTGCACACCTGGGTCCGCAGACTGCCCGGGCCGGTGGCCAGGGTCGCCTCCTACCACTTCGGCTGGACCGACGCGGCCGGCCGCCCGGACAGCGGCCCGGCCGGCAAGGCACTGCGCCCGGCGCTGGTCTTCCTCTGCGCCGAGGCGGCCGGCGGCGCCCCGGAGGAAGCGGTTCCCCCGGCCGTGGCCGTGGAGCTGGTGCACAACTTCTCCCTGCTGCACGACGACATCCTGGACGGCGACACCACCCGGCGGCACCGCGCGACGGCCTGGACGGTGTTCGGCTCCCCGGCCGCGCTGCTGGCCGGGGACGCGCTGCTGGCGCAGGCCACCCGGGTGCTGGCCGAGGACGCCTCGCCGCGCGCGGCGGCCGGCATCGGCCTGCTGGCGGACGCCACCACCCGGCTGATCGAGGGCGAGCAGGCGGATCTGGCCTTCGAGGAGCGGGACACCGTCTCACTGGCCGAATGCCTGGCCATGACCGAGCGGAAGACGGCCCAGCTGCTGGCCTGCTCCTGTGCGCTGGGCGCGCTGTGGGGCGGTGGCCCGCCGGAACGTGCGGAGTCGCTGCGCCGCTTCGGGCACCACCTGGGCATGGCCTTCCAGCTCGCCGACGACCTGCTGGGCATCTGGGGCGATCCCGAGGTGACGGGGAAGCCGGCCGGGGCGGATCTGACCAGCCGGAAGAAGTCCCTGCCGGTGGTGGCCGCGCTGGCCTCGGGGAGCCCGGCCGCCGCGGCGCTGGCCGCGGCCTACCGCCGCCCGGGGACCGACGACGGGCCGGAGCAGGCCGCCCGGCTGGCCGGACTGGTGGAGCGGGCGGGCGGCCGGGCATGGGCGGAGAACGCCGCGGCCGAGCAGCTCGCCCTGGCGCTGGGCGCGCTCGCCGCCGCCGGGGCGAAGGAGCGGCCCGCCGCCGAACTCACCGCGCTGGCCCATCTGGCCGCCCGCCGCGACCACTGATGCCGTCCGGGGCCGGGCGCGGCTCGCCCGGCCCCATCGGCTCCATCGGCGGTGCCGGGGGGCCGGGGCGGCCGGGCGCGGTCAGTGCTCGTGCTCGGCGAGGCGGAGCAGATGCTCGGCGAGGGTCTGGCCGCCGGAGGGATCACGGCTGATCAGCAGCACCGTGTCGTCCCCGGCGATGGTGCCGAGCACGGCGTGCAGCTCGGCCTGGTCGATGGCGGAGGCCAGGAACTGCGCGGCGCCCGGCGGGGTGCGCAGCACCACCAGATTGGCCGACGCCTCGGCGGAGATCAGCAGTTCCCCGGCGAGGCGGGCCAGCCGCTGCTCCTTCGCCGACTCGCCCAGCGGGGCGTGCGGGGTGCGGAAGCCGCCCTCGCTGGGCACGGCGTAGATCAGCTCGCCCTTGTCGTTGCGGATCTTCACCGCGCCCAGCTCGTCCAGGTCGCGGCTGAGCGTGGCCTGGGTGACGCTGAGCCCGTCGTCCAGCAGCAGCCGGGCCAGCTGGCTCTGCGAGCGCACCGGCTGCCGGCCGAGGATCTCCACGATCCTGCGGTGCCGCGCGGTGCGGGTCTGCGGTACCACATGGTTGCTGTTGCGGGCGCCCGTCATCGTCGTCCTTCCGGCCTGCCGGATCCACCCGCCGCGCCACCGTCGCCACCGGTGTGCCGCCCGGTCTCTCCCGCGTCCACGGTGTCCAGGATCGCCGGCAGGGCCGCCAGCAGCGCGTCCGCCTCGGCGTCACCGGCGATCAGCGGGGGAGCCAGCCGGACCACGTCCGGCGCCACCGCCTGCACCAGGAAGCCCGCGTTCTGCGCCGCCTGCTGGATCTGCGCGGCGCGCGGCTCGGTGAGAACGATACCGAGCAGCAGTCCGGCGCCCCGCACCCGGTCCACCAGCGGATGCCCGAGCTGCCGGATTCCCTCCCGCAGCCGCTCCCCGGTCCGTTTGACGTTCTCCAGCAGCCCGGTGGTGGCGATGGTCTCCAGCACGGCCAGGGCGGCGGCGCAGGAGACCGGGTTGCCGCCGAAGGTGGAGCCGTGCCGGCCGGGGGTGAGCAGCCCGTCGGCCGGGCCGAAGGCCAGGGTGGCGCCGATCGGCAGCCCGCCGGCCAGCCCCTTGGCCAGCGTGATCAGGTCCGGCTCCACGCCCTCCGCCTGCCCGGCGAACCAGTGACCGGTGCGGCCGATGCCGGTCTGCACCTCGTCCAGGGCGAGCAGGGTGCCGGTGGCGCGGGTGATCTCCCGGGCGGCGGTGAGATAGCCGGCGGGCGGCACCACCACCCCGTTCTCCCCCTGGATGGGCTCCAGGATCACCATGGCGGTGTCCTCGGTGACGGCGGCGCTCAGCGCCTCGGTGTCGCCGTAGGGGACATGGCTCACGCCGCCGGGCAGCGGATGGAAGCCGTCCTGCTTGGCGCCCTGGCCGGTGAGTGCCAGCGCGCCCATGGTGCGGCCGTGGAAGCCGCCGTGGGCGGCGACGATCCGCGGGCGGCCGGTGAGCCGGGCGATCTTGAACGCGGCCTCGTTGGCCTCCGCGCCGGAGTTGCAGAAGTAGACCCGGCCGGGCCGCCCGGCCAGCTCCAGCAGCCGCTCGGCCAGCGCCACGGTGGGCTCGGCCACGAAGAGGTTGGAGACATGGCCGAGGGTGGCGATCTGCTCGGCGACCGCGCTCACCACCGCGGGGTGCGCGGTGCCGAGGGAGTTGACCGCGATGCCGCCGAGGAAGTCCAGGTACTCCCGGCCGTCGGCGTCCCACAGCCGGGTGCCCCGGCCGCGCACCAGCGGGATGCGCGGGGTGCCGTAGTTGTCGGTGTGCGCCGCCCGCCAGCGCCGGGTGAGCTCCTCGTTGCCGGACGGTGCGCCGCTGCCGCCCGCGGGATTGGCTGTCATCTCGTGCTGCCCTCCTCAGGCCGCCGGGCCCTCGCCCGTCCGGTCGGGCACCACCATGGTGCCGATGCCCTCGTCCATGAACATCTCCAGCAGGATCGAGTGCGGCACCCGCCCGTCCAGCACGCGGGCGGTGCGCACTCCGTTGCGGACCGCATGCAGGCAGCCCTCCATCTTGGGCACCATGCCGCTGGAGAGCTCCGGCAGCAGCGCTTCGAGCTGCGCGGCGGTGAGCACGCTGATCACCTCGTCGCTGTCCGGCCAGTTGGCGTACAGCCCCTCGACGTCGGTGAGCACCATCAGCGTCTCGGCGCCCAGTGCGGCGGCCAGTGCCGCCGCGGCGGTGTCGGCGTTGACGTTGTAGACGTGGTCGTCGTCCATGCTGCGGGCGATGGAGGAGATCACCGGGATCCGGCCGTCCTCGAGCAGCGCCCGGACCGCTCCGGTGTCCACGGCGGTGACCTCGCCGACCCGGCCGATGTCCACGCGTTCCCCGTCCACCTCGGCCCACCGCTTGGTGGCGGTCATCAGATGGGCGTCCTCGCCGGTCATGCCGACGGCCAGCGGGCCGTGGCGGTTGAGCAGGCCGACAAGCTCCCGCTGCACCTGGCCGGCCAGCACCATGCGGACCACGTCCATGGTCTCCGGGCTGGTGACCCGCAGTCCGGCGGTGAACTCCGACTCCAGGCCCAGCCGGTCGAGCTGGGCGCTGATCTGCGGGCCTCCGCCGTGCACCACCACCGGGCGCAGCCCGGCGTGCCGCAGAAAGGCCACGTCCTGGGCGAAGGCGGCCTTGAGCTCCTCGTTGACCATCGCGTTGCCGCCGAACTTGATCACCACGGTCCTGCCCTGGTGGCGGGTCAGCCAGGGCAGTGCCTCGACCAGGATCCGGGCCTTGGGCAGCGCGGTGTGCTTGCGCGCGGTCTGGGTGGGGTTCCGGCCGCCCGGGACGGTGCCGTCCGCCGGGGGCGCGGTCCGCTGCTCGGTGTGATGCCCGCTCATGAGGAGTACGCGCTGTTCTCGTGGACGTAGTCGGCGGTCAGGTCGTTGGTCCAGATGGTGGCGGTGTGGTCGCCGGCCGCCAGGTCGGCGGTCACCTGCACTTCCCGGAAACGCATGTCGACCAGTTCCCGGTCCTCCCCGGTGGCACCGGCCCGGCAGACCCAGACGCCGTTGATGGCGACGTTCAGCCGGTCCGGCTCGAAGACGGCGTCGGTGGTGCCGATGGCGGAGAGCACCCGGCCCCAGTTGGGGTCCTCGCCGTGCACCGCGCACTTGAAGAGGCTGGAGCGGGCGATGGCCCGGCCCACGGTCACCGCGTCCTCCTCGGAGGCGGCGCCGATGACCTCGATCCGGATGTCCTTGGAGGCGCCCTCGGCGTCGGCGACCAGCTGCCGGGCGAGGTCGGCGCAGACCGCGGTCACCGCGGCGGCGAACTCCCGGTGGTCCGGGGTGATGCCGGAGGCGCCGGAGGCGAGCAGCAGCACGGTGTCGTTGGTGGACAGGCAGCCGTCGGAGTCCACCCGGTCGAAGGTGACCCGGGTGGCCTCGCGCAGCGCCTTGTCCAGGGCGGCGGCCTCCAGGTCGGCGTCGGTGGTGAGCACGCAGAGCATGGTGGCCAGGCCGGGGGCGAGCATCCCGGCCCCCTTGGCCATGCCGCCCACCGTCCAGCCCGCCCCCTGGGCCACCGCCGTCTTGTGCACGGTGTCGGTGGTCTTGATGGCGATGGCGGCCTTCTCCCCGGCGTGCGGGGAGAGCCGGGCGGCGGCCTCGCCGATGCCGGACAGCAGCTTGTCCATGGGCAGCCGGACCCCGATCAGGCCGGTGGAGGCGACGGCGATCTCGCCGGCGTGGTGGCCCAGGACCTCGGCGGCCCGCTCGGCGGTGGCGTGGGTGTCCTGGAATCCGAGCGGCCCGGTGCAGGCGTTGGCGCCGCCGGAGTTGAGCACCACCGCGGTGACCTCGCCGCCCTTGAGGACCTGCTCGGACCAGAGCACCGGCGCGGCCTTGACCCGGTTGGCGGTGAAGACCCCGGCGGCGGCGCGGCGCGGCCCGTTGTTGACCACCAGGGCCAGGTCCGGGTCGCCGTTCTCCTTGATTCCGGCCGCGATGCCCGCGGCCGTGAATCCTTGCGCTGCCGTGACGCTCACTGCGGATCTCCGTTCGGGAGTGCGGAAGGGATGGTGCGGCCCGGAGCTCCGGCCCGGGGCCGGCTGCTCAGGGGGCGAGTCCGGTGAGCGGCAGGCCGAGTTCCTCGGGCAGGCCGAGGGCGATGTTCATGGCCTGCACGGCGCCGCCGGCCGTGCCCTTGGTGAGGTTGTCGATGGCGCCGATGGCGACGATGCGCCCGGCCCGCTCGTCCAGCGCGACCTGGATCAGCGCGGTGTTGGCCCCGGCCACGGCCGCGGTGGTGGGCCACTGTCCCTCCGGCAGCAGGCGGACGAAGGGCTCGCCGGCCAGCGCCTTGGCATAGCTCTCGCGGACCGCGGCGGCGGTGACCCCGGGCCTGGCCCTGGCCGTGCAGGTGGCCAGGATGCCGCGCGGCATGGGCGCCAGGGTGGGGGTGAAGGAGACGGTGACCTCTTCCCCGGCCACGGCGGAGAGGTTCTGGATCATCTCCGGGGTGTGCCGGTGCACGCCGCCCACGCCGTAGGGGCTCATGGCACCCATCACCTCGCTGCCCAGCAGGTGCGGCTTGAGGGCCTTGCCGGCGCCGGAGGTGCCCGAGGCGGCCACGATCACCGCCTCCGGTTCGGCCAGCCCGGCGGCGTAGGCCGGGAAGAGGGCGAGGGTGACGGCGGTGGGATAGCACCCGGGGACCGCGATGCGCCGGGACCCCCGCAGCGCGTCCCGGGCCCCGGGCAGTTCGGGCAGGCCGTAGGGCCAGGTGCCGGCGTGCGGCGTGCCGTAGTAGTGCCGCCAGGCGCCGGCGTCGGTCAGCCGGAAGTCGGCTCCGCAGTCGATGATCAGCGCGGCGTCGCCGAGCCGCTCGGCCACGGCGGCGGACTCGCCGTGCGGCAGGGCGAGGAAGACCACGTCGTGCCCGGCCAGGATCTCGGGGGTGGTGGGCTGGAGGGTGCGGCCGGCCAGGGGGGTGAGCTGGGGCTGGAGGGCGCCCAGCGGCTGTCCGGCGTTGGAGTTGCCGGTCAGCGCGCCGATCTCGGCCTCGGGGTGCCCCAGCAGCAGGCGCAGGATCTCGCCGCCCGCATAACCGCTCGCACCCGCCACCGCTGCCCGCACCGTCATCGCCTCCGCCCGCCGCCGTCATGCACTCGATGGCATAACTATACGACCACTGGAAGGGTCATGCAACGGCCGGTGCGGCCCCGCCGGCCTCGGGCGCTCAGCCCAGGCGCAGATTCCAGCGCCCGGTCACGCCGCTGATGCTGACCACGGAGAGCGGGTGCACCTCGGTGCGCCAGTAGGCCTGCGGCGGCGCCTTGAGCACATAGAGCATCGCGGCGCGGATCACCGCGGCCTCGGCGACCGCCACCACCCAGCCGTCCGCCCCCATCGGCCGGGTGTCCAGCCAGTTGCCCACCCGGGCGACAAAGGAGACCAGCGGCTCGCCGCCGTGCGGCGCGGAACGGGGATCGCTGTACCAGGCGTCCACCGCGGCGGGCTCCCGGGCGGTGACCTCGCGCAGGGTGTGCCCGCTCCACCGGCCCATGTCGCAGTCGCGCAGTGCGGGCTGGGCCAGGGGCGCCAGCCCCAGCACATCGCCGGTCTGCCGGGCGCACGGCGTGGGCGAGCAGTAGCGCAGCTCGGCGGCGGCCAGCGGGGCGAGCACCGGCAGCGCCCGCTCGACGGCCTGCCAGCCGGCCATGTCCAGCGGGCGGTCGTCACCGAAGCGGAGATCCAGCAGCGGAGAGCTGCGGGCCGCCGCGACCAGCGTGACCAGCATGGCCACAGAGTACGAGCGGCTGACCTGCGGCACCACGGTCCTACATGAGTTCTTGCGAAATTTCCGGTGGCAGATGCAGACAGCGGGCGCACAGCACACTCATGCAGGAGGAATTCACCTGGAGCAACAGCAAGGGCCCAAATACCTCATCCGCAATAAAATGGTCGCGATACGAGGTGGATGGCACCAGCAGTCAGGAGGGCTGCCCATGCATGCCAAGACGGGCGACAGGATGGTCACCCACGGCCGGACCGTGGGACAGAAGGAGCGGGTCGCGGAGATCGTCGAAGTGATGGGAAAGAACGGCGAGCCGCCCTACCGGGTACGCGATGAACAGGGTCACGAGAGCGTCGTCTACCCCGGCCCGGACTCCGAGGTGAAGAGCGGCGGCGCCTGACCGGGAAGCGGCCGGGCCGGCGCCGCCCGCGGCGGGCGCCGCCGGCCTCCGGCCGGGGACACCGGTCGGCTACCGGTCGGTCTACCGGTCGGTCTACCGGTAATGGTCCTCGAAGACCCGGGTCATCGCGCCCAGCGGATCCGCCGCCACCGTGGTGGCGGAGAAGAACACCTGACCGGCCACCTGCGGATGATCCCGGCAGAGGGTGAGATGGCGGGAGAGCTCCGCCGGTTCCTGCCACGCCGCGGGCTGGGCCGGGTCCCCCACCTTGTACAGCGCCTCGCCGATGTACAGCCGCACCCCGGTGCCCTCGGCCACCCGGGACCACCAGGGCACCAGCTCCGCGTAGTCGGCGGCCTCGTGTCCGATGTGCCAGTAGACCTGCGGCAGCACATAGTCCAGCCAGCCCTCCCGCACCCAGCGCCGGGTGTCGGCGTAGAGGTCGTCATAGGTCTGCAGGCCGCTGGTGTCCGATCCCTCCGGATCGCTGCCCCGGTTGCGCCAGATCCCGAACGGGCTGACCCCGAACGCGGCCTTCGGCCGCACCTCGCGCACCTGCCGGCCCATCTCCTCGACCAGCAGATTCACATTCTCCCGGCGCCAGTCGGCGCGGTCGGTGAACTCCCCGCCCCAGCGGGCGAAGGCGTCGTCGTCGTCGAAGGTCTCGCCCTCGACCGGATAGGGGTAGAAGTAGTCGTCGAAATGCACGCCGTCGACCGGATACCGCTCCACCGCGTGCAGCATGGCGGTCTGCACATGCCGGCGGACGTCGGGAATGCCCGGGTTGAAGTACAGCCGGCCGCCGTACGGAACGGCCCACTCCGGATGGCGCCGCGCCGGATGCTCCGCGGCCAGCCGGGACGGATCCTCGTGCAGCGCGATGCGGTAGGGGTTGAACCAGGCATGCAGCTCCAGGCCCCGGTCGTGTGCCTCGCGCACCGCGAAGTCCAGCGGATCCCAGCCCGGATCCTTGCCCTGGGTGCCGGTCAGCCACTGGGACCAGGGCTCGTGCGGTGACGGCCAGAAGGCATCCGCTGTCGGCCTGACCTGCAAGAACACCGAGTTCAGCGAGAACCGCACGGCCTCGTCCAGCAGCCCGGACAGCGCCTGCCGGGCCTCGGCGGCCGACAGCCCGGCCCGGGCGGGCCAGTCCAGGTTGCCGACGGTGGAGATCCACATGCCGCGCATCCCGTCGCGGGCGACCGCTCGTCCGGCGGGGCCCCCGGCGTCGGCGGTCCCACCGCCGCCGCCATCGGTCGGACCACTGGTGTCGGAACCGGCCTGGGCCTGCCGCAGGGTGAGGAAGCCGGCCGTGCTGCCGGCCGCGGCGAGGGTGAAGGTCCGGCGGGTGATACGTCCCATGCAGCGCCCCTGATCTGCTCGTTCCATGCCTTATGCCCCGCAGTCGGGGTCAGCGCACTCCGCACATCTGATCTAACGGTGAACCTGTTTTCTTGATCAGCTCTATCAACAAAACCGGTCAGAAGTCCTTCTGACACACCCTTATGCGAACAACGTTCGACAGTTAGCCTCAACCACACAGTCGTGGGAGCGCTCCCGCTTTTTTCGTCCACCCCCCTTGCCGCCGACGCGGCGAAGAAGTCAGGAGAGGAGTGCCCGCGTGCGCAGATGGAAAGCTGCCACCGCGGCGCTGGCCGGTACCGCTCTCGCGGCCGGACTGCTGGGAACCGCAGGAGCATTGGCCGTCGCCGACGACGCCGGCGAGGCCGCCGTTGCCACGGCGATCACCCCCGAGGATTACACCTGGGGAAACGTGCGCATCGACGGCGGCGGATTCGTTCCGTCGATCGTCTTCAACCGGACCGAGCCCGATCTGGTCTATGCCCGGACCGACATCGGCGGCGCCTACCGATGGGACGGACCCGGCCGGCAGTGGACACCGCTGCTGGACTGGATCGGCTGGGACCAATGGGGCTACACCGGTGTCGCCTCGCTGGCCACCGACCCGGTCGACCCGGACAACGTCTATGCCGCCCTGGGCACCTACACCAACGACTGGGATCCGGGCAACGGCGCCATCGGACGCTCCCGGGACCGCGGTGAGACCTGGGAGGTCACCGAGCTGCCCTTCAAGGTGGGCGGCAACATGCCGGGCCGCGGCATGGGCGAACGCCTGGCCGTGGACCCCAACGACAACTCGGTGCTCTACTTCGGCGCGCCCAGCGCCGAGGGCCTGTGGCGCTCCACCGACTCCGGGGTGACCTGGAGCGAGGTCACCTCCTTTCCCAACCCCGGCGACTACATCCTCAACCCCGACGACCCCTGGGGTTATGAGAACGACGAGATCGGTGTCGTCTGGGTGACCTTCGATCCGGCCACCGGCTCGCCGGGCAGCCCGACCCGGACCATCTATGCCGGCGTGGCGGACCTGGCGGAGAGCATCTACCGCTCCACGGACGGCGGGGCGACCTGGGAGGCGGTGCCCGGCCAGCCGGCGGGTCACCTCCCCCACAAGGGCGTGCTGGACGAGGGCACCGGTCACCTGTACATCGCGACCAGCGACAACCCCGGTCCGTACGCCGGCGAGAGCGGCCAGGTCTGGCGGCTGGACACGGCCACCGGCACGTGGGAGAACGTCTCCCCGCTGAGCGAGGCGGACACCTACTTCGGCTACAGCGGCCTGAGCGTGGACCGCTCCAACCCCGGCACGGTGATGGTCACCGGCTACAGCTCATGGTGGCCGGACACCCAGATCTTCCGCACCACCGACAGCGGCGAGAACTGGACCGCCATCTGGGAGTGGAGCAGCTACCCGGAGAAGTCCAAGCGGTACACCCTGGACCACTCCTCGGTGCCCTGGCTGACCTTCGCCCAGCAGGCCGTGCCCCCGGAGGACTCGCCCAAGCTGGGCTGGATGACCGAGGGCCTGGAGATCGACCCGCACGACCCGGACCGGATGATGTACGGCACGGGTGCCACCATCTACGGCACCACCGAGCTCACCAACTGGGACAGGGACCAGACCTTCACCATCCGGCCGATGATCAAGGGCCTGGAGGAGACCTCGGTCAAGGACCTGGCCAGCCCGCCCAGCGGTGACGCCCATCTGCTCAGCGCGCTCGGCGACATCGGCGGCTTCCGGCACACCGACATCGACGCGGTGCCGGACCTGATGTACTCCACACCGTTCGTGGGCACCACCACCAGCATCGACTTCGCCGGGCTCGCGCCGAACAACGTGATCCGGGTCGGCGAGCACGTCGGCAGCAGCGAGGAGCCGACCGTGGCGTTCTCCACGGACGGCGGCCAGAACTGGTTCGCCGGCACCACGCCCGGCGAGGCGGGCGGCGGCACGGTCGCCGCCGCCGCGGACGGCAGCCGCTTCCTGTGGAGCCCTGCCGGCCAGCCGGTGCACTACACCACCTCCTTCGGCAGCTCCTGGACCCAGTCGCAGGGCATTCCGGCGGGTGCGGTGATCACGGCGGACCGGGCCGACCCGTCCCGGTTCTACGGCTTCTCCGGCGGCACGCTGTATGTCTCCACGGACGGCGGCGCCACCTTCGGCGCGACCGTGACCTCCGGGCTGCCCGCCGAGGGCGATGTCCGGCTGGAGGCCGCGCCGGACTTCGAAGGCGATCTGTGGATCGCCGGCGGCAGCGACGACGGTGCGTACGGGCTGTGGCGCTCCACGGACGGCGGCCAGTCGGTGAGCCGGATCGCGGGTCTGGACAAGGCCGACAACATCGGCCTCGGCCTGGGCGCTCCGGGCGGCACGTACCACACGCTGTACAGCTCCGCGGAAGTGGACGGTGTGCGGGGCATCTACCGGTCGGACGACATCGGCCGGACCTGGTTCCGGATCAACGACGACCAGCACCAGTACGGCTGGACCGGCGGGGCCATCACCGGTGATCCGCGGGTGCACGGCCGGGTGTACATCGGCACCAACGGCCGCGGCATCATCGTCGGCGACACCGACGTCCCCGGCGACCCGGGCGACAGCACCGGAGGGACCGGCGGCGACACAGGCGGTGACACCGGTGGAGACACGGGCGGGGACACCGGTGGCGACACCGGCGGCGACACCGGCGGGGACACGGGCGGCGACACCGGTGGAGACACGGGTGGCGACACCGGCGGGGACACCGGAGGTACCGGTGGCGGGGAATGTGCCGTCACCTACCGCAAGGCCGGCGAGTGGCCCGGCGGCTTCCAGGGCGAGATGACGGTGACCAACACCGGCGACACCTCGGCCGACCCCTGGGAGCTCGGCTTCACCTTCCCGGACGGCCAGCAGATCACCCAGCTCTGGGGCGGCAGCCACACCCAGAGCGGCAGCCGGGTGACCGTCACGGGCGCGTCCTGGAACGCCAGTCTGGCGCCCGGGGCCACCGTCTCCTTCGGCTTCCTGGCAAGCTGGCAGGGCACCAACACGGCGCCCACCGACTTCACCCTGAACGGCTCCGACTGCTCCGCCGGCTGACGCCGGAGCGCGGCTCCACGGCCCGCCGCCCGGTGGCTCCGGCCCCGGGCGGCGGTGCCGTCCCCGCCCCGGGTAACGTCGGACGTCCAAGCAGTTCCATGAGGACCGGACAGGGCGAAAGGGCTCGGTGTGACCGACATCGCACGCGTGGGGGTAGTGGGCGCCGGACAGATGGGCGCGGGGATCGCCGAGGTCTGTGCCCGTTCCGGGCTGGACGTCCGGGTCGCCGAGACCACCGGTGAAGCCGTGGAGCTGGGGAGGACCCGGCTGTTCTCCTCCCTCGCCAAGGCCGCGCAGCGCGGCAAGATCACCGAGGCGGAGCGGGAGGCCGCCGAGGCCCGGATCAGCTTCACCACCGACCTCGGCGAGTTTGCCGACCGGGACCTGGTGATCGAGGCGGTGGTGGAGAACGAGCAGGTCAAGACCGAGATCTTCCAGGTGCTCGACCAGGTGGTGAGCCGTCCGGACGCCATCCTGGCGTCCAACACCTCCTCCATCCCGCTGGTGAACCTGGCGGTCGCCACCTCCCGTCCGGACCGGGTGATCGGCATCCATTTCTTCAATCCGGCGCAGGTGCAGCGGCTGGTGGAGCTGATCCCCGCCATCACCACCTCGCAGGAGACCGTCGAACGCGCCGAGAGCCTGGTCACCAAGGTGCTGGCCAAGCACCCCATCCGCGCCCAGGACCGCTCCGGTTTCGTGGTCAACGCCCTGCTGATCCCGTATCTGCTGTCCGCGGTCCGGATGTTCGAGTCCGGCGCGGCCAGCCGGGAGGACATCGACAACGGCATGGAGCTGGGCTGCGCCCATCCGATGGGTCCGCTCAGGCTCTCCGACCTGATCGGCCTGGACACCGTGGTCTCGGTGGCCAACTCCATGTACGAGGAGTTCAAGGAGCCGCTGTACGCCGCTCCGCCGCTGCTCCAGCGCATGGTCGCGGCGGGCCGCCTCGGCCGCAAAACGGGTGCCGGCTTCTACACCTACACCTGATCCCGCTCCCGGGCCGACGGCGGCGGCTCAGGAGGCGCGCTTGCGCGCGGTCTTCTTCCCTGCGGTCTTCTTCTCCGCCGTCTTCCCGGCCGCGGTCTTCTTCTCCGCCGTCTTCCCGGCGGCTGCCTTCTTCGCGGTCTTCTTCCCGCCGGACGTCTGCTTCGCCGCGGCCTTCTTGGCGGGGGCCTTCTTGGCGGGGGCCTTGCGGCGGGCCGCCGGCCGCCCGCCCTCCCCGCCGGGCTCCTCCGGCTCCGCACCGCCGCCGCGCCGGGAGGCCAGGGCGGTGACGGTGGCCTCGGCGTCCTCGCCCGCGCCGCGCGCCTCCCGGGCGGCGCGCACGCTGTCCTCCAGCGCCGACATCAGGTCGATCACCTTGGCCCCGGCCGGCCGCTCCGCCGGCAGCTCGGGCAGCTCGCCGCTCAGCTTGGCCGTGACCAGGGCGTCCACCGCTTCCCGGTATTCGTCGTGCAGCTCGCTCATGTCCACCTCCCCCAGGGTGTCCATCAGCGTGTCGGCGAGATCCAGCTCGGCATCCCGGACGCTGATCCGGCCCTGCGGGGCGACCGACGCCGGGGAGCGGATCTCGTCCGGCCACAGCATGGTGTGCATGCCCAGCACGCCCTCGGCCACCGGGCGCAGCACGGCCAGGGTCTCCCGGCCGCGCATCGCCAGCTTGGCGATGGCCACCTTTCCGCTGCGCGACATGGCCTCGCGGAGCAGCACATACGGCTTCTCCGCCCCGGTGTCCGGCTGGAGGTAGTAGGAGCGGTCGAGCTGGATCAGGTCGATGGTGCCGACGGGCACGAATCCCAGGATCTCGACGGACTTGGCGGTGGGCAGCGGGAGGCGGGACAGCTCGTCGTCGGTGATCCGGACCACCGTGCCGTCGGGCGCCTCGTAGCCCTTGCCGATCTCCTCCCCGGGCACCTCCTCGTCCTCCAGCTCGCACACCTTGCGGTAACGGATGCGGCCGTTGTCCGTGGTGTGGAGCTGGCGGAACGACACGCTGTGATTCTCGGTCGCGCCGACCACCTTGACGGGGATGCTCACCAGGCCGAAGGAGATGGCCCCCTTCCAGATGGATCGCACGATTCGCCCCTTTCATGCCAATCTTCTTGTTATGACTGTCACCGAGGTCGAGGGGCGCCGCCTGTCACTCAGCAACCTGGACAAGGTGATCTATCCGGAGACCGGGACCACCAAAGGCGAGCTGCTGCACTACTACGCGGTCCATGCGGGCGTGCTCCTCCCCCATCTGCGCGACCGCACGGTCAGCTTTCTGCGCTACCCCGACGGACCGGAGGGCCAGAAGTTCTTCACCAAGAACCTGCCGCCGGGCACGCCCGAGTGGGTGGCCACCGCCGAGGTGCCGGAGTGGAGCGCGTCCGAGGGCCGGCAGGTGGTGATCCACGACCTGCCGAGCCTCATCTGGGCGGCCAATCTGGTGGTGGAGTTCCACATCCACCAGTGGCCGGCCGCCACCCCGGCCACCGCGGACCGGCTGATCCTCGATCTGGACCCCGGCGCCCCCGCCGACATCACCGACTGCTGCCGGGTGGCGGGCTGGCTGCGGGACCGGCTGACCGCCGACGGTCTCACCGTCTTCGCCAAGACCTCCGGGGCCAAGGGGCTGCATCTGGTCAGCCCGCTGGATCCGCCCGCGCCCTCGGAACAGGTCTCGGCCTATGCCAGGGCCCTGGCCCGGCTGGCCCAGGCCGAGCTGGGCGGAGCGGCCACCGCGGTGATGGCCCGCCGGGAGAGGGCCGGCAAGGTGTTCATCGACTGGAGCCAGAACGCCGCCGCCAAGACCACCGCCGCCCCGTACACCGTGCGGGCCCGCGCCACCCCCGGGGTGTCGGCACCGGTGTCCTGGGGGGAGCTGGCGGACTGCGCCGATCCGCAGCAGCTCCGGTTCGAGCTGCCGGACCTGCCCGCCCGGCTGGAGCGGCACGGCGATCTGATGGCGGGGCTGCTGAGTCCTCTGCATGCCGCGCCGCTGCCCCGCGCGTAGCATCGGAGGTCCAGCACCCGGCCCCGGCGGAGGTGACCGCGTGAGCGACATGTCGTCCGAACAGCCCGAGAGTCCCGACCGGCCAGGACAGATTTCCAAGATCGACACCTCGGTGCCGCACTCCGCGCGGATCTGGAACTACTGGCTGGGCGGCACGGACAACTACGAGGTGGACCGGGCCGCCGGGGACGCCTACCGCGCGGCGTTCCCCGGCATCACCGAGATCGCCCGGGAGTCGCGGAACTTTCTGATCCGCTCGATCGGCTATCTGGCCCGGGAGGCCGGCATCCGCCAGTTCCTGGACGTGGGCACCGGGCTGCCGACGGCCGACAACACGCACCACATCGCACAGCGGGCGGCCCCGGAGTCCCGCATCGTCTACGTGGACAACGACCCGCTGGTGCTGCTGCACGCCAATGCGCTGCTGACCAGCAGCCGGGAGGGGATGACCGAGTACATCGAGGCGGATCTGCACCAGCCGGAGCGGATCCTGTCCAAGGCCGGGGAGCTGCTGGACCTCGACCGGCCGGTGGCGCTGATCCTCAGCGGCATCCTGGGCCATGTGCCGACCTATGCCGAGGCCCGGGACATCGTGCGCCGGCTGATGGACGGGCTGCCCCCGGGGAGCCATCTGGACATCAACGAGGGCGTGGACACCGATCCGGTGTACTCGGCGGCGCAGAGCGAGTACAACGCCAGCGGCGCGATCCCGTACCACCTGCGCACCATGGCGGAGATCGCCGGCTTCTTCGAAGGGCTGGAGCTGGTCGAGCCGGGGGTGGTCCCGGTGACGCTGTGGCGGCCGGAGGCACCCCCGTACGGCGCCCCGCCCGCGCCCATCGGCCAGGCCGGCGGGGTGGGCCGCAAGCCCTGAGGCCTCCCGGCCGTGGCCGCCCGCCCGGTGGCGACGGGTGCCCGGCGGGGACGCCCGAGGGGCCCGGGGCCGTGCCGGCCCCGGGCCCCTCGGCACGGCCCCCGCCGCCCTGCCCCGCGCGGCTACGCCCCGCGCAGGACGGCGCCGGTGCGCTCCGCGGCGGCGGCCACGGCCGCGTCCCGGGCGGCGCCGGTCTCCTCGGCGGTCAGCGTGCGGTCCGGCGCGCGGAAGCGCAGCGCATAGGCCAGCGACTTCTGGCCCGCGGCCACCTGCTCACCGGTGTAGACGTCGAACAGCCGCAGCGATTCCAGCAGTTCGCCGGCGCCGGAGCGCAGCGCGCCCGCCACCTCGGCGGCCGGCACCGCGGCGTCCACCACCAGTGCCACATCCTGGGTGGCCACCGGGAAGGCGGAGATCCGGGGGGCCGTCACCAGCCCTTGGCCGGCCCGCTCCAGCAGGTCGAGTTCCAGCTCCATGGCGCAGGTGCGGTCCGGCAGGGCGAGTGCCTTGATCACCCGCGGGTGCAGCTCGCCGGCATGGCCCACCAGGGTCCGCTCGCCGTCCACCACCGTGTGCAGGGCGGCGCAGCGGCCGGGGTGCCAGGGGGCATGCCGGTCGGCCGAGATCTCCAGCTCCGCTCCGGCTTCCCGGGCCACCGTCCGGGCCGCCTCCACCGCGTCCGCCCAGCCCGCCGGCCGGGCCCCGCCCCACCAGCCGGTCTGTTCCCGGGCGCCGGCCAGCACCACCGCGACCCGGCGCGGCTGGCGCGGCAGGGCGGCGTCCAGACCGGCGATCTCCTCGTCGGTGGGCCGCCCGGTCACCGGCAGGACGGCGGCCGGCGGCTCCTGGCCGGTGGGCCGGAAGACCAGCCCGGTCTCGAACAGCGCCAGATCGTGGCTGCCGCGCCCGTCGTTGCGGCGCAGCGCGGCCAGCAGCCCGGGCAGCAGCGTGGTGCGCAGCTCGGGCTCCTCGTCGGAGAGCGGGTTGGCCAGCCGCAGGGTGCGCCGCCGCGGGTCGCCCTCCTCGATGCCGAGCCGGGCCAGCGCGTCCTGGGAGACGAAGGGGTAGTTCAGCGCCTCCACATAGCCCGCGCCGGCCAGGGCCCGGCCCACCCGGCGGTGCAGCCGCTGCCGGCGGGTCAGACCGCGGCCGGCCGGCGGCCGGGGCAGGGTGGACGGCAGGGCGGCGTAGCCCTGCAGCCGGATGACCTCCTCCGCCAGGTCGTTGGGGTCGGTGAGATCCGGCCGCCAGCTCGGCGGGGTGACGGTCAGCACATCGGTGCCGTGCACCTCGCAGCCGACCTCCTGGAGGTCGCGCACCACGGCCTCCCGGCCGTAGGTCACGCCCGCCACCCGGTCCGGGTGGTCGGCCGGGAGGGTGATGGTCACCGGCTCGGCGGGAGCGCTCACCCCGGTGACGCCGGGACCGGCGGTGCCGCCGCCGAGCAGCACCAGCAGGTCGACGCAGCGCTGGGCGGCAGCCGCGGCGGCCTCCGGGTCCACCCCGCGCTCCCAGCGCCGGGAGCCCTCGGTGGACATGCCGTGCCGGCGGGCGGTGCGGGCGATGGTGACCGCGTCGAAGTGCGCGGCCTCGATGACCACCTCGGTGGTGCCCCGCCATTCGCCGGTCTCCGGATCCTGCTCCGGATCCCGCACCTCGCTGTGCGCGCCGCCCATCACCCCGGCCAGCCCGATCGGGCCGCTGTCGTCGGTGATCAGCAGGTCCTCGGGGTGCAGCGCGCGCTGCACCCCGTCCAGGGTGGTGAGCTTCTCGCCGGGCTCGGCGCGGCGCACCCCCAGGGGGCCGTCCAGCCGTTCCCGGTCGTAGGCGTGCAGCGGGGTGCCCAGTTCCAGCATCACGTAGTTGGTGATGTCCACCGGCAGCGAGACCGTGCGCATGCCGGCCTTCTCCAGGCGGCGCTGCATCCAGACCGGGGTGCGGGCGCCGGGCCGCAGGCCGCTGACCGTGCGGGCGGTGAAGCGGTCGCAGGCGGCCGGATCGCCGACGGTGACCGGGTAGCCCTCGTCGTTGGGGGCGGGCACGTCCAGCAGGGCCGGGTCGCGCAGCGGCAGGCCGTAGGCGGTGGCGGTCTCCCGGGCGATGCCGCGCAGCGACAGGCAGTAGCCGCGGTCCGGGGTGACCGCGATGTCCAGCACCTCGTCCTCGATCTCCAGCAGGGCGACCGCGTCGGTGCCGGGCTCGTACTCCGGCGGCAGCACGATGATCCCGGCGTGCTCCTCGCTCAGCCGGAGTTCCGCGGCGGAGCAGATCATGCCCTCGGAGACCCTGCCGTAGGTCTTGCGGGCGGAGATCCGGAAGTCGCCGGGCAGCACCGCGCCGGGCAGTGCCACCACGACCTTGTCCCCGGCCGCGAAGTTGCGGGCACCGCAGATGATGTTCTGCGGCTCACCGGTGCCGCCCGCGCCGCCGACGTCCACCCGGCAGTAGCGGATCGGCTTCTTGAACCCGGTCAGCTCCTCGATGGCCAGCACCTCGCCGACCACCAGCGGGCCGGTGAGACCCGCCCCGGTCCGCTCGACCGTCTCCACCTCCAGCCCGGCGGCGATCAGCTTCTCGGCGACCTCGCGGCCGGTGGCCTCGGCCGGCAGGTCGACATACTCCCGCAGCCAGGAAAGCGGGGCGCGCATCAGATCTCCATCCCGAACGGCCGGGTGAACCGGACGTCCGCCTCGACCATGTCTCGCATGTCCTCGACGTTGTGGCGGAACATCAGCATCCGCTCGATACCGAAGCCGAAGGCGAAACCGCTGTACTTCTCCGGGTCCACGCCGCAGGCGGTCAGCACCCGCGGGTTGACCATGCCGCAGCCGCCCAGCTCGATCCAGCCCTCGCTGGAGCACACCCGGCAGGGGCGGTCCGGGTTGCCCACCGACTCGCCGCGGCAGGCGTAGCAGACCATGTCCATCTCGGCGGACGGCTCGGTGAACGGGAAGAAGCTGGGGCGCAGCCGGGTGCGCAGATCCTCGCCGAACAGCGACTGGACCATGTGGTCCAGGGTGCCCTTGAGATCCGCCATGGTCAGGCCCTGGTCCACGGCCAGCAGCTCGACCTGGTGGAAGACGGGGGTGTGGGTGGCGTCCAGTTCGTCGGTGCGGTAGACCCGGCCGGGGCAGATGACATAGACCGGCAGCTCCCGCTCCAGCAGGGAGCGGATCTGCACCGGGGAGGTGTGGGTGCGCAGCACCACGCCGGAGCCCTCCCCGGGTGCTCCGCCTTCCCCGCCGGCGCCGGTGCCCGCCACGAAGAAGGTGTCGCTCTCGGAGCGTGCCGGGTGGTCGGCCGAGATGTTGAGGGCGTCGAAGTTGAACCACTCCGCCTCGGCCTCGGGACCCTCCGCGACCTCGTACCCCATCGCGGTGAAGACGTCCTCGATCCGCTCCATCAGGGTGGTCAGCGGGTGCCGGGCACCGGCCGGCACCCGGTCGTAGGGCAGGCTGACGTCCACGGCCTCCTCGGCCAGGACCCGCTCGTCGCGCTCCGCCTCCAGCTCCGCCTGACGGGTCCGGAGCGCCTGGCCCACCGCGCCGCGGGCCTGGCCGACCCGGCGGCCGGCCTCGGCCTTGGCGTGCGGCGGCAGCGCGCCGATCTCACGGTTGGCCAGCGCCAGCGGGGAGCGGTCACCGGCGTGGGCGATCCTCGCCTCGCGCAGCGCCGGCAGATCGCCGGCGGCGGCAATGGCGGCCAGTGCCTCCTCCCGCGCCCGGTCGATCGCTTCCGGTTTCAGGGCCTCGACCTCGACAGGGTCGTATGACTTATTGGGTGCCGACATCTCTTTCCGGTGATCTCTTCCGGCGGGGCGCCCGGCGGTGGCACCGGGGCCCCTGGTTCGGACGGGGGACTGCGCCATGCCCCGCGACGACTCGCGCATGACCCACGGCAGTGTGCCAGGGCTCCGAGTCTACGGGCGGGGCGCGCACGGTGACGCCCGCGGGCGGCATCCGGACGGCGGCCGGCCGCGCGGCGGTGCCGCACGGCCCGGTGAGCGCTCTTCCGCTCAGGCCAGGAACGCCGGGGTGCCCGCGGGCAGGATAAATCGGAACCGCGCGCCGCCGCCCGAGGAGCGGCCGACGGTGACGGTGCCGCCGTGCGCCTCGACGATGCCCTTGACGATGTACAGGCCCAGCCCGGTGCCGCCGCGGCCACTGCCGCGCCAGAACCGCGTGAACACCCGGTGCACGACCTCCTCCGGGATTCCGGATCCCTGGTCGCTCACGGTCACGGCGGTGCCTTCCTGGCGGTTGCGGTCGGGGGGGTGCGGCTCCACTTCGATGGTGATGGTGCCCTCGCCGTGCCGCAAGGCGTTTTCCAGCAGGTTGCCCAGCACCTGGTCGACCTTGTCCGGGTCGGCCCACAGCCGCGGCAGCTCGGGGGCTATGCGCAGCACGAAACGTTCCGCCGGGGCGCCGTTGTTCACCAGGATCTTGACCTGGCGGCGGGCGGCCTCGTCCAGCCGCACCGGCTGCCGGCGGATCTCCAGCCGGCCGGAGTCGATCCGGGAGACGTCCAGCAGATCGGTGATCAGCCGGGTGACCCGGTCGGCGTCACCGTCCACCGTCTGCAGCATCAGCCGCTTCTGCTCGTCGGTGAACCGGTCCCATTTGTCCAGCATGGTGGCGGTGAAGCCCTTGATGGAGGTCAGCGGGGAGCGCAGTTCATGGGCGACGGTGGCGATCAGCTCGGCGTTGGACCGCTCCACCCGCTGCCGGGCCTCGGTGGAGCGCAGGCCCACCACCAGCCGGCCGACCGGACCGCCCGGGTGCTTGCGCACATAGCGGGCGGTGACCAGCACCTCCCGGCCGCCGGGCAGCAGCAGATTGCGCTCCGGCTGGCCGTTGCGGGTGGACAGGCCGTGGTAGGGGTCGGTCACCTGCCACCAGGGCCGGCCGTCCGGATCCTCCAGCGGCAGCGCCTCGTCCAGGGGGCGGCCGACCAGTTCGGCGGGCGGCAGGCCGGTCAGCCGTCCCGCCTCGGCGTTGCAGCAGATCACCAGGCCGAGACCGTCCGCGATGACGAGTCCGTCGGGCAGATCGTCGGGTTCCAGCTCCAGCTCGCCCGCGCCGACGTGCTTCTCCATCCCCGTCGTGTCCCCTCTCGTACCCCCGGTGGCGGTCACCCTACTAGGCGCAGCCGCTGTCACGGCAGCCTTGTGGAGGAGCTCGCGGAGGCCCCGGGGACGGCGCGCTGCGCCCGTGCCGAGGCATAGAGGCAGACCGCGGCGGCGGTGGCCAGATTGAGGCTCTCGGCACGGCCGTGGATGGGCACGGCCACCACGGCGTCGGCCAGCTCCCGGATCTCCCCGGGCAGCCCCCATGCCTCGTTGCCGAAGAGCCACGCGGTGGGCCCGGCCAGCCGCCCGGCATCCAGCTCGGCGTCCAGACCGGCGTCGCCGGCACCGTCGGCGGCCAGCACCCGGACCCCGGCGGCGGACAGTTCGCGCACCGCCTCGGCCACCGGCACACCGGTGGCCACCGGGAGGTGGAACAGGCTGCCGGCCGAGGCGCGCACCGCCTTGGGGTTGTAGGGGTCGACCGAGGCGTCGGTGAGGACCACCGCGTCGGCACCGGCCGCGTCGGCGCAGCGCAGTACCGTACCGGCGTTGCCCGGGTCGCGGACCTGCGCCAGCACCGCGACCAGCCGGGGACCGGCGGCGGCGATCTCGGCCAGCGGCCGGTCCAGGAAGCGGCACACCCCGACCACGCCCTGCGGGGTCACGGTCTGGGACAGCCCGGCCACCACCGCCTCGTCGGCCACGGAAACCCGGGCGCCGGCGGCCCGGGCGGCGTCGAGCAGCTCACCGTGGCGCACGGCCGCGGCCGGGGTGGCGAACAGCTCGGCCAGGGCGGGGGTGCCGTCCGGGGCGCGATGGGCGGCTGCCTCGCGCACCGCCTGCGGGCCCTCGGCCAGAAAGCGGCGCTCCTTGCCCCGGAAGCTCCGCTTGGCCAGCCGACGGGCCGCGACCACGCGCGGGGAGTGGGCGGAGGTCAGCTCGGCGTGCGGACCCATGGTCGGCGGCTCACTTCCTGGTCTTCCGGATCGTGGTCCCGGCGGGCGGGCGGGGGGCGGCGGTCCGGGGGCCGGAACACGGCGGACCCGCAGGCGCACTCGCCTGCGGGTCCGTGCGGTACCGGCCCGGGACGGGCGGGGTCAGGCGGCGGCCCGGGGGGCGTTGACGTCCTCCGGCAGGGCCTTCTGCGCCACCTCGACCAGCGCGGCGAACGCGCCCGGGTCGTTGACCGCGAGCTCGGCGAGCATCTTGCGGTCCACCTCGACCTCGGCGGCCTTCAGGCCCTGGACGAAGCGGTTGTAGGTCATGCCGTTGGCGCGGGCCGCGGCGTTGATCCGCTGGATCCAGAGCTGGCGGAAGTCGCCCTTGCGCTTCTTGCGGTCGTTGTAGTTGTAGACGAAGGAGTGGGTGACCTGCTCCTTCGCCTTGCGGTACAGACGCGACCGCTGACCGCGGTAGCCGCTGGCCTGCTCCAGGATCGCCCGGCGCTTCTTGTGGGCGTTGACTGCCCGCTTGACGCGTGCCACTAGTGAACTCCTTGTAGCGGGGCCGCGGGATGCGCACGCGGCCCGGAAACGGTTGAGGTCCCGGTCGTCACTCCCGCGCCCGGGGACGGCGGCCGTCGGGGGCCGCCGGGGGGCGCGCGGGAGTCACTTGCCGAGGAGCTTCTTGACGCGCTTGGCGTCGCCCGGGGCGGCCTGCACGGTGCCGGCGAGCCGGCGGGTCAGGGTCGACGGCTTGTGCTCCAGGTAGTGCCGGCGGTTGGCGCGCTGGCGCATCACCTTTCCGGAGCCGGTGATCTTGAAGCGCTTGCCAGTTCCGGTGTGCGTCTTGTTCTTCGGCATCTCGCCGTGACTCTCCTCATCCGTGGCGCCCCTCGCCCGGCCTTCCGGCCGGCGCGAAGAGCGCCGGGTGTATCGCTTGCCGTCCGGTGACAGCGGGGCGGGCGGGCGTCAGGCCCGGGCGCGGCCCTGCTGCTGCTGTTGCTGCTGTTGCTGGCGCTCCGCCTTGCGGGCCGCCTGCGCCTCCCGGGCCTCGGCCATCGCCTCGGTCTTCTTCTTGTGCGGACCGAGAACCATGATCATGTTCCGGCCGTCCTGCTTGGGGTTCGACTCCACGTACCCCAGCTCCTGGACGTCCTCGGCGAGCCGTTGCAGCAGCCGGTAGCCCAGCTCGGGGCGGGACTGCTCACGGCCACGGAACATGATCGTGACCTTGACCTTGTCCCCCTGCTTCAGGAACCGGACGACATGACCCTTCTTGGTCTCGTAGTCGTGCGGATCGATCTTCGGCCGGAGCTTCATCTCCTTGATGACCGTGTGCGCCTGGTTCTTGCGCGCCTCACGGGCCTTCATGGCCGACTCGTACTTGAACTTCCCGTAGTCCATGAGCTTGCACACGGGCGGGCGGGCATTGGCCGCCACCTCGACCAGGTCCAGGTCGTATTCCTGTGCGAGCTCCAGGGCCTTGGCAAGCGGCACGATGCCGACCTGCTCACCACTGGGACCGACGAGTCGCACCTCGGGGACGCGAATCCGGTCGTTGATGCGGGGCTCGGCGCTGATGGGGCCTCCTCGGTTGCGCCACACGACCGCCTGGACGACAGCCGTGTCAGTCACGTCTTCTGCGGACCACCCGGCGGGGAAATGCCGACAAGCCCCGGGCGGGCGCATGCGGTCGGCTCCGAAACAACAGACCCGGAGGACCGCCGCGGACACTGCCACGGGGCGATGGTCTGACCATGACCCGCCGGCCGACGGGCCGGTCAGGTGGGAGAATCGGAGCCTCCACTTGCGGGCCGGACGCAACTTCCATCCGGCCGGTCGTCTACCAGGTTACACCACGGGCGGGAAAGCCACGCACCGGGCGGGCCGCGGCCTCAGCGCACCGGGCCGGTGAACTTCTCCCCCGGGCCCTGCCCGGGCTCGTCCGGAACGGTGGAGGCTTCGCGGAAGGCGAGCTGGAGCGATTTCAGACCGTCCCGCAGCGGCCCGGCGTGGAACGAGCTGATCTCGGTGGCGCCCGCGGTGACCAGCCCGGCCAGCGCGGTGATCAGCTTGCGCGCCTCGTCCAGGTCCCGGTGCCGCTCGCCGTCCTCGGCCAGGCCCAGATTGACCGCCGCGGCGCTCATCAGGTGGACCGCCACGGTGGTGATCACCTCGACCGCGGGGACGTCGGCGATGTCCCGGGCGGCGGCGTGCTCGGCGGCCGGCACGGACGGGCCGGCGCTGGGATCGGTCATGCCGGCCACCCTACGGGACGCGCCGGTAGAGCGGTGCGCCGGGCAGCGGGGTGCCGGACGGCAGCACGGCCAGCCGCAGGCCGCGGGCCAGCCGGGCGCGCAGCACCGGGTCGGCGGCCAGCGCCGCCGCCAGCCGGCGCACCGCCGCGGCCGGCCCCCGGTCCTCCGGCCCGCCGTCCGCCGGGCCGCCGTCCGGGCCCAGCACCACGGCGAGGGTGCCGTCGGCCTCCCCGCCGGGCACCAGATGCGCGGTGCGCACGGCGGGCTCGGCGGCGAGCAGGGCCCGCAGCGCCTCGGCGACCTCCGGACTCCGGGCCGGGGCCCCGCCGGAGGCGAAGGCGCGCAGCGCCGGGCCGGTGAGCTGGTAGGCGACCGGCCCGGCGAGGTCGACGACCAGGGCCTCTGCCTTCTCCTGCACGGCCGCGGCGAGCGCCTGCCCGGCGGTGACGGCCACCGGACGGGCGTCGGCGCGCCAGCGGGCCAGGGCGCCGGCGGAGGTGAAGACCGGCAGCGCGCGTCGCCCGCCGGGGTCCTGGAGGGTGAGCAGGGCCATGTCGCTGTGCTTCTCCCGGCGCCGGCCGTCGGGACCGGTCTCCGCCTCGCCCAGCACGGCCACCACCGGGACCAGGAGGCGGGAGCGGGCGAGCGCGGCGAGCAGCCGCGGCTCGGTGGCCGGCTCCCGCGCCCACTCGGCCAGCGCCCGGCTGACCTCGGGATCGGCCGACCCGTCGTCGTCCGCGAACGCCGGCCGAGGAATGTTCATGCCCACCCCACGACCCTAACCCGGCCCCGCGCGCGCTCTGCCGGACCCGGTGGCGGGTACGGCGCGCAGGGCCGCCCGGGTGGTGTTCCCCCGTGGTGAAGGAGGGGACGGCCGGGGGGAGTTGGGCGGGGAGGGGAGGAAGTGTCCGGTATTCCGTTACCGGTTCGTCATGGAGCACCGATGACTAGGGCTGGTGTGCGATATAGCGTCGTCGCCATGTCCCGATTCGTGCCCCGGCCGCGGTCCTGGCGCGGCCCTCCGGCCCTGGCGGTGCAGGCGGCGCTGGCCTCCGGGGTGCTGGCGGTGACGGTCGGCGGGGACAGCGCCGTGGGAGCGGCGGCGGCCCGGACGGCGGAAGCGGCGGACACCGCGGTCCAGCAGGCCGTGGACCAGGCGGCGGGCGACCGGTGGGACGCCGCGGCGCCGGAGCACTCGGTCACCGGCGAGCGGCGGGGGATCGCCGCGGCCGGCGCGGACGCGCTGCTCGCCGAGCGGCTGGCGCCGCTGCTGGCGGATCTGGCCGGCACCGCGACCCGGCTCGGCGTGGCGGTCCTGGACCCGGTGACCGGCCGGTCCGCGGTGCACGGCACCGGCCGCTTCGACACCGCCAGCATCGTCAAGGTCGACATCGTGGCCGCGCTGCTGCTGCGCGCCCAGGACGAGGGCCGGGAGCTCACGGACGCGGAACTGGCCGAGGCCGCGGCGGCGATCCGCTACAGCGACAATGCCGCCACCGACGAGCTGTGGCGGCGGCTGGGCGGCGCACCCGGGCTGGACGCGGCCAACGAGCGGCTCGGGCTGTCCGCCACCACCGGCGGCGAAGGCGGCCACTGGGGTCTGACCCAGACCACCGCCGCGGACCAGATCGCCCTGCTGCGGGCGGTCTTCCAGTCCCCCTCGCCGCTGCACGCCTCGTCGCGCGAGCTGCTCCAGGACCTGATGGGCGAGGTGGCCGCGGAGCAGCGGTGGGGCGTTTCGGCGGCCGGCAGCGGCGGGCCGAAGGGCCCGCTGGAGATCAAGAACGGCTGGCTGCCGCGCACTCCGACCACGCTCTGGGACGTCAACAGCATCGGCCGGGTGACCGTGGCGGGCCACCGCTATCTGGTGGCGGTGCTCTCCGACGGGCACCTCACCTGGGAGCGCGGCAGGGCGGTGGTGGAGGAGGCCGCCCGGGCCGCGGTGGCGGCCCTGCGCGCCGCTCCGGAGGGCTGAGCCGGGTCCCCCGCCGCCCGCGGCTCAGTGCGGGCGGGTGCGGCGGAAGAGGAAGACGGCACCGCCCAGCAGCAGCACACCGAGCGCCCCGGCCAGCGGCGCCAGCCAGGGGGTGGAGCGCGTGGCGGCCGGATCCGGCCCGGGCCCGGCGCCGAAGTATGTCTCCGGATACGGTTCGGCGGCCGGCACGGACGGTTCCGGCGTCAGCCCGGCGGCGGCCTCGATGGCCGCCGCCGGATCCACCAGGCCGCCGCCCAGCCGGTCGTCCCGCCCGCCCTCCGGCGCGTTCTGGGCGGTGCCGGCCAGCAGCCCCTTGATCTGCGCCGGGGAGAGCTCCGGATAGGCGGAGCGCAGCAGCGCCACCGAGCCGGAGACGAAGGCGGCGGCGGCGCTGGTGCCCCAGCCCTGCATATAGCGGTCGCCGGGCGCGGCGATGATCACGTCCTTGCCCGGGGCGCTGACCGTGGCGTACCAGCGCTGGGTCGAGAACGGGGCGCGGGCGCCGCTGCGGTCCACCGCGGTGACCGCGATCACCCCCGGGTATCCGGCCGGGTAGGAGACCGGGTCTCCGGACTCGCCGCCGTTGCCGGCCGAGGCGACCACCACCACGCCCCTGGCGAGTGCGTACCGGATCGCCGCGTCCTCCTCGGGGTCGGGGTGCGCCGAAGGGCTGTCGTCGCCGAGCGACAGATTGATCACCTCGGCGCCCTGGTCCACGGCCCAGCGGATGCCGTCGGCAACGGCGTTTCCCGGGGCCTCGCGCTCCTCCGCCCGGGCCGGGTCGTCCTCCTCCAGCAGCACCCGGACCGGGAGGATCTCGGCCTCGGGCGCCACCCCGATGATCCCGGAGCCGGAACCGGCCCCGTGGCCGCGGCCGGCGATGATGCCGGCCATGGCGGTGCCGTGCCCGGCCCAGTGCTCGTCGCCGGGCTCGGCCCCGTGGGTGACGAAGTCGCGGCCCTCCAGCACGGCGCCGGCCAGATCGGGATGGCCGGCGTCCACCCCGGTGTCCAGCACGGCCACGGTGACGCCGGCGCCGCGGGTGGTCCGCCAGGCGGCCGGCGCGTTGATCGCGTCCAGCGCCCAGCGCTGCTGGTCACGGATGGTGTCGGCAACGGCCGGTGCGGTGCCGGCGGGCGTCGCCCCGAGGGCCAGGGCGGTACCCAGCAGCAGGGCGAGGAGTGCGGTCGGCCGGTGCCGGGCGAGGCGGCGGGTCACCGTGGTTCCTCCGTGGCGTGCTGTGCGGCCTTGCGGAAGCGCCGTTCGACGCGGTCGGCGATGCCCTCGGCGTCATGGGCGAGTCCGGCCAGCGCCACCACGCTGTCCTGCCCGGCGGCGGTGGCGGGCCCGGCCGGCCGCGGCGTCTCCACCGGGCGGCCGTCGGCGAAGCCGGTGACCGCGTAGACGACCACCGGGGCCTTGGGCAGGGCCCGGATGGTCCAGGTGGCGCGCTGGGCGTCGCCGAAGCCGGCGGTGGCGGGGTTGTCCCCGGGGAAGGTGCGGGGCAGCAGGTCGGCGCGTTCGGCCAGGCCGTCCCGGTCGAGCCGGGTGCGCAGCGCGGCCATGTCGGCGGCGTCGGCCTCGGTGAACAGCATGCCGACGGTGGTGACGGTGGTCCGGGTGTCGTCCAGATAGGTGGCGCGGAGCAGACGGTGGCAGCCGAGCGGGTCGAGGACTTCGGCGAGCAGCGGGTCGAAGGCGCCGGCGCAGTCGTCGTCGGGGGCGACGGCGGCCCGGATCCAGCGGCGGTCGGCGCTGCCGGGGCCGGCCCCCTCGCCGGTCAGCTCGGGCGGGAAGAGGGTGTCCACGGGGAGTTCCTGCCAGAGCCCGCGGACGTGTTCGTAAGTCTGCCCGGCATCGGTGGGGCCGCCGGAGCCGCCGGACAGCAGCACGCCGGTGATCGCGCCGCCGAGCAGCCCGGTGCCCAGGACCAGGCAGGTGAGGGCGGCGGCGAGCCGGAGTCCCTGGCGCTTGCGGGGCGGGGCGGCCGGCACCGGCCGGGGCGCCGGACCCGGCACGGGCACGGAGGGCACGGGTGGGACGGGTGGGACAGCGGGCACGGCGGGGGCGGAGCGGCCCGGAGCACCGCCGGCCCGGTCCGCGGCGGGGCGGGCGGGCGGTCCTCCGGCGGGCCGGGGCGGGACCCGGAAGGTGCCGGTGGCGGCCGGTCCCCCGGCATTCCCCCGGGCGGTGCGGCCGGCATCGAGGCGGCCGGTGCCGGTGCGGGTGGTCCCGGCGGGCTCGGCGCGGGGCGCCGGACGGCGCGCCGGTGCCGGTGGCCCCTCGGGGGCCGGGCCGGGCAGGCGGAGCGGCACCGTGGGGCGCTCCACCGGGCGCACGGAGCCGCGGTCGTCCGGCGCGGCGGGCCGGGACGCACCGGTCGCGGCGGGACCGGCCGGCGCGGTGGCCGGTGCGGTGGCCGCTGCCGTGGCCGGTGCGGTGGCCGGGGGCGGGGGTATCGGCGGGCGCGGCGCGGCGGCGGAGCGCTCCGGGGCCGCACCGGGCCGGGGGCGGGGCGGGGGCACGGCCGGAGCAGGGGGCACGGCGGGCGGCGGGCCCTCCGGACGCCGCGGCGCCAGCGGCGGCGTACTGCCGGGCCGCCGCCCCTGCTCGGTGTTCATGTGGTAGCCCCCTGAAGCCGGTTGACCGCCTGGTGCGTCTGGTGGGGTCACTTTACGGTCGACGGCCGGAACACGGGTACCGGGTCCACCGCCGCGGAGCGCGCTTTCCGGCCGTCACATGCGTGTCGGTGCTCACACCGGGCACGGTGGCCCCGCCGCCGGCGGCTCACTCCGGGGTCACATAGGCGGCCGAGATGCCGCCGTCCACCATAAAGGCCGCGGCGTTGACGAACGAGGCGTCGTCGCTGGCCAGAAAGGCGACCGCGGCGGCGATCTCGTCGGCCTCGGCGAACCGCCCCATCGGGATGTGCACCAGCCGGCGGGCCGCCCGTTCCGGGTCCGCGGCGAACAGCTCGGTGAGCAGCGGGGTGTTGACCGGCCCGGGGCAGAGCGCGTTCACCCGGATCCCCTCCCGGGCGAACTGCACACCCAGTTCCCGGGACATGGCCAGCACCCCGCCCTTGGAGGCGGTGTAGGCGATCTGCGAGGTGGCCGCGCCCAGCACCGCCACGAAGGAGGCCGTGTTGATGATCGAACCGCGGCCCTGGCGCCGCATGTACGGCAGCACCTCCCGGCAGCACAGGTAGACCGAGGTGAGGTTGACCGACTGCACACGCTGCCAGGCGTCCTGGCCGGTGGTCAGGATCGAGTCGTCGTCCGGCGGCGAGATGCCCGCGTTGTGGAAGGAGATGTCGAGCGAGCCGTAGGTGTCGTGGGCCGCGGCGAACAGGTCGGCCACCTGCCCGGCCTCGGTGACATCGGTGCGCACGAACAGCCCGCCGGCCTCCTCGGCGGCGGCCCGCCCGGTCCGCTCGTCGATGTCCGCGCACACCACCCGGGCGCCCTCGGCGGCCAGCCGGCGGACGGTGGCCAGCCCGATGCCGCTGCCCGCGCCGGTGACCACGGCGGTGCGGCCGGTCAGCCGGCGGCAGACGGCGGCCGGGCCGGGGGTGGTGGTGCTCACTCAGTCCTCCTCGGTGGAGATGAAGACGTTCTTGGTCTCGGTGAAGGCGGCCAGCGCTTCGGGGCCCAGCTCACGGCCGAGCCCGGACTGCTTGTAGCCGCCGAACGGGGTCCAGTGGCGCACGCTGCTGTGCGAGTTGACGGAGAGGTTGCCCGCCTGCACACCGCGCGAGACGCGCAGCGCACGGCCCAGGTCGCGGGTCCAGACCGAGCCGGACAGGCCGTACTCGGTGGCGTTGGCCAGCCGGACCGCCTCGTCCTCGTCCTCGAACGGGGTGACCACGGCGACCGGGCCGAAGACCTCCTCCACGGCGGCGCGCCGCGGCGCCCGGTGGGCCTCCAGCACGGTGGCCGGATACCAGTAGCCCCGGCCCCGGGGCACGGTGCCGCGGATGGCCGCCGGATGGTCCTCGGGAACATAGCCGCGCACCCGGTCCCGCTGCGCCGCGGAGATCAGCGGGCCCATCCCGGTGGCCGGGTCGGCCGGATCGCCGGCCCGGACCGCCAGCACGGCGGGTTCCAGCAGTTCCAGGAACCGTTCGTAGACCGGGCGCTGGACGAGGATGCGGCTGCGCGCACAGCAGTCCTGGCCGGTGTTGTCCAGGAAGGAGCCGGGGGCGGTGGCGGCGGCCCGCTCGATGTCGGCGTCCGCGAAGACGATGTTGGGGCTCTTGCCGCCCAGTTCCAGGGTGAGCCGCTTCACCCGGCGGGCGCAGGCGGCCATCACCGCCCGGCCGGTGGCGGCGGAGCCGGTGAAGACCACCTTGGCCACCTCCGGGTGCTCCACCAGGGCGGCCCCGGTGACCCCTCCGGCGCCGGGCAGCACCTGGAACAGGTCCTCGGGAAGCCCGGCGGCCGTTGCGAGATCCGCCAGCCGCAGCGCGGTGAGCGGGGTGGCCTCGGCGGGCTTGAGCAGGACGGCGTTGCCGGCGGCCAGGGCCGGGGCGGCGCCCCAGGCGGCGATCGGCATGGGGAAGTTCCAGGGCGCGATGACCGCCACCACGCCGAGCGGTTCGGCGAAGGTCAGGTCCACGCCGCCGGGCACCGGGATCTGGCGTCCGGTCAGCCGCTCCACTCCCCCGGCCGCGTACTCCAGCACATCCCGTACCTGGCCGGCCTCCCAGCGGGCGGTCGCGGCGGTGTGGCCGGCCTCGGTCACCTCCAGCCGGGCGAGCTCCCCGGTGTGCGCGTCCACCTCGGCGGCGAAGCGGCGCAGCAGGCGGGCCCGGTCGGCGGGCGGCAGCGCGGCCCAGCGCCGCTGGGCGCGGACGGCCCGGCGGACGGCGGCGCCGGTCTGCCCGGGGGTGGTGCCGGGCACGGTGGCGACCGGCTCCTCGGTCGCCGGGTTGGTCACGGTCAGCTCGTGGCCGGCCTCGGGATCGGGGGCGGGCTCACCCGCGGGGTGGTGGGGCACGGCGGACTGCCTTTCGGGCTCTCCCGCCCGCCGGGGGGGGCGGGCGCGGCGGATCACATGCGTTCGAAGGAGCGGAAGCGTTCCCAGTCGGTGACCGCGGTGTCGTACGCCTCCTGCTCCACCCGGGCCATGTTGTGGTAGTGCTCCACCACCTCCTCGCCGAAGGCGTCCCGGGCCAGCGCGCTGTCCCGCCACAGCGCCGCGGCCTCCCGCAGGGTGGCCGGCACCCGCTCGGCGCCGGCGGTGTAGGCGTTGCCGGTGCACGGCTCGGGCGGTTCCAGGCGCTGCCGGACGCCGTGCAGCCCGGCGGCGATCATCCCGGCCACCGCCAGGTAGGGGTTGACATCGCCGCCCGGCAGCCGGTTCTCCATGCGCAGCGAGGAGCCGTGGCCGACCACCCGCAGGGCGCAGGTGCGGTTGTCCGGTCCCCAGGCGACCGCGGTGGGCGCGAAGGAGCCCGCCCGGAACCGCTTGTAGGAGTTGATGCCGGGGGCGTGCAGCAGGCTCAGCTCGCGCAGCGCGGCAAGCTGCCCGGCGAGAAAGTGCCGCATCACGGCCGACCGGCCGTCCGCGGCGCTCGCGTCGGCGAAGACCGGACGGCCGCCCCGGTCGCGCAGCGAGAAGTGGATGTGGCAGGAATTGCCCTCGCGCTCGTCGAACTTGGCCATGAAGGTGAGCGCCATGCCCTCCTGGGCGGCGATCTCCTTGGCGCCGGTCTTGTAGACGGAGTGCTGGTCGCAGGTGGTGAGCGCGTCGGCGTAGCGGAAGGCGATCTCGTGCTGGCCCAGGTTGCACTCGCCCTTGGCCGACTCCACGGTCAGGCCGGCGCCGGCCATCTCGTTGCGCAGCCGGCGCAGCAGCGGTTCGACCCGGCCGGTGCCCAGCACCGAGTAGTCCACGTTGTACTGGTTGGCCGGGGTGAGGCCGCGGTAGGCGGCGCGCCAGGCGTTCTCGTAGCTGTCCCGGAAGACGATGAACTCCAGCTCGGTGCCGACCAGCGCGGTCCAGCCGTACTCGGCCAGCCGGCCGAGCTGACGGCGCAGCATCTGACGCGGGGAGGCCGCCACCGGCGAGCCGTCGTGCCAGGCCAGGTCGGCGGTGATCATGGCGGTGCCCGGGTGCCAGGGGATCCTGCGCAGGGTGGCCGGGTCGCCGTGCAGGGCGAAGTCGCCGTAGCCGCGCTCCCAGGAGGACATGGCGTAGCCGTCCACGGTGTTCATGTCGGTGTCCACGGCGAGCAGATAGCTGCAGCCCTCGGTGCCGTTCTCCAGCACCTCGTCGAGGAAGAACCGGGCGGCGAAGCGCTTGCCCTGGAGCCGGCCCTGCATATCGGTGAAGGCCAGGACCACGGTGTCGATCTCGCCGGTGCCGGTGAGGTCGCGCAGTTCCTCGACGGTGAGCGGGGGCGTGCGGTCTGCCACGGCTGCCTCCCTGTCGGCGGTGACGGGGCGTCATAAGGTAACCGTGCGGGCCGCCGGCCGGAAAGCGGACCCGCGGTGAACGGGCGCCCGTGCCGTGGACGGCAGGGGCGGCGGGGACGACGGGGACGGAGGTGGCGGGTGTGCCGGGCGCCCGGCCGCTGATCGGGATCAGCACCTATCTGGAGGACCGGGTCCGCTGGGGGGTGTGGGAGCTGCCGGCCGCACTGCTGCCGGCCGGCTATCACCGGCTGGTGCAGCGGGCCGGCGGGCTGGCGGTGCTGCTGCCGCCGGACCCGGCGGCCGGGGCCGCCGCGGCGGCCGTGGCCCATCTGGACGGGCTGGTCGTCGCGGGCGGCCCCGATGTGGAGCCGGCCCGGTACGGCGCCCGGCCCGATCCCCGCACCGGCCCGCCGGCCCGGCAGCGGGACGCCTGGGAACTGGCGCTGATCCGGGCCGCGCTGGCGGGCGGGGTGCCGCTGCTCGGCATCTGCCGGGGGATGCAGTTGCTCAACGTGTCGCTGGGCGGCACGCTGGTCCAGCATCTGGACGGGCACCGGGGCCCGGCCGGGACCTTTGTCACCCACCCGGTCAGGCCGGTGCCGGGCACCCGGCTGGCCGCCGTGCTGGGCGACGCGCCCCTGGCCGTGCCGGCCTGCCACCACCAGACGGTGGACCGGCCCGGCGCGGGGCTGACGGTGTCGGCACGGGCCGAGGACGGCACCGCCGAGGCGCTGGAACCGGCGCCGGACGGGCCGCACCGCTCCGGCGCCTTCGTCCTGGGAGTGCAGTGGCATCCGGAGACGGGCGAGGACCCGAGGCTGGCCGAGGCGCTGGTGCGGTCCGCGTCAGCGCGCGGCACCCGCGGCTGACCGCGCCGCGCCGCCGTCGTGCGGGACCGGCTGCCGGGGGTCCCGCCACACCGTGGCCGACAGCCCGAACAGCACGGCGCCGGCCAGCACATGGACCGCGCTGATCACCGGCGAGTCCGGCACCGGGGCGAGCAGCGCCAGCAGCGGCAGCATCACGGCGTAACCGAGCGCGGCGATCCGGGGGAACACCCCGGCCCGCACCATGTCGATGCCGAACATCACGCTGCCGGTCAGGAAGAGCACCATGGCGCCCAGCACGGCCCCCAGCGTCGGCCCGGACATCACCTCCTCCGCCACCTCCTCGGTCACGAAGAACAGCACCAGGTTCAGCGCGAAGGCCACGCCCGCGAACAGGCACAGCCCCAGCAGGTTGACCGCGTAGGCCAGGGTGGCGAACCGGCCGCCGTCCCGGCTCCGCCGGCGCTGCTGATGCAGATACAGACCGGTGAGCGTCGGGGCGCCGAGGGCGGTGCCCAGCCCGACCACAAAGCTGGTCACCGTGGTCTCCCCGGTGAACGCCTCCACCACGCCGGGCGCCCCGATGGACAGCGCCAGCACCAGACCGCAGGCCGCGCCGAAGCGCGACAGCCATATTTCCGGCATCCGACCGGACCCCTTTCTCCGTTTTTTCTCGGTTGTTATCGGCTTGTCCCGGCTTCTCTCCGCTCCGCTCCTCAGGGGGAAGCCGAACGCCGTGAAGGTAGGCGGGCGGCGGACCGCCGGATAAGTGCCGGGCGGCCAGAACCCCGGCCGTGCCGCGGGCCGTTGTGCCGATCGGCACATGACCTCGGGCCAGCTCCGCGGCGGGCGATTGAACGGCCGGATCCGCGCCGTCTAGCCTGGCCGCACGGCAGCGGGCACCTCGCACCGCGCGCGGCAGGGGGAGGCGGCGATGTCCCACACCGAAGGCCCGTTCCCCGCCTCCGCGCGCCGGGTCGCCATGGTGGTGTACACGGCCGTGCTGCTGGGCGGCCTGTATTACGGCCTGGTCATCGAGCGCCCGGTGGCGGCCGGCCGGCTCGCCGGCTTCACCGCGGTGCTGGCCGCGCTGTTCGCCCTGGAGGCCGCGGTGCACCGGCGCGGACCGTCCGGCCAGCCGGCCCGGGCCGCCGCCGGGCTGCTGCTGGTGCGGCTGCCGCTGTTCGTGCTGGCGGTCGCGCTGGAGGGGTCCGGGGTCGCCCGCGCGCTGTATGTGCTGATCCCGTTCGCCGCCTACTTCGCCTTCGGCGCGGCGGTGGCCCTGGCCCTGGCCGGCGCCTGCACCGCGCTGCTGCTCACCGGCTACAGCCTGACCGTCCCCGGCTGGTACACCGAGCCCGAGTACGTCTCCGATCTGGTGATGTTCACCCTGGGCCTGGCCATGGCGGTCTCCATGGCGGCGATGGCCGCGGGCGAGCAGGGCGGCCGGCTCCGGCTGGAGGAGTCCCACCGGCGGCTGGCGGCCTATGCCGACCGGGTGGCGGAGCTGTCCACCGCGGCCGAGCGCAACCGGCTGGCCCGGGAGATCCACGACAGTCTGGGCCACCATCTCACCGCGGTGGCCATCCAGCTGGAGAAGGCGGCGGCCTTCACCGACCGTGATCCGCCGGTGGCCGCCCGGGCGCTGGCGGACGCCCGCTGGTCCGCCGACCGGGCGCTGGCGGAGGTGCGCCGCTCGGTGCGCGCCCTGGGCGAGGACGGACCGCTGCCGTTCTCCCTGCCGGAGGCGCTGGCCGAGCTGGTCCGGCACGCCGGCGGCCGGGAGGAGCCCAGAATCGACCTGGAGATCAGCGGGGAGGGGACCGAGGGCTATCGTCCGCCCGCGCTCACCGCGCTCTACCGGGCCGCCCAGGAGGGCCTGACCAATGCCTGCCGGCATGCCGCGGCCTCCCGGATCTCGGTCTCCCTGGACCTCGGTCCGTCCGCCGCCCGGCTGGTGGTCAGCGACGACGGGCGCGGCATCGGCCGGCCGCCGGAGCCCGGCGCGGGCTTCGGGCTGCGCGCCATGCGGGAGCGGGTCGGGCTGCTGGGCGGCAGCGTCGAGGTGGCCGGCCCGCCCGGCGGCGGCACCACCCTGACCGTCACCGTGCCCCGGACGGCGGGCCCATGACCGACGGGACGGTACGGGTGCTGGTGGTGGACGACCAGGAGCTGGTGCGCGAGGGCATCGCCTCGCTGCTGGGCCTGCAGCCGGGCATCGAGGTGGTGGGCAGCGCCGCGGACGGCGAGGAGGCCCTGGCGCGCAGCCTGGAACTGGCGCCGGACGTGGTGCTGATGGACGTCCGGATGCCCCGGATGACGGGGGTGGAGGCGGTGGAGGCGCTGCGCCGCCGCGCCCCGCGCATCACCGTCGTCATGCTCACCACCTTCGACGACGACGAGTACGTGGTGCGCGCGCTGCGGGCCGGCGCGAGCGGCTATCTGCTGAAGAACCTGCCCGCCGCCGAACTGGCGGGCGCGGTGCGGCTGGCGCACGCCGGGGTGGGGCAGTTCGACTCCTCGGTCACCCGCCGCATGGCCTCCACCCTGCTGCCGCCCCCGGTCGGCGCCCCGCCCCCCGGGCCGGCGGGCGGGGAGCTGACCGGCCGGGAGGTGGAGGTGCTGCGGCTGATCGCCACCGGCGCCACCAACCGAGAGATCGCCGCCCGGCTGTATCTGAGCGAGGGCACGGTGAAGAACCACATCTCGCGGATTCTGGGCCGGCTGGGGCTGCGCGACCGCACCCAGGCCGCGCTCTACGCCCGCGACCGCGGGCTGCTCTGACCGCCGGCGCCGCGGGCCGCGCGACGGCGGGGGCGCGGCGGGCGGAAGCAGGGCGGTGCCCGCGGGGAGGGGCGCCCGGTGCCGGGCCGGCGGATCCCGCACCCGGACCGGGTGCGGGATGCGATGCCGGACGGCGGTTGCCCGGCGCTGTCGGTGCGGTAGGGCATCATCCGGGGTGTGAACCGACGACTGATGCTGCTGGACACCGCGTCGCTCTACTTCCGTGCCTACTTCGGTGTGCCCGAGACGGTCCGCGCCCCGGACGGCACCCCGGTCAACGCCGTCCGGGGCCTGCTGGACTTCATCGCCCGCCTGGTGCAGGACCACCGCCCGGACGCCCTGGTGGCCTGCATGGACGAGGACTGGCGCCCGCACTGGCGGGTCGAGCTGATCCCCTCGTACAAGGCGCACCGGGTGGCCGAGGAGGTGCCCGCGGGCTCCGATGTGGAGCAGGTGCCGGACACCCTCACCCCCCAGGTGCCGGTGATCGAGCAGGTGCTGGACGCCATCGGCATCGCCAGGCTGGGCGCCCCCGGTTACGAGGCCGACGATGTGATCGGCACCCTGGCCGCCCGGGCCGGCGGCCCGGTGGACATCGTCACCGGCGACCGGGATCTCTTCCAGCTGGTGGACGACGAGGGCCGGGTACGGGTGCTGTTCCCCCGCAAGGGCGTGGGGGACTGCGATCTGGTCACCGACCGGGTGATCCGCGAGCGGTACGGCATCGCCGCCGCCCAGTACGCCGACTTCGCCGTGCTGCGCGGCGACCCGAGCGACGGCCTGCCGGGGGTGAAGGGCATCGGCGAGAAGTCCGCCGCCCAGCTGCTGGCCGAGCACGGTGATCTGGCCGGGGTGCGCCGGGCCGCGGCCGATCCGGGGTCCCGGATCACCCCGGCCCGCCGCAGGAGTCTGACCGCCGCCGCCGCGTATCTGGATGTCGCCCCCCGGGTGGTCCGGGTGGCCCGTGATGTGCCGCTGCCCAGGGCCGCGGTGGCGCTGCCCGCCGCGCCGCGGGACCCGGAAGCGCTGCGGGCGCTGGACAGCCGCTGGGGCCTGGGCGGCTCCCTGTCCCGTCTGCTGGCGGCCCTCCCCGGCTGAGCCGCCCCCGCCGAGCCGCCCCGGCTGACGCCGGCACGGGGCCGGGCGGCCCCGGCCGCGTGCCGGCGTCAGCCGACCGAGGAGTAGGCGACGACGCCGCGGAGCAGTGCGTCGACGGCCTTGCGGGCGGTGGCGGGCACGGTGCTGTGCTCCTCCGGCGCCGCGGCGGCGATCTGGCCCAGCACATCGATGACCTGCTTGCACCAGCGCACGAAGTCACCGGCGGGCAGCTCGCTGTCGCGCAGCACCGCGTCCAGCCCATGGCCCTGGGCCCAGCGGTAGACCGGCCAGGCGAAGCCGAGATCCGGCTCCCGCTGGCCGACGCCCGAGGAGGCGCTGATCCGGTGCTGCTCCTCCAGCGCGTCCAGCCGGCCCCATATCCGCACCATCTCGCCCAGCGCCCGCCGGGCCCGCCCCTCCGGCAGCTCCGGCGCGATCACATCGTCCGAGCGGGCCTCGTAGACCAGGGCGGAGGCGCAGGCGGCCAGCTCGGCCGGGCCCAGTCCCTCCCACACCCGGTGCCGCAGGCACTCGCTGGCCAGCAGATCCAGCTCGCAGTAGATCCGGGCCAGCTTCCGCCCCTCCGGGGTGACCTGGTCGCCGCGCAGATAGTCCAGATCGGTCAGCACCCCGGTGACCTTGTCGAAGGTGCGGGCGATGGTGTTGGTCCGGCCGGCGATCCGGCGCTGGAGCTGCTGGGTGTCCCGCTGCAGCCGGTAGTAGCGCTCGGCCCAGCGGGCATGGTCCTCGCGCTCCGCGCAGCCGTGGCAGGGGTGTGCCCGCAGCGCCTCGCGCAGCCGCGCGATCTGGCGGTCGTCGGCCGCCGCCGCGCGCTGGCGCCGGTGGCGCCGCGGCTCGTAGTGCCCCGCCTTGGTGCGCAGTGCCGAGGCCAGATCCCGCCGGGAGTGCGGGGAGCGCGGATTGAACGACTTGGGGATGCGCATCCGGTCCATGGGCTCCACCGGGACCGGGAAATCGGCCGAGTTCAGCCGCTTCACCTGGCGCTGTTCGGTGAGCACCAGCGGGCGCGGGCCCTCCAGGCGCTCGGCCGCGGCGGCCCCCCGGCCGTCCCGGTGCCGGTGCCGGGGGCTGCGCCCGTCCGGCAGGCCCGGGTCCAGCACCAGCGCCAGCCCGGCGAACTTCCCGGTGGGAACATGGATGATGTCCCCCGGCCGGAGCCGCTCCAGGGCGTCCGCGGCGGCGGCCCGGCGCAGTGCCACGCCCTCCCGGGCCAGCTCGGCCTCCCGGTCCTTCAGATCCCGGCGCAGCCGGGCGTACTCCTCGAAGTCCCCCAGGTGGCAGGTCATGGCCTCGCGGTAGCCCTTGAGGCCCTCCTCGTTGCGCTGCACGTCACGGGAGATGCCCACCACCGAGCGGTCGGCCTGGAACTGGGCGAAGGAGGTCTCCAGCAGATCCCGGGAGCGGTGCCGCCCGAACTGCGAGACCAGGTTGACGGCCATGTTGTAGGAGGGCTTGAACGAGGAGCGCAGCGGGTACGTCCGGGCGCCGGCCAGTCCGGCCAGCGCCACCGGGTCCATGCCGCGCTGCCAGAGCACCACGGCATGCCCCTCGACATCGATGCCGCGCCGCCCGGCCCGCCCGGTGAGCTGGGTGTATTCCCCGGGGGTGATGTCGGCGTGGGTCTCGCCGTTCCACTTGACCAGCTTCTCCAGCACCACGGAGCGGGCCGGCATGTTGATCCCCAGTGCCAGGGTCTCGGTGGCGAAGACCGCCTTGACCAGGCCCTTGGCGAACAGCTCCTCCACCACCTCCTTGAAGGTGGGCAGCATGCCGGCGTGATGCGCGGCGACCCCGCGCTCCAGCCCTTCCAGCCACTCGAAGTAGCCCAGCACATGCAGGTCCTCGTCGGGGAGCACGGCGGTGCGCTCCTCCACGATCTGCCGGACCATGGTCCGCTCGCCCGCGTCGTTCAGCCGCAGCCCGGCCACCAGGCACTGCTGGACCGCGGCCTGGCAGCCGGCCCGGCTGAAGATGAAGGTGATGGCGGGCAGCAGGCCCTCGGCGTCCAGCCGCTCGATCACCTCGACCCGGCTGGGTGTCCAGATCCGGGCCCGCTGGCGCCGCTCGCGTTCCCGGTCGGCCTCCCGGCGCGGGCCGCCCCGGCCGCCGCGGTACACCGGGCGGGCCCAGTCGGTGCGGGCCAGCTTCTCCAGATCGGGGTTGACCTGGCGGCGGCCGTTCCGCTCCTCGAACAGGTCGTACATCCGGCGGCCGGCCAGCACGTGCTGCCACAGCGGCACCGGCCGGTGCTCGGAGACGATCACATCGGTGTCGCCGCGCACGGTGTCCAGCCAGTCGCCGAATTCCTCGGCATTGGACACAGTGGCGGAGAGTGACACCAGGGTGACCGACTGCGGCAGGTGGATGATCACTTCCTCCCAGACCGCGCCGCGGAACCGGTCGGAGAGGTAGTGCACCTCGTCCATCACCACATAGCCCAGGCCGTCCAGGGTGGCGGAGCCGGCGTAGAGCATGTTCCGCAGCACCTCGGTGGTCATCACCACCACCGGGGCGTCGGGGTTGACGCTGTTGTCGCCGGTCAGCAGGCCGACCCTGGCCGGGCCGTACCGCTTGACCAGGTCGCCGTACTTCTGGTTGGACAGCGCCTTGATGGGCGTGGTGTAGAAGCATTTGCGGCCCCGGGCCAGGGCCAGATGGACGGCGAACTCGCCGACCACGGTCTTGCCCGAGCCGGTGGGGGCGGCGACCAGCACACCCTTTCCGGCCTCCAGCGCCTGGCACGCCTCGACCTGGAAGAGATCGAGCGGGAAGTCGTAGAGCTCGCGGAAGGCGGCCAGCTCGGTGGCCTGGTCCGCCGCTCGCCTGCGCGCCTTGGCGTAGCGCTCGGCAGGGGACATTTCCTCGGTCATCGTGTTGTCGAGCCTACCGGTCGAGTCGGACAGACGGGCGGCCGTCGGGGAGGCGTCCGCCCGGCGGGCGCCTCCCGGCTCAGGTCACATCGTCGAAGCCGCCGGGCCGCCGGTCCCGGCCGGTCCCGCCCGTCTCACCGTCCGGGCCGACCTCCTCGGGCGCCCCGATGGTGGAGGGGGTGAGATCCAGGTCGGAAGCCTCGTCCGGGCTGAGCGCGGCGTCCGGGTCGCGCCGGCTGCGCCGCCAGTCGTTGATCACCGAAATGCCGGTGGCGAGGAAGTACAGCGCGGTCACCGGCACGGCCAGCGCCACCATGGACATCACATCGGTGGGGGTGACCGCCGCGGCGAAGATCGAGATGCCCAGCACCATGCCGCGCCACCAGCCGAACATCCGCTTGCCGGTGACCACCCCGCCGAGGTTGAGCATCACCAGGATCAGCGGCAGCTCGAAGGCCACGCCGAAGGCGATCGCCATCCGCACGGTGAGGTCGAGCACATTGGAGACGTCGACCAGGTTCTGGGCGTCGTCCGCGGTGAAGCTCAGCAGCACCGGGATGGCCCGGGGCAGCAGCCAGTAGGCGAAATACACGCCGGTGAGGAAAAGCGGCACCCCGACGCCGACCACGGCGCGGGTGTACTTCTTCTCGTGCTGATGCAGACCCGGCGCCACAAAGGCCCAGAGCTGGTGGATCCACACCGGTGAGGCGATCACCACGCCGGCCAGCATCGACACCTTGATATAGGTGGTGAACGGCGAGGTCAGGCCCTGCTGGACCACGGTGGCGCAGCCGCCGCCGGTGGCCGCCGCGGCCTCCTCCTCGGTGCACAGCGGCAGCGGGGAGGTGAGGATGTTCATGATGTCCTTGGCGAACACCATGGCGATGGCGGTGATCACCAGGATCGCCAGCACGGCGACGGCGAGCCGGTTGCGCAGCTCGCGCAGATGCTCCGCGAGGGGCATCCGCCCCTCGGGGTCCCTCTCCCTCTTCGGCCTGCGGCCATGTGCGACCCTGCGGGCGGACTTCAGCACCCCTGGTCCCTATCTCCTCCGCCGGCCGGTCGTTCTTCCGGCCGGCCCCTGACGGCAGCGGTGGTGGTTGCGGTGGTGCGCCGGGATCAGCCCTGGGCGGTGTTCCTGGGCTCCTCCACCGGCCGGGCGCTGGAGACGTCGCCGGGGGCGGCCTTGATGGTGCGCTGCGCCGGCCGGTCGTCCTCGTCCGCCTCCGCGGCCGAGGCCTGGCCGTCGTTCTTCATGGCGCTGGTCTCGCTCTTCAGAATGCGCAGGGACTTGCCCAGCGCACGCGCCGTGTCCGGAAGCCGCTTCGCACCGAAAATGAGAACGATGACGGCAAGGATGATGACAATCTGCCACGGTCCGATCTGGCCCATAATTCCGTCTACCTTCTCACTCCGGGACTGGTCCGGGACGGTGTCGCTTTTCGTGCCGCCGGGCCGAGTCACTCCCGCCGGTTCGCATGCGCTGCAATCTTAACGCCGAAGGGTGAACACAAAGCAATGCCCAGGCGTACCGTGCACACCCCGTGGCGCCTCAGTTCCGGCCACCGCGCCGCCGGCCGGCGAGGCGCCCGCCGCGCTCCGCCAGCGGCAGGGCGGCGGCCTCCAGATCCTCGGCGGCCAGCGCGATCCGCTCGGCGCTGTCCCCCACCGCCCGCGCCAGCCTGCGCACTTCCAGCGCCACCCGTACCGCCAGCACCCCCAGCACGGCGACTCCGGCGAAGGCGAGGAACAGGTGCAGCATCGGCCAGAACATGGTGCGCAGCCTAGCCCAGCGCGGCGGGGCCGCCGGTCAGGCCAGCCCGAGCTCCTCGTAGGCGCTCAGCGCGGCGCGCGCCGCGTCCCGGGCGGAGACGGCCAGCTCGGCCGGTTCCACCACCCGGCCGTCCGGGCCCAGCCGCAGCACCAGCCGGCGCAGGGTGTGCGGATCGGGGGTGCGCAGCGTCACCCGCAGGCCGCCGTCCGGCAGCTCCTCGGCCGCGTCGTAGGGGTAGTACTCGGTGATCCAGCGCCCGCCCAGGCCGACCTCGAACACCACCTCCGGGTCGTCCGGCGAGGGCTGCACCAGACCGGCGCTGAGATCCCGCGGCTGCAGCGGCGGCGGATCGGCCGGGGTGTCCAGCAGTTCGATGTGCGCCACCCGGTCCAGCCGGAATGTCCGCCGTCCCTCGGAGCGGCGGCACCAGGCCTCCACATAGGTGTGGCCCACGGCGAACAGCCGGATCGGATCGATCTCGCGCTCCGAGAGCTTGTCCCGGCCCGGGGAGTAGTAGCGGATGCGCAGCCGGCGCCGCTCGGCGATGGCCCGGTCCACATCGGCGAACACGCTGCCCTCGGACTCGAAGGTGACCGACATCCGGGCTCCCGCGACCGCGCTCTCCCCGGCCGCCGCCTCCAGCTTGGCGGTGGCCCGCAGCAGCGCCTCCCGGTCGCTCTCCCGCAGCCCCGGCAGGGTGGCCACGGCGCGGGCCGCCACCAGCAGCGCGGTGGCCTCGTCCGCGGCCAGCCGCAGCGGCTCGCCGGCCGAGGAGTTGACCGCGGCGGCGTTGTACCACCAGATGTGCTCGCCGTCGGTGTCGATGTCCAGCAGATCGCCGCCGCGGAAGCTGGTCCCGCACAGGGGCAGCACCTGGAGGTCGGAGATCAGCTCCTCCTCGGTCACCCCGAAGGCGCGGGCCACCTCGTCGACCCGGGCGCCGGGCCGGTCCCGCAGATAGGTGACCAGGGACAGCAGCCGCCTGGTCCGGTCGATGGCGTTGGTCGCCATAGCGGTGTCGCTCCCCCTCAGCCCTTGGCCACGGCGCGCAGCCGCTCCACCACGTCCGCCCGCAGCTCGGCGGGGTCCAGTACCAGCACATCGGGCCCGAACTCGGCCAGCCAGGAGCCCAGCCCGTGCCCGTAGGGAATCTCCAGCTCGTCCCATTCCGCGTCCAGTGCGCGGCAGGACAGCGCCCGGGCGCGCAGCGGGTAGCCGGAGCCGGACCGCAGCCGGATCCGGGCCCGGTCGGTGGCGTTCTCCCCGGCCCAGGCGGCCACCGCCTCGCGCACCGCCACCTGGCCGGGCACCGGCACGGTGAAGGAACCGGAGCGGGAGCGGACCTTGCCGTCGATCCGGGAGAGCCGGAAGACCCGCTTGTCGCCGCGGTCCCGGTCCCAGCCGGCCAGATACCAGTGGCCGCGCCAGCATTCCAGTGCCCAGGGCTCCACCTGCCGCGTCTCGGCGCGGACGGCGTTGGACTTGCGGTAGCCGAAGGTGACCGGCCGGCGGTCCCGGCAGGCCAGCATCAGCGGCTCGAAGGCCGCCTCGCCGGCCGGGACCCGGGGCTCCAGGGCATGGGTGCGCTCCTGGCCGTCGTCGGCCAGCGGCATGCCGGCCGCGCGCAGCTTCTGCAGGGCGCCGCTGGCCGCCCCGGCGAGCCGGGCCTGCTGCCACACCCTGGCGGCCAGGCTGAGCGCGGCGGACTCGGCCACGTCCAGGGTGATGGGCGGGAGCCGGTTGGAGTCCCGGCGGGCCATGTAGCCCACCTCGCCGTCCAGCGACTCGACGGTGTCGATCACCATGCCCAGTTCGCGCAGGTCGTCCTTGTCGCGCTCGAACATGCGGTTGAACGCGTCCTCGCTGCCGGCCTCGATATATGCCTCGATGGACGTCCGCAGCTCCCGCTTGGTCAGCGGGCGTGCCGTGCCGCGCAGGCACAGCGCCAGATTCATCAGCCGCTCGGCCTTGGCAATGGCCATCGACCCGCCGCCCCTCTCCTGCCGATCTCCGACACCGACCGTACCGTCATCGGGACGACGGGCGAAAGCGCGGGCCCGTCCCTGTGGACGGGCCCGCGCCCCGTTGCCGGCCGGTGCTGCGCCGGGTCAGACCGCGACCAGGTCGCAGACGAAGATCAGCGTCTCGTCCGGCCCGATCACATTGCCCGCGCCACGGCTGCCGTAGGCCAGGTGCGGCGGGATGGTCAGCTGCCGGCGCCCGCCGACCTTCATGCCCTGGATGCCCCGGTCCCAGCCGGGAATGACCTTCCCGGCGCCGAGCTCGAAGCGCAGCGGAGCGCCCCGGTTCCAGCTCGCGTCGAACTCCTCGCCGGTGCTGAAGGCCACGCCCACGTAGTGCACCGCCACATTGGCGCCCGCCTGGGCGACCGGGCCGTCACCTTCCCAGATGTCCTTGATCTCCAGCTCGGCCGGCGGCTCTCCGCCGGGGAAGTCGACCTCGGGCTTGCTGTTCCGCACGGATTCTCTCCTCGCGTGGGCGTCAGGGGGACCGGACCGGGTCCCCGCGGTTGTATCGGTCGGTCGGCGTCTCAGATGGCGTCGAGGATGTCGACCACGAAGACCAGGGTCTGGTCGGCCAGCTCGTGCGCCGGCTCGGCGCCCTCCTCGGTGACGCCGTATGCCTTCTCCGGCGGGATCACCAGCAGCACCCGGTCGCCGACGTGCTTGCCGACCAGGGTCTCGTCCCAGCCCGCGATCACTCCTCCGGCGCCGATCGGGAACTTGCTGGCCCCGCCGTGGTCCCAGGAGGAGTCGAACTTCTCGCCGTCGCTCCACTTGACGCCGGTGTACTGGACGATGAGCTGCTGGTTCGCCTTCACCTCGGCGCCGTCGCCCTCGATCAGCACCTGCTGCTGGATCTCGGCCGGCGGCTCCTCGCCCTCCGGGACGGTGATGGAGGCGGCCTCCGGCTCACCGGCCTGCACCTCGGGCATGCCCGGCCCGGCAGCCGCCTGCTCGCCCTCGGCCATGGACAGCGGGTCGATCACGGTGACGATGTCGTAGACGAAGACCACGCTGTCACCCGGCTGGAAGCCGACGTTCTCGGCCACCGCCCCGATCAGCTCGGAGGCCGCGCCCTGGATGACCACCCGGCTGCCCTCGGGCTTGCCGACCAGCGGATCGGTCACGGCCAGCGGCAGCAGATCCTCCTTGCCCATCTGGAGGGCGGCGTAGACCGGCTCGGCATCCTCCTGGCCCGCCGTCTCCCCGGAGCCCTCGGACCCTTCGGAGCCCTCGGTCTGCTGGTCCTCGGCGGTGCGCGGGCTCCAGGTGTTGACGAGGTCCTCCTCGTCCTCCTTCAGCCCCCGGGCGAGCAGGCTGACCCGCAGGTAGTCGTTCTCCGCCACGGTCGGGCCGTCACCCTCCTCCAGCACCGTGACCACGGTCTCACTGCTGGTCTCGGCGCCGTCCGGGACCTCGATGGCGGGCTCCTCGCCCACCGCGCCGGTGACGGTGGCCAGCGGCCATGGCGCGTTGCTCTCGCTCTCCTGGGTCTCCTCGGCGTCCGCGGAGTTCCCGGAGTTCCCGGAATCCGAGCCGCAGGCGGCGGTGAGGAGCAGTACCGGAACGGCGAGCGCCGCGGCCAGGCGGCGGGCCGTCCTCGTCGGACGGGTCGGGCGCTTGATGGAAATCATCGGTCCAGTTTCGCGGTAGGGAGGGTCGGGGCGGGACTCCCGCTGGTCCCGCCCAACCCTACGGCCTCGCCGCGCGGACCGGGACGGCCGGCCGTCCGGGGCCCGGCTCACATGCCGGCGATCAGCTTCTCCACCCGCTCGTCCACCGAGCGGAACGGGTCCTTGCACAGCACCGTGCGCTGCGCCTGGTCATTGAGCTTCAGATGCACCCAGTCGACGGTGAAGTCCCGCCGCTGCTCCTGGGCACGGCGGATGAAGTCGCCGCGCAGCCGGGCCCGGGTGGTCTGCGGGGGCACCGACTTGGCCTCGAAGATCCGCAGGTCGTTGCAGACCCGCTGCGCCTGGCCGCGCCGCTCCAGCAGGTAGTACAGGCCGCGGCGGCGGTGGATGTCGTGGTAGGCGAGGTCTATCTGGGCCACCCGCGGGTGGGACATGGTGAGGTTGTTCCTGGCCCGGTAACGCTCGATGAGCTGGTACTTCATCACCCAGTCGATCTCGGTGTTGATCTTGTCCAGCTCCTGGTTGCGGACGGCGTCCAGGGTGCGGCCCCACAGCTCCAGGACCTGGGCCACCGTGCCGCTGTTGATGCCCCGGCGCTCGCAGAAGTCGAGCGCCTTCTCGTAGTACTCCTGCTGGAGCTCCAGGGCGGACGCCTCGCGGCCGGTGGCCAGCCGCACCTGGCGCTGGCCCGTTATGTCGTGGCTGACCTCGCGGATGGCCCGGATGGGGTTCTCCAGGGTGAGGTCCCGCATCACCGTGCCCGCCTCGATCATCCGCAGCACCAGATCGGTGGCGCCGACCTTGAGCAGCATGGTGGTCTCGGACATGTTGGAGTCGCCGACGATCACATGCAGCCGGCGGTAGCGCTCGGCGTCGGCGTGCGGCTCGTCCCGGGTGTTGATGATCGGCCGGGAGCGGGTGGTCGCCGAGGAGACGCCCTCCCAGATGTGCTCGGCGCGCTGGCTGACGCAGAAGACGGCGCCGCGCGGGGTCTGCAGCACCTTGCCCGCGCCGCAGACCAGCTGCCGGGTGACCAGGAAGGGAATCAGCACATCGGCCAGCCGGGAGAACTCGCCGTGCCGGGCCACCAGGTAGTTCTCGTGGCAGCCGTAGGAGTTCCCGGCCGAGTCGGTGTTGTTCTTGAACAGGTAGACGTCGCCGGCGATGCCCTCCTCGTGGAGGCGGCGCTCGGCGTCGACCAGCAGGCCCTCCAGGATGCGCTCGCCGGCCTTGTCGTGGGTGATCAGCTCGGTGACGTTGTCGCACTCGGGCGTGGCGTACTCCGGATGCGAACCGACATCCAGGTACAGCCGGGCCCCGTTCCGCAGGAAGACATTGCTGCTGCGGCCCCATGACACGACTCGGCGGAAGAGGTACCGCGCGACCTCGTCCGGTGACAGCCGACGCTGTCCCCGGAAGGTGCAGGTGACGCCGTACTCGTTTTCCAGCCCGAAGATTCGGCGGTCCATGCAGTGAACATTACGCCCGACGGTCTCTTCTGAAACCGGCTTTCGCCCGGCGTTGCGATCATTTTCCGGGCGGCGGAGGGTCCGGCACGCCCGCGACCGGCAGCGATGCCGGATGTCCCGGCCGGCCCGCGGCCACCGGACGGGACCCGCCGCCGGGCGCGGCCGGCGGGCGGCGGGCCGCCGCGAGCACCGCGGCGGCCACCAGACCGGCGGCCCCGGCCACCGCGAAGCCGCCGGCCGGGCCGGCCGCCTCCAGCACCGGGCCGACCACCGCGGTACCGGCCGCCGAGCCCACCCCGAAGGTGGTGACCAGCCAGGAGAACGCCTCGGTGACGGTGCCGCGCGGCGCGTGCCGGTCGATCACCACGAAGGCACAGGCCAGGGCCGGGGCGAGAAACACCCCCGAGAGCCCGGCCAGCAGGGTCATCAGCACCACCGGCCCCGGGGCCAGCGCCAGCGGCAGATAGCCGGCCGCCAGCGCGGCGACCAGCAGCCGCAGCCGCCCCTCCGGGGCGCCGGGCCACTGCCGGGCGCCGTAGCCGAGGCCGCCGGCCAGCGCTCCGGCCGCCAGGGCGGAGAGCAGCCAGCTCGATATCAGCGGCTCGCCCCGGTCGTCGGCGTAGGCCACCGCGGCCACCGAGATGGCACCCAGTGCCAGGCCGACGAAGAAGAAGCAGGCCAGCAGGGTCCGCAGAACGGACGAACGCAGGGCGCCCAGCCAGTGCGCGGCGCGCGGGGCGCTGCGCCAGCGGCGGGACGGCGGGGAGGCCACCACCCACAGCGCCCCGGCCACCCCGACCGCGTTCACCACCAGCAGCGCCGCCGCCTCGGACCACCGGGAGACCAGCAGCATCAGCAGCAGCGGGCCGGCCGCGAACATCACCTCCTGGGCGACCGCGTCCAGGGCGTAGGCGCGCTGCACCCGCTCCTCGCGGCCGAGCACGCCCGGCCACAGCGCCCGCAGCCCGCCCTCCAGCGGCGGGGTGGTGAGCCCGCCGAGCAGGATCGCGGCGGCGGCCGGGGCGGCCGGTTCGGTGCCGCACAGGGCCAGCAGGGCCATGCAGCCGGCGGAGGCCAGCGCGGCGGGCAGCATCACCCGGGGCTGGCCGTGGAGGTCGGCCAGCCGGCCGAGCAGCGGCTGGCCGACGGCGGTGGCCAGACCGTAGGCCGCGGCCAGCGCACCGGCGAGGGCGTAGGAGCCGCCCTCGGCACGGGTGAACAGCACGATGGCCAGCGGGGCCGTGGCGTAGGGCAGCCGGCCGAGCAGCGTGCCGGCCAGCAGCCGCGCCGCGTACCGCACCCGCAGCAGCTCCAGATACCCCACGGCCACGCCTCCCGCCCCGGTGAGTGTTACGTATAACGTCGAAGGACGTCACGACTCTACCCGCCCGCGGGACGGGCCGGAACGTCCCGCGGGCGACGGATGCGGGATCAGCGCAGCACGCCCGCCCGGCGGGCCTCGGCGAGCCAGTCGGGGAACTCCAGCATCAGGCGCTTGTACAGCTCCTCGTCGGTGAGCGCCGACGGATCGGTGCCGGCCGGGAAGAACCCGGCGTTGTCCACCGCCCGCCGCCCGGGCACCGGCAGCTCGTCGAGCCTGCGCAGAAAATCGAACTGCTTGTCGTCCGGGTCGCCGAAGCCGATGAACTGCCAGAACAGCGGCAGCCCGGCCGCCTCGCACAGCAGCTCCTCGGCGGCCCGGCGGGAGGTCGGTCCGCCGTCGGTCTGGAAGACCACGAAGGCGGGCGCCGGGGTGCCGGAGGCCCGGTGGTGCTCGATGACCGCCCGCATGGCCAGGTGGTAGTTGGTCCGGCCCATGTGGCCGTAGGACGCGTGCAGGGCGGCGATCCGGCCGGCGTAGCCGTCCAGCGGCAGACCGGCGATGCCGTCCACGCCGGTGGAGAAGAACACCAGCGGCACCACGCCGTCGTCGTCCAGATGGGCCGCCAGGGCCAGCACCTGCTCGGCGAGGCGCTGCACGGTGCCGTCCCGGTAGTACGGGCGCATCGAGCCGGAGCGGTCCAGCACCAGATAGACGGCGGCCCGCCGGCCGGCCAGACCGGTCTTCTCCAGGGTCACCCGCGCCGCGGTGTAGTGCGGCACCAGCCCGGCGGCCGTGGACCGCACCTTCTCCAGGCTGATCGCCGGTCCCGCTGCTGACCCGTCCCGGACCGGTGCGGCACGCCCGTCCGGCCCGTCCGGCCGCTTGCGGTGGTCGTTGGCCATGGCCCTCCCTTCGCCGTGGGACGCCGGGGCCTCCCCCGCCGCCGGCGCCGCAAGTCTTCCGCCGGGCGGCCGGACCCGCAATTCCCCCTGCGCGGTGCAACCGGGCGGGGCGAGGGGCGTGCACCGGCCGGGCGGGGACGGGGGAGGATGGGGTGACCGGAGTTCGGGAGGTGGCGTGGCGGACGGGACGGTGCGGCCGACGAGCAAGGACGTGGCGCGGCGGGCCGGGGTGTCGCAGGCGACGGTGTCGCTGGTGCTGCGCGACCGCTGGCACGGGCGGGTCTCCCCCGCGCGGGCCGAGGCCGTGCGGGACGCCGCACGGGAGCTGGGCTACCGGCCCAATCTCGCCGCGCGCAGCCTGCGGCTGGGCCGGAAGGGGACGGCGCTGCTGGTCGTCCCGGCGCTGACCAACGAGTTCTTCGCCCGGGTGTACACCGGCGCGGCGCGGGTCGCGGCGCAGCACGGCACCGGGGTGGTGCTCTATCCCTCCCCGGAGGGAATCGGCCCGGCACCGGATCCGTTCGAGTCGGCGAGCGCCACGCTGGACGGGGTGATCGCCTCCTCGATGGCCGCCGGTGCCCTGGCCGGGCTGCGGGCCGGCGGGCTGCGGGCCGGCGGGCTGCCGCTGGTGATGCTGGACAGCGAGCCGGGGGACGCACGGGCCGCCGCCACCGTCAATCCCGACATCGCGGACGGCATGCGGCAGGTGGCCCGCCATCTGCTCGGGCTGGGCCACCGCCGGTTCGCCCATCTCGGCGCGGCCGTGCCGTCCTGGACCTTCGCGGTCCGGGCGCGGGTGCTGGCGGAGGCGCTGGCCGCGGCGGACGGGGCCGCGCTGCTGGCAGCCGGGCGGGCGGCGCTCGGCGTGACGGAGGCGACCCGCGCGGCCGAGCGGCTGCTGGCGGGGCCGGACCGGCCCACCGCGGTGGTCTGTGACGACGATGTGCTGGCCGCGGGGGTGTGCAAGGCCGCGCGGCGGGCGGGCCTGCGGATTCCGGAGGAGATCTCGGTCACCGGCTTCACCGATCTGGCGCTGGCCACGGCGATCGAGCCGGAGCTGACCACCGTGCGGCTGCCCGCGGAGGAGGTGGGCGCGCACGGCCTGCGGGCCCTGCTGGCCGCGGTGCACGGCGGCCCGGCCGGCACCGTCACCCTGCCGGTGGCGCTGGTCCCCCGCGGCTCCACCGCCCCGCCGCCGGACTGAGCCGGTGCACGGCCGGTGCACGGCCGGGCCCCCGGCGCGGCCCGCCGCCGGGGCGGGGCGCTGCCGTACCGGGGGCCCGGCCGCGGCCGGTCAGTCCTCGCCGGAGGTTCCCGGCGCCTCACCGGTGCCGGAGCCGGTGTCGCCGGGCCCGCCCGCTCCGGCGGCGTCTGCGGCCTCGTCCTCCTCCTCGGCGGCGGCCGTGGTGCCGCCCTCCAGGAGCCGGGCCAGCGGGCGGCCCACGATGCGCTGGAACTTGCGGCGCTGCGGGCGGGTGCGGTCCAGCACCGCCACCTCCAGCTGATCCGCGGTCAGCTGACGCTCCCCGCCGTTGCCGTCCCGGGTGAGCGACTCCACGGCCAGCCGCAGGGCGGCGCCCAGGGTCATGGCGTCCTCGTGCCGCCGGCTCATGTGGCTGCCGATCTGGTCGGCGTTCCCGCCGATCGCCACCGAACCGTGCTCATGGACGATCGAGCCGTCGTGCGGCAGCCGGTAGATCTGGTCGTCCTCCGGGGTCTCGCCGACCTCTGCCACGATCAGCTCCACCTCGTAGGGCTTCTCCCCCGCGCTGGAGAAGATCGTGCCCAGTGTCTGGGCGTAGACATTGGCCAGGCCGCGGGCGGTCACATCGGTGCGGTCGTAGGTGTATCCGCGCAGATCGGCATAGCGGACACCGCCGATGCGCAGATTCTCGAACTCGTTGTACTTGCCGACCGCGGCAAAGGCGATGCGGTCATAGATCTCACTCACCTTGTGCAGCGCCCGGGAAGGGTTCTCGGCCACGAACAGGACGCCGTCGGCGTACTGGAGCACCACCACGCTCCGGCCGCGCGCGATGCCCTTGCGCGCATACTCCGCGCGGTCCGCCATGGCCTGCTGGGGTGAGACATAGAACGGCGTGGTCACCGGATGCGTCCCTTCCTGTATCGGACCTTGAGTCAGAGGACCGGCGCCTGCGGCCCGTTGGGCAGTTCCAGCCGGCCGTCGAGCACCGCGCGGGCGCTCTGCGCGACCTCCGCCTCGCTGAGCTTACGGAATCCGTCCTCGGTGATCACCGTCACGATGGGGTAAATCCGGCGGGACACGTCCGGACCGCCGGTCGCCGAGTCCTCGTCGGCCGCGTCGTACAGCGCCTGGATCACCGCGGTGACGGCCTGCTGGCCGGTGAGATCCTCCCGGTGCAGTTTCTTCAGGGCGCCCCGGGCGAACAGCGAGCCGGAGCCCACGGCCGCGAAACCGTACTCCTCGGAACGGCCGCCGGTGACGTCGTAGGAGAAGATGCGGCCCTTCTCCTGGTCGGTGTCCCAGCCGGCGAGCAGCGGGATCACGGCCAGGCCCTGCATGGCCATGCCCAGGTTGCCGCGGATCATGGCGGACAGCCGGTTGGCCTTGCCCTCCAGCGACAGCACCGCGCCCTCGACCTTCTCGAAGTGCTCCAGTTCGAGCTGGAACAGCTTGACCAGTTCCACGGCCAGGCCGGCGGTGCCGGCGATGCCGACCGCGGAGTAGTCGTCGGCGGGGAAGACCTTCTCGATGTCCCGCTGGGCGATCAGATTGCCCATGGTGGCCCTGCGGTCACCGGCGACCACCACACCGCCGGAGCCGTCCGGGCCGCCGGAGTACGTGGCCGCCACGATGGTGGTGCCGTGCGGCGCCTCCACCGGCCCCTTCACCGGCGGCAGCCCGCGTCCGCTCGGCAGCCGCTCCGGGGCATGGTCGGAGAGGAAATCGAGAAACGAGGAGGAACCCGGCGTCAGGAAGGCTGCCGGGAGACGGCCCTGGTCGTGCGAGTTGGCTGCCACAGGTTTCCTTCCGGAGAGTTGACGTACTGCTGGACGCAGGCGAAGCGGAGTACGACACGGACCCTACCCGTCGGACTGCCATGATCCACATGGATCCGCCGGGCCGGGCCGGGCGGCTCGCCTCCGTGGCAGCCCGTGCCGGAACGGGCGCGGCCGGTAGCCGCGCCCGCGTATGCCCCGGGGGGCGGTGCCGGCGGTGCCGGTCCACGGGCGGACCGGGCCGGAGGCCCGGCCCGCCCGGCCGGCTACTCCCCGCCCTTCTGCACGAAGCCGCGCACGAAGTCCTCGGCATTGGACTCGAGGACCTCGTCGATCTCGTCCAGCACTGAGTCGACGTCGTCGCTCAGGGCCTCCTGGCGCTCCTTGAGCTCCTCGGAGACCTCGACGTCCTGGGTCTGTTCCTCGGTTTCCTCGGTGGTGCGCGACGCCCGCTGCTGGCCGCCGTTGTCCTTTGCCATCTGCCTCACCCCGCTCGGTTCGAAGCTTCAAGATCAGACCCTACAAGCAGGGGCTGACATCGGCCCCCCGGTTTCCGGCCCACCGCCGTGACCGGCGCTTCCGGCCCGGATGGGCCACTGCGATCATTCCCTTCCGGAGGGCAACTCAGCCACCGGACAGCGCCCGGACAAGATCCTCCGCCGTCCGGCACCGGTCCAGCAGGCCCTTGACGTGCTCCTTCGTGCCGCGCAGCGGGTCCATGGTGGGCACTCGCTGCAGGGAGTCCCGGCCCGGCAGATCGAAGATCACCGAATCCCAGGAGGCCGCCGCCACATCCCCGGCGTACTGCTCCAGGCACCGGCCGCGGAAGTACGCGCGGGTGTCCTCCGGCGGGGTCCGCTGGGCCCGCAGCACGTCCTGGTCGTCCACCAGCCGCTCGATCCGCCCCCGGGCCGCCAGGCGGTTGTACAGCCCCTTGTCGGGCCGCACGTCGGCGTACTGGAGATCCACCAGGTGCAGCCGGGCGGCGTCCCAGCCCAGGCTGTCCCGGCGCCGGTAGCCCTCCAGCAGCTCGCGCTTGGCCACCCAGTCCAGCCGGCCGGCCAGGCTCATCGGGTCCGTCTCCAGCCTGGTGAGCACGTCCTCCCAGCGGGTGAGCACGTCCTTGGTCTGGGCGTCCGCGTCGTCGCCCCAGCGCTCCTCGACATACTTGCGGGCCAGCTCGAAGTACTCCATCTGGAGCTGTACCGCGGTCAGGGTACGGCCGCTGCGCAGCGTGACCAGCTCCCGCAGGTCGGGATCGTGACTGACCCGGTGCAGGGTGCGCACCGGCTGGTCCACGGCCAGGTCCACCGCGATGAAGCCGTCCTCGATCATGGACAGCACCAGTGAGGTGGTGCCCAGCTTGAGGTAGGTGGAGAGTTCCGCCAGGTTGGCGTCGCCGATGATCACATGCAGCCGGCGGTACTTCTCGGCGTCCGCGTGCGGCTCGTCCCGGGTGTTGATGATGGGACGCTTCAGGGTGGTCTCCAGGCCCACCTCGACCTCGAAGTAGTCGGCGCGCTGGCTGAGCTGGAAGCCGTGCTCGCCGCCGTCCTGCCCGATGCCCACCCGCCCGGCGCCGGTCACCACCTGGCGGCTGACGAAGAAGGGCGTGAGATGGCGCACGATGTCCGAGAACGGGGTCTCCCGCTTCATCAGGTAGTTCTCGTGGCAGCCGTAGGACGCGCCCTTGTTGTCGGTGTTGTTCTTGTAGAGCTGGATCGGCTGGGTGCCGGGCACCTCGGCGGCTCGCCGGGCGGCCTCGGCCATGATCCGCTCGCCGGCCTTGTCCCAGAGCACCGCGTCCAGCGGATTGGTCACCTCGGGGGCGCTGTACTCGGGATGGGCGTGGTCCACATACAGCCGGGCGCCATTGGTGAGGATGACGTTCGCCAGCCCGATGTCCTCGTCGGTGAGCTGGCTGGCGTCGGCGTTCTCCCGGGCCAGGTCGAAGCCGCGGGCGTCCCGCAGCGGGTTCTCCTCCTCGAAGTCCCAGCGGGCACGCCGGGCCCGGTGCATGGCTGCCGCGTAGGCGTTCACTACCTGGGACGAGGTGAGCATGGCGTTGGCATTGGGGTGCCCTGGGACGGATACGCCGTACTCGGTCTCGATGCCCATCACTCGCCGTACAGTCATGCGGCCCTCCTTGCCCGACGGCGATCGCCGTCGCGACCGCCGTGCCTCGCAGTCGAGGCTACTTCGAGGCTACGGGGCACGGATCGCGGTGACGAGATCACTGCGGGTTTCCTGTGGACTGTTCGGGGAAACCACGCGGCTGCGGGGCGCCGCCCAGGGCGCGCCCCGCAGCCGGCGTGGTTGCGCTGCGTCGGTGCTGCGTGGTGCTGCGTCGGTGGCCCTGCCGCGGTCCGGCCGGCTACAGGTACTGGCCGGTGGACACGGTGTCGATGGACCGGCCGGTGTCGGCCCCCTGCTTCCCGGTGACCAGGGTGCGGATGAACACGATCCGCTCGCCCTTCTTGCCGGAGATCCGGGCCCAGTCGTCCGGGTTGGTGGTGTTGGGCAGGTCCTCGTTCTCCTTGAACTCGTCCACGCAGGCGGCGAGCAGGTGGGACACCCGCAGACCCTTCTGGTCCTTGTCCAGGAAGTCCTTGATCGCCATCTTCTTGGCCCGGTCCACGATGTTCTGGATCATGGCGCCGGAGTTGAAGTCCTTGAAGTACAGGACCTCCTTGTCACCGTTGGCGTAGGTGACCTCCAGGAAGCGGTTCTCCTCGGTCTCGGAGTACATCTGCTCGACCACCGTCTGGATCATGGCGTCCACCGCGGCGTCGGCGCTGCCCTGGTGCTCGCGCAGGTCGTCCTCGTGGATCGGCAGGGTGGGGGTGAGGTACTTGGAGAAGATGTCCTTGGCCGCCTCGGCGTCCGGCCGCTCGATCTTGATCTTCACATCGAGACGTCCGGGCCGCAGGATCGCCGGATCGATCATGTCCTCCCGGTTGGAGGCGCCGATCACGATGACGTTCTCCAGGCCCTCCACACCGTCGATCTCGGAGAGGAGCTGCGGGACGATGGTGTTCTCCACATCCGAGCTGACCCCGGAGCCGCGGGTGCGGAAGAGGGAATCCATCTCGTCGAAGAAGACGATGACCGGTGTGCCCTCACTGGCCTTTTCCCGGGCCCGCTGGAAGACCAGCCGGATGTGCCGCTCGGTCTCGCCGACGTACTTGTTGAGCAGCTCGGGACCCTTGATATTGAGGAAGAAGCTCTTGCCCGCCGGCTTTCCGGTGACCTCGGCGACCTTCTTGGCCAGGGAATTGGCGACCGCCTTGGCGATCAGCGTCTTGCCGCAGCCGGGCGGCCCGTAGAGCAGCACGCCCTTGGGCGGACGCAGCTCGTGCTCCCGGAACAGATCGGGGTAGAGATAGGGCAGCTCCACCGCGTCCCGGATCAGCTCGATCTGGCCGCCGAGGCCGCCGATCTTGCCGTAGTCGATGTCCGGCACCTCTTCGAGCACCAGCTCCTCGACCTCGCTCTTGGGCACCACCTCGTAGGCGAAGCCCGAGCGGGTGTCCAGCAGCAGGGCGTCGCCGGCCCGCAGGGTGACGTCCATCAGCGGCTCGGCGAGCCGGACCACCCGCTCCTCGTCGGTGTGCCCGACGACCAGGGCGCGCTCGCCGTCCTCCAGGATCTCCTTGAGGGTGACGATCTCCCCGGCGCGCTCGAACAGCATGGCCTCAACGACGTTGAGCGCCTCGTTGAGCATGACCTCCTGGCCCCGCCGCAGCTCCGCCAGGTCGATGGACGGGCTGACGTTCACCCGCAGCTTGCGCCCGCCGGTGAAGATGTCGGCCGTGCCGTCCTCATTGGCGCCGAGGAAGACACCGAAGCCGGACGGCGGCTGTGCCAGCCGGTCGACCTCCTCCTTCAGGGCCACGATCTGGTCGCGCGCCTCGCGCAGGGTACTGGCGAGCCGCTCGTTCTGCGCGGTCACTCCGGCCAGATTGGTCTGCAGCTCGACAATCCGTTCCTCGAGAATACGGGTGTGGCGCGGAGAGTCGGCCAGCTTGCGGCGCAGGACGGTGATCTCCTGCTCCAGGTCGGCAACCTGCCGGGAGGGATCATCGGACCCCCGACCGGACCGGATACCGCGGTTGATGTCGTCATCGTGGGATGCCACGGTCCTCACCTCCTCCAGGGGGAGCTGGACGCTTTCTGACCCTACCTGGCCGGGTGTCGTTCGAAACCCCTAGATCACGAACCGGGCCAAGGTGTGTCCGATCTTCACCCTTGCGCACTCCCTCACTCAAGGGGAATACCCAGCGGGCGCCGCCCCCCATCCCACAGCATCCCCAAGGGCAACGCAAAGCGGACAGATGTATGGTCGTAGCCGGCCAACCGGCGCCGGAAACGGCGTCCTTTGACCCATGCCGGACCACCGCTTGACCAGCACCGGACCAGCACCGGAGCAGCACCGGACCAGGGCCGGACCACCGCTTGACCGCGGCCCGGCCGGGGCCCGGCCAGGACACAGCCGCGCACAGACGAAGGACGGGCAGGGACGATGACCTCGCAGCAGCGATCCGCCGGGGAGCGCACCGACGCCCTGGAGGTCTGGATCGACCAGGACCTGTGTACCGGCGACGGGATCTGCGCCCAGTACGCACCCGAGGTGTTCGAGCTGGACATCGACGGACTGGCCTATGTGAAGCCGCCGGCCGCGGCGGGCGAGGAGGCGCCGCTGCTCACCGAGCCGGGGGCGGCGGCCCCGGTGCCGCTGCCGCTGCTGGACGACGTGGTGTCCTCGGCCCGGGACTGCCCGGGCGAGTGCATCCATGTCCGCCGGGTCGCCGACGGTGCCGAGGTGTACGGCCCAAAGGCCCCGTGACCGCCCCGTGACCGCCCGGCAGACGGGGCCGGATCAGGCGCTCCGCAGGTCGCCCAGCGCGGCCGGCGGGGCGCCCTGTTCGATGACCAGCCCGCCGTCCCGCCAGGCCCAGGTGGCCTCGCCGTGCAGGTCGGGGGCGGCGCGCGGGACGTTCGGGCCGGAGTAGCCGAAGAGGGCCACGGTCACGGTGGCACCGTCGGTTTCCAGCCGGTCCACCAGCATGCCGTCGGCCGGGTCGACCAGCGTGGCCGCCACCACCGGGCCGGCCGCCGCGCCGTCCTCCGGGCCCCCGGGCCCGGCGGGGTGGGTGAGCAGATAGACGCCGTTGGGCGGGGTGCCGCCGCCCGCGTCGCAGCGGACCACGGCCACGGTGTCCGGCCGGCCGTCGCGGTCCAGATCGGTCTCGGCCCGGTCGGTGACCGCCACCTCGTACGGTCCGCAGTCCAGCGGGTACTCGGCGGCCTCCGGGTCGGGGGGTGCGACGGGGATCTCCGGCTGTTCCTCCCCGGTGCCGGCGCCGTCGTCCCGGCGGTCCGCGGGGCCGGCCGCGCCGCCCGCCGCGGCGCCGGCCGGTCCGGTCAGGGAGGCCGCCCAGGTCACCGCGGCGAGCAGCAGGGCGGTGGCGAGCCAGTGCGCGGGGCCGGAACGGGTGTGCGGAAGCTCGGGTCCTGCCGTGGGCTGCACGCGGAGAACTCCTGTGAGTCAAAGGGGCGGCACAAGACCGGTGGGGTGGCCAGCATCGTGCCACAACTCACACTCGTACGAGGCGTCCGGGGGCCGGAAAACCCGGCCCCCGGCCGCGACTTCCGGCCCGGAGCGCCCGGGTGCGCCCGGCGCGGCGCGCGGGGCCGGCCGCGGGCTCAGCCGCGCCCGCTGCCGCCGCCGGGCCCGGTGTAGTCCTCGCCGTAGGCGCCGGGCGCCGGGCGGCGGCGCCGGCGCGGCGGCTCCACTCCGTCGGCCAGCCGCCGGGCGGTGAGCAGAAAGCCGGTGTGGCCCACCATGCGGTGGTCGGGCCGGACCGCCAGGCCCTCCACATGCCAGGTGCGGACCATGGTCTCCCAGGCGGCCGGCTCGGTGAAGTTCCCGTGCTCGCGCAGGGTCTCCACGGTGCGGGCGAGCTGGGTGGTGGTGGCCACATAGGCGCACACCAGGCCGCCGGGGACCAGCGCCTTGGCGACCGCGTCCAGGCACTCCCAGGGGGCCAGCATGTCCAGGATCACCCGGTCCACCTCGGTGTCGGCGAGGGCGTCCTGGAGGTCGCCCACGGTCAGCCGCCAGGCCGGGTGCGGGCCGCCGAAGTAGCGCTCCACATTGGCCCGGGCGATCTCGGCGAAGTCCGCCCGCCGCTCGTAGGAGTGCAGCATCCCGCCGTCGCCGACCGCCCGCAGCAGGAACATGGAGAGCGATCCGGAGCCGACCCCGGCCTCCACCACCCGGGCGCCGGGGAACACATCGGCCATGGACAGGATCTGCCCGGCGTCCTTGGGGTAGACGACGGCCGCCCCGCGGGGCATGGACAGGACGAAGTCGGGGAGCAGGGGGCGCAGCGCGAGGTACTCGACATTGCCGGTGGTGCGGACGACCGTGCCCTCGGGCGAGCCGATCAGCTCGTCGTGCGGAAAGGCACCCTTGTGGGTGTGGAAGCTCTTCCCGGCTTCGAGCGTGAAGGTGTAGTGGCGGCCCTTGGGGTCGGTGAGCTGAACCTGGTCCCCGACCTGGAAGGGCCCGCGACGGCGGGCGGCACCGGTCGGTTCGGACATATGCGCAAGCCTAGTGCAACGCCGGGGCGGGGCCCCGCGGGGAGGGCCTCAGGAGGGTCCGCCGGACGGGCCGGGGTGCTTGGCCATCGCGTTGACGAACGCCCGTTCCACGTCGACGGCGGAGAGCACGCCGTAGATTTTGCCGCCCTCCTCGATCACCAGATACTCGCTCGCCGGGGCGGCCCGCAGGTGCTCCAGCAGCTGCTCGCCGGTCAGCTCGGCGGGCACCCGCATGCCCTCGGTCAAATCCTGCGCCAGGGTGCCCACCGTCACCCAGGGGCGGCGGTGCTCAGGCACCTGGGCGATGGCCGTCTCCCGCACGATGGCGCGCGGGCTGCCGTCCCCGGCGACCACCACCAGGGCGCGGGCCCCGGAGTCGTTGGCCCGGCGCAGCGCCTCGGACAGCGGGGTGTCGCCGGCCACCGGCACGGCGCGGCGGGTGAGCGCCCGGGCGCGCAGCGAGGGCAGCCGTTCCCGCAGCCTGGCCATGCGCAGGCTGTTGCCGGCGCCGGTCCAGATGATGGCGGCCAGGATGGCGGCGAGCAGCCCGTCGGTGAGCGAGTCCACGCCGGTCAGCGAGGACCGGTCGGTGAGGCCGCTGGTATGGGTGGCCAGCGGGAAGCCGATCAGCACGGCCACCGCCAGTACCCGGCCCACCCAGGCGGCGGCCACGGTGCCGGTCATGGGACTGCCGCTGAGCTTCCACACCACGGCGCGCAGCATCCGGCCGCCGTCCAGCGGCAGTCCGGGCAGCAGATTGAAGACGGCGACGATCAGGTTGGAGATCATCAGCCCGGCGAGCAGCACCCCGGGCACGGTGCCGGCGGTGACCACGAGCATGCCCGCGTAGAAGACTCCGGCCAGCACCAGGGACAGCAGCGGACCGACAAAGGCCAGGACGAACTCCCGCCCGGCGGATTCGGACTCCTTCTCGATCTCCGAGACCCCGCCGAAGAACTGGAGGCGGATGCGCCGCACGGGCAGGCCGAAGCGCAGCGCGGCCACGGTGTGGGCGAGTTCGTGCACCAGGACGGAGGCGTAGAAGGCGACCGCGAAGAAGAGTGACACCAGGTAGCGGCCGTTGCCCAGCTCGGGCAGCACCCGGCCGAGCTGGTTGCCGAAGAACCAGGTGATGAGGGCGGCGACCAGGAACCAGCTCGGCGCCACATAGATGGGCACGCCGAAGAGCCGGCCCATGAGAACGCCGCCGCCGGTCTCCCGGGCGCGCGGCCCCGCCGCACCGGCGGATCGCCCGTTCTCGCTCTCTGCCACCGCTTCCCCTCTGCTGGCCCGGCCGCCGGGCTCCGGCGCCGGCCGTTCCGGTCCATCCGGTCCGGGTGGTCCGATCCTGCCCCGGGGTCGCGCCGCCCAGTCGGCTGTGCTGTCGATGGTATGCCGCTGAGTGTCAGTGCCGGGGCTTAGGGTTGCCGACCATGAACGGTTCCCCGGCCGCGCCGCCCCGCCCGCCCGTCGCCTCGCTGTCGCCGTCCCGGGCGGCGGATTTCATGCAGTGTCCGCTGCTGTACCGCTTCCGGGTGATCGACAGGCTGCCGGAGGAGCCGAGCCCGGAGGCGGCCCGCGGCACCCTGGTGCATGCCGTCCTTGAGCGGGTGTTCGACGCCCCGGCGGCGGAGCGCAGTGTGCGCCGGGCGCGGGCGCTGGTGGTGCGGGAGTGGGAGCGGCTGCTGGCCCGCCGTCCCGAACTGGCCGCGCTGTTCGCCGAGGACACCGGCGGGGACCCCGGCACGGGCACCGGCGGGGACGGCGGCGGGCCGGAGCCGCGGCTGGCCCGCTGGCTGGCCGATGCCGAGGAGCTGGTGGAGCGCTGGTTCTCGCTGGAGGACCCGTCCCGGCTGGAGCCCGCCGAGCGGGAGCTGTTCGTGGAGGCCCGGCTCGATTCCGGGCTGCGGCTGCGCGGGGTGATCGACCGGGTGGATGTGGCGCCCACCGGCGAGGTGCGCATCGTGGACTACAAGACCGGCCGGGCGCCGCGGGCGGAGTTCGCGGGCGAGGCGCTGTTCCAGATGAAGTTCTACGCCCTGGTGGTCTGGCGGCTGAAGGGGGTGATCCCGCGCCGGCTCCAGCTCGTCTATCTGGGCAGCGGCGAGGTGCTGACGCACGATCCGGAGGAGTCGGATCTGCGGGCGGTGGAGCGCAAGCTGCTGGCGCTGTGGGAGGCGATCCGGGCGGCCACCGAGTCGGGCGACTGGCGGCCGAGGCGGAGCAGGCTGTGCGGCTGGTGCAGTCATCAGGAGCGGTGCCCGGAGTTCGGCGGCACTCCCCCGCCGTATCCGCTGGCGGTGCAGCCGGCGCTGCCGGTGACCGAGGTGCCGGCGCCCCGTGCGGGCGGCCCGGACGCGCGGCCGGACGTGCCGGGGGAAGGCGGGGCGAGTAGGCAAGAATGACAGCCGTCGACGGTGCACACGCTTGAGGGGAGCCGCCGTGCCGATCCGGGTTCTGCTGGTGGACGACCAGCCGCTGCTGCGTACCGGTTTCCGGATGATTCTGGAGGCCGAACAGGACATCGCCGTGGTGGGCGAGGCGGGAGACGGCCAGCAGGGGCTGGAACAGGTGCGGGCCCTGCAGCCGGATGTGGTGCTGATGGACATCCGGATGCCGCGGATGGACGGGGTGGAGGCCACCCGGCGGATCACCGGCCCGGCCAAGGACGGCCCGGCCAAGGTGGTGGTGCTGACCACCTTCGATCTGGACGAGTATGTGGTGGAGGCGCTGCGCGCGGGGGCCAGCGGCTTTCTGCTGAAGGACGCCCCGGCCGCCGAGCTGGTGCAGGCGATCCGCGTGGTGGCGGCGGGCGAGGCCATGCTGGCACCCAGTGTCACCCGGCGGCTCCTGGACAAGTACGCCGGTCAGCTTCCCTCGGCCGAGCAGCCGGTGCCCAATTCGCTGTCCACCCTCACCGAGCGCGAGGTGGAGGTGCTCAAGCTGGTGGCCCGGGGCCTGTCCAATGCCGAGATCGCCGCCGATCTGTTCGTCAGCGAGACAACGGTGAAGACCCATGTGGGTCATGTGCTGACCAAGCTGGACCTGCGGGACCGGGTGCAGGCGGCGGTGTACGCCTATGAGAGCGGGCTGGTGCGCCCCGGCCAGTAGGGCCCGGCCGCGCCCGCCGCTCCGGTCAGCGGACGGGCAGCGGCTCCTCCACCGGGTCGGTCCACAGGGCACGCAGATAGCGCAGGTCCACCTCATCCAGCGAGGCGACCACGCTGCGCCCGGGGGCGCCGGGAACGGGGGCGATGGAGGGCACCGCCACCACCCGGCATCCCGCGGCCTCGGCACTGGCGACGCCGGTCGGGGTGTCCTCGATGGCGACACACCGCGCCGGGTCGGCGCCCAGCCCGGCGGCGGCCGTGAGATACGGGTCGGGGTGCGGCTTGGTGCGGACCAGTTCGTCCCCGGCCACGGTGAGGGCGAAGTTCTCCGCGCCGAGATGGCGCAGCATCCGGTCCACCACCGTCCGGTGCGAGGCCGAGACCAGGGCGGCCGGCACCCCGTGGGCGGCGAGTTCGGTGAGCAGCCGGCGGGCACCGGGCATCAGCGGCACCTCGCGCTCGATGCGCCGCAGAAAGGCACTGTTGAGCAGCACGGTCAGCTCGTCCAGGGTGATGTCGGCACCGGTGACGTCGATCAGATAGCCCGCGCTGCGGCTCATCGGGCCGCCGACCACGATTTCGCGGTGCTCCTCGGCCAGCGTGTGCCCCAGCGAGGCGAACACGGCGACCTCGGCGTCCCACCAGAATCCCTCGGTGTCGACCAGGGTGCCGTCCATGTCCAGCAGCACGGCCTGGGGGGCCGCGGCGGTGCCCGGCACAGTGCCGGTGGCGGGCAGGAACGTCGTCATCCGCATACCTTTCGATCGGGCCGGCTCCGGCCGGCCGGCGGGCCGGCCGACAGGGGCACGAAGGCCGGCCGTGATTCCCTGGCGGGAACCCCGACCGGCCTGATCCGGACCGGTCAGTCTACGCCCGTGGACGGAATACCGCACAGCGTGCGTCCGGATACGGCCGGTGAATTTCCGGCGGCGGACGGCGTGCGCCGGATGTCCGCCCGGTGCCGGGCGGACATCCGGCGGGGCGCCGGCGGTGCTCAGCGGGCGTTGAAGTAATTGGCCTCGGGGTGGTGGAGCACGATGGCGTCGGTGGACTGCTCGGGGTGGAGCTGGAACTCCTCCGAGAGCTTGACCCCGATCCGCTCCGGCTGGAGCAGCTCGGCGATCTTGGCCCGGTCCTCCAGGTCGGGGCAGGCCGGGTAGCCCAGCGAGTAGCGGCAGCCCTGGTACTCGGTGCGGAACATGCCGGCCAGGCTGTCCGGGTCGGCGCCGGCGATGCCCAGTTCGGCACGCACCCGGGCGTGCCAGTACTCGGCCAGCGCCTCGGCCAGCTGGACGGACAGGCCGTGCAGCTCCAGATAGTCCCGGTAGGCGTCGGCGGCGAACAGTTCGGCGGTGGCCTCGCCGATCCGGGAACCCACGGTGACCACCTGGAGGCCGACCACATCTGTCTCGCCGGAGTCCCCGGCGCGGAAGAAGTCGGCCAGGCAGAGCCGGCGCCCGCGGCGCTGGCGGGGGAAGGTGAAGCGGGTGCGCTCGGCGCCGTCGTCGTCCAGCACCACCAGGTCGTTGCCCTCGGCGAAGCAGCGGAAGTAGCCGTGCACCACGGCGGCCTCCAGCAGGTTCTCGGTGTGCAGCCGGTCCAGCCAGCCGCGCAGCCGGGGCCGGCCCTCGGTCTCGGCGAGCTCGGCGTAGGAGGGGCCGTCGCCGCGGGCCGCCTTCAGCCCCCACTGGCCCTTGAACAGCGCGTCCTCGTCCAGCCAGGAGGCGTAGTCCTTGAGCGCGATGCCCCTGACCACCCGGGTGCCCCAGAACGGCGGTGCGGGGACCGGGTTGTCGGTGGCCACATCGGAGCGGACGGTGTCGTCGGTGACGGGCGGCTCCTCCTCGGCCCGGTCGCGGGCGCGCACCCGGCGCTGCCGCAGCTCCGGCAGGGCCGGGCCGTCGGTGCCGCGGCGGTGCGCGATCAGCGCGTCCATCAGCCGCAGCCCCTCGAAGGCGTCCCGGGCGTAGCGGACCTCTCCCCGGTAGACCTCGTGCAGATCCTGCTCGACATAGGCGCGGGTGAGGGCGGCGCCGCCCAGGATGACGGGGTAGCGGGCGGCGAGGTCCCGGGTGTTGAGCTCCTCCAGGTTCTCCTTCATCACCACGGTGGACTTCACCAGCAGGCCGGACATGCCGATGACATCGGCGCGGTGCTGCTCGGCGGCCTCCACGATGGCCGAGATGGGCTGCTTGATGCCCAGATTGACCACGTTGTAGCCGTTGTTGGTGAGGATGATGTCGACCAGGTTCTTGCCGATGTCGTGCACGTCCCCGCGCACCGTGGCCAGAACGATGGTGCCCTTGCCCGCCTCGTCGGACTTCTCCATGTGGGGTTCGAGGTGGGCGACGGCGGACTTCATCACCTCGGCCGAGGTGAGCACGAAGGGAAGCTGCATCTGCCCGGAGCCGAAGAGTTCGCCGACCGTCTTCATGCCCTCCAGCAGCACCTCGTTGACGATCTCCAGGGCGGACCGCTCGGCCAGGGCGGCGTCCAGGTCGGCCTCCAGCCCCTTGCGCTCGCCGTCCACGATCCGCCGCTGGAGCCGCTCCTCCAGCGGCAGGGCGGCGAGTTCCTCGGCCTTGCCGGCCCTCATGGCCCGGGTGTCCACGCCCTCGAACAACTCCAGCAGCTTCGCCAGCGGGTCATAGCCCTCGGCGCGCCGGTCGTAGATCAGGTCCAGGGCGGTGGCGACCTGCTCCTCCTCCAGCCGGGCGATGGGCAGGATCTTGGCCGCGTGCACGATGGCGGAATCCAGGCCGGCCTTGACGCACTCGTCCAGGAAGACGGAGTTGAGCACCATCCGGGCGGCGGGGTTGAGGCCGAAGGAGATGTTGGACAGGCCGAGCGTGGTCTGCACCCGGGGGTGGCGGCGCTTGAGTTCGCGGATGGCCTCGATGGTGGCCACGCCGTCCTTGCGGGACTCCTCCTGGCCGGTGCAGATGGTGAAGGTGAGGCAGTCGATGATGATGTCGGATTCCCGGATGCCCCAGTTGCCGGTGAGGTCGGCGATCAGCCGCTCGGCGACGGCGACCTTGTGCTCGGCGGTGCGGGCCTGGCCCTGCTCGTCGATGGTCAGGCCGATCAGCGCGGCACCGTGCTCCCGCGCCAGCCTGGTGATCTTCTGGAAACGGCTGTCCGGGCCGTCGCCGTCCTCGTAGTTGACCGAGTTGATCACGGCCCGGCCGCCCAGGCATTCCAGTCCGGTGCGGATCACCTCGGGCTCGGTGGAGTCCAGCACCACCGGCAGGGTGGAGGCGGTGGCCAGCCGGGAGGCGAACTCCCGCATGTCGGCGGTGCCGTCCCGGCCCACGTAGTCCACACAGACATCCAGCATGTGGGCGCCCTCGCGGATCTGGGCGCGGGCGATCTCCACGCAGTCGTCCCAGCGCCCCTCCAGCATGGCGGTGCGGAACTTCTTGGAGCCGTTGGCGTTGGTGCGCTCGCCGATGGCCAGGTAGGAGGTGTCCTGCCGGAACGGCACCGACTGGTAGAGCGAGGAGGCGCCGGGCTCCGGACGCGGTTCGCGGGGCTCGGGGCGCCGGCCGCGCAGCCGCTCCACCACCTGCCGCAGATGCTCCGGCGTGGTGCCGCAGCAGCCGCCGACCAGCGACAGCCCGAATTCCGACAGGAAGTGCTCGTGGGCGTCGGCCAGTTCGGCCGGGGTGAGCGGGTAGTGGGCGCCGTCCTTGCCGAGCACCGGCAGGCCCGCGTTGGGCATGCAGGACAGCGGCACCCGGGCGTGCCGGGCCAGATGGCGCAGATGCTCGCTCATCTCGGCCGGGCCGGTGGCGCAGTTGAGGCCGATCATGTCGATGCCCAGCGGTTCCAGGGCGGTGAGCGCGGCGCCGATCTCCGAGCCGAGCAGCATGGTGCCGGTGGTCTCCACGGTGACCTGGACCAGCAGCGGCGCGTCCAGCCCGGCGGTCTCCAGGGCACGCCGGGCGCCCAGCACGGCGGCCTTGGTCTGCAGCAGGTCCTGGCTGGTCTCCACCAGCAGGGCGTCGGCGCCGCCCGCCAGCAGGCCCTCGGCGTTGGCCCGGTAGGCGTCGCGCAGCGCGGCGTAGCCGATGTGGCCGAGGGTGGGCAGCTTGGTGCCGGGGCCCATGGAGCCGAGTACCCAGCGCTGCCGGCCGTCCTCGGCGCCGACCGCGTCGGCGGTCTGCCGGGCGACCCGGGCGCCGGCCTCGGAGAGCTCGTGGATCCGGTGGGCGATGTCGTATTCGCCGAGGGCGGAGAGATTGGCGCCGAAGGTGTTGGTCTCCACGCAGTCCACGCCGGCCTCGAAGTATTCCCGGTGCACGGCGGCGACGATGTCGGGGCGGGTGACGTTGAGCACCTCGTTGCAGCCTTCGAGCTGCTGGAAGTCCTCCATCGACGGGTTCCGGGCCTGGAGCATGGTGCCCATGCCGCCGTCGGCGACGACCACGCGGGCGGCGAACGCCTCGCGCAGCGCGCGGACCCGCTCGGCGGCCGGGGCGGTCCCGGAAGGGGTGGCGCGAGTGGCCGAGGAGGCCGCTGGAGAAGGGGAATCGGGCAGGGTCGGCGATGCCATACGGGAAGCTCCCTGGATGCGACGGCTGTCGGCTATGCGCCCGGTGCGGGGACGCACCCCGCCAGGGTATCGGGCCGGGGCCGTGCGGCCCGGACCATTCCGGAGGGCGGACACCCTAAACTCGTCTCCACCAACACCGCGTCGACATGACCATATAGCGTTCGGCAATGGCGAATGGCGACCGGTGACGCGCATACGACCGGAGGAGGCAGCCCATGGCCCGCACGATTCAGTCCGTGGAACGGGCCGCCGCGCTGCTGCGCCTGCTGGCCGGCGGGGAGCGCCGGCTGGGCCTGTCCGACATCGCCTCCGCCATGGGACTGGCCAAGGCCACGGCTCACGGCCTGCTGCGCACGCTGCAGCGGGAGGGGTTCGTGGAGCAGGACGAGCGCTCCGGCAAGTACCAGCTCGGCGCCGAGCTGCTGCGGCTGGGCAACAGCTATCTGGATGTGCACGAACTGCGCGCCCGGGCCCTGGTGTGGACCGACGATCTGGCCCGGGCCAGCGGTGAGAGCGCCTATCTGGGCGTGCTGCACCACGGCGGGGTGCTGCTGGTGCACCACGTCTTCCGGCCGGACGACAGCCGTCAGGTGCTGGAGATCGGCGCCCTGCTGCCGCTGCACTGCACCGCGCTGGGCAAGGTGCTCAGCGCCTATGACCCGGTGGCGCACAGCGAGCTGGCCGAGCTGGAGCTGACCGCGGTCACCGACCGCACCGTGACCGACCGCGCGGAGCTGGAGAAGGAGCTGGTCCGGGTGCGCGACCGGGGCTGGGCCGGCGATCTGGGCGGGACCTGGGAGGGCGTGGCCTCGATCGCCGCTCCCGTCTTCGACCGCCGGCGGATGCCGGTGGGGGCGGTGGCGGTCACCGGCGCGGTGGAGCGGATGACCGTGGCGGGCGGGGCGGCGGACGGCGAGCTCAGCCCGCGGCTGATCGCGGCCGTCCGGGACTGCGCCAGGTCCGTGTCGCGGGACCTGGGCGCGGGGCGCTTCTAGCACGATACAGACAGACACACAGATACACCTGGACACAGATAGATACAGGTCGGTACAGGTCGGTACAGGTCGGTACAGACAGCAGGCATCCCATACCGCCCCGCCCGCCGGTCACCGGCCGGACGCCGGGCGGATCGCGCCGTACACACCCCTTGACGCGGAAGACGCCGGGGAGAAAAACTGCCGGACGTCGGTCGACAATGTCGAACACTGATCGTATGACCTGATCATCGCGCCCCCCGGCGCGCTCCCTCCTCGCTGCCCTGGACCAAGGCAAAGGAGCCGCCCATGTCCAGTTCCGACATCTTCTTCGGCGAGATCCTCGGTACCGCCGTCCTGATCCTGATGGGCGCCGGCGTGGTCGCCGGCGTGGTGCTCAGGAAGTCCAAGTCGTACGGCGCCGGCTGGATCGTCATCGCCTTCGGCTGGGGCCTGGCGGTCATGACCGCCGTGTTCATCGCCGGACCGCTCTCCGGCGCGCACATCAACCCGGCCGTCACCGTGGGCATCGCCCTGGACAGCGGCGAATGGGGCGACGTACCGGCCTATCTGGCCGGTCAGATGCTGGGCGCCATGCTCGGCGCCACCCTGGCCTGGCTCGCCTACTACGGCCACTTCCAGGCGCATCTGCACGATGCGGAGATCATCGCGGTGCCGGAGAAACCCGCCCATCCCGGGCCGGTGGAGACCCACCGGCCCGGACCGGTGCTCGGGGTGTTCTCCACCGCGCCGGAGATCCGCCGGCCGGTGCAGAACCTCACCACCGAGATCATCGCCACCGCCGTGCTGGTACTGGCCGTGCTCCGGATCGGCGTCAACGAACAGCTCCAGGTCACCGCGCTGGGCGGGCTGATCGTGGCATTGGTCGTGGTCGGCCTGGGCATGTCGCTGGGCGGACCCACCGGCTACGCCATCAACCCGGCCCGCGACCTCGGCCCCCGCATCGTGCACGCCCTGCTGCCGCTGCCCAACAAGGGCAGCTCCGACTGGAGCTACGCCTGGATCCCGGTGGCCGGCCCGCTGGCCGGGGCGGCCCTGGCCGCCGGTCTGCACCGGCTGCTGTTCTGACCGCCCGCCCGGACCGCCCCGCTTCCGACCCGCCCGCCCGAGGACCCCACCCCGCAGGAGCCGCCGCATGAACGCCCCCGACACCCCCCGCGAATTCATCGCCGCCATCGACCAGGGCACCACCTCCAGCCGCTGCATCGTCTTCGACCGGGACGGCCGGATCGTCGCCGTCGACCAGAAGGAGCACCGGCAGATCTTCCCCAGGCCGGGCTGGGTGGAGCACGACGCCACCGAGATCTGGCGCAACGTCCAGGAGGTGACGGCCGGCGCACTGGCCAAGTCCGGCATCACCAGCGACGAGGTCAAGGCGATCGGCATCACCAACCAGCGGGAGACCACCCTGCTGTGGGAGAAGGCCACCGGCCGCCCGGTGCACAACGCCCTCGTCTGGCAGGACACCCGCACCGACCAGCTCTGCCGCGAACTGGGCCGCGACACCGGCCAGGAGCGGTTCCGCCGGGCGACCGGTCTGCCGCTGGCCTCCTACTTCTCCGGCCCCAAGGTGCGCTGGCTGCTGGACAACGTGCCCGGTCTGCGGGAGCGGGCCGAGCGCGGCGAGATCCTGTTCGGCACCATGGACTCCTGGGTGATCTGGAACCTCACCGGAGGACCGGACGGCGGGCAGCACGTCACCGATGTCACCAACGCCTCCCGCACCATGCTGATGAACCTGCACACCATGGAGTGGGACCGGGAGATCCTGGCGGCCATGGACGTGCCGGCCGCCGTCCTGCCCCGGATCGGCTCCTCCGCCGAGATCTACGGCACCGCCGCGGACGGCCCGCTGGCCGGCACCCCGGTCGCCTCCGCCCTCGGCGACCAGCAGGCCGCGCTGTTCGGCCAGACCTGCTACGCGGTGGGCGAGGGCAAGTCCACCTACGGCACCGGCACCTTCCTGCTGATGAACACCGGCGAGCAGCCGGTCAGCTCCTACCACGGCCTGCTCACCACCGTCGGCTACCGGATCGGCGGCCAGCGGCCGGTCTACGCCCTGGAGGGCGCCATCGCGGTCACCGGCGCCCTGGTGCAGTGGATGCGCGACCAGATGGGCCTGATCAGCACCGCGGCCGAGATCGAGACCCTGGCCCTGTCGGTGGAGGACAACGGCGGTGCCTACTTCGTGCCCGCCTTCTCCGGGCTGTTCGCCCCCTACTGGCGCTCCGACGCCCGCGGGGTGATCGCCGGCCTGACCCGCTATGTCACCAAGGCGCATCTGGCGCGCGCGGTGCTGGAGGCCACCGCCTGGCAGACCCGGGAGATCGTGGACGCCATGCGCAAGGACTCGGGCACCGGCCTGACCGCGCTCAAGGTGGACGGCGGGATGACCGCCAACAACCTGCTGATGCAGAACATCGCCGACTTCCTGGACGTGCCGGTGGTGCGGCCCATGGTCTCCGAGACCACCTGCCTGGGCGCCGCCTACGCCGCCGGCCTGGCCACCGGCTTCTGGGCCGGCACCGAGGAGCTGCGGGCCAACTGGCGGCGGGCCGCGGAGTGGACTCCGCGGATGGACCCGGCGCTGCGCGACCGCGAGTACCGGCAGTGGCTCAAGGCCGTGCAGCGGACCATGGGCTGGCTCGACGAGGAGAGCTGAGACACCGATGCGGCACACCACCGCCCCCACCCCCGCGCCGTCGCCGGGCACCCCCGGCCGCGGCGGCTCCGGCCCCGGCGCGGCGGCCGGTACGGCCCCTGCGACGGCACTGATACCGGCGGCGGCCGAGGAACGGGCCCGGACCCGGGACCTGCTGTCCCGGGGCACCTTCGACCTGCTGGTCATCGGCGGCGGCATCCTGGGCACCTCGGTCGCCTGGCACGCCGCCCAGGCCGGCCTGCGGGTGGCCCTGGCGGAGGCCGGCGACTTCGCCGGCGCCACCTCCTCGGCCTCCTCCAAGCTGGTGCACGGCGGGCTGCGCTATCTGCAGACCGGCGCCGTCCGGCTGGTCGCCGAGAACCACCGGGAGCGCCGGGCGCTGGCCCGGGACGTGGCGCCCCATCTGGTGCGCCCGCTCACCTTCCATCTGCCGGTCTACCGGGGCGGCCCGCACGGGGCCGCCAAGCTGGGCGCCGGGGTCTTCGCCTACTCCGCGCTCTCCGCCTTCGGCGACGGCGTGGGCCGGGTCATCACCCCGTCCCGCGCCGCCGCGGCCAACCCCGGCCTGCGCACCGGGAATCTGCGCGCGGTGGCGGTCTACGGCGACCATCAGATGAACGACTCCCGGATGGCGGTGCTGACCGTGCGGGCCGCCGCCGAGGCCGGGGCCACGGTGCTCAACCACGCCGAGGTGACCGGGCTGCGGCTCACCCGCGGCCGGGTCACCGGCGCCGACCTGCGGGACCGGCTCGACGGCACCGAGTTCGGCGTCTCCGCCCGGCTGGTGCTCAACGCCACCGGGCCCTGGGTGGACCGGCTGCGCCGGATGGAGGACCCGGGCGCCGGCCCCAGCGTCCGGCTCTCCAAAGGCGCCCATGTGGTGCTGCGCGGCACGGTGCCCTGGCGGGCGGCGATGGCCACGCCGGTGGACCGCTACCGGATCACCTTCGCGCTGCCCTGGGAGGACCATCTGCTGCTGGGCACCACCGACGAACCCTACGAGGGCGATCCGGGCGAGGTGCGGGCCACCGAGTCCGACATCCGGCAGATCCTGGACGAGGCGTCGCTGTCGGTGCGCGACGAGCACCTCTCCCCCGCCCTGGTCACCTACGCCTTCGCCGGGCTGCGGGTGCTGCCCGGCGGTCCCGGCGAGGTGACCGCGGCCCGGCGGGAGACGGTGATCAGCGAGGGCCGGGGCGGCATGCTGTCGGTGGCCGGCGGCAAGTGGACCACCTACCGGCACATCGGCCGGGCGGTACTGGCCCGGATCGCCGCCCGCACCGGCTCCGCCCCGGCGGACGCCGGGCCGGTCCCCCGCCTTCTGGACCGGATGCCGCTGCCCGGCGTGGCCAGCCCGGACGCGGTGGCCCGGCGGCTCGCCGCCGGCGACGGCGCCGACGGCCCGGGACTGGACCCGGCGACCGCCCGCCATCTGGCCGGGCACTACGGCTCGCTCGCCTTCGGCCTGGCCCGGCTGGTGGACGAGAACCCGGCACTGGGCGAACGCATCCACCCGGACGGCCCCGACATCTGGGCGCAGGCGGTCCACGCCCGGGACTCCGAATGGGCCTGCACCCCGGACGATGTGCTGCGCCGCCGCACCACCCTGACCATCCGTGGCCTGGACGGCGAGGAGGTGCGGGCCCGCACGGCGGCCCTGCTGGCCGGCCGCCCGGCCGGTCCCGGCTGAGCCGCCGCCGGGCCGCCGCCGGGCGGGCATGGTCGTCCTCCGACGGGTATGGCAGAGTTCCAGACAGACATACGGGGGGTGATCTTGGGATGCGCTGGCCCTTCTCACCGGGCTCACCGGGCTCGCCGGGTGGTGGCTTTCTGCGCCGGCTGGGCCCGGCGGTCCGCTGGACCGCCGGGGCGCTGGCCCTGGTCGTGGTGCTGCCGCTGATCGCCGCGCTGGTCTTCCTGCGCGGCATGTACAGCGGACCGATCGACGCACAGGCGCACAGCAGGGGCCGGGACGCCGTCTGGCTCGGCCACGCCTGGGTGGACGGCCGCCACGACGAAACCGATCTGGCGGCCCTGGCCGCGCGCATCGAGGGCACCGGAATCCGCGATGTCTATGTGCACACCGGTCCGATGGAGGACGACGGCACCCTGCCGCCGGAACGCCACCCGCGGGCGGACTGGCTGCTGACCGCCATGGCCGAGCGGCTGCCCCGGGTCCGGGTCCAGGCGTGGATAGGCAACCGGCTGGCGTACGGCGACGACACCTCGGGTCTGCGGCTGGCCGACCCGGACGACCGGGCCGGCGTGGTGGCCACCGCCGGGCGGATGCTGGACCTGGGCTTCGACGGGGTGCATCTCAATGTGGAGGCCATCGCCTCCGGCGACCAGGACTACCTGCGGCTGCTGGACGCGCTGGCGGCTCAGGTCGGCGGGCGCGGCGGCGTGCTGTCCGTCTCCGCGCACCAGATCGATCCGCTGCCCCGCATGGATTCCGTGGTGAGTGCGGTCACCGGCAAGCACAAGTGGTGGTCGCAGCGGTACTTCGGCCAGGTGGCCCGGCGGGTGGACCAGATCGCGGTGATGAGCTACGACGGGCAGACCCCGGTGGAGAGCCTGTACGGCGGCTATGTGGCCCAGCAGACCGAACTGGCGCTCCAGGTGACGCCCGAGGACACCGAACTGCTGATGGGGCTGCCGTTCTTCCACAACGGCGATCTGATCCACCGGGCCGAGACGGTGCGCGCGGCGGTGCGCGGTGTCCGGCTCGGCCTGACCCGCGAGGACCCGCGGCGGGCCGCCTTCGGGGTGGCGCTCTATGTGGACTACGCCGCCACCGCCGACGACTGGCGCACCTACCGCCGCCACTGGGGCGGCACCGGCTGACCACCGCCGCGGCACCCGCGCGCCCCGCCGGCCCGGGTGGCCGCGGAGGCGTACGAGGACTTACGAGGACTGCGGCCCGGGCACGGTGACGCCGTAGGCTGGGGCACGCACGGAACTGCAGTCAGCAGCCAGGCGGGCCCCGGTGTCCGGCCTGGTCGGAAGGAGGCGCTGGGTGATCGAGCTCGAGGGCGTTCCCGAGCTGGTCGACCCGGTCATGGTGGCCGCGTTCGAGGGCTGGAACGATGCCGCCGACGCCGCGTCCGCCGCGGTCGCGCATCTGGAACGGACCTGGAAGGGCGAGGTGTTCGCGGCGCTGGACGCCGAGGACTACTACGACTTCCAGGTGAACCGCCCGCATGTGTGGCTGGACGGCGGGGTGCGCCGGGTCACCTGGCCGACGACCCGGCTCTCGGTGGTGCGCATCGGCGAGGAGCACGGACGGGGCCGGGCACGCGACCTGGTGCTGGTGCGCGGCATCGAACCGAGTATGCGCTGGCGTTCGTTCTGCAACGAGATCCTGGGCTTCGCTCATGAGCTGGGTGTGGAGATGGTGGTGGTGCTCGGCGCGCTGCTGGGCGACACCCCGCACACCCGCCCGGTTCCGGTCACCAGTGTGACGGCGGACGAGGATCTGGCGCGCACCCTGAGTCTGGAGGAGTCCAGATACGAGGGCCCCACCGGGATCGTGGGCATCCTCCAGGAGGCGTGCGCACATGCCGGGCTGCCCGCGGTGAGCCTGTGGGCGGCGGTGCCGCACTATGTCTCGCAGCCGCCGAACCCGAAGGCCTCACTGGCACTGCTGCACCGGCTGGAGGATCTGCTGGAGCTGTCCATCCCGCTGGGCGAGCTGCCGGAGGACGCGCGGGCCTGGCAGATCGGGGCCGACCAGCTGGCCGCCGAGGACAGCGAGGTCGCCGAGTATGTGCAGGCCCTGGAGCAGGCGCGGGACACCGCGGAACTGCCGGAGGCCTCGGGCGAGGCGATCGCCCGGGAGTTCGAGCGCTATCTGCGCCGCCGCGACCCGGGCGGGGACGACGAGGGCCCGCCCCACTTCCGCGGCCCCGCGGGATAGCCGCGGCCGGCCGTCCCGCTCCGCCGCGGCGGAGCGGGACGGCCGGCCGGCGCCCGGTCACAGGGTCACGGGGTCACAGGGCCACGCCGAGCAGGGCGTCGGCGGCGCGGGCGGCGATGCCGGGCGCGCCCGGATCGTCCCCGCCGGCGCCGTGCTGGGCCGCGGCCCAGCGGTCGAAGGCGGCCAGCGCGGCCGGGGCGTCCAGGTCGTCGGCGAGCGCCTCCCGGATCTCCTCGACCAGGCGCCCGGCGGCGGGCCCGTCGGGGCGGGAGACCGCGGCCCGCCAGCGCGCGAGCCGGGCCTCCGCCTCGGCCAGCACCGGGTCCGTCCACTCCCAGTCACTGCGGTAGTGGTGGGCCAGCAGCGCCAGCCGGACGGCGGCCGGGTCGGTCCCGGCCCGCCGCAGCGCCGAGACCAGCACCAGGTTTCCCCGGGACTTGGACATCTTCTCCCCCTGGTAGCCGACCATCCCGGCGTGCGCGTAGGCGCGGGCGAACGGATCCCGGCCGGTCAGCGTCTCGGCATGGGCCGCGCCCATCTCGTGATGCGGGAAGATCAGGTCCGAGCCGCCGCCCTGCACATCGAAACCCATGCCCAGGTGGTCCAGGGCGATGGCCACGCACTCGATGTGCCAGCCGGGCCGGCCGGGGCCGAGCGAGGCGCCGTCCCAGGACGGCTCGCCCGGCCGGGCGGCCTGCCACAGCAGCGGGTCCAGCGGGTTCTTCTTGCCCGGCCGGTCCGGATCGCCGCCGCGCTCGGCGGACAGCCGCACCATGGTCTCCTGGTCGTAGCCGGAGACGCAGCCGAAGCGCCGGTCGCTGCCCACCGCGAAGTAGGTGTCGCCGTCGAGTTCGTATGCCGCGCCCTGCCGGCGCAGCCGCTCGACCAGCGGCACGATCCGCGGTATGGCCTCCACGGCGCCGATGTAGTGGTGCGGCGGCAGCATCCGCAGCGCGGTCATGTCCTCCCGGAACAGGGCGGTCTCGCGCTGCGCCAGCGCGGTCCAGTCCTCCCCGGTGTCCCGGGCCCGCTCCAGCAGCGGATCGTCGATGTCGGTGACGTTCTGCACGTAGACCACCTGCCGGCCGTTGTCCAGCCAGACGCGCTGCACCAGATCGAACGCCGTGTAGGTGGCGGCGTGGCCCATATGGGTGGCGTCGTAGGGGGTGATGCCGCAGACGTAGAGCCGGGCGGGCTCGCCGGGGCGGTCCGGCGTCACGGTCACCCGCTCTCCCGTGGCGGTGTCGTGGATCCTCAGGTCGCGGCCCTGACCGGGCAGGACGGGGACCTGGGAGGCAGGCCAGGCGTGCATGTCATGAGCCTAACCGGATAACGGTCCCTTACACGAAGCCGCCTGCCGGGCGTGCATTTCCGGCCGCCCGCCGCGGCGGCGGCCTCAGACGGGCGGCCAGGGGATGGCCGGCCAGTCCCCGCCCGGTTCCGGATGCCGCCCGGCGGCCAGCAGCGCCTCGGTACGGGCGCGCAGCGCCGCCAGCTCCGGCTTGGTGATCAGCTCGGCCAGCCGCAGGGACAGCGGGCTGCCCTCGGCGAGCCGCCCGGCCAGGCCGCGCAGGGCCGCGGCCACGTCCCCGGGCAGCGGCTCGCCCGCCCAGCCCCACAGCAGGGTGCGCAGCTTGTCCTCGGTGTGCAGGCTGACCCCGTGGTCGATGGCGTGCATCCGGCCGTCCGGCAGCGGTATCAGGTGCCCGCCCTTGCGGTCCCCGTTGTTGATCACGGCGTCGAACGCGGCCAGCCGCCGCAGCCGCTGGTCGTCGGCGTGCACCAGCAGCGCGGTACGGCCGCCGTCGAGCCGGGCGTGGCCGACGGCGCGCCAGCCGGGGCCGGGCTCGTCGCCGTCCACCAGCCGCAGCAGCGCCGCGCCGCCGCCGTCGCGGTCCGCCGCGCCGGTGCCGGCCTCCTCGGCGCGGTCCGGGAGCGGGCCGACCCACTGCTGGCACATGCCCGGGCCGTGCGGGCCCTCCCGCAGCACCGTGGGCGGCACGAAGTCCCAGCCCAGGGCCCGGCAGATCTCGAAGGCGGCGACCTCCCGCCCGGCCAGCGTGCCCTCCGGGAAGTCCCACAGCGGGCGCTCCCCGGCCACCGGCTTCCAGACGCAGGGCAGCCGCTCGCCGCCGGCCTCGGCATGGCCGTAGAACACCGCGTTGGAGGCCGAGGTCAGCCGCCCGGCCAGGCCCAGCCGGCCGTGGGCGAGCACATCGAGCACCTCCGGGACGGTCATGCTCCCCTGCGGTATCCGTTCTGACGCGGGCATACGTGTCCCTCCGGATCCAGCGGCAGGCTGCACAGCGGGCACGGCGGCCGGCCCGCGTTGACCACATCGAGGGCGCGCTTGGCGAAGGCCCGCGCCTGGCTGCCGGTGAGCCGGACGCGGAGCAGCGGCGGGCCGTTCTCCTCGTCGCGCAGCAGGCGTTCCTCGGCCTCGGCGAACTCCTCCTCGGACTCGGCCTCCAGTTCCACTCGCGCCTGGGCCTCGACCAGCATCCGCTCGCTGTCCGCGTCCCAGGCCAGGGCCATGGTGCCGACCCGGAACTCCTCCTCCACCGGCGTCACCAGCGGGCCGGTGTCGGTGAGTTCGGGCGGGGCCACGGCCGGCACCGAGGTCTTGCCGCCGGAGCGCCGCACCACCTCGTCCAGCAGTTCGTCGATCCGCTCGGCCAGCGCCGCCACCTGGACCTTCTCCAGCGCGACGCTGGTGGTGCGGCCCTCGGAGGTGGCCTGGAGGTAGAACGACCGATGCCCAGGCAGTCCCACCGTCCCCGCAACGAAGCGGTCCGGAGGGTCGTAGAGGAATACCTGACGGGACACCTGCTGCTCCGTGAGATCGACTTGTGCGGTCACTTGGCACCCTACTGCGACGCGGGGGCCGGTTGTCCGCACCGGGCTGGCGGTGGGGCGCGCCCGGTGCGCGGGGGTCAGGCGCCGCCGCCGACGGCCGCCTGGCCCGGTCCGGACGCGGGCACCGCCGCCTCCGCCGCCGCCTCCGCGGCGGTCTGCCGGGCCGCGGCGACTCCGGACAGGTCGCCGGTGTCGCCGAGGCGGAGCAGGAACGGGCGCTCGGCGGTGTAGCGCAGCACCGTGACCGAGCCCGGCCCCACCCCGATCCGCTGGAAGAGGTCGAGATGCAGGCCGAGCGCGTCCGCCACCAGTGACTTGATGATGTCGCCGTGGGAACAGGCCAGCCAGACGGCGTCCGGCCCGTGCTCGGCGGCGATCCGCCCGTCCCACTCCCGGACCGCGTCCACCGCCCGGGTCTGCATGGCGCGCATGGATTCGCCGCCGGGGAAGACCGCGGCCGAGGGGTAGCGCTGCACGGTCTGCATCAGCGGTTCCCGGGCCAGTTCGGACAGCGGGCGGCCGGTCCACTCGCCGTAGTCGCACTCGGCGATCCGCTCGTCCGGGTGGACCGGCACCCCGGGACGGGACTCGCTCAGCGGGGTGACCGTCTCCCGGCAGCGCTGCAGCGGGCTGTGCACGATCGCGGCCAGCTCCACGCCGTCCAGCCGCCCGGGCAGCCGGGCCGCCTGGGCGGTGCCGTGCTCGTCCAGCCCCACGCCCGGGGTCCGTCCGGCGAGCAGGCCGGTCGAGTTGGCGGTGGTACGCCCGTGGCGGACGAGCAGCAGCGTCGGCATGTCCCCCACCCTAGGGCCCGGGCCGCACCCGGCCCGCCCCGGGACCGGCCGGTCCCGGGGCGGGCGGCGCTCAGCCGAGGCCGGCGCGTTCCATGGCGGCGACGGCGGCGCGCAGCGAGGCGACGCGCTCCGCGCGGGTGAGGCCGGCCGGGGCCAGGTTGAGGGTGGTCACCCCGGCCTCGGCGTAGGCCCGCATCCGGTCGGCGATCCGCTCCACCGGGCCGATCAGCGTGGTGGAGTCGATCAGCTCGTGCGGCACCGCCGCCGCCGCGCCGGCCTTGTCCCCGGCCAGGTATCTGTCCTGGATCTCGGCGGCGGCGCGCTCGTAGCCCATCCGGCGGGCCAGCCGGTTGTAGAAGTTCTGCTTGCGGCTGCCCATGCCGCCCACGTACAGCGCGGTGTACGGGCGGAAGTGGTCGGCCAGGGCAGGGATGTCGTCGCCGACCGCGAGCGGCACGGTGGGCACCACGTCGAAGCCCTCCAGTTCCCGCCCGGCCGGCGCACCCGCCCTGGCCCGCCCGGTGCGCAGCGCCCCCAGCGTGGTCTCCTCGGCGTGCTCCGGCGCGAAGAAGATCAGCAGCGCGCCGTCGGCGATCTCCCCGGTCTGCTCCAGATTCTTCGGCCCGATGGCCGCGATGTACAGCGGAATGTGCGGGCGCACCGGGTGCACGGTCAGCCTGAGCGGCTTGCCGGGCCCACCGGGCAGCGGCAGTGTCCAGTGCGCGCCCTCGAAGGCCAGCCGCTCCCGGCTCATCGCCCGGCGCACGATCTCCACGTACTCCCGGGTGCGGGCCAGCGGCTTGTCGAACTTCACCCCGTACCAGCCCTCCGAGACCTGCGGTCCGGAGACACCGATGCCCAGCCGGAACCGGCCGCCGCTGAGCGTGTCCAGGGTGGCCGCGGTCATCGCGGTCATGGCCGGCGCCCGCGCCGGAATCTGGAAGATCGCCGAGCCCACGTCGATCCGCTCGGTCTGCGCGGCCACCCAGGCCAGCACGGTGGCGGCGTCCGAGCCGTAGGCCTCGGCCGCCCAGCAGACCGCGTAGCCCAGCCGGTCCGCCTCCTGCGCCACGGCGAGGTTGTCGGCGTCCATGCCGGCGCCCCAGTAGCCGAGATTGATTCCCAGGCGCATCCCGACGCCCCCTTACTGATCAGTAACGTATGGGTCCACCGGACTCTAGCGCGCGCCCGAAGTACGCTCAACGGCCATGGATCTCAGGCACCTCGGCCGGACCGGCCTGCGCGTCTCCCGGCTCGGCCTCGGCACCCTCACCTGGGGACGGGACACCGGCGAGGAGGAGGCGGCGGAGCTCCTCAGGACCTTCTGGGAGGCGGGCGGCACCCTGGTGGACACCGCCGATGTCTATGCCGACGGCGGTTCCGAGTATCTCCTGGGACGGCTGCTGGCCATGGTGCCGCGCCGGGAACTGGTGATCGCCACCAAGGCGGGCAGCGTGCCCGATCCGGACCGGCGCTTCGACGGCTCCCGCGCCCATCTGACCGCCGCGCTGGACGCCTCCCTCCAGCGGCTGGGCACCGACCATGTGGATCTGTGGCAGGTGCACGCCTACGACCCGCACACCCCGCTGGACGAGACCCTCCAGGCGCTGGACGACGCGGTGCGCAGCGGCCGGGCCCGCTATGCCGGGGTGTCCAACTTCTGCGGCTGGCAGCTCGCCAAGGCGGGCACCTGGCAGCTCGCGCTGCCCGGCGCCCGGGTCCGGCTGGCCGGCGTCCAGCTGGAGTACTCGCTGCTCCAGCGGGGCCTGGAGCGGGAGGTGCTGCCCGCCGCACTGGACCTGGGCATCGGGCTGCTGCCCTCCTCGCCGCTCGGCCGCGGGGTGCTGACGGGCAAGTACCGGGGCGGGGCGCGGCCGGAGGGCTCGCGCGGGGCGTCCGAGCACCTCGCGCCGTTTGTGGCGCCCTATCTGGGGGAGGCCGCCGAGCGGATCACGGACGCGGTGGCGATAGCCGCCGAAGGGCTGGCGGTGTCCCCGCTCCAGGTGGCGCTGGCCTGGGTGCGGGACCGGCCGGGCGTGGTGGCACCGCTGCTGGGGTGCCGCACCGCGCAGCAGCTCGCCGAGGCGCTGTCGGTGGAAGACCTTAGTCTTCCTGACGAGATCAGCCGGGCCCTGGACGAAGTCTCGGCCCCGGTGCACCGCTATCCCGATCATGACTGGAGCGCACTGTGAGCACGGCAGGCACGGGCGGCACGGGCGGCACGGACGGGGCCGGGGACGCCGGCGGCGCCGGCGGGCAGCGCCCGGGCGGGACCGGAGCGGGCCGGCTGGCCGAGCTGCGGGCCGCGGTCCGGGCCGTGGAGAGCGGTGAGCGGGAGGCGGCCTCGTTCTTCGCCGCGCCGGAGCCGCCCCGCCGGGGGCGGCGGCCGGCCGCCGCCCCCGGGGCCGCCGAGGCCGTCCCGGAACGGGCCGCCGTGCCGGTGCCCGGGGAACTGGCGGAACTGCTGGCGGCCGGGGGCGCGCCCGCCGCCCTGGCCGGGCCGGTGGCCGCGGCGCTGGGCGGTGAGGCGGCGGCGGTGCTGCGGACCGATCCGTGGCAGCTGCTGTCCGTGCCCGGGGTGCGCCCCGAGCAGGCGGACGGCTTTGCCCGGGCGCTGCTCGGGCCCGGCTGCGGGCCGGGGGACGAGCGCCGCGTCCAGGCCCTGGCGGGCTGGCTGCTGGAGAGGGCCGCGCGCGCCGGGCACACGGTGCTGCGGCCGGAGGCGGTCCGGGCCGAGCTTGGCCGGCACGCGGTGCCCGATCCGGAGCAGGCGCTGCGGATCGCCGTGGAGTCCGGCGCCCTGCTGGTCTTCCGCGACCCGCTCGCCGGACCGGGCGGCGAGGAGCCGGACGGGAGCGCGGACGACGGCGAGGCCGGGAACGCCCAGGACGCCGGGGACGCCGGGGACCCCGGGGGCCCCGGGAACGGGGACGAGCTGGGTCCGGCCGCGCTGCTGGGGCTGGACCGGTACGCGGTGGCCGAGGAGGCCCTGGCCGACGGGCTGGCCCGGCTCTGCGCCACCTTCCTGCCGCCGGCCGCCGGGAGCTCTCCGGAGCAGCGGCTGGACGGGCACCCGGAGGGGGCCCCGGGGGACGGCGGTCCGGCCCGGCCGCCGCTGGCCGCCTGGCAGCGTCTCGCGGCCTCCCAGGCCCTTTCCCCGTCCGCCGCCGAGCTGCTGCGGGCGGTGGCGGAGCACGCCCTGGTGGTGCACACCGGCGGGGAGGCCGCCCGCGCCGAGCCGCTGGCCGTGGTGCGGGCCGCCCGCTCTCTGGGCCTGCGGGCCTGGGCCGCCGTGGACCCCCTCCGCGGCGGCGGGACGGACGGCGGGACGGAGGACGCGGGGCCGGTGCTCACCCTGCCGGGCCTGCTCTCCGGCCGGGAAGGCCCGGGCCGGGACGAGGAGGGCATGCCGGCGCTGGATCTGCTGGCCGTGCTGGACACCCCCCGGCTGGACACCGAGGCCGCCGCCGAACTGGTGGAGGCCCTGCCGGACGGCTGCCGGCTGATTCTCTCCGGGGACCCCGCGGTGCTGGGCGCGGCCGGTGCGGGCCAGGTGCTGGCCGATGTGGCGGCGGCCCGGATCTGCCCGCGGGTGGTCTCCCGGACCCCGGATCCCGGCCCGGTGGGCGAGCTGGTCTCGGGGATCGGCGCGGGCGAGCTCGCCGAGGTGGCGGCGCCCGGCCGGGAGGTGGTGGTGGTCCCGGTGCGGGACGCCGGCGAGGCGGTGCACCGCACGGTGCAGCTGGTCACCGAGTCCATTCCGCGGGCCTTCGGGGTGTCCGCGGCGCAGATCCAGGTCATCACCCCCGGCCACGGCGGAGCGGCCGGGACGCGGGCGCTCAACCGGGCGCTCAAGGAGCGGCTGAACGCCGGACCGGGCCGGTTCGGCGGTTTCGACCCGGGCGACCGGGTGCTGTTCTCCCCCGCCCCCGGCCTGGGCCGGGCGGGCACGGTGGTCTCGGCCGACGACACCGGCCTGCTGCTGGAGTGCGGCGCGGAGCGGTTCACGGTGCCCCCGGCAAGGGTGGCGGACACCGTCCGTCCCGGCTGGGCCCTCACCGCCCACCAGGCCGCGGGCGGTCACTGGCCCGCCGTGGTGACCGTACTGCCCGGGGACGCGGCGGGCTCGGTGGACCGTACCTGGGTCTACACCGCGTTCGGCCGGGCCGGACGTCATCTGTCGGTGGTGCAGGGGCTGGGCCCGGCGCTGGCCCGCGCGGTGGCCGCGCCGCCCGCCGCGGCCCGCACCACCCGGCTGGCCGGCCTGCTGCGGCAGCAGCAGGCCGCGCAGCGGCAGGAGGAGGTCTGAGCCGGTCCCGGCTGAACCGGCACGGTCCGCGTGCGGGGCGGCGGGGCTCCGCACGCGGGTCGTTCGCCGGGCGCCGCCTCAGCGGTCCTCGGCGTCGAAGTCCTCCTCGTCGAAGGCCTCGCTGACGTCGAACCGGCACACCACCTGGTCGGGGTCGAGGGTGTCGAAGGGCGCGGACAGCCACTCGCCCGGTTCCGGGCGCTCCTCCAGGGCCGCGACCCAGGTCGTGGCGTCCCCCTCCTCCAGGCCGAACTCCTTGTGTCTGCTGGCGATCTCATCCGGCTCGTACTCGCCGAAGAGCACTCCGATGGCGGCGTGCACGCTGTGCCGGGCGCCCACCTCTTCCGCCTCTTCCTCGTCCACCGATTCGGGGTCGAGCTCGGTGATCCGCTCGGCCTGGGCCGTCAGCCGCCGGGGGTCGGCGATCAGGTAGTCCCGGCGGATCAGCACGCTCAGCGCCTCGGGCTCCTCCGGCCCCTCGTACCGGGAGGCGGCGTCCGTCGCGGGCACCTCGAACGGGGTGACCTCGTCATAGACGTCGTAGAGCAGCTCGTCGTAGACCTCCCCGGCCGCCGCCAGCTCGTTGAACGCGGAGAACACGGTGGCGTCCGCCCCGGATCCCCCCGCGCCGGAGGCACGTCCCTCGACGGCCGCCAGATGCCGGTCGAGGGCGTCCTTGAGCGCCTCGACCGCGGCTCGCACATCGGCAGCCGTGGGCTGCACAGCATCAGACATGGTGCAGACGGTATCCGCAACCGGGCCCCGCGCGCACAATAGATTCGATGCCGGAATACGAATTTCGCGATGTGCATGTGCCGCGCGGGGTTTCCCGCAGCGCCACCACCCGCCTGCTGACCGATCATGCCGAGTACGGGCACTGGGAGCTGTACCGGCTGCGTCTGCATCCGGACGGCAGCCGCTCGGTACGGCTGCGGCGGCGCATCATCCGTCAGTTGCGCGCCACCTGGTGACCGCAGCGGCACCGCGGATACCGAACGACGCACACCACGACAGACCACCGCGACAGACCAATGGAGTGGACTCCCCTGCGGAGTCCACTCCATGAACGGTCGTGCTCGGCTCAGCGCGCCTGCGCCGCCCGCGCCCGGCGGTAGAGCACGGCGCCGCCGGTCAGCAGGCCCAGGGCCACCGGAGCGGCGATGCCGAGCCGGGCGCCGCCGTCGGCACCGGTGGCGGCCAGCTCGCCGCCGGCGAGCTGCTCGGTGCCGCCCAGGTGCGGAACCGGCTCGGAGCCCCCGGAGGCGCCGCCGGCGCCCTTCTCGTCCCCGGTGTAGCCGTCACCGCCGCCGTCACCGGACCCGCCGTTGCCTCCGTCACCCGGGGTCTCGCCGCCCGGGTCTCCCGGCTGCCCCGGCTCACCCGGCTCCCCGGGCTGACCGGGCTCACCCGGGTCTCCCGGCTCGCCCGGCTGCCCCGGGTCTCCCGGCTCACCCGGGTCTCCCGGCTCCCCGGGGTGCGCCGGGGAGCCGGTGTTGGCGCACCCGTTGCCCCAGGAGGGGTTGAGCGCGCCCACGACGTTCACGCTGTTCCCGCAGGCGTTCACCGGCACGTCGACCGGCGCCTGGACGGTGTTGCCGGAGGCCACGCCGGGCGAGCCCTGGGCCTCGCCGTGGGCCGCGGAGCCGCTGTCGCCGTGCCCGCCCTGGCCCTCGTCCCCGCTGTCGGAGGTGTTGACACAGGTGTTGCCGAAGGCCGGGTTGAGTGCGCCGACGATGTCGACGGTGTTGCCGCAGGCGTTCACCGGCACATGCACCGGCGCCTGGACCGTGTTGCCGGACAGGATGCCCGGGGAGTTCGTGGCGCTGCCCCTCGCCTCGGCGTCGGCGTAGGCCGAGCCGCCCCCCGTCATGGCCAGCACGCCGCCCGCGGCGACGAAGGTGACCAGGCCCTTTTTCGTGACCTGTCGCATGGTGGATTCCCTTGGATCGGTTGCGTAGGAGTCTTGCTCGCGCCGCCGCGCGGAGTGCGTGGCGCGCCGGGAACGCCGACCGCCCCGGAGCGCTTGGACGCACTCCGGGGCGATCTTGCGTCAAGCCCTCAAGAAACGGGGCACGGCATCAGGCGTTGATGCAGGTGTTCCCGAAAGCCGGGTTCAGCAGGGCGACGATGTTGATCGTGTTGCCGCAGACGTTCACCGGCAGGTGGATCGGGACCTGGATCACGTTGCCCGAGATGGCACCCGGGGAGTGAACGGCCGCCCCCTGGGCGCCCGCGTCGGCAACGGCGACGCCCGCACCGGCGAGCACCAGACCGCCGGTGGCAGCCGCGGCAGCGACAACCTTCTTGATCATTCTTCCTCCTCGTTGACATAGCAGCCCCAGCTGGGGGGCACCACGAGTAACGAGGGGCCGTGAATGAAGCTACGATCCCACGGACGCATTCACCCGTCCTGAGTAGGTCCGCACGGCTGAGTGATTACACGACGATCACTCTGGCGCGATCCCGCCCGGCCGGGCGCTAGGACAGATCCAGGAACCGGTCCAGCACCCGGGTGCCGAAGCGCAGTCCGTCCACCGGGACCCGCTCGTCCACACCGTGGAACATGCCGGCGAAGTCCAGCTCCGGCGGCAGCTTCAGCGGGGCGAAGCCGAAGCCCCGGATGCCGAGGTCGTCGAAGGACTTGGCGTCCGTGCCGCCGGAGAGCATGTACGGCACGGCGTGCGCGATCGGGTCCTCGGCCCGCAGCGCGGCCTGCATGGCGTCCACCAGCGCACCGTCGAAGGTGGTCTCCAGCGCCTTGTCGGAGTGCACGGTCTCGCGCCGCACCCGCGGCCCGAGCACCCGGTCCAGATCCGCCAGGAACTCCTCCTCGAAGCCGGGCAGGAAGCGGCCGTCCACGGCGGCGGTGGCCTGCCCGGGGATGACGTTCACCTTGTAGCCCGCTTCGAGCTGGGTGGGCGCGGCGGTGTTGCGCAGCGTGGCGCCGATGATCTTCGCGATGCCGCCCAGCCTGGCGAGGGTCTCCTCCATGTTCTCCGGATCGAGGTCGGTGCCCAGCGCGTCGGAGAGCTCGTCCAGGAACGAGCGGACGGTCTTGGTGACCCGGACCGGGAAGCGGTGCCGGCCCAGCCGGGCCACGGCCTCGCACAGTTCGGTGATGGCGTTGTCGTCATTGGTCATCGAGCCGTGGCCGGCCGTGCCCTCGACGGTCAGCCGCATCCAGTGCATGCCCTTCTGGGCGGTCTCCACCAGATACAGCCGCAGCTTCTCGTTGACCGTGAAGGAGAATCCGCCCACCTCGCTGATCGCCTCGGTGACCCCCTCGAACAGCTCCGGATGGCGGTCCACCAGATACCGGGCGCCGTGGACCCCGCCCGCCTCCTCGTCCGCGACGAAGGCCAGCACCACGTCCCTGGGCGGCTTCCGCCCGGTGCGCACCCGGTCACGGATCACGGCCAGTGTCATGGCGTCCATGTCCTTCATGTCCACCGCGCCCCGGCCCCAGACGCAGCCGTCCGCGATCTCGCCGGAGAAGGGATGGCGGGTCCAGTCGTCGGCGTTGGCCGGGACCACGTCGGTGTGGCCGTGGATCAGCAGTCCGGGACGGGACGGGTCGGCGCCCTCGATCCGGACCACGGTGGAGGCCCGGCCGGGGCGCGACTCGAAGATCTGCGGTTCCAGGCCGACCTCGGCGAGCTTCTCGGCCACATACTCGGCGGCGGCCCGCTCCCCGGGGCCGGAGCCGTCGCCGTAGTTGCTGGTGTCGATCCGGATGAGGTCCTGGCACAGGCCGGCCACTTCCTGCTCCGCCGTGCCCGCCGAACCGGTGTCCTCCGCCGCGGCTGCGTCGCTCACGTCGTCCTCCTCTTTGCTGGGGTGTCCTCATCCTCCCCCCTGTCCCCCGCCCCGCCCAAGGAGCCCGGGGACACCGCCCGGCCCCGGCCGCCCCGGTCACACCCCTTGATCACGCTCCTCGATCGCGCACCTTGATCACGCACCTCCGTCCTTTGCTATGGTTGCCCCCGTCACCACACGGGTCCGGGTGGCGGAATGGCAGACGCGCTAGCTTGAGGTGCTAGTGCCCGTTAAGGGCGTGGGGGTTCAAGTCCCCCCTCGGACATTCGCAAGGCCCTGTTCGCGGGGCCTTTCGTCATTCCGGGGGAGCAACACGGGAAGCAGCCGGGTCACCCATTTCGTAGACCTTTGTCCGTTTTCCGTGATGTCAAGGAACTCCTTCCCCGCCACCGGGGAGCTCTTCGTCACCCTCCGCCCGGGAGGGCGGGGAGCACCCTGCACCGTTAGGTAAGCTCTCCGGTACTCCCATCATGCGGCTCCGCGCCCACACGATCAGCAGAGCAGCGGCGCCGTGTCAGTGCAATCGCCCGCCGAGGACGGTCATGGATCTCTCCCACATACTCGTATGCTCTTTCTACACAGCGGACGATTACTATCGTAGCCACGCCAATACGCTGCGCGACAATCTTGAGCGCATGGGAGTCGCGTACGAGCTGGAAGAGATTCACAAGGCCGAGGGCGAGGACTGGGCGGACATCTGCCGGAAAAAGATCGGCTTTCTGGCGCGGGTCTGTGAGGAGAACCCGGACAAGAAGGTCTTCTGGACGGATGTCGACTGCGTCATCCTGAAGTTCCCGCCCTATGTGGTGGACTTCACCGCCGACCTCATCGGTTTCCAGCGCGGTTTCAGCTCACCCTTGCGCATCGGCTACGCCAACCGCACCAGGTTCTGGGAGCCGTGCTTCTTCGGCGTCAACACCACGCCCATGGCGAGGAAGTTCATCGAGGACGCCAAGGTCCTGGAGCAGAACGCCGACATCAAGGCCACGGACGACTACTTCTTCGAGGAGTCCTGGCGGGCCAATGCCGCGAACATGTCCTTCCAGGTGATTCCCTCGGTCGCCGTGCTCTCCAAGGCCACCGGGAATCCGGAGGGGGTCACCGCCTTCTACTCCTTCGGGTCCAGCGGCCACGTCAAGGACTTCAAGGACGTGGTGGTCCAGCACGGCGGCGTCGATCAGGGCACCTCGGTGCCGCTGTTCCGCCGGGCCCGGCGGCAGGCACTGCGCGGCGCCAAGCTCGTCGAGCGGAGGCTGCCGGAACGCGCCTCCAAGCCGCTGCGGAGGCTCGCCGACAGCGCGGGACTGACGCATCTGCTCACCAGCGGCGGCCTGGTCGCCAGTGGCGCGGGCCCCCGGCACCGGCAGCGGATAAGCACCGAAATGATCATGGCCGGCCAGCGCGGTGAGAAGTCGCGGCTGGAGGACGCGTATCTGCGGCTGACGTCCAGCGGAATTCCCACTCCGGCGGAGATCGCGGCCAAGAAGGCGGCGGACGCCTTTGCCGTGTACGCCGGCCGGAAGCCGGATGCCGAGCCGATCAAGCTGGCGTGGTGGGCGAAGCCGTTCCCCGGGAACTTCGGCGACTGGCTCGGCCCGATGATCTTCGCCGAGAAGACCGAGCGGTCCATCGTCTACCAGGGCCCCACCAGCCCGTCGACCGATCCGCACCTGATGTCGGTCGGTTCCATCGGGCGCTTCATCAAGCCGAGCTCCATCGTCGTCGGCACCGGCATCAGCACCGACGAGCTGGAGCTCGACCGCAAGGCCGAATACCTCTCGGTGCGGGGGCCCATCACGGCGGAGGTCGTGCGGCGCAGCGGCGGGCCGCTCGTCGACAGCCTGGGTGACCCCGGAGTCCTGATCTCCCGCATCGTCCCGGTGCAGCGAGGGCTGACCAACGGCAAGACGGTGCTCGTCCGGCACTTCACGCATGCGAATCTTCCGGTGACTCTCCCGGAGGGCATGGAGGAGCTCAGCGTGCTGATGTCGCATCCGGACGCGATCCGCACCTTCGTCACCAAACTGAACGAGTACGACGCCGTGGTCACCAGCGCGATGCATGTGATGATCATCTGCCACAGCTACGGCATCCCCTGCGCACTGGTCACCTTCGAGGGCATGGAGAGCACGGTTCACGGCAACGGCATCAAGTACCGCGACTACTGCCTGGGCGCCGGCCTGGACACGGTGTACGAGCCGGTCGTCGTCAGTCCCGACCTGACCCGCCTCGACCTCGGTTCCATGATGTCCAAGGAGAAGATCACCGACGACAAGCTGGACGAGGTCGAACAGGCGGTCGCCTCGGGAGTCACCGCGATTCTCTCCCGGATCGCCTGATCCGCGATGATCTCCCACCTGTTCACGGTCTTCCGGGGGCTGTTCACCACCCGGGCGAGCCGAGCGGCCGTCGCACTGCTGATCATGGTGACGGCGGCGGTCCCGGTCGCGGAGATGGCAGTGCTGAGGATGTTCTCCTCCCTGATTCTCGAAGGGCCGGAGACGTTCGCGGAGAACAAGAACGAGCTGATCCTGCCGGTCTGCCTGTTCTTCCTCGCGTTCGCGGTGACCAGGGGCGCCCACCACCTGGTCCGGCTGCTGCGGGTGCGGGTCTTCCGGAAGGGCTTCGAGACCTCCGGCCGCAACAGCAAGCCCAGCCAGGAGAGCTGGGAGTGGGCGCTGGCCTTCGAACTGTCCGCGGTGCTGGTCAGCCTGGTGCAGGCGGTGATGTTCAGCGCCCTGTTCTTCCTGATCGACTGGCCGACGGCGATTCTGAACGTCGTGGCCAGCGCGGCGGTGCTGTACGGCGTGTCCGTGCTCTACCGCCGCGAGCTCAGTCGCCAGCAGGAGTACATCAAGGTGGGCACCCGCCCCGGCTCGCCGGCCATCGCGCAGCGGGTGGGCGGGCGCATCAGGAACGCGGAGTTCGGCTCGATCCTGGCCAGCACCGTCATGGTGGTGGTCCTGGCCTTCATGCTGTATCGCGCCCTGACGGGTGAGATTCCCAGTTCGGATGCGATCATCATGTTCCTGGCGCTGCGTCTGCTCTCCGGACAGCTCGGCACGCTCTCGGCGGGCATCACCCGGTTCGCCCGGGCTACCGCGCGTACCGGGGCACGGTCGTGGGAGCCCACGGGAAAGGCCGAGGTGACATCGTGACCGAGCGGGCACTTCTGACCGTCGCGTTCTCCACCCTGCTGGAGCGCGCCCCCGGCATCTCGGCGGAGGGCATCGGGCCGGAGACCGAGGTCCTGGTGTGCGTGCAGGGCGGTCAGCTGGGGCAACTCCCCCGGCTGCCGCAGGCCCGGGTGGTGCCGGTCCCCGGCCGCGGGGTCGCCAAGAGCCGCAACGCGGCCATAGCGCACGCGACCGGCCGCTATCTGCTGTTCTGCGACGACGACGTGGTGATCGACCCGGAGGGGATAGCCGCGGGCATCCGCCATCTCCAGCAGACCGGACACGCGCTGGCCCTGGGCCGGGCGGTGGACCCCTCCGGCGTGATGCGGAAGAAGTACCCGCGGTCGGTCACCCGGCTGACCCTCTACAACTCGGCCAAGGCGGCCACCTACGAGATGCTGGTCGATCTGGACCAGATCAGGGCCAAGGACCTGTGGTTCGACGAACGCTTCGGCGCGGGCGCCCCGCTGCACCTGGGCGACGAGTACATCTTCATCAGCGATCTGCTGCGCGCGGGGCTGAGCGGGGATGCCGTGCCGGAGATATTCGGCCGGCACCCCGTGGTGAGTTCCGGCTCCCGGTGGGGCACTCCGGAGGACAGCCATGCCCGTGCCGTGGCCATAAACCGGGTCTTCGGGGACCGGGCCCTCTGGGCGCGGGTGGCGTTCGGCCTGAAGAACCGGGACAGCCTGGGACACTGGCGGCTGCTGATGTCCTTCATAGGGAACCGCACCCGCCCCCCGCGGGGCGTCTGACCGCCCATGGCCTGCGCCTCCCACCGCGTCCGGCACGGTGCCGCGGACGCGGTGGGCCCGGGTCCGGGCCGGCCGGGGCGCGGGCGAACGCGTCGAATATTTCGATGGTTTGCTGCGGGATTCGTTTACAGCTTCGCCGCTCCGTTGTAGCCTCCCCCATCATGGGAGCGCTCCCATCGCAACCTGCCGTTGTCCTGTCCGTCACGGACGGCGGCCCCCCACGGGAAGATGCGGAGTAGCGAAGTGAATGAAGTGAGCCGCAAGCAGCACCGTACGCGGCGGAAGAGGCGGCTGGCCACGCTGGTCGGCGGTGTGGTCACGGCCGTCCTCGGCGGCCTGATGTTCGCCCTGCCGCAGCAGGCCTCGGCCGAGCTGCCGTCCGACACCGTCTTCTACAAGGACCCGGACTCCCAGGTGGCGCGCTGGCTGGCGGCCAACCCCTCGGATTCCCGCCGGCCGCTGATCAGCCAGGTGATCGGCGACCGTCCGCAGGGCATCTGGTTCGCCAACTACGAGCCCTCCACGGTGACCCAGGACGTGCAGGCGATCACCGGCCCGGCCGCCTCGGCCGGACAGACCCCGGTGCTGGTCGCCTACATGCTGCCCAACCGTGACTGCGGCGGCGCCTCGGCCGGTGGGGCGCCCTCCTTCTCCGCCTACGACAGTTGGATGGACGGCTTCGCCGCCGGCCTGGGCGACGACCCGGTGGTCGTGATCCTGGAGCCGGACTCGCTGGCGCTGATCTCCTGCCTGGGCAGCCAGGAGCTGGCCGACCGCAATTCCTCGCTGTCCCGGGCCGGCCGGGTCATCCACCAGGCCAACCCGCAGGCCAAGGTGTACTACGACGCCGGGCACTCGGCGTGGAACCCGGCGGGCACCATGGCGGACCGGCTGCGTGCCGCGGGTGCGGCGCAGAACGGCGACGGCATCTACAGCAACGTCTCCAACTACCGTTCCACCGCCGACGAGATCAGCTTCGCCAAGGCCGTGCTCAACCAGCTCGGCGGCACCGCTCAGGGCGCCGTGATCGACACCTCGCGCAATGGCCGGGGCCCCGCCGCGGACGGTGAGTGGTGCGACCCGTCCGGCCGGGGCACCGGGCGGGCGCCGACCGCCAACACCGGTGATGCGCAGATCGACGCCTTCCTGTGGGTGAAGCCCCCGGGCGAGGCCGACGGCTGCGCCGGCTCGGCCGGCCAGTTCCTGCCGGACATCGCCTATGAGCTGGCCCAGAACGCCGAGGACCCGGGCGGCTCCGGCGGCACCACGAACGGCGGCACCACGGACGGCGGGACCACGGACGGCGGGACCACGGACGGGGGGACGACCGACGGCGGGACCACGGACGGGGGGACGACCGACGGCGGCACCACGGACGGCGGCACCACCGACGGCGGGACCACCGGAGGCAACGGCGACGGCTGCGACGCCACCTACCAGGTGCTCAACGAGTGGCCCAACGGCTTCACCGGCCAGGTGACCATCTCCTGCGACGGTTCCTCGCTCAGCGGCTGGCAGGTGACCTGGACCTGGCCCGGCAACCAGCAGCTCACCCAGACGTGGAACGGCTCCTGCTCGCAGAGCGGCGCCGTGGTGACCTGCTCCAGCGCCCCCTGGAACGGCACTGTGCCGGACGGCGGCTCGGTCACCATCGGTTTCAACGCCACCTACTCCGGCAGCAACCCGCCTCCGACCGACATCGTCCTCAACTGATCCGGCCGGGGTATCACCACCATGGTGACCCCGCACCGAGGAACCCCGCCGCGCCGCGCGGCGGGGTTCCCGCGTTCTCCGTGCCGGTATAGGCTCCCGCCACTACCTACTGAGCACTTAGTAGGTAGTGGCCACAGCACGGCGGACCGGTGCGAGGACACGGAGGGACGGCCATGGGCGAGGAGCGGAACGCCTTCGAGACGGCGGTCGGCGCGGTCCGCGCCGGAACGGAGCCGGAGAGTGAGGCCCGGAAGCTCTGGCGGCGGCTCACCGAGGACGAACGGCTGTCCCTGCTCGACGGCGACACCCCGTTCTGGGCCGGTATGGACGCCATGATCACCGAGGGCTACAACGTCCGCCCCTATGTGCACGGGGCGGTGGACCGCCTCGGCATCCCCGGCATCCGGTTCGTGGACGGGCCGCGCGGCTGCGTGGCCGGCCACGGCACCGCCTTCCCCGTCTCCATGGCCCGCGGCGCCACCTGGGACACCGCCCTGGAGGAGCGGGTGGGCGAGGTGATCGGCCGGGAGATCCGCGCCCAGGGCGGCAACTTCTTCGGCGGCGTCTGCATCAATCTGCCGCGCCACCCCGCGTGGGGCCGGGCCCAGGAGACCTACGGCGACGACCCGTACCACCTCGGCGAGTTCGGGGCGGCGCTGACCCGCGGCGCGCAGCACCACGTCATGGCCTGCGTCAAGCACTACGCCCTGAACTCCATGGAGAACGCCCGGTTCACCGTGGATGTGTCCATCGACGAGGCCACCCTGCACGATGTCTATCTGCCGCACTTCAAGCGGACCGTGGACGAGGGCGTGGCCGCGGTCATGTCCGCCTACAACTCGGTGAACGGCGAATGGGCGGGCCAGAACCGGTATCTGCTCACCGAGGTGCTGCGCGACCGCTGGGGCTGGGACGGCATCACGGTGAGCGACTTCATCTGGGGCCTGCGGGACGCCGCCGCCTCCCTGGAGGCCGGCCTGGACCTGGAGGAGCCGTTCGCCCAGCAGCGGGCCCGGGACCTGCGCGGGCAGCTCGCCGCCGGCCGCACCTCCTGGGAGTCGGTGGAGCGCGCGGGGGTGCGGCTGCTGGCCGCCCAACTGCGTTCCTACGCCCGGCGCGCGCAGGGCGGCCACGGCCCGGAGATCATGGCCGGTGCCGGGGCCCGGGCGCTGGCCCGGGAGGTCGCCGGCCGTGCCATGGTGCTGCTGAGGAACGAGCCGGTCCCGCCGCCCCACGGGGACGGCCCGGGCGCACCGGTGCTGCCGCTGGACCCGGCCCGGATCACCTCCCTGGCCGTCATCGGCCGGCTGGCCACCGCGCCCAACATGGGGGACTTCGGCTCCTCGCATGTGCGCCCGCCGGACCACTGCACCCCGCTGGAGGGGCTGACCGCCGCCTTCCCGGACGCCACCGTCACGGTGGTCACCGAGGACGACCCGGAGCGGGCGGCACGGGCGGCCCGGGAGGCCGACGCGGCGGTGGTGATCGCCGGCTTCGACGCCCGCGACGAGGGTGAGTACGTGGGCGCCGAGACCCTGAACCGGCCCGAGCTGCTGGCCCTCTTCCCGCCCCGCCCGGAGCACGGCCCCGGCTCCGGGGCGGACGCGGGTCCGGCCGGGGGCGAGGGCAATGTGGTGATGACGGACGAGGGCTACGGCGGTGACCGCGCCGCGCTCACCCTGCGCCCGGTGGACGAGGAGATCATCCGCGCCGTGGCGGCGGCCAATCCGCGCACCGTGGTCGCCGTGGTGGCGGCCGGCGCGGTGCTCACCGAGGGCTGGCGGGAGCGGGTCCCGGCGGTGCTGATGATGTGGTACGCGGGCATGGCGGGCGGGCACGCGCTGGCCGATGTGCTCACCGGCGCCCGCAACCCGTCCGGCCGGCTGCCGTTCTCGGTGCCCGTCTCCGCGGACCATCTGCCGCCCTTCGACCGCGACGCCACCGCCGTCACCTACGACCGGTTCCACGGCCAGCGGCTGCTGGACCGGCTCGGCGTGGCGCCGGCCTTCCCGCACGGCTTCGGCCTGTCCTACACCACCTTCGCGCTGGAGGAGGTCACCGCCGCCCTCCACGGCGGTGACGGGCTGCGGCTGACCGTACGGGTCGCCAACACCGGTGACCGGGACGGCCGCCATGTGGTCCAGGTCTACGGCCGGCGCACCCGCGGCGCCTATGCCGGGGAGCTGATGCTGACCGGCTTCGCCCCGGTCGAGGTGGCGGCCGGCGGCTCGGCCACCGTGGAGGTGCCGGTCTCCTTCACCCCGCTGGCGGTCTGGGACGCCGCGGCCGGGCGCCGGGTGCCGCCCGCGCCGGAGGAGGTCGTCCTGGAGGTCGGTGCCCACGCCCACGACCCGCGGGCGATCCGGGTGACACCGGCCCGATGAGCGACAGCCCGCAGGAGGGACGGGAGCGACGGGGGAGAGCGGAACGGACCCGGCTGCCGCAGGCCGAGCGGCGCCGTCAGATCCTCCGGGCGGCCACCCGGATCGTGGGGCAGCGCGGCTACTACGGCTTCAGCATGCAGGACGTCGCGGACGCCTGCTCCATGACCGTGGCCGGGGTGCTGCACCATGTCGGCACCAAGGACGGGCTGCTGATCGCGCTGCTCCAGGAGCGCGACCGCCGCGATCTGGCCGCCGTCACCGGCGACGGGAGCCGGGCCGGGCTGCCCGGGGAGCTGTCCCTCGCCCGGTTCCGGGAGCTGCTGCGCGGCTTCGTGGTGCGCAACAGCACCCAGCCCGAACTGGTACGGCTGTACTCGATGCTGCGCACCGAGTCCCTCTACCGGGGCCACCCGGCCTATGAGTACTTCCGTGAGCGGGACGCCCGGGTGCTGGCCGACTTCACCCGGGCGGTCACCGGCAAGGTGCCGGAACCGCTGTCCACCGCGCGGCAGTTGCTGGCCCTGATGGGAGGCCTGGAGGAGCAGTGGCTGCGCGATCCGGACGCCTTCGACCTGGTCGCCGAATGGGACCGGGCCGCCGGCCGGGTCCTCCCGCCGCCCTGACGGCGGCGCGGCCGTCCCCGCCCGGGCGGCAGGCTCAGAAGGCCAGGGCGTCCCCGGCGGGGTGGAGGGGGGTGCGGAACCAGACGGACTTGCCGTCGGGGGTGTGGGTGTAGCCGAGGGCGGTGGCGGTCTGGCGGAGCAGCCACAGGCCGCGTCCGGCGGGGCTCTCCGGATCGGGCTCCTCGGCCGGGATGACCGGGATGTCCCGGGAGCGGTCGTACAACTGGACGAGCACCGCGTCGCCGACCCGCAGCACCCGGAGCCGGCAGTGCGGATCGGGGACGTGTTTGACCGCGTTGCTGAGGAGTTCGGAGATGCCCAGCCGGGCGAGGCCGACCGCTTCCGGGGCGGCGCCCATGGCCCGCAGCGCCCCGGCCACCTCGTTGCGCCAGCGCTCGATCTCCCGCGGACGGACCAGCAGATCCCAGGCGTAGGAGTGCCGGTCTTCGGCCAGCGGTTCGGTGACGGACATCGGAGGTACCTCCAGCGACGCGGCGGCTGCGCGCATCGTCGGGCGGCGCAGGCACTACAGCATGGGGCGAAGTGCGGAGCCGCAACAGAGGACTTGAGTAAGAATCTGCATTTCTTCACTCGTTCGAGTGGTGAACCGTGAATTGCAGACTCGCACTCCGGTCCCGGGTGCAGACTGGCCCTCGCCGACGGAACGAGGAGGCGGCGATGATGACCCGGCCAGTGGCAACGGTACGCAGATACCGGCTCGGGGTGGAACTCCGGCGGCTGCGGGAGCACGCCGGGGTCACCCAGGAGACCGCGGGCGAGTGCATCGATGCGGACGACTCCAAGATCAGCCGGGTGGAGAGCGGGCGCAGTCCGCTCAGCCGTCCCGAACTCGTCGAGCTGCTCAGACTCTACGGGGTGACGGAGGAGCACGAGGCGTTCGCCGGGCTGATCGAGCTGAACCGGGAGAGCCGGCGGCGCGGCTGGTGGCAGCAGCCCGGAGTGATCGGCCGGGCGCCGGCGCAGCTCATCGATCTGGAGACCTCGGCGAGCACCGTGTTCGAATTCAGCCCGCTGCTGGTGCCCGAGCTGCTGCAGACCGAGCGCTACGCCGGCGCCGCCCTGGCCGCCGCGGAGGGGGCGGCGGAGACGGAGACCGAGCGGGCGGTGCGGATCCGGTTGCAGCGGCAGGAGCTGCTGGACCGGCCGGACGGCCCGGAGCTGGACTTCGTGCTGGACGAGGCCGTGCTGCACCGTCCGGTGGGCGGCCCCCGGGTGCAGGCCGAGCAGTTGCGGCGGCTGGCCGCGCTGGCCGGCCGGGAGCGGCTGACCGTGCGGGTGGTGCCGTTCACGGGCGGCGCGCACGCGGGCACCGCCGGGTCCGGGGGCGGCTTCCGGCTGTTCGGCTACAGCGGGCCGCCGCGGGCCGAGTACGGCTGCGCCGAGCAGCGCGACGGCCGGGTGCTGATCGAGGACGGCGAGGCGGCCGGGCCCTACCGGGAGGCGGCCGGCCGTCTGCACGGGCAGGCACTGGGCGCGGAGGAGTCGGTGAAGCTGATCGGGGCGGTGGCGGAGCGGATGGCCGCACGGGCACCGGAACGGGCACCGGAACGGGCACCGGGCCAGGGATGAGCCCCGCCGGGTCCGCGGGACCTCGGACGGCGGCGGGGCTCACCTGGCCGGGGCGGCTCCCTCCCGTTTCATGCCGCCCCGGTGGCCTCACAGCGGTGGCTGGGCGTTGGCCAGCAGCCGGGTGAAATGCTCCGGGAACCAGCGGCCGAACGGCGGTCCGCCGGGCAGCGCCCCGGTCGGGCCCGCCGGGTGGCGGGGCGCGCACATCGGGTCGGCCCGCCGCCCCGCGGCGCCGGGGAACCCGGCTGCGGAACCGTCGGACTCCCCCGGCGGCTTGAGCCAGGCGTAGGCGTCGATGCCCGGCCCGGGGCTCGCCGCCGGCCGCTCCCCCAGCCCCGCGTTCTCCTGGTTGCACCAGTGCGTGGAGCTGTGCCGCCGGTCCAGCCGGCTGGCGTTGACATGGCTGTCCACCCCGGGCGCCCCGGCGGCCGGCCCGGTGGGCCGGTCCGGACCGCCCCAGCCGTTGCGGGAGGTGTCGACGATCATCCCGATGCCGGAGCCGAAGCCGAAGGAGACGAGCTGTTCGCGCAGCGTCCGGGCATAGGAGAGTTCGTCCAGATGGCGGTTTCCCCCGATCCAGCGGGAGTCGTGGACGGGGGTGCCGTGCACGGTGTCGGTGAGGTGGAGAAAGGGCTCGCGCAGCGCCCCGTAGCCGGCCAGATTGACGGTGAAGCCGTGCACATCGGCGGGCCGGGCACCGGCCGTGGTGGCGGCCTGGTAGAAGAGCTGCGCGACCGGGATGCGGCTGTCCGGCCGGCCCAGCGCTCCGTGATGGCCGGCGTCCAGATAGAGGTAGACCTGCGGCAGATCGCCCAGCCGGCCGAGCGCGTAGCCGATGCCCGCCAGGTAGTTGCCGTTGGCCTTCATGGTCTCGCACAGCGCGATGGCCGGCTGCCGTGGCCGGGTGTGGAGCACCAGGCTGCTCAGCGACTCCGGCTCGATCACGGCCACCACGCGCAGCGAGGCATAGGCCGGGTCGCCGAGGATGTCCGCGATCGGGTCGATGAACTCGGTGCGGTAGCGGCCGATGTCCCCGGGCCCCAGCTCGCCGTGCCAGGCCGGGCGGGCGCAGGAGCGGCCGGGCAGATTGTGCAGCACCAGCTGGATCAGGCCGGCGCCCTGGGCCAGCGCCGCGTCCAGGTGGTCGCGCAGGCCCATGGTCCGGCCGCCCGTCCCGCCCGCGCCGTGCACGGCGGCTGCCCGGTCGATCCAGACGGCGGTGGGCAGACCGGCGACGGCGGCGCCGCCCGGATGGGCCCGGGCCCGGGCGGCCCACTCCGGATCGACGTAGACCCGCACGCCCGCATAGGGGTTGTCCGCCCGCGGCTGGCGGGGGCCGGCCGGCCCGGCCGCCGGCCGGCCGCCGTCCCGGCTCTCCGCCCCAAGGGCGGGCGCGGTGCCGGAGACCGCCGGCGCCGGTGCGGCCAGCAGCGAGGCGGCCACGGCGGCTGCGGCGAGACGGCCCCCGCGGCGACGCCACCCCAGGCGCGATAACCAGTCGTCGAGGTGGGACAGAGACATGCGGCCGGCCTCCTCACGTCGGGCATGAACGTGAACGAGATGGGAGCGCTCCCAACCCCGGAACGTAGCATGCCCGTCACCCTCTGGCGAGATGCCGGACGTCTTCCGTTTCCCTGCCCCGCACACCGACCCGTGCGCGGACGGCAGCTTCCGGTGCGGGAGACGGCGGTCAGGCGGGTGCCGAGGCCCGCACCACCAGCTCGGTGGGCAGGACAACGGGCTCGGGGGGCAGCGGGGTACCGGCCAGATGACCGAGCAGCATCCGCGCGGCGGTCTCCCCCATCTCGTGCATCGGCTGCCGCACGGTGGTGAGCCGGGGATCGACCGAGACGGCCAGCGGCAGATCGTCGAAGCCGACCACCGCGACGTCCTCCGGGACACGCCGCCCGGCGGCGCGCAGGGCATGGAGGGCGCCCACGGCGGCCTGGTCGTTGAGGGCGAAGACCGAGTCGAAGCGCCGGCCCTCCGCCAGTGCCCGCTCGACCGCGGCCTGCCCGGAGGGCAGGGTGAACTCGCTGTCCAGGACCAGCTCCGGCCGCAGTGCCACGCCGCGCCCGGCAAGCACGGCGCGGAACCCCGCCAGCCGGTCCCGGACACAGCCGAAGTGCCGGGGGCCGAGGACCACCAGGGGCTCCCGGCGTCCGCTGTCCAGCAGATGGCGGGCAGCCGCGGCTCCGCCCTCGGCGTTGGTGGTGGCGACCGAGGGCAGCCGCGGGCGCTGCCCCTGGTCGTCGATGATCACCATCGGCAGGCCCTGACGGTGCAGGGTCTGGATGGCGGGCATGGTCTGGCCCGGGACGATGGCGAGCAGCCCGTCGAAGGCCCGGGCCGACACCTGGCCGGTGAACTGGGCCATGGACACCTCGCCGCGGTTGCAGGTGAAGAGCAGCAGGCCGTAGCCGTGCGCCTCGACCACATCGGCGACGCCCTGGAGCATCTCACTGACCCAGGGCCAGGTCAGCGAGGGCACCAGGACGGCCAGCGTCCGGCTGCTGCCCCGGGCCAGGTTGACCCCGCGTGAGCTGGGCACATAGCCCAGGTCCGCGATCACCGTGCGGACCCGCTCCGCGGTCTCGGAATCCACCTCGTCCTTGCCGTTGAGCACCCGGGAGACCGTGGTCTTGCTGACCGACGCGGCACGGGCGACGTCTGTGATGGTGACGCGCATGAGGGCTCCCTGGAGTCGTCGGGGCGCTGCCAACGCGCCGGAACCGGTTCCGGGACCGGTCCCGGAACCGGTTCCGGCGCGTTGGCAGCGCAGTCAACTCCCGGTCGTCCGAGTCGTCAAGACATCACGCGCGCACTCTCCGCACCACGCGGCCGAGGGCCCGGGGAGGTACGTCAGGGCACGAGGCCCGGCCCCGGCGCCGGCTGCCGCGGCAACCGGCACACCCGGGGCCCGGGAGGGCAGGCGGGGCGGTCCGGCGGGGCGAAAGGGCGAAAGGGCGAAAGGGCGAAAAGAGGGTGCCGGGGGGATGGGCGGATGTCTAGGATCGCCGGCCATGACGCATGTGGACGCTCAGGGGCGGCCGGAGCCGCCGGATCAGGCGGACGAGACCCGCACACTGCTGGGGTTTCTGGACTACCAGCGGGCGACGCTGGCCTGGAAGTGCTCGGGCCTGGACGCGGCGGGGCTGCGGGCCACGGTCGGGATCTCGTCGATGACGCTGGGCGGCATGCTCAAGCATCTGGCCTGGGTGGAGGACTACTGGTGTGCGTACCGGCTGCACGGGCTGGAGCCCGCCCCGGTCTGGGCGTCCGTGGACTGGGCGGCCGACCCGGACTGGGAGTGGAACTCGGCCGCCGGGGACAGCCCCGAGGAGCTGCGCAGGCTGTGGCATGAGGCGACGGAACGTTCCCGCTCGCTGGTCGGCCGGGCGCTGGCCGAGGGCGGTCTCGACCAGCGGGCCCGGCGCCCCGACCGGCGGGGCGCGCCGAGCCTGCGGTGGATCCTGTTCCACCTGGTGGAGGAGTATGCGCGGCACAACGGGCACGCGGATCTGATCCGGGAGTCGGTGGACGGCCTCACCGGCGAGTGACGGGCCCGTATCAGGTGCCGAGGGCGTGCCCGGTCGTGGCGTCGACGTGGGCGGGGATGTCGTCGTGCCGGTCGCCGACCGAGGAGGTGCCGGCGGGTTCGAAGACCAGGATCGAGGCGCCCTCGGGGGACGAGGGCTTGTGCTCGGTGCCCCGGGGGACGGTGAAGGCCGAGCCCCTGGGCAGCCGGACGGTGCGCTCGCCTCCCGGCTCGCGCAGCGCGATGTCGAGCCCGCCCTCGATCACCAGGAAGAACTCGTCGGTGTCCTCGTGAACGTGCCACAGATGCTCGCCCCGCACCTTGGCGACGCGCACGTCGTAGTCGTTGACCCGGGTGACGATGCGCGGGCTCCACAGGGCGTCGAAGGTGGCCAGGGCGTCGGCCAGGGCGATGGGGTTGTTGTCCATGGGGTGAGTCTCGGCGTTGTGCCGAGCCGGCGCGAGTGCTAGGAATCGCATATGGCGCAACGATCCTCGCATGCCGCGCGGCCGGCGGCCGGCGGTCCGCACCGGGTCGTGGTGATCGTGGACGAGAACTCGAATCCGTTCGAACTGGGTTGCGCGACCGAGGTGTTCGGGCTGCGCAGGCCCGAGATCGGCCGTGCGCTGTACGACTTCCGGCTGTGCTCCCCCACGCCGCGCACGCGGATGCGGGACGGCTTCTTCACCCTCACCGGGGTCGCCCCGCTGGAGGCCACGGAGGAGGCCGATACGGTCATCGTGCCCAACCGGCCGGATGTGGCGGTGCCGCGCCGCCCGGCCGTGCTCGACGCCGTGCGGCGGGCGCACGCGCGCGGCGCGCGCCTGGTCGGCTTCTGCAGCGGTGCCTTCACCCTGGCCGAGGCGGGGGTCCTGGACGGGCGGCGGGCCACCGCGCACTGGCAGTGGGCGGACGAGTTCCGGGCCCGCTTCCCGGCCGTGCGGCTGGCGGAGGATGTGCTGTTCGTCGACGACGGGCAGATCCTGACGGCGGCCGGCAGCGCCGCCGCGCTCGATCTCGGCCTGTACATCGTGCGCCGCGATCACGGGGCCGAGATCGCCAACGCGGTGAGCCGGCGGCTGGTCTTCGCCGCCAACCGGGACGGCGGGCAGCGGCAGTTCATCGAGCGGCCGGTGCCCGATCCGCCGGACGAGTCCCTGGGGCCGGTGCTGGCCTGGGCGCAGGAGCGGCTGGGCGAGCCGCTGACCGTCCCGGAGCTGGCGGCCCGCGCCGCGGTCAGCCCGGCGACGCTGCACCGTCGTTTCCGGGCCGAGCTGGGCACCACCCCGCTGGCCTGGCTCACCGGGGAGCGGCTGGCCCTGGCGTGCCGGCTGATCGAGCGGGGCGAGAGCCGGCTGGAGGTGGTGGCGCGGCGCGCCGGGCTGGGGACGGCCGCGCATCTGCGCGCCCTGATGCGGCGCCGGACGGGCCTGACGCCATCGGCGTACCGGCAGCGGTTCGGGCCGGTGACGGGAGCAGGCGCGGGAGCGGGGGAAGGGTAGCGGGGGCGGGGGCGCCGGGGGTACGACGCGGTCTTCATGCCGCCCGTGGGCACCGGCCCGGGTCCGGGCCGGTGCCCGCGGGTTCCGCTCAGACCGTGGTGCCCAGGGCCGGCGGCACGGCCGTCATGGGCGCGTCGGCCGGCGCCGCCGTTCCGGCCGGCCGGGTCCGGGGCTGAGGCCCGGCGGCCTCGGCGGCGCCCGCGGCCTCCGCGGCGTCTGCCGCGTTGGCGGCGGCGGCCGTGCGCTGGACCGGCAGCGAGCGGGGCAGCACCGGCCGCGGCGTGTGCACCGTAGCGTAGTCGGCCCCCAGCCGCTCGGGCGTCAGGTCGCCGGGCTCCTCGCCGAGCGCCAGCCGCAGGGCCGCCCACGGAACATTGACCCCGCACCGGGAGAGCTGATGCAGGCCGCCCGCCGGGCGGGTGTTGATGTCGAGGAGTACCGGCTCTCCCCGGTACATCCGGAACTGGACATTGCACAGATAGTGCAGCGCGAAGGTCTCCACCAGCCGCCGGGCCGGCTCCACCCAGGCCGGGTGCAGGGTGAAGCCCCGGCGGCGCCCCTTCTTCGTCCGCCCCACGGCCAGCCTGGCCCGGCCGTCCGGGCCGGTCAGGCAGTCCACGGACACCTCGGGCTCGTCAAGCCGCGGCATGACCAGCCAGTCCACGCTCCGCCGGGTGTCGCGCAGGGCCTGTACCACCAGGTCCAGCGGCACATAGGAGCTGGGATAGCCGGTGAGGTGGAGCAGGGAGAACGGGGCGCGCGTGATGATCCGGAAGCCCTCGCCGCCCGCGCCGGCCGCGGGCTTGAAGCACGCCTTGCCGCCCTCGGCCTCGATGGCGTCGACCGCGGCCAGCAGCCCGTCGATGCCGCTGACCCGCCACCACGGGGGCACCGGGAGTCCGGCGTCCTTGGCGCCGCGGTAGGCGGCGTCCTTGTCCTCGAAGGCGGTGACGGCCTCGGCGGGAGGAGTGAGCAGGGTGGTGCCGATGGCCTCGAACTCGGCCCGGTGGGCGGCGATGACACCCTGGTGCCAGCGCGGCACGAACACGTCGAACGCGTTGCGGCGGCACTGGTCGAGGGCGTACTCGACGTATCCGGCCGGGGAGAGTTCCTCGGGCTCCAGGGCCGCGGTGTCGGCGGCCGTCAGCACCGGCGAGTCCGGGTCGGTGTGACTGGCGTGGACGGTGACCGGCCGGCCCTGCGGATTATCGTGCAGCTGATCGATGAAGAAGACATTCTCCGCGTACGTGCGGTTGAGCCAGACGCGTACGCGGTGTGCCATGTGGGCCGCCTTTCATGTCACTCGGAGTTTTTGTTCACACTGACCGGTCCGCATTCCGCGGGCACGGTGAGGAAGGCTCTGCTGAGCCGTTGTATGCACTGAGGGCCGGCCGGAGGTGATCGGAACCGGGGCACACGTTGCGAGGGCGCGCACCGGTGACCGGATTCGGAGGTCTTCCGCCCGGCGAAGAGTGTTACGAAGATCATAGGACGTCCGGAGCCGTGCCGCTGCTACGGCGGTGTTACGGATCGTCCGCAGTGCTGACCGTTTCGCCCTCATTACACCTTTCAGGTGTCGAACACTGTTTTGCTACGCTTCCCAGTGGCCCGGCCGCCTGGTTCTGGCGCCGCGCCGCCGCCGCATGCGAGGAGTCCCCGTTTCGTGAGTCAGATACCCCCGCCGCCCGCCCGGCCGCCCCGGACCGAAGGGTCCCGGATCGCCGCCCTCCGGGAACGCGTCACCTCCCTGCCCAAGCCGTATCTGATCGGCGGCGCCCTGGTACTGGGCCTGGGCGGGGTCTATGTGGGCTCGCTCACTGTGGGCGGCGACACCGTCGCGCCGGGCACCACGGTGCTGGGCGTGGAGATCGGCGACATGACGCCCGAGGCGGCCGAGGACCGGCTGGCCGAGGAGCTGGCGGCCCGGCTGAAGGAGCCGCTGCGGGTCCGGGTCGGCCCGGCGGACGAGGCCGCCGCCGGCCAGGACCAGAACCAGGACCAGGACCAGGACCAGGACCAGCAGGAGCAGGGGTCAGGCGCGGAGGACGCCGGGGCCGGGGTGCACGAGGTGGACCCGGTGGCGGCGGGGCTCGCGCTGGACTTCGAGCAGACCGTGGACCAGGCCGAACGCCCCGGCCCGCTGGCCCGCCTCTTCGGCGCCGACGGCGGCGAGCTGGAGCCGGTGGTCACCGTCGACCGCGGCAAGGCCACCGCGACGCTGAACACCCTGGCCGAGGAGAGCGGCACCGAGCTGGTCGAGGGCGACATCGTCTTCAAGGACGGCCGCCCGGAGGCCGTGGAGCCCAGGGGCGGCACCACGCTGGACGTGGAGAACTCCGTGGACGTGCTGCGCGGCGGCTATCTGGTCACTCCCGCGGGCGATGCGGTGGAGCTGCCGGTGGCCGAGGCGCAGCCGCGCACCGACGCGGCCGAGGTGCGGCGGGCGATGTCCGAGTTCGCCGAGCCGGCGATGTCCGGCCCGGTGGAGCTCACCGCCGGGGACACCCGGATATCCCTCTCGCCCGCGACCATCGGCGCCCACCTGTCCATGGAGCCGGACGACGGCGGCGCCCTGGAGCCGGTGCTGGACGGCGCGGGGCTGGCCGCGGACGAGGCCGTCGCCGCCGCGGTGGAGGAGGCCGCCACCGAGCCGGTCAACGCGGTGCTGGGGCTGGACGGCGACGCGGTGACGGTGGTCGAGGACGGCCGGCCCGGCGTACGGGTCGACACCGAGGGCCTGGGCGATGCCGTGCTGCCGCTGCTGACCCGCGGCGGGGCGGAGCGCACGGGCGAGGTGGCCACCGAGGAGGTGGAGCCGGAGCTGAGCGCGGACAACCTGGACGAGCTGGGCATCACCGAGAAGATGTCCTCCTTCACCGTCCACTTCGACCCGGCGCCGTACCGGAGCACCAATATCGGGCGGGCCGCGGAGCTGATCAACGGCTCGCTGGTGAAGCCCGGAGAGGTGTGGAGCTTCAACGAGACGGTCGGCGAGCGCACCGCGGAGAACGGGTTCGTGGAGGGCGTGATCATCCTCGACGACCGCTACCAGAAGGCGCAGGGCGGCGGTGTCTCGGCGGTCGCCACCACCATGTTCAACGCGGTCTTCTTCGCCGGGGTGAAGCCGGTGGAGTACGGCGCGCACTCGTTCTACATCGAGCGCTACCCGGAGGGCCGGGAGGCCACGGTGGCCTGGGGCCATCTGGACAACCGCTGGGAGAACGACTCGGGGAACTCGGTCTACATCCAGGCCTCCGCCACGGACTCCTCGGTCACCATCAGCTTCCTGGGCACCAGGAAGTACGACGAGGTGGAGTCGGTCACCGGTCCGCGCACCAAGGTCGTCGAGCCGCAGACCCGGGTGAACACCGACGAGGAGTGCGTGCCGCAGCCGCCGCTGGAGGGCTTCGACGTCTCGGTGGACCGGGTGTTCCGCAATGACGGCGCCGAGGTGAAGCGGGAGACCTACAAGACCCACTACACCCCGCGCGACGAGGTGGTCTGCGAGCCCGAGGGATCGGAGGAGGGCGCCGGACGGCCGGACCCGGCGGCCGACGAGAACATCGCCGAGGCCTCCGAGACCGCCGGCGCGGGCGGCGGCTGACGCCCGCCCCCACCGCGCTCACCGCTCGTCCCCCGGACATACCGGGTGAAGGGTGCGGAGGGCCGGCCCGTGGTCCTCAGCAGCCGTGGGCCGGCCCTCCGCGTCCGGCCGCCGGTGGTCCCTTCCGCCCCCCGGAACGGACCACCGGCTCGCCGGGGTCTCACACGCTGAGCGCCTCGCGGACCCGCTCCGCCGCGCCCCCGTCGTTGTCGCCGGAGGAGGTGACCCGGCCGGCCTCCAGCACGTAGTAGCGGGCTGCGGCGCGCAGCGCGAAGTGCACATGCTGTTCCACCAGCAGCACCGACAGGGCGCCGCCGGCCGTGAGATCCAGCACGGTCTGCTGGATCTCGGCGACCACCGAGGGCTGGATGCCCTCGGTCGGCTCGTCCAGCAGCAGCAGCCGGGGCCGGGTGATCAGTGCCCGGGCGATGGCGAGCTGCTGGCGCTGCCCGCCGGAGAGCAGCCCGGCCGGGCGGCCGGCCAGCTCCCGCAGGACCGGGAAGAGGTCGAGCGCCTCGGCCATGGCGGCCCGGCCGTCCCGGTGGCCGTCGGCCACCAGCCGCAGATTCTCCGCGGCGGTGAGCTGCGGAAAGCTCTGCTGGCCCTGCGGCACATAGGCCATGCCGCGGCGCACCCGCTGATGGGCGGCGAGCCGGGTGACGTCCTCGCCGTCGAGGCGGACGGTGCCGCGCTGCGGCTTGAGCAGCCCGAGTGCCGCCCGCAGCAGCGTGGACTTGCCCGCGCCGTTGTGCCCGAGCACCGCCGCCACCCCGCCGGCCGGCACGGTCAGCGAGACGCCGTGCAGCACGGTGGAGCGGCCGTATCCGGCGGTCAGTCCGTCGATCTCCAGCATCATGCCTCCACTGCTCCGCCGGCCGCGGCGGCCTCCGCCGTGACGCCCGGGGTGGCGGCGGCCACGGATTCCGGTACGGTTTCGGGCGGCTGCCCGAGGTAGACCTCCTGCACCCGGGGGTCGGCCTGCACCTCGGCGACCGTGCCCTCGCTCAGCACCCGGCCGGCGTGCAGCACGGTGACGGAGGAGGCGAAGGCGCGCAGGAAGTCCATGTCGTGCTCGATGACCACCACCGTGCGGTCGCGGCCGATCCGGCGCAGCAGTTCGCCGGTGGCCTCCCGCTCCTCGTGGCTCATTCCCGCCACCGGCTCGTCCAGCAGCAGCAACTGGACGTCCTGCACCAGCAGCATGCCGATCTCCAGCCACTGCTTCTTGCCGTGCGCCAGGGTGCCGGCCGGGCGGTCCCGGTCGGCGGTCAGGCCGACGGTCTCCAGCGCCCGGCCGACCTCCTCGGGGATGCCGCGGCGCTGCCGCAGCAGGGTGCGCAGCGGGCGGCGGGCGCCGGCCGCGATGTCCAGGTTCTGCAGCACCGAGAGCTTTTCGAAGACGGTGGCGGTCTGGAAGGTGCGGCCGATGCCGAGCCGGGCGATCCGGTGCACCGGGCGGCCGAGGAGTTCGTTGCCGCCGAAGCGCACCGATCCGCCGGCCGCCGCCAGGCCGGTGACGGCGTCGACCAGGGTGGTCTTGCCGGCGCCGTTGGGGCCGATGAGGAAACGCAGGTCACCGGGGCCGACCCGCAGGCTGACGCCGTCGACGGCGCGGAAGCCGTCGAAGGTGACCCGCAGATCGGTGATCTCCAGGCTTTTCAGCTCGTGTTCGGACATCATGCGCCGGCCTCCTTCGCGGTGGTGGTGGAGGAGGAGGCGGCGGCGGTGGCGGGGCCGGACCGCGCCGGCGCCTCCCGGGGGTCCGGTTCCGGTTCCGGGTCCGCGCCGGGGGCGCGGCGGGAGCGGAGCCGGGGCCGGCGCGGCAGCAGCCGGCCGAGCGAGGCCAGGCCGCCGGGCAGGAAGGCGACCACCACGATGAACAGCAGCGCCTGGAAGTAGGTCCAGCCCGCCGGGAACTCCTCCGAGAGGGTGGTCTGCGCCCAGGCCACCGCGATGGCGCCGAGCGCGGCACCGGGCAGGCTGGCCCGGCCGCCGATGGCCGCACCGATCAGGAACTCGATGGACGGCACCACCCCGATCAGGGCCGGGGAGATGATGCCCACCGCGGGCACGAACAGCGCCCCCGCCATCCCGGCCATGACCGCCGAGTAGACGTAGGCGAACAGCTTGACCAGCGTCGGGTCGTAGCCCAGGAAGCGGACGCGTTCCTCGGAGTCGCGGACGGCGACCAGGAGTTCGCCGTAGCGGCTGAGGAAGATCTGCCGGGTGAGCGCCATCAGGCCGAGCAGCACCCCGGCGATCAGGAAGTAGATCATCCGCTTGTTGACCGGGTCCAGCAGCGAATAGCCGAAGAATCCCTGGAAGTTGGTCAGGCCGTTGGTGCCGCCGGTGGTGGCCTGCTGGCCGATCAGCAGCAGTGAGAAGGCGAAGGCCAGCGCCTGGCTGAGGATGGCGAAGTAGGCGCCGCGCACCCGTCTGCGGAAGACGAAGTAGCCGATCAGGACGGCCAGCGCGGCGGGCAGCAGCACCACCCCGGCCAGCGCGACGGCCGGGCTGGCGAACGGCGCCCACCACCAGGGCAGGGTGTCGGAGTCGCCGTAGAGCAGCATGAAGTCGGGAAGCTGCCCGGGCCCGGCGTCGGCCAGCTTCAGATGCATGGCCATGGCATAGCCGCCGAGGCCGAAGAACAGTCCCTGGCCGAGGGTGAGCATGCCGCCGCGTCCCCAGGCCAGGCTGATGCCGATGGCGACGATGGCGAAGCACAGGTACTTGGCGAGCAGGCTGAGCCGGAAGTCGCTGAGCACGGCCGGGGCGACGGCGAAGAGCAGCAGCGCCCCGAGGGCGAAGCCGAGCGGTGCCCGCCAGCGGGCCCGGCGCGGGGAGGTGGCCGCGGGGCCGGCCGCGGTGGCTGCGTCGGGTCTGGTCGTTGCGGTCATACGAGACTCCGGGTGCGGAGGGTGGAGATGCCCTGGGGGCGCCACTGGAGGAAGGCGACGATGCCGACCAGCACGGTGACCTTGGCGACCGAGACGGTGGCGGAGTACTCCACCACGGCCTGGAGCACGCCGAGGGCGAAGGCGGCGATCACGGCTCCGCGCAGCCGTCCGATGCCGCCGACGACCACCACCAGGAAGGCGTCGATGATCAGGTTGGTGCCCATGGTGGGCCCGATCGGGCCGACCAGGGTGAGGGCGACCCCGGCCAGGCCGGCCAGGCCGGAGCCGATGAAGAAGGTCACCCGGTCCACCCGGGCGGTGGCGATGCCGGACGCCTCGGCCAGGTCCCGGTGCTGCACCACGGCGCGGATGCGCCGGCCGAGCGGCGACACGCGCAGCGTCAGGGCCAGGGAGACGAGCGCGGCCAGGGCCAGCGCCAGGATGAAGATCCGGTTGTGGGCCAGGGTGAAGGGGTGCTCGCCGCCGATGAGCCGGACATTGCCGGTGAGCCATTCGGGGGCACGCACCTGCACATTGGGGGCGCCGAAGATGTCCCGGGCAAGCTGCTGGAGGAAGAGCGAGACGCCCCAGGTGACCAGCAGGGTGTCCAGCGGCCGGGCGTAGAGGTGCCGGATGAGGAGCCATTCCAGCAGCACGCCCATGGCGCCCGCGACCAGGAAGGCCAGCGGGAGGGAGAGCAGCAGCGAGACGCCCGCCCCGCCGATGGACTGCTGGAGCACATAGGTGGTGTAGGCGCCGGCCATGATGAACTCCCCGTGCGCCATGTTGATGACGCCCATCTGTCCGAAGGTCAGGGAGAGGCCGAGCGCGATCAGGAGCAGCACCGCGCCGATGCTGATGCCGGTGAAGGACTGGCTGAGGAAAACGGTCATGAGCCGCGCCTGTCGTCCTGGTGGGTGGTCGGGGGCAGGGGCCGGGAGGGGGCCGGCGGGGGCCGGGCGCCGGGCCCGGGACGGCGGGGAGACCGTGCCCGGGCCCGGTGCCGGGCGCTGCGGGTGCCCGTGGATGCGGGCCGGCGGTTGCCGTTCGGGGGCGGCGGGCCGGGCCGGGGGCCGGCCCGCCGGGGTGTCAGGACAGGCCCTCGGCCCAGTCGTAGCCCTTGAGGTAGGGGTCGGGCTTGATGGGGCCGTCGGAGGACCAGACCTCGGTGATCAGGCCGTCGGCGCCGATCCGGCCGATGCGGTTGGTCTTGTGGATGTGCTGGGTCTCGCCGTCGATGGTCACCAGGCCCTCGGGGGCCTCGAAGGTGATGCCGTCGGCGGCTGCCTTGACGTCCGCCACGTCGAACGAGCCTGCCTTCTCCACCATGGCCTTCCACAGGTAGACGGAGGTGTAGGCGGCCTCCATCGGGTCGGAGGTGGGCTTGTCCTCGCCGTACTTGGCCTGGTAGGCGGCGACGAACTTCTCGTTGGCCGCGCCCTCGGTGGTCTGGTAGTAGTTCCAGGAGGTCAGCTGGCCCTCCAGATACTGCGCGCCGATGGACTTCACCTCCTCCTCGGCGATGGACACCGAGACCACGGGCATGGTCTCGGCGGTCAGCCCGGCGGAGGTGTACTCCTTGAAGAAGGCGACGTTGCTGTCGCCGTTGAGGGTGTTGAAGACCGCGTCGGCGCCGGCGGACTCGACCTTGTTGGCGATGGTGGCGAACTCGGTGGAGCCGAGCGGGGCGTAGTCCTCGCCGAGGATCTCGATGCCGTGCGCCTCGGCATAGGCCTTGATGATCTTGTTGGCGGTGCGCGGGAAGACATAGTCGCTGCCCACCAGGTAGAGGGAGTCCACGCCCTCCTCGGCCAGATAGTCCAGGGCCGGCACGATCTGCTGGTTGGTGGTGGCCCCGGTGTAGAAGATGTACGGCGACTGCTCCAGGCCCTCGTACTGCACGGGGTAGAACAGCAGCGCCTTGTTCTGCTCGAAGACCGGGAGGACGGCCTTGCGGCTGGCCGAGGTCCAGCAGCCGAAGACGGCGGCCACGCCGTCCTGGCGGATCAGCTTCTCGGACTTCTCGGCGAAGGTGGGCCAGTCCGAGGCGCCGTCCTCGCTGATGGGCTCGATCCGGCGGCCGAGCACCCCGCCGGCCGCGTTGATCTCCTCGATGGCCAGCAGCAGCGCGTCGCGCACGGTGACCTCGCTGATGGCCATGGTGCCGGACAGCGAGTTGAGCAGACCGACCTTGACGGTGTCCTCGCTGATGTCCGCCGTGGCTCCGGGGCCTTCGCTCTCCTCGCCGGCCTTGGCGCCGCAGGCGGGGAGGGCGAGGGTCCCGGCGAGTACCAGGGCGAGGGCGGCCAGGCCGCGTCTGCGGACTCTCCGGGCGCGTGGTGCTCTCAGGGCTGTGGACATGGAACCTCCTGGCCCCGGGCGGGGCGTGGAACGGTGAGGGTTCGGCCGGGCGGCGGCGCCCGGCGGGGGATGGCCCACAGCTTCAAAGGGCGCTGTTTCACCGGAGTTTCGCGACCATTAATACTTCCGTTCGGAAGTATCACTGCCTGTCGCCGCTCCACGCGTCGAGGTCCGCGGCCACCGTGAAGTCCAGGCCGTCCGCCTCCGCCAGATAGATCCGCTGCCGGACATGACGGCCGGTCAGCCGCAGCAGCCCCCGGGCGCCCTCGTAACTCACCTGGTCCGCGGCGCGTTCGATGGCCGCGACCTCCGGCGAGCCGGCCCGGGCGATCAGCGCGGCCAGCAGCAGCACGCCCTCGTAGCAGGACTCCCCCAGGCTGCCGGGGGCCGGCGCGGTCAGTCCGTGGCGGGCGGCGTAGCGGCCGTGGAAGTCCAGGGTGTCGGCGGTGGCCAGGGAGGCGAAGAACCCGGCCGTGGAGAACAGCCCCTGGGTGGCCCGGGCGCCGCTGGCCATCAGCATGTTCTCGTCCATCAGGGTGGACAGCCGCAGTGTGCGCTGGTGCAAACCCCGGGCGGCGAAGGCCCGGTTGAAGCGCACCGCGTCGCTGCCGACCAGCAGCATCAGCACGGCGTCGGCGTCGGCGGTCTCGATCCGGCGCAGCACCCGGGAGAAGTCATGGGTGGACAGCGGGACATACTCCTCGCCGCAGACCCGGCCGCCGACCGAGCGGATGTAGCGGTGCGCGGCCCGGCTGGTGCGGCGCGGCCAGACATAGTCGTTGCCGACCACGAACCAGCGGCCCACGCGCAGTTCGGCGCTGAGCAGCCGGACGGCCGGCAGCAGCTGGCTGTCCGGGGTCTCGGAGGTGAGATACAGGCCCTCGGTGCGTTCCCCGCCCTCGTAGAGTGCCGTATACACATACGGCACCCGGCCGGCGATGCGCGGCGCCACCGCCTGCCGCACCGAGGAGATGTGCCAGCCGGTGACGCCCTCCACCAGGCCGGAGCCGACCAGGGCGGCCACCTCGTCGGCCACCTGCCCGGGCGGTGCGCCGCCGTCGACGGGCACCAGGCGCAGCTCCCGGCCGAGCACCCCGCCGGCCGCGTTGATCTCCTCGGCGGCCAGCCCGGCGCACAGTTCGCAGGCCGGGCCGAAGATCCCGGCCGGGCCCTGGGCGGGGACGACCAGCGCCACCCGGAGCGCGTCGGCGTCCGGCAGCAGCGGACGGCCCGTCTCCGCCGCCCGCCCGGTCCACCGCATATGCCCCGGTGCTCCCCCACCGCGCTCCATCGGCCCATGATGGCGTGTTTGTACGATGGTTGTCCCACCGGACCGAGGAGCGAGATGCCATGACGTCTGCCCGGCGCCCCCATCATCTGTACGGGCTGCTGGCCCGGGCGGAGCGGCTTGCCGCCCGCCAGGTCCGGGAGGTGCTCGACGAGCAGGGCTGCACCGTGGAGGCATGGCGGGTGATGTCCCAGCTCGCGGACGGGGAGGGACACCGGATGTCGGCGATCGCCGAGCAGGCGCTGCTGCCGCCGCCCACCCTCACCCGGCTGATGGACCAGTTGGTGGACGACGGGCTGGTGCACCGCAGGATCGATCCGATGGACCGGCGGCGCATTCTGGCGTATCTCACCCCGCGCGGGGAGGACTACTGGCAGCGGCTGGACGAACGGGTGCGTGAGCGCTGGGCCGCCCTTCCCGGCAGCGGCGACGACGAGCTGCTCGCCGTGCTGCTCGACCGCCTCATCGCCGGTCTGGACCTCCCCCGCGAGACCGCCGAAGCCGGCCCCCCGCCGACCACCGCCCTGCACGCCTGAGCCGGCGCCGCGCGGCGGCTCCGTGCGGGTGTGATGGCGGCAATCGGGGCGATTTGTCATGTTTTATTGGCACTCATACCGTTACGCTGCGCCACAAGAGGGTGACGCGGCGGTACCGGCGGCGCCGCTTGGCGGCGCGCGGACCACGCGCCTCTCCGCCCGCACAGGAGGAGTGACGTTGTCCGACACCACACGACGCGGCTTCCTCGGCATCGCCGGGAAGGCCGCCGCGGTCGCCGGCGGCGCGACCGCACTGCCCATGATCTGCACCGGAGGGGCGGCCGGCGCCGGGCCCGCAGGCCCGGAGACCGGCCCCGCCGGACTGCCCATCGTCAACCGTCCCGACCACCCCGGCGCGGTCTATCCGCCCGGCGCGGCCCGCACCGCCCACACCGAGCCGGTGAACGCCACCGTCGACTGCGCGCTGACGGGCCGGGAGGGCCGCTGACCATGGCCGTCTTCATCACCCGCGCGCAGTGGGGGGCGCGCGCGCCACGCAACCGGAACACCGACATCACCCCGGGCAACGGCGGGGTGACCATCCACCATGTGGGCGGCACCCGCACCGCGAGGTCCAGCCATGACGACTGCGCGGCGCAGGTGCGGTCCATCCAGAACCAGCACATGGACACCAACGGCTGGGCGGACATCGCCTATTCGCATCTGAGCTGCGTGCACGGCCATGTGTTCCAGGGCCGGGGCGAGGGCTACCGCACCGCCGCCAACGGCACCGACTCCGGCAACCAGGACTGGTACGCGGTCTGCGGCCTGACCGGCGGCACGCCGAGCGCCTACGACACCATGACGGCCGAGCTGCGCGACGCCTTCCGCCTGGCCGTCGCCAGGCTGCGGGCGCTCGGCGGCGCGGCCACCGCGATCAACGGCCACCTCAACCATCTGGCCACCGCCTGTCCGGGCAATCTCTACACCTGGGTGCAGAACGGAACGCTGGCCCCGGGCACCGTCCGGACACACACCGTGCAGGCCGGGGAGACGCTGTATGCGATCGGGCAGCGGTACGGCGTCGCCTGGACGTCCATCGCCGACCGCAACGGCATCCGCGATCCGTATCTCATCTACGTCGGCCAGCGGCTGCTGATCTCCTACTGACCGGCCGGCCCCGGCGCGGGCGGCCCCCCGGACTCTTCCCGGGGGCCGCCCGCGCCGCTACGTTCGGGTATGGGAGCGCTCCCGTACGTGCACCTGCCCGACGTCAGCCGCACGCCGCACGCATGTACCCGAGGAGAGCCGCCGCATGTCCCTCCGACTCCTCCGACTCCGCCGACTCCGCCGGCCAGGACACCGCCGCCGCACCGGCGTCGCCGCCGCCCTGCTGCTCGTCCCGGCCCTGCTGCTGACCGGGGCCGGCCCGGTGGCCGGCGCCCATGCTTCCGGACCGCCGCCGCGCGCCGGCAACCCCTACCAGGACGCCCGGCTCTATGTGAACCCGGAGTGGTCCGCCCGTGCGGCCTCGGTGCCCGGCGGGGAGGCCGTCGCCGGCGAACCCACCGCCGTCTGGGTGGAACGCTCCTCCGCCATCACCGGGCCGGACGGACCGGCCGGGCGGACCCTGGGACTGGTGGACCATCTGGACGAGGCGGTGGCCCAGGACGCCGATCTGATCCAGATCGTGCTGCACGGCCTGCCCAACCGCTCCTGCCACCGCCTGGACGCGGACGGCGAGCTGGGCCCGGGCGAGGTGGACCGCTACCGCACCGAGTTCATCGACCCCGTCATCGAACTGCTGGCCGATCCCGCCTATGCCTCGCTGGAGGTGATGGCGTTGGTGGAGCCCGAGGCGCTGGCCAATCTGGTGGTCCACACCGGCTCCCGCCCCTGGACCACCTACCCCTGTGACCAGGCACTGGCGACCGGCGACTACCTGCTGGGGATCTCCTACGCCCTGGACCGGCTCGGCGAACTGCCGAACGTCTACAGCTATCTGGACGCCTCGCACCACGGGCTGATGGGCTGGGACGACAACTTCCACCCGTTCGCGGATCTGCTGCACACCGCGGCCACCATCGACGGGACGACCGTGGACGATGTGCACGGCATCGTGGTCAACGCCGCCGGCTACGGCGCCACGCACGAGCCCTACTTCGGCATCGGCGACTTCGTCCACGGCGTCTCTGTGCGCCAGTCGCGGTGGGTGGACTGGAACAGCTATGCCGATGAACTGTCCTATGGACAGGCGCTGCGCCAGGAACTGATCGGCAAGGGCTTCGGCCCGGACCTCGGCCTGGTCATCGACACCTCGCGCAACGGCTGGGGCGGCCCCGGCCGCCCGGCCGGCTCCCCCGTCACCGGCGACGTCAACACCTATGTGGACGGCAGCCGCATCGACCGCCGCACCCACACCCTCCAGTGGTGCAACCAGGCCGGGGCCGGCCTGGGCGAGCGGCCGGCGGCCTCCCCCGGCCCGGCCGGGGTGGACGCCTACGCCTGGATCAAGCCGCCGGGGGAATCGGACGGAAGCGACGGCACCGGCCTGCCCCGCGACCACGGCGTCCTCCAGGACCGCCAGTGCGAGGTGACGGACCGCTGGGGCCATCCGACCCAGGCGCTGCCCGGCTCGCCGCACCGGGGCCGCTGGTTCCCCGAGCACTTCGCGGGCCTGCTCGCCAACGCCCATCCCCCGCTCGACTGACATCGACGGGAGCATCCACAGGCCGCCGGGCGTCTTCGGAAGGTGGTCGCCGAAGGCGCCCGGCCCCGTCCCGCCGTCCGGTACCGGGCGGGTACGGTGGTGTCCGTCCGCCCATGCGACCGCCGCGCCCCGTCCGCCCGGAAGCCCGGCCCCGGACGCCCGCCCCGGAAATCCGTCCCCAAGGTCCGTCCCCGAAGTCCGTCCCGAAAGCGTTCATGACCTTCTCCCCCACCCCGCTGCTCCGCTCCGCCGTGGCCCTCAGACTGCGCCGGGCCGGATGCGTCTTCGCCGAGGAGGAGGCGGAACTGCTGATGACGGCCGCGCGGACGGTCGCCGAGCTGGACACGATGACCGGCCGCCGGGCCGGCGGCGAGCCGCTGGAACACGTCGTCGGCTGGGCCGGCTTCTGCGGCCTGCGGATCTTCGTGGACCCGGGCGTCTTCATACCCCGCCGCCGGACCGAGTTCCTGGTCCGGCACGCCGCCGGCCTGGACCGGCCCGCCGAGCCGGTGGTGGTGGACCTGTGCTGCGGCTCCGGCGCGGTCGGCGCCGCGCTTACCACTGCCCTGGACGGCGTGGCCGAGCTGCACGCCGCCGATATCGACCCGGCCGCCGTGCGCTGCGCCGGCCGCAATCTCGCCCCGCTGGGCGGCCAGGTCCACCAGGGTGACCTCTTCGCCGCGCTCCCGGCCCGCCTGCGCGGCCGGATCACTCTGCTCACCGCCAACACCCCGTACGTCCCCAGCGGCGAGATCCCGTTGCTGCCGCCGGAGGCCCGCCTCCACGAACCCCGTGCCGCCCTGGACGGCGGCCCCGACGGGCTGGACGTCCAGCGCCGCCTGGCCGCCGAGGCCGCCGCCTGGCTCGCGCCCGGCGGCCACCTGCTGGTCGAGGCGAGCAGCCGCCAGGCCGGCGAAGCCGCCGCCGTCTTCACCGCCCACGGCCTGACCGCCCGGATCACCGCCTCCGAGGACCACGACACCACCGTCGTCACCGCCACCGCCACCGCCGCCGCGCCCGCCGGCACCGGCCGCTCCCGCTGACGCGCCGGGCGCCCCACCGGCTCGGGGCGGGCCGGGCGGGCATACGCGGGAGCGCGCCGCGCACACCACCGCGCGGGGAGTCACTGCCCCTTTCGGACGCGGACGGCGGGAAATCCTCAGGCCATGGACATGACCGTGATCGCCGCCTCCAACGTCCTGTGGCTGGTGATCTACCTTCTGATCATCCGGGCCGGCATCCGGGACCGCAGCTACGGGATGCCGGTGGTGGCGCTGTGCGTGAACCTCGCCTGGGAGGCCAACTACACCTTTGTGCGCCCCTACGAGGGCGGACTGTGGCTCACCAACGCCGCCTGGCTGCTCCTCGACTGCGGAATCCTGTACACGGTCGTGCGCTACGGGCCGGCCGAGTTCCGTCCGCTGCCCGCACGCCTGTTCCTGCCGTCCCTCGCGGCGCTCATGGTGATGTGCTGGTTCGGCACGGAGGCGCTCATCCGTCACTTCGAGGCCGGGAGCACCGTGGAGAACGGCGCCACCTACTCGGCGCTGGCGCTGAATCTGGCGATGTCCGGGCTGTTCCTGGCCATGCTGGCGCAGCGGCGCTCCGCCGCCGGACAGTCCCGCGTCATCGCCCTGGGCAAGCTGCTGGCCGGTCTGGGCGTGGCGGCCGGCGTCCGCCTCTGGGTGCGGGACGGCACGGTGAACGGCAGCGCGCTGCTGGACTTCCTGGTGGTGTCCGTGGTGCTGCTCGACGCCGCCTACCTCGCCGCGCTGCACGCCGTGGCCCGGGCGCGGGCCCCGGAAGCCGGCCCGGCCGGAGCCCGCCGGCCCGCACCGCGGACGGAGGCACCATGACAGCGCCCGCACCGCGACCGGCGACCGCCTTCGCCGTCGAGCCGCTCACCCGCAACTGCCGCGATGTCCTCGTCCGGGGCGATCACGTGCTGATCGGCGTGTCCCCCGGAAACGGCTACTTCACCGAGACCCGCCTGACCGAGCTGCTGTGCTGGGCCGCCGGGGCGTTCCGGCGGATCGATGTGATGATCCCGGACTGCGCCGAGGCCGAGACCTGGATCGCTCTGGGCCACACCCCGGAGCAGGCCCGCCACAAGGCCCGGGCGAAGGCGCGGCGCGTCCGCAACCGCGTCACCCGGGCGTGGGCAGCCGCCGCCGTACCGGCCGCCGGATTCGGCCTGCACCTGCTGTCGGAATTCACCGCCCTGCCCCGCTACCGGGCCCTGGTGCGGGAGACCGAACGGGCCCTGACCCGCGACGGCGGGCTGCACGAGGGCTACCGGCGGGCGGTGCACGCCGCGCTCCGCGCCCATCTGGCGGGCGCCGACCCCACGCCGGAGCAGACCCGCCGCGCCATGCGCTACCTCACCGCGGAGACGCCCTTCCTGCTGGACTCCCCCGGCCTGCTCGACGCGGCCAGCTCGGTGCTCGTCTACCACCGGCGCATGGAGTTCCTGGAACCGGTCTTCCTCGGCCGCACCCCGCTGCACCCGAGCCGGCACCAGGCGTTCGCCGTGGTCCGCCCGGCCGGCGCCGACGACGCCGGCGCCGACGCACCGGGCAACGGCGGGGACCCGGCATGAGCACCCGGGAGCTGGACGCGGCGGGCATCCGCGGCCCGCTGCTGCGCCACGCCTACCGCAGGTGCCGCCGGCTGCTCTCCGGGCGGGACCACGCCCTGCAGGGCTGGCTCCGGTCCCGGCTGCGGCCCGCCGTCCGGCCCTACTGGGACGCCATGTTCGCCTACTGCGGCTACGCCGACGACCTCACCGACGACCCGCACCGCGGCCCGGAGCGGCGCCGCGCGGACTTCGACCGCTTCGCCGCCCTGTCCTTCCGGATTCTCGACAGCGGCCCCGGCCGCGGACGGGGACAGGGGCGCGGACGGCCGCCGCTGCCCCGGCCCGGCACCGCGTACTCCGTCTGCCTGGCCTTCGCCGATCTGGCCCGCACCTGGCATCTGGACCGGGAGAGCATCGCGATCGCCGCCGCTGCCGCCCGGGACGACATCGCGGTCTCCGGCTACCGGACCGCGGCCGAGCTGGAACGCTACATGTACGGCGTCAGCGGCCAGCCCGCCCGCTGGGCCGGGGCCCTGCTCGGGCTGCGGGACGACGCCGGGCTGCTGGCATGGGGCTATGGCCTGCAGACCGTCGATTCCCTGCTGGATCTGGAGGAGGACCTGCGCCTGGGCAAGCTCTATCTCCCGCTGGAGGATCTCCGGCGGTGCGGCACCACGCGGGAGGAGACGGAGGCGGCGGTCGCGGCCCGCCGGGCCACCGACGGGCTGCGCCGGCTGGTCGGCGTGCAGGCGGACCGGGCCGGCCGCTATCTGGCCGAGGCCGCGGAACGGTTCCGGCCGGCCCCCGGGCCCGGGCACGAGGTCGTCCATCTGTCGCTCGGCCACGCCCGGCGGCTGGTGGCGGTCCTGGAGCAGTACGGCAACGACCCGTTCCGGGCGTTCAGCCCGCTCCGGTGAGGCCGCCGGGCTCCCGGTCCCCGCCCTCCTCGATCACGGACACCACCTCGTCCAGCGCCCGGTCCAGCAGGGCGGGGAAGTCCGCCGCGCTCATCGGGCCGCACATGGTCTCCTCCAGCCGCTCCCGGACGCGGACCAGGCGCGGGTCGGGTCCGCCGCCGCAGAGGTCCAGCAGTTCCAGGGTGCGGCGGGCCCCGTCGGCGCAGCGTGCCACCCCGTAGCCGGGGGGCTCGTTGAGCAGGCCCCGGGCGCTGCTCAGCAGAAAGGCGGCCAGCAGGGTCAGCCCCTCGGCCGCCGCGGACGCCGGCGGCCCCGGCGGCACCGGAGGCACCGGAGGCTCAGTCCCATGACTCATATCTGATCACCTCGCTGCGCTCCCGGCGGGCGGCCGGCTCCGGGATGCGGGCGGGCCGTCCGAGCGGCACCAGCAGCAGCGGTTCCAGGGCCGGCGGCAGCCGCACCAGGCGCCGCACCGCCGCGCGGTCGAAGCTGCTCACCGGACAGCCGCCCAGGCCCACGGCATGCGCGGCCAGCAGCAGATTCTCCACCGCCATGGCGACGCACAGCATGCCCGCGTCCCAGGGGGCGGCCGGCTCGCCGACCGCCCGGTCGCGGTCGAAGCACGCCACCACCACCAGCGGCGGCAGGCCGATCATGCCGGGTGCGAAGGCGCGCAGGCACCGCACCATGCGCGGAGCGCGCACCGCGAGAAAGCCCCACGCCTGCTTGTTGGCCGCCGTGGGGGCGGTGACCGTGACCTCCAGCAGCCGGTCCAGCAGTGCGTCGTCCACCGGCTCGGCGGTGTAGCGGCGGACCACCGCCCGGCCGCGCAGCACCCGCAGCACCTCCTCGCCCTCACCGGTCGGCTCCACCCCGTCCTCGCCTCCCCCGCGGGTGCCCGCAGGTACCCGCGTCCCGTCCGTGCGGCCGGCCCGGCCGCCGTGTCCCGGTTCTCCCCCGCCCCCGCGCCGCCGCCACGCCCCGCGCGCCGCGTTCACCCGTCCGAGCGAGCGCGCACCGTGGAACGAGGGGTCCCGGACACCGGACGGACATGAGCTTCGAGGCCGCGGCCGTCGACGCGGTATGCCCCGCCGCCCGCGGCCTCCGGGGCCCCGGCCGGCCGCGTCAGCCCACGATCACGAAGCTGAAGTCGCGGTCGGCAAGTGAGCCGTCGCTGGCGCTGGTGAAGATCTCGGCGCGGGCGGTGCCCACGGTGGCCAGATGCGCGTCGTCCGCCATCCACCAGTTGCTGCCCCAGATGCTGACCGCGCCGCTGGGCACCCCGGGGAAGGGCACGCCGAACTCGATGACATACCGGCCCGCGCCCCGCTTGGAGACGGTGAAGTTGCCGCTGCCGCCGGCGATCGAGGCATCGGCGCGAATGGTCCCGCGCACCATCATCCGCCCGGTCCCCCCTCCGTCGTCGTCGCCGTCGTCGGGGGCGGCGCGTCGCAGGTGCAGCGTGGTGCCGTAGTAGTCGTCCAGCCAGATCCGGCGCTCCGGGCCATCGCCCTCCAGGGCCGGGTTGCCGAGGACGACGGGGCTGCCGCTGCCCGGATTGACGGTGACCGTGACGTCTTCCAGGCACCAGGCCGAGCCGGGACCCGCGGGCGCCAGCCGCAGATAGGCGGGGAAGCGGTCGAGGTCGGCGGTGTCCAGGCCGGGTGAGCGCGGGTCATTGAATTCCGCGTCGAAAACATCGGCCTCCTCGCCGAGGGTGAAGGTGTCCTCGGCACCACGGGCGAGCCCGGCCGCGCTCTTGCGCAGCCGGAACTCCCGTCCGGCAAGGCCGAGGTAGACGGCGCCCACGGTTTCGGCACCACGGACGTCGGCGGTGTGAATCCGGACCGTGATCGAGATGATGGCCGGCATGACGGACCTCCTGGGTCGGGGTTGTGCGGGTCCGGAGCCTGGCTGCCCGTATGGCCGGGACGGCAGTCCACCCGCACGAGTGCCACCGGTGTGCCGGGCGGCGCGGCGTCCCGGAACGCGCCCCGTGGCGCTTCCGGCTCCGGTGATGTCCTCGGATGTGCCGCGGTACCGGTCGGTGAGAGGCGGGCGTGACACCTGTGCGCTGCCCGGGGATGGCGAACCGGTAGTTGTGCGTGCCGACGTGCCGTTTCCCTTTCCGGCCGCGTGACCGGCTGCCGGTCATCCGGCAGCCGGTCGCGACCGCCGCGTCAGGGAGTGAGCTCCCCGGTCTTCATCGCGGCAACAAAGCCCCTCCAGGCCGGTGCCCGGAAGACGAAGGCCGGGCCGGCCGGGTCCTTCGAGTCCCGGACGGCCATCACACCCCCGCCCAGCCGCGCCCCGGCGACACAGGCGCCGCCCTGGTCATTGCTGTGGCTGGAGGTGAACCACTCGGCATGGCCCAGAGAGCCGGTTCCCCTGGTCCTCATGCTGCGACCGCCCCTGCCTTTAGCGCCGTGACGAAGCTGTTCCATACATCGCCGGGGAAGACGAAGGCCGGGCCGGCCGGGTCCTTCGAGTCCCGGACGGCCATCACACCCCCGCCCAGCCGCGCCCCGGCGACACAGTTGCCGCCCTGGTCATTGCTGTGGCTGGAGGTGAACCAGTCGGCATGGCGGAGAGAGCCGGTTCCGGTTCCTGTGCTGGTGATCATCGCGTCAGTGCTCCTCGATCGCTTTCTTGATCATGTCTAGGGACTCCTCGGGCCCCGGGGCAAGGGCTTGCAGATCGGTGAACGCCTCCTCGTAGCGCTCCACATCGGACGGCTGGCGGCCGACCCAGGCGTCCGCCAGGTTCTCCAGATAGACGATGGACTTGAGGGCGGCGCCCTCCGGGAAGTGCAGGATGGCGAAGCTGCCGTTCATGCCGGGGTGGCGGCCCGCCCGGAACGGAACGACCTGGACGCGCACATTGGGCAGCGCCTCCGCCAGCTCCACAATGTGGGTGAGCTGTTCCCGCATCAGTTCGGCGCTGCCGACCCGCCGCAGCAGCACCGCCTCGTTGATGATCGCGGTGAACCGGAGCGGAGGCCGCCTCTCACGCAGCGCCTCCTGCCGGGCCATGCGGACGGCGACCAGCCGGTTGACGTCCTCCTCCGGCATGCCCCGGTGGGCGTCCCGGTGGATCGTCCGGACGTACGCCTCGGTCTGGAGCAGGCCGGGGACGAACTCGGCCTCGTAGTTGTGCAGCGCGCTCGCCGTCGCTTCGAGCCCGAGGAACGCCTTGAACACCGGCTTGATCACCGGGCGGTACTCGGGCGACTGCCACCAGTCCTTTCTCGTCTTGGTGACCGCCGCGTATCCCATGAGGTGGGTACGGGTCTCGGCGTCGGCGCCGTACAGCTCGCACAGGGCCATGACATCCGCCTGTTCGACGGTGGTGTTCTCGCCCGTTTCCAGGCGGGTGAGCTTCGACGGACTCCACAGCAGCCGCTTGACGACCTGGCTGCCCTTCAGCCCTGCGGCCAGGCGCAGGCGGCGGAGTTCGCTTCCGAGCTGCAGCCGGCACAGGGCGGGCGTCGCGGACTCGATGTCGGTGATCACGCGCGGTCGTCCTCTCTCCGTTCAGTCTGACGGGACGCTTTCGCCGCCCACAAGAAACGTTCTGCGCCAGCGTGCGGCGGTGTTTTTTCTGCGCGCAACTCCCCCAGCACAGAAGTTCCTTGCACAGAAATTTGAGATCAGAATTCTCTGAATCCTGACCGAACTTGGCGCCCCCGGTGCCATTCTGGATACGGCTGCTCACGGAGCGCGGTCGCGGCCGCGCCGGGAGGGGAGTTGAGCGCGCCTGAGCCGGAGAAACCGCCATGACGCCGGGAGGCCCCATGACTGTGACGCAGAGGTCGGTCACCAGCCGGAACGGCTACGCGTGGGACATAACGGTACAGGCGTCCTCCCTTGAGCAGTGGCGCAACGAAGTCGCCGAGGCGGTCAGGGCCTTGGGCGGCGACCCGGAAGCCGTCGCGGTCGCCCGGCTCGGAGCATCGGAACTGCTCGCCAACGTCCTCAAGCACACCGACGACCGCTGGTGCCGCCTGAGAGTCGAGAGACAGGGCGACAGCATCTGGGTCGGTACCTCCGACCGCTCCCTGGAGGTGCCCGCGGTCACCGTCCCGCGCCGGGACGGTGAGAGCGGGCGCGGGCTGTGGCTGCTGCGCGAGATGACCGCCGTCCTCGGCTACAGCTGCACCCCCGGCGGCAAGACCGTCTGGTTCCGCGTCCCGCTGTCTGCTCCGGCGCACCCGGGCTCGGAACGGCGAGGGACGGCGCCGCCGCAGGCGGGTCGGCGGAATCCGTGAGTGACCTGGATCTCGCCGGTGATGTGGGCGTTGAACTCGTCCGGTTCCTCCGCCGGGACCCAGAGTTCGAGGATGGTGCGGCCGCCGGCCTGCTGGACGGGGTAGCGGGAGAGGAAGTCGCTCCCGACCTCGAAGCGAGTGACGTAGCCCGCTCCGTCGTGCTTGACGTTCCAGTCCCGGGCGATCTTGATCGCGTACTCCTCGGTGAGCACGGGGTAGAAGAACGGCTGTTCGGGCAGACGCGGCGGCCAGGCCCCCAGTTCGAGCGGCGGACCAGCTCCAGTTCCTTCGGCCCGGTCGGGCGCCACAGGGTGGTGGTTGCGGGCCTGCCGCTCATGGCGTCACCCTTCGCGTGTCTCGTGATGTCGCGGCGCGATCGGCCGGGATGCGCACGATAGCCGTGCGGACAGGTGCCGGGCCACGCGATTTCAGCGGTGGGACAGGACCGGGCGTCATCAGGGCTCGGCAAGGAGGTCGTCGAGGTCCGGGCGTGGGCCGTGGTGCGCGTCCGCGGTGGCGGCCGGGTACCGGGCGCTGTGCCGGGAGCTCTCCACCGTGCCGGTCATCCAGGTGCGCGTGGAGCGCAGGCAGTAGTCGATCACCCGCCCAGGTGCGGTGGCCGGGACGGAAAGCGGCGAGCAGCCGTCGAAGCACGGCAGCACGCAACTGCACAGCCGCTGGGCGGCGATATACGCCTCCGCACCGGGAATCGCCCGCCGCCGACGGCAGTGCAGTTCGTACTCGACGGCCGCAGGGACTGTTCGCAGTGCTCCGCGTACCTCTCCCGTCCAGCCTCGGAGGTCGTCAGCCCCAGCCAGCAGCGGGCGGTTGGCAGCACTCGCGGATCGTCGGGACGGCATCGTCCGGTGGCTAGTGCTGGCGGGCATGTTCCAGGGCCGTGCGGTACTCCTGGGTCCATTCGGCGGTTCGCTGATCGGCTGGCAGGCCGGCCAGTCCCTGAGATAGGGCTGCCGCTGCGGATGCGTAGTCACCAAGGCTCAAGCTGACCATGCCAATAGACATCCGGAAGAACTCGGGCGTGTACCAGTACACGATGTCCGGCGGGTCCCCGGCTTCCTCGCTCGCGTGGACGGCTTCCGCGAGAAGCCGTCGAGCTGTCTTGTGGTCTCCGAGATCGGCGTACCCGGTCGCTGCCTGGATGGTGTCGTACACCTGCTGTGTAGGGTGCGCTCCTGGCGCATGAAGGGCGGCGTGGCTCTGACGGACGACTCTGCGGAAGTTGCCCTGCTGTCGCGCGACGTAGCCCTTGAAAGAGACAGCGACAGCAGCCACTACACCGTCGTCGGCCTCGTCCGAGAGCTCCTCGGCCTGGGTGAGAAGTGTGACGGCGCGTTCGTCGTTTCGGAGAGCCGCGTTCAACCAGCCCACGTATTGGTACCACTCGGCAGCTACAGCTACGAGCGCTTGCCGGTGCGGCCCGCGGGCGGCTCGGGCCAGCGAGCCAACGTTGGCAAGTTGCGCGGTGGCCGATTCGATCAAGGCGGCGGGACCAATGGCGTCCTCAAGCCGTCGTTGGGACTTGAGGAGGTCGGCAAGGGCGGCAACGGTCTGCTTGTCGAGTCGTGAGGGGCGTTCCATAACCGCCTTGACACGTGCGCCGCGATCGCATGAGGAGGTCGCCGCGTCGGGTCGTCCGCCAGTCCTTGAGGAATTTCCTAAGGCCCTGACCACGTCGGGCGCGGGGCTGTCCGAGCGCTCGTCCGATGCGAGCCGGTAGAGCTCTCCGCCGGACTCAGTGAGGTCGTCCAGCATCCGGGCAAGCCTCAGCGAGGGTTGTTGCTTCTTGTTGAGCACGCGGCTCAGGAAGGCCCGGTTGTAGCTGAGTTCCCGCGCTGCGGCGGTAATGGAATAGCCGCTGTGTTCGAGTGCCCGCCTGGCCTGCGTCGCGAAATCACTCACTGCAATCAGTCCTCACCGAGGGGGTGACTGGCGCTTGGTCAGTGTAGTCACGCTGTAGTCACGCTTGTCACGTGGTGAGTCATGTATGGCTGCGCCAAGCATGGCCGAGTAAGCACGTACCCCCGCGACGTGGCGACGTCCGGGGGCGTGGCCAACGCTGAGTAGGAGCGCTGACACTTGAACAATAGCGTTCGGATGATCGGATGGAAGGGTGGCCCGTCGCGTCACGCGCGGTTGAGGGCTCAAGGGCATGCTGACACGCTGCTTCTGCCGCGTGTGATGCCGGAACGTAGGGGCCTTGCGTTGGTGCGGCCGTATGTGCGGCTGGTATCAGGGCTGCGGCGGAACGTGCGTCGTCGTCGGCTTGTGGTGCAGGTGGCGCCGGGGCGTTGTTGGGTGGTGCGGCCGTGAGTGCGTGGGTGCGTGTGGGCCAGGTGGTGAAGGATGGCTACTCCCGGCAGGTGGGTGTGATCGTGGCGGTCCGGGGCCGGTTGGTGACGCTGGCGCCGGTGCGGGGCCGTGGTGAGCAGTGGACGACGCAGCGCCGTTTCCTGCGGCGGCTGGGTCTGTTGCATCAGGCGCGTCTTCGGGTGATCGGTGCTCGTCGGCGGGGTGGTCGTCGGTGAGCGAGCGGGAGACGCCGGAGCTGGCGGTGGGTGTGATCGTGCGGGAGAAGGCGACTGACCGCCTGCTTGAGGTGATGGACAAGGTTGGTGGGCGGTGGCAGGCGCGTCCGCTGACCGGTGGCCGGGAGCGGGACATCACACCGGGCGATGTGATCGTGCTGGGTGACCGGTCGTCACTGAGTGTTGAGGGGGCGGTGGCCAATCACCGGTCGCGGTGGGGGGTGCTGGGGTGAGCCGGGCTGTGCTGAAGGCGGCTGAGTGGACGTTGGCGCTGGAGGACTCCCCGGGTGTACCCCGGGCGGTGTTCCTGGCGGTGTGCGCGTCGTGCGGTGCTGAATCTGTGGAGGCCAGGGAGGAGTCGTTGTCGGTGGAGGTGTGGGCGTTGAAGCACACAGGGCTGAACCCCTCGCACCGCCGGTTCACCCTGCACACGGCTCAGCCGTGGCTGGTGTCTCCGGCGCCGGGTAATCCGTACTACGACCGTGAGGCGGTCGAGCGGCACGA
>NZ_FOLM01000040.1 GCF_900112355.1 Streptomyces aidingensis
CGGTCAGACATCCCATGGCGTTTTGATGTCAAGCGGCGGTGGTGGGGGTTGCGTGGTGTGACCACGCGGTGGCCTCGTCGTAGTGGGTACGGGTCTTGAGGCAGCCGTGGAGGATGCCGACGAGGCGGTTGCCGAGCTGGCGCAGGGCGGGGTTGTAGCCCGAGTCGCGGGCGCGCTGCTTGTCGTAGTAGCGCCGAGCGCCGGGCGAGGTGTTGATGGCGGAGAACGCTTGTCTCTGGAGGGCATCGGCGAGGCGGTCGTTGCGGGCGAAGCGGGCTTGGACGCTGTGGGTCCTGCCGGAGGCGCGGGTGATCGGGCTGGTGCCGGCGTAGTTCTTGCGGGCCTTCGCCGAGGTGTAGCGGGTGGGGTCGTCTCCGAACTCGGCGAGCACCCGGGCGCCGGTGATCTCGCCGATGCCGGGCATCGACAGGTAGATCTCAGCGTCCGGGTGCGCGCGAAAATGCGCACTCACCTGCTCTTCCAGGGCGGCTACCTGCTCGTTGAGCGTGATCAGCAGCTTTGCGTGCGCGACCGCCGCCGCGCCGTAGGCGGCGGCCACCGGTGCTGTGACGCCGAGCTGGGGCTCCCGCAGTGCGGCCTGGATCGCGCGGGCCTTCTGGTCCCGGTGGTGGCGGCGGTGCCGGGCCAGCACGGCGGTGATCTGCTGCTTCGTCAGCTTCGCCGCTTCCCCCGGGGTGGGCGCCTTGATCAGCAGTTCCAGAGCGTCGGTGCTGGTCAGCTCCAGGCCGGCGTAGGCGGTCAGCGCGCCGGGGAAGTACTCACGCAGCGTGCTCCGCAACCGCTGGAAGGTGCGGGTGCGCTCCCAGATCAGGGTCTGATGGGCGCGGGCGACCACGCGGACGGCCTGGGCCTGGCCGCTGTCCCCGGCGACGGTGCGCAGCTGGGCGCCGTCGATGCGGACCATGTCGGCCAGCGCGTGGGCGTCGCCCTTGTCGCTCTTGGCCCCGGAGGTGCCGTACCGCTCCTTGAACCGCGCCGCCTGCTTGGGGTTGACCGCGTAGACCCGGTAGCCGGCCGCGATCAGCGCCTGCACCCACGGCCCGCGGTCGGTCTCGATCCCGACCGTCACCTGCCCGGGCTCCAGTTCCTCACCGCCGTGCCGGGCGATGAGGGTGTGCAGCTTCGCGATGCCCTCCACACCTTCGGACAGCCGCGCTGCGGCCAGCCTGCGGCCCGTCGCGTCCTGCACCTCGACGTCATGGTGGTCTTCGGCCCAGTCATCACCGATGAACAGCACCAGCACCCCAGCCCTTCGCTCTCATACGATCCTTGCGCGCAGCCAGCGGAAAGCACGGCTCGCGCCCTAATGGATCCAGTGCTCACGCCAATCTGTCCGGCGGGCACGCCATCCCATAAGCAGTCAGGCCTCCCGGCCGACCAGCTGGGGCACGGTCTGACCGCAGAACTCGCAGTGGTTCCGAGGTGGTGAGTGCTCACCTGCTGGCGGCTACGGACCGTAGTCTCTCCTACGGCCCGCTGAGCCCCATTAG
>NZ_FOLM01000012.1 GCF_900112355.1 Streptomyces aidingensis
TCGATCTCCCGGATCTGACGGGCGAGGTCGTCGGTCTGCGCCCGCAGGTCCGCCACGGGCAGAGCGGCGAGCATCATCAGTTCGGACCGCATCTGCCGGCCGAAGCCGCGTTCCCCTTTCCCGGCGGCGGCGTCCGCGGCGGCCGTGAGAACGGAGTGGCGCAGCCGCAGGACGTCCCGGCGGGCCAGCGCGTCGGTGAGCGTGCCGCCCTCGGCCAGCTCGACTGCGGCGTTGGTCCGGTTGATCCGGCGGATGAGCGACTCCAGCTGGTCGAGGACCTCGCCGGCTTCGCTCAGCAGCTGCGCGGCGTCTTCGGCGGGCGTCTCACCCTCCTGATAGCGGGCGGCGCCCACGATGCGTGAGCGCAGCTGCTCCACTCGCCGGGTCGCGTCCGCGCGCAGCGCCAGTGCTTCGGCCAGCTTCACGATCCCCCTCCTTCAGCTCTACGACCTCCAGGGCAGGTATGGAACGTAGCGCAAGAAGTTGTCGGTGCCTTCCTGCTGGGCGCAGCTCACCGACGTATCGGCCGGTCGTCTACTGCTGTGGTGCGTCGCGTGGTGCCCGGGTGCACGGCGTGGCCGCGTATCCTGCGCGGCATCTTGCACCGGCTGTTCGTGGAGCCCGACCGGGAACCGGACGGGCTCCGCTTCGCGGTCCGGCAGCACGGCCGGCTCCTGCTGCTCGAGACGCTGCGCGGCCATGTCGGCCAGGCCGAGCTGCCCTCGGGACGGCTCCGGCTGCGGCCGGCCCTCGGCCTCATGCACGCCCGGCCGTCACGGCCGTGCCCGGGTCGTGAGCAGATTTGTGACGTCGGTGATGGCCGTCTCAATCCGCCCGTAGACGCGGGGGTTGAGCAGGGTGGTGCCGTCGAAGTCGCCTGATGAGGCGAAGACGGCCACCGGGACGGTGAGCGACTGGAAGAACCCGAACAGGGGTCGCAGGGCGTGCTCCAGGACCAGCGCGTGGTGGTCTCCGCCGCCGGTGGCGGCGAGGAAGACCGGCTTGTTCGCGAGTGCGTACTGGTCGACGAGGTCGAAGAAGTGCTTGAACATGCCGGTGTACGAGCCGCGGAACACCGGTGTGGCCGCGATCAGCAGATCGGCCTGCCGCAGCACGGACTCGATCTGTGGAGCGATCCCCTCACGCTCGACGGCGCCGGTGAATCCGGGGCCGAGCCGGTAGACGTCGATCCGGGTTTCGTCGACCGTGACCGCACGGTCGGCGAGCGCGCTGCTCAGGGTCCGCAGGACGACATCGGCCAGGCCCATGGTCTTGGACTTCGCGCTCGGGCTGCCGTTGACGACGACGACACGCAGCGTGCGGCGGGGCACGCCGTCGCCCGGGGTGACGGAGAGGGCGGGAGGTGCTTCGGGCGAGACGGTCACGCCACCTTCTCCTTCCGTGCGGCCACCTCACGGCGCACCACGGGGGCCACCTCTGTGCCGAGGAGTCCGATGGCCTCGAGCACGTGCTTCTGCGGCATTCCGCCGAAGCCGATCTGGACGAGGGCACGGTCCAGGCCGTAGATCTCGTGGTAGGCCAGCAGCTTGTCGATGACCTCCTGCGGGCTGCCGACCACGAGTCCGGCGTTCGGAGACGTCTGGGCGTCGAACGCGGCCCGGGGCATCCGGAAACCGTGGCCTCGTTGGTGGTTGTTCTCCCTCATGCCCTGTGCGAAGTACGGGTACATCGTGTCGCGGGCGCCCTGGCTGGTGCGGGCGACGTAGCCGTGGAGATTGATGCTGGTCCGCAGGGCTGCCGGGTCGTGCCCAGCCTGCTGGGCGGCGGCACGGTACAGCTCCAGCGTCTGCTCGTGGAAGGTGATGGGTCCGAGCAGCAGGGCCATGGCCATGGGCAATCCGAGCCGTCCGGTGCCGACCGCGGACGCCGGCGTGCCGCCCACGCCGACCCAGATCGGCAGCTCGTCCTGGAGTGCGCGGGGGCCGATGTCAGCGTTCTCCAGTGCCGGGCGGAACCGGCCGTTCCAGGTGAGGGGGTTCTGTGCGCGGATCTTGAGCAGCAGGCCGAGCTTCTCCCGGAACAGGTCGGCGTAGTCCTGCAGGTCGTATCCGAACAGCGGGAACGACTCGGTGTAGGACCCGCGGCCCGCGATGATCTCGGCCCGGCCGCCGGAGAACTGGTCGAGCGTGGCGAACTGTTCCCACACGCGGACCGGGTCTTCGGAGCTGAGCACGGTGACCGAGCTGGTGAGCCGGATGTTCTCGGTTGCCTCGGCGGCCGCTGCCAGGACCATCGCCGGGGCCGACCCGACGAAGTCGGTGCGGTGGTGCTCGCCGACCGCGAACAGGTCGAGACCGGCCTGGTCGGCGAGCCGGGCCTGCTCGATGGTCTCCCGGGCGCGCTGCTGCGGGGAGGGGAGTGCACCTGTGTGCGGGTCCTCGGTGATCTCGACGAATGTCATGAAGCCGATCTCGAACGGCGACCGCTGCTTGAGCCCGGCGGTGCTGTCGGCGGTTGTGCTCATGGTGGTGGGTTCCTTCCGGGGGTCGTGGAGTGTGTGGGCCGGCCCGACGCACGTGGGGTCCGGAGACGGTGTGGCGATCCGGATAACCTGCCTGCGCAGGCAGATATACCCGCGGTGTCGCTGTCTGCGCAGTCATGTTCCGGGAGCGGCGAAACCGGGCGTCGCGGTAGTGTTCGGGGATGGCGACACCGCGTCTGACCGAGCTCGAGGACGAGGCATGGGCGGGCTTTCTCCACGCGCACGACCGCATCTGGCGGGAGGTGGAGGCCGGGCTCCTGCCACTGGACGTGACCATGGCGGAGTACAGCGCCCTGTCCTTGCTCGGCCGGGCCGGTCGCACGGGCATGCGCATGTCGGAGCTGGCCAAGCGCCGCGTGATGTCGACGGGCGGCTTCACCCGGATGGCGGACCGGCTCGAGCGCCGCGGACTCATCGAGCGCCGGCGAGCCGCGGAGGACGGGCGCGGCTATGTCGCCGTCCTGACGAGTGAGGGGCGGACACTCCTGCGCAAGGCGTGGCGGCAGCAGTACAGCGACCTGCGCCGTCTCTTCTTCGACCGGTTGGACGACGACGACCTGCGCGACCTGGCCCGCGTCTGGTCACGGCTCGCCCCGGAGGGCGACGGCGACCGGTGACCGGTGACCCACGGCGCCAGGGCCGGCCAGGACCGCAGGGCGATCTCGGCCACCTGCCGCAGGCCCGGCTGTGCAGCGCCCCCGGCCGCCCGGACCGCGAGGCCGTTTGCGGCCGGCAGGAGGCAGCGGGGGGGCAGCCCGGGCTCCGTGTCCGGGAAGGCCGCCGTCCCGCCGGCGTGCAGCACGACCCGGACCGGGCGTCCGACGAACCCGGCGGAGACGGAAGCCTTGTTGATCCGCATGGCGGTCCGGGCGCACCGGCCGGCCCTGGGGCGGACCGGCGGCCGTCCCGGACTCGCCCGCCGGGTGAGGTTGCCGGCGGCCGACGGCCGTGGCTAGCCTGCCGGGCATGCCGGGCGAGAGCGACCTGCGGAAACTGCTGAGCGGGATGCGCCCGCAGCTGCACCCCGGCCGTTATGTCTTCGCCACCGTTCCCGGCGGCGTGCCGCCCGGCGTCACCCCGGTGGTCACGGTGGCCGAGGAGGAGGGGCTCACCCTGGTCGTGCCGGCGGCTCAGGCGGAGGCGGCGGGGCTGGCCCACGAGTACGACGCCGGATGGATCACGCTGCGGGTGCATTCCGCCCTGGCGGCGGTCGGTCTCACCGCGGCCGTGGCCCGGCGGCTCGCCGACGCCGGCCTGAGCTGCAATGTCGTCGCCGGTTTCCACCACGACCATCTCTTCGTCCCGTACCACCGTGCGGCCGAGGCGGCGGCGCTGCTGGAGGACCTGGCCCGCCGGCCGGTCTGACCGGGCGGAGCCGCCCCGCGGGTCCGCCGGTGCAGCGGCCGGTGTGGCAGATCGTGGCCATCGCGAGAGTCTAGTTCTGTACGTTATTGTGTACGTTATGAAGATGATGAGCGTCACCGAACTGCGCGCTGCACTCGCCGACGCTCTCGACGCGGTCGAGAACGACGCCGAGGAACTCGTGATCACCCGGGCCGGCCACGAGCCCATGGTGGTCGTTTCGCTCGCCGAGTACGAGGCGCTCAAGGAGACCGATTACCTCCTGCGGTCGCCGGCGATGGCGGAGCGGCTGCGCAGGTCGATCGAGCAGGACCGGGCGGGGCGGGGTACGGTCCGCGAGCTGGTGGACCCGGACGATGAGTCGGGGCGGGGCGCTGCGTGAAGGTTCTCTTCGTCGAGGACGGCTGGAGCGACTACCTCTGGTGGCAGGCGAATGACCGCAAGCTGCTGAAGCGGATCAACCAGCTCATCGCCGACATCGACCGCAACGGCCACGAGGGGATTGGCAAGCCCGAACCACTGCGGAACGATCTGGCGGGTTACTGGTCGCGGAGGATCAACTCCGAACACCGGCTGGTGTACCGCATCGACGAGGACGATCTCATTCACGTGGTCGCCTGTCGCTTCCACTACGAACGATGAATCGTCGTACGGTTTCCCGACGACCGGTTCTCATTGGCTGGGGTGCTGCGGCGCGAGTCGCCTTGCGCTTCGCTTGGATGCATGTCGCGACTGGACAATGGTCCCCCCGGCAAGGGGTGGATCGCGGAGCCTGCTCCGGTACCGGACGCAGGCGTCATGGATGACAGTGAACGCCACGGGACCAGATCAGTCGCTTCGCCCGTAGCGGGCAGCAGGAGCCGTCCGGCAACTGTCGGTTGCCGTCGGCTACGGGCGGAGCTGGACCAGGGCGTGGCTGCCGCTGGTGCGCCAGGGTTCGCCGCTTTCCTCCAGCTTGGTCAGGGTGGTGGGGGTCAGGCCGGTGATGACGTCGGATTTCAGGGTGCGCAGTGCCGCGACGGCGGTGGGGAAGTAAGCGGTGAGGCCGGTGAAGGAGGAGGTGGCCGGCCAGAGCCGGTCTTCCACCAGCCTGCGGTAGTTGAGGTCGCCCTTGAGCAGGGTGAGGTCGCAGGCGGCCAGATCCTGCCGCAGGTCCTCGGGCATCTCGCGGAAGGGGAGCGGTGCGCAGAAGAAGTCGTGGGCGCGGACGTCGAGCCTCCCCATGCTCATGGCGTCCCACAGGCGTCGGCCGGTGTCACGGGCCGGGCCGGTGGCTCGGCGGAGGCGGCGCAGGCAGGCGAGGACATCGGCGAGTGTGGCGTCGGAGACGTAGTAGGGATACGGCTTGACGTGCAGGGTCACGTGCCGGGCGAGTTGGTGGTGCAGGAGGTGGTCGATCAGGATCAGGTCGGGCAGCAGCTCGCGTCCGGCGTTGTCGGCGATGACGGCCAGCCTGGCGGGTGCGGTCTCGTCCAGGAGGGACCACAGGGCGGCGCTGTCGTCGGCGACGAGTTGCTCGGAAGCCCCGGTGGAGGGGTCTTCGGCGGTGAGGCGGAAGCTGAGGTCGGCGCGGTTGCCCCACAGGGAGGCGTGCAGCAACGCCTGGGCTGCCTGGTGCTGGGGGAGGCCGTCCAGGTTGTCGAGGGCGGCCAGTTCCTGATCGACGGGGTCGCTGTCCAGCTCGGCCTGCTTGACCGGTGCGAAGGGGTCGATGCCGCGCCAGGGGCCGGGCTCGAAGTAGCCCACAGCCTGGAGGAGCTTGCGGTAGAAGAAGCTTTCGGCCCACAGGAAGGGCACGTCCAGCCAGCGGCGGCCGAGGTGGCCGCGGTCCCAGGCCGCCCACTGTGCGGCGTCGTGGGCGGACTCCGGCAGGGGTTCGATGGTGCCGGTGGTGATCTCCTCCAGCAGCGCGTCGAGAGCGCGACGCTGCCCGGGGGAGTAGGGGTGGGCGTCGCGGACCTGTTCGATCAGCGCCGGGTGGCGCTTCTCCAGCACGCCCCGGGCGAAGCTGCCCGGGACATTGCCGAGGATCACCGGGGCCGGGCCGGCATTACTCACAACTTCCACGCTGGTGTGACTCCTGTTCCGGAGGGCTGGAAGGCGGGCGTTGTCCGCTGCGAGGTTAGAGGGCGCGGATCGTGATCACGCCGGGCAGGGGGGCAGGGGCAGGCGTGGAGGTGCGCGGGGGCCGGCCGGCGGGCGCCCATCGTGCCGGCCGGGTCAGCCGGCCGGCCCTGCGGCGCCGCGGGCGGGAAGCGGGCGGCTTCCGGTGGGTTTTCGGGCGATCTCCGGGAACGCCGGTATGCGCGGCCCGTTCCGGAGCACCATGGGCGGCAGGAGGCGCGGGAACCGGGAGGGAGCTGCCGTGGCGGAGCGGGCCGAGGAGATCCTGGCACGGGCCGGCCGGCTGCTGCCGGCCGAGGAGACCGGGCAGGTTCCGACGACCCGGCAGGAACTGGCACGGCTGATGCCGGATGTGGTCCGGGAGCTGTCGGAGCTGGAGGCGGCGCTGTCGCCGGACGACCCGTCGGGGCCGGTGCTCCGGGCCCGGCTGGGCGGCCTGCACGCGTTGCTGAGTCTCACCGGCCCCGGCACGGAGGAGAACCGCGCCGAGGGGGTGCGGCTGCTGCGCGCGGCTCGCGCCGGGCTGCCGCCGGACACCTGGGAGGCGCGTCGCGCCGCGGTCGCGCTGGCGCTGCTGCTGGTCCCGATGCCCCCGATGACGCAGGACGGAAAACCCCCCGCCTTTCCGGAACTGTTCGCCTGGGCCGCACGCAACGACTTCTCCTCCGAGCCGCTCCAGGCGGACATGAAGGAGGCCGGGGACATCTTCGCGGAACTCTCGGCGGTCCACCTGCCGGGGCCGCTGGCCGTCCAGGTCGCGCAGATCTCGTCGGCGACGGCCTTCTTCCGGCAGGCCGCGGCGGCACGCGACTACAACGGGCTCTTCGACATGGCCGGGCGGATACTGCCCGATGTGGTGGCGGACCCGGCGCAGCGGGAGCAGCTCGGCGCCCTGCTGCACGTCGCGCGTACGCTGCCGCAGCCGGAGCCCGGCACGGCGGCGTCCGCGGAGCCGCCGCCCGGCACCGGCCCGGCCGAGCAGGAGTCCGAGGAACGCGTGGCCGCCATGGTGCGGTTGATGGTGGAGATGGCGGTGCCCGGGGCGCTGGGCGCGGACGGTCTCGCCGAACACCTGCGGCTGCTGGAGGCGCCGCGCCGGCACGCTCCGCCCGGCGCCGGGACGGCGGCCGACGATGCCTTCAAGGCCGGCCTGGCCCATATGGTTCTCGCCCTCCGCACCGGCGATCCCGAACGCGTGGTGGACGCCGCCGAGCGGCTGCGCGTCGCGGTGGCGGGACTGCCGCCCGGGGACGGCACCCGGCAGATGGTGGAACGCATGTCCCCGGCACTCCAGTTGCTCAGCGGACGGTCCCGCGGCAGCCGGGAGGCGGACGAGCGCGCGAGCCGGCTGCTCGCCGAGCTCGACCCCGGCCCGCTCACCGACCCGGAGCGGTTCCGGCAGGGCCCGCTGGAACAGGTCCGGATGCTGCTGCGGCTGCTGCTGCTCCTGGAGCGGCTCGCCGCCCAGGACGCGCCCGGCCGGGAGGAGCTGGAGGCGATCACCGAGGAACTGCTGTTCGTCGTCCAGCGGTCCCGCGAGGACGACGAGTGGTACGGGCTCGCGGTGCTGATCCTCGGCATGGCCCTGCTGGTCGATGCCAGGTCCACCGGCTCGCTGTCCGCGCTGCGCCGCGGGGCCCGGTATCTGTCGCTGGCCGCCGACCACCCGGGCGCTCCCTACTACCGGCGGGTGCTGGCGGTGGTCAGACTGCCCCTGCTGGCCCTGACCGCGACGCTGGAGCGGGACCCGGACCAGATCATGACGGCCGTGCACGAGGCCCGGGCGGCGCTGCCGGAGACCGAGCTGGTGGTGAACGAGCGGGCGCGGACCCGCTGGGCGATCGCCATGCTGCTGGAGGCCGCCCACCGCCTCACCCGCGAGCCGGCCCGGCTGGACGAGGCGATAGCCGAGCTGGAGGCCGGCCGGGCCGAACTGGCGGCCGGTGTGGACCCGGAGACCTCGCGCGGGCTGCTGTGGCAGCTTGCCCGCAGCCGCGGCGAGCGGGCGGCGGCGGGCGGGCCCGGCGCGGCGGCGGACCGGGCGGCGGCCATCGGCACCGGTCTGGACTGCCTGCGGCTCACCGGGGAGGCGGTGCTGCTCCAGCTCGGTGCCGAGCACGGTCTGCGCACCGCCACGGACGGGGCGGGGGACGGTCTGCGGGTCGCCGCCTGGGCCGCGACGCGGGCCGGCACCGGGGACGGTGCCGCGGACCCGGCGGCGGGGGAGACGAGGGACGTGCTGGAGGCGCTGGAGCTGAGCCGGGCGCTGGTGCTGAAGGCCGCCGCCACCTCGGTCGGCGTCCCGGAGCAGCTTGCCGCGCTCGGCCATGCGGAACTGGCCCGGGAGTGGCGGCGGACGGTGCCGGACACCGGGCAGCGGAACGAACCCCTGCTCAGTGACCCGGCGCGGGTCACCGAGATCCCCGGCACTCTCCGGCGACGGGCCCTGGACGTGCTGCGGGGCGCCCCGGGCCCGGACGGCGCGCCCCGCCCGCTGCTGCGGGTACCGGACGCCGCGGAGCTGCTGCGCGGGCTGCGCGACAGCGGCGCGGACGCGCTGGCGTACCTGGTGCCGGGCCCGGAGCCGCAGCATGACGGGGCGGGCGGTGACGGCTTCGCCCTGGTGCTGGACGGCGGGTCCGGGGAGTGCACGGTGCTGCCGCTGCCGGGGCTGTCCCCGGCGGGTCGTGCCCCGCTGGCCCGCTACCTCGACGCGTCGGCGGCCCGCTCGGCGCTGCGGCGGAAGCGGCCGGCCGGTGGCCTCGATGCGCGGGAGGCGGCGCATGCCGTGCGGGCCGTGCAGGCCGTGCAGGCCGCGGAGATGCGGTGGCGTTCGGCACTGGAGGCACTGTGCGACTGGGCCGGGCCGGCCGCGCTGGCGCCGCTGCTGGACCATGTCGGCCGGGAGCGCGGCGACGCCCCGGGCCCGCCGCGGCTGGTGCTGGTGCCCTGCGGCAACCTCGGCGTCGTCCCCTGGCACGCCGCCCGGCTCCCGGCCGGCCCGGCCGCCCGGGCAGCGCGGCGGTACGCCGTCCAGGAGGCGGTGCTCAGCTATGCGGCCTCGGGGGCGGAGTTCCTGCGGGCGGCGGCGCGCGGGCGCATGCCGCTGCGGTCGTGCCCCGTGCTGGTGACCGACCCCCGGCTGAACCTGGTCCGGGCGGAGGACGAGGTGCTGGCGCTGCACCGCCTGTGCTACCCGGACGCGCGGGTGCTGGGCCGTTTCCTGGACGGCCCGCCGCCGGGCATCCGGGTCACCGGCGCCGGCACCCCGGAGGAGCTGCTTGCGGTGCTGCCCGGCGGTGCCGGCCCGCGTGCCTCGATGGTGCACGTCATGTCGCACGGCAGCGCCGGGACCCGGCCGACGCTTTCCGCCCTGGACCTGGCGCCGCCGGACGGGGGGCCCGGTCCGGCGGACGGGGCGCGGGGCCCGGACCCCGGAGGGCTGACCGTCAGCCGGCTCCTGGACCGTCCCGGCGGGCCGGCGTCCGGCGAGCCGGGGCCGCTGGTGGTGCTCAGCGCCTGCGAAACCGATCTCAGCACCCGGGACCACGACGAGGCGCTCACCCTCGCCACGGCGATTGTGGCGCGCGGCGCGACCGATGCCGTGGGTTCCCGCTGGACCGCACTCGACGGCGCCTCGGCGCTGTTCATGGCGGTCTTCCACCATTTCGCGGCACGGCGGTCACTGGCCCCGCCGGACGCGCTGCGCGCCGCCCAGATGTGGATGCTGGACCCGGGACGGCAGGCTCCGGACGGACTCGGCGGCGAACTGCTGCGGGAGGCCGGCAGGCCGTATCTGGCGGACGTGGTCGCCTGGGCGGCCTTCATCCACCAGGGCAGCCCGTGCCCCGCGGGGCCCGGAGTCCCCGCGGCAACGGACCCGGCGAAGGGGAAGGCGAAGGGGAAGGAAACGGGGAAGGGGAAGGTGCGGCGATGAGCGGAGCGGAGCAAGGCGGCGAGGCCACGGGGGCGGACTCGGGCGCGGGCGCGGACGAGTTGCTTGTCCTCATCCGGGAGCATCTGGCGGGCATCCGCGCCGAGCTGAGCGGGGAACAGTTCGCGAGACTGTGCGATGCCGTGCGGCTCATCGCCCTCGGCGGCGGGGGTGACGGCGCGGTGCTGCGCCTCCAGCGTGCCCTGCTGCCGCTGCCCTTCGACAGCCCGCCGCGGCAGGCCGTGGACGCCCTCGTGCGTGCCGCCCCGGCCGCGCCGCTGTCGCCCGGCCTGGCACACGATGTGCTGCGGCTGTTGGCGGTGCCGCCCCCGTCCGCCGCGGGACCGTCCGCCGCGCCGCCGCCCGACTCGCCCGCCGAGGTGCTGGCCGCGGTGCACCGCAGGCTCCTCGCCGCCCCGGCCCGCCCGCCGGACCGGCTGCTGCCGCCCGAGGCGGACGATCCGGTGGGTGCCGGGCTCATCCGGCTGCGCGGCGAGGACGGCACGGCCCATTACCCGGAGTTCCAGTTCGACCCGGAGAGCGGTCACCTGCGGCCGGTGGTCCGGCACATCAACCGGCTGCTGCTGGCGGACCGTGACCCGTGGGGCGCGGCGGACTGGTGGCTCGGCGGCAACCGGTGGCTGGGCGGCACGCCCGCCGAACTGCTGGGCCGGGTTCCCGACGCGCTGCTCGCCGACGCCGTGGAAACCCTGCTGGAGGTGGAGTGATGGCCCGCCAGCACCCGCCCCCCGGGCTCACCCCCCGCTCCCTGGTGCTGCCGGCCGGATCGGAGCTGTGGCGGTGCCACCGCACCCGGCGGCAGCCGGAGGAGTTCAACCCCACGGTGTGGGACACCCCCTTCAAGGGGGCCCGGTTCGACTCCACCCCCGAGGACCCCTACAGCTACCTCTACGCCGGTGCCGAGCCGGCCACCGCGCTGGCCGAGGTCTTCCTGCGGCAGATGGAGTTCGACGCCGCGAGCGGGATGCGGATCATCCCGTGGGCGCAGGCCGCGCCCTACTCGCTGACCAGGCTGCGCACCACCGTGGAGTTGCCGCTGATCCGGCTGCTCACCGAGGAGGACCTGGCGGCCGTGTGCCAGGACTCCTGGCTGCTGGAGACCGACGTCTATGTGCAGACCCGCTACTGGGTGCGGCAGTTGCGTGCCCGGGCACCATGGGCGACGGGGGTGGTGTGGCAGTCGCGGCGGCACCGGCCGCGCCACGCCTGCGTGCTGTTCGGGGACCGGGCGGGGGGCGCCGGGGCGCTCAAGCCGGAGCCGGAGTCGTCGCTCGACCTGGGCACGCCGCAGGGCCTGGCCGGGGCGAACGAGCTGCTGTACCGGCTGCGTGCGGTCATCCAGCCCCCGCAGGACGCCTGAGCCGGGCCGGAGGGCCGGCCGGCGGCGGCGGGCGCGGCTCAGGCCGGGGACGCGGGAGGGGACGTTCCCGGCGTGACCCGCACGGTGGCCACCACCCGGGTGCCCAGGCCCAGCCGGTCGCCGTCGCGCAGCGGGTGACGGCCGCCGCAGGGGACGCGGACGCCGTTGACCCAGGTCCCGTTACGGGTTGCGGAGCCGCCGTCCTCGGCCACCCAGGCGGTGCCGTCCGGCTCCAGGCCCACCGTGGCGTGCCGGCGGGACACCGTGAGTACCGCCGCCAGCGCGGCGGCGGTACCCGCGAGGGCCCACTCCGGGTCGCGTCCGAGCCGCAGGGGGGCAGCGGGGTCGGTGCGCAGCACCGTGCCCAGGCCGGCGAAGTCCAGCGTCAGCAGCAGGCGGGGGCTGAAGCACTGCGGGCACTCGGCGGCGGGCGGGCCGGTGCCGGTGCCGGTGCCGTCCGCGGTGCAGCCGCAGCTCCAGCAGCGGTCACGGCGATCGTCCGGCGACGGCGCCGGCGGGGGCCGGTCCGCCGGGTGGGTGCCCCCGCCGTCCTCGGACGGCGGGGCCGCGCTCTCGTGTGGGCCGGGGGGGTCGGCGGATCGGTCGACCACCTCCCAGTCGTTGCCGGGCGGTACGGTCCGGTTCTCCTGCGGCCCGGGGGGCGGGGTGTCCGGCCCGGCGGGGTTCCCGGCCGGGCGGTCGACCACCTCCCAGCCGTCGTCGGGGTGCGCGGCCATGCTCACGGGCCGTCCCCGGTGCGCAGCTCCAGCCGGACGGTGCCGTCCGGCCGTTCCTCCACGCGGGCCACGGTCACCCGGCTGCCGGCCGCGGCGGGCGTGTCGAACAGCGCGCGGGCGAGCGGGTTGACCAGCCGGGTCTCCAGGGCGTTCCCGATGCCCCGCCCGCCGTCGTCCAGGCCGCGGGTGCACAGTTCGGCCAGCTGCCGGTCCGCGTCCTCGGACAGGCGCAGGTCGATGCGCTGCTCCTTCCACAGCGCCCGGCGGATGTTGTCGGTCTGCTGGCGGTAGATGCGCCGGGCCACTTCCGGGCCGATCCAGTCGAAGACGACGATGTTGCCGCCGAACCGGTTGAGGAGTTCCGGGCGGCCGATGACCTGGACGAAGTGGTGCCGCACATTGGCCTGCACCCGTCCGGCGAACTCCCGGTAGCCGGTGCCGGGTTCCACCGCCCGGACCTTCAGCCCGGTGGCCGGGTCCTCCCGCATCACGCCCAGGTTGGAGGTGAAGATCAGCACGCATTCGCTGAAGTGGGTGGTGATGCCCTGGCCATCGGTCAGCCGACCGTCCTCCAGTACCTGGAGGAACTTGTCCAGGACGCCCTTGTCGGCCTTCTCGATCTCGTCGAACAGCACCACCCGGAAGGGATTGGCCCGTACCGCGCTGGTGAGTTCGCCGCCCGCCTCGTATCCGACGTAGCCCGGGGGCGCCCCGACCAGCCGGTCGGCGGCGTGCGGCGCGGAGAACTCGCTCATGTCGAAGCGCAGGCAGGCGTCCTCGTCGCCGAACAGCACCTTGGCGATGGACTTGGCCAGTTCGGTCTTGCCGGTGCCGGTGGGGCCGGCGAAGAACAGCACGCCGCGCGGCCGGTGCCCGGAGTGGGTGGCGTGGGCGCCGGACAGCCCCATGGCGGCTCGCTTGAGGATGTCCATGGTCTGATCGACGGCCGCGGTCTGGCCCTGCACCCGGCTCCGGATGTACTGCTCGCCGCGGGCGATGTGCGCCCGCATGTCCGGCCGCCGCCACGGGCTGTCCTCGATGCCGAGCCGGTAGATCCGGACCGCGTCCGGCATCGCGGAGAACGGCATCATCCGGTCCACGGCCAGGCGTACGGTCTCCCGCATGGCGCGCAGGGTCAGCCCGGTGGTGGCCCGGGTGAACTCCTCGATCTCCTGGTCGGACGGCGGGGACGGCGGGGACGGCGGGGATGCGGACGGCGGGGGCGGCGCCGGGCCGTCCGGTGCGGCGGTCAGACCCTCGTACTCCAGGGCGAGCAGCCGTGCCATGCGGGCCCGCTCACCCTGCCCGGGAAGCGGCACGCCGATGGTGCGCACCCGGTCGCTGCCGGAGACCAGCCAGACGGGCAGGTCCCGTTCGCCGTCCGCCAGCCAGATCAGCGGATTGAACAGGCGACGGCCGCCGGGGGCCGGCAGCGGCACCGCCTCGTGGGCGGTCTTCAGGCAGTCCAGGAAGAAGTCCCGTTCGGCGTGCTCCAGCCGGCTGACGTCGCCGGGGATCCGGGAGGCGTAGTCCACCAGGATCGCGGCCCGCAGCGGCGGCGCGGCGGCGGCCGGGCCGGGACCGGGGCCGGTGCCGGTGCCGCTTTCGGGGCCGGCACCGCCCGGGGCACCGTTCCCGGGCTCCGCGGGCCGGCCGGTCCCCTCCGGCAGGCCGCGGGCGAGCGCCCGGAGCAGGCCGGACAGGGTTTCCAGGCCGGGCACCGTGACATTGCGGGCCCGCCCGCCGATCCGGCCGCGGCCCAGCACGGCCTCCACCCGGGGCTCGGCGGCGGCCGGGAAGACGGTGAAGCCGTCCAGGCGGTCGAACCGGACCAGGGCCTCGTAGCCCTCCCGGCGCAGCAGGTTCCACAGCAGATTGATCAGCGTGGTGTGCTGGTCCCCGGCGGCACCGCCGCCGGGCACGCGGACCAGATGGATGTCGCGGATGTTGCCGTGCAGCACGTACTGGCAGTGGACGCTGAGGGTGCCGGTCAGCTCCTCGGCGAAGGACGGCAGCTCCCGCACCCCGGCGACCGCGGGCCCGCCGGTGTCCGGGCCGGCGGCCGGCGGGGTCTTGCGGAGGGTGGTCACGCGCCGGCTCCTTCCGTGCCGCGGGCGCGGTGGCGCGGCCCGTCGTGGTGGTGACGGCCGCCGGTCCTGCCGGCCCCGGTGCCCGCGGGGGTGTGCCGGGTACCGGGAACGGTGCCCTGCTCGGTGAACTCCGTGCGGAGCGGCAGCCCGGCCGCGGCGGCCAGCCGCTCCAGCTCCGCCAGCCACTGACGGGCCTCGCGGCAGCGCTCGGCGTCCAGGTCGTTGTCGGGTCCGGTGGCGCGGCTGCGCATGGTGCGGGTCCGGGCGGTGCCGTCCCGGGCGACCACCACCCGCAGCCAGTGCTCGGTGCCCCAGTGCGGCGGTGCCCAGTCGATGTGGTGGACGCCGGGCGCGACCTCGCGCACCACCGGCAGGTCGCCGGCTCCGGCCGGCTCGCCGGGCCGCCCCGCGGTGCCCGGCGCGCCGAGCTGCCGGACGGCCTGCCGCATCAGCTCCGCCGCGTACAGGCGCTCGGTGGCGAGCTGCCGTTCGCGCACCCGGGCGGCGGCCCGGCCGCGCACCGCCGGGTCGAGCGGGCCGCCCTGCTCCAGAAACCGCTCCAGCGCTTCGGCCTCGGCCTCGGCGGACGGCAGCGGCGGTGTGCCCGGCGGCAGCGGCCGGCGCAGCAGTCGCAGCCACAGCGCGGCCTCGGTCTCGGCCTCCGCCCGCTGCTCGGCGGCCCGTTCGGCCTCGCTCAGGATCGTGGCGGCCTCCCACAGCATCAGGTGCGCGGAGCGCGGACGGTCGGCGGCGAGCCGGAGCGCCTCGGCGATGGTCTGCTCCACCAGGTCGGCGTCCCGGGCCGGAACGGCCGGGCCGATCGCGCCGGCCAGTTCCTCGCCCAGCCGGGCGAGTTCCTCCGGGTGCGGGGCGCCGCCCGCCGTGCCGGCGCCGAGACGTTCCCGGACGGCGGCGCTGCCACCGGGTGCCGCGTGCCGCGCCTCCTCCTCGGTGCTCGCGGACGCCCAGGCGTCCAGCAGCTTCTGACGGCGCGCCCGCAGCGCGGTCCGCCGGGCCGCGGTCTCCGGGTCGCGGCCGTAGGAGGAGGCGGCGCGGCGGTCGGCCGCCCCGCGTTCCCAGCGGGCCAGGGCGGCCTCGGCGGCCCGGGTGCGGCGGTCCGCCTCGGCGAGCCAGGTCAGCACCGGCTCCAGGCACATTCCGGCCGGGTCCAGCGCGGGCGGCAGGTCCGGGTCGGGCGGCGGCGGCCCGCCGGGTGCGGCGCCGGCCCGCGCGGCCCTGCGGTACCGGGCGCGCACCACGTCGATCAGGGCGTTGCGCCGGGCCACCGCCAGGGCGGCGGACCGCCACATCCGGCAGGCCTCGTCGGCGCGGCGGCGTTCGTCCAGCCGCTGCCGCTGGAGACCGGCCGCCCGGACGGCGGCGTCGGCCAGCAGCCGGGTGCCGGTGGTGGCGGCCCGGGCCGCGAGCACCGCCCCGCTGAGCGCGCCCAGGCCCAGCAGCGCCGGGACCACCAGGTCCTGGAGCTGTTCCGCCGCCGCCGAGAGCGCCTCGCCCGCGATCTCGTCCACCGCCGGGAACTCCACCGACGGCAACACCACCTCCACCGTGGGGGTGGCAGCTCCGCAGCTCATCCGTGGTCCCTCCGCTCCTGGGACGCCGGTGCGTCCCGGCCGTCCTCCTGCTGGGTGCGCCCGCCGTCCTGCGGCCGGGCGCCGTTGCGGCTGCCGTCCCGGCGCTGCCGCGGCACGAGGAGCCCGCGCAGCTCGCCGCGCCAGGCCAGATCCCGCAGCCGCCGGTGTTCGCCCGTCCAGCGGCGGTGGCGGTGCCAGGTCCACCAGCCGAGGGCCGACACGGTGGCGGCCGGCCACACCCAGGCGGCCCAGCGGAGGGTGAGGACCAGCACGCCCAGGGCGGCGGCCAGCGCCAGGGCGCCGGCCAACGGGCTGCGGCGGGCCCGGCGGGCCGGGCGTTCCGCGCCGCGGATCACCAGGCCGGCCAGTGAACGGTCGGGGTGGTAGCAGGGCGCTCCGATGCGCTGCGCGGTCCACAGCTCCAGGGCGAAGACCGCGGCGGCGCCGGGCACCGCCCAGATCCAGGCCAGGGCCACCGTCTCCTGCGGCGCCCAGTTGAGGGCGTCGGTGATCCCCAGGACGAAGATCCAGACGAAGGTGAGGGCCGCGCCGCCGCCGACCGCCCAGGCCAGCACGGTGCGGTGCTCCAGGCTGCGGATGAAGGCGTCTTCGCGGCGGAAGCCGGCCACCGTCCGGGCCTCCTCCTCCCGGATGCGCTGCCGGAGCGCCGCCTGTTCGGCGTCGTCCCGGGCGTCCAGGGCCAGGGTGTGCGCCAGCAGCAGCCGCAGCGGGTCGCCCTCGTCGCCGAGCAGCCAGGTGTACCAGGGGACCGGCGCGGGCAGCAGTTCGCGCTGCCGGGCGGCCTGGTGGGCGAGGAAGCGGCGCACGGCCTCCGGCGCGGCCACCGTCCACAGCACGGCGGCGCGCAGCCGGGCGTCGGGGCGGCGCACCGCCGGTTCGGTGCGTCGGCGGCGGCGCAGCTCGGGGAACTCGGCGTGCAGGGCGGCGACGAGCCGCGGCCAGCGTTCCAGCTCGGCGGCCCACTGCTGGTGGAGGCGGGACAGCCCGCTGCCGCCGCGCCGGGCGTCGAGCAGCGGCAGGATGCGGTGGTCCAGCAGTTCGTCGGTGATGTCGGCGGCGGCCGGGTCGCCGTCGCCGGTGGTCAGGCCGGCGGCGCGTTCGGCGAGCAGGGCCAGGCCCTCCGCCGGGTCCACGGGCTCCCGGCGGTGCACCGGGGGCAGGGTGGGCGCCAGCCAGTTGAGCAGCCGGACGACATCCGCCGGGCCGGGCGGCCGGCGGGCGGTGAACGCCGGGAGCAGCGCCGTGAGTTCCTCCCGGTCGCCCTCGCCGTAGCGGGGCGAGGCGGCGGCGTTCCGCAGCCAGTCGACCAGCTCGGTGCGGGTGCCGCGCCGGGCCAGGGCGCGGCGGGCGGTCTCCCAGTGTTCCGCCAGCGCCTGGCCGAGCAGCCGGGGCTCGGTGAACTCCCGGCCGGCGAACGGGAAGACGGGCAGGCGGTGGGCGGCCCCCGGACCGTCGGGGCGGCCGTCGGCGAGCGGGTCGTCGGCGAGCGGGTCGTCGGCGAGCGGGTCGCCGGTGAGCCGGTCGGCGGGGCGGCGGGCGGTGGCGGGGGTGCCGCCGGCCAGCCAGGCGGCGACCTCCTCGGCTCCCCACCGGTATTCGAAGTCCTGGGTGAGCAGCCCGCGGCAGAGCAGCTTCAGACGCGGGTCGGTGACGGCGGAGAGGTCGAGATAGCCGCTGACCACCTGGGCGCGGGCCCCGTCGGCCGTGAGATGGCGGACCGGGTGGCGTCCGCCGGCCAGCTCCGCGATGATCATGCCGAGCGACCACCAGTCGGCGGGCGGGTGGATGAGCTGGCGGGCCAGGCCGGCCTCCGGCGCCTGGTAGCGGGCGGTGCCCACCCATTCGGAGGCGGCGCCGAAGCGCGGCCGCGGGGCATGCACGGCGTCGGAGAAGTCGATGACGGTCAGGTCCGGCCCGGGCGGATCGAGAGAGCCGAGCACCAGGTTCGCCGGGCTGAGGTCCCGGTGCACGATGCCCTGCCGGTGCAGGGCGGTGAGCGCGGCGGCGGCCTGGCGGACCACGGCGTGCACAAAGGGGAGCGGGGCGGGGCCCGGCCGGTCCTGGGACCAGGCGGCGAGATGGGTCTCGCCGCAGACGGGCGCGGTGTCGAAGGGATGCCCGTCGCGCACCTCGGCACGGTGCAGCCGCAGCACGTGGGGGAGGGCGTCGGGGCCGTCCGCGGGCCGGTCCCGCAGGATGCGCCACACCTCCGGGTCGGGCCGGTGCCCGGGGTGGTACCACTTCAGGAAGCAGTCGGTGCCGTCCTGGCGGTCGGTGACCCGCAGGACGGCCGCCTCCTGCGGCACCGCGGGCCGTTTGCGCACCTCGCGGCGTTCGTAACGGGCCGCCAGCGCCGGCGGGAGGGCGTCCGCGTCGCCCCGCGGGTCGGGCGCCGGCCCGGTTGCGCCGGCGGCCTCCGCCTCGTGCTCGGTCGGAGCGGCGAAGGGCTCGTGCTCGGTGGGGGGCACCGTGCCGGCGCGGTCCGCCGTGCGGGGCGGCTCGGTCATGGTCTCTCCTCCTCCACTGGCCTCCACCGGCCCGGGCCGTGCGTGGGGTGCGGAGCGCGGGGCCATCCCGTCCGGTGCCCGAGCCGTTCGGGCCGCGGGGGCAGCCCGTCCGGCCACCGCTCTTCCCGCCCCGGATCCCGGCCGTACCGTCACCCTCCCCGTCACCCCGTCACCCCCGGGGTTCCCCGTGCTTTCCCCCGCTCCCCGTATCCCCGATGCACCCCGCTCTTTCCCGGGCCCTCCCGGTCGTTCACGGGCGGCACGGGCCGGCCCTGCTGCGAGTGTATCGAGCGGAAAGTCGTCGCCCGGTGTGTTTTCCGGTGGTTCTCCGGGGAATTCCCGGGCGATTTCCGGGGGTGCGCAGTATTTGTCGACAAAGCCCCTTCCGGGATGCCGGGAGTCTGTCAGAGTAATCCTCATGACGGTCGGGGAGAACGCGGACGCAAGCGGCGCCGCGGCCGAATTGCGTGTCAGCGGCACTCATTTTCCGGTGACCACGCTGGGGCCGGGACGCCGCCTGGTCGTCTGGACCCAGGGCTGCGCCCTGGCCTGCCCCGGATGCATGTCCCGGCATACCTGGGACCCCGACGGCGGGCGCTCCGCGCCGGTGCCCGCGCTGCTCGCGCAGTGGCGGTCCGCACTCGACGCGGGCGCGCAAGGGCTGACGGTCAGCGGCGGCGAACCGCTGGAGCAGCCGGCGGCCCTGGCGGCACTGCTGGCGGGCGCCGCCCGGATGCGCGCCCTGGCCGGCCCGTTCCCGCACGGCGAGCCGGACCTCCTGGTCTACACCGGCTATGCGGAGGCGGAGCTGGACGCGCCCGGGCACGCGGCGCTGCGGCACGCCGACGCCGTGATCACCGGCCGCTACCGGGCCGGGCGGCCGACCCGGCTGGTCTGGCGCGGCTCGGCCAACCAGCGGCTGCTGCCGCGCACCCCGCTGGGCCGGCGGCGGTATGCCCCGCATCTGTCCCGGACCACCGCCGGGCCGTCGCTGGAAACCGTTGCCCAGGGCACCGGTGTCATGGTGCACGGCGTCCCCGGACCGGGTGAACTCGCGGCGCTGGAAAGGGCGTTGCGCATGCGAGGGGTGCGGCTGTCGGAGCCGAGCTGGCGCCCGGCCGCCCGCCGCCACCGGGACGGAACCGGGTGAGCGCGCCGACCGGCCCGCGCCGGCCCCATGGCGCCGGCGCCCGGTACGGGTCCGGCCGCGCCGGTCCCCCGCCGGCGCCCGGGACAGGGGCCGGGACCGGGGCTTGGACCGGGGCTTGGACAGGGGCTTGGACGGGACCTGCCGGGCCCGGCGCGGCGCAGCACCCGCCGCGGCGGGCGCCCTCACCGGCCGGTCAGCGCCTGGGCCACCTCCCGGCGCCGCACCACCAGCTGGACCTGCCACCGCGGGTCCGCCGCCAGCTGTTCCCGGATCGCCCAGGCCAGCCATGCGGCGCTGTCCGCCGGTGCCAGGCCGCCCCGCCCGGCGCCCAGCAGCGGAAAACAGATGGTCCGCAGCGGCGGGCGGAAGTCGTCGCGTTCCGCCCGCGCGCGGGCGAAGACCTCCCCCACCGCCGTGACGATGGTCTCCGGCTCGACCCGGTAGGTGTCGTGCTCGGGCAGCGGCGCGGCCACGGCCGCGTGGTAGATGCGGCGGATGCCCCGCTCCGCGAGGGCGCCGGACGAGGTCGGGGCAACGGTTCCCGGCCGCACCGGCAGGCCCGGCCGGGCGTGGGCGCGCATCCAGCCGGCCAGTTCCCGGGCCAGCACGTCGTCGACCAGCTCGCCGGTCACGTCCCGCACCGCGGCGGCGCGGCGCAGCGAGGCGGACAGCGTGGTGTGGAAGGTCTTGGACATCTCCAGGTAGACGTTCTCCGAGGACACCAGGACATCCACGTCCCGCAGCAGTTCGGCCGGGCAGACGGCCAGCTCGAACGGCAGGCTGCCGTCCGCGGTGGTGGCGGTGACCCGGAACGGGGTGGCCGGTGCCGGGCCCCGCGGGTGCCGGACGCCGGCACTCCGCGACGGCTGCGGCCCCGCCGACGTCCCCGCCGACGGCCCCGGTTCCTGCCCCGGCCCGGATGGCACCGCCGCCGCGCCCGGCGGAGCGGCGGCCCGCTGCCGGCAGAGCATCAGCACCGCTTCGGCCAGCTGCCCGAACACCTCCTCCTCGCGCTGCCGCCGGAAGGTCTCCCCGACGATGCGGTAGACGGAGGCCGCCGCTTCCCGCCGCGCCGCGGCCGAGGCGCCCCGCTGCCCCGGCAGCAGCCCGAAGCTGCGGGCCGCGGCCCGCCCGATCGGGTCCTCCTCGCCGCCGAGCCGCCGCACGGCGTCGCGGATCAGGGCCTCCATCCCGGCGGGGGCGTCGTCCTCGCCGGTGCTGTGGCCGCTGCGCACCGCCGCGGCGCGCAGCGCCGGAAGCGGCAGCCGGCGCAGCCCGGCCAGCCCGGGCCGGCGCAGGGCCGTCAGGTCGGCGGTGAGTCCGGCATGGGTGGGCAGGTCAGGCGCGGTGGTGTCCGGACGCATGAGAAAAAGATAGAGCCCAGTGGCGCCCCGGAGAACGGGATACGGGCCACCGGGCCCACCCCATGACCTCACCCGTCCCAGGAACTCCGTGCGCTCCGGAAAAGGAACAAGGCATTCCGGTTGTTTCCCGCCGCGGAACCGGTTTCCCGCCAGGGCTGGATCAGACCCGTTTCCGCCCCGTGACGGGAATCCCGCAGACGGGCCGCCGGGAGCCGCCCCGGCCCCCTGCCGGGATTCCCTCCGGTCGGCCCCCGGGCAATTGCCGGGGGAATTCCGGTGTTTTCCCGCATTCATGGTCCAGCCGCCCGCGGATCGTGCTAGGAATTCCGGACGAGGGAACGGAACCGCGGAAACGGCAAGGGGTGCCACGGTGGTCTTCGGGGGAATCGGACGGGTGGTGCGCCGGGCCGCGCTGCCCGCCATGACCAGGGCAGGCGCCCGGATACGGGGCCGGGAGGACGGACGGCGGGGGATACCGGCCGGGTCGCACGGGGGGCCGGCCGGCACCGCCCGCCCCGAACTCATCGTCACCGACTACATCGCGGGGCTGCACGCGCTCGGCGCGCAGGCGGCGCTCGATCTGCGGGCCGCGCTGCTGCACCGGGAACGGCGCCTGGTCGCCGCCATCCACCGGGAGGCGGTGCAGGTCGTCACCCAGTACGACATCCGGCAGGACCCGCGTCCGGCCGCGCTTGCCGCGTTCGGCGGCCGGGTCGGCGACTGGCGCACCATGGCGGCCGTCTGCCGCGGCCGGGCGGAGGGCATCACCGGGCGGATCAACCAGCAGATCGCCGCGTACTGGCACGGCCTGCGGCTCGGCAGGCTCGAACAGTTCAACTACCGGCCGCCCGACGACGAGGACTCCGTCTTCCCGCGCCACTGGCGACCCGCCCCGATGACGCTTGACCCGTCCTGGGACGCCCCCGACACCTGGCTCGGCACCGGCACCGGCCCCGGCACCGGCCCCGGCACCGGGACGGCCGGCGGGCCGGCCACCCCGCGCGCCCTGCACATCCTGCGCACCCAGTCCACCCGCGGCCCGATACCCCTGGAAGGCCACTGACATGTCCCGCCACCTCCCGGGCGCCGCGCCGCGCCCCGGCCGCCGCGCCGCCGCCGTCCTGCTCGGCTGCGCGCTGACGGCCGCCGGCACCGGCTGCCAGGCACTCGGCATCACCGGCCCCGAACGCTACGAGGAGTCCTGCGGCGTGCTGGTCGACGGCTCGGGCTCCGCCCAGCCCTACCCCGAGGGATTCGACGGCGAGATCCTGCTCGACGAGACCCTGCCGGACTTCCTGGCCGACCGCACCTGCCGCACCCTGTCCTTCGGGCCCATCACCAACGCCTCCGCCGGATCGACCTGCCGGGCCGAACCCCTGGACCTGGACCCCGACGGCGACGCCCACACCGACCGCGAGGAGCTGCGCGCGTCGCTCCGGGCCGCCGCCCTGGGCCGGGCCCGGGAACTCCTGGCCTGCGCCCGGAGCAGGGAACCGGGCTCCGACGTCCTCGGTGCGCTCGACCGGGTGGCGGGCGACCGCCCGGGCGGCGACGGCACCCTGCACCTGCTGGTGATCAGCGACTTCCGGCAGTACGACACCGAATTCCGGGTCGGGGAGCACGACCTGACCACGCCCGAGTCCCGCGCCGCCGTCCTCGATCTGCTCGCCGAGGACGGCCGGCTGCCCGACCTCTCCGGGGTCCGGGTCTACCCCGTCGGCTACGGCATGCGGATGAGTGACGAGCCAGGCGCCTACGGCGACTTCGACGCCTTCTGGACCGAGCTCCTGGAGGGGAGGTCGGGCGCCGATGTCGACCACGGTTACCGGAACTGACGGCGGCGGACGCGGACGGCGCGGCGGTCGCCGCGGCAGGCGCGGCGCGGCGCCGCACCTGGCGCTGGTGCCGCCCGCCGCCGCCCGGCCCGCGGCGCCCGCCGCGCCCCTGCTGCGGCCGGACACCGGAACAGGACGCCACCGCCTGCTGACCCGGAGCCGCCGGGCCGGCCGCCGGGCCGCCCGCAGCGGCGCCTACGACCCGTGGCTGCTGGCCGACCCGGAGCTGCTGCCGCCCCGCCTGGCGGAGCTCGCCGCGCTGCGCAGGCAGGCCCGGGCGCGGCTGACCGCGGACGCGGTGCGCGAGGGCAGCACCGAACGCGGCGCCCGCGCCCAGGGACAGATCGGTGAACAGGCCGCGCAGGCCGCCCGGGAGGCAGCCGCGGAGGACCGCCGGCGGGCCGAGACCGACCTGGCGACCAGCAGGGCTCAGCTGGACCGGCTGGCCGCCCGCGAGGAACGCCACCACCGGCTGCGCGAGCGGGTCCGCCTGCGGCGGGAACAGCGGGCCGGGGACCGGGCCGCCCGGCTGGACGACGGCCCCGCCGTACCGGGCGACGGCCCCGCCGTACCGGGCGACGGCCCCGCCGTACCGGACGGCGGCCCGGAACCGCCCGGCGCCCGCTGGGAGGGCCTGTCCGCCCGGTCCGGTATGTCCGGCCGCGGACGCCTGCTGCTGCTCCTGCTCCTGGCTCTGGTGGAACTGCCCATCTACTGGGTCGTGTTCCAGCGGATCCACGGCGCGGGCGAGGCACAGGCCAATCTGCTCACCGCCACGTTCACCCTGGCCGTCGGCACCCTGATGATCGTCGGCCCGCACTGGCTGGGCCGGCAGGTCCGCCGGCTGCCCGCCACCGGCACCTCCCGTCTCACCCTGCTCCTCACCACCCCCGCCGTGCTGGCCTGCTGGCTCTTCGCCTGCTACGGGCTGGGCCTGCTGCGGGCCCGGCTGCTGGCCGAGGACACCGGGCTGCCGCCGCTGCCCGAGGACGTCCTGGCGGACATGCCCCCGGAGATGCGGGAGCAGAGCAGCGTCCTGGACCGGCTCGGGGTCGACGAGCAGACCATGAGCTGGATGTTCTTCGCCCTGCTGGTCCTGTCCGGGCTGCTCGGCCTGCTGCTGGCGCTGGCCGAGGACCACCCCTTTGTGGCCGCCTTCCGCACCGCCGACCGGTCACTGGCCGCGGCCCTGGCGCGGGAACAGGCGGCCCTGCTGGCCCTGCACCGGGCGCGGCAGCGGGTGGACGGCCACCCGGAGCGGGACGACGCCCGCCGGGAAGCGCTGCGCGCCGGGCTCCGGGAACTCGACGCCCTCTACGACGCCGCCGCCCACGCCTATCTGGACGGCTTCGCGGCGGGTGCCAGGAGTCCGGCCATGACCGAGGCCGCCATGCATCTCTCCCGCAAGTGGCGCGGACTCGTCGCCGAGGACGCGGCAGCCGGCGGAGAGGGGACCGGCACGGACGCCGGGGCCGCGGCCGGCGGGCCGGCCGCCGGCCCGCCGGGCGGCCCCCATCTGCGGGCGGGCGGCGGGCGCCCCTGACCCGGGCCGGCCTGCCCCGGCCCGTGCCACCCCGGACGGCAACCGCGGAAGGAGCCGGTGCCATGGGAACCGCGTGGACCTCGCTGGTGGTCGCCGTCGTCGGCGTGGCCGGCACCCTGGTCGCGTCCCTGCTCACCCAGCGCCGCGCCGACCGGACCAAACGCCTGGAACTGGCCGCGCTCGCCGAGGAACGCGAACGCGAACGGCACCACGGCGAGCGGCTGCGGCACGCGGACCTCGCGGAGGCCCGCGCCCAGGCCTCCCTGGCGCTGCGCCGCACCTGCTACGTCTCCCTCAACACCGCCTGCCGGCAGTATCTGACCGCCCAGGTCAACTACCTCAAGGCGCTGCGCGCCGGGGACCCGGAGGCGGGCCGCGCCTGCCTGGCCCTGCTGGAGGAGCGGCGCACCGCCCACCGCGACAGCTACGCCGAGGCGCAGATGGTGGTGCCGGGCGAGGTGCTGGACGCGGCGCGGGCCGCCAACCGGCTGCTCAACGACAGCTACGGCGCCCTGCTGCGCAGCGGTGGTGACCTGACCGACGGCGACACGGCCCGGCTCCGCCGGGGCCTGGACAGCGGCTGGAACGCACTCACCGTCCTGCGCCGGCGCATGCGGAACGACCTCGGCCTCGATCCCTAGCCGTACTGTCCCGTGAGGCCGCCGGACGCGGCTGACGCAACCTGGTGACGCTCCCGCGGAGTCAGGCAGGGTGAAGGGGGTGCCGTCGGATGATGCACAGCGTGACCAGCGGTACGAACGCACCGGCGTTCGAGGAGTACGCCGATTCCGTCTGGCCGTCGCTGTACCGCAGCGCGTATCTGCTCACCGCCAATCACGCGGACGCCGAGGACATCGCTCAGCAGACGTTGCTGAAGGCGTACCGCTCCTGGTCGCGGATCATCCGGTCGGACTCGCCGGACGCGTATGTGCGGCGCATGCTCACCAACACGTTCCTGTCGGTGCGCCGTCCGAAGAGGCGGCGGCTGGAGCTGCTGACCGACGCCCCGCCCGAGTACGGCGCCGCGCAGCGACCGCACGGGCCCGAGGACCGGTTGACGCTCTGGCCACATGTGAAGGCACTGCCGCCGCGCCAGCGCGCCGTGATCGTGCTGCGCTACTACGAAGATCTCAGCGAGCAGGAGATCGCCGACATCCTCGGCTGCTCGCGCGGCAATGTGAAGTCCACCGCCCACCGCGCCCTCAAGGTGCTGCGAGCCGCCCTCGACCCGGAACGCACCGACGGGAGGGAGAACCACCATGAGTGGTGACGTCGAAGAGACGCTCAGGCAGGAGTTCCGCGAGGTGGCCTCCGGCGTGCGGGCTCCGCTCCGTCCGCCGCTGCCGCCGGAGCCGGTCCGCGGCGGGCGCCTGTGGCGACCCTTGCTGGTGGCCGCCGTGACCCTCATCGCCCTGGGCGCGGTGGCGGTGGTGTCGTCGTACCGGGACGGCGGAGGGAGCCCGCAGCCGGCCGCGACGCCCACTGAGTCGCCCAGTGAGACGCCCGCGGTCCGTACGCTCACCGCCGACCCGCCGGCGGTGCCCTATGTGGTCGACGGGCGCCTGCACGTCGGGGGCGAGCGGCTGCCCGGGTCCTGGTGGACCGTGCACCGGGCCGGCGGCGCCTGGACCGCGCATCGCGACGACGACACCTGGTGGTGGGGCACCGGTGCCGAGCAACGCCCCCTGTCCGGCACGGTGATACTGCAGCCCCGGTTCTCTCCCGACGGCACACTGCTGGCGGTGGGCACCACCGCGCAGGACGGCGGGCAGGTGCTGCTCGTCGACACGCGGTCCGGTGAGATCGTCAACACGCTGGGGACCGATGCGACCGGGCCGGAAGATCCGGACGCTTTCGGCGTCGTCGCGGTCACCAAGGACGCCAGGGTCTTTCTGCAGAGCGAAAGCCGGCGCCTGATGTGGCTCGCCGCCGGGGACGGAGGTACCGCCGGTACCGCCGACACTGTCGATCTCGACATCACCGCGCCTGGCCAGTGGGTCCAGGGCAGCACCCCCGCCGGCCTGATCGTGTACGACGGGACCAAGGACGGCGCGCCCGACGCGTCCTACCTGGCGGAGGCCTCCGACTCGGGGACGCTGAACCGGCTGCGGACGCTGCCGGGCGAAGACGTCAAGGTCAATCCCTCCGGCACCTGGCTCGGCCGCGGCGGCAGCTGGGGCGGCGAGTCCGAGACGATTCCCGGGATCACGGTGGAATCGGCCGACGGCAGCCGGCAGCTCACCCTGCCGCCCCCCGATGACCGGGAGCTCACCATCCTGACCTGGGAGGACGACGACCTACTGCTCGCCGAGCTGTACACCGACGGAAGCCCGACCGGGCTGGCCCGCTGCAGCATCCGCGAGGAGGAGTGCCTGGTGATCGACACCCCATGAGGGGGGTGCCGGGGCCCGTCACGGACTCTGCGGGGCTCCGGGCCGCGTACTGTCCCGGGTGGGCACCATCGCGTCGCCGGCCAGGAAGAGGTGTGCGGGCGAGTCGACTTCGACGCACTGCGCGGGCTGGTCCGGCACCTTGCGGATATCGGTGATTTGCCCGCCGGGTGTGGCGGGATGCCGACCGCTCCGGGGGCTGCCAGTCGTAGCGGGGCAGGTGGTAGGGGCTGAAGTCGAACCGGGCGATGATGAGCCACCGGCGGCCGGCCCCCCGCCCGTCCGTCCCGCTCCCGCTCTCGTTCTCCCGGACGCGGACGCGGACGGCCAGGCCGCAGGAGCGCAGCAGCTCGGCGACGCCGTCGGCGAGGGACTCGCGGGTGAGGAACATCTGGTCGCAGCCGGCGGCCTGCCGGTGGCCGTTGGCGTCCCACAAGCCACGTGCCGGCTCACGGCGCCGGGCTGCGGAGGCACGCAGGTATGCCATGGGGATGTGTTTGTCCCCGAGGGTGCCGTGCGCGTTCAGCCTGGCGTGCAGGGGGTCTTGGCCCGGGGTGTCTCCCAGCGGGCCGTCGCCGAGGCGTGCAGCAGCAGGTCGCGCAGGGCCCTGGCGGGGGCCGGCGGGTCGGCGGCGGTCAGGACGACCTGGTCGGCGGTGGTGGACGGGCCGGTGAGGGGGATGACGCGCAGACCGGAGGGCTGGTGGTCGAGCGCGGATTCGACGGCGATGCCGATGCCGGTCCCCGCGGCGACATGAGCGGCGATGGCCTGCACGCTGTCGGCGGTCCTGATGATGCGCAGATCGGCCCCGCCGATCCGGAAGGCGGACAGCAGCCGGTCGCACAGGCCGCTGTTGATCTGGTGCGGCCAGGTGAGCAGGCCGGTGGCGGAGAGCTCGGCGGCGCTCAGTTCGGTGTGCCCGGCGAGGGGGTGGGCCGCGGGCACCAGCGCCACGAACCTCTCGGTGGACAGCACCCTGGCGCAGACGCCGCTGACGCCGCCGGTCGCCCAGCCGATGCCCAGCCCGATCGTCTCCGCCCGCAGGGCGGTGAACTGGGCCGTGGTCGGCATGGCCTCCGGCACGATCGTCACCTCGGGGAAGCGCTCGCGCAGTTGCGGCAGGCAGCGCAGCAGCAGCCGGTGGCCGGTGTATTCGGCGTGGCCGACGACCAGGGCGCACCCGGCCCGGTCACCGGCGGCCAGGGCGCGTCCGCGCTGCCGGAAGCGGCGCAACTGGGCCAGGGCGGCCCGGGCATCGGGCAGCAGCGCCTCGCCGAGACCGGTCAGCGACACCCGGCGGCTGGTGCGGTGGAACAGCCGCCCGCCCAGGGTGTTCTCCAGCCGTCTGACGGCTTCGCTGACCGTGGGCTGCCCCCGGTGCAGACGCGCGGCGGCGCGGCCGAAGTGGAGTTCCTCCGCGACCGCGACAAACGCCTCCAGCTCCATTCTGTCCACCGGCCCAGGCTAACGCGAATGATCGGCGCGGCCGATCGCTGCATGCCGGAGTTCGGCGTTGATGCCGTGCCGCGCACGGGTTGTGATGGCCGGGCAAGCAGCGATCTTCCCTACCGGACCCGGAAAGAAGGCAGGAACAGATGACAGTCAAGGACGCCGGCCGTGAGCACGATGCCCCGATGGTCACGGTGACGGTGGTCTACCACTCGGTCCACGGACACACCCGGGTGCTGGCCGAGCACATCGCGGCAGGGGCGCGGCTGGTGCCGGGCGCCGAGGTGCATCTGGTCGGGCTCCGGCCCGAGGACGTCACCGCGGGCCGCTGGCACGACGCGGACGTGCTGGAGCTGCTGGAGCGCTCCGACGCGATGGTCATGGGCTGCCCGACGCTGATGGGCAGCGTGTCGGCGGTGTTCAAGGCGTTCATGGAGGCGGCGTTCACGCCGTTCGCCACCCAGGCGTGGAAGGACAAGCTGGCCGGCGGGTTCACCATGTCCGCCTCGCAGAGCGGCGACAAGCTGCTGGTTCTGGAGCAGTTGGCGGTCTTCGCGACGCAACTGGGCATGCAGTGGATCGGCGTGGGCGACATGCCGGGCAACAACTGGAGCGGCGGCGACCGAGACGATCTGAACCGGCTGGGCTCCTGGCTGGGGCTGATGAGCCAGAGCCATGCCGACCAGGGGCCGGAGCACGCCGGATCGCGCGGCGACCGGATCACCGCCGAGCGGTACGGAGAGCGGATCGCCCGGCTGGCGCAGCGGTGGGTCAACGGCGTGCCGTACCGGACACCCAGGATGACCGAACACCAGGCCCGGGAGCTGTCGGCGTCCCTGCGGCAGAGGGATGACGCGCCGGCGGTGCCGGCGGCGCCGGCCGGCGCCTGACCCCGCCCTCCCGCGACGGTGTACCGGTCCTGTCCTCGCGCAGATGATTATTGACCGATCGTTCTAGATGCGTCTATGGTCTTCCCGTGGCCAGGACCAAGGAGTTCGATCCGGACGCCGCGCTGCAGTCGGCTCTTGAGCTGTTCTGGCGGCGCGGCTACGAAGCGACATCGATGGCGGACCTCGTCGAGCACCTCGGCATCGGGCGCGCCAGCATCTACGCGACCTTCGGCAGCAAGCACGAGCTGTATCTGAAGGCCATGGACCGGTACACCGAGGTGCGCAACCCGCTGCTCCTCGCCGAGTTGTCCCAGCCGGGCCCGGCACTGCCCGCGGTGCGGGCGGTGGTGCGGCGCTTCGCCGCGGAGGCGGCCTCGCCGCGGGGCCGGCAGTACGGCTGCTTCATCACCAACACCGCGGCCGAGCTGGCCCCGCACGACCCCGCGGCGGCCCGCCGGGTGGAGATCAGCTGGGAGCATGTCGAGATCCCGCTGCGCTCCGCGCTGGTACGGGCCCAGGCCCAGGGCGAGCTGCCCGGGGACCGCGACCCGGGCGCGCTGGCCCGCATGCTCTTCGTGCTGCTCCAGGGGCTGCGGATCGTCGGCAAGGCCTCGGACGATCCCGCCCGGGTGCGGGACGCCGCCGAGCAGGCGCTGGCGCTGCTGGACTGAACCGCCCGCGCCGCGACGGACACCAACCCTCGTCCGGCCTTGCGGCGTGCCCAAATTCTGAACCGATCGGTCAAAAAACAGGGGGGAACATGAGCGCCACGGGTGCCGCCCGGGTCAGCACCGTGCGGCAGCGAAGCGGCTTCGTCCTCCTCGGCGGCGTCCAGGCGACGCTGATCTTCACGCTTGCCGCCATCGCCGTGCCGCTGCCCCTCATCGGGCGCGAGTTCGAGCTGGTGCGCGCCGATCTGATCCTGCTCAGCGCCGCCTACGGACTGACCTTCGCCGGCCTGCTCCTCTTCGGCGGACGCCTCGCCGACCGCCACGGCGGGCGGCGCGTCCTCACCGCGGGCCTGGTGCTGTTCGGCGCCGCCTCGGCCGCCGCCATGGCCGCCCCCGGCCCGGGAACACTGCTCGCGGCGCGCTTCGCACAGGGCGCCGGCGCGGCGGCGATCGCGCCCGCCGCCATGACCGTGCTGCGCGCCGTCTTCCCCGCCCCCGCCGCCTACGGCAGGGCGATGGCCACCTGGGGCGGGCTCTCGGTGCTCGGCGCGACCGCGGGCAATCTGCTCTCCGGCGTCATCACGGCGCTGCTGTCCTGGCGCTGGACCCTCGCCGTACCGCTGGCGGTGGCGGTCGCGGCCCTCGCCCTCACCCCCCGGCTGCTGCCCGACACCACACCGAGCCGGGGCAGGGCTCCCGACCTGCCGGGCGCCGTACTGGCCACCGCGGGGATCGTCCTCGCCAGTTACGGGCTCGTCCTCACCGACGCCCGCCCCTGGTCGTCGGCCGGCGTGCTGGTGCCGCTGCTCGCCGGGGCCGCGCTGCTGGCCGCCTTCTGGTACGCCGAGCACCGCGCCCGCGATCCGCTGCTGCCGCCCCGCTTCCTGCTGCACCCGCGGCGGGCCGTCGCGCTCGGGGCCATCGCGCTGAGCGCCTGCGCCACCGCGATGACCTTCATGCTTCTCTCGCTCCACCTCCAGCAGGCGCGCGACTGGTCGCCGCTGGAGACCTCCGCGGCGTTCGTCCCGTTCGCGGTCGCGCTGCTCGCCGCGGGCCGCGCCGCGGCACCCCTCATCGGCCGCCACGGACCCCGGGCGGTCACCGCCGCCGGCCTGCTCACCGGCGCGGCCGGGCTGGCCCTGCTCGCGCTCACCGGGACCGACGCAGACCTCGCCTACGGGTACGGACTGCTGCCGGGCCTGGTGCTGCTGCCGGCCGACACCGCGGCCTCGTTCGCCGGAGCCGCCGTGCTCGCCACGGAAGACGTGCCACCGGGGCAGAGCGGGCTCGCCGGCGGCGTGCTCAACACCGCGATGGAGTTCGGCCCGACCGTCCTGCTCGCGCTGCTGCTCACGCTGGGCGGCGATGCCCCGCCGCTGGCCGCGACGGGGGCCGCGCTGGCCGCCGTCGCCCTGCTGAACCACCGCGTCAACTGATCGATCCACCACGTCAAGGAGTCACCGAAATGAACCGCTTCACCGGCAGGACCGCCCTGGTCACCGGCGCAGGCTCCGGCCTCGGCCGCGCGATCGCGCTCGCCTTCGCCGCCGAGGGCGCGTCCGTGGTCGCCGCCGGCCGCACCGCGGCCACCCTGGAGGAGACGGCCGGCCTCATCGAGTCGGCCGGCGGCACGGCCGCCGCCGTCACCGCCGACGTCACCGACTCCGGCCGGCTCCAGGACCTCGTACGCGCGAGCGTCACCCGCTTCGGCGGACTGGACATCGCGGTCAACAACGCCGGGATTCTCCGCGGCACCGCTCCCGCCGGAGAGGTGAGCGAGGAGGACTGGGAGGCGGTGCTGCGGACCAATGTCACCGGGGTGTGGCTGGCGATGAAGCACGAGATCGCGCACATGAAGGAGAACGGCGGCGGCACCATCGTCAACGTCTCCTCCACCCTGGGCGCCCACCTGCGCATCCCCAACCTCGCCCCGTACATCACCTCCAAGGCGGCGGTCTCGGCGCTGACCCGGACCGCCGCCCTGGACCACATCCACCAGGGCATCCGGATCAACGCGGTCAGCCCCGGCGCCGCCGCCGCTCCCATGTCGCTGCGGCCCGGCGAGACCGAGGCCGACCGTGCCGAGCGGATGAAGACGGAAAACCCGCTGGGCCGGGTCGCGGAGGCCGAAGAAGTCGCCGCCGCGGTGCTCTACCTCGCCTCCCCCGCGGCCGGCGCGGTCGTCGGCACCGACCTGGTCATCGACAGCGGCTCCGCCGCCTGACCATCCGCGGGACTCCCGCGCCCCGCTTCCGTCGGCAAGCCACTGCGCCACGGCGGGTCGGCGTGCGGGTCACCTCCCGACTCGACAGGAGCGGCCGGGCCGGGAGGTGGCGCCGCCGAAGCAAGCAACGGCCCGGCTCCGACCAGTGCAAACGGACCAGCGCGCATGTCGGCGGGGCACCCGCACGGAGCCGCGCAGGGGTACCGGATGCTAGCGGCCCACCGCCGTCGAGCCTTCCTCGACCACCCTCAGCGCCACTTCGACCACAACGGCCGTGGAGCAGTGCTCGGGCGTGTTGTCCGCCCAAGTGACTCCGGTGAACTCCGTCACCACAACTCTGCTCATGTTCCGTTCGATGCCCAGCCGAATCACCCGCGCTTCGCCGCTGCGCGACATGACCCGCGCGCAGTGCTCGTACGTGGTCATGGAAACGTCCCGGCGTGTGCCCAGCGCGGTCGTCAGCCGACGCCACACCGGCCACAGCGCCGAGTCGTCACCCGTCAGGTACAGAAGCGTCCGATCGCTCACAGCGCACCGCCGCTCAGCCGCACGCCGTGAATCCGGCGGGGCGGGAGTTCCACTCCGAAGGAGTTGGCCAGCAGGACCGCGCGGCGATATGCCTTCCGTGCGCGCGCCCGAAGGGTGTCCGGGTGCGGCGGGTGGTGCCCGGGAATCCACGTCGGCTGTTCCAGCGGTCCGCCGTGCCAGTAGTCGCCCCCGGCGTAGGGGCGGGTGCTGCGCGGTTCGTCGTAGACGGGTGCCCCGTGCCTTACGGAGGACAGCCGCACAGTGGGGCAGTCGGCCTCATGCTGCCCGGACTGCCGGGGCTTGCAGGGAGGCTCTACGGGCTCCCCGTGGCCGTTCTGCGGGCGGTTGGCTCCCGGGGCCATGACGGGCCGCTTCCCATGGGCGGGAGACAGCCACTCCAGAAGTCTGCGCATCAATGCCACGCTCCCGCCTCGAAGTGGTATGAGCGCGTGATGTGCTCCCGGTACTCCAGATGCGTCGGGTTCGCCTTGAGGTGCTCAACGGCCCATTCGGTCGCGTGCCCGATGCCGTCCCCGTCCTGGCCGCGCTCCCCGCATGACTTGCATTCCATGCCGGACACGATCGGTTCGGCTTCCGTGCGCTCATCCGGCCGGATCGTGTAGTTGCGGAAGCGGTAGGTGCCCCGGGCGGGGCGCACCGCTGTAGTGTCTTTCACCGCTGGTCTTTCCTCTCATCAGACCGGCCACGCCCCGGGATCGTGTTGCGACGGTTGCCGGGGTCTTCACTTGGCGGCCGTTTCCTCGTTCGCTCTTCGGTCCGCTGCTGTGCGGCCCGTGCCGCATGGGCCGCATAGATCACGGATTCACACGCGCGGCACACACGGTTGCCTTCGGCGTCAGTGTCCAGGTCCCCGGGGTGCAGGCACCCGCCGCTCATGGTTCAGCTCTCCGGCTGGTTCGACGTGTCCGTCAGCACGGTCAGGAGCCGCTGAGCGTCGCGACGGCGGAGTGCAGCGAGCGACAGCGCTCCGGAGAGCAGCGCAGCGCGTTCGTGGGTGAGCGCGGGGACGAAAAGGTGCTCACGAGCGTTTCCATATTCGGGAGTACATGACTCACAGGGTTGCTGCGGGATGACCCGTCCGCTCCGTCAGTGCCGGTCACGTGCGGTACCTCCGTTGGTCGGTTGCTGTCAGCGGGCACATCTCAACCATCGGCGGAGTGGTAGAAGTTGACACGGCGTAGGCTGGTCGTTCCTGCCAAAACGACCGAACAGAAGCACGGGCGAGGGTGGGCAAGCGGAAGGCGTGGGGCGTGGGCAAGCAGCCAGAACAGATCACTGGGCGGGAGCTGATCCGCCGACAGCTCAAGCGGGTACGTGAGGCAGCGGGGATGTCCATGCAACAGTTCGCGGACTACCTCAAATACTCCAAAGGACGGGTTGCCGATCTGGAAAGCGGCCGGAGTCTTCCCACCATGGAATTTGCAATGCTGCTTGACCAACGGTTCAAGCCGATGATCAAGTTCACTGAATTGCTTGCCAACGTCCATGACGCTCTGGTCGCGGAACACATGAAGGAGATGCTTCCCAAGGAACGGGATGCCGTTCGTATCCAGACGTTCACCTCTAGCGTTGTCCCGGGACTCCTCCAGACCGAGCGATACGCGCTGGAGTTGACACGCGAATACATGCTCGGTGCTTCCGACCACGAGATTGCGGCACGGGTGTCGCTCCGTATGGACCGGCAGCTTGTGTTCTTCAGGGAAGATCCGCCGTTCTATCGTGCAGTGATTGACGAATCTGCATTGGCGCGGAGAGTCGGAACGGCAGAAGTAATGGCGGACCAATTGCGTCATTTCGAGGAAATCATCGTCAACCCGCGCAACAGGGTGCAGATCCTTCCGTTCAGTGCGGGCGGCCACGGGATGATGGGCGGTAGCGTGAGCCTGTGGCACCTTGCGGACGGGCACACGGTCGCCCTGGTCGAGTCTTTCGGCCCCGGGGAACCCGTCGAAAGTCCGCCAAGGGTCAGCTTTTACAATGAACTGTTCGACGAAGCGCGGCAAAAAGCTCTGCCGCCGAACGATTCACTAGACATTATCCGCCGATACATCAAGGAATACGACAATGAAGCCGACGCGTGACGGCCTATGGCGCAAGAGCAGCTACAGCGGAGACAACAATGGCGCCTGTCTCGAAGTCCGGGACGACGTTTCCGGAGCCGTGCCCGTGCGGGACAGCAAGATGCCGCATGCGGCACATCTGATTTTCCCTGACATGGCGTGGCAGTCCTTCGTGAACTTCGTGAGCTGACGCCGAAACATTCCCACAGCTCACGTAGCCCTCAGCCCGAACCGCTTGATGCAGTCGGAGCTGAGGGCTTGCTGTTGTCAGAAGAAAGGCGTACCGGCGTGCTGCGGGTTTCCGCTGGGAACTGCTGTTGCACCACGGGGAGGGGCTCCGGACGGCAAGGGGGTGAGCTGGGTGGTCCCTCGGCGAGTGGCTGTTCGAGGGGTGCCGGGGCGGTGCCCGCGGCGGGCTGCGCGCCGTGCGTCGTCGGCGGGCGGGCGGATGATGTTCCCGGCGTCCCGCGACCGGCCGGCGGGCAGGAAATCCTCCATAGAAGAAAGCGGTAGTCACTTGATATTTCCCAGTGCGCTGACCGGGCTGCTTCTCGCACCCGCTATCTCCGCTTGACTGGCCGTCGCCGCAGGGCATAGAGATGGAGCCGCTCAGGGGTCCGGAAACCATGGAAAAGTCATACGAGAAAGGACAATTGGAGAATCGTTCAGTCGCACTGGCTCCGCTTTTCCGGGCCTGTGGCGCCGGGGCAGTCCTTTCCGTCCCGCTCGCGACCGTCTTCCGCTGGAAACACACCATGCACAACACGCAGGAATACGCCCTGCCCTATGGCTTCGCCGTCGGCACGGGGACCGGGATTCATCCGGAGCCCGGTATCGGCCACGGCCCCGGGATCGCCCATGGAGCCGGTATCGGCACCGGTATCGGCACCCCGCTCCCCGATCCGGGGGACGCGATGCTCGGCTACGGCATGCCGGGGCCCATGCCGTTCGACGGCGTGCCGGTGCCGCCGCCCGGCACGGCCGGCACCGTCCCCGTTGCCGACGGCCCGCGGTCGGCGCGCGAGCACCGCAACCGGCACCGCAGGACCCGCCGGGCGGAACCGCGCGCCGCCAAGCTGCCCCCGGTGGAGGGCGTCGGCCGGGTGCTGGCCGCGGTGGCGGCCACCGTCGCCGCCGCCGTCAGCCTGCTGAGCGCCATGGCCGCCCACGGCCCGCTGCGCGCCATCGCCGAGTCCGGTGACGCCACCGGACTGGTGAACTGGTGGCCGGCGCTGATCTACGGGCCCTGGCTGGTGGCCTCGCTGTCCATCGTCCGGGCCGCCCTGCACCACCGGCGGGCCCCGCACGCCTGGGGCATCGTGGTGCTCTTCTCGGCGCTGGCGGCCGTCTTCTGCGTGGCCGAGGCGCCCCGCACGCTGATCGGCGCGGCCATGGCCGGGCTTCCGGTGGCCGCCGCGCTCTCCTGCTTCCACCAGCTCGTCCGGCAGATCACCCTGACCCGCCCGCCCCGCCGTGCCGTCTCCGGCAGCCGGCCGCCCGGCGCCGCCCCTCGCTGACCCCCGCCGGCGTTTCCGCGCGGGCGGGCCGCGTCCCGGCTCCCCCTCAGGCCCTCGGCGGTGAGGTGATGCACGGTGCTGCCGGAGCAGCTGCGGGCCCCGGCCCGGGCCGCGCTGTGGACCGGCAGCGCCGCGCCCCCTTGCGGCCTCGGGCCGGCGGACGCCCTACCCCGCCCGGTCCTCTCCGACAACCGCGGTGGCCTCGATCTCCACCAGATGCTCGGGCACGTCGAGCGCCGCGACCCCCAGCAGGGTGGCCGGGGGGACCGGCGTCCCGCCCAGCTTTGCCGCCGCCCGGCCGATGCCCTCCATCAGCAGGGGCATCTTGCCCGGCGTCCAGTCGACGACATACACGGTCAGCTTCACCACATCGTCGAAGGAACCGTTTGCCCCGGCCAGCGCGGTCGCGATGTTGAGGTAGCACTGCTCGACCTGAGCGGCGAGATCCCCCTCGCCGACATTGACCCCGTTCTCGTCCCAGGCGACCTGCCCGGCGACGAAAACCAGCTTCCCCCCGGTCGCGACCGACACCTGCCGATAGGCGTCGATCCGGGGAAGTCCGCTCGGGTTCATCAGGGTGACGGTCATGGTCCCCGTCCTGCCTCTCCTCGCCCGAAGGCCGGCCCACGCCCGCCCTCGCTCTCTTGTGGTTACTCGGGAACCGTAGGAGAGTGTGCGTTGACATGGAAGAACGCACTTTTCGGTGACGGGGGAACCTCATGGTGACCAAGCAGTTCACAGGCTCACCCGAGGACGCGGACCTGGCCCGCGCGGACTCCCTGGCGCGGGAGATCTTCGCCGACCTCGCCAACAAGTGGGCGCTGCTGATCGTCGAGGCGCTCGGCGACGACACGCTGCGCTTCAGCGATCTGCGCAGGGGCATCGACGGCATCAGCCACAAGATGCTCACCCAGAACCTGCGCATGCTGGAACGCAACGGCCTGGTGGAGCGCGCCGTCCACCCCACCGTCCCGCCCCGTGTCGAGTACACCCTCACCGAACCCGGCCGCGCCCTGCGGGAAACCGTCGCCGGCATGTGCGACTGGACCAGCCGCTACCTCCCCCACATCGAGACCGCCCGCCGCCGGTTCGACACCTGACATCCGCCGTCCGCAGGCGCGTCCGTCGCACCCCGGTGGCCACCGGATCATTCCGGGCGCCTCGGCCCCGGGCCGGACCACTGCGACGTCATCTGGCGGGAGGTCACATTATGGTCACTGCTCCCCGGTTCCGCCCCGGGCCCGCGGGCCCCCGCCGCCAGCGTGGGCGCCCCGCATCCGCGGGGACTCAGGAGGGGAACAGTGAAACCACAGCTCATCAGCGTCGCAAGAGGCGTCGCGGTGCTCGTCGGGCTGGGCCTGGCCATGGCTCCGGCCGCGGCGTTCGCCCACGGCGAGGCGTTCGAGAACTGCACGGCCGCATACGAAGCGGGCTACGCGAACATAGCCGAGGGCGACCCGCACTACGGGGAGCACCTGGACGCCGACTCCGACGGGGTCGGCTGCGAGAGCCCGCCCGGTGACTTCGTCGCGGCCGAGGGGGACCACGACAGCGGCGAGGAGGAGAACACCGGGCCCGCGGGCACGTCCGAGGAGACCGGCCCCGAGGACAGCGGCGAGGACGCGGACCCGACGCTGGCCGAGACCGGCGGCGGCAGCACCGCGCCGCTGCTGGGCGCCGGCGCCGTCGGTCTGCTCGCGGCCGGCGGCGCGCCGGCCCTGCGCCGCCGCCGGGCCGGCACCGCGGGGACCGCCGCCGGCTGACCCGCCGCGGCACGGAGGACCCGCTCCCCGGTCTCCCCCGGCGACGGAGACCGGGGAGCAGGCAGGCTCCGGCCGGCGGGCGGGGCGCCGGCCTCGCCTCAGGCCGGGCGCGGGCGCATCCGGAGCGGGACGCTGTACAGGTTCAGGGCGTTGATCAGGGAGACCTGGGCGATGAGGTGGGCGCGCTCGGCCTCGTCCGGGAAGTGCTCGCACACGCGCTGCCACAGCGCGTCGTCCACCGGGCGGCGGCCGGTCACGGCGTCGGTGTAGGCCAGGGCGGCCCGCTCCCGCTCCTCGAACCGCTCGGACTCCTCCCACACCGGGAGCTGGTGCAGCCGGTCCGGGTGCTCGCCCTCCTTCAGGGCCTCCCTGCTGTGCAGGTCCACGCAGAACACACAGCCGTTGAGCTGCGACGCGCGCAGCTTGACCAGTTCGCGCACGGTGGCGTCCAGCGGGCCGCGGCGGATCTCCGCGTCGATGCGCAGAAAGCCCTGGTGCAGTTCGGGCGCGCTCTCGCTCAGCAGCATGCGGGGCATGGTGTGGTCTCCCTCGGTCGTCTTCCGGCGGTGCCGTACGTCAGGCAGACGGGGCGGCGGGCCCGGATGTGACACAGGAGGATCGGGCGGGGGAGAGGTGGGCGAGCTTCGACGGGGCCAGCAGCCTGCGGTAGGCGGTGATCAGCCCGTCCGCCCCGATCGCCGCGGTGTCCACGGCGTACACCCGGCCCCGCCGCACCACCAGCAGCGCCGGTTCGCCGCCGACCTCGATCAGCTCGATCCGCGGCGGCGGCAGCCTGCCGGCCACCCGCAGCATCACCATGGCCACCCGCTCGCCGCCCACGATCGGCTTGCGGGCCGCGAGCACCTCGCCGCCGCCGTCGGTGAGATAGACCGCGTCCGGATGCAGCAGCCGCACCAGGGCCGCCAGATCACCGGCCAGACAGGCGGCACGGAACCCGGCCAGCACCCGCTCCCGCTCGGCCCGCGACGCCCGCGGCGCCTGCGCCGCCTCCTCCCGGGCACCCGCCACCCGCCGCCGGGCCCGCGCGGCATGCTGACGGGCCGCGGCCACCGAGCCGCCCAGCACCTCGGCGATCCGGGCGAACTCCACCCCGAACACATCGTGCAGCACCAGCGCCACCCGCTCCGGCGGGCGCAGCTCCTCCATCACCAGCATCATCGCGGTGGAGACCGACTCGTCCACCAGCACCGTCTCGGCCGCGTCCGGCCCGGTCAGCAGCGGCTCCGGCAGCCATGGGCCGACATAGGTCTCGCGCCGGGCGCGCGCCGAGCGCAGCAGGTCCAGGGCACGCCGGGCGGCGACCGTGACCAGCCAGGCCCGCAGATCGTCCACCCGCTCCAGATCGGCCCCGGCCGCCCGCAGCCACACATCCTGGGTCACGTCCTCGGCATCCGCCACACTGCCCAGCAGCCGGTACGCCGCCCCGAACACCGCCGCCCGGTGCACCCCCCACTCCGCCACCAGCCGCCCCCCGGCCCGCGCCTCACCGCTCACGCCGCCGTACCTCCCCGGCCGTGCCCGCCGTTCCGTGCCCCGCAGTTCCGTGCCCGCCCGCCGCACGATAGGCGATGCCCGGCCAGCACCGGCGGCGGGCCGATCAGGGACCCGCCTCAAGTACGGCCAGGTACCGGGCAGCGGTGGTGGTCCCGGCGGCGCCGATACGGCGGTACAGGTCCACGGCCTCGCGCAGACCGGCGAGCGCCGCCTGCCGCCTGCCGGTCCCCGCCCGGCAGCGGGCCGCCCCCTCCAGGGCACGTGCCTCCTCCAGCGGGCTGTGCGTCTGCCGGGCCAGGCACAGCGCCTGCTCGTACGCCGCGAGGCTGTCGTGCGGCTTGCCCGAGGAGCGCAGCAGATCCCCGATGCTGTTGAGGACCTCCGCCTGTCCGTGGGCGTAGCGCACCCTCTGGAACAGAGCCAGCGAGCGCTGGAGCAGATCGGCGGCCGTGTGGTGGTCCCCGGTCATGGTCCGGGCACGGCCCAGGTCGTGCAGGGCGTGCGCCTGGCCGTGGCGGTGGCCGGTCAGCAGGCAGATGTCGAGCGCCTGCTGAGCGGCGTCCAGTGCCGCCCAGTAGTCGCCCGTCAGGTGCCGTACCCGGCCCAGCACCTGAAGGGCCTGGGCCTGGCCGTGGCGGTGACCGATGGCGAAACAGATGTCCAGCGCCTGCTGTGTCAGCCCGGCCGCCTCGGTGTGGTTTCCGGTCAGGCACTGGACGCGCCCCAGCTCCCACAGTGCGAACGCCTCGCCGGGAAGGTGGCCGAGGTCGCGGCAGATGCCGAGGGTTTCCCGCAGCAGTTCCGCCGCTTCCGGGTACTCCCCGGCCATGTACCGTGCCTGGCCCAGCGCCCACAGCGCTCCCGCCTCCCCGAGGCGGTGACCGCAGTCCCGGCAGACGCTCAGTGTCTCTTCGGCCAGTCCGGCTGCCGCCGGGTAGTCGCCGGTACCGGCCACCGCCCAGCTCAGCACCCACAGGGCGCCGGCCTCCCCGAGCCGGTTGTCCAGGGCGCGGTAGAGCCTGAGCGTCTGCTGCGCCAGGTCCGCCGTCTCCGTGTAGTCACCGGTCAGGTACCAGGCCCAGCTCAGGGCCCAGAGCGAGTTCGCCTCACCCAGCCGGTTGTCCAGGGCGCGGTAGAGCCGCAAAGTCTGCTTCGCCAGGTCGGCCGCCACGGCGTAGTTGCCGGTCAGGTAGTGCACCCGGCTCAGCTCCCACAGCGCGTTGGCCTCGCTCAGACCGTCCCCGGTGCGGTGCGCGGCTGCGGCGGCGTTCCGCAGCAGCGTGATGCCCGCGTCCCACGGGCCCTGCTGGAGCAGAAAGGCGGCCAGTGACGCGGTCAGGCCGAGCGCCCGCGCCTGCCGGCCGGTGGTGTAGGCGTGATGGATGCAGGCGATCAGGTTGGCGCGCTCGGCGCCGACCCAGATCAGCGCCTCCTGGTGGGTGGCCAGGGCCGGTGCGTCGGCCGGGGCGGCGCCGGGGGCCGGGGCGGCCGGACGGAGCGCGTCGGCCAGATGCCCGTCGGCCCGGCGCGCCGTGTGCTGGTAGAAGTCCAGCAGCCGCGCCAGGGCCCGGTCGTGATCGTGGGCCGGCTCCTGTTCGGCACTCAGGGCCTGGGCGTAGGAGCGGACGAGGTCATGCAGGCGGTAGCGGCCCGGTGAGGGGGAATCGATGAGGTGGTCGTTGTACAGCGCTTCGAGTTCGGTCCGGGCCGGGCGCAGGGGGAGATCCGCCAGCGCGGCGGCGGCATAGGCGTCGAGATCAGGCCCGGGATGCAGGCCGAGTCGGCGGAAGAGGAGCTGCCGACCGTCCGTGAGGGCCTGGTAGGACATGTCGAAGGCGGCACGGACCGCCCGGTCACCCGCGGTGAGTTCGCCGAGCCGGTCCCGGGCCGCGGCGAATTCCCTGGCGTATTCGGTGAGGTTCCAGTGCGGGTGATGGGCGAAGCGTCCCGCCAGCAGCGCGATGGCCAGGGGAAGCCGCCCGCACAGCTCCACGATCCAGGCCACTGCCGCGGCGTCCGCCGGTGATCCGGGGGTGCGGCGGGCGAGCCGGGAGAAGAGGAGTGCCGCGTCCCCGGGCGGCAGGGTGCCCAGCGACAGCGGAACCGCGCCGTCCAGGGCGACCAGCCGACGGCGGCTGGTGATCAGCACCAGACAGCCCTCGCCGCCCGGCAGCAGCGGCTCCACCTGGGTGTGATCGGCGGCATCGTCCAGCACCAGCAGCATCCGCTTGCCGGCGAGCCGGTCCCGCCACAGAGCGGCACGGGCGTCCATGTCCTCCGGTATCTGCCCGGGTTCGATGCCGATGCCCAGCAGCAGTGCGGCCAGCACCTCGGCCGGGTCGGCGCGGCGCTGGCCCGGGGTGTGGGCGTGCAGCCGCAGAATGATCTGCCCGTCGGGGTAGTGGTCGGCCAGCCGGCGGGCGACATGGATCACCAGGGCGGTCTTGCCCACGCCGGGCATGCCGTCCACGGTGTGGATGGTCACCGCCCCCGACTGGCCGCCGGCCGTCAGCAGCCGGTCGACCTCCGTCTGGCGTCCGGTGAACGCGGCCGCGTCCCTCGGCAGCGTGCGCAGCGCCGTCACCGGGGCGGGGGCGCGGCCCGGCCGGCTGACGATGTGCATGTCACCGGCAGCCGCGTAGATTTCCCCGGAGTCCCGGGCCTGCCCGCAGATGCGGACCGCTGCCGGGGAATCTCCTGTGCCTCTGTCCTCGCCGTTCGGGCCGCTCATGAGTCAGTGAAGTGCTGGTCCCGGCCCGCGAGGTAGACCCGTGCCTGGTCCCGCGCCTCCGCGCGCAGCACCACGGAGCCGGCCGTCTGCCTCGGCTCCGCCGCCTCGGCCGCGGGCCGCAGATGCTCCTCCAGCAGCGCGCGCAGACCGGCCGCGGCCTCCGGGTCGCCGTCCAGGAACTGCTGGAGACGGTGCCGCCAGGCGTCGGCCACGTCCCGGTGGGTGCCCTGGTCGCCGCACTCATGCGCCGCCAGCACCCGGCGCCGGTCCGTGTCCAGGTCGGCCGCCACCTCCTCGGCCCGCTCCGGGCGGCCTCGCCGCCACCAGCCCACCGTTGCCGTACGGGCCTGCTGCCAGGCATCGGAGGCCATCGCCCCCACCAGCGCCGTCCCCACCGCCAGAGCCAACGAGTCCATCGCATTCCCTTGTGTGTAAATTGCATAAAGAGACCGGCTTTGGCCGGTTACCGCCCCACCGACGCCACCGTATGAGGGGGCAAGCGCCCCTCACAGTCCTTTCCGCCCAATCCACGCTTTGGTGACCGGTAATAGGCCCACAGCAAGTGCCAGTCCCGGCGCGGCGCGGCGGCCGGCACCCTGGTTCTGCCCCCCACCCGGCCGGGTGGGGCGGGAGAAACGGGGAACCGGGGAGGGGAGCGAGGTGAGGGAGGTCGGCATGGGTGCGACGGCCGCTGCGGCGGCGGCGGAGTACACGGAGGAGAGCCCCTACCGGTTCCGGATCGCGCGGCGCGACCCGATGCGGGTGGACGGGGTCGTCTTCGCCTCCCGCGAACTGCTGCGGGACGCGGAGAGATCGCTCCAGCAGGTGGTCAATGTGGCCACCCTGCCCGGCATCGTGGGCGCCTCCTACGCCATGCCGGACATCCACTGGGGCTACGGCTTCCCCATCGGCGGGGTGGCGGCCACGGACGTGGAGGCGGGCGGGGTGGTCTCGCCGGGCGGCGTGGGGTTCGACATCTCCTGCGGGGTGCGGCTGCTGGCCGCCGATCTCGACCGGCGCGGGCTGGCGCCGGAGCTGGGCGCGGTGATGGACGGCCTGGGCGAGGTCATCCCGCGCGGCGCCGGGCCCGGCGGGGTCTGGCAGGTGCGCGGCCCGGCGGAGCTGGAGAAGATCATGGCGGGCGGCTCCCGCTACGCGGTGGAGCAGGGCCACGGCGACGAGCGGGACCTGCGCCGCTGCGAGGACGGCGGCGCGGTGGCCGGCGCCGACCCGGAGCAGGTGAGCGGGCGGGCCCGGGAACGCGGTCTCGGCCAGGTCGGCAGCCTGGGCTCGGGCAATCACTTCCTGGAGGTGCAGCAGGTCGCCGAGGTCTACGACGACGCGGTGGCGCGGGCCTTCGGGCTGGCCGCCGGCCAGGTCTGTGTGATGATCCACTGCGGCTCGCGCGGCCTGGGCCACCAGATCTGTTCCGACCATGTGCGGGCCATGGACCGGGCCATGGCCAGGTACGGCATCACCGTGCCGGACCGGCAGCTCGCCTGCGCGCCGGTGGACTTCCCGGAGGGCCGGGCCTATCTCGGTGCGATGGCCGCCGCCGCCAACTACGGGCGGGCCAACCGCCAGCTGCTGGCCGAGGCGGCGCGCCGGATCTTCCGCCGCGAGACCGGCGCCCGGCTCAGCCTGGTCTACGACGTGTCGCACAATCTGGCCAAGACCGAGGAACATCCGGTGGACGGGGAGCGGCGGCGGCTGTGCGTGCACCGCAAGGGCGCCACCCGGGCCTTTCCGCCCGGCCATCCGGAGCTGCCGGAGGAGCTGCGCGACGCCGGGCAGCCGGTGCTGATCCCCGGCACCATGGGCACCTCCTCCCATGTGCTGACCGGCGTGCCGGGCGGCGCGGCCTTCCACTCCACCTGTCATGGCGCGGGCCGGGTGATGAGCCGCCACCAGGCCGCCCGCGCCATCGGCGGCCGGGAGCTGCGGGCCCGGCTGGAATCGGACGGCGTCGCGGTGCGGTCCGCCTCCTGGCGCGGCCTGGCCGAGGAGACCCCGGAGGCGTACAAGGACGTCACCGAGGTGGTCGCGGCGAGCGAGGGCGCCGGCCTGTGCCGCCGGGTGGCCCGGCTGATCCCGCTGGGCGTGGTCAAGGGCTGAGCACGCGGCGCGACGGCGCGGAGGAGGGCGTGGACCGTGGACGATGCCACGCCGGCCGCGCGTCGTGGTCAGACGTCGACGGTGGCGGCGCAGGACCAGCCGGAAGGGGCGGGGGAGAGGTGGAGCTCGTTCCAGGAGACGGCCTTGGGGACGGCGCCGGTGATCTCCACGGAGTCCAGGCCGGTGACGGAGAGGCGGACCTCCAGGCCGCCTTCCGTGCGCTCCGCCGCCGCCTCCACCGGCACCTCGCCGTGCACATCCAGCCGGAACAGCACGTCCTCCAGCAGCGCGGCCAGCAGCTCGTCATCGCTCCGCCCGGTCGGCCGCAGCCGCCGCACGGCCCGCGGCCGGGCCCCGGAGAGGTCGGCGAAACAGCCCACCAGGCCCGCCACCGCCTGGGCCAGGCACTCCTCCCGGGTGGCGCCCCACGCCTCGATCCGCACATCCGCGGTATGCGGCACCGCCCGGTGCCCGCCGCTGCCGTCCATGCCATCGCCGCCCCGGTCCGCCCCGGTCCGCTCCGGTCCGCTCCGGCCCGGCGGGTACCGCACGGCCCGCTGTCCGAAACGGGAGCGCCGAGGGGTGGCCGGTGCGCGCCGCGGGAACCCTGGACGAACGGTATGCGTCGGAGCCGGGTGAGGCGCCGTCCCGGCGGCGCACGGCGGTCCGGCGGTCGGCGAAGGGGGAACCGCTATGAACCTCAGCCAGGTACGGAATCCGTTCGACTACGCCAACCCGGTCAGCGAACCCCACCTGTTCGCGGGCCGGGGCAGGGAACTCGGCCAGATCGACTATCTGCTGGAGCAGACCGACCGGGACCGCCCGGTCGGCTACATCGCGCTGCACGGGGAACGCGCCGCCGGCAAGACCAGCCTGCTCAATATGACGGAGTTACTGGCCCGGCGGCGCTCCCGGCTCACGGTGCGCATCCAGCTCTCCCCCGGCGACGACGACCCGGCGGCCTTCTTCCGCAAGTTCTACGAGGAACTGATCGGCGCGGTGGCCGGGGAGGCCGGCCTGACCGCGCCGGACGGCCGGCCCGTCACCTCCCGCCTGGTCCGGCGCCTCTTCGACGGCGCCGAGCGGGACCCGGACTTCCCGCTGGAGTTCCCGGAGAGCCTGGCGCAGTCCGGGCGCGTCTCCGAAATGGCGCTGCGCGCCGATCTGGAACTGCTCACCGCCCGCCTCGGCCGCTCCGTGGCGGTGCTGATCGACGAGGCCCAGATCCTGGCCGGCCGCGAGGACGTGCTCTCCGTGCTGCGTTCCCTGGGCATGCGGCTGCGCGGCTATCTCTTCGTGCTGGCCGGCACCTCCGAGCTGCTGCCCGGTATCCAGCGGGTCTTCGCCCCGATCCTGCGGCAGTTCGTGATGGTGAAGGTGGAGCGGTTCTCGGAGGGCGCCGAGGTGCAGCACTGCCTGGCCAAGCCGCTGGCCGCGCTCGGTCTCGAACTGCACGACTGCTTCGCCCATCCGCACACCGCCGTCGCCGATCTGCTCCGGCTCACCGACGGCAACCCCTACGAGATCCAGCTCTACGGCTATGTGATGTTCAGCCGCTGGCAGACGGGCGTGACCGGGCAGATGGAGCTGACCACCGAGACCCTGGAGGAGGTGCGCTCGCTGCTGGAGGCGGGTTCCGAGGCGGGCCGGCACAGCCCGGTGGTGGCGGCGCTGCGCGGCATGTCCGCGAAGCGGCTGTGGGTCTTCAACGCCCTGTGCTCCTCGCTGGACGGCGCGGGCGTGGACGAGCTCTGGCTCGCCCACTCGCTGGCCGCGCCGCCGCCGGTCACCCGGGACGAATTCGACCGCTTTCACCAGGAGTTTCTGGCCGAGGGGCTGCTGGAGACGCGGGACGGCGCGGTCCGGCTCGGCGGCGGCGCCGGCATGTTCGAGGAGATCTACACCCGGCTGTGGACGCTGAGCCGCCCGGACCGGCCCGCCCATCCGCCCCTGCTCAGCCGGCTGAGCGCCGAGCTCCAGCTCTCCCGCCAGTTGGAGAACCTGCTGCGCGACATCCTCCCTCCGGACGCCCGCCTGCTGCGGACCTGCTGTCTGGGCATGGCCCCCGAGCATCTGGAGGAGGGCCTGTCCGCGCTGGACAGCCTGGCGGTGGAGGACGGCCGGCCGCCGAGCTTCACCGTGGCCTTCCTGCATGCCGCGATCCTGCGCTGCGGCATGCCGTCGGCGCTCGATCTGACCACGTTGACCTGCACCTTCGGCGGTGTCACGGCGGTGCGCTGGGCGGTGGCGGCGGACAGCGCGGAGTTCGAGGCCGGAGCTCACCCGGGGTTCCTCGCCGCGCAGCGGCGGGTGCGGGCGCTGGGCGGCGAACTGCTGGCCGAACGCACCCGGCAGCCGCTCAAGCCCTGGCGGCGGATCATCGACTGGCTGGTGGCGGTGGCCACCGACGACATGCGCAAGGAGATGGCCCAGGCGCACGACTCGGCGGTCTACACCGCCTACGCCGCCGGCGATCTGCCGGCCGCCGAGGAGCATCTGCGCACCGCCTTCCAGCTCGCGCCCGCGTGGCACAGCGCCAACAACCTCGGCTATGTGATGCTGCGGGACGGCCGGGCCGGTGAGGCGCTGGAATGGGCGGAGCGGGCCCTGGACCAGGCCGGGATGCCCGTGGACCGGGCGCTGAGCCGGTTCAACGCGGCCATGGCCGAGGTGCTCGGGGGCGATCTGGCCGCCGCCCGGGAGCGGCTTGCCCTGGCCCGGGAGGAACTGTCGGCCGTCCCGGACATCGGCCACCACTGCGCCTATCTCCTGGTGCCCCGGTTCCGGGACGGTGAGCTGACGCTGCACGAGGTGGCGGACCCGGATCTGGGCGAGAAGATCGCCGAGGCCGCCGAACTGGTGGAGCTGGCCGAGCGCTACCGCAGGCTTCAGGGCGCGGGGCCGGGCCCGGACCGCTCCTGAACCGGGTCCGTGGCCGGGCGTACCACCAGGCCGTGCTCGCCGGGGGCGAAGCCCTCCGGCCAGCGGGTGGCGTCGTCGGCCCGGCCGCCGGAGAGCAGCGCCCCGCGCAGATCCGCGCCGCGCAGCACCGCCCCCGACAGATCCGCGCGGCGCAGATCGGCACCGTCCAGCCGGGCGCCGGTGAGCACCGCGCAGGTCAGGTCGGCGCCGCGCAGATCGGCACCGTCCAGCCGGGCCCGGACCAGACGGGCGCCGCGCAGCCGGACATCGGCCAGCCGGGCACCGGCCAGATCGGCGCCGTCCGGCCAGTCCTGCCGGGTCAGCACCGCCAGGGCCGCCGCCACATCCCTGGGCAGCGGTGCGCTCTCCCCGGCGGCGCCCTCCCGGACGAAGGCGGCCAGGATCTCCGCCACCCGGGCACGTTCCGCCGGGTCGTCCTCGGCGATCCGGTCCAGGGAGTAGACGCCGCCGAGCCGTGGCGCCACCGCCTTGTCGTCCGCCAGCTGCTCCACGGCGCGGGCGAAGGCGTCGGTGACGGCCACCCGGCGGCTGAGCGTGTGCTGCTCCCGGCCGATCAGCATCTGCCGCCAGGCCGTCACCGCGCCCGCCACCAGCAGCAGCCCGCCGACCGCCTGGAGCAGCGCGCCCCGCAGGTCGGACTCGGCGGAGATCCGCTCGCCGGGCTCCAGCTCCGCGGCGCCCGCCGTCCGGTCCAGCAGCAGGCCCGGCAGCGGCCCGAAGGCCAGCACCACCGTGGCCACCAGCAGCACCACCCCGGCCCCGAGCGCCACCCGGCGTATCGTCATCGCGTCCCCTCGCTTCCGCACACCGGCCATCCTGCCCGGTCCGGGGCGTCCCGGGCCCCGGGGACGGCCCGCGGTCACCGTCCGGTGCCGGTGTTACGTTTCTTCGCGTCGACCGCGGCACTACGGCCACCGAGGGAGGGAGCGACCATGAAGCCGCCGACCGCTCTGGTGGTGATGGGGGTCTCCGGGTCCGGCAAGAGCACCCTGGCCTCGCTGCTGGCCCAGCGGCTGGGCTGGGAGCTGGTGGAGGCCGACGAGCTGCACCCGAGGGCCAGCGTGGCCAAGATGGCCGCCGGGATTCCGCTGACCGACGCCGACCGGCTGCCCTGGCTGGCGCTGATCCGGGACCGGATCGGCGAGCGGGCCGCCGCCGGGCTGCCCCTGGTGGTGGCCTGTTCGGCGCTCAAGCGGTCCTACCGGGATCTGCTGCGGCAGGCCACCGGGGCCAGGGTCCGCTTCGTGCATCTGGCCGGCTCCCGGGAGCTGATCGACTCCCGGATGCGGCTGCGGACCGGGCACTTCATGCCGCCGTCCCTGCTCGACTCGCAGTTCCGCGATCTGGAGCCGCTGGGCGCGGACGAGGACGGCGTCACCGTTCCGCTCGACGGGTCCCCGGAGCGGATGGCGGACACCGCCCTGGACGCTCTCGCCCTGCCCTGACGTCCCGCGGCCCGTGTCCCGCGGGCCCGTGTCCCGCGGCGGGACGGCAGCACGGCGCCCCCGGTCTCTTCCCCCGGGGACGCCGCTCGCTGTCCACGCCCTCATCACACCGGCACCGGCTCGCGCTCCGCCACAGTCCCGCTCGCGCCGGGCGGCCCGCCGCCGCGCGGCCGGCGGCGGTGGAGTGGGCGCAGGCCGCGGGGGCACTCGGCGGGGGAAGGCACGGCGACGGAACGCGAGCGAGGAGGACGCCGTGGCGGCAACGATGGTGGACAGGTACAGCGGGTTCGACACCATGCCGATCGCGGGCGAATGGCGGGGCGGCACATCGGGGAAGACCCGGGCGGACACCGATCCCTACACCGGGGACGTGCTCACCGAGATCCCGCAGGCCGGCAAGGACGACCTCGACCGGGCCTACCGGGCGGCGGAGCGCGCCCAGCCCGGCTGGGCGGCCCGGCCCGCGGCCGAGCGCGCCGCGGTGATCGCCCGGGCGGCGGAGATCCTGGCCGCGCGGCGGGAGGAGCTGGCGGACTGGCTGCGCCGGGAGGCCGGGGCGACCCGCGGCCGGGCGGCCATGGAGCTGGAGCTGGCCGGGGCCGTCACCGCGCTGGCGGCCCGGCAGGCGGACCGGACCGAGGGCTGGACGCGCACCGGATCGGATCTGCCGGGCAAGGAGAACCGGGTCTACCGGCGCCCGGCCGGGGTGGTGGCGGTGATCAGCCCCTGGAACTTCCCGGTGCAGCTCTCGAACCGTTCGGTGGCCCCCGCGCTGGCGCTGGGCAATGCCGTGGTGCTCAAGCCCGCCGGGGACACCCCGGTGACCGGCGGGCTGTTTCTGGCCAAGGTGTACGAGGAGGCGGGCCTGCCGCCCGGGCTGCTCAGCGTGGTGATCGGCGGCGGCGGGGAGATCGGCGACGCGATGGTGGCGCATCCCGTGCCGCGGGTGGTGTCCTTCACCGGATCGACCCCGGTCGGCAAGGGCATCGCGGCCAGGGCGGGGCTGAAGCGGCTGGCGCTGGAGCTGGGCGGCAACGGGCCGCTGGTGGTGCTGGACGACGCCGACCCGGACCGGGCGGTGGACGCCGCGCTGTTCGGCAGCTACCTCCACCAGGGGCAGGTGTGCATGGCGACCAACCGCGTGATCGTGGACGCGGCGCTGTACGACGCCTTTGTCAAGCGCTTCACCGCGGCGGCTGCCGGGCTGCGCGACGGCGACCCGGCCGACCCGGAGACGCGGATCGGCCCGCTGATCAACTCCGGCCAGCTCGAATCGGTGCGGGAGAAGATCGGGCGGGCGGTGGCCGAGGGCGCCGAACTCGTCCTCGGCGGCGAGCCCACCGGCCCGACCGGGCAGGTGCTGCCGCCGCATGTGCTGCTGGGCGACAACACCGTGGCCACCGCGGCCGAGGAGGTCTTCGGCCCGGTGGCCACCCTGATCCGCGCGGCGGACGAGGAGGAGGCGCTGCGGATCGCCAACGACACCGAGTACGGCCTCTCCAGCGCGGTGTGCACCCGGGACGAGGAACGCGGCCTGCGGTTCGCCCACCGGGTGCGGGCCGGGATGACCCACCTCAACGACACCACCGTGCACGATGACGCACATATCGCCTTCGGCGGCGAGAAGGACTCCGGCATCGGCCGGTTCGGCGGCGACTGGGTGGTGGACGAGTTCACCACCCACCACTGGGTGAGCATCCAGCACGGACCGCGCGAGTACCCCTACTGAGCGAAAGGGGAAGGACGGCGGGACGTCGGCCCGGTGAACGGCCGTATGCTGTGCGGTGTCCTGGCGGGGAACGCGGGTCGGCCCCGCCGTGTCCGGTCCGAGAATCCGCAGGGTGCGCATGAGTCAGCCGAGCCGGCCGAGCACGTCGCTTCCGCCGCTGTCGCCGAACTACGCCCTGAAGCACAAGTGGGCCTTCACCGAAGGGGTGGAGACGCACGGCAGATGGTCCGTCGAGTACCAGTTCCGGCCCGCCCGCGGACATCACCCGCATCTGCTGGTGGTCTTCGCCTCGGTCGGCACCGTCTGGGGCTTCGGCAACCAGCTCGACCAGGTGCAGTGCAACATCCTGCGGATCAAGGACCGCTTCGACGGCGGCACCTCCTACTACATCGCCCGGGACATGGACTGCTCCCTCCAGGAGGCGGTGCAGGCGGTCATCCGGGGCTTTGCGGAGCGGCTCGGGCTGAACAGCAGGGAGCAGGTGACGCTGCTGGGCCACTCCAAGGGCGGCTCGGCGGCCCTGTACTACGGGGTGAAGTACGACTACCGCAACATCGTGATGTCCACCCCGCAGTATTTTCTGGGCAGTTACTCGCACAACCACGGCAATCTGGGCGCCTCCGTCCTCGGCAAGGGCCAGCCGGCGGAGAGCGTGGCCGCGCTGGACCGGGTGCTGCCGGAGCTGCTGGAGGCGGAGAAGAACTTCGACCGCAACGTCTATCTGCTCTCCTCGCCCGCCGATTACCAGTACGAGCAGGAGGTGAAGCACATGCTTCCCGCCCTGCGCAGATACGACAACTTCAGCTTCCTCTTCCTGCGGTCGCCCACCATCCGCCGGCACGAGGAGGTGGTCCGGCAGGGCATGCCGCTGGTCTGGAGCGTGCTGCACGCGCTCACCGAGGGCATGGTGCCGCGCCTGGGCGAGCTGGAGCTCGGCAGCGACACCGAGGACCCGCGGGCCGCCGCCGCACATCTGGCGGCGCTGCGCGCCGGTGACACCGCGCTGGCGGTGCTGCGGCAGGCCGCCTTCGACGGCGGCACGGCCCGGCTCGCCGGCCACGCCTTCCTCCCGGGCCGCCCCGGCGGCCCGGAGCCGCGGGAGACCAAGCGGCTGGTGCTGGAACGGGACGGCCGCTGCTGGGTGTTCCCGCTGGAGACCACCAAGGCGGCCAAGCTCTACCGCGAATACTGGGACTCGTTCTTCTGCGAATACGCCGACGGCGGCTTCGCCGGGCAGGGCCTCGGATTCGACGGACTGCCCCTGGGCCGCTTCCAGGTGTCGGTCTGCATCACCGGCGACAGCGACAGCGGCAGCGGCAGCGGCAGCGGTGACGGCAGCGCGGGCGGAGGCATCGAGCGGCGCACCCGGCTGGTCGCCCGGCAGCCGGTGGACCGGCGCACCGCCGCGGGCGGCACCGAGACCGTGCTGCGCGGCGGGCAGGGCGGCATCGAGATCGTCCGGCGCAGCGTCATCGGCACCGATTCCCCCGCGCTGGTCGTGGAGGTGAAGAAGTGCCGGGAACAGGACCGGACGATCGACGTCGAAGGGGTCTTCTTCCTGCCCGGCCGGAACGCCGACCGGGCCGCCCACGCCACCTACTACCTCGTTCTGGACGGAAAGCCGGGCCGCTTCTCCTTTCCGCTCCAGGCCGGCCGGAACCCGGCGGCGGTGCGCCGCCATGTGCCGCCGGAGGATTTCGGCTCCTACGACTTCGGATACTTCACCACCCCGGGCGGCAGGGGCATCGACGCCGGAGAGGTCCCGGCCGGGCGTTACCGGGTGCTGGTGTCGATGAGCGCCGGCGGCGCGCTCTACACCAGGAAGGCCGGAAGGATCTCCCTCTCCCGTCCCCGGAACGGCAACCGGGAGCGGAGCCGCTGAGCCGGGGCCCTGGGGCGGCGGCGCGGACCGGCGGTCCGGCGCGCCGCGCTGTGATGCGAGGCGACGCGCGACAAAGTAGTTGCGCGGGCAACCTTCCGTGGCCGGGAGCGAGTCGCTACGGTCGCCCGCGGGAGCGCGCACTGAACCGTCGAACGTCCCTTGGGAACGCCCCCCACATTCCTGGAGCCGACATGTTACGACGCCGCCTGAGCGGCCCCCTGCTGCTCGCCGCCGCGGTCGCCCTGCCGCTCGCGGTGACCGTCCCCTCCTCCGCCACCGCGGAAGAGACCACCGCCGAGACCACCGCCACCGAGACCACCACCGCCGAGACCACCGCCACCGAGGCGACGGCGCCGCTGGAGGAGGTGACCGCCACCACCACACAGGTCGCCTCCGGCCTGCAACGCCCCACCGCCCTCGTCGCGCCCGACGACGGCACCGGCCGGCTGTTCATCACCGAGAAGCCCGGCACCGTCAGCGTCTACCACCCGGACACCGGCCTGGCCGAGGACCCCCTGATCGACCTCACCGACGTGGTCGACGAGTCCGGCAACGAGCGCGGCCTGCTCGGCATCGCCCTCGCGCCCGACTTCCCGCAGAGCCAGGAGCTGTACCTGGCCTACACCGCGCTGCCGGACGGGGCCGTCACCCTGGCCCGCTACACGCTCACCGACAGCAGCCTGGAGGTGCTGCTCCAGCAGGAGCACGCCGAATACAACAACCACAACGGCGGCCAGATCGCCTTCGGACCCGACGGCTACCTCTACCTCGGCATCGGTGACGGCGGCGGCTCCGGCGACCCCTTCCTCAGCGGGCAGCGGCTGGACACCCTGCTGGGCAAGATCCTGCGCATCGACGTGAACGCCGCCTGCGCCCCGCTGGCCTACTGCATCCCGGACGACAACCCGTTCGTGGGCACCCCCGGCGCCCGCGAGGAGATCTGGCTCTACGGGCTGCGCAACCCGTGGCGCTTCTCCTTCGACCCGGTGGACGGCTCGCTGTGGATCGGCGACGTCGGGCAGGGAAGCTGGGAGGAGTTCAACCACCTCCCGGCCGGGCAGGGCGGGGCCAACCTCGGCTGGTCCTGCTACGAGGGCCTGGAGATCTTCGACGAGACGCACTGCGTGGACGGCGAGGAGTACACCGACCCCATCTACACCTACTCCCCCTACACCGGCGGCTGCGCGGTGATCGGCGGACTGGTCTACCGGGGCGAGGAGTACGCCGATCTGGTCGGCGGCACCTATATCGCCACCGACTACTGCTCCTCGGTGGTCTACGCGATCCGCGAGGACGGCGCCGGCGGCTACCAGGTGGCCGAGATCGGTGAGACACCCACCCAGATCACCGCCTTCGGCGCCACCCCGGAGGGCGAGTTCTACCTGGTCAACGACCTGCCCGGCGGCCTGCACCGGATGGCCTTCGACGGGCCGGACGACCCGGTGGGCGGCACCTGCGAGGTCGGGTACAAAGTCAACGCCTGGGGCAACGGGCTGACCGCCGAGGTCACCATCACCAACACCGGCACCGAGCCGATCACGCCCTGGACGCTGGAGTTCACCCTGCCGGCCGGGCAGCAGGTCTCCTTCGGCTGGAACGCCGAGATCACCCAGACCGGCTCCGTGGTGACCGCCGACAACGCCTCCTACAACGCCACCATCCCGCCGGGCGGCTCGGTCTCCATGGGCTTCCTGGCCGGCCACAGCGGAGACGCCTCCGCACCGACCGCGTTCACCCTCAACGACGCCGCCTGCACGACGGCGGACTGACCGCGCACACAGAGGGGTGCCCGCCGGCCCGGCGCACAGGGCCGGCGGGCACCCGCGCTCAGCCGCAGACGCTGTCGAACCTGGGGGTGTCCCCGGGCAGCTCATCCTGCACCCGCTGGATGTCCGCCAGCTTCGCCGGCAGCGGGTCCTGCTGCTCCGGCCCCGGCCCGGGCGTCTCCGCGGGCGGGGGCCAGGGCCAGGCCAGGGACTCCAGTGCCGCCTCGTGGAACACCCGCCGGATGACCGGCGGCATCACATCGGAGGCGTCCAGACACAGCGCGTCCGCGCCGTCCAGCTCCCGCACGATCCGCGCCCCCACCGGGTCGTCGTTCCGCGTGTACAGCTCGTCGGTGACCCGCCGGTCGGCCGAGAAGCTCGGCGGCAGCAACCCCGCCTCGTCGCCGTCCTCCTCGGACGTGGCTTCGAACGTGGCGGCGCGGAGCCTCTGGATCTCCTCCGAGGCCAGGAACTCCAGCAGCAGCTCCGCCTCGTCGCTCTCGCGCAGCATCACCGCGAAGTCCCCGGAGACCACGTGGTAATCCCCCCGCGGCGGGTTTGCCGGCAGCAGCCCGGCGGACGGTGTGAAGTCCAGGCCGAACCACCGGTCCGGATAGAAGGTGCGCGCGAAACTGCCCTGGTGCTCCAGCGCGCAGGCGGCCTTGTCGTCGAACAGCAGCCGGTCCCGGGCGTCCGTGGTCAGGGCCTCCTCGGCGTACTTCCCGGCCCCGCCGTCCCCGCCGTGCATGAAGTCCAGCCAGGTCCGCCAGGCGGTCGCGACCGCCTCGTTCTCCTCGTCGTCCCAGGCCAGCTCCCGGGAGGCCCAGTCCTCATAGACCTGTGGCCCGGCCTGCTGGAGCAGGATGTCCTCGATCCAGTCGCTGCCGGGCCAGCCCGAGGTGGCGTCGGACAGCATGCCGATGCACCACTCGGACACGTCCGCCCGGTCCGGCGGTGCGTCGCCCCGGTGCCAGACGATGCTTTTCAGATCGGCCTTGACCGGTACCCAGTAGCGGGAGGGCATCCCGGAGGGCTGGGAGAGCCAGGCCGCACGCTGGTTCGCCTCGTCCACGATCCCCGGAGGCAGTTCCTGGAGCAGGCCGCGCCGGTGGTAGTCGGCCAGTTCACCGAGCCCGGACTGAATGGCGATGTCCGGCGGGTCGCCCGCCAGGGTGCTGGACAGGATCAGCTCGTGGATGGCAGTGGTGCCCTCGTAATGGACCGTGATGCCGTGCTCCTCCTCGAAGACGTCCAGCACCTGTTCCCGGAACGCCTTCTCCTCGACGCCGGTCCACGGGCCGATGACGGTGAGCTGGTCCCCCTCGGCCGGGAAGTCGGGTGCGCAGGCGGCGGTGCCGGACAGCCCGAGCAGCAGCAGCCCGGTCAGCACGGCCCGGATACGGAACCGGACGCCTGCCCGGGCCCGGGCCCGGTGCGCGGCGGCCCTCACTGGCGGATCCGGTACTGGACGAGGTGCCGTTGCAGGCCGGCCAGGATCAGCACGGCCGCCACGCCGCCGCCGGCCGGAATCGCGGCCACGGCACGGGAACGGGTGTCGGTGTCGTGCATCGTGGTCTCGACCTCCTCTCGCGTGGTGGTCATCTTCTTCTGCACCCGGTCCAGCCGGTCGAACAGCTCGGTTCGCTGCTCGTCCGACATGGGCGCGGCTGCTCTCCCGGCGGCATCCAGATCCTCCACCGGCTTCTGCTGCTCGCTGACCACATCCAGCAGCAGCGCGCGGGCGCCCGCCAGGTCGTCGCGGGTCTGCTCGGCCGTCGGCAGTGCGTACCAGGAGGCCGCGACGAGTGCGCTCGCCACCAGCAGCCCCGGATTCAGCCGCTGCGGGAAGCGGCGGGAAAGCTGCCACTGGACCGCCAGCAGGCAGCCGGCCAGCGCCACCAGGGCCGCCACCGGCGGCGACCGCCACGGGTCCCGCTGGGGTCCTGCGAAGCCGGAGAAGGTGGTGCGCGCCTCCAGCTCCTCCTGCTGCTGCTCCTGGAGTGTGGCCAGCCGGTGCAGAATGCCGCTGCCCTCCCGGTAGAGCAGCGTGTGGGCGCTGAGGTAGTGCGCACGGCCGAGCGGTCCCTTGTGCGCCACCGCCTGGGTGATGGCCTGGATATAGGCGAGCAGCTGGGCATTGACGGTGCTGAGCTGCTGCTCGCCCTCCTCGCCCGCGAGCTGGAGATCCGCCACCCGGGACAGGTTCTGGGTGGCCGCGGCGATCTGCGCCCAGTACTCCTCGCCGGAGCCCGCCACATCGCCTTCCTCGGAGTCCAGGCTCAGCCTGACCCCCAGATGGGCGTTCATCAGCGCGGCACGGGTGCCGGCCACGTCGAGCATGGCGGGTGCGATCCGGTCCCGGATCTCCGGCGGCCGGCTGTGCACCTCCCGGTAGGAGTCGTGGAGCAGGGCGGTGGCGACCGCGGTGAGCAGCATCAGCACAGTGGACTGGATGACCAGCAGCCGGCGGGTGCCCGGCCGGGGCAGCCAGGGCCGGGCACGGCGGCCGACGGCCCGGCCGGTGCCGGTGCCGGTGCCAGGTTCGGCGGGGCCGCCGGGGCCGCTCACGGGGTGTCCGTCAGTTCGTGCCCGCAGTTGGTGCAGTAGCGGCCCGGCGGCACCCACTCGTCGCACTGCGGGCAGCGCACCGGCCGCTCCTCGCCCTCGCTGCCGGGCGGCTCCGGCTCCGGGTCCCCGTCCTCGGGCGGCGGCTCCGTGTGGACGCTCCCCAGGATGACCCCCTGGATCTGGGCCCGGTCCAGCACCTCATGGACCTGTACCCGGCCGGTGGCCGGATCCAGGATGCGCACCAGCCGCCCCAGCGAGCGCAGCCGCTTGGTGTCGCCCAGTTCGTGGGCCAGCCGCACCGCCCGGGACAGCTCCCGCTCGGCCTCCTCGAACCGCTGCCACAGCAGGGCCTCCGCGCCCTGCCGGGCGGCCTGGTTCAGCTCCGTGTAGCGGGTCCAGTGCCCGGCGGGGCGGCTCAGCGGCGGCTGCTCGCCGGTCCACCGCACCCGCAGCACCGTCTCCGGCGGCAGCAGCGGGTCCGCCGGCCCTCCGGGGCCGGCCGCTGTGTCCGCCTCCGCCCCGCCGTCCGCCCCGCCGTCCGTGCCGACGCCGACGCCGACGGTGGCGACCGCGACCGGGCCGGGCGCAGCCTTTGCGGCCCGGTATCCGGGATGGTCCGGATCGGCGCGCAGCCGCAGCTCGTACCAGCGGCTTTCCTCGCCCCAGGCGCCGGTGGGGAAGCGGATCGTGCCGTCGTCGCCGGACCGCTCCGCCGCACCGGTCAGGTCCAGCACCTGCGGGGCGAGCTGCCGGAACAGCGTCATCCGCAGATACGGCTCGGGCCGCACCCAGAGGACGAGCTGCGGCAGGACGCGGGCGATGGAGGCGGCCACCAGGGCCCGGAACATGCCGGTGAGCTGCTCCTGGACACTGTCCGCCCCGGACATGTCCACGGCCGCCGCCCGGCCGTGCAGCCGCCCGGTGATGTCGAGAAGCTGGTGGGCGTCCCAGTCCTCGCCGACCCCCAGCGCGTCGCAGGTGAATTCCCCCTCGCAGGCGTCCAGCACCCGGCGCAGTTCCTCGGCCGCGCCGTGCTCGTCCCGGCCGTCGGTGAGCAGCAGGGCGTGCCGGAAGGTGGGGCCGGGGCGGGTGCGGAGCAGCTTCCGGGCCAGCTCCAGCCAGCCGGAGATGCGGGTGCCGCCGTGCGCGTCCAGGGCCCGTGCGGTGCGCATGCCCTCGGCCCGGGACTGCGGGGTGACCGGCACGGTGGCCGGCCCGCCGCCGGTGCGCCAGGGGTAGGCGAGCCGGGCTTCGTGCGTGCCCTCGACCAGGGCGAAGTGGGTGCCTTCCGGAAGCATGGCGATGGCCGCCTCGGCCGCCCGGCGGGCGGCGGCGATCTTGCGCACGGTGGGGTGGCCCATGGAGCCGGAGCAGTCGATGATCACCACCTCGGTGTGACCGGCGGCGGCCTGGTCCGGGACCGCGGAGCCGCCCAGTCCCAGGGCCCGGACGTGCAGAAAGGCGTGCAGTTCGTGGTCGCCCCCGGCCGCGTACTGGTCGAGGTCGAGTTGGGTGCGGAGCGTGATCCGCGGGACCGGGAGGGGCACCGGGCCGCCGGGTCTGCTGTCGGTCATCTCGGCGTGCTCCTTGTCCGGCGGCGGAAGAACCAGGAGCGCGGGTGGACGGCGTTGGCGCAGTCCACCAGATGCTCCAGCTCCTCCGGGGTGGTGTCGGTCTGCCGGGCCAGCCGCAGGAAGGAGCCGGACAGCAGGGCACGCAGGCCCGTGGCGGTCGGCGGCAGGCCCGGCCCGGGTGCGAACGGCGGCCCGGACGGCATCCCGGCGGCCGGTGCGGCCCGCGCCGCGGCCTTGTCCCGCTCGTCCGACCGGGCCCGGTCCAGGGCCCACTCGCGCAGCTCGGCGGTGAGCCGGGTGCGTTCCTCCCCGGCGGGCGCGCCGCCGTCCAGGTCCAGGGCGGACAGATCGCGCCCGGCCCGGCCCAGGCTCGCCCAGTCCGGCAGCCCCGCGTCGCCGTCCCCGTCGCCGTCCCCGTCGCCGTCCCCTTCGCCCTCCCCGTCGCCTTCGCCGTTCTTCCCGCCGGGGACGGCCAGCCGGGCGGCGCGGACGCGCACCGCGGCGATCCGCGCGGCGTCGTAGTGCCGGGACAGCGGCGGCACCCCGTCCAGCGCCTCGGCCGCCTCGGCCCGCCGCCCGTCGGCCAGACAGATCCGGGCCAGCCCGAAGGCGGCGCTGCTCTGCTGCGGATTGCGCCGCCACACCGCGCGGTAGAGCGGCAACGCCCGGCCGGGCCGGCCGAGGTGCTCGGCACAGTAGGCCAGCGCCAGCTTGGGCGGGTACTCCCCGGGCAGCGCCTCGCCCACCAGATCGAAGTACCTCTCCGCCTCGGCCACGTCGCCACGGGCCAGGCGTACCAGGCCGTGGTGCCAGGCCAGCCGCCAGTCGGCGCGGTCGAGTTTCCCGACGCTCAGCCGCCTGCCGTGGCGGCGGGCCAGGATCTGCGCGGCCTGGTCCAGCCGGGACTCGGCACGGTCCAGTTCGGCCGCCCGGGCCTCATCCTGTCCGCCCCGGCCCCCTTGCCCGTCGCGGCCGTCGGCGCCGGACGGGAGTTCGTGCCGGACCCGCAGGTGGGCCCGGCACAGGCTCAGCAGCACCTCCGGGCTGCCCCGCCCGCCGCCCGCCCCGGGCTCCAGAAAGAGTTCGAGCTGCCGGACCACGCCGCGCGGCGCCTCGGGCGCGGGCAGCCGGAGCTGCACTATCGCCGGATCGGACGGGTCGGGGAACGGCACCGGCAGACCGACCGCCACCTGGGACGGGCTCGGGCGGCCCGGGTCCAGGGCCGGGCTGCGGACCCGGCCGCGCCGGTAGTCGCGGGCGCGGCGACCGCGCCAGTGCGCGGTGCCCGGCACCGCGCCGAGGCCCGCGTCCAGCAGGGTGTGACTGGGGGCGAACACCACGGAGGGCTTGGTCGCGGGCTCGCCGGTGCGCAGTGACATCAGCTCCCGCAGCACGCCCTCCAGCTGCTCGGCCATCTCGTCGGCGCCGGCGAAGCGTTCGTGCGGATCGGTCCGGCAGGCGCGGGCCACCACCCGCCGGAAGGAGCGCACCCCCACCTCCACGCTCCCCTCCACGCCCCCCTCCGCGTCACCGGGCGGGCCGGGCTGTTCCCCGACGGCCTCGGCGAGTTCCCCCAGGGTCACCCCGACCGTGTGGATGTCGTGCGCCACCGTGGGCGGATGGCCTTTGACCGTCTCGGGAGCGGCGTACGTGGTGGTGATGACGGCCCGTCGGGTGATGTCGTCGGGCTCCTGGACGCCGCCGAGGTCGATCACCACCACCCGGGTGCCGCAGTGGATGACGTTGTCCGGCTTCATGTCGGAGTACACCAGGCCGCGGCGGTGCAGCACGGACAGGGCGCGCAGGATCTGGCAGCCGTAGCGGGCGACATGCTCCAGGGTGAGCGGGGTGCCGGGGCCGAACGGGCGCAGTCCCCGCTTGCACTCGTTGAGAACGGTGCGCAGCGACTTGCCGCCGATGAACTCCATCACGATGTAGTCCACCGGAAGGCCCTGTGCGGGCTGGTGCGAGACATAGTCGTAGATGCGGACGATGGCGTCGTCGCCGATGGCGATCATCCGGTCGCGCTCCTCCAGCATCGCGGCGCGGGCCGCGGGGTCGTGCGGATTGAGCACGCCCTTGAGCGCGATGGGGCGGTTGTTGAGCCGGGTGTCGCGGGCCAGATACACCCAGCCCAGCCCGCCGTTGGCCAGGCAGCCGCGGACGATGTACCGGCCGCCGTCCAGGGTGTCGCCGGGATGGAGCTGCGGCAGCAGCGAGTAGGGGGTGCGGCAGTGGCGGCAGACGCCCTTGAACCGGGCGGGCAGCCCGGCCGCCGGGGCGCCGACGGTGCGGCGGCAGCGGGGGTTGCCGCACGGGCGGCCGTTGGCGGGCGGTGCCGGATCGGGGTCCAGCAGCGACTCCGGCTCCGGCGGCGGCAGTTCCGGCAGCGCCAGCAGCCCGCCGTGCGCCGCCGGGTCCTCCGCCGGGCGCCGCGGCTCGCGCCGCTCGCCACGGGCCTCCTGCCGTACCGGCCCGCCGCTCCCCGGATGACGGCCGGTGCCGGCCTCGTGGCCGGGGTCCGGCGGGGGGGCGGCGCGGCGGTCCGGGCCGGCCGGTTCGTGCGGGGAGGCGGGAGGTGCGGTCATGGGGTCTCCTCGGCGGGCGGCCAGCCGAGCGCGGCGCGCACCGCGGCCGCGTAGCGGCGCACCGCCTCGGACGCCGCCTCCGCGGCGTCCGCACTGAGCGGCGCGCTGTAGAGCGCCTGGCGCGCCTCCTGGTACAGCGGATCGAGACCGATGTGCTCCGCGCGCAGCAGCCCGGCGGCCAGCTGCCGGTAGCTGTCCAGCTCCCGGCGCAGCGCGGCGCGGTCGGCGCGGAGCCGCTCCGCCGCCCGCCGGGCGGACCGGATCCGCTCCTCCAGGCCGCCGATCCGGTCGCCGAGCCGGTCCAGCGCGCGGTGGAGTTCCGCGACCGGCGGCCGGCTTCCCGACGTGCGGTGGGCGCCGTGGTAGGCGGCCAGGTCCACCCACAGCCGGGCGGCGATCGCCTGCGGCGTTTCGTCCGGCGGGTCGGCGGCCGACGGCGCCGGCAGCTTCTCGATGCGCCCGTCCAGTTCGCGCAGCCGTGCGGTGACCCGGCCTATGCGGTGCCGCAGCCGTACCGACTCCCGAGCCGCCAGCCGGTCGGCGGACGGGCCGCCGTCCCACACCAGCAGCAGCCGGCAGTCGCGTTCCGCCAGTTCGCCGCAGAGGTCGACAAGCCCGGCCGGGTCTGCGGCCCGGTTCACGCCGAGCACCGCGATGGTCAGCGACAGCCGGAGCAGGCGCAGCAGTTCCCGCGCCCCCGGCCCGCCCGGCCCGCCCGCGCCGTTGTCCGCCCCGCTGCCGCTGCCGCTGCCGCTGCCGCCGTTGCTGCTGCCGGTGCCCGCCGGGCCGTCCGCCGGCTCCTCCGGGGCGCGCAGCCGTACCCGTTCCGCGATCCGGCGGGCCACCTCCTCGGCGGTCCGGCCGGCCGCGTGCACCGCCAGATCCAGGCTGCCCACCGGCGGTATGGTCTCCGGCGGATCGGAGGAGACGGCCCGCGGCTCGTCCGTGGACAGCTCCCGGTCGGCCAGCGCCAGCGCCCGCTGCATCGTCCGCTCCCGCGCCGAGCCGGGGGTGACCTCGGTGGCGTAGACGGGCGAGGTGTCCCGGCCGCTCAGCCAGCGGGCCAGCCGGGCCGCGTACCCGGCGTCCACGAGCTCGGCCGCGGAGGCGGCGGTGGCCAGGCCCGGCTCCACCCCGTGGCGTCCGCCGGCCCAGCGCTTCACCTCGGGCAGATAGCGGATCACCGTGTCCACCGGGATCATGTGGGCGAGTGTCAGCGGGGCCGCGCCCGCCCGGTCCAGATAGGCGGTGACGGTGATGCCCAGCACCCCCGAGGGCCGTCCCATGTCCAGCACCGGCCCGCCGCTGAAGCCGTGCCGCGGCAGATGCGCCGCCTGCGCCGGATTGAGCTGCACCCGCTCGCCGAAGGTGCGGCTGACCGTGGCCTCGAAGGCCGCGCCCCGGCCCTGCATCACCGCCTCGGAGTAGCCGCACAGCTCCACGGCCAGCCCGGCCGCGGGCGCGGCCCGCACCAGGGGCGCCGAGGGTGCTCCGGGCGGCGGGCGGTGCACGCTCAGCAGGGCGAGATCGCCGCGGCCCTCGTCTGCCGGGTGCCAGCAGCCGTCCCGGACGGTGGCCGGTGAGCCGGGCGCGCCCTCGATCTCGGGGAACTCCACGGTCACCGTGGCCGTCCGGCCCGGTACCACATGCGCGCAGGTCAGCACGGTGTCGCCGCCGAGCAGGACACCGGAGCCGATGACCCTGCCGCCGGCCGGGCAGCGGATCCGGACGCGCCACGGATCCTGGGCCGCGCGGACCTCCCCGCTGCCGCCGCGCCCGGCCCCGGCCCTGTGCCCGTTTCCCGTACCGCGCTGCCTCATCCCGCGACCGACCCTCCCCGTCGACAGCAGGATAAACACGGGCGACTCCTCGCTGTAACCTTTTGGACGGAAACGGCCGGGCGGGCTGCGAGGGGGTCAACAAGCCGTGGGCGACAGCGAGATCGGGCTGGCGGACGTGATCCGGCAGGTGCGCCGGGACCTGGAGGCGGCGCAGCGGGAGAGCGACCGTGCCGGGCACGGGCTGCGGTTCGCCGTGGACCGGGTGAGTCTGGAGATCACCGTGCAGGTGCGCCGTGAGGGCTCGGGCCGGGGCGGGCTGCGGATCGGGGTGGTGACGGCCGATCTGGGCGGCAGTGTCGCCCGGGACACCACCCACCGCATCCAGGTGGATCTGCTGCCGCGCGGCGGCGGTGAGGGCTCCTTCGAGGTCGGCGGCCCGCCTCCGGGCGGCGACGGCACCTGACCGGCCGCCCCGCCGCGGGCGGGATCAGACGGGGCGGGACGCCGGCGCGCCGGGCCACTGCGTCCGGGCTCCGCAGGACGCGGCCGGTGACCACCACGCCCCAGCCCTGCGGGGCCGCGCCGTACGGCCCGTACGGCGCGGCCCCGCAGGTCCCGATCCGGGGCGAGGCATACGGATGGTCTCCATCACGGCGGTGAACCGGGGGCAGCCGGGTGTGAAGACACCGCCTGATCCTCCCGGAGGGAACGCAGCGCGTCGATGACCTGCGCACGCCACCTGCGCGACGACGCCGAGACGGCCGAGAGCGAGGGCGCGCTGTGGATCTGTCCGGCGTACCGGACCGCCGTGGCGGCCGTCCCGCTCGCGGTAAGGGCATCCGCATAGGCGGCGCCCTGGGCCCACAGCGGGTCGAACTCGGCAGTGAGGATGAGCGCCTCCGGCAGGTCGGCGAGGTCTTCGGCCCGAAGGGGCGAGGCGTAGGGACTCGTTGCGTCGACGCTGTCGGGGAGGTACCACTGGATCGCCTGACGCAGTGGTCCGGAGGAGGGGCTGGGCACTCCCTCGACCGACGGGAAAGCCTTGTAGGCGCCTTCGTCGTACCTCTCCAGCGTGAGGTCGAGCACCGGCACCTCAAGCACCTGCAGCGCTATCCCGGGGCCGCCGCGGTCTCGGGCGAGGAGCGCGAGTCCTGCCGCGAGGTTCCCGCCGGCCGAGATGCCGCCGACCGCGATGCGAGACGGGTCCGCCTCGCCGATGCCGCCCCCGGCGATGTGGTCGACGGCGGCATATGCCTGATGGAGCGCTGTGGGATAGGGATGTTCCGGCGCCAGCGCATAGTCGATCTGCACGACGACAACGTTTGCCTCCAGCACGAGCTGGCGGCACAGGTCCACGATGTCGGGAGCGTCGAACGTCCGCTGCCACCAGGCGCCGCCGAAGAGATGCAGGAACACCGGATGCGGACCCGGCGCCGGAGGCGTCAGGACCCGTAGCGGAACGGGGCCGTGGGCCGTGGGGAGGCTTTCCGTGCGCTCTCCCACCAGGTCAAGGCGTGCGCCGGGAGCGATCGGATAATCAGCCATAAGCGTGTTGTACGCGATCTCGATGCCGGCACGACGCTCCTGTGGAGTCTTCCCGGTGATGCCGTCCAGCGCAGGCATCGAGCGTTCGAGCCAGCGTTGCACGCCTGATTCGATGGGCACTGTGTTCCTCCAGGTGAATCGAAGCACTTCGAAGAAGTGACATAATCGTCCTCAGCGCAATCGTCAGCGACAGCTGAGGCGGAACGAGGATCGATGGCGGACCGGGACCCGACGATCTACGAGGTCGCGCAGCGCGCCGGGGTGAGTATCTCGACGGTGTCGCTTGCTCTGAATCAGCCCACTCGGGTCACGTCACCGACGCGCGAGCGCATCCTGGCGGCGGCCGACGAGCTCGGATTCGTCCCCAAAGTGCGTGCCGTGACGCAGGCGCGCCGGGGGCTTGGCCGTATCGCCGCTGTGGCACCGTTCACGTCCTACCCGAGCTTCTCCCGTCGGTTGGCGGGTGCCCTGACGGAGCTGGCCGACGACGGGACACAGCTCTTCGTGGTGGACACCAAGGACATCGCCGTTTCGGATTCGCCCGTGCTGGCCAGCATGCCCGTGCGCGGTCACGTCGACGGTGTGCTCATCTTCGGTGTGCTGATGGAGGACACGATCGCCCGGCGCCTCAAGGAGCGCCTGCCCACGATCCTGCTCGACACCAGTTTCCCGGGCCTGCCGAGTATCAGCGTCGACTTCCGGGAGGGCGGACGCATCGCGGGCCGCCATCTCCGTGAGCTCGGCCACCGGCATGTGGCCTTCGTCAACGAGACCGAGCGATTCAAGTTCGACTCGCCGGCCACCCTGCTGATCGCAGGGCTGCGGGACGTCATGGGTTACGACGCGGTGCACGAGTATGTGGTCCCCCGCGGCACCGACGGGGGCCGTCTCGGCGTCGATGCCGTGCTTGCCGAACCGGACGAGCCGACGACGGCCATCATGGCCGTCCGTGACCTGCTGGCAATCGGTGCCGTCGCCGAGCTCCGCCGCCGGGGAGTGCGCGTACCCGAGGACATGTCCGTCGTCGGCTTCGATGACGACCCGGTTGCCGAGGCGCTCGGCCTGACGACTGTCCGCCATCCGTTCGAGGAGTCCGGACGCCTCGCCGTGCGAGCTCTCCGCGAACGGCTGGAGAGCCCGGGGAAGGAGATCGCCGACCGGCGCCTTGAGCTCGCCCTCAAAGCCCGGGAGACGACCGGACCTCCCCCTGGGTGTCCGCTCGCCCTGCGGTAGGGCGTGGTGGGCTGTTCGCATTCGTCCGGCCACCGGTTCCTCCGGGAGCCGGAGGTCCCGGGGAGTGCATCCCCTGTGCAGTCCGTCGCCCGGCGCCCGTGACGCGCCCTCCTGGATGTCGTGGGCGGGCATGACCGTTGACACGGCCGGGTGTCGCGGTCGGTGTCGCCGGCACAGCCGGGCACCGGGAGCGCTCCATGATGGTCGGCACACGGTGTTCATCCCTTCACCGCTCCCTGGAGGAGGGCTCTTATGAAGTGACGCTGGAAGATCACAAAGACCACGATCGTCGGAGCGATGATCAGCAGGGTGCCTGCGGACAACAGAACGACGTCGGTGCCGTAGCGGCCCTGGAAGGCCCCGAGCGCGCCCGCCATGGTGCGTTGCAGCGGGTCGTCCACCAGCACGATCGCGAGCAGATACTGGTTCCATGTCCACAGGAACAGCAGAATCGCCAAGGCGGAGAGGCTCGGACCGGCGAGGGGCAGCTGTATGTCGCGCAGTTCCCGCCAATAGCCGGCGCCGTCGACACGTGCCGCCTCCGACAGTTCGCGCGGCACACCGAGGAAGTGCGCCCGCATCCAGATCACCCCGAAGGGCATGTACAACCCGATGAGCGGAAGGATGATGGCCCAGCGTGTGTTGAGCAGGCCCATCGACTGCATCTGGTAGTACAGCGGGGTCACGATCGATTCAAACGGCATGGTCAGCCCGAGCAGGAGCAGCACGACCACGACACGGCTCGCCGGCGGGTTCAGCCTCGCGAGGGCGAAGCCGGCGAGTGTGGCGAACGCGAGCGCGACGGGCACGACGACGATCTCGATCAGCAAGCTGGAGACCAGCAGGTCCGCGAGCCGCGCAACGCGGAAGGCGTCGGCGAAGTTCTCCCAGTGCGGCTCGCTCGGCCACCGCAGCCCCACGGGGATCGTGCCCTGGGGCTGCAGAGCGGCCGAGAGCATGCTGAGCAACGGCAGCAGCGTGGAAACCAGCGCGAAACCCAGCACGACACGGCCGAGCACTGCTTCCCAGCGGTTGGTGATCACGGCCGCTCCTGGAACACACGGTGGAGCGGCAGGATGACGGCGAGCACGAGCAGCATGAGCACGACGCCCAGGGCCGAGGCGAGCCCGATCTCCCGCTCACCGAAGCCGAGGCGGTAGATCTCGACGCCCGGCACCATCGTCTCGCGGCCGGGCCCGCCCCCCGTTGTCGTCATGATGATGTCGAAGCTGGCGAGGGCCGCAATGGTGTTGATCGTGACCAGCACGCCGATCTCCTTGCGGACGCTGGGCAGCGTGACCGCCCGGAACTCGTGATACCAGTTGCCGCCGTCCAGCCGCACCGATTCGTACAGCGCCGGGTCGATCTTGCCGATGGCGGTGAGCAGCAGGACGGTGCAGAGCCCGGTGAGGACCCAGGTCCCGATCAGGCCGACGGCGGGCAGGGCGAAATCGAAGTCGCCGAGCCATGGCCGCGTCAGGGAGCCCAGGCCGACCACGTCCAGGGCCTGGTTGACGAGTCCGGTCTGCGCGTACATCCACGACCAGCCGATGCCTGCGGCGACCAGCGGGATGATCTGTGGCAGGAAGAGCATGGTGCGCGCGGCGGAAGCGAACACCGGGTTCTGGATCACCTTGATCAGCGAGGCCAGCGCGAGACCGGCTGTGACGGGCAGCACCGTGAAGAAGATGATAAGGACAAAGGCGTTGCGTATGGGCGCGAGGCGTTCCGGCTCGGTGAGGATGTTCTTGTAGTTGTCCAGGCCGACCCAGGTCGCCGGGCCGATCCCGTTCCACTCGTAGAGTGAGTACTGCACCGCGACGCAGAGTGGGTACAGCACGAACATCGCGTACACGATGAGCGCCGGAGCGGCGAACAGCCAGCCGGCCGCCACGTCGCGGCCCCGCATCCGTGGACCGGTGCGGCCGGCACCCCCGGCCCTTCCCGAGGAAAATCCGGTGGCGGTCAACTGGCCAGATCCTCCTCGTAGTCGGCCTGGAGCTTCGCGGCGAACTCCTCCGGCGACGTCCGGCCGCCGATGAGCAGCTGAAGCTGCGGGGCGAGGGTGTTCTGGAACATGCCGGGTGTCGCGTTGGTCAGGAAGCCGATCGCGCCATCCCCCTCGGCCACATCCTGGAACGCCTCCTGTGTCTGCTCCGTCACGGACCCGGGCGCGACATCGGGGAGCGGCCGGCCCGGATCGCCGCCGGGGACGGATCCGCCGACATCGGCCACGGTCTGCCGTGCCGTGGAGTTGGTGAGCGTCCAATTGAGGAAGTAGGCCGCCGCGTCCGGATTCTCCGCCTTTGCGGGAATGACGAGACTGCCAGGGGTTGACATGGCGATGGCCGGTCTGCCGGCGTCCTCGGGCGGGAAGAGGAAGAAGCCGACGTTGCCTTCCATCTCGCTGTCGAGGGCCGCTGCCTGCCAGTTGCCCAGGAACATGAAGAGTCCTTCGCCGGCCGCGAACCGCCCGACCATCGAGGTGTAGTCGACGGAGTTGGCGTCGCTGTTGAGGTAGCCCTTCTCGGCCCACTCCTGGAGGCGCCGGGCCGCAGCGACCGATTCGGGCACGTCGATGGTGGCGCCGGGCACGTTGTAGATCCAGTCCTCTACGGTCTGCCGGTCCAGCAGTTGGTTGAGGATCGCCTGGTAGGTCATGTTCGCCTCGCCGGCCGCGTTGGCCTGCATGATCGGCAGCAGCCCCGCATCCCTGGCGGCCTGGAGCAGTTCCTCGAACTCGCCCATCGTGGCGGGAGGTTCGTTCATGCCGATCTGCCGGGCCAGCTCCTTGTTGAAGTAGACACCGGTCACGCTGTGGTTGATGCCATAGCCGTAGAGGCTGCCCTCGCCCCGTTGGCCGCTCTCGCTCACGCGGAGCGGAGCCAGCTGCGTGGGTGGGAAACGGTCCCAGCCGTAGGCGTCGGCGTAGGGGTCGAGATCGAGCAGCAGATTGTCTTTCACCTGGTCGGTCTGCACGTCCAGTCGCACCAGATCAGGCGGGTTGTCGCTGGCCATGAGGCGCGGCGCGTTCTGCAGCAGCACGTCGTACCGTTCCTTCGTGATCTCAAAGGTGACGTTCGGGTGCTGCCGCTGGAACTCGTGGGCGAGCTCCTCGTAAAGGGTGTAGTTCGTCTCGGTGTACAGCTTGATCGTTATCGGCTCATCGGCCAGTCGGGTATTCACCGAGCGACGCTGCGGAGCGCCGGGGTCGCTGCCGCCCGGCGCGCAACCGGCCAGAACGACAACCGACATCGCGGCCATGGCGAGCGACAGGCCCACGGCGCGACGTCGGCGGCGGGATGGCGACAGCATGGTGGACTCCTTTATCCGATGCGTTTCGGGCCGATTTGCGCGCTGACGGTTACTCTGCGCAGCGAAGGCTCATCGTCCCTGGTTGCGGCCAAAGTATTGGCCCGCCGCATCGGCGTGTCAAGGGTTCTATCGAAGCACTTCGATGACTCTTCGAAGGGGCCAGTCCCCCCGGAACGGCCTCCCGGCAACGTCCGAACGTGCCGTGGCCGGATTCATGTGGCGCAGCGGAGCCGGACGGGCCACCTCGGCCTGCGCCTGGCCTGATCCGGGGCGGAGGGCCGTCGGCGGGGCCCTCCCGCCCCGGCGGGGGACGGCCGCGGATTCAGCCGGCGGCGGGGCCGAACCACCGGGGCAGGCGGGTGAGCAGTTCCCGCTGTTCCTCGCCGGCCCAGGCCACATAGCCGTCCGGCCGCAGCAGCACCGCGGGCGCGGCCATGTCCGCCAGTTCCTTGCCGCCGTCCACCACGTGGTCCACCCGGTCCGCCCAGCCGGCGGCGGACAGCCGGCCGGTCCCGTCCAGCAGCAGCCCGCGCCCGGCGCGGGTCAGCTCGTACAGACGCCCCCGCCCCAGCCGTATGTCCCGCATCCGGCGGCCGAGCAGCTCATGGCCCTCGCCGAGGTCGTAGCGCACCCCGATCGCGGTGATCTTCTCCATCAGGTAGCGGTTGACCTCCTCGAAGTCCATCAGTTCCGACAGCAGTGCGCGCACCGCCCGCGGTCCCGGCTCGGGGGAGAGCAGCTCCATCTGGGCGCGGGTGTTGTCCAGGACGTCGGCGGCCACCGGATGGCGTTCGCTGTGGTAGCTGTCCAGCAGCCCTTCCGGTGCCCAGCCGGCCACCTCGGCGGCCAGCTTCCAGCCGAGGTTGAAGGCGTCCTGGAGGCCGAGGTTGAGGCCCTGCCCGCCGGTCGGCGGATGGATGTGCGCCGCGTCGCCGGCCAGCAGCACCCGGCCGGTCCGGTAGCGCTCGGCCAGCCGGGTGGCGTCGCCGAAACGGGACAGCACGCGCGGCGAGTGCACCCCGAAGTCGGTGCCGGCCAGGGCCCGCAGCCGCTGCCGGAACTCCGCCAGGGACGGTGCGGTCGTGCGGTCCCCGGCCACCCCCTCGGCGGGCACGATGACGCGGTACAGCCCCTCCCCGAGGGGCACCGCGCCGAACCGCAGCTGGGTCGCGCGCACCCGGGCCACCACGGCGGCCACCGTCTCCGGCTCCGCGGTCAGCTCCATCTCGCCCACCAGCGTCTCGACCCGGGACGGCTCCCCGGGGAAGCCGACGCCGAGCAGCTTGCGCACGGTGCTGCGTCCGCCGTCACAGCCGACGAGCCAGCGCGCCCGCAGCCGCTCGCCGCCGGTGAGTGCGACGGTCACCCCGTGCTCGTCCTGGCTCAGCCCGGTCACCTCCCGGCCCCGCCGCAGCCCGGCGCCGAGTTCGGCGGCGCGCTCGGTCAGCAGCCGCTCGGTGAGGTTCTGCGGGATGGCCAGGATGTAGGGATGCGCGGTGTCCAGCCGCTCCGGCCACGGCTTGGCCAGGCCGGCGAAGAAACCGCCGACCGCGTACTGCTTGCCCAGCGCGAGAAACCGTTCCAGCAGGCCGCGCTGGTCCATGATCTCGATGCTGCGCACATGCAGGCCGAGCGCGCGGGCCTGCCCGGCCGGCTCCGTCTCCTTCTCCAGCACGAGCACCCGCACCCCGTGCAGCCGCAGCTCGCAGGCCAGCATCAGGCCGGTCGGACCGCCGCCGGCAATGATCACATCAATCATCGGACCCCCCATAGAAAGTCATACTTCGCAAAACGCTGATTTCCTCAGGTTCCGCCCCTCGGCCGACGATTCTGCGCCACGACCCGGGCCTTGCCGCAAGGCCCCCGGTGCGCTATAGGTTGAGAGTGGCAAGGAGCGGATGTTCTCCTTGCCCTTTTCTGTTGCGCGTTTTCCGCTGCCGTCTGTCGCCCCCGCTGCCCGCGGTGAACGGCACACCTCCCTCCCGAACCTCCCGGCGCACGGGTACCGTCTGGGGCGCAACGGCACACGGGGAGGCGCACATGGCAGCAGGAGCAGGACGTATTCCGCAGGTGGCGGGTTTCGCCCCGTGGCCGCCCGCCGAGCCGCCGTCCGAGGCCGGGGCGATGCTGCGCTCCACCGTCCCCCTGGCCTCCCACGCCGAACTGCGCCCGCACCCCGGCCGGGTGGACCCGGTGGACGCCGTCATCGCCTCCAACGAGGGCCGCATCGCCGACCTGATCCCGATCCGGGTGGGCCGGATGGCCGTCTCCCCCTTCGCCTTCCTTCGCGGCTCGGCCGGGCTGATGGCCCACGACCTGGCCCGCGCCATCCCCGTCACCGGCATCACCGCGCAGATATGCGGGGACGCCCACGCCGCCAACTTCGGCCTCTACGCCGACGCCCGCGGCGCCCTGGTGATGGACCTCAACGACTTCGACGAGACCGTCCGCGGACCCTGGGAGTGGGACCTCAAGCGGCTGGCCGCGTCCCTGGTGCTGGCCGGCCGCGAGGCCGGGGCCGACGAGGACACCTGCCGCACCGCCGCCCATGACGCGGCCGGCGCCTACCGCCGCACCGTGCGGCTGCTGGCCGAACTGCCCACCGCCGCCTCCTGGGGCGCCATCGCCGACGAGGAACTCGTCTCGCACGCCGACGCCCACGACCTGGACGGCATCCTCAAGCGGGTCGGCAAGAAGGCACACCGCAACACCAGCGCCAGGTTCGCCGCCAAGTCCACCGAGCGGCGGGACGACGGCGGACGCCGCTTCGTGGATTCCCCGCCCGTGCTGCGCCGGGTCCCGGACGCCGAGGCGGCGGCCGTGGCCGCCTCCCTCGCCGACTACCTGAGCACCCTGCCGGACGACCGGCTGCCGCTGCTGGCCCGCTACGCCATCCACGATGTGGCGTTCCGCATCGTCGGCACCGGCAGCGTCGGCACCCGCTCCTATGTCGTGCTGCTGCTGGACCACCGCGGCAAGCCGCTGGTGCTCCAGGTCAAGGAGGCCCGCCCCTCGGTGCTCGGCCCGCATCTGGCCGCGGCCGGCCTGCCGCGCCCGGAACCGGAAGCGGAGCAGGCGCCGGAGCACCAGGGCCGCCGGGTGGTACTGGGCCAGAAGCGCATGCAGGTGGTCTCGGACATCCTGCTGGGCTGGACCACCATCGGCGATCACCACTACCAGGTACGCCAGTTCCGCAACCGCAAGGGCAGCGTGGACGCCACCTCGCTCAAGCCCCGGCGGCTCGACGACTACGCCCGGATGACCGGCGCCCTGATGGCCCGTGCCCACTCGCACACCGCCGACCCCCGCGCCATCGCCGCCTACTGCGGCGAGACCGGCGAACTCGACGAGGCCATCGCCGCCTTCGCCGTCGCCTACGCCGACCGCACCGAGGCCGACCACACCCGCCTCACCGAGGCCGTCCGCACCGGCCGCCTGCCGTCCGCCCCCGGCGACTGAGCCCGCGCCCGCCGCCCGGGAACACCGGGGCCCCGCCGGGAGCGGCTGGCAACCGGCGGGGCGCGGGGCCGTGCCCCTGGGCCGGAGTTGCGGCTCGGCGGCTCGGCGGCTCGGCGGCTCAGGGGCACGGTGGTGCGGTGGCTCAGTGGTGCGGTGGCTCAGTGGTGCGGTGGCTCAGTGGTGCTCGGTGGTGCTCAGTCGTGCTCAGTGGTGCTTGTGCTCAGTGGTGCGGTGGTGCGGGGGCCGGGCTCAGAAGTTGACGTCACTGCAGATGTAGTACGTCTGGTCCATGTGCGAGGCCTTCCAGATGGTGAAGACCACGTGGTGACCGCTGCGGCCCGGGGCGCTGACCCCGAAGGAGATGTTCTGCGCGGGGGCGTAGGAGCCGGTCTGGCGGACCAGTTCGAGGTCGCTCCAGCGCAGCGGCTGGGTCTCCGGGTTGTAGCCCTGCCGGGTCACGTAGACGCGGAAGTAGTCCGCACCGTGGCTGGCCTGGTCGTACAGGTGGAGCGTGAAGTTGCTGCCGACGTTGGTGGTCTTCCACGGTCCCGGGGTGTCGAGCGAGCGGTACCGGCCGTTCTCGGCGTGCCCGCCGCTGCACAGCCGGCCGTCCGGGACATGGGCCTGGTGGTTGCCGCCGACGTTGTTCTTGTACAGGCCGTTCCAGTTCCACATGGCGTTGGGGTTGTCCTGCCATGCCTGCCAGCACATGGGGTCCTGCTGCTGCATGTTCGGGTTGAGGTGGTCGCTGCCCCAGCGGTTCCAGCAGTCGTAGTTGCGGGAGGCCGGGTTGACGATCGACCCGTGGGCGGAGGCGGTGTCGGCCCACGGAATGAGGCCCACCATCGCCACCGTCAGCAGGGCCAGGACGCGCAGCGCCCAACCCTTGTGTTCGACGCGTTCATGACAATGCATTGTCGAGTTCTCCATCTTCCGGTGTGGGGGTATCCGGGAAGTGGGAGCGCTCCCAGATCGCCGGTTACCCGACGTCACACCGCCGAAACGCGGGCGGCGGCAGTTCTCACAGCACCGACATATAGGCAAACCGGAAACGAACGTTCCGTGGTGATCCTTGTGCGTCCGTGCACGCCCTCACGGCCGGCCGGCCGCCCTCAGCGGTTCCAGGGACTGTTCGGTCCAGATGGTCTTGCCGGTGGGGGTGTAGCGGCTGCCCCAGCGGTGGGCCAGCTGGGCGACCAGGAACAGGCCCCGGCCGCCCTCGTCGGAGAGCCGGGCGCGGCGCAGATGCGGCTGGGTCTGGCTGGGGTCGGAGACCTCGCAGATCAGCCGCTGGTCGCGGATCAGCCGGATGCCGACCGGTCCGCCGGCGTAGCGGATGGCGTTGGTGACCAGCTCGCTGACGATCAGCTCGGTGGCGAAGGCCAGCTCGGCCAGGCCCCAGTCGGTGAGCCGGGCGGAGACCAGCGAGCGGATGTCGGCGACCAGGCTGGGATCGGCGGGCAGCTCCCAGGCGGCGGTCGAGCCCTCCGGCACCTCCTGTACCCGGGCCAGCAGCAGCGCCAGATCGTCCAGACGCGGCTGGTGCTGGAGATCGGCCAGTACCCGGCGGCCGACCCCGGCCAGCGGCCCGGCGCCGTCGGCCGCCGCCGCCCGGGCACCGGTGCGCAGCGCGTCCAGATCGGGTTCCGGGGTGGCGCTGCCGCTGTGGAAGGCCAGCACATCGCCCGGATCGAGCCGCAGCTCCAGCGGTTCGAAGGGCTCTCCGCCGACGCCGAGCGGCGGGCCGGGGACCAGATCGACGCTCTGCGGGGTGCCGTCGGCCCGCCGGGTCAGTACGGGGGAGGGGTGCCCGGCGCTGGCGATCAGGCACTGCCGGGACACCGGGTCGTAGGTGGCGTAGAGCAGGGTGGCGCCCAGCAGGGTGCTGGAGTCGGCGGGCGGATCCGGCGGGGCGGCGTTCCCCGCCGCCGGCGCCCCGCCGGTACCGGAACCCCTGCCCCTGCCCGTGCGGGTGCCCGTGCCCGTGCCCGCCCCCGCGCCCCGCCCTGCCTCCGGCCGCTGTTCGTTCTCGCTGAACCGCACCACCAAGTCGTCCAGGTGGGTGAGCAGTTCGTCCGGCGCCGGATCGAGGTCGGCCAGGGTCTGCACGGCCGACCGCAGCCGTCCGGTGGCGCCCGCCGCGTTGACGCCGTGTCCGGCGACCCGGCCCACCACGAACGCGACCCGGGTGGACGAGAGGGCGATCACGTCGTACCAGGAGCCGCCGATCCCGGCCGCGGTGGAGGCCGGGGCGTACACCCCGGAGGTCTCGGCCGCGGTGATGTTGACGATCGGCCGGGGCAGCAGGCTGCGCTGCAGCGCCTCGGCGGTACGCCGCTCCCGGGTGTAGCGGCGGGCGTTGTCCATGCTCAGCGCCAGCCGGGAGCCGATCTCCTCGGCCAGCGTGGCGTCCCGCTGCTCGAAGGCGGGCCGGTCGCCACAGCGCCACAGCGCCACCGCGCCCAGCACCGCGCCGCGGGCCTGGAGCGGCAGGACCAGGAAGGAGGCGGCGCCCGGGGGCAGCATGGTCCGGCTCTGCTCCGGGTCGTCCCGCAGCGCCCGGCGCAGCTTCGTCAGATCGGACATCACCCCGGCCGAGCCGCGGCGGATGTGCTCGCGCGCCTGCTCACCCAGCAGGATGGTGGCGCCCAAGGGGTGCATCTCGGGCGGCCAGGGGCCGTCCGCGGCGGCAACCGCCACCCGTCGCATGGGTGTTCCGGGCAGCAGGTCGCCGGGTTCCTCGCCCGCGAGCACGGGTTCGGTGATGTCCACCACGCCCAGGTCGGCGAAGGTGGGCACCAGCACGCCGACCATCTCCTCGGCGTTGCCGGTGACGTCGAGTGAGTTGCCGATGCGCAGCGCGGCGGCGTGCAGCAGGTCCAGCCGCTGCTGCTCGTGCGGGCGAGGGGGCCCGGCCGCGCCGTCCGGGTGGGTGGCCGGGGAGAGCGCGGAGGGCGGCATCGGTCCGGGGCGCCGCTCCGGCTTCGCGGGTTCGCCGGCGTCCTCGGGCTCCCCGGGCTCTGCCGGGGCTGCGGGCTCTGCGGTGCCGTTCCGGTCCGCGGGGGACGGCCGACTGTGGTGGCTCATGCGTGCCTCACTGCGGCGGTGCCGGACAGGGCCGGGACCGGGGCGCCGGTCCCGGCTCCCTGTGTCTGGTCCCCTTCATTAAAACGTCCTCTCGCGGCCCTCGCGCGGCAGCGGGCGGCGGCCCGCTGCCGCCGCCCGGAACGCGTCCGGTGCAACACCTCCGTGGTGAAGGGCGGAATTTACTGTTTGCCGGGTTTGAGAAGCGTGGAGGGGGTCACGTGTGGGGTCGTTGCTGTCTGCACGGAACAAGCGCCGCCCGGCGCCGCAGCGCCGGGGCGCCGACCAGGAGGAAATGTGGACCAGCCCAACCCCGTCAAAGCCGCCGCTCAGAAGGTCGCCGGCGCCGTCACCGACCGCGGCCGGGAGGACGACCGCGAGGAGGCGGAGCTCCCCGGGGCGCCCGCCGCCCGCCCCGCACCGCTGGAGGAGCCCACCGAGCCGCACGACCCGCTGCCGCCCAAGCCGGACCAGCACGGCCCCGCCACGGTCAGCCCCACCGGAGTGCCCACCGGAGCGGACCAGGCGGCAATGGCGCAGGCCGGGGCATATCACACCACCGCGCAGGGGCTGCGGCTGCCGGACACCGACCACTCGCTCAAGGCCGGTCCGCGCGGCCCGGTCCTGCTCCAGGACCACCACCTGCGCGAGAAGGTCATGCACTTCGACCACGAGCGCATCCCGGAGCGGGTGGTGCACGCGCGGGGCGCGGGCGCGCACGGGGTCTTCCGCTCCTACGGCACGGCCGCTCAGGTGACCAAGGCGGCCTTTCTGGCCAAGGACACTCAGACGCCGGTCTTCGTCCGCTTCTCCACCGTGCTCGGCTCGCGCGGCTCGGCCGACACGGTGCGCGACACCCGGGGCTTCGCCACCAAGTTCTACACCTCCGAGGGCGTCTTCGACCTCGTCGGCAACAACATCCCGGTCTTCTTCATCCAGGACGCCATCAAGTTCCCCGACGTCATCCACGCCGGCAAGCCGCATCCGGACCGGGAGATCCCGCAGGCGCAGAGCGCCCACGACACCTTCTGGGACTTCGTCTCCCTGCACACCGAGGCCACCCACCACACCCTGTGGAACATGTCCGACCGCGGCATCGCCCGCTCCTTCCGCACCATGGAGGGGTTCGGCATCCACACCTTCCGCCTGGTCAACGCGGAGGGCACCACCACCCTGGTCAAATGGCACTGGAAGCCCAAACAGGGCGTGCACTCCATGGTGTGGGAGGAGGCGCAGATCACCGCCGGGATGGACCCGGACTTCCACCGCCGGGACCTGGCCGACGCCATCGAGGCCGGGGCGTACCCGGAGTGGGAGCTGGGCATCCAGACCTTCCCGGACACTCCCGAGCAGATGTTCGAAGGGATCGATCTTCTCGACCCCACCAAGATCGTCCCGGAGGAGATCGCCCCGGTGCAGCCGATCGGGCTGCTCACCCTGAACGCCAACCCGGCCAACTTCTTCGCCGAGACCGAGCAGATCGCCTTCCACCCCGGGCACCTCGTCCCCGGCATCGACATCACGGACGACCCGCTGCTGGCCGGGCGGCTGTTCTCCTATCTGGACACCCAGATCACCCGGCTCGGCGGGCCCAACTTCCCGCAGATCCCCGTCAACCGGCCGCACGCGCCCGTCAACGACATGCAGCGGGACTCCTTCCACCAGACCGCCGTGCACCGCGGCGTCGCCCCCTACCGGCCCAACTCCCTGGACGGCGGCTGCCCGTTCGCCGCCGGGGCGGCCGAGGGCGGCTATGTGGAGGTGCCGGTGCCGCTGGCCGCCGCCACCAAGGTCCGCGAGGCGCCCGCCACCTTCGACGACCACTTCAGTCACCCGCGCCGCTTCTGGCTCTCCATGTCGCCCGTGGAGAAGGAACACATCATCAACGCCTACACCTTCGAGCTCTCCAAGTGCTGGGAGCGCGCCATCCAGGAACGCCAGCTCCGGGTCCTGGCCAACATCGACCCGTATCTGTGCGAACAGGTCGCGGCGGGCCTCGGCCTGCCCGCCCCGGCGCCCTCGGAGGCACTGGCCGAGGTGCGGCCCAGCCCGGCGCTCTCCCAGGTCGGCAAGGAATGGCCGGTCACCGGCCGCATCCTGGGCATCGTCACCGACGGCGGCACCGCCGCGGACACCGTCGCCGCCGTCCGCCGGGCCGCCCTGGACGCGGACATGGTCCCCCTGGTCATCGCCCCCGCCCTCGGCGACGGCGGCGACGGCGACGGCGGCGTGACCGCCCAGCGCACCTTCGCCAACGCCCGCTCGGTGGAGTTCGACGCCCTGGTGCTGGCCGGCACCCCGGCCCCGGGCGCGGACGCCCTCGGCGCCCGCGACGCCAAGGCCGGCGACGGCGCCGAGGCCGGCCCCGTCACCGACCCGCGCGTCATGCTGCTCATCGACGAGACCTACCGCCACGCCAAGCCGCTCGGCGGCTGGGGCGATGTGCGGCGCATCTGGGAGGTCCTCAACATCGCCCCCGACGCCCCGGGCGTCGTCACCTCGGACAACCCGGCCGCCGTCTTCGACGGCATCGTCGGCCACCTCCGCCACCACCGCGTCTGGCACCGCTTCCCCGCCCAGGCCCCCGCCACCTACTGACCCGCTCCGCGCGACGGGGGCCGGGCCCGCAGCCCGGCCCCTCACCGACGTCACGTGCCCCCGGTCACCCGCCGGACAGACGCCTCCGCCCTACCCGGCACCCAGGATGCGCAGGCCGTGATGCGTCCTGAAGTCTTCGTAGTCCTTGAGGTTGAGGGTGGCCGGCGGAAGGTCGTAGGTGAGGGCACAGGCAGCGATCCACATGTCGTTGGCCGGGCGGGGCCGGCCTCGCTGTATCCCTGCGGCGGAGAGCCGGCCCCAGGTGGTGGAGGGGTGGCCGTCCGGGGCCGGCTCCACCGCCTTGGCCGCTGTATCCCGAGGCGGCACGGCCGGCCGGGGGCACCTGCCCCCGGCCGGCCGTGGCCCGGTGTGCCGCCGCCGGTGTGCCGGGTCAGCGGACGAGGGTGAGGAACGTCTGCCAGGCTGGGTGGGGGATGGTCAGCGGGGCATGGTGCGGTCGCTTGCTGTCGCGTACGGGTATGGCTCCGGGAACATCGTCCCGGACTTCAAGACACTGCCCGTTGTCCGCCCCGCTGTAGCTGCTCTTGCGCCACGGGCTGTCCGTCGTCGGCTTCATGGTGGTAGTCCTTGAGGTATCGGCGGATGAGGCGAAGCGAGCCTTCCGGGGAAAGCGCGTTGATTTTGACCTCGTCGAACATCTCGCTGTAGAAGCTGACCCTGGTCGGGCTCTCGATGGGCTCTCCCGGACCGAAGGACTCGGCCAGGGCGACCGTACGTCCGTCCCTGAGGGTCCACAAGTTCAGGCTACCGCCCATCATTCCGTGCTCTCGGGCGGCAAAGGGCAGAATCTGCACCTTGTTACGGGGGTTCAGGATGATTTCTTCCAGGTGGCGAAGCTGCTCCGCCATCACCTCGTCCGTCCCCACCGTCCGGGCCAGCACCGCCTCGTCCAGGATCGCCCAGTAGAACGGCGGGTCCTCCCGGAAGAAGAGAAGCTGCCGTTCCATGCGGAGCGAGACCCGCGCGGCGATCTGGTCGTCCGGTGCGCCGGGAATGCTGGCGCGGGTCAGTGCCCGCGCATACTCCTCGGTCTGGAGCAGCCCCGGCATCACACTGGAGCTGAAGGTCTGGATGCGCACCGCTGCCTGCTCCTTGGGGAGCATTTCCTTCATATGCTCCGCGATCAGCGCATCGCGCACATTGCTCAGGAGTTCGGTGAACTTGAGCAGCGGCTTGAAACGCTGGTCGAGGACTGCCGCGAATTCCTTGGTGGGCAGGGTACGGCCGCTCTCCATATCGGCGTACCGGCCCTTTGAGTAGTGGAACTCGTCCGCCAATTGCTGCATGGACAGCCCGGATGATTCGCGCAGCCGTTTGAGCTGCCGTCTGATCAGCTCCCGGCCGGTGATCTCGTCCGGTCTCCTGCCCGCGCCCTGCGCCGCCTGCGCCTGCCTCTTGTTCACCCTGTCCGCACTTTCGTTCGGTCGTTTTCCGCCCTCTGCGACCGGCTATGCCGTATCAAAAACCCCGGGTGGATCGATAGTTGAGATGTACCCGCTCGCCACCCCGATCAGCAAGAGGTACTCCCTCGTATGAATGACCACGGAGACGATCACCCGGCACCGCCCGGCCACGCCGCGCCCTGCACGCACGGCGGCGAACTGAGCACCGACCAGGAGGGCAACAAAATCTGCGCGGAATGCCGGGCCCTGATCTACCCGGCCCACGCCGTGCGGGCCGCCCGGCAGTCCGGCGGCACGACCTCCCGGACCGAGCAGCACACGCCGGAGGTGCCCGGTGTTCCCGCGTGACGCCGTCATCCTGCTGACCGGCGAAACAGACCTGGTCAACGCCGCCTGGCGGCACTTCACCGCCGCCCTCGGCACCCGGCTGGACGTGAGCCTGACCATGTACGAGCACGCGGCCCGCGTGATGGCGAACGAGGGCTGCACCGTGATCAGCGTGGAGCTGCACGGTCCGCACGGGCCGCACGGGCCGCACTGCCGTGTGCGCACGGTCGAGCCCGCACCGGACGGCACCTGGCAGGGCGGCGACGGCCACCACTGCGGCCCCGACGAAGCCGTGCCCATGGCCCTCGCCATCGTCGAACACGGCGCGGCGGCCGGGACCGGCGGCGGGCGGGACGGCGGTGTGGCAGGGGAGGTCACAGTTGGGTAATCGGGGGCGCAACCCGGCGGAGCCCGGGCGGTTTTCCGGTGATGCTCGGTGATGTGACCGCTACCCGCTACCGTGCGCTGCTGCTCGGCGTCGGCGAATACCAGGACAAGGCGTTCGACCCGCTGCCCTTTGTCCAGGACGAACTCGCCGCGCTGGCCGATGCCCTGAAGGGCCGGGGCTACGAGGTCGAGAACCCGGCCGTGCCGGATGTGCGGCCCGGCCGCACCCGGGTGAAGGTGCAGATCCAGGAGTTCCTGACCACCGCCCGGACCGGTGACCGCCTGTTTCTCTATCTCAGCGGCCACGGCCTGCATATCGACGGCTCCGACTATCTGGTCCCGGCGGACGCCGACACCGGTCTGCACCCGCTCACCGATTCGCTGGTGGAGATCGGCTGGCGGCGCGAACTCGACCAGTGCGAGGCCGCCGGCGTGCTGGTGGCGGTGGACGCCTGCCGCGAGGGCGTCCACCTCAACGCCCTCAACACGAGCTGGTACTCCGGCTGGACCAGGAACCAGCGGGCGCTGGCCGAGCGCCGCCAGGTCGCCTACCTCTTCGCCTGCTCACCCGGCCAGCTCGCCTACTACGTCCGGGGCGGCGAGGGGAACGAGCCGTTCAGCGTGTTCACCCGCGCCCTGTGCGAGCTGGTCCGCGATCCCGCCGCCCCCGCCAGCCTGGCCGACGCCCGCACCGCCCTCCAGGACCGCATGAACCGGCTGCGGCGGCTGCACCGGACGCCACCGCAGAAGGTCGTGCTGCTGGGCGAGCACGACGACCGGGAGTTTCTGATGCTGCCCGGCGGAACCACCGCCGCCCGGGACGCCCACGGCGCGCCGGCCCACCCCTGGGTGCGTGTGGCGCGCGAGCACCAGGCATGGGCCCTGGCTGCCGGCCGCCGCGGCCTGGAGGTGACCCGCGACGCCACCGTGCGGATGGTCGGCCGCCTCGCCGAACTGCGCGACGGACCGGCCGCGGCCACCGCCGGCAACCCCTGGTACGACGGCGCCCTCGCCGAACGCACTGCCGACCGCCTCCAGTTCCTCCTCACCCCCCGGCTCTCCGACGTGGCCCCGGACCCCGGAGGGCCGGGGATCGAGCTCTCCCCGGCCGAGGCGTCCCTGCTGGTGCTGTCCCCGTTCCTGGATCATCTCCTCGGGCTGCGCCGGCTGGCCGCGGAGCTGCCCCCCGGCCCGGCCGCCGACTGGCTGTCGCCGCCCGGCAGCGCCCGCGGCGGCGTCCAAGCCGGGGAGGACCCGCTGACCCCCGGGTTCCGGCGGTATGTGCGCGGCAATCCGCGGCTCACCCGCCGTGCCGTCTGGGCCCGGACCGGCGGCGACATCGAGGGCGCGGCGGCGATCGGCTGGTGGGCCTGCGCCCACTGGGCCGACCGCACGCTCTCCGCGGTGCTCGGCGACGAGGCCGGGAAACTGCTGCACGAGGTGTCCGACGCGGCCGAGCACGCCGGCTCCGCGCTGCTGCGCCAGACGCTCGACCCGGGCCGGATCGCCCGGCTGCTGCGCGCCACCCGGGAGGGGACCCGCTTCCTCACCGGGGACGGCCTGGCCGCCCGGGCCACCGTCGCCCCCGGCACCCGGGACGAGCAGGAGGTGCGGGAGAAGCTGCTGGCGGTCCTGCTGTCGCTCTCCTCGCTGCTGGCGATCGACCCGGCCCGGCTCGGCGATGTGGTGGTGGACCACCTGGGCATCGCGGACAGCGTGGACATACCGGGGCTGCACCGCACCCTGGCGGCTGCCGCCTGGTCCCCGCGCGGCACCACGTCCCGGGTGCTCCACGCGGCCTGCGGCCATCCGGCCGTCTACCTGGCGCTCCAGGAGCAGGCGGACCGGGTCGGCGCCCTGCTCGGCGCGGTACAGGAGGCCGTCGCCCAGGAACCGGCGCTCGCCCCGCTGGCCGGTCTGCCCAGCCGGGCCGCCGCCGACGGGGTGGAGATGTCGGACGCCGAGAGCCGGCGCATCTACGGCGCCACCGGCGTCCACTTCCGGCTGGCCGACGACCGCGTGCAGGAACTCCTCATGGGCGAACAGCTCTACGGCGACCGGGCGCTCGCCCTGCGCGAGCTGTACCAGAACGCACTGGACGCCTGCCGCTACCGCCGCGCCCGCACCGAGTACCTGCGCCGCACGGGCGGCGCGCCGCCCGGAACGGAGCCCGGGGCGGAGCCGCGCTGGGAGGGCCGGATCGCGTTCCGGCAGGGCGTGGACGAGCGCGGCCGGGCCTATATCGAGTGCGCGGACAACGGCATCGGGATGGGGGTGCGGGAGATCCGCGACCTGTTCGCCCGGGCCGGCAGCCGGTTCGCGGACTTCCCGGAGTTCCTGGAGGAACAGGCCGGCTGGGCCGCCCTGGACCCGCCCGTGGTGCTGCACCCCAACAGCCAGTTCGGAATCGGCGTGCTCAGCTACTTCATGCTGGCCGACGAGATCGAGGTCACCACCTGCCGGCTGGGCCGGGACGGCACGCCCGGCGACCTGCTGCGGGTCAGCATCGCCGGGCCGGGCGCGCTGTTCCGCATCACCCCGCTGGGCACCGGCCCGGACGCCGGCACCACCGTCCGCCTCTACCTCTCGCCCCTGGTGGCGGCCCTCTCCTGCACCGATGTGCTGCGCCGGCTGCTGTGGGTGGCGGAGTTCCCGACCACCGCCCAGCACGGCGACGACAGCGTGACGTGGGAACCGGGCAGGCTGAGCGAGGCGGCACCGGTCGGCTCCGAGGACCCCATGGCGCCGGACGCCCGGCGCTCCGGAAACTGGCTGGTGGCGGTGGGCACCGGGCGGGAACCGATCGGCGTCTGGTGGTGCGACGGGCCCGGGGGACTGCTGGCCGACGGCCTGTGGGCCGGGACTCCCCGCTTCGGCACGGTCGTCAACCTCACCGGTCCCGAGGCCCCCGCGCTGTCGGTCGACCGGCGCTCCGTGGTCCGCCACGACCGGGCCCGCACCGAGGCGGCGCTGCGCGACGCGGTCGGCGCCCTGTGCGCCGCCCCGGACGGCCCGCCCGGCTACGACTGGCTGCGCCGGGTGGCCGCGGAAGCCCCGGCGCTGGCGGACGAGATCCTGCGGAGCCTCGCCGCCGACCCCGCCCGCTGCTGGGACCTGGGCCCGGACAACCGGCGGCGGATCGCCGTCTTCGGCCACTTCGGCGAGGACTTCGAGAACCCTCCGGCCGACTGGAGGGATCACTACTCCTTCTTCTCTCTCCCCGCCGCGGTCCGGTATCTCGCCGGTGGGGGCCGGTACGGCAGACCGGCGGGGGTCTGGGAGTGGCGGCTCGGCGCCTACCTCGCCGCCGCGCCCGACGACACCGGCGCGGACGCGGCGGAGGTGCCGGCGGACCAGGTGACCGCGCTGCCCGGCGACGCCGCGCTGCTGGAGCTCGTCGAGGACCCGCCGTCGCCGGTCAGCCGGGGAGCGCTCATCGCTCTGGCGGTCCGCACCGGCCGGGACCCCGCGGCCCTGGCCCGCCGCTTCCGGGAACTGGGTTATGAGACCGCCGACGACTCCGCACTCCCCGCGGACCTGACGGAGAACGACCTGATCAGCGTGAGACTGATGGCGGACGAAAGCGCTCCCTGGCTGCCGGACGACCGCCCGGTGCCGCAGCGGCATCTGACCACGGTGGCGGCACGGCTGCGCCGGCCGGTGGCGGAGGTGGCCGGCCGGCTGGCAGCCCTCGGTTACCAGGTGCCCGGCGCGGACCCCCCGGACGGCGGCGCGGCGCCGGCCGAATCCGGCCGGCGCCCCGGGCGCAAGAAGGCCCGGCTGTTCTCGCGCAAGGGCACGGCGGTGCCCGCCCCGCCCGCCGGGCCGGTGCTCCGCGGCAGCCCGCCCCGCCCCGCCGCACCGCGCGCGGACCCCTACGTCTACCAGGACGTCACCGGCTCCGGGAACGAACCCCTGACCACCCGCGTGCAGGCCCTGGGCTTCCGGCTGCCCGACCTGTCGCTGCTGCCCGGCCGCGCGCAGGGGGACGGCGCCGCCGCCTCCGGCGAGGCCGTCCCGCGGGCGGTGACCCGGCCGCAGCTTCTGCTGCTCGCCCAGCTCGCCAACCGGACCCCCTGGGAGATGGCGCGGCACCTCGCCGCGCGAGGCGTTGCGGTCCCCAAGGCGCCGGAAGCCCCGGAGGCCCCGGAGGCCGGCGAGGAGCACAAGGACCTGCTGCTGCTGGACACGCTCGGCACCGGTCCCCGGCTGCCCGGCACCACGCTCGGCCTCGGCCCGCTGATGGCCCTCGCCGCCCGGCTTCGCATGCCGCTGGACGAGGTGACCGGACGGCTGCGGGCCCTGGGGCTGCGGACCGCGGACACCGAAGGGCTGCCCTTCGACCCGGCGGCGGACCGTGCCCTGATCGGGGACTGGAACAGCGTGGACGGCGACTGGCTGCGGGGTTCCTCGGCGGGGCCGGTGGCGCTGCTACGGGCGGCGCGCCGGACCTATATGTCGCCCCTCGAAGCCGCCCGGCGGCTGGCCGAACTCGGCTTCGCCGTGCCGCGGACGGACCGGCTTCCGGACCAGCTCCGGCCCGAGGACCTGAGAATGGTCAGCGCCGATCTGGACGGACGCGGTCCCTGGCTGGCCGAGGACCGGCCGGTCCCGGCGGTGCATGTGCTGCGGGCGGCCGTGTTCTTCGGCGAGCCGGTCTCCGCGCTGCGGGGCCGGCTCACCGGGCTCGGTTTCGAGGTTCCGGAACAGCTCGTCCCGGCCCGGCCGGGGCCGGGTCCGGGATGCTGAGCGGGCCGGGGTGCGGGCCGGGGCCGGGGCCCCGGCCCGGGCTCACTTCTGCGCGTCGCCGCTGTCGCCGCCGGAGGCGGCGGCACCGGCACCGGCCCGCTCCTGCTCACGCTGCTTGCGGGAGGCGCGGAGGCTGGTGACGGTGGTGACGGCCAGGACGGCGCAGATCACGCCGAGGGAGACGGGGATGGAGATCTCCGGGACGTGGACGCCGTACTCGTGCAGGGCGTGCAGCAGCAGCTTGACGCCGATGAAGCCGAGGATGACGGACAGGCCGTAGGAGAGGTGCACCAGCCGCTGGAGCAGGCCGCCGATCAGGAAGTAGAGCTGCCGCAGGCCCATCAGGGCGAAGGCGTTGGCGGTGAAGACGATGTACGGGTCCTGGGTCAGGCCGAAGATCGCGGGGATGGAGTCCAGCGCGAACAGCAGGTCGGTGGAGCCGATGGCCAGCATCACCAGCAGCATCGGGGTGATCAGCCGCTTGCCGTTCTCCATGATGGTGAGCTTGGTGCCGTGGTACTCCGGGGTGGAGGGCACGCGGCGCTCGATGAGCTTGAGCAGGCGGTTCTCCTCGTAGGCCTCCTCCTCCTTGCCCTGCGCCTCGGCGTGGGCCTCGCGGATCAGCTTCCAGGCGGTCCAGATCAGGAACGCGCCGAAGATGAAGAAGACCCAGGAGAAGTGCGCGATCAGCGTGGCCCCGGCGGCGATGAAGATGCCCCGCAGGACGAGGGCGATGAGGACGCCGATCATCAGCACCCGGGCCTGGTAGGCGGGCGGGACGGCGAACTTCGCCATGATCAGCACGAAGACGAAGAGGTTGTCGACGCTGAGGGACTTCTCGGTGACGTACCCGGCGAAGAACTCGCCGGCCGGCTGGCCGCCGCCGAACAGCCACAGCCCGATGCCGAAGAGGATGGCCAGCACCACCCAGATGATCGTCCAGGTCCCGGCTTCGCGCAGCGACACTTCGTGCGGCTTGCGGCCGAAGAAGAAATCGACGGCGATCAGGGCGCTCAGGCCGACAACGGTCAGCACCCAAGCGGTCAGCGAGATATCCACAGAGAATCCTCCGGCCGGAACGGCACATGCCTGGACAGGGCACGACATGATGCGAATGCCGGAGGTCTCTTCCACCCGGGGGGCCGGGCCGGCGCTCCGGGACCGGGTCAGGTCCGGTCCGTATTGACGAAGACGCCGCGGGGGAGTACTCCCCTCCACTGCCGAGGAGCCTACGGCACCAACCAAGAAACGGTAAAGGGCGCGTCATGTAACGCCCCGCACATCCCCGGGCGTGGCGCGGGATGAGACGCCGGTCATTGTGCCGCTGCTGCACTTCGGGCGGTACGCCTACCACCGGGACCCGGTCGCGCCGAGCGCGCTGAAGGCACCGATCAGCCCGTTCACCCCGCGGGCCCTGCCCGAGGAGGCGGTCGAGGCGACGATCGAGGACTTCGTACGGGCGGCGGAACCGGCCCGCCCCGGCGGGTACGACGGCGTGGAGATCATGGGCTCCGAGGGCTACCGGAGCAGGGGCTGGTGCGTGCCCTGCCGTCCGGGCAGCCCGCCCGGGGCCGGCGGAAGGAGTACGAGGTACTGCCCTCGACCGGCCGACCGAGGCCCTGCCCGGCGTGCGGCAGGCCGCAGGCGGGTGGCGCAAGAGTGGCGCACCGAGTCCGCCCGGAACCCCGACACCTTCCCCACAAGCGGAATGCGCGAAAACCCGCCCGGAGACGAGTCGGCGTCCGGCGCGGGCCAAGAAAGCCTCTAGCGCGGGGGCGCACCGTGGGGTTCCCGGTGTCGCGCGAGAGGAGACGGACATGCTGCTGAGCGAGGTGCGCCCGCGACAGCCGGCGGTGGACCAGTGGGTCGCGGTCCGGCGCCGGATCACCGCGGTGGACCAGGCGTTCGGCGATCCGTGGGACGAGGACAACCCCCTGGGCTTCACCGAAATCCTGGCCGCCGACGAGCGGGAGAGCTGTCTGGCGGCGGCCCTGGAGAAGTACGACGAGCACCTGCTGAACGCCGAGTTCGTGCCCGCCGCCCTGGGCGGCCGGCTGGTGGGCATGGACACCGCCGGCGCCGTGCTGCGCCCGGTCTTCCGCCGGGACGCCCGGCTGGGCGCCATCGGCGGCATCTCCTCCCTGCTGGTCGCCTCCGTGGTCTGGGCGGCCGGCAGCGAGGCGCAGCGCCGCCGCACCGCCGACGCGCTGCTCGGCGGCGGCCGGCTCGCCATCGCCTGCCACCAGCTCGAACACGCCAACATCTTTTTCCAGGAGGAGTTCCGCGCCAAGCCGGCCGGCGGCGGCTACGTCCTCTCCGGCCGCAAGCCGGCCATCAACAACCTCGACCGGGCCGAACTGATCCTGGCCTACGCCTCCGGCCCGGACGGCCACTCCCTCTTCCTGCTGGACCGGGACCGCCTGCCCGGCCCCTGGATGAAGCGGCTCGGCGGCGCGCCGGCCGGCTGGGGCGGCATGGGCCTGGGCGGACTGGAACTGCTGGAGTGCCCGGTCCCGGCCTCCTCCCTGGTCGGCGGCTGGGGCCAGGGCGTGGCGGCGGGCGCCTCCGCCTATCCGCTGATGAACGCCACCATCGCCGCCATGCTGATCGGCCTGGGCGACACCGCGCTGCGCGCCACGCTGCGCTTCGCCGCCGGGCGTGCCCGGCCCGGCCGCTCCACCCCCGCCCAGGTGCGCACCGCCGTCAACGGTGCCTTCACCGACCTGCTGATCGCGGACTGCCTGACGCTGACCGCCACCCGCTCCCTCCACCTCGTGCCGGAGCAGTGTGACGTATTGACTGCTGCCGCCAAGTATCTGGTGCCGAAGGTGCTGAGCGAGTCCATGCACCACCTGTCCACCATCCTGGGCGACGGCTTCCACACCACCGCCGGCCCGGCCGCGCTGGTCCGCAAGCATCTGCGGGACGTGGACACGGTCAGCTTCGGCCACGTCGGCAGCGCGGTGTGCCAGACCGCGATCGTGCCGTTCCTGCCGATGCTGGCCCGGGACCGGGACAACCGCACGGCCCAGCCCGACCCCGCACTGTTCCGGCCGGGCACCGCCGTGCCCGCCCTGGACCCGGACCGGCTGGCGCAGTTCGGCGGCGGCGACCGGCTGTGGGGCTATCTGTCCCGCGCCGTGGACAGCGGGGAACTCGGCCCGGCCGGCACCTCCGACGACCTGGCCGACGAGTTCGCGGTGCGCGCCACCGCCTTCGCCGCCGAACTGGCCGATGTCCTGGAGACCGCCACCGACCTGGGCTTCGACACCGGCGACCCGGTGGACGACCCGCGCGCCATCCCGCTCAGCGAGCGCTACGCCCTGCTGCTGGCCGCCGCCTCCTGCCTGGGTGTGTGGCGGGAGGCCGCGGCGGCGCCCGCCGACGACCCCGGCGCGGGCTTCCTGGCCGACCCGGCCTGGCTGCTGCTGGCCCTGGACCGGCTGCTGCGCCGCCTGGGCCGCCCGGTGCCGCCGGTGCCGGCCGCGGCGGTGGACCGGGTCCACGACGAACTGCGGCGGCGGGCCGACGGCGCCCGCGCCTTCGACCTCTACGCCGCGGAGCTGACGGGATGAGCGGTACGGAACGCGCGGAGCGGAAACGCGGACTCCCCCCGGTGCGCATGGTGGGCGCGCCCTGGGGGGTGTGGGACGTGGTGTCCAAGGACATCCGCACCACGGGGGTGGCGCTGGCCGCCACCACCCTGGGCCGCTGGGCGGAGGACCGCCCGGTCGAGCCGCGGGTGCGCACCCTGCTCGGCCGGGACCTGCCCCGGTACACGGCGATGGAGGACGGCGTCGTCCGGGAGCGGTTCGCCGCCTCCCGGGTGCTGCTGCGCTGCGTGGTGGCCGCGGCCATCGGCGTACCGCCGGGCGGCGTGGACATCGGCTACCACCTCAGCGGCCGGCCCTATGCCCGCGGCTACGACCAGGTGGACATCTCGCTCAGCCACACCGGCGACATCATCCTGGTAGGGGTCACCTCCCGGGGCCGGATAGGGGTGGATGTGGAGCCGGCCGGCCGGGCCGCCGAAGTGGCCGAACTGGACCGGCACATCTGCACCCCGCCCGAGCTGGCGGCGGTCAACGAGGGCCCGGCGGAGGAGCGGCCGGCCCGGCTGCTGCGCATCTGGATGCTGAAGGAGGCGTACAGCAAGGCGCTGGGCCAGGGGCTGCGGTTCTCCTTCACCGAATTCGGCTTCGCCCCGGCGCCGCCGCGCGGCAGCCGCGGCGCGGTCCGCGGCGACACGGTGGCGGCCGGGCCGGGCGCGGCCGTGCTGTGCGGCCGGGACGGCGCCCCGGTGGACGCCTCGGCCTGGCGGTTCCACAGCCTGGACCTGGAGGGCGGGATGCTGGCGGCGGTGGCGCTGCAGTATCTGCCGACCGGCTCCTCCGAGGACATCCGCGGCGGCACCGTCGTCAACCGCGCCACCGCCCGCGCCATCTGGGGCACCCGCGCGGGCTGACCCGGCGGCCCGGCGGCCCGGCCGTCCGGCCGCTGCTGCCCCGCCGGCCCGAGCCGCGCCCGAGCGGGGTCCGAGCACGGTCCGAGCACGGTCGGGCACCAAGGGATATCCGCCGCCGCCCGCTTCCCGCTCCCCGCTTCCGCTTCCCGCGTTCACCGGCCGTGACGGTTGCTCCCGCACATGCTGACGCAGCGTCAAAGTTACTCAGCGTATAGGAATCCGTCACGGATGCGCTCAAGGGCGGCTCCACCGCGATGACACACGCTGAGGCCAAGCCGATGAGGCGACCTACTAGAGGAGGACCGACGTGGCAGCCAAGAAGGGCATTGCCGCTGCAATCGGTGGGTGGAGCGCGCAGCACCGGAAGACAGCCGTGTTCGGCTGGCTGCTGTTCGTTGTGCTCGCCTCGATGGGCGGCTCGTTGGGCACGGTGCTGTCCGACGACGTGGACAACGGTGTCGGCGAGTCCGGCCGGGCGGCGCAGATCCTGGCCGACGCGGGCGTCGAATCGCCCGCGCAGGAGCTCGTGCTCCTCACCGGCACGGATGTGACCGCCGACGACGCCGCGTTCCGGGCGGCCGTCGACGACGTGGTCTCCGCGGTGGACGGCTCCGAGCACGTCTCCGCGGTCGACTCCCCCTACGACACCGGCACCATCTCCGAGGACCGCACGGCCGCACTGGTCGGCTACACCATGACCGAGGGCCGCATCGACGCCTCCAAGGACATCGGCCCCGTTCTCGACGCCGTCGAGGAGGCCGTGGCCGCCCACCCGGAGGTCTCCGCCGAACTCTTCGGCGAGGCCACCGCCCAGAAGGCGCTGGACGACACCTTCGCCGAGGACCTGGTCTTCGCCGAGTACGCCGTTGTGCCGCTCGCCATCGGCATCCTGCTGGTGGCCTTCGGCGCGCTGGTGGCCAGCGTGCTGCCGGTGGTGCTGGCGCTCACCGCCACCGCCGCCGCCTACGGCCTGCTCGCCGTCAGCAGCCACGCGGTGCCCACCGATCTCAACGCCAATGTGGTGCTGATGCTGGTCGGGCTGGCCGTGGGCGTCGACTACAGCCTGTTCTACCTGCGCCGCGCGCGCGAGGAGCGGGCGGCCGGCCATGACAACGCCACCGCCCTGAGGATCGCCGCGGCCACCTCCGGCCGGGCGGTCGTGGTCTCCGGACTGACCGTCATCGTGGCCATGGCCGGCATGTTCCTCACCGGCATCGCCACCTTCGCCGCCATGGGCGTGGCCGCCATCGCCGCTGTCGCCGTCGCCGTGCTCGGCTCGGTGACCGTGCTGCCCGCCATGCTCGCCATGCTCGGCGACAAGGTGGAGAAGGGCCGGCTGCCGTTCCTGCGCCGCGAGCGCAAGGGCGGCGACTCCCGCTTCTGGCGGGTGCTGATCGACGGGGTGCTGCGCCGGCCCGCGCTGTCCGCCGCGGTGGCGGTCGGCGCGCTGCTGGCACTCGCCCTGCCGGTGCTCGGCATGCAGACCGCCATGCCCAGCGCCGCCGACGACATGGACCCGGACACCCCCATTGTCCAGGCCATGCAGGCGATCGACGAGTCCTTCCCCGGCAGTGCCACGCTGGCCACCGTGGTGGTGGACGCGGGTGACGCCGACCGCGGCGCGGTGGCCGCGGCGGTCGAGGACTTCCGCACCGAGGCCGTCGCCACCGGGCAGTTGTTCGAACCGATCGAGGTGACCGAGCACGACGGCGGCTCGGTGCTCGCCATCGAGGTGCCGATGGCGGGCGAGGGCACCGACGACACCAGCGTCGAGGCCCTGGAAACGCTGCGCGGCGAGGTGCTGCCCGCCACCCTGGGCGCGGTGGACGGCGTGGACACCGCGGTCAGCGGCGTCACCGCCGGGTCCGTCGACTTCAACGACCGGCTCGGCGACGCGGTGGTGCCGGTACTGTCCTTCGTGCTGGTGCTCACCCTGGTGCTGATGCTGGCCTCGTTCCGCTCGCTGACCATCGCACTCACCGCGATCGTGCTCAACCTGCTCTCCGCGGGCGCCGCCTACGGGGTGCTCACCCTGGTCTTCCAGGAGGGCGTGGGCATCGGCCTGACGGGCGCGCACACGGCCGGGCCGATCGCCTCCTGGCTGCCGCTGTTCCTGTTCGTGATCCTCTTCGGACTCTCCATGGACTACCACGTGTTCGTGGTGTCCCGGATCCGCGAGGCCCGGCTGCGCGGCGCGGACACCCGCGGCGCGATCGTGCACGGCCTGCGCTCCACGGCATCCGTGATCACCGCCGCGGCGCTGATCATGGTGGCGGTCTTCCTGGTCTTCGCCACGGTCTCGGCCACCTCGGTCAAGCAGATGGGCGTCGGCCTGGCGGTCGCCGTGCTGCTGGACGCCACCATCATCCGGGCGGTGCTGCTGCCCTCGGTGATGGCGCTGCTCGGAGAGGCCAACTGGTACCTGCCGAGCTGGCTGCGCTGGCTGCCGGACCTCTCCGAGCGCGAACCCGACACCCCCGACAACCGCCCCGCCCCCGGCGCCGGCACCACCACCGCCCCGCCCCCGGCCGGCACCACCGCCCAGGACCACCACCTGGTAAGCCACTGACCCCTGCCCCCGCCCCCCGACCCCCGCACCCCGGACGCAATCCCCCCACCCGGAGCCAACAGGCCCCCGGGCGGGGGGATTCGCATCAGACCACGTTCACCGAAGCAGCAATCGCACCCTCTCGGCGATTCCTGGGCTCCAGTCCGCTGCGGCAGCGAGAACGAGCAGACCGACCCGGAAAAGGCGGTCGACGCGCGCGACCCGGGCACGGTTTCGGAGCGGTTTGACCACGCGGTCACCCGGCCGCCGGATCATCAGGGCACCCTCTCCCCAGGGGCATACAGCACCGATGGCTGTGCCCCACCAAGGTCCGCGCCCACGGCGCGATGTCACCTGACAAGCAGTGAGGCCCGGGTGACGAATTCCTCGATGGCGACCCGGGAACGGGCGTCGTGGGTGTGCCAGTCCGGCTGTTCCGTCGCGGTCGACACCTCCCGGGTGGCCACATAGGCCTGCTCCGCCGCCTGGACGACCGCGCGGTCCTCGGTGAGCAGCTTGACGCGGTACAGCGTCTGCCGGGCCGCGGTACGGAGGTGATGCGCTTGATCCCGCGCCGTGCGGAACGCCTCTCCCGCCGGGTCCTCCTTCCTGCGGTACCAGCGGTCGGCCTGGCCCCGGCGGTAGTCCTCCACTGCCGCGGCGAAGGCGCTGTAGGTGGCTATGCGTTCCTGCCGGAGCGCCTCGGCACGCGCGAACCGCTCGCTCCGTCTGGACGCCAGACGCTGAAAGCTGTGCGTCACCACGGAACCCAGCAGCGTTCCCAGCACCGCTACCACACTTGTCCAGATCGCTTCCACGGCACCAGACCCTCACACGACGCCGACGGTTACTCAAGCGGCGTCCAGCCCCGAGGACCTTCCCAGCCTGCTGACCTGCCCGACGCAGGTACCCGGTCCCGGCGGGACCAGGGCCGGCGGCGTCGTAGAGGTAGGTGGTGGTGTCGGCGAAGGCCCTCTGCCGGCCGGGGCTGGTGCCGGTGCAGGTGGCGAGGGTGAGGCCGGTGCCGTCGGAGCTGTCGGTGGCGGTCAGGCACAGGCCGGTGGCGGTGTGGGGCTGGTCTCCGGTGGCGTCGCCGTAGGTGTAGGTGGTGAGGCTGTCGCCACTGGTGTCGACCTGGCCGCCGCTGAGGGTGACAGCCGGGGTCGTGGCGGGTGAGCCGGGTGCGGTTGCCCAGGGCATCGTAGGCGTAGGTGTGCCAGTAGCTGCCCGGTGCTCTCGTCGAAGCGGATCCGGTGGGAGGGGCGTGGCTTTCAGTGGCTGGGGAGGGTGATCCATTCGGAGGTGGGGGCGGGGTGGGGGGTGCCGTCGCCGTGGGGGGCGGTGAGGGGGGCCTCGGCGGTGAGGCGGAAGCGGCCCGGTGCTTCCAGGCCGGCGTGCAGGGTGCCGCCGGCCTGCACGACGCGGACCGCCAGGTCCGCAAGTCCGCCGTCGTCCTCCCGGACGGCCTCGGCCTCGGCCGGCAGCGCTCCGTCGTTGACCACGGAGAGCCGCACCAGGCCGTCCGTCTGCACGACCACGATCTCCACCCGGCGGGCCCGGGAGTGGCGCAGGATGTTGGTCACCGCCTCGCGCAGCACCGCCGCCAGCACGCCGCCGGTCTCGGCCGGCAGGATGCCCACCGAGACCGCCACATCCACCTCCACATCGGCGGCGACAAGCACCGAGCGGGCCGAGTCGGCCTCCGCCTCCAGGGACATCTCGCGGTAGCCGCGGGCCACCGACCGCACATCGGCCAGGGCCTGGCGGGACACCACCAGGGCCTGGCCGACCTGCTCGCGCGCCCGGTCCGGTTCGGCCGGCAGCAGCCGGTGCACCAGCTCCGATTTCACCGTGATCTCGGACAGGCTGTAGCCCAGCAGATCGTGCAGTTCGCGGGCGACCCGCAGCCGTTCCCGGGTGACGGCCAGCCGGGCCAGTTCGCCGCGGCTGCGCCGCACCTCCACCACGGTCCCGGAGAGCCGGCTCAGGCCGTACACGGTCAGGCCGCTGATCACCGCGTTCAGCGCCACATAGGAGGCGTCCACCCAGTTCATGCCCGCGTCCCGGGCGATGACCAGCATGGAGCACACCACCAGGCCGAACAGCGGCCAGCGGAACCGTCCCCGGCTCACCACCAGCAGCACCGAGCCGGCCAGGAAGCCGGAGATCGCGGCCCACGGCCAGCCGAACCAGGCCAGCGGCAGGTAGGTGGCCACGGCCTGCACGGCCAGGGTGGCCGGCCGCAGCCTGCTGAGCCGTTCGGCCGGGGCGGTCAGGGAGTGCGCCAACTGGCAGGCGAGGATCACCGCGATCCAGAACGCCAGCGCGAGCGGATCGGCGCCGGGCCAGAGCTGGAGGACGTTGAGCACCGCCAGCACCACATAGCCGCTGAACACCACCAGGGCGACGACCAGTGCGAGCCGGGGTGCGGTGAGGTCGGTGAGCTCGGTGCCGGCCGCGCCGCCGGCCGGATCGTCCGGGCCGGTGTCCGGCACGGCGGGCCGGGTCACGGCGGGCTCGGTCACGGCGGCTGCGGGGGGCGGGGCCGCGGCGGAGGCGGCGGTGACGCCGCCCGCCGGAGCCGGTGCGGCTTCGCCGCGGGGGACGGTCGCCGCGACGCGGAAGCGGCCCTCCGCGTCCGGTCCGGCGCTCAGCGCGCCGCCCGCCTGCTCCACCCGCTCGGTGAGATTGCGCAGGCCGCTGCCGCCCGGCCCGGCGTCCGGCCCGGCGGTTGTCCGCGGCGGGGCCTTTGGCCCGTCGTTGACCACGGTCAGTCCGATGGTGCCGCCGGTCTCGGTGAGCCGGATCTCCACCCGGCGGGCCCGGGAGTGGCGCAGCACATTGGTGACGGCCTCCCGCAGCACCGTCGCCAGCAGGGTGTCCACCTCCGCCGGCAGGCAGTGGACGGCGACCGTCAGCTCCACCTCGATGTCCGCGGCGGCCAGTACCGAGCGGGCCGAGTCGGCCTCCGCCTCCAGGGACATCTCCCGGTAGCCGCTGGCCACCGAGCGGACATCCGCCAGCGCCTGCCGGGAGACCGCCAGCGCCTCGCCGACCTGCTCCCTGGCCCGTTCCGGGGCCTGCGGCAGCAGCCGGTGCGCCAGCTCCGACTTGAGGGTGATGGCGGAGAGGCTGTAGCCGAGCAGGTCGTGCAGATCGCGGGCGACCCGCAGCCGTTCCCGCATCACCGCCAGCCGGGCCAGTTCGCCGCGGGTGCGCCGCACCTCCAGCACCGAGGCGGACAGCCGGCTCAGGCCGTAGACGGCCAGCCCGCTGTTCACCGCGGCCAGCGCCAGATACACCCGCCACAGGGTGTCGCCGCCGGCGGCGGTGCTGAGCGCCAGGACGGCGGCCACGGTGGCGCCGAAGCAGACCCACCGGGTCCAGCCGGGCAGCAGCAGAAGCAGCGAGCCGACCAGAAACGCGGTCATGCTGCCCCAGGGCTGGCCCAGCCAGAGCAGCGGCAGAAAACTGATGGCGGCCTGGAGCAGCAGGGTCAGCATCCGCAGCCGGGCGGGCCAGCGGCGGGCCGCCGCCAGATGCACCAGATGGATGGCGAAGGCCGCCGCCGCGCAGCCGGCGAAGGCGAGCAGCGAGGTCGGGCCGGGCTTCAGCGAGCCCACATTGAGCAGGGACACCACGTAGTAGGCGCTGAACACGGCGAGCGCGGCGGGGTGGGCCAACCTCCTTGCCTGTGCGCCGGCCATGCCTGCTCCTTCGGTTCGCTGTGGGCACGCCAACGCCGCACCTCGGCGGAAGGACTGGTCAGATGGTATGTGTGACGAACATCAAAAACCAGAAGTACCTACATAGTTGACGGTCAGTGACCGGAATCGGAGGGTATCCGCCGGATCGCACACCGCCGCCTTCGCTGCGGTCACGGCGCTCCCCGGCCACCGCCGGCGTGCCCGCCCAGGGCGCGGGCGCGGTCCGGCCAGTCGGGGTCGTTGGCCGCCTGCCGTCCGCCGCCCTCCGCCCGGTCCCCAGGACCGGGAGCGTCATCGGGGCCGGGCGGCCGGGGGCCGATCACGATCTCGCCCACGCTGGACTCCGCCCGCCAGTCCGTGCCCAGCACCCGGGCGGAGGTGTCCACATCCCCGCTGGCCACCGCGCACGCCGAGAGGCCCATCGCCTCGGACACCAGGTAGATGTTCTGCATCAGCACGCCCACATGCTTGAGGGTGAGGGCGTAGCGCAGCCCCCAGGCCACCCCGGCCAGCCGGCGGAACCGGGCCGTCATGGTGATCAGCACCGGAGGCTTGCGCGGGCCCTCGGCGGTGGGCGGCGCGGCCGAGGTGGCGGGCGCCGCGCAGCGCAGCAGCGCCTCGGGGGTGTCGGTGCGCACCGGTTCCAGCCGGTGGCGCAGCGGGTCGTAGTGGTAGACGCCGGGCGTGATTCCCGTGCAGTCGCTGACCGTCAGATACAGCTCCAGCTCGTGCAGCGAACCGAAGCTGGGGTAGGGGCGGTCGCTGGTGCCGGTGCCGGTCGGCCCGGTGCCGGGCGCGGTGAGCGAGCGCACCCGGGCGGAGCGGTACAGCAGTTCCCCGAGCTGGGCGGCGGTGAGCTGCCCATGATGCCAGATCCGCCCGGAGCGGCGCGCCTCGACCGCCGCGGTCAGCGGGAGATCGGCACCGATCAGCTCCTCCCAGCGGGGGCGGTGCAGCACAACGGCGGGCTCGCCGCCGGGCGGTTTGACCACCGGCTCGGGCGGCACGGCCGGTCCGGCCGGCTCCTCCACGGTGTCGAAGTCGCTGTCGTGCCGGCCGGGGCGGCTGCGGGTGTGGAACAGCAGCTCCAGTGGTGTCCAGGCGGCCAGTGCCGGATCGTGGTCCTCGCCGAACTCCGGCTGCCCGCCGTCCTCCTCCCCGGCCGCGGGCAGCGCGGCCCGGTCCGGGTACGGCGCCGGGTACGGGTGGCGGTGCGGCGGGGCGGCAGCGGCGGCCTGCACCAGCATCCCGGCGGACAGCAGATAGGACAGCACCGCGTGCACCGCCTCCGGGGCCTGCCCGGAGGCCGCGGCCACCTCCTCCGGCGGCGTGGCCGCGCCGATCGCGCCGATCACCGCCATCGCCTCCGGCCGGGTCAGCTCCACCCGGTGCAGCGACAGCGGCGACTCCATGCGCATGGTGCCGCCGTCCGCGCGCAGCACCGCGAACCGGGAGACGCGCAGCGGGCGGTCCGGCAGCGGGGCGCGCAGCCGGGGCCCGGCGTCCGGGGTGAGCGGCACCACGGACAGCAGCGGCCGGCCCGCGTCCATGCCCAGGGAGCGCACGATCAGCGGGCGCAGCGGGCGCAGCGCCGCTATCAGCGCGGACAGATCGCGCTCCGGCCGGACGCTGCCGTTGCCCGCGGCGACGTTCTCCAGCCGGATCGGGCCCAGGCCCATCCGGCGCAGCGCCTGGCGCAGCAGCGGAGCCGGCCGGTCGAGGACCGTCTCGCCCCAGCGGCAGTGCAGCGTCAGCCGGCCGCCACCGCCGCCACCGCCGCCACCGTCGCCGCGGTCGCCGTTCTCACGGTTCTCGCTCGCCGCGCCCCGGGCCTCCTCGATCCGCACATCCTCCCGGAGGGACCACAGCGGGAACACCGAGGCGCCATGGATCTCGTCCTTGTGCTCGGGGTGCTCGGGGTGCTCGGGGTGCTCGGGAAACAGCGCGTGCCCGGGGCGCTCGGGGTGCTGTGGGTCCGGTGCTGACACGGGAACTCCAGAAGGGGCCGGAACGGCAGTGCGCGCCGGACGGCAGGAGCCGTCCGGCGGCGCCGGAATCGAAGGGTGCGGCGGATCAGGCGTCCGCGGAGGAGAAGCAGGGGATGGCGCTGCCCAGGTCCCCGGTGTAGTCGAGCCGCTCGATGACCAGGTCGCCGGCCGGTGCGGCGGCGGCCTGGGCGGTGACGGTGCCGGTCTCGGAGGTGGCTGCGGACAGGAGCTCGCTGATCGGCATGGTTCCCCCAGTGGGTGGGTCGGCGTTGGGAACGGCACTCAGCATCCCGGCTCCGGCCCGCCCACCGGTAGTGAAAATCTCATACCCCGTGGGTGGAGTATTCACGGCCCGGTTCATGAGCGCATAACTGGGCCCGGAGCGTTCTTCGTTCCAGACTCAAGCGGTATCCGGCCCGTTTTCGGACGGGGGGCCGGGAATCACCGGCGCTAAAGGAGCGACGTGTCATGCAGATCAAACTCCTGGGACATCTGTCAGCGCGCCTCAACCACCGGTCGGTCGTGCCCAGCGCGGCCAAGCAGCGGCAGATTCTCGCCCTGCTGGCCCTGACCCCCGGCCAGGTGGTCACGGTTGCCAGGCTGTTCGAGGAGTTGTGGGGAGACAATCCGCCGCGCAGCGCACCGACCACGCTGCAGACGTACATCCTGCAACTCCGCGGCAAACTGACCAAGGCCCTGACCGAGGAGGACAAGCAGGACGGCCGGACCGCCAAGGACATTCTGGTCACCCGGCACGGCGGATACTCGCTGGCCATCGAGCCCGAATGCGTCGACGTCCATGAATTCCGGCAGCTCGCCCGGGCCGGCCGGACCGCGTTCGACGCGGGCGACGACCGGGCCGCCTCCGCCTACTTCGGCCGCGCCCTGGAACTCTGGCACGGCGAGGCCCTGATGGACCTGCCGCTCGGCCGGGTGCTGGAGCTGGAGGCCAACTCCCTGGAGCAGACCCGGCTCGGGCTGCTCGGCCGGCGCATCGAGGCCGATCTGCGGCTGGGCCGGCACACCGAACTGCTCGGCGAGCTGCTGACCCTGGTGGCCCGCAACCCGATGCACGAGAGCCTCAGCGCGCAGCTCATGACCGCGCTCTACCGCTCGGGCCACACCGCCCGCGCGCTGGAGACCTTCCAGCAGCTCCGCTCCACCCTGATCTCCGCCCTGGGCGTGGAGCCCGCGCCCTGGGTGCGGCGGCTGCACCAGGCGATCCTGGTCGGGGACCCGGCGCTGGACCCGCCGGTGGCCCGGCGCGGTGCCGCCGCCCAGGACGGCGGCATGGCCTCCGCCGGCGCCGGCGCGCCGTCCCCGGCCCGCTCGGCCCGCGAGCTGGCCGGCTACGCCGCCGTCTGAGACCCCGGGCCTCCGCTCCCCCCGTTCCCTCCCCGCTTCCTTCACCGCCTCCTTCCCACCCCGACCGGCGGCCGGTGGCGGCGGGGGAGCGGGCCCGGGCCCGCTCCCCCGCCGCCACCGGCCGTGATCCGGTCAGCCGATCGCCGGCTTGTCCGCCCAGCCGGAGCCGAAGACGGTGGTCCAGTCGCCGACCGAGGTGCGGGTGGCGTGGTAGACGCGCAGGGAGCCGTCCGACAGCACGGTCCAGATGTCGGGGATGCCGTCGCCATTGGTGTCCGGGGTACCCATGATCAGCGGGTGCGCGGCGGGGGTCCATCCGGAGCCGTACACGGTGTCCGCGCCGCCGGCGGAGGCGCCGGAGCTGCCGAGCGAGAGCAGGTCCACCCCGCCATCGCCGCCCTGGGCCGGCTTGCCCTCGCGCAGCCACAGATAGCCGCTGGACCGGTTGCGGTAGATGAGGTCGGCGACGCCGTCGCCGGAGACATCGGCCACGGTGACGATGTCACGGCCGGCCCAGGAGTGGCCGATCAGTCGCACCGCCTGCGCGAAGGCGCCTCCGGTGTATCCGGTGAAGGCCCAGAACTCGTCACCGGCCACGGCGAACAGGTCCGGCCGGCCGTCGCCGGTCACATCGCCCACCGCCTTGATCTCGGTCAGCGCCGCCGCGTCCGGCCCGTCGTCGGGCAGCAGCACCCGCACCCGCCTGCCGATGTCCACGCTGCCGTAGCCGTCGCCCGGATAGACATACAGCGCCGGGGTCAGGCCGTTGGCCGGATCGTTGTCGCTGTCCGGCACCCGGGCCACCAGGTCGGTCAGGCCGTCGCCCGGCAGGAAGTCACCATTGTGCGTGATCAGCGCCGAGTTGCCGCCGTCGTCCGTCCAGTAGCCCGAGGGCGCGGGGCGGCCGTTGTCATGCGCCCCGAGGATGGACCGGTACATGTCGCCGGTGCTGTCGCCGGGCAGTGACTTCAGGGTGCCGTCGGGGTTGACGACGAACAGATCCGGATAGCCGTCGCCGCTGGTGTCACCGGGGCTGTCGGCGGTGTCGCGGGGCGTGACATAGAAGTGGTACGCGGTGCCCGCCGAGACATTGCCGGCCCCGTCCACCGCCCGCACATAGACGGTGTTCGGACCGGCGTGCGGCGGCTTGAACGTGGTGACCGTGGCGGTCCCGTCGGCGCCGGGGAGGGCGTCCTTGTCATAGGCCCGGCTCTCGAAGGAGTACTCGAAGCGGACGATGTTCTCGTTGGTGCCGCCGGGCCCGAAGCGGATCGTGCCGGCCGTGCCGAACTTCACCCGGCTCCAGGCGTCGCCGGCGTCGTTCTCCTCCGGGAAGTCCTCCGGGCCGTCGTCCGGGGGAACCACGACGGGGGAGCTGGGCGCGCTGCTGTCGTAGACGAAGCCGCAGTTGCCGGTACCCGGCGGGGCAAAGGACGAGGTGGTCCAGGTCGAATCGAGCGCCCGGACCCGCCACCAGTACCGGGCGCCGTCCTGCATGGCCTGCGGCTGCTCCGGGGTCGCCGTGGTGGACACCCCGGTCCAGGCGTGGCCGGCGGAGTCCACCGAGACGGTCCGGTCCAGGATCTTGTCCGTGTTCAGGCCCTCACGCCACATCTGGAAGTGCAGCTTGGACAGATCGCCGTCCGGGTCGGTGGCGGTCGCCGCGAAGTTGATGGCGTCCCGCAGGCCGACCGAGATGCCCCCGGTGGTGTCACAGCCCAGACCGCCCGACATGTGCAGGCCGGCCGGTTCGGTCGGCGGACGGTTGTAGACGGCCTTCAGATAGGGCGAGGCCGAGCCGTTGGTGGCGAACTTCTTCCAGGCGTAGTCGTCCGACTCGTTGCCCGCCTCCAGCCCCACGGTGATGATGTTCCAGCCGGCGGTCGCCGCGGTCTGCGCCAGGTTGGTGGCGGTGAATTTCACCCACTCGTCCGGGCAGGCGCTGCTGTAGCCGTGCGCCACGCTCTTGGCGTCCACCCGCTCCACCCGGGCCGGCCGGTTGTTCCAGGTCGTGGACGGGCTGATGGACCCGGTCCGCCAGAGCTCCACACTGCGCCGTTCACAGGACCAGGAGTAGGTCTCCCGGGCGTAGAAGTGGGCCGAGGACACCTTCGCGCCCTTGAGATCCCGGTCCCACTGGAGCTGGAAGTAGGAGCGGGACAGCCCGCCGGTGGTGGATTCCCAGCCGACGCGGGCGGTGTTGGTGCCGTCGTTGAAGTTCTGGCCGTTCCAGTAGCTGCTGTCCGGGTACTTGGCGTAGGCGGTCGTCCAGTTGTTGGTCCCGGCTTTGAACGACGGGTCGACGAAGACCGGGTACTCGGTGTCCTCGTCGCCGAGCAGCACCGGGTCGGGGATGATGGTCAGCACCCCGGTGGCATGGTCCAGCGCCGCTCCGCCCACCGCGTCATGGGTGCCCGGGTCCGGCCCGGCCAGCCCGCGCAGCGCCAGCACCTGCTGGGCCGCGGCCGGCAGCCCGGCCGCCGGCCCCGATCCCGGCTCCCCGTCGCCCTCCCCTTCGCTTTCGGCGGGCGGGTCGCCGCCCTCGGTGACGGCGGGCTCGCCGGCCGAGTCCCACATGTAGGGCGTCGGCGAGACGGCCACATCCCGTCCCTCGCCGTCCTTGGCGCGCACCACCCGGGTCACCGGGTCCAGCTCGAAGGAGAGACCCGGCGAGGACAGCCGGTAGTGAATCTCCTCCAGCGCGCCACCGGCCGCCGCCTGCGCCGTCTTGACCACCAGCAACTGGGAGAAGCCGGAGTCCCGGGCGGTCAGCAGCAGGTCCACGCCCGGCAGTACCTCCTGGTACAGCGCCCGCGGGCCGGTGACCACCGGCTCGGGCAGGGGCCCCGGCCAGTGCACGGTCAGCTCGTGTTCCCCGGCCTCGCCGGCCGTCAGGGTCACCAGCTCCGACCACTGCGCCCCGTCGTCGTCCTCCGCGAGCGGGAACGCGGCCGGGCGGGCCGCCGCGCGCGAGGCGCGCTCCGGCTCCGTCTCCGCCGCCGGCTCCGCCGCCGCGGATGCCGCCGCCGCGTCGCCGCCGGAGAACTCCACCGGGCTGTTCACCGCCACCGGCGACCAGCCGCCGTCCGCCGTCGGCTCCAGGGTGGTGTCGATCTCCCGCCACTCGCCGTCCACCAGTGCCCGCACCGGCGAGACATGGGTCGTGTACTCGAAAGAGCCGTCCGGCAGCGCGAACGTCGTGCTGTGCGCGTCGCGCATCGCGGTGACCTCCTCCGGCTTCCCGGTTTCCCGTGCCAGCCGCTGGGCCGTCGACTCGTCCAGCGGGCCGTCCGGCCGCTGGGTGCCGGACGCCGATGGCGCGTCGTCGCCGCTGTCGTCGGAGAGCTGGGTGATCCCCAGCGCGGCGGCGGTCACGGCCGCCGCGGTCACCGCCGCGAGAGCGGCCGTCCGCCGCCGGCCGGGCGGCGGCAGCCGCAGCCATCGGTGGTTCACGATCCCGTTTCCCCTCCCTGAAAACCCCCGGCGGGCGCGCCGAGGAAACCGCCCACTGCCCTACCCCGTTCAATTCCCGGGCATGCCGAAATTTCCGCCGGGAACCGGAACGAGGGCGGAAAACGTCAGCAGATGATGCCGGACGGGGCCGCGAATGAACAGGGCGGCCCACCCGACCGAAGCACCGGGCCCGGTGAAGATCCCTTAATGGAGCCTCCCCGTGATCTCACCGTGACCTTGAGGGGAAGATGCACGTCAGACGGTTTGTCAGATGACCGATCCGCCCGGAGTGGCATGGTATGGCAGTGCTTCACACCTTCCTCGGATTTGCCATCGATGTGATCTGCATCTGCTTTCGTGGTAATTCTCTTGCAATCCCTCATTGGCCTTGAAATGCGCCGCTATAGCGCGTGACGGTCATCACATCTTCGATTCATTGTTTGCCTGGTGCCGTGCAGTGGGCAGAGGATTCCGCGGATCTGTTGTGCTGTCCGATCGCTTTTTCCGGGTGGGGTGCGCTTTCTCGCGGCGTTTTCCTGCCGTGCTCCTTGGGGGGTTGTGTCCGGTGTCGTTGTCGTGGGCGGGCCGTGGACTGCGGTGGGCGCGAACCGGTGTGGTGACCGGACTGGCCTGTGCGGTGCTGGTGGGTGTGATGCCGCAGCAGGCCCTCGCCGTGCCGCCGTCGGACGGCGACCGCTCCGGGACCGAACTGCCCGAACTGCCGGAAGAGGACCCGGCCGCCGACGCCGACACCGGTGTGCTGGACGACCTGGCCGGCGAGGGCGCCACCCCGGTGGTGGAGTACGAGCCGGCCCACACCGCCGCCCCCGCCTCCGGCACCGACGCCGCCGCGCTGACCGCCCCCGCCCCGGGCGACGAGGCCCCCGCCGGTGAACTCCCCGTCCTGGTCGGCGTACCGGAGGACGCCACGCCCACCGAGGCCGCCGCGCTCGCCGGGGACTGGCAGGTCACCCTCGGCACCCCCGAGGAGGACGCCAGCCCGACGCCCGAACAGGCGGCCGCGGACGAGCTGGAGGCGATGGTGATGACCGTCACCGCGCCCTCCGAGACCGCCGGTGAGGTCGATGTCGCCCTCGACTACACCGACTTCGAGCAGCTCTACTCCGCGGACTGGGCGGACCGGATGCAGTTTGTGCTCTATCCGGAATGCTTCCTGACCACCCCGGAGATCGAAGCCTGCAACGCGGCCACCACCCTGCCGACCGAGAACGACAACGCCACCGGCCGGATCACCGCCACCGTGGACATGGCCGCCGCCGCTGCCGCCTCCGCCCAGGCCGCGACCGTGGCCTCCGCCTCGGTCTCGGGCACGTCGGCCTCGGGTATGGGCACCAAGGACGGCGACGGCTCGGCGGTCCAGGCCGCGTTCACCACCTCCGGCTCCGGCGGCGGCTCCGCCGTCCTCGCCGCCACCGACTCCGGCTCCGGCCCCAAGGGCGACTACACCGCGACCCCGATCGCCGCCGCCGGCACCTGGTCGGCCGGCGGCTCCTCCGGCGCCTTCACCTGGTCCGAGCCGCTCACCGTTCCCCCCGTCCCGGCCGGCCCGACGCCCAGGATCGCCTTCACCTACAACTCCCAGGTCGTCGACGGCCGCACCTCCGCCACCAACAACCAGGCGTCCTGGATCGGCGACGGCTGGGACTACCACCCCGGCTATGTCGAGCGCACCTACCGCTCCTGCCGGGACGACGCCACCACCGGCGCCAACAACACCGGCCGCAAGACCTCCGACCTGTGCTGGGCCTCCTGGAACGCGGTCATGCACCTGGGCGGCTCCACCGTCGAACTCGTCCGCGACGACAGCACCGGCGAATGGGTCACCGTCAACGGAGACGGCTCGAAGATCGAGCGCGTCACCGGCGCGGGCAGCGGCAACGGCGCCCACGGGGGCGAGTACTGGAAGGTCACCGACCGCGCCGGCACCCAGTACTTCTTCGGCCGGCACAGGCTGCCCGGCTGGACCTCCGGCGAGCCGGTGACCGACTCCGTCTTCACCGTCCCGGTCTACGGCAACCACCCCGGCGAGCCCTGCTACAGCACCACCTTCGCCTCCGCCCACTGCGACCAGGGCTGGCGCTGGAACCTCGACTACGTGGTGGACGTGCACGGCAACGCCATGACGCTGTGGTGGGAGAAGGAGACCAACTACTACGCCCAGAACGAGAAGTACACCTCCCCCCGGCAGTATGTGCGCGGCGGCCACCTCACCGCCATCAAGTACGGCCAGCGCTCGGGCTCCCTCTTCTCCGCCGAGCCGATCGCCGAGGTCGTCTTCGACGTGGCGGAACGCTGCTTCACCGAGCAGGAACTGGACTGCACCGACGCCGCCTTCGCCTCCCGCGACTACGGCCGGTACCGCATCTGGTACGACACCCCGGCCAATCTGCACTGCACCGGCGCCACCGGCAAGCGCTGCCCGGTGGCCTCGCCCACCTTCTGGTCCCGCAAGCTGCTGGACAAGGTCACCACCCGCGCCCAGCGCACCCCCGGCTCCACCGCCCGCTCCGCCGTGGACTCCTGGGACCTCGTCCAGTCCTTCCCGCGCACCCTCACCGACACCGCGCCGCCGCTGTGGCTGGAGTCCATCACCCGCACCGGCTACGCCCCCGGCGGGATCTCCCAGCGCATGAACCCGGTGGAGTTCTCCCACAACAACCAGCCCATGCCCAACCGCGTCGTCGAGGGCCCGTCCGACCCGCGCCCGGCCTTCGACCGGCTGCGCATCCGCCGCGTCATCACGGAGATCGGCGGCGAGATCGCCGTCACCTACTCCACCCCGGGCGGCCACTGCGCCACCGGCACCGGCTACCCCGCCCCGGAGAACAACACCTCCCGCTGCTACCCGGTCTACTGGCACCCGGACCCGGACGAGGAGTCCATCGACTGGTTCAACAAGTACGTCGTCACCATGATCGAGCAGAAGCCGCGCATCGACGGCGTGCCCGATGTGGTCACCCAGTACGACTACTCCGGCGGCGCCGGCTGGGCCAAGAACCAGGGCGAGTTCACCAAGAAGACCACCCGCACCTACGACCAGTGGCGCGGCTACCCCGAGGTCTCCGTCCGTACCGGCGTGACCAGCACCGCCGAAGGCACGGTCCAGTCCGAGGCCACCACCCGCTTCTTCCGCGGCATGCACGGCGACCCCCTCCCCGGCGGCGGCACCCGCAACGTCACCGTCACCGACTCCACCGGCGCCGCCGTCGCCCCCGACTACGCGCAGTTCCAGGGCATGGCCGCCGAGACCCTCACCCTGGACCGGGCCGGCGGCCAGGTCGTCTCCCGCACGGTCGGCATCCCCTCCCGCCACCTGCTGGCCACCCGCGCCCGCGACGACGTCCCCGACCTGAAGGCCTACCGCGTCCAGGTCGACGAGACCTTCACCGAAAGCGCGGCCTCCGGCACCTATCCCGGCGACACCCGCACCACCCGCACCGTGCGCACCACCACCGAGTACGACCCCGTCCACGGCCTGCCGGTCCAGATGGAAAGCCTCGGCGACACCGGCCGCACCGGCGACGAGACCTGCACCATCACCTCCCACGTCCACAACACCGGCGTCCATCTGATCGGCCTGCCCAAGGAATCCAGGACCACCGCCGGCACCTGCGCCGACGCCCCCACCGCCACCGGCGACGACGTCGTCGCGGCCGTCCGCACCGCCTACGACGGCGGCACCCTGGGCGCCACCCCCACCAAGGGCCTGGCCACCACCCACTGGGAGACCGACGGCACCGGCAACGGCTGGATCAAGGTGGCCACCACCACCTACGACACCTACGGCCGCCCGCTCACCCTCACCGACGCCTCCGACCACACCACCACCACCGAGTACACCCCGGCCACCGGGCAGGCGTTCTCCAGCACCACGACCAACGCCCTCGGTCACACGGCAACGGCGGAGATCGATCCGGGACGTGGCGTCACCACGGTCACCACGGACACCAACGGCCGCTCGGCGACTCAGTCATACGACGCGCTCGGCCGCCTGACCTCGGTACGCACTCCCGGACAGCCGGCTTCCGATCCACCGATGTACGCGTTCGCCTACGAGGTGCTGACCGGCAAGCCGATCGCCGTCACCGGCCGCACTCTGCGGGACGACGGAACCTACGCCGTGGCCACCCAGCTGTACGACGGCCTGGGGCGCGAGCGGCAGAGCCAGTCCGAAGCGGTCGGCGGCGGCCGGCTGATCACCGACACCCTGTACAACGCAAGCGGCACCGTCCGCCAGACCAACAACGCGTACCTGGGCGACGGCGAGCCCGACACCACCCTGTTCGAGCTGCTGTCCCAGACGGAGGTGTCCAACGCGACCCGCTACACCTACGACGGCCTGGGCCGCCCGCTGACCCTCACCCCCGTCTTCGCCGGCATCGCCCAGGACGGCGCCGCCGACACCGTCGACCGGGTCACGGCATACGCGTACAACGACGACGTCACCACCGTCATCCCGCCCAAGGGCGCAGCGGCTACCCGCACCTTCACCGATGCCCTGGAACGTACCGTCCGCATCGAGCACTTCACCGACGCCGCCCGAACGGAATTCCTGGCCACCACGTACGCCTACGACCCGCGCGGCAACCTCGTCACCGCCACCGACACCGAGGGCAACACCTGGACCTGGGACTACGACGCCCGGGGCCGCAAGGTCTCGGCCGACGACCCCGACGCCGGTGTCTCCACGAAGACTTACGATGACCTCGACCAGGTCGTCACCACCACCGATGCCCGCGGCATCACGGTATGGAACGGCTACGACGCCATCGGCCGCACCACGGAGCAGCGCCTGGACAACTCCGCCGGCACGGTGCTGACCGAGTTCACCTATGACTCGCTGCCCGGCGCGGTGGGGCAGCCGGTCGCCTCGACTCGCTATACCGATGGTCTTGCCCTCACCACCGAGATCACCGGATACGACGCGGAGTACCGGCCCACGGGAGAGAAGATCACCGTTCCGCTCGGCCCGGACGGCGGCCCCACCACGGGCCTGGCCGGCGTCTACGAATACACCTACCGCTACACCCGCACCGGCAAGCTGCTCACCACCACCGTCCCGGACATCGGTGGATTCGGCCGTGAGACGGTCATCACCCGCTACAACGCGGACGGCCTGCCGGTGACCACCTCCGGCACCGACTGGTACACCGCCGACACCGTCTACAGCCCATGGGGAGAGGTGCAGCGAACGGTCACCGGTGCCCAGCCGCACCGGGTGTGGACGTCCAACTTCTTCGACGAGAGCACCGGGCAGCTGATCCGGTCGGTGGCCGACCGGGAGATCGCGAATCCGCACCGCATCAACGACCGCGCCTACGGCTACGACCCGGCCGGCAACGTCACTTCGATCACCGATACCGCCCCGGCGGCGGCCGGCGGCACCACCACCGTGGACCGGCAGTGCTTCACCTACGACGCGCTGGCGCAGCTCACCGAGGCCTGGACCGCGGCCCCTGGCCCTGATCCGGTGGACTCGTGCACGCCGCAGGGCAAGCAGAGCGCCGCCCCGGTCTACACCGACGCCTCCGGCAGTGTCACCACCGTCAATGTCACCGACGCGCAGGACGGTTACTGGCACACCTACGCCTACGATGCCCTGGGCAACCGCACCCGGCTCACCCGCCACGACCCGGCTGTCACCCTCAGCGGCGGCCAGGTCGACACCAGTGGCGACAGCGTCACCACCTACACCTACGGCGACGCCACCGGCGACCAGCCCCACACCCTCACCGGCATCGCCGAGGACACACCGGCCGTCGACAGCATCTCCGCCCTGGCCTACGACGACACCGGCAACACCGTCTCCCGCACCGAAGGCGGCGACACCCAGACCCTGACCTGGACCTGGGACGGCAAGGCCGAGACGGTCACCGGTTTCGGCGCCGACGGACAGGGCCAGCTCCTCGGCCCGGCCGGCAAATGCGCGGACCTCCAGGGCGCCGACACCGCCGCCGGAACCCCGCTCCAGCTCTACGCCTGCAACGGCACCAAGGCCCAGCGCACCAGCCTGGAACCCGCCGGTGAGCCCGGGGACCCCGGCCACGACCCCGCGACCGGCGCACTGAAAGTCCTCACCGGCTGCGCCGCACCCGCCTCGGCCACCCCCACCACGGGCACGGCCGTCGTCCTGGCCGACTGCACCGGCGACACCGACCAGCACTGGAGCGTCACCACCTCCGGCGACATCCAGCACACCGCCTCCGGCCTGTGCCTGACCGCCCCCGACACCTCCGACGGCACCGACCTCACCCTCGCCACCTGCACCGGCACCAGCCCCGCCCAGCAGTGGGCCTTCGCCGACACCACCACCTACCTCTACGACGCCGCCGGCAACCGGATCATCGCCTCAACGGCCGGCTCCCACACCCTCTACCTCCCCGACGCCGAATACTCCACCGACGCCGCCGGCGGCCAGTCCTACGCCCAGCGCTACTACACCCACCCCGGCGCACCCACCGTCATGCGCCACACCCTCACCTCCACCACCACCAGCACCCTGCTCACCCTCCTGGCCGACCACCACGGCACCCCCACCGCCCAGGTCACCCTCGATGCCGGTCAGGAACTCCTCAAGCAGAAAACCGACCCCTTCGGCAACCCCCGCGGACCCCAGCCCGCCAAATGGCGTTCCCACCAGGGCTTCATCGGCGGCACCGACGACCACACCACCGGCCTGACCCACCTCGGCGCCCGCGAATACAACCCCACCACCGGCCGCTTCCTCACCCCCGACCCCATTATCGACCTCACCAATCCGGTCCAGATCAACGGCTACAACTACGCCAACAACAACCCCGTCACCCACGCCGACCCCACCGGCCTATGGCAGTGGCTCGATGACACGATCGAAGCCGGAGGAGATTTTGTTGGTGGCGTCGTTCACCAGGGTGTAGAAATCGGCTCTAAAACCGCCGAGGGCTTCTATCGGCTCGCTGGAAACCACGAGGCCGCCAACCTTCTCCGAGCAGACCGCGAAGGTCGAACGTCGATCAGCGTAACTCAGACGCTCAAAGACCTGGCGGGGGAACCTCGGAAGGACAGCATTTTCTATAAAATCGGCCAGTGGTTCGCCGAGTTCACCTTCCCCTGGCTGCCTGGTGCCGGGCTCGCCCTCTCGGCCACGTCATCCGCAGCATCCAGTACCGTCAAGGTGGCGACTTCGGCAGCAACGAAGTCTTCGACGGCCTCGTCGAGCAGATTTGTTGCCGACTCTGCGGGCGTGGTAAAAGATCTCTCCCCCGAGATGCCGGCTTTGGAGCGCCTGGGCGAACGCTTCAACGAGATCGTATCTTCGGTCAGCAAGCGGAACAGGCCCGGCACCATTTCCGAGACGACCATTCCTGGTGTTGCTACACCTCCGCGTTCGGGTTTCCTCGATCCCATCAACGATGGCCTGGCGATAGTGTTTCGGGACCTGAAAGTTCCGCATGGAAGATGCAGTGAAATGCATTGCTTGAATCAGGCCCTCAACCAGGGTATAGACGTTGCGGGGCATATGATCACCACCATGGCTGTACCCTCTAAGCGGTGGGGTAATCGGTGGGCTGGGGAACTTGTGGATCCGTGCCCTGCTTGTGCTAGAGTTCTCGATCACTTCAATGTTCTTCACACGGGGCGTCCGGCATCCCGCCCTACAATAAGGTAGGAGTGATTAGGTATTTCTTTCAATTTCTCAGCCGATATCTCCTGCAGTGAAGGGGTCGGCCCGTCGCTTAAGTGGTTTCTCCTCGAATACGCTGAGCGTGTGGGTGCCACCCAGCTCCCCTATAAGGAGAATCTTGTCCAGGAATGCGAGGAGGTATTCCCGGGAACGGGGGAGAGGTTTTGGAAACTACTGTCGGAGGTACACGGCAAATTTGCAGGTTTGTCTTACGAGAGCCGCTCATGGGTCTTTGGTGGTCCAATTTCTATTCAACCTCGCCCCGAAATTGACGAGGAAGACGACGGGCCGTTCATTGATCTTTTCGATAGCGGGTCTGTTGATCGCCCGGTGGGTGTCTATCTATCCCTCACTCAAAGGGTGTTTTACGGTTACGAAAGCCAGGGGCAATTCTCCTATTTTCCGGCATACCCGAGCTTGTTCAATTTCTTGGCGTCGGAGGCTCTTCACGCAGAGACGGATCGCTGGCATTCTGCTCAGGGTGGGGTGGTTGCGAATCATGAGCTACTCGCAGACGTTATTGAGTCTATGCCCTGCATCAGAGAGGCTTCCGGAGTCTCTGACTGGTGGTACGGAGAGAATAATACTCGGGTGTACGTCAGAAATCCGGGTGCTGGGTTGACTAACGCCGGGGAATGGGAGTGGCAGAAGTGGACTCGATGAGCGGCAACGGGATCTCTTCAAGTTCGGCGTGAATTTCCTATGGTGGCATGTGATTCAGTTCAACCGCCCTTGTGGCACGGCTTGAGGGCGGCTTCACCGCGTCATGTGTCAACGAGCGGGACACGCAGGACTCCAGACGAGCACGACCGGTCCACCGAGCTGGATGCGGGCGCAGACAATCAGGTTGCGGAAGCCGGAAGGAAGGGGCCGCGCGCTCGAAAACGACGCCTGTCACGCGGGTACAAAACTGGGCCACCACGCCGGGGTGTTCCCGGGGTAAACCGGGTCGGGACAGCCTTCCGTTATTCCCTGCCATGAAACAATGAACCAGATGAGGTACACGCCTGCGGAAATCCCCCCACCCTGCAACGGGCATGGCCGGTCGATCAGCCTATAGGTGACAAAATTGAAGTCATTCAGATTCCTACCTCGAGCCGATGATTCTTCCTGGGGCGTTGGTGGTCTGGCGGGCCGGTCGGCTCGCACGTTGACCGCAAATGACCTGACTTTTTACTACTTCAATGTCGATGTGGTGATTGACGACGGGAAGAATGAAATTAACCTCAGGACGCCTGGTCTACCTGTAATCGGACGCCTGGTCTACCTGTAATCGATTTCGTCCTGATGGTCGTTCAGTTGCAGCGGGAAGTTGCATCATCCGATGAATCTGTTGTGGAAACCTCGCAGACCCAGCATTCGATTGCAGCAGTGAGACAGGGTAGCGATGTGGAGATCTCATATAGCTTTGCTGATGTAGTGTCGCGGGTCTCTCTGGTTGAGTTTATGGATACCCCGAGTCGGGCTCTACGCTCTGCCTTGGCGGTGCTTCATGATGCTCATGGTGACTTGAGGCACAATCGGTATCTAATCAGTCTTCCTGACCTCATTCGGCCAGATTGATTGGCTGTCTTCATTCGAGGCAGAATCAGGATTCGCCGGGGAGGTCGTGCCCGGCACCGGCGCGGGCGGTGAGTGCGCCTGCCCAAGTCGGTGGTCTCGTGAGCGGGAGTGTCTCGCGCGATACTGTCGATGGAGCGGCGAACGCGCCTTCACCAACGTCGCGCGTGCCGCCGGAGGGATCGCGCACACCGCCTCTTCCCGTGCTTCTGAGGTGCCCATGGAGAGGCGGCTGGTGACGGGGAGGCTGCTGGCGTCGAGACGTCCGGCCAGGGGCACTGCTACCGCGTTTCGGTGCGGGCCTGCGCACATCTGGGCTGTTGATGCCGGTGGCAAGCCGGCGGGTCGGTAAGTCAGGTCATTGGGGGAGTGGGCGTACGGCGCGGCGTTCGATTGCCGGGGGTCCGCCCGAGGTCGTCCAGGTGTCGGCGGCCGAGGCGGCGGTCGGGGGCGGTGCGGGCGTGTTGTGCGGTGGTGATGGCGTTCCGGCCGCGTGGGGTGAGCCGTACCCGGCGGATGCGGGCGTCCGCCGGGTCGGGTGTGCGTTCGCAGTAGCCGAGGCGTTCGAGTTCCGCCTCCGCCTGGGAGGGTCCCTGTTGCGTTATGGCCGGTGCGCTGCCGGCTCGCCGACCGTGGGCTCGTTGTCGATCAGGTGCTGGAAGGCATAGCCGTGCGGGAAGCGGAGGTCGCCGTATCCCTGTTCGGCCAGTTGCTCCTGGACGAGGACCGCGGCGGCCTGACCGACGAAGAAGGCGAGCGTTCCGGTGTCCAGCACGCCGGGACGAGGGAGGCCAAGACGTCGTCGGTCTGTGCGCCGCGGCCGGAGCGGGCCGGTCGGCTCTGCGTGAGCAGGGCTTCGAGGCGGTCAACGCCGTCGCGGTGGGGGACCAGGTCGCCCTGGAAGTGCTTTGGACCGCAACGACCGCCGTTCCTCTCGGCGAGCTGCCCGCGGGACACACCCTGCGGGCCCATATCGCGGCCTTTTCGACTTCCGTGACGGAAAGATCATCGCTCAGCGAACTACGACTGCTGCGAACGGCTCACGCCCGCCTGAGTCCACCGGTGGCCTGGCTCTCGGTGGCCAGGTGGAGGGCGAGGGGGACGGTTTCCTCTGCGGGGCATGGGTGGCCGGTGTGGAAGGTCCAGCCCAGGTCGGGGTGGGCGGTGGCTTCGCGGATGTAGGTGGTGTGCGCGCTGAGTTCGAGTCTGAGGACGCGGCAGCCGGCGAGGGAGAGGTGGCGGGCGGGGTAGGCGTAGGTGGTCATGGAGATGTCGGTGCGGGTGCCGAGGGCGGTGGTGAGGTCTTTCCAGGCGGTGCGGATGTGGGTGTCGTCGCCGGTGAGCCAGAGGAGAACGGGTGGGGTGCGCATGGGGGTGTGCTCCGGGTGGTTCGGGTCGGTAGGGGTGCCGGGGTCGTCGGGGTGGAGGTCGGCGGTGCGGGCCCACCAGGGCTGTCCGTGGCCGAGAGGTCGCAGGAGCGCGCGGGTGGCGTGGGGTATGCCGCCGGTGCGCAGCGCGCCATCGTCACCGCGCAGCAGGTGGACGATGCCGGTGCGGCCCGTGGCGGCGTCGTGGACGCGGGCGCCGGTGGCGAGCCAGGAGCGGTCGGCGGATTCGGAATTGTGTGCGGGAGTGGTGGGCACCGCTGGCCTCCGGAATGGGGCATGTGAGGGAAAGCCCTGGTGACAGCCGCGTGCTGAGGGATGGGCGTGCCTTGCGGGGTGCAAACAACGGTGTCCTGGCAGGAGTTATCCGCGCAATAGAATCTGCTGAGATTCATCCTTAGCGGGAAAAATGGCAAATGCCAGTGCATGCGCATGGCTTCCGCGGCGTGCGGACCGGGTAGCACGCTGATCGCAAGGCGGGCGAAGGCGTGCCCATGCGCGGAACGGAGGACACATGGCCGCCAGACCGCAGCCGACCGCGAGGCGCATCGGACTCGGACACGAACTGCGCCAATTGCGGAAACAGGCCGGACTGACCATCGAACAGGCCGTACGAGGCCTGCCTTTCGACGAGAGCACCCTCCAGCGGGTGGAGACCGGCTGGAAGTCCTTCCGCCAGGCCGGGCATCTCCGCGACCTGCTGGAGCGCTACGGCGTCACGGACTGTGAGGAGACGGACAGGCTGGTGGCGCTGCAGCGCGAGGCGTCGAGCCGTGAGTGGTGGACCGGCACGGGCAGCGGAGCCAACATGCTTTCGGGCATGCAGCGATTTCTCGGAGTGGAGTCCGCCGCCCGGGAGATCCGGCAGTTCCATCCGACCATCGTTCCGGGGCTGCTCCAGACCGAGGCCTATGCGCGGGCGCTGCACGACCTGCACAAGCCGATCGACGAGAGCACGACCGAGTTCGTGGAGCAGAGCGTGCGGCTTCGGATGAAAAGGCAGGAGGTGCTGGTACAGGAGGAGGAACCGCTCAAGGCCTGGGTGGTCCTGTACGAACCCGCGCTGCGCTACGTGATCGGTGACGCGGAGGTGATGCGCGAGCAGTACGCGGCACTGGCCCGGCTGGCGGCGCGGGAGAACGTGACCCTGCAAGTGCTCCCGCAGGCCGGCAGCGGGTATGTCGCCTTCCACCACATGAACATCATGATCCTGGGTGGCGGGCTGCCCACGGCGGTGCAGACGGATACCGCCTGGTTCACCGTCGCGGTCACGGACAAGCCGCGCGAGGTCGGCCGGTTCTCCCGGATGTTCGACGCGATGGTGGCCGACGCCCTGCCGCCCGGGGACACCCCGAAGTTTCTGCAACAGCTATCGAGGGAGATCCAGGAATGAACGCGCACCGCACCATGATCACGGGCTCGGATCCGGCGGACGCTCGCTGGCGCGCGTCGTCGTACAGCAACGCGGGCGGCGAGTGCGTCGAGGTCGCCCGGCATGCCACAAGGGGCAGAATAGCCGTACGGGACTCCAAGGAGCCGGGCGGGGCGCTGCTGGTGTTCGCGGCGGAGGGGTTCGCCGCTTTCGTCGGCGCGTTGCGCGCCGGGCGGTGTTAGCCGGCCAGGGCGGTGGTGGGGGTGTTGCGGGTGCGGGTGAGTTGGATGGTGCGGGTGATGAGGAGGAGGGCGGCGGAGGTGAAGAAGAGGGCGCCGCGGAAGAGGAGCATGCCGCCGTTGCCGCGAGCGAGCTGGAAGGTCAGCAGCACGCCGGTCCACAGGGTGAAGTAGGCGCCGGCGGCCACGCCCCAGCGGGGGTTGCGGAAGCCGCGGACGGTGGCGGCGACGCCGGCCACGTCGGCGACGCCGAGGGCCAGGGTCAGCGGGACGGGGAAGCGGCTGCCGGTGATGTCCTCGAACTGCACCTGCATCTCGTCCAGCAGCGCCAGTTTGCCGATGGCCTGGAGGCTGAACTCGAAGATCACCACTGCGGAGGCCACGGCGGCGAGGATCTTCAGGGGGGACTTCACGGGGTCCTGCCTCTCTGCGGGACGGTCAGGGGGCCGCCGGTCCGGCGGGGCGGGCACTGCGGGGGCTATGTCCGGGGCACCGAACAAGCCATGTTCGGACTTGAGTTGCGGAGGTAGTGTGAGGGGGGCGCTCTCACTTGCTGTGCACACCGCCTCTCGGGGGATTCAGAGGATGATCAGGATCGTGCTTGCCGAGGACATGCACATGATCCGTGGTGCGCTGGTCGCGCTGCTGGACTTCGAGCACGATATCGAGGTGGCGGCAGAGGTCGACCACGGGGACGACATTGTTCCCGCGGTGCTCAAGTACCGGCCGGATGTGGCGGTTCTGGACATCGATCTGCCGGGGACGGACGGGCTGTCGGCGGCCGAGGTGATCCATGAGCGGCTGCCGACCTGCCGCACCCTCATGCTCACCGGTCTGAGCCGTCCCGGCAATCTGCGCCGGGCGATGGAGACCGGGGTCTCCGGCTACATCGCCAAGGACGCACCGCCCGCCAAACTGGCCGACGCCATCCGCCGGGTCGCGGCGGGGGAGCGGGTGATCGATCGCCAACTGGCCTTTTCGGCCTGGGAGGCCAGAGCCAATCCGCTCACCCAGCGGGAGACCGAGGTGCTGCGGATGACGGCGGAGGGCGCGGAGGCGGTGGAGATCGCCACGCGCCTGTTTCTGTCGGTGGGCACCGTGCGCAACTATCTGACCTCGGTGGTCACCAAGCTCAACGCACGGAACCGGGTGGACGCGATTCGGATCGCCCGCGAGCAGGGCTGGATTTGAGCTCCCGGGCCAGGTCGGACTCCAGCGGGCTGAGCGGGCCGGGCACCAGGCGCTCGGGGTGGCCCGGCGGCGGCTCGTCGAAGATCCACCGTCCCGCCCAGGCCCCCGCCACCGGGTCGGCCCAGGCCGGCCACGGGTGCGGGGCGGTCTGAGCGAGGCGGCGGGCACCGGCGGGCCCGGAGACGTCATCGGCTCCGGGCCCGGCGAGGGAACCGGGGACATCGGCTTCGGCCGGCCGGGGCATCCACATCCATCCGAAAGCCGCCAGCGCCTTGGCGAGCGCCCGCGGCTGTCGCCTCACGAACTGGATGGCGTCACACTGCTTCCTGCCGGCCATGTCCCCATCTCCTGTCGGTTCGGTGGCTCGTGCTCCATGGTGGCGGGCCCTTCTCAGGCCCGGCTCGGACTGGGCTCGGACCCGGCTGGAGTGCGCCTTGAGCCTCGCTCGGGCCGCGTCAAGTGACGGTTTCACGGTCCATCGATGAGCGAGCCACTGTCCGCCGCACCCCGGCTCCCCCGACGATTTCTTTACCGTCACGTCAGGACATCCACTGGGGGAACACCATGACTGCAGGGGTGATCGACCACAGCACCGCGACCGGCAACGACCAGGTCGTCATCGGTTTCAAGAGCCATCTCCAGGCGACCGTCGTGCCCGGTGAGGCGGCCTATCTGGTCTCGCCGGAAGGGGTGACCGCCCTACGCGGCAGACCTGCCGAGGTGCTGGCGCCGTTGCTGGACGGCACCCGGACGCTACGCGCGGTGCTGGAGGCCGCGGCCCCGCGCCTGTCGCCCGCCGATGTGGTGGGCGCGCTGCGCAGCCTGGACGCCGCCGGGCTGCTGCGCACCCGCCGGGAGCCGGCCGGCGGTCACACCTGCCCGCCCACCGGCCCGCCGGCCGGCGAATGCCACGCCGGCGCCGCGTCCGGCCATCCCGCCGACCCGGCGGCCGAGGCCTACTGGGACCTGGTCGGGCTGCCGGACGGCGGCGCCTGCCGGCTGGCCGCCGCCACCGTCCGCATCGTCAATCTGGCCGCCGCCGACCCGGGGCCGCTGCGGGACGCCTGCCGGGAGTCCGGGGTGACGGTCCTGGAGGACGGGGACGGGGGCGGGGGCCGGGGCGGTGAGGCGGATCTGTCGCTGGTGCTGTGCGACGACTATCTGCTGCCGGAGCTGGCCGGGGTGGACGAGCGGCACCGGGCCGCGGGCCGCCCCTGGCTGCTGGCCAAGCTGTCGGGCCGGGTGCCCTGGGTGGGCCCGCTGTTCCAGCCGGACGGCGCCTGCTGGCACTGTCTCGCCGTGCGGCTGGGCGGCCACCGGGCCGCCGAGCAGCCGCTGCGCCGCGCCCTGCGGCTGACCGGCCCGCTGCCCCGCCCCGAGGCGTCGCTGGCGGCGGGCCGGGCCATGGCCCAGCACGCCGCGGTGCTGGAGACCGCCAAGTGGCTGGCCGGGATGCGCTATCCGGGGCAGCACGAGATCCACAGCGTGGACACCCTGAACCTGCGCACGGTGAACCACCCGGTGACCCGCCGCCCGCAGTGCGGGCACTGCGGCGACCCGGGGATGGTGGCCCGGACGGTGCGGACCCCGTTCGTCGTGCGGTCCCGGCCCAAGGCCGCGGATCCGGGGAACGGGCACCGGGCGGCCCGCGCCGAGGAGGTGCTGGGCCGCTACGGGCATCTGGTGGACAGCGTCACCGGGGTGGTGGCGGAGCTGCGCCGCGATCCGCGGGCGCCGGAGTTTGTGCACTCCTATGTGTCGGGGCCGAATCTGGCGGTCGGTTCCCGGACCCTGGCCGGGGTGCGGGCCGGGCTGCGGGCGCTGAGCGGCGGCAAGGGGAACACCGACACCGAGGCCCGTACCAGTGCGCTCTGCGAGGCGCTGGAACGTTACTGCGGAGTCCGGCACGGTGATGAGCCGGTGGTCCGGGACTCGCTGCGCGGACTGGGCGAGGCGGCCGTGCACCCCAACGACTGCCAGCTGTTCGACGACCGGCAGTTCGCCGCCCGGGAGCAGTGGAACACCGCCTACCCCTCCCCGTTCCACCACGTCCCGCCGCGCTTCGACCCGGACCGGGTGTGCGAGTGGACGCCGGTGTGGTCGCTGACCGGGGGGCGGCGCAGGCTGCTGCCCACCGAACTCCTCTACTACGCCTCCCCGGCCCAGCAGCAGGCCGCCGCCGCCACCACCGCCGCGGCCGGCGGCAGCGGCGGCAGCGGTGACGGCGTGGGCAGCGGCCTGCGCGCCGACTCCAACGGGAACGGCGCCGGAGCCAGCCCGGAGGACGCCCTGGTGCAGGCGTTCCTGGAACTCGTCGAGCGGGACGCGGTGGCCCTGTGGTGGTACAACCGCACCCGCCAGCCCGCCCTGGATCTGGACGCCTTCGGAGAACCGGCCGTGGCGAGGGTGGCCGAGGGCTGCCGTCGCGGTGGCCGGGAGCTGTGGGCGCTGGATCTGACCTCCGACTTCGGCATCCCGGTGGTGGCGGTGGTCTCCCGCCGCACCGACAAGCCGGCCGAGGACATCGTCTTCGGCTTCGGCGCCCACTTCGACCCGCGGGTGGCGCTGCGCCGCGCGGTCACCGAGATGGCCCAGCTGCTGCCCAGTGTGTGGCATGTCCGCCCGGACGGCACCGGCTACGGCGTCCAGGACCCGGAGACCCGGGCCTGGTGGACCGGCGAGACCGTGGCCCGCCAGCCCTATCTGACGCCCGACCCGGGCGCGGCGCCGCGCACCCCGGACGACTGGCACTACCGGCCGCGCGCGGATCTGCGGGACGACATCGCGGCCATCACCGGCCTGCTGGACGCCCGCGGGCTGGAGCTGCTGGTGCTGGACCAGACCCGGCCGGACATCGGCCTGCCGGTGGTCAAGGTGCTGGTGCCCGGTCTGCGCCACTTCTGGGCCCGGTTCGCCCCCGGCCGGCTGTTCGACGTGCCGGTGGCGCTCGGCCGGCTGGCCGAGCCCACCGCCTACCAGCAGCTCAACCCGATTCCCCTGTTCGTCTGAGGCCGCCCGGGTGGCACCCGATGCCATCTCAAGTTCCGGCCGAGTACCCGCTCCTACCGTCGGGACGGTCCAGTCGCCACAGCGGCGGGGGGCTCGCGGCAGTCGGCTCGCGACCGGCGGCTGCCGTGCCGCGGGCCCGATCCACCGCCCGCTCCACCAGACAAGCCCAGTCCACCAGGACACGAGGAGATGTCCATGAGCATCCCGACGAACATCCCGACAGACGTGGACGTGCTGATCGTCGGCGGCGGACCGGCCGGAGCCCTGCTCGGCTGCCTGCTCGCCCGGCGCGGCATCCACGTTCTGGTCGTGGAGAAGCAGCAGAACCTCGACCGCGACTTCCGCGGCGAGACCCTGGCCGCGCCCTCCGTGGTCACCCTGCGCCGCCTGGGCTTCGGCCCGGCCCTGGAGAACCACGGCTATCTGGAGACCACCGCCGTCTCCATGCGCATGGAGGGCCAGGAGGTCCTCAACGTGGACTACGGCAGGTTCGGCATCGGCGCACTGCCCATCGACATCCCGCAGCCCGGGCTGATCGGCCTGTTCAACGACGCCGCGGCCGGCGAGCCGGGCTACGCCTACGCCGCCGGCACCAGCTGCACCGGCCTGGTGGAGAAGGACGGCGCCATCACCGGCGCCCGGCTCCGCGACCGGGACGGCAACCGGGTCACCGTCACCGCCCGGCTGGTGGTCGGCGCCGACGGCCGGTTCTCCAAGGTGCGCAAGGAGGCCGGGCTGGCGGCCGAGATCACCCCGCAGCAGCGGGACTTCCTCTCCTTCAAGCTGCCCCGCCCGGCCGGCTGGGGGCAGCACGCCGAGCTGGTCGTCAACCGCGACAAGCACCTGGTGGTGCTGCCCACCTGGCCGGACTTCCTGCGCGTCGGGCACAACCTGCCCAAGCGCGGCCTGGGCGAGCTGCGCCGCCGCGGCATCGAGGCGTTCCGGGCCGGCATCACCGAGATCGACCCGCGGCTCGGCCCGCTGGTCGAGGAGCACGTCCGCACCTGGGACGACACCGGCTTCCTGGAGATCTTCACCGCCGAGATGGCGGACTGGGCCCGGGACGGCCTGATCCTGATCGGAGACGCCTCGCACACCTGCACCCCGATCCTGGGCCAGGGCGTCAACCTGGCCATCCAGGACGTGGTGATGATCTCCCCGGTGATCGCCGCCGCCCTGCGGGCCGGCACCGGCCCGGTGCCGGCCACGACGTTCGACGGCTTTGTCGCCGCCCGCCGCCGCCACAAGAGGCGGGTGACCCGCTTCCAGCGCATGCAGGAGGCGGCCCTGGCCCAGCACAAGCCGGCCAAGGTGTGGGTGCGCCGGGTCCGGTTCAAGACCATGAACAGGCTGCCGCTGAAGTACGTCGTCTTCGGCAAGGTGATCAACGCCCCGCACCCGATCGACCCGGCCGACCTCCGGACCGGCGCCGAGGCCGCGCCCACCCCCGCCGCGCCCTCGGCCGCCTGAGGCACCCGTGCTCCGGGCCCCCGCCGGCCGGCGTCCGTCCCCCGACGGCGGCGGCAACGGCCCGGAGCGCGGGCGCCGCCCCGCCGGAGCCGGTGTCCGGAGCCGGTGCCCCGAGCCGGTGTCCCGAGCCGCGATCCGGGGCCGGGCTATCCGGGGCTGAGCCCGGCTCAAGTGACGCGTTCTAGCGTGAAGTTGTACAGAACGTGCGCCAAGGGAGAAAGCATCCCGGAACGCAGCCGCGCCGCCCGCAACGGCCGCGACCCGGAGCCAAGCCCGTGACCTGACCACCCTCCTCCAAGGGGACTGACCAGTGAGACTCACCGCCCTCAGTGAAGTGCTGCCGGGTGAACCGGTCACCAACCGGGACATGGCGGAGCGCTTCGGACTGCACGAGAAGTGGCTGGAGAAGATGACCGGCAACCGCAGCCGGTACTTCTGCGACCCGGCCGGACCCGAAGGCACCCCCCGCACCACCGGCGACCTGGCCACCGAGGCCGGGCGGCGGGTCCTTGAGGCCGCCGGCACCGACCCGTCCGCGCTGGACTTCCTGGTGCTGACCACCGCCTCCCCCGACGAGCTGATGCCCGCCACGGTCAATGTGGTCGCCGACCGGCTCGGCCTCAACGACCTGCCCACCTTCCAGCTCACCTCAGGCTGCGCCGGCGCCCTGACCGGCCTGTACACGGCCCGCTCGCTGCTGGCCGGCGGCCTGCGCCGGGGCCTGGTCATCGGCGCCGACTCGGTGGTCAAGCTCTGGCCCGGCGACGGCGACACCCGCCGCGCCCGCCCCGCCGAGCTGGCCAACTTCGCCCTGTTCGGCGACGGGGCCGGCGCCGCCCTGGTGGAGGCCGACAGCAGCGGCCCGGGCTTCGCCGTGGAACACCTGCTGCTGCGCACCACCGGCAAGGGCCGCGCCCCCGCCCAGGTCGTCCGCTGGTACGGCGCCGAGGGCGCGCCCCTGGTGCCCGGCCCGAACGGCACCGAGGTGCGTGAGCCCATGGCGCACGAGGACTACAAGGCCATCGAATCGCGGGTGCCGGACCTGGCGGTCACCGTGCTCAACGAGCTGACCGCGGTCACCGGCTGGAAGCTGCCCGAGGTGGACTATGTGCTGCCGCCCCAGCTCAACGGCGTGATGACGGAGAAGATCCGGGAACGCATGGGGGTCACCGAGCAGCAGGCCGTCTCCTGCGTCGCCGACACCGGCAACAACGGCAACGCCCTGCCGTTCATCCAGCTGTGCCGCGCGCTGCGGCGGATCGAGGCGGACGGCGCGGGCGCCCCGGCCGGCGACGGCAGCCGGGTGCTGGTCACCACCATCGAGTCCTCCAAGTGGGTGCTCTCCGGCATGGCCCTGCGCCACCGCCCGGCCGCACCGGACCGGGAGCACCGCGATGTCCGTTGACACCACCGCCCGCGCCGCCGGCTCCCCGGCCCCCGCCTCCCCCGGCACCGCCGCCCCGGCGAACCCCGTGCGGCGGCTGCGGGAGATGGCGCGGGCGGGGCTGCCCGAGGACCCGGCGCCGGTGCGGGAACTGCTGCGGCAGGCCACCGACCGGCAGGGCGCCATCGACCTGGAGGCGGCCGGCGGCCTGCTGGCCGCGCCCGCCCGCCGGGAGCGGCTGGCCGCCTCCGGCGCCCTCACCGAGCAGCGCGTCGCCGTGCTCGGCAGCTCCACCCTGGACTCCCTCACCCCGCTGCTCACCGCCGTGCTGGTGCGGGACGGCATGCTGCCGGAGATCCGGCAGGCCGGGTTCAACCAGTGGCGGCTGGAGATCCTCTCCGGCGCCCCGGCCTTCGCCGGCTTCGCCCCCCGGCTCACCCTGTGCCTGCTGGATGACGCCGCGGTCTTCGACGAGATCGGGGACCCGCTGGACGCGGAGGCGGTGGAGCGGCGCTGCGCCGTGTTCCCCGCCGAGCTGGCCGCCTGGGCCGGCCGGGCCCGGGAGACGCTGGGCGGGCTGATCGTGCTGTGCACCCTGCCGCTCTCCCCGCTGCGCCGCGACCGCCTGGTCTCCTACGCCGCCCGGGCCCGGCTGGACGCCGCCTGGCAGCGGATGAACGCGGAGATCTCCGCGCTCGCCGAGGCGCTGCCCGCCACGGTGGTGCTCTCCCACGAGGCGCTGGCCCAGCGGGCCGCCGGGCCCGTCTTCGGCGCCGGACGGATGCGCCATCTCGCCGCCCACGTCTACTCGCCGGACTACCTGCTGGCCGTCGCCGAGGAGCTGTCCCGGCTGGGCCGGGCCGATCTGGGCCGGGCCGCCAAGTGCCTGGTGCTGGACCTGGACAACACCCTGTGGGGCGGGGTCCTGGGCGACGACGGCGTGGGCGGGCTCAGGCTCGGCGGCGGCTACCCCGGCTCGGCCCACCGCGAGCTCCAGCAACTGGCCCGGGACTACCAGGCGCAGGGCGTGCTGCTGGCGGTGGCCTCCAAGAACGACGAGGACCGCGCCCGGGAGGCCATCGCCACCCACCCCGAGATGGTGCTCCGCCCGGAGTCCTTCGTGGCCGTGCACGCGCACTGGGACCCCAAGCCGGGCAGTGTGCGCCGGCTGGCCGCCGACCTCAATCTGGGCGTCGACGCCATGGTCTTCGTGGACGACAACAAGGTGGAGCGCGGCCTGATGCGCAGCGAGCTGCCGCAGGCCGCCACCGTCGAACTGCCCGCCGACCCGGCCGACTACGCCACTCACCTGGCCGCCCGCGGCGACTTCCTCACCCTGCGGCTGACCGAGGAGGACCGCGACCGCACCGAGCTGTACCGGGCGCGCGCCGCCCGCGCCGAACTGGCCGGGTCCGCCACCGACCTCACCGCCTATCTGGCCGCGCTGGACTCCGAGCTGACGGTGGAGCCGGCCGGGCCGCTGAACACCGGCCGGATCGTGCAGTTGTTCGGCAAGACCAACCAGTTCAATCTCACCGGGCTGCGCTACGGCGAGCAGGAGCTGGGCCGGCGGACCGCCGACGGCGGCGGGGCCTTCTTCGGTGCCCGGCTGACCGACACCTTCGGCGACAACGGCCTGATCGCCGCCCTGTGCCTGGCCGAGGAGCCGGACGGCGCCTGGGCGGTGGAGAACTTCGTGCTGAGCTGCCGGGTCTTCGCCCGGGGCGTGGAGGACGCCCTGCTCGCGCTGGTGCTGCGGGCCGCTCGGGCGGCCGGTGCCCCCGCCGTCACCGGCCGGTTCGTGCCCAGCCCCAAGAACACCCGGTTCGCCGGCTTCTACGCCGGCCAGGGCTTCGCCCAGGTCGGCGAGGCCGAGCCGGAGACCGGCGCCACCGCCTGGCGCCGCCCGCTGACCGACCCGCAGACCGACCCGCTCCCCGGAGTCCCCGGGTGGATCCGGGTCCCCGACGACAAGGGAGCCTTCCATGTCCGTTGAGACACCCGCCGGCACCGAGGAGGAGCGGCTGGTCGCCGAGGCCCTGGCCCAGCTTCTCGATGTCGACCTGAACCAGCTCACCACCTTCACGGTGCTGAACACCACCGAGGGCTGGGACTCCGTCAACCAGATGCGGGTCCTGGTCTATCTGGAGCGCGAGGCCGGCGGCCCGCTGGACTACGAGCGGTTCATGACCGCCGAGACCCTGGGCGACCTGGCCGGGCTGGTGGCCGACGCCGCCGGAGGGGAGCTGTCATGAGCACCGTCGTTCCCACCGGGGGCGTTTCCGCCGGAGCCGGCACCGACGCCGCGGGCCGGTTCGCCGGCGACGCCTTCGACTCCGTCGAGGACGCCGGGACGTTCACCCCGCCGGCCCCGGCCGGGCCGCCGCCCCCGCCCCGCACCCGCGCCTTCCCCCGGGCCCGGCGCGGCACCCTGACCTTCCTCTCCGGGGCCCGCCGCACCTGCCACGTCTATCTGTGGGCCGATGTGGACGCCACCCGGATGGCCGAGGCCAGGGCGGCCGACCCCTCCCTGAGCTACATCAGCCTGGTGGTCAAGGCCGCCGCCGATGTGGTCCACGACTACCCCGAGTCCCGGGCGCTGTTCTGGGGCGGACGCTTCCGGCCCCGGCTCGCCGTGCCGGACGACGTCGCCGCCAAGGTGCTGTTCGACAAGACGGTGGAAGGGGTGCGGTGCGTGGTCTCCGGCACCATCCCGGCCGCCCAGAACCTCACCCCGCACGAGATCCAGAGCTACGTCACCACCTACAAGAACGCCGAGGTCGCCGAGGAGGGCCCGTTCCGGCAGCTGGCCCGCATCCAGCGGCTGCCGCTGCCGGTGGCCCGCCTGGTCTACCGGGCCGCCATGGCCGACCCCACCCGCCGGGCCGCCCTCCAGGGCACCTTCTCGGTCACCTCGGTGGGGCAGGAACCGGTGCGCGCCATCTTCCCGATGATCTCCGGCACGCTCGGCTTCGGTGTCGGCCGGATCGCCGAGACCGCCCTGGCCCGGGACGGCCGGGTGCATGTGGCGCCGTCCTTCACCCTCTCGCTCGCCTTCGACCACCGGGCCGTCGACGGCGCGCTGGCCTCCGAGGTGCTGGCCCGGGTGAAGTCCCGGCTGGAGAACGGCCCCGTCGTCCCCGGCATCTGACCCCCGCGCCCGGCGCCCCGCCCCCCGGACCCGCCGGCCGCCCCGTGCCCGCGCCCGTGTCCGTGTCCGTGCCGCCCGACCGTCCACATCTTCGACCGAGGTAGAGATGCACGCAGAAACCGACCACCACGACTCCGCGCGCCCGGCCGCCCCGGCCGCCGGCGAGCCCATCGCCATCGTCGGAATGGCGGGCCGGTTCCCCGGTGCCTCGGACACCGGGGAACTGTGGACCCTGCTCTCCGAGGGCGGCAACGCCATCCGGCCCGTGCCGGCCGACCGCTGGGACGCCGCCGCGCAGCTCGACCCCGAGAAGCAGATCCAGAACGTCGGCGGCTTCATCGACGGCGTCGACGCCTTCGACCCTGCCTTCTTCGGCATCTCGCACCGCGAGGCCGCCGATGTGGACCCGCAGCACCGGCTGGTGCTGGAAACCGCCTGGCGGACCCTGGAGGACGCCGGGATACCCGCCACCGCGCTGCACGACTCGGCCACCGGCGTCTATGTCGGCACGGTGTGGCACGACTACGAGCTGCTGCGCAAGAACAGCGGCGCCCCGCACACCCAGCGCAGCGCGGTCGGCGAGGCCATCGACGTGATCGCCGCCCGGGTCTCCTACTTCCTGCGGCTGACCGGCCCCTCCCTGACCCTGGCCACCGGCTGCTCCTCCTCCCTGGTGGCGCTGCACCTGGCCGCCCAGGCGATCCGCGCCGGGGAGATCGAGGGCGCCATGGTCTTCGGCATCAACCTCATCCTCACCCCCGATGTGTCGGTCGGGCTCACCCACTTCGGCGGCCTGTCGCCGGACGGCCGCTGCGCCGCCTTCGGCGCGGGCGCCAACGGCTTCGTCCGCGGCGAGGGCGTGGCCGGCGTCTATCTCAAGCCGCTCTCCCGGGCCCTGGCGGACGGCGACCGGGTGCACGCCGTGATCGCCGGCACCGCCGTCAACAACGACGGCGGCGGCGACAGCCTGGTCACCCCCCACTCCGACGCCCAGGAGGAACTGCTGCGCCGGGTCTATGAGGACTCCGGCGTCTACCCGGACTGGCTCGCGTACGTAGAAGCACATGGCACCGGCACCAAGCGCGGAGATCCCGTGGAGGCCGGAGCCATCGGCCGGGCGCTCGGACAGCGGCGGAACACCGCCGCGCCGCTCCCGGTCGGCTCGGTGAAGTCGAACATCGGCCACCTGGAAGGTGCCTCCGGTCTGGCCGGCCTGTTCAAGATCGTGCTGGCCTCCCAGCACCGGGTCGTGCCGCCCAGCCTGCACGCGGAACAGCTCAACGACACCATTCCGTTCGACGAGCTGAATCTGCATGTGGTGCGCGAGCCGCTGCCCCTTCCGGAGGAGGGGCCCCTGTACATGGGCGTGAACTCCTTCGGCTGGGGCGGCACCAATGCCCACGTCATCATCACCACCCCGCCCGAGCGGGCCGCGGCCGGGAACGGGAACGGGGCCGGGAACGGGGCCGGCGCCGCCGGCGGGCCGGTGCTGCTGCCGGTCTCCGCGCACAGCAAGGACGCGCTGCGCAGCCGCGCCGCCGGCCTGCGCGAGTGCGTCGCCGCGGGCGGCACCCCGCTGGCCGAACTGGCCGGCACCCTGGCCTGGCGGCGGGACAGCTTCCCGCTGCGGGCCGCCGTGGTGGCCGCGGACGGCGGCGCCGCCGCGGACCCCGGGCCGGTGCTGGCCGCCCTGGACCGGCTCGCCGCGCCGGCCGACGCCGCCGGTGCCGCCGGGGCCGAGGTGCCCGGCCTGGTCACCGGCACCGCGCGGGAACACGGCCGGACCGCCTTCGTCTTCCCCGGCCAGGGCTCCCAGTGGGCCGGCATGGGCCGCGAGCTCTACGCCGGCAACCCGGCCTTCGCCGCCGTCATCGACGAGTGCGCCGAGGCCCTGCGGCCGCACACCGACTGGGACCTGCGGGAGGTGATCACCGGCGCGGCCGGCGACGGCTGGCTGGAGCGCAACGACATGATCCAGCCCACCCTGTGGGCCGTGTCGGCCGGCATCGCCGAACTGTGGCGGCAGGCCGGTGTCGAACCGGATGTGGTGATCGGCCACAGCCAGGGCGAGGTCACCGCCGCCACCGTGGCCGGCATTCTCTCCTACCAGGACGCCGCGCTGATCATCGCCCGGCGCAGCGCCATCGCCCGCCGGGTCTCCGGCCGCGGCCGGATGCTCGCCGTGGACCTGGGCGCGGACGCCGCCCGCGAGGCCCTGGAGGGCTTCGAGGACCTGGTCTCGCTGGCCGTCTCCAACGGCCCGACCAGCAGCGTGCTCTCCGGCGACACCGACGCCGTGCTGGCCCTGAAGGAGATCCTGGAGGCCGAGGACGTCTACTGCCGCCTGGTGAACGTGGACTACGCCTCGCACAGCCCGCAGATGGACGAGCTGCGGCCCGCGCTCGCCGAGGCACTGGCCGCGGTCCGGCCCCGGCGCGGCCGGGTTCCGCTGATGTCCACGGTGCGGGTGGCGCAACTGGCCGGCGAGGAGATGGACACCGCCTACTGGGTGGACAACCTGCGGCAGCCGGTGATGTTCGCCGACGCGCTGGGCGCGCTGCTGGCGGACGGCGTCACCCATGTGGTGGAGATCAGCCCGCACCCGGTGCTGGCCCCGGCGATCGAGCAACTGGGCGCGGCGGCCGGCGGCCCGGCGCCCGCCGTGCTCACCTCGCTGCGCCGCAAGCAGGGCGCGCCCGCCGATCTGGCGCTGTCCTTCGCCCGCGGCTATGTGTCCGGGCTGGAGCCGTTCGGCACCCTGCCGCGCGGGGCGTCCGCGCCGGTGCCGGGCTATCCGTGGCAGCGGTCCCGGTTCTGGCTGGAGACCGGGCGGCGCCGCGCCGCGGCCGGGGCCGGCGCCGGCGAGCAGCTCACGCTCAGCCCGTCGGTGACCGAACAGGACGTCTGGCAGGGCGAATTCGAGACCGGGCCGGACAGCGCCCCATGGCTGTCGGACCACCGGGTGGACGACGCGGTGGTGCTGCCGGGCGTGGCCATGCTCGGCCATGCGCTGGCCGCCGCCCGCGCCCGGTACGGCAGGCTGCCCACCGCGCTGAGCGATGTCGCCTTCACCGGCGACCTCACCTTCGGCGAGGGCGACGCGGCCGTCGCCCGGATGGGCGTGGTGTGGCGGGACGACGTCACCGAGGGCGGCGGCTTCACCCTGCTGTCCCTGCCGGACGGCGTCCCGGCCTGGACCGAGCACGCCACGGCCCGCGTCTGGCAGAACGCCGCCGCCGGGGACCCGCCCGCCGCCTTCCCGGCCGGGCTGGCCGAGGGCGGCGAGGCCGTCACCGCCGAGGACTTCTACGCGGCCTGCGCGGCGCGCGGGCTGAACTACGGCCCGGCCTTCCAGGGCGTCACCGGGCTGCGGCGGGACACCGCGGAGGTGCTGGCCCAGGTGGTGCTGCCCAAGCGCTGCCGGGCCGGTGCCCGGGCGCACGCCCTGCATCCGGCGCTGTGGGACGCGGCGCTCCAGGCCGTGCTGGCGCTGTGCGCGGAGGGCGTCACGGTGGTGCCCACGGCCGTCCGCCGGATCGAACTGCACGGCGCCCTGACCGGGTCCGCCGCCGGGCCGGCGACCGAGCCGGAGACCGAGCCGGTGACCGAGCCGGTGACGGAGGTCTGGTCGCACGCCGTCGAGATCCCCTGCGAGGGCGGCGAACAGTGCTTCGACGTGCGGCTGTACACCGCCGGCCGGGAGCCGCTGCTCACCATGACCGGCGTGCGGATGCGCCCGCTCACCGCGGGCGCCGCCGACCGCGACGACACCGAGCGCGAGTACCGGCTGGCCTTCGTCCCCCAGCCGCGCGGAACCGCCGCCGCGAGCGGCGGCGGGGAGTGGCTGGTGGCCGGCGGCGATGCCCGGGCCGGGGAACTGGCCGGGGAGCTGGCCGAGGCGCTGCGGGCGGCCGGGACCACCGCCCGGGCGGCCGCGGAGATCAGCGGCGACACGGTGGCCGGGGTGCCCGGGGTGAGCGGGGTGGCGGTCATCGCGCCGGACGCCGGGGCCGGACTGGACGCGCAGCGGGCCGCGCTGGCGCGGCTGCCCGAGGCGGTGCGGGCCGTGACCGGCCGGCCGGGCGGCGTCCGGCTGGCGCTGGTCACCGTGCGCGCCCAGTCGGCCGCCGCGGCCGGCGACGGCGCGCCCGACCCGGGCGGCGCCCTGTTCTGGGGCTTCGGCCGGGTGCTGCGCCGGGAGCACTCCGAACTCTCCCCGCTGCTGCTGGACATCGCCCCCGACCAGCCGGGCTGGGCCGCCGAGTGCGCCGCCGAACTGCTCGCCGACGACGGCGAGGACCAGGTCGTGCTGCGCGACGGCCACCGCCTGGCCGGCCGGCTGCTGGCCGGCCCGCCCGCCGGCGACGAGACGGACGCCGCGCCCCGCGCGCCCTGGCGGTCCGGCCCCCAGCCGTTCCGGCTGGCCGCCGCCCGCCCCGGCCGCTGGGACGGCCTGGAGTTCCGGCCGCTGGCCCGCCGCGCCCCCGCGCCCGGCGAGGTGGAGATCGCGGTCACCGCCGCCGGCCTCAACTTCATCGACGTGATGAAGGCCATGGGCACCTACCCCGACCCCACCGGCGGCGCCGGACTGCTCGGCGGCGAGTGCGCCGGGCGCGTCGTCGCCGTCGGCGAGGGGGTCACCGGCCTCGCCCCCGGCGACCGGGTGGCGGCCTGCGTCATGGGCGCCATGGCCTCCCATGTCACCGTCCGCGCCGACCATGTGGTGCCCGTCCCGGACGGCCTCCCGGACGCCGACGCCGCCGGTCTGCCGCTGGCCCTGGGCACCGCCTGGTACGGGCTGGTGGACCTGGCCCGCCTGGAGGCCGGGGAGACGGTGCTGGTGCACTCCGCCGCCGGCGGGCTGGGCCTGGCCGCGGTCCGGGTCGCGCACGCCCTGGGCGCCACGGTGATCGCCACCGCAGGCACCGAGGCCAAGCGCCGCCACCTCCGCGAAGAGCTCGGCATCGAGCATGTCTTCGACTCCCGCGGCCTGGACTGGGCCGAGGGCGTGCACGCCGCCACCGGCGGACGCGGCGTGGACGTGGTCCTCAACTCCCTCACCGGCGCCGCCATCCCGCTCGGCCTGGCCGCCCTGGCCGAGGACGGCCGGTTCGTCGAGGTCGGCAAGAAGGACATCTACTCCGGCCGCACCATCTCCCTGGGCGAGTTCCGCAAGGGCATCAGCCTGGCCTCGGTCGACCTGGCCGGGCTGCTGGACCGCCGCCCCGAGCGGTTCGCCAGGCTGCTGGCCGCCGCCTGGGACGAGGTGACGGCCGGCCGGATCACCCCGCTGCCGCGGCTGGAGCGGGAGTTCGCCGGGGCCGCCGAGGCGCTGCGCGAGATGTCGCACGGCACCCACATCGGCAAGTTCGTGCTCACCGGCCCCGAGGCGGTGACCGGCATCGCGCCCGAGCCGCTGAACCGGGGCGCGTTCCGCTCCGACGGCAGCTACCTGATCAGCGGCGGCCTGGGGGGCCTGGGCCTGTCCCTGGCCGGTTTCCTCGCCGCCCGCGGCGCCGGCGGCCTGGCCCTGCTGGGCCGCTCCGCGCCCGGCCCCGAGGCCGAGGCGGCCATCGCGCGCTGGCGGCGGCAGGGCGTCCGCGTCCAGTCCTACGCCTGCGACGTGGCCGACGAGAACGCGGTCCGCACCGCGCTGGCCCGCGTCCGCGAGGAACTGCCCCCGCTGCGCGGCGTGGTGCACGCCGCCGGCGTGCTGGACGACGCCACCGTCGGCAACGCCACCCCCGAGCAGATCGCCAGGGTGCTGGCGCCCAAGGTGGACGGCGCCCGCCATCTGGACGCGGCCACCGCGGACGATCCGCTGGACATGTTCGTCCTGTTCTCCTCGGTCGCCTCCCTGATCGGCAACGCCGGGCAGGCCGGCTACGCGGCCGGCAACGCCTACCTGGACGCACTCGCCGAGGCCCGGCGGCACGCCGGACGCCCGGCCCTGGCCGTGCAGTGGGGCCCGTTCGCCGAGATCGGCCTGGCCGCCAAGGAGGACGTGCGCGGCGCCCGGCTGGGCGACCGGGGCATGTCCAGCTTCCCGGCCGAGGACGGCTGGGCCGCGCTGGAACGCTTCCTCGGCCAGGACCGGCAGGTCGTCGGCTATATGCCGCTCAATCTGCGGCAGTGGTTCGACGCCTACCCCGACACCGCCGCCCAGCGCACCTGGGAGGTGCTGCACAACTCCCTGAAGGAGAACGGCAGCCGGGCCGACGGCGGCGGCGCCTTCCTGGCCCGCTATCTCGCCGCCGGCGAGGAGGAGCGGCTGTCCCTGGTGGAGACCCGGGTCCGGGAGAACCTCGGCCGGGTGCTGCGCCTGGACCCCAAGGACATCGACCGCGAGACCCCGTTCAAGGCGATGGGCCTGGACTCCCTGATGAGCCTGGAGCTCCGCAACCGCCTGGAGGCCTCCTTCGGCCTCACCCTCTCGCCCACCCTGCTGTGGACCTACGGCACCTCCCGCGCCCTGTCCGGCGCCATCGGCGAACGCCTCGGGCAGCAGACCGCGGCCCGGGCCGGCGACGGGAGGGGCGACCGGAACGGAACCGCAGCCGAGCCCGCGCCCGAGGCGCGGCAGCAGGACGACCGCCAGCAGACCCTGGCCACCGTGGCCTGACGAACCCTCAAGGACGTGTCACCGATGACGAACGGCACCACACCCGGCGCCGCAGCCCAGGAGGGCGCCGGCTCCGGCTCCGGCCGCGCCACGCCCCTCACCCGGGCGATGGCCACCATCAAGTCACTCAAGGCCCAGCTCGCCGAGCGCGGCGAGGGCGAGCCGCTGGCGATCGTCGGCATCGGCCTGCGGCTGCCCGGCGGCATCGAGGACCTGGACGGCTACTGGGCGGCGCTCAGCTCGGGCGCCGACCTGGTCCGGTCCCGGCCCGGGCACCGCATGGGGCCGTTCGCCGCCGAGTGGGCGCACCTGCCCAGCCGGGGCAGCTTCCTGGACGAGGTGCTCGACTTCGACGCCGCGTTCTTCGGCATCAGCCCGCGCGAGGCCCGGGCCATCGACCCGCAGCACCGGCTGCTGCTGGAGGTGGCCTGGGAGGCGCTGGAGCACGCCGCGCTGCCGCCCGCCCGGCTCACCGATGCCCGGGTCGGCACCTATGTCGGCATCACCGGCCGCCAGGACTACGCGGACTGGCTGACCGGCGAGGACCCCGACAGCACCTATGCGGCCACCGGCAACGGGCACAGCTTCGCGGCCGGCCGCATCGCCTACAGCCTGGGCCTGACCGGCCCGGCGGTGGCGATCGACACCGCCTGCGCCTCCTCGCTGGTCGCCGTGCACACCGCCGCCCAGGCGCTGCGCCGCGGCGAGGTGGACGTGGCGCTGGCGGGCGGCGTCAACCTGGTGCTGTCGCCGGGCTCCACCCGGGTCATCGAGCAGACCCGCTCGCTCTCCCCGGACGGGCTGTGCCGGGCCTTCGACGCCCGCGCCAACGGCTTTGTGCGCGGCGAGGGCGTCGGGGTCGTCGTGCTGAAGCGGCTGGACCACGCCCGGCGGGACGGCGACCGGGTGCTGGCGGTGATCAAGGGCACCGCCACCAACCAGGACGGCCGGTCCTCCGGCTTCACCGCGCCGAACGTGCTCTCCCAGACCGGCCTGCTGAAGGCGGCCCTGGCCGACGCGCAGCTCTCGCCCGCCGACATCGGGCTCGTCGAGGCGCACGGCACGGGCACCTCGCTGGGCGACCCGATCGAGATGGAGGCCATCGTGGAGGCGCTGGGCCGGCCCGGCGGCGGCTCGCCGCTGCACGTCGGCTCGGTCAAGACCAACATGGGCCACCTGGAGGCGGCGGCCGGGGTGGCCGGCCTGATCAAGGCCGTGCTGTGCGTGCGCCACCGGGCGGTGCCGCCGCTGGTGCACTTCCGCACCCTCAACCCGCGGATCGACCTGGACGGCACCGGCGTCACGCTCTCCGGCGAACTGCGGCCCTGGGACGGCGGCGGCTTCGCGGGCATCAGCTCCTTCGGCATGGCGGGCACCAACGCGCATGTCATCGTGGGCCCGGCCGAGGACCGGCCGGAGGCCGGCGGCCCCGCCGCGGAGCCGGTGACCGGCTTCACCCTCTCCGCCCGCACCCCGGAGGCGCTGCGGGAACTGGCGGCCTCCTACGCCGACCATCTGACCGGTGCCGCCGGAGCCGGGGACCCGGCCGGGTACGCGGCGTTCGCCTGGACCGCCACCCACGGGCGGGCCGCCCTGCCGCTGCGGGCCGAGGTCACCGCGGACAGCCCGGCGGCGGCCGTCGAGGCGCTCAACGCGCTGGCCGACGGCACCACCAGCCCGGCCGTCACCCTCACCGAGACCGACGGCGACGCCGCCTCCCCGGCGGCCCCCGCCGGGACCCGGCCGCCGCGCCGGGTGGCCGACCTGCCGCACTACCCCTGGCAGCACCGCCGCTACGCCCCGGCCACGGCCACCCCCGCCGCGGACACCGGGGCCGCCGGAGCCGCCGGGGCCGCCGCGGACTCCGCTCCGGAGGGGCAGCCCGCCGGCGCACCGCTGTACGAACTGGACTGGCAGGAACTCCCCCTGCCCGCCGCCGGCCCCGGCGCGGCGGAAGCCGCCCCGCGGCTGGTGCTGGCCGGTGACGACGCCGGGCTGCTGGAGGCGCTGGCCGCGCAGGCCGGCCCCGCCGGCACCGTGCTGGGCCCGCAGGGGGTGGCCGTGCCGGAGGGCTGGGAGCGCGGCGCGCTGCCCGCCGACGACGACGCCTGGGCCGCGTTCTGGGCCGCCCGCCCGGCAGCCGGGCCGGTCGCGCTGGTGCTGGCGCTCGCCGCCCACCCGCTGCCCGACAGCCTCGACAGCCCCGACAGCCCCGACGGCGCCGACGGCGCGGCCGACCCGGCCGCCGCCGGGGGCCGGCTGCTGGCCGCCGCCACCACCGCCGTGCGTGCCCTGCTGGTCTCCCCGGTCACCGGCCGGACCCTGCTGCTGACCCGGGGCGCCCGGCAGGTCACCGGCGCCGACCCGGTCCCGGCCACCGACCACGGCCTGCTGCACGGCCTGGGCCCGGTCCTGGGCCTGGAGCTGGGCGCCGCCTTCGCCGGCGTCACCGACCTGCCCGCCGAGCCCACCGCCGAGGACGCCCGCGCCGCGCTCGCCCTCGCCCTGCACGGCGACAGCGCCGAGGACGCCACCGCGGTCCGGGCCGGCCGGGTGCTGGCCGCCCGGCTGCGGCCCACCGAACCGGCCGGCCGGCCCGGCGGCCTGCCGGTCACCGGTGACGCCACCTATCTGCTCACCGGCGGTCTGGGCGGCATCGGCCGCGAGATCGCCGCCGATCTGGTGTCCCGCGGCGCCCGCCACCTGCTGCTGCTCGGCCGCACCGCCGAGGCGGAACTGCGGCCCGGGGCGGCCGCCGCGCTGAGCGCGCTCCGGGCGAGCGGCGCCGAGGTCCGCTACCTCGCGGCCGACACCGGCTCGGCCGCCGAACTGGCCGCCGCCTGCCGCGCCGGCACCGAGGGGCTGCCGCCCGTCCGGGGCGTGGTGCACAGCGCCGGCACCCTGCCGCAGGCCGCGCTGGCGGACGCCGGAGCCGAGGACTTCGCCACCGCGCTGCGCGGCAAGTTCTCCGGCGCCTGGTGGCTGCATCTGCTCAGCCGCGACTGGGAGCTGGACTTCTTCACCCAGACCTCCTCGGTCTCCGCGCTGTGGGGCAACGAGGGCCGCGGCGGCTATGCGGCGGCCAACGCCGGTCTGGACGCCCTCACCGCCCACCGCGCCGCCGCCGGGCTGCCCGCCGCGGCCGTGGCCTACGGCACCTGGGGCCTGGCCGGCATGGCCGACGAGGAAAAGCGCCGCAAGCTGGCCCGGATGGGCATCACGGATCTGACGCCCGCCCAGGGCTGCGCCGCGCTGACCGCCGCCGCGCCCGGCCCCTCCGGTCATCTGGTGGCCGCCGCCATGGACTGGCCGCGCTTTGTCTCGGTGATGTCCTCGGTCCGCCGCCGGGCGCTGTACGAGCGGCTGCTGCCGCAGGCCGCGGACGGCTCCGCCGCCGGTTCCGCGGCCGGCCCGGCCGGCGGTTCCGCGGCGGACCCGGCCGGCGACCGGTCCGGTGCCCGGGCGGAGCTGCTGGCGCTGCCCGCCGACGCCCGCCCGGCCGCGGCCCGCGCCCTGGTGGCGCGGCTGGCCGCGCCGATCCTGGGCCACGACGACCCGGCCGCCGTCCCGGAGACCGCCGGGCTGTTCGGCCTCGGCCTGGACTCCATCATGGCCGCCGACCTGGCCAAGGAGATCACCGACGCGGTCGGCCTGGTGCTGGACGCCACCGATGTCATCACCAACGCCACCGTCGCCGCGCTCGGCGACGCGGTGGCCGACCATGTCACCACCCACGGCACGGACCGGCCCGCCGGGGCGGAGCCCGCCGCCCGGCGGCGCCCCGCGCCCGCACCCGGCGCGCCCGCGCAGCCGGCCGGCGAGGACGCCGCCGCACCCGGGCCGGGCGGCGGCGGGCTGTGGTCAGAGCCGGTGGCGATCGTCGGCATGGCCGCCCGCTTCCCCGGCGCCGACTCCACCGAGGAGCTGTGGGAGCTGCTGCGCACCGGCACCGACGCGGTCTCCACCGTGCCCGCCGACCGCTGGGACGCCGCCGCCCTGCACGCCTCGGGCGACGAGCGCCGCACCGGCACCGTCTCCACCGACCAGGGCGGCTTCCTCTCCGACATCGCCGCCTTCGACGCCGCGTTCTTCAACATCCCCGGCCGGGAGGCGGAGAGCCTGGACCCGCAGCAGCGGCTGCTGCTGGCCGCCGCCTGGCACGCCCTGGAGGACGCCGGCACCGACCCGCACAGCCTGCGCGCCACCCGCACCGGGGTGTTCGTCGGCATCTCCAACTCCGACTACGCCCGCCATCTCCAGGAGGGCGGCCTGACGGGCCTGGACGCCTACTACGCCTCCGGCACCGCGCTGAACGCCGCCGCCGGACGCATCGCCTACACCCTGGGGCTGAACGGCCCGGCCATGGCGGTGGACACCGCCTGCTCCTCCTCCCTCACCGCCCTGCACCTGGCGGTGCGCTCGCTGCGCACCGGGGAGTCGGACGCCGTGCTGGCCGGCGGGGTCAATGTGCTGTCCTCGCCGGAGACCTCGGTGGCGGTCAGCCGCGCCCACATGCTCTCCCCGGAGGGCCGCTGCAAGGCGTTCTCCGCCGACGCGGACGGCTTCGTCCGGGCCGAGGGCGTGGGGGTGCTGGTCCTCAAGCGGCTCCGCGACGCCCACCGGGACGGCGACCGCGTGCTGGCCGTCATCCACGGCACGGCCCTGAACCAGGACGGCGCCTCCTCCGGGCTGACCGTGCCCAGCGGCACCGCCCAGCAGGCGGTCATCACCGCAGCCCTGGACGACGCCGGAGTCGCCCCCGCCGAGGTCTCCTATCTGGAGGCGCACGGCACCGGCACCTCGCTGGGCGACCCCATCGAGCTCAAGGCCGCCTGGGCGGTCTACGGCCGAGACCGCAAGGCCGGTGACCCGCTGCACGTCGGCTCGGTCAAGTCCAACCTGGGACACGCCGAGTCCGCGGCCGGCATGGCCTCCGTCGTCAAGACGGTGCTGGCGCTGCGCAACGGCCGGCTGCCGGCCTCGCTGCACTGCGAGGAGCTCAACCCGCACGTCCCGTGGGACGACATGAACCTGCGGGTGGTGGAGGCGCTGACCCCGTGGCGGTCCCGCAAGGGCGCCCGCAGGCTGGCCGGCATCTCCGGCTTCGGCTTCACCGGCACCAATGCCCATGTCATCGTCGGCGAGGCCCCGGCCCCGGCCGAGGAGGCGGTGCCGCGGGTCGTCACCGACACCGAAGGACCGTTCCTGCTGCCGCTGTCCGCGCCCGACCCGGCCGCCTTCGAGCGGGTCGCCGACGCCTGGCGGGAGCGGCTGGCCGAGCCGGACGCCGCCGGCCCCGACGCCACGGCCGCGCTGGCCGCCCTGGCCCGCACCGCCGGCTCCGGCCGCGCCCACTTCCCGGTCCGCCGCGCCCTGTCCGGCTCCACCGCCGGGGAACTGCTGCGCTCGCTCGGCACCGACGGCGGCGAGGTCACCGGCCCGGGCCGGCCCAAGGTGGCGTTCCTGTTCACCGGCTCCGGCAGCCAGTACTTCGGCATGGGCCGCGAACTCTACGAGACCGAGCCGGTGTTCCGGGAAACCCTGGACGACTGCGACCGGGTGCTGTCCGGGCTGCTCGGCCTCTCCCTGCCCGACCTGATGTGCTACGGCGTGGACGAGGAACTGCTCCACCGCATCGAGTACGCCCAGCCCGCCATCGCCGCCCTCCAGCTGTCGCTGGCCGAGCTGTGGGCGTCCTGGGGCATCACCCCGGACGCGGTCACCGGCCACAGCGTCGGGGAGATCCCGGCCGCCGTGCTGGCCGGGGTGCTGGACCGGGAGTCCGGCCTGGCGCTGGTGGCCCACCGGGCGCGGCTGATCGCCGCCACCGGGCCCGGCGCCATGCTCTCCCTGACGGTGCCGCCGGAGCGGGCCGCCGAGCTGATCGAGGGCCGCGCCCTGGACATCGCCGCGGTCAACGGCCCGGCCTCCACGGTGGTCTCCGGCGCGGTCGAGGACATCGCCGCGCTGGAGGCCCGGGCCAAGGCCGGCGACCTCGGCAAGGTCCGCACCGCCCGGCTGGCGGTCTCGGTGGCCATGCACTCCCGGCTGGTGGAGCCGGTCGCCGGGGAACTGGGCGAGTTCACCGAGGGGCTGTCCTTCGCCGCCCCGCGCATCCCGGTGATCTCCAACCTCACCGGCGCGGTGGCCGGGCCGGACACCTATGACGCCGGCTACTGGCCGCGCCATCTGCGCCGGCACGTCCGCTTCCACGAGGGCGCGGCACAGCTCGCCGGTCTGGGGACGGACATCTGTCTGGAGATCGGCCCGGACCGCACCCTGGTCAATCTGCTGGCCGCGGCCCGGCTCACCCCGGACGGCGGCGCCCACCCCTCGCTGCGCAAGCGCCGCAGCGACCGGGCGGCCATGCTGGAGGCGGCCGGCGCGCTCTACGAGCGGGGCGCCGATCTGAACTGGACGGCGGTGCAGGCGGCCACCGGCACCGGCCGGGCCCCGGCGCCGCGCTACCCGTACGCGCCGACCCGGCACTGGACCTCCGTCACCCCCGCCGCCCGCCCGGCGGCCGGCGCCGGGGCCGGGGAACCCGCGGTGGCCTCCGCGGTCGCCGCCGACGGCACCCGCAAGCTGCACTGGGGCACCGAGCTGCGCTCGCCCGTGCTGGGCGGGGGCCGGCTGTTCACCCTGGAGCGCAGCGCCACCGCCGACGCGTCCTTCCCGGCCTTCCTGACCCACCACCGCATCGACGACACGGTGCTCACCCCGGCCTCCTCCCATCTGGCGTCCATCCTCTCCGCGCTGGGCGGCGGCGGACGGCCGCTGGTGATGGAGGACTTCGTCTGCCCGCACCCGCTGGTCATCAAGGACGGCGAGCGCTACGACGTGCAGATCACGGTCGAGCCCGAACCGGCCGAGGGGCCGGGCGCCGGCTCCGGCCGCCCGGTCGGCGTGCACAGCCTGCTGGACGCCGAGCGCGGGGTGTGGACCAGGCATCTGCACGGACGCCTCGGCGACCAGGCGCCCTCCGCGCCCGCCGTGGACCGCCGGGCGTTCATCTCCGGCGCCGACCGCTATGTCGACGGCCACACCTTCTACACCTACTTCGCCGCCCTGGGCTACAACCTCGGCCCGTCCTTCCGCTGGATCTCGGACGTGTGGGTGCGCGGCGAGGAGGCCCTGATCCGCTACACCGTGCCGGAACTCCCCGACGAGCTGGGCGACTACGAGCTCTACCCGGGTCTGATCGACTCGCTGTTCCAGTCCATGGCCGCCTTCATGGTGGACGACGAGATCCACTCCGCCGCCACCCTGTCCATCCCGTTCTCCGCGGCCCGGCTGTCCTTCCCGGCCCGGGGCGCGCACCCGGACGAGATGTGGGGCCATGTGCTGGTCCGGCACGCCGACCCGCTGCCGAACGGCCGGCTGCGGGTGGATCTGGCCGATCTGCACATGTTCACCTCCGACGGGCAGTCCACCCTGGTCGCCGACCACTTCCGGATCCGTGCCGCCCGCCGCGCCACCCTGCGGCAGAGCCTGCGGGACGGCCAGGCGGGCGCCCACCGCACCACCTGGATGGCCGAGCCCCGGCTGGAGGGCCGCGGCACCGCGGGGCGCACCCTGGCCCTGCTGGGCGGCGACACCCCGGACGGCCGGCGGGTGGCCGAGGCCCTGGCCGCGCACGGCCACACCGTGCAGCAAGTCCCGGCCGGGACGGCCGCGGCGGACGCCGCCGTGGACGCCGTGGACGCCGTTGACATGGTGGTCGATCTGCGGCTGCCGGAGCAGGAGGCGGAGACCTCGGCCACCGCGGCCATGACCGCGTCCCTGGCCCTGGCCGACACCCTGCGCGGCATGCCGCGCCGCACCCCGTATGCGGTGCTGGCCCGCGGCACGGCCGCCGCGGCACCCACCCGGGAGGCCCTGTTCGGCCTGCTCACCGCGCTGGAGACGGAGGACGCCGAACGGCGCCTGGTGCGCGTCACCCTGGACGACGGCTGGCGGCCCGACGCGGTGGCCGGCACCCTCGGCCGGCTGCTGGACGACCTCACCGGCGACGGCGGTGACGGCGGCGGCTCCGACGCGGAACTGCGGGTGGCCGTCGGCGCCGAGGGGGTGCGGGTGGCCCGGCTGACCGCCGCCGCCGCGACCGGCGAGGAACCGGACTGGACCGGCGGGGTGCTGCTCACCGGCGGCCTGGGCGGCCTCGGCCTGAGCGCCGCCCGGATGCTGGCCCGGCAGGGCGCCACCGTGCTGACCCTGATGGCCCGCCGGGAGCCGGGCGAGGCGGCCCGCGCCGTCATCGACGAGCTCCGGGCCGGCGGCTGCGCCGTGGAGGTGTTCACCGGCGATGTCTCCGACCCGGCGGACTGCGCCGCCGCGGTGGAGGCGGCCGGCCGGCACGCCCCGCTGACCGCGGTGCTGCATCTGGCCGGCGCCACCGCCGACCGGGCCTTCGACCAGCTCACCCCGGAGGACTTCGAGACCGTCTTCGCGGCCAAGGCGCGCGGCGCCGAGAATCTGGCCCTGGCCGCCGGCTGCCAGTCGCTGAAGGCGTTCGTCCTCTACTCCTCGGCCGCCGCGGTGCTCGGCAACGCCGGCCAGGCCAACTACGCCGCCGCCAACGGCTACCTCAGCGGCCTGGCCACCGCGCTCCGCGACCAGGGCGTCCCGGCCACCGCCGTCGAATGGGGCCCGTATGTGCCCGTCGCCGGCGGCGGCATGGCGGACTCGGCGGCCATGCGCCGGGCCGTGGAGAAGCTGGGCATCGAGCCGCTGGACGACGAGACCGCCGAACCGCTGCTGGCGCTGGCCGCCGCCGACGACGAGGCCCGGCTGCTCGCCGTCAACCTCGACCCCGTGCGCTACACCGAGGCCCTGGGCGGCCACCCCAGGGCCCGCTACGCCGCCGAACTCGCCCGGTCCGCCGGGGGGCGGGACGCCGCCGCGGGCCGCGGCGGCGAGCCGGGCGGCGACGGGGACCGGCCGCGCGGCTGGCTTCGCGAGCGGCTCACCGCCCTGGAGCCGGACGACCGGGACACCGCGCTGCGCGCCGTGCTCACCGAGGTGGTGGGCGAGATCCTGGGCGAGCCGGACGCGGTGGCCGATCCCAACCGCGGCTTCGAGGAGGCCGGCCTGGACTCGATCATGGTGCTGGACCTGGGCGATCTGCTCTCCCACGGGCTGGACACCGAACTGCCGTCCACCGTCGCCATCGACTACCCGACCGTCCGTGAACTGTCCGCCCACCTCGCCGACCTGCCCGGCCTGCTGGGCGCCCCGGCCGAGCCCGCCCCGGCCGCGGCTCCGGTCGCGCCCGAGCCGGCTGCGGCACTCTCGCTGGCGGACCTCACCGACGAGGAACTGCTGCGCGCCGTCCAGAACGATCTGACCGCCGGCCTGTGACCGCCCGGCCGGCCGTGACCACCGTGACCGACCCGTCCCAGTGAGGTGGTGGGTGACCGCCGCCCGCACCCCGCGCCGCCCGGGGCGCCGCCCCGGGCGGCGCACCGAGCGACGCACCGAGCGACGCACCACCCACCACCCGACCCATCACCAGGGGGCCACCATGGAGACCACCGACCTGCGCCGCGTCATCGAACAGCAACTGGCCCTGTCCCAGCAGCTCCGCAGCCGCATCCGGGAGCTGGAGGACGCCCGCTCCGCGCCGCTGGCGATCGTCGGCATGGGCCTGCGGTTCCCCGGCGGCCTCAACACCCCCGAGGACTACTGGGACTTCCTCCTCGGGGACGGCGACGCGGTCAGCCCCGTCCCCGAGGACCGCCCCGGACTGCGCGCGGTCCACTCGCCCGGCGGGCCCCGGCCCGGCCGCAGCTATGTGGACCGCGCCGGATTCCTCGGCTCCGTCGACCGCTTCGACCCCGCCTTTTTCGGCATCTCCCAGCGCGAGGCCGAGGTGCTCGACCCCCAGCAGCGGCTGCTGCTGGCGACCTCCTGGGAGGCCATGGAACGCGCCGGCATCCCGGTGCGGCGCCACGACCGGCTCCGCGCCGGGGTGTTCATCGGCCTGATGACCTCCGACTACGGCGACCGGCTCGCCCACCGCGAGGACACCCGCGCCGCCATCGACCCCTACTACGGCACCGGCGGCGGCCACGCCATGGCGGCCGGCCGGATCTCCTACGTCATGGGCCTGTCCGGCCCGGCCGTCACCATGGACACCGCCTGCTCGTCCTCCCTGGTGGCGCTGCACGGCGCGGCCCGCTCGCTGCGCTCCGGCGAATGCCGCTACGCCCTGGTCGGCGGCGCCAACGTGTTCTTCTCGCCCGACCTGATGGTCTCGCTGTGCCAGAGCCGGGCGCTGGCCCCGGACGGACGCTCCAAGGCGTTCCTGGACAGCGCCGACGGCTACGGCCGCGGCGAGGGCGTCGGCACCGTGGTGCTGATGCGGCTCGCCGACGCCGAGGCCGAGGGCCGGCCCGTGCTGGCCGTGCTGCGCGGCACCGCCGTCAACCACGACGGCGCCTCCTCCGGCCTGACCGTGCCCAACGGCCCGGCCCAGGCCGAGGTGGTGCGGGCGGCGCTGGCCGACGGCGGCATCGGCCCGGAGGAGGTCGGCTATGTCGAGGCGCACGGCACCGGCACCTCGCTGGGCGACCCCATCGAGGCCGGCGCGCTGGACAGCGTGCTCGGCACCGGCGCGCCGGGCCGGCCCGCGCCGCTGGCCCTGGGCACGGTCAAGGCCCGCATCGGCCACCTGGAGAGCGCGGCCGGGATCGCCGGCCTGATCAAGGTGGTGCTGATGCTGCGGGCCGGCCGCATCCCGGCCAGCTCCCCGGAGCGGGACGGCCCGCTGAACCACCTCATTCCCTGGCGGCGGATGAAGCTGCATGTGCCGCGCCGGGCCGAGGACTGGCCGGCCGGCTACGGGCGCCGGGTGGCCGGCATCAGCGCGCTCGGCATGAGCGGCACCAACGCGCATGCCGTGCTGGAGGACTACCGGCCCGCCGCCGGCCCCGCGGAGTCCGCCGCCGCTGCCGCCACCGCCGTGGGCGCCGGCCGGGGCTCGCGGCCGGAGCTGGTCACCCTCTCCGCCCGGCACCCCGAAAGCCTGGCCGCGCTGGCCGAACGGACCGCGGCGCATCTGCGCGGGCTGCCCGCCGGACGACTGGCCGCGGCCTGCGCCACGCTGCGCGAGGGGCGGGTCGCGTTCGAGCACCGGATCGCCGTCACCGGCACCGGCGCGGCGGAACTCGCCGACGCGCTGACCCGCGCCGAGGAGACCAGGCGGCGGGCCGGGAAGATGGCCCCGGCCGCGGTGCGGCTGCGCCTGGGACCGGACCGGGTGCTGGTGGAGAAGGGCCTGAACGACGTGCTGACGGCGTTCCCCTCGCTGCGCTCGGACGACGACGCCACCCAGGAGGCCGGGACCGTGTTCCGGCGGCTGCTGGCCGGCTTCGGCCTGCGGGCCGAGGAAGGCCGCCCGCTCCCGGCGTCCGCCGCCAATGTGGCGGAACTGTCCTGGGACGGCGGGGCGGCGCCGCTGCTCAACCGCGACCCGGAGGCCGCGCCCGGCCTGCTGCTGGAGGCCCTGGCCGAGCTGTACCGGGCCGGCTGCGACCTCCGCTTCCCCGGGCTGCGCGCCCCGGGCACCGTGCTCTCCGGCGACCTGCCCACCTACCCGTTCCGCGACCGCTCCTGCTGGATCGGTGAACCACTGCCCGCGGCCGTCCCCGTCACCGGGGGCGCCGGGGCCGGGGCCGGAGAAGAGACCGGGAACGACGCCGGGGACGAGACCGGGAACGGGACCGGGGACGAGACCGGAGACGACGGGATCACCGCGATCACCGCCTTCCTGGGCGAGGAGCTGGTCCGCATCATGCGCACCGAGGAGGACCTCGACACCGGGCTGACCTTCCTCGACGCGGGCGGCGACTCCTTCACCGCCATGCAGCTCACCGTCGGCATCGAGGAGCGCTACCGGGTCGAGATCCCGGTGGACGAGGTGGACATCGAACTCCCGCTGTCCGAACTGTTCGGCCGGCTCGCCCGCTACATCGCCGAGAACGCAGACCACACCCCGGAAGAGGCCGGCTCGTGAATTCGTTTCTGCGCCCCGTGCCCGTGGAGCGTCCCGCCATGCGGCTGTTCGCCTTCCACCACGCCGGCGGCTCCTCCACCGTCTACCACCCCATGCGGCGGCAGCTTCCCGCCGACTGGGAGCTGATGGCCTACGACCTGCCCGGCCGCGGCCGGCTGGCGTCCCAGCGCCCGCTGGAGGACATCCAGCTCGTGCTGCCCCGGGTGCTGGCCGACATCGAGCCCTGGCTGGACGCGCCCGTCGCGTTCTTCGGCCACAGCTTCGGCGCCATCGTGGCGAGTGAACTCGCCCGCCTCCTGGAGGGCCAGGGCCGCCCGCCGCTGTGGGTGGGCGTCTCCGGCCGGGTGCCGCCCGGCTACCGCAGCCGGCGCCGGCTGTCCGAACTCGACGACGACGGCCTGCTGAACGCCGTCCAGGCCATGGGCGGGCTGCCCGAGCAGCTCACCTCGGTCCCCGAGTTCCTGGCCCGGTTCCTCCAGCTGACCCGCGCCGACATGCGGGCCGTGGAGTCCTACCGGCCCGAGGCCGGCCGGCCGCCGCTGTCCTGCCCGCTGACCGTGTTCTGCGGCACCGACGACGGCTGGGCCCCGCCCGCCGCCATGGCCGGCTGGTCGGCGGTGACCAGCCGCCGGCTCCGGCGCCGGGTCTACCCCGGCGGTCACTTCTACTTCACCGGCCAGGCCATGCCCCGCTTCACCAGGGAACTGGTGGCGGAGATCCGGGCCGCCGCCACGGCCGCCGAGCCGGCCGGCCGCTGAACCCCGGCTTCCCCCGACCCTGCCGCCCCTCCCGCACGCCTTCGACCACGCGCAGGCCCACCGGCCCCGAGCCGGGCAGCCACGAGAGGACACCGCCCATGCCGGCGACGACCGCCAGACAACGCACCGCGCCGCGGCCCAACGGCCGGCGCCACCCGGCCCCGGCCGCCGCAGCCGCCGCCGACGAGGACGCGACGGCGGCGCCGCCCCTGACGGCGGTGACCGCCGGCCGGGAGCCCCTGCAACTCCTCACCCCGGACGGCAAACCCGTACCCCACCCGCACCTCACCCCGGAGCGGGACCCGGCGGCCCTGCGCCGCATGTACCGGGACATGGTCCTCACCCGCGCCTTCGACGCCGAGGCCACCGCGCTCCAGCGCCAGGGCGAACTGGGCCTGTGGACCCCGCTGGCCGGCCAGGAGGCCGCCCAGATCGGCTCCGCGCACGCCCTGCGCCCCGACGACTTCGTCTTCCCCTCCTACCGCGAGCACGGTGTGGCCTGGTGCCGCGGCGTCGACCCGGTCTCCCTGGTCTCCATCTTCCGCGGGGTCACGCACGGCGGCTGGGACCCGGCCGCGCACAACTTCCACCTCTACACCCTGGTCGTCGGCGCCCACCCGCTGCACGCCACCGGATACGCCATGGGCGTCGCCCGGGACGGCGCGGACAGCGCGGTGATCGCCTACTTCGGCGACGGCGCCTCCAGCCAGGGCGATGTGGCCGAGGCGTTCACCTTCGCCGCCGTCAACCAGGCGCCGGTGGTCTTCTTCTGCCAGAACAACCAGTGGGCCATCTCGGTCCCCGCCGAGCGGCAGAGCCGCGTCCCGCTCTACCAGCGGGCCCAGGGCTACGGCTTCCCCGGGGTCCGGGTGGACGGCAACGACGTGCTGGCCGTGCAGGCCGTCACCCGCGCCGCCCTGGAACGGGCCCGCTCCGGCCGGGGCCCGGTGCTGATCGAGGCGTTCACCTACCGGATGGGCGCGCACACCACCTCCGACGACCCCACCCGCTACCGGATGCAGGCCGAGCTCGCCGAATGGCAGGCCAAGGACCCCGTCCAGCGGCTGCGCCGCCACCTGGAGCGGCTGGACGCCGCCGACGCCGCCTTCTTCACCGCCACCGAGGAGGACGGCCGGGAACTGGCCCGCTCGGTGCGCACCGCGGTGCGCACCATGCCCGATCCGGAGCCGTCCGTCATGTTCGAGCACATCCACGCCGCCGGGCACCGGCAGGTGGACGCCGAACGCGCCTGGTTCGCCGCCTACCAGGACGGCTTCGCACCGGAGGAGGACGAGGACCGGTGACCGCCACAGCCACCGCCGCCACCACAGCCACCGCCACCACGGCCACCGCCCCGGCCGCTCCCGCCGGGGAGCTGACCCTGGCCGCGGCCCTGAACGCGGCGCTCCGCCGCAGCCTGGAGGACGACCCCAAGGTCCTGGTCATGGGCGAGGACGTCGGCACCCTCGGCGGCGTCTTCCGGATCACCGACGGCCTCCAGAAGGACTTCGGGGAGACCCGGGTGTTCGACACCCCGCTCGCCGAGTCCGGCATCGTGGGCACCGCCATCGGGCTGGCCATGCGCGGCTACCGGCCGGTGGTGGAGATCCAGTTCGACGGTTTCGTCTTCCCGGCCTTCGACCAGATCGTCACCCAGCTGGCCAAGATGCGGTTCCGCTCGCACGGCACGGTGACCCTGCCGGTGGTGATCCGCATCCCGTACGGCGGGGGCATCGGCGCGGTGGAGCACCACAGCGAATCCCCGGAGGCGTACTTCGCGCACACCGGCGGGCTGAAGGTGCTCAGCCCGGCCACCCCGGCCGACGCCTACGGCATGCTGCGGCAGGCCATCGCCGGCCCCGATCCGGTGATCTTCTTCGAGCCCAAGCGCCGCTACTGGGACAAGGGCCCGGTGGACCTCGACGCCCCGCCCGCCTCCCCGTACCAGGCCCGGGTGGTCCGGCCCGGCACCGACCTCACCCTCGCCGCCTACGGGCCGATGGTCGCGGTCTGCCTGGCCGCCGCCCAGGCCGCGGCCGAGGAGGGCCGCTCCCTGGAGGTGATCGACCTGCGCTCGCTGTCCCCGCTGGACACCGGGACGGTCGCCGAGTCCGTGGTCCGCACCGGCCGGCTGGTGGTGGCCCACGAGGCGCCGTCGTTCTTCGGGCCGGGCGCCGAACTCGCCTCCGCCGTGCAGGAGTCCTGCTTCTACTCGCTCCAGGCCCCGGTGCTGCGGGTCGGCGGCTTCCACGCCCCGTACCCGCCGGCCCGGGTGGAGCACGAGTATCTGCCGGGCCTGGACCGCGTCCTGGACGCCGTCGACCGCGCCCTCGCCCACTGACCGCCGGTTCCGCTGATTCCGCCGACCGCATCAGCCATCCCCAGGAGAGACAACGGTGAGCACCGCGACCGCGAGCCCGACCGCCCAGCACGCCCAGGAGTTCCGGCTGCCCGATCTGGGCGAGGGACTGACCGAGGCGGAGATCCTCACCTGGCACGTCCGTCCCGGGGACCCGGTGAGCGACGGACAGACCGTGGTGGAGGTGGAGACCGCCAAGGCGTCGGTCGAACTTCCCATCCCGTTCGACGGCACCGTGGAGTCCCTGCTGCATCCCGAGGGCGCCACCGTTCCCGTCGGCACCCCCCTGATCCGCATCACCACAGCCGGAGCCGCCGGGCCGGAGCCCTCCACCGAGGAGGGCTCCGGCTCCGGCGCCGGCTGCGCCGCGCCGGCCCGCCAGCCGGTCCTGGTCGGCTACGGCGTGGCCGCCGAGGCCCCGCGCCGCCGTCCCCGCCGCTCCCCCGGCCCGCCCGTGCCCGCCGCGGCGCCCGCGCCCTCACCGGCCGCCCTGGCCAAGCCCCCCGTCCGCAAGCTGGCCCGGCAGCTCGGGGTGGACCTGGCCGCCGTGCCGCCCACCGGCCCGGGCGGCACGGTCACCCGCGACGACATCCACGCCGCCGCGGCCCCCGCAGCCGCCGCGGCCCCCGTCTCTCCCGCCCCGGCCGGCGACTGGCGGGAGCCGGTGCGCGGAGTGCGCCGGGCCACCGCCCAGGCCATGGTCAGGAGCGCCGCCATCCCCCAGGCCACGCTGCACCGCACGGTGGACGTCACGGCCACCGTCGAGCTGGTCGCCCGGCTCCGCCAGGTCCCCGAGCTCGACGGCCTGCGCGTCAACCCCCTGCTGCTCACCGCCCGGGCCCTGCTGACCGCCGTCGCCCGGCATCCGGACATCAACTCCGCCTGGGACGAGGAGAACCAGGAGATCGTCCACCGCTCCGCGGTCAACCTCGGCATCGCCGCCGCCACCCCGCGCGGACTGGTCGTCCCCAACATCAAGGACGCCGGCCGGCTCACCCTGGCCCAGCTCGCCACCGGCCTGGGCGATCTGGTCGGCACCGCCCGGGAGGGCCGCACCACCCCCGAGGCGCTGCGCGGCGGCACCCTCACCATCACCAACATCGGCGTGCTGGGCGCGGACAGCGGCTCCCCGCTGCTCAACCCGGGCGAGTCCGCGATCCTGGCGCTGGGCGCCATCCGGCTCCAGCCCTGGGTGCACGACGGCCAGGTGGTGCCCCGGCACGTCACCACCCTCGCCCTCTCCTTCGACCACCGCCTGGTCGACGGCGAACTCGGCGCCCTCGTGCTCGGCGACACCGCCGCCATCCTCGAATCCCCCCACCACCTCATCGCCTGGACCTGACCGTTGCCACGCTCTGCATGGCCGCCGGGTCCCGGCGGCGCGTGGCTCAGAAGAGCCCTTCCCTGGCGCACCAGGCGGCGAAGCCGCCCGGCGGGAACGGCAGCCGATACTCCGTTCTGAGCAGGTCGTCAGCCATCGCAGACACCAGCGGCACGGTGAGCAGCCCGGCGCGGATCGCGTCGCACAGCAGCCCCAGGGTGCGGCGGACGGTGACGCGGCCCCGAGCGGCCTGGACGGCCACCCGGTCGTCCAGAACCGCGACGGCGCCCGGCCGGCTCTCGGCCAGGGCAAGAACGCCACACTCGCCGAGGTTGCGCCCGTCCGGACCGACCAGCCGGCGCTCGTAGCGGACGAATGCCGCCAGCTGCGCGGGCGTCTCCAGCGTGACGGTCTCGATCCATTCGGCGTCGAGTACGCAGCGAAGGTGATGGTACTGGCCGGTGCCGTTCCGCAGTTCCTCCGCGACGACGTCGGGGATCAGTACGGGATGGCCCTTCAGAATGGTCTTGAGAACGCCGAGCCACTGCGCGCGGGCGAAATGGCTCAGCGGGCCGGTGTCGAGGACGTACGGGGTTTCCGGTCCGGTCACGACGTCACTTCCCAGATCTCCGCCTCCGGCGCGGGGGGAAGGTCGGGCAGGGAATTCCGGTCGAAGGTGCCACGGAGCAGTCCGAGCGCACGGTCGGCGGTGACCACCTCGCGGCGGTACAGCGTGAGTACGGCTCGCGCATACGGGCGTGGCAGGGATACGGGAGCCATCTCGTCCCGCACGACGAGGTTCTTCTCCACGATGTCCGCCTGCTTTGTCTGGACACGGCGGATCTCGTCCGCGCGGACCCCTTCGGCCAGACCCGTCTCGACCAGCCTGCGTGCCAGGGTCGCCATGTCCACTCCGTAGTGGCTGGCGGCGCGCACCGCGGCATCGCGCCACGTTTCGTCGGAGATGCTCATCCACTGTGTCCAGCGAGTCCGCAGATCGCGGGCCGGCAGGAGCACGGCGCGTGCGAAGCGGTCCAGCCTGGCCTCGAGGCCCTGGTGCTCCGCTGCGGTGACGCGCCAGTCCAGGGTGAACGGGTCGGCGATGAGGTAGTGCCCCAGTTCGTGGGCTGCGGCGAGCCGCCGGCGGCCGACCCGCCGGTGCCCGTTGACCAGAGCGACGCCACCTCGCTTCAGCAGCACTGTGGCCGCATCGGCACCTTCGCCGAGATCCGCGGCGAAGATCAGCAGCCCTGCGTCGGCGGCGAGCCGTGTGATGTCGTGCGCCGGCTCCCCGGGGTCCAGGCCGAGAAGGCGGCGTGCGGAGGCCGCCAGGTCTTCGGCCTCTTCCGCCGTGCCGGGATGGGGCAGCGGCTCCGGCTGTCCTCCGACCAGTTCGGGGCACTGCGAGGTGACGAACTCGGTGTCCCGTACCAGTGAGTCCAGTTCTGTGTCGATCGTCTGCGTGGCCGCCTCCGGGCGGGCTCCGCGGTACGAGGCGAGCGCGGGCGGGGCTTCGTCGACGAACCACTCCACCCGCCGTCCCAGCTCGCGCGCGATGGCCACGAGTTCCACGGCCGATACCCGGCGACTGCCTGATTCGATCTTGGCCAGTGCGGTGCGATCCATGCCGATGGCGGCGGCAAGCTGCATCTGCGTGACGCCCCGTTCGGCCCTGGCCTCGGCAACACGCGACCCGATCTCCATTGTGCGAAACTAGCACAGAGCCCGGATGTCGCCGTGTGCCCGGGAGCGCGGGGGCGGCCGGAGGGCGGGGGTCTCAGGGCCAGTCGGGGGTGTGCTCGATTTCCAGGACGGCGGCGGTCCACATGAAGCCGGTGCCGGCGCCGACGGTGATGACGCGGTCGCCGGGGGAGAGCCGGCCGGTCTCCGCCAGGTGGTTGATGCCCATGAGCTGGTCGCTGCTGCCGACGTGGCCGAAGTCCAGGCTCCACTCGTAGGTGGTGCGGGCCGGGTCCAGGCCGAGCCGCTTGCCGAAGCCCCATTCCGCGATGGGCCGGATCATGGAGGCGTGCACGAACCAGCGGGCGTCGTGCAGGCCGGTGCCGGACTCCTCCAGGACCTGCCGGAGCGTCTCGTCGAAGTTGCCGGCGACGGTGGCCAGCACGTCGTCGTAGGCGACCTTGTCGCGCAGCAGCCACTCGCCGGGGCGGTCGCCGAGCCGGACGGGTTTGCCGTCCGGGAACGGAGTCTCGTCCCAGGGGCCCATGCCGCGGTAGAGCGGCTCCAGGGAGGCGTCCGAGCGGCTGACCGTGGCCAGCAGGCGGGCGAAGCCGCCGCGGGCGGAGAGCACCACCGCGCTGCCGCCGTCGCCGAAGACGGTCTGGTCGTCGCTGGTCCAGCGGTCCACATAGGGCAGGTGCCAGGCGTCGCCGCAGGTCACCAGCGCGGCCCCGGAGCCGGGGCGGGAAGCCGCCCAGGAGGCGGCCAGTTCCAGACCGCTCAGCACGCCGTTGCAGCCCTGCCGCAGTTCGATGGCGGCCGAGGCGTGCGTGCCGAGCACCTCCCGCTGGACGAAGTGGGCGGGGGTCCACAGGTCCCGGCCCTGGTGGCTGGTGCAGGCGTGCAGCACCAGATCGATGTCCTGCGGGGCGTGCCCGGAGCGGGCCAGGGCCTGCCGGCCCGCCTCGGCGGCCATCACCGGGCCGGTCTCCCCGGGGCCCGCCACCCGGACCGCGCGCACGCCGTTGACGGCGGCGGCGGTGGCGTCGTACCGGCCCTCGGCGACGGCCTGTTCGGCGGTCTGCACCTCCTCGGGCAGGTACACCCCCACCCCGGCGACATGGACGTTCTCCCAGCGCATGGCCCCTCCTCGGCGATGGTCCGGCGACGGCGACGGCGACGGCGACGGCGGCGACGGCGACGGCATGACGGCAGTGCCGGCGGCCGGCCGGTCGCGGTACGCGGTACGCGGCCAGGCTGCCCCGGTCTGCTCGCGATCCCCTTGAGCCGCCCGCCGGCCGTCCCCCGGCTCAGGGCCCGGTGGAGACCCGGAGCACCATGCCGGTGCGCGGTCTGAGGCCGAAGGCGGTGGAGCGCGGCGGCAGCAGCTCGCCGCGCCCGGCCAGCGTGAACAGCTCGTCCAGGGTCGGCGGATGCAGCAGCACTGCGGTGCCGTCGCACTGCCGGGCCTGCGTCACCACCGCGCCCTGGCTGGCCCGTACCGCCCGCGGCGGGCCGTCCGCCGCCAGCGGCAGCAGCGGGAACAGGGACTGGTGCAGTGCGGTGATCCCCGGCCGGGACGGTCCGCCCCGCAGCCCGGTCACCAGATGGTGCTCGCCCTCGCCGCTGAGCAGGAACGCCGGCCCGCCGCGGGCCGCCTCCGCCAGCGTGGCGACCGCCGCGTCCAGCGCCCCGGGCAGCCGCCGCACCCGGCCGACGGCGGCGGCCCGCGCCGCGGCCACCCCGACCGGTACGCCCGGCACCACCCGGTGCACCGGATGCACCGGCACCCGGTGGCAGCACACGTCCACCAGCAGCGCCAGCCGGTGGTCCCAGGGCCCGGGACCGGAGCCGCGCGCGCGGTGGGCGGCGCGCAGCGCGCGGGCCGCCGCCCAGCGCCGGTGGCCGTCGGCGAGCAGCACCTGACGGTCGCGCAGCACGGCGGCCACGGCGGCCAGCCGGTGCGGCGCGGTGAGCGCCCACAGCCGGTGGGTGAGCCCGTCCTCGGCGGTGGCCTCGCCCAGCGGCGGGGTGGCGCGGACGGTCTCCGCCAGCAGGGCGGCCATCCGGCCGCGCGGCCCGTCGCCCCGGTAGAGGCCGTACAGCGGCTCGATGTCGGCGCCGGCCGGATCCCCGGCGTCCGGGGAACCGGTGTCCCGGGGGTCGGCGGCCAGGGCCCGGGCGTGCGGCAGCACCGCGCCCTCGCGCGGCTCGCGCACCCCGAGGGCGCCGATCAGGCCGCGCTGCAGCACCCGTTCGCCGCGGGCCTGCTCGTAGACGTACAGCGACTGGACCCGGTCGCGGACCAGTACCCCGTCGGACAGCCAGCGGCGCAGCCGGACGGCGGCGGTGGGCAGGCCGTCCCAGGGCGTCCCGCCGGGCAGCAGGCCGCGGACGTTGTGCGCGGCGCGGCGGCGCAGCGCCCGCAGCGCCGCCGGGTCGAGATGCACATCGGGCGGGGAGGTCAGCTCGGACAGGGTGGCCTCACCGGGCGCGAACCGCACTCCGCGGAACGGCGACAGCGCCGGCCGGCCGGCGGCGGATGCCCGGGGCTGGCGGGCGGCCGGCGCTGTCGCCGTCCCCGCCACGACGGGGGAGGGGTTCATATGTGCACTCTCCGCCTCCGCCCTTGAGACGGACTCGCGGTCCGCCCCGGTGGCCCGCCCGGGCTGCGGGGCGGCCGGGAACGTGCTCCACTCGACAGCAGGCAGGGGAGGGGAGAGGAGGAGCCGTGGGCATCTTTTCGACCGTCGCAGCGCCGCGGACGCGGACCCGGAGAACCGAGCACATGGCGACCCCGCATCCGACGGAGGGCGCCGGGCCGGGCGGCGAGCCGCCGCTGGGCGAGCTGGTCTCGGAGATCGTCACCGATGTGCAGACGCTGCTCCGCCAGGAGATGGAGCTGGCCAAGGCGGAGATCCGGGAGGAGGGCCGCCGGGCGGGCAAGGCCGCCGGCATGTTCGGCGGGGCCGGCTTCGCCGGCTACATGGTGGCCGTGCTGGGGTCCTTCACCGCGGTGTTCGCGCTGGACAACGTGCTGGGCCTGGCCTGGTCGGCGCTGATCGTCACCGGCGCGTGGGCGGTGATCGGGGCGGTGCTGTTCGTTCTGGGACGGATCGGGATGCGGTCCTTCTCACCCAAGCCGCGCAAGACCCTGGACAGTCTCAAGGAGGACGCGCGATGGGCACGTCACCCGATCGGATCAAGGCCGACATCGATGCGACACTCGACAAGCTCAACAACGACGTCAACCGTCTCGCCGAGCGGCTGAACCCCCGTAACCTCACCCAGCGCCGCCGCCGGCCCAGCCGCGCGGCCCGGCTGCGCCGGCACCGCTCGGCCGAGAAGGGCAGCCACTGAGCTTCCGCCGCCGGCCGGTGCACCCCGCGGCCGCGGCCCGCGGGTGCCGGTGCCCCGGCCGGCGGCGCCGCCCGGCCCGCTCAGGCCGCGGCGGAGTGCCGCTCGCCACCCTCCTCCGGGGTCACCGGCGGCCATTCGATGTCGATGTCCACGGCCAGGGCCTCGTTGAGGTAGTTGGTGAGGATGTTGCGGGCGACATTGGCGATGACCTCCACGATCTCCGGATCGGTGATGCCCGCCCGCCGGGCCTCCTCGATGCCCTCCTCGCCCACCCGTCCGCGGCTGCGCAGCACCGCGACGGCGAGCCGCAGCAGGGCGGCCTCCTTGGGGTCGGCGCTGGTGCCGCGCCGGGCCGCGAAGATCTCCTCCTGCGGCAGTCCGGCCACCTCGCGGGCGACATGGGTGTGGGCCGACAGGCAGTAGGAGCAGCCGTTGGCCTCGGACACGGCCAGCGCTGTCCGTTCCTGGGTGGCGGCCGGGAGCACGCCGCCGCCCAGGGCGGCGGCCAGGGCCAGGAAGCCCTCCAGCGCGGCGGGGCTGTGCGCCATGGCCCGGGCCATGTTCGGCACCCCGCCCATGGCGGCATGTCGAGGCCGAGGCGGCGCGCCGCGCCGACGCCCCGCGGGAGCGGGCGACGGCGGTCTTCGACGGCGGCATCGGGTGACCGGGTGTGACCGACCGCACCCCGCAGGGCCTTCTGCCCCGGGCCGGTGCTGCGGGACGATACGACGGTCGCGGTGTGCTGAGCGAGCGCTTGGGAGGGTGTGGCATGGCGTCGGAACGGGTGCACACGTACACCACCGAGACGGTCTGGACCGGCAACGCGGGGGAGGGCACCCGCACCTACCGGGCCTTCGACCGGCTGGCGGACACCACCGCGCCCGGCCGGCCGGTGCTGCCGGCGAGCGCCGACCCGGGCGTGTCCGTCCGCGCGGACGGCGCCCGCTGGAACCCGGAACTGCTGCTGCTCGCCTCCCTCTCCCAGTGCCACCTGCTGTGGTACCTGCACTTCTGCTCGGTGAACGGCGTCGAGGTCACCGCCTACCGGGACCCGGCCGAGGCGTTCATGGCCGAGGAGGGCGCCAAGGGCGGCCGGTTCACCCGCGCCGTGCTGCGCCCCCGGGTGGAGGTCGCCGACGAGTCGATGACCGAGCGCGCCCTGGCGCTGCACAAGCAGGCCCGCGAGGCCTGCTACATCGCCAACTCCGTCAATTTCCCCGTCGACCACGAACCCGCCGTCACCGTACGCCGCCCCGCCGCCTGAACCACCTCACCCCATCGGGTGTTCTATCGGCCTCCGGCTTGCCGCCACAGCCCCGGCAGGCCCGTCCGGCTCCCCGCACCGTTCGAGCTGACGCCGGCCACCGACGGACTCATCTGACCCCGCGGGCGGCGATCACCAGGTCGTTGAGCTCGGCGGCGGTGGCCGGTGCCGGGTGGTCGGGGAGGGTGCAGCGCCGCTCGGCCTCGTCCAGGGCGGCGTGCAGGCGGTCGATGTCCGTGCCCAGCCGGTCGGCGCCCGGGGCGTCCGCCACCTCCGCCAGCAGCCCGTGCTCGGCCGACGCCTTGGCCCCGATCAGCTCGGTCAGATACGCCGGCGGGCCACCCGGCACCGCGGCCTCGGCCTCCTCGTCCAGCAGGGTCGGCAGATGTGCCGTCAACTCGTGGGTGCGCAGCAGCCGGATGCCCGTCAGCAGCACCCGGAAGGTGTACAGCAGCGGCTTCAGCTCGCCCGTCCGCTCGAAGAGCCGCCGCTGGCCCAGTGCGAAGCCCCGGTAGTGCCGGGCGTGGTTCCTGGTGAACAGGCGCGGTGCCAGCGCGCTCAGTTCCGTGTGCACCGGGGAGGTGTGCGCCACCAGCGGGGACAGCAACTGCTCCAGCACATAGCCATTGGGCCGCAGCAGCAGGCCCGCGAACTTCCGCAGATCGTGGGTGACCAGATCCAGCTCGGTGCCGTCGTGGGTCCAGGAGCGGGTGACGGTCTCCGGCGCCTCGGTGAGGCCGACCAGCTCGCGCAGCGGCAGCAGATGCGCGCCCCGCAGATCGACATCCGAATCGCGCGACGGGAAGCCGTACAGATGCGCCCCGGAGACGGTGGCGAACACCAGCGGATGTTCGTATCCCTCGATCACCGGCGCCAGATCCGGCATCCCCGGCAGGGTGCGTATGGCGTCCCTGGCGTCCCTGGTGTCCGTGGTGTCCGTGGTGTTCACCGCAGTGCCTCCCCGTTGTCCGTGCCCAGTGTGCGGTGCCGCACCGACACCAGCCATGTCTCGACCCGCGCGGTGTCCGGCTCGGCCGGCAGCGGGCTGTGCTCCAGCGCCCGGTCCAGCCGGGCGAGCAGGCGCTGCCGCCAGTCGTCGATCTCCGCCCAGGTGAGTTCGCCGCGCCGCACCGCCAGCAGCCGCTCCCGCTGCTCGCCCGCGGCGATGCGGACGCACAGCCGTCCGGTCTCCAGCAGGACCGCCCCGGTCAGCAGCAGCCGCAGCAGATGCATCGGCTGCTTCCACCGCACCTCGCCGTCGGCCTGCCGCCTCGCCCGCGCCCGGTCGGCCTGGCGCTGTGCGTACCGGCCGAAGGTGCGGTAGGCGTGCCGGGAGAGGAACGCGGGAGCCAGCGCGCGCAGCTCCTCGCCCAGCGGGGTGCGGCGCTCCACCAGCGGCGAGTGCAGCACTTCCAGGGCGGTGGGGTTGGCGGCCAGGCAGAGCTTGCAGAAACGTTCCACTTCCCAGCTCAGCTGCTCCGGCAGCGGACCCTCCACGCTGTCCGGCGGCTTGCCGAAGCGCCAGAACGCCTCCGGCGGCGCGGCGTAGACCCCGCGCCGGTCGGTGTCCGAGCCGTCCGTGGCCAGCCCGTGGGCGCGGGAACCGGCTATCACCGACAGCAGGGTGTGCCGCGCCACCAGCCCATGCCCGACGTCCGGCGCGCCCGCGCCCCCGCCCGCGCTCCCGGCCGCGGTCACCGGGCCCGCTCCACGCGGCGTTCGTCCCAGACCGGCGCGTCCGTTTCCCGGACCCGGCCGTCGGAGCCGAAGACCAGAAAGCGGTCGAAGGCGCGGGCGAACCAGCGGTCGTGGGTGACGGCCAGGACCGTGCCCTCGTACGCCTCCAGGCCGTCCTGGAGCGCCTCGGCGCTCTCCAGGTCGAGATTGTCGGTGGGCTCGTCCAGCAGCAGGGCGGTCGTCCCGGCCAGCTCCAGCAGCAGGATCTGGAAACGGGCCTGCTGGCCGCCGGAGAGCTGGTCGAAGGGCTGGTCGCCCTGGCGGGAGAGCTCATAGCGGCGCAGCGCGCTCATGGCCGCGCCCCGGTCCCTGGCGTGCTCGGTCCACAGGATGTCCACCAGCGAGCGGCCGGCCGGCTCGGGGTGCGCGTGCGTCTGGGCGAAATACCCGGGGACCACCCGCGCGCCCAGCCGGAACGTCCCGCGGTGCGCGACCTGCTCGCCCGCCAGCAGCCGCAGGAAGTGCGACTTGCCGGAGCCGTTGGAGCCCAGCACCGCGACCCGCTCGCCGTAGCAGACCTCCAGATCGAACGGCTTCATCAGCCCGCTCAGCTCAAGCCCCTCACAGACGAACGCACGGACGCCGGTACGGCCCCCGCGCAGCCGCATGCGGATCTCCTGCCTGCGCGGCGGCTCCGGCGGCGGCCCGGCCTCCTCGAACTTCCGCAGCCGGGTCTGCGCGGCCCGGTAGCGGGAGGCCATGTCGTCGCTGCGGGAGGCGAACTGTCGCAGATCCACGACCAGCTTCTTCAACTGGGCGTGCTTCTCGTCCCAGCGGCGGCGCAGCTCCTCGAAGCGGGCGAAGCGCTCCTCGCGGGCCCGGTGGTAGGTGGCGAAGCCGCCGCCGTGCACCCAGACCTCGGAGCCGCCCGCGCCAGGCTCCACGCTGACGATCTTCTGCGCGGCCCGGGCCAGCAGCTCCCGGTCGTGCGAGACGAACAGCACGGTCTTGCGGGTGGCGGCCAGCTGCTCCTCGAGCCACCGCTTGCCGGGGACGTCGAGGTAGTTGTCCGGCTCGTCCAGCAGCAGCACCTCGTCCGGGCCGCGCAGCAGGGCCTGGAGCACCAGCTGTTTCTGCTCACCGCCGGAGAGGGTGCGCACCGGCCGCCACTGCGCCTTGTCGTACGGCATGCCCAGCGCGGATGTGGTGCAGATGTCCCACAGCGTCTCGGCCTCGTAGCCGCGCACCTCGGCCCAGTCGCTGAGCGCCTGCGCATACGCCATCTGGGCGGACTGGTCGTCCCGCTCCATGATGGCCAGTTCGGCGGCGTCCACCGCCTGCGCGGCCTGCCGGATGCGCGGCTGGGCGACGGACACCAGCAGGTCCCGCACCGTCCGCTCGTCCCGCACCGAGCCGACGAACTGCGGCATCACGCCCAGGCCGCCGCTGACGGTGACGGTGCCGCCGTGCGGCTGGAGCTCCCCGGCCAGCAGCCGCAGCAGCGTCGTCTTGCCGGCGCCGTTCGCCCCGGCCAGCGCGACCACCGCGCCCTCCCCGACCCGGAACGAGGCGTCGTTCAGCAGCAGTCGCCCGTCCGGCAGGTAGTACTCGACATGCGCGGCCTCAAGGTGTCCCATGCGGGCCGATTCTCCCGGCCCCGACCAACCCCCCACAAAGCCTTTTCGCCCCGCCCGGCCGGGGCGTGCCGACCGGGGTTGTCCACAGGCCGGACGGGCGGGAGAAGCCGCTGGCTAGGCTGTGCGCATGGCAACGGAAGCCCCGGCAGCGGGGATGGATCTGGTGATGCGTACCGAAGCGCGGAGGCAGGAAGCGTCCTCGGTGCTCGGTGCCGCGCGCCGCGCCAGGCTGGGGCAGTACTTCACTCCTGCCCCGGTGGCGGACTTCATTGCCTCTCTGGTCTGCACGGACGCCCTGGATACCAAGAATGAGCTCCATATCCTGGATCCCGGTGCCGGTGTCGGCTCCCTCACCGCCTCTCTCGTGACGCGTGTCCTCCGGCACCGGCCCGGCATGAAGATCACCGTCACGGCCTGCGAGGTCGACCCTCTGCTGCACGCTTCCTTGCAGGCCACGCTCGACGACTGTGCGCGAACGGCTCGAGCGGTCGGCGGCGAGGTGGAAGTCCACCTTGTCGGTCGTGACTTCATCACATGGGCGACGGAAGAGGAGGGGCTGTTCGGCCGGACACGCGGTCCCTTCGATCTCGTGATCATGAACCCTCCGTACAAGAAGCTGGCCGCGAATTCTCGTGAACGCAAGGCGGTCACCGCGGCCTGCACCGAGACATCGAATCTCTATTCGGCGTTCCTGGCCCTGGGTATCCGTCTCCTGTCGCCCGGCGGACAGTTGCTGGCCATTACGCCGCGCAGCTTCACGAATGGTCTGTATTTCCGGCCGTTCCGGAAATATCTTCTGAAGCGGATGGAAATCAACCATTTGCATGTTTTCGAGTCGCGAAACGCTGTTTTCGCGGATGCCAATGTGCTCCAGGAGAACGTAATCTTTTCGGCGACCCGGGTGGAGTCTGCCGATCGTGGAGCGGTGACCGTCTCCACCAGTCGTAGTCATGCGGGCGGCATTCGCAGTCGCACCATCCGCTACGAGGACATGGTTCATCCGGCGGATCCCGAGAGTTTCCTCCACATCGGTATCGGTGAGGAGGACACGGAGCTTGCCGTTGTGCATGCCGGCCTGCCGTCCGCTCTCTCCGGGATCGGCTGCCAGGTTTCCACGGGGCGTGTGGTCGACTTCCGCAGCAAGGAGCACCTGCGCCCCGACCCGGTCGCGGGGGCGGTTCCCCTGATCTATCCGCTGCACATGCGGGAGGGTGGGATTATCTGGCCAGTTCCAGAGGCGCGGAAGAGTAATGCCATCATGCTCAACGAAGAGACCCGGAAAATGACGTTCCCTTCCGGGTATTACGTCGTCGTCAAGCGTCTCTCTTCCAAGGAGGAGAGGCGCCGCGTGGTGGCTGCCGTCTTCGACCCGGAGGAGACGCCCTGCGAACGGATCGGCTTCGAGAATCATGTGAACGTCTTCCACCGCAACGGCGGAGGAATCATGCGTGATACCGCCCGTGGTCTGTGTCTGTGGCTCAACTCAAGTCTTCTGGACCGCTTCATCCGGAGATTCAGCGGCCACACCCAGGTCAATGCGACCGATCTGAGAAATCTCCGCTACCCGAGCTCGTCACAGCTCGAAGCTCTCGGCCGTGAGTGGGAGCCAGGCGTGTTGTCGGACCAGGCGAAGATCGACGACCTGGTCGGCCGGCACGTGGCGCGGGGCGGGGAGGGCCGCTCGGGCCCGCCGCCGATGAGCAGCGGCTTGCCTGTAGAGTAACGGCCTACTCACGCAGCGGCGTTGCTCGGAGGGCAGGCGGATGACGGCAGAACAGCAGGAGAAGAAGGTCCGCGAGGCGAGGGAGATCCTTGCGGCGCTGGGGCTGCCACCCGGACAGCAGAACACGCGCACTGCTCTCGTGCTCCTTGCCATGTGCGATCTCCGTCCTGCCCAGGAGTGGTCGGCGGTGCGGGTCAACAGCCTCGGTATCACCGAATGTATGGAGTGGATGGCGGACTATTACCCGGACATTCCCAAGGGAATCAAGGACCCGACCCGATATGCGCCGAACACCAGGGAATCCGTTCGCAAGGAATCCGTGTACCAGCTTGTTTCGGCCGGCGTACTCTTCCAGAACTCGGACGCGCCAGGAAGGGCCACGAACGACAAGAACAACCGCTACCACCCGAGCCCTCTCGCTCTTCAGGCGCTGTCCTCCTTCGGCACGGCTGCCTGGGACGATGCTTTGCAAGAGTTCCACAAGGAGTGGGGGAAGCTGCGTGAAAAATGGGCTGCTGAGCGGGCGGCCCGCCGTGTTCCCGTAGTACTTCCGGACGGGTCCATCGTATCTTTGAGTCCGGGCGCTCACAGTGAACTCATTGGACAAGTTGTCCAGTCCTTTGCGCCGCAGTTCACTCCTGGCGGGGTGATTGCATATCTCGGTGATACCGGGTCGAAGTGGATCATTGACGAGTCCGCATATTTGGCCCAGCTGGGTGTGACGACCGATGCGCACGGGAAAATGCCCGATGTGGTGATTCACTACCGGGAGAGGGACTGGCTGGTGCTGATTGAAGCAGTGACCTCGACGGGACCGGTGGACGGCCAGCGGCGTGCGGAGCTCAGCAGGATCTTCGCAGGAGCACGACCGGGTCTGGTCTTCGTCACCGCCTTCCAGAACAAGGAGAAGTTCCGGCAATTCGCCGCCCGCATCGCCTGGGAAACCGAGGTTTGGGTGGCTGAGGACAGCACACACATGGTGCACTTCAACGGTGAGCGCTTCCTCGGGCCGTACGGCGACCGCTGAGGCCGCTGAGCGCGTTCAGGCGTGGACGGGGTGCGGGGTGCCGCCGGTGAGGTGGAGGAGTTCGTCGCCGGTGGTGGGGAAGACCGCGAGCAGCGGACCTGTTCCGGCCCCGGCTCCAGGGGTGCGGAGGCGGGGCCGGCGCGGATCATCGGAAGTGTGACCACCGTGCAGGCGCCGGGGAGCGCGGCCAGGGACGGCGGCGAGACGTATGTCTGGTACGCGGCCTACGGCTCGAACATGGATCTGGCCCGGCTCGGCCACTATCTGCGCGGCGGCCCAGGCCCCGGCCGGTCCTATCCCGGCTGCCGCGATCCCCGGCCGCCCCGCCGCTCCGTTCCGCTGATGCTGCCGGGCTCGCTCTATTTCGCCACCCGTTCCCCGGTCTGGGGCGGTGGCCGCGCCTTCTACGACCCCGAGGACACCGGGCGTCCCACCGCCGCCCGCGCCCATCTGCTCACCGTCGGCCAGCTCTCCGACATCGCCGCCCAGGAGATGTACCGCGAGCCCCGCGTCGATCTGGACCTTCGGGAGGTCCTTGCCCACGGCCGTGCCCGGCTCGGCCCGGGCCGGTACGAGACCCTGGTGGCGGCCGGGGAGGCGGACGGCCACCCGGTGCTGACCTTCACCGCGCCCTGGCGGGCCGCCGATGCGGAGCCGGTCCCGCCCGCCGCCGCCTATCTGCGCACCCTCGGCCGCGGGGTGGCCGAGGCGCACGGCTGGGATGCCGAGCGCACCGGCCGCTATCTGGCCGCCTGCCCCGGCGCGGCCGGGCACTGGACGCCCGCGGCCGTCGCCGCCCTGCTGCGGCCCGGTGCGCCGGCCCCGCGCTGAACCGCCGCCGGCCGCCGTGCACGACCGCCATGGAGAACGAAATCGATCAGAAACGATCCGAATGACTCAGCTCCTGTCCGGCCTCTTGACTCGGTCACCGGCTCGGTGGAAAGTGCCTGGCCAGGGTTGGGAGCGCTCCCAAGTCCACTCGCCCCTATCTGGGAGCGCTCCCACCCTCAGAGTCCGCCGATTTCCCTCTGCCCAGCCACCGGGAGCCGACGTGCAGACACGAAAGAACCGCAGATCAAGAGCCCTGCTGATGGCTGCCGCCGCCACGGCCGGCCTGCTGCTGGCGGCCACCACATCGTCCGTGGCCGTCGCCGGTGGCGGTCACCACGGGGGACACCACGGCGGTCACCATGGCGGTCACCATGGCGGTCACCATGGCGGACACCACGGCGGTCACCACGGGGGACACCATGGCGGTGTGAAGAAGCCCGTCGCCAACCGCTTCTATGTGCCGCCCGCCAACCCCGGGGCCCTGGACCAGATCGCCGAGCTGGAGGCGGCCGGCCAGCAGGAGGACGCCGATGGCCTGCGCGCCCTGATCGGCACCCCCCAGGCCGTCTGGCTGACCGGCCAGGAGGGCAGCAACGTCAAGCACGACGCCCGCCGCGTGGTGAAGAACGCGGCGCGCAAGCGGGCCATGCCGGTGCTGTCGCTCTACAACGTCCCGGGCCGCGACTGCGCCCAGTACTCGGCCGGCGGCGCCGCCAACACCGCCGAGTACCAGGAGTGGATCGACGATGTGGCCAAGGGCATCGGCAGGCACCACGCCCTGGTCATCCTGGAGCCCGACTCCCTGGCCCTGATGCCCGGCGACTGCGGCCAGGACGACGAGGAGGGCACGCTGACCGCCGCCCGCTTCGAGGAGGTCCGCTACGCGGTGGACAAGCTCGGCTCCCTGCCGAACACCACCGTCTACCTGGACGCCGGCCACAGCAACTGGCACAGCGTCAACTCCATCGTGCCGCGCCTGCTGGAGGCGGATGTCGCGGACGCCCGCGGCTTCTACCTCAACCCGTCCAACTACCAGCCGGACGAGGATCTGGCCCACTACGGCACGCTGATCTCCGGCTGCCTGGCCTACGCCGCCGAGGGCGGCGACCCGGCCTCCTGCCCCAACCAGTGGTGGCCGCGCGAGGACGCGCTCGGCTGGCTCGCCGGAAATGTCACCACCGACCAGGCCGACTGGCCGAAGTTCGTCACCGACACCAGCCGCAACGGCCAGGGCCCGTGGACCCCGCCCGCGGACACCTACCCGGACCCGCAGGACTGGTGCAACCCGCCGGACCGCGGCGCCGGTAAGCGCCCCACCACCGAGACCGGCAATCCGCTGATCGACGCCCACCTGTGGATCAAGATCCCGGGCGAGTCGGACGGCCTGTGCCTGCGCGGCACCGAGGGCCCGGAGGACCCGGCCCGCGGCATGGTCGACCCGCCCGCGGGCACCTGGTTCCCGGAGCAGGCCCTGGAACTCGTCCGTTACGCCAATCCGCCGCTGCTCGGCTGAGCCGCCGCCCGGACGGCGTACCGCCCACCCCAGAACGTGCCCGTGCGCGGCCGGCGGACGACTCCGGCCGCGTCCGGTGCACCCACCGCGTGGGGCGTGAGCCCCGCGTGGCGCCCCCTGGTCCCCGCCCTGGTCCCGCCGGACCCGGGCGGGGACGAAGCGCGTCCGGTCGCGCCGCTCAGCCGATGCCGAAGAGCGGGCCGGTGAGGGTCAGCCCCAGATCGTCGCCCGCGTACGAGAAGAAGGCCAGCAGCATCAGCGCCGCACCGCCGAGCCCCAGGTCCTTCATGAAGTGGATCATCTCGTTCTGCCGCGCCGCCGGATCGGTCTCCGACCAGAAGCGGTGCATGATCAGCGGGGTCGGGATGACAAAGGCGGCCAGCAGCAGCGCTCCCAGGTCGGCCCAGATGCCCAGCAGCACCATCAGGCCGCCGACGAGCTGCATCACCCCCGTCACCACCGTGGCCTGGGTGGGCAGCGGCACCCCCTTGGAGGCCGCGTAGCCGGACATGGCCCGGGTCTGCGTCAGATGGTTCAGCCCCGAGCCGAGAAAGACCATGACGAACAGAATGCGCCCGATCAGCACCAGGACGTCCATGAGGGCCTCCCGCCTTCAGGAGTTCGTCCGCACCTCTCACGCTAGCCCCGCCCCACCGGCCCCGCACGCGCACCCGCGCGGTGCCCGCGCAGTGGCCGCGCGTTGACGCGGGAGGGCGGGGTCAGAAGGATGGGCAGCGTCTTGGCGGGAAACCAGCAGAATGTGTGTGTGGACGGGGTGCGGATGGACGGGCTGGTGCTGGACGGCCGGTACAGAATCGGGCAGCAGCTCGGCGAGGGCGGCATGGGCGCCGTGTACGAGGCCCAGGACCTGCGGCTGGAACGCGTCGTCGCGGTGAAACTCCTGCACGGGGTGTCGCTGCGCCGCGATCCCCGGGCGCGTCAGCGGTTCGAGCGGGAGGCAAAACTCCTGGCCGGCCTGACCAGCCCCTTCATCGTCACCGTGCATGACGCCGGGGAGGCACCGGCCGTCACCGAGGGCGGCCAGCGGCTGCTCTACCTGGTGATGGAGCGGCTGCACGGCCGCTCGCTGGACGACACCATCGCGGCCCGCGAGCTGCCCCCGCTGCGGCTGCTGGTGCAGTGGGGCGAGCAGATCTGCCGGGCGCTGGGGGTGGCGCACGACAGCGGGGTGATCCACCGGGACCTGAAGCCGGCCAATGTCATGGTCGGCACCGACGGCCTGGTGCGGGTGCTGGACTTCGGCATCGCCGCGGTGGTGGCCGATTCCTCGGACAATCACCGGCTCACCTCCACCGGGCTGGTGGTCGGCACCCCGGCCTATATGGCGCCGGAGCAGATCGAGGGGCAGCGGTTCGAGAAGCGCACCGACCTCTACGCGCTGGGCTGCATTCTGTACGCGCTGGTGACGGGCCGTCCGCCGTTCGAGTCGGACAGTCTCTACACCCTGATGCGCCAGCAGATGACCCGTCTGCCCGAGGCGCCGAGCATGGTCCGGCCGGGGGTGCCCAACGAGTGGGACGCGCTGATTCTGCGGCTGCTGGCCAAGCAGCCGGAGGAGCGGCCGGAGAGCGCCGCGGAGGTGCTGGAACTGCTGGCGCACCTGCCGTGCCCCGAGGTGCCGGCGCCGGCCCGGGCGGCCGGCGGCGCCGCGGCTGCGGGGGACGCCGGGGAGGGCCCGGAGGCCGGACAGTCCGGGCAGTCCGGGCAGTCCGGGGAGGCCGGGGGGTCCGGGGCGCGCGGTTACGCGCCGACCACCGTCGATCCGCGGCTGGCGGTGCTCACCCCGTCGGTCGGCACCACCATTCCGCTTCCGGAACCCGAGCCGGGGCCCCGGCCGGAAGCCGTGCCGGTGCCGGGGGCCCGGCCGGCGGCGGAGGCCGGGGCACCGCGCGCGGGCGTGCTGCAGCCGGGCGGGCGCTCCGGTCCGCTGCCCGGCGAGGCCCAGCGGCTCACCGTCCGCATCACCTGGAGTCCGCAGCCGGGGCCGGCCATGCAGCCGGAGGTGGACGCCAGCGCCTTTGTGGTGGACGGCCCCGGCGAGGTGCTGAGCGATCTGCATTTCGTCTTCTACAACAACGTCGGCGCGCCCGATCAGAGCGTGTGGCTGGACGCGCCGGAGCCGGGCGCCAACGAGCGGCAGGTCGGGGTGAGCATTCCGCAGTTCCCGGCGAAGGCGCAGCGGGTGGTGCTGGCGCTGTCGATCCACGCCGCGCAGGAACGCGGGCATCACACCGGGCTGCTGCGCCGGCTGACGGTCCGGGTGTCCGACGCGGACAGCGGCGTGGAGCTGTGCGGCTACCGGATGCCGACGGGGGCGCCGAACGCCTCCGCGATGACCGTGGGGGAGCTGTACCGGGGCCCCGGCGGCTGGGGGTTCCACGCGGCGAGCTGCGGCTATCTGGGCGGTCTGCTGGAGATCGCGCAGACCTACGGGATCAACGCCGGCTGACGCCTTCCGGCTACCGCCTGCTACCGCCGGCTGCCGTTCCGGCCGGCGTCCGGCGGGCTGCCCCGCTCGCGCCGCAGCCGCCGCACGATCACCGCCAGATCGGCGCCGGCCAGCAGGGTGACCACGGCGGCGATGAGGGTGAGCATCCGCAGATCGTCGGGGCTGGGGCGGTCCCCGGCGTCGCTGGTCAGCCACCACACCAGGAACAGCACGGTGAGGAAGACGAATACGGGGACGAAGACCAGGGACAGCAGCAGCCGCAGGCCCACCGCGCTCTGCGCGGTGACCGGCTCGTCCCCGGTGCGCGGGAACCGCCGCCCCAGCAGCCCGGACCGCGACCGCGGCACCCCGCGCTCCGGCCGCTCCGGCCGCTCGGGGTGCTCCGGCCGCTCGGGGCCCTCCGGGCGCTCCCCTTCATGCTGCACCACGGTGCTCCTCCTCGCCCCGCCGTCCGGCGGGGTCAGCTTGCGACGATGACGATGGCGTAGGCGATGAAGAAGGCCACGAAGGAAGCGGCGAGCAGCACGATCAGCAGGAGCGGGACGGGGCCCCAGCCCCTGGTCGGGTTGTGCGCCTCGTAGGGGCCGGTCTCGGACATACTGCCCTCGGCCGGGGGCGTCTCGCCGGGCCGGCTGGTGCCCCGGCCCTCCCCCGGAGGCGGCGGTTCCGGCCGCGCCGGCGAGGCGCCGCCGCCGGGCCGGTCGTGTCGGGGCTCTGCCTGGTGCGTCATGGGATCCGGTCATCTCCCTTGGGCTTGCCCCACTGCCGCGGATTGCCGTGCGGCGGGGCGGAGAACGGCTGCGGCGAGGTGCCCGGCTGCACCGGCGAGCCGGTGCGGGTGGCGTCGGCGTGGCCGGGGCGGCCCTCGCCGCCCGGGGTGGGCGTGGCGCCCGCCTGGAGGTCGGCCAGGCGGTGGGACAGCAGCCGCACCACGGCCGGGCGGTCGGCGTGCGCACGTTCGTAGGCCAGCAGCTTCTCCAGCTCGCCCGGGCCGAGCGAGCGGATGCGGTGCTCCAGTTCCCCCGGGGTGAGCTGGTCGTATCCCGGGATGGGAAGCTCCTCGCGGGGGTCGTTGGGAGGCATGTTCATGGGCCCCGGGTACCCCTCGGGTGTTCCGGAAACCGTCCCCGAAACCGTCCCCCGTCCTCCCTCCCCTCCGGCGGGGACCGCCGCGGTGCGCTCAGCGGGGAAGCTGGGGCAGGACCTTGGTGCGGTACAGGTCGAAGAAGCCGCGCAGATCCGGGCCGATCTGGGCCATCACCACGGTGTCGAAGCCGGCCTCGGCGGCGGCGGTCATCGAGCGGATGTGCTCCTCGGGGTCGTCGCCCAGCGGCATCGGGCCGTTGCGCACCTGCTCCTCGGTGACGAGCTGGGTGGCCTGCTCGAAGAAGGTGGGGGTGGGCAGCACCGAGCCCAGTTCGCCGGGCAGGAAGCTGTTGGGCCAGCGGCGCAGCACGGTGCGCACGGCGGCGTCCCGGTCGGTGTCGTAGGCGCACTTCAGGCCGGTGAAGGAGGGCTTGTCGCCGCCGCCGTGCTCGCGGAACCGGCTGAGCATGCCGGCCTCCGGGCCGGTGTTGATGTAGCCGTCGCCGATCCGGGCGGCAAGGTCGGTGGCGACGGGGCCGTAGCCGGAGATGTCGATCGGCACCGGCTGTTCCGGCCTGGTGTACAGCCGGGCGTTCTCCACGGTGTAGTGCCGGCCGCGGTGGGTGATCTCCTTGCCGGTGAAGAGTTTGCGGATCACCTCGACGGCCTCCTCCAGCATTTCCAGCCGGACGGGCGCGGTGGGCCAGGCGGTGCCGAGGATGTGTTCGTTGAGCGCCTCGCCGCTGCCCACGCCGAGCCGGAACCGGCCCTGGTGCTGGACCGCGGCGGTGGCCGCGGCCTGCGCCACGACCGCCGGGTGGATGCGCAGGGTGGGGCAGGTCACCGCGGTCTGCACGGGGAGCGAGGTGACCTCGGAGAGGGCGCCGATGACCGACCACACGAACGGGCTGTTGCCCTGCTCGTCGTTCCAGGGGTGGTAGTGGTCGGAGATCCACAGGCATTCGAATCCGGCGGCCTCGGCCATCCGGGCCTGCTCGGCCAGCTCGCGCGGGCCGTAGTCCTCGCAGGACAGCATGTAGCCGTAGGTCTTCCGGCGGGTGCTGGAACCGGTCATGGCGGCCGGGCCTCCTCTGTGCGTTCCGCGGTCGGGTCCGGGTCGCGCGCCGGGTAACCGTGCCCGGGGCCGGAAAACCCGGAATGCCCCGGCGGGCCGTGGCACCCGCGGTGCGGCGGCCCGCCGGGGCGGTGGGCGGGAGGGGGACGGCCGGGCGGGATCAGACGAGCTGGGCGCGGCCGAAGAGAAGGGCGTAGCCCTCGGGAAGGCGGTCGATGATGCGGTCGGTCAGCTCGTCACCGGCGAGCTGCGCCACCGTGCTGAGCACCGAGCTGACGTCCCAGCGGGCGGTGTCCTGGCCGGCGCCGCCCAGCCGGAGCGCCACATGCTCGACGAACTCGGCGCCGCGCAGCGGCCGGCTCGCCGGGACCTGGCTGCCCAGGACGCGGGCCGCCTCCGGGGGAAGGCGGGCGGCGAGCGCGGCGCGCTCGGCGTCCCCGAGGTGGCCGCCCAGGGCGGACAGCACGACGCGGATCACCCGCTCGGCCTCCCGGGTGGTGGGATACTGCCCGAACTCTCTTACTTGCTCGACACATTCGCTCCACCGCATGTGTTGCTGCTCCTTGTTCCATGGCCGCCGGGGCATCGGGCGGGAGGTGAGGGTGTGAGGGGTGAGGGATCAGGGGCGAGGGGGACGGGGAGCCGGAGGCCGCCGGTCCGGCGCCGGTCACAGGCTGGCCGCCGCCGCTCGGGCCCTGCTCAGGCGGGGATCCGCGGTAAGGCCGATGCCGATGCCGCTGCCGCTGCCGCCGTCGCCGGTGGCGGTGGCGGTCCGGCGGGGCCCGGCGGGGTCCGCGGCCGGCCGGGCCGGCCCTGCGCCATGTGCATGTCTCCACCTCGCAAACGCTCGCAACGGGAGTTGCCGGCTGACAACGGAGCGGCAGCCGCGGTGCCGCCGCGCCGCCCGGTCAGGGACGGCTGCCGACGCCGGTGGCGAATTCGTCGAGGCGGCCGTGCGGCAGCCGGGGGGCCAGCGGCGGGGTCTCCATGCCCGCGCCGCGGCGCATCCCGTCCAGAAACGAGTCCAGGGTCAGCTCGGCGCCGTGCCGCGGTGACCAGCCCAGTTCGCCGGCGGCCCGGGCGCAGTCCAGCAGCGGCACCCGCATCAGCAGGTCGAACAGGTGCGGCGAGGCGGGGGTGAGATGGCTGTGCCAGCCGGCCGCCACCGCCGCCCGCAGCACCGGGCGCGGCATCCGCACCGCGCGCGTCCCCAGCAGCCGGGCCAGCATCGCGGCGTCCACCGACGGTTCGGCCGCCAGATTGAACGCGCCCTGCACCGGCAGGGTCACCGCCAGCCGGTAGGCCTCGGCCGCGTCCTTGCTGTGCAGCACCTGGAAGCGCATGCCCGGCACATCCGGCACCATCGGCACCGCACCGGACCGCAGCAGCCGGTTGGGCAGCAGCGGTCTGGCGAAGATGCGCCGCTGCTGCGCCGCCGACTCCGGCTTGAAGATGAAGCCCGGACGCATCCGCACCACCCGGGTGTCGGTGTTGTCCCGCTCGAAGATGTCCAGCAGGCGCTCCACATAGGCCTTCTCCCGGCTGTAGGCGGCCTGCGGCCAGCCGTGGGTGGGCCAGGTCTCGTCCACCGGGGTGTGCTTCGGCCCGGGGGAGTAGGCGCCCACCGAGGAGGCGTAGACCAGCGCGGGGACGCGGGCCGCCGCCACGGCGCGGAGCACATGGGCGGTGCCCTGGACATTGGTGCGCCAGGTCCGCGCGGGGTCGTGGGTGGGCTGGATCAGCCAGGCCAGATGGACCACCGCGTCGGCGCCCCGGAAGTGCTCGGTGAGCTGCTGCTCGGCCCGGTCGCCCACACCGATGTCCACGGTGGCCCAGGTGGTCTTGGCCACCGGCCAGTCGGCCGGCTCCCGGCGGGCCAGGCCCAGCACGGATTCCACGGTGGCGTCGGCCGACAGGGCGCGGACCAGGCTGCTGCCCACGTTCCCGGTGGCGCCCAGCACCACCACCCGCAGGCCGCGGGCGGCGCTCCCCGATCCGGTCATCTGCCGTCCCCTTCCCGCTTGTTCTTCCGCTCGTTCTTCCGCTTGCCGTTCGCACTCGCATCGCCTCGCATCGCATGGGCCGTCCCGGTGATACGGGGCGGGCGGCGCGATGACCGCGGGTACCCGTGCCGGGCCAGGCAAAACGCCGCCGTGGCGGTGCCCGTTTCCTTCCGGTGGCCGGCCGCGGGATGCGCCGTGGCCGAAAGTGCATACGATGGACAAGCGGGCGGATATCGCAGAGGCCATGCCGGCGGCCGTGCGATGGGCTCGGCCCATGCCCCCCGATACAACGAGCATCGAGGAATAAACACGCTCCACTTTGGGAGAGAGCGTCATGACCACAAAGGCTCGAACGACCGGCAAACAACGCGGATCGCATCCGCATGATGACGCTCCGGACACGTCCTGGGAATTGCGGCGCATGGCAGCCCTGCCCGACTGTCCCGAACGGCGGGAACTGTGCGACAAGGTCATCTGCGCCTGGATGCCGATGGCCGGACGCATCGCCCGCAATTTCCGGGACCGTGGAGAAGCGCTGGAGGACCTGGAGCAGGTCGCGGCGCTTGGCCTGGTCAAGGCGGTGACCCGGTTCGAGCCGGGTCGCGGCTGCGCATTCGAGAGCTACGCCGTCCCCACAATTGTGGGGGAGGTGAAAAGGCATTTCCGGGATCATATGTGGGGCGTGCATGTGCCGCGCCGCACGCAGGAATTGCGGAACCGTGTCCGCTCGGCGATCCAGCAGCTCGACCACCGCGTCGACGACCGCACGCCCAGTGTGCAGGAAATCGCGGATTTCTCCGGTCTGACCTGTGAAGAAGTGCGGACCGGAATGGAGGCGCTGGAGAGCTACCGTCCGCTTTCCCTGAATGCCGAACTCGGCAGCGGCGAGGACGGTTACTCGCTGATGGACACCTTCGGGGTGTCCGAGCCCGGTTACGACCGGGTGCTGTTCCGGGAGGCGGTGAAGCCCCGGCTGCGCGAGCTGCCGGAGCGCGAGCGCCGCATCCTGTATCTCCGGTTCTTCAAGGGAATGACCCAGAGCCGGATCGCCCGCCAGATGGGCATTTCGCAGATGCATGTGTCCCGGCTGCTCGCCCGCACCTGCGAGCGGATCAGGGAGCAGGTGGAGGAGGAACGCGGGCGCCGCGGCCGGGCGGCCACCGGCGGCGAGGACACGCCGTAGGTGTGACGGACGGCGTGTCTGGCGGATGAACGCCGTACGGCCGGGCAAGCATCGGGGCCGTGCGCCGCATTCGCCCCGTACCCCGTCATTCCCCCACCGACGTCCCCGACGTCCCCGAGGTCCCCGGCGTCCCCGGCGTCCCGGGCCTCGGCGAGGACCTCCCCGCAGCCGCCGGGCGCCGGCCGCGCCCGGCGGCTGCGGGACGCGTGCTGCCGTCGGCGCTGGCGCTCGGCTGCTGCGCCGTGCTGCTGCTGGCCGGACCGGCGGCCGGCGGCGGCCGGGAGCCGGAGGGGCACCGGGCCGAGTCGCAGACACCCGAGGCGATGGCCGAGGAGGTCGAGCGGCTGCGCGAGGAGGCCGCCGAGGCCAGCGAGCAGCATGAGATGCTGCGCCGGCTGGGCGTGCAGCAGGAGCGGGCGCTGAGCCGGATGCGCAGCGGGCTGGCCGAGGAGCGGGAGCGGGTGGAGCTGCTGCGCTCCATGATCGGCCGGCAGGCCGCCTCCCAGTACCGGACGGGCGGCGGTTCCGGCACCGGTGAGCTGGCCAGACTGCTGCTGGCCGACACCCCGGAGGAACTGCTCGCCCGGGCTCAGCTGGTGGGCCGCGGCGAGCTGAGCGTGCGCAATCTGCTGGCCGAGGCCGAGCGCGCCGAGGCGGCGCTCGCCCGCGACGAGGAGACCGCCGGGGCGCTCGGCGACTCCCTCGCCCTGCTGGCGGGGGAGCAGAGCCGGATGCTGACCTCGGTGACGGAGAAGCTGGCCCGTGCCGAGGAACGGCTGGCCGAGCTGGAACGCGCCCGGCAGCGGGCGGCCGGCGGCGCGGGCGCGGGCGCCGGCGCCGGCGGCCTCTGTGCCGTCTCGCTGCGGGACACCGCGGGCCTGGCCGCGCCCGCCGTGGCGGCGGAGTGGACGGCCCCGGTCGAGGCGGCGGATTCGGTGCTCTCCGCGGGATACGGGCAGAGCGGGGAGCACTGGGCCGACCGGCACACCGGGCAGGATTTCGCGGTGGACAGCGGCACCCCGGTGCTGGCGGTGGGCAGCGGCACCGTGGTCGCCGCCGAGTGCGGCGACGGCTTCGGGCACCAGATCGTGATCCGGCACGACAACGGCTATTTCAGCCAGTACGCGCATCTGTCGGTGCTGGAGGTGGCGCCGGGCACCCGGGTGGGCACCGGCCGGCGCATCGGGCTGTCCGGCGACACCGGCAACTCCTCCGGTCCGCATCTGCACTTCGAGATCCGGCTGACGCCGTATCTCGGCTCGGGCATCGACCCGGTGCCCTGGCTGCGCGATCACGGCGTGGACCTGCCCGGCCGCTGACCGGCCGTCGTGACCCCCGCCCGCCCGGTCGGAACGCGGGCGGGCATAAGCCGCATATCACCGCAGAACCCTCCCGGGATCCGCTCGCCCCTTGACAGACTTACAGTGTATGGCGCTACCTTACGCCGTACGGTCTTCCACCTTACGCCGTACGGAAAGCGGCGGGCCGGACTGCGGAAGCGGGGATCTGACATGCGGACCGAAACCACCACACCCAGACCGTCCCGGCCGCCCGCCCCCGGCGGGGATGTCCTGGCCCGCAGGGGCGAGCGGCTCGACGGCCACCACACGCCGGAAGAGGCACCCCTCGCGGCAGCCACCGCCACGACGACCACCGAGGAGCAGCGATGACCCGCCGCAAGCCCGGCCGGACGGGCGGACCCGAGGGAACGGACCCCGGCACCCGGGACACCGCGTACAGCGGAGACAGCAGGGACAGCGGAGACGCCGCGGACAGCGGAGTGATGAACGCGTGGGCCTGGGACCGCTACGGCTCCCCCGATGTGCTGCGCCTGCGCCTCACCACCCTGCCCCGCCCCGGCCCCGACGAGGTGCTGGTACGGGTACGGGCCGGCTCGGTCAACCCCTACGACTGGCGCCATCTGCGTGCCGACCCCGCCCTGATCCGGATCGACAAGGGACTGCGCCGGCCCAAGCCCGGCCTGGTGCTGGGCGCCGATCTGGCCGGCGTGGTGGAACGGACCGGGCCCGGCGTCAAGGACTTCCGCCCCGGCGACGAGGTCTTCGGCGAGGTCACCCTGGGCGCCTTCGCCGAGGCCGTGGCCGTCCCGGCGAAGACCCTGGCGGTCAAGCCGCCCGGCCTGAGCTTCGCCCAGGCCGCCGCCCTGCCCATGGCCGGGGTGACCGCCCTCCAGGGCCTGCGCGACGCCGGGCGGCTCACCGCCGGACAGCGCGTCCTGATCACCGGCGCGGCCGGCGGCATCGGCACCTTCGCCGTCCAGCTGGCCAAGGTCTGGGGCGCCGAGGTCACCGCCGTGGCCGGCCCGGACGCCGCCGTGCTGCTCCGCTCGCTCGGCGCGGACGAGGTCATCGACCGCACCCGGGAGGACTTCACCGAGCGCGGACCGCACTGGGATGTGCTGCTGGACATCGCGGGCGACCGGCCGCTGTCCCGGTACCGGCGGGCCCTGGCCCCCGGCGGCACCCTGGTGATGGTCGGCGGCATCGCCGGGCACGGCGGCCGGCTGCTCGGCCCCGCCGGGCAGATCCTGCGGGGCATGCTCGCCCAGCCGTTCGTCCGCGGCCACCGCATCACCCGGTTCATGGCGTGGCCCGGGACGGAGGATCTGCAACTGCTGGCCCGCCTGGCCGCCGAGGGGAAGGTGACGCCCGTGATCGACCGCTCCTACGGCTTCCGCGAACTGCCCGAGGCCCTGCGCTACCTGGAACGCCGCAAGGCCCGCGGCAAGGTGGTCTTCACCATGTGACCGCCGGCCGGCCGCCGGCCGGCCGGGCACGATCCGGCCGCCGCCCCCGCACCTCGGGGAAGGTCCGCCGGCCCGGCGGCTTCCCCGAGGTCAGGAGCGCCGCTGCGGGTAAGGTTCCTGGGGGAGGTGGCATCCGATGGGCACGCGCACCGGTACCGGCACCGGGGAAACGACCGGCCGGCAGCAGCCCCGCCTCCCGCTCAGCCGGGAGCGGGTGCTGCGGGCCGCCGTGGACCTCGCCGACCGGGACGGCCTGGAAGCCGTCACCATGCGCCGCCTGGCCCAGGACCTCGGCGTCGAGGCCATGTCCCTCTACCACCACGTGGCCAACAAGGGCGCCATCCTGGACGGCCTGATCGAGGTGGTGCTGGAGGAGATCGCCGAGGCCGCGGACCGGGCCGAGGCACCCCCCGCCGGGCAGGACTGGCAGGCCGCGCTGCGGGCCCGCATCCTGGCCGCCCGCCAGGTGCTGCTGCGGCATCGCTGGGCGCCCCGGCTGCTGGAAGAGAGGGCCGCCCTCAATCCGCGGCTGATCGGCTACTTCGAGGGCCTGCTCGGCATTCTCCGGGCTGGCGGCTTCTCCTGGGATCTCGCCCACCACGCCCTGCACGCCCTGGGCAGCCGGGCGATCGGCTTCGCCCAGGAGCTGTTCACCCCGGACGACCGGGACGCCGCCTACGACGAGGCGACCGAGATGATCGCGCAGATGGCCGAGCGGCTTCCCAACCTCACCGGGATGCTGGCCGAGGTGATGCACAACGACCCGGACTCCACCCTCGGCTGGTGCGACGACCAGTTCGAGTTCGAGTTCGGACTCGATCTCCTGCTGGACGGGCTGGAACGCCGCCGCGCGGCCGGCGGCCCGGTCCGCCCTCGCAGGTCTTAGCCGCGCCTATGCCCACAGGGCCCCGGCCAGGGCGCTGCCGAGCAGCACCGCGCCGAGCGCGGCCACCACGCTCACCAGCACATTGAGCGCGGCCGGCAGCCGGGCGCCCTGCTGGGCCAGGCGCAGCGTCTCGTAGGAGAAGGTGGAGTAGGTGGACAGCGCCCCGCACAGCCCGGTGCCCAGCAGCAGGGCGAGCTGCTGCGAGGCGGCACCGGCCAGCACCGCGCCGGTGAGCAGCCCCAGCCCCAGCGAGCCGGCCACATTGGCGGTCAGCGTCCCCCACGGGAACGGCGAGTCGTGCCGGGCCTGCACCGCCCGGTCGGTCAGATAGCGCAGCGGGGCGCCGGCCATGCCGCCGGCGATCACCAGAAGCCAGTTCACGGCCCCGCTCCGTCCCGGGAGCCCGCGGGGGCCGCAGGGCCGCCGGGGGCCGCCGCCGGGGGCAGCGGCCGGCGGCGCCGCAGCAGTATCCCGCGGGTGACGGTCCAGCCCAGCCAGACCGCGGCCAGCGACAGCAGCGGGGTGATCAGCAGCGAGCTGAAGGCCGCCGCGCCCCGCCCGGCCCCGGACAGCTCCTCGAACGCCCCGGCGTAGGCGGAAAAGGTGGTGAAGCCGCCCAGCACCCCGGTGCCCAGGAACGGGCGCGCCAGCCGGTGGGTGCCCGGACGTTCGCCGACCACCGCCATCAGCACGCCGATCAGGCCGCAGCCCACCGCGTTGACGGTCACCATGGACCAGGGGACGCCGCCCCCGGCGGCCGGCCAGAGCAGGGTCAGACCGTAGCGGCCTGCCGCGCCGGCCCCGCCGCCCAGCGCCACGGCCGCCAGCACCGCGCCCTCGCCGCGCCGCCACCGGGCCGCCGCGGCCCGCCCGGTCCGCCCGGTCCGCCGGGCGGTGCGACGGCGCCTCCCGGCGGGCGGCGCGCTGTGCGCGGGCGCGGCATGGTCCATCGCCCCATCATAGAGCGGCGCCGCGGCCCGTCCGGCGGGCTCAGGCGGACTCGGACTCCGGCTCCAGCCGCTCGCGGCCGGGGGGCCGCAGCCGCTCGGGCTCCTCCGGTTCCGGGCGCAGCCGCTCGGGCTCCTCCGGCTCGGGCCGCAGCCGTTCCGGCTCCTCCGGTTCCGGGCGCAGCCGCTCGGGCTCCTCGGGTTCCGGCCACAGCCGTTCCGGCTCCTCCGGCTCGGGGCTGAGCCGGTCCGGATCGCCCTCGGTGCCCACCGGCCGGACCCGGCCCTCCAGCATGGCGCCCAGCCCCATCACCGCGCACAGCGCGGGGTCCTCGGCGACCTCCACCGGCATGCCGGTGGAATCCCGGATGGTGCTGTCCAGGCCGGGGAGCTGCGCGGCGCCGCCGGTCAGCATCACCCCGCGGTCGGCCAGATCCGCCACCAGGTCGGGCGGGCAGGCGTGCAGCACCGTGCGGATGGCGTCCAGCAGCGCGGTCAGCGGGGTGCGCACCGCGAGCCGCAGGCTCTCCGGGTCGATCCGCACGGTACGGGCCAGCCCGGTGGCCACGTCCCGGCCGTGCACCTCGGCGGCGGCCCGGCCGTCCCCGTCGCCGGTGGCCAGCACCAGGTGCAGCGGGCGCACCGCCTGGCTGGGCAGCAGCAGGTCGTGGTGGTTGCGCAAGTGCTGCACCAGTGCCCGGTCCACGGTCTCGCCGCCCATCGCGACCTTTTCGGCGGCCACGATGGAACCCAGCGAGAGCACCGCGACCTGGCTGGTGGCGGCGCCGCACTGGACGATCATGGTGGCCTCTGGCTGCTCCACCGGAAGCCCGGCGCCGATGGCCGAGGTGATCAGTGAGTCCACCAGTTCGACCCGGCGGGCGCCGAGGCCGATCAGGGTCTCGTAGGCGGCGCGGCGGGCCAGCGGGTCGGCCTCGTGCGGAATGCAGGCGGCGACCCGCAGCAGCGGCTTGCGGCGCAGCGCGCGGCGCAGCTTGGTGCCCACCATGGCGCGCAGCATCCGCTGGGCCATCTCGATGTCCACCACGGTGCCGCCGTTGATCGGCTTGATGACGCGGATGTTGGCCGGGGTGCGGCCGGCCATCCGTTCCGCCGGTGTCCCGACGGAGATCAGGGCGCCGTTGCGGGTGTTGACGGCGACCACGGACGGTTCGTCGACGATGAGGCCGGTGTTGCGGAGATAGACACGGGTGCGCGAGGCGCCGAGGTCGGCGGCCACGGTGCAGCGACGCAGGTGGTCAAGGCTGACGCTCATGTTCCTCATCGTGTGCCGGGCCCCGGGCCGCCGCCCCCCGAGCGCGGCCACCCGGGGGAGCCCGGCCCGGGCCCTGCGGCGGGCCCTGCGGCCGGCTCTGCGGCGGGCGGCGGCTCAGGGAGCCGCGGCGGTGGGCGCGGCCTCCGGGCGGGGGCTCGGCCGGGCGAACGGGCTGAACTGGGTGTCGTGCAGTTCGCGGTAGCGTCCGCCCGCGGCCAGCAGTTCGTCGTGGGTGCCCTGCTCGACGATCCGGCCCCGCTCCAGTACCAGGATGCGGTCGGCGGCGCGCACCGTGGACAGCCGGTGGGCGATGACCACGGAGGTCCGTCCGGCCAGCGCCTCGGTGAGCGCCTCCTGCACCGCCGCCTCGGAGGTGGAGTCCAGATGCGCGGTGGCCTCGTCCAGGATCACCACCCGCGGGCCGGCCAGCAGCAGCCGGGCGATGGTCAGCCGCTGCCGCTCCCCGCCGGAGAGCCGGTAGCCGCGCTCCCCGACCACCGTGTCCAGGCCGTCCGGCAGGGAGCGGACCAGTTCCTCCAGCCGGGCCCGGCGCAGCGCGTCCCACAGCTCCTCCTCGGCCGCGTCCGGCCTGGCCAGCGCGAGATTGGCCCGCACGGTGTCGTGGAACAGGTGCCCGTCCTGGGTGACCAGGCCCACCGCCCGGTGCAGCGAGCGGGTGGTCAGGTCGCGGACGTCGGTGCCGCCGATCCGCACGCTGCCCGCGTCGGCGTCGTACAGCCGCACGGCGAGCTGCGCGAGGGTGGACTTGCCGGCGCCCGAGGAGCCGACCAGGGCCACCATCTGCCCCGGCCCGGCCCGGAACGACACCCCGTGCAGCACCTGCTCGCCGCCCCGGGTGTCCAGCGTGGCGACCTCCTCCAGGGACGCCAGGGAGACCTTGTCGGCGGCGGGGTAGGCGAAGTCGACGCGGTCGAACTCCACCGACAGGCCGCCCTCCGGCACCGGCCGGGCGTCCGGCTTCTCCCGGATCAGCGGGGTCAGGTCCAGCACCTCGAACACCCGCTGGAAGCTCACCAGCGCGCTCATCACCTCCACCCGGGCGCCGGCCAGCGAGGTCAGCGGCGCGTACAGCCGGGTGAGCAGCAGGGCCAGGGCGACCACCGCGCCGGCGTCCAGGCTGCCGCGCAGCGCGTAGTACCCGCCCAGCCCGTAGACCAGGGCCAGGGCCAGGGAGGAGACCAGGGTGAGCGCGGTGATGAACAGCATCTGGAGCATGGCGGTGCGGATGCCGACGTCCCGCACCCGGCGGGCGCGGGCGGCGAACTCGGCCGACTCCTCCTCCGGCCGGCCGTAGAGCTTGACCAGGGTGGCGCCGGGCGCGGAGAACCGCTCGGTCATCTGGGCGCTCATCACGGCGTTGTGATTGGCGGCCTCCCGGGACAGCCGCGCCAGCCGGACGCCGGTGCGCCGGGCGGGCAGCACGAACACCGGCAGCAGGGCCAGGGCCACCAGGGTGATCTGCCAGGAGATGGTCAGCATCACGCCCAGCGCCAGGGCCAGCATCACGACGTTGGACAGCACGCCGGACAGGGTGTCGCTGAAGGCCCGCTGGGCGCCGATGACGTCGTTGTTGAGGCGGCTGACCAGGGCGCCGGTGCGGGTACGGGTGAAGAAGGCCACCGGCATCCGCTGCACATGGTCGAAGACGGACTGCCGCAGGTCCAGGATCAGGCCCTCGCCAATCCGGGCGGACAGCCAGCGGGACAGCAGCCGGATGCCCGCCTCGGCCACGGCGAGGGCGGCGATCAGCAGCGCCAGATGGACCACGGTGGCGGTGGCGGCCCGGTCGGTGATCGCGTTGACGACCCGGCCGGCCAGCACCGGGGTGGCCACCGCGATCAGCGCGGTGACCACGCTCAGCACCAGGAAGAGGATCAGTTCGGTGCGGTGCGGCCGGGCGAAGCGGGCGATCCGGCGGAGCGTGTCCGGCGAGAGGGGCCGCTGGTCCTGCCTGGCGTGCCGCTGGTTGTACAGCGCGTTCCAGGCGGTGATCTCCATGCTCATGCCGCCGACTGTAGAAGCTCAAGCATTCTTGAGGTCAAGGCCCGCGGCGGGGTGCCGTCACCGGCCGGTGACGTCACTGGCGTTCGGCGAAGACGATCCAGGTCCGGCCGGGGTCGAAGGGCAGCGGGCCGCCGCCGTCGGCCGCGGTGAAGGAGGTGCCGGAGCTGTCCGACGGCCGGGACCACTCGGCCTCGAAGGACTGCCCGTCGCGCAGCACCAGCGCCTCGCCCGACCCCACCGTCTCGACATACGGAGTGGCCGGGAACCGCTCGGACGGCGGCATGTCCACGTACTGCACCACCACCGTGTCGGCGGTGAGCCGGTCGCCGCTGCCGGCCGCCGTGGCCGGTTCGCCGTCGAAGGAGACCAGCCAGCTCTGCCGCTCCTCCGACCAGGTGAAGGTGAAGGACGCGCTCGGGTAGGTCACCGTGTGCTCGGCCGCCGGGGTGCCGTCCGGCGGCGCCGCCTCGTCGAAGCGCAGCCCGATGTCCTGTGCCGGGGTGGCCTCCGGGGCGGCGGCCAGCGCCTCCTCGGGCCGCAGATACAGGTTGTGCGGGGCGTTGCGGTCCTCGTCCCGGAAGAAGCCGTCGGGCAGCGTTTCGGGGTTGAGCGGGAACAGCGGCGCCTCGGCGAGGTCCGTCAGCAGCGCGGTGCGCACCCCCGAGTAGGCGAAGGCGGGCTCGCCGAACTGGGCCAGAAGCTCCAGATCGGATTCCCGGGCGCTGCGCACCGGCCCGGCCGTGTCGGGCACGGTGGAGGAGTAGACGGCCACCAGGCGGCTCAGCCCGCCCTCCACCTTCTCGGCGTAGACCAGGTCCGCGTCCTCCAGCCCGGTGTGCGGGCGGGCGTCGGGGTGGTTGTCGAGCTTGGTCACCAGGACCGGTCCGGGCTCGCCCGGCAGGCCGGTGAACGGGTGCTGCTCGGCGGCGGGGGTGTCGCCGTTGCCGCCGTCGTCGTCGGCGCTGTCCTGCGCGGCGCAGCCGGCCATCGCCGCGGCGCCGAGCAGCACCGCGGCCAGCAGGGCCGGCAGCCGCCGGGCGGCGCCGCGGGCACCGGCCCCGGGCCCGCCGCCGGGTCTGCCCCCCGGTCTGCCCCCCGGTCTGCCCTCGGGGGCGGAGTCGCGGGACGCAGGGGTACCGGGCATGGCGATCATCACTCCTCGGGGTCGGCGCACCATGCGGGAGGCGGTTCGGCCGTCCGGCAGCGGAAACGATTACCCCCCGCCTTCTCCAGGGTCTCACCGCTCGCCGCGGCCCGCCGGACGGGAGGTCGGGCCCGGCCGGACGGCGACGAATGGCGAAACCGGCGATGACCCCCCGGTGTGGCCGAAGTGGGGGGCTTGTGTGACATGTGTATGACATCCAATGTGGGTGGAACCGGCGCTTCTGGGCAGGCGTCCTGTGGCCGAATGTGCTGCTTGCACCGCGTGTCACCAGGGAGCAACCATGGGTCGTGCACGTGCATATGCCCGTGCATATGCATCGGATCAACGTTATGATCCGAGGAAGATGAGTCCCACATCTAGCGACGCGGGGACTCGTGGAGTCCACGCACAACCGGGGGACGTTGTGACCGAGGCGTCCGGCGCGCACAGTGGGGCATACAACGGGATGCCCGCGTATCTGCTCCGCGAGGCGGAATGGATCAAGAGCAGTTACAGCAACGGGCAGGGCAACTGCGCAGAATTCGCCCAGCTTCCGAGCGGCGAGGTCGCGCTGCGCAACTCCCGGTTCCCGGAAGGCCCCGCCCTGGTCTACACACCCGAGGAGATCCGGGCGCTGCTCCAGGCCGCCAAGGACGGGGAGTTCGACCACCTGCTCGGCCAGCCCTGACGGCCGGGGGCGGGCAGTTGCCCGCCCGGTGCCGCCCGGCTCAGCCGGGCAGCCGGAAGACCGCCCAGACGACCTTGCCATGCCGTCCGCCGGTCAGCCGGCGCCAGCCCCAGCCGTCGCTGAAGCACTCCACCAGATGGAGCCCGCGCCCGGATTCGGCCGCGGCGTCCGCCTCGGCCATCCGCGGCGGCATGTCACCCGGGTCGCGCACCGCGCACACCAGCCGCCGGGCGGTACGCAGCAGCTCCAGTTCCACCCCGCTGGGCTCCGCGCCGCCCGGGTCCACCGCCTCCACCGGGCCGGCCGGGTTCACGGGGTTCACGGGGCGTGCCGCGGCCACTCCGTGCCGCAGCGCATTGGTGACGAGCTCCGACACCACCAGGCTCACCGCGTCCCACTGATCGGGCAGTTGCCAGCCGTCCAGGGTGGTGCGGGCGAATTCCCGTGCGCTGCGCACCGAGTCGAGCCGCCCCGGAAGCGCGAGTGTGGCGGCGCCCGCCAGGTGGCGGGGATCGACCAGCGGAACCTGACGCCCTAACTGTTCGAGCACGGGCGCTCCTTCGATCCCCATCGTGCGGCACTCCTGGCGTTCGCGTGGCGGTCGGCAAAGGCGCTGGGCTTCCCCCTGGTTTCCCGCCGGAGGAGGCCCCGGCCCGCAGCCGCCACGTCATCGGTGCGGTGCAGCCGGGTGCGGCGCGCCGACGGTGCGGCGCGCAATGCTCATGCTTCCCAACGCCCACGGCGAATGCAAGAGCAGATGCACGTGCATGCGCAAAATTCGATGGAGTGTAATCGAGCGGGCACACAACGAAGCTTGGAGATGGCAGACTTCGGCTGCGGACATAGTGGAGGGCCACGCACATGAGTACGCACCAGCCGATCCGATCAAGCACCCGGGGCGGGGGCGAAGCCGGTGGCGCCAGCAGCACCATGGTGCGGCGTATCCTGCTCGGCGCCCAGCTTCGACGGCTGCGCGAGGCCCGTGGTGTATCCCGCGAAGAAGCCGGATACGCCATCCGTGCCTCCGAGTCGAAGATCAGCCGAATGGAGCTGGGCCGGGTGAGCTTCAAACAACGCGACGTCGCCGATCTGCTCACGTTGTACGGCGTCACGGACGAGTCCGAACGCGAGCCGCTGCTCGGGCTGGCCCGTTCCTCCAGCCGGGCCGGCTGGTGGCACAGCTACAGCGATGTGCTGCCGGGCTGGTTCCAGACCTATGTGGGGCTGGAGGCGGCGGCGGAGTCCATCGGCACCTACGAGGTGCAGTTCGTGCCCGGTCTGCTGCAGTCCGAGCGCTATGCGCACGCCGTGGTGACCAGCAACTTTCCCACCCTGGCCGCCGATGAGGTGGACCGCCGGGTGGCGCTGCGCATGCAGCGGCAGAAGCTGCTGGTGTCGGAGAACGCGCCGCGGCTGCACTGTGTGCTCGACGAGGCCGCGCTGTGCCGTCCCTACGGCGGCCGGGAGATCATGACCGAGCAGCTCGACCTGCTCGCCGAGTTCGCGGAGCACCCGAATGTCACACTTCAGGTGATTCCGTTCGCCTCGGGCGGCCATATCGCGGTCAGCGGGGCATTCGTGGTGCTCTCCTTCGCCGAGGCGGAGATCTCGGACGTGGTCTATCTGGAGCAGCTCACCGGCGCGCTGTATCTGGACAAGGGCGAAGAAGTCCAGGAATACCGGAAAGTTCTCGGCGGACTGGCCGATGCCGCCCTGCCCCCGGCGGAAACTCCCGGCCTGCTGCGGGGGATTGCACAACGTCTGTAGGATCTTGCCTTGATGACGCGGTGTCACACAGAGCACCGCGACAACCCCTACCGGGAATGGGGGAGTCGAGATGTCTCCGTACGCAGAGCTGTTCCAGCGTTACGCGCAGCAATATATCGCCGGAACATGGCGGCCCGGCAGCGGCGAATGGGACGTCATCGATCTGAATCCCCACAACGGGGAGAAGCTCTGCTCCATCACCGTGGCCACCGCCGTGGAGGTGGACGAGGCCTACCGGGCCGCCGAGCGCGCCCAGCGCGACTGGGCGGAGCTCAACCCCTACCGCCGCCGCCAGGTGTTCGAGCGGATGATCGCGCTCATGGACGAGCACGAGTCCGACATCACCGAGGCGATGATCGCCGAGTTCGGCGCCACCCGCACCCGGGCCGCCTATGAGCTGGCGCTGTCCAAGGAGTTCCTCCAGGAGGCCATGCAGCTTCCCACCCGGGTGGAGGGCCGCATCCTGCCGTCCGCGGTCAGCGGCAAGGAGAACTACATCAACCGGGCGCCGGTGGGCACCGTCTGCGTCATCTCGCCGTACACCTTTCCGCTGCTGATGGGGCTGAAGACGATCGCCCCGGCGCTGGCGCTGGGCAATGCGGTGGTGCTCAAGCCGCACCAGTCGACGCCGGTCTGCGGCGGTGCGCTGATCGCCGCCCTGCTGGCGGAGGCCGGGCTGCCGCGCGGGCTGTTCAATGTCGTCATCACCGACATAGCCGAGGTGGGGGACGCGCTGATCGAGCACCCGGTGCCCCGGGTGATCTGCTTCACCGGCTCGGACGCCACCGGACGGCACATCGCCTCGGTGGCCGGCTCCCGCTTCAAGCGGGTGATCATGGAGATGGGCGGCAACAGCGCGCTGCTGGTGCTGGACGACGCGGATGTGGACTACGCGGTCGAGGCGGCGGTTTTCAGCCGCTTCTTCGACCAGGGCCAGGTCTGCATGGCCGCCAACCGGATCGTGGTGGACCGGCAGGTGCTGGAGGAGTTCACCGCCAAGTTCGTGGCCCGGGCGAAGACCCTGAAGGTGGGCGACCCGGCCGATCCGGAGACCCATATCGGCCCGCTGATGAACGCCCGCTACGCCGAGACCCTCACCCGCCAGGTGGCGGAGGCGGTGGCGGACGGCGCCGTCATGCTGCTCGGCGGCGAGGCCAGGGGCTCGCTGGTGCCGCCGACCGTCCTCACCGATGTGCCGCCGCACTCGCCGCTCACCCGGCAGGAGATCTTCGGCCCGGTGGTGCTGATCATCCCGGCGGACGGGGACGAGGACGCGGTGCGGATCGCCAACGACTCGCCGTACGGGCTCTCCGGCGCGGTGCACACCGCGGATGTGCAGCGCGGGCTGCGGGTCGCCGGCCAGATCGAGAGCGGCATCGTGCACATCAACGACACCACGGTGGTGGACGAGCCGATCGTGCCGTTCGGCGGCCAGAAGTGCTCCGGACTGGGCCGGCTGAACGGCGACGCGGTGGTGGAGGCGTTCACCACCACCAAATGGATCTCCGTCCAGCACGGCCGCACCCGTTTTCTGTTCTGAGCCTCTGACCGGACCGGGGGCCGGGCCGGCCCGGCCCCCGGTCCGGGCTCAGCGGTGCGGCCCCTCCCCGGGTTCCGGCGCCAGGGTGATCTGCCGCTCGCCCTCCCCGGCGAAGACATAGGCGCCCTTCTCCAGACGCTCGATCAGCCCGCGCGTCCAGGCGGCCTGGGACTCGGCGGTATGCGTCCACAGCCGCATCACCTCGCCGATGTGCCCGAACTCCGTCAGATCGCCGGAGTGCGGGCTCCAGTACCGCTCGACCTCCTCCCGCCAGCCGTCCAGGGCGGCCACCCGCTCGGTGAGCAGCGCGATCGCCTCCTGCCGGGGCAGGTCCACGATCAGGCCGACGCCGGCGGTCAGGACATCGGTCTTCTGGTCGTGTGCGCGCAGCGCCTCGCGCAGCAGCGACAGATACTCCCGCTCGCCGGCCCCGGTCAGTTCGTACTCGGTGCGCGGCGGGCCGCCGGCGGTGCTGGGCGCGGTCTCGTGCGCCAGCAGCAGCCCCTGCCGGGCAAGCTGCTTCAGGGCGTGGTAGATCGAGCCGGGCTTGGCCGTGGACCACTCGTGTGCGCCCCACAGCTCCAGATCGGCGCGCACCTGGTAGCCGTGCGCCCGCCCGCGCTGGCGCACCGCGCCCAGGACCAGCAGCCGCATCGTCGACATCCGGGCTCCGTCCTCACGCCGCTCGGGTCCCGTCTCCCGGGTCCCTCGTTCTCACCCTACCCAGCCCCACTCATCAAACTTGACTACTGCGCCGGGCCGCCGTACCGTCGGATCTCGCTAGTCAAACTTGACTAGCGCCGCCCCTTCGCTCCGGGAGGCCCCGCTCTCATGTCCGAATCCCCGCCCGCCGTCGAGGTCACCGGCCTGTGCAAGTCCTACGGCGGCACCGCCGCGCTGGACGGCCTCGATCTGACCGTGCGCACCGGCACCGTGCACGCCCTGCTCGGCCCCAACGGCGCCGGCAAGACCACCGCCGTCCGCATCATGACCACCCTGCTGCGCCCCGACGCCGGCCGGGCACTGGTGGCCGGGCACGACGCGGTGCGCGACCCCGACGAGGTCCGCTACCGGATCGGCCTGCTCGGCCAGTCCGCCGCCCTGGACGAGGAACTCTCCGGCCGCCAGAACCTCGAACTCTTCGGCCGCCTCTACCATCTGGGCGGGCGCGGCGCCGCCCGCCGCGCCGCCGAACTGCTGGAACGATTCGGCCTCGCCGCGGCCGGCGCCAGACCGGTCAGGCAGTACAGCGGCGGCATGCGCCGCCGCCTGGATCTGGCCGCCTCCCTGATCATGCGGCCCCAGGTGCTCTTCCTGGACGAACCCACCACCGGCCTCGACCCGCGCGCCCGGCAGGCGGTCTGGCAGGCCGTCCGCGCACTCCGGGACGCCGGCACCACCGTGCTGCTCACCACGCAGTATCTGGAGGAGGCCGACCGGCTGGCCGGCACCATCACCGTGATCGACCACGGCCGCGCCATCGCCGAGGGCACCCCCGACCAGCTCAAGGACCGGGTCGGCATTCCCCGGCTGGAGGTGGTCGTCCGCGACCCCGGGCGGCTGGCCGAGGCCGCCGCGCTGCTGGGCACGGGCACCGGCACGGGCACGGGCACCGTCACCGACCCCGCCCGCCGGCTGGCCGGCGCCCCGGCGGCGGACGGCACCCCCGCCCTCACCCGGGCGGTGGCCGCCCTGGCCGAGGCCGGCATCGGCATCGAGGACATCGCCCTGCGCCGCCCCACCCTCGACGAGGTCTTCCTCCACCTCACCGGCCCCGCCGCAGACTCCCCCCGAAAGGCCCCCGCATGACCGCCCCCGCGCCCGCCTCCGGGCTGCTCGCCGTCCGCGTTCCCCGCACCCCCGGTGACCGGCTGCGCCGCGCCCTCACCGACTCCGCGACCATGACCCGGCGCGGGCTGGCCCACTGGTCCCGGCAGCCCGGCGCCCTGCTCACCATGCTGCTCTTTCCCGTGCTGATGCTGGTGATGTTCGCCTACTTCCTCGGCGGCGGCATGGCCGTCGAGGGCGGCGGCGACTACAAGGAGTACCTGGTGCCGGGGCTGCTCACCCTCACCATGGCCTTCGGCCTGGAGACCACCATGGTGGCCCTCACCCAGGACATCAACCGGGGCGTGCTGGACCGCTTCCGCTCCATGCCCATCGCGCCGTCCGCCGTGCTGGTCGGCCGCAGCGTGCTCGACCTGCTGGCCTCCGCCGCCGGGCTGCTGGTCATGGCCGCCACCGGCCTGGCCATCGGCTGGCGCTTCCACAACGGCCCCGGCCCCGCGCTGGCCGCCTTCGGCCTGCTGCTCCTGCTGCGCTTCGCCCTGCTCTGGGCCGGCATCTGCCTCGGCCTGATGGCGGGCAAGCCGGAACTCGTCCAGGCCGTGCAGATCCTCATCTGGCCGGTGGCCTTTCTCTCCAGCGCCTTCACCTCACCGGACACCATGCCGGGCTGGATGGGCGCGATCGCCGAATGGAACCCCCTGTCGGCCACCGCGGGCGCCGCCCGCGAACTGTTCGGCAACCCGGGCTGGGGCGGCGGCTCCTGGGCCACCGACCACCACGTCCTGCTCGCCGTGGCCTGGCCCCTCGTCCTGCTCGCCGTATTCACCCCGCCGGCCCTGAGCCACTACACCCGCCTCGGCCACTGACCCCCACCCGCCCCGTCCCACTCCACCCGCCGCCGGGGCGGGGCGGGCGAGCCGGCGGATGCCCTCGTCGGCGGTGGCGTCACCGAGGGAGCGGGCGAGCCGCCCGGTCAGCAGCTCAAGCCTGTGGCGCAGATCGGGGGAGGAGAACACTGTCCCCAGCAGGGTGCGGAAGCCGAGCCGGGTGAGCACCAGCACAAGCTGCCTGCCCTCCTCGGACTCCAGGAACTCGTCCAGCTTCCTGGTGTCGTTCCGCGCCGCGTACTCGCACACCCGCAGCCAAGCCTCACCGATCGCCCTTGTGGTGGCGACGGCCACGGCGCCAGAGACGCCGGCGCCCACCACCGGGCCGATGACCGGCAGGAATCGCGCGGCCCGCTGCCCCAGGGCCGCCGCGACCCGCCGGGTCGCCGCCGCTGTGGCCCGCTTCGCGGCGTAGCGACCCACCCGTGCGCCGCCCGTGCCCAGGAACAGCGACACTGGCACGGTGGCCGCCCGCTCGCACTCCGACAGCTCATAGGCGGCGCTGATCGCGTTGATCATCCCGATCTGGATTGGCGCCACCACCGCGATGTCCACGAACGGCACCGGCAGCGCCCCGGCCGCCCCGCCCGCGGCCCCCGCCGCGAGTGTCGCCCGCCGCACCCGCTTGCGCGCCGCCCACCGCGTCCCCGCCGTCACCGGCATGTCCCGCATGAGCCTTCCCCCCGTCATCTCGCCCTTTCGGGCGAGACGCCGGGTACCCGTCGTTCGGTTGCACCCGATGGCCTGTGGCCGGCGAGGCGGCCGTGGCGGAGGACGGCGGCCCGAAGGCGGTCAGTCGGCGCAGCCATGAATGGCCAGGGCCAGGCGCCACATCCCCGTCGACGGGTTCTCCAGATGTTCGCGTCCCTCCTCGGCGAGACGGCGTGCACGTGTGACGGCCTGCCTCCAACGGGGATTGCCGTCCTCGTCATGGTGGTAGTCCCGCTCGAAGTTGACACTCTTGTCATCCGGGACGGGAACGTGCCTGAGGAGCAGGCTCTTGACCGCGTCGTAATTCCTGACCCACTTGCGATGATCGGTGTGATGCAGGAGCAGCCAGACCTCGAAACAAGGGTTCGAGACGACGAGTTCCACGTTCTCCTCACGGGCCAGGGCTGTGGCGTGCTCCAGATCCCGGTACTCGTCCACGTCAACGACGCACCACGTCTGGTCGTAGTCCCCGGAAGAGCTGGCTCGGCGCTTCGCGGCGTGTCGTACAACCTGCGAAGGCGACCCCGGGTGTTTCACGACCTGCACCGACAGCGAGGAGAGTTTGTAGTGCTTCTTGAACATGCTCAGATAGTGAAATTCGGTGGTCAGAGCCCCGCAGACAACCAGGAGGCGGTCTGTGGGCTTCCGGATTCCGGTTGGCCGGGAAAGGTCGGTCTCGCGGGCTGGTCTGCCGGATACCGGCCTGCCGCTAGGCTTCGGGGTCCGGGCCAGCGTCCCCACCTCTCTCCAGCAGTGCGTGGGAAAAAGTATCGTCGATGAACGGGATTCCTCCGTAGCTTCCCCCGAGATACCGCCGTTCTCGGTTGTCCTCTTGTCGGGGTTTGAATTCCGCAAGGGAGTACAGGGTTGTTTCTCCGTAATTGTCTTTTTCTACAAACCACACCTGGTCCCGCTTGAGGATGTCCTCCCCGTCTCGGCGTCCGAGCAGGCTGGTGTCGTGAGTGGTGAAGACGAGCTGGGCGCCGTGTGGGTTGGTCTCCGGGCTCTGGAAGAGACCGATCAGCCGGGCCGTCAGAATGGTGTGCAGACTTGCGTCGATCTCGTCCACCACGAACGTGCCTCCTCTGTGCAGCACCGCGAGGAAACGCGGTGCCTGCTCCAGCATGGCCTGGGTTCCCGAGGATTCCTCATGCAAGTCCATTTGTACGATGCCGTTGCGGCCACGGTGCCCCACCCAGGGCCGGACGGTCTCTCTCGGGCCCTCGTCCTCCAGATTCTGCAGGAGCCGTGTCGGGATGCGGGTTCCATACCGGCGCCGCAAACCTTCTTCGTCCATCAGCACACGTTCAGTCCCGCACTCCTCGATACCCAGGTCGGCCGCTCGGAGCAAAGCCATGATCTCAGGATGGCGCTCGGCGTCTTCCAACGCGCGGATGGCGGAAAGTTGGTACGGAAACGAGCGCAGGCCAGGTGCCCGGCGGAATTGCAGTTGCCGCGCGAACCAGTCGTAAACAGGGCGAAAGTCATCCTGTTTGGAGCGGGCCGCCCAGGAGAGGAAAAGAACGTTCGGTTCGGTGATGCTCTCGACGAGTTCCAGTTGGCCACGCTGCTGGGAAGCGCCGGGCTCAATGGCGTCACCACTGCGGGAGAACAACTCCCGCTTCTTTCCCTTGGGGTAGCTGTGCAGCCACTCTTCGACGACCCGCTCGTCGTCCACGCCGAACCCGTACGTATAACGCACTCCGCCCAGCAGTAGATCGGCGATGTACCACGAGGGCGTGCTCCTGGTCTCGTTGTCGAGCAGGAACGGGTCGCGGTCCACTCCGCCGTCCGGCTCGGCGTCCCGGTGGGACGACACCACCATGCGGGCCATGTACTGCAGGGCGCCGACGAGATTCGACTTCCCGGACGCATTGGCTCCGAAGATCCCCGCGACGGGGACGGCCTCCCACCGCGTGCGCGCCGGGCGGTCCGCCTCATAGACGGGGTGAAGATTGAGCTGCTGCTCGTGTCGGATCGAACGGTGGTTCATCACTCGGAAGCTCAGCAGCATCGCCCTGCACCTCCTCGTTGGTTGGTGGAGACACCTTGCCAGTAAACCGTGCAGAAGTAGGGGACGGCAACGCAAGAGTAGGCACAACTCTCTTCCCGTGCGGAAAATCCGCAGAAAACGAGGGCTCCGTCTCGTGCTCAGTCATCTCTTCGAGGGCTGACCACCGGGGCTTGCGCCTCACGTGGCGGGAGGGGGCACGGTGGGGGGCATGAGCTACTCCGTGGGAGAGGTGGCCTCGCTCGCCGGGGTCACGGTGCGCACCCTGCACCACTACGACGAGATCGGACTGCTGGTGCCCGGTGGGCGTTCGCACGCCGGGCACCGGCGGTACGACGACGCCGATCTGGACCGTCTCCAGCAGATCCTCTTCTACCGGGAGCTGGGCTTCCCGCTGGAGGAGATTGCCCGGCTGGTCGACGACCCGGACACCGACCCCACCGAACTGCTCCGGCGGCAGCACCGGCTGCTGACCGCACGCATCGAGCGGCTGACCAAGATGGCAGCCGCGGTGGAACACGCCCTGGAGGCACGGAAGATGGGAATCCAGCTCACCCCCGAGGAGCGGTTCGAGGTGTTCGGCCGCGAGCACGACTGGGAGGCGCTCGACCGGGAGGCCGAGGAGCGCTGGGGCGGCACCGGCGCCTGGGCCGAGTCGCGGCGCCGCACCGCCCGGTACACCAGGGCCGACTGGGAGCGGATCAAGGCCGAGGCGCAGGACATCGAGCGGCGGTTCGCCGAGGCGCTGGCCGCCGGAACGCCGGCCGGCTCGCCCGCCGCCATGGACCTGGCCGAGGAGCACCGCGCCCACATCAGCCGCCACTTCTACGAGTGCGGCCATGAGATGCACACCGGCCTGGCCGACATGTATGTCGCGGACGAGCGCTTCACCGCCCACTACGAGGCCGTCCGCCCCGGCCTCGCGCGGTATGTGCACGATGCCGTTCACGCCAACGCGCTGCGCCGGTCCTGAGCCGGACCGGCGGCGCCGGCGGGGCGCTCGCCGCCCCGTAGCGGGAGCGGCACGGCGGACGGCACCTCTCCCGGTGCCGTCCGCCGGACACCGCGCACGCCGAAGCCGCGCCGAAGGACGCGGAGCCGGAGCCGGGGCCATTGCGGCCGGAAACTGACCGCTGTGCTCCCTAGCGTGGGACCCGTAACCACCGGCCCTCGGGACGCACCGGACCGAGGACAACGGCGAAGGGTGAGGATCATGCCGACTGTGGTGGCCACCGAGGCCAAGGGGGACGAGCGGGGCGCGCTGCTGGCGTATCTGGACGCGCAGCGCGGGGCCATCCGCCGCGCCGTGCACGGCCTGACCGAGGAGCAGGCGCGCAGCAAACCCACCGTGAGCGCGCTGTCCGTCTCCGGGGTGCTGAAGCATGTGGCGCGCTGCGAGCGCAACTGGCTGCGCACCATGCGCGGCGAGCCGGCGGCGGAGTTCGGCGATCCGGCGGAGATCGCCGACTGGGAGGACGGCTTCGTACTGCGCGAGGACGAGACCGTGGCCTCGGTACTGGCGGACTACGAGCGCATCGCCCGCGACACCGACCGGGCCGTCCGCGCCCTGGACTCGCTGGACGAGACCTTCACCGTGCAGCCTGCGCCCTGGGACCGGGGCGGCGAGCGGTCCTGGCGCTGGGCGCTGCTGCATCTCATCGAGGAGACCGCGCGGCACGCCGGCCATGCCGACATCATCCGCGAGTCCATCGACGGCAAGGGCGCCTTCGACCTGGTCTTCGAGACCGGCGCCATGCCCGAGCCGGACTGGTCCGCCTGGGGCGGCGGCGCCGCCTGAGCGGCCGGCGCCCGGCTCAGTCCACCCGGGCGTGGCGGCCACCGCCGCGCGGGGTGCGGTCCCTGCGGTCCCGGTCACCGTCCGCCGGGGCGGGCACCCCCGCGGCGGCGGCCCGCCGCTCCCGCCGCCGGGCGGCCACCAGAGTGGCGGCCACCAGGGCGAAGCCCGCCGCGCACAGCGCCAGGGTCAGCGGCACGCCCTCGTCCGGCGCGTACAGCCGGCGGTCGTGCTCGTCGCCCTGCCAGGGCCACAGCGCCCGCAGCGACCCGGCCATCAGACCGGTCAGGACCACCAGGGTCAGATGGTGGTGGTGCTCCAGCAGCCAGCGCAGCAGCTTGACGAAGAGCGCCAGCCCCAGCAGCGCCCCCAGCGCGAACAGGCCCAGATAGCCGAAGTCCCGCTCGTTCACCGCGTCGATGGTCGGCTCGTACATGCCGAGCGCCAGCAGCAGGAACGAACCGGACAGCCCGGGGAGGATCAGGGCGCAGACGGCCACCGCGCCGGAGCCGACGATGGCCAGCGGGTTGTCCGCCGCGCCGCCGAGCGAGAGCGAGGTCAGCCAGAAGGCCGCCGCGCCGGCGGCCAGCGCCAGCAGACCGTCCGGCACCGACCAGCGCCGCCCGGAACCGGTGAACGGAATCCACAGCGAGGCCAGCACCAGCCCGAAGAACACCGCGAACGCGTACTGGCGGTGGTCCTCGACCAGCGGGGCCAGCAGCCGGGCGCTGGCCAGCAGCCCGGCCACCATGCCGATCATCATCGGGATCAGCATCGGCCAGTCGGCCCGCCGGCCCTCGTCCAGGGCGCGGCGCGGGCCGCGCCCGGTGGGCAGGTCGGTGAGCGCCAGCCGGACGGCGCCGGTGAGGTGGCCGGCCGCGGCGATCAGCCGCTCGTAGACGCCGACGATCAGTGCGACGGTGCCGCCGCTGATGCCGGGCAGGGCTTCGGCTACGCCGATCAGTGCACCCCGGAGGGCATGGAACAGGCGGCTGTCGGCGGGCTTGGCCATCACACGTCTACCTCGGTCGGGCCGGACGGGGATCGGGCGCCCGATCGGGCGCGGCCGGGGCGCCTGAAGTGCGCTCGGCGAGGATCATCCTATGCTCAGCCGACGGGTTGCCCGGGCGGGCCGGCCCCATAGGGCCGGGGCCCCAAGGGCAGACGAACGGCAGGCGCCGGCAGGTGGCGCCGGCACATGGCGACAGGTAACGACAGGTAACGGCAGGTAACGGCGGGTAACGGCAGGGACGCAGCAGACGTGACCGGCGATCAGCACAGCGACGGACGGGACGAACGGAATCCGCGGGACGCCCGCGACGCCAGTGACACCGGCAGTGACACCGGCGGTGACACCGGCGGCGGGCCCGGCGAGCGGACGCGGCGGGACGCACCGGACGGCAGCCGCCGCCGGCGCGCCCGCGCCGGCCGGGGCCGCGAGGGCCGGGGCCGGGACGCCCGCCCGGGGGCCGCCGCGCCGCCGCCCCCCGAGGGCGGCGAACCCCCGCCCCCCGGCTCCCGGTTCGCCGTGCCCGGCACCCCGCCCGAGCCGCCCGGCACCGCCGCCGTGGCGCCCGGCGAGCCCGGCCCCGGCTTTGTGGTGCCCGAGGGCCTGTCCGTGCCGCCGCCCGAGCCGCCGGCCGCCTGGCCGGGGGAGACGCACTCCGGTTTCGCCGTGCCCGAGGGCGTCACCCCGCCCGCCCCGGTACCGCCCGGCCCGGCCGCCACCGGCCCCGGTCCCGGCACCGCCGACCCCTTCGCCGCCGGATTCACCCCGGCCGAGGGGATACCGGCCGTCCTGCTCGGCAGGGGCATGCCCTGGCAGGACCGGATGCGTACCATGGTGCGGCTGCCGATCGGGGAGCGGCCCGCACCGGAGGCCAAGGCGCGCGGCGCCGAGGGCGAGTACAGCGTGCCCGTCCCCCGGATTCTTGATCTCACCCTCCGGATCGGCGAGCTGCTGCTGGCCAGCGGCGAGAGCGCGGAGGACGTGGAGACCGCGATGTTCGCCATCACCCGGGCCCATGGCCTGGACCGCTGCGAGGCGACGGTCACCTTCACCCTGATCTCCATCACCCACCAGCCCTCCCTGGTGGACGACCCGATCTCGCTCAGCCGCATCGTGCGCCGCCGCGGCACCGACTACACCCGCCTCGCCGCCGTCTTCCGGCTGGTCGACGACATCACCGCGGACCGGGTGACCCTGGAGGAGTGCTACGGGCGGCTGGCCGAGATGCGCCGCAACCGCCACCCCTACGCCACCTGGCAGCTCTCCGGCGCCGCCGGCCTGCTGGCGGGCGCCGCCAGCGTGCTGGTGGGCGGACGCTGGGAGGTCTTCCTGCTGGCGGCGCTCGGCGCCCTGCTCGGCGACCGGCTGGCCTGGGCGCTGGCCGGCCGCGGCCTGCCGGAGTTCTACCAGCTGCTGGCCGCCGCCACCTGCCCGGCCGTGGTCGGGGTGCTGCTGGCCGCCACCGGGGAGCCGGACCGCAACGAACTGGTGCGCGCCGCGGCGGTGATCACCGGCGGGCTGTTCGCGCTGTTCCCCGGCCGGGCGCTGGTGGCCGCCGTCCAGGACGGCCTGACCGGCTTCTACATCACCGCCTCGGCCCGGCTGCTGGAGGTCTTCTACCTGATCACCGGGATCACCACCGGTGTGCTGGCCGTGCTCTACATCGGGGAGTCCGCCGGGGTCTCGCTCAACCCCGACGCGATCGACGCCCGGACCCGGCCGCTGATCCAGCTCGCCGCCGCCATGGTGCTGTCGCTCGCCTTCTGCGTGCTGCTCCAGCAGGAACGTCACACCGTGCTGGCGGCCTGCCTGAACGGCGGGGTGGCCTGGGTGGTGTACGGGGCGATGGTGGACGTCGGCGACATGTCGCCGTTCGCCGCGACCGCGGTGGGGGCCGGGCTGGTCGGCCTGTTCGGGCAGTTGCTGGCCCGCTCCCGGCTGACCTCCTCGCTGCCCTACATCACCGCCTCCATCGGCCCCCTGCTGCCGGGCGGCGCGCTCTATTTCGGGCTGCTCGGTCTCGCCCAGGGGGATGTGAGCACCGGCGGCCAGTACCTGCTGCGCGCCGCCACCCTGGCCCTGGCCATCGCCGTCGGGGTGAACCTCGGCAGCGAACTGGCCCGGCTGTTCATCGGCACCCCGGGCCGGCTCCGCATTCCCGTCCCGCGCCGCGGCGCCAAACGCACCCGCGGCTTCTAGCCCGCCCGCTCCGCCGGTCGGTCGCCACCGCGGGCGGTGGCGGCGGAGCGGGACGGCCGTGCGGCGGCGCTCAGTGGTGGTTGCCGCCCGCGTCGGCGAAGCGCTTGATGGAGCGCTCGATCTCGGCCTCCGCCTCGACCCGGCCGACCCAGTTGGCGCCCTCCACCGACTTGCCGGGCTCCAGGTCCTTGTACACCTCGAAGAAGTGCTGGATCTCCAGGCGGTCGAACTCGCTCACATGGTGGATGTCGCGCAGATGCTCCATGCGCGGGTCGGAGGCCGGCACGCACAGCAGCTTGTCGTCGCCGCCGGCCTCGTCGCGCATCCGGAACATGCCGAGCACCCGGCACTTGATGATGCAGCCGGGGAAGGTCGGCTCGTCCAGCAGCACCAGGGCGTCCAGCGGGTCGCCGTCCTCGCCCAGGGTGTCCTCCACATAGCCGTAGTCGGCCGGGTAGACCGTGGACGTGAACAGGTGACGGTCGAGCCGGATACGGCCGGTCTCGTGATCCACCTCGTACTTGTTCCGCGAACCCTTCGGGATCTCGATGGTGACGTCGAACTCCACGGGAGGCTCCTTAGGCGTATGGACAAGGGACAGGGTGATTAAGTGTCCCCTACGCAGGGGTGTGCTCGCGAAAGGGGCTGGTGTTCAGGTGCGCGAGGCGGCGGCGCGGATGCTGCGGCGGTCCCGGGAGGCGATGCGGCGGGCCCGAGGCCGGCCGGCACCCCCCGCCGTCCGGCTGCTGCGCCGGGCCGGCGCAGCAGCCGCACGGCCCGCCCTCGGCCCGCCGCTGCGCACTCTGCGCCGGAGGGTGCTGGGGCCGGCCGCCGCCTCGGTGCGCCGCAACGCCGGGGCCTGGCGGGTGGTCCTGCCCGCCGCGCTGGCCGGGCTGCTGGTCGCGGCGCTCACCATCGGCCTGGCCGGACCGTGGGAGTCCGGCCGCCGCACCGCGGAACAGGCCCGGGCCGCCGAGCTGACCGCCGAACGACGGGGCGGCGCCACCACCGGCGGGTCCGGCGGGTCCGGCGATGCCAAGGGGGAGTCCGGGGCCGGGCAGGCCGCCGGGAGCGTGCCGGAGCCGATGGCCGGCCCGGTGCTGACCCCGCTGCCCGCCACCCGCCCGGCACCCGGCACCGGCTCCGGCCCGGCGGGCGGGCCCTCCGCCGCCCTCGCCGGCCTGCTCCGGCCGCTGCTGGACGACCCCGCCCTCGGCTCCGGCCCGGCGGTGACCGTGGTGGACGTGGCCACCGGACGGGAACTCTTCACCACCGGCGCGCGGGCGGCGGCCCCGCCCGCCTCCACCATGAAGCTGGCCACCGGCGTCGCCGCACTGGCCGCCCTCGGCCCGGAGCACCGGCTCACCACCCGGGTGGTGTACGACGCCGGGAACAACCGGGTGGTGCTGACCGGCGGCGGCGACACCACCCTCACCTCCGAGGACCTGGCCGGGCTGGCCCGCACCACGGCCGGCGCGCTGAGCGGCCGGGGCATCGACGCGGTCGGCGTCGGCTACGACGCCGGCCGGTTCAGCGGCTCCGAGACCCACCACCCGATCGGCGTCAATGACAACATCTCGCCGCTCACCTCCCTGATGGTCAACGGCGGACGGCTGGACGGCTCCACCCACGGCCCGGCGCCGCGGGCCGTCGATCCGGCGGCGGAGGCGGCGGCGGAGTTCGTGGCGGCGCTCGCGGAGGCGGGGATCACCGTCAAGGGCTCCTCGGCGGCGCCGCGCACCGCGCCCGGGGCAGCCGAGGAACTCGCCGTGCACCACTCCGCCCCCCTGGCCGCGCTGGTCGAGCGGGCGCTCACCTACAGCGACAACGACCTCGCCGAATCACTGGGCCGCCAGGTCGCGGCGGCCGACGGCCGGCCGCTGGACCTGGCCGGGGTGTCCCGGGCGCTGACCGACCGCCTCGCCGGACTCGGCCTGCCCACCGAAGGGCTGGCCATCGCCGACGCCAGCGGGCTGGACCGGGAGGGACGGCTGACCACGGGGCTGCTCGCCCGACTGCTGGCCCTGGCCGCCGGCCCGGACCACCCGGAGCTGCGGCCGGTGCTCACGGGCATGCCGGTGGCCGGCTTCAACGGCACGCTGCGCAACCGCTACGAGGAGCGCGGCGGCGGCCTGATCCGCGCCAAGACCGGCACCCTGACAGGCGTCAACGCACTGGCCGGCACCGCGGTGGACGCGGACGGCCGGGTGCTGGCCTTCGCCTTCCTCGCCCACGGCACCGTGTCCCCCAGCGCCGCCGAGGCCGCCCTGGACACCACCGCCGCCACCCTCCTCTCCTGCGGCTGCCCCTGACCCCCCGGCCTCCCCGCGCGGCCCTCCGTCCGCGCGGCGGCGGGCCGCGCCCGGCGCCCGGAAGCTCCGGCCTATCCGGTTCCGGTGCGGGACACGTACCGTGGGGAGCATGACGCGACTCGGTGGTACGGAGCTGGTCGACTGGAATCTCGCGGTCTCCACCGCGGCCCGCATCACCCGGCCCGGCCCCGAGGTCAGCCGGGACCAGGCACGGGCCGTGGTGGCCGAGCTGCGGCGGCATGCCGCGGCGTCCCAGGAGCATGTGCGCGAATTCACCGGGATGCGGTCCGCCGGCCCACAGGCGCCGGTGCTGGTGGTGGACCGCCCCGGCTGGGTCAAGGCCAATGTCGCCGGCTTCCGCGAGCTGCTGCGCCCGATGATGCGCAAGGCCCGGGAGCGGCGCGCCGCGGTCCCCGGCGGCACCGCGCTGGCCATGGTCGGCTCCAAGGTCACCGGCGTCGAGGTGGGCATGCTGATGTCCTTCCTCTCCTCCCGGGTCCTCGGCCAGTACGAGACCTTCGCCCCGGCCACGCCCGCCCTGCCCGGCGCGGTGGACGGTGGCGGACGGCTGCTGCTGGTGGCCCCCAACATCGTCCATGTCGAGCGGGAGCTCGACGTGGAGCCGCACGACTTCCGGCTCTGGGTGTGCCTGCACGAGGAGACCCACCGCACCCAGTTCGCCGCCGTGCCCTGGCTGCGCGATCACCTGGAGGGCGAGATCCAGGCGTTTCTGGCCGAGGCCGATGTCGATCCGGCCACCCTGATGGAGCGGTTCCGCCAGGCCGTGCAGTCCCTCTCCGGCCGTGAGGAGCGGGACGAGCGGGGCACGCCCGACGGCGAGGAGCGGCAGCCGCCGCCCGCCCCGGCCGCCGGCCGCACCTCCCTGGTGGATCTGGTGCAGACGCCCCGGCAGCGGGAGATCCTGGAGCGGCTCACCGCCGTGATGTCCCTGCTGGAGGGGCACGCCGACTTTGTGATGGACGGCGTCGGCCCGCAGGTGGTGCCCACCGTGTCGGAGATCCGGGAGAAGTTCACCCGCCGTCGCCAGACCGGCGCCGGCCGCCTGGACCGGGCGCTGCGCCGGGTGCTGGGGATGGACGCCAAGCTCCGCCAGTACCAGGAGGGCGAGCACTTTGTCCGGGCCGTGGTGGAGGAGGCCGGCATGGCGGGCTTCAACAAGGTCTGGACCTCGCCCAACACCCTCCCGACCAGGGAGGAGATCGCCAAACCCGCGGCCTGGGTCGCACGGGTGCGGCCCACCTCCGGATAGCGGCGGATACTGGCGCGCACCCACGCGCCCGGCATGCCCAACGCCTCACCATCACTCGTACGAGGGACCATCAAGCCCCGCGGGGCGTGCAATGCTCGGGGAGCAGCCTGCCTCTGTCACCATAAACGCACGCAGCGTGACCCGTACTCCGCTGGTCCGCGTGACGGTAACCCCAGAGCCCCCCGGAGATTCACCAGATCGCCCGCAGCGATCCCCCGAGTGTCCTAGGAAGTGATCGGACATGGGTCCCCACCCCACGGTCGCGGCGATACGCCTGGCCGTCCGCCGTGCCCTGCACGAGATCCTCGACGACCTCCGGCCGCCGGCCGACCGCCCGGCCGCCCCCGGCGCCCCGCACACCGCCCCCGCCCCGGCCCCGGCCCCGCTGATTCTGGCCGCCTGCTCCGGCGGCGCCGACTCCATGGCCCTCGCCTCCGCCCTCGCCTTCGAAGCCCCCCGGCTCGGCCTGCGCGCCGGCGGCATCACCGTGGACCACGGCCTCCAGGAGGGCTCCGCCGAGCGGGCCCGCGAGGTGGCCGACCGGATGGCCGCCCTGGGCCTGGAGCCGGCCGATGTCGCCACCGTCACGGTGGGCCGCACCGGCGGCCCGGAGGCCGCCGCCCGGACCGCCCGCTACGCCGCCCTGGACGGGGCCGCCGAGCGGCACGGCGCGGTGGCCGTACTGCTCGGCCACACCCGGGACGACCAGGCGGAGACGGTGCTGCTGGGCCTGGCCCGCGGCTCCGGCATCCGTTCGCTGGCCGGCATGCCGGCCGTCTCCGGCAGCCCGGCCGCCGCGCCCCCGGCCGCCCCGCCGCCCCCCGCCCCCGCCGCCCGCCCCCCGGCGGCCGGCGCCGCCACGGCCACCGCCGCCCCGGCCCGGCCGGCCGCCTGGTGCGCCGCGGCCCGCCGCTACCGGCGGCCGTTTCTCCAGCTCGACCGCCAGACCGCCCGCACCGCCTGCGCCGAGCAGGGCCTGCCGGTCTGGGACGACCCGCACAACACCGACCCCGCCTACGCCCGTTCCCGGGTGCGTCACGAAGCCCTGCCGGTGCTGGAGAAGGCCCTGGGCCGGGGCGTGGTGGAGGCACTGGCCCGCACCGCCCGGCTCTCCCGGGACGACGCCGACGCCCTGGACGCCTGGGCGCAGCGGGCGCAGCGGGAGGTCACCCGGGCGGACGGCACGCTGGAGGTGGCGGCCCTGAGCGAGCTGCCGCCCGCGGTGCGCCGCCGGGTGCTGCGCCGGGCCGCGATCGCCGCGGGCGCGCCGGCCGGTTCGCTGTTCGCCCGGCACATCGAGGAGACCGACCGGCTGATCACCGCCTGGCGCGGCCAGCGCCCGCTGAACCTGCCGGGCCGGGTCGAGGCCCGGCGGCAGGGTGGCAGACTGGTCCTCCAGCAGGCGGACGGCTAGCGCGGCCCACGGGCGGTGCGCGGACCGGCCGCGGCCGGATGCCGTGGCCGGTGCCGTGGCCGTGACCGTCCGGCGGACGGTTCCGCGTCTCGTTCCGTGCCGGGTGTCCGTATCGGATTTCCGTACCAAGAGACGTACCAAGAGAGTGGCCAGGGTGCAGGAGAAAGACCTCGGCGCCGACCTTCGGTCGGTGCTGATCACCAAGCAAGAGATCGACGCCAGGCTTGCCGAACTGGCCGCCAAGATCGACGCCGGCTACGAGGGCAAGGACCTGCTGCTGGTCGGGGTGCTCAAGGGCGCCGTCATGGTGATGGCCGATCTGGCGCGGGCGCTCGCCACGCCGGTCACCATGGACTGGATGGCGATCTCCTCGTACGGCGCGGGCACCCAGTCCTCGGGCGTGGTGCGGATCCTGAAGGATCTGGACACCGACATCAAGGACAAGCACGTCCTGATCGTCGAGGACATCATCGACTCCGGGCTGACCCTGTCCTGGCTGCTGTCCAACCTCGGTTCCCGGGAGCCGGCGTCGCTGGAGATCATGACGCTGCTGCGCAAGCCGGAGGCCGCCAAGGTGGACATCGACGTCAAGTGGGTCGGCTTCGACATTCCCAGTGAGTTCGTGGTCGGCTACGGCCTGGACTACGGCGAGAAATACCGCAATCTCCCCTTCATCGGCACCCTGGCGCCGCATGTCTACGGCGGCTGACCGGCGCCCGTCCGCCGTGGTTCTCCGGTACGCAATCCGGCGCGAAATGACCGGTGCCCGGAACATCTGGCGGCGCCGGACCGTTTGAGGAGGTCAGAAGAAGCGTGACGGGAGAGCCCGGCGGCCGGAAGGCGGCGCCGGGCAGCGCCGGGCGGGCATGCTGCGGTACCGTCGCGATAAGTCAGCTTGTCCGGCGCCGGGAGCGCCCGGCGAAACGGACACCGACGCACGACGGCCTCCGTCCGGGGGCCGTGCACACACCGAGTGGCAGGAGGGACGGGGCCGCACAGCCTCGTAGAAGAGACTGATGAAGCGCTACTTCCGTGGGCCGGTCATGTGGATCCTGCTGGCCGTGGCCGCTTTGCTCCTGCTCATGATGGTGTTCCGGTCCGGCGAGGGATACACCAAGGTCGACACCGGGCAGGTCGTCGAGGCCATCCAGAAGAACCAGGTGCAGGCCGCCGAGCTCACCACCGGCGACGAGCAGAAGATCAAGGTCCAGCTCAAGGAAGGCGAGCGGATCCCCGAGGTCGACTCCGACAAGGTGGAGGCCAGCTACATCGACGAGCAGGGCGTGGAGCTGGCCAAGCTGCTGCAGTCGAAGTACCAGAGCGAGGAGGAGCTGCTGCCGGAGGGCTACACGGTCAGCCCGAAGTCGCAGAACCCGTTCCTCTCGATGGTGCTGTCGATCCTGCCGTTCCTGCTGATCATCGTGCTGTTCCTGTTCCTGCTGAACCAGATGCAGGGCGGCGGCTCGCGGGTGATGAACTTCGGCAAGTCCAAGGCCAAGCTGATCACCAAGGACACCCCCAAGACGACCTTCACCGATGTGGCGGGTGCCGACGAGGCGGTGGAGGAGCTCCACGAGATCAAGGAATTCCTTCAGGAGCCGGCCAAGTTCCAGGCGGTGGGCGCCAAGATCCCCAAGGGCGTGCTGCTCTACGGCCCGCCCGGCACCGGCAAGACCCTGCTGGCCCGCGCCGTGGCCGGCGAGGCCGGGGTGCCGTTCTACTCGATCTCCGGCTCCGACTTCGTGGAGATGTTCGTCGGTGTCGGCGCCTCCCGGGTGCGGGATCTGTTCGAGCAGGCCAAGGCCAACGCCCCGGCCATCGTCTTCGTGGACGAGATCGACGCCGTCGGCCGGCACCGCGGCGCCGGCATGGGCGGCGGCCATGACGAGCGCGAGCAGACCCTGAACCAGCTTCTGGTCGAGATGGACGGCTTCGACGTCAAGGGCGGTGTGATCCTGATCGCCGCCACCAACCGGCCGGACATCCTGGACCCGGCGCTGCTGCGCCCGGGCCGCTTCGACCGCCAGATCGCGGTGGACCGCCCGGACATGCAGGGCCGGCTGGAGATCCTCAAGGTGCACCAGAAGGGCAAGCCGGTCGCGCCGGACGTGGATCTGGGCGCGGTCGCCCGCCGCACCCCCGGTTTCACCGGCGCGGACCTGTCCAATGTGCTCAACGAGGCGGCGCTGCTGGCCGCCCGGGGCAACGCCAAGCTGATCGACAACAAGTACCTGGACGAGGCGATCGACCGGGTGGTGGCCGGCCCGCAGAAGCGCTCCCGGATCATGTCCGACAAGGAGAAGCTGATCACCGCCTACCACGAGGGCGGGCACGCCCTGGTCGCGGCGGCCTCCCCGAACAGCGATCCGGTGCACAAGGTGACGATCCTCTCCCGGGGCCGGGCCCTGGGCTACACCATGGTGCTGCCGGAGGAGGACAAGTACTCCACCACCCGCAACGAGATGCTGGACCAGCTCGCCTACATGCTGGGCGGCCGGGCGGCCGAGGAGCTGGTGTTCCACGATCCGACCACCGGCGCGGGCAATGACATCGAGAAGGCCACCGCCACCGCGCGCGGCATGGTCACCCAGTTCGGCATGTCCGAGCGGCTGGGCGCGATCAAGTTCGGCTCCGACCATTCCGAGCCGTTCCTCGGCAAGGAGATGGGCCACCAGCGCGACTACTCGGAAGAGGTCGCCGGGATGGTGGACGAGGAGGTCAAGCGGCTCATCGAGGCGGCGCACAACGAGGCGTGGGAGATCCTGGTGGAGAACCGCGATGTGCTCGACAATCTGGTGCTGGCGCTGCTGGAGAAGGAGACGCTGGGCAAGGACGAGCTGGAGGAGATCTTCCGGCCGGTGGTGAAGCGCCCGCCGCGTCCGGCGTGGACGGGCTCGCCGCACCGTACGCCGTCCACCAGGCCGCCGGTGTCCGTGCCGGTCAAGCAGCTCTCCCTGGCCAATGGCAGCGGTGTCGCGGGCAGCGGGGGCGAGCAGGAGACCAAGCAGCTCAACCCGCCGCTGGGCCCGGTCCCGCCAGGCGGCGGCGCCGGCAGCGGCACCGGTACCGGTCCGCTGGGCGAGCTGCCGCCGCGGCCCGGCCACCAGCCGCCCGGAGCCTCCGGACCGAGCTGAGCCGGGCCCCCGCAGCACCGGCGGCAGCGCCACCGGCCGGGGCGGGAATGCCCCTCGCGCCCCTCGGGTTTACCCGAGGGGCGCGTCCGCATATTGGCGAACGCGTGTGCGAACATGGGGCCCCGGGCGCGGGCAGGACGCTTCCCGGTGCCGTGAACGACGGAACGAGGACAGGCATGACCGACCCGGTGACGCCGGACGGCGAGAGCCCGCTCGGGGAGTTCGACGAGAAGCGGGCGGAGAACGCCATCCGCGAACTGCTGATCGCGGTCGGGGAGGATCCGGACCGCGAGGGGCTGCGCGAGACCCCGGCCCGGGTCGCCCGGGCCTACAAGGAGATCTTCGCCGGGCTCTGGCAGCGTCCGGAGGACGTGCTGACCACCACCTTCGATCTCGGCCACGACGAGATGGTGCTGGTCAAGGACATCGAGGTGTTCTCCAGCTGCGAGCACCACCTGGTGCCGTTCCAGGGCGTCGCCCATGTCGGCTACATTCCGTCCACCAGCGGCAAGATCACCGGGCTGTCCAAGCTGGCCCGGCTGGTGGACGTCTACGCCCGCCGGCCGCAGGTGCAGGAGCGGCTCACCACCCAGATCGCGGATTCGCTGATGCGCATCCTGGAACCCCGGGGGGTGATCGTGGTGCTGGAGTGCGAGCACATGTGCATGACCATGCGCGGGGTGCGCAAGCCGGGTGCCAAGACCACCACCTCGGCGGTGCGCGGCCAGTTGCGGGACGCCGCCACCCGGGCCGAGGCGATGAGCCTGATCCTGGCCCGCTGAGCCTGTTCTCCCCTCCTCCCCGGCCGCGCGGCGGCCCCGTCTTCCTTCCGGGCGGGGCCGCCGCGCCACAGCGTTCGGAAAGTGGTTTCATCGTCCACTATGTGGGAGCGCTCCCAAAAATTTTGCGCACCGACACGCCCCCTGCCTGCACCTTTCATCGAGCCGCTTCCTTCGCGCCCTAAAGGCGGTGACCGTTGTATTGACAGGGGCATGGCGGGCTGGCTTCATGTGACGGAGTCGAATCGGGCATTCGACCGCGGGGAGAGCCGCGGGAGGGTGGTGTGCCGTCACGTACCGAAAACTGGGAGCGCTCCCAAAAATTCGGTACGAAGCGTCTCGGTCCGCGGACGCTTGGCCACCCCCTTCCACGGCGACCCCCCCCGCGCGCCTCGCGGCGCGCAGAGCCGCATCCGCAAGGAAGGGAACGACCCCCAGCATGTCTTCCTTCACCCGGAGACGATCCAAGAGCAGACGGCCGCTTGCGGCGGCCGGACTGGTCCTCGGCGCGCTGCTCGCCGCGGGGCTGCCCGGCCTGGCCGGTTCGGCCGGCGCCGAGCCGGCCCCCGAGGAGTCCGGTCCGGTGCAGACCGCCGGCGCCGCCGGCACCGACTGGCTGACCACCGACGGGAACAAGATCACCGACCAGGCCGGCAACCAGGTCTGGCTCACCGGTGTCAACTGGTTCGGTTTCAACACCTCGGAGCGCTTCTTCCACGGCCTGTGGTCCGCGAACATCGAGGACGTCACGCGCGCGGTGGCGGAACGCGGCTTCAACATCGTCCGGGTGCCCATCTCCACCCAGTTGCTCAACGAGTGGAAGAACGGCCAGGCCGCGGTGGCCTCCGGGATCAACACCTATGTCAACCCGGAGCTGGAGGGCCGGACCACCCTCGGGGTCTTCGACTACTGGCTGACGCTGTGCGAGAAGTACGGCCTGAAGGTCATGCTCGATGTGCACAGCGCCGAAGCGGACAACTCAGGTCATGTGTACCCGATGTGGTACAAGGGCGAGATCACCAGCGAGATCTTCTACTCCACCTGGGAGTGGGTCGCCGACCGGTACAAGGACAACGACACCCTGGTCGCCTTCGACATCGAGAACGAGCCGCACGGCAAGGCGAACGAGACCCCGCGCGCCAAGTGGGACGACTCCACCGACGAGGACAACTGGAAGCACGCCTGCGAAACCGCGGGCAAGCGCATCCTGGCCATCAACCCCAACATGCTGATCCTCTGCGAGGGCATCGAGGTCTACCCGCGCGAGGGCGTGAGCTGGACCTCCACCACCCCGACCGACTACTACGGCATGTGGTGGGGCGGCAATCTGCGCGGCGTCAAGGACTACCCGGTGGACCTCGGCGCCGGCCAGGACCAGCTCGTCTACTCGCCGCACGACTACGGCCCCTCGGTGTGGCAGCAGCCGTGGTTCGAGGGCGACTGGAACCGCACCACCCTGGAGCGGGACGTCTGGGACCCGAACTGGCTCTACATCCACAAGGAGAACACCGCGCCGCTGCTGATCGGCGAATGGGGCGGTCATCTCGACGGCGGGGACAACGAGAAGTGGATGACCGCGCTGCGCGACATGATGACCGACTACGGCGTCCACCACACCTTCTGGTGCCTGAACCCCAACTCCGGTGACACCGGCGGCCTGCTGGGCTACGACTGGGCGAGCTGGGACGAGGAGAAGTACGGCTTTGTCGAGCCGGCGCTGTGGAGCCAGGGCGGCAAGTTCGTCGGCCTGGACCACGAAGTGAAGCTGGGCGGCAGCACCAGCACCACCGGCATCAGCCTCAACGAGTACCTGGGCAACCCGGACCCCGACCCCGAGCCGGACCCGGACCCGGAGCCGGACCCGGACCCGGAGCCCGACCCGGACCCGGAACCCGAGCCCGGTGACGCCGCCCTGGCCGTCGAATACAAGAACAACGACAGCTCGGCCACCGACAACGCCATCCGCCCCAGCCTGCGGCTGCGCAACACCGGCGACACCCCGGTCGATCTGAGCACCGTGACCCTGCGCTACTGGTTCACCCGCGACGGAGCCTCATCGGTCAGCGCCTGGTGCGACTGGGCCGTGGTCGGCTGCGCCAACCTGGACCTTGAGGTGGTCCATCTGCCCACCGCGGTGAACGGCGCCGACAGCTATCTGGAAGTCTCCTTCACCAGCGGCAGCCTGGCACCCGGCGCCGGCACCGGCGACCTCCAGTTGCGGATGAGCAAGTCCGACTGGTCCGCCTTCGACGAGACCGACGACTACAGCCACGGCACCGGAACCGCCTACGCCGAGACGGCCACGGTCACGGCCCATGTGAACGGCGGTCTGGTCTGGGGCACCGAACCGAGCTGACCTTGACCTGACCCGCCCCCCCAGTCCGGCGGCGTGTCCCGGTGTGCGGGACCCCGGGACACGCCGCCCTCCACCCCGCACCACCCCACGGCCCCGCACCCGCACCACCCACCCCCCACGTCCCCACTCAACCCCGCGAAGGAGAGGAGTGTCATGTCCGTCCAGCCGATCCGGCAGACCGCTCCCTCACCATCCGACGCCGAGACCGCTCCGGCGCTCGACGGCACCATCGTCTCCGGTCCCGCCGCCAAGGCGCTGGCCGCGCTGCGCATCGCCACCGGACTGATCCTGTTCTGGGCCTTTGTGGACAAGACCTTCGGCCTGGGCTACGCCACCCCCTCCGAACGCGCCTGGATCGAGGGCGTCTCGCCCGCCGAGGGCTATCTGAGCGGCGTGGACGTCGGCCCCCTGGAGGCCACCTTCCACGCCTGGGCCGGCAACCTGTGGATCGACCTGATGTTCATGGCCGGCCTGTCCGGCTGCGGCCTGGCCCTGATCCTCGGTGTGGCACTGCGGCCCACCGCCGTGGCCGGCAGCAGCATGATGCTGGTGCTGTGGCTCAGCCAGTGGCCGCCCGCCAGGGAACTGTCCGACGGCTCGCCCAGCATGTCCACCAACCCGCTGATCGACCAGCATGTGATCTACGCCGTGGTGATGATCGTGGTGGCCGCCTGCGGCGCCGGACGGGTCTGGGGCCTGGAACGCGTCTGGACCCGGCTGCCGTTTGTCGCCGACCGCCCCTGGCTGCACTGATCCGTTCCGACCCTCACCCAGCGCCGAGAGGTCCGTGACCGCCGCCGGACCTGGCGCGGAGTGTGCCGGAGCTTGCGGGAACCGTTCCGCGAACCGCCGTGAGGCCGACCGTCACGGCACGGCGAGATCGCGTGACCCGCAAGACCAGCCGCCCGGCACACCCGAGAGCGGCCCCGGAGACCGCCCCCTCCGGGGCCGCTCCCCTGTGCGGTCCTGATGCGATGCGCCCGGCCGGGCAGCCGGGCAGCCGGGGGCCGCGGGTCAGTGAGCGGCGGAGGCCGGGTGCGGGCGGGCGGCGGACCGGACGGTGTCACCGGCCTGCCGCGGCGCACGCTCCGCGGCGCCGTCCGGCCGGGCCGGCTCGTCGTCCTCCTCCACCAGCTCGGCGGTCACGATCTCCCCGGTGTCCTCGACGTCCTCGACGTCCTCGACGTCCTGGACGTCCTCGGCGTCGTCGCCGTCCCGGGAGCCGTCCGCCGGGGCGGCCTCCCCGGTGCGCTGCTGCCGGCCGGTGCGGCGGGCGGCCGGCGCACCGAAGAAGTCGAACCCCGCCGTGCGCGGCGCGGGCGGCTGCACCGCCGGGGTGCCGGAGCGCTGCGGATAGACCGGCTCCTGCTGCCTGCGCGTCTCCTCCTGCCGCGCGGCATTGGCCGTGAGGTTGGTCAGCGCCCGCTCGGCCTGGAGATAGGTCAGCGGGGTGGGCGCGCCGCCCGCCGTGCGGTGGTCCGCGGACTGGGCGGGCAGCGCCTTGGTCGGGGCGGCGGCCTCCAGGGCCAGCCGGCGCCGGCTCTCCAGCACATTGGCCCGTTCGTTCTCGGAGTGCGCATAGCGGCGCAGCAGCTCGGCGTACTCGCTGCGCAGCCGGCCCAGATCGACCCGCTTGGCCTGGAGCTTGTCCTCCAGCAGGGTGATCTGCTCCAGCGCCTCCTCCAGCTCGGCCTGGCGCTCCTCGCCCCGCCAGGCGGCGGCCGAGCGTTTGGCGCGTTCCTTGGCCACCTGGCGGCCGGCCTCCATGTCCCATCGGCGCAGCACCACGCCCACCGCCAGAGTGACGGCCGCGCTCAGCACGATCAGCGGGCGCAGCACCGCGGCCTCCTCGACCAGCAGCGCCGCGACCGCGCACAGCACGGCGAAGCCCCCCGCCCCGGCCGGTACGGCCCGGCGATGCAGGGGGGAGTGTCGATGACGTCCACGAGCCATGTCCAAAAACTACCGTGGCGCCGGGCACAGACGGGAGGGCGCATGCCAGATTCACGCATCCTGTGCCCTCCCGGTAACCGCACCGCCACTTCGCCGGCTGTTCCCGGGCCGCGCGGGGAAGTGAGCAGACACCGCCGGGCGCGGCCGGTGGACCGGAAGGGATCCTCCGGCCCCGTGCCTGCACTCACACGCCGGGACTGCCGGCCCCGTCGCAGGACCGACGGCTGCCGTCCGGCTTCTGGTGCGGGGGTGTCGGCGAGCCGACCGGGGCCGAGGTGATGGTTCCGCATTGCGGGCACTTGCTCATGATCAGATTTCCCCGGGGAGCGCGTACTCCTGGCCCCGTTGCTGTCCGGCTCGCGCGGCGTGCACGAATACACAGTGGATCTTTCCGCCGCTGTGGAACTCGACACCCAGGCCCGGATTCTGCGAGGAGGCCTCCCGTCCCGAATAGCCGTATGCGCGGATGATTTCAAGGCTGCCCGCATTGGTCAGGAGCGCCGCCAGATACTGTTCGGCCGCCGGTACGGGCACCGGTCCGTTCCCCAGGGCGGGCAGCGGGACCGGCGCGGGGGCCTCCTTCTCCACGGGCTGCTCGGGCGCTGCGTAGTCTTCCCCCGGCGGTGCGGCGGCGGTCACCGCGTGCCAGATCTGACCGCCGCCGGGCAGCCTGACCCGGACCCCGAACGGGCGTTTCGTGCCGTCCTGCCAGGGCTCGGCCTCCAGGCCGGCCGCTGAGTAGGTACGGACGGCGAAATCCATGAACCGCTGCGGACGCACGGGCTGCTCCTGGCTGTCGGACGAAGGGTTCCGTCAGTCTACGAAGCCGGCGACCGTGCCCCGTTGTCGAATTCGTGTGCACTGGGGCGGGGGCGGCGGGGCGGGGCCGCCGCCCCCGGTGCGGGGGGTGGTCAGGGGGTGGGGGTGGCCAGGAGGAGGGCGTAGCGGGCGGCGGTGTCGGTCCACCATTCGGTGAGGGTGAAGCCGCCGTCCGCGAGTTCGGCGGTGAGGCGGTCGCGGCGGAATTTGACGGAGATCTCGGTGAGGAGTTCCTCGCCCTCGGCGAAGTCGGCGGTCAGTCCGGCGGCCGGGAGTTTGACGCTCTGGGCGGTGCGGGAGCGCAGGCGCATTTCCATGCGCTCCTCCTCGGGATTCCAGACGGCGCGGTGCTGGAAGGTGTCCGGCTGGAAGTCGGCGTCCAGGCCCTCGTTGAGAACATGCAGGACGTTGCGGTTGAACTCGGCGGTGATGCCCCGGCTGTCGTCGTAGGCGCGGATCAGGGTCTGGGGATCCTTGACCAGGTCGGCGCCGAGGAGGAGGGAGTCGCCGGGGCGGAGCGCGGCGCGCAGGGCGGTGAAGAAGGCGGCCCGGCGGGGGGTGTCCAGATTGCCGAGGGTGCTGCCGAGGAAGGCGACCAGCACGGGGGCCGGGTCGCGGGGCAGCGTCAGGTCGTGCTCGAAGTCGGCGACGGTGGCGGTGATGCGCAGTGCGGGGTAGGCGGTGCGGAGGGCCGCGCCCGCTTCGCGGAGCGGGGCGGGGCTGACATCGACGGGCGCGTAGCGTTCCAGGGTTCCGGCGGCGGTCAGGGCGTCGAGCAGGACCCGGGTCTTCTCCGAGGTGCCGGAGCCCAGTTCGGCGAGGGAGCGGGCGCCGGTGAGCCGGGCGATGCCGGCGGCCCTGGCATGCAGGATTTCCCGCTCGGCCCGGGTCAGGTAGTACTCCGGCAGCCGGGTGATCTCGTCGAACAGCGCGCTGCCGCGCTCGTCGTAGAACCACTTGGGCGGCAGCACCTTGGGGGTGGCGGTCAGCCCGGCGCGGGCGTCGGCGCGCAGCTCGCGGTCGAAATGGCCGGCGGGCAGCCGGTGGTCCAGGGTGAAGCGGCTCGGCTCGGGACTCGTCACGGAAGGGGTTCCTTTCTGCGCGTCAGGCGGGGCCGGGGGCGAGGACGGCGGACGGCGGCGGCGGTGGTGGTGGTGCGGCGGCGGAGGGGCCGTCGGCCGGCGGCAGCACCCGGGTGCCGGCGGGGGTGGCGAGCAGCAGCGAGCGGTCCGGGACCTCCTGCCAGCCGGTGCCGTCCTCGGTGTCGGGTTCGGAGGCGACGGTGACGGCGTTGCCGGGCCCGGGCTCCGCCCGCCACCACAGGGTGTCGCCGTGGCGGACGGCGGCGATGGAGCGGCCGTCGGTGAGCAGCAGATTGAGCCGGGCGTCCGGGCGGACCGCGGCGGTGGCGTGTACGACGGCGGCCAGCGCGTCGCCGGCCGGGGTGCCGCTGCGCAGCAGGGTGAGTGTCATGGCCCACAGGAGGGCGGAGTCGCAGCGGGCCTCCAGGGAGAGCAGCGCGGCGGGGGAGAGCGGCCAGCCGGTGTCGGCGGGCAGGTCGGTCCAGCGGCTGACGGCGCCGTTGTGGCTGAACAGCCAGGGGCCGGCGGCGAAGGGCGCGGCGGCGGCCTCGTCCTGGCTGGTGCCGGCGGTGGCGGAGCGGACGGCGGCGAGCACGGCGGTGCTGCGCACGGCCCGGGCCAGGTCGGGCAGGTTGCCGTCGGCCCAGAGGGGGATGGAGCGGCGGTAGCGGGCCGGTTCGGGGGCGGGCCCGCCGGGCGGGGCCGGCTCCGGGTACCAGCCGATGCCGAAGCCGTCGGCGTTGACGGTGCCGTGGCGCTGGCGGCGCGGGGCCCACGACTGGCGGTGCAGGCCGTAGGGCGGTGCGGTGATCAGCTCGGCCAGGGTGCGGGGCGGCCCGAGGTAGGCGAGATGGCGGCACATGGGTTCCCCTTCCTGTCAGGCGTCCGTGCCGGAGGCGTCGCGGGCGGTGCGGAAGCCGGCGAAGATCTGGCGGCGGATCGGGTAGTCCCAGTTGCGGAAGGTGGACCGGCAGGCCACCGGGGCGACGCCGAAGGCGCCGCCGCGCAGCACCTTGTACTCGCTGCCGAAGAACACTTCGCTGTACTCCCGGTAGGGGAAGGCGGCGAAGCCGGGATAGGGGAGGAAGTCGGAGGAGGTCCACTCCCAGACGTCGCCGAGCAGCTGGCGGGCGCCGGAGGGGGCCGCGCCGGCCGGGAAGGAGCCGGCCGGGGCGGGCTGGAGATGGCGCTGGCCGAGGTTGGCGTGGTCCGGGCCGGGCGGGGTGTCGCCCCACGGGTGGCGGCGGGAGCGGCCGGTGGCCGGGTCGTGCCGGGCGGCCTTCTCCCACTCGGCCTCGGTGGGCAGCCGGCGGCCCGCCCAGCGGGCGTAGGCGTCCGCCTCGTACCAGCAGACGTGCAGCACGGGCTCCTCCGGCGGCAGCGGCTCGGTGCGGCCGAAGCGGCGGCGCAGCCAGCCGCTGCTGTCGCGGAGCCAGAACTGGGGGGCCTCCAGTCCGGCGTGCTCCTTGTGTGCCCAGCCCCGCGGGTGCCACCAGCGGGGGTCGCGGTAGCCGCCGGCCGCGATGAACTCCTGGTAGGCGGCGTTGGTGACCGGCACGGTGTCCAGCCAGAAGGCCGGGAGCTCGACGGTGTGCGCGGGGCGTTCGTTGTCCAGCGCCCAGGGGTCGGTGTCGGTGCCCATGGTGAACGGGCCGCCGGGGACCAGCACTTCGCGGGGCAGGGCGGCGGCGCCGGCCGGGGCGGGCGGCGGCGCGGGGGCGTGCAGCACCGGTTCGCCCGTGCGCAGTTGGTGGGTGGCGAGCATGGTCTCGTCGTGCTGCTGCTCGTGCTGGGCGATCATGCCGAAGACGAAGGCGTCGCGCAGCAGCGGGCCGGCCCCCGGGTCGTCCGGATCGCTGTTCTCCAGTACCTCAAGGGCGAGGTCCCGGACCCGGGCGCCGTAGTCGCGGGCCTGGCCGGGGGTGAGCAGGGGGAGGGCCGGGCGGTCGGCGCGCGGGTGGCGGAAGGCGTCGTAGAGGTGGTCGATGTCCGGGCGGACGCCGGGCCGCCCGCCGGCCTGGCGGACGAGCCAGAAGTCCTCCTGGTTGGCCACATGCGCCAGGTCCCAGACCAGGGGGGACATCAGGGGCGAGTGCTGGGCGGTGAGCCCGGCCTCGTCCAGGCAGTCGGTGAGGGCGGCGGTGCGGCGGCGGGCCCGCTCCAGCTCGGCGCGGGCGAGTTCGCGCAGCGAGGCAGCGGAGGAGGCGTCGGTGCCGGTGCCGGTTCCGGTGTCGGTGTCGGTTCCGGTGGTCGGGGGGTGGGTGGTCTCCTGGTGCAGCGTCAAGGCAGAAACCTTTCTGCGGTGTGGGTGTTTCCGGGGGCGGCCCGGCCGGGACGGTCAGGGACGGTGATCGAGCCAGTCGTCGGCCGGGCACCGGCCGCGCTCCGGATACCGCTCCGCGAAGGCGGCGACCGCGCGCCGCAGCTCCGCCGTCTCCGGATCGCGGGCCAGCGCCGCCTCCGCGGCGGCGAAGCAGGCCCGGGCCGCCTTGCCCAGCTCCGGATCGGCCGGGCCGTGCCGGGCGGCGCGCTCCCAGACCTCGGCGGACGGCACCGGCCGGCCCCCGGTCAGCGGCTCGGTGGCGTCCACCGCCGCCTCGGCGGCGGCCGGATCGTCCAGCAGCGCGGAGACCAGGGCCACCGCCACCGCCCAGTCGGGCCCGCGCTGGGCGTCCACCATCCGCAGCTCCAGCCAGCCGCGGGCCCGGACGGGCGGGAACAGGGTGGAGAGGTGGTAGTCGAGATCGGCCGGCCGGGGCGGCGCCCAGCCGGGCGGCGGGCGGCGCAGCCAGGAGCGGAAGGTCAGCCCCCGGGGGGCCGACCAGTCGGCCGGTGCCGGGCGCCGCACGCACAGCAGCTCCGCGTCCAGCGCATAACCGGTCCAGGCGGCGCGGGGATCGTCCGGTGCCCCGTCCGCGGGCCAGGGCGGGGGACGGGTGCGGCCCGGGTCCAGCCGGGCCCAGATCGCCTGCCGGGTGGACCGCCACCCGGTGGGACGGCCGCGACGCAGCGGGGAGTTGGCGAACGCCGCCACCAGCACCGGTCCCAGCCGGTGGGCCAGCCGCCAGCGGTACCGGTAGCCGGCCGGGCCCGCGGTGTCGTCACCGGCGTCCACATTGATCTGGACCGAGGCGGTGGCGCGCATCATCAGCCGGCCCCAGGGGCCGGCCCGGTCGAAGAACCGCTCCATGGCCGCGTAACGCGGATGATCGAGCACCCGGGCCGGGCTGCCGAGCGGATCCAGCCCCGCCCCCACGGCCTTCAGGCCCGCCTCGGCCAGCGCCTCGAAGAGGACCGACTGGTCCGCGGCGGCGGCCCGCACGCACCGCGCGGCCGAGGAGGCGGCCGGGGTGGACAGCTCGATCTGGCCGCCCGGCTCCCGGGTGAGCACCCCGCCGCCGGGCAGGCCCCCGGCGGCGGCGAGCCGGTCGAGGACCGCGGCCGGCCGGCCGGGCGCCACCGGGGCGGCCGGGGTGCCGCCGTCGTGCACCAGCCACTCCAGTTCGACACCGGTACGGCCGGGCGGGCCGGTCTTGAAACAGATGCCGCCGGTGTGGGCGACCGCCGACTCCTCGGTCAGCGGCGCCTCTTCGTCGAGGCCCGTCTCCATGCGCACTCCACTTCTGCTTCCCCGGGCCCGGCCCCGTCACGCCGCCCCGGGCGATCCCTTTCGGCCCGGTTTGGCGCGGGCGGTGTGCCCGGCCCCATCCCGCTTCGCCCGCTCCTGCCGCGCCCGGCCCGCTTCGTCCGCCTCCGCGTCCGGTCCTGCTCGTCGATCACGGGCCGTCGATCACGGGCCGTCGATCACGGGCCGTCGAGCCCGGCCCGTCCGATCCTGACAGGCGCCACTGACACAGCACCGCGGAAGCCGCCGGGGAGTCCCCTGCCCTTGCCCGGTTCTTCGCCCGTCCGTTCCGCGGGCGTCGACGCCCGCGGAGTCAGCCGGGTCCGCCCAGGTCGGCGAGGGCTGCTTCGATCGCCCGGTGGAAGGTGGGGTAGGCGTAGATCATGTGGCGCAGTTCGGCCAGGGGAATCCGGGTGTGTATGGCGAGCTGGAGGCCGTGCAGCAGCTCGCCGCAGCCCGGCCCGGCCGTGGTGGCGCCGACCAGCACCTCCCGGTCGGCGTCCGCGACCAGCTTGACGAAGCCGTCGTTGCCCGCCCTGTGGATCCAGCCCCGGGTGGCGGACGCCAGCCGCGTGATGCCGGTGCGGACCCGGATGCCCTGTTCCAGGGCCTGCCGCTCGGTCAGGCCGGCCGCGCCCACCTCGGGATCGGTGAAGGTGACCCGGGGCAGCGAACGGTAGTCGGCCTCCGGCCCCGGGCGGCCCAGCACCTCCCGCACCGCGATCGCCGCCTGGTACATCGCCACATGGGTGAACGGGCCGCGGCCGGTGACATCGCCGACCGCCCACAGGCCGTCCGCGGCGCGCATCCGCCCGTCGGTGTCCAGCGCCCGGGCCGTGGGATCGAGACCGGCGTGCTCCAGGCCCAGCCCGGCCAGCCGGGGCCGCCGCCCGGTGGCCACCAGCAGCCGGTCGGCGGCCAGCACCTGACCGTCGCCGAGCTCCATCCGGAACGTGCCGCCCTCATGCTCCACCCGGACGGCGGTGGCGCCCAGATGCAGAAAGATCCCCTCCCGGTCCAGCACCCCGGCGAGCAGCCCGCCGGCCTCCGGCTCCTCCCGGCCCAGCAGGCGGTCCCCGGCCTCCACCACCGTCACCCGGCTGCCGAACCGGGCATAGACCTGGGCGAGTTCCAGGCCGACCGGCCCGCCGCCCAGGACCAGCAGCGACCCGGGCACCTCACGCGCGGCCACGGCCTCCCGGTTGGTCCAGTACGGCACCCCGTCCAGGCCCGGCACGGGCGGGGCCTGCGGGGCGGAGCCGGTGGCGATGATCACCCCGCGCCGGGCGGTGAACTCCTCGTCGCCGACGGCCACCCGGCGGGGGCCGGTCAGCCGGGCCCGGCCGCGCACCAGCCGGCCGCCCCGGCCGGAGAACCGGTCCGCGGCCACCGTGTCGTCCCATTCGTCGGTGGCCTCCTCGCGGATCCGGGCCGCCACGGGGGACCAGTCGGGTGAGACCTCGGCGGCGCCGGCCATCCCCGGCACCCGGCGGGCCTCGGCCAGCAGGTCCGCGGCGCGGACCATCATCTTGGTGGGCACACAGGCCCAGTACGCGCACTCGCCGCCGACCAGCTCGGCCTCGGCCGCGACCACCTCCAGCCCGGCCGAGGCCAGTTCACCGGCGGCGTGCTCGCCGCCCACACCCATGCCGATCACCACCACATCGACCTCGGTGGCCGTCGTCCGCTGCGCCATGCGTCGTCCCTCCGCATCGTGGCCCGGGTACCGCAACGCATCCATCCTGGGCCGGAAACGGCGGCGCGGCGACGCGAGCCGCGGATCAGGCGGGGGAGGAGAGGGGGCCCTGGGAGTCGTCGCCGTCGCCGGGAAGGCGGCAGACGTGCTGGAGATAGAGGGCGGCGGCACACACCGCGGCGCCCGCCAGGACCGCGAGCCCCGCATAGACCGCCTGGTCGCGGCGGTTGGCGACCTCCCAGTACGTCAGGGCGAGGAACAGGCCGCTGCCGCCGTACGCGCCCGCGGCCAGCGCCGAGACCAGCGCGCTGGCATGGCCGAAGATCACCGCCCGGGCCGCCAGCATCGGATCCACCCCCCGCGCGCCCGGCCGCCGCTCGCGCTGCGCGCGCAGCCGGGCACGCAGCGAGAGCGCGACCGCCAGCAGCGCGAAGGCGATCAGCGCCAGCACCGCGGGGGCCGGCCCGGGCACGGCCGGCAGGGTGCTGCCGCGCGCGTCCCACAGCCAGGACAGGCCGAAGGCGAGCAGTGCCGCGCCGCCGAACAGGGCGAGCAGGATCCCGATCCGCAGATGAGTCACTGTCCGGTCACTCCCCGCCGTGCCCCTCGTACGTCTGCGTCATCAGCTGCGTCATCGGCGTTGCCGGTGCCGGCGCCGCCGGCTGCCGGCCGCGGCGCACGGTCAGTCCGGCAGGACGAGGGTGACGCCCTCGCGGCGCCGGACGCCCTGCTCCGGGAGCCCGTGCAGCAGCTCCGCCACCCGGCCGTGACCGGGCAGCTCCGCGTCCGGATCGACATCGTGCCACGGCGCCAGCACAAAGGCCCGCTCATGGGCGCGCGGATGCGGCAGCGTAAGCCGCGGATTCTCGGACCGCACCCCCTGATAGGAGATGAGGTCGATGTCCAGGGTGCGCGGGCCCCATTGCTCGCCCCGCACCCGCGCGAACGCCTCCTCGATGGCCTGCGCCCGCTCCAGCAACGACGCCGGCGGCAGCGTGGTGCGGACGATCACCACGGCGTTGAAATAGGCCGGCTGGCTGTCCGCCGGCACGCCCCACGGCTGGGTCTCGTACACCGGGGAGACCGCCTTCACCCGCAGACCCGGGGTGTCGGCCAGGGCGTCCACCCCGCCCTGGAGGCTCTCCAGCCGGTTCCCCAGATTGCCGCCCAGTGACAGCACGGCGAATTTCGGGTTCTGCAGCGTGCTGTCCGCGGCATCGACCTGCTCCACCACCGAGCGGTGGACGGGCTGCACGGTCGGGTCGGGCTTGGAAGCGGCATCGGGGCTCATGGGCGGCTCCGCCTGATCGTGATGGTCACGTCGTCAAAGGGCACGGCGATCGGGGCCTGCGGCTTGTGCACGGTCACCTCGACCTCCCGCACCGGTTCGAAGGAAAGGCACCGGTCGGCGATGCGCTGCGCCAGGGTCTCGATCAGCGCGCACGGTTCGCCGGAGACGATCCCCGTGACCTCCTCCGCGACCAGCCCGTAGTGGACCGTGCGGGACAGGTCGTCGGTCCGGGCGGCGGGACGGGTGTCCACGGAGAGTTCCAGATCGACCACGAAGGTCTGCCCCAGCGCCCGCTCCTCCGGGAGCGCGCCATGGGTGCCGCGGGCGCGCAGCCCGCGCAGCACGATGCGGTCCACGCTGGTCTCACTCCTCGGTGGTCGGGATGGTCCGTCCGCCGGTCGGCGGGCAACGGCACACGGGCCCCGGACCGCGGGCGGTGCCGGGCGGCCCTCCGCCCCACGCGGCCCTCCGGATGCCCGGTGGGCCCCGGATGTCCCCGGATGTCTCGGTATGGCTTTCGGTCGTCTCTCGCGCCGGTCGCACCGGCGTCCGGAACGAATCTACCCGGGCGCTCCGACACCCCCGCCGCACGGGGTACGGCGCGGCGCCCGGCCGGCCGCCCGGCCGTCCCCGTCCCGCTGCCTTCCGGGTGGTCCCGCGCGGTCCCGGCTGCCGGGGCCAGGTCCTACCCTTGAGCCATGGACAGCACGCGCCCGACGGTGTCCGGCCTGCCGGAGTGGGGCCGCTGCGCCGTGATGGGCGTGGTGAACGTCACCCCGGACTCCTTCTCCGACGGCGGGCTGTGGTTCGCCCCCGAGGCGGCCGTCAAACACGGCCTGGATCTGGTCGCGCAGGGCGCCGACCTGGTGGACGTGGGCGGCGAGTCCACCCGCCCCGGCGCCCTCCGGGTGGACGAGGCCGAGGAGCTGCGCCGGGTGGTCCCGGTGGTGCGGGAGCTGGCCGCGGCCGGTGTGCCGGTGAGCGTGGACACCATGCGGGCGTCCGTGGCCGAGCGGGCCGTGGCGGCCGGCGCCCGGCTGGTCAACGATGTCAGCGGCGGGCGGGCCGATCCCCGGATGGTGCCGTTCGTGGCGGACGCCGGGGTGCCGTTCGTGGTGATGCACTGGCGCGGCCAGAGCGCCGATATGAACACCCGCGCGGTGTACGCCGATGTGGTCGGCGAGGTGGTGGCCGAGCTGCGCGCCGCCCTGGCGGCGGCGGTGGCCGGCGGCATCGACGAGCGGCGCATCATCGTGGACCCGGGCCTGGGCTTCGCCAAGCAGGCCCCGCACGATCTCGCGCTGGTGGCCTCGCTGGACCGGCTGCGGCACGAGCTGGGCCGCCCGATGCTGGTGGCCGCCTCGCGTAAACGGTTCCTCGGGCGGGTACTCGCCGGGCCGGACGGTACTCCGCCGCCCGCCCGGGAGCGGGACGCGGCGACCGCGGCGGTGACCGTGCTGGCCGCGCAGGCCGGTGCGTGGGCGGTGCGGGTGCACCAGGTGCGGCCGAGCGTGGACGCGGTGCGGGTGGCCGACGCGGTGCGGGCCGCCGCCGGGGCGGACGCGCGCGGAGGGGCGCCGGAACAACGGTGACGGCAAGGGCGGCAGCGACGGCAGCAGCGAGGGAGTCGGATGAGCAAGGCGCGCACGGACGACGTCGAGGCGGTGGCCGCGGCCAACACCGCGCTCTATGACGCGCTGGAGCACGGCGATCTCCAGGCCCTCTCCGACTGCTGGCTGGGGGAGGAGAAGGCCGGGGTCAGCGTGGTGCATCCGGGCTGGCCGGTGCTGAACGGGCGCGCCGAGGTGCTGCGCTCCTACGCCACCATCATGGCCAACCACGAGTACATCCAGTTCTTCCTGACGGATGTGGAGATCTCGGTACTGGGCGACACCGCGCTGGTGACCTGCACGGAGAACATCCTCACCGGCGGGCCGGCACAGCCGGACGGCTCGGCCGGGCCGCTGGTCGGCGGGGTGGTGGTGGCCACCAACATCTTCCGCCGGGCCGAGGACCGCAGCTGGAAGGTGTGGGCGCACCACGCCTCCCCGGTGCTGGCGGACGGCGAAGACGCCCCGGCCGAAGCCCAGCTGGACGACGTCGACGGCATCGACGGCATCGACGGCATGGGCGGGCTCGGCGGCATCGACGAGACAGGGGATGTCGAGGACATCGCTGACATCGCTGACGTCGCTGACATCGCTGACATCGCTGACGCCGAGGACGTCGAAGACGTCGACGGCACCGACGACGGCGAGCAGGGCGACGGCCGTCCGCCCGGCGCGCCCTGACCGCCGTCCCCGGGCGGGGGGAGGGGGGACGCAAGGGCAGGTGCCCACAGATACCCACAGGTACCCAACTGTTGCCTCTGCTCGCTAGTGTGAGGGCCGGGAACGCGACGACGGCCGCACGACAGGGATCACGGGCAGGGCATGGACGACCTTCTGGACGACGAGCAGGCCGCCCGGCCGGTCGGGCCGCCCGCCCGCTACCGGCTGATCACCCCCACCGAGTGGTTCCGCATCCCGCTGGTCGCCGACGACGCGCGTGACCGCGCCGTCCGGGCCCTGGTCGACCTCACCTGGCCCAGCCGTGACGAGCACGCCGCCAAGCGCCGCGAGCTGCGCGAACTGATCGGCGACGTGGCCCGGGAGGGCGCCGCCAAGGACGGCCTGGAGATGTATCTCTCCACCCAGACCGTGCTGGGTGTGCCGGTCCCGGCCTCCCTGCTGATCAGCATGGAGGCCGAGGAGCGGGGCCGGAATCTGCAACTGCCGTACGACGGCCTGGCCGAGGACCTGCGCGAGAAGTACCCGACGGCACAGGTGGACCTCACCGACCTGCCCGCCGGCCGGGCGGTGCGCTGCCGCCGCACCGAAGTGCCCGAGGACGCCGTGGAACTGGGCGTGTCCGAGCAGCGTCCCACCACTTTGCTGGAGTATTTCGTGCAGGTCCCCAACGCGGGCCTGTACCTGCTGCTGACCTTCAGCACTCCGCTGCCGGAACTGGCCGACGCGCTGGTGGAGATGTTCGACGCCATCGCCGCCTCGCTGAGCTGGATACCCGCACCGACCGCCCAGGGGGGATGACCGCGCCATGGGACACGGCGAGCCGGATCTCCGGCTGAAGTACGACGACATCGTCGAACTCGGCCGCAAGCTGCGTTTTGTGGCCACGGAGTTCGAGAACTCCGAGTCCATCGCCTCGGACTACGCCGACGAGGTCGGACACGACAACCTGGCCCATGAGCTGGAGGAGTTCGCCGACAACTGGCATCACAAGCGGCGCGCCATGATGGACGAGCTGGAGGCCTTCGCGGGCATCGTGGAGTCCGCCGAGGAGGCGTTCGGCGACCTCGACCAGGCACTGTACGACGCGCTGACCGGCGAGGGCTGAGACGCGAGGGGGGAGCGAGACACATGGGTGAGACCCGGCCCCGGGACTGGGAGCCGCTGACCGACGACGGCCGTGACCCGGTCCCCGGCGACTGGGAGGCCGTCAAGGAGGCCGCGGCCCGCTACCGCCGCACCGCCACCATGATCAACGACTGCCGCCATCTGCTCCAGGAACTGGGCAGCGACGACGAGGGCTGGAAGGGCGCCTCCGGCGACGCGGTCCGCGAGAAGGCCACCGACCTCGCCGACTCCATCGCGCGCGTCCACGGCCGCTACAACGCCGCCGCCAATGCCCTGGCCGGCTACTGGCCCGCGCTGAAGGACGCCCAGGAGGAGAGCCTGGAGCTGCACGAGCAGGCGGTCGCCGCGCAGGGCGACATCGACACCTACGGCCCCAAGGCGGAGGCCGCCGAGGACGAGGACGCCGAGGACCACGACCGCCACCAGGAGTACAGCGACGCCCTGTCCGAGGCCCAGGGCGCGCTCTCCCGGGCCAGGACCCGGCTGGAGCAGGTGGTCAAGGACAAGAACACCGCCGCCCAGGCCGCCGCCGACGCCCTCGGCGACTTCATCGGCAGCGACGGCATGAAGGACGGCTGGAGCGACCGGTTCAAGACCGCCCTGGACGCGGTGAAGAAGGCGCTGATCAACATCGGGGAGATCGCCGGCATCGTGGCGGCGATCGCCGGGGTGCTGGCGCTGTGCGTGGGCTGGATACCCGTGATCGGGCAGGCCCTGGCCGGGGTGCTCGGGGTGATCGCCCTGGTCGCCACCTGCCTGTCGCTGGTGGCCAACATCCTCAAGGGCAACTGGCTGGGCGTGGCGCTGGACGTGGTCGGCATCCTCACCTTCGGTATCGGCCGGGCCGCCGGGGCCGGCATCAAGGCCGCCGCCAACTCCTCCAAGTGGACGGCGTTCCGCAGCCTGCGCGGGCAGATGGCGTTCGGCAACCGGGCGGCCCGGGTGGCCCGCGCCGAGACCATCATGGCGGGCAGCACCAACCAGCTCCGGCACGCGGCCATGTCCACCTCGATGCCCAGCGGGCTGGCCGGCTGGGGCCGCGCCGCCTGGGGCAACCTGCTGGGCACGCGGACCGCGGATGTGGCGGCGGACGCCACCATGCTGCGCTACGCGGCCAGTGAGGGCGCGGACATCGGTACCGATTTCTCCCGGGTCAACGCCGCGCTGACCGGCTCCGACTGGGGCAGCAACGCCTCCCTGGCCGGCACCTGGGCCACCCAGATCAACTTCGGCGCCCCGCTGTCCACCTGGGACAATCCGGTGAGCGGGGACGCCACCCCGGTCGGCGGGTTCCGCTACTCCGAGGAGGAGGCCGAGCCCTACCTGGTCTGCGTCCCCTGACCGCCCGCCCGCCCCTGACCGCCCGCCGGAGGCGCCATGAGCACAGCGCGCCGGACGGCCGCCCCGGCGCTGCTGCCGGCGCAGCGTCCGCTCGCCCGGTGGGGTGTGCTGCGCCGGGCCCGGGTCACCGCGGGGAACGGGCGGCTCGAGGTGCGCACCCGGTTCCGGACCCGCTCCTGGACGCTGGGCGGTGGCGGCGTCTCGGGCGCCGTGTATGTGCCCGGCGGGCCGGCCGGCGGCCGTCTGCATCTGTGCGACGCGGCGGGGGCGAGCCTGGGCTGTCTGGCGGTGGCGGACTGGCTGCCGGACGGCCGCGGCGGCCCGGTGCCGCCCGGTACCGAACCGGTCACCGCCGCGACGGCCGCTGCCGGGACGTTTCCGGAGCTCTCCGGTATCGCCGCGTTCTGCCGGCACGCCGGGCTGCCGGTGCGGGCGGGCGGCCCGGCCCCGGCGCCCGCCCGGCGGGACGCGGGGCTGCTGCGGCCCGGCCCGGCGCGGCCCGGCTCGCCGGTACCGGTCACCGCCTCCTTCGCCCTGCTTCTGCTCACTCTCCTGTTCACGGTGGTGTGGACCGTTGTCCATCCCTCGCCGCGCGGCGTGTACACCCCGGAGCGGGAGGTGGTCGCCCGGGTGTGGGCGTCGGTGCTGGTGGTGTTCTCGGCCCTGCATGTGGCGGCGGCCTTCGGGCCGGCGCTGTGCGGCCGATGGCAGTGGCGGCGGGTGCGGCTCTCCCCCGAGCTGCGGCCCAGCCCCGGGGCGGCGGCGACGGTGACCCGTGCCTTCGCCCGGCGTGCCCGGCTCGGCAGGTCCGGCGACGACCTGGTGCTGCGCACCGGCTGGAACGGGCTGCGGATGGTGCGCGGCCCGGCCGATCCGGTGCTGGGCGTGCGGGCGGCGGCAGTGCTGCTGCGGCGGGGCCGCCCCTGGGCGGTGGCCCTGGTGGACGGGCGGGAGACGGTCCGCATCGTGCTGCCGTGGGACAGCTGGTTCGCCGGTGATCCGGCACTGACCCGGCTGCGGGCGTTCTGCGACCGGACCGGCATTTCCCTCCGGGAGGCGGAGCAGCCGCCGCCGCGCGGCGCACCGGAGCCGGCCACCGATCCGACGGCCCGGCCGCGCGGTTTCCGGGGGACGGTCCGCGGTGGAATCGCCGTGCCGGGCGGCCATGAGGCGACCGGTGCCGTGCGGCGGGCCCTGCCGCCGCTGGGGGTGTGCGGCCTGGGGCTGCTGCTCACCGCGCCGGTGCTGGCCGCCGGGACCGGCGACCGGACCGTGCTCGCCGTGGAGCTGGCTGCGCTGGCGCTGGGTACCGTGCCGTTTCTGCTGCTGGGCGGGGTCCGGGCGTGGTGGCAGGACCGGCCGGCGGCTCTGCCGCCGGTCCCGCGGACCCCCGGGCAGCCCGAGGAGTCGGAGGAGTCGGAAGAGTCGGAGGAGATGAACCGTGGCCGAGCTTGAGCCGGACGACGACGGCCGGCGGCAGTGGGTGGCCGGTTTCGACCTGCCGGACGACCAGTGGCTGGTGCTCGACGTGCACGCCCTGGACGGGCCCGAGCAGGTGGCCGCCCGGATCGCGGAACGCGCCGGGGAGGCCGCCGCCGAGGACGCCCGGGAGGCCGCCGAGCGGTATGCCGAGGCGGCCTACGAGGAACTGCGGGCGATCGCCGAGAGCGCGGCGGACCTGCATGCCGCGCCGGTGGCGGTCTGTGTTCCCGCCGACCGCCCCGAGTTCCCGCCGATGGTGCCCGCCACCGCGTACACGGCCCGGCACGAGCCGCCGGACGGCGGGCGCAGCCCGGCGGCGATCGCGGCCGTCCTGCGCGGTCCGCGCGAGTACCGGATGACGCCGCCGGACATCCGGGAGACGGAACTCCCGCTGGGCCCGGCCTGCCGGGTACGTGAGCTGGCCCGGCATGGTGCCGGCCCGGACGGCCGGCCGGTGCTGATGGAGTACCTCTCCTTCTATGTTCTTCCCGACAGCTTCCCGGGCGGCGTGCTGCAGTTCACCGTCACCTGGGCCGCACCCGGCCGGGGGCCGGAGTGGGAGAAGATCGCGGAGGAGATGGCGCTGACCCTGGGCGTCCGCCCGGCGGAAGGAGGATGAGAGATGGACCGGCTGGAGTTCCCCGAGACCCAGATCGGCCGGGGGCTGTGGCCGCTCGCCCAGCACGGCAGGGCCGTGCTGGAGGACGGCGTGCTCAGCCTCTACGGCACCGACGGGCGGCTGATCGACCAGGCCCCGGCCGGGCAGATCACCGCCAGGCCGATCCGGATCACCTGGGGGCAGACCCTGTCCATCCGGATGAACGGCACCCGCTACACCGTCTCGCCCGGCTGGGGCGGCCAGGTGGGGCGTCCCCGGCCGACCGGGCTGCATCCGACCCGGGAGACCGCGCGGACGCTGCTGGCCGCCATCCGCGCCGCCCAGGGCGGCGGGGCCGCGGCGGCCGGCGACTGAGCGCCGAGCGGAGCGGCCGAGGGGCCGCGGACGCCCGGCCCCAGCGCGAACGGGTGGCATTCGCGCCGGGGCCGAGCTGTCCGCGGCCCCGTTGTCGCCCGTGGTCCCCCGGGCCCGGCCGCCGCCGTGCAGGTGCACGTGCGTCCGGAAAACCCAGGCTAGACAACCGGGCGCGCGCCCGGGAGGGCGGGCCGCTCCTTGCCGCCGGGCTGTCACACTCTGCGGCGTCTGGCGGCGCTTCCTTCACCGAACCGCCGCAACCCACCCCGTGTCGTCACGCGTTCGGGGCCAGATCGGTGCCCGCGCCCCGGCGCCGTACCGCCACCAGATCGGTGCGCGGCGCCTCGCCCGCGGGCCGCGGCGCCCGCTCCTCCTCCCGGCCCGGCGGCTCCGCACCGGTGCGGTGGGCCGGCAGGGTGGTGCGGCCCGCCTCCTCCACCTCGAACCCGGCGTCGGCGATCATCTCCAGGTCCGCCTTGCCCGCCTGGCCCTCGCTGGTCAGGTAGTCGCCCAGGAAGACCGAGTTGGCCAGATGCAGGGCCAGCGGCTGGAGGGAACGCAGATGGACCTCCCGGCCGGCCGCCATCCGCACCTCCACATCCGGGCAGACGAACCGCACCATGGCCAGGATGCGCAGCGCCCGGCGCGGGGTGAGGTTCCACTCCTTGGCCAGCGGCGTGCCCTCGAACGGGATCAGAAAGTTGACCGGCACCGAATCCGGGTCCAGGGCGCGCAGTTCGAAGACCACGTCCACCAGGTCCTGGTCGCTCTCGCCCATGCCCGCGATCAGCCCCGAACAGGCGGACAGCCCGGCGCCCTGCGCCTGCCGCACGGTGGCCACCCGGTCGGAGAAGTCGTGCGTGGTGCAGATCTCCCCGTACATGCCCTCCGAGGTGTTGAGGTTGTGGTTGTAGGCGTCGGCGCCCGAGGCGCGCAGCCGCTCCGCCTGGCCCTCGGAGAGCAGACCGAGACAGGCGCACACCTCCACCTCCGCGTTCTGCTCCTTGATCGCGGCGATGGTCTCCGAGACCCGGTCCACGTCCCGGTCGGTGGGGCCGCGCCCGCTCGCCACCAGACACACCCGCTTGGCTCCGCCCGCCACCCCGGCGCGCGCCGCCTCGGCCGCCTGGTCCGGCCTGAGCCAGGTGTACTTGAGGATGCCCGCCTCGGAGCCCAGCCGCTGCGAGCAGTAGCCGCAGTCCTCGGGGCACAGCCCGGACTTCAGATTGACCAGGTAGTTCAGCTTCACCCGCCGCCCGAACCAGTGGCGGCGCACCGTGCCGGCCGCGGCCACCACATCGAGCAGGTCGTCGTCGGAGGTGGCCAGTACGGCCAGGGCTTCCGCCCGAGTCGGCGGCTCCCGCCGCAGCCCCTTGTCCACCAGCGTGCCCAGCAGGGTCTTCAGATCCATCCCACGATCCTGGACCACGCCCGCCCGCGTGCGGAAGAACGCCCGCACGTGACGTCCGCGATGCCCGCCGCCCCGCCCCCGGCCGGCCCGGCCGCCGCTCAGGTCAGCCAGCGGTCCGGCCGGGCGGCGCGCCGCCCCAGCCGGGAACGCTCCGCCTGCGCCGCCACCTCGGCCGCCGCGTACCCGGCGTCCATCTGCCGGGCGGTGGCGGTGCCGCCCGCGCCGTGGTCCACATGGATGTCGGCCAGCCGCAGCGCCTGCTGCCGCGGGCCCCGGGTCAGCCGCACGCTCTGCACCTTGGCGTGCGGCACCAGGGTGTGCACCCGGCGCAGCCGCCCGTGCCGGGCCACGAACACCGCCTCGGTGACCCCGTGGCCATAGCCGCGCCACCACACCGGCACCGCCCACCGGGCGCGGCGCGGCGCCGGGCGCACCGCGGCCACCGCCGCCTCGATGTCCACCCGCGGCAGCAGCCGGCCCAGCAGCGCCACGCACTCGGCGCGGGTGGTCACCGGCAGCAGCAGGCCGCTCTCGTGGCCCGCGCCCGCCACCTCCAGCTCCACCCGCACCCAGCCGCGCCGCCGCCACAGCAGCGGCTCCACCAGCCGCACCGACTGCACCCGCCCGGGCGGCACGGTCGCGTGCTCCTTCTGCAGCAGGCCGTGGTCCAGCCGCAGCCCGTCGGGGGACTCCGAGACCGTCCAGCCGTACTGGGTGAGAAAGCCGCCCACGCTGCTGCGCCACAGCGCGACGGCCATGGGCAGCCCGGTCACCGCGGCGGCGAACACGCTGCCGGTCAGCCACAGCATCAGCGGAATGCCGGCCAGCGCGGCCAGCAGCGCGCCCCAGCCAGTGCCCAGCAGGGCCAGCGCCCAGGCCAGGGTGCGGGTCTCCACCCGGTAGAGCTGCCGGGCCGGGGCCTCGCCGGCGGCGGGCGCGGCCTCCGGGGCGATGCCGGCCGCCCGGGCCAGCAGTTCGGCGCGCAGCTCGCGCGCCTCGGCCTCGCCGACAAAGGCCAGCTCGTCGTGGGAGCCGGCGCCGACCACGTCCATCTTCAGCTTGGCCACGCCCAGCACCCGGGCCAGCAGCGGCTGGGTGATGTCGATGGACTGGATGCGGTCCAGCCGCAGATGAGCGGTGCGGCGGAACAACAGACCGGTGCGGATGCGGAGTTCGGTCTCGGTGATGCGATAGCGGGTGACCCGCCAGGAGAGAAAGCCATAGGCCGCGGCCACCGCCAGCACCGCGGTGGTGAAGCCGAGCAGCGGCACCAGGCCCAGCTCGGCGGCGTCCCGCAGCCGTTCGGGATTCTGCGTCACCAGGGCGCCCAGGCCGGCCAGCGGCGCCCAGGCGCGCCGCCACGGCGTCACCGGATGCAGCCGCCGTCCCTCCGGCGGGAACCCGCCCGGCCGCGGCGGCCCGTCGCCGGGGCTCCCCGGCGTCCCGCCGTGCGGTGCGCCGTGCTGTTCGCCCTGGGTGCTCATCCCGTGGTCCACCGTGCCCGCGTCCCGCCCCGGCTCACAGGCCCGCGGAGCGGGCCTCGCCCAGCTCGGTCAGGCGGTCGCGCAGCCGCTCGGCCTCGTCCGGGGCCAGGCCGGGGATGGTCGCGTCGGTGGCCGCCGCCGCGGTGTGCAACTGGAGCCGGGCCAGCGAGAATCTGCGGTCCAGCGGCCCCGAGGTCACCTCCACCAGCTGCATCCGGCCGTACGGCACCACGGTGAGCTGCTTCCACATCACCCCGCGGCTGATCAGCAGGTCGTCGGCGCGTTCCAGATAGCGCCAGGAACGGCAGACCCGGCCCAGCACCACCCAGCCCCAGGCGGCCAGCGCCAGCGGCAGCAGGGCGGGCAGCGCCCACTCCGGCGCGCCCAGCAGCACCGGCAGCAGCGCCGCCACCAGGACGACGGGGGCGGTCCACATCACCAGTACCGCCCGCCACAGGGTCAGCAGCGCCGGCTGCACCCGCCGCCACTGCCCGGCCTCCTCCGGCCCGTCGCCGTCCGCGCCGTCCGCGCCGTCCGCCCCAACCGCTTCCATGCACCCGAGCCTATGCCCGCCGGGCACCGGCACCGAACCCGGGACGCGGCGGGCGCGTACCCAATCCGGGGCGGGACTGCCACACTGGCCCCCATGGCCAACGGGAACGCGAGGACCACCGCCGGCACCGAGACCATGGTGGGGGTGGGCGGTGCCGCCGAGTCGACCGACATGGTGCTCAACATCGGGCCCCAGCACCCGTCCACCCACGGCGTGCTGCGGCTGCGGCTGGTGCTGGACGGGGAACGGATCTCCCGCGCCGAGCCGGTGATCGGCTATATGCACCGCGGCGCCGAGAAGCTTTTCGAGGTCCGCGACTACCGGCAGCTCATCGTGCTGGCCAACCGCCACGACTGGCTGTCCGCGTTCGCCAACGAGCTCGGCGTGGTGCTGGCGGTGGAGCGGATGCTGGGCATGGAGGTGCCCCGGCGCGCGGTCTGGCTGCGCACCCTGCTGGCCGAGCTGAACCGGGCCCTGAACCACCTGATGTTCCTCGGTTCCTATCCGCTGGAACTGGGCGGCATCACCCCGATCTTCTACGCCTTCACCGAGCGGGAGGATCTCCAGCGGGTGATGGAGGAGGTCTCCGGCGGCCGGATGCACTACATGTTCAACCGGGTCGGCGGCCTGAAGGAGGATCTGCCGGCCGGCTGGACCGACCGGGCCCGGGCGGCGGTGGCCGGAGTGCGCGGCCGGATGGGCCGCTTCGACGACCTGGTGCTGGGCAACGAGGTGTTCCGGGCCCGCACCCGCGGCGTCGGGGTGCTCGATCCGAAGACCGTGCACGCCTACGGCGTCTCCGGGCCGATCGCCCGGGCCAGCGGCGTCGACTTCGACCTGCGCCGGGACGAGCCGTATCTGGCCTACGGCGAGCTGCGGGACACCCTGCGGGTGGCGGTGCGCACCGAGGGCGACTGCCTGGCCCGGTTCGAGGTGCTGCTGGAGCAGACCTGCAACGCCCTGGAACTGGCGGACGCCTGCCTGGACCGGCTGGCCGAGCTGCCCCCGGGGCCGGTCAACCAGCGGCTGCCCAAGGTGCTCAAGGCGCCGGAGGGCGCCACCTACGCCTGGACCGAGAACCCGCTCGGCCTGAACGGCTACTACCTGGTGTCCAAGGGCGAGAAGACGCCCTACCGGATGAAGCTGCGCTCGGCCTCGTTCAACAACATCCAGGCGCTGAGCGAACTGCTGCCCGGCACGCTGGTCGCCGACATGGTGGCCATTCTCGGCTCCTTCTTCTTCGTCGTCGGCGACATCGACAAGTAATCGACGAGTAATCGGCGAATAATCGACGAGTAGTCGAATAGTCGACAGATGGCGGCCGCGGGCGGCCGGGCACCGTTCAGACGCCGGGGTCCGGCGGCAGGGGAAGGGCGATGCCCACCGGCTGGAGCAGCCAGGTGAAGCCGCCCAGGCCGGCCGGGTCGGTCAGCTCCGCGGCCTGCCCGGCCAGGGCCAGCGCCCGCACATACCCGGCCGGATCGGCCGAGGCCAGGGCCGGCGGCGGCCGGTGACCGCGCACCCCGAGCCGCCGCAGCGCCGCCCGCTGCGACAGCAGCACCGCCCCCTCCCCGGCGCGCCGGGCACAGGAGTCCAGCGCCACATGGGCGGTCAGGTCGCAGCTTCCGTCCGGCACCGGCGGCACCTGACGGCCGTCCCGGTAGCCGGTGAGCGTTCCCAGCGGCGGGCGGGCCGCGCGGGTGTGGGCGTAGTCCACCGCCACCGCCAGGCCGGCCGTCAGCCGCCCGGCCGCCGCCGCCCACGCCTCGTCCCGGGGGCGGCCGATCTCCGCCCGCTCGCCCGGCTCGCCGCGCAGCGGCCACCACCGGCGCAGCCACTCCAGATCGGCCGGGTCCGGCGGCCCGCCCGGGCTCTCCTTGCCGCTCGCCGGATCCACCAGCACATAGCACAGCCGTCCGCCGGGGCCGGTCTCCACCACGTCCAGCGGGACATTGTCCAGCCACTCGTTGGCGAACAGCAGCCCGGTGAACCCGTCCGGGACCTCGCTCCGCCACTCGATCCGCTCGTCCAGCCCGGCCGGCCGGGCCGCCCGCTCCACCGCGCACAGCCGCACCCGGCGCGCCCCGCCGGCCAGTGGCTCCGCCGCCAGCGCGGCCAGCACCCCGGTCAGCAGCTCGCCCCGCCCGGCCCCCACGTCCACCAGCGTCACGCCCCCCGCCGGCCGCCCCAGCGCGTCGTCCACCCGCCGCAGCAGCCCGGCCACGGCCGCCGCGAACAGCGGCGAGGCATGCACCGCGGTACGGAAATGCGCGCCCGGGGCCTCCCGCAGAAAGAATCCGCCGTCGCCGTACAGGGCCCGCTCGGCGGCCGTGCTCCAGCGCACCGGCCCGCTCTCTCCCACCGCCACCGGGCCACCGTACGCCCCCGGAGCGGGCCTCCGGGGGCCGCGTCCGGAGCGCTCCGTCACGGGCTCCACCCTGAGGAGTAGCTGCCGCGCCCAGGTATCGCTCCCCGGACTGACCCGGATCGCCGGGTCCGTCCCTACGCTGAGCCATGTGAACAAGCTCTACGAATTCCTGCGCCGCCACCCGACACTGGTGGACGGCTTCTGGGGATTCATGCTGTTCGCGATGACGATTCTCTGGCTGATCGACCAGATGCCGGAGCTGAGCGAGGGCCAGGAGACCGCCGGCGGCCTGACCGCCGTGATGCTGGGCACCGTGGTGACGCTGCGCCGCCGCCGGCCCGGGCGGATGCTGCTGCTGGCCATCGCCGTCGGCCTGTTCCAGCTCCTCACCGGGGTGGAGCCCAACCCCGGCAACTTCGCCTTCCTGGTCATCATCTTCACGGTGGCCTCCCGGCAGGTCCGCTGGGCCTCCCGGCTCGCCCTGGCCGGGGCGCTGGCCGCCCCCGCCGCCGCCGCGCTGCGCTGGTTCGAGCCGGACGACTACCACTCCACCGGCGCCGCGGTCTTCGAGGTCTGCATGCTGACGGTCTGCTTCGCCCTCGCCTGGGTGCTGGGCGACTCGCTGCGCACCCGCCGGGCCTACTACGCGGAACTGGAGGAGCGGGCCGGCCGGCTGGAGCAGGAGCGCGAGGCCAGGGCCCGGATGGCGGTGGTCGCCGAGCGCGCCCGGATCGCCCGCGAACTGCACGATGTGGTGGCGCACAATGTCTCGGTGATGGTGGTCCAGGCCGACGGCGCGGCCTATGTGCTGGACAAGGACGTGGAGCAGGCGCGCAACGCGCTGCGGACCATCTCCACCACCGGGCGGCAGGCGCTCACCGAGATGCGCCGCCTGCTGGGCGTGCTGCGGGAGAGCAACGCCACCGCGGGCGGCGCCGCCCCCGGCACCGCCGGCGCCGCCGCCCGGGAACAGGACTATCTGCCGCAGCCGGGCGTGGAGCAGCTCGGCGAGCTGGTGCAGCGCATCCGCGACACCGGGCTGCCGGTGGACTTCCGCATCGAGGGCTCGCCGCGCCCGCTGCCCAGCGGCGTCGAACTCACCGCGTACCGGATCGTGCAGGAGGCGCTGACCAACACCCGCAAGCACGCCGGCCCGCAGGCCGGTGCCCGGGTCCGGCTGCGCTACGGCGGCGATACGCTCACCGTGCTGGCGGAGGACGACGGGCAGGGGGCGCGGCCGTTCGGCGAGTACCACAGCGGGGGAGCCGACGGTCTTGGCCACGGGCTGATCGGGATGCGGGAGCGGGTCGGCATGGTCGGCGGCGAACTGCGGGCCGGGCCCCGGCCGGGCGGCGGTTTCCGGATCAGCGCCACACTGCCGCTGCAGACCCGCGACTGCCCCGCCTGAACCCACCCCTCACCCCTCACCCTCACCCTCACCCGGGAAGGACCCCTCCGATGCCGATCCGCGTCATGCTCGTCGACGACCAGGTGCTGCTGCGCACCGGATTCAAGATGGTGCTCGCCGCCCAGCAGGACATGGAGGTCGTCGCCGAGGCCGGGGACGGCACCGAGGCCCTGGAGCGGCTGCGCACGGTCGCGGTGGACGTGGTGCTGATGGATGTGCGGATGCCGCGGATGGACGGCGTGGAGGCCACCCGCCGCATCTGCCAGGACGGCCAGGGCGGCCCGGGCGCCCCCAAGGTGCTCATCCTCACCACCTTCGACCTGGACGAGTACGCCTTCACCGCGCTCAAGGCGGGGGCGTCCGGCTTCATGCTCAAGGATGTGCCGCCGGACGAGCTGCTCTCCGCGATCCGCTCCGTCTCCAGCGGTGACGCGGTGGTGGCGCCGTCCACCACCCGGCGGCTGCTGGACCGCTTCGCCACCCTGCTGCCGGCCGCCCGGCAGACCGAGGACCCGCGGCTGAAGCAGTTGACCGAGCGGGAGCGGGAGGTGCTGGTGCTGATCGCCCAGGGGCTGTCCAACGGGGAGATCGCCGCGCATCTGTTCGTGTCCGAGGCCACGGTGAAGACACACGTCGGGCGCATCCTGGCCAAGCTCCAGCTGCGCGACCGGGTCCAGGCGGTCGTCCTGGCCTATGAGACCGGCCTGGTGCAGGCCGGCGGCAACCACCGCTAATGGGGCTCAGCGGGCCGTAGGAGAGACTACGGTCCGTAGCCGCCAGCAGGTGAGCACTCACCACCTCGGAACCACTGCGAGTTCTGCGGTCAGACCGTGCCCCAGCTGGTCGGCCGGGAGGCCTGACTGCTTATGGGATGGCGTGCCCGCCGGACAGATTGGCGTGAGCACTGGATCCATTAGGGCGCGAGCCGTGCTTTCCGCTGGCTGCGCGCAAGGATCGTATGAGAGCGAAGGGCTGGGGTGCTGGTGCTGTTCATCGGTGATGACTGGGCCGAAGACCACCATGACGTCGAGGTGCAGGACGCGACGGGCCGCAGGCTGGCCGCAGCGCGGCTGTCCGAAGGTGTGGAGGGC
>NZ_FOLM01000034.1 GCF_900112355.1 Streptomyces aidingensis
AATCCGGCGAGGGCGGGATCGGGGCACCACACCCGGCTTCCTGTGCGAGCGTTCCTGAAGTAACTGGCCGCCGCTCCTGGTTCAGGGCTTGCGGCCGGCAGAGGAAGGGGACCTTCATCGTGAGCACGAGCACCGCACAGTTCAACGCCGACGGCCGGCGTCACACCATCACCCGCGAGCAGGCCGAGGCCGCGGCCTCCCGTCTCACCCCCGCGCACAGCAGCACCTTCAACCAGCACCGCGACTGGTATGCCCTCGTCGGCAGCGGCATCTACTACGTCAAGGACCTCATCGCCGAGGCCACCGGCGTCGAGCCGTCCGACGCCAAGACCGCACGCCTTGCCCTCGCAGAACTCGGCTTCCCAGTCCTGTGCTGGGCCTGGGGCAGCTTCCTCAGAGACGGCAACCGGTGATCCCTGGCCGGGATGGCTACTGCTGACATCGGCAGCCAAATCTCGCCAACAAAACCGAGTTCATATGAACATTGACGTGGAGGCGGAGGATAGGAGACAGCGTGCCGCCGGGACAGGGATTGTTCGACGGATTCGAAGCACAACGAACACCAAGTGATGATGATTACAAGGCAGTCCTGCAGCAAGGACTTGTCGTCCTGGACACTAACGTCCTACTGGATCTCTATCGCATGAATTGCCGGGTCCGCGAGGATATGCTGACAGTCCTCCAGACTCTGGCGGAACGCCTCTGGATACCGCAGCAGGTGATCACTGAATTCTGGCGCAATCGCCAAAGCGAAGAATTGATTGCCTACCATGACCGCAAGGCAGATACCGCCAAGCAAGCATTGCGTGACGCGTTCTCTAGGGCCAATCGCGCGATCGAGGAGTGGACTAGAAATGTTCACGCCGACAGCGAATTAGCTGCACCGCTACGCGAAAAACTTAGCGGAGCCGAGAGGATCTTTGAAGAGCTCAAAGACATGCTAGATTCCCAAGCCGCGGAAGATAGCGTCTTCGGCATTCGCAACACCAATACCGACCCAGTAATTACGGAACTCGAAAGACTCCTTGACGGGCGAGTGGGTTTGCCATTTTGCCATAAGTGTTACACCAAAGAGCTCGACCGGGCAAAGGACCGGGCAAGTCGACAGATCCCACCCGGATTCTTGGACTTTGAAAGCGGCAAGAAAGATGATGAGGCTGCGGGAGACTACTTCGTATGGCGCCAACTTCTCGATGAAGCGGCGTCCCAAAGGACAGATGTACTCTTCGTAACCCGCGACCTCAAAGATGACTGGTGGCGTAAAGCCTCACCGAAGGCAATAAGAATGCCGCGCGTGGAACTTGTGAACGAACTCCGGGATCTCACTGGGCGACGACTCTTCATGGTCGAGCCCAGCGTCCTCATGCGCCAGGTAAGTAGGGTCTTTAAGCTTGAGAAGAAGTTTGACCGCAACTCCGTCGCCGCACTGCAGCATCTCGAGACTGCAAGTGAAGCTGCGGATGAAATGCGGCGCTCTGCTTCGGACACCCGATACGGACTGGCTCAAGTCCCTGGAGGGCGCAGCGGTGACTACGTAGAGACCATCTGGATCATGGCGCAGCTCGCCGAGGAAAATTCGCAACTTTCGTCATGTATTGAAAAATTTATGGAGTACTTCCCGAGTATCACCCTTGTACCCGAAGCCCGTAGAAGACTAATGAACTTGGTCAACCTCGGCCTGGCCGTTGTTCAGCGCGAGCAGATTTACCTGACAGAGCATGGGCGCAAATTTACTGAAAACCGCGATGCCGAACTGCTCTGCAGACTTTTTATGGAGAGGATTAAAGGAGCTGCAGAGGTTCGTGACATGCAGAGGCGTGGCATCGATATCAGCGAGGTCAAGGATCTCCTAGCAGAGCATCCTGATTTGGAATTGAGTGCGACCCAAAGCGACCTGCTAATCCGGTGGATGGGGAAGCTCGGACTCCTGACTCGATGACATGCTGGGTTCGTTGAGACTCCTCGGTCGCTGCAACTCTCAGCCACCTGGTGAGGACGGCCCACTGAGGTGGTGCCCGGTGGACATGTAGTTGCTGCCTCGGTAGGGGACTACCGCGCCTATTGCACGTCATCACATCGAGTGGCCATCGCAATCATCAGCCCAGCGGCCGAGAGACTACCTGCCACCGAATGACGGCTGCTTCCAGGGCGTCGTCGGCATCGTCAAGCGTGCCCATCCCCATCACCCTGCTACACCGCCAAACTCACCCTCAGGCACACTCGCCTGCCAGCAGTGCCGCAGTGGCCACCTCCCTTGGAGTCCGGCTGCCAGCCGTCCCAGACGGCGCGACACGTGGTGGAGGCTGTGCGCCAGCGGGCCAGCGGCCTACCGATGTCGCCGGGTGGTGACGAGCTGGCCGTCCCGGAGGTAATGGGTGAGGTCAAGTCCGCTGTCAAGCATCGCGAGCACGTCGAGGTGCCGGTCGGCGGGCACTGCGCCCAGCGTGCGTCTGCCCCGACCGATCCACAGCATCGGGCCCTCGGTGCTCAGACTCCCGATTTCCACTGGCCCGTCTGCTGCGCCGGGCACCAGCCGGACCAAAGGAATGGTCACCTTGCGGTCGACGAGCAGCTCGCTGACTAGATTCGAGGGGGAGCGGACGTAGTCGAGGAGGTCTTCGATCTCGTACTCGTTCGCCTGGAACAGAAGGGCCCAACTATCGATCTGCTGCATCGCGAGCCACTGGCGCAGGCCTGTTGGCGGACACCACTGAGTTGCTGCCCTCCGGCCGATGGTATGGGCCAGGCGGCGGGAAGTGATGCCGGATGTGAGCAGTGTCAGGGCGTGCTCGGTGTCGACGCCGTGCCGGATGTACCAGGCCATGTGCGTGTTCAGCCGGGGTGCCGTGGGGCTCAACAGTGGGCTGTTATTGACCAGGTTGATCAGGGCACCGGTGACCCAGCTCAGGGCATGCTCGAAGCCACTGCTGATATTGCGAACCGCTTGTTCGAGTGCCCACTCGGCGGGGACGCCGGGCAACCATGCGCGGGCCAGGTCGGGGATGGTCTCACCGGAGATCCAGTCCTGGACTGCTGTGGCGAACGGGACATCCACCTGCGTGCCCCGGCTCCCTTTGTCTGTGAAGCGCCAGGTGCCGGCCACCTCGGGCAGGGTGAGGAGACGCTCGAAAACCTGGTGTTCGGTGAGGAAGCTGAGCGTGCGTTCCAGGGGCCATTCCTCCGGGAAGCCGGGCCATGCCGGCCCTCTGGCCGAGGTGCCGTCACCGGCTGGCTGCTCGGCGAGCAGACGGGCCAGGTCTTGGGCGAGCTGGTCCAAGTCACGGGCTGACCCAAGGCTGGTACCGGTGCTGGACCAGCGGCCGGCCAAGTCGGGATCGGTGGCTCTATGGTCCTCTGCCACGCGCTCCGCGAGCCTGAGCCACCGGCCAGTGGCCCTGCCGTCGTGGGACTGGTTCATCGCGAACAGCGATCGGACGGCGCCGAGGGGGTCCCCGTCCAGGATGGGTGTCGTGGCATGGGCCTGCAGGACGAGCCATACGAATGCGGCGAAGTCCGCAGCGATGCTGTCCGCCAGGGCGAAGACGCCATCGGCCGCCTCGCGGAGCTTGTCCTCGGCGGCGGCGAGCGCGGCCAGGGCTTCGTCGGTAAGCAGCGCGGAGGTGACCTTGAGCTGTTCGGTGTCGGGGGTGAGGGTGTTGAACTCGTCTGGCCGGGGCGGGTAGGGGCGGGTCAGGATGATCCACCCTTCACTCTCCCGGCCGGCACGCCCCGCCCGGCCGATCGCGTTGACGAGCTCGGACGGGGACAGGCTGCGCTGGTTGTCGTAGGCGAGGTGATCACCATGGACCTTGCTGTGGACAATGACCGTGCGTACGGGCAGATTGACGCCGTCGGTGAGGGTGGTAGTGCTGGCGATGGCGATGAGCTGGTCGTTCCGTAGGGCGTTCTCGATGGCCTGGAGGACGTCGTCGGGGAGGTCTCCGTGGTGGTAGGCGACACCGCGGCGGGTACAGCGGACGAGAGGATGCTCCGGCCCAAGGGTGTCTGCCAGGTAGTCGGAGAGCACAGCTGCTTGGGGGCGGTCGTCGAGGTGTTCGGCAATGGCAAGCGCGGTGTTGCGGGCCTCCTTCTTGGTGCCGACGACCATCAGCACGCTGCCAGCCGAGGTGAGCGACGCGGCACCGGCTGCGAAGACCTTGTAGTCGGCGACTCCTCCTGACAAACGGGTGTGGGCGTTCCAGCTGTTCGGGCGGCGGGAGGCGAATCGTCGCAGTCCGACTTCGCCGGTGGTCAGGGGGCAATGCCGGAGGTGGTGGTCGGCCGGACGTTCAGGCTGGCTGCGATCGGGACGGTGGCGACCGTTCTGGAGGGATGCTTCGCTGTCGGCAAGCGCTCGTTCAGCTTGGCTTGGTCTTTGATCAGCTCGGGGTAGAGAAGTCCGTGCAGACGCCGCGGGCCCCTCCAGGTGTCGGTGAAGTACACCTCGTTCGCGGGCTGCTCCGGGGCGAGCCATGATGCAATGTCGCCTCGGTTGCCGACCGCCGCGGACAGCAGCACCAGCCGGACGTCGTTGGTGCTCGCCCTCAGGAGCGCGAGCAGGCTCTCCAGGATGAAGCCGCGCCGACCGTGTGCGAGATGGTGGGCTTCATCCACCACGATCAGACCGACACCGTCCAGTGTGGCCTCGGCGTCGCTGCGGATCATGTGCATGAGCCGCTCGGGCGTCACGATCTCCACATCCCCGCCGCCCTGCTCCCGCCCGGAGGGCAACGGGAAGTCTGGCCGCTCCGCGACCAGACTCCGTTCCAGCAGCCGCAGCCGGCCCCGCAGAGCCGAGCGCATCTCCCGCCCCAGGCTCCGCATCGGCGACACGTACACCACCCGCCCCGGCCGCTGCGCCAGGTGCGAGCAGATCACCAGCTGGGCCATCAGCGACTTGCCCGCGCTGGTCGGCACGCTGATCAAGCTTCGCGGGGTCGAGGAGGCAATCGGGTTGCCCTGCTCTCGCCTCAGCAGTTGACGCTGCGGAGGCCACAGGGTCATCACCGGCGGCTGCGACAGCGTGAAACTCCGGGCAACAGCCGGGGGGGTTCCCGGGGGCAGCAGCGTATAGAGGCTGCTGGCCGCCATCTCCGCGCTCAGGTCAAGCAGGTGCGCGGCCACCCACCGTGCCAGCTTGTCTCCACGACCTGCCCGCTCGTGGACCACGTCCTCGAGCAGCCGCTGTCCCACCGCGAGGTTTTCCTCCTCTCCGAACGCCAGGAACTGGTAGAGACGAAAGATCGCCTCCACGACCGCCTCGGCCGGGCCGTACATGGTGCCGGCCAGTGACTCGCGGCGCATCACCCGCTGCAATTCCCTGAACTGCCGCCGCCACACCCGCAGCGCCTGCCACAGCCACGGCCGGTCGAAGCCGAGGAACATCACCCCCGCCTCCACCGCCAGGGTGCCGATGTGGACGCGAAGCTCGCTGCTGTAATCCACCAGGTCATGCACCTGTCGGTAGACCGCGGTGGCGTTCGGGTCCTGCTCGCTGCGCCGGTATCCGGCCTGGGCGGCGAAGGCGATCTGAAGCCTCTCGGCTGGCGATCGACGCGCATCGCCCAGGGCGAGGTCCATCAGGTGCGCACTGACGGCGAAAGCCTGCCGAACACGCACTGCGTCAAACCCGGGAACCCTTGGGTCGAGCGCTGCCAGCCCATGCAGGAACCACGCCGTGCCGAGCGTTTCGTCCGTGATGCCACGCTCGCCGCGGAACGCGGCGACCTCCAGCTCGGTCATCCTCGCCAGCAGCTCCTCCGCACTGGGGAGCACACCACCCAGCCGGTACTCGCCGAGCACCGACTCGAGCACAGCTGGATCTAGAGTGCGCTCCACACGTACTCCCTCACGTCATCGGCGAAGTCTTCAAGCTCCTCGACCGCCACCACCAGGCCCTGCAGAGCCCCGGCATGCGTGTGCGTGGTGAAGTGCTCGTGGGACCGGTCGAACGCAGTGCTCGGGGTGTCCGCGGCATTCAGCGCCAGACTGACACCCCCGCTACTGGACTGCTGCGCGGTCACCCACTGCCGCACCAGCGAGCTGACGAACTGCTCAGTATCCGGGGAAAGGCGCCGTCCTCCCCACGCCATCTGGCCCAGGTACCGGGCCCCGTTGTCATTGAGCTGCCGCCAGGCGCCACGGATCGTGTCGCTGGGTTTGGACGCGGTTCCGGTGAACTTCTTCACCTCCCATAGCCGGAACACGAACCCCAGCCCACTGCCCTCCAGGCGGTGGATTACCAACCCGTCCGGACCGCTGTCGGTTACCGTCCTCGAAGGCGGATCGATGAGCTCTACGCTGCGCCCTGGTTCGGGGGCGAGATCCCGCGTGGAGAGGTACCAGAGCCACTCACCTATGTAGCCGGTCACCCCGTCGGGGTCGTTGGCCTCGAAGACGGGGCCAGCGTAAGACAGAACGTGCTGCCGGTCCTCATCGGCTAGCTTCTCCCCGTCCAGTGCGGCCTCACGCCACAGCCAGTAGGCGAGGGTGTCCAGATCGGTCCGGGCGAGCATGATCTCGTCAGCAATGATCCAGGCCGCCGCCGCGCGGTCGCTGCGCTGCTCGCTAATGGCGATAACCAGATCCCAGGTGCACTTCTGATTGCGGCCGTGCGGCTCACGTCGGGTCAGGTCAACCAGGCGACCTCCGGCCGATGCGGCGCGTTCCATTGCTTGACGTGCAGGAAACTGCAAACCGACCTTCCCTCCCGTTCCTGGCCCAGCGCCCAGCCCCGAGAGCGAAGACACAGTCCACAAAGCACCCTACGAGATTCCCTCACCATGCGGTGGGCGGCGAGCGCGGGGCGCCGCGTGCGCAACATCAGAGCTGGTTCGAGCGCAGCGGGTCCACCATGCGGGCTGTCCGATGACTTCTTCTAGCAGGCAGACGCTGGCAGTGACCACGTCGAGGATTTGAAATGAACAGGCCAACCCGACTCAAGTCCCCGGTACTGAGGCTGGCGAACGAGGAACGGCTGCGAAGCGAAACCCCGAGGAGTCCGCACCTTCGAGGTTGGTCGAGGGCGGCCAGTCGCTGTCACTCACGGCACATCGACCAGCTGGCTAAACCACGCAGTGTGCCGACATAGGCAACATGGCGTCACCTTCGTCAGGTGGCGGCGGCTGGATGCTCTCACCGCTGTCTCGGTGTCGATGACACTGCTGCAGGCGGGACCCGCAACATCGCTCACGGCAGACACGTATGAGTGGAGACCACGCTCAAGAGCATGTCAACGTACAGGTGCCGGTAAAACACCAGGTCAGCAAGGCAATTGTCAACAAACGGGGAGCGCGCCCCCGGCCCCTTGCTGGCTGCACTTCTGGCCGTCGCCTCTTCCGGGAACGGCCATCCTGCATCTGGAAGGGATCAACATGGAGAGCGATTCCCGCGGCGCCGCTGCCGTACGGGCCATCGACGGGGGCAAGGCACTCAGGGTGTCCCCTGTTTATCTGGCGGGTGAGGACCGCAGTGGTGCGGCCCGTGTCGCCTATCCACTCCGCGACGATTTCGGATGGTCCATGGGATCCACGGGTGTCGCGAACGTGGTTCTGGACAGCCCGTGCCGGCGCGCACGGATCGGGTATATTCCCACTCACCCCCTCTACACCTCACTGTGGGTTGTGGGCGTCGCCGTCGCTCCGCTCCACCCCTTCGTGTGGACGGCCGAGTTCTCGCACGGCACTCCGAGTGAAATTGTTGCCGCGTTCGCCGAAGCTCTGACGTACGACCTCTCGGGAGGCGGGCGAGACGCGTTGCTGGACGACCGAGACCTAGATCTGGTGATCTCCCCCCTCGCCCAGGCGGGCTGGCGGGAGACCCACCCCTACGTGGGTGACGATGGCAACGACGCGGGAACGGCCACTGAGGCGCTGCGGAGCCGGTATGTCTCGCCGGAAGGCCTCGCCAGAACACAATGCTTTGCGGTGGAGGCGGACGACGCGACGGGCCTGGATGTCCATCGGCACGAGGGGTGGGAGGTTGCTGCCGGCGTCCCAGAGGCCAACTGGCGCGCGACCTTCCCGGCAGCCGTTCCGGATCACCTTGTCGCTGCTGTCACTCGGCGGTTGGGCGCGGTACGTCCGGTCTTCCGTGATGAGCGCGACCTCCTGCCCGAGTTGCGGGAGCACCTGACCGTTGCTTCCAACGTCTCCGGTGAGGCACCGGAGGCAAGGCGCGGAGGCGCTGAGAAGCGGGGCAAGCCACGGCGCTCTCAGAGCTGACACGTTACTCGGTGGGGGAGGCGTGGAAGTGCCTTCCCCACCGAGCGCCATCACGAAGTCGTGACTCTCAGCATCACTGGGGAGCTGGCCGGAACATCACCAGTCGAGCTGGCCTGCGGCGAGGATTTCTGTGGTCAGGTCACGCTCGTCGTCAGGCGGGGCCGTAAGAGCCTCCATGACGAGGGCACTAAGCACGGCCGTCAGGTCACGTCCGCCACTCGCATTAAGCTCACCTTGAATGAAGTTCAGGCCCCAGTTCGCGTACTCCTCAAAAATCAGCACGCGATCCTTGAGCCGGTCGTCTGCCAGAATCTTGGCATCCTCCGGCTCCTCAGCAGCCGCGAGCAGGTCGAGAAGCACATCTCCGAACGGTCGGTTCTCCACTCGGGAAAGGTTGATCTGCTCTCCCGTCTTCTCGAAGGGTTCCCGCCGACCCTTCCTCTTGCCCAGCGCAGCGGCGAACATGATCGCTTCATACATGGCGGAGAAGGGGCCGCTCTTCCCTGTCAGGGATGCCAGCAGCTCCTCGTGGTCCGCCGGGCGGCGGAAACGCTCTTCGGCCATCAGGCGGTCACCTCTTCCAGGATGGTGTGTTCAAAGTCGCCTCGGGTGACGTAGGGCACCGCGCGATTGTTGATCGTGATGGTCTGCTCCTTGGCATCCTCTTTGGAAGTGACTGACCGCAGTACATACATCCGGGATGCGGATGCCTGCAGGTGTCGCAGTACTTGGCCTCGCGCCTGGGACTGCGACAAGAGCGTCACGATCTGGGAGGTGAGCCGCGGCACAGACTCTGCGACCTGGTCCTGGTACTCGATGTCCAGATTGCCAAAAGGGGCGTCCATAACGACGGGGTAGATCCCACCTTCATCAAGACCTCCCCCGTCTGTTTTCCGCTTGCGCACATGGATCTCCTTGGCCATTTCGGAGACGGCGCCGACGAAGGACAAGCCCAGGATCTGGTTCTCGCCGGTGCTGCGGATCGCTGCGGGGCCTGCAACGTTCGCGTGCAGCTTCAGCTCGAATCGGGAAGACAGCTCCGGCGTGAACGGCTTGATGCAGATCCGCGAGAAGACGTTCTTGACCTTCGCGTCAAGCTCTTGGCGCACTTCGGCGGTGCGAACCTGGAGGATCCGGTGGAACGCATCGAGGACCTCCTCCACAAGGCCCATCTGCCGTTGCAGGCGGCGAGCTTCGTCATCTTCCACCTTGGCAGCGCGGAATTGACGGCGCGAGCGCGTAAGGTCCTCCTGAAGTCGTTCGATTTCTCTCTCAGCATCGCGATGGGCGCCAAGTGCCTCGACGCGCTTTGCGTCGAATTCTGCACGCCTGTCCTCCAGCTTCGGGACGTCAACGACGTCCACACCCTTCAGTTGCCGTGCGATATCGCTCTCTTCGGCGTCAATATCGTCGATCTTGGCGCCGGCGGCCTGCAGGTCGCTGCTGATACTCCGCAGTTCCTCCAAAAGGGCATTACGAGCATCGACGAGTCGCGCCGCGTTTCCGCGGAGATTCATCCAGCGTGCTTGGACGTCGGCCAGTCCTGCATTGCTCAAGCGTTCAGTGAGTGCCGCATGCGCTGGCGAGCCGGGAGGCACTGCCGTACCGCACATGCAATAACCGTCATCCAGCAGTCCGTTGATGTAGTCACGCTGGATGCCCGCGGGGAGCTCTTGTCGCCTGCGCATGCCTTCTGCCAGGTCTATCACCGTTTGGTCAAGGCCAGCAGTGAAAGCGATGAATCCGCGCTCAGCCAGAGCCCTTCTTTGGCGCTCCTGAAGCTCCAGGAGGCGCAGTCTCTCTTGCTCTCGGTCCTTGGCCAGCTTTGCCCTGCGCATCTGAAGAGGGGCGGCCTCACGGTTGTCGAGCAGAGCCTTGTTGGTGGCCTCGACCTCGGCCTGATAGCTGGAGATGTCGGCAGCCAGCTTCCGCTGCCGATCCCTCGCGGCCGCAATCTTTCGCTCGAGGTCTTCCTGCACTTGAGCAAGGGCCTGCAGACGACCGCCGCCGAGCTTCTTGGCGGCAGTGGTGAGTTTGCGGGTCGCAGCTGGAAGGTGATCGTCGATAGCGCGTTCGATCATCTCCAGGCCCATGAGCGTCTTGATCGCGTTCTGGACTTCACCGCTGCCGTCTCGGGTGAACATTCGCTCCATTCGTTCACCGTTGAAGAAGAAGAACCGACGGAGACCTTCCGGCAGGATCTTCTCGATGCGATCTTGGCCGTTGGTGATCGTATTGCTCTCGCCCTGGCGAGTCTCGTTCACCACCAGTTGCGGTGCTGGCAGCTTCTGGGCTTCGGTTTCCTTGATTGCTCGGACCTCACGGCGGACCGAAAAAACCGCACCTTCGTGCTCGAACTCCAACCGCACTCCGGCCTGCACCGTGGTACCAAAGGATGCTTCCTGCCACACGCGGTCGTTGATGATCCGCTCTTGGTGCTCCACGTCGTCGGTAAACTTCCCGTAGAGCGCCCAGATGAACGCGTTGAGCAGCGTCGTCTTTCCAGCACCGTTCATACCGAAGATCAGAATGGTGGGTTTGTCTTCAGTCACGTCGAGTTTAAGAACGTGGCGCCCGTGAAAGACACGAAAATTGTCGATGGTCAGCTTGAGCAGCTTCACTTGGCAAGCTCCTTGGCCGCGTCGATGATTCGGTCAGGGAGCCTCGTCGGATTCTGCACGTGCAGGTACTCGCGCTCCAACTCAAGTACGCGTTTGGCGAGTTCTCGCGCTTCTGGCGACAGGCTGTTCAAGATCTCCTTAGCGGTCTCCTGAGCGTTCATGGCGCCTCCTTTGTCCTTGCTCGTTCGTCGACTCACGTCACTCATCAGATCTCCAACAGCCCGTACCGCTGACGCAACGGACGCAGGACATCCAGCGTGGCAGCCTCGTTCTCCGCCAGTCGTGCAAACTCGGCAACTCGGCCCAGCTCACGGGCGACCATCCGGCGCTCCGTCTCTCGATGCAGACCTTCGGCCCCTTCCGGGGGGACGACGATGAAGTCGATGATGTCCGCGAGGTCCTTGCCGGGAGCAGGGCGTAGCACCCGACCACGCCGTTGGATGAACTGGCGTGGGTTGGAGGAACTCGCCAGCAGGTAGGCGGTCCGTGCTGCTGGGACATCCACACCTTCGTCCAGACATCGCATCGACAGGAGGACCTGGAGGTCTTCTCCCGCACCGAAGCGACGAAGGATCGCACGACGCTGGTCCCGGGGCGTCTCGGAGATGTACTTGGCGGCCGGCATGCGAAGCTCATGACCAACCATGTACAGCACTCGGTCGAGCTGAGTCGGCTCGTCCAGACCGCCAGTGGTGCCATCGGCTAGTGGGTGCCGGCCTTCTGCGCAGTAGAGGAGCTGGAACCAGTCGTTCTCACGTCTGCCGATCTCGCTTCGCAACGCCGGCAGCTTGGCGCGAGCGTGTCCGAGGATGTTTGCGCGCTTGCGCAACAGCCTCCCGAGCGGGCTCTCGTCGTCGGCATCATCGGCAGACTCTTGCGTGGCGAGTGCCCTGGCGATCTTCTCGGTGACCTGGCCGTACAGCTCGGCTTCTTCAGCATCAAGCTCGACGAGCA
>NZ_FOLM01000013.1 GCF_900112355.1 Streptomyces aidingensis
GGCGGCACCACGGAGGAGCCGACGAACGGCGGTACGACCGAGGAGCCGACGAACGGCGGCACCACGGAGGAGCCGACCAACGGCGGCACCAGCGGTGACCCGGAGGGCGTGAGCAGCGCCGGTACGTCCACCTCCGGCAGCAGCGGCGGTTCCACCTCCACCGGCGGTTCCACCTCCACCGGTGGCTCCAGCAGCCCGCAGAGCGCCGGTGCGACCGAGGGCATCGAGGCGCCCGAGGCGGACGAGGACCTCACCCCGGTTGTTCCGGAGGAGGGCACCACCGGCGGTGACGAGGAGAGCGACGAGCTCGCCGACACCGGTGCGTCCGGTGGCGAGGTCCTGCTTCTCGTCGGCGCCGCCACCATGGTGGCCGGCGGTGTCGGCTTCCGCTACCTGCCCAGGATTCTGGACCGGGGCGCGGCAGCCGCCTGACGCACAGCAGGTGACGCATGTCACATGCAGTGCCCTCATGTGACGTGTACAGCAAGACGGTCCCGGGGGCGTCGCGCTCCCGGGACCGTGGTACGTCCGGTCCGCCCCCGGCTCCGCTCAGGCCGGGCGGCTCACCAGGAAGACGATGGCGGCCAGTGCCAGCAGCACCGCGGTCAGCGCCGCCGGACTGATCAGCGCGGCCAGCGGCCGGCGCTGCTCCCGCAGCCTGGCGAGCTGTGCCCGGCACACCGCGCAGCGGCCCTCGCGCACCCGGCCCGCGCAGTTCGCGCACACCAGCCAGTCCGCGGCCCAGTCGGCAGTCATGCTGTCGATCGTCTCCTCTCCGTCCCCCGCCCCGCCCCCGCTCCGTCCTTTCCACTGTGCCAGGCTTTCCCCGGAAGCGGGCCGGTGAGGGGGGCTCCGGCCGGCAAATCCGGTGGAAAGGGACGATCCAGGACGCCGCCTGCGCCCTGTCGGCCGGGTCGCGTATGGTCGGCGCAGCGAGGGTGAGCCGCCCAAGGGGCTTCGCCCCACTTACCCAGTCTCGGCCAGGTGCAATCGTGATCCGATTCGACAGCGTCTCCAAGGTCTATCCGCGGACGAACGCGCCCGCGCTCCGCGAGGTCTCGCTGGAGATCGAGCGCGGGGAGTTCGTCTTCCTCGTCGGTTCCTCCGGCTCCGGCAAGTCCACCTTCCTCCGGCTGGTGCTGCGCGAGGAAAGATGCACCCACGGCACCGTCCATGTCCTGGGCAAGGACCTGGGGCAGCTCTCCAACTGGAAGGTGCCCCAGGTGCGTCGCCAGCTGGGCTGTGTCTTCCAGGACTTCCGCCTGCTGCCCAACAAGACGGTCGCCGAGAACGTGGCCTTCGCCATGGAGGTGATCCGCCGGCCGCGCGCCGAGATCCGCAAGCGGGTGCCCTGGGTGCTCGACCTGGTGGGCCTGGGCGGCAAGGAGGACCGGATGCCGGGCGAGCTCTCCGGCGGTGAGCAGCAGCGGGTCGCCGTGGCCCGGGCCTTTGTCAACCAGCCCAAGCTGCTGATCGCGGACGAGCCCACGGGTAACCTCGACCCGCAGACCTCGGTCGGCATCATGAAGCTGCTGGACCGGATCAACCGCACCGGCACCACGGTGATCATGGCCACCCACGACGCCCAGATCGTGGACCAGATGCGCAAGCGCGTCATCGAGCTGGACAAGGGCCGTCTGGTGCGTGACCAGCACCGCGGCGTCTACGGCTACCAGAACTGACCGAAAAGCGGGAAATCCACGCCATGCGCGCCAACTTCGTCCTCTCGGAGATCGGGGTCGGTCTCCGCCGCAACATCACGATGACCTTCGCCGTCATCGTCTCCGTCGCCCTGTCGCTCTCGCTGCTGGGCGGTTCGCTGCTGGCCAGGGAACAGGTCAGCAGCATGAAGGACTTCTGGTACGACAAGGTCCAGGTCTCCATCTTCCTCTGCAACAAGAACGACGCCGAAAGCGGCGATCCGGCCTGCGCCAAGGGCGCGGTCACCGAGGAGCAGAAGCTGGAGATCGAGACGGACCTGGAGAAGTTCGACATCGTCGACCAGATCTTCTTCGAGACCGCCGAGGAGGCCTACGAGCACTACCAGGAGCAGCAGAAGGACTCCCCGATCGCGGCCGTGGTGACCCCGGACCAGATGCAGGAGTCGTTCCGGGTCAAGCTGCACGACCCGGAGAAGTACGAGGTGGTCTCCACGGCGTTCGCCGGCCGTGAGGGCGTGCACTCGGTGCAGGACCAGCGGGCCCTGCTGGAGAACCTCTTCCAGTTGCTCAACGGGGTGAACATCGCGGCGCTGGCGCTGATGGCGCTGATGCTGGTGGTCGCGCTGCTGCTGATCGTCAACACGGTCCGGGTGTCGGCGTTCAGCCGCCGCCGGGAGACCGGGATCATGCGGCTGGTCGGTGCCTCCAGCTTCTACATCCAGACCCCCTTCATCATGGAGGCCGCGCTGGCCGGTCTGCTGGGCGCGCTGCTGGCCTGCGTGCTGCTGGTGGGCGGCAAGTACTTCCTGATCGACAATTTCCTGGACACCCGGATCGCGGTGATCGATTTCGTGGGCTGGGACGCGGTGATGTCCGTGCTGCCGTTCCTGCTGGTCGTCGGCGCGCTGATGCCGGGGATCGCCGCCCTCTTCGCGCTTCGTAAGTACTTGAAGGTGTAAGTAGCCGAAGGCGCGGGCCGGATGCCGAAGAGTGTCCGGTCCCGTTCCGTCAAGTATCCGAAGACGTGATTCTCCTGTGATAAATCCCCCGGACATCGGACGGCCATCCGCCCATCCGGGGGCGGCAACTGCCCTACACTCCGCAGCATGTCAAGGACTCCGTCGAGGAAGCCTCCCAGACCGCGACCGTCGCGACCGCCGCACCGCCGGGCGGGCCGGGGCGGCTCGGCGGTGGTGTGCGTCTTCCTCGCCGCGCTGACCGCCGGCACGGCCACCGGCTCCTGGCAGGCCGAGGGCACCCCCTGGCTGGCCGCCCCGGCCGGTGGCTCCGAGCCCGACGGGAGCGCCGGGCAGGCCGGCGGGGAAAGCGACGGAAACAGCGACGGAAACAGCGACGGGCGGGCCGCCACCGGCGACCCGGCCGCGGCCACCGCGGACGGCGAGCCCCCGGCCGGGGACGCTGCCCTGCTGGTCAGCCGGAGCGGCGACCGCTGGGCCGCGGCCTACACCGCCGAGGAGTACGAGGAGCTCCAGCTCTCCCTGGAGGGCGGCTATGTGGGCACCGGGATAGCGCTGCACCGCACCCCGGAGGGCACCATCGAGATCAGCAGGGTGCACAGCGGCAGCCCGGCCGCCCTGGCCGGTGTCCGGGCCGGGGACGAACTGCTGAGCATCGACGGCGAGCCGGTCGGCGGTGTGCCGGTCACCGAGGCGGTGAGCAGACTGCGCGGCAGCGACCAGCCGGGCGGCGCCCGCGCGGGGTCCACGGTCCGGGTCGCGCTGGTGCGCGACGGCGTGCGGTGGCAGGCGGAGCTGAAGCGGGCGGTGCTGGAGACCAAGCCGGTCACCGTGGACCGGGACACGGCCGGGGTGACCCGCATCCGGCTCGAATCCTTCACCGCGGGCTCGGCGGACCTGGTGCGCGCCGCGGTGGAGAACGCCCCCGAGAGCGACGGCCTGCTGCTGGACCTGCGCGGCAACTCCGGCGGCCTGGTCACCGAGGCCGCCGCGGTGGCCTCGGTCTTCCTGGACGGCGGGCTGGTCGCCACCTACGACGTCTACGGCGAGCAGCAGGCGCTGTACGCGGAGCCCGGCGGGCACATCACCCGCCCGCTGGTGGTGCTGGTGGACGGCGGCACCATGAGCTCCGCCGAGCTCCTCACCGGCGCGCTCCAGGACCGCAACCGGGCGGTGGTGGTGGGCACGCCCACCTTCGGCAAGGGCACCGTGCAGATGCCGATAGAGCAGCCGGACGGCTCGGTGGCCGAGCTGACCGTGGGGCACTACGCCACGCCCTCCGGCGAGGTCGTCGAGGACGGCGAGGGCATCGCGCCCGATGTGGTGGTCGAGGACGGCGAGGACGCCGTGGCCCGTGGCCGGTCCGTACTGGAGGGCCTCGCCTCCGGAGCGTGACCGGCGGCCCGCGGGCGGAACCCGCGCCGGGAAATTGCGCCGGCCCCACGGCCGGGCGGCCGTAGGATGGCCGTGTCATGGCTAAAGAGACGGGTCGCAAGCTGATCGCGCAGCACAAGAAGGCGCGGCACGACTACCACATCCTCGACACCTACGAGTGCGGTCTGGTGCTGACCGGCACCGAGGTGAAGTCGCTGCGCCAGGGCCGCGCCTCCCTGGTGGACGGCTTCGCGCAGATCAACGACGGCGAGGCGTGGCTGTACCACGTGCACATCCCCGAGTACGCGCAGGGGACGTGGACCAATCACGCGGCGCGGCGCAAGCGCAAGCTGCTGCTGCACCGGTCGGAGATCGACAAGCTGACCGGCAAGCTCCAGGAGACCGGGCTCACCCTGGTCCCGCTGGCCCTGTACTTCAAGGAAGGGCGGGCCAAGGTGGAGATCGGGCTGGCCCGGGGCAAGAAGGAGTACGACAAGCGGCAGGCGCTGCGGGAGCGGCAGGACCGCCGGGAGGCGGAGCGCGCCATGTCCGCCGCCCGCCGCCGCCAGCGCCGCTGACCTGCCGGAATACCCGGGGCGGGGATGCGGTTGTACGGGGTGCGCGCCCGCCGGACGGGTGCCGGAATACTCCGGCGCGGTAATCGGTTGGAACAACAGCGGCCCGGTCCCGTACCATGGACCGCACGGTGCGCCGCCACCCCGCCCCCGGGCGGAGCGGCGGTTGTCAACTGAACAAGGGGATGATCGGTTTCGACAGCGAATGTCGTACCAGGGGAAGCGAGCCGAGGAACGCGGCAATGATCTCGTTAACCATGTGCCGCAAAAAAATAATCGCCAACCAGAAGCGCGATTCGTTCGCGCTCGCTGCCTGAGCAGCGAGCATGAACTGTCAGCCCGGGAAAGTTCCCGGCCCGGTGTCTGGCATCATTCAGGGAACTCCACCGTAACTCCCGGTCACGGGGGGTTGCGGGAAACCACACAGTGACTGAGCCCGTCGGAGACTTGTCCGCGTGATCTCCGGGGCCGAGAAAAGCGAAGCGGACTGCGCTCGGAGAAGCCCTGTTTCGGGTTCGTTGGACGCGGGTTCGATTCCCGCCATCTCCACCTCCCAAAGCCCCCGCTGCCGGGGTCCTGGAATCCTTTCCAGGACCCCGGCAGCGGGGGCTTTCCCATGCCGCCCATGCCGAGCGCCGTCACCGGGCGGAGTCAGAACGAACCGTTCCCGGCCGGCGCGGCGCGTGAGTTGCGGCGGCCTGGAGGGCTGTACCCCTACCATGCCGCGACGCGCCGGTCCAGCGGCGGCGGTTGGCATATGCCGGATGTGGGGATCTTCGCGTGATCGTCCGTGTACGCGCGGTAGTCTGCGCGTGTCGGCAGGGCTGAGGGCGAGGTGTGTGGCATGGACAAGAGCGTTGACCAACTGATCAGGGAGTTGCGGGCGCCGGAGCAGTTCGGAGCCGGGCGGGTCGAGCAGCTGGGCTACGGAGCGACGAATCTGGACCGGCTGGCGGCCATGGACGCCAACGCCGTGGTCATCCGCTCCTTCAATCTCCAGGCCATCCCCGGCCTCCTCCAGACCCCGGCCTACGCGGAGGAGGTTCTGAGCGCCACCCTGCCGAGGCTTCCACGAAACGAGATCCGGCGCCGCATGCTGCTCAAGTCCGGCCGTTCGCAGGCGTTCCTGGAGCGGGCCCGGTCCCGCAGCGGTCCGAAGGCGTTCTTCGTCGTCGGTGAGCAGGCCCTGTACCAGTCCTTCGCCAGCGTCGATGTGCATCGGGCCCAGCTTGGTCATCTGCTGCATGTGATGTCCACGGCCTATCCGTGGACCCGGGTCCAGGTGCTTCCGCGCCGTGCCGTGCCCGCCGGACTGCTGTCCCATCTCGTGCTGTGGTCCTTCGACGAGACGCCGGAGACTGTGAGCGAGGCCACGCCTTCGTTCAGGCGGGTGGCATATGTGGAGACGGGCCTCGGCGGCTGGTACTCAACGCGTGGTGATGATCTGGCCCGGGGCTTTGGTCTGTTCGCGGATATCGTGTCGTCGTCCTTGGGGGAATACGACAGTCGGCAGGCGATCCGTACCGCGTTGGGAGAGTGACCATGTTCGAGGGCGTACCGTTCCGGACCAGCAGCCACAGCACGGATGACTGCGTGGCCGTGGCGAGAGCACCGCGGCTGATAGGGGTGGCCGACACCAAGGTCGGCAATGCCCGGGTGATAGCCGTCCGTCCCGACGCCTGGACGGTGTTCGTGGCGGCCGTCACCACCCGCTGAGAGAAGCGGAGAGCCCCGCGGGCCGGGGAAAATGCTTCGTCCGTGCCGGGCTCGTTCGTTACCGTGGCCCGGTTGTTGTTGCGCGGGCTGAGGGTGGGTTGTGCCGATGGCGTGTCGGATCAGTGAGCTGGTGCTCGGCTGCCGTGATCCCGAGGTGCTGGCGCGGTTCTGGTGCGAGGTGCTGGATTTCGTCGTGCTCGACCGGGAGGACGACGGGTCGCTGGAGATCGGGCCGCGCGAGGGGTTCGGCGGTCCGCAGCCGACCATCATCCTCAGCCGCCGGGAGCAGCCGGAGCCGGGGAAGTCCCGGCTGCACATCGATGTCAACGCCACCGACCGCGACCAGGACGCCGAGCTCGAACGTCTGCTGCGGCTCGGTGCCCGTCCGGCCGACATCGGCCAGACCGGGCAGGAGCAGTGGCATGTGCTGGCCGATCCGGAAGGCAATGAGTTCTGCCTGCTCAAGGCCCGCCTCGACCCGCTGTGACGCACGAGGCCCGGCGCGGGGCCGCTGCCCGGTGATGACCTCACCGGGCAGCGGCCCCGGGCGGGGGGCGGGTCAGCCGCGGAGGATGGATTCGACCTGGCGGAATTCGTCCTCCGACAGCGGGCCGAGGGCGAGGGCACCGAGGTTCTCCTCGGCCTGGGCGACGGTGCGGCAGCCGGGGATGGGGATCATGGCGGGGCTGCGGGCGAGCAGCCAGGCCAGGGCGCCCTGGGCCAGGGTGCGGCCACCGGAGGTCAGCACCTCCCGGACGGAGTCGATCCGGGCCAGGAACTCCGGATTGCCGGTGCCGTCGGTGAAGTAGGTCATCCAGTCGTAGCCACCGGCGCGCACGTCCTGGCCGCCGACGTGCCGCCCGTCGTGGTACTTGCCGGACAGCAGCCCCATGGCCAGCGGGCCGCGGGCGATGGACGCCTGGTCCAGGGCCTCGCAGACGGCCAGGACGCCGGCGGCGTCGTTGAGCACCGAGTGGTCGTGCTGGATCGCGGTGCAGCCCGCGCCGGCCTTGGCGAAGGCCTCGGCCCGCTCCGGGTCGTCGGTGGACCAGCCGTAGGAGCGGATCTTGCCCGCGGCGACGAGCTCGTCGAGCACCGGTATCAGCTCCAGCGCGGCCGGGATCTCCGCGCCGCCGAGGTGGAACTGGAAGAGGTCGACGTAGTCGGTGCCCAGGCGGCGCAGGCTGTCCTCCAGGCTGGAGCGCAGAAACGCGGCGCTCGCGTCGTCCGGGCCGGCCTCGCGGGTGGTCTCGTCGAAGGTGTATCCCCACTTGGTGGCGATGACCACCTCGTCGCGGCGGCCGGCGAACGCCCGGCCCAGGACCTGCTCGCTGTGCCCGGCGCCGTAGTTGCTGGAGGTGTCGAAGAACGTGGCGCCCAGCTCGTGCGCCCGGCGCAGGGTGGCGATGGACTCGTCGTCGTCGGCCTGGCTGAAGCCGAACTGGTCGGTGCCGGCCTGCAAGGGGCCGCCGATGGCCCAGCAGCCCACGCCGATCGCGCCGACCTCGATACCGCTGCGGCCGAGTGTGCGTGTCATGTGCGGGGGTTCCCTTCTGTGGTGATCCAGAACTCTTGCGCGCTGTGGTCGGAGAGACCCGGGCTGTCGCGGAACCGGTACCGGTGGAGCCGCACGCCGGGGTCGTGGAAGGTGAAGTCGAGCTGCCACAGGGGCAGCCGGCGGGCGTCCCAGGAGACCGGGTACACCCCGCCGTCGGTGGGCCGGGCGCGCACCAGAAGGTCGTCCAGCCGGTCCAGTTCGCCCATGGCGGGCGTGGTGTTGAGGTCCCCCGCGACCAGGCGGGGGACCGCGGTGCAGAGCAGATCGCCGGTGAGCGAGGTCCAGGCGGCGGTGCGGCGCAGGGACTGCCGGCGGACGCCCTTGAGGAACGCCGGGGTGAAGACACCGTCGGAGGTGTCGAGCTGTACCGGGATATGGGTGTTGTACAGGGCGATGATCCCCCCGCCCGTGCGGACGTCGGTGCGCAGGGTCTTGGCCCGCCAGAAGGCGGGGAAGTCGGTGCCGGGCGGCGCCGAGTCGTATCCCGGGGGATCGGTCAGGGCGCGGCTGCCGGCCACCGGCAGCCGGGACAGCGTCAGCAGCTCCCCGGCGGTGATGATCCGGTAGCCGGGGAACTCGCGGCGCAGCCGGGCGGTGTCGTCGACGGGCAGGGGGGTGTCGCTGTCCGCCCGCCAGTTCAGATACTCCTGGATCAGATAGACGTCGGCGTCGAAGGAGCGCAGATAGGCGTAGAAGGCGTCCGGGTCGTCGTCCTGGTGCCAGTAGAGCGCGTTCCAGGCGACGATGTGCACCGCGTCCGGCGGTACGCGTCCCGGGCCGCGGCCCCAGCCGCCGAGGTCCAGCCCGGACTGCCCGGCGCCGAGCGCGAAGGCGACCGCGCAGGCGACGACGGGCAGCCAGCGCCGGGGGCGGCGCCGCGGCCCCGGCCCGGCCAGCGCGGCCGGCACCGCCGGCGCCGCCAGCACCAGCGGGGCCAGGGCCAGCAGCAGCGGCGGCGCCAGATCGGCCAGCAGCATCGGCCACCACCGCCCGGACAGGGCGGTGTGCAGCAGGACGTAGCCGAGCCAGGCGAAGGCCGCGGCGGCGACGAGCCGGGACGCGCGCCGCTTCACGGGGCGGGCTGGGGCACGGCCGGTGGGCCGTAGAGCCGGCGGAACGCGGGGGAGCAGAGCCAGTGCAGCGCACCGGCGGCCACCCCGGCCGCGATGGCCACGTTGACCAGCCAGTGCACGGCCGTGAAGTAGCCGAGGAAGATCCATCCGCGCTGCCGGGCCACGAACCGGTACATGCCCGCGTCGGCGGCCAGGGACACCCCCAGGGCGAGGGCGACGGCGATCAGCCCGTAGAGGGAGAAGGCCACCGTCGGCAGCAGGGCCAGCGAGGCCAGGGCGGCCAGTGAGCCGCCGGCCCGGGAGGAGGTCTCGAAACCGCGGGCGAACTTGCGGCGCTCCGCGTAGAGCGGCACCCGGGCGTGCCCGCGCTTGAACAGCTTGCGCAGCAGCGGGACCAGCTCGGCGTCGTGGTCGTGGCGGGACCGGATCAGCGGGGTGAGCAGCAGCCGGTGCCGCTGGGTCAGCCGGTTGCCGTAGTCGACCTCCTCGGTGTTGCGCAGCCGCTCGTTGAACGGCCCGACCTCCTCCAGGACGCTGCGGCGGACGGCGCAGGAGGCCGGGAAGAGGAAGGAGATGTCCCCGGCGGAGCTGATCGACCAGTAGTGGTACTGGAGCCCGCGGTACTCCTCCACCCGGCTGTCCCGGATCAGCGGCTCGGGATCGTGGATCCCGCAGACGGCGCCCACGTCGGGCTGGTCGCCCAGCAGGCGGACGGCGGTGGCCACGGCGTCCGGCGCCAGGGCCACGTCCGAGTCGACGAAGAAGCAGATCTCGCCGCTGGATTCGGCGATGCCGAGATTGCGGGCGCCCGCGACGCCCAGATTGCGCGGGGTGCGGATCACGGTGACGCCGAGCGATTCGGCGATGGCCACGGAGTCGTCGGTGGAGCCGTCGTCGACCATGATCAGCTCGATGCGCCGATAGCTCTGGTCGAGGATCGCGCGCAGGCACAGCCGCAGCGAGGCGGCGTAGTTGTAGTTCGGCACGATCACCGAGACCAGGGGCGTCGGCGGGGTCTGTTCGGGCATCAGGCACTCCTCGCGGGGGCGGCGAGCGGGGCGTCGTAGGTGTGCCGGAAACGGGCGGACAGCAGCCACTGCGCCAGTCCGGCGAAGACGGCGAGGGCGACCGTGACGTTCACCAGGAACCACACCGCGGTGAAGTAGCCGCAGAACCACAGGCCCTTGCGGCGCAGCACCATCCGGTACATGCCGCCGTCGAAGACGACGGAGAGGACCACCAGCAGCACCGGCAGCAGCAGCGCCCACAGTCCCGCCAGGGCGGCGAGCGGGGCGGTCAGCACGGCGCCCAGCGCGGCCAGGGTGGCCCAGCCGCGCAGCCCGTTGGAGGGCCCGCCGGAGAAGTCCGGGCGGCGCAGGTAGAGCGGCATGTGCATGCGCGCCCGGTGGAACATCTTGCTGATCAGCACCCGCAGGGTGTCGTCGTGGTCGTGGCGGCCGTGCACCGCCTCGGTGAGCACGATGCGGTAGCGGGCGGACAGCCGGTGGCCGTAGTCGGCGTTCTCGCTGTGGCGCAGCGCCGGGTCGAACCCGCCGACCTCTTCCCAGACGTCCCGGCGGACCGCGAACAGCGCCGTGTAGACGGTGGAGATGTCGCCCTGGCCGCCGTGGATCCAGGCGTAGAGCTGGAGGCTGCGCACCTCCTCGACCAGGCTGTCGCGGATCAGCGGCTCGGCGTCGTAGGTGCCGCAGACCCCGCCGACCGAGGGGTCGCCGGTGAGCAGGGCGGCGGCGCCCGCGACCGCGTCCGGGGCGAGCGCCACATCGGAGTCGAGGAAGAACAGCACCTCGCCGCCGGCCCGCTCGGCACCCAGATTGCGGGCCGCGGGCGCGCCGATGTTCTCCGGGGTGACGGTGACGTCGGCGCCGTACTCGTGCGCGATGGCGACCGAGTCGTCGGTGCTGCGGTCGTCGACCACGATCACTTCGATGTTGGGGTAGGTCTGGGCGCGCACCGACTCCAGGCAGAGGCGCAGGGTGCGCGCGTAGTTGTAGTTGGGGATGATCACCGAGACCAGGGGCGGCTCGGCCGGAGTGTTCGGTGTGGCCGGTGTGGTCGTCAAGGCTGGTTCCATGCGGTCGTGGCGGGCAGGGACTGGTTGCCGGCGAGCAGCGCCACCAGCAGGAAGGTCAGCGCGAACAGCGCGATGCAGATGATCAGGGGCCGGTCTCTGAGCAGCACCCGCACCGGATCGGCGCCGCCGCGTTCGACGACGAGCACCTGGAGGTAGCGGAAGAGGCCGAACAGCAGGAACGGCGTGGCGAACAGCACCGCCTGGGAGGTGTAGTCGCCCAGCGGGGCGTCCTGGCTGAGGTACACCAGCGTGGACACCATGGTGACCGCCATGCACAGCACGAGCATCTGGTCGATCAGATGGGCGGTGTAGCCGCGCAGCGCGCGCCGGCCCGCCGGCCCGTTGGTGACCAGTTCGTGCCGCCGCTTGCCCAGGATCAGCACCAGGCAGACCGCGAGCACCGCGGTCATCAGCCACTGCGAGACGGGCCGGTCCACGGCCACATGGCCGGCCACCAGCCGCAACTGGAAGCCGATCGACACCAGGAAGGCATCCAGCAGCGGCACATGCTTGAGACCGGCGCTGTAGGCCAGGTTGAGCAGCAGATAGGCGGCGACCGGCAGCCACTGCGCGGGCGGGCTGGTGGCCAGCAGCGCCGCCACCGCGGCAAGGCAGCCGGCCAGCAGCCCGGCGGCGGTCACCACGCCGACCCGCCCGGACGCCAGGGGCCGGTTCCGCTTGACCGGGTGCAGCCGGTCGCTCTTGCGGTCGGCCAGGTCGTTGCCGACGTAGACGGCCGCCGACGCGAAGACGAAGACGGCGGTCATCCACAGCAACTGGCCCAGCGCCCACGGCGTCCAGGCCCGGGTGGCCAGGGCGACCAGGGCCATGCTGTAGACATTCTTCGCCCACTGCTGCGGACGCAGCAGGGCGACCATGTCCTGGATGCGGGCGCGGCTGCGGGCGGGCGGGCCGGCCGGGTCCTCGGGGAGCGTCAGCGGTGGTGCGGGCGGCGGGCTGAGGGCCCCGCCGGGGAACGGTTTGGGTGTCACAACGAGCCTCCGCGGATGCCGAGCGCGCTCAGAAAAAGACCTTGGCGGCGGCGAGCACGCCCTGCCGCCACGGCTGTTGACTGGTGTTTCCGCTGGTGGACGTGGTGGTCCTGCCGGAGGTGCGCCACCAGTCGTAGGAGCGCAGCAGCGCCTCCACCGTCGAGTAGCGAGGGCTGAAGCCCAGCCGGGCCGCGGCCTTGTCGACGCTGACGTAGGAGTCGCCGCGCAGCTTGTGCAGCAGGCGCCCGTACACCGGGGAGAGGCCGACCCGCTGCAGCCCGCCCAGCAGGGCGACGGCCGGCCCGGCGGGCACCGAGACCACCCGGCGGCCGTGCCCGGCGGCGTCCAGCACCGCCTGGAACTGCTCGCGTACGGTGCCGAACTCGGTGGCGGCCAGGTTGTAGGTGTCGTTGGCGGTCTCCGGATCGGCATGGACGGCCGTCACCACGCCGTCCACCAGGTCCTCGACCGCCAGCATCTGGGTCAGCACGTTCCCGCTGCCCAGCACCGGGAAGTTCCGCCCCTCCTCGGCCCATTCGAAGAGCATCGAGAACAGGCCCATCCGGCCCGGGCCGAGGAAGGTCTTGGGCCGCAGCACGCTCACGCACCGCCCGCGGGCGCGGTACTCCTCGGCGACCAGCTCGGCATCGGCCTTGGCGCCGCTGTAGTCGTCGGTCGGCTCGCGCGGATACTCCTCGGTGGTCGGCACCACCTTCGGCAGGCCGTAGACCGCGGTCGAGCTGATGTGCACGATCCGTGCCACGCCGGCGGTACCGGCCGCCTCGAACACCGCGCGGGTGCCGTCCACGATCACCGAGCGGATCTGCTCCCTCGGGTAGCTGGGCAGGGCGGAGGCGGTGTGCACCAGGACATCGGGCTTGGTCGCGGTCAGGGCGTCGGCGAGACCGGCCGCGTCCCGGATGTCCGCGACGGTCCACTCCTGGCGCTCGTGCAGCCCGGCGGCGGGCTCGCGCAGATCGATGTCGTGCACCCGGTGGCCGTCGGCGAGCAGCCGGGTGGTGAGGTGGCTGCCCAGCATGCCGGCGGCGCCGGTGACCGCGATGGTCAGCGGGGGTGTCTCGTTCACCACAGCGTGCTCACCTTTTCCGTGACGAGCCGTCTGACCAGCTTGGACAGGCCCTGTTCCAGCACGGCGTCCAGGGCCTTCAGGGCGTGCCGCACATCGTCGTCGGAGGCGACCAGCGGCGGACCGAAGACCAGGGGGTGGCGCCCGTTGAGGGTGTAGTAGGCGTAGACGTCGTGATCCCGGTAGAGGGCGTTGATCACCGCGGCGGTGACCAGTTTGACCTTGAAGTTCGGGTCCTTGGCCATGCCGCCGGGGGCCAGCTTGGCGACCAGGTCGAGCACCTTGGGCCCGCCGCTGACGAAGATTCCCCACAGCGCCCCGGCGCCCGCCACGTCGCCGATCGCGTCCGGGTGGCGTTCGGCGATCCGGCGCAGCCCGGGTCCGAGCAGGTCGCCGATGGCGCGGGCCCGGGCCGGGAAGTCCTCCTCGACCGCCACATTGACCGCCTCGATGGCGGTGGCGCACTCCTCGCCGAAGCCGTAGTAGGTGGTGGAGGTGGACTGCAGCAGCGCGTCCTGCATGTTGTCGTACGCCTTGCGGAACACCGGTTCCCGGGCCACGAAGGCCGAGACGGAGCTCTTGCCGCCGCCGAAGGACTTGGAGGTGGTCAGCACATCCGGGATCAGCCCGTCGTAGCGCATGAAGTGGAACAGCGTGCCGGTCTTGCCCCAGCCGGTGTAGATCTCGTCGAAGATCAGCACGATGTCGTGCCGGGTGCACAGCTCCCGCACCCCGCGCAGGAACTCCTCCGAGCACCAGGTCATGGTGGAGGCGCTGAACGGCTCGATGAGCAGCGCGTACACATCCCCCGCGTGCTTCTCGACCAGCGCGGCGACGCTGTCCAGGTCGCCGTAGCGGAAGATGTCGATGCCGGGGATGGTGGGAAAGGCGAACGTGTTCTGGGAGCTTCCGGTGAGGCCGCCGGAGCCGAGCAGCTTGCCGTGGAAGGCGATGTCGGCCCGCAGCACGGTGGAGCGCCTGCCCCGGTGGTACTTGTAGGCCAGCTTGACCGCGCCCTCGACCGCCTCGGCCCCGGAGTTCGGCAGGAACGACATGTTCAGGTCGCCGGGCAGGACGGCGGCCAGATTGTGGCCGAGCGCCGCCAGATAGGGCGAGAAGTAGGTCTTGTGCACCTCCATCCGCCGCTGCTCGGCGAAGCGCCGGCGGGCGGCCAGGATGCGCGGGTGGTTGTGGCCGTGGCTGAGCACGCCCACGCCGCCGGTGAAGTCGAGGATCCGGCGGCCGTCCCGCTGGTGGAGGTAGGCGCCCTCGGCCCGTTCCACCAGCTCCCGGCCGAAGCCGAAGGTGGTCATCAGGGCCACCTGGCTCTTGTTCACATACTCCCGGTACAGGCGTTGCACCTCACCGATGTCCAGCGCCTCGGCGTCATCGATGGACATCAGCTTCGGCCGCGCCGCTGCCGGCGCGGGTGCCGGCGCGGGCGTCGGTGTCGGTGCCGGTGTCGGCGGCGGTGATGACGGCATGGGACTCCTCGTTTCTCGTGCTCGTGCTCGTGCTGGTGCTCGGGCTGGGACGGGTGCGGGAGCGGGAGAGGGAGAGGGAGCCGAAGCAGACGACCAGGGCGGTGACCACCTCGGTGAGCAGACAGAGCAGCCGGCTCGCCACCACGGCGACGCCGACCGCGGTGGGGGGCAGGACGGGGGCCAGGACGAGCGCCAGCAGCACCTCGCGCACCCCCGCGCCGTCGGGCACCACGACCGCGTAGGAGCCCACCACCATCGCCAGGGCGAACCCGCCGACCGCCGCGGGCAGCGCGGGCAGCGGATCGGCGCCCAGCAGGATCGCCAGCAGCCACAGATGCAGCCCCGACACGCCCCAGCACAGCAGCTGCACCGCCATCGCCGAGCGCAGCCGCCGGTCGGCGTCGGCGGGCAGCGTCAGCTCGCGCCGGACCAGCCGGGACGCCCAGACCATCGGCGCGGCCACCCAGGCCGGCCGGATCAGTCCGGCCGCCAGCACCACCGCGGGCAGGGCCAGCCAGGCCGCCCCCACCCCGAGGGAGGGAGCGATCAGCGCACCGGTGACCAGGCCGGTCACGGTCACCACGGCGAGGCTCAGGCCGAAGGTGGCGGTCATATGGGCGGGCCGGACGCCGACGCTCTCGGCCAGCCGGATCTGGGCCAGCAGGGTCCAGACCCGGCCGGGCACGTACTTGCCCAGGAAGCTGATGAAGTACAGCCGGCTGGCCGGCCGGGCCGGCACCGGTCCGGCCAGCCCGGTCAGCAGCCCGCGCCAGGCCACCATGCCCAGCCCGATGCCGGCCACATTGACCGCCGCGGCGAGCAGCAGCAGCGGCAGCGCGCCGGGCGTCACCAGTTCGCCGGTGGTCTCCCAGTCCGCCCCGCGCAGCGCCCAGGCGATGCCGGCCGCCGCCGCGAGGCAGTAGGCGGTGGTCAGCGCCGCGCGCAGCACCCGCCGCTTCACCGGTCCACCGGGACCCGGGAAGCGGCGCCGGCCCGTCGCAGCGCGGCGGGGGACAGCGCGCCCCTGGCGGCCCCCAGCACCAGCGTGATCAGCACGGCGGCCTGGGCGGCGAGGAAGAAGACCAGATAGCGGGTGCCGCGCTCCCGGCGGACGAAGGCCAGCAGTCCGGGGTCGGCCAGCAGCCCGCCGGCCAGCGCGGCGACGGCCGCGACGGCCGGCACCGCCCACCAGCCGCCGGCCGGGGCCGCGGCGGCCGGCAGCGCCAGCACGGCCAGGCCCAGGGCCAGCGCGGTGGCCGCCACGGCGGCGGGCCGCTGACCGGTCAGTGTGGGAGCGCTCCCGTCATCCGGGCCCGGCCGGCGGTCCCGCCGTTCGGCGAGCGCCATCGGCACCAGCAGCCGGCTGCGCCGGTACTGCTCGCCCAGCACGGCGCGCCACCGGTCGGCGTCGTCGTGCCGCCCGGCGACCGTGCCGGTGAGCCGGATCGCGCACAGCGGGCGCAGCCGGATGGACAGCTCGACGTCCTCGCCGTCGCGCAGGCTCTCGTCGAAGCCGCCGGCCCGCTCCAGCACCTCCCGGCGGATCGCGCCGAGCGCGAACAGGGCGGTGCCGGTCAGGCCCGTGGCACGCCGCCGCCAGTAGTGATTGCTGAGGATCTTGTAGTGCTCCAGCGGTCCGTCGTCGATCAGCGGAGTGGTCTCGTAAATGCCGTGTACGCAGCCGGTTTCCGGCTCGGCGTCCAGGATGGCCAGGGCGTTTTCGAGGGCGTCCGGCGCCAGTGCCACATCGGCGTCCACATAGAAGATCACCTCCGCCGTGGTCTCCGCGGCGCCGCGGTTGCGGGCCGCCGACACGCCCCGGTTGACGGGCTGGTCCACCACCCGCACCCCGGCGGCGCGGGCGACGGCCGCGCTGGCGTCGGTGCTCGCGTCGTCCACCACGACCACCTCGTCGGGGGTGACGCGCTGCGCGGCGATGGCCGCGAGACAGGCGGGCAGCGTACGGGCGGCGTTGTAGCACGGCACAACGACGGAGACCGCCGGCGGCATGGTTTCTCCCCTCCTCAACGGACACGGCCAGGGGGGAGCGGCGGAATGTGAAGCAGCCTCGCTATCCTCGCTCCCATGGGAGCGCTTCCAAACGAGACTCGACCGACGCCCGAGTCCCCCGTGACGCCGCGCCCTTTATATCGACCCGCGGCCACGATCTCCCGGTCCAATCGGCCCGCGGACTTACGATCCAATCTGGCGTGGAGCGTCTTCCTCGATCTGGACGCCCAGCCCTACCCCACGCTCCGTGACCGGCTTGCCGCGGCGCTGCGCGCCGCGATCCGCTCCGGACGGCTGGCCCCCGGATCCGCCCTGCCGCCCAGCCGGACCCTCGCCACCGAACTGCGCTGTTCCCGCTGGGCGGTCACCGAGGCATACGGCCAGCTCGTGGCCGAGGGCCATCTGGTGGCCAGGACCGGCTCCGCGACCCGGGTGCGCGAAGTCGACCCGCCGGCCGACGCCCCCGCCCCGCCGGCCCCCGCCCCGCCGGCCCCCGCCCACGCCCCCTACGACCTCACGCCCAGCCTGCCCGACCTGCGGGCCTTCCCCAACCGGCGCTGGCTGGACGCACTGCGCTCCACCATGGTGGCCGGTGCCCTCACCGACCTCGCCCACCCCCCGCCGGACGGCAACCCCCGGCTGCGCGGCCTGGTCGCCGACTATCTGCGCCGGGGCCGCGACGCCCGGGCCGAGGCCGCCGACGTGCTGATCACCGGCGGGGTGACCGACGGTGTGCTGCGGGTCTGCCGGGCCCTGCGCGGCGCCGGCTTCACCGCCCTGGCGGTGGAGGACCCCGGCTGGCCCGGACTGCGGCAGGCCGCCGCGGCCGAAGGGCTGGAGGTGATCGGTGTGCCGGTCGACGAGGAGGGGCTGCGGGTCGACCTGCTCGCCCGCCACCCGGGGCTGCGCGCCGTGCTCGTCGCCCCCGGCCACCAGTTCCCCAGCGGGGCCGTGCTCTCGCCCGCCCGCCGGGAGGCGCTGCTGGCCTGGGCGCGGGAGACGGACGGCGTGGTGCTGGAGGACGACTCCGCGCCGCCGTTCCGCTACGCCGGGCGGCCCACCGGCACGCTCCAGGGCCGGGACGCGGACCGGGTGTTCCTGCTCGGCTCGACCAGCAAGACCCTGGCACCCGGCATCGGGATCGGCTGGCTGCTGGTCCCCCGGCGCTGGGCCTCCGTCGTGCAGGCCACCGCCACCGCCACCGATCCGGAACGGCCGTCCGGGCTCTGGCAGGCGACGATGGCCCGGTTCATGGAGGCCGGCGCCTACGACCGGCATCTGCGCGCCACCCGCGGCCGGTACCGGCTGCGCCGGGCCGCGCTGGTGCGCCAGCTGGCCGCCTCGCTGCCGGAGGTGCGGCTCGGCGGCGCGGACGCCGGACTGCATCTGGTCGCCCATCTGCCGGCCGGGGTCGAGGAGACCGCCGTGGTACGGCGGCTGGGCCGGTTCGGCGTCAGGCTGGCCGGGCTGGACAACTACCGGCTGCGGCCGGATCCGGGCCGGCCCGGACTGGTCATCGGATACGGAAACCTGCCGGACGCGGCCGTCCCGGGGGTGATCGAGCGGATCACCACGGCCGCCCGGATTGGACTGGGAAATCCGGTCCGCAACGGACCGGCCGCCGTGCGGCCACCGCCTTAGGTTCAACCGGTATGACTGCGACTGATTCGACCGCCGCGACCGGCACGGACGCGTCCGGGGAGAGACCGGCCGCGTCCGCCCGGCGTCGCTGGGGCAGCACCGTGCTGATGACCTGCGCCATCGGCTGGCTGGCCTTCACCGTGGTGCATCTGCTGCTCACCGGCCGGGTCTGGTGGTGGGTGCTGCCCGATCTGCTGCCGCCGCCCGTGTATCTGCTGATTCCGCTGCTCACCCTGATCGCGGTGGGTGCGGCGCACGCGCTGCGCCGGCCGCCGCACGCCACCGCCAACCGCACCGGAGTGGTCTGCGCGGCCGGCGCGCTGCTGCTGGGTGTCCCGGAGTCCGGCATCAACTTCCACGCGCTGACCGGCGGTGACCGGCAGTCCGTCGCCGATCCGGTCACGGTGGCGTCCTGGAACGCCCTGTTCTGGCACCAGGACGAGGACCCGGACCACTTCTACGAGTACCTGACCTCGATGGAGGCGGATGTCTATCTGCTCCAGGAGTACATGGTCCAGGGCGAGGACGGGCCGGTGGCGGTGGACGACACCGAGCGGCTGCGGGCCGAGTTCCCCGGGTACACCCTGGTCAGCCGGGGCGAGCTGCTCACCGTCAGCCGGCTTCCGGTGGTGGGGCAGCGGGTGCTGGAGGCAAGCCCGATGGAGCCGCTCACCCCCTGGGCGGACTACTGGGACGTGCGGGTGCTGCGCACCGACATCCTGGTCAAGGAGCAGACGGTGAGCTTCTACAACGTGCACATCGCGGACCCGTTCGATCTGGGGCAGTCACCGCTGACGGCCGGCTTCTACACCGCCGTGCACGAGCTCAGCGCCTACCGGGAGGCGCAGTGGAAGGTGCTCCGGGAGGACCTGGCGGACAATCCGAACCCGGTGGTGGTCTCGGGCGCTCTCAACACCCTGCCCAACATGGGCGAGCTGCGGCATCTCGATCCGCTGCGGGACGCCTCCTCGGCCAGCACCTCGCTGTACCCGGTGTCGTTCGCCGTGCGGGGAGCCTGGCTGTGGCTGCTGGACACCACCTATGTCTCCGATGCCGTCCGGATCTCCTCCTTCGAGCTGCTCGGCTCGCAGGGGCTCTCCACCCACAAGGCGCATGTGATGACCATGGGCCTGGACGGCTGATCCCGGGCGCCGGTCCCCCGCGGAGGCTGCCCGGAGGGGCTGTCACTCAGCGTGTGTAGGGTGGTGGTCCAGTCGAGAGTGCTGGGATGGAGCAGACCCGGCGGGGGGAGTGAGGACCGTCGTGCGCAAGATCGTGGCCGCCGTCGTGGTGCTGGTGCTGGCAGGTGCCGGCGGTGTGGTGTTCTGGCTGCTCCGAGGGGGCGGCGGCGAGGAAGCCGATACGGCCCGCGAGCACGCCGAGGCGTTTCTCGCGGCCTGGAGCCCGGACCCGGAGGCGGCCCAGGGCGAGGCCGCCGCGCTCACCGACGACGAGGAGGCCGCCGCCTCGCTGCTGGAGTCGGTCAGCCGCAATCTGGCCTCGGAGGGGCTGACCTACGAGACCCGGCCCTCGGAGCCGGTGGAGGGCAGCGAGGACCGGACGGTCGGCTACACCCTGACGCACAACCTCGGCGAGCCGCTCGCCGAGTGGAGCTACGAGACCACCATGACCCTGACGCCCGACCCGGAGGCGGACGACGCATGGCTGGTGCGCTGGGAGCCGGCGGTCCTCCATCCCGGGCTGGGCGACGGCCAGACCCTGGTCAAGTCCGTCAAGGAGCCGGAGCGGGCGCCCATCCTGGCGGCCGACGGCTCGGAGCTGGCCGGCAGCGGCACGGTGTGGAACCTCAGCATCTGGCCCGCGCAGCTCAACGAGCCGGAGACGGCCTACCGGGCCATCGACGAGCTGGATGTCGGGGTGGACACCGCGGCGCTGGCCGACCGGGTGGAGTCCTCCGACCCGGACCAGGCCGTGCCGGTGGTCGCCATCCGGGACGAGATCTACCAGCCCAACCGCGTCGAGCTGAACTCCATCTCCGGTCTCCAGATCAACGAGGAGACCTGGCCGCTGTCCTATCTGGCGGAGTCGGTGGTCGGCGGGGTGGACCGGGAGACCGGCGAGGGGACCTCCGGTCTCCAGGCCCGCTACCAGGAGCAGCTGGCCGGGCTGCCGCAGACCAGTGTGGTGATCGCCGACCGCACCTCGGGCAGCGCGGTGGAGACCCTGGTGGAGGCGGAGGGCTCCCGGGCGGGCACTCCCGTGCAGACCACCATCGACCCGGAGATCCAGCGGGCCGCCGAGGCCGCGCTGGAGGGCCAGGAGCAGGGCGGCTCCATCGCGGTGGTGCAGCCCTCCACCGGCAACATACTCGCCCTGGCCGACACCCCGGACGGCTTCCCGCGCTCCGCGGAGGGGCAGTACGCCCCCGGCTCGGGCTTCAAGGTGGTCACCTCGGCCGCTCTGCTGGAGCAGGGCCTGACCTCCGGATCGGTCCTGGGCTGCCCCAAGTTCAGCGAGGTCAACGGCCAGAGCTTCCACAACCAGAACGAGTTCGAGCTCGGCCCGGACACCACCCTGCACGAGGCGTTCATCCGCTCCTGCAACACCGCCTTCATCGAGAACCGCGACAAGTTCCAGGACAACACCATGGAGCAGACCGCGCTGGCCTTCGGCGTGGGCGGGGTCTGGGACGTGGGCGCGGCCACCTTCGACGGCAGCGTCCCGGTGTCGGACAGCGAGAACGACCTGGCCGCCTCGCTGATCGGCCAGGCCCGGGTGCAGACCAGCCCGCTGGTGATGGCGGCGGTGGCCGGCACGGTGCTGGCCGGTGAGTTCCACCAGCCGGTGCTGGTGCCCGAGGCGGTGCAGGAGCGCTTCGAGGCGCCCGCCGCGCTGAAGGAGTCCACCGTCGAGCAGCTCCGGCAGATGATGCGGGACACGGTCACCGAGGGCACCGCCTCGGCGCTGCGGGGCATTCCCGGCGGGCCGGGCGCCAAGACCGGCACCGCCGAGTTCGCCACCGGCGAGGACGGCGAACTCTCCACCCACGCCTGGATGATCGGCTTCCTGGCCGACCGCGATCTGGCCTTCGCGGTACTGCTGGAGGACGGCGGCTCCGGCGGCTCGCACGCCGGTCCGGTCGCCGCCGACCTGCTGGGCGCGATCTCCTGACCGGGCCCCGGCGGCCCGGCCGGGCGCCGGCCGGCGGTGCTGCCCGTCCCGGGCGGTCATGGCTGGTGGGAGGACAGCCCGGGACGGGGGCCGGCCCGGGCCGATGGGCGGCAGGCTGCGGTAGGGCGCCGGGCGCGGTTCCGTCCCCGCCGGGGGCGGATCAGCGGGTGCCCGCCGCCTGCCGCTGCCCACGGCCCGGGAGCCGGTGTTCCCCGGCCGGCGGGCCGCCGCCGTCCGCGCCGCCGCGATCCCGGGCGCGCAGCAGGGCGCCGGCGGCGACCAGCGCGGCCAGCAGGGCCGCACCGGCGGGAAAGACATAACTGGCGGAGACATCCCCCGGCATGTGGTCCACGGCCCAGCCGCCCCCGGCGGCACCCGCGGCCAGACCGGTCAGCAGCGCGGTCACGGCCAGCGTCATGGATTCGTTCAGCCGGCCGGCCGGGGAGAGGCTCTGGGCCAGCGTCATGCCGGTGACCATGGTGGGCGCGGTGGCCATGCCCGCCAGCAGCAGCACCGGGGCGAGCAGCAGCAGGCTTCCGGCCTGGGCGGCGAGCAGCGGCATGGCCATCAGCACCGCCATCAGGCCCACGCAGGACACAAACCTGCCGTGCACCGAGCCGCCCAGCCGCAGCAGTCCGAACAGCAGCCCGGCCAGTGCCGAGCCCAGCGCCTGCATGGCCAGCACGGGCCCGGCCCATCCCTTGAGCCCCTGCTCCTCGGCGAAGGCGACGGTGACCACTTCCAGCGAGCCGAAGATCGCGCCGGTGCAGACGAAGGTGGCCAGCAGCGGCACCATCCCCGGGACGCGCAGCGGGGAGGGGCCGCCGGTGGCCTGCCGCCGTTCCACCGGCGGCTCGGTGCGGCGCTGCGCGGCAAAGGCCAGCGTGCCGAAGAACAGCAGCCCCGCGCCGGTCAGCGTGCCGGCCGCCGGGAAGAGCGAGGTGCACAGGACCGCGGCCAGCACCGGGCCGGAGACGAAGCACAGTTCGTCCAGCGCCTGTTCGAAGGAGTTGGCGGAGTGCCGGGCGGCCGGGTCGTCGCGGAACAGATGCGCCCAGCGGGCCCGCACCATGCCCCCGGTGTTGGGGGAGCAGCAGGTGAGCAGGCAGACCGCGAACAGCGTCCAGACCGGGGCGCCGGTCAGCACGCAGACCACCAGCGACACATGCCCGGCGGCGGCCAGGGTGGCCGCGGGCACCACGATCCGCGCCTGCCCGTGGCGGTCGGCCAGCCGGGCGGTCAGCGGCACCACGACGGCGCTGGTCACCATCTGGGCGGCGGTGACCGCCCCGGCCAGCGCATAGGAGTCGTAGGAGGCGGTGACCATCAGCAGGGCGGAGACCGAGAACATGCCGAACGGCAGCCGGGCGACCAGCCCGGTCACGGTGAAGGCCGTCGCCCCGGGCACCGCGAACAGCCGCCGGTAGGGGCCGGTGAACCGCCCGCCGGGCAGCGTGCCCCGGGAGGCGGGGCGGTGGGGTGAGACAGGCATGCACACAGCCTCCGCGGCGCCCCCGGGGCCCGTCCAACACCAGATCAGAGAGTATTCACGCGCATGCGTTGTCAATCCCGGGTAGGCTGTTCCGGTGCTGCCCCGTGACACCGATCCGCGACTGCTGCGTGCCTTTGCCGCGGTGGCCGAGGATCTCCATTTCACCCGTGCCGCCGCCCGGCTGTTCGTGGCCCAGCAGGCGCTGAGCCGGGACATCCGGAGGCTGGAGCGGGAGTGGGGGCTGCCGCTGTTCAGCCGCACCACCCGGCAGGTGACGCTCACCGCCGAGGGCGAGCGGCTGCTGCCCCAGGTGCACAAGGTGCTGGCCGCGCACGAGGAACTGGCCGCGGCACTCGGGCCGGCCGGCCACCGGCCGCTGGTGGTGGACGTCGGCTCGCCCGGGATCACCGGCCGGCGGGTGCTGGACGCGGTGCGGGAGGCGGCGCCGGAACTGGAGTTCATCGCCCGCTACCACAGCGGCCTCACCGGCGCGGCCACCGAGATCACGGCCGGCCGGGTGGATGTCTCCTTCGGCCGCTTCGCCGGGCTGAGCCCCACCCTGCGGGCCGGCCTGGAACATCTGCCGGTGCGTTTCGAACGGGTGGCGGTGCTGCTGCCGGAGGACCATCCGCTGGCCGGGCCGGGCGAGCTGCCGCTGGCCCGGCTGGCCGGGGAGACCCTCTACGCAGGCGCGGGCAATCCGGAGACCGCGGAGTGGACGGACTTCGCCCGCACCCTGTTCGCCGGCCGCTCCATCCGGCTGGCCGCGCCCTTTCCGATGATCCAGGGCGACGCCGAATTCGTCCGGGTGGTCCGCAAACAGGGCTGGTCCGTGCTGGCCAGCGAGCTGTTCACCGGCCTGCCCGGGATGGTGGTCCGGCCGCTGGCCGCGCCCGTGGTGCTCTCCCCGGTCTCCATGGTCTGGCGGCGCGGCCTGCGCCACCCGGGTCTGGACGCGCTGCGGGCCGCGGCGGCGGAGCTGGCCGCCCGGCACGGCTGGCTGGCCCGGCCGCCCGGCGCCTGGCTCCCCGCCGCCGACCGCAATCTCCTCAGCCTCTGACCGGCTCCGGCCCCCGGCCCCCGGGCCCGGCCCCCGGCCCAGGCCCCGCGCCCCCGGCCGCGGACTCAGGACAGCCAGCCGTGCTGGGCCGCCTTGACGCCCGCCTGGAAGCGGCTCTCCGCGCCGAGGCGTTCCATCAGATCGGCCACCACCCGGTTGACCGTGCGCGGGGACATGCCCAGCTGGCCGGCGATGTCCTGGTTGGACAGCCCCGCCGCGATCAGCAGCAGCACCTCGCGCTCCACGCCCGTCGGCGCGGGCCCCGAGTCCTCCTCGGCGGTGTGGAAGTCCTTGGCCTGGTTCCAGATGTGGTCGAACAGACCCCGCAGAAAGCCGAGCACGGCCGGTTCGCGGACCGCCACCGCGCCCACCTCGGGCCGCACCGGGTCCAGCGGCAGCAGCGCACAGGAGCCGTCGAAGATCAGCATCTTGGACGGCAGCACACCCACGCTGCGCACCCGCGCCCCGGCCTCGCAGATCTTGGTCACATACTGGGTCGACGGCCAGTGCCGGCGCACCGCGTCCTGCACCAGCATCCGCATGCTCACCCCGCCGGCCAGCCGGTCCAGGTCCAGCGGCAGCGCCGCCCGGATCGCCGCCTCGGTGAACCCGCCGGTGGCCTGCATCGACTCCACCGTGACGGTGCAGGTGCGGCCCAGGTCGTCGATCAGCGCCCGGATGTTCTCCACCCCGCGCACCGTCTCGATGTCGCCCTTGGCCGAGCGCATCGAGCGGGCCTCCAGATAGTGCCCGGAGAGGGCGTGCAGCCGGGCGCGGGTGGCGGCCATGGCGATCTGCCGGCGCAGGATGTCCTGTTCCGCGGCGGTCAGCAGCTCCTCGGCGGCGTTCTCCGGGCTGACCGCCACCCAGCCGCCGGCCGGGGAGCGGCGCAGCAGCCCCAGCCCGCCCAGCTCCGCCTCGGCCTCGGCCACTTCCCCGGGCGTCAGCTCCAGCCGCTCGGCGAGCTGTTCCGCCGAGTCCGTGGGGTGGGCGACGCGCAGCCGGTAGACCGCGACCGTGGCGGCCGGCAGACCGCTTGGGTGATTCATGAATCCCCCTCCGACCCCCTGACGACAGCGCGGTAACCGTGGCGGGCGGCCCCCGCCCCGGGCGGCCCGGGCCGCTGTGGCCCAGACCTGTTATGGCGCACCGAGCTTAGCCGCCGCCGGGCCGGCCGGCCCGGCGGGCACCGGCCGGAATCCCGGGAACCCCGGGAACGGGGTGCGGCGCCGTCCTCCGGGAGCCGCCGGCCACCGCGGGCCCGGCGGCCCGGCGGCCCGGGAGGTCACGACAGCCAGCCGTTCTGCACCGTCCGCACCCCCGCCTGGAAGCGGCTCCTGGCCTCCAGCCGCTCCATCAGGCCGGACACGATCCGGCTCACCGACCGCACCGACATGCCCAGATGGTGGGCGATGGCCTCGTTCTTCTTGCCGGCCGCCATCAGCACCAGCACCTCGCGCTCCACCCCGGTGGGCGCCGGGTCGGCCTCCCGCTGCTCCTCGGTGAAGGGCAGCGCCCGCTCCCAGTAGTGCTCGAACAGCCGCATGAGAAAACCCAGCACCGCCGGGTCCCGCACCAGCGCCACCCCGCTGCGCGGACGCTCCGGGTCGAGCGGCAGCATGGCGCAGTTGCGGTCGTAGACGAGGATCCGGGAGGGCAGCAGACCGGTGCTGCGCACCTCCGCGCCGGCCGCCGTGATCTTCTCCGCGAGATGGACGGTGGCCCGGTTGCTGCGGGCCTGGTGCTCGAAGAGGGTGCGCATCACCACCCCGCGGGCCAGGATCTCCAGATCGAGCGGCAGCGCGGCGCGGATCGCCTGTTCGCTGTGGCCGCTGCCGGGATGCATGGTGTCCAGCGAGCGCGAGCAGGTGCGGGCCAGATCGTCTATCACCGCCCGTATGTGGTCGATGCCCTCGACGATCTCGATATTGCTGCGCGCCGACCGCATGGAGCGCGCCTCCAGATAGTCACCGGTCAGCGCGTGCAGCCGGGCCCGGGTGGCGGCCAGCGCGATGCGCCGCTGCAGGATGTCCTGCTCGGCCGGGCCCAGCAGTTCGTCGGCGGCGCTCTCCGGGCTGATCGCCACCCAGCCGCCGCCGGGGGAGCGGCGCAGCAGGCCCAGCGCGGACAGCTTGCGCTCGGCCTCGTTCACCGTGTCCAGGCCGGCGTCCAGACGTGTGGCAAGTTGTGCGGACGAGTCCGTGGGATGGATCACGCGTTCCCGGTAGACTCGCGTGGCCATCGCATCGATTTCGTCCGGTTCCTGCACGTTTCTCTTCCTCGCTGGCTTCCCTGCGGCGCGTCGGCCGTGTGGCGTCAACCTGCCAGGCATCAGGACGCCACAGCAAGTGTCTCGACTTCCGGGGCCGGACTGGTGAACATCGAGTCACCAGCACATCCCCCGCTGGAATCGTGGATTTCGGGAGAGGGACCAGTGAAGAAGATAGCCCTGAGTGCCGCGGCTGCGCTGGCCGTGGTGGTGGCCCTCGCGGGCCCGGCCCAGCCGGCCGGGCAGAACGAGTTCGCCGGACCACCCTCTTCGCAGCAGCAAGGGACGGCGGCGGGTTCGCCCACCGTCAGCTCCCAGAGCAACCTCTGGGACTGATTCCCACACCCCGGTGACCCGTCGGCACCCCCTACCCCCCACATCCGCCGCCGGGAGCCGCTCCCACCCCACGAACCGCACCAGTCCGCGACGATTCGCTCACTGTCTGTTTCCCCCGTCAGATGATGAAGTCAGTACAAGGAGGCGGTCCGTTGGCTCCCCGTACGCCGACCGCCATCCTGCTCAGCCCGACGCCCGCCATGGTGCGGGCGGCCCGGGACGCCGGGGCCCGCAGCCTGGTCCTGGCGCCCGACCTCTCCGCTCCCCCCGTGCGAGAGGCGGTGCTGGCGGCTGACGACGCGATCGCCGTGGACTGGTGCAACCACCCCCGGTTGCTGGCCGCGATCGGGCACTTCTCCGACACCCCCCAGCGGATACCGGCCCCCGGCCGGCGCGCCTCGGTCTTCGGCTTCGACGAGGCCGGCGCGCTGGTGGCGGCCCGGGCCAACGAGGCCCTGGGTCTCCCCGGCAATCCGCACGCCGCTGTCGCCTACCTGACGGACAAGGCGGCACTGCGGGACCGCGTCAACCGGCTCGCCGCAACCCCCGTGCGGTTCGAGCGATGTGACCGGGCCGCGGGTCTGGTGCCGGCTGCCGAACGAGTCGGCTTCCCCTGTGTGGTAAAGCCCCGCACCGGCTCGGCGGGCCAGGACGTCCACATGCTGCACGGTGCAGCGGAGGCCCACGCACTGGCCCGGCAGTCGGCACCCGACGCGGCACTCATCGTCGAGGAGTATCTGGCCGGCCCGGAGTTCACCGTGGAGGCGCACTCCCGGGCCGGCCGGCACACCCTGCTGGCGGTCAGCCGCACCCACACCACGGGTGCCCCGGACTGCGTGGTCACCGGCCACGACCTCCCGGCCCGGCTCGGCGGCCGGCTGCACGAGGAGATCGCCGCCCTGGTGGAGATCACCCTGGACGCGGCCGGCCACCGCCACGGCCCGTCCAGCACCGAGATCATCATCACCGGGCGGGGCCCCGCCCTGGTGGAGTCGCACGCCCACCCGGCCTCCGACCGGATGGGCGAGCTGCTCGCCCTGGCCACCGGCACGGACCCGTACGCGCTGGCCTACACCACCGTGCTGGACCTGCCCCGGCCCGCGTACCAGAGCCATCACCGCCGGTACGCCGCGGTGCGCTATCTGCCGCCCGTGGCGGGCCGGACGCCGGACCCCGGCCGGCTGGCCGCGGTGCGTGCCGTACCGGGCGTCATATCGGTGGAGCCGCCGGTGTGCCCGCCACCCCCCGACAGCCATGCACCGGCGGCCTCCAGCCGGGTCGCCGGGCATGGCGCGATCACCGCGACGGCGGACAGCCCGCAGGACCTCAGCCGGGTGCTGCGGGAGATCCAGGACCGTCTGCGCGACACCGCCCTGGCATCCTCCAAGGAAGAGGAGCTCAGTGCCGTCTGACGTGCTGTCCCCACCGGCCCTGCCGAGCACCCCCAAACCCCGCACCGATCTGCTGATTCCGTCCCATGTCATGGAACGCCGCGACGCCTTCGGCAGCGTCCGGCAGCGCGGCGTCATCGGCGCCCTGGACGTCCGGGGCATCGAGACCGGCCATGTGCTGCGGCACTCCCGCACCGACGAGGCCGAGGTGCGCCGTCAGGTGCGGCTGCTGTGCGAGCGGGACGGCCCGGCGACCGAGCCGCTGCTGCTGGCCGCGCCGGACGTCGGCGGCTACCGCAGCTGGCTGGACGAGGCGGCCGGCACCGAGCCCGGAGCGGTGCTGGAGACCCCGGACGGCGGCGAGCTGCTGCTGTGGGGGTGCCGCGGCGAAGGGGCCGCCCGGCCGCCGGCGCTGGGCCCGGTGCTGCTGATGGACGGGCACCACCGGCTGGAGGCCGCCCGGCGGCTGGCCGCCCGGGCCGAGCCGGCCGCCCGCGACGACCGCAACGACCGCGGCGGCTGCGCCGGCCGGGCCGGGCCGGCCGGCGCGTCGGCCGGCCGCACCGACTGGCGGCGGCTGCCCGCGCTGGTGGTGGACCACGCCCGGCACCCGCTGACCCTGTCCGCCACCCACCGGGTGCTGCCCGGCCTGGACCTGCCCCGCGCGGTGCGCACCGCCGGCCGTTTCGCCCAGGTGCGGCGGCGTCCCGCGGCGGGCGCCGGTTCCCCGGCCGCCCTGCTGCCGGGCCCCGCCCGCGGCACCTTTCTGCTCGCCGGAGACGGCCAGGTCTGGGAGGTCTCCGGCATCTCCTTCACCGTGCTGGCCAGCCGGCTGCGCACCTTTCCGCCGGAGTGGGCGGAGCTGGAGGCGGCGGTCAGCGACCATGTGCTGATCCCGCTGCTCTGCGAGGACCAGGGGCTTGTGCCCACCCCCCGCTACACCACGGCCGCCGCGGTCCCGGCCCCCGGCGAGGTGGGGCTGATCCTGCCCGCGCCCACCTGGAACCAGGTGTGGGCGGGGGCGGCCAACGGTTCCGGCATGCCGTACCGGAGCACCAGTGTCGGTCCCCGGCCCATTCCCGATCTGCTGGCCTATCTGAGCTGACCGCGGCCCCGCCCCACCCGTCCGCCCCGCCCCACCCGTCCGCCCCGTCCGCCCCGTGCGCCCGCTCGTCGGGCGGGCGGGGCGGCGGCCGCGGTGCCCCCGTCTCCTCCCCGGGCGCCCTCCCGGCGGCCGTGCTGCGGCCTCACACGGGGCATCCGCGCAGCTCAAGACAGCTCACCTCCACGGCGGCCACCGGGTGAGAGCAAGGTTTCGCCCGTGTCACCTCCAGCCACAGCGGCGAAATGCTCGGTCCTTACCTTCGGGCAGCAACAAGCCGCAAGAGCTGCTCTACCCACGTGGAGGCCCGCATGTCAGCCCCGACGACCACACCCGCCCGCCGCAGCGGGCGCTGGATCGAGGAGTGGGACCCGGAGAACGAGGAGTTCTGGGAGCGCACCGGCAAGAAGATCGCCAAGCGGAACCTGGGCTTCTCCATCTACGCCGAACACATCGGATTCTCGGTCTGGAGCATGTTCGCCGTCCTCGGCCTCTTCATGGGGCCGGAGTACGGCATCGACCCGGCCGGGAAGTTCTTCCTGGTGGCGGTCGCCTCCGCGGTCGGTGCCGCGCTGCGGGTCCCCTACGGATTCGCGGTGGCCCGCTTCGGCGGCCGGAACTGGACGATCTTCAGCACCGCCGTGCTGCTGATCCCCGCCACCGCCCTGCTGGTGGTCATGGAACCGGGGACCTCGTACACCACCTTCATGATCGTCGCAGTCTTCACCGGCGTCGGCGGGGCCAACTTCGCCTCCTCGATGGCCAACATCAACAGCTACTACCCCAACCGGCTCAAGGGCTGGGCGCTGGGCATGAACGCCGGCGGCGGCAACATCGGCGTGCCGGTGGTCCAGTGGATGGCCCTGCTGGTGATCTTCCTGGTGGGCACCGGGTCCCCGCGGGTGCTGATCGCCATCTACCTGCCGCTGATCCTGACCGCGTCCTTCTTCGCCATCCGCCGCATGGACAACCTCGCGACGGCACGCAACGACACCGGCGCCTCCAAGGAGGCGGTGCGGCAGGGCCACACCTGGATCATGTCCTTCCTCTACATCGGGACCTTCGGCTCCTTCATCGGCTACAGCTTCGCCTTCGGCCTGGTGCTCACCAACCAGTTCGACCGCACCCCGCTGGAGGCCGCCTCGATCACCTTCATCGGCCCGCTGCTCAGCTCGCTGATCCGTCCGGTGGGCGGCAGTCTGGCCGACAAGTACGGCGGCGGCCGGGTCACCCTGCTCAACTTCGCGCTGATGATCGTCTTCTCCGGCGGGGTGGCCGCGGCCTCGGTCATGGAGTCGCTGCCGCTCTTCGTGGCCAGCTTCATCGTGCTCTTCCTGCTGACCGGCATCGGCAACGGCTCCACCTTCAAGATGGTCCCGGGCATCTACCTGGCCAAGGCCCGGGCCCAGGGCATGACCGGGCAGGCGGCCCAGCTCTACGCCCGGCGGCTGGGCGGTGCCTCCATGGTGATCATCGGTTCGGTCGGCGCCTTCGGCGGCCTGGGCATCAACCTCGCCCTGCGCCAGTCCTTCCTGTCCTCCGGCAACGGGACCGCGGCCTTCATCGCCTTCTGCGCCTTCTATGTGCTCTGCCTGGCCGTGACCTGGGCCGTATACATCCGCAGGCGGCCCGCGGCTCCGGCGGCGGGCGGCGAGGGTGCGACCGCGACCAGCGAACAGCAGCCCGTGTTCGCGGGTGTGTGACACGCCACAGCCTGCTGTAACACGCGGGAAATCACGAGGAACCGAGCCCGTCACCCCGAGTTGACAGGCTCGGTTCTTCGTACCGAACGGGCAGAGCGGATACGACCATGCAGCAGCATCACCCCCACAGCCACACCCCCAGGGAACGGGCTCCGGCCGCGGAGCCCCGGGGACACTCCGGCACCATCCGGCCGCTCGACGGCTTCACCGTCGGCGTCACCGCGGCCAGACGCGCCGACGAGCTGGGAGCCCTGCTGAAACGGAGGGGCGCCGCCGTCCTGCACGCACCGGCCCTGCGGATCGTGCCGCTGTCGGACGACGACCAGCTGCTCGCCGCCACCCGCCAGCTGATCGAACGCGCCCCGGACGTGGTGGTGGCCACCACCGCCATCGGCTTCCGCGGCTGGGTGGCCGCGGCCGACGGCTGGGGACTCGGCGAGGCACTGCTGGAGACCCTGGGCAAGGCCCAGGTGCTGGCGCGCGGCCCCAAGGTGCGCGGCGCCATCCGGGCCGCCGGGCTGACCGAGGAGTGGTCGCCGCAGTCCGAATCCATGGCCGAGGTGCTCCAGCACCTGCTGGACTCCGGGGTGGACGGCCGCCGGATCGCCCTCCAGCTGCACGGCGAGCCGCTGCCGGGCTTCATCGACACCCTGCGGGCCGGCGGCGCGCAGGTGGTGGAGATCCCGGTCTACCGCTGGATGCCGCCGGAGGATGTGACACCGCTGGACCGGCTCATCGACGCCGTGCTGTGCCGCGGCGTGGACGCGCTCACCTTCACCAGCGCACCCGCCGCGGCCTCGCTGCTGGCCCGGGCCGCCGAGCGCGGCGAGGAGGAGGACCTGCTGGCGGCGCTCCGCGCCGAGGTGCTGCCGGCCTGTGTGGGACCGGTGACCGCGCTGCCGCTCCAGGCCCGGGACGTGCCGGCCCGGCATCCGGAACGCTACCGGCTGGGACCGCTGGTGCAGCTTCTGTGCAACGAGCTGCCCGCCCGCACCCGGCCGCTGCCGGTGGCCGGCCGCACCCTGGAGATCCGCGGCCACGGGGTGGTGGTGGACGACGAGCTGCGGCTGGTGCCGCCGGCCGGCATGGCGCTGCTGCGCGCCCTGGCCCGCCGGCCGGGCTGGGTGGTCTCGCGCGGCGAGCTGCTGCGCACCCTGCCGGGCGCCGGGCGGGACGAACACGCGGTGGAGACCGCCATGGCCCGGCTGCGCTCCGCCCTGGGCCACCCCAAGCTGATCCAGACCGTGGTCAAGCGCGGCTACCGGCTCGCCCTCGACCCCGCCATGGACGGCCAGAAGTACGCCGGCTGATCCAGGCCCAGGCCCAGGCCCAGGCCCCCGGACGGCGGGGCGGCGGGGCGGCGGGCCGGTTTCGCACGCGGAATGTCCGGCCACGATTACGGTTGGTCACCCTCACCGGAAAAGGGCGATCGCTGCGTCGCAGGTGAGGCGCGGGTTCGTCGCTGTGGGTGTACGGTGGACGGCTGCCCTGTCGAGCAGCAGAAGGGGGCCGAGCCTTGGACGTCCGGGAGCGCGAGATCCGCGAGGAGCAGCGGCACTTGGACCGCGTGTACCGGCGGCTGGAGGAGAAAATCCACGAGGCCGAGTTCCTGGTGGACGACGCCGCCCAGCGCTTCCGGGTCGGCACACCCGGCGCGCTCGCCGAACGGGACGCCCAGGTCTACCAGGCCGGCCGGCATCTGCACCGCCTCAACCGCGAGTTCGAGGACTTCCTGTTCGGCCGGATCGACCTGCTCGCCGGCAAGGACGGGGAGCGCGGCCCGGACGGCGCCCACACCTCCGTCGAGCCCGCGGACGACGCCGTCCGCGAGGAGAACGGCGAACGCACCGCCCGGATCGCCGAGACCCTGCACATCGGCCGCCTCGGCGTGCTGGACGCCGACTACGTCCCCCTGGTCATCGACTGGCGCGCCCCGGCCGCCGCGCCCTTCTACCGGGCCACCCCCGTCGAGCCCGGCCGGGTGGTGCGGCGCCGCGTCATCCGCTCCCGGGGCCGCCGGGTGCTGAGCGTCGAGGACGATCTGCTCCGGCCCGAGCTGCGGGCCCTGCTCGACGGCGACGAACTCCCGGTGGTCGGCGACGGCGCCCTGATGGCCTCGCTCGGCCGCGCCCGCGGCCACGCCATGCACGACATCGTGGCCTCCATCCAGGCCGAGCAGGACCGGGTGATCCGGGCCCCCGCCGTCTCCGTCACCGAGGTCACCGGCGGCCCCGGCACCGGCAAGACAGCGGTCGCCCTGCACCGCGCCGCCTACCTCCTCTACCAGGACCGCCGCCGCTATGCCGGCGGCATCCTGGTGGTCAGCCCCACCCCGCTGCTGGTCTCCTACACCGAGGGCGTGCTGCCCTCGCTCGGCGAGGAGGGCCAGGTGGTGATCCGCGCCCTGGGCTCGCTGGTGGAGGGCGTGACGGCCGACTCCTACGACCCCCAGCCGGTGGCCCGGATCAAGGGCTCGGCCCGGATGGCCAGGGTGCTGCACCGGGCGGCCCGCGGCGCCGTGCAGCTCGGCGAGCACCCCGGCCGGCTGCGGGTGGTGGCCTTCGGCGCCCGCGTCGAACTGGACGCGGAGGAGCTGAAAGGTATCCGCGACGCGGTGCTCGGCGGCACCGCACCGGTCAATCTGCTCCGCCCGCGCGCCCGCCGCCTGCTGCTGGACGCGCTGTGGCGGAAGTCCGGCGGCCCCCGCCGCTTCCCGGACCCGGAGCTGGCCGCCGAGGCCCGGGAGGCGTTCGGCGAGGACGTCGGCACCGAGCCCGCCTTCCTGGACTTCCTGCACGCCTGGTGGCCGGAGCTGACCCCGCTGGGCGTGCTCACAGCCATGTCCGACCCCGACCGGCTGTCCCGCTGGTCGCGCCGGGTGCTGCGGCCCGGCGAGGTCCGGCTGCTGGCCCGCTCGCTGCGCCGCGTCCGGCCGGACGGCGGCGGCCTGTCCGCGCACGATGTGGCGCTGCTGGACGAGCTGCGCACCCTGCTCGGCACCCCCGCCCGGCCCGCCCGGCCCCGGGAGGCCGACCCGCTGGACCAGCTCACCGGCCTGGAGGAGGTCACCACCTACGCCGAGCGGATGGCCGCGGCCCGCCGGGAACGCAACGGCGAGGCCGGCCGCGCCGCCGGCCGGGAGCGCGCCGGCTATGCGCACATCATCGTGGACGAGGCCCAGGACCTCACCCCGATGCAGTGGCGGATGCTGGGCCGGCGCGGCCGTCAGGCCACCTGGACCGTGGTCGGCGATCCGGCGCAGTCCTCCTGGACCGAACCGGAGGAGGCCGCCGCCGAGCGGGCCGCGGCGCTGGGCAGCCGCCCGCGCCGCTCCTTCGAGCTGACCGTGAACTACCGCAATCCGGCGGAGATCGCCGAGGTCGCCTCCCGGGTGCTGGCCAGGGCCATGCCCGGCGCCCGGCCGCCCCGGGCGGTGCGGGCCACCGGCACCCGGCCCGCCTTCGCCGCCGCCGCGCGGGCGGCGGCGGGCCGGGCCGGCGGCCCGGCCGAGGAGGCCCGGGCGGCGGTCCGGGCCCTGCTGGAGGAGGTGGAGGGCACGGTCGGCGTGGTGGCCGCCATGCACCGCCGCGAGCAGGCCCGCGGATGGGTGGCCGGCCTCGGCGACCGGGTGGTGGCGCTCGGCAGCCTGGAGGCCAAGGGGCTGGAGTACGACGCCACGCTGGTGGTCTCCCCGGCGGAGATCGCCCGGGAGTCCCCGGCCGGACTGCGCACCCTGTATGTGGCGCTGACCCGGGCCACCCAGCGCCTCATGGTGCTGTCCCTGCCCGACGACGAGCCGGATCCGTCCGGCGCGGTCCCGGCGCTGCTGCGGCCCTGACCCGGCCCTGACCCGGCCCTGACCCGGCCCGGCGGCCCGGGCCCGGTCCGGAAGGCGGAATATGTCCCGGACCGCGGCTGTTGTACCGCTCGAAGGGCCGCGGACCGCGGGGAAGGACCCGGCGCGCGTGACGGCATCGCCGGATCGCCCCCCGGTTTGTTAGCCTTTCGGTGGCACCGGTTCGTTCCATGCCCCCGGGCCCAACCTTCGTCGCTTCGAGCGACCACTTGCCGCGAGGCGAGCTGGCGGGCCGGTGCCTTGGCTTGTGTTGACGGCCCGCACACCCTCGGGTGTGCGGGCCGTCACCCGTTCGAGGGCCTGTGCGCCGGCCGGGCCGCCGGACAGGGCGCGTCGGCGTGGTCGCGGTCGCCCGCGCAGCAGGCGCACACCCCGTGCCGTACCGCCCCGCTCAGCGGCTCGATGGAGCGGACCGTCCCGGTGCCCGCGCAGGGCACGCACGGATGCCCGCCGCGGTCCGTGCCGCGCCGCCCCCGGCCGCCGCCGGCGAGATACTCGCGTGCCGAGGCCGCCGCGCCCGCCCGCGCATAGCGGTCCGCGTCCCTGCCCATGACCGCCACCTCCCGGGGGCCCGCCCGCCGGTCCGTCCCGGTGCCGTCGTGCCGTGCTTCTGCCGGCCGGTCACCCTATACCGTCCGGGCGGGCGCTCCGGATGTGCCGGATGAGGTTGTTGAAGGGGCGTGGCGCGCCGCGGGCCCGGCGGGCAGACTGAGCGCATGACGGCGGGGCGCCCGCGGCCGGGCCGCCGGCACCGGAGAGCGCCGGCTCGGAAGGGTGGCCAATGAGCGCGGATCACGACTGCCTGCGGCCGGTGGATCCCGGCCTCGTCGGCGTGCGCCCCTGTCCGCGGTGCCGGCAGCGGACGGTGCGGCTGCCCGGCCGCACCGAGCCGCTGTGCCTGGACTGCTTCGCCGAGGAGCGCACCGCCTACGAGCGCATGCTGATCGCAGGCGGCCGCCCGGTGGCCGCGCAGATCGCCGGCCCCGCATGCCCGGGCTGCGGCTCCGCGGACGTGGACGCGGACGGCCGCACCTGGTGGTGCCGAGGCTGCGGCATCGTCTCCGGAGTGGCCTGCGGCTGCGCCGGTGGCGCGCCGCCCCTTGCGTAGGCTGGGACACCGGACCACGGGGAACCGGCCGCCTGCACCGGCCGGCGGAGCACAGCGAAAGTGAAGGACTGCTATGGCAACGGCGCCCAGCGTTTCGTACTCCATGACGATCAGGCTGGAGGTGCCGGCCGGCGGCCCGGCGGTCAGCCAGATCACCACCGTGGTGGAATCCTCCGGCGGCCATGTCACCGGCCTGGACGTCACCGCCTCCGGTCATGAGCGGCTGCGCATCGACGTCACCATCGCCGCCAGCTCCACCGCGCACGCCGAGGAGATCGTGCAGAAGCTGCGCGGCATAGACGAGATGGATGTGCAGAAGGTCTCCGACCGGACCTTCCTGATGCACCTCGGCGGCAAGATCGAGATGACCTCCAAGCACCCCATTCGCAATCGCGACGACCTCTCCATGGTCTACACCCCGGGCGTGGCCCGGGTCTGCACCCAGATCGCCGCCAATCCGGACGACGCCCGCCGGCTCACCGTCAAGCGCAACAGCGTGGCCGTGGTCACCGACGGCTCGGCCGTGCTGGGCCTGGGCAACATCGGCCCGGCCGCCGCGCTGCCGGTGATGGAGGGCAAGGCCGCCCTGTTCAAGCGCTTCGCCGGGATCGACGCCTGGCCGCTGTGCCTGGACACCCAGGACACCGACACCATCGTGGAGGTGGTCAAGGCCATCGCCCCGGGCTTCGCCGGCATCAATCTGGAGGACATCTCGGCGCCGCGCTGCTTCGAGATCGAGGCCCGGCTGCGCGAGGCCCTGGACATCCCGGTCTTCCACGACGACCAGCACGGCACCGCCATCGTGGTGCTGGCCGCGCTGCACAACGCGCTGCGGGTGGTCGGCAAACGGCTGGAGGACGTGCGGGTGGTGATGTCCGGCGCGGGCGCGGCCGGCACCGCCATCCTCAGGCTGCTGCTGGCCGCCGGGGTCAAGCACGCGGTGGTCGCCGACATCCTGGGCGTGGTGCACGCCGGCCGGGCGGATCTGGCCCAGGCGGACGGGGACGCCCCGCTGCGCTGGATCGCCGACAACACCAACCCCGAGGGCATGACCGGCACGCTGAGCGAGGCGGTGGCCGGCGCGGACGTGTTCGTCGGCGTCTCCGCGCCCAATGTGCTCAGCGGCGCGGACGTGGCGGCCATGGCGGACGGGGCGATCGTGTTCGCGCTTGCCAATCCCGACCCCGAGGTGGACCCCGCGGTGGCGCGGCGGACCGCGGCCGTGGTGGCCACCGGCCGCTCGGACTTCCCCAACCAGATCAACAACGTGCTGGTCTTCCCCGGGGTCTTCCGGGGCCTGCTGGACGCCCAGTCGCGGACGGTGGACACCTCGATGATGCTGGCGGCGGCCCGTGCCCTGGCGGATGTGGTGACCGAGGAGGAGCTGAACGCGAACTACGTCGTGCCCAGCGTGTTCAACGAGCGGGTGGCGGGCGCGGTGGCCGGTGCCGTCCGTGCCGCCGCCACGGCCCCCGCGGCCGGGACCACCGCCGGCGGCACCGTCTGACCGGCAGACAGCCGGTCGCGGTCCTGCGGCGCGTCGGGGAGAACCGCCGGACCGGTCCCCTTTAGGGTTTCCGCAGGTGTCGGACTGGCCCAGGCCGCACCTCGGGGGCAGGATGCGTTCCGGGCGCGAGGTCGGCGCACGGTCGCCGGCACGCGGACCCCGCCCCCGGGACTGTCAGTGGTCCCTGGCAGGATCGCACCGTCTGCAATCTGCAAGATGAACGCGTCCGGCCCGGCGTCCGGGCCAGCCGGCCCTCGCGGGTGCGCGGTGCCCTGTGCGGCGCCCGTACCGGCAGGCCAGGGCGTGTTCCTCCCCCGGGCTCCGCCAGGGGGGTACCCCCACCCCCGCCGCCACGGCGGGGGGTAGCACGCAAGGAGTTTTCGATGAACCGCAGCGAGCTGGTGGCCGCTCTGTCGGAGCGCGCCGAGGTGACCCGCAAGGACGCCGACGCCGTGCTCTCAGCGCTGGCCGAGGTGACCGGAGAGGTCGTCGCCAAGGGTGACGAAAAGGTCACCATCCCCGGCTTTCTGACCTTCGAGCGCACCCACCGCGCCGCCCGCACCGCGCGCAACCCGCAGACCGGTGAGCCCATCCAGATTCCGGCGGGTTACAGCGTGAAGGTCACTGCGGGCAACCGCCTCAAGGAGGCCGCCAAGGGCAAGTGAGCCCGGGGGTTCACCCGTCGCGTCCGCCGGGCGGTCCGCGCCCGGCGGACCGTCCGGCGGACCGTCCGGCGGCGTTTCCGGCCGTTCCGGACGAACCGCGGGCGATGTCCCGCCCCGCCCTCCCGCCGGGGCCGTCAAGCCCGGTGTCACCATGGCGTTCACCCGTGGCCATGGCATGCCCCGGCCCGTTGGGGCACCGGCCCCGGGGGCCCCGGGGTTCCTCCGGGAGTGGCTCCCGCCCCGGCCTGGAATGGGGAATCATGGCTCCATGACCGAGGCGTCGTCACTAGCCGGCCGGCTCCTGGTGGCCACCCCGGCGCTGGCCGATCCGAACTTTCTGCGCTCCGTGGTGCTGATGCTGGACCACGACGGCGAAGGCGCCCTCGGGGTGATTCTCAACCGTCCCACCCCGGTCGGGGTGGCCGAGGTGCTGGAGCCCTGGGCGGATCTCGCGGGCGAGCCGGGGGTGGTGTTCCAGGGCGGCCCGGTGGCCCTGGACGCGGCGCTGGCCCTGGCCGTGGCCCCGGGCGAGAGCCCGCTCGGCTGGCGGCGGGTGCACGGCTCGATCGGACTGGTGGATCTGGAGGCGCCGCCCGAGGTGCTGGCGGCCGAGGTGGGTTCGCTGCGGGTGTTCGCCGGATACGCCGGCTGGGGTGCCGGGCAGCTCGAACGCGAGCTGGACGAGGGCGCCTGGTATGTGGTCGATTCCGAGCCCGGCGATGTCTCCGCCCCCGACCCGGAACGGCTGTGGCGGGCGGTGCTGCGCCGGCAGCGCAGCAACCTCGCCCTGCTGGCCACGTACCCGGATGACCCGTCGCTGAATTAGTCTTGGGCACCATGAGCACTCTTGAGCCCGAGCGCGGGGCGGGCACCGGCACGCTTGTCGAGCCGACCCCGCAGACGACGCACGGCGATGGCGACCACGAGCGCTTCGCGCACTATGTCCAGAAGGACAAGATCATGGCGAGCGCCCTGGACGGCACCCCCGTCGTGGCGCTCTGCGGCAAGGTCTGGGTGCCCAGCCGGGATCCGAAGAAATACCCGGTCTGCCCCCAGTGCAAGGAGATCTACGAGTCCATGAGCTTCGGCGGCGGCGGCAAGGACGGCGACAAGAAGTAGCCGCCCCGGCCACCCGCCTGCCGCGTGGGCGGGCGGGCCGGGCGCGCCCCCGCGGGGACACGCCCGGCCGGAGCACCGCAGACCGTGTCTGTGCGTGTCTGGGTCTCCGCGTGTCCGCGCGCGGGCCGGACCGGACCGGATCACCGGTCCGGGTGATGTCCCGGTTGCCCGCATGATCCCCTTCGCCAGGGGACTGCTGCCCGGCCGTTTTGACCCGCAGTTTCCGTAATTTTCTTGCGTCCGTTTGCGTCAGGCTTGCGGCCATGGCGCGGCGACTGGCCCAGGTGGCGGCCTTTGTCCGATGCAAGCCCCGGCCCAGGGGCGTTCCCGGCGGGCCGCCGGGGGACGCCGCAGCCGCAATGAATGCTGCTCGCGCCGTAGACATGACAACATCTCCCTGTAATTCTCTGGCAGCCGCACAGCAAAAAACCGCCTGTGAGTTGTCAAGGCCCCGGCAATGGGGCCGCGAGATCGGGGACAGGACGGCCTGCCCGTGGGCCTGCCCCAGCCCGCGTTCTTCACCGGCGCCGGCAAGGAGGCCGACGACGCGGCCCGCGCCGAGCACGCCACCATGCCGGTGGAGAACTTCCGGGCGTACACCGGCCACCCGGTGCCGGGCAAGGCAGAGCCGCCCAGGGCACAGGAGATCTACAAGGTCCTGGACAACGTGATGTCCGGCGTGCTGACCAATGAGGACGCCGACCCGCAAGGACTGCTGGACACCGCCGAGCGGCGGGTGAACCAGGTTCTGGCCGGCCAGTGACACCGCACCGGCGGACCGGCCGAGCCGCCGGTCCGCCGCCGCGTCCCGGCCCCGCCGTCCCGGCCCCAGGATCTCCAGGAGAGACCATGTCCGCCCTCGTACTGCCCCGCGGCGGCACCGCCCCCGCCCGTGGGACCGGCGCACCGCAGGCCGCCGCCGGCTTGCCGCCGCCGTCCGGCGCCGGCTGACCGCCCATGGCTTTCCGAACCGGCGCCGTGCTCTGCTTCGGCTTCTTCTCCTGGTACCCGATGGTGCGGGAGCTCCTGCCGGCGATCCAGCTGCTGCCGCCGGTCGCCTCGGTGCTGGTCTTCACATACCTCTACGGCCCCGGCCACGGCCTCCGTCCCGCGCTCTGCCCCGGCGCGCTCCGCCGCCCGCCGCATGACCTGCCCGGGGGCCGGAGAACCGGTCTCGGTACGCGGCCACCCCGGACACCTGGCGGCCGGGAAAATATGCCAGAGTTGCCATTCTCCGACCGGGAGCACGTACCGTACGGCTCAACAGCCGGGCCGACCGCTTGAAGGGGCGCTGGATTGAGCACGCACGCACCGCATGCACCGGGCACGGCGCAGCCCGTCGCGCTCCCGGCCACGCTGGACGAGGCGGTGGCCGCCCTGGCCGCGCAGCCCGCCGCCGTCCCGGTCGCGGGCGGCACCGATCTGATGTGCGGCGTCAACGCGGGCCGGCTGCGCCCCGCCGCCCTGATCGGCCTGGGCCGGCTGAAGGAACTGCGCGGCTGGGAGTACCAGGACGGCCACGCCCTGCTGGGCGCCTGCCTCACCCACGCCCGCATGGGCCGCCCCGACTTCGCGGTGCTGATGCCCGGCCTGGCCGCCGCCGCCCGCGCCGCCGGTCCGCCGCAGGTGCGCAACGCGGGCACCCTGGGCGGCAACATCGTGACCGCCGCGGCGGCCGGCGACACCCTGCCGGTGCTGGCCGCCCTGGAGGCCGGGCTGCTGGTCAGCGGCGCCAGAAAGGGCGACCGGGAGATCCCGGTGAGCCATCTGCTGGCCGGCCGCGACCGGCTGCGCGCCGGTGAACTGCTGACCCATGTACGGGTGCCGCTGCTGCACGCCCCGCAGACCTTCCTCAAGGCCACCGGCCGCACCGGCCCCGGCCGGGCCACCGCCTCGGTGGCCGTGGTGCTGGACCCGGCCCGCCGCGAGGTGCGCTGCGCGGTCGGGGCCATCGCCTCCATCCCGCTGCGTCCGCTGGACGCCGAGCGCTGGGTGGCCTCGCTGGTGGACTGGGACGGCAAACGCGGGCTGGCGCCGGACGTGCTGACCGCCTTCGGCGAGTATGTCGCCATGGCCTGCATCCCCGATCCCGACCCGGAGCGCGGGCAGGGCGGCGAGCTCCCGCCCGCGATGCTGCATCTGAGGCGTACCGTGGCAGCACTCGCGCGCCGTGGACTTGGGAGGGCCCTGTCGTGAGCAGCGAGCAGTACCCGGACCCGGGCGTCCCCACCCCGCAGACCGGCTGGGGGGCGGGCGGCGGATACGACGCCGAGGCCACCGCCTTCATAAAAATGCCGCGCGGGCCGGTGCCGGACGGCGATCCGGGCACCGATCCGCTGGCCGCGCCGGGACAGGGCTACCGGCCGCCGGAGATCGCCGAGCCGACCCTGCCCGCCGGCCCGGACCGGGCCGACGAGGCCGGCGGCCCGCCGATGACCGCGGCGGCCACCACCGACCCGGCCGGCACCGGCCAGTGGACGCTGCCGTTCGGCACGGCCGCGGGCCCGGTGCCCGGCCCGGCGCGGCCCCCGGCACCGGGCACCGGCGCGACGGCCGCCGGGCGGGCCGCCGCCATGGGCCAGGGCGCCGCGGCGGCGCTGGCCGGGGCGCACCAGGTGCGGGGCGCAACGGCCCCCCGCGACGGCGGCGAGCCGGCCCTCGCCCAGGCGGGCCCGCGGGACGGCCGGCCCGAGCCGGTCATCGGCGAGCCGTGGTCGCATCCGGCCCAGGACGGCGCCGGCCGTTACCCGGACGACGCCGGGGTGCCGGAGCACGGTCAGGCCGGCGATCCGCCGGAGAGTCCCCGGCTGCCCGGGCGCTTCGGCGGCCCGTCCGACGAGACCCTGGCCGGCACCGAGCGCCTCGATTTTGCGGACCTCCCCGGCCTGCCCGGGCCGCCCGCCCCCGGAGAACGGGCCGGTGACAACGGGACCGACGCCGACAGCGCCGGCAGCGCCGACAGCGCAGACAACGCAGACAACGAGGCCGGCACCGGCCACAGCAACCACCCGGTGGTCTCCTATGTGCTGACCGTCAACGGCGTCGACCGCCCGGTCACCGACGCCTGGGTCGGCGAGTCCCTGCTCTACGTGCTGCGCGAGCGCCTCGGCCTGGCCGGCGCCAAGGACGGCTGCTCGCAGGGCGAGTGCGGCGCCTGTTCGGTGCAGCTCGACGGCCGTCTGGTGGCCGCCTGCCTGGTGCCCGCCGCCACCGCCGCCGGCACCGAGATCCTCACCGTGGAGGGGCTGGCCGACAACGGCGCACCCTCCGATGTGCAGCGGGCGCTGGCCGCCGGTGCCGTGCAGTGCGGCTTCTGCCTGCCCGGCATGGCCATGGCCGTGCACGACCTGCTGGAGCGCAATCACGCGCCGACCGAACTGGAGGCCCGCCAGGCGCTGTGCGGCAACCTCTGCCGCTGCGCCGGCTACCGGGACGTGCTGGAGGCGGTCCGCACCGTGGCCGCCGGGCGGGCCGCCCGCCATCACCACCCCCACCAGGACGACGGCGGGGAGCCGGCGGCGGGCGGCGGCGGGGACGGCGGCGGCCCGCCGGGACCGCACATTCCGCACCAGGGCGGCGGCGGACGGCCGGACACCGGAAACAGCGGCGGCACCGGCGGAACGGGGACGGGAGGCGCATCGTGACGGAGCCGAGGACCGAGGGCCCGGCCGCGGGCGGCGGCAGCGTCGGCGGCACGGTCACCGTGACCCCGGCCGGCGCCGCCCCCGGCACCGCGGAGGGCGCCGCCCCCGACGGCCCGCCGCACGGCATCGGGGCCTCGGTCCCGCCCGCCGACGCCGAGGCCAAGGCCTGCGGGGTCTACCCGTACACCGCCGACCTGTGGGCCGAGGGCCTGCTCTGGGCCGCCGTGCTGCGCTCCCCGCACCCCCGCGCCCGGATCAAGGGCATCGACACCGCGCCCGCCGAGGCCATGCCCGGGGTGCAGGCCGTGGTCACCCACCGGGATGTGCCGGTGGCCGGCGCCACCCTGGGCCGCCGGGTGGCCGACCGGCCGCCGCTGGCCTCGGACGCCGTCCGCTACCACGGCGAGCCGATCGCCGCGGTGGCCGCCGACCACCCCGACACCGCCCGGCTGGCCGCCGCCGCCATCGCCGTCGACTACGAGACCCAGGAGGCGGTCACCGACCCGGAGCAGGCGTTCGCCGCCGGACCGCTGCATCCGGACGGCAATGTGCTGCGCCATATCCCGCTGCGCCACGGCGACGCCTCGGCCGTCGGCGAGGTGGTGGTCGAGGGCCTGTACCGGATCGGCCGGCAGGACCCGGCGCCGATCGGCGCCGAGGCCGGACTGGCCGTGCCCCGGCTGGACGGCGGGGTGGAGCTGTACACCGCCGCCACCGACCCGCACACCGACCGCGATCTGCTGGCCCGCTGCCTGGGCCTGGAAGCCGACCAGGTCAAGATCTATGTCACCGGGGTGCCCGGCGCCTGCGCCGACCGGGAGGACCCGGGCGTGCAGCTTCCGCTGGCGCTGCTGGCCATGCGCACCGGCAGTCCGGTGAAGCTGGCCGCCACCCGCGAGGAGTCCTTCCTCGCCCACCCGCACCGGCACCCGACCCTGCTGCGCTACCGGCACCACGCGGGCCGGGACGGCAAGCTGGTCAAGGTCGAGGCCGAGCTGCTGATGGACGGCGGCGCCTACGCCGACGACTCGGCCGAGGCGCTGGCCGCGGCGGTGTCCTTCGCCGCCGGGCCCTATGTGGTGCCCAACGCGGTGATCGACGGCTGGGTGGTGCGCACCAACAACCCGCCCTCCGGGCATCTGCGCGGCGAGGGCGCGCTCCAGGTGTGCGCGGCCCATGAGGCGCAGATGGACCGGCTCGCCGCCGAGCTGGGCCTGGACCCGGTGACGGTCCGCGAGCGGAATGTGCTGGCCACCGGCGATGTGCTGCCCATCGGCCAGACCGTGACCTGCCCGGCGCCGGTGCGCGAGCTGCTGGCGGCGGTCAAGGAGGCGCCGCTGCCGCCGCTGCCCAAGGAGCTGCCGCCGGAGGACTGGCTGCTGCCGGGCGGCCCGGAGGGCGCGGGGGAGCCGGGCGCGGTGCGCCGCGGTGTGGGGTACGCCCTGGGCATGGTGCACATGCTGGGCGCGGAGGGCACCGACGAGGTCTCCACCGCCACGGTCAAGGTGGAGGGCCCGGTGGCCACCGTGCTCTGCTCGGCCGTGGACACCGGGCAGGGCTTCGCCACCCTGGCCCGGCAGATCGTCCAGGAGGTGCTGGGCGTGGACGAGGTCCGGGTGGCGCCGGTCGACACCGACCAGCCGCCGGCCGGGCCGGGCGCCCGGGGCCGCCACACCTGGGTCTCCGGCGGCGCGGTGGAGCGGGCCGCGAAAATGGTGCGCACCCAGCTTCTCCAGCCGCTGGCCAGCAAGTTCGGCATGTCCCCCGAACTGCTGGAGATCGCCGACGGCAAGATCACCTCCTATGACGGGGTGCTGTCCACGACGGTGGCGGAGGAGCTGGAGGGCAAGGAGCTGTGGGCCACGGCGCAGTGCCGCCCGCATCCGACCGAGCCGCTGGACGCCACCGGGCAGGGCGACGCCTTTGTCGGCATGGCCTTCGCCGCGGTGCGCGCCGTGGTGGACGTGGACGTGGAGCTGGGCACGGTGCGGGTGGTCGAGGTGGCGCTGGCGCAGGACGTCGGCAAGCTGCTCAATCCCCGCCAGGTGCGGGCGCGCATCGAGGCGGGCATCACCCAGGGCGTGGGCGCGGCGCTGAGCGAGCATCTGCGGGTGGCCCGCGGGACGGTCCGCCGCCCCGACTTCGCCGACTACGCCCTGCCCACGGCGCTGGACGTGCCGCACATCCGGATCGTGGCGCTGCTGGAGGAGCGTGATGTGGTGGCGCCGTTCGGCGCCAAGTCGGTGAGCGCGGTGCCGGTGGTGGTGACCCCGGCGGCCATCGCCGCGGCGGTCCGCGCCGCCACCGGCCGCCCCGTCAACCGCCTCCCCATCCGCCCGCAGACCGCCGCGGTCACCGGCCCGGCCTGACGCCGCCACCGCCCACCGCTCACCGCCTGCCGCTCACCGCCTTCCGGCCTAGGCCCGGGGGCGGAGGGGAAGACGGGACGAAAAGCCATGGGCGAGCGGGGTGGTCGGTCCTTACCGTGTCCCCATGAGCGAACTCCGGGCCGGCGCCGGCCCCGCTGAACCCGACGGCGCCGGCATATCCCGCCCCGCCGCCGGGGTGCAGCCGCAGGATCTTCCGCCCGTCCCCGCCGGGACGGGCGGCGTCATGAGTCCGCGCTACCGCGCGCTCACCCTCGGCTCGGTCAGTGTGATCCTGCTGATCGCCTTCGAGGCCATGGCCGTCGGCACCGCCATGCCCGCCGCCGCCGGGCAGCTGGACGGCGTCTCCCTCTACGCCTTCGCCTTCGCCGGGTACTTCACCACCAGCCTGCTCGGCATGGTGGTCTCCGGCCAGTGGTGCGACCGGCGCGGCCCGCTGGCCCCGGTCACGGTCGGCATCGGCTGTTTCTCCGGCGGCCTGCTGCTGTCCGGACTCGCCCAGTCCATGCTGGTCCTGGTGCTCGGCCGGGCCGCCCAGGGGGTGGGCGGCGGGCTGATCATCGTGGCGCTCTATGTGCTGGTGCGCCGGGCCTACCCCGAGCATCTGCGCCCCTCGGCACTGGCCGCGTTCTCCGCCGCCTGGGTGGTGCCCGCCCTGGTCGGACCGGTGATCGCCGGCACCGTCACCGAACATCTCGGCTGGCGCTGGGTGTTCCTCGGCATCACCGTGCTGGTGCTGCTGCCGCTGCTGGTCATGCTGCCCGCGCTGCGCCGCACCACCGAGGAGGCCCGGCGCGAGCAGGACGGCGGCACCGCCCCGCCCTTCGACCGCCGGCGGCTGCGGCTGGCGCTCGCCGTCTCGGCCGGCGCCGGGCTGCTCCAGTACGGGGGCCAGGAACTGCGCTGGCTCTCCGTGCTGCCGGTGGCCGCCGGACTCGCCCTGCTGGCCCCGGCCGCGCTGCGGCTGCTGCCCCGCGCCACCTTCTGGGCCGGGCGTGGCCTGCCGTCGGTGATCCTGCTGCGCGGCCTGGTCTCGGCGGCGTACATGGTGGCGCAGACCTTTGTCCCGCTGATGCTGGTCACCCAGCGCGGGCTGTCCGTCACCACGGCCGGGCTGGCGCTCGCCGCCGGCGGCCTGACCTGGGCCTTCGGTGCCTGGCTGCAGGCCAGGCCACGGCTGGAGCCGCACCGTTCGACGTTGGTCACCAGCGGCACCGTGCTCAATGTGCTGGGCATCGCCGCCACCCCGCTGGTGCTGCTGGACGCGGTGCCGGTCTGGCTGCCGCTGCTCACCATCGGCCTGTCCTGCTTCGGCATGGGGCTGGTGGTGGCCTCGGTCGGGGTGCTGGTGCTGCGGCTGTCCGCCCCGGCCGAGGCGGGCGGCAATGTGGCCTCGCTCCAGGTCTGCGACGGCCTGCTCAATGTGGTGACCCTGACCACCGTGGGCACCGCCTTCGCCGCGCTGGGCGGCGGCGCCACGGCCGCCTCGCACACCGCGGACGCGGCGGCCACGGTCGGCCCCGCCGCCTTTGTCACCGTCTACGCCGCCGCCACCGCCGCCGCCCTCCTCGCCATCGCCGTCTCCCGCCGCACCCGCGTGCCCTGAGAATCCCGCAGTCGGTACTACGCAGGGGTCACTTCTGGTACCTTCGCGGTATGGCTATGAATCTGCGGCTGCCGGAAGAGGTCCAGGAATCCCTGCGGCGACGTGCCGAGGCGGAAGGGCGCAGCATGCACGCGATAGTGGTCCAGGCAGTGGAGCGGTATCTCGCGGAGGAAGCCGACCGCGCCACGGTGCGCAGGCTCGGGGCCAAGTACGCGGCCCGGCATGCCGATCTCCTGCGCAGGCTGGCGGAGTAGCGGTGAAGTACCTGACGCTTCAGGAGGCCCTTGACCTCGCCCAGCCGGCCTGTGGGGCGCAGGACGTGGCGGTACGGGACCCAGGGCTGCTGTCCTCCGCGCTGCACCGTCCGCAAGCGGCCATGTTCGGTGTGGAGGCCTACCCGGACCTGTTCGGCAAGGCGGGGGCTCTGTTGCAGTCCCTGGCGGTGCACCATCCCCTCGTCGACGGGAACAAGCGCACCGCATGGCTGTGCACCGCGGTGTTTCTCGACTTCAACGGTGCCGATATGGCCGATGTCGATCAGGACGAGGCGTACGACCTGGTCATCGCGGTCGCCGGGGGCAAGGTGGAGGATGTTCCGGTCATCGCCCGGGCGCTGCGCCGGCTCCACGAAGCCATGTGAGGCCGGCCGCAGCCGCCGGGCGGCGGGTGGTGCGCCGGGAGGCGCGGGGACGGGGCGGGTAGGCTGTCGCGGTCCGTTTGGCAGGGACCGAGCTTGCGAGGATCGTGACTACCACCGGTGCTTCCAGCGCTTCTCACTCCCACCACCTGTCCCCGGCCTTCCCCGGCCGGGCGCCATGGGGCACCGCGGGGAAGCTGCGGGCCTGGCAGCAGGCCGCGATGGACCGCTATCTCCAGGCCCAGCCCCGCGATTTCCTGGCCGTGGCCACCCCCGGCGCCGGGAAGACGACCTTTGCGCTGACCCTGGCCTCCTGGCTGCTGCACCACCATGTGGTGCAGCAGCTCACCGTGGTCGCCCCCACCGAGCATCTGAAGAAGCAGTGGGCCGAGGCCGCCGCCCGGATAGGGATCCGCCTGGACCCGGAGTACAGCGCCGGCCCGCTCGGCAAGCAGTACCACGGCGTGGCCGTGACCTACGCGGGCGTGGGCGTCCGGCCGATGCTGCACCGCAACCGCTGCGAGCAGCGCAAGACCCTGGTCATCCTGGACGAGATCCACCACGCCGGGGACAGCCGCTCCTGGGGCGAGGCCTGCCTGGAGGCGTTCGAGCCGGCCACCCGGCGGCTGGCCCTCACCGGCACCCCGTTCCGCTCGGACACCAACCCCATCCCGTTCGTGGAGTACGCCGAGGACGCGGAGGGACTGCGCAGGTCGGTCGCCGACTACACCTACGGCTACGGCAACGCGCTCGCCGATCATGTCGTCCGCCCGGTGATCTTCCTCTCCTACAGCGGCAACATGCGCTGGCGCACCAAGAGCGGGGACGAGCTGGAGGCGAAGCTCGGCGAGCCGATGACCAAGGACGCCACCGCCCAGGCCTGGCGCACCGCGCTGGACCCCAAGGGGGACTGGATCCCGGCCGTGATCGGCGCCGCCGACCGCCGGCTGAGCGAGATCCGGCGCTCCGTCCCGGACGCCGGAGCGCTGGTGATCGCCACCGACCAGGACAGCGCCCGGGCCTACGCCCGGCACATCAAGGAGATCACCGGTGAGAAGCCCACCGTGGTGCTCTCCGACGACGCCGGCGCCTCCGGCCGGATCGAGGACTTCCGCGAGTCGGACAGCCGCTGGCTGGTGGCGGTGCGCATGGTCTCCGAGGGCGTGGACGTGCCCCGGCTGATGGTCGGTGTCTACGCCACCACCATCTCCACCCCGCTGTTCTTCGCCCAGGCCGTGGGCCGCTTCGTCCGCTCCCGGCGGCGCGGCGAGACCGCCTCGGTCTTCCTGCCCACCATTCCCTCGCTGCTCGGCTTCGCCCATGAGATGGAGATCGAGCGGGACCATGTGCTGGACAAGCCCGCCCGGGGCGGCGAGGAGGACCCGTACGCCGAGGAGGACAGGCTCCTCAAGGAGGCCGAGCGGCAGCAGGACGAGGACACCGGCGAGCAGGACCAGCTGCCGTTCGAGGCGCTGGAGTCCGACGCCGTCTTCGACCGGGTGATGTACGACGGCGCGGAGTTCGGCATGCAGGCCCACCCGGGCAGCGAGGAGGAGCAGGACTATCTCGGCATCCCCGGCCTGCTGGAGCCGGACCAGGTCCGGATACTTCTCCAGAAGCGCCAGGCCCGGCAGATCGCGCACAGCCGCCGCCGGCCGGACGACGAGGCCGATCTGCTGGAGCTCCCGGCGGACCGGCGGCCGGTGGTCACCCACCAGGAGATGTCCGAGCTGCGCCGGGAGCTGCACGGTCTGGTGGGCGCCTACGCCCATCAGTCGGGCAAGCCGCACGGGGTCATCCACAACGAGCTGCGGCGGGCCTGCGGGGGGCCGCCGACCGCCCAGGCCAACGCCGGGCAGCTCCGGGCCCGGGTCGCCAAGCTCCGCGAGTGGGCCACCCGGATGCGCTGACCGCCCGGGGCCGGAAGGTCTCGAACAGGCTGCGGAGCGGCGGTAATTCATCTGTTGCAGCCAGTCTATTCGGGTAGATCGCGGAGGATATTTCTCACATTTCCCCCCAGACTTTCGCGCGCATGCTCGGATTCTGGACAAGCTCTTCCGCTGAGCGGTGACTCTGTATAAGTTTCCGGGCACGCGCCATACCGGAGCAGAGGGGCCCCGGTGCGCAGCCGGCAGTGCGAATGGCACCGTTACCCGGCGGCCGTCCGTGCGTGCTGCCGACCGGGACGGGCAGCATCCCCCACCCCGCGGACGGGCCCCGGGCGCTCGATTCGGAAGAGGGGGCGTCGTGACCGCGGAGACTTCCCAGACGCTCGACCGAGGGCTGCGAGTCCTCAAACTCCTGGCCGAGACCGACCACGGGCTCACCGTGACCGAGCTCTCCAAGCAGCTCGGGGTGAACCGCACGGTCGTCTACCGGCTGCTCGCGACCCTCGAACAGCATGCCCTGGTACGCCGGGACGCCGGCGGCCGGGCCCGGGTAGGGGTCGGTGTGCTGGGGCTGGGACGCCAGGTCCACCCACTGGTCCGGGAGGCCGCGCTGCCCGCGCTGCGCTCCCTGGCCGAGGACGTCGGCGCCACCGCCCACCTCACCGTGGTGGACGGCAGCGAGGCGCTGGCCGTCGCCGTGGTGGAACCGAGCTGGACGGACTACCACGTCGCCTACCGCACCGGCTTCCGCCATCCGCTGGACCGCGGCGCCGCGGGCCGGGCGATCCTCATCGGCCGCTGCAAGGACATCGACAACGAGGACGGCTATGTCCTGACCCACGGCGAACTGGAGGCGGGCGCCAGCGGCGCCGCCGCGCCGCTGCCGCCGGACTGCGGGGTGGAGGGCAGCGTCGGTGTGGTGATGCTCAACGACTCGGTGCCCCCGGAGGTCGGCCCCCGCGTGGTGCGCGCCGCCCAGGAAGTCGCCGACGTCCTGCGCTGAGTTCTCCGCCGACGGCCGCCGCGCACCGCGCCGCCGGATGCCCGGCGCCCGGGCGGCGGGTGGCCGCGGGGGCGTGGGTAGTCTTCGACGCATGCCGTCTGCCGCCCCGCGCCCCCCGCGTTCCCAGCCCGCGACCCCCGGCCCCGGCCCGGCCGGCGGCGGCGTCCTCCCCGGGGTGCTGCGGCGCCGGCCGGCGCTGATCGGGCTCTGCGCGGCGCTGGTGACCCTGCTGCTCGCCGTCGCCGCCCTGCTGCCGCTGCCGTTCTCGGTGGCGCTGCCCGGCGAGACCGTGGATGTGCAGGGCCGCAGTGGCGGCGAGCCGGTGATCCGGATCTCCGGCACCGGGGTCCGCGAGCCCGAGGGCGAGCTGCGGATGACCACCATCCAGGCCACCGGCCCGGACGCCACCGTGCGGCTGCCCGATGTGGTCAGCGGCTGGTTCTCCGACGAGCGCGCGGTCATGCCGCGCGACGCGGTCTATCCGGTCGGCCGGTCCCCGCGTGAGATCCGCGAGTACAACGCCGAGCAGATGACCGCCTCCCAGGACGCCGCGGCCGAGGCGGCGCTCGCCCTGCTCGACCTCACCGGGCAGGGCATCGAGGTGGAGCTGACCCTGCGGGACGTGGGCGGCCCCAGCGCCGGCCTGCTGTTCGCCCTCGGCATCGTCAATCTGCTGGCGGGCGACGGCGAGGGCGGCGATCTCACCGGCGGCCGGGTGATCGCCGGCACCGGCACCATCGGGGCGGACGGCACGGTCGGCCCGGTGGGCGGCGTCCCGCTGAAGACCCAGGCCGCGCGGCGCGACGGGGCCACCGTCTTTCTGGTGCCGCGGGAGGAATGCGGGGACGCCGCGGGCGGTCTGCCCGAGGGGCTGCGGCTGATCCCGGTGGAGACGCTCCGGGGCGCGGTGGACGCGCTGCGCGCGCTGGCGGACGGCGGCCCGGTGCCCGCCTGCTGAGCCGGACCCGGGCGGGGGGGCCGCCCCCGCGAGTGCAGGGCGCGGGGGCGGCCGGTGGGGGGTGGTGTTCTTACAGATTCCCCCGTTTCGCCTGTTCACGCTCGATCGCCTCGAAGAGGGCCTTGAAGTTCCCCTTGCCGAAGCCCAGCGAGCCGTGCCGCTCGATCAGCTCGAAGAAGACGGTGGGGCGGTCCTGCACCGGCTTGGTGAAAATCTGCAGCAGATAGCCGTCCTCGTCCCGGTCGGCCAGGATCTTCAGCTCGCGCAGGGTGTCCACCGGCACCCGGGTGTCCCCGGCCCACTCGCCCAGCGTGTCGTAGTAGGAGTCCGGCACGTCCAGGAACTCCACTCCCGCGGCGCGCATCCCGCGCACGGTGTGCACGATGTCGCTGGTGGCCAGCGCGATGTGCTGCACGCCCGGTCCGCCGTAGAACTCCAGATACTCGTCGATCTGCGACTTCTTCCTGGCGACGGCCGGCTCGTTGATGGGGAACTTCACCTTGCGGGTGCCGTCCGCGACCACCTTCGACATCAGCGCGGAGTACTCGGTGGCGATGTCGTCGCCCACGAACTCCTTCATGTTGGTGAAGCCCATCACCCGCTGGTAGTAGGCCACCCACTCGTCCATCCGGCCGAGTTCGACATTGCCCACACAGTGGTCGATGGCCTGGAAGAAACGCTTCTTCGGTGGTGTGACCAGCGGTTCGGCATCCACATAGCCGGGCAGATGGGCGCCCTTGTAGCCGCCCCGCTCCACCAGCGTGTGCCGGGTCTCGCCATAGGTGCCGATGGCGGCCAGCACCACCGTGCCGTTGTCGTCGGTGAGTTCGTGCGGCTCGGCCAGCGGGCGGGCGCCCTGCTCCAGGGCGCGGGCGTACGCCGCCCGGGCGTCCGGCACCTCCAGCGCCAGATCGACCACGCCGTCGCCGTGCGCGGCCACATGCCGGGACAGGAACCGGCCGTGCTCGGTGGCGGGCTTGATGACCGAGGTGAGGACGAACCGGGCGGCGCCCGACTCCAGGACATAGGAGGCCGTCTCCCGGTTGCCGTGCTCCGGCCCGGAATAGGCGACGAGCCGCATGCCGAAGGCCGTGGAGTAGTAGTGCGCCGCCTGTTTGGCGTTGCCGACCGCGAAGACGACCGCGTCCATGCCGTTGACCGGGAACGGATCGGCGTTCCGGGAGCGGCTCGGGGACCCCGCGGGGGTGCGGTGCGGGGTGTGCACAGATGCGCGCTGTGGGGTCTCAGTCATGCAGGCAGAGTCCACCCGGTCGGCAAGGTGCGCAATAGTGAGCGCATCGGATGGGCAATATGTAGGGTGGAACTCGCCCAGCGCTTGTCGTTCTGTACATGATGCCCAGGAGAGCGGGCAGGTGGGCGGGCAGCGCAGGGCGGACGGAGGACCGCAGAGGTGATGACGGGCACCCAGACCCCGGCCGGCGCCGGCGCCGCGCCGGCCATCGACGCACTGGACGGGCGGCTGCTGGAACTGCTCGCCCGGGAACCGCGGATCGGCGTGCTGGAGGCGTCCCGCCGGCTCGGCGTGGCACGCGGCACCGCCCAGGCCCGGCTGGACCGGCTGCGGGCGGGCGGGGTGATCCGCGGCTTCGGCCCGGACGTGGACCCGGCCGCGATCGGCTATCCGGTCACGGCCTTCGCCACCCTGGAGATCCGGCAGGGGCAGGGCGAGCAGGTGCGGCGGCATCTGCGGGAGGTCCCCGAGGTGCTGGAGCTGCACACCATCACCGGGCAGGGCGACATGCTCTGCCGGCTGGTGGCCCGTTCCAACGCCGATCTCCAGCGGGTGATCGACCGGGTGGTCGGCTTCGAGGGCATCGTCCGCTCCGCCACCGCGATCGTGATGGAGAATCCGGTGCCCTTCCGCATCGTTCCCCTGGTGCGGCAGGCCGCCGGTCTGGCCCCGGAGACCGGGCCCGCCGCCGCGGAGGGGTGACCGGGCGCGGTGAGCGGTGCCCCGGGCCTCGAAGGCGGCGCCCGGCGGGGGCACTCGGCGGGGGCACTCGGCGGGACCCTCAGCAGTGGCCCTCGCCGGGGTCGTCCGGCGGCCGTCCGGCCGCCGAATCCTCGCCGCCGGACGGCCCGGAGGGCGTCAGCAGCGCCCGCAGCCCCGCGTCCAGATCCGACAGTTCCGGCTCCGTGCCGGGCGGCACCACGCGCAGCGTGCGCTCCAGCCAGGCCGACACCGGTGCGACGGCCGCCTGCACCAGGGCGCCGCCGTCCGGCGAGTTCAGCGCGATGCAGACCACCGGACGGTCCTCGGCCCGGCCGGGCCAGATCCGCACATCGCCGTGCCCGGCCGGGCGGAACACGCCCTCCACCAGCAGATCGCGGGCAAAGCTCCAGTGCACGGGGGACCCTGAGGTGATGTGGAAGAGGATGTGCACCGCGAAGGGGTCGTCCAGGCGGTAGACCAGCCGGGCGGCCACCGGGACGATCCGCTCCGGGGAGACCACCAGCCGCATCTCCAGCTCGCGTTCGATGGTGATGTGCATCGGAAACACCTTTTCCTCTGCCCGGTACCCGCCCGCTGCGGGTACGTTCAGCAGAAGGGAGCGCGAGAACGCCTCTCCCTTACGCGACTTCGCGAGGGTTTTTTCGTCACTTGCGGGCCCTCGTCGTACCATGCGTTACCCGGCCGTGGACGATCTGCCGCGGACAACTGCGACAACGGGCGGACAGGAGCGTCGTACAGGGATGAGCGTGCCACCCGAGGGAAGCGCCGGCGGGAACCCGGGGCCCGACTGGTACCCCGACCCGTCCATTCCCGGCTACATCCGGTACTGGAACGGCAGCGCCTGGGTCCCCGGCAGCAGCCGGCCGGAGCCGCGCGCGGGTGAGCCGCGGCCCGGCCCGCCGCCCGGCGCCTTTCTGCCGCAGCCCGCCTCCGGACCGCCCGCTCCCGCCCGGCCGGCCGGGCCGGAGGAGACCGGGCCGGTCTTCTTCGACGAGGAGAACGCGGACACCCCGGGGCCACCGCCGGCGGCGCCGGTCCCGGAACCGCGCCCCGCCCTGCCGGAGCTGCGCGGACGCGGCGAAGCCGAGCGCCCGCGGCTGCCCTGGGGCTCGGACGAGGACGTGTCCACCTCGCCGGTGGCCTCCTTCCGCCGCGGGCAGCAGAGCGGTCCGGGTGGTCCGGGTGGTCCGGGTGGTCAGAGTGTGCCGGGCGGCCAGGGGGCGGCCGATCCGCGGACCCCGTTCGGGCGCCCGGCGCCGGAGCGCTCCGGCACCGCCGCCGAGCCCGCCGCCGATGCCGCCGATGCCGCCGGGACGGGGACGGAGGGCCCCACCTGGACCCAGCAGGTGCGCGAACTGGCCCAGCAGGCCCATGACCGGCGTGCCCAGCAGGAGCCGCCGCGGCAGTCCCCGCAGCCCCCGGCTCCCCAGCCCCCGCCCCAGCCCCGGGCGCCGGCTCCCGGGGCGGGTGCACCGGGGCAGCCCGCGCCGCCCGCCCCGCAGGGCCCCGGGCCGGTGCCGCAGCAGGCGTCCGCCCCGGGGCCGTTCCCGGCTCCCGCCCCCGCCCGCCCCGGGCAGCCGGGCCCCGCTCCCCGGCAGCCCGAGCAGCCCCGGGGGCACACCGTGCCGGTAATGGGCGCACCGCAGATGGCGCCGCTCACCGAGGCGGGTCTCCAGGTGCGGGCCACCGCCCCCTGGGAGTCCCCGTTCGGCGGCTCGGAGACCGCCTACCCGGCGAAGCTGGGCCGGCGCCTGCTGGCCCGGATCGTCGACTCGCTGCTGCCGCTCGGCGCCGCCGGGGCCGTGGCCTTCCTGCTGCTGGACCGCGGCCGGGACCACATCCGGGCCAAGGTGGACGCGGTCGAGCAGGCGGGCGTCACCCAGCAGGTATGGCTGCTGGACGGCACCACCGGCGCCTATCTCGCCATGGTGCTGGGCGCCTTCCTCGGGCTCGGACTGCTGCTGGAGGCGCTGCCCACCGCCTTCTGGGGCCGCAGCCCGGGCAAGGCGCTGTTCGGCCTGCGGGTGCTGAATGTGGAGCGGCAGGAGAAGCCGTCCTTCGGTGCCGCACTGGGCCGCTGGCTGCTGTACAGCGTGCTCGGGCTGGTGGCGCTGGGCGTGGTCGGCGTGCTGTGGTGCGTGCGCGACCGCCCCTGGCGGCAGTGCTGGCACGACAAGGCGGCCCGCACCTTCGTCGCCTCGGCACGCTCCGGCCGCTGAGCCCGCCCGCTCCGGCGATGGATTCCGGCCGGAATGGCCGGAAATTTCCCTCGTGCGGCGCTTTGCGGATGCGAGGTGCCCGGCCCGCGGGTGCACTCGGAGACATGAGTGATGAGCAGTCGCAGCGCGGACGGTGGGGACAGCCGGGCACATCCCAGGGCCCCGGGCAGCTTGGGCAGCCCGGCGGGCAGAGCAGGCCCGGCTCGGGGCCGGCACAGCCCGGAGGGCCGCACTACGAGGGCAAACCGCCGCCTCCGCCGCCGTCCGGCGGCGGCACCGAGGACTTCGGCACGGGCCCGTACGGCGCTCCCGGGCCCGCCGGACAGGGCGGAGCGGAGGGAGGGCCGCTGCCCGGGATGCCGCCGCTGGCGTCCCTGGGCCGCCGGCTGGTCGCCCGCATCATCGACTGGCTGATCATCTACATCCCGATGGCGCTGATCACCCTGCCGCTGGTGGACACCGACGACTACAACACCGTCGGCAACTGGGGGACATCCCTGCTCGGGGTGCTGGTCTACTTCGTCTACGAGGCGCTGATGCTGACCTCGCGGGGACAGACGCTCGGCAAGATGGCCATGAAGATCCGGGTCGGGATGCTGGCCGACGGAGCCATCCCGGCGGGCGGCCCGGGCTGGATCCGGGCGGCGGTGTACTCGCTGCCGCAGCTCGTCTACTGCCTCGGCCAGTTGTTCTGGCTGGTCAATGTGCTTTTCTGCACCTGGGACCGGCCGTTCCGCCAGTGTCTGCACGACAAGGCGGCCAAGACCGTGGTGGTCGAGGCGCACTGACCGGCGCCGGCCCGCCGTCGGCCGGGGTCAGACCCGGACTTCGGGACGCCGCACGGGCGGCGGCGGGACGGCGTGCGGCGCCGCGGCCGGGGCAGCCGTCGAAGGCGCCGCCGTGGCCGCCGCCGGTGCCGCCGGCACGCGCTCCCGGCCGGCGCGGCGGGTGTGCACCGCCACGGCCGCCGCGATCCCGCAGCACAGCGCGGTGAACGCGATCAGCAGGGCGGCGAGCACCGAGCCGCCGGGGGAGAGCAGCAGCATCAGCAGGGTGGCGGAGATGACGGCGGCGGAGCCGTAGGCGATCTGCTGGAGGGTCGGATGCGGCATCGCGGATTCCGTCCTGGCGAGTCCTGAGGAGTCCTGGCGTGGCTGTCTGAAGGCCGTGCTGGTGTTCCTGCGCACGACTCTACGGGCTGCGATGCCCGCCTCCGCGCCGGGGTAAGCGTCACGCCCCGCGCTCGCTGGTGCACGGGGGGCGCACACTTCCCCCCGTTCTGCCGCCGGACCGGGACGGAGCCGGAAACAGCAGGTCATCGTTTGTTTCCCCGGCGCCTCTGGTCAACGGCACCGGTACGGTCCAGGATGGCTGAGGCCCCATGGCACCCAGGCAGAGCACGGGGAGGTGTTCCATGGCCGATGGCGGACACGTCCGGCTGCCGGACGGCAGCATGGTGGTGGCGGTCGCCCTGCCGCGCCCGGAGGCGGCGGGAACCGGACTGATCCGGATACTGGTGCACGCCCCCAACCGGGCCCGCGCCCTGACCAGGCTGCGCAACCTCGGACTGCGCGCGGTCTATCTGCGGGGCAACGCCCTGCCGCCCACTCCGGACGAGATCAGCGCCGTGCTGCACCACCCGGAGGGCATCGTCTGGCGCTGCACGACCGCCACCGGCCCGCTGGCGAGCTGGCGCTCCATGGCCGCCCTCCGCCGCGCCTCCTGACCTGGGCCCTGACCCTCTGGTCCGGACCCGGACACGGCCCCGGTCCCCGCCGCCGTCGCAGGCCGCTTCAGGCGGCGACGACCGGCTTGCCGGTGAGCTCGACTCCGGCGGCGCGCAGCTCGCCGAGCGCGCGCTCGACGGAATCGCGGGCCACCCCGGCGGTCAGATCCAGCAGCACCCGGGTGCGGAAGCCCTCGCGGGCCGCGTCCAGCGCGGTGGCCCGGACGCAGTGGTCGGTGGCGATGCCCACCAGGTCCACCTCCGTCACCTCGCGGGCGCGCAGCCAGTCGGCCAGCGAGGTGCCGCTCTCGTCGGCGCCCTCGAAGCCGCTGTAGGCCGCCGCGTAGGCACCCTTGTCGAAGCATGCCTCGACCGCCCCCGAGGTGACCGCCGGAGCGAAGTTGGGGTGGAAGCCGACGCCCTCGGTCCCGGCCACGCAGTGCCGCGGCCAGGAGTGCACGAAGTCCGGGTGGCCGGAGAAGTGGTCACCGGGCGAGATGTGGTGGTCCCGGGTGGCCACCACATGGCGGTAGCCGGGGGTGGCGGCGCTGATCAGGTCGGTGATCGCGGCGGCCACGTCGGCGCCGCCGGCCACCGGGAGGCTGCCGCCCTCGCAGAAGTCGTTCTGCACGTCGACGACGATCAGGGCGCGGTGCATGGAGAACACCCCTTCCGGGCGGATGACGGGCGGCGCGGCGGACGGCCGCCGTACGGGATTCGGTTCTGGGGCGTGGGACTTGGGGATCCGGGAGCGTGGGGGCGGCTCAGTCCGCAGACTAGCCGTATCCGGCGGCCGGGTCATACCGAGTGCCCCATCCGGCGCGGTTCGGTCCCGGTCGCGCCGTTGTCCGGGGCACGTGCCGCGGGCCGGTGCGGTTCAGTGCCGGTGCCCCGCCGGCTGCCGCCGGGCGGCGCCGGTCACCGGCCGGGGAGGCGGTACTCGGTGGGGATCACCGGTTCGCCGGCCGAGAGCTGGGTGGCGGAAAGCGGCAGCGCGGCCCGTGCCCGCCGGTGCCGTTCCCGCGCCGCGCGCAGCGGCTCGCGCCCGGTGACCGCCCCGTCCCGGATCAGCTCCACCTGGAGCAGATGGCCCGCCAGCTCCGGCTCCACCGGACCGGTGCCGATCACCTCCGCCTCGGCGATCCCCTCGGCGTCCGGCCGCCGGGCCGCCCACTTGGCCCCGCCGAGGGTCCGCTTGCCGCCCGGCGAGAGCTTGGAGACCGGTTCCAGCGGCGCGTCCGGTCCCTCGCCGCGCGCCCGGGCCACCAGCTTGTACACCATGGAGCAGGTCGGGTGTCCGCTGCCGGTGACCACCCGGGTGCCCACGCCGTAGGCGTCCACCGGCGCCGCGGCCAGCGAGGCGATCGCGTATTCGTCCAGGTCGCTGGTGACCACGATCCGGGTGTCCGGCGCGCCCAGCTCGTCCAGTTGCCTGCGCACCCGGTGCGCCACCAGCAGCAGATCGCCGGAGTCGATGCGCACCGCGCCCAGCTCCGGCCCGGCCAGCGCCACCGCGGCGCGCACCGCCTCGGCGATGTCGTAGGTGTCCACCAGCAGGGTGGTGCCCCGGCCCAGGGATTCGATCTGCGCGGTGAACGCGTCCCGCTCGGTGTCGTGCAGCAGGGTGAAGGCGTGCGCGCTGGTGCCGGCGGTGGGGATGTCGTAGCGGAAGCCGGCGGCCAGGTCGGAGGTGGCGTCGAAGCCGCCGAGGTAGGCGGCCCGGGAAGCGGCCACCGCGGCCAGCTCGTGGGTGCGGCGGGCGCCCATCTCCATCAGCGGGCGCCCGCCGGCGGCCACCGCCATCCGGGAGGCCGCCGCGGCGACCGCCGAGTCGTGGTTGAGGATGGACAGGATCACCGTCTCCAGCAGCACGCATTCGGCGAAGCCGCCCTCCACCCGCAGCACCGGGGAGCCGGGGAAGTAGACCTCGCCCTCCGGATAGCCGGTGACGCTGCCGGTGAAGCGGTAGTCCGCCAGCCAGCGCAGGGTGGGCTCGTCCACCACCCGGCGGGCGCGCAGGAAGCCCAGCAGTCCGGGGTCGAACCGGAAGTTCTCGATGGCGTCCAGCACCCGGCCGGTGCCGGCCAGCACGCCGTAGCGGCGGCCGGGCGGCAGGGAGCGGGTGAAGACCTCGAAGACGGTGCGGCGGTGGGCGGTGCCGGCCCGCAGCGCGGCCTGCACCATGGTCAGCTCGTAATGGTCGGTGAACAGCGCGGTGGACGGCACGTCCAGCGGCAGGCCCGGCAGCCGGCCGTCGGCCCGGGCGCGGGCCGTGACGGTGCCGGCGGTGTGCTGTGCGGTCTGCTGCGCGGTCTGCTGTGCGGCGGGTTCCCCGTGCATCTCCCCATCCCCTCTCGCGGTGGACGGCACCAGCCTAACCCACATCTCGTCACTCTGACGATATTGGTCGGGGGTGTGCGTTTTCGCATGGGCGGCCGGTGGATGGCAGCATGGAGGGAGCGGGTGGTGCAGGCTGCCGTGGGATCATGACCGGACACCGACCGGACGATGGGGTTGTCGTGAGTTCCGTTCCCCTCGAAATCGAGCGCACCGAGTCCGAGGAGGCGCCCGTCGAGGTGCCGTCCCCGGATGTCCCCTGGGTCACGGTGGTGCACAACGACCCCGTGAATCTGATGAGTTATGTGACGTATGTCTTCCAGGCGTACTTCGGGTATCCGCGGGACAAGGCGAGGCGCCTGATGCTGGACGTGCACCACAAGGGCCGCGCCATCGTCTCCAGCGGCAGCCGTGAGGAGATGGAGCGCGACGTGCAGGCGATGCACGGCTACGGCCTGTGGGCGACCCTTCAGCAGGACCGCTGATGGCGGCGTACTTCGAGCGGGCGGGCGGCGCGGCCGGCGGCGCGGCGATCGTGCTGGACCCGATGGAGATCTCCATTCTGCGCAGCCTGGCCACCCAGCTTCTGGAGCTGATCGGGCCGGGGGAGGAGCCGGAGAACGGCTCGGGCGATCCGCTGGACGCGCTGTTCGCCGAGGGGCCCAGCAAGGCGCCGGACGACCCGGCGCTGGCCCGGCTGTTCCCGGACGCCTACCGGGGGCCCGGCGAGCCGGAGCAGGACGCGGCGGGCAAGGAGCAGTCCGCGGAGTTCCGCCGCTTCACCGAGGGGGAGCTGCGCTCGCGCAAGCGCGCGGACATCCTCGCCCTGGTCCGCACGCTGGACGCGGCCACCTCGGCCGCGGACGGGGAGGGCGTGGTGCTCACCCTGGAGCCGGCCCAGTCCCGGCAGTGGCTGGGCGCGCTCAACGATCTGCGGCTCGCCATTGCCGTAAGGCTGGACATCGACGACGAACAGCGCGCGGATCAACTCTTCGAACTTCCTGACGATCACCCGGCCAAACCACTGGTGATGGCCTATCTCTGGCTGGGGGCACTTCAGGAGTCATTGCTGGAAACGCTCCTGTCCTGATTTCCCCGCGTTGCCGGAACGTAAAAGTATTTCCCGTTATGGTAACTCTCTGTAACATTTCGCGTCCGATAAGCGGACAAAGCATCTGCCCGTAGTGGGTATGTGTCCGTTTTAGGGAGGATGTGCGCACCGGTAACACGACCGTTATCCGAACGTGTGACATGTGCCACTCATAAATTGTTGCTCAGCGTGGTAGGAACTGGCATCCGAATGTTTCACCGGGACAAGTCCCTGTTCCCGGCGGCCGACCGGAATCACCGCACAGCCGGAAAGGGCCGCAATCTCATTCGTCCCCGCTACCCCTGAGGTACATCGATGGCAGACAGCACCTGGGCCGATACGGTCGCAGAGAACATCAACAACGCGGTAGACAGGCCGGTCGGCTGGATCTACGACGTGGTCTTCTGGAGTTTCGAGGCCGGCGGCGCGACGATCATGCCGATCGTGCTGTGGCTGGTGATCGCGGGCCTCGCCTTCTCGGCCTACTTCGGCCTGGCACAGGTCCGCCATTTCCGGACCGCACTCAAGATCGTCCGCGGCCGGTACGACGATCCGAGGGACCCCGGAGAGGTCAGCCACTTCCAGGCGCTGACCTCGGCCGTCTCCGGCACCGTCGGCCTGGGCAACATCGCCGGTGTGGCCATCGCCATCTCCATCGGCGGCCCCGGCGCCACCTTCTGGATGATCCTGTGCGGCCTGCTCGGCATGGCCACCAAGTTCGTCGAGTGCACCCTGGGCGTGAAATACCGCGAGGTGCACGAGGACGGCACCGTCTCCGGCGGCCCCATGCACTATCTGCGCAAGGGCTTCGCCGAGCTGGGCAAGCCCATGACCGGCAAGATCCTGGCCGGCCTGTCCGCCGTCTTCGTGCTGTTCTTCGGCTACTTCGGCGGCAACCTCTTCCAGGTCAACCAGTCGCTGGAACAGGTCTCCACCCAGATCGGCGACGGTGACGGCTTCTTCGCCGGCAACCTGGGCGCCATCATCTACGGCCTGGTCATCGCCACGCTCTGCGCCCTGGTGATCATCGGCGGCATGAAGTCCATCGGCTCCACCACCGCCCGGCTGGTGCCCGGCATGGCGATCATGTACGTGACCGCCTGTCTGCTGGTGATCGTGTTCAACGTCACCGAGGTGCCCGCGGCGATCGGCACCATCGTCACCGAGGCGTTCGCCCCCGAAGGCGTGGCCGGCGGTGTGCTCGGCGCCCTGATCGTCGGCTTCCAGCGGGCCGCCTTCTCCAACGAGGCGGGCGTCGGCTCCGCCCCGATCGCGCACTCCGCGGTGAAGACCAAGCGCCCGGCCACCGAGGGCCTGGTCGCCATGCTGGAGCCGTTCGTGGACACCGTGGTCATCTGCAGCATGACCGCGCTCACCATCGTGGTGGCCAACGGCGAGCTCTACCAGGCCCGCCGGGCCGGCGACGACTCCATCAACGGCATCGCCATCACCTCGGACGCCTTCGAGACCGCGCTGCCGTGGTTCCCGTGGCTGCTCACCATGGCCGTGGTGCTGTTCGCCTTCTCCACCCTCATCACCTGGGGCTACTACAGCCAGAAGTGCTGGACGCACCTGTTCGGCCGCAGCCGGACCAGCGAGCTGGTGTTCAAGGTGAGCTGGTGCGCGGTGGCCGTGATCGGTGCCCTGCTGCCGCTGATGCGGCTGGTGGACGCGGCCGACGCGTTCCTGTTCCTGGCCGCGGTCGCCAACATCATCGGCCTGTACTTCCTGGCCCCGGTGGTCAAGCGGGAGCTGGAGCGGGTGCTGGACTACATCCGCCGCAAGGACGCGGGCCAGAGCGACGAGGAGATCGAGGCCGCGGAGGCCGCCGCGGTGGCCGGCGGCCCGTCCGCCAAGGTGATCTCCGCCGACTGACCGGGTGCATCCGCCGCTCCGGCGGGACGCGCGGCGGTGGCGTGTCCGGTTCCTTCCGGGGAACCGGGCACGCCACCGGGCGTTTTCCGGTCTGACTTATCCTGGCGCGCATGCTGACCATCACCCAGGAGCTGCACGACAGAATCGTGGCCCACGCCCGCCAGGACCACCCGGACGAGGCGTGCGGAGTCATCGCCGGCCCGGCCGGCAGCGACCGCCCCGAGCGCTTCATCCCCATGCTCAACGCGGCCCGTTCCCCCACGTTCTACGAGTTCGACTCCGGTGATCTGCTCAGGCTCTACCGGGAGATGGACGACCGGGACGAGGAGCCGGTGGTCATCTACCACTCGCACACCGCCACCGAGGCCTACCCCTCGCGCACCGACATCTCCTACGCCAACGAGCCGGGCGCCCACTATGTGCTGGTCTCCACCGCCGAATGCGGCAACGACGAAGGGCCGGTCTCCTTCCGTTCGTTCCGCATCGTGGACGGCGAAGTGAGCGAGGAGGAGGTCCGGATCGTTCCGGCCTCCGGGTCGTGACCGGAATATGGGACGAGATCGTCCGATCCCCGGGACGGACTTCCGAAGGGGCCACCGGGAATCGTTACGATGTGGGCATGGTTTCCCACGACGTGAGAAGTGAGCCGCCGAGCCTGCTGCTCGTGGCGCGCCTGCACGTCGATCTGTGCCGCCTCGCCAGCGCCATCTGTCTGCGCCGCGCGGACGCGTCGGCCTGACCGACGGGCGGGCCGCCGTGCCCGCCTGCCGCACCGCTCGCCGCACCGCCGCTCGCCGCCGATTCCCGCCCCTCCCGCGTCACCGGATACCCACTGGAGCATGTCCATGGCCATCGAGGTCCGCATCCCGACCATCCTCCGCAGCTACACCGACCAGCAGAAGTCCGTCGAAGGCAACGGCGGGACCCTGGCCGAACTCTTCACCGACCTGGACGCCAGCTTCCCCGGCATCCGGGAACGGCTGGTGGACGGCGGCGAACTGCGCCGCTTCGTCAACGTCTACCTCAACGACGAGGACGTGCGCTTCCTGGAGGGCATCGACACCAGGCTGCGGGACGGCGACAGCGTCACCATCCTGCCGGCCGTGGCCGGGGGAATGCGCTGATGCGCTTCGACTCCCCGCTCGCCGCGGTGGGCAACACCCCGCTGGTCCGGCTGGTGCGGCTGTCCCCCTCGGACGAGGTGCGCATCTGGGCCAAGCTGGAGGACCGCAACCCGACCGGCTCCATCAAGGACCGCCCGGCCCTGCACATGATCGAGCAGGCCGAGAAGGACGGCCGGCTCACCCCGGGCTGCACCATCCTGGAGCCGACCTCCGGCAACACCGGCATCTCGCTGGCCATGGCCGCCCGGCTCAAGGGCTACCGGATGGTCTGCGTGATGCCCGAGAACACCTCGCGGGAGCGGCGCGAACTGCTCGCCATGTGGGGCGCGGAGATCATCCCCTCCCCGGCGGCCGGGGGTTCCAACACCGCCGTGCGGATGGCCAAGGAACTGGCCGCCGAGCACCCCGACTGGGTGATGCTGTACCAGTACGGCAACCCCGACAACGCGGGCGCCCACTACTCCACCACCGGGCCGGAGATCCTCGCCGACCTGCCCTCCGTCACCCACTTCGTGGCCGGCCTCGGCACCACCGGCACCCTGATGGGCGTGGGCCGCTATCTGCGCGAGCAACGGCCCGGGGTGCAGATCGTGGCCGCCGAGCCGCGCTACGACGACCTGGTCTACGGCCTGCGCAATCTGGACGAGGGCTTCGTTCCGGAACTGTACGAGGAGTCGGTGCTCACCACCCGGTTCTCGGTGGGCTCCGAGGACGCGGTCACCCGCACCCGGGAACTGCTCGCCGAGGAGGGCATCTTCGCCGGGGTCTCCACCGGCGCGGTGCTGCACGCGGCGATCGGCGTGGGCCGCAAGGCGGTGCGCGCGGGCGAGCCGGCCGACATCGTCTTCGTGGTCGCCGACGCCGGCTGGAAGTACCTCTCCACCGGCATCTACACCGCGGCCAGCACCGAGGAGGCGGTGGAGCTCCTCCAGGGCCAGCTCTGGGCCTGAGCCGCCCACCACCGCACCACCGCACCACCGCACCACCCGCCGGCGGCCGGTCCCCGTGGCCCGGCCGCCGGGGCGCACCCGGTGGCGTGTTCACCGGGGGTGTCGGTGCCGGGGCGTAGAGTCACAAGCGTGAGTGTGCACAGCTATTTCCGGCCCGCGACCGACGGGCGGACGGTGTGGCAGCGGCTGACCGCGCGGGATTCGCTGCTCAGAAAGCTGGACTGGCCGCTGCTCGGCTCCGCGCTGGTCCTCACGGTCACGGGCACGGTCCTGGTCTACTCCGCCACCCGCGGGCGGGAGGAGCTGAACCACGGCGATCCGCAGTTCTTCCTGCTCCGGCAGTGCGTCAACGCCGCCCTGGGGATCGCCCTCGCCGCCGTGGTGGTCTGGCTGGGCAGCCGCCGGGTGCGGGACGCGGTGCCGCTGCTCTACGCCATGTCCGTGCTGCTGGCCGCCCTGGTGCTGACACCGCTCGGCACCACGGTCAACGGCTCCCGGAGCTGGATCGAGGTCGGCGGCGGCTTTGCCCTCCAGCCCTCGGAGCTGGTCAAGGTGGCGGTGATCCTGGCCCTGGCCGCGCTGTTCGCCGCCCGCGCCGATGCCTCCGGCGGGGAGAGCCCGGACGTCCGCACCATGCTGTTCGCGCTGGTGCTGGTCGCGGTGCCGGCGGTATTCATCATGCTCGCCCCGGACATGGGCCAGACGCTGGGGCTGGTGGTGATCTTCCTCGGGGTGCTGGTCGCCGCCGGGGCCTCCCGGTGGTGGCTGGCCGGCCTGTGCGGCGCCGGAGCGGCGGGCGCGGTGGCCGGCTGGCTGGCCGGCCTGCTGGACGAGTACCAGATCAACCGGTTCGCCGCGTTCGCCAATCCCGAACTGGACCCGGCGGGCGTGGGATACAACACCAACCAGGCCCGGATCGCCATCGGTTCCGGCGGCCTGTTCGGCACCGGCCTGTTCCAGGGCCATCAGACCACCGGCCAGTTCGTGCCCGAGCAGCACACGGACTTCGTCTTCACGGTGGCCGGCGAGGAGCTGGGCTTTCTGGGCTCCTGCGGGATCATTGTGCTGCTGGGCGTGGTGCTGTGGCGGGCCCTGCGCATCGCCCGGGACGCCACCGATCTGTACGGCACGGTGGTCGCGGCCGGCATCGTGGCCTGGCTGGCGTTCCAGTCCTTCGAGAACATCGGGATGTCGCTGGGCATCATGCCCGTCACCGGCCTGCCGCTGCCCTTTCTGTCCTACGGCGGCTCCGCCATGTTCGCCGTCTGGATCGCGGTCGGCCTGCTCCAGGCCATTCATCTGGAATCGCGCCGCCGCTGACGCCTGCCCGCCCGCGGGCGGGCAGGCGTCAGCGGGCGGGCAGGTCAGGGGTTGGTGTGGGTGCGGACCTGGTCCCAGAGCAGGGGGTCGAGGATGCCGGCCCGGCACCGCAGGGCACCGGGCGGCAGCCAGTGCAGGTCCGCGGTCTCCACCGCCCCGCCGCGGGCCTGGCCGACCGTGCCGGGCGGCAGCGGCACCGTGCCCGGCCGTTCGCCCCCGGGGCGGGCCGTGATTCTCGCCACCCGGACGCCGTCCCGGCCGTCCACCGCCAGGACCAGCGCCGGGGCCTGCGGCTCGCCCGGCAGCGTCGCGTACCAGATGTCGCCCGGGCGGGGCCCGGAGCGGGACCCGCGCCGGGCCGGGGCGCGCCTCCGCAGCCGCGCGCCGGGCAGCCGCCCCGCGCCGTCCACCAGCGCCGCCACCAGGCCGAGCACCGCCACCGCGGCCAGTGCCGGCCACCACGAGATGTCCACCGTGCGTCTCCCTCCCACCGGATCGGGACGGACATGAACGGGCATGTACAGGCATGAACGGGAGTGAATGTGCATTGACCGCTGTTGACGTCCGTTGATGGGCGTTGAAGGGGCCTTGAGGACGGGAAACGCGCCCCGGCCGGACGGGTGAGCGGGCCTTCGCAAGGCTGCGCGAGAGAGACGGCGAGGGCCTCGCGCACCCTTCCGGGGCAGTCCTCCGACACTACCGCCGCGCTGGTGATTCCGCCCACACCGGCGGCTTTCCGAGGCGCACAGCCCGCTGTTGCCACTTACAGTCGTGGCAATCCCACCACGCGGAGGTCGCCTCCCTCATGAAGCTCACCGTTGTCGGCTGCGCGGGATCCTTCCCGTCCGCGGACTCGGCCTGCTCCAGCTATCTGGTCGAGGCCGAGGGCTACCGCCTGCTGCTGGATCTGGGCAATGGCGCCCTCGGCGAGCTCCAGAAGTACACCGGCATCTACGACATCGACGCGGTGGTCCTCAGCCACCTGCATCCCGACCACTTCATCGACATGTGCGCCTACTTCGTGGCGCGCTACTACCGTTTCGAGGGCGGACGCTGCGCCCCGATCCCGGTCTACGGCCCGGCCGACACCGAGCGGCGGCTGCTCGCGGCCTACGCCGACACCCCCTCCGAGAAGTCGATGAGCGAGGTGTTCGACTTCCGGACGCTGGTCCCGGGGCGGACGCTGCCGCTCGGGCCGCTGCGGCTGACCGCCGAGCGGGTCCGGCACCCGGTCGAGGCCTATGGCTTCCGCATCGAGCACAACGGCTCGGCGCTGGTCTACTCGGGTGACACCGGCCCCTGCCCGCAGCTCGACGCCCTCTCCCGCGGTGCGGATCTGCTGCTCTGCGAGGCGGCCTTCACCGACGGCAAGGAGAACCTGCCGGACATCCATATGACCGGGCTGGAGGCCGGCCAGTGCGCCCGGGACGCGGGCGCCGGCCATCTGGTGCTCACCCACATCCCGCCGTGGACGGATGCCAAGGTCAATCTGCGGGACGCCAGGTCCGCCTTCGGCGGCCCGGTGGAGCTGGCCCGCCCGGGAGCGGTCTACCGGGTGGGGCACCGGGCGGACTGAACCGCCCGGCGCCCCGGCCCGGGGCGGCGAGGGGAGAACTATCTGCCCCGGTAGGCGTCCTGCTCCTCGCTGCTGAGCTGGTCCTCGGGTTCTCGTCCCGGGGTCGGGAGGTCGAACTTGATGATCGCGAAGCGGAACAGCGTGTAGTAGATCACCGCGACCACCAGCCCCATCAGGATCAGCAGCAGCGGCTTGGCCGCGATGCCCCAGTTGAGCAGGAAGTCCGTCACACCGGCGGAGAAGCCGAAGCCGCCCCGCATGCCGAACGCCCAGGCCAGCGCCATGGACAGGCCGGTCAGCACGGCGTGGATGCCGTACAGCACCGGGGCGATGAACATGAAGGCGAATTCGATCGGCTCGGTCACACCGGTGAGGAACGCGGTGCCCGCCACCGAGACCATCATGCCGCCGACCACCTTGCGCCGCTCCGGCCGGGCGCAGTGGTAGATGGCCAGCGCGGCGGCCGGCAGGCCGAACATCATGATCGGGAAGAAGCCGGTCATGAACTGCCCCGCGGTCGGGTCGCCGGCCAGGAATCGGGCGATGTCACCGGTGACCACCGTGCCGTCCTCGGTGGTGTACGAACCGGCCTGGAACCAGGGGAAGGAGTTCAGCAGGTGGTGCATGCCGATCGGGATCAGCGCCCGGTTGAGCACACCGAAGATGCCCGCCCCGACGGAGCCGGAACCGACCAGCCACTCGCTGAAGTTGTGCAGGCCGGCGCCCAGCACCGGCCAGATGTAGCCGACCAGGATGCCCAGCACCAGGCCGGCCCCCGAGGCCAGGATCGGCACCAGCCGCCGGCCGCCGAAGAAGCCCAGCACATCGGGCAGCCTGGTGCGGTAGAAGCGCTGCCACAGCAGGGCCACCACGATGCCCATCAGCACACCGCCCAGCACCTTGGCGTCCACCGGTGCGCCGGTGCGCTCGTCGTGGAAGGTGGCCAGCACATTGCTGAAGACCAGATAGCCCACCACGGCCGCCAGCCCGGTGGCGCCGTCCGACTTGCGGGCGAACCCGACGGCGATACCGACCGCGAACAGCAGCGGCATGTTGTTCAGCAGGGCACCGCCGCCGGCCGCCATGAACTCGGCGATGCGGTTGACGGGCTCGGGGAAGTTCTCCCGGCCCAGCATGTCGTCGGCGCCGAAGCGCACCAGCAGGGCGGCGGCCGGCAGGGTGGCCACCGGCAGCATCAGGCTGCGGCCGATGCGCTGCGCCACCGCCATCGCCCTGGCACCGCGTCCCGGCGGCCGGGGCCTGCTCTCCGTGGTGTCCGTGGTGTCCGTGGTCTTCGGGGTCCCCGGGGACCCGCCTTCCGGGTCGGTGCTTGCGGTACTCATTCCATCCTCCAGGGGGCTGGACGCCGCCGGAGCGGGGAGGACGGCGGCGCCGCGGGATGATCAGGAAACCTTCAGAGCTGGAACCTGGTCTACACCATTGGGGTGGGTGTGCGTGCTTTCTAGCACGCGGGCCGCGCGGAAGGGAACCCTTGACTGCACAGGTCTTTGGGGCGGTACGACGGCGCAGCGGCGGTGGTCGGGCGGCGGGGATCCATGAAGGATGAATCACCGCAGAACGGGCCACCGGTGACATGGTCCAGACCCGACGGGCCTCCGGAACGGCCCGGGAGCCCTACCGTAGAGACGTTTCCACCGGGGGCACCGTCCCGGACGCGGACAGCGGAGGAGAGGCATCATGGTCAGCAGGGGCGAGAAGGCCGAGAAGGATGAAAAGGCGGAGAGGATCGTCGCCGGGCTCGGCGGCATCGACAACATCATCGAGGTCGAGGGCTGCATCACCCGGCTGCGCACCGAGGTGGAGGACGCCTCGCTCGTCGACGAGGCGGCGCTCAAAAGGGCCGGCGCGCACGGTGTGGTCAGGATGGGCACCGCCGTCCAGGTCGTCATCGGCACCGACGCCGACCCGATCGCCTCCGAGATCGAGGACATGATGTAGCCGGGAGACGCCGGACGCGGCGGGGCGGGGCGGGCCGGTGCACCGTTAGGCTCGCCCCATGTCTCGTATCGATGGCCGTACCCCCGATCAGCTTCGCTCCGTAACGATCCAGCGCGGCTGGAGCAAGCACGCCGAAGGCTCCGTCCTGGTCTCCTTCGGGGACACCCGGGTGCTGTGCACCGCCAGCTTCTCCGAGGGCGTCCCGAGGTGGCGGCGCGGCAGTGGCGAGGGGTGGGTCACCGGCGAGTACGCCATGCTGCCCCGCGCCACCCACAGCCGCGGCGAACGGGAGTCGGTGCGCGGCCGGATCGGCGGCCGGACCCATGAGATCTCCCGGCTGGTCGGCCGCTCGCTGCGCGCCGTGGTCGACCTCAAGGTGCTGGGCGAGAACACCGTCATGCTGGACTGCGACGTCCTCCAGGCCGACGGCGGCACCCGCACCGCCGCCATCACCGGGGCCTATGTGGCCCTCGCCGACGCCATCGCCTGGGCCGGGCGCAAAAAGCTCGTCAGGCACAGCGGCAAGGCGCTGACCGGCTCGGTGGCCGCGGTCAGCGTCGGTATCGTGAAGGGCGTGCCGCTGCTCGACCTCTGCTACGAGGAGGACGTGCGCGCCGAGACCGACATGAACGTCGTCTGCACCGGCGACGGCCGGTTCGTCGAGGTGCAGGGCACCGCCGAGGGCCAGCCCTTCGCCCGCGACGAACTCTCCGCCCTGCTCGACCTGGCCGTCTCCGGCTGCGACCAGCTGGCCGTTCTCCAGATGGAGGCCTTGGAGCGATGAGCCCCGCGAAACAGCCCGCCCGCCTGGTGCTGGCGACCCGCAACATCCACAAGGTGGGTGAACTCCGCGCCATCCTGGGCCGCGCCGGACTGCGGGTGGAACTGCTCGGCACGGACGCCTTCCCCGATGTTCCCGATGTCCGCGAAACCGGTGTCACCTTCGCGGAGAACGCCCTGCTCAAGGCGCACGCCATGGCCCGGGCCTGCGGCCTGCCGGCGATCGCCGACGACTCCGGGCTGTGCGTGGACGTGCTGGGCGGCGCGCCGGGGATCTTCTCCGCGCGCTGGGCCGGCCGGCACGGCAACGACCGGGAGAACCTGGAGTTGCTGCTGGCCCAGTTGGAGGACATCGAACCACCGCACCGCGGGGCGCACTTCCTGTGCGCGGCGGCGCTGGCCCTGCCGGACGGCACCGAGCGGGTGGTGGAGGGCCGGCTGCGCGGCACGCTGCGGCGCAAGCCGGTGGGCGGCGGCGGCTTCGGCTACGACCCGATCCTGGAACCGGAGGGCCACAGCCGCACCTGCGCCGAGCTGAGCGCGGAGGAGAAGAACGCGATCAGCCACCGCGGCCAGGCCTTCCGGGCCCTGGTTCCGGTGGTCCGCGAACTGCTCGACGCATGACGCGTCCGCCGCTGCCGGTCAGCCGGTGAGGTAGGCGGAGACCACGACATTGGCGGAGTAGCTGCGCTCGGCCGGGTCGAAGGTGCCGCCGCAGGTGATCAGGTGGAGTTCGGCGCGCTCGGTGTCCGGCGAGCCGTACACCAGCCGGGGGTCGAACTCCCGGCGCTGCACCACGTCCACCCGTTCCACGGTGAACTCCGCGGTGGAGCCGTCCAGCCGGGTCACCGCCACCTCGGTGCCCGGTTCCACCGCGCTCAGGCCGTAGAAGACCGCCGGTTCGCTCTCGGTGTCCACATGGCCCACCAGCAGCGCGGTGCCCGCCGCCCCGGGCACCGGCCCGTCCGCGTACCAGCCCGCCACATCCGGGACCTCGTACGGCGGCGGGTCCACCGCGCCGGTGGCGTCCAGACCGCGCGGCACCACCTCGGCGCGTATGCCGGCCGAGGGGATCTCCAGCAGGGTGGGCGGGGAGTCGCCGGCCAGCGGCCGGGCGGGCGGCGGCAGCACCGCCCCGGACGCCGGCCGTACCGGGGAGCCGGCGGCCGGCCCGGCGGCCGGGCCGGCCGCCGACGGCAGCCGGCCCTCCGTCAGGTCCCGTCCCCACAGCCAGAGTCCGAGCAGCAGCACGGACCAGGCCAGCATGGGCAGCAGCCGGCCGGCCGCTCCCCGGACGGGCTCAGTGCGGGGCACCGGGGTTCCCGGCCGCGCCGCCGCCTCCGGCCCGCACCGGTGCGCTCGGCCAGCCCTTGCCGGGCTGTTCCTGGTGCTTCCCGGGCTTCTCGTGCCCGCCGGGCAGCTCGTGGTGACCGGCGGTGCCGGAGTCGTGGCCGGTGATGACGATCCGGCCGCGGGGCTCCTTGGCCCCGCCGTCGCAGGAGATGTCCACCGGGTACACCCCGGGCCGGACGGAGGAGCTGATCCGCGCCTTGCCGGTCAGCTCCCCGGCAGCGCCGGGCGACAGCCGGGCCTGGTGCACAAACGCCTCGGAGTGCGCGGTGCCCCCTCTGCCCGGGCAGCCGTGGACCCGGATCGTCACCTCCGCGCCCGGCCGCGGGTCCATGGGCGCGATGTGCACCTCCGCGCCGCCGGGCCGGTCCGTCGGCTGCGCGCCGTGGCCGCCGCCGCTCCCGCCGCCGCTCCCGCTGCCGTGCTGTCCGCCGTGCTGTCCGTCGTGCAGTTCGAGCAAGGGGCTGGGCTCACCGGCGGGGTGGGCCTTCACCGGCAGCGCGACGCATCCGGCGGCAGCCGCCAGGACCAGAGCGGCCAGCGACAGCGCCAGGACCGGCGACCGCCGGTGCTCCGGCCGCGGGTGCGGGGGATGAGGGCAACAGGTGATGCTCATCGGGCAACCTCCGGATCGGTACTCCGAAGGTCGCCCGGCGCACCGCCGCCCGCATCCGCTGCGGCGCCGCGTTACGCCATCGGGAGCAGCAGCCGCGCCCCGGCGCCCCGGGCCCGGGCGCCCCCGGCCTCAGACCCGGTCGACCAGATCGGCGATCGAGTCCACCACATTGGACGGCACAAACGGGTGCCGGTCCACATCGTCCGGCCGGGTCAGCCCGGTGAGCACCAGGAAGGTCTCCATGCCCGCCTCCAGCCCGGCCAGGATGTCGGTGTCCATCCGGTCCCCGATCATGGCGCTGGACTCGGAGTGCGCCCCGATGGCGTTCAGCCCGGCCCGCATCATCAGCGGATTGGGCTTGCCGACGAAGTACGGCGCCTGCCCGGTGGCCTTGGTGATCAGCGCCGCCACCGAGCCCGTCGCCGGCAGCGCGCCCTCGGTGGACGGCCCGGTCTCGTCCGGGTTGGTGGCGATGAACCGCGCCCCGTTGTTGATCAGCCGGATCGCCTTGGTCAGCGCCTCGAAGCTGTAGGTGCGGGTCTCGCCCAGCACCACATAGTCCGGCGCGGTGTCGGTGAGCACATAGCCGATGTCGTGCAGCGCGGTGGTCAGCCCGGCCTCGCCGATCACATAGGCGGTGCCGCCGGGCCGCTGGTCGCCCAGGAACTGCGCGGTGGCCAGGGCGGAGGTCCAGATGTTCTCCACCGGCACCTCCAGTCCCATCCGGCTCAGCCGGGCATGCAGATCCCGCGGGGTGTACATGGAGTTGTTGGTCAGCACCAGGAACGGCCTGCCGGACTCCTTGAGCCGTTTGAGGAACCGGTCCGCCCCGGGAATCGGCACCCCCTCGTGGATGAGGACGCCGTCCATGTCGGTCAGCCAGGATTCGATCGGCCTGCGCTCTGCCACTGCTGCGGACTCCTGCCGTGCGGGTACGCGCCTTACGCGGGTACGGGGTCGGGACCACCGGTGAGGCACCCCGCCGTGCCGCACCGATGATCCCAGCGTATGACAGGGGCGCCGCCCTTCACCCGGCCGAGGGCCCCCGGGCCGCGCCGGCCCCCCGGCGGCCGTCGCCCGTCATCCGGGTGGTGAAGCTGAACCGGTCGCCCCGGTAGAGCGAGCGCACCCGCTCCAGCGGGCGGCCGGCGCCGTCCCGGGAGGCCCGGTGGATCAGCAGCATCGGCAGCGCGGGCGGGGTGCCGATCAGCAGCGCCTCGCGCGGTGTGGCCAGCACCGTTTCCAGCCGCTCGTCCGTGTCGCCGAGGACGATGCCCAGCTTGTGCCGCAGATAGGTGTAGAAGGAGGAGTCCGGGTCGAACTCCCGGTCCAGCCGCGGGGCCCGGGCCACCGCGAGATAGGTCGACTCCAGCCCCACCCGCTCGTCGTCCGCCAGCAGCACCCGCTCCAGATGCCATACCGCGTCGCCCCGGGCCACGCCTATCTCGGCGGCCAGCCTCGGCGGGCACGGATAGCGCTCCAGACCGATCAGCCGGCGGCCGGGCCGCAGCCCCTGGCGCCGTACCCCCTCGGTGTAGCTGACCAGCGAGAGCGGATGCACCAGCTTGGGCCCGGCGACCACCGTGCCCCGGCCGCGGCGGCGCAGCCGGCCCTCCAGCAGCAGCTCGCGCAGCGCCTGGCGCACGGTCTCCCGGGCCGCCCCGAACCGCTCGGCCAGCTCCCGCTCGGCGGGCAGCGGTTCGCCCTCGCCCAGTTCGGCCAGCAGTTCGTCCAGGCGGATCTTGACCGCGTAGTACTTCGGCACCCGCCCGTGTTCCGGGACCCCGGCGCGGACGGGCGCGTTGCCGTCCTGCGGGATTCCTCCGCTCCACACCCCGGCATTCCTCTCGCATCGCGGAACCCTGACCCTGACCTGACTGTCTATCAGATCATCAGGTGCGGCGGGCGTCCGATTGCGAAGCGTCAGATACCCGTCATATACCGCTTGCGCGCCTCTTTCCGGGGCGCGCCGGACATCCCCGCTCCGGTCTGCTCGGACGCGCCCCCGGGGCCCGGCGGTTCCGCGCCCCGGGGGCGCGACGGCGCACGGAGGTGCCGGCCTGTGGTGCGGCCGGCCGGCCGCCCGCGTCAGATCCCCAGGTCCTTGATGAGCTTGGCCACATGGCCGGTGGCCCGCACGTTGTACAGCGCCCGCTCGACCCTGCCCTGCTCGTCCACGATCACCGTGGAGCGGATCACCCCGGTGATCTTGCGGCCGTACATGGTCTTCTCGCCGAACGCGCCGTACTCCTGGAGCACCCGCTTCTCCGGATCGCCCACCAGGGTGACCTTCAGATTCTCCTTGGAGCGGAACTTCGCCAGCTTGGCCGGCGCGTCCGGGGAGACACCGACCACGTCGTAGCCGGCCGCCGAGAGCAGGTCCAGACTGTCGGTGAAGTCACACGCCTGCTTGGTGCAGCCCGGCGTCATGGCCGCCGGGTAGAAGTAGACGATGACCTTGCGGCCCGCGTAGTCGGCCAGCGACACCGGATTGCCGTCGGCGTCCGGCAGGGTGAAGGCGGGGGCGGGCTCGCCCGGCTGCAGGCGCTCGCTCATCGTTGCTCCTCGGGAGGGTCGGTGCGGGGGCCGGGCCTGGTCCGGCCGGTGCCGCTCCAGCCTAATCGGGGGATCGGCGCGCGCCCCGGAGGTGCGAGCTGACAAGATTGGCCATCAGAGTTCGACGACGCGATCACGGAGGCGCACCGTGTCGGAAGCCAGCCCGGCAGGCGGCGGCAAGGCCAGGGGACGGAACAAGGGTCCCTCGCGGGCCGAGATCCAGGAGAGCATCAGGCGCCGGCGCGCGGAGCTGAGGGACACGCTGGAGGAGATCTCCGTGCGTGTGCAGCCCGGCATCGTGGCGCGGGAGGCCCGCAGCCGGGTGGCCTCCGCGATGGACCGGACGGCGGGCAAGGCGTATGTGGCGGCCGGCCGTACGGTGAGCGGAATGCGGACGCAGCTGGTCCGCGACGACGGCGCCCCGCGGCTGGACCGGCTGGTCCCGGCGGCGGTCCTGGTGGTGGCGGCGGTCGGGCTGCTGGTCGTCGGCAGCAGACGGCGTCGCCGGTAGCCGCCGGGCGCCGGTACTGAGATACGGTCTTCACGTGAGCACCCAACCGACCCACGACAAGCTGCCGATCCGGATGCTGCACGACCGGGTGCTGGTCCGGACCGACACCTCGCAGGGCGAGCGCCGCTCCTCGGGCGGCATTGTCATCCCCGCCACCGCCGCCGTCGGCCGCCGCCTGGACTGGGCGGAGGTGGTGGCCGTCGGGCAGAGCGTGCGCACCGTCGAGCCGGGGGACCGGGTGCTGTACGACCCGGAGGACCGGGCCGAGGTGGAGGTGCGGGGCGTCGCCTATGTGCTGATGCGGGAGCGTGACCTGCACGCCGTCGCCTCCGAGCGCCTGGAGGGCGCGGACGACGCCACCGGCCTCTATCTTTAGCCATCTCCAGCCGTCTCCAGCCGTCTCCAGCCAAATCCAGCGGTATCCCGGCCGGCTGCTGCGGCATGCGGCCGGCACCGTGCGACGCACTGCCCGCAACGGACCGCCGCAACGGGCGGTCAGAACGGGAGCTGCGGAGCGGGGAACGGGACGGGCGGCAGGACCAGGGGCGGCGGCGCCCCCGCGCCGTCCATGCCGCCCGGAGCCGGCGCCCCGGTCATGCCCTCCGGCGCCCCCTCCACACCCGGCCCCGGCTCCTCCGCTCCCGCTCCCGGGCCTTCCGTGTCCCCGGGACCCGCAGGCTCGACGGGCTCGACGGGCCCGGCCGTCCCGGCCGTTTCCGCGGGCTCGGCCGGCCCGGTGGGGTCCGCCGGTCCGGGCGGCTCCGGCGGGGTCTCCAGCTCCGTGCCGTAGTCGTCGGGCAGATCCGCGCCCGGCTCATGGGTGCGGTCCAGGTCGAAGTCCCGCACCGGCCGGTCCGCCAGTGCCGAGGCGGTGTAGCGCGCCCAGATCCGGGCCGGTACGTCCCCGCCGTAGACCCGGTCCGAGCCCAGCGCCCCGTACAGCGACATCTGGGCCCCGGTCGCCGGGTCCTGCCCGAGCAGCATGACCACGGTGGCCAGCTCCGGGGTATAGCCGGCGAACCAGGCCGCCCGGTCGTGCTCGGCGGTGCCGGTCTTCCCGGCCGCCGGCCGGTTGGCCGCCTGGGCCGCCATTCCGGTGCCGTGCCGCACCACCCGCTGGAGCAGCGCGGTGGTGCCGTCCGCGGCGGCCCGGCCGATCGCCCGCTCCGCCCGGCGCGGCGGCAGCGGGAACTTCTCCTCGCCGCTGCCGGTGGAGGTGACCGAGGTGACCAGGGTCAGCGGGTGCCGCAGGCCGTGCGCGGCCAGCGTGGCATAGGCGTGCGCCAGGTCCAGGGCGCTCGGGGTGACCGTGCCCAGCGCAATGCTGCCCTGCGCCTCCTCCAGCCCGGGGGTGTCCTCCGGGATGCCCAGCCGGACCACCACATCCCGCACCCGGTCCGGGCCCACGTCCTGGCCCAGCTGGGCGAAGACCGCGTTCACCGACTGGTTCATGGCGCCCTCCACGGTCATCGTGCCGTACTGGGCGCCCTCCGCGTTCTCCGGCGCCCACCCGGTGCCCCGCCCGTCCCGGGCGAGGACCTCCCGGCCGCTGGTGCCGTCGTACTCCGAGCGCGGCCCGATCGGCTCGCCGGACCGGTCGGTGGAGGCGTGCTCCAGGGCGGCGGCGTAGACGAACGGCTTGAAGGTGGAGGCGGCCTGGTAGTCACGGCGGGTGGCGTTGTTGACGAACTGTTCGGTGAAGTCGGTGCCGCCGTACAGCGCCAGCACCTTTCCGGTGGCCGTCTCCACGGACGCGGCGCCCGCCCGCACCGCCGCGTCCTGCTCCCGGTCGGCGCTGAGCCGGGCGGCCAGCTCGCTCTCCACGGCCTCGGTCAGGGCCTGCTGGGCATTGCGGTCGAAGGTGGTGGTGATGCGCAGGCCGCCGGCCTCCAGCCGGTCCGCGTCCACCAGGCCGGCGTCGGTGAGATGCTCCGTCACGGTCTCCACCAGATAGCCGCGCTGGCCGCCGAGCCCGGTACTGGTGTCCGCCTCCGGGCCGGAGGCGCCCGGGGTGCGCGGCTCCGGGAAGGCCATGCCGCGGCGCTCCTCCTCGCTCAGCCAGTCGGAGGCGACCATGCCGTCCAGCACGTAGTTCCAGCGGGCCAGCGCCTGGGTCCGGTGCTCGGGGTGGGCGTGCACGTCGTAGGCGCTGGGCGCGTTGAGCAGGGCGGCCAGATAGGCGCCCTCGGCGGTGGTCAGCCGGTCGGCGTCCTTGTCGTAGTAGGCGCGGGCCGCGGCCTGGATGCCGTAGGCGCCCCGCCCGAAGTAGCTGGTGTTGAGATAGCCCTCCAGGATGTCGTCCTTGCTCACCTTGTGGCCCAGCTTCAGCGCGATGAAGAACTCCCGGACCTTGCGGTCGACGGTACGGCTCTGGTCCAGGTAGTAGTTCTTGACGTACTGCTGGGTGATGGTGGAGCCGGACTGCGGGGCGCCCCCGCGCAGCATGTTCCAGCCCGCGCGGATCATCGCCTTGGGATCGACGGCCGGGGTGGAGTAGAAATCGCGGTCCTCGGCGGCCAGCACGGCCTGCCGCACCGGCACCGGCACCCGCTCCAGCGGAATGCTCTCCCGGTTCACCTCGCCGACGCGGGCCAGCAGCGAGCCGTCGGAATAGAGAAAGGTGTTGGCCTCGGCCGCGGCCACGGACTTCGGCTCGGGGATGTCCACCAGCAGATAGCCGGCGGCGAACGCGCCGCACGCCAGGGCGACGGACAGCAGCGCGCCGCCGAGCACCATCCGCCAGGTGGGGACGAGGCGTCGCCAGCCGGTGCGCCGCCGCCGGCGCGCCCGGGCCCGCGCCCGGGCCCGCAGCAGCCGCAGGCGGCGGCGGACCCGGGCGCGGAAGGCGGAGGAACGGCGCCCGCGCGCGGGGCCGGGGACATCGGCGCCCGGCATCTCCCGGCCGTCCGGAACCTCCGGAGCGTCCGGGACATCCGGAGGGTCCGGCGCGCCGTCGTGGCGGTCCGCGCCGCGCCGGCCGTCGCCGTCGTCCTCGCCGTCGCCGTGGCGGTCCGGGTCGTGAGGGCTCTCGTGGTTGTCGTTCATCCGAGTCCGGACTCCTCGTCCGTGGCCACCCGCGCGGCCCAGTGGACCGGCAAAAGGGAATACAACACCATCTTCCGGTCAGTGTGTCAGCACTCCCCGTCACCGTCAGGGCAGCCACGCCCGGACGGGGGACCACGAGCCCCGCCATGGACCCCGGCCGTCCTCCGACGGCGCTACAGCGGACGCGCCGCGCCCTCGCCCAGCACGGACAGATCCAGCGCCGCCGCCATGGCCGCATAGCCCGCGTCGTTGGGATGCAGATGATCGCCCGAGTCGAAGGCCGGGAGCAGCCGGTCCGGCCGCCGCGGATCGCGCAGCGCCCGGTCCAGGTCCAGCACCGCGTCGAACACCCCGCCCGCCCGGATCCCGGCGTTCACCCGCTGCCGCACCTCCTCGTGCCGCACCGTCCACAGACGCGAACCCCCGCACGGCGCGAGCGTGGCACCCACCACCGCCAGCCCGGCCGCCCGCGCCCGGCCGGCCAGCTCGCGCAGCCCCGCCACCAGCTCCCCGGCATCGCCCCCGCCGGGGTCGCGCCGGATGTCGTTGATGCCGAGCTGGACGATCAGGGTGCCCGCCCCGGCCGCCTCCGGCACATCCGCCGCCAGCCGGTCCAGGCCCCGGTCGCCCTCGAACGGCCGGGCCGGCGAGGCGTCCCGAAGCAGCCGATTGCCGCTCAGCGCGGCATTGAGCACGCTCAGGCGCGGCGCGCCCGGCTCCGCGCGCAGCCGCCCGGCCAGCCGGTCCGTCCAGCGCCGGTTGGCGCCCGGGGTGGAGGTGACCCCGTCGGTGAGGGAGTCGCCGAGCACCACCACCGCCCCGCCCGCCGTCTCGTCGCGCACCTGCATCCCGCTGAGGAACCACCAGCTGTCGGTCGTCCGCCGGCCGTCCCCGTCCCCGCCGACGCCCGCGGGCAGGAAGGCCGCCCCGGACTCCTCCGCCGCATGGTCCCCCGGCGCCACAAAACCCGTCTGCATGGCCCACCGGTGATAGGTGCCGGTCCGCGGCACCCCCGAGAGATGGAAGGTGACCAGCAGCCCCGCGCCGTCCGGCACCTCCAGCTCCACCGGATCGCTCCACACCTCCCGGCCGGCCGGCACCCGGACCGGCGAGGCGCCCCGGAAGGACAGCTCGCGCATGGTGCCGGGCAGCGCGGCCGGCCCGCCGTCCTCGGCCAGCGCCACCGTGGCACGGGAGAGCAGCAGCGGACCCTCGCCATGACGGTTCGACAGCTCCACCCGCACCGCGTCGCCGCCCACCGAGGCGAACACCACATTGCGCACCGAGTGGTTCTCCAGCAGCAGCTCCAGGTCCCCCTCGCCCAGCGGCGGCGTCACCGCCGCCGACCAGGACGCCACCCAGGGCCCCTCCGCGGCCGGCACCGCCTCCGGCGCCGGGCCCACCGGCCAGGTCAGCGGCGGGGCGGAGGCCGTCCCCCCGCCCCGGGCAGTCAGCACACCGCCGCCCGCCACGCCCAGCAGCACCATGGCCACCAGCGCGGCGAGCATGCCGCCGTGGCGTCGTCCCATCGCACCGGCCTCCCCCTCGGCCCGGCCCGGCCGGGCCGGACGGTGGTCCCCCTCATGGTCGCATCCGGCCGCGTCCCCCGCCCGCACCGCCCGACCCCGCACAATGCAGTCAGGGAACACACCCGGGGCAGACACGGGCAGACAGCCGGCGGGGAGCGCCCCGGCCGGGGGTAGACCGAACAGGTGACACGGATGAAGCAGACCACCACACCGCCGGGAACCGGCGACCGCGCCGCGCTCCCGCCGGCCACGGCCGCCACCGCCGGCGCCGCCGGCGGCGCCGGGAGCGGCGGCGGCGCGCCACGGCGGGGCCGCCTCACCGACTCCTTCACCGAGAGCGACCGGGCCAAGCAGCGTGCCCTGCGCCGGATGAAATCCCTCGCCACCGGGCTGCTGCTGTTCGTCGCGGTGGTCTATGTCCTTGCCACCTGGGCGGAGCGCGCCGGCGCCGGAGCCTGGGCCGGCTATGTGGCCGCCGCGGCCGAGGCCGGCATGGTGGGTGCGCTCGCCGACTGGTTCGCCGTCACCGCCCTCTTCCGCCACCCGCTCGGCCTGCGCATCCCGCACACCGCGATCATCCCCACCAAGAAGGACCAGCTCGGCCAGTCGCTCGGCGACTTCGTCGGCGAGAACTTCCTCTCCGAAGAGGTGATCCGGGAACGGCTCCGCTCCATCGCCCTCGGCCGCCGGCTCGGCGACTGGCTCGGCCGCCCCGAGAACGCCGACCGGGTCACCGGCGAACTCGCCTCCGCACTGCGCGGCGGCCTCGCCGTGCTGCGCGACAACGATGTGCAGGCCGTGGTGGGCGAGGCCATCACCCGCCGGGCCGAGGCCGCGCGGATCGCCCCCCGCCTCGGCGATGTGCTGGCCCGCACGGTGGCCGACGGCGGCCACCACCGCGCCGTGGACCTGTTCTGCGCCAAGGCCCACCGCTGGCTGACCAGTCACCGGGAAACCGTGATGGAGGCCGTCGAGACCGGCGCCCCGGGCTGGACCCCGCGCTTTGTGGACCGCCGCATCGGCGAGCGCGTCTACCGGGAACTGCTGCGCTTCGCCGCCGAGATGCGCGACCAGCCGGACCACCCGGCGCGCGGCGCCCTGGACCGTTTCCTCGGCGACCTCGCGGAACAGCTCCGCGGCGACCCGGAGACCCAGGAGCGGGTGGAACGCCTCAAGACCGAGTTCCTGCACCGGCCGGAGATCCAGGACATCATCACCTCCGCCTGGTCGTCGGTGCGGGCCATGCTGCTCACCGCCGCCGAGGACGAGCAGAGCGCGCTGCGGCTGCGCGCCCGCGCCTCGGTGCTCTCCCTGGGCCGGAAACTGGCCGAGGACGACCGGCTGCGCGCCAAGCTCGACGGCTGGGTGGCGGACGCCGTGGTCCATGTGGTGAGCGGCTACCGCCGCGAGATCACCCGGCTGATCACCGACACCGTCGCCGCCTGGGACGCCCGGCACACCTCCCGCAAGATCGAACTGCACATCGGGCGCGATCTCCAGTTCATCCGCCTCAACGGCACCATCATCGGCGCCCTGGCCGGTCTCCTCATCCACACCTTCACCCACACCCTCGGCGGCTAGCCGGCCGGTGCCGTCAGGCCGCGGAGGCGTGCGCCGGGGGCGGGCACCGGCACGGGGCGGCCCGGCGCGTCCGGAGGCCCAACTGCCACCCGGTCATGGACGCCTGGTGCCGGGGCCGGGCGGGGCCGCAGGGCCGGGCCGCCGGACCGGCACGATAGTCTGGATCCCTGCGCGCCTGTAGCCCAGCTGGCCAGAGGCCGCCGACTTAGGATCGGCGTGTCGCGGGTTCGAGTCCCGCCAGGCGCACCCGTCGAGCCGGTCAACAGGCCCCGGAACCACCGGTTCCGGGGCCGTTCGGCATCCGGTGGGCGGGGCTGGCGTGGCGGGCGGAGCGGGCGGGATAGCGTGGGGGTGTCGGCTGTAACTTCCCTCTCCCTGTGGAGGAACTGAGCGATGGCAACCACGCGCACCGCGACTACCAACTGGAACGGCCCGCTGATCGGCGGCGCCGGCAAGGTCGAGCTGGAGTCGTCGGGGCTCGGCAGCTATGACGTCACCTGGCCTTCCCGGGCCGAGGAGCCGAACGGCCGGACCAGCCCCGAAGAACTGATCGCAGCCGCCCACTCCTCCTGCTACTCCATGGCCTTCTCGGCGGGACTGGCCAAGGCCGGGACCCCGCCGGAGACGGTCGAGGTCCAGGCGGCCGTGACCTTCCAGCCCGGTGAGGGGATCACCGGCATCGTGCTGAAGGTGCGGGCCCGTATCCCGGGGATCTCCGAGGAGGACTTCCGGGCCGCGGCCGAGACGGCCAAGGAGAACTGCCCGGTGAGCAAGGCGCTCAAGGCGGTGCCGATCAGCCTGGAGAGTGCCGAGCTGCTGAGCTGAGCGCACCCGCCCGGCGTCGCCCGGGAACCGGCCGGGCCGGGACGGTGATCCGTCCCGGCCCGTGCCCGTCCCGGCCCGTGCTCAGCCGGCCGGCCGGGCGGCAGCCGCAAACGTGCCGCGGCCGGCCGCCGGGTCGTAGCGCAGTCCCAGCCAGCCGAACACCGCGCCGAGCGCCGCCCACAGCACCGCGTGCCCGGCCAGCGACAGCAGCCGGAAGTCCCAGAGCAGTTCGGCCGGCACCCGCACCGGGTCCGGGTTGGGCGGCAGCAGGAACAGCACGGTGAGGGTGGCCAGCAGGACGAGCGCCACCGCGGAGTGGCGGACCGGCGCCGGCCGGCCGGCCGCGGCCAGGGTGCGGTGCAGCCGCCAGGCGGCGGCCGTGCCCGCCGCCCCCAGGAACATGGCGGTGAGCCAGAGGAGCTGCCGGTCACCGACGGTCCCGGAGTCCCCGACCCCCGGCGGGCTCGCCGGATAGCGCAGGCCGGGAAGCAGGGACAGCGCCAGGAAACCCGCGCCCGCCAGGGTGAGCGCGCGCATCCAGTGGTCGCCGCCGCTGAGCGCGGTGCGCCGGTGCAGCAGGGCGTAGGCGATGCCGAAGAAGACCCCGAGGGCCAGGCCGGTCACCACGGCGGTGACGACCAGTCCGAAGTGCTGCGTGCCCCGGCTGAAGACCTCGGTCTCGCCGTGCGCCAGCGAGGCGGCGAGCGCCAGGGCCTGGCCGGTGTGTTCGCGTTCCTCCTCCAGAGCGATGGCGCGGTCCATCAGCGGCCCGGCCACCAGCAGTGCGAAAAGCCCGGAGAGCAGCCCCGCCGACCCGCCCGCGGCCAGGCCGCGGGCGAGCAGGGGCAGCACCGGGGAAGGTGCTGACGTCGTCATGTGCGGTTGTCCTCCCGTGAACTGCCGTGTCCGGCCGTGTCCCGCCGTGCCTCAGTGGCAGGGAGCGCCGAACAGATGACGGCCGTCGTGGGAGAACTCGTGCAGATAGTCGCCGGTGGCGGCGATGGCCTGGCCGTTGTCGAAGAAGACCGCCCAGAGCGCGAGCAGGGCGATCACGGCGGCGACGGCCGCGATGGTCCAGTCCCGGGCGGAGCGGACGGACGACGCGTCCGCGGGGACGGCTGCCGGAGCGGCGGCGGCCGGGTCAAGGGTGTGCTCGGACATCCCTACCTCCTCCTGGGGTTTCCACGCCCCATGGATCGGAGAGCGACGGGTCAGTTCCTGGCTTCCGGACGGGCTGGCACGGCAGGCACGTCCGGTCACAGTGGCGGGACCGCCCCGGCTTCGCACCGGGTTCCTGAGGGACCGTCGCCTCGGTATGAACATATGGCCTCATGAGGGTGGCAGGCCGCTCGCGCCCCGTCAACGTGGGCCGTCACACCCGGGGCCGGTGTTTCAGCGGTGCGGCAGGAGCCAGGACGGGCCGTCCGGGGAGTCGGTCCACAGGGTCTGGTACGGGCCGTCCACGGTGATGCCGAAGCGCCGTGGCCCGGGGCGCCCGGCCGCCGTCCAGACGTCGTGCAGCTCCTCCAGCCGGGCCCACAGCCGGCGCGGACCCGCCTCCTCCACCCGTCCGGCGCGGTGCAGGCGCGCGATGGAGCCGTCCGCGGCGCGCAGGCAGACGAGGGTGGGGGAGTCCCCCTCGGGGTCGGGATCGCGCCGCCAGTCGAGGTCGGGTTCGACCAGGCTCAGCAGAAAGCGGAAGTCGTCGTCGTCCACGGCGGCGGCGCCCAGCGCGGTTCGGCGGGCGTCGGCCGGTCCGGGTTCGGCGGGCGGGGCGGTGACCGGGGGGCGTCCGACGGCGGTGGCCGAGGCCGTGGCCCGCAGCGGCATGAACCAGGCGCCGGCCAGGAACCGGCCCTCCGCCTCGTCCGCCCCGGTGCGCCGCAGCCGGGCCACGGCGTTGCCGAGCGGGGCCACCATCAGACCGTCCCTGGTGAGCTGCCGCAGCCAGGGCAGGGGGACGGTGTCCACCCGGCAGGTGGCGATGATCCGGTGGTAGGGGGCCTTCTCCGGCCAGCCGAGGGCGCCGTCGCCGGTGATCACGGTGGGGTGGTAGCCGGCCTCGGCGAGATGGGCGCGGGCGGCGGCGGTGAGTTCGGGGGTGATGTCGATGCTGGTGACGTTGGTGTCGCCGAGCCGGTGGGCGAGCAGAGCGGCGTTGTAGCCGGTGCCGGTGCCGATCTCCAGCACCCGTTGTCCGTCGGCGGTCTCCAGTTGGTGCAGCATCTCGGCCATCAGCGAGGGCTGTGAGCTGGAGGAGGTGGGTTCGCCGCCGAATCTGCGGGTGACCAGGGCGTTGTCCGAGTGCACGCCGCGCAGCCAGAGTCCGGGCCGCTGTTCGCGGGAGATCTTCAGACCGGAGGGGTCGTAGTAGTACGGCACGAAGAGGTGGCGGGGAACGGCGCGGAAGGCGGCGCGCCAGGCGGGATCGGGCAGGTCGCCGGCGTCCTCCAGGGCGGCGGCCAGTTCCTTGCGCAGCCGCTCGGCCGTCCGCTCGATCTCCGCCGCGGCGCCCGCCGGTGTGCTGGTGCGCCGCTCGGTTTCCGCGCCCTGCTTCACGTCCTCGCCCTCCGCCGGTCGTCCCTCGGGTCTACGAGCACCGTGCCACGTATGCCGGATATGCCGCACCCGGATAACCATCGAACCAGCCAGTAACGCCCGTCCGCACTTCCGCCGGCGGCTGCCCGGGGCGCGGCGGTGCCGTGACCGGCGGACGCGGCCGGTGTAGGAGACTGCCGGCAGTGGTCCGGGAAGGCCGGGCCGGTGTTCCTTCGTCTCAGGGGTGTTGTGTGGCCAGTGTGGTGAAGATCAATGTGCTGACGGTCAGTGCCGAGCAGCGGGCGGTGCTGGAGGAGCGGTTCGGGGCCCGGGCCGGGATGGTGGAGAGCGCGGACGGCTTCGAGTGGTTCGAGCTGCTGCGGCCACAACAGGTGTTCCGATGTACCACTAGTCAAGCCGCGGGTAAACCCGTTCGAGGGTACGGCCGGGAGCGTGATCACGCGGGCGGTCGGAGGGACTTTTGGGCGGGAGCTGCCATGGGGGGAGAGATCGGGCGCCCGTACGCTGGCTCCGCGAATCGGGCTGGCTTGTGGCCTGCCCGGTATGTAGCCCGATGGGGCGCCCGGTCTTCGAGGCTCCCCCCATGGTGGCTGCCTAAAAGTCCCGGAGACCGACCGCCCCGACACACGATGTGTGTGGAATTCAGTCCTCGATACCGGATGCCTGGCGGAGAACGGCCAATTGCGGATTCGCCCGTTTATGCGTGGAGTCAATGACGCGCAGAACCTCTTGCCACATGGGGTTGAGTCGTGCCAACTGAGGTGCTGTATTCCATGCGCGGTAAAGGCTGTCGAGTGAGGCGGAGACATCACCCACGTCCAACTGGGCTCTTGCTGCCGCGATGTAGGTGTGGGCGATTCGCAGTGGCGGCAGGCCGCTGGTGGCCGTCTCCAGGTCATCCGTCAGGCCCAGGGCCTTTTTGGGGCGGCCCAGGTCTGTCAGCGTGGCCAAGTTGTGGACGAACGTGTTGCGTGGGCCGAATGTCAGCCCGTGTACCTTGAAGTCGTTGGTGAACGGCTGTGAGGCATGGCGGGCGGATTGAATGTGGCGATTGGCTTCGCGTCGGGCCTCCTTGTCGTCGGGCAGTCTGCCTGCGAGAGTCATCCCGCGCAGGTTGAGCAGCCCGACGGCGATGTCTCGTTCTTCGCCGCTCAGTGCGCGTTCAGCCCTGCTGATGGCACGTTCAACGACCATCAGACCGCCTTCGCAGTCCCCGAAGTTCAGATAGGTACCTGCCCTGTCCCTGGCGGCCACGGCCTCGCTCAAGGGGTTGTGCTTCTGTCCGGCCGCCCAGCGCTGACGAGATACCGCCAACTCTGCCAGGTCCATCCAGCGGTGGCGTGCGGCCATCCAGTAGACCGACCCGTACACGTCTGCCAGGGCAGCCCAGCTTTCCTCAGAGTTCTCGGCGTGGGCCAGAGATGTGGCCTTTTTGAGGAGCAGTGGAAGCATGGGCATCAGCTTTGTGATCTTTGCTGTGTCGCGGAGCTGATCAACCCGTTCCAGCTCCGCATGAATCTCTCCGAGTGTTGGCGGCTTCACTCGTGGCAGATCGAAATCACGAATCGCCTTGCGGAGATCGGCAATTACTGCTTCCTCGTCGTGAGCGATCGGTGCCCGTCCCTGGACTTCAGCCATGGTTACTCCCATGGCACGTCCGAGTGAGGCGGCTGCCGAGGGCGTGAGGGTACGATCCCCCACCTCGATCTTGCTGAGGAGGGACACTGAGATATTTGCTTTACGAGCCAATTGGAGCTGCGACAGACCACGGTCCTTGCGCAGCTTCTTGACGTTGGCTCCGGGAGTTAGTTGCGTCTCCATAGGCGTGCTTCTCTCGGTGCTGTGGCTCTGCTCACCATGCTCTCATCCTTTCAGGCACGCCGCACGGTGCCTGTCACCTCACGCATTGTGCAACTTCTGTGCAAGTCACCTCGCCGCACCGTCAGTTAACTGTCTGTAAGCAGACGAGAACCCCCGCAGCCGTGGTAGCGGCCCGGGGGCGTGGCCAGTCGCTGGAAGGAGCGCTGACGCATGAAGAGTAACGCCCGGAGGTCGGGGCCGAGGAGCGTAAGGCCGGGTTCCGGCCTGGTGGAACAGCCGGAACGCCTGAGCTGTGACCGAGGCGAGTTGGTGCCGCCGCCCGGCGCTGCGGTTCCGGTGGTGGATGCGGCGACGATGGTGTTGCCGCGTGTGTGGCCGGAGCGTGGGGGCTGGGCTCGGGTACGGCCGTACGTGCGCCGGATTCCGGGTCTGGTGCGGCCCCGGCGTCGGGTGCTGGTGGTCGCGCGGGGGTGGCGCTGATGCCTCCCGTGTGGATGAAGCCCGGTGCGGTGGTGCGTGACGGGCGGGTGCGGCAGCTCGGACAGGTCGTTGAGGTGCTGGGTACGGCTGTTGTGCTGCGGCCGGTCAAGGGACGGGGTCGGCATTGGCGGACGGACGTGCGGTGCTGCCATCGGGTGAGCGACCGTGAGTCCCTGCCGGTGCTGGCGCGGCTGGCGTCGCGGGTGTGGGGGAGGCGGCAGGCGTGAACAGCGAAGAACTCCCGGGACTGGAGCGGGGGCAACTGGTTCGGGACACGGCGCGTGATCAGGTCGGTGAGGTGATGGACTTCGTTGGCGGGCGGGTGCAGTTGCGTCCGCTGGCGGGCGGCCGTGAGTGGGATGCGGACCGGGAGCGCGTCACGGTCCTTGATGCCCGCGAATCGCTGCGTGTGCGGGTTGCGGTGGAGAACCGGCGCTCGCGTTGGGGGGTGCCGAGGTGAGCCGGGCCGTGATCAAGACAGCGGAGTGGACGCTGTCTCTGGATGAGTCCCCGGATGTGCCCCGGATCGTGTACAGGGCGGCGTGCCTGGAGTGCGGGATGGTGTCGCTGCCGGGGTCGGATGAGTCGCTGTCGGTGGAGGTGTGGGCGATCAAGCACACTGGGCTGAATCCCTCGCATCGCCGGTTCACATTGCGCACGGCTCAGCCGTGGGTGGTGGAACCGGCGCCGGGCAACCCGTACTACGACGCGGAGATGGACGAACGGCACGACCGGGCGCGGAATGAGGCGGGGTAATGCCTGACTGACCAAGACTCCTCGGGGCGGGCCTGCGTTCTCCCTTGCCCCGGGGTCGGCCGGGATTGCCCGGCCGGGTGCGGCTCGGTTCCCATCGGTGGCTCGTGGGGACCGGGCCGCTTTGCTGTGGCGGGAGCGCGACGGTTGGGCTGGTGGTGGTTTCGGTGGTGGGCCGGGGGCTGCCGCCGGCCGGAGGGGCGCCGGGCGGTGGGCCTTGCGGATGGTCTCCGGGTGGTGGGCTGCCCGGCGTCCTGGAGGCCGTCGGCCGGTGAGCACTCGGGGTTGGCGGTGGCGGGATGTCGGGCTGTTCGTGCGGGTCGTGTGTGCGCCGGTCCGGTGCGGGGAGCGGCGGGGGCGCCCGGACGGGACCGGCCGGAGGCCGCATGCCCGGCCGGGGCGCCGGGAGGCGCGGGCGCGCCGGGCGGCGCGCCCTCTTGAGTGAGTAGAGAAGAGTTTCGACGGCTTCGCCGGGAGCGGCCAACGGTGGGCAGTGCAGGGCGGTTTGGGCGCTTGGGGCTGGGGGTATTGTCACTGCCCGGTGTCACACTGTGAGGACACAGGTTTCCGTGCGGATTCTGCGTGGTCCGCTGCTGACGGTTCGTCGGCCTGAGTGTCGGAGGTGGTTTCCATGGCCAGCCGTGACCCCCCTGTCCGTTGGCTGTTGTGGGAGGTGCGCCACGGTGCGCGCTCGGTGTTCTTCTTGGGATTGGACTCTCGCAGGCTCGGAGGCGCGGGCTGATACCCGGCGTGTGTCCGAGACGGTTGATGATGTGGTGCGTCTGGCGGGTGACCAGGCGTTTCCCCGGTGGCTTGATCTTGTGCGGGCCACGGGTGGGTGTGCGCATCCGGTGGCGCTGAACGGCTGGCGCACGGATGCTGATGCGGGCACCGGTGAGGTGCTGTCGCACTATGACACCGCGAGTGAGCCCGGTGAGCGGCTGCTGGTGCGGTGCGGGAACCGGCGGCGGGCGGTGTGTGAGCCGTGTTCGTGGCTGCACGCGGGCGATACCTGGCAATTGGTCCGTGCCGGGCTGCTCGGCGGCAAGGGCGTGCCGGATCAGGTGCGCTCAGCGCCCCGGCTGTTCGTGACGCTGACGGCTCCGTCCTTCGGGGCGGTGCATCGCTCGGGGCAGCCTCGCCCCGGCGGCCGGCATAGGGCTGACCTGGGCAGATGTCGGCATGGCCGTCTGCTCGTCTGTCCGGGGGATCACGGCGGGGATGATCCGCTGATCGGTCAGCCGGTGTGCGGCGAGTGCTACGACTACGCGGGGCATGTGCTGTGGAACGCCTCGGTGGGCCGGTTGTGGAAGGCGTTCACGGACAACCTGTGGGCGCGCCTGGCGGCGGCGCTGGGCATGTCGCGCTCCGCTCTGCGGCAGGCCGCGCGGGTCTCGTATGCGAAGGTGGCGGAGTACCAGCGGCGGGGCGCGGTGCACCTGCATGCGGTGGTCCGGCTCGATGGTGCGGGCGGTCCGGGCTCGGCTGCTCCGGCCGGGGCGGACGCCGCACTGCTGGCCGACTGTGTGCGCGGGGCGGCTGCGGCGGTGGCGCTGTCCGGGCCGGAGTGTGCGGCGCTGGGTGAGCGCATCCTGCGCTGGGGCGATCAGATCGACGTGCGTGAGATCGGCGACGGCTGCGGGGATGACGCGGACGCGGTGGCCTCCTACGTGGCGAAGTATGTGACCAAGTCCGGCGGCGGGACCACGGCGGCGGGCGGGTGGGCGGGCCTGGCGCGGCCGGTGACCGGCCCGGAAATGATCAAGGCTTTGCCGGTGTCGGCACACGTGCGGGCGCTGCTGGGAACCTGCTGGCGACTGGGGGCGCTGCCTGAGCTGGCGGGCCTGAGGCTGCGGGCCTGGGCTCACCAGCTCGGCTTCCGGGGGCATGTACTGACCAAATCCCGGGTGTTCTCCACCACCTACCGGGCGTTGCGCTCGGAGCGGGCGGCGCATGTGCAGGGACGGCGGCCGTGGGGCTCGGCCGTGATCACGGTCCAGCACTGGCGCTACGCGGGGTCGGGGCACTCCCCGGGGGCGGCGCTGCTGGCGGCCGGGATCGCCGCTGATCTTGCGCGGAATCGTGAGGTCGTCCGGGAGGAATTCGGGCGGGGGCCTCATGGCTGAGCCGGATGAGGAGCTGCGGAGATGGGCGCGGGTGCAAGCGCGGAAGGCTCCCCGCTGGTCTGAGCGCAAGTGGCGGCGGGTGAATTCGATACTCGGTATCCGGGTCAGTGACCGCCGCCCCGAACGGGCGGCTTAGGCGTCGTCCTCCCCCGACCGGAAAAGCGGCGTGAGGCGGGTGTGAACGGGCTTCCGCCGCCCGATGGCGGGGGAAACCAGTACAGCGGTTAGTGTCTGCTCCACATATGCCCGCTGCTCCGCCAAAGTGAGGTCATCCCATTCGGCGCGGAGATCCACGGGCTTGCCTTGCGCGGAGTACTGCTGCTTGATCCAGCGGTTACGGTCGCGTTCCAGCCTGCGTTCCTTTGCCGTGTACTCCTGCAACAGGGAGAAATAGCGGTCCTTGGTCAGGATGCGTAGCTGCCTGGCCTCCTTGGCGTCGGCGATGTCCTCCCTGACGCGCTTGAGCTCTTCTTCACCTTCCCAAGTCTTGGGGGCGGCGGTGGCCTCCCTGGCGGCTGCTTCGGCCTCGTACTTGGCGATGACCAGTTCCGTGATCGCCTTGTCCGCCTCCGGACCGGGGATCTTGGTGCCCCCGCCGCATCCGCCTGCCCCCTTGTCGGGGCAGGTGTAGTAGAAGAAGCCTTCCGGCTTGTTCTCCTTGCGTCCGGCCTTGGCCGCGCGCAGGGGCATCCCGCACTCGTTCTTGTCGCATCGCAGAGTGCCGGTGAGGAGATAGCGGCGCGTGTTGTGCCCGGTGCCCGGCTGCATGTGATCCCCGATGACCTCAAGCAGGGCCTGCCACTTCTCGGGGCTGACAAGGCGGTCCCACTGGCCGATCACGGAATTTCCTTCGTCGTCGTAGACGACTTCCCAGCGCTCGTTCTCGCTTCCCGTAGTGGGGTTCGGAATGCGGACCTTTCGTGAGCGGTAGCCGCACAGGCGCGGGTTGCGCAACAGTGTCTTGAGCTTTGTAGTGTTCCACGAATTGCCGCGCGGGGTGGTGATCCCCTTCTCATTCCACTGCTGCGTCACCGCTCGTACAGGAGCACCACCCAAGATCCGGTCGATTCCCTCCCGGAGATACTTGGATTCCTGCGGATGAAGGGTGCGCTTGTCGGCATTCCAGCCGAACGGCCGGGCGCCCCCAGTGGGGATGCCCTCGCGCTCCAAGGCGCGGTGGTGTCGGCGCACGCGGCGGGAGGTGTCGGCGGACTGCTTGTTACTCATGGCGACAACGACTCTCGCTGTGGCTCGGCCATTCTCGGTCAGCAGGTCAAGGCTACCGTTGATGTCGATGATGGGGCGCCGGAAGCGCTCCACGACATCGATGGCGTCCTCAAGGTGGCGGTTGTCCCGCGTGAGCCGGTCGATGTCGTAGACGATCAGCCCGTCTAGCCGCTCCCCGTTCGGGGCCTGCCCACTTTTCAGGTCCTCAAGGGCTCCTTCGAACACCGGCCGCACCACACGGTAGACCACGCGGCCGTCAGGCAGACGCACACGCTTCTTGCGCCAGGCGGAGGTGTCCGGCTCCGCATAGACGTAGACGCACCTGCCGCCGCGCTTGGTGATGAACCGGCGGCCGTCGCGTTCCTGTTCCTTGGTGCTCTTGATGTCCCGGCCGGTCATCGGTCCACGCTGGTCCGCCGGGCGTCCGTCGTCGTCCTCATCCGTGGAGAGGCGGACCAGTACGGCCCAATGGGTCCCCTCCAAGTTGCCCCAATGTGCCCTGAGAACAAGGTCTTCGTCCATGTTCTAATGGTACATTGAAACACCCTTTGCCCGGTGGAGGGCACGGACCGGTATCTGGTGTACACCCGGTGGCGCAGTGAGGAGGACTTCCGGGCCTGGATGAACGGGCCGATGCGGCAGGCGCACACGGGCGGCGGGCCGGGCGGGGAGCAGCGGCGTCCGGCGGCGTCCGGTTCCGAGGTGTGGTCCTTCGAGGTGGTGCAGCAGGCGGGGCCGAAGGCGGCGGGCTGACGGCGCGGCGGGCCGGCGGCTCCGGGGCCGGGCGGTGGCTGGTGGCCGCCCGGCCGGGGTTCAGGCGAGCTGCCGCGCCGCGGTGGCGTGGTCGTAGTAGATGGTCTCGTCGACCAGGATGTCGCCGTCGAAGTGGAAGAAGACGGCGACCGGCACCTCCATGCGCCTGCCGCGGCTGGGGATGCCGCGCCAGTCGGCGGCCTGGGTGCCGGCCACGGTGCCCTCCAGGATCAGCGCGTCCGCGGTGTGGTGGACCACGGACACGCCGTGCTCCATGTCCGGGAACGCCCGGGCCATCTCCTCCAGGTAGCCCCGGATCTGGTCGGGTCTGACCAGGGGCTGTTCCTCGAAGGGCAGTACCCGGTAGACGACGCCGCGGGGGAAGGCGGCCAGCACGCCGTCCACATCGCCGGTGGCCTGGGCCATGGCGTGGCCGAGGACGACGCGTTCGCGGGCGGCCCGCAGGCCGGCGTCGGGCAGCGGGCGGTCGGCTCCGGGGAGAGCGAGATCGGCGGTCTGGCCGGTCTGGGCGGTCTGGGTGGTCATGCAGCCTCCTCGGGGAGCGGGGGCCGGCGCCGGTCGGCCGCCGGCCGTGTCGGCGAAGGCTACGGGCGGCCGGTCGAGGAGGGCTGGGGCGGTGCGGGACCGGCGACGGGCCGGGAGACGCCGCAGGCCCCGGCCGGGAACGGCCGGGGCCTGCGGAGGAGGGTGCGCCGCCAGGGACTCGAACCCCGGACCCGCTGATTAAGAGTCAGCTGCTCTAACCAACTGAGCTAGCGGCGCCTGACGCGCTTCGCGTGCCGAGAAAATCTCAGGTCATCGCGGTGGCGACAGGGAAATAGTACCCGGTGCGCGCGGGTGGTGCGCACCGCGGCCTCAGAGGATGAGCGGCAGCAGGGCGGGGGCGACCTTGTGGCCCAGCGTCTCGGCGGCCCGGCGCAGCCGGTGCGCCTCGGTCACCGGGAGGGAGAGGGCCAGGCAGCCGACCCAGTTTCCGGCGGTCAGCGGGACGGCGGCGCACAGCGTGCCGACCGCGTATTCCTGGAGGTCCAGCACGGGCACGGTGGCCGGCTGGCGGTCCAGGGCGGTCATCAGCACGCGCTCGTCGGTGATGGTGCGCGAGGTCAGCCGGGCGGTGCGGTGGCGGGCGAGATGGTCCCGGCGGCCGTCGTGGTCCAGTTGGTTGAGCAGGCACTTGCCGATCGCGGTGGCGTGCGCGGCGGCGCGGAAGTCCACCCACTGGTGCACCGCCGGGGTCTCCGGGGCGGCGGAGATGTGCGGGATGGCCAGCTCGCCGTCCTGGTAGCGGCCGAGGTAGACGGCGGCGCCGAGGTCGGCGCGGAGCCGGTCCAGGGCCCGGCGCAGCCGGGCCTCGCGGTCCTGCGGGCGGGAGGCGGCGGTGCCGAGCAGGCGGAGGGCGTCGCCGGCGGTCCAGCTTCCGTCGTCCAGCCGGCGGAGGTAGTCCTCGCCGGCCAGCATGGCGAGCAGCGGGACGAGCCGGCCCGGCGGCATGCCGGTCTGCCGGGCCAGCTCGTCCTCGCGGATGCCGTCGCCTCGCCCCGCCGCGGCCTCCAGCAGGCGCAGCGCGTACTGCACCGGATAGAAGGGGGTGGTCAGCCCGGAACTGAGCGACACGACGTCCTCCTCGGAAGGCTCCACCGGCAATTGCCGCTACTGGCCGTCAGCAGGTGACCAGTACAGCGTAGCGGGCGGGAGGGACCCCGGGAGGGCGTGGACCAAGACGGCATATGCTGCCGGTCGGCCGGGCTAGAGCACCGCGTTGAGGAATTCCCGGGTGCGGGTGTGCTCGGGGTCGTTGAACAGTTTCTCCGGGGTGGCGGCCTCCAGGATCTTGCCGTGGTCGAACATCATCACGCAGTCGGAGATGTCCCGGGCGAAATTCATCTCGTGGGTCACCGTGAGCATGGTGATGTCGGTGTGGTGGGCGATGTCCCGCAGCAGATCGAGGACGCCGGCCACCAGTTCCGGGTCGAGCGCCGAGGTCACCTCGTCCAGCAGCAGGATCCGTGGCCGCATGGCCAGGGCGCGGGCGATGGCCACCCGCTGCTGCTGCCCGCCGGAGAGCTGGCTGGGGTACTTGGCCGACATCTCGGTCAGGTCCACCATCTCCAGCAGTTCCCGGGCGCGCTGCTCGGCCTCGTCCCTGGACAGGCCGAGCACCCGCACCGGGGCCTCGGTGAGGTTGCGCATCACCGTCATGTTGGGGAAGAGGTTGAACTGCTGGAAGACCATGCCGATCTTCTTGCGCACCTCGCGGATGTGCCGTTCGCCGGCCGGGACGAGTTTCCCGTTGCGCTCCTCGTGCGTGAGGTAGTCGCCCTCGACCCGGATGCTGCCCTCGTCGGCCTTGATCAGGGTCATCAGCAGCCGCAGGATGGTGGTCTTGCCGGAGCCGGAGGGCCCGATCAGGGTGACGTGCTTACCCGCGTAGACGGAGAAGCAGAGGTCGTCCAGCACCACCTGCCGGCCGTAGCGCTTGGTGACGTCCTGGAAGCGGATGATCTCCTCGCCGGTGGCCCAGGGGGTGTCCCCGGTCGCGGTGCCGACCGCCGTCCTGGCGGCGTCGGGAGCGTTGCCGGGGGTGTTCGAGGGGGTCTTCGAGGGGGTCTTCGAGGGGGTGTCAGCGGGGTTGTTGTCTGGCGTGCTCATACGGGTACTCCCGGTGGGTCAGTAGGTGGCGAGGCGGCGTTCGAGGGCGCGGATCAGCAGCGAGGCCGGGTAGGCGATCACGATGAACGCGATGCCGACCAGCGTGATCGGCTCCACGTACTGGAAGGTCTCGGCGCTGAAGAAGCGGGCCTCGCCCAGCATGTCCAGGGCGCCGATGATGGCGATCATCGGCGAGTCCTTGAGCATGGCGACGACATAGTTGCCGAGCGCCGGCACCACGCGGCGGATGGCCTGCGGCAGGATCACCGACCGCCAGGTCACGGCGGTGGACAGATTCAGCGCGGTGGCGGCCTCCCACTGGCCGCGCGGCACGCCGTCGATGCCCGCCCGGTAGACCTCGGCGGTGTAGGTCGAGTAGTGGATGCCCAGCCCGATGACGCCGGTGGCCAGCGGGGACATGCTCGGTCCCCACTCCGGGACCACATAGAACAGGAAGAACAGCTGGACCAGCAGGGGCGTGTTGCGGATGAACTCGGTCACCGCGTTGACCGGCCAGCGCACCCACACCAGGTTCGAGCGCTGGGCCAGCGCCCAGACCAGGCCCAGGGTGAAGGCGATGAGCGTGCCGCCCAGCAGCGCCTGGCAGGTGACCAGCACCCCGTCCCAGAAGCGGGGGAGGAATTCCTCGACGACTTCCCAGTCCCAGTTCACCGGGCACCTCCAGCGGTGATCGCGCCGGCCGCCTCGGAGCGGCCACGGCGCAGCGAGAGCTTGGACCACAGGCCGCCGGAGCGCTCCGGGGCCTTGCCGACGCCCGCCTTGGCGTGACGTTCCAGCACCCGCATGCCGCGGGTGATCAGGAAGGCCAGCACGAAGTACATGACCAGGATGATCGAGTAGATCGGGGCGGATTCGGTGGTGGTGAAGCGGATCAGGTTGGCCGAGAAGGTGATGTCGGCCACGCTGATCACGGAGACCAGCGCCGTGCCCTTGAGCAGTTCGATCGCCAGGTTGTTGAACGGCGGGATCATCTCCGGCCAGGCCTGGGGGAGCTCGATGCGGACCAGGCGCTGCAGCTTGGTGAAGTTGAGCGCGATGCCCGCCTCCCGCTGGGCGGTCGGCACGGCGGCCAGGGCGCCGCGCACGATCTCCGACCCGTAGGCGCCGTAGGTCAGGCCCAGGGCCAGCACCCCGGCCCACATCGGCACGAGCTGCCAGCCGGCCGCGATGGGCAGGGCGAAGAAGAGCCAGAACATCAGCACCAGTGCCGAGGCGCCGCGGAACAGCTCGAAGTAGATACCGGACAGGAAGCGCACGATCCACAGCCGGGAGGTGCGGGCGGTGCCGATGGTGAAGGACACGGCGAGAGCGATGGCCGCGCTGTACAGCGTGACCTGGATGGTGATCCAGATGCCGGGCAGCATCCAGTTGTTCCACAGTCCCCAGGTCATGGCCGGCACAGCTCCTCGGCGGTCAGGTCGGTCATCTCGTCCTCGGTGAAGCCGAAGGGCCGGACGATCTCCAGCAGCTCACCGCTCTCCTTGAGCCGGTGCAGCTCCGCGTTGAAGGCGTCCCGCAGATTGGTCTCCGTGGGGCGGAAGGCGAAGCCGCCGGCGCCGATGGCCGGCTCGCCGTCCACATAGGGCTGGAAGGGCTCGGTGGACTCCACTTCGGCATTGCGGGCCACCACCTCCCGGACGGTGATGGCGGTGCCGGCGAAGGCGTCCACCCGGCCCTGGGCCACCGCCTGCATGCCGGCCACCTGGTCGGGCAGGATCAGGATGTCGTCGCGCGGTACACCGGCGGCGACCGCGTAGTCGATCTCGGCATAGGCGGTGCCGCTGGCCAGCCGGGCGCCGCTGGCCACGATGTCCTCGTAGCTGCTCAGCCCCAGGGGGTTGCCGGCCTCGACGATGAACGCGTCCAGCATCACGTAGTCGGGGTCGGAGAAGATGACCTGCCGGCAGCGGTCCGGATTGATGTACATCCCGGCCGATACCACGTCGAACTGCTGGGCGCGCAGGCCGGGGATGAGCGAGCCGAACTCGGTGGGGACGGGCACCACGCTCTCCACGCCGAGCCGTTCGAAGATCACCTTGGCGATCTCGGGTGCCTCGCCGGTGAGCTCGCCCTCGTCGTTGATGTAGCCGTAGGGCACCTCGCCGGCGATGCCGACCCGGACGGTGCCCTGGTCGCGCAGCCGTTCCAGCAGATTGCCGCCCTCGGTGTCGTCGGCCGAGCCGACCCGGGTGCAGGCGGTGGCGGCGCCGGTGCCCGCCAGGCCGAGGGCCGCGGTCAGGCCGAGCAGGGATCTGCGGCTCATGCCGCCGCGGGCCGGCGAGCGACGCGCCGCGGCGGCGATGCGTGTTGTGCCGAATCTCATTGCCGTGTTTTGTTCTGGTTTGTCCTTCATGGGGAAAAGATTTGCTGATCGGACCATGGGCGCGCGGCTACCCAACTGCGCGTCGGTTATTCGTGACCGGAAGGAGGGCACGACGGATGGCAATGCCGGCGAACGGAAGTCCCCGCTTCATCGAGGTGGCTCTGGAGAAGCGTGGTGTGCGGTGCGTGGCGAAACTGCTCGACGACCGCGCGCCGGTCACCTGCGCGGCGGTCTGGGAGGCGCTGCCGCTGGCCGGGGACGTGTATCACGCCAAGTACGCACGGAACGAGATCTACACCCTGGTGCCGCCTTTTGCGGAGCGCGAGCCGCCGCTGGAGAACCCCACAATCACCCCGATTCCCGGTGATTTGTGTTATTTCACTTTCTCGGAGACGGAGCTGGCCACCACGTCCTACGGCTATGCGGCGGACGCCGGGCACCGGAACCGGCCGACCGTGATCGATCTGGCGCTTTTCTACGAGCGGAACAATCTGCTGCTCAATGCCGACGTGGGCTGGGTGCCGGGCATCGTCTGGGGCTCGGTGGTGGAAGGGCTGGACGCGATGGCGGACGCCTGCCAGGACCTGTGGCGCAGCGGGGCGGTCGGCGAGACGCTCTCCTTCAGCCGCAGGGCCTGAGCGGCCCCTCGGGCGCCGGGCCGCCGGGGGCCCGGCGGCTCAGGGCGCCGGCGGGGACGGGAGTTCCGGGCCGGCGAGACCGGCCGCGTACAGGAACCGGGCGGTGCGCAGCAGCAGCCCGTCGGCGTGCCGGGCGGCGACGAGCTGGGCGGCGACCGGCAGCCCGGCGCCGTCCCGCCCGCAGGGCAGGCTGACGGCCGGCTGCTGGGTCAGATTGAACGGGTGGCTGAACGGCGCCCACTCGGTCCAGCGCCCGAGCCCCGAACCTTCCGGCACCTCCCGGCCCAGGCCGAAGGCGGCGACCGGCACCGCCGGGGTCAGCAGCAGGTCGTACCGCTGGTGGAACAGCCCCATGGTGTGGCCCAGGGCCATCCTGGTGTCCACCGCGGCCAGGTACTCCAGCGCGCTGCGGGCGGCGCCCTCGGCGCGGATCTCGCGCAGGCCCGGGTCCAGCCGGCCCGCCTCCTCCTCGGTGAGGTGCTGGGTGGCGCGGGCCGCGCCGCTGAACCACAGCACCTGGAACGCCTCCCGCAGCGCGGCGGGGGTCGGCACCGGCGGATCGGTCTCCTCCACCCGGGCCCCCAGCCCGGCCAGCCCCTCGGCGAGCCGGCGGACCGCTCCGGCGATCTCCGGGGCGACCGCGATGCCGTCCCGGTCCGGGGTGCCGGGGTGGCCCAGCGCCGGGGACCAGGCGATCCGCAGCCCGGCCAGCGGCCGGCCGCCGGCATCGCCGCCGGCCGCGGCCGGCGGCGCCTGGTCCGGGGCGAAGCCGCCGGGCGGCGGCGGCCCGAGATGCGACCAGTCCCGGGGGTCGGGGGCGCAGACCACGTCCATCAGCAGCGCGGCGTCCACCGGGTCCAGGGCGAGCGGGCCGACATGGGCCAGGGTGCCGAAGGCACTGGCCGGATAGGCCGGCACCCGCCCGTAGGTGGCCTTGAAGCCGAGCACCCCGCAGAACGCGGCCGGGATGCGGACCGAGCCCCCGCCGTCGGTGCCCAGTGCCAGCGGCCCGGCGCCCAGCGCCACGGCCGCCGCCGCACCCCCGCTGGAGCCGCCGGCGGTGCGCGCCGGGTCGTGCGGATTGCCGGTGGCGCCGCACGCCGGGCTGTCGGTGACCGCCTTCCAGCCCAGCTCGGGGGTTGTGGTCTTGGCCAGCAGCACGGCGCCGGACTCGCGCAGCCGGGCCACGGCCGGCGCGTCCTCCGGGCACGGGCCGCCGCCGGCCGCGGCCAGCGCGGACAGGGCCGAGCCGCGCCGGGTGGGATGGCCCCGCATCAGCAGCATGTCCTTGACGGTGACCGGAACGCCGTCCAGCGGTCCGGCCGGCGCGCCGGCCCGCCAGCGGCGTTCCGAGGCCCGGGCCTGCTGAAGGGCGCCCTCGGCGTCGATCAGCACAAAGGCGTTGACCTGCCGCTGCCCCGCCTCGGCGCGGGCCAGGGCGGCCTCGGTGGCCTCGACCGGGGAGAGCTCGCCGGCCGCATACGCCGCGGTCAGCGCGGCGGCGGTGGGCGGCGGCCCGGCGGCGGGGACGGGCTCCGGGCCGGTGTCCGGGGCGGGGGCGGTGCGGCCGGCGGCCGGTGAGCTGTTCATGCGGGCAGATCCTCCGTGTGCTCCTCGCCGGCATCCCCCGTGGCGGCCCCGGCACCGGCCCCGGCACCGGGCTCGGTGCCGGATGCCGCGGCGTAGCCCAGCTGCTTGTCCACCACCTGGTGCAGCGGTTCGCCGGCCACCCAGCGGTCGAAGTTGTCCAGGAACTGGTCGGCGAGGGTCTGCTCCCAGCCGGGCGTGTCACCGCTCATGTGCGGCGAGAGAAGCACCCCCGGCAGCTCCCACAGCGGGCTGCCGGCCGGCAGCGGCTCCTCGGCGAACACATCGAGCGCCGCCCCGGCGAGGCGGCCCGACCGCAGCGCGGCGATCAGATCGGTCTCCACCACATGCGCGCCCCGCCCCACGTTCACAAACCGGGCGCCCTCCTTCATCAGGGCGAACGCCGCCGCGTCGAACATCCCCCGGGTGGCCGGGGTGAGCGGGGCCGCGCACACCACCCAGTCCGCCAGGGGCAGCAGCCCGGGCAGCGCCCCGGCCGGATGGACGCGGCCGAACTCCGGGTCGGCGGTGCGCTCCTGCCGCCCCACCAGGTCGACCGTGACCCGCAGGGCGCGCAGGGTCCGGGCGGTCTCCCGGCCGATGCCGCCCGAGCCGACCACCACCGCCCGGCTGCCCGCCACCGTGCGGGTCTCCCGGTGGCGCCACACCCGCCGCCGCTGGAGGTCCCAACTCACCGGGAACTCCCGGGCCATGGCGATGATCAGCCCGGCCACGTACTCGGCGATCGGGATGTCGAAAACCCCCCGGGCATTGGTCACCAGGGTGGGGGAGTGCACCAGCTCGGGAAAGAGCAGCCGGTCCACCCCCGCGCTGGCGGTGTGCACCCATCCCGGCCGGGGCCCGGCGCCCGGCCAGGCGCGGCGCACCGCGTCCGAGGTGAAGTCCCAGACCAGCAGCACATCGGCGGCGGGCAGCAGCCCGGCCAGGGAGGAGTCGTCGGCATGCCGGACGGTGGCCCGGCCGGCCAGCCGGCCGAGCCGGGGCGGACGCATCCGCTCCGGGGCCGCCTCGCCACCGAGAACGACAACGCAGGGGGGTGACATCAAAGAGAAACCGTTCCGCAAAGAGGGCTTGGTTGCATGGCTCGCACAAAATTCGGACTTCGGGCCGGATTGCCACGGTAGATACCGGAATCTACCGTCGTCAACGAGGCACCGGCCGGATGCCGTGGCCCGACTTCCCGCGTCCCGGGGGTGCGTATGAATGTCCCGCTCCCCGACGGCCCGGAGCCGCTGTGCGGCATCGGGGTTGTCGCCCCTTTCGACTTCGCGCTGGACCATGAGCTGTGGCGGTGGGTCCCGGAGGGGATCTCGCTGCATCTGACCCGCACCCCGTTCGTTCCCGTCCAGGTCGGGCTGGATCTGGCCCGGATCGTCAGTGAACGCGAGACGCTGCGCAGCGCCACCCGTTCCCTGTTCGCGGTGCGGCCGAGCGCCATGGCCTATGCCTGCACCCTCGGCAGTTTCGTCGGCGGGATGACCGGTGAGCGGACCATGACCGCGGTGATGGCGGGGGAGGCCGGGGGCGTGCCCGCGGTCACCTCCTCCGGCGCGGTGCTCGCCGCCCTGCACGAGCTGCGCGCCCGCCGGATCGCGGTCATCACCCCGTACACCTCCTCGGTGACGGCGGTGCTGGTGGAGTATCTGGCCGAGGCCGGGATCGAGGTCTGCGGGCACGGCCAGCTCGGGCTGACCGGCGAGATCTGGCGGGTCGGTCACCGGGAGGTGATCGAGCTGGCCCGCGCCACCATGGCGACGGTCGCCGCGTCGCCCGAGGCGCTGTTCGTGAGCTGCACCAATCTGCATACCTACGACCTGATACCGCAGCTGGAGGCGGAGCTGCGGATACCGGTCATCTCGGCCAACCAGGTAACGATGTGGGACGCGCTGCGCAGCATCGGCCGGGCCGCGGTGGGTCCCTATCAGTATCTGCTGGACCCGGCGGCGCGGTTCTCCGAGAGCGCCCCGGCAGGGCTGGCGGACGGCCTGGCGGGGCTGCCCGCGGCGCCCCGGGAGCCGGAGCTGCCGCGGACGGCCGAGGACGGTCCCGGGCCGCCGCGCTGACCCGGTGCGGAGGAACTGGCAACGGCCCGCCGGGCGAACGGGACCCGCGGGCGGAAAGGAAGGTGGCCCATGCGGGACGCGGTCGGCGTGGCGAGCGACGTGGCGAGCGGCGTGGCGGCCGGGGCGGAGGAGCGGGCGGCGGACGCGGTCGCGTTCCTCTACCCGGGGCATTCGGCCGAGGACGACTTCCCGCGGGCGGCCGGGCTGCTGCGCGCGGCCGGGGTACGGGTGCGGCTGCCGGTGCTGCACACCGACATCGGGACCGACGCCCATCGGGTGGACGCGCTGCTGGAGATGGGCGCGGCGGCCCGGCTGAGCGCCGCCCTGGCCGCCCCGGCCGCGGCCGGCGCGGGCGCCCTGGTCTGGGCCTGCACCAGCGGCAGTTTTGTGCGCGGCTGGGAGGGCGCGCGGGAGCAGGTCAGGGCGCTGGGCGCGGCGGCCGGCGGGCGCCCCGCGTCCAGCACCTCCTTCGCCTTTGTGCACGCCGCCCGGGCGGTGGGTGTCCGGCGGGTGGCGGTGGCGGCGACCTATCCCGACGACGTGGCGGGGCTGTTCGCGGAGTTTCTGGGCGCGGCGGGGCTGAAGGTGACCGGGGTGCGGTCCGCCGGGATCATCACCGCGGCGGAGGTGGGCACCTGGGGCCCGCGGGAGGTGCTGCGGCTGGCCCGGGCGGGCGACCGCGCGGACGCCGAGGCCGTGCTGGTGCCGGACACGGCGCTGCACACGGTGGACTGCCTGCCGGAGCTGGAGCGCGAGCTGGGCAAACCGGTGCTGACCGCGGTTCAGGTCACGGTCTGGGAGGGCCTGCGGCTGCTGGGCCGCCACGACGGCACCCCCGCTCCCGCGCTGGGCACCCTTTTCACCCGCTGAACCCGGGCCCGGCGCGGGCCGGTGCGCCGGGGGGTCAGCGGCGGCGGAGCGTGCCGGCGATGAGCTGGATCATGCGGTCGGCCGGCATCGGCCGGGAGTAGTACCAGCCCTGCCCGGTGTCGCAGCCGATCCGTTTCAGCCGCTCCGCCTGGGCCGCCCCCTCCACGCACTCCGCGGTCACGGTCAGCCCCAGCGAGTGGGCGAGCTGGACCAGCGCGGTGACAATGGTCTCGTCCGCCGGATTGAGGTGGCGGGCGGTGCGGAAACCGCGCACGAAGGCGCCGTCCAGCTTGAGCCCGCGCACCGGCAGCCGGCTGAGATAGGCCAGGTTGGAGTAGCCGGTGCCGAAGTCGTCGATGGCGATCCGCACCCCCATGTCGGACAGCTCCTGGAGCGCCTGGAGGGGCCGTCCGGCCGAGCCCATCACCGCGGACTCGGTCAGTTCGAGCTGGAGCAGCCCGGAGGGCAGCCCGGTCTCCTCCAGCACATCCGCCACATCCCGCACCAGGTCGGAGTCCCACACCTGGCGCACCGCCACATTGACGCTGACATACAGCGGCGGATCCGGGTACAGCCGCCGCCAGCGGCTGGCCTGGCGGCACGCCTCGGCCAGCGCCCAGCGGCCCAGTGGCACGATGGCGCCGCTCTCCTCGGCCAGCCCGATGAAACGGTCCGGCCCCAGCCGCCCGTACTGCGGATGCTGCCAGCGCACCAGCGCCTCGGCGCCGCGCAGCGTGTTGTCGGCCAGCGAGACGATCGGCTGGTACTCCAGCAGGAACTCCCCGCGTTCCACGGCCGGGCGCAGCGTGGCGGAGAGCGACTGGCGGGTCATCCGGTGCGCGTTGCGCTCCGGGTCGAAGAGGGTCCAGCGGGCCCGGCCGTCGGCCTTGGCCCAGTAGAGGGTGGTGGAGGCGGCCTGCATCAGTCCGGTGACGGTGGTGCCCGCGCACTCCCGCTCCACCACTCCGATCGAGGCGGAGACGGCCAGCCGGTGGCCGTTGATGTCGAACGGCCGCTGGAGTTCGTCCAGCACGGCGCCGGCCAGCCGGGTCAGCTCCTCGGTGCCCGAGGAGGACTCCACCAGCAGCACGAACTCGTCCCCGCCGAGCCGGGCCACCAGATGGCTGCCGTCGCCGCTGCGCGCCAGCCGGACACCGACCGCGCGCAGCAGCCGGTCGCCGAGCCGGTGGCCGAGGGTGTCGTTGACCGCCTTGAAGCCGTCCAGATCGAGGTAGCACAGGCCGATCCGGCCGGTGGCGGATTCGGTCAGCGCGGCGGCCAGCCGTTCGAAGAACAGGGTGCGGTTGGGCAGCCGGGTGACCGGGTCGTGCTCCTGGAGATGACGCAGCCGGGCCCGGAGCTCGCGCCGTTCACCGACATCGGTGAGGGTGAGCAGCCGCACCCCCGAGGGGGCGAGAGCGGTGAGCGAGATCTCCGCCCAGACCGTGTGGCCGTCGGCGTGTTTCAGGCGGCGGACCGGCCGCACCGGCCGGGTGTCCGGCAGCGGTGCCCCGGCGGCCGCTGCGGTCTGCCGGGCGGCGGCGGCCAGGGCGTCCAGGGCGAGGGCCAGGGCCGGGAAGTGGTCGGCCGCAGCCCCGGCCAGCACCTCCGGATCTGAGCCCAGCAGCCGTCCCAGCGCCGGGTTGGCGGCCAGCACCCGCCCGTCGGGGCCGAGCATGGCCATCGGCAGATGGGCGGCATGGAAGGCGGCCCGGAAGGCGGCTCGCTTGTCACTCTCCGTGAGGAAATCGGGGTTGGTTCTCAGGGGTCCGTTCACCGATGGCTCCCGGTGGGGTGGGCCGCGCGCTTAAGGCCGTGGCGGGGTGCTCCCGGCGCGCCCGTCGGCCGGCGGCGGGCAGCCGCGCCGGAAGTGTGGCGATCATAGAGCCACCGGACGGCGCTATCCAGTGCCCCGAGGGGTCTCTTCGTCGACGCAGCGCGTCCGGTCCGACACGCATTCGATACTTCTGCCTCGGCCGTCCGACAGGTTTTCGACGGCCGGGTGCCGGCTCCGCGGTCTCCCGAGTGCGGCCGGTCCGGCCCTCCGTCGCCGGATGACCGTTTCTGCTAGGTGGCTGAGCCCTCCCGACCGTTCCCGACTGTTCAACACGCACCGTAGTCATCGGGCGGATACCCCGACTGGCCTACGGTCGGGCGGCGCGAGTCCGCACATCACATCAAAGTGGTGCAGAACTCGTCACTGCTGACATTGATGGGACGGGAGGTGGCAATGGGGCATTTGGGGTTGAGGCGGGACCGGCGTGATTCCGGGCCGGGGGCCCGGCCCGGCGGCCCCCGGCACCGGGCGCCCCGGCCGCTGTACCGCAGACCGGGTCTGGTGATCGCCTGCGTCTCCGTGCTGATCGGGGCCGGCTCCATGGCCGCCCCCGGGGAGCCGGCCCGGGCGGACGAACCGTGCAGCCTGCCCCGCCACCCGGTGCATCACTCGCTGGGCCTGGACACCTGGAACGACCACTATCCCCGTCCGCAGGGGGAGCTGCGGGCGGGGATGTTCTTCCTGTCCTTCCCGGACGCCGAGCCGTCCGCCGACCCCGGGACCATCGCCGGCCACTACTTCCCGGCCACCGCGGAGTTCTTCGACCGCGCGTCCTACGGGCGGTTCCGGCTGCACACCGAGGTGGCCGGGGACTGGGTGCGGATGCCCCGGGAGTCCGCCGACTACGGCATCCGCCGGGACTGGCCGCCCGAACTGCGTTCCGCCTATCTGCGGGACGCGCTGCGGGTGCTGGAGCCGCTGGCCGATTTCACCGCCTACGACCTCGTCTATCTGGTCGCCGATCCCGACGCCCCCGGGGTGAACGCCGACGCCACCAAGGTGGTGAACTTCGACCGGCCGGTGCGCGTCGGCAATGCGGAAATCCGACGGCTGGTGACCGTTTTTGAGCGGACCCCTCCGGACCGCAATGTGCTGGCCCATGAGACCGGCCATGTATTCGATCTGCCGGACCTCTATCGGCGTCCGGACGTCTCGAACGGTGACTGGGACACTCATGTGGGTGACTGGGATGTCATGGGAAGCCAGTTCGGACTGGCGCCCGATCCCTTCGCCTGGCACAAGTGGAAGCTGGGCTGGCTGACCGCCGGGCACGTGGCCTGCGTCAGCGCGCCCGGGGTCAGCCTGCACACCCTGCAGCCGCTCGGTGCCCCGCTGGACCCGGCGGGACCGGGGGGCGACACCCGGATGGTCGTGGTGCGCACCGGCCCCAGCGAGGCGCTGGTCGCCGAGGTGCGGACCGCCACCGGCAACGACCGGGGCACCTGCTCGGAAGGCGTGCTGCTGTACCGGGTGCGCAGCGATGTGCCGTCCGCCCAGGGGCCGGTCGAAGTGCTCGACGGCCATCCCGCCGGCTCCGCCTGCCACGGCCGGTCGGTGCACCCGCGGCTGGCGGACGCGCCGCTGCGCCCCGGGGAGAGCTACTGGGACGAGGAGAGCGGGGTGCGGTTCGAGGTCGGTGAGCCGACCTCCACCGGCGGGCGGCATCTGAAGGTCATCCGCCACTGACCCCGCGGGCGCCCCGCGGCCCGGGATGCCGGAAACGCCGAGGTCCCACCCGCGGAGCGGATGGGACCTCGGCGCTGCTGGTACGCCGCCAGGGACTCGAACCCCGGACCCGCTGATTAAGAGTCAGCTGCTCTAACCAACTGAGCTAGCGGCGCCCGTTGACAGGGAAAACGTTAACACCCCGCCGGGGGAGCGCCAAAATCGGTTACTCCCCGGGTTCGCGCCGCTCCAGCTCCCGGCCGAACTCGATCATCTTGCGGGCGTAGTCCTCGGTCCAGCCCGCCCGCTCCGCGATCGCCTCGGCCGGCAGCCGGTCGAACCGGCCCGGGTCGGCGAGCTGCGCGGCGGCCAGGGCCTGGAACTCCACCGCCCGGTCGGCCGCCGCCTGGAAGGCCAGCGCCAGCTCGGTGGCCCGGCCCAGCAGCTCGCCGGGGTCGGTGATCGATTCCAGGTCGAAGAAGTGCTCGCGCTCCGGTTCGGCGGCGGCCGGCTCGAAGAAGAGCGCGGCCGGACGGCGGTGGCGCGGCGGCTGCCCGTCGCGCTGCCCGGGGTTCCGGCCGGGCTGGGGCTGGGACATCAGAGCGGATCGCCTCCCTGGGACTCGGTGCCGGGCCGCCCGCCCGGTGCGGGCTCCGCGGGGGACTGGGCGGAGGAGCAGTGCCCGGCCAGGGCAGGAGCGGTTCCGGCCCCCTGGCCCGGTCCATTGTGCCGCGCCGTGCCGCTTCCCGGCCCCAGGGGTGCGGCGGCCCCGTCGTGCCCCGCGGCCCGCCGGCCGGGAATCCCGGCGGTGATACGGAGTGCCGGTGCCGGTGCCGGTGCGGGTGCCGCTGCGGGTGCCGGTGCCGGGGCGCCGGCCCCTCCGCGGCCCCGGGGGCCGGGCACGGTGGCGGCCAGGCCCGCCGGGACGGCCTGGCCGGCCGGTCCGGCCTGCCCGGCGGCCCGGGACAGGCCGAGCCGGTCCCGGGCCCGGTCGGCCAGGCGCAGGGCCGGACCGGAGAGCAGCCAGCCGCCACCCATCACCAGCACCCCCGCCACGGCGTCCAGGAAATAGTGGTTGGCGGTTCCCATCACCACCACCGTGGTGAGTACCGGGTACCCCACGGCCGCCGCCCGCACCACCGGCCGGGCCGCGCCGAACCGCCACAGCACGACCCCGCACCACAGCGCCCAGCCCACATGCAGACTCGGCATGGCCGCGTACTGGTTGGTCATGTAGCCCAGGCCGCTGGGCGCGCTCGCCGCGTCCGACCACCAGCCCCATCCGCTGTACTGGGCGAGGCTGTCGGTGAAGCCGTAGCCGTGGGCGGGGTCCAGCAGCCGGGGCGGGCAGGTCGGCATCAGGGTGAAGCCGATCAGACCGGCCAGCGTGGAGACCATCAGCCAGCTCCGCTGGCGGCGGTAGGCGGTGCCGTGCCGCCGGAACAGCCACACCAGCACCGCCGGAGTGACCAGATAGTGCAGCGCCGCGTAGAAGAACGCGCCCGGCACCCCCAGCCAGGCATGGTCGGTGAACAGGCGGTTCAGCGGTACCTCGGCATGCAGCCAGAACGTTTCCTCCAGCCGCAGCAGCGCCAGGCCGTTGTCCACCGCGGTGGAGACGTCGCCCCGGGCCAGCAGGCGGGCACCGGAGTAGGCGCCGTACACCAGCAGGATCAGCGGCAGCTCGGTCCACCAGCGGGGCCGGACACTCGGCATGGAACACTCCAGACACATCGACATACGTACGGTACGCGCGCGGTTCGTCCATGCCGTGCGCTCGTGCGGTACGACCGGCCCACGGTATGCCGCCGGACAGCGAGGCAGACGTCCGGGTGGGGCCGGACGGTTGCCTCGGGCATCATGAATCCCCGGCGAGAGTCCCCGGGCACCCGGGAGAAGGGCAGCATTCATGGCACGGCGCATCCTGCTCGTACGGCACGGCGACACCGCATGGTCGGTGAGCGGCCGGCATACCGGCCGCACCGATGTGCCGCTGCTGGCGGAGGGCCGCACCGCGGCCAAGGCGCTCGGCGAACGGCTGCGCGCCGCGCCCTGGGACGGCCTGCCGGGCGCGCTGGTGCGCACCAGCCCGCTCTCCCGGGCCCGGGAGACCTGCGAGCTGGCCGGCTTCGGGGACCGCGCCGAGGACTGGGACGCCCTGCTGGAGTACGACTACGGCGCCGAGGAGGGCCGCACCCCGGAGCAGATCCGGGCCGAGCGCGGTGCCGGATGGACGGTCTGGCGGGAGGGTGTGACCGGCGGCGAGACGGTCGCCGCGCTGAGCGCGCGGGCCGACGAGGTGGTGACCTGGGCGGATTCCGCGGCGGCCGGCGACCGCGATGTGCTGCTGTTCGGGCACGGGCACATGCTGCGGGCGGTGGCGGCCCGCTGGCTGGGCTGCGAGGTGGCGTTCGCCGAGCGCATCCGGCTGTCCCCGGCCTCGCTCTCCGTCCTGGGCCGGGCCTATGGCGTCCCGGTGATCGCCCGCTGGAACGACACCGGTCATCTGGACTGAGCCGGGGCCGGGGCCGGGGCCGGGGCCGGGGCCGGAGCCGGGCGGGGCCGGATGGGCGGCGCCCCCGCGGGACGCTCAGCCGTGCGCGGCGTCCGGCAGCTCCATGCGGGAGAGGAACTCGCCGACCTCCGCACTGCCCGCCGCATACGGCCGCAGCCGCCGCGCGGTGGCGGTCAGCATGCCGGTGATCCGCGCCGAGCCGACCTGCGTCAGCAGGTCCAGGGTGCCCAGCCCGGCCGCGGCGGCCTCCTCCGGCCGGCCGCCGCGGGCCAGGCCGCCGGCCAGCGCGGCGGTGAACAGCGCCCGGTTGCGCACGAAGTGCGGTTCCTGGAGCTGTACCGCCTGCCGCGCGCTGTGCACGGCGCGCGGCCAGTCGTCCAGCGCCGACCAGCACTGGGCCTCCAGCCAGGCGTATTCGGCCGGGCCGAAGAACGACATCCACTCCGGTTCCTCGGTGCCCGGCCCGCGGTCGAACAGCGAGGCCGCCCGGGCCAGGGCCTGTTCGCAGCCGCGGCGGTCCCCCAGGCCCGCCCAGCCGCCGGCCTCGCGCAGCGCCAGCAGCGCCCGCAGCTGGTCGGAGGGCAGGCCCCGGGCGGCCTGCTGCCCGGCCTGCGCGGCCCGCACCGCCTCCCGGTGGCGGCCGGCGTCCCCGGCCAGGAAGGCGGTGTTGCAGAAGGCGTGCGCCTCCAGCGCCGGGTCGCCGCTCATCCGGGCGGTGGCCAGGGCCTCCGCGTAGTACGAGCGGGCGTCGGCGAACCGGCCCGAGTCATGGGCCAGCCAGCCGACGGAGAGGGCGAGTTCACCGGCCCCGCGGTGCAGCCGGTCGCCGAGATCCTGGCGGCGGACCCCGGCGTCGAGCAAGCAGTGGGCGTGGTGCAGGGATTCACCGGCCCGCCGGTAGATCCCGTGGGCGCCGTGACGGTCGTCGACCAGCCGGATGGTGCGCACGGCCTGCTCCACCGCGGCGATCTCCGGTTCGCCGGCGCGGACCGGTGCGGGGCCGGGCCGTGCGGCGGCGGGCACGGGCCACAACGGGCCCAGCGCCGCGACCGCGGCCGGCCCGCCGGTCATGAACGCGCGACGCAGCACGTCGCTCTCCTCTGGTTCTGGTCCAGGCGCTGTGTGTCCTGGCTGCTCCGGTGTCGTTGTCGGCGTGGTTGCCCGGGCCGGCCGGCCGCGTACCGCCTGCCGGGGGGTGAACCCCAGATCGGTGAGATCACGGCCGGGGAACATGTGCCGGAAGACCCGCTCGTAGGCGTAGTTGGGGCAGCGGATCTCGCCGGCCTCCACCCGGCCGATGTAGCGGGCGTCACAGGACACCCGTTCCCCGATCTCCCGTGCGGCCCGCCGGACGGCCGCCGCGAACTCGGCGGGCGACCGGTCGCCGCGCAGCGCGCGGAAGGTCGGATTGGGCACGGCCGCTCCGGAGCCGGCCGCTCCCGGTGACGCTGATGATGCCGACGTCATGGCCGGAAGGTACCGGGCCGAGAGAGTGCCACACACCCGGTTTGGTGACAAAACGGATATCCCACCCGGAATCTGCCATGAAATGCCATCCTTTGCGGCAAGGTCCGGCCGTAGCGCTTGACGGAGTTCTCCGTTGGACATGACAGGACCGACAGCGGAGGGGCTTTCCGATGCTGAACACCTCAGGAGCGGGCATGGCGGCCCGGCGCCGCACCGCCCCCCTTTCCCCCACTTCCCTTTCTCCCACCCCCCTTTCCTCCACCCCGGCCGCCCGTTCCGCGCTTCCGCCCGCGGCCGGCGGCGCGGCCGGCGAGAGCCCGTGGGATCTGGTCACCGTGCCCGCCCGGGAAGGGCTGGAGGCGGTCGACATCCTGCGGCTGCGCAGCGCGGTCGGGCCGGTGCTGCACGACCGGGACGGCGACACCGTCGGCTTTCTGGTCCCGCCCGGGACCTGGAAGTCATGGGATCTGCCCGGCAGCGCCTGCACCCAGACCTGCGGCCCGGCGCGGGCCGCCGAGGGGCCGCCGGTGACCGGTGCCGGCTGGGTGCTGCCGCCCGGCAGCACCGGCACCCCGGCGACCGCGCCGGACCAGTTGCGCGCCGCGCTCGGTGAGGCGGCCCGCACCCTGCGCGCCGCCGAACGCACCGGGCACGGCGCCGCCCTCGGCTGACCCCTGCCCACCCCTGCCCACCCCTGCCCACCCCTGCCCACCCCTGCCGACCCGGCGTCCCGCCGCGGCCCGCCCCGCCGGGGCGATACTGGTGGGCGTGGCCAGGAGAAACAGGACCGGCGGCGGCCGGAGGGGACGGACCCCGGTGACCGCCGCGGTGCGCGGCGGCACGGCCGAGCTGGTGCCGGACCCGGACCACCCGGACGCCTGGGAACTGCTGATCGACGGCGCGCCGCAGTCCCATGTGGATCTGGCCGCCCCCACCCGCCTCGCCTTCGAGTACCAGCGCCGGCTGGGGCATGCCGCGGATCTCGCCGCGCCCGCGGGCCGGCCGCTGGCCGTGCTGCATCTCGGCGGCGGCGCGCTGACCCTCGCCCGCTATCTGGCGGTCACCCGCCCCCGGTCGGTGCAGCAGGCGGTGGAGGCCGACACCCTGCTCACCGGCTTCGTCCGGGAGCATCTGCCGCTGCCGGACGGCGCCCGGATAAGGGTGCGCGGCGCGGACGCCCGCCGGGCGCTGGAGAAACTGCCGCCGGGCTGGGCCGATCTGGTCATCGCGGATGTCTTCGACGGAGCGCGCACCCCGGCGCATCTCACCACCGGGGAGTTCCTGGACGCGGTACGGCGGGTGCTGCGCCCCGGCGGCTGGTACACGGCGAATGTCACCGACGGTCCGCCGCTGCGGCATCTGCGGGCGCAGGCGGCCACGGTGCAGAGCCGCTTCGGCGAGTGCGCGCTGGTCGCAGATCCGGCGGTGCTGCGCGCCCGGCGGTTCGGCAACGCGGTGCTGGTGGCGGCGGACCGGCCGCTGCCGGTGGCGGAACTGACCCGGCGGGCGGCTTCCGATCCGCATCCGGGACGGGTGCTGTCCGGGAGCGGGCTGCGGGACTTCGCCGCCGGGGCGCCGGTGGTCACCGATACCACCGCGACCGCCTCCCCGCCGCCGCCCCCCGGCACCTTCGGCTGACAGCGCGCCGCGCGCCCGCAAGGTGCCGGTTCCCGGCTGCCGGAAGCCGGCCGGCGGGGCGGGAGTTCCGCCCGGGGCCGCTGCCGTCTCCTCCGGCGACGCCGGCAACCGGCCGGTGACCGGCGGGGGTTGGCCGGGAGTACGCGCTACCGCCCGGCACCGTGGGGACTTTGCCGGGTTGCGGCGGGCGGTGGGTGCGTATGGTTACCAGTGCGCCGTGTCCCGGCCGCCGGGGCCGGACCCGGCCGGTGCCGCGGGAGGAGGTGGTGCGCGAGTGCGGACCGTGCTGCGGGAACTCCCCGCGCTGCTGCTGATCGCCGGATTCCAGACGGCCGGCTGGGCGCTGGTGGCCGGCGCTCCGGCGCTGGCACTGTGGACGGCCGCCGTGCGCGGCCCGCTGCCGCCGCTCCTGCTCCTCCCGGCGGGCGTCGCGGCGCTGCCGGTGTGGTGGGCCCTGCTGCGCGCGCTGCTCGCGGGCGCCGGCCGGCGCCGGTCCCCGCTGCCGGAGTCCGTCCCGCTGGGCCGTGACGAGGCCCCCGGCCTGTGGCGGACGGTGACGGCACTGGCCGAGGCCACCGGGGCGCCCGTCCCGGCGCGGATACGCCTCACCCTCCGCGCCACCGCCGGTACCGCTCCGGCGGCCCCGGATCACGGCCCCGGCGCGGCGCTGTGGCGCGGGCTGCGGCCGTTGCGCCGGATACGGCCGCTGCGGCGGCTGCGGCGGATCAGGCCCTTCCGCCGCTTCCGGCACGACGGGGCCGGGCGGTGCCTCTACCTCGGGGTGCCGCTGCTGGCCGGGCTGCCGCCCGGGGAACTGCGGGCCGTGCTCTGCCGCGAGCTGGCGCACGACAGCCGGACGGCGGACCGCCGCTTCGCCCCGGCGGTCCGCCGCGGCTCGGCCGCGCTGCGCGAACTCCGCGACGAACTGCGCGAGGCGGGCGACACCCATCGCCGCACCGGCTGCTGGTACCGGGCCCAGTACCGCACCGTCGCCCTGTGCTGCCGGTGCTACGACCTGGTCTCGCTGCCGGTGCGGCGGCGCCAGGAGCAGACCGCGGACGCGCTGGCCGCCGCCGTGGCCGGGCCGGGTCCGGTCGCCGCCGCGCTGGCCGGGACGGCGGTGCTGGCCGCCGCCTGGGAGGACTTCCGGGCCCGGTTCCTGGACCCGATGCGGCGGGCCGGCCGGGTGCCGGACGAGCCGCTGCGGGCCTTCGCCGTGATGCTGACCGACCCCGACTACGCGGCGGGGCTGGCGCGCTGGCGGGAGGCGCTGCCCGCGACCGTACCCGGCCTGCCGCGCCGTCTGGAGCGCCTGCGGCGCCTCCAGCGCCCGTGGCTCCCGTGGCATCCCGCGGATCCGGACCGCGGCGCCGGGGCGGTGCCCGCCCCGGCGACGGCGGCTCCGGCCCCGCCCGTCACGCCCGGTCCGGCGGTCCCGGCCGAGCCGGTGCCCCGGGCGGCGTGGGAGGGGCTGCTTGGCGGCGCCCCCGGCGGCGCCGCGGCCCGGCCGGCGGACTGGGACGACTGGGCGGACGAGGCGGCCGAACTGCATGTCCACACCGCCCTGGCCGATCTGCACGACGCCCTGGGCTGCCTGCCCGGCTGCCCGCCCACCCTGAACGGCGTGCTGGATCTGCTGGCCGACGGCCGCCACGAGGAGCTGGCCGCGGTGCTCGCGGACACCGCCTGGGGCGAACGCCAGTGGGGCGAACTCGGCGAGACCGCCCCGGAGACCGCGCTGCGGGTGCTCATCGGCCGCGGCCTGGCCATCGCCGGCCGCGCCGGCTGGGCGGTCTCCTGGCTGGGCCCGCCCCGGCTGGTGATCTACGACAGCGAGGCGGAGGAGGCGGTCCAGGCGGTGGGCGAGGCGCTCACCGACACCTCGGCCGCCTCCCGGCTCCGCTTCCTGCTCACCCTCTGCGGGGTCAATCTCGCCCTTCCGCTGGACCGGCCGCCCGGCGACTGGCCGCCGCCCGAGGACTCCCCGGCGCCCCGGCAGGCCCTGCATCGCGGCTGGTATGTGGCGGCCGGACTGGCCGGGGTGTTCCTGTTCTTCGGCTACACCGCCTACGAGCCGCCCCGCACCCCGCTGTCCGAGCCCACCGCGCAGCAGCCGCTGCCGGAGCCCTCGCTCTCCGTGCCGCCGGCCGTCCGGGACGACCCCGGCGGGCGGGCCGCGTCCCCGTCACCGGTCCGCGGCTGCCCGGCGGGCGAGGGCGGCGCCGGGGGGTGCCCGGCGGCGGGAGAGCGGCCCGTGGCGGTGACCGTCCGGGCCGGGGACACCCTGTGGGCGCTGGCCTGCCGCCACCGCACCACGGTGCCGGAGCTGATGGCGGCCAACGGCCTGGACGGCACCCTGCTGCGGCCGGGCCAGTCCCTGACCCTGCCCGCCGGTGCCGGTGCCGGTGCCGGGGTACCGGACCCGGCCGGCTGCGGCTGAGCCGGGGCCGTCGCCGGGCCGTCGCCCCGGTCGGCCGGCTGCCCTTCAGGCGCCGGGGCGCCCGCTCAGGTCCGCGCCGAAGAGCCGCAGCAGTTCGTCCTCCAGCACCGGGGTGAGCGCCGCCACGAAGCCGTCCGCCAGATGGCCGTAGTCCCGGTAGACCATGGTGTTGCCCACCACGACCGGGCAGTTGCCGGAGGGGGCGCAGACCCAGTCGTAGGGATCGAGCACCGGCACCCGCTCGGCGGCGGCGGCCTGCCGGATCGCCTCGGTCACCTCGGGCCGGGGATCGGCCTCGGAACGGTGCCGGGCGCAGGAGCTCAGCCTGCCGGGGTTCGCCACCGCGCAGTCCACCGCGTTGCTCTTCGGCCAGGGATTGTCCAGCAGGGTGAGTACCCGGATGCCGCCCCGACCCAGGACCCGGTAGGTCTCGGCCTGCCCCTTCCCCCACGCCGTCCCCAGATCGTCCTGGCCCTCCCCGTACAGCTTCGCCGAGTTGGAGTTGGACGTGATGACCAGATCGGGTTCCAGCTCCAGGATCCTTCCGAGGGTCTCCGCACGCCAGGTGTCACAGGTGGCGTACGGCCCGCCGTTGAGCTCGATGGTGATCCGGGAGATCTTGCAGGCGTTCTTGGTGAACGAGTAGAGCCGCCAGCGGTGGGTGCGGGCGATCGCCTCCAGGGCCGGGAACCACTGGGCGGCATGCGAGTCGCCGAACAGGACCACGGTGCGGTCGCCGGCCGGGTCGCCGTACCGGCAGGGATGGGTCTGCATCTCGTCGGCCGTGGTCAGGGCACAGCCGTCGGTGTAGACGGCGGTCCTGCCGTAGGCCGTGTCGTGCAGGCTCGGTTCCAGATTGGCGGGCAGCCGTTCCACCGGCTGCTCCAGCAGTTCCGTCAGCGCGGCAGCGGGGTCGAAGGCGCGTGCGAGGGCGTCCCGGGTGCTCTGCCGCGGGGCGCCGGAGTCCAGGCCCGGCGGGAACTGCGCCGCGGCCACCGCGGCGGCAGCGGCGGCGGCCGACAGGCCCAGACCCAGCGACAGCCCCCGGCCGGCCCGGGCCCGCAGCCCGCGGTGGAACCGCACCGGGTCCTCGACCAGGCGCAGGGTCAGCCAGGCGAGAACGATGCCGCCCAGCGCGGCGGGCAGCCGCAGCAACCCGTCCTCAGCGCCGCCGCCGACGGCGGCCGGAACGATGAGGATGAGCGGCCAGTGCCACAGATACCAGGCGTAGGAGAGGCCGCCGATCCACACCGCGGGGCGCAGCGAGAGGACCGCCCGCGCGCCGTAGCGGGCGCCCGCGGCGCCTCCGGCGAGCACGGCGGCGGAGCCCAGGACCGGGATCAGGGCGTGGTGTCCGGGGAAGCGGGTGCTTTCGTCGAAGGCCACGGCCGCGTAGCCGATGGCGGCCAGGCCGGCCCAGCTCAGCGCCGCCGCGGCCGGGCGCGGCAGGGCGTCCAGGCGGTGGGCCGCCAGGGCCAGCAGGGCGCCCGCGGCCAGCTCCCAGATCCGTCCCGGCGATCCGAAATAGGCCCAGGAGGGGGAGGTTCCGGTGAGGTGGAGATTGAGCGCGAAGGAGGCGGCGGCCAGGACGAGCAGCGGGACCGTCAGCAGCACCCGGCGCCGGAAGAGCCGGAGGGCGGCGATCAGCAGGACGGGCCAGACCAGATAGAACTGCTCCTCGACGGCCAGGGACCAGAAGTGCTGGAACGGCGAGGGCGGCACATCGGCGTTGAAGTAGTCGGTTCCGGCCTCGGCCAGCCGGAAGTTGACCAGGTACCAGGCGGAGGCGACGGCGTCCTCGGCGTAGTCCGCGAAGCGGAGCCGGCCGAGGAACAGCCAGGCGCCGGCCAGGGTGGCGATGACGACGAGGGTGGCGGCCGGCAGCAGGCGCAGCGCCCGGCGGGCGTAGAAGCGGCCCAGCGAGATCCGGCCCTCGCGGCTCCATTCGCGGAGCATCAGCGAGGTGATCAGAAAGCCGGAGATGACGAAGAAGACGTCCACGCCGATGTATCCGCCGGCCAGGTGGGGGACTTGGCAGTGGGAGAGCACCACCAGGGAGACGGCCACCGCGCGCAGGCCCTGGATGTCCGGTCGCAGTGCCGCGCCGCCGGTCGCCGTGGCGGAGTCCGTCCGGGGTTCTCCGGAGGCGCCGTGCCGTGGTCCGGGAGGGGAGGAGGTGCCGCGGGCGGCGGGCGGCGGGGAGGGCGTGCGGGAGCGGACGGACAAGGTGCGGATCTCCTTGTGCGGGGGACGTGGTGCGACGACATCTGCGACGACATCTGCGACGACATCTGCGACGACATCTGCGACGACATCTGCGACGACATTGTCGTCGTCGTCATCTGCCGTCGTCTGTCGTCGTCTGTCGTTGTTGCCGCGGTTGTTCGCACAGCCGTAACGACAGGGCGGGCGGCGGTTCGAACGCCGTTCACCGTATGTCCCCGGCAGGCCGGTTCGGGGGCGCCCCGGGTGACCGCCGTGGCGGTCTCAGTCCTCGTAGTGCTCGATCAGCGGGGGGTGGCCGTTCCAGACGCAGAAGACGGAGAGGGCGCGGTCGTCGCGGGAGAAGGTGACCCGGATCCAGGTCTCCTCGTTCCACACCTGCATCTCCCAGCCCGCCTGCGGGGACGCCGACACCAGTTCGGCGTGGTCCTCCCGCAGGTCCAGCACCACCCGGCCGCCGTCCGTGACCACCGTTTCCACCGTGCCGTAGCCGGCGTCCCCGGAGCCGGACTCCCCGGAACCGGAGTCCTCGGGGGCGGGCCGGTCCCGGCCGTCGTCCCGGGCCGGTTCCCCGGCCGGGTCCGGTGTGCCGCCGGCTTCCGCGCCGGGGTCCCCTTGGCCGGGCGCCGGGGAGAGTGCGGTGGAGCCGTCCGTCCCCGCCGCGGCGTGGCCCTCGTGCCCGCCGCCCATGGCATCCGAGGGGTCCGGGCGGTCCGTGGCGCCCGCGTCGTCCGGGCGGGGGCGCTGTGTGGAGGAGGCGTCGGGAAGCCGGGCGCCCGCCTCCGCCCAGTCCGGCCCGTCGGACACCGACAGGGCCTGCGGCGGGTCGTACACCGTGCCCTTGAGCACCGCGGACACACCGAACCACGACAGCATCACGGCCGCCCAGGTCGCTGCTGCCCACAGTCCGGCGTGCACCAGAGGACGTTGCACCTGCATCACTCTAATGGCGTACGGTGCCGCCCATGGCGCATGTGCTAGTGGTCGAGGACGACCCCATCGTCCGCTCCGCTCTGATCAGGCATCTCACGGACGCCGGGCACACCGTCCGGAGCGTCGGCACGGCCCTCCAGGCCCTGCGCGAGGTGTCCCAACTGGGCTTCGAGCTGGTCATCCTGGATCTCGGCCTGCCGGACCTGGACGGCTTCGAGGCCCTGAAGATGCTGCGCGGCGTCACCGAGGTCCCGGTGATCATCGCCACCGCCCGGGACGACGAGTCCGAGATCGTCCGGCTGCTGCACGCCGGCGCCGACGACTACCTGGTCAAGCCGTTCTCCGTGGAGCACCTCTCGGCCCGGATGGCGGCCGTGCTGCGCCGGGCCGGCGCCCGCTCGGGCCCCGTCCCGCAGGACCGCACGGTGCGGGTCGGCGGCCTGGTGGTCGATCCGCTGCGCCGCCAGGCCCAGCTCGACGGCGCGCCGCTGGACCTGACCCGCCGCGAGTTCGATCTGCTGGCCTTTCTCGCCCAGCGGCCGGGCGTGGTGGTCTCCCGCAAGGAACTGCTGACCGAGGTGTGGCGGCAGTCCTACGGCGACGACCAGACCATCGATGTGCATCTGTCCTGGCTGCGCCGCAAACTGGGCGAGACCGCGGCCCGGCCGCGCTATCTGCACACGCTGCGCGGGGTGGGCGTCAAACTGGAGGCGCCGGAGCCGCTGCCATGAGATGGGCGCTGGTCCGGATCTCTCTGGCGGTCACCAGCATGGTGGTGCTGGCCTTTGCCGTACCGCTCGGCCTGGTGGTCAAGGAGATGGCCCGGGACCGGGCGCTGAGCAACGCCGAACGGCAGGCCGCCGCCATCGCCCCGCTGCTGGCCATCACCACCGACCGGGGGCAGTTGCAGCGCGCCATGGCCTCCACGGAGGCCGGCGCGGCCGGGCGGATCGCGATCCGGGTGCCGGTGGCCGGGGAGAGCGGCCCGCTGGTGGTCGGCGGCCACCGGGCGGCCGAGGCGGAACTGGTGGCCACGGCCGCCCGGGGGCGGGCGGCGTTCCGGCCGGTGCCCGGCGGCGTCTCGCTGCTCCAGCCGATCGCGGTGGACGGCGGGAAGATCGCCGTGGTGGAGGTCTTCGTCCCGGACGGCGAGCTGACCAGGGGCGTGGCCATGGCCTGGCTGGTGCTCACGGTCACCGGCATCGGGCTGATCGTGGGCTCGGTGGCGATCGCCGACCGGCTGGGGCGGCGCACCGTGCGGCCGGCCGAGCAGCTGGCCGGCGCCGCGCGGGAGCTGGGGGAGGGGCGGCTGAATGTGCGGGTGCCGGAGGACGGGCCGGCCGAACTGCGCTCGGCCGCGGTGGCGTTCAACGCCATGGCCCGGCAGGTGACGGAACTGCTGGCCGGCGAGCGGGAGATGGCGGCCGATCTGTCGCACCGGCTGCGCACCCCGCTGACCGTGCTGCGGCTGAACGCGGCCTCGCTGGGCGACGATGTGGCGGCCGAGCAGACCCGGCAGGCGGTGGACCGGCTGGAGCGGGAGGTGGATCTGATCATCGCCACCGCGCGGGAGCACCGGCCGGCGCTGCCGGCCGAGGGGGCCGCCCGGGAGACGGACCTGGCCGAGGTGGTGCGGGAGCGGATGGCGTTCTGGTCGGCACTGGCCGAGGACGAGGCGCGGGAGACCCGGCTGGCCGGGGTGGACCGGCCGGTGCGGGTGCCGGTGCCGCGGGCGGATCTGGCGGCGGCGCTCGACGCCATGCTGGGCAATGTCTTCCGGCACACCCCGATGGGCACCGCCTTCGCGGTGGACGTGCACAGCGGGGACGGCAGCAGCGGGGCGATCGTGCTGGTCTCGGACGCGGGGCCGGGGATCGCCGATCCGGACGCGGCGGTGCGGCGCGGCATCGGCGACGGCGGGCCGGGGTCCACGGGGCTGGGGCTGGACATCGTGCGGCGGGTGGCGGAGGCCACCGGCGGGGATGTGCGGATCGGGCAGTCGGTGCTGGGCGGGGCGGAGGTCCGGGTCTGGCTGGCCCGGGACGGGCGGCGGCGCCGGCCGCCCGCCCGCCGCCGCGCCGCGCCGGCCCACCGCTCCCGCTGAGCGCATGCCGCGGCGCGCCGGCGGCGGCGCGATACCGCGGGGGCCGAAGCGGCACGGACCCGGCGGGGCGGGATACGCCTGCCGGGTCCGTGCGCCGGTCGCCGCGGCCGGGGGCCTCAGCGCGCTGTTCCGCTCACCTCATGCCTGCGGCGGGAGCTGGTTGGCGGCGATCACCCGCGCGTACCACTGGGCGCTGTCCTTGGGGGTGCGCGCCTGGCTGTCGAAGTCCACGTGCGTGATGCCGAACCGCTTGCTGTAGCCGTAGGCCCACTCGAAGTTGTCCAGCAGCGACCACAGGAAGTAGCCGCGCACATCCGCGCCCTGCTCGATCGCCGCGTGCACCGCGGCCAGGTGGCCGTGCAGATAGGCGATGCGGTCCGGGTCGTGGACCGCGCCGTCGGCGTCCGGCTTGTCGTCGAAGGCCGCGCCGTTCTCGGTGACGTACAGCGGCAGGCCGGGCGCCTCGCGGTGGAAGCGCATCAGCAGCTCGGTCATGCCGGTCGGGTCGATGGACCAGCCCATCTCGGTCCTCGGCCCGGGCGCCTGGTGGAACTCGACGTCCTCGGCGCCCACCCACGGCGAGTGGTTGGAGGCGCCGTGGCCGTCGTTGCGGGCGTTCTCGCTGCCCGGCTCGGCGGCCGAGACGATGGTGGGCGAGTAGTAGTTGATGCCCAGGAAGTCCAGCGGCTGCCGGATGGCGGCCTCGTCGCCGTCCTTGAGGAAGGACCAGTCGGAGACCCGGGAGGTGTCGGCGATCAGGTCGGCCGGGTAGCGGCCGTGCAGGACCGGGCCGGTCCAGATGCGGTTCTGCAGGGCGTCGATCCGGCGCTGCGCGTCCACGTCCTCCGGGGCCTGGGTATGGGGCCGGACCGCCGCCGGGTTGAGCGTGATGCCCACCTGGGCGTCGCGCGGCAGCACCTCGCGCAGGGCCCGCACGCCCAGGCCGTGGCCCAGGTTGAGGTGGTGGGCGGCGCGCAGCACCGCCTCGGGCTCGGTGCGGCCGGGCGCGTGCACGCCGGAGCCGTAGCCGAGGAAGGCGCTGCACCACGGCTCGTTGAGGGTGATCCACATGGACACCCGGTCGCCCAGCGCCTCGCCGACCAGGCGGGCGTAGTCGGCGAACCGCTTGGCGGTGTCCCGCTCGGGCCAGCCGCCGGCGTCCTCCAGCTCCTGCGGCAGGTCCCAGTGGTACAGGGTGACGGCGGGCATGATGCCGCGCTCCAGCAGGCCGTCGGCCAGCTTCCGGTAGAAGTCGAGACCGCGCTGCACGGCCGGGCCGCGCCCGGTGGGCTGGACCCGCGACCAGGAGACCGAGAACCGGTACGCCTTCAGGTTGAGGGCGGACATCAGGTCGATGTCCTCGCGCCACCGGTGGTAGTGGTCGCAGGCCACATCGCCGGTGTCGCCGGCCAGGACCTTGCCGGGGGTGTGGCTGAAGGTGTCCCAGATGGAGGGGGTGCGGCCGTCCTCACGCGCGGCACCCTCGATTTGGTACGCCGCCGTGGCCGATCCCCACAGGAAGTCCTCGGGGAAGCCCAGTGGGCTACTCTCTGTCATGGAAGCGCTCCCATTTTGTCACGGTGAAGTCTTGGCTCCCCGAGGTCAGACCTCGGAGGTATGGTGCGGCAGCTCGGCGGACGCACCGGCATGTCGTGACATGCCATGCGGTCATGCGCCCGCCCCGCGGACGGGGACGGCCCGGGGGCGCCGGATGCGCCGGATGTGCCGCGGTCGGGCCGGGGCCCGGCCGCCACAGGCCGGCGGTACGCGGCGTCCCCGGGCCGGCGGTCAGCCCTTGACCGCTCCCTGCATGATTCCTCCCACGATCTGCTTCCCGAACAGCAGGAAGGTGATGAGCAGCGGGAGGGTACCGATCAGCGAGCCGGCCATGATCACACCCTGGTCGGGCACATAGCCGCGGCCCAGGCCATTCAGACCCACCTGCACGGTCGGGTTCTCCTGGGTCAGCACGATGATCGGCCACAGGAACTCGTTCCAGGCCTGCACGAAGGTCAGCATGCCCAGCACGGCCATGGCCGGCCGGGCCACCGGGAAGACCACGTGCCACAGCACCCGGAGGCTGTGCGCGCCGTCCACCCTGGCCGCCTCGATCAGCTCCGTGGGGAGCGCCTGGACCAGGTATTGCCGCATGAAGAACACGCCGAAGGCGCTCACCATGAACGGCAGGATCACGGCCTGGAGCTGGTTGTGCCAGCCCAGCTCGGCCACGGCCATGTACAGCGGGACCACGCCGAGCTGCGGCGGCACCATCATGGTGCCGATCACCATCAGCAGCAGGATGTTCCTGCCCTTGAACTGGAGCTTGGCGAAGGCGAAGCCCGCCATGGTGGCGAACAGCACGGTGGAGACGGTGATGCAGCCCGCCACGAAGACGGTGTTGAACAGGGCCTTGCCCATCTGGCCGGTGTCCCAGGCGGTCTCCAGGTTCTGCCACAGCCGCGGCCCGAAGACGAACGGCGGCGGGGTCTTGGCGAGCCTGGTGTTGCTCTGGGAGGCGGCGATGGCCGTCCATACCAGGGGGAAGAACGAGATGAAGGTGAAGACGGCCAGGATGGCGTAGGTCAGCCAGCCGGCATGCAGATGCCCGCCGGCGCCGCCCGCCTTCGGGCGCCGCCTGCGGCTGCGGCCGGGCGGGGTGCTCGCGTCCGAGCCCTTGGCCGCCGCGGAGGCGGAACCGGTCCGGTCCAGCGCGGAGGTCGTCATGGTCAGGCCCCCTTGCCGATGCCGCTGGACTTGTTGACCCACTTGGTCAGACCCCAGTTGATCAGACCGATCAGGATCAGGATCAGGAACATCGCCCAGGCGATGGCCGAGGCCCGGCCCAGATTGAAGTTGAACCAGCCGATTTGGTACATGTACAGGCCGATTGTCTGGAACTGGTGACTGGGACCGCCGTCCGCTCCGCTGCCGAACAGCAGCGGCTCACCGAAGAGCTGCATGGCCCCGATGGTGGAGACCACGATGGTGAACAGGATGGTCGGGCGCAGTGACGGGATCGTCACATAGAGGAACTGCTTCCAGCGCGAGGCGCCGTCGATCGCCGCCGATTCGTACAGATCGGACGGCACCGCCTGCATGGCCGCCAGATAGATCAGGGTGTTGTAGCCGGTCCATCGCCAGATGACGATGGTCGACACGGCGAATTTGGAGACCCAGTCGCCGGACTGCCAGTCGATGTTGTCGATGCCGACCAGGCCCAGGGCCCAGTTGATCATGCCGTAGTCACGCCCGTACAGCAGGGCGAAGACCAGGGTGGCCGCCGCCACCGAGGTGGCGTACGGGGTCAGCAGCGCGACCCGCCAGAAGTTGCTGGCGCGCAGTTTGTAGTTCAGCAGATGGGCCAGGCCGAGGGCCATCAGCAGCTGCGGAACTGTGGAGATCATGCCGATCAGGAAGGTGTTCTTCAGGGAGTTCCAGAAGAACTCGTCCTCCAGCAGCCGGGTGAAGTTGTGCAGGCCCGCCCACTCCATGTCGGTCGGGTTGTGCAGCTGTACCCGGTGCAGGGCCGCCCAGCCGGTGAAGAGCAGGGGGAAGAGGCCGAAGGCCGCGAAGAAGAGGAAGAACGGCGAGATGAAGCCGTAGGGGCTGAACTTGGTGTCGAGCCGGTAGCGCAGCGACCGCCGCCGGACCGCCTTGGGGTCGAGGGCCTTGCGCGCCGCACGGCCTCGGCCGGGCGGACGCTCCTGGCGCGGGGCCGCGCCCCCCGAGGGGGGCGCGGCAAGGTGGTGTTCCGTCGTCATGCCGGGTACCTGGTCACTCTTCCAGCTGGTTGTTGATGTCCTTGACGGCGTCGGCCCAGGCGGTCTCGGGGTCGGCCCCCTCGCGCTCGGCGACCAGGATGCCATTGGACAGACCCTGCTCGATGATCTGGTCACGGGGACCGGTGATCAGGGTCGGGATGCCCTCGGCGGCGGCCTTGAACAGCTCACCGATCGGGGCGTCGGAGAAGTACTCGTGGGTGGCGGCGGCCACGGCCGGGTCCTCCTGCGCGACGGCGGAGCTGGGGTAGCTGCCGCGCTCGGTGAAGAGCTTGGCCTGCTGCTCCGGAGCGGTCAGCCAGTTGGCCAGCTTGACCGCCTCCTCCTTGTTCTTGGAGGCCTCGGTCACGGCCAGGAAGGAACCGCCCCAGTTGGCGGCCTGCGGGGCAGCGGCGAAGTCCCACTGGCCCTTGCCCTCGTCACCGGACTTGTCCTGGATGTAGCCGAGCATCCAGGCCGGGCAGGACAGGGTGGCGAAGTCGCCGTTGGCCATGCCCTGGTTCCACTCCTCCGAGAAGAGGTCGTGCTTGGCGGTCAGGTCCGCCTCGACGGCCTCCATCGTGGTGTCCCAGGCGGTGGCGACGCCCTCGCTGTCCTCGTAGACCACTTCGCCGTCGGCGTTGTAGAACCGCTCGGAGAAGCTGTTCACGATGGCCTGGAACATGCCGGCGCCGGCGTCCACCCACTTGGCGTCCGAGCTGGTGGCGGCCTGCCACTCCTTGCCCGTCTCCACATAGGCGGACCAGTCGCCCGCCCACAGGGCGCCGACCTCTTCACGATCGGTGGGCAGCCCCGCCTCCTCGAAGAGGTCCTTGCGGTAGCAGATGCCCATCGGGCCGATGTCGGTGCCGAGGCCGACGACCTTGCCGGAGTCGTTGTTGGTGGCCTGGGCCACCTTCCACTCCACGAAGTGGCTGAGGTCCACGTCCTCGTAGTCGCGGTAGTCCACGAAGTACTGGGCGAGGTCGTTCGACGCCTCGTAGATGTTGGCGACCTCAACGGCCTGGATGTCCATCAGGCCGCTGCCCGTGGGCAGCTTGGTGAGCAGGGCGGGCCAGTAGTCCTCGGACCGCTGGGTCGAGGTCTGCTCGATCTTGATGTGGGGGTTGAGCTCCATGTACTCGTCGTACAGGCCCGCCTCCTCCAGACCGAACTGGCCGAAGACGCCGACGGTGAGGGTGATCTGCTCACCGCTGTCGCCGCCGTTGCCGCCGCTGTCGCCGGCCTCCTCGCCGCCGTCATCGCTGGAGCAGGCGGCGAGCAGGCCCGCGCTCAGTATCGCCGCGATACCCGTGGCGATCGCTCTGCTGCTCCTGCCGCGCTGGCCTCGCGGCATACGGGGGGTGTTGCGCATGGTGGTCGTCCTCCTGGCGCATCGACGTGCCGCTCCCGGTCGATTGTGCGGCTGTGGGGGGAGTGAACCGGGCGTGGTACGTACGGGTTGTGTAGGGTTTCAGCAGGATGGGAGCGCTCCCAAACTTGATGAAGTGAAGAGTTCCCCAGCGGCGAGCAAGTGTCAAGGCATCGGGCTGTACGTCGCCTCTTTCGTGATGTAGTTGGAGTCTGGGGCGACACACAGGAGGAAAATCGATGGGAATGGGAAGGCGTGGTGCCGGACGCAACGGTAGACCGACGCTGGAACAGGTGGCGGCCCGCGCCGGCGTCGGCAGGGGGACCGTGTCCCGCGTCATCAACGGCTCGCCGCGGGTGAGCGACCGGACGCGTACCGTGGTGCAGCAGGCCATCGCGGATCTGGGCTATGTACCGCACCGGGCGGCGCGGGCGCTGGCGGCCAACCGGGCCGACGCGGTCGCGCTGGTGGTGCCGGAGACGGAGGGGCGGCTGTTCAACGACCCCTACTTCTCCGTCATCATCCGGGGCATCAGCGCGGTGCTGGCCGATGCCGACATGCAGCTGCTGCTGACGCTGATCCGCAGCCCGAAGGAGCGGCAGCGGTTCGCCGAGTATGCGGCCGGCAACCGCGTGGACGGCGTGCTGCTGGTGTCCCTGCACGGCGAGGACCCGCTGCCGGAGCAGCTCACCGAGTTCGGCATCCCGGGGGTGATGAACGGCCGCCGGTCCGCCGCCGAGACCTTTCCGTATGTCGACGTGGACAACGTCGGCGGGGCCCAGCTCGCCGTGGAGCACCTGATCGGCCGTGGCCGCTCGACGGTGGCCACCATCACCGGCTCGCTGGACATGTACGGTGCCCGGTCCCGGCTGGACGGGTACCGGGAGGGTCTGCGGGCGGCCGGCCGGCCGGACGACGAGGATCTGGTCCACTACGGCGACTATTCGGAGGAGAGCGGATACAACGGCATGCGGGAGCTGCTGCGCAGGCGGCCCGATCTGGACGCGGTCTTCTGCGCCTCCGACCTGATGGCCGCCGGGGCCCGGCAGGCGCTGCGCGAAGCGGGGCGCTCGGTTCCGGACGATGTGGCACTGGTCGGATTCGACGACTCGGCGATAGCACGGCATATGGACCCTCCGCTGACCAGTGTGCGGCAGCCCATCGAGGAAATGGGCCGGGCCATGGCGCGGGCACTGCTGGTGGAGATCAATGACGCGGGCGACGGGCCGGCGCGGCAGGTCCTGCCCACCGAGCTGATGCGCCGGGCCTCCTCCTGAGGGGTCCCGGCGGTGCGGCGGTGACCGTCCGTTTCCGGCCCGGCCGGAAACGGCCGGTTACCGCCCACCGGCGCGCCCGGCACCCGCGCCTGGCCGGGCCCTGGGTCTAGGGTCTCGGGGCATGGGTGGTGACCGACAGTCTGCGGTGCTCGACGGACCGGCCGAGCCACTGTGCGCGCCCGGCGACCTGGATCACACCAGTCCGCTTCCGGGGCGTCCCGCCGTGCCGCAGCGGATACTCAGCGTGGCCGCTTCCCGGCGGCTGGGCCGGGTCGCGGTGGCCACCTCCGCGCCCTGGTTCACCGCCCTCGGCGAGCTGCTGGTGCTGGAGCCGCTGCCGGGCCCGGCGGCGGGGGCCGCCGCCGGGCGCCCCCGGCTGCGCGCCCGCCCTCCGCTGCGCCTGCCGCTGGTCCGCGGGCCCTATGGCGCGGTCGTGCGCGACCTGGTGCTCGACCCGGACGGCTCCATGGTCACCGCCTCGCTGGGCGGCGCCGAGGAACAGCATGTCGCCGGCATGATCCACTGGGCCCTGGAACCGGCCGCGGACGGCGGCCCGCCGCTCGCCGTCGAGCTGTGGCGGCACTCCGCCAGCCGCACCCGCCCGGCCACCGACGGCGACGCCGGCTATCTGCGGCTGGCGGTCTCCCGGGACGGCCGCACCGTGGCCGGCTGCGACCAGAACAGCCGCAATGTGACCGTGCTCGACTCGCGCACCGGCCGGGAACTGTTCAACGGCGAGGAGGGGCGGTCACCGGAGGCGAGGATCGGCGGCACCGGAGCCATCGCGCTGGACGCCGACGGCTCCCGGGTGGCCTTCCGCCTCTACCGGGGGCACACCCCGGCACCGGACGGCGGGATCGCGGTGCTGCCGCTGCGCGGCACCGGCGCGCCCGCCCCGGCCGTCCATCCCACCGGCCTGGACTGGTGCTGCGGCCTGGCCTTCTCCCCGGAGGGCGACCGGCTGGCCGTGGTCGGCATCCGCGGCGGGCAGCTGCTGGCCGGGGTACTGGACCTGGCCGCGGCGCCGCCCGGCCGGGCCGGTCCGGCCCGGGGCTGGACCGTGCTGGGCCGGCTGCCCTGGGAGGCCCGGCAGCAGTGCGCCCGGCCCCAGTGGGGCACCCACGGCCCGCGGGTCGCGGTCCGCTCCGGGCACACCGTCACGGTCTGGGACCTGCTGCTCGAACGCCCGCTGCATTCCGTCACGGGCATGGGCTGGGAGACCACGTGGAATCTCACCCCCGACGGCACCGAGTTCCTCACCGCCACCCCGGAGGGGGTGCACAGCCATTCCCTCGGACCGGCCGCCCCGGGCTGACCCGGCGCCGCCCGTGCCCGCCCGACTCACCCGCCCCGCAAGCCCCCCACGACCCCCTGGACGGTGGATGACCGACGCACAGCGCCTGACGGACCTGCTCCGCGCCCGGCCCGGCGGTGCGGCCTGGCAGGAGATCTGCACGCTGCTCGAAGCGTGCGACGAGCGGACCCTGGCCGCGGTGACGCCGCTGGTGCTGCGCTGGCCCGCGGCCCAGCGGGAGATGCCGGACCACTGGTGGGCCCAGTGGGTCCGCGGCGATCCGCGCCCCTGCCACCTGCTGGCCGGCACCCGGAACCTGGGGCGCCTGGACCGGGTGGAGACCGGCACCGTCGCCACCCCGGTCGAGGAGGACTGGGACGAGGAGCCCCCGGCCCCCGCGGCGGACCGGGCGGCCGGCCGTGCGGCGGACAGTGCGGCGGACTGTGCGCCGGACTGTGCGCCGGAGGGGTCGCCGGAGGGCTCACCCGGCATCGCCCCGGCGGTGGCCGCGGCCCGGCAGACCTCCGAGGTCTCCGCGGCGACAGCGCTTTCCCCGGCCCCGGGCGCACCGCTCGTCCCCGCCGCCGGGGTGTTACCGGACGCACTGGCCATGACGGACCCGCTCCCCGCCCCGCCGGCCGCCGCCTCCTTCTACCAGGGCGCCTCGGCGGTGGCCGCGCCCCCCGGACTGCGCTGGCTGGCGCTCGGCGCCCGCGCCGCCTGGCAGGACCGCGGCGGCGACATCGTCCGCTGGGAGACCACCCGCGACGCTCCGCTGGTCTGGTACCTGGACGGCGGCGAGTGCCATGACGAGGCATACGACCTCCAGGTCAGCCCCGACGGCCGGACCGTGGCCACCTCCGTGCACGGGGTGTGGCGGGCCTGGTCCGCCGCCACCGGCCGGCCCCTGTGGCGGCTCGGCCCCGACCGGACCGGCACCGGCGGGACCGGCCCGGAGGAGGGCAGCACCAGCCTGGACGACCTGGTCCGCATCGCCTTCTCCGGCGACGGCCGGCGGGTCGCCTTCGGCACCGGCAGCTCCGACGTGGTCAGCGTGCTGGACAGCCGCACCGGCCGGATTCTGCTCGCCCTGGACCGCGAGGCCGAGGCGTTCGGCCCGGTCGCCCTGGACCGGACCGGCGCCCGCCTGGCCCACGCCTGCCCGGCCGGCCGGGTCGCGATCCGCGAGGTGGCCACCGGAAGGCTGCTGGCCACCGCGGACACCGGCCTCACCGCGCTCACCGCCCTGGCCATGGCCCCGGACGGCACCGCCGTCTTCGCGGTCGGCGGCACCGTCGGCGGCGTCCCCGAGGCGGCCGGCCTGCTCACCCGGGCCCGCCCGGGGGCCCGGCTGCTCACCCTGGCCGCCGTCCCGCACCGCACCGGCCCGGACGGCACCGCCCTGCTCCCGGCGGGCCCGGTGATCCGCCCGGCCCCCGCGCCGGAGAGCATCGACGCCGCCTCCCCGGCCTCCGCCATGACCGCCCGCGCCGCCTGGACCCCGGCCGGCCCGCATGCCTTTCTCGCCGCCGACTTCGGATCGGTGCTGTTCGACGCCGAGGGCCGGGTGCTGTGGGCCGACCCGGCCGGCGCGGCCGGCTCCTTCACCCCGGACGGCCGGGCCCTGGTGGTCGTCCAGGAGGAGGTGACCGCGTGGTTCCTGGACGGGCTGCGCCGCCCCGACGGCGCCCCGCCCGCCGCCGGACCGCCCGCCCCGGGCACGGTACTGCTCGGAGGGCTGCCCTGCGGCCTCGGCAGAAACGACTCTGCCCAGCCCTCCGGCGCCGGCCGGACCGCGCTGAACGGCCTGAACGGCCTGAACGGCCCGAACGCCGCCGCCGGCCGCCGGCCGCCGGAGCCGCCGGCCGGGCAGCCGGGCCCGCCGCCCTGCTCCTACTGGCCCGTCTGGCCCGCCGCCGTCACCGACGAGGCACGGCGGCTGGTCTTCTCCGCCAAGGTGGACCGGTTCTGCGGGGAACGCCGGGACGTGCTCTGCCACTGGCCGGACGGGGAACCCGGCCGCACCGAACCCCGGATCACCCTGCTGCCGGGCGGCCCGGAGGCCGCCGCCGACTGCGCCCTCGCCTTCAGCCCGCGCGGCGACGCCGTGGCCCGGGCCCTCTCCGGCGCCGCCTGCCAGCTCCTGCTGCACGACCCCGACACCGGGGAATGCCGCTGGAGCTGGGCGCTGCCGCCCGGCCCGGCCGCCGGCGGCCCCGCCGACCTGCATCTGGCCTTCAGCGGGAACGGACGCCGCCTCGTCCTCGCCTCCGCCACCGGCCGGGTGGTGCTGCTCGACGTCCGCCGCGGCACCCCGCTGCACACCCTCGCCGAACCCGCGGGCCCCCACCACACCGCCCTGGACACCACCGGCGGCCTGCTCGCCTACGGCACCGCCGAGCAGCGCGTGCTGGTCCGCGCCACCGGCACCGGACAGGTGCTGCTCGACACCGCGCCCGCCCGGCTGCGCCGCATCACCGGCCTGGCCTTCGCCCCGGACGCCCGCACCCTGGCCGTGGCCGGGGCCACCCGCTCCCAGGACGCCGCCCTCTGGCTGCTGCCGCTGCCCCCGGGCCGGCGGCCCGGCGGCGGCGCACCCGCCGCCGGGCCCGCCGCCGAACCGCGCATCGCCGTCCATGACTTCCCCATGAGCGACCCCTCCGACGGCGCCCTGGTGTGGTCCGCGGCCGGGCCGCGGGTCCACTTCGCCGGGGACCGGGCCGCCGGAGTCGTCTGGGACGCGGCCACCGGCCGGGTGCTGGCCGACATCCCGTTCGGCGCCCAGCAGGGCGGCGTGGCGCTCTCCCCGGACGGCGCCACCCTGGTCACCGTCACCCAGTACGGAGCCCGCCGCTGGCCCCTGCCATAGCCCCCGGGAACCGGCCCGGCATGCCGCTCCGCAACAATTCGGCGACACTCGCCCGCTCGCGCCGCACGGAATGGCCGGCCGGCTGCTGATCCCGGACCGGCCGGCCGAACGGCATAACCGGCCGAAACGGGCAACCGGGCAATTCGCGGCCGTCGCCGGAGACCACCGGGGAGTCCCTCCGGAGCATCCGCACTTACAAGACTTGAACGGTCAACACTCACTGCCGCGCACCGCCGCCCGTGCGGAGCCGCCCGCGGACCGTCCAGCACGAGCTGCCGGACGCCTGCGCCGGCACCTGCGCCATGACCGCGCAGTCGGCCGGGGACCCCGGACGGGGCGGCCGGTCCGGCGCGCGGCTCCCGCAGCCGGTACCGGCGCTGCTCACCGCCCTGGTCGGCGTCGCCGACCGGATCGCCGGCGACCCCGGGCGCTTCCCGTATTTTCCCGAAGACACACCGCGCACCGCGACGGAACACATCGGCACCGCCCGGTGCGACCCGGCAATCGGACCCGTCGCCAGTACCGGCCCGGCCGCCCCCGCGGGCCACGGTCGCCATCGCCGCTCACTCCAGGGGCTCGCCGGGGATGGTGAGATAGGCGTTCCGCAGTTGTTGCAGTGCCGGATGGCCGGACGGCAGTGCGGTGTCGTCGATCATGGAGATCGGCCGTACGCCGATGGAGGTGTTGGCGGCGAACGCGGCCTCCATGCCGTCCAGCGACAGCGTGACGGGTGCGGTGGTGTGGTCGGCCTGCTCCTGGAGCAGCGCCATGGTGACGCCGGGCAACACCTCGGCCTTGGGCCAGACCACGCGCCGACCGTCCCAGAACCCGATGTTCCAGGTGGCGCCCTCGGAGACGGCGCCGCTGGTGTCGGTGAACAGCACGTCGTCGGCGCCGGCCCGCATGGCGGCCCGCCGGTGGTAGAGGGAGGCGAACAAGCCCGTGTGCTTGACCTGGGGCAGCTCGCGCTGGAAGACGTGGGAGGCGACGCGCAGCGGCGGCTGGTCGAGGCTGCCGGCCGGGCGGACGGTGACCAGAGCGGCGGGGTGGGCGTCAGCGCCAGTGGTGCCCAGGGTGATGGCGGGGTCGAACACGGTCACTCGCAGCACGAAGGCACCTTCGCGGCGGTGAGCGGCGCGGCACATCTGCTCGTGGACACGGTTGATGTCGAGTTCGGCGTCGAAGACGGTGCGGCAGTCGCGGGCCAGCCGGGTGAGGTGAAGCGAAAGTCCGCGTACCCGGCCGCCGTCCACACGGATGGATGTGAAGTGCCCGAGGTTGGTCAGCGCCAGCGCTGCCATGTCGTCGGAGGTGAAAGAGGGGCCGTCGAGGGATGGCATGGCCCGATTCTGGCAGCCGATACGCGCCGGGCGCACGGCAAGTTCGGTGCGGGTTCGGCGCTGAGGCGGCAAGAGGGCCTTGGGCGAGGCCCCCTCCGGCGGCCACCCTGGAAGCCCCGACCACGGACCGGTCCAGGAGACTTCCATGGCCACATCCAACGACTTCTCACCACCACATGCGGTGGCCACCTCGGGCCGGCTGCGAGTGGGCACCACGGCTTTCGACCGGCGCCTGCGCCGCCACGGCCAAGTGATGGACGTGGATTTCCCGCCCGGTGACGAGCGGCAGCAGCACCGGGTATGGCTGCGGCCGATCGGCGGCGGACGGGAGTGGAACCCGCTGGTCGAAGACATCCGCTCCACGGAAGTGGCGCAGCCCTTGCCCGCCCGGGACCCGGAGCCGGTCCGGTGAGCACATCGGCATTGCCGAGGGAGCCCCCGCCCGGCCGGGACATGGACAGCACACCGTTGGCGCCGCAGCCGCTGACCTACCCCGATCCGGTCCGCGCCCTGCGCCGCTGTCTCCGCTGCGGATGTCTCACCCAGGACTCCATTCGCGTGGAGCCGTCGCATGACGGAGAGACGTCAACCGCCGAACGCAGCTTCGCATGCCCGCAGTGCGCCAAGGAACTCCTCCGCCGCTGCTACCGCTGCCACCGGGGGACCCGAAACGGCACTCCGGTCCGGGACATCGACGCCGACTTCCCCGACGGCTACCGGCTGGTCGCCTGCCCGGACTGCATCACAGCGGCCGAGCGGGACCACGCCGCGCGCCACACCCCGGCCGGCGGAGAGGGGCTGCTGTGACCGCCGCCCACGTCTCCCTGGCCACCCTGGCCGGCCGTGCCCGCTGCGCGCGGGTGCTGGATCATGCCCGCACCTGCATCGCCTGCCGCGACCTGCCGGACGTGCTGTGCCCGGCCGCCGTACGCCTCCTGGCCGCCCATCGCCGCCAGAGCGCAGACCCGAGGAACCGATGAACCGATGAACCATCGCAGAGCGGACATCGCCGCAGCCTTCTTCACCGTCCCCCGCCACCACTTCATCCCCGACCGGGCGTGGGCGGCCCCCTCCGCCGGCGGCACCGGCCACTGGATCGACCGCCGTGCCGCGCCCGACACCTGGTGGACCGCGGTCTGCTCCGACACCGTCATCGTCACCCAGCTCAACCAGGGCCGTACTCCCCTCACCCCCGAGACGGCGGCCGACCGCCGCAACATGCCGACCTGTTCGGCCTCCGCCCCGCATCTGGTCGCCGCCGGCCTTCGCCATCTGGATCCCCGGCCCGGCGAACGGGTCCTGGACATCGGCACCGGGACGGGCTGGACCGCCGCTCTCCTCACCCACCTGACGGGCGACCCCGGACTCGTCACGACCATCGACATCGACCCCGGACTGGTCACTGTCGCGGTGGCCAATCTGGAGCGCGCCGGGATCGCACCGCAGCCGGCCGTTCTCGTCGGCGACGCCGCCACCACCCTCCCCGACGAGGAGTTCGACCGCATCCACGTCACCGTCGGTGTCACCACCCTCCCCCACACCTGGATCAAGCACACCCGGCCCGGCGGCACCATCGTCCTGCCCTATCACCCGCCCATCGGCCGGCTGCTGCGCCTGACCGTCGCCGAGGACGGCATCGCGGTGGGCCACTTCCAGTCCCAGACCTGCGCCTTCATGCCGCTGCGCGCCCCGGCCACCGGCACCACCGACCCGGCCCCGGCCCCGGCGGCGTGGGCGGACGACGAGCCGCGCGTACGGCCCCCGGCCATCGACCCCGCCCTGGCGGCCCACCGGCCCTCCGCCCTGGACCTGCTCATCGCCGCCCGCACCGGCGACATCCCCTGGATGGGACCGGACGGGACCATCACCCTCTTCAGCCGGCCCTCCCGCGCCGAGATCCGCGACGGCCTCGTCCACCAGTACGGACCGCGAAACCTGTGGGACGAGGTCGAGCACACCCTGCGCTGGTGGGCGGAGAACGGCAGCCCCGGGCTCAGCGAGATGGGCCTGACCGTCACCCCCGACCGCCAGTACCTCTGGCTCGGCGACCCCGGCACCCCCCTCGACACCGTACTCACACCGATCGAAGCGAGGTAGCCGCCATGGGACAGTGCGGAAACTGCGCCAACAGCGACGCCGGCAAGGGCTGGATCTGGGAATGGCGCGACGGCGCGCGCGTCAAGGTGCCCTGCCCGGTGTGCAACGGGACCGGCACCTGCTGACACCCACCGCCGCCGCTGGTCTTCACTGCTCACCCGTGGCGGTCGATACGGGCGTGCTCCGGGATCCGGGGTGCCGGGGCAAGGGGAAACCCCCGGTCCTGGGGGAAGGAAGGACCGGGGGTTTCCGTGGAGGACTGACCGTCAGGTCAGGTCTTCAGCTCAGCTCAGGGGCGGGTAGGCGTTCGCCATCAGCTCCTGGAACTGGGCCGAGAACCAGTGACCCGAGATCGGGGCGTCCGGCAGGGCACCGGACATGCTGTCGCCGTTGCGGGCGTTGCCCTCGTAGGTCGGGTCGCACATCTCGTCGAAGCCCTTGCCCTCGTTGTTCGGGATCTCCTCGCTGGCGCCGTCCGACTCCCCCGGAGGCTTGGCCCACACGTAGGCGTCGATACCGGACGCCGGCGCGGCCGTCGGCCGCTCACCCAGGCCCGCACCGGCCTGGTTGCACCAGTTGCCGGGGTGGATGCGGCGGTCGATCCGGCTCTCTTCCACGAAGGTGTTGAGGTCGGTCGAGGAGCTGGGACCGGTCGGACGCTCCGGGCCGCCCCAGCCGTTGCGGGAGGTGTCGATCAGCATGCCGATGCCGCTGTTGAAGCCCGTGCTGACCAGTTCCTGACGGAACGCCTGGGCGAAGCTCAGCTCGTCGATGTACTGGTTCCAGTCCACCCAGTCGGACTGGCGGATCTGCTGGCCGTTCACCGTACCGCTGATGTCGATGTACGGCTCCTCCAGCGCGCTGTAGTTGGCGGTGTTGGTGATGAAGCCGTGGACATCGTCCACCGTGGCGCCCTCGGCGGTCGCAGCCTCGAGCATGATGTCGGCGGTCGGGCCGAAGTTGCTGTCCCAGCCGATCCAGCCGTGGTGCGCGGCGTCGACGTAGTTGTAGACGTTCGGGATGTCGCCCAGCTTGTTCAGGGCGTAGCCGATGCCCTTCACGTAGTTGCCGTTGGCCTTCATCGTGTCGCACATCTCGGTGCCGGCTTCACCCTGGTCGGTGGTGTTGGTGACCAGGTTGGGCAGCGAGTCGATCTCGACGATGGTGACGATCCGGAGGTCGGCGTAGGCCGGGTCGTCCATGATGTCGGCGATCACGTCGATGTACTCGGTCTTGTACCGGTCGATCTCCTCCGGCCCCAGCTCGCCGTTGGAGGCGAGCGCCGCGCAGTCACGGCCGGGCAGGTTGTAGATGACGACCTGGAAGACGAAGCCCTCCTGGCCGTTCGCCTGCTCGACGGCGGCGTCCAGGTGGTCCTTGAGGCCCATCGAGCGGTCGGCGGACTGACCGTCGCCGTGCACGGCGGCGGTCCGGTCGAGCCAGACGAAGGTCGGCTCGTCGGCGATGCGCGAGCCGCCCGGCTCGGAGGCGGCGTTGGCGGACCACTCCGGGTTGATGTAGATGCCCGGGGCGTTCACGTACGGGTTGTCCACCCGGTCGCCGTTGTTGTTGCCGCCGGTGGTGCCACCGTTGGTGGTGGTGCCGCCATTGGTCGTGGTGCCACCGTTGGTCGTCGTGCCGCCGTTGGTGGTGGTGCCGCCATTCGTGGTGGTGCCACCGTTGGTGGTGGTACCGCCGTTGGTGGTGGTGCCACCGGTGGTCTGGGCGGTGCCGTCGCAGGTGACGCCGTTGACCGAGAAGGAGCTCGGGGCGGCGTTGCTGCCGGAGTAGCTGAAGTTGGCGCCGATGCTCACCGAGCCGCCGGCCGGAATCGCGGCGTTCCAGGACTCGTTCTGGACGGTGATGTTCTGGCCGGACTGCGACCACCGGCCGCTCCAGCCGTGCTGGAGCTGCTGGTTGCCGCTGTAGCTGTAGTTGAGCGTCCAGTCGCTGGTGGCCGTGTCGCCCACGTTCTGGATGGAGATGTTGGCCGTGAAGCCGGAACCCCAGTCGTTGGCGGAATAGTTCACGTCACAGCCGAACGTGGCTGCGGATGCGCTGCCCTGGAGCAGGCCGATGCCCGCCGCCCCGACGAGCATCGCACCCGCGGCGAGTACGGCCGCCGGCCGGAACCGCCGCAGGGGTGGGGGGTTGGTGCGGCTCATTGCAGTCCTCTCGATGTCAGCGTTGCGCCGTCCCTGGCGCCTGACGTTCATGGAACCGCTCCCACTGGTTGAAGGGACCGTAACGCCAATGAGTGGGTCATGCCAAGAGGTCGTTCGAGAAGTGATAGCTGACCTGCCCGTATGTCGGAGTCTTCGTCAGAACTATTGACGCGCGCATGCAGAGCCTCGATATTGGGAGCGCTCCCACTGGTTTTCAGGCACACGCCACGCCCAACTGTCACCCCCTGAGCCGCAACGCAAGGAGAGACGCGCATGCGTGTCCGCAGAAAGCTCCCCCCAGGGGCATCGCCTCCCCCCACACGCCGCCGATGGCGCCGCGTGGCCATCGCGGCCTCGGCGGCCCTGGCGATTCCGTTTGCCCTGCACGGCGGGCTCAACAGCTCCGCCCAGGCCGCCGAGTTCGGCTGTGAGGTCGACTACTCGGCCAACGACTGGGGTTCCGGCTTCACCGCCAACATCACCCTGAACAACACCGGTGACTCGGCCATCAGCGGCTGGACCCTCACCTACAGCTACACCGGCAACCAGCAGCTCCAGCAGGGCTGGAGCGGCCAGTGGTCGCAGTCCGGCCAGACGGTCACGGTGCAGAACGCGCCCTGGAACGGGAACATCGCGCCCGGCGCCTCCACCGGCTTCGGCGCCAACTTCAGCTACTCGGGCACCAACCAGGCCCCGACCTCCTTCGCGGTCAACGGCACCACCTGTGGTGAGGAGCCGGTGGTCGACCCCCAGATCATCGCCAGCCCGACCACGGTGGCGCTGAACCCGGGAGAGACCGGCACCTTCGGGCTGAGCCTGTCCAACGAGCCGGAGAGCAATGTGACCGTCTCGGTCGCCCGCACCTCCGGTGACACCGGGATCACCGTCTCCGGCGGTTCCTCGCTCACCTTCACCCCGGCGAACTGGGACACCCCGCAGAACGTCACCCTGTCGGCCTCCGCCTCGGCCAGCAGCTCCGCCGTCATCACCGCCTCCGCGCCCGGCCACGAGTCGGCCACCGTCGCCGTCACCGTGCGCACCGGCGCGGAGAGCGAGTACGAGCAGCGCTTCCTGGAGCTCTACGACAAGGTGATGGACCCGGCCAGCGGGTACTTCTCCCCCGAGGGAATCCCCTACCACGCGGTGGAGACCCTGATCGTCGAGGCCCCGGACCACGGTCATGAGACCACCTCCGAGGCATACAGCTACCTGATCTGGCTGCAGGCCGTCTACGGCCGCATCACCGGGGACTGGGCGCCGTTCAACGACGCCTGGGACACGATGGAGCAGTACATGATCCCGGGCGCGGACGACCAGCCGACGAACAGCTTCTACGACCCGTCGAGCCCGGCCACCTACGCCCCGGAGCACCCGCAGCCCAGCGGCTACCCCTCGCCGCTGGACGGCAATGTGGACGTCGGCCAGGACCCGCTGGCCAATGAGCTGTCCTCCACCTACGGCACGGACGACATCTACGGCATGCACTGGCTGCAGGACGTGGACAACGTCTACGGCTTCGGCAACGAGCCGGGCAACATGTGTGCCGGCGGCCCGGACAGCGACGGCCCGTCCTTCATCAACACCTTCCAGCGCGGTGAGCAGGAGTCGGTCTGGGAGACCGTGCCGCACCCGTCGTGCGACGACTACGACTACGGCGGGCCGAACGGCTTCCTCGACCTGTTCATCGACGACGAGGGCTACGCCGAGCAGTGGCGCTACACCAACGCCCCGGACGCCGACGCCCGCGCGGTGCAGGCGGCCTACTGGGCCAAGGAGTGGGCCGCCGAGCAGGGCAACTCCGCCGCCGTCGCCGCCACCGTGGACAAGGCCGCCCGGATGGGTGACTACCTCCGCTACGCGATGTTCGACAAGTACTTCAAGGAGATCGGCTGCTCCAGCCCGAGCTGCCCGGCGGGCACCGGCAAGAGCAGCGCGCACTACCTGCTCTCCTGGTACTACGCCTGGGGCGGCGCCACCGACAGCAGCGCCGGCTGGGCCTGGCGGATCGGCAGCAGCCACACCCACTTCGGCTACCAGAACCCGATGGCCGCCTGGGTGCTGTCCACCGACTCCGACCTGATTCCCGACTCGCCCAGCGCGGACACCGACTGGAGCACCAGCCTGGACCGCCAGGTGGAGTTCTACCGCTGGCTGCAGTCGGCCGAGGGCGGCATCGCGGGCGGTGCCACCAACAGCTGGGGCGGCGACTACAGCGCCGCGCCGGCCGGTACCCCGACCTTCTACGGCATGTACTACGACGAGGCCCCGGTCTACCACGACCCGGAGTCCAACACCTGGTTCGGTTTCCAGGCGTGGTCCATGCAGCGGCTGGCGGAGTACTACTACGCCACCGGCGACGCCATGGCCGGCGAGGTCGTGGAGAAGTGGGTCGACTGGGCCCTGAGCGAGACCACCATCGGCACCGGCGGTGACTTCTCCATCCCGTCCACCCTGGCCTGGACCGGCGCTCCGGACACCTGGAACGCAAGCAACCCCGGCGCCAACAACAACCTGCACGTGACCGTGGAGTCCACCAGCCAGGACGTCGGCGTGGCCGGCTCCTTCGCCAACACCCTCGCCTACTACGCCGCCGCCAGCGGCGACACCGAGGCGCAGGCCGCGGCCAAGGGCCTGCTGGACGCCATGTGGTTCCACATGGACGACATCGGCATCGCCACGCCGGAGGTCCGTGAGGACTACGAGCGCTTCGACGACGAGGTCTACATCCCGGCCGTCTTCAGCGGCACCATGCCCAACGGTGACGTGATCGAGCCGGGCGCCACCTTCGAGTCGCTGCGCACCTTCTACCACGACGACCCGCAGTGGTCGAAGGTGGAGGACTACCTGAACGGCGGACCGGCGCCCGAGTTCGAGTACCACCGGTTCTGGGCGCAGTCCGACATCCTGGTCGCGATGGGCGTCTACGCCGAGCTCTTCGGCGAGTGACCGGGGCCGCCGTCCACCGGTGGTTCACGACTCCCGCTTCCGATCGGCAACCCGGCACCACAACTGAAAAGCGCAACTGAACATCGCAACCGAATACACAAGAGAACAACAACGGAAACACACAACAGAATCACACAAGCGAAAATGGTGAGTTGAGGCAGGGGCCCCGGAGTGGACGACTCCAGGGCCCCTGTCCGTCTGCCCCGCCACGCCACGGACCTCTGTTTCTGTTCCGCGTTCCGGGCCCCTAGGGTGTTTCCGGAATTCGGCCCGCAGCACTCGCGCCGTACCGTCCCCCCACCGAAGGACGACGCTCTGCCGTGGATTACTGCATAACGTGCCGGCGCCATCTGAACGGCGCCCTGATGTGTCCCGGATGCGGGGCCGTCGTTGCCGACCCGCCGCCGTCGCGCCGGCGGGAGCCGGCCGAGGACGACCGCCCCACCCTCCCGCTCGGCGCCCCGGCGGCGGACGCCGGCACCGGCACCGGCGCCGGCGGCCGGGCCGCCCGCAGAACGGCCGCCGCCGCGCACCGGCGCCGCGGGCGCCGCGGCGGGGCCAGAGCCGTGGCCGGCGCGGTGCTGGGCGTGGTGCTGCTCGGGGTCGCCGTGGTGGAGCTGGGCGAGGTGCCGCTGCCGGGTATCGGGCGCTCCCCGGACCGGGAGCCCGCACGGGCCGAGCGGCAGCTCGGCGGCGATGCGCAGTCCCCGGGCGGCGCCGGGGAGGCCGCCGCCGGTCCGGGGGAGGAGCGGGCGGGGGCGGCGGCCGGCGGCCGGGAGACGCCCGGGGCCGCCGGACGGCCGGCGGACGGTGACCCGGAGCGGGACGGGGAGGGCGCGGAGCCGACCGCGGAGGAGGACGGCGCCGGGGACGGCGCCGGGGACGGCAAGCGGCCGGAGGACGGGCCCGGGGAGAGCGAGGACCCGGCCGGGGAGCCGCCGCAGGACGGCGACACCGACGGCGCCGCCCCGGCCCCGGACCCCACCACCGGCACCGGGCCCGCCCCGTCCCCGTCCCCCTCGCCGGAGCCGGAGCCGTCCACCGGCGCCCCGTCGCCGTCCGGGCCGTCCGGGACCGAGTCCGGCGACCCGCCGGAATCCTCCGACCCGCCCCGCACCTGCTTCCTCTTCTGGTGCGCCTGAGCCGCGGCCGGCGGCCCGCGGAGCTCCGGCCGGACTTGTCGGCGGGTGGCCTTATGGTGGGCCGCATGTGCGGACGCTATGCCGCGAGCCGGGGGCCCGACGAACTGGCCGCGCTTTTCGACATTCAGCACTGGGACGGGCAGGCGGTGGGCGCCGACTGGAACGTGGCGCCCACCAAGGAGGTGTACGCGGTCCTGGAACGCCCGCTGAAGGACAGCGGCGATCCGGCGCCGGTGCGCCAGTTGCGGGTGCTGCGCTGGGGCCTGGTGCCGTCCTGGGCCAAGTCGCCGGAGCTCGGGGCCAAGATGATCAACGCGCGGGCCGAGACGGTGCACGAGAAGGCCGCCTACCGCAGGGCGTTCGCCGCCCGCCGCTGCCTGCTGCCCGCCGACGGCTACTACGAGTGGGCCACGGCCGGGGAGGAGCGGCAGGAGGAGGAGAAGGGGAAGCGGAAACGGCCCCGCAAGCAGCCGTACTTCGTCACCCCGGCGGACGGCTCGGTGATGGCGATGGCCGGGCTGTTCGAGTTCTGGCGGGACCGCAGCCTGCCCGACGACCACCCGCGCGCCTGGTGGACCACCTGCACGGTGATCACCACGGATGCGGAGGCCACCCCCTGTGCCGGTGCGGAGCAGGCGGCGGGGGAGCGGCCACTGACGCTGCACGACATCCATCCGCGGATGCCGCTGATGCTGCCGCCGGAGCGCTGGGAGGCATGGCTGGATCCGTCGCGTACCGATCCGGAGGCGCTGCGCGGCCTGCTGGCACCGCCGCCGTCGGGGCTGGTCCGCGCCTATCCGGTCAGCCGCGAGGTCAACAGCACCGCCAACAACGGCCCCGGCCTGGTCGCCGAGCTCCCCGAGCCGGAGGACACCACCCTCTTCTGACGGCCTTCCGCCGCCCCCGCCGCCCGCGGGCGGGCATACGGTGGGGTGCATGGGAGCTTCCGAGGCGGATGTGCGGGCGGCGGCGGACGCGCGGGCGGTACCGGCGGCGGAGACGACGGCCGTGGCCACCCCGCGCGGCCAGGCGCGGATCACCTGGCACCGGGCGGCGGGGGAGCCGCGGGCCGTGCTGGCGCTCGGGCACGGCGCGGGCGGCGGGATCGAGGCGCGGGATCTCCGGGCGCTGGCCGCCGCACTGCCGCCCGCCCCGCACCGGGTGACCGTCGCCCTGGTGGAGCAGCCCTGGCGGGTGGCGGGCAGAAGAGTCGCGCCCGCCCCGGCCGCGCTGGACGAGGCGTGGCGGGCGCTGTGGCCGACGGTGACCGGGGAGGCGGGCGGCGGGGTGCCGGTGCTCGCCGGCGGGCGCAGCGCCGGGGCACGGGTGGCCTGCCGTACCGCGCGGGAGCTGGGCGCCGCGGCCGTGGTGGCGCTGTCCTTTCCGCTGCACCCCCCGGGCCGGCCGGAGCGTTCCCGGGCCGCGGAGCTGGCCGGTGCCGGGGTGCCGGTTCTGGTGGTGCAGGGCGGCCGTGATCCGTTCGGCCGTCCCGGGGAGTTTCCCGCGGGCACGGATCTGGCCGAGGTCCCGCACGGCGACCACGCCTTCGCCGTCCCCGCCCGGGGCCCGCTGGACCAGCGGGCCGCCCTGGCCCTGCTGACCGGCGCCGTCGCCGACGCGGTCACCGGCCGGCTGCTCGCGGCACGGCCCGGGAAGCGGGGAATGTGAACGGTGGCGGCGGTGTTCTGCCATACGGACGCACCAGTCACCACGCCATCACGCCGCCACCGCCGGGGTTCCCGGCCCGGCCGGCGCGGACGGCCCGAAAGCGAGGATCACCCGTATGGGATCGACCGCCTGCCCGCCCCGCCCCCAGTCCTCGGCGACCCGGGTGGACTGGGCGACGCTCCGGCCGGCCGCAGACCGCCCGTCGCGAGCGGAGGACCCCGGTCGTCGTCTATTCTCCGAAACGAACGGCGGCGGGAGGGAGCCGGACGGCACCCGGTCCGCCGCGGGTCCGACTGAGGAGGTGGGTCCGGTCGCCACGGCCGATGACGGGAGCGTCGAGGAGACCCCGGAGCAGCGCAACGCGCGCTTCGAGCGGGAGGCCCTGGAGTTCCTGGACCAGATGTACTCGGCGGCGCTGCGCATGACGCGCAACCCGGCCGACGCGGAGGATCTGGTGCAGGAGACCTATGCCAAGGCGTACGCCTCCTTCCACCAGTTCCGGCGCGGCACCAACCTCAAGGCGTGGCTGTACCGCATCCTCACCAACACCTTCATCAACTCCTACCGCAAGAAGCAGCGCGAACCGCAGCGCAGTGCCGCGGAGGAGATCGAGGACTGGCAGCTCGCCCGCGCGGAGTCGCACACCTCCAACGGCCTGCAGTCCGCCGAGTCGCAGGCGCTGGACCGGCTGCCCGACTCGGATGTGAAGCAGGCCCTCCAGGCCATCCCCGAGGAGTTCCGGATCGCCGTCTATCTGGCGGATGTCGAGGGGTTTGCCTACAAGGAGATCGCGGACATCATGGGTACTCCGATCGGCACGGTGATGTCCCGGCTGCATCGCGGCCGTCGTCAGTTGCGCGACATGCTGGAGGACTACGCGCGGGAGCGCGGCCTGGTCCCCGCCGGGGCGGAGAAAGGCTCGGGATCATGAGTTGCGGCAAGCCCCACGAGACCGACTGCTCGGAGATTCTGAACCATCTCTACGAGTATCTCGACAGCGAGATGCCCGAGGCCGAGCGCAAGAAGTTCCGGGTGCACATGGAGGAGTGCTCTCCGTGCCTGGAGAAGTACGGTCTGGAGCAGGCCGTGAAGAAGCTGGTCAAGCGGTGTTGCGGGCATGACGAGGTGCCCGCCGATCTGCGCACCAAGGTCATGGAGCGGATCGATGTGATCCGCAACGGCGGCACGCCCTCCTCGCTGAGCGAGCAGCCCGCCGACTGAGAGCCCGCCGCCGCCCCGGGCACATGGGACCGCCACCGGCACCGCCGTCGTCCCCGCCGCCGGCTTCCCCCGTACGGGGGAAGGCCATCGCGGGCCGGCAACGCACCCGCGTACGCCTGGCGTCTCCATAGTGTGATGCTTCACAAAAGACCGCGCACCGGGCCCCACGACTGGCACATGCTGGGAGCTGAGAGCAGACTCCTGCGCGCGGGGTTGGCGATCTCCCCCCGCGGACAGGAGAACTCTGGACGTGACGGCTACGAGGCGGGAATCAGGCAGGACATCGTGAGAATCTTCGGCAGGGCGGTCGGGCCGGCCAGGCAGCGGCCGTGCACCGACTGGCGGCTGGCCACGCGCCGCGCGTTCTCCCTGATCGACGCCGGCCGTTACGAGGACGCCGGCGCGCTGCTGACCCGCGCCGCCGATCTGGAGCCCTGGCTCTCCGATTCCTGGTTCAATCTGGCGCTGCTGCACAAGTTCCGCCACGACTGGGAGCAGGCCCGCGCCGCCGGACTGCGCGCCGTCGCCCTGGTGGAGCGGGAGGCCGGGGCGCCGGAGTGGTGGAATCTCGGCATAGCGGCGACCGCCCTGCACGACTGGCCGCTGGCCCGCCGCGCCTGGCGGGCGTTCGGCCTGGAGGTGCCCGGGGCGGGCGATCCGGCGGCGGCCGTGACGGCGCCGTCCGGCATGGAGCTGGGCGGGGCCGCGGTCCGGCTGTCGCCGTCCGGCGAGTCCGAGGTCGTGTGGGGCGCCCGGCTGGATCCCGCCCGGATCGAGATCACCAACATCCCGCTGCCGTCCTCCGGCCGCCGCTGGGGCGAGGTGGTGCTGCACGACGGCGTGCCCAACGGCGAGCGCACGGTCACCCGGGACGGTTCCGGCGGCCGTACCACGGTCTATCCGGTCTTCGACGAGCTGGAGCTGTGGGCGCCGTCCTCGGTGCCGACGTGGGTGGTGCTGCTGGAGGCGGCCCGCCCCTCGGACCGTGACGCCCTGGAGAAGCTGGCCGCCGACGCCGGATATGCCGCCGAGGACTGGACCTCCTCGGTGCGGCTGCTGTGCCGGTCCTGCTCGGAGAGCCGGATGGCCTCCACGCAGGGCGAGGAGGGTCCGCCGCCGCACGATCCGCACGACCACAGCGCTCCGGGCCGGTCCGGCCCGCAGGGGCCGGGCGGCACCCCGCTGTGGTCCCCGGAGCGGGAGTGCGGGCTGGCGGCGCCCGCCTCGCTGGTGCAGGGCCTGCTGGACAGCTGGGTGGCGGACAGCCCGGAGACCCGCTACTGGCGGGATCTGGAAGAAGTCTGCTGAGCGTTCCCGCGGATTCCGACCGGCCCATGGCGCGGGCGGTGGGGGAACGTAAGCTGTTCCCGACGCTTCCGGCTATTACCGGCCCTCACCTCAGGAAGGCAGACCCGGACCATGGCACAGCACCAGACCGAGCAGCGCACCGGCGCGGGCACCGAGGAGGACGCCGGGTCGGTGTTCGTGGACGACACCAGCGATGCCGCGGAGCGGGAGCGCGCCCACCGGGAGCGCGGCACGGTGCGTCCGATCACCGTGGTCGGCAATCCGGTGCTGCACCGGGAGTGCCGCGAGGTCACCGAGTTCGGTGACGAACTCGCCGCGCTGGTGGACGACATGTTCGCCAGCCAGCGGGCCGCCGAGGGGGTGGGCCTGGCCGCCAACCAGATCGGTGTGGATCTGAAGGTCTTCGTCTACGACTGCCCGGACGACGACGGCGTCCGCCATGTCGGCGCGGTGTGCAATCCCGAGCTGGAGGAGCTGCCGGCCGACCGGCGGCGGCTGGCCGAGGAGAACGAGGGCTGCCTCTCCGTTCCCACCGCCTACTGCGAGCTGGCCCGCCCGGACTACGCGGTGGTCCGGGGCCAGGATCTCCAGGGCAATCCGATCCGGGTGCGCGGCACCGGCTATTTCGCCCGCTGCCTCCAGCATGAGACGGATCATCTCTACGGCCGTCTCTACATCGACCGGCTCTCCAAGCGGGACCGGCGCAAGGCGCTGAAGACGATGGAGGAGAACACTCCCCGCTATGAGACGGTGCCCAACGACTGAGCCGCCCGGCGCGCGGGCGGTTCCGCCGGACGGCGGAACCGCCCGCGCGCGGCGGCCGGGCGGCTTTTCACTGGCCCGTCCACTGGCGTTTCCCGGCCGTGGTTGACGCGGGTAGAGCGGTGGGGGCACTCTGCTGATGCCCGGGTACGACACCCCGGCGTCCCCCCACCACCGCAATCCGAAAGGCACCTCATGTCCAGACGGATGTCGCGTCTTCTTCTCTCGGTTGTCATGCTCTTGTCAGTCGGCCTGTTCTCGGCCGCCGCCACCGGCAGCGCCGCGGCCGACTCCTGCTACACCTTCCCCCGCACCCTGAGCCAGGGCATGTCCGGCTCGGATGTGGCCCAGCTCCAGATCCGGGTCGCCGGCTACCCCGGCTACGGCGCCGTGCTCGCCATCGACGGCGCCTACGGCCCGGCCACGGCGGCGGCGGTGCGGCGCTTCCAGTCCGCCTACGGCCTCACCGTGGACGGCGTGGCCGGCCCGCAGACCTTCAACAAGATCTACCAGCTCCAGGACGGCGACTGCTCCACCGCCAACTTCACCTTCTCCGAGCTCAACAGGTGCAACAGCACCTGGTCCGGCGGAGCGGTGAGCGCCTCCAGGGCCAAGGAGAACGCCCGGCGGGCGATGTGGAAGCTCCAGGCCATGCGCCACGCCCTGGGCGACCGGCCGCTCTATGTCAGCAGCGGCTTCCGCTCCTACTCCTGCAACAGCGCGGTGGGCGGCGCGTCCAACAGCCGCCACCTCTACGGCGACGCGGTGGACCTCACCGGCAGCCATGCGCTGTGCACGCTGGCGAAGCGGGCGCGCTACCACGGCTTCAACGGCATCTTCGGGCCCGGCTACCCGGGCCACAACGACCACACCCATGTCGACACCCGGGCCAGCCGCGCCTGGTCCGCACCCAACTGCGGAATCTGACCGCACCGGTGCCGCCCGGCCGTCGCAGGCGGCCGGGCGGACCGCCCCGCCCCCCGCTTTCCCGCCCCGCTTTCCCGTCCCCCCGCTCTCCCGCCGTCCGCCTTTTGCTCCTTCCGACACTCCGAGCAGGGAGTCGAACCGGTGCGCATCCCCCCACGCCCCAGTGCCGCCGTCGTCACGGTCACCGCCTCCGCCCTCCTCGCCGTCTCCGCCGCCGGGCTGCTGGCCGGCTGCTCGACACGGCCGGACCCGGCCCCGGAACAGTCCGCGCCGGTGAGCCGGGCGCCCGGCGCGCACAGCCTGGGCGCCGGCCTGAGTTTCCCCATGGACCGCTACCGGATCAGCGACGCCGACCAGCGGACCCTGGAGCTGGCCCGGAACGTGCTGATCACCGAGTGCATGAGCCGCCACGGCCTGGACTACACCCCGCCCGCGCCCGCCGGGCCGTCCGGCCTGCCGCCCTATGCCCACCTCTACGGCGTGGACGACCCCGGCCATGCCGCGGTCCACGGCTACCGCCACCCCGCCGATCTGGAACCGGACGCCTATCCGCGGATCGAGCAGGACCTGTCGGCCCAGGAGCGGCTCGCCCTCTACGGCGACCCGGAGCACACCGAGCAGACAGCGCCCGCGGAGATCACCCATGACCCGGAGGGCCGGGAGCCCGGGCATGCCCACGAAGGCCCGGAACCCCGCCCCGCCCATCCGTCCGGGCAGTCCCAGCCGTCCGAGCCGGCCACCGGCTGCTGGGGCGAGGCCCGGCTCGCCATCAACGAGCCCGGCGAGGACTGGATCGATCCCACCTTTATCCACCAGTTGGAGGACGAGGCCGGCCATGCCGCCGACGAGGACCCGCGCGTGGCCGGGCTGCGCCGGGAGTGGGCCGGCTGCATGGCCCGGAACGGCTACCCGGAGGCCCGCGGCCCGCTGACCGCCGTGGAGGACCTGGGCCTGACCGACATCATGGACGAGCGGGCCATCGCCGCCGCCCGGCAGGATGTGGCCTGCAAGACCGAGACCGGCCTGGTGGCGCGCTGGGCCGCGGTCGACGCCGAATACCAGGCGGAGCTGATCGCCGAGCACGCCGGTCTGCTCGCCGACTACCAGCGGCAGCACGCCGAACGGATGGCACGCGCCCGCGCCGTGCTCGCCCCCTGAACCGGCCCCGCCCATCCCGCCGCACCGCCGGCCGGCCCGGCGACCGGCCGGCCGGACGACCGGCCGGAAAACGGGCCGGAAACGGTCACCGCGGGCAGCGGAACGGGCGGCCCCCGTCCGGCCGTTCCGGCTTCCTGCCCGGACGCCGGACGGGCGCCGCCCCCGGAAACGGGCACAAACGGGCACTATCGATGCTGTTCCCGCCCTGGTGACAGCCCCGGGTCATCGGTAAAACTCCTCCTGTCGGCCCGAACGGGCACCCCATGACGGCCGGCGACCGGCCGGTCAGTGGCGATGGGCGAGAGGCGAGCGAGGTGAACCGCGTCATGAAGGCAGAGGAACGCCAGCGGGAAATCCTCACCGCCGCCCGCCGCGCCGGTTCGGTGGACGTCGCCGGGCTCGCCGAACGGCTCGGCGTCGCCCGCGAGACCATCCGCCGTGACCTGCGGCTGCTGGAGGACCACGGTCTGATGCGCCGCACCCACGGCGGCGCCTACCCGGTGGAGAGCGCGAACTTCGAGACGACCCTCGCCTTCCGCACCACCATGCATGTGCCCGAGAAGCGGCGGATCGCGACCGCCGCGGCCGAACTGCTGGGCGACGCCGAAACCGTCTTCATCGACGAGGGCTTCACCCCCCAGCTCGTGGCCGAGGCACTGCCCCGGGAGCGCCCGCTCACCGTGGTCACCGCCTCCCTGCCGGTGGCCGGCGCCCTGGCCGACCGCGAGGACGACCGCATCACCGTGCTGCTGCTCGGCGGCCGGGTGCGCGGCGGCACCCTGGCCACCGTGGACCACTGGACCGTTCACATGCTGTCCGGCTTCGTCATCGACCTGGCGTTCATCGGCGCCAACGGAATCTCCCGGCAGTACGGGCTGACCACTCCGGACCCCGCGGTCGGGGAGGTGAAGGCGCAGGCCATGCGCGCGGCCCGGCGCCGGATCTTCATCGGCGTGCACACCAAGTTCGCGGCGGTCAGCTTCTGCCGCTTCGCCGAGGTCGGCGACTTCGAGGCGATCGTGACCAGTACCCGGCTGCCGGCGGCCGAGGCGCACCGGTATTCGCTGATGGGCCCGGCGGTCCACCGCGTCTAGCGCTCCGCGCCGCCCCGCTCCACCCGCACCCGGCAGCACCGTTCCCCCTACCCCGCCCCCGTCCCTTTCGTCCCCTTCTTCTGCTTCCCCTTCACCGTCTCCATCGTCTGCTTCGTCTTCATCGTCGTCCTTGGCGCTGCCCTCGCTCATCCCTCCCTTCCGACGCACCGGAACCCCTCTCCAGAACCGGAGCCGCACCATGATCCCCTCCCGCTCCTCCAGACGTCCCGTCCGGCCGGCGCTCGCCCTCGCCCTCTCCGGCGGTCTGCTGCTCACCGCACTCACCGCCTGCGCCGGGGCGGGCGGCTCCGGCGGCGGTTCGTCCGACGGCGAGTCCATCAACGTGCTGATGGTCAACAACCCGCCCATGGTGGAACTCCAGAAGCTCACCGCAGAGCACTTCACCAGCGAGACCGGCATCGAGGTCAACTTCACCGTGATGCCGGAGAACGAGGTCCGCGACCGCATCAGCCAGGACTTCGCCAACCAGGCCGGCCAGTACGACGTGGCCACCATCTCCAACTACGAGACCCCGATCTACGCCCGCAACGGCTGGCTGCACGAACTGGACCCCTACCTGGCCGAGGACGAGGACTACGACGCCGCCGACATCCTCACCCCCATGCAGCTCTCGCTCACCGGGGACGACGGCAAGACCTACGCCCAGCCCTTCTACGGCGAGTCCTCCTTCCTGATGTACCGCACCGATGTCTTCGACGAGCTGGGCCTGACCATGCCGGACCGGCCCACCTGGGAGGAGGTCGCCTCCCTGGCCGCCGAGATCGACGCGGCCCGCGACGACATGAAGGGCATCTGCCTGCGCGGCCTGCCCGGCTGGGGCGAAGTCATGGCCCCGCTCACCACCGTCGTCAACACCTTCGGCGGCACCTGGTTCGACGCCGACTGGAACGCCCGGCTGACCGACCCCGAATTCCGGGAGGCCACCGAGTTCTACGTCAATCTGGTCCGCGAGCACGGCGAGGCGGGCGCCGCCCAGGCCGGCTACGCCGAGTGCCTCAACAACATGACCCAGGGCGCCACCGCCATGTGGTACGACGCCACCGCCGGCGCCGGCTCCCTGGAGGCCGACGGCTCCCCGGTCAAGGGCAAGATCGGCTATGTGCCCGCGCCGGTGCAGGAGACCGGCTCCTCCGGCTGGCTCTACACCTGGGCCTGGGGCATCCAGCGGGCGTCCGGCAACACCGACGCCGCCTGGGAGTTCATCTCCTGGGCCTCCAGCCGGGAGTACGAGGAGCTGGTCGGCGAGGAGATCGGCTGGGCCAACGTCCCGGCCGGCAAGCGCTACTCGCTCTACGACAACCCCCGCTACCAGGAGGCCGCCGCCGCCTTCTACGAGGTGACCCGGAACGCCATCGACAGCGCCGACCCGGAGAATCCCGGCGTGCAGCCGCGCCCGGCCCCCGGCATCCAGTTCGTCGGCATACCCGAGTTCACCGACCTGGGCACCCGCGTCTCGCAGGAGATCAGCGCCGCCATCGCCGGCCGGCAGAGCGTGGCCGAGGCGCTGGAGAAGTCCCAGCGGATGGCCGAGGAGATCGCCGAGGAGTACCGCAGCCGATGAAGACCACCCCCCTGAGCGCGGCGGACGGCTCTCCCCGCCCCGCCGCCTCCCCCCTCGCCCCCGCCGGCGGCAGCGGCCGGGCGTCGCCCGGCCGGGCCGGGACATCCCCGCCCCCCGGCCGGCCGCGCCCGCCCCGGCGGGGGCGGGCCGGGGGACGGCGGCCCGGGAACCGGGCCAGGGCCTGGGCCACCCGCGCCCCGCTGCTGCCCGCCCTCGTCTTCCTGATCGTGGTCACCCAGCTTCCCTTCCTGGGCACGCTGGTGATCTCCCTCTTCGACTGGAACTCGCTCTACCCCGACGCCCGCGAGTTCGCCGGCTTCGGCAACTACTCCACCGTGCTCGGCGACGAGCGGCTGCGCTCCTCGGTGATCACCACCATCCTGCTCACCGCGACGGTGGTGCTGGTCACCCTGCTGCTCGGGCTGGTGCTGGCGCTGCTGCTGGACCGCCGCTTCCGGGGCCGGGGCCTGGTCCGCACCCTGCTGATCACCCCCTTCCTGCTGGTGCCGGTGGCCGCCGCCCTGCTGTGGAAGCACGTCCTCTACAACCCCGAGTACGGCCTGTTCAACGGCCTGCTCGGGCTGGTGGGCGGCCCGCAGCCGGACTGGATCTCGGAGTATCCGCTGGCCGCCGTCGAAGCCGCGCTGATCTGGCAGTGGACGCCGTTCATGATGCTGATCCTGCTGGCCGGGCTGCAGAGCCGGCCGCTGGACGTGGTGGAGGCGGCCCGGATCGACGGGGCGAGCGACTGGCAGATCTTCCGCCACCTCACCCTGCCGCATCTGCGGCGCTATCTGGAACTGGGCGCCCTGCTCGGCTCGATCTACATCGTCCAGCACTTCGACGCGGTCTTCACCATCACCGGCGGGGCGCTGGACACCGCCAACCTCCCCTTCACCATCTACCAGACCTTCTACCAGGCGCACGAGTACGGGCTGGCCTCGGCGGCCGGTGTGCTGGTGGTGATCGGCACGATCATCCTGGCCACCTTCGCGCTGCGGGTCGTCTCGTCCCTCTTCACCGAGGAGGTGACCCGCGGATGACGGCCGCTGCCACCACCGCGCGCGCCCGGCTGCGCCCGGCCGCGCTCACCCTGCTGGCCTGGCTGGCCGGCCTGCTGTTCGTGCTGCCGGTGGCCTGGATGGCACTGACCTCCTTCCACGCCGAGCCGGACGCCGCCACCAACCCGCCGTCCTTCACCGCGCCCCTGACCCTGGACAGCTACCGGGAGTTCTTCGGGCTGAACGGCGGCGCCGACCCCTGGGCGCCGCTGATCAACTCCGCGACCGCCTCGGTCTTCTCCACCCTGCTCGTCCTGCTGCTCGCGCTGCCCGCCGCCTACGCGCTGTCCATCCGGCGGGTGGCCAGGTGGCGCGACGTGATGTTCTTCTTCCTCTCCACCAAGATGCTGCCGCTGGTCGCCGGCCTGCTGCCGGTCTATCTGATCGCCAAGAACACCGGCCTGCTGGACAACATCTGGCTGCTGGTCATCCTCTTCACCGCGATGAACCTGCCGATCGCGGTGTGGATGATGCAGTCCTTCCTGGCCGAGGTGCCCGCCTCGCTGATCGAGGCGGCCCAGATCGACGGCGCCCGGCTGCCCGTGGTACTGGCCCGGGTGGTGGCGCCCGTCGCCGCGCCGGGCATCGCCGCCACCGCGCTGATCTGCTTCATCTTCTCCTGGAACGAGATGCTGTTCGCGCGGGTCCTCACCGGGGTCACGGCCGAGACCGCCCCGGTCTTCCTGACCGGCTTCATCACCAGCCAGGGCCTGTTCCTGGCCAAGGTGTCGGCCGCGTCGCTGGTCATCTCCCTGCCGGTGCTCGCCGCGGGGTTCGCCGCCCAGGACAAACTCGTCCAGGGCCTGTCACTGGGAGCCGTGAAGTGAAAGCCGCACTGATCGAGGCGCCGGGTTCCGTCCTGGTCACCACCGTGGACGACCCGGCGCCCGGGCCCCGGCAGGTGGTGGTGAAGGTGGCCGCCTGCGGACTGTGCGGCACGGATCTGCACATCATGCAGGGCGAGTTCGCCCCCACCCTGCCCATTGTGCCGGGCCACGAGTTCGCCGGGGAGGTGGTGGCGGCCGGCCGGGACGTCACCGAGCTGGCCGAGGGCGACCGGGTCGCCGTCGATCCGTCCCTCTACTGCCACGAGTGCCGCTACTGCCGCACCGGCCACGCCAACATGTGCGACAACTGGGGCGCCATCGGCGTCACCCGGCCCGGCGGGGCGGCCGAGTACGCGCTCGCCCCGGTGGCCAACTGCGTCAGGCTGCCCGAGCACATCGCCACCGCCGACGCCGCACTCGTCGAACCCCTCTCCTGCGCGGTGCGCGGCTATGACGTGCTCTCCGCCCGGATGGGCGCGCATGTGCTGATCTACGGCTCCGGCACCATGGGCCTGATGATGCTGGAACTCGCCAAGCGCACCGGCGCGGCCTCGGTGGAGGTGGTGGACATCAACCCGGAGCGGCTGGCCACCGCCCGCACCCTGGGCGTCACCGGCTCCGCGGCGAGCGCCGAGGAACTCGGCCGCCCGCAGGGCTGGGACGTGGTGATCGACGCCACCGGCAACGCCAAGGCGATCCAGGACGGGCTGGGCCGGGTCGCCAAGGCGGGCACCTTCCTCCAGTTCGGGGTGGCCGACTACGCCACCACGGCCGTCATCGAGCCCTACCGCATCTACAACCAGGAGATCACCATCACCGGCTCGATGGCGGTGCTGCACAGCTTCGAGCGGGCCGCCGAACTCTTCGCCGGCGGGGTCATCGACCCCGCCCTGTTCATCAGCGACCGCTTCCCGCTGGACAGCTACCCCGAGGCCCTGGAACGCTTCGCCGCGGGACAGGGCCGCAAGATCCTCGTCCTCCCCTGAACCGAGGAGTACCCGACATGCCCCAGCGCGCGGCCCGTGTGACCGTCGTCGGCGAGTCGCTGGTCGACCTGCTCTGGCCCGCCGGCTCCCGGCAGGCCACCGCGGTGGCGGGCGGCAGCCCGGCCAATGTGGCGGTCGGCCTGCACCGGCTGGCCCGGCCGGTCACCCTGGTCACCTGCTGGGGCGACGACCCGCCCGGTGAACTGGTCGCGGCGCGGCTCGCGGAGACCGGCGTCCCCGTGATCCGCGCCCCGGCCGCCACCGCCCGCACCACCGTGGCCCTGGCCTGCCTGGACCGGGACGGCTCGGCGTCCTACGACTTCCTGGCCACCTGGGACCCGGCCGGGCTGCCCGTGCCGGAGGACACCGCCGTCCTGCACACCGGCTCCCTGGCCACGATCCTGGAACCCGGTGCCGCCCGCGTCATCGCCCTGTGCGAGGAGCAGCGCGCCCGGGGCCGCACCGTCGCCGCCGACCTCAATGTCCGCCCCGCCGTCCAGCCCGACCGGGAGGTCTATCTGGCCGCCTGCCTGCGGCTGGCCGCCACCGCCGACGTGCTCAAGGCCAGCGACGAGGACCTGGCCTTCCTGCTGCCGGGCCTGGCCCCGGCTCAGGCCGCCCGCCGCCTGCTCGCCTCCGAGCCCTCCCCGGCGCTGGCCGTGGTCACCCTGGGCGCCGCCGGTGCCCTGGCGGTCACCCCCACCGGGGAGACGCATGTGCCGGCCCCGGCCGTCACCGTCGCCGACACGGTCGGCGCGGGCGACGCCTTCCAGGCCGCCCTGCTCGACTCCCTGGCCGCGGCCGGCGGCAGCCCGCCGGCCGGCCCCGACGGGCTGCGCCGCCTGCTCACCCGCGCCGCCCGTGCCGCCGCCCTCACCTGCACCCGCACCGGCCCCGAGCCCCCCACCCTCGCCGATCTGGAATCCGCCGCCCCGGGCGCCTGACCGGCCGGGCGGAAGAAAACCCGGTGTTCTCCCGTTGTGCCCAGGAAAGGTATGATTTTTCCTGCGGTCGGGTGACCGCACCCTATGGCGGAAGTGACTCATGGCAGTCGGCCCCCACGACGTGACCACCGGGTCCGAAGCGCCCGACGGACTGCTTCCGGGCGGCGGAGCGGACCGGCGGGCCATGGTCCGTGCGCCCATCCTGGCGTCCTGGCGGCGCTGCCGCACGCTGGGCGTCGCGGAGGGCACCCCGCCGGACGATCCCCACCGCGCCGTCCCGGACGGTGACGCCGACAGCCTCGTGCGGGCCGCCCGGCCGGTGCTGGACAGCCTGGAGGAGCGGCTGTCCGGCGTCCGCGTCACCGCGTTCCTCAGCGACGAGCGGGCCCGGCTGCTGGAACGCCGGGTCGGCATGCCCTTCCTGAACCGCCGGCTCGACGCGCTGCGGCTCGCCCCCGGATTCAGCGCCGCCGAGCAGGCCATCGGCACCAATGGGATCGGCACCGCCGCCCTGACCCGGCAGCCCGCCTTCGTGCGCGGCCGGGAACACCTCGCCGACTGCCTGAGCGGCCTGTCCTGCGTCGGCGTCCCCATCCGCGATCCGCTCACCGGCCGGGTGCTGGGCGTGCTCGACCTGAGCTGCGAGCTGGCGGACGCCAACGACCCCCACATGATCGGCGTGGCGATGCAGGCGGTCCGCGCCATCGGGCAGCGGCTGCTGGACGGCACGACGGCCCGCGAACGGTCTCTGCTGGAGACCTACTGGAAGACCCGCCGCCGGGCGGCGGCCCGCGGACCGGGCGGCACCCGGGCCCCGCTCGCCGAGCTGCTCGCCCCCCGGGACCTGCGTCTGCTGGAGGAGCGGGCCACCGCGATGATCTCCTCCGGGCGGGCCGGACCGGCCGAGGTGGCGCTCACCGACGGGCGGACAGCCGTGCTGCTCGGGCGGCCGGTGGAGGACGCCGACGGGATCGCGGGTATTGCCGTGGAAGCCCTGCTGCCCTCCGGTGACCTGCGGCGCCTGGACACACCGGTGCCCGGCGCCGGGCACCCCGGCCCCGGCGGGCCGCCCCCGCTCCCCGCCATGGCAGCCGGCCCGTCCGGCCCCACCGCGCCGCTCCGGGCGGCGGCCGGCCGCCACCCGGCTCCGCCCGCGCCCGCCCCCGCGCCCGGCACGCAGGACGCCGGCCGGTGGCTGCTGGCCATCGGCGAGCCCGGCGTCGGCAGGCTGGCGCTGCGGGCCCGGCAGCGGCTGGACCTGCTGTTCGACGCCGGCGCCTGCGTCGGCACCACCCTGGACGTGACCCGGACCGCCGAGGAACTGGCCGGGGTGGTGGTCCCGCAGCTCGCCGACTTCGCCGCGGTGGACCTGCCGGCCGCCGTGCTGCTCGGCGAGGAGCCGGTACCGGTGGACGGACCGCTGCGCCGCACCGCGGCGCACGGCATCCCCGGCTTCCCCGGCACCTCCGACATGTACCAGGTCGGCGACCTGATCACGCTGGCCCCGGGGACCCCGCAGGCCCGCGCCCTGGAGAGCGGCAGGCCGGTGCGGGAGGCGGTGCTGGGCGAGGCCGCGGGCTGGATCGCCCAGGACCCTCCCCGCACCGGGAAGATCCTGGACGCCGGTGTCCACTCGCTGATCGCGGTGCCCCTGCTGGCCCGCGGCACCACCCTGGGCGTGGTCAGCTTCTACCGCTCCGAGCGCCCCGAGCCGTTCGAGGAGGACGACCTCGCGCTCGCCGCGGAACTCGTCTCACGCGTCGCCGTGAGCATCGACAACGCCCGGCGCTTCACCCGCGAGCACGCGGTGGCCCTCGCCCTCCAGCGCAGCCTGCTGCCGCGCGGCCTGCCCGCGCAGCAGGCGGTCGAGGCGGCCCACCGCTATCTGCCCGCGCGGTCCGGGGTCGGCGGCGACTGGTTCGACGTCATCCCGCTCTCCGGCAGCCGGGTGGCGCTGGTCGCCGGCGACGTGGTCGGCCACGGCCTGCCCGCCGCCGCCACCATGGGCCGGCTGCGCACCGCCGTGCAGAACATGTCCGCCCTGGACCTGGCCGTGGACGAGATCCTCACCCAGCTCGACGACCTGGTCTGCCGTCTCGACCTGGACCGGGAGGAGGGCGAGCACGGCGGCGAGGAGATCGTCGGCGCGAGCTGCCTGTACGCCGTGTACGACCCGGTCACCCAGCGCTGCACCCTGGGCCGCGCGGGCCATCCGCCGCCCGCCCTGGTCCTCCCGGACGGCACCGTGGAGTTCCCCGAACTGCCCCCGGGCCCGCCCCTGGGGCTGGGCGGCCAGCCCTTCGAAACCGCCGAGATCGAGGTGCCCGAGGGCAGCTCGCTGGTGCTGTACACCGACGGACTGCTGCAACACCTGGGCCGCCGCGACCCCGACCTGGGCCTGGAACGGCTGCGGCGGGCACTCGGCCGGCCCGGCCGCACCCCCGAGCAGACCTGCCGGGACCTGGACGACCTGCTGCCCGGCCACCCCGCCGACGACATCGCCCTGCTCGTCGCCCGCGCCCGCGCGCTGGACGCCCGCCATGTCGCCGCCTGGGACCTGCCCGCCGACCCGGCCGTCGTCCCGCGCGTCCGCGCAGACGTCACCGCCGTGCTGGCCGACTGGGGGCTGGAGGAGCTTCAGTTCCCCACCGAACTGGCCGTCAGCGAGCTGGTGACCAATGCCATCCGCCACGGCAGCGAGCCCATCACGCTGCGGCTGCTCCGCGACAGCAAGCTGATCTGCGAGGTCTCGGACGGCAGCAGCACCGCGCCCCACCTGCGCCGGGCCCGCATCACCGACGAGGGCGGACGCGGACTCTTCCTGGTCGCCCAGCTCACCCAGCGCTGGGGCACCCGCTACACCGGCTCCGGCAAGGTCATCTGGACCGAACAGCCCCTCCCCGGGTGAGGTGCCCGAGAAAGGCGGCCCAGGCGGAAGCGGGCACCCGGAGCTGCGCGCCCTCCGGCTGCTTGCTGTCCCGCACGGGAACCGCCCCGGCTATGCCGTCGCGCACCTCCAGGCAGCTTGGCCCCCCGTTGTCGCTGTAGCTCGACTTCCGCCATTCCTGCCGCAGGTTGCTTGCGGTCATGAGAGTCCCCTGAGGTGAGTGTCGATGAGTTCGGCCGACTGCTGTGGGGAGAGTGCCACCGCCCGGAGCAGATCATAGGCGTGGACGGCGGCCGTGACCTCGCCAGTATCGGGGCTCAGACGCCCCTGGGGGTACCCGTCGATATAGACAACGGTCTCGCCTTCCTGCGGCGTGAGCAGCGTAAAGGGACCGGCGAGCGCCGGACGTGCCGGAACACTCCGGGGGACGATCTGGACGACGGTTCGCGGGTGCCGCCCCGCCTCCAGCAGATGCCGCAACTGGCGGCGCATCACCTGCGGCCCGCCGATGTGCCGCATCAGAGCGAACTCGTCGATGATGAACCAGGTGTGCGGCCGTGTCTCCTTGCCGAGGATCTCCTGCCGGGACATGCGGACGGCCACCAGCTCCGCCAGGTTGTCCGGCCTGACGGCCGCCAGCATCGCGTGGGCGTACTCCTCCGTCTGCAACAGCCCGGGCAGAACCTGCCCCTCGAACGAGCGGATGGCGGTCGCGTCCTGCTCCAGTGCGATGTACGGCAGGAACCAGCGCGGGTAGGCGTAGCGGCGGACCAGGGCGTGGAGGCGGGTGAAGTAGCGGTCGCTGCCGAAGGCCCGGTCCAGATCGGCGGCGAGTACGTCCGAGGGGACCAGCCGGGCCTTCTCCACCTTGCTGATCATCGACTGCGTCGAGCGCGCCGCCCTGGCCGTCTGCTCCTGGGTCCAGCCCGCCTTCCTCCGGTGGGCGGCAAGCTGCTCGCCGAAGAACGTGAGCACCGAGTCCTCGGGAACGGCGGTCTGGTCGAGTTCGATCGTCATGGGCCTTTCGACTCTCCTTCCCCGGCATGGAATTGAGAGCTTCATACGCTGGCACGTTCCCTGCCGGGGCGTCCGGCCGATGAACTGGATGCACCCGAAAGTGGAGGAGGTATCCGGCTCATGAATGTTCCGGCCTGTACGACCGACGGGCACGCGGAGGCGGCCCGGCGGGCGCGTGATCTGCTGCTGGACATGTTCGGCGTCGTGGGCGTGGCCGCCCCGGTCCGGCTGGTGGGCGACGCGGGCAGGCTGCGCGTCGACATCGCGCCGCTGGCCGTGGAGGACGCGGCGGCGGTGGGCAATCTGATGCTCACCGGCGCGATGGCGCACCGCATCACCCTGGAACCGGGCGCGGCCGTCTGGTCCGTGCGCCACGGCCAGGTCTGCACGGTGACCCGGGTGGACCGCCGCCGGGTCACCCTGCGCTCGGCGCTCACCGGAGAGGAACTGTTCACCGTCCCCAACGACCTGCGCGCCGCCCACATGTCCGAAATCCTCTGGGCCCAGCAGCGGGCCCAGCAGCGGGACCAGCAGCGGGAGCGGAGACTCAGGGCAGAGTGAGCGGGGTGCTGCCGTGCCTGGTCCGGAGCAGGTCCCGGCGCTGGGTGTTCTTGATCAGGGACTGGGTACCCAGGGTGACGCCGCCGGGCTTGCGGGCCTCGCCCGCCAGCTGCTTGAGCGTGCTCTTGCAGACGAACTCCTTGAGCTTCGCCCCGGCACGGCCGCCGACGTAGAGCGGGTTGGCGTGGTCGTTCCTGGAGGCGAACTGGAAGATGCCGCCGCCCCGGCCCAGGCTGATGCACTGGCCGGCGAAGACCACGTTGACGGGGGCGGGCTGCCTGCCCGCGATCCGGCTGAGCACGGTTTCGGCGGCCTGGGCGCCGAGCTGCCCGGCGGCCTGGCAGCTCATCCGGAACGGCAGGTCGGACGGTGCGGCGGAGTCGCCGGCCGCAATGATGTGCAGGTCGTCCACGCTGGTCAGCGTCTCGTCGGTGAGCAGGCGGCCCTCGGCGTCGACGGCCAGCCCGCTGCGGGCGGCCAGGTCCGGCACGCCGAAGCCGGCGGTCCAGACGGTCACCTCGCTGGGCAGTTCGCGGCCGTCGGCGAGCCGCACCACGTCGCGGGTCACCTCCGTGACCCGGGTGCCGGGACCGTCGACCACGGTCACGCCGAGCCGGGCCAGCCGCCTGGCGACCGAGCGCCGGCCCCGGGCGTGCAGATAGGGGCCGAGGGGCCCGCCGCAGACCAGGGTGACGGCGCGGCCCTCCTCCGCCAGCTCGGCGGCGGTCTCCAGGCCGGACGGGCCGGCGCCGACCACCGTCACCGGGGCCGAGGCGGACGCGGCCTCCAGGACCGGCCGCAGCCGTTCCGCCTGCTCCAGGCTGGCGAGCGGGTAGCTGAACAGGGCGGCTCCGGGCACCTGGGGCTCGGCGCTGCCGCTGCCCACCGCATAGACCAGATAGTCGTAGCCGAGCGTGCCGCCGTCGGTCAGGGTCACGCTGCGCCCGGCCGCGTCGATCCGGGTCACCGTGTCGACGACCAGCCGGACCCGTTCGGCCAGCACCTGACGGTAGTCGGTGGTCGCGTCGTAGGAGCCGGCCACCAGTTGGTGCAGGCGGATGCGCTCGACAAAGGCCGGGCGCGTGTTGACCAGGGTCACCCGCACGTCCTCGCGCTGCGTCAGACGGTTGGCCGCCGTGACCCCGGCGTATCCGCCGCCGACCACGACCACCTCGGTGTTCTCCGCCATGTTCTTCTCCTCCGTTTCCAGGGGCTCGACCACAAGACACCGGAGGAGGGCCCGTTGTGACACGGGCGCGGTGACCGTGAGCCGGCTCACGCCCGGCGGGAGCGGTACGGCCCGGGGCCGGGTGCGGTGGGTGTTCTCCGGCTGCTCTCCGGTCGCTCTCGTCCCGCTCTCATCGAGGGATGGCGGGGTGGGCGGCGGCTATAGGGTCAGGTCCCGGTTGTTGACCGAATCGGGGGAGTCCGGCCGTGCATCCTGCTGCTCGTACCTTCCAGGTGCTGTTTCTGCTGGGAGGGCCGGCCATGTTCGTCTATGCCCTCTCGGTCATGGGGTCCAGCCCGGACACCATGGGCGTCTCCTTCTCCTACCGGTGCACCACCGAGAACGAGGGCACGCCGGAGAGCCCGCGGCAGGAGGAGATATGCAGCTCTCAGCACGGGTCGTTCGAGTGGCCGGGGGAGTCGCTGGTGGCGGGGCTTTCCGGGATCGGCCTGATGCTGGGCTCGGTGGCCGTGTCGATCGGTTCGCCCCGGCGGCAGAACGCGGCTGCGCCGGCGGCCTACGCCGCGCCGCAGGGTCCCCCGGCGCCGATGGGCGGGCCGGGGCAGCCGCCGCGGGGCTTCTGAGCCGGGCGCGGGCGCTTGGCCACCAGGGGAGTGGTCACCAGGTGAGGGTGTAGACGTGCAGGGTGAAGTCGGGGGTGGGCGACCAGTCCCGCTCGGGGGTGCGGGCGAAGCCCAGGCGCCGGTAGAGACGGTGGGCGGTGTGCATCAGCGGTGAGGTGGACAGCACTATGCCGCGCATGCCGCGGGACTGGGCCCGGCCGATGCAGGCGCGCACCAGCGCCTCGCCGACACCCCGGCCGCGTGCCGCGGGGGAGACGGCCAGCATGCGGAACTCCGCCTCCTGGGGCCGGGAGATCTCGGCATACGGGCCCTCGGGGGCGAAGGTGACCGTACCGAGGAGGGCGCCGTCCGCCGGATCGACGGCCACCAGCAGTTCGGCCTCGGCTGCGCGGTGCGGGGTGTCGCGCAGGGTGGCCAGATAGGGGTCGTCGGTGCCGAAGGTGAGCAGGCCGTCGTCCAGATAGGCGCGGGTGAGCAGATCGGCGGCAGGCAGCAGCTCCTCGGCCAGGGCCTCGCGGATGGTGATGTCCATGAGGCCATGGTGCGGCATGGCACCGACATCGGGACCTGCCCGCAACGGGGGCGGCCCGCCCCGGCCGGGTATACCTGGCCGGGGCGGGCCGGAGCGGGCTGGGGAAGGGAGGGCCGCCGGCCGGGCAGGATGCGGGGAGAGGCCGGCGGTCCTCCGGCCCGGCATGTGACCCGTGCGGCCGGGGTGCGGCCTGAAGCGGCCGGCGGCGGCGGGCATCCCGCCGCATGGTGGCGCGTGCCCGCCCGCCGGCCCACACCGGCACCGCGCCAAGGGAACAAGGGGAGGGGAGCGGAGCGAGGGCGGACGGGCATGCCGACGGGGGTTCATGTGCCGCGCCGCTGCCGGACCGGCGTTGTGGCGGCCGGAAGGGGAATCCAGGGCGGCCCGGGCAGGCCGGCTCCGCGCCGCAGGGCGGTCTCCGGCGGTGCGACGCCCAACGGCCGCCCGGCGGCGGAAACGTCCGCCGGACGGCTTCAGCCGCCGGGGCGTTCGAGGTTGGCCACGAACTTGTAGCGGTCGCCGCGGTAGACCGAGCGCACCCACTCCACCGGATCGCCGTTGCTGTCCCGGGAGTGGCGGGAGAGCATCAGCATGGGCAGTCCGACATCGGTGCCCAGCAGGCCGGCCTCCCGCGGGGTGGCCAGCGAGGTCTCGATGGTCTCCTCGGCGTGCGCCAGATGGACCCCGTAGACCTCGGCCAGCGCCGTGTACAGCGAGGTGTACTTCACCAGCGAGCGGCGCAGCGCCGGGAAGCGTTCCTGGGACAGATGGGTGGTCTCGATGGCCATCGGCTCGCCGTTGGCCAGCCGCAGCCGCTCGATGCGCAGCACCCGGCCGCCCTCGGGAATGTCCAGCAGCCGGCTCAGCCGGTCGTCGGCGGTGATGTAGCCGATCTCCAGAAGCTGTGAGGTGGGCTCCAGGCCCTGCGCGCGCATGTCCTCCGTATAAGAGGTCAACTGGAGCACCTGGGCCACCTTGGGCTTGGCCACGAAGGTGCCCTTGCCCTGGATGCGCTCCAGCCGGCCCTCCACCACCAGCTCCTGGAGCGCCTGCCGGACGGTGGTGCGGGAGGTGTCGAACTCCGCGGCCAGCGAGCGCTCCGGCGGCACCGGGGTGCCCGGCGGCATGGTCTCCGTCATGTCCTGGAGGTGCCGCTTGAGCCGGTAGTACTTCGGTACCCGCGCGGTCCGTGTGCGGTCGCCGTCTCCGCCTGTCGTGCCCTGACCACCTGCGGCGTTGCCGCCGGCGGTGTTGACGACAGCGCTTGCGTCGGTCACCTTGGCGCGCCTCCCCGGCTCTTTCCGTGCTGTTGACACCGGCTCCTCCGAATAGTGCGGCTCAATCGTGTCATGGGCCGGAACCCGGGCGCTTCTTCGCGCAGATGTCGTTCCGGTAACGGACGGAGCCGGTCCCTTGTGCGGCCCTTGACACCCCTACTGGTCTAGTCCAGCCTGTCATGCAACTGGTCTACACCTCTTGAGTACACCACTAAAGGCCGTCCCGTGACCAGGCGCAAGGGGGTCCGGCCTCCCCCTGAGGAGGATGACGTGAAGCGCAAGCTTATGGCAGCCATCGGCGTGGCAGCGATGGCCGCAGGTGCGGTCGCGTGCGGCAGCGACGGCGACAGTGGCAATGACAACGCCGGTGGCGGCGGCGGTGGCGGCGGGGACAAGCCGGAGGCCATCACCGTATGGATCATGACCGGCTCCGCTCCGGACGCCTGGCTGGACGAGCTGAACACCGCCTTCGAGGCCGAGCACGGTGTCGAGGTGAATGTCGAGATCCAGGAGTGGAACGGCATCCAGGAGAAGATCACCACCGCCCTCTCCGAGGACGGCACCGTGGATGTCCTGGAGATAGGCAACACCCAGACCGTGGGCTTTGCCACCACCGGCGGCCTGGCCGACCTCGGCGACCTGGCCGACCAGCCGTGGAACGCCACCATGCTGGAGTCCGCCCAGGTGGACGGCGCCCTTTACTCCGTGCCCATGTACGGCGCCAACCGCGCGGTCATCTATGACAAGGCCATCTGGGCGGAGGCCGGCGCCGAGGTCCCGACCACCCGCGAGGAGTGGATCGAGGCCCTGGAGACCATCGAGGCCAACACCGACGCCCAGCCGATCTACCTGCCCGGCCAGAGCTGGTACGTGGCCGGCGGCTTCATGGCCGACGAGGGCGGCGCCTTCGCGGTCAAGGAGGGCGAGGAGTGGGCCGGCGCCCTGAACACCCCTCAGGCGCAGGCCGGCATGGAGTTCTACCAGCAGCTCCAGGAGTTCTCCACGGCTCCCAAGGACACCGACGAGGCCACCCCGCAGCAGTCCGTGGACGTGGTCCCGAATGAGAAGATCGCCTCCTGGATCGGCCTGGGCTGGGAGGCCGGCGGGGCCATCGCCGCCATCGAGGAGAAGGGCGGGACCGCCGACTTCGGCTACTTCCCGATCCCCGGCAAGACCGCCGACGAGCCCGGCCACGTCTTCCTGGGCGGCTCCAACCTGGCCGTGGCCGAGCGGGCCGGCAGCAAGGAGTACGCCACCAAGTGGCTGGAGCTGGCCACCTCCCAGGAGTGGGCGCAGAAGTACGTGGACGCCATGGGCGGCGGCGTGATCCCCAACCGCACCGATGTGACCGCCTCCCCGGAGGCCGGCTCCTTCGCCGAGGCCATGGTGCAGGCCGCGGAGGTCGGCTACCTTCCTCCGCTGACCACTGGATGGGCCAATGTCGAGACCGACCCCAACCCCATCAAGTCGTACATGACCAAGGTGCTCAACGGTGACGACTACGCCGAGGCCGCCGAGGCCGCGGACGCGGAGATCACCGACCGCATCAACCGCGAGTGACACCCGCCCCGCAGGGGCCGCCGGCGGGGGAGCCCCGCCGGCGGCCCCGGGGGCTGTCCGCTGTCCCGCCGTCCGCACACCGGCCGGCACCGGGCGCGCACCAGCGCGAGTGAGAGCGCGAGGAAGACGGAAGACACGACTATGACGGCTCAGACCCCGGGCACACCAGTTGCCGCGGAGGCGCGCGGACGGCCCCGGCGGCCGTGGGGCGCCGGCCTGGTGCCCTATCTGCTGATCCTGCCCGCTGTGGCCGCACTCGCCCTGATCCTGGGCTGGGCGCTGGTGCGCAATGTGCTGATCTCCTTCCAGGAGTTCGGCAAACGGCAGATCATCACCCGCACCACCGAGTGGACCGGCCTGGACAACTACGCGGATGTCCTGGACGACGACCGCTTCTGGTCCACCGTCGGCCGCACCTTCGTCTTCATGGGCGCCAACGTGGTGCTGATCATGGTGCTCGGCACCCTGGTCGGCCTGCTGCTGAACCGGCTCGGCAAGAAGATGCGGCTGGCGCTGTCCATCGCCCTGGTGCTCGCCTGGGCCATGCCGATCATCCCCAGCACCACCGTCTTCCGCTGGCTGTTCGACACCCAGTTCGGCCTGGCCAACTGGGTCATGCGCACGCTCGGCTTCGACGGCTACGAGCAGCACAACTGGTTCGAGTCCGGCTTCTCCACGCTCACCATCGCCACCGTCCTGATCGTCTGGATGTCGGTGCCGTTCGTGGCGCTCAATCTCTACGCCGGCCTGACCACCATCGGCGGCGAGATCTACGAGGCCGCCCGGATGGACGGCGCCTCGGCCTGGCGCATCTTCTGGTCCGTGGTGCTGCCGATCATGCGGCCGTTCTTCCTGATCACCACCTTCCTGGAGATCATCTGGGTGTTCAAGGCGTTCGCCCAGGTCTACGCCCTCAACAGCGGCGGCCCGGACCGCGAGTCCGAGACCCTGCCGGTGATGGCGTACATCGAGGGCATGGGCCAGCAGCAGTTCGGGGCCGCCGCCGCGATCTCCGTGCTCACCCTGCTGATCCTGCTGGTCGCCCTGTCCTTCTACTTCCGCCTGATCCTCAAGCAGGAGAAGGAGCAGCAGTCATGAGCCCCGATTCCACGGCCCCGGTGGAGAAGACCACGGACCGGATGGCCGGGCTGAACGTCTCCGGGCCGCTGGGGGCTCCGCCGGCCGCCGACCCCGTCCGGCAGACCGTGGCCGACGGCACCGGCCGCGGCGCCGCCCCCCGCCGCACCGGCACCGGCACCGCCGCGCCGGTGCGGCGGGGGCCGCACCGCCCGCGCGGCACGGCCCCCGGCCGGATCTGGCCCAACGCCGCCGCCCTGCTGCTCATCGCGGTGTTCCTGTTCCCCGTCTACTGGATGGTGTCCAGCTCGCTGAAGCCGCAGACGGACATCCTCACCAAGGACCCGTCCTTCCTCTTCGTCCCCACCTTCGAGAACTACTCCACCGCCACCGGCGCCGAACTGTTCTGGACCTATGCCGCCAACAGCGTGATCGTCACCCTGGGCGCGGTGCTGCTGGCCCTGCTGGTCGCCCTGATGGCCGGCTTCGCCCTGGCCCGGATGCGGTTCCGGGGCCGCCGGGCCATGGTGCTGGTGGTGATGGTGGCCCAGATGGCGCCCTGGGAAGTGCTGATCATCGTCATGTATCTCAACGCCCGCGACCTGGACATGCTCAACAGCGTGTGGTCGCTGACGCTGATCTACTTCGTGATGGCGCTGCCCTTCACCATCTGGACGCTGCGCGGCTTCATCGCCGCCGTGCCCAGGGAACTGGAGGAGGCCGCCATGATCGACGGCTGCGGCCGGACCGGCGCCTTCTTCCGGGTGATCTTCCCGCTGCTGGCCCCGGGCCTGATGGCCACCTCCATCTTCGGCTTCATCATGGCCTGGAACGAGTTCGCCATGGTGCTGGTGCTCAACAAGTCCCCCGAGGCCAAGACCCTGCCCATCTGGCTCTCCTCCTTCCAGACCGCGTTCGGCAACGACTGGGGCGCGACCATGGCCGCCTCCACCCTGGTGACCCTCCCGGTCGTGATCCTCTTCCTGATCATCCAGCGACGGGTCACCGGAGGCATGGCCGCCGGTGCCGTGAAGGGATAGAAGGGACCACTGACCCGCCCATGAGTGACGAAGCCCGCATCGCCCGCGACGCCCTGGCCGTCCTCCAGCCCGCCTTCGACGGCACCGACACCGCCCCCGACTGGCTGCTGCGCGGTCTGGAGAACGGCATGACCGGGGTCGGCGTCTTCGGCCGCAACGTGGTCTCCGCCGAGCAGCTCGCCGCCCTCACCGACCGGCTCCGGGCCGCCAACCCCGAGGTGCTGATCGCCCTGGACGAGGAGGGCGGCGACGTCACCCGGCTGGAGGTGCGCACCGGCTCCTCCTTCCCCGGCGCCAACGCGCTGGGCGCGGTGGACGACACCGGACTCACCCGGGAGGTGGCCGCGGAGATGGGCCGCCGGATCGCCGCCGCCGGAGCCAACCTGGTCTGGGGACCGTCCGCGGACGTCAACTCCGACCCGCGCAACCCGGTGATCGGCACCCGCTCCTTCGGCGACGATCCCGAGCTGGTCGCCCGGCACACCGCTGCCTTTGTGGAAGGGCTCCAGTCGGCCGGCGTCGCCGCCTGCGTCAAGCACTTCCCGGGCCACGGCGACACCGACACCGATTCCCATCTGGCCATGCCGCGCGTCCCGGTGGACCTGCCGACACTGCACGAGCGCGAGCTGGCGCCCTTCCGGGCGGCGATCGCGGCCGGCACGCGCTGCGTGATGTCGGCGCACATCGTCGTCCCGGCGCTCGATCCCGACCGGCCCGGCACGCTCAGCCCGGCCGTGCTGACCGGGCTGCTGCGCGCCCCGGTGAGCGAGGGCGGTCTCGGCTTCCAGGGCCTGATCTTCACCGACGCGCTGGACATGGACGCCATCGCGGCCACCTGGGGCATGCCGCGCGGCGCGGCGCTGTCCGTCGCCGCCGGGGCGGACGCCATCTGCGTGGCCGGCCGCGCCTCCGACTGGGCGGAGGTGGAGCGGCTGCGCGACGCGATCGTGGCCGCCGTCCGCTCCGGCGAACTGCCCCAGGAGCGGCTGCACGACGCGGCGCGGCGGGTGCGCGCCCTGGGCCGCCAGGCCGCGGAGCAGCGCGCTGCCGCCCGCCGCCCGGCCGCGGCGGGGGAAGACATCGGCCTGGCCGCCGCCCGCCGGGCGCTGCGCGTCACGCCCCGCGACCCGGGCGCGCCCCGGCCGGTGCTGACCACCCCGCCCTATGTCGCCGAGTTCTCCGCCGCCGCCAATGTCGCGGTCGGCGCCGAGACCCCGTGGGGCGTCGGCGGCCATCTGGACGGCCTGCTGCCCGGCACCCGGGTGGCCCGCTACGGCCGCGACCGGGCCGAGGCGGACGGCACCGGGCGGCTGGTGGCCGACATCCTGGCCGGGGCCGGGGAGCGTCCGGTGGTCGCGGTGGTGCGGGACGTGCACCGCCACCCCTGGATGGCCGCCGCGCTGGACGCGCTGCTGGCCGCCCGCCCGGACACGGTGGTGGTGGAGATGGGCATCCCGCAGGCCCCGCCCGCCGGCGCCCTGCACCTGGCCACCCACGGCGCCGCCCGCGTCTGCGGCCGGGCCGCCGCGGAGGCGCTCACCGCACCATGACCGACCCCCGCGCCGACCCCCGCGCCGATCCCCGCGCCGATCCCCGCGCCGCCGACCGCGGCCCTGGCCCCGCCCGGCCGGAGGCCGCCCCCCGCCGTACCGGAACACCGCCCCACAGGAGGCACACGCAATGACCGCGCAGGCCGGACGCATCATGGCCCGGGAGATCGCCGAACAGCCGGCCGTGCTGCGGCGGCTGCTCGGCGAGGGGATGCCGCGCATCCGTGCCGTGGCCGAGGAGATCGCGGCGCGCGCCCCGCGGTTCGTGCTGCTCACCGCCCGCGGCACCTCGGACAATGCGGCGCTGTACGCCAAGTACCTGCTGGAGATCCGGCTGGGCAGGCCGTGCGGGCTGACCTCGATGTCCGTCACCACCGCCTACAACGCCCCGCAGGACCTCACCGATGTGCTGGTGATCACGGTCAGCCAGTCCGGCGGTTCGCCCGATCTGGTCGCCTCCACCCGGGCCGCCCGGGAGGCCGGGGCGATCACCCTGGCCGTCACCAACAACCCGGACTCCCCGCTGGCGGCGGTCAGCGAGTACCACATCGGCATCCTGGCCGGACCGGAGCGGGCGCTGCCCGCCACCAAGACCTATACCGCCTCGCTGCTGGCGCTGTATCTGTTCGTGGAAGCCCTGGGCGGCTCAGACGGCGCCGCGCGGGCGAAGGAACTGCCCGCGCTGGCCGAGGAGATCCTGGCCCGGGGGGCCGAGATCCGGAACCTGGCCGCCCGCTACCGCTTTGCCGAGCGGATGGTCATCACCTCCCGCGGCTACGGCTACCCGACGGCCAAGGAGGCGGCGCTGAAGCTGATGGAGACCAGCTACATCCCCGCGCTCTCCTACTCCGGCGCCGATCTGCTGCACGGCCCGCTGGCCATGGTGGACAACGTCTCCCCGGTGATCGCCATCGTCACCGAGGGCCGCGGCGGCGAGGCACTGCGCCCGGTGCTGGAGCGGCTGGCCGACCGGGGCGCGGACCTGATGGTGGTCGGCCCGGCCGCGGCGGTGGCCGGTGCCTCCGCCGGTTTTGTGCTGCCCGCCGACGGCGTCCCGGAGGAGCTCCAGCCGGTGCTGGAGATCCTGCCGCTCCAGCTCCTCGCCCACGAGGTCACCATCGCCCGCGGCCAGGACCCCGACGCCCCCCGCTCCCTGGCCAAGGTCACCGAAACCCGCTGAACCCCCGCCGGACCCGCCGGACCGGCGGCGCCCCGGTTCCGGCCCGCACGGGGGCGGGCCGGAACCGGGGCACCGCCGCGGAGACGCCGCCGCTCAGAGCAGCACGCCGCCGCCGGTCTCCAGCCACTGGCCGGTGACCCAGCGGGCGTCCTCGGAGACCAGGAAGCCCACCACGTCGGCGATGTCGGCCGGCTCGCCCACCCGTCCGAGGGCGGCGAAGGCGGCGGCAGCGGCCCGGCCCTCGTCACTGGCGCGCAGCCAGTCGGCGTTCATGTCGGTGTCCGTGGCACCGGGCGCGACCGCGTTGACGGTGATGCCGCGCGGCGCCAGCTCCCGGGCCAGGAACGTGGTGTACACATCCAGCGGGGCCTTGCTGACGGCGTACGGCAGCAGCTCCGTGACCATCGGGCGCCGGGTCAGCACGGTGGAGACGTTGACGATCCGCCCGCCGTCCCGCAACCGGTCCAGGCCGGCCGCGGTGAGCAGCAGCGGCGCCTTGAGGTTCACCGCGAGCAGGTGGTCGATGTTCTCCTCGGTGACCGCGCCGGCCCCCTGCCGGGTGCCGACCACCCCGGCGTTGTTGACCAGGATGTCCAGTCCGCCGGCCGACCGGTCGAACTCGGCCCACAGCCGGGCCGTGCCGTCACCGGTGCTCAGGTCGGCGCGCAGCGGGAAGGCGCTGCCGCCGGCCGCCTCGATCGCGGCCACGGTCTCCTTGGCGCCGCCTTCGCTCTGCCCGTAGTGCACGGCCACCCGGGCGCCGTCCCGGGCCAGCCGCTCGGCGACGGCCCGCCCGATGCCCCGGCTCGCCCCGGTGACCAGCGCGGTCTTGCCGCTGAGTGTGGACATGCCGCACCCTCTTTCTGTAGTGAGTGATACAAAATCGGTACGGACGGCACGCTAGCAGCCCCCCGACGCTTTTTGTAGCGAGCGCTAGTTAAATGTCCGATGCCCGCCGGTCCTTGCTTCCCGGCCCGGCCGGAGCGGCTGCTGTAACGCGCACTACAGAAAATGTCCTGATCTGGCACCATGGGGCCATGACGGAGAAACGGCGCGGGCGGCCCCGGTCCTTCGACCGGGAGGCCGCACTGCGGAAGGCCGTCGACGCCTTCTGGGAGCACGGCTACGAGCCGACCTCCGTCTCCGATCTCACCGAGGCCATGGGGATCGGCGCGCCCAGCCTCTATGCCGCCTTCGGCGACAAGAAGACGCTCTTCCTGGAGGCCGTGGAGGTCTATCTGCACGACTGGGGCGGCTTCACCCGGCGCGCCCTGGCCGAGGAGCCCACCGCCCGCCGGGCCGTGCGCCGGGTGCTGCGGGAGGCCGCGGAGAACTACACCCTGCCCGGCCGGCCCCCGGGCTGCATGGTCACCAATGCCGCGGTGAACTGCGGCGACACCTCCCGGGAGGTGGCCGAGCGGCTGCGCGGGCTACGGCTGGGCAACATGGCCGCCATCCGGGACCGCATCCGGGCCGACGCCGCGGCCGGACTGCTGCCGGCCGGGGCCGATCCGGCGGCGCTGGCCGCCTTCGTCGCCGCGGTGATGCAGGGCATGAGCCAGCAGGCCAGGGACGGCGCCGGGCGGGCCGAGCTGGAGGCGGTGGCGGAGGCCGCCATGGCCGCCTGGCCGGGCACCGGCGAGACGGCGGACCACGGCACCGCGGACGCCGCCGCGGACTGAGGCCCGGCGGACGGAGACCCGGCGTCCGGCCCCGGAAACAGCCACGGGCCGCGGCGCCGGCGGGAGACCCTCAACTCCCCCGGCACCGCAGCCCGGAGCATCGCGGCCAGGGCACCGTCAGGGCAGAGAGCGCCATGGCCTCGCTCTGTCCTCTTGTGCGGAGAGGACAGAAGACTTCCCTCATTCTGGACTGGACCAATCGCTTGTGTCCATGCTCTGAACAGATCCTGTCCGAGTTTTTGCCCCGGCGGTCGGGAATGGTCATCGTGGTGTCGTCTCTTGAGGGCATGATCACGGTGCGTGAGAGTGCCGGCAGGCCGGGCAGGGTTGGGGCATGGGGAAGTGCAGGTCAAGGGTGTGACCGCCGGTAAGCTCGGCCGTGTGCCTTCCATGAACGACCTCGTCCGCGCCCATACCGATCTGGACGAGACCGATCTCGAATGGCTGCACCTGCTGGTGAGCGAGTGGCAGTTGCTGGCCGACCTCTCCTTCGCCGACCTCGTCCTCTGGCTGCCCACCCGGGACGGCGACCGCTACATCTCGGTCGCCCAGATGCGGCCCAACACCGGCCCCACCTCCTACCAGGACGACATGGTGGGCCACACCGTCCCCCGGGGCCGCCGCCCGCTGCTGGACGCGGCCCTGGACGAGGGCCGCATCGTGCGCGAGGGCGATCCGGAGTGGCGGGAGGAGGTCCCCGTCCGGGTGGAGTCCATCCCGGTCCGCCGGGACAGCCGGGTACTCGGCGTGATCGCCCGCAACACCAATCTGCTCACCGTGCGCACCCCCAGCCGGCTGGAGCTCACCTATCTGCAGAGCGCCGCCGATCTGGCCCAGATGATCGCCACCGGCGCCTTCCCCTACCCCGGCCAGCAGGGCGGCATGGACCGCGCGCCCCGGGTCGGGGACGGTTTCATCCGGCTGGACGCCGACGGCATCGTCCAGTACGCCAGCCCCAACGCGCTCTCCGCCTATCACCGGCTGGGGCTGAACGCCGATCTGGTCGGCCTGGAGCTGGGCCAGACCACCGCCGAACTCGCCCCCAGCCGCGGCCCGGTGGACGAGTCGCTGGTCAAACTGGCCAGCGGCTGGGCGCCCCGGGAGGCCGAGATCGAGGGCGCGGACTGCGTGATCCAGTTGCGCGCCATCCCGCTCAAGCCGCGCGGCGAGCGCATCGGCTCCATCATCCTGCTCCGCGACGTCACCGAGCTCCGCCGCCGGGAGCGGGAGCTCATCACCAAGGACGCCACCATCCGGGAAATCCACCACCGGGTGAAGAACAATCTGCAGACCGTGGCCGCGCTGCTGCGGCTGCAGTCCCGGCGGATAGGAGCGGCCGGCGGCGACAGCCCCGACAGCCCGGCCAATCCGGCCAAGGCCGCGCTGGACGAGGCGGTCCGCCGGGTCGGCTCGATCGCCATCGTGCACGAGACGCTCTCCCAGAACCTGGACGAGCGGGTGGAGTTCGACGAGATCGCGGACCGGGTGCTGGCCATGGTCGCGGAACTGTCCCCGGGCCGGATCACCCACCGCCGCACCGGCCGGTTCGGGGTGCTGGACGCGGAGACCGCCACCCCGCTGTCCATGGTGCTCACCGAGGTGGTGCAGAACGCCCTGGAGCATGCCTTCGGGCCGGGTGACAAGGGCACGGTGGAAGTGGCCGCGGCCCGTGGCGAGGCGGGCCGCGGCGCGGGAAAGCTGCTGGTCACCGTGGTGGACGACGGGCGCGGGCTGCCCGCGGGCTTTGACCCGCAGACCTCCGGCAACCTGGGGCTCCAGATCGTCCGCACCCTGGTGGAGGGCGAGTTGGGCGGCCGGTTCGAGATGGCCACGGCCCCCGGGGGCGGCACCCGGGTGATGCTCGACCTGCCGCTGCCGCCCGCCAAGCGCTGACGGCGCCGGACACAGCGTTGAGCCCCGTACCGCGGTGGCCTGCGGTACGGGGCTCGAAGCGACTTCGGGCGCGGTGCTGCGTATTTCTGCGTACTGCTGCGTACTTCTGCGTGCTGCGGTGCTGCTGCTCGGGGCGGTGGTGGCCGGAAGGTGCTGGACCGTCGCTCAGTTCAGGCGGTGGCCTTGCGGGCGCGGTTGCGGGCGGCACGGCGCTTCATGGCACGACGCTCGTCCTCGCTCAGGCCGCCCCAGACCCCGGAGTCCTGGCCGGTCTCCAGTGCCCACTGCAGGCACTGTTCCTGAACGGGGCAGCGGCGGCAGACCGCCTTGGCCTCCTCGATCTGCAGCAGCGCAGGACCGGTGTTGCCGATCGGGAAGAAGAGTTCAGGGTCTTCTTCGCGGCAAACGGCGCGGTGACGCCAGTCCATGTCTGCTCCATCTCCTGCGGATTGCAGTCTCGTTGCTTGTGAATGTGAACGCTTTCACGAGTCCCCCGACAGAAACGAGTCATCGCGCAGAGTCACTGAAAGGACCCCTTGCCATGTCCCATTCGGGGCGAGAGGGGGGAGTCGGGCTCTCAAGGGACCGGCCCGGCGGCCCGTCCCGATCGCCATGTAGAGGTTCGCAAACCTCGGGCGCCGATACAACCCCTTCTGGAAAGTTTTTTTTGATTCTTCGGTGTCGCCTAGCTCACAGCCCTAGTTCCAGCGGGTTGAGGCGCGCCTAAACGTTCGACTGGAAGGACTTTCGGCGGTTCTACTCACACAATCACACGCAGTGCACGGGCTACACCCGAGAAAGTCACGGCTGTGCGCACTCCCAGATGGTCGCCGTCGAGCTGAAAGGGGAGCGGCTGTGCGCAGCGCAGCGTGAACCGCGGAACATCGTGGAGTGACAGGGCATGCCGGCCATGCACCCCGCGCTCCGGGGTGGAACGCAGCAGTTGCGTTCCGTACCGCGTCAGAGCCGCCGGGGAAAGACTGGTCAGGCCCATCACATCGAGCGCCGAGTCGAACGACGTCCCCGGAACGGGGTACACCGGCCGATTTCCCAGATAGGTCCACGGATTGGTGTTGCAGACTATCGTCATCACCAGACCGGTTACCGGTTCTTCACCCGGCCGCTCGACGGTGATGGTGCCCCGGGAACGCTGCGGATCACCGAGGAACTGCCGCAGGGTCTGCCGCACATACAGCGCATGGGTGGAGCGTTTGCCGCGGGCCCGCTGCGCCTCCACCCGGCCCACCACCCCGGCGTCGAATCCCAGCCCCGCGCAGAAGGTGAACCAGCGGGCCGGCACCTCGGCGTCCCGGCTGTCCGCCGGACCGGCCGCATGGCCCAGCCCGATCAGCCGCTCGCTGCCGGTGCGCAGCGCGTCCAGCAGCGCGCCGGTCGCCTCCACCACATCGTTGGGCATGCCCAGCGCGCGGGCGAAGACATTGGTGGAGCCGCCGGGCACCACGGCCAGCCGGGGCAGCCGGTCCGGATCGGGGCCGTGCTCCAGCAGGCCGTTGACCACCTCGTTCACCGTGCCGTCGCCGCCGAGCGCGATCACCGCCTCCACCGAGCCCTGCTCGGCGGCCCGCCGCGCCAGCTCCCGGGCGTGCCCCCGGTACTCGGTGGCCGCCACCTCCAGCTTCAGCTCGCTGGCCAGCGCATGGGTGAGCACCTCACGGGTCCGGACGCTGGTGGTGGTCGCCGCCGGATTGACCACGAGAAGTGCGCGCATGCCCAGCAGCGTAACCGGCGCCCGCCGGCCCGGGCGGCCACGGCCATTCCCGGGGCTTCGCTACGCTGGCGGGGTGAGTGAGAAGGCCGCCGCCCCCAAGGGGCCCGAGAACCGGCCGGCGCACACCGCCGCCGCGGCCGTGCTGACCGGACTGGAGGGCCTGGCCGCCGCCGGGCTCGGGGTGCTCATGCTCGTCCTGGTCGTCACCGGCGATCCGGACGGGGTGGCGCAGGCGGTCACCGGCGCGGTGACGGTGCTGGCGCTGGCCGCCATCCCGCTGGCCGCCGCGTCGGGACTGTGGCGGCTGCGCCGCTGGGCCCGCGGGCCGGCCGTGCTGGTGCAGATCCTGTGCCTGCCGATCGGCTTCGAACTTCTCGCCCAGGGCGGGCTGCTGCGGGCTGCCGGGCTGGCCCTGATGGCCGCCGCGGTGACCGCCCTGGTGTGCCTGTTCTCCGCGCGGACCACCCGGGCGCTGGGCACCGCCGCCCCGGGCCGCCCGGCCTGACCGGACGGGCCGGACGGGCCGGCCCCCGCCCCGGGCTCACTCCTCGACGAGCAGCTTGTCCCGCAGCTGGGCGAGCGTGCGGGCCAGCAGCCGGGAGACATGCATCTGCGAGATGCCGACCTCCTGGGCGATCTGCGACTGGGTCATATTGCCGAAGAAGCGCAGCAGCAGGATCTTCTTCTCGCGCGGCGGCAGTTCCTCCAGCAGCGGCTTGAGCGACTCCCGGTACTCCACGCCCTCCAGGGCGTCGTCCTCCGCGCCCAGGGTGTCGGCCACGGCCGGGGACTCGTCGTCGGTGTCCGGCACGTCCAGGGAGAGGGTGGAGTAGGCGTTGGCCGACTCCAGGCCCTCCAGGACGTCGTCCTCGGAGATCTTCAGCCGCTCGGCCAGCTCGTGCACGGTGGGCGCGCGCCCGTGCTGCTGGGACAGCTCGGCGGTGGCCGTGGAGAGCGACAGCCGCAGCTCCTGGAGCCGGCGCGGCACCCGCACCGCCCAGCCCTTGTCACGGAAATGGCGCTTGATCTCGCCGACCACGGTGGGCGTGGCATAGGTGGAGAACTCCACGCCCCGGTCCGGGTCGAAGCGGTCCACCGACTTGATCAGGCCGATGGTGGCCACCTGGGTGAGGTCGTCCAGCGGCTCGCCGCGGTTGCGGAACCGCCGCGCCAGATGCTCGACCAGCGGCAGATGCATGCGCACCAGACGGTCCCGCAGCTCCGCCCGCTGCGGCGAGCCCTCGGGCAGGGTGCGCAGCTCGACGAAGAGTTCCCGGGCCGCGCCGCGGTCCTGGGCGCTCCGGCCGCCGCCGCCCGGCCCGGACGAGCCCGGCGGGAGCGGTGCCGCTCCGGCGGAGGGCGCCACGGTTGCCCCGGGGGCGGACGGCAGGGAGCCGGCCGGGCCGGGCTGGGCGGGCAGACCGGGCGCGGTCGTGGAGGAGGCCGGACGGTCCGCGGCATCGGCATGGCCGGCGGACCGGTGCTGGGGAGGACGGGTACGGGCCGGGCGGGTGTCCCGCCCGGGCTGCGCGGCGGCGGCCGGTGCCGCCTGCCCCACGGCGCGCGGGCCGTGGGCCGCGTCGTTCAGATCCCTCACAGCAGCCCCCTTCTCATCCCCTGACGTGCCCGGCCGGCGGTCACGGCGTTCCCGGTGCCGCGCCGCGCTTCTTGTGCAGGCTGATGCTGACCGTGCGGTCCTCGGCCACCGCCGATTCCACCTCGCCGGCGAGGGCGGTCAGGACGGTCCAGGCGAAGGTGTCCCGTTCCGGCGCGCGGCCCTCGGTGGTCGGCGCCGAGACGGTGACGTGCAGCGCGTCCCCGTCCAGGGTGAAAAGGCAGCTCAGCGCTGAGCCGGGGATGGCCTGCTGGAGCAGGATCGCGCAGGCCTCGTCCACCGCGATCCGCAGGTCCTCGATCTCGTCAAGGGTGAAGTCCAGGCGGGCCGCCAGTCCGGCCGTGGCCGTCCGGAGTACCGACAGATAGGCTCCCGCGGCCGGGAGCCTGACTTCCACGAAGTCCTGCGAGCCGCGTTCCCCTGGGATCTCGGTCACCCTCACCTCCACGGTGATCCACACGGACGGGCGCCACGCCGGACGCCCTTGCCATCATCCAACGAACCGTGGTGCCCGTTGGTTCGCCGGTCCGTCCGAGACGCTACCCCGATCCGCGGCACACTGTCGCCTTATCACTCATCGTATTGCATTCGGTGCAATCTGTGGCCAGAGGGGGTGGTCAATTCCCAGAAGATTCCGATGGGTTGCCGTGTGTTTTCCGGCAGTTCGCGCGGATTATCAGCAGCTGGACGGTCATCCGGTGATCACCGCGGCCAGGACCGTCCCCGGCGGGAAAGCGCCCTCGGCGGTGAGCGCGGTCAGGGCCCAGAGCAGCTTGGCGACATAGACCGGCTCGGGCACCGGCACCCCGTGCCGGGCGGCGAAATCCTCGGCGAAGGCGGTGAGCGCGGCGGGCGTACGGGCGTAACCGCCGTGGTGGAAGCGCTCGTCCAGGCGCCAGTCGCCACGCGGCGCGCCATAGGTCTCGCACTGCAGCCGCCGTATCCCGTCGGCCAGAAAACCGCCCTTCAGCACCGGGATGCCCAGCGCGGACTGGTCCCGGCCCAGCCCGGCCGCCAGGCCCGCCAGGGTGCCCCCGGTGCCGCACGGCACGGCCGCCAGATGCGGGCGCGGCCCGGGCGGGGCGGCGGCGTCCAGCTCCCGGCCCAGCGCCGCACAGCCGCGCACCGCCAGGGCATTGCTGCCCCCCTCCGGCACCACATAGGGCTCCGCGAACGGCCCCGCGGCGGCGAACCCGGCGCACAGCCGGTGCAGATACTCCGGCCGGTGCCGCTCCCGGTAGTCGGCCCGGCTGACGAAATGCAGCCGCATGCCGTCGGCCGCGCAGCGGGCCAGCGAGGGGTTGAGCGGCCGGCCGGCCAGTTCCTCGCCGCGCACCACGCCGATGGTGCGCAGGCCGAGCAGACGTCCGGCCGCGGCGGTGGCGCGCAGATGATTGGACCAGGCGCCGCCGAAGGTGAGGACGGACCGATGGCCGCCGGCCAGCGCCGCGTCCAGATTGGGCACGAGTTTGCGCCATTTGTTGCCGGTCACCTCGGGGTGCAGCAGATCGTCGCGCTTGAGCAGCAGCCGCACTCCGTGCCGGGCGAACCGCTCGTCCCGCACCTCCTCCAGCGGCGACGGCCCGCGCACGCCCAGCACCCGCTCCGCCGCCCCGGCGGTGCCCCCCGCTTCCCGCTCCGTCCGCTTCACACCCACCGCTCCATTCTCCCGCCCCGCCCGGGCGGCGTACGGGACAGGGGGCCGGGGTCAGGTCCAGCCGTGCAGGGTGACCGCGGGGGGCCGCTCCAGGCAGGCGCCGACCAGCCGTTCGCTGTCGAGGACCACCTCGGCGGGCAGGGCGTCCACCGGCACCCACCGCACCTCGGCGTGCTTCTCCGGCTCGCGGTTGACCGGCTCGCCCGACCAGCGGCGCACCAGGAAAACCACGGTGACGAAGCCGGCGGGCGCCTCGGCGCCGCGCGCCGCGTGCACCACATGGGCCAGTTGCAGATCCTCCGCCCGGACCCGCAGCCCGGTCTCCTCCCACAGCTCGCGCACGGCGGCGGCGGTGACCGGTTCGCCCGGGTCGCACTTGCCCACCGGCAGGTCCCACAGCCCCCGGCCGAACTTGGCCCGCGGCCCGCGGCGCAGCATCAGCACCCGGCCCGCGTCCGCGTCGTGCACCACCACGGCGGCGCTGAGCACGGTCATCGAGCCGAGCGCCGGCGGCAGCGGGCCGGGACCGGCCGGACCGGAGGCAGCGGCGGCCGGGCCTGCGGCGGATGAGCCTGCGGCGGACGGGCCTGCGGGGACGGGAAAGGAGGACGCGCTCATCGGGCCAGCCTAGGCAGCCGCACCACGGCGGCCGCGCCCGGCCCGGGCGGCACGGTCGACGAGGGTGTCGACGAGGGTATCGTCGAGGTCCGGCCGGTCATGGAGGCCGCCGCCGGCCCGGAGATGTGACGCAGCCCCGTCGGCCCGGCGGCCCGGAGGGGGAGAGGGAGCCGCATGACGGACGCCGGGGCCGGCGAGGACACCGAGCTGGCGCTGCTGCCCCGGCACCGTCTCACCGCCCCGGCCGCGGACGACACCGAGCTGCCGCCGTCCGCCGACGACACCCTGGTGCTGCTCTTCCTCTGCTGCCGTCCGGAGCTGACCCCGGCCTCCCGGATCGCCCTGACGCTGCGCGCCGTGGGCGGTCTGACCACCGCCGAGATCGCGCACGCCTTCCTGGTGCCGGAGGCCACCATGGGGCAGCGCATCAGCCGGGCCAAGCAGCGCATCCGGCGCAGCGGTGCCCGCTTCGAGCTGCCGGGACCCGAGGACCGCGGCCGGCGGCTGCCGGAGGTGCTGCACATCCTCTATCTGATCTTCAACGAGGGCTACACCGCCACCAGTGGCCCGGAGCTGCTGCGGACCGATCTGGTCGCCGAGGCGATCCGGCTCACCCGCGTCCTCGGCCGGCTGCTGCCGGACGATCCGGAGGTGGCCGGGCTGCTGGCGCTGATGCTGCTCACCGATGCCCGCCGGCCGGCCCGCACCCTGCCGGACGGCGCCCTGGTGCCGCTGGCCGAGCAGGACAGGTCCCGGTGGGACCGGGCGGCGATCGACGAGGGGGTGGCGCTGATCACCGCCACGCTGCGGCGCCGGCGGCCGGGCCCGTACCAGTTGCAGGCGGCGATCGCCGCCGTGCACGACGAGGCGGAGCGGGCCGAGGACACCGACTGGCCGCAGATCCTGGCGCTCTACGAGATGCTGGAGCGGATCGCGCCCAGCCCGGTGGTGACGCTCAACCGGGCGGTGGCGCTGGCCATGGTGGCCGGGCCCCGGGCCGGGCTGGAGCTGCTGGAGAAGGTGGCCGGGGACGAGCGGCTGGCCGGGCAGCACCGGCTGGACGCGGTACGGGCGCATCTGCTGGAGCGGGCCGGGGAGGTCTCGGCCGCCCGGGAGGCCTACCGGCGGGCGGCGGCGGCCACGCGCAGCCTGCCGGAGCGGCGCCATCTGCACGAGCGGGCGGCCCGGCTGGCCGGCGGCTGAGACGTCCCCGCCCCGTCCGGCTACTCCACGGTGATGTTCTCGATGACCACGTCCTCCACCGGCCGGTCGGTCGCGTCGGTGTCCACCGTGGCGATGGCGTCCACCACGGCCTGGCTGTCCTCGTCGGCCACCTCGCCGAAGATGGTGTGCTTCTGGTCCAGGTGCGGGGTGGGCACCACGGTGATGAAGAACTGCGAGCCGTTGGTGTTGGGCCCGGAGTTGGCCATGGCCAGCAGATAGGGCCGGTCGAAGGTCAGCTCCGGATCGAACTCGTCCTCGAACTGGTAGCCGGGCCCGCCGGCACCGGTGCCCTGCGGGTCGCCGCCCTGGATCATGAAATCGGCGATCACCCGGTGGAAGATCGTGCCGTCGTAGAGCGGCTCGTCGCCCTCCTGGCCCTCCCACTCCTTGTCGCCGGTGGCCAGGCCGGTGAAGTTCTCCACCGTCAGAGGAGCCTGCTCGGGGAACAGCTCCACCGCGATGTCGCCCATGCTGGTGTGGATGGTCGCCTGCGTCGCGGCCGGGCCGGACGAGTCGCCGTCGCCGGAGCAGGCCGTCACCAGGCCCACGGAGAGCAGCACGGTGAACACGGGGGAGAGGAGACGTCGTCGCGCGGACATCACGGCAATGCCTTCCTGCGTAGGGAGGGGCGTCAAGGAGAACACGCCATCATCAGCAGCCACATCATGCACCACCAACCCCGCGGTGCAGCAGGGTGCGGCAGCGGCCGGCACAACCGCCGGACGCCCGGCGGCCGGCGCGGTACTACCCTTCGGGCATGCTCACCTTGCGTCCCACCTCGCCCGATGACCTTCCGCTGCTGGCCGCCCTGGAGATGGGCCCGGACACCGCGGTCTGGCTCAGCGAGACCGGAGTGGAATGGCACCGCCGTGCCCTGGACGACCCCGACCAGGAGCATCTGACCGCCGAGGAGGACGGCACCCCGGCCGGATTCTGCGTGCTGGCCGGGTTGCGGGACGGCGGGGGCGCGGTCGAGGTCCGCCGCCTGGTGCTGCGCCCCGCGCTGCGCGGCGAGGGCCGGGGCCGGGAACTGCTGCGCGCCTCGGTCGCCCGGGCGTACCGGGAGCACCGGGCGCAGCGGGTCTGGCTGGATGTGAAGCCGCACAATCTCCGGGCCCGCACCCTCTACGAGTCGGAGGACTTCGAGCACACCGAGACGGTGCCCGGCGCCATGGTGGAGACCGACGGCTCGCCCTGCGATCTGCTGATCATGACGCACCGCCGCCCGTAGCGGCACCGCACCGGCCGCACCGGCCCCACCGGCCCGCACCCGGTCTCCGGGTACCGGGCCGACCGGTCCCCCCGAGCCGCTAGGCTCCCCTTCATCGACGCACACGGATTTCCCCAGCCCTCCGCGCCGGGCCCCGGCTTCGGCCCGCCCGTGCCGCCGCCCGTGCCGGTGCCCGCGAGCCCGGCGCCGTCCCCGCCGCCGGGGCGGCGCGGCTATGCCGCCGGGCTGTTCTTCTTCGGCCAGGGCCAGCGCTGGGTGGTCCGCCACCCGGCCGGCTACGCCCGCTGCCTGATCCCGGCGCTGATCACCTTCGCCCTCTACACGGCCGCGCTGCTGGTGCTCGCCTTCCGGGCGGACAACCTGGCGGCCTGGGTGACGCCCTTCGCCGACGACTGGGACAGCGGCTGGCGCACCGCCCTGCGGATTGTCGTCGGGATCGCCTTCGTGGGCGCCGGGCTGCTGCTCGCCGCCCTCACCTTCACCGCCGTCACCCTGCTCATCGGCGACCCGTTCTACGACACGCTCTCCGCCCGGGTGGAGGCCGCCTACGGCCCGGTCCCGGCCGGCCCGGACCGCCCGCTCTGGCGCGAGCTGCTGATCTCCGCACGCGAGAGCCTCTACATGTTCTGGCGCGCCCTGCTGTTCGCCGTGCCGCTGTTCTTCCTGGGCCTGGTGCCGTTCGCCGGGCAGCTCCTGGCCCCGGTGCTGGGCATCGCCGTGGCCGGCTTCTTTCTGACCGCCGAGCTCTCCTCCTACGCCCTGTCGCGGCGCGGCCTGCCGGTCAGGGCGCGGCTGCGGCTGATGCGCGCGCACCGCAAGCGGGCCCTGGGCTTCGGCGTCCCCCTGGCGCTGCTCTTTCTGATCCCGCTGGCCGCCGTCTTTCTGATGCCCGGCGCCGTCGCCGGTGCCACCCTCCTCGCCCGCGACCTCCACCCGGCCCCCGCCCCGCCCGCCGCCTGACCGCCCGGCCGCGACGGGAGGGCGCCCGCGGCCGGGCGGCCCGGCAGGCGTAGCGTGCCGCTGTCCGCACGACGCGGGCCGAGGGGCCGAGGGGCCGGGAGGCTGTGGTGGCTGCTGTTTCGATGTGGCTGCGCGGGGTGGTGATGCGGCTGCACCCCGCCCGGGCGGTGGTGCTGGCCTTCGGCACGGTGACCGTGGCCGGCGCCACGCTGCTGGCACTGCCCGCCTCCTCGCAGTCCGGCGAGGTGACCGGGCCGGTGGACGCGCTGTTCACGGCGACCTCGGCGGTGTGCGTGACCGGGCTGGCGGTGGTGGACACCGGCTCGTACTGGAGCGGTTTCGGCCAGGCGGTGATCCTGGGACTGATCCAGGTGGGCGGGTTCGGCATCATGACGATGGCCTCGCTGCTGGCGCTGCTGATTTCCGGCCGGATGCGGATGCGGCTGGAGCTGACCGCGCAGGCGGAGACCAAGTCCCTGGGGCTGGGCGAGGTGCGGGCCGTCATCGTGCGGGTGGCGGTGATCACGCTGGTCGCCGAAGGGGTCACCGCCCTGCTGCTGGCGGCCCGGTTCCGCCTGGGCTACGGCGAGCCGCTCGGGGACGCGGTGTACTCGGGGGTCTTCCACGCCGTCTCGGCGTTCAACAACGCCGGCTTCGGCCTGTACCCCGACAGCCTGGTCCGCTACGCCGCCGATCCGTGGGTGACCCTTCCGGTGGCCGCGGCGGTGATTCTGGGCGGTATCGGCTTCCCCGTGATCATCGAGGTGCTGCGGTACCGCGCCCGCCACCGCGCCACCGGCAGCCGGAACTGGTCGCTGCATCTCAAGCTCACCGTGACCACCACCGCCGCGCTGCTGGCGGCGGGCACGGCGCTGACGCTGGGGCTGGAGTGGGCCAACCCCGGCACCCTGGGACCGATGGACGTGCCGGGCAAGCTGCTCAACGCCTTCTTCCACTCCGCCATGAGCCGCACCGCCGGCTTCAACGCCCTCGACATCGCCGCGCTGGGACACGCCACGCTGTTCGCCACCTGCGTGCTGATGTTCATCGGCGGCGGCAGCGCCGGCACCGCGGGCGGCATCAAGGTCACCACCTTCGCCGTCCTGGGCGCCGCGATCCTCGCCGAGGTCCGCGGCGAGCCGGACTCCGGTGCCTTCCGCCGCCGGCTCTCTCCCCATGTGCTGCGCCAGGCGCTGACCGTGGCCCTGCTCGGGGTGGGCCTGGTCGCCGCCGCCGTCATCGCGCTCCAGGCCATGGCCGGGGCCGGGCTGGAGGTGGTGCTGTTCGAGACGGTCTCGGCGTTCGGCACCGTGGGGCTGTCCGCCGGGCTCACCGCCGAGCTGCCGCCGGCCGGCGAGCTGATCCTCGTCATGCTGATGTTCGTCGGCCGCCTCGGCCCCATCACCCTGGCCTCGGCGCTCGCCCTGCGCGAGCGCACCCGCCGCTTCCACTACCCCGAGGAGCGCCCCGTCATCGGCTGATCCGCACGCGGGCGGAGGCGGTGCGCGGGGCCGGCCGGACCGGCGGGCGCCGGGAGGAAAGACGATCATCCCTCGGAAGGGCACGCCCGCATGGGCGGCTGCTGCCGAAGCTGACGGGCCGGCCCCGCCGTGCACCATGTTCCTGCATGGCTCGGGCTATTGCAAGCTCTTCGCAATAAGGGCTTAGGGTGGGTGACGGACGATCACCGTCAAGGAAAGGAAGCCACCATGGGCGCCTACACGCTGCCCGACCTGCCCTACGACTACGGTGCGCTGGCCCCGGCCATCACCGGCGAGATCCTGGAACTGCACCACGCCAGGCACCACGCCGCCTACGTCAAGGGCGCCAACGACACCCTGGAGCAGCTCGCCGAGGCCCGCGAGAAGGACGCGCTGACCCCGGCCGGCCTGGTCGGCCTGGAGAAGACCTACGCCTTCAACCTCTCCGGCCATGTCCTGCACTCGATCTTCTGGCAGAACCTCTCACCCGACGGCGGCGACCGCCCGGCAGGCGCCCTGGCCGACGCCATCGACGAACACCTCGGCGGCTTCGAGGCGTTCAAGCGGCAGCTCACCCTGGCCACCGCCTCCGTGCAGGGCTCCGGCTGGGGCGTGCTGGCCTGGGAACCGCTGGGCCGCCGCCTGATCGTGGAGCAGGTCTACGACCACCACGGCAACGTCGGCCAGGGCTCCACCCCGCTGCTGGTCTTCGACGCCTGGGAACACGCCTACTACCTCCAGTACCGCAACGTCCGCCCCGACTACGTCACCAGACTCTGGGACCTGGTCGACTGGAACGACGTCGCGGCCCGCTACCGCACCGCCTCCGCCGCCTGACCGGCCGCGCGGAGAAGAGCAGGCGGGCCCGGAAACCGGCCATGCCGCGGCCGTCGTCGCTCTGCGGGGACACGCCCGTCCGGGGCAAGAGCGGGAACGACCGCACCCGGTCCGGTAGGGACGCCGTGGTGGGCGGCCTGCGGACCGGGTGCGGGTCACCAAGGACCATGCGGAGAAGATACCCGCAGGTCAGGGAGGTGGAAGGGCGGTCAGCCCTTCTTGGTCTCCCAGTAACCGGCCAGGTCCCTGACCTGCGGCAACTCCCGCCGCGCGTCGGTGACCTGGCCTGTTTCCGCTTGCCCGCGTTGGCCCGTGACGGGCCCTTACGGCTGTCCTGCGGACTCTCTGCGGACCGCTCCGGGACTGCCGGGAGAGTGTTCCTCGCCGATCAGGCTGCAGGGATTAGCAGGACACAGGCGCTGGTGAAGTGGGTCTCCATGATGGCGTGGTGCAGGTGTCCGGAGGTGGGCCCGATCGGCCGTGCCGTGCACGGCTCACCGGCGCCGCTGGCTGCTGCTCCAAGGGACGCCGCCGGGACCGGTGAGGGGGAGCGGCCATCGGCCTGCTTCGGGCGGCTGCCCAAGTCATCCTGGTCACGCTGCAAAGTTGGCTGCGGGAGTTGGGAGGCGAAGAGCCAGCGCAGCGTTCATGGCGAGATGAAACGCACGGTGGTCGGCAGGGTGTAGCCGAGTTCGGTGAGGCGGGTGGCGATGTAGGTGGGGGTGCGGCCGGTCCGTGCGGCGGCGTGGAGGAGGTGTGCGGGG
>NZ_FOLM01000025.1 GCF_900112355.1 Streptomyces aidingensis
CCGGTTCACCGCGGAGGAGGCCACCGCGCTCTCACCGCCGCCGTCCACGCGGACCACCTCATAGCCGCTGACCCCCACATTGTCGGTGGCAGCCGCCCACTGAAGCGTCACCGAGGAAGCCGTCACCCCCGAGACCACCGGCACCCCCGGCACCGACGGCGCCTCGGTGTCACCGCCGGGATCGGGCCCGCCGCCGAACTGGGTGAAGAAGTCCCAGGTCGCGCCCGGAAGCCAGGTGCGGGAGCCGCTGTCGCCGGCCGCTCCGTCCTGTGGCGCGGCGATATGCCCCTCGTCGAAGGCGGCCCACACCACCGGATATCCGTCCCGGCACCCCGAGTAGGCGGTGGTGATGTGGGTCAGGCTGCCCTGGGCCGGCTCCGGGGCGTTCTGCGGGGTGCATCCGTTGTTGCCGACGAACCTGTCGCGCAGCGATCTGCCGCTGGCGATGCCGGCGACGTTGTCCCGGATGCCGTGCGCCCCGAAGTAGGCCACCGGCTGCGTGCCTCCGCTGCATCCGCTGACCTGCCCGGGTGCGCCATAGGCCGCCACGGCGCGGAAGACGTCGGGCCGGGCGCAGGCGAGCGCATGGCTCATGGAGCCGCCGTAGCTGAAGCCCAGGGCGAAACGCTGCGTGGTCTCGACGCACAGATCCTGCTCGATCATCGCGATCATGTCGTCGACGAAGGTGACGTCCTGGCCGCCGGAGTTGGCCCATGCGTTGTCGATGCCCTGGGGTGCGACGAAGATCGTGCTGTCGCCGGCCAGGCGCTGCAGGCCGTAGTAGGCCCAGGTGCCCCGCTCCACCGTCTGGCCCGTGGCGACATCGCTCGCGGTGGCGCCCCACCAGTGGAATCCGAAGACCAGGCGGTGCGGGTGGGTGTTGTCGTAGGTGTCGGGGATGTCCAGGATGAAGCTGCGGTTCCGTCCGCCGCTCTGGATGGTGTGTGTGCCGTCCCGCAGGGCCGGGGTCCGGCCGCAGCCGGGGGTCGCCGCATACGTGCCGGCCTCGGTGGACCGGGTGTCGCTCCCGGGACCGCTGCCCATCGCCGGGCCGCCGGTGGCCAGTGTCAGCAGCGCCGCGGCAACGACCGGCACCAGGCGGAGCCTACTGCTCACCATGTGATAAGCCCTTCTCTGGCTGATATATCGACATGTAGTCCTCCTTCTTCGCACCAGGGGCACCGGCCGTCGCCACGGCTCTCCGCGGTGTCCGCGCGGGCTGCTCGCTCCGGTGCGGCCGGCGTCTCCCTCAGCCTGGAGTCGATCGACATGGACATGACATTTCGCACGCCCGGCTCCCCCTTGCCCGCCACGGCAGCACCCGGCCGGCGCCGGGGAGCGACGACCGTAACGTAGCTTGGCGGTCAGCGCCCCAACAAGCCTGTTGTTATCGGTAACACAAAAAACTTTCGAACATCCACCGAAAATATTCAACGCCCGCGCCCGGCCGGTGAACCGCCTGATGCCACGTCAGCCGGGCAGGGGTCGGGTGTGAGCGCGGGCCGCTATCTGTTAGCGCGCACAGCAACCCCGGTGCTCGCCTGGCGCCCGCGCGGTCTCGCTGATCGAACCGTGGTTTGACAGCACCCTCCCGCCCCGGAACGTTTCCTATTAAACAAAGACGGTGGCGGGTGACGCCGGGGACGGGAGGAGTGAGGCGATGACACAGATGCCCGAGGGGCGTGCGCGGGATCCCTGGCGGCTGCTGCTGGTGGAGGACGACCGGGAGCTGGTCACCATGCTCTCCGGGGTGCTGCGCGACGAGGGCTACGCGGTCGATGTCGCGACCGATGGCCAGCGGGGCATGCATCTCGGCCTCACCAGGCGGTACGACGTGCTCGTCGTCGACCGGCGGCTCCCGGTGCTGGACGGTCTCGACCTGCTGGGCCGGCTGCGGTCGCGTGCGGTCCGCACTCCGGTGCTGCTGCTGACCGCGATGGGCACCGTGCACGACCGGGTCGACGGCCTGGACGCCGGCGCCGACGACTATCTGGCCAAGCCCTTCGAGCTCGACGAACTCAGCGCCCGATTACGGGCGTTGTGCCGACGGTCGCTCGACGTCGCCGATGTGCTGCGGATCGGCTCGGGCCACCTGCACGTCGGGCCGCGCGAGGTCGAGCTGGCCGGCGGGGAACGGATCGCCCTCGCGGCGCGGGAGTTCGCGCTGCTGTGGGTGCTCGCCTCCCGCCCCGGCACCGTGTACTCCCGGGCGGAGCTGCGCCGGCTGGTGTTCCACGAGACGCCCGCCTCGTCCATCGTCGACACCTATGTCTACTATCTGCGCCGCAAACTCGGCCGGCAGGTGGTGCGCACGGTCCGCGGACTCGGCTACCGCCTGGGGGCGTTGTGAGCTCGTCGGCGTCCGCGGAGCGGGCGGCGGTGCGCCGGGCACGCCGGCGGATCGCCGTCATCACCGGCGTGATGATCACGCTGCTGGTCACGGCCGTCGGCGGGGTGGCGGACCTGGTGATGAGGCATGCGCAGAGCGAACAGATGTGGCGGGAGCTGCGCCACAACGCGGCGCACGGCGACCTGTCGAGCCCGCCGGTGTGCACCCGGCTGTACGCGCCCGGCGCGACCCCGCACGCGGACCTCCCGGCCGGTTTCCCGGTGCGCGCCGACCTGGAACGGGTGCGCCGGACCGGGGAAGCCGTGGAGCGCACGGTGCGGCGCGACCGCACGGTCTATCTGGTGCGCACGCAGGCCAGGGCGGACGGAAACGTGGTGCAGGCGGTGTTCGACATGCGTTTCCAGCTCGCCGACCGCACTCATATGTGGTTCGCGCTCGGGGTCGCCGAGGTGGCCGGGCTGCTGATCGCGGCCGTCACCGGGGCCGTCCTCGGGCGCCTGGCCGTGTCCCCGCTCGCCGAGGCGCTGGCCCGGCAGCGGCGGTTCGTCACCGACGCCAGCCATGAGCTGCGCACCCCGGTCACCCATGTGTACACCCGGGCCCAGATGCTGTCGCGGCAGGCCGCCGCCGGGGAGCTGCCGGCCGCGCACCGCGAAGGGCTGGCCCGGCTGGTCGATTCGGCCGGCCGGCTCGGCGAGGTGCTCGACGACCTGCTGCTGTCCGCCGCCCTCGCGGCGGGTCCGGCGCGGCCGGCGGAACGCCGGCCGGTCGACCTGGTGGCGCTGGCCCGGTCGGTGGTCGCCGGGGAGTCGGACCGGACGCGGGACGGCCGTCTCACCGTCACCGTGGACTCACCGCCGCACCCCCTGTTCGTCGACGGCATCGAGTCCGCGCTGCGCCGCGCGGTCGGTGAGCTGCTGTCCAACGCGATCAGCCACACCCCGGCGGGCGGCCGGATACAGGTGACCCTGCTGCGCCGCGGCGGCGGGGCGGAGCTGACGGTCACGGACACCGGGCCGGGCTTCGACCCCGCCGAGACGGAACGGCTGTTCGAGCGGTTCCACCGGGGCGGCCACGGCGGCCGGTACGGACTGGGACTGGCGCTGCTGCGCGAGGTCGTCACCCACCACGGCGGCACGGTCGTCGCCGCCGGCCGGCCGGGGCGCGGCGCCCGGTTCGCCATCCGGCTCCCGGAGTGTTCGCCCGCGCCCGCCGCGGCACCGGCCCGCCGGGTCAGGGCAGGTCGCGGGTGAGCAGCAGCCGGGCCGCGGCGCGGACATCCGCGTCCAGGGGGCGGTCCGGCTCGACCGGGGGGATCGCGTCGGCGAGGGCGTCCAGGAGTTCCCCGCACCGGGGCGCGGTGGGGCGGCGGGCGCCGACGTGGACGGCCTGGCGCAGGCCGAGCGCCAGCGAGCCGCACAGCAGGCCGAGCAGTTCCGCCATGTCGTGGCAGCGCAGGGCCGCCTGGGTGCCGAAGGGGATGACGTCCTGGTTGTGCAGGTTCGTCGGCAGGCTCTGCATGGCGGCCGGTGTCGCGGCGCGGCGCAGCTCCGCGACCAGCGCGGTGGTGGCCAGTTGCACGCCTTGCAGGCCGTGCTGGATGCCCGGCGTGGTGGCCAGCATGGGCGGCAGTCCCCCGTTGCGCGCCGGGTCCACCAGGAGGTCGAGCTGGCGTTCGGCGAGGTTGCCGAGCTGGGCGGTGACGGAGGCGAGCAGATCGGCGGCGAACGCGGCCGGCTGCCCGAAGAAGTTCCCGCCGTGCACCGCCTTCCCCGCCGCTCCGGCCGCTCCGCCCGCTCCGGCCCGCTCCTGCTCCGGGCCGCCGGGGAAGAACAGCGGATTGTCGCTGATGCCGCCGAGGTCGGCCGCGACCACCCCGTCGATGTAGCGCAGCGCGTCCTCCGCCGCACCGAGCAGCTGCGGGGAGCAGCGGATGCTGTAGGGCTCCTGGAGCGGCCGGGTGCCGGTGGGCGTGGTGCCGGCGAGGGTCCGGCGCATGTCCGCGCCGATGGCCAGGGCGCCGGTGTGGCCGAAGGCGTGCAGCAGGTCCTCGTCCAGGAAGCCGGCATCGCATCCGAGCAGGTCGGCCAGGAGGCAGGTGAGCGCGGTGAGCGAGCGGTGGGCGGCGCGGACCGCGTCGCGGGCCAGGGCCAGGGCCGCGGTGGTGACGGAGGTGCCGTTGACCAGGGCGAGCGCGTCGCGGCCGTCCAGGGCGAGCGGGCGCAGCCCGGCGGCGGGCAGCGCCTCGGCGGCCGGCATCCGGCGCCCGTCCAGGTAGGCGTGTCCCCGGCCGCGCAGCGCCTGGGTGGCGTAGGCCAGCGGGATCAGGTCGCCGCTCGCGCCGACGGAGCCGTAGCGCGGGACGGCCGGTGAGAACGTGGTGGCGAACATCGCGGCGAGCCGTTCCACGACCTCGGCGGACACACCGGAGCGGCCCTGGGCGAGGGACCGGGTGCGCAGCAGCAGGGCGGCGCGGGTGATCTCGTGCGGCAGGTCGGGGCCCTGGCCGGCGCCGAGATGCGCCAGGGTGTTGTCGCACTGGTCGGCCTCGTCGGAGCGGCCGGCGTATCCGGCGAGCGCGCCGAAGCCCGTGGTGGCGCCGTAGATCCGGGGCGCGGTGCCGCCGTCGCCGCTGCGCAGGGCGCCGAAGAGGCGGCGGCCGAGGTCCACGCGCGCGCGGACCTCCGCGTCCACGGTGACGGTGAGCGGGGCCGCCGCACGGCGCAGGGCGGCGGAGTCCAGGGGGCCGGTGAGCGAGACGGTGTCCGTGGTGGTGAGCACATCGGGGAACCTAGGCGGCCATTCTCAGAGCGTTCTGAAATCCCGCCGGACGGACCGGTCATCCCCCGGCCGCCAGCCGCCGCTTGTCGGGCTTTCCGGCGGGGGTCAGGGGCACCTGGGCGACCGGGGTGAGCCGGGTCGGCGCGCACGCCTCGCCGAGCTCCGCCGCCACCAGGGCGCGCAGCTCGCCGAGGTCCGGTATGCGGCCGGCGGCGGGCACGACGAACGCGTGGACGGCCTCCCCGGTGCGGTCGTCGGGCACGGCGACGACATGGGCCTCGGCCACATCGGGGTGCGTGGCCAGCAGCCGCTCGACGGGGCCGGCGTAGTACACCTGGGCGTCGACGATGATCACGTCGCGGGTCCGCCCGGTGAGCCACAGCCGGCTCTGGGCATCGAGGTGGCCGAGGTCGCGGGTGCGCACCCAGCCGTCGGCGAACACCTCGGCGGTGAGGGCGGGTTCCCGCCAGTAGCCGGCGCTCTGCGAGGGGGTCCGGACGAACAGTTCGCCGTCGGTGCCGGGCGGGACGGGGCGGCCTGAGGGGTCCCGGACCTCCAGGCCGACGGGCGGGACGCCCAGCGAGCCGGGCGGGTCCTCGGGGGTGGCCATGGAGATCATGCCGGTCTCGGTCTGGCCGTAGCCGTGGAAGACGACCGGCCCGAGCACCTCGGCGGCCTCCCGCGCCCGTCCCGGGGTCAGCGGTGAGCCGGACACCATCAGCGCGCGCAGACCGCCGAGGTCCGCGGGTGACGCCCGCTGCTGTGCCACCAGTTGGGTCAGCCGGGCCACGGTGATGACGCTGGCGGTCGCCCGGTGCCGCACCAGGGCGTCGGGGAAGAGGGGCGGGGCGGCGGTGACGAGGGTGCCGCCGGCGGCGAGCGCGAGCAGCCCGTACTCCATCACCACCTGGCTGGCCAGGGTGCCGAACACCAGGAACCGGTCCAGGCGGGCGGCCAGGGCGCGGACGGCGGGCGGCCAGTGGTCCGGCCGGAGCGTCCAGGCGGCGGTCATCGCCGCGTAGGTCTGGGCGCATGCCTTGGGGACGCCGGTGCTGCCGCTGGTGTGCAGCAGCCGGGCGATGTCGCCCGGCCGGGCCATGACCCGCGGCCGGACGCCGTCGTCGGCCGCCGACAGCAGGCGGCCGAGGGGGAGGACGGGGCGGCCGGCGGTCCCGGCGCCCGGGCCGCCGGCCCCGTCGGTGACCGTGCAGGTGGCCTCCGCCAGCAGGTGGTCCCGCTGTCGCCCGGTCAGGCCCGGCCGCACTCCGGTGACCCGGGCGCCCAGGACATGGGCCGCGATGACGGCGGCGAACGCGTCGGGGCTGACGCCCAGCAGCATGGCGACTCCGTCGCCGGGCCCGACTCCCTGCTTGCGCAGGGCGCCGGCCGCCCGCCGTATGCGGGCCAGCAGCCCCGCTCCGGAGACGGTCCGGCCGGCGTGCTCGAACACGGGGCGGTCCCCGGCCGCGTCCAGCAGGTCCAGTACGCCGCCGGGGAACTGCTCAGCCAAGACAGGCCTTGACGAACGCGGTGAGCGGCTGCTGGTGCACCTCCGGGATGTCCCAGTCGTTCTCCAGGTTCTCCGCCAGATGATGGGTGCCGTCGAGGACGCCGTCGCGGTAGTGGCGCACCACGGGGTGGAGGTAGGTGGAGTCCATGGCGTGCTCGGCGTCGTTCTCGGCCACCCGCGCCACGGTGACGTCGAACGGGTCGACATGGTCGTGGTGCGGCCCGTACTCCAGGTCCGCCACGAACCGGTGCGCGGCGGGGCCGAGCCCGCCGCCGGTGACATGGCCGAGCGGCACCTCCTCCTGGTAGACGGCCCGGTCGCCGTCCACCGCGACCACGTCGCCGAGGACCCCGAACTGCTGCCAGAGCCCGGAGGAGCGGTTGACGCGGGCGACGATGGCGTCGGCGATCGCCTCCGGTGCCGCGGGGAGCCGCCGGGCCGGCCAGGGGGCATTGTGGTAGCGGGCGCCGAGGATGCGGTGCAGGGCGCGCGCACCGTAGCGGAAGCCGTGGATGAAGCCGCTGGTGGACTGCTTGAAGTCGCGCTGCTGGGTGAGCGTGCCGGCGAAGTACAGGCCGGGCACGTTGACCGACTCGTAGGCCGGGGTCTGCTCGGGGAACCGGTCGTCGATGACGAGCGCGGGGCGGGCGGTCTCGTCGAAGACGCCGGCGTCGAAGCGGAAGCCGGTGCACACGATGATCCGGTCGTAGTGCAGTTCGCGGAGCCGTTCCGTGGTCCGGGCATAGCGGAACATCACCCGGAACCGGCCGCCTTCGGTCCTGGCGATGTTCTCCACGGTGCCGTCCAGCACGGCGTTCTGCGACTTGAGCTGGTAGGTGTCCAGGAAGTTGTTGTTGACCGCGCGCAGATGCCCGACGAAGTGGGTCTTCCAGGCCATCTTGAGCGAGTGCGGACCGGCGACATGGATGACCGCGGCCTTCGGCAGCAGGGCGTCGGCGGTCTCGAAGGCGGAGTTGCCCTTGCCGAGGATCAGCACCCGCTGGTTGGTGAAGGACGCCGGGTCGGGGTCGAAGTCGTCGTAGCGTTCGGCGAGTTCGATGCCGGGTATGGGCGGCACCCGGAGCCGGGAGACGCCGGTCGCCATGATGAGCCGGCGGGCCGCCCAGGTCCGTCCGGTGTGGTCCAGGACCGTGAAGACGCCGTCCGCGCGGGAGATGCGGACGGCCTCCGTGCCGTACTCGGCGCGGACGCCGGTCCGGCCGGCGAAGTCGGCCAGATAGCGCACCAGGTCGTCGGCGCGGGGGAAGTAGTCCTCGCTGTACCGGGTGAACAGCAGCCGCGGGTCGTCGCTGAGCAGCGAGTTCCAGTCCATGCGGAGGTTGAGTTCCGGGTCGGTGTATCCGGTGTTCACCTTGTTGATCGAGATCAACTGCCGGTGTCTGGGATACGTGGCGAAGAACGTCCCCGGTCCGCTCCCCCGCTCCAGGACGACGTAGTCGCGTCCGTCGCGTTGCAGCAGAGCCGCAAGCTGAAGTCCGGCCGGTCCGGCCCCGATGATCAGGTAATCGCGCACCATGGGCCGGACGGTAGCGGTGCGAACTCAGAAGGCTCTGAGATTGCGCGGGGCGGGGCCGCCGCCCGCTCGCGGAGCCCTGGGTTCAGTGAACTATGAATTCACGAATCCATGTACTAGTGTGGGCCGGGTGCTGACTGTTGCTTCCGACATCGAGGTGCTGGCGCGGTTCGGCCGGGCGCTGGCCGATCCGATCCGCTGCCGCATCCTGCTCGCGCTGCGCGCGGCCCCGGCGCACCCGGCCGATCTGGCCGGGGCACTGGGCATCTCCCGTACCCGGCTGTCGAACCACCTGGCCTGCCTGCGGGACTGCGGGCTGGTGGTGGCCGTCCCGGTGGGGCGGCGCTCCCGCTACGAACTCGCCGACCCCCGCCTCGGGCACGCGCTGGACGATCTGCGCACCGCCGTGGTCGCCGTCGAGACCGACCGCAGCTGCCCGGATGCCGGCGAGAAGGGCTGCTGCTGATGGCGGACACGCCCGTGCCGCTCCGGCCCGGCCCGGTCCCCGAGCGGCGCGCGGTGCTGGCCCGCCGGATACGGCTGCTGGTCGCGGCGACCATCGGCTACAACGTCGTCGAGGCGGCCGTGGCGCTGACCGCCGGCACCCTCGCCTCCTCCGGCGCGCTGATCGGCTTCGGCCTGGACTCGGTGGTGGAGGTCTCCTCCGCCGCGGCGGTCGCCTGGCAGTTCTCGGCCACCGAGCACGCCGTGCGCCAGGCCCGGGAGCGGAGAGCCCTGCGGATCATCGCGGTCTCGTTCTTCGCGCTCGCCGCCTATGTCACGGCCGACGCCGCACGCGCGCTGGCCGGCCCCGGGGAAGCCGGGGCCTCCGTCCCCGGCATCGTGCTGGCCGCCCTGTCACTGGCGGTCATGCCGTTCCTCTCCTACGCGCAGCGCCGGGCGGGCCGGGAACTGGGATCCGCCTCGGCGGTGGCGGACTCCCGGCAGACCCTGCTGTGCAGCTACCTCTCCGCCGTGCTGCTGGTGGGCCTGGTGGCCAATGCCGCACTCGGCTGGTCATGGGCCGACCCCGTCGCCGCCCTGGTCATCGCCGCGGTCGCGGCGAAGGAGGGCCGCGACGCCTGGCGCGGGGAGGCCTGCTGCGCCGTGCCCGCGCCCCGTTCCGCCGGGGCGGAGACCGCACCGGGGGACGCGTGCGGGTGCGCGCCGGGCTGCGCCTGCCGCGCCCCCGGCCCGGGCGGCCGGGAGACGGTCCGGTGAACGGCCGGGCCGCCGGCCGTGGGGGGCCCGCGGCGCGGAAACGGGCCGTCGGTAGGGTCGGCCGGTATGACCATCGCCCGATCCGCCGCCCTGTTCGTCGTCGCCGCCCTGTTCGAGATCGGCGGCGCCTGGCTGGTCTGGCAGGGCATCCGCGAACACCGCGGCCTGCTCTGGATCGGCGCCGGCGCCATCGCCCTGGGCCTGTACGGGGTGGTGGCCACCTTCCAGACCGACGACAACTTCGGCCGCGTCCTCGCCGCCTACGGCGGGATCTTTGTGGCCGGCTCCCTGGCCTGGGGCATGATCGCCGACGGCTACCGCCCCGACCGCTTCGACATCATCGGCGCCGCGGTCTGCCTGGCCGGCATGGCGGTGATCATGTACGCGCCGCGCGGCCACTGATCCGGCCGTCCGGCGGCCCGGTCGCGGCGATCTCCGTTCCCGCGCCGGGGGTCCCGGCAACGGATTGCGCCTCGGCCCGCGGTCAGTGTGCCGTTGCCCCGCGGCCGGCCGCCCGCGCCCGGCCCTGCCCGAGGGCGAGGAAGAAGTCCCGGATGTCCTCGGCGAGCAGCTCCGGCACCTCCATGGCGGCGAAGTGGCCGCCGCGCTCGAACTCCGACCAGTGCCTGATGTCGTAGCGCCGCTCGGCCAGCGGGCGCACCGGCTGGGTGATGTCGTGCGCGAACACCGCCACGCCCACCGGCACCGGGCACGGCTCGGTCCGCCGCGGCGCCTCCCGGTGCAGCCGTGCCGAGGACGCCGCGGTGGCGGTCAGCCAGTACAGCGAGACATTGGTGAGCAGCCGCTCGTCGCTGATCGCCGAGCGCGGGTCCGTCCACTGCGCGAAGCGCTCGGCGATCCAGGCGAGCTGGCCGACCGGTGAGTCGGTCAGCGCATAGCCGATGGTCTGCGGGGTGGTGGCCTGAAGGGCCTGGTACGGCGGACGGTTGGCCATCAGCCGGCGGATCCGGTCCAGCCGGGCCTCGTCCGATGCGGACAGTTCGACGCCGGCGTCCGGGTCCGGCCGGGTCGGCAGATAGTTGACATGCACTCCGGCGACCTGTCCGGGGGCCGCCGCGCCGAGCGCCAGGGAGATGCCCGAGCCGAAGTCGCCGCCCTGCGCGCCGTAGCGCCGGTAGCCGAGCCGGCGCATCAGCTCGGCCCAGGCCCGCGCGATGTGGTCGATGTCCCAGCCGCGCCGGTGGGTCGGGCCGGAGAAGCCGTACCCCGGGAGGGACGGGATCACCAGGTGGAAGTCGCGCGACAGCGGCTCGATCACGTCGAGGAACTCCAGGAACGAACCGGGCCAGCCGTGGGTGAGGATCAGCGCGAGCGCGTCCGGCCTGGCGCACCGGACGTGGAGGAAGTGGATGCGCTGGCCGTCGATCTCGGTGCTGAAGTGCGGAAGCGCGTTGAGCCGGGCCTCCTGCGCACGCCAGTCGTAACCGGTGCGCCAGTACTCGGCCAGCTCCCGCAGCCTCGCCAGCGGGAAACCGTAGTCCCACCCGGCGTCGGCGACCTCGTTGGGCCAGCGGGTGCGGGCCAGACGGCCGGCCAGGTCGTCGAGGCCGGCCTGGGGGATGTCGATGCGGAACGGCTTGATCACGGTCTTCTCCTCTTAAACGTTAGTGGCACTAACGAATGTAGACTGTTAGTGCCACTAATGCAATAGCCGTGGAGGATGCCCGTGAGCCCGACCCCCGAACCCGCGCGGCTGCGCACCATCCCCAGCCGTCTGCTCGCCGGGGCCGCACTCGTCGCCGACCGGCTGGTCGGCGAGCGCCTGGCCGCCGAGGACGCCCACAAGTGGCACTTCGCCGTCCTGGTCACGCTCGCCGAGGCCGGCGCCGCCAGCCAGGCCGAACTCAGCCGCCGCACCGGCATCTACCGCAGCGACATGGTCGCCGTCCTCAACGAGCTCGCCGACGCCGCCTGCATCCGCCGCGAACCCGCCCCCGCCGACCGCCGCCGCAACGTCATCTCCCTCACCCCCGCCGGCCGGCGCCGCCTGGAGCGCCTGGACACAGTCATCGCCGACGCCCAGCGGGAACTCCTGGCCCCCCTCACCACCGGCGAACAGGACGAACTCGTCCGGCTGCTCGGTCTTCTGACCGAGCACCACCGGCCCCCGCATCCCCGCCCGCAGCGCGGCGCACGTTAGCGCGGCCGCTCCCGCCCGCGGCGAGGCCGTCCGATCCCGGCCGAACCGCCCGCACCGGCACACAAGCGCACCGTTCGGGCAGAGCCGTCCGGCCACCTTTTGCCGGACCGGGCGACGTGGCAGGATGACTTCCCCGGGATGGGAGCGCTCCCATAACTCGCCGCCTCCCTCCTCGCCACCGCATTCCGCCCACTGTGCTGGAGGACACACATGAGGTACGGCCACTTCGACGACGAGCGACGCGAGTATGTGATCGGTCAGCCGGACACACCCCTGCCCTGGATCAACTACCTGGGCACCGAGGAGTACTTCGGCATCGTCTCGAACACCGCAGGCGGTTACTCCTTCTACCGGGACGCCCGGCTGCGCCGCCTCACCCGGTACCGCTACAACAATGTGCCTCTGGACAGCGGTGGCCGCTATGTGTACCTGCGGGACAACGGCTCGGGCGACTTCTGGTCGCCGTCCTGGCAGCCGACCCGCAGCGAACTGGACGCGTACGAGTGCCGGCACGGCCTGTCGTACACCACGATCGCCTCCGCACGCGGCGGCATCCGCTCCGAGACGCTGTACTTCGTCCCGCTCCGCGAGAACCTGGAGGTCTGGCGGGTGCGGGTGACCAATGAGCGGGACGCCGCCGCCGATCTCTCACTGTTCTCGGCCATCGAGTTCTGCCTGTGGGACGCCCAGGACGACGCCACCAACTACCAGCGCAACTACTCCACCGGCCAGGTGGAGCTGGTGGACGGGGTCATCTACCACAAGACCGAGTACCGGGAGCGGCGCGACCACTTCGCCTACTTCGCCTGCTCCGAGCCGCTGGCCGGATACGACACCCAGCGCGGCACCTTCCTCGGCCCCTACCGGGGCTGGGACCGCCCGGCCGCCGTCGAACGCGGCCAGTCCTTCGACTCGGTAGCGCACGGCTGGGCGCCCATGGGCAGCCACCACGTCCGGCTCTCCCTGGCCCCGGGCGAGACCCGTGAGGTGATCTTCCTGCTCGGCTACTGGGAGAACCCCCGGGACGCCAAGTTCGACCCGCCGGGCTCGCAGACCGTGAACAAGACCCTGGTGCGCCCGGTGATCGAGCGGTGGCTGACCCCCGAGGCGGTGGCCGGGGGATTCGCCGAACTGCGCGCGTCCTGGGACTCGATGCTGGCGGTCATGCAGGTGAACTCCCCGGACACCGACACCGACCGCATGGTCAACATCTGGAACGCCTACCAGTCCATGGTGACGTTCAACATGAGCCGCTCGGCGTCGTCGTTCGAGTCCGGCATCGGCCGGGGCATGGGCTTCCGCGACTCCAACCAGGACCTGCTCGGGTTTGTGCACATCGTGCCCGAACGGGCCCGGCAGCGGATTCTCGACATCGCCGCGACCCAGTTGCCCACCGGCGGCGCCTACCACCAGTACCAGCCGCTCACCAAGCGCGGCAACAACGACATCGGCTCCGGCTTCAACGACGACCCGCTGTGGCTGATCACGGGCGTGGCGGCGTACCTCAAGGAGACCGGCGACCTGTCGATCCTGGACGAACAGGTGCCGTACGACAACGACGAGTCGGCCGCCACCCCGCTGTACGAACACCTCCAGCGCTCGCTCCGGTACACCCTGGACCGGCTCGGTCCGCACGGCCTGCCGCTGATCGGCCGGGCCGACTGGAACGACTGCCTGAACCTCAACTGCTTCTCGGAGACCCCCGGGGAGCCCTTCCAGACCACCGAGAACAAGGACGGCGGGGTGGCCGAGTCGGTGTTCATCGCCGGCCTGTTCGCGCTCGCCGCCCGGGAGCTGGCGGGCATCGCCGAGGCCTGTGACCGGCCCGCGGACGCGGCCGAGTACCGCAGCGCGGGCGAGAAGATGGCGGGCACCATCGCCGAACACGGCTGGGACGGCGCCTGGTTCCGGCGGGCCTTCGACTACCACGGCAATGTGATCGGCTCGGGCGAGAACGACGAGGGCCAGATCTTCATCGAGCCGCAGGGCATGTGCATCATCGGCGGCGTCGGGGTCGAGAACGGCATGGCTGTCCAGGCCCTGGCGAGCGTCCGGGAACGGCTGGCCACCGAGCACGGCATCGTGCTGCAGCAGCCGGCCTACTCCCGCTACCGGGTCGAGCTGGGCGAGATCTCCTCGTACCCGCCCGGCTACAAGGAGAACGCCGGCGTCTTCTGCCACACCAACCCCTGGCTGATGATCGCCGAGGCCATGGTGGGCAACGGGGACGGTGCCTTCGACTACTACCGGCGGATCAACCCCTCGGCCCGGGAGAACATCAGCGAACTGCACCGCTGCGAGCCCTATGTCTACGCCCAGATGATCGCGGGCAAGGACGCCCCCACCCACGGCGAGGCCAAGAACTCCTGGCTGACCGGCACCGCGGCGTGGAACTACGTGGCCATCACGCAGTGGATCCTCGGCATCCGGCCGGACTTCGGCGGGCTGCGCATCGACCCGGTGCTGCCGGCCGCCTGGGAGGGCTTCAGCGCCAGCCGGAAGTTCCAGGGGATCACCTACGACATCACCGTGCGCAAGGCCGCGGGCGTCCGGGGCCGGGTGCGGCACCTGATGGTGGACGGCCGGCGGGTGGAGGGCAACCAGCTCCCGCCGGCTCCGGCCGGGTCCGTGGTCCGGGTCGAGGCGGTCATCGAGGAGTAGCCTCCGCCGCACACGGCCCCGCCGCCGTTGGGCGCAGCGGGCGGGCCGGGGAGGAACCCGGGGCTCCTCCCCGGCCCCCGCCGCGGAGCGGCTCAGGCGGGTGCGGGCTGCTGCTGCGTGATGCAGTGCACGCCACCGCCCCGGGCGAACAGGTCCCGGGGCGGTCCGTACAGCTCCGGCATTCGACGAGACACAGCTCGTGGGATTCCCGGTGAACGCGATCCTGAGGACAGGAGCTGGGCATGTTCCACTACGGCGGCTCGACGCACTGCCTGCTGTTCCGCCCCGGGATCCAGCTCGACTTCGTGGACCGCGTCAAGAACCTCACCCCCGGCAACGTCCTGCTGAACAAGAGGATCGCCACCGCCCAGGACGAGACCGCACCCGCCGCGCGGTAACCGGCCCGCGGATCCCGGAGCACGATCCGGAGGCCGCCGGGCCGGTGGGGGAAGCCGCACCCGGGGCTCCGCGCCGGCCCCCGCTACCGCCGCCGCGGGGGCGGGCCCGCTGAGCCGGCCGGGTACTCCTCCAGCGGCACCAGGCCGGCCGCCCAGCCGGACAGGACGGGTTCCAGGACCCGCCAGGCCTCTTCGGCCTCGTCGCCGCGGATGGACAGGGCGGGGTCCCCGTGCAGCACGTCCAGCAGCAGCCGGCCGTAGGCGGGCAGGCCCGGCGGTTCCATCCGGGCGGTCAGCGACAGCGCGGTGAGCTGGTGGGCGTGGGCACCGATGCCCGTCAGGTCCAGGGTCAGCCCTTCGGGTTCCAGATGGAACCGGAGCACATTGGGCAGGGCTTCCCCGCTGTGGCCGAACGGCAGATGGGGCACGGACCGGAAGCGCACCGCGACCTCCTTGCGGTCCCTGCCCAGCGCCTTGCCGCTGCGGAGCCGGAACGTCGTGCCGGCCCAGCGCCAGCTCTCCAGCTCCAGTTCCACCTCCGCGAAGGTCTCGGTACGGCGCCGCGGGCTGACCCCCTCCTCCTCGGTGTAGCCGGGGATGTCCAGGTCACCGATCCGGCCGGGCAGATAGCGGGCGCGGCGCGTGCGGCGCACGACATCGTCCTCGGTCAGGGTCCGTACGGACCGCAGGACATCGACCTTCCGGTCGCGCAGATCGCGCTCGCCGAGGGTGATCGGCGGTTCCATGGCCACCAGGCAGAGCAGTTGCAGCAGATGGTTCTGCACCATGTCCTTCAGCGCCCCGACACGGTCGTAGTAGCCGGCCCTGCCCTCCAGTGCCAGGGTCTCGTCCCAGACGATCTCCACTTCGGCGATGTGGGTGCTGTTCCAGATCGGTTCCAGCATCCGGTTGGCCAGCCGGCTGCCGAGCACGTTCTGCACGGTGGTCATCGCCAGGAAGTGATCGACCCGGAACACGGCCTGCTCCGGCACCAGACGGCCGAGCAGCCGGTTCAGTTCCCGGGCGCCGGCCAGGTCCTCGCCGAACGGCTTCTCCAGCACGATCCGGCTGCCCGCCGGCAGGCCCGCCTGGTGCAGACAGGTGACCGCGCGGGGGAAGACCGCCGGGGGCAGGGCGAGGTAGACGGCGACCGGCCCGTCGCCGGCGATGGCGGCGGCCACGTCGGCGGGGTCGGTGACATCGGCCCGCAGGTAGCGGACCGAGGCCGCGACCGCGTCCCTGGCCCCGGCCGGAAGGTGTCCGCCGTGCCGGCCGAGCTGGGCGGCGGCCCACTCCCGGTACTGCCCGTCGTCCCAGTCCTCCCTGCTTGCACAGGTCAGCTGCGTCCGGTCGCCGAGGTGCCCCGCCGACCGCAGGGCGGCCAGCGCCGGCAGCAGATAGCGCGCGGTGAGGTCCCCCGTCGCGCCGAAGAGGACAAGCCGGCCGATCATCCCCGCCCGCCCTCCCTGGCCCGGGCGAGGTTCACGCCGCTGGCGATGATCCCGATGTGACTGAACGCCTGGGGGAAGTTGCCCATGAACTCTCCTGTGGACGGGTTGATCTGTTCGGACATCAGGCCCAGCGGGCTCGCCCGGGCGCACAACGAGGCGTAGAGCTCCTCGGCCTGCTCGATCCGGCCCTGGCCGGTCAGGTTGTCGGCCAGCCAGAAACTGCACAGCACGAAGGCGCCCTCGTCGCCGGGCAGGCCGTCGGGCGACTCGGTGTGCAGATAGCGGTGGAGCAGTCCGTCACCTGCCGACAGGCGCTCGGCGATGGCCGCGGCGGTGGCCACCATCCGCGGGTGGCCGGCGTCCACGACATGGCGCAGCGGGAGCGCCAGCAGGCTCGCGTCCAGCATGCCGCCGCCGTCCAGGTGTGCGCTGAGGGTCTGCGCCGCCTCGTCCCAGGACCGCTCCAGAATGCGCCGGCGCAGCCGGCCGGCCGCGTCGCGCCAGCGGGCGACCGGCCAGGGCAGACCGAGGTGCTCACCGATCCGGGCGGCCCGGTCCAGGGCCACCTGGCACAGCGCGGCCGAGTAGGTGAACACCCGTCCCTCGCTGCGCACCTCCCAGATGCCCTGGTCCGGCTGGTTCCAGGTCCGCTCCGCCGCGTCGGCGAGTCCGGCCAGGCCGGACCGGAGCGCGGGCTGGATCTCGCCGCCGGCGCGCAGCCACTGATGGGCACAGTCCAGGATCTCGCCGTAGACGTCGTGCTGGCGCTGGTCGGCCGCGCCGTTGCCCCACCGCACCGGGGCGGAGCGCCGGTAGCCCTCCAGTTCGCCGTCCTCGGTCTCGTCGGGCACCGGATCGCCCCGGACCCCGTACATGATTCTGGGCCGTCCGCCGTACTCGAAGGCGTCGAGCACCCAGCCGAGGAAGGCGTCGGCCTCCCCCCGGTAGCCGATGCGGCGCAGGGCGAACACGGCGAATGCCGCGTCGCGGATCCAGGCATAGCGGTAGTCCCAGTTGCGGACGCCGCCGATGGGTGCGGGCAGCGAGGAGGTGGGTGCCGCGACCAGCGAGCCGCTGGTCCAGTCATCGCACAGTTTCAGGGTGATCGCGGCGCGTCTGACGAGGGCTTCCTCGGGACCGCGGTAGTCGAGACGGCTCATCCAGCGGCGCCACGCGTCGGCGGTCGCCCGCAGCGTCGCGGCGGTGTCGTACCGATGGTGACGATGGAAGCGGCCCCAGGACAGCACGAGCTCCAGGCGGTCGCCCTGCCGCAGCTCGTGGGTGCTGCGCAGACCGGTCAGGGGGCGGTTGGACCGCAGGTGGAGCCGCAGGTCCGGCCGCCGGGCGGGCAGCACCTCCAGCCCGCTGAACAATGCCCGCGTCCGCGCGCCGCCCCGGGGCTCCAGCTCCGCCCGAAGGCGGACCTCCCCGGCCAGCACCACGGCGGAACGTACCAGCTCGGCCCGGTCGGCCGGTGCGTCGTCGGTGAGGTCGGCGCCGGAGCGCAGGGCCAGGGCATCGGTGATGCGCACCAGGCCGGTGGGGCTGCGCAGCTCGGTCGTCAGCACGCCGGTGTCCGGTTCATAGCGCTGGCGGGCCTCGGTCAGCTCCTCTGGTGCCAGGGTGAAATGGCCGCCCCGTGCGTGATCCAGCACACCGCAGAACAGGGGTTCGGAATCGAACCGGGGCAGGCACATCCAGGGGATGGAGCCGTCCAGGCCGACCAGCGCGGCGGTCGTCCCGTCGCCGATGAGGCCGAGATCCTCCAGCGGCAGGTAGCCGTCCCGCTTGCGGACCGGCCGGAACGGTGGATCAGGATCGTGCATGCCGCCTCGCTTCCGCGGCGCCGGGGTGCGGTCCGGTGGAGATCATGCCGGTGCGGCGGGCCGCCGCCGTGCCGGGGACGGGCGCGCATGCTCCCGCACCGCGATCCGGGCCAGCTTCGTCAGCATGATGCCGTTGCGGATCCGGACGGCGTAGTCGACGGGGAGTCCGTGCATCCGCGTGCCGGGGCCCCGGAGGGGATGCCAGTCGAGAACGAAGAGGGTGTGCCCGCCCCAGGGGATCAGGTTCATGGCGATGCGGGCCGCCCCGAAGGGGTGCGCCTGTGCTTCCAGCTCCAGCCGGCTGCGGGGTTCGCACAGGCGCACGACGCAGGTGTCGTCCAGGGTCAGCGGGCCGATGCCGACCCGGACCCGCAGGCCGGCGCCCACCTCGGGCCAGGCCGGGTCCACGGCCAGGACCCGCCGCGTTCCCGTCACCCACTCGCCGTAGCGGTGCCCGTCGGCGAGCAGGTCCCAGACCTCGGACCGGGAACTGAGGATCAGGCGGTGGTTCCGGGCCACACCGACCACGCTCCTCGGGGAAGAGGGAAGACGCGGGCCGTCCCGCGCAGCGGCCCCGGCATCGGGATTCGTCCCATGGCCGTCAGGCTAGGTGCTGGGGCCGGGGAGCGCCGCCGCGGCAAGCCGATCGGGTCAGCGGGTCAGCCGGGCAGCCGGGGCGGCCCCGGAGCCGCCCCGGGGCCGCTCCGCGGGAGGGCTCACAGCAGTCCGCGCCGGGCCAGGCTGCGCATCAGCGCGCGGACGCCGAAGGACCACGGCGCGGCCTGTTCGCTGGGGATGACGGTGTTGACCAGGGCGCCGAGCCGGGGGCTGGAGATCCGCACGAGGTCGCCGGGCTCATGGGTGAAGCCCGCTCCGGGGGCGTGCCGGTCCTCGGTGGGGGCGAACAGGGTGCCGGTGAACAGCACGAAACCGTCCGGGTACTGGTGGTGCGCGCCGTGGGTGGCCGCCACCAGGTCCAGCACGTCGCGGCTGATCTCGCGCATCGAGCTGCTGCCGTGCAGCACATAGCCGTCCGGGCCGTCGATCCGCAGGCCGATGTCGAGCGTGCGCACGTCGTCGATGCCGAAGCCGTCGTCCAGCAGCCGCACGAACGGCCCGATCGCGCAGGAGGCGTTGTTGTCCTTGGCGCGGGACAGCAGCAGCGCGCTGCGCCCCTCGATGTCCCTGAGGTTGACGTCGTTGCCCAGGGTCGCGCCGCGCACCCGGCCGCGCGAGTCCACGACCAGAACGGCCTCGGGCTCGGGGTTGTTCCACACCGAGGCGGCCAGCACCCCGATATCGGCTCCGGTGCCGACCGCGGACAGCACCGGGGCCTTGGTGAAGATTTCCGGGTCCGGCCCGATCCCGACCTCCAGATACTGCGACCACAGCCCCTCGGCCACCAGGAGTTCCCTGGCCTCGGCGGCCTCCGGCGAGCCGGGGCGGAGGCCGTCGAGCGCGCCGCCCACCACCTGCCCGACCCGGTCCCGTATCCGGGCGGCCTGCGCCGGATCGCCGCCGGTGCGCTCCTCGATGACGCGCTCCAGCAGGCTGCGGGCGAAGGTGACGCCCGCGGCCTTGATCACCTGGAGGTCGACGGGGGCGAGCAGGTGCGGGGCGTCCCGGCGGCCGGCGGCGGTCGCCTCCAGCAGCTCGTCGAGGTGCCAGACGTGTCCGCCGGGGGCCTCCCGGACGACGGTGGCCGGGTCGTCGTGTTCCAGCAGGTCGGAGACGGTGGGCGCGACGGCGGTGAGGTCCACGACCCGCTCGCCGCGCACCGCGGCCACGCACGGCCCGTCCCACCGCGGCTCGTGGACGCGGGCGACCAGGGCGGCCCGGTCCGCGTCCGACGGAAGGACGGTGCCGGGCGCCAGGACGGGGCGGGGGCGGTGTGCTGCCGGTTCCACGGTGCTGCTCTCCCGGTTTCGAGGGGTGGTGACGCCGGTGCCGCCGGCTCAGTGCGAGTCGCGCGGGACCTCGTGCCCGCGGCAGCCCCGCAGGAAGCCGAAGTCGGCGCCCTTGTCGGCCTGTTCGACGTGCTGGGTGTAGAGCCAGGCATAGCCGCTGCGGTGCGGGGCCGCGGGCGCCCGCCATGCCTCCCGGCGGCGCCGCAGTTCGGCCTCGTCCACGTCCAGTCGCAGGGTGCGCTGCGGCACGTCGAGGACGATCGGGTCCCCGTCCCGCACCAGGGCGAGGGGCCCGCCGACGGCGGCCTCGGGCGCCACGTGCAGGACCACGGTGCCGTACCCGGTGCCGCTCATCCGGCCGTCGCAGATGCGCACCATGTCCCGGATGCCGGCCTTCAGCAGCCTGGCGGGCAGCGGGACGTTGGAGACCTCCGGCATGCCGGGGTAGCCCTTGGGGCCTGCGTTGCGGATGACCAGCACGGTGTTCTCGTCGACATCGAGCTCCGGGTCGTCGGCGACCCGGTGGTATTCCTCGGGGGAGTCGAAGACGCGTGCCGGTCCGCGGTGGGTGAGCAGGTGCGGCGAGGCGGCGGACTGCTTGAGCACCGCGCCGTCCGGACACAGGTTGCCGCGCAGGACGGCGGTGCCGGTGCCGGCCGGCTGGAACGGCGCGTCCAGGCCGGTGATGACGTCCGGATCGAGCCGCTCGGCGTCCGCGACGTTCTCGGCGATGCCGCGCCCGGTGACCGTGATCTGCCCGCCGTGCAGCAGGCCGCCGCGGAGGAGTTCGGCCATGACCGCGGGCAGCCCGCCCGCGTAGCAGAAGTCCTCCATCAGATAGCTGCCGCTGGGCATCAGATTGACCAGGGTCGGCACCGCACGGGCCTGGGCGTCGAAGTCCTCCAGGCTCAGGGGGACACCGACGCGTCCGGCGAGGGCGGTGAGATGGATGATGGCGTTGGTGGAGCCGCCGATGGCCGCGTTGACCCGGATGGCGTTCTCGAACGCCCGGCGGGTCAGGATCCGCGAGGGCCGCAGTTCCTCCTCCACCATCCGCACGATGCGCTGCCCGGCCGCCTGTGCGGTCTCCATCCGCCGGGAATCCACGGCCGGCCAGGCCGCCGAGCCGGGCAGCTGCATGCCGAGTGCCTCGGCCACGCAGGCCATCGTCGAAGCGGTGCCCATGGTCATGCAGTGGCCGGCCGAGCGGGCCATGCAGCCCTCGGCGAAGAAGCACTCCTCCTGCGTCATCCGGCCGGTCTTCAGGTCCTCCTCGAACTTCCACACCTGGGTGCCCGAGCCCACGTCCCGGCCCCGGTACTTGCCGTTGAGCATCGGCCCGCCGGTGACCATGATCGCGGGCAGGTCGACGCTGGCGGCGCCCATCAGCATGGCGGGCGTCGTCTTGTCGCAGCCGGACAGCAGCACGACACCGTCCAGCGGGTTGGCCCGGATCAGCTCCTCGACCTCCATGGCCATGAGGTTGCGGTAGAGCATGGCGGTGGGACGCATCAGGGTCTCGCCGGTGGCCATGGTGGGGAACTCCAGCGGGAAGCCGCCCGCCTGCCACACCCCGCGCCTGACGGCTTCGGCCACCCGCGTCAGATGGGCGTTGCACGGGGCGAGTTCCGAGGCGCTGGTCGCGATGCCGATGACGGGGCGGCCGTCGAGCACCTCGTGGCCGAATCCCTGGTTGCGCATCCAGGAGCGGTACAGCATCCCGCTGCGGCCCTGGGCGCCGAACCATGCCTGGCTGCGGCGGCCCGTCCGGTTCGCGTCCGTCATCTGCATACTCCTCGCCCGCTCCTCGCCCGCTCCTCGCCCGTTCGGGCGGGCACCCAGGCCGGTACCATGACGACAATCATTAAATGATTGGATGATTGGTGTCCAGGGGGTGAGCGAAGGCCGTGGTGCATTTCCGGACCATGCATCAGCGCGTGGTCGACGAACTCGGCCGCCGCATCGTGGGCGGCGCATGGGAGCCGGGGCAGCCGCTGCCGGTCGAGGAGGCGCTCGCCGCCGACATCGGCGTCAGCCGCGGCGTGCTGCGGGAGGCGGTCAAGGCCCTGGCGGCCAAGGGGATGCTGGCCGTGCGTCCGCGCACCGGCACCCGCGTGCTGCCCCCGGAGCACTGGAACCATCTGGACCGCGACGTGCTGCGCTGGAAACAGGCCGGAGACCCCGCGGCCCTGCTGCGCGACACCGGCGAGCTGCGCCGGATCGTCGAGCCCGAGGCCGCCAGGCTCGCCGCCGGCCGGGCCGGACCGGCCGAGCTGCGCGCCCTGCACGACGCCCTGGCGGCCATGGAGGCCGCCGCGGCGCGGCCGGAACGCGGCGGCTATGTCGAGGCCGACATCGCCTTCCATCGCGCCCTGCTCAACGCGAGCGGCAACCGCCTCCTCGGCTCACTGGGCCGTGCGGTGGACATCGCGCTGGAGCACAGCTTCCTGATCAGCACCCAGACCCCCGGCGCGGCCGAGGCCTCGCTGGCACCCCACCGCGCCATCGTCGAAGCCGTGGCGGCCGGCGACCCCGCGGCGGCCTCGGCGGCCGTGCTGGCGGTCATCGAGGCCGCCGAGCGGGAGATCGCCGGCTCCCCGGGACTGCCGCGGGATCCCGGCTGACCCCGGCGGCCGCCCGTCGCGACGGCCGCGGGCTGCTTGACAGCCCCTGTACCGACCGGTCTACTGGGGCGTGGAGGCCGACATGGAGCCACGGAAATCCCCCGGAAGCGCCCCCGGGAGCACCCCCGGCCGGCTGGTGACCACCACCGCCGCGCTGCTGCGCGAGCGCGGCTTCCACGGCGCCGGGCTCACCGAGATCCTCACCGCCAGCGGCGTGCCCAAGGGCTCGCTCTACCATCACTTCCCCGGCGGCAAGTCCGAGCTCGCCGCCGAGGCGGTACGGCAGTCGGCGGCCGGCATGGTGGCCGCTCTGGAACGCTTCGCCGACCGCGCCGGATCGACCGGGGCGGCGGTACGCGCCTTCTGCGACCGCTACGCCGAGGACCTGGCGGCCAGCGACTTCCGCGACGGCTGCCCGCTGGCCGCCGTCGCCGCCGAGAGCGGCGCCCTGCACGAGACCGTGCGCCGGGAAATCGGTGCCGCCATGGAGCTGCTGGTCGGCACCTTCGCCCGCCGCATCGCCGCCGAGAACCCCGCCCATCCCGATCCGGCCGCCCTGGCCATGGAGATCGTCGCGGCCGTCGAGGGCGCCCTGCTGCTGGCCAAGGCGCTCCGCTCCACCGCCCCGCTGAAGACGGTCAGCGAACGCCTCGCCGGCCGTATCGCCGCCGAACTGCACCCCCGAGGACATCCCGCATGACCGCGACCTCCGCCCGCCAGGACATCCGGATACCCGCCCGGGACGGCTACCGGCTCGCCGCCACCCGCTACGGCTCCGGCCCCCGCGCCGTCGTCATCAGCTCGGCCACCGCCGTCCCGCGCGGCTACTACCGGGCCTATGCCACCGCCCTGGCAGACCGCGGCTACACCGTCCTCACCTACGACTACCGGGGAATCGGCGGCTCGCGGCCGGAGACCGGCCTGCGCGGCTTCCCGGCCACGGCCGCCGACTGGGCGCTCAAGGACATGGCCGGGGTGCTCGACCATGTGACCGGCACCCTCCGTCCCGAGCGCCTCTTCCTGGTCGGCCACAGCTTCGGCGGGCAGGCGGCCGGGCTGCTGGACAACACCGCCGCGGTGGACGGGATGATCACCGTCTCCTCCCAGAGCGGCTACTGGCGTTACCAGGGCCGCCGCCAGCGCCTCCCGGTCGCCTTCCACACCCGGGTCACCCTGCCGCTGCTCTCCCGCGCCCTGGGATACATGCCCTGGAGCCGCTTCTCCTCGGCCCAGGACCTCCCCGGGGGCGTGGCCCTCCAGTGGTCCCGCTGGTGCCGCGACCCCCGCTATCTGCTGGGCGATGCCACTCTTCCCGTCGAGCGCTACCGGACATTCCACGCCCCCGTCCTGGCCTACTCCATCGACGACGACGCCTGGGGCACCGCCCGCTCGGTCGACGCCATGATGGCCGCCTATCCCCGCCTGGAGCGCCGCCATCTGCGCCCCGCCGACCACGGGCTCCGCGGGCTGGGCCACTTCGGCTTCTTCCGCAGCGGCTCGGAACCCGTGTGGGAGGAGACCTTCGCCTGGCTCGGCGCCCGCTGACCCCGTTCGCCACCGCGACCGCCGACGGCCCCCGGGCCCCGCCGCCCGGGTGAGGTAGGTTCTTCGCCACGCATTCCGCCACCGAAGAGAACCCGCGTCCGCGGTCGCCGCACGGCAGAGAGCAGGGGTAAGGGCATGGCATCGAAGCCGGTCGGCGAACGGCTGAGGTCAACGGCGCGCAGGGCCGCGAGCAGAGTGGTCAACAGAGCCGCCGCGCACGGCATCACCTCCGACCGTGCGCGGGCGCTGGAGGAGCGCGCGCGGGTACTGGAGGAACGCGCGCGGGTGCTGGAGGAGCGCGCGCGCACACTCGACAACCGCGGGCGTGAGCTGGAGAAGGAGCTCAGGCGTGCGCTGAAGCGCAGCACGGTCCTGGAGAACCAGCGGGACCGCTTCCGGCCCGCCGCCCTGGCGATCGACGCCCTGGCCAGGAAGCTCGGCCTCGACTTCGACCCCGCCGCGGGCGCCGGCCACCTGCGTCAGGCGGTGGGCCGGCTCCAGGCCGAGGCGCTGCTGGTCCACGGAGTTCTGCACGGCGAGGGCCTGGACGATGCCGTCGTCGGCGCGGTCCGGGCCCTGCTGGCCGACCCGCAGCACATCGCCCGCGCCCGCGCGCTGTGCACCGCGCTTCTGGAGGACGAGCGCACCCGCCCCGGCGCCTGGGTCGCCCTGGGGCATTACCTGCTGGTGTGGGGCTCGCGGGAGAAGGCCCACGGCGCCTTCTCCCGGGCCCCCGTCGACCTGATCGCGAGGACGGCGGCCGGCGAGGCCCTGTCCTGCGCCTTCCATGCCGACCCGGCGGCGGGCCAGGAACTCGCGTCGAGACTCGTGGCGGAACCGGGCCTCTCCGGGCAGGCCGCCTTCGCCGTGGCGGGCGTGCTGACCGGCGAGCACCGCCTCGCCCTCGCCCGCCGTGCCCTCCGGCGCGCCGAGGAGAGCGGCCCGCACACCGGGCTGCTCGCCAGGGACATCGCGCGGCTCGGCGAGTGGCTGCGGGAGCGCCCCGAGGAGCTCGACACCGTGGCGCCGCCGCGGACCCGCCCGGCGATCGGCCTGATCCACTACGGGCACCCGCACCACGAGCTGGAATCCTCCGACATCGGCGACTACACCCAGACCGTCGCCGTACTGGGCCACCTGCTGCGGCGCAACGGTCTGACCCTGCACACCGACGACACCGGGCTCGCCGGCGCCCTGGACACCCTGCGCGCCTGCATTCCCCCGGAGATCCGGCTGGACCGTCCGGCCGCCGACGCCGATCTCGTCCCGGTCTCGCGCGACGCGTCCCGCCGGGACGCGCTGCCGGAGCCGACCTGGACCATCGTGTTCGGCTGGTACATGCGCCGGATATGGGGGCGCCACGACTTCCCGTTGCACCCGGCGATCCGGCCCCTCTTCCTCAGCTTCCACCTCAACCGGTCCGAGATTCTCACCCCCGGGGCCGTGGCGTACCTCAAGAAGTACGGCCCGGTCGGCTGCCGCGACTGGCACACCGTCGACCGGCTCCTGAGCCACGGCGTCGACGCCTTCTTCTCCGGCTGCGTCACCACCACCACGTACTTCACCGGCGGCATCCGCAGGCCGGGCACCGGTGCCCCCGGGACCGGTGAGGTCGACGCGCGGGGCCAGGCCCCGGGGACGGGGCTCACACAGGTCACGACGGAGGTCAACGACCGGTCCTTCGGCGCGAACCTCCTCGCCGCCCACGAACACCACCTGGTGCTGCGCGACGCCCACGAGCGGCTCCGCACCAGCCGGCTCCACGTCTACCTGCCGGCCACCTCCATGGGCGTGCCGGTCGACTTCGAGCCGCGCAACGCGGCCGACATCCGCTTCGAGGGCCTGGCCGGCCTCACCCCCGGCTCCCCGGAGATCACCGCCATCCAGGAGCGGATCTCCGGCCTGCTGGACACCGTCCTGGGCCCGGTCACCTCCGGTGCCGAGGAGAAGGAGGTGTACGACGCCTGGCGCGAGGCCACCGCTCCGCTGGTCGGGCTCGCCCGCGAGCGGCGTGCCCGGTGGCAGGCGTTCCGCCCGCCGGTCGAGTCGCTCGCGACGGCCGCGGACCCGGTCCGGGAGAACGCCGTCCACCTCGGCGAGGGCGGCGATGTCCATGTCGCGATCGCGCTCGACCAGAACCTCGTCGAGCAGGCGCCCGTGGTGCTGGAGGGCATCGACACGCACACCGCCTCCGATGTCCGGGTCCATGTGATGACCCGCGGCATCGGCCCGGAGACGGTCGGGGACTGGGCGAAGGCCTTTCCGCGCCTGAAGTTCTCGCACTACCGCTTCGACGAGGTCGGCTACGGCGAGATCCGCGGCATGCTCTCGCACACCACCGTCTCCACCATGGACCGCCTGCTGCTGCCGGACATCCTGAGCGGTCTCGACCGCGTCGTCTACCTCGACATCGATGTCGCGGTGCTCGGCGATGTGCGGGAGCTGTGGGAGTTCGGCCTGGGCGGCGCGGCACTCGCGGCCCGTCCGACCGCTTCGGAGTGGGCCGAGTCCGGCCTCCGGTCCGTCTACCGCTCCGCGCAGCGGCTCCCCGTCGAGCCGGCACACGAGTTCCGGGCCTATATGCACGCCCGGGTCGGCGGCGACTTCACCTCGTTCAACGCCGGCATCCTGGTGCTCGATCTGGCCCGGATGCGTGCCGACGGCTTCACGGAGCACTTCGCCGGCATCGCCGGCCGCTACGGGCTGAACGACCAGGACGTGCTCTGCTGCTACGCCGGAGAGGGCGCGGCCCGGCTCCCGGACCGGTGGAACGCCTTCCCGACCCGGGAGCCGGTCGGCGAGGACGTCCGGCTGCTGCACTATGCCGGGGGCGCCAAGCCGTGGAGCGATCTCCCGGTGCCCGAGAAGCACCGCTGGACCGCCCTGCGCGACCGGTACCTGGCCCGCGCCCGGCGGGCCGGCATCCGCTGAGCGCCGCCGGCCCGGCCCCGCCGGTGCGGCGAGGCGGCCGTCCCGGCGCGTGGTTGCCTGCCGGGACGGCCGCCCGCCGGATGCCGGGAGGGCCCCGGCGTCCGCCGCTCAGCGCTTGCGGACCTTGAGCGTCACCTCCGCGGCCGATGTGGCGTGGTTGTCGTCGCCGGCGTAGCCGACGGTCAGCCGCCAGGTGCCGGTGCCCAGGGTTGCCGTGTCGATGGCGATGGTGGCGCGCCCGCCGGAGAGCGTGCCGCGGCCCACCTCCAGATCGCCGCCGGAGAGGATGCGGATCTCGCCGGTCGGGGTGGCCGCCCCGCCGGTCACCTCGACCACCGCGGAGACCTCGCCGCCCGGCCCCACCGACTTGCGGGTCAGGGTGGCGGTCGTGGTGGTGGCGTCGAGCTGCCGGCGCGGCACGGCGATGGAGTTGGTCTGCTCCACCAGGCCCGCGTGGTCCACCGCCCGGTACAGCACGGTGGTCGCCACATCGCCGAAGGTCAGCGGCCCGGTGTAGACCGTCCAGGAGGATCCGGCGCCGGCCAGGTACTCGACCCGGGCCACGCCCGAGGTGTTGTCGGCCGAGGCGATGGTGACGGTCCGGTCCTCGCCGTTCCACACGGCCCGGCTCACCGGTGCCTCGGTGTCCACCGCGATCTCCCGGCCGACCGGGGCGGAGACATTGCCGGTGAGGTCCGCCGCCCGGGCCAGGACGGTGTGCCGGCCGTCGCCCAGCGGGAGGGACGCCTCCCCGCCGTCGGTGGCCGTCCAGGTCGCGCCGTCGTCGAGGGAGAGCTCCACCTGCCGCACCCCGGTGTCGTCGGTGGCGGTCGCGCGGGCGGTCACCGGGACGGTGAACCAGTCCGCGAGGCCGTCCGGCCCGTCGGGGTCGGTGCCCAGCTCCACCACCGGGTCCGCGGCGTCGGTGACGGTCACCGTGGCCTCGGCGCGCAGCCGCTGCCCGGTCAGCGCCCCCTCGACCCGGAACGTTCCCCAGGCCGCGTACTGTCCGGGCGCCACCTCGTCCCAGTCGACGGCGGTGGCCCGGGTCGAGCCGTCGGCGTAGCCGACCTCCACCGTGGCGGGCAGCTCCGGGGCGACGCCCTCCCGGGTGCGCACCTCGGCCGGCGCCGCGGCCGTGGCCAGCAGGTGCGGCTGGTACGCGGCACGCAGGGCGTCGAGTTCGTCCTGGCTGACGGGGATGACGGTGCCGTGCCGCGGGCTGCTGGGCAGTTCCGCCTCCGGAACGGAGGTCCAGGAGCCGGAGGCGATGTCGTCGGTGTAGAACGCCAGATAGCCCTGCCCGCCGTGGTAGCCGGGCTGGTCGATGAGCATGTGCCAGCGGTCCGGGATCACATTGTCGCGGAAGACGGTCGGGCCCTCGCCGCCGGTGAAGGTGCCGCCCCACGGGTTGGGCTGGCCCACCCCGATGCGCTCGGCGACCAGCGACCACGGCGCGGAGGAGGCGGTCGGCAGCTCCCCGCTGACCTGGGCCATCAGATCGGTGGACCTCTCCTGCCGGATGGTCATGGACGCCTCGTCCTTGATGAACCGGTAGAAGGTGTCGCCGTCCCGGACCACGGTCGCGTCGATCATGCCCAGGCCGGCGCCCCGCTGGACGTCGACCCAGGGCCGGGCCTCGCTGAAGGTGCGGAAGTCCCGCGTGGTGGCGTACATCATCCGGTTGTAGGTGGTCCGGACGTCGCGGGACTCCACATCGGTGGTCGGGTAGAGGTTGGAGGCCCAGTAGACGACGTACTGGCCGGATGCCTCGTCCCAGAACGCCTCGGGGGCCCAGGTGTTGCCCGCGAAGTCCGAGGAGACCTTGACCATCCGCTGGTCGGACCAGTGCACCAGGTCGGTGGACTCCCACACCATCAGGTGTCTGCTGCCGGATTCCTGGGCCTCGCCGAAGTTGTTCCCGCCGTAGATCTTCAGGTCGGTGGCGAGCAGATAGAACTTGTCGCCCTCGGGGGAACGGATCAGGAACGGGTCGCGCAGGCCCCGCTCGCCCATGGTGGAGGTGAGCACGGGCCGGGCGCCGTTCAGCTCGTCCCAGGCCGTCGGATCGTTCCCCTTGGACGCGGCGAAGTAGATCTTCTCGCCGTCGTCGGTGCTCTCACCGGCGAAGTAGGGGAAGAAGTACGCCTCGTACGGTGCGGGGGCCGGCCGGGGCAGCACGGTGACCGGGATGGTCCTGGTGGCGGTGGCGCCGGCCAGCGAGGCGGTGACGGTGAGCGGGACGGTGACCGCCTCGGCGCCGTGCTCGGGCCGGGTGACCTCGCCGGTGGCGGTCACCACCGACTCGTCGGCGGACCGCCAGGTGAGCTCGGCGCCGTAGGCACCGGCCGTGGGCAGGGTGAGGTTCTCCCGCACCCCGTCGGCGTCGGTCAGGGTGACGGCGTCGGCCGCCTCCTGTGCCTTGGCCGCCATGCGCGCGGTGACCTCGCTCTCCGCCAGCGCCCGGTCGTAGATGCGGAAGTCGCGCAGCATCCCCGCGAAGGAGTTGTCCGCGGGGTAGGCGGAGCGGCCAAGCCAGTTGTGGGCGGAGACGCCGTCGGGTTCCCCGATGGCACCGGGCAGCGAGGTGATGCCGCTGTTCTCGGCGACCAGGGTGCCGTCCACATAGAGCCGGGCCGTTCCGGGCGAGGCGGCGCTGCCGCCCCGCACGGTGTAGGTGATGTGCTTCCACGCACCGGCCGGCAGTGCCGTGGCGGCGGTGGCGCTCTGCTCGGTGGCGTGGCCGCTCTCGGCCATGGCGGCGCGCAGCCGGCCGTCGGCGTCCGATCCGGTCACGAAGAGATAGCCGTCGCCGTCCGGCCAGTTCTGCCGGTTGCCCAGGTTGAACATGAACCAGTTCCCGGTCAGGCCCGGGTCGACGCTGACGTCGAAGTCCACGGTGATCTCGTCGAGTCCGGCGAGCAGGGAGTCCGGCAGCCGGATCGCGTTGCCGGAGCTCTCCGGGCCGCCGGTGAAGGCGAAGCCCGCGCCGGAGCGCCAGGCGGCCTCGCCCTCCACGGTGCCGTCGTTGCCGTTGCCCGAGGAGTCGGCGGCCCGGGTGCCCTCGGTCTCGTCGAGCCGGTACCAGGCCACCAGGCCGGGGTCGGGCGCCTCGGCCGCGTGGGTGGGAGCGGCGGTGACGGTGAGTGAGCCCGCGAGCAGGGCGGCGCTCAGCAGTGCGCCGATACCGGCCCGTCTGCGTGTGGTTTTCCGCATGGCGGTCAGTCCTTCTTCGGCTTGGTGACGCGCAGCTTGAGGCTGGTCTGGGAGGGCTTGTGGTCGCCGTCGCCGAGGTAGCGGACGACGAGCCGGTAGGTGCCCCTGGTCAGGACGGTGGTGTCGAGGGACACCGTCGCGGTGCCGTCGGTGAGCATCCCGGAGGCCAGGGGCTCGCCCCCTTCCAGGACGCGCACCTCGCCGGTGGGTGCCGGGCCGCCGTCGGCTCCCATGACGCGCACGGTCAGCTCCACGGCCTCGCCGCGTTCGGCCTTCACCTTTCCGGGCCACACCGTGGTCATGGTGCCGGTCAGCTCCGCCCGGTGGGCGGGCACCACCACGGTGCCGGGCTGCTCGGCGTTGCCCAGCCGGTCCACCGCGCGGAACTGCACGGTGGTCTCGGCGTCGCCGACCACGACCGGGCCGGTGTACGGCTGCCAGTCGCCCGAGGTGCCGGTCCGGGTCTCGATCCGCTCCACGCCGGAGCCGGAGTCGGCGGCGCGGACCGTCACGGTGCGCGCCTCGGCGTCGACGGTGGCGTTGGACACCGGGGCGGCGCTGTCGATGCCGAAGCCGACCGGACGCAGCTCGCCGGTGTTGCCGGCCGCGTCCACGGCACGGACCTCGACGGTGTGCGGGCCGTTGCCGCCGACCTGGACGGAGGCCTCGGCGGGCGGCCTGGCCACCCAGTCGCCGCCGTCCACCCGGAACTCGATCCGGTCCAGCTCGCGGTCGTCGGAGGCGGTCGCGGACACGGTGACCGGGTCGGCGTACCACCCGTTCACCGCCGTGCCCGCCACGGTCACGTCGTCGACCGCGGGTGCGGTGCCGTCGGCGGTGTGCATCCGCAGGAAGGTGACGGACTGCGGGGGGAAGTCGTAGTCGAACGAGTTGGACAGCCCGTCGATCTGCCGGGTGACCGGCATGACGTTGGTGGGGTCGGCCTTGGTGTTGGTGTCGGTGAGCGAGGAGGCGGTCATCTGGATGATCTCTCCGGACGGCTCGACGGCCACGTCCGAGACCTCGACCCGGGTGCGGACGGTCTCCGCCGAGGTGTTGACCACCTTGGCCACCAGGTCCCCGGTGGCCTTGTCGCGGGTGACGACCTGGAACAGCTTCTCGTTGTCCGCGGCCTCATGGGTCATGTGCAGTTCGTCGTTGAGGTAGAGGGAGATGGTGTTGCCGGCGACGACGATCTTCACCTTGTTGGTGACGCCGGTCTCCACTCCGGTGCCCTCGACCGCCTTGACCTCGGCGGCGGAGCCGCCCTGGGCCCGCTGGAGCACCGAGCGGGTGTTGTTCCAGCCGCCGATGTTCCACCAGTAGTAGTCGTTGCCGCCCTGGGCGGCGAACCCGATGAGGAAGCCCTCGCTGCCGGAGATCTTCCGGGCGTCGAGTTCGAGCGTGTAGTTGGTCCAGTCCTTGGTGTACCCGTCGGTGATCACGGAGCGGGCGTCGGTGGTGGTGTCCGAGGACTGCACGTACTCGCCGTCGGTGACGGCCCAGGAGCCGGCCACGGGGTTCCAGCCGGAGGCGTCGGAGAACCCGTCGGAGAACAGCGTCTCCCCGGTGGCGTTGGAGGTGACCCGCACATTGTCGTAGGCGGCGGCGGTGTTCCAGGTGGACAGGAAGACGCCGCCCTGGACGACGCCCTGGTTGACGGTGCCGGTGAAGGTGCTGGGCACCACCTCGTCACCGGGGTTGTTGCCGAACAGCTTCTGCACCTCCCAGTTGGGGGTGGTCCAGGACTCGTCGTTGTCGAACCAGATGGCGTCCGGGCTCCACTGCACATAGGACTCGTTGGACAGCAGCGGCGCGTAGGAGGCGAGCCGCACCACGTCGGCGTTGCGCTGCAGTCCGGTCATGTATGCCGCTTCGGCCAGGGCGTTGTAGAAGGTGTTGCCGCGCGAGGCGTACTCGCCGAGGAACACCTTGGGGCCGTTGCGGTCGTAGGCGTCGTAGCGGTGGTTGTTGAGCAGGAACCACGCGGGGTCGTTGTAGTAGTGCTCGTCGACCATGTCGACGTTCTGCCGGCGGTTGTAGTCCCAGAGGGTGTCGAACCGCGCGCCGGAGTCGTCGGGGCCGGAGTTGGAGATGATGGTGATCTCCGGGTACTCCGCCTCGATGGCGTCGCGGAAGGCGGGGAAGTTGGCCTCGAAGGTGGTGGTGTTCTCCTCGTTGCCCAGGCCGATCATCTCCAGCCCGAAGGGTTCGGGGTGGCCGAGCGCGGCCCGCTTGGCGCCCCACTCGGTGGTGGTGTCGCCGTTGGCGAACTCGATGAGGTCCAGGGTGTCGTCCACCCACCTGGCGATCATCTCGGGGTCGTGCATCTCGGGGATGGTCGAGCCGCAGCCGTTGGCGCCCACCGAGACCACGGGCAGCGGCTCGGCGCCGAGGTCCTCGGCGAACTTGAAGTATTCGAGGTAGCCGATGCCGTAGGACTGGTTGTAGCCCCAGAAGTTCCAGTTGGTGGGGCGTTCCTCGACCGGGCCGATGGTTTCCTTCCACTGGTAGGTGCGCCGCCGGTCCTGGTAGCCGCTCTCCTGGTAGGTGCGGAAGGTGCCGACGTTGGTGACGCAGCCGCCGGGGAAGCGCAGGAAGGCCGGCTTCGCCGCGGCGATGTGCTCGGCGAGGTCCTTGCGCAGCACGGACCGGCCGTTGACCGGGCCGACCCAGCGGTCCCGGGGCATCACCGAGATCATGTCCAGGCCGATCTCGGAGGCGGCGCCGGAGGTGACGACCAGCCGGGCCGCGTCGGTGGTGGCGTTCGCGGTCAGTGTCACCTCGTACTTCCGCCAGGTTCCGGAGCCGTCCAGGGCGGCCTCGGCCGCGGCGTGGACGGCGCTGCCGTCGGCGTTCTCCAGCCGGATGGCCAGGGGCTGGGCGGTGGTGCTGCGCGCCCACAGGGAGGCGTCGTACTCGGCGCCGGCCTGGAGGGCGAAGCCGTTGTTGTAGCCCAGGTTGCGCAGGCCGTCGCCGGGGCCGTCGGCGACCAGCCGGAAGTAGTTGCGGTTCAGCTCGTTCAGCCGGCCGTCGTCGTCGACGACGAGTGCCTCGGGGGCCTGGCCGCCGCCGTTGACGAGCTGCCAGCCGGTCATGCCGGTGAAGGAGGCGTTGTCCGAGGAGTTGAACTCGAAGGAGCGGTTGCGCACCAGTTCGGCGTACAGGCCGCCGTCGGCGGCGTAGTTGATGTCCTCGTAGAAGATGCCGAACATGGTGTCGCTGATCTGGGCGGCGGACGCGTCGCCGTCGATGGTCAGGTCGGCGCTGGAGGTGCTGACCTGGTTCAGCCTGAAGCGGACCGCGTCGGCCTCGGCGCCGAGCACCAGCGGGTTCCCGCCGCCGGCGTAGCCGGTGCCGGCCTCGTCGCGCAGGTACAGCTCGCCGCCGCCCGCGTCGGTCAGCCGGAGGGCGGTCGCCGGGTCGCCGCTCTGGCCGAGCGCCAGCGTGCCGTTGTCGGCGACGACCGGGCGGTCGCCGTCAGTGCTGTGCAGGTGGACCGAGCCGTCGCTCCGGGCGGTCGCGGTGAAGGACAGCGGGGACAGCGGCTGGTCGGGGGTGAGGGCGAGGCCGGCCTCGGTCTCGGCGAGATGGGCGCCGGTGCCGGACTGCCGCAGGGCGAAGGTGCCGTCGGGCTGGATGTCGCGGCCCTCGGCCGCGGTCACCCGGAAGTCGTCGAACGTGGCGTCGAGGGTGGTGCCGTCGAGCGCGCCGAGGGCGTAGATGCCCACCTGGGTGGTCGGGAAGGCCGCGGTCACCGAGGAGGCGTCCGTCCAGGCGCCGGAGGCGTCCCGGTAGCGGGTGGTGAGGGTGTCTCCGGTCCGCTGGAGCTGGAGCGTCTCGCCGGTGGATGCGGGCCGGTCGGTGAAGGACACGGCGCTGAACGCGGCGGCGGTCTCGATGTCGTTCTCGATGGCGATCCCCGAGGGCGACAGGGAGCCGACATAGGTGAGGCCGGACCGGACGTAGTTGTCCATGTCCTGCCAGGCGATCAGGCCGGCGCCCTGGTAGGTGCCGGCCACCGGTGCCCGGACGGTCACCTCGGCGGTGAAGTCACCCGCCGGGATGTCGACCATGAAGACGTTCCGGGCCGAGTTGACGTCCTGGTAGGTGTCACCGGTCTGCCCGGTGATGCGCAGGACCCCGTCCCCGAGCGACCAGGCCGCGGAGTCCTCGTTGGTGATCTCCCATTCCGGATGCAGGGTCGTCGAGCCGAAGTCGTCCGTCCAGGTCTCCCCTTCGACCGCTCCCGCACCGGGGGCGGTCACCGCGGAGAGGGGCACCGCCAGGCCGAGTGTCATGCTCCCGGCCACCAGGGCTCTGGTCCACCTTCGGCCGGGGCTGCCGCCCGGCCGCTGGGCTGTTGTCATGAGGCGCGCTCCACTGTGAGTTCCACGCAGGACAAGCCGGGCACAGCCAGCTTCATAACCCGGAAGTGTGAGCGCTAACACAAATCGCGTCAAGGGATCGCGCACGCCTCGTCGTTCCGGGCAGGCGGCGCGGTGGGCGGCCGGACAGCCGCTGCCGCAGGCAAAGTTGCACGCAGATCGCGTGACATGGGCGAGGCCGGGCATCCGGAGAACGGCCGCGGCACCGCCGAACGGCCCCTTCCGGGCCGGGCCCGCACACCCTGAGCACCATTGATGGGTGAACGCTCACAGATTTCCGGCCACCCGGGCGGGGGCCAGGGCGGGCCGCGGCACCCCGCCCGGGCGGTGCCCGGCGCGGGGCGGTCGGTGCACGATGCGCCGGGCCGCCTCCGCCCGGCCGGCGGCATCCCCGCTCACGCCGGTGCGCTCACACCGGTCCACGGGCCCGGGAGGGCGGACCCGTGGACCGGCGGCTCAGGACAGGCCCCGGGCCAGCCGGCGGTACGCCTGGTTCCAGGCCAGCCGGTCGGCGAAGTCCTCCGGGGTCGTCCGCCCGTCGACGACCACCAGCTCGGTGTCGCTCATCCGGGCGAAGTCGCGCAGCACGGACGATCCGGCCCGGGTCAGCACCGTGTGGTGCGGACCGCCCGCGATCAGCCAGCACTCCGCGGAGGTGGACAGCGAGGGGCGGGGCTTCCACACCGCCCGGGCGACCGGCAGGCTGGGCAGCGGCTCGTCGGGCTCGACGACATCGATCTCGTTGGCCACCAGGCGGAACCGGTCGCCGAGGTCGGCCAGGCCGATGACGGTGGCCGGGCCGGGCGCGGCGTCGAAGACCAGCCGCACCGGGTCCTCCCGGTCGCCGATGGACAGCGGGTGGATCTCACAGGACGGCCGGCCGGCCGCGATGGTCGGGCAGACCTCCAGCATGTGCGCGCCGAGCACCTTCGGCTCGCCCGGGCCGAAGTGGTAGGTGTAGTCCTCCATGAAGGACGCCCGGGGGCCCATCGCCTTGGCGGCGGCGAGCAGCGCCGCGGTCTTCCAGTCGCCCTCGCCGCCGAAGCCGTAGCCGTCCGCCATCAGCCGCTGCACGGCCAGGCCGGGAAGCTGGCGCAGCCCGCCGAGGTCCTCGAAGTTGGTGGTGAAGGCGCCGAAGCCGCCCGCGGTGAGGAACTGCCGCAGGGCGGCCTCGATCCGGGCGGCGTAGCGCAGCGACTCATGGCGCTCGCCGCCGGGCGCGAGTTCCGGTGCCAGCCGGTAGAGCGCGGCATACTCCTCGACCAGGCGGTCGATGTCGGGCGCGGCCACGGCGTCCACCAGGTCGGCGAGCTCGGTGACGCCGTAGGTGTTGACGCTGACCCCGAACCGGAGTTCGGCCTCCACCTTGTCGCCCTCGGTGACCGCGACATTGCGCATGTTGTCGCCGAAGCGGGCCACCCGCAGCGTGCGCAGGCACCGGTGGCCCAGCGCGGCGGCGACCCAGTCGGCTATCCGCCCGGTGACCTGCGGGTCGGACACATGGCCGACCACGGTCTTGCGGTGCACCCCGATGCGGGTCTGGATGTAGCCGAACTCCCGGTCGCCGTGGGCCGCCTGGTTGAGATTCATGAAGTCCATGTCGATGGTGGACCACGGCAGCGCCCGGTTGAGCTGGGTGTGCAGATGCAGCAGCGGCTTGCGCAGCACGTCCAGTCCGGAGATCCACATCTTGGCCGGGGAGAAGGTGTGCATCCAGGCGATCACCCCGACGCAGGCCGGATCGGTGTTGGCCGCCTCCATGGTCTGCCGGATGCCGGCCGGGTCGGTCAGCACCGGCTGCCACACGATCTCGGCCCCGGTCGCGCCGGATTCGGCCAGCATCCGCTGGATGCTCCGGGACTGGTCGGCGACCTGCTCCAGGGTCTCGGCGCCGTAGAGGTGCTGGCTGCCGGTCAGGAACCAGACCTGCGGTTTGGCGACGGAAGTCATCGGTGATCCTCTCCTGGGCCCAGGGCCCGTAGACGTGTCGGTGGCGCTCGTCCGGCCGGACCGCCGCGGTGCGCGGACGGGTGCCGGTGCGCCGGGCCGTCGTCGCCGCCGGCCGCGGCCGGAACGGTCGTTGCTTCCGCCCGACGCGCCGGCGGCCGTGCTGGTGCGTCCCGGGCCGGCGGCGCCCGGCGCGCCGGCCCGGGACCCGCTACTCCCCCGCCCCCTCGGCGGCGGCCCGGCGTATCGCCGAGAGCCTGTGCAGCACGTCGTTGCCGCCCCGGCCGAAGTGGTCGTGCAGCCGCAGGTACTCGGCGAACAGCTCCCGGTAGGCGTCGGCGGCGGCCCGGTCCGGCCGGTACACCGCGCGCCGCACCGAGCCCATGGCCTCGGCGGCGGCCCGGATGTCCGGGTGGGCGCCGGCGGCGACCGCGGCGTGCAGCGCGGAGCCGAGGGCCGGGCCCTGGCTGGAGCCGATGGCGGACAGCGGCATGTCCAGGACGTCCGAGTAGATCTGCATCAGCAGGGGGTTGCGCAGCAGGCCGCCGGCCACGATCAGCTCGGTCACCGGGACACCGGCGTCGTTGAACGACTCGATGATCACCTTGGTGCCGAAGGCGGTGGCCTCGATCAGCGCCCGGTAGACGTCCTCGGCCCGGGTCGCCAGGGTCTGCCCGACGATCACCCCGGACAGTTCGTGGTCGACCAGCACGGAGCGGTTGCCGCTGTGCCAGTCCAGCGCGATCAGCCCGTGCTCGCCGACCCGCTGCGCGGCGGCCAGTTCGGTGAGGAGCTCGTGGACGCCGATGCCGCGTTCCCTGGCCCGCTCGTGGTACTCCGGCGGCACCTGGTGGTCGGCATACCAGCCGAAGATGTCGCCGACGCCGCTCTGGCCGGCCTCGTAGCCCCACAGGCCGGGGACGATGCCGCCGTCCACCACCCCGCACATGCCGGGCACCTCGCGCAGTACGTCGCCGCTCATCACATGGCAGGTGGAGGTGCCCATGATGGCCACCATCTGGCCGGGACGGACGGCACCCGCGGCGGGGGCGGTGACATGGGCGTCCACATTGCCGACCGCGACCGCGATGTTCTCGGGCAGTCCGGTCCAGGCGGCGGCCTCGGCGGTGAGGCCGCCCGCCCGGTCGCCGAGGCTGCCGATGGGATGCTCCAGCTTGTCGGCCACGAAGCCGGCGAAGCCGGGGTTGAGCCCGGCCAGGAAGTCCGGCGACGGGTAGGCGCCGTCCTGGCGGATGCCCTTGTAGCCGGCGGTGCAGGCGTTGCGCACATAGCGGCCGGTCAGGCGCCAGACGATCCAGTCCGCGGCCTCCACCCAGCGGTCCATCGCGGCATAGATCTCCGGGGCCTCCTCCAGGACCTGCAGCCCCTTGGCGAACTCCCACTCCGAGGAGATCAGTCCGCCGTAGCGGGGCAGCCACTTCTCGCCGCGCCGCCGGGCCAGTTCATTGATCCGGTTCGCCTGGGGCTGGGCGGCGTGGTGGCGCCAGAGCTTGACATAGGCGTGCGGCTCACCGGCGTACTCGGGCAGGTCGCACAGCGGGGTGCCGTCGGCCTTCACCGGCACCATGGTGCAGGCGGTGAAGTCGGTGCCCAGGCCGATGACCCGGGCCGGGTCCACTCCGGCGTCGGCGAGGGCGGCCGGGACGGCGACGCGCAGCACGTCGAGATAGTCCTCGGGGACCTGGAGCGCCCAGTCCGGCGGCAGCGGCCGGCCGGTGGCGGGCAGTTCCCGGTCCACCACCCCGTGCCGGTACTCGTGCACGCCGGTGCCCAGTTCGGCGCCGTCGCGCACCCGGACCACCACCGCGCGGCCGGAAAGGGTGCCGAAATCGACACCCACCACGAGCGGGTCTGACGCGTCGGCCATGAGGGCCACCTCCGGAATGATCGAAGCCGATTCTTGTTATCGCTCACAATTCATTTGTCACCGGTACGGGGGGCACCGATGCATGCCGCCGGCCCGGGATCCGGCCCCGTGCCGGATCCCGGGTCAGCGCGGCGGGGCGGTCACGCTCTCCCGCTCGACGAGCACGGGGGTGAGGATCCGGCGCACCGGGCCGGACTCCCCGCCCGTGATCCGCTTCAGCAGCAGGTTCAGGGTCTCGGTGGCCACCTGGTCGAAGTCGGGCCGCACGGTGGTCAGCGGCGGGGTGAAATAGGCCGCCTCCGGCACATCGTCGAAGCCGACCACGCTGACCTCGGCGGGCACCGGCCGGCCGCGTTCGTTCAGGGCCCGCAGCACGCCCAGGGCCAGATGGTCGTTGGCGGCGAAGACGGCGGTCACCTCCGGCATTCTGGCCAGCATCTGGCCCGCCCGGTGGCCGGCCGCCGCACTCCAGTCGGCGGGGGTGACCGGCGGGACCTCGGCCCCGGCCTCCTCCAGCGCCCGCTGCCAGCCGCGCACCCGGCCGGCGGCGTCGAGCCAGTCGGAGGGGCCCGAGACATGCCAGACCGTCCGGTGCCCGGCGGCCAGCAGGTGGCGGGTGGCGGCATAGGCGCCGGCCTCCTGGTCCACGGTGACCAGGGCGGCGGACCGCTCCGGATCGCCGTCCACGGTCACCACCGGCACCTCGGCCGGGACCCCGGCCAGCGCCTCGTTCGCCGAGGCGGTCGGGGCGATCACCACGATCCCGGCGACCCGCTGGTCCCGGTGGTGCTCCACGGCGGCGGCGATGGACGGCTGGTCCAGCACCCGCACCCGCCGCACGCTGACCGAGAAGCCGGCGGCCCCGGCGGCCAGTTCGAAGGCGGCCAGCAGCGAGGCGGGGCCGAACAGGGTCGAGTTCGGTGCCACCACCCCGAGCAGCTGGGAGCGCCCGGTCACCAGCGTGCGGGCGGCCCGGTTGGGCCGGTAGCCCAGCTCCTCTATGGCGGCCCGCACCCGCAGCCGGGTCTGCTCCCGCACATTGGGGTGCCCGTTGAGCACGCGGGACACCGTCTGGTGCGAGACGCCGGCCAGCCGGGCGACGTCGGTCATGGCCGGCGCCCGTGCCGCCTGGCCGCCCTGAGAGGTGCCTTCCACCCGTACTCCCTGAGCTCACGGTGTTCTTCCCCGCATCACGGATTGTGAGCGGTAACCGCCCCCGGAGCGCCAACCGGCCCGGTCGGCGCTCCGGCGCGGCCAACGGGAGTCTACGCATTCCATGAACGTCGCCCACGGCCCGAGAAGTATCCCGACCATCGGAGCAGGTCCGAAGGTGAGCGCTAACATAGCCCACCCCCGCCCAAGTATCAACGATGCGAAATTGTCGTTTCCGGGGGGGTTGACGGCCACATTGTGAGCGCTCACTCTGGGACGCCAAGTGACCCGGCCATCAAGCCCGCTGCCGCGGGCGCGGACGGTTGTTGACACGGAGGATGCGCAGTGTTCAAGAAGATCACCAAGGCCGCCGGTGCCCTCGCGCTGCTGGCAACCCTGGCAGCTTGCGGCGGGTCGGACTCCGGCTCCGACGGCGGCAGCGGAGGGGGCAACGGCGACTCCGCCATCACCATGGGCTTCTCCCAGGTCGGCGCGGAGAGCGGCTGGCGGACGGCCAACACCAAGTCGATCCAGGAGGCCGCCGAGGCCGCGGGCATCAACCTCCAGTTCTCCGACGCCCAGCAGAAGCAGGAGAACCAGATCAAGGCGATCCGCTCCTTCATCCAGCAGAAGGTGGACGTCATCGCCTTCAGCCCGGTGGTGGAGACCGGCTGGGACGCGGTGCTGCTGGAGGCCAAGCGGGCCGGCATCCCGGTGATCCTCACCGACCGCGCGGTCGACTCCGAGGACACCTCGCTCTACGAGACCTTCCTCGGTTCCGACTTCGTCGAGGAGGGCCGCAAGGCCGGCCAGTGGCTGGTGGACAACACCGAGGGCCCGGTCAATGTGGTCGAGCTCCAGGGCACCACGGGCGCGGCGCCCGCCATCGACCGCAAGGAGGGCTTCGAGGAGATCATCGCCCAGCGGCCCGACATCGAGATCGTGGCCAGCCAGAGCGGTGACTTCACCCGGGCCGGCGGCAAGCAGGTCATGGAGGCGTTCCTGAACTCCACCGATGACATCGACGTGGTCTACGCCCACAACGACGACATGGGCCTGGGTGCCATCGAGGCGATCAAGGCGGCCGGCCTCCAGCCGGGCACCGACATCAAGATCATCACCGTGGACGCGGTCAAGGACGGCATGACGGCCCTGGCCAACGGCGAGATCAACTTCATCGTCGAGTGCAACCCGCTGCTCGGCGAGCAGCTCATGGACCTGGCCAAGAAGGTCGTGGCGGGCGAGGAGGTCCCGGAGCGCGTGGTGACCGAGGAGACCACGTTCACCCCGGAGCAGGCCAAGGCCGTGCTCGACGAGCGCCAGTACTGACCCACGCCTCGGTCCCCGCCACCGTGCCTTCCCCCGCCGGGGAGCGGTGGCGGGGACACACCGCATCCTCGACAAGAAAGCACTGGTCATGACCGAACCCTCAGCGCCGGAGCGCGCTCCGGTGGTCGACATGCGCGGTATCAGCGTGGAGTTCCCGGGCGTCAAGGCGCTCTCGGAGGTCGACTTCCGGCTTTTCCCCGGTGAAGTGCATGCCCTGATGGGCGAGAACGGCGCGGGCAAGTCCACCCTGATCAAGGCGCTGACCGGGGTGTACCGGACCAGCGCCGGCACCATCCGGCTGAACGGCAGGCCGGTCGCCTTCACCGGCCCCGGCCAGGCGCAGCAGGCCGGTGTCAGCACCGTCTACCAGGAAGTCAATCTCTGCTCCAACCTCACCGTCGCGGAGAACATCCTGCTCGGCCGGGAACCGCGCCGCTTCGGCGCCATCGACGGCCGGGCCACCCGGGCCGCCGCGGCAAAGCTGCTGGACCGCATCGGCCTGGACATCGACCCCGCGTCCCAGCTCGGCAGTCACCCCATCGCGGTGCAGCAACTGGTGGCGATCGCCCGGGCCCTGGCCGTGCAGGCACGGGTCCTGGTCCTGGACGAACCGACCTCCAGCCTCGACTCCGACGAGGTCGCCGAACTGTTCCGCATCCTGCGCGTGCTGCGCGAGGAGGGGGTGGCGATCCTCTTCGTCTCCCACTTCATCGACCAGGTGTACGAGATCGCCGACCGGATGACGGTGCTGCGCAACGGCCGGCTGGTCGGCGAGCATCTGACCCGCGAACTGGACCGGCTGGACCTGGTGTCGGCGATGCTGGGCCGCGAGCTCAGCACACTGGAGGAGGTCCAGCGGCGCACCTCGCACCACGCCCCGGGCACCGAGCCGGTGCTCCAGGCCCGCGGGCTGGGCCGGGCGGGCGCGATCGCGCCGTTCGACCTGGACATCCACGCCGGCGAGGTGGTGGGCCTGGCCGGGCTGCTCGGCTCCGGCCGCACCGAGCTGGCCCGGCTGCTGTTCGGTGCGGACCGGCCGGACACCGGCACCCTGACCATCGGCGGGAAGCCGGCCCGGGCCCGCGGCCCGCGGTCGATGATCTCCCACGGGGTCGCCTTCTGCTCGGAGGACCGCAAGGGGGAGGGCGTCATCGCCGATCTGAGCGTGCGCGACAACCTGGTGCTGGCCATGCAGGCGGCCCGCGGCTGGGCGCGCCCGGTCCCCCGGCGGCTCGCCGAGGACCTGGTCGCCGAGTACATCGAGAAGCTCGACATCCGCCCGGCCGATCCGGGCGCGGTGATCGGCAATCTCTCCGGCGGCAACCAGCAGAAGGTGCTGCTGGCGCGATGGCTGGTGACCAGGCCCCGGCTGCTCATCCTGGACGAACCGACCCGGGGCATCGACGTCGGCGCCAAGGCGCAGATCCAGAAGGTGGTGGCCGATCTGGCCGCCGAGGGCATGGCGGTGGTGTTCATCTCCGCCGAACTGGAGGAAGTGGTGCGGGTCTCGGACCGGGTCGTGGTGCTGCGCGACCGCCGGAAAGTGGCCGAACTCGCCGGTCACGACGTGTCCGTCAGCGATGTGATGTCCGCGATCGCCGCGCAGAGCGGCCCGGTGGCGGCGGTGGCGTCATGAAACGCGCACAGATCCTGTGGCCGCTGGCGGCCCTGGCCGGCCTGCTGGTGCTCAACATCATTGTCACGCCGTCCTTCCTCAGTCTGCGGATCCAGGACGGCCATCTGTTCGGCAGCACCATCGACATCCTGCGCAACGGCGCGCCGACCATGCTGATCGCCGTCGGGATGACCCTGGTGATCGCCACCCGCGGCATCGACCTCTCGGTGGGCGCGGTCGCCGCCATCGCCGGCGCGATCGCCTGCACCTGGATCGCGGACGGCGGCAATGCCGTCACGGCGATGATCATGGCGCTGGGCGTGTGCGTGCTGCTCGGGCTGTGGAACGGCTTCCTGGTCTCGGTCCTCGGCATCCAGCCCATCATCGCGACCCTGGTGCTGATGACGGCCGGGCGCGGGGTGGCGATGCTGCTCACCGAGGGCCAGATCATCACCATCAACGACTCGCTGTACAGCAAGATCGGCGCGGGCTTCGTGGTGCTGCCGGTGGCGATCCTGATCAGTCTGGCCGTGCTGGGCGGGGTGGCGCTGCTGACCCGCCGGACCGCGCTGGGCATGCTGATCGAATCGGTCGGGGTCAATCCCGAGGCCAGCCGGCTGGCCGGGGTGCGCTCGCGCACCATCATCTGGACGGTCTATGTCTTCGCCGCGCTCTGCGCCGGGGTGGCGGGCCTGATGATCAGCTCCAATGTGAACGCGGCGGACGCCAACAGCGCCGGTCTGTGGATCGAGATGGACGCGATCCTCGCCGTGGTCATCGGCGGCACCTCGCTGGCCGGCGGCCGGTACTCGCTGGCCGGCACGCTGGTCGGGGCCCTGGTGATCCAGACCCTGACCACCACCGTCTACACCATCGGCGTTCCCACCAACGTGACGCTGGTGTTCAAGGCGGTGGTGGTGATCGCCGTCTGCCTGCTCCAGTCGCCGCGCACCGCCGGATTCGTCCGGGAGCGGCGCCGGCGGAAGCAGCCCTCCGTTTCCGTCCCGCGACCGCAGAAGGTGGGCGTCCGATGACTGTGCTGGCTCCGTCACGTCCTTCCGGGCGGCTGCTCCCGGGCCGTCTTCCCCAGCGTTTCCTGCCGGTGATCGCCACCTTCGCGGTCTTTGTGATCACCTTCGGTGTCGGCTCGTTCCGCTACGAGGGCTTCTTCTCCGGACAGGTCGTGGCGAACCTGTTCGTCGACAACGCGTTTCTCATCGTGCTCGCCGTCGGGATGACGTTCGTCATCCTCACCGGCGGCATCGATCTCTCGGTGGGCGCGGTCGCCGCGCTGTCCACCATGATCGCCGCGGCCACCCTGGAGGCGGGCTGGCCGCCCTGGCTGGCGGTGCTCACCGTGCTGGCCTCGGGCAGCACCCTGGGCCTGCTGATGGGGCTGGTCATCCACTACTTCGGGGTGCAGCCGTTCATCGTCACGCTGGCCGGCATGTTCCTGGCCCGCGGACTGTGCTTCCTGATCAGCGTGGAGTCGGTGTCCATCCAGGACCCGGTCTTCCGCGACCTGGCGACCTCCACCATCTCGCTGCCCGGCGACATCGTGGTGACCTGGAGCGTGGTCATCGCGCTGCTCACGGTGGCGGTGGCGGTGTATGTGCTGCATCTGACCCGCTTCGGCCGGACCGTGTACGCGGTGGGCGGCAGCGAGTCCTCGGCACGGCTGATGGGTCTGGCGACCAGCCGCGCCAAGGTGGGCGTCTACATGGTGAGCGGGTTCTGCTCCGCGCTGGGCGGCCTGCTGTTCAGCCTCTACATGCTCTCCGGCTACGGCCTGCACGCGGTCGGCATGGAGCTGGACGTCATCGCCGCCGTGGTCATCGGGGGAACCGTGCTGGCCGGGGGCTTCGGCTATGTGGCCGGTTCGGTCGCGGGCGTGCTGGTGCTGGGCACCGTGCAGACCCTGATCTCCTTCGAGGGCACGCTCAGCTCCTGGTGGACGAAGATCGTCATCGGTGTGCTGCTGCTCGCCTTCATCATGCTCCAGCGCCTCATCGTCCGGCAGCCCTCCGCGGCCCGGTAGCCCCCGCCGCCCGCGCCGCCGGCGGGAAGACGGCCCGGCTCCCGTGCCCGAGCGCGGGAGCCGGGCCGTTCGCCGGCCGGCGGCGCGGGATCCCCCGGTGGTCGAGGGCTCAGGGGTTGCCGTAGTAGGCGCCGGGGCCGTGCTTGCGGGTGTAGTGCCGGTCGAGGAGGTGGCGCGGCGGGGTGACGGGCGAGCCCAGCTCCAGGGTGCGCAGGGCCATCTCGGCCACCGCCTCGCAGATCACCGCGTGCTCGAAGGACTTCCGCGCGCCGGAGCCCCAGGTGAACGGTCCGTGGTGGGCGACCAGGGCGGCGGGCACCTCGGCGGCGCGGTCGTCGTCGCTCGCCAGCATGTCCACGATGACCCGGCCGGTGTTGTACTCGTAGTCCTCGGCGCACTGCTCGGGCGTGAGGTTGGGGGTGCAGGGCACCGGGCCGTTGAAGGTGTCGGCGTGGGTGGTGCCCAGGACGGGTATGTCGCGGCGGGCCTGGGCGAAGGCGACCGCGTGGGTGGAGTGGGTGTGCGTGACCCCGCCTATGGAGGGGAACGCCAGATACAGGCAGCGGTGGGTCTCGGTGTCGGTGGAGGGCCGCAGATCGCCGTCCACCACGGCGCCGTCCGACAGCCGGACGGTGACCAGGTCCCGGGCGGTGAGCCGGTCGTAGGAGACTCCGGAGGGCTTGATCACGAAGACCCCGGCCTCCCGGTCCACACCGCTGACATTGCCCCAGGTCAGAGTCGCCAGCCCGGCGGCCGGGATGGCGAGATTGGCCTCCAGGACCTCCTGGCGCAGGGCGTCCGGGACGGTGACGGTCATGCCGTTGTTTCCTTTCGTGGCGGTGCGGTGATCACAGGGCGCGGCCCAGGCGGTAGTACGCCTGGTTCCAGCGGATCTCCCGGGCGAACTGCCGGGGGGTGGTGTCCGCGCCGATCGTGAGGAGTTCGGTGCCGCACATGTCGGCGAAGTCGGCGAGGACTTCGGTGGTGAGGGCGGAGCTGAGGACGGTGTGGTGCGGTGCCCCGGCCAGCAGCCAGCTCTCCGCGGCCTCGGCGAGGGAGGGGCGCGGCACCCAGACGGCCCGTGCGGCCGGCAGCCGGCTCAGCGGCAGGGCGGGGGGCACGATGTCCACCTCGTTGAGGGTGAGCCGGAACCGGTCCCCCAGATCGGACAGTCCGGCCAGCAGGCCGTCGCCCGGGGCGGCGTCGAAGACCAGCCGCACCGGGTCCTCCCGGCCGCCGATGGACAGCGGGTGGATCTCGCAGCTCGGCGTGGCCGCCGCTATGGAGGGGCAGACCTCCAGCATGTGGGCGCCCAGCACCTTCGGGGTGCCGGGGCCGAGGTCGTAGGTGTAGTCCTCCATGAAGGAGGTGCCGCCGGGCAGGCCCCGCGCCATCACCTTCATGATCCGCAGCAGGGCCGCGGTCTTCCAGTCGCCCTCGCCGCCGAAGCCGTAGCCGTCCGCCATCAGCCGCTGCACGGCCAGGCCGGGAAGCTGGCGCAGTCCGCCGAGGTCCTCGAAGTTGGTGGTGAAGGCGGTGAAGCCGCCGTCGGTGAGGAACGCGCGCAGCCCTGCCTCGATGCGGGCGGCCTGGCGCAGCGCGTCGTGCCGGGGGCCGCCGCGCCGCAGCGCGTGCACCACCCGGTATTCGTCCTCGTAGGCGGCCACCAGGTCGTCGACGTCCCGGTCCGCGACCGCGTCCACGGCCGCCACCAGATCGTTGACGCCATAGGTGTTGGCCGAGAAGCCGAAGCGGAGCTGCGCCTCCACCTTGTCCCCCTCGGTGACCGCGACATTGCGCATGGTGTCGCCGAAGCGGGCCAGCCGGAGGGTGCGGGCGGTGTGCCGGCCGACGGCGGCGCGCGACCAGTCGGCGATCCGCCGCAGGGTGCGGGGCTCGCTGAAGTGGCCGGCGACGATCTTCCGCGGCAGGCCGAGGCGGGCTTCCAGATGCGCGGCCTCGCGGTCGCCGTGCGCGGCCTGGTTGAGGTTCATGAAGTCCATGTCGATGCTCTGCCAGGGCAGCGACAGGTTGTACTGGGTGTGCAGATGCAGCACGGGGCGGTCCAGGACGCCCAGTCCGGCGATCCACATCCTGGCCGGGGAGAAGGTGTGCATCCACAGGACGACCCCGACGCAGTCGTCCGAGGCGTTGGCCTCCAGGCACACCCGGCGGATCGACTCGGCGTCGGTCAGCACCGGCTTCCAGATCACCCGGGCGGCCGTTCCCGGGGACTCGTCGAGGGACTCCGCCACATAGCGGGACTGCTCGGCCACCTGGTGCAGGGTCTGCTCGCCGTACAGGTCCTGGCTGCCGGTCAGGAACCAGATCTCCCGGTCGGGGAAGGCGCACTGGGGCATGGACTCCGCTCCTTGCGTGCTTCGCGCCGGAGTGACGGGAGCGGAGGGAACGGAAGGCGCCGGCTGCCCGGCATGTCGGCTACCGTTCGAGGAAGCGAACATGCAGCCCTTCCCGTCATCCTCCCGCACCCGTCCGCGCACCCCGGATACCCCGGCCCCCGCCGGGAGGCGGAGAGATCCGGGAGCCATGACATTCGTTCGATATCTCGAATGCTGTTCGAGATTGTGTCGAGAACGTAGCCCTCCCGCCGCTCCCCTGTCAACGGTGGGGCCGGAGCACGGGCGGGCAGGGCGGGAGGGCGCGGGAGGTTCAGCGGTCCCGGTTGCGGGCCAGGTAGACGGTGTTGCTCGCGGTGCCGCCGCGCAGTGGGTTGGGGAAGGTCACCACCTGTGCGGTGACCTCGGTGAACACCTGCGCCAGGATGCCGCCGAAGGTCTCGCTGGGCGCGTCGTCGGACCACAGCGCGAAGATCCCGCCCGGCCGCAGACGGCGTGACAGCGCCCGCAGGCCCTCCGGGGTGTAGAAGGCGGCGTTCGCCGGCCGCAGCACATGGTCCGGGGAGTGGTCGATGTCCAGCAGCACCGCGTCGAACCGCCGCCGGGGCCGGTCCGGGTCGAAGCCGTCCCCGGCGGCCATGGCGAAGAAGTCCCCGTGCACCAGGCGGCAGCGCGCATCGCCGGCCAGCCGGCCGCCCAGCGGCACCAGCCCGCGCCGGTGCCAGGAGATCACCGGCTCCAGCGCCTCCACCACCAGCAGCGACGCCACCCGGGACGACGCCAGCGCGGTCGCGGCCGTGTAGCCGAGGCCCAGGCCGCCCACCACCACCTCGGGCGAGGTGTCCTCCGCGAGCGCCGCCAGGCCCAGCCGGGCCAGCTCCTCCTCCCCGGCGGTGAACAGGTCCGACATCAGGAACTCGTCACCGAGCTTCACCTCGTGCACCGGTTTCCCGGTGACCGGCTCGATACGGCGCCGCAGACTGATCTCCCCCATCGGGGTGGGCTGCCAGTCCAGTTCCGCAAATCGCACACCCACCGCAAACCGCCCCTGTCCTCGTGTCGCCGGCCGGACAGCAACACCTACCACACCGCCCGCGCCGCCCGCGCCGGCGGGGCGCGGGGCGGCGGTGGCGTCGGGGCGGAGCGCGCCGGCCCCGACGCCACCGGCAAGGGCCGGATCGCTCCGGTCCTCCGCCCGCCACGCGGGCCCGCCCGCCGCCCTCCCCGCCGGGCCGAACACAAGCGGGGAGGGCGGCGGTGCCGTTCGCGGGCCCTGTGACGGCTGCCGCCGGGCGACCGTCAGAGCTGCTCGCGCAGCGCCTCGGCCACCGACAGCAGCAGTTCTCCCACCTCCTCGTCCGGCAGATCCTCGGCGTGCCGGATGAAGCGGTCCAGCCGCTTCCCGACCTGCTTGTCGTGGCCCTTGGCGAGCGCCCGCTGGGCCTTGGTCAGCTCCCGGACCAGCCGGTCACCGCTCCGTTCGGCCACCCGGTCCTCCGCCACCAGGCGCTCCACCAGGGCGATCGCGCCGTCGTAGTCGGCGGCCACGGTGAACGCCGCCCGGACCTCGGCCGTGTTCCCCGCGACGTCGGCCGCGGTGACGGCCAGGACGTGCTCGCCCAGGCCGAGAACGGCGGGGTCCAGTTGCGCCGGGGAGGTCACCGGGGTGCCGTCGAGGGTGATCGCCACCTCCGCCACACCGGAGCCGGCATCCTCGGCCAGGACGTCCGCCGCCACGACGTCGCCCAGCCCGAGGGCGTCGCCGTCCGCCATCCCGTCGAAGGAGACGGCGGGGGCGGTGGTGTCGATCCGGTACTCCGCCGCGACGGCCTCGGAGACGTTGCCGGCGGCGTCGCCGGCCCGGACCTCCAGGGTGTGCGCCCCGTCGCCGGACAGGGTGACGGGCTCGGTGTAGGCGGTCCAGTCGCCGCCGTCCGTCCGGTACTCGACGGACACCTCGCCGTCCCCGTCGTCCTCGGCGGTCGCGGTCACCGTCACCGGGGTGGTCCACCAGCCGTCCGCGCCGGTGGGCCCGGCGGGGTCGGTGGTGAGTTCCACGGTGGGCGCGGTGGTGTCCGACTCCACCGGCGCATACCGGAAGTAGTCGAACAGGGCCGGCTTCGAGGCGGTCTGGCCGGCCCCGAAGGCATAGACCCCGAAGCGGGGGGTGCCCTCGGCCAGCGCCGGGTTGGACACCGGCGGCAGCTCCGTCCAGGTCTCGCCGTCCGCGCTGTAGGAACCGGTGTAGGTGTCACCGTTCCTGGTCAGCCGCAGATGCCAGACACCCTGGGTGGGTGCCGGGTCCGCGTTGGGCGCCGGGTCCAGGAGGACGTCGCCGGCCTCGCCGCGCAGCTCGATGGCGCGGCCGACGGCCTCGCCGGGTGCGTTGGTGGTCAGATAGTCGAACTTCACATAGGTGGTGTCGTCGGCGTAGACCATCAGACCGGCCTGCTGGTAGCGCTCGTCGAACGCGGAGGCGTCGACCTTGGTCTCGATGGTCCAGTCGCCCTCGGGTGCGGGCTGCAGGACGAAGTTGCGCGGATCGGTCGCGTCGCCCTGGTAGATGTCGCCGGGGCTCGTGTCGATGCGCAGGGCACCGTCCGCCACCGCCAGCGCGCCGGTGTCCGGCCGGACGACATCCGACCAGCGGCAGGTGTCGAGCGCGCCGCCGTCGAACTCGTCGGAGGGCTCGGGCCGCGTCGCGGTGGCGTCCGGGGTGAGGACGAAGTGGTCGACAAACGCCGTCGCGGGCAGCGCCTCGGCCCGGTTGGCCAGGGCGAACAGTCCGATACGCGGGTTGTCGATGCCCGTCAGGCTCTTGGTCTCGGGCATGGCGGTGAAGGTGGTGCCGTCGGGGCTGTGGAAGGCGCGCAGGTTCTCGCCGTCACTGGTGAAGCGCACCCAGAAGGTGTCGGGGTAGTCCGCCCCGAGTGCGGCGGTGTTGCTGTCGCCGACCTCGTTGGGGCTGCCGGCCTCCTCCCGGATGAACTGGAAGATCCGGTTCGCCGCCGAGGGGTCACCGGTGGAACGGCCCTGGAGGACCATCTTGGCGTAGTTGTCGTCGTCGCCGTAGACGATCAGGCCGGCCTGCTGGTAGGCCAGGCGTGCCTCAAGGGTGATCTTGGCGGTGGCCTCCCACGCCCCGTCGGGCAGTTCCTGGAGCACGATGTTGGGCGTGCCGCTGTTGCCGGTGCCGTAGATGTCGGTGTTGGTCAGCGGCAGGACCAGGTGGCCGTCGCGGACGGCGAGGTCCTGGTCCTCCCGGACCACCTCCGTCCACCGGTCGCGGTCCAGGGCGGTGCCGTCGAACCCGTCGGACCTGCCGGACAGACAGACCGGCAGCGCGTCGGGCGGGCTGACGTCGATGGCCACGCTCTGCGAGGAACGTGCGCCGCGGGCGTCGGTCACGGTGACGCGTGCGGTGTAGTCCCCGGCCTGGGTGTAGGTGTGGGTGGCGGCCGGACCGGTGGCGGTGGAACCGTCGCCGAAGGTCCAGGCGTACTCCAGGGAGTCACCCTCGGGGTCGGTCGCCTCGGCGGTGAAGTCCACCTCCAGCGGTGCGGTGCCGGTGACCGGATCGGCGGTCACGCTCACCTCGGGGCGCTGGTTCTCGGTGACGCCGCGGCCGGTGAACTCCACCCAGTTGACATTGAGCTGGCCGGTGGTCTTGACGAAGTACAGCGGCCCGCTTGCGGTGGCGCTCGCGCCGCTCACCGGTGCGGTGAAGTCCCCGTAGACCTGCCAGTCGCCGGTGGCCGCGACCTCGATGACGGCCACGGCCGGGCCGGTGTCGGGGTCGCCGGTGCGGACCTCGACGGTGGCGCCGGCGGACGGGGAGGCGGCGCGCAGGCCGATCTCCTCGATACCGGTCAGGTTGGCCGGGTCCCAGGCCCACCAGTCGCCGTCCTCGATGTAGCCGATGTTCTGGCCGCCGCCGGCGGTGTCGCCGGTGGTCTCGCGCTGGACGCCGGGATCGCCGCCCGCGGTGGAGGAGGCCAGCCGGCCGGTGGCGTCGAAGTGCTCCGCCTCGCGGTGCTTGGGCTGGAGGACCAGCACCTCCTGGGTGGTCAGCGGGGGTGCGTCGCCGTTGCCCTGGTCGGTGTAGGTGACCGTCACGGTGCCGAAGATATTGGCGCCGATGTGTCCCTCGTCACCGGGCAGCGGGAAGGTCCCGGTGCAGCCGTGGTACTGCTCGTAGCCGTGCGAGTGCTCGTCATGGCCGAGGCCCGGCTGCACCACGACGTCCTGGCAGTCCACCGGGCCGCCGTCCGGGTCGGTGACCGCCACCTCGTAGCGGATGGTGTCGCCGAACTCGAAGAACCCGCCGTTGAGCGGCGCGGCCACCTCGATCACGGGTGCGGTGTTGCCGGCCGTGATGTCCAGGTTGGACACGGCGCTGCGGCCTTCGGAGTCGGTGACGGTCAGGCGGGCGGTGTAGCGGCCGGCCTCGGTGTAGGTGTGGCTGGGGGCCGGGTCGGTGCTGTCGGGAGTGCCGTCACCGTCGAAGTCCCAGGAGAAGGTGACCGGCTGCCCGTCGGGGTCGTACGATCCCGCGGAGTCGAACGCGACCTCCAGCGGCAGCGGCCCCGAGGTGCGGTCGGCGGTGAACCGGGCGATCGGGGCACGGTTGCCCTGGACGTAGTCGACCCGGTAGACGCCGGAGTCGGCGTTGTTGCCGCCGAAGCCGCTCCCCCACTCGATGACATAGAGCGCGCCGTCCGGCCCGAACTGCAGGGCGTGCGGGCGGGCGAACTCCATGCCCTCCAGCATCCGGGAGACATCCGCGACACCGGTGCGCTCCGCGTCGGGCTGGACGGAGAACAGCCGGCCGTCGTTCCAGTCGGCGAAGACCGCCTTGCCGTCGAAGTAGGCCGGCCACTTGCGGCCGGAGTCCAGGTCCGGGTCGAAGGCGTAGGCGCCGCTGGTCATCGGGGCGCCGCTGCCGCCGATCTCCGGCACCCCGGAGGCGGACTTGCCCATCCACAGCTCGGCCGGGATCGCCGCCGGCAGCTCGGTGATGCCGGTGTTGTTCGGGGAGTCGTTGACCGGCGCGGCGCAGTCGTACGCCTGCCCGGAGGTACCCGTGGCGAAGTCGTACTCGTGGTAGGGGGTGTTGTCGCCGACGCAGTAGGGCCAGCCGTAGAAGCCGGGCTCGTCGACGATGTTCCACTCGACGCGGCCGTCGGGTCCGCGGTCGGGGTTGCTGCTCCCGGCGTCGGGTCCGTAGTCGGCGACATAGAGCCGGTCGGTCGTGGGGTCGATGCCGATCCGGAAGGGGTTGCGGAAGCCCATGGCGTAGATCTCGGGCCGGGTGTCCGCGGTCCCCGGCGGGAACAGGTTGCCCTCGGGGACGGTGTAGCCGCCGTCCGGCTGCGGGGTGATGCGCAGGATCTTGCCGCTCAGCGAGTTGCTGTTGGCGGAGGTGCGCTGGGCGTCCCAGGCGGCGCGGCCGGGGCGCTCGTCCAGGGGCGCGTAGCCGTCGGAGGCGAACGGGTTGGTGTTGTCCCCGGTGGTGATGTAGAGGTTGCCCTGGGAGTCGAACTCCAGGGCCCCGCCCGCGTGGCAGCACTCCTGCCGCTGCACGTCGATCTCCAGCAGGACCTCCTCGCTTGCGAGGTCCAGGCTGTCACCGTTCACGGTGAAGCGGGAGACGCGGTCCACCGGGTCGGTGCCGGCCGGTGAGTAGTACAGGTACAGCAGGTTGTTCTCGGCGAAGCCCGGGTCGAGGGCCACGCCCAGCAGCCCGAACTCCTGCCCGGTGTACACCGGCACGGTGCCGGCGGTCACGACCGTGCCGTCGGTGCGCACCACGCGCACCTCGCCGTTGCGGTCGATGTAGAAGACCCGGCCGTCGTCGGCGATGGCCAGCTCCATCGGGTTGCTGGTGTTGTCGTCCAGGACGACCTTCTCGTAGCTGCCGGTCAGGGACGCGCCGCAGTCGGACGGGGCCACTCCGGCGGCCGAACGGATGCCGCCCAGCAGGTGGTCCAGGAACAGCGGGTCGGAGAAGGACGCGTTGTCGTGGCCCATGCCGGTGTACCACGAACGGCCGCCGTCATGGATCTGGCACCACGAGATGGGGTGTTCGGCGCCCATCGTGCCGCCGGAGTAGGTGCTCTCGTCCAGCGAGGCCAGGACGTGCACATCACCCCGGGGGTTGGTGCGGTAGTCGTACCACTCGTCGGTGCGTTCCCACTGGACGGGCAGGCCGGCGGTGGAGGGGTGCGCGGGGTCCTCGACCTTCACCGTGGCCTGCTGCGGTGCCGGGTGGCCGGAGAAGTAGGCCCCCACCAGCTCGCCGTACCAGGCCCAGTCGTACTCGGTGTCGGCGGCGGCGTGCACGCCGGCGTAGCCGCCGCCGGCGCGGATGTACCGCTCGAAGGCGGCCTGCTGACTGTCGTTCAGGACATCCCCGGTGGTGGACAGCCAGATGACCACCTCGTACTGGGCGAGGTCCTCGTCGTTGAAGACGGAGGCGTCCTCGGTGGCCGTCACATCGAAGCCGTGCTCGGCGCCGAGCGCTTCGATCGCGGCGACGCCGGCCTCGATGGAGCCGTGCCGGAAGGCGGCGGTCTTGCTGAACACCAGCGCGTTGAACGTTTCGTCACCGTGTCCGGGATGGGCGGCGGCCAGTCCGGGCACGAGCAGCGCCAGCGCGGCCGTCAGCACGGCCGCGACGACGCGCAGCGCCGTTCTTCGGGATGGTGGGCGGGCAGGGCGGGTTGCCGTTGTCATCAGGTGCTCTCCACTGCAGAGGGATAGGGCGGTGCGCTCCCTTGGTCCGGGGCGGGTCCCCGGGTGTTCGGCCCTGGCATGCGACGGTGGTGTTCCGTGCTGGTGGTGGTAATGGTGGTGGTGCTGGTGGTGCTGGTGGACGGCGGCCCGGGAGGGTGCTGACCGGAGGTCCGGGGTTCGGCGGTCCCGTTTCCGGTCCGGTATTTCAGTGGCGGGTCCCGGCCTGCGGGGCGGTTCCGGTGGTCAGCGGCTCGCCCACAGCAGGCCCCTTTCGGTGAGCGTGCGCACCTCGGGGACCCGGAAGTCCTCCGGGCCGTGGCCGATCGTGGACACGAAGACGCGGCCCTTGCCCCAGTTCCTGGTCCACACCGCGGGGATGTTCGCGGGCCGGGAGCGGGTCTCGTCGGCGTCCACGGTGACGGTCGCCAGCACGTCGTTCAGGGGATCGCTCAGTGTCCAGTACGGCTCGGCGTCGATCTCGAAGTCGCCGAGCCCGGCGACGACCGGGTGCTCCGGACGGCCCGCGGACAGCAGGACCCGGTGCCGGCCCGGATTCGGCGGGACGGCGACGAACTGGCCCCCCGTCAGCAGCTGGTAGTCCAGGCTGCCGCGGAAGGCGTCCAGGATGCCGCCGTGCCAGCCGGCCAGTCCGGTACCGGACCGGACGGCCGCGACCAGTCCGGCGGATTCCCGCCGGGTGATGTCGCCCCCGGTCCAGCACTGCACGATCAGGTCGGTCTCGGCGAGGAGTCCCTCCTCCTCGTACACCTCCAGGCAGTCCTCGACCAGGACCCGGAAGCCGTGCCGTTCGAGAAAGGGGATGAAGAGGTCGGTGGTTTCCACGGGGTGGTGGCCGTCCCAGCCTCCTCGCACCACCATCGCCTGCCGCTGTCCAGAGGTCACGGACTTCAGCTCCTCTCCTGACGGCCGTGCAGCCGGGATTCCCGGGACGAAAAGTTTCGCAACAACCGGGAGAGTAGGAACGCACCTCGCACACCGTCAAGGCTTCTGACACAGCCGGGCTCCCCGGGCCGGAAGTCCGGCCCGGGGAGCCCGGGGTGCGAGGGTCAGCGGAGCGGGGCCGTGCTGTCGCGGACGACCAGCGTGGTGGCCAGTTCGATGCGGGGGGTCTCCAGCTCGTCACCGTTCAGCAGCCGGACCAGGGTCCGCAGCGCGCTGCCGCCCATCTCCTTGAGCGGCTGGCGCACGGTCGTCAGCGCCGGGGACACCCACCGGGCCTCGGGCAGATCGTCGAAGCCGACGACACTGATGTCCTCCGGCACCCGCAGCCCCGCCTCGGAGACCGCCTCGTAGCCGCCGATGGCCATGTGGTCGGAGCAGATGAACAGCGCCGTCGGGGGCTCGGGCAGCGCGAGCAGCGCCCGCACCTGCTCCGCTCCGCTGGCCCGGTCGTAGGTGCCGTTCCGGATCAGCTCCGGGGCCGGGCCGAGGCCCGCCGCCGCCATGGCCGAGTGATAGCCCGCGGTGCGCGCCCGCGCGTAGAGGTGATCCGGCGGGCCGGTCACCAGCGCGATGCGGCGGTGGCCGCGCTGAAGGAGATGGCTGGTCGCCTCGTAGGCGCCGGCCCAGTTGGTGGTGCCGACCGAGACCACGTCGGGCGGCGGGTCGCTCAGCGGGTCGATGACCACGCACGGCACATCGGCCTGCCGGAGCCGGGCGAGCTGGCCGGAGGCCGGTTCGACAAGGCCCAGCACCACGCCCTCGGAACCGCGCTCCAGGACCCGGTCCACCCAGTCCTGGCCCGCGGTGCCGCCCGCCGCGTGGGGGGCGGAGCGGGCCGACCGCGCCACATGGATCGAGACATGCACCCTCGCCTCGTACGCGGCGGCCTCCATGCCGCTGGCGACACTCGCCGGCCAGGAGCCGTCCAGCCCGCTCATCACCAGGTCGACGGTGCGCACCGCCGGGTCGAGCGAGGCACCGCGGCGCACATAGCGGTGCCGGCGCAGGGCGGAGTCGACCTTGGCACGGGTGTCCCGCGAGACGTCGTCCCGGCCGTTGAGGACCTTGGAGACGGTGGAGACCGACACGCCGGCGGTCTCGGCAATCTGCGCGAGCGTGGCACGCTGCATGCTCGTACCGGTCACGATCCGCTCTCTGTTCTCCCGACACTTTTCGCACACTCTAGCCCTCCCGGCAGGTGGTTTCCTAACCATCACCGGGGGAGGTCACCACTGTCCGTCACCAAAACCCGGGTATATTCGGAAAATCCAGGACAAAACCATGGACCTCGGAAGAGTATGCTCCGGAACTCTTGACGCCTCTCGGCACCGGCGTCAAGCTGCCCTATCGAAGTTTCGCAAATTGGCCCTGGATATACCGGCAGACACCCTGCGACGGAGGAGGGCTCGGTCCGGATGTCAGCGACGCATGCCTCACCACAACCCCTGCGGGTCACGGTCTGGAACGAGGGCCGCGACGAGCGGCTCCACGCCGAGGTGGCCGCCAGATATCCGCGCGGCATCCACGGCGCCATCGCCGAGGGCATCGCGGAGCATCTGGGCGACGGGGCGCGGCTGCGCACCGCCACCCTGGACGAGCCCGAGCACGGGCTGACCGAACAGGTGCTTGCCGGGACGGACGTCCTGACCTGGTGGGGGCATCTGGCCCACCGCGAGGTCTCCGACGAGGTGGTGGAGCGGGTGCGCCGGCGGGTGCTCGGCGGGATGGGCCTGATCGTGCTGCACTCCGGGCACTGGTCGAAGATCTTCACCCGGCTGATGGGCACCACCTGCACCCTGCGCTGGCGTGCCGCGGGCGAACGCGAACTGGTCTGGACTCTCGCCCCCGGGCATCCGATCGCCGCCGGCGTGCCGCATCCCATCGTGATCGAACAGCAGGAGATGTACGGGGAGTTCTTCGACATCCCGGTCCCCGACGAGCTGGTCTTCGTCAGCTCCTTCAGCGGCGGCGAGGTGTTCCGCAGCGGCTGCACCTTCCGCCGCGGCCACGGCAGGATCTTCTACTTCAGCCCCGGCGACCAGGACTACCCCGTCTACCACCACCCGGATGTGCGCCGGGTGATCGCCAACGCCGTACGCTGGGCCGCCCCCGACGGCTTCCGGGGAAAGCCGAAGCTGATCCACAGCGAGGCCGGCTGGTTCGACGCCGGCGGGCGGGCGTGACCGGATGAGCGGCAGGCCGGCCTTCGCCACCGTCCCGCCCGGCGGGCCGCTGCGCGTGGTGCTGGTGGGCGCCGGAGTCATGGCACGGTACTGGCTGCGCGCCGTCCAGGACTCCCCCGATGTCGTGCTGGCCGGCGTCGTGGACATCGACGCGGCCGAGGCCCGCAAGGCCGCCGAGGAGACGGGGGCCGGCGCCGTGCCGACCGGGACGACCCTGACCGCGCTGGCACCGGCGGCCCGGCCCGACGCCGTCATCGACGTGACCGTTCCCGTGGCCCATCTGCCCGTGACTCTGGAGGCCCTCGGGCTCGGCCTGCCCGTCCTCGGCGAGAAACCGGCCGCCGCCACCCTGCCCGAGGCGCTGCGCCTGGCCGCCACGGCCGGGCTGGCCGGCCGCCTCTTCATGGTCGGCCAGACCCGCCGCTATCACCCGCAGCTTTCCGCCTTCCGGGAACATGCCGGCCGGCTGGGCCGGCTCGCCGTCCTCACCACCGAGTTCTTCCGCGCACCGCGCTTCGGCGGCTTCCGCGACGCCATGGACCACCCGCTGCTGCTCGACATGGCGATACACCCGTTCGACACCGCGCGCTGGCTGCTGGCCGCCGAGCCGGTGTCGGTCCGCTGCGAGGAGTACAGCCCCTCCTGGAGCTGGTACGCCGGTGATGCCGCCGCCACCGCCGTCTTCGAGATGACGGGCGGCATCCGGTACGTCTACACCGGCAGTTGGTGCAGCCCGGGGCTGGAGACCTCCTGGAACGGCCGCTGGCGGCTCAGCGGCGAGCACGGCTCCGCGGTCTGGGACGGCGGCCGGGCCCTCGACGTGGCGGCGGCGGCCGGGCGGCAGGCCGCCCCCGCCCCCGGGCCGGTGACGGCGGCGCGCGGGGTGGCCGGCGCGCTGGCGGAGTTCGTGCACGCGCTGCGCACCGGCACCGTGCCCATGGGCGAGATCCACGACAACATCATGAGCCTCGCCATGGTCATGGCGGCCGTGGAGTCCGCGCGCGCCGACCGGCGGGTCCGCCTCGACGAGCTGCTCGACACGGCACTCGCGGAGGCGATCGCCGCCTCCCCGGGGCCGGAGGCGGACCTGCTGCGTTCCTGGCGCACCGACGGCCGGTTTCCCGCGGCCGGACGCGTGACTCCTTGACGGTTGCCGTGTGGTCGCTGACAATCCCTCACCGTAAGCGCTTGCTGTCATGCCCATTTCATCCCAGGCCAGGCACTCGTCCGGAACCTCGCACAGCCCGTGACGCCCATCCGCGGATGGGAGCGCTCCCAGAGCCGCGCAACGCCTGCGCCCGCCGGGCGGCAGGGCCGAGGCGGACCACCGCAGATTCGGGAGGACCACCATGACACCACGGCAGCACGCACCCGGGGGGCGGGAAGCGGCGGCACCGAGCCGGAGGGCCGTTCTGGCCGCGCTCGGGGCCGTGCCGGTGGCCGCGGCCACGGCACCCGCGCTGGGGCTGTTCGGCGCGCCGTCCGCGGCGGCGGCCACCGATGTGCTGATCGACCTGTCGGCCGAGCGGCAGACGATCAAGGGCTTCGGCGGCATGAATCACACGGTGTGGATCAGTGACCTGACCGCCGCCCAGCGGGACACGGCCTTCGGCAACGGCGAGGGGCAGCTCGGGTTCACCGTGCTGCGCATCCCCGTCCACGAGGACCGGGCGAACTGGAGCCGCGAGGTGGCCACGGCCAGGCGCGCCATCGAGCACGGGGCCACCGTCATCGCCTCCCCGTGGAATCCCCCCGCGCACATGACGGAGACCTTCGTCCGCGGGAGCCAGACCGACGCCCGGCGCCTGCGGTACGACATGTACGGCGCCTACGCGCAGCACCTCGACGACTTCGTCGGGTTCATGAGGGACAACGGGGTGGATCTGTATGCCATCTCCGTGCAGAACGAGCCCGACTACGCGCACGACTGGACATGGTGGACCCCGGCCGAGATCGTCCGCTTCCTGCGGGAGAACGCCGGTTCCATCAGCACCCGGATCATCGCGCCGGAGTCCTTCCAGTACGTCAAGAGCCTTTCGGACCCGATTCTCAACGACCCCGCGGCACTGGCCAATCTGGACATTCTGGGGGCGCACCTCTACGGCACGCAGTACGGGAACTTCCCCTACCCCCTCTTCCAGCAGAAGGGCGCGGGCAAGGAACTGTGGATGACCGAGGTCTACTACCCCAACAGCAGCGATTCGGCGGACCTGTGGCCGCAGGCGCTCGATGTCGGACAGCACGTCCACCACGCCATGGTGGACGCCGGTTTCCAGGCGTACGTCTGGTGGTACATCCGGCGCAGCTACGGCCCCATGCGGGAGGACGGGCAGATCAGCAAGCGCGGCGCGAGCATCGCGCATTTCTCGAAATTCGTCCGCCCCGGCTATGTGCGGCTCAACGCGGCCTCCAGTCCGCAGGCCGACGTCTACGTCTCGGCCTACAAGGGCGGTGACTCCAAGGTCGTGATCGTCGCCGTCAACAAGGGCACCTCGCCGGTGAGCCAGCAGTTCACCCTGGCGGACACCACCATCTCCGGGGCCTCGTCCTGGCTGACGGACGCCGGCCGCACTCTCGCGCCCCGGGGCGGGATCGGCGTCTCCGGCGGCTCCTTCACCGGCGAACTCCCCGCACGGAGCATCACCACCTTCGTCCTCGACGTGGGGCCCGGCACCGGCGGTGACACCGAGGCGCCGTCGGTGCCGGGGGTGCCGGTGGTCTCGGGGGTGACGGCTTCCTCGGTGACGCTTCAGTGGACGGCCGCCACCGACAATGTGGGGGTCAGCGGCTATGAGGTGGTCCGCGTGGACGGCGGCGGTGAGAGCGCGGTGGCCTCCTCCGCGGTGAACCGGGCGACCGTGACCGGCCTGAGCGCGGGCACCGCCCACACCTTCGCCGTCTACGCCCGGGACGCGGCCGGGAACCGCTCGGCCCGCTCCGCCGCCGTCACCGTCACCACCGACGACGCCCCCGCCGGCACCTGCGGTGTGGACTACCGGGTGGCGGGCGACTGGGGCAGCGGCTTCCAGGGCGAGATCGTCATCCGCAACACCGCCGCCACCGCCCTGACCGGCTGGACCCTGGACTTCGCCTTCCCCGCCGGGCAGAGGGTCACCAACATGTGGGGCGGCACCCCCGCCCAGAACGGGAACACCGTCAGCGTCACCCCCGCGGACTGGACCCGCACCATCCCCGCCGGCGGCTCGGTCACCCTCGGCTTCATCGGCACCAGAGGCACCACCAACCCCGCCCCCACCACCTTCACCCTCAACGGCACCACCTGCACCACCACCTGACCCACCCCCCC
>NZ_FOLM01000016.1 GCF_900112355.1 Streptomyces aidingensis
ACACCCACCCCCCGCCACCAGCCACCAGCCCGCCGCGGCCCCGACCGGGCCGCCGAACACCACGGAGCACCGCATGATCCGAGTCGCCGTCGTCGGCACCGGGGGCATCGCCGGCATCTGCCATCTGCCCGCGCTCGCCGCCGAGGCCGGCCGCGCCGAGGTGGTCGCCGCCGTCGACGTGGACGCCGACCGGCTCGCCGCGTTCTGCGCCGAGCACTCCATCCCCGCCGCCCACACCGACCTCGCCGAGATGCTGGACGCCGTCCGCCCCGACCTGGTCCACATCTGCACCCCGCCCTTCCTGCACGCCGAGCAGGTCGTCACCTGCCTGCGGGCCGGCGCCTGGGTGTGGTGCGAGAAGCCGCTGTGCCTCTCCCTGGCCGAATACGACGCCATCGCCGCCGCCGAGGGCCCGGACGGCGAAGGCCCCTACGCCTCCGTCGTCTTCCAGCACCGCTTCGGCTCCGGCGCCCGCCACCTGCGGGAACTCACCGGCAAGCAGACCCTGGGCCGCCCCCTGGTGGCGCTGTGCAACACCACCTGGTACCGGCCCCCGGAGTACTTCGACGTGCCCTGGCGCGGCCGGTGGGACACCGAGGGCGGCGGCCCCGCCATGGGCCACGGCATCCACCAGATGGACCTGATGCTCTCGGTGCTCGGCGACTGGGAGGAGGTCCGCGCCATGGCCGGCCGCCTGGACCGCGACGTGGAGACCGAGGACGTCTCCATGGCGCTGGTCCGGTTCACCGGCGGCGCCATGGGCAGCGTGGTCAACAGCCTGCTCTCCCCCCGCGAGGAAAGCTATCTGCGGTTCGACTACTCCGACGCCACCGTGGAACTGCGCCATCTGTACGGCTACTCCAACGCCGACTGGTCCTGCGACTCCCCGCACTGGCAGCCGGGCGAGGACCTGCCCAGCTCGCACGCCGCCCAGCTCACCGCCCTGCTCGACGCCCACCAGCGCGGCGAACGGCCCCCGGTCAGCGGCACCGAGGCCCGCCGCACCCTGGAACTGGTCACCGGCCTCTACGCCTCCGCCCTGACCGGCCGGCCCGTCCGCCGCGCCGATCTGACTCCCGACCACCCCTTCTACGCCCGTATGAACGGAGGGCTGTCCCTGTGAACGTCCCGCTGAAGGACACTGGAACGGAGCTGATCGTGGAGATCCGGGGTGTCGAAGTGCTGCGCTATGTGTACCGCCCCGACACGGCGGGCTTCGAGGCTCCCAAGCCCTACTTCCACCCGCTGCGCACCACCGCCGGGGATGTCGTCACCTGTTTCCGCCCGCACGACCACCGCTGGCACAAGGGCATCCAGATGACCGCCTCCTGGGTCTCCGGCGAGAACTTCTGGGGCGGCGGCACCTATGTCAGCCCCGAGCAGGGCTATGTCGACCTGCCCAACAACGGGTCCATGCGCCACGAGGAGTGGGTGGAGCCGGGCGTGGAACGGCTCACCTGGTGGACCCAGGGCGGCGAGCACTGGATCGACGAGACCCGCACCCTGACCGTCCGCCCCGGCGAGGGCTGGTGGGAGCTGGGCTTCGCCACCTCGCTGCACAATGTCCGCGGCGAGGAACTGGTCTTCGGCAGCCCCACCACCAACGGCCGGGAGATGGCCGGCTACGCCGGATTCTTCTGGCGCGGCCCGCGCTCCTTCACCGGCGGCACCGTGCTCGCCTCCGACGGTCAGGGCGGTCCGGAGATGATGGGCCGCACCGCTTCCTGGCTGGCCTTCACCGGGCCGCACGACGAGGTGGACCGCTCCTCCACGCTGCTGTTCGAGTCCGCGCCCGGCACCGTCTGGTTCGTCCGCGCCGAGCCCTTCGCCGCGGTCAACCCCTCCCTGGCATTCTTCGAGGAGACCCGGCTCGGCCCGGGAGAGACACTGGATCTCGCCTACCGGGTCGTCATCGCGGAAGGCGCCTGGGGGCGCGACCGCCTGGAGGCCCACCTCGCGGATCACCCATGGGAGCGACAGACATGACCACCGGCCACCACGGCAACGGACAGCCGTACACCGCCTTCCCCGGCGCGGTCGGCCTCTCCGACCTGCGGGTCTACGACTGGCCCACCGCCGACGGGGTGTGCGGCGGCAGCCCGCACATGCATCTGGTGTGCGCCGAGACCTATGTGGTCACCGGGGGCGAGGGCAGCGTGCAGACCCTCACCTGGAGCGGCTACCGGGAGACCCCGCTGCGGCCCGGCTCGGTCGTCACCTTCACCCCCGGCACCATCCACCGCCTGGTCAACGGCGACGGCGGCCTGCGCATCACGGTGGTGATGCAGAACAGCGGACTGCCGGAGGCGGGCGACGCGGTCTTCACCTTCCCCGCCGGGGTGCTGGCCGATCCCGCCGCCTACGCCGAGGCCGCCGCCGTCTCCGGCGCCCCCGACGCCCGGCGGCGCCGGGACCTGGCCATCGAGGGCTTCCTCGAACTGCGGGCGGCGGGAGAGGAGGCCCTGGCCGGCTTCCACGCGGCTGCCGCCCGCATCGTCTCGCCCCGGCTGGACACCTTCGAAGAGCGCTGGCGGGCCGGTGCCGTGGCCGCGGCCGAGGCCACCGGCGCGCAGTTGGCCGCGCTCCGCGAGGGTGATACCCGTCACCTCAGGGACGCCGCGGTGACCACCGTGCCCGCCGCCGAACGGCTGGGCATGTGCGGGCACCTGCGGGCGTTCCAGCCCTGACCAGCACGGTTGGTGCCGGCTCGGGCGGCCGGCACCGGCCGTGCTGCCTCCCCGCGGCCCCCTGACCGCCCCGCCCGTCCCACCCGTCCCGCCGCCCGGGCCCGCCCGGGCGGCGTTTTCGCATGCGCATGCCGAGCTTCCCCTGGGTAAGAGGGGAGCAGCAGCCGAGCGCCCGACCGCGCACTCCCGGCCTCCCCGCACCGGCGGGCCGGCGGCCACCCTCGTTCCCGGGACCGTCCGGCCCCGGCGGACCGGGGGCCGACCGGAGCAGGATGAGTGCGCGAGGCCCCGTCACCGCGGTGCCGGGCCGGCTGCTGCCGGATGTCCGGACCACCGGATGCCCGGCTCGCCGAATCGCCGCATTGCTGAATCTCTGGACTGCTGAATCGCCGAAAGCCGAATTGCCGAACATCCGCGAGAGCGAGAGGTCGCATGGGAAAGATCACGGTAGGGGTGGTACGGGAGCGGGCTCCCGGTGAGCGCCGGGTGGCCATGGTCCCGGACGTCCTGTCCCGGCTGGCGCCGCTGGAGGCGCAGATCCTGGTCGAGACCGGGGCGGGCGCCGGCGCCTGGTTCGCCGACGCCGACTACACGGCCGCCGGGGCCGAGGTCGTCCCCGGTGAGGAGGTCTGGGCGCGGGCCGATGTGGTGCTCTGCGTCCGGCCCCCGGAACCGGCGGACGGCACCGGCGACCCGCCCGGCCCGCGGGCCGGGCAGCTCCTGGCCGGACTGCTGGAACCGCTGCGCAGACCGGCCCTGATGCGCGACTGGGCGGAGCGCGGGGTGACCGCGGTCAGCCTGGACCTGCTGCCCCGCACCCTCAGCCGCGCCCAGTCCATGGACGCGCTCACCTCGCAGGCCAACATCGCGGGCTACAAGGCGGTGATCCTGGCCGCGGACGCCTATGACCGCTACTTCCCGATGCTCACCACGGCCGCCGGCACCTCCAAGCCCGCGGCCGTGCTGATTCTGGGCGCCGGGGTGGCCGGTCTCCAGGCCATCGCCACCGCCCGCCGCCTGGGCGCGGTGGTCACCGGCTATGACGTGCGGCCCGCCGCCAAGGGCGAGGTGGAGTCCCTGGGCGCCAAGTTCCTCGAACTCCCCGGTGTCGGGTCCGGCGCCGGGACCGGCGGCTACGCCCGCGAACTGACCCCCGGGGAGCAGCAGGCCCAGCAGGAGGCGCTGGACGCCCATATCGCCAGGTCCGACATTGTCATCACCACCGCCCAGGTGCCGGGACGCCGGCCGCCGCTGCTGGTCACCGGGGCCGCGCTGGAGCGGATGAGGCCCGGCTCGGTGGTGGTCGACATGGCCGCCAGCGAACTCGGCGGCAATGTGGAGCACTCCAGGCCGGACAAGACCACCGTGCTGGACGGCGGGGTCACCCTGATCGGCGCCGGCAACCTGCCGTCCGCCATGGCCACCGCCTCCTCCACCGCCTACGCCCGCAATGTCACCGCCCTGCTGGGGCTGCTGGTCAGGGACGGCGCGGTGGTCATCGACCGGGAGGACGAGATCCAGGCCGGGGTCGTGGTCACCCATGACGGCGCGGTGGTCGGCGAGAAGGTCGCCGCCCTGCTCGACCCGCCGGCCGCCACCGCCGGCACCGAACCCGCGACCGGCGGGACGACCACCCCCGGAGGGGCCGCATGAACCTCGACCTGCTCACCGCGATCACGGTGTTCGTACTGGCCGTACTGGTCGGCTTCGAGGTGATCAGCAAGGTGCCCGCCACCCTGCACACCCCGTTGATGTCCGGGGCCAACTCCATTCACGGCATCGTGGCCATCGGCGCCATGATCATCGCGGCCGAGGCGCACAACGCCATCGGCTACATCCTCGCCTTCGTGGCCGTGGCCTTCGGCGCCATGAACGTGGTCGGCGGCTATGTGGTGACCGACCGCATGCTGCACATGTTCCGCTCCCGCCCGGGCGGGGCGGCCGGACCGGCCGCCGGGCAGCCGGCCGGGCGGAAGACGGAGGCGTGAGGCCATGGACACCCTGGAAACCGTCATCCGCTACCTCTTCCTGGCCGCCGCGGCCTGCTTCGTCCTCGGCCTCCATCTGATGAACTCGCCGCGCACCGCCCGCCGCGGCAACACCCTGTCCGCGGCGGCCATGGCCGTGGCCATCGGTGCCACCGTGGTGCTGCTCGCCGACGAGAGTGCCATCACCGCCACCGGCTGGCTGGTGCTGATCTCGGGCGGCCTGGTCGGCTCGGCCGCCGGCCTCTACTACGCCCGGTCCGTGGCCATGACCGCCATGCCCCAGCTCGTCAGCGTGTTCAACGCGGTCGGCGGCGGGGCGGCGGCGCTGATCGTGCTCGGCGAGGTGCTCCAGGCCCACGATCCCGGCCTGCTGGGCGCGCGCTCCACCGTGCCGGGCGCGCTGGACGTGGTGATCGGCGCGGTCACCTTCTCCGGCTCGCTGATCGCGGCGGGCAAGCTCCAGGGCATCGTGCCCGGCCGGCCGATCGTCTTTCCCGGCGCCCGGGCGGTCAATGCCGCGCTGCCGGTGCTGTGCGCGGTCTGCTCGGTCTGGCTGGTCCTCGACCCCGGCAGCACCGCGGCGCTGCTGCTGCTCACCGCCGCGGCGCTGGCCTTCGGCGTGACCATGGTGCTGCCCATCGGCGGCGCCGACATGCCCGTGGTGATCTCGCTGCTCAACGCCTTCACCGGCACCGCGGTGGCGATGGCCGGCTTTGTGCTGAACGAGCCCACGCTGATCATCGCCGGGGCCCTGGTCGGCGCCTCCGGCGGCATTCTGACCAAGCTGATGGCCGACGCCATGAACCGCTCCATCGCGGCCATCATCGTCGGCGGCTTCGGCACCGGCGACGGCGGCCCGGCCGACGACGGCGGGGGCGCCTCCCAGGTGCGCGCGCTCTCGGCCGACGACGTGGCCATCCAGCTCGCCTACGCCGGCCGGGTCGTGGTGGTGCCCGGCTACGGACTGGCCGCCGCCCAGGCCCAGCACGAACTGGGCGAACTGGCCGACGTGCTGGAGGCGCACGGGGTGGAGGTCTCCTACGCCATCCACCCGGTGGCCGGCCGGATGCCCGGCCATATGAACGTCCTGCTGGCCGAGGTCAACGTCCCCTACACCCAGCTCAAGGAGATGGAGGACGCCAACCCCGAATTCCCGCAGGCCGACGTCGCCCTGGTCATCGGCGCCAACGACGTCACCAACCCGGCCGCGCGCCGCCCGGGCAACGCCATCTCCGGCATGCCGATCCTGGACGTGGACCGGGCCCGGAGCATCGTGGTGATCAAGCGCTCCATGGGCCACGGCTACGCCGGCATGGACAACCCGCTCTACACCGACCCCAAGACCGGCATGTTCTTCGCCGACGCCAAGAAGGGCCTGGCCGAGCTGAAGGCCGCCGTCCGCACCTTCATCGCCTGACCCCACCGACCGTCCACCGGCCGCCCGGGCACACCCTCAATGCCCGGGCGGCCGTCAGGGCCTGGAATGCGCCCCGAAAATGACCCACAGGGTGTTCCCCGGCCGGTCCCGCACATCCAGCCCGATCCGGGCGGCCCCGCCCTCGGCCACCGGGTCCAGGCCGAAACCCGCACACCTCCCGTCGCTCTCCCCGAAGCACGCGTCCGGGCCGAGTCCGACACCGGGATACACCGACGCCAGCCACGCGTCGAAGGCGTCACGGCCGATCAGGAAACGGGCGTAGTAGCTGGTGTCCAGCCAGATGTACGCCTCGCACTCGGCATCCCGCGCGCCCTCGGGCAGACCCGGCAGATCCGCGAAGGCCATCGCCTCCGTGCACGGCACCGGCTCACCCGGATCGTCGTCCATGCCCGGCCCGACGACGGTGGCGATGCCCAGCAGCACCACGAATCCGAGCGCCGCCGGCGGGAGCACGGACAGCGCCGCCAGCGGCCACCACACCCACGTCCGCCTGCGCAGCGGCGGCTTCCGCGGCCCCGCCTGCTTGCCCACCCGTGCCCCCAGCCCTCCGCCGGCCGTCGGAGCGAGCATAGGCCGTACCCGGAGCGGTGTCCGGGGCAGGCCGGGGGATGCGGGGGAGCCGGCGGATTGCGGTTGCCGGGGTCCGCCAGGTGTTGTTCATGCCAACCGGTCGGTATGGTGAGCGGCGACCAGCACCCGCGCCGCCGCGTCCCCGGGAGGACCGATGAGCCGCACCGCCCCGCGTATCTGTCCGCTGTGCGAAGCCACCTGCGGGCTGACCCTGACGATCGGCGACCGGGGAGAGGTGACCGCCGCCCGGGGCGACCGGGACGACGTCTTCAGCCGGGGCTACATCTGCCCCAAGGGGGTCTCCTTCGGCCAGGTGGACAGCGACCCCGACCGGCTGCCCGGCCCGCTGCTGCGCCGCCCCGGCACCCCGCCCGGCCGGCCCGCCGCCCCGGCGGGCTGGGACGAGGCGTTCGGCGCCGTCTCGGCCGCGCTGCGCCCGCTGATCGAGCGGCACGGCCCGGACGCGGTCGGCGTGGTGCTCGGCAACCCGAACGTGCACACCGTGGCCGGCGCGCTCTACCCGCCCGTCCTGCTGCGCACCCTGGGCACCCGGAACCTCTTCACCGCCTCCACCGTCGACCAGATGCCCAAACACGTCTCCTGCGGCCTGCTCTTCGGCGACCCGCTGGCCATTCCGGTGCCCGATCTGGACCGCACCGACCATCTGCTGCTGATCGGCGCCAACCCGCTGGCCTCCAACGGCAGTCTGTGCACCGCCCCGGACTTCCCCGGCCGGCTGCGCGCGCTGCGCCGGCGCGGCGGCCGGCTCACCGTGGTGGACCCGCGCCGCACCCGCACCGCCCGGCTCGCCGACCGCCATGTGGCGATCCGGCCCGGCACCGACGCCCTGCTGCTGGCCGCGCTGGTCCAGGTGCTGTTCGCCGAGGACCTGGTGCGTCCCGGCCCGTCGGCCGCCCACCTCACCGGGCTGGACACCCTGCGCACGGCGCTGGCCGGGTACACCCCCGAAGCGGTGGCGCCCGCCTGCGAGGTGACGCCGGAGGAGATCCGGGCGATGGCCCGCGAACTGGCCGCCGCGCCGGCCGCCGCCGTGTACGGCCGGGTCGGCGCCTCCACCGTGGAGTTCGGCACCCTGACCAACTGGCTGGTGGACGTGGCCAATGTGCTCACCGGCAATCTCGACCGGCCGGGCGGCGCCATGTTCCCGCTCTCCGCCACCGCCCCCGCGCCCCGGCCCGCCGGGCCGGGCAAGGGCTTCGCGCTGGGCCGGTGGCGCAGCCGGGCCGGCGGGCACCCCGAGGTCAAGGGCGAGTTCCCGCTGGCCGCGCTGGCCGAGGAGATCGACACCCCCGGCGAGGACCGCATCCGGGCCCTCATCGTCATCGGCGCCAACCCGGTGCTCTCCGCGCCCGACGGCGACCGGCTGGACCGCGCCCTGGCCGGCCTGGAGTTCATGGTCAGCGTCGATCCCTACCTCAACGAGACCAGCCGCCACGCCCATGTGGTGCTGCCCCCGCCGCCGCCCTCGCGCAGCCCGCACTTCGATTTCGCCCTGAACGCGCTGGCCGTGCGCAATCAGGTCCGCTACACCCGGCCGGCCGTCCCGCCGGAGCCCGGCCGGCCCGCGGAGAGCGAGATCCTGGCCAGGCTGGTGCTGTGCGCCGGCGGCACCCCGGACGCCGGCCCGGAGACGGTGGACGCCACCGTGACCGATGGGCTGCTGCGCAAGGCCGCGGCCGACCCGCACTCCCCGGTGCACGGACGCAACCCGGCGGACCTCGCCGCCCGCCTCACCGGACAGGACGGCGCGGAGCGGCGGCTGGACGCGATGCTGCGGCTCGGCCCGTACGGCGACGGCTTCGGCGCCCGCCCGGACGGGCTCTCCCTGCGGCGCGTGCTGGACCACCCGCACGGCATCGACCTGGGCCCGCTCACCCCGCGGCTGCCGGAGGTGCTGCGCACCCGCAGCGGCCGGATCGAGCTCTGCCCGGAGCCGGTGATGCGGGATCTGGAGCGGCTGCGGCGCAGCCGGGACCGCCGCCCGGACGGGCTGGTCCTGGTCGGCCGCCGCCATCTGCGGTCGAACAACAGCTGGCTGCACAATGTGCCGGCGCTGCGCGGCGGGACCAACCGCTGCACCCTCCAGATCCACCCCCGGGACGCCGCCCGGCTGGGCCTGGCCGACGGCGCGGCCGCCCGGGTCGAGGGGGCCGGCGGGCAGCTCCGGGTGCCGGTGGAGATCACCGACGCGGTGCGCCCGGGCGTGGTCAGCCTGCCGCACGGCTGGGGACACGATCGGCCCGGCACCCGGCTGACCGTCGCCGCGGCCGAGCCCGGGGTCAATGTGAACCAGCTCCTCGACGGCACGCTGCGCGATCCGCTGGCCGGCACCGCCGTGCTCAACGCCTTTCCGGTCCGGGTCGGCCCGCTGCCCGCCTCCTGAGCGCACCGACCGCACCGGCCCCGCACCCGGGGAAGCCCGGCCGCCGCGGAGGGTGGGCTGAGCGCCCGGCCGCGGGGTACCCGTGCCCGGCGGGCGGACGGTGCGGCGGAGATGCGGCGGAGGAGGCGAGCGGGCATGGCGGAGGCGGTGACGGGACCCGAGGCGTACGACGCCGGGCCGTATGTACCGCAGCGGGCCGGTCTTGAGGAACTGCGCGAGGCCGCGGCGGGCTGCCGTGGGTGCCCGCTGTACGGCCCGGCCACCCGGACCGTGTTCGGCTCCGGCGACGCCTCCGCCCGGGTGGTGCTGATCGGCGAGCAGCCGGGCGACCAGGAGGACCGGCGCGGCCTGCCCTTTGTCGGACCGGCCGGACGGGTGCTGATGCGGGCCGTGGACGAGGCCGGCATCGACCCCACCGAGACGTATGTCACCAACGCGGTCAAGCACTTCAAGTTCGCGCTGACCGGCCGCGGCAAGCGGCGCATCCACAAGCCGCCCAGCCTGCGCGAGACCGCCGCCTGCAAGCCCTGGCTGGACGCCGAACTGACCCTGCTCGACCCGGAAGTGGTGGTCACGCTGGGCGCCACCGCAGGCAAGGCGCTGCTCGGCTCCGGATTCCGGGTCACCCGGGAGCGCGGTGTGCCGATGGCCGGCCCGCCGGGCGGGGCCGCGCCCGGCGGGCCCGGGCCGGTGCTGGTGGCCACCATCCATCCCTCGGCCGTGCTGCGCGCCGAGGACGAGCGGGAGCGCGTCTACGCCGGGCTGGTGGCCGACCTCCGGGTCGCCGCCGGGGCCCTGCGCTGACGCCCCCGCCGGCCGGCCCGGCTCACTCCAGGGCGCGGTCCCACCACCAGGCGACGGACGGCGCGGGCAGCGGCGTCCGGTCGTCGTCCGCGGGCGAGGGCGCCCACTCCAGCGGCTCCTCCGCCGCGCCCGGCGGCGGCGGAGTCTCCGCCGGGCGGCGCGGTACCCGCAGCCCCCATTCGGCATTGCCGCGCACCCCGTGGCACAGGCCCGCCAGATAGATCCGCAGCTCCGGGCCGGCACCGGCCAGTACCGTCGGCAGCAGCCGCAGAAACCGGGCCAGAATGCGGTCGCGCACTCTGGTCGCCTCCTGTACCGCGTCGGCCGGTGCCAGATTCCGGTCGCGCATCAGCACGGTGTAGATGTTCTGGCCGCTATGGCCGGCGGCCGGTTCCCTGTGCAGGGAATGCCGGTCGTTGTCCAGCGTTGCCACGGTCATGGCCATTTCGGTCAGTGCCCGGACCGCCGGCCGGTGGAATTCCCGGTCCGGGGTCTCGGTTCCGGTGGCGATCTCCAGCAGTGCGAAGACGGGTTCGCCCCGGGCGGCGAGCCTGCGCATCGCCAGATACTCGTCCAGGTCCGGCATATGGCTTTCGGCGCGGTTGCCGATCTGCCAGACCACCCCGGACAGCCAGGCCCGGTGCGCATGCGCAAAACGGGCCGCCTGGACCGGTGAGCGCATTCTCCGCATCCGCCGGGCGAAATCCTGGAGCGGCGGGAGGAATCGTTCCGCCGAACTGTCCGCGGTGGGCGCCTCCAGCGCCCGCTGCACCTGCCCGGCCAGCCGGGCGAACCGTTCCGGGGCCGCGCTGAGCGGGCCGTGGCCGCAGCACGCGTCGTCGAAACAGCAGGCCCAGTAGACCCACAGGGCGGCCAGCAGCACCCCCTCCTCGTCCGCGTAGGGGGTGAAGCGGGCGCAGAAGTCCGCGCCGCGGGTGCCCAGCACCATGCGGCGCTCGCTCTCGTCCCGGTACACCCGCTGCCGGTCGAGCCAGGCGGCGGCCCGGCGCTCGATCTCCTCCACGCGCGGATGCCGCGCGCCGGCCAGCGGACACCAGATCGGCGGCAGTTCGATTCCGGTGGCGGTCATCACCATGGCGGCGCTCCAACGGGAAAACGACGGAAGGACAGAAGGACAGAAGGACAGAGGGACAGAGGGACAGAGGGACGGAAAGACAGCAGGACGGAACAGCGGAAGGGTGAAACGGCGGCAGTGGCGGAAACGGCATGCGAAGCCGCAGCCGCGCCGCGGCGGAACACTGTGCGGGGAAGTCTTCCGCGAATTCGGCGATCAATTTACCGGTACTTTATGCTTCACTCGAACGGAGCAGCCTCCGCTCACTCAGCGGTAATCCGTGGTGAGTGAAATGGTCGTTTTCGTTCAACAGATCGCCGTGGGCGCCGCCCGTTCCTTAGGCCCTTCGGGTGAACCGGCACTCGCCGTCTTGAAAGCGAAAAGCGTGTCGCCTTTCCATGGAGCCACGCCCCCGCACCTACCCGCCCGCATTACCGGGAGCCCGGGGCCCGAGCGGCTCCGGAAAGCAGATCGGGGAAACACCAATGGCCGTGCCCGCCCGTACCCCCGCCCGACCCGTCACCGCCCGCCGGACCGAGGAATTGCTGCGGCGCTGCCGCGAGCTGATCCGGCCGGAGCTGGAATCCGCCGTGGCGCAGTTGCCCGGCCCCTCCCGGGAAACGGCCGGCCATGCCCTCGGCCGGCCCGCCCCCGGGGGCCCGCCCGGCACCGGCAGGGACTTCTGCCCGGCGCTGGCCGTGCTGGCCGCCGAGGCCGTCGGCGGCTCCGCCGGGCAGGCCGTGCCGGGCGCCGTCGCCGTGGAACTCGTCCACGCCTTCACCCTGGCCCCCGGTGGCCCCGGCACCGGTCCGGCCGTGCCCACCGGCGACGCCCTGCTCGCCCTCGCCCTCAACGTGCTGGTCCGGCACGCCCGCCGGGACCGCCGGGAGGATGCCATGGGCCTGCTGTGCCAGGCGCTGTCCGCGCTGCTGCGCGGCCAGGCCCGCGACCTGGCCTTCGCGGCCCGGCCCTGGCGGGGTGCCGGCGCGGTCACCCCCGAGGAGTACCGCGCCGCGGCCCGCGACAGCACCGGGGCGCTGTCCGGCTGCGCCGCCGCCCTGGGCGCCCTGCTGGCCGGCGGGGACGAGCGCTGCGTGGCCAGGCTGGCCACCGCCGGCCGCCAGTTCGGCCTGGCGCTGCGGATCTCGGACGATCTGCTGGGCCTGTGGGGCGACCCGGCGCGCACCGGCGGCCCGGCCGGCGGCGGTCTGTCCCGCGGCGGCAAGAGCCTGCCGGTGCTGCTGGCCCTGGCCGCCGCCAGCCCGGCCGCGGTCCGGCTGGCCGCCCTGCTGGACGACGCCGGGACCCCGGAGCCCGAGGCGGTGCCCCGGGCCCTGCGGCTGATCGAGGAAGCCGGCGGACGGGCCCGCGCCACCGCCGAGGCGCGGGCCGCGCTGGCCCGCGCCGGCCGGGCGCTGGACGGCCTGCCGCTGCGGCCCCGGATCCGCCGCGAACTGGCCGCGCTGGCCGACTACGCCGTCGCCCGCGCCGGCTGAGTCACCCCCCGCCGTCGCCGCCTCCGGCGGGGGACGGCCGCGCGTCGTCCCGGCCGGCGACCGCCGACGGCAGGGCGAGCAGCAGCAGCCCGGCGTCCACGGCGATCCCCGGCGCCGTCACCGGGAACATCAGCAGCAGCAGCGGAAGCGAGACCGCAGCCGCCAGCGCGGCCGGCGGCGCCCACCGCCGGTTGCCCAGGGCCGGCATCAGCCCGGCGGCGACGAACGTCCCGCCGGCCCACAGCCAGAGCCCGCCCACCGCGAAACCGGCCACCGAACCGGCCGCCGGCACGGCGTCGGCGGAACCCAGCCCGCCCGGCTCCGCCAGTTCCCAGAACAGCAGGGTGCCCGCCAGATGCATCAGCCCGTGCGCGACGATCACCAGCCCGGCCGCCGCCGGCGCGGCCCGCCCGGTCCACCGGCCCGGTCGGGCCGCGCCCCCCGGATGCGTCCGGGACATCTGTGCCACGGCAGTACCTCCCTCCTGGTACCTCCCGGTACCTCCTGGTATCTCCGGGTATTTCCGGGTATCTCCTGGTACCCCTGATACCTCCTTGCCCGGTGTGTCCGTTGCGGGCACCTGTCCGACGGGACCGGGTACCCGGCCCGGAAGGCGCGGCGCACAGCTCCCGGCCTTCCGTCACCGAGCGTCCCAAGCCCCGGCGCCCCGCCCCGGCCCCGACCGGCCGGGTCCCCGGCGGCCTGCGAGAATGCCCCCCATGGAACAGCGAGCAATCAGCAGGGCGGGACGGAAGGCGTCCGTCGTCGGACTCGGCACCTGGCAGCTCGGCGCCGACTGGGGCCAGGTGTCCGAGCGGGATGCCATGGCGGTGCTCGACGCCGCGGCCGAGAGCGGCGTGACCTTCTTCGACACCGCCGATGTCTACGGCGACGGCCGCAGCGAGCAGTTGATCGCCGCCTATCTGCGCAACCGGCCGGACGCCGGGATCATGGTCGCCACCAAGATGGGCCGGCGGGCCGAGCAGGTCCCGGAGAACTACGTCCTGGACAACTTCCGCGCCTGGACCGACCGTTCCCGCGACAACCTCGGCACGGACACCCTCGACCTGGTGCAGCTGCACTGCCCGCCCACCCCGGTGTTCTCCTCCGACGAGGTCTACGACGCCCTGGACACCCTGGTCGAGGAGCAGCGCATCGCCGCCTACGGGGTCAGCGTGGAGACCTGCGAGGAGGCCCTGGCGGCCATCGCCCGCCCGGGGACCGCCAGCGTGCAGATCATCCTCAACCCCTTCCGGCTGAAGCCGCTGGAGCGGGTGCTGCCCGCCGCCCGCGAGGCCGGGGTGGCGGTCATCGCCCGGGTCCCGCTCGCCTCCGGCCTGCTCTCCGGGCGCTACAGCGCCGATACCCGGTTCGCCCCCGACGACCACCGCAGCTACAACCGGCACGGCGAGGCGTTCGACCAGGGCGAGACCTTCTCCGGCGTGGACTTCGCCATCGGTGTGGCGGCGGCCCGGGAATTCGCCCGGTTCGCCCCCGAGGGCGCCTCCTCCGCCCAGACCGCGCTGCGCTGGATCATCCAGCAGCCGGGAGTCACCACCGTGATCCCGGGCGCCCGTTCCCCCGAACAGGCCCGGGCCAACGCCGCTGCCGCCGCCCTGCCGCCGCTGCCGCCCGCCACCCTGGAGGCGGTGCGCGAGCTGTACGACCGGCTGATCCGCGCCCAGGTGCACGACCGCTGGTGATCCGGCGGTGCCCGGCCGGGGGACGGAGGCTGCCGCCCGGCCGGGCCCGCGGGACGGTCAGCCCGGAGCGGCGACGGAGCGCAGCCGCGGATTGAGCTCCCGCTCGAAGAACTCGAAGAAGCCGTCCGGGTCCGGCCCGGCGTTCATCAGCGCCAGCCGGTCGAAGCCGGCCTCGGCATAGGGCAGCACGGCGGCCAGATGCCGCTCCGGGTCGGGCCCGCAGGCGAACGCCTTGCGCACATCGTCCTCCCGCACCGTCGCCGCCGCCGCCTCGAAGTTCACCGGGTTGGGCAGCTCGCTCATCACCTTCCAGCCCAGCACCGACCAGCGGGAGGTCTCCCAGGCCGCCTTGACGGCCGCCGCCTCGTCCGGCGCCCAGGCCAGGGCCACCTCCGCGTAGCGCGGGCCGTTGCCGCCCGCCTCCCGGTAGGCGTCCACCAGCTCGCCGCGCGGCTCGGTGGCGAACAGGCCGCCGCCGATCTCCGCGGCCAGCCTGGCCGCCTTCCGCCCGCCCGCCGCCACCGCGATCGGCGGCGGCTCGTCCGGCAGGTCGAAGACCCGGGCGTCGTGCACCTGGAGATGCCGGCCCCGGTAGGAGCGGTAACCGCCCTGCCACAGCAGCTGGATGATCTCCAGCGCCTCGCGCAGCCGCTCATGGCGCTCGCTCGCCGTGGCGGGGAAGGCGGGCTCGCCCACCACATGCTCGTTGAGCCGCTCGCCGGAGCCCACACCCAGGGTGAACCGGCCGTCCGAGACCAGCGCCAGGGTGGCCGCGGCCTGTGCGATGACCGCCGGGTGGTAACGGACCGTCGGACAGGTCACGCCGGTCGCCAGCCCCAGCCGCTCGGTACGGGCCGCCACCGCGCCCAGCACCGTCCACACGAACGACGAATGCCCCTGCACATCCAGCCAGGGGTGGTAGTGGTCGCTCATCTCCACAAAATCGAAGCCGGCCCGCTCGGCGCGGACCGCCTGCCGGATGATCTCCTTGGGGCCGAAGCCCTCGGCCATCAGCTTGTAACCGATCTGCATGCCTGCTCACTTCCGTCCGGGCACGTCCGAGTGCCCGCACCGTGCCAGCCCATGCGCCCACCGGACGGCAGACAGGCCGCCGGGACAGCACTGTTCCCCCGACCGGCCGACGGCGCCCGCGGCGGGGAACGGGGAGCGGGCGGCGCGGGTGGCCGGGAAACCCCGCCGGCGGGGCCGGACTTCGGGCGCGCGGGGGCCGAACGGGACGCCGGCGACGGGCTGCTGCCGCGCGCCGCCGGCGTCCCGGTCACGGGCTGTCACGGGTTGTTACGGGTGGTCGGCGATCACATGGAACAGCCCGCCCTCCGGGTCCCGGATTCCCGCCGCCCGGCCGAACGGGGTGTCGTGCGGCGCGGTGACCACCGTGCCGTGCGCCTTCTCCGCCCGCAGGGCGGCCTCGTCCACATCGCCGACCGAGAAGTACACATGCCACTGCGGGCGCAGATGCGGGTCCGGCGCCGCCTGCACTCCGCCGCCGTACAGCCCGGCCACCGCCCGCCCGGCGATCCACAGCACCACCCGGTCGTGCTGGTAGCGCACGTCGAGATTCTCCGGCCCCTGGGCCTCCCAGTCGAAGACCCCGCCGTAGAACAGGGCCGAGTCGAACGGATCCCGGGTGCGCAGTTCCAGCCAGGTGCAGGTGCCCTGGCCGCGCCGCTCGTACCAGGCCGGATCCACCGGCCCCTCCCAGACCACGAACGACGCCCCGCCGGGATCGGCCGCCCAGGCCGCCCGGCCGTCGCCGAAGTCGATCGGGCCCACCGCCACCGTGGCGCCGCGCTCCCGGATGCGGGAGGCCACCACATCCACGCTGTCGGCCACGAAGTGGGCCGTCCAGGCGGCCGGGAGCCCCTTGGTCTCGCCGGTGGTGCCCAGGCCCGCCACCTGGGCCCCGTCCACCGACCGGGCCACCGCATAGCCTCCGCCGAGCCCGTCCAGGGCGGGCTCGTACTCCCAGCCCAGGACGTTCGCATAGAAACCCTGGATGTCCTTCAGGTCGTGCGCCGTCAGGCTCACCCAACAGGGTGCTCCCTGCAGCCCACGCGCTGTCACCGTCAACGCCGTCACCTCTCCCGAGCGTCTTTCGCTCTCCTACACACCCTCCGCCCGAATCCGCCGGGCCGCCACCGTGGACAACGAGCCACCCGCCCGAACGATGCTCCTCAATTCGGTCACGCGTTCCGGGCCGGCCGGGTTACTCTCCGGGAATGCCCGCTGCCGACGCCACTCCCGCCGTCTCCGCCGTCTCCGCCGTCCCCGCCGCCCCGGCCGCCCGGGGGTCCGCCCGCGATGCGCACTGCGGCTGGTGCGGCGGCGCCTTCCCGCCGGAGGCGGGCTGGCCCCGCACCTGCGCCCACTGCGGCCGGACCAGCTACCGCAATCCGCTGCCGGTGGCCGTCGCCCTGGTGCCGGTGCGCTCCGCGGACTCCGCCGGGCCCGGCCTGATCGTGATCCGCCGCACCGCCGGTGTGCGGCGCGGCGGGCTGGCGCTGCCCGGCGGCTTCGTCGATCACGGCGAGGACTGGCGCGGGGCGGTGGTCCGGGAACTGGCCGAGGAGACCGGCATCCCGGCCCGGGCGGAGGAGGTCCGGCTGGCCGACGTGCTCAGCTCCGACGACGGCCACCTGCTGGTCTTCGGCCTGCTGCCGGAGCGGGACGCCGCCGCCCTGCCGCCGTCCCGGCCCACCGGGGAGACCGCGGGCTGGCAGCTCCTCCCGGCCCCCGGCGGCCCCCTCACCTTCCCCCTGCACACCCGCGCCGCCGCCAACTGGTTCGCCGGCCACTACACCTGAGCCGCGGTGCCCGCCGCGCGTGCGGCGCCGGCGGAACCGGCGGGCCGGTGCCGTCCCCGCCCTGCGGGATACGCGGGCACCGCGCAACACGGACGGGGTGAGCGGCCGGCCGCTCCGCCGTCACGGGCCACGCCGAGGGCGCGGACGCCGAAGTCCACAGCGGTGTCCGGGAGATCGGCCGACGCGCTAGCCTCGGGGGAAACAACATCGCCGTGCGTCGGAGGCTGCTGATGGCGGATCGGACGGCCCGGGGGGCCACGACCGGCGGCCGGAGAGGGCACAGACGCGATCTGCGCCTGAGGCCCTTCCCCGCCCTGGTGCTGGACACCCCGGAGGACCGCCGGCAGGCGATGCTCACCCTGCGGGAGTGGGCCGAGCAGGAGACCGAGACCGCCATCGAGTGGTTCTTCCGCGACAAGCGCGCCAAGCGCCTCCAGTGCAAGGCGATCCGCGCCCTGACCGTGGTGCTGGCCGTCGCCGGAGCCGCGCTGCCGCTGGCCACGGCCGCCGCCGGGGGAGGCGTCCAGGGCTGGGGCTATGTGCTGCTGGCGGTGGCCGCCGGAGGCAAGGGCTACGACTACTTCTTCGGGCTGTCCACCGGCTGGATGCGCGACATCACCGCGGCGCAGGCCCTGCAGCGCGCGCTGAGCGAGTTCCGGCTGGCCTGGACCCGGCAGGCCCTGGCCACCGCCGCCGCCGGGGACGAACTCGCCGAGGCCACGGTGGCCGCCCGGCTGGAGCTGATCACCGGCCTGGTCACCGCCGTGCGGGACCAGGTCGAGCACGAGACGGCCACCTGGCGCGCCGAGTTCGAGTCCTCCACGCAGCAGCTCCAGAACGCCGCCGGCGCGCCCCTGCCCACCGCCGCCGGCGAACGCTGATGGGCCGCCTGCTCACCGTCGTCCTCCCGGACGGCACCGAGCACGACCTGCTGCTGGAGGCCGACGAGGACGCCCCGCTCACGCTGGTCGCCGACCGGATCGCCCGGCACCTGGCGATACCGCCCGGCACCGGGCTGCGCGGCGAGGACGGCTCACCGCTCCCGGGCGATCTGCCGCTGGCCGACTCCCCCCTGCGCGACGGCTGCCGCATCCGGCTGGGCGGCGCCCCCGGCGGCCCGCCGCGCGCCCGCCCCCGCCGGATCGGCGAGGCCGAGGCGGCGGCCTTCCGGGAGAGCTGTCTGATCCAGGAACGCGGCGGCAGGCAGGTGTTCAACGGGCCGCCGCGGCATCCCCGGGAGCCGGCCGGGCCCGAGGGCGGCGGCACGGGACCGGCGCTGCTCTCCCCGCTGCACCGGGGCCTGGACGTCGGCCACTTCATGACCGGGCCGCCCGACGGGCTCGACCACCTGGGGACGGTCCTGCGGGAGACCCATCCCGGTCCGGAGCGGCTGCTCGCCCAGACGCTGCGCAAGGGGCGGCGGCTGTGGCAGCGGCGGCGGGAGGACGCCGACTTCCTGTGGCTGCGGCTGGGCACCGGGCGGGTGGCCGCCGGAACCGGCGACGGCCCCGGCACCGACCGGTTCCCGGTGCTGGTCGATCTGCGGCGCTGCGCGGTGCTGGGCATCACCGGGGCGCCGGCCGCGGCCGATGCCCTGGCCGCCTGGCTGGTCGCCCAGACCGCCCTGCTGCATCCACCGTCCGAGGCGGTGATCCGGCTGCTGGGCGGGTGGCGGGACGAGCCCCGCTGGTCCTTCGCCAGATTCCTGCCCGCCGCCCGGGCGGCGCACCGGGGCCTGCCGCAGGTCACCTTCGGGGCGGACGGCGCGGCCGAGCAGCTCGCCGAACTGGAGACGCTCATCGGCGAACGGCTGCGGCAGGACCGCGGGGACCGCCCCGGACCGGGGCCCGAGCTGGTCGTGGTGCTGCGCCACGAGCCGGGCGGGGAGGCGCCCGCGGGCCTGCTGCCCCGGCTGCTGCGCGAGGGCCCGCCGGCCGGCGTCCGGTTCGTGCTGGTCGGAGCGGGACCCCTGCCGGAGGAGTGCCGGACCGTGGTCACCCTGGACGGGACCGGCATGACGTTCCGGACCGGCACCCGCGCCGCTCCGCCCTGGCTGGCGGCAAGCCCGGACGGCGCCGGCCAGGACTGGCTGGACGAGACCGCGCGTGCCCTGGCCCCGCTGCGCGACCACGGCCTGCCGCTGCCCGGCCCGCTCGTCGGCACCCGCGCCGACCTGCTGGACCTCTACGGGGCGGACGGCTTCGACGGCCACCGGATCGCCCGGGAGTGGCGCCGCCCCCCGGGCTGGGCCCCCGCCCCGGTGGCCACCATGGCCGGCCGGCCGGTCGAGCTGGACCTGCTCGGCAAGGGCCGGCACGCGCTGGTGGCCGGCGCCCCCTGGTCCGGCAAGACCACGCTGCTGCGCACCTGGGTCACCGCGCTGGCCCGGGCGTACAGTCCCGAGCGGCTGAACGTGCTGCTGATCGACTACAAGGGCGGCCCGGCCTTCCGCGAACTGGCGGCGCTGCCGCACTCCGTGGGCCTGGTCACCGATCTGGACGACTATCTGGCCGACCGCGGGCTGCGCGCCCTCGGCGCCGAACTGCGCCGCCGTGAGCGGCTGCTCGGCGAGGCGGGCGTCTGGGACATCGCGGCCCGCCCTCCCGCCCTCCCGCCGCTGCCCCGGCTGGTCGTGGTGGTGGACGAATTCGCCGGTCTGGCCGCCGAGCACCCCGGTTTCGTCGCCGGCCTGGCCGGCATCATGCGGCGGGGACCCGCCCTGGGCATGCATCTGGCGCTGGCCACCCGGCGGCCGGCCGCCCTGCCGGACGCGGTGCGCGACCTGGCCGGGCTGCGGATCGCGCTCCGCGTCGCCGAGCCGGGGGACGGGGTGGCCGCCGTCGGTCTCGCCGAGGCGGCATCCCTCCCCGCCGCCCAGCCCGGTCTGGCCTATGTCCGGACCGGTGCGGAGCCGCCCCGGGTGGTGCGGTTCGCCGTCCCCGTCGCCCGGCCCCTCCCCCGGGAGCGGCCCGGCGCGGTGGTCACCTCCGTCTCCGCCCCGCCGCGCGCACCGGCCGCAGCGGGCGGCGCGGTGCCGGACGCCGCCGCCGACATCCGGCTGCGCCGGCTGGTGGGGGAGCTGGGCCGGGCATGGCGGCTGACGGGCGGGCCCCGGCCCGTCTCGCCCTGGCTGCCGCCGCTGCCGGATCTGGTGACCCTGGAGTCGCTGCCGGACACCGGCGGGGCGCCGGAGGTCTCCGGGGTGCTTCCCGTGCCGTTCGGGCTGGAGGACGCGCCCGAGGAACAGGCGATGCGGCCCCTGACGCTCCGGCTCGGCGCCGACGCCGGCCTGGTGGTGGCCGGCGACCTGGGCAGCGGCCGGTCCCATCTGCTGCGCACCCTGGCGGCGGCGGTGGCCCGCCGGTACCGGAGCTCCGAGGTGCACCTGTACGGGGTGGACGGCAGCCGGGGCGGGCTGCGCGGGCTGGCCGCGCTCCCGCACTGCGGCGCCGTGGTGACCACCCATCAGCGCGAACCGCTGGCGCGGCTGGCGCGGCGCCTGGTCGGCACGGTGCGGGAGCGCCAGGAGCGGCTGGCCCGGGGCCGCTGGGGCGAAGTGGTCCTGTACAACCAGGACGCCACGCCGCGGCGCAGGATGCCGCAGGTGCTGCTGCTGATCGACGACTGGGGCGAGATCGCCGCGCTGGGCGGCCCGGTCGCGCACGATCTGCGCACGGTGCTGCGGGAGGGCCCGCGGGTCGGTATCTGCCCGGTCCTCACCGGCGACCCGACGGTGCTGGACGACCCGGCGCTGCGCACCGCCGGCACCCGGACGCTGCTGCTGCGGCTGGACAACCGCAAGCGCTATGCCGGGGAGAAGCTCAGCCCCCGCCTGCTGCCCCTGGACATGGTGCCGGGCCGGGGCGTTCTCCCGGAGAGCGGGCGGGCGGTGCAGATCGCCGTGCTGTCCGGCGCGCCGTCCAGCTCCGGGCAGGGCGACGCGCTGGCCGGGCTGGCGGCGGCGGCCCGGGAGCGGGACCGGGAGGTGCCCGCCGCGCTGCGGCCGTTCTCGGTGGACGCCCCGGAGCTGTCTCGGTTCCATGTGGGCGGCGGCACCGGGCGGCCGGTGGGCCGGGAGGACGTGCTGGCCTGGCTGCGCGACCGGCACGTCACCGGCACCCCGGTCGCGCTGCTCGGGCCGCGCCGGGCGGGCAAGACCTGGGTGCTGGGCGAGCTGTGGCAGCGGCTGCGGGAGGACGGCGAGGCCGAGATCCACCGGATCACCGTGCCGCACCCGCAGGGCGGCGTGGACACCCCCGACGAACTGGCCCGGCTGCTGGACCGGGAGGTCCGCGGCGCCGCGTACCCGGCCGAGGCGCTGCTGGACAAGGCCGGGCGGCGCACCGGCAGCGCCCGCCCCGCCTATCTGCTGGACGAGGCGGGCCGGCTGCGGCACTACCACCCGGCCGCCGTCTCCTGGCTGCGGGACCTGGGCCAGCACGGCGCCTGGGTGCTGTACACCGGCACCGAGAAGGACTGGCAGACCGTCAGCCGCTGGGCGCTGACCTGGCCGGGCTCCAGCTTCGGCAACGATGTCGCCACCCGGCCGCTGGGGCCGCTGAACCACCGGGACGCGCTGGACTTCCTCACCGTCACCGCCGCCAACCTGGGGGTGGATCTGGCGCCGGACGGCGTCGCCGCGGCCATCCTGGACCTGGTCGGCACCTGGCCGTTCTATGTGCAGGTGATGGGGGATGCCGTGGTGCGGGCGGTGCAGGGCGGGGACGACCGGCCGCTGGAGGATCCGGCGGCGCTGGAGCACATCTGTGTGCGCGCGCTGCTGGACGGCTGGACCGGGCACTTCGAGGCCCGCTGGGCCGAGATCGGTGCGGCCGGCCGGGCCGCCCTGCTGCGCGAGCCGGGCCGGGCGCCTGCCGACGCCACCCCGGCCCAGCGCAACGACCTGCGGGAGGCCGGCCTGCTGCGCCCCGGCGACCAATGGCTGGACGACCGGCCGTTCCTGCACTGGATAGCCCGCAACCGGACTTCGCTGCGCGACGGGGAGCTGCGCCCATGACCGTCTTCCGGCCGAGCCGCGCCTACCGGCCCGACCTGGACATCCGTTTCGCCGACGGGCGGGTGCCCGCCTGGTCCCGGCCGCTGGTCGAGGCGGAACAGCCGAATGCCGACGCCTGGCTGGTGATCATGCCGCGCCGGTCCGGCAAGACCTGGCTGGCCCGGGCGGTGGAGCACACCCGGGCGGGGACCGCGGCCGGGAACTCCGCCGGGAACACTGCCGGGAACACTGCCGGGAACGCGCCCGGGGGCGGTGCCGGGACCGTGCGGGTCGATCTGCGGTCCCCGCTGTCGGTGACCCGGGCCGGCCTCGGCTGCCTGCTGGGTGCCCCCGGCGCCCCGGAACTCCCCGAGGACACCCTGGTGCTGATCGACGAGCCGGCACTGGCCTGGCCCGCCGGGGCCCGGGGAGCCGGTGCCGTGTCCCCGGCCGTGCTGGTCGGCGGCCTGGCGGCGCTCCGGGCGGCCGGCGCCGTCCCGGTGCTCTTCGCCACCCCCGCCGAACACGCCCTGCTGACGCCGCATCTGGCCGCGGACGCGCCCCGTGACCTGCTGTGGCCGCCGGAGCTGGACGACGAGGAGTGCGCAAGGCTGGCCGCCCGGGCCCCCGGCTGGGCGCCCGCCCTGGTGGCCGGGCTGAGGCAGCGGGCCCCCGGCTGGCTGCGCACCCCGTTCCTGCTGGAGCTGATGCTCCAGACCGCCGAGACCCACGCGCATCTGCGCACCGATCTGCGCGGCCTGGCGCGGGCCGCCTGTGCCGAGGCGGAGCAGCGCCACCAGTACATCGACCAGTGGTTCGGCAACGGACTGACCGCCGGGCACCGGGCCGGGCTGCGCCGCGGACGCTGGCGGCGCGCCGGGCTGGAGGTGCCGGAGACGGAGACGGCGGCGGAGAGCAGGACCGCGGCGGGGGCGGTACCGGCGGCCCTGCACGGCCTGGCCGACGACCCGGCGCTGGAGCGGCATCTGCCGGAGGTGCTGCGCATCCACCACATCACCGATCTGCATCACGGCGGCGAGCTCCGGGCCACCGTGGACGCCAAGGACACCTCGGGCACCGGGCAGTTGCTGGCCGCACTGGCCGGGGCCGGTTCGCCGCTGGACAGCTATCTCGGCCATCTGCGGCTCCTCGCCGACCAGGGCCGGGCCCCGCACCTGGTGATCTTGACCGGCGATGTGGTCGACCGGCCCTATGACGAGTACGGCGAGCAGGCGCTGGCCTGGCTGCGCGAGCTGACCGGGCTGCTGGCCGGCCACCCGGACCTGCGGGACGGCGATCCGCGCGTCCTGCTCACCGGCGGCAACCACGACGTCTCCTGGGACCTGGCGCTGGACGAGCGGCTGGCGGCACGGCACGAGTGGTTCGCCCGCACCTTCGCCGCGTACCCGCACCCCGACCTGCATCTCGCCGACCACGGCCAACGGCGGCTGTACATCACCTTCCCGGAGGCCGGGCTGCGGGTGGCGCTGCTGGGCAGCGCCGAGTCCGGCGGCGAGGTCGCCAGCGATCTCGACCGGGACCGGGCCGCGGCTCGGGCCGCGCAGGGCGGGGCGCAGGAGGTGCGCGGCGAGGTGATGGGCTACGGGCGGCACGATCCGGGGATCGTCGTCCGCAGGGTGCTGGACCGGCTGAGCCCCGAGGCCGGGTATCTCACCCTGGCCGCGCTGCACCATCCGCTGTCGCCGGTGCCGTCGGTGGAGATCGCGCCGTACTCCGGGGTGGTCAACGCGGGGCAGGCCAAGAAGGCGCTGGCCGCCGCCGGCGCCGCGCTGGTGCTGCACGGGCACACCCATCTGGGGTTCACCGCCGCCGAGCGGCTGCTCGGCGGCGGGCCGCCGTGGACCCTGCGGATCGCCGGCGCCCCCGCCCTGGGCAGCGGCGAGACCGAGGAACAGAACGGCTACAACGAGGTGTTCGTGGCCCGCGAGGGCGGCGCGCACACCGTGGCGCTGCGCACCGTCCGGCTCCGGGGCGGCCACTGGACCCCGGACCCGGCGGTGGCCTTCCGCCCGGGTGCCGCGGAGGAGTGCTCCCTCGGCCGGATCTGCGAGGACGGCGCCTGAGCGGCGGGCAGTGGCGGAAGCGGCCGCCCGGCTCAGAACTGGAGCGACTTGGGCTGGGTGAACTCCTCCAGGCCGAACCTGCCGAGTTCCCGGCCGACGCCGGACTGCTTGTAGCCGCCGAAGGGGGCGGCCGGGTTGAAGGCGCCGCCGTTGATGTCGACCTGGCCGGTCTCCATCCTCCGGGCGAAGGCCACCGCCCGCTCCCGGTCGGCCGCCCAGACCGCGCCGGAGAGGCCGTAGGAGGTGCTGTTGGCGAGGGCGAGGGCGTGCTCCTCGTCGCGGTACGGCATGATGCACAGCACCGGGCCGAAGATCTCCTCCTGGGCGATGACCATGTCCGGCCGGACATCGGCGAAGACGGTGGCCCGCACATAGTGGCCCCGGCCGACGCCCCGCGGCGCCTCGGGGCCGCCCGCCACCAGCCGGGCGCCCTCCTTGATCCCGGTCTCGATGTAGCGGCGGACGTCGTCGCGCTGGGCGGCGCTGACCATCGGGCCGAGCCTGGTGGCCGGGTCGGCCGGGTCGCCGGGCAGATACTTCTCCGCGGCCCGGGCGGCCAGCTCCACGGCCTGCTCCTGGTCGGCCTCGGCGACCAGCATCCGGGTCCAGGCGCTGCATGTCTGGCCGCCGTTGAGGAAGGCGTTGTTGACCCCGCGGGCGACGGCGGTGGCCAGGTCGGCGCCGGGCAGGACGACATTGGCGGACTTGCCGCCCAGCTCCAGGGAGACCCGCTTGATGCCGGATCCGGCCGCGGCCCCGACCCGGCGGCCCACGGCGGTGGAGCCGGTGAAGGAGACCATGTCCACGCCGGGGTGCTCGGCGATGGCCGAGCCCACCACCGAGCCCGGACCGGTCACCAGATTGAACGTTCCCGCGGGGAAGCCCGCGTCGTGCACGATCTCGGCGAACAGCCGGGCCACCAGGGGGGTGTCGTCGGCCGGCTTGAGCACCACGGTGCAGCCGGCGGCCAGCGCCGGCACCACCTTGGCGACGATCTGGTGCAGCGGGTAGTTCCACGGGGTGATGGCCCCGACCACGCCGGCCGGCTCGGCGTACACCACCGAGTTGCCGATCTTCTCCTCGAAGGGGAAACCGTCCAGCACCTCCAGGATCGCGTCGGTGACCGCGATCGGGGTGCCGGCGTGGACCAGTTCGGAGATCCGGATGGGGGAGCCCAGCTCGGCGGTGACCGTGCGGGCGATCTCGTCCTTCCGCGCCACCAGGCCGTCACGGAGCCGGGTGAGCCGGGTCAGCCGCTCCTCGCGGGTACTGGCGCCCCAGCGGGGCGCCGCCTCGCCGGCCGCCGTCACCGCCGCGTCCACATCCGCCGCGGTGCCGCGCGGCACGGTGGCGATGACCTCCTCGGTGGCCGGATTGACCACTTCGGTGACCTCGGTGCCCGCGGAGGGCCGCCACTCGCCGCCGACGTACTGTCCTTCGTGAGCCTGCATGGGTGGTCGCTCCCGTTGCCGGTGCCATTGCTGCCATTGCTGCGATTGCTGGTATTACTGGGGAGTACATTAACTAGCAGTGGTAGTTAATGCCCGGCGGCCGGTCCGGGGCAAGGGGCGGGGACGTGACCGGGGTCACGCATCCGCGTCCCCCGGGGCCCCGCCTGCGGGCCGGACCAGCCGGGCGTACTGCATCTCCAGGCCGTCCAGCAGTGCCGCCAGGCCCGTCTCGAAGGCGCCCTCGTCGATCTCCTCCCGGTGCCGGGCCAGCAGATGGGCCTGGTCCAGATGCGGGTAGGCCCCGGCGTACACCCCGGCGTCGGCCGGGAAGCCGGAGGAGAACGAGCCCAGCGCCGAGCCGGTGATGAAGTACCGCATCAGGGCGCCGATCCGGGTGGCGTGGGCGCGCGGCCAGCCGGCCTCGACCAGCCCGCCGAAGACCGCGTCGGCCAGCCGCAGGGCGCCCGGCCGCCGTCCCGGTCCGCGCGCCAGCACCGGCACCAGATGCGGGTGCGCGGCCAGCGCGGCCCGGTAGGAGCGGGCCCACTCGCGCAGCGCGTCCCGCCACGCCAGCCGTCCGAACATCGAGATGTCGACCTGGGTCAGCACGCTGTCCGCGACCGCGTCCACCAGCTCGTCCATGGTGCGGAAGTGGTTGTACAGCGAGGGTCCGCTGACACCCAGTTCGGCGGCGAGCCGGCGGGTGGAGAGGGCGGACAGCTCCTCCTCGTCCACGATCCGAAGCGCCGCGGCCACGATGCGCTCGCGGCTCAGCAGCGGGCTGCGCGGCCGGCCCATGTGCGCACCTTCTCTCCGTTTCTCCCTGTTTCTCTCCGCTTCGCTACGCCGTCTGCCACCGGTGCCGGTGCACCGTGGTCCGTCGTGCCTGGTGCGGAGGCTACACGGCCGCGGGGGCCGCGGGGCCGGGCGGGCGGGGCTTCCCCGGGGCGGGCCGCCCGTGTAGGGTCCGGAAACAGAAAACTTGCAGTGCTAGTTAAACGCACCGGGCCGGTCCGGCGGACCGCCCGGCGGCCTTCCGGAGGGGCCCGGCATGAATCTTGAGCTGAGCGAGGAGCAGGCGGCCGTCCGCCGGCTGGCCGCGGACTTCACCGACCGCGAGATCGCACCGCACGCCGCCGAGTGGGACCGCGCCGAGTCCGTCGATCCGGCCGTGGTCGGCAAGCTGGGCAAGCTCGGCTTCCTGGGCCTGACCCTGCCCGAGGAGTACGGCGGCTCCGGCGGCGACCACCTGGCCTACTGCCTGGTCCTGGAGGAGCTGGGCCGCGGCGACTCGGCGGTGCGCGGCATCGTCTCGGTCTCCCTCGGCCTGGTCGCCAAATCGGTCGCCGCCCATGGCACCGAGGAGCAGAAGCGCGCCTGGCTGCCCCGGCTCTGCTCGGGCGAGGCGCTCGGCTGCTTCGCCCTGACCGAGCCGGGCACCGGCTCGGACGCCGCGAACCTCACCACCCGTGCGGTGCGCGACGGCGGCGACTGGCTGATCAGCGGCGCCAAGATGTTCATCACCAACGGCACCTGGGCCGATCTCGCCCTGGTCTTCGCCCGCACCGGCGGCAGCGACCCGGAGCGGGCCGGGCACCGGGGGGTGACCGCCTTCCTGGTGCCCACCGACAGCCCCGGACTGGAACGCCGCACCGTGCACGGCAAGCTCGGCCTGCGCGGCCAGCCCACCGCGGAACTCGTCCTCGACGCCGTGCGGGTGCCGGACAGCGCCCGGCTCGGCGCCGAGGGCAAGGGCTTCACGGTGGCCATGTCCGCGCTGGCCAAGGGCCGGATGTCGGTGGCGGCCGGGTGCGTGGGCATCGCCCGCGCCTGCCTGGAGGCCGCGGTGGAGTACGCGGGCCAGCGGCGGCAGTTCGGCAAGCCGATCGCCGCCCACCAGCTGGTGCAGGAGCTGCTCAGCGACATCCGGGTGGACACCGACGCCGCCCGGCTGCTGACCTGGCGGGCCGCCGGTCTGATCGACCGCGGGCAGCCGTTCGCCACCGAGTCCTCCATCGCCAAGCTGTACGCCAGTGAGGCGGCGGTGCGCGCCGCCAACAACGCCCTCCAGGTCTTCGGGGGATACGGCTACATCGACGAGTACCCGGTCGGGAAGTACCTGCGCGACGCCCGGGTGATGACCCTCTACGAAGGCACCAGCCAGATCCACAAGCTGCTCATCGGGCGCGCGCTGACCGGCGTCAGCGCCTTCTGAGCGGCCGGCCGCCCCGGCCCCCGCCGTCACCGTCCCGCCACCCCTGTCCCGCCGCCGTCCCGCCGCCGTCCCGCCGCCGAGGAGATCACGATGCGTCCCGTGTACTTCGCCGCCGCCCGCCGCACCCCCATCGGGCGGCTGCGCGGCGCGCTGTCCGCCGTCCGGCCCGACGACCTGGCCGCCACCGTGATCCGCGGCCTGCTGGCCGACCTCCCCGGACTGGACCCGGCCCGGATCGACGACGTCTACTGGGGCGCGGCCAACCAGGCCGGGGAGGACAACCGCAATGTGGCCCGGATGGCCGTGCTGCTGGCCGGGCTGCCGGAGACCGTGCCCGGCGCCACCGTCAACCGGCTGTGCGCCTCCGGCCTGGAGGCGGTCACCACCGCGGCCCGCGCCATCGCCTCCGGCGAGGCCGACATCGTGCTGGCCGGCGGCTCGGAGTCGATGAGCCGCGCGCCGTTCGTGCTGCCCCGCCCCGACGAGGCCCTGCCGCACACCATGCCCACCGCCGACACCCGGCTCGGCTGGCGGCTGGTCAATCCGCGGATGAAGGAACTGCATCAGGTGCTCTCCATGGGCGAGACCGCCGAGGAGGTGGCGCGGCGGCACTCGGTCGGCCGCGAGGAGCAGGACGCCTTCGCCCTGCGCAGCCACCGGCGGGCCGCCGCCGCCCGCAAGGACGGCCGGTTCGACGCCGAGCTGCTGCCGGTCGTCCGCCCCGACGGGGTGACGGTCACGGCCGACGAGTCCGTCCGGGAGGACACCAGCGCGGAACGGCTGGCCGGCCTGCGGCCGGTGTTCCGCAAGGGCGGCACGGTCACCGCGGGCAACTCCTCGCCGATGAACGACGGCGCCGCCGGCCTGCTGCTGCTCAGCGAGCCGGCCGTGCGCGAGCTGGACGTGCAGCCGCTCGGCCGGTACGCGGCGGGCGCCAGCGCGGGGGTGCACCCGGATGTGATGGGCCTGGGACCGGTCCCGGCCACCCGGCGGGTGCTGGCCCGGCTGGACCGGGACATCTCCTCGGTGCAGGAGGCCGAGTTCAACGAGGCGTTCGCCGCCCAGGCGCTGGCCTGCGTGCGGCAGCTCGGCATCGACCCGGAGCTGGTCAACCCGGACGGCGGTGCCATCGCGCTGGGGCATCCGCTGGGCTGCTCCGGGGCACGCATTCTCACCACTCTGCTGCACCGGATGCGGCGCACCGGCGCCCGCCGCGGGCTGGCCACCATGTGCGTCGGCGTCGGCCAGGGCACCGCCGTGCTCGTCGACCGCGACTGAGCGGAGCGGGCCGCCGCGCCGCATCCGTCACCCCCACCCCACACCCGTCAACCCCTGCCGAGGAGCAGTTCATGAGCAGATTCAGCGGCCGTACCGCGGTGGTCACCGGAGCCGCCCAGGGCATCGGCGCGGCCACCGCCGCCCGGCTGGCCGAGGAGGGCGCGGCGGTCGCCGTGCTGGACCTGACCGCCGACGGTGTCCGGGCCACCGCGGACGCCCTCACCGCCAAGGGCGGCACCGCCCGCGGCTTCGCCTGCGACGTCACCGACCGGCAGGCGGTCGACGCGGCCATGGCCGCCGTCGCCGCGGAACTGGGCGGCCCGCACATCCTGGTCAACAACGCCGGCATCACCCGCGACAACCTGTTCTTCAAGATGTCCCGGGACGACTGGGACAGCGTGCTGAACATCAACCTCACCGGCGTCTTCCACTGCACCCAGGCCGCCCAGAGGTACATGGTGGAGCAGCGCTACGGCAAGATCGTCTCGCTCTCCAGCCGCTCCGCGCTGGGCAACCGGGGGCAGGCCAACTACGCCGCCGCCAAGGCCGGCATCCAGGGCTTCACCGCCACCCTGGCCATCGAGCTGGGACCGTTCGGCATCAATGTCAACGCCGTCGCCCCCGGATACATCGCCACCCCCATGACCGCCGCCACCGCCGAGCGGGTCGGCTCCTCCCCGCAGGAGCACCAGAAGCTGGCCGCCGAACGCACCCCGCTGCGCCGGGTCGGCCGCCCGGAGGAGATCGCCTCCGTGGTGGCCTTCCTGGCCTCCGACGACGCCTCCTATGTCAGCGGCCAGACGCTCTATGTCAACGGGGGCGCCCGCTGACGGTAAGATCGCGCGAGGGACCCGGGGCGGCCGGCCCGGGCCGTCGCCGTCCGGGCCCCGGCGGTCCAGCCCCGCGGCAGTCCGGAAATCCTCCGTCATGCACCGCCGGGCGAGCGGACCCGACCCTGGAGGGAGGACGTACCCGGTGACGCCTCCCGGCACAGGACCGACGCCCACCGAGCGGTATCCGGAGCTGGTGACCCGCATGACCGTTTCCGGCATCCGCACCGGCCCCGACATGCAGGACCTGCGCGGCGCCCCGCCCGATGCGGAGCGGGTGCTGTGCTGGCCGGCGGGCCACCGGGTGATCGTCTCCGGCCTGCCCGGCAGCGGGAAATCCACCCTGATGTCCCGGATCGCCGCCGCGCCCGGCGGCCGGGTGCTGCGGCTCGACTCCCAGGACACCCGCGAGCGCTGGGCGCGCAGGCTGCCCGCCTGGCTGCCCTATGCCTGCTACCGGCCGGGGGTGCGGCTGGCGCACTACGCCCGGGTCCGGCGGGCACTGCGCGGGTCCTGCGCCGTGGTGGTGCACGACTGCGGGCGCTCCCCGTGGGTGCGGCGCTGGCTGGCCCGGGACAGCCGGCGCCGTGGCCTGGGCCTGCATCTGGTGGTGCTGGACGTGGATCCGGCGGAGGCGCTGGCCGGGCAGTCGGCCCGTGGCCGCCGGGTGTCCCGGGCCGCGTTCCGGGGCCACCGGCGGGCCATGGCCAGGCTGCTGGCGGAGCTGGAGGCGGGCCGGATGCCGTCCGGCTGCACCTCGGTCACCCTGCTGGACGGCCCGTCGGCACGTACGGTGACGGGCCTGTTCCGTACCGTCGGTGCCCCGCGGGCCGGCTGAGCACGGCCCGTACCTGCGTCGTTGCAGTTGTTGTGGATTTAACCATCCCGCTTTGCCAACCGCCGTGCCGGTGAGAGGCTTGACGCTACGTCACCAGGCGGGCCCCGGGTGCAGAGGAGCGAGGATGGTCAGCAGCGGGATATCCGGGACGGCGGTACCGTCCATCGGAGCAGATGTCGAGGCCGCCCTGCGGGCCGGTCCCACGCTGCCGCGGCTGGTGCTCGGCGCCCAGTTGCGCCGGCTGCGGGAAGCGGGCCGGTTCTCCCGGGAGGCGGCCGGCGAGGTCATCCGTGCCTCGCATTCCAAGATCTGCCGCCTGGAACTGGGCCGCACCGGTTTCAAGCTGCGCGATGTGGCCGACCTGCTGGACCTGTACGGGGTCACCGACGAGGCGCACCGCGCCACCCTGCTGGAACTGGCCGAGCGGGCCAACACCCCCGGCTGGTGGCAGGCCTACGCCGATGTGGTGCCGGACTGGCTGCACGGCTATCTGGGAGCGGAGCAGGCCGCCTCGGTGATCCGGACCTACGAGGTGCAGTTCGTGCCGGGACTGCTGCAGACCCCGGACTACGCCCGGGCCGTCATCCGGCTGGGCCACGGCGGCGCCCGCCCCCGGGAGCTCGACCGCCGGGTGGAGCTGCGCGGCCGGCGCCGGCAGATCCTGGGCGGCCCGCGGCCGGTGCAGCTCTGGGCGGTGATCGACGAGGCCGCGCTGCGCCGCCCGGTCGGCGGCGCCGACACCATGCGCGGCCAGTTGCGGCATCTGATCGAGATCTCCCGGCGGAGCCATGTCACCGTCCAGGTACTGCCCTTCTCGGCCGGCGGGCACGCGGCGGCGGGCGGCCCGGTGACCCTGCTGCGGCTGCCGGGCGACCGGCTGCCCGACGTGGTCTATCTGGAACAGCTCACCACCGCCGTCTACCTGGACCGGCCGGCCGACACCGACCCCTACTGGGATGTGGTGAACCGGCTGGCGGTGGAGGCCGCCTGCCCGGAGGAGTCCCGGCGGATCATCGCCCGGATCATGGCGGCGCTGTGAGTGCGAGCGGCGCCGGGCCCGGCCCCGGGGGCTGGCGCAAGAGCCGGCGGTCCAATCCCAGCGGCAACTGCGTGGAGGTGGCCCTGCTGGCCGGGGAGCCGGGGCCGGCGGTGGCGGTGCGCGACTCCGTCCGCCCGGACGGCCCGGTGCTGGTCTTCCGGCCCGCGGCGCTGGCCGCGGCGCTGGCCGGCCCGGCCGGCCGGCTCAGCTGACCGGGGCGGCGGAGCGGGAGCGACGGCGCCGCAGCCGCCCGCGCAGCCTGCGCCGCGCCGACCGCACACGCCTGCGGGCCCGGCCCAGCCGGGGAAACCGGCCGCGGGGCCGCTCCTGGCCGTACTGGTCGAGTTCCTCGGCCAGCCGCATGGTGCGCTTCTCCACGTCCAGCTCGTCCAGCATCCGGTCGATCTCGGCCAGCAGCGCGCCGTGCAACTGCCACTGGCGGGGATGCTCCCGCACCCGGGCCAGCAGCAGCCAGGCGATCCGGTCCCGGCCCTCCCGGCTGGCCGCCAGCTCCCGGGCCAGCCGGTCCTCGGCCGCCTCCGAGCTGGTGCTCACCTGGCTGGTGATCAGCATCGCGAAGCTGTCCACGGCCGCGGCCAGATGGCCCAGCAGCACCTGGAGCGCCCGGGAGACATCCGCGTCGAACAGCTCCTCCTCGGTGCGCCGCCGGGCCAGGTCGGTCAGGGTGCGGGTGAGGGAGCGCAGCACCACCGTGCAGATCTCCAGGGTGTCCAGGCCGGTGCGCAGCACCACCCGGTAGAGCAGGCCCTCCTTGACCCGGGGATTGAACTTCAGGCTCTCCTCGGCCTGGCTGAGCGAGCTGTCCACCTCGGACACGTCGTCGTCCAGCCGCCGGGCCTGGTGCAGCTTGTCGGCCGCGCGGTGCACCGGCACATGACCGCCCAGCTCCTCACCGATGTGCAGCAGCAGCCGGCGCATCCGGCCGGCCAGGTCCTCGATGGCCTCGCCGGCCGGCCGCACCCACACCGGGGGCACGAACACGGCGTTCATCACCAGCCCGACCGCGGCCCCGATCAGGGTCTCCACCACCCGGTCCACGGCGGTCTCGGTCACCCGGGTGACACCGAGCACCAGCATGGCGCTGATCGCCACCTCCGGGACGAACTCGCCCGCCCGCACCAGATGGCCCACCACCAGCGAGGACAGGATCAGCAGCCCCAGGCTCCACCAGGTCAGCGGCACCACCACACTGAACGCGGCGGCCACCGACACCCCGGCCACCACCGAGTTCACCCGGCGGATGCCGCTGGTCAGGGTGGCGTAGACGGTGACCTGCACCACCAGGATGGCGGTCAGCGGGGCCAGCAGCGGGGCCCGCACCTCCACCACCTGGTCGGCGGCCAGATAGGCGAGGGTGGCGGCGGCGGTGGAGCGCACGGTCTGCACGACCACCGGCTCCTTGCGCCGGGAGGCCAGTTCGATCATGCGCTCGGGAACTTCGGGCACGCTCCACCACTAACCGGGTCCGGCCGGTGCGGTCACCTCCGGCGCGGCCCAGTGACCCGAGTGGCCCACCCGCCCGGGAAGCCGCGGGCGGTCAGCGGTCGGTCCCGCCTCGCTCCTCCCCGGTCTCCTCACCCTCCACCAGATGGACCGCGGCCTCCTCCGCCGAGGCGGCACCGCCGTCGATGCCCACGTCCGCCGCGGACAGCTCGGCGTCCGTGTCCGGGGCGCTGCCGCCGCCGTAGCCCACCAGCCGGCCGGCCCGGGCGTCGCCCACCTCGGTGTCCCGCGGCTCGCCCTCGCCGTCCGGCAGATCGCCGATGCCGTCGTCCGGAGCGGTGTCCGGCTCCGGCAGCTCGCGGGACAGCCGCCGCTCCAGTCCTTCGCCCTCCCGCTGCTCCCGCGCGGTGGTGCCCCAGTCGTCCACCGCGAAGGGCCGCTCGGGCGGCGAATAGCCCTCCTCGATGGGCTCGGAACCGCGCTGGACCAGCGTGTCCTTGGTCTCCAGCGGCCCGGCGTCGTCGGGCACGTCCTCCATCTGCGGCTGGTAGACCTCGTCGCCCTCGGTCTCTTCGTCACTCACGGTCGCGCTCCTCTCGCCCGCGGTCGCCCGGCCGGGAGGGTCCCGGACAGGCCCCGTGTCACCGTGCAGCCCGCCCGCCAAACCCGGCCGGGTGCGCCGGGCGGGGCGGGGCGGTGTCAGACGAAGGCGCGGCCCTCGCCGCGATAGGTGGCGGCCGTCCCGCTGATCCGGTCCCCGTCCAGCAGATGCAGGGCGGTCACCCGCTCGGCCAGCTCGCCCGCCCTGCCGTGCCGGAACCACACCCGGTCGCCCACGCCCAGGCCGGCCGCGCCGGGCCCGGTCAGCGGCGTCTCCACCTCCCCGGCGCCCTCCTGCCGGGTCAGCCGCAGCCCGGGCGGCCACACCGGGACCGGCAGCCGGTCCGGGCCGGCCGGGCCGGACGCCACCCAGCCGCCGCCCAGTACCGTCGCCGTGCGCGGGTCCGGCACCCGCACCACGGAGTGCACGAAGAACGCGGCCGGCTGTCCGCCGGGCGGCGCGGGCCCGAGCAGGCCGGAGCCCGCGGTCAGCTCGGTGACCGCAGCCTCGGCGGCGGCGTCCGCCAGCGAGCCGGTGCCGCCGCCGCTGACGAACTCCAGCGGTGCCACCGCACGGACCGCCGCCACCGCCTCGGCGCGCCGCCGGCGCAGCTCCGCCCGCGACATCCGGCGCAGCAGCCGGACGGCGGGGAGCCGGGTCTCGTGGCAGCGCACCCCGGCCAGCCGCAGCGCGGGCCGGGCCAGGGTGGCCCGCGCCAGGGCCGCGGCCTGCGCCGGACGGTGCACCGGCGAGCGGCGGGCGCCGAACCGCAGCCGCCCGCCCAGCAGCCGCAGCGAGGCGTCCAGATCCAGGCAGACGCGCAGCGGGCGGCCCCCGCCCGGCCGGCCGCGGGCCGCCCGCACCGCGTCCGCGATCAGATCGAGATGGTCGGTGCGGTCGGCCATCAGGGTGATCCGGCCGGCCAGCCGCCGGTCGGTGGCCAGCCGGTGCAGCGCGACCGGGTCGGCGGTCGGGGAGGCCACCAGCACGTCCTCGAACTCCTCGGCCAGCCACAGGGCCTCGGGCAGGGTCTGGGCCAGCAGACCCCGGAAACCGGGCAGTTCCAGCACCATCCGCAGCAGGGAGCGGCAGCGCACCGCGTGGGTGGCCGGCCGGACCGGTTTGCCGCCCGCCCGGCGGGCCAGGCCGGCGGCGTTCTCCCGCAGCGCGGCGAGATCGATCACCGCATACGGGGGTTCCAGCACCCGGGTGGCACGTTCCAGCCGCGCGAAGCCGACACCGTCCGCGCGTTCGCTCCCGGTCATCCGCGCTCCCTCCCACGGCGGCCGGGACACTCCCTCGCCCCGGAGCACCGCCGTCACGCCGACCCCGCATGCTACCGCCCGTCCCGGCCCTCCCTTCCGGGCCCGCCCGTCGCCGCCGGCGGCCGGCCGGGCGGAACGGGACCGGCACCGCTTTGGGCGGCGCCGGGGCGGGTAACCGGAGGCCCATGCTGACGCTTGGGGTCGAGGAGGAGTTCCTGCTGGTGGACCCGGAGCACGGGGTGCCGGTGCCGCTGGCCGGGCCGGTGCGGGCGGTACTCGGCCGCCAGCCCGCGCTGGACACCGAGGAGGTGCGCCCGGAGATGCTCCAGGTGCAGCTGGAGACGGCCACCCCGGTCTGCACCGGCCTGGACGAGATCGGCGGCCATCTGCTGCGCCTGCGGCACGCGCTGAGCGCCGCCGCCGAGACGGCCGGCTGCCGGCTGGCCGCCACCGGCTCGGCGCCGCTGGCCGGCCCGCTGCCCGCGCCGGTCACCGAGGAACACCGTTACCGGGCGCTGATGGCCGCCGCGCCGCAGCTCGCCGACGAGCAGCTGATCAATGGCATGCACTGCCATGTGGGGGTGCCGGACCGGGCCACCGCCGTGGCCGTGGTGAACCGGCTGCGCCCCTGGCTCTGCGTGCTGATCGCGATGGGCGCCAACTCGCCGTTCTGGCAGGGCGCCGACACCGGTTTCGCGAGCTGGCGCACGGTTGTCTTCGACCGCTGGCCGGCCGGCGGGCAGCCGCCGCCGTTCGCCGGGGAGGCCGACTACGAGCGGCGGGCGGACGCCCTGGTGGCCACCGGGGTGGTGGGGGACCGGGGCCAGTTCTACTGGCGGGCGCGGCCCTCCGAGCGCTTTCCCACCGTCGAGGTGCGGGCCCTGGACGTGCAGCTCCGGGTGGAGGAGACGGTGATGTTCGCGGGCCTGATCCGGGCGCTGGTGGACACCGCCATCGCCGACACCGCGGCCGGCGCGCCGCTGCCCGGGGTGCACGAGGAGGTGCTGCGGGCGGCCGACTGGCAGGCCGCCCGGCACGGGCTGAACGGCATGCTGGTGGATCCGTTCACGGCCGGCCGCCGCCGGGCCGGGGACCTGGTCCGGGCGCTGCTGGCGCAGGTCCGCCCGGCCCTGGAGCGGGCCGGCGATCTGCGGACGGTCAGCACCCTGGCGGAACGGCTGGTCCGGGAGGGCACCGCGGCCGACCGGCAGCGCCGCGCCCACCGGGCGGGCGGCTGGCCCGGGGTGCTGCAACTGACCACCGGGACCGTGGACTGAACCCGTGGACCGAACCCGTGGACCGAACCCGTGCACCGAACCCGTGCACCGAACCCGTGGACCGAACCCGTGGACCGAACCCGTGGACCGAAGCCGGGACCGCGGCGGACCGGCCGGCGCGGACCCGGATCAGCCGGGAGCCAGGCGGGCGAACCGGCCGGCGATCCGGATGTCGGCCTCGATGGCCCGGGCGGCCTCCAGCAGCGGGGGCAGCAGTTCGGCGCGGGACCGCGCGGCGGGGGCGCGCCCGGTGTGGGTGGAGACGTTGGCCGCGGCGATCACCCGGCCGCCGCCGTCGCGCACCGGCACCGCCAGCGAGCGCAGCCCGTCCTCCAGCTCGTCGTCCACCAGGGCGTATCCCTGGCGCCCGGTGGTGTCCAGGATCTCCAGCAGCCGGTCCGGCGAGGTGACGGTGTGCGGGGTGAGCGCGGTCGGCTCGGCGGCGGCCAGCCGGCGGGCGCGCTCGGCCGGCGGCAGCCCGGCCAGCAGCACCCGGCCCATGGAGGTGGCGAAGGCCGGGAAGCGGGTGCCCACGGTGATGTTGACGCTCATGATGCGGACGGCGGGGACGCGGGCGATGTAGCGGATGTCGGTGTCCTCCAGCACGCTCAGGGAGGCCGATTCGTGCACCCGGGCCGCCAGGGCGGCCAGATGCGGCTGGGCGATCTCCGGCAGGGTCAGCCGGGACAGATGGGCGAACCCCAGCTCCAGAAGGCGGGGCGTGGGCCGGAACAGCCGCCCCTCGGCGGCCACATAGCCCAGATGCCGCAGGGTGATCAGGGAACGGCGCACGGTGGCGCGCGGCAGGCCGGTGGCCTCCGCCACGGCGGCCAGCGGCAGTTCGGCCCGCCCGGCGTCGAAGGCGGTCAGCACCGACAGTCCCCGGGCCAGCGACTCGACGAACTCCGGCCCCAGCTCCCGCTTGCCGGCCCGCGCCGCCAAGGCCGGCGTCCCGGCTCCCTCCGGCGGGGCGGCCGCGCCGGAGGCGGTGTCCGCGTCCGGCGAGGGCTCGGTGGGGGCGCGCAGGAGGTGTTCCATGGTGGGCACGGCCCGGTGCAGGCGGGGGAGGACGGCCTCGGCCAGTGAGCCGGCGCTGTGGCGGCTGGTGTGGCTGACCACGCTCACCGCGCACACCGGTCGCCCCGTGCGCCCCGTGCGCACCGGCACCGCCACGGCGATCAGCTGCGGCTCGATGAGCTGGTCGTCCAGCGACCAGCCGTGCTCCCGGGCGGCCCCGGCGCGGGCCGGGAAGGAGGCGCCGGCCGCGCCCCCGTCCGCGGCCACCGCGGGAAAGCCCTCGTCCCGCGGGTCCGCGGCGCACCGCTGCCGCCAGCGCGCCCAGTCGTCCTCGTCCCAGTGGGCCGCGAACAGGGCGCCGGGTGCGCCGCGTTCGGCCGGCAGCAGGTCGCCGATGCGGAAGGCCGGCGACATGGCCCGGCCGCGGGTGGCCTGGTGGACGAAGCGCACCCCGTCCCGGTCCGGGACCGCGATGGACACCGACTCGTCCAGTTCGCCGGCCAGCTCGTCCACCACCGGGCCGAGCAGCGCGGGCAGGCCCGAGGCGGCCAGATAGGCGTTGCCCAGCTCCATCAGCCGGGGGGTGAGCACCGCGTCCCGGCCCTCCAGCCGCAGATGGCCGGTGTGTTCCAGGGTGCTGATCACCCGGTCCACGGTGGCCCGGGCCAGCCGGGTGGTCCGGGCCAGGTCGCTGACCGGCCGCCGGCCGCCGGCCGCCGCCAGGGCGCGCAGCACCCCCAGCCCGCGGACCAGCGGCCCCACGGTTTCCCGGGGCTGGTCCGGTACGGACGGTGCGGCGGCGGCCGGGGGGGACGCGGGGGTCATGGGGTGGCTCCAGCTTGGCGGGCATTCGGCGAAACGGTACCGGCTCCGGGCGTTGACAGGGACGGAGACCGGAGTCAGACTCTGACCGGCCGGAACGATGAACGAAAGTTCACTGGGCGAACATCTGGTGATGCGGAAGGAAGCGGCGACGCATGGACAAAGTGGTCGCCTCGGCCGCCGAGGCCGTGGCAGACATCCCGGACGGGGCCTCCCTGGCGGTCGGCGGTTTCGGCCTCAGCGGGGTCCCCACCGTGCTGATCGAGGCCCTCCACCGGGCCGGGGTCACCGGCCTCAGCGTGGTCTCCAACAACTGCGGCGCCATGGAGACCGGCCTGGCCGTGCTGCTGTCCGCACACCGCATCGCCCGGGTCACCGGCTCCTATGTCGGGGAGAACGAGGAGTTCGCCCGCCAGTACCTGGCCGGTGAGATCGAGCTGGAGCTCATCCCGCAGGGCACCCTGGCCGAGCGGCTGCGCGCCGGCGGCTGCGGCATTCCGGCCTTCTACACCCCGGCGGGCGTCGGCACCCTGGTCGCCGAGGGCGGCCTGCCCTGGCGCTACACCTCCGACGGCCGGGTGGCGGTGGCCTCCCCGCCCAAGGAGGTGCGGGTCTTCGACGGCCGCGCATACGTCCTGGAGCACGGCATCCGGACCGACTACGCCCTGGTGCGCGCCGCCCGCGGCGACCGCCACGGCAACCTGGTCTTCAGCAAGTCCGCCCGCAACTTCAACCCGCCGGCCGCCATGGCCGGCCGGATCACCGTCGCCGAGGTGGAGGAGCTGGTGGAGCCGGGCGAACTGGATCCGGACCGGGTGCATCTGCCCGGGATCTTCGTGCAGCGGGTGGTGGCGCTCAGCCCGGGCCAGGCCGCCGACAAGAGGATCGAACGCCGCACCGTCACCCCGCCGCGAGCGAAGGCAGCCGCCTGATGCCCTGGTCCGTGGAGGAAATGGCGGCCCGCGCCGCCGCGGAGGCGGCCGACGGCTCCTATGTCAATCTCGGCATCGGCCTGCCGACCCTGATCCCCAACCATCTCCCGGACGGGGTCCGGGTGGTGCTGGAGTCCGAGAACGGCCTGCTGGGCGTGGGGCCCTACCCGGCCGAGGACGAGGTGGACCCCGACCTGATCAACGCCGGCAAGGAGACCGTCACGGTGCTGCCCGGCGCCTCCTTCTTCGACTCCGCGCTCTCCTTCGGCATGATCCGCGGCGGCCACATCGACCTGGCGGTGCTGGGCGCCATGCAGGTGTCGGCCGCCGGCGACCTGGCCAACTGGGCGGTGCCGGGAAAGACGATCAAGGGCATGGGCGGTGCCATGGACCTGGTGCACGGCGCCCGGCGGGTGATCGTGCTGATGCGGCACACCGCCCGGGACGGCAGCCCCAAGATCCTCGACGAGTGCACCCTGCCGCTGACCGGGCGGCGCTGTGTGCACCGGATCATCACCGAGCTGGGCGTGCTGGACATCACCGGCCGGGGCCTGGTCCTGGCGGAGACCGCCCCCGGCGTCACCGCCGGGGAGCTGCGGGCGCGCACCGCCGCGGCGGTGCACGACCCCGTGCCGGAGCAGGAGCGGCGCCCGGCGGCCGGTCCGCCCCTCCCGCGCCGTCCCCCGGCCGGGACGGCAGGGTAGGGTCGCGCTGCCGGAGACAGGGCCGTGGCCGGGGCGGCAGGCCCCGGCGGAGGAGGCGGAGCGGGGCGGTGCTGGACATGGAGCCGGGGGAGGCGCATCTGTGGTACGTCGATCCGCTGGCCGTCCGGTCCCCGGCGGTGCTGGACGCCTACCGGGCTCTGCTGACCCCCGAGGAGCTGGCCTCCGCGGCGCGCATCCGGCCGTGGGCCGGACGCCACACCGCGCTGGTCGCCCGCGGGCTGCTGCGCACCCTGCTCAGCCGGTACTGCCCGGCGGTGCCGCCCGCCGACTGGCGCTTCGCCAAGGGCCGTTACGGGCGTCCGGAGATCGAGGCGCCCGCCGGACACGGCAGGCTGCGGTTCAATCTCACGCACACCGACGGGCTGGCGGCCTGCCTGCTGGTGCCGGACGTGGACTGCGGGGTGGACGCGGAGGCCCTGGACCGGGCCGCCGACGTGGACATCCTGGTGCCCAGCACCCTGACCGCCCGGGAGGCGGCGGCGCTGGCCGCCACCCCGCCGGAGGAGCGCACCGGCCGGTTCTTCCGGCACTGGACGCTCAAGGAGGCCTACGCCAAGGCGCGCGGTCTCGGCCTGCAACTGCCCTTCCAGCAGTTCGGCTTCGACCTCGGCCCGGCGGACGGGCGGTCTCCCGGGGCGGTCACCGCGCATTTCGGCGCGGAGCTGGCGGACCGCCCGGACGACTGGCAGTTCGCCCAGTGGACGGTGGCCGGGACGCATGTGCTCGCGGTGGCGCTGCGCCGGCCCGCCGGCGGTGAGCTGCGCATCGTCCGCCATCATGTGCGCCACGGCACCCGCCACGACCTCCACCACGATGTCCGCCACGATGTCCACGACGACATCCACCACGACATCCACCACGACGTCCAGGGGGACGGGCTGCCGGAGGGCCTGCCGGTGCCCTGACGTCCCGGCCGTCCGGGCCCGGGAGCGGGAGACCGCCACGGTCCGTGCCGCGCGGCAGCGGCTTCCCGCCGTCTCGGCCGGCGTGCACCGGGACGCCGCCGGCGGCCACGGGCGCGGACCGGCCCCGGCCGGTCCGGTCAGGGGCGGACGCGGGCGGCGAGCAGGGCGGCGGCCAGGGCGGCGGCGGCCAGGGCGAGCAGCGCGAGGCGGAGACCGGTCAGCGCGGCCAGCGCGCCGATCAGCGGCGGGGCGAGGAGAAAGCCGGGCCACTGGCCCAGCACCAGCACCGACACCCCCTCGCCCGCCGTCAGCCCCGGCCGGCGGCCGGCCAGCCCGAAGACGGTGGGGGACATGCAGGCGATGCCCAGGCCCAGGACGGCGAAGCCGGCCAGCGCCGCCGCCGGATGCGGCCAGGCCACGGCCAGCGCCACCCCCGCCGCCGAGACCAGCCCGGACAGCCGCAGGAACCGCCGGTGGCCCAGCCGGCCCAGCAGGCGGTCGCCGCCCAGCCGGGCCAGGGCGGCGGTCGCGGTCAGCGCCGTATAGGTGGCCGCGGCCAGTGCCGCGCTCGCGCCCAGCGAGTCCGCGGCGTAGATCGCCGACCACTGCCAGGCCGCGCCCTCCACAAAGGCCGCGACAAAGGCGATGGCGGCCAGCAGCAGAAGCTGCGGGGTGAACCGGCGGCGCAGCCGCCGCAGCGTCCCGCCGCCGGACGGGGCCCGGCTCACCTCGTCCGGCAGCCACCGGGCGGCCCCCAGCAGCAGCGAGCCGAGCAGCACGCTGTTCCCGGCCATCTGGGCGCCCGGAGTCACCCCGGCCGCCGCGGCCAGCGTGCCCAGCGCGCCGCCGCCCAGCACACCGAAACTGAAGCAGGCGTGGAAACCGGACATCACCGGCCGTCCATAGCGCCGCTCCACCTCCGCGGCCTGCGCGTTCATCGGCGTGGACAGCAGCCCCGCGGAGAAGCCCCAGGCCGCCAGCGCCGGCAGCAGGGCGGTCACGGTCCCGGCCGAGGCCAGCAGCGGCGCCGTGCAGAGGATCAGCGAGGCGCCGGCCAGGCTCAGCCACCGGACGCTGACCCGTCCGATGAGCAGCGTGATCAGGGTCAGGGCCACCACGTCCCCGGCGGTGGAGGCGGTGTTCGCCAGCCCCCAGGAGGCGTCGCCCAGCCCCACCCCGCGGCGCACCTCGGGAATGCGCGACGACCAGCCGCCCACCACCGAGCCCAGCAGGGCGAACACCAGGCACACCGCCAGCCGGGCCCGCACCGCGTCCCGCGGCGGCCGGCCCTTCGCCGCCGCACCGTCGCCGCCGCCGGCCGGTGGGCCGGCCGGGGCCGTCGCCGCCGGCCCGGCACCCGTTCCGTTCACGCCGCCCTCCGTGCATCTGTTCCCGGGCGGAGCCTAGCCGCCGGGTCCGGCGGGCCCGGCCGGCGGGTGGCGGCGGAGGGCGGCATGCGGATGATGGGGGATATGGGCGGAGTCGTTCCGGCGCCCGCGGCGCCCGGCGCAGGACAGGTGCTCACCACCGATCTGTACGAGGTGAGCATGTGTCTGGGCTATCTGCGCGAGGGCATGACCGCCGAGGCCACCTTCAGCCTGTTCGTGCGCGAGCTGCCGCCGGCCCGCGGCTTCCTGGTCGCGGCCGGCCTGGAACCGGCCCTGGACTATCTGTCCCGGCTCCGGGTCGGCCCGGCCGAGGCCGCCGCCTTCGCCGATGTCCTGCACCGGCCGCCCGCCGATCTGGACCCGATGACCGGCCTGGAGTTCCGCGGCGCGGTCCGGGCCGTGCCGGAGGGCCGGGTGGTGCTGGCCGGGGAGCCGCTGCTGGAGGTCACCGCGCCGCTGCCGCAGGCGCAGCTCGCCGAGTCGTTCCTGCTCAACCTGGTCGGCCACCAGACCGCGGTGGCCTCCAAGGCGGCCCGCTGCGTGCTGGCCGCCCGCGGCCGTCCGGTGGTCGACTTCTCGCTGCGCCGCACCCATGGCGCCGAGGCCGCCCGCCAGATGGCCAGGACCGGGGCGCTGACCGGATTCGCCGGGACCAGCAATGTGGCCGCCGCCACCGAACTGGGCATCCCCGCCGTGGGCACCATGGCGCACTCCTGGATCGAGGCGTTCGAGGACGAGGAGGCCGCCTTCCGCGCCTTCGCCCGGGCCCATCCCGGGCCGGTCGCCTTCCTGGTGGACACCTACGACACCGAACGGGGCACCGCGGTGGCCGCCCGGGTGCTGCGCGGCCTGGGCTACGGCCCCGGCTGCGGCATCCGGCTGGACAGCGGCGACCTGGCCGTGCTGGCGGGGCGCTGCCGCCGCATCCTGGACGACGCGGGGCTGCCCGAGGTGCGGATCATCGCCAGCGGCGGCCTGGACGAGTACGCCGTGGACCGGCTGGTGCGGGCCGGCGCGCCGATCGACGTCTACGCGGTCGGCACCAAGGCCGGCGTGAGTGCCGACGCCCCCTATCTGGACTCCGCCTACAAGCTGGTCTCCTTCGCCGGCCGCCCGGTGATGAAGCTGTCCGCCGCCAAGGTGACCGCCCCGGCCGCCAAGCAGGTCTTCCGCGGTCCCGGCTGCCGGGATGTGATCGCGCTGCGCGACGAGCCGGTGCCGCCGGGCACCGAGCCGCTGCTGCGCACGGTGATGACCGGCGGTCGCCGCACCGCCGCCCCGGACACCCTGGCCGCCGCCCGGGAGCGGTTCCAGGCCGATCTGGCCGCACTTCCCGAGGACGCCCGCCGCATCCACGATCCCGTCGCGCCCCGGCCGGGCCGCTCGGCGGCGCTGATCCGGCTCACCGAGGAGGTCCGCAGCCGGATCGGCGCCCGGACCGGCGCCCGCGGCACTTCCGGGGACGCCGGGGACGCCGGGGAGCGCGGGGACGCATCCGGCGGAGCCCGCGGCTGAGCCCGCGCGCGGGCGCGCCGCCTCAGCCCTCGGCGGGCGGCACCACGGCCACCGGGCATGGCGCGTGATGCAGCAGCGCGTGCACCACCGGCCCGACCCTCGGGCCGAAGCCCGAGCGGTGCCCGCCCCGGCCGACCACCACCAGTTCCGCGGAGGCCGCGGCCTCCGTCAGCACCTGCCCCGGGGATCCGGTCACCGCCTCCTCGGCCACCCGGGTGTCCGGGTACGCGTCACGCAGCGGGCGCAGCACAGAGGCGAGCTCGCCCGGCGCGGGCCGGCCGTCCTCCCGCGGGGTCACCCGTACCGCACGCAGCCCCAGCCCGCGGACCGCCGCCGCCCGGAAGGCGAAGTCCAGCACCTCCGGATCCGGCCGGCCGACGCCCACCACCACCGCCAGCCCGGACGCCTCCGTCCAGTTTCCCTCCGGCCGGACCACCACCACCGGGCGTCCGGCCCGGGCCACCACCGGCAGGCTCACCGAGCCCAGCAGAAAACCCGTCAGCTGGCCCAGCCCCCGGGAGCCCAGCACCAGCAGCTCGGCCGCCCCGGCCGCCTCGGTCAGCGCGTGCACCGGGCCGCCGGTGCGCGACTCGGTCTCGATCTCCAGCCCCGGGTAGCCGGCCAGCAGCTCCAGGCGCACCCCGCCGAGCAGCCGCAGCGAACCGGCGGGCTCGGCGCCCGCGCGCAGCGACGCCAGCGGGGACGCCAGGCCCCAGCAGTTGACCAGGCGCAGCGGCACCTCCCGCCGCACGGCCTCGCGGGCCGCCCAGTCGGCCGCCGCCCGGCTCTCCCGGGAGCCGTCCACGCCCGCCGCAACAGCTCCTGCCATCCCGCCTCCCCGGCCGGGGGTGTCCTGGTCTCAGTACCGGTGCATTCCGTGCGTGCCGTGCGTCCGGCGCGGATCATGCACATGGTGCAGATGGTGCACATGCGCGTCCGGGCCGGGGAAGACGGTGGACACCCGGCCGGTGTCCGACCACCGCACGTCGTAGGGGGGTGAGCCGTCCGGGTGATGCAGCGCGACGATCTCTCCGTCCCGCCGCATCGCGCCGGTGGACGGCGCCTCCACCACCAGCTGGTCGCCGAGCTCCGCATGCATGGCCCTCACCGCTCTCCACTGCCGATGCCCGCTGCTCTCCAGCCTGGCACGGCAAAAGCCGTCAAGCATCATGAAACCGGCGCCCCGGGCGCCGGTGAGCACGGGGACGCTTGGTACGTTGACCGCAGACCACGGAAGGGGCGGGTGGATGACCGCGACCGAGGAGAGCCGGCGGGCCGCCGCCGGCGCACCGGAATCGGCGCTCGACGAGCTCATCGAAGCGGTCAAACCCCGGCTGCGCGGCTGGCTGCACGCCGGAGCGGCGCCCCTGGTGCTGGCCGCCGGCATCGTGCTGATCGTGCTCGCCCCGCCCGGCCAGGCCACCGCCGCGGCGGCCGTCTACACCGGCTGCGGACTGGCCCTCTTCGCCGTCAGCGGCGTCTACCACCGCGGCAACTGGTCACCGGCGGTGCGGGAGGTGCTGCGCCGGATCGACCACTCCAACGTCTATCTGCTGATCGCCGGGACCTACACCCCCGTGGTGGCGCTCGGCCTGAACGGCACCCTGCGCACCGTGCTGCTGTGGGGCATCTGGGGCGGCGCCGCGGCCGGGATCGTCTTCCGCTGTCTGTGGCCCGGTGCGCCGCGTGCCCTGTACACCGCCCTCTACATCGCGCTGGGCTGGTCCATCGGGCCGGCCCTCGGCCCGCTGCTGGAGCAGACCGGGGCGGCGGTCTCGGTGCTCACCCTGGCCGGCGGCCTGCTCTACACGGCGGGCGGGGTGGTCTACGGACTGAAGCGCCCGGACCCCTCCCCGGCCTGGTTCGGCTTCCACGAGATCTTCCACGCCTTCACCATCGCGGCCTGGACCTGCCAGTACATTGCGATCAGCCTGCTCACCTACCGCGCCGGCTGACCGGATTCTCCGCTCCCGCCGGCGTGCCCGATGCACCGCGGCGCGTGGGGCCCGTTCGTTTGACTCGTCCCGGAGTGCTGCCTAGGGTGCGCTGCGAAACATTCTGAAATGTCCGGAAAAGTAGGTCTCGTGCGGAGGAGTGTCGTCATGTCTTCGGCCCGGAGAGGACTGCAAGGGGCGGCCGCTCTGGCCGCCGCCACCGCGCTGCTGCTGACCGGCTGCGGGGGCGGAGGCGACGGAGACGACGGTGACGACGGCACCGTCACCCTCCAGTGGTGGCACATCGGCACCACCGAGCCCAACCACACCCTCTACAGCGACTGGGCCAGGGAGTTCGAGGCGGAGAACCCCGGGGTGCGGATCGAGATCACGGAACTGGAGAACGACGCCTTCAAGACCAAGATGGCCACCCAGACCGCGGCCGGCGACCTGCCGGACGTCTTCTCCACCTGGGGCGGCGGCGCGCTCCAGCAGCAGGTGGACGCCGGGCTGGTCCGCGAGCTCACCGAGGACGCCGCGGCCACGATCGAGAGCTTCACCGAGGCGGCCATCGCGCCCTACACCCTGGACGGCGAAGTCTACGGACTCCCCATCGACGCCGGGATGGTCGGCTTCTGGTACAACCAGGCGCACTTCACCGAGGCCGGGATCGACCGGCCGCCGGCCACCTGGAGCGAGTTCCTGGACGCCGTGCGGGACCTGAAGGAGGCCGGCATCACCCCGATCGCGCTGGGCGGCCAGTCCCGGTGGCCGGGTCACTACTACTGGGCCTATCTGGCCATGCGGACCGGCGGCCTGCAGATGCTGGACGAGGCGGCCGAGAGCAACGACTTCACCGCCGACGGTTTCGTCCGGGCCGGCGAGATGCTCCGGGAACTGGCGGACATGGAGCCCTTCCAGCCCGGCTTCATGGGCGCCGAGTACGACACCCCGGAGGGCCAGGCCGCCCTGGTCGGCTCCGGCGAAGCCGCCATGGAACTGATGGGCCAGTGGGCGCCCGCGGTGCAGGCGGACACGGGCGGCGGCATCGGTGAGGACCTCGGCTTCTTCCGCTTCCCGGTGGTCGAGGGCGGGGCCGGCGACATCGACGAGGTGCTCGGCGGCGGCAACGGCTTCGCGGTGGCGGCCGACGCCCCGGACGAGGCGCTGGAGTTCGTGCGGTATCTGGCGGCCGAGCCGCAGCAGGCCGAGTATGTGCGGGCCGGTGCCGGGCTGCCCGCCCGGGCCGACGCCATCGGTCTCATCGAGGACGAGACCCTCCGCGAGGTGGCCGAGGCGCTGGCCGGGGCGTCCGGCTTCCAGCTCTATCTGGACCAGGCCTACCCGCCCGCCGTCGGCCAGCAGATCAATGAAAGCGTGGCCGGCATCCTGGCAGGTTCGACGTCCCCCCGGGAGGCCGTGGAAGCCATCACCGCGGCGGCCCGGACCGAGGGCTAGCGGCATACCGCCGCGCACCGCACCCGCCGCGCACCGCGGCGCGGGCGCGGTTCAGGCGGTGGCCGGGCGGGGCCGGGGCGCGTCGGGCAGGTTCTCCGGCAGCCGCAGCCCCTCCCGCAGCGGCACCAGCTCCGCCTGGAGCACCAGCGCCGCCGCGCCGATGGCGGGCGCGGTGGCCGCGGACTGGGACAGCCGCACCGTGACCCGGTGGGCGTCGCGGGCGAAGAAGGCCCGGTCCAGTTCCTCCTGGAGCACCGGCTGGTAGAGCGAGCCGGCGATGGCCAGGCTGGCGCCGGTCAGCACGATCTGCTCCAGATCCATGATGCTGGCCAGGTTGCGGACCGCCAGCGCCAGCTGGCGCGCCGAGCGCTCCAGCAGCGAACGGGCCCCGGGCTCGCCGCGCAGCGCCGCCCTGGTGACCGCGGCGAAGTCGCCCGCCACCGACTGCCGGGCGCCGCCCGGCCGCCGGGCCAGCCCGGCCGCCCGGCTGGTGATCGGGTCGGCGCGGGCGGCGTTGACCACCGCGGCCGGTCCGGCCAGCGCCTCGGTGCAGCCGCGCGCCCCGCACCAGCACTCCGGCCCGTCCGGGTCCAGGCAGATGTGCCCCACCTCGCCCGCGTTGCCGCTCACCCCGCGGTAGGTGATGCCGTTGACCACCAGGCCGGAGCCGATGCCGGTGCCCATGTAGACGGCGGCGAAGGTGGCGGTGCCGCCCACCCCGCCCGACCAGTGCTCGCCCAGCGCCGAGGCGGTGGCGTCGTTGTCCAGGGCCACCGGCAGGCCGGTGGTCTCGCGCAGCGCGCGGTCCAGCGGGAAGTCCTCCCACTGCCGCATGGCGGGCGGGGTGAGGGGCATGCCGCTGGTGCGGGTCAGCGGGCCGGGGGAGACCAGGCCCAGGCCCAGCACCCGGTCCCGGTCCACGCCCGCGCTCTCGATCAGGGCGGCGGTCTCGGCCGCCATCCGCTCCACCACCTCGGCCGGGGCGACCGCGCCCGCCCCCGGGCGGAACATCCGCCCGGTCACCGCGCCGCCGAGGTTGGTGAGCACATAGGTGATGCCGGCGTGGTCCAGATGTACGCCCACAGCGAACCGGGACGACCGGTTCAGGGCCAGCAGCACCCGCCGCTTGCCGCCGGTCGACTCGGCATGGCCGGTCTCCACCACCAGACCGTCGTCGATCAGCCGCCGCACCACGGTGGAGATGGTGGCGCCGGTGAAGCCGGTGGCCTCCACCAGGCCCACCCGGCTGATGCTGCCCGCCGCCCGGATCACGTCGAGCACCGCGGAACGGCTGCTGGCGTGCACCGCCGGCCGGCCGCTCGCGTGCGGGATCGGTTCCGCTGGTCCGCTCACCTGTGCCTCTTCTTCCGCGCTTCTTCCGCGCTTCTTCCGCGCCGGCCCCTGGTCGGCCGCACTCGCCGTCCTGGTCCTGCCGGCCGGCCCGCGACGGACGCCGGGCATCCGCCGCGCTTTTCGGCCGCTGAACATCTTTCCACGGGATTGCCCGACGGCTCGCGCAGAGGGTTGACTTTCTTTCTTCGGCTGCTTAACAATCTCGCAACCCAGTAGACCCACGAGGACGGACCATGCACCCTCTCATCAGACGGACCCGCACCAGAAGGGCGGCTTCGGCCGCCGTCGCGGCGGCGGCCCTGCTCGTCACCGCCGCCTGCTCCTCGGACTCCGGCGGCGACGGCGGCGGCTCAGGGACCGACGCGGACACCCTTGTCGCCTACACCGGCCAGGCCGGCGACTACCAGGCGAACTTCAACCCGTACTCGCCGACCACCATCGAGGGCCCGGGCACGATCTTCGAGCCGCTGTTCTACTTCAACCAGGCCAGGGACCAGGAGCCGGTGCCCCGGCTGGGCACGGAGTTCTCCTGGAACGACACGGGCACCGAGCTCTCCATCACCGTGCGCGAGGGTGTGCAGTGGTCGGACGGCGAGCCGTTCACCGCGCACGACGTGGTCTTCACCCTGGAGATGATCACCGAGCACCCGGCCATGAACGGCACCGGCTACAGCGGCACCGCCGAGGCGATCGACGACACCCACCTGGTGGTCCGGTTCGACGAGCCGGCCTACATGGACGGCCCCCAGGTGCTCGGCCGGATCTGGATCGTCCCCGAGCACATCTGGGGCGAGATGTCCGACCCCGCCACCGACACCGTCCAGGAGCCGGTGGGCACCGGTCCCTTCGTGCTGGACGAGTTCAAGCCCGCCGCCTTCACCCTGGCGGCCAACCCGGACTACTGGGACGGCGAGCCGGAGCTGAAGAAGGTCCGCTTCGTGGCCCTGTCCGGAAACCAGGCCGGAGCCGACGCGCTCAAGGCGGGCACCGTCGACTGGCAGACCGGCCCCGTCCCGGACATCCACAACGTCGAGAAGAACTACCCCGGCTACCGGGCGATCACCGTCCCGCTCAACCAGATCGCGCTGCTGTCCTGCTCCAGCGCCGAACTCGGCTGCACCGGCCCGCAGACCGACCCGGCCGTCCGCCAGGCGATCTACTACGCCATGGACCGCGAGCAGATCAACTCCCTCGCCTTCGAGAACACCGCCAGCGAGATCTCCCCCGGCTTCGCCCTGCCGGGACGCGACTCCGCGGTGATCTCCCAGAACCTGGAGAACCCCACCGCGCCGATGACGGCCGACGCCGCCAGGTCCGCCCGGCTCCTGGAGGACGCCGGCTGGACCAAGGGCGGTGACGGCATCTACGAGAAGGACGGCGAACGGCTCTCCCTCACCGTCAGCGTGGTCACCGGCTGGACCGACTACATCACCGCCGTGGACGTGATCGGCCAGCAGCTCAAGGCCGCCGGCATCGAGATCATCCCGCAGCAGACCTCCTGGAACGAGTGGTCCGACTCCCGCGGCATGGGCAACTACCAGCTGCTGATCGACTCCCTCTACCAGGGGCCGGCGCCCGACCCGTTCTACCTCTACAGCTACTTCTTCTCCACCGCCACCACCGCCGAGGTGGGCGAGTCCGCCAACCCGAACTTCGCCCGCTTCTCCGACCCGGAGGTGGACGCCGCGCTGGAGGCGCTCAAGCAGACCGACCCGCAGGACACCGCGGCCCGCCAGGAGCACTTCGACCTGATCCAGACCAGGATCGAGCAGAACATGCCCTACATCCCGGTCCTGACCGGCGGCACCACCAGCGAGTACCACGCCGAGAAGTTCTCCGGCTGGCCCACCACGGACGACCTGTACGCCTTCCCGGCCGTCTGGGCGCGTCCCGACCACTCGCAGATCTTCATCAACCTCAAGCCCGCCGGCGAGTGACCGACCGGACCGAAGAGACCGAGGAGACAGCCACGGTGACCGGCAGCAAGCGGACAGGCAGCGATCGATGAGGTACTACGCCCGCAAGCTCGGGTTCTATCTGGTCGCCCTCTGGGCCGCCCTGACGCTGAACTTCTTCATCCCCAGGATGATGCCGGGCAATCCGGTGGACACCCTGATGGCGAAGCTCCAGCAACGGGGCGGCACGGTGGACCCGGCCGCGCGGCGCTCCTACGAGCTGCTGCTCGGCGCCGACACCGGAGAGCCGCTGATCATCCAGTACTTCGCCTACCTCGGCAATATGCTCCGCGGCGACCTCGGGGTCTCGGTCAGCGTGTTCCCCGCGGAGGTCTCCTCGGTCATCGGGCAGGCACTGCCCTGGACCCTGGTCCTGGTCGGCCTCGCCACCCTGCTGTCCTTCGCGCTGGGCATCGTGCTGGGCGCGGTGGTCGGCTGGCGCCGCGGGTCCTGGCTGGACTCGCTGGTGCCGGCCACCACCGTGCTCGCCGCGGTCCCCTACTTCTGGCTGGCACTGATCCTGGTCGCCGTGTTCGCCACCGCCCTGGGCTGGTTCCCCCTCCAGGGCGGCTACGACGTGGTGCTCACCCCCGGCTGGAACACCGGCTTCCTCGGCTCCGCCGTCTACCACGGCATGCTGCCCGCCCTGACCATCGTGCTCTCCTCGGTCGGCGGCTGGCTGCTGGGCATGCGGAACATGATGGTCTCCGCCATGTCCGAGGACTATGTGCTGACCGCCCGCGCCAAGGGGCTGCGCACCACCCGGGTGATGACCCGCTATGCGGCCCGCAACGCGGTCCTGCCCTCCCTCGCCGGGTTCGCCATCTCCCTCGGCTTCGTGGTCTCCGGCTCGATCATCACCGAGCAGGTGTTCTCCTACCCGGGCATCGGCTCCAAACTGCTCCAGGGCGTGCAGAACAACGACTACGCCCTGATGCAGGGCATCTTCCTGGTGATCACGGTCGCGGTGCTGGGCGCCAATCTGGTCGTCGATCTGCTGTACGGCTTCATCGATCCCCGTACCAGGGTCGAGACCTGACCCCGCCGCCCGCGTCCGACCCACGGCAAGGAGCCCGTACCGTGACCAACCCCGTACCCCTCAGCACACCGGCGGAGGAACCCGCCGCCGCCCCGCCGGAGGGTTCCGGCACCCGCGCCCGGCCGCACGGCGCCTGGCGCGCCCTGCTGCCCAGCCGGTCGCCCAAGCTGATCACCGGCCTGATCCTGGTGACCGCCATCGGCCTGCTGGGCCTGTTCGGCCCGATGTTCGCCGGCGACCCCGACGCCATCTCCGACGCGTCCTTCCAGCCGCCCGGCGAGGGCGCCCTGCTGGGCACCACCCAGACCGGACAGGACGTGCTGGCCCAGTTGCTGCACGCCACCCGGGGCTCGCTCCAGATCGGCCTGCTGGTCGGGGTGATGGCCACCGTGCTGTCCGCCCTCTTCGGCATCCTCGGCGGCTACTTCGGCGGCGTGGTGGACGAGAGCTTCTCGCTGCTCTCCAACGTCATGCTGGTCATCCCCGGCCTGCCGCTGGTGATCGTGATCGCCGGCTTCGTGCCCGCCGCCGACCGCGGCTGGTGGACCATCGCGGTGGTGCTGGCGATCACCGGCTGGGCCGCCGCCTCCCGGGTGCTGCGCGCCCAGACCCTCTCGCTGCGCAGCCGGGACTATGTGGCCGCCGCCCGGGTGGCCGGCGAGAAGCCCTGGCGGATCGTTTCGGTGGAGATCCTGCCCAACCTGCTGCCGCTGCTCGCCTCCCAGTTCGTGTTCGCGGTGATCGCCGCGATCCTGGCCGAGGCCGGGCTGTCCTTCCTGGGCCTGGGCGCCTCCAACTCCGAGACGCTCGGCACCATGCTCTACTACGCGCAGAACGGTTTCGCGCTGCAGCGCGAGGCATGGTGGTGGTTCGTCCCGCCCGGTCTGGTGATCGCGCTTTTCGGCTGCGGGCTGGCACTGATCAACTTCGCCATCGACGAGATCATCAACCCCAAGCTGCGCAACACCCGGGCCGGGCTCGCCGAGGGCGGAGTGGCCGCCGGGGCCGCCGGGGCACCCGGCGAGCCCGCCCCCGGGGAGCCCGCCGAGCGGCCCGCCGTGCTCACCATCAGCGGCCTGAACGTGGTGTACCGCACCGCCAGGCCCGTGCACGCGGTGAAGGACGTCTCCCTCACCCTGGGCCGCGGCGAGATCCTCGGCCTGGCCGGCGAATCCGGCTGCGGCAAGACCACCCTCGCCTACGCCGTCAGCCGGCTGCACACCCCGCCCGCCGAGATCTCCTCCGGCTCCGTCACCTTCCACGACCGGGACGGCCGGGACATCGACCTGCTCGCGCTGGAGGGTGAGGAGCTGCGCGGCTTCCGCTGGGCCAAGCTCTCCTTGGTGTTCCAGGGCGCGATGAACTCCCTCAACCCGGTGATCTCCATCCGGGAGCAACTGGCGGACGTGCTCACCACCCACCGCCCCGGCATGTCCGCCGAGCAGCGCCGCGCCCGCTGCGCCGAGGTGCTGCGGCTGGTCGGCGTGGACCCGGTCCGGCTGGACTCCTTCCCGCACGAACTCTCCGGCGGCATGCGCCAGCGCGTCATGATCGCCATGGCGATGCTGCTGGACCCCCAGGTGATGGTGATGGACGAACCCACCACCGCGCTGGACGTGGTGGTGCAGCGCGGCATCCTGCGGGAGATCCTGCGGCTGCGCGGCGAACTCGGCTTCGCGGTCGTCTTCATCACCCACGACCTGCCGCTGCTGCTGGAACTCAGCGACCGTATCGCGGTGATGAAGGACGGCGAGGTCGTCGAGTACGGACCGGCCGAACGGCTCTACCGGGCGCCCGAACACCCCTATACCCGGATGCTGCTGGACTCCTTCCCCAGCCTCACCGGGGCCCGCGGCGCCTTCCTGCGGGACGGAGCCGCCGCCCGGCACGACGGGCGGACCGCCCTGCCCGGACAGCACACGCACCTCAGCGAGGGGGCACCCCGATGACCACCCTGGAAGTCCGCGATCTGGTCAAGGACTACACCCTGCGCTCCGGCCTGCGGCGCTCCACCCTGCGCGCCGCCGACCGGGTCTCCTTCACCCTGGTCCCCGGCCGCACCGTGGCCCTGGTCGGCGAGTCCGGCTCCGGGAAGTCCACCGTGGCGCGCATGATCGCCCGGCTGGAGAAGCCCAGCTCCGGCTCGATCACCGCGCTCGGCCCGGACGGCCGGCGGGTCTCCGGCCGGGCCTACCGCCACCATGTGCAGATGGTCTTCCAGGACCCGTTCGCCTCGCTCAACCCCTTCCACACCATCGAGCACCACCTGATCCGGCCGCTGCGGCTGCACGGCCGGGCGGCCGGCCGGGCGCAGACCCGCAGGCTGGCCGGGGAGCTGCTGGAGCGGGTCAATCTCACCCCGGCCGCCGACTTCGCCCGGCGCCGCCCGCACGAACTCTCCGGCGGCCAGCGGCAGCGGGTGGCCATCGCCCGCGCCCTGGCCCCCGGGGCCCAGGTGGTGATCGCCGACGAGCCGGTCTCCATGCTGGACGTCTCCATCCGGCTCGGCGTGCTCAATCTGCTGGCCCGGCTGCAGCGCGAGGAGAACCTGGCCGTCCTCTACATCACCCATGACCTGGCCACCGCCCGTCACTTCTCGGACGACATCCTGGTGATGTACCGGGGACGGGTGGTGGAGAGCGGCCCGGCCGACGAGGTGATCCTCAGCCCCCGCCACCCCTATACCCGGTTGCTGGCCTCCGCGGCGCCCGACCCGGAGGCCCGCGGCCGGTCCCTGGAGCCGATGCCGGCCGCCGCCGAACCGGCGGGGCCGCTGCCGCCGACCGGACCGGGCTGCCGCTTCCGCGACCGCTGCCCGTCCGCCATGCCGGTCTGCTCCCGCACTCCCGCGGACCACCCGGTCGGCCCGGACCACTACGCCGCCTGCTGGCTGCACGCCGAGTCCGGCCGGGAGACCTCCGGCGCGGTGGCGAAGGCGGGCCCGGGCGGGAAGGCTGGTGCCGAAGACAACTCCGGTGCCGGGCGGGCCGGCTGATCCGCCCTCTGCCGCCCCCCACCCTCGCACCCCCACACTCCCGCACCCCCCACACCCCCGCCCGCACCCGGGCGACCAGGAGCCGCCCATGTACCCCTCCCTGCTGATCTGGTGCGGAGGCCAGGTGACCCTGCACTTCAGGGCCACCGCCGGACAGCCGGTCAGCCTGCTGTCCCTGCGCCCGGCGGATCTCGACCGGGATCCGCCGGACGGGGGTCCCGGAGCGCCGCTGGTGGAGATCCAGGAGCTGGGCCACGGCCGGTTCCCCGGCAGCCACCGCTATGCCGACACCGTGGCCGGCTCCCGGCTGCGCTACGCCGGGCACAACGCCTCCCGGGACGAGCGGGCGGGCCTGGCCGAACTGCGCATCCGGCAGACCGACCCGGCGACCGGACTGCGTGTCACCAGCGTGTTCCAGGCCGCCGAAGGGGTGCCCGCGGTCCGCACCTGGACGGAAGCGAGCATCGGCCCCGGCCACCCCGGCCGCTCGGTGTGCCTGCAGGCCGTCACCTCGGTGGTCACCAGCGCCTTCCACACCGACTCCGGCGCCGGGCCGGACCATGCCGATCTGCTGCACGGGGACTCCGACTGGGTGGCGGAATCCCGCTGGCACCGCACCCCGCTGCGCCGGGCCGGACTGCCGTACACCGACCCGGACGTCCATCACCACCCCTCCCGCAGCCGCTTCGCCCTGACCTCGCGCAGCTCCTGGTCCACGGGCGAGCACCTGCCCACCGGGGTGCTCGCCGCCCGGGACGGTTCCTGGTCGCTGGCCTGGCAGATCGAGCACAACGGCGCCTGGCACTGGGAGGTGTACGAACGCCGGGAGGGCGACACCTGCCTGGCACTGCTCGGCCCCACCGACGCCGAGCACCAGTGGAGCGAGACCGTCACCGAACGGCGGCCGTTCACCACCGTGCCGGTCTCGCTGGCGGTGGCCGCGGGCGGCCCGGACGAAGCACTGGGCGCGCTGACCCGGCAACGCCGGGCGCTGCGCGCCCGGCATGTCCCCGCGGCCGCCCCCCGCCGACTGCCGGTCATCTTCAACGACTATATGAACACCCTGATGGGCGATCCGACCACGGCCCGCCTGCTGCCGCTGATCGACGCCGCCGCCGAGGCCGGGGCGGACTGCTACTGCATCGACGCCGGCTGGTACGACGAGGACGGCACGTGGTGGGACAGCGTGGGGGAGTGGCGGCCCTCGGCGCGGCGCTTCCCCGGCGGCCTGGAGGAGGTGACCGAGCACATCCGCAGCCGCGGGATGCTGCCCGGCATCTGGCTGGAGCCGGAGGTGATCGGGGTGCGCTCACCGGCCGCCGGCCGGCTGCCCGCCGACGCGTTCTTCCAGCGCCGGGGCCGCCGGGTGGCCGAGCACGGCCGCTACCACCTGGACCTGCGGCACCCCGAGGCCCGCAAGCATGTCAACGAGGTGGTGGACCGGCTGGTGACCGATCTGGGCATCGGCTACTTCAAGTTCGACTACAACATCATGCCGGGGCCGGGCACCGACCTCGGCGGAGCGGCCCCGGGCGCCGGGCTGCTCGGCCACAACCGGGCCCATCTGCACTGGCTGGACAGCCTGCTGAGCCGCTATCCGGACCTGCTGATCGAGAACTGCGCCTCCGGCGCCATGCGGATGGACTACGCGCTGCTCGCCCGGCTGCATCTGCAGTCCACCTCCGACCAGCAGAATCCGCTGCTCTACCCGGCGATCGCCGCCGCCGCGCCCGCCTCGGTGCTGCCCGAGCAGGCCGGCAACTGGGCCTACGCCCAGCCGGAGATGTCCGTGGAGGAGGCCGTCTTCACCCTGGCCACCGGGGTGCTGGGCCGGCTCTGTCTGTCCGGACGGCTGGACGGGATGACGCCCGCCCGGCTGGCCCTGGTGCGCGAGGCGGTGGCCTGCCACCGCGAACTGCTGCCGTTCATCGCCCGGTCCCTGCCCTGCTGGCCGCTGGGACTCGCCGGGCCGGCCGGACCCTGGATCGCCCAGGGGCTGCGCGACCCGGAGCCGGACGGGGACCTGCTGCTCACCCTGTGGCGGCTGCCCGGGGCGTCCCGGACGCTGGAGGTTCCGCTGCCGTGGCTGCGCGGCGCCGCCGCCGCGCCGGAGACGCTCTTCCCGCGCGACGCCGCCCTGGCCTGGCGGCTGCGCTGGGAGGCCGCGCCCGGCGTGCTGCGGGTGGACTGCCCGGCCGGCGGGCCGGCGGCCGCCGCCCGGGTGATCCGGCTGCGCCGCCCGTAACGGGCGCGCTCCGGGACCCGGGCCGCGGGCCCGGTCAGGGCAGGCGGGTGGCGCGGATCAGGACCAGGCGCTCGGGGTAGAGCACGGGGGCCTGGAGACCGGCGGCGGCCAGCGCCCGGCCGGGCAGCACCACGCCCTCCGGCGTCCACCAGGGCAGGCGGGCGCCCCAGTGGTGGGCGTTGCCGTCCGGCAGGTCCCCGGGCGGCTGCGGGCGCACGTGGTAGCGCGCCGCCGGGTCCAGGCCGGGCAGCCGCAGCGGGCCGGGCGGGTAGTCGGCGCTGGAGGCGGTGGCCACCAGGGCGTACAGGGCGTCCGAGCCGTCCGCCGCCACTACGCCGTGCAGCAGCCGGGACGGGTCGGGGTGGTCGGCGTGCACGGCGGTGCCGGTGTGCAGCAGGCCGCGCAGCTCCTTGTACAGCGCGACCCACCGGGCCAGCCGCTGCCGCTCCCCGGGGCCGGCGGCGGTCAGGTCCCATTCGATGCCGAAGTGGCCGAACAGGGCGGTGCCGGCCCGGAAGTCCAGGGTGTGGCGGCGCTCGGTGGTGTGGCTGGTGGCGGCGCCGACATGGGTGCCCATCAGCTCCAGCGGGATCAGCGCGTTGGTCCAGCGCTGGATCTGCTGGCGTTCCAGGGCGTCGATGCAGTCCGAGACCCAGACCCGGTCGGTGCGCTGGAGGATGCCCAGATCGACCCGGCCGCCGCCGGAGGAGCAGGACTCGATCTCCACTCCCGGGTGGCGGCGGCGCACCTCGTCCATCAGCCGGTAGACGGCCAGCGTCTGGTCGTGCACCCCGGCCCGGCCGTCCGGCTGGTGCCCGGCCTCCACCAGGTCCCGGTTGTGGTCCCACTTCAGATAACGGACCGGGTACTCGGTGAGCAGCGCGTCCAGCCGGGCCAGCAGATGTCCGAACGCCTCCGGCCGGGCCAGGTCCAGCACCTGCTGGTGGCGGGCGGCGCCGGGCAGCCGGCCGCCGGTGGCCATGATCCAGTCCGGATGGGCACGGGCCAGTTCGGAGTCCTCGCTGATCATCTCGGGCTCCACCCACAGCCCGAACTCCATGCCCAGCCCGTTGACATGGCTGATCAGCGGGGAGAGCCCGGCCGGCCAGACCTCGTCGGAGACATACCAGTCGCCCAGTGCCCGGCGGTCGTCGCGGCGGGCGCCGAACCAGCCGTCGTCCAGCACGAAGCGCTCGGCGCCGACCTCGGCGGCGGCGTCCGCCAGCGCCTTGAGCCGCTCCAGGCCGTGGTGGAAATAGACCGCCTCCCAGGTGTTGGCCACCACCGGGCGGGGAGTGGCCGGGTGGCCGGGGCGGGCGCGCAGCCAGCGGTGGAAGCGGGCCGAGACCTCGTCCAGGCCGGCCGCCGCGTAGCCGCCGAACTGCCAGGGCGAGGTGTAGACCTCGCCGGGCGCCAGGATCACCTCGCCGGACAGCAGCAGCTCGCCGGAGCCCAGCAGGGAGACCGAGTGGAAGGTGCGTTCGGCGAAGGTGCGGAGATTGCCGGACCAGGCGGTGTGCACCGCCCAGACCTCGCCGTGCCGGCTGCCGAAGCCGGGGGTGCCGGCGGCCAGCAGATGGGCGGCGTCGTAGCCGGTGCGCCCGGTGCGGTTCTCCCGCATCCGCAGGCCCTGGGTGAAGGCGGTCCGCTGCGGGCTGCGTTCGCGCAGATGATGGCCGGTGAAATCGAGCAGTTCGGCGGCGGCGGGCGGCACCGGCAGGGTGAGATGCAGACCGTCCAGGGCGAACGGGGTGGTGCCCCGGTTGGTGACCCGGGCCCGCTGCCGCACCAGCCCGGAGGGGGTGAGTCCGATGGTCAGCTCCAGCCCCAGCCCGGCGGTGGCGTCCTCGGCCCGGACCGTCACCCGGCCGCCGCCGTCCTCGGGGGCGGTGCCCCGGGTCACCGCGGTGTCCGTGACGGTGAAGGCCGTGGAGAAGTCCCGGCCCGCCCGGTGGCCGGTCAGGCCGGGGGTGCCCAGCCAGCCCGCCGACTGCTCGGGCAGCACGGCCACCTCGACCGGGCCGTCCACCGAGAAGCCGATCGGCTGCGGCCGGGCGGCCAGCCGCAGCGCGGCCAGCGCGTCGTCGTCCAGCGGCCCCGGGTCGGCGCCCCAGTGCACCACCCGGGGCAGCCGCCCGCCGGAGAGGTCCAGCACCAGCCCCACACCGTCCGCGCGCAGCTGCACCGTGCCGGCGGGCGGCGGGGACGGCGAGCCCGTCCGTGAGGGGGACTGCGAAGGGGACTGCGAAGGGGACTGCGAAGGGGAATGCGAGGGGAGATGCGAAGTCGTCACCGCAGCAGTGTCCTTCCCGATGACCCCACCGGGCCGTTCCGGCCGGTCGGAGCACTCATTGACTTTCTTAATTCACCTGCATAAGAATCCCCTGCACAGTACCCGGAGACCGACCGATTGAGGAGAGCCCGATGGAACGAGAGAGCCTGCACGAGGGCTGGCGGATGACGGTCCTCTCCGGCCCGGCGCTGCCGGCGGACCTCGCGGGCGCCGAGGTACCCGCCGCCGTGCCGGGCTGCGCGCACCTCGATCTGCTGGCCGCCGGGCTGATCCCCGATCCCTGCCAGGACCGCAACGAGGCGGCACTGGCCTGGGCGCACCGCGCCGAATGGCGCTACACCCTGGACTTCGCCGCCGCGCCCCCGGCCCCGGGCGAGCGCACCGACCTGGTCTTCGACGGCCTGGACACCGTCACCACCATCGAGCTGGACGGCCGCCGGATCGGCGCCACCGCCAACATGCACCGCGGCCACCGCTTCGACATCCGCGGCCCGCTCACCGCCGGCGGCAACGGCAACGGCAACGGCGGCGGGGACGGGGCGGGCCGGCACACCCTGGCCGTCACCTTCCACTCCGCCCTGGAGCACGCCGAGCGGCTCCAGCGGGAGCTGGGCGAGCGGCCCCGCGCCTACCCGCACCCCTTCAACATGGTCCGCAAGATGGCCTGCTCCTTCGGCTGGGACTGGGGGCCGGACCTGCAGACCGCCGGCATCTGGAAGCCGGTCCGGCTGGAGCGCTGGCACACCGCCCGGATCGCCGCCCTGCGGCCCCTGGCCACCGTCACCGGCTCCGGCGCCGGCCGGGTGGAGGTCCATCTGCGCGTCGAGCGCTCCGGCCTGGAGCCCGCCGGCGATCTGCTGGCCACCGCCCGCATCGCGGAGCACGAGGTCCGGACGGTGATCCCGGCCGCCGCCGACGAGGCCGTGCTGACCCTGCAAGTGCCCGACGTCCTGCTGTGGTGGCCGGCCGGCCACGGCGACCAGCCGCTGTACGGGCTCGACGTCACCCTGGCCCGGCCCGGCGGGGCGGAGCCGCAGCGGGAACTGGACAGCGCCGGGCGCCGGATCGGCTTCCGCACCGTCACCGTGGACACCACCCCCGACGAGACCGGCACCCCCTTCACCTTCGTGGTCAACGGCACCCGGATCTTCGCCAAGGGCGCCAACTGGATCCCGGACGACCACTTCCTCACCCGGATCACCCGGGAGCGGCTGGCCCGCCGCATCGACCAGGCGCTCGGCGCCCACATGAACATGCTCCGGGTCTGGGGCGGCGGCATCTACGAGACCGACGACTTCTACGACCTGTGCGACGAGCGCGGCATCCTGGTCTGGCAGGACTTCCTGTTCGCCTGCGCCGCCTACCCGGAGGAGGAGCCGCTGCGCGGCGAGGTGGAGGCCGAGGCCCGGGAGAACGTCACCCGGCTGTGCTCCCACCCCTCGCTGGTGCTGTGGAACGGCGGCAACGAGAACCTGTGGGGCTACCGCGACTGGGGCTGGCGCGAGGAACTCGCCGGCCGCACCTGGGGCCTGGGCTACTACCTGGAACTGCTGCCCCGGATCGTCGCCGAACTCGACCCGGGCCGCCCCTACGCCGACGGCAGCCCGTACACCCCCGGCCAGGCGCCCGACGGCATCCACCCCAACGACCAGGACCACGGCTCCCGGCACGAGTGGGAGGTGTGGAACCGCGCCGACTACACCCACTACCGCGACCACATCCCGCGGTTCTGCTCCGAGTTCGGCTTCCAGGGCCCGCCCGCCTGGGCCACCCTCACCGACGCCGTGCACGACGACCCGCTGACCCCCCTCTCCCCGGGCTTCCGGCAGCACCAGAAGGCCGAGGACGGCAACGGCAAGCTGGAACGCGGCCTGGCCCCCCATCTGCCGGTGCCCGCGGACTTCACCGACTGGCACTGGGCCACCCAGCTCAACCAGGCCCGCGCGGTGGCCTTCGGCATCGAGCACTTCCGCTCCTGGTGGCCGCGGACCGCCGGCGCCGTGGTCTGGCAGCTCAACGACTGCTGGCCGGCCACCTCCTGGGCGGCGGTGGACGGCGCCGGGCGGCCCAAGCCGCTGTGGTACGCGCTGCGCCGTGCCTTCGCCCCGCGGCTGCTGACCGTCCAGCCCCGCAACGGCCGCCCGGCGCTGGCCGCGGTCAACGACACCGCCCGCCCCTGGACCGGTGAGCTGCGCCTGGCGCGCCAGACCCTGGGCGGCGTGATCCGCGCGGAAGATAAGATCGCCCTCGATGTCCCGCCCCGCTCCGCCGCCCTGCTGCCGCTGCCCGGAGCGCTGGCCGAACCGGGAAAGCCGGAGGAGGAGGTGCTGGTGGTCACGGCCGACGACGCCCGGACCTGCCATCTGTTCGCCGAGGACCGCGAGCTGGCCTACCGCCCGGCACCGCTGCGCGCCGAGGCCGTCGCCGTCCCGGGCGGCTACCGGGTGGACGTGCACGCCGAGTCCTTCGCCCGGGACATCGCGGTGTTCGCCGACCGGCTGGCCCCGGACGCCGAGGCCGACGACATGCTGGTCACCCTGGCCGCCGGCGAGTCGCACTCCTTCCTGGTGCGCACCGCCGCCGCACTGGACCCGGCCGCACTGACCCGCCCGCCGGTGCTGCGCACCGCCAACGATCTCCGCGCCGGGCGGTCCTGAGATGAGCACCGCGGAGCACGACCGGCCGTCCCCGGGAGCCGTCGGGCTGGTCCTGGCCAGACCCGCCCGGCTGCTCGGCGTGGAGCCCTTCTTCATGGAGTTCATCGCCGGCATCGAGGAACGCCTGGCCGAACACGACCTCTCGGTCCTGCTGCACGTGGTGCCGCACCATGAGGCGGAGATCGCCGCCTACCGGCGCTGGGCGCGGGGCGGGCTGACCGACGCGGTGGTGCTGGTCAATCTGACCGCGGGGGACCGCCGCCCGGCGGTGCTCACCGAACTGGGCCTGCCCGCGGTGGTGGCCGGCAACTGGGAGGAGCCGCCGAAGCTGCCCGCGGTGCGCACCGATCACGCCGCCCCGGTCCGGGAGGCCCTGGCCCATCTGCTGGAGCTGGGGCACCGGCGGATCGCCCGGGTCAGCGGCCCGGAGGACCTGCTGCACACCATGGCCCGCACGGAGGCGCTGCGGGCCGGCTGCGCCGAGGCCGGGGTGGCACCGGTGATCGTGGCGGGCGACTACTCCGACGAGTCCGGCACCCGGCTGACCGAGGAACTGCTGCGCCGGCCGGAGCCGCCCACCGCCATCCTCTACGACAACGATGTGATGGCGGTGGCCGGGCTGGCCGCCGCGCATGCCCTGGGGGTGGAGGTGCCGGGCCGGCTCTCCCTGGTGGCCTGGGACGACTCCCCGATGTGCCGGCTCGCCACCCCGCCGCTGACCACCGTCAGCATGGATGTGCACCAGTTCGGCATGTCGGTGGCCGAGTCGGTGCTGGAGGTCATCGCGGGCGGCCCGGTCGGCGAACGCTGGTCCCCGGCCGCCGAATACACCGCCCGCGCCACCACCGCCCCCGCTCCCTGAGCACCGCGCTGTCGCACCGGCCCGGCCGCGGCCGGGCCGGGCCGCCCGGCCTCAGCGGCCGGCCGCCGCCCCGGCCTGCACCACCGCGGCGGTCCCGGTGCCGGGCCGGGCGGCCCAGCAGGCCGCCGCCGCGCCGAGCAGGCCGGCGTCGCCGCCCAGCCGGGCCGGGGCCACCCGCACATGACGGGTGAACGGCAGCCCGGTGTAGTCGGCCAGGGCCCGCCGCAGCGGACCGAACAGCACGTCTCCGGCGCGGCTGACCCCGCCGCCGATCACCGCCGTCTCGATCTCCACCAGCGCCGCGGTGGCGGCGATCGCGGCGGCGAGCGCGCGGGCCGAGCGGTCGAAGGCGGCCACCGCCGCCGGCTCGCCGCGCCGGGCGGCGGCCGCCACGCCCGCGGCGCTGTCCGGCTCACCGGGGCCCGGCCGCCAGCCGGCCTCCCGGGCGTGCCGGGCGATATGGGTGCCGCTGGCGAGCAGTTCCACACAGCCCCGGCCGCCGCACGGGCACCGGTCGCCGCCGAAGTCCACACTGATGTGCCCGATGTGCCCGGCGTTGCCGGTGGGGCCGGCATGGATCCGGCCGTCCAGGACCAGTCCGCCGCCGACCCCGGTGGAGACCACCATGCCCAGCACATGGCGCTGCCCGCGGGCCGCGCCCAGCCAGTGCTCGCCGGCCGCGAAGGCATTGCCGTCGCCGATCAGGACCACCGGCCGGCCGGTGTGCTCGGCGACCGCCCCGGCCAGCGGGAACTCCCGCCAGGACGGGATGTTCACCGGGCTGACCGTGCCGGCCGCGATGTCCACCGGCCCGGCGCTGCCGATGCCCACGGCGGTCGTCGCCGCCCAGCCCGGATGACCGGCCAGGGCGTCGGTCACGGCCCGGACCGCGTCCAGCATCTCGGCGGCGGTGCCGCGGGCGGGGGTGGGGCGCTCCACCCGGGCCGCCAGCCGCCCGGCGCGGTCCACCAGGGCACCGGCGATCTTGGTGCCGCCGAGGTCGATGGCGGTCACCAGCTCTGCGGGGAGGGACGACACGGGGCGGCTCCAGCGGTCTGAGCAGGGGCGAGTGCGGGCAGCGGACTGCCCCCGACACGGTATGCCACTTTTTTAAGTCCGTAAACTTACTTCTGGGTGCACGCGCTCTCGCGCTGTGTGTCGATCGGCGTTCGATGCGGCCGTCTTGGGAAAATTCGCCCGCTAAGTTACTTCACTGATATAAGAAAGCCCTCTATAGTCCTGCCCGCGGTTGCGCCGGAACGCCGGATGCCGCGCCCGCGACGCACCCGATAGGGTGAGTCGGTAAGCGCTTTCTACCGTTCTGCGATGCCATCCCGAAGGAGCCGCCGCGTGGCGACGCGCGAGGGACCACTCGATCACCGCTACCGGGGCGAACACCCCGTCCGCACCCTGGTCTATCTCTTCCGGGCGGACCGCCGGCGGCTGGCCGCCGCGGTCCTGGTGTTCACCGTGAAGCACAGCCCGATCTGGCTGCTGCCGCTGATCACCGCCGCCATCATCGACACCGTCGTCCAGCAGCTTCCGGTCTCCCGGCTCTGGGGCAGCGCCGGGGTGCTGCTGTTCATCCTGCTGATCAACTACCCGCTGCACCTGCTCTACGTCCGCCTGCTCTACGGCTCGGTGCGCCGGATGGGCACCGCGGTGCGCTCCGCGCTGTGCACCCGGATGCAGCAGCTCTCCATCGGCTACCACTCCCGGGTCAGCGCCGGGGTGCTCCAGACCAAGGTGGTGCGCGATGTGGAGACCGTCGAGCAGATGGTGCAGCAGACCGCCGAGACCGGGCTGGGCGCGGTCACCGTGCTCATCGGCGGCCTGGTCATCATCGGGGTCCGCACCCCGGAGTTCCTGCCGGTCTTCCTGGTGGTGGTGCCGGCCGCGGCGCTGCTGGTGATGCGGCTGCGCAGCCGGCTGCGCAGCCACAACGAGGACTTCCGCCAGGAGGTGGAGCTGCTCTCCGCCCGGGTCACCGAGATGACCCGGCTGATCACCGTCACCCGGGCGCACGGCCTGGAGCGGGACGCGCTGAACCGGATGGACCGCACCCTGCGCCGGGTGCTCGGTTCCGGTCTGCGGCTTGATCTGCTCAACGGCAGTTTCGCCTCCCTGGCCTGGGTCTTCCTCAATGTGCTGGGCATCGCCTTTCTCACCGGTTCGGCGCTGATCTCCTACTACGGGGTCTGGGGCATCACCCCGGGCGATGTGGTGATGCTGAGCGCCTTCCTCACCACGCTGACCACCTCCACCACCACGCTGATGGGCCTGGCCCCGGTGATCAGCAAGGGGCTGGAGTCGGTGCGCTCGGCGGGCGAGGTGCTCCAGGCGCCGGAGCTGGAGGAGAACGCCGGCAAGACCGAGGTCACCGAGGTGCGCGGCGGCTTCGAGTTCCGGGGCGTGGGCCATGTCTACGACGACGGGGGCGACGGCGGGCAGGGCCGGGCCGCGGTGCGCGACTTCACCCTGACGGTGCAGCCGGGTGAGACCGTCGCCCTGGTCGGCGCCTCCGGGGCCGGCAAGTCCACCGTGCTCAATCTGGTGATCGGTTTCATCCGTCCCACCTCCGGCCGGCTGCTGCTGGACGGCCAGGACATGAGCACCCTGGATCTGCGCAGCTACCGGCGCTTTCTGTCGGTGGTGCCGCAGGAGTCCATCCTCTTCGAGGGAACCGTCCGGGAGAACGTCGCCTACGGCATGGCCGAGGCCGGCGACGACGCGGTGCGCCGGGCGCTGCACGACGCCAACGCGCTGGAGTTCGTGGACCGGCTCCCCGACGGGCTGGACACCGTGGTGGGCGACCGGGGCTCCCGGCTGTCCGGCGGCCAGCGCCAGCGGCTGGTCATCGCCCGGGCGCTGATCCGCGACCCCCGGGTGCTGATCCTGGACGAGGCCACCTCCGCGCTGGACACCCGCTCCGAGGCCCTGGTCCAGCAGGCCCTGGCCCGCCTGGTGGCGGGCCGCACCACCTTTGTGGTGGCCCACCGGCTCTCCACCGTCCGGGGCGCGGACCGGATCGTGGTGATGCGGGACGGCGCCATAGCCGAGATCGGGACCCATGACGAACTCCTGGCCCGTGGCGGCGCCTACACCGCGCTGCACGACGGGCGGCCGGCCTGACCGGGGGACGCGGGCCTTTCCCTCGCTGCTCCCGGGGCCGGCGCACTGCGGGCACCGTCCGCGAACTCGGGGCGGTTTTCCGGGAGTTCGCCCCCGGCTCCTTGACGGGAGCATGGTGAGTTCCTAGAGTGTGGGCGCTCTGATCGGAATATTTCCGAAATATTTCGGAGACGGCTCGGGCGGCTCGGTCCCGGCGCACCGCACCGCGGCAGTGGAGGCCCGGGGCCGGCGCCCGGACAAGCCCGCCCGGCACAGCTGACCGAACGCCCCATCGGTCAGCAAGGGGCCGGCCGGAACCTCCCATCGGTTCCGGCCGGCCCCGCCCGTTCAGCTCCCGCCGGCCGGCCGGCCCAGCAGACCGTCCTCCCGCGCCCGGTCGGCCAGGTCCAGTTTGGTGTAGGTGGGGCGGCCGGCCTCCCGGTACTTGCGCTTGATCCGCTCCAGATAGGTGCGGGCGGTGGCCGGGCGTATCCCGGTGCAGCGGGCCGCCGCGTCCAGGGTCAGCCCGGAGGCATAGGCCAGCAGCAGCCGCTGTTCCTGCCCGGACAGCCCCGGCCGCGGTGTCCCCCCGGCCCGCCGCTCCCCGTCCGGCCCGTCCGGCGCGTCCGGCGTCCCGGACGGCCCGGGTTCCGGCTCCCGCCCCGGCAGCTCCGGCCGTCCGGTGACGATCCGGCGCACCGCGCGGGCGAGTTCATTGAGATCCCGGTCCCTGGTGAGATGGGCCACGGCCCCGGCCGCGCGCACCGCCGGAAGCTGGGCGGCGGCCCCGGCCGCCCCCACCACCAGCACCCGGGCCCCGGTGGCGGCGATCCGGCGCACATTGTCCGCCGGGTCCGAACGGTCCGCCAGCTCCAGCCCGAGCAGCACCACATCGGCCCTGCGGCGGCGGCGCAGCAGCTCGTCGACGGTGGCCGCCGCCGCCCGCAGCCGCAGATCCGGCGTGCGGGCCAGCCAGGCCGCCAGTCCGGAGAGGAGCATCCGGTCGTCCTCGACGGCGGCCAGCGATATCACCCGCGCCACCCCGATCCCGGCTCCGCGGCCCGTTCCGCCGGGCGGCCGTCGGATCTGCGGGGCCGGGGCGCCGAGGGGTGAACGGGGAGAGAGGGCGGGGGGTTCCACTGCGTCGCGGCGGTGCTGCGGACGCCCGCGGAAACAGTCATCGGGCTCTCTCCTCCTCATCGATGCCGTCGTGCCGGTCCGCGCCGGAGCCGCCCCGCCGACGCCCCCGCGCGTCGGGACCAACGCCCGCCGGCGCAGCGCCTCATGCGCCACCCGGACCACCCCAGGAGCATGCCATGGGCAAGCGCAAAGCGGGGGACACGGTGTCCGGTTCTTCACCAACGGTGACGGATTTCCCCTGCTCCGGGTGCGCCTATCGCCGCCAGGTCACGTTGTCAAGAGGGATGTTCATCCGTCTTGGTATCCAAGCGGTGACCGGCCAGGCTGCCACCGGTCCCCTGCCTCCGGGCCGGACCGCCGACCGCCGCCGCGCCGCCGGGAAGACCGGCTCTGCACCCCCGCGGCCCCGCGGAACACGCCCCGGTCGGTGGCCGGGGTCCCCCCGGCCCGCCCCCGGCCGGAACCGGACCCTTCATCCCGCAGGAGCCGCCTCGATGTCACAGAGCCCGTCCCCGGCTTTTCCGCAGGACCCCCCGCCCGAAGCGCTGTCCGCGCCCACGGACCGCTTCCTCGCCGGCATCGCCGAACTGGCCCGCACCCGGTTCGACTGCCAGACCTATCCCCTTCAGCAGCTTCCGGCCGACGACTGGGCCCGGCTGGTCCGGGCCGGGGTGCTGCTGCCCGCCCTGCCCAAGGAGTTCGGCGGCCGGGACAGCCACGCGGAGATGTGCCGCGTGGTGGAGATCCTTGCCGAGTGGAACCTGCCCATCGCCATGTATACCAAGATCATCACGGCGGTGGCGCTGCGGCCGATCGCGCTGCGGGCCGACGAACGGGCCCGCCGTGAGGTGCTGCCGCAGTTCGCCGGGCAGTCCCCGATGATCTGCGGCTTCGCCGCCACCGAACCCGGCTGCGGGTCCGGCATGTCCGCCATGACCACCGTTTTCACCGAGACCGCGGACGGCTATCACCTGCGTGGCCGCAAGCACTGGCAGGGCTTCAGCGGCACCGCCCACTGGTGGCTGGTGGCCGCCCGCAGCGCGGATGACGGGCCGCGTCGCTACGGCTACTTCATCCTCCGCCGTGACGAGGGTTTCCGTACCGTCCGGCGCTACGACGCGCTGGGCATGAAGGCGCTGGACTACGGCCTGAACGAGATCGACGCGGTCATCCCCCGGCACCGCAGGATCGATGCCGAGGAAGGCAACCTCAGCGCCATGGTGGAGATGCTGATGCCGCCGCGCGCCATGATGTCCGCCCTGGCCGCCGGCTTTCTGCGGCGGATCAGCCGGGAGGCGCACGCCTATGCCGAGCGCCGCCGGATCGGGCCGGCCCCGCAGTCCGCGATCCGCTTCGTCCGCTACCGGCTCAAGTCCATCGAGACCTCGGCGCTGATCTGCGAGGCGCTCAGCCACCACCTGCGCACCGAGATGGACCTGAAGGCGGACATGACGGAGTTCTTCCCGGCCGCACTGGCGATGAAGACCGTCGCCACCGAGCGGATGGTCGGCTCCGCCCACCACTACCAGCAACTGGTGGGCGGCGAGGGCTACCGCACCGGCTCCGGGACCAACATCGCGGGGCAGGCGTTTCTGGACACCCGGGTGTTCACCATCTTCGACGGCACCAACGACCTGCTCAGCCAGCAGCTCGCCGAGTACTGCCTGGCCCGCTGCGACGGCCGTCCGCTCAGCGGCTATCTGGCCGCCCACCCGGACTTCGCCGCCGCCGTGGCCGCGCACCGGCTGGACCTGCGGTTCCTGGACGGGACGCTGCGCCAGGAGCATCTGGTGCTGGCCGGCCGGGCGATCGCGTATCTGTTCGCCATCGCCCGGGTGATGCGCTGGGCGGCCGAGGAGCCGGCGGGTTCCCGGCCCGGCCGGGCCCGGCCGGCGATCGCATTCCTGAAGTCGGACATCGACGGGGTGCGGCGCGAGTTCGAGCTGCTGGCCGCCGGCGTCCTGGACGATCCGCCCGACGGCGGTCCGGCCGGACCGGAGGCGGACACCGGGGAGGCGGTCCCGCTGCTCTCCCGCTCGATACCCCGCCCGGCGGTCCCCGCCCACTGACCCGTCCCGCCCACCGGCCGTCCGGCGCGGCGGGCCGGCCCCGGCTCAGCCGCTGTCCGCTTCCAGATCCGCGGCGGCGATCTGCAGTGCGGTGAGCACCGCGCCCGGGTCGCCGTCCGGTGCCACCGCGCCGGGCAGCAGCTCCCGCAGCTTCTCGCGCAGCGGCAGCCAGCTCCCCTTGCTGACCGGCTGGAGCTCCGCCGACGGCATCTGGCGCACGAACTCCCACAGATGCCGGTCCGCCGGATTGGCCAGCACCGCCTGGCTGCCGGACTCGGTGGGCGGGACCGCGCCGTGCTTGGCGCTCAGCAGCTCCACATTGTCCGCCCGGTACACGAACGCCAGGAAGTCGCCGATGGCCTCGCCGTGGCCGCTCCCGCGGAAGGCCAGCAGCCAGTCGGCGTGCCCGGTCGGCACCGCGGCCTCCCCGTCCCGGCCGGGGAAGGCGGCGTGCGCGTACGGCACCGTGGACTCGTCCATGGCGGCCAGCACGGCGGGATGGGCCAGTACCATGCCCGCCCGGCCGGCCAGGAAGGCCCCGTACGCCTCGCCGCGGTCCAGCCGCCACCGGGGCCCGGCCAGCCCGGGCGCCACGATGTTGTCCCGCAGCCACTCCAGCGCCTCGGTGTTGGCCCGCTGGTCCAGCACGTAGTTGTCGGTGATGTTGGTGTAGCCGCCCCCGCCGGCCAGCAGCCAGACCATGGCCTCCTCGTGCACCGAGTCGGCGCCGAACTGGAGCGCGTACGGCACCGGCACCCCGGCCGCGGCCAGGGCCTCGGCGGCCTCCCGCAGTTCCCGCCAGCTCTCCGGCGGACCGTCGAGTCCGGCCCGGGCGAACAGCCCGGTGTTGTAGAACAGCCGCGGGGTGCTGCTGACGAACGGCATGCCGTACTGCTCGTAGTGCAGCTCACCGGCGTGGGCCAGGGAGAGGATGAAGTCGGACTGCACCGGCAGCGGCAGGATCTCCTTGGTCCGGTACAGCAGGCCGTCCGCCGCATAGGACTCGAACGAGGCGGCCTGGGCGATGTCCGGGGCCTTTCCCGCCGCCACCCGTTCGGCCAGCACCGTGTCGAGCCGTTCCCACGGCACCAGCTCCACCTCGATCTCGACACCGGGGTGCTCGACGGCGAAACGGGTGGTCAGCTCCTCCCAGAGCGCCGAGATCGGAAGTGCGGTGCGCCGGCCGTAGTCGGCCGCCAGCAGCGTCAGGGTGAGGTCCCCGTCGCCTCTGGTGCCGGTGCAGGCGGCTCCGGCCAGCAGGGCCGCCGCCACGGCCGCCACGGCGGTGCGCAACCACCGGCCGCCCCTGCCTCGTCGGTGTCCGCTCCGCCCGGCGTCCGTCACGGCATTCCCCCTCCGGCCGCGTCCCCCGCTGGGCCGTGCCTTCCCGTGCGGCCGGTCCGGTAGTCCTGCGGCAAGCGCTTTCCGGAGGCGTTCACAAGGCCGTTCGAAGCACTGCCGCAGCGGGTGTGACCTGGGAGGATCAGGGGGTCGCAAGCGCCGCGCCGGACCGCGCGCCGCAGCGGCCCGGCGGCCGGCCGCGCGGGCTCACCGGACCCGGCGGTCCGGGGCGACGGGCCCGGTCAGCGCGCGGCCGGCCCGCCCCCGTCCGCCGCCGCCGGAACCTGCCGGCCGGCCGTGCGGCCGCCGGACGCCGTCACTTCTTGCCGCCGGGCGGCGGCGCCTCGCTGGGCTGCACCAGCACAAAGCCCTCGCCCTGGAGCATGAGCTGCATGACCTCGCCGGAGCCGCCGGTCACCATGGAGCGCACGCTCTGGCTGCGGTGCAGCGAGGTGTGCAGGGCACTGGACCAGCCGACGACCGCGTCGGTGTCCACATACACCGGCTCCTGGGAGGTGACCGGGATGATGACGGGGTTGCCGTCACAGACCAGTCCGATCCGGCCCTGCCCGGCGAACTGGCAGTTGAACAGACCGCCGCCGGCCATTCCGGCGCCCTTGACCATCTTGATGTCGTAGTTCAGGGTCGGGTCGAAGCACAGCACATTGCGGCCGTTGACGGTCAGCGCGTCCTGCGGCTCCAGTTCGATGACGAAGCAGCTCTGGGCGAGGTGGGCGAACCACACCTCACCGACGCCGCGCACCGCCATCAGCGACAGTCCCTCGCCGGTGACCGCGCGTTTGAACATGTTGCCCAGTCCCTGGTGCTTCACCTCGAACTGGAGATTGCCGCGGTAGGCCACCATGGCGCCCTGCCGGGCATAGCACTCGCCGTTGACCGCGTACTTGATCGCGTGTGAGTGCTGGAGCGTCATGCCCGGCGCGGTCGGTACCTGGGCCTGGAATTCCGACTTGGAGAAAAGATCACTTCTCATGGGCAGATCATAGGCTCGCAAGGGTGAACTGTTCCCCGGAACGCCCCACGCCGGAACCCGTGCGCCCTTAAACTCCGGCGGGTGGATCTTCTGGACGCCGGGCGCATCGTCGCCGGACTGGTGCTGCTCATCGTCGGCGGCGAGCTGCTGGTGCGGGGGGCCTCCGCGCTTGCCCGCCGGGCCGGCATATCCGCACTCGTGGTCGGGCTGACGGTGGTCTCGGTGGCCACCTCCTCGCCGGAGCTGGCGGTGACCCTGGGCGCCGTGCTGCGTGACGAGCCCGGGCTGGCGGTGGGCAACGCGGTCGGCAGCAATATCGCCAACATCCTGCTCATTCTGGGCGTCTGCGCCGTGGTGACCCCGCTGCTGGTGCGGCGGCGGCTGGTGCGGCTGGACCTGCCGCTGATGGCGGCGCTGTCCGCGGCGCTGCTGCTGATGGCGCTGGACGGCCGGATCGGTGCCTGGGACGGGATCGTCCTGCTGGCCGCGATGGCCGGCTATCTGGCGCTCACCGTGGTGACCGGCCGCCGGGAGGCGGCGGCCGGGGCGGCGGGTGATTCGCCGGCCGCCGGAGCCGGCGCCCCCGCCGATGATCCGCCCCTGCCGGTGCCCAGGTCGCTGCTGCTGGTGGCCGGCGGGGTGGGACTGCTGGTTCTCGGCGCGAACCTGCTGGTGGAGGGCGCGGTCAACGCGGCCACCGCGGCGGGGGTCAGCAGCCTGGTGGTCGGCCTGACCGTGGTCGCCGTCGGCACCTCGCTGCCCGAACTCGCGGTCTCGGTCATCGCGGTGCGGCGCGGCGAGCGCGATCTGGCGGTGGGCAATGTGGTCGGCAGCAATATCGCCAACATCGGGCTGATCCTGGGCCTGCCCGCGGTGCTCTCCGGGGACGGCCTGCCGGTGCCGGACGCGGCGGCGGCCCTGGACATCCCGCTGATGCTGGCCGCGGCGGTGGCGCTGCTGCCGATCGCCTTCACCGGCTTCTCCGTCGCCCGCTGGGAAGGCGCCCTCTTCCTCGGGCTGTACACCGCCTACACGGCCTATGTGGTCCTGGCCGCCACCGAGCACGACGCGCTGGACGGCTTCACCGCGGCGATGGCCTGGTTCGTGCTGCCGCTGGTCGCCATGACCCTGATCGCCGTGACCGCCTACGAGTTCGGCCGCCGCGCGGGCCGGCCCGGCCCGGACCCCGGGGAACCCTAGCCCCCGGGCCCGGGCCCGGGCGCGGGCGCGGTCAGGGATCCAGGCGCTGGAGCAGGCCCCAGGTGAATTCGGCGACATGGCGGCCGGGGTTCCCGTGCCGGTCGGGCGCGGTGAAGAGGAGCCGGAACCGGGTGGGCGCCGAGCCCTCCCCGGGCTCGGCGGGCGGAAAGGCCCGGGCCACCTCCTCCACGGTGCAGCTCCACGGCCGCAGATCGGCCAGGGTGCGCGGCTCCGGCCCCCGGGAACCCATGGCTCGCACCAGCCACTCGTTCCACACCGCTCCGCCCGGTCCGGTCAGCACCTCGAACCGCAGATCCGGCCAGAGCGGCACCGGCCAGCGCAGCACCCGGCAGTCGAGGTCGCCGATCCGGCGGCGGCCGGTCTCCGCGGGCGGGCCGAGCAGCGCCCGGTAGCGGGCGAGCGGCCCGCGCGCCCCGGGGGAGCGGACCATGGCCTGCCACCGGCGGTTGGCCTCCCGCATCTCGGCGCGCCCGGTGCCCAGTTCGCGCAGCGCGTCCTCGACCAGACCGGGCTGGTGGTCGGCCATCCGCCGCAGCAGCACGAGCTGGAAGCGGAGCGGGCCGGGCAGTGCGGCGGGGCGGCCGGTGCGGGGGTCGGGCACGGTGGGCTCTTCGGGGCGAGGGGCGGTCGGTCGGACCCGGGTCAGCGGCGCGGGGCGTCCCCGGGGTGGTCGCCGAGCCACTTGGCCGCGATCTCGGAGAGCTCGGCGTCCCGGCCGGCCAGCATCATCGCGATCATCTGCGCGTCGCCGCGCAGCGACCAGGCCGGGTGGCCGAACGTCGCCGGGTTGTTGCCCTCGATCAGGAAGTGCGCCGGCCAGGCGGTGCCGTAGCCGATCAGCGGCAGCCCCGCCAGCAGCCGGGGCCGTCGCCGTACCGCCCCGTAGACCGAGACCGCCAGCCCGGTGAGGGTGCCGGCCAGATGCGCCCAGCGGGTGGCGGGTCTGGAGTGCATGGCCACGTAGTACGGCCAGAACTCCTCATACGACGCAAAGCGGTGAGCGGGCATGACCGCACGCTACCCACCGGCCGGCGCCCTTGTCACCACGGCTGCCGCCCGGCGGCCGGCCGGGCGGCGGGGCCGTAGGCTCGGCCCATGGCGAAGTATTTCGATGTGCATCCGGACAACCCGCAGCGCCGCACCATCGGCCAGGCCGTGCAGATCGTCCGGGACGGCGGGCTGATCGTGTACCCGACGGATTCCTGTTTCGCGCTCGGCTGCCGGCTGGGCAACAGCGCGGGCCTGGACCGGATCCGCGCCATCCGCCGGCTGGACGACCGGCACCACTTCACCCTGGTCTGCCGGGACCTGGCGCAGCTCGGCCAGTTCGCCCAGCTCGACAACGCGGTCTTCCGCACGGTGCGCGCCGCCACCCCCGGCCGCTTCACCTTCATCCTGCCCGCCACCAGGGAGGCGCCGCGCAAGCTGCTGCATCCCAGGCGGCGCACCGTCGGGGTGCGGATCCCCGGCCATGCGGTCGCCCAGGCGCTGGTCGAGGAGCTCGGCGAGCCGCTGATCTCCAGCACCCTGCTGCTGCCCGGCCAGGAGGAGCCGCTGACCCAGGGCTGGGAGATCAAGGAGCAGCTCGACCATGTGGTGGACGCGGTGCTGGACTCCGGCGACTGCGGCACCGAGCCCACCACCGTGGTCGACTTCTCCGCCGCCGAGCCGGAGATCGTGCGCCACGGCGCCGGCGACATCTCCCGCTTCACCTGACGGGGCCCGACGGCTGCGGCCGGCCGGCGCCGCCGGTCCGGGCCGCCGCGCCCCCGCCGCCTCATGCGCCGGGGCGCCGGCCGATGAACAGGGTGCGTCCGGGCCGCTCACCGCCGTCGGCGGTCTCCTGTGCGGAGGAGACCGTGAAGCCCGCCCCGGCCAGCAGCCGGCGCCAGTCGGCGGCCGGGAACAGCCCGGTCACATGGGCCTCGTGCGCCGTCCAGACCCGTCCGTCGGCCTCCCGCACGGTGAAGGTGTAGTCGGTCCGCACGGTGCTGCCGCCCGGCTCCGGGGGCCGGCTCCACTCCAGATAGCGGGCACCGCTGCCGTCCGGCGCGTCGCTGCCGCCGCAGTCGGTGCCGGGCCGGTAGGTCTCGGCCAGGTGGTCCGGGAAGAAGACGGCCACCCCGCCCGGGCGGCAGTGCGCGTGCGCGGTGCGGAAGGCGGCGGCCAGTTCCTCCGTGGTGGTCATGTAGTCGATGGCGTCGTGCACGAACACCCCGTCGAAGTCCCGGCCCAGCCGGAGGTCCCGCATGTCGCCGCGGAGGTGCTCCACCCCGGGGTTGAGCTTCCGGGAGACCGCCAGCATCTCCTCGGAGAGGTCCACCAGCGTCAGTTGGTAGCGGTCGCGCAGATGGAAGGCGGTGTGGCCGCCGCCGCTGCCCAGCTCCAGCACCTGCCGCACCGGCCGCCCGGCCAGGCCGAACAGCCGGGCGACGGTCTCGGCGTCCTCCTGGTAGACCTCGACCGGGGAGATCAGCGGCCACCAGGGGGCGAGGTCGCCGTACAGGCGGGCGGCCGGCGGGCCGTCCGGGGCCGGTGTCGTCATGGCGCTCCGCATCTCCGGCCGCCGGGCGGGCCGCCCCCGGAACACCGCCGGCGGCACCCCGGCGTTCCGCAGGGGATGGTATCCCGCGCCGCCGCACCCTTGACGGACGGGCGCCGGGCCGGTGGGATGGGGAGAGTCGGTGAGCAAGCGCTTGGTCAATGAGGAGGACGGCATGGCGGTGGATCCGCGCGGGGCGGACTTGAAGCGGTATCTGGACGAGGATCCGGGCGGGCCGGTGGTGATGCTCAATCTGCTGCGCTTCGCCGAGGACGGCCGGGAGTCCTACCGCCGGTACGCCGAGGCGCTGGCCGAGACCTTTCTGCCCCGCTACGGCGGCCAGGTGCTCTACGCCGGGCAGGGCTCCACCCCGCTGGTCGCCGAGGAGGGGCAGAGCTGGGACGCGGTGCTGCTGGTCCGCTACCCCAGCCGCGAGGCGTTCTCCCGGATGGTCGCCGACCCCGAGTACCAGCAGGTCACCCGGCTGCGGACGGCGGCGCTGACCGAGGCCGTGCTCCAGGCCACCCACCGCTGGTCCCCGGTGGCCGGCTGACCGCCGGGCACCCGGCCCGCCGGGCTCAGCGGCCGGGCAGCGCGGTGCGGACCACGGCCACCCCCAGCGGCGGAAGGGTGAGCGCGCCGGCGGCCTCGTCACCGGTGATCAGATCGACACCGGCGGCCGGCAGTTCCACCCGGGCCGGCCCGGTCTCGGAGTGATTGAGCAGAAAGAGATAGCGGGCGTCCGCGCCCTCGCGGACGGTGGCCTCCACCTGCGCGGGCGCGCCCGCCAGCAGCGGCCGCACCCCCGCCTCGGCCACCGCCCCGAGCAGCACCCGGCCCAGCGTGGCAGCGTCCGGCCGGGTGCCGAGGTAGTGCACCCGGCCGGCGCCGACGTCGTTGCGCAGGATCGCGGCGCGGCCCGCCAGCAGGCCGGTGCGGTAGGTGGCCACCGTCTCCGCGGTCTCCGGGTGGATGCTGTCCTGCCACCAGTCGGCGCGGCCGGTGGTGCCGTCCGGGAACGCGAGTTCGAAGGTCTCGCCCTCCCGGGCCGGCCAGAACTCGTCGATCCAGGCGCCGATCAGTTCCCGGAACGCCCCCGGATAGGCGGGCTGCCGCACCTGGTTGGCGGCGTCCGCCACCCCGGAGAAGAACGAGCAGACCAGGGTCCCGCCGTCCCGCACGAAGCGGGTCAGCCCGGCCGTGAAGCGGTCGTCCACCAGATAGGCGCTGGGCACCACGACCACCCGGTAGCGGTCCAGGGCGGAGCCGTAGCCCACCACGTCCACCGCGTGCTGCGCCTGGAGCAGCGGCCGGTAGTGGCCGGTGACGATCGCCGGGTAGTCGAAGTCGTTGCGCGGCAGCCCGTGGGTCTCGGTCAGCCCCCACCAGGCGTCCCAGTCGAAGAGCACCGCGATCCGGGCCGCCGGGCCGGTGCTGCCGACCGCCTCGGCGATCCGGGGCAGCTCCCTGCCCAGCGCCTCGATCTCCCGCCAGGTGCGGGAGGCGGTGCCGGAGTGCGGCAGCATCGCCGAGTGGAAGCGCTCGTGACCGCCCCGCCCGGCCCGCCACTGGAAGTAGAGCACGCTGTCCGCGCCGTGCGCGATCGCCTGGTAGGAACCCAGCCGCATCAGGCCGGGCCGCTTGACGTTGTTGACCTTCCACTGCGAGACGGCGCTCGCCGCCTGCTCCATCAGCACCCATGGCTCGTCGCGCAGCGAGCGCATGAGATCGAAGTTGAGCGCCGCCGCCACCCGGGAGTCCGGCTGCCCGGGGTCGGGGTAGATGTCCAGCGCCACCGCGTCCTGCTCGCGAGCCCAGCGCCAGTAGTCGGCGTGCTTGTAGAAGCGCATGTAGTTGGTGAGCACCGGGATGTCGTCCCGGAAGGAGCGGACGATGTCCCGCTCCCGCACGAAGCACTCCAGGAGCGCGTCGGAGACAAAGCGTTTGTAGTCCAGCCGGCGGGTGGGATTGGACCAGGACCGGGGGATCTCCGGCGGATTGACCTGCTCCCAGTCGGTGTACACCTGTGACCAGAAGCGGGTGTACCAGGCGTCGTTGAGCGCCTCCAGGGTGCCGTAGCGGCGGCGCAGCCACTCGCGGAAGGCGACCGCGCTGCCCGGGGTGTAGGGCGTGGGCCCGTACTCGTTGCCGATGTGCCACATGGCCAGCGCCGGATGGTGCGCATACCGCTCGGCCAGCGCCCGGGTGATCCGGGCGGCGTGCTCGCGGTAGCGGGGGGGAGGTGGGGTCGAAGTGCAGGCGGTTGCCGAAGCCGAAGGTCTCCCCGTCCTCCATCACCGGGTGCACCTCGGGATGGCCGTGGCTGAGCCAGACCGGCGGGGCCGCCGTCGGGGTGGCCAGATCGACGGCGATCCCGCCCGCGTGCAGCAGCTCCATCACCTCGTCCAGCCAGCCGAAGGTGAAGCGGCCGGGCTCGGGTTCCAGCGACGCCCAGGCGAAGACGCCCAGGGTCACCAGATTGACCCCCGCGCGTTTCATCAGGGCGATGTCCTCGTCCCACACCGGCCGGTCCCACTGCTCGGGGTTGTAGTCCCCGCCGAAGGCGAAGCCGCCCAGCCGGGCCCGGAATCCGTCCATGCGCCTGTTCACGGTCACCTCGGTCACACCGGTGCTCCTTACCCGCCCCGCGGACCGGCAGTCCTGTCGGCGGCAGAAAGCGGTTACCGGATGCCCTCCCGCATCCCATGACCGGGAGAAACCCCAGGTGGGAGCCGCACTCTCATCCCGGTATCCCGCATTTCCGGCCGGCCGTTGCGTGGGCCGGGCCGGCCGTGGGACACCTTTCCCGGCCCCGGTCGCCGCCGGATGACCGGGCCGGACGGAGCCGACTGACGAGGGGTGAGCATGTTGCAGGTCTCGCTGCTGGGGCCGTTGGAGATCACGGTCGGGGGGCGTCCGGTGCCCGTCACCGCGCGGCGGGCGATGCGGTTCCTGGCGGCCCTGGCGCTGGCCGGCGGCCGGCCGGTCGCCATCCCCGGGCTGGTCGAGTCCGTATGGGCGGACCGGCCGCCGGCCACCGCCGAGGCCCAGCTCCAGACCGTGGTGTGGCGGCTGCGCGCCGCCCTCGCCGAGGCCGGCCTGCCGGCCGGCACCATCGCCCGCCGGTCCGCCGGTTATCTGCTGCCGCGGGAAGCGTTCCGCACCGATCTGGCCCGCTTCCGCACGGATGTGGAGACCGCGCGGGCCGAGCTGGGCCGGGGCCGCACCGACGAGGCGGCCGGCATCCTGCGGTCCGCGCTGGACCGCTGGCGCGGCCCGGCGCTGCTCGGCATCGGCGGCGGGGCGACGCTGGCCGCGGCGGTGGAGCGGATGGAGGAGGAGCGGCAGCGCGCCCATGAGCAGTGCGTCCGGCTGGACGTGCTGCGCGGCAGGCACCACGCGGTCAGCGTGGAACTGCGCGAACTGGTCGCCCTCCACCCGCTGCGCGAGTCCCTGGTGTGCACGCTGGCGCTGGCGCTGTACCGGTCGGGGCGGCAGACGGACGCGCTCGGCGTGCTGCGGCGGACCCGGGACCGGCTGCGCGACAGGCTGGGGATGGACCCCGGCCGGGAACTGGTGCGGGTGGAGCAGGCGATCCTCCGGCAGTCCCTCGCCTTCTCCGCGGCCGAGAACCGGCTGGAACTCCGCCAGATCGAGCGCGCGCTGGAGGGCTGAGCCGATGGCCGTCGCGCCCCCGTGCCGCCGCCCGGCGGCTAGCATCGTGGCCGCAAGGGCTGGGATGTGCGGGAGGACGGCTGCGGATGGGCCACGGCCGGGATGCGGAACTGGCCCGCGAGCTGCGTGCCCTGAAGGAGAGCTCGGGGCTCAGCTTCGAGGCCCTCGCCACCCGGGCCGGCATCAGCCGCTCCGCGCTCCACCGGTACTGCACCGGGGCCACCGTGCCCGGTGAGTTCGCGCCCGTGGAGCGCTTCGCCAGGGCCTGCGGTGCCGGGCGGGAACGTCTGCTGGCCCTGCACGCCCTGTGGGCGCGGGCGACCGGGGAACCCCCGGCGGCGCCCGCGCCGGAGGCTCCCCGGCCGTCCGCGCCGCCCGCCGCGCCGGACCCGCCCGGAGCGGGCCGCGGCCGGCGCACGGCGCGGAACCGGCTCCGCCTGGCCGCCGCCGTCGCCGCGGTCCTGCTGCCGGCCGCGGCGGCGCTGCTGGTGTCCTCCTCCGCCGCCCCCGAGGAGCGGGAGCCGCCCGGACTGCTGCTCACCGACGCCTGTGCGGGCCCCGTGGGGCTCGGCCAGCAGGGCGAGTGCGTACGGGAGGTCCAGCGGCTGCTGGACGCGGCCGGCGCGGCCGGCACCGAGAGCCATGGGCGTTATGTGCCCAACACGATGCGCCGGGTGCTGGCCTTCCAGGTGCTGGCCGGTCTGCGGCCGAACGGCGTCGTGGACGGGGACACCAAGCGGGCCCTGTACCGGGGCGGCGTCAGCCTGGCCGCCTGGGACAAGGAGCGGGTCGCGGAGCACATCCGGGAGGTCTTCGCCGACACCCCGGACCCGGAGGAGGCCGTGCGCCTCGCCGACTGCCGGTCGCTGCTCGATCCGCTGTATGTGCTGTCGGGGCTGCGGATTCCGCGCAGTTGGGGGGTGTTCCAGCTCAGCGAGCCGCTGATCGGGGAACTCGGCGGTACGCTGCGGGACGCGCTCGATCCGGCCTGGAACATCGAGGCGGCGCACCGGCTCTGGTCCCGGAACGGCGACTTCGGGGAGCTTTCGGACTGTCTGGTGTCAATTCCGTGACGTGGTGCGTAGTGGTGCACATGACACGGTAGAGTCTCGCGGGACAGTCGCACGGGGGAATGCTCCGGGGGAATCACCATGTCCGACGTCCGGGTCGAGGACCATGTCAGGGCGCTGGCGGAGTCGTTGCGCACACTGAAGGAGCGCACGCCGCACAGCTACGACACACTGGCCGCCCGGCTGAACATCAGCCGTTCCGCGCTGCACCGCTACTGCACCGGCAAGGCCGTGCCGCCGGATTTCCGGATCGTCGAGCTGCTGGCCGGCCTGTGCGGGGCCGGGGAGCGGGAAGTCGCCGGGCTGCGCCGCACGTGGACGCTGGCGCGGGAGAGCGAGCCGGCCGCCGCCGGGCCGCCGGACACCGCGGAGCCGGAGCCGGAGTCCCGGCCGGAGCGGGACCCGGATCCCGGGCCGGCTCCCGGGCCCGCGCCGTCCGGCGGGCCGCCGGGCGGGGGAGCGGTGGAGCCCCTGCCGCGGTGGCGGCGGGGGCCGTGGATCTCGGCCGCGCTGCTGGCCGCCGTGCTGGTCACCGCGGTGGTGACCTGGAATGTGCGCGGCATCGTCGACTCCCCCGAGGAGCTGCCCGCCGCGGCCGGTGCCGCCGGTGCCGGGGAGGCCGACGACACCGGCACCGAGGACGACGCCCCGCCCGCGCCCACCGATGACGACCGCAGACTCTTCTCCCCCGAGTGCGCCGACCTGATCACCTTCGGGCAGCACGACGACTGTGTGCGGGAGGTCCAGGAGCTCCTTGCCGGCCGGGACGCGCGGATCGGCATCGACGGCCAGTTCGGCCCGGAGACACTGCGGCGGGTCACCGCCTTCCAGGTGCTGGCCGGGATGGACATCGACGGCATCGTCGGCGACGGCACCAAGGAGGCCCTGTACTCCTCGGACGTCACCATGGCCACCTGGACTCCGGAGCAGGTGGAGGCGCGCATCCGGGAGGTGTTCACCGAGGAGCCGGGGCTGGCGGTGCGGATCGCCAAATGCCAGTCCCTGCTGGACCCGCTGCACATCCTGCCCAACACCGACGGCAGCCGGAACTGGGGCGTGTTCCAGATCTCCGACCACCGGCTGCGCGATCTGCGGGGCACCCCCGCTCAGGCGCTGGACCCGGAGTGGAACATCCAGGCCGCACACCGCCTCTATGCGCAGAACAACGACTTCGGCAACTGGCCGCACTGCCTGGCCGCGGCCGAGGACTCGGCCGAGGACGCGGGCGAGAACTGAGACCGGCCGCCGGGCCGGCGGTGAGTCCGGGCGGAGGACCACCAGGGGCACACGCCGTGCCGGCGGCCCGCGCGGCGCGGGCCGCCGCTTCCGGGCGGTCCGCCCCGCAGCGGGTTGCTCACCGGCCGGCCCCTTCCGGCAGCAGATGGGCGAGCAGCAGCTTGACCGCCAGCACCGGGGCCACCCAGGCCAGATACGGTCCGGCGTCCGGCGGGATCAGCAGCAGACCGGCCGTCACCAGGGCGGCGGCCCCGTGCGCGACCGGGCGGCGCAGCGGACCCGGCGCCGCGGTCACCGCCACGGCCGCGGCCAGTACCGCGCCATGGGTGGCCGCGGCGGTGGCCCACCCGTAGCCCGGGACGGTGAGCGCCAGCACGAAGGGCTGGCCGTGCGCGACGACGAATCCCAGCCGGTGGCGGGCGCCCCGGCCGGGCCGGTGCCACCAGCGGCGGGCGGCGTCCGTGGCATTGGCCGCCGCGCCGCCGAACAGGTCCAGCGCCACCACGGCGTACTGCCACCAGTGCCAGCCCGCGCCGCCCTGCCAGGCCGGCCAGGCCACGGCCGTGAAAGCCCCGCAGCCGGCGGTGACGGCGGTGACCCGCCGCTCGCCCGCCGAGGCGCCGGGGCCCACCAGCAGCGCGGCCGGGCGGAGCCGGGGGACGCTCACGCCGGTGCTCCGTCCCCCGGGACCAGCAGCCGCAGCAGCGGTTCGGTGAGCCCGGTGAGTTCGACGGAGGGATCGACCAGCCACTGGAGCAGGCAGCCCTCGATGGCGCCCACCAGCACGGCGGCATGCCGCTCCGGGTCCACCGGCAGGGCCGCTCCGTCCCGCGCCGCCTCGGCCAGCAGCGCGGCGACCGCCGCCCGGTACTCCCGGTAGAACGCGGCCAGGTCCAGCGGCTGCGGTCCTGCCGCGCGGTCCGCCGACCACACGTCCAGCAGCACCAGGGCCAGTTCCCGCTCCCGGGCCAGCAGCGCCAGCACCGCCCGCACCATGGCGGCGAGCCGCCGCGCGGCCGGGGCCTCGCCGGCCGCGGCCTCCTCCAGCACCTGCGCCGAGCGCGCCGCGAGCCCCTCGAAGGCGGCCCGCAGCAGCTCCTCCCGGCTGTCGAAGTACAGATAGACGCTGCCCTTGGCCACCCCCGCCTCGCGTGCCACGTCCTCGATCCGGGCGGCGGCGAAGCCGCGCCGGGCGAAGACCCGCACCGCGGCCGTGAGAATCGTCTCCCGCCGTGCCGCCCGGTCCGCCGCTCTGGGTACCACCCCGGTTGCTCCTTCCGCTCGTTCCGCGCCGCCCGGCGGCCGGTCCCGGATAAATGACTGACTGGTCAGTCATGATAATCGGTGCGGGGCCGCCGGGCAAACGCGCGGCCCGCCGGGGGAGCGCGGCGCGGCTCCGGCTCCGGCCCGCGGCCGGGTGATCGCGGATGATGGGGGACGGGGCCGGCCGGACAGCCGAGGCCGGACCGCCGAGCCACCGCGCGGGAAAGGAACTCTCATGGACGAGCAGGGCGAGCGCTTCGATGTCGTGGTACTCGGAGCGGGCCCCGGCGGATATGTCGCCGCGGTCCGCGCCGCCCAACTGGGCAAGCGGGTCGCCGTCGTGGAGGAGAAGTACTGGGGCGGCGTCTGCCTGAACGTGGGCTGCATCCCCACCAAGGCCCTGCTGCGCAATGCCGAGCTGGCGCACCTCTTCACCCACGAGGCCGAGACCTTCGGCATCCGGGCCGAGGGCCGGGTCACCTTCGACTACGGCGAGGCCTTCCGGCGCAGCCGCCGGGTGGCCGACGGCCGGGTCAAGGGCGTGCACTACCTGATGAAGAAGAACCGGATCACCGAGTTCACCGGCCGGGGCACCTTCACCGGTCCGCACACCCTCCGGGTGGCGCTCGCCGACGGCACGGCCCGCACCCTCCGCTTCGAGCACTGCATCATCGCCACCGGCGCCACCCCCAGGCTGCTGCCCGGCACCCGCCGCAGCGAACGGGTGGTGACCTACGAAGAGCTGATCCTCACCGAGGAACTGCCCCGCTCCGTGGTGATCGCGGGCGCCGGCGCGATCGGCATCGAGTTCGCCTATGTGCTGCACAACTACGGGGTGAAGGTCACCGTCGTCGAATTCATGGACCGGATGGCGCCGCTGGAGGACGCGGACGTCTCCGCCGAACTCGCCCGGCAGTACCGCAGGCTCGGCATCGAGGTGCTCACCTCCACCCGGGTGGACACCATCGACGAATCCGGCCCGCAGGTGCGGGTATCGGTCACCGGCAAGGACGGCGCCCAGCGGGTGCTGGAGGCCGACAAGGTGCTCCAGGCCATCGGCTTCGCCCCCAATGTGGCCGGCTACGGCCTGGAGAACACCGGGGTGCGGGTCACCGAGCGCGGCGCCATCGAGGTGGACGGCCGCTGCCGCACCTCCGTCCCGCACCTCTACGCCATCGGCGATGTCACCGCGAAGCTGATGCTGGCGCACGCCGCCGAGGCCATGGGGGTGGTGGCCGCCGAGACCCTGGCGGACGCCGAGACCATGGAACTGGACTATGTGATGATCCCGCGGGCCACCTACTGCCGGCCGCAGATCGCCGGCTTCGGCTGGACCGAGGCGCAGGCCAGGGAGCGGGGCTTCGACGTCAGGGTCGCCAAGTTCCCGTTCACCGCGAACGGCAAGGCGCACGGCCTGGGCGACGCCACCGGCTTCGTCAAGCTGATCAGCGACGCCCGGCACGGCGAACTGATCGGCGGCCATCTGATCGGCCCGGACGTCACCGAGCTGCTGCCCGAGCTGACCCTGGCCCAGCAGTGGGACCTGACCGTCCATGAGGTGGCGCGCAATGTCCACGCCCACCCGACGCTGGGCGAGGCGGTCAAGGAGGCCGTCCACGGGCTGGCCGGCCACATGATCAACATGTGAGACATGCCGGCGGGCCGCCGGCGACCCGGCGGCCCGCCCGCCCCGCCGGTGCCGCTCAGGGCCAGGACGGTTCGTTGCGCGGAATGACGACCAGTTCGGGAATGCCGCTGCCGGCCGGCACGGACAGCGCGTACAGCACCGTGTCGGCCACGATGTCCGGGCTCTGCAGCTTGCTCAGATCCGTCTCCGGGAACCGCTCGGTGATGAACGGGGTGTTCATGCCGCCCGCGATGATCCCGGTGACCCCGACGCCCAGACAGTCCCGCTGCGCCTCCTTGAAGAGGGTGTGGGTGAACGCCCGCAGCCCGTGCTTGCTGGCGGCATACGGCCCCGCCTCCGTCCAGGTGCGGTTCGCCGCGGTGGACAGGATGTTGACGATATGGCCGCTGCCCCGCGCCACCATCCGCCGGTAGCCCTCCAGGCACATGTACCCGGCGCCCAGCAGATTGGTCGAGACGACCCTGGTGAGCTCCTCGGCGGTCAGGTGCTCCAGCGGCCTGGAGACGTCCACGGCCGCGTCGTTCACCAGGATGTCCGGCGGCCGGCCGCGTTCGTCCAGCTCCCGGAAGGCCGCGGCGACGGCCCCCGGATCGGTGACATCCAGCTCCAGGAAGCCGGCCTCCCGGCCCTCCGCCCGCAGCCGGGCGCAGACCTTCTCGCCCTGCTCCCGGCGGACGTCCGCCACCTGCACGGCCGCCCCCGCGTCCGCCAGCCGCCAGGCGATGGCGGCCCCCAGCCCGCGCGCCGCCCCGGTCACCACGGCGTGCCGTCCGCTGAGGTCGCATGCCGCCGTTTTCTCCATGGAACTCTCCCTTCGGCAGCCGAATCCGATCCGGCAGTGCTGACCGCCGCCCGGGGTAGCCGCGGAGGTTCCGGCTGAAACACCGCTGCTCCCGGCGGCGGTCCTGCGGTGCCGGTACGGGACCGGCGGCCGGTTACTCGTTGAACACCGCGTGGCTCACCTTGTCCGGCCCGCTGAACTCGTCCTCCTTGAGGTGGGAGAGCTTGTCGATCACGGCGTCGTCGGCCTTCTTCTTGCGGGCGTTCTGCACGAGCTGATCCCGCTTGGCCGGGTAGTCGACGCCGCTGAGCGCCTTCTGCAGATCGATGGGGTTGATCTTGGCCATGGTTGCTTCCTCCCTGGACATGGCGTGTCCGGTGCGCTCCGGGTTCCCGTCCCGCCCGGCGGTAACCGGCCGGCGCCGCCCGGCGCGGCACCCGGGGTTTTCCCGGCGGCGGCTGGGCACCCGGGGGACGGACCAGCCGCAGCAGCGCAGGGAGGTGGTCCCGATGGCGGGGCACAGGACGATTCCCCGGCGGCACGGGCGCACACCGGCGCCGTCGCCCCCGGCACCGGCCGGGGTGCGGGCGCCGTCGCCGGAGGAGCGGGCCCGTCCGGCCCGTCCCGGGGTGGAGCACGGCCCGCCCCCGTCGGAGCAGACCGTGGTGCACCCGCCCGCCCTGGGGCTGCGGGACGACGTGATCGGTTTTCTGCTGATCATCGCCGGCGTCTGGCTGTTCTTCGCGCCGTGGGCGCTGGGCTACCCGTTCGCCGACGGGGCCAACGACGCCCATCTGGTGGAGACCGTCACCGGTGTCGTGGTCTTCCTCGTCGGGCTCGGGCACGTGCTCTCCCGGGCCCGGGGCTTCTTCGCCGACATGCTGGTGATCGCCTCGGGGGCGCTGCTGGTCAGCGCGCCGTTCGTGTTCAACTACGGCGGCGAGGAGGGCCTGGGCGGCGCCCGGGCCAACGCGCTGGCGGTGGGCGTCGTGCTGATCCTGCTCGGGCTGTTCAGCTTCGCCTTCGGCGCCGGGGCCCGCCGCAGGCGCCACCGGGAACTCGGACGGAGCGCCGCCGGACCGCCCCGGTGACCGGGGCGGCGGTGAACGGGCGGCGGTGAAAGGGCGGGCCCGCCGCCCGCCTCAGTCCCCGGTCTCCTCCTCCTGCACCGCGCGGGCGAGGTCGTCCTTGTTCATCTTCGACCGGCCCGGGATGTCGTGCTCCCTGGCCTGCTCGTAGAGCTCGTCGCGGGTGGCGCCGGAATCCCCGGCGCCCCCGGCCGCCGGCTCGTACTCCTCCAGGGCCTCTTCCCGGCGCTCGCCGAACTCCTCGGCCAGCTCGGCGAGGCGGTCCCCGGCCACGGCCTCGCGCAGCGCGGGCAGCACCTCGGACTCCTCCTTCTCGACATGCTCGGTGACCGCCTCGACGAGCCGGCCCAGCAGATCGTCGAACTCCCCGCTGTCCGGGCCGGCCGCCAGCAGCCGGTGGATCAGCTCCTCGGCCTCCTGGTGCTCCGCCTCGCTGTGCCGGACCTCCTCCGCCTCGCCCGGCACCTCCTTGGCGATCAGCGGGTACACCCGCTCCTCCTCGGCGCGCGAGTGGGCGATCAGCAGCCGGGCGACCTCGTCCATCAGCGCCGCCCGGTCGCCCCCGTCACGCAGTTGCTCGAACAGTTCCTCCACCCGCCGGTGGTCGCGGGTGATGAGATCGATGACATCCGCCACGGTCGGTTCCTTCCTCTCCGCCCCGGGGCTCCCGGGCCGCGCGGCCGGGTACCCGCGGCCCCGGGCGGGTGTAACGCCGCCGTCCGGGTGGCCGGGCGCGCTCAGGGCAGCGGGCGGATGGTGATGCCGCCGTCCTGGCTGCGCGCGGTGATCACACGCTCCGTGCCGGCCCCGTGTCCGGGGCGTCCAGGGTGAGCGTCCCGCCGTCGCCGGGCAGCGGGAAGGTGCGCTCCTCGCCCTTGATGCCGTGCGTCTCGTTGGCGCAGGCGGTCGCCGCGCCCGGCGGCAGGAGCGCGCCGAAGGCCGTGGCCGGGGACCGGGCGGCCACCCGGGGGCGGAGCCGGTGCCGCGGCCCGCCGGTGCTGATCGTCGTCATGCGGGCAACGCCAGAAGCGAGCTGACCCCACCCCGCGGTCAGCCGCCGGCCGCGGCCAGCAGGCGGGCGCTCCACCGGGCGGGGATCACGGCGGCGGCCGGGGAGGGATCGCCGATCAGGGTGCAGCGCACCGTCCCCGGTGTCCGGGTGAAGGAGACATACACGCTGCTCGGCTCGTCCGGGAGAAGCGTGGGATGCGGGTGGTAGACCATGGACGCCCCGGTGAGCCGGGCGCCGCCGTATCCGGCCGGAGCCGGCAGCGTGACCGAGCTGACGCCCACCGGGCAGCTTCTGGCGAGGCTGCCCAGCACCCACCGGCCGACCGGCTCCGGTGCCCGCTCCAGGGTGCGGCGCAGCGTGTGACGCGTCCGGGCCCGCCGGGCCGCCTCGGTGGCGCGGCCGATCCGGCGGGCGGCCGCCCACGGGTCCGGCGCCGAGCAGGGCAGCATCATGGGGTGGCCCACCACCCGGTTGCCGGGCGCGTACCGCTCGTCCGGCCGGCGGGTGGACATGGCGAGCAGCACCGGGATGTCGGTGCGGATGTCCAGCGCGGCGGCCAGTCCGGCCAGGCACACGTCGTTGACCGTCATCCCCCAGGCGTCCGCGGCACGCCGCAGATGGTGCTCGGCCACCTCCGCGTGCCGCAGCATCCGGGCCGGGCCCGGGCCGGGCCCGTCCGCACTGCGGGGCGCGGCCAGCGGCGGCGGCAGCGGGACCGTGCGGGGCGGCAGCAGGGAGCGCAGCAGCCAGCCCCCGGTGCGGACGGCCCCCCGGACGGTGGCCGGCCGGTCCGGGTGCAGCCGGGGGCCCTCGTCCCCGGGCCGGCCCAGCAGGGCGAGCAGCGAGTACGCGGCGCCGACCCCGTCCTGCACCATGTGATGGACCCGGAAGCAGAGCCGGAAGGCGTCCGGCGCGTGCCCGGTGAGCAGCCACAGGTCCCACGGCGGATGCCCGCCGTCCGGCAGCGGATGGCCCAGCAGCCCCTCGCTGACCGCGGTCAGCTCCGCCGGGCCGGTCAGCCCGGTGCGGATGCGCAGGTGGACGGCCGGATCGAGCTCTGCCTCCGGGGCCCGCCAGCGCGGCCGGCCGGGGCCGGTGAGCAGCACATTGAGGGCGGGCAGCGCGCGGGCCCGGCGCAGCACGTCGGCGGCCAGCCGCCCGGCATCGGGGGCGGGGCCGTGGAAGTCGGCGAAGAACCCGGTGGTCGGCTGATGGCGGCCGGCGAGTTCGCGGAAGAACCGGTCCACCGGCCCGACCGGACAGCCGTCCGGGCCGGTGTTCTCCGGGAGGGGGGACGAGTACGGGGCATCGTGCTGCGCACAGCGCGGATCGGGCATCAGTGTCACCGGGCGGGTCGGGGAACGCGGGAACCGGGCTCGGCTCCTCCGCCAAGGGCACTTCCAGGCCGGAGCCGCCGGGAAACGGTTTTGCCCCTGCGCTCAGCCCGGAGGGTGAATCGGCCGACAATCGTCCCGGAACCGCCCCGCCCGGTCCCGCCCGGCCCGGTCCGCCGGGAAGCGGACGGCTACTCGGCCATATAGGTGCGCCTGCTCCACTGGAACACCCTCAGCAGACGCCCCTCGTGCTCGACCGTCTCCGCGGTCGGCTCGTAGTGCTCATAGGCGTTTCCGGAGGGGAGCTTGCATGTGGTGCGGACATCGGTGACCCGGTGCACCCGCGGGGGACCGGCCGGACCGGCGGGTCCGCCGCGCAGCAGCACATTGGGCGGCTCGGGGAGGGAAGTCGACGCGGAAGGGGGTGGGGAAGAGGTCATGGCACATCACGCTCCTTCGGCCGAGTGAACCCCCAGCCTGTCGCGCCCGCCTCGGGCCCCGCTCGTACTCCGCTCGCCCCCGCCCGGCCTACCGCCGGTCCCGGCCGCCGCCTTCGGAGCGGGCCCGGTCCCGGATCTCCCGGTAGCCGTCGCGCTCATGGCGGATGCGCACCAGGGCGTCCACCAGGCGGACGAACTCCCGGTCGCCGCCGGCCAGGCCGCGCAGCCCGGCGGCGTCCTCGTCCAGCTCCAGCCGGGCCGCCGCGTCCAGGGCCTTCTTGTCGGCGAACGGCATCAGCTCCGTCCAGAGCAGCTGTGCCTCCCGGACGAAGGCGTCCACCACGGTGTCGTCCACGCCCGCGAAGTGCCGCAGCAGGGCACGTTCCCGCTCCGGGTCCCGGCCGGCGTCCTCGCGCAGCTCGCCCAGGTCGCCGCCGTGGTCCTCCTGAAGGTGCAGGGCGGCGTCCCGCATCGCGGTGGTGATCCGCTCGCTGTCGCTCTCCGGCAGGCCCGCCGCGGTGAGGGTCCGGGAGACCTCCGCCGGGTCGGCCCGCACCATGTGGCCGGCCGTGGACCACCGTCTGCCGCGCAGCTCCGTGAAGATGCGGACGGCCTCGCCGGGGCCGGTCCGGGCGTCGGCGAGTGCCGCGAGCTGGAGGAGCTGGTAGAGGGAGTGCGGCGCGCCCTGGAGATTGATCTCGGCCTCCTCGGCGAGGCTGCGGTGTCCGTACCGGTCCAGCAGCGCGCCGGCGATCCGCTCCTGCTCCGTGCGGGTCATGAGGTCACCTTCCTGTCGCTGGTCCTGGCCCCTGGTTTCTGGTCCCCGGTCACGGGGGCGGCGGGGCGGCCACCGGGTGTCCGTCCAGCTCCGTGGTGACCGACCGGTGCGCGAAGCACAGGTGACCGCCGACCCGGGTCGCCTCCTCCAGGGGCCGCGGATAGGACCAGGCCACATCGGCCACCTGCCGCCCGTCCGCGGTGAACGACCAGTAGGACGCGGTGCCCTTGTAGGGGCAGACGGTCCGCTTGGGGCTCGCCGCCAGCAGCGACTGCCGCACGTCCCCGGCCGGGACGTAGTAGCGGTTGGGCAGCCCGGTCTCGGTCAGCAGCATGGGACGGTCCGTCTCGGCGACCGGCACGCCCTCCACCAGCACCCGCAGCCGGCCGCTGGTGCGCCGGACGTCGACCCGGTGGTAGGGGTCCCGCAGATGGCCGTGGACCTGCTCGTCCTCGTCGAACCAGGCGTCCGCGGCATGCCAGTACAGGGCGAGATGACCGCGCAGCCAGCCGGCGCCCTCGATCGGCTCCGGATACGCCCACACGCCGTTCTCCACGCGGCGGTTCCCGGCCCGGATGTGCCAGTAGACCGCCTGTCCCTTGAACGGGCAGTGGGTGGTGTGGGCGGCGGCCTCCAGCAGCCCGGGTCGCACGTCGCCGGCCGGGATGTAGAGCTGCGGCAGCAGGCCGGTCTCGTGCAGCAGCCTGCCCTCCCGGGTGTCCGCCACCGTCTCGCCGCCGAGCACCGCCCGCACCCGGCGCGGAAAGCGCTGGAAGAACAGGCGGTGCGCCGGGCCGGACAGGTCGTAGTTCACCGTGTCCACGGGGGAGGCGGACAGCGGTCCCCCGTCCTTGGTCAGGCTCATGGGCGGTCCCGTCTCGTCGGACAGCTCGGGTCCGGTGTGCCGGCAGCGTCTCCCGCCCGGTTTCCCGCCCGCCGGGGCGGACAAACCGCCCGACGGGTGGGCTTGGTCAGGCGGGGTACGCGGGGTGGGTGCCCGTTTGCGGGCTTCTGTCCCACCATGACGAGAGGACGGCATCGCGATGCGTTCCCTGGCCCGAGGGCTGGTGGCCGGCGCCGCCGGCACCGTGGCCCTCAACCTCAGCACCTACGGCGACATGCTGGTGCGCGGCCGTCCGGCCAGCAGCATGCCCGCCGAGGTGGCCGACCGCCTGGCCGACCGGGCCGGGGTGGAACTCGGCGAGGAGCAGCAGAAGTCCAGCCGGGAGCAGGCCGCCGGGGCGCTGCTGGGCTATCTCACCGGCCTGGGGGTCGGTGCCGCCTACGGCATGCTCAGCGGGCGGCGCGCCCGGGTTCCGGCGCTGGTGGCCGGGCCGTTGCTCGGTGCGGCGGCCATGGCCGGGAGTGACGCGCCGGCCACCGCGCTGGGTGTCACCGACCCCAGGCGGTGGAGCGGCGGCGCCTGGCTGTCGGACATCGCCCCGCACCTGGCCTACGGCGTGGTCACCGCGGCGGTCCACCGGGCCCTGCGCTGACCGGGCGGCCCGCGCCGGGCCCCCCGATGCGGGCGCACTGCTATCCGGGCCGGGGGCAGGGGGCCCGGGAGGCCGAACTCCGCGCGGAGGGCGGCGAACCCGGCCGCCTTGTCCGCGCCGAACCCGCTGATCCAGGACGCGACTCCTCGTAGGACAGCAGCCTGGCCGGGTCGGCCTTGGTGTGGAACTTGTCCGCGTACATCACCAGGCGCTCCTCGGCGGTCCTGGCCAGACAGTCCCCGGGCGGCAGCGGCAGCCGCTGCCGGGCGATGTCGGCGCGGGTGAGCCCGACCCCGGTGTGACAGGAGCAGAACCGGCACAGCCGCTCCGGATATCCGGCGTCGGCCAGCAGCCGGTGCCCGAGGATGCCGTGCCGCACATAGGTGCTGTGGTCCAGCCGGCCCGCCCGGTCGTAGAGCCGGTAGACGCCGATGTCGTGCAGCAGACAGCCGGCCCGCACCAGGTCCGCGTCGACCGCCGGGCCCCCGCGGTCGATGAGCTGCCGGGCGATCCGCCAGACGGTGACACAGTGTCCGTGGACCAGCTCCAGCGCCTCCGCCGAGGGCGCGTGCCGCTCGTGCAGCGCCCGGATCTCGTCCTCCCCCGGAATATTCATCAGGTCAGATTAACCCTTGACCGGGGGGCTTGGGGTCGTCTTTTCCCGGGCTATTCTCCCCGTGCGCCAGGAACAGTTGTATGGCCGCTCCTTCGTGCGGGTGGCGATGGTGCCCGGTCTTGCGCAGCCGCTTTTCAGCCCTTCGCTTCGATCACATCATGACCGCATGAGCACACAAAAGGACCGGGAAAACCGGGATGCGGACGGCGGCAGAAGGACCACCCGGCGCGGACTGATGGCGGCGCTCGCACTGGCCCCCTTGGCGGCCGGCGCCGTGGGCGCGGCCCGGGCGGCGGCGGCCGGGCCGCACGGGGCCGAGGGGGCCGAGGGGGCAGGCGGGCCGGTCCGGCCGGTCCCCACCACCCCGGCGGACTGGCAGCACGTGTGGCGGCTGCTGGGCGGGATCCACGGCATGCGCGGGCCGCTGGTCTCCGTGGTGTCGATCCTGCGGGAGGATCTGCGGGTGGTGACCGAGGGCGTGGTGCTGGCGCCGGCCGTGGTCGGGCTGCATCTCAGCTTTGTGCGGTACGCCGACGGCCGGACGCTGCTGATGGGCGACCTCGCCGTCACCGAGGACGAACTCCAGGACGTCGGGCGGGAGCTGCACCGGCACGGCATCGTGCAGACCGCGGTCCACAAACATGTGCTCGCCCAGCAGCCCCCGGTCTGGTGGTGCCACATCCATGCCCATGCCCATGAACCGGTGGAGCTGGCCCGCGGTGTGCGGGCCGTGGTCGAGCGCACGGGCCTGCGGCGCGGTCCGGGGCGGCCCGCCGCCCCCGGCGGTTCTGACCCGGCCCCGGAGACGCGCCTGGACCTGGACACCGCCGGCATCGACGCCGCCCTGGGCTTCCCGGGCCGCGCGGCCAACGGCGTCTACCAGAGTCTGCTCGCCCGCCGCGAGACCATCGTGGACGACGGCCGGGTGCTGCCCGACGGGCTGGGTTCGATGACGGCCTTCAACTTCCAGCCGCTCGGCCGCGGCCGGGCCGCGCTGATCGGTGACGTCGCCATGGTGGCGGAGGAGGTGCCCGAGGTGCTGCGGCGGCTGGGCGCGGCCGGTGTCGATCTGGTCAGCCTGCACAGCCACAGCCTGGCGGAGGACCCGCGGCTGTTCTTCGTGCACAACTGGGCGGTGGGCGACGCCGTGGCGATCGCCCGTGCGCTGCGGCCGGCCGTCGATGCCACCCGCACCGTGCCGGTGCCGGTGTCCTGACGCCCGGCTGGGGGCGGCCCCGATGGGCACAGAAAAGAATGATTGCCGGATCGAATGAGAAAGTCGGTTCGGCATGCAATTTTCACCCCTATGGGTGGTCTTGACGTCTCATCACATCCTGTTCCTTAATGGATATCGGTGGGGTACTCCATTCGAGCGAGGAATTCGGTATGGCGACATCTGCGGCTCCTGACACATCCCCCGTCGATTTCGTGGATCTGACGCTCTCCCTGTGCAATGCGCAGGCGCTGCTGACCGGACTGGAACTGGGTCTGTTCACCGCCCTGCACGCCGCCCCCGCGGACGCCGCGACCATCCGTTCCCGGCTCGGCCTGGCCGGCCGGGGGCTGTCGGACTGGCTGGATCTGCTGGTCTGCAACGGCCTGCTGGAGCGGGACGGCGAGCGCTACCGCAACACCCCGGCGGCCGACCGCTATCTGGTGCGCAACAGCCCCGCGTACACCGGGGAGGTGCTCCAGCGGCGGCTGTTCCCCGCTCTGTCCGGGCTGACCGAATCGCTGCGCACCGGCAGACCGCACGCCGGCGAGGAGTTCATGGAGGCCGTGCACGGGCTGGACGTGCTGCGCCACTTCGCCAACCAGATGGACCACATCACCGAGCCGCTCGCCCCGCTGCTGATCAAGGCGTACGACGGCTGGGAGCGCCACGGCTCGGTGCTCGACGTGGGCGGCTGCCGGGGCAATGTGGTCTCCCACATCCTCGCCGCGCACCCGCATCTGACCGGACAGGTCTTCGATCTGCCGACCCTGGCGCCGCTGTTCGAGGAGAAGGCGGCCCAGCGGGGCATGACGGGCCGGATGACCTTCCATCCCGGCGACTTCCTCACCGACCCGCTGCCCCCGGCGGACCTGGTGCTGATCGGCCATGTGCTGGTCAACTGGGACGCCGAGCGCCGCGGCCTGCTGATCCGGAAGGCGTTCGACTGCCTCACCCCGGGCGGGGCCCTGCTGGTGTACGACCGGATGCTCACCGGCAGCCCGGGCGACACCGAGAGCGCCAATCTGCGGGTCAGCCTCTCCATGCTGCTGGTGACCACGGGCGGCTCGTCGTACACCTTCGGGCACCTGTGTGACCAGGCCGCCGCGGCGGGCTTCGCCGATGTGGGCCGGCACCGGCTCGGCGCCCACGACACCCTCGCCGTCTGCCGCAAGCCGGCCTGAGCCGGCGGCGGCACGCCGGAGGCCGGACGCGTCAGGCCTCCGGCCCCGCGTGCTCCCCGCCGCGGCGGCGGACGACCAGGGCCCGCACGGCCTCGTGCCCGGCCGTGAGGGCGAGTGCCAGCCCCAGCCCGAGGAGCAGGCCCTTGACCGGCTCGTCCCGGAACACGGCGCCGCCCAGAAAGCCCAGCCCGGCCGAGTACACCGCCCAGGTCACCGCGGCGACGGCGTCATAGCGGGTGAAGGAGCGGCGCGGGTAGCCGACGGCGCCGGTGGTGAGCGTGGCCGCGGTCCGGCCGCCCGGGATGTACCGCGCGACCACGATCACCAGGCCGCCGCGCCGGCGGAGCATCAGCCCGACCCGGTCGTACACCCGCTGCCTCCGGCTGCCCGGGCGGATCCTGCGGAACACCCGGGCGCCCGCTCTCCGGCCGATGGCGTAGGAGATGTGGTCCCCGGTGAACGCGCCCACCGCGGCCGCGCACACGATCAGCACCGGATGCGGCCGGCCCTCCGCGGCGGCGAACACCGCCAGCGTGATCACCAGGGATTCGCTGGGCACCACGGGGAAGAATGCGTCGAGGGCCGCGAGGCCGTACAGCGCCAGATAGACCCACGGGGTGCTCACCAGCTCCTCGACGGCCCGGATGATTGCGTCGTCCACCCTGCCGAGCCTAGGAAAACCGCGGCCCCTCCCGCGCGGGGAGCGGTGTCCGCCGGGCGCGGCGCCTCAGGAGCGGCTGGTCACGGGCTCCGGCCGCCGCGCCGGTGCGCCGGCGGCGGATTCGTGCCGCAGGCCCGCGCCCTCGACGTCGACATCGGGCAGCATCCGGTCCAGCCGGCGCGGCAGCCACCAGGCGGCCCGGCCGAGCAGGGCCAGCACGGCCGGCACGATCGCCATCCGGACCACAAAGGCGTCGAACAGCACGGCGACGGCCAGACCGAAGCCGATCATCCTGACCATCGACTCGGAGGAGCCGATGAAGCCCGCGAAGACGCTGATCATGATCAGCGCGGCGGCGGTCACCACCCGGGCGCCATGGGTGAAGCCGGTGACGACGGCCTGCCGCGGGCTCTCGCCGTGGACATGTGCCTCACGCATCCGGGTGACCAGGAAGACCTCGTAGTCCATGGCCAGGCCGAACACCAGGCCGATCATGAAGATCGGCATCAGGCTCATCACCGGGCCGGTCTGCTCCACCCCGAACACCCCGGCCAGCCAGCCCCACTGGAAGACGGCCACCACCGCGCCCAGCGCGGCGACCACCGACAGCAGAAAGCCGAGCGCGGCCTTGAGCGGCACCAGGAGCGAGCGGAAGACCACCGTCAGCAGCACAAAGGCCAGGCCGACCACCAGGGCCAGATAGGGCACCAGGGCGTCGTCCAGCTTCTGCGAGACGTCGATCGCCATGGCGGTCTGCCCGGTGACCATGACCTGCGCGCCGGTGGTGCCGGCGAGGGACTCCGCCTCGGCCCGGATGGCGTGCACCAGTTCCTCGGTCTCCGCGCTGCTCGGCGCGGCGGCCGGGACGACGGTGAGCATCGCGGTGTCACCGGCCTGATTGAAGGTGGCGGGGGTGACGGCCGCGACCCGGTCCAGATCCCGCACGGCCGCGGCGGTCTCCTCGGCGGCGGCCCGCGGGTCGTCGCTCCGCCGGGCGTCGACGGTCACCAGCAGCGGGCCGTTGGTGCCCGGGCCGAAGCCCTGGGCGATCAGGTCGTATGCCTTGCGCTGGGTGGTGTCGGCGGGCTGGGAGCCGTCGTCGGGCAGGCCGAGCTGGAGGTCGGCGGCGGGCAGGGCGATCAGGCCCAGCCCGGCCACGGCGGTCAGCAGCACCGCGGCCGGGCGGCGCAGCACGAAGCGGGCCCAGCGGGTGCCGGCCCCGGGCCGCGTGCCGGGCGCCGCGCCGTCCCCCGACCGCTGCCGCCGGGGCAGGACCCGGTGCCCGGCGAAGCCCAGCAGCGCGGGGATCAGGGTCAGCGCGACGAGGACCGCGAGCACCACGGCGCCGGAGGCGGCCAGGCCCATCTTGGTGAGGATCGGGATGTTGACCACGGCAAGTCCGGCCAGCGCGATGACCACCGTCAGCCCGGCGAAGACCACGGCGGAGCCGGCGGTGCCGGTGGCGCGGCCCACGGCCTCGGGCGGGGTGCGGCCCTCGGCGAGCTCCGCGCGGTAGCGGGAGACGATGAACAGGGCGTAGTCGATGCCGACCGCCAGGCCGATCATGGTGGCCAGGATGGGCGTGGTGCTGTTCAGTTCCAGCACCCCGGTGAGCGCGGTGATGGCGGCGACGCTGATGCCGACCCCGAGGACCGCGGTGAGCAGCGGCAGGCCGGCGGCGACCAGCGAGCCGAAGGTGACCAGCAGTACCACGGCGGCGATGAGCACGCCGATCACCTCGGTGGTCCCGGTGTGCGGCACGGTCTGGAGGGCGTCGCCGCCGATCTCCACGGTGAGCCCGGCGTCCCGGGCGTGCTGTGCGGCCGTCTCCAGGGCCGCGCGGGACTCCTCGGTCAGGTCCAGGGCGGTGGTGGCGTAACCGACCTGGGAGTAGGCGATGGTGCCGTCGGGGCTGACCGCCCCGGCCGCGAAGGGATCGGCCGCCTGTGTCACCTGCGGGCCCGCGGCCAGTTCGGCGACGGCGTCCCGTACGGCGGCCCGGTTCTCCGGGCCGGTGATCCGCTCGCCCCCGGGGGCCTGGAAGACCACCCGGGCGGTGGCGCCGTCCGGGCTGCTGCCGGGGAACCGCTCCGCCAGCACTTCGAACGCCTTCTGCGCCTCGGTGCCCGGGATCGATATCGCGGCGGAGGCGGGCGACGAGGCCGAGGCGGCGGCGCCTCCGGCGACCGCCAGCACCGCCACCCACAGCAGGGCGACCAGCCCGCGCCGCCGGAAGGCGAAGCGGCCGAGCCGGTACAGGAACGTGGCCATTGCAGAACTCCAGAGTCGTCAGGGGGGCGGACGGGACGGCCGGCGGACCGGTGACGGATCAGACGGGGGAGAGCAGGGGGAGGACCGCGCCGTGCGGGCAGCGCTCCGGGAGAACGGCGTCCGGGGGGCCCACCGGGCCGGCGGCGGTGAAGCGCTCCGGTTCGTGCCCGGGCGGCGGCCGGCCGCGGCGGCCCGGCCGGTGCTCGGCGGATGCGGCATGCGCGCTCCATCGGAACGAAACCGTTTCGTACGTCAGGAGCGTATCCGCCCGCCCGGGGGAAACGCAAAAGTTCCGGCTCATGCGCGCTTCGGTGCGCCGGCTCACCGGTCCGGCCGGTCCCTGCCGTACATGCTTTCGACCGCGGTGGTTGCGGGCATCTCCCGAAGACAGCCCCGGCGAAGGAAGGCCGTCTCCAGGTGTCCCGAACCGTGACCATGCCCTACCCCTTCCAGCAGGCCGATCTGCGGTTCGGCCGGCTGATCGGCGGCGCCCGCCAGACCCTCGGCCGGTTCGCCGGCTGGCGGGAGCGCAACGCCCCGCGGATCGCCGCGCACATCGACCGCTACACCGCGCACACCCGCCGGCTGGCCGCCGACCACCGCCGCCGCGCCGACCGACGCGGCCATCTGGCGCGCGAGATCACCTACTTCGGGGTCTACAACCTCGCCGAGGTGCCCGACCCCGCGACGGTGCTGCGGGTGCTGGACGGCGCCCCGCCCGGGCTGACCGGACTGCCCGACCGGCTGGCCCGCGGCTACCGCCGGGGCGGCACGGCCGGAGTGCTCGCCGCGGTGCACACCGCCTTTCCCGAACTGCGCGGCCTGCCCGAGACCGGCCTGCTCGCCGGACGGCTGGAACGCCTCCAGGCCGCACTGCCCGAACGCGTGCTGCGGGAGGGCGCCATGGGAAAGGTGGCCAGGACACTGGCCGGGGTGCTGGCCATCGCCGCCTACGACACCGCGGGCCGCTCCCGGGCCGAGCGGACCGCGCAGCTCGGCAGGACCGTGCTGGGCGGCTATGCGATGGGCGCCGCCTACGCCATCGTGGACGACGCCTTCCACGACGCGCCGCCCGGCGCCCTGCCGCCCGCGGAACGCGCGCGCTGCCACCGGATGCTGCTGCGCGGCCTCGGCCGTGGCATCCCGCCCGGCCCCGGGGAGATACCGGACCACCCCCTCGCCGAGGAGCTGGCCGATCTGCACCGGGAGATGCTCGCCGACCGGCCGTTCGCCGCCCACCGGCATCTGTACCGGGCGGCCACCGCCATGTATCTGGCGCAGGACATGGACGCGGACGGCCCCCCGGACCCGCCCCCCGGCGGGGCGGACCCGGCGGACCGCTACCCCGCCATGTTCGTCAAGGCCGCCATGAGCCGCTGCATCGCCAACATCCTGGGCCGCCGCGCCCTGCCCGACGGGTTCTACACCCGCTGCCTGAACACCATCTTCCTCAGCCAGTTGCGCGACGACCTCAAGGACCGCGACGAGGACCTGGCCGCGGGCCGCGGCACGGTCTTCACCGTGCCCCGGTCCCGCTCCGCCGCCAACCCGCTGTACGACATGTTCGCCTACGAGGCGTATGTGGCCTCCGAGGTCTACGGGGACGACCCGGTGGTCGCCGATTCGCTGAGCTACTTCGGCGCCAAGTCGCTCGCCCCGCACCTGGCCGCCGATCCCGCGGCGGCGGCCCGCACCGCCGCCGAGTACGAGGCCACGCCCCAGATCCGGGCCTTCTTCGAGACCGCCGTGGACACGCTGCGCAGCCGCCGGCTGCGGCGCCGGGTCATGCCCCTGGACAAGCGGCTCAAGCACCGGGTCGCCGAGGTCTCGCGCCGCACCGCCCGCACCCGCCCGGACGTCCGGGTCTATCTGGCCGACCGGATCCCCGACATCGACCGGGCCGTGCGCCGCTGGGCCCCGCCCGCCGCGGCCGGCCGCGCGGAACACGCCGCCGGGAACGGGAACGCCGGGAACAAAGACGCCGGCCTGGCCGAGATCATCGGCTACACCCTGTTCGCCCCGGGCAAACGGGTCCGCGCCGGTCTGACCCTGATGCTGGCCGACAGCCTGCGCGTGCCCCACCGCGATCTGGAACCGCTGCTGGCCGCGGGCGAGATGTTCCACACCGCCAGCCTGATCTTCGACGACCTGCCCGCCCAGGACAACGCCGCGCTGCGCCGGGGCCGCCCCGCCGCCCACACCGTCTACGACGAGGGAGCCGTCCAGCTCGCCGGGATCTCGCTGATCTCCCATGCCTTCGGCCTGCTGCCCCGGCTGTCCGCCGCCTTCCCGGCCGCCCGGGTCGGCGAGGTGATCGCCTACACCGGCACCGTGCTGGGCAGCGAGCGGCTGTGCCGGGGCCAGCATCTGGACCTGGCCGGGGCGCACCGCCCCCCGGACGCACCACCCGCCCCGGTCGGCGACATCCTCGCCATGTACCGGCTGAAGACCTCCACCACCATCGAGTCCGCGCTGCTGCCGCTGATGCTGCTGCTGGACCGGCCGGCCGCGGAGACCGCGGCCGTCTCCCGGTTCGCCGACGCCGCCGGCATCGTCTTCCAGCTCCGCGACGATCTGCTGGACGCCACCGCACAGGCCGCCGTGCTGGGCAAGACCGCCCACCAGGACGCGACCAAGTCCAATGTGGTCCGGGACCACGGAATCGCCGAGGCCCGCCGGCTGATGGCCGAACAGGTCCGGACCGCGGACCGGGCCTGCGACGAACTGCCCTTCGACACCGGACTGCTGCGCGGCGCGGTGCGCTACTTCGCCTCCCGCCGCCGCTGACCCCCGGCGGCCGGCACCGCGAGCCGGCCGCCCAGCAGCAGCAGCCGGGTCACGCCCGCCGCCGCGTCCGTCACCAACCCGGCCGAGCGGGCCAGCGCCTCCTCCAGGCGCAGCGGGCCGGGCAGCACCCCCACGCACACATCGATGCCGCACTCCCGCGCCCGGTGCTCCCCGGGCCCCCAGCCGGGTCCGACCGAGCCCGCCAGCGCGATCACCGGGCGGCCCAGCCGGCGGGCCCGGCGGGCCACCTCGGCCGGCGTCTTGCCCGGGAAGGTCCGCTCGTCCAGGGACCCTTCGGCGGTGATCACCACATCCGCCCGGGCCAGCGGGCCGTCCAGATCGACATGGCGCAGCAGCAGCTCGAAGCGGGGCACCAGGCGGGCGCCGAGCGCGGCCAGGCCCGCGGCCAGCCCGCCGGAGGCTCCGGTGCCCGGGCCCAGGCGCAGATCCGCCGCCGCCCCGCCGGCGCCGGGCGGCCGGCCGGGCAGATCGCGGGCCAGCACCCGGGCCCAGTTCTCCAGCCCGGCCGCCAGCGCCCTCACCCCGGCCGGACCGGCACCCTTCTGCGGCCCGTAGACCCGGGCGGCGCCCCGCGGCCCGCACAGCACGGTGTGCGGATCGACGGCCACCCGCAGCTCCGCGCCGGCCAGCCGCCGGTCCAGCCCGGCCGGGTCCAGCCGGTCCAGCCGGGCCAGCGCGGCCCCGCCCGGCGGCAGTTCGCCGCCCCGCGCGTCCAGCAGCCGGGCGCCGAGCGCGCACAGCGCCCCCGCCCCGCCGTCGCAGGTGCCGGAGTCCCCGCAGCCGATCAGCACCCGGCGGGCACCGGCGTCCAGCGCCGCGGACACCAGCCGGCCCACCCCGAAGGTGGTGGTGACGCCCGGATCCCGGCGGTCGCGCGGCACCAGACGGAGCCCGGCCGCCGCCGCCATCTCCACCACCGCGGTGCGCGGGCCGTCCCCGCCGAGCAGGGCGAACCGGGCGGTCACCGGCGCACCCAGCGGGCCGGGGACGGTGACCGGGAGCAGCCTGCCGCCGGTGGCCCGGGCCAGGATGGCGGCGGTGCCCTCCCCGCCGTCCGGCACCGGGACCGTCTCCGCCACGGCACCGGGCCCGGCCCGCCGGACCCCCTCGGCGATGGCGGCGGCCACCTCCTCGGGGGAGAGCGCCTCCTTGAACCCGCTGCATGCGACCGCGACCCGGATGCCGCGTCCCGCCGCCGGACGCCAAACCGGGTGCGGCTGCTGCTGCGGCATGCCCGCACCATGCCAGCCCCGCCGCGGCAGCGGCAACCGTCCGGCACCGGGACCGGTCCGCGCTCCCCGGACGCGGCAGCCGCTCGCTACCATTCCGGCAGGTTTCCGCACCGGGGAACGGAAACCGGGAACGCGGAACGGGGGGAGCCGGGTTGTTCGGGATCGTCAGGCCGTGCACACACCGGCTGGCCAAGGGGCTCAGGACGGAATGGACGGCGCATCTGTGCGGGCTGTGCCTCGCGCTGCGCACGGAGCACGGCCAGCTCTCCAGGGTGGCCACCAACTACGACGGGCTGGTCGTCTCGGTGCTGACGGACGCCCAGTCCGGGCCCACCGGGATCCGGCGCCGCACCGCGGGGCCCTGCCCGCTGCGCGGCATGCGCACCGCACCGGTCGCCCTGGGCGAGGGCGCCCGGCTGGCCGCCGCCGTCTCCCTGGTGCTGGCCTCCGCCAAGCTGCGCGACCACATCACGGACGGGGACGGGCCGCTGCGCCGCCGGCCGCTGGCCGCCGCCGCCCGCCGGGTCGCCGCCCACTGGGACCGGGCCGGGGCCCGCGGCGGCGCCGGACTCGGCTTCGACACCGGCGTGCTGGCCGACGCGGTGGACCGGCAGCCCGCCGTCGAGCGGGCGGCCGGCCCCGGCACCCCGCTGCTGACGGTGACCGAACCGACCGAGACCGCCACCGCGGCGGCCTTCGCCCACACCGCGGTGCTCGCCGGGCGGCCCGCCAACGCCGCCCCGCTGGCCGAGGCCGGCCGCCTCTTCGGGCGGCTCGCCCATCTGCTGGACGCGGTGCAGGACTTCCCCGCCGACACCGCCTCCGGCGCCTGGAACCCGCTGGCCGCCACCGGCACGGGACCCGAGGAGGCGCGCCGCCTCGCCGACGACGCGCTGCGCGGCATCCGGCCGGCCCTGGCGGAGGCCGAGTTCACCGACGACCGGCTCACCCATGTGCTGCTGGTGCACGAACTGCGCCACGCCGTGGACCGGGCCTTCGGCACCACCGGCTGCACCCACCACGACGGCCGGATGGCCCCGGCCAAGGGCAGCCCCTTCGACCGGCACGGCGGCGGCTTCGCCTCCGGACCGGTGACGCCCCCCGCATCCCGGCGCCGCGGCTTCCGGGCGGGCTGCGGCGCCTTCTTCTGCCTCTGCTGCACCTGCCGGATGTGCTGCGCCGAGGGGTACGAGGGGCCCTGGTCCCGCAAGCGGCGCGAGGGCTGCTGCCACAAGTGCGACTGCGGCGACTGCTGCGACACCTGCTCCTGCGACTGCTGCTCCTGCGACTGACCGCCCGCCGTCCCGGACGACCGCGTTCCTCCCCGCCGGTCGCCCCAGCCGGTCATCCCAGCCGGTCATCCCAGCCGGTCCGCCGTGGCGGAACAGCAGCACGCCGGCGGTCAGCCCGCCGATGGCGCCGGCCATGGCGTCGTTGCGCAGCGCGGCATGCGGCGTCGGGGCTCCCGGCGGCACCTCGGGAAGCCCGCCGCCGCGTCGGGCCGCCACGGAAATGCCCACCTTGGCGGCGGCGAACACCGAGCCGCCGGCCGCGCCGGCCGCGCCGGCCGGCACCGGGCCGGGGACCAGGGAGCCGGCCGGCGCGGCCGGCAGGTGGAGCCGCCGCGCACCCCGGCGGCCAGCCCCAAGGCATGGAGGAAGCCGAATCCCGCACCGAACGCCAGGCCGAAGGGCACCGCGAAGACCACGGCCATGTTCCAGCCGAGGACCAGCCCCGGCAGCAGGCCGGGCCCCGCCCGCCGCAGCCCGTCCCGGGCGGGGAGGCGGCCGTGGGGCCCGGTTGTGCAGGTCAGTCGTCCACCACGACGCCCTGCACCTCCGTCACCGGGACCGGGGCCTCCTCCCAGGGGCTCTCCAGGGTCTCCGGCAGGCCGGGCACCTCCACCGGCGCGCCGTCCTCCTCGAAGCGCACCGTGTACACCAGGCGGGCCCGGACCGGGTAGGCGGCCGTGCCGTCGGCGGTCTGGGCGGTGCCGTTCACCGACGCCTTCTCGTAGACATGGGTGCAGGCGTCGGACTTGACGGTGGTGAAGGGGCAGTCGAGCACGCCGCTGCCGTCGCCCGGGTCCACCTCCATCCGGTCGGGCGCGGCGATGGCCACCACGCCCTCGACCGAAGCGCTGCGCAGCTCGCCGTCACCGGCCCCGGCCGCCCACCACCAGGTGTCCAGGGCGACCACGGCCTGCTGCGGCGGGCTGAAGGCGATGCCGAAGTCCGGGGTGGCGAGCTGGCCGAACGCCTCCCAGGCGCGGTCCGGCAGCGAGCGCTCCTCGGGGGTGTACCAGCCCCACTCGTCGTAGGCGTGGCTGCCGTCCGGCCCCAGGCAGTACTTGTAGATGTAGACGGAGTCCTCGGAGGGCTGGCCGGGGGGCCAGGTGTCGGGGGTCGGGTAGGCAGCCGAGGGGATGTTGGCCCAGCAGGCGTTCTCGCCCTCGCACCAGCGGTGGGTGCTGGACTCCACCAGGGACAGGTCGCAGGTCGGTTCGGTGCCGTTCCCGCCGTCCTGGCCGCTCTCGCCGTTCTCCCCGCCCTCGCACGTGAAGACCAGCTCGCCGTCCTCGTTGCGCACCTCCCGGCAGTGGTGGTCCGCCTGGGCGGAGCCCGCCCCCGGGCCCAGCAGCACCATCGGCGCCAGCAGGACGGCCGCGGCGATCCCGGGCCGCGCGTACCGGGCGCGCCGTGCTCGGTCGGTCAGCATGTCACGTTCGCCTCCTCCGCGGGCACGGTGTCGGTGATCAGCCAGTCCCCCTCGACCCGCTCGGCGTCGAAGACCCGCGGGGCCGGGCCGAGCAGCTCCAGGTCGGCCGGTTCGCCGTTCTTCAGCAGCAGCCAGGCGTCCTCGTCGACGCACGACTCGATGCGCGCCGTGTCGCCGTCCACGGTGACGGTCACCTTGTCGACGGCCGGTTCCCCGTCGCGCCGCATGCCGTTGTCCTTGAACGGCCGGATGCGGCTCACCTGCTGTTCGGTCAGCTCCTGGGAGGCGATTCCCGCCAGCGGGGACGGGTCGAGTTCCTCGGCGTTCTCCATGGTGACCAGGGCGGCCCAGTAATCGGCGTACAGCGATTCCAGGGCGGCGACGTCCTGCGCCTGCGACCCCTCACCCCCGGCTTCCTCCCCGCCCCCGGCGGCGGTGCCGGTGTCGCCCGAGGGGGTCGCGGACCCGGCGATCTCGTCGTCCACGGGTTCGCCGTCCCCCGAGGAGCAACCGGTGAGCACCACGGCGGCCGTCAGCGCGGCGGCCACCACACCCTTGCGAACTGCGCGTGCTGCCATCCCACTCATCACGTCGCTCAGCGTAGTCCGTGAATCCGCGACGAAGCAGAGGTTTCAACAGCGGGACCGGTCACCGTCGCCGGACTGTGACGGCGGGGGCGGAGGCAGCAGAGCGCGCAGGGTCCGCAGGGCCGCCGCCATGCCCCGGCCGGCCGGCAGCAGGGCGTCCTGGTGCTCCACATAGAGCACGCCGGTGAACCGCTCCTCGGCCAGCGCCGCGAGGATGGCCCGCCAGGGCAGTTCTCCGCTGCCCGCCGCCCGGAAGCGGAACGGCGGCCCGGGCCCGTAGCGGGTCCAGCCCGGCCCGTCCGGCGCGCCCGGGCCGGGCCAGCGCTGCACGTCCTTGGCGTGCACGGCGGCCGGTGCGGTGCCCCAGCCGCGCACCGCTTCCACCGGATCGTGGCCCACCGCGGCGAAGTTGGCCGGGTCCAGGCACAGCCGGACCGGCGCCCCTCCGGCACCGGCCGCCGCGGCCAGTACGGCCTCGGTGCTCGGCCGGTCGTAGGCGACCTGCTTGGGATGCGGCTCCAGCAGCAGGGTGATCCGGTGCCGGGCCGCCTCGGCCAGCACCGGCCGGGCCGCCTCCGCCCAGGCCGCCACATTGTCCGCCCAGCTCACCCCGCTGCCCCACCAGGACATCCAGCGGCCGAAGTCCGGCACGCCGAGCATCAGCCGGACCTGTCCGGTGCCCAGGTCGGCCGCCAGCCGGACGGTGTCCAGTGCGGCGCGCAGCGCATGCGCCCGCTTCTGACGGCCGGTGCCGGGACAGACCGGGTCGGTGTGCGGGCCGTGCGGCCCGAGCAGCAGCAGGGCGTCGTGGCTGTTGCTGACGCAGCCCACCTCCAGCCCGGAGCCGCGGACCAGGGCGCGCAGCGCGGCCCGGTGGTCCCGGTCCCCGGCCCAGCGGGCCAGATCGACCAGCCCGGCGGTGCTGTCCGTGGGCAGATCGACCGTGCGCACCCCGAGTCGGCGGGCCCCGGCCAGCGCCCGGCCCAGCGCCCGCTCCGGCCCGGGCCCGGCGCCGGGGCCCAGGCAGACCCCCAGCCGCGGGACGGGCCCGGGCACCGCTTCCACCTCCGGCCCCGGCCCCGGCTCTGGTCCCGGTGGCTCCGGCTCTGGTCCCGGCCCCGGCCCCGTTTCCAGACCCGGCCGGGCGGCGGGGCGTGCCCGGGGCGGCGGTGGGAGTTCGATGAGCCGGGTTTCGCCCGAGTGCTGCCACTCCGGCGGCCGCGGCCGGCCGCCGGGCGGGCCGGGCGGGCCGAGGGCCGTCAGTCCCGCCAGCACCGTGCGTGCCGGGTCGTCGACCAGCACCACCTCGCGGGCGCCGAGTCCGGTGCGCACCCGGCCGGCGAACTCCCGGAACAGTCCGGGGCAGTTGCGCAGCACCCCGCCGCCCGCCGCCATGGACCAGCCGCCGTCCAGCCCGGCCCGGTCCCGGGCGGTGCGCACCCCGAGCAGGAGTTCGTCCAGCGCGGCCCGCACCAGCGCGCCGGCCGTGGCGTCCCCGTCCCGCCAGGCGCGGCAGACCAGCGGCGCCAGCGCGGCCACCGCCGCCTTGGGGAACGCCCGGCCGGCCAGCGACCGGGCCGCCTCCGGGGCGGGCATGCCGAAGCGGCCGGCCAGCAGTCCGGTCAGCGCGGTGGGACCGGCCCGCCCGTCCGCCGCCCGGACCGCGGCGCGCAGTCCCGCCAGCCCCAGGTCGAAGGCGCTGCCCTCGTCGCTGCCGAGGTATTCGCAGCCGCCCACCCGGACCGGCCCGCCGTGCTCCGCCCGGGCCAGAAAGCCCGATCCGGTGCCGCAGACGGCCACCACGCCCCGGCCGTGCAGCGGGGGCGCCAGCAGCCAGGGCACGGTGTCGTTGGACACCGCCAGCCGGCCGGGCAGTCCCGCGTCCCCGGCGAGCCGGGCCACCTGCTCCGCCACCCGGGCGCCGCCGGAGGGCTCATAGGCGGCGGTGGCCAGCCAGCCGACGGCGTCCCGCCCGGCCGCCCGCCGGGCCAGCTCGCGGAACAGGCCGCGCAGCCTGTCGCCGGCCGTGTCCGCCCCCACCGAACCGGGGTTGACCGAGCCGCAGGTCCACCGGTGGCCGTCCGAGGTGAGCACCGTGGTGGAGGTGCCGCCGGCGTCTACCCCCCAGCGGAACACGGCACCCCTCCCGCCGCCGGGGCCGGGCCGGCCGGACCGGCGTGATCCAGGGCCCGCAGGATCTCCTCCTCCGTGACATCGTCCACGATCACGGTCGTCCCCAGCTCCTCGGGGAGCACGAACCGCAGACTGCCGTCCCGGATCTGCCGGACCTTCTCCAGAGCGGCCAGCACCCGGGGCACCTCGGGCACCACGGCCAGCTCCGGAAGGCGGACCGGCAGGCCGAGCCGGCCGAGCAGGCCGGTCACCCGGTCCGCGGTACCGGCGGCGAGCACCTCCCGGGCCCGCGCGATCCGCACCGCCGCCGCCATGCCGAAGGCGACGGCCTCGCCGTGCAGCACCGGACCGTGGCCGGTGGCGGTCTCCACCGCATGCCCCAGGGTGTGCCCGAAGTTCAGCGGACGGCGCAGATCCCGCTCATAGGGGTCCCGGGCGATCAGCTCCGATTTGACGGCACCGGCGGCCCGGACCACGGTCTCGCGGTGCGGGCCGGTGCCGGCCAGCACCTCCTCGGCCCGCTCCTCCAGAAAGGCGAACAGCTCCGGCGAGGCGATCACCGCCTTCTTGACCACCTCGGCCAGCCCGGCGCGCAGCTGCCGGGCGTCCAGCGTGTCCAGATACGCCAGGCAGGAGATCACCGCATGCGGCTGGTAGAAGGCCCCGATCAGGTTCTTGGCGCTGCTGTGGTTCACCGCGACCTTGCCGCCGATCCCGGCGTCCACCTGGCCGAGCAGCGTGGTGGGCACATTGATGTACGGCACCCCGCGCATATAGGCGCCGGCCACCCAGCCGACGGTGTCCACCAGGGCTCCGCCGCCCAGGGCGATCAGCACGTCCCGGCGGGTCAGCCCGACGCCGGCCAGCCAGTCCAGCAGCCGCCCGCCGGTGCCGAACTGCTTGCCGCGCTCGCCCGGCGCGATGGTGGTGACCCCGGCCAGCAGGCCGTGTTCCCGCAGGGCCGCGGCCAGCGGCGCGCCGTGCAGCCGGTGCACCACCGGATCGGTGATCAGGGCGGCGCGTCGGCCGGCGAGTTCGCCGCGCAGGGTGCGCAGCGCGGCTGCCGGGCCGGGCACCACATGGACGCGGTAGCTGTCCTCGCGCCGCACCCGGACCGTCAGACCGGCCGTGCCCTGGGGGAGCGGCAGCCGGTCGTGGTGACGGACGGCGGGGTGCCGCGACGGGGCGGCACCGGCGTGGCGGAGCGGGTCTTCCGGGACGCCGCAGGTGTCGCCCGGCGATGTGGATCGCGGCATCGCACCTCCCTCATGATTGACTTATGGTATTCGTATCATCTCGGAGAGTGACCGTCCTCCCCGGTGGTCCGCCCGGTGGCCGGCCGGGATCCCGGGCGGCCCCGCCCCGCGCCCCCGCACCCACCGGAGGACAGCCATGCAGAGCGACGCCGTCGCCGACCCGTCCCGCTACGCCTACTACGAACTGGGCGACATCCGGCTGGTCAGGGGGGAGGGGGTGCGGGTCTGGGACAGCGAGGGCCGCGAGTACCTGGACTGCATCTCCGGCACCTTCAACCTGCTGCTCGGGCACGGCCATCCGGCCGTGACGGCGGCCGTGCGGGACCAGCTCGACGAACTGGTCTTCGCCGGCTCCGCCTTCCAGACGGACGCCACCAACCGGGTGATGGAACTGCTGGTGCAGCTCAGCCCGCCCAACCTCACCCGGGTCAATCTGCGCAGCTCCGGCGGGTCCACCGCCAACGAGGGCGCGGTGAAGATCGCCCAGCTGATCACCGGCAGGCGGGACGTGATCGTGCCCTTCCGGGGCCAGGTCGGCCAGACCCTCGCCATGGCCGGCTACAACGGGCTGGCCCGGATGCGCGAGCCCTTTCCCCACCGCTTCCCCGGCGCGGTCCATGTGCCCGAGCCCTACTGCCACCGCTGCTTCTACCGCCAGTCGCCGCGCGACTGCGGCCTGCTGTGCGTCGACCGGATCGAGGACTTCCTCACCTGCGCCAGCTCCGGCAGCGTGGCCGCCATGATCATCGAGCCGGTCAGCGGCGTCGGCGGCAATGTGGTGCCGCCCGAGGGCTATCTGGCCAGACTGCGGGAGTTCTGCGACGAGCGCGGCATCCTGCTGATCTTCGACGAGATGCAGACCGCCTTCGGCCGCACCGGCCATCTCTTCGCCGCCGACTGCTTCGGGGTGGCGCCGCACATGATGACCGTGTCCAAGGGCCTGACCGGCATCGGGCTGCCGCTGGCCGCCATCCTCACCGAGGAACGGCTCACCGGCATGGAACGCTCGCTGCACGGCTTCACCTTCGGCGGGCACAACCTCTCGGCCGCCGCCGCGGTGGCCACCCTGGAGATCGTCCGGCAGCCGGAATTCCTGGCCGGGGTGCGGGCCACCGGCGCCGTGCTGCTGGAGCGGCTGCGCGAGCTGCGGGCCGGCCACCCCTGCGTCGGGGACGTCCGCGGCGTGGGGTTGATGCTGGGGGTGGAGTTCGAGGACGCCGACGGCGGACGGTCCCCGGCGCTGGCGAACGCCTGCAACCGGGCCCTGCTCGCCCGCGGGGTCATCACCCGGGTCTCCGAGCACGGCCGGGGCAATGTGATCGAACTGCGCCCGCCGCTGGTGCTCACCGAGGAGGACGCGCATCTGGTCGCCGACCGGTTCGCCGACGCCGTGGCGGCGCTGTGAGCCCGGGCCGGCTCCGCACCGCCCGCGCCGGGCCGCCGGCCGCGGACCTGCTCCGGCTGCTGGCGGGCGGACCGCTGCCGCTGCCGGGCGGGGCGGCGGCACCGGTCACCGCCGTCGAGGAACGCTTCCCCGCCGCGCGCAGCACCCACCGGGTGCACCGGCTGCGGCTCACCCTGGCCGGCGGCCGGCGGCTCGACGCGGTCTTCAAACGCCTGCGCCACCAGCCAGGCAAGGACGCCGGACGCGAGGTGCACGTCTACCGCCGGCTGCTGGCCGACGGCGCCCTGGGCGCGCCGCGGCTGTACGCCTCGCTGCACGACGAGGCGGCCGGCCGGTACTGGCTGCTGCTGGAGGACGTCGGCCGGCGCGGGCTGGACCGCTGCCGGGGGCGCGCGGCGGAGGCCGCCGTCCGCTGGGCGGCCCGGATGCACGCCCTCCACCAAGGCCGCGAGGAGCGGCTGCGCGGCCTCGGCTGTCTGGGCGAACACGGGCCGGAATTCTGCGGCCTGCTGGTCCGCGCCGCCCGGCGGCGGATCGCCGGGGCGGCGCCGCACGGGCTGCTGGACCGCTTCGACCGGCTCGCCGCCGGACTGCCGCGCACCGTGCGGGCACTGGGCCGGCAGCCGCGCACCCTGGTCCACGGGGACCTGGCCGGGCACAACCTGCTGGTGCAGCACGGCGGCTCGCGGGTGCGTCCGGTGGACTGGGAGTGGGCGGCGATCGGGCCGGGCGCGTGGGATCTCGGCAGGCTCCTGGCCGGCACCGGCCCGGCGGCGGTGCGGAACCGCCTGCTGACGGCCTACCGCGAGGAGTTCGCCCGGCACACCCCGGACGCCCCGGAGCCGGGGGCGCTGCGGGCGGCGCTGGCGCACTGTGCCGTGCTGCGCGGGCTGTGGCAGCTCGGATGCCCCTCCCCGCTGCCCCGGGGCGTCCGGCTGGAGCCCGCCGCGCTGGGGCGGCATCTCGACGCCCTGGCCCGGATGCAGCGGGCCGCGGGCGGCGGATGAGCCGCCCGCGGCACCGCGGGACTCAGGGGACGGCCGGCCGGCGGCCGGTCACCGGGCGCGGGCCAGGTCCCCCATGGTGAACAGCGCGCCGAAGTCCAGACCCTTGGCGGCGAGCCGTTCCGGTGCCCCGTGCTCCCGGTCCACCGCGCAGACCACCCGGTTCACCTCGGCTCCCGCCCCGCGCAGCTCCGTGCAGGTGCCCATGATGAACCGGCCGGTCTTGATGGCCGGCTCCACCGCCACGACCCGGCGGCCGGCCACCTCGGCGCCCTCGATGATCTTGCAGGTGCCGTAGTCCCTGGCCTGCTTCCTGACGAAGGCCGCGGGCAGTCCGGTGATCTGCGCGAGCAGCACGGTGAGCGGCACTCCGCCCAGGTCCGGGCCGGTGATGACCTCGGTGTCCGCGGGCAGCAGCGCGGTCATCCGCTCGGCCACCTCGCGCAGCAGCGCCGGATCGCCCTGCCAGGTGTAGCAGTCGAAGTACTCCGTACTGCGCTCGCCGGTGCTGAGCACGAAGTCACCGGTGAGATGGGCGTGCTGGTAGATGCGGGCGGCCAGGTCCCGCGTACCGGAATCGTTCATGGGTTCTCCTCGCTGGGGATCGGGGTGGTAGCGCAAGGTAAACGGTATATAACCGTACGAATATGTGCATGGTGGGCGGGCCGGTCCGGGCCGGCGGCGCCTCCGCCGGGGACCGGCCGGCTCCGCCCTCCCGTTCTCCCCGGACCCGGGGCCCGGCCGCCGGGCCGGTGCCCGTGTACCGCGGGCGGCGGCGCGTCGGTAGCCTGCTTCCGGCAGCCGGGCGCCGGCGGACCGTCAGGAAGCGGAGGCATGGTGGAGGCACAGCGGCCGAAGGACGAGAACGGCAACGGCGGGCCGTACCCGCCCGGAGCGCCGGCCGGCCCGCCCGGCCCGCCGCCGCACCCCCTGCCCCCGCCGCCCCCGCAGCAGGCGCCGTACCCCGGCGGCCCCCCGTACCCCGGCGGCCACCCGGGCCCCGGCGGTCCCGGCTTCCCGCCCTACCCGGCCCCCTACGGCCCGCCGCCCCCGCCGCCGCGGCGGAACGGGCGCGTCGCGCTGATCGTGGCCCTGTGCCTGGTGGCGGTGGTCGCGGTCGGCGGCGGTGCCGGACTGTTCCTGGCCAGCCGCGGCGACGGCGACGAGGACGGGGCCGCCGCCCGTGACACGGCCGGCGCGCCGGGGCGCGACGACGGGGCCGGCGGTGCCGGCGGTGCCGGCGGGCAGGACGCCGCGGGCGGGCTCGTGCCCCCGGAACACGCCTCCGGCCGGGACGGGCTGACCGTCCTGATCGGCGACGAGGCCGCCCCCGACCGGCTGATCCTGTTCGAGGAGCCGCGCTGCCCGCACTGCGCGGACTTCTCCCGCCGCCTCGGACCGGCCATCGAGGACGGCATCCGGGCCGGGGACTTCTCCGTCGAGTTCTCCTTCGGCGCCTTCTTCGACGAGCAGTCCGCGGACAACGGCTCCAAGAACGCCATCAGCGCACTGGGCGCGGCCCTGGACGTCAGCCCGGAGGCGTTCCTCGGCTATCTCGACGCGCTCTACTCCGAGGAGTTCCACACCAGCAGCAACGGAGCGTCGGACTTCGAAAGCGACGAGCGGCTGATCGAGATCGGCCGTTCGGTGGACGAGCTGTCCGCCCCCGAGGACTTCGCCGAGTTCGAGCAGGCGGTCGCCGGCGGGGTCTTCGCCCCCTGGGCCGCGGAAGTGGCGGAGAAGTTCAGCCGGGAGATACCGGGTTACGGGGTCACCGGCACCCCGAGTGTGGTGGTCAACGGGGAGAAGGTGGAGACCCCCGCCACCCCCGCCGACCTCTACGCCCTGCTCTCGGCCGACGCCGCCTCCGGCAGCCGGGCCTGACCCCCGGCCGCCCGGCCGGGGGGTGCGCGCCGGCTCCGGGGCGTGGCCGGATATTGACGCGGGCATGTCGCGCTTCGATGATGGGAGCGCTCCCAGACCGATTGTGTCCGGCGGGCCGCGCCGCACGGGACCGCGCAAGGACGACGGGCGCGCCCCGCCCGCGGCCGGCCGCTGCCGCGGTCTCCCGTCCATCCGTGAAGGGAACGCGCCCATGCCGCCTGCCCACCACCGACCGGCCTCCCGGCCGGACGTCCTCCGAAGAGCCGCCGCAACCGTCTGCGCCGCCGCCGCGGTCGCCGCCACCGCCCTCGCCGGCGCCCCCGCGCCCGCCGCGGCCGGTCCCGCCGGGGCGACGGCCGTGGAGGTCACGGTCAATCCCCTGCTCGGCCTCGGCACCCTCCACGAGGCGGCGTTCGGGGTCAATGCCGCGATCTGGGACGCCCATATGAACGACCCGGAGGTCACCGGGCTGATGACCGCGGCCGGCATCGGGGTGATGCGCTACCCCGGCGGCTCCTACGGCGACATCTACCACTGGGAGGACCACACCGCTCCCGGCGGTTATGTGGCGCCGGGCACCGGGTTCGACGAGTTCATGGGCACGGTGCGGGCCACCGGGGCGCAGCCGATGATCATCGCGAACTACGGCACCGGCACGGCCGAGGAGGCCGCGGAGTGGGTGCGCTACGCCAACATCACCAAGGGCTACGGCGCGAAGTACTGGGAGATCGGCAACGAGATCTACGGCAACGGCCACTACGGCAGCGCCTGGGAGGCCGACGACCATCCCGACAAGAGCCCGGCCGAGTACGCGCGCCATGTGCGGGCCTACGCCGAGGCGATGAAGGCGGTCGATCCGACGATCGAGATCGGCGCCGTGCTGACCACCCCGGGCGACTGGCCGGACGGCATCACCGGCCCCGGCGACACCGGGGACTGGAACAACACCGTGCTGTCCATGACCGCCGACACGATCGACTTCGCCGTCGTGCACTCCTACCCCGGCGGGGCCACCGCCGACGAGGCGCTGGACCGGGTGGCCCGGCTGCCCGGACAACTGCGCGAGGTCCGCCGCCAGATCGACCGGCACGCCGGGGACCGCTCCGCCGAGATCGGCATCGCGCTGACCGAGGTCAACTCCGGGGTCCAGCAGAACAGCCGCCCCAACGCCCTGTTCGCCGCGGACGTCTACCTGACGGCCCTGGAGAACGGCGTCTTCAACGTCGACTGGTGGAACACCCACAACGGACCCACCGAGGTCAGCACGGTCGACGGCGACCTCGACTTCAACGACTTCGGCCTGCTCTCCAGCGGCGGCTGCGTCGACGGCGTCTGCCAGCCGCCGGTCAACACACCCTTCCACCCCTACTACGGGATCAAGTCCCTGACCACCCTCGGCGCACCGGGCGACACCCTGGTGGCCGCCGCCTCCAGCAGCGACCGCGTCTCGGCCCACGCCGTGCACCAGGCCGACGGCGACCTGAGCGTCATGCTGATCAACAAGGACCCGGACACCTCCCACCCGGTGGACCTGCGCTACGCCGGCTACACACCCGCCGCACAGGCACCGGTCGTCCACCGCTATGCCCGCGGCGACACCGATGTCACCCGGATCCCCGCCGCCGCGGACGGCAGCCATGTCCTGCCGCCCTACTCGATCACCACCATCACGGTGCGGCCCGCCGCAACCCCCGGCCCCGCGTCCACCGGCGCGCCCGGCACCCCCGAGCTCACCGCGGCGGACAGCACCTCGGCCACCCTGAGCTGGGCCCCCAGCACCCAGGGCACCCCGGTGCGCTACGAGGTCTATGAGCGGCTCGGCGCCAACGCCCAGCTGCTGGGCAGCTCCACCTCCACCTCCCTGGTGCTGCACAACCTGCCCCCGGGCTCCGAACACACCGTCAATGTGCTGGCCCGGGACGCCGACGGCCGGCTGTCCCGGCCCTCCGGCCCGCTCACCTTCGCCACCACCTCGCCGCAGGACAGCAGCTGCCTGGTGACCTACCGGGTGGACACGAGCTGGAGCAGCGGATTCGTGGCCACGCTCAGCGTGACCAATCTCGCCGCCACCCCGATCGACGGATGGAGCCTGGACTTCACCTGGCCCGCCGCCGGCCAGTCGGTCCAGTCCGCCTGGAGCGCCCGCGTGACCGGTGACGGCGCCCGGGTCCATGCCGTCCACGACGGCTGGAACGCCTACCTCGCGCCCGATGGCGGCTCCACCGCCTCCTTCGGCTTCGTCGGCGCCAACGACGGGGCCAACCCCGCACCGACCGTCTTCACCCTCAACGGCACGGTCTGCCGCACGGCCTGACGGCCATCCGGGTCCGTTCCCGCCGCGGGCAGTCCCGGGAACGGACCCGGACCGCCGGGCGGTGCGCGCCGTCACGACGCAGGCCGCTCACCGCCCCCGCCCCTTGCCGCCGGGCCGGGCGGCCGGCTCATCCCGGGTGGGCCCGCCAGGGGCCGACACCCACCACGGCGGTGGTGCCGAGATCGATGCCGCCGTCGGGAGACACCCGCCGGCCGTCTTCGCCCGGCGCCGGGGTCACCTCCACCCATCGGGCCGACGCCGCCGGGCGGTCGGCGGCCGTCACGGTGTTGCGCCACATCAGCGCGGCGGTGGCACGCTCGCCCGGGGCCAGGGCGACCGGCCGCGGCGGGTCGTCGAAACCCTCCACCACCGCGATGCCGGCCGAGCCGGGCACCACCTCGATCCCGTCCATGGGCCGTCCGGAGCCGTCGAGGAGGGAGACCGCCGGATATCCCTCGATGCGGTAGTCGTCCGGGCCGCAGTTGGTCAGCACCAGGCCCATCACCCGGAGTCCCATGGCGGCCTCCACCGCTCCCGGCGCGATCCGGACACCCGGCTCCGGGCAGGGCGGCGGCGGTGAGGCGGACGCCGCGGAACCGTCCGGCCGGAGGGGCAGCGACGGGGAGACGTCGGGAAGCTCGTCCCGCCCGGAGCCGTCCCGCTCGAAATCCTCCGGGTCCAGGGTGTCCGGTGTCACCGGGTGGACCGGTGCCGTCTCCCCGCCACCGCCGGGCACCGCGGCGCGGTCGCCGCAGCCCGTCGCGGCAAGCCCCAGCACGGCCAGCCCGCCCAGCAGCAGCCCGGCCCGCCGGGCGGCCCTCCCGGGCGGGCGGGCGGAGCGGGCCGGGCCGGCGGCCGAGATGGTCATCCGGCGATCCTCGCATGCTCCCGGCCGGTGCCACGGGCCGGCCCCGCGGGAGGGGCCGGCCCGGACAAGTGCACCGGAGTGCCGGGAAGGGAGAAGGGGGAAGCGCCCTTGAATCAGGCCAGGTCGAACCGGTCCAGGTTCATGACCTTGTCCCAGGCCGCGACGAAGTCGCGGACAAACTTCTCCTTGGCGTCGTCGCTCGCGTAGACCTCGGCGAGCGCGCGCAGTTCGGAGTTGGAGCCGAACACCAGGTCGGCCCGGCTGCCGGTCCACTTGACCTCACCGGTGGCCGCGTCCCGGCCCTCGAAGGCGGTCGCGTCCTCGGACGTCGCCTTCCAGGTGGTGCCCAGGTCGAGCAGGTTGACGAAGAAGTCGTTGGTCAGCACCCCTGGGGTGTCGGTGAGGACGCCCAGCGCGGACCGCTGGTGGGTGACGCCCAGCACCCGCAGGCCGCCGACCAGGACGGTCATCTCGGGCGCGCTCAGGGTCAGCAGGTTCGCCCGGTCGAGCAGCAGGTACTCGGCCGGCAGTCGGCTGCCCTTGCCCAGGTAGTTGCGGAACCCGTCGGCGGCCGGCTCCAGCGCGGCGAACGACTCCGCGTCGGTCTGCTCCTGCGAGGCGTCCACCCGGCCGGGGGTGAAGGGGACCGTGATGCCGAAGCCCGCGTCCCGGGCGGCCTTCTCCACACCCGCGGCACCGGCCAGCACGATCAGATCGGCCAGCGAGATCCGCTTGCCGCCGCTCTGGGCGGAGTTGAAGGACTCCTGGACGGACTCCAGGGTGCCCAGCACGGCCGCCAGCCGGTCGGGTTCGTTGACCTCCCAGCCGCGCTGCGGCTCCAGCCGGATGCGGGCGCCGTTGGCGCCGCCGCGCTTGTCGCTGCCGCGGAAGGACGAGGCCGAGGCCCAGGCGGTGGCGACCAGGTCGGCCACGGACAGGCCGGAGGCCAGGATCTGCTCCTTGAGGGAGGCGATGTCCGCGGCGTCCACCAGCTCGTGCTCCACCGGCGGCAGCGGGTCCTGCCACAGCAGCGTCTCGGAGGGGACCTCCGGACCGAGGTAGCGCACCACCGGGCCCATGTCGCGGTGGGTGAGCTTGTACCAGGCGCGCGCGAAGGCGTCCGCGAACTCCTGGGGGTTCTCCAGGAAGCGCCGCGATATCCGCTCGTAGACCGGGTCGAACCGGAGCGAGAGGTCGGTGGTCAGCATCGTCGGGGCGTGGCGCTTGGAGGCGTCGTGGGCGTCGGGCACGGTGCCCGCGCCGGCGCCGTCCTTGGGCCGCCACTGGTGGGCGCCCGCCGGGCTCCTGAACAGCTCCCACTCATAGCCGAACAGGATCTCGAAGAAGCTGTTGTCCCAGGTCACCGGGGTGTTTGTCCAGATGCCCTCGAGGCCGCTGGTGATGGTGTCGCCACCCTTGCCGGTGCCGTAGGTGTTGCGCCAGCCCAGGCCCTGCTCCTCCATGGGGGCGGCCTCGGGGTCGTCGCCGACGTGGTCGGCCGGGCCGGCGCCGTGGGTCTTGCCGAAGGTGTGGCCGCCGGCGATCAGGGCGACGGTCTCCTCGTCGTTCATCGCCATCCGGCGGAAGGTCTCCCGGATGTCGCGGGCCGCGGCGACCGGGTCCGGGTTGCCGTTCGGGCCCTCCGGGTTGACATAGATCAGGCCCATCTGGACCGCGCCCAGCGGGCTCTCCAGCTCGCGGTCGCCGCTGTAGCGCTCGTCACCGAGCCAGGTGGTCTCCGGACCCCAGTAGACGTCCTCCTCGGGCTCCCAGACGTCCGCCCGGCCGCCGCCGAAACCGAAGGTCTTGAAGCCCATCGTCTCCAGGGCGACATTGCCGGCCAGGATCATGAGGTCGGCCCAGGACAGGCTCTGGCCGTACTTCTTCTTGACCGGCCAGAGCAGCCGGCGGGCCTTGTCCAGGTTGGCGTTGTCCGGCCAGCTGTTGAGGGGGGCGAAGCGCTGCTGGCCGGCCCCGGCGCCGCCGCGGCCGTCGCTGATCCGGTAGGTGCCCGCGCTGTGCCAGGCCATCCGGATGATGAACGGGCCGTAGTGGCCGAAGTCGGCCGGCCACCAGTCCTGCGAGGTGGTCAGCACCTCCGCGATGTCCCGCTTGACGGCCGGGAGATCCAGGGCGGAGAACGCCTTGGCGTAGTCGAACTCCTCACCGAGCGGATTGGCCACGGCGGGGTTCTTGGCGAGGATCTTCAGATTGAGCCGCTCCGGCCACCACTGGCGGTTTCCGCCGCCCTGAGTCGGATGCGGGGCGCGGCCGTGCGCGACCGGACAGCCTCCGGTGCCCTCGGCCTTCGCGTCGACGACTACGGCGTCATGGTTCTCAGACATGGGAATCCTCAGGAATCCTTCCGGCCCAGGCGGACGAGGGGGCCCGGAGCCGCGGGCGGTGGTCGATCGGCAAACGGAACGTTCCTGGGCCTTGGCCCCGGGCGGAACCGATCCTACGATAGACAAAGTTCAAGTCAAGACGTGCCCCAATGTCATATCCCCACCGGAGATCATGATGAGTGACCTGCTGACGCGCCTGCGCGGGCGCGGCTGGCGGATGACCTCCCAGCGGCGCGTTGTCGCGGAGGTCCTCGACGGCGATCACGTGCACCTCACGGCCGACGAGGTGCACGCCCGGGCGGCACAGCGGCTGCCCGAGATCTCCCGGGCAACCGTCTACAACACCCTGGGCGAACTGGTCTTGCTGGGCGAGGTGACCGAGGTCACCACCGACGGCCGCGCCAAGCGCTACGACCCCAACGCACACCATCCGCACCAGCATCTGGTGTGCTCCCGGTGCGGCATCATCCGCGATGTGCACCCGGCCGGTGACCCGCTGACCGGCCTCCCGGCGGCGGAACGGTTCGGTTTCACGGTCACCGAGGTCGAGATCACCTACCGCGGAGTGTGCCCCGCCTGCGCCTGACCGCCGGGAGGCCCGCGCTCACGGCCCGGCCGGTGCGGCCGGTGCGAGGGTGAGGACGTCGAGGCCGCCGACGTCGGCGGTGGGATCGCCGGGCAGCAGGGCCGAACCGATGACGAGGTCGGTGCGGCCGTCCCCGGTCACATCCCGGCCGCCGTCGAGGGAACTGCCGGTGTGGTAGCCGTCGAGGAACGGCCCGCCGACGATCCGGGCGCCGGCCCCCGCGGGGAGTCGGTCCGCATCGACCACCGTGGTGGCGGTGCGGCCGTGGATGACGAAGACCTGGCCGGAGTTGTCCCGGCGCACGCCGTCGACGGTGGGGGAGTCCGCCCCGTTGCCCGCCAGCAGGTCCGCCAGGCCGTCACCGTTGACCTCGCCGGCGCCCGGGACCTGGTAGCCGAAGTACTGGTGGTTGTCCGGCGGCACGATGGCGAAGCCGCGGTCCGGTGCCAGGGCGCGCACGTCGACATCTACGGGGTACGGGCCGCCGTGGACCACGAAGGCGCGGCCGGCGGCAGCAGTGCGGCCAGGGCGGTGCCGGTGACCACAGCCGCCGTGCGGCATAAGCGTCGTGCGCAGCTGAAGAACACGTGAGGCTCCTCTGTCGTCGGATGGGGCGCAGTGTCGGCGGGGCCGGCGGAGGACGGCAAGGCGGGCGGTGGCGCCGGTAAGGAAGCCGTAAGAGTCGCTCCCCGGGGCACCGTCGGACAGCAGGGGTCCCGGGGGCCGATGGGGCTATTGACGCGGACTCGACAAGGTGTGGAGCATGGGAGCGCTCAGAACCGATCGGAAACCCACGTTGGTTTCCGCTGATTTCCGGAGTCGCAATGAGAAGAAGCACACGAGCGCTGGGTGCCTTACTGGCGGGCGTGGTCACCCTGTTCGGCCTGGGCGGCACCGGCACCACCGCCCATGCGGAGGAGCCCGCCGCCCCTGCCGCCACCGGGCTGCACATCAGCGAGGGCCGCCTGCTCGAAGCCAACGGCAACGACTTCGTGATGCGCGGCATCAACCATCCGCACACCTGGTACCAGGGTGAGACCCAGTCGTTCGCTGACATCAAGGCGACCGGGGCCAACACCGTCCGCGTGGTCCTGGGCAGCGGTCAGCGCTGGGGCCCGGACAGCCCCGAGGACGTCGCCGGTGTCGTCGGGCTGTGCAAGGCCAACCGGCTGATCTGCGTGCTGGAGGTGCACGACACCACCGGCTACGCCGAGGAGCCGGCCGCCGCCACGCTGGACCAGGCGGCCGACTACTGGATCGGCCTGAAGGACGTCCTGGACGGCGAAGAGGACTACGTCGTCATCAACATCGGCAACGAGCCCTGGGGCAACACCGACCCCGAGGGCTGGACCGAGCCCACCATCGCCGCCGTGCAGAAGCTCCGCGACGCCGGTTTCGCCCACACCCTGATGGTGGACGCGCCGAACTGGGGCCAGGACTGGCAGGGCGTCATGCGCGCCAACGCGCAGACCGTCTATGACGCCGACCCGACCGGAAACCTGATCTTCTCGATCCACATGTACAGCGTCTACGACACGGCACAGGAGATCAGCGACTACCTGAACGCCTTTGTGGATGCCGGACTTCCCCTGCTCATCGGCGAGTTCGGCGGTCCTCCCGACCAGTGGGGCGACCCGGACGAGGACGCCATGATGGCCACCGCCGTCGAGCTCGACCTCGGCTACCTCGGCTGGTCCTGGAGCGGCAACACCGACCCGGTCCTGGACATGGTGCTCGGCTTCGACCCCGGCCGGCTCACCGACTGGGGCCGGCGGGTGATCCACGGCCCGGACGGCATCGCGCTGACCGCCCGGGAGGCCACCGTCTTCGGCGGCGGCCAGGCCGATACCGAGGCGCCGTCGGTGCCGGGGGTGCCGGTGGTCTCGGGGGTGACGGCTTCCTCGGTGACGCTTCAGTGGACGGCTGCCACCGACAATGTGGGGGTCAGCGGCTATGAGGTGGTCCGCGTGGACGGCGGCGGTGAGAGCGCGGTGGCCTCCTCCGCGGTGAACCGGGCGACCGTGACCGGCCTGAGCGCGGGCACCGCCCACACCTTCGCCGTCTACGCCCGGGACGCGGCCGGGAACCGCTCGGCCCGCTCCGCCGCCGTCACCGTCACCACCGACGACGCCCCCGCCGGCACCTGCGGTGTGGACTACCGGGTGGCGGGCGACTGGGGCAGCGGCTTCCAGGGCGAGATCGTCATCCGCAACACCGCCGCCACCGCCCTGACCGGCTGGACCCTGGACTTCGCCTTCCCC
>NZ_FOLM01000003.1:0-4493 GCF_900112355.1 Streptomyces aidingensis
GGACACATCCTGCGCGCCATGGCCCACCAGGCCGTGGACCTCGGCCACCCCCGGCACGCGCTCGCCCTGGCCGACGCCTCGCTGGAACAACGCCGCTACACCCGGGCCACACCCCGCGAACGCGCCCTGCTCGGCGTGGTGCACGCCCGCAGCCTCGCCGCCGCCGGCCGCAAACCCGAAGCCCTGGCCGCACTCCTGCGCGCCGAGAACGACCTCGCGGATGCGACCACCACCGGGGAGGACCCCGGCCGCGTCTGGTTCTTCGGCGAGGCCAGCCTCGCCCACGAAACCGCCTGCACCCTGCGCGACCTCGGCGACCTGCAAGCAGCCGAACGCGAATTCCGCCGCAGCGTGCGCACCCGCCGCACCCAGGAATTCACCCGCACCCACGCGGTGACCCTGGGATACCTCGGCGCCCTCCAGGCCCGGCAAGGCGCCCTCGAAGCCGCCTGCACCACCTGGACCCGCGCCCTGGAGACCATGGACGGCGTCCAGTCCGGCCGCGCCAGGGACACCGTCATCCACATGCGCCGCATGCTCACCCCCTTCCGAGGACGGGGCATCAGCGCCGTGACCGACCTGGACACCCGCGCCCGGGAAGTCCTCGCCCGCGTAGGCTGACCCGGCCGCCCCACGCGGCACCACCAGGAGCAGCAACTCCGCAACCCGCAGCGGCAGGAGGAGACACACGTGCCCGAGACCCTCCAGGTCCAGGCCATCGCCACCGTGGTCGGCGGCCACATGGAACCGGCCGACGACTACCAGGGCGGCGTGGAATCCGTCATCCGCCTCGACGCCTCCTACCCGCTGGAGACCCTCCAGGGCATCGAGGAGTTCAGCCACCTCCTCGTCGTCTGGCACTTCCACCGCGCCTCGCCCGACGACGTCGCCCTGCACGCCCGCAGCCCGCGAGGCAACCCCCGCTGGCCGGCCACCGGCACCTTCGTGCACCGCAACCACCGCCGCCCCAACCAGCTCGCGGTCAGCTTCCCCCGCCTTCTCCACGTCGAAGGCCGCGACCTGCACGTCACCGACCTCGACGCCGTCGACGGCACCCCCGTGATCGACCTCGCCCCCTACTTCGAGCACATGGGCCCACGCGGACCCGTCCACCAGCCCACCTGGCCGGCCGAAATGCTCACCGACTACTGGACACCCGCACACCAGCGCTGACCAGCTGCGAGGGATCCCGCCGCCCGGTTCGAGGCAAGGTGGCGGGGATGGCCGGGAAGCCGCAGGGGCGTCGGCTCGTGCCCCGGTGAAGGCCGTCGGGACAGCCATCTACTCCCCTCCCTCTGCGGCCAGGCCCGGACGCGTGAAGACGAGGAAGGCGTGGTGGGTGGCGAGGTCCTCGAGCGCCCGGTCCTGGTCCGTGGCCGGGGCCAGCGTGTTCCAGTCCGTGGTGATGACCCCTTCAGCGAAGCCACTTCCAAGCAGCCTTCGGACCTGACGCCAGCACGAGCGATTGGCCAAGGACGTCCCGCAGGGACAGGCATCGCACACTTCCCGGTGGATGCGGATTCCCGCTACCTCGGCGAGATGCCGAATCTGTGCGATATGACTCTCGTGGGCAGCGGAACCGACACCGCAGAGGAGCGCTACCGCACCGACCGGGCGCAGCTGCGCGCGCTCCAGGGCCGCAACGAAAAGCGCTGCCAGCAGTCCGTCGACCGGCCCTGGAACAGCGAAGGGGACCTCGAATCCCAGCGTCCGTGACAGGCCAGCTGCATCAGTGGGACCGGCGGGAGCCCACTGGACGAAGGGAGACGGCCGGGGAGCCGGTGGCAGGTCGGCATCCTGCTCCCAGATCACACTTCTGCGGTGCACCGCGACGACCTCCTCACCCTGAGTGATTGACGGGACTCATAGCCAACTGGGGTTCCAGCGGTGTGGCTAGAGCTGGCTTGTGGTCTCGTTGTGGCCTTCCGTGCGCGGCGGTGCCCCAGAAGCCGACGCGGCGACGGGCGCGCCCGTAGCATGAAGCGAGCAGGCGGAAGGGGCAGCTGATGGCACGCAGGGAGGACCGGGCGTTCTACGTACATCCGTTGAGCGTGGTGCGGGCCGACCGCGGCTGGACTCAGCAAAACCTCGTGGACGTCGTTGCCCGCCGGTTGGGCAATGCAGGAAACGGTCGGCAGAAGGCGTGGCGGTGGGAACACCGCGGTGTCACGCCGGATCGGCCCAGCCAGCTGGCGCTGGCGGCGGAACTGGGTGTTCCGCCGGAGCGGGTGCGGCAGGAGCCGTGGCCGTGCTGGCTGCCGGACGGCGATCCGGTCCGTACCGACTTCGGCTGGACACAGCCGGGCAGCATCAGCGCCCTGGAGGACGCAGTGGAGCACGGGATGCGGGATCGCCGGGGGTTCATGAAGCTCACCGGCGCCGCCCTGGTCGGACTCGCGGAGGAGTGGCTTCGGATAGAGCCGAGCGAGCTGGCCGCAGCGGTCCGGGGCGGCCAGGTGACCCATGCCTTCGTTGACAGACTGGAGGACGGCGTCCCTCGGCTGCGGTTCCTCGAAGCCGAACGCGGCGGGCTACGTGCCCGACAGCTCATCAGCGCCGAGCTGGGCATGGTCGTCGAAGTCCTGGACAGCTCCTCCTACACCACGGAGATCGGCAAGCGGCTGTTCGCCCTTGCAGGCGAACTCAGCCGCATGGCCGGCTGGGCCTGCTTCGACGCCGGACTCCACGCGGCGGCCCAGCGCTACTGGACCGCCGCGCTGCACGTGGCGCACGCTGCCGGCGACCGCACCATGGGTGCGAACGTACTCAAATCGATGAGCCTGCAGTGCTACGACGCAGCCAATCACCGGGAAGCCCTGGCCCTGGCCCGCAGCGCGTACGAAGGCGCGGGGCAAACCACCCCCCGTGCCCGGGCGATGTTTGCCCTGCGCGAGGCACGCGCCCACGCCGCCCTCGGCGACCCGGCCGCGTGTGAACGGCTGTTGGGCGAAGCGGAGCACGCCATCAGCAAGTCCGGCCCTGCCGACGAAGACCCGCCATGGCTCGGATACTTCGATGGCGCCGAGTTCTGGGCCCAGGTCGGCACCTGCTACCTCGACCTCAGTCGTGCCCGGCACCGCAGCGAGCATTCGGCCAAGGCGGAAGCGCACCTCGAGCGGACCCTTCAGTCACTCCCCAGGACCAAGATCCGCGACCGGGCCACCTATGTCACCCGCCGTGCCACCGCCCAGGCGCAGCTCGGCGAGCTGGATCACGCATGCCACCTGCTCACGGAGGCCATTCCGCTGATCCAGCAGGCCCCCTCACGGCGGAACACCCAGCACCTGCTCACGGCACGCGCAAGCCTGCCGTTGAACAAGCGCGACCGGCGGGTCCGGGAACTGGACGAACAGTTGACGGAACTGGAACTGGCCTCATGAGCGAGTCACCACGCGTTGCCCTGGTGACCGGAGCCAACCGCGGTATCGGCCTGGCCATCGCTCAAGGCCTGGCGGAACGCGGCCTCCACGCTGTCCTGGCCGCCCGCAGCGAAAGCGCCGCGGAGCGGGAAGCCGACGAATTGCGCAGCCAGGGACTGCATGCCTCGGCGCAGCAGCTGGACGTGACCGACCCGGCGAGCGTCGCGCGGGCGGTCGCCGATACCACCCACGAACACGGACGCCTGGACGTCTTGGTCAACAACGCGGGCATCGCCATCGACCGCGGTCAGCCGGCCGGCAGCCCCGATTTCGAGAAGATCCACGCCACCCTGGAAACCAATCTCCTGGGCGCCTGGAGATGCTGCGCCGCGGCAATCCCGGAGATGCGCAAGCATGGGTACGGCCGGATCGTGAACATCACCAGCCACCTCGGGTCCATCAGCACCATGGCCGGTACGAACGTCTCCTATCGGGTGTCCAAAGCCTCACTCAACGCCCTCACCCGCATCCTGGCTGCAGAACTCAAGGACGCTGGCATCCTCGTCAACGCCGTGTCACCGGGCCGGACCAACACGCGGATGGCCTACGGCGAGACCACCCGGATGCCGGAAGAAGCCGCCGACACCCCGATCTGGCTGGCCACTCTCCCCGATGACGGACCCACCGGCCAACTCTTCTACGACCGTGAACCGCTACCCTGGTAGCTCGGAACGACCAATTTGCATTGTCGGTCCACCGCGATCATCACTGCCCTATCAAATCTCACTCTGGTCCCCTGAGACGTTCCGGAGTCGGGCCCTCGGCGCCCATACGTGGACAAAGTCATGACCCGGTCCGCTGGTCTGTCCTATCCTTGCATGGTCTGTCCGCATTGCTGCCAGCCGACACCGATGGTGTTCCCGCGTCGGGCTGGCGAAGGTGCGCTGAGCGAAGCCATCCCGTCGCACTTAGGAACCCGAAGTGTGGCAGAAATCCCCGGGGCCTACCGAAGCTGAATGTCTGAGTTGCCCTATATCCGTTCAGGTGTTGCGGTGTGCAGAGCCGCCACTCTGGCGAGAACGGTATGGTCAGGTGCCGTGGCGGCCGTCCTCCGGGACGGCCGAGAATCGCAAC
>NZ_FOLM01000003.1:6273-523495 GCF_900112355.1 Streptomyces aidingensis
CGTCGCGCTGACCGTGGCGGCCGTCCTCCGGGACGGGCGAGAATCGCAACCGTCGGAGAGGCGCCCGATTACCCGGACCCCTTCGGCGGGTGGCGGCCGTCTTGCGGGACAGTCGAGGATCGCAACACCACCCTGGAGGAGGCCAAGACCTGGCGGACCACCGTGGCGGCCGTTCTCCGGGACGGCCGACGACCACATAGGCGCTCAGTGGATCTTCTGTTGTTCCAGCCATTTCAGGACCTCGGCCCGCTTGTACAAGACCTTGGCATTTCGCCCGCGGCCGAGTTTGTAGCCCTTCAGGCCCAGCTTTGCCGCCTCGCGGTAGACCCAGCTCACGGACATGTTGAGCATGATCGCCAGTTCAGCGGTGTCCATCAGGATCGGCTCGGACTGACGCCCTCCCCTCGCTCGGTTGGAGTACGGGACACTACTTTGCGACTGAGTAATAGAGGAAACGGGCATTGAGCCTCTCCAGTAGAGCTGTCCTGCTGACCATGCCTGATGGCTAACGTTGCCTTTGGCCATGGTCACGGTCGTACCATTTTCGCAGGGTCACGGAATCCGACCGTGGACGCTGGTCAGTGCCTGACGGTCATAAACGCCATGTTCGGAATACGGCCCGGTTTGGCCAACCGGCGATGATCCGCTATATTCCCGACCTCTCTTTGGCGGGCCGCGAGTGAGGGCGGCGCACGCTGCGCCGATGTGCACGGCGGAGACCGCGTCCCGCCGGATCCGCGGCGCGGTCGTGTCGGCCCGCGCGCCGGGGGTGAGAGCGGTGCGACTGCGGGTGGAGGTGGCCCCAGGTATGGGGCAGGGGGCGATTGCGTACCCTGGGGGCGTCGTCACGGCAGGGGCCGGAGTGCCGGCGCAAGCCTTCCGTCGCTGCGTGACGATGTGTCAGGAAAGTCAGCAATCGGTCAGCAAGAGTCCTGCAAAACCTGGTGAAAGCCGGCCGAACGCGCGACTTGCCCCAGGGTACGGAAACCGCCCTTGACCTGCGCATATGCAGGCAGGGAGCCAACATCCAGGAGTGCCGCAATGCTGCGTACCATGTTCAAGTCCAAGATCCACCGGGCCACGGTGACCCATGCCGACCTGCACTATGTGGGATCGGTCACCATCGACGCCGAGCTCATGGAGGCGGCCGATCTGCTGCCCGGTGAGCTGGTGCACATCGTGGACATCGACAACGGCAGCCGGCTGGAGACCTATGTCATCGAGGGGGAACGCGGCTCCGGGGTGATCGGCATCAACGGCGCGGCGGCCCATCTGGTCAAGCCCGGTGATCTGGTGATCCTGATCAGCTACGCGCAGGTGGCCGATGCCGAGGCCCGTGCCCTGCGGCCCCGGGTGGTGCATGTGGACCGGGACAACCGGATCGTGGAGCTGGGTGCCGATCCGGGCGCGCCGGTGCCGGGCAGCGGCACTCTGCGCAGCCCGCTGGCCGTGGCCCGCGGCTGAGCCCCGGGGAAACCGCGGAACACGCCGCGCACAGCACAAGGGCCGGGCCCCGCTCCTCCCTGGATACCTGGAGGAACGGGGCCCGGCCCCATGGTTCGGGATGCGGGTCAGCTCGTGCGGACCAGGTCGAAGACCTCCGCGCACTCCGCCTCCAGCCGCGGACCGGCCAGCCAGGTGGAGTCGTAGGGGCCGATCGAGGTGACCGAGATCAGCGTGTCGTCGTGGATCCAGGGACCGCCGGAGGAACCGGCGGTCATGGTGCAGCCCACGCGGTACATCACCGGCTGGGAGGCGTCCAGCGACAGCCGGGTCGGCTGGTCGGTGCAGCTGTACATCTGCTCGCCGTCGAACGGTTCCGCCGCCGGGTAGCCGATCACCTTGAACTCGTTGAGCTGGGACACCGCCGGGGCGTCGAAGTCGATCTCGTATGCCGCCCCGGTCAGCTCCTCCAGGGACTGGCTGCCGCCGTCCTCCGGGGCGACCTTCATCACCGCGAAGTCCTGGTGCGCGCCGTCGCCGCCGACCGCGGTGCCGTTCTGCACCCAGTAGTCGGTGGTGCCCACGTACTCGGCCCACCAGATGCCCAGCGGCGCGATCTCCTCGAAGGGCAGGTTGATGGACTCCTCCAGCGGCACCCCGCTCGGGTTGTACGCCGGAACGAAGGCCACATTGCGGAACCAGCCGCCCTCGGAGCCCGCGTGCACGCAGTGGCCTGCGGTGGCGACCAGGTTGGAGGCGCCCGGATTGTCCGGGTCCTTCACCACGGCGCCGGAGCACACCATGGTGCCCTCCGGGGTCTCCATGAAGATCTTGCCGACGGCGGGGTAGTTCTCGGTGTAGGGCGCGGGCTCGGCCACCGCGTCCACCGGCAGCGGGTCGGGGTCGGTCACGCCGCGGTCGTCGTCCGGGTTGTCCGCGGGCGGCTCCTCCTCGCCCGGTTCGACATCCTCGATCTCGCCCTCGTCGACGCCGCGGTCCATGTCGAGGGCGTCCCGCATGCGGTCCGCGTCCCAGAAGTCCTCGATGATGATGCCGATGTACTCACCGGCCTCGCGCAGCCACTGGTCCTTGTCCCAGTTCCGCCACTCGCCGTCCTTCCACTTGTCGACATCGATGTCGATGGGCAGGGCGTTGAGCAGGTCGTCGAGACGGTCGTCCTGGCTGTCCGGCGACTCCTCGACGGGCTGGTTGTCCTCCTTGCCGCCGGAGCCCGCCTCGTCCTCGCCGGGGCCGCAGGCGGTGGCGGTGAGGGCGAGTGCGGCGGCCACAACTCCGGCCGCAAGGGCGGCTCGATGGCGCCTGCGCATCAAAGACATGGGTGAATTCCCCCTGAGCGGTTCTGTTCTGAGATGGGCCTCGTGGCCCGCGGGCCGCAAGACGGATGCTGCCCCGGCAACGGGACGGCCCCCCAACTATGCCGGTGTGGTGGTGGACGGAGAAATCCGGGCTGCCGGTTCCGGATGCGTGTAGCGGTGGCGTCGCGGCCATGTCGCGGACCGGTCCCGGGGAAACGGCCCCGGCCGGGCACGCATCAGGGCGGCGCGGGTGCGGGAGGCCGGGCGGGCGCGTGATCGCCCGGCGCCCGGCTCGTTGTTCTCCGGGGACACCGACGGCCGTGCGGGCGCCGCCCGGGTGCGGCTACTCACGAGGGAGAGGGTCATGCACATGGGCACCGGCGAAGAGTACCGGGCACCGGCCCCGTCCGGCGCGGCCGGCGAGCAGGAGACCGTGGAACTGCCCGCACCGCCGGCACCGCCCCGGACGCCGTCCGGCCCGCCGGGCGGTGATCTGCTGGACGGGGTGCCGGACTGGGGCCCGGCGGCGGTGGCGGACGGCCCGGTGCGGCGGAGCCTGCGGCTGCGGCCGGTCCGCCCGCAGTCCGATCTGCCGCTGCTCACCGCATGGTTCGGCGGCCCGGCGGCGGAATTCTGGGAGCCGCCGCGCGACCCGGCCGAGCGGCTGGCCGCCCTGCTCTCCGGCGACGGACGCGAGGTGCCCTGCCTCGGCCTGCTGGACGGCGCCCCGGCGGGCTACTGGGAGCTGTACCGGGCCGATCTCTCGGTGCTCGCCGGCCGCTTCCCCTGCCTGCCGCACGACACCGGGATGCGGGTGCTGCTCGCCCCCGCCCTTGCGCGGCGGCCGGGGCCGGCCGCCGCGCTGCTGGCCGCCGCCGGGGAGCTGGTCCTGCACAGCCGTCCGGCCTGCCGCCGGGTGCTGGCCGCGCCGGATGTGCGGGACGGAGCGGTGGTGACCGCCCATCACCGGGCGGGTTTCCGTACCGTGACCGAACTGACGGCCGAGGCGGTCACCGGGGCCGGGGCGGGCGGCCGGACGTCCCCCGCGCGGCGGATCGCGGTGCTGGTCAGGGAGCGGTGAGCCGGCATCCGGCTCCGGACGGCGGCGGGCGGCCGTCGGGAACCCGCCCCGCGGTGTCAGTGCGTCGGCGTAGGGTTACCGGTCTATGAGCGCAACGACCGGCGGCTCCGCCCCGCACCCCGCACCGTCCGCCCCGCCCGAAGCGACCGGTACGGACCAGGCCGGTCCCGTGCCGGCCGGGCAGCCCGAGCCGGCGGCGCTGCTGGCCGCCGCGGTGGCCGCCATCGGCGGCTCGGCGCGGCCGGGCCAGGTGGCCATGGCCGAGGCGGTCGCCGAGGCCGTCGCGGACGGCAGCCATCTGCTGGTCCAGGCCGGCACCGGCACCGGCAAGTCGCTGGGCTATCTCGTTCCGGCGCTGGCCCAGGGCGAGCGGGTGATCGTCGCCACCGCCACCCTGGCGCTCCAGCGCCAGCTCGTCGAGCGGGATCTGCCCCGCACGGTGGAGGCGCTGCACCCGCTGCTGCGCCGTCGCCCGGAGTTCGCCACCCTCAAGGGCCGTTCCAACTACCTCTGCCTGCACCGGCTGCACGAGGGCGTGCCGCAGGACGAGGAGGAGGGGCTGTTCGATCCGTTCGAGGCGGCGCAGGCCGCCGCGGCATCGAGTGGCCCCGGCAGCCGCCTGGGAAAGGACCTGCTGCGCCTGCGGGACTGGGCCGACGAGACGGAGACCGGCGACCGCGACGCCCTTTCCCCGGGGGTGTCGGACCGGGCCTGGTCCCAGGTGTCGGTCTCGGCCCGGGAGTGCCTGGGCGCCGCCAAGTGCCCCTATGGCGCCGAGTGCTTTGCCGAGGCCGCCCGGGAACGGGCCAAGGCCGCCGATGTCATCGTCACCAACCACGCACTGCTGGCCATCGATGCCCTGGAGGGCGCACCGGTGCTGCCGGAGCACGAGGTGCTGATCATCGACGAGGCCCATGAGCTGGTCTCCCGGGTCACCGGGGTGGCCACCGGCGAGCTGACCCCGGGCGGGGTGAACCGTGCGGTGCGCCGCGCGGCCAAGCTGGTGGACGAGAAGTCCGCCGACCGGCTGCAGACGGCCGCGGAGAGCTTCGAGCGGCTGATGGAGCTGGCCCTGCCCGGCCGGCTGGAGGAGATTCCGGAGGATCTGGGCTATGCGCTGGCCGCCCTGCGGGATGCCGCGCGCACGGTGATCACCGCCATCGGCGCCACCCGGGACTCCTCGCTGGGCGACGAGGAGGCGGTCCGGCGCCAGGCCCTGGCCTCCATCGAGAATGTGCAGGAGGTCTGCGACCGCATTCTCGCGGGCTCGGAGTTCGATGTCCTGTGGTACGAGCGGCACGACCGCTACGGCGCCTCGCTGCGGGTGGCGCCGCTGACCGTCTCCGGGCTGCTGCGGGAGAAGCTGTTCACCGAGCGTTCGGTGATCCTGACCTCCGCCACTCTGAAACTCGGCGGGGACTTCAACGGGGTCGCCGCCTCGCTCGGCCTCGGCCCGGAGGGCGCCATGACGCGTCCCGCTCCTGGCCCGGCCACCGCGGCGGCCGACGCACCGGCCGAGGCCGGGGACGGGAACCGAGCCGGGGACGGAGCGGGGGACGGTGCCGGGGAACTGCAGCCCGCGTGGCGCGGCATGGACGTCGGTTCGCCCTTCACCTACCGCAAGCAGGGCATCCTCTATGTGGCCCGGCACCTTTCCCCGCCGGGGCGGGAGGGCGGCCGGGCCGACATGCTGGAGGAACTGGCGGAGCTGGTGGAGGCGGCCGGCGGCCGGACCCTGGGCCTGTTCTCCTCGATGCGGGGCGCCCAGCATGCCGCCGAGGAACTCCGCGGACGGCTGGATCTGCCGGTCCTGCTCCAGGGCGAGGAGACCCTGGGGGAGCTGATCCGGGCCTTTGCCTCGGACGCCCGCACCTGCCTGTTCGGCACGCTGTCGCTCTGGCAGGGCGTGGATGTGCCCGGGCCGAACTGCCAGCTTGTGGTGATGGACCGCATCCCGTTCCCCCGGCCGGACGATCCGCTGATGAGCGCGCGCCAGAAGGCCGTGGAGAGCGCCGGGGGCAATGGCTTCATGGCGGTGGCCGCCACCCATGCCGCCTTGCTGATGGCGCAGGGAGCGGGCCGGCTGGTGCGGGCCATGGACGACCGCGGGGTGGTCGCGGTGCTGGATCCCCGGCTGGCCACCGCCCGCTACGGCAGCTTTCTGCGCGCCACCATGCCGGACTTCTGGTACACCACCGATCGCAATCAGGTGCGGCGCTCACTGGCCGCCATCGATACCGCGGCGCGGGCGTCCCGGCCCGAGGAGGGGCGCTGAACGGAGCGGACGGCGCGTCGGCGGGGTGGACGGGTACCGAGGCGGGCGACCTTCTGGGGCGCCCGGCCCGCCGCCATGCCGTCTGCGGTGGGACGGCGGCTCAGAGCCGCCGCATGACCGCGACGACCTTGCCCAGGATGGTGGCGTGGTCGCCCGGAATGGGCTGGTAGGCCGCATTGTGCGGGAGCAGCCAGATCTGGCCGTCCTCCCGCTTGAAACGCTTGACGGTCGCCTCGCCGTCGAGCATCGCGGCGACGATGTCGCCGTTCTCCGCCACCGGCTGGCGCCGCACGGTGACCCAGTCCCCGTCGCAGATGGCCGCGTCGATCATGGAATCGCCGACCACCTTGAGCACGAACAGCTCGCCGTCCCCGACCAGCTGGCGGGGGAGGGGAAAGACGTCCTCCACCGATTCCTCGGCCAGGATGGGACCGCCGGCGGCGATCCGGCCGACCAGCGGGACATAGGAGGCCGCGGGCTTGCCGCTGGTGTCCGCCGGGGGCGGGGCGGGCGTGTCCGCGCCGCGCACCTCATAGGCCCGGGGGCGGTGCGGATCGCGGCGCAGGAAGCCCTTGCGCTCCAGGGCCATGAGCTGGTGCGCCACCGAGGAGGTCGAGGACAGCCCCACTGCCTGGCCGATCTCCCGCATGGACGGCGGATAACCGCGGCGCTGCACCGAGTCACGGATGACCTCGATCACCCGGCGCTGCCGGTCGGTCAGCCCGGAGCTGTCCGCCCGGATGCCGGGTGGCCGGCCGGGCGCCGAGCGCTGCGCGGCCGGATCCGTGCCGGCCGGGCCGTGACCGGAGTGCGGCCCGGAGTGCGGCCCGGGGTGGCCGGCGGTCGCCGTGATCGTGTGTTCTGCTGCGGTGGTCATCCTTGCCCCTCTCGCAGGTGGGTTTTCCTGGCCTGACAACGGTAGTTGCTATCGAAAGGTTGCGCCAAACACACGTTCGAGTGAAATATCGCAGATTGGCTTACCCGATCATGCCCCACGGTGTATGAAAGCCGGTCCGGTGCTCCGTCCCGCGGCTCCGCCGCCGGACGTTCCGAAACGTTCCCAGGCGTTGCGGGGTGCCGTCCGCGGTCTGCCGTGGACGGCACCGTATGCTCACCGGGGCCCGCCTCCGCCGGCCGCCGGGGCGCGCCCCGTCCTTCCGTCAATCTGACACTCCGGCACCAGATCTAGTGCCCCGATTGGCGACGGCCACCAGAAATTGTGGTTATGCTGGTGTCGCCCCGCAGGGACCAACGGCACGGACCAAGGTCCCGGCGAGGTGATCCGGTGGTGTCCGCGGCGGCTTCGAGGAGGGTGTGGGAACCATGCACTGCCCCTTCTGCCGGCACCCCGACAGCCGGGTCGTGGACAGCCGCACCGCGGACGACGGCACCACCATCCGGCGCCGCCGCCAGTGCCAGGAGTGCAGCCGGAGATTCACCACACTGGAAACGGCCGCCCTGATGGTGATCAAGCGGAGCGGCGTCACCGAGCCCTTCAGCCGCGACAAGGTGATCGCCGGGGTGCGCAAGGCGTGCCAGGGGCGGCCGGTCACCGAGGACGCGCTCGCCCGGCTCGGCCAGCGCGTGGAGGAGGCCGTACGGGCCACCGGAAGCGCCGAGCTCTCCACCCACGACGTCGGCCTGGCGATACTCGGGCCGCTCAGAGAGCTCGATGTGGTGGCGTATCTCCGCTTCGCCTCCGTGTACCGGGCCTTCGATTCCCTGGCCGATTTCGAGGCCGCCATCGCGGAGCTGCGCGCCGGACCACCCGGTCCCGGCGGCAGCTAGCCGAGCGCGGGCCGCCGGGGCGGTCCCCGCGGAATTCCCGGAGCCGCCGGTGCGCGGCGTGGCGACGCGGCCACACAGCGATACGGCGGTGACGGGACGGCAGCCGGGCAGTCACAGCAGCACAGCAGCAGCACAGGCAAGGCGCACCGGGAAGATCCGGTGGGCGATCGGGCGTTATGCCCATACAGGGAGGCGGAATGACAGAGACGACGAGTGGCTCGGCACGCGGCTCCCGCGCCAGGACGGCCAAGGGCGGGAAGGCCGCGGCCAAGGGGCTGCGGTTCGAGCGCATCCACACCACCCCCGGGGTGCACCCCTATGACGAGGTGGTCTGGGAGCGCCGTGATGTCGTCATGACCAACTGGCGCGACGGCTCGGTCAATTTCGAGCAGCGCGGCGTCGAGTTCCCCGACTTCTGGTCGGTGAACGCGGTCAACATCGTCACCAGCAAGTACTTCCGCGGAGCCGTGGGCACGCCCCAGCGCGAGACCAGCCTCAGGCAGCTCATCGACCGGGTGGTCAAGAGCTACCGGGCGGCCGGCGAGGAGCACGGCTACTTCGCCTCGCCCGCCGACGCCGAGATCTTCGAGCACGAGCTGGCGTACGCCGTGCTGCACCAGGTCTTCAGCTTCAACTCGCCGGTCTGGTTCAACGTCGGCACCAAGCAGCCGCAGCAGGTCAGCGCCTGTTTCATCCTCTCGGTCGAGGACTCCATGGAGTCCATCCTCGACTGGTACAAGGAAGAGGGGATGATCTTCAAGGGCGGCTCCGGCGCCGGCCTGAACCTCTCCCGCATCCGCTCCTCCAAGGAACTGCTGTCCTCCGGCGGCAACGCCTCCGGACCGGTCTCCTTCATGCGCGGCGCGGACGCCTCGGCCGGCACCATCAAGTCGGGCGGCGCCACCCGCCGGGCCGCCAAGATGGTGGTGCTGGACGTGGACCACCCGGACATCGAGGCGTTCATCGACACCAAGGTCCGCGAGGAGGAGAAGATCCGGGTCCTGCGCGACGCCGGCTTCGACATGGACCTGGGCGGCGACGACATCGCCTCCGTCCAGTACCAGAACGCCAACAACTCGGTGCGGGTGACCGACGACTTCATGCGGGCCGTGGAGAGCGGCTCCGACTACGGGCTGCGGGCCCGGATGACCGGTGAGGTGATCGAGCGGCTGGACGCCAGGGGCGTGCTGCGCAGGATGGCCGAGGCGGCCTGGGCCTGCGCGGACCCCGGCATCCAGTACGACGACACCATCAACCACTGGCACACCTGCCCGGAGTCCGGCCGGATCACCGCCTCCAACCCGTGCAGCGAGTACATGCACCTGGACAACACCTCGTGCAACCTCGCCTCGCTGAATCTGATGAAGTTCCTCAAGGACGACGGCCAGGGCCGGCAGTCCTTCGACATCGAGCGCTTCACCAAGGTGACCGAGCTGGTCATCACGGCGATGGACATCTCGATCTGCTTCGCGGACTTCCCGACCCGGAAGATCGCCGAGAACACCCGGGCGTTCCGCCAGCTCGGCATCGGCTACGCCAACCTGGGCGCGCTGCTGATGGCCACCGGGCACGCCTACGACTCGGACGGCGGCCGGGCCCTGGCCGGCGCGGTCACCTCGCTGATGACCGGCACCGCCTACCGGCGCTCGGCCGAACTGGCCGCCGCCGTCGGCCCGTACGACGGCTATGCCCGCAACGCCGACCCGCACCGGCGGGTGATGCGGCAGCACGCCGAGGCCAATGCCGCGGCCAAGCGGATGGACGAGCTGGACACCCCGGTGTGGGCGGCGGCCACCGAGGCCTGGCAGGACGTGCTGCGGCTGGGGGAGAAGAACGGTTTCCGCAACGCCCAGGCCAGCGTGCTCGCCCCGACCGGCACCATCGGCCTGATGATGGACTGCGACACCACCGGCATCGAACCCGACCTGGCCCTGGTCAAGTTCAAGAAGCTGGTCGGCGGCGGCTCCATGCAGATCGTCAACACCACCGTGCCCAAGGCGCTGAAGCGCCTCGGCTACCAGGACGAGCAGAGCGAGGCGATCGTCGCGCACATCGCCGAGCACGGCAATGTGGTCGGCGCGCCGGGTCTGAAGCCCGAGCACTACGAGGTCTTCGACTGCGCCATGGGTGAGCGGTCGATCGCCCCGATGGGCCATGTGCGGATGATGGCGGCGGCCCAGCCGTTCCTCTCCGGCGCCATCTCCAAGACCGTCAACATGCCCGCGAGCAGCACTGTCGAGGACGTGGAGGGCATCTATCTGGAGGGCTGGAGGCTCGGCCTGAAGGCGCTGGCGGTGTATGTCGAGGGCAGCAAGGTCGGGCAGCCGCTCTCCGCCGCCAAGAAGGACGCCGGGAAGGACGCCGGGAAGGACGAGGGCGGGGCGGCCGAGACGGAGCCGGCGGCCCAGGCGCCGGCCGCCGGGGAGAAGCCGGCCGAGCACCGCCCGGTGCGGCGCCGGCTGCCCAAGGGCCGTCCCGGCATCACCACCTCCTTCACGGTGGGCGGCGCCGAGGGTTACATGACCGCCAACAGCTATCCGGACGACGGGCTGGGCGAGGTCTTCCTGAAGATGTCCAAGCAGGGTTCCACCCTGGCAGGCATGATGGACGCCTTCTCCATCGCCGTCTCGGTCGGCCTTCAGTACGGCGTGCCGCTGGAGACCTATGTCTCGAAGTTCACCAACATGCGGTTCGAGCCGGCCGGCATGACGGACGACCCGGATGTGCGGATGGCGCAGTCGATCGTCGACTACATCTTCCGCCGCCTGGCGCTGGACTTCCTGCCCTTCGAGACCCGCTCGGCGCTGGGCATCCACACCGTCGAGGAGCGCCAGCGCCATCTGGAGACGGGGTCCTACGAACTCTCCGCCGAGGACGAGGACATGGATGTGGAGGGGCTGGCCCAGTCCGCGCCCCGCCAGCCGGCGGGCGGCGCCCGTCCGGCAGCCGCCGCCGAGGCGGCGCCCGCCGAGGCGCACAACTCCACCGAACTGGCCGAGATCCAGCTCGGGCTGAACGCCGACGCACCGCTGTGCTTCTCCTGCGGCACCAAGATGCGCCGCGCCGGAAGCTGCTACGTCTGCGAGGGCTGCGGCTCCACCAGCGGCTGCAGCTGACCCCGGCGTGCTCCCCGGCGGCGGCTGACCGGGGGTTTCGACAGGGGACCGGCCCGAGGGGGCCGGTCCCCTCCGCCGTACCGGCCGCGGCCCGGGGCCGGGCGGGAAGGGTCTCGGCCCGGCATCAACCGGGCCACCGGCCGGTGAGACCGGTGCGTTCGGATGCTGAACTGGCCGTACGATAGCGCGGTGCTGGTCAAGTGGATGCGGTGCACCGTGGTCGACCGAGGCGGGTTCGAGCGAGGGCAGCGGAAATGGGCGGGGCTGCTGGGCGAGCCCGGATTCCGCGGCCAGGGCGGCGGCTGGAGCCGCTCCCGGCCCGGGGTGGTGCACTTCTTCGCGTTCTGGGAGAGCCGCACCCTCTACGACTCCTTCATGGCCCGCTCCCACGACCGGCTGGCCGCCTCCCAGTCCGGCACCTACCGCGACATCCAGGTGCGGCTCTTCGACTACCGCTTCGATGTGAAGACCGGCTTCCAGCCCAGGTTCGGCGACGCCGACGTGGTGCGGGTGGCGCACTGCACGGTGCACCGGGAACGCGCCGAGCATTTCGCCCTGATGCAGGAGAAGGTGTGGAACCCGGCCATGGCCGGGTCCCCGGGCATGCTGCGCGGCGTGTTCGCCGAGGCGGACGGCGAGCGGGAGTTCCTGGTGCTGTCCATGTGGAACTCCGCCGCCGAACGGGCCAAGTACCGTACCGAGCGGGTGGAACGGCTCGCCCTGCGGGCCCAGACCGGCGCGGATGTCGCGGCCATCGACGGCGATGTCGTCGATCTGGAGCCGTCCTGGACGGTGTGACAGATCCCGCGCATGGGCGGTGGCCCTGCCCGGCCGCCCCCGGACGACGACTGGAGTGGTGCCCACCATGACCTCGCAGACCCCCGGGACCCCGGACGCGGAGCCCGCGCCCGGACCCGGCGACCCCGGCCGCCGGCGGCGGGCCCTGGCCGCTCTGGAGGGCGTGCGGGTGGGCGACGCCCTGGGCGCCCAGTTCTTCGTTCCGGCACACCTCCCCCTGATCCGCCGCGGCGAGCTGCCGCCCGCTCCCTGGAACTGGACGGACGACACCGAGATGGCCTGCTCGGTGGTGGCCGTGCTGCTCGCCCGCGGCGAAGCCGACCAGGACGAGCTGGCCCGCTCCTTCGCCCGGCACCACGACTTCGACCGCGGCTACGGCCCGGCGGTCGGCCGCATGCTGCGGCTGATCCGCCAGGAGGGCGGCAACTGGCGGGAGCTGGCCGGCGGCCTGTTCCACGGCAGCGGCTCCTACGGCAACGGCGCGGCCATGCGGGTCGCCCCGCTCGGCGCCTGGTACGCCGACGATCCGGCCGCGGCGGCCGCGGAGGCCCGGCGTTCCGCAGAGGTCACCCACCGGCATCCGGAGGGGGTGGCGGGGGCCGTGGCCGTGGCGCTGGCCGCCGCCGCGGTGGCCGGCGGCGAGCGGGACCCGGCGGCCCTGTTCGAGGCCGTGCTGGAGCACACGCCGCAGAGCGAGGTCCGAACCGGCGCGCGCCGGGCCGCCGGACTCCTCGGCCGGCGGCGGGACGCCGACAAGGCAGACAACGCGGCCGAGGCAGACAACGCGGCCGAGGCGGCCGCCGTGCTGGGCAACGGACGGAACGTCACCGCCCAGGACACCGTGCCGTTCACCCTCTGGGCGGCGGCCCGGCATCTCGGCGACTTCGCCGGCACCGTGTGGGACTGCGTCCGTGCGGGCGGGGACATCGACACCACCTGCGCCATCGCCGGCGGCATCGTGGCCTCGGCGCCGGAGGGCGCGCCCCCCGCTGACTGGCTCGCCGCCACCGAACCGCTGCCGGACTGGCTGGAGCCGCGGCCCTGACCGCGGCCCGGCCGCGGCGGCGGCGTAGGGTGGGCCGCATCATGCCAGCACCGTCCGCAGGCCGCCCCCGGCCGCCCTCGCCGACCCACACCGTCGAGCGCTCACTGCGCGCCACCCTCGGAGCACGCCTGGTCGCCGGTGTGGACGAGGTGGGCCGGGGAGCCTGGGCCGGACCGGTCACGGTCTGCGCGGCCGTCACCGGACTGCGCCGTCCGCCCGAGGGGCTCACCGACTCCAAGCTGCTGACCCCGGTCCGCCGCACAGAACTGGCGGAGGTGCTGGCCGGCTGGGTCACCGCGCACGCCCTGGGCCACGCCTCCCCCGAGGAGATCGACGAACTGGGCATGACCGCCGCGCTCCGGCTGGCCGCCTGCCGTGCCCTGGAGGCCCTGCCGGTCCGGCCGGACGCGGTGATCCTGGACGGCAAGCACGACTACCTGGGCGCGCCCTGGCGGGTGCGCACGGTGATCAAGGGGGATCAGTCGTGCGTGGCGGTCGCCGCCGCCTCCGTGCTGGCCAAGGTGCGGCGTGATGCCCGGCTCGCCGAACTCGGGCGGGACCATCCCGACTTCGACTTCGGCAGCAACGCCGGTTATCCCTCGCCGGTGCACCGCGCGGCGCTGGAGCGCCTCGGTCCCACCCCGCATCACCGGCTGAGCTGGGCCTATCTGGACACCTTGGAGCGCTGGCGGCATCTGCGGAAGCCGAATCTGCGGGAGCGTGCGGAGGCGGAGGAGGCCGCCGCCGCGGCGGCCGAGCTGGAGGAGGCGGGACAGCTCGGGATGTTCTGACCCTCCTGCTTCCGCCGGCCGCGACCGGGTGCGAGCGGGCGCTCACGCCGGGTGGGCTGGCTGATTGTCAGTGCTGTCGGGTTGCATGGGGGCATGGACGATCTGGAGCTCCGTGCCGAAGCCGATGCCATCCTCGCCGATCTCGTCGGTGCGCCGGGGGGTTCGGTGCGGCTGCGGGAGGATCAGTGGCGGGCGGTGGCGGCGCTGGTCCGGGAGCGTCGGCGTGCGCTGGTGGTGCAGCGCACCGGCTGGGGGAAGTCGGCGGTGTATTTCGTCGCCACCGTTTTGCTGCGCCGCCGTGGGTGCGGGCCGACGGTGATCGTGTCGCCGTTGCTGGCGCTGATGCGCAACCAGGTCGAGGCGGCGGGCCGGGCGGGTATCCGGGCCCGCACGATCAATTCGGCGAACCCGGAGGAGTGGGACACGATCCATCAGGAGATCGGGAGCGGCGAGGCCGACGTTCTCCTGGTGAGTCCCGAACGCCTCAATTCGGTGGACTTCCGCGAGCAGGTGCTGCCCGGGCTCACCGCCGCAACGGGCCTGCTGGTGGTGGACGAGGCGCACTGCATCTCGGACTGGGGCCATGATTTCCGTCCCGACTACCGTCGGCTGCGGGCGATGCTGGCCGGGCTGTCCCCCGGGGTGCCGGTGCTGGCGACGACGGCGACGGCCAATGCGCGGGTGACGGCCGATGTGGCCGAGCAGCTGGGTACCGGTACCGGTGAGGCCCTGGTGCTCCGCGGCCCGCTGGACCGGGAAAGCCTCCGTCTGGGAGTCGTCCGGCTGCCGGATGCCGCCCACCGGCTGGGGTGGCTGGCGGAGCATCTGGGCAGGCTGCCGGGCTCGGGGATCGTCTACACCCTGACCGTGGCCGCGGCCGAGGAGGCCACCGCCTTCCTGCGGCAGCGTGGCTTCGCGGTGGCCTCCTACACCGGGCGGACGGAGAACGCCGACCGGCTGCAGGCCGAGCAGGATCTGCTGGCCAACCGGGTCAAGGCCCTGGTCGCGACCTCGGCGCTCGGGATGGGTTTCGACAAGCCGGACCTGGGCTTCGTGGTGCATCTCGGGTCGCCTTCGTCGCCGATCGCCTATTACCAGCAGGTGGGCCGGGCCGGTCGCGGAGTGGAGCATGCCGAGGTGCTGTTGCTGCCGGGCAAGGAGGACGAGGCGATCTGGCGGTATTTCGCCGATACCGCGTTCCCGCCCGAGGCACAGGTCCGCCAGACCCTTTCGGCCCTGGCCGAGGCGGGCCGGCCGCTCTCGGTGCCCGCCCTGGAGACCGCGGTGGAGCTGCGGCGGGCCCGGCTGGAGACCATGCTGAAGGTCCTCGATGTGGACGGGGCCGTGCGGCGGGTGAAGGGCGGCTGGGAGAGCACGGGACAGCCGTGGGTGTACGACGGGGAGCGGTACGCCTGGGTGGCTCGGCAGCGGGCGGCCGAGCAGCAGGCCATGCGCGACTATGTGAGCACCGGCGGCTGCCGCATGGAGTTTCTGCGCCGGCAGCTTGACGACGAGGAAGCGGCCCCGTGCGGCCGGTGCGACAACTGTGCCGGCGCATGGATCGACTCCTCGGTCTCCCCGGAGGCGCTGACGGGGGCGAGGAAGGAACTGGACCGTCCGGGGGTCGAGGTCGAGCCGCGCCGGATGTGGCCGACGGGCATGCCCGCCCTGGGCATCGACCTCAGGGGGCGCATCCCCGCCGGCGAGCAGTGCGCCACCGGCCGCGCCCTGGGCCGGCTCTCCGACATCGGCTGGGGCAACCGCCTGCGCCCTCTGCTGGCCGAGAATGCGCCCGACGGCCCGGTCCCCGACGAGGTGCTCAAGGCCTCGGTGGCGGTGCTGGCCGACTGGGCGCGCTCCCCGGGCGGCTGGGCGCCGAATGTGCCGGACGCCTCCCCGCGGCCGGTGGGAGTCGTCGCGGTGCCGTCCCTGAGCCGGCCGCAACTGGTCGGGTCCCTCGCCCAGGGCATCGCGGCCATCGGCCGGCTGCCCTGGCTGGGCACCCTGACGTACCGCGGTGCGGGCGGCGGTCACGCGGTCCGCCGCAGCAACTCCGCCCAGCGTCTCCGGGCGCTTTCCGAAGCCTTCACCGTCTCCGGGGAACTGGCCGGTGCCCTGGCGCGCTCGCCGGGTCCCGTGCTGCTCGTGGACGACTACACCGACACCGGCTGGACGCTCACGGTCGCCGCCCGTCTTCTCCGTCAGGCGGGCTGCCCGGGTGTTCTGCCGCTGGTCCTGGCTGCGGCGGGCTGAGCTCCCCGCGGTCACCGGCGCCGAGCCGCGGGGCCGCGCAGGGTCCTCGGCCGGAGCGGCGGGCCGCGCGCCGCGCCGCGGCGCGCGGCCACGGCGCCACCCGGTCGTTGGGGCGCCGGTCTGACGCGACGGAAGAGAGGCCGGCCGGACGCAAGGTCCTGACTCCCGCGCGGCCGCCGTCCGTCGTCCCCGGGGCCCACTGCTCAGGCGGAGTCGTGCAGGTGGCGGCGGAGGGTGGCGGCGAAGTCCTCGGCGGCCAGCAGTCGGGCGCGCAGGGTCTCGCAGCGGGCTTCGGTGATCTTGTGGTAGGCGTCCAGCCGTTCGCGCAGCCGTTCCCGTTCAGTGGTGTCCATGCGCCGGTCGTCGGTGGTGAGGCGGTCGAGGAGCTGGAGGAGTTCGCGCATCTCCTCCAGGGAGAAGTCCAGCGGCTTCATCCGCCGCACCACCATCAGCCGCTCCACATCGGCCTCGGTGTACAGCCGGAAGCCGCCCTTGCTGCGGGCGGAGGGGGTGATCAGGCCGACGCTCTCGTAGTGGCGGATGGTCCGCAGCGACAGGCCGGTCCGTTCGGCGACTTCACCGATCTGCATCTGTCGCCGCTGCGTCGTCACGCTCTCGGTCCTCTCGTCTCCGCCTTGCCGGCATGCCCGGGTGTCCGGTGAGATCAATCACAGGCCGTATCCGCGGTTTTGCCTGTGATGCACGGCTCTGTCGCTGATCTCTCCCCTTTCGTGAGGGTAGAGTGATCGGCGGACATCCCGTTCCGGCCCGGTGCCGGTTCCGGTGTCCCGCCACCCCGGGCAGCCCACCCTATGCCGCCGGGTGACGCCTTGATACGTGCGGGCAATGATGCCCGGCCGGCGGCCGAGCGCCGCCACCCTTCCTCCCGGCAGGTTCCGCGCCGACGCGGACCGGCGAACCCGGATGTACTTTTTACCGCTCCCCGCGGGGAGCGGCTGCACGCCTGCGCGCGGCTTGCTGCCGCCGTGCGCCCGAAACGGAAACGGACGTATGTCCTCTGCGCTGCCCCCGGCTGCCAAGCCGCGCCTGTCCCTGCGTTACCGTCCCTCGTTCCTGGCCTCGCCGAAGGTGCTGCGCACCGAGGTGCTGGCCGGTCTGGTCGTGGCCCTGGCCCTGATCCCCGAGGCGATCTCCTTCTCGATCATCGCCGGGGTCGATCCCTCGGTGGGGCTGTTCGCGTCCTTCACCATGGCCGTGGTCATCTCGGTCGTCGGCGGGCGCTCGGCGATGATCTCCGCCGCCACCGGCGCCATCGCCCTGGTGATCGCGCCGCTGAACCACAACTACGGCCTGGGCTACCTGATCGGCGCGGTGATCCTGGGCGGGCTGATGCAGATCGCGCTCGGTGCGCTGGGGGTGGCCCGGCTGATGCGGTTCGTCCCGCGCAGCGTGATGGTCGGCTTCGTCAACGCCCTGGCGATTCTGATCTTCCTGGCCCAGGTGCCGGAGCTGACCGATGTGCCCTGGCCGGTCTACCCGCTGGTGGTGGCCGGGCTGGTCATGATGATCCTCTTCCCGAAGCTCACCAAGGCCGTTCCGGCCCCGCTGGTGTCCATCGTCATCCTGACGGTGATCACCATCGGCGCCGGGATCGCCGTGCCCACCGTCGGCGACAAGGGTGAGCTGCCCTCCGCGCTGCCGGTGCCGGGCCTGCCGGAGGTGCCCTTCACCCTGGAGGCGCTGACCGTCATCGCCCCCTACGCCTTCGCCTTCGCGCTGGTGGGGCTGATGGAATCGCTGATGACGGCCAAGCTGGTGGACGACATCACCGACACCCACTCGGGCAAGACCCGCGAGTCCATCGGCCAGGGCATCGCCAATGTGGTCACCGGCTTTTTCGGCGGCATGGGCGGCTGCGCCATGATCGGCCAGACCATGATCAATGTGAAGACCGCCGGGGCCCGCACCCGCGCCTCCACCTTCCTGGCCGGGGTCTTCCTGATGATCCTGTGCATCACCTTCGGACCGGTGGTCTCCGACATCCCGATGGCCGCGCTGGTCGCGGTGATGATCCTGGTCTCCTTCGCCACCTTCGACTGGCACTCCATCGCCCCGAGGACCCTGCGCCGCCTGCCGGTGGGGGAGACCGTGGTCATGGCCGTCACCGTGGCGGTGGTGGTGGCCACCCACAACCTCGCCATCGGCGTCATCGCCGGGGTGATCACCGCGATGGTGGTCTTCGCCCGCCAGGTCGCCCACCTCGCCCAGGTCACCGGCGTGGTCGACCCCGACGGCAACCAGGTGGTCTACGCCGTCACCGGTGAGCTGTTCTTCGCCTCCTCCAACGATCTTGTCTACCAGTTCGACTACACGGGCGACCCCGACGAGGTCGTGATCGACCTGTCCGACGCCCATATCTGGGACGCCTCCTCCGTCGCCGCCCTGGACGCCATCGAGACCAAGTACGCCGCCCGCGGCAAGAAGGTCACCGTGATCGGTCTGAACAAGCCCAGCGCCGACATGCACCGCAAGCTCACCGGCCAGCTCACCGGCACCCACTGAACCGGCCGGTCCGCTTCCGCACCGGCCATGACGCGGAACGTGGCCGGTGCGGGCCGCCTGTGGAAAACCCCAGAAAAGTCTGACGACCCGATTCTCATCTGATCAGGCCGTATGGCAGATCGGTGGGCCTGTGGACAACGCGTTCGCGGCCGGGCCCGGTACCGGGCACCGTCGTCGGCATGACGATGCATCACGAGCCCGCCGGTCCGCACGCCCGCCCTCATCACGACCGCACCGACTCCCGCGTGACCCTGCGCGGTCCGGCCGATCTGGCCGACGCCCTGCCCTATCTGCTCGGGTACCACCCCGAGGACTCCATCGTGCTGATCGGCCTGCACGGCCCGCGCGGCCGGGTCGGCGGCCGGGTCCGGATCGGCATCCCCGAGGACGCCGGCGGCTGGCCGGAGACCGCCCGGGAACTCGCCGACTGCCTGCTGGAGGGCGGCACCGCGCATGGCTCCCGGCCGGACGCCGCGGTGATCTGCCTGTGCCGCGATCCGGCCGGCGGCGAGGCCCCGGCACAGGTGCGCGACCGGCTGGCACCGCTGGCCCAGTGGCTCCGCACCGCCTGCGGCTCCCGCGATCTGCCCGTCCTGGAGGCGCTGTGCATCTCCGGCGGGCGCTACTGGTCCTACTGCTGCCCGGACCCGGAGTGCTGCGACGGCGAGGGCACCCGACTGCCCTCCGGCACTTCTCCCATGGCGGCTGCCGCCGCCCACGCCGGCATCCTGGTGCACGGCTCGCTCGGGGACCTGGAACGACGTCTGGATCCACTCGGCGAACCCGCCGCATCCCGTCAGGCCGATGCCTTCGAGGCGGTGGCCGGGGCGCTGGTCCCGCGCATCCTGGACGACCGGGGCGAGGCGGAGGCGGTGCGCCTGTCCACCCTGCGTCTGGCCGGCGAGCTGATCACCCGGTACCGGCGCGCGACGGCGGACAACCGGCAGGCGGCGACCGGAGATCCGGCCGTCGCCGATGCCCGGGACGACGCCCTGCTGACCTCCGAGGAGGCGGCGACACTGATCATCGGCCTCCAGGACCGCCTGGCCCGGGACCGGGCGGCGGAATGGATGGAGGGCCCGGACGCCGCCCCCGCCCTGCGGCTGTGGCGGGCGCTGGCCCGCCGCTGCATCGGTCCCTGGTCCGGTCATGCGGCAGCGCCCCTGACCCTGGCCGGCTGGGTGGCCTGGTCCACCGGCGACCGCGTCGGAGCCAGGACGGCGCTCGGCCGGGCGGTACGGGCCGATCCCGAGTACGTCTTCGGCAGGCTGCTGCTCCAGGCCCTCCGGGAAGGCCTGGACGCCGAACCGCTGCGCCGCTGCATGCGCCGTCAGCGGGCCTGCCGGACGGTTGACCGCAGGCCCTGAGCGAGGGACCCGCGGAGAACTATGATCACGGCATGCCCTATGACCCCTCGGCCTTCCCGGCATTCGCCGTCACCGTGGACCTGGTGGTGCTCACGGTCCGGCGGGACGCCTTCTGCGCGCTGGTGGTCCGCCGGGGCGAGGAGCCGTTCCGGGGCTGGTGGGCCCTGCCCGGCGGCTTCGTCCGGAAGGACGAGGACCTGGTCACGGCCGCCGCGCGGGAGCTCGCCGAGGAGACCGGGCTGCACGCCCAGGACCCCGGCAGCCCGCCCGCCGGGGCGCATCTGGAGCAGCTCGCCACCTACGGCGACCCCGGCCGCGATCCCCGGATGCGGGTGGTCAGCGTGGCCCATCTCGTGCTGGCCCCCGATCTTCCCGCCCCGACCGCGGGCGGGGACGCGGGCGGCGCCCGCTGGATGCCGGTGGACCAGTTGCTCGGCGCTTCCGGGGCCGGCGCCCCCAGCGAGCGGCTGGCCTTCGACCACAACCGCATCCTGGGCGACGGGGTGGAGCGCGCCCGCTCCAAGCTGGAGTACTCCTCGCTCGCCGCGGCCTTCTGCCCGCCGCAGTTCACCGTGGGCGAGCTGCGCCGGGTCTACGAGGCGGTGTGGGGGGTCAGCCTGGATCCGCGGAACTTCCACCGCAAGGTCACCGGCACCCCGGGTTTCCTGGTCCCGGCCGGCGGCACCACCACCCGGCAGGGCGGGCGGCCCGCCCAGTTGTTCCGGGCCGGGGAGGCCACCCTGCTCAACCCGCCGATGCTGCGTCCCGAGGTCTGAGCCGCGGCGCCGCGGCCCCCCGCGGCGGTCCGGGCCCGGCGACCGGGCGAACCGCGCACGGCCATCGGCGACAGCCCTCGCATGTTGTCTGATATACCGCACATATGCCGCTATGGTGCTGGGGTCATCGTGCCGGGAACGCCGTCAGCGGGAGACTCGATGATCCAGACCATCGGACTCACCGGACCGGACCGCCGGGGCCGGCCGCCGGCCGTGGACGATCTCACCTTCGAGGCGCGGCCCGGCGGCGTCACCGTCCTGCACGGCCCGCCGGGGGCGGGCAAGTCCGCGGCGCTCCGTCTGATGCTGCAACTCCAGCCGGGCCGGGGCGTCGCACTCTTCCGCGGCCGGCCGGTGCGCCGGCTGCGGCATCCCGTGCGGGAGATCGGCGTCCTTCTCGGGGACGTTCCCGGCCACCCCGGCCGCACCGTGCGCGATCATCTGCGGATGCTCGCCGCGGCGGCCGGGATCCCGGCCGCGCGGGCCGAGGAGGTCATGGACCTGACCGGGCTCACCGGGCTGGCCGGCCGGCGGCTGGCCACCTGCTCCCGGGGGATGGACCGCCGGCTGGGCATGGCCGCGGCCCTGCTCGGCGACCCGCACACACTGGTGCTGGACGAGCCGGCCGACGGGCTCTCCCCGCGCGAGAGCGCCTGGCTGTACGGACTGCTGCGCGGGCACGCGGACCGCGGCGGCACGGTCCTGATGACCTGCCGGGACCCGCGCGACGCCGCCCGGCTCGGCGACCATGTGGTGACCCTCGCCGACGGGCGCACGGCCGCCGACCAGTCCGGCGCGGACTTCGCCCGCACCCGGCTGCGGCCGAGGGTGGTGGTGCGCACCCCGCACGCCGAACGGTTCGCAGCCGTGCTGCGGCGCGAACTCCGCGCCGGCGGGCCGCTGCCGGGCACCGGAGAGGACTGTGCCGCGGGCGAGGCGGTGCTGGAACCCGGCGGCCGGGTGGTCGTCTACGGCGTCAGCCGGGCCTCGGTGGGGGAACTGGCCTACCGGCACCGGGTCCTGGTGCACCAGCTCGCCGACGAGAGGGGCACCGCCGGTGACCGGTTCGCCCCGGCCCCCCTGCTGCGTGCCGACGGCCGTCCCCCGCCGTCCGCCGGGGAACCGCCGCCCGGCACCGCCCCGGAGCCGGCGGAAGCCGCCGGACCGCCCCGGGCCGCCGCTCCCGCCGGGCCGGAGCCGCCCGAGGGGCCGGGAGCCGGCTGGGCGGTCGCCTACGAGATCCGGCGCTGGGCGGGGCTGCGCGGCGGCCGGTGGGTGCTGCTGCTCGGCCTGCTGGCCGGGGTGGTCACCGGGCTGGTGACCGCGGCCGTCGGCGGCGGCCCCGCGGCGCGGGTGCTGACCGGCTGGCCGCAGCAGCTTCCGGTGCCGCCGGCCGCACTGGCCGCCGGGGTGCTGGGCGCGCTCTCCTACGGCCAGGAATTCCGCTTCCCGGCGCTCGCCCTCGCCCAGGTGCCGCCGCGGCGGCACCTGGCGCTGCTGGCGGCCAAGCTGGCCGTCTGGGCGGTGGCGGCGGCGCTGCTCTGCGCGGTCACCGGCGCGCTGACCGCCATGGCCCTCGCCGCGCCGGCCGGGGCCGGCGCACCGCCCGGCCACCCGGATCTGCCCGGCCTGCCCGCTCCGCCCTGGGCAGCGGCCCTGTGGGGGATGACCGCGGTGCCCGGGCCGGCCGCGCTCTGTGTGGGTTGCGCCTGGGCCGGACTGCTGGCCGCGGGGCTGTTCCGCGCCACCCTCGCCGGGCTGGCCGCGGTCGCCGCCGTGCCGCTGCTGCTCACGCCCGCCGCCGTCCGGCTGCTGGAGGGGCCGGCGGGGGAGGCGGTGCGCGCCCTTCCGGGCGGGCGGTCCGTGATGTCCGCGGCGGTGCCCGGACTGGACACCGGGCTCGCCGGCCGGCCCCTGGGCTGGGCGCTGGCCGCGGCATTGTGCGTGCTGTCCGCCGGCCATCTGGCGCGGGCACTGCGCGGTGCCCCCCGCTGACTCGCGCCGACACCGGTGGGACCCGGGCATTCCCCGTGGGGCCGGTCCGGCGCAGAACCAGCCGACCGGCCCGGCGTGCCCTATTTGTTCCTTTTAGTCGTCAATTATGCGAGGACCGCCGATCACCCTTTCGTGTGCTTTTCAGCAAAGACCTCAAGGGATTCCCGGGCCCCGCCGACAAAGGATGCGTGACTACCCTCGCGCACACCATGATGACCGCCTCTCGCCCCGCCCCCTCCGGGCCGGGCGAGCTCGACCGCTATGCCTACGCCGAAACCACCGGCGCGGCACGCACAACCAGCGCCCCCGCCTGGGAGGGCGCCGATCCCGAACTCGGCCGGGCCGGCCGCCGGGCAGCCGGAAGCCGGGGCCGGGGCCTGCACGGACAGCTCGTGCAGCAGCTCGGCCAGATGATCGTATCCGGTGATCTGGGCGCCGACCGCCCGCTGGTCCCCGAGGAGATCGGCCAGCGCTTCGAGGTGTCCCGCACCGTGGTGCGGGAGTCCCTCCGGGTGCTGGAGGCCAAGGGACTGGTCAGCGCCCGGCCCAACGTCGGCACCCGGGTCCGCCCCGTCGGTGACTGGAATCTGCTCGACCCCGACATCATCGAATGGCGCGCCTTCGGTCCACAGCGCGAGGACCAGCGCCGCGAGCTGTGCGAGCTGCGCTGGACCATCGAGCCGCTGGCTGCCCGGCTGGCCGCCACCCACTGCGGCGAGGAGGTGCGGCAGCGCCTCGCCGAGATGGTGGAGATCATGACCCGGTCCTTCGCCCAGGGCGACGGCCTGACCTTCGGCCGCGCCGACGCCGAGTTCCACGCCCTGCTGCTCCAGGCCGCCGGCAACCGCATGCTGGAGCACCTCTCCGGCATCGTGGCCGCGGCGCTCCAGGTCTCGGGCGGTGCCCCCTCCGGCTGCGACCACCCCTCCGAGGCCGCCATCGACTGCCACCAGCGCGTGGTCGACGCCATCGGCTCGGGCGAGCCCGCCGGCGCCGAGGCCGCCGTGCGCCAGCTCCTCTCCCTGCACCCCGACGGCTCCGGCGCCGCCGGACCGGACCATGTGGTGCCCGCACCCCGCGAACACTGAGGAGTGACCGGACCAGACGTCGCCGGAGCCCGTCCCCGGACCGGCTCCGGCGACGTATGTGCGGAGCCCGTTACCCTCGAACGTGCGGTGTGACTCGGGACACGCTCATGCGGCGTAACACTTCGGGAAGCAGCGCGATGACAGAAGAGGCAGCAGTCGTGACCGCGCTCCGCGGTGTCCTTGCGGCACCGGGCCGGACATGATTCGCCGACACCGGTGCCGAGCCTCGTCGCCGGTCGTGGTTCCGCTTCCAGCGGGCGGTCCCGTTCCCGTCCCCAGAGTTCCGAGAGGTTGTTCGTGTCGGCCAGCACTCCCCGTACGATCCCCGCAGAAATCGCTGAATCCGATTCGGTGATGGCGCTCATCGAGCGGGGGAAGGCTGAAGGGCAGATCGCCGGTGATGACATCCGCCGGGCGTTCGAGGCTGACCAGATTCCTCCTACTCAGTGGAAGTCCGTACTGCGCAGCCTCAACCAGATCCTCGACGAGGAAGGCGTGACGCTGATGGTGAGTGCCGCCGAGACGCCTAAGCGCCCCCGCAGGAGTGTGCCCGCCAAGACGACCGCCAAGCGCACGGCCACCAGGACGGTGCCCGCCAAGGCCGCGGCTCCCGCCCGAAGCAGCGCCGCCGCGACGGCAGCGGCGGAGGACTCGGAGCCGGAGACCGTGGCCGCGGAGAGCGCTCCGAAACCCGTGAAGAAGACGGCGGCCAAGAAGGCCGCGACCGGTCCGGCCAAGAAGGCCGCGGCCAAGAAGACGACCACCGGCAAGAAGGCCGCGGCCGGTCCGGCGAAGAAGACCGCGGCCAAGAAGGACGCCGCCACCGCCGCCAGGAAGACCTCCGCCGCGGACCCGGCGAAGGCCAAGAAGGATGTCGCCGACGAGTTCCTCGACGGCGAGGAGGAACTGCTGGAGGAGCCGCTGGAGCCGGGCGCCGGCAAGGGCGGCGAGCCGGCCTCCGCCGCCGCCGCCGAGGCGGCGGCGGCCAAGACCGAGGCCGAGGCGTTCATCCTCTCCGACGACGACGAGGACGACGCCCCCGCCCAGCAGGTCGCCGCGGCCGGCGCCACCGCCGACCCGGTGAAGGACTACCTCAAGCAGATCGGCAAGGTCCCGCTGCTCAACGCCGAGCAGGAGGTCGAGCTCGCCAAGCGCATCGAGGCCGGTCTGTTCGCCGAGGACAAGCTGGCCAACTCGGAGAAGCTGGCACCCAAGCTCCGCCGCGAGCTGGAGATCATCGCCGAGGACGGCCGCCGTGCCAAGAACCACCTGCTGGAGGCCAACCTCCGGCTGGTGGTCTCGCTGGCCAAGCGCTACACCGGCCGCGGCATGCTCTTCCTGGACCTGATCCAGGAGGGCAACCTCGGCCTGATCCGTGCCGTCGAGAAGTTCGACTACACCAAGGGCTACAAGTTCTCCACCTACGCCACCTGGTGGATCCGGCAGGCGATCACCCGGGCCATGGCCGACCAGGCGCGCACCATCCGCATCCCGGTGCACATGGTCGAGGTGATCAACAAGCTGGCCCGGGTGCAGCGGCAGATGCTCCAGGACCTGGGCCGCGAGCCCACCCCGGAGGAGCTGGCCAAGGAACTCGACATGACCCCGGAGAAGGTCGTCGAGGTGCAGAAGTACGGCCGGGAGCCGATCTCGCTGCACACCCCGCTCGGTGAGGACGGCGACAGCGAGTTCGGTGACCTGATCGAGGACTCCGAGGCCGTGGTGCCGGCCGACGCGGTGAGCTTCACCCTGTTGCAGGAACAGCTCCATTCGGTGCTGGACACGCTCAGCGAGCGCGAGGCGGGCGTGGTCTCCATGCGCTTCGGCCTCACCGACGGCCAGCCCAAGACGCTGGACGAGATCGGCAAGGTCTACGGCGTGACCCGGGAGCGCATCCGGCAGATCGAGTCCAAGACGATGTCCAAGCTGCGTCATCCCTCCCGCTCCCAGGTGCTGCGCGACTACCTGGACTGACGGATCGGCGGGGGCGGACCGGCGGTGTGACGAGGCGCCCGGGGGCACGGAACCAGCGGCCGTGCCCCGGGGCGCCTCGTCGTGCGAAGGCCCGCCCGGGCACCGCCCGGGCGGGCGTGCTCCGGATGCGGGCGCCCGGGCCCGGCGCCACCCTGGTGGACAACCTGCCACCAACCGCAGCGCCCGGAGGTGTGCATGCGCGGACTGTCCCGGCTGCTGTTCGGAGCGCTCGCCCTGACCCTGCCGGTGGCCGGTCTGCCCGGCCCCGCCGCCGCGGACGACCTGGTCGTGGGCGGCCACCCGGTCCGGGCCGAGGAACACCTGTGGGCCGTGGCCCTGAGCAGCCCCGAACGCTACGGACAGGAGCGCGGCGGCCACTTCTGCGGCGGCGTGGTGATCGGCGCCCGGACGGTGCTCACGGCCGCGCACTGCCTGATCCCGCGCCCCGCCGGGGACCTGCGGGTGATCGCCGGCCGCGCCGACCTGAAGGACACCGGCGGCCGTGAGGTGGCCGTGGAGGCGTACTGGACCAATCCGGAGTACGACCCGCGCACCCACTCCGGGGATCTCGGTCTGCTGGTGCTGGCCGAGCCGCTGCCCGGGGACCATGTGATCCCGCTGGCCGGCCGGGACGACCCCGCCTATGCGGCGGGCACCCCGGCCCGGGTGCTGGGCTGGGGCGATGTCCGGGGCGACGGCAGCTATCCGGATGTGCTGCGGGCCGCCGATGTGTTCGTGCTGGACGACGAGCAGTGTGCCCGCGCCTATGCGGACAGTGCCGAGTCCGGCCACGGGCGGTTCACGCCCGGTGCCATGGTGTGCGCCGGGCGGCGCGCCGGCGGGGCCGATTCCTGCCAGGGCGACAGCGGCGGCCCGCTGGTCGCGCGGGGACGGCTGGTGGGGCTGGTCTCCTGGGGCACCGGGTGCGGCCTGCCGGGCCGGCCCGGGGTGTACACCAGGGCCTCGCTCGCGGCCGAGCTGCTGGACTGGCCGGTGGCCGCGGAGGCGGCGGCCGCCGCCGGAGACGGGTCCGCCGCTACCGATGCGATGGGTGACGATGCGGCGTCCGGCCCGTGGGGCGGGCCCGGCGGGGTGCGGGAAAGGGGCGAAAGGCGGCGGGCGGTCACTCCTCGAAGGAGTGACCGCCCGGTGGCCTGAGGCGCCCGGCGGCACCCGGCCGTCCGCGCGCATGTTCGCTGAGCGCGTAGCGCCGCATGATCCCGATCAGCGTTCGTCGTCCGTGGCCGTGGCCGGGGTCGCGTTGAGCTTCTCGGTCTCGTCCACTATCTCGGCAGCGATCTTCTTGAGCTCCGGCGCGAACTTGCGCCCGTGGTGGGCGCAGAACAGAAGCTCACCGCCACTGAGGAGCACGACGCGCAGGTAGGCCTGAGCGCCGCAGCGGTCGCAGCGGTCAGCGGCCGTCAGCGGGGTCGCGGGGGTCAGAACAGTAGTCACGTCGCCTCTTCTCTGGCTCTCGACGAGCTGTCGTACCTGGGACAACATCCAACCAGCCCGGAAACGTTCCCGTGCAGGGTCTTTTTTCCTCTGCCCGCTTCCGAAGGGCCCCTCCCGGGCGGGTCGGCTGCGGCCGGCCGGCGGCGGATGAGCCGTGTTGCGTCGGGTGCTCGTGCTCGAATGGTGCGTCGGTGGTGGATCGCCTGGTGGATCCGTCTCGTGCGGTGGTCCGGTCTGCCTTGTCTGTCTCCGGTCTGTCTCCGTGAACGAGGGTGTCCGTCTGGTGCTGGTCACCGTCCGGTTACCGGATGTGTACCGGGGCCTTCCCTGTCGAGAAGGACGTGCCCGGAGCCTAAATGGTTCATGCCTCGAAGGGAACGTGATGTGTGTGTCACCTGAACGAGTTATCGAACGCCTGAGCGAAGCTCCGGTAGGCTGGTCACTTCCCGGATGCCTCCAACACCGCTCAACAGGGCCTCGGTACCCTCTGAGCGGCAACCCACCACCGATGCGCCAGCCACGCTCGGAATTCAGCGAGGAGCGAACTGCGTGACCGCCGATACGTCCGTGCCGTCCACCGCCCTGCTCACCGGAACCGATACCGGGAGCAACTACACAGCCCGGCATCTTCTGGTGCTCGAAGGGCTGGAGGCGGTCCGCAAGCGACCCGGCATGTACATCGGCTCCACCGACAGCCGCGGGCTGATGCACTGCCTCTGGGAGATCATCGACAACTCCGTGGACGAGGCCCTGGGCGGTCACTGCGATCACATCGACGTCATCCTGCACGCCGACGGCTCGGTGGACGTGCGCGACAACGGCCGTGGCATCCCGGTCGACGTGGAGCCCAAGACGGGCCTGTCCGGCGTCGAGGTGGTGATGACCAAGCTGCACGCGGGCGGCAAGTTCGGCGGCGGCTCCTACGCGGCCTCCGGCGGCCTGCACGGCGTCGGCGCCTCCGTGGTCAACGCCCTCTCCGCCCGGCTCGATGTCGAGGTGGACCGGGACGGCGCCACCCACGCCATCGCCTTCCGCCGCGGCACCCCGGGCTCCTTCGCCGACACCGGACCGGACGCCCCGTTCGACGACTCCTCCGGCCTGCGCCGGATCAAGAAGGTGCCCAAGTCCCGCACCGGCACCCGGGTCCGGTTCTGGCCCGACCGCAAGATCTTCCTCAAGGACGCCCGGCTGTCCCTGGCCGAGCTGCACGCCCGGGCCCGGCAGACCGCCTTCCTGGTCCCCGGCCTGACCATCGTGGTGCGCGACGAGCGCGGCATCGAGGGCGGCCTGCGCGAGGACGCCGGGGCCGGCACCGAGGCCGCGCCCAGCGAGGAGACCTTCCGCTACGACGGCGGCATCAGCGAGTTCTGCGAGTTCCTGGCCCCCGACAAGCCGATCTGCGATGTGCTGCGCCTGCGGGGCGAGGGCACCTTCAAGGAGACGGTGCCGGTGCTGGACTCCCGCGGCCATATGACCCCCACCGAGGTCAAGCGGGACCTCCAGGTGGATGTGGCGCTGCGCTGGGGCACCGGCTACGACACCACGGTCCGCTCCTTCGTCAACATCATCGCCACCCCCAAGGGCGGCACCCATGTCTCCGGCTTCGAGCGGGCCCTGACCCGCACCGTCAACGAGGTGCTGCGCTCCGCCAAGCTGCTGCGCGTCGCCGAGGACGACATCGTCAAGGACGACGCCCTGGAGGGCCTGACGGCCGTGGTCACGGTCCGGCTGGCCGAGCCGCAGTTCGAGGGCCAGACCAAGGAGGTGCTGGGCACCTCGGCCGCGGCCCGGATCGTCGGCCAGGTGGTGGCCAGGGAACTCAAGGAGTTCCTGACCTCCACCAAGCGGGACGCCAAGGCGCAGTCCCGCGCGGTGCTGGAGAAGGCGGTGGCCGCGGCCCGCACCCGGATCGCCGCCCGCCAGCACAAGGAGGCGCAGCGCCGCAAGACGGCCCTGGAGTCCTCCTCCCTGCCCGCCAAGCTGGCCGACTGCCGCAGCGACGACGTGGACCGCACCGAGCTGTTCATCGTGGAGGGCGACAGTGCCCTGGGCACCGCCAAGCTGGCCCGCAACTCCGAGTTCCAGGCGCTGCTGCCGATCCGCGGCAAGATCCTCAACGTCCAGAAGTCCTCGGTCTCGGACATGCTCAAGAACGCCGAGTGCGGTGCGATCATCCAGGTGATAGGGGCGGGTTCCGGCCGTACCTTCGACATCGACCAGGCCCGCTACGGCAAGGTCATCTTCCTGGCCGACGCCGATGTGGACGGCGCGCACATCCGCTGCCTGCTGCTCACCCTCTTCCAGCGCTATATGCGCCCGATGGTGGAGCAGGGCCGGGTCTTCTCCGCGGTGCCGCCGCTGCACCGGATCGAGCTCTCCAGCCCGCGCAGGGGCCAGGAGAAGTACATCTACACCTACTCGGACAACGAGCTCCGGGAACGGCTGCTGGATCTGGAGCAGCGGGGCATCCGCTACAAGGAGTCCATCCAGCGCTACAAGGGCCTGGGCGAGATGGACGCCGACCAGCTCGCCGAGACCACCATGGACCCGCGCCACCGCACCCTGCGCCGGATCACCATCGGCGATCTGGAGGCGGCGGAGCAGGTCTTCTCCCTGCTGATGGGGAACGAGGTGGCGCCGCGCCGGGAGTTCATCGCCAGCTCGGCGGCCACCCTGGACCGCGCCCGGATCGACGTCTGAACCGCCCGGGGCGCCGGGGCGCGGGTCACCGCGGCGCGAGCGGCGTGATCTCGGCGGCGTGCAGCCGGGCCCGGGGGAGCGGGGCGTCACCGCAGCTCGCCGGCAGGGCCGGGCCGGTGGTCTGCTCGGTGACCAGCACCCGCCAGGCGCGGCCGTCGGTGTGCAGCAGGGTGGTCAGCCGGCCCCCGGGGACCGGCCGGCCGCCGGTGACGTCCAGGGCGTCGGCACCGGCCTCGCCGAGCAGCTCGCGCAGCGCCAGATCGGCGGTCTGGCCGAACCGGTCCCAGGTGGAGCGCCCGCGGCAGCCCTCGGTGACCATCCGGCCGCCGCGCGCCTCGGCCAGCAGGTTCTTCACCGCCGGGGCGGACATCCGGCCGTAGGTGTAGCCGTGCGGCAGCACCAGCAGGGTGGGGGCGAAGCGGTGGCCGCCGAGATGGCTGATCTCCCAGACGTCGCTACCGGCCACCCCGGCCAGTTCGGTGGCCAGCGGGCGGCCGAGCAGGGCGCAGCAGCGGTCCCGCCTGCCGTTGGTGCACACCAGCACCAGCGGGGCGCCGCGGTGCTCCTGCCACAGCCCCTCGTGGTGCCCGGCGCCCAGCGCGGCGAGGCCAAGGGCGCGCAGCGGCCCCGGCTCGTCCAGCACGGCGGTGCGCACCCAGCCGCGGCCGGGGGCGGTGTGCACGGCGAACACCCGGCGGCGGACCGGGCCGCCGGGGTCGGCGTGCCGCCCCGGGCGGCGGATCAGCGCGACCCGTACCCCGGTGCCCTCGGCCGCGTGTTCCAGATCGCGGCCCAGCGCCGGGTCCAGCCGGCTCCCGGTGAGGGCCTTGGCTCCCCAGGGTCCCGGCTGCTCGATCAGCAGCCAGGTGCGGGCGGTGGCCGCGGTCCCGGCGAGCGGCTCCCGGGCGGCCCTGGAGGCGGCGGAGCAGGTGGTCACAGGCGGGTCCCGGGGCCGGGGGCGGTACGGGGGCAGTGGTGAGGGAGCATGCATGGGGAGCGTAACCCGGGATGCGCGCCCCGGCCGCCCGGACGGGCCGGGTGCGCGCCGGACGCCCCGGTACGCCCGCCGGGCCGGCGTGTCCCCGCGGAACGGAGGCCCGCCCGCGCCCGGAGCCCGCGGCGGCCCCCTATCCTGGGACGGACCTGCCGCTGACCTGCCCGAGGAGGGGACATCCGTGGCCGGGAAGCCGATTCCGGTGATCGTGCTCGCGGGCTTCCTCGGCGCCGGGAAGACCACCCTGCTGAACCATCTGCTGCACAACCGCGACGGGGTGCGCATCGGTGCGGTGGTCAACGACTTCGGCGCCATCGAAGTGGATGCCATGGCCCTGGCCGGCCAGGTGGACGCCATGGTGTCGCTCGGCAACGGCTGCCTGTGCTGCGCGGTGGACACCGAGGACCTGGACGGGGTGCTGGAGCGGCTGGCCGATCCGGCGGCCGGCATCGACCTGATCGTGATCGAGGCCAGCGGCCTGGCCGAGCCCCGCACCCTGGTCCGCATGGTGCTGTCCAGCAGGCAGCCCCGGATCCGCTACGGAGGGCTGGCGGAGGTGGTGGACGCGGCCGAGTTCGAGCGGACCCGGGAGCGCCACCCCGAGCTGGACCGGCATCTGGCCGTGGCCGATCTGGTGGTGCTGAACAAGACCGACCGGATCGGGCCCGGGCGGCTGCCCGCGCTGCGGGAACTCGTCGGGGAACTGGCCGGCGGCACCCCGGTGGTGACCGCGGACCACGGGCGGATCGATCCGGGGCTGTTCTTCGACCGCGAGGCCCTCCGGGCGGACACCGCCGGGCACCCGTTCCGGCAGCTGACCTTCGAGGACCTGCTGCGCGCCGGGGCCGAGGAGACCCTGCATCCGCACACCGGCTACCAGCGGGTGGATTTCACCGCCGCCGGCCCGCTCAGCCCGCGCCGCCTGATGGCCTTCCTGGACAGCCGTCCGGCGGGGCTGTACCGCATCAAGGGCCATGTGCGCTTCGGGGTGACGGCCGCACAGTCCCCGGCGGAGCGGTACCGTCTGCACGCGGTGGGCCGCTTCCTGCGGTTCACCGCGGAGCCCTGGCCGCCCGGGGAACCCGCGGACACCCGGCTGGTGCTGATCGGAGCCGGCATCGACGCCGAGGGGGTCCGCAAGCAGTTGCTGGACTGTGTCGGCCCCGGCCCCGATGACCGCGGCCCGGAGGCCATGTACGGCGTCCTGCGCTTCACCGAGCGGGATGCCGGGGAAGCCGGCCGGCCGCACGGGCCGGACGAGACGCACGAGACGGACGAGGCGGAGGAGCCCGACGGGACCGAGGAGCCGGACGAGGACTACCCCATCCACCCCGAGGAGCCGTGAGCCGTCCGGGAACGGCGGCCGGTGCTCCCTGCGGCGGGACGGTCCTTGCCGCCGGGGCGCGCGTCCACGGCGTGCGGCACGCCGCCGTCGCCGCCGGCGTGGATCACCCCGCTCCCCGCCGTGCCGGCCCGGGCGCCCGGGCCGGCACGGCGGCTACCGGACCGGGCCGGCGATATGGGCGATCCTGCGGCTCAGCGGGACTCCGGAGCCGTCCCGGCGCGGGTCCGGGTCCGGCAGCGGAGCCGCCGCCCCCGAGGCGGTGGCGGCGCGCGCCGGGGCCGGACCCGCCCAGGCGAAGGCCAGATGGTCCTCGCCCTTCAGGAACCGCTGGCAGCGCACCCCGCCGGTGGCCCGTCCCTTGCGCGGGTACTGGTCGAACGGGGTCAGCTTGGCGGTGCCCGAGGCGTCCAGCGTGCCGGTGGAGCCGGCGACCGTGAACACCACCGCGTCGCCCGCCGGGTCGACGGCGGTGAACGAGATCACCCGCGCCCCCGCACCGAGCTTGACGCCCGCCATGCCGCCGGCCGCCCGGCCCTGCGGCCGGACCAGCGAGGCCGGATAGCGCAGCAGCTGGGCGTCGCTGGTGATGAAGACCAGATCCTCCTCGCCGGTGCGCAGCTCGGCCGCGCCGACGATCCGGTCGCCCTCCCTCAGCGCGATCACCGGCAGTTCGTCCTTGCCCGTCGGATAGTCCGGCACCACCCGTTTGACCACGCCCTGCTCGGTGCCCAGCGCCAGCCCTGGCGAGGACTCGTCCAGCGTGGTGAGGCAGACCACCCGCTCGTCCTCCTCCAGGGTGAGGAACTCCGACAGCGGTGCCCCGCCGGCCAGGCTCGGTGAGGTGGTCCCCTGCGGCAGCTGCGGCAGATCCACCACCGTCACCCGCAGCAGCCGCCCGGCCGACGTCACCGCGCCGATCTCGCTCCGGGTGGTGGTCGTCACCGACGAGACGACGACATCGTGCTTGGCGCGCTTGGCCGCCGGATCGAAGGAGCCGGCGCCGTCGGCGGTGCGGGCCAGCAGACCGGTGGCCGAGAGCAGCACCCGGCACGGGTCGTCGGCCACCTCCAGGGGCACCGCGGCCAGCTCGACCTCCTCGCCGTCGGCCAGCCGGGTGCGCCGCGGAGTGGAGAACTTCCTGGCCACCTCGGTCAGTTCCGAGGAGACCACCTTGCGCAGCTCGCTGTCCGACTCCAGGATCCCGGTCAGCCGCTCGATCTCCGCGGTCAGCTTCTCCCGCTCCGCCTCCAGCTCGATCCGGTCGAAGCGGGTCAGCCGCCGCAGCGGGGTGTCGAGGATGTACTGGGTCTGGGTCCCGCTCAGGCCGAAGCGCTCGATCAGCGCCTCCTTGGCGCGGGCGGCGTCGTCGCTGGCCCGGATGATCCGGATCACCTCGTCGATGTCGGCCAGCGCCACCAGCAGGCCCTCGACCAGGTGCAGCCGGTCGCGCCGCCTGGCGCGCCGGAATTCGCTGCGCCGCCGCACCACCTCGAAGCGGTGGTCCAGATAGACCTCCAGCAGCTCCTTCAGCCCCAGGGTGAGCGGCTGGCCGTCCACCAGCGCCACATTGTTGATGCCGAAGGACTCCTCCATCGGGGTCAGCCGGTAGAGCTGGGCGAGCACGGCCTCGGGGTTGAAGCCGTTCTTGACCTCGATCACCAGCCGCAGGCCGTGCGCCCGGTCGGTCAGGTCCTTGACGTCCGCGATGCCCTGCAGCTTCTTGGAGTTGACCAGGTCCTTGATCTTGCCGATCACCTTCTCCGGGCCGACGGTGAACGGCAGCTCCGTCACGATCAGGCCCTTGCGGCGCGCGGTGACCTGCTCCACCGCCACCGTGGCGCGCATCCGGAAGGTGCCGCGGCCGGTCTCGTAGGCGTCCCGGACGCCCTCCAGGCCGACGATCTGGCCGCCGGTGGGCAGATCCGGCCCGGGCACATACCGCATCAGGGTGGACAGGTCGGCGTTCGGATGGCGGATCAGATGCCGGGCCGCGGCGATCACCTCGCCCAGATTGTGCGGCGGCATGTTGGTGGCCATGCCGACCGCGATCCCGGAGGCGCCGTTCACCAGCAGATTGGGGTAGGCGGACGGCAGGGCCGCCGGCTCCCGCTCGCTGCCGTCGTAGTTGGGGCCGAAGTCGACCGTGTCCTCGTCGATGGACTCCACCATCAGCCCGGCCGCCGGGGCGGCGCGGCATTCGGTGTAGCGCATGGCCGCGGGCGGGTCGTCGTTCCCCAGCGAGCCGAAGTTGCCGTGGCCGTCGACCAGCGGCAGCCGCATGGAGAACGGCTGCGCCATCCGCACCAGCGCATCGTAGATGGCGCTGTCGCCGTGCGGGTGCAGCTTGCCCATCACCTCGCCGACCACCCGGGCGCACTTCACATAGCCGCGCTCCGGGCGCAGCCCCATCTCGTGCATCTGGTACAGGATGCGGCGGTGCACGGGCTTGAGGCCGTCCCGGGCGTCGGGCAGCGCCCGGGAGTAGATGACCGAGTAGGCGTACTCCAGGAAGGAGCCCCGCATCTCGTCCACGACATCGATGTCGAGGATGCGCTCCTCGTAGTCGTCGGGGGGCGGGGACTGCGTGCGGCGGCGGGCCATCGCGGCAAGGCTCCTTCGCATCGGGGCGGGAGAGGACGGGTCCATTGTGGCCTGTGCCGCCGACAGTCCCGTCCACAGCCCGTCCGCAGCCCGTCCGCAGCCCGTCCGCAGCCCGTCCGCAGCCGGCCGGGCCCGTGCCGCGGCACTTCCCGCGGGCCGTTCCGGGGCCCGGGCGCCCGGTGTCCGGCTGCCGCGCGCACCGCGCGCCGGGCCGCCCGCCCGCATAGGGTGACACCACTCACCCGAGATGTGACCGAGACCTGATGTCAGTTCCGCGAATCGAACGAAGGGATCTGCAACCTATGGGCCACACGGCCACCCCGCAGGAGGCCTCCGGCCGGCTGACGGTGACCGAGCACCGGCTGGCCAACGGCCTGCGCGTGGTGCTCTCGGAGGACCATCAGACCCCGGTCGCCGCCGTCTGCCTCTGGTACGACGTCGGTTCCCGACACGAGGTGCCCGGCCGCACCGGGCTGGCCCATCTCTTCGAGCACTTGATGTTCCAGGGCTCGTACCAGGTGCCCGGCAACGGCCACTTCGAGATGATCCAGGCGGCCGGCGGTTCCCCCAACGGCACCACCAGCTTCGAGCGCACCAACTATTACGAAACCATGCCCGCCCATGAACTGGAACTGGCCCTGTGGCTGGAGGCCGACCGGATGGGCACCCTGCTGACCCGGCTCGACCTGGCCTCCCTGGACAACCAGCGGGACGTGGTGAAGAACGAGCGCCGCCAGCGCTACGACAACGTGCCCTACGGCACCGCTTTCGAACGGATGGTGGCCCTGGTCTTCCCCGAGGGCCACCCCTACCACCACACCCCCATCGGCTCCATGGCCGATCTGGACGCCGCCTCCCTGGAGGACGCCCGGCAGTTCTTCCGTACCTATTACGCCCCGGACAACGCCGTGCTCTCCGTGGTCGGCGACATCGACCCGGAGCAGACCCTGGCCTGGATCGAGCGCTACTTCGGCTCCATCCCGCCCTACCGGGCCAAGCCCGAGCCCCGGGACGGCTCCCTGCCGGAGACCATCGGCGAGGAGCTGCGCCGGGTGATCGAGGAGGCCGTGCCCTCCCGTGCCCTGATGGCCGCCTACCGGCTGCCGCAGGACGGCACCCGTGCCGCGGACGCCGCCGACGTGGCCCTGACCGTGCTGGGCGGCGGTGAGTCCTCCCGGCTGTACAACCGCCTGGTGCGCCGGGACCGCACCGCCGTGGTGGCCGGCTTCGGCATGCTGCGGCTCTCCGGCGCCCCCTCCCTGGGCTGGCTGGACGTCAAGGCCTCGGGAGAGGCGGAGATCGCCGTGATCGAGCGGGCGGTGGACGAGGAACTGGCCCGGTTCGCCGCCGAGGGCCCCACCCCGGAGGAGATGGAGCGCGCCCAGGCCCAGCTGGAGCGGGAGTGGCTGGACCGGCTGGCCACCGTGCACGGCCGGGCCGACGAGTTCTGCCGCTACGCCGTGCAGTTCGGCGATCCGGCGCTCGCCCTGACCGCGGTCGACCGGGTGCTCCGGGTGACCGCGGAGGAGGTGCGCCGGGTCGCCGCCGACCTGCTGCATCCGCGCAACCGCGGGGTACTGGTCTACGAGCCCACCGGCGAGCCGCCCGAGGCCGAGGCCGAGGAGACCGGGGGCCCGGCCGGCCCGCCCGTCCCGGACGTGCCCGCCGACCCCGACATCGCGCCCGGGACCGATGCCGCCGAGGTCGGCGAGGGCCCGGAGGAGCCAGGACGCAGCGAGGGCGGGGGCGAGTCACCCACCGGCTCGGAGGTCCGCCAGGCCGCCGGACCGGCCGTCGACGCCGCCACCGCGGCACCCGAGGAGGAGCGGCAGTGAGCGAGTCCAACACCCCCGCAGGCGCCCCCGCAGGCGCCCCCGCCGGCGCGCCCGGCAGCGGCGGCATGCCGGCCATGACCCTGCACCCCCGTCCGGAGAGCGGCCCGCCCCGCCCCTGGGCCTTTCCCGCCCCGGAACGCGGGGCACTGCCCAACGGCCTCACCGTGCTGCGCTGCCACCGCCCCGGCCAGCGGGTGATCGCGGTCGAGCTCAGCCTGGCCAGCCCGCTGGCCGCCGAGCCGGACGGACTGGAGGGCGTGGCCACGATCATGGCCCGCGGCCTGAGCGAGGGCACCGACCGGCACACCGCCGAGGAGTTCGCCGCCGAACTGGAACGCTGCGGCGCCACCCTGGACGCCGCCGCCGACCACCCGGGGGTGCGGGTCTCCCTGGAGGTCCCGGCCTCCCGGCTCACCCCGGCGCTGGGCCTGCTGGCGGACGCCCTGCGCGCCCCCGCCTTCCCCGAGCCGGAGATCGAACGGCTGGTCGCCAACCGGCTGGACGAGATCCAGCACGAGCTGGCCAGCCCGCCCCGGCGGGCCGCCATGGCGCTCTACGCCCAGCTCTTCCCGGCCGCCTCCCGGATGTCCCGCCCCCGGCAGGGCACCGAGGAGAGCGTGGCCCGGATCGACGCCGCCGCCGTACGGGCCTTCTACCAGGCGCATGCCGGCCCGGGCACCGCCACCGCCGTGGTGGTCGGCGACCTCACCGGGACCGATCTGGACGGGGCGCTGGCCCGGACCCTGGGCACCTGGACCGGCGCGGTCCGGCCGCCCGAGCCGATGGCCCCGGTCACCGGCGACGACACCGGCCGGGTGGTGATCGTGGACCGGCCCGGCTCGGTGCAGACCCAGATGCTGATCGCCCGCCTCGGTCCGGACCGCCACCACCCGGTGTGGCCCGCCCAGGTGCTGGGCGTCTACTGCCTGGGCGGCACCCTCACCTCCCGGCTGGACCGGGTGCTGCGCGAGGAGAAGGGCTACACCTACGGCATCCGGGCCCAGGCACATGTGCTGCGCTCGGACGCCCGGGGCAGCGGCGCCGCGCTGCTGGCCATCTCCGGCTCGGTGGCCACCGATGTCACCGGTCCGGCCGTGGCCGACCTGTGGCGGGTGCTGCGCACCCTGGCCGAGGAGGGCCTGACCGACCAGGAGCGGGACGTGGCCGTGCAGAACCTGGTCGGGGTCGCCCCGCTGCGCTTCGAGACCGCCTCGGCGGTCGCCGACGCCCTGGCCGACCAGGTGGAGCAGGAACTGCCGGACGACTTCCAGGGTCGGCTCTACGCCCGGCTGGCCGGGACCGGCACGGCCGCGGCCTCCGAGGCGGCGGTGCGGGCCTTCCCGCCGGACCGGCTGGTGACCGTGCTGGTCGGGGACGCCGGGCAGATCCTGGGCCCGGTGAAGGAGGCCGGCATCGGCGAGGTGACGGTGCTTCCCGGCACCTGAGGCACCGCCCGCCCGCGGCCCGGCGCCCGGCGCCGGGCCGCGGGCGGGCGGCTCGCGCCCCCGCGCCCGCAGGGCGCGCAGGGTTCCGCGCGGCCCGGGAACCGTCAAGCAACGGTCTCCCGGGCCGCGCTTTTGCGTCCGGTCTTGATCGTTCGCGGCTGAAAGGTGTCGCTTCCGCAGGGCCGCTATCGGCATTCCGGCGCTTTTGCCATAGAGTTCCATTGACCCGGCGGTAAAGCGATGCGGCCGATGCCGGCGACAGTGGGAGTGGTTTATGCGTATCTCCGCGCACACGGTATGCACGGCGATTCGTGATGACATCGTCAACGGGGTGCTGCCGCCCGGCTCGCGGCTCGCCGAGGAGCAGCTCGCCCAGCGGTACGGGGTGTCACGGGTACCGGTGCGCGAGGCGCTGCGGACACTGGAGTCCGAGGGGTTCGTGGTCTCCCGGCGGCATGCCGGGGCGTGCGTGGCCCAGCCCGGCGAGCAGGAGACCGCCGACCTGCTGGACATCCGGGCCCTGCTGGAGCCGCTGGGCGCGGCGCGCGCCGCGCAGCGCCGCACCGAGGCCCATCTGAAGGTGCTGCGCGGCCTGGTCCGCCTGGGGCGGCAGCGCGCGGGCCAGGGACAGGAGGCCGATCTGCGCTCGCTCGGGGACTGGTTCCACGAGACCATCGCGCAGGCCACCTGCTCGCCCGCGCTGACCACGCTGCTGGTGCAGATCCGCCGGAAGATGACCTGGCTGTACGCGGGGGAACCGGTGTCCCGGGCGGCGGCCGTGTGGCAGGAGCGCGGTGCCCTGGTGGACGCGATCGCCCGGGGGGACGCGGAGCGGGCGCGGTCCCTGGCGGCTGCCCAGATCGAGCGCACCGCCCCGGTGCGGCGGCAGCACCGGCCGATCACCGTGAGGACTCCGAAACCTGCCGTAAACATGGCACGCGGCCAGATTTAACGGCGGTCGTATACACCTGCTGGACAAGCAGCGTGAATTCGGTGCGGCGCTCCGCCCGGAATTCGGCGCTGTGAATTCTGCTGCCATGAAATTCATGGTGCGCGGAATCGGCGTGCGGGAAATGTGCAGAAAGGCTGCGGGCGAGGCGCCGGTAATCCACCGGGGCACCTCGCCCGCCGCTCTTTCCGCATGACCGCCGTGTCCGTCGCACCACGCCTCGCACCACGCCTTGCATCACGTCTCGCACCACGCGGCGCCGGCCGGGCCCGCCCGGCGGCCGGGCCGCCGGGGTCAGACGGTCTCGGGGAGTTCCTCCAGGCCCTCGGCGACCAGCCGGGCCAGCCGGTCCAGCACGGCCTCGGCGCTCTCGTCCGGCGACGCCAGCACGATCTCCTCGCCGCTCTCCGCGCCCAGGCTGAGTACGGCCAGCATGGACGCCGCGTTCACCGGCCGGCCGTCGCCCCTGGCGACGGTCACCGGTACCCCCGCCGCGGTGGCGGCCCGGACGAAGATGGAGGCGGGCCGGGCATGCAGCCCTTCCGGCCAGCCGACCGTGACACGGCGCTCAACCATGGTTGTTGCCCTTCGGCTCGGAGCGTGGGTGCGGCCCGGCCCGGACCCCTCGGCCCCGGCCGGACCTATCGACTTGTCCAGACCATAGCCCCCGGGAGCCCGGCGGCCGCATGCCCCCACCCTGCCGGTCGGGCCCGCCGCCCGCCAAGACCGCCCGCCGGGCGCCGGCCGCCGGAGGCGGCAGCCCCTGCGGTGCCGGCGGGCGGCCGTACCCTGAAGCCATGTCCGCGCCCGAGGAGCCCACGGGGAAGCCGCCGGAGCCGCAGCCGTCCTACCCGGACCACTGGGAGGCCGATGTGGTGCTGCGCGACGGCGGCACGGCCCACATCCGGCCCATCACCCCCGAGGACGCCGACCGGCTGGTCGCCTTCTTCGCCCGGGTCTCCGACGAGGCCAAGTACTACCGGTTCTTCGCCCCCTACCCCCGGCTCTCCGCACGGGATGTGCACCGCTTCACCCACCACGACCAGGTGGACCGGGTCGGCCTGGCGGCCGTGCTGGGGGACGAGTTCCTGGCCACCGTCCGCTACGACCGGATCGACGAGAAGGGCATGCCCGCCTCCGCCCCCGCCGACCGCGCCGAGGTCGCCTTCCTGGTCCGCGACGACCACCAGGGACGAGGGCTGGGCTCGGTGCTGCTGGAGCACATCGCGGCCTGCGCCCGGGAGCGCGGCATCCGCCGGTTCGCCGCCGACGTCCTGCCCGACAACCGCAAGATGATCAAGGTCTTCACGGACGTCGGCTACTCGCAGCACCGCCGCTTCGCGGACGGCTCGGTGCACCTCAGCCTCGATCTGGCGCCCACCGACGCCTCGGTCGCCGTGATGCGCGCCCGCGAGCAGCGCGCCGAGGCCCGGTCGGTCCAGCGGCTGCTCACCCCGCGCTCGGTGGCGGTGATCGGGGCCGGCCGCCGCCCCGGCGGGGCCGGCCGCACGGTCCTCGCCGGGCTGCTGCGCGGCGGCTTCACCGGGCCGGTCTGGGCGGTCAACAGCGCGCTGCCCGAGGGACAGAGCGAGCTCGGCGGCGTCCCGGCCCGCCGCAGTGTGCGCGAGCTCCCGGAGCGGGTCGACCTCGCGGTGGTGGCGGTGCCCGCCGCCCGGGTCGCCGGGGTGGCCGCCGAATGCGGCGAGCGGGGCGTCCAGGGCCTGGTGGTGCTGGCCTCCGGGCACACCCGCGAGGAGCAGCGCGAACTGGTGCTGGCCGCCCGCTCCTACGGGATGCGCATCATCGGCCCCAACGCCTTCGGGATCATCAACACCGATCCCGCGGTGCGGCTCAACGCCAGCCCCGCCCCGCGGCTGGCCCGGCGCGGCCGGATCGGGCTGTTCACCCAGTCCGCGGCGATCGGCCTCGGCGTGCTGGACGAGCTGGAGCGCTCCGGCGCCGGACTGTCCACCTTCGTCTCCGCGGGCAACCGGGCCGATGTCTCCGGCAACGATCTGCTCCAGTACTGGCACGACGACCCGGACACCGCGGTCGCCCTGATGTATCTGGAGTCGCTGGGCAATCCGCGCAAGTTCACCCGGCTGGCCCGGCGTTCGGCGGCGGCCGGGCGGCCGGTGGTGGTGGTCCGCGGCGGCCGGCACAGCGGCGGCGCGCTGCCGCCCGGCCACGCCGTCCCGGCCGGCCGCACCCCGGCCGCCACGGTCTCCGCGCTGCTCCGGCAGGCCGGGGTGATCGAGGCGGGCACCGCCACCGAACTCACCGACACCGGACTGCTGCTGGCCAACCAGCCGCTGCCGCGCGGACGCCGGGTCGCCATCGTGGGCAACGCCGAGTCGCTCGGCACGGTCGCGCACGACGCCTGCCGCGCCCAGCGGCTGCGACCGCTGCCCATGCAGAAGCTGGCCGAGGACGCCGGACCGGAGGCGTACCGCCGGGCGCTGGCCGCCGCCCTGGCCGACCCCGGCACGGACGCGGTGCTGATCACCGCCATCCCCATGGTCGGCGACCAGGACGGTGCGGCCGGCGAAGGCAGGGGCGACGGCGGCGAAGGCAGCGGCGGGAGCGCCGGCCCGGCCTGGTCGGACCCCTCCTTCGGCCGCCGCCTCACCGAGGAACTGCACCGGGCGGCCGGCGAGGCCGGGCAGCGGGCGGGCCTGGCCAAGCCGGTGCTGGTCGCCCATCTCGCCATCGCCGGGCTGGCCGCCGCGCTCGCCGCCCGCTCCATCCCCGCCTACCCGTCCGCCGAGCGGGCGGTGCGCGCGCTGGCCCACGCGGTGCGCTACGCCGCCTGGCACCGCACCGCCAACGACCCCGGCCGGGTGCCGGAGTACGAGGACATCGACCCGGCCGCCGCCGCGGTCGTCCTGGACCGCGCGCTGGCCGCCCGGCCGGGCCCGGGCCGGTTCCCCACCGCCCCGCGCCCCCCGGCCGGCCCCGGGCCGGAGGGCACCGCCGGCCCGGCCGGCGGTGTGCCGCTGGCCGAGGAGGCGGCCGGGCAGCTGCTGGCCGCCTACGGAATCAGGGTGCTGCCCGCCCTCCCGGCGCCGGACGCCGCCGCCGCGGTGGCCGCCGCCGCCCGCCTCGGCTACCCGGTGGCCCTGAAGACCACCGCGCCCCGTCTGCGGCACCGCCCGGATCTCGGCGGCATCCGGCTCGGCCTGGCCACCAGGTCCGAGCTCCGCCGCGCCTACGAGGAGCTCACCGCCCAGCTCGGGCCGGCCGGCGAGCTGTGTCCGGTGGTGCAGCCGATGGCCCCGCGCGGGGTGGACACCGTCGTCCGGGCGACGGTCGATCCGGCGATCGGCGCCGTGCTGTCCTTCGGGCTGGCCGGCCCCGCCTCCGAGCTCCTCGGCGACCTCGCCCACCAGCTTCTCCCGGTCACCGACCGGGCCGCGCACGAGCTGGTCCGGGCGATCCGCGCGGCGCCGATGCTGTTCGGCTGGCGCGGCGCCCAGCCGGTGGACACCGCCGCCCTGGAAGAGGTGCTGCTGCGGCTCGGCCGGCTGGTGGACGAGCACCCCGGGATCGCCGCCGTGGAGCTGGAGCCCGTGGTGGTCGCCCCGCGGGGGGCGCATGTGCTCGGTGCCGCCGTCCGGGCCGCCCCGCCGCCGCCCCGCGCCGACCTCGGTCCTCGCCGGCTGCCCGTCTACTGAAACCGGGCCCCGCGCCCGGGCCCGGACCCCCGGCCGCCCGCCCGTGCGCAGGGGCGCGGAGGCCGGTTCGAAGAGGTGTGCGGGCCCTGAGGAGGCCGACCTGAGGGGGCACCCCAGCCCTTAGGATGGAGCCCATGGCGAAGACCGGTACCACGACCCAGGGCCTGCGCGCGGCCATCGAGCGCAGCGGCTACTACCCGGCACTCGTCGCCGAGGCGGTGGAGACGGCCGTGGGCCGCGAGGCGGTGGTGTCCTACCTGGTGCAGCAGGAGACGACCTTCGACAACAACGAGGTCCGCCGCCATGTGACGGTCCTGGTGCTGACCCCCACCCGGTTCATCGCCAGCCACACCGACGAACAGCCCGCGGACAGCTCCTCGCCCGCTCCCTACGCGGCGAGCTCCACCGAGTCCGTCAAGCTCTCCCGGATCTCGTCGGTGATGCTCCGCCGGGTGGTCGCCGATCCCGAGGCGTACACCCCCGGTACCCCGCCGCACGAGGTGGTGCTCACCATCGGCTGGGGCACCCTCTCCCGCATCGACCTGGAACCCGCGAGCTGCGGCGACCCCAACTGCGACGCCGACCACGGCTACACCGGCTCCACCACCGCCGAGGACATCTCCCTGCGCATCAGTGAGGCCGGCGACGGCCCCGAGACCGTCCGCCAGACTCTGGCCTTCGCCCAGGCCCTCTCCGAGGCGACAGCGGTGACCGACCGGTGAGCCGCCACCCGGCCGCCGCGGAGCCGGGGGCGATGGAGCCCCTGCCGCTCGATCCGCGCGGCGCGCCCGTGCCCCGCTACGGCAGTGGCTCGCTGGCCGATCTGCTGCCCGCCGTCGCCGCCGGAATGGGCGTGCCCGTGGGCCACGGCGGTCCGGGCCCGCTGCTTCCCGAGCCCGCCGACCGGGTCTGTGTCCTCCTCGTCGACGGGCTCGGCTGGGAGCAGCTCCGCGCCCATGCCGAGCTGGCCCCCTTCCTCAGCTCGCTGCTGCCCGGTTCCGCCCCGCTCACCGCGGGATTCCCGGCCACCACCGCGGCCTCGCTGGCCTCGGTCGGCTGCGGACTGCCGCCCGGGGTGCACGGGCTGGCGGGGTACAAGGTGCGCGATCCGGCCACCGGCGGACTGATGAACCAGCTCCGGTGGGACCCGTACACCGATCCGCACCTCTGGCAGCCCTACCCGACCGTCTTCCAGCAGGCGCACTCCGCCGGTGTGGCGGTCAGCCAGGTCTCCGCGCCGGGTTTCGAGCACACGCCCCTGACCCGGATCGCGCTCAGCGGCGGCAGCTTCCTGGGCCGTACCGACGCCGGTGAACGGATGGACCTCGCCGCGCAGCGGCTGGCGGCCGGCGACCGCGCCCTGGTCTACACCTACTACGCCGAGCTGGACGGCGCGGGCCACCGCTACGGCATCGCGTCGCCCGAGTGGCGCGGCCGGCTCCGCACCGTCGACGGGCTGGCCCAGCGCCTGGCCGAACAGCTCCCGCGCCGCTCCCTGCTCTGCATCACGGCCGACCACGGCATGGTGGACGTACCGCAGAGCCCGGAGGCGCGCTGGGACTTCGACACCGACTGGGAGCTGCGCGCCGGTGTCGCCCTGCTGGGCGGCGAGGGCCGGGCCCGCCATGTCTACGCGGTGCCGGGAGCCGCCGCCGATGTGCATGCGGTGTGGAGCGAGGTGCTGGCCGGCTCGGCCTGGGTGGCCACCCGGGAGGAGGCGGTCGAGCTGGGCTGGTTCGGTCCCGTGGTGGAGCCCCGGGTGCTGCCGCGGATCGGCGATGTGGTGGTCGCCATGACCGGCGACGCGGCCATCGTGGCGAGCACCACCGAGCCCAACGAGTCCGCCCTGATCGGCATGCACGGCTCCATGACCACCGCGGAGCAGCTCGTTCCGCTGCTCCGGGTGCACGGCTGAGCCCGGTCGGGGCGCCGGACCCGGGAACCGTCCGGGGAACCGCGCCCCGGAAGCCGGCGCCCGCCCCGGCCCGGGCCCCCGCAGGACGACCCCCGAGACCCCGAGACCCGAGACCCGAGACCTTGAGAAAGCTGTCGCGTGGCCGAACTCGTCTTCTTCACCGGAACCATGGACTGCGGCAAGAGCACCCTGGCGCTGCAGATCCAGCACAACCGCTCGGCGCGGGGCCTGAAGGGCCTGATCTTCACCCGTAACGACCGGGCGGGGGAGGGGCGGCTCTCCTCCCGCCTGGGCCTGGTCACCGACGCCGTGGAGGCGGGTGACGCCTTCGACTTCCATGCCTACCTGGTCAAGTACCTCACCGGCGGCGGCCGGGCCGATTATGTGATCGCCGACGAGGCGCAGTTCCTCACCCCCGGGCAGGTCGACCAGCTGGCCCGGGTGGTGGACGACCTGGGCATCGACGTCTTCGCCTTCGGCATCACCACCGACTTCCGCACCAAGCTCTTTCCCGGCTCGCAGCGGCTCCTCGAACTCGCCGACCGGGTGCAGACCCTCCAGGTGGAGGCGCTGTGCTGGTGCGGCGCCCGGGCCACGCACAACGCCCGCACCCTGGACGGCCGGATGGTGGTCGAGGGCGCCCAGGTGGTGGTCGGCGACGTCGGGGACGCCGCCGGTGCCGGTGGTGCCGCTGGTGCCGGTGGTGCGGGCAACGCCGCGGGACGGGCGGACGGCGGCCCGGGGCGGGTCGGCTACGAGGTGCTGTGCCGCCGCCACCACCGGCGCCGGCTGACCGCCGCCGCGGCCGGGGCCGCCGTGCTCTCCCCGGACGTGCTGCCGCTGGACCACGGCCCGGCGGGCATCCCCGCCCAGCCCGGGCACGGCCGCCCCGCCTGACCGTCCCGCCCGACCGCCCCGCGGCATCAGGCGGCGGGCGGCGGCTCCTCCAGAGCGGCGAACGGCGTGCCCTCCGGGTCGCTGATCACCGCCATCCTGCCGAACGGGGTCCGCCGCACCTCCCCGGTCAGCCGGCCGCCCAGCTCCGGCACCCGGCCGGTCACCCGGTCCAGATCGGTCACCGAGAAGTAGACCAGCCAGTGCGAGCCGCGGTCGTGCGGCACCGCCCGCGGCCCCACCCCGTGGATGCCGGCCACCGGCCGCCCGGAGTGGTGCAGGGTCAGATAGTCCAGGCTCGGCAGCCTGGGCTCCGGCCGCGGGTCGTAGTCGAAGACCACCGCGTAGAACTTGCTGACCGCCGAGGACTCCGGCGTGATCAGCTCCATCCACACCGGTACCCCGGGCAGCGCCGCGAACCGGCAGCCCGGGTGCTCGCCGGGCTGGAAGACGCCGAACACCGCGCCGACCGTGTCGGCGGCGATCGCCATCCGGCCGGAGTGCGCCACATCCATCGGGCCGATCGCCAGGGTGCCGCCGCACTCCCGGATCATGTCGCAGGTGGCGTCCGCGTCGGCGGCGGTGATGTACGGCAGCCAGGTCGCCGGCCGGCCCAGCCGCTCGGCGCGGCCGGCCAGGCCGGCCACCGGGTGCCCGCCCAGCACGGCCCTGGCATACGGGCTGAGCTGCTCCGGGCCCGCCCGGTACGTCCAGCCGAACAGCTCGCCGTAGAAGCGCTGGGCAACGGGCAGATCGTGCACCAGCAGGCTCGCCCAGCAGGGGGCACCGGGGCCGGGCGGGTTCCAGGACTCGGTCATCGTCGCCTCTCCTCGGAACGTGCGACGGCGGACGCGGACGGGAACGGGTGGGGATACGGGGCTGTACCGCCGCCGCCGTGCGCAGCCGATGGTCGCATCCCCCGGCACGGCCTCACCCCGGGCCGCGCCGGAAAACCGCGCGATCCGTGCGGGTGCCACCGGACGGGCGACCACAATGGCCCCATGGCAGCCATCATCTCCGCATCCGAACTTCTGAGCGAGTTGGCGGCGTCCGCGGGGACGCCGGAACGCCGGCCGGTCCTGCTGGACGTGCGCTGGCAGCTCGGCGGCCCACCCGGTGAGCGGGAGTACCGCGCCGGGCATCTCCCCGGCGCCGTCTACATCGACCTGGACACCGTGCTCGCCGCGCCGCCCGGCCCCGGTGGCCGGCACCCGCTGCCCGAGCCCGGGGCCTTCGGGGCGGCCATGCGCCTGGCCGGCGTCCGGCACGACCGCCCGGTGGTCACCTACGACGGCGGCCAGGGCTGGGGCGCGGCCCGGGCCTGGTGGCTGCTGCGCTGGGCCGGGCACCGGCAGGTGCGGGTCCTGGACGGCGGCCTGGCCGCCTGGACCGGCGAGCTCACCGAGGAGGTCCCCGTTCCCGAGCCGGGCGACTTCCGGCCCCGGCCCGGCGCACTGCCGCTGCTCGACGCGGAGGGCGCCGCCGGGCTGGCCCGCGACGGCCTGCTGCTGGACGCCCGCGCGGCCGAGCGCTACCGGGGCGAGACGGAGCCGGTCGACCCGGTGGCCGGACACATCCCCGGCGCGGTCTGTGCCCCGACCACCGAGAACACCGGGCCGGACGGCCGCCTCCGCCCGGCGGCGGAGCTGGCCCGCCGCTTCGCGGCGCTGGGCGCCGGGCCGGACACCCCGGTCGGCGTCTACTGCGGCTCGGGCGTCTCCGCGGCCCACGAGGTGCTGGCGCTGGCGGTGGCGGGCATCGACGCCGCGCTCTACGCCGGCTCCTGGAGCGAATGGTGCGCCGACCCCGACCGCCCGGTCGCCACCGGCCCCCACCCCGGCTGAGCCCGCACTGCCCGGCTCGGCACACGGCGGGCCGCGTCGGCCCCGGGCCCGCACGGCCCGGGCCTGCGGCCCGCCGTGAGCCGTCAGTCCTTCTTCTTGCGGCGGGTGCCGAAGACGATCTCGTCCCAGCTCGGCACGGCGGCCCGGCGGCCGGGGCGGACGCCGTCCGCCTCCGCCTGCTTGTCGGTGGTGCCGACCAGGCGGTCCCGGTGGCCGGAGACCGCGCGCGGCATCAGCACGTCCGCGTACGCCGAGCCGGCGCTGGCGGCCGGGCGCTGCTGCTCGGCCGGCGGCTCCGGCGCCGCCGCGGCCGGCGGTTCGCCGGTGCCCGGTCCCTCGGCCGCCGGAGCGGGCTGCGGGCCCGGTACCACCAGATCGCCCCGGAAGTTCGGCACCGCCTCCAGCAGGCTGGTCAGCGAGTCGCCGTCGTCGGCCGGGGAACGGCTCCCGGCGGTCGCGGCCGGGCGGCCCCGGCCGCCGCCGTCCCGCTCGCCGTCCCGTGGCAGCCGGGCGATCCGCGGCACGAACGGCGTGCTGGGCTGCTCCGGGGTGTCGTCGGTGTCGCCGATCAGCGACCGCGCCTCGTCGTCCACCGGCTGCACCAGCCGGCGCGGCGGGTCGTAGGACCAGCTCGCCGAATGCGTCTCGCCCGCGACCCGGTAGACCAGCAGCACCTCCCAGGTGCCGTCGTCGCGCCGCCAGGAGTCCCAGCGCACCGTGTCCCGGTCCGCGCCGCGCACCAGCAGCCGTTCGGCCACCGCCTCGCCGAGCTGCGGACCGGTCGTCTCGCCGGGACGCCGCACCGGGGTGTTCCGGGCCCGCTCGGCCATGAAGGCCCGCTCGGCCAGTACCGGCCCCTCGAAGCGGCGCACCCGCTCCACCGGGATGCCGGCCGCCTGGGCGACCTCGTCGGCCGTGGCCCCGGCTCGTATCCGGGCCTGGATGTCGCGCGGGCGCAGAATCGACTCTGCCTCGATCTGGCCCATCCGCGCCCGGTCGTTGCGCACCGCGGCGCGCAGCCGCTCGTCGATGGGAAGCGTGTATTCCGCATTGTCGGCACCCTTGAGCACCAGCCGTGTGCCGTCGTTGCTGACGGCCACGACACGCAATTCGGGCATGAGGACCTCCCGGGTGCCTGCCGACGTCACCTGCGTTGCTGCTCCCGCTAGACGAGTGTGGCCTGCCCGGGTGCAGCCCGCCACAACCTTGCCGACTTACCCCGGCGTGTCGAGCCTCGGCCCTCGCTCACCGTTATGGCAGGGTAGCCAATTCGCCACTTTCGGTGATCGACGCGGCTTGCTTCGCACACTTCAGGGCAGACGGGGGTCGAGGCCAGGACTCGCCACACTACTCCATTGGGGCCAACCCGGGGCGGTTGCCGCCAGGATCACCCATTCTTGTGGCTTCTTGTGGCGCCCGTCCGGGGAGTCCGGTGCCTCTCGTTCTTCACCTGTTGGAGTGATCACCCGCCCGGAAATGGCGAAAGCGGAACGTTTGCCGCGCGACTGAGGTAAGTCACTGGGACAGAAGAATACGCCCGAGTGGACCTCGCTCGCTTGACGCAGCGTCAGGTAAAAAGTCGGTATAGCGCCCGACGCGCCCGGCCCCCGGTCCGGGTGACAGTGGGCGGTGCGAGGATGGCGGCATGTCGCACACCCCGGCGCCGGCCGCACGGACCGGCTCCCACCCCACCGATCCGACCCCGTACGACGCCCTGCTGCTGCTCTCCTTCGGCGGCCCGGAGGGCCCCGAGGACGTGGTGCCCTTCCTGGAGAACGTCACCCGCGGCCGGGGGATCCCGCGCGAACGGCTGGAGGAGGTCGGCCGGCACTACTACCTCTTCGGCGGCGTCAGCCCGATCAACGGGCAGAACCGCCGGCTGCTGGCCGCGCTGCGGGAGGACTTCGCCGCGCAGGGCCTGGCGCTCCCGGTCCACTGGGGCAACCGCAACTGGGCCCCCTATCTGACCGACACCCTGCGGGAGATGACGCGGGCCGGCCACCGGCGCGTCCTCGCCGTGGTCACCAGCGCCTACTCCTCCTACTCCGGCTGCCGCCAGTACCGCGAGGATCTGGCCGAGGCGCTGGCCGCGCTCACCGGCGAGGGGCTCACCCCGCCCCGGGTGGACAAGCTGCGCGTCTACTTCAACCACCCCGGGTTCCTCGGCCCGATGACGGACGGCGTGCTGGCCGCCCTGGAGCGGCTGCCCGAGGCCGTGCGCGACCGGGCCGAGCTGGTCTTCACCACCCATTCCCTGCCCACCGCCGCCGCCGATGTCTCCGGACCGCCCGGCTCCCACGGCGGCCCCGGCGGCGCCTATGCGGCCCAGCACCTGGACGCGGCGCGGTACATCGCCGATGCGGTGCGGGAGGCCACCGGCGTGGAGCGGCCCTGGCAGCTCGTCTACCAGTCGCGCAGCGGCGCCCCGCACATCCCCTGGCTGGAGCCGGACGTCTGCGACCACCTGGAGGAGCTGCACGCCCGGGGGGCCGGGGCCGTGGTGATGATCCCGGTCGGCTTCGTCTCCGACCACATGGAGGTCCGCTACGACCTGGACACCGAGGCGATGGCGGTGGCGGAGAAGCTGGGCCTGCCGGCCGTCCGCTCCGCCACCGTGGGGGACGATCCCCGGTTCGTGGCCGCGCTGCGCGACCTGGTGCTGGAACGGGCCGCCACGGAGCGCGGCGAGCGCCCCGAGCGCTGCGCCCTGGGCGCCCTCGGCCCGGGCCACGACCTCTGCCCGGCGGGCTGCTGCCCCGGCCGCGCCGCGAAACCCGCGGCGGCGGGCGCCGACAGCCCGTTCGCCTGACCGGCCGGGTCCGGACGGGCAGCACAGGCGGGCGGCGGCCGTCCTCGACGGTGAGGGCGGGCAGCCGCCCGCGACGAGTCACATGCGAGGAGCACCACCACGTGTCCCAGTCACCGAATCACCCCGGCCGTCCCGATCCGGACGAACTGCTGGCGCTCGCGCTGGAGGCGGCACGCCGGGCCGGCGAGCTGCTGCGCGACGGCCGCCCCGCCGACCTCGGGGTGACCGCCACCAAGTCAAGCCCGATCGACGTGGTCACCGAGATGGACGTCGCCGCCGAGAAGCTGATCACCGGCTTTCTCGCCGAGCACCGCCCTCAGGACGCGGTGCTCGGCGAGGAGAGCGGCGACAGCCGGGGCCGCAGCGGGATCCGCTGGGTCATCGACCCGCTGGACGGCACCGTCAACTACCTCTACGGCCTGCCCGGCTGGGCCGTGTCCATCGCCGCCGAGGCGGACGGCGAGACGGTCGCCGGGGTGGTGGCCGTGCCGATGCGCGGCGAGACCTTCCGCGCGGTGCGCGGCGGCGGTGCCTACCGGCGGGGCGGCATCGGCGCGGCGGCTGCCGAGGACTGGCAGCGGCTGCGCTGCCGCCCCTCGCCGCCGCTGTCCCAGGCCCTGATCGGCACGGGTTTCAACTACGTCACCGAGGTGCGGGCCGGCCAGGCCGAGGTGGTCCGCAAGCTGCTGCCGCTGGTGCGGGACATCCGCCGGGGCGGGGCCGCCGCGGTCGATCTGTGCGATCTGGCGGCCGGCCGGCTGGACGGCTTCTACGAGCGCGGGCTGCATCCCTGGGATCTGGCCGCCGGGGAGCTGATCGCCCGGGAGGCGGGCGCCCGCAGCGGCGGCCGGCCGGGCCGGCCGGCCGGGCGGGAGCTGTCCGTGCTGGCCGGCCCCGGAGTCTTCGCCGAGCTGCAGCCGCTGCTGGAGGAGTGGGGCGCCTGGCACGACTGACCGGACGGTCACCGGATCCCGGCCGCCCGTGGGCGCCGGTGCCGGACCGGGCCGGACCGGGCCGGACAGGGCTGTGCCCCCGGAGTGTGGGGCTCCGGGGGCACAGCCGACGCGATGACGGATGGTGCGGGTGCTCCGCTGATCCGGTCAGGGCCGATCCGGTCAGGCGGACGCCGCGCCGCACGGGGTGACGTGCACTCCGTGCTCGGCGGCGATCCGGCGCAGATCCTCCAGCTCGGACTGCTCGACATCGATGCCGTAGACATCGCCGGCCTCGCGAGCGCGGTGCAGATTGGACTCGGTGTTACGGATGCGCTGCATGATGCCTGCGGTGAACGCGTCCAAGGTGCGCCCCCTCGTCCAGGGTCGGCGGCACTCGGGGTGCCGGTGGGTGCGGGATGCGATCACAATGAGCCCGTGGACGGTCGGCAGCGGCCGGTGGCTTGCCGCCTACAAGGGGTGATCGCGTGGGTTGCAGGGCTCCTCCCCGGGAAGACCGGAGCGGAAACCTCCGGCCCCGAAAAATCCGCGACGGAAGTTCTTAACCTCGTGATTACGCGAGGACACGGCAGGATGGAGCGGGCGGTTCCCCGTCCGGCCGCGGAGCGCGTGTGCCCCCGCCGATCCCCCGCAGATGTCCCGGAAAGGAACTGACGTGCGCGTACTGGTCGTGGAGGACGAGCAGTTGCTCGCCGACGCGGTCGCCACCGGCCTGCGCCGGGAGGCGATGGCGGTGGATGTGGTGTACGACGGAGCCGCGGCCCAGGAGCGCATCGACGTCAACGACTACGACGTGGTGGTGCTGGACCGCGACCTGCCCCTGGTGCACGGGGACGAGGTGTGCCGCCACATCGTCGAGCTCGGCGCGCCCACCCGGGTGCTGATGCTCACCGCCTCCGGCGATGTCAGCGACCGGGTGGAGGGCCTGGAGCTGGGGGCCGACGACTATCTGCCCAAGCCCTTCGCCTTCAGCGAACTGATCGCCCGGGTGCGGGCGCTCGGGCGGCGGGCCACGCCCGCGCTGCCCCCGGTGCTGGAACGGGCCGGCATCAAGCTCGACCCCAACCGCCGCCAGGTCTTCCGGGACGGCCGGGAGGTGCATCTGGCGCCCAAGGAGTTCGCCGTGCTTGAGGTGCTGATGCGCGGCGCGGGCACCGTCGTCTCGGCGGAGCATCTGCTGGAGAAGGCGTGGGACGAGAACACCGATCCCTTCACCAATGTGGTGCGGGTCACCGTGATGACGCTGCGCCGCAAGCTCGGCGAACCGCCGGTGATCACCACCGTGCCCGGCGCGGGCTACCGCATCTGACCCCCGCCCCCTCGGCCGCCCCGACATGACATTGCTCACACGGAACACCCGGATCACACCGATCACGCCTATCACACTGATCACATCGGTCACACCGATCACACCCATCACACGGATGACACGGACGCCATGACAGCCGCCGCCCCGCCGCCGGTCCCTCCGGCGGTACCGCCGCCGCCCGCCGCCCCGCCCCGGCCGTCCCGCGAGCCGCGCGACACCGAGCACACGCGTCCCTGGCTGCGCCCCACCATCCGCATCCGCCTCACCCTGCTCTACGGCGGAATGTTCCTGATGGCCGGCATCGTGCTGCTGGCCATCATCTATCTGCTCGCCGCCGACGCCCTGCACGCCGGCAGCGGCGTCCCGTTCCACTTCGCCAGCGACGCCAAGGTCAAGATCACCTCCGAGGTCTGCCCGGTGATCGAGAACCTGGAGGTGGATGCCGCCTTCTTCCGTCAGTGGTACGCCGACTGCCTGGACCTCCAGCGCACCGTCGCCCTGGACCACCTGCTGCGCCGCTCCCTGCTGGCGCTGATCGGGCTGGCCGTGGCCGCCTTCGCCCTCGGCTATGTGATGGCCGGCCGGGTACTGGCCCCGCTGGGCCGCATCACCCGCACCGCGCGCCGGGTGGCCGGCTCCGACCTGCACCGCCGGATCGAGCTGGACGGCCCGGACGACGAGCTCAAGGAGCTGGCCGACACCTTCGACGAGATGCTGGACCGGCTGGACCGCGCCTTCACCGCCCAGCAGCGCTTCGTCGCCAACGCCTCCCACGAGCTGCGCACCCCGCTGGCCATCAACCGCACCCTGCTGGAGGTGCAGCTCGCCGATCCGCAGGCCTCGCCCGAGGTGACCCAGCTCGGCCGGACCCTGCTGGCCACCAACGAGCGCAGCGAGCAGCTGGTGGAGGGCCTGCTGCTGCTCGCCCGCAGCGAGAACGCCGTGGTCGACCGCAAGCAGGTGGATCTCGCCGAGGTGGCCGACCGGGCGGTGGAGCAGGTGCGGGCCGAGGCCGAGGCGGCCGGGGTGCGGCTGCACGGCGAGCGGCATCCCGCCCAGGTGCTGGGCAACGGTGTGCTGCTGGAGCGGGTGGCCCTCAATCTGGTGCAGAACGCCGTACGCTACAACGTGCCGGAAGACGGCTGGGTGCGGGTCGGGACCGAGGCGCGGCCGGGCCAGGCCGTCCTGGTGGTGGAGAACACCGGTCCGGTGGTACCCGCCTATGAGATCGACAATATGTTCGAGCCGTTCCGGCGGCTGCGCGGCAGGCGCACCGGCAGCGACAAGGGAGTCGGTCTCGGGCTGTCCATCGTGCGCTCGGTGGTCCGGGCCCACGGGGGTACCGTGACCGCCGAACCCCGCAAGGACGGGGGGCTGACGATGCGGGTCTTTCTCCCGGTCTGAGATGATGTTTCTCCCGGTCGGCAGCCGCCGCTCCGGCGCTCCCGGTCATGTCGCATCGTGCCTCGCCAGATGTGATCAATGGCACACGCGATGCCCGGGGCGCCCTCGGGGCAACCCGCTGAGCAGGCCCGTTGTCGCGGCGTTGGCCGACCGGAAGTCCCGAGGAGCACCTCATTCGGCGTCCGGTTGGGTGTCGATTGAGTAACAGGGCTTGAAGTGAGGCAAAATCTCCGCCTCGAACCGGGCACAAGACCGGGCTCTCATGCGTTACGTGCGCTGGAGATATCGCAGACACCCACAGGGGGAGTGACACATGGCCACCGACTACGACACACCACGCAAGACCGACGATGATGTCAACGAGGACAGCATCGAGGAACTCAAGGCCCGGCGCCACGACAAGAGCACGTCCAGCGTCGACGTCGACGAGTTCGAGCAGGCCGAGGGGCTGGAACTGCCCGGCGCCGACCTTTCCAACGAGGAGCTGTCGGTCCGGGTGCTGCCCCGGCAGGAGGACGAGTTCACCTGCATGAGCTGCTTCCTGGTGCACCACCGCTCGCAGCTCGCGGCCGAGAAGAACGGCCAGCCGATCTGCCGCGACTGCGCGGCGTGATCGCTTCCCGGGAAGGGCGACGGGCGGGACCGCGGGGGTCTCGCCCGGACGATGAGCGATCTCCGGCCCGGCACGGCCGGCTCGCCCGGTCCGGTCAGACCGCCGGGCCTTCCGCGGACCGGCCGGCCGAAGAATGCGCGGTGAGCACCGCGGCCAGCCGCACCGGCTGCCGCGTGGACAGATACAGATACGGCGTGGGATCGTCCGGGTCGGTCACCTCGACCCGGACCGCCGTACGCACATAGCCGCGCAGCAGCATGAACGCCCGGGCGTCCGCCCGGTGCGTGCGCCAGGCCAGCGCCTCGCCGGCGTCCAGCGCCCGGGCCCCGCCCAGCGCCGCCAGCGGAATCCTGGCCGGCCCGGCGAGCAGCCATTCCCCGGCGACCCGGATCCGCGCCGAACCGTAGGTGTTCAGTGCCACGGCCGCGACCGCCGCGCCGGCGGCGGCCCCCGCCAGCACCGGCACCGGGCCCAGCGGCACCAGGCTCACCCCCAGCAGGGCCACGGCCAGCGCCGCCATCAGCCACCACCCCGCGGGGACGGTCAGCCGCTCCTCGTACCCGGAGTACCCGGAGTACCCGGAGTGACCGGACTGTCCGGACCCCGTGCCGCCCGCCGGGACCGCCCCGCCTTCCCGGCCCCGCCGCTCTTCCTGCTCGCTCATGGATCCAGCATCGCAGGCCTGCCGCGAGGTCCCGCGCACGGCGGTAGGGTCAGCACCGTGAGAGCCGATCCCGTCAGCCGCCGCCCCGCCGCCGGTTCCGTCCGGCGCCCGCTTCCCCCGGAGGAGAGCCGATGAGCGGCGTTCCCGGCGTCCCCGGCGTCCCCGTGGACGTCCTGCTGCGGCGTATCGATCCCGAGGTGCCGGTGCCCGTCCGGGCGCACCCCGGTGACGCCGGATACGACCTGGTGACCACCGAGGCGGCCGAGCTGGCGCCCGGCCGCCGCGCCGTGCTGCCCACCGGCATCTCCCTCGCGCTGCCGGACGGTTACGCGGCCTTTGTGCACCCGCGCTCGGGCCTGGCCGCGCGCTGCGGAGTCGCTCTCGTCAACTCCCCGGGGACGGTCGATGCCGGGTACCGTGGAGAGATCAAGGTCATCGTGATCAATCTCGACCCGGAGGAGAGCGTGCGCTTCGAGCGGTACGACCGCGTCGCCCAGTTGGTCGTCCAGCGGGTGGAGGCGGTCCGTTTCCACGAGGTCGCGGAACTGCCGGGGTCGGCACGCGCCGACGGGGGCTTCGGCTCCAGCGGAGGCCATGCCGGCGCGCACCACTCCTACGCCCTGAAAGGACAGTGACGTGTTCGGACGTCGCCGCAAGCGGACTGAACAGCCCGATGGGGCCGTCGAGCCCACCGCGCCGGAGGCCCCGGACGAGGCCGAGCTGCGCCGGGTCAAGCTGGAACCGGCTCCCCGCCCGGAGGGCCCCTGGGACGTGTCGGAACTGACCAGGCCGGGGGAGGGCCGGGTCGATCTCGGCGGGCTCTTCATCCCCGGTGTGCCGGGGATGGAACTGCGGGTGGAGGTGGCCGGCGAGGCGATCGTGGCCGCCACCATCGTGCTCAAGGACAGCGCCATCCAGCTCCAGGGGTTCGCCGCGCCCAAGCGGCACGGCATCTGGGGTGAGGTCCGCGAGGAGATCGCGGGCGGCATCACCCAGCAGGGCGGCATCACCGATGTGGTGGAGGGCCCGCTCGGCTGGGAGCTGCGCGCCCAGGTGCCGGTGAAGCTGCCGGACGGCAAGCGCGGCATGCAGGTGGTGCGCTTCGTCGGGGTGGACGGCCCGCGCTGGTTCCTGCGCGGGGTGATCTCCGGCCAGGGCGCGGTCCAGCCGGAGCGCGCCGGGCTGCTGGAGCAGATCTTCAAGGACACGGTGGTGGTGCGCGGCGAGGGTCCGATGGCGCCGCGCGACCCGATCACCCTCAAGCTTCCGGAGGACGCCAAGATGGTGCCGCAGGGCGCGCAGCGGCAGGCCGCCGCGCCCGGTACCGCCGCGCCGTCCCGCTTCTCCGGCGGTGCCGACCCGCTCCGCCGCGGCCCCGAGATCTCCGAGGTCCGCTGACACCGGCCCGGTGCGGCGGCGCCCGGCCCATGAGGGCCGGCCCGCACCGCTCGGCCCGCGGAGGGGGAGCGGATACGCTGAAGGAATGACGGAGGAGAGCGCGGGCGGGCGGCGCGGCCGGCGGCTGTGGAAGCTGCTGGGCCTCACCGGGAACCGCCCGTCCCCGGCCGGCGCCGACGTGCCGGTGCCCGAGCAGGCCTGTACGCGCATCCGGGAGTGCCGGGAGGGGGCCGACGGGCGTCCGGTGGTCACGGTGAGCGGTAGGCTGCGTGCGGTCAGTCAACGCACCGTCGGCGGGCTCCCGGCGCTGGAGGCCGAGCTGGACGACGGTTCGGGCATCCTGGAAGTGGTGTGGCTGGGACGCCACTCCATCACCGGCATCGAGCCCGGCCGTACGCTGACCGCCTCCGGCCGGTTCTCCGTGTCCCAGGGGCGCCCGGTGCTGTTCAATCCCCGATACGAGCTACGACCTCTCGGAACGGAGTAGCGGGTGACCTCACTCGACAAGCAGGCCGCCGATCCGGCCGGCGCCGGCCGGATCGCTCCGCAGGTGGCCCCCCAGGAGGCCGACGAGGCGGCGACCAAGGCCGCGTTCTTCGAGGCGTTCGGCGGGGTCCGCGGCATGGTGGAGACCACCCTGCCCGGCCTGGTCTTCATCCTGAGCTACACCCTCGACCGCGACATCCGGCTCTCCGCCTTTCTGGCGCTGGGCATCACCGGCCTGATGTTCGTCGCCCGGCTGATCCAGCGCGGACCGACCAAGCACGCCTTCGGCGGCGTCTTCGGCGTGGTGATCGGCGCGGTCTTCGCGATGATGACCGGCGACGCCAAGAACTTCTACCTGCCCGGCATGCTCTACACACTGGGGCTGGGCGTCGCCTATGTGGTCACCTCGGCCTGCGGCGTGCCGCTGCTCGGCCTGATCCTGGGCCCGGTGTTCAAGGAGAACCTCTCCTGGCGCACCCGCAACCCCGGCCGCAAGCGGGCGTATGTCAAGGCCAGCTATGTCTGGGGCGGCATCCTGCTGGCCAAGTCGGCGATCACCTTCCCCATCTACTTCTGGGGCGACGCCACCCAGCTCGGCTGGCTCCGGGTGGCGCTGGGTGTGCCGCCGTTCCTGCTGGCCGTCTACATCACCTGGGTGCTGCTGATGAAGGCGCCGCCGCCGATCAATGTCATCGCCGAGATGGAGGCCGAGGAAGCCGCCGAACGGCAGGCCGCGGAGCGTGAGGCGGCGCTGCGGCCGTCCGCCGTCCCCCGGGGCGAATCCGCCGGCTAGCGGCTGCCGGAGCCATTGGTCCGGGGGCTGAGCAGCTCCTGGAGCTGCGGTTCCCGCTCCGGAGCGGCCACGAACAGCAGTTCGTCGCCGCCGCTCAGCACATGGTCCGGGTCCGGGATCAGCACCCGCGAGCCCCGGATGATGGTCACCAGCGCGGTGTTCGGCGGCCAGGCCACGTCCCCGACCCGGGTGCCCACCAGGGTGGCCTCCTCCGGCATGGTCAGCTCCACCAGGCTGGCCTCGCCATGGCTGAAGCGCAGCAGCCGCACCAGGTCGCCGACGCTCACCGCCTCCTCCACCAGCGCCGACATCAGCCGCGGCGTGGACACCGCGACATCCACGCCCCAGGACTCGTTGAACAGCCATTCGTTCTTCGGATGGTTCACCCGGGCCACCACCCGGGGCACCCCGAACTCCGTCTTGGCCAGCAGCGACACCACCAGATTGACCTTGTCGTCGCCGCTGGCGGCGATCACCACCTGGCAGCGCTCCAGCGCCGCCTCGTCCAGGGTGGTGATCTCGCAGGCGTCGGCGAGCAGCCATTCGGCCTCCGGCACCCGTCGCACCGACACCGCGTGCGGCGACTTGTCGATCAGCAGCACCTCGTGACCGTTCTCCAGCAGCTCCCGCGCCACGGAACGGCCCACCGCGCCCGCGCCGACGATGACGACCCTCATCCGCGCATCTCCTCGTCCGGGCCCAGCATGCAGGCCGCCTCCACCTCGCCGACCTGGTCCGTCCGCATGATCACATGCACCAGATCGCCCTCCTGGAGAACGGTGGCGGAAGTGGGCAGCAGGGCTTCGCCCATCCGGGTGAGAAAGGCGACCCGGACGCCGGTGCGCTCCTGGAGCCGGCTCACCCGGTGACCGGTCCAGGAGGAGGCCACGTGCACCTCGGAGAGCTGGACCGCGCCGGTGGGGTCGCGCCACAGCGGTTCGGCGCCGGCCGGCAGCAGCCGGCGCAGCATCTGGTCGGCGGTCCAGCGCACGGTCGCCACCGTCGGGATGCCCAGCCGCTCGTAGACCTCCGCCCGGCGCGGGTCGTAGATCCGGGCCGCCACATTGCGCACCCCGTAGACCTCGCGGGCCGTCCGGGCGGCGATGATGTTGGAGTTGTCGCCGCTGCTGACCGCGGCGAAGGCGCCCGCTTCCGCGATGCCGGCCTCCTCCAGGGTGTCCCGGTCGAAGCCGACACCGGTGACCCGGCGCCCGCCGAACCGCGAGCCGAGGCGGCGGAACGCGGTCGGCTCCTGGTCGATCACGGCGATGGAGTGGCCGCGTTTCTCCAGGGTCTGCGCCAGGGCGGCGCCCACCCGCCCGCAGCCCATGATCACGATGTGCATGGCACCTTCCTCGCCGCACGGACGGAGCACGGGCGACAGCCCAGGGCCACCGCCGTCCATTCTGACCCGCGTCGCCCCGGCGGCCACCGGGGAACGCCGCAGACCGCCACGGTAACCGCTCCCCGCACCCGTCTCGCGCGCCGCCCCCGTACCGGGCCGCCGCGCCGCCGCGCGGGCCGCCGCCGGGCGGCCCGCACGGCGCGGCACGGCGGCGCCTAGACTGGGCCGCTGCTGGTGCGGCCCGGCCGGGCGCACCGGAACCCCCTACCCCCGGGAGCCGCTCCGCCATGTCCACTGACGCCTCCGCCGGTGCCGCGCCGTCCGGTTCCCTGACGGGCGAGGAGTACGAGGTCGAGGTGGGCCCGGTGGCGCACGGCGGACACTGCGTGGCCCGCACCCCCACCGGGCAGGTGGTCTTCGTCCGCCACACCCTGCCCGGCGAACGGGTGATCGTCCGGATCACCGAGGGACACACCGGCTCCCGGCTGCTGCGCGGCGACGCCGTCCGGATCCTGGAGCCCGCCAAGGACCGCATCGAAGCGCCCTGTCCCTTCTCCGGGCCGGGCAAGTGCGGCGGCTGTGACTGGCAGCACGCCAAGCCCGGCGCGCAGCGCCGGCTCAAGGCCGAGGTGCTGACCGAGCAGCTGCGCCGGCTGGCCGGGATGAGCCCGGAGGAGGCCGGCTGGGACGGCACCGTGGAGCCCGCTCCGGGGGACAAGGTGCCGGCCGGACAGGTGCCCGCCTGGCGCACCCGGGTGCAGTACGCGGTGGACCAGGAGGGCCGGGCCGGACTGCGCCGCCACCGCTCGCACGAGGTGCAGCCCGTGGACCACTGTCCGATCGCCGCCGAGGGCGTCAGCGAACTCGGTATCGAGCGGCGCCGCTGGCCGGGGCTGGCCGGTATCGAGGCGATCGCGGCCACCGGATCCGGCGACCGCCAGGTGGTGCTCACCCCGCGCCCCGGCGAGCGGCTGCCGCTGGTGGAACTGGACCGCCCGGTGTCCGTGCTGCGGGTCGCCGAGGACGGCGGGGTGCACCGGGTGCACGGCCGCCCCTTTGTGCGCGAACGCGCCGACAAGCGGACCTGGCGGGTCGGCGGCGGGGGATTCTGGCAGGTGCACCGGGAGGCCGCCGATCTGCTGGTGGACGCCGTGATGCGGGGCCTGCTGCCGCGCCATGGCGAGACGGCGCTCGACCTCTACTGCGGCGCCGGCCTGTTCGCCGGGGCGCTGGCGGACCGGATCGGGGAGAGCGGCGCGGTGCTGGGCATCGAGTCCTCCCGGCGGGCGGCCGAGGACGCCCGGCGCAATCTCGCGGACTTCCCCCGGGTGCGGATCGAACACGGCACGGTGGAGCGGGTGCTGCCCCGCACCGGCATCACCGAGGCCGACCTGGTCGTGCTGGACCCGCCCCGGGCCGGTGCCGGACGCCGCACCGTGGAGCAGGTGGCCGCCCTGGGGCCGCGCCGCATCGCCTATGTGGCCTGCGATCCGGCCGCGCTCGCCCGCGACCTCGGGCACTTCCGCGAGCTGGGTTATGTGCCGCGCTTCCTGCGCGCCTTCGATCTGTTCCCGATGACCCACCACATGGAGTGCCTCGCCGTCCTGCACCCGGCGCAGCGGGGCGCACAGGGCGGCCGGGGTCCGGAGCCGGGCGGGGAATAGCCCTTCCCCCGCCCGGGCGGGCGGCGGGCACGTCCCGGTCCACGGCGTCCCCGCCGGCGGGCCCGTGGCCGCCGGCTCCCGGTGCGGCGGTTCACCTTTCACCGTCCGCTTCCGTGTCCACCGCGCACGGCCTGCGGGAAACCGGCTCCGCGCGGCGCGGCCGGCCCGTACCGGACGGGGCACCTGACAGCGCTTCGGCTCGCGCCTATGCTGGACCGGGGGCGCGGCTGGCAAGTGCGAGGTGCAAGCGAGGGTTTCCGTCGCACCTGTGGTCCCGCCACTCATGGGTGGATTGCGCGTGATAGCCGGTTCACGGCATGTGTTTTGAGGTGGGCGAAGGTCCGTGCGAGGATCGCGGGCCTGAACAAACGGCCGCCGCTGACAATTCGGTTGGGAGTTCCCTTTTGGACATCCGGCTGCTGGGACCGCTCGAACTGCTGGACAAGGGCGTCCGGCTTCCCCTGGCCGGGCCGACGCAGCGCCTGGCCCTGGCCGGGCTGGCCCTGTGCGCGGGACAGACGGTGTCCAGCGACGAGCTGGCGCGTCTGCTGTGCAGCCCCCGCACCGCCGTGCACAGCGCGATGGCACGGCTGCGCCGCGCCCTGCCCGAGGGGGCGGTGGAGACGGTGCCCGGCGGCGGCTACCGGCTGCGGTCCGGCCGCACGGCCGTGGACCTGGCCCGTTTCGAGGACGCGCTGGACCGGTCCCGCGCCCTGGCCGCGGAGCCGGCCGGCCGTGCGGAAGCGGCGGCGGTGCTGGCCCAGGCCCTCACCCTGTGGCGCGGCACCCCGCTGGCCGGGCTGCCGGACGACTCCCCTCTGGTCCGCCGGGAGCGGCCCCGGCTGGTGGATCTGGAGCTCACCGCGCGGGAGGAGTGGTTCGGGCTGAGGCTGGCCCTGGGCGAGCACTCCGTGGTGCTGGACGAACTGACCGACGCGGTACGGCTGCACCCGCTGCGGGAGCGGTTCGCCGTGCATCTGGTGCTGGCGCTGTTCCGCTGCGGGCGGGCCAAGGAGGCGTTGCAGACCGCCCGGGAGGCGCGTCACCGGCTGGGCAGGCCGGCGCGCGAGCTGCGGGAGCTGGCGCGCGCCGTGCGGCACGACGACCCCCGGCTGCTGCTTCCCGGGCCGGACCCGGCCGACGGTGCCGCCGCCGCTGCCGTCCCGCCCGCGTCCCCGCCGCCGGCCGCGCCCGTGCCGGCGCCCGTGCCGGCACCCGCGGCGGACCCCGCACCGCGGGAGCTGCGGTGGCCGCCGCCGGAAGGGGCCGGGGTGCTGCCGCTGCTGGGGATCGCCGATGTGCGCACCTACAGCTCCAGCTCCACCGCGGCGGTGGCCGGCTGCGCTCCCTCGCACGCCTCCCGGGCGCTGGAGCAGCTGGCCGCCGCCGGCGTGACCTCGGTCCGCGGGCCGGGCGTCTTCACCCTCACCGACGCCGGCCGGGAGGCCGCGGTGCGGGAGGCCGCGAAGCTGCCGCCCGAGCAGCACCGCCGCCATCTGGCCGGGCTGGCCTGCTGGTACCTGGGCTCGCTCTACCGGATCAACGTGCCGCTGGCGGTGCCCGGCAACTACCGGGTCCGCTACCACGACGGTGCCGACCGCTTCCCGCAGGGCCGCCTGTTCACCAGCGTGGACGAGGCGCTGCCGTGGGCCGACGCGGTACTGGAGGACGTGCTGTCCCTGGCCGTCCAGCTCTGCGTGCCCGAGTACGACGACGGAACGGAGCTGGCCGGTCGCCCGCTGTCGTCCTTCGCCCTGGAGGCGGTCCGCGCCCTGGAGAGCTATCTGGCCATCCGGCTGCGCTGGCGGGTCCAGCGGCGGCTGAACGAGCTGGTGCTGGCCGTGGCCGAACGCCGGGACGACGTCTTCGCCCGCGCGGTGGCCCTGGGCCAGCTGGGCAAGGTGCACGCGCTGCGCGGCGAGGGCGAGGAGGGCATGGAGCTGCTGCGCCGCAGCGAGGAGCTGTTCCGCTCCGCCGGGCAGCGGCAGGAGGCCGTGGTGGCGCTCTCCAACATGGTGCCCTGCCTGGGGAACAGCGGCCGGATCGCCGAGGCCGCGGAGATGGCCCGCCGGGCCCTGGCGGAGGCCGGGAAGCTGGGCATGGACGACCTCCAGGTCACCATCCAGACCAATCTGGGCCGCTGCCATCTGCATCTGGGCAACCATGCCGAGGCGCGCGGACTGATCACCGAGAGCTATGCCGCGGCCAAGCTGCCCTACGGCCGTACCCACGCGGCCGGGGTGCTGGCCGAGTACCACCTGGCCACCGGGGAGTTCACCGAGGCCGCCCGGTGGGCCGGGCGGGCGCTGGGGCACGCCGCCGAGCAGCCCTTCGACCCCTATCTGGTGGCCAAGCAGCGCACCTGGCTGGCCGCCGCGCTGCGCGGCATGGGCCGGGAGGCGCAGGCCCGGGTGGAGGAGATGCAGGCCGAGGCGCTGCTGGAGGACCTCAACACCCGCGAGCACAGCAGGGTGCGGCCGCTGCCGCCCGGGGTGTCGCTGCGCGGGACGGACGGGGCGGGCGTGCCCGGCGGGGCGGTGCTGGAGGGATTGCACAAGCAGGTGACACCGGCGGCCACGGACGGCGGTTCCTGAGGCCGGCGGGGCGGTGCGGTGCCGTGCCGCGGACCGGCCCCGTGCGGGCGGCCGTCGGCCGTCGTCCGGCGGGCGGCGGGCGGTGCCGGGAGGGGCGAGAGCGCGCAATGGTGGAGACGCTGATCGAGAGCCGGTCCGTGCCGCGGCCGGGCCGGTTCTCCTGGTGGTGCGAGATCACGGGCAATGAGCTGATGCCCACCCGGATCACCAGCGAGGCCGGGGACGACTTCCACGGCACGCTGCGCATCCGGCAGTTCGGCGCGGTCCGGCTCACCTGGCTGCATGTGGGCCAGCTCACCTCGACCCGGACCCCGCGCACCATCCGGCAGGGCGACCCGGAGGAGTTCCCGGTGGTGCTGGCCGTGCGCGGCCGGCAGGGCATCAGCCAGGCCCGCCGGGAGGCGGAGATCCGGCCGGGCGAGCTGATGGTCTTCGACACCTCCCGGCCGTTCGCAAGCTGGGTGGGGCCGGCGGCCGGCAGCCGCACCGGTCTGGTCATCGCGCATATCCCCAAGGCGCTGCTGCCGCTGCCCGCGGACCGGATCGGCCCGCTGGTGGCCGCGCCCCGGCCGCCCGGCGGCGGTCTGCACGCCCTGCTGTCCGACACCCTCGCCCGGCTCGCCCTGGGCCCGTCGGGCGACGACGCCCCGCCCGCCTCCCGGGGCGGCCCGGGGACCGACGGGCCGGCGGCCACGGAGTGGCGGGCGGCGGACGCGGCCCGGCTGGGGAACATCGTGCTGGATCTCACCGCCGCCTGGCTGGCCCACGAGGTGGAGTCGGAGGCGGCGGTGCCGGCCGCGTCGCACCAGGAGGTACTGCTGCTGCGCATCCGCGGCTTCATCCAGCGGCATCTGGGCGACCCCGGGCTGGGCCCGGACATGATCGCCGGTGCCCATCACATCTCCACCCGCTATCTGCACCGGCTGTTCGAGGGGCAGGAGACCACGGTGACCGCGCTGATCCGGCAGGAACGGCTCCGCCGCTGCCGCCGTGACCTGGCGGATCCCGCGCTGCGCGACTCCACCGTGGCGGCGCTGGCCGCCCGCTGGGGCTTTGCGCACGCCGCCGATTTCAGCCGGTCCTTCCGTGCCGCCTACGGCATGCCGCCCTCCGCCTACCGGCGGGCCGCGCTCAGGTCCGGGCCGGACACCGGGCGTTAAGCGCTGTGCGCCGTGCGCCAAGCGCGCGGTGCGCCGAGCGGGCAGAGTGAGGCCACGGTGCCGCCCGTGCCCGAATCGGCGTGGGGATACGGGCGGCCCTTCCGGCCACGGCGGCCGGCGGTGCACGGCGCGCGCGGGGAATCCCTCCGGGGAGCGGGCACGGTGCCGGGGTGCCGCCGCCCGGCCGGAGCTCTTGGGCGCGGGGCCGGCGGGGCCGCCCGGCGCCCGCTGCGGGGCGGGAGGGATGCGGCGGGCTGAGGCCGTATCCCTCCCGCCGGCCGCCGCGCAGCGCGGGCGGGTGGCGCGAGGTGCGGTGGGGCGGCCGTGGTGCGGCCCGCCGTACGGCACCGGCGGGGGAACCGAGCACAATGGCCCCATGGATCTCCGCATTTTCACCGAGCCCCAGCAGGGCGCCGGCTACGACACCCTGCTCGCCGTCGCCAAGGCCACCGAGGAGCTGGGATTCGACGGCTTCTTCCGCTCCGACCACTATCTGCGGATGGGGCCGGGCGATCCCTCCCCGGGCCCCACCGACGCCTGGATCACCCTGGCCGGCATCGCGCGCGAGACCCGCCGGATCCGGCTGGGAACGCTGATGACGGCCGCGACCTTCCGGCTGCCGGGGGTGCTGGCGATCTCCGTGGCACAGGTGGACGCCATGTCCGGCGGGCGGGTGGAACTCGGCCTGGGCGCGGGCTGGTTCGAGGCCGAGCACACCGCCTGGGGCATCCCGTTCCCGGCGGACCGCTTCGCCCGGCTGGAGGAGCAGCTGGCGATCGTCACCGGGCTGTGGGAGACCGGGCCGGGGGAGACCTTCTCCTTCGCCGGTGAGCACTACCGGCTGGACGGCTGCCCCGCGCTGCCGCGGCCGGTGCAGGAGCGGCTGCCGCTGATCATCGGCGGCAAGGGCGCCCGGCGCACGCCCCGGCTGGCGGGACGTTACGCGGACGAGTTCAACATCCCCTTCGAGTCGGCGGAGTTCAGCCGGGAGCAGTTCGGCCGGGTACGGGCGGCGGCCGAGGCCCAGGGGCGGGACCCGGACTCACTGGTGTACTCCAACGCCCTGGTGCTGTGCGCGGGCCGGAACGATGCCGAGGTGGCCCGGCGGGCGGAGGCCATCGGCCGGGAGGTCCCGGAACTGAAGGCCAATGGACTGGCCGGCGGCCCGGACGAGATCGCCGACCGCATCGGCCGCTATGCCGAGGCCGGCTGCGACCGGATCTACCTCCAGGTTCTGGATCTGCACGATCTGGACCACCTGGAGCTGGTGGCCGGCCGGGTCCTGCCGCAGCTTCCCTGACCGCATCCGGCGACGGCCGGGAACGGCCGGGCGACGGCCGGGCGGCGGGAGGCTGGCGGGAAGATGGCGGGAGGACGGCGGGGACAGGGGGACAGGAGCCGGGCGGCGGAAGGAGGCGGGCGATGGCCGAGGGCTTCGGCGAGGCGCTGCGGGAGAGGGTGCTGGTGCTCGACGGCGGGCTGTCCAACCAGCTTCGGGCGCAGGGCTGCGACCTGTCCGGCGAGCTGTGGTCGGCCCGGCTGCTGGCCGATGATCCCGGGCAGATCCGGGCCGCGCACGCGGCCTATCTGCGGGCCGGCGCGCAGGTGCTGATCAGCGCCTCGTACCAGGCGTCCCGCCGGGGCTTCGCCGGGCGCGGGCTCGGTGCCGCCGAGGCGGACCGGCTGGCCGGGCGCAGTGTCGCCCTGGCCCGGGAGGCGGCCGAGCGGGCCGGCCGGCCCGGCCGCCGGGTATGGGTGGCCGGTTCGGTCGGCCCCTACGGCGCGGTGCTCGCCGACGGCAGCGAGTACCGCGGCCGTTACGGCCTGGGCATGGGCGAGCTCATCGCCTTCCACCGCCCCCGGATCGAGGCACTGGCCGCCGCCGGCCCGGATGTGCTGGCCCTGGAGACGGTGCCGGACACCGTCGAGGCCGAGGCGCTGCTGCGCGCCGCCGAGGGCTGCGGGGTGCCGGTCTGGCTCTGCTACACCGTGGCGGGCGGCCGGACCCGGGCCGGACAGCCGCTGGCGGAGGCCTTCGCGGTGGCCGCCGGGAACGACCAGGTGGTCGCGGTGGGGGTCAACTGCTGCGACCCCCGCGAGGTCACCGGGGCGGTGCGCCGGGCGGTGGCGGCCACCGGCAAGCCCGCCGTCGCCTATCCCAACAGCGGGGAGGACTGGGACCGGGTCGCCCTCCGCTGGCGCGGTCCGTCCCGGTTCGCCGCCGCGGCCGGTGCCCGGGCCGGTGAGTGGGCAGCCGCCGGGGCCCGGCTGATCGGCGGCTGCTGCCGGGTCGGTCCGGAGGACATCGCGGCACTGGCCGCCGGGCCGGGCCCCGCACCGGGTGGCAAGCGCTTCCCGAACTGCTGAATTCCGGCCGTGTTCGGCACCTCCTGTTCGATTCCTCGGCCGCTCGTCCGAGCGGACGGTCGGTGTATCACGCATTGCAGTTGTCCAGGTGGGCTGCGTGAACAGAAGTGATCAGGGGATATACGCAATGTAGTTTGTTTAATACTCAACGTAACAAGAGGCGACCGAATCGATGCCCCTCGGACTGGCATCCGTCCGCCGTTCCCCGCAGACTCACACCCGCGAACAGCCGGGTTCTCCGGAAGTGCCGCGACGGGACGGCACTTCCGGTCCCTTCCGCCGCCGCGCCCGAGCGGCGCGCGGCGGCGGAGGAACCGCCGGCCGCCGCCCGTGTCTCCGCGTCAGCGCAGGGCGGAGGCCCGGTACGGCACCCGGCACGCCGTGGCGCGAGGGGGCGCCGCGACAGGGCCGCGCACCGGTGCATGCTTCCCCGCCACCCGCCGGTGCGCGGCTTCCCGCCCTCCCGTCCGGTCCGCTCCCGCCGGCCCGGACGGGAGCCCGCGGGGAACGGGCTCAGCCGGGCGGAAGTCCGAGCAGGGCGGCGAGCACGCCCAGCGCCGCGGCGCCCAGCAGGGCGCTCACCACACCGCGGCGCAGCGCCAGCAGCCAGCCCACGGCCGCCGCCAGCACCCCGTACTGCCAGGCGTGTTCCAGCGACAGGGCCAGGGAGACCGCGGAGCCGCCGATGGCGCCGATCACGGCCGGGCCCGCGCCATGGAAGAAGGCCTGCACGGCGGGCAGCGAGCGCAGCCGGTCGAAGGACCGGCCGCCCAGGATCACCAGCAGGAAGGACGGCCCGAAGGCGACCAGCGCGGCCAGCAGCCCGCCCGCCGCGCCGCCCGCCGCGAACCCGACCACCGCCACCGTCTGCACCACCGGGCCCGGGGTCACCTGGCCCAGGGCGACGGCGTTGAGGAACTCGGCGTCCGTCATCCAGCCGTAGCGGTCCACCGCGTCGTTGTGCATCAGCGGGATGATCACGAAGCCGCCCCCGTAGGACAGCGCCCCCACCTTGTACGCCACCCAGGTCAGCGCCGACAGCCCGGCGGCGGCCGTGGCCACCGGGACGGCGGCCAGCAGCGACCACAGCCGCCAGTCGCGCCCGCCGCGGCCCGGCGCCCCGGCGGCGCCCCGCCGGTGCCCGTCCCGTATCCGGGCCGCGCGCCGGATCCGGGTGATCAGCACCTCCAGCAGCCCGGCCGCGATCAGCACCACCACCAGCCAGGGCCCGAGCAGCACCGTGGCCAGCCCGCCGGCCAGCAGATAGCCGTACCAGCGCAGCCGGGCCGGCCGCCCGGAGGCCCGGCGCCGGGAGTCCGGCGCCAGGCCCCAGGCCGCATGCACGGCCACCGCCGCGACCGCCGCTCCGGCTCCGGCCGCCGCGCCGCTCACCCAGCGCGGCGGATCCCCGGCCAGGAAGAGCGCGGCCAGGGCCAGGATCAGCAGCAGGCCCGGCACGATGAAGCAGACGCCGCCGACCAGTGCGCCGGGCACCCCGCGCAGCCGCCAGGCGGTGAAGATGGCGAGCTGGGTGGAGGCCGGGCCGGGCAGCAGATTGGTGGCCGCGATGCCGTCCTCGAAGTCGTCCGCGCTGAGCCAGCGCCGCCGCCGCACGCACAGCTCGCGCAGCAGCGTGATGTGCGCGGGCGGACCGCCGAAGCCGATCACCCCGATCCGGCCCCATTCCCGGGCGATGACGGCCAGCGGGACCGGGCCGGACGGCTCGCCCCCGGAGGTCTCCTCGTCCATCGGCTCGGGCTGCATACGGTCCCCCATGCGGTCGCTCGGCCCCGAGCGGCGGTCGGCTGCCGCTCCGGCGGGCCGCCGCGGGGCCGGGCAGGGACGGTTCCCCGGGCGGCGGGCCGAGACTATCCGGCCCCGGTGACATCCGGGCGACGGCCCGGCGCTCAGGCCGAGGCGGGAGTGGCCAGGGTGGCGACCAGCAGGGCCTTGATGGTGTGCATCCGGTTCTCCGCCTCGTCGAAGACGACCGAATGCGGGGACTCGAAGACCTCGTCGGTGACCTCCAGCGACTCCCGCCCGAACCGCTCGTGGATCTCCCGGCCCACGGCCGTGCCCAGATCGTGGAAGGCGGGCAGGCAGTGCAGGAACTTCACCTCCGGATTGCCGGTGGCGCGCAGCACGTCCATGGTCACCGCGTAGCGGCCCAGGGCGCTGATCCGCTCCTCCCACACCTCCTTGGGCTCGCCCATGGACACCCACACGTCGGTGGTCACGAAGTGCGCGCCGTGCACCCCCTCGCCGACGTCCTCGGTGAGGGTGATCCGGGCGCCGCTGTCCGCGGCCAGTTGCCGGGCCCGGGCCACCACCCGCGCGTCGGGCCAGTAGTCCTCGGGCGCCACGATCCGCACATCCATGCCGAGCAGCGCGCCGGTCACCAGATAGGAATTGCCCATGTTGAAGCGGGCGTCGCCCAGATAGGCGAAGGCGGTCTCGGCCTGTGGCCGGCCGCCGCCGTGTTCGTCCATGGTGAGCACATCGGCCAGCATCTGGGTCGGGTGCCAGTCGTCGGTGAGGCCGTTGTAGACCGGGACCCCGGCGTGGGCGGCCAGTTCCTCCACGGTGTCCTGTCCGGCCCCCCGGTACTCGATGGCGTCGAACATCCGGCCGAGCACCCGTGCGGTGTCCTTGACCGACTCCTTGTGCCCGATCTGCGAACCGGACGGGTCCAGATATGTGGTGGCGGCGCCCTGGTCGGCGGCGGCGACCTCGAAGGCGCAGCGGGTCCGGGTGGAGGTCTTCTCGAAGATCAGGGCGATGTTCCGGCCGGTGAGCCGGCGTTCCTCGGTACCCGCCCGCCGGTCCGCCTTGAGCCGTCCGGCCAGCTCGATCAGCGAGCGGAACTCGTCGGCGGTGAAGTCCAGTTCCTTCAGGAAGTGGCGGCCCGTGAGGTCTGCGGCCATGACGGCTCCTCGGTCGGTGGTACGGCAGAAGACTGTAACTATATACGAACTTTGGAATCTCTATGCAGTGCGGTTCCCCGCCGCACCGATGCCCCGGGGGTCAGAACACCGGATCGCGCTCGACGGGGCAGCTCATGCAGCGCGGCCCGCCCCGCCCCCGGCCCAGCTCGCCGCCCGGTACCTCCAGCACCTCCACCCCGCTGTCCCGCAGATGGCTGTTGGTGGTGACATTGCGGTCATAGGTGATCACCACCCCAGGCTCCACCGCCAGCACATTGCAGCCGTCGTCCCACTGCTCGCGGGCCGCCGAGTGCACATCCTGCACCGGTGTCAGCACCCGGATGGCGGGCAGGTCCAGTGCCGCCGCGATCGCCCGGTGCATGTCCTGCGGCGGATGGTCGGTCACCCGCAGCGGCAGCGCCCCGCCGCCCGGCTCGATGGTGTAGGAGCGGAGCATGCCCAGCCCGGCGTACTGGGTGAAGGTCTGCCCGTCCACCATGGTCAGCACGGTGTCCAGATGCATGAACGCCCGCCGCTTGGGCATGTCCAGGGCCACGATGGTGCGCGCCGAACCCGCCGCGAACAGGCCCCGGGCCAGCATCTCCACGGCCTGCGGCGTGGTCCGCTCACTCATCCCGATCAGCACCGCGCCGCCGCCCGGCACCAGCACGTCCCCGCCCTCGATGGTGGACGGATAGGCGGCCTGACCCTCGGACCAGATCCGGAACGTCCCGGCCTGCGGGCCGGTGAACAGCGGGTGATGGCGGTAGACCGCCTCGAAGTGCACGGTCTCCCGCTGCCGGGCCGGCCAGCGCATGGCGTTGATCGACACCCCGTCGTACACCCAGCAGGAGGTGTCCCGGGTGAACAGATGGTTGGGCAGCGGCTGGAGCAGGAAGTCGTCCAGATCCATCACATGGAACCGCACCGAGGACGGCTCGGCGTGCCCGGCCAGGAACTCCCGCTTGGTCATGCCGCCGATCAGCGCCTCGGCCAGACTCTCCGGCGGCATCTCCTCGAAGACCTGGCGCAGCCGGCCGGTGGCCAGCGGACCGTACTCGTGCTCGTCGAAGACCCGGTCCAGCACCAGCTTCTTCGCCTCCGGAACGGCCAGGGTCTCGGTCAGCAGCTCGCCGAAGAGATGCACCGTGACGCCGCGCCGGCGCAGCAGCGCGCACAGGGCGTCGTGCTCCTGCTGGGCACGGCGCACCCACAGCACGTCGTCGAAGAGCAGGTCGTCCTTGTTGGTCGGGGTGAGCCGCTTCAGCTCCAGCCCGGGTCGGTGCAGGACGACCCGGCGGAGCCGGCCGGTCTCGGAAGCCACGCGGAATGCCATGCGCCCATCCTTGCCGAGCCGGCCCGGCCGCGCAGCGGCGGCGGCCCGGCCCGGCAGCCCCGCGCCCCGCCGGGCCGGCGCGGGGCGCCGCCTACAGGCGCGGATCGACCGGCTCGGACTCCAGGGCCAGGACGGCGAAGACGGCCTCGTGCACCCGCCACAGCGGCTCGTCCGCGGCCAGCCGGTCCAGCGCCTCCAGCCCCAGCGCATGCTCGCGCAGCGCCAGCGACCGCTTGTGGCCGAGGTGGCGCTCGCGCAGCCGGGCGAGGTTCTCCGGGCGGGTGTACTCCGGGCCGTAGACGATCCGCAGATACTCCCGGCCCCGGCACTTGACGCCCGGCTGCACCTGCCGGCCGTCCCCGTCCCTGACCTGCGCGGCGAGCGGCTTGACCACCATGCCCTCGCCGCCGGCCGCGGTCAGCTCCAGCCACCACTCCGTACCGGCCGCCACCGACGCCTCGTCGGCGGTGTCCACCACCAGCCGCCCGGTCGGCGCCAGCAGCCCGGTGCCCCCGCCGGCCCCGGGCTCGGCGGCGATCATCCGGTCGATCAGCGCGAGCTGCCGGTCGTGGGCCAGCCCGGCCAGCGACCGGCCCTCGGCGGCCAGCAGCCCGAACGGCGCCAGCCGCACCCCCGCGGGCACGCCGTCGCCCCCGTCGCCGCCGGCGGGCCAGCAGTAGCGGCGGTAGGCGTCGGTGAACGCTGCCGCGTCCGCAGCCCGTTCCCGCTGCCGCTCCAGCAGGCCGCCGTCCAGCGCCACGCCCCGGGCGCGCGCCGCCTCCAGCGCGGCCAGTGCCTCGGGGAACGCGGCCCGGGCCGCCGCGCCCACCGCCGCGTACTGGCCGCGCAGCAGCCCGCCCGCCTTCAGCGACCAGGGCATCAGCTCGGCGTCCAGCAGCAGCCAGCCGGTCTCCAGTTCCTCCCACAGCCCCGCGCCGCCGATCGCCGCCGACAGCCGCTCCAGCAGCCCCGCGGCCGTCGCCGCGTCGTCGAAGAACGCCCGGCCGGTGCGGGTCCAGACGGCTCCCGGGGCGCCGGGCGCCACCCCGAACCGCTCGCCGATCACCCGCGGATCGCGGGCCACCAGCACCACCGCCCGCGAGCCCATGTGCTTCTCCTCGCAGATCACCTCGCGGACCCCGGCCGCCCGGTAGGCGGCGAACGCCTCCGCCGGGTGCTCCAGATATCCCTCCGCCGCCGAGGTGGCGCAGGGCGCCATGGTGGGCGGCAGATAGAGCAGCAGCCGGGGATCGACGGCGAACCGGCTCATCACCTCCAGCGCCGCCGCGGCGTTCTCCTCACGGACGGACAGCCGTCCGGCGTGCCGGGTGGTGACCACGCGCCGGCCCTGCACATCGGCCACATCCAGCGGGCGGCCGGTACCGCCGCCGGGGGCCTCGGCGGCCAGGGGGCGCACCGGCTCGTACCACACCCGCTCGGCGGGGGTGTCCGCCAACTCCCGTTCCGGCCAGCGCAGGGCGGTCAGCCGGCCGCCGAAGACCGCGCCGGTGTCCAGACAGATGGTGTTGTTGAGCCAGGAGGCGCGGGGCACCGGGGTGTGGCCGTAGACCACCGCCGCCCGGCCGCGGTAGTCCTCCGCCCAGGGGTAGCGCACCGGCAGGCCGAACTCGTCGGTCTCGCCGGTGGTCTCGCCGAAGAGCGCGTGCGCCCGCACCCGGCCGGAGGTGCGGCCGTGGTACTTCTCCGGCAGGCCCGCGTGCGCGACCACCAGCCGGCCGCCGTCCAGCACATAGTGGCTGACCAGACCGTCGAGAAAGGCCCGCACCCGCGCCCGGAAGCCGCCGCCCTCCGGCTGCCGCTCCTGCCGCTCCTTCTCCTCGTTCTTCTTCTTCTCCTCCTCCTCCTCCTCGACGCGCTCCAGCTGCTCGATGGTCTCGGCCAGGCCGTGTGCCACCCGGACCTTGCGGCCGGCCAGCCAGCGGCCCAGCTTCTGCTCGTGATTGCCCGGCACGCACAGCGCCGTGCCCTGCTCCACCATGCCCATCACCAGCCGCAGCACGCCCGGGGAGTCCGGGCCGCGGTCCACCAGATCCCCGACGAAGACCGCGGTACGGCCCTCCGGGTGCCGGGCACCGACCGGGCGGCCCCGGCCGTCCCGCTCGATGACATAACCCAGCTTCCCGCCCAGCAGGGTCTCCAGCTCCGAGCGGCAGCCGTGCACATCGCCGATGATGTCGAACGGCCCGGTGAGGTGGCGCAGATCGTTGAAGCGCGGGCGCAGCGCGACCCGGGCGGCGGCCACCTCCGCCTCGCCGCGCAGCACATGGACGTGCCGGAAGCCCTCCCGCTGCAAAGCGCCGAGCGAGCGGCGCAGCTCGCGGCGCTGGCGCGGCAGCACGTGCGGGGGCAGGCCGGCCCGGTCCGGACGGGCGGCGTTGCGCTCCCGGCAGACCGGCTCGGGCACATCCAGCACCACCGCCACCGGCAGCACATCGTGCTCCCTGGCCAGCGCCACGAGCCGGGCGCGGGCCTCGCGCTGCACATTGGTGGCGTCCACCACGGTCAGCCGGCCGCCGGCCAGCCGCTTCCCGGTGATGTAGTGCAGCAGGTCGAACGCCTCCGGGGTGGCGCTCTGGTCGTTCTCGTCGTCGGCCACCAGACCGCGGCAGACGTCCGAGGACACCACCTGGGTGGGCCGGAAGTGCCGCCGGGCAAAGGTGGACTTGCCCGATCCGGTGGTGCCGATCAGCACCACCAAGGACAGATCGGGTATCGCCAGCTCCGTCATGCCCCCGCCTCCCGCTTGTCGTCCCGGTCCCGGTTCTGGTCCTGCTCCGTGCCGGTGCGGAACAGGGCGAGCTGGGTGGGTGCGCCCACCTCCGGGTCGTCCGGGCCGACCGGCCGGACGGAGACCCGGTAGCCGTACCGGCGGGCCGTCGCATCCGCCCACTCCCGGAACCGGGCCCGGTCCCACTCGAACCGGTGGTCCGGGTGACGGAACGCTCCGGCGGGCAGCGTCTCCCAGCGCACGTTGTACTCGGCGTTCGGGGTGGTCACCAGCACGGCCCCGGGCCGGGCATGGCCGAACACCGCGTACTCCAGGGCGGGCAGCCGCGGCGGGTCGACATGCTCGACGACCTCGCAGAGCACCGCCGCGTCATAGCCCTTCAGCCGGCTGTCGGTGTAGGTCAGCGCGGACTGGAAGAGCCGCACCCGCTCCCGCTGCCGCTCCGGCAACCTCTCCAGCCGCAGCCGGCGGGCGGCGAACTGGAGGGCCCGTACCGATACATCGACCCCGGCCACCTCACGGAACCGGCCGTCTTGCAGCAGAAGCTGGATCAGATGCCCGGCGCCGCAGCCCAGATCCAGCACCCGCTCGGCGCCGAGCTCGGCCAGCGCGGCCAGGATCGCCTCCCGCCGCCGCTGCGCGAGCGGCACCTGCCGCTCCTCCTCCGCCGTCCCGGCCGTCCCGGCCGTCCCGGCCGTCCCGGCCGTCCCGGCCGTCCCGGCCGTCCCGGCCGTCCCGGCCGTCCCGGCCGTCCCGGCCGTCCCGGCCGTCCCGGCCGTCCCGGGCGTCTCCTCCGTCTCCTCCGGGACGGCGTTGTCCAGCTCCTCCGGCTCGGCGTCGTCCGCCTCGGCCAGCCGGGCCAGCTCCAGGCGCTGCATCGCCTCCCGGGTGAGCGCCGCCCGCCGATGCAGATAGCGCCCGGTGATCAGCCGGTGCTCGGGGTGGTACGGCAGCCAGCCCTCGCCGGCCCGCAGCAGCTTGTCCACCTCTTCCGGCGTCACCCAGTAGTGCTTGGCACCGTCCAGCACCGGCAGCAGCACATAGATCTGGCGCAGCGCCTCGGCCAGCGGGACACCGTCGCCCTCCAGCGCCAGCCGCACATAGCGGGACTCGCCCCACTGAGGGAAGTGTTCGTCCAGCGGCACCGGATCGGCCGTCACCCGCCAGCCGAGCGGTTCGAACATCCGGCGCACCAGCTCGGGGCCGCCGTAAGCGGGCAGCGCGGGCACGGTGATGCGCAGCGGCAGCGGCCGCCCGGCCAGCTCCGGGCGGGCCCGGCACTCGCCGCGCAGCGCGGTGCGGAACACCTGGCCCAGCGCCACCGCCAGCAGCGAGGAGGCGGCATAGGGGCGGTCGTTGACGTACTGCGCCAGCGCCCCCGCCTGGTGGCCGGGGGCCGGCCGGGCACCCCGGCGCCCGCCCCGGCCGGCGGCACGCACCAGCCCCACCGAATCGATCTCCAGCAGCAGCGCGGCGGTGCAGCGCCGCTCGTCCGCCTCCGGATAGAAGACGTGCGCCGTCCCGGCCGTCACCGAGAAGCTCTGATGCCGCTCGGGGTGCTTGTGCAGCAGATGGCCGAGATCCGTGGCCGGCCGCCCGGCATCGCCCGTGGTCGCAATGGTCACCAACACCCGCCCGAGTATTGCCCGCCGCGCCACCCGACGACCATTGCTTTTCCCCGCCCGGGGCGGAGCGCTCCCCGCGACCGGCCGGCCCACCGCGCCGGGTCACCGGACGATGGGCCTCACGCCGGCGGCGGCCACGAACCGACGGTGTTCACGCCGGCGAACCGCGGTGTCGCCGGGCCGCCCCGGCCGCGTCCGGACGGCGATGAGCAATCGCCAATCCGCACCGTGCCCTTGTGGGGGCGTCCGGAACTCAGGGCTGCCACGTCCAGTCGGTGATTTCCGGGGGATCGGTTCCGGTGCGGCGGATCCCGGCGCGGATCTCGTCCCGGCGCCCGGCGTAGCGGCCGGCCAGATCGGCCAGATCGGCCAGATCGGCCAGATCGGCCAGAACTGCCGGATCGGCCGGGCCGCCGGGGCCGGCCGATGGCCGGCCGGGCAGGTGGCGCAGCGCGGCGACGGCCAGGTCGTGCCGCGAGGTCCCGTTGCGGATCAGCAGGTCGTACGGGGTGGTCGTGGTGCCTTCCTCCACATAGCCGCGGACATGGAAGCGGCCCGGCCGGGGGCGGCCGTGCAGCAGTTCGTGGACGGCCGCCGGATAGCCGTGGAAGTCCAGGACGACCGGGAGGTCCTCGCCGAACAGGGCGGTGAAGCGTTCCTCGGACATGCCGTGCGGGTGGCGGCGCGGCGGGGCGAGCGCGCACAGGTCGACGATGTTGACCACCCGGATCCGGGCCCGGGGCAGGTCGTGGCGCAGCATGCCGGCCGCCGCCAGGGTCTCCACGGTGGGGATGCCGCCGGCGCAGGCGAGCACCAGTTCCGGCTCCCCGCCGCCGGGCGTGCCGGCCCACTCCCACACCGAGGCGCCGGCCGTGCAGTGCCGGCGGGCCTCGTCCAGGTCCAGCCACTGGGCGGCGGGCTGCTTGCCGGCCACCACCGCGTTCACCCGGCCGGTCTCGGCCAGCAGCCGTTCCATCACCACCAGCAGGGTGTTGGCGTCCGGCGGCAGATAGACGCCGGTGACCGCGCTGTTCTTGGTGAGCAGATTGTCGATGAAGCCCGGCCCCTGGTGGCTGTACCCGTTGTGCTCCTGCCGCCAGCCCTCGCTGGTCAGCAGGTAGGTGAGGCTGCTGACCGGGGCCCGCCACGGCACCTCGCGGCTCATCTTCTGCCACTTGGCGTACTGGTTGAGCATGCTGTCCACGATCGCGGCGAACGCCTCGTAGGTGGGGAACAGCCCGTGCCGTCCGGTCAGCAGATAGCCCTGGAGCCAGCCCTGGCAGGTGTGCTCGGAGAGGATCTCCATCACCCGGCCGTCCGGGGAGACGTCCTCGGCGTACTCCCCGGGCGGCCCGGTGAAGGCCCGCCCGGTGGCGGCCAGCACCCCGTCCAGCCGGTTGGAGGCCAGCTCGTCGGGGGAGACGATGCGGAAGTCCCGGCGCTCCTCGCTGCGGCGCATCACCTCGGTGAGCCAGCCGGCCAGGGCCCGGTTCGGGGAGGCGGTGGCGCTGCCGGGGCCGTCGGGGAGCCGCACCGCGTGCGGGTGCAGCGGCGGCAGCGCGAGCGGCCGGCGCAGCAGGCCGCCGTTGCCGGCCGGCTGCGCGCCGAGGCGCCGGGGGCCGGACGGACAGCGGGCCAGCACCTCGGCGGCCGGGCGGCCGTCCGCGTCGAAGAGTTCCCACGGCCGGTAGGAGCGCAGCCAGCCCTCCAGCTCGGCGAGCCGGCCGGGGTCCTCCCGGGCGTCCTCCAGCGGGATCTGGTGGGCGTGGAAGGTGCCCTCCAGCGGCCGGCCGCCGGCCCGGGCGGGCGCGCCCTGCCCCTTGAGACTGCGCAGCACGATCATCGGCCAGCGGGGCCGCTCCGGCTGCTGCCGCCGCCGCTGCCGGCCGCCGCCGTCCCCGCGGGCCGTGTCCTGGATCGCCCGGATGGTGTCGTGCGCCGCCCGGACCGCGTCGGCCACCGGATCGCTGCCCGCCGGCCGGTCGCGGACGTCCACGATCCGCGGGTCCCAGCCGTAGCCGCGGAACAGCGCGGTCAGCTCCTCCTCGGACATGGCCGCGAACACGGTCGGCGAGGAGATCTTGTGACCGTTGAGGTGCAGCACGGGCAGCACCGCGCCGCAGGTGACCGGGTCCAGGAACTTGGCGGAGTGCCAGGCGGCGGCGGTCGGCCCGGTCTCGGCCTCGCCGTCGCCGACGATGCAGGCCACCAGGCGGGCGGGTGCGTCCAGCGCCGCGCCGAAGGCGGTGGCCAGCGCATAGCCCAGCTCGCCGCCCTCGTGGAGGGTGCCCGGCAGGGCGGGGGAGAGGTGGCTGGGGAAGCCGTCCGGCGCGCAGAACCGCCGGGCCAGCTCCGTCAGCCCGCTCTCGTCGCGGGTCAGTGCCGGGTCGTACTCCTGGTGCGTGCCCTCCAGCCAGAGGCAGGCGTGGTTGGCCGCCGCGCCGTGCCCGGTGCCGGTGACCAGCAGCACCTCCGGGCCGCGCTCGGTGACCAGCACGTTCAGCGCCTCGTAGACCATGGTGATGCCGGGGCAGGAGCCCCAGTGGCCGAGCAGCCGGGGCTTGAGATGGCCGGGCCGCAGCGGCTCGCGCAGCAGCACGTTCTCCCGGAGGTAGATCAGCGCGGCGGCGATGTAGTCGGCGGCGCGGCGGAACGCCGAGCCGGAGGGGCGGTGATGCCGGTGCGCGGGCGGCGTGTCTGTCATGCACGGTCCCTGTTCCGTCGACGGCCGCCCGGGTACCCGCGGGCCGCCTCCTCTCTCATCCGGTCGCTGTGCCCGGATTGTGCATGTTCCGCAAGGCAGTGTGCGGGACCGCCGCCCGCGGTCCGGGCCGGGTACGTGCCGGTACGCGGCCCCCGCGGCGGGGGCGGCGGTCCCGCACCGTCCCGGGCGGGGCGGGGAGCCGCACCCCGCCCGGGAGCGTCAGGACCCGCTTTTCATGGCGCGGCGGGCGGCGTCGCGGGCGCGGTCCATGACGGCGGCGAGGGGTCCGGCGGCCAGATTGGCGGCCGCGGACTCGACGCCGGGGTGGGGGTGGGTGGGCGCGGTGGTCTCGGCGGCGCGGACCGCCTTGGCCAGGGCGGCGAGCTTCCCCGGCTCGGCGGCGCGGCGCAGATGGGTGAACTCGTAACGTTCCTCGGCGCGGGCGTGCTCCATCACGGCGGTGCGCAGCTCCAGCAGCTGCGGCAGGAAGGCGGGATCGTCGGTGTCCATGCCGTCCAGGCGGGCGAGCATCTCCTTGGCCTGGCGTTCCTCCTCCAGGCGGTCGGCGACCACCCCCTCGCCGCCCGCGGTGGCGCGGCGGGCATAGGGATGGACGATCTCCTCCTCGGCGGTCTCATGGACGGCCAGCAGCCGTACCAGGCGGCCGAACGCCTCCCGGCGGGCGTCGCCCTCGGCCTGCTCCACCTCGTCGAAGAGATTGCGGATGTCGCCGTGCTGGCGCATCAGCAGCGCGACCACGTCCTCCTGCGCGCCGGCGCTGGTCCGGCCGCTGTCGCGCACCGGGTTCTGACCGGGCTCGGTCTGGGTCATCTGGTTCTCCTGGGCCGTTGTGCCGTGGCGGATCGGTGGCGGTCGGTGATGGATCAGTACTGCTCGCGCAGCTCGGGCACGGGGTGCGCGCCCTCGCTCTCGATGCGGTACTCGCGGTTGAACAGCTCCTGGTGCTGGGCGATCACGCGCTCGCTGGGCGGGCCGCCGTCGCTGTTGAGCCGCTGCTGCATGGCCTCGAACCGCTCGTGCGCCTCGCGCACATATCCGGCGCCCAGGGTGGTCAGGTCGAGCTGTTCGGCGATCAGCGTGCGGATGTACTCCTTGTTGGGCTCGAAGGTGAGCACATTGGGCAGTTCGGGGGCCAGGATCTCCTCCGGCTCCCGCCCGTCGTGGCGGCGCATCAGGTCGCAGGCGATCCGCAGGTGCTCCAGCTCCATGTTCAGGTGCAGCTCCCAGATGGCCTTCACCTTGGGGTCGCTCTCCTGCTCCATGAAGGAGTGGTAGAGGTAGCACTCGTTGTACTCGTGGTTGACCAACTGCTCCCACCAGGTCTCGCCTGGGTCCACCAGGGACTCGTAGTGGGTGACGTGCTCCTCCTCGATCAGCCCGATCTCCTGGTACAGCTCCCGGGCGATCGGCTCCATGTAGGTGGGGCCGACATTCATGTAGAAGTTCATGGTCTGCTGCTCGGCCGACATGATGGTCAGCGCGTGCAGCTTGGACAGCGGGTCGGTGCGGCTGCGGTCGTACGGATCGCGCACATTGTCCGCCGGGTGGCGGTGGTGCGCCTTGGTGGGGCGGCCGGGCATGACCTCGGTGAGCTGATCGACGATGGCCTCCGCCTTGCGGTGCTCGATCATCTCGTAGAGGTTGGCGTACCGGTACAGATGGTCGAAGTCCTCCAGCACCCCGAACTGGTAGGCCTGCTTGAGATAAGGGTCGGGCTCCATCCGGGCGACCCAGGCGGTCAGGTCCACCGCCACCTGTTCATAGGCGATGGTGGTCTCCAGCACCGAGGACACCCCGGGCAGCAGCCAGTTGACCGCCTTCTGCTGCTGCGCCTCGGTGTAGCGGACCTCGGCGAGCTGCCGCTTGACCTCCGCGTCGGGGCAGTGCCGGGCCATGTGGTGGCTGAACATGACCGCCTCGACCTCGATGCCGTTCATGGTGATGATCCGGCAGCGGGTGTAGGGATCGATGTGGTCGGGGTCGATGGGGGTGACGGCCAGCTCCCGCCAGTTCCGCACCTGGCGGTCCAGGGGGATGCCCCGCTGCTGCAGAGGGTTGAACGTCATGGGCGATTGCTCCCGTTGGGTGGGGGTTTCGTGGCATCTCCCACTGTGCGTCACCACGCCCGTCTCACCCGCACGGAGCGCCGGACGTGGTCCGGATGGCGCACCACAACCACGACACCGGTCCAGCCCCTGAGGCGGCCCCGACCCGCCCCAGGCGAGCACACCAAGGGCGCTCTCCGTCCGTTGCTGGACGGGGATGCATCCCGTGGAGAATCGCTTCCCGGGACGCGTGCCACGCAGCAGAGCAAGGTCGGCGGCTACCCGGGGTGGCCCCAGCGGCCTGACTGGCCGGATTGCGAGGGCCGCGGCACCCGCATGGAGCACCTGCTCAGCATCACCGCCACGGAACCGGGCATGGGGCGCTGGCTTCCTCAGGAGGACCGGGATCCCCGCGAGTACGGGGCCGACGTGCCGTCCTGGCTGGCCAAGGCAGACCCTGCCGCCCTTGACACGTTGGGCATGGCATGGACATGGGCGACCTCGGAGGCAGGTACTTCATCGTCTGCCGCACCTGCCCGGACACCCCCTGCACCCATCGCTACGACTGCTGGTCCCGGTCCGTTCGGCTCGCGGGGCCGATGTCAGTGGCAAGGGCCTTGAGACCCGCAGCCCGCTTCGGATGGCGCCCGGGACCTGGGACGCACCGCAGACGCCGATCTCCGCCAGGGCTTCACCGCCGTCTTCGTCCGGGTGCCGGTCAGGGAGTGGGAGGACCGGGCGGCGGGGGCGGGGCAGGGCTCTCGCGCAGGGAGGCCAGGACCAGGCGTCCGTACGGGGTGGCCAGGGCCGCCGCCGTGGCGGCGAAGGCGGCGCCGAGGCCGGCGGCGAGGTGCCAGGGGGAGTCCGTGCCGAGGGCCTGCACGACGCCCAGCGCGGTCCCCAGCGGCAGGCCGAGGATGGTGAGGATGCCCAGTGCTCCGCTGATCTGCTGGTTCTGGCGGGTCTGGACCCATTGCCCGAAGTCGGCGGCCTGGGCCGTGACGTCCGCGAACCGCTCCGGCAGCCGGTACTGCTCCTGAAAGGCCACCAGCAGGTCGTTCGCCGGGCCGTGGGCGGTCAGGTGCTGCTGCCAGTAGACACTGCGGAAGCGGGCCAGTTGCCCTTCCAGGGCGGCGACCCGCCGGGCCAGCCCCGGCCCGTCGAAGACATCGGACAGGCTGTCCGCGATCTCGTCGATGTGGTCCCGCTGGATGCTGCCCAGCAGCAGGGCGTCCAGATAGACGGTCCTCATGTGCTGCGCCGCGAAGCCGAAGAAGTCGTCTTCTCCCCGTCGGCGCGGTGGCCGAGGAAGGCTGCGCCGTGCCGCAGGATGAGGGCGCTCCAGTCGGCGGAGATGCGCAGTGCCCGCTCCCGGATACGGGGCAGTTCCTCAGGCGGCAGCGGGTAGTCGGAGCTGTTGGACCGGGAGGCGAGCTGCCACAACCACATGTCGGCTGCCTCGGGCAACGGGCCGTCCGCCGGATCGCGCAGCGCGGGTGTGTGTTCGGTCCGCGGAGTGAGAAAAGCGAGCGTGTACGGGCGGGCAAGCGCGAACGGCCGGGCCTGCGGGCGGGTTCCGGCGATGTCTCGCAGCAGGCGTTCGGGTGCCAGCGGACCGTGCAGCGGGCTGGGCGGCGCGCCGTAGCGGCCGCCGAGGGCGCGCAGCGTGTCCAGCAGGCGCGGGCCGCGCACGGTGAGATGCAGTATGGCGAGGGCGGATGCCGGCTGGCGCACGGTTGCCGTGCTCAGCAGCTCGATGCCGTCGAGAGTGACCGGGCCGTGGCCGAGGTCCGTGATGCGGTGCCAGCGGCAGGGCCGCTCCGGCGTCCCGTACAGCGCCCGTCCGGCGGCGGGCGTGAAGTACGTCTGCCGCAGCGCGAGATCCGTCCCCCGCCCGCCGAGGGAGAAGGGCAGCGGCCTTCGTCCCACGGGGGAGTGGCGCGCAGGGCCACGGGCAGCACCACAGTGATCAACTGCCGTACGCCCTCGGCAGCCGCGAGCTCCGGACTCATGCGTAGAAGTCCTCCGGATCCGGCTGGTCCAGCCGGATCACGAAACCGGCCCGCCACGCGCCGGGGTGGGGCAGGTGGAACCGCACTCGTTCGCCGGTCCGGATCGTGCGGAAACCGTCCGAGACGATGTCGGTGTAGTCAAAGGTGTAGTGGTGCCCGTCGTCCTCGTCCTCCACGACATACAGCCCCAGCTTGCCGTCGTGCCCGCCGCCGCTTGGCCTGCGGTCCACGACCCTTCCGTACCGCGCCTCGGTCATGACGTCTCCTCCGCCGGAAGCTCCGTGACGCAGCGGAAGCCCACGGCGTTGCTGCCGCCGCGCTTCCGGAAGACGCCCTTGCTGCCGGTCCGCACCGCCCGCAGCGGATTGTCGTAGCTGCCGCCGCAGATCACGGCCTCTCCCGGGTCCTTCAGCACGGTGGAGGTCCACTCCCACACCTGTCCCGCCATGTCCACGATGCCGAAGGGGGAGCGGTTGGCGGGCCGGTCGTCGACCGGGGTGGTCCAGGCCCGGCGGATGGCGTCCTGAGCAAACCCCTCCCGCCATGCCTGGTGGGTGACCACCGGCCGCCCGACCCAGGTGTCGGCGCAGTTCAGGGGGGCGGCGTCCGGGTCGTCGCCCCAGGGGAACAGGCGGCCGTCGGCGCCGCGTGCGGCGGCCTCCCACTCCAGTGAGGTCGGCAGCCGTTTGCCCTCGAACGCCGCGAACGCATACGCGCTCCACCAGTTGACGCAGACGGCCGGATGGTTGTCGAAGCGCGGGTCGGTGAAGTACGCGGGGTCCTTGAGCCTGGCCGTCCACGGGGTGTGCTCGACGTGGTCCGGCTGCTGCGGGTGGTTCCACTCCGAGGTGCCGTCTTCCCGCAGCGCCTCCAGGAAACGCCGGTAGCGGGCAACGGTCACCGGATACCGGTCGAAGCGGACCGGGCGCTCCACCCGGCGCAGCAGCAGCCGCTCGGCCGGCCCTACCAGATACACCCGGCCGGCAGCACGCAGTCGTCCGATTCCTCCCGCGCCTGCGGCAGCCCGGCGAGGAAGGCCCGGACCTGCTCGGTGAGGAACGCTCCGCCCGGCAGCGCCGCCGCGATCTCCCGTCCGGCCGCCGTCGCCAGGAAACGTGCCGCCAGCAGCTCCTGGAAGGCGGTGTGGGCGAAGGCGACGCGATCGGGCCCGTCCGGGCGCAGCACGGGGGCCAGCGCGCAGGTCTCCAGCTCCGGCCGGCCGCCGGTGAACGCCTGCGGTCCCAGCATCCGGACCAGGTCCAGCAGCGAGAACACCGTCCGGCCCTCCAGGAAGGCCCGGCCGAGGGTGCCGGGCAGCGCGGCCTCCAGCTCCGGCCGGTTCCGCTCCGCCAGCACCTGGGATATCCGGGCGCCGAGCAGTGCCCCGAGCGGCTGCCCGCCCGGCCCGGTGTGCAGCAGGCCGCCGAGACGGCGTTCCAGCGGGGTGGCACCGGGGCCGGTGAGCCGCACCACGTGGCAGTGCGGCAGCCGCTCCGGGTCCACCCCGTGCACATACAGCTGCTCCACCAGCTGTTCGGAGCGGGCGGCTCCATGGTCCAGGAGCTGGCGGATCTGCGGGGAGTCGGCGAGGAACGACACCCGGGAGCTCATCACCACGGCGGACTCGGCGGAGAGCACCGCGGCGAGCTCGGCGAAGAGCTGGACGAAGCCGGCGGCGCTGGGCTCCGCCACGCCCTCGTCCACCGCATCCAGCACGCACAGGGCCTTGCCGGAGCGGATCAGATACAGGAACAGGTCGTAGGCGCGGGCCCGGTCGGCCGGCATGCAGGGGGCCAGCAGCCGGGAGACGTATTCGGCGAAAGACTCATCCGGCGGCTTGAGACTGAGATCGAAGCAGAAGCGGAAGCGGCGGGTCTCCTCCGTGGCCACCAGGCGGCGCAGCAGCGTGCTCTTGCCGCTGCCGGGTCTGCCGACGACGAGGACATTCGCCCGGCCGCCGGCGAGCCGGGCGAGCAGCGCGGCGGCGTCCGCCTCCTCCGCGATCTGCGGCTGACCGGTGCGCGGGTCGGCGGCGAGCACCGCCGCCGTGATGGGCTCCGGCCGCTCCACGGGCGGGAGGGGCGGCAGATGGGCGTCGAAGTCGAGAAGCGTGGAGACGAAGCCGTCGTAGCGGATGATGCGGAACCCGTCGCCCAGCAGCTCCCGCACGGCGTCGTGCGCCTGGTCCAGGACGACGAACCGGGTGAGCTTGGGCAGGCGGGTGCGCAGCAGCTCGCCGCCCGTGGTGGTCAGCACATGGTGCAGGTCCTCGGCGTCCCGGGACAGCAGCAGCTCCACATACTCCAGCCGGGCCCCGGATTCCCGGCAGAAGAGCTGGTAGACGGTGTCGGAGGTGAGCACGAACCGCTTGGCGCTGCGATAACCGAGGGTCAGGTACAGACCCGCCAGGAACTCGGCCCGCTCCGCGACCTCCCGCACCAGCGTCGGCTCGTCGCCCAGCAGAGCGGCGCTGCCGGTGCTGGTGAACCAGGCCAGGACATCGACGAGGCGCCGGATGGCGGTCAGGCCGTCCTCCGTGGCGATGGGCGCCCCGCCGTCGTGCCCGGCCCGGTTGCGCAGCCGCCGGATGTCCTCCAGTGCCTCCAGCACCGCCACCGAACGGATATGCGGACGGCAGCGTTTGATGAGGTCGTTCAGGGCCCGGGCGGACGGATCGCCCTCGATGGCGTGGTGCCGCCAGAGCTGTTTGAGCAGACGCTCGCAGAGCGTGCCGATGAGGGCGACGGTGGTCTCGGGATAGCCGTCGTCCAGGGCCCGTAACGGCCGCTCCAGGTCCAGACCGAGGCGGACGGCGAGCCGGGCATGGTCGTCAAGCTCCGCACGCAGCCGCTGAAGACGGGAATCGACCGCGCTCACCCGGCGTCCCCGTTCCGCCGGGCCAGGATGAACGCGAAGCGGTCCGGGAACACCAGCACCTCCTCCGGGTGCGCGGTGCGCATCCAGTCCAGCCCGCCCTCCAGCTCGGCATCGCCGAAGGTGGAGAGCACCGACATGTAACGGGACCGGACCATGGCGAAGTAGCGCTCCCGCTCGATGCGCAATTCGTGCTCGACATGGCTGAGTTCCACCGCCAGCCCGGCGGAGGACAGAGCCTCGGCGAGGCGGGCGGGGTCCGGCTGAAGCTCTTCGTAGCGCCGCAGCGCGGCCGGGAAGAGTGGATAGGCGATCGTGGCCGGCAGCATGACCACCAGCAGCCGCCCCTGCGGGGCGAGCAGGCCGGTGAGGCCGGTGAGGGTGGCCGCCGGGTCCTCGAAGTGGTGCACGGCCTCCTTCAGCCAGACGGCGTCGAGCGGCCGGTGGGAGGGCGGAAGCGCCACGTCACCCCGTACGAGCTCCTCCGCCGAGGCACGGAGGGTGCGCAGCCCCGGCACGGAGGTGTCGATCCGGTCGAGCATCGCCGCGGACGGGTCGACACACAGGATGCCCGCATCCGGGCGGACGGCCCTGGCCACCTCGCGGGCGAACAGGCCCGTTCCGCAGCCGATGTCGCCGATCCGGTCACCGGCCGTGAGGCCGAGCGCGGAGGCGATCCGGCCGGACATCCACGGGACGTAGTCCTCGGAGTAGACCCACAGCTCGTCGTAGCTCTCGGCGAGCGCCTCGTAATGCTTCTCCGCGTCGGCCCGGTGCACCCATCGCCCCCTCATGGCAACCCGTTGTGCCCACCAGGCTACCGGCCGGCGCAGGAGGATCAACCGGGACAGCGGCCACCGGAGAACCGGCGAACAAGGTCGTCACTCAAGCCCTGGCGGCTCGCACACCGCGCGACGGGAGGCGCCGCGATGGGCCGGGCTCCGTGGGTTCATGTGTCGGTCCCCGGGCCGATGGGCCGCCAGGGGAGCCCTGTCGTCGGGTGGGCGGGGCTGGGTTCCGCAGTGGCCGGCGAGGGCGTCGACGAGCGACGGGCCGCGCTTGCCGGCACCGAGTTCATTGGGATCGGGAGCTACGGGCGGGCGGATGGTCTGCCCCGGTCAGGCGGCTTTGCCTGCTGGTGGCGCTGCATGGCCGTGGCGCTGATCGCCGGAAATGTCATGACCATGGCGGACTCGCAACCGGGACCACGCCCTCAGCCGGGGCATGTGCCTACGACGCGGTGCTCGACGTCCTGAACGACGGTGAACCGACGGCATCGACACCGGCGCCTGGTACGTGCTGGTGAACCGCAACAGCGGCAAGGCGACGGACGTGTACAACCTGGCCACCCATGACGGCGCGGACATCGTGCAGTGGTCGGGTGGTCCCCGCCCGCGTCTTTCCCACCACCTCCAGCGGCACCCAGCGCAACATCCAGGACGTCCACAACGGCAACCAGTCCATGGACGTCTCCGAAGGCCTCACCCGCACCCTCGCCCTCAACACGACGCCGGGCGACCCCTTCGCCGGCCGTCTCGACACCTCGGCCGGCGTCGGTGTCGCCGGGCATTCCCTCGGGGGCATGACCACCCACGGGCTGCTCACCGCCTGGCCGGACGACCGGATCACCGCCGCCGTCCCGTTCGCGACCCTGGACATGGGCGATCCGGCGAGCCAGGTGGCGGCGAATGTCCTGTTCGTCCACGGTGGACTGGCTGCGCTGGAGCCTGTACGGCGACACCGCCGCCCGTGACCGCCCGGCCTCCGACGCCACCTCCGGCACCACCACCGCCTGGGAGTCGTCCTTCACTCTGCCGCCGCCGTCCGGCTCGGTGGTCAGTCTCCGCTCCCGCGCCAGCGACCGGTATGTCTGCGCGGAGAACGCGGGGGCGGATCCGCTGGCCGCCAAGCGCACCGCCGTCGGACTGTGGGAGTCGTGCGACCTGGCCGGTGCCCGAGCGCTCCCGGGGCGCCGGGGACCTGCCGGTCCGGCGAACCCTCCCGGACATATACCGAAAGGGTGGAGGCAGGTAATTCGCCCCCGCGCACGGCCATTCGGCGCAATACGGCGGCCGGTCCGCTCGGGCCGGCCGGCATTTTCCACCATCGCTGTAGCTCTGCGCCATAACCGCGAAATCCAGACCGGCCGCTCCAACTGCTCAGCTCGCCCGAAATGGTCACATGACAACTTTGTCGGGGCCGGCCGAAGTCTGTGTCCGGCGCAGCGGTAATGGCCGACAGTTGCGGGGCGTTGACATCGATTGCACATCCCGGCAGGCTTTGCGGAGCGGCCCGGGACAGATGGTGAATCCGGTTGTTCCAGGCTGCTTTGCCCAGCGTCGATCGAGGTTTCCCCGCCGCCACGGCGGGGAAATGCGCTGAGCCTCGTAGCACTACCCGGACATCGACGGTCCCTTTCGCCTGCCGGGCATTCCCGCCCGTCCGGGGCGGGGTTCCGACTCGTTTCCGAAGGCAGGGGGACCGGAGAACCGATGCGCGTCGCGCTTGTCACCACGACTCAGCATGGGCACCTGAACCCGTATGTTCCGGTGGTCAACGCGCTCCGGGCCGCCGGCAGCGAGGTGGCGCTGCTGCTGCTGTCCGCGGACGGCGGCGCGCTCGACGAGCGGCGCCGCCGGGCCCTGGGCAGGGCCGAGGTCCATACGATCGGGCAGGTCGAGATGGCACCGTGGAGCGGCGACCCGGCGAAGATCGGCCCGATGCTCCGGTCCTCGCCGGTGGCGGACCGGACGGCCGAGGCGCTCCGCGCGACGGCGGCGGATTTCGCGCTCGTCGATTCGCTGCCGGTCACCGCGTCTGCCATGGCCGGCGCACAGGCGTCCGGGGTGCCCTACGGGATGATCTGGGCCAATCTGGGCGGTGTATGCCCGAGGGAGCACCGCCGGGGCCGCTGGCCGTACGACGAGCAGGTCGGCGACTATCTGACCGGGCACGGGGTGCTGTGGTCGGCCCGGACGCATTCCGCGCGTTCGCCGATCCTCAATCTGATGCCGGCGATCCCCGCCCTCCTCGGGAACGACGCGGTCACCGACAACGGTGTGCAACTGGTCGGGCTGCCGGGCGCGCCGGGGCCCCGCGGTGACGAGGTCGCCTTCCCGGACCTGGACCGGACCGACCCCGGACGCCCGGTGGTGTACGTCTCCTTCGGCACCATCTTCTACCGGCGGCCGGACCTGCTGCGCACGGTGATCACCGGGGCGGCGGCGACCGGCGCGCAGGTGATCGCCTCGGTGGGAGATCTCGCCGGGGAGCTGGCGCTGCCCGACGAGGTGCTCACCGCCCCCTATCTGCCGCAACGTGAGGTGCTTCGGCGCGCCGACGTGTTCATCACCCACGGCGGATACAACTCCGTGGCGGAGTCGATCCGGGCGGAGACGCCGATGCTGGTGATCCCGCTGGCCGTGGACCAGCCTGTCCAGGCGCATTTCGTGGCCGGCGCGGGCTTCGGGACGGCGCTGGAGCCGGCCGGCGTCACCGAGCAGGCGGTCGCCGACGCCGTCGCCGGTCTGCTCGATCCCGCCCGGGACTACCGGGACCGGCTGCGCGCCGCGCAGCCGGAGTGCGGCGATTCCGCCGTACGCACGGCCGAGCTGGTCATCGGCACGGTCGGGACGCTACAGCGAAAGGGGGAGCAGTGACGACCGGACTGCAGCGGCCGGCGGGCGATCCGATCGTGGTCGACGATCCCGGGCGCCTCACCTTCCGGGTGGACCGCCGCGCCTACACCGACGACGATCTGGCCGCCCAGGAGATGACCAGGATCTTCGATCGCTGCTGGCTGTACGTCGGGCACGAGTCGGAGGTGCCCGGGCCCGGCTGCTATGTGGCACGCGATGTCGGCGGGCGCCCGGTGGTCATGGCGCGCGGCTCCGACGGGGTGATCCGGGTGTTCGCCAACAGCTGCACGCACCGCGGCGCCCTGATCTGCTCGCAGCCGGCCGGGCAGGCCCGGTCGTTCCGCTGCCCCTATCACGACTGGACATTCTCCAACCAGGGCGAACTGGTCGGGGTCCCGATCCCCGACGGGTACGGGCCGGGTTTCCGGAAGGCGGACTTCGGCCTGGCGCGGCACCGCAGTGACAGCTACCGCGGTTTCGTGTTCGTCACCTTCGATCCGCAGCAGCCGCGCACCCTGACCGAGTATCTGGCGGGTGCCACGGAGTACCTCGATCTCATCGACGACCAGTCCGAGGCCGGGATGGAGGTGATCCGCGGAGCGCAGCTCCACGGGGCGCGGGCCAACTGGAAGCTGATGATGGAGAACAGCGTCGACATCTACCATTTCCGGGCCCTGCACAAGCGTTATGTCGGCTACATGGAGTCGCTGGGCTCGGTGCCACCACGACGCCGAGGCGGCTTCGGCCGCGCCCTGGGACTGGGACATGCGGCCAACGAGCTGCCCCCGGCGGCGGCCCGCCCGCTCGCCCACTGGACGCCGATGTTCGGCGCCGAGTTCCGGCCGCGGATCGAGGCGACGGCCGCACGGTTCGCCGAACGGTTCGGCGCCGAACGCGCGGAACGGATCACCCGCACCAACCGTGCGCTGCTGATCTTCCCCAACCTGATGATCATCGACGCGATCGCGATCACGATCCGCAAGATCGACCCGGCCGGCGCCGGCCGGATGGCCATCACCTCGGTCGCCCTGGCCCCCAAGGACGAGGACCCGGACATCCGGGAACTCCGCAAGAGCCACTACCTGACCTTCCTCGGCCCGGCCGGCTTTGCCACCCCCGACGACATCGAGATCGTCGAGTCGTGCCAGCGGGGCTGTCTCAACCGCACGGTCCGCTACTCGGATCTGTCGCGCGGAATGAACAAGGAGGTCCCGGAGACCACGGACGAGCTTCCCGCCCGCGAGTTCTGGCGGCAGTGGGACCGGCTGATGCAGGGCGACGGCGGTCGCTTCGAGGTCCCGCACCGGGCGGCCGGGACGCCGGCCGGGATACCGGCCGGGACACCGGGGGCGGAAGCACGATGACCACCGAGCCGACGGCCGACGAGGCGGCCCGGGTGCGGCTGTGGCACCGGGTGAGCCAGTTCCTGTTCACCGAGGCACGGCTGCTCGACGAGTGGCGCCTGCTCGAATGGTACGAGGAGATGCTGACCGACGACATCCGCTACTCGGTGCCGGCCACCGACGTCCGCGGCGAGCCGGCCGATGCCCTCGGGCTCATCGACGACGATGCCGCCCGGCTGCGCCAGCGCATCGGACAACTCCTCAACGGCGAGGTGTGGTGCGAGAATCCCCGGTCGCGGACGAACCGGATGATCGGCAATGTGGAGATCCTGGCCGATCGGGGCACGCACCTGGAGGTGGCGGCGAATGTCGTCGTGCACCGGTTCGGGCAGGGGCGCTCCGACGCCTACGTCGGAAAATGCCGGTGGGAGCTGGTCGTCGAGGGGGAGTCGTTCCGGGCCCGCAGACGGGTCGTGGTGCTCGACCACGAAACGCTGTACGAGCACGGCAAGCTCAGCATCATCCTGTGACCGGACAGTGACGGCGGCAGCCGGCCCCCGCGGGGCCCCGCACCGGCCGCGACGTGCTGCGGCCGCCGGTCCTGCCGCGCGACCGGCGCTCTGCGGTGGCCCGCCTCGCGGCGCCGGCGCAGGGCTGCGTCGCCGTGTTCGGGCTGCGCGGCGGGCCGGTCCCCACGGCGGCGGTGGCCCGGCGGCATGACGTGACGTGGGCCGGGTGGGCGTTCACGGTATCCGCCGTCGTCCGGGCGCTGCTGGTCATGCCGGTCGGCCGGCCGGATGGCCGACCGGGCCCGCAGCGGTGCCGCCGTCTTCTCGATGTGCACCGACGCCGGCGCCGTGGCCGGACCGGTCGGCGCCGGGCTCGTCGCCGAGCGGGCGGGTGTGGCCGCCGCCTCGGAGGGAACGCCGGCGGCGCCACGCTGCCGGCCGTCGCCGGTGTGGCGTCGTGGACGCTGACACCTTTTCCGCCGACAAGAAGGAGTTGACCGATGCATCAGCCGTCTGCCCGGCATGAGCGGGGCAAGGCCATGTTCCAGCAGGTCTTCGGCCGCCCACCGCGCCCGGGTTCCCACCCGGAGTTCCTGGAGCTCACCGTCGACCACTTGTTCGGCGAGATCTGGACCCGCCCGCATCTGAGCGTCGAGGAGCGGGAACTGGTCGCGCTGACCGCGGTCACGCTGGCGCGGACCGACTGGGAGCTGCGCGGCCATATCGGCGCGGCCCTGCATCTCGGGATGGAGCGGGAGAAGATCGTCGAAGTCATCATTCAGCTCGCCTACTACGGCGGCTGGCCGGTCGCCAACAACGGGCTGCGCGTCGCCCAGGAGGTCTTCGCCGAGCTGGACGGCGCCGGGGGAGGAAGCGAGGCGGACCATGACCGGTGAACCGGCTCCCCTCGGCCCGGACGAGAAGGCCGACCTGTGGCGCCAGCGGTTCTTCGAGGCCCAGGCGGCGGCAGAGGAGTTCATCCTGAACGAGCACGGCGAAGCAGGCATGGCCGCGTGGATCCGGGCGAACTCCCGCATCACCGCGGAGTTACTGCGGGCGCAGCGGCCCGCCGGCATGTCCGCCACCGATCACTTCATGACCCGGCTGCGTCGTCAGCTGCTGCTGTACGACTCGGCGGTGACCAGTGAGCGCCGGCCCCCGGGCACCGTCCTGCGCAACGCCGACTGCGGGATCCTCCGGTACCGCAAACGGGCCGCCCGGGCCGGCGTCGTACTGACGTTCTCCTCGCCCTGCCCGTACTGCCAGGAACTCAACACCGCCATCGCCGCCCGCTATCTGGAACCGGACGTCAGGGTGTCGTGCGAACAGGCGGGGAACGGGTGCGTCTGGCGCGCGGAGTCTCCTCACTCTCCAGGAGAGGACGCGGCCGGGCCGCCGCACCGCGGCCGGGCCGGTGACTGAACCAACGGCAGTGCCGTGCGGTCGCCGCCCGGCGACCGCACGGCGTCGAGCGTCATGCCGAGCTGCCGGCCCACGGCCGCGCACAGGTCGGGCGCCGCGGTGCGGGCCAGGTCCTGATGCGCGTTCTGGGTGAAGCACGCCGACGCCACGTTCTTGTTCCGCAGGCGCAGGTACCACGGGAACAACGAGGCCAGCGCGGGCTCGGTCAGCATCGTGCGGGCGTGCACGATCGTGCCCACCAGCAGGTTGCCCAGCGGGCGCTGACCGGCGTTCATAAAACTCTTCAGGCGTTCCTGGAAGATCTTCAGCACCGCGGGTACGTTTCCCGCGTACACCGGCATGGCGAGCAGCATCGCCTGCGCACCCTCGGCCAGCTCGACGACATGCGGGAAGTCGTCGTCGAGGGTGCACCGCCCCACCTCGGGATCAAGGCAGGTGTCCTCGCCCTCGCACATCGCGATGCGGTGGTCGATCAGCCGGATCCGCTGGATCTCCGCGTCACCGACCTCCCGGAGCAGGCCGGTGACCGCCGCGTCGAGCAGTGCGTCGGTCAGCGACGGGAGCCGCTTCTGCGTGCAGGACAACGCAACGATCTTCATCCGCAGGGCCTCTCCTGTCCGCTCGGCGCCACCGGGGACCGGCCGCCTGACGGAGCCCCCGTGGCCGCACCCCGGTCGGTGCAGCCCCAACCTACCCACTGGTGAGCACCGCCGAATCGGGCGGTGAAAGGCTCCCCGTGAGGCCGGCCCGGGGACCGGTTACCGCGATCGGCCCCGCGGGCGGGGCGTGTGCGCCCGGCCGCGCGACGGCGTCGCGCGTAGCGTTGGCGGAGATGAACGAGGCGGCGCTGTGAACCCCGGGAAGGACCCGGCCCGGTCACCGATGGAGAGTGACCCGCCGGGGCTCCGGCAGAATCTCAACGAGCAACTGGAAGGCATCGCCGAGCAGCTGCGTGCTCTGGCGCAGGCGAGGGACCGGCTGCGCGGGCTGCTGTCGGCGGTGCTGGCGATCGGCGGGGACCTGGAGCTGCCGGCGGTGCTGCACCGCATCGTCACCACCGCCATGGAACTGGTCGACGCCCGCTACGGCGCACTCGGAGTGCTCGCCCCCTCCGGCGATCACCTGGAGCAGTTCCTCACCGCCGGCCTCACCGACGAGGAGCGCGCCGCGCTGGGGGGAATCGACTTTCCCCACGGCCGGGGGGTGCTGGGCCACCTGATCCGCCACCCCGAGCCGCTGCGGGTGGACGACATCCCCTCCCACCCGTCCTCGGTGGGTTTTCCGCCCGGCCACCCGCCGATGCGCACGCTCCTGGGCGTGGCGGTCACCGTCCGCGGAGAGATCTACGGCGATCTGTATCTGTCCGAGCGCCGGGACGGCCGGCCGTTCGACGAGGACGACGAGGAGGTGGTGCGCGCCCTCGCGGGCGCGGCCGGCGTGGCCATCGAGAACGCGCGCTTGTTCGGCTATGTGCGGGAGAGCGCCGAGCAGTTCCAGCGCCTGCTGCTGCCCACACTGCCGGACCTGTCCCCGTTCTGTGGCGCCGCGGTCTACCGCACCGCCGCCGAACCGGCCGGCGTGGGCGGCGACTGGTACGACGCCGCCGTCCTGCCCGACCGGGCCTGCGCGGCCGTCATCGGCGACGTCGTCGGGCACGACCTGCACGCCGCCGCGGCCATGGCCCAGGCCCGCAACATGCTGCGCGCCCTGCTCTACGACCGCCGGACCCCGCCCGGCGCCGTGCTGACCCAGCTCGACCGCACCGTCCACGCCATCACCGACCTGCCCGTCACCACGGCGTGCCTGGCCCGGATCGAACCCGCCGCCGAGGGCTCCACCCTGCGCTGGAGCACCGCCGGCCATCTGCCACCGCTCGTCCTCACCCCGGACGGGGGCGCCCGGTACCTGCATGCGGAGCCCGGCATCCCCCTCGGCGTCGACCCCGGCATCCACCGTCCCGACCACAGCGTGTTCCTGCCCGGCGGCGCCATCGTCCTGCTGTTCACCGACGGGCTCGTCGAACACCCCGGCCACCCCATCGACGACCGCCTGGACGCTCTGCTCGGCCTCGCCGCCGCCCACGCCCGCCTGCCCCTGGACGGCCTGGTCCGCACCCTGGCCGACCACCACCCCAGCGACGGCCACGACGACCTGGCCGTTCTCGCCATCCGCACCCCCGCCGAAAACCGGCCCGCCCGGCACCTGTAGGCGCGGCGGCCGGCGGCGGCCGGCGGACTCGTCCGCCGTGAGTCCCTTCAGTACCGCAGCAGGGCGGCGACGCCGTCCGTGGCACGGGCGGGAGGCAGGATTTCGGTGAAGGCGGCGCCGCCCAGAGCCGCCGCGCGCAGCAGCAGTGGTGCCGCCGGTGCGCGGAACGCCGTGGGGTCGTCTGCCAGGGCCGCCGGATCGGTACCCAGCACCCGTGGATCGCGGCGCGACGCGTAGAGATCCGGGTCACCGGAGCGGTCCGCGGCGAGCAGCAGGGTGTCCACCCGGCCCTGTGCCAGCGCCTCCTTCACCGCGGGGATTCCCTGGAGGGCCCGTCCGCCGGCCAGCTCGTCCTCCATGGCGTCCAGTACATGACGGTGACGGGCTGTCATGGCATCACGCATCGCCATGTCCACGCTCGCCCGCAGACCCGCGCGGGCCGACGCGTCGGTACGGCCCCCGTCCACATAGACCACGTCACCGACCGGCGGCTGGGCCGTCAGGTGCTCGCGCAGCAGCCCGACCGCCTTGGGGTCCCCGGCGACCAGGATCACCGCGGCATCCACGCCGGCCGCGGCTTCCCGCACGTCGGCCGCCGCCTGCCGGGTGTTCTCCGCCCATACATTGACCGCGCGACGGTGGAAGGACGCCTGTGCCTCGGCGCCCGCCCGCACCCGGCTGATGTGGAGCGTGCTGCCGTGGAAGGACCGCTGCAGGGAGGGCTCCAGCGCAGCGGCAGGGTAGGCATCGACGTCGCCGCCTTCCCGGTCGACGGCGACGACGACGTGCGGAAGCTGATGATCCCGGTCGATCACCAGGCCCAGCGGGTCGGGTACCGGCAGGACCCGCGCACTGCCGGCCGCGGGCGGCTCCGTGAGGGTGAAGGCTCCCAGCAGCTTCCCCGCCGATGCGAACAGTGCCTCGCCCTGCGGCCCCGGCACCTCGGCGACCCCTCCGACCACCTGATCCAGCGCCGCCAGCGTCTCCTCATCCGCCCCCTGGCCGGCCAGGGACCGGCGCGCCGCGCGCCAGCGCAGCTCGATCTGCTTGTCGGCATCGTGCGCAGAACGCGACGTGTCCAGATGCACCGATACGACCGGGCCCTCGCCCTGGTACAGGGGCTGCAGAAAATCAAGATCCATAACGCTCGGGCCCGGCGGCCCTACCGCCTTCCCATGAATGGACAACGAACGGCACCGTAGTCTTCTATACCGCGAATTCTCTCTTATGTCCCGCTTCGCAGGTTATGCCCTGACTGGTTTGCTGCCGTTGCCCGGGCCGGGTACGGGCGGATCCCCCAGCCGCGGTGCCGGTGAGGGCCGGGCCGAAAGGGCCGTGGCGCCGTGAACTCCGAGCCGTCCTGCGGGCCCGCAAAGCGGGCGGCCGTTCCTTGACAGGCCAGGCGGACTGGACTGGAGTGGGGAGCGTCGGAACCCGGAATTGCCTGTCGGACTACGTGAGTTGACTGCCAGGGAGGCATGGTGTGGGGGGAACTGGCGGCGGCGGACCCGGAGGCGGTCGGGCCGTATCGCCTGGTGCGGCGGCTCGGCGCGGGCGGCATGGGACCTCTCCGCGCGGGCGGAGGTGAGTCGACCCCGACGTTCCACGACCGGGTCAAACGAGTGGTGTAACTGGGTTGGTTGGGGGTTACTGACGGGCTGCGGTGAGGCGGCCGTCGAAGGTGATGTCGAAGGCGTTCGGCGCGGTCTTCCAACGGCTGGTCCAGCGCTTGCGGCCGGTGCCTGTGGGATCCAGGGACATGATGGCCATGTAGACGCACTTCAGGGCGGCTTGCTCGTTGGGGAAGTGGCCGCGGGCCTTGACCGCGCGTCAGAGGGCTCGCCGTGGCCCGGCTTCCGGCGCGAAGTCCCGGAGAGGTCCCACACATGCCTCCGCACCCCCTGCCGGCCTGTAGGTGTGCAGGCCGGAGGGGGTGCGGCGGTGTTGTGGGCTCAGATGTCGCGGAAGGTTTCGATCTGGGCGCCGACGGAGTTGAGGCGGGCGGCGAGGTCTTCGTAGCCGCGGTTGATGACATAGACGTTGCGCAGCACCGAGGTGCCCTCGGCGGCCATCATGGCCAGCAGCACGACGACGGCCGGGCGCAGGGCCGGCGGGCACATCATCTCGGCGGCGCGCCACCGGGTGGGGCCCTCCACCAGCACCCGGTGCGGGTCCAGCAACTGGAGCCGGCCGCCGAGGCGGTTGAGGTCGGTGAGGTAGATGGCCCGGTTGTCGTAGACCCAGTCGTGGATCAGGGTCTTGCCGTGCGCCGAGGCGGCGATGGCCGCGAAGAACGGCACATTGTCGATATTGAGGCCCGGGAAGGGCATCGGGTGGATCTTGTCGATGGGGGCTTCGAGCTTCGAGGGGCGGACGGTGAGGTCGGCGAGCCGGGTGCGGCCGTTGTCGGCCGTGTACTCCGGGCTCAGGTCGTAGTCCAGGCCCATGCCCTCCAGCACGGCCAGCTCGATCTCCAGGAACTCCACCGGCGCCCGCCGGATGGTCAGCTCCGAGGAGGTGACGACCGCGGCGGCGATCAGGCTCATCGCCTCCACCGGGTCCTCGGAGGGGGAGTAGTCCACGTCCCGGTCGATATCGGTGCGGCCGTGCACGGTCAGTGTGGTGGTGCCGATGCCCTCCACCTGGACGCCGAGCTGCTCCAGGAAGAAGCAGAGGTCCTGGACCATGTAGTTGGACGAGGCGTTGCGGATGACCGTCACACCGTCGTGGCGGGCCGCGGCCATCAGGGCGTTCTCGGTGACGGTGTCGCCGCGCTCGGTCAGCACGATGGCGCGTTCCGGGCGCACCGAGGAGTCGACCTCGGCGTGGTACCAGCCCTCGGTGGCGGTGATGTCCAGGCCGAACCTGCGCAGCGCGGTCAGGTGCGGTTCCACCGTCCGGGTGCCCAGATCGCAGCCGCCGGCGTACGGGATCCTGAAGCGGTCCAGCCGGTGCAGCACCGGGCCCAGGAACATGATGATGGAGCGGGTCCGGCGGGCGGCGTCCACATCGATGGAGTCCAGCGTCAGCTCGGCCGACGGGACGATCTCCAGGTCCGCGCCGTCGTTGATCCAGCGGGTCCGGACCCCGATGGAGCTGAGGACCTCCAGGATCCGGTAGACCTCCTCGATCCGCGCCACCCGGCGCAGCACCGTGCGGCCGGAGTTCAGCAGGGACGCGCACAGCAGCGCCACGCAGGCGTTCTTGCTGGTCTTGACATCGATGGCGCCGGACAGCCGGCGGCCGCCGACGACTCGCAGATGCATCGGGCCGGAGTAGCCCAGGGAGACGATCTCGCTGTCCAGCGCCTCGCCGATGCGGGCGATCATCTCCAGGCTGATGTTCTGGTTACCGCGTTCGATGCGGTTGATGGCGCTCTGGCTGGTGTTCAGTGCCTCGGCCAGCTGGAGCTGGGTCCATCCCCGGTGCTGGCGCGCGTCCCGGATCAGTTTGCCGATGCGGGCGAGGTAGTCGTCGGTCATGATCCAGAGCCTATCTCACATATGAGATGCCTACTCACACTGATGCCGTCCGAGTGAGTCGCGGGACGGTACCGGTCCTGTCATGGTGCCGTCACCGCCCGCTTGACTTGTTCTAGTCTTATGCGAACAATCGTGCTCACCTGGCCGAACGCGTCCGGGATGCAGCGTAGGGGAGGCAGGGGCAATGCGGGTGCTCGATCGCGGGGCCATGGTGGTGGCGGGGGCGTACGGGCTGGCCCTGGCGGTGACGGCCGGCACCTTCGGGGCCGGTTACCGGTGGCTGCCCGATCCGATGGCCACGCACTTCCGGCCCGGCGGGCAGGCCGACGGCTATCTTGCCCGCCCGGCCGCGCTGCTGGTCAGCGTGGGGCTGCTGCTGGCCCTGGGGGTCCTCTTCACCCTGCTCGCCCGGCCGGCCGCCGGGCCGGGCCCGGGCCGCCGGGCGGTGATCTCCGGCGGCAGCGGCACGGCGGGCCTGCTCGGCTGGCTGCTCACCGCGGTCACCGTGGTCAACTGGGACCTGGCCCGGGGGGCCGATGCCGTGCTGCCGCCCTGGCAGCTCGCCGTGGGCGCGGCCGTGGGGCTGGCCGTCGCCGGGGCCGCCTGGCTGCTGGCCGGGCCGCCCACGGCAGCGGAACGGGCGGAGACGGAGACGGCGCAAGCGGGGGAGCGGCCGGCCGGACTGCCGCTGGAGCCCGGCGAGGCGGCCGTGTGGAGCCGCACGATCGGCTCCCGTCCACTGCGCTGGGCGGCGCTGTCCTCGGCGCCGGCCGCGGCCGGCTGTTCCGTCGCCGCCTTCTCCCGGCCCGGCCTGTGGCCGGCCGCCGTCCTGCTGCTGCTCACCGCCCTGCTGCTGGCCGCGGCCACCACGGTCCGGGTCGTGGTGGACCGTGACGGCCTGCGGGTCCGCCCCCTGCCGCTGCCGCATCCGCGGATCTCCGTGCCGCTGGCCCGGATCAGCGGCGCGAGCGTGCGCCGGGTGGAGGCGCTGCGCGAGTTCGGCGGCTGGGGATACCGGTTGCGGGCCGGGGCGACCGGGCTGGTGCTGCGCTCCGGCGAGGCGCTCTCCCTGCGGCTGGTGACCGGCCGGGAGTTCGTGGTCACCGTGGACGACGCCGCCACGGCCGCGGCCCTGCTCAACGGGCTGCTGGAGCGGGGCGGCGCCGGGCGGCCCGGACTGCCCGCCGCCGGGCCGGACCGGCCACCGGGCGCGGAGGGCCGGGACTGATGCTGTTCCGGGTGGACCCCGCCTCGCCCGTGCCGCTCGGGGACCAGATCGCCGCCTGTGTGCGCGGCGCCGTGGCCGAGGGCACGGCCGGTCCCGGCGACCGGCTGCCGCCGGCCCGGGAACTCGCCGGATCGCTGGGCGTCAATATGCACACCGTGCTGCGCGGCTACCAGAAGCTCCGTGAGGAGGGGCTGATCGAGCTGCGCCGGGGCCGTGGCGCGGCGGTGGCGGGCGGTGCCTCCCCGGGCCGCGCCCGGCTGGCCCGGGCCGCGCGCCAGGTGGCCGAGGAGGGGCGGGCCCTGGGCATGGCCGACGAGGCGATCCTCGGCCTGGTGCGCGCCGCGCTCGCCGCCAAGGGCCCGCCGCCGCTTCCCGGCCCCGGCGACGGGCGCCCCTGAACGCCGCCGTCCGCGGCCGGCGGGGCGGGGGGACACCCGGTGGGGGACGGATGCCGGGCGGGCGGTCATGTACTAGGGTGGTATCTCGACATCGAGATATCTTGTCGAGGGGCGCTGCCCCGCTGCTCCCGTGGACCGCCGTACCCCGGCCCGGGCGTGCCGGAAGGAAGCCGGCGGCAGCAGGCGGCAGCGGCACGCGAATGCACTGAAGGAGACTGTCGTGTCGGCGAACAGCTTCGGCGCCCGCAGCACACTGCAGGTGGGCGACAAGTCGTACGAGATCTTCCGGCTGGACAAGGTGGAGGGTGCGGCCCGCCTCCCCTACAGCCTGAAGGTGCTGCTGGAGAACCTCCTGCGCACCGAGGACGGGGCCAACATCACCGCGGACCACATCCGGGCCCTCGGCGGCTGGGACGCCACCGCCCGGCCCAGCCAGGAGATCCAGTTCACCCCCGCCCGGGTGATCATGCAGGACTTCACCGGCGTTCCCTGCGTGGTGGACCTGGCCACCATGCGCGAGGCCGTCCGCGAGCTGGGCGGCGACCCGGCCCGCATCAATCCGCTCGCCCCCGCCGAGCTGGTGATCGACCACTCCGTGATCGCCGACCGCTTCGGCACCCCGGACGCCTTCCAGCAGAACGTCGAGCTGGAGTACGGCCGCAACCGGGAGCGCTACCAGTTCCTGCGCTGGGGCCAGACCGCGTTCGACGAGTTCAAGGTGGTCCCGCCCGGCACCGGCATCGTCCACCAGGTCAACATCGAGCATCTGGCCCGGGTGGTGATGGTCCGCGACGGCAAGGCGTACCCCGACACCCTGGTCGGCACCGACTCGCACACCACCATGGTCAACGGCCTGGGCGTGCTCGGCTGGGGCGTGGGCGGCATCGAGGCCGAGGCCGCCATGCTCGGCCAGCCGGTGTCCATGCTCATCCCCCGGGTGGTCGGCTTCAAGCTCACCGGCGAGCTGCCCACCGGCACCACCGCCACCGACCTGGTGCTGACCATCACCGAGATGCTGCGCAGGCACGGCGTGGTCGGCAAGTTCGTCGAGTTCTACGGCGAGGGCGTGTCCGCGGTGCCGCTGGCCAACCGCGCCACCATCGGCAACATGTCCCCGGAGTTCGGCTCCACCGCCGCGATCTTCCCGATCGACGCCGAGACCATCGCCTATCTGCGGATGACCGGCCGCACCGACGAGCAGCTCGCCCTGGTCGAGGCCTACGCCAAGGAACAGGGCCTGTGGCTGGACCCGGCCGCCGAGCCGGACTACTCCGAGCACATGGAGCTGGACCTGTCCACCGTGGTGCCGTCCATCGCCGGGCCCAAGCGCCCGCAGGACCGCATCGCGCTCTCCGACGCCGCCGGCCAGTTCGCCCAGGATGTGCGGGCCTATGTCAGCGAGGCCGACCTGGACGAGGCGGGCAAGGAGTCCTTCCCGGCCTCCGACTCCCCGGCCGTCTCCAACGGCACGCCCAGCAAGCCGGTCACCGTCACCGCGCCGGACGGCTCCAGCTACACCCTCGACCACGGCGCCGTCACCATCGCCGCCATCACCTCCTGCACCAACACCTCCAACCCCTATGTGATGGTGGGCGCGGCACTGGTGGCCAAGAAGGCGGTGGAGCGCGGCCTGACCCGCAAGCCGTGGGTGAAGACCACCCTGGCCCCCGGCTCCAAGGTGGTCATGGACTACTACGACCGGGCCGGCCTGACCCCCTACCTGGACAAGCTCGGCTTCAACCTGGTCGGCTACGGCTGCACCACCTGCATCGGCAACTCCGGCCCGCTGCCGGACGAGGTCTCCCGGGCGGTCAACGAGAACGACCTGGCCGTGGTCTCCGTCCTCTCCGGCAACCGCAACTTCGAGGGCCGGATCAACCCGGACGTCAAGATGAACTACCTGGCGTCCCCGCCGCTGGTGGTGGCCTACGCCATCGCCGGCTCCATGAAGACCGACATCACCACCGAGCCGCTGGGCCTGGACAGCGAAGGCAAGGCCGTCTACCTGGCCGACATCTGGCCCTCGGAACAGGAGGTCGAGGAGGTGGTGGCCTCCGCGATCGGCCAGGAGATGTTCGGCTCCTCCTACTCCGACGTCTTCGCCGGCGACGCCCAATGGCAGGCGCTGCCGGTGCCCACCGGCTCCACCTTCGAGTGGGACCCGGAGTCCACCTATGTCCGCAAGCCCCCGTACTTCGACGGCATGACCATGGACCCGGCGCCGGTGCTGGACATCACCGGCGCCCGGGTGCTCGCCAAGCTGGGCGACTCGGTCACCACCGACCACATCTCCCCGGCCGGCGCCATCAAGGCCGACACCCCGGCCGGCCAGTACCTGCTGGAGCACGGCGTGCAGCGCCGCGACTTCAACAGCTACGGCTCCCGGCGCGGCAACCACGAGGTGATGATCCGCGGCACCTTCGCCAACATCCGGCTGCGCAACCAGATCGCGCCCGGCACCGAGGGCGGCTACACCCGCGACTTCACCCGGCCGCCCGGGGAGGACGGGAAGGCTCCGGTCTCCTTCATCTACGACGCCGCCATGAACTACCAGGACGCCGGCATCCCGCTGGTGGTGCTGGCCGGCAAGGAGTACGGCTCCGGCTCCTCCCGCGACTGGGCCGCCAAGGGCACCGCGCTGCTCGGTGTCAAGGCCGTCATCGCCGAGTCCTACGAGCGCATCCACCGCTCCAATCTGATCGGCATGGGGGTGCTGCCGCTCCAGTTCCCGGCCGGCCACAGCGCCGAGACCCTCGGGCTGACCGGCGAGGAGACCTTCTCCCTCACCGGCATCACGGCGCTGAACGACGCGACCGTGCCGCCCACCGTCAAGGTCACCACCGACACCGGTGTGGAGTTCGACGCCACCGTCCGGATCGACACCCCGGGCGAGGCCGACTACTACCGCAACGGCGGCATCATGCAGTACGTGCTGCGGTCGCTGATCCGCAGGTAGAGACCGGCGGACGAGGGCCGCATTCCCGCACCGCGGGGATGCGGCCCTCGCCGCGTTCCGGGGGCGGCGCGGCGGCGGCTTCCGTTCAGGTCTCAACTCGGAAACGCCTGCCGGGCAAGGTGTCGCCCGATCTTGTCGCACCCCGCCGAGTGGCCTATACCTGTCCGCAGGCGGAAAGCATTCGCCACAACCGGGAGACCTCCCGCCCCCGCCGCCGCCGAACAGGCGCTTTCTCCTCACGCATCCGCAGTCCCCCGCACACGACACGCCGTCCGCAACCGGACCACACCGCGCTCGGCTGAAAGAAACTGACCGCGGCCCAGGCCGGCACCCCAGCCCAGCAGTCCCTGTGAGAAGGCGAGATCCCGCATGACGTCGAGTCCGCACCTGCACCGCCGCACCCTGATCCGCAGATCCGCCGCGGCCGGTCTGACCGCGCTGCCCGCCATGGCCGCGCTCTCCGCCTGCGCCAGCGGCGGGGGCGGGAGCGGCGGGGGCGGCAAGCAGCAGAACGCACCCGGAGAGGTCACCGAGCGCAATCCGTTCGGGCTGACCGCGGACTCCGGCGTCGAGGTCCTCATCTTCAATGGCGGCTTCGAGGACCAGTACGCCCGGGACGTCGGCGCCGTCTTCGAGGAGCACTACGGCAGCGTCGAGCACAACGCCACCGAGGAGATCAGCGCCCGGGTGCAGGCCCGGATGGTCTCCGGCAACCCGCCCGACATGATCAACAACTCCGGCGCCGACATGATGCCGCTGCCCGCCCTGCTGAAGGAGGGCCAGGTCGCCGATCTGCGACCGCTGTTCGACGCGCCGAGCTGGGACGACCCCGCGGTGAAGGTGCGCGACACCCTGCTGCCGGGCACCGTGGAGTCCGGCCAGTACGGCGGCCAGGAGGTCTATGTCCTCAACTACGCCTTCACCGTCTACGGCACCTGGTACTCCCGCAAGCTGCTGCACGACACCCTGGAGGAGGAGTATCCGCAGACCTGGGACCAGATGCTGGCGGTCTGCGAGAAGGCGAAGAAGCAGGGCATCGCCGGCTGGACCTATGCCGGGCACCACGCCCGCTATCTCTCCTTCACCATGATGCCGATGATGGCCAAGGTCGGCGGCCCGGAGGTGTTCGACGCCATCGACCGGCTGGAGCCGGGCGCCTGGAAGCAGGACGCCGTGGTCGCGGTCTTCGAGGCGTACGAGGAGATCGCCGCCAAGGGCTATCTGCTGCCCGGCACCCCCGGCATCAACCACACCGAGTCGCAGACCGAGTGGGCCAAGAACAAGGCGCTGTTCCTGCCCTGCGGCACCTGGCTGGAGAACGAGTCCAAGGCCGACATCGCGCCGGACGCCGAGATCGCGGTCGGCGCCGCCACCGGCCTGGACTCCTCGGACGCGCTGCCCTTCGGCACCCTCTACGCCACCGCCGGCGAGCCCTTCATCGTGCCCGCGGACGCCGCCGCCCCGCGGGCCGGCATGGAGTTTCTGCGGATCATGCTCGGCCGGGACGCCGCCCGCAACTTCACCGAGAAGGTCTCCTCCCTCACCTCGGTGGCGGGCGCCGCCGACGGGCTGGCCCTGCCTCCCGGCCTGACCTCGGCCCAGGAGGCGGTCGCCGCGGCCGGCGAGAACATCGTCGCCCCGCGGTTCCGCGAGTGGTATCCGGTCTTCTTCTCCGATGTCATGGGCGTGGCCATGGGCGAGATGATGGCCGGCGACCTCACCGCCGCCGAGGCGCTGGACCGGATCCAGGCCGGGGCCGACGCGGTGGCCGCCGACGACTCCGTCGAGAAGTACCTCTGAGCCGAGCCGGTGGCACCGGCCGGCCGCCGGTGTGTGCTCCGGCGGCCGGCCCGTCCGGTCCGCTTAGCCTGACCACCCGTATATCTGCGGATCGGGACATCCGCCCATCCGCTCATCGGTACATCAGCTCACCAGAAGATCGAGCAAGGGACGGAGAGCGGCATGGACACCCAGGTCAGCCCGGTGGTCGACCCGCCGACCCCGGCGTCGCGCGGGGGCCCGGGGGCCCGGCCGCCGGCCGTCTCGCGGGTGGCCCTGGCCGCGGCCCTGCTGCTGCCGCCCCGCCTGACCCCCGAGTCCGTCCGCTACGACCGCCGCTACCGCACCGTGGACCGGTACCGCTTCGTCTGCTGGTTCCTGGCCCCGCCGCTGCTGATCTACACCGTGCTGGTGATCTGGCCGTTCCTCCAGGCGTTCTTCTACGCCATGACCGACTGGACCGGCTTCGGCGGCGAGTTCTCCATGGTCTGGTCCGGCAACTTCTCCCGCATGTGGCGGGACGACGCCTTCTGGGACGCCCTGGCCAACAGCCTGGTCCTGCTGGTGCTGGCACCGGTGATCACCCTGGCGCTGGGCCTGTTCTTCGCCTACATGCTGAACGCGGGCGGCCGGCACCGGCGCAGCGAGTCGGTCGGCGGGGTGCGCGGGGCCGCGTTCTACAAGATCGTCTACTTTCTTCCCCAGGTGCTCTCGGTGGCCATCATCGCCATTGTCTGGGCCCGGGTGTTCAGCCCGCGCAGCGGTCTGGTCAACACCGGCCTGGAGGCCGTGGGCCTCGGCTCGCTGGCCCAGGACAACTGGCTCGGCGGCTCCTGGGCACGCTGGGTGATCCTGCTGGTGCTGTGCTGGTCCTTCGTGGGCTTCTATGTGGTGCTGTTCTCCGCCGCCATGGCCGCGGTCCCCCGGGACATCTACGAGGCCGCGCTGCTGGACGGGGCCGGCCGCGCGGCCACCTTCTTCCGGGTCACCTTCCCGCTGACCTGGGACACCGTCCGCACCGGCTGGATCTATATGGGCATCCAGGCGCTCGACGCCTTCGCCCTGGTCATCGTGATGGTGCCGCGCGGCGGCTTCGACGTGCTGCCCACCTATCTCTATCTGAAGGCCTTCCGGGAGGGGCAGGCCGGCTATGCCACCGCCGTGGGCGTGGTGCTGTTCCTGATCACCCTGGTGTTCACCCTGGTCATGATGCGGGTGGGCCGCCGCGACCGGATCGAGTTCTGAGCCCGCCCCCGTCTGCCGTCCGTCCGAGAGCCAGAGGAGCCGACCATGACCGCCACCGCGTCGCCCGGCACGGCCGACGGCCCCCGCCCCGCGCCCCAGGGCCCCGCCCCGCGCCACCGGCCCGGCGCGGGCGGCGGCCGGTCCGAGGGCGGGGTGCTCAATGTCTTCGCCCACTCGTTCCTGATCATCTGGGTGGTGATGGCGGTCGGGCCGGTGCTGTGGATCGTGCTGTCCAGCCTCAAGCCCACCGGGGACATCACCGGCAGCCCCTTCGGTCTGCCCACCGGTGTCGAGTGGGAGAACTTCACCACCGCCTGGACCGAGGCCAGCGTCGGCCGCTACGCGCTGAACTCGGTGATCGTCCTGGCCTTCTCGCTCACCGGCACCATGCTGCTGGGCGCCATGGCCGCCTATGTGATCGCCCGCTACGAGTTCTTCGGCAACCGCGCGGTGCACTATCTCTTCATCGGCGGGCTGATGTTCCCCGTCTTCCTGGCCCTGGTGCCGCTGTACTTCGTGATGGACAACCTGGGCCTGCTCAACACCCGGCCCGGCCTGGTGCTGGTCTACATCGGCTATTCACTGCCCTTCACCATCTTCTTCCTGACCGCCTTCTTCCGTACCCTGCCGGGCGCGGTGCACGAGGCGGCCACCATCGACGGCGCCTCGCACACCCGGATCTTCTTCCAGATCATGCTGCCCATGGCCAAGCCCGGGCTGGTGTCCATCGGGATCTTCAATTTCCTCGGCCACTGGAACCAGTTCGTGCTGCCCCGGGTGCTGAACAACGCCGATGAGGAGAACTTCGTGCTGCCCCAGGGACTGGCCTCGCTCATGGTGCAGCAGGGCTCCTACGACGCCAACTGGGGCGCCCTGTACGCCGGTCTGACCATCGCCATGCTGCCGATCCTGGTGGTCTATCTGTCCTTCCAGCGTCAGGTGCAGGCCGGGCTGACCGCCGGCGCCCTGAAATAGTCCGCCTCCGGCGCGGTGCGTGTTCCCGTCCGGGAAGCGATCCGGTGACGATCCGGGGCCTCGGGTTCATTCACCGTTATCCACAGTCGTGCCTTCGGTTCATATAGTGGCAGCGGCGCCGTCTCCCGCCAGGCGGGGCGGCCGGCGGGGACGCAGCCGCGCCCGCCCGGGGAGACAGAGTGGAGTAAGCCGTGGTGGAGACTCCGGGGTCGCAGTCTTCGCTGCACCGGGCCAACCTGGAGCGCGTGGTGCGCGCGGTGCGGGCGGCGGGATCGCTGACACAGGCGGAGATCGCCAGAACCACCGGACTGTCCGCCGCGACCGTGTCCAATATCGTTCGCGAACTGAAGGAACTGGGCACCGTCGATGTCCGCACCACCTCGGCGGGGGGACGGCGGGCCCGCAGTGTGTCGCTGTCCAGCGACGCCGGGATCGTGGTGGGCGTGGACTTCGGCCATTCGCATCTGCGGGTGGCGGTCGGGAATCTGGCGCAGCAGGTGCTGGCCGAGGAGGCCGAGCCGTTCGATGTGGACGCCTCCGCCGACCAGGGCTTCGACCGGGCGGAGAAGCTGGTCACCCGGCTGGTGGGGATGGCCGGGGTGGACCGGGGCAAGATCGTCGGCATCGGGCTGGGCGTGCCCGGCCCGATCGACGTGGAGACCGGCATCCTGGGCTCGACCGCCATTCTGCCGGGCTGGCGGGGCACCAATCCGCGCGAGGAACTGTCCGGCCGGATGGGCGTGCCGGTGCATGTGGACAACGACGCCAACCTGGGCGCCCTGGGTGAGCTGGTGTGGGGCGCCGGCCGGGGCGTTGCCAGCCTGGCCTACATCAAGGTGGCCAGCGGGGTGGGCGCCGGCCTGGTGATCAACGGGCAGATCTACCGCGGGCCGGGCGGCACCGCGGGGGAGATCGGCCACATCACCCTGGACGAGTCGGGGCCGGTGTGCCGCTGCGGCAACCGCGGCTGCCTGGAGACCTTTGCCGCCGCCCGGCATGTGCTGCCGCTGCTCGCGGTCAGCCATGGCACGGACCTGACCATGCTCCGGGTGGTGCAGCTCGCCCGGGAGGGCGATCCGGGCTGCCGCCGGGTGATCGCCGATGTGGCCCGGCACATCGGCAACGGGGTGGCGCATCTGTGCAATCTGCTCAACCCCAGCCGGGTGGTGCTCGGCGGTGATCTGGCCGAGGCCGGGGAACTGGCGCTGGCCCCGATCCGGGACTCGGTGGGCCGGTACGCCATTCCCAGCGCGGCCCGCGATCTGACCCTGGTGCCGGGCGCGCTGGGCGGCCGGGCCGAGGTGCTGGGCGCGCTGGCCCTGGTGCTGCGGGAGATGGGCGACCGGGTGCTGCTGGGGCCGGTGAACGGCACCGACCGCACCTGAAGCACCGCATGCGGTCACCTCGGCCGCAGCAACCGCTTGCCGAGCGGGCGCGGAACCGGCCTGCGCCGGTCCGGTCCGCTCCGAAAGCTGTTCTCAACATCCCCCGGAATGGCCCGTCTTGGCAATTCCGGGGGATTTGTTCATGCGCAATATTAATTCATGACTGGAGCAAAACGGACTTATCTGGCGTAAAGCTGGAAGCAAGCGTGTGCTGTCTGGAGCAATGGATGCGGGCAATCAATCGAACAGTCTCGATTTGATAGCTGGTTGTTTCATGTGTTGACTGCAAGAGCATGGCGGAGTTAGCTCCTCCCTACCCGGCCGCAACGTGGCGGCCCCTGCGGAGAAGGCGAGCAACCATGCGGATGCATCTGCGCCGTGCGCTCATCGGCACAGCGGCCATCGCCATGGCGGCCACCCTGGCGGCCTGCGGTGAGGCGGGTGACGGAGACGACGGCGGCAACGGCGGCAACGGCGGCGGTGACGGCGGTGACGGCAAGGGCACCATCGGCATTCTGCTGCCCGACGACTGGACCACCCGCTACGAGGCGTTCGACCGCCCGGTCATGGAACAGACCATCAAGAAGCTGTGCCCGGACTGCGAGATCGAGTACGGCAACGCCGCGGGCGACACCTCCCGGCAGAAGCAGCAGTTCGACGCCATGCTCACCCAGGGCGTCGATGTGATCATCCTGGACCCGTTCGACGCCGGCGCCACCGCCGGCTGGGTGGAGGAGGCCAAGGCCGAGGGCGTGTCCGTGGTGGCCTACGACCGGCTGGCCGAGGGCGACATCGACGCCTATGTCTCCTACGACAACTACCGGGTCGGCCAGCTCCAGGGACAGGCCGTGCTGGACAGCCTGGGCGAGAACGCCGACGGCGCCCGGGTCGTGATGATCAACGGTTCCCCCACCGACCCCAACGCCGCGATGTTCAAGGAGGGCGCCCACGACGTGCTGGACGGCACCGTGGAGATCGTCTACGAGGACGACATCGACGGCTGGGACCCGGCGCTGGCCAACCAGTCCATGACCGCCGCCATCCAGTCCCTGGGCAATGACGGCTTCGACGCCGTCTATTCGGCCAACGACGGCATGGCGGGCGGCATCGTCACCGCCCTGGAGGGCGAGGGCATCACCGGCGTCCCGGTCGGCGGCCAGGACGCCGAACTGGCCGCGCTGCAGCGCATCGTCAGCGGCCAGCAGACCTTCACCATCTACAAGGCGCTGGTGCCGGAGGCCGAGGTGACCGCCGAGATCGCGGTCCGGCTGCTGAACGGCGAGGACTTCGACGACCTGGCGCCGGAGAGCGTGGACAGCCCCACCACCGAGGGCATCCCGTCCGCGCTGCTCACCCCGGTCCAGGTGACCAAGGACAACATCAAGGACACCATCATCGCCGACGAGTTCTACACCGTGGACGAGATCTGCACCGAGAACTTCGCCGACGCGTGCGCCGAGGCCGGTCTGACCGGCTGACCCCGGCGGCGACGCGCACCGTCCGGCGCCCCCCGGGGCGCCGGACGGTGCGCGCGGCTCCCGCCGGCTCCCCGCCGCCCCCCCTCCCCGGCAACCCCGCCCGCAACGACCCTTACCCGCCGCGCCGTTCCGGGCGCGGCGAAGGAGCTGACCGCACCATGACCGCCGCCGCACCAACCCTGCTGGCGCTGCGCGGAGTCTCCAAACGCTTCGGTGCCGTGCAGGCACTGAGCGATGTGGACCTGGAACTCCGCTCCGGCGTTGTCACCGCCCTGGTGGGTGACAACGGCGCCGGGAAATCCACCCTGATCAAGACCATCGCCGGCGTCCACGCCGCGGACACCGGCGTCTTCGAGTGGAAGGGCAGGCCGGTCCGGATCAACCGGCCGCACGACGCCCAGGACCTCGGCATCGCCACCGTCTACCAGGACCTCGCGCTCTGCGACAACCTGGACGTGGTGGCCAACCTCTTCCTCGGCCGGGAGACCGTGCACGGCGTGGCGCTGGACGAGGTGGAGATGGAACGCCGTTCCCGGGAGCTGCTGGACACCCTCTCCATCCGCATCCCCAGCGTGCGCATCCCGGTGGCCTCGCTCTCCGGCGGCCAGCGCCAGGTGGTGGCCATCGCCCGGGCGCTGATCGGCGACCCCGACCTGGTGATCCTGGACGAGCCCACCGCCGCGCTGGGCGTGGAACAGACCGCCCAGGTGCTGGACCTGGTGGAACGGCTCCGCGAGCGCGGCCACGGGGTCATCCTGATCAGCCACAACATGGCGGATGTGCAGGCGGTCGCCGACGAGGTGGCGGTGCTGCGGCTGGGCCGCAACAACGGCCTGTTCGACATGGAGACCACCTCGCAGGAGAAGATCGTCTCCGCCATCACCGGTGCCACCGACAACGCCGTCAGCCGCCGCCGGCACCGCCGGCACCACGGCACCGGGCGGCCGGCCGGCGGCGCGAGCGGAACGGAGGACGCCCGATGAGCAGCCCCACCCCCGGCGCCCCGTCCCACCAGGCCGGCCAGGCCCCGGTGGAGTCGGACGCGCCCATGACCCCGGCGGCCGAGGTGCCCGCCCCCGACCCGCGGCTGCTGGTGCGCGAGCGCGGCCTGATGGGATACACGGAGGAGTTCCGGCGCAAGATCCGCGGCGGTGAGCTGGGCTCCGTCCCGGTGGTGCTCGGCCTGATCGTGATCGCGGTCGTCTTCCAGTCGCTGACCGGCAACTTCCTCACCCCGCGCAATCTCAGCAATCTCACCGTCTACATCGCCGGACCGGGCATCATGGCGGTCGGCATCGTGCTGGTGCTGCTGCTGGGCGAGATCGATCTGTCGGTCGGTTCGGTGGCCGGGCTCAGTGCCGCACTGTGGGCGGCGCTGTCGGTCACCAACGGCGTCAACGATCTGGTGTCCATCGCCGCCGCGATCGCGGCCGGGGCGGCCGTCGGCGCGGTGCACGGCTTCTTCTTCGCCAAGGTGGGGGTGCCGGCCTTTGTGGTCACCCTGGCCGGCTTCCTGGGCTGGAGCGGCCTCCAGATCTGGGTGATGGGCGAGGAGGGCACCATCAACATCCCGCGCGACAGCCTGGTGCGGGATCTGTACGGCCACTACTTCAGCGACCGGGCCTTCGCCTGGGGCATGGCCCTGCTGCTGACCGCGGGGTATGCGGCGGCGCTGGTGCTCTCCGAGCGCCGCCGGGCCAGGGCCGGGCTGCCGGTGCGCCCGCGCGGCGAGATCGTGCTGCGGGTGCTGCTGGTGGCCGCCGCCGCCTTCGCCGTGGCCTACATGCTGAACGAGCACCGGGGACTGCCGCTGGCGCTGGTGATCTTCCTGGTGATCCTGATCCTGGTCGACTTCGTGGTCCGCCGTACCCGGTACGGCCGGCAGATCTTCGCGGTCGGCGGCAACGCCGAGGCGGCCCGCCGGGCCGGCATCAATGTGGAGCGGGTGCGGCTGACGGTGTTCTCCCTGGCCGGCGGGCTGGCCGCGGTCGGCGGGTTCTTCATCGCGGCCCAGTCCGGCGGCGCCACCAAGAGCCTGGGCTCCGGCAATCTGCTGATGAATGTGATCGCGGCGGCGGTGATCGGCGGCACCTCGCTGTTCGGCGGGCGCGGCTGGGTGTGGTCGGCGCTGCTGGGCACCCTGGTCATCCAGTCCATCACCATCGGCCTGGACCTGCTGGGCATGCAGAGCGCCATCCAGTTCATGATCACCGGCGCGGTGCTGCTGATCGCGGTCACGGTGGACTCGGTGTCCCGCCGCACCCAGCGCACCGCCGGACGGACCTGAGCCGGTGCCCGGTCCGACAAGTCGGGCGAACATGGCACTCAACGTTCAAATCTGGTCAAAAAAATGATCGAAAGTTCCGGGCTGCCGAAGCAGCCCGGAACTTTCCATGCAGCTGGCGATACGAACAGGTGAGCTATCTCGCATCCTGAGACGTTCCCCGAGTGCCGTGGAAGATTAGACTCGACGGATTGACCCGCCGGACCACCCCGGTCCGCACGGACGACTCTGGGCTGCACGGCGGCGGCCCGCGGTGGAAGCAAGGAGGCAACGGGTGGCGCTGCTGACCCGCATCACGGGACCGCGCGATCTCGACGGACTCAACCACGAGCAGCTCGACCAGCTCGCACAGGAAATCCGGACCTTCCTCATCACCTCGGTCGCGAAGACCGGCGGCCATCTCGGCCCGAATCTGGGCGTGGTGGAACTGACCATCGCCCTGCACCGGGTGTTCGACTCACCGGCCGACCGCATCCTGTGGGACACCGGCCACCAGTCCTATGTGCACAAACTCCTCACCGGCCGCCAGGACTTCAGCCGGCTGCGCGCCCGCGGCGGACTGGCCGGCTACCCCTCGCAGACCGAGTCCGAGCACGATGTCATCGAGAACAGCCACGCCTCCACGGTGCTCGGCTGGGCCGACGGCCTGGCCAAGGCCAACCAGCTCATGGGCCGGGACAACCATGTGGTGGCGGTCACCGGCGACGGCGCCCTGACCGGCGGCATGGCCTGGGAGGCGATGAACAACATCGCCGCCGCCCAGGACCGCCCGCTGGTGATCGTGGTCAACGACAACGAGCGGTCCTACTCGCCCACCATCGGCGGCCTGGCCGACCATCTGGCCACCCTGCGGATGACCGACGGCTACGAGCGCTTCCTCACCCGCGGCAAGGAACTCCTCAACCGCACCCCGGTGGTGGGCAAGCCGCTGCACGACGCGCTGCACGGCGCCAAGAAGGGCCTGAAGGACATCATCGCCCCGCAGGGCATGTTCGAGGACCTCGGCCTGAAGTACGTCGGCCCCATCGACGGCCATGACCTCCCGGCCCTGGAATCCGCCCTGCTGCGCGCCAAGCGGTTCGGCGGCCCGGTGATCGTGCACTGCCTGACCGAGAAGGGCCGCGGCTACCAGCCCGCCCGGGACGACGAGGCCGACCAGTTCCACGCCGTCGGCGTGATCCACCCCGACACCGGCCTGCCGGTCTCGGTCGGCGGCGCCGACTGGACCTCGGTGTTCGAGGACGAGATCGTGCGGATCGGCCGCGAGCGGGAGGACATCGTCGCCATCACCGCGGCCATGCTCCGGCCGGTGGGCCTGAAGAAGTTCGCCGACGAGTTCCCGCACCGGGTCTACGACGTCGGCATCGCCGAACAGCACGGCGCGGTCTCCGCCGCCGGCCTGGCCTTCGGCGGCCTGCATCCGGTCTTCGCCGTCTACGCGACCTTCCTCAACCGCGCCTTCGACCAGTTGCTGATGGACGTCGCCCTGCACCGGCTCGGCGTCACCTTCGTGCTGGACCGGGCCGGCATCACCGGGCCGGACGGCCCCTCGCACCACGGCATGTGGGACATGTCCCTGCTCCAGGTGGTCCCCGGGCTGCGGCTGGCCGCGCCGCGCGACGCCGAACAGCTCCGGCTCCAGCTGCGCGAGGCGGTCCAGGTGCGCGACGCGCCCACCGTGGTCCGCTACTCCAAGGGCGCGGTCGGCCCCGCGGTCCCCGCCGTCGGCGCCGTCGGCGGCATGGACGTGCTGCGCGGCCCCGCCGAGGGGGAGGAGCGGCCGGACGTGCTGCTGCTCTCCATCGGCGCCCTGGCCCCGGTCTGTCTGGAGGCGGCGGAACTCCTCGGCCAGCAGGGCATCACCACCACGGTGGTCGACCCCCGCTGGGTCAAGCCGGTCGATCCGGCGCTGCCCGGGCTGGCCGCCCGGCACCGGGTGGTGGTCACCGTCGAGGACAACTGCCGGGCCGGCGGCGTCGGCGCCGCGGTCGCCCAGGCGCTGCGCGACGCCGAGGTGGACATCCCGGTGCGCAACTTCGGCATCCCGCCGCAGTTCCAGGAGCACGCCTCCCGCGGCGAGCTGCTGAGCTCCCTCGGCCTCACCGGCCCGGACATCGCCCGCCAGGTCACCGGCCTGGTCGCCCGGCTGGAGAACCCGCTCAACGCGACCCCGACCGCCTGACCGGGCGGGCCGTGCCCCGCCGCCGGCGGCCCGGGACGGCGGCGGTCACGGGCCGCCGCGGGCGAGGGCCAGAAAGGCGCCGTAGGCGGTCCGGAGGAAGCGGGCGGCCGGGCCGGGCGAGGTGTTGGTGAAGGCGGCCAGCCCGGTGCCGCGCTCCGGGGAGAAGGCAAGGAAGGCGGTGCACCCCCGGGTGGCCCCGCTGTGATGCAGATGCGGCGGCGGCCCGGGGCGCCGGTTCCACACCAGGCAGAGCTGGTGCCCGCCGCGGGGCAGTACCAGCCGGGGCCGCTGCACCTCGGCCAGGGCGGTGCGCAGCACCGCGCCGGGCGCCAGGGCCGGGTCCAGCAGCAGCGTCAGCGAGCGCAGGGCGTCGGCGGCGGTCAGCCGCAGCGCGCCGGCGGCCGGCAGGCCCGGGATCAGCCAGCGCGGGCGGGGCCGGCCGTGCCAGTGCCCGGTGATCTGCGGGCGGTCCGGCGAGCAGTCGCTGCCGGTCAGACCCAGCGGGCCGAGAACGCGCCGGTGCAGGGCCTCCTCGTAGGGCCTGCCGGTGACCTGGGCCAGCGCCCGGCCGAGCAGGGCCACGCCGAAGTTGGAGTAGTGGACCCGGGTGCCGGGCCGGTGGCGCGGCCGGACCCGGGCCAGGGCCCGCTCCAGATCGCCGGCCGAGAAGCGGGCATAGGGGTTGCTGAACCACAGCGGTGCCGCCCGGCGCGGCAGCCCCGGCGGCAGCCGCGGCAGGCCGGAGGTGTGGGTGGCCAGGTGCAGCAGGGTGACCGGCGGGGAGGTCTCCGGGACGCCGGGCAGATGGCGGGCCAGCGGGTCGGTGAGCCGTACCCGCCCCTCGGCGGCGAGCACGGCCAGCAGCAGCGCGGTGTAGGTCTTGGTCAGCGATCCCGCCTCGAAGCGGGTGCGGCGGCCGGCCGGACCGGCGCAGGCGGTGAACCGCCGCCCGTGGTGGACGGCGGCGACGGCCACCGTGCGTCCCGGGGCGGCGCCGGCGGTGGCCAGCAGCGGGCGGAGCGCCTCCCCGGGCGGGGCGGCGCTCATGGCCCGGCGCGTCCGGCCAGGGCGGTGCCCGCCACCGTGACCACCGCCACCGTGTGCTGGTGGTCGTGGAAGCGCTGCTCCGGGTCGTCGGTCACCGGCTCGCCGTCGCGCGGCACCAGGCCGTCCGGCCGCTGGATCCCGGCCAGGGCCTCCCAGTGGCCGGGATCGCAGTACGGCTCGGGCAGGCAGGCTCCGACGATCAGCAGCTCGGCCAGCAGATCCCACTGGGCGACTTCGCGCCAGATGTCGGTCCACACCGGCAGCCAGTCGTGCAGATAGGCGGCCAGCGGCGCGGGCAGGCCCTCCGGGCGGGCCGACCAGTCGGTGAGATGGAAGACGGTGTGCGTCATGTGGTAGGCCGTCATCCAGTCCACCGCCCACGGCTCGGGCTCCGCTCCCAGCCAGGTGGCGCGGGCCAGCGCCGCCCAGTCGTCCTCGCGCAGCGGCGCCAGGCCCACCACCCGGGCGGCGTTGGCCACCGCCAGCCGCCGGTTGGGGACCACCTCGACGGCCCGCAGCGAACGCAGCCGGGAGTGATGGGCCAGCAGCCGGTCCAGCTCGGCATGCCGGTACCCGGCCCGGGCGAAGTGCGAGTACGTCTCCATCGGATCGGTCATCAGGGTGTGCCGGAGCTGGCGCTCGTAGAGCAGGTCGCCCGCGCGGAACTGCTCCCAGAGGTAGTCCAGCAGATTCTGCGCGGCGGCCCGGCGTCCGGCGCCGGAGTGCGGGTCGCGCAGCACCAGGGAGGCGGCCAGCGCGCTCTCGCCCAGCGGCTTGTAGGTGCTGTCCGGATCGTCCAGGGTCTCGGTGGTGCCCGGCGGCAGGGCGCCGAACCGTCGGTTGGCGTGCAGCCAGGACAGCGCCCGGTCGGCCAGCAGCCGTGCCGTGTCCCGGACCGGCCCGGGGACCGCGGGGGCCGCCGTCACCGGACCGGCTCCCGCAGCAGGCGGGCGATGGCCAGGTCGAGCGCGGTGCGCGGCCCGGCGACGCCGTGCAGGTCGAGATGGTCCAGCGCGGCGAGCGGGTCCAGCGGCAGCGGACCGGGCAGCAGGCAGAGCCAGCGCACCAGCCGGGCGGCCGTGGGGTGGTCGCGGCGCAGCATGGCGCGGGTCAGTCCCCGGGCGAGCGCGCGGCCGGAGCGGCGGGCGAGTTCGTGCACGGGACTGTCCAGGACCGGCAGCGCCAGCGGGGCGAGCCGGGCCAGCGCGTCGGACAGCCCGCGCCAGTCCTCCCCGGAGCCGGGCCGCTGCGCGGGGGGCGGCAGCGCGGGATGGCGCGGGTTGTGCAGGCTGAGCAGCCGGGCGGTGGCCCAGTCCCGCCAAGCCACGTACGGGTCCGAGGGTGCTCCGTCGCCGGCCCGGAAGGCGGTCAGGGCCTGGGAGACGGCCGCGGTGTCCTGGGGCCGGAGCGGTGCCCCGGCCAGCAGATGCGGGGCGAAGGAGTCGCTGCCGACAATCCGCAGGGCGGCCAGGCAGGACAGCGGATCGGGGGTGTCCGCCACGTATTCGGCCACGAAGACCGCGTCCCCGGGACCCCGGAGGGCGCCGAGAACGCGGAGAGCCAGTCGGTCGGCCGCGACACCGAAGGTCTCGCGTGGTGCGCTCACCGCAGAGGGCATGGGCTGCTCACTCTCCCGGGCCGCGGCACCGCACGACGCGGGATCACGGCTCCGCCACTACCGGCTGCTGTTGCTGCTTCCGATGTGCGTTTCCGAGGTGCGGTCCGCCGGTACCGCTGCCGGTACCGGTGCTACTTCTCCTTCGCGGGCTTGGGCTCCTTCGGGGACAGCAGCAGTCCCAGCAGCAGAGCCCCCGCGCCCTCCGGGGCGGGCAGCGGCGCGTCGCTCACGGCCGCCTCGGGCGCGGCCATCAGTTCCTCGGCGGCCTCCGCCTGGGCGGTTGTGGCGGTGAGCCGGACGGTTTCCTGGGCAAGCATGGAATCTCCCCGTGGGTGTCGATTTGTCCTTATGTCGACATTAATTCGTGACCACGGGGGCTGTCCTGGCGGGACGGGAACCGGATGGATGATTCAACCGTCAACCGGTGCGCAGGGCCTGCCAGACGGCCGCGCCCTGTGCCGGATCGGCGGGCAGTGCCAGGGTGTTCATCCGCTCGGTGCCGCCGGTGCCGAGTTCCCGCACAAAGGCCAGCAGTCCGGTGAGGGAGGCCAGTTCGGCGTCGGTGGTGAGCGCGCCGGCCGCCGCGTCGGCGACCCGGTAGAGCTTCGCCGGGCTGGACAGCACGCCCTGCCGCTGCACTTCGCCCAGCAGCCGCAGCAACTCCCGCTGCTGCGGCTCCAGCTCGGCGGCCGGCCCGCCTCCGCCGCCGTCCGGCGGCGAGGCCGGGACGTCCAGGGCGGCGGCCAGTTCGCCGATCCCGGCGAAGTCCACCTCGATGTAGTGGTCCATGCGGATGCCGGACAGCTCCTCCACGGCCCGCACCAGGCAGCTCGGCCCGCCCTCGCCGTGCAGCGCGGCCAGCGGAGCCGTCCGGGGCTCCGCGTCGCCGCCGGAGTCCGCCCCGCCGCCGGCGCAGGGCGGGGCGGCCACCCGCAGCGCGGGCGGGAGATTGACCGCCGTGGGCGGCGTTCCGTCCTCCGGCAGGCGCAGCACCATGGTGGAGAACGCGTCCTGCTCCGGCTCGGGCCGCGGCTCCGTATCCGGCTCCGGACGCCCGTCGTTCTCCGCGTCCGCCGGACCGGGGGCGGCGCGTGAGTCGGTGCCCACCACCAGCAGGGTGCTGGCCTTGCCGGGCTCCGGCTCCGGCCGGGCGGTGCCCAGCTCCGCCTCGATGTCCACGCTGTCCAGGCTGGCGTCCAGCCGGTGGTAGAGCCAGCTGCCCAGCCCGGCCGTGAACAGCACCACCCCGGCCACGGTCCACAGCACGATCCGGCGGATGCGGCGGGCGCGGCCGGCGCGGCCGAGGGGACGCAGCGGCGGGCGCTCGCGATGCGGCATCGGTTCCGGCTCCCTTGGGCAGATGATCATGTTCAGCGGAACAGCGAGAACAGCAGGAACAGCAAGAAGGAGTGAGAACCGATGGTATGTCCGTAATGGCCGAGGTGTCAGTGCGCCACGGCTGTGACGGGCGTTACGGCGCGCACGGAGCCCCCGGAAGGTCGCCGGAAGATCCCCGGGTACCAGTGCCGCGGAGCACGGAAACGGGGCCCGTCCGCCGCTGTCGCGGCGGACGGGCCCGTGAGCGGGTCCTGTCCGCGGGATCAGGACCCGGGAACGCTCGCCACACCCCGGGGCAGGAAGCGGGCGCCGACCGCCCGCTCGGAGATTCCCTCCCGGTCCAGATACGGCGTGATGCCGCCCAGGTGGAACGGCCATCCCGCGCCGGTGATCAGGCACAGGTCGATGTCCTGCGCCTCGGCCACCACGCCCTCGCGCAGCATCAGCCCGATCTCCTCGGCGATCGCGGTCAGCGCCCGGTCCCGCACCTGCTCCTCGCTGAGCACCGTGTCGCCGGTCTCGAACAGGGCCGCGACCTCCGGGTCCAGCTCGGGCTTGCCCGAGTCGTGCACATAGAAGGCCTTCTTGCCCGCCTTGACCACCCGGTCCAGGTTCGCGGAGACCGCGAACCGCTCCGGGAAGGCGGCGTGCAGGGTGCCGCCGACATGATGCGCCACGGCCGGGCCGACCAGTTCGAGCAGCTCGATCGGGGTCATCGGCAGGCCCAGCGGCGCCAGCGCCCGGTCCGCCACCTCCACCGGCGTGCCCTCGTCGATGGAGCGCAGCACCTCGCCCATGAAGCGGGTCAGGATGCGGTTGACCACGAACGCCGGGGCGTCCTTGACCAGCACCGCGGTCTTCTTCAGCTGCTTGGCCACGGCGAAGGCGGTGGCCAGCGAGGCGTCGTCGGTGCGCTCCGCCCGCACCACCTCCAGCAGCGGCAGGACCGCGACCGGGTTGAAGAAGTGGAAGCCCACCACCCGCTCCGGGTGGCGCAGCTTCGAGGCCATCTCGGTGACCGACAGCGAGGAGGTGTTGGTCGCCAGAATGGCGTGCTCCGGCACCACCGCCTCCAGCTCGGCGAACACCTGCTGCTTGACGCCCATCTCCTCGAACACCGCCTCGATCACGAAGTCGGCGTCCGAGAACGCGGCGGCCTTGTCCAGCTCACCGGTGACCAGGCCCTTGAGCCGGTTCGCCTGATCCTGCTTGATCCGGCCCTTGAGCAGCAGAAAGTCGATCTGCTCGTGCACCCAGGACACGCCGGAGTCCACGCGCTCCTGGTCGATGTCGGTGAGCACCACCGGCACCTGGAGGCGGCGCGCGAACAGCAGCGCGAGCTGCGAGGCCATCAGCCCGGCGCCGACCACACCCACCTTGGTCACCGGCCGGGCCAGCGACTTGTCCGGTGCGCCGGCCGGCCGCTTGGCCCGCTTCTGCACCAGGTTGAAGGCGTAGATGCCGCTGCGCAGCTCCTCGCCCATGACCAGATCGGCCAGCGCCCGGTCCTCGGCGTCGAAGGCGTCCCGCAGGTCGCCGTTCTTGGCCTGGGCGATGATGTCCAGCGCCCGGTAGGCGGCCGGGGCCGCGCCGTGCACCTTGGAGTCGGCGAACGCCCGGCCGCGCTCCACCGCCAGATCCCAGGCCTCGCCGCGGTCCGGCTCCGGCCGGGCCACCTCGATCTCGCCGCGCAGCACGGCCGAGGTCCAGCTCAGCGACTGCTCCAGGAAGTCGGCCGCGTCGAAGACGGCGTCCGCGATGCCCAGCTCGTACACCTGCGGGCCCTTGAGCATCCGGTTCTGGCTGAGCGCGTTCTCCACGATCACCTGTACGGCGCGGTCGGCACCGATCAGATTGGGCAGCAGCGCGCAGCCGCCCCAGCCGGGGACCAGGCCCAGGAAGACCTCGGGCAGGGCGAAGGCCGGAAGCTGCCGGGCGACGGTCCGGTAGGTGCAGTGCAGACCGGCCTCGACGCCGCCGCCCATGGCAGCGCCGTTGTAGTAGGCGAAGGTCGGCACGCCCAGATTGGCCAGCCGCCGGAAGACGTCGTGCCCGCCCCTGCCGATGGCCAGCGCCTGGTCCCGGGTCTTCAGCAGCGCCATGCCCTTGAGGTCGGCGCCCACCACGAAGACGAACGGCTTGCCGGTCAGGCCCACGCCGGTGATCTCACCGGCCTCGGCCTCGGCCGCCACCTGGTCCAGGGCCCGGTCCAGATTGGCCAGCGACTGCGGGCCGAAGGTGGTCGGCTTGGTGTGGTCCAGGCCGTTGTCCAGGGTGATCAGGGCGAACCGTCCGCCGCCCTGCGGCAGCTCCAGATGACGGACGTGCGCGGTGGTGACCACCTCGTCGGGGAACAGCTCGGCCGCCCCCTTGAGAAGCTCTGCGGTGCTGCTCACTTGCCCTCCCAGTGCGGGTTCTCCCAGATGACGGTCCCGCCCATGCCGAAGCCCACGCACATGGTGGTCAGGCCGTAGCGGACGTGCGGCTGCTCCTCGAACTGGCGGGCGAGCTGGGTCATCAGCCGCACGCCGGAGGAGGCCAGCGGATGCCCGAAGGCGATGGCACCGCCGTACTGGTTGACCCTGGGGTCGTCGTCGGCGATGCCGTAGTGGTCCAGCAGGGAGAGCACCTGGACGGCGAACGCCTCGTTGATCTCCAGCAGACCGATGTCCTCCATGGCCAGCCCGGCCTGGGCCAGGGCCTTCTCGGTGGACGGGATCGGGCCGACGCCCATCACCTCCGGCTCCACCCCCGCGAAGGCGTAGGCGACCAGCCGCATCTTCACCGGCAGGCCCAGCTCGCGGGCGGTCTCCTCGGCGGCGATGACCGAGGCGGTGGCGCCGTCGTTCAGGCCCGCCGCGTTGCCCGCGGTCACCCGGCCATGGGTGCGGAACGGGGTCTTCAGCCCGGCGAGCTGTGCCACGGTGGTGCCCGGCCGCATCGGCTCGTCCGCGGTGGCCAGCCCCCAGCCGGTCTCGCCGCCCTCCTCCGAGGTGCGGCGGACGGCGATCGGCACCAGATCCGGCTGGATCTTGTGGTCCGCGTACGCCTTGGCGGCCTTCTCCTGGCTGCGCGCCGCGTACTCGTCGGCACGCGCCCGGGTGAGCCGCGGGAAGCGGTCGTGCAGGTTCTCCGCGGTCATGCCCATGAACATGGCCGACTCGTCGACCAGCTTCTCGGAGACGAAGCGCGGATTGGGGTCCACGCCCTCGCCCATCGGGTGGCGGCCCATGTGCTCCACACCGCCCGCCACGGCGATGTCGGCGGAGCCGAAGGCGATGGCACCGGCGGTGGTGGTCACGGCGGTCATGGCGCCGGCGCACATCCGGTCGATGGCGTAGCCGGGCGTGGTGGCGGGCAGCCCTGCCAGCAGGGCGGCGGTGCGGCCGATGGTCAGTCCCTGGTCGCCGATCTGGGTGGTGGCGGCGATCGCCACCTCCTCGACCCGCTCGGGCGGCAGGCCCGGATTGCGGCGCAGCAGCTCGCGGATGCACTTGACGACCAGGTCGTCGGCGCGGGTTTCGTGGTACATGCCCTTCGGGCCCGCTTTTCCGAACGGGGTGCGGACGCCGTCCACGAAGACGACGTCCCTGACGGTACGAGGCACGATGGCTCTCCTCCAGATGCGCGGCGTTGCGCCGGATGGTGCGCTGGTCCCTGCGATGCTCCGGGCGCCGGGAAGCGGTCCGGCCCACTCTCATGCTACTAGTGAGTAACACGCTGGCAAGGGCGGCCCCCGCACGATGCGGCGCGGGTCACACGGGGGGCCGCCCGGGCCGCAGCGCTCCGGCCGTCCCGGCCGTTCCGTCTCCGCGGTGCGGGCGGACGGCGGCGCACCGAGGGGCTGCCCGCGGGGCACGGGGACGAAACCGGCGGTCCGGGCGAAGCGATGTCAGGCGGCGGTGGCCAGGGCGTGGGCCAGCAGCGGCACGGTCTGCTCGATCTGCCACTCCCGGGCCCCCAGGCGGCGCAGCGCGCGGGTGACGGCCTCCTCGGTCGGCTCGGCCGGCGGCTCCCAGCACAGCCGGCGCACGGTGTCCGGCGTCAGCAGATTCTCCTGCGGCAGATTCAGCCGCTCGGCGTGGGCGGTCACCGCCGCCCGGGCCGCCGAGAGCCGGGCCGCGGCCACCGGGTCCTTGTCCGCCCAGGAGCGGGGCGGGGGCGGGCCGGAGGAGTTCTGCCCCGGCTGCGGCAGCTCGGACTCCGGCAGCCGCCGGGCCCGGTCCACCGCGGACAGCCACTGCATCAGCTGGCGGCGGCTCATCCGGTGCCCGAAACCGGGCAGCCCGGCCAGCGCCCGGACGTCCACCGGCATGGCCTGGGCGGCGGCCACGATCGCCGCGTCCGGCAGCACCTTGCCGGGGGACAGATCGCGGCGGCGGGCGATCTCGTCCCGCACCTGCCACAGCTCGCGCACCGCGGCGATCTGCCGGCGGCGGCGCACCTTGTGCATGCCCGAGGTGCGCCGCCAGGGGTCCTTGCGGGGCTCGGGCGGCGGGGCGGCGACGATGGCCGCGAACTCCTGCCGGGCCCAGTCCAGCTTGCCCTGCCGGCCGAGCTCCCGCTCCAGCGCGTCCCGCAGGTCGATCAGCAGTTCCACATCGAGCGCGGCATAGCGCAGCCAGGGCTCGGGCAGCGGGCGGGTGGACCAGTCCACCGCCGAGTGGCCCTTTTCCAGCGCGTAACCCAGCAGGGTCTCCACCATGACGCCGAGCCCCACCCGGGAGAAACCGGCCAGCCGGGCGGCCAGTTCGGTGTCGAACAGCCGGGTCGGAACCATGCCTATGTCCCGCAGGCAGGGCAGATCCTGGGTGGCGGCGTGCAGCACCCACTCGGTGCCGGCCAGTACCCGGCCCAGCGCGGAAAGATCGGGACAGCCCACCGGGTCGATCAGGGCGGTGCCGGCGCCCGCGCGGCGGAGCTGGACCAGGTAGGCCCGCTGGCCGTACCGGTAGCCGGAGGCCCGCTCGGCGTCCACCGCCACCGGGCCGGAACCGGCGGTGAAGGCGGCGACCAGCTCGCCGAGCGCCGTGTCGTCGGCGGTGACCGCGGGCATCGGCTCGCGCGGCGCGAGCAGCGGGACGGGAGCCGGGCCGGTGGACTGCGCAGCGGTGGTCGACGGGGAGGCGGCGGCGGTCTGCTGGGCGTCGGTCACCCGTCAAGGGTAACTGTGTGCGCAGGGTGTATACGGCGCATGGCGGATTGTCGACGATTCCCCCTACAGGGAGTGTCCCGTGCGGTGCGCCTCGCGCACCGCACGGGACACTCCCTGGCGCCGGCCGTGCCGGCGGAACCCGGCGGACAACGGTGAATGTCGGTGAATGTCAGTGGATCTCAGTGAAGCTCGGTGAAGCTCGGTGAAGCTCAGTGGATGATGCCGGTGCGCAGGGCGACGGCCACCATGCCCGCCCGGTCGCCGGTGCCCAGCTTGCGGGCGATCCGGGCCAGGTGGCTCTTCACCGTCAGCGCGGACAGCCCCATGGAGACGCCGATCGCCTTGTTCGACTGGCCCTCCGCCACCAGCCGCAGCACCTCCACCTCCCGCCCGGAGAGCTCCCGGTATCCCTGGTGCCCCTGCTGCCCGGGGTGGCGGCGGTGCAGCCGGGCCGCCGCGGACCCCATCGCCGCGGCGCCGTGCCGGGTGGGCGGGCCCAGGTTGGTGCGGGTGCCGGTGACCACATAGCCCTTGACGCCGCCCGCCAGGGCGTTGCGCACGGCGCCGATGTCGTCCGCGGCGGACAGGGCCAGGCCGTTCGGCCAGCCCGCGGCACGGGTCTCGGACAGCAGGCTCAGCCCCGAGCCGTCGGGCAGATGGACTTCGGCGACGCAGATGTCACGGGGGCTGGCGACTCGGGGACGGGCCTCCGCGACCGAGGACGCCTCGATCACGTCACGCACACCGAGGGCCCACAGGTGGCGGGTCACGCTGGAACGGACCCGGGGGTCGGCGACGACCACCATGGCCGTGGGCTTGCTCGGGCGGTAGGCCACCAGGCTTGTTGGGTGCTCAAGAAGAACAGACACCGGGCCTCCCGGGGGTGGGGGTGGGGACGGAAGCGACTCCTCAGCAGGAGTCGGTGCGTTCCGGATGAACCGGATGCATGGGTCATAGAGTCCTTCGGCAGGAACCCCGGGCGGCTTTAGGGAAAGATCACGAACCGGTGATGTCCCTTCTGCGGTGCGACGGCCGCCGCGCGCCGTCCGGGGGCGTGCTTTCGGCGCATTGCGGCACGTGGGGGCGCGTATGACATCTTCTTTCGCGCCCCCGGTGCGCTCCCCGGTCCCCGCCTCGCATCACCCGAACAGGCCGCGGCGTGGCGTCGGGAAGGTCAGGCTCCCGGGCCGCGCCGGTGCGGGAAGACGGCCACCCCCGGGGCGCCGCCGTTCTCCGGCGGCAGCCCCGCACACTGCGCCAGCAGCCCGCACCAGGCCAGCAGATGGCCGCCGAGCTCCGGCGCCTCCCGCGGGGTCCAGGAGGCCCGCAGTTCCACCTCGGTGCGCGGCGGCCGCTGCGCCAGCGCCCCGAAGGACTGCGAACTGGCCCGGGTCACCGTGCCGCCGGCCGCCGCCCAGCCCAGCCCGCGGTGCTCCAGCGCCTCCGCCAGCCAGGACCAGGCGACCTCGGGCAGCAGCGGGTCGGCCGCCACCTCGGCCTCCAGCGCCGCCCGGGCCAGCGTCACCAGCCGGAACTCCCCGCCGCCCCAGCCGTGATCGCTCTCCGGGTTGTGCAGCAGCACGAACCGGCCGTCCGCCAGCTCCTCGTCCTCCTCCTCGTCCCCGGGACCGCCGCCCGCGGCCGGACCGGGTGCGACCGTGGCATGCAGGGCGAACGCGTACGGGGCCAGCCTCCGCGGCGCAGGGGTGGTGCTGAGCACCACCTCGCCGCGGGGACGCACCGAGGTCAGCGCGGCGACCGCCGCCCGGAAGGCGAACGGGACGCCGTCGCCGGGGTGTCTCATGGGCTCCGGACCCTCCGCCCTGGGTACGTGCGCGGTTGCCATGGCCGGAACCCTAGGTGGCCGGACAGCCGATCAGGCGGAGCCGCGCCGGGCCTTGGCGGGAGCGCTCTCCCCGTGCCGCCGCGGTCCCCGGCGCGTGGCAGACTGCCGGGGTGAGCGATCTCCGTGACAGCAGGCCCCGCACCGCCGTGACCGACTCCCCGTTCCTGCGGGCGTGCCGCCGGGAGCCCGTGCCGCACACCCCGGTCTGGTTCATGCGGCAGGCCGGCCGCTCGCTCCCGGAGTACCGGCGGGTGCGGCAGGGCACCGGCATGCTGGAGTCCTGCATGCGGCCCGACCTGGTCACCGAGATCACCCTCCAGCCGGTGCGCCGGCACGGCGTGGACGCGGCGATCTACTTCAGCGACATCGTGGTCCCGCTCAAGGCCATCGGCGTCGACCTGGACATCCGGCCCGGGGTGGGGCCGGTGGTGGAGCGGCCCTTCCGCTCCCGCGCCGATCTGGACCGGCTGCGCCCGCTGGACCCGGACGACGTCAAGTACGTCACCGAGGCCATCGGCATGCTCACCGCGGAACTCGGCGCCACGCCGCTGATCGGCTTCGCGGGCGCGCCCTTCACCCTGGCCAGCTATCTGGTCGAGGGCGGGCCGTCCAGGAACCACGAGCACACCAAGGCGCTGATGTACGGCGACCCGGAGCTGTGGGAGGCGCTGCTGGACCGGCTGGCCGTGCTCACCGCGGGCTTCCTGACCGTGCAGATCGAGGCCGGTGCCTCGGCCGTGCAGCTCTTCGACTCCTGGGTCGGCGCGCTCTCCCCGGCGGACTACCGGGACCGGGTGCTGCCCGCCTCCGCCAAGGTCTTCCGGGCGGTGGCGCAGTACGGAGTGCCGCGCATCCACTTCGGGGTGGGCACCGGGGAACTGCTCGGGCTGCTCGGCGAGGCCGGGGCCGATGTGGTGGGGGTGGACTGGCGGGTGCCGCTGGACGAGGCGGCCCGCCGGGTCGGACCGGGCAAGGCGCTCCAGGGCAACCTCGACCCGGCCGTGCTGTTCGCTCCGCGCGAGGCGGTGGAGGCCCAGGCGGGGCGGGTGCTGGCGGCGGCCGGGGAGCTGCCCGGCCACATCTTCAACCTGGGCCACGGAGTCCTTCCCGAGACCGACCCCGAGGCGCTCACCCGCCTCGTCGCCTACGTCCACGAGAACACCGCCCGCTGAACGCCGGAACGCCCCCGGGCCGGGCAGCGGCACCGCCGCCCGGCCCGGCGGCCTTCCCGATCAGTCCCGTCAGTCCCGTCAGTCCCGGTCAGCCCCGGCCGCCGGGGCGCCGTCGCCGGAGACGGGCGCGGGCGCCGGTGCGGCGGGCGGGGGCGGCGGTGCCGCCCGGCCGGGGCGCGGACGCGCCGGCAGCCGCTTGCGCAGCCACCGCCCGAACAGGACGACCACCACCACCGTCACCACAAAGGGCAGCGCGGCGCCGATCACCACCGCGATCCACAGCAGCGTGGTCAGGAAGGCGTCCCAGCCGCCGCGCAGCGCGTCGGGCAGCGAAGGACCGGCGTCCTCCGCCTCCTCCGGCTCGATCTCCTCGGCCTCCGGCTCCCGCAGCTCCAGCGTGATGGTGGCCATCCCGGTCTGCTCGGACAGCGACTTCTGCTGTGCCTTCAGCGCCTCCAGATCCGCCTGACGGCGGCTCAGCTCCGATTCCAGGGTCACCACATCGGTGAGCGTGGTGGCGTCCTCCATCAGCGCCCGGACCCGGGCCACGCTCTCCTCCTGGGAGGCGATCCGGCTCTCCACGTCCACCACCTCCCGGGTCACGTCCTCGGTGGTGACCTCCCGGTGGGCCAGCCTGCCCAGTCCGGCCAGCTCCTGGAGCAGCGAGCCGTACTCCTCCGGGGGCACCCGCAGGGTGATCCGGGAGCGCCGGTAGCCCGCGGAATCCTCGTCGGTCTGCTCCTCGCTGACATAGCCGCCCGCCCGCTCGGCCAGCCGCACCGCCTCCCGGTAGCTCCCGGGCACGTCCTCGGTGAGCACCGAGAGATGGGCGGTGCGGATCAGATGCAGGGTGGAGGGCAGCTCCGGCGCACCGGCGAAGCCGCCGGCCGCGTCGTCCCGCCCGGCCTCGCCGGCGCCGTCCGCTCCCGCGCCGGGCTCCCCGGCCGCCTCGGCCTCCTCCGGTGCCGCCGCCCTTCCCTCGTCGGCGAGCCCGCCCCCGGTGCCCTCCTCGGGTGCTGCGGCGGCCCGGTCCGCGGCGGCACCGCTGCCGTCGGCGCCGTCCGTGCCGGAACAGGCGGTCAGGGCCAGCAGCGCGGCCAGCAGCAGCGCGCCCGGCAGCGCGCCGCGGCGGCGCCGGCGGCCCCGGTCGCGCGCCCGGCGCGGGTGTCTTCCCGTGGTCTCCCGGTCAGTTGTCCGGCTCATCGGTCCCCCCTCGCGGGAGCGAAAGCGGCGTCCCGCATGCGGTGGTGGTCAACTCGTCGGGATTTGGACGGAGCCGCGGGGAGCCGGGTTTCCCGGTCCGGTACCGATGAGGTCACGGTCGGAACTCGCGCCGGTCTCCGAAGCGCTGATCACGAATCGCTCTCGATCGCTCACTGCGGAGAAATGGGGTCCCGGCGGATGCATAACATCAGGCATCGGCTTCAGCGCGGGCCCCATGGAGCGGACCGCGTCCCGGACGACGAGAACGGCACGGGTGGCACATGGTGGTCACGGCAGCATCCGCGGTACCGGTGGAGGGATTCGCCTACGGGCCGCTGACGCCCGTCCTGGGGTTTGCGATGGCCGTCCTGGGCAGCGCCCTGGGCCTGCGCTGCACGGTGCGCGCCCTGGCCACCCGGGGCGGGACCCGGGCCGGCTGGCTCGGGCTGGGTGCGGTCGCCATCGGCACCGGCATCTTCACCATGCACTTCATCGCGATGATGGGCTTCGCGGCCGGCTCCCTGCGCATCGGCTACGACATGCCGCTGACCTACGCCAGCCTGCTGACGGCGATCCTGGTGGTGGGCGTCGGGGTGTTCCTGGTCGGCTACGGCCGGGGCGCCACCGGCTTCCTGCTCTGCGGCGGACTGGCCGGCGGCCTGGGCGTGGCCGCCATGCACTACATGGGCATGGCCAGCATGCGCATGGACGGCGAACTCTCCTACAGCGCGCTGTCCGTCGCCGCCTCGGTGGCGGTGGCGGTGGTGGCCGCCACCACCGCGCTGTGGTTCGCGGTCAGCATCAGCGGGCTGCGGGCCGCGCTGGGCGCCAGCGTGATCATGGGCGTCGCGGTGACCGGCATGCACTACACCGGAATGACCGGGATCTCCGTGCACAGCGATTCCCCGGGCGCGCACCCGGTGAGCGGTTCGCCGGTGGAGGTGCTGCTGCCGGTGCTCATCATCCCGGTGCTGCTGCTCGTCTTCACCAGTCTGTTCGTCGGCCTGGACCCGATGACCACCGAGGACATCCAGCGCGCCCGCCGGGACGGGGCGGACGGCGGCCCGCCGCCGCCGGACCCGCCCGGCGGCCCCGGCGGCGGCGCCTCCCGCGGTATCGCCGCCACCGCCCGCTGACCGGCCCCGGCCGGCGCCGCCCGGCTCGGGACCGGCTCCGCGGTCTGCGAGAGTGGGACCATGCACACGATCGTGATCGGTGGGGGAATCTCCGGGCTGGCCGCGGCTCACCGGCTGCTCACCGCCGGAGTGCGGGTGACGCTGGTGGAGGCTTCCGCCCGGTTCGGCGGCAAGCTCTGGTCCGGCGAGATCGCGGGGCTGCGCACCGACTTCGGCGCCGAGTCCATGCTGGCGCGGCGGCCGGAAGGACTGGACCTGGCCCGGGCCGTGGGTCTGGGCGGAGAGCTGGCCGCCCCGTCCGCGGCCGGTGCCGCGGTGTGGACCCGCGGCGCGCTGCGGCCCATGCCCCGCGGTCATGTGATGGGCGTGCCCGGCACCGCCGCCGCGCTGGCCGGGGTGGTCTCCGACGCCGGGCTGGCCCGGATCGCCCGGGACGCCGAACTGCCGCCCACCGAACTGGGCGAGGACCAGGCGATCGGCCGCTATGTCGCCGCCCGGATGGGCGAGGAGGTGGTGGACCGGCTGGTCGAGCCGCTGCTCGGCGGCGTCTACGCGGGGGACGCCTACCGGATCTCGATGCGCTCCGCCGTGCCCGACCTGTGGGAGGCCGCCCGCCGGGAGCCCTCCCTGCTCGCCGCCTCGCGCACCGTGCAGGAGCGCGCGGCCGGCCGGGGGGACGCGCCCGCCCCTGCCGCCGCCGGCTCCGCCGCCCCGGCCGCGCCGTTCACCGGTCTGGCCGGCGGCCTGGGCCGGCTCCCCGAGGCGGTCGCCGCCGCCTGCCGGGCCGGCGGCGCCACTCTGATCGCCGCAGCCCCGGCCACCGGCCTGCGCCGCAGCGAGCCGCTGGGCTGGACGGTCACCCTGGCGGACGGCCGGGAGGTGCACGCCGGCGCCGTGCTGCTGGCCGTGCCGGCCGGCCCGGCCGCCACCCTGCTGGCCGGTGTCGCCCCCGCCGCCGCGCGGGAGCTGCGCACCGTGGAGTACGCCTCCATGGCGCTGGTCGGCATGGCCTTCCGCCGCGCCGATCTGGCCCGGCTGCCGCGCGGCAGCGGCTTCCTGGTGCCCGCCGTGGACGGCCGGACGGTCAAGGCGGTCACCTTCAGCAGCGGAAAGTGGGGCTGGGCCGCGGCCCAGGACCCGGAGCTGTTCGTGATGCGCGCCTCGATCGGGCGGTTCCGCGACACCGCGGTGCTGGAGCGGGAGGACGCCGACCTGGTCAAGGCGGCGCTGGGCGATCTGCGGGACGCCATCGGCCTGACCGCCGAGCCGGTGGACACGGTGGTCATCCGCTGGCCGGAAGGGCTGCCGCAGTACACCGTGGGCCACCATGCCCGGGTGGCCCGGATCCGGGCCGGGGTGGCCGCGCTGCCCGGGCTGCGGGTCTGCGGCGCGGCCTTTGGCGGGGTGGGCATCCCCGCCTGCCTGGCGGACGCCCAGCGGGCGGTGCACGAGCTGCTGTCCACCGTGCCGCCGGTGGCCGCCCCCGGCCGGGGCGGCGGTGCGGCGGGGGCAGAATGGGGGTCATGAGCACTGCGCCGGAGAGAATCCCCAACGCCGGGAAGAAGGCCAAGGACCTCAACGAGGTCATCCGCTACACCCTCTGGTCGGTCTTCCGGCTCCGCGACGGGCTGCCCGAGGACCGCACCCCGCTGGCCGACGAGGTGACCGCGCTGTTCGCGCAGCTCGCCGCCAAGGACGTGGTGGTGCGCGGCACCTATGACGTCTCCGGGCTCCGGGCGGACGCCGATGTGATGGTCTGGTGGCACGCCGAGACCCCCGACGCCCTTCAGGAGGCGTACAACCGCTTCCGGCGCACCCGGCTGGGCCGGGCACTGGAGCCGGTCTGGTCCAATATGGCGCTGCACCGGCCCGCCGAGTTCAACCGTTCGCACGTCCCGGCCTTCCTGGCCGAGGAGCAGCCGCGGGCCTATGTCAGCGTCTACCCGTTCGTGCGCTCCTACGAGTGGTATCTGCTGCCGGACGACGAGCGGCGCAAGCTGCTCGCCGAGCACGGCCGGATGGCCCGTGGCTACCCCGATGTGCGGGCCAACACCGTGGCCTCCTTCTCGCTGGGCGACTACGAGTGGATTCTGGCCTTCGAGGCGGACGAACTGCACCGGATCGTCGATCTGATGCGCCATCTGCGCGCCTCCGGGGCGCGGCGCCATGTCCGCGAGGAGGTGCCGTTCTTCACCGGCCGCCGCAGGGAGGTCGCCGAGCTGCTGGCCGGCCTCGCCTGACCGGGCGGGCGACGGCCCGGGTCAGCGCGGCGGGAGCAGGGCACGGTGGCCGAACCGGGTGGCGAGCCGGACGCCGGACGCGGTGGCGTCCGCCGCGCCGGACACCGGCGTGGACGCGGCGCCCGAAACGGCCGTGCCGGACGGCTCGGGCAGCGGGCGGCCCGGGCAGCGGGTCTGCTCCCCGGGCGTCCTGCCGTCCAGCAGATAGCCGGTGAGCAGCGCGTCCACGCAGTCGTTGCCGCCCGCGACCCCGTGCTCCCCGGAGTTCTCCTCGACCACCAGCGATGAGCCGGGCAGCCGCCGCCGGGCCTCCAGCGCGCCCGCGTACGGGGTGGCCGCGTCCTCGGTGGACTGCAGCAGCAGCACCGGTGCCAGCTCACCGGGCCGGGCCCGGACGTCCACCGGCCGGCCGAAGGGCACCGGCCAGTAGGCGCACGGCAGATTGAGCCAGCCGTTCTCCCAGGTCTCGAAGGGGGCGATGAGCGCCATGGCGGTGTGGTCGGCGTCCCAGCGCCCCCACTCCCGCGGCCAGGGCGCGTCATTGCACTCCACCGCCGTGTACACCGCGTTGCCGTTCTCGGCCTCGGCCGCGGCCGGCCCGGTGGCCGGCCGGGCCCGCCGGTACAGCGGGCCGGTGTCGCCCGTCCGGTAGGCGGCCAGGGTCTCGGCGAGGGCGGGCCACAGCCGCTGGGTGTAGGCGGCGGCGAGAAAGGTGTTGTGCAGCTCCTTGGGGCCGACGGTGCCGCCCAGCGGCTCCCGGCCCAGTGCCGCCCGGGCGTCGTCGAAGGCCCGCTGCACCTGATCGGCGTCCTCGCCCAGCCCGTACACCTCGTGGTGGCCGGCCACCCACTCCTTCCAGTCCTGCCAGCGGAACTCGAACGCCCGGGACTGGAGCAGATTGCTGCGGTACCAGATCAGCGCCGGGTCCGGGTTGACCACGCTGTCCAGCACCATCCGGCGGACCGACCCGGGGAACAGGGTGGCGTAGACGGCGCCCAGATAGGTGCCGTAGGAGACGCCGAAGTAGGTCAGCCGCTCCTCGCCGAGCGCGGCCCGGATGACATGCAGATCGCGGGCGGCGGCCGGGGTCGAGAAGTGCGCCAGGTCCTCGCCCCGGTGGTCGTGGCAGCCGGCCGCGTACGCCGCCGCCCGGTCGTTCATCTTCCGCTTGAACCCGAAGGACGGCACGGCCGGCGCGGGGTTCGGACCGCGGGTGAACTCCTCCGGGTCCTGGCAGGACAGCGGTGCCGAGGGGGCGACGCCGCGCGGTGCGAAGCCCACGAAGTCGTACGCCTGGCTGAGGTCCTGCCAGAGCGGGTCGTCCAGGGCCAGCGGGTAGAGCGGGAAGACCATGCCGTTGCCGCCCGGGCCGCCGGGGTTGTAGACCAGCGAGCCCTGCCGCTCCTCGGCCGGTCCGGCGGCCGGCAGCCGGCTGAGATGCAGCTCGATGGTCTCGCCCGCCGGATCGGCGTAGTCCAGCGGGACGGTGACGGTGCCGCACTCCACGGGCCGCGGCAGACGCTCCTCCTCCGGGCAGGGCCGCCAGTCCACGCCTGCCGTGGCCGCCCGCGCCGCGGCCGTCTCGACCCCCCGCCGGGCCGCCGCCGTCTCGCCCGCCGCGGGGGCGGCGGCCACCGGGGGAGCCGCGGCCAGCAGCGGGACCATGGCCGTGCCGCACACCGCGGCCAGTACCGTCGCCTTCTTCGCCGACACCGGCGACCCCTTCCTCCGTACCCGTACGCCAGGACACCCGTCCGGGCCATCCAAGCGGCCGGGCGGCTGCCTGGATCGTCCCGGCACCGGCGGCCGGCGTCCGGACCTGCGGAGGGTGTCGCCTGCCATACACCCGGACGTGTGACGTGCACCGGGCCCGAGGAGCAAGCCCTCTTCCGGGCGGTAACGCGCCGGGGCGCCTCGCGGTGTGCGAGGCGCCCCGGTGGCCGCGGCCACGGCGGCTCATCCGCCGCCGCAGCCTCCCCCGCAGCCTCCCCCGCCGCCGCAGCTGCTGCCCCCGCCGCAGCTGCTTCCCCCGCTTCCCCCGCTGTCCCCGCTGTCCCCGCCGTACCCGGCGGAGCCCCCGTCGGTCCCGCCGGAGCCGCCCGGCCGGGAGTCGTCCGGCATCTGCGTGAACTCGGCGCGCAGTTGCTCGTCGGCGATCATCATCGGTCCCGCGAGCGCGACCATGGTGTACTGCCCCTCCCGCCCCCAGGAGGGCCGGTCCCGCCGGGCCCGGGCCACCGCGATCGCCCCCGGCCGGGTGAGCGGCCGGCGCGGCGACCGCAGCGCCGCCCCCACCAGCAGCGCCGCGGCCGAGGTCCACACCAGCGGCAGGCCCGGCCCGGGCAGATCGGTCCCCGACACCCCGACCCAGACCACCGCGCCCAGCAGCACCACCGCACAGGCCGTGACATGCACCCGGGTCGCGCGGCGCCAGCGGGCGTACGACCGCTCCAGATAGGCCAGCCCCCGGCCGGCCAGCTCCTGGGCGATCCGGTGCACCGCCACCGAGTCGGCCAGTTCGCGCCGCAGCCGCCGCAGCGGCACCTCCCACTGCGGCCCGCACGCGGTCAGCAGCGCCCGCTCGACGTCGTCGTCGGCCGTCGGGTCCACCGCCAGCACCTGGCCGCCGTCGATCATGATGCGCTCCTTGCCGTGCATGGCCACCAGCGCGGTATCGGCCACCCGGGTCCGGCCCCCGGTCAGAAAGGCGGCCTCGTAGACGCTCAGCGGCACATTGTCCGGCAGCCGCCGGTGCACGCCGTTGATCACCCGGTGCACCGCCAGGTTGACCGTGGTGGCGGCCAGCACGAGGAAGGCCACGGCAGCGAGCATGACTCAGCCCTCCCCGCGCAGCAGGTGCCTGAGGCGACGCCGGGTGCGCCGGTCGCCGGCCGGGCCCTCGTCGAGCAGATGGCGCGTGAACCGGGCCGCGTCCTGCCGGTAGCCGCCGGTCAGCGGGTGGCTGCGGACATAGGCCAGGGCCCGCGGACGGAATGTGTCACCGAGCAGCCCGGGCAGCTCGGGCGCCACCCTGGCCAGCACCGAGACCCGCTTGGCGGCCAGCGCGGCACGCTGCGCCCGCAGCCGGGCCCGGTCGAAGCCCTCCGGTGCCGGAGTGCCGGTCACCAGAGCGGACAGCAGCGCCGTCTGGGCGACGGCGAGCCGCTGCCGGGCCGCCTCCACCGCCGGGTCGCGGGCCGGGACCCGCTTCCCGGTGACGGTCGGTCGGTCCATCATGATCCCCCTTGATCCCCTTGATCCCCTTGTACCCCTGCCTCGGCCGGTCGCCGCAGCTCCCCGGCCCGCTTCTCCTGTACACGTCATCACCGTGCGGCGCCCGGCGGAACCCGTTCCGGCCGGGTTCAGAGCATAAGTTGAGGTTTCCGCCCCGGCCGGCCGTCCGCCGCCGCGCCCCGGGCGGTCGCCGTGACCGCCCGGATCCGGGCCAGCTCGGCGGCGAGTTCCGGGCCGGCCGGGAAGTCGTCGTCCCGCTCCAGCAGCACGCCGGGCGGCTCGGTGCGGTCGCACAGCAGCTCCAGCACCCTCAGCACCTCCGGCGGCACCGGATGGGCGTGGCTGTCGTGCCACAGCCCGTTGCGCTCCACGCCGCCCGCCACATGCACATAGGCCAGCGCCTCCAGCGGCAGGGCGGCCAGCGCCGCGGCCGGGTCCTCGCCGCGGTTCACATGGTTGGTGTGCAGATTGGCGACGTCGATCAGCAGCCGGACCCCGGTGCGCTCCACCAGCTCGGTGAGGAACTGCGCCTCGGTCAGTTCCTCGCCCGGCCAGCGGAACAGCGCCGCGATGTTCTCCAGCGCCAGCGGCACCGGCAGCGCGTCCTGGGCGATGCGGACGTTCTCGCAGAGCACGGCCAGCGCGTCCCGGGTGCGCGGCACCGGCAGCAGATGCCCGGCCTCCAGCGGGGGAGTGCCGGTCAGCGGCCCGCCCGCGCGGACGAACGCGATGTGCTCGCTCACCAGCGGCGCGTCCAGGGTCTGTGCCACATGGGCCAGCGCGGCGAGCCGGCCGGGCGCCGGCCGGTCGGCGCCGCCCAGCCCGAGACCCACCCCGTGCGGCACCACCGGCAGGCCGCGCCGCCGCAGCTTCTCCAGCGCCCGCGGCAGATGATCCGGACAGATGTTCTCCGCCACCACCTCGACCCAGTCGAGCCCCGGGCCGTCGGCAAGCCGTTCGATCTCGGCGGCGATCTCGGGCCGCCATCCGATACCCGTTCCCAGTCGCATCCGCGCTCCCTCCCCCGGGCCTGCGGAACCGCTCCGCTACCCAGAGGACCATCCCGGGGGCGGTTGCGGAAGCGGGGACGCCCGCTTTCAGAGCAAGACTTGAGCTTCCGGGCCGCAGACGCGGGCCGGGTGGCGGTGCGGCGGACGGAGCGGCTACCGCCGCCGGCCGGTCAGCGCCGCGCCGTCGCGGGCCAGCGCGGTCAGCCGGGAGATGGCCCGGAAGTACTTCTTGCGGTAGCCGCCGGCCAGCATCTCGGGTCCGAACAGCCGGTCCAGCGGGATGCCCGAGGCCAGTACCGGGATCTCCCGGTCGTAGAGCCGGTCGGCCAGCACCACCAGGCGCAGCGCGGTGGACTGGTCCGGCACCGGGCGAACCCCCGTCAGGCAGACGGCGGTCAGGCCGTCGCAGAGGGCGCCGTAGCGGCTGGGGTGGACCTGCGCCAGATGCTCCAGCAGGGCGGAGAAGTCGTCCAGGGCCGCGCCGGGGACGGTGTGGGCGGCCCGGGTGACCGTCTCCTCGGGGTGCGGGCTCGGGGCCTGCGGCAGGCCGCGGTGGCGGTAGTCCTCGCCGTCGATCCGCAGGGTCTGGAACCGGGCGGCCAGGCCCTGGATCTCGCGCAGGAAGTCGTCGGCGGCGAACCGGCCCTCGCCCAGCCGGCCGGGCAGGGTGTTGGAGGTGGCGGCCAGCGCCACACCCTGCTCCACCAGGCGGGTGAGCAGGGTGGAGACCAGCACGGTGTCGCCGGGGTCGTCCAGTTCGAATTCGTCGATGCACAGCAGCTGGTGGCCGGAGAGCGCGCCCACCGTCTGCTGGAAGCCCAGCGCGCCGACCAGATGGGTCAGCTCCACAAAGGTGCCGAACGCCTTGAGCGCGGGCGGCGCCGGGGCGGCGTGCCAGAGGGAGGCGAGCAGATGCGTCTTGCCCACGCCGTAGCCGCCGTCCAGATACACGCCGCGCGGGCCGTCGGCCACGGCGGGCCGGCGCGGGCGCCGCCAGGGCAGCAGACCGCCGGCGCGGCCGCGGCCGGAGGCGTGGGCGCCGCCGAGCTGCCCGGCGAAGGCGCTGAGCCGGGCCACCGCCTCCCGCTGGCTGGGCTGCGCCGGGTCGGGGATATAGGTGGCGAACCGGACGCCGTCGAACCGCGGCGGCGGCACCAGCTCGGCCACCAGCCGTTCCACGGGCACCCGCGGCGACCGCGCGCTCAGCGCGATGGGCGCGCCGGTCTGCGACGATATCGGGCTGCGGGACTGCGACTGCGACACATGCCCACTCTACGCGGCGGCCGGGCACCGCTCGCGCCCCGTCTTCCAGGACCGGGCTGCGGTGCGCCGGGGGAGCGGACGGGGAGGGATCTCCCTTGATCTCCCGCGATCTCCCGCGATCTCCCTTGATGCCGGTGTGCAATGATTTCCGGCATGAGGCGTCTGTTCCCCGTTCCCGCGGCGGGCCGGGAGGCGGCGGACCGCAGGTGGCCGCTCGCCGAGCTGGCGGACGCCTACGCGTATCCCGCGTCGTCGGACGGCACCCCCTGGCTGCGGGCCAACATGGTCTCCTCGCTGGACGGGGCGGCGCATCACAAGGGGCGCTCGGCCGGTCTGTCCGGCGCCGCCGACATGCGGGTCTTCGGGGTGCTGCGGGCGCTCGCCGACGCCGTCGTGGTGGGTGCCGAGACCGCGCGGGTGGAGGAGTACGGCCCGGCCCGCGCCCGGGAGTCCTTCGCCGCCCGGCGGGCCGCGGCCGGGCAGCGGCCCGCCCCGGCCATCGTGGTGGTCAGCCTCGGCCTGGAGCTGGATTTCTCCCTTCCGCTGTTCACCCAGGCCCTGGTGCCGACCCTGGTGGTGACGGGGGCCGGTGCTCCGGCCGAGGCGCTGCGGGCCGCCCGCAAGGCCGGCGTGGAGGTGATCGTGGCGGGGGAGGGCAGCGGCGGCGACCCGGCCAGGATCAAGGCGGAGCTCGCCGGACGGGGATACACCCGGCTGCTCACCGAGGGCGGTCCGCGGATGCTGGGCCAGTTCGCGGCGGCCGGTGTGCTGGACGAACTGTGCCTGACGCTTTCCCCGCGGGTGGTGGCCGGGGCCGCCCCCCGGGTCATCAGCGGACCCGAGCTGCCCGTCACGGACGAGCTCGAACTGGCCGGTCTGCTGGAGGAGCAGGGCTTCCTGTTCGCCCGTTACCGGTGGGGCACCGGGCGGCCCTAGCCGACCTGCGGAAGGCGGCGTTCCGCTTATGCTGATGTGGGCAGACTGAAGGCGCAGCACCCGTGCGCCTGCCGAGCAGGATGGTTTCTGCTCGAGCGCTCGCGGGCCAGGACTCGTCGAGGAAGGGCGCTTGCCGTGATCACGACCGTTCTGATGATCGAGAAACCCCTGGTGCCCACCGATGTCGAGCTGGTCACCACGCTGCACGGTCCCGCCGAGGAGGTCTCCTTCATCGTGCTGATGCAGCCGCGCGGCGACCAGGACCGGCTGCTGCGCGCCCTGGACGACGTGGCCCTCGGCGAGTTCGGCGAGGCCGTGCGGGAGGCGGACGTGCCCGAGGGCGAGCAGGCCCAGGGGCCCGCCGAGCGCGGCCTGGCGCTCTCCCTGCGGGCGCTGCGCGAGGCCGGTTCCCAGGCCGTCGGCCGGATCGTCCCCGACCGCCCGCTTCAGGTGCTCTCCTCGGTGGTGGAGGAGACCAACGCCGACGAGGTGATCGTGCTCACCGCCCCGCACTACGTCGAGGAACTGTTCCACCGCGACTGGACCTCCCGGGCCCGCAAGCGGGTGGGTGTCCCGGTGCTGAAACTCTTCGCCCACGCCGAGTAGGGCCGGTCACGGCCGGGCGCGGTGCGACAATCGACGGGCACCGCTCGACGAGGGAGAAAGACGACACATGGCCGCCACCCCGCCACCTCCGCCCGCCGTCCCCGCGATGAACTCCCCGCACTTCATCGGCATCGGCGGCGCGGGCATGTCGGGCATCGCCAAGATCCTCACCCAGCGCGGCGCCCGGGTGGCCGGCAGCGACGCCAGGGAGTCCGGCACCGTGCAGGCGCTGCGCGCGCTGGGTGCCACCGTGCACATCGGCCACGACGCCGGGCATCTGGCGGACGACGCCGACTGCGTGGTGGTCTCCAGCGCCATCCGGGAGGACAATCCCGAGCTGGCCGCGGCCCGCGCCCGCGGTGTCCCGGTGGTGCACCGCTCCGACGCCCTGGCCGCGCTGATGGCGGACCGCCGGGCGATCGCGGTGGCCGGCACGCACGGCAAGACCACCACCACCTCGATGCTGGCGGTGGCGCTGCGCGCGCTGGGCCTGGAGCCCGGCTATGCCATCGGCGGCGATCTGGACGTGCCCGGCAGCAACGCCGAACACGGCGGCGGCCCGTGGTTCGTGGCCGAGGCGGACGAGAGCGACCGCAGCTTCCACGCCTACGCCCCCGAGGTGGCGGTGATCCTCAACGCGGAGCTGGACCACCACGCCAACTACGCCTCGCTGGAGGAGATCTACCAGTCCTTCGAGGTGTTCACCGGGCGCATCCGGCCCGGCGGCACCCTGGTGATCAACGCCGACCACGAGGGCACCCGGGAGCTGACCGCCCGGCTGCGCCGGGCCGCCCGCCCGGACCCGGCGATCGTCACCTACGGCGCGGACCCGGCCGCCGACGTCCGGGTGGTGTCGGTGGTGCCCAAGGGGCTGACCAGCGAGGTCAGCGTGGCGATGGCGGACCGGGAGCTGACCTTCACGGTCAGTGTGCCGGGCCGGCACTACGCGCACAACGCCGCCGCCGCGCTGGCCGCCGGCGTGGCCGCCGGGGTGCCCGCGGAGAAGCTGGCGTCCGCGCTGGCCGCCTACACCGGGGTGGCCCGGCGGCTCCAGCCCAAGGGCGAGGCGGCCGGGGTCCGGGTGATCGACTCCTATGCCCACCACCCCACCGAGATGACCGCCGATCTGGAGGCCGTCCGCGACTGCGCGCCCGGCGGCGGCCGGGTGCTGGTGGTCTTCCAGCCCCATCTCTACTCCCGCACCCGGGAGCTCGGCGCCGAGATGGGGCGGTCGCTGGCGCTGGCCGACGCCTCGGTGGTGCTGGACATCTACCCGGCGCGGGAGGACCCGCTGCCCGGCGTGACCAGCGCGCTGATCACCGACGCGGCCCGGCGGGCGGGCGCCGACGTCCGGCCGGAGCCGGACCGGGACGCGGTGCCGGAGCTGGTCGCCGGAATGGCCGCGCCGGGCGATCTGGTTCTCACCATGGGGGCCGGTGACGTGACCGAGCTGGGACCGCGCATCCTGGAGCGGCTGGCCGGCGTCCCGGCCCGGACCACCGGAAGTGAGGAGTGACCACGCCATGGCCTACCAGGTGCAGAAGTCCGAGGAGCAGTGGCGGGCGGAGCTGACGCCCGAGGAGTACCGGGTGCTGCGGCAGGCCGGCACCGAGGCGCCGTTCACCGGCGAGTACACGGACACCAAGACGGTGGGGGTCTACACCTGCCGGGCCTGCGGGGCCGAGCTGTTCCGCTCCGACACGAAGTTCGAGAGCCACTGCGGCTGGCCGTCCTTCTACGACCCGGCGGACAGCGACGCGGTGGAGCTGCTGCCGGACCACTCGCTGCCCGGCCGGCCGCGCACCGAGGTGCGCTGCGCGCGCTGCGGCTCGCACCTCGGGCACGTCTTCGAGGGCGAGGGCTATCCGACCCCGACCGACCAGCGGTACTGCATCAACTCGATCTCGGTGAAGCTGGTGCCGGAGAAGTAACGCCGCGGGCGGGCGGCGCCCCTGCCCGCTCAGCCGCCGGAACCGGACAGCAGGACGGCGGCGGTCCGGGCGGGCAGCCGGAGGGTGCCGTCCGGGTCCGGACCGGGCGCGTCCTCCCGGCCGGCGGCCAGCAGGCGGTGCGGGCCCGGCGGCAGCGGAACGGTGGCGGGCTCCCGCCCCACATTGACCGCCACGGTGAGCGGCGGATTGCCCAGCACCAGCCACCGCCCGGCCCGCCCGTCGGCGTAGTCGGCCGACACCGCGGCCAGCGGCCGGTCCGCGGCCGGCAGATGGGTGCGGCGCAGTTCGATCAGCCGGCGGTGCCAGCGCCACAGCCGGGAGCCGGTCAGCTGCTCCGGCTCCGGCCAGTCCAGGCAGGACCGGTCCCGGGTGGCCGGGTCCTGCGGGTCGGGAATGTCCCGCTCCGCCCAGCCGTGCGCGGCGAACTCCCGCCGCCGCCCGCGCCGCACCGCCTCGGCCAGCTTTGGGTCGGGGTGGTCGGTGAAGTACTGCCAGGGCGTGGTGGCGCCCCACTCCTCGCCCATGAACAGCATCGGGGTGAACGGCCCGCACAGCACCAGGGCGGCGGCACAGGCCAGCAGCGGCCCGGGCACGGTCGCGGCCAGCCGGTCGCCCTGGGCGCGGTTGCCGATCTGGTCGTGCGTCTGGGCGTAGCCGATCAGCCGGTGGGCCGGGAACACGGCCCGGTCCAGCGGGGCGCCGTGGTGCCGGCCGCGGAACGACGACCAGCCGCCGTCGTGGAAGAAGCCGCCGGTCAGGGTGCGGGCCAGGGCGGCCATGGGGGCGGCGGCGAAATCCGCGTAGTAGCCCTGGGCCTCACCGGTCAGCACGGTGTGCAGGGCGTGGTGGAAGTCGTCGTTCCACTGGGCGTGCAGGCCCAGGCCGAAGGACTCGCGGGCGGCGGTGGTGCGCGGATCGTTGCGGTCGGACTCGGCGATCAGGAACAGCGGCCGGTCCAGCTCCTCGGCCAGGTTGTCCACCGCCTCGGAGAGCTCGGCCAGGAAATGCCGGGCCCGGGTGTCGGCCAGGGCGTGCACCGCGTCCAGCCGCAGCCCGTCCAGCCGGTAGTCGCGCAGAAAGGCCAGGGCGCTGCCGGTGAAATAGTCGCGCACCTCGTCCGAGCCGGGCCCGTCCAGATTGACCGCCGAACCCCAGGGGGTGCGGTAGCGGTCGGTGAAGTACGGGCCGAGCGCGGGCAGCGGATTGCCCCACGGGCCGAGGTGGTTGTGGACCACGTCCAGCACCACGCCCAGCCCGTGGCCGTGCGCCGCGTCCACGAAGCGCAGCAGGCCCCGCGGACCGCCGTAGGGCTCGTGCACCGCCCAGGGCGCCACCCCGTCGTAGCCCCAGCCGTGCCGGCCGGGGAACGGGCACAGCGGCATCAGTTGCACATGGCTGATGCCCAGCTCGGCCAGGAGTGGCAGCTTGCGGGCCGCGGCCTCGAAGGTGCCCTCGGGGGTGAAGGTGCCGATATGCAGCTCGTACAGCACCGCGCCGGGCAGCCCGCGGCCCGGCCAGGGATGGCGCCAGGGGTACGCGGCCGGGTCGGTGACGGCGCCGGGCCGGCCGGGCCCGTCCGGCAGCCGGCGGGCGCGCGGATCGGGCACCGGCGGTCCGCCGTCCACCGCGAAGGCGTAGCGGTCGCCGGGGCCGGCCGGGGCCTCGGCCGTCCACCAGCCGCCGGGCCTCTCCGGAGCGGCGGCCATCGGCCGCCGCTCCGCACCGAGGAGCAGGTCCACCTTCCGGGCGTTCGGCGCCCACAGCTCGAACCGCATGCCTGCCATGATCGGCCGCACCGCGGCCACCGCGCCACACCGCACCGCACCGCGCCGCACCGCGCTCACCGAACGGCCCACGCGCTCCGGGCGGGCCCGGGGCGGGGGCCCGGCCGGCCGGTTCCCTGCGGGGCGCCCGGGGCTCATCGGCGGTGCGGTGACGGGCAGTTCACAGGCGTGTGCCGAAGCCGTCCGGATCTGGACAGGCATCTGGCTGACCGGGACAATTACCGGTCATGACCTCTCTCGAACCGAGCGCCTATCCACCGCGGATATCGGATGCGGACCGGGAACGCGCGCTGGCCGTGCTCCGGGAGAGTTTCGCCGAGGGAAGGGTTTCCCAGGACACCTTCCAGCGCCGGATGGAGGTGGTGTACGGCGCGCGCCGGCCGGACGAACTCACCGCCGTGCTGCTGGATCTGCCGTACCGGGACCGGCGCAGCCGGGTGGTGCGCGCGGTCGCCCGGGCCGCGGCCTTCCGGCGCTCGGTGGGCCGGGCCTGGCGCGCGGAGCGGCTGCCGCAGCTCATGCTGCCCGGCCCCGGACCGCATCCGATGTCCATCGGCCGGGCCCCCGGCCAGATGCTGCGGCTCACCGATGTCAGTGTCTCCCGCCATCACGCCCAGCTCACCAGCAGCGCCGCGGGCTGGCTGCTGCGCGATCTGGGCTCGGCCAACGGCACCTGGGTGAACGGTGTGCGGGTGACCGGTTCGGTGCCGGTCCGGCCCGGGGACCAGGTGCGGTTCGGAGACGTGGAATACCGGCTCGCCGCGCGCTGACGGGGCGCGCGGGAGCCGGATGAGCCGGCCCGCCGTCCCCGTGCGGGGGCGTGATGTGGTGGGGAACGGCAGGCCGGAGCAGTGCTGGACCCGGCGGCCGGCCGGGGCCGGCCGCCGGATCACGGGTGGTGCTGGTTCCGCCGGATCACTTGTGGATCACTCGGCTGCGGTGTCCGCCGGCCGGCCGCGGTCGGCCGGCCGGCCGCCGACTAGGAGGTCGAGCAGGACACCGACAGGCCGGCGCCGGGCGGGCTGCCGCTGCCGATGTAGCCGAAGGTGGTCGAGGCGCCGGGCGCCAGCGAGCCGTTCCAGCCCGCGTTGTCCACCCAGACATGCTCACCGCTGGTCCGCAGCGAACCGCTCCAGAGCTGGCCGATGCTGCCGCCCGAGGGCAGCATCCAGTGCGCGGTCCAGCCGCTGATGGAGCTGGAGCCGCTGTTGGTCACGGTCACCGAGCCCTGGTAGCCGCCGCTCCAGCTGTTGGTCACGGAGTGGCTGGCGGTGCACTCGCCGCCGGTGCCGCCGGTGGTGCCGCCGTTCGTGGTGGTGCCGCCGTTCGTGGTGGTGCCACCGTTGGTGGTGGTGCCGCCGTTGGTGGTGGTGCCGCCGTCCGTGGTGCCACCGGTCGTGGTCGTGCCGCCGTTGGTGGTGGTGCCACCCGTGGTGGTGGTGCCGCCGGTGGTGCCGGTGCCGCCCGGCACGACGACCTCGCCGTTGCCGCCGTCGAACATCACGTCCGAGCAGCCGTAGAAGGTCTCGGCGCTGTCCGACCGCTCCCACACCGTGTAGATGATGTGCTTGCCGGACTTGCCCGAGGGCAGGGTGGCGTTCCAGTAGTAGTGGCCCTCGTCCGAGCCGACGCTGCCCCGCTGCGGCGGGTTGGTCACCCGGCTGAACGGCGTGGACTCAAGGTCCGCCCAGGTCAGCGGCTGGTTCGGGTTGTAGCTGTCCCTGGTGATGTACATCCGGAACTCACCGGGGTGGTGCGCCCAGTTGTTGTACCGGATCTCGACGTTCGCGCCCGAGGTCAGGCGGGTGTAGGGCCAGTCGTTGCGGGCCAGGTCGAACCCGGAGAAGTCGTAGACCCGGGCATCGCCGCTGCACAGCTTGCCGTCCGGGATGAAGCCCTGCTGACGGCCGGCGCCGTCCGAGCGCAGCACCGCGAACCAGTTGTAGAAGGGCGTGGAACCGCCCTGCTGGAGCGCGGCCAGACAGGCCGGGTTGGTGGGGGCGATGGCACCGCCCGCGTCCTGGCTGTACTTGTAGCACAGGTATGTGCGGCTGCCCGGCATCACCGGCGCGCCGTGCGCGTTCGCGGTGTTCGCGGTGGTCCAGACCATGAGCAGCGCCGGCAGCGAGGCGAACAGCGCTATCAGGGCAGGCCATTTCCAGCGCGCCCGGAGGGCGGCTCTGTTACTCATCCGTGGCGTCCCTTCGCGAGATGAGATGTGTGGGGGGTGTTTGGAAACCCGCATTGGGAGCGCTCCCATTGGGGCGAAAATAACCTCCGGTCATGAACCTGTAAAGGGATCAGGAAGCCGAAAGACACATCAGAAACCGTCCGTCATACGGACGCAGGACTGGACCACCGGACCGCCCCACCCGCCGTCAGCAGGGCTTCCCCGGCTCCGGCGGCCGTCAGGCACCGTCCCCGGGACGGACCAGAAGCGCCACCGGGAAGTCGGCGAAAAGTGCTTCCGCCGCCGCCCGGCCGCGGTGCGCGCGTCCGGTGAGCAGATCCCGCCAGCCGCCCGCCGGCAGCGGCAGCCCGGTGTCCCGCCAGCCGCCGTCCTCCGCCAGCCGCCCGGGCAGCCGGGTGACCGCGGTGATCACCCGGCCGCCGCGGACGAAGGCCAGACAGTGCCCGGCGGCCGGGCCCTCGGCGGTGAGCGGCCGGTACTCCCCCTCGGCCCCGAACCACTCCGGCCGGGCCCGGCGCAGCCGCAGCGCGGCGGCGGTCAGCCGCAGCTTCTCGTCCCCGGTGCCCGCCGCCGCCGCTCCCTCGTCCAGCGCCGCCAGCCGTTCCGCGGGCAGTTGCGGCAGCGCCCGGTTGTCCGGGTCGACCAGGGCCAGATATTCCGTCTCGGTGCCCTGGTACAGCTCCGGCACCCCGGGCATGGTGAGATGCAGCAGCGTCCCGGCCAGCGCATTGACCCGGGCCCGCGGGGCCAGCGCGGCGGCCCGGGCGGCCAGTTCCGCCCGGGCCGCGCCGCACGGGCCGGCCAGCACGAACCGCTCCACCGCCGCCTCGTACGCCGGATCGGGCACCAGCCAGCTCGTGTGCAGCCCGGCCTCCCGCACCGACTTCAGCACCGCGGCCAGCAGCCGGTCCCGGCCGGGGGCGCCGCCCATGCCCAGCGCGAGCTGCCAGACCGACCAGGCGGCATGCGGATCGGGCGCCCGGCAGCCGCCGTCCGCCGCGGTCAGCTCGGTCAGCACGGCCAGCGTCTCCATCCAGGCCCGCGGGCTCTCGGTGAGCGCCGCGATCCGGGCCCGGACATCCGCGCTGCGCTTGGTGTCATGGGTGGACAGCACCGTTCCGGTGTACGGCCAGTCCCGCTGGAGACGGGCGCAGAAGGCGTGGAACACCTCGGGCGACAGCGCGGGCCGGGACGGATCGCCGCCCACCTCGCAGGCGGAGAGCAGGGGGGTGTAGCGGTAGAAGGCGGCGTCCTCCACGGACTTGGCCCGCACCGCCGCGGCCACCTGGGCGAACCGCACCCGGAAGTCGTCGGCGTCCGGGCCGCCGCCGAGCCGGCCGAGCGCCAGCTCCCGCACCGTGCGCACCGCCTCGGCCTCCTGGTCCACGGCGAACGCCGCCGTGGCGGTCTCGGCCGCCGACGCCAGCACGGCCTCGTCGGCGGGCGAGGGCGGGCCGCCGGCCGGCACATACGGGCGGTACACCGGCAGCCCGGCCAGCAGTTCGACGACGGCGGTGCGCAGCGCCCAGCGGGCGTGGTCGCGCAGCCGGAGCTCCGGCTGCTCCCGGCACAGCCGCTCCGCGGTACGCACCAGCCGGCCGCACTCCGCCGCCAGATCGTGGGTGATCACGTGATAGGCGGCGCGCCGCACGGTGGCCGCCCAGTCGCCGCCCAGATCGGGCGGGGCGCCGGTGAACGCCCGGTAGTGCTCGGTGAGTTCGGCCGCGCCGCGGGAACTGGTCAGCACCCCGTCCACATGGCGCAGGGCGTCGTAGCCGGTGGTGCCGGCCACCCGCCAGTCGTCGGGCAGCCGCTCGCCGGCGCCCAGGATCTTCTCGGCCACCGTCCACACCGCGCCGGTGCGCTCGCTCAGCCTGGTGAAGTAGCCCGCCGGGTCGGCCAGCCCGTCCGGGTGATCCACCCGCAGACCGGTCACCACCCCTTCCCGGACCAGCCGCACCACCGTGGTGTGGGTGGCCTCGAACACCTCCGGATGCTCGGTGCGCAGCCCGATCAGCTCCGGGATGGTGAAGAACCGGCGGTAGTTGAGGTCGGAGCGGGCCAGCCGCCACCAGGCCAGCCGGTAGTGCTGGGCGTCCAGCAGGCCGGGCAGCCCGTCCTGCGGCACCTCCGCCGGGTCCGCCCGCCCGTCCGGGGGGAGAGCGGGCGCGGCGGGCGCGGCCCGCAGCGGGAAACGCTGCTCGCCGTAGTGCAGCGCGCCGTTCTCCCGGTCCACGGTCAGGCGCTGCATCTCCTCGCCCAGCGGGCCGCCCAGGAAGGGCATCAGCAGCCGTCCGCCGCCGGCCTGCCAGTCGATGTCGAACCAGTGCGCGTACTCCGACTCCGGGCCGTGCCGCAGCACGTCCCACAGCGGGCGGTTCAGCTCCGCCGGGACCGGCACCGCCATATGGTTCGGCACGATGTCCAGCACCAGCCCCAGACCGTGGGCGCGGGCCGTCTCCGCCAGCGCCCGCAGCCCGGCCTCGCCGCCGAGCTCCTCCCGCACCCGGCCGTGGTCGGTGACGTCGTAGCCGTGCGCCGAGCCGGGCACCGCCTCCAGCACCGGGGAGAGATGCAGATGCGACACCCCGAGCCGGGCCAGGTACGGGACCGCCGCCGCCACCGCGGCGAACGGGAACTCCGGCCGCACCTGGAACCGGTAGGTGGCGGTCGGCACCCCGCGCGGGCCGGTGCGGGCATCGCGCGCCTGCCGTGCGCCGGGCGCGTCCGCCGGGGCGCGGACCTGCTGCCCGCCCCCGGCCGGCGGGGCGTTGTCCCAGGTGGGCGCGGGAGGCGCGGTCGGGCTGGGGGCGGTGCCGGCCGGCGGGTGCGGGCGGTCCGGCGGCGACGGCGGTCGGTGGGCGGACGTCATGACTGGCCTCTGCCCCGACCGGCGTGCGGACAAGCCCAGTTGGTGCGCCGGCTGACCCCGGCGGCGGGCTGCGGCGGCCGCCGCCCGCGCAGTAGGCTTCCTTGATCCTTGAACGGCGGAAGGTGGTGCGTCCGGTGAGCTCTTCCGGTCTTGAGCTCCCCTCGGGGAACGGGGGCGAGACCGCCGAGGCGGCTCAGGCCGGCGCGGTGTCCGTTCCGCGGCCGGTGGAGATCGGGGCCGACCTCTCGTGGGGCCCCGAGGACTGGGCCGAGGTGCGCACCAGGGTGGAGCGCGCCGGGCGGGCGTACGTCTGGCTCAATCTGGTCGAGCAGCGGCTGCGCTCGGTGGTCGGCGTGGTGCTGCGCCCCGTCTACGAGCCGGTGCACGGCGAGGAGTGGGAGGTGGCCGCGGCCGGTCCCACCGGCCAGGAGTGGGTGCAGCGGGCGGCGGCGCTGCGCGAGGTCAGCCGCCGCAAGGGACATGTGCTGGACCCGGCCGACGACTCGGTGCTGGCCTTTCTCACCCTGCCGCAGCTGCGCGAGCTGATGGTGCAGCACTGGCCGTGCTTCGCTCCCTACCTGGAGAACCGGCGGGAGCTGGAGCTGACCCTGGACGAACTGGAGGTGGCGCGGAGCGCGGTGATCCGCAACCGCGGGCTGAACCGGGCGGTGCTGGACCAGGCCGAGCGCGGCTGCGCCCGGCTGCTGCGGATGCTGGACGGCGCCGAGGCCGGCGCGGCGGCCGGCCCGCTGCCCGCGGACGCGGTGGAGCATCTGGTCGGCGACCGCTTCACCGATGTGGCCGGGGTGCATCCGGACCGGGTGCGGCTGCAGCGGGAACTGCCGCCGGAGCTGCTGTTCGGCGAGGCCCGGCGGCTGGACGCGATGGGGGTGGCACTGGGCCTGCTGGTGCAGAACTACCCGGGCCGGCGGCTGGTCCGGCTGGCCGACGAGGGCTGCCGGATACGGCTGCTGTTCCTCAACCCGGCCAGCGGCGCCATGCGCCGCCGGGAACGTGAGCTGGGCCTGCGCCGCGGCGAACTGGCGCGGTCCGTGGAAACGGCGATCCTGCATGTACGCAGGGTACGCAGCCGGGTACGCGACCCGGAGGCATTCCAGATCCACGTGTTCGACGAGGTTCCGCGCTTCTCCGCCTATTTCGTGAACGACGACGGTCCCGACGGCATCGCCGTGGTCCAGCACTATCTGCGGCGCAGCCGGGGCGTGGAGACCCCGGCGATGGTGCTGCGCCGGGCCGGGCGCGAGGTGGTGGGGCCGGACGGGCCCGGCAGGGGGGCGGGTGATCTGAGTCTCTTCGACGCCTACCGGGAAGAGTTCGAGACCGAGTGGAACGAGTCCCGTCCGGTGTCCTGACGGCGGCGGTTGAGGCACATCCGCCCGGCCGTGCCCGGCCGTGCACCCGTTGCCGGGCCGCCACCGTCCCGACGACGGCCGTTCACCTCCGCTGGGCGGTGTCATATGATCCACCTCTGACCCATGTCAGCCGCAGTTGTCCGACGGCGGCACCCTTCGTAGCGTCGTGCGTCGCCATACCGCCGCTTGGAAGCAGAGAATGCGCCGAGAAATTCCCCCGTTGAGGGACGTCAAGGAGATCACCCAGAAAAAGCGCGACGCGTGGTGGACGGTGCTGCTGGTCGACCCCGTGGCCACCCCCCTGGTCCGGTGGACCGCGATCTGGACCCGGATCACCCCCAACCAGATCACCTGGTTCGCGCTCTTCCTGGGGCTGGGCGCCGCCGCCTGCTTCACCCGCGGCAGCTGGGGCTGGCTGCTGGCCGGTGCCCTGCTCTACCACCTGAGCTTCGTGCTGGACTGCATGGACGGCAAGCTCGCCCGGCTGACCGGCACCGGCTCCATCTTCGGCGGCTGGCTGGACTACGTCTTCGACCGGATCCGGGTGCTGTGCTGCGCCGTCGCCCTGATGGGCGGCCAGTACCAGCGCACCGGCGACCCGGTCTATCTCTGGCTCGCGGTGGCCGTGGTCTTCCTGGACATGATCCGCTATGTGGACGCGCTCCAGATCTTCAAGATGCGGCACGACATGCGCCGCTCGCTCAAGGCCCGCATCCAGCAGGCCCGCGCCGAGGGCAACACCATGGAGCTGGCCTTCATGGAGGACCTGCTCCGGAAGAACCCGGAGGCGGACGTCGAGAGCGACCGCGCGGAACGGGAACGCCGCCGGTCCGCTGCCGTCGCCCCGCTGCCCGGCGCGGCGGTCACGGTGCCCGCCCAGCGCACCGCGGGGACGGCCGACCCGGAGGTGCGTGCCGAGGACGCCGCCCGGGTGGTCGACCTCCAGCGCGAGTTCCGCAGCCGTTTTCCCTGGTACCTCAACATCCGCACGCTGCTGCTGCGCCGCCGTGTCCGGCCCCATCTGATCAGCGGCATCGAGTTCCAGATGGGTGTGTTCATCGTGGCGCCGGTGCTGAACGCGGTGGTGCCGGTGACCATCGTCTCGGGGGCGCTGCTGCTGCTCTTCGAGCTGGCGATCATCTACAAGCTCCAGCTCTCCACCCGGGACTTCGAGCGGACGCTGCGCGACTTCGACGCCCGCGGGAAGGCCCCGGCCGGGGAGCGCGAGCGGCCGGAGCAGACCACGCCGCTGACCCGCGCCGAGGCCGCCGCCGGATAGGCCCGGCCCGCCCGCTGTCGGTGGCGGCCCCTACGCTGGCCCCATGACGAGCCGGGAGAGCGAGGGCGGCGGCGGCCGGGTGGCCCATGTGGCGCTGCTGCGCGGAATCAATGTCGGCGGCAGCCGCAAGGTGCCCATGGCCGCACTGCGGGAGGTCCTCGCCGGGCTGGGGCACGGCGCGGTGCGCACCTATGTGCAGAGCGGCAACGCGGTGTTCACCGCCCCGCCCGCCGAGCCGGGGGGACTGGCCCGGGCTCTGGAGCGGGCCGTCCGGCAGCGCTTCGGCTTCGCCGTGGACGCCCTGGTGCTCCCCGGCGCGGAACTCCGGGCCGTTGCGGCGCGCTGCCCCTTTCCGGCCGCCGGCCTGGACCCGGCCCGGCTGGCCGTGCTGTTGCTGGACGTCCCGGCCGCCGGGCTGCCGCTGGCCGCGGCCGATCCCGCCTCCTTCGCACCGGACGAGTTCCGGATCGGCGAGCGGGAGGTCTTCGCCTGGTTCCCCGGCGGCATGGGCCGCAGCAAGCTGGGAGAGGTGCTGTCCAGGCCGCCCGCGGGGGCCGTGGGCACCGTGCGCAACTGGCGCACCGTGACCCGGCTGCTGGAGATGGCCGCCGAACTGGAGGGCACCGGGCCGCCCGGCTGACCGGCCGGGCCGGCCCGGCCCGCAACGGCGGTCCGGCGCGGGGCCCTGCCGGGGCGGGGGCGTCAGGGTGCGGGGCGGGTGCCGGGGACGGCCAGGCCGGATTCGTAGGCGAACACCACGAGCTGGGCGCGGTCCCGGGCGGCCAGCTTGGTCATGGCATGGCTGACATGGGTCTTCACCGTGGTGGGGGAGATCACCATGCGGGCGGCGATCTCGTCGTTGGACAGCCCCCGGGCGACCTGGGCGACCACCTCGCGCTCCCGGTTGGTCAGCATCCGCAGCCCGTCGGTGCCGGCCGAGCCCGTCACCGGCGGCCGGGAGACATATTCGCCGATCAGCCGCCGGGTGATCGCCGGGGACAGCAGGGCGTCGCCGCGTGCCGCGGTGCGCACCCCGTGCAGCAGATCGGCCGGCTCGATGTCCTTCACCAGAAAGCCGCAGGCCCCGGCCCGCAGCGCGTTGAACACGTACTCGTCCAGCCCGAAGTTGGTCAGGATCACCACATGCACCCCGGTCAGGCCCGGGTCGGCGGCGATCCTGCGGGTCATCTCGATGCCGTCGGAGACCGGCATCTGGATGTCCACCAGGGCCACATCGGGCCGGTGCCGGCGGGCCAGCTCCAGCCCATCCTGGCCGTCGGCCGCCTCGGCCACCACCTCGATGTCGTCCTCGGCCTCCAGCAGGGCGCGGAAGCCGCCGCGGATCAGGTGCTGGTCGTCGGCGAGCAGAACACTGATCATCGCGCCCCCCGCTTGCCGCCGGTCATGGCCGGGACCGGGGCGAGGGGCAGCCGGGCGCGGACGGCGAAGCCGCCCTCCGGCCGCGGCCGGGCGTCCAGCGTTCCGCCGAGCGCCGCCACCCGCTCCCGCATCCCCAGCAGCCCGGTGCCCGGCACCGGCGGCTGGTCCGCGGTGGCCCGTCCGTCGTCCTCGATCTCCACCGCCAGCTCCCCGGGCCGGTAGTCCACCCTTACCCGGGCCGGTGCGGCCGGCCCGGCATGGCGGGTGATGTTGGTCAGGGCCTCCTGCACGATCCGGTACGCGGCCCGGTCGGTCTCCTCCGGCAGCGGCCGGCGCCCGCCGGTGATCTCCAGGCGCACCGGCAGCCCGGTGGAGCGCGCCCGTTCCACCAACTGCGGCAGCCGGTCCAGCCCGCTGGCCGGGCCCGCCCCGTCCGCGTCCTCCTCGGCCTGCGGAGTGCGCAGCACCTCCAGCGTGGCGCGCAGCTCGCGCAGTGCGTCGCCGCTGGCCTCCTGGATGGCCAGCAGCGTCGGCGGCACCTCCTCGCCCCGCTTGCGGGCCAGATGGACCGCCACCCCGGCCTGCACCTTGATCACCGAGATGGAGTGGGTGAGCGAGTCGTGCAGCTCCCGGGCGATGCGCAGCCGTTCCTCGCCCGCCCGGCGCCGGGCCATCTCCTCCCGGGTCCGCTCCGCCTCGGCCGCCCGCTCCTCCACCTGCCGGATATAGGCCGAGCGCTGCCGGGAGACCTCGCCGAACACGGCCGCCGCCACCAGCCAGCCCAGCAGCAGAAAGGTCTCCCGGGAGCCGTTGTCGGCGGGCGTGCCGCCCAGCCCGCCCGCGTCCTTGACGATCGCCACCACCATGGCCAGCGCCGGCACCACCGCCAGTCTGCGGTGGCCGAACCGGACCGCCGTGTACAGCGCGACCAGCAGCGGGATCACCCCGGCGTTCCCGGGGAAGTCGCGCAGATGGTAGACGAGCATGCAGCCGGTGGAGATCAGCAGCACCGGCACCGGCCAGCGGGTCCGCACCGCCAGCGCCAGCGCGCCGGTCAGCATCAGCAGATAGGCGACCTGGTCCAGATGGGTGCCGGCGGGCGGAGCGAGCAGGGCGCCCGTCACCGCCGCCGCGGCCACGCAGACCGCCAGCACCCCGTCACGCCAGGGGGAGCGGCGGGGGCAGCGTTCGCTGCGACGCAGGTGCATGACGGGAGCGTAGCCCGCCCGGACCATCCGCCACCTGCGCCGGGAGAAGGAGATCGCGCCTACTCCCGGGGGAGGAGACGCACCCGGCGCCGCCCCGGGCCGCACGGTCAGCCGGTGGCGGCCGGCCGGGGGTAACCCTCCTCGGGGGCGATGACGCAGGAGGTCCGCCCGCCGTGCCGCCAGTTGGCCGGAGCGTCCTGGAGCCGGACGGCGAGTTCCTGCTCGGTGAGCCCTTCCTGGGGCGAGCCGGGCAGTGGCGAGCCGGCCAGCGCCGCCAGATAGTCCTGGGCCTCCCAGGCGTTCTCGAACTCCCAGCGGTCCCCCGGCTGTACGGCCAGATCGGGGCCGACCCGGGTCTGGCCGGCGCCCTCGAACTCCAGCGCCGCCCAGTTGCCGTCGAATCCGCACCGGGCGTCACCGGCCTGCCCGCCGGGCAGGTACACCCAGTCACCGGCCGACCGCGGGGCACCGGTGCCGCCGCTGCCGCCGCTGCCGAGAGGCGTGCCGAACAGAATCCAGGTCGCCATGGAGATCAGCAGGGACACGGCGATGCCCCGGGGCGGTCGCCAGCCGCCTCCGCGCTCGGTCTCCGACGGATCCTCCGGCACCCTTGCAGGCTATCCGGCGTCCGCGGTTTCCGGGGCCCGGGGGCCTGCCCGGCCGCTTCCGGGGCCGCTTCAGCCGGCCAGCGCCCGGCCCGCGGCGGCCGGCGGGCGGGCCGCGGCCACGGCGCGGTCGTAGCGATGCGCCAGCAGGGCGGCCAGCTCGGGCGCGTCACCCAGCACCGGGGCCAGCAGATCGGCGCCCGCCTCCCGGGCGCCCGCGGCGATCCGGTCCGGCAGAAAGCCGGGGGCGATGACATGGGGCGCCACCACCACCCGGCGGACGCCCTCGGCGCGCAGCGCGCGGACGGCGTCCGCCGTGCGGGGCGGGCACGCGGAGGCGAACGCGGGCCGCACGGCGCACCAGCCAGCGGTGCGCCGCCACTCCCGCGCGGTCTGTGCGATCACCGCGATCGCCTCCGGGTCCGAGGAGCCCGCCGAGGCCAGCACCACACCGGTGGCGGCGCGCTCGGCGGCGCTCGCGGTCCGCAGCCCGGCCTCGGCCAGCCGCCGGGTGAGGGCGGCGGTCAGCAGCGGGTGCGGACCGAGCACTTCGGCCTGGCGGACGGCCAGGCCGGGCAGCCGCGCGGTCTCCTCGCCCAGCACACCGGGAATGTCGTGCTTGGCGTGGAACGCGCGGGTGAGCAGCAGCGGCAGGGCGACCACCCGCCGCACCCCGTCGCCGTGCAGCCGGGTCAGTGCCTGCCGCACGGTGGGGAGGTTGAAGTCCAGGTGGCACAGCTCCACGCGGATGCCGGGGCGCAGTGCCCGTACCCGTTCGGTGAGCGCCGCGACCGTGGCCGCGTGCCGGGCGTCGCGGCTGCCGTGCGCCACCACCAGGAGCGAGGGCAGCGAGGGAAGAAGACGGGTCATGGGATGGTGAGTCCCCGGTTGGTGAGCAGGCGGCGTTCCAGCGGCTGGAAGAGGGCGGACTCGACCAGCACGCCGACGGCGAGGATGAGCAGCACCGAGGCCAGCACCAGGCTCATGGAGTTGCTCTCCTTGCCCTCGGCCAGCATCTGGCCGATGCCCGGCAGCGGGGTGGCGGTGATCAGCTCGGCGGTCATCAGCGCCCGCCAGCCGAAGGTCCAGCCCTGGCGCAGCGCCGAGAGGAAGCCCGGGAGCGCTGCCGGCACCACCACCAGCGCGGTGCCGCGCAGCCCGGTGGCGCCCATCGAGCGGCCGGCCCGCAGCAGCAGCGGCGGCAGCTGTTCGACGGTGGCGATCACCGTCACCGCGATCGAGGGCACCGCGCCCAGCAGCACCGTCGCGTAGACCGCGCCCTCGGAGTTGCCCAGGGCGATGATCGCCACCGGTACCAGGGCGGCGGCCGGCAGGGACTGGATGGCGGTCAGGGTCGGCCGCAGCACGGTGCGCAGCGGCGCCACCCGGGTCAGCAGCAGCCCCAGCGGCAGTCCGATGGCCGCGGCCAGGCCGAAGCCGAAGACGCAGCGCAGGGTGGAGTGCCAGATCGCGGGCAGCAGGGTGCCGTCCGACCAGGCGTCGCCCAGCTCGCCGAAGACGGCCGAGGGGGCGGGCAGCACCTGCGACCAGTTGAGCAGGTAGGCGGTCTGCCACAGGGCCAGGACCAGGGCGGCGGCCAGCAGCGGCGGGGTGGCCTTGGCCAGCAGCCGCTGGGCACCGGACCCTTTCTGCTCGGCGCGGGTCTCCAGGGCGTCCAGCCCGGAGGCCATGGACTGGGCGTCGTCGGCCGCGTGTGCCGTGCCGTGGTCCGTGCCGGGTTCTGTGCCGTGCGCCGCCGCGGGGTCCGGCACGGAGGCGGCGGCCGGTGCGGCGCCGGGCTCAGGTGCGGGCATGGCGGACGATCTCCTGATGCAGATGGCCGGTGATCTCGGTGGCCAGCGAGGCCACCCCGCCGTCCTCGATCCGGCGCGGGCAGGGCAGTTCCACCCGCCACTCGCGGGCGATCCGCCCGGGCCGGGAGGACAGCAGCACCACCCGCTGCCCGAGCCGCACCGCCTCCCGCACGTTGTGGGTGACGAACAGCACGGTGAACTGCCGCTCCTGCCAGAGCCTGGTCAGCTCCTCGTGCAGCAGGTCGCGGGTGATCGCGTCCAGCGCGGCGAACGGCTCGTCCATCAGCAGCACATCGCTGCCCTGGGCCAGCGAGCGGGCCAGCGCCACCCGCTGCCGCATGCCTCCGGAGAGCTGGTGCACCCGCTTGCCGTAGGCGCCGGGCAGATGGACCAGCTCCAGCAGTTCCTCGGCGCGCTCCCGGCGGCCGGACCTGGGCACCCCGGCCAGCCGCAGTGCCAGCTCGATGTTGCGGCCCGCGCTCAGCCAGGGGAACAGGGCATGGTCCTGGAACATCAGTGCCGGCCGCCCGGCCGCCACCCGGACCTGCCCGGCGCTGGGCCGGTCCAGCCCGGCGACCAGGTTCAGCAGCGTGGACTTGCCGCAGCCGGAGGCGCCGAGCAGGCAGACGAACTCGCCGGGCGCCACGTCGAGGCTGATCTCGTCCAGCACCAGGTTGCGGGCGCCGGCCGGGCCGTATGCCTTGGAGACCGCCTCCAGCCGGACGGCGGGGCCGGTACCGGGCAGGGTGCCGGTCCCGGCGGCGGTGCGGGAGGTGCCGGTGGTGGTGCGGGGTGCGGCGAGTCCGGTGCTCATCTCAGAAATCCCATCCCTCGTCGTCCGTCGGGCCGGCGGCCTCGCCGGCCGCGCCGCGGGCGGCGCCGGCGAAGGCGTCGCCGGCCATGCCGGCGGTGAGCGTGGTGCCGTCCGCCGGGTCGATCAGCAGGAAGGAGCCGGTGCGGCGGGAGTCCGCGTAGTCGTCCACGGCCAGCGGCTCGGCGGTGCGCAGCACCACCCGGCCGATGTCGTTGGCGGCCAGCGCGCCCGGTGCGGGCTGCTGGGAGAGGTCGGCCAGCGACAGCCGGGAGGGGATCTCCTTGACGATCGCCTTGACCGTGCGGGTGGTGTGCTTCAGCAGCACCCGGGCGCCCGGGGTGAGCGGGCGGTCGTGCAGATGGCAGACGGTGGCGGTCAGGTCCTGGACGGGCTCGGCCCCGGTGCCCTCGGGGACGATCAGATCGCCGCGCGAGACGTCCAGGTCGTCGGTGAGCCGCACGGTGACGGACTGCGGCGCCCAGGCCACGTCCACCGGCTCGCCCAGCAGGTCGATCCCGGCGATGGTGCTGGAGCGCCCGGAGGGCAGCACGGTGACCCGCCGGCCGGTGCGCAGCACGCCGGAGGCGATCTGGCCCGCGTAGCCGCGGTAGTCGGGGTGCTCGGCGGTCTGCGGCCGGATCACGTACTGCACCGGGAAGCGGGCCGGCTCGGCCGACGGGTCGTGGCCGACCGGCACCGTCTCCAGGTACTCCAGCACGGTGGGGCCGCCGTACCAGTCCATGGTGGCGGAGGGGGTGACCACGTTGTCCCCGGCCAGCGCGGAGATCGGGATGGCCTTGACGTCCGGCACGCCCAGCGAGGCGGCGTACTCGGTGAACTCCGCGGCGATGGCGGCGAAGACGTCCTCGGCGTAGCCCACCAGGTCCATCTTGTTGACCGCCAGCACCACATGCGGCACGCGCAGCAGGGCGGCCACCGCGGCGTGCCGCCGGGTCTGCTCCACCACGCCGTTGCGGGCGTCCACCAGCACCAGGGCCAGCTCGGCGGTGGAGGCCCCGGTGACCATGTTGCGGGTGTACTGCACATGGCCGGGGGTGTCGGCCAGGATGAAGCGGCGCCGCGGGGTGGCGAAGTAGCGGTAGGCCACGTCGATGGTGATGCCCTGCTCGCGCTCGGCGCGCAGGCCGTCGGTCAGCAGCGCCAGGTCGGGCGCCTCCTGGCCGCGGCTGCGGGAGGCGTGCTCGACCGCCTCCAGCTGGTCGGCCAGTACCGACTTGGAGTCGTGCAGCAGTCGTCCGACCAGGGTGGACTTGCCGTCGTCCACCGAGCCGGCGGTGGCGAACCGCAGCAGTGCGGTGGCTCCGGTGTCCGCGGGGACGTCCGGGGCGGCGGGACTGCCGGCGGGGGAGCCGGGGGTCGGGGGCGTCATCAGAAGTACCCTTCGCGCTTGCGGTCTTCCATGGCGGCCTCGGAGAGCTTGTCGTCGGCCCGGGTGGCGCCGCGCTCGGTGAGGCGGGAGGCGGCGATCTCGGCGATGACCTTGTCGATGGTGTCGGCGCCGGAGTCCACCGCGCCGGTGCAGGACATGTCGCCGACCGTGCGGTAGCGCACCCGGCGCTTCTCGGTGCGCTCGCCGTCCCTGGGGCCGCCCCACTCGCCGGGCGCCAGCCACATGCCGCCTCGCCGGAAGACCTCCCGCTCGTGGGCGTAGTAGATGGCGGGCAGCTCGATGTTCTCCCGGGCGATGTACTGCCAGACGTCCAGCTCGGTCCAGTTGGACAGCGGGAAGACCCGGACGTGCTCCCCGGGGGCGTGCCGCCCGTTGTACAGCTGCCACAGCTCGGGGCGCTGGCGGCGCGGGTCCCAGGCGCCGAACTCGTCGCGCAGCGAGAAGACCCGCTCCTTGGCGCGGGCCTTCTCCTCGTCCCGGCGTCCGCCGCCGAAGACCGCGTCGAAGCGGTTGCCGGAGATGGCGTCCAGCAGCGGCACGGTCTGCAGCGGGTTGCGGGTGCCGTCGGGACGCTCGCGCAGCGCGCCGCGGTCGATGTACTCCTGCACCGAGGCCACGTGCAGCCGCAGCCGGTGCGCGGCCACGGTGCGGTCCCGGTAGTCCAGCACCTCGGGGAAGTTGTGCCCGGTGTCCACGTGCAGCAGGGCGAACGGCACGGCGGCCGGGCGGAACGCCTTGAGCGCCAGGTGCAGCATGACGATGGAGTCCTTGCCGCCGGAGAACAGGATCACCGGGCGCTCGAACTCGCCGGCCACCTCCCGGAAGATGTGCACGGCCTCGGACTCCAGCGCGTCCAGGTGGGACAGCGCCCGGGGATTGCCGGACGCCTCGTCCTCCGCGCCGGAGCCCGCGGCCGTGGTGGCAGCGCCGGCACCGGTGGCGGCGGTCGGTCCGGTCACGCTCGTCATGCCAGTCCTCCAACGGTTGCTGTGGTCCATCGGGGCGTCGCCGGGGCGTTCTGCGGCGGGGTCATCAGCCGTGCAGTCCGCACTCGGTCTTGTTGAAACCGGCCCAGCGGCCGGCCCGGGCGTCCTCGCCGGCCGCCGGCTTGCGGGTGCAGGGGGCGCAGCCGATGGAGGTGTAGCCCTCCTGGAGCAGCGGGTTGACCAGCAGGCCGTGCTCGGCGGCGTAGCGCTCCACGTCGTCCTGGGTCCAGCGGGCGATCGGGGAGATCTTGACCTTGCCCCGGGCCGCGTCCCAGCCCACCACCGGGGTGTTCGCCCGGGTCGGGGCCTGGTCGCGGCGCAGTCCGGTGACCCAGGCGTCGTAGCGGGCCAGGCCCCGCTCCAGCGGCTCCACCTTGCGCATGGCGCAGCACCGGTTGGGGTCGCGGGCGTAGAGCTTCTCGCCGTACTGCGCGTCCTGCTCGGCCACGGTGAGCCGGGGGGTGAGGGAGATCAGGCTGACGTCCATCACCGCGGCCACCGCGTCCCGGGTGCCGAGGGTCTCGGGGAAGTGGTAGCCGGTGTCCAGGAACACCACGTCCACGCCGGGGTGCGCCCGGGAGGCCAGATGGGCGACCACGACCTCCTCCATGGAGGAGGTCACGCACCAGTTGTCGCCGAAGGTCCCGGACGCCCAGCGCAGCACCTCCAGCGCGTCGGCGTCCTCCAGTTCGCGGCCGGCCCGTTCGGCGAGCCGCCGCAGTTCCTCGGTGTCACGGGTCTCATGGGCGGTGGTGCTCATCGCGGTGCCTCCCGGTGCGTGTGATCCGGTTCGGTGCGGTGTTCCGGGGTGCGGCGCAGTCCGGCGGCCAGCAGGCCCAGGAAGGCGAGCCGGAAGGCCCGGTTGCAGGCGCCGCATTCCCAGGCGCCGTGGCCCTCCTCGCTGGGGCGCAGGTCCTCGTCGCCGCAGTAGGGGCAGTAGTAGGGGGCGGCCCGCTCGGTCATGACAGGGCCTTGTCGTCGGCGCGGGCGGCCCAGGCGGCGAACCGCTCGCCCTCGGCGCGCTGGTCCAGATAGCGGCGCAGCACCCGCTCGACATAGTCGGGCAGCTCGGCGGCGGTCACCTTCAGGCCGCGCACCTTGCGGCCGAAGCCGGGCTCCAGCCCCAGCGAGCCGCCCAGATGCACCTGGTAGCCCTCCACCTGGTTGCCCTCGGCGTCGGTGACGAGCTGTCCCTTGAGACCGATGTCCGCGATCTGGATACGGGCGCAGGAGTTGGGGCAGCCGTTGATGTTGATGGTGAGCGGCTCGTCGAAGCCGGGCAGCCGGCGCTCCAGCTCCTCGATCAGGCCGGCGCCGCGGGCCTTGGTCTCGACGATGGCCAGCTTGCAGAACTCGATGCCGGTGCAGGCCATGGTGCCGCGCCGGAAGGTGCTGGGGCGGGTGGTCAGGCCGAGTGCCTCCAGGCCCTCGACCATGGCCGGAACCTTCTCCTCCGGAACGTCGAGCATGATCATCTTCTGCTCGACGGTGGTGCGCAGCCGGCCGGAGCCGCCGGCCTCGGCCAGCTCGGCGATCTTGGCCAGGGTGGCGCCGTCCACCCGGCCGACGGTGGGGGCGAAGCCGATGTAGTAGCGGCCGTCGCGCTGGGCGTGCACGCCGATGTGGTCGCGCCAGCGCTGCGCCGGGATCTCGGGGGCCGGGCCGTCGGTCAGCTTCCGCCCGAGGTACTCGTCCTCCAGGACCTGGCGGAACTTCTCCGCGCCCCAGTCGGCGACCAGGAACTTCAGCCGGGCCCGGTTGCGCAGCCGGCGGTAGCCGTAGTCCCGGAAGATGGCGACCACGCCCTCGAAGACGTCGGGCACCTCGGCCAGCGGCACCCAGGCGCCCAGCCGCACGCCGAGCTTCGGGTTGGTGGACAGGCCGCCGCCGACCCACAGGTCGAAGCCGGGGCCCAGTTCCGGGTGGCGCACCCCGACCAGGGAGATGTCGTTGATCTCGTGCGCCACGTCCAGCAGCGGGGAGCCGGAGATGGCGGACTTGAACTTGCGCGGGAGGTTGGAGTACGCCTTGTTGCCCACCACCCGGCGCTGGATCTCCTCCAGCGCCGGGGTGCCGTCGATGATCTCGTCGGCGGCGATGCCGGCCACCGGCGAGCCCAGGATCACCCGGGGGGTGTCGCCGCACGCCTCGGTGGTGGACAGCCCGACCGCCTCCAGCCGGCGCCAGATCTCCGGCACGTCCTCGATGCGGATCCAGTGGTACTGGATGTTCTGCCGGTCGGTGATGTCGGCGGTGCCGCGGGCGAATTCCTGGGAGATCTCGGCGATCACCCGCAACTGCCCGGTGGTCAGCCGGCCGCCGTCGATGCGCACCCGCATCATGAAGTACTCGTCGTCCAGCTCCTCCGGCTCCAGGATGGCCGTCTTCCCGCCGTCGATGCCGGGCCGCCGCTGGGTGTAGAGGCCGTACCAGCGCATCCGTCCCCGCAGGTCGGCGCCGTCGATCGCGTCGAAACCGCGATGGGCGTAAATCGTCTCAATGCGTGTCCGCACATTGAGACCGTCATCGTCCTTCTTGGTCTGCTCATTGGCGTTGAGCGGGGTGAAGTGCCCGGCCGCCCACTGGCCCTCGCCACGGTGGCGTCCGGCCTTGCGGCGGGTCGGGGCGACGCGCTTGCTGGAGGTGTCGGCCATGGCGGTGAGCTGTCCTTAGGTCGGCATCGGGGCGCGGGTCGGCGCTGATCTGCGCTTGAGCAGCGCAAAGGCAGGCCGGAAGGGCGGGGGAGGGGCTGTCCGAGCGGGTGTGCGGCGGGCGTGCGCGGCGGTGCCGGGCTCGTTCAGCGAGCCTGACACATGGCGCTGGACATGCGGCCGAGGTCGACGTGGCGCCGACTCACCAAGGCGATTCCAGCTTCAGACATGACAGGAAGATTCGCACGGCGAGGCCGATGAGTCCACCGTTATCCGCAATGCGGACAAAGAAATCCTGAATAGTGAGACGCTGTGGTGCGGGTCACAGAGTGTCGGCGTTTGGTGGCGGGGTGACCTCGGTGCGGGTGTCACGGAGCCGGAAGCCGCGCCGCAGATAGTTCTCCAGGGCGTGCGGGCCGTCCAGGGAGCAGGTGTGCACCCGGACCCGGCGGGTGGCCGGGCGCTCCGGCCGGCGCAGGGCCAGATCCCAGGCGCGGGCCGTGCCGAAGGAGAGCAGATGGCCGCCGATCCGGCGGCCCCGGAAGGCCGGCAGCAGCCCGAAGTAGGCGATCTCCACCACGCCGTCGTCCTGGCCGGCCAGCTCGATGTATCCGGCCGGGGTCCCGCGTTCATACGCCACCCACATCTCGGTACCCGGACGGCCCAGGGCCCGGGCCCACTCCGCGGGCGTCCAGGACAGCCGGTCGGTCCAGGCCACATCGCCGCCCACCGCGGTGTAGAGAAAGCGGCCGAACTCGGGGCTGGGCACCTCGGCGCGGACGATCCGCACCCCGGCGGGCTCCGGGCCGCGGGCGGGGGAGAGGTCCTCCGGCGCGGTCTGCTCCAGATACCAGGTGGTCACGGCATCGCCGGTACGGGTGGTGCGCATGCGGCCCATCCCACCACACCGTTCCGGGCCCGTGCGCACCGCGTCGTTCCGGCGCTGTCCCGGGGGCTGTCCCGGTGGTTGTCTTTCCCCACCGCGCGCCGCCCCACGCGCGCGCCGCCCGGCCCCGGCGGCGGGGCGCCGCCGGGGCCGGGCGGGCGGCCTGCGGCCGTGGTCAGACCCGGGTCAGCCGCTCCACCGCGGAACGGTAGTGCAGCAGCGCGGTGCGCTGGTGCTCGGTGCCCGGCCGGACACCGCCGCCGTCGCCGTCACCGTCGGTGCCGCCGTGCCACTCGGCGCGCAGCGCGCGCCGCTGCTCGGCCAGCGAGTCCTGGACGCACCGCACGGTCTCCTCCAGCAGTTCGTCGGCGCGGGCCACGGACTCCTCGGGGCTGTCCACAAAGCCCTGCACCGCCTCGTGCAGCCGGCGGCGCAGCTCCTCGGCGCGGTCCGGCGCCACCAGCCGGCCGTTTCCTGCGGGCTCGGCGGGCTCGGCGGGCTCGGCCCCGGCGGGGCCGGTGGTGCGGTACTCCCAGGCGTCCGGGGTGTTCATCGCGGGCCTCCCTCTGTTCCGGCGCCGGTGCCGGTGCGCGGCGCGGGTTCCTGTTCCCGGTCCTGCTTCCTGCGGTGCTGCCTGCCGTCGCGGTGCCAGGGCGCCCGCAGCCGGGCGAGCACCGCGGTGCCCCGGTGGCCGTGGTGGCCGTTGTCGGCGGCCTCCGGGCGGTCGTCCGGGTCCCGGTCCTCCGGCTGCGGTTCCACCAGGTCCTCGAACAGCTCGCGGGCCCCGATCATGGCCTCGCGCAGTTCCTCGGTGCCCATGCCGCCGGCGCCGCCGTGGCCGCGCCCGGCCAGGGCGTGCACCCGGCGGTAGCCGTCGACATGCTCCGGGTGGTGCACCGAGAGCGCCGCGACCTGCTGCTCATGCGCCTCGGCCGGGTAGCCGCGGTCGTGCACCAGCTGCGTCAGCAGATGATCGGCCTCGGCCACGGCCGCGTCCGGCCACTCCACGAAGCGCTGCTGGACCTCGCTCCAGCGCACCTGGTAGCGGCGGCGGTCGGCGGGTGACAGGGGCAGCGGGTGCAGCCGGCCGTGGTGGCGCAGCCGGTCGGCCAGTTCGCGGCGGGCGGCGCCCTCGTCGCCGCCGTGCCGCCGTACCGTCCGGTCGTACTCGGGGCCGAACCGGCGGCGCAGATTTCCGCGGGAGCTCCGCAGCAGTGGCCGGGGCAGCGCGAACGCCAGGACGACGGCGGCCAGGACGGCCAGCACAATGATCCATTCCAGTGCGGACATGACATGCCTTTCGGCGTGATCCGGTTGTGCGGTCTTGGCTGTTCCTCTCCCGAGCGGCTTACCGGCTGCCGGATCGTCAAACATTTATCCGCTTATGTCCGTTTGTCCGGTCCGGTTCGGCTCCGGTGCGCGCCGCCCGCGCGGCCGTGCCCCGGGCCCGCCGGGAAGGGCTCTGCTCCGGGGCTTCACCAGCCGGGGTATGAGGCAGCTCACACTCCCCGGCGGGTCTGCCCAGCGCGAAGTCCGCGCAGGCCGGAGCGGGTTCCGCAGAACGGCCCCGGCCCCGGTGGGGCCTTTCGGCCCCGCACCGGGGCCGTTCGCGGCGCGCGCCCGGCCCCGGCCACGGCGTGCAATGAATGCGACAGGTTCATTCACCTGACGCACACCCGCGACAGCAGAGGTGATCGTGATGGCACAGGCCCCTGCCGGCTCCGCCGCCAAGGCCGTCCGGCCGGGCGAGCCCGCGGCCGGACCGGCGGCGCCGGCGCAGGACCAGGAGACCGCCCGGACCGTGGACGGTCTGGTCACCGGCGCCCTGAAGGCCCTGCACGACTTCGAGTCCTTCACCCAGGAGCAGGTGGATCACATCGTGGCCAAGGCGTCGCTGGCGGCACTTGCCCAGCACGACGAACTGGCCCGGCTGGCCGTGGCGGAGACCGGGCGCGGCGTGTTCGAGGACAAGGCGGTGAAGAACATCTTCGCCTGCGAACACGTCACCCACTCCATGGCCGGGCTCAAGACGGTGGGCATCGTCGCCCGGGACGAGCTGAACGGCATCACCGAGATCGCCGAGCCGGTCGGCGTGGTGGCGGCCCTCACCCCGGTCACCAACCCGACCTCCACGACCGTCTTCAAGGCGCTGATCGCGCTCAAGACCCGCAACCCCGTGATTTTCGCCTTCCACCCCTCCGCCCAGCGGTGCAGCGCCGAAGCCGCCCGCATCGTCCGCGACGCCGCCATCGCCGCCGGCGCCCCCGCCCACTGCGTGCAGTGGATCGAGCACCCCTCCCTGGAGGCCACCGGCCACCTGATGCACCACGACGGCGTCGCCGTCATCCTGGCCACCGGCGGCAACGCCATGGTCAAGGCCGCCTACTCCTGCGGCAAACCCGCGCTGGGGGTGGGCGCCGGCAACGTCCCGGCCTATCTCCACAAGTCCGCCAGTCCGGCCCGCGCGGTCAACGACATCGTGCTCTCCAAGTCCTTCGACAACGGCATGATCTGCGCCTCCGAACAGGCCGTGATCCTGGACCGGGAGGTCTACGGGGAGAGCATGCGGGAGTTCCGCAGGCTCTACTGCCATGTGGTCAACGCCCGGGAGAAGGCCAAGCTGGAGAAGCTGCTGTTCGGCGTGACCGCCGGCGGCACCAACTGCGCCGGGGCGAAGCTCAACCCGGACATCGTGGGCCGCTCCGCGCAGTGGATCGCCGAACAGGCCGGCTTCTCCGTCCCCGAGGACACCACCGTGCTGCTCGCCGAGTGCGCCGAGGCCGGACCGGCCGAGCCGCTCACCCGGGAGAAGCTCTCCCCGGTGCTGGCCGTGCTGCGGGCCCGGGACACCGACCACGGCATCCGGCTGGCCGAGCAGATGGTGGAGTTCGACGGCCTCGGCCACAGCGCGGTCATCCACACCGAGGACGAGGAGCTGGCCGAGGAGTTCGGCAAGCGCGTCAAGGCGGTCCGGATCATCGCCAACGCGCCCAGCTCGCTGGGCGGGGTGGGGGACGTCTACAACGCCTTCCTGCCGTCCATGACCCTGGGCTGCGGCTCCTACGGCCGCAACTCCGTCTCCGACAACGTCACCGCGGTCAACCTGCTCAACATCAAGCGGATCGGACGGCGCAACACCAACATGCAGTGGTTCAAGGTCCCGCCCCGGATCTACTTCGAGCGCAACTCCCTGAAGTACCTGGGCACCATGGCCGGGCTGCACAGGGTCACCATCGTGACCGACCGGACCATGGACCGCCTCGGCGTGCTGGACAAGGTCAAGGACATCCTGCGGTCCCGCCCGGAGCCCGTGCATCTCCAGATCATCGACGACGTCGAGCCCAACCCGGAACTGGCCACCGTCGAACGCGGCGCGGCGAGGATGCGGGAGTTCGGCCCGGACACCATCGTGGCCCTCGGCGGCGGCTCCCCGATCGACGCCGCCAAGGTGATGTGGCTGATGTACGAGCACCCCGAGGTGGCCTTCGCGGACACCAAGGAGAAGTTCTTCGACATCCGCAAGCGGGCCTTCACGTTCCCCCCGCTGGGCGAGAAAGCCAGGCTGGTCGCCGTTCCCACCACCTCCGGGACCGGCGCCGAGGTCACCCCCTTCGCGGTCATCTCCGACCCGGAGGCGGCCAAGAAGTACCCGCTGGCGGACTACGCGCTGACCCCGGACGTGGCCATCGTCGACCCGGTGCTGGCCATGACCCTGCCTCCGGTGGTCACCGCGGACTCCGGCTTCGACGCCCTCACCCACGCCACCGAGGCGTATGTCTCGGTCTACGCCAACGACTACACCGACGGCCTCTGCCTCCAGGCCATCAAGCTGATCTTCGGGAACCTGGAGCGCTGCGTCACCCACGGCGGCGAGGACCCGGTGGCGCGGGAGAAGATGCACAACGCCTCCACGGTGGCCGGCATGGCCTTCGCCAACGCCTTCCTCGGGCTGGTGCACGCCATGGCCCACACCCTGGGCAACACCTTCCACGTGGCGCACGGCCGCACCAACGCGCTGCTGCTGCCGCATGTGATCCGGTACAACGGCCGCATCCCGCGCAAGCTCACCGGCTGGCCGAAGTACGAGACCTACCGGGCGCACGAGCGTTACCAGCAGATCGCGGCCATGCTCGGGCTGCCCGCCGCCACCCCCGAGGAGGGCGTGGAATCCTACGCCCGCGCCGTGGAGGACCTGCGCGCCCGCTGCGGCATCCCCGGCTCCTTCCGGGCCGCCGGCATCGACGAGCAGGAGTTCCTCGACGCCCTGCCGCAGCAGGCCCGCAACGCCTACTCCGACCAGTGCGCACCCGCCAACCCCCGGATGCCGGTGCTCGCCGACATGGAGCGGCTGATGCGCCACGCCTACTACGGACACGCCGGCAGCGCCGCCGGCGCCGGCGGATGACCCCGGCGGCCGGCCACAGCCGGAGCCGACCGCACACCGAGCCGACCGCACACCGAGCCGACCGGCCACAAGCCGGCGGCGGCAACAGGAGACCTCAGCCATGACCACACAGCCCACCGAGGTGGCCCGCGACCGCGGAGCCTGGGACCGCTTCCGGGGCGGACTGTGGCGGGACGCCATCGACGTCCGCGACTTCATCCAGCAGAACTACACCCCCTACACCGGTGACGCCTCCTTCCTGACCGGCCCCACCGAGCGCACCGAGGCGGTGTGGCGGCGGCTGTCCGCCCTCTTCCCCGAGGAGCGCCAGTACGGCGTCTACGACGTGGACGTGTCCACCCCCTCCGCCATCACCGCCTTCCCGCCCGGCTACATCGACAAGGAGAAGGAGCTGATCGTCGGCCTGCAGACCGATGTGCCGCTGAAGCGGGCCATCATGCCGGGCGGCGGCTGGCGGATGGTGGAGGCCGCGCTCCGGGCGTACCACTACCGGCCGGACGAGCGGATCAAGGAGATCTACACCAAGTACCGCAAGACCCACAACGACGGGGTCTTCGACGCCTACACCCCCGAAATCCGGGCCTGCCGCTCGGCCGGGCTGATCACCGGCCTGCCCGACGCCTACGGCCGCGGCCGGATCATCGGCGACTACCGCCGGGTCGCGCTCTACGGCGTGGACCGGCTGATCGCCGACAAGCAGCAGGACAAGGAACACCTCAACAGCCAGTGGGCCACCGACGAGGTGATCCGGGACCGCGAGGAGACCGCCGAGCAGATCCGGGCGCTGCGCGAGCTCAGGGAGATGGCGGCCGGCTACGGATACGACATCGCCGGCCCGGCCGTCACCGCCCGCGAGGCCGTGCAGTGGCTGTACTTCGGCTATCTGGCGGCGGTGAAGGAGCAGAACGGCGCGGCCATGTCCATCGGCCGCATCGACGCCTTCCTGGACATCTACCTCCAGCGGGACCTGGACCGCGGCCTGCTCACCGAGACCGGGGCCCAGGAACTGATCGACGACTTCGTGATCAAGCTGCGGATCGTGCGTTTCCTGCGCACCCCGGAGTACAACGAGCTCTACTCCGGCGACCCCACCTGGGTCACCTGGTCCCTGGCCGGCATCGGCGAGGACGGCCGCCCGCTGGTCACCCGCACCGCCTTCCGGGCGCTGCGGACCCTGTACAACCTGGGGCCGGCCCCCGAGCCCAACCTCACCGTGTTCTGGTCCCCGCGGCTGCCGGAGGGCTTCAAGTCCTTCGCCGCCAAGGTGGCCATCGACACCAGCGCCCTGCAGTTCGAGTCCGACGAGCTGATGCGGCCCAAGTACGGCGACGACACCGCCATCGCCTGCTGCGTCTCGGCCATGGCCATGGGCAGGCAGATGCAGTTCTTCGGCGCCCGGGTCAATGTCGCCAAGGCCCTGCTCTACGCCGTCAACGGCGGGCGGGACGAGAACACCGGCGAGCTGGTGGTGCCCGGCTTCCAGCCGCTGACCGGGGAGTACCTGGACTACCAGCAGGTCGCGGCGGCCTACGACGCCATGCTGGAATGGCTGGCCAAGACCTATGTGCACGCGCTCAACGTCATTCACTACATGCACGACAAGTACGCCTACGAGCGCATCGAGATGGCGCTGCACGACCGGGAGGTCCTGCGCACCATGGCCTGCGGCATCGCCGGTCTGTCGGTGGCGGTGGACTCCCTCTCGGCCATCAGGCACGCCCGGGTCAAGGTCATCCGGGACGCCACCGGACTGGCCGTGGACTACGAGGTGCAGGGCGAGTACCCGGCCTTCGGCAACAACGACCAGCGGGCGGACACCCTGGCCGAGCAGCTGGTCCACGGCTTCATGGCCAAGCTGCGCAGGCACCCCGCCTACCGGAACGCGGTGCACACCCAGTCGGTGCTCACCATCACCTCCAACATCGTCTACGGCAAGAAGACCGGCAACACCCCGGACGGGCGGCGGGCGGGCACCCCGTTCGCCCCCGGTGCCAACCCGGTGAACGGCCGCGACCGGCACGGCTACATCGCCTCCTCGCTGTCCGTGGCCAGGATCTCCTACGACGACGCGGAGGACGGCATCTCGCTGACCAACACCATCACCCCGGACGCCCTCGGACGTACCGAGGAGGAACGGATCGGCAACCTCACCGGGGTGCTGGACGGCTACGCCGAGAGCAACGGCTTCCACATGAACGTCAACGTCCTGGACGAGGCCATGCTGCGGGACGCCATGGCACACCCCGAGAACCACCCGCAGCTGACCATCCGGGTCAGCGGCTACGCGGTCAACTTCGTCCGGCTCACCAGGGAACAGCAGCTGGACGTGATCAACCGCACCTTCCACGGCCGGCTGTGACGGCCGGCCGGCACACGGACCGGGCCGGCCCACGGCTCACCGGCACGGGACCGGACCGGAACGGAACGAAAGGACCGTGATGCCACCCACCACCGGGCCCGTCCGCCCCCCGGACCGGGCGCGCCGCCCCGCACACCCCCGGCCCGGCGCCCGCCCGGCCGGGCCGCACCCCGCCGCCACCGCGGCGGGGGCGGCCTCCCGCCGCCCGGTCACCGGGTCCGTCCATTCCTGGGACCTCTCGACCGGAGTGGACGGACCCGGTACCCGCTTCGTGGCCTTTCTGGCCGGCTGCCCGCTGTCCTGCCTGTACTGCCACAACCCCGACACCTGGTCGCTGCGCCGGGGCACCCGGACGGGGGCGGACCAGGTGGTGGCCGAGGCCGCCAAGTACCGCACCTTCATCCGGGCGGCCGGCGGCGGCGCCACCCTCAGCGGCGGCGAGCCGCTGCTCCAGCCGCTGTTCGCCGGGGAACTGCTCTCCCGTTTCAAGCACGGACTCGGCCTGCACACCGCCCTGGACACCTCCGGTTTCGTGGGTGCCCGGGCCCCCGACTCGCTGCTCGCCGACACCGATCTGGTGCTGCTGGACATCAAGTCCTGGGACCGGGACACCTATCGCCGGGTCACCGGCCGGGAACTCGCCCCCACCCTGGCCTTCGCCCGCCGGCTGGCCGATCTGGGCAACGAGGTCTGGGTCCGCTTCGTGCTGGTCCCGGGCCTGACCGACGCCCCGGACAATATCGAGGGCGTCGCCGCCTTCGCCGCCTCCCTCGGCAACGTCTCCCGGGTGGACGTGCTGCCCTTCCACAAGCTGGGCGCCGCCAAGTGGGAGGCCCTGGGCAAGCGCTTCGTGCTGGCCGGCACCCCCTCTCCGGCGCCGGAGCAGGTGGCGGCGGCCCGGGCCCGCTTCGAGGCCCACGGCCTGTACGCGGTCTGACCGTGCCTGTCACCTGTCACCTGTCGGCCCGGAACGGTGCTGCCGCGCCCCCGCCACGGGCCTCAGCCGCCGGCCGTGGCCTCCGGCACGGCCGCGCGGAACGCGGCGACGGCCGCGGAGACCGCGGGATGCCGGGCCGCGCCACCGCGGTGGGCGAGCAGCGTCCGGCGCCGCAGCGGCAGCCCGGTCAGCGTCACCGACGACGGCGGTCCCGCCGCCGCGCCGCCCGCCGCGCCGAGCAGCGGCACCAGGGCGACGCCCTGGCCGGCCGCGACCAGATCCAGCACGGCGGCGAAGTCGTCCACCTGATGCCGGACCCGCGGGGTGAACCCGGCCGCCTGGCAGGCGCGCACGGTCATGGTGTGGCAGAGCGTTCCGGGGGCGGAGGTGATCCAGGGCGCCTCCCGCCGCCGCCCCAGCAGCGCCCCCAGCCGCCCGGCCTCCGCCTCCGTCACCGGTGCTGCCGTCTCGTCCTCCGCCAGGAACATCGGCTCCTCGTACAGCGGCTGCGCCGCCAGCCCCGGTTCCTCCGGCACCGGAACGAAGTCGTACTCATGGACCAGCGCCACATCCAGTTCCCCCGTGCGCAGCGCCCCGCCCACCTCGGCCGGAACGATCTCGCGCACCATCGGTTCGAGCCCTGGGTGACGTTCCGCCAGCCCGGCCAGCGCCGGAAGCACGACCGGCCGGGTCGCGCTCGGGAATGTCCCGATCCGCAGCGGACCGGCCAGGCCGCGGCGGCTGTCGGCCAGTTCGGCCGCCGCCCGCTCCAGGCGTTCCAGCACGGCCTCGGCATGGCGCACCAGATTCCGGCCCGCCGGGGTGAGCACCACCCGGCGGCCGGTGCGCTCCAGCAGCGGAACACCCGCCTCCCGTTCCAGGACGGAGAGCTGCTGGGAGACCGCGGACGGCGTGAACGCCAGGGCCTGGGCGACGGCGGCTATGGTGCCGCGCAGCGACAGCTCCCGCAGCAGGCGCAGACGCCGGACATCAAGCATCGGCTCAGCTTACGCATACCGCCGGAAAAGCGAACTGGACCTGAATGATTCCCCGCCCCCACCCTCGTCCCATGACACCGACGACACCACCGCCCAACGCCCCTCCCGGCAGCGCGGTCAGGCCCGTACTGCCGTCCCCGTCCCGGCGGACCGCCGCCCTGCACGGCGTCCACGTCCCGCTGGTCACGCCCTTCACCGCCGGGGGCGAGCTCGCCACGGACGCCCTGGAGGAGCTGGCCCACTCCGTGCTGGACGCGGGCGCCACCGGAATCGTCGCGCTGGGCACCACCGCCGAGGCCGCCACTCTCGACCCGGCCGAGCGGGCGGCGGTCACGGAGGTCTGCGCCCGGGTCTGCCACGAGCGAGACGTCCCGCTGACCGTCGGCACCGGCGGCAACGACACCCGGGCCACCGAACGCGCCCTGGCGGCACTCGCCGCTCAGGCGCCGCAGGCCACCGCGGCCCTGGTACCGGTGCCGCACTTCACCCGCCCCTCCGCCGCCGGGGTGCTCGCCCACTTCGCCCGCCTGGCCGCCGGCAGCCCGCTGCCGCTGGTCGTCTACCACATCCCCTACCGCACCGGGCAGCCGCTCGATGCCCCCGCGCTGCGTGAACTGGCCACCCTGCCCGGCATCGCCGGCATCAAGCTGGCCCCGGGCCGGATCGACGAACAGACGGTCGCCTTCCTCGGCGAGCTGCCGCCCGGCTTCGCGTTGCTCGCCGGGGACGACGTCCTGCTCTCCCCGCTGCTGGCGCTCGGCGCGACGGGCGGCATCCTGTCCTCCGCGCACCTGGCCACCGGCCGGTTCGCGGAACTGGCCGCCGCCTGGCGCCGCGGCGACCCGGCCCGGGCCCGCCCGCTGGGGCACGCGCTGGCCCGGCTCTCCGCGGCGCTGTTCCGCGAGCCCAACCCGGCCGTGGTCAAGGGGGTCCTGCACGCCCAGGGCCGCATCCCCACCCCCGACGTCCGCCTCCCCCTCCTCCCGGCCTCCCCGGCCGCCGTGACCGCCGCCCTCCGGCACCTCACCCGGCTCGGCCCCACCCACCCGCTCCCGCTCCCCGCCCCGCCCGCCCACCCCGGGTCTCCAGCGGCCCTGACCGGCTAGGCGTCGCGCGCCGCCGGCCGTCCCGGGAACAAGTGGTGGTGGGGTGGGAGGTGGTGGCCGCGCCCGGCCGGCCCGTCGCGCTGATCCACGACCGGCAGAGCGTGCTCACCGAGCAGCGGGTGGCCCGGCTGTGCGGGACCGCCGGAGTGGGCAGCCTGGTGCTGGTGAACTCGCTGGACGATCCCCGGGTGCAGCCGGCGGACTTCCTGGCCGGAGTGGCCAGGAAGATCGCCTCCGACGAGCTCAACGGGCGCGGTGACGCCGTGCTCACCTCGCTGCTGCGCCCCTATGTCGATCCGGGCTCGGTCCGGGGCGACGAGCGGAGCCGGGCGCGGCTCGCTCACCGGTAGAGACCCGCCGGGCTCCGGGGCCGGGCCGCCCGTCCGGCCCCTCGGTCAGCCGGCGGCCGGACGCGCGCGGTCCACCAGGGCGGCCAGGTCGGCGCCGGCCGGCAGGGTGCCGAAGGCGGTGCCCCACTCGCCGCCCAGCCGGGAGGCGCAGAAGGCGTCCGCGACGGCCGCCGGGGCGTGCTGGACCAGCAGGGCCCCTTGCAGCACCAGCGCGAAGCGTTCGGCGAGCAGCCGGGCCCGGCTCTCGATGCCGTCCAGGTCGGAGAGCAGGGCGAGCAGGTCCTTGATGGCCGCGTCCAGCCGGTGGTCGGCGCCGGCCGCCTGCCCGACCTCGGTGAGGTAGGCGTTCAGCGCCGGCGGCTCGTTGCGCAGCGCCCGCAGCAGGTCCAGGGCCTGGACATTGCCCGAGCCCTCCCAGATCGAGTTGAGCGGCGACTCGCGCAGCAGCCGCGGCATGCCGGAGTCCTCGACATAGCCGTTGCCGCCCAGGCACTCCAGCGCCTCGGCCACCAGCGGAGTGCAGCGCTTGGTGACCCAGTACTTGGCGGCCGGCAGCGCCAGGCGGAGCAGATGGCGGTCCTGGGCCCGCCCGGCCGCCGCGCCGTCCCAGGCGGCGGCCAGCCGCAGCATCAGCGCGGTCGCGGCCTCCGACTCCACGGCCAGATCGGCCAGCACATTGCGCATCAGCGGCTGCCGGTCCAGCGGGGCGCCGAAGGCCCGGCGGTGGGTGCAGTGGTGGACGGCCTGGGCCAGGGCCTGGCGCATCACGGCCGCCGAGCCGGTGACGCAGTCCAGCCGGGTGGCGGCCACCATCTCGATGATGGTGGCCACCCCGCGCCCCTCCGGCCCGACCCGGCGGGCCCAGGTGGTGCCGTCGAACTCGATCTCGGCGGAGGCGTTGGACCGGTTGCCCAGCTTGTCCTTGAGCCGCTGGATGCGGAAGGGGTTGCGGCTGCCGTCGTCCAGGACGCGGGGGACCAGGAAGCAGGTCAGGCCGTCCGGGGCCTGGGCCAGCACCAGGAAGAGGTCGCACATCGGGGCCGAGCAGAACCACTTGTGGCCGGTGAGGGCGTAGCCGCCGGGCTCGGCCAGCGGCTCGGCGCGGGTGGTGTTGGCCCGCACGTCCGATCCGCCCTGCTTCTCGGTCATGCCCATCCCGGCCAGAATGCCCGGCTTGGCACCGGCCGGCCGGTCCAGCCCGGGGGAGTAGCTGCGGGAGGCCAGCAGCGGCCGGTAGCGGGCGGCCAGCTCCGGCTCGGCGCGCAGCGCCGGCACCGCGGCGTGCGTCATGGACACCGGGCAGCCGTGCCCGGCCTCGGCCTGGGACCACAGGAAGAATCCGGCGGTGCGCCGCACCTGCCCGTGCGGTCCGGACCCGGCGTCGGTCAGCCCGGCCGAGACCGCCCGGTCCAGCAGCCGGTGCCAGGCCGGGTGGAACTCCGCCTCGTCGATGCGGTGACCGTAGCGGTCGTGGGTGCGCAGCACCGGCGGATGCGCGTTGGCCAGCCGCCCCCATTCCTGGGCCTCGGCGGAGCCGGCCGCCCGGCCCAGCTCGGTGAGCCCGGACAGCACCTCGGCGGCCCCGTGCCCAGCCCCGCCGTTCTCCGGCCCGGTCCCCAGCCAGTGGGCCACGCCCTCGCGCAGGGCGGCGTCGGTGGTGAAGGCGTTGTAGTCGGTCAGGGGCGGGGGCTGATTGGTGACCTGCTGCGTCGCGGCGGAGCGGACCGGGGGGAGAGACATGTCGATACGTTATGCGGGTGCACGCCCATGAGCCATCCCCGGAGCGCACGGGGGACAACAGACCGGACACCGCCCCGGACGCGGCCCCGGACCCGGCCCCGGACCCGGCCCCGTCCGCGGCGGCCGGCGACGGCTCCTCCGGCCGGGCCCTGTACCGCGATCTCCCCAAGCGCCGGCTGGTGTGGCTGCTCACCAAGGACACCGCGCTGTCCTGCGCCGAGCACCGGGTCGTCGGGATGGCCGCCGAGGCCGCCTTCTTCACCCTGCTCTCCCTGCCGCCGCTGCTGCTCGGCCTGGTGGGCCTGGTCAGCAGCCTGGACGCGGTGGCCGGCACCGACATCCTGGACTCCCTCCGCCGGGAGATCCTCGGCGCCTCCGACGCCCTGCTCTCCGACCGGGGCGTGCAGGAGGTGGTGCGCCCGCTGATCGACGACCTGACCCAGGGCCCCCGCCCCGATGTGATGTCCTTCGGCTTTCTGCTGGCGCTGTGGTCCGGCTCCCGGGCGGTCAATGTCTTCATCGGCACCATCACCGTGATGTACGGGCTGGAGGGCTACCGCAATCCCGCGGTCACCCGGCTGCTGGCCTTCTGCCTCTACGTGGTGGCCCTGCTGGCCGGGGCGCTGGTGGTGCCGGCCCTGGTGGTGGGCCCGGAACTGGCGGTGCGGGTGCTGCCGTTCCTCCAGGACCCGCTGCGGGTCCTGTACTGGCCGCTGGTGCTGCTGATCTGTGTGGGCTTCCTGACCACCCTCTACCACGTCTCCGTACCGGTCCGCTCGCCCTGGCGGGAGGACGTCCCGGGCGCCCTGGTGGCCCTGGCGATCTGGGTGGCCTGCGCCTACGGGCTGCGGGTCTATCTGCGGACCACGGTGGAGGGGCAGAGCGTCTACGGCTCGCTGGCGGTGCCGGTGGCCATTCTGCTCTGGCTGGGTGTGTCCGCCTTCGCCGTGCTGGTGGGCGCCGCGCTGAACGCCGCCGTGGACCGGGTCTGGCCGACCGCCACCATCGCCGCCGCCCGTGCCGAGAACGACCGGGCCCGGGAGGCCGCGGCCAAGGCCATGCTGCGGGCGGTGGAGCAGCGCCGCAGCCGGGCGGAGAAATCCGGCGTCGCGGTCTCGGACTTCACCCAGGACGTGGTGCGGGTGGCGCGGAAGCTGGCCGGTACGCTGCGGCCGGGCGAGGTGCGCGCCCAGTTGCGCGCCGCCCGCAAGCGGCGGCGCGGCGAGGCCGGCAGGCGCCGGCGGGAGCGCCGCGGGAACGGCCCGGGGTCCCGGCGCGGGAGCAATCGGAAGGAGCGGTCCACGACGTGACATCCGGTCGTAATCTGGCCGCTGCCTGGGACGGAAGGTAGGCTGGGCACACTGCCGCCCATGCCGCTGTCAACTGCCCCCTACAGCGACCGTCTTGTCGGTGAGACGCGCGACAGCGGGCCGGGCCGGCCGCGAGGAGTGAGCGGTATTCAGCCCGCAGCGCCCCACCTGCCGGACTCACCCCAGGAGAAACGCCCGTGACCGAAGACGCGCCGACGGCCGACGCGAAGCCGCTGCCGGATACCGGCGGCACCGTTCCGCACTCCGCGCGGATATGGAACTACTGGCTCGGCGGCAAGGACAACTTCGAGACCGACCGGTTGGTGGGCGGCCGGTTCAGCGGTGCCTTCCCGGCGATTGCCGACGACGCCCCCGCGTACCGGCACTTCCCGGCCCGGGCGGGCATCCGGCAGTTCCCGGACCTCGGCGCGGGGCTGCCCACGGTGGGCAGCACCCATGAGCCGGAGCCGGGCCCGTTCCCGCCGGGGAATGCGCCTGCCCGCGGCGGAGCGGGGCGCACGGCATGAGCACACCGCAGGCGGTACGCATCACACCGGCGCCCGGGCCGGCGGCCACGCCGCTGGGCATGCCGTCCCGCGCGCCGGGCCCGACCGTGCCCCGCATGGTGCTGGGCGCCCAGTTGCGCCGCCTCCGGGAGACCTGCGGGGTCACCTGCGAGGAGGCCGGCGAGGTGATCCGTGCCTCGCACTCCAAGATCAGCCGCCTGGAGATGGGCCGCACCGGGTTCAAGCTCCGGGACGTGGAGGATCTGCTGACCCTCTACGGCGTCACCGAGGCGGCCGACCGCGACACCCTGGTGGCGCTCGCCGCCCAGGCCAACCGGCCCGGCTGGTGGCACGCCTACCACGATGTGGTGCCGCGTCATCTGCATCAGTATCTGGGCCTGGAGCAGGCGGCCGAGGTGATCCGCAGCTACCAGCTCCAGTTCGTGCCCGGCCTGCTGCAGACCGAGGACTACGCCCGCGCGGTGCTCCGGCTCGGCCCGGACGGCGGTCACCAGGGCCGCACCGAACGGCGCCTGGAGCTGCGCATGCAGCGCCAGGCGGTGCTGGAGGGCGGCGCCCCGCCCCGGCTGTGGACGGTGATCGACGAGGCCGCGCTGCGCCGCGCGATGGGCGGGCGGCAGGTGATGCGCGCCCAGCTCGCGCATCTCATCGAGATGTCCCGGCGGCCGAATGTGACCGTGCAGGTGATGCCGTTCGCCGCGGGCGGGCATCCGGCGCTGAGCGGGTCGCTGACCGTGCTCCGGCTGCCCGGCGGCGAACTGCCGGACGTGGTCTTCCTGGAGCACGCCATGGGCGGCCACTACCTCGACAAGGCGGCCGAGGTGGAGCGCCACCGGCACATCATGAACCAGGTGGTGGTCAAGTCCGCGCCGGCCACCGAGACGCGGCAGATGCTGGCCCGTATCCGCGCCGAGCTCTGACCGGCCGGCGCCTCACCACGCCCCGCACGCGGAGCGCGCGTATGACGCCGGGCGGGGCGCGGCCGGGAGACGGCCGGCGCCCCGCCCGCACCCGTATTCCGGGTCCGTCACACCCGGACGTGTGCCGGCGTGTGCGTGACCTCCTCTATCTCGCCCTCGGCCTTGTGCAGAAGCTGGTGTGCCAGGTCGTTGAGAAGCCTGGCCGCGGCTATCTCCTCGCCCACCCGGGGCTGGTCCGGGTCGTCCGGATGCCGGTCCGCGTGTCCGTGCGCCCGCAGTTCCCGGCCGTCCGGCAGCCGGAGCAGCGCCGCGGCGCGGGTCTCCGACCCGATCTCGTTGAATTCCAGCTCGATGTGCCATCCGACGACAGCGTTCATCATGCTCACCTCCCGGTCGCTACTTATAGGGTGCTACGTCCTGCTTCGCCCCGAAAGCGGGGATGGCACGCGGGCGGCGCGGGAAAACGGATTGCCCCGGCGGGAAGCGGGCGCCTAGGCTCCTGCCCGGTCCTGCGGGACCACGGAAGGTGAATGAAGCGAGAACGGAAGGAGGTGGGGGGTCATGACCGTCGTCCGCCCCGCGTGCGCCGTCCCCGCGCCGGTCGCCGGTGACCGCGCCCGTGCCCCGCGCGCCCCGCGCACCCCGCTTCTTCCGACCTCCGTGGCCCGCGGCTGAGCCTGCCGCGCGGCGTTCCGCGTCCTGCCGGGCGCCGGCGCCCGCGTGCCGGTCCGCCGGGGCCGCCCTCATCGAAGGGTTCACCCCAGTGACCGAGCACGCCCGCGACTCCCATCCGCTCCGGCCCTACGGCTGGGACGAGTACGCCGACGACGCCTTCGCCCCCTATGCCGGCCAGGGCGTGGTGCCCGGCCGGATCGTGCGGGTGCACCGCGCCCGCTGCGAGGTGGTCACCGCACACGGCCCGGTGCACGCCGGATGGCGCGCCGAGGACGCCGGCGACCCCACCCGGATTCCCTGCACCGGCGACTGGGCCGTCCTGGACCGGGACGCCGGCTGGTCGGTGCGGACGCTGCTGCCGCGCCGCACCGCCTTCCTCCGCTCCGGTTCCGGCACCTCCTCGCACGGCCAGGTGCTGGCCGCCAACATCGACCTGGCGCTGGTCGCCGTCTCGCTGGCCGAGGACCTGGTCCCCGGCCGCCTGGAGCGCTTCGTCTCCCTGGCCTGGGCGGGCGGCGCCCGGCCGGCCGTGGTGCTGACCAAGGCCGACCTGGCGCCGGACGCCCCGCACCTGCATGCCGAGGCCCGGTCGCTGGCCCCGGGCGCGGAGGTGTTCACGGTCAGCGCCTTCACCTCGGAGGGCCTGCCGGAACTGGCCGCCGCGCTGGCCGGGGTCACCTCGGTGCTGGTCGGGGTCTCGGGGGCCGGCAAGTCCACCCTGGTCAACGCGCTCACCGGCCGCACCGGGGAGGAGGCGCAGCGGGTCCGGGAGGTGCGCGGCACGGACGGCCGCGGCCGGCACACCACCACCACCCGCGATCTGCTGCCGCTGCCCGGCGGCGGGGTGCTGATCGACACCCCGGGGCTGCGCGGGGTGGGCCTGTGGGACGCGGGTGAGGGTGTGCACCGGGCCTTCGCCGACATCGAGGAACTGGCCGCCGGCTGCCGCTTCACCGACTGCGCGCACCGCACCGAGCCGGACTGCGCGGTCCTGGCCGCGGTGGCCGACGGCAGGCTCGGCGAACGGCGGCTGGAGAGCTACCGCAAGCTGCTGCGGGAGAACGCCCGGCTGGCGGCCCGTGCCGATGCGCGGCTGCGCGCCGGACAGCGCGCCGGGCAGAAGCTCCGGCACACCGCGATGCGGCAGGTCATGGACCAGAAGTACGGGCCCGGGCACCGGGGCCGCCGCCGCTGAGGCCCGGCTCCGCCGGTCCTTCCGCGGCGGAGCCGGCTGATCGCTCTGGGCGAACAGCCGGGCGGGCGGGGAACATCTTCCGCCCGCCGTGCATTGAGCATCGCAGACTCAAGTTAGCTGCGGATGGAGTGGTCATGACTGTTTCGCACGCCACGCTCACCCTACCGGTGCTGCCGCTCGACGGCGAAGTGGTGCTGCCCGGCATGGTGGTCTCCCTGGAGCTGTCCGACCGTGAGGTCCGCGCCGCCGTGGAAGCGGCGCAGGCCGCCGCCGGACCGGGCCGCAAGCCCGAGGTCCTGCTGGTCCCGAGAGTGGACGGCAGCTACCCCGGCATCGGCGTGCTGGCCCGCGTCGAGCAGGTCGGACGGCTGGCCGGCGGGGACCCCGGCGCCCTGGTCCGCGGCCTGCGCCGGGTCCGCATCGGCGCCGGCACCACCGGGCCGGGCGCCGCCCTGTGGGTGCGCGGCACGGTGGCCGAGGAAACCGTCCCCGACCCGCTGCCCGGCGCCCTGGCCGAGCTGGCCAAGGAGTACAAGGCCCTGGCCACCGACTGGCTGCGCAAGCGCGGCGCCTGGCAGGTCGTCGACCGCGTGCAGCAGATCGAGGACCTCGGCCTGCTCGCCGACAACGCCGGCTACTCGCCGTTCCTCTCCCTGGCCCAGCGGGTGAAGCTGCTGGAGACCACCGACCCGGCCGAGCGGCTGCGGCTGGCCACCGACCAGCTCAAGGAGCATCTCGCCGAGCAGGATGTCGCCGAGACGATCGCCAAGGACGTCCAGGACGGCGTGGAGAAGCAGCAGCGCGAGTTCCTGCTGCGCCGCCAGCTCGAAGCCGTCCGCAAGGAACTGGCCGAGCTGAACGGCGACCCGTCCGACGACGGCGAGGACTACCGGGCCCGGGTGGAGGCCGCCGCCCTGCCGGAGAAGGTCCGCGAGGCCGCGCTCAAGGAGGCCGGCAAGCTGGAGCGGTCCTCCGAGCAGTCCCCGGAGAGCGGCTGGATCAGGACCTGGCTGGACACCGTCCTGGAACTCCCCTGGAACACCGTCACCGAGGACGCCTACGACATCGCCGCCGCCAAGGCCGTGCTGGACGCCGACCACGCCGGTCTGGAGGACGTCAAGGACCGGATCGCCGAATATCTGGCGGTGCGCAAGCGGCGCGCCGAACGCGCCCCGGCCGCGGACGAGGGGAACGGCACCCGGCGCGACGGCGGCGCGGTACTGGCCCTGGTCGGCCCGCCGGGCGTCGGCAAGACCAGTCTCGGGCAGTCCGTGGCCCGGGCCATGGGCCGGAAGTTCGTCCGGGTGGCGCTCGGCGGCGTGCGCGACGAGGCCGAGATCCGGGGCCACCGGCGCACCTATGTCGGCGCCCTGCCCGGCCGCATCGTCCGGGCCGTCAAGGAGGCCGGTTCCATGAACCCGGTCATTCTGCTGGACGAGATCGACAAGGTCGGCAGCGACTTCCGCGGCGATCCGGCGGCGGCCCTGCTGGAGGTGCTGGACCCGGCCCAGAACCACACCTTCCGGGACCACTATCTGGAGGTGGAGCTGGACCTCAGCGATGTGGTCTTCCTGGCCACCGCCAACGCCATGGAGACCATCCCGCAGCCGCTGCTGGACCGGATGGAGCTGGTCCGGCTGGACGGCTACACCGAGGACGAGAAGGTCGCCATCGCCCGCGACCACCTGCTGCCCCGCCAGCTGCGCCGGGCCGGGCTGGCCGGCCCGTCCGGCGAGGGCACGGACGCGGACGGCGCCGGCGGGCCCGAGGTGCGGATGGCCGAGGCGGCGCTGCGCAAGCTGGCCGCCGAGTACACCCGGGAGGCCGGGGTGCGCTCCCTGGAACGGGCCATCGCCCGGGTGCTGCGCAAGGTCGCCGCCCGCAGCGAGCTGGGCGAGCAGCCGCTGCCGTACACCGTCACCGAGGAAAGCCTCCGCGACCTGCTGGGCCGGCCCCGGTTCGTGCCCGAGGCGGCCCAGGACCCGGCCGAGCGGCGCACCGCCGTGCCCGGGGTGTCCACCGGTCTGGCCGTCACCGGCACCGGCGGGGACGTGCTGTTCGTCGAGGCGTCGCTGGCCGATCCGGAGACCGGCGCCGCCGGGCTGACCCTGACCGGCCAGCTCGGCGAGGTGATGAAGGAGTCCGGCCAGATCGCCCTGTCCTATCTGCGCTCGCGCGGCGCCGAGCTGGAGCTGCCGGTCGGCGACCTCAAGGAGCGCGGCATCCATCTGCACGTCCCGGCGGGCGCGGTGCCCAAGGACGGGCCGAGCGCCGGCATCACCATGATCACCGCGCTGGCCTCCCTGCTCAGCGGGCGCCAGGTGCGGCCGGAGGTGGCGATGACCGGTGAGGTCTCGCTGACCGGCCGGGTGCTGCCGATCGGCGGGGTGAAGCAGAAACTGCTGGCCGCGCACCGGGCGGGGATCACCACCGTGATCATCCCCAAGCGCAACGAGCCGGATCTGGACGACGTCCCGCGGGAGGTGCTCCAGACGCTGCAGGTGCACCCGGTCACGGACGTCCGCCAGGTGCTGGAGCTGGCCCTGGAGCCCGCCCGCCGCAAGGTCGCGGTCGCCGCCCGAGCCGCCGCCTGAGCCGCCGCCTGAGCCGCCGCCCGCCCGGCCGCCGCCCCGCTTCCCCGGGGCGGCGGCCGGGCCGCGTGCCGCCCCGGCCGCCGCGGTGTCCGATTCCCGCCGGTCCGATGGCCGGGAAGCTGCCAGACTCGACCGGGTGATGGACGACAACACCAGGTACGAGGCGGTGCGCAGCCGGGACGGGCGCTTCGACGGGGTATTTTTCACCTGCGTCCTGTCCACCGGCATCTACTGCCGCCCGAGCTGCCCGGCGCGCACCCCGAAACGGGAGAATGTGCGCTTCCAGTCCTCGGCGGCGGCGGCCCAGGCGGCCGGCTTCCGGGCCTGCCGGCGGTGCCGCCCGGACGCGGTGCCCGGCTCGGCGGAGTGGAACGTCCGCGCCGACGCGGTGGGCCGGGCCATGCGGATGATCGCCGACGGGGTGGTGGACCGGGAGGGCGTCGCCGGGCTGGCGCGGCGGCTGGGCTACAGCGCCCGGCAGGTGCAGCGGCAGCTCACCGCCGAGCTGGGCGCGGGCGCCTCCGCGCTGGCCCGCGCCCAGCGGGCGCACACCGCCCGGCTGCTGCTCCAGACCACACAGCTGCCGATCACCGAGATCGCCTTCGCGGCCGGCTTCTCCAGCGTCCGCCAGTTCAACGACACCATGCGCGAGATCTACGCCCGCACCCCCCGTGAGCTGCGCCGGGAACACGCCTCCCGGACCCCCGTCCGCGCCGCCCGCGGTGCGGACGGCACCAGCACGCAGGGGCGGGTGGCGCTGCGGCTGGCCTACCGGGGGCCCTATGCGGCGCGGGAGATCTTCGACTTCCTGGCCCGGCGGGCCATCGCCGGGATCGAGGAGGTCACCGGCGAGCCGGGCGCCCGCACCTACCGCCGCACCCTGCGGCTGCCCTACGGCTGGGGCGTGACCGAGGTGGAGGAGCGCACTCCGCCCGGCGGCACCTGGCTGGACTGCCGGCTCACCCTCTCCGACCTGCGTGATCTGACCACCGCGGTGCAGCGCACCCGGCGCCTGTTCGATCTCGACGCCGATCCCGGCGCGGTCGCCGAACGCCTGGCCGCCGATCCGCTGGTCGGCCCGCTCGCCGCCCGCCGCCCCGGTCTGCGCTCGCCCGGTGCCGCCGAGCCCGGGGAACTGGCCGTGCGGGCCGTGCTCGGCCAGCAGGTCACCGTCTCCGCCGCCCGCACCCTCGGGGGCCTGCTGGTGGCGGCGCACGGCACCGCGCTGCCGGTGCGCGACGGCGGCCTGACACAGCTCTTCCCGGAGCCCGGGGAACTGGCCGAAGCCGCCCTGGCGGAGCTGCCCATGCCGGCCGCCCGGCGGGCCGCCGTGCGCACCCTGTGCGGCGCGCTGGCCGAGGGCGGTGTGGTGCTGGAACCCGGCGTGTGCCGGGACGAGACCGAGCGGGCGCTGCTGAACCTGCGCGGCATCGGTCCCTGGACCGCCGGCTACATCCGGATGCGCGCCCTGGGCGACCCGGACGTCTTCCTGTCCGGTGACGCCGGGGTCCGCCACGGCCTGCTGGCCGTGGCCGCGTCGGGCGCCTCCGATGCGGCGTGGCGTCCCTGGCGCAGCTACGCCGTGCACCACCTGTGGAACGCGCCCCCGGCCCCCGCACCGAACCGCGCACCGAACCCGGTGACGAACCCCGTGACTCACCCCATGACGGACCCCATGACGGACCCCATGACGAAGGAGCCCCGCCCATGACCACCCCGCTGCGGTACACCACGCACCCCAGCCCGCTCGGCGAGCTGCTGCTGGCCGGCCCCGAGCCCGGTGTGCTGGCGGGCGTCTGGTTCACCGGCCAGCGCTACGCCCCTCACGTCCGCCCCGACTGGCGCCGCGACGCCGCCGCCTTCCGCACGGCCGCCGGCCGGCTGGACGCCTATTTCGCGGGCGAGCTCAAGGAGTTCGGCCTGCCGTCCGCCGCCACCGGCACCGATTTCCAGCGGCGCGTCTGGGCCGCGCTGGACACCATCCCCTACGGCAGCACGGTCAGCTATGCCCGACTGGCCGTCATGGCCGGGCTGCCGGCCCGCGCCGCGCGGGCGGTGGGCGGGGCGGTCGGCCGCAATCCGCTCACCGTGGTCCGCCCCTGCCACCGGGTGATCGGCACCGGCGGGGCCCTGACCGGCTATGCCGGCGGCACCGAGCGCAAGCGCCGGCTGCTCACCCTGGAGGGCGTGCTGCGTCCGTCCGGCGGCTGAGCCGGAGCGGACAGGGCGGCGGCCCGGCGCCCCACCCCCGTCCGGGGTGGCGCCGGGCCGCCGCCCGATGCCCCTGGCCGGCCGCTGCCGGCCGGTCTCAGCCGAACTGCCGCTCTATGCGGGCCAGCTTCTCCTCCAGCGAGTCCAGCCGCGGTGCCTGGCTGTAGCCGCCGGCCGGGGAGGGGCCGGAGCCGAAGGAGGTGTCCGCCGTCGCGGCCCGCTGCCGCTCCACGGCCGCCCGGGCCGCCGCGCCCAGCCCCGATTCCAGCGCGGCCGGCTCGCCGCCGCCGGCCGGCTGCGCGCCGCCCGCCAGCTCCATCCGCTGCTGCCGTCCGCGCCCGAACAGCCGGTTCTGCCGGCGCAGCGCCGCGATCCGGGCCCGTTCGAGCTGGCGCTTCTCCCGCTCCCGCGACTTGGCGTCTTCCTTCTTGCGCTTCTCCTCGCGGACCTCGTCCACCGCCTCGTCCAGGGTGCGGACGTTCTCCAGCAGCATCAGCGACCAGGCGTTGTAGGTCTCACGCGGGGCGCGCAGCCAGCGCACGAACCGTATCTGCGGCAGCGGCCTGGGCACCAGGCCCTGCTCCCGCAGGGCGGCGCGGCGGGTCTGCTTCAGCGCCCGGTCGAACAGCACGGCCGCGGCCAGCGACATGCCCGCGAAGAACTGCGGCGCACCGGCGTGGCCGACACCGCGCGGCGCATGCACCCAGTTGAACCAGGCGGCGGCACCGGCGAAGACCCACACCAGCGTCCGGGAGGCGAGCGAGGCGTCGCCCTGGCTGGCCTCGCGCACCGCCATCACGGCGCAGAACATGGCGGCGCCGTCCAGACCGAACGGCACCAGGTACTCCCAGCCGCCGGTCAGGCCGAGGTTCTCGCGGCCGAAGCCCACCAGGCCGCGGAAGGACAGGGCGGCGGCCACGCCCGCACAGCAGAAGAGGAGGGCGTAGGCGGCGGTGGCATAGACCCGTTCCTTGCGGCGGCGTCTCTCCTCCATCCGCTCCCAGGAGTCCTCGCCCTCGTCATCGGTCTTCGCCTTCCGGCCGCGGGCCAGCAAGGCCACGGCCACGAGTGCACCGCCCAGCAGCACGGCGGCGGCCAGCACCCAGTTGAACTCTATGTCCGTCAGCGTCATCTCGGGATGTCCCCTGTCCGGCCAGCGCCGTAACTGTCCGTAACTGTTTGTGGTCTTTCGGCCGTGGTCTGTGGATCTGCGGAGCATCTTCGCCGAACGGCTTGCGTCATCCTGGTGATTCGGGCGAATGTCCCGCGAACGAGTGGTGTGCAGGGGATAGTAGAAGACTTTGTCGCGAAACTCCTAACGGATGCGGTTAAGTTGATCGATCCGTTGGCTGTCGCAGGTGCGCGGGCAGGTCGAACAGGTCTCGGCCGGCCGGAGCGTGTAGAAGAGACAGCAGGTCACCCGGTCCCGGGTGACGCCGTGTGACACCCCGTCGGAGCCGGTGAGTTCACGGAAACCGGCCCGGCCCGTATACGGCGCGGTGACGCCCGGCAGCAGCCGGCCGGCCGCGGCCACCGCCTCCCGTTCCCGGCCCAGAAGCTGCCCGAAGTACCACAGGCTGCCCGCCAGTTCATCGGTGGCCAGGCCCCACAGCGCGCGCCGGCCGCGCCGCAGATACGGACGGAACGCCTCCAGCAGCGGCTCCAGCAGGCCGGCCGCGGCGTCCCGCACGGCATCCCGCAGGGCCTCCTCGCCGGACACCGGCAGGGCCTTCGGCAACGCGCCCGCCGGGTCCCCGGGCAGGCAGTGGAAGGCGAGCCCGGGGCGGACCGTCACCCGGCCCCGTTCCGGGTGGACGGAGAGATCGGCGACGGTGATCCGGGGCACCCGGCGCAGCAGGAACCAGGGCACGGTGAACAGCGAGGCGGCCGGCCAGGCGTAGCGGTGCAGGGCGAAACCGGCCGCCACATCGGGGCGGGCCGGGGCGCCGTAGTCACGGTGGGCGCGCTCCTGCTCCCGGGCCAGGAATCCCTCCAGCGCCGCGCCGCCCGAGGCCAGTTCGTCCGCCCGCAGCCAGCCGTCGCCGTGGCGCGGGGCGCGCTCGGCGATCCGCAGGCCCGGCACCAGCGCGCCGGCCGTGTCGTACGCGGCGGTCAGCGGGGAGTCCGCGGGCGGGCCGGCGGGCAAGGCGGCGGGCGGGGCGGGGGCAGGCGTGGTCATCGGGCCACCGATCCTTGATCGTTAGCAGGCAAGCCTTACCTTACCTCCCCTCCGGGTCCGGCTATCGGGGGGTTTGATCTCGCGGCGGCAGGCCCTATGGTGCTCTGGGGCGGCGACGAGAGGGGCAGGAGGGGACAGGAACGGACGGATGGAACACACCCATATGGACGCGGCCATACGGTTCCCGGTGCGGACACCCCCGGCCACCGCGCCGTCCCGGCTGACCCCGCTGGCCACCGCCGCCACCGCAGTCCCCCCGGCCGCCACTCCGGCCGCGCCGGAGCCCGCCGCCGGGCCCGTCCGCTCCCTCCCCGCCCGGCACTCCGTCCGGGCCCAGATCCTTGAGGCGCTGCGGGGCGCGCTCGCCTCCGGCGAGCTGAAGCCGGGCGAGGTCTACTCGGCCCCGGTGCTGGCCGAGCGCTACGGCGTCTCACCGACCCCGGTGCGCGAGGCCATGCAGCAGCTCGCCAGCGAGGGGGCGGTCGAGGCGGTCCCCAACCGGGGCTTCCGGGTGGCCGGCATCAGCGCCCGTGACCTGGCCGAACTCGCCGAGGTACGGGCCGCGCTGGAGGTCCCGGCGGTGGGGCGGCTGGCCGGCGCGGTCCCGGAGGACGGCATCGCCGAGCTGCGGCTGCTGGCCCAGGACGCGGCCGAGGCCGCGGGCTACGGCTGCCGGGTCCGCTACGGGGAGGCGGATCTGCTCTTCCACCGGGCGCTGCTGGAGCTCAGCGGCAACCGGCAGTTGGTCACCGTCGCCACCGACCTGTTCCGGCGCGCCCAGCGTCCGGTCCCCGGCCGCCGGCCCCCGGGCACCGCCGAACTGCTGGCCGACGCGCTGGAGCATGTCGCCCTGATCGACGCCCTCGCCGCGGGTGACGCCGACACCGCCGCCCGCCTCACCCGCGAACACATCCGCTGACGGCGGACCCGCGCACCGCGCCCCACCGCGCCCCGCCGTGCCCGGCGCGGCGGCCATGGCACCGGCCGCCCTTCTCGCGGCGTGGCCGCCAGGCCCCGGCCGCGGGACCGGGCCGCCCGGGGTATCGGCCGGGAGGGCGCGCGGCAGCCGCGGGATGCGGCGGCCCGGCCGCCGGCGGCCTACGCGGCCAGGGCGGGGGCGAGCCAGTGCGGGACGTTGCCCAGGGTGCGGAAGAGCCGGCCGGCCTCCTCGCGCAGCCGCTGCGCCTCCGGCTCGGGCAGCGTCTCCGCCAGCGCGGTCAGCGCCGGCGCCAGTCCGACCAGAAACCCGGTCTGCTCCCGCAGCCGCAGCGACTCGGCGAAACTGTGCCGGGCCTCGGCCAGTTCGCCGTTGCGCAGCGCCAGCCCGCCCAGATGCCGCCAGGTGTAGGAGGCCAGCAGCAGATCGCCGCCGGCCAGCGCCGCCACATGGGCCCGGCGGTAGGCCGCCTCCGCGGCCTGCGGGCTGCCGCCCACATGCTCGGCCATCAGGCCGCGCCGGAAGTCCAGCCGGGCCCGCCACGGGCCCGCCGGGTCGAGCAGTGCCGCCGCCCGCCCCAGCGCCGCCCGCGCCTCGTCCGCGCGGTCCCGCACCTTCAGCCGGGTCGCGGCGTACGCCAGATAGCCCCGCCCGCAGGCGGCGGCCCCCCGTTCCTCGTCGTCCAGCGGCAGCGATTCCGCGGCACGCAGCGCCTCCTCCGCCCGTTCCCATCCCTCGGAGGTGAACAGGCAGCGTTCGACCAGCACTTCGGTGCGCAGCAGCGCCGCGCCGTGATCCCGGCCCGCGGCCGGTGCCAGCAGTTCCGCCGCCTCGTCCCAGCAGCCACGGGCCCGCAGCCGCCATACGGAGGCCGCCCGCGGGTCGTGGCCGTCCGGTCCTTCCGCACCACCCGGTCCGTGCGGACGGACGGTACGGGGTATGGCGGTCTCCGCCACGGTGCCCTCCTGTAGGCGCCTCGTCGAGCCATGGGAACCAAGGTCACTTTCTGCCGATGCATCTCAGCATGAACAGCACGGCCCGGCCAAGAGCCCTGCGTGAATGTATTCACAAGTGCGCGTGCCGGGTTGCCGCCGGCCGCCCGTCGTCCGGACAGCCCGTCTGAGGTGCCATGCCCCGGCGGCCCGGCCACCATGCGGGAGGGGGAGCCCTCCGGCCCGCTTCACCTCCCGCACGGCGAAAGGCAGCACAGATGTTCACGCAGACCGGGGAGAGACACACCACGGGGTCCGGCCGGGGCCCGGTGCTGCCGGAGGAGCCGGCCGGGGCGGTCCCGGTGCGGGCGGCGCTGCTGATCCTCGGTGTGCTGGCGCTCCAGCTCGGCTTCATCCTCTCCTGGACCGGGGCCCTCCACCGCCCCGAGCCCCGGCACATCCCGATCGCCGTGGTGGCGCCGGAGCAGATCAGAGCGCAGACGGCGGAACGGCTCGACGCGCTGCCGGGCGCACCGCTGGACACCGGGCACCGGGCCGCGGACCAGCGGGAGGCCCGCGCCCGGATCGAGAACCGGGAGATCGCGGGCGCCCTGATCGTGGACCCGGCCGCCACCACGGACACCCTGCTGCTGGCCTCCGGCGGCGGCGCCGTGCTCGCCGAGGCGCTCCGGGCGGCGGTCACCGGGGCCGCGGAGGCGGCCGGACGTGAGCTCCGGGTGGCGGATGTGGTCCCGGCCCGGGGCGGGGACAGCCGTGGGCCGGCACCGTTCTGCCTGGTGGCGGGGTGGTGCGTGGGCGGCTGTCTGGGTGCCGCGGCGCTGGCGGCCGGGGCCGGCGGCCGGCCCGCCGGTCCGCGGCGGGCCGGGCCCCGGCTGCTGGCGCTGGCGGCGTACGCGGTGGCCGGCGGGACCGGCGGCGCGCTGCTCGCCGGGCCGCTGCTGGGGGCGGTGCCGGGCGGTCTGCCGGCCCTGTCCGCGCTGGGCGCGCTGGTGGTGTTCGCCACCGGGGCGGCGACCCTGGCGCTCCACGGGCTGTTCGGCACGGCGGGCCTGGGACTGGCCGCCCTGCTGGTGGCGGTGCTGGGCGGTCCGAGCGCGGGCGGCCTCGCTCCGGGGCCGCTGCTGCCGCCGTTCTGGCAGGACATCGGCCCGGCGCTGATTCCGGGCGCCGGCGTCTGGTCGGTGCGGTCCGTCGCCTACTTCGACGGCCGGGCCATGGGCGGCCCGCTGCTGGTGCTGGCGCTGTGGGCGGTGGCCGGCACGCTGGTCGCCCTGCTGGCCGGGTCCGCCCGCCTCCGGGCCGCCGGCCGTGACCCCCTGGCCCGTGCCGTCCACGGCTGAGTCCCGCGCGGCCCGCGGTGGGCGGCGCCCTCGCCGGGCGGGGCGGCGTTCAGGTCAGGCGCAGGGCGAGGAAGAAGTCGACGCGGTCCTCCAGGCGGGTCAGGTCGCGGGCGGTGAGCTCCTCGATGCGGCCGATCCGGTAGCGCAGGGTGTTCACATGGACGTGCAGCCGCCCGGCGCAGCGGGTCCAGGAGCCGTCGCAGGCCAGGAACGCCTCCAGGGTGGGCATCAGTTCGGCCCGGTGGCGGCGGTCGTAGTCGCGCAGCGGGTCCAGCAGCCGGGCGGTGAACACCCGCCGCACCTCCTCCGGAACGAACGGCAGCAGCAGTACATGGGAGGCGAGTTCCTCGTCCCCCGCCCCGGCCACCCGCTCGCCGCGGGCCGCCGCCAGCCGCCGGGCGTGCCGGGCCTCCTCCAGCGCGCCCCGCAGTCCCTCGGCCGGGCCCACCGCCGCCGAGACCCCCACGGTCAGCCGTCCGTCCGGCGCCAGCCCCGCCTCCAGCGCGGCGCGCACCGGCTCCAGCAGGGCGCCGGCCCGCACCGGCGGCGCGCCCCCGGCCAGCGGCACCAGCGCCACCGCCTCCCCGGCGCCGTGCCCCACCGCCGCCCCTTCCGGCAGCAGCTCCTCCAGCAGCGACCGGGCCCCGGCGGCCGTCCCGGACGGTGCGTCCGGCCACTCCAGCCGGGCGCACACCACCTGCCAGGCCGACGGCCGGGACGGCGCCAGCACCCGCAGCCGGGCCGCCACCTCGGCCGCCGCCGCGCCCGCCGCCACCAGTTCCAGCACCTCCTGCGCCAGCCGCCGCCCCACCGTCCGGTCCGCCTCGGCGCGCAGCCGCTCGGCGGCGATCAGGCCGGCCACCCCGGTCAGCAGCGTGAGCCGCTGGGCGGGCCAGCCGGCCGGGTCGGAGGCCACCGCCAGCAGCCAGTCGGACAGCGCCGGGCGTTGTCGCACGTCGCCCGTTTCGCCGCGCACCGGCAGCAGCGCGTACACGGTGCCGTCCGGGCCGTCCGCCGGGACGCGCACCCGGTGGGGTCCCGGGCGTCCGGAGCGGGCCGTGGCGAGATGCCGCGCCAGCAGTTCGGCCGCCGCGCCGCGCGGCAGCGGCTCCGGCCCCGAGGCGGCGACCACCCGGCCGGACGGCGCCAGCAGCCAGGCCCGCAGATCGAGATCGGTGCCGAGGAGTTCCAGCACCGCCCGCGGGCCGCCGCCCGCCGGTCCGGCCGCCACCAGCCGCCGGTGCCGCTCCACGATGGCCGCCAGATCACCGGACCGTTCCCGGGAGACCCGGCGCACCACATACTCGGTGATCGCCGCGAAGCTCACCGCCTCGTCCACCGCGAACAGCGGCAGCCCGCTGCGGGCGCAGGCCGCCGCCAGATCGGGCGGCACCGCGCCCAGCTCCGCCTCACCCGCGGCCAGGCCCGCCACCCCCGCCCGGGCCAGGACGCGGACAAAGGGCTCGGAGTCGGCCGGGGAGCGGCGCCAGGCCAGGCCGGTCAGCACGAGTTCGCCGCCGGAGAGATAGCGGCTGGGATCGCGCAGATCGGTGGTCATCACCCCGCGCACCGGGCGGTCCAGCGCCTCCCTGTCACCGTGCAGCAGCCGCAGACCGAGACCGTCGGCGGCGAGCAGATCGTGCAGTCGCATGGGTGGTGGCACTCCGGTGCGGCGGGACGGGGGGCGAGCGGGACGGGCCGGGTGAGCGGGACGGACGGGGTGAGCGGGCTGAGGTGCCGCGACGCGCCGCGGCATGGAGGAACAGCCGGGGGCGGGGCGGCCGGTCATGCTCCCCTTTGGAGGAAACCACAACAACGGGCGCCGCCCGTAACCGGGGCTTCGGGCCTTCGGTGACTGTCCCGCGCCCCTGAGCGTCGCGTCTACTGGTAGGACAGCGGTCGGCCCGGCCCCGCTCCCGCACCCGGCCGTGCCACCCGGTCGCATCATCAGCCACGCCGGCGGGACGCCCGCCGCGCGCCAGACGGGAAGAGCACCGCGTATGGAATTCCTGCGCCCGGAATCCTGGGACGAGGCGCTGGCCGTCAAGGCCGAGCACCCCGCCGCCGTGCCGATCGCCGGCGGCACCGACGTCATGGTGGAGATCAACTTCGGCCGCCGCCGTCCCGGGCATCTGCTGGACCTGGGCCGGATCGCCGAGCTGTACACCTGGCAGCACCGGCCGGACGGCACCGTCCGGCTCGGGGCCGCCGTGCCGTACAGCCGGATCGTCTCCGGACTGGGCGCCGAACTCCCCGCCCTGGCCATGGCCGCCCGCACCGTGGGCTCCCCGCAGATCCGCAACCGCGGCAGCGTCGGCGGCAATCTCGGCGCGGCCTCCCCGGCCGGGGACGCCCATCCGGCGCTGCTCGCCGCGGGCGCCGAGGTGGAGGCCGAGTCGGTGCGCGGCCGGCGGCTGATCCCGGTGGAGGAGTTCTTCACCGGCGTCAAGCGCAATGCCCTGGCCCCGGACGAGCTGATCCGCGCCGTGCGCATCGCCCGGGCCACCGGTCCCCAGCAGTTCTCCAAGGCCGGCACCCGCAACGCCATGGTGATCGCGGTCTGCTCCTTCGCCGTGGCGCTGCATCCCGGCCGCCGCACGGTGCGCACCGGCATCGGCTCGGCCGCGCCCACCCCGGTGCGGGCCCGGGCCGCCGAGGACTTCCTGGCGGCGGCGCTGGCCGGCGGCGGCCACTGGGACGAGCCCGGCCGCCCGCTCGGCCCGGAGACGCTGCGGGAGTTCGGCGACCTGGCCGCGGCGGCCTGCGATCCCATCGACGACGTCCGTGCCACCGCGCGCTACCGCCGCCACGCGGTGGCCGTGATGGCGCGCCGCACCCTGGCCTGGAGCTGGCGGGCACACCGGGCGGCCGGGGCCGGGGAGGCGCCCGGGCCGGACAGCGCGATCGGACGAGACGACGACGAAGGAGACCTGGCGTGCGTGTGAGCTTCACCGTCAACGGCCGCCCGCAGCGGGCGGACAACGTCTGGGAGGGCGAGAGCCTGCTCCATGTGCTGCGCGAGCGGCTCGGCCTGCCCGGTTCGAAGAACGCCTGCGAGCAGGGCGAATGCGGCTCCTGCACGGTCCGGCTGGACGGCGTGCCGGTGTGCGCCTGCCTGGTCGCGGCCGGCCAGGCGGAGGGCCGCGAGGTGCTCACCGTGGAAGGGCTGGCGGAGTACGCCCGGCAGCGTGACCGGGCGCGGCCCGGGCCGGGCGGGCAGCCGCCGGGCACGGCACCCGGGCAGGCACCGGAGGAAGCACCCGCCGGGGAGGCGGGGGAGGCATCCGGGGAGGCATCCGCCCTGGCCCCCGTGCAGCAGGCGTTCCTGGACGCGGGCGCGGTGCAGTGCGGCTTCTGCACCCCAGGACTGCTGGTCGCCGCCGACGAACTGCTGGAGCGCAATCCGCAGCCCGCCGACGCCGATATCCGGGAGGCGCTGGCCGGCAACCTGTGCCGCTGCACCGGCTACGAGACCATCCTGGACGCCGTCCGGCTGGCCGCCGCCCGGACCACCCCCGCCGCCGCCCCGGCGGCGGCCGGCGACGGAACCGGGGAGCGGCCGTGCTGACCGGCGGCAGCGGGCCGGCCGGCGGCGGGCAGACCCCCGTGCGCACCGCGCCCGTCCGGGTGCCGACCCGGCTGACCCAGGGCTCGGACCCGGCCGCCCGCGGCGGCATCGGCGAATCCACCCCGCGCCCCGACGGCACCCTGAAGGTCACCGGCGAGTTCGCCTACTCCTCCGACCTGTGGCACGAGGACATGCTGTGGGGCGCCACCCTGCGCAGCCCGCACGCCCACGCCGGGATCCGCTCGCTGGACATCGCGGAGGCGCTGCGGGTCCCCGGGGTGCACGCCGTCCTCACCCATGACGACCTGCCCACCCCGGTCACCACCTACGGCCTGGAGATCTCCGACACGCCGGTGCTGGCCCGGGACCGGGTCCGTCACCACGGCGAGCCGGTCGCCCTGGTCGCCGCCGACCATCCCGAGACCGCCCGCCGCGCCGCCGCCCGTATCCGGGTCGAGTACGCCGCACTGCCGGTGGTGCACGACGAGGCCAGTGCGCTCGCCCCCGGCGCGCCGCTGCTCCATCCGGACCGCACCGACCACTACGCCCGCCGGGTCCCGCACCCCAACATCCTGCACCGCCAGCCGGTGCTGCGCGGCGATGTGGCCGCGGCCCGCGCCCGGGCCGATGTGATCGTCACCGGCGAGTACCGGATCGGCATGCAGGACCAGGCGTTTCTGGGCCCCGAGTCCGGCCTCGCCGTCCCGGCCGCCGACGGCGGCGTGGACCTCTACCTCGCCACCCAGTGGCTGCACGCCGATCTGCGGCAGATGGCTCCCGTGCTGGGCCTTCCCGAGGACCGGATCCGGCTGACGCTCTCCGGGGTCGGCGGCGCCTTCGGGGGCCGCGAGGACCTCTCCATGCAGATCCACGCCTGCCTGCTGGCCCTGCACACCGGCCGGCCGGTGAAGATGGTCTACCACCGCGAGGAGTCCTTCTTCGGCCATGTCCACCGCCACCCGGCCCGGCTGCGCTATGAGCACGGCGCCACCCGGGACGGCCGGCTCACCCATATGACCTGCCGGATCGTGCTGGACGGCGGCGCCTACGCGTCCACCTCGGCCGCCGTGGTGGGCAACGCCGCCTCGCTCTCCCTGGGCCCCTACGCCGTCGACAACGTCGAGATCGAGGCACTGGCCCTGTACACCAACAACCCGCCCTGCGGCGCCATGCGGGGCTTCGGCGCGGTCCAGGCCTGCTTCGCCTACGAGGCCCAGATGGACCGGGTGGCCGCCGCGCTCGGCCTGCATCCGGTGGAGTTCCGGCAGCGCAACGCCCTTTCCCGGGGCGCCCTGATGCCCACCGGGCAGCGGGTGGACGCCCCGGCCCCGGTGGCGGAGCTGCTGCGCCGGGTCCGCGACCGGCCGCTGCCGCCGGAACGCCCCTGGCAGACCGCCTCCGGCGGCGGGGAGGACGGCACCGGCGGCGTCGATCTGCGGGAGCTGCCCGGCGGGGTGTCCAACACCACACACGGCGAGGGCGTGGTGCGCGGCGTCGGTTATGCCGTGGGCATCAAGAACGTCGGCTTCTCGGAGGGCTTCGACGACTACTCCACGGCACGGGTCCGGCTGGAGGTGGCCGGCGGCGAGCCGGTCGCCGTGGTGCACACCGCCATGGCGGAGGTGGGGCAGGGCGGCGTCACCGTGCACGCCCAGATCGCCCGCACCGAACTCGGCGTCACCCAGGTGGCGCTGCACCCGGCCGACACCCGGGTCGGCTCGGCCGGCTCCACCTCGGCCTCCCGCCAGACCTATGTCACCGGCGGCGCCATCCGGCATGTCTGCGGCCTGGTGCGCGAACGGGTGCTGGAGCTGGGCCGGGAACGGTTCGGGGCCGCGCATCCCGGCTGGGCGGGCGACGGGCTGCGGCTGGCGGGGGGCAAGGTGGTCACGGCCGGCGGCGAGGTGCTGGCCGCGCTGGCCGATGTGCTGGGCGGGGAGGCGATCGAGCGGGAGAGCGAGTGGCGCCACCGGCCCACCCGGCCGTTCGACCCGCACACCGGGCAGGGCGACGGCCACGTCCAGTACTCCTTCGCCGCGCACCGCGCGGTGGTGGAGGTGGACACCGAGCTGGGCCTGGTCAAACTGGTGGAGCTGGCGTGCGCGCAGGACGTGGGCAGGGCGCTCAACCCGCTCTCGGTGACCGGCCAGATCCAGGGCGGCACGGTGCAGGGCATGGGGCTGGCGGTGATGGAGGAGATCCGCACCGACGCACAGGGCCTGGTGCGCAATCCGTCCTTCACCGACTATCTGATCCCGACCGTGCTGGACACCCCGGCGATCCCGGTGGAGATGCTGGAACTGGCGGACGAGCACGCCCCGTACGGACTGCGCGGGGTGGGCGAGGCGCCCACCCTGTCGGCCGGGCCGGCCGTGGTGGCGGCCATCCGGCAGGCCACCGGCCTGGCACTGCACCGGGTGCCGGTCCGCCCCGAGCACCTGACCGGCACGGACTGACGGCGGCGACGGCAGCGCGGCCGGCGCCGGAACCCACGGAACCCACGGAACCCATCACGGAGCAGGGGAGCAGGGTCATGCTGGACATCGCCGCCGAACTTGACCGGTGGTGCCGGGAGGGACGCGCCTTCGCGCTGGCGACGGTGGTGTCGGCCGGCGGCAGCGCGCCCCGGCAGCCCGGCGCGGCCCTGGCCGTGGACGCCGCCGGCACGGCCGTGGGCGGTGTCTCCGGCGGCTGCGTGGAGGGCGCGGTCTACGAGCTGTGCCGGCGCTCCCTGGAGCGGGGCACGGTGCAGCGCGAACGCTTCGGCTACGGCGACGCCGAGGGCCTGGCCATCGGTCTGACCTGCGGCGGCACCATCGAGGTGCTGGTCACGCCGTACCCCGCCGAGTCCTCTTGCGCCCGCGTCCTCGCCGCCGCCGCGGCGGGCGCCGCCGCCGGCCGGGCCGGCGCCTTCGTGCTGGCCACCGGCGGCCCGGCCGGGCTGCCCGGCCGGGCCCTGTACGTACCGGCGGACGCACCGCATCTGGGCACCCTCGGCGGGCCGCCGGAGCTGGACCGGGAGGCCGCCGCACAGGCCCGTGCCGAACTGGCGGCCGGCCGCACCGGCCCGGTGACCGTGGGCGCGGGGGGCGCGGCGGGCAGCCGCTGCGGCGAGCCGGTCACCCTGCTGGTGGAGAGCAGCCTGCCGCCGCCGCGCATGCTGGTCTTCGGCGCCGTGGACTTCGCCGCGGCACTCACCCGGGCCGGCCGCTTCCTGGGCCACCGGGTCACCGTCTGCGACGCCCGGCCGGTGTTCGCCACCGCGGACCGCTTCCCCGAGGCCGACGAGGTGCGCGTCGCCTGGCCGCACCGCTATCTGGACGAACAGTGGGCCGCCGGGCTGCTGGACCGCCGTACCGCGGTCTGTGTGCTCACCCACGACACCAAGTTCGACATCCCGCTGCTGCTGCGGGCGCTGCGGCTGCCGCTCGCCTATGTCGGCGCGATGGGCTCGCGCCGTACCCACCGGGACCGGATGCGCAGGCTGCGCGAGGCCGGGCTGGGCCGGCCGGAGCTGGCCCGGCTGCGCTCCCCGATCGGCCTGGACCTGGGTGCCCGCACTCCGGAGGAGACCGCGGTGTCCATCGCCGCCGAGATCGTCGCCCTCCGCCACGGCGGCACCGGCCGCCCCCTGACCACCCTCACCACCCCCGTGCACTCCCCCCAGCCCCAGCCCCGGCCCCGGTCCGCAGCCGCCGCCGGCCGGTGACCGGAGGCGCCGAGGCGCGCCGTCGCCCTGCGGACGGAAAGTGACCGCAATGCGGCCTAGGGTCGGGGCATGGCGACGAACACCGCGCCGGGCGGAGTACTGACGCTCCGCGAGCTGAACCGTGCCCTGCTCGCCCGGCAACTGCTGCTGCGCCGCTCGGAGCTGACCGCCGCGCAGGCCGTGCGGCACCTGGTGGCCCTGCAGACCCAGGTGCCGCACAACCACTACACCGCCCTCTTCAGCCGCCTCGCCGGCTTCGACCCCGAGGACTTCTCCCGCCGCTTCGCCGCCCGCGAGTTCGTCCGCATCGCCCTGCTGCGCAACACCATCCACACCGTCACCGCCGATGACTGCGTGGCGCTGCGCCCGCTGTTCCGGCCGATCATGGAACGCCCCATGCCCGGCACCTTCGCCCGGCACCTGGGCGGGGTGGACCAGGCGGCCGTCGCCGCCCGCGCCCGGGAGCTCGCCGAGCAGCAGCCGCGCACCTGGCAGGAGCTGGGCACCGCGCTGCTCCCTCAGTGGCCGCACAGCGATGCGCGGGCCCTGGGCATGGTGGCCCGGCAGCGGCTGCCCATGGTGCAGACCCCGCCGCGCGGCCTGTGGCGGCAGGGCGGCCTGCCCCGGCACACCACCGCCGAGCACTGGCTCGGCCGCCCCCTCGCCGCCCCGCCCGGCCTCGGCCCGGACGCCCTGGTGCTGCGCTACTTCGCCGCCTTCGGCCCGGCCTCGGTCAAGGACCTCCAGCTGTGGTGCGGCCTGACCCGGCTGCGTCCCGTGGTGGAGCGCAACCGGGACCGCCTGGTCGCCTTCCGGGACGAGTCGGGCACCGAGCTGTTCGATCTGCCCGACGCCCCGCGGCCGTCCGCCGGGACTCCCGCGCCGGTCCGCTTCCTGCCCGAGTTCGACAACATCTTCCTCGGCCACGCCGACCGCTCCCGGATCATCTCGCCCGCCGCCCGCAACCGCACCTGGAAGGGCAACCAGGCGTTCCCCGTGCTGCTGGTGGACGGCTTCGTCCGCGGCATCTGGCGCCTGGAGAGCGAGCGGAACCGGGCCACCCTCACCGCCACCGTCTTCGGCGACCCGCTCACCGCGGGGCAGCGCGCGGACGCCGGCCGGGAGGCCGCGCGCCTGCTCGCCTTCCACGCGCCCGGCGCCGCCGTCCACGACCAGCGCTGGCGGCGCGGCTGACCGGCGGCCGACCGCTCGCGCCCGGGGCCCGGCGGCCCTACGTTGGGAAGCGGACGCACAGCCCTCGGAAGGGAAGGCTGCCGTGGCCTCGCCGGTCGACTACGCCGCGGTCTTCGCCGCGGCTCCCAATCCGTATCTTCTCCTGGGCCCGGACCTCGTCGTGGTGGACGCCAATGACGCCTATCTCGCCGCGACCGGCCGGAGCCGGGCGGAGCTGACCGGAAAACATCTCTTCGAGGCCTTTCCGGACAACCCCGCCGATCCCGGGGCCTCGGGGGTGCGGAACCTCCGGGAATCGCTGGAACGGGTACTGGCGACCGGCCGCACCGACACCATCGCGCTGCAGAAGTACGACATTCCGGCCGAGCACGCGCCCGGCGGCTTCGAGGAACGCTGGTGGTCCCCGTCCAACACGCCGGTGCTGGGCCCGGACGGCAGGGTCCGGTGGATCATCCACCGGGCCGAGGACGTCACCGCCTTCACCGGCCGGCGGCCCGCCCCGCTGCCCGGCCCGGTCCCGGTGCCGGGGGACGGCGCGGGAAGCAATGCGGTGCGCGCCCTGGAGGCGGAGCTGTATGTGCGGGCCCGCGAGCTGATCCGGCTGAACGACGAGCTGTGCGAGTCCCACGACCGGGAGCGCGAGGTGGTGATGACCCTCCAGGAGTCCATGCTCCAGGCCCCCGACCTGGCCCGGCACCACAACATCGCGGTGCGCTATCTGCCGGCGGTCAGCTCGATGAACATCTGCGGCGACTGGTACGACGCGGTCGATCTGGGCGAGGACCGGTTCGCCGTGGCGGTCGGCGACGTGGTCGGCCACGGCCTGGAGGCCGCGGCCGTCATGGGCATGCTGCGCAGCGCGCTCAGCGCCGCCATCCGCGCGCTGGCCCGGCCCGCCCCGGCCCTGGAGGCGCTCGGCGGGTACGCGCGGTCGGTGGAGGGCGCGATGGGCACCACCGCCGTGCAGGTCCTGGTCGACACCGGCAACCGGCTGCTCACCTACAGCAGCGCCGGGCACCCGCCGCCGCTGCTGGGCCACCCGGACGGCAGCCTGGAACTTCTCGACGGGGCCACCGATCCGCCGCTGGCGGTCCGTCCGCAGCATGTTCCCCGGCCGCAGGCCAGCCTGCCGTACGCCCCGGGGGACACCCTGCTGCTCTACACCGACGGGCTGGTCGAACGGCGGGGCGAGGACATCGACGTGGGCGTGACCCGCCTCGGTGATGTGCTGGCCGGCTGTCACGGCCGGGCCCCCGGGGAGATGGCGGACACCCTGCTGGCCGGGCTGGGACTGTCCGGCGGCGGCCCGGACGATGTCGCCCTGGTCGTCGTCTGCCTGTGAGCTGCCCGCCGGGCCCGGCCGGTGCTGGGCGGACCGGTGCGGGGCGGAGCCGTCAGCGGCGGTCGCGCAGCAGGGTGTCGGCCGCGTCGTTCACCGGCTGCGGCGTGCCGGTCAGGTCGAGCACGAACAGCGGCAGCCGCAGTTCGTCCGCCCGGCTGCGGGCCTCCCGCTCGTAGCCGGCCAGCGAGAAGGCCACCGCGGTCAGCGACTCGGCCATGCCGTGCAGCCACAGCGTCTCGATCTCCCGCGGCCCGGTCGGCGAGGTGGCCGGGTTCACCTGGCCCACCACCTCGGGGCCGCGCAGATCGAGATCGGCCTCCCGGCGCGGCATGGCCGACCGCACGTCCGCGAAGCCCAGCCAGCGCAGGAACTGCTCGGCGCAGGCCACCGCGTCGCAGGCGGTGCGGATGGTCAGCGGCCGGAACGCGGAACGCTCCGCCCGGGGATCCTCCGCCGCGTCCGCCGCCTCCGCGTCCTCCCCGGTGCTGCCGTCCTGCCGCCCGGGCACGGCGGCCAGCCGTACCGTTGTCCCGCACGGGCAGCAGAACTCCGGCTGCGGCCACTGGCCGGGCCGCCCGCACGCCGGGCAGTCCACCTCCGTCCAGGAATCCGCCCAGGAGCGGTGGCGCACCCGCACCGGCACCGCGTCGCGCAGCGGCACGGCCACCGGCGCGCCGCAGCCGCACGGATACTCGGACGGGATGAAGGCGTGCTCCCGGCGGCACGCCGGACAGCGGACGGGCACGCTCTTGGCCATGGTGCGCTCCAGCTCCGGACCCGGCTCGGACGGCGGACGAGGGCGGTCGGCCCCCAGTGTGGCCGATTCCGCGGCGGGCGCGCAGCGGTTCCGATCACGGCAGGGGTAACTGTTCGGCCACGGAACGGAATCGGGGAACATCCCGGTGCGGGCGCCCGCCGTTTACCTGGATGTGACACAGATTTTTGCCCTCCGTGTGGCGGGATGCGCGGACAGTGATATTTACTGTTCTCGTCCGGCGCGCGGGGGCGCTGTGAGCACCGCATCGTTACGGCGCCCGGAAGGTCCGGGTGCCGCCGGGAGACGGCAGGGGAGGGCCGAGTGGCCGCCGGAATCGATCCTCGGCTGGATGAGCTCCGCGGCGCCGTGATCCGCACGCGCATCGCGCTGGAGGCGTACCGCTCACCGCTCACCGACCGCGCGGTCGCCGAACGCGAGCTGGCCGTCATGGAGTCACTGACGGACGGCATGCCGCGCACCGGTGCCGCCGCACGGGCCGCACAGGCCGCGGATCCGGAGGGGGCCGCGCTGCGGCACAGTCTGCTGATGATCTTCGGAGCGCTGGGCTCGGTCAGTGCCCTCACCCCCGAGCTGGGCGAACTCCGCCGCGCGGTGGACCGGTTCGGGGTGCCCGCGCAGCGCGTCCCGGCCGCCGGCCGGAGCTGAGCCGGTCCCGGGACGGCCGGCGCCGTCCGCGCTACGTTGGCCGCGTGCGACTGAGACTGGAATTCACCACCGAGCCGTTCGATCTGGACGAACTGCCCCGCCACGCCGAGGTGGCCCGCCGGGTGATACAGGACGCCCCGCTGGACGCCGTGGACGTCGGCCCGTTCGGCAACTCCGCGGAAGGGCCGGCCGAGGAGGTGCTGGCCGCCGTCCAGGCGCTGCTGCGCCGCTCCTTCGCGGCCGGCGCCACCCGGGTCTCGCTCCAGGTCAGCGGCCTGGCCGAGGACCGGCCGGGACCGGCGGAGGCGGCCGGGCGATGACCGTCGATCCGGACCGCCGGGCGTTTCTCGACGCGGTGCAGCCGCTGGTGGACGCGATCGGCGGCGAACTGCTTCCCCCGGACCGGGCCCGCGCGGACGACGTGGTGCTGAGCTGGGCGGGGCGGGAGGCGGCGGCGGTACGGCTGCCGCAGCTCTCGGAGTCGCTGGAGCATCTGCTGCACGACCTCCGGCGGCGGCACGGCCGGCCGCTGTCCCAGCTCGACCGCAAGGCCAAGCAGTCGGTGGTGCGGCAGCTCGAGGCGCGGGGCGCGTTCGCGCTGCGGCACTCGGTGGAGACCGCGGCGGCGGCCCTCGGGGTGAGCCGCTTCACCGTCTACAACTACCTCAACCGGGAACCGGCCGGCGGGCGGGACGGGGGCCGGGCCGGGGAGGGCACGCCGCCCTGACTTCAACAGATTGTTGACTCCGGCCCGGTCGGGTGGCTTAGCTGTACCCCGCGCGTGCGGCCGTCCGCGCGCCCCCAGCTCGCACCCGCCCGCGCCGGAGGTGCCCGCCCGTGACCCAGCGTCTCCCGACTCCGCCCGCCTCCGGGCTGTCCTGGCTCAACACGGCCGACGACGGCCCGGCACGGCGGGCCCTGCTGGACGTCTGCGCCTGTCGCGCCTGGGCCGGGACACTGCTGCGCGGCCGGCCCTACCCGGACCCGGAGGCCCTGCTGGCCGCCGCCGACGCGGCCGTGGCCGCGCTCACCGCCGAGGAGCTGGCCGAGGCCCTGGCCGGGCATCCGCCGATCGGCCGCCCGGCACCCGGCGACCCGCGCTCCGCCCGGGAACAGCGCGGCATGGCCGGCGCCGCCCCGGCACTCCGCGCCGAGATGCTCCGGCTCAACCTGGCCTACCAGGAGCGGTTCGGCCATGTCTTCCTGATCTGCGCCACCGGACTGACCGCGGGCCGGCTCCTGGACGCCGTCCGGGAGCGGCTGGGTAACCCGCCGGAGACGGAACGCGAGATCGTGCGCACCGAACTCGGCAGGATCAACCGCATCCGGCTCGGCCGGCTGCTGCGGGCCGCCGCTCCCGCGGCCCCGGCCGGCCCGGAGGAAGGACACCCCCGATGACCAGTGCCGTCCCCGCCGGCTCCCCGGCCACCGTCTCCACCCATGTGCTGGACACCGCCGCCGGACACCCGGCCCGCGGCCTCGCCGTCACCCTCGCGGTGCGGGAGAGCGACACGGGGGAGTGGCAGCCGCACGCCACCGCCGTCACCGACACGGACGGCCGCTGCACCGGCCTGCCGCCGCTGCCGCCCGCCGCCGGCCGGGCGCGGCTGGAGTTCGCGACCGGCTCCCACCCGGCCGGCGCCGGGTTCTTCCCCCGGGTCACCGTCGTCTTCGCGGTCACGCCCGGCGAGCACCACCATGTGCCGCTGCTGCTCAGCCCGTACGGCTACACCGTCTACCGGGGGAGCTGACCGCCGATGCCCGCCGACCTCCCGCCGCCCGGCCGCCCCGCGCTGCTCGGCCAGAACCAGTACGGCAAGGCCGAGACCCGGGTGGTGCGCGTCACCCGCGAGGGCCGCACCCACCACATACGCGATCTCAGCGTCTCGGTGGCGCTGTCCGGCGACCTGGACGACACGCACTACGCGGGCCGCAACGCCGCCGTGCTGCCCACCGACACCGCCAAGAACACCGTCTTCGCCTTTGCCAAGGAGTACGGCATCGACTCCGCCGAACAGTTCGGCATCCTGCTCGCCCGGCACTTCGTCACCGCCACCCGCACCGTCCGGCGGGCCCGCGTCCGGATCGAGGAGTACGCCTGGGACCGCATCGGACCCGCCGCTGGAGGCACCGCTGCCGGGGAGCCGGCGCGGCACTCCTTCGTCCGCCGCGGCGACGCCGTCCGCACGGCGCAGATCAGCTACGACGGGGACGGCTGGGAGGTGCTCGGCGGGCTGAAGCACCTCACCGTGCTCAACTCCACCGACTCCGAGTTCCACGGCTTTCTCAAGGACCGCTACACCACCCTGCGGGAGGCGTACGACCGCGTCCTGGCCACCGAGATCAGCGCCTGGTGGCGCCACCGGGGCACCCTCGGCGGTCCGACGCCCGGAGAGCCGGACCACCCGGCCGCCGAGGGCGCCGCACCGGACGACCGCGACTGGGACGCCTGCTGGCACCGGGCCCGGAGCAGCCTGCTGGACGCCTTCGCCACCACCTACTCCCACTCGCTCCAGCAGACCCTCTACCAGATGGGCGCCCGGGTGCTCGCCGACTGCCCCGGCATCGAGGAGATCCGGCTCTCCCTGCCCAACAAACACCACTTTCCGGTGGATCTGACCCCCTTCGGCCTGACCAACGACAACGAGGTCTACTTCGCGGCCGACCGCCCCTACGGCCTGATCGAGGCCACGGTGCTGCGGCCCGGCGCAGCCGCCCGCATCCCCGCCGACCTCACCAACCTGCCCTGAGGAGCGCCGCATGGCGGACCGTCTGGTCATCGAGAACTGCGCCGTCGCCACCGTGGACCCGGCCGGCACCGAGCATCCGGCCGGTCATGTCGTGGTCTCCGGCGGCCTGATCGAGGCGGTCGGCCCCGGACCGGCCCCGGACGCCCTGGCCCGCGGGGCGGCCCGCCGTATCGACGCCGCCGGCCATCTGGCCACCCCGGGCCTGGTCAACACCCACCACCACTTCTACCAGTGGCTGACCCGCGGGCTGGCCCAGGACCACAGCCTCTTCGACTGGCTGGTCGCCCTCTACCCCGTGTGGGCCCGCATCGACGAGGAGATGGTGCACGCCGCCGCCCGCGCCTCGCTCGCCATGATGGCCCGCGGCGGGGTCACCACGGCCATGGACCACCACTACATCCACCCGCGGGGCGGCGGGGACCTGCTGGCCGCCGGGATACGCGCCGCCCGCGAACTGGGCCTCCGCTTCACCGCCGCCCGCGGCTCCATGGACCGCGGCGAGTCGCAGGGCGGCCTGCCGCCCGACTTCGCCGTGGAGACCACCGAGCAGGCCCTGCTGGCCACCGAGGCGGCCATCGACACCCACCACGACCCCGGCTTCGGCGCCATGCTGCGCATCGCCGTCGCGCCCTGCTCCCCGTTCAGCGTCTCCACCGGACTGATGCGCCAGTCCGCGGCGCTGGCCCGCCGCCGCGGCGTGCGGCTGCACACCCACGGCTCGGAGACCGTGGAGGAGGAGAAGTACTGCCACGAACTGTTCGGCATGGGGCCGACCGCCTACTTCGAGACCACCGGCTGGCTGGGCGAGGACGTGTGGATGGCGCACTGCATACACCTCTCCGACTCCGACATCGCCGCCTTCGCCCGCACCGGGACGGGGGTGGCGCACTGCCCGTCCTCCAACGCCCGGCTGGCGGCGGGCATATCGCGGGTGCCGGATCTGCTGGCCGCCGGCGTGCCGGTCGGGCTGGGCGTGGACGGCACCGCCTCCAACGAGACCGGTGAGCTGCACACCGAGATGCGCAACGCCCTGCTGATGCAGCGGCTCGGCCCGCACCGGGAACACGCGCTGACCACCCGGGCCGCGCTGCGGCTGGGCACGGCCGGCGGCGCCCGGGTGCTGGGCCGGGAGCGGGAAACCGGCTCGCTGGAGCCGGGCAAACTGGCCGATCTGGTGCTGTGGAAGCTGGACGGACTGGGCCACTCGACCATCGGCGACCCGGTGGCCGCGCTGGTGCTCGGGCCTCCGGCACCGGTGACGCTCTCCCTGGTCGGCGGACGCCCGGTGGTCGAGCACGGCAGGCTGGTCACCGCCGACGAGGACGGGATAGCCCGCGCCGCCCGCACCGAGGCGCACCGCCTCGCCGCCCTGGCCGGCCTCGCCTCCTGAGCCCGCCGCCCGCCCGCCTGCCCGGGGACGTCCGCGCACCGGCGCACCGCACGGCCGGCGTACGTCACGAAACCGCTGCGGGTTTCCGGTCGGCGGTCCCGCTCCGGGGCCGCTCCGGGACGATGTACGCCGGCGGTGGCCACGGAAGGGTGAGCAATGGCGGGATTCGAGGAACTGTCGGCGGGCGACCCCCGGCAGGTGGGGCGGTACCGGCTGGTGGCGCGGCTCGGCGCGGGCGGCATGGGCCGGGTCTATCTCGGCCGCTCGCCCGGCGGCCGGGCCGTCGCGGTCAAGGTGATCCGTCCCGAACTGGGCGAGGACCCGCAGTTCCGGGCCCGGTTCGCCCGGGAGGTCTCCGCCGCCCGCCGGGTCAACGGCGTCTTCACCGCCGGGGTGCTGGACGCCGATCCGGAGGCCACCCCGGCCTGGCTGGCCACCGCCTATGTGCCCGGCATGCCGCTGGGCGAGGCGGTGAGCGCACACGGCCCCTGGCCCGTCCCGTCGGTGCTGGCGCTGGGCGCCGGTCTGGCCGAGGCGCTGGAGGTGATCCACGCCGCCGAGGTGGTGCACCGCGATCTCAAGCCGTCCAATGTCCTGCTGGCCCCGGACGGACCGCGCGTCATCGACTTCGGCATCTCGCTCGCCGCCGCCGAGACCACCGTCGCCACCCAGGCCGGGGTGGTGGTGGGAACGCCCGGCTTCATGGCCCCCGAGCAGGTCGCCGGCCACCGGGTGGGGCCGCCCGCGGACGTCTTCTCGTTCGGCGTGGTGCTGGCGTACACCGCCACCGGACGGCAGCCGTTCGGCAGCGGCTCGGCCCACTCGGTCAACTTCCGGGCCGTCTACGAGCAGCCGGACCTGCGGGCACTGCCCGCCGCGCTGCGCCCGGTGGTGGAACCGTGCCTGGCCAAGGAGCCGCGGCAGCGGCCCACCGTGCCGCAGCTGCTGGCGCGGCTCGGCAGCATGACCGGCATGACCGGCATGACCGGCGGGGCGGCCGGCGGTGACGGCCGCGGCCGGGTGGACGTGCTCACCGGCGCGGGCTGGCTGCCCGAGCCGGTCGCCGCGGCGGTCCGGGCGCGCAGCGCGGACGCCGAGGACCGGCCCGCCACCGCCGCGCCGCCGCCCACCCGGGCCGCCCGCCCGGCACCCGGCCCCGGCGGGCGGGTGCCGCCGCCGGCCGGGGAGTTCGGGCCGCCGCTGGTGGCCCCGCCCGGCCCGGCCGAGGGCCCGGCCCGGACCGGGCAGGGCGACCGGACCGACCGGGCCGGACGCCCGGGCGGCCCCCGGCGCCGGGTGCTGCTCGGGCTCGGCGGCGCGGTCCTCGCGGCGGGCGCCGGCTGGTACGGCCTGCGGGCCCTGGACGGGCTGCCGGCGGGCGGCGGCGAGGAGGTCACCCGCCGGCCCGCGCCCGGCACCCGGCTGTGGGCCTTTCCCACCGGCGGCCCCGCCCACACCGCCGCGGTGGCCGCCGGGGTCGCCTACTTCGGCAGCGACGACGGCCGGCTCTATGCCGTCGGCATCGCCGACGCCACGGAACGCTGGCGGTTCCCGACCGGGGGCGCGGTGGTCTCCCCGCCGCGCGTCGCGGACGGCATCGCCTACACCGGCAGCGACGACAGCCGGCTGTACGCGGTGGACATCCGGACCGGCGCGGAGGTCTGGCGGGTGCAGACCGAAGGCCCGGTCCGCACCCCGGCGGTGACCAGCGGCATCGTCTGCGCCGGCAGCCACGACGGCCGGCTGCGGGCCCTGCGGGCCGACAACGGCGAGGAACTGTGGACCTTCACCGCGGACAGCGCGGTCCGCTCGGCGGCCGTGGTGGGCGGCGGACTGGTCTACGCGGGCACCGCCGGCGGTGTGCTGTACGCCCGTGACCACCGGTCCGGCGAAGCGCGCTGGGAGTACGCGGCCGGCGGCGAGGTGTTCTCCACCCCGGTGCTGGCCGACGGCCGGATCTTCTTCGGCAGCGACGACATGAATCTCTACGCGCTGGACGCGGCCACCGGCGAGCGGCTGTGGTCCTACGCGGCCGACGACAAGGTGCGGGCCGACCCGGTGGTGGCGGGCGGCACGGTGTACGTGGGCAGCTCGGACGACCGGCTGCACGCGGTGGACGCGGCCACCGGCGACCGGCGGTGGGTCTACCCCGCCAACGCCGCGGTGCGCTCCCCGGCGGTGGCGGACGGCGCGGTCTACATCGGCACCTCCGACGCCCACGTCTATGCCCTGGACGCGGCCGACGGCGGCCTGCTGTGGCAGTTCCGGGGCGGCGGCGAGGTGTTCTCCTCGGCCGCGGTGGCCGGCGGCATCGTCTTCGCCGGCAACTCCGACGGCGCCCTCTACGCCCTCCAGGGCTGAGCGGGCCCTCCCGCCGCGGTTCGGGGAAGCCGGAGAAGGGTGGCCTGGGCGCACCCGGCACAGATCGGCCCGGTTGGCGCCGGTGCCGATGCCCGTGCAGTGCTCCACCACCGAGCCGGGCACGAAGTGGTCCACCGCCCCGCAAGAGGCCGCCGTCTCCCGCGCCGAGCCGGCCGGGCAGCAGCGGACAGCTGTCCAGCAGCCCCTGCTGGGCGCCGATCTGCCAGTCCCACCAGTTGCCGAACGGCTCCCGGCCGGCGTGGTGGACGGTCCGGTGCAGATGCGCCAGGCCGGCGCGCCTCAGTCCAGCAGCTCGTAGGCCGGGAGGGTGAGGAAGTCCGGGTACTGCTCGGCCAGGGCGATGCGCAGCAGCAGTTCGTGCGCCCGCTGCCAGCCGCCCGCCGCGAACTCCGCTTCTCCCGTCTCGGCGCGGATGGCCGCCAGTTCCTCGGCCGCCGTCCGCTCCACCAGTTCCCGGGTCACGGCCGTGCCGTCCGCCAGCTTCACCCCGGCGTTGACCCACTGCCAGATCTGCGAACGGGAGATCTCCGCGGTCGCCACATCCTCCATCAGGTCGAACACGGCGACCGCGCCCTGCCCGGCCAGCCAGGCCCGCAGATAGCGGGTGCCGACCTGGACGGCGTTGCGCAGCCCCGCCATGGTGGGCCGGGCGTCCAGGGAGTCCACCGCGAGCAGGTCGGCGGCGCCGACCCGGACGTCCTCGCGCAGCCGCTCCTTCTGGTGCGGCCGTTCCCCCAGCACCGCGTCGAAGGCGGCCCGGGCCACCGGCACCAGGGCGGGGTGGGCCACCCAGGAGCCGTCGAAGCCGTCGCCCGCCTCGCGCTCCTTGTCGGCCCTGACCTTCTCCAGGGCGGCCGCGTTGACCCGCTCGTCGCGGGAGGGGATGAACGCCGACATGCCGCCGATGGCGTGTGCCCCGCGCTTGTGGCAGGTGCGGACCAGGAGTTCGGTGTAGGCGCGCATGAAGGGCGCGGTCATGGTCACCGCGTTGCGGTCGGGGAGGACGAACCGGGGGCCGGCGTCCCGGAAGTTCTTGATCAGGGAGAACAGATAGTCCCAGCGGCCCGCGTTCAGCCCGGCGGCGTGGTCGCGCAGTTCGTAGAGGATCTCCTCCATCTCGAAGGCGGCGGTGATGGTCTCGATCAGCACGGTGGCCCGGACGGTGCCGGCCGGCAGGCCGAGATACTCCTGGGCGAAGCGGAACACCTCGTCCCACAGCCGCGCCTCCAGATGGGACTCCAGCTTGGCCAGGTAGAAGTACGGGCCGCGGCGCTGCTTGCCGAGCAGCCGGGCGTTGTGGAAGAAGTAGAGGCCGAAGTCGGCCAGCGCGCCGGGGACGGCCCGCCCGTCCACGGTCAGGTGGCGCTCGTCCAGATGCCAGCCGCGCGGGCGCATCACCACCACGGCCAGCTCGCCGTCCGGGCGGAGCGCGTAGTGCTTGCCGCTGCCGGGGTCGGTGAAGTCGATCCGGCGGCGGAAGGCGTCGGCCATGTGCACCTGGCCGCCGATGACGTTGCGCCAGGCGGGGGAGGAGGCGTCCTCGAAGTCGGCGAGCCAGATCCGGGCGCCGGAGTTGAGGGCGTTGACGGTCATCCGGCGCTCGGCCGGGCCGGTGATCTCCACCCGCCGGTCCTGGAGGGCCTCGGGGGCCGGGGCGACCCGCCAGTCGCCCTCCCGGATGTGCCGGGTCCCGGGGAGGAAGTCCAGGCCGCCGGTGCGGGCGATCTCCGCCCGGCGGACGGCGCGGCGGGCCAGCAGCTCGTCGCGGCGCGGGGTGAAACGGCGGTGCAGCTCGGCCAGGAAGGTGAGGGCCTCCCGGGTCAGCACCTCCTCCTGGCGGGCGACGGGCGGCCCGGACACCACGGCGGCCGGTCCGCCTCCGGACGCCGGTTCGGATACGGTCATGATGCGCTCACTCCTTCGGCGACGGCGACGGCCCCGGGACTACCGACCGGTGCACACAGGGGCGGACACTAGTTTCCTCATCGTGGAACCACAAGGCCGGTCCGGTGACCGGGGCGGCCCTGTCCGCGGCGGCGGGACGGCGCTATTCCGCCGCGGGCCCCGGCTCCAGGTCCCCGGGGGTGTCGATGTCCTCGGGGCGGGCCACGTCCCCGCACTCCACCAGGACGATCTCGCTCTCCCGGGCCCGCAGATAGTCGCGGGCGCCCCGGTCGCCGGCCGCGGCGCGGGCCGCCCCGGCCAGATGGTCCCGGCCCAGCAGCACCGGATGTCCCCGCTCGCCGCCGTAGGCGGCGGCGGCCAGGGTCCGCGGCGAGCGGTACGCGGCCCTCACCCGGGCCACGGCCGCGGCGCCCACCCCCGGCTGGTCCACCAGCAGCACCACCACGCCGTCCACGCCGTCCACGCCGTCCGGCGGCTCCATGACGGCGGCCAGGCCGGCCCGCAGCGACGAGCCCATCCCCGTCGGCCACTGCGGGTTCTCCACCACCGTGCACCCGGCCAGCCGCCGGGCCCGTTCCCGCACCCGCCCCGCCTCGGCGCCGAGCACCACCAGCACCGGCGCGCAGCCGCCCGCCCGCAGCGCGTCCACCGCGCGGTCCACCAGCAGTTCGCCGCCGGTCACCAGCAGCGCCTTGGCCCGTCCCCCGAGCCGCCGGCCGCCGCCGGCCGCCAGCACCAGTCCCGCGATCCGCCCCGCCATGCCGTGACTCTAGGCCCGTGTACAGGCCCGTGTAACGTCTCCCTCCGGGGCGACACGACCGGGCCCCGGGTCGGAGGAGGACATCAGGTGCCGGCGGGATTGCGGGTGTCGACGCGGAACGCGCGGTTCCAGCAGTGGGAGTCGTATCTGGGGAACCGGACCAAGCGGCAGCGGGCCGGTGAGTTCCTGGTGCAGGGCGTGCGGCCGATCTCGCTGGCGGTGGAGCACGGCTGGACCATCCGGGCGCTGATCCACGACGCCGGCCGGCGGCCGTCCCGCTGGGCCGCGGAACTGCTGCGCACGGTGCCCGGCGCGGACCGGGTCGCCATGTCGCCGGAGCTGATCGCCGAACTCGGCGACCGCAACGAGGGGCCGCCGGAGCTGCTCGCCATCGCCGCCATGCCGCCGGACGACCTGGCCCGCATCCCGGTCCGGGACGACTTCCTGGGGGTGGTCTTCGACCGCCCGGCCGGACCGGGGAACATCGGCTCCATCATCCGCTCGGCCGATGCCTTCGGCGCCCACGGAGTGATCGTCACCGGCCATGCCGCCGATGTCTACGACCCCAAGTCGGTGCGTGCCAGCACCGGTTCCCTGTTCGCCCTGCCCGCCGTCCGGGTCCCCTCCCACCGGGAGGTGCTGTCCTGGGTGCGGGAGCGCCGGGCGGCCGGAGTGCCGCTGCTGGCCGTCGGCACCGACGAGCACGGCGAGCGCGACATCTTCGACATCGACCTCACCGGCCCGGTGCTGCTGGTCATCGGCAACGAGACCGGCGGGCTCAGCCGGGCCTGGCGCCAGGAGTGCGACCATATGGTCCGCATCCCGATCGGCGGCTCCGCCAGCTCCCTCAACGCCGCCAACGCCGCGACCACCGTCCTCTACGAGGCCACCCGTCAGCGGCGCCCGCCCGGCGCCGCACCGCCGTCCCGGTGATCTGCTCCGACCGGGTGATGCGATCATGGGTGCCGTGCCGGTGAGCGGTCATGAGGCAGGGGTGAGCGGCGTGCTGCGGGTGGTGCGGGTGGAGTCGGCGGACGGGGTCCGCGGGTGCGCCAAGGAGCTGGCCGAGGTGCTTGTGGAGTCGGTGGCCGACGGCGCCTCGGTGGGCTTCCTGGAGGGGCTGGACGTGGACACCGCCGCCCGGTGGTGGGAGAGCCTGGCCCCGGCGGTGGCGGAGGGCCGGATTCTGCTGTGGGTGGCCCGGGACGCCGGGGAGCGGCTGCTCGGGACGGTGCAGCTGCATCCCGCGCCGATGCCCAACGGCCGGCACCGTGCGGACCTCGCCAAGATGCTGGTGCGGCCCGGGGCCCGCCGCCGCGGGGTCGCCCGCGGGCTGCTGGCGGCGGCCGAGGGGGCGGCCCTGGCGGCCGGGCGGACGCTGCTGGTGCTGGACACCGAGACCGGCAGTGACGCCGAGCACCTGTACCGCTCGGCGGGCTGGACGGCGGCCGGTTCGGTGCCCGGCTATGCCACCGATCCGCGCGGCGTGCCGCGGGCCACCACCTACTACTACAAGAACCTGGGCTGACCGGCCAGGCCGGGTCGCACCGGGTCAGGCCGGCGGCCCGGACTGCCCGGACTGCCCGGACTGGGTGGTGTTGAGGGAGTCGGAGAGGGCGCGGGCCACGTCCTGAAGCAGCGGCACCAGCTTCTCGGTGGCGGCCTCCGTGACCCGCCCGGCCGGCCCGGAGACGGAGATCGCGGCCGGCGTCGGGGAGCCCGGCACCGACACCGCGATGCACCGCACACCGATCTCCTGCTCGTTGTCGTCCACCGCGTAGCCCTCGGCGCGGACCTCGGCCAGCGCGCCCATGAAGACGTCCGGATCGGTGATGGTCTTCTCGGTCAGGGCGGGCATGCCGGTGCGGGCCAGCAGCGCCCGCACCTCCTCCTCCGGCCGCTGGGCCAGCAGCGACTTGCCCACCGCCGTGGTGTGCGGCAGCACCCGCCGGCCCACTTCGGTGAACATCCGCATGGCATGCCGGGACGGCACCTGGGCCACATAGACCACCTCGTCGCCGTCCAGCAGCGCCATGTTGGAGGTCTCGCCGCTGCCGTCCACCAGCCGGGCCAGATGGGGACGCGCCCAGGTGGACAGCGGCCGGGCCGCCGCCTCGCCCAGCCGGATCAGCCGCGGCCCCAGGGCGTACCGGCGGTTCGCCTGCTGGCGCACATAGCCGCAGGCCACCAGGGTGCGCATCAGCCGGTGGATGGTGGGCAGCGGCAGACCGCTGCTGGCGGCCAGCTCGCTCAGCCCGGTCTCCCCACCGGCGTCGGCCATGTTCTCCAGCAGGGCGAAGGCACGCTCCAGGGACTGGACGCCGCCTGTACTGGCGGCCGGCTTGGTCTCGTCGGACGACGGCACGTCGCGTTCCTTTCCGGACGGGTATCCGCAGCCTACCGGCCCGTCGCCCCAGACCATGCTTTCCATGTGATGAAAGGATGATTCTGATTTATGGAAGCGGGGTTGAGGTTGACGGAGGGTGGGTCGCGGGGAAGACTCCCGGCAGGGTTTCAACAAACCGTTGAAAGGTGCTGCTGCCGCCCGTGCGGCGGGTGGGGAGGAGGAGAACCGGGGTGACTGCCACCGATGTCCTGCTGCGGTCGACCCGCGTGGTGACCCCCGAGGGGGAGCGCCCCGCCGCGGTCGCCGTCGCGGATGGCCGGATCACAGCGGTGCTCCCGCACCACACCGACCCGTCCGGCCTGCCCGGCCCGCCCCGGCTGCACGACTACGGGGACGCGGTGCTGCTGCCCGGACTGGTCGACACCCACGTCCATGTCAACGACCCCGGCCGGGAGAGCTGGGAGGGCTTCGCCACCGCCACCCGGGCCGCCGCCGCCGGAGGCATCACCACCCTGCTCGACATGCCGCTCAACAGCCTGCCGCCCACCACCACCCCGGACCATCTGCGGACCAAGCGGCGGGCGGCGGCCGGCCGGGCCCACATCGACGTCGGCTTCTGGGGCGGCGCCGTGCCCGGCAACACCCCCCGGCTGCGCGCCCTGCACGACGCCGGGGTCTTCGGCTTCAAATGCTTTCTCTCCCCCTCCGGCGTGGAGGAGTTCCCCGAACTGGACGACGCCGCCCTGACCGAGGCCATGACGGAGATCACCGGCTTCGGCGGGCTGCTGATCGTGCACGCCGAGGACCCGGCCGAACTGGGCACCGCACCCGGCTGCCAGGGCTCCCCCCGCTACACCGACTTCCTCGCCTCCCGCCCGCCCGAGGCCGAGCACCGGGCCGTCGCCCGCCTGCTCGCGACCGCCGGCCGGCTCGGCGCCCGGGTCCACATCCTGCATCTGTCCTCGGCCGGCGCCCTGCCGCTGATCGCCGGGGCCCGCGCCGCCGGGGTCCGCGTCACCGCCGAGACCTGCCCGCACTTCCTCACCCTCACCGCCGAGGAGGTCCCGGACGGCGCCACCGCCTTCAAGTGCTGCCCGCCCATCCGGGAGGCGGCCAACCAGGACGCGCTGTGGGCCGCGCTCGCCGACGGGACCCTGGACTGCGTGGTCTCCGACCACTCGCCCTGCACCCCCGACCTCAAGGTCCCGGACTTCGGCGCCGCCTGGGGCGGGATCTCCTCCCTCCAGCTCGGCCTGCCGGTCGTCTGGACCGCCGCCCGGCGGCGCGGCTTCACCCCGGACGACCTGGCCCGCTGGATGTCCGCCGGGCCGGCCGCGCTGGCCGGGCTGGACGGGCCGGCCGGCCGCAAGGGCGCCATCGCCCCCGGCCGGGACGCCGACTTCGCCGTCTTCGACCCGGACGCCGTCTTCACCGTGGACCCGGCCGGGCTGCACCACCGCAACCCGGTCACCGCCTACGCCGGGCGCACCCTGCACGGCGTGGTCCGCGCCACCTGGCTGCGCGGCGAGCCGATCGCCGACCACGGCCGCCCGCTGGCCCGCACCGGCCGGCTGCTGGACCGCCCCGGCCGGCCGCAACCGGAGCGGCCATGACGACCGCGCCCGGGACGACCCCGCCCGAGCCCGCCGCCCGCCCGCACCCCGGCCCCCGCCCGCTGCCCGCCGGGCAGTTCACCGGCCCGGCGGCCCCGTACCGCGGCGGCGACCCCTACGCCGACCACCGCGCCGCCGACCACCCCTTCACCGCCCTGCCCGACCTCGCCGACCGCCGCCTCGGCGGCACCGTCCTGGCCGCCGGCGACGAGTACTTCGCCGAACGCGAGCATCTGCTCACCCCCGGCCCGGCCCGCTTCGACCCGGACGCCTACGGCCCCCGCGGCAAGATCATGGACGGCTGGGAGACCCGGCGCCGCCGCGGCGCCGCCGCCGGCGCCCCGCACCCCGGCGGCGACGAGCACGACTGGGCGCTGATCCGCCTCGGGACCCCCGGCACCGTGCACGGCGTCGTCGTGGACACCGCCCACTTCCGCGGCAACCACCCGGACTCGGTGCGCCTGGAGGGCACCGCCCTGGACGGCGCCCCCGGCCCCGCCGAACTGCTGGACCCGGCCGTCCGCTGGACCGCGCTGGTGCCCCGCACCCGGATCGGCGGCCACGCCGCCAACGGCTTCGCCACCCCGGCCGGCACCCGGCGCCGCCTCACCCACCTGCGGCTGTGCCAGTACCCGGACGGCGGCATCGCCCGGCTGCGGGTGCACGGCGAGCCGCTGCCCGACCCGGCCTGGCTGGCCGCCCTGGGCGGCTTCGACCTGGCCGCCCTGGAACACGGCGGCCGGGTGCAGGAGGCCTCCGACCGCTTCTTCTCCCCGCCCGGCAACACCATCCTGCCCGGCCGCGCCCACCGGATGGACGACGGCTGGGAGACCCGCCGCCGCCGCGACCGCGGACACGACTGGATCCGCTACGCCCTGGCCGGTCACTGCCTGCCCCGCGCCGTGGAGATCGACACCGGCTGCTTCCGCGGCAACGCCCCCGGCTGGGCGTCGGTGCACGTGCTCGACGCGACCCGGCCCGGCGCCGGGGACCCGGCCGACCACACCGCGCCGGGCTGGACCGAAATCCTGCCGCCCGCCCGGCTCCGGCCCGACACCGTGCACCGCTTCCTGCTGCGGGCCCCGGCCGAGGCCACCCACGCCCGGCTCACCATCCACCCGGACGGCGGCATCGCCCGGTTCCGGCTGCACGGCTCGCTCACCGCGCGCGGCGCGGCCCGGCTCGCCGCCCGCCACCGCGCCCTGGGCGGCCGCCCCGGCGGCTGAAATCCCGCGCCGGACCGGTCCGTTTCCGCCCGATCCTCCCGGCGGGGGCGCATCCGTCCCGGTCCGCGCGTAGCCTCGCCGCATGACGGAGCAGACGGCAACAGCGGCCCAGCGGTCGGCAGCCTCCGGCCCGCCACAGCTCTCCGGGCCGGTCATCGACCTCACCCTGTACGGCGAATCGGTGATCCGCGACCCCTACCCCTTCTACGCGGAACTCCGCCGGCGCGGACCGGCGCACCTGGTGCGCATGGCCGACGGCGTACCGGTCTGGCTGGTCGTGGGCCACGACCAGGCCCGCGCGGTCCTGGCCGACCCGCGCTTCAGCAAGGTCTGGGCCAACGCCGCCCTGCCCGAATTCCTGGGCGAGCGCGCCGACTTCACCGCCCACATGCTGAACAGCGACCCGCCGCGCCACACCCGGCTGCGCAGGCTGGTCTCCCGGGAGTTCACCCCGCGCCGGATCGCCGGCCTCCAGCCGCGGGTGCGGCAGCTCACCGACACCCTGCTGGACGCCATGCTGGCCCGCCCCGGCCGGCGCGCCGACCTGGTCGCCGCGCTGTCCTTCCCGCTGCCCATCAGCGTCATCTGCGAACTCCTGGGCGTGCCCGGGCTGGACCGGGAGAAGTTCCGCCGCTGGACCGCCGCCCTGCTCGGCGACACCACCGCGCCCCCCGGCGCCGCCGCCCCCGACCTCGCCGCCGCGCAGCCGGCCGGGGACGACCCCGGCGAGCCCGCCCCGCAGGCCATGAACCGCTATCTGACCGAGCTGGTGGCCGCCAAGCGCGAACGGCCCGGCGAGGACCTGATGAGCGCCCTGATCCGCACCCACGACGAGGACGGCGACCGGCTCTCGCCCGCCGAACTCGTCGGCATGGCCTTCCTGCTGCTGGTGGCCGGCCACGAGACCACCGTCAACCTGATCACCAACGCGGTGCTGGCCCTGCTCACCCACCCCGAGCAGCTCGCCGCGCTGCGCGCCGATCCGGACGGCCTGCTGGACGCCGCCATCGAGGAGACCCTGCGCTGGGACGGCCCGGTGGAGCGCGCCACCTACCGCTTCCCCACCGAGCCGGTGGACCTGGGGGGCACCCGCATCCCGGCCGGCCATCCCGTACTGGTGGTCCTGGCCTCCGCGGGCCGCGACCCGGGCCAGTATCCCGACGCCGACCGCTTCGACATCCACCGCCCCGCCCGGCCCCATCTGGCCTTCGGCCACGGCATCCACTACTGCCTGGGCGCGCCGCTGGCCCGGCTGGAGGCCCGGGTGGCGCTGCGCGCCCTGCTGGACCGCTGCCCCGGCCTGGCCCTGGACACCGAGCGGGCCGCCGGGCCGGAGGAACTGCCCTGGCGGCCCGGTCTCATTATGCGGGGGCCCTCCGCGCTGCCGGTGCGGTACTGAGATCATCCCCTCATGACCAGCGTGCCGATCCCCGGATCGAAGTCACTGACCGCCCGCGCCCTGTTCCTGGCCGCGGCGGCCGAGGGAACCACCATTCTGCGGCGGCCCCTGCTCGCCGACGACACCGAGGCGTTCGCCGAAGGACTGGAGCGGCTCGGCTACCCCGTGGAGCGCGGGCCGGAGCACTGGCGCATCACCGGACGCCGCGGCGGCCCGGCCGCCGGCTCGGCCGACATCTACTGCCGGGACGGCGCCACCGTGGCCCGCTTCCTGCCCGGCCTGGCCGCCACCGGCCGCGGCACCTACCGCTTCGACGCCTCCGAGCAGTTGCGCCGGCGCCCGCTCGGCCCGCTCACCGAGGCGCTGCGGCAGCTCGGCGTCTCCGTACGGCACCAGGGTGCCGAGGGCCATCTGCCGATGGAACTCGTGGCCGACGGGGTCAAGGGCGGGGAGATCGTGCTGGACGCCGGGCTGTCCTCGCAGTATCTGACCGCCCTGCTGCTGCTCGGCCCGCTCACCGCCGAAGGGCTGCGGATCACCGTCACCGGCCTGGTCTCGGTGCCGTATGTCGAGATCACCATGGCCATGATGCGGTCCTTCGGCGCGGAGGTGACCCGGGACGGCGATGTCTTCACCGTCGCCCCCGGCGGCTACCGGGCCACCGAGTACGCCATCGAGCCGGACGCCTCCACCGCTTCCTACTTCTTCGCCGCCGCCGCCCTCACCGGCCGGGAGATCACCGTCCCCGGGCTGGGGCGCGGCGCGCTCCAGGGCGATCTGCGGTTCGCCGAGGTGCTCGGCGAGATGGGCGCCCGGATACGGATGACGGACGACGACACCACCGTCACCGGCACGGGCGTGCTGCGCGGCATCACCGTCAACATGCGCGACATCTCCGACACCATGCCCACCCTGGCCGCCATCGCGCCCTTCGCGAGCGGCCCGGTGCGGATCGAGGACGTCTACAACACCCGGATCAAGGAGTGCGACCGGCTGGAGGCCGCCGCCGGGAATCTGCGGCGCCTCGGTGTGGAGGTCGCCACCGGCCGCGACTGGATCGAGATCCGGCCCGGCGCCGCGCCGGTGGCCGCCGAGATCGCCTGCCACCGCGACCACCGGATGGCGATGTCCTTCTCCGTCACCGGGCTGCGCACCCCCGGCATCACCCTGGACGACCCGGGGTGTGTGAAGAAGACCTTCCCGCAGTTCCACCAGGTCTTCCGCGAGCTGCGCACCGCCTGGCGGCTCTGACCCCCGGCGAGTACCCGGCGACCGGCCGGGGCGGTGTCCCTGCCGGGACACCGCCGCCGGGACTCGCGCGCTCAGCGACGGCGGTGGAACTCCAGGACCGCGGTATTGAGGACCACCACAACGGTGAATACCACCGCGAAGGCCGTGCTGCCCACGGAGAACAGAGCGGCGGCGCTGCCCAGCAGCACCAGGGCCTTGACGGCCAGCACACCGGCCGCGCCGACCTGGAACCGGGCCCGGGGAGCGGCGAACAGCCCCCAGAGCGTGATCGCGGCGCCCAGCAGCACCGCTCCCAGCACGGCGCCGGGAAAACCCCCGTCCGCCCATGCCCAGCCCGCCCAGGCCAGGATGCCGAAGGCCATCATCTCGACCACGAAGGCCAGCAGTTCGTTGGCGGCGATCAGCGGGTTCCCGGAGAGCCGGGCCATCGGGTCGGTCCTGTCGTTCATCGGCAACCTCGCGGTGATCGGCGGGTGGGGCGCCTGCCCGGTCCGGGCCCGGGGAGGGCCGGTGCCCGCCCCGTTGACAGCCCCCGATCCTGTCGCTGCCCCGCCAGAACAGCAACCCCGCCTCAAGCCCCGCTCGAATCCGCCCGGTTGTCAGTGGCGGCGGCGAGACCGGCGGGCATCTGCAAGCCGCGCTGGACGCGCTGCACGCCGCCGCCGTTGCCCACGGTGCCGAACGGCCCGCGCCGGCGGCCCGGGTGCGTGCCGGGTTCCCGCTGCCGCCACCGGCCGGCTGACGCCGGAAACCGTGCGTTCCCGGCCCCGGCCCCGGGCGGCCCGTTACGCCGCCTCCGCGGCCAGGGCGAGCAGCAGGGCCTCGGCGCCGTGCGCGGCGACGAGTTGCAGGCCGACCGGCTCCCCGGCCGGGGTGAAACCGGCGGGGATGCTGATCGCGGGATGGCCGCTGAGGTTGAAGGCCCAGGTCAGTGCCGTGCTGTAGCGCTTTCCCGGGCCGTCGTGGCCATGCGGCGGGTTGGGGGTGGTGGGGGTGGCGAGCAGGTCGGCGGCGGCGAAGAGGCGGGCCAGGCGGGAGTCGTTGAGGGCGCGTGCCGCCCGGCCGCCGCCGGAGCGCAGCGCGGCCCAGGCGGGGGCCGGGTCGAGCAGCCGGACGGGGGAGCCGGCGTCGGCCCGGACGACGGGGAGGCGGGCCAGGGCCTGTCCGGCGACGGCGGCGATCTCCGGGTCGGTGTCGGCGAAGCCGAGATCGGGGGACCAGACCGCGCGTGCCGGACGGCCGGCAGCGGCGGCCCGGAGCGGGCGGTCCGGAGCGACGGCCGCCAGGTAGGCGGCGGCGTCCCCGGGGTGGCGGACCAGCGGGCCGCCGGTGGTCAGGCCCGCCCGGTCCCGGGCCGGCAGCAGGCCGGTGGTGGGCTTCAGGCCGATGACCCCGCACCAGGCGGCCGGGATGCGCAGTGAGCCCGCGCCGTCGCTGCCGGAGGCCAGCGGCACCATGCCGGTCGCCACGGCGACCGCCGAACCGGCCGAGGAGCCGCCGGGGGAGCGGTCCGGCAGCAGGGGATTGCGGGTGGGGCCGCGCGGTGTGCTGCCCCAGGTCCGCCAGACCGTACCGGGCCCGGGCACGGAGCCCGCGCCCACCGGGACGCAGCCGGCCGCCAGCAGCCGCGCGGACTGTACGGAGGTGCGGCCCTCGGTGGCCTTCACGGCGACCGGGACCCCGGCCAGCGGCAGCGGACGGTCGCCGCCACCGCCCCGGCCGGCCCGGACGGCCGCGTCGACGGCCCGGGCGCGGGCCGCCGCCCACTCCGGCCAGACCTCGGTGAACGCCCGCACCGCCCCGTCCGCCGCCTCGATCCGCCGCAGCGCGGCGGCGGTCACCTCGGCGGCCGAGAGAGTGCCGCCCCGCACCGCCGCGGCGATCCCGGCGGCGCTCAGCGCCCGGTACTCCGCCTCGCCCAGCACCTGCCCGTCTCCCCCTGCCGCCTCGCCGCCTCGCCGCCGCGCCGCCGCGCCGTCCCGGCACGACGATAGCGGCGGGGCTCACGGCCCGGCGGGCGGGGCGGAACGCTCGATCAGGCGCAGCAGCTCGATGGGGACGGGGAAGATCAGCGTGGAGTTCCGTTCACTGGCGACCTCGGTGAGCGTGGAGAGCAGCCGGAGCTGCATGGCCGCGGGGTGCGCCTCCAGGGTCCCGGCGGCCTGCCCCAGCGTCTCCGCGGCCTCCAGCTCGCCGTGCGCGTGGATCACCTTGGCCCGCCGGTCGCGCTCCGACTCCGCCTGCCGGGCCATGGCCCTCCGCATGGCCTGGGGCAGCTCCACGTCCTTGACCTCCACCAGGCTCACCTTGACGCCCCACGGGTCGGTGACCTTGTCGATGATCTCCTGGAGGTGCTGGTTGATCTCGTCCCGCTTGCCCAGCAGATCGTCCAGGTCGGTCTGGCCGAGCACGCTGCGCAGCGTGGTCTGGGCGATCTGGGAGGTGGCCGCGTAATGGTTCTCGACGGCGATCACCGACCGCACCGGATCGGTGATGTGGAAGTAGGTCACCGCGTTCACCCGGACCGTGACATTGTCCCGGGTGATCACATCCTGCGCGGGGATGTCCATGGTGACGGTGCGCAGCGATACCCGGACCATGCGGTCCACCACCGGGATCAGGAAGAACAGGCCGGGCCCCTTGGCCCCGATCACCCGGCCCAGCCGGAAGATCACCCCGCGTTCGTACTCCTTGGCGATCCGCAGCGAGGCGGCGAGCAGGATCAGCAGCACCAGGGCGGCCAGCACCAGGGCCAGCACGGCAGTGGACATGGGGATCAGTCCTTTGCTGAAGGATCGGTGGGCCCGCCGGAGCCGGGGGAGTCCGGCAGGGTTTCGACGAGCAGGGTCAGGCCGTCCAGGCCGACCACCCGGGCGGGCTGCCCGGGCCGCATCGGCGCGCCGTCCCGGTGGCGCACCCGCCACCAGGCGCCGTCCAGCAGGGCCCGCCCCTCCGGCCCGGCCTCCGGGGCGGTCACGGACTCGACGGTCAGCTCCCGGCCGGTATACGCCTCGGCGCCGCTGGCCGGTCTCCGGCGGCGGGCCCGCCAGGCGAGCCGCCCGGCCACCGCGGCCCCCGCGCCGAGCAGGACCGAGGCCGGCACCAGCACCCAGGGGCTGACCCGCATCGACCCCTCGAACAGGAACAGCCCGCCGAACAGCAGGGCGATGGCCCCGCCGGCCGCGAAAATCCCGATGCCCGGGGTGAACAGCTCGGCCGCCAGCAGCGCGGCGGCCAGCACCAGCAGCGCCAGCCCGGCAATGTGCACCGGCAGCACGGAGAGCGCGAAGAAGCCGGTGACCAGCAGGATCACCCCGATCACCCCGCCCAGTCCGATGCCCGGCACGGCCAGCTCGTACAGCAGCGCCAGCGCGCCGACGGAGAGGAAGAGAAAGGCCAGGTTGGGGTCGGCCAGGCTCTGCAGCAGGGCGCTGAAGAAACCCATGGGGTGCTCGGTGACGGGTGCGTCCGCGGTGTGCAGGACGGCCGGCGGGCCGCCGCCGGCCACCGGGATCTCCCGGCCGTCCAGCTCGTCCAGCAGGCCGGCCCGGTCACCGGCCACCAGATCGACCGCGTTCAGCTCCAGGGCGGTGGCGGCGGTGACCGACCGGCCGTCCCGGACGGTCTGGGCGGCGAACTCGGCGTTGCGCCCGCGTTCCCCGGCGATCGCCTCGGCATAGGCGGCGGCGTCGTTGAGCACCTTGTCCGAGATCTCGCCGCCCTGGAGGTCCACCGGGGTGGCCGCGCCGATGGTGGTGCCGGGGGCCATGGCGGCCACATGGGCGGAGAAGGTGATCAGCGCCCCGGCGGAGGCGGCGCGCGCCCCGGAGGGAGTGACATGGACGATCACCGGCACCCGGGCGTCCAGAAAGTCCTGGATGATCTCCCGCATCGAGGCGTCCAGCCCGCCCGGGGTGTCCAGCTCCACCAGCAGTGCCTGGTGGCCGCCCTCCTCGGCGGCCTGCACGGCGGAGTCCAGATAGTCCGCGATGACCGGGGTGATGGTGCCGTCCACCTCGGCCAGCAGCACCGCGGCGGGCTCCTCCTCCTGCTGCTGCTGGGCGCGGGCGGTTCCGCCGCCGGACAGGGCGGGCAGCAGCACCGCGGCGAGGGCGACGGCGGCAGCGGCGGCCAGGGCCGCCAGGGCGGTCAGCCGGGCCGCGGCCCGGGCCGCGGGCGGGCGGCTGCCGCCGGGCGGCGGCAGCGGGGCGCTGCCGCCGCCCGGCCGGCCGGGCCGGGAGGGTCCCGTCGGTCCGCGCATGCCGGTCGCCTCGGTCGCGTCGGTCGCTTCGCACCACGGCCGCCGCTCCGCCGGGCGGCGGGGTGCCGGGACGTTACGGATCCCTCACCGGCGACGCTTCAAACCACCGGCCGGGCCCGGGCCCCGGCCCGGGCGGGCGCCCGGCGGGCTCAGCCCGGGCCGTCGAGCCGCAGCACGGCCACGCCGTGCGGCTCCAGGGTCACCTTCCCGGCCGGGGCGCCGTCCAGGGTGAGCAGCGTGCGGCCGTCCCGCACCACCGGCTCCACGGTGATCTCCTCCCGGCTCTGGCCGACCAGCCAGACGAACACCCGGCCGTCCGGGTGTTCCAGCCGGTCCACCGCCACCCGGGTGTCCGGCACCAGGACCGGCCGCCGTACCCCGGCCGCTTCCGCCAGCGCCCCGTAGAGCACCGCGGTGTCCTCCGGATTGATCCGCGGGGTGAGGGCCGCCAGATACTCCAGCGGGTAGGTGCACAGCACCAGCGCCCCGGCGCCCACGGCGCGGCGCAGCAGCGCCGGGCGGCCGTGCGCGTCCACCGCCAGTACCTCGGCGGGGTCGGGCCCGGCCGGTTCCACCGGCAGGAAGGCGCGCCCGCTCGCCGTGCCGTGGCGGGCCGGGAAGCGCAGCCGGCCGCCCTCGGCCAGGTCGCCCAGCGGGGCGCGCAGGGTGAACACCACCTCGTCGTCCTCGATCCGGTCCACCAGCCCGTACTCCAGGCCGTGCGCCACCCCGAACAGCTCGTCCAGCCGGGCGTACCAGGGGCCGCGCTGCTCGTCGTGGAAGCCGGGGCAGTAGGAGACATAGACCGTGCTGCCCAGCCGGGCCAGCTCCTCCAGCCGGTACCAGGTCGCCGAGCGCAACTGCTTCACCGAGGGCACCAGCAGCAGCCGGGCCCGCCCGCCGGCGGCGCCGTCCAGGCCGTCGCTCTCCCGCAGCACCGCGGCCGGGGCGTCGGCCAGCCGGGCGGCGATCCAGGCCTGCCGGCCGGTCTGCGCCACCTGCGTCCGGTCCTCGGGCCGGGTGAACGGATGGACGGTGTCCAGATAGGACGGGACCAGCAGCGCGGTGTCGGTGTCCGCGCGGCGCAGCGCGCCGAAGCCGATCCGCTCCAGCAGCGCGCCGAAGGACGCCAGTTCCTTCAGCGGCGCCTTGGGCCGCCCGGCCGAGTCGGTGACCCCGAAGTACATCTCGAAGGCGTGGTGCGAGTACGGCGGCTGCTCGCGCAGGTGCTCGTAGTCGGTGTTGTTCCAGGCCACCCAGCCGGTGGCGCCGGCCAGCAGCGAGTTGTGCAGGGCCTGGCGGTAGTAGCGGGCGGAGGAGCCGGCCGAGGCGAAGGCCGAGCTGAGGCCGAACTCCTCCAGGATCACCGGGCGGCCGAAGGTGCCGGTCAGCTCGCACAGCCAGGCGGCGGCGTAGTGCTGGCGCACCGGGTCGTCGCCCATGGGGTAGACATGCGGCCCGAGGAAGTCGCAGAGCCCGGCCGCGTCCCGCAGCCGGAAGCCGTTGTCGTGGCCGGTGTTCTCCAGCCCCCAGGCGCCGTCGCCCAGCGAGACGGGCTGGGCCGCGCCGCCGGCCCGTACCGCGTCGGTGAGGAGCTGCGCCCAGGCGGCCACCGCTTCCCGGCCGGCCTCCGGCTCGCCGGGCGGCGAGCCGTAGATGGGCATCTCGTTGGAGATCAGCCAGCCGGCCACCGCCGGATGGGAGCCGAACCGGCCCGCCATCTCCCGGGCGAACCAGGCCTGCCGGGCCACCATCCAGACATCGGTGTACAGATCACGCCCCTGCCGCCAGGGCGGGTCCCAGTTCTCGCCGGACATGTGTCCGACGATGAAGGTGGGCACGGTGGTCATGCCCAGTGCGCGGTGGCGGTCGAGAAAGTCCCGGTAACGGGCGCACATCTGCTCGTCGATCCGGTCCGGCTCTGGGTGGAAGTCCGGCCAGTAGAAGAACGAGCGGGTCATGTTCAGGCCGTGGTCGCGCAGGGTGCGCAGTTCGCCGGTGACCAGGTCGCCGTCGTAGTTCCGCCACATCAGCGGACCGCCGGAGCGGGACCAGAAGTTGACGCCGAGCCAGGTGACGGGGTGGCCGCCGGCGGCCAGGCGAGGAGAAGGGCGCTGCATTCGGCTCTCCCGTGAAAAGCCAGAAGGGCAGGGGCACGGAGCACCGGCGGGCGGGATTCGGCCAGGAATCCGGGAATTGGTGCCGGGACCCGCCGGTACTCCGGTGGTAATGCGACATGTGAACAGGAGGAGGACCACATGGTCCGCTGTGCGGGGACGGATGGACCGCGCAGCCAGAAGTGAACAGCTATACCGGTTCAGCGTCAAGAGGGCGGGCCCGCCGCCACGGCATGCGGAAGATGGCCGGATAAACCGGTTTACCGACGCGGCGGGAGCCAGCGCGGCACAGCAGAGCACAGCACAGCAGGCGGTACGGCGCGGCGCGGCACCGCGCCGTCCGGTCAGGCCGGGGCGGGCGCCGGGCCGGTGGAGCCGCGCAGGGTCAGCGCGGGCGCCCGGTCCTCCAGATCGTCCGGCGCGGCGGAGCCGGCCGCCTGCCGCAGCAGCCGTGCCGCATGGCCGCCGTACGCCTGGATGTCCCGGCTCAGCGCGGTCAGCGGCGGATGCACCAGCTCGCACAGGGCCGAGTCGTCCCAGGCCAGCACCGACAGATCGGCCGGCACCGCCAGCCCCATCCCCTGCGCGGCGGTGCATCCGGAGACCGCCATCACATCGTTGTCGTAGAGGATCGCGGTCGGCCGCGAGTCCGGACCGGCGGCCAGCAGCGACCGGGTGGCGGCGGCTCCCCGCTCGCCGCTGTAGTCCGCCTCCACGATCCGCCCCAGCAGCCCCAGCTCGGCGACGACCCGCTCGAACGCCTCGCTCCGAATCCGGGTGTGGCGCAGCCGGGCCGGCCCGGAGACCCGGGCCAGCCGCCGGTGCCCCAGCCCGGCGAGATGGCACACGGCGGTGCGCACCGCCGCCGCGTCGTCGCTCCACACCGCGGGCAGCGCGCCGGTGCCCACCGGATGGCCGATCACCACCGCCGGCATGCCCAGCTCCTCCAGCACCGGCACCCGGGCGTCCGTCACCTGGAGATCCACCAGGAAGACCCCGTCCACCTGGCGGCGCGCCCACCAGCTGCGGTAGAGGGCGATCTCCGCGGCCTGGTCCTCGGCCATGGTGAGCAGCAGCGGTGTGGTGTCGCGGGTGAGTTCGGCCTGGATGCCGGAGAGCAGTTGCATGAAGAACGGCTCCAGCCCCAGGGTGGCCGCCGGACGGTCGATGACCAGGCCGAAGGCCCCGGCCCTGCCGTCCGACAGGGCCCGGGCGGCGCTGCTGGGCTGCCAGCCCAGTTCCTCGGCGATCTCCAGGATGCGGCGGCGGGTCGGCTCCGAGACGCCGGGGCGGCCGTTCAGGGCGAAGGACACCGCGGCCTTGGTCACTCCCGCCCGCCGGGCGATGTCCTGCATCGTGGGGCGCTTCACTGGCTCTCCTCGCACTCCTGCCGGCGCCGCCGCCGCCTTTTCCGCCGGCCGTGCGCACCGCACGGGCCGGGAATCCGCTTTACCGGTAAAGCCCTCATGGGCCGGGAACGCCTCATCGTGCGCGATACGGCGGGGGAAAGGCAATGCGGCGGCGGCCGGTCCGCCGCGTCGCCCGCCGGGCCGGGCCCGCCGCGCGCCCCCGCCGCCGGGCCGGGCCGGTGCCCGGCCGGTGCCGGGCCGGTGGCGGCCCGGCCGGGCGGGGCGGGAGCGGTGCCGCGGAGTGAGGCACAATCGAGCCGATGAGTACCTATCGTGAGCGCATGGGGCGGACGACCGCGCGGGCCGCCGTGCTGCGCACCATCGCCACCCGCGAGCGGCGCTCACACCTCTCCGCGCCCAGGGTCCCCACCGTCGGGATCGACATCGGCGGCACCAAGGTGATGGCCGGGGTGGTGGACGCGGACGGCCTGATCCTGGAGCGCATCCGCGCCGAGACGCCGGACCGGTCCAAGAGCCCGCAGGTGGTGGAGGACGTGATCACCGAGCTGGTGCTGGATCTCTCCGACCGGCACGATGTGCACGCGGTGGGCATCGGCGCGGCCGGCTGGGTGGACCGGGACCGCTCCCGCGTCCTGTTCGCCCCGCATCTGGCCTGGCGCAACGAACCGCTCCGGGAGCGGCTCGCGGCCCGGCTCGCCGTCCCGATCCTGGTGGACAACGACGCCAACGCCGCCGCCTGGGCGGAGTGGCGGTTCGGCGCCGGCCGGGCCGACGATCATCTTGTGATGATCACCCTGGGCACCGGAATCGGTGGCGGCATCCTGGAGGAGGGCCGGCTCAAGCGCGGCGCCTACGGGGTGTCGGGCGAATTCGGCCATATGCAGGTGGTGCCCGGCGGCCACCGCTGCCCGTGCGGGAACCGCGGCTGCTGGGAGCAGTACAGCTCCGGCAACGCCCTGGTGCGCGAGGCGCGCGAGCTGGCCGCCGCCGACTCGCCCACCGCGCACCGGCTGCTGGACCGGGTCGGCGGCCGGATCGGTGACATCACCGGGCCGCTGGTCACCCGGCTCGCCCGGGAGGGCGACCCGATGTGCGTGGAGCTGCTGGAGGACATCGGCCGCTGGCTGGGCGTCGGACTGGCCAATCTGGCCGCCGCCCTGGACCCCTCCTGCTTCGTGATCGGCGGCGGGGTCTCCGACGCCGACGATCTGCTCATCGCACCCGCCCGGGACGCCTTCCGCCGCCAGCTGACCGGCCGCGGCTACCGTCCCGAGGCACGGATCGTACGGGCGCGGCTCGGCGCGGACGCCGGCATGGTCGGCGCCGCCGACCTGGCCCGCCTGGTCGCCCGCCGGTTCGTGCGGGCCAACCGGCGTCGCGCCGAGCGCGTCCTGCGGGGCGGAGCGGGTGCTCCGCCGCCCGGACGGCCGGCCCCGAGAGCAGGAGCGGCCGACCGATGACCCAGGCCCCCGAGTCCAGGACCACGGCGACCGCGCCGGCCACGGCGACGCCGGCCGGGACGGCCGGGCGGCGGCCCGGCCTGCTGCCGCGCGCCGTCCGGGCGCTGCGCCGGCTCGGCCGCTACCGCCCCTACATCCCCCCGCACCCGCCGCGCGTCCCGCGCCGGCGGTGGCCGGTCGCCGTGGTGATCTTTCTGCTGATCGCGGTGCCCAGCGGCTATGTCGTGCTCTCCGGCTGGCAGAGCCGCAGCAGCGGCGAGGACAAGGCGTACGCCGCGGCGCCGCGCACCCTGGTCTACGAGTGGCCCAGCAAGGTGCAGCGCCGGATCTACGACGTTCCCGTCCCCAAGGGCTCCACCTATGTGGGGCACTACGAGACCAACGCCTGGGAGCGCAGCACCCTGTTCGTGCAGTTCCGCACCTCACCGCAGGGGCTGAGCGCCTTTCTGGAGGAGCTCGGGGCGCAGCGTCCGCAGCTCAGCGAACGCACCGTCACCATCTCCCGGGACCAGGCCGCCGCGGTGGGCTGGGACTTCGCCGATCCGGAGCGGTCCTACGCGGGCATCACCGTCCAGCAGTCCGAGGCCGAGCCGGTGGTGGCGATCACCGTGGACGTCACCAAGCCCGAACGCCCGCGGGTCTACGTGGTCTCCACCACCGAGCCCTGAGGGCTCCGCAGCTCGAACCAGACGCTCTTGCCGGTGGCCCCCGAGCCGCCGCCGCTGCCGCCGTGCAGGGCGAAACCCCAGGCCGAGGCGAGTTCCTGGACCAGCCGCAGGCCGCGCCCGCCCTCCTCCTCGGCCGGCACCCGGCGCATCATCGGCACGGCCCGCGGTGAGGTGTCGTGCACCGCGACCATCACCGCCTCGGGGCGTATGGTCGTGGTGACGGTGACCAGTTGGACGGCGGTGTGCCGGTACACATTGGTCACGATCTCCGACACCAGCAGCCGCGCCACCTCGGCGGCCGGTCCGGGGCGGCCGGCATGGCTGAGCAGACCGGCCACATGGTCCCGCGCCACCTTGGCGGTGTCGGCGGCGTTCGGGGCCGTCAGCCGGTAGGAGCGCGCCGTCCGCCCCGCCTGTCCCTCCCGTCCCTCGCGCTGTTCCTCCTGTCCGTCGGCCTGCGGAACTGCGACAGCCATGCCATCTCCCCTGTCACGTCACTTGTCACGTCACTGTTGGGCACTGAACGCCACGCTTATGGGTCGGCTTCCCGCCCTTCACTGCGGTAAGCGCCCATCCGGGCGTTAAATCCCTTCTGACCGGATTTAAGGGGAGGGCGGCCGGACGCGGCGGGGCGACCCGCGCCGCGTCCGGGTGCCTCAGAGGTGGTTCTCGGCCAACTGGCGGGCGGCACGGCGGAGCAGCGGGGCGGCGTGCGCGATGCAGACGGCCGGGTCCGGCTCCAGATCGGTGAGCGGATAGGCGCGCTGGATGCCGGCCGCCCGGAGGCTTTCCGCGGACAGCGCGAGCCGCCCGCAGACCGCGACCACCGGCTTGCCCGCGGCGCGGGCCGCGCCGGCCACCCCGGCCGGGGCCTTGCCGTGCAGGGTCTGCTCGTCCAGCGAACCCTCGCCGGTGACCACCAGATCGGCCCCGGCCAGCGCGGCCGGGAAACCGAGCAGGTCGAGGAAGACCTCGATGCCCGGGCGGAAGACGGCGTGCAGAGCGAGCAGCGCGGCATAGCCGACCCCGCCCGCCGCACCCGCCCCGGGGGCGTGCGACAGTTCGCGGGCGCGCGGCCCCAGCGCCCGCGCCAGCACGGTGACATAGTGCCCGAGCGCCGCGTCCAGCATCTGCACGTCGTCCGCGGTGGCGCCCTTCTGCGGGGCGTAGACCGGAGCCGCGCCCTTGGGCCCGGTGAGCGGATTGTCCACATCGCCCGCCAGCACCACCCGGGTCTCGGCCAGCCGGCCGTCCAGGCCGGACAGATCCGCGGTGGCCAGGGTGGCCAGCGGGCCGCCGCCCAGCGGCACCGGCCGCCCGTCGGTGCCCAGCAGCCGGGCGCCCAGGGCGGCCAGCATGCCCGCCCCGCCGTCCGTGGTGGCCGAGCCGCCGACGCCCAGCACCACCGTCCGCGCACCGGCGTCCAGCGCGGCCAGGATCAGCTCCCCGGTGCCGTAGGTGGTGGCGGTGAGCGGGGCGAAGGTGTCCGGCGGCAACTGCATCAGGCCGGAGGACTGGGCCATTTCGACGACGGCGGTGTCGCCGCGCAGCGCATAGCGGGCGGTGACCGGGGAGCCCAGCGGACCGGTGACCTCCACCCGGTGCGGGGTGAATCCGCCCGCCACCGCGGCGGCCACCGTGCCGTCCCCGCCGTCCGCCACCGGCAGCGCGGTGATCCCGGTCTCCGGCCGGACCTCCCGGATGCCGGCGGCGACCTCCTCGGCGACCTGAGCGGCCGTCAGCGAACCCTTGAACTTGTCGGCGGCGATCAGCACGCGCCCCGTATTGCCCATGTGCCATTCCCGTGGTGTCGGTGAACAGTTCCCGTCCGGTGCCCTGCCGGGTACCCGCGCCGCCGACCGGCACCCTATCCCGGACCGGTACCCCGCCGCGGACAGGGTCCGGAGGGTGTGTCACTCCGCCGGGTGCCCGGCCGTCACGCGCCCGGCGCACCCGGCGGGCGGACCCGGCACCCGGCGTCCACAGTGGCGGTATGAGCACCGAAGCCGGAGCGGAAGCCGGCGCCGACACCGGCGACGGAGTTCCCGCGGAGCACCGGCAGCCGCCGGACCCGCGGGTGATCGCCATCGGGGTGGCCGTGGTGCTGGCCGTGGTGGCCTGGGCCGCCATCGGCACCGACGGCTTCGCCGACGCCGCCGACGCGGCCCTGGACCGGGTGCTGCGCAACTTCGCCTGGCTGTTCGTGGTGGCCGCGGACGTGTTCCTGGTGCTGGCCGTGGTGGTGGCGTTCAGCCGCTTCGGCCGGATCCGGCTCGGCCGGGACACCGACGAACCCGAGTTCACCAATCTGGCCTGGATCGCCATGATGTTCAGCGCCGGCATGGGCATCGGGCTGATGTTCTTCGGGGTCGGCGAACCCCTGTTGCACTACGCCTCCCCGCCGCCGTTCACCGGCGCGGCGCCCCAGAGCGACAGCGCCGCCCGCGTCGCGCTGGAGTTCTCCTTCTTCCACTGGACGCTGCATCCCTGGGCCATCTACGCCGTCACCGGACTCGGCCTGGCCTACGCCACCTTCCGCAAGGGCCGGGGCAACCAGATCAGCTCGGTGTTCGTGCCGCTTCTCGGCTCGGCACGGGCGGCGGGCTGGCCCGGCCGCCTGGTCAACCTGCTGGCCGTCTTCGCCACCGTCTTCGGCACCGCCACCTCACTGGGCCTGGGCGCCCTCCAGGTGTCCATCGGGCTGGAGCTGACCACCCCGCTCCAGGACAGCCGCACCCTGGAACTGATCATCATCGCCGCGCTGGGCAGCGCCTTCGTGGTCTCCGCCTTCTCCGGCCTGCACAAGGGCATCAAATGGCTGAGCAGCATGAACGTGGTGCTCGCGGCCGGGCTGATGACCTTTGTGTTCCTGCTCGGACCGACCGTGTGGATCCTGGACGCCATCCCCTCCGGCATCGGCGTCTACCTCCAGGACCTGCTGGTGCTCTCCACCCGCACCGGGGTGTTCGGCGACGAGGCCTGGATGGGCGACTGGACCATCTTCTACTGGGCCTGGTGGATCTCCTGGGCGCCCTTCGTCGGCACCTTCATCGCCCGCATCTCGCACGGCCGCACGGTACGGGAGTTCCTGATCGGGGTGCTGCTGGTGCCCAGCGGCGCCTCGGTGGTGTGGTTCTCCACCATGGGCGGCAGCGCGCTGCGCATCGACGCCGCCGGCGAGGCCGACCTGACCGGCGAGGTCACCGAGAACGGTGTGGAGGCGGCCATGTTCGGGCTGCTGGACGCGCTGCCGCTGGGCACCCTCACCTCCTTCGTGGCCATGATCCTGGTCATGACCTACTTCGTGACCAGCGCCGACTCCGCCTCCCTGGTGATGGGTTCGCTCACCACCGGCGGCTCGCTGCATCCGCCGCGCTGGCTGGTGGTGCTCTGGGGCGTGCTGATGGCGTCGGTGGCGGCGGTGCTGCTGGTGGCCGGCGGGCTGGACGCGCTGAAGACCGCGACCATCCTGGTGGCGCTGCCGTTCGTGGTGGTGATGCTGGGCATGTGCCTGGCCCTGGTGCGGGAACTGCGCACCGACCCCGGCGCCGGACCGCCCCGCCATCATCCGCTGCACGGGGTGCGCGACGCCATGCGGGCCATGATCGGCGAGGCCGTGGCCGAGCAGCGCCCCCGGCACCAGCATCCCCGGCTGCGCCGTGCGGCCGAGGCCGTCCGCAAGGGAGCCGGCCGCGGTGAGCGGGGCGCGGGCGGCGACGGCCCCGGTCCGGCCTGAGTCCCGGCCTAGCCGGCGCCGAGCGGGCCGCGCAGCCGCTGCCAGACGGCGCGGGCCGCGTTGTGCCCGGACATCCCGTGCACCCCCGGGCCCGGCCAGGTGGCCGAGGAGCACAGGAACACCGCCGGATGCCCGGTGGCGTAGGGGTTCCAGGCCGGACGCGGCCGGAACAGGGTCTGCAGCCCCCGGTACGCCCCGCAGGCGATGTCCCCGCCCACATAGTTGGCGTTCCGCCGGGCCAGCTCGGCCGGGCCGGCCACCGCGCGGGCCAGCACCAGATCCCGGAAGCCGGGCGCGAAGCGTTCGATCTGCCGCTCGATGGCCCCGGTCAGATCGCCGTCCCAGCCGTTGGGCACATGCCCGTAGGCCCAGAACACATGCTTGCCCTCGGGAGCCCGGCCGGGATCGAACACCGTCGGCTGACAGGTGATCAGAAAGGGCCGGTCCGGGGCCCGGCCCGCGATCGAGGCGTCGTGCAGCGCCGTCCCGATCTCCTCCGCGGAGGCCCCCACATGCACCGTGCCGGCCCGCCGCAGATCGGGGTCCCGCCACGGCACCGGTCCGCTCAGCGCATAGTCGATCTTGAACGAGGCGGCGCCGTAGCGGAAGTTGCGGAAGGCCCGGCCCAGCCCGGCGATCCGGGCCAGCGCGGTGGGCGAGGTGTCGAAGACATAGGCGCGGGCCGGCGGCAGATCGTCCAGCCGCTTCACCTCGAAACCGGTGTGCACCGTGCCGCCGCACTCCGCCAGCAGTCCGGCCAGCGCGTCCGAGACGGCCTGCGAGCCGCCGCGTGCGACGGGCCAGCCCTTGTCGTGCGCGGCCAGCGCGAAGGTCAGCGCGATACCGCTGCTCGCCGGGGTGGACAGCGGGGCCATCACATGCGCGGCCAGCCCGGCCAGCAGGGCCCGGGCCCGGGTGTCGCGGAAGCGGCGGATCAGCCAGGAGACCGGCTGCACTCCCGCCAGCCCGAACCGGGCCAGCGTCACCGGGCCGCGCGGCGGCAGGCTCCGCCAGGGCACCGAGAGGAAATCCGCCGCCAGGGTGTCCCACCGGCCGGTGAACGGCTCCATCAGCCGCCGGTAGGCGCCGGCGTCCCGGGCCCCCAGCGAGGCCGCGGTCACCCCGACCGACCGGGACAGCACCACCGGCGGGCCGCCGTCCGCCATCGGCTGCGCCATCGGGATCTCCGGGTGCACCCACTCCAGGCCGTGGGCCCGCAGCGGCATGGCCGCGAAGGCGGGCGAGCCGATGCCCATCGGATGCGCGGCCGAGCAGGGGTCATGGCGGAACCCGGGCAGCGTCAGCTCCTCGGTGCGGGCGCCGCCGCCCACCGTCTCCCGGGCCTCGAACACCTCCACCGAGAAGCCGCGCCGGGCCAGTTCCACCGCGGCGGTCAGCCCGTTCGGTCCGGCTCCGACCACCACCACATCACGGATCGACGGCACGGTCAGGCTCTCCCCTCGCCGGTGAGGCTTCGGTAGCGGTGCGCGGGCGGCGGGCCCCGCCGGTCAGGCGGAATCCGGCCGGGCCGCGGCCAGGACTGTGAGGATACGCCGCGCCGTGTGCTCGTCACGCGCCGCGGTGAACGGCAGGGCGTTGCCGCCGGTGATCCGGTACGGCGAGCCGTCCGCGGCCAGCGCCACCCCGCCCGCCTCGGCCACCAGCAGCAGGCCCGCGGCATGGTCCCACGCCTTCTCCCAGGTGTAGACCAGGGCGTCCAGATGGCCGCGGGCGACCCGCAGATACTCCACCCCCACGCTGCCGCTGGGCCGCGGTTCGAAGCCCGGCGTGTACAGCGCCGCCATGATCTTCTGGTGCTCCTCGGTGGCGAAGTCCGGATGGGTCAGGGCGATGTCCAGGGATGCGCCGGGCGCGGGCGAACCGGCCCGCAGACGCTCGCCGTTGAGCCAGGCCCCGGCACCACGGCGGGCGGTGGCCATCAGGTCCTGGGCCGGGAGGTAGGTCCAGGAGGCCAGGAGCCGGCCGTGCTGGGCGAGGGTGAGCAGGGTGCAGAACCCCGGCCCGCCGCGCACGAACTGCCGGGTGCCGTCCACCGGATCGATGATCCACACCGGGGCGCCGCCGCGCAGCGCGTCATAGCTGGCCGGGTCCTCGTACACCCCCTCCTCGCCGACCACCAGGGAGCCGGGCAGCAGCGCGGTGAGCGCGTCGGTGAGCAGCCGCTCGGCCTGCCGGTCGGCGACGGTGACCACGTCGTGCGGGCCGGATTTGCTCGACACCTCGTCCTCGGCGAGCTGCCGCCAGCGCGGCATGATCTCCACGGCGGCGGCGCGCCGTACCGCGTCCTCGGCTCTGGCTGCCAGCTCTTCGTCGATCATGTGACCATCGAAACACGCCGCGGCTCACGATGCGGCATGGAATGCCGAACGCGCCCAGGATTCCGGCCCCGCGCCGCGCCGGCCACCGGCGGCCGGCGGCGGGGTCAGGCGACGCCGGCGCGGCGGAGTTCGGTGGTGAGGGCGTGATGGTGCAGGGGGGAGACCTGCCGGGCCGCGTCCAGCAGCAGCGGGGTGACGACCGAGGGGGCGTCCAGCGCCGCGCCGACCGCCTCCTGCGCGGTCTTGGACCGCACCACGGCGGTGAGCAGGGTGACCGCCTCCGCGGCCAGCCCGGCGTTCGTCAGCTCCGCGGCGATGGTGCCCGCCTCCCCGGCGGGCCGGGCCGCGCTCTGCCGCAGCAGCCGGCCGCACTCCCGCGCCCGGCCCGCCGCGGCCAGCGACTCGGCCACGGCGGCCAGCCGGTCCACAGGCAGCGCCGCGGCCTCCCACAGCAGGGTGTCGATCTCCGGCTCCAGGCCCGCCCCGGCCATGCCGTCCAGCACCAGCGGCAGGCGGCGGCCGGGGCCGCCGAGCACCTCGCACAGGGCGGCGTAGAACTGTCCGCCGCTGCCCTCCCGGCGCAGCCGGACCAGCCGGGCGGTCAGCTCGGCCGCCAGGCGCCGGTCCTCCTCGCCGGGCGGCTCGGGCCGCGGGCGGAGGGGACTCTCCGGTGCCGCGCCGGCGAACCGGGAGCCGGTGGGCCGGGCACCGCCCGGACGGTCCGGGGCCGCCGGCGCCGGGACGGGCCGCGGCGCCGGCGGTGCCGGGGCCTCCTCGGCGGCGCCGGCGAACCGCGCCCCGCGCGGCCTGGCCTTCTTCGCGCTCCGGGCCCGTGTGCCGCCTCCGGCGCTCCCGGCGCTCCCGGCGCTCCCGGAGGCTGCCGGGTTTCCGGTGCCGGGGACGGCGCGCAGCCTCGGTGCGGGCAGGGCGGCGATGCGCTGCTCCAGTTCGGCCAGCCGGGCCCGGGCCCGGTGCTCGTCGTCCCGGGCCCACAGCCGCAGCGCCGCGAACCGCTCGGCCTCCCGGTGGCGGCCGTCCGTCCCGGCCTGCCGGGCGGCCTCGGCGAGCTGCTGCTCCTGGCGGACCGCCTCGCGCCGCTCCCGCTCCGCCCGGGCGCGCTGCCGCAGCAGCAGCTCCCTGGCGTCCGGCCGCCGGTCCTCGTCGCGCAGCGCGGCGTCGTACCAGTGGCGCAGCGAGCGGGCCCGCGGCTCGGCTGCCCCGGTGCCGTGCCGGGCCGAGAAGTCGTGCAGCAGATCCGTCACCACGTCCCAGGGCGGCAGAACGCGGCCGGACAGCCAGGCCGCCAGCTCCTCCGGCGCGCGGGCGGCGAAGGCCGCATACCATCCGCTCGCCGGATCGAGGGCCCGGACGATCAGGCGCAGTTCGGCGTGGAACGCCGCCTCGGGTTCCTCCGGCTTCGACATCTCGGCCATGACGATACTCAACCGAAGATGTGTTACGGGAAGCGTTTCCGCTTTGCTACAGCGGCTTTTCGGCCTCTTCCCGGTTTCCCGCCCCGGCTGCCGTCCCGCCGGCCGGACGGGACGTCAGCGGCCGACCGCGTAGCCCTGCATGCCGCGCGGGTTGGCGGCGGCCGAGAGCACCCCCGTCTCCGGGTCGCGGGCCACCGCGCACAGCCGTCCCTCGGTCCAGGGCGCGGCCACCGTCACCCGGTGTCCGCGCCGCCGGAGCTCCTCGATCACCCGCTCGCCGGCCCGCGACTCCACGGTCACACTGCCCGGCCGCGTTGCGCGCGGGAAGAACGAACTGGGGAAGCTGTCCTGGTGCCAGCCGGGCGCGTCGATGGCGCCCTGGAGGTCCGGCCCGCCGCGCACCGGCCGCCCGCGCAGCGCCACGTCCAGGAAGAAATGCGTCTGCCACTGGTCCTGCTGGTCGCCGCCCGGGGTGCCGAAGGCCAGCACCGGCTCGCCGTCGCGCAGCGCCAGCGAGGGGGTCAGCGTGGTGCGTGGCCGGCGGCCGGGAGTCAGCGAGGACGGCAGGCCGGGCTCCAGCCAGGTCATCTGCAGCCGGGTGCCCAGCGGAAAGCCCAGACCGGGCACGACCGGGCTGGAGTGCACCCAGCCGCCGCTGGGGGTGGCGCTGACCATGTTGCCCCAGCGGTCCACCACATCGACATGGCAGGTGTCGCCGCGCATCTCGCCGGTGGGGGCCACGGTCGGCTCGCCGGTGCCCGGGGGCGCCCCCGCGGCGGTCGAGCCGATGCCCATGGCGTCGTAGCCGGGGTCGCCCGCCGGCGTCGTCCGCCCGGCGTGCGTGGCCAGCACCGGGGTCCGGCCGTCCGGTGATCCCGGGCGCAGGGCGGGGTCGGCCCGGTCGCCGATCAGCGCCCGCCGGGCGGCGTTGTACTCCGGCGACAGCAGGGCGGCCAGCGGCACCTCGGCGGCGTCGCCGTACCAGGCCTCGCGGTCGGCCATGGCCAGCTTGCTCGCCTCGATCAGGGCGTGCAGATACTCCGGCGAGCCGAGGCCCTCGGGGCTGATCACCCCGCTCAGCGCGCCCGGCAGCCCGCCGTCCAGCAGGGCGAGCTGCTGGAGCAGCACCGGGCCCTGGCTCCACGGGCCGGCCTTGCAGACCGTCCAGCCGCGCCAGTCGTAGGTCACCGGCTCCTCGTAGCCGGCCGACCAGCCGGCCAGGTCGTCGCCGGTCAGCACCCCGGCGTGGCGCTCGCCGCTGGAGTCCATGGCCGGCCGGGCGGCGTGCGCGGCGATCGCCTCGCCGATGAAGCCCTCCCGCCAGGTCCGCCGGGCGGCCTCGATCTGCGCCTCGCGGTCCGGGCCGGCGGCTTCTGCCTCGGCGAGCAGCCGGCGCCAGGTGGCGGCCAGATCCGGGTTGCGCAGCAGCGAGCCGGGGGCCGGGGCGGCGCCGCCGGGCAGCCAGACCGCGGCCGAGGCGGTCCACTCGGTCTCGAACAGTTCGCGGACGGCCTCGATGGTGCCGGTGATGCGCTCCACCGCGGGGTGGCCGTGCTCGGCGTAGCCGATGGCGTATTTCAGCACCTCGGCCGGGGTCCGGGTGCCGTGGTCGCGCAGCAGCACCATCCAGGCGTCGAAGGCACCGGGGATCACCGCGGCCAGCGGGCCGGTGCCGGGCACCAGGTCCAGACCCAGCGAGCGGTAGTGCGCGATGGTGGCCCCGGCCGGCGCCGGGCCCTGGCCGCACAGCACCCGGACCCGGCCGCCCGCCGGGGCCAGGATGACCGGCACGTCCCCGGCCGGGCCGTTGAGGTGCGGCTCCACCACGTGCAGCACAAAGCCGGCCGCGACCGCCGCGTCGAAGGCGTTGCCGCCGTCCTCCAGCACCGCCATGGCGGACTGGGAGGCCAGCCAGTGGGTGGAGGAGACCATTCCGAAGGTGCCCTGAAGGGTCGGCCGGGTGGTAAACATGCCGGTGATCGTAAGCTTTTCCTATGAACGCTGACGAGGGGCGGCGTCGGCCCATGGTGGCGATTCTCAGCGGGGCGGGGATCTCCACCGACTCCGGCATCCCCGACTACCGCGGTCCGAACGGCCTGTGGCGCCGTGATCCCGGCGCCGGGAAGCTGGTCAGCCACGAGGCCTATATGAGCGATCCGGAGGTCCGCCGCCGGGCCTGGCGGGTCCGGCTGGACAGTCCCGCGCTGCGCGCCGAGCCCAATGCCGCGCACCGCGCCGTGGCCGGGCTGGAGCGCTCCGGGACCCCGGTGCGGGTGCTCACCCAGAATGTGGACGGGCTGCACCAGAAGGCCGGCATGCCGGAGCGCAAGGTGCTGGAGCTGCACGGCAACGCGCACACCGTGGAGTGCACCGGCTGCGGCGTACGCGGTCCGATGAGCGAGGCGCTGGAGCGGGTGGCGGCGGGCGAGGAGGACCCGGACTGCCGGTCCTGCGGTGCGGTGCTGAAGTCGGCCACGGTGATGTTCGGGCAGCGGCTCGACCCCGGGGTGCTGGCCGATGCCGTGGCCATCGCGCGGGCCTGCGAGATCTTTCTCGCGGTGGGCACCAGCCTCCAGGTCCAGCCGGCCGCCTCGCTGGCCGGGCTGGCCGCCGGGCAGGGCGCCCGGCTGATCATCGTCAACGCCCAGCCCACGCCCTATGACGAGCTGGCCGACGAGGTGATCCGCACCCCGATCGGCGAGTCGCTGCCGCCGCTGCTGGCCGCGCTGGCGCGCTGACGGGGGCGGGCGCCCGGGCGGAGGGCGGCGCGCGCCGCACATCTGGCGCGCCGGCGCACAAGAGCGCACGATGGCGGTGTGACCGTGCCCAGGATCGTTGTCTACCCGCCCACCCCGGGCGGGGGCCGCCGGGTACGGGTGGACCGGGAGATCCTCGGCATCGCCCGGTCGACCGGGGAACTGGTGGAGTTCCTGCGCCGCGCGGGGGCCGATCCGGAGAGCATCGACATCACCGATCCCGCGGTGGTGGAGTGGCGCGGGCCGGGGCCGGAGGTCTGGGCGGAATAGCCGCGGCCGGCCGCGCCGCGGCGCGGCCGGCCCGTTGCGTCGCGCCGGCGGGGTCAGCCGGTGACGTCGAACCTGTACTTGTCGCCGAGCCTGGTCAGCGAGGTGCGGCCGGGGATGCCGTCCGCGTCCGAGCCGCTGAAGCCCAGACGGCGCTGCCAGGCGGCATAGGCCGACACGGTCGCCGTGCCGAAGTGCCCGTCCGCGTAGCGCGAGGCCAGCAGGCCCTCCTTCACCAGGGCGGCCTCCACCGTCTTGACCCCGGAGTACGAGACCGGGGTACCGGACCTGGGCGGGTCGTTGCGCGCCGCCGCGACCAGCTTGGCCAGCGAGACCGAGGGTCTGCCGGGCGAGGAGCCGCCGCCGGGCCGGGGCATGCCGTCCCGCACCCAGTCGTACAGCGGGTCGCCCGGGCACTGGGTCGAGATACCGTCCCGGTGGCCCTTCTTCGCCAGCGTTCTGCCGGTGCGGCGGCATGCCTCGTCGTAGACGTCGCGGGCCGCGCGCAGCGCGGCGTCGCTGGGCTTCTGGCTGCCGCCGATGGCGACATAGACGCCGAAGCCGGTGCGGTTGTAGCCGGGGCAGTGGGCGCCGACCAGGCCCCAGCCGCGGCCCTCGTAGACGGCGCCGTCCTGGTCGACCAGGAAGTGGTAGCCGACCCCGGACCAGCCGTTGGCGAGATGGATCGCCTCCACCTCGCGGGGCACCCGGACGCCCGTGGAGTAGGGGGGCGGGTCGCCGTGGTAGTGCATCATCACCGTCGTCCGCTCCGAAAGGGACACCGAGCGCGGTGTGCCCTGCCAGGGTTTGGCGCCCCAGTCGGCGCGGGTGATCAGTTCCATGGTGGTGCTCCTAGGGGCAGGGAAGGGGATGCCGGAGGGGGCCACGCCGGCCCCGTCACGGGCACGGCGGACAAGGGCCGGAACGTTCAACTGGTCCGGCCCGTTCATGAGTTGTCCGCCTTGACAGTCTGTTGCCCACAATATGGCGAAACAGACCGCACCCGTGGGTGAATATGTGAACTCTCCGGGGGTGTTCACCCCGCCCGGCCGCCCCGGACGGGGGCGGGATCAGGCCGTGCCGCGCGGCTCCGCCGTCACCGGCATCCTGTTGGGGTGGATGCCGGCCCGGACCACCGGCCTGATCTCCACCCCCGGCAGCGGGCGCAGCCGCCACCGCCGGCAGATCATGGCCACCGCGATGGTCATCTCGGTGATCGCGAAGGCATCCCCGATGCACTTGTGCGCACCGACGCTGAAGGCCATCCAGGCGGCCCGGGGCACCTGCGGGGGCGGCTCGGCGAGCCAGCGGTCCGGGTCGAACCGGTACGGGTCCGGATACCAGCGGGCGTCGTGGTGCACCATGTGCGGGCTGTAGAGGATCTCCGCCCCCTCGGGGACGGTGACCCCGCCCAGCCGGATGTCGTTCCTGGCCCGCCGCATCAGGATCCAGGGGGCGTGCACCCGCAGGGTCTCCTTGACGACGCGGCCGGTGTACGCCAGTTTCGCCAGGTCCTCGTGGTCCGGATCGCGGTCGCCGAGCACCTCGTCGATCTCGGCCAGCACCCGGGCCTCCACCTCCGGATGGCGGCTGAGCTCGTAGAACAGCCAGGCCAGGGTGGCGCCGGTGGTCTCCATGCCGGCGATCCCGAAGTTGATGACGTTGTCCCGCACCTGGCGGTCGGTCAGCGTCTCGCCGTCCTCGCCCCCGGACTGCGCCATCATGGCCAGCAGGCTGTTGTCGTCCTCGGCGGCGTCGGCCCGGTAGGCGGCCACCGCCTGGCTGGCGGCGGCCCTGAGATCGCGCAGCGCCCGGTCGAAGCGGCGGTTGCCGGGCGTCGGCACCCGGCCCCACTGATCGGGCGTGGCGGCCCGGACGATGAAGCCGCGGGAGACGATGGGCAGGGTGCGCCGGAACTCGGCGGCGATGGAGGAGGGCAGACTGCCGGCGAACAGGCATCCGGTGACGCTGTCCAGCGAATACCGGTCCATCTCCTTGTCGAGGGCGATCACCCGGCCGGGCCGCCAGTCCGCCATCAGCTCCTTGGCCACCTGCCGTATCGCCACGCTGTAGCCGGGTATCCGGGAGTGGTGGAACGCGGGCTGGAGCTTGCGCCGCAGCCGCCGGTGGGTCTGGCCGGAGGTGCTCAGGATGCCCTCGCCCATGACGAGCGACATCTTCTTGAAGAAGCGTCCCCGCTCGAACTCGTGCTGCTTCTCCACCAGGGCGAGCTGGAGCAGTTCCGGATGGTTCACCGCATAGACGGACATGGGGCCGAACCGGATCTTCAGGACATCACCATGGGCCGGCAGCGAGGTGATGAAGTCGAGCGGGCGGCGGATCATGGCGGGCATGTGCCCGATCAGTGGCCAGGCTCCCGGCGCCAGGGGCGCGCGGCCGGACTGCCGGCCGGGGCCCGGCACCGTTCTCTCTGCCGTCTCGGCCATCTGTGGTCCCTTCTCTCCGGGTGTTCCGGTGCGGTGTGACGGAGTGATCTGTTCCCCCGTGAGTGAACTCACATTCGCCGAAATCTGTCGATTAACGCCATGTTCATGGCTTGAAGATTTCGGATTTCTTTCCCCTCTTGAGCGTTTCCCCAGGTCGGCTCGGTGCTGCCCGGTTGCGCTGGGGAGGGTGGGCTCGGGGAGGATGGGGTGAGAAGCGTGGCGGTGGGGCGTGGCCGGGGATGTTGCGATGTAAGGGCGTTTTGCGACAGAAAGACTTTTGCTTGTGACTGTTTGGTGATTTCTCTTGATGAGTGCTGGGTAGTGATGGCGTGGTCACGACATGTACCCATGGTCTATGCGGGAGGAATGTTGATGGACGGCACCCAATCCCCGTCCTCGGCAACGGCGGTCGCTGCCCCGGCCGCCGGGCCGGGCCCGGTGCCCGCCTACTACTCGGCGAAAACCGAAGAGATCATCCGCAAGTACGGCAATGGGGGAAGAGGCGCCCCGCACTACCACCTCGGTCTGTTCGACGGCCCCCTGCCCACCTCACAGATCGGCCCGGAGGCCATCCGGGAACGCATCTGCCGGGCCCAGGAGGCCATGCTGGAACGCGCCGCACGGCGCTGGGGGGTGTTCGCCGCACCGCCCGGCTCCCTGCTGGACATCGGCTGCGGACTCGGCGGCGGCTCCCTCTACTGGGCACAGGAGCACGGCGCGCGGGTCACCGCACTCACCAACACCGCGGCGCACATACCCCACCTGTGGGAGTTCTCCCGGGCCGCCGGGGTGGCCGACCGGATCTCCCCGGTCCTGATGGATGTCCACGACCTGAGCACGGAGCGCGCCTACGACGCCGCGGTCGCCTTCGAGAGCACCAACCATATGGAGCGGTACCGGCTCTTCGAGGTGGTCGCCCGGGCGCTGCGGCCCGGCGGCTGGTTCGGCATCGAAGACCACTTCCTCACCGGGGACCGGGCGGCGGAATACCTCAACGACTACTACACGACACGGCTGGGCACCTTCGACGAGTACCTCTCCGCGGCCCGCGCCGCCGGCCTGGAACTCGCCGACAACGACGATGTGACCGCCGGTGTCACGGAGTTCTGGGTACAGAGCATGGCCTGGTCGGCCACCGAACTGGAGCGGGCGATGCAGTCGGGCGACGCCGGCGAGACCACCGAACGGACCGGTTTCACCACCGCCCGGCTCGCCGAATCGGCCCGGAAGCACGGGATCTTCTTCCGCCTCTGGCGCGACCGCGAGGTGGAGACCCGGCTGCTGCTGTTCCGCCTGCCGCCCCGCTGACCGCCTGCGGCGGGACGCCGCCGCGGACTTGGAGACCCAGCATGCGCACCGCGCCCACCACACCCACAGCACCGGAAACCCGCACCGCACCGGCAGGCTCCGCGGCGGTGGCGCCGGGATGGACCCCGCCGCCGTTCTGGTGCCCCATCGAGCCCGCCGACCCGCCCGTCCACCCCGACGCCCCCGGGATCGAGCGCCGCGCCCGGGAATGGGTGATCAACTCCGGCATCGTCCGGGACGAAACCGCGCTCGCCTGGAACCTGGCGACCCGCTGCACCGATGTGAGCTGCCGGGTGATCCCCGAGGGAGACGCGGAGAAGGCCTTTCTCTTCACCATCTGGAACCACTGGGCCTGCGCCCTCGACGACGCGGTCGACGACGGGCCGGCCGCCACCACCACCGGCGCGGCCGTCATCGACATCGCCGCCCGGGTCTGCCGCGCGCTGGAGCTGCCCGGCTCCGGGATGCTCGGCCCGGACCACCCCTTTGCCCCGGCCCTCCAGGACCTGGTGCACCGCACCCGGGCGGTCCTCACCCCGGTCCAGCTCCACCGGGTGGCCCACGGGCTGCGGGACTGGCTGTGGGGAACGGCCTGGCTGGTCTCCGCACAGGAGCGCGGAGTGCTGCCCGCCATCGGCGACTACGCCGCGATGCGCCCCTCCGCCATCGGCACCCGGTTCTCCCTCGCCTGGGGCGAACTGGCCCCCGGCATCGCGGTGCCCGCCGAGGAGCTGTACTCCCCGCCCGTACAGGCGGTGACCGACGCCGCCGCCTTTGTCTTCGGCTGCGACAACGACCTGTGCTCCTGGGGCAAGGACCAGGGCACCGAACGCACCTACCCCAGCCTGCTCACCATTCTGGCGCGGGACGCGGGATGCTCCCCCGAGGAGGCGGTGCCCGCCGCGGTGGCGCTGCGGGACCGGGTCATGACCCTCTATCTGCGGCTGCGCGACCGGATCGCCCGGGACGCCGGACCGGACCTGCGCCGCTATCTGCGGGTGACGGACCACTACCTCGTGGGCTGCCTGCACTGGATGGACGCCGCCCCCCGCTTCGCCAGCCCGGCCGGCCGCCATCCGCTGCCGGTGGCGGGCGCCCGGCTCGGCATCACCTGGCGCGACACCCCGGCCGACGACACCCTGGAACCGCCGCCCGGCCTGGAGCAGGTCGCCTGGTGGTGGCGGCAGCTCGACGGCTGACCGCGCCCCCGCACCCCACCGCACTCACCGCCCGGCACCGCACGCACGCATGGCGCCGCGGGCCCCGGACGGCCGGCGATCGCCGGCCGTCCGGGGCCCGCCCGGGGACAGGCGCCGGGTCAGAGGGCCGCCGGCTCGGCGGCGGCCGGCACCTGCCGGGTGTCCGCCTCCCAGGCCCGGCCCACCCGGGGCCGCGGCGTGAACTGCACCGGCAGCCTGGTCAGCGTCCGCAGCAGCAGCGAGGTCTGCCACTCCAGTTCGCCGTCGGAGGCCGCGAGCTCCAGGTCCGGCAGCCGGGTCAGCAGCGTACCGATGCCGACCGAGGCGATGGCGCGCGCGATGTGCGAGCCCGGACAGATGTGGTCGCCGGCCCCGAAGGACAGATGCGAGCGGTTCCCGATCACCAGCGCCCGCAGATCCGGACGGACCGCGGGGTCGGTGTTCGCCGCGGCCAGGCCGAGGATGAGCATGTCGCCCTTGCGGATCTGCTGGTCCGCCAGCATGGTGTCGGTGGTCGCCCACCGGCCCACCACCGTGACGAACGGCGGGTAGTCCCACAGCACCTGCTCGATGGCGTCCGGCAGCCGCATGTGACCGCCCCGCAGATTGGCCCGGAACCGCTCGTCGGAGAGCAGCACCCGGACCGCGTCGGAGAGCAGGCACGAGGTGCTGGCGGCGCTGACCAGCACCAGCCGCAGATGCTCCCGCACCGAGTCGGCGTCCAGCCCGGCCTCGTGCCGGAACATCACGCTGGCCAGGTCGTGTCCCGGCTCCCGGGACTTGCGGGCGATCACCTCGCTGAGCAGCTCGGTGACGAAGTCATTGCTGGCCGGGGCGGTCGGGGAGCCCTTGAGCAGATCCCAGACCGCCACACCCAGCCGCGGCGCCTGGTCCTCCGGCAGGTCCATCATCTTCGCCAGCACCAGCATCGGCAGATGCTCGCTGAAGAGGCCCACCAGCTCGGCCCGGCCGTGCTCGCAGAACTCGTCGATCAGCGCGTGCGCCGACTGCGTGATGTAGCGGCGCAGCCCGCGGTGGTGGAAGCGCGACAGGCTGTCCGCCAGGCTGCCCCGCAGCCGCTTGTGCTCCTTGCCGTCCACCAGGTTGCACAGCGGCTGCCAGGCGGTGATCGGCGCCATCGGGTGGTCCGGGGTGATCCGGCCGTCCTGGATCTCCCGCCAGTTCCGGGAGTCCCGGGAGAACAGGTAGTGGTTGCGCGCCACTTCCACGTTCTCCCGGTAGCCCAGGACCAGCCAGGCCGGCAGCTCACCGGGCAGCAGCACCGGGGCCACCGCGCCGTGCCGGGCCCGCAGCTCGGAGTACCAGCTCATCGGGTCGTTCTCGTACTGGGGGCCGAACAGCGGACGGCGGCCGTCGTGCGCGGCGTGTGCCGGGCAGCCCGGCGGCGGCTCGGGGAAGGCCCCGTCCGCGAGGGTGGAGTGAGGATCGGTCACGGGAGCTCCGAGGCGTCGGCAAGTTTCTGCAGGTGGTGCATGAGGGTGAGCAGGGCGTCCCGGCTGGAGTCCCGGCGACGGGCGTCGCACTCCACGATGGGCACGCCGGGCGGCAGGTCGAGGGCCTGCCGCACCTCGTCGGTGGAGTAGGACACCGAATCCGGGAAGGTGTTGATGGCGACGATGAAGGGCGTGCCGCTCTCCTCCAGCTTCTCCAATATGCCGAAGCTTTCCTCCAGCCGCCGGGTGTCCACCAGCACCACGGCGCCCAGCGCACCCTCGAACAGGCCGTTCCACAGGAACCAGAAGCGTTCCTGGCCGGGGGTGCCGAAGAGGTAGAGGATCATCTCCTCGTCCACCGTGATCCGGCCGAAGTCCATGGCCACCGTGGTGGTGGTCTTGGTCTCCACCCCCGCGGTGCTGTCCACTCCGAGGCTGGCCTGGGTCATGGTCTCCTCGGTGACCAGCGGCCGGATCTCGCTGACCGAGCGGACCATGGTGGTCTTGCCGACGCCGAAGGCGCCCGCGACCACCAGCTTGACGCCCAGCCGGGCGGTGTCCGGCAGTGCGTCCTCGCCGATCGGGTCATCGGCGGTGCCGGCCAACTGGCCGCCGCCGACCGGGTCAGAGACTTTGGAGTGCACCGATGACCCTCCGGAGGATGTCGCGATCGGGCATGGCGGACTTGGGGATCGGGGCGGGCGAGCGGGCTTCCACATTGCCCTCCGACAGCAGATCCATCAGCAGCACCGTCACCACGCTGAACGGGAGCTTCAGATGCGCGGTGATCTCGGCCACCGACAGCGGGGAGCGGCACAGCCGCAGCACGCTCGCCTGCTCCAGCGACATCCCCGGCTTGGGGGCCGCCTTGGAGAGGATCAGCGTGACCAGGCCCAGGGCGGCGTGCTCCACATGACCGGCCCGGCCGCCGGTGATCATGAAGAACCGCTCGGGGGAGTCCTCGTGCCAGTCGGGGGCGTCGCTCATGGCAGTTGCCCGTCGCTGCGTGGCCTGCTCTTGAGATGCTCGCCGAGCCGGACCACCAGATCCCGCATCCGCTGCGCGATCAGTCCGGTGTCCACCCCCCGGTCGGTCAGCACGGCGAGATGCGACCCCTCACTGGCGTCCATCACGAAGATGAAGCCGGCCGGCAGTTCGATGGCGGCCATCCGCAGCCGCCGGTCCTCGTGCGGGGGCAGTTCCTCGGAGAGCGCGGCGGCGAGACTGCGCACTCCGGAGCAGCCGGCGGCGATCCGCTCGGCGGTCTCCTGGTCGGTGTTCCACTTGGCCTTGCACAGGCCGTCCGCTGTCACGACCACCACATGACGGGTCTGCGGAACGCTCTTGGCGATGTCCTGGAGAAGCCAGTCCAGATTCCACGGTGCGAACTGCTCAGTCGTCGTCACGGCCATCCTTGCTTGACGCGTCGTCGTTCTTCGGACTGCTGGAGTCGGACTCCAGGCCCCGGGAGAAGGCGGCCAGCCAGTCCCCGGGCTCCCCGGCGTCGTAGTCCTGGGCACCGCCGCCCCCGGTTCCGGCCCGGGCGGCCGGTGCGGCGGGGGACGGGGAGGTGCCGCCGGCGGCCGGCTTCTTCCGGCGCCGCTGCGGCAGCCCGTTGGCGGTCCGCTCGGTCACCACCGGTGAGGAGCCGGCGCCGTCGTCCAGGGTGGCGCGCGCGGCGGGCAGCGTGGCGGTGGCCGTGCCGGACGCGGCGAGGCTCCGGCCGCCGGAGGGCGAGGCAGCCACCGGGGCCGCGGGCGCCGTCGCCTCGGTGGCCGGACGGTAGGAAGCGCGGCCGTAGTCGCTGGGGGCGGCGGTGATCAGCTCCTTGGGCACCAGCACCACCGCGCTCACGCCGCCGTAGGGAGAGGCGCCCAGCGAGATCTGGAGATTGAGCCGGTGGGCCAGGGTGCCGACCACGGCGAGACCGAGCTGCGGGGTCTCCCCGAGGTCCTCCAGGCCCATCCCGGCGTGCGCCCGTCGCAGGATGTCCTCACACGTCTCACGGGTCTCCTCGTTCATACCGAGGCCGCCGTCGTGAATCCCGACGGCGATGCCGTTGGCCACCTGCTCCATGGTGATCCGCACCAGGGTGCCGGGCGGGGAGTAGGTGGTGGCGTTGTCCAGCAGTTCGGCCAGGGTGTGCATCACCGACTCGGACGCATGGCCGGTGACCGCGAAGGGGGAGGGGTCCGGCAGCGAGAGACGGTTGTAGCCCTTGATCCGGGAGGCGGCGCCGCGCAGGGCGTCGTAGAGCGGGACCGGGCGGGTGCGCTGCGGGCCCGGCTGACCGCCGTTCAGCACGCTGATGGAGTCGCCGAGGCGGCCCATCTGCGCGTTCATGTGGTCGACCCGCATCAGGCCGCGGACCACATCGGGCAGTTCCCCGTGCTCGCGCTGGAGTTCGCGCAGCACGGTGGCCTGCTGGTTGGTGAGGCTCTGGAGCCGGTAGGCGAGGTCGAGGAAGGTCCGCTGGCCGGCGTCGCGCCGGCTCTCGGCCGTCTGCACGATCTCCAGAGTGTGACTGAGCAGGGTCTGGAAGACCTGGTGGAAGCGGGGCGGCAGCCCTTCGGCCGTCGCCTCGGTGAGCACGGTCTCGGCGAATTCGCCGCGGCGGATGCGGCGCACCGCCTCGGGCAGGAGGTCGTGCGCCAGCCGGTTGACCGCGGCGTTCTGGCCGCTCACCTGCTCGCGCAGATCGGCGATCTCGGCTTCCAGCGCGGCACGCCGGGCACCGGCGTCGGCCTGCTGCCGGGCGTACCGCCCGTCGCGGCGGGTGAGCAGGACCGCCATGACGGCGACCAGTACGGTCGCGGTCACTCCGGTCCACAGCACCCAGGCGCGGGCGTCGGAGGGGGCGGCCAGTGTGGTGATCGCCGTTCCGGCCGCCGGCAGGAGGGGACTCACCAGGCCCACGAACCGGACGGCGCGTTGGCCGCCGGGCGATGATCCAGCACGCACCATGAGCATCCTCAAAGTACCGCCAAAGGCGTGAATCGGGCATGTTTGGGCGGCTTCAGCGCGGACCGCCGGCGGGCACCGGCGCTCGGTGGCCGGTCCCCTCGGCAACCCACCGCAAACTGACCGGGGTTGTGTACCTGGGGGGCGGAGGTGATCACTCCCGGTGATCAATGGGATACGCTGAGCCTGGCAGGCAGCATAGCGCTCTCGTGTGACTGGTACGCGCCGGAAAGGACTTGTGGCACGCTAATTTCCGAACCTCAAACCTGCATTCAACAGGCTTATATGCACAGGGATTTGTCGATCTGTCAGCCAAGGACGGCGCTGACCAGCGAGGTTGTCGACGGCGGTGCATGCGGAAGCTGTCTGGCATGGGCCAGGGGCATAATCGTGCAGAAGATGTGAAGATCGTTGCCTCTCGGCAAGGCGTCCGGAAGCTGGTATGGTGCCCGGTTCGGCAGGTTGCCGGTTTTTCACCTTCGGTGCACTCTCGGTGACTTCGGGGTGATCGTCCGGTCCGCTGCGGAGCAGACCGGACGATCATCTGTTCCTTCCGGGGCCCGTAAGGGGCCGGCTGTTCGGTGTTCGCCTGCTCGGTGCTCGGTGTCCGCGGGACTGCCCGGCGGTCAGCGCCGGTACGGGATCATCGGGAGCGGGCCGGTCACCAGGGCGGCCTTGGGCAGCGGCCGGATCACCGTGCCCGGCGCCGGCTCCAGCCGCCATCGCGAGGCCACCGCGGCCAGGGTCAGGGTCGCCTCGGTCATGCCCAGCTCGTCCCCGGGACACTTCCGGTTGCCCGAGCCGAACGGGATCATGGCCCCCCTCGGCACCTCCCCGGCCCGCTCCGGCAGCCAGCGGTCCGGATCGAACCGGTCCGGCTCGGCGAACAGCGCCGGGTTCCGCCCCAGCTGATACGGACTGAACAGCATGACGGCGCCCGCGGGCAGAGCCGCCCCGCCCAGTTCCGCGGCCTCCGTCGTGGTCCGGGTGAGCAGCCAGGCGGGCGGGTAGCGGCGCAGCACCTCGGTCAGGAAGCGCCGGGTGTAGGAGAGCCGGGGCAGGTCGGGCAGGCCCGGCGGCCGGCCGGCGGCCCCGCCCAGAACCTCGTCCAGCTCGGCGCGCAGCCGGCCCGCGGCCCCGGGCTGGACCGAGAGTTCGTGAAACGCCCAGGACAGCACGCCGGCGGTGGTCTCGGTCCCGGCGATCAGCAGCGTCATGGCCTGGTCGTGCAGTTCCCCGAGGGTGGGCCGGTAGCCCTGCCCGGCCGGCCCGGGCTCGGGCCCGGGCTCCCCGGTTCCGCCGCGGTGGGCATCGAGCAGCAGGGACAGCAGGCCGGCGCCGTCCCCGCCCGTCCCCGAGGCGTCCCGGGCGGCGTTGCCGACGGTCTGCTCGATGACCTGCGACAGCCGCCTGCGGGCCTGCGCGAAGCGCCGGTTGCCGGGGGTGGGCAGCTTCTCCGCCACGCCCAGCGGCGCGGTCATCCGCCGGTATATCCCGTCCAGCAGAACGGGCAGGCAGCGCTGGACCTCGGTCACATGCGCGGCCGTGATCCGGGTGGCGAACACCGCGCGGATGGTCACCCGGGCGGTCAGCGCGGTGAGCGCGTCGCCGAGGTCCACCGGACGGCCCTCGCGCAGCGAGCCGGCGAACCGCTCGATCTCCTCGGACATCACCTCGGCGTAGCGCGGCATCCGGGAGGGGTGGAAGGCGGGCTGCACCAGCAGCCGCTGCCGGCGGTGCTCCTGCCAGCCGGAGGTGAACAGGCCATCGCCCACCAGCGGGCGCACCTTGTCGAACAGCGGGCCGCCCTTGTCGAAGACCCGGGGACTGAGCAGCATCCGGCGCACCAGCTCGGGGTGGCAGACCACATGCGCCCGCTGCGGGCCGAGCCGGATGTCCACCACGTCGCCGAGCGCGGGCAGCGAGCGGAGAAAGCCGAGCGGGTCGCGCTTGAGGAGAAGGGCGTGGCCCAGGACGGGCAGGCCGCCCGGCGCCAGGGCGCGGGAGCGGCGCCGGCCGCCGGCCGCCGGGGCTTCTGTTCGGTGCACCTGGGGGCTCCTTGGAGGGCTGGTGAGTGCGCGTCCGGTCCTGGACATCCCTCAGGTGCTCTCCGGATGGTGGGGCACGTCCCGGAAGCGGGTGACCGGCGCGGTGAGGCTGAGCCAGCCGGAGGTGGCGCCGTCCCAGACATAGCCGTCGCCGAAATAACGGGGCGTGAGATATTCGAACTCCTGGCTGCCGCCGATCAGATGGTCCAGCCCCGAGAGATAGGCCCGGACATCGGCGCGGTCGCCGAGCGGCCCGGCCAGCACCGCGTCACGGGCGGCGACATAGGCCCGCTCGTGATGCCCGACCATGCCGCACAGCCGGTCGACCGCCTCCTGGAGCGGCAGCCGTCGGTGGTCGCACAGGACCCTGACCGCGTTCATGGTGTCCCGCAGCGCATGCTCCTTGCGCCAGGAGATCAGATCGTTGACCAGGATCAGCTGGCGCATGGCGTGCCGGTGCGCCTCCTTCAGCGCCTCGGCGCAGTCGCCGGTGTCCACGGCCATGGCGTACTCGGTGAGCAGGATCAGGAACGCACAGCCGAAGCTGTCCGTGCGGACCGTCATATAGGTGTCGAGATCCGGGACTCGTCCCTCGTGCAGATAGGGCACCTCGGTGGCGCACCCGCGCAGAAAGGCCAGCAGGCTGCCGCGCAGCCGCTCCTGCTGCGCCGGGGAGAGTCCCCGGCTTATCCGCCGCCACAGATCGGTGGCCGCCGTTGCGAAGGGGGTGCGGCCTGCCGTGTCCGGGCCGGGACCGAAGCCCGCCATGATCTCGGTGAACACCCGCCGGGCCCCGTGCTGGCTGGCGCCCAGCGCGGTGCGGTCACCGGTCAGGGTGTCGATGACGGTGACGTACTGGTAGAAGTCGGCTATCGCCCGGGCCCGGTCGAACTCGGCGGCCGGGGCCACCAGCGCGCCGTAGAGCCCGTTGCGCTGGCGCAGGAAGCGCAGCAACCGGTTCTCGTCCGCGAAGCATGCGCCGAGCCGTTCGCGCACCCAGCCGTTGGAGAGGATCTCGATCCTGGCGGCGTGCGGATGATAGGCGACGGGCAGCAGCCGGGGAAGCTCCGGCAGATGGAACTCCCGGGGCGTCGTGGACGGGCCGGGGTCCGTCCGGTCGGTATGCGGCGCCTGGTGCACGGGGGTGGTGTTCACCGGAGATCTCCTTCTGCGGCTTCGCTGGATCGCTGACGCGTCTCGCTGATGCGTGCGTTTCGCCGGGCGGCGGCGGCTGCGGCGGCGGCGGTGATGGGCGTCTCGGGGGCGGCCCGGGCGGACGGCGGCCGGGCCCGGGGCTGCGCGCGGATCACGCCGGACGGGTGGTGGCGGCCCGGGCGATCCGCCGCAGGGCCTCCGCGACGGCCGGCGGGAACGCGGCACCGTGCAGGGCCTGCAGCGCCGCCCGGTAGCGGTCCCTGATCATGCGCTCCACCTCGGCGCGGGCGCCGGTGTCGGTGAGCATCCCGCGGATGGTATCGGCCTCCCGCTCGCCGAGGTCGGGGCGGCCCACCAACTGGCGGAGCCGGCCGCGCTGCGCGGGGGTGGCGAGCCGGAAGGCCAGGGCGAGCAGCACCGTGGCCTTGCCGTCGCGCAGGTCGTCGGTGGCGGGCTTGCCGGTCTTGGCGGGGTCGCCGAACACCCCGAGCAGATCGTCGCGGAGCTGGAACGCCTCGCCGACCGGCAGGGCGTAGGCGGTGCAGGCGTCGAGGACGGGGCGGCCGGCCCCGGCCAGCAGGGCGCCCAGGTGCAGGGGCCGTTCGACGGTGTACTTGGCCGTTTTCAGCCGGGCGACTTCCAGTGCCCGGCCCGGCTCCGCCGACGGGCAGCCGGTGACCAGCAGATCCAGGTACTGGCCCTGCATGACCTCGTTCCGCATGGTGTCGACCAGGGCGAGCGCGCCGGGCAGCCGGTCGGCGGGCAGCCCGGCGCGGTGCAGCAGCTCGTCGGACCAGGACAGCAGCAGATCACCGGCGAGCAGGGCGGCGCCCGTGCCGAACCGGTCGGGGTCGGCCGCGCCGCCGGGGGCGAGGTGATCGCGGTGCCGGAGCGCCAGCGTGCGGTGCAGGCTGGGCCGGCCGCGGCGAAGGGCGCTGCCGTCCATCAGGTCGTCGTGGACCAGGGCGAAGGCATGGAACAGTTCGAGCGAGGCGGCGGCCCGCAGCACCGGTGCGGAGGCGCCGTGTCCGCCGGCCGCCTGCCAGCCGGAGAGGCAGAGCAGGGGCCGCAGCCGCTTTCCCCCGCTGAACAGAAAGCCGCGGACGGTCTCCAGCAGGGGCCGCAGCCGCGGTGCCGCGGCATGGATCTTCTCGTCGACGAAGGCGGCGAGTTCGGTGTCCACCGCTCTCCGGGCCGCCGCCGGACCGCCGGGTCCGGGTTCGCCCGGATCGGGCGCGGGCCCGGTCTCCTCCGGGCCCGCGGGGCGGGTGGTCGGGGTGGGTGTGACGATGCTCATGTGCCCTGGCCTCCTCCACGTCTGGCACCTCAGGGTGAGGCGGAGGGCCGACCGCGGGACAGACGGGCGGCCACTCTGAGCAGCACAGAAAGGCACTATCCGGCCAGGGCCCGGGACAATCCTGGGGATGCCCCTGAGTTACACCTTTGGCCACAACTTGGCGCGCCGCGGGGCGCATGGTGCTGCGCCCGCACCGTGAGAGACGGCGGACGGCGGTCTACCGCACAACGCGCAGCCGCCGCGGTCGCAGCCCCGCGCCGAGGAGTTCGCCCCGCGCCTTGGCCAGCACCGCCTCCGCTCCGCACCGAGTGGCCAGCTCAACGCCCTGATAGAGGTGGTCGGCGGCCAGATGCGGCCGGCCGGAACGGCGCAGCGCGGCGCCCAGCTCCACCTGTGCGTCCGCGAATTCGTGCTCCGCCGGGGACCGTTCGAATTCGGCCACCGAACTCCGCAGCAGATCGACCCGCTCCCGCGGATCGTCGGACATCCGTGCCGCCATGAGCAGCGCCTCTCCCTTGGCGGTGGCGGTTCCGAACCGCTGGGCGCGGCGCAGGGCGTCCTCGGCCAGCTCCCGTGCGCGGACCTCGTCGGTGGCCTTGGTCGCCAGCGCCAGAGCGGGCAGCCAGGGACACCAGACGGTGTTGTGCATGCCACGGGTGTCCAGCCGCCGGCCCACCTCGGCCAGATCCTCGGCCGCTTCCTTGTGCATGCCCTGGGCCAGCAGCAGCTCCCCGTGCACGGTGCGCGCGTCGGGGATGGTGACCGCCGAGGGGAACGGCCCGCAGAACCCGTGACGGACGCCGAGCTCTCCCGCGGTGGCGATCCGGCCGCGGGCGATGAGGATCTCGATCAGCGCGCCGACCGCGTACCAGTGGGCGTGCGTCCTGGTCCCGGTGCGGTCGGCCAGCCGGAGACCGGCGCGCACGAAGTCCTCGCCGTCGGCCAGCCGCCCCCGGCGGAACCGGATGTATCCCAGCAGGGTGTAGCCCAGGGACAGATGGACGCCGCGCCAGCCCTGCCGCTCGTACTCCGCTATCCCGTCCGAGTACATCTGCTCGGCGGTGTCGACCCGGTCGCAGTAGAGGAAGGTGAGGGCCACCAGCGACGGGACCTCGAAACCCCAGTCCTGGTCGGTCCACCGCAGTCCGCTGCCGAGCGCCCGCTCGGCAAAGTCCACGGCCACCTCCGCGGGTTCGCCGCGGACCATGGCGTCCCAGGCACGCAGCCCGAACAGATACCGTTCGGTGCGGTCGCGGCCGGGCAGCCGGTGTGCCAGCTGGGCCAGCCACCGGGAGCGGGCCGGGGCCTTCTCGTCGTCCGAGGTGAACACCGCCTGCATGAAGTGCTCGGTGTGCAGCCGCAGCCGGATCCGGGAATCCGTGGCGTCCCGGGCCTCCTCCGCCATCAGCCGGGCGGCCTCGGCCGGCATGTCGCAGTGCGACAGGGCCCGGGCCAGCCGGATGACGATCCGCACCCGCAGATCCGGGTCCAGGCCCGGCTCGGCCAGCGCGTTCCGCAGATGATTGACGGTGACCACCGGGTCGCGGAGCAGCGCCGGGGCGCCCAGCTCGTAGAGCACCACGGCGCGCAGCGGCGGCGGCGGGTCCTCGCGCAGGGCGCGCTCCAGGCAGCGGCGGGCCGATTCGGGCGCGCCCGCCCGGACGTACTCCCGGGCCGCCTCCAGCAACTGGCCGGCCACCCACTCGTCGCCCTCCGGCTGGGTCTCCAGCAGATGCCGGGCGGCGGAGGTGGCGCCGTGCCCGGCCGCCACCAGCTCCCAGGCGGCCTCGCCGTGCATGGCCACCTGCATCCCGGCGGGAATGGCCCGGTAGACCGCGGTGGCCACCAGCGGGTGCTGGAACTCCAGGGTCTCGGCGTGCTTGAGGATGCGTCCGGTGCGCAGCTCCTCGACGGCCCCGGGCACATCGGCCGGGCCCAGCCCGGCCAGCGAGGCGGCCAGCTCCTCCGGCGCCTCGGTGCCCAGCACGGCCACCGCCCAGGCCAGCCGGGCGGCCTGGGAGCTCATCCGCTGGAGCTGGTCGGCCAGGCCGCTGTCCTGGAGGGCGGCGGCCATGTCCCGCAGCACCGGGATGTTCTCCTCCCGGGGCACCAGCCTGCGGTCGCGCACCTTGGCCGCCAGCTCCACGGCGCGGAACGGCAGTCCGGCGGTGACCACCCATGCCTCGCGGCAGAACTCGTCGTCCGGCTCGACGTCCGCCTGCGAGCCGGTCAGCGCCTCCCGCATCACCTGGGCGATGCCGACCGGGGTGAGCGGCGCCAGGTCCATCGGGCGCTGCGGGGTGCGTTCCAGCACCTCGCCCAGGGCGGCGGCCTGCTCCGGGAGTTCGTCCTGCCGGTAGGCCACCGCGATCAGCAGGGTCAGATCCTCCGTCCGGGAGGCGAACCCGGACAGCCAGCCCAGCGATTCGGCATCCGCCCAGTGGGCGTCGTCGACCAGCAGCACCAGGGGTCCGCGCCGGCTGGCGAGATGGGTGACCACCCAGTCCAGGCCGTCCCGCACACCCTGCGGGTCGGGCGCCGGGCCGGCGCCGGAGGGCAGCAGGCCGAGCGTGGGGCCGACGATCTCGTACCAGTCGCCCAGCAGGGCCCTGCGCTCCTGGAGCGAGCAGCGGGCCAGCAGCGGCTGGAAGAGCTGGCGCAGCACATGGAAGGCCATGTGCTGCTCCCGCTCGCCGCCACGGGCGGAGAGGGTGACGCAGCCGCGCTCGTCGGCCAGCGAGCGGACATGCGCGAGCATGGTGGTCTTGCCCACGCCGGCGGGGCCGGTGAAGGCGAGCAGGCCGCCGCGGCGCGGCCCGCTCGGGACCGGGCCCTGGCCGGGCGGTCCGGTCAGTTCCGCCAGCGCGGCGCGCACCGCAAGAAGCTCGTTCTCCCGTTCCAGGGTGCGCACGGGCGTGCGTGCGTCCCGCGCGGTGCCGTCCGGGACCGCTTGTCGGCCCGTCCGGTCCGGATCTGTCACTGGGCGAACCCCTTTCGGCGCTCTACGGCTCGCTGCCCGGTTGATCCATGGTGCGGTCAATGACGGTATGGCTGGGTGTGGCGGGGGTGTGGCTGGGACGGCCGGGTGTGGAATGTGACCGTACGACCGTTTTACGGCAGGACGGCGGGGGCTGGCCAGGCCCCGCCGGGGAAAGCGCGGCGGCCACCTCCCCGTAGCGTATAGCCGGGGAGTTGACAGTTGGGACGGCTTTGCCTGTCCTTCTGCCATGAGAGGCGGTGGAGCTCTATACTGCCCCGCCTTCCGGGCGGTAATGCGGCGCCGGGCGCATCCGTGCAGGCCGGCGGCGTGCGGCCGGGCCGGGCCGGCGCCGGCAGGCCGCGGGCGCGGTGAGGTTGATCACGTGAGCGGGGCCGGTTCCCCTTGGTGTGAGTGGGGTGGCCGGGGCGCGCGGGCCGGCCGCGGGCGCCGGGTGCGCCATCGCCGTCCGCCGAGGCGCCGCATCTCGGCACCGGCCGCCCCGGGGCGGCCGGAACAGGGGGGCGCGGAGCGCATGCGGGTGGGGGAACGTGGTGGAACGGTGACCGAACCAGGACCGTTCAGGACTCGTATCCGCACGCGGGCCGCCGGTAGGGTCACCCGCCATGGAAGACGCCTCCACTCTTGTGATCGCCGTCGCCGCGACCGCCGCGGCCTCCGCAGTGCTGGGCTGGTTCCTGCGGTCCTGGGCCACCGACCGCGCGCTCCGCCGCAACCAGCGCTTCTACGGCCTGCCGGACAACTCCGAATGCCTGCTGGTGGTGAGCCGGGACTCCGGCGCGGACGCCGCCGTGGCCCGCAACGACGTCTTCGCCCTGCTGGAGCTGGCCGCGGTGGTGAAGAACTGTCACGCGCACGCCCAGGTGATATCGGGTGAGGCCGCCCGCCAGGGCTTCGGCGAACGCACCGAGTTCTGCATCGGCGGGCCGATGGCCAACCGCCGGATGGCGGCCCATCTGCACTCGCTGCTGCCGGGCATCTCCGTCAACACCGACACCTCACCCGGACCGGACCGGGGCGCCTTCCTGATCGGCACCGAGCGCTACCGGCTGGAGAACGGCTCGGTGGAGCATGTGCTGCTGGCCCGGCTCACCGCCGGGCAGGAGGCGCGGCCGGTCTTCCTGATCTGCGGCCAGCGGTCGGTCACCCACCAGGCGGCCTCCCGCTATCTGGCGAAGCACCACACCCGGCTGGCCCGCCGGCACGGCAACGGCGGCAATTTCGTGCTGCTGCTGCGGGTGGTCAACTCCCAGGCCTACGGGCCCGATGTGGTGGAGCTGGTCGGGGATGTCACCCGGCAGGCCACCGCCGCCCGTCCCAGGACCGCCGCCCCGGCGGGCAAGGGCGCGGGCGCGGTCAAGGGCGCCGGCAAGGACTGAGCGGGCCCGGCCGGTTCAGATCTCCGCGGCCTCGGCGTAGACCCGGGACAGCTCGGGGCTGCCGTCGTCGGCCCACTGGTGCCCGGCGCCGACCGCGTCCACCGCCCGGCCGGAGGCCAGTTCCACCACCGGGCCGCCGTCCGGGCCGCGCGCCCAGTGCGCCCCCGGCAGGGTGCGCACCAGGACCGTCCCCAGATACAGCCCGGCGTCATTGCCCAGCCAGGGCAGCTCCTCCGGATCGTCCCGCCAGCGGGGCAGCAGCTGGTCCAGCTCCTCCAGGGAACCGGGGGAGTCGTCCAGCAGCACCCCGGCCGATCCCGAGCGGGCGCGCAGCAGTTCGCACTCGGCGAGCAGCTCCGCCACCCCCTCCGGATCCGCCCAGGCGTCCGTGGGCGCGGGAAGGAGGCCGCCACGCCGGCGGTCCGGGCGCCAGATGTCCAGAAACGGGAGCTTCATACCTCTCAGGGTGGCACTCCCCGGGGTCGAGCGGTACACAGGCGCGTCGCTGTCCGGGGACAGTTGTGTGCTTTTTCCGGCAGGCACGCCCCCGGCGCACTCAGCGGTCCAGATCGACCACCACCGGGGCATGGTCCGAGGCACCCTTGCCCTTGCGCTCCTCGCGGTCCACATAGGCGTCCTTGACCGCGCCCCGGAACGCCGCGTTGGCATAGACCAGATCGATCCGCATGCCGCGGTTCTTGGGGAAGCAGAGCCGGCGGTAGTCCCAGTAGGTGAAGGGGCGGTCGTACTTCAGCGGGCGCGGCATCAGATCCGACAGGCCCGTGCGCTGCAGCTCCGTCAGTGCCGCGCGCTCGGCCGGGGTGATGTGCGTGGCGCCCTCGAAGGCGGCGATGTCGTACACATCGGCGTCCTCCGGGGCGATGTTGAAGTCGCCCAGCACCGCGAACGGGGTCTCGCCGGCCGCGTCCGCCGCCACCGCGTCCCGCAGGGCGGCGAGCCATTCCAGCTTGTAGGCGTAGTGCGGATGACCCACCTCGCGGCCGTTGGGCACATAGACGGACCACACCTTGACCCCGCCGCACACCGCGCTGACCGCCCGCGGCTCGACCGCGCCCTCGAAGGAGGGGCCGCCCGGCAGGCCCGGCACCACCTCGCTCAGGCCCACCCGGGAGAAGACGGCCACGCCGTTCCACCGGCCGCCGGCGTTGACCGCGGACTCATACCCCAGATCGCGCAGCGCGGCGCCGGGAAAGGTCTCCGGCCCGCACTTCAGCTCCTGCACGCAGAGCACATCGGTGCCGCTGCTCTCCAGCCAGGCCAGCAGCCTGGGCAGCCGCACAGTGATCGAGTTGACGTTCCAGGTGGCGATGCGCATGGGACTCTCCGGCGGCTCGCGGCTCGGTGGTGGCGGGGCAGGCGGGGTGACGGGAGGGAGGACGGGGCGGGCGGTCAGAGGGCCAGGGACTCGCCGGGCGCCAGCCGGGCGTACTCGGCGCCGCCGGTGCCCGGGCCCTGGGGGCCGAAGTTGCGCCCGTAGATGAGCAGGCCCGTCTCGCTGAGCAGGCCGTCGTGCACGGCCAGCGCCCGCCGCGGGGCCACCTCCCGCACATACTCCACAACCTCGGAGAACTTGTTCCACGGCGCGTGCACCGGCAGCAGCAGGGTGTCCACCGGGCGGCCGGGCACGGTCAGCGCGTCCCCGGGGTGGAACACCGGCCCGGCGGGGCTTCCCGGGGACCGCACCACATAACCGACATTGGTGATCCGGGGCAGATCCGGGTGGATCACGGCGTGCAGCTCGCCGTGCACCTCCACCTCGAAGCCGGCCGCGGTGAAGGTGTCCCCCCGGCCCACCGTGTGCACCCGGCCGGGGAAGGCCGGGGCCATCCGCTCGGCCACGCTGCGCAGCGTCCACAGCTCGGTGCCCGGGCGGGCCTCCAGCGCGGCGCGCAGCCGGCCCTCGTCGAAGTGGTCCGGGTGCTCGTGGGTCACCAGCAGCACGTCCGCCCCGGCCGCCGCGTCCGGCTCGCCGAACGCGCCGGGGTCGATCACCAGGGTGCGCCCGCCCTCGGAGATCCGGACGCAGGCGTGTCCCTTCTTCGTCAGCTCCATGCCGCCCATTGTGCTACGCCCGACTGACACCGCTCCCGGCGGCCACACCCCCGGCGGCGGGCGGCCCGGTGGTGCGCTGCGCACAAAGCGGGCGCTCAGTCCAGAGCCCCGCGGCCGGCCCCGGCCGCGCCCGGCGCGGCCCCCGGGCGGGCCGCGGAGGGCCTTGTGACCTTGTGCCCTGCGGCCCGCCCGGGACGGCGGTGTCCGCCCGCCGCGCGGGCGGCCGGCTGTGCAGCGGCACTGCCCGCTGTGCCGCTGCACAGTGCCGCTCATTACTCATTGGTCATCCGCAGCGATTCGGCGGCCGGGCATGGACCGGGGGGCGGCGGCGGTGCTGGGGTGTGGCGCACAGCAGGTCGAGGGCGCCGACGCGGGCGCCCCGTGAACGCTCATGGAAGGGGGTGCCGATGGGAGCCGCCGCACTGCGCGTGCAAGGGCTGAGCGCCGGATACGGCCCGGTGCGCGCGCTGTCCGGAGTCACCGTGGAGGTGCCCGAGGGCGCCGTGACCGCCGTCCTCGGCGGCAACGGAGCCGGTAAGTCGACACTGCTCCGCGCGATATCCGGGACCCTGCGGTTCCACGGCGGCGCGATCACGGCCGGCACCGTCGAATTCGGCGGGCGGCGGCTGGACGGCCGGGCCCCCGCCCGCATCGTGGCCGCCGGGATTGTGCAGGTGCCCGAGGGCAGGCAGGTCTTCGCCCGGATGACCGTGGCGGACAATCTGCGCGCCGGATCGCTCGGCGCCGCCGGCGGCCGGGCCGCCGAACGCCGGGCCAGGGAACGCGTGCTGGAGCTCTTCCCGGTGCTGGCCGAACGCGCCCGGCAGCGGGCCGGGCTGCTGTCCGGCGGCGAGCAGCAGATGCTGGCCATGGGCAGGGCGCTGATGGCCGCGCCCCGGCTGCTGCTGCTGGACGAGCCCTCGCTCGGCCTGGCGCCGATGATGGCCGCCCGGATCGCGGACACCGTCCGCGAGATCAACTCCCAGGGCACCTCGGTGCTCCTGGTGGAACAGAACGCCGCGCTGGCGCTGAAGGTGGCCACCCACGCGGTGGTGCTGGAGAACGGCGCGGTGGCGCTGTCCGGCACCGCCTCCGAACTGGCCGCCAGCGACGAGGTGCGCCGCCGCTATCTGGGCGTCGGCCACGAGGCCGGCAGCGAGGACACCGCGGCCGGGGCCGCGGTCTTCGCGGCACATGCCGACGGCGCCCCGCCGACCCTGCGCAGGTGGTCCGCATGACCGGTACCCACAGCACCCCGGATGCCGCCCCGGAGGCCCGGGCGAAGACCGCCCGGGCGGCCGGCTCCGGCCCGCCGCCGCTGACGGTGAGCGGGCTGACCGTGCGGTTCGCCGGCCTGACCGCCCTGGACAAGGTCTCCTTCACCGTCGAACCCGGCTCCATCCACGCCGTCATCGGCCCCAACGGGGCCGGCAAGTCGACCTGCTTCAACGTGCTCTCCGGTGTCTACCGGGCCACCGAGGGCAGCGTCCGGCTCGGCACGCACGAGCTGACCCGGATGGCACCGGAGCGGATCGCCGCGCTGGGCGTGGCCCGCACCTTCCAGAATCTGGCGCTCTCCGAGCACAGCAGCGTGGCCGACACCCTGATGGTCGGCCGGCACCGGCTCACCCGCACCGGATTCCTCGGCGCCGGGCTGCGGCTGCCCGCGGCCCGCCGCGAGGAGGCCCGGCACCGGGAGCGGATGCGGGAGATCGCCGCCTTCCTGGGGCTGGAGAAGCACCTCGGCTTCCCGGCCGGAGTGCTGCCCTACGGCCTGCAGAAGCTCGTCGAGCTGGGCCGGGCGCTGTGCATGGAGCCGGAGGTGCTGCTGCTGGACGAGCCGATCGCCGGCATGACGCCGGAGGAGCGGCGCCACGCCGCCGCGGTCATCTCCTCGGTCCGGGAGAACCTCGGCATCTCGGTGCTGCTGGTGGAACACGACATGGGAGTGGTGATGCGGCTCGCGGACAGCGTGACCGTCCTGGACTTCGGCCGGAAGATCGCCGAGGGCACCCCGGAAGACGTCCAGAACGACCCCGAAGTGGCCCGCGCCTACCTGGGCTCCGACGGGGACGGCGACCCCGCGTCCTCATTCGGCGGCCCCTCCGCCGGCCCGAACGACACAGGAGCGGCCTGATGACCGTCTTCTCCGAACTGCTGATCATCGGAGTCTCGCTGGGGTCGGTGTACGCGCTGATCGCCCTCGGCTTTGTGATCATCTTCAAGTCCACCGAGGTGGTGAACTTCGCCCACGCCTCGCTGCTGCTGGCCGGCGGCTACGCGGCCGTGCAGGCCCGCGAGCACATGCCGTTCTGGCTCGCCCTGCTGGCCGGCGTGGTGGCCGCCGCGCTGCTCGGCGTGGCACTGGAGTTCCTGGTCATCCGGCGTTACCGGGGCCGGGACCACAGTGTGCTGGCGATCGTCACCATCGGCCTGGACATCGTGCTGCTCACCGAACTGGCCCGGCAGATCGGGCCGGACATCTTCAGCTACCGGGACCCCTGGGGCAGCAGGCTGATCGAACTCGGCTCGCTCACCATCCCGCAGACCCGGGTGGCCGCCCTGATCACCGCGGCGGCGCTGATCGGCATCTTCCTGCTGGCCTTCCGCTTCACCTCCTGGGGGGTGTCCATGCGGGCCGCCGCCGAGCACCGGGAGACCGCCGCGCTGATGGGCATCCGGCTGGGCTGGGTCTCGGCCTCCGCCTGGGCGGTGGCCGGCGCGCTGGCCGCGGTGGCGGCGCTGTTCCTGTCCGTCTTCCCCACCACCGGCCTGGACCGGGACACCGGACTGGTCGCCCTGAAGGCGTTCCCGGCCGCCATCATCGGCGGTCTGGACTCCACCACCGGCGCGCTGGTCGGCGGACTGGTGGTGGGCATCACCGAGGCCATGGCCACCGGCTACCAGAACGACCTGTCCTTCCTGGGCAGCGGCATCGGCGAGCTCGCCCCCTACCTGGTGATGGTGCTGGTGCTGCTGGCCCGCCCGGCGGGCCTGTTCGGAACGAGGGAGCTGTCCCGTGTCTGAACCGCTGACCAAGACCGGAAACCCGCCGCCCTCGGCACCCGCCGCACCGCCCTCCGCCGCCCCGTCCGGCGGCCCCGCCCCGGCCGGCTCCGGCCGCGGCCGGCTGCACCGCCGGCTGCGCCGGCTGCTGCCGGCCGCCGGGGCGCTGATCCTGCTGGCGCTGCCGTTCTACGCGGAGGCGTTCTGGCTGCGCGCCGGGCTGTTCGCCATGGCCGCCGCCATCGGCGCCATCGGGCTCAACCTGCTGACCGGCTCCACCGGCCAGCTCTCCCTCGGCCACTCGTTCTTCCTGGCCGTGGGCGCGTACGGCTACTGCCTCTTCGCGGGCGATCCGGACGGCACCACCACGGGCTGGGGCCTGCCGCCGCTGCTGGCCATGGTCCTGGCGGTGGCGCTGGCGGGCGTCGCGGGCGGCCTGTTCTCCCCGATCGCCGGCCGGCTCCGCGGCGCCTACCTGGGCATCGCCACCCTGGCGCTGATCTTCATCGGCCAGCATGTGCTGTTCAACGCCAAGGACCTCACCGGCGGGTTCAACGGCCGCCCGGTCCCGGTGCTGGAGTTCCTGGGCCTGTCCTTCGACAACGAGAAGACGCTGGTCGCCGGGGTGCCGTTCACCGCCGTGGAGAAGCTCTGGTATCTGGGCCTGGTGCTGCTGGCCGCCGGCGCGCTGTTCGCCGTCGGGGTGCTGAAGTCCCGCCCCGGCCGGGCCATGAACGCCATCCGGGACCACCGGATCGCCGCCGGTGTGATGGGCATCCCGGTGGCCCGCTACCGGGGAGCGGTCTTCGTCCTCTCCTCGATGTACGCGGGGCTGGCCGGGGTGCTGTTGGCGCTGGTCTTCCAGCGGACCGTGCCGGGCTACTTCGGCATCAGCCTGGCCCTGACCTACCTGGCCATGATCGTCATCGGCGGTCTGGGCTCGGTCGGCGGAGCGGTGCTGGGCGCCGCCTTCGTCACCCTCATCCCGCAGATCCTGACCCGCTACAGCGAGTCCCTGCCGCTGATCTCCGCACCCGGAACCGGCGGTGTCGCACCGGGTGAGGCCTCCGAACTGCTCTACGGAGCGGCAGTGGTGGCCGCGGTGCTGTTCCTCCCGGGGGGTCTGGTCCGGCTCCCCCTGGTCCTGCGCATGCGCCGGCAGGCGCGGCGCCGGACCAAGACCTCTTGAACCCCTCAACTTGTCCTCAGGAACATGGAGGTTCCGACATGAGCAGAATCCGCAGACTTCCCGCCTCGGCGGTGGCCGCGGCCACGGCCCTCGCGCTGGCCCTGACGGCGTGCAGCAGCAAGGCCGAGGACGACGGCGGCGACAACGGCTCCGGCGGGGGCGACGGGGCAAGCGGCGAGCTCGAAACCGGGGCGGGGGTCACCGACACCACCATCACCCTCGGCGCGCTGACCGACATGACCGGCCCCTACGCCACGCTGGGCGCCAGCATCACCCAGGTCCAGCAGATGTATGTCGAGGAGATCAACGGGGCCGGCGGCATCTGCGAGCGCGAGCTCGCCCTGGAGGTCCGGGACCACGGCTACGACCCGGAGAAGGCGATCTCCGCCTACAACGAGCTCCAGCCGAACGTCCTCGCCTTCCCGCAGTTCATCGGCTCGCCGTATGTCACCGCCGTCAAGGACCAAGTGGACAGCACCGACATGGTGCCGATCGTGGCCCAGGCGTGGACCGCCTCCCTGCTGGGCAGCCCGTACATCCAGATGGTCGGCGCCACCTACGACGTGGAGACCATCAACGCGATCGACTTCCTGGTCAGCGAGCACGGGCTGGCCGAGGGCGACAAGATCGGCCAGATCTACTTCGAGGGCGACTACGGCGAGAACGCCCTGGAGGGCGCCGAGTACGCGGCCGAGCAGCTCGGCATGAGCGTGGTCGGACAGATGATCAAGCCGACCGACGAGGACATGACCGCGCAGGTCAGCGCGCTGGCCCAGGAGGGCGTGTCGGCGATCGTGATCAGCGCGGGCCCGCGCCAGGCCGCCTCCATCGCGGGCGTCGCCGCGGCGGCCGGCCTGAATGTGCCGATCATCGGCAACAACTCGGCCTTCGCCCCGCAGCTCCTGGCCACCGAGGCGGCCCCGGCCCTGCTGAACAACTTCTACATCGCGGCCTCCACCCTGCCGATCGGCGACGAGGCGGCGAAGGACATCGCCGACAGCTATCTGGCCGCCTACCCGGACGCCACCCTGGACAACGGTGTGCTGGCGGGCTACAACGCCATCGAGATCATCACCGAGGCCGCCCGCCTCGCCTGTGACAACGGCAAGCTGACCCGGGAGGGCCTGACCGAGGCCCTGCGCACCATGTCCGGCTTCCCCGGTCTGGGAGTCACCCACGACTTCTCCGACCCGGCGAACCCCTCCACCCTGGAGACGGTGATCCTCAAGCCGGACGCGGACGCCCCGGGCGGCATGGTCGTGCACCGCGAGGCCGCCGTCTCCGACATCGCCGGCTCCTTCCCCCGCGAGTAACGACGGAAGCCCCCCGGCCGCAGCGCCGTGGCCCGGTGCCCCGCCCCTGATGGCGGAGCACCGGGCCACGGCCTCTGGCGTGCCGGGGATCCTCGTCCGCCGGGACGGGCCGCCGTTCCGGCGCGTGTGCGCAGCGCGTGTCGACGGGCCGCGGGCGGCAGGCGCGGGACAGGACGGCCCGGCCGGGACGTCCGCCCGGCGTGCCGAGGGCCGCTCAGCGGGTCACGGCGGCCAGGAGCACGGCGATGAGCAGCGCCAGGGCGCCGAGGGTGGCGCCGATGAGGGAGGCGGCGAAGTTCGTCGCCACGCCCCGCTCACTGTGCCTGACGCCCACCGCGCCGAGGATGACGGCGAGAAGCCCGGCCGGTGCGGCGACGAAGTCTCCGACAACCGGTACCACGGAGGCCACCAGCGCGATGATTCCCATGGGCAGGGAGGCGTCCCCCGGGCCGTTGCGGGGCGCGGTCCCGGGCGGGCCTTCGTTCTGCTGTGGCGGCATGCCGTCCTCTCGGGCCGGAGGATGAAGCGCTGCCGCGGCAGGCGGCAGAAGGCGGGAACCGTACCCGCGCAGCATACGCACGACGATCGCGGGCCGGGCAGCGACGAGGACGGGACAAGGGGCCACTGACTGCCGCTCCGGCGCATGGGCGTACTTCCGCCGGAGCCTCACGGGCCGGCGTCATGGGCCGTTGCCGCCGCTGTACTCGGCCAGCAGGGCGAAGCCGTGCCGGTCGACGGACGCGGCGGTGGCGGAGAGGATGACCAGGCCGGTGCCGGCCTCGCGGTCGAGGCCGAGCCAGGACCGGAAGCCACCGGTGCCGCCGTTGTGCCAGGTGACCGACCGGTCCCTGACCTTGATCGTGATCCAGGCGGCGCCGATCCGGGTGACCGTGCGGTACCGGGCGACCGGATCGAGCGCGGCGACGCCCGGGGCGCTGCCGTCGAGCAGCGCCGCGGTGAGGCGGGCCATGCTGCCGATGGTCGCCCGGATGCCGCCGGCCGGTCCCAGCCCTTCGCCGGTCCAGGGCTGCATCGGCCGTCCCCGTCGGCCGGTGCCGGTGAGCGCGCCGGGCCGGAGCTGGTCCGGCGCGGCCGGGACGTAGCAGCAGTCGAGCTCCAGCGGGATGGCGATGCGCCGCCGGACCAGCTCCGCGTAGGTCGTTCCGGCGGCCCGGGCGAGGGCGTGGCCGAGCAGTTCGAACCCGAGGTTGGAGTAGCGGGGGCGCGGCCTGCGGAGCGGCACCTCCCGGGCCTGGCCGAGGAGCTGTCCGAGGTCCTCGCGGTAGGGGTTGGTGCCGTGCCGCCACAGGGCGATGCTGCGCCGCAGGGGCTGTGCGGACCTGGGCAGCCCGGGCAGGCCGGACCGGTGGGTGGCCAGCGACTCCAGCGTCACCCGCGCGGCGGGGGCGCCGTCCAGCGGCAGCACCTCGCCGAGCGTCGTGCCCGGGCCGATCTCGCCCCGCGCGAGCGCGTCGGCGTACAGCAGTCCGGTGACGCCCTTGGAGACCGAACCGATCTCGAAGTCGCTGCCGGGATCCGCGCCGCGCACCGCCGTCGTGGTGCCCCGGGGGGTGACCAGGGCCGCCGCGGCGACCGGATGGCGCCGGCCCAGCAGTTCGCCGAGCCGGGCGGCGAGCCGTTCGTCGCCGTGGAACGCCTCGGCGGTCATGACCGGCCGCCGTGCCGTGCGAGGGCTGCCGGCGCCGCGGGTGTCTGGTATCTGTCCATGCGTCAACGGTAGTTGACGTCCGTGGCACCGCCTCGGGGGAACCGCCTTGCCGGTGTGCACGGCCCGGGACATGGCAGGGGGCCTGCCCGGAGTCGGGCAGGCCCCCTGGCGGGCGGCGCCCGGCGCGCTCAGGAGCGGGAGGGGGAGGGGGCCTCGGCGGTTTCGGTGCGGGATTCGCGGATCCCGCGGCGGTGGTCGCGGAAGGCGTGGACCCGGCGGGCGGTGGCGAAGAGCGGGATCACCGCGCCCAGCACCACCTGCATCGAGCAGCCGGTCTGCAGCATCAGCTCGCCGCCCGGGGCGTCGAAGGCCCAGGCCGTCAGCATTCCCATGCCCAGCACGATCCAGCCCAGCATGGCCACGGCCAGCGGGCCGCGCGGCTTGGGGTACTCGACCCGGCTCACCATCAGCCAGGCCACGCCCAGGATGGCCAGCAGGGTCGGGAAGAAGGGGAGCTCCAGCAGGACGATGGAGACCACCGTCAGGGCGCCGAAGGGGCTGGGCATGCCCTGGAAGATGCCGCTGGGCACGGAGACGCAGGAGAACCGCGCCAGGCGGAGCACCACCGCGAGCAGCACGACGGTGGCGGCCAGGGCGGAGAGCGGTTCGTGGGCGTCGCCCACCACCATCCCCCAGACCAGTACGAAGTAGGCCGGCGCCAGGCCGAAGCTGACCAGGTCGGAGAGGTTGTCCAGCTCCGCGCCCATGGCCGAGCTGCGCAGCTTGCGGGCCACCAGGCCGTCGAACAGGTCGAAGACCGAGGCGCACAGCATCAGCAGTACGGCGGTGGCCGCGTTGTTCCGGACCACGCCCACATCGCCGCTGTTGGTGAGGTGGGGGATGAGCACGCCGGTGGTGGTGAAGTAGACGGCGAGAAAGCCGCAGGTGGCGTTGGCCAGGGTCAGCGCGTCGGCGATGGACAGCCGCAGGGACAGCGGCATGTCGTCGTCGTCCTCGTCGTCGGCGACGGCCTCCGGGACCCAGACCGACGGATCCGGGGCGCGGCCGGCGGTCGCCTTGGGGTCAGTCACGGTCAAGGCGCGTCACCCCCGCGGTGGTGCGCTCACGGAGGGAGACGGCCGGTTCGACGCCCTCCGGCAGGTAGACGTCGACCCGGGAGCCGAACCGGATCAGGCCGATCCGCTCGCCCTGCTCCACCTTGCTGCCCCGGGGAACGTAGGGGACGATCCGCCGGGCCACGGTGCCCGCGATCTGGATCATCTCGATGTCCCCGAGCTCGCTGTCGAAGTGCCAGACGACCCGCTCGTTGAACTCGCTCTCCTTGTTGAAGGCGGGCACATAGCCCCCGGGGATGTGCTCCACCGAGGTGACCGTGCCGGCCACCGGGGCGCGGTTGACATGCACATTGAGCGGGCTCATAAAGATCGCCACCCGGGTGCGGCCGTCCGGCCAGGGGGTGATCGACTGCACCACGCCGTCGGCGGGGGAGATCACCCGGCCCGGGGCGATCTCGCGCTCCGGGTCGCGGAAGAACCACAGCATGCCGGCGGCGAGCGCCGTCGCGGGTACGGCGGCGGCGGCCCAGCGGGGGGAGCGCCGGGACCGGGCGAGGGAGACGGCTGCGGTGACGACGGTCGGCAGCAGCCACGGAGAGGCACCACGCGCGAGGCGCACACGGCCGCGGGGCTCGGGGAGGGAGCGGTGGGGCATGGAAGACCTTCGTAGCGGGGGAAGCCGGACCCTGAAAGACGGTGCGGCCATCCGAATGCTATCGGCACAAGACGGTGGCCCGGCAAGCTGATCGGCCGGTCAAGGTCCTAAGTCCTGGCCGAGCTGTGATCATTCCGTCATCGGTCCCGGGCCGGACGGCCCGGGACCGATGACCGCGGCGGCGGCCGAGGGTGCGGAGGGCTCAGCCCGCGGAGCGGTACTCCTCCAGCAGCCGGCGGCCGATGATCATCTTCTGGATCTCGGCCGTGCCCTCGCCGATGAGCAGCATGGGCGCCTCGCGGTAGAGCCGCTCGATCTCGTACTCCTTGGAGTAGCCGTAGCCGCCGTGGATCCGGAAGGCGCTCTCCACGACCTCCTTGCAGTACTCGGAGGCGAGATATTTGGCCATGCCGGCCTCCAGGTCGTTGCGCTGCCCGGAGTCCTTCTTCCGGGCGGCGCCGACCATCAGCGCGTGCGCGGCCTCCACCTGGACCGCCATCTCGGCCAGCCGGAACTGGACGGCCTGGTGCTGGGCGATCGGCTTGCCGAAGGTGTGGCGCTGCTGGGCGTAGTCCACGGCCAGCTCGAAGGCGCGCTGCGCCACACCGCAGCCGCGGGCCGCGACATTGACCCGGCCGACCTCGACGCCGTCCATCATCTGGTAGAAGCCGCGGCCCCGGCCGTGTTCCGGGCCGCCGAGCACCCGGTCGGCGGGGATGCGCAGGCCGTCCATGATCAGCTCGGTGGTGTCGACGCCCTTGTAGCCCATCTTGTCGATCTTGCCGGGGATGGTCAGACCGGGCCGGACCTCGCCGAAGCCGGGCTCCTTCTCCACCAGGAAGGTGGTCATCGACTTGTGCGGCGCGGCGGACTCGGGGTGGCCCTCGTCGGTGCGGCAGAGCACCGCGACCAGATTGGCCGAGCCGCCGTTGGTCAGCCACATCTTCTGGCCGGTGAGCAGGAAGTCGCCGGTCGCCGGGTCGAGCACCCCCTTGGAGGTGATGGCGGAGACGTCCGAGCCCAGCGCGGGCTCGGACATGGAGAAGGCGCCGCGGATCTCCCCGGTGGCCATCCTGGGCAGAAAGTGGTTCTTCTGCTCCTCGGTGCCGTGCTGCCGCAGCAGGTAGGCGACGATGAAGTGGGTGTTGATGATGCCGGAGACCGACATCCAGCCGCGGGCTATCTCCTCCACGCACAGCGCGTAGGTGAGCAGCGACTCGCCCAGCCCGCCGTACTCCTCGGGGATCATCAGGCCGAAGACGCCCAGCTCCTTCAGGCCCGCCACGATGTCGCCGGGGTATTCGTCCCGGTGCTCCAGCTCGGTGGCGACCGGAATGATCTCCTTGTCGACAAAGGACCGGACGGTGGCCAGGATCTCCCGCTGGATCCCGGTCAGGCCCTCGGTCTGTGCCAGACGCCCCATCTCACTGCGCTCCCTTCGGCGCCGGGCGGCCGGGCTGCTCGCCGCCGCGTTCCCTGAGGTACGCGGCGGTGGGCACCATCACCCGGCGGCGGAAGACGCACACCAGGGTGGAGTCCTGCTTGTAGCCGCGGGTCTCGACGTGGACGATGCCGCGGTCCGGCTTGGACCGCGACGGCGTCTTGTCGAGCACGGTGGTCTCGCCGTAGACGGTGTCGCCGTGGAAGGTCGGGGCCACATGCCGGAGCGACTCGATCTCCAGATTGGCGATCGCCTTGCCGGAGACGTCCGGCACGGACATGCCCAGCAGCAGGGAGTAGATGTAGTTGCCGACCACCACATTGCGGCCGAAGTCCGTGCTGGACTCCGCGTAGTGCGCGTCCAGGTGCAGCGGGTGGTGGTTCATGGTGAGCAGACAGAACAGGTGGTCGTCGTACTCGGTGACGGTCTTGCCGGGCCAGTGCCTGTACACGTCCCCGACGGTGAACTCTTCGTAGGTGCGGCCGAACTGCATGGCGGGCTCCATGGGTGGGAAGGCGGCGGGGTCAGGCGGCGGGGGGCTCGAACGTCGAGGTGCGGGCCAGGCCGGCGGCCCGGCCCTTGCCCGCGACGACCAGGGCCATCTTGCGGCTGGCCTCGTCGATCATCTCGTCGCCGAGCATCGCCGAGCCCTTCTTGCCGCCCTCCTCGGAGGTGAAGTACGCGTAGGCGTCGAGGATCAGCTCGGCGTGGTCGTAGTCCTCCTGGGAGGGCGAGTAGACCTCGTTGGCGATGTCGATCTGGCCGGGGTGCAGCACCCACTTGCCGTCGAAGCCCAGCGCCGCGGCCCGCCCGGCCACCGCCCGGAAGCCGTCGGTGTTGCGGATCTGGAGGTAGGGGCCGTCGATGGCCTGGAGGCCGTGCGCCCGGGCGGCCATCAGGATGCGCATCAGGATGTAGTGGTAGGCGTCGGCCGGGTAGCCGGGCGGCTGCTCGCCCACCACCAGTGACTTCATGCTGATGGAGGCCATGAAGTCGGCGGGGCCGAAGATGATGGTCTCCAGCCGGGGCGAGGCGGCGGCGATGGCGTCCACGTTCACCAGGCCGCGGGCGTTCTCGATCTGCGCCTCGATGCCGATCCGGCCCACCTCGAATCCCATGGTCTTCTCGATCTGGGTGAGCAGCAGGTCCAGGGCGGTGATCTGCCGGTCGTCCTGCACCTTGGGCAGCATGATGCAGTCCAGGTTCTGGCCCGCGCCCTCGACCACCGTGATCACGTCCCGGTAGGTCCAGTGGGTGGTCCAGTCGTTGACCCGCACCACCCGGGTTCTGCCCGTCCAGTCGCCCTCGTTGAGCGCCTTGACCACGGTGTGCCGGGCGCCCTCCTTGGCCAGCGGCGCGCAGGCGTCCTCCAGGTCCAGGAAGACCTGGTCGGCGGGCAGCCCCTGGGCCTTCTCCAGGAAACGCGGATTGCTGCCCGGCACGGCCAGGCAGGAGCGGCGCGGGCGCAGCCGGTTCGGCGCGGCGGCGGGCAGGTCGGCGGCGGTCATGCGGGTTCCTCCAGGAACGGCTGAGGGGACGGGGGAGCGGCCGGCCGACGACGCCGCCGGTCCGGCGGGGCCGGCCGGGCCGCGCGGGGCGGTGTTCTCCGCGGTCATGCGGGAACCTCCAGCGGGTCGAGCCGGTGCGCGGACCGGATCGCGTCGACGATACGGCCGATGATCCCGGTGATACCGAAGTCCTTGGGGGTGAACACGGCCGCCACTCCGGCGTCCCGCAGTTCCCTGGCGTCGGCCGCCGGGATGATGCCGCCCACGACCACCGGGATGTCGCCGGCGCCCGCGTCCCGCAGCCGGCGCAGGATCTCCGGGACCAGCTCGCCGTGCGAGCCGGAGAGGATGGACAGCCCCACGCAGTGCACGTCCTCGTCCACGGCCGCGGACACGATCTGGCCGGGAGTGAGCCGGATGCCCTGGTAGACCACCTCCAGCCCGCAGTCCCGGGCGCGGACCGCGATCTGCTCGGCGCCGTTGCTGTGGCCGTCCAGGCCGGGCTTGCCGACCAGCAGCCGCAGCTTGCCGACGCCCAGCTCCCGGGCGGTCAGCTCCGCCTTGCGGCGCACCGCGGCCAGCGCCGGGCCGTCCGCGGCGGCGACCGCGAGCGGCGCGCCGCCGACCCCGGTGGGCGCCCGGTACTCGCCGAACACCTCGCGCAGCGCCCAGGCCCATTCGCCGGTGGTGACCCCGGCGCGGGCGCATTCCAGGGTGGCCGGCATCAGATTGCCGGTGCCGGCCGCGGTCTGCTTCAGCGCGCCCAGCGCCCGCCGGACCCGCTGCTCGTCCCGCTCGTCCCGCCAGCGGCCGAGCGCCGCCACCACCCGGGCCTCGTTGTCCGGGTCCACGGTCATGATCGCGGTGTCCAGGTCGGCGGTGAGCGGGGAGGGCTCGGTGGCCTGGTGGCAGTTCACCCCCACGATCCGCTCCTCGCCCGCCTCGATCCGGGCCCGGCGGCGGGCGTGCGAGGCCACGAGCTGGGACTTGAGATAGCCGGATGCCACCGCCTCCAGGGCGCCGCCCATCTCCTCGATCCGGGCCATCTCGGCCAGCGCGGCGTCGGTCAGCTCGGCGGTCTTGCCCTCCACCACATGGGAGCCGGCGAACAGGTCGTCGTACTCCAGCAGATCGCTCTCCTCGGCCAGCACCTGCTGGATGCGCAGCGACCACTGCTGGTCCCAGGGGCGGGGCAGGCCCAGGGCCTCGTTCCAGGCCGGCAGCTGCACGGCGCGGGCCCGGGCGTCCCGGGAGAGGGTGACGGCCAGCATCTCCAGCACGATCCGCTGGACGTTGTTCTCCGGCTGGGCCTCGGTCAGCCCGAGGGAGTTGACCTGCACCCCGTAGCGGAAGCGGCGCTGCCGGGGATCGGTGATGCCGTAGCGCTTGGCGGTGAGGTGGTCCCAGATGCGGGTGAAGGCCCGCATCTTGCACATCTCCTCGACGAAGCGGACGCCCGCGTTGACGAAGAAGGAGATCCGGCCCACCACCTCGCCCATCCGCTCCGGCGCCACCTGGCCGCAGTCGCGTACCGCGTCCAGCACCGCCACGGCGGTGGCCATGGCGTAGGCGATCTCCTGGACCGGGGTGGCCCCGGCCTCCTGGAGGTGGTAGCTGCAGATGTTGATCGGGTTCCAGCGCGGCAGACGCGCCACCGTGTAGGCGATGGTGTCGGTGGTCAGCCGCAGCGAGGGCCCGGGCGGGAAGACATGGGTGCCGCGGGAGAGGTACTCCTTGACGATGTCGTTCTGGGTGGTGCCGGACAGCTTCGCCGCCTCGGCGCCCTGCTCCTCGGCGACCACCTGGTAGAGGGCCAGCAGCCACATGGCCGTGGCGTTGATGGTCATCGAGGTGTTCATCCGCTCCAGCGGGATGCCGTGGAAGAGCCTGCGCATGTCGCCGAGGTGGGCGACCGGCACCCCGACCCGGCCGACCTCGCCGCGGGCCAGCACATGGTCCGGGTCGTAGCCGGTCTGGGTGGGCAGGTCGAAGGCGACCGAGAGACCGGTCTGGCCCTTGGCCAGATTGCGCCGGTAGAGCTCGTTGGACGCCTCCGCGCTGGAGTGGCCGGCATAGGTGCGCATCAGCCAGGGCCGGTCCTTGCCGCGCGGGGCCGGCGGCTGCGGGGCCCGCGGCCGGTGGCTGTCTGGGGTCTGGGACGTCATGGATGGACTCCGGCCGGTGTCGTCAGACGTTGCGGAAGCGGTTGATGGCCTCGGCGTGCCGCTCGCGCAGCTCCGGGTCGGTGACGCCCAGTCCCTCCTCGGGCGCCAGACAGAGCACGCCGACCTTGCCCTGATGCAGATTGCGGTGCACGTCGTAGGCGGCCTGCCCGGTCTCCTGAAGCGGGTAGCACTTCGACAGCGTGGGGTGGATCTTCCCCTTGGCGATCAGACGGTTGGACTCGTACGCCTCGCGGTAGTTGGCGAAGTGGGTGCCGATGATCCGCTTCAGGTTCATCCACAGGTAGCGGTTGTCGTACTGGTGCAGGTACCCGGAGGTGGAGGCGCAGGTGACGATGGTGCCGCCCTTGCGGGTGACGTAGACCGAGGCGCCGAAGGTCTCCCGTCCGGGGTGCTCGAAGACGATGTCGATGTCTTCGCCGCCGGTCAGTTCGCGGATGCGGCTGCCGAACCGCTTCCACTCCCTGGGGTCCTGGGTGTGCTCGTCCTTCCAGAAGCGGTAGCCCTCGGCATTGCGGTCGATGACCGCCTCGGCGCCCATCCGCCGGCAGATCTCCGCCTTCTCCGGGCTGGAGACCACGCAGACCGGGTTGGCGCCGCCGGCCAGCGCGTACTGGGTGGCGTAGGAGCCCAGGCCGCCGCTGGCGCCCCAGATCAGCACGTTGTCGCCCTGCTTCATGCCGGCGCCGTTGCGGGAGACCAGCTGCCGGTAGGCGGTGGAGTTGACCAGTCCAGGGCAGGCGGCCTCCTCCCAGGACAGGTGCCGGGGCTTGGGCATGAGCTGGTTGGACTTCACCAGCGCGATCTCGGCCAGGCCGCCGAAGTTGGTCTCGAAGCCCCAGATCCGCTGCTCGGGGTCGAGCATGGTGTCGTTGTGGCCGTCCGGGGACTCCAGCTCCACCGACAGGCAGTGCGCGACGACCTGGTCGCCGGGGCGCCAGGCGTTGACCCCCGGGCCGGTGCGCAGCACCACACCGGCCAGGTCGGAGCCGATGATGTGGTACGGCAGGTCGTGGCGGGCGGCCAGCGGCGAGAGCCGTCCGTAGCGCTCCAGGAAGGAAAAGGTGGAGACGGGCTCGAAGATCGAGGTCCACACCGAGTTGTAGTTCACGGCGCTGGCCATGACCGCCACCAGCGCCTCGCCCGGGCCGAGCTCCGGCACCGGCACCTCGTCCAGGTGCAGTGCCCGGCGCGGGTCCTTCTCCCGGGTGGACAGGCCCTCGAACATGCCGGTCTCGTCCTTGTGGACGGTGATGGCGCGGTACGACTCGGGCAGGGGAAGCGCGGCGAAGTCCTCGGGCGCGGCGTCGGCCGCGAGGATCGCGTTGAGGATGTCCTTCACGTCTGGAGCCTCCGGGGAGTGCGCCCCGCGCCGCTCGCGCGGGCGGGGAGGGACGGCCGGGCGGCCGTCCGCGGTCGGACGACAAGTGGGGCAAGGGAACTGCTGTCTGCCGTCGGTCCGGCGGCGGGTTCTCGGCTCCGCGCGGTAGCGCTGTGCCTGGTGACGCAGGCGTCCCACGGCGCCCGCAGCATCGGGACAGCGCCGTTGGATGACCACACCGTATGGCACGGCGTGCCAGCTTTCAAGACACTGAGTGCCAACAAATTCGCTCAGATGTCATCTGTGGGTTACGGATGAGCGTCATCTCACACGACAGGGCCGCTCCCCTGTCGGGGGAGCGGCCCTGCGGTGTCCGCCGGCGCGGCGCGCGGCCGGCCGGTCACGGAGGGGAAGGCGCCTCCTCGCGCCGCGCCAGCGCCTGCTCGATCAGCCGCATCACCTCGGGCAGCGAGGCATCCGTGCGGGTCACCGTGACCAGCACCTCGCCCTCGGCCGGACCGGCCGGGCGCGGCGGCCGGCCGGAGATCACCGGCAGATCCCCGAAGGCCCGCCGCACCACCGCGAACGCCCGGTCCAGCGCGCCCTCCACATCGCCCTGGCCGCCGGCGCGCAGCCAGCGCCGCAGCACATGGTTGTGCGCGGTGACCACCGCCGAGGCGGCCACCTCGGCCAGCAGCGGCTCGTCGATCTCGCCGTCCGCGCCGGGCGCCGACTCGTCGAAGTGGCCCAGCAGATACCGGGTGAACAGCCGCTCGTAGCGGGCCACCGAGGCGATCTCCCGCTCCCGCAGCGCCGGTACCTCACGGGTGAGCTGGTAGCGCTCCACCGAGACCTTGGGGGAGGAGGCGTACATCTTCATGACCTCCTTGATCCCCCGGCAGACCGTGTCCAGCGGATTCTCGTGCGCCGGTGCGGCGTCCAGTACGGCCTTGGCGCGCTCCAGGGTGTCGTCGTGGTCCGGGAAGATCGCCTCCTCCTTGGACCGGAAGTGGCGGAAGAACGTCCTGCGGGCGACGCCGGCGGTCGCGGCGATCTCGTCCACGGTGGTGGCCGCGTACCCCTTGGTGGCGAACAGTTCCATGGCCGCCGCCGCCAACTGGCGGCGTACCTTCAGGCGCTGCGACGCGGGCTGCGAGCGTGGAGTCGACTTGACGGGCTGGACCATGATGCGAACGTACTGTATCCGGCCGTCCTCCCGCGTGGTGTCCGTTCCCCGGGAGGACGGCGCGGACCGCGGCGGCTCAGGCGCGGGCATACTCACGGAACCCGCGCCCGGTCTTGCGTCCCAGGCAGCCCGCCGCCACCAACTGCCGCAGCAGCGGGGCCGGGGCGAGCGAGGGGTCGCGGAACTCCCGGTGCAGCACCTCCTCGATGGCCAGCGAGACGTCCAGGCCCACCACGTCCAGCAGTTCGAAGGGTCCCATCGGGTAACCGCCGCCCAGCTTCATCGCGGTGTCGATGGCATCCGGTGTGGCGTAGTGCTCCTGCACCATCTTCACGGCGTTGTTGAGATACGGGAACAGCAGGGCGTTGACGATGAAACCGGCCCGGTCGCCGCAGTCCACCGGATGCTTGCGGATGCGTTCGCAGACCTGGAGCACGGTGGCGTGCGCCTCGTCGCCGGTGAGCACCGTGCGCACCACCTCCACCAGCTTCATGGCCGGGGCGGGGTTGAAGAAGTGCATGCCGATCACCTCCCGGGGGCGGGAGGTGGCCCGGGCGCAGGCGATCACCGGCAGCGAGGAGGTGGTGGTGGCCAGCACCGCGTCCGCCTGGCACACCCGGTCCAGGGCGGCGAACAGCTCCTGCTTCACCGCCAGATCCTCGGCCACCGCCTCCACCACCAGACCGGCGGTGGCGAAGGACTCCAGGGAGTCGGCGGGGACGATCCGGGCCAGGGCGGCGTCCCGGTCGCCCTCGGAGAGCCGGCCCTTCTTCACCGACCGCTCCAGTGACGCGGCGATCCGGGCCCGTGCGGTCTCCGCCTTGGCCAGGCTGCGGGCGGCCAGCACGACCTGGTAGCCGGCCCCCGCGAACACCTGGGCGATGCCGGAGGCCATGGTGCCCGAGCCCGCCACCCCGACGGTGGTTACCGGGCGGGGCCGGGTGCGGCGTTCGGCCTGGCCGGGCGTGAGCGGGTCGGGGACCACGGTGGCGTTCTGCGGCGGGGCGGACCCGGCGTAGGTGTAGAAGCCGCGGCCCGCCTTGCGGCCGGTCATGCCCGCTGCGGTGAGCTGTTTCAGGACCGGGGCCGGGGCGTGCAGCCGGTCGCCGGAGGCGGCGTACATCGCCTCCAGCACGGTCCGCGCGGTGTCGATGCCGATCAGGTCGAGAAGTTCCAGCGGGCCCATGGGCAGGCCGCAGCCCAGCCGCATGGCCGCGTCGATGTCCTCCCGGGTGGCGTAGCGCGCCTCGTACATGGCGGCGGCCTGGTTGAGATAGCCGAACAGCAGGCCGTCGGCGATGAAGCCGGGGCGGTCGCCGGTGAGCAGCGGCTCCTTGCCGAGGTCCGCGGCGAGTTCGGTGACCCGGCCGGTCACCTCCGGGGAGGTGAGCACCGAGGAGACCACCTCCACCAGCTTCATCACCGGGACGGGATGGAAGAAGTGCAGCCCGATCACCCGCTCCGGGCGGGCGGTGTCGGCGGCCAGCCTGGTGACGGGCAGCGCGTTGGTGCCGGTGGCCAGGATGGCGTCCGGGCGGACGATGCCGTCCAGCGCGGTGAAGACCTCCAGCTTCAGCGCGTAGTCCTCGGGCACCACCTCGATGACCAGGCCGGCCCCGGCGGCGTCCTTGAGATCGGCGGAGGTGCGGAAACGGCCGAGCACGTCCCGGCGCTGCTGCTCGGTGATCTTCCGGCGCGCCACGGCATGTGCGGTGGACGCCTCCAGGGCCGCGACCGCGCGGCGGGCGGCGGCCGGGCTGATGTCGATGCCGGTCACCTCGCGGCCGGAGCGGGCCAGCACTTCGGCGATGCCGGTGCCCATGGTGCCCAGGCCCACCACGGCGACCGTGGCGAGGGCGGGAGGCGGGGCCGGGCGGGAGACGGAACGGTCCATCACGGGACTCCTCAGCGGTCCGGAAAACGACGAGGGGGAGGGCGCGGCTGCGGCCCGGCTGCGATGCGTGCAGCGCGGTGCCGTGCCGCGCGGCGATGCCGTGCAGGCTGCGGCGCGGGTGCGCGATGCCGTGCCGTGCCACGGGCACGGATGCGGCGGGCGCGCGCCGGGGAACACCGGCGGACCCTGTCCCGGGGGCCGTACAGAGGGGAGTGCCGGACCGATGGCACTCCGGGCGGCTGCGTCACCAAACCGCCTGAGCGTGGTATCGCTCTGATGAGCAGGCTAACCGGTCGGTAACCCCAGGGCCAGCCCCCGGCCCCGGCTTTTGCTGTGGCCCGCGCCACGCTCCCCGCCCGCCCGCCGGCCGGGCCCCGGGCGCGGCCCCTTTCCGCCGCGGTTTCCCCGGCGGCACGGCCGCCCGGTACATTCGGCCGGGTCCGGCAACACCCACCAGCGCGAATGAGGAACGGTGACTGCACCGACCAGCACAGCTGCGGCGCCCGGCACGGCGGCCGGGGAGGCCGCCCGGCGGCGCACCTTCGCGGTGATCTCCCACCCCGACGCGGGCAAGTCCACCCTCACCGAGGCGCTCGCGCTGCACGCCCGCGCCATCACCTCGGCCGGCGCGGTGCACGGCAAGGGCGACCGCCGGGGCGTGACCTCCGACTGGATGGAGATGGAACGCGCCCGGGGCATCTCGGTCACCTCCGCGGTCCTCCAGTTCGACTACCGCGGCCGGGTGCTCAATCTGCTGGACACCCCGGGCCACGCGGACTTCTCCGAGGACACCTACCGGGTGCTGGCCGCGGTGGACTGCGCGGTGATGCTGATCGACGCCGCCAAGGGCCTGGAGGAGCAGACCCGCAAGCTGTTCGACGTCTGCCGGCACCGCGGAATCCCGGTGATCACCTTCATCAACAAGTGGGACCGGCCCGGCCGGGACGCCCTGGAACTGCTGGACGAGATCGAGCGCGAGTTCCGGCTCCGGCCCACCCCGGTCACCTGGCCGGTCGGCATCGCCGGGCACATGCGCGGGCTGGCCGACGCCCGGGAGCCCGGCACCATGCTGCGCTGCACCCGCGCCCCGGGCGGCGAGAAGGCCGCGATCGAGGAGGCCCTGACCGCCGCCGTGGCCGAGGCGGAGTTCGGCGAGGAGTGGCGGACCGCCACCGAGGAGCTGGAGCTGCTGGCCGGCACCGGCGCCGCGCACGACCAGGCCGATTTCCTGGCCGGCCGCTCCACCCCGGTGTTCTTCGGCGCGGCGCTCACCAACATCGGCGTGCGGCTGCTGCTGGACGCCGTGGTGGACCTGGCCCCGGCGCCCGCGCCCCGGGAGCAGGCGGGCGGCGCCGCGCCGCGCCCGCTGGACGGGGAGTTCTCCGGCCTGGTGTTCAAGGTGCAGGCCAACATGGACCGGGCCCACCGGGACCGGATCGCCTTTCTGCGGGTCTGCTCCGGCGTCTTCGAACGCGGCATGACCGTGACCCGGGCCGCCTCCGGCCGCCCGTTCTCCACCAAGTACGCGCACAGCGTCTTCGGCCAGGACCGCACCTCGGTGGAGCGGGCCTACCCGGGCGATGTGGTCGGCCTGGTCAACGCCACCGCGCTGCGGGTGGGCGACACCCTCTACACCGGGCGGAAGGCGGAGTTCCCGCCCATGCCCACCTTCGCGCCGGAGCACTTCGCCATCGTCCGCCCGGCGGACATCGCCAAGTCCAAGCAGTTCCGCCGCGGCATCGCCCAGCTCGACGAGGAGGGCGTGGTGCAGGTGCTGGTCTCCGACGCCCGCGGCGAGCAGGCCCCGGTGCTGGCGGCGGTCGGCCCCATGCAGTTCGACGTGGTGCGGCACCGCATGGAGCACGAGTTCTCGGCCGCCGTGAAGCTGGAGCCGCTGGCCTACACCTGCGCCCGGCGCACCGACGCCGAGGGCGGCGCCGCGCTCAACCGCTCGCGGCTGGTGCACGGCGAGGCCATGACCCGGGTCAAGGACGGCGAGATTCTCGCCCTCTTCCCCAGCCGCTGGCATGTCGGCTCCTTCGAGCGCGAGTTCCCCCGTTCCCCCCTGGAGCCGCTGATCGCCGCCCACGAGCAGTCCGGGGACTGAGCCCCGGCAGACGCCCGCGCATGACGGCGAGCGGCCGGGACATGGACCCGGCGGGCCGCGGCTGCTGTGCTGGTGGCATGAACCCGGACGGCACCGTCCTCGCGGCGGCAACCCTGCTCACCGGCCTGATGGCCGGCCTGTTCTTCGCCTTCTCCTGCGCCGTGATGCCCGGGCTCGCCCGCACCGGCGACCGGGCCTTTGTCAGCGCCATGCAGTGGATCAATGTCAGGATCCTCAACCCCTGGTTCGGGCCGGCCTTCGCGGGCGCGCCGGTGCTCACCGCCGTGGCGGCGCTGCTGCATCTGGACGACGGGCAGCGGGCCGAGCTCGGCTGGACCGTAGCCGGATTCCTGTGCTACGCGGTCCAGCTGGCGATCACCGGCCGGATCAATGTGCCGCTGAACAACCGGCTGGCCGGGGCCGGCGAGCCGGCGGACGCCGCCGCTGCCGCCGCCGTGCGGCAGGAGTTCGAGGCCCGCTGGGTGCGCTGGAACCTGGTCCGCACCGTGGCCGTGATCGCCGCCTTCGGCTGCCTGCTGGCCGCCCTGCTCGCCCGCGGCTGAACCGGCCGCGCCCATCCGGCGCGGTCAGTCCTCCGGGGCGACGGCGAGATCGGCGAACACCGCCATGTGGTCGGAGGCCCAGACCCCGTCCACCGGGCCGTCGCCCGCCCGGCCCACCGACCGCACCCCGAAGCTGCTGGCCAGCCCGGGCAGGCCGAGATGGATGTAGTCGATCCGGGCGCTGACCGCCGCCGGATGGGTCAGGTAGCCGTTGGCCCGGTCCCAGGTCGCGGAGGGCTGGTGCGGATCGGCGTACCGCCAGACGTCGATCAGGGTCTGGCCGGGCACCGCCGGTGCCGTCTTGGCCCCGGCGAACAGCCGCATCTCGTCGGAGTCCGGCTCGGCGTTGAAGTCGCCGGTGACCACCGGCGGGAAGGTTCCCGTGCCGTGCCGCTCGGCCACGAACCGGGCCAGCTCCGTCACCTGGGCGCAGCGCACCGCGGAACCGGACGGCGCCGAGTGCAGATGGGTGGTGAAGAACGGCAGCCGCACCCGTTCCGCCTCCACCAGCGCGAACAGCGCCACCCGGCCCTCTGGTGGGCCGTCCCCGCTGGGCAGCGCGCGCACCTGGTGCTCGCTGATCGGCCAGCGGCTCAGCACCGCGTTGCCCACCGTCTCGCCGAGCTCGGTGACAAAGGGGCGCCAGTGCGGCGGCAGCCCGGCCGGGGCCCAGGCCCAGTGCATGTCCAGCTCCCCGGCCAGCCATCCGGCGAGGTTCTCGCCGCCGGCCTCCCAGACCTCCTGGAGGCCGACCACGTCCGGACGGGCCTCCCGCAGCACCGAAAGGATCGCCTTCCGCCGCTGCTCCCAGGGCCCGAACCGCCACCACAGATTCCATGTGAGGATGCGCACGCCCCGATCGTACGGTCCGGCCAGGACAGCCCCCGCGGCCGTGGCGGTGAACACCGTGCGAGAGCTTTCAACCGCACAGGGTGACCGGGTGCGGTTGTCCGCCGGTGTGCGCGGGGAGGCTGGCTGCGGCCGGTAGCGGCGGGTGGTCCGCCGGCCGGCCGGGGGAGAATCATGAAGAAGATCAGGTACGCGTCCGTCGCCGCACTGCTGGCCCTGGGGCTTGCCGCCGGTTCGGCGGGAAGCGCCGGCGCGGCACCGGCCGGCTCCGAGCGTCCGGGGCTGCGTGCCGGGGAGCGCGCGCTGCCGGGGGAGGTGTCCGCGCAGCGGACCTTCACCACCTGGGCGACCAAGGTCAATGTCCGGCACAACAACGCGGACTGGGGCGCGTGCAACACCTCGCCGTCGGTCGCCAACTGCCCCGATGTGCAGGGGCGGGTCAATCCGGGGGACTACTTCGAGGCATGGTGCCAGAAGGAGGGCAGCCAGACCGTCGGCGGCAATCCCTACTGGGTGTATGTGATCATGCCCTCCTTCGAGGGCTGGATGGCAAGCTACTACGTGGACCATCCGGACAATGTGCTGCCGGATGTGGCCTGGTGCGGCTGAGCCGCCGACGGCCCGCCGTGCCCCCGGTCCCGTCCGGGGGCACGGCGCCGCCTCACAGCAGGGTGAGCTGGGTGCCGGCCGGGCCGCCGGTGGCCGCCGCGGTCCCCGCCGGGTCCGTGGCGTCCGGCGGCTCCGGGCGGCGGACACCGCGGTGCGCGCCCGGCTCCAGCGGCCCGATGCCGTACTCCGCGGCCAGCTCGTGCACCTGCCGGGTGATCTTCCGCTGGTACCAGGTGGGCGCGTACGGGCCGGCGCCGTACATCGCCCGGTACCGGCCCGTCAGCCGGGGGTGGGTGGCGGCCAGCCACTCCATGAACCACTCCCGCGCCCCGGGCCGCAGATGCAGCACCAGCGGGGTGACGGAGGACGCCCCGGCCTGCGCGACCGCCCGCACCGTGGCGCGCAACTGCTCGGGGGAGTCGGAGAGGAAGGGGATCACCGGCGCCATCAGCACCCCGCACGGGATGCCGTGCGCGGCCAGGGTGCGCACCACCTCCAGCCGCCGCGGCGGGGCCGGGGTGCCCGGCTCCACGGTGCGCCACAGCTCCTGGTCCATAAAGCCCACGGAGACCGAGACGCCGACCCTGGTGCGTCCGGCGGCCTGCCGCAGCAGTTCCAGGTCGCGCAGGATCAGGGTGCCCTTGGTCAGGATGGAGAACGGATTGGCGTGGTCGCGCAGCGCCGCCAGAATGCCCGGCATCAGCCGGTAGCGGCCCTCGGCGCGCTGGTAGCAGTCCACATTGGTGCCCATGGCGATGTGCTCGCCCTGCCAGCGCGGTCCCGCCAGTTCCCGGCGCAGCAGCCCGGGGGCGTTCACCTTGACCACGATCTGGGTGTCGAAGCCGATGCCGGTGTCCAGGTCCAGATAGCCATGGGTGCGGCGGGCGAAGCAGTAGACACAGGCGTGGCTGCAGCCGCGGTACGGGTTGACCGTCCATTCGAACGGCATCCGTGAGGCGCCGGGCACCCGGTTGAGCACCGACCGGGCGCGCACCTCGTGGAAGGTGATGCCGCGGAACTCCGGGGTGTCCACGGTCCGGACCACCGCGTCGGTGCCGAAGAGGGCGGGCGTGGCGGTGGTGTCGCGGTCGCTCAGATGCTGCCAGCGCATGGGTGCCTCCTGGGCCGGGCGGGCCGGTGCCGCATGTCGTCGTCCCGGCCAGAATAGAACACTTGTTCGTTCGAGGGTGCTAGGCTCTCCGGCGAGGCGCCGCGAGGCCGTCGTTTCCGGGACTTCCCCGTGACGGAGCGCACCCCGGGAACGGCGGCGCCCCGCCCGCGGCCGGGACCCGCCCCAGGGGGTGCGGGTGTCCGGTGGGGCGCGTGCAGCGCGGGCGCACCACCTTCTTGACCATTGGCTCTCCCCGGGGCGGCGGAGCGGCGTACGGTGGATTCGCTCCCCGTTCGGGAAGGAGAAGAAGTGGCCGACGAGCCCGCGCTCCCCGAGGGCGGAACGCCTCCCCGGCATCCGGAGGAACCGGCCGGGGCCCCGCCCTCGGGACGGCTTCCCCTGGCCGTCGTCGTGGTCGATCTCTATGGACTGGTCTCGCACTGGAGTACCGGCGCCCGCCGGCTGTTCGGCCTGTCACGGGAGGAGGCGCTGGGCCGGTCCGCCGCCGATCTGCTGCCCATCTCCGGCGTGCTGGACGACGTGGGCACCCCGGTGGAGACCGCCGGCGGCGTCGCCTACCCGACCGACATCGTGCACACCACGGTCCGCCTCACCGGCGACGAGAACGACCGGACCACGGTGTTCGGCACCGAGGAGCAGCCGCCGCTGCGCCTCGCCGAGCCCACCACCGGCCGCTTCTACACCTCCGGCCCGCCCGCCGCCCCGGGAGCGGGCGCGGCGCCGCCGAGCCGGCTGGACATCCTCTACTGGGCCGTCCCGCTCACCGGTCCCGGCCCGCTGCGCCTGCTGGTGCTGGCCGCCGACGCCACCGGGCCGGCCCGCGGACTGGCCGCCCGGGAAGGGGGCCACGGCTCCGAGGCGTCCGCCGGCGCCCGGATCGCGGCCGGCTTCGCCCCGCCCGGCACCCTGCCCGGCGGCGCGGAACTCGCCCGCCGGCTGCCCGAGATCATGCCCAGCATGAACCCCCGGGAGAGCGGCGACATCACCGAGCAGTTGCTGGCCACCGGCTATCCGGTGCTGGAGATCAGCCACCGGGACCGCGTCCCCCTGGTGCCCGACTGGGGCGTGCCGCGCCGGGTCGAGCGCCGCAGCAGGCTGCTGCGCGCCGCCGCCCGGGCCCGTGCCGCCGAGGACGAGGAGACCGCCGGGGCCGCCGAGGCGGAGCTCGGTTCCGAACTGGAGTACGCCGCGGTCCGCGAGCGCCTGGAGTTCTTCAACGAGGTCAGCGCCGCCATCGGCACCTCCCTGGACCTGGGCCGCACCATCACCGAGGTCAGCCGCGCCGTGGTGCCCCGCTTCACCGATGTGGCCGGCACCTACCTGCGCGAACAGGTGGTGGCCGGCGAGGGCTTCCCGGACGGCCCGCCCGACGCCGCCACCCTCTGGCACCGGGTGGCCGTCGAGCACAACGACGAACCCGGCCGCTGGGACGATGTGGTCCCGGTCGGGGAATCCATGCCCTTCCCCGTGCACACCCCGTTCTTCCGGTGCATGACCACCGGTCAGCCGGTGCTGGTGGAGCGGATCGCCGAGCCGGCGGCCCGGCAGATCGCCGCCCAGTTCGAGAAGCGGGACATCTTTCCGCTGATCAACGGCCGTTCCATGCTGGTCGTGCCGCTCAAGGCCCGGCAGGTGGTGCTCGGCTTCATGATCCTGCTGCGCCACCGCTCCCGGGCGCCGTTCAACGACATGGACCGGGTCACCGGCGCCGAACTCGCCGCCCGGGCCGGACTGGTGCTGGACAACGCCCGCATCTACACCCACCAGGAGAACGTCGCCGAGACCCTCCAGGACAGCATGCTGCCCCGGGTACGGCCGCGGATGGCCGGCTGCGACATCGCCACCCGCTATCTGCCCGGCACCCGGCTCGGCCGGATCGGCGGCGACTGGTTCGACACCATCCGGCTGCCCGGCTCCCGCACCGCCCTGGTGGTCGGCGACGTGATGGGCCACGGCCTGCACGCCGCCGCCATGATGGGCCAGTTGCGCACCGCCGTGCAGACCATGGCCGCCATGGACACCGAGCCCGCCCAGTTGCTGCGCGGTCTGGACGACCTGGCCCAGCGGCTCGGCGAGCATTACCTGGCCACCTGCCTGTACGCGGTCTACGACCCGGTGCGCGGCGAGCTGCGGATCGCCAACGCCGGCCACATCCCGCCCGTTGTGGTGCGCGCCGCGGACGGCGGCAGCGCACTGCTGGAGCTGCCCACCGGCGCCCCGATCGGCGTCGGCCGGGTCGCCTTCGAGACGGTCACCGTGCCGGTGGAGCCGGGCGACCGCCTGGTGATGTGCACCGACGGCCTGGTGGAGGTGCGCGGCCAGGACATCGGCACCGGCCTGGCGGCCCTGTGCGAGTCCGCGGCCCATCCGGCCGCCGCCATGGACGAGGCCTGCGACACCGTCATCAGGGCCCTGGCCGCGGCGGACCGCAAGGACGACGTGGCCCTGCTGATGGCCCGGCTGAACGGCATCCCGGCCGGGGACGTGGCCCGCTGGCCGCTGGAGCGCACCGCCCGGGAGGTGCCGCGCGCCCGCCGCCTGGTCCGGGAACGGCTCGCCCGCTGGGACCTGGCCGGCGCGCTCGGCGACACCGCCGCGCTGCTGGTCAGCGAGATCCTGACCAATGCCGTCCGGCATGCCCGCGGCGGCACGGTGGCGCTGCGCCTGGTGCGCGCCGACGCCCTGCTGTGCGAGATCTCCGACGAGGACCCGGAGCTGCCCAAGCTGGCCGAGGCCGGGGCGGCGGACGAACACGGCCGGGGCCTGGCGGTGGTCAGCGCCCTGGCCCGGAGCTGGGGGACCAGCCGCACCGCGCGCGGCAAGACGGTCTGGTTCGAACTGGCGTTGCCGGCGCGGCGGCGGCACCCCCGTCCCGCCCGGTAGGCCACGGCTCCCGAACCGATCGGACGATAACCGGGACATCTCCCGGCTTCGACCGGTACGGTACCGAACTCTCCCCGTAACCCCGGGAGTTGCCGCCCTACTGTCGCCACCACGCACCATCGTCCCGGAACACCGCGACGCAACTGAGCACGCAGCTTGAGCACGCACAGACATCGGCATTGAGTCAGCAGGCTTGTCACGACACGGCCAGTGCCCGCGGCCCGGGAACAGCGGAGGCCACCTCCGGCGGCGGCACTGGGCCCCACTGGGGAGGACTGATGGACGCCACACGCACGCCGTCCGACTGGGAAGGCTTCTGGCGCAACGCGCCGCACGGCGCCAAGGAGGTGTTCTGGGACGCGCCCGCCGACCGGGTCGCCGACCGGCATCTGCCCGTGCTGGAAACCCACTTCGCCGCCCGGCTGCCCATGATCGACCTCGGGTGCGGCAATGGCACCCAGACCATAAGCCTGGCCGACCGCTTCCGGCCGGTGCTGGGCATCGACATCTCCGCGGCGGCCATAGACCGCGCCCGCCGCCAGGTGGACGGCCGGGGCGAGCGCCCGCCGGTGGAGTTCCGCACCGGCGATGCCGCGGACACCGCCCTGGCCGCCCGGCTGCAGGAGGAGCTGGGCGACTGCAATGTCTACATCCGCGGCCTGCTGCACCAGTTGCCGCCCGCCCTGCGGCCCGGTGTGGCCGATGCGGTGGCCACCCTGGTCGGCCGGCGCGGCCGGGCCTTCATAGCCGAGCCGGCCGAGGCGGCCCGGGGAATGCTGGCGGGCCTGCTGCGCCGTTCCGAGGGGCCGCCGCCCGGGCTGGCCGCGGTACTGGCCTACGGCGTGACGCCGCTGGAGATGCCGGACGAGGTCCTGCCCGGGCTGTTCCGTGCCGCCGGGCTGACCGTGCTGGCCTCCGGCACCCTGCCGCTGGCCACCACCGAACGGGACCCGGACGGCAAGGTCCTGGAGCTGCCCTCCAACTGGCTGGTGACGGGCCGCCCCGCCCCCTGAGCGGCCCGCGACGGGCCTGTCGTTCTTCCGCCGGGCCGCGCCGAGCGCGTAGCGTGACCCGGCATGAAGGTGTTGATCAGCGCCGACATGGAGGGGGCCACCGGCGTCACCTGTCCCGCCGACTGTCTGCCCGGCACCCCCCAGTGGGAGCGCTGCCGGGTGATGTTCACCTCCGACGTCAACGCCGCCATCGCCGGGTTCCACGACGGGGGAGCCGAGCGGGTGCTGGTCAACGAGGCCCATATGAGCATGCGCAACCTGCTGCTGGAGCGGCTCGACGACCGGGCCGAGATGCTCACCGGCCGGCACAAGGACCTCTCCATGGTGGAGGGCGTCCAGCAGGGCGACGTGGACGGCATCGCCTTCCTCGGCTACCACACCGGCGCCGGGGACGAGGGGGTGCTCGCCCACACCTACCTCGGCAACTCCATCACCGGCGTGTTCGTGGACGGGGTACGCGCCAGCGAGGGACTGCTCAACGCCCTGGTCTGCGCCGAGTACGGCACCCCGGTGGTGCTGGTCACCGGCGACGACCGCGCCTGCCGGGACGCCCGCGGCTATGCGCCGGGGGCGGAGACCGTCGCCGTCAAGGACTACGTCTCCCGCTACGCCGCGGTCTGCCGGCCCCCGGGCCGCACCGCCGGCCAGATCCGGGACGCCGCGCGCCGCGCCCTGCGTCTGGCGCACCGGCACGAGCCGGCCCCGCCGCGCCCCCGCAAGGTGGAGGTGGAGTTCGACGCCGGACACCTGGCCGGGGCCGCCGCCCTGGTGCCCGGCGTGGTCCAGACCGGTGACCGGCGGGTCGGCTACACCGCCCCCGACATGTACCAGGGCATCCGCTGCTTCAAGGCGGTCACCACCATGGTCTCGGCCGCGGTGGAGGAGTGGTATGGCTGACCCGGACGGGCGAACCGCCGCAGGTCTGTACCTGTGCAGCCCCTCACGGGGCCTGTTGCCGGGTCGGCGCGGAGCGTAACGTGACGGGCCATGAAGATCTTCGGGCCGGGCGCCGGCCCCCGGGACGCCCTGGGAGCGCTGCCATGACTGAACCCGCGGCCGTCGGCGCCATGGTGCAGCCGGAGGACGAGGCGCATCTGGACGGGCGCGCCCTGGACGAGTCGGTCGCCTTCACCTCCGACCTGATCCGCTTCGACACCACCAACCGAGGGCTCGGCGAGGGCCATGAACGCCCGGCCGCCGAGTACGCCGCGGAACGGCTGGCCGAGGCCGGGCTGGCACCGCATGTGCTGGAGAAGGCCCCCGGCCGCACCAATGTCGTCGCCCGCATCGCCGGGCACGACCCGGGCGCGCCCGCCCTGCTGGTGCACGGCCATCTGGACGTGGTCCCCGCCCAGCCCGCCGACTGGACCGTGCACCCCTTCTCCGGCGAGATCCGGGACGGCGTGGTCTGGGGGCGCGGCGCGGTGGACATGAAGAACGCCGACGCCATGGTGCTGGCCGTGGTCCGCGCCTGGGCGCGGGCCGGGGTCCGCCCGCGCCGCGACATCGTGCTCGCCTTCACCGCCGACGAGGAGGACAGCGCCGCCTACGGCTCCGGCTTCCTGGTCCAGGAGCACGCCGTGCTGTTCGAGGGCTGCACCGAGGCCATCGGCGAGTCCGGGGCCTTCACCTTCCACCCCGGCGACGGCAACCGGGTCTATCCGGTGGCGGCCGGCGAACGCGGCACCGCCTGGATGCGGCTGACCGCCCACGGCCGCGCCGGGCACGGCTCCAAGCGCAACGCGGAGAACGCGGTCAGCCGGCTGGCCGCCGCCGTGCACCGGATCGGCGAGCACCGCTGGCCGGTGCGGCTCACCCCGGTCACCCGGGCCGCCCTGCTGGCCCTGTGCGAGCTGCGCGGCCTGCCCTGCCCCGATCTGGACGCGGTGGCCCGGATCGGCGAGGCCCATCTGGACCAGGAGATCGACTCCCTGCTGGACGAACTCGGCCCGTACGCCGAACTCATCGCCGCCACCGTCCGCAACAGCGCCAACCCCACCATGCTGGACGCCGGCTACAAGGTGAACGTCATCCCCGGCAGCGCCACCGCCCATGTGGACGGCCGGACCCTGCCGGGCACCGAGGAGGAGTTCGCCGCCACCCTGGACGAACTCACCGGCCCGGATGTCGAGTGGTCCTACCAGCACCACCAGATCCCGCTGCTGGCGCCGGTGAACTCGCGGAGTTTCGCGGTGCTGCGCGACGCCCTGGAGCACTTCGACCCGGGGGCGAAGGTGGTGCCGTACTGCATGTCCGGCGGCACCGACGCCAAGCAGTTCTCCCGGCTCGGCGTGCAGAGCTACGGTTTCACCCCGCTGCGGCTGCCGGAGGGCTTCGACTACGGGCGGATGTTCCACGGGGTGGACGAACGGGTGCCGGTGCAGGCCCTGCACTTCGGCACCCGGGTCCTGGACCGGGCCCTGCGCAGCCTGTGAGCCCGCCGGGGGAGCTGCGGGAGCCGGGGGGAGCCGAGGGAGCCGAGGGAGAGGTGACGATGTCCGAGCCGCTGATCCGCGCCGGGGCGGTGCCCGCCCCGTACGGCAGCTGGCCGTCCCCGGTGGACGCCGCCCTGGTCGCCGCGCACGACGGGCGGCCCGAGTACGCGGGGCAGGTCGGCGCCGAAGTGTGGTGGACCGAGCCCCGCCCGGCCGAGGGCGGGCGCCGCGCCCTGATGCGGCTGCGCCCCGAGGACGGCACCCCGCAAGAGGTGCTGCCCGCGCCCTGGAACGTCCGCAACCGGGTGCACGAGTACGGCGGCACCCCCTTCGCCGGTGCGCCCCGCCGGCGCGGCGGCCCGCTGGTGGTCTTCACCCACTTCGCCGACCAGCGGCTCTACGCCCTGGAACCGGACGCCGCGGCCGGGGCCGCCGGACCGCGCCCGCTCACCCCGGTCTCGGCCGTCGGCGGCGGGCTGCGCTGGTGCGATCCGGTGGTCCTGCCGGAGCGCGGCGAGGTGTGGTGCGTGCTGGAGGAGTTCACCGGGGAGCGGCCCACCGAGGTGCGGCGGCTCGCGGCGGCCGTGCCGCTGGACGGCTCGGCGGCGCGGGACCGCTCCGCGGTCCGGGAGCTCACCACCGACGCCCACCGTTTTGTCACCGGCCCCCGGCTGTCGCCGGACGGCACCCGGGCCGTCTGGCTGGCCTGGGACCATCCCCGGATGCCCTGGGACGGCACCGAGCTGAAGCTGGCCCGGGTCACCGGCGGTGCCCTGACCGGGGTGCGCACCGTGGCGGGCGGCCCGGAGGAGTCCCTGGTCCAGGCCGACTGGGCACCGGACGGCGGCCTGCTGTTCGTCAGCGACCGCACCGGCTGGTGGAACCTCTACCGCGCCGCGCCGGAGGACCTGCCGGAGGCCGCGGCCCGGGCCCGCCCGCTCTGCCCCCGGCAGGAGGAGTTCGGCGACGCCCTGTGGCGGATCGGGCTGCGCTGGTTCGCCCCGCTGGAGGACGGGCTGATCGCGGTGCTGCACGGCCGCGGCGGGCTGCGCCTGGGCATACTCGACCCGGCCACCGGCGAACTCACCGACGTCCCCGGCCCGTGGACCGAGTGGTCGGCGGCGCTGGCCGTGACCGGCACCCGGGTCACCGGCATCGCGGCCGGCCCGCGCCGCGGCTGGGAGCTGGTCGAACTCGACACCCGCACCGGCCGCGCCCGGGCGGTCGCCGCGCACCACCGGGACCCGGTGGACCCGGGCTTCCTGCCCGAGCCGGAGCCGCTGACCGTCACCGGCCCCGGCGGCCGGGAGGTGCACGCCCAGCTCTATCCGCCGCGCAACCCGGACCGTACCGGGCCGCCCGGGGAACTGCCGCCCTGTGTGATCTGGGCGCACGGCGGTCCCACCGGCCGCGCCCCGGTCGTGCTGGATCTGGAGATCGCCTACTTCACCTCGCGCGGGATCGGCGTCGCCGAGGTGAACTACGGCGGCTCCACCGGATACGGGCGGGCCTACCGCAACCGGCTGCGCGGGCAGTGGGGCGTGGTGGACGTGCAGGACTGCGCGGCCGTGGCCGCGGCGCTGGCCGAGGGCGGCGTCGCCGATCCGGCCCGGCTCGCCGTCCGCGGCGGCAGCGCCGGCGGCTGGACCGCCGCCGCCGCGCTCACCGCCGGGCCGCGGAACGGCACGGACGGCGCGGACGGCATGAACGGCGCGGACGGCCGGTTCGCCTGCGCCGCCATCCGCTACCCCATCCTGGATCTGACCGGCTGGCGGGGCGACGAGACCCACGACTTCGAGTCGCACTACCTGCACACCCTGGTCGGGCCCTGGGCCCAGGTGCCCGAGCGCTGCCGGGAACGCTCCCCGGTGCACCGCGCCGACCGGGTGCGGGTCCCGTTTCTGCTGCTCCAGGGGCTGGACGATGTGATCTGCCCGCCCGCGCAGTGCGAACGCTTCCTGGCCGCCGTGCGGGGCCGCGGGGTGCCGCACGCGTATCTCGCCTTCCCGGGCGAGGGCCACGGCTTCCGCCGCGCGGAGACCATCGTCCGCGCCGTGCAGGCCGAGCTCTCCCTCTACCTCCAGTGCTTCGGCGCGGACCGGGACGATGTGCCGCGCCTGGAGCTGCGCCCCTGACCGCCGCCGCGGGGCGGTGCGGGCGGTCCCGGTGTTCCGGAGCCTTTCACCAGGGCGCCCGGGGTACCTGTCACCCTGGACCCCGACGCGGCAGCCCCCGTCCACAAGGAGCCTGTGTTGCGATGACACCCCCGCGGAACTCCCCGATACCCACGCCCCCCGCCGTGCGCGAGGAGCCCTCGTCGCAGCTCGACGATCCACACCGGCTGCTCGCCGAATACCTGGACTTCTACCGGGAGACGATTCTCGCCAAGCTGGACGGCCTGACCGAGTCGCAGCTCCGCGCCAGCCGGGTGCCGTCCGGATGGACGCCGCTGGAGCTGCTCTGGCATCTGGCCCATGTGGAACGCCGCTGGCTGCGCTGGGGCTTCGAGGGCGAGGACGTCTCCGCGCCCTGGGGCGACCACGGCACCGGCAAGGGCTGGTCCGTACCGCAGGGGGTGACCGCCGAGGAGGTGGTGGCCCGCTACCGCAACCAGTGCGAGCGGTCGCGGGAGATCATCGCCAAGGCGTCGCTGGCCGACCGGGCCCAGACGGGCGGGGCGTACAGCGACACTTCCGAGACCCCGACCCTGGCCTGGATCCTGTTCCATCTGCTCCAGGAGTACGCCCGGCACGCCGGCCAGCTCGACATCGTGCGGGAGCTGATCGACGGCCGGGCCGGGAAGTAGCGGCGGCGGATGCCACAACGGGCGTGACGGACATTTCACGCTTAATCTGGTGCCGACCCGAAACAGCCGCGGCCGCGGTGCTTTCCGCTGCCCATGTACGGCCGGACTGCGGCCGGTGTGCGGTACGGCGCGGCGTCACCACGCCGGCCGGCAACCGTGGCGGCGTACGTATCCAGGAGGCACAGGATGACCACTGCCCGCGACATCATGAACGAGGGGGCCCGGTGGATTCCCGCCACCGAGACCCTGGACCGCGCGGCCCAGATCATGCGGGACCTCGATGTGGGCGCGCTGCCGGTCAGCGACCAGAACGAACGGATGTGCGGCATTGTCACGGACCGCGACATCGTGGTGAAGTGCATCGCCGCCGGGCACGACCCCGCCCGGGTCACCTGCGGCGACGTCTGCGAGGGCACGCCGCGCTGGGTCAGCTCGACGGCCAGCGTGGAGGACGTGCTCCGGGAGATGGAGCAGAACCAGATCCGGCGGCTTCCGGTGATCGACGAGCACAAGAAGCTGATCGGCATGATCAGCGAGGCCGATCTGGCCCGGCATCTGACGGACGACCAGCTCGCCGAGTTCGCCGAGCGGGTCTACGCCCCGACGCACCGGGGCGCGTCGGGCGCCGGGCACCTCGCCCGTTCCTGACCGGCGGGCACGCCCCCGGCCGCGCGCCACCGCCGCCCGGCAGCCACCGGCTGCCGGGCGGACGTCTCTTCCCCGGGTGTCCCCGGCGTGTCCCCGGCGCGCGCCGGGCGCCGGACGGGGGCAGGCTGGAGACATGCGGACACGAGCACAGGGCAGCCGGGAGCGGGCGGGCGGTGCCCGGGGCTTCTTCACCCCGGGCCGGATCGCCGCCTTGGTGATCATCGCCGTGACCCTGGTCTTCGTCTTCCAGAACACCGGAGAAGTCGAGATCCGGCTGCTGATCCCCGAAGTGACCATGCCGCTGTGGCTGGCCCTGTTCGGCACCCTGCTGATCGGCGGGCTGACCGGCGCGGTACTCGCCATGCGGCGCCGCCCCGGACGCTAGCCGCCGCCCATGGCCGCCCCCGCCGCGGTGTTCTCCGGCGGGCGCGGCCGGCTCAGGGGGCGCAGAGGACCTCGCCGTGGGGGACGGCGAACCAGGCGTCCGGATCGGAGCCCCAGACGCGCCAGCTCTCCGCGACGGCGGAGAGCTCCCCGGGCGTGGCGTGGCCGCCGGCCACCGCCAGCCGGGCGTAGTCCGAGTCCACCGTGCGGTCCGCCCACAGGGCGCTCCACCAGGCCCGGTCCTCCGGGGTGGCGAAGCACCAGACGGACGCCGTGGCGGTGATCTCCCGGAACCCGGCCGCCCGGGCCCAGGCCGCCAGCCGGCGTCCGGCGTCCGGTTCGCCGCCGGCCGCCCGGGCCACCCGCCGGTACAGCCGCTGCCAGTGGTCCATACCGGAGGAGGCCGGATACCAGTGCATCGCCGCGTAGTCGGCGTCCCGCACCGCCACCGTGCCGCCCGGCCGGCACACCCGGCGCAGCTCGCGCAGCGCCGCCACCGGGTCGGCCAGATGCTGGAGCACCTGATGGGCGTGGACCACGTCGAAGGAGGCGTCCGGGAAGTCCAGGGCCGACACGTCCCCGGTGACAAAGCGGAGGTTGTCCAGTCCGCGCGCCGCGGCCTCGGCGCGCGCGGTGTCCAGGACCCCGGCGGCGGCGTCCAGCCCCGTCACCGGGCCGGGCGCCACCAGCGAGGCCAGATCCGCGGTCAGCGTGCCCGGCCCGCAGCCCACGTCCAGCACCGACAGCCCGGCGCGCAGCCGGGGCAGCAGGTATCCGGCGGAGTTCTCCGCGGTCCGCCGGCGGTGCGAACGCAGCACCGATTCATGGTGCCCATGGGTGTACACCGCCTGCGGCGCCGACTGCGCGGGTGTCTGCGCGGTTGTGTGCGGTGTGGTCTGCGACGACATGCCCTGCTCCCTCCCGAGGTGGACCGCCAGCCTGCCCCTCGTCTTGCATAGTGGTCAATATTGTTTCATCATGCGGACGATGCGGGCCCGGTTCACCGGTTCGGCGGCGCCGGGGTTGCCGCGCCCGGGCGGCGGCCGATGAGTGGGAACAGACGCCTGCGCGGACCCGGCCGCCCGGCGCGGCAGAGGGGAGCAGCCCATGACCGACCAGCGCCGGTACACCACCGGCGGCCCCGCGGCCGGGGGGCCCGGCCCGCGCGCGGTGCCGCGCCCGCTGGGCGTGCCCCGGGTCTGGCCGCGCAGCTTCGCCGACCGGCTCACCGCCCCGCTGCCCGGCCTGGCCGCCATGGTCCGCGCCGCCCGCCAGGGCACCCTGCGCCCGGCCCCGGAGACCCTGCCCGGCCCCGGTGAACTGCCCGTGGTCACCGAGCCGCTGCCGCCCGCCGACGCCGCCGGCACCTCCGTCACCTGGGCCGGTCATGCGAGCTGGGTGATCCGCACCGGCGGCCTGACCGTGCTGGCCGACCCGGTCTGGTCCCGGAAGATCCTGGCCACCCCGCCGCGGATCACCCCGGTCGGGGTCGCCTGGGAGCGGCTTCCCGAGATCGACGCCGTGGTGATCTCGCACAACCACTACGACCACCTGGACCTGCCCACCCTGCGCCGGCTGCCGCCGGACACCCCGCTGCTGGTGCCGGCCGGCCTGGGCCCCTGGTGCCGGCGGCGCGGCTTCACCCGGGTCACCGACCTGGACTGGTGGGAGACGGCCGAGCTGCCCGCCCGTCCGGAGTCCGCCGGAACCGTGCGGTTCGGCTTTGTGCCCGCCCACCACTGGTCCCGGCGCACCCTCACCGACACCTGCCGCTCGCTGTGGGGCGGCTGGGTGCTCACCGGCCCCGCCGGGCACCGGGTCTACTTCGCCGGGGACACCGGCTACGGCCACTGGTTCTCCCAGATCGGCTCCCGCTGGCCGGGCATCGATCTGGCCCTGCTGCCGGTCGGCGCCTATGCGCCGCGCTGGATGCAGGGCAGCGTGCACACCGATCCGGAGGAGGCGGTGCGGGCCTGCGCGGATGTCGGGGCACGGCGGCTGGCGCCCATGCACTGGGGCGCCTTTCTGCTCTCCGGGGAACCGCCGCTGGAGCCGCTGCACCGGGTGCGGGCGGCCTGGGCCGCGGCCGGCCGCGCCCGGGAGGACCTGTGGGATCTGCCGGTCGGCGGCTCCCGCGTCCTGCCGTGAACCGGGTGAGCCGGGTGAGCCGGGTGAGCCGGATGAACGCGCGGCGGCCCGCCGGACCGCCCTTCCGTGTGCGATCCGGCGGGCCGCCGATGACAAGCCTCCGGCCGCCGCCGGGCCTGCGGCGGCCGGACCGGGAAGCGGCTTGTCACCAGGGAAAGGCCGTACTGGGAGGAATCGGGTTCGCCGCCCGGACCAGTTCCTTGCCGCGGTGCTGCCGGCGGCGGTTGGCCGCCGGCGCCGGGCCCGGGGCGGTACGGCGCCGGTGACGCCGTCCGCCCCCCTGCTGTCATGCGGGGTTGCGGAAAAACGTAGTGGCCGCGGCGGAGCCGCGGCACCTCTCAAAGAACCCCTCTCGCCGCGCTATGACTCCGCCACCCGCCGCCGCCCCGCGGCTCAGCCGGTGGTGCCGTAGCGGGCGTTGCCGGAGAGCCAGCGGGCGTAGACGGGATTGCGGCGGGCGGCCTCGCGGTGCACCCCTCTGGCGTGCACCAGCACCCCGGGCGCGGCGCGCGCGGCGATCGCGGCGGGATGCCAGCCCAGCAGGTGGCGCCAGCTCAGCGGGGTTCCGGCCAGCGGTACGGTGACGATCCCGGGGGTGGGCGGGAAGGTCGCCCGGCAGGGCGCCACCGCCCGCCCGAGCTGCACCAGATGGACACAGGCCGAGGTGTCCATCTCGTAGACCGAGGCCGGGGTGAAGCCGGCCCGTGCGCAGGCCGCCGAGAAGCAGTCGCCGAAGCAGCCGTCCCCGGGGGCGTCCACCCACTGCTCGCCGGAGAGCCGGCCCAGCTCGATCTCCGGCTCCTTGCCCAGCGGATGGTCCTCGGCGAGCATCACGAAGATCGGGTCGCGGCCCACGGTGCGCCAGCTCAGTTGGTCGTCGGCGGGCGGGGTGGACTCGCCGCAGGTGCCCACCATGGCGAAGTCCAGCCGCCCGGCCACCACCAGTTCGCTCAGCTCCTCCACCGACCAGCTTGTCACCGTGGAGATGGCGGCCCGCGGATTGGTGGTGGCGAGCGCGTCCACCAGGCCGCCGAGCATCGGGCCATGGGTGCCGCCGAGCCGGAACCGGGGCAGGTCCTCCAGGGTGTTGGCGAACCGCACCGCCTCCTCCTGGAGCTCGCGCACCGCCGGCAGCAGCACCCGGGCGCGGTCCAGCACCAGCTCGCCGAGGGCGGTGGGCCGGGCGCCGTGCCGGCCGCGTTCGAACAGGGGGCCGCCCAGCGCCCGTTCGATCCGCTTCAACTGCGCGCTGAGTGCCGACTGGGCCAGCCCCAGGCTGGTGGCCGCTCGGGTCAGGCTCCCCGCGTCGTCTATCGCGCGGATGATCCTGAGGTGGCGCAACTCCAGATCCATGCGGGGAAATTATTGCCACCCCTCGTGACCGGGCAAGAGCGGGCGGCCACCCGCGGGCACACCGGTGCGGCCCGCCGCGCCCGAAGGGCTGCGGCGGGCCGCCGTGTGAGCCGTACACACGCCGCCGGCCTGCGGTGATCGGGGGAGGGGCAGGGCCGCGGCCGGCCGGTCCCGTTCCCGGTGCCGCCTACGGCCGGTCGAGACCCAGGGTGTACGAGCCGGAGCCGCTGTAGGCGTGCACGATCCAGCGGTAGTAGCCGGAGGTGCCGCTGTAGCCGACCGTCTCGTCGGCGGCGGAGGTGATGCCGCGCGCCACGGTCGTCCAGCTGGACCCGCTCCACTTCTGGAGGTAGAGGTCGAAGTCGCTGCCGCTGGGGCCGTCCAGGCAGCCGCGGTGGGTGCCGGAGGACGAGGAGTAGTAGTAGGAGCCGTTCGGCTGGACCGCCTGGCCGCCGCTGCTCAGCGAGCCGCTGTGGGTGGACTCGTAGCCGGAGCAGCCGGTGGGCGGGTCGGGGTCGCCGCCGCCGGAGGTGACCAGGGTCAGCCCGTAGGCGGAGAGGATCTCGTTGATCGGCTGGTGGTAGGTGGTACCGCCGATGGAGCAGTTGCCGGAGCCGCCGGAGGTGACGCCCTGCGCCTGGCTGCCGGAGATGTAGGAGCCGCCGGAGTCACCCGGCTCGGCGCACACCGAGGTACGGGTCACGCCGGTGATGGTGCCCTCCGGGTAGGTGACGCTGGTGTTGTGCTGCTGGATGGTGCCGCAGTGCCAGCCCGTGGTGGAGCCGGACCGGCAGATCGAGGCGCCGACCGCGGCCTGGGTGGAGCCCGAGACGGTCACGTTGGCGCCGCCGCTGCCCCGCACATACGGGGTCACGGTCCAGTTGGAGTTCACCGCGACCCAGGCCATGTCGTTGCCGGGGAAGCTGGAGGCCTGGAAGGTGCCCTGCGCGACGCGGTTGTGGCCGCTGGTGGAGGCACCCGCCCGGCCGCAGTGGCCGGCCGTGGCATAGCCCTGGGTGGAGCCGCGGGTGACCGGGAAACCGATCGAGCAGCGTCCGGAGTTGTTGATGTAGTACGCCTCGCCGCCGCGCAGGTCGTAGTACGGGCGGGGGGACTCGCCGGAGCGCACGATCTTCACATCGCCCGCGTCCAGGCCGGCCGCGGACACGAACTCCTTCGCCGCCGCGGTCTTCTTGGCATGCAGCACCACGGTGTTGCTGGTGACGTCCACGTACCAGACGGGGGCGTCGGTGGTGGCCCGCTCGGCGCTCGCCCGGTCCAGCGCCCGCTTGACGGCGTTGAGTTCGGCCAGGCTGTCGTCCACCACCTCGGCGGTGGCGCCGGCGGCCTCGATCGCCTCCGCCTCGGCGGCGTCCGTGGTGGCCACCACGATCTCGTCCGAGGTCTTGCCGGTCACCCAGGAACCGGCCCAGCTCGCGCCGAGTTCGGCGCGCAGTCCGGCCTCCTCCTTGCCGGCCTTGAACTCGTTGGTGATCCGGGTCCTGGCCTGCGCCTCGGTGAGGCCCAGGTCGCGCTGCATGGCCTTGAGCATGCCGGCCGGCAGCTTCTCCGTGGCCTGGGCGGCAGCGCGTTCTGCCGCCTGGTCGGCGGTCTCGGCTGCGGACGGACCGGCTGCCGCGGGTGTGGCGGTGAGGGTCAGCGCGGCTATCGCGATGCCTCCCGCGAACAGCGCACCACGTCTGCGATGCATGAGGGGTCTCCTCAATCTCGGTGGGGGGTTGCCCGGAACCGTAGTTGACCCCTTGCGCTGACGGGTACACGTCAGCTCGGTCCTGCCGCGGCGTTATACCTTCCGCGCCGGTGCCGGTCATGGGTGTGGTGGCCGGCCGTGCGGAGGAGGGGCCGGCCGCCGGATTGCGGTGCCGTGGGGAGATGTGGGCGAAGCGTCGGTTTCAGCCCGATGTGCCCCATGAAGTATGTGATTTATGTTCCTCTTGTCGGCATTTCGGTGACACCTCCGGGGTGGTGCGGTGTCCCGTGGGCGGTGGTGGGGCGCCCGCCGCGGCGATCCGCCCGCGCGTGAGCCAAGGGGAAATATGTGGCGCAACACCCATGGATGGTGACGTACCGTCATGGACCTCTCCGGCCGCCGCGTGTTTGCCTGACGGCCCGGCGCATCCCCGTCCAGAAAGAGACAGCCCATGCGCAGAGCACCATGGACAGCCGGCATGCTCGCCGCATCCCTGCTGGCCGCCGCGTTGCCGGCGGCCGCCTCGGCGGCCGCCTCGGCGGCCGGCCCGGCGGCCGGCCCGGACACCGGGGCACCGGCCGGGCGCGCGGCGGCGCACTCCGTCACGCTGCTCACCGGCGACCGGGTCGAGACCGACGGCCAGGGCCGGGTGCTGGCGATCCACCCGGCGGACGGCCGCGCGGACATCTCCGTGTCGGTGCGCGGCGACGACGACCACACCTATGTCGTCCCGCGCGACGCCGCCGCCCTGATCCGCTCCGGCACCCTGGACCGCCGCCTGTTCGACGTGCGCGGCCTGGTCCGGGCCGGCTACGACGACGACCGCAGAGACGATCTGCCGCTCATCGTCACCTACGACGACACGGCCGGCCGGGACAGCGGCCCCTTCGGCACCTCCCCGGCCGGTGCGCACCGGCCGCTGCCCAGCATCGGCGGCGCGGCGGTCGGCGTCGGCAAGGAGCAGACCGACGCCGTCTGGCAGCGGCTCACCGCCGGGGACGACGGCCCCGCCCCGCTCGCCGCCGACGGCATCGAGCGGATCTGGCTGGACACCCCCTACCAGGCCGCCCTCGACCACAGCGTTCCGCAGATCGGCGCCCCCGAGGCATGGCGGGCCGGCCACGACGGCACCGGCATCACCATCGCCGTGCTGGACACCGGAGTGGACCAGACCCATCCCGACCTCCGGGGCCGCGAGGCCGCCCAGCAGGACTTCACCGGCGCCGACGACCCGGTGGACCGCTTCGGGCACGGCACCCATGTGGCCTCCATCGCGGCCGGCAGCGGCGAACTCTCCGACGGCACCTACACCGGCACCGCGCCCGGCGCCCGCTACCTGGACGGCAAGGTGCTCAACGACAGCGGCGTCGGCCAGGCGTCGTGGATCATCGCCGGCATGGAGTGGGCCCGGCGTCGTTCCGCACGGCGGAGCGGCGCCGGGCCGCCGGCCTCAGGCGGCCGGGCCGTAGCCGGGGTGCTGGGGAAGCCAGGCGGCGTAGACGGGGTTGCGGGCCAGCGCGTCGCCGTACGCCGTCCGGGCCACCGCGGCGACGGTGCCGGCGGCGTCCGCGGCCGGCGAGCCCGGCTGCCAGCCCAGCAGATGGCGCCAGCTCAGCGGGGTGCCGGCCAGCGGCAGGGTGACGATGCCCGGGGCCGGGGCGAAGGTGGCCCGGCACAGTCCCACCGCGCGGCCGAGCTGGATGAGGTGGAGACAGGAGGAGATCTCCGACTCCAGCAGGGAGGTGGGATGGAACCCGGCGCGGGCGCAGGCGGTGGCGAAGCAGTCGCCGAAGCAGCCGTCGCCGGGGGCGCTGGCCCAGCGTTCGGCGGCGAGGTCACGCAGGTCGAGTTCGCTCCGGCCGGCCAGCGGGTGGGTCTCGGAGAGCATGACGAAGACCGGGTCGGTGCCCAGGGCCCGCCAGGTGAGCCGGTCGGCGAGCGGCGCCTGGCCGGTGCTGCCGCAGACGCCGATCAGCGCGTAGTCCAGGCGGGCCTCGGCGGTCAGGGTGCTGATCTCGTCGACGGACCAGGAGGTCTGCACGGAGACCGGCAGATCGGGCAGGTCACGGGAGAGCCGGTCCACCAGGCCGGCCAGCAGCGGGCCGTGGGTGCCGCCCAGCCGCAGCCGGCGCAGGGCGGGAGCGGAGCGGGCCAGGCGGATGGCCTCGGCCTGGAGTTCGCTGACCGCGGGCAGGACCACCCGGGCGCGTTCCACCACCAGCTCGCCGAGCGGGGTGAGCCGGGCCCCGGAGTGGTCGCGGACGAACAGCGGGCCGCCCAGCAGCCGTTCGATGCGCTGGAGCTGGGTGGTGAGAGCGGGCTGGGCCAGTCCCAGTTCGCCCGCCGCCTTGGTGAGGCTGCCCGCGTCGGCTATCGCCCGGACGGTACGCAGATGCCGCAGCTCCAGATTCATACGTTCTCGCTTCCGGGTATCGGCCGTGCCGTCCGCAGTCCGCGTCCGGCCGCCGCGCCGCGACCGCCGGCCGGGGGCGGTACCGGGACGGTAGGACACCCGTCCGCTGGGCGGCAAGAGTGTTCGGACTGCGGACGGGCGCCGGCCCTCCGGGCGCTGCGGTGCGGCGCCCGGAGGGCCGGTGACGTGGGGTGGGAGCAGTGAGGGCGGCGGGGCGCCGGTCAGTCGAAGGGGATGGTGATGCGGGACTGGTTCCCGATGCCGACCGTGCTGGTGCCGTTGCCGATGGCGCTCCAGACCTCGACCCGCACCCTGCCGCCCGACATGGTGCCGTGGCTGCCGCTGGACGACTTCAGCCCGGCCGTGTGGGTGTAGTGCTCCCAGCCGGGGACGGGATCGGTGGCGAAGTAGTGAAAGGTCTCCACCCGGTCCCAGGTGCCGTCGGAGGTGCGGTCGTAGGAGACGCGGATCTGCTGGCCGTTGGCGACCGTGGTGCCCGCGTCCACGAAGAGGTCGAAGGCGGTCCGGCCGCCGGTGTAGTCGCCCGAGACGTTCTCGGCGGTGAAGACCTGCGGCCGGTACGGGGTGCCGTCGTGGTTGGTGCCGCCGGCCGGGGCCAGGGTGACCGTGCCCGCCAAGCCCGCCGCGTCGCCGAGTCCGCCGGAGGGCCGCAGATACAGGGTCGGGGAGGAGGGCGGGTCCTGGCCGCCCGTGGAACCCGAGTCCCCGCCCGAGTCCCCGCCGGAGTCGCCGCCCGAGGAACCGCCCGGGCCGCCGCGGGTGTAGACGGCCACATAGTCGACCACCAGGGAGTGGCCGGGCACGGTGGCCGCGGTGGGGGTCGCATGGCCCGCCACCCCGTCCGGGAAGGCGCCGCCCATGGCCAGGTTGAGCAGCAGGAAGTACCCGGCGTGGTCGGTCATGTCCGACCAGGTGGTGGCGTCGAACTGCTGCTGGCTCAGGCTGTGGTACTCCTGCCCGTCGACGAACCAGCGCAGCGTGCTCGGCGAGGAGGAGCGGTCCCACTCGAAGCGGTAGGTGTGGAACGCCGACTGGCAGGACGGTCCCGGGCAGGTGCGGCTGTTGCCCAGCCCGTTGGTCTCGTTGCACGGACCGCCGGGGTTGACGCCGCAGTGCAGCACGCCCCACACCCTGTTCAGCCCGTTGACGTTCTCCATGACGTCGAACTCGCCGATGGCCGGCCAGTTCCAGTAGTTGCCCCGGTAGGGCGAGCCGAGTGCCCAGAACGCCGGCCAGTAGCCCAGCGCCGCCTGGCCGGTGACATCCGGCATCCGGATGCGGCCCTCGATGGCCAGGGTGCCGCCGGCCGGGGCCTTGAAGTCGGCCCGCCTGGTCTCGATCCGCGCCGAGGTCCACTCCCCGCTGCCGCTGCGCAGCGCGGTGATGCGGAGATTGCCGTTGCCGTCCAGGGCGATGTTCTGCGGGGAGTCGGTGTAGCGCTGGATCTCCCCGGTGCCCCAGTTGGCCGGACCGCCCGGATAGCCGTGGCCCAGGTCGATCTGCCAGTTCTCGGACGAGGGCAGGGAGCCGGACGGCCCGTCGAAGTCGTCGCTCCACTCCAGGGACCAGCCGTCGGCGGGCTGCGGGACGGCACCGGAGGCCGCATCCGGGTTGAGGGCCGTGGCGGCGAGGGTTCCGGCGGCCAGGGCGAACGCGCCGAGCGCGGCCGGGAGAGCGGTGCGGCGGCGGCGTCGTCGGCCGCCGGCGCGCGGCGGCGGAGCTGGGGTGTGCGTACTCATGCGCGGGCTCCTGCGGTAGGCGGGTGGGGGACAGCCCGAAACCGGCGCCGGGCCGGGGACATGCGGCGGCGCGGTCCGGACCGCCATGGGAGCGCTCCACGCCCTTCATAGGCCGGGATCGATGAGCCAGTCAACGACCCGGCGGTTCCGGAACTTTCGTGGTGGTGGGGACGGGCAGGGGCGGGACGCGCGGTCACCGCCCCCGCCCGTCGGTCATGCGGCCGGCATCAGCACGGTGTCGATCAGGTAGACGGTGGCATTGGCGGTCTGCACATTGCCGCAGACCACGGCGGCCTCTTCGTTGACCGTGAGGTCCTCGCCCGAGCCGGAGACGGTGAGGGTGCCGCCCTGCAGGGTCTCCAGGGTGCCGCTGCCCTCGGCCAGCTCCTCCGGGCCGAGCCGCTCGCCCACCACGTGGTAGGTGAGCACGCCGGTCAGCAGTTCGCGGTCGGCCAGGACGGCGTTGAGGTCCTCCTCCGGGACCGCGGCGAACGCCTCGTCCACCGGGGCGAAGACGGTCAGGCCCTCGGCCGCGTTGAGGGTGTCCGCCAGACCGGCCTCGGTCACGGCGGTGACCAGGGTTGACAGCACCGGGTTGTGGGAGGCGGCGGTGGCCACCGGGTCCTGGGCCATGCCGTCGAAGCTGCCCGCGCCGTCCTCGGGGACCGCGGAACAGGCCGGGCCGAACGGGGCGGCGGCGGCCCCGGCCGCCCGGCCCCCGGCGGCCTCGTCCCCGGCGGCGGTCTCCGGCTCGGACGCGGTCTCCTCGGCCCGCTCCTCCCCGCCGGAGGAACAGGCGGCCAGCGACAGCGGCAGCAGCGCCGCGGCGGCCAGGGCGAGAGCGGCGTGCCGGATACGGGTGGTCGTGCGGTGCATGGGTGTTCTCTCTTTCTGATGTCGGACTGCCGGACCGGGCGGACGGGCCGGGCGGACGGCCGCGGGCATGCCGCGGCGGCCCGCACCGGGCCGGGACGGCCGGCCCTCATATCTCGGATGCGGGTACGCGGATACTGGTGATGTGCGGTGATGTGCGGTGATGTGGTGATGTGCGCCGCGGTGCGGCGGGGAGAGACGCACGGCGAGGATGCCGGGCGTCCGGTCAGACCACGGTCACCGGGACGGTGTGGTGACCGGTGGCGCCGTCCGGGGCGACCTGGCTCCGCTCGGCGGTCTGGGTCCGGCCGGCGGCGTCGGTGGCCCGTACCTGGAGGCGGTGCTCGCCGGGCTCGGCCCCGGTCCACTCCCAGACCCACTGCCGCCAGGTGTCCACGGTGTCCTTGGCGGCCAGCCGGGCGGTCTGCCAGGGACCGTCGTCCACCCGCACCTCGACCCGCCGGATGCCCCGCCGCTGCGCCCAGGCGACCCCGGCCACCGTCACCGTGCCGCGAGGCACATCGGTGAGCGGGCGGGGGGTGTCGATCCGTGACTGGGTCTTGACCGGCGCCCGGTCCGCCCAGCCGCGCTGCACCCAGTAGGCGTCATAGGCGTCGAAGGTGGTCAGCTCCAGCTCGGCCAGCCATTTGCAGGCCGAGACATAGCCGTACAGGCCGGGCACCACCATCCGGACCGGGAAGCCGTGCCGGAAGGGCAGCGGCTCGCCGTTCATGCCGACCGCGAGCAGGGCGTCCCGGCCGTCCATGACGGCCTCCACCGGGGTGCCGATGGTCATGCCGTCCACTGAGCGGGCGACGAGCTGATCCGCCGGCCCGCCCTCGGCCGGGGGCCGCACCCCGGCCTCGCGCAGCAGCTCGGCCAGCGGTATGCCGATCCAGCGTGCGTTGCCGATGTAGGGACCGCCGACCTGGTTGGAGACGCAGGTGAGGGTGATGTCCCGCTCGACCAGCTCGCGGTCGAGCAGATCCCGGTAGGTCAGGGTCAGCAGCCGGCCGATGCCGAGGCCGGCGATCCGCAGCTCCCAGGCGGTGGCGTCGATCCGGGGAACGGTGAGCGCGGTGTCGATGCGGTAGAAGTCCCGGTTCGGGGTGAGGAACGGGGACAGTCCGTCGATCCCCAGCTCGGCGCCGTCCGGGACCGGCGCGGCGGGGGAGGCGGGGCGGGGCAGCAGGATGCCGTCCCGGGCCCGGCCGGCGGCGGCCTCGGAGGAGTCCAGCAGCGCCGCGCCCAGCAGGCCGCTGCCGGCCGAGGCGGCGGCCACGGCCGAGGCCGCGGCCAGGAAGCCCCGCCGGTCGAAGGCCGGCCGGTCCTCGCCGTCCGCCGGCGGGGGACCGGCCGCGGGCCCCGGGCCCGGATCGAACACGGCGGCGGGAGACGGGGCCGCCCGGCCCGCGTCCCGGTGCTCGGCACCGGAATCCGGGCCGGCGCCGTCGGCGGGCGGGGGAGCGGGGCGCGGCGGGGCCGGCCGGGGGCGGTCCGGGTCGGACGCCGCGCACACCGGCTCGGGCGGGGGCGGGACCAGCCGCCCGGCCAGCACGGACAGCGCTCCGGCCGCCGCGGCGCCGGCCGCCACCGAGGGCAGCACATCTGCCGGCCCGCCACCGGGGGCGGCCAGTGCGGCGGCCACGCCGGCCAGGCCGAACGCCGCCGCGGCGGCGACGGCCGCCCGCCGGTGCCGGGCGGCCGACAGGCCCACGCCGGCCGCGCACCCGGCCAGCACCAGCAGGATGCCGAGCTGGAGCACCAGCTTGTCCTGCTCGCCGAAGGTGCGGACGGCCCAGTCCTTGACCGCCGCCGGGGTCCGGTCGATCGCCGCCTCGCCGATCAGCTTCACGGGGCGGGACTCCGGGCGGACCAGACCGGCCACCGGCTCCCCCACGGCCAGCCCGGCGGCTGCCGCGAGCAGCCCGGCGAGACCGGCCGCGGCCCGCCGTCCGGCGTGCCGCCGAGGCCGGCGCACGGGGGTTCCGGTGGCCCCTGCGGGGGCCTTCTGCGCTGCGTTCACGTCACTGATTCGCCGCCGTCCGCCCGCCGGATGGGTCGGGCCGCCGGTCTTTTTCCGTCCAGGACATTCTCGCCGCTGTACACCTCCGGCGGGCCGTCTTCGCCGAACCGGGGCCGCGGGAGGGCCGGGAGACGGGCGCGGGCCGGGAGACGGGCGCGGGCCGGGTGCGGGCACCGGGAGGAGACGGGAGCCGGCACGGGACGTGCCCGGGTGCGGCGCACCCCGGCACGCCGGCCGGGGACGGCCTAGCCTGAACGTGTGACCAGCAACGAATTCGGGGATTTCCTGCGCGCCCACCGCGCCCGCCTGCGGCCCGACGACGTCGGGCTCCCCTCCTACGGTGCCCGGCGCGTGCCGGGACTGCGGCGGGAGGAGGTCGCCGTCCTGGCCGGCATGAACAGCGACTACTACGCCCGCCTGGAACAAGGCCGCGAGCGCCCCCTCGCCGCAGATCCTTGACTCCATCAGCAGGGCTCTGCGGATGGACGACGCGGCGCGGGAGCACATGTTCCGGCTGGCGGGCACCGTACCGGAGGGCGGGCGCCCGCAGCCGCGCGAGACGGCCGGTGCCGCGCTGCGGCACCTGCTGGACGGGCTCGGGCAGGCCGCCGCGTTCGTCCTGAACCCGGCCCACGACTTCCTGGCCTCGAACGCTCTGGCCGACGCACTATTCTCGCCCTTCGAGAGCGTGGACAACATGGCCCGCATGACCTTCCTCGACCCGGCCGCCCGTGGCTTCTTCGCCCACTGGGAGCGGGCGGCCGGGGCGGTGGTGGCCGGGCTGCGCCACGCCACCGGTCTCGACCCGCACTACCGCCGCCTGCATGACCTGGTCGGCCTGCTGACCGAGGAGAGTGAGGAGTTCGCCGCGCTGTGGTCCTCGCACACCGTCCACGGCAAGACCCGGGACGGCAAGGAACTCGTCCACCCCGACGTCGGACCCCTGCACCTCACCTACCAGACCTTCGACGTCCGTGGAGCCCCCGGCCAGCAGATGGTGGTCTACCACGCCGCACCGGGAAGCCCCAGCGCCCACGCGCTGGCCCTGCTCGGCAGCCTCCACGCCACACACCGCCAGGAGGCCGCCGCCGAGTAGCGGCTTCGGGGTCAGACGGCGGGGGCGCGCAGCAGGTACTCCCGCGAGGCGTGGACCTCGTCGCGCAGAGCGGGTACGTCGACGTCGAGGACGGTGCCGTCCCACTTGCGGGGCTGCCCGTTGATCAGCACGGCGCTGATGTTGCGGGCGTCCGCCCCCAGGACGACGGTGCCGACAGGGGAGTTGAGCGGCATGTTGTTGAGGTCCTCGGCCCGGACGGCCAGCAGGTCGGCCTTCTTGCCCGGGGTGAGCGAGCCGGTGACGTCTCCCAGGCCGATGGTCCGGGCGCCCTGGAGGGTGGCGAAGTCCAGGACGTCGTGGGTGGTGATGCGGTCCGGCTGCCGGCCGGTGCCGTGGACGGCGCCGGCTGCACGCATGCGCTGGATGGCGTGCAGGGCCCGCATCTGCGTGAACATGTCGCTGGCCAGAGCCACCTCGACGTCGATGCTCAGACCGGGCCGGACCCCGGCCGAGAGGGCTTCGTCGATCGCGGGGACCGCGGTCTCCAGCCCGATCTGGGCGTCGGAGGTCGGGGCCAGGGCGATGGTCGTGCCGCTGGCCCCGATCGCCTGCCATGCCTCGGAGGTCAGCCCGGTGGCGTGGATGAGGCTGAGATCCGGACCGAGGAGGCCGTCCCGGGCCCAGCCCAGCACGGCCTCGGAGGAGGCGGCGCCGAGGACGGCGTCGACGCTTACGCCGATGCCCAGGTCCCTGGCCGTGCCGGCGAGCGCGGCGCCGTAGGCGAGGGCGGGCCCGGCGATTTCGTCGGTGGCCAGGGCTGCCAGGCGCAGGGTCAGCAACTGGTCGTCGGTGGCGAAGTACGTGTCCCGCAGACGGGCCAGGTCGCCCGGCCACTGCCTGCTCCAGTCACCGAAGTGCGGGCCCATGGAGGCGTGCACCCCGCGGATGCCGGTGTCGGCGAGGGCCTGGACGGCGGCGTCGGAGTGCTCGGGAGTGCGGGAGTTGTGGGAGAAGTCGAGCATCGTGGTGATGCCGCCGTCGATCGCGGTGAGAGCGGCCAGCCTGGTGCCGACATACATGTCATGGGGCCGGTAGACGGTGGCGTGGCCGGCGAGGGTGGACATCACATAGGCCCCGAGGTCGTCGACGTCCGGCATGATCCGGCGCAACTGGGTTTCCCAGGCGTGCCGGTGGGTGTCGACGAAGCCCGGGGTGAGGATGGTGCCGGTGGCGTCGACGACCACCGCGCCGTCCCGGCTCAGGCCGGGACCGACCGCGGAGACGGTCTCGCCCTCGACGAGCAGATCGGCGTCGTGCAGGACGCCGAGCGCGCGGTCCATGGTGACGATGGTGGCGCCGGTGAACAGAATGCGCCGCTTCGGGTCGGCGGACCGGCGCCGAAGCTGTTCGAGTACGGCAGGGCTGGTGGTGCCGGAAGAGGTCAAGGGAAGTCCGTTTCCTCGGGCCGGGGCGCCGGGCCCGGGCCGGTGGGCGATGACCCCAGCCTCGGGCCGGCCGGCCCGAGGCAACCAGGCCGCCGTGTGCCCGGGTACAGCGCACCCCGCCGTGCGCGCGCCGCGGGCCGGCGTCAGTCCCGGCCGGCGGCGCGGGCCGCGGCGAAGCGGGCCCGGGCGCGCTCCAGGTCCACCACCGGCTCCGGGTAGCCGGCGAGCCGCGCCCGGTCCGCGCCCGTCAGCCGCCACGGCCGGTGGACCGCGCCGCCGGGCAGCAGCCCGGCTGCGGGGGGAGCGGCGAGTTCCGGCACCCAGCGCCGCACATAGCCGCCGTCCGGGTCGTAACGGTCGGCCTGGCGCAGCGGATTGAGCACCCGGTTGGGCCGGGTGTCGGTGCCGGTGCCGGCCACCCACTGCCAGTTCATCTGGTTGTTGGCCAGGTCGCCGTCCACCAGCAGCGCGAGGAAGTGCCGGGCACCCGTCCGCCAGTCCAGGTACAGCGTCTTGGTGAGGAAGCTCGCGGCCAGCAGCCGCGCCCGGTTGTGCATCCAGCCCTCGTGACGGAGCTGGCGCATGGCCGCGTCCACCACGGGGTAGCCGGTCCGGCCCTCCTGCCAGGCGGCCAGGTCCGCCTCCGCCTCCGGTCCGGAGCGCCAGCGGTCGCCGCGGTCCCGGTAGTCCCGGGCGGCGGCATCCGGCCGGGCGGCCAGCACCTGGTGGTGGAAGTCGCGCCAGGCGAGCTGCCGGACGAACGCCTCGGCGCCGGCCCCGCTGCCCTGCCCGCCGCCCGACTGCCGGGCCCGGCGCACCGGTTCGGCCGGGGACAGACAGCCGAAGTGCAGATACGGGGAGAGCCGGGAGGTGGCGTCGCGCGCCAGGTCGTCGTGGTGCTCGTGGTATCCGGCGATCCCGCCGCGCAGCCAGACGTCGGCGCGGGCCAGGCCGGACCGTTCGCCGCCCGGCGGCAGCGCCGGCGAGACACCGCCGTGCCGTCGCTCCCGCTCCGCATCGGGCAGCGGCACCGAGGCCGGCCCTTCGGGCACCCGCAGCCGGCCCGGGGTGGCCGCCCGCGCCCGCAGCCGGGTCTGTTCCCACCGGCGGAAGTAGGGCGTGAAGACCGCGAAATGATCCCTGCCGGCGGGTACCGGTCCGCCCGGCGGCACCGCGGTGACAACCGCGTCGTGCACCCGCAGTTCGCAGCCCTCCCCGGCCAGCGCGGCGCGCAGCCGCCGCTCGCGGCGGAGCGCGTAGCCGCGGCCGCCACATGCACCCGCCGCGCCCCGGTCTCCCGCACCAGCCGCCGGACCTCGGCGGTCACCTCGCCGCGCCGCAGGACCAGCCGGCCGCCGCGCCGGCGCAGCGCGTCGTCCAGGTCGGCCAGGCAGCCGGCCAGGAAGACCCGCCGGCCGGCGGCGTCGAAGCCGGCCGCCCGCACCCCGTCGTCCAGCACGAACAGCGGGACCAGCGCCCCTTCCGGGCCCGCGTCGTCCACGGCGGCACGCAGCACCGGCTGGTCGTGCACTCGCAGGTCCGAGGTGAACAACGCCACCGCCGCCGCCGTGGCGCCGCGCTCCCGCCGTCTGCCGCTCATGTCGTTCCGGCTCCCGTCCGCGGCCGTGTGCCGCTGTCGTCCATGGTTCCGGCCCGCGGCGCATTCCGGATGCACCGGCGGCGGTGCGCTGCGCCGCCCGGGGGAACGGACCGGCCGGCCTCAGGCGGCGGGGGCGGGGAAGGGCAGCACGGCGAGAGGTTCTGAGCTGGGCTCCCGGGACCCGCCGGCCGGTTCCACGGTGATCCCCATGCCCGCCGCCCGGCCCAGCGCGCCGTCCATCAGCATCGCCTCGGTGCCGCCGTCGTGCTCCGGCTGGAGCAGCCCGGCCGGGCGCATCGTGCCCGCGTCGTCGAACCAGAGCTGGTAGACCATGCCGTCCGGGGGCTGCGGCAGGCCGGAGGCCAGGAACACCGCCCGGTCGGCGGAGGAGGAGACGACCACCGTGCCCTTGCCGCCGCCCGGCAGCGGGCCGCCGGTCATCCGGGCGTCCGGTGCCGCCAGGACCGACATCACCTCCTGCTGCGCCGCCGCGGTCTCGGCCGCCTGCCGGCGGGCCTGGTCCGCCTCCCGGTGCTGCCAGACCGCCACGCCGCTCACCAGCAGCAGCCCGGCCGCGCAGGCGGCGAGCAGCAGACCCGGCAGCCGCCGGGAGCCGGCCCGGACGTCCCCGGCCGGGCCCGGCGGCTGCCGCGGCACCCGGGGCGGCTCCTGGCGGACGGCGGTGATCCGCCGCAGCACCCTCGCGCGCAGCTCCGGCGGCGGTTCCACGGCCACCGCGCCGCCCAGCCGTGCGGCGGTGGCGGTCAGTTCCCGTACCTCCTGCGCACAGGGCGGGCACGCGGACACATGGCGTTCGAACGCGGTGCGCTCCGGCCCGCTCAGCGCGTGCAGCGCGTATGCGCCGGAGAGCGCGTGCAGTTCGGCGGTTCCGGGTCCGGGTCCGGTTCGGGGGTTCACGCGGTCACCCCCAGGCAGTCCCTCAGGCGGATCAGCCCGTCGCGCAGCCGGGTCTTGACCGTGCCCAGCGGAAGCTGGAGGAGTTGCGCCACCTCCCGGTGGGTCAGGCCGCGGTAGTAGGCCAGGGTGACGGACTGCCGCTGGCGTTCGGTGAGTCCCTGCAGGCAGCGGCGTACCTGCTCGCGTTCCAGCCGGTGCTCCACCTGCTCGGTCACCTCGTCGAAGGCGGGTGCGTGGTCCAGGACGGCGGCGCGCCGTTCGCGGTCGGAGGCCGCCTGCGCCGAGCGCACCCGGTCCACGGCCCGGCGGTGCGCGATGGTCATCACCCAGGCCATGGCCGAGCCCCGGTCGGGCCGGAACCGCGCGGCGGTCCGCCACACCTCCACCAGCACCTCCTGCGCCACCTCCTCGGACTGCGCCGGATCGCGCAGCACGGCGCGCACCACGCCCAGCACCTGGCCGGCCACCGCGTCGTAGACCCGGGCGAACGCCTGCTGGTCGCCCTGCGCGGCCCGGGCCAGCGACTCCTCCAGGGCGGGGCCGGAGGCGTGCGGCGCCCGGGTGAGGTACACCGGTTCACTCACCCGCCCGCACCTCCCGTCCGGCTGCGCGGCTGCCGGGAACAGCCGGACGGTGCACAAAGCACGGACGGTGGTGCGGACGGCATGAGCGGTTCCTCCGGCTGGACGGGACGAAACGGTGACGGGCCGCGGGCGGCGTGGACGGCGGACGGCCGCGCCGCCGCACCCGTCACCTCTTCGGTGCCGCCGGCCGGACGGATTGCTCAGGCCGCCGCGACCTCGGCCAGTTCCGCCAGCAGCCGCTGCCTGGGGCGCAGGCCGGTCATGGACTTCACCGGCTCGCCGCCCCGGAACACCAGCATCGCGGGGATGGAGAGCACTCCCCAGGCGACCGTGGTCTCCGGATTGGCGTCCACGTCGATCTGCACCACCTTGAGCCGGCCGCGCTCCTCGGCGGCGACCGCGCTCAGCACCGGGCCCAGCTGCCGGCAGGAGGGGCACCAGTCGGCGGTGAACTCCACCAGCACCGGCAGATCCGACCGCAGCACCTCCTCGGCGAAGGTCGCGTCGGTGACCTGCTCCACGCCTGCCGCCCTGCTCATCATCGGTCCTCCGGTTCGTCCGGCCGGTGCGGGGCCGCCGGGATGCCGGGCGGACCGGTCCCGGCCCGCGCCAGCCGGGCGCCCAACTGCGCCCGCACCACCTGCAAATGGCTGATCAGCGCGTCGAGCTCGGCGAGCTTGCGGCGGTAGACGGCCAGCGATCCGGAGCAGACGTCGCCGGCCGGGTGGCCGGCCCGCAGACATTCCACGAACGGCCGGGTCTCCTCCAGGCCGAAGCCGAGGTCCACCAGGGTGCGGATCTGCTCCACCAGCCGCAGATCGTCGTCGCCGTACACGCGGTATCCGTTGACCGCGCGGCGGGCCGGGATCAGCCCGCGGGACTCGTAGTAGCGCAGGGTCCGGGTGCTCACCCCGGTCCGCTGTGCCAGTTCACCGATGCGCATGGCAGACGACGGTAGACCTTGACGCTCGCGTCAAGGCAACACGTCCGCGCCCCGGCGGGCTCAGGCGGCCCCGGCCGCGGCCGGGGTCTCCGGCTCGGCGTCGCCCGCCGCGGCGGCCAGCTCGTCCAGGGACAGGCCCAGCGCGGTGGCCAGCGCCGCCACGGTGAAGAAGGCCGGGGTGGGCGCGCGTCCGGTCTCGATCTTGCGCAGGGTCTCGGCGGAGACGCCGGCCGCCGCCGCCACCTCCGTCATGCTGCGCTCGCCGCGCGCCTCGCGCAGCAGCGCCCCGAACCGCTCGCCGCGCCGCCGCTCCCAGGGCGTCAGGGGGGTCCTCACCATGGCGCCCATTCTAATACCGGTATAGTAATTGGGTCACAGCGGAGCGGTGAGGAGTACGGCGGATGGTGGAGATCAAGAGCGACGCGGCCCTGGAGGCCATGCGGGAGGCCGGGCGGGTGGTGGCCAACGCCCTGGCCGCGGCGGAACAGGCGGCACGGCCCGGGGTGCCGCTGCGCGACCTGGACGAGGCGGCCCGCGCCGTACTGGCGGAGGCCGGGGCCGGCTCACCCTTCCTCGGCTACCGCCCGCACTTCGCCCCGGTGCCCTTCCCGGCGGTGCTCTGCGCCTCGGTCAACGACGCCGTGGTGCACGGCATACCCGGCGGCTACCGGCTGCGCGACGGCGACCTGGTCTCCATCGACTGCGGCGCGGTACTGGACGGCTGGACCGGCGACGCCGCCGTCAGCTTCACCGTCGGCACCCCGCGCCCCGGTGATCTGGCGCTGATCGACGCCACCCGGCGGGCGCTGGACGCCGGGATCGCCGCGGCCACCGTCGGCCGCCATCTCGGCGACATCGGCCACGCCATCAGCGGCGTGGCCCGGGCGGCCGGCTGCGGCATGCCCCGCGACTTCGGCGGCCATGGCATCGGCCGCCGTATGCACGAGGACCCGGCGGTGCCCAACCGGGGCCGCCCGGGCCGCGGTTACCGGCTGCGCCACGGGCTGACCCTGGCCATCGAACCGATGCTGATGGCGGGCGGCGGCGACGACTACGGCGTGGACGGCGACGGCTGGACGCTGCGCACCGCCGACGGCAGCCGGGCCGCGCACTTCGAGCACACGGTGGCCATCACCGATGCCGGTCCGCGGATTCTCACTCTGCCCTGACACCCGGGGGGTGCGCCGGCAGCGGACATGCCCGGGGCGGACATCCGGCTGCGCGCCGCCGCCGCTGCCCGTCCCGGCGGTCGAGCACCGGCGGGCACGGGCAGCGGCGGCGGTCGGCGGAGTCGGCGGAGTCGGCGGAGTCGGTGTCAGCGCAGGTTGAAGTCGTCCGGGTCGGGGCCGATCCGGACGCCGTTGTCCAGGGCGGCGATCCGGGCCATGTCCTCCTCGGACAGCACGAAATCGAAGATCTCGATGTTCTCCCTGATCCGGGCGGGCGTCACCGACTTGGGGATGACCACATTGCCGAGCTGGAGGTGCCAGCGCAGCACCACCTGGGCCGGAGTCTTGTCGTACTGGGCGCCGATCTTGGCCAGCTCCGGGGAGTCCAGCAGGCCCTTGCCGCTGCCCAGCGGCGACCACGCCTCGGTGGCGATGCCCTGCCCGGCATGGAAGGCACGGGCCTCGGCCTGCGGGAAGTGAGGGTGCAGCTCGATCTGGTTCACCGCCGGGACGACCCCCGTCTCGGCGGTGATCCGCTCGATGTGGGCCCGCTTGAAGTTGGACACGCCGATGGCCTTGGCCCGGCCCTCCTGGGCGATCCGGGTCAGCGCCTTCCAGGAGTCGGCGTAGGTGTCGTACTGCGGGGTGGGCCAGTGGATCAGATACAGATCCACATACTCCAGGGCCAGCTTCTCCAGGGAACGGTCGAAGGCCCGCAGCGCGGAGTCATGGCCCTGGTCGGTGTTCCACAGCTTGGTGGTGACGAACAGCTCCTCGCGCGGCAGCCCCGAAGCCGCCAGCGCCCGGCCGGTGCCCTTCTCGTTCTGGTAGGCGGCGGCGGTGTCGATGCTGCGGTATCCGGCCTCCAGAGCCTGACCGACGGCGGTGGCCGCCTGGTCGTCCGGGATCTGCCAGACCCCGAAGCCGAGCTGGGGCATCCGGATGCCGTTGTTCAGCGTCACGTAGGGCACGGTGCTCACGTGCAAAGGTCCTTATCTGAGGTGGTCGATGTGCGCCTGACACACCTATCACGGCCCGCCCGCCTTCCTCCCGGTGGCGCCTGCCGATAATGGGGCGTGCGCAGATTCGTCCGGCTGATCGACCCCTATCTGGTGCTGCTGCTCGCCACCGTCGGACTCGCCGCCGCACTCCCGGCCCGCTCCACCGCGGCGGACGCCGTGGACGCCACCGCCACCGGGGCCATCGCCCTGCTGTTCTTCCTCTACGGCGCCCGGCTGTCCACCGCCGAGGCACTCGCCGGGCTGCGCCACTGGCGGCTCCATCTCACCATTCTGGGCTGCACCTTCCTGCTCTATCCGCTGCTCGGGCTGGCCTGCCGGGGCCTGGTGCCCTGGCTGGTCACCGAGGAGCTGTACACCGGGCTGCTCTTTCTGTGCGTGGTGCCCTCCACCGTGCAGTCGGCCATCGCGCTGACGTCGGTGGCCCGCGGCAATGTGGCGGCGGCGATCGCGGCCGGCTCGTCCTCCAGCCTGGCCGGGGTGGTGCTCACCCCGCTGCTGGCCGCCCTGCTGATCGGGGCGAGCGGCGGGTTCGGCGGCGAGTCGCTGCTGAAGATCGCCCTGCAACTGCTGCTGCCCTTCCTGGCCGGGCAGGTGCTGCGGCGCTGGATCGGCGGCTTCGTGGTCCGGCACCGTGCGGTGCTGGGCCTGGTGGACCGCGGCTCGATCCTGATCGTGGTCTATGCGGCGTTCTCCCAGGGGATGAACGAGGACATCTGGGGCCGGGTGAGCTGGCAGCGGCTGCTGGCGCTGGCCGCGGTGGCGGCGGTGCTGCTGGCCGTGGTGCTGCTGCTGACCGGCTACGGCACCCGGAAGCTGGGCTTCGCCCGCGCCGACCGGACCGCCATTCTGTTCGCCGGCTCCACCAAGTCACTGGCCGCCGGGCTGCCGATGGCCGGGGTGATCTTCGGGGAGCGGGCCGCGCTCGCGGTGCTGCCGCTGATGCTGTTCCACCAGATGCAGCTCATCACCGGCGCGGTGCTGGCCCGCCGCCTCGGCGGACCGGCTCAGGCCGAGGCCGCGGACGAGGACGGGGCCGAGGACGCGGACGGGGCCGCGGACGGGGCCGCGGCCGGAGCGGCGGCGGAGGACGACGGCAGCTCCAGCCGGTGAGCGCCGGCGTAGACGTTCATCGAGGTGCCGCGCAGAAAGCCGACCAGGGTCAGCCCCGTCTCCTCGGCCAGCTCCACGGCCAGCGAGGACGGCGCCGAGACCGCGGCCAGCACCGGGATGCCGGCCATCACCGCCTTCTGCGCCAGCTCGAAGGAGGCCCGCCCGGACACCGCCAGCACCGTGCCGGCCAGCGGCAGCAGCCCCTCGTGCAGGGCCCGGCCGATCACCTTGTCCACCGCGTTGTGCCGGCCCACGTCCTCCCGGACGTCCAGCAGCCGCCCGTCCCCGGCCGCGAACAGGCCCGCCGCGTGCAGGCCGCCGGTGCGGTCGAAGACGCGCTGCGCCCCGCGCAGCCGGCCGGGCAGCCCGGCCAGCAGTTCCGGGGTGAGCCGCGGGCCCGGGCCCGCCGCCTCCGCCGCCGCCGCCGCCTCCGCCGGGCCGGGCAGCGGCCAGCGGGAGGTGGTGCGCACCGCCTCCAGCGCGGCCTTGCCGCACACCCCGCAGGAGGAGGTGGTGTAGACATTGCGCTCCAGCGAGAACTCCGGCAGCGGGACCCCCTCGGCCAGCCGCACGTCCACCACGTTGTAGGTGTTGGCGCCGGAGTCGTCGGTGCCGGAGCAGTAGGTGATCCGGGTCAGCTCCTCCGGGCGGCCCAGCACCCCCTCGCTCACCAGGAAGCCGGCGGCCAGTGCGAAGTCGTCGCCGGGGGTGCGCATGGTGACCGCGAGCCGTCTGCCGTTCAGCCGGATCTCCAGGGGCTCCTCACCCGCCAGGGTGTCGGTGCGCGCGGTGACGGCTCCGTCCCGGATGCGCAGGATCCGGCGCTTCTCGGTGATGCGTCCCATGCCGCCATCATGTCAGCCGGGAACGCCGTGCCGGGCGCGCGGAGCGTGATCACGGCATGCGCGTCCGGCGGTGCGGCACCCGTCAGGCGAGGTCGTAGCGGGGGCGCTGGTCCTCGGGGACGAGCGCGACGTAGTCGGGATGCTGGATGATCCAGCGGTTGGTGTAGGGGCACTGGGGGATCACCGGCAGTTCCCGCACCCGGGCGCTGTCCAGTGCGTGCCGGATCAGCCGGGACGCCAGGCCCTGGCCCCGGTAGTCCGGGTCGATCTCGGTATGGGTGACGGTCATCCGCTGTCCGGCGAGCCGGTACTCGGCGAATCCCACCAGCGCGTCGCCCAGATGGAGCTCGAAGCGCGACTGCTCGCCGTTGTCGGTGATGCGCGGCTCCGCGCTCGGTGCGGTGTCCGGTTCCGCAGTGGCCATGTTCGTCTCCTTGCCCCCGTGGCGCCTCGTGGGTCCCCCGTCGCCCCGGCTCTTCCCTTCCTCACCGAGTCCCCGGACGGTCCTGGCCGGAAACGAACGGTTTCGGCCAGGGGATTCGTCCGTTCTTGCCCTGATATACCGCGCTGAGCAGCGAAGAGCTGCACCAGGAAGTAAATCGTACACACATTCGATGTCTGGTTTATGGTGGTGCTGAGGCGCGGTGGAGGGGCGCCCGAGACGCCGGCGAAGGCCCGGCGGACGCCACCGCCGGGAACCGGCGGTACGGGCGGTGGCGACGGTGGCGACGGGACGGAAGGGAGGTGCGGACGCCGATGGCGCGACCGGACGGCGGGAGCGTGCGGGACGAGGCGGCCGGGCCGCCGCCGTTCGCACACCTTCATGTGGCGTCCGGCTACTCCGCGCGCTACGGTGCCTCCCTGCCCGCCCGGCTCGTGGAGCGCGCCGCCGGGCGCGGCATGCCCGTGCTGGCGCTCACCGACCGGGACACCGTGGCCGGGGTGCCCCGCTTCATCGAGGCCTGCGTGCGGCACGGGGTGCGCCCGCTGCTCGGCGCGGACCTGGCCGTCGCCCCGCTCGCCCCGTCCTCCGCCCCCGGCGCGGCGGCCCGGCGCCGGATGCCCGCGCGCGGCGGCGCCCATGTGGAGGAGCCGCCGCTGCGCGTGGTGCTGCTCGCCCGGGACCGGGCCGGCTGGGCCGCGCTGTGCCGGCTGATCTCCGCCGCGCATGCCGCCGAGGGCCCGGTCCAGGTCTCCTGGGAGGCGCTGCGCGCCCACGCCGCCCCCGCGCTGATGGCGCTGCTCGGCCCCGTCTCCGAACCCGCGCGGGCGCTGGCCGCCGGCCGCCCGGACGTGGCCGCCCGGCTGCTCGCGCCCTGGCGGGAGCTGTTCGGCGACAGCCTGCGGCTGGAGACGGTCTGGCACGGCCGCACCGGCACCGGGCCCGGCTCGCTGCGGCTGGCCGCCCGCACCCTGGGCCTGGCCGCCGAGACCGGGGTGCCCGCGGTGCTGGCCAACGCCGTCCGCTACGCCGACCCGGAGCAGCACCGGATGGCCGATGTGCTGGACTCCGCGCGCCGGCTGGTGCCGATCGTGCCGGGCGCCACCGACACCGGCGAGCGCTGGCTCAAGGGACCGCGGGAGATGGCGCGGGCCGCCGAGGAGATCGCCCGCGCCGCGGGCGGCGGCGAGCGGGAGGCCGCCCGGCTGCTGGCCGCGACCGCGCAGACCGCGCGGGCCTGCCTGATCGATCCGCGGCAGGATCTGGGCATGGGCCGCCCGCACTTCCCGGAACCGGAGGTGGTGGGCACGGACGCGGCCTCGCTCAACCGCGCGCTGCGGGAGCGCTGCGAGGCGGGCCTGGCCCGGCGCGGCGTCACCGTGGACCCGCCGGCCGGGGAGCCCGCCGGCCCCGCGGCCGCCGGGAACCCCGGCCGCCCGTCCCGCCCGGGAAGCTCCGGCGTGCCCGGGGTGTCCTGGCGGCAGGCGCGCGAACGCCTGGAGCAGGAGCTGTCGGTGATCGCCGACCTGGGCTACGCGGGCTACTTCCTCACCGTGGCCGCGGTGGTGGCCGACACCCGGGAGCTGGGCATCCGGGTCGCGGCCCGCGGCTCGGGCGCGGGCTCGCTGGTCAACTACGCCCTGGACATCTCCAATGTGAACCCGCTGGAGCACGAGCTGATCTTCGAACGGTTCCTCTCCCGCCGCCGCTCCAGCCTGCCCGACATCGACCTGGACGTGGAGTCCGCCCGCCGGCTGGAGGTCTACCGGGCGGTGCTGCGCCGGTTCGGCGAGCGCCGCATCGCCATGGTCGCCATGCCCGAGACCTACCGCGCCCGGCACGCCGTCCGGGACACCGCCGCCGCCCTGGGCATGGACCCGGCCGAGGCCGACTGGCTGGCCAAGTCCTTCCCGCACATCCGGGCCCGCGATCTGCGGGCCGCCGTCGCCGAACTGCCCGAACTGCGCCGGGTGGCCGCCCGGGGCGACCGCTACGACCTGCTCTGGGAGCTGGCCGAAGGGCTGGACGGCCTGGTGCGCGGCACCGCCATGCACCCGTGCGGGGTGATCATCTCGCACACCGGGCTGCTGGACCGGCTGCCCGTGCAGCCCACCGCGCAGGAGAGCTTCCCCATGGTCCAGGCCGACAAGGAGGACGTGGAGCTGTGGGGGCTGCTCAAGCTGGACATCCTCGGGGTGCGGCTGTGGTCCTCGCTGGCACACGCCACCGCCGAGATCGAGCGGGTCAGCGGGGAGCGCATCGATCTGGAGGACCCGGCCCGGGTGCCGCCCGAGGACCCGGCCGCCTTCGAACTCATCCGCCGCGCCGACACCCTGGGACTCTTCCAGCTCGAATCGCCCGGCCAGCGCGATCTGCTCAGCCGCCTGAAGCCCGCCACCTTCGCCGACATCGTCGCCGACATCAGCCTCTTCCGGCCCGGCCCGGTGGCCGGGGACATGCCGGGCCAGTACGTCTCCTCCCGGCACGGCAAGGTGCCGCGGTCACTGCACCCGGATCTGGAGCCGCTGCTGCGGGCCAGCCGCGGCGTGGTGATCTGGCACGAGCAGGTGACCGGGATCATGGCCGTGATGACCGGCCGCGAACTGGACGAGGCCGAGGAGATGCGGCGCAAGCTGGCCGACACCGCGGGCCGGGAGGAGGTCCGCGCCTGGTTCCTGGAGCACGCCGCGGCCCGCGGGACGGACCCCGCCACCCGCGAGGAGCTGTGGAAGGTGCTGGAGGCGTTCGGCGCCTACGGTTTCTGCCGGGCGCACGCCACCGCCTTCGCCGCCGTGTCCGTGCAGTCGGCCTGGCTCAAGGCGCACCGGGCGGCGGCGCTCTACGCCGGGCTGCTGGAGCACGACCCGGGGATGTGGCCGCGCCGGGTGCTGCTGGCCGACGCCCGCCGCCACGACGTGCCCATCCTGCCGGTGGACGTGAACCACTCCGACACGACCTATCGACTCGAACTGGTGTCCGGTAAGTGGGGGGTGCGGATGTCGCTGTCCCAGGTGGAGAACATCGCCGGGGCCGAGGCCGCCCGGATCGCCGCCGGACAGCCGTACACCTCGCTGGACGACTTCTGGCGCCGCGCCCGCCCCAGCCGCCCCGTGGCGGAACGGCTGGCCCGCATCGGCGCGCTCGACGCCTTCGGCGGCAACCGCCGCGACCTCCTCCTGCTCATCGCCGAACTCCACGCCACCCACCGCCCGGCCGCGGCGGGCCGCGGCGGCCCCCGCCCCGGCGGACAGGAGGCGCTGCCGGTGGGCGACGGCGGCACCGGGCACCGCCGCACGGCGGAGGCCGCCGGACTGCCGGACCTCAGCGAGGGGGAGCGGCTGGAGGCCGAGCTGCGGGTGCTGGGCATGGACACCTCCCGCCATCTGATGGACGACCACGGCGACTTCCTCGCCGAACTGGGCGTTGTCTCCGCCCAGGCCCTGCACACCGTGCCCAAGGGGCGGACCGTGCTGGTCGCCGGAGTGAAGGCGGCCACCCAGACCCCGGCGATCAGCAGCGGCAAACGGATCATCTTCCTCACCCTGGACGCCGGGGACGGCCTGGTCGACCTCGCCGCCTACGAGGACAGCCACCCGGCCTGCGCGCACGCCATCTTCCACAGCGGCCTGCTGCTGGCCCGCGGCACCGTGCAGCGCCGCGCGCCCGGCGCCACCAGCGTGTCCTGCACCGCCGCCTGGAACCTCGCCGAACTGATCGAACTGCGCCGCACCGGCGGCCTGGACGCCGTCGCCGCCCGCCTCGCCGGAAACGGCGACGACGCCGCCGCCCCGCCCCCGGAGAGCGACGGGGACGCCACCGGCGGGCGCCGCATCCGGATGCCCACCGGCGCCCTGATGCACCCCTGGTCCGACCTCCGCCCGGCCGGCGACGGCGCCGCCCCCGCCCGCCGCCTCTGGCACTCCAGCCCCGGAAGCGCCGGGTGAGCACCATGACCGGCCCCCGCCTCCCCCACGCTCACCACGTCCCCCATGTCCCCCATGTCCTCTACATCCGCTTCGAGCACAGCACCGAGCAGTCCTACCCCGAACTGCTTCAGGTCCTCCACGAGATCACCCCCGTGGTGCAGCCGCTGCCCTACGACGCCGCCTTCGCCGATGTCCGCGGCAGCCTGCGCTACTTCGGCCATGACGCCGCCGAACTCGCCCGCTGGATAAGGGTGCGCGCCCTGGCCCGCTGCGCCACCGACGCCACCATCGGCGTCGCCGCCAACCCCCTGCTGGCCCGGATGACCGCCCAGGACGGCCCGCCCGGCGCGGTCCGCACCCTGCCCGCCGACCCGGAGGCGGTGGCCGCGTTCCTGGCCGCCAAACCGCCCTCGGCACTGCCCGGCGTCGGCCGGGCCGCCGCCGGCACCCTCGCCCACTACGGCCTGGACACCCTCGCCCGGATCGCCGCCGCACCCCCCGCCACCCTCCAGCGCGTCCTGGGCGCCACCGACGCCCGCCGCATCCGGCAGCTCGCCCGGGGCATCGACCCGCTGCCGGTCACCCCGGGCAGCGTGCCCCGCTCCACCGCCGCCGAACACCGCTTCGACCACGACCAGCTCGACCCGGACGCCCGCCGCCGCGCCCTGCTGGCCCTCGCCGACCGGCTCGGCCACCGGCTGCGCCGCGAGGGCCAGGCCGCCCGCGGGCTCACCCTCACCGTCCGCTACGCCGACCGCAGCATCACCACCCGCAGCCGCACCCTGCCCGCCCCCAGCGCCCACACCCCGGAACTGGCCGGCACCGCCTACGCGATGCACGACGCCCTGGCCCTCCAGCGCGCCCGGGTCCGTTCCCTCGCCCTGCGCGCCACCGGCCTCGCCGACGCCGATCACACCGGCCGCCAGCTCACCCTCGACCCCCGCGACCCGCGCGGCGAACACCGCCACCGCGCCGAACACGCCACCGACCGCATCCGCCGCAAATACGGCCCCCGAGCCGCCGCCCCCGCCGCCACCTTCCCCCACTGAACCCTCCCCCGGAGACCGGCGACGTCCCCCTCCTCGGAACGCGACCGCGCCGACCGGACCCCACGCCCAGCGGTTCCACAGAAACCTGGACCCGGACCCCCGGGACGGGGGGCGAAGCGTGATGAGCGGTCTCACCTTCGGCCTCGCCACACCACCGCGGACGCCGGAGGGGTGCAGGGCCATGGGTGAGATCCGGAACAGCATCGAAGCCGCGCTCCAGACGACCCAGACCCGGCCCATCCCCAGGAGCACCCAGGCCCCGGGTGCGCTACCTGGTGCAGACGGTGGACAAGGGCCGCACGCGGGGGCCGCCGCGCGGCTGGGCTGCTCGCTTCGGCGGATGGACCAAGACCTTCACCGACCCCCGCCTCTGCGCAGCCCTCGTCGACCGCCTCACCTTCGGCGGCAACATCATTGAAACCGGCACCGACTCCGACCGCCTCGCCACCACCCGAGCCGAGCTGAGCAACCGGCTCCTGGCTGAGCAGCGAGAGACCACCCGACCCTCAGTCCTCCATGAATCGCCGGCGCCAATACCCCCAAGCGCTGAAAGGGGCAGCCAGCATGAGGTGAGAACTGAGGGGAACGACTCTGCGGTCGAACTCGGCGTCCAACCTGGCAACGAGCCTGCCGAGGTCTTTCCGAGCACCGCGGGGCAGCCACAGCAGCACGTCCTCAAGTCGGTCTCGCGCCACCACAGGGTCACAGCAGTCGCAGCCGATCACCGGATCCGGCAGAACGCGCCCTGGTTGCCCCAGATACCACCGGCATTCGGCCAGCGCTGCAGCCACTGCCCCAGGCCACAAACGCTCTTCTTCCAGCTTCCGGATCGCTACGCGAGTCGCTGCGGACACACCGCGGATTCGACGAACCGGGACCCCTCTACTGGGCCGCCAACGCTCTGCGCGCAGCCCCTTCGGACGCCTACGCGGCATCGACCTTTCGGATCGACATACCGTCATCTTGCCATGAGCCGTACTGCCCCAGCACGCGATCACGGCAAGCCCGCTCCGCTTTGAGCGCTCCTGCTTCTCACCAACATCGCTGCGCTCTCCGGACCATGACTGACCCCGGAATCCACCAACATATGCTCTCACTTTCGACCTACGCAGCCAGATAAGCGCTGACGGCAGCGGCGGGGAACGTACTGACCGGCCGCCGGCGTCCGCGGACATGCCCCGGTCGGCGTTACCTTTTGGTAGCTGGCGGCGCCTCTATGGGTGCTGACTGAATTGCTGCGGCAGAGGGAGGAGGAGCCATGGGCTTGAAGGGTCGGAACGTCACGGTGGCTGTCGGGGCGCACCGCGCGCCGCCACAGGCCGTGGCGGGACCGCGCCCGTGTCCGCGTCGCTCTGCGGAAATCCCGGGTACAGGGAGCCGGCCGCTTCCGGATGAGCGGTGCGTTGCAGGGGCGTGGTCGTAGGGCCGGGGGGTTCTATGGACTGAACTTTTCGATACTGCTCGGATCGTTCTGGTGAAGCAGATCAGGGAGTACGGATGAAGGCCCATCATCTTGCCGAGGCGGTCAGGGAACCGCTGCCGGCCCCAGCGGTTCTGGCCATAGCAATTCTTATCCCCTGCTGAGTATCTTTACTATTGCCAACGTTCGAGACGTCCCGCGACGGCTGCATGTCTAGTTCTTCGGACCGGACCGGACCGCGACAGGGGCTGGCTTGGTTTTCTGCAGTCTTTTTCCTTCGAACGCTTGTTGGCGTCGTTGATGGCGCTGGCCGGCCTGGCTGTGGGGGTGCGGGCCGTGCTCGTTCTTGCGGGAGTGATCGGGCAGTGACTCGGCATTCGCTTGTGGTGCTGCCCGCTCTCCGGAGAGAGGTCCGTCGTGAGGGGCGAGTTGATCAATCGGGACGGTCTGTGTGGTTCCGGGTCTTCGGGCCGCTGGCGGCCGGTGTGGTTGCGGTCCGGAGGTGGTACCGGGGCGGATCGCTGGATCCGGGGCGGCTGTTCGACGGGCCGTAGGTGCCGGGGCGGGGCCTGGGGGGCGGCCTGCCCGTCCGGGGGCGGGCAGGCCGCCGTCCGTCAGGCGGCGGGGCGGTCGGGGGCCGGGCGGCGGCGGAGGGCCGGGTGCTGGAGGGCGGGCGGTCGGTGGGCGGTGTCGAGCGGGCCGGCGTCGGTGCCGGGCGGCACGATCGCGTCGATCTCGTCGAGGATGTCGTCGGTGAGGGTGGTCCCGGCGCCCGCGAGCAGGTCGTCGAGGTGGGCCATGGTGCGGGGGCCGATGATCGCGGAGGTGACGCCGGGGTGGGCGACGGCGAAGGCCATGGCCAGGTGGGTCAGCGGTATCCTGGCCTTGTCGGCGAGGGGGATGAGCCGTTCGACGGCGTCGAGCCGGCGTTCGTCGGTCATGTGGGCGAAGCCGTAGCCGGCCCGGTGGCTGTCGGTCGGGCGGCCCTTGCGGTAGCGGCCGGTGAGCATGCCTCCGGCGAGCGGGCTCCACACCAGGGTGCCCATGCCGTACCGCTCGCAGACGGGCAGGACCTCCCGCTCGATCCCGCGGTCGAGGATCGAGTACGGCGGCTGCTCGGTGCGGAACCGTGCCAGGCCGCGCCGCTCGGCGACCCACTGCGCTTCCACGATCTCGGAGGCGGGGAAGGTGGAGCTGCCGATGGCCCGGACCTTGCCGGCGCGCATCAGGTCCGTGAGGGCGGAGAGCGTCTCCTCCACATCGGTGTCGGGCGCGGGCCGGTGGATCTGGAAAAGGTCGACATGGTCGGTGCCCAGCCGGCGCAGGGAGTCCTCCAGGGCGCGGACCAGCCAGCGCCGGGAGTTGCCCTGCTGGTTGGGGTCCTCGCCCATCGGGAGGTGTGCCTTGGTGGCCAGCACGACGGTGTCCCGGCGGCCCTTGAGCGCCTTGCCGACGATCTCCTCGGACTCGCCGCGCGAGTAGGCGTCGGCGGTGTCGATGAAGTTGATGCCGGCGTCCAGCGCCCGGTGGATGATGCGGACGGAGTCGTCGTGGTCGGGGTTGCCGATGGCGCCGAACATCATCGCGCCCAGGCAGTACGGGCTGACTTTGATTCCGGTCCGGCCCAGCGTGCGGTACTTCATGGTTCTCCTCGTGCGTGCGTGGGTTGGGCGTACCCGCTGCGGCGCGCTACGCTCGGGTAGGCGGAACGATGTTCCGGCTAGACGATACGGAACAGTGTTCCGCTTAGCAAGCCGGCGGCAAGGAGTGCTCCCGTGACCGACAGCCCGATGAAGGAGGAGCGGCCCCCGCGGCCGGTCCGTGCCGACGCCCGGCGCAGCATCGACACCCTGCTCGCCGCCGCCGCCGAGGTGTTCGCCGCGTCCGGCGTGGACGCCCCGGTGCGGGAGATCACCGCCCGGGCCGGTGTCGGGGCGGGCACCCTCTACCGGCACTTCCCGCAGCGCTCGGATCTGATCGCCGCCGTCTTCCGCCGCGAGGTCGACGCCTGCGCCGCCGCCGCGCCCGCGCTCGCGGACCGCTACGAGCCGGTGGAGGCGCTCGCCCGGTGGCTGCGGCGCTTCGCGGCCTTCATCGGCACAAAACGCGGCCTGAGCGCCGCCCTGCACTCGGGTGATCCGGCCTACGACAGCCTGCCCGGCTACTTCCAGCGGCGCTTCGAGCCCGTGCTGGGCGGGCTTCTGGAGGCCGCGGCACGGGCCGGGCACATCCGCGCCGATGCCGACCCCGACGATCTGCTGCGGGCCGTGGCCAACCTGACCCTGCCCGTCCAGCGGGACGACGGCCATACGGAGCGCATGATCGCCCTGCTCATCGACGGCCTGCGCTACGGCGCCCCGGGCGACGGGCCCGACCGCGGGGCCGGACCGACGGGCCGAACGGGCGGGCCGGCTAGCGCTGCCAGGACGCGGCGAGGCGGGTGAGTCCTTCGCCGATCTCCGGCGGGGTGTGGGTGGTGAAGGACATGCGCAGCGCCCTGGGGTCCGGGGAGTCGGCGAAGAAGGGGGTGCCGGGGACATAGGCCACGTCATGGGCGACGGCCCGGCGCAGCAGGGCGGTCGCGTCGTGGCCCTCCGGGAGGCGGGCCCAGACGAACATGCCGCCGTCGGGGCGGTTCCAGGTGCTGCCGGGCGGCAGGGCGCCGGGCAGGCCGCCCAGGAGCGCGTCGCGGCGGGCGCGGTAGGCGGAGCGGAGCCGGGCGAGATGCGCGTCCAGGTCGTTGTCCGTGAGATAGCGGGCGGCGGCGGCCTGGTCGACGGTGGAGCAGTGCAGGTCGGCGGCCTGCTTGGCGATCACACAGGCACGCAGCAGCGGGGCCGGGGCGCGCAGCCAGCCCAGCCGCAGGCCGGGGGCCATGATCTTGGAGAAGCTGCCGAGCAGGGCGGTGCGGTCGGCGGCGGCGTCGTAGCAGGAGATCCATGGCTCGGGGGCGCCGCCGAACCGCAGTTCGCCGTACGGGTCGTCCTCGGCGATCCACAGGCCGTGCCGTTGCGCGATGTCCGCCACGGCCCGCCGGCGGCCGGACGGGAGGGTACGGCCGGTGGGGTTCTGGAAGGTGGGGACGAGATAGAGCAGCTTGGGGCGTTCCCGGGCCACCGCCTCGGCCAGGGCGTCCGGGTCGATGCCGTGGTCGTCGGTGGGGACCGGGACGACCCGGGCGCCCGCGAAGCCGAAGCACTGCAGCGCCGCCAGATAGGTGGGGTTCTCGACCAGCACCGCGTCCCCGGGTTCCAGCAGTGCCGTGGCGATCAGCGTCAGGGCCTGCTGGGAGCCGGCGGTGACCAGCAGCTCCTCCGGGCCGGTCGGCAGCCCGCCGGCGGCGAGCCGGGCGGCCACGGCGGTCCGCAGCGCCGGGTCCCCCTCGGTGACCGAGTACTGGAGCACCCGCCGCGGGTCCTCGGCCAGCACCCGGTCGTAGGCGGCGCGCATGCCGGCGGAGTCGAAGAGTTCCGGGGCGGGCAGCCCGCCCGCGAAGGAGATCACCTCGGGCCGTGCGGTGAGCGCGAGGATCTCCCGTACGGGGGACGCGCCGACGGAGGAGCAGCGGGAGGCAACGGCGGGAGCAGGGGCGGAAACGGAGGCGGGGACGGAGGCGGAGGCGTCGGCGCGTATCGGCATGCCCGCAGCCTAGTGAAAAAGGTGTGATCTCAACGTAGTTTCCGGACCGCGACCCCCGTCCGTGCACCGGGAACCCGGCGTGTCGGCCCGCCGCGGCGGGCCCGGGCCGGGAATCCTGACGGCACGGCGCGGGGTCGCGCAAGGCGCGCGGGGGAGTCAACGGATGGATCTTTTCGAAAGGTTGGCGGGAGCCTATGACGAGGCGCACCGGCTGAAGGACGCCGGGCGGTATCCGTACTTCCCGGAGCTGGCGGCCGGGCCCGGCGGGGACGGCAGCACGGCGCGGTACGGCGGCCGGGAGCTGATCATGTGCGGATCGAACAACTACCTCGGCCTGACCGGTGATCCGCGGGTGGTCGCGGCGGCGCGTGCGGCCCTGGCGGAATACGGCACCTCCTGCACGGGATCGCGGCTGCTCAACGGCAATCTGGCACTGCACGGGGAGCTGGAGGCCGAACTGGCCGCCTTCTGCGGGAAACCGGCGGCGCTGGTGTTCCCGACCGGCTACCAGACCAATCTCGGCGTGCTCTCCGGACTGCTGACCCCGCGCGACCAGGTGGTGATCGACGAGGAGGTGCACGCCTCGGTCATCGACGGCTGCCGGCTGAGCGGCGCCCGGATGCGGCGCTTCCGCCACAACGACGCGGGCCATCTGCGTCAGCTGCTGGCCGGGCTGCCCGGGCTGCCGGAGGAGGCGGGGCGCCTGGTGGTCGTCGACGGGGTCTACTCGATGGGCGGGGACCTGTGCGAACTGCCGGCCGTCGCCCGGGCGTGCCGGGAGCACGGCGCCCGGCTGCTGGTGGACGACGCGCACGGGCTGGGGGTGCTGGGCGAGGGCGGCCGGGGCACGGCCGCGCACTTCGGGCCCGCGGTGGCGGCGCAGGCGGATCTGATCACGGTGACGTTCAGCAAATCGCTCGCCTCGACGGGCGGGGCGGTGCTGGGCGGCACGGAGGTGATCCACTGGCTGCGGCATGTCTCGCGGGCCCTGATCTTCAGCGCGGGCCCGGCCCCGGCGGCCACCGCCGCCGCGCTGGCCGCGCTGCGGGTGCTGCGCGCCGAGCCGGAGCGGGCCGCCCGGGCCCGGGAGAACGCCGCCCGCGTCCGCCGCGAACTGGCCGGGCTGGGGGTGGACTGCGGAACGGGCCCGGCCCCCATCGTGCCGCTGCACACTCCGGATGTGCCGCGGACCATCGACGTCTGGAACCGGCTGCTGGAGCGCGGGGTGTATCTGAATCCGGTGGTGCCGCCGGCCGCCTCGCCGCGGCTGCGCGCCAGCTTTCTCGCCACCCACACCGGTGAGCAGGTGGCGCGGGCGGTGGAGGCGCTCGCCCCGGAGGCGCCGCTGCTGCGCGGATGCGCACGGCGCCGGCCCCGGGGGTGAATGCCCCCGGTGCCCCGCCGGACCGGCGGTCCGTGGCTGCACGGTGTCCGGGTGGCGGGAACGGCCGCCGGAAAGCCGCGGGGGCGGGGCGGCGGCCGGGCCGGCGGGGGCCGGTCAGGCCCCCTCGCGCTCCCGGATGCGCTCGGCGATGACGGCGGCCTGCACCCGGCGGCCCACGCCCAGCTTGGACAGGATCGAGGAGATGCGGTTCTTCACCGTCTTCTCCGCCAGATACAGCCGCTCCGCGATCTGCCGGTTGGTCAGGCCCTCGCCGATCAGCTCCAGGATCTCCCGCTCGCGCGGCGACAGCCGGGCCAGCTCCTGCGGGGTGTCCGGCTCCTGCGGGCCGCGCAGACGGGCCATCACCCGGGTCGCGGCGCCCGGGTCGAGCATGGACTGCCCGCCCGCCACCGTGCGGATCGCCTTGATCAGGTCCGACCCCTTGATCTGCTTCAGCACATAGCCGGCGGCGCCGGCCATGATCGCGTCGAACAGCGCCTCGTCGTCGTCGAAGGAGGTCAGCATCAGGCAGGCGAGCTCGGGCATCCGGGCCCGCAGTTCGCGGCAGACCTCGATGCCCTCCTGGTCACCGCCCTCGTCCGAGCCGAGGCGGACGTCCAGCACGGCGACATCGGGCCGGAGCGCCGGTACCCGGGCCAGCGCCTGCCGGGCGTCGCCGGCCTCCCCGACCACCGTCAGGTCGGGCTCGTCCTCCAGCAGGTCGCGCAGCCCCCGGCGGACCACCTCGTGGTCGTCGAGGAGGAAGACCCGGATGGGGGTCTCGGGGGAAGGGGTCGGGGCAGTCATGGGTGCATCCTCCCGCACGACGCGCGGCAGCGGGCAGGGCCGTTCGGCCCCGCCCGCCCGCCCGCCCGTCGGCGCGGGCGAAGCGGGGCGGGGCGGAGGGCCGGGAGCCGTGCGACGGCCGTGCCGGGGCAGCGGCCTCCGCACCCGCACCGCCCGCCCGGCAGCGCCCCGCTTTCCGCGTTCCGCCGGGCCCGCGGGTCACCGCCGCCGGAGCCACTCCTCGGCGATGCCGTGCATGGCGCGTTCGCCGGGCGGAAGCCCGGAGTCGTCCTCCTCCCAGGCCAGCTCGTCCACGACCGAGACCACCCCGTCCACCCGGCCGGTCAGCCGTACCGCGATGCCGGCCTCGCTGCGCCGGGACACGGTGCCGTTCAGGGTGACCACCCCGTCGTCCACCTCGACCCGCAGGCTGTCCGGCGGCAGCCACAGGGTGCGCACCAGTACCTCCTGGACGACCTCGTCCCGGATCTCGCCGTCCGGGCGCAGGAACACCCGGAGCAGGTCGCTGCGCGAGACGATGCCCGCCAGCCGGCCCTCCTCGTCGATCACCGGCAGCCGCTCCACACCGCCCGCCGCCATCACGCGGGCGGCCTCGGCGATGCTCTGCCGGGCATGGACGGTGATCGCCGGCGAGGTCATCAGCTCTCCGGCGGTGCGGGCCCCGGCCTTCTGCCGGGCGATCCGTTCCCGGCGGGCGCCGGGCGCCAGCCGGGTCTGCCACCAGGACGGCGGCTCGGTGCCCTGCGCGGCCTGACGGAGGGTGAGGTCGGTCTTGGACAGGACGCCGAGAACCCGGTCGTCGTCGTCCACGACGGGCAGCCCGCTGATGCCGTTGCGCGCCAGCAGGGCCGCGGCCTGCTTGACCGGGGTGTCCGCCTCGACGGTGACCACGTCCCGGTTCATGATCTGGCCGATCACGCGGTGGTGCATGGCTGGTTCCTTGGGGTGAGTGGGCCAATGGGGCCCGGGTCGAAGCCGGCCACGGCCAGCGGCGGGCGGGCCCCGGGCGGGGAAGCGGCGGGCTGTGCGGCGGGGGCGGGAACGGCGCCGGGGGCGTCGCCGCCGGCCGGCCGGAACGGTGCCTGTGTCATCGGTTGCCTCCTGGGCCGGTTCGGTGCGGGGGCCGTCGGCGGGGATGTCCCCGGCCGGCGCGGGCTGAGCTGCGGCGGTGGCCGGGTGGCCGCGCAGCCGGCGCAGACAGGGCGCCGGGGCGGTCCGCGGCAGCAGCCGGATCCGCACATCGAGCGGGGTCGCCGCCTCGGGCCTGGCCAGCACCGGGTTCAGCTCGGCCTCGGTCACCTGCGGCAGATCGCAGGCCATCCGGGACAGCCGGTGCAGCAGCCGCTCCAGCCCCGGGATGTACGCCGCCCGGCCGGTGTCCGGGCGGCAGTTCGGGTGCCGGCGTCGTCGTCATCGGGAGCTCCCTGCACGGTCTGTGTGTTCTGTGTGGTCCGCGCGGTCCGCGGGCGGGCGGTGCCGGTGTCCCGGCGGCCGGCCGGCGGATACGGACCGCTGATGCCGCCTCCAGCGTCCGGCGCGGCGCCCGCGGCCCACAGGGGCCGGATGGTCCCTGGGGCCTGGGCGGGGCGGCCCTCCTTTCCGGGCCGCGGCCGGGGCCGCCTGTGCCCAGCGCCTCCTGCCCAGCCGGGACTGTTCGTTACGCTGCTCGGGCCAGGGGAGCAGCACAGTTGGAGGAGCCATGGCCGAGGCCGCCGACCAGGACCACGGAGCGGAGCACGGCGCCCAGCGGCCGGCGGCGCTGCCGCAGCTCCGGCTGGACCAGTTGCTGGACGAACTCCAGCTCCGGCTGGACGCCGCCCGCCACACCCAGAACCGCATGCACAGCCTGCTGGAGGCGGTGCTCAGCGTCGGCCGCGAGCTGGAGCTGGACCAGGTGCTGCGCCGCATCGTGGAGGCCGCCACCACCCTGACCGACGCCCGCTACGGCGCGCTCGGGGTGATCGGCGAGAACAACCGGATCGCCACATTCCTCACCGTCGGCATCTCCGACGAGCTGGCCCGCGAGATCGGCCCCTATCCCTCCGGGCACGGCATTCTCGGCGAGCTGATCCGCCATCCGCACCCGCTGCGCCTGCCCGACCTGGGCAGGCATCCGGCCAGCTACGGCTTCCCCGCGCACCATCCGCCGATGCACACCTTCGTGGGCGTGCCCATCCGGGTGCGCGACGAGGTGTTCGGCAACCTCTACCTGACCGAGAAGCGCGGCGGCGCCGAGTTCGACGCCGACGACGAGGCGGTGCTCACCACCCTGTCGGTGGCGGCCGGCGTGGCCATCGACAACGCCCGCCTGTACCGGGAGAGCCGGCGCCGCGAGCAGTGGCTGGAGGCCATCGGCGAGATCGTGCGGACACTGCTCTCCGGCGCGTCCGCGGCCGATGTGCTGGGCCTGATCGCCCGCCGGGCCATGGAGGTCGCCGAGGCGGACTCGGCCTGTGTGCTGCTGCCCACCGCCGACGGCTCCGCGCTGCGGGTGGAGGTGGCCGAGGGCACGGACGCCCGGATGCTGTCCGGGCTGCGGGTCCCGATGGACGACGCGCTGGCCGGCGCCGCGGCCCGTACCGGCGAGCCCGGGGTCACCGTGGACATCCGCTCCGATCCCGGCGCCTACGGCTTCCGCGGCCTGTCGGAGCCGCAGGGACCGGTGGTGGCCGTGCCGCTGCTCTCCCCGCACGAGGCGGCGCGCGGCGCGCTGCGGCTGGCCCGCCGGGCCGAGCGGCCGGGCTTCGACCACATCGAGGTGGGCCTGCTGTCCGGCTTCGCCGCGCAGGCCGCGCTGGCGCTGGAAGTGGCCCGGCACCGCACCGAGTCGGAGCAGATCAAGCTGCTCCAGGACCGTGACCGGATCGCCCGCGACCTGCACGACCTGGCGATTCAGCGGCTGTTCGCCACCGGCATGACACTGCAGAGCGCCGGCCGGCTGATCGACCGCCCGGAGGCGGCCGACCGGGTCAGCCGGGCGGTGGACGACCTGGACGAGACCATCAAGATCATCCGTTCGACGATCTTCGCGCTGCGCACCTCCGGCGACAGCGCCGGCGAGCGCGGTCTGCGCCGCCGGCTGACCAAGGTGGTGAGTTCCGCCTCCGAGGTGCTCGGCTTCGCCCCCTCGCTGCGCATGGAGGGGCCGGTGGACACCGATGTCACCGAGGAGATCGCCGACCATGTGGAGGCGGTGACCGCCGAGGCGCTGAGCAATGTGGCCCGGCACGCGCACGCGCGGCGCGCCGATGTCGTCCTGACCGTGGCCACCGAGGTGGAGCTGACGGTGACCGACGACGGGGTGGGCGTGGGCAAGCCGGCACGCACCGGCGGGCTGTCCAACATGCGCTCGCGCGCCGAGCAGCTCGGCGGCGGCTTCGAGGTGGGCCCGGCCGGCGAGGAGAACGGCGAACCGACGGGCTCCCGTCTCCTCTGGCGGGTCCCGCTCCCCGAGCACGCGGAGCAGCCCGGGGACTGAGCCGGTGCCCCGGCCCGGGGACGGCGGGCGGGCTCAGCGCTCGGGGCCGCTGGGGCCGGTCTGCCAGTGCGAGCCCACGCTGGCCCACTCGAACTCCCACTCCAGTTCGCGCCGCCGGTTGAGCGCGGCCAGTGCCGCGTGCCGCGCCAGCAGCACCGCCAGCGCCCAGCAGCCCGCCACGAAGGCCGCGGCGATCAGCGCCTGCACCGCGGTCTCGGTGGGGGTGGGCGGCTCCTCGACCAGCCGGCCGCTGTCGTCGGTCCAGACCGTGATCTCGCTGCCCGCCGCCGCGTCCGCCGGTACCAGCGTCTCCTGGCTTCGGGTGCCGCCCTCCGGCGCGGTCCACTCGATCACCGCGATGCCGTCCGTCCGCGGCGCGTCCCCGGTGTCCGGGCGGTCCGCGCCGCCGTCGGTACCGCTGTCCCCGGCGTCGTCCTGCTGCTCCGGGCCCGGCTGCACCTCGGCGGTCACCTGGTGCCGCTCGTAGCGCAGGGCGGTGAGGTCCTGGTGCACCGCGAGCCCGGTCAGCGCGCCGGACACGGCCACACCCAGCACCAGCGAGACGGTCAGGCCCAGCCGCAGCCATGCCTCCAGCAGATCGCTGCGGCGCCGCAGCGGATTCCGCCGCCAGCGCCAGAACGTGCGTCTGCGCACCCGGGGCGTCCCGTTCTCCGCAGGTCCGGCGTTGCCGGCGTTGCCGGCGTTCCTGGCACTCATGACCGCTCCCCAGACTGCCCGGCTCTCCTCGGAAGCCGGACGCTTGCCGTCAGCGTCCGCCTCCGGGTACCCAGCCCGGCAGGGGCCACAAGTCCCGTCCCGGGCCCGGCCGGCCCCGCCCGCCGGGACGCGGCAGAACCGGAGGTGTGCACTCGGAACTGCGCAGCCCGTCGCCGCGTCCCCTCCGGCACAGCCCTGTCCCGGACCGCTTGGAGGGCCGGTGAGCGACACCCCGCCGGAGCAGCAGGCCCGGCCGCCCGGGCGGCTCCGGATGAGCCGCCGGGAGGAAGAGACCTACCGCGCCTCGGTGAAGACGTGCCTGGCCGCGCCGCACATCGCCCGGCGGCTGGAGAAGCGGCCGGGGGTGACGGCCGCGGCGGTGCGCGAGGCCATGCGGACCGCGGCCAACACCGAACGGGCGCTGGCCCCCTGCGCGGACACCCAGCGGCTGTACCGTGCGGCCCGGCGCCGGCTGAGGGCCATGCTCCGGCTCAGGAGCCGCCGGCTGGCGGCCGGGGTCTGGGACCGCTGGCTCTCGGCGCTGCTGCTGCTGGCCGTGGCGGCGGTGCTGTCGGCCGTCTTCGGCGCGGGCCTGTTACAGCGCCTGGCGCTGCTGCCGCCGGCCGTGGCGGCGGCCGGTGCGGTCGGATGGCGGCCCGCCTCCCGGGCCCGGGTGGGCAATCTGGTGGCGGCCCTGGCGTTCACGGTGCGGGCGTCGGCCGCGCAGACCGAACAGGCGGCGCTGGCCAAGAAGTGGGCGCGGGAGCTGGAGAAGTCCGGCACCGGCCCCATGGTCGAGCGGGTGGTGCAGGCACTGCTCGGCGACGACCCGGACTCCCTGCTGCTGCCCGACAGCTATGAAGGGCTGCGCTCGCCCCGCGGTCCGGCCTATGTGGTCAGCAGTCAGGCGTCGCGCCGGCTCCGGCGCAAGATCGAGCAGATCGAGGGCGGCACCATCGCCGTGTGCGGTCCGCGCGGCGCCGGCAAGACCACGCTGCTGGAGGACTGCGCGCGGGAGGCGGACTTCTCGGTGGTGGCGCAGGCACCGGCCAGCTACACCCCGCACGAGTTCGTGATCTCGCTCTTCGTCCGGCTGTGCGCGGGCTATCTCCGCAAGGAGGGGCACGCGGTGCCCGACATCGCCCGGCTGCCGGCCTGGCGGCGGCTGCTGATCCGGGTGCGGCGCCCGCTGCGGCGCCGGGCACGGGCGCTGCTGTTCGCCGTGCCGGCGGCGGGGCTGGTCCTGCTCGGCACCTATGCGGCGGCCCGGTCGCTGGTGCTCGGTCTGCGTACCGATGTGGAGTCCCGCACCGCGCAGGCGCTGGACTGGACCTCGGAGTGGCTGACCCGCACCTGGGAGGGCGGCAGCGCCGGGGCGGCGCTGCTCGTCACCCTGGCCGGACTGGCGGTCTGGTTCGCGGGCGGCTTCGCCGAGGCGGTGCGCGGCGTGGTGCTGCTGGCCCGCGCGGTGACCGCCCTGCTGGGTGTGGCCCTGATGGCGGTGGCGGTGGTCACCGTCGTCCTCGATCCGGAGATCCGGCACCACGCGGCCCGGGCCGGCAGCACGGTGGAGGTGGCCGGCTTCGTCCTGGTCCTCGTCGCCTGGAGCGTCGCGGTGGCCTGGCTGGCCCGGGTGCGGCGCCGGGACGGCACGCTGAAGGCCGTTGTGCGGCGCCTGAACGCCCTCATGGACGATGACGACGCCGTCATGATTCTGGTGGTGCTGGTGGTGGTGTCGGCTGTCGCCGGGGTCGGCAGCGAGCCGGCCCGGGCGGCGCTGGCCGACCCGGAGAATCCGCTCCGGCTGATGGCCCTGGTCCTGGGCGCGGTGCTGATCCGGCTGAGCGTGTGGCGGCCGTCGCCCGCGGAGCCGGAGCTGGTCACCGAGTGCCGCGCCATGATCTACCGGCTGAAGACGGTGCAGAGCCGCACCACGACACTGGGCGGAGCCGCGCCGCAGCTGCTTGGCCTGTCCGCGTCCGAGGCGGCGTCCTTCTCCACGGTGCCGCCGGCCTATCCGGAGGTGGTCGCCGACTTCCGTGATCTGCTCACCCGGATCGCGGAGGACCTGCACCACCGGGGCCGGCGGGTGCTGATCGCCATCGACGAGGTGGACCGGCTGGGCAGCTCCGCCCAGGCGCTGGCGTTCCTCGGCGAGATCAAGGCGATCCTCGGCGTGCCCCGGGTGCACTACCTGATCTCGGTCGCCGAGGACGTGGGGGCCGCCTTCGTGCGCCGGGGCCTGCCGCACCGGGATGTCACCGACAGCTCCCTGGACGATGTCGCCCATGTGTACCCCTGCCGGCTGGGCGAGTCCAAGGAGGTGCTGGCCAAGCGCGCCCCCGGGCTGTCCGAGCCCTATGTGCTGCTGGCACACACCCTCTCCGGCGGCCTGCCCCGGGACCTGATCCGCTACAGCCGCCGGATGCTGGAGATGCAGGACCGGACCAAGTCCGTCGAGCTCACCGACATCGCCCGGCAGCTGATCACCGAAGAACTGTTCGAGACCCTCTCCGGCTTCCGCACCCTGCTGGGCAACGAGCGGTGGAGCCGGGAGAACAGCGCGGTGCTGCTCTCCCTGCGCAACCTCACGGCGCTGCTGGGGGCACCGGCCGGTGCCGGCACGGTCTCCGACGTGCGCCGGGCCCTGGGGGACTTCGCCCTGCGGACGGCACCGGCGCAGTCCGGCTCCGAGACCGCCTCGGCGCTGCTGGACGAGGCCTCCGCCTACACCTATTTCTCGCTCACCCTGCTGGAGATCTTCGGCCTGCCGGGGTTCGACCGCCGCCGCGCCGCGGCCGGGTACCGGGACGGTTTCCAGCTGCTGGCGGAGGCACGCGGGGAACTCGCGGTGTCCCCGCACAGCACCCGGCCGCTGATCGACGAGGTGCGCGGGGCCTGGGGGCTGCCCGTCCGGCCGGCGCAGGGTGCCGCGCCGCCCGCCCCGCGGCCGGGGGTCAGCCGTGGGCGGCAGGCAGACGGAAACGGCGCCGGGGAAGCGGCGGGAAGCGGCGGGGCTGCCGGGTGATCCGCCCGTCCGCGGGCTCCAGCCCGATGTCGGCGGAGTCGGTGCTGCCGGTCAGCAGCTCGTACAGGCGCTGGACATCGTCCGGCAGGTCCCGCCGCCAGGCCATCGTCACCACGGGCCAGAACAGCAGCAGGCCCCCGGTCAGCCAGGAGGTCACCTGCACCTCCACCCGGCAGCCGGTCCGGTGCGGCCCGAGGCGGAAGTCGTAGCGCGGTACCTGGGTGCCCAGCGGGGTCCACATCCGCTGCCCCAGGAAGCCGACCCGCTCGCAGGGCCGGCACACGCAGCGCTCCAGCCGGTGGTGGCGGTGGCGGCCGGGAAACCGGTACAGCCAGATGTCGCCGGGGTCCGGATCCGCGGCGGCGGCGTCGGTGCACGCGCGGTCGGCGGCGCCGCTCCCGTGGTCCCGGTCCCCGCCCGGTGCGCACGGCACCGGCGGCGGCAGCACCTCCAGGACGCCGGAGTGCCAGCGGGGCAGATTGCGCGCGTCGGCGAGGAAGGAGAACACCTCCTCGGCCGGCAACGGCATGGTCACATGGACCCGCACCTGAGGCATGCGGCACCTCCCTAGGGCCCGGACCCGCGTCGGCCGGGCCGGGCTGCCCGCTCCCCGAACCGGGTGTTTACCTCGTCGGGTGGTGTACCTCGTCGTGACCTCCACACTGGGCCCCGGCGCGCCCGCTGTCCTGCCGTGCTGGGCCGTTCGGGCGACGGCGCGACCCGAACGGGCGGGCTAGGGGCGGCTGAACGTGCGAGGCCCGGGCCGGAAACGGCGGCGGCCGGGGCGGGCCGTGGCCGCTCCCGTGCGGTTGCCGGATCTTCTCCGCACCCCCGGCCGCGGCCGAACGGGTGTTCCCCGGTGGCCTGCTTCCTCCCGCCGGCCGGCCGCCGGCCGGGCAATCCCCGGGAGTCCTCTGCGACCGGTGTCAACTTCCGGGCCGCGAACGTACACTGGCCGCACGGTCCGGACCCGCGGCATGCCGAAACGGGGGGCATGATGACATTCCGCAGAGCCGGCGGACGGTTACGGCCCCGGGCCGTGGCGGCCGTTGCGCTGTCCCTGCTGCTGACCGCCGCCTGCACCGCAGGCGCGGACGACGGGGCCCCGGCGGACCCGGAATCGCCCGCCGCGGAGTCCGAACCGGAACCGGAACCGGAGGAAACCGGGGGCGGCGGGCCCGGGGCCGACGGCGCATACGACTTCGTCCTGGACCCGGCCAAGGCACCGGCCACCGCCGCCGAGGCGGCCGGCCTGGTGGACCGGGTGGCCCCGGCCCCGGAGAACTTCGGCCCCGGCTATGTGGTCCGCGACCCCGCCGAGGACGACCCCGGCGAGTGGGCGGTACTGGGCGAGGACTGCGTCTGGCGGCGCGCGCCGGTGCCGGACGGCGTGCTGGCCAGCCTCACCCGCTACACCGAGCTGCCCGCCGCGGACGGCCGGGGCGCCGTCCAGGCGGCCATGGTGATCACCGTGCACCGCGATGTGCGCGGCGCCCAGTGGGAGATGGCCCGCACCATCGAGGACGCCCAGCGCTGCCCCGAGCAGCAGTTGCGCCAGAACGAGTGGGTGCGGGGCCTGACCTCCATGGGCCAGGAGCGGGGCACCCTGGGCAACCGGACCACCGAGGACGCGCTCCAGGAGTTCGGCGAGTTCTACCCGGACGCCGCCGGGCCCTACCCGTACCACTGGTTCCGCATCAGGATCGGGCCGGTCACCGTCGCCTTCTCCGCCAAGGGCGGCGCCGGACGCACCCAGGAGGAGGTGACCGAAGGGCCGCTGAACGCCCTGGTGGACACCACCACCCGGCTGGAGGCGGAACTCGGCGCGGAAGAGGCCGCCACCGGCGGCGGGGAGGACGACGCGTGACCGAGCCACTGCGCCCGGCGGACCCCTCGGCGCTGGGCGGCCACCGGCTGCTGGGCAGGCTGGGCGCCGGCGGCATGGGCGTGGTCTACCTGGGCCGCACCGGGGCCGGCGCGCTGGCCGCGGTCAAGATGATCCAGGCCGACCTCGCGGACGACCCGGAGTTCCGGGCCCGCTTCCGGCGCGAGGTGCAGCACGCCCGCCGGGTGACCAGCGCCTGGGCGGTGCCGGTCACCGGCGCCGACACCGAGGCGCCCCGCCCCTGGATGGCCACCGCCTTCGTACCGGGCCCCTCGCTGGCCGAGGCGGTCACCCGCTGCGGCCCGCTGCCGCCGCGCGCCGTGCTGATCCTGGCCCGGATGCTGGCCCGGGCGCTGACCGCCGTGCACGCGGCCGGGCTGGTGCACCGGGACGTCAAGCCGCAGAACGTGCTGCTCGGCCCGGACGGCCCCCGGCTGATCGACTTCGGCATCGCCCGCCCCGCCGAGGGCGCCACCACCCTCACCGGTGAGGGAATGGTGCTGGGCACCCCCGGCTTCCTCGCCCCGGAGCAGGCCGAGGGCCGCACCGGGGCGACCGGCCCGGCGGCCGATGTCTTCTCCCTCGGCTGCCTGCTCGCCTACGCCGCCACCGGGCGCCCGCCGTTCGGCACCGGCACCCCCGACGCCCTGCTCTACCGCACCGTGCACGACGAGCCCGACCTGTCCGGACTGGACGGCGCGGAGCACGCGCCGCTGGCCGCGCTGCTGCGCCGCTGCCTGGCCAAGGACCCGGCCGCCCGGCCCGCCCCCGAGGCGCTGGACGCGGAGATCACCGAGGACGTGCCGGACGGCAGCGTGTCCTGGCTGCCCGACGACGTGGTGCGGCTGATGGCGGTCCGCGCGGCCGAACTGCTCGCCCTGCCGGACATCGAGCCCACCGAGATCGGCACCCCCGCCGGCCCGGCCCGGCCCGGCCGCCGCCGGCTGCTCACCCTGGCCGCGGGCGGCGCGGTGGCCCTGGCGGGCGGCGCGGGCGCGCTGTGGGCGCTCTCCGGCAGCGGCGACGGCAACAGCGACGGGGCCGGGAACGGCGACGGCGGCCCGGACCCGGCGGCCGGCGGCAGCGGCTCCGGCGGCCCCCGGATCGCCGTGCATGCCGACCTCTCCGGCCCCGGCCGGGCCGCCGGACAGGCACAGGAGCGCGGCGTCCGGCTGGCGGTGGAGGAGTTCAACGCCCGCCCCGACGCCCCCTTCACCCTCTCCCTGGTGGTGGAGGACGACGGCGGCGATCCGCAGCGCGCCGCCGAGGCCGCCGCCCGGCTCGCCGGGGACCCGGCCGTGCTGGCCGTGATCGGGCCCACCCACGACGCCACCGCGCTCACCGCACTGCCGCGCTACGAGGAGGCGCAGCTCGCCATGGTGGCGGTCTCGCCCGGCCGGGACACCCTGGCCGCCGAGGCGCTGGTGCTGGAGGAGAGCCTGGTGCTGGTCCGTACCCGGCCCAGTGACATCTATCTGTCCGTGCCGCTGGCCACCCTGCTGCTGGGCTCCCCGGCACCGGGCTATCCCGGCGTGCTCCAGGACCGCGCCCTGGGCATCCAGAGCCAGGTGACCGCCTCCCTGGTGCACACCCTGGTGCGGGACAGCGGCGGCGTCACCCACCCCCGGGTGGTGCCGCCCGGTGTGCTGGACAACGAGGGCTACGGCACGGTGGTCGCCGAGATGCTGGCGGCCGGCATCGACGCCCTGGTCTACGCCGGACCGGCCGACGGGGCCGCCGCCGTCGCCCGGGAACTGGCCGCCGCCGGCTTCACCGGCCCCCGGTACGGCATCCAGCCGGTGCTCGACCCGGTCTTCCCGGAGCGGGCCGGCGAGGCCGCCGAGGGCTGGACGCTGGTGTCGTCGTTCACCGATCCGGTGGCGCTGCCGGCGGCCGGGGACTTTGTCGCGGCCCACCGCAAGGCCCACGGGGAGGAGCCCGGACCCTGGGCGGCGGAGGCCTACGACGCGGCCACGCTGGTCGTGCGGGCGCTCGGCTCCGCCCCCGGCGGACCGCCGGACCGGGCGGAGCTGGCCCCGATGCTGCGCGAGGCGACCCTGGAGGGCATCGCCAAGAGCTATGCCTTCTCCCCGGACGGGTCCTTCGCGGGCGAGGGCACCTTCCTGTACCGGGTGGAGAACGGCGGCTTCACGTTCCTCGGCCCGGCCGCGGCACCGGCCTGAGCGGCGGCCCCGCCGCCATGACCGCCCTGCCGCACCGGTGTGAGGAGGCGCGATGGAAGATCTGAGGCCCTCCGATCCGGTCTGGCTGGGCGGCCACCGGCTGCTGCGGCGGCTGGGTGCCGGCGGCATGGGTGTGGTCTATCTGGCCCGCTCGCCCGGCGGTGCCCTGGTGGCCCTGAAGGTGGTGCGCAGCGAGTTCGCCGACGAGCCCGGCTTCCGCCGCCGGTTCCGCCGGGAGGCCGAACTCGCCGCCCGGCTGCGGGGCCGCTGGCTGGTCCCGGTCACCGCCGCCGACCCGCAGGCCCCCGAGCCGTGGCTGGCCACCGCCTTCGTCCCGGCGCCCGCGCTGGCCGAGGTGCTCGCCGGCCATGGCCCTCTGCCGGAGCGCACCGTCCGCGTGCTGGGCCGGCGACTGGCCGAGGCGCTGGCGCAGGTGCACACGGCAGGACTGGTGCACCGCGATGTCAAGCCCGGGAACGTGCTGCTGGCGCTGGACGGCCCGCGGCTGATCGATTTCGGCATCGCCCGTCCGGCCGGGGCCACCCCGCTGACCGTCACCGGCACGGTGGTCGGCTCGCCCGGCTATCTGTCCCCGGAGCAGGCCCGGGCCCGGCCGGACGAGATCGGCCCGGCCAGCGACGTCTTCTCGCTGGGCTGCGTGCTGGCGCACGCCGCTACCGGCCGCCGCCCGTTCGGCACCGGCAACGCCTCCACGGTGCTCTACCGCACGGTGCACGGCGAACCGGATCTGGCCGGGGCGGACGCCGCGCTGCTGCCGCTGCTGCGGGACTGCCTGGCCAAGGACCCGGCCCGGCGCCCGACCGCCGCCGACGTCGGACGCCGCCTCGCCGCGGACGATGCCGCCCACCATGCCGCAGAGGATGCCGCGGACGACGCCGGTGCCTGGCTGCCGCCCGGGCTGCCCCGGCTGATCGCCGAGCGCTCCGCGCGGGCGCTGGAGCTGCCGGTGCCGGAGCGCACCGAGGTCGGCGAGGCCGCCGCCGTCCCCGGGCCGGGCGGCGCCGCGCCGCCCTCGCGCCGCCGGCTGCTGGCCGGACTGGGCGCGGCGGGCGTGGTGGTGCTCGGCGGCGGAGCCGCCGCCCTCGCCGCCCTCGACGGCCCCGGCGGCTCCGGCGGCTCCGGCGGCTCCGGCGGCTCCGGTGGTTCCGCCGCCCCCGGCGGCACGCCGTCCGGCACCCCCACCGGCGCCGGCGACCGGCCGCGCCGGGTGATCGGCCTGCACGCCGACCTCACCGGCGCGGCCGGCACCGACGGCACCGCGCAGCAGCGCGGCGCCCTGCTCGCGGTCGAGGACCACAACAGCCGCCCGGACCGGGCCTTCGATCTGGCCCTGGAGGTCTACGACGACCGGGGCGACCCGGAGCTCGCGGCAGCCGCCGCCGCGCATTTCACCGACACCGCCGAGCCGGCCCTCGCCGTCGTCGGCCCCACCACCGACGCCGCCGCGCTGGCCGCCCTGCCCGGCTACCAGGAGGCGGTGCTGCCGCTGGCCGCCGTGTCGGTGGCGGTCGCCGACATCTCCTCGGTCACCTACTCCGTCTGGTTCTCCCTGCGCCCTGCCGGGGACCAGTACTCGCCCGCGCTGATCGCCTATCTGTCCCTGGCCGAGCCCGCCACCCGGATCGCGGTGATCGAGGACACCACCGCCGACCCCGAGCTGCGCAGGATGGCGCCCTCCCTGGTCGTCACCCCGCCCGCGGACGCCGAGATCACCGTGTACCCGGCCGAGGCCGGCGGCGAGGCCGGCTTCGCGGCGCTGGCCGGCACCGTACGGGCGGACGGGGCCGAGGCCGTGGTGCTGCTGGGCGATTCCCCGGACCGCGCCGCGGACTGCGCCCGGGCCCTGGCCGGGGCCGGCCACACCGGTCCCCGGCTGGCCGTGGAGCCGGTGCTGGGCGACGGCCGGTTCACGGCCGCGGCGGGCCCGGACGCCGAGGGCTGGGTGATCGCCACCGGCTACACCGATCCGGCCGGCCACCCCGGTGCCGAGGCGTTCACCGCCGCCTACCGGGAGCGGCACGGCGACGGACCGGTGCCGCGGTTCGCGGCCGAGGCGTACGACGCGGTGAACTTCCTGGCCCGGGGGATCGCCGGGCTGCCCGCCGGCGGCGACCCCAGGGAGACCCTGCGCCGGCGGCTGCGGCGCACCACCCACCGGGGCATCACCCGGCAGATCGCCTTCGACCCCTCCACCCGGGCCTTCGACTTCTCGGCCGGGCTCTTTCTGCACCGGATCCGGGACGGCCGGCCGCGGCTGCTGGGCCGCTACCTGGACGCCGCACCGGAGTGGGCGCCGTGAGCCGCCCGCGGCGGGAACGCGGACGGCGCACGGCGGGGCGGCAGCACGGCCGACCGTGCTCCCGCTCAGCTCAGGGCGCAGGCCGTGCCGTTGAGGGCGAAGGAGGACGGGTTGCCGGAGTTGCCGCTGTGGGTGGCCTGGAAGCCGATGTTCACGCTGCCTCCCGGGGCGATGTTGGCGTTCCAGGCGGCGTTGGTGGCCGTGACGGCCCCGCTGCCCGGGCTGTAGCCGGCGTTCCAGCCGGAGATGATGTTCTGTCCGCCGGGCAGGGTGAACGCCAGCGACCAGCCGCTGATCGCGCTGGTACCGGTGTTGGTGATGGTGATGTTGGCGACCAGGCCGCTGTTCCAGGTGTTGGTGGCGTAGGTGACCCGGCAGCCGGAGCCCGGATTCCCTCCGGTGGTGCCGCCGTTGGCGGTCCCGGTGCTGGTGCCGCCGTTGGTGGTGCCCGTGCTGGTCCCGCCGTTCGTCGTTCCGGTGCTGGTGCCGCCGGTGGTCCCGCCGGTGGTGCCGCCGGTCTGGTCGAGGCCGAAGAACTGGATGGTGCGCTGCGCCATGCCGTTCTGCGGCAGCGAGTGGCCCACGCCCTGGAGGCTGATCGCCTCGACCGGGGCCATGGTGCCCGAGCCGCCGTACCGGGTCCGGGTCCAGCCCGACTGCGGGGAGTCGCTGTACGACGGCGTCAGGCCGACACCGTGCACATTGGTCCACTGGTCGATCTGCTCCTGGAAGTTCGGGTAGCGCAGGGTGTCGTCGTTCGTCCCGTGCCAGATCTGCATCCGGGGCCGGGCGCCGCTGTAGCCCGGGTGGGCGCCCCGCACCATGTCACCCCACTGCTGCGGGGTCAGATTGCGCTGCCCCTGGGCGCACTGGCTGTTCCAGCTCGACCCGTCCGTGGTGGCGAAGCAGCCGAACGGCACACCCATGTAGGAGGCTCCGGCGGCGAACACGTCCGGGTAGTTGCCCAGCATGACGTTGGTCATCATGGCGCCGGACGAGGCGCCGGTGACAAACACCCGTCCGGGGTCGGTGTCGTAGTTGCTGTGGACGTAGTCGATCATCGATTTCAGTCCCACCGGGTCGCTGCCGCCGCCGCGGGTCAGCGCCTGCGGCGAGGAGACGTCCCAGCATCCGCCGTCACGGTTGGCGGACGGGTAGATCACGATGAATCCGTGCTGGTCGGCCAGGCGGGCGAACTCGGTCCCCGAGTGGAAGGCCGGGCCGGTGCCGGTGCAGTAGTGCAGCGCCAGCAGCACCGGCGCCGGCTGCCGCACCTGGTCCGGCACATACAGATACATCCGGTTGTTCGACGGGTTGTTGCCGAAGCCGGTCACCTCGGTGAGCTGTGCCGCCTGCGCGCTCGGCGCGCTGACCAGCAGCGCGGCCAGCACGGGCAGCACTCCGGCCAGCAACGCCCCGAGCAGTGGAGGTACCCGGCGTGCGGCTCTGTTGGACATGGACCTGTCCTTTCTAGACTCTCGGGTGTGAAGGGCTTGCTGCTGCGCTTGTCGTCGATCGATGCGGACGCGGCTGCCGCGGTGCGTGTGATCGCGCACTTCCAGGCACTGCTGGACGGCCGCGTCACTCCGGCCGCCCTGGTCCGGTCCACCGCCGGCCTGGCCGAATGCCCGGCCGGGCTGGAACTCGCGGACGGGCGGACCTTCCGCTGCGGCCCGGACGGTGTCGCCCTCAGCGGTCCCGCGGAGCGGGTCTCCGGCCGCGTCCCGCTGCGTCCGGCCGGTCACGTATGGCTGGAGCGGCCCGGTGCCGAACGTCCCCTCGACGAACTGGTGCTGGAATGGCTGGCCATCGCCGCCCGCACCATGGAACAGCCCTCGATGGTCGCCGACCCGGCCCTGGTCGAGCTGGCGCTCTCCCGGCGCGAGGCCATGGCCGACCGGGCCCGTGCCCTGCGGCTCCTCGGCCTGGCGCCCGAACTCCCGCTGCGCGTCGTCGTGATGACGGACGAGGTCCACGAACCGGACGTGGCGGCACTGGCTCTGCTCGGGCGCAGCGCAGTGCCGGGCACGGTCCGGGTGGCCCGGGTCGGCACGCTCGGGGTCGCGCTGGTGCAGCACGGCACCGCGGCGGCCTCACCGGTCGCGGAACTCCGCGCGGTGGCCCGGGAGTCGGTACGGGTCGGCGTCGGCGCGGCGACCGGCGGGCTGCGCGCGCACGTCTCGTGGGAGCAGGCCCGGGTGGCCCTGCGGTTCACCACCGCCGGGCTGCCGGACGACGCGGTGGCCGGCCATGACGAGCTGGGCGCGGTGACGCTGCTGGCCGAGATCCCGCCCGCCCGGCTGCGCCGGCTGCCGGACGCCGTCGCCCTGGCCGGACTGGCCGCGGCGGAGGGCGGCAGGCTGCAGCTCGCGGCGCTGGCCGCGTTCTGCCGCACCGGCTCGCTGCGGCTGGCGGCGGCCGAGCTCCATCTGCACCACAGTTCGGTGGCGGCCCGGCTGAGCCATGTGGAGAAGGCGATGGGCCTGCGGCTGCGCGATCCCGGGGACCGCTTCCGCGCCCAGCTGGCGCTGTACGCCCGCCGCCTCGCCGCGGCGGGGGAGAGCGGCGAGGGCGGCGGGCTGTCCGGAGACGCGGGGGAGTGGGGAGACTCCTGGGATCTCCGCGGCTCCGGAGGTATCCCCGGCCCCGGGGCGGCACAGGCCCCCGCGGTCTTCGGCCGCCCGGGGGACGGGGACACGTCGGCCGGTCCGGACGCCGCCGCCCGGGCGCGCTCCGCGCCGGACGCCGCCGCCGGGGACGCGGTCGGCGGCGGCCCCGGCATCAGGACGCCCGTCGGCCGGTCCGGCCGTGCCGGCGGGGAGCTCGTCGGCCGCGCGCCCGACGCGGCCGACGAGCGTCGGACCGGCGCCCCCGGCAGTGGTGCCGAAGACGCCGAGCATGAGCCGCCCGCCGACCGGCTTCCCGGGCCGCCGGGAGACGACGGTAAGCGGGACGACGGGACGGACGACGGGAGGGACGGCACCGGCGCGCGCCCGCCCGGCACGGCCGCCCCGCATGCCCGCCCGGCCCCCGGGCCGGGCAGCGGCACGGCGTCGGCAGCGGCGACGGCGGCGACGGCCGGGCGCACCGGTCTCACCAGTCCAGCGCCCGGCGGAGCACGGTGACCGTTTCCGCCGTGATCCGCTGCACCACGGCGGCGTGCCGGACCATGGCCGCGCCGTGGAACGTCCCAGGGAACAGATGCAGTTCGGTGGGCACCCCCGCGGTCAGCAGGCCGCGGGCGTAGTCGATGCCCTCGTCCCGCAGCGGGTCGAACTCCATCACCGCCACATAGGCCGGCGGCAGCCCTGCCAGCTCCTCGGGGGCGGCCCGTCCGGGCGCGGCCGTCACCGGCACCCGGTCGGTGCCGGGCACCCCGCAGCCCAGATAGGCGGCCCAGCTCAGCCGCCCGTTGCAGCGGTTCCACACCGGCGTGTCGTGGAAGCGCCGGGCGCTGGGTGTGGCCAGCCGGTCGTCCAGCGACGGGCTGTCCAGGTACTGGAAGCAGATGTCCGCCCCGCCCCGGTCCCGGACCAGCATGGCGACCGCCGTGGCCAGGCAGCCGCCCGCGCTGTCCCCGCCGACCGCGATCCGCTCCGGCCGCACCCCGAGTGAGTCGGCGTGCTTGGCGAGCCAGCACAGTCCGGCGAAGCAGTCCTCCAGCCCGGCCGGATAGGGGTGTTCGGGGGCCAGCCGGTAGGCGGGGGAGACGACCACGGCGGGCAGCCGCCGGCACAGGTCCAGATTGGTGTCGTGGTCCGCGTCGGGTGAACCCAGCACGAAACCGCCGCCGTGGATGCGGAAGAACGCCGGCAGCGGCCCCGGCATCCGGGTCGGCCGGTAGACGCGCAGCGTCACCTCGCCGGTGTCCACCTCGGACACCTCCACCCCGGTGGTGTCCGCCGCGGCGACCTGGACGGCCAGTTCGGCGGCCTGGGCGGCCCGGGCCGCGGCCACATCGGTGATGTCCACCTCGGGCATCATGGCCAGTGCCGCGGCCAGTTCGGGATCCAGCGGATAACGCATGCGGACACCGTGACATGGACAGCTCAGCGAGGTCATCCGACAGCCGTCGGATCATCCGGGCCGCCGGTCCGCTGCCCGGCGGGGCGGGCCGGGGCGGGGCCGGTGGCCCGGGCCACCGGCCCCGGCCACCGTTCCCCGTCACTCTCTCACTGACCGACCCGGCCCGGCTGGAGCGTCCTGGAGAACAGCACACCACCGCCCAGCTCGCGCAGGCTGACCGTCAGCTCCCCGCTGTCCCCGTCGATCTCCGCCTCGCCGAAGAACTGGAAGCCCTCGGCCGGGGAGACATTGGCCCGGTCCGGCGCCTTGACGAACACCCGCTCCGGGCCGAACGTGCCGTCCAGCGCGTTGGCCGGGAAGGAACCCGCGTTCAGCGGGCCGGTGACGAACTCCCAGAACGGCTCGAAGTCCCCGAAGGCCGCGCGGGACGGCTGATAGTGCTGCGCGGAGGTGTAGTGCACATCCGCGGTCAGCCAGACCGTGCCGGTGATCCGCCGGTGCTTGATGAACCGCAGCAGCTCCGCGATCTGGAGCTCCCGGCCCAGCGGCGCGCCCGGATCGGCGTTGGCCACCGCCTCGTAGTTCGCGCCGTCGCCCACCACCAGGCCCAGCGGCATGTCGGAGGCGATCACCTTCCACACCGCCCGCGACCGGGCCAGCTCGTGCTTGAGCCAGCGCAACTGCTCCTCGCCCAGGATGCCCTGCGGGTCCTCGGTCTGCCGGTTGGCCGAGTTGGCGTTGCGGTAGGTGCGCATGTCGATGACGAACACGTCCAGCAGCGGACCGTGGCGCACCACCCGGTACATCCGGCCCTGCTTCCGCCCGGGCCGCAGCGTGGAGACCGGGTAGTACTCGGAGAACGCCCGGCGGGCCCGGGAGACCAGCACATCCACCGAGGTCTCGGTGTAGCGGGGGTCGGCGAGCACCTCTCCCGGATACCAGTTGTTGGTGACCTCGTGGTCGTCCCACTGCACGATCGACGGCACCTGGGCGTTGAACCGCCGGAAGTTCTCGTCCAGCAGGTTGTAGCGGAAGTTGCCCCGGAACTCGTCCAGCGTCTCGGCGACCTTGCTCTTCTCCGGCGTGGTCACATTCCGCCAGGTCCGGCCGTCCGGCAGGGTGACCGTCTCGGCCAGCGGCCCGTCCGCGTACACGGTGTCGCCGCTGAAGAGGAAGAAGTCCGGGTCCCGCTGCTGCATCTCGGCGAAGATCCGGTAGCCGCCGAGTCCGGAGTTGATCCCCCAGCCCTGCCCGGCCAGATCACCGGACCAGACGAACCGGGCGCCGTCCCGGCGGCGGACCGGCGCGGTACGGAAGGTGCCGGTCACCGGCTCGCCGCGGCGCCGGTAGTCGTCCGGGTCGGCCAGCGTCACCCGGTAGTGGATCTGCCGGCCGGGCGGCAGACCGCACAGCGAGACGGTGCCGGTGCCGTCGGTGTCCGGCCCCAGCAGCGGGCCGGTCCAGCGGCGCGCGTTGCGGAACGACTCGCTCGCCGAGGTCTCCACGATCATCCGGGCCGGCCGGTCCGACCGCACCCACACCAGCCCGGAGTTGGTGGTCACATCCCCGGCCTGCACGCCCCAGGCCGCCGACGGCCGCCCGGAGAACGCCTGCGCTGGCGCGATGCCGCCCGCCGCGGCCGGCAGCGCCAGCGCGGCCGACGCCACCGTCGCCCCGCGCAGCACCGCCCGCCTGCCGACCGTCCTCCCGGACCCCTGTGCCGATGCCATACCGACCTCCCTGCACTTCGATGCCTCGGACAGACAGTCGGCAGCATGTCCGCACAATCCCCCGTACCAGGCACCGGCACCGGAACGCGCGGCAAACCCCCGGCCAACGCTCGCCCCCGTGGAGCGCCGCTGTCCGGGTGGCGGGGGTGCTCCTCAGCCGTCCGGGGTGCGGCCCGCGCCGGTACCGGCCGTGGGCGACGTGTGGCATACGCAGTCGCAGCGTTGCCGGGCGACGGGTACCGGGCCGGAGGCGGGGATGGTCATGGCGTAGGTGCCGTGGCACCAGCGGTGCATCTCCGGCGCCCCTACCTGGTCCGCAGTGGCGCAGGCCGGGGCGAGGACGGTGCTGCTCACCGCTCGGCCCCGGCCGCCGCGGCGTGTTCGTGCGCCTCGCGGAGCGCGGCCGCGGTCGGGCAGTCGGCGCCGGTGAGGTGGCAGTGGCTGCACACCTGCCGGTGCCCGGCGAGGGCTGCGGCGAGGTCCCCGGCGGTGCGGTAGTGGCGGGCGCACGGCGGGCAGGCGTACCCGGCCCAGCCCGCGCCGCTGTTCTGCTCCACGCTCGCGACCATGACGGGCCGCCCGGTGACCTGGTGGCAGTGGATGCACGGCTGCGCGCTGCTCACCGCTCCGCCTCCTCGGTCTCGCCGACGGGACCACCGTCGCCGGCGGCCGCTTCCTGCTCGCCGCCTACCGGGGGAATGGGCAGCATCTGGTGCAGCGGCGTACCCTCCGGCCAATCCCATGACATCGCTGTGTACCTTTCGCGGCGTCTGCGTACCCCCCGGACGGTAGGGGCAGTACACCAGGACGTGGGCACGCAAAGTGCGTGCCTTGTGGAGGGGAGCAGCCATGGACACTGGCGTCGGCCGCCGCATCGCCTACTGGCGCGAACACCGCGGACTCACCCAAGCCGACTTCGGACGCCTCATGGGCCAATCCCGGCGGTGGGTGCAGGACCTGGAAGGCGGGCAGCGGCAGACCGATCCCCGGCTGTCCGTGCTCCAGCGGGCCGCCGACATCCTGCGCATCCCCCTGGAACGCCTCGTGACCGACCCCGCACCCACACAAACGGCCCCTCCCGGCATGCCGCCGGACGTCGCTGCCCTCGCGGACTCCCTCCACACCCGCCACACCCTCACCCCGGCCGACCGCGCCCCGGTGCCGCTGCCCGCGCTGCGACGGCGAGTGATGTTCTGCTGCCAGGCGTGGGCCTCCTGCCACTACAGCGCCGCCGCCCGCGACCTGCCCGCAGTGCTCGCCGACGCACACACTGCGGCAGCCAGCGGAAGCGCGGAGGCCGCGGCGCTGCTGTCCCGCGCCTACCAGCTCACCGCGTCGCTGCTGTTCAAGTACAGCGAACCCGCGCGGGTGCCCGGTGCGGTCGCCGCCGACCGGGCCCTCGCGGCCGCGGAGACCTCCGGAGACCCGGTTGCGATCGGCGCCGCCGCCCGCCGCGTCGCCCGCGGCCTGATACACCAGAAGCGGCATACGGCGGCCGCCCAGTACGCCACCGCATCGGCCTCCGCGCTGCGCGAGGACCTTGAACGCGGCGGCCCGGTCGGCCTGTCCACCCTCGGCATGCTGTACCTGGTCGCTGCGGTCGGGACAACCGGCACCGGACGGTCCCCCGCCGCGGTAGCCCAGGCCACGGAGCGGCTCCGCGAGGCCGCCGAGGTCGCCCAGCGGCAGGGCGACGACGACGCGGACTTCACCGGCTTCGGCCCCACGAACGTCGCCCTGCACGAGGTTGACGTGCTGCTGCGTCTCGATGACGCGTGGGCGGCGGTGGAGGCCGCCCGCCGGATCGAGCCCGCAGCACTGGCCGGCATGGGCCGGGAGCGCCGGGCCCGGCACCTGGTCACCGATGCACGCGCTTCAGCCTTGACGCGCCGCCGCGACGACGCTACCCAACGCCTCCTCGAAGCCGAGCAACTCGCCCCCGAAGAGGTCCGCCGGCCGTCCGTCGCCCGGCTGGTGCAGGATCTGCTGGAGCTGGTGCCTTCCCCGGGCGCGGACCTACGCGGTCTGGCCGAGCGGTGCGGGGTGCGGCCGTGAGCCGGGTCCTGTACCTCATCGCTTGCGGCGCTGGCCCGGCGCAATTCGTCGAGCGCGGCGTGCTGGCCGCACAGGCCGCCGGGTGGGACACCTGCTTGGTCCTCACCCCGACCGCAGCCTCATGGTGGGAAGGCCGCCTGGGTGAGCTGGAGAAGCTGACCGGGCACCCAGTTCGGCACCGGTACACCAAGCCCGGGGAGTCCGGTGGGCTGCCCAAGGCTGACGCCATGCTGGTGGCGCCGCTGACCACCACCAGCGCCTGCAAGTGGGCCGCCGGCATCACCGATACCGTCGCGCTGGGCATCCCGGCCGAGGCCGTGCACCTCGGTGTGCCGGTGTTCGTCATGCCCTTCTGGTCCACCGCGCTCGGCGCCCAGCCGGCCGTCGCTCGGGCGCTGGCCACGCTGCGGGAGCAGGGAGTGCGAGTCCTCGACGGCCCGGACGGCTACCAGCCTCATCCGCCCAAGCAGGGCAACGGCGCCGCCTACCCGTGGCCCCGGGCGGTCGCCGCCCTGGGATGACCCGGGGACAGCCGGCCCCGGTGCGGCCCGTCCACTTGCTGGATGTGCGGCCCCGCTCCTGCCGGTCGGAGGAGCGGGGCCGTTTGATGTCAGCGTGCTGCCGTCTCCCGGTTCCGGGGCTCAGCGGAGATAGACGTTGGGGCGGGGCGGGGTGGCCATGCCGCTGCCGAGGAAGAAGCCGGGATGCGGCGGCTGGTTGTAGGCGGTGTTCTGCCAGGCCAGGGCCACGCGGTACTGGGCGTCGTGGGCCAGGGTGTGGAGTTTGAGGTCGGTGGTGTGGGTGGTGGCGTAGATCCGCAGGGCGTTGTTGCCGGTGTGGCGCCAGATCACTTCCTCGCGCCAGTCGCCGAGGATGTCGCCGGACAGCACGGGGGTGGACTTGGTGCCGTTGCTGGAGGCGACGCCGCTGCCGGTGAGCAGGCGGGTGTCACCGCCGGTGCCGTACTTGTCGATCCGGGTGCCGTCCAGCAGCTCACGGACCGGGTCGCCGTCCCACCAGGCCAGGAAGTTGGCCGAGGAGGGGCGGCGGCCGATGTCGGAGCCGGACGAGTTGCGCAGGTACCCCATGTTGGGGCCGGAGCCCCAGTACTCGGCGCCCGGGCTGCCGGCGTGGATGTCGCCCGCCACGCCCCGGCCGGGGCCTTCCTCACCGCTGGTGGGGGTGCGGAAGATGACCTGCCCGGTGCGGGCGTCGTGCAGGTCGGCGCCGGGCTGGTTGCTGGGCTCGTGGATGGTGAAGACCTCCAGGCCGGGGCGGCCCGGCACGAAGTCGCCGACGTGCAGGGCGTCGCCGTGGCCGAAGCCGGTGGTGTACATCAGGCTGCCGTTGTCGTCGATGGTGGCGGAGCCGTAGACGATCTCCTGCCGTCCGTCGCCGTCCACATCGGCGACGGAGAGCTGGTGGTTGCCCTGGCCGTAGGCGGAACCGTTGCCGGAGGAGTTGGAGTCGAAGGTCCAGCGCTTGACCAGTTGCCCGTTGCGGAAGTCCCAGGCCGCGATGACGGCGCGGGTGTAGTAGCCGCGGGCCATGATCAGGGAGGGCCGCTCGCCGTCGAGGTAGGCGGTGCCGGCCAGGAAACGGTCCACCCGGTTGCCGTAGTTGTCGCCCCAGGAGGAGACATTGCCGCGCGGGGGGTCGTAGTTGACCGTGGACAGCGCGGCACCGGTGAGGCCGTCGAACATGGTCAGGAACTCCGGGCCGGACAGGATGTAGCCGGAGGAGTTGCGGTGGTCGGCGTTTGCGTTGCCGATCACGTTGCCCTGGCCGTCGCGGGTGGCGTCGGCGGTCTTCATGGCGACCTCGGCCCGGCCGTCGCCGTCGTAGTCATAGACCTGGAACTGGGTGTAGTGGGCCCCGGCGCGGATGTTGCGGCCCAGGTCGATGCGCCACAGCCGCTGACCGTTCAGCCGGTAGGCGTCGATGTAGACGTTGCCGGTGACCCCGGACTGGGAGTTGTCCTTGGCGTTGTCCGGGTCCCACTTGACCACCAGTTCGTACTGCCCGTCGCCGTCCAGATCACCGGGCGCGGCCTCCACCGGGGTGTAGCCGGAGCCGGGGGAGGACAGCGGCACATCCAGGTAGTTCCCGCCGGTGAAACGCAGTGAGCTCTCGGAGGCGCCCTGCTCCGCGCCGTCCACCACCGCACGCACCGTGTAGACGGCCTCGGCCGGCGCGCCGGAGTCCAGGTAGTTGGTGGAGCCGGTGATCGGCGAGGAGTTCACCTTGGTGCCGCCGCGGTAGAGGTTGAACGCGGTGTCGTAGCCCTCGGTGCCCAGCAGCCGCCAGGAGACCAGGTTGCCCGAACCCGAACGCACCGAGACCAGGCCCCGGTTGAGGTCCTCCATCTGCTTGGCGCCCTCCGGCGGCTCCTCGTTCCCGCCGGTGGAGCCGCCGGTGTCCCCGCCGGTGGAGCCGCCGGTGTCCCCGCCGGTGTCCCCGCCGGTGTCGCCCCCGGTGTCTCCGCCGGTGGTGGTTCCGGTGGTGGTTCCGGAGGTGCCGCCGGTGGTGGTTCCGCCGGTGTCGCCGCACGGGACGCCGTTGAGGGTGAAGGCCGAGGGGTTGGTGCCGGCGGTGCCGCCGGCGTTGGTGCCGTTGAAGCCGATCTGGACGGTTCCGCCGGTGGGGATGGTGCCGTTGTAGGAGACGTTGGTGGCGGTGACATGGGCGCCGGACTGGTCGTAGTCGGCGTTCCAGCCGTGGTCGATCGTCTGGCCGGAGGGGAAGTCCCACTCCAGCTCCCAGGAGCTGATCTGCGGGCCGCTGTTGGTGATGGCCAGGTTCGCGGTGAATCCGGCTCCCCAGTCGTTGGTGGTGTAGGTGACGTCGCAGCCCGCCTCGGCGCCCGAGGCGGAGCCGCCTACCAGCCACAGGGCGGGGGCCGTGGCGACCATCAGTGCGGCCGTCGTCAGGGCGACCCGTTTACGGGCCGGGGAGAGTGGTTTTCTCGCGGACATGGGCGGCTCCAGTGATGAGGGATGAAACGATTCACGATCACGGAATCGTCAAGGAAAGAAAGTTTTCCGGGGTTCTGGGAGCGCTCCCATGCGCTGTTGCAACGTAGCAATCGGTCATGTCCCGGTCAATGGCTGCGGCGGGGCGGGCCGAAAAATTCTCGGGATCCGCCCGGCCGGTCCCCGGTCCCGCCCTGATCCACGGTCACCCCCGACCGGAGTAGGGATCTGCACTCCTGCGGGTGGTGCCCTGCCGCCGGTGGTATGGCCGATGCCGTCCGGCGTCACCTGGGTGAAGGTGAACGCCGCGGCACCGCGTCCGCCGCGGTGTCCGCAGCTGCCACCCCCACCTGTCATCCTCATCCGACGGAGGCTGCCATGCGTACGTCCCGAGCCCTGCTCACCGCCGTGCTGACCGCCGGTCTGCTGGCGCTGCCCACCCGGACGACCGCCGCCTCGGCGGACGCCGTGACCGCCGAGGCCGCCGAGACCGCCGTGACCGCCGAGACTGCCGAGAATTACGTGGCGCTGGGCGATTCCTACGCCTCCGGCTCCGGCGCGGGCGACTATTCCGACCTGGCCTGCACGCGGAGCGAGAACGCCTATCCGGCGCAGTGGGCCCGGGTCAACGCCCCGGCGTCCTTCACCTTCGCGGCCTGCGGCGGGGCGGTCATCCCCGATGTGCGGGAGGACCAGCTCTCCGCACTGGGCGAGTCCACCACCCTGGTCAGCATCAGCATCGGCGGCAACGACTCCGGCTTCGCCTCCACCATGATCAGTTGCCGGCTGTTCACCACCACGAGCTGCCGCCGGGCCCTGGACGAGGCCGCCGACTTCGTCCGCAACGAACTCCCCGCCCGGCTCGACGCGCTCTACGCGGAGATCCGGGCCGCCGCTCCCCACGCCCAGGTGGTGGTGATGGGCTACCCGTATCTGTACAAGGAGGGCGGCTGGTGCTGGGGCGGGCTCTCGGCCACCAAGCGCTCCCTGCTCAACGACGGCTCGGACCTGCTGAACGACACCATCGCCGACCGCGCCCTGGCGGCCGGCTTCACCTTCGCCGACGGCCGCACCGCCTTCGCCGGCCACGAGATCTGCACCGCGGACCCATGGATCAGCGACTCCGACATCCACCCCACGGCCGAGGGCCACACCTACGGCTACCTCCCGGCATTCACCGCCGCCGCCGGCCAGGTGCACTGACCACCAGCGTTGTCCCGCCGCGTACTTCGCAAAAAAGTCCCCGGTAGCGAGCGAGTACGGGGTCATCGCCGTGATGGGACTCGATACGGCGGTGTACGCGCATCTGGTCGAGCGCATCTGCGGCGGGCCCGGTGTGTCCGGCGACCCCCTGCCGTGCGGGCGGGCGTCGTGCTCCGCCCGCACGGAGTGCTGTGAGGTCAGCGGGCGGCGACGGGCTCCGCAGCCCCGGCCTCCGGAGCTGTCTCCTCGCCGGCTTCTGCGGGGGCGGTGTTCTCCGGGCCGCGTACGGCGACGTAGACGAGCAGGACACCCATCACCGTGGCGCCGGTCCACATGGATTGCTGCCAGCCGTCGACGAACGACTGCTGTGCGGCGTGGATCAGGTCCTGGGCGTGGCCGCCGGTCGTGGGCGCGATCTCGATGGCGTTGGCGATGCCTTCACGGGCGGTGTTGAGGTGATGACGGCCAGGATGATCGGCATGATCATCGCGGCGCTGATCCCGGCGGCCACACGGGCGGCGATCATGACCCCGGCCGACGGGGCGAGCCCGGCGACGGCGCCGGCGGCACCGAAGACGACCAGTCCGGTGATCAGCATGGGCTTGCGGCCCAGCCGGTCACCGATCGCGCCGAGCGGCAGCAGCAGCGCGGCCAGGGCAAGGGTGTAGATATTGATGATCCACAGGACGGTGGTCTGCGAGGCGCCGAACTCGACGGCCATGTGGGTCTGAGAGCGACGTTCAGCCCGGTCACCGAGGCGATGACAGCCATCAGCGCCAGCGAGACGGTGATCAGGATCGCACGCAGCTGACGCGCATCCGGCGCACCCCCGGCACCGACCGGCGTCGCGGCCGTCGCCCGAGGAGGCTGATTGATACTCATGGTTTCCTTCCCGAAAGGCATGCAGGATCAGCGCCGGGACAGAACCGGTCGCAGGGTCGGTGAGACGGGGACTCGCTCGCCGCGCGGACCGCTGGACGGCGGTCGCGCGGTTGTTCCGCAGCGGGACTCACGTGTCCGCCGTTGGTTCTCCGGGCCGTGGCGAGCGCGGCGTCGGTGTCCGCGGCGGCCGGCGCGGCCCGGTATCCGACGATAAGCGCAGGTTGCATGAAAGGCATACGATGTTGCCCATGACGCAAGAAGATGGGCAGCTGGACAGCCTCGTACGCAAACGGATCCGCGCACTGCGCGTCGCACAGGGCTGGTCGCTGGAGGAACTGGCCACCAGGGCCAACCTCAGCCAGTCCTCACTGAGCCGCATCGAGAACGGCCGGCGCCGCCTCGCCCTGGACCAGCTCGTCACCCTCGCCCGCGCCCTGGACACCACCTTGGACCAGCTCGTGGAGAACGCCGCCGACGATGTCGTCATCAGCCCGATGATCGACGGCGCGCACGGCCTGATGCGCTGGCCCGTGAAGGGCGACCCCGGCATGAGCGTGATGCGTCAGCGGATGACCGAACCGCCGCCCGGCAATCCGGCCCGCATGCGCGCCCACCCCGGCCGCGAATGGCTCGTCGTGCTGTCCGGCACGGCCGTCCTCATGCTCGGTCACCGGCGCTTTCGCATCGAGACCAATCAGGCCGCGGAGTTCCCCACCATGATGCCGCACGCCATCGGAGCCGAGGGCGGACCATGCGAGATCATGGGCATCTTCGACCGCGACGCCCGCCGAGGCCACCAGAAGGACGCCGGCTCCGCCGCCGACGGCAAAGGTGACCAGGGCTCCGGCCGATAACGGGCAGCGGCCCTGCCGCAGCCCTTCGGCTCGGTGGCGGGTATTGCGTGGCGGGCAGCACGCCGAGCCACCTCCTTGCGCAATACGCAAGCAGGGGTGCTTCACGCGCATGGCGGGCCTACGGTCGGACCATGAACGCAGCGCATCAGCAAACCCCCCACCACGGCGAAAGCGGTCACCACCCCGGCCACGGCCATGGCGGCCACCACGAACCCGGCGATCGCCATCAGGCGGAGATCCTCGATCTGGACGCCGAGGTGCTTTCCGAGCACATTGCGTCCATCACCGCCTGGCTGCCGCTGAAGAACAGGCCGCGCCGGATCGTGGACCTGGGCTGTGGTACCGGCGCGGGAACCTTCGCACTGCTCGGGCGTTTCCCCGACGCGCATGTCACCGCCGTGGACGCCTCGGCCGGGCACCTCCAGCTCCTGCGCGAGAAGGCATGCGCCCGCGGGGCCGAGGGGCGCGTACGGACCGTGCAGGCCGACCTCGACAGCGACAGCTGGCCCGACCTCGGCAGGCCGGAACTGGTGTGGGCCTCGGCCTCGATGCACCACCTGGCCAACCCTGACCGCGCCCTGCGAAACGTTCGCGGACTGCTCGCGCCCACGGGCCTGTTCGCCGTCGTCGAGCTCGCAGCCTTCCCGCGCTTCCTGCCCGCCGGCGCACCCGGGAGCCGGCCCGGTCTCGAGGAGCGCGCCCATGCCGCGACCGACAGCTTCCACGCCGGGCACGTTCCGCACCGCGGCGCCGACTGGGGCCCGATGCTGACGGCCGCGGGGTTCACCGTCGAGGACGAGCGGACCATCACCGTCAACATCGAAGGTGCGCGCAGCGAAGCGGTCGGCCGCTACGCCTACGCCAGTCTGCAGCGCATCCGCGGCGTGGCCGCCCCCGCTCTCGGCCCCGGGGACCTCGCCGCACTCGACGAGCTCCTGGACAGCAACAGCCCGAACTGCGTGCTGCGCCGCAAGGACCTCGCCATACGCACCGAGCGCACCGTCTGGGCCGCCCGCCGCGCCTGACCCCGGCGGTCCGGGTTGCCTGCCGGGCGGCCCCCAGCACCTCCCCCTGCGACCCCGCCCGGGTCTTCGAAGGCCAGTACCGGGCAGCCCTCCCTCGCCGGTCAGCCCTGCTCTCACCGTCCCGGCGGCGTGCCGTCCCGCCGGGATGACGGCGGGGCGGCACGCCCGTTCACCGGGGCGGAGTCACCCGGCTCACCAGTTCTTGTACGCGGTCTCGCCGAGGTGGCAGAAGGTGCAGCCGGGGCTCAGGAAGTCCTCGGTGCGGCGGAAGTCCTCGTCGGCGAGGTGCCACCGCAGCCAGGCGGTGATGATGTGCCGGCCGTTGCGGGTGGCGTAGATGTGGTCGGTGTTGTCCAGGATGCCGAACCACACCGGCACCTCGGTGTTGGTGTAGTCGCGCTCCATGTTCGCGGTGGCGAAGTCCTCGTCGCCGCCGATGTAGAGGGCCGGGTTCCGGAGACTGTCCGGGCCATTGCCGTCGAAGGAGCCGCCGGCCACATGGACGGTGGTCTCCAGCCGCGGCTCGTCGGCCACGTCGAAGGTGCCGATCGAGCCGCGGGAATGCCCGCCGAAGGCCACTTCGGAGAGGTCGAGGTCCTGGTACAGCGGGCTGAGCGGGCCGGCGTTCTGGTCCTCCAGCCAGTCGAGGGCCTCCACCATGTAGTCGCCGCTGCTGGAGGAGACCTCGCTGTAGACGACGAATCCGTGCGAGGCCCACTGGCGCAGCATGTCCTCGTAGTCGGCCGGGCCGGAGCCGGCGCCCGGGCCCCAGACCAGGACCGGGTGGTCCACCCCGTCCTGGCCGGCGTTGGCCGGATAGGCCAGCCACCCGTCCCCGCCGGGGCCGGCGGAGGTGTCGATCGTCACCGGGTACGGCCCGGGCCGGGTGACATCGTCCACCGGGGGCAGCGACCCGGGCGGAGGGTCGGTCGGACCCCCGCTGCCGCCGCTGTCCCCGCCCCCGCCGCTCCCGGCCTCGACAAGCACGTCGTCGACGGTCAGCGTCTCCAGGAAGCTGCCGGCGTCCAGCGAGAACCGCAGCCGCACGCTCCGGCCGTCCACCGAGGCCGGCAGCGGGAACGATGCCGCGCCACCGGCGGTGCGTGCCGATTCCAGCGTGGTGAACGAGCCGCCGTCGACCGAGTAGGCCACGGTGAAGCTCTCCCCGAGGTCCAGCCCGGACGCCTCCCGGGTGTAGGACACCGTCAGATTCCCGTATCCGTTCAGATCGATGGGCGCGGAGGTCATGGACGGTTCGGAGAACAGCGATCCCCGCAGCCGCGCGCCGTAGCTGCCGGTGGTGACGGTACCGGAGGAGGTGAAGGTGCCGAGCCCGTCGTCGAAGTCCTCGCTGTAGACGGAGGTGGCGGCGGAGGCCGGGGTCACGACGAGGCCGGCGGCGCCCACGGCCACGATGCCGGCGGCCAGGGCGCCGAATACGCGCAGGCGCCCGCTGATACGAGACATGTCTGAATCCCTTCCGGGCACCCCGGCCGACCGCGCCGGCGCGCCGCTGTGTCGGTTGCGCGAGTTGTGCCTGCTCCCGATCGCCGAAGATCGTTCCTTCCATCGGCCTACGCCGATTGAAGCCGCACTTTCGCAAAGGGGAATCAGCCAAATCACCGGTACCCGCACACCGGGCCCCGCCCCGCCGCTTCGTCAGCGATATGGGGACTTCTCGGTCCGGGCCGGGGCGTCCCCGGCCGGTGACGGAAAATGGGTGGCCCGGGGGCACGGTGCGGCGGAAGGCTCGGGGCGTGAACGAGAGCATGAACGAGAGCGGGAGCGGGAGCGGGAACGAGGGGGAGCCGTACCGGGCGATCCGGGCGCGGTACACCGAGGAGACCGTGACCGTCTATCAGGCGTACCGGCCGGAGATCGGCGGGCCCGCCGCCCGCACCGGGCGGTTCCCCCCGGCCTGGCGGCGGGAGCGGATGACCTGGATCAAGCCGTCGTTCCTGTGGATGATGTACCGCTGCGGCTGGGCCGCCAAGCCGGACCAGGAGACGGTGCTGTCCATCGAGATCACCCGGGACGGCTTCGAATGGGCCCTGCGCCACGCCTGCCTGTCGCACTACGACCGTGAGGTGTATCCGGACGAGGCGGCCTGGAAGCGGGAGCTGGCGCGCTGCCCGGCGCGGGTGCAGTGGGACCCGGAGCGCGATCTGCGTCTGCGCCCGCTGCCCCACCGCTCCCTCCAGCTCGGCCTCGGCGGCGAGGCGGCGCACCGCTACGCCGACGAGTGGATCACCGGCATCCAGGATGTGACCCCGCTGGCCCGGGAGATCCACGCGCTGGTGGAGAAGGGCGAACTGTCAGCCGCCGGGAAGCTGCTGCCGGCGGAACGGCCCTACCCCGCCGGCGACGACCTGCTCGCGCACCTGCGGGCGTGAGCAGACGTTTCCGGCCCGGCGGGTCGGCTGCGGGGCCCCGCGCGCACCGGACGGCCGGCCCGGGCCGGCCGTGCCATGGGGACGGCAGACCGGGCACGGGTACTTGACGCGCCGGCCGTCCTCGTGAATCCAGATCCAGCCCTGCTCGCACTGGCCGCATCCCTCGGTCATGGATTTCCCCGTTCCGTGCTCAGGCACCGCCGTGCCGGGGTGTCGGGATCGTCCAGCCACACATACTGCTCGTGCGGGGTGACGGTCATGCCCAGCCGGTCCAGCCCGGGGCAGTCGCGCTGCCGCCAGGCGTGCAGCAGCCGCTCGGCCCGGTCCCACAGATCCCGTGGACCGCACTGCGTCACCCGGTCCGCCGTCACCTCGGCGCACGAGCCGGCGGCGCTGAGCAGCCAGGTTCCCTCGCCGGTCGGCCAGGGGGAACCGCCGACCAGATCGTCGAGCAGCACCTGGAGGCCCGGCGCCGGATCGAGCAGCGGGCCCGGATCGGCGGTGAGTTCCCGCCGGCGCGGCGGGGGCGCTCCGGCGGTGGCCGGGCAGGTTCCGGCGCCCGGTGCGCCCGGTGCGCCCGGTGCGCCCGGTACGGTTCGCGGCGCGGGAAGCGGCGCGGGCGGCTGTGAGCGCAGCGGCATGAAGCCGCACTCGTCGTGGAAGGTGCCGCGGGCCGTGCCGTCCTGGCGGACCGTGAGCCGGACCAGCCGGCCCAGCCCGTTGCAGGGCAGCACGATGATCCCGCCGGGACGGACCTGCTCCACCCAGGCATAGGGAATACGGTGATCGACTCCGGCGGAGATGTGCAGCCGGTCGAACAGCTCGATGCCGGGCAGGCCGCCGGCGGCGTTCCCGACCACCAGCCGGGGCGTCAGGCCGCAGGAGGAGAGATTGCGTTCCGCCACGGCGGCCAGGGAGGGATCGATCTCCATCGAGGTGACCCGTGCGGGGTCCCCGGTGAGCACGGTCAGCAGCCCGGCCGTCCAGCCGGTGCCGGTGCCGATCTCCATCACCCGGTCGCCCGGGCGCGGGTCCAGATGCCGCAGAAACGCGGTGACCAGCAGCGGACTCGACGCCGAGCAGGTCGGTTTCCAGAACCACCGGGCGGCGTTCTGCTCCGTCAGCTCGATCCGTCCCTCGTCGAGCTGGGTGACGATCACCGTGTCCGAGTACACCGCCTCCCACCAGGCGTCCGGATCGCATTCCCGGTCGATCCAGTAGCCGCCCGGAGTTCCTACCGGAGAGGCCCATGCCCGGGGCGGGATGAAGCGGTGCCGCGGCACACTGACCAAGGCGGCGGCGATGTCTGCGGCTCCCACGTGGCCTTCCCCTTTCGGAGTCCGACCTGGGGCGTCACGGTAGGGGCGGCGCGCGAGACGCGGCAACGGCGCGCGGTTGCACGACCCGGAGGCAGACGGTGCACGTCCGCCGCCCTGTCCGGGCCGGGGCGGCTCGGAGCGGCCCTGGAGCGGGCCGGGCGGGGGCGTGCCGGGCGGTGCCGCGGTCAGGCTCCCGGCTTCCCGGCGGAGCCGGAGATGTGGGTGGCGGCGGGGGAGGGCACCCGCGTCTCGGGAAAGGAGAACTTCTCCAGCGCGGTGATGCGGAAACCGGCCCGGGTGATGGCCGCGGCGGTGTCCCGGCCGGTGTGGCAGCCGCCGCACAGGTGCGGCCAGACGGTGGCGTCCACCAGCCGCTGCACCCGCCGCATGCCGGCCGTATCCGCCCGCACATGCTCGAAGAAGCGCAGCCGGCCGCCCGGTCTGAGCACCCGGAACAGCTCGGCCAGCGCGGCGTCCTGGTCCCGCACCGAGCACAGCACCAGGCAGGCCACCGCGGCGTCGAAGGCGGCGTCGGGAGCGGGCAGACGCTCCGCCCCGGCGGCCACCGTCTCCACCGGGGCCGGGCACCGGGCGGCGGCCCCGGCCGCCATGGCCCGCAGCCTCGGCTCGGGTTCCACGGCCACCACCCGCCGCACCCCGGGCGGATAGTGCGGAAAATTCAGGCCGTTGCCCGCGCCGATCTCCACCACTTCGCCGGACAGCCCCGCCAGCAGCCGCCGGCGGTGCTCACCCATGCCCGCCCGCTCCAGCGCCGGGCCGCCGACGCGGGAGTAGAAGCGGGCGAAGACGGGCCGCCGGCCCGGGGTCCGCTGCACCATGCGTCCAGCCTACGGACCGGCGGCGGCCCGGCAGCGGACCCGCGGCTTGGTGCCGCCGCGCGGGTCAGGCCGTCTTGCGCGCCAGGCCGCCGAAGATGATCATCCCGCTCTCGTCCAGGGGCTCCCGCACCGGCTCGTCCGGGCGCCACAGCGGCAGCGCGACGACGCCGGGCTCCACCGGCTCCAGCCCGTCCAGGAAGGCGGTGATCTCCTCCTGGCTGCGCATCTTCCCGCGGCCCAGGGAACGCACCAGGTTCTCCTCCAGCGCCTTGGCCTCCGGGATGGTGTTGCAGAAGTGCGAGAGGAGAAGATGGCTGCCGGGCGCCAGACGGCCGGTGTACGCCTTGACGATGCCGGCCGGGTCCTCCTCGTCCAGGATGTGGTGGAGGACGGCCACCATCAGCAGGCCGACCGGCCGGGAGAAGTCGATGAAGCCCTCGACCCCGGGGTGGCCCAGCACCTTGGCGGGGTCCATCAGATCGGCCAGCAGCACCCGGGTGCGGCTGTTCTGGGCGAGCAGGGCCTGGCCGTGCGCCAGCACGATCGGGTCGTTGTCGACATAGACCACCCGGGCGCGCGGGTTGACCTCCTGGGCCACCTGGTGGGTGTTCTGCGCGGTGGGCAGCCCGGAACCGAGGTCCAGGAACTGGTCGATGCCCTGCTCGGCCAGATGACGGACGCCGCGGACCAGGAAGTCACGGTTGACCCGCGCGCTCCGGATCGCCACCGGATTGATCTTGAGGGCGGCCTCCAGCACCTCGCGGTCCACCGGATAGTTGTCCTGGCCGCCGAGGGCGGCGTCGTAGACCCGGGCTATGGAGGGCTTGCTGGTGTCGATCTCGGGGATCTCGTAGCCGAGTTCGGCGTCCGCCCAGCTCCAGTCGTAGTCGGGCTCCTGCTCCTGTGACGCTGCCCGGTCCTGGTCGTTGACCGAGTTCTCCGCACGGTCGGCGTTGTCAGCCATGGTGAATCCGCCCCTTCGACGCCCTGTCAGCCGGCAGGGGCAGTCTCGCACGAGTACGCGGCGGGACGACAACAACGTTCTGCAAACAACGGATTGTCGGCCGCGCCGAGTTGGGCCCGGCCGTCCGGGGCTGAGGACGGCCGGGCCGGCGGGACGTCAGGAGAAGGTGACGTCGCTGCAGAAGTAGAAGGACTGGTCGAGATGGCTGGCCTGCCAGATCGTGAACACGACATGGTGGCCCGAGCGCCCGGGGGCGCTGATGTTCAGATCGGTGTACTCGGCCGGGGCGTAGGCGCCGGTCTGGCGTACCAGTTCCAGATCGCCCCAGGTCAGCGGCTCGGTGGCCGGGTCATAGCCCTGCCGGGTGACATAGACGCGGTAGTAGTCCGCGCCGTGCCACGCCTGGTCCCACAGCCGCAGGGTGAAGTTGCTGCCGACCGGGGTGGTCTTCCAGGGGCCGGGAGTGTCCATGGAACGGTAGCGGCCGTACCAGGTGAGCCCGGCGCTGCACAACTGCCCGTCCGGCAGCGCCGCCTGGTGATTGCCGGCGACGCCTTCCCGGTACAGGCCGTTCCAGTTCCACATGGCGTTGGTGTCGTCCTGCCATGCCTGCCAGCACATCGGGTCCTGCTGCTGCATGGCCGGGTTCTGGAAGTCGCTGCCCCAGCGCAGCCAGCAACCGTAGTTGCGGGAGGCCGGGTCCACGGCCGAACCGTGTGCCGACGCGGCGTCCGCCCAGGGGATCAGCCCGAGCAGCGCGGCGAACAGCACGGCCAGCGCGCGCAGCGTCCAGCGGGGTGATAAGGCCAGTTCCTGGCCGTTGGCACGGGTTTTCGCGAGCATTGCGGCTCCTACTTCCGGTGTGGGGGAGTCCGGATACGGGAGCGCTCCCAGATGGCGGGATTCGTACCCTCGGCCAGAGGGATTGAAACGCTTCAGTCGGTGCCTTTTCGTCTCGGCCCGGACGCGTCCCCGCGACGGGGCCCGGACCGGGCCCGGTCCGGGAGGAATCCGGACCGGGCCCGTGGGAGGGGAGAGTGCTACAGGATGGCGGCGGCGTGCTTGACCATGCCCTTGGCGGTCTTGGCGTCGGCGAAGACCCCGACCGCGGTCATGTGCCACTCGCCGGAGAACTGCCGGACCAGCTTGCACAGGATCAGGCCGGTGCGCGGCTCGGACTGGGTCAGGTCGTAGCGCGCCAGCTCACTGCCGTCCTGGGCGTCCAGCAGGCGGCAGTAGGCGCGGGCGACCGAGGTGAACTTCTGGCCGCTGAACGAGTTCACCGTGAAGACCAGCCCGGACACCTCCGGCGGCAGCTTGGCCAGGTCCACGCCGATGGCCTCGTCGTCGCCCTCGCCATGGCCGGTCAGGTTGTCACCGGAGTGCCGGATGGCGCCGTGGAAGATCCGCTGCTTCATGAACCAGCAGGTGTCGAGCTTGCGGCGCTGGGAGTCGAAGGCGATGACCGAGGCGTCCAGATCGATCCGGCCACCGTGCATGGCGGGCTGCCAGCCGAGACCCATCTGCACCCGGGACAGCGGCGGCTGGCCCGCCTTCACCAGGGACACGGCCTGGTTCTTGACCAGGCTGACCGGTGACGCGCCCAGGGCCATCACCCCGCCCGCCGGAGCGCCCGCCCCGGGAGCGTGCGGCCCGGGGGCCTGCGGCTGGGCGGGCGGTGCGCCGGCCCAGGCCGGACCGGGACCGGGACCGGGACCGGGACCGGGACCGGGCGCGGGCTGGGGCGGTGCGGTCTGCGGCCCCGAGGCCCAGGCCGGGCCGGGCGCCGGCATCGGCCCGCCGGTGCGGGGGTCGGGGGGCGGGGGCGCGGTGTGCGGACCGCTCTGGGCCGTACCGGGCCAGGGCGGGGGCGCGGCGGACGAGGAAGGCGGGGCCGGCTGCGGATTGGCGGCCCAGGCGGGCGTGCCCGAACCCGGAGCCGGAACCGGGCCGGAGGTGCGGGGATCGGGGGCGCCGGGCGCGGGCTGGTGCGGCTGGTGAGGCGGCGGCGGGGTGTGCGGGCCGCTCTGCGGGCCGCCGGCCCACTGCGGCGTCGCCCCGGTCCCCGCCGTGGGGATCGCGGGCTGCGTCTCGCCGGCCCAGGCGGGCGCGGGCGCCGGCTGCGGCGGAGTCCCCTGCGGCGGAGCGGCCCCCGGGCCGGTTCCCCAGGCGGGGGCGGGCGCCGGTTCCGGCGCGCCGGGCTGCGGCCCGGGGGCGGGCGCGGGCGGCGCGGCGGCACCACCGGACGGGAGCGGCGCCGCCGGAGCCGGAGCGGGCGCCGCAGCCGGAGCCGGCAGGGGCTCGGGCTCCTCCTCCTCTTCCACGGCCACACCGAAGTCCATGGCGATCCCGGCCAGGCCGTTGTCATAGCCCTGGCCGACCGCGCGCAGCTTCCAGGCGCCCTGCCGCCGGTAGACCTCCACCACGATCAGGGCGGTCTCCACGCTCAGCGCGGGCGGGGTGAACACCGCGAGCACCGTGCCGGTCGCCGCGTCCCGGACCGTGGCCGTCGGCTCCATACCGGCGAACGGGCCGCCGCCGTCCAGGCTGGCGGTGACGACCACCTTCTCGATGTCCGCCGGCACCTCGGCCGTGTCGACGGTGACACAGTCGGGACCGGACGCCGAGGCCGGGCGGTGCTGCACGCCCGGCCCCTGCGGCTGGTTGTAAAAGATGAAGTCGGCGTCGGAGCGCACCTTTCCGTCCGCCGCGACCATCAGGCCGGAGACGTCCAGCGGCCGGGGCGCGGTGACCTCCACACTGACCAGTTGTACGGGCAGCGGGATGTTCGCGCCCGGCGTCATCGTCGTCATGGCCCCCACCGTACGACAAACACCTCCTGGCCAGCCCTCGTTTCGCGGCGCCGCCGCGGCCGGCCGGCCGGGGTGCCCGGGGCCGCCGGCCCGGAAAGCGGTACGGTACCCGGGCGTTTCTACTCAGGCGGCGCAGGGCCGCGGCGGGCGATGATGCGGACAGCAAGCCACTGATCATGAACCACCGGCGCCGCCCGCCCGGCGCCCGAACCGGAGGATGACCACGTGCTCAGCGCCGCCGCCCGCCGGATTGTCCCGCTGCTCGGCCCGCTGCGGGTGACCGCCGACCCCGGGGCCGTCGTCCCGCCGGGCAGCATCGTCGCCGCCAATCACACCTCGCTCGCCGACCCGGCCGTGGTGCTGGCCGCCCTGCACCGGCTGGGTGTGCAGCCGGTGGTCATGGCCGCCGCCGGCCTGTGGCGCGTCCCGGTGCTGGGGCGGCTGCTCACCCGCGGCGGCCACATCCCGGTGCGGCGCGGCACCGCGCAGGCCGCGGCCTCGCTGGACGCCGCCGCGGCTGCCCTGGCCGACGGGCGGGTGATCCTGGTCTACGGCGAGGGCGGCCTGCCGCGCCGGGTGGACGTCGCCGAGGCGCCGCCCGGAGCGTTCCGCAGCGGCCCGGCCCGGCTGGCACTGGCCACCGGCGCGCCGCTGGTGCCGCTCGGCCAGGCCGGGGCCCGCCGGATCAGCTCCGGCCGCACGGCCAAGCAGCTCGCCGGAGTGCTGACCGCCCCGGTCCGCCGGCCGGCCCTGCACGTGCATCTCGGCACCCCGCTGACCCTGTCCGGCGATGTCCCGGCCGCCACCGCCCAGGCGCATGCCGCGGTGACCGCCGCCTGGCGCACCGCGGCCGGCCGGGCGGCCCCCGGCCCGGCCCCGGAAACGCGGAGGACCCCCGGCTCGGCGGGGGTCCTCCGGGGCGGGGACGGCGCAGGCGGTGCGCGGGCTCAGTAGCCGCGGACCCGGGTGACGTCGATCCGCAGCGGGACGGCGAAGGCCTCGCCGAACTTCTCCCGGCTGCCGGTGACGGCGCTCATGGCCTGGCCGTACTTGTCGGTGTATGCCGGGTGCTCGTGCGGCGGCGGCGCGCTCCCGGCGCGGCGGGCGCGGCCCCGGAAGACCACGATGTCCTGGCCCTCGCGGTCGCTGTTGAAATGCAGCGAGACCTGCGGACGGGCCGCGATGTTGGCCAGCCGCCCGGCATCGGTGCGGTTGTAGACGAGGAAGCCACCGTCCTCCCACAGGAACCACACGGGGTTGGGCTGCGGGGTTCCGTCCGCTCCGACCGTGGTGAACCAGACGACGCGCTCGGCCGCCAGCCGTTCCCGCACACGCCGGCCGAAGGAGGTGTCGGGACCGGGAAGCACAGTGTCTGACATGCCGTCACCGTAGCCCGGAGAGCGTCGCTCACCGTGCACATCCGCTGACCCGGCGTTGCGCCACGGCCTGCGCCGCGGCGGACACGATCATTTGCGTGCCGGTCGCGGCGCTGGTCACGGCGGACCCCTGGAAAACAGAAAAACCCCAGGTCGACTGGGGTCTCTGGTGGTGTCCGAGGGGGGACTTGAACTCTTCTCTCGGACACCGCCTCATCAGGGCTCTGGCCTGCGGAAAGGGTGCCGCTGACGACCCTGCCGAGCGGCCAGTCGTACCCGCTGGTTCCTCGGTGTTTCCGGCTGTTCCCGGGTGCTACTGGTCACGCGCTGGTCATGGAGCCGGCCGGACCTCACACGTATGTGAGGCGCAGCACGGTGACCGTGACGATGCGGTTCGAGACCAGGTACATGATCTGCCCGGTCCGGCCGAAGTCCCAGTACCAGACCTCATCCATCCCCTTCTTGCCCTTCTTGAAGGGGTTGCGCTTCATCTCGCCCAGCGCCTTCTCCAGCTCCTTGCGCCCTGATGCGGGGAGGGAGTCGCGCTGGCGGGCCGCCTCCGTGACGAAGCGGATCTCGTACGTAGCCATACTCAGGGTTCTTCCCCCGAACCGGCGAACACAGACTCGTCCCCGGCCTCGATGCGGCGGATCATCTCCCGGTCGATGGCGGCATGCTCGGGGTTGGCCTTCCGGCAGGCCGGCGTCCACCAGTGATGGATCACCTCGAGCAGGCGGCGGTGGTCGAAGGTCCGCTCGGCCACATCCGCGGCGCCCGTGAAGTCCAGCTCGAAGCGCACCCGGTCATCGGGGGACAGGGCGGCGAACACGGCCGGGCCGGTGCGGTCCACCCACCGTGTGGGGTCCTGCTGCGGGCGCTGTGGCCGCCGGGTGATGGTCGCGTCCTGCTGGGAGCGGAACCGGTCCGCGTCAGCGGCGTCCTGGTCCCCTCCGGCCAGCACCCACCACTCCCGGACCACCTCGGCAAGCGGCTCCACCTCGTATGTGAGCCGTACGCCGGCCAGGGCGAAGGAGAACCGGGCCTCGAACGTCTTGCGATCGTCCGCGGACAGGGTTCTGTGAACCCATGCTCCGTCCAAGGTGCTCACCGTGCGGCGATCCTTCCCTCGCTACCACCGACCCCAACAGCGGGGACAAGCGTAGTCCGGTGAGGCGGTTCGGCGCGGTGGTCATTGATTCATTCATTCCTGCGCTATGCGAGTGGCCCTCGGCCAAGCCCTCCCTGACCTCGTCGGGCACCGCACGATGGGGCAGTCCTGTATCCGCACACGGGCGGCCCGGCGGTCAGGCGGTGCCGACCCGTCTGGCCTTGATGCCTGCCACGAGCGACGAGAACGCGGCGGTCGGCACGTTGAGTACCGGGCCATCGAGGTTCTTCGAATCACGGACAGGAACCACGCCGCGCGACGCGGCGAAGTCCTCGGCGACCTCCACGCAGGCGCCACCGTTGTTGCTGTGGGAGGACTTGAACCAACGCGGGACTTCGGTGGTCACGGGGTGCCCCTTCGTAGCTGCTCGATCGCGGTGACAGATGCCGACTGAGACAGCGCTTCTGCCTGTAGTTGATGGTAGGCCGTGAGCATCGGCAGAATAAGCGTCCTGTCCCGCTCGACCTGTCCCCGTTGGGCAGACTCCGCGTACGACATCAGCGAACGGTCCGCCATCGTCAGTATGTAGACCGGCAGGTCGATGGTACGGCGCACGCCCATCTCGTACGGGGCCAACTGGAGCACAGTGTTGGGCAGCTTGGCGAACTCAACCAGGTGCGCCAACTGTGCGTCCATGACGGCCGTCCCCCCGATAGGCCGACGGATACAGCTCTCGTCCAGCACTGCGAAGATCAGCGGCGGGGGCGTCCGGACCAGCGCCGCCTGCCTCTCGGTGATCAGTTCGACCCGCTCACGTGCCTGATCAGCGGTAATGGCCCCCCGCTTGACGGCGCCGGCCGCCAGTTCCATCGCGTACTCCGGCGTCTGGAGAAGCCCGGGGACGATGCCGATCTCGAACAGCCTGATCTCCGAGGCGCGGCCCTCGCACCCGACGTACTCCGGGAATCCTTCCAACAGGCTGCCGTGGTGAAGCTCGCGCCACTCGCGTTCGAACGCATCTGCTGTGCCCTCGGTGCCGAGAGCACGGTCAGCGCCGCGCGAGAAGCGCAAGGTTGGCATCTTGCGACCAGTTTCGACGGATGAAATATGCGTGCTGGAATATCCCATCTGACTGCCCAGATCCTCTTGGGTCCACCCTCGGCTCTCGCGTGAGCTGCGCAAACGCGCACCGAACGCAGCTTGGGGAGAACTCTCAGGGTTCAACTCCTTGCGGTTCAAGGGCACTACACCAACCTTTCGTCCCCACCTGACACGTTGAATGGTTCCCGACCGCAGGGCACCCTGTCCATTCCTGGTAGTCGCAGCACTACGGAGAGGAGTGGGCGTGGCCGGCGTGAGCGTACCCGCCCAGCGACAGGAAGCCCGACACCCTTCGCACCCCGTCGAAGCGATGGCGGCCGGCATCGGCCCGCCAGGCATAACTGTGGGTACGCCGGTCCGGGACAGTGGCAGACACGGCTGCGGCCGGCTGGTTGAACTTGCCCGTACGTCCCTGGCTGTTGCGAAGTTCCTCGGCGGTTCCCTCACAGTGAGAGGTGTGCGACGGCTGGGTGTGAGCAGTGCGCGGGACGCCAGAGGCCGAGGAGTGCGACTTCGGAGAAGGTGACTGCTCCGCCGCTGCGGACTGTCGGGTGCTGCGGCAACGCCATGTCTGCACGTGCCTGGCAAAGTCAGGTCGGAACGACTCCGGGACTGTGGACTCAACGGGAACGCGTGGATGCGGTTCTGTTTCTTCTCGTCGCGCCAGGACAGGAAAGGCGAGAATCCGTTTCCTCTGCTCAGTTGTTCACTTTGATTGCTGACGGTGCACGAGAGATGGGGCTGGCGATTTCTGGCCCCGTCCGCAGTGGCGAGGCCGGATACGGAATAGCCTTTGAGAGTGTGGCAGACGTTATGGGGGAATTGGAACCGAGGCAGTTGCCCGGTCCGGAGCTGGAGCGCCGTTCAGGCGTAGGAGGTGGCATGGCGGGTATTGGGGGACTTGGCAGAAGTCGGCACAGGTACGAGTGGAACCTTCTGGCCGAAGCGCGGGAAATCGAGTCCTTGCGCGGGAGGGTCGGTGATGCGGTCCGCTCTCTCGGAGGGGATACCGACGCGGTGGAGTCTGCGCGGCTGGGCGTATCGGAGTTGCTGGCCAACGCGGTCCAGCACGTCGAAGATCCGCACCTGAGGCTGGTGGTCCTTCGGGAGCGAGGTGCCGTCTTCGTCAAGCTCTTCGATCGTTCGCCGAAGGTACCGGCCGTGAGCACTCCTGACTGGGACTCCGACTCCGGCCGTGGCCTGTGGCTGCTGCGGGAAATGACGGACGCCATGGGCTACACCTGCACCCCGACCGGGAAATGGGTGTGGTTCCGGTGCCCTCTGGCCAAGGCGGAGGTGGCCGCGTGACGAGAGAGGTCAGCATGGATTCGGTTGACCTGGCACCGGCATCCCGGACGTATATCGGGAAGACGTTCCGGTTCCGGAAGTTCGTTATCGCCCCTGATGCGGAGCCGGACGCGGAGCCGATGTCTTTTTCTGCTGAGTGCGCGGTCTGCAATGAGCACGGTCCCGAAGAGGAGATCTCCGACCAGGCGCTCGCCTGGATCGAGCGGCACTTGAAGAGAAACCCCGAGCACCTGACTACCGGCAGCGGATCACGCGGCCGATGAGAGTCGTGCCGGAGGAGTGGCTGTGAACGAGGAGCCCGCCGCCGTATTCGATCGGCCGCTGCCGGCACAGCCCGGAGAGGGGAACACGTGGGTGTACGGCTGGTGCCGGCGGCACTCAGCCGCGACGAAGAGCAGCGCGTGCTGCTGGCGGACCGTGGCGCCCAGGCCGGTGAGGATCGGTACGGCCTCGTCGGAGGTCCGGCCGGTCCGTGGGAGTCGGCCTACTTCGCCTGCCAGCGGCACGTGAAGCGCGAGACGGCGTTGAAGGCCGTCCCCGGTGCGCTGCTGGTAGTTCACTGCATGCCCGACACCGGCACGCAGTACCTCGTCTTCGACTGCGCAGCCATCCCCCCCCCGGGGCACCGAACTGGTCCCGCCGCCCGAGCTGTCCGCGCTGCGGCGGGCGGGGGAAGACCTGCGCGATCTGGTCGCCCCGCACGTTGAGTGGCACATCAACCTGGCCCTTGACGCCCTGGAGGGCGGGCCCGCCCGCTACCTGGTGGGTGTGCCCAGGAGCCGCTTCGAGACGACCGCCCGAAAAACCTCAACAGAAGAAGAATGGGAACCGTCTCCAACCGATGAGTACGTTAGTGCGCTTCTGCACCTACACATCCTTCTCGGTGGCATCGACCGCTACGGGACCGAGCGGCAGCGCGAGGTCCGGCGCCGCGGACAGACCGAGCCGGACCCCTTCACGACCCTCGGTATCACCTGCCCACCGGGTTCGACATCGCCCTCTATAAGTCGGCTTCCCCTTCACAGACTCCCGCCCCTGGCAAACCGAGCCGGGGCGGGTTCCCGGAGAACACCTGAAGGAGACACAACTGTGAGTACCGAAACTCTGGCTCCGCCGCTCTTTCCCTACGCCATGTCGGTCAAGCCCGCGGCGGACACCGACGAGTCCGTGGTGCCGTTCGGTATCACCACCGCCATCCCGGCCAACCCGCGTGCGGTCGGCTCCGTCGAGGAACTGAGCCTGTGCCCGGAGCGGCAGATCACGGTCACCCAGGACGGGGTGCCGTTCATCTCCACCCCGTCCATGGCCAGCAGTTTCGACACCGTCGTCCAGACCCAGGAGGACATGCAGGTCTGGGACGACGACGAGGGCACCGACGAAGACTGACCGACCCCGGTAAGCACGAGAGAGGACACTCCATGACAGTCCTGGTGCTCACCCGCCACACCATGGACGCGACAGCCGACATGGTGATCACAGAACTCACTGCCCGGGGAGTCTCCCTGGTCCGGCTGGACCCCGCAGACTTCCCCGGAACCCTGACCATCTCGGCGCGCCTGGACCCCGGCCAGGACCGCTGGCAGGGGGTGTGGCGTGGTGAGCACCGGGACCTGGACCTGAGCACGGTCCGGGCCGTGTACTACCGGCGGCCCGGACGCTTCCAGTTCGATCCGCGCATGAACCAGGACGCCCTTCGATGGGCGGACAGCGAGGCGCGTGCCGCGGTGGGCGGTGTCCTGTCCTCGCTGCGCTGCACCTGGATCAACCACCCCTGGCGCAACGCCTGGGCCGCGGTCGCTCCGTACGCACTTGCGCAGGCGGCCAGGTGCGGACTGACGATCCCCGCCACCTTGATCACTTCTGACCCGCAGGAAGCCCGGGAGTTCATCTCCGCCCTGCCCGGTGCCGTAGCGGCATACAAGGCAATCGGCCCCACACACCCCGGCGTACACGACGGCCGGCGGCTCGCCCTGTGGACATCCAAAGTCAGACCGCAGGAGATCACCGACGCGGTGAGCCTGACCGCCCACCAGTTTCAGCAATGGATCGACAAGGCATACGAGGTACGGGCCACCTGCGTCGGCCGACGCACCTTCGCCGCCGAGATCCACGCCGGATCGGACGCCTCCCGCATCGACTTCCGTCGAGACTACGACTCCCTCACCTACCGCGAGTGCACCGTCCCGGGAACCGTCGTCGCCGGCCTGCACCGGCTGATGGACACCTTCGGCCTGCGCTACCTGGCATGCGACTTCCTCGTTAACCAGAACAACGACTGGTTTCTGGTGGACATCAACCCAGGCGGCCAGTACGGCTTCATCCCCGACCTGCGCGACCCCATCACCCACGCCATCGCCGACGAACTGGAAGGAAAGACGACCGCATGAGTCTGCTGACCGCCGAGGACGCACGGGCCGGCCTGACCGAGGCCCTGACCGCCAGCGGCGCCCTGCACACCCCCGGCTGGCATGACGCCTTCGCCGCCGTGCCCCGGGAAGTCTTTGCCCCGGCCTTCTCCATCCGCACCAGCGAGGGCCTGCGCCACTACACGCAGGACGACCCCGACTTCTGGTCCAGGGTCTACAGCGACGATTCCCTCATCACCCTCCGGGACGCCGCGGGCACGGCCATCAGCAGCTCCAGCCAGCCGTCCCTGATGGCCCGGATGCTCGAATCCTTCACCGTCACCGAAGGGGACCGCGTGCTGGAGATCGGGACCGGCACCGGGTACAACACCGCGCTCCTGTGTCACCGCCTGGGCGCAGCCAACGTGGTCAGCATCGACATCGACCCGGTACTGACCGCAGCGGCCCGCGAAAAGCTCCGCAGCATCGGCCACGAGCCCGAGATCCTCACCGGCGACGGCACCGTCGGCCACCCCGCCGGCGGACCCTACAACGGCATCCTCGCCACCTGCGGCGTGGACCGCATCCCCGCAGCCTGGCCCAGCCAGCTGCGCCCCGGAGCCGTCATCGTCACCAACATCGGCACCGGCATCGCCCGCCTGATCATCCAGGACGACGGCAGCGCCAAGGGCCGCTTCCTCCCCGAGGACGCCGCCTTCATGCGCGCCCGCCCCACCGCCGACCACGTGCGCACCACCGCGAACCAGTACACGGCACTGATCGCCAACGCCTCGGGCCGCACCCGCACCGAATCCCTCCCGGTCACCCGCGAGGAAACCGCGGACTTCTACCACGCCCTCGCCCTCACCCGGGTCATGGAAGTCGCCATGGCCCACCATGACGTACTCGGCATGACCCTGCGCGACGCCGAGAACACCATGCACGGCCTCGTCCACCCGCCCACGCAATCCTGGGCACGTATCATCCCCGACTCCGTCGGCAACGCCGCAGAAGTCACCACCGCCGGCCCACGGGACCTGTGGACGGAACGCATGGAACTCCTCGGCCCGTGGTTCGCGGCGGCACGACCCACCCCCGACGCCTACCGGCTCACCATCGAACCGGACGGGACTCACGCACTCGCCCGCGGAGCCCGGATCTGGCGTCTCCCCGGTGAGCGAACCCTGTGACCCGGGGCCCTGTCGCGACAGGACCGAGCCCGGCGGACCGCAGGCCCCGAGAGAAGGTCTCCCGCCCGCTGGCAGGCACTCCGGAGGCGCCTGAAGCTCCCGGAGACGTTCGGGTGCACGACTGGCGTGCCTCGCTCGTCACCAGCGATCTCGACGCCGGAGAGAACCCCGCCGAGATCGCCGCGGAGGTGCGGCACCACGCGCCGGGCTACACGATCTCCCGGTACGGCAAGCGGCGTGAGGAGAGTGCCCGCAAGCCGGCCGCGTCCACTCCCAGCCGGATGGGGCCGGACACGGTCGGCTGAGGAACAAGATCGTTTACGGGCTGGTCACGGCGGACCCCTGGAAAACAGAAAACCCCAGGTCGACTGGGGTCTCTGGTGGTGTCCGAGGGGGGACTTGAACCCCCACGCCCTTAACGGGCACTAGCACCTCAAGCTAGCGCGTCTGCCATTCCGCCACCCGGACAGGGTGTGCTCGCGACCGGGGTGGTGCGCGGCGACTGGGACAACCATACCAAGCCGGGGCGGATGCTCTCACCCGCGTTGTCCGGGAACCCGGGGCCGGCCATGGTGGACGGTCGCCCCTCCTGTTCCCGGCCGGGCCGGGCGGCGGAGGGGCCGCCCGGCCCGGAGTGGATCTCGTCAGTCCCGGTGCATCTTGTGGAAGTAGTGCAGGGCGGCCATGGAGTAGGCGAGACGGGCGTCGAGCAGGCGCGGGTTCCAGCGGTAGCCGGTGCGCAGATAGCGGAAATCCAGGGCGTTCCCGGTGATCGGCGGGGCCCAGCGGCGGCGCCAGGTGACACGCTTGGGCGCGCCCCAGACCAGCATCTCGGTGACCTCGCCCAGGGTGAGGAGGGCGACCAGGAGGGAGCCGACGGCGAACGCCAGCCAGAGCGGGAAGGTGAGCACGAAGCCGATCCAGCCGGGCCAGGTCCCGCGGTGGCCGGTGACGGGCGGGCTGCCGTCGGCCGGCTCGATCCGCCAGTAGGCCCGGCGGCCGAGGCGGGAGGGGGAGCGCCGGAAGGTGGCCAGCGGGCGGTTGCCGGCATCGGTGACCCGGAAGGAGACGGGTTCCGGGGTGCCCGGCTGCTCCGGGCGCACCCGGGCGGTGACCACGCCCGCCGGGTCGGTCAGCTCCAGTACCGGGTGCGGCAACTGGGCGCGCAGGTGGAGCCGCTTCTCCACCTCGGCGACGGTGACCTCGCCGGTCTGCCGCCGCACGGGGGAGGGCTGGAAGAGCGGCTCTCCGTCCTCGGTCTCGGCCATCAGCAGCCGGATCCGGGCGGCGGCCTGGTGGGAGCCCTCCCGGCGGTCGGGCAGGATGAGGAATTCCTCCCCCTCCGCCCACTCCCCGGTGCGCATGCCGGTGGTGCCGGTGATGTCGACGGTGAAGCTGGTGGAACTGCTGACGGGCACTGCGCCTCCCGGCCGAAATGCTGCGGCGTGTTTCGTCGTTGGGTCGGGTCCGTCCGCGTACCGGTCGATTGTGCCAGCCGGGGGCCGCGGGGCAAGGGGCTGCGCGCAGGCGCGTAGGGTCGGCGGCATGAGTGCGGTGACGGCGGACGACACCGGCCGCGGCGTGGGGCCGCTGCTGCGCGAGTGGCGACGGCGGCAGGGCGTGAGCCAGCTCGAACTCGCGCTGCGGGCCGGCTCCTCGGCCCGCCACATCAGCTTCATCGAGACCGGCCGGACCCGTCCCAGCCGGGAGATGGTGCTGCGGCTGGCCGGGCATCTGGACGTGCCGGTGCGCGAGCGGAACGCGCTGCTGGTGGCGGCCGGGTACGCGCCGCACTATCCGGAGACCCCGCTGGACGCGGCCGGGCTGTCCGCGCTGCGGCACGGACTGGAGCGGATGCTCGCCGGCCTGGAGCCCTGCCCGGCGCTGGTCGTCGACGGCCTGTACCGGGTGCACACCTTCAACCGCGGGATCGCGCTGCTGCTCGACGGTGTGGCGCCCCGGCTGCTGGAACCGCCGGTGAACGCGCTGCGGGTCACCCTGCATCCGGAGGGCCTGGCGCCGCGGATCGCCAACTTCCGGGAATGGCGCGGTCATCTGCTCGCGCAGCTCCGCCGCCAGATGGCGCCGGCCCGGTCCGCGGCGCTCCGCGCACTGCACGAGGAGGTGGCCGCCTATCCGCTGCCGCCCGGCGGCACGGTGGTGGCGGGGGAGGACGGCGGCGCGGCCCCGGCGCTGCCGATGCTGATCGACCTGGCCGGGGAACGGCTGTCCTTCCTGTCGGCCATCACCACCTTCAACACCCCGGTGGATGTGACCGTCTCCGAACTGGCGCTGGAGACCTTCGTTCCGGCGGACGCCGGGACGGCGGCGGCGCTGCGCCGGCTGGTCCCGCAGCCGCGGCCGGAGCCGGAGCGGGGGTAGGCCGGAGCGGGACCGGGCCGGCGGGGCGGCGGTCAGTCCTGGCGGGCGGAGCGCAGCGCGCCGTACTGCAGCCCGGCGAGGGCGGCGACCACGGCGGCCTGGGCGATGATCCAGCCGGTGCCGGTGGCCTTGGGGTCCAGCCAGAACAGCAGGGATGCCAGGCTGGCCACCGTCCAGCACCCGTTGGCGGCCACCACGGCCCGCGCGGGCGCCGGGGCGGGGCGCCGCCGGGCGGCGAGCAGGCCCACCGCCGCGGCGTAGCACAGCAGAAGGGCGCCGATGCCCAGCAGCAGCCCGGACTCCAGGCCGAACAGCCGGCCCAGCGGTCCGGAGACGGCCAGATAGGCGAGCGCGTTCCCGCCGGTGACGATCGCGTCGACGGCCAGCCAGCGGCGCAGCCGGGCGGTCCCGGAGGTGCCGGAAAGGGCGCCGGGACGCGGGGAGGTGCGGGACGAGGGGGTGGCGGAGGTCGGTGACATCGGCAGCCTTCCGTTCGGTGGTGCGTGCGGGGACACGGAGGGGACGGGCAGGAAGCCCGGGGGCCGGCCGGCGCCCGATGTCCGCAACGATGCCCGCCCGGCCGCCGGACGTCGATGACCTGCCGGGTAATGGCCGGGCTTGACCTCAAGTTAAGTTGAACTTGCAGGATGCTTTCCGGGGCTGCCGCCCGGAGCGGGCCGGCCCTCACCCCCGACTCGGCACCGCTGCACGTCCCCAGGAGGCAAGCACCATGTCGGACACCCGGCTCACTCTCGGCGGCCCCCGGCGCGGCGACACCGCGCCCGGCACACAATCCCGCTCCTCTTCATCCCGCTCCTCCTCATCCCGCTCCTCGTCCGCCGGCCCCGGTGCAGGAGCGGACGCGGTGGCCCGCGGGCCGCGCGGGCTGGTCTGGTGGCAGGCGATCCCGGCGGGCGCGCTCGCCGCCATCGCCGTCAACCTGCTGATCCTGCTGATCGGCACGGCCGCCGACGCGTCCCTCCGGCTGCCGGACGGCGACAGCGTGCACACCGTCACGGCCGGCGGCGTGGTGGTCTCCTCGGCCGTGCCGCTGGCCGCCGGGACCGGACTCGCCGTGCTGCTGTCGCTCTGGCGGGCGGCCTTCCTGCGCATCGCCCAGATCACCGGCGGGGCACTGGGCGCGGCCTCGCTCGCCGGTCCGCTGTCCGCGGACACCGACGGCGGCACCTCGCTCGCCCTGGCCCTGATGCACCTGGTGGCCACGGTTTCCGCGGTCGCCGCGCTGGAGGCGGTCCGCCGCCACCGGACGAACGGGGCGGCCTGACCGCCCCCGCCCGGCGCCCGCACCTTGTCCGGGTGCCGGGCGGCGGGCGCCGGGCCCGGCCCGCCGCTAGGACTCGTCCTCGGGCCCCTCCAGACGGAACCCCACCTTCAGCCCGACCTGGAAATGCCCGATCCGCCCCTCCTCGATATGGCCCCGGATCTGCGTCACCTCGAACCAGTCGAGCTGCCGCAGGGTCTTCGAGGCCCGCTCGATGGCGTTGCGGACCGCCGCGTCCACGCCCTCCGCCGAACTGCCGACGATCTCGGTCACCCGGTAGATGTGCTCGCTCATCTGCTGCTCCCGGTCCGTTCCGGTCCTCTCGCGCCGCGCGCCGCCCGTGCTGCGGGCGCCGCACCTCACACCACCGTGCCCCAGCGGCACCGGACCCGCGAGTGCTAGGCTCGCCGCGGGCCGTGACTGGCGCGTCAGGATGGAACCGACCATCGGGGAGCGGCCCCCGCCGACCGCACCTGACGTGGCGGCGGAGACACCGTGAGAGCCGTGCGCCTGGGCCGCCCCGACGACCGTGCCGTCCTGGAGGCTCACCGTCATGACCGCAGCGCCCGCCCCGCGTCCCGCCGAGTCGGCGGAATCCCTCGCCTACCGCAGCGCCCTCGGCGTCATCCGCGGCATCGAACCCCGGATCGCCGACGCCATCGGCGCCGAAATCGCCGACCAGCGCGAATCCCTGAAGCTCATCGCCAGCGAGAACTACGCCTCCCCGGCCACCCTGCTGGCCATGGGCAACTGGCTCAGCGACAAATACGCCGAGGGCACCGTCGGCCACCGCTTCTACGCCGGCTGCCGCAATGTGGACACCGTGGAGTCGCTGGCCGCCGAGCACGCCCGGGAGCTGTTCGGCGCCGCCCACGCCTATGTCCAGCCGCACTCCGGCATCGACGCCAACCTCGTCGCCTTCTGGTCCGTGCTGGCCCAGCGGGTGGAGGCCCCCGCCCTGGACCGCGCCGCGGTGCGCAATGTCAACGACCTCACCGAGGAGGACTGGGCCGCGCTCCGCCGCGCCCTGGGCGACCAGCGCATGCTCGGTATGTCCCTGGACGCCGGCGGCCATCTCACGCACGGCTTCCGGCCCAACATCTCCGGCAAGATGTTCGAGCAGCGCAGCTACGGCACCGACCCGGAGACCGGCCTGCTGGACTACGACGCGGTGCGCGCCGCGGCCCGCGAGTTCCGTCCGCTGATCCTGGTGGCCGGCTACTCCGCCTACCCCCGCCGGGTCAACTTCCGCATCATGCGGGAGATCGCCGACGAGGTCGGCGCGACCCTGATGGTGGACATGGCGCACTTCGCCGGGCTGGTCGCGGGCAAGGTCTTCACCGGCGACTTCGACCCGGTGCCGCACGCCCAGATCGTCACCACCACCACCCACAAGTCGCTGCGCGGCCCGCGCGGCGGCATGGTGCTGTGCGACGACAGCCTGGCCGAGTATGTGGACCGCGGCTGCCCGATGGTGCTCGGCGGCCCGCTGCCGCACGTGATGGCCGCCAAGGCGGTGGCCCTGGCCGAGGCCCGGCAGCCCGCCTTCCAGGACTACGCGCAGCGGATCACGGACAACGCCCAGTCGCTCGCCGAGGGCCTGCTGCGGCGCGGCGCCCGCCTGGTCACCGGCGGCACCGACAACCACATCGTGCTGCTGGACGTGGCCGGCTACGGGCTCACCGGCCGCCAGGCCGAGTCCGCGCTGCTGGACGCCGGCATCGTCACCAACCGCAACTCGGTCCCGCGCGACCCCAACGGCGCCTGGTACACCTCGGGCGTGCGGCTGGGCACCCCGGCGCTGACCACCCGCGGGGTCGGCGCGGAGGGCATGGACGAGGTCGCGGAGCTGATCCACACCGTGCTGAGCCGCACCGCCCCGGCCGCGGCGGCGAGCGGCAAGCCCTCCAAGGCCAAGTACGTCACCGAGGACGGGGTGGCCCGGGAGGTGGCCCAGCGGGCCGCCGATCTGATGGCCAAGCACCCGCTCTACCCCGAGATCGACCTCGGCTGAGCGCCGGCCGGCCGGCCGGCCGACGTGCGGACGTGCGTGCGGGCGGGCGGGCGTAGGGTGGGCGGCCATGCCGCCGCCGCTGCGCCTGCTCGTCGAGCACACCACGCCCAGGACCGAGGACGAGGCCGTCGGGATCCAGGAACGGCTGCGGTCCCGGGTCCGGCTGGACGAGCCGGGACCGCCGCCCGGCAGCCCCGGCGCCGCCGCGGTGGCGGGCGTGGACGTGGCCTACGACGACGCGGCCGGCCGGGTGGCCGCCGCGGTCGTGCTGCTGGACGGCCGCACCCTCGCGGTGCGGGAGACCGCCACCGCGGCCGGCCCGGTGGCCTTCCCCTATGTGCCCGGCCTGCTCGCGTTCCGGGAACTGCCCGCGGTGCTGACCGCCCTGGAGAAGCTGGGGCGGGTCCCGGATCTGGTGGTCTGCGACGGCTACGGGGTGGCGCATCCCCGGCGCTTCGGGCTGGCCAGCCATCTGGGCGTGCTCACCGGGCTGCGCACCCTGGGCGTGGCCAAGAACCCGTTCGTGTTCCGTCACGACGAGCCCGGCCCGGCGCGAGGCGACTCCTCGCCGCTGCTGGAGCAGCCGGGCCGGGGGGAGGTCCCGGGGGCGGAGGTGGGCCGGGCGCTGCGCACCCGGGCCGGGGTGAAGCCGGTCTTTGTCTCGGCCGGTCACCGGATCACCCTGGACGCGGCCTGTGCCCATGTGCTGCATCTGGCGCCCCGTTACCGGCTGCCGGAGACCACCCGGCTCGCCGACCGGCTCTGCCGGGAGGCGCTGGCCGCCGCCGGGGCCGCCGACCGCGCCGCCGACGCCGGCCGGGCGGCGGCCGGGCCCGGCAGCCGGTGACCGGCGGGCGGCCGGAGCGGCGGCCGGCCGAGCCGGAGCGTGCAAATCCGGTCTCGTCACGGATGGGTAACGTGATCACCCTGCCCGGCCCCTCCGGTCACGCGCCGCACCGGTGCGCGCCACCGGCGGGACGGAGCTCTCCCCCGTTGATCACCCGCGGTTCCCGCCGTCCCTGGAGCCACGCCCCGGTCTCCGGCGTCTGTTCGAAAACGCTGGTGGGCCGGGGCCGGCGGGGAGCGGCCGGGGGCGGGTACGTGTCCTGAATAGCCGTCGACAGCGCCGTCCCGGCCGGGCACCGTGGTGGGGGGACGCCGTACCGGAACGGGGGGTTCACGGCTGCCGGTCATCCGCTGCTGGTGCGAACGGCGCGGTGAGGGGGAGCGCGGCTCCGATTCCGGACGGCTCGCACGGGGGCCGTGGCTCCGGCCACGGTGAGTCAACGGGGGATGGTGCCCATGAGCGAACGCGGAGGTGCCCGCTACACGGGGTGCGTGCTGTGCGCCCGGCCGGGCGATTTCGGTCCGATCGATTCCGCCCGGCCTCATTCGGGCCTGTGCCCGGGATGCCGGCAGGCCGCGCGGCCGACCCGGCGGGCCATCGAACAGGCCGTGGTGATCGTCGCGGGGCAGAGTCTGCAGGCCGCCGAGGCCATGGACCTGGCGCACGCATCACCGGAGGAACTGGCCTATCACGTGGGCGCGCTGAAGCGCAGCGTGCGCAGTCTGCTGCTGCTGGTCGAGGACTGAGGCAGGGTCCGGGGCGGCGGTCCGGCCGGTGCGCGTGCGCCGGGCGGGCCGCCGCTGTCAGTGGCCCCGGCTACGGTGGCCGCATGACGGAGAAACGGGACTGGTCCGAGGTGCGGGACGCGGTGCGGGAGTTCGCCCTGGGGCTGCCGGGCGCGGTGGAGGAGTTCCCGTGGGGCGAGTGTGTCATCAAGGTCAACAAGAAGATCTTCGTCTTCCTGGGAGTGGGGGACGGCAGCCATCCGCCCGCCGTCACGGTCAAGCTGACGGATGCGGACGCACACGCCCATGCGCTCTCCATGCCCGGCGCCCGGCCCGCCGGGTACGGCCTGGGCAAGTCCGGCTGGGTGTGGCTGCCGCTGGACGAGGAGGGCGCTCCGCCGGCCGCGCTGCTGTGCGACTGGGCGGAGGAGAGCTATCGGGTGGTGGCGCCGAAGCGCCTGGTCACCGAGCTGGACTCGGCCGCTTTGCCGGGGGAGGGGGAGGGCGGCTGATGGGCGGCGACCACACCGGCGGCCAGGAGGCACTGTGCGGTGAGGTAGGTCGCCATGATCATGGCGTCTTGCAGGGGGAGACCGGGCAGGCCGGCCAGGCCGGCGGCGATCAGGGTGTCGGAGAACAGGAAGAGCGCGCCGCCCACCGCGCCCAGCGGTCCGAAGCGCTGGGCGGCGGCCCAGGCCATGGCGGTGAGCAGCAGGCTGTAGCCCGCCACCGGCAGCCGCATTCCGGCGTCCAGCCCGGGCCAGAGCAGCGCCACCGCGGTGACGCACACCAGGCCGTAGCCGGCGGCCGTGAGCGCCGCGCGGCGGGGGCGGGGTGCCCCGGGCCGCGGGGGTGCCGTCCGGGCGAGCCGCAGATAGCAGAGATGTCCCGCGGCGAAGGCACCCATGCCGGCCAGGAACAGGGCATCGGAGCCCGGCATCAGCAGCACATCGCCCGCCCAGCCGCACAGCAGGGCGGCGGTCAGCAGCCGGGGGCCGCGCCGGGCCAGCACCCAGCAGGCCAGCAGCGGCATCAGCAGCGGTTTGGTGACCCAGGCCGCCGTCTCCAGCTCCCACACCCGGCAGGCCACATGGATCTGGCTGGTCACCGCGAAGGCGGCGGAGCTCAGCCGGGCGGGGGCGGGCCGGCTCATGCGCGGCCCGCCGTACCGGGTGCCACGGGGGCGCTGCCGTCGCCGGCGGGCGGCGGTGCGCCGTCCGGCGCGGGGTGCCGTTCCGGCAGCCAGCCGGGGCCGCGCAGCAGGAAGCCCGTCCGTTCCCGCCAGCTTCGGGCGCTGCGCAGATCGCGGGCGATGGCGGCGTATTCGTGGGTGGCCACCCGCAGCGGGTTGTAGGTCGAGATGTTCTTGGTCAGCCCGTAGACGCAGGGCTCGTCCTCGTCGGTGAAGGTGCCGAACAGCCGGTCCCAGAGGATGAGGATGCCGCCGAAGTTGCGGTCCAGATAGCTGCCCTGGGAGGCGTGGTGCACCCGGTGGTGCGAGGGCGTGTTGAGCACGGACTCCAGCGGGCGCGGCAGTCTGCCGACGCGTTCGGTGTGGATCCAGAACTGGTAGGTGAGATTGAGCGAGGAGAGGAAGGCGAGCAGCGCCGGGTGCACGCCCAGCGCGATCAGCGGCAGATAGAACGGCCAGACCGACCAGGTGGTCCAGGGCTGGCGCAGCGCGGTGGAGAAGTTGAATCTGCGGCTGGAGTGGTGCACCACATGGCAGGCCCACAGGATCCGGACCACATGGTGGCTGCGGTGCGACCAGTAGTAGCAGAAGTCGTGGGCGACGATCAGCGGCAGTACCGTCCACCAGTGCACCGGGATGTGCAGCGGGGTGAGTTCGTAGACCGCCGTGTAGAGCGCCACGATGGGCACCTTCCACAGCAGGTCGAAGCCGAGGCTGCCCAGCCCCATGCCGAGGCTGGTGGCGGTGTCCCTGGTCTCGTAGCCGGCCGCCTGCTCGTCGGGGTGGATGCGGTAGCTCACCATCTCCAGGACGGTGAGCACCACAAAGGCGGGTATCGACCACACCACGACATCGGGCAGCTCGGGCAGGTTCGGCATGGGCGCACCCTAAGGCCGCCGGTCCGCGCTGAACAGACTTCGTTACCGACCAGTATCGAAATTCTGTTCAGCTTCCGGCGCGGGGGCCTCCAGGACGTTGAGCAGCCGGTCCACATCGGCCTCGGTGTTGTAGAGGTGGAAGGAGACCCGGAGATGCCCGGCCCGGCTCGCCGCCACAATGCCGGCGTCGGCCAGCCGGGCGGTGGCCCCGCCGAGCCCCGGCACCGAGACGATCGCGGAGTCGCCGGGCACCGGCTCCACCCCCAGCCGCGCCAGCCCGGCCCGGAACCGGGCGGCCAGCGCCAGATCGTGCTCCCGGACCGACGCCGGGCCCAGGCCGCGCAGGAATTCCAGCGAGGGCACCGCGCCCGCATACGGCAGGAAGGCCGGGCAGTCGTCGAACCGGCGGGCGGTGCGGGCGAGTTCGGCGACCGGGCCGTAGCAGCTCGCCCAGGGGTCCTCGCCCGCGACCCAGCCGGCGTTGACCGGGCGCAGACCGCCGAAGTCCTCGGGCACGGTGAGGAAGGAGACCCCGCGCGGACACAGCAGCCATTTGTAGGCCCCGCACACGGTGAAGTCGAAGTCCCCGGCGGACAGCGGCATCCAGCCGGCCTGGGTGAGGTCGGCCATGGTGCGCGCACCGTGCTCCCGGGCCGCCGCCCGCACCGCGTCCAGGTCGGCGATCCGTCCGTCGGCGGACTGCACGGCGCTGAACGCGACCAGCGCCGTCTCCGGCCGGACCGCGTCGGCCAGCTTCTCCAGCGGAACCAGCCGCAGCCGCAGTCCGCCGCGCTGCTCGAAGGGCGTCACCACCGAGGCGAAGTCCTCCTCGGGCGCCACCACCTCGGCGCCCGGCGGCAGCGAGGCGGCGACCAGGGCGGCGTGGCCGGCGACCGAGGAGCCCAGGGCCACCCGGTCCGGGGTGACGCCGGTCAGGGCGGCATAGCCGGACCGGGCCCGCTCGGCCCGTTCCAGGAACAGCGGCACGGACATCCGGCCGTCCGCCATCTCCGCGGTCGCCTCCCGGAGCGCGGCCACCGTGGGCGCGGGCAGCAGGCCGTGCGAGGCGGTGTTGAGATAGGTCGTGGTGAGCGCGTAGGCGTTGCTCGGCAAGGTCTCCATGGGCCCAGTCTGCGCACCCGTCGCCGGGGGCTGCCACGGAGTTTCCGCGCCCGGGGCCCGCGGTCCTTGTGAAAAATGAAACGCGTTCTTATCATCGCCGGGGCCGGGACGGGGCCGGACGGGTCGAGTCCGGACGGGTCGAGCAGGGACAGTGAGGGACGTTGACAGACCGGACGCAGGCCGGCCGGGAGCCGGGCGGCGACGGACCGCTCACCGGGGTCCGGGTGGTGGAGCTGGCCGGTATCGGTCCCGGCCCGTTCGCCGCCATGCTGCTGGCCGATCTGGGCGCTGACGTGGTGCGGGTGGACCGCCCCGGCGGCGACTGGCCGGCCATCGACCCGGCCCGGGACGTCACCAACCGCAACAAGCGCTCGGTGCTGGTCGATCTCAAGGAGACGGGCGGACCGGAGCGGGTCCTCACCCTGGCCGAGCGCGCCGACATCCTGATCGAGGGCTACCGGCCCGGTGTGGCCGAGCGGCTCGGCGTGGGCCCGGAGCCCTGCCTGGCCCGCAACCCCCGCCTGGTGTACGGCAGGATGACCGGCTGGGGCCAGCACGGCCCGCTGGCGGAACGCGCCGGCCATGACATCGGCTATATCGCCGTCACCGGGGCCCTGGGCCTGACCGGCCGCGCCGGCGGCCCGCCCGCCGTTCCGGCCAATCTGCTCGGCGACTACGCCGGCGGCTCGCTCTATCTGGTCGTCGGCGTGCTCGCCGCCCTGCACCACGCCCGCGCCACCGGTGCCGGACAGGTGGTGGACGCCGCCGTGGTGGACGGCACCGCCCATCTCACCGCCATGCTGCACGGCATGCTGGCGGCCGGCGCCTGGCAGGACCGCCGGGGCGTCAATCTGCTGGACGGCGGCGTCCCCTACTACGACACCTATGCCGCCTCGGACGGCGGCTACCTTGCCGTCGGGCCTCTCGAACCCCGCTTCTGGGCCGAGTTCACCCGCATTCTCGGCCTGGAGGGCGATCTGGCCGATCCGGCGGCCCGGCACGATCCGGCCCGCCGGCCCGCGCTGCGCGCCGCCATCGCCGCCCGCTTCGCCACCCGCACCCGCGACGAATGGGCCCGGCTGTTCCAGGACTCGGACGCCTGCGTGGCCCCGGTGCTCTCGCTGCGCGAGGCCCCGGACCATCCCCAGCTCGCGGCCCGCGCGACCTTTGCCGAGCACGCCGGGATCGTCCAGCCCGCCCCGGCGCCGCGCTTCTCCGTCACCCCCGGCCGCCTGCGCCGCGCCCCCGCCTCTCCCGGCGCCGACGAGGCGGAGGTGGCCCGCGACTGGGGGCTTCCCGAGGGCTGAACCGCCGGCCCCGGCATCAGGGGGTGCGGAAGAACCGGTGCGGCTGGAAGACGCAGATGTTGGTCTCGCCCTGGGCGTTGGCGTCCGTGAGCTCGACGAACCAGCCGTAGTCGGTGGCCGGCTTCAGTCCGGTGCCGACGGTCACCCCGCCGCGGTTGAGCCCGGCCTCCGGGTCCGTGCCGCGGGCCCGCCGGATGAAGATGTTGTCCCACCACACCAGGCGCTGGGTGTCGAACTCGGCCACGCTCGATCCCTCGGCCAGCCGGAAGATGGCGTAGGTGTCCGGCCCCGCGAGGTCCTTCAGGGTGCGCCACCCGCACCGCACCTGGTCCAGCGGGGCGTCGGCGGCCGTGGTGAAGGACGCCAGCAGCGTCTCCCGGTGCTCCCGGTAGGCGGCCACCAGGTCCCGGGACGGCGCGCTGTCCTGCACCCGGGACCGGGTCAGCACGGTGCCGTCCTTGCAGACCACCTCGATGGTGTACTCGCCCTCCGGCAGGAATCCGGTGGCGAGGTTCACCATGTACCAGTAGTAGTCCAGGGTGCCGTCGTAGATCCATCCGTTGAGATTGCGCCCGGTGAACTTCTCGTTGGCGAAGGTGACCTCGTAGCCGCCGGGGCCGCGAGCGGTGATCCGTTCGATCAGCTCCGGTGTCGGTGTGCCGGGCGTGGGATGGAAGGAGACCAGGAACTTGTGCTGCTCCCTGGGCAGCGGCGTATCGAAGTCCCAGTACACATCGCACGCCATGATGTCGTAGATCCGCACCGCGGATGCGCTCATCGTCGTCCCGCCTCTCGTTGCCGGCCGCCGTTTCCGGAGCCGCAAACTAACCGGGCGGCAGGCAGGTTCACATCGGTGAAACCACCGGCCCGGCGCCCGCACCGGCAGCCGGGGACGGAGGGCTCCCGCCGCCGGGCGGCGGGAACCACTGGGTGCCGGGGACCGCGGGCCGGGTCCCGGGTCAGGGATAGGCGCAGATCGCGTACACGCTGATGCCGACGTCGGGGTAGGCGTCCTGCCGCCCGAGCCCGATCCAGCCGGTGGCGTCGTCGGTGGGGAAGCTGCCGACCAGGACGGCGCCCTCGCCCTGGGCCTCGGCGCCGCCGCCGATCACCACCTTGCCCGGCGGGCAGTACAGGGTCCGCCGCTCGAAGTTGGGCACGTTGGCGTTGGGGAGGGTGACGATCTCGTAGCCGTCCACGGCAGCCGCCGCCGGTGCCCCGGCGGGGGCCGTGCGGCCGGCCGCGGTGTCGTCGGTGGCCGCCTGGGCGGCCCAGCCGGCCCCGGCCACCAGGGCGAGTGCCAGGGCACCCGCGCCGATCGCCTTCTTGCCTCGCATATGTGTGTCCTTTCGTCCGGGAGGTTCCGGGAGCGGAGTTCTCCCGGCGGCCATGGTCCCGGCTTCCGATCAGCGGACGGGAGGGAAATCCGCTCAAACGACACCATGGAGCGAATGGGAGGCATACCGGGATGTGCGGGTCCGGCGGACGCCCCGGCGCGAGGCGTCAGGACCACGGCGCCCGGCCGCCCCGTCCGGCCCGGGCGCCCGCCCGATCCGGGCCCGATCCGGCCGCGCTACCCTTGAGAAAAATGAAACACGTTCTTATGATCCGGCGAGGGACTACCACCCGGTAGCGGTGCGCTGCCGGGAGCCCGGCAGCCGGTAGCCGACAGGGAGCCAGCCATGGCGAGCAGCGAAGCGTATGTCTACGAGGCCATCCGGACTCCGCGCGGCCGGGGCAAGCCCGGCGGGGCCCTGCACACCGTCAAACCCGTGGATCTGGTGACCGGCCTGATCCACGAGCTGCGCCGCCGGCTGCCCGGCCTGGACCCGGCCGCCATCGACGATGTGGTGCTCGGCGTGGTCTCCCCGCACGGCGACCAGGGCTCGGACATCGCCAAGATCGCCGCCATCGCCGCCGGTCTCCCGGACAGTGTGGCCGGGGTCCAGCAGAACCGCTTCTGCGCCTCCGGTCTGGAGGCGGTCAATCTGGCCGCCGCCAAGATCCGCTCCGGCTGGGAGGACCTGGTGCTGGCCGGCGGGGTGGAGTCGATGTCCCGGGTGCCCATCGGCTCCGACGGCGGCGCCTGGGCCAACGACCCGATGACCAACTTCGAGCTGGGCTTCGTGCCGCAGGGCATCGGCGCCGATCTGCTCGCCACCCTGGAGGGCTTCTCCCGCCGCGATGTGGACGAGTTCGCCGCGCTCTCCCAGGAACGCGCGGCCACCGCCTGGAAGGAGAACCGCTTCGAGCGCTCGGTGGTGCCGGTCACCGACCGCAGCGGGCTGACCGTGCTGGACCACGACGAGCACATCCGCCCCGGCACCACCGCGGACAGCCTGGCCGGGCTCAAGCCCTCCTTCCGGGAGCTGGGGGAGACCGGCGGTTTCGACGCGGTGGCCCTGCAGAAGTACCACTGGGTGGAGCGCATCGACCATGTGCACCACGCCGGCAACTCCTCCGGCATCGTGGACGGCGCCGCGCTGGTCGTGGTCGGCAGCCGGGAGACCGGCCGGCGCCACGGGCTCACCCCGCGCGCCCGGATCGTCTCCGCCGCGGTCACCGGCTCCGAGCCGACCATCATGCTCACCGGCCCGGCCCCGGCCACCCGCAAGGCGCTCGCCCGCGCGGGCATGACCATCGACGACATCGACCTGGTGGAGATCAACGAGGCGTTCGCCGCCGTGGTGCTGCGCTTCGCCAGGGAGATGGGCCTGAGCCTGGACCGGATCAATGTCAACGGCGGCGCCATCGCCATGGGCCACCCGCTGGGCGCCACCGGCGCCATGATCCTCGGCACCCTGATCGACGAACTGGAACGCCGCGACCTCCGCTACGGCCTGGCGACGCTGTGCGTGGGCGGCGGCATGGGCATCGCCACCGTTGTCGAACGCGTCTGAACCGCCCGCCCCCGCACCGCACCGCATCGCCCCGCACCGTCCGTCCCGCCGTCCGCGGCCGTGCGCCGCATTCCGCCGCCGTCCCGAACCCTCCGGAGACCCGCACCATGGCCGAGCCGACCGCCGCCGTCACCGCCGCCGAGCACGCCGCCGACCCCGACCGCGAGGTGATCCGGTGGGACCGCGACGAGCAGGGCGTCGTCACCCTCACTCTGGACGACCCCGCGCAGTCCGCCAACACCATGAACGCCGCCTTCGCCGCCTCACTGGCCCGGGCGGTCGACCGGCTGGAGGCCGAGCGCGCGGACCTGCGCGGCGTGATCGTCACCTCCGCCAAGAAGACCTTCTTCGCCGGCGGCGATCTCCGCCTGCTGCTCCGGGCCCGGCCGGAGGACGCCCAGGGCCTGCACGACCGCGGCATGGCGCTCAAGCGGCTGCTCCGCCGGCTGGAGACGCTGGGCCGCCCGGTGGTCGCCGCCCTCAACGGCGCCGCCCTCGGCGGCGGCTACGAGCTCGCCCTCGCCTGCCACCACCGCGTCGCGCTGGACGCCCCCGGCACCCGGATCGGCCTGCCCGAGGTCACCCTCGGGCTGATGCCCGGCAGCGGCGGGGTGGTCCGCACGGTACGGATGTTCGGCATCACCGACGCGCTGCTCAACATCCTGCTCCAGGGGCAGCGGCACCGCCCGGCCCGGGCCCTGGAACTGGGCATGGTGGACGAGCTGGCGGCCACCCCGGAAGAACTCACCGCCCGGGCCCGTGCCTTCATCGAGGCCCATCCGGAGGCCCGCCAGCCCTGGGACACCCCCGGCCACCGCATCCCCGGCGGCACCCCGGCCACCCCCGCCCTGGCCGCCCGGCTTCCGTCCTTCCCGGCCACGCTGCGCAAGCAGCTCGCCGGCGCCCCCTACCCCGCGCCGCGCAACATCCTGGCCGCCGCGGTCGAGGGGGCCCAGGTGGACTTCGACAACGCACAGCTCGTCGAGGCCCGCTACTTCACCGAACTGGCCACCGGCCAGACCGCGAAGAACATGATCCAGGCGTTCTTCTTCGACCTCCAGACAGTCAACTCCGGCGCCGGCCGCCCCCGGGACATCCCGCGCCGCACCGCCCGCCGGGTGGCGGTGCTGGGCGCCGGGATGATGGGCGCCGGTATCGCCCACGCCTGCGCCCGGGCCGGCCTGGAGGTGGTGCTCAAGGACGTCTCCGCGGAGGCCGCCGAGCGCGGCAGGGCGTACTCCGCCCGGCTGCTGGACCGGGCCGTCGCGGAAGGCCGCAGCACCGCCGCGGAGCGGGCGGAGCTGCTCGCCCGGATCACCCCGGCCGCCGGGCCGGAGGACCTGGCCGGCTGCGATGTGGTGATCGAGGCGGTCTTCGAGGACGCCGATCTCAAGCGCCGGGTGTTCCGGGAGACCGAGGACGCCGTGGCGCCGGACGCCCTGCTGTGCACCAACACCTCCACCCTGCCCGTCTCCGGGCTGGCCGAGGCCACCCGCCGCCAGGCGGACTTCCTGGGCCTGCACTTCTTCTCCCCGGCCGAGCGGATGCCGCTGGTGGAGATCATCCGCGGCGAGAAGACCGGCGACGAGGCCCTGGCCCGCGCCTTCGACCTGGTCCGGCAGCTCGGCAAGACCCCCGTCCTGGTGCGGGACTCCCGCGGCTTCTTCACCTCCCGGGTGATCGGCACCTTTCTCCACGAGGGCGTGGCACTGGTCGGCGAGGGCGCCGATCCGGCCTCGGTGGAGCAGGCCGCGGCCCAGGCCGGCTACCCGGCCCGGGTGCTGTCCCTGCTGGACGAGCTGACCCTGACCCTGCCGCGCCGCATCCGGGACGAGGCCCGGGCCGCGGCCGAGGCGGCCGGCGGGGTCTGGCGGCCGCACCCCGGCGAGGCCGTGATCGACCGCATGGTGGAGGAGTTCGGCCGCACCGGCCGGGCCGCGGGAGCGGGTTTCTACGACTACACCGAGGACGGCCGGCGGGCGGGGCTGTGGCCGGGGCTGCGCGAGCACTTCGCCCGCCCGGCCGGAGCTGCGGAGATCCCGTTCGGGGACATGCGGGAGCGGATGCTGTTCGCCGAGTCGCTGGAGACGGTGAAGCTGCTCCAGGAGGGGGTGCTCGGCTCGGTGGCGGACGCCAACATCGGCTCCCTGCTGGGCATCGGCTTCCCGGGCTGGACCGGCGGGGTGCTCCAGTACATCAACGGCTACCCGGGCGGCCCGGCCGGCTTCCTGGCCCGGGCCGAGGAACTGCGGGAGCGGTACGGCGAGCGGTTCGCGCCGCCCGCGCTGCTGGCCGCCAAGGCCGCCGCGGGCGAGTTCTTCACCGACGACGCCCCCGCCCGCTGAGCGGGCCGCGCGCCGCGGTCATGCGGGGCCGCCGAGCAGACCGGCGAGCGCCCCGCCGGTCTGCCGCGCGTTGAGATAGCGGGTGATGGCATGCGGCTGGTCCCCGTTGTCCACCAGCCGGTCCTCGACCCTGCGCCCGGGGGAGCGGCCGGGGAACAGTGCCGCGAGGTCCTTGCGCAGCGCGACGATGTCGTCCCCGTCGGCGACATTGACCCAGCGCTCCACCGTGCCCGGCCAGGCCCCCCGCCCCTCCTCGGGGCGCGGGGTCAGCCGGTCGAAGATCAGTCCGGGGATGCCCAGCGGGGAGCCCAGCGTCAGATACAGCCGCACCGGCGAGGGACTGCGGCACAGGTATTCGTAGGTGACGACGGATCCGAGCGAGTGACCGATCAGCGCCACCGTGTCCTCGCCGATCTCCCCGTCCAGCCGCTCCAGCACCTGCTCCTTGGTGTCCTGGTCGGTGAGGAAGCGCGTCACCTGCCGCAGATTGCCGACGAACGCCCGCTCCGCCACCGCCGGGAACCAGCGGGACCGCAGCAGGGTCCGCAGCATCACCTGGACGGCGGCCCGGCCGGGGCCCACCGCCCGCGGACCCAGGGCGGGATCCCGGGCGACCGCGGCCCGGTACAGCTTCTCCAGCAGCTCCCGCTCGGCACCGGAGGGCAGCTCGTCCTCCCGCTCACCGCCGGCCACCGCGCGCTCCGGGCGGAAGAGGCCGCCGAAGAACGCGATCTCCAGATCCCGGCGCTCCAGCGCCGCGGCCAGGGAATCGTGTCCCGCCGCGCTGAGACCGTCCCGCAGCGCGTCATGCCACGCCGAGGTCAGCTCGTACGGGCCGCGGTACTGCTGGCCGATGCCGTGCACTCCGACAATCTTCGCCATCACTCCATTCTTCGGCGCGGCGCACCGCCCCGCCTCCCGGCCCGCGCACAGTCGCTATGGTGAGCGGTGACTTGCGCAGGTCATGAAGGGGCGGTAGGGCGATGACGGAACGTGCGGCGGGCTCTCCGCTCCGGCCCGGCGGCCGGACCAGGCTCTCCCCGGAGCGGGAGCAGGAGCTCTACGCGGCCGTCCTCGAACTGCTGCGCGAGCGCGGCTATGACGCGCTCACCATGGACGCCGTGGCGGCCCGCACCAGGTCCAGCAAGGCCACCCTCTACCGGCAGTGGAAGACCAAGCTCCAGCTGGTGATCTCGGCCCTGCTGCACGGCAAGCGGGTCTCCCTGGAGGGCATCGACACCGGGTCGCTCGCCGGCGATCTGGACGAGATGATCCGGCGCGTCTCCGCGGAGGCGCAGGAGAACGTCGAACTGCTCCAGGGGCTGCTGCACGCCGGGCAGCGCGACCCCGGGCTGCTGCGCGCGGTGCGCGAGACCCTGCTGGAGCCCGAGACGGAGGTGCTGCGCCGGGTGCTGCGCAGGGCGGCCGGCCGCGGCGAGCTCGACCCGGACAATCCGGCCACCGAATTCCTGACCCATGCCTTCATCGGGGCCATGCTCACCCGCCCGCTGGTGGAGGGACGCCACGCCGACGCCGCCTTTCTGACGCGCTTCGCCGACGCCCTGATCCTCCCCGCCCTGCGCACCGGCCGGCCGCTCGCCTCCCCCGCCCCCGCTCTCGCCGACGCCGACGGCGGCAACCGCGACGGCAGCGGCCCCGGCGCCGGCCGCTGACCGTTCCCGGCCCGGCGCCACCGCGCCGCGCGGCGGATCAGCGGGCCGGAGCCCGGCGCTGAGGCGCCCGGGCCGCCCGGCGGGCGCCGGCCGCCGCCGGCAGATAGCGCAGCCGCTCCGGGAGCCGGGGCACCACCGTGGCCAGCACCCGGCCGAGCCGCCGCAGCCGCCGCTCCTGCCGCGCCGACCAGGGCAGGCCGAGGGCCCGCCGGGCGTCCGGCGGCATGAAACCAGTGACCAGAAAGCGGTGGCCGCGGGCCAGCGGCGGCCACAGCACCGGCCAGGCCGCGCGCAGCAGCCACCGCAGCGGCCACGGCCCCCGGTCCGGCGGCGGTACCCGCCGGTGCACATCCAGCAGCTCCCGCACCACCACGGTGGCCTCGATCTCGCCCAGCATCCGCTGCCAGTACGGCCGGAACGCCTCCGGGTCCGGCGGCATGTCCCGGTCCCGCAGGCCCAGCAGCCGGCCCACCCCGCGCCACTCGGCGTACAGCCGGGCCTCCTCCTGCGGGGTGAACGGCCGCTCGCCCGAGACCAGCCGGGCATGCCGCATCACCGGGAACCCGGTGGCGTGCACCCAGCCGTACAGCCCGGGCTGCCAGGCATGGTAGGGACGGCCGTGGGCGTCGCTGCCGCGGATGTCCCGGTGCAGCTCCCGCACCCGCCGGCCCTCGGCCACGGCCTGCCGCCCGCCGTACACCCAGAGCTGCACGGAGCGCAGCGAGCGCTCGGCCCGCCCCCAGGGGTCGGTGCGGAACACCGAGTGCGCGTCCACTCCGGCGCCCACCGCCGGGTGCGCGACCTGAAGGGTCAGCGCGGCGGGCAGGGCCAGCACCATGCGCAGTTCGCCGGTGTGCTCCCACAGCAGGCCGTCCACCGGCGGCACATCGGCCAGGTCCGCGCTCTCCATACCCCCATTCTCCGCCCCCGGCGCGGGCCGGGGCGGGGGTACCGGCGTGTGCGCCGGTACGGCTGTCGGCGGTGCCTGTCAGAATGCAGGCCGGGTGCCGCGCAGTCACCCCCGGCGCCGCCCGCCGTCCCGGGCGCCGGATCCGCACAGTGAGGAGACAGGGGCCCGCCCCGGAAACACCGTGACTCAGACCGTTGTCAGCCGCTCCGTCGACCGCCGCATCGCCGAGGAGCTGGGCGTACCCGAGGGCCAGGTCGCCGCCGCCGTCGCCCTGCTCGACGACGGCGCCACCGTGCCGTTCGTCGCCCGCTACCGCAAGGAGGCCACCGGCGGGCTCGACGACGCCCAGCTACGGACCCTCGAAGAACGGCTGCGCTACCTGCGCGAACTGGAGGAGCGCCGGACCGCGGTCCTCGATTCCGTCCGCGAGCAGGGCAAGCTGGACGAGGAGCTGGAGGCCAAGATCCTCGCCGCCGACACCAAGGCCCGGCTGGAGGACATCTACCTGCCCTTCAGGCCCAGGCGGCGGACCAAGGCCCAGATCGCCCGCGAGGCCGGGCTGGAGCCGCTGGCCGATCTGCTGCTCACCGAGCCGGAGACCGACCCGCGCGCCGCCGCCGCCGGTTTCGCCGACCCCGACAAGGGCGTGGCCGACGCCGACGCCGCGCTCCAGGGCGCCCGCGCCATCCTCACCGAACGGTTCTCCGAGGACGCCGATCTCCTCGGCGAGCTGCGCGAGCGGATGTGGACGCACGGCCGTCTGGTGTCCCGGGTGCGGGAGGGGGAGCAGGAGCGCGGCGCCAAGTTCTCCGACTACTTCGACTTCGCCGAGGCGTTCACCGACCTGCCCTCGCACCGGGTGCTGGCCCTGCTGCGGGGCGAGAAGGAGAATGTGCTGGAGCTGACGCTTGACCCGGCGGCGGAGCCGGCGGAGGACGCCGGGCCGGCCGAGGGGCCCTCGCCCTATGAGCGCGCCATCGCCGCCCGGTTCGCCATCGAGCGGCGCGGCCGGGCCGCCGACGACTGGCTGGCCGAGACGGTCCGCTGGGCCTGGCGCACCCGGGTGCTGGTCCATCTCCAGCTCGATCTGCGCTCCCGGCTGCGGTCCGCCGCCGAGGACGACGCGGTCGCCGTTTTCGCCGCCAATCTGCGGGATCTGCTGCTCGCCGCCCCGGCCGGCACCCGGGCCACCATGGGGCTCGACCCGGGCCTGCGCACCGGCGTCAAGGTCGCGGTGGTCGACGCCACCGGCAAGGTGGTGGCCACGGACACGGTCTATCCGCACGCCCCGCAGCGCCGGTGGGAGGAGTCCCTGGAGAAGCTGGCCGCCCTGGTGGAGCGGCACGGCGTGGAGCTGGTGGCCATCGGCAACGGCACCGCGTCCCGGGAGACGGACAAGCTGGCCGGCGAGCTGGTGGCCAGGATGCCCGGCCGCGGCCTGGTCAAGACCCTGGTCTCGGAGGCGGGTGCCTCGGTCTACTCGGCCTCCGCCTTCGCCTCCCAGGAGCTGCCCGAGCTGGATGTGTCGCTGCGCGGCGCGGTCTCCATCGCCCGCCGGCTCCAGGACCCGCTGGCCGAGCTGGTGAAGATCGAGCCCAAGTCGATCGGTGTGGGCCAGTACCAGCACGATGTCTCCGAGCAGAAGCTCTCCCGCTCGCTGGACGCGGTGGTGGAGGACTGCGTCAACGCGGTGGGGGTGGATGTCAACACCGCCTCGGCGCCGCTGCTGGCGCGGGTCTCCGGGGTCAGCTCCGGCCTGGCGGAGAACATCGTGGCGCACCGGGACGGCAACGGCCCGTTCCGCAGCCGCGCCCAGCTCAGGCAGGTGCCGCGGCTGGGCCCCAAGGCGTTCGAGCAGTGCGCGGGCTTTCTGCGCATCCGCGGCGGCGACGATCCGCTGGACGGCTCGGCCGTGCACCCCGAGTCCTATCCGGTGGTGCGGCGGATGGCCGAGCGCAGCGGCACCGAGGTGTCGGGTCTGATCGGCAACACCGGCGTGCTGCGCGGGCTGCGGCCGGCCGACTTCGCCGACGACACCTTCGGCCTGCCGACCGTCACCGACATCCTCAAGGAGCTGGAGAAGCCCGGCCGGGATCCGCGTCCGGCCTTCCGCACCGCCCGGTTCAAGGAGGGCGTGGAGACGATCAAGGATCTGGCCGAGGGCATGATCCTGGAGGGCGTGGTCTCCAATGTGGCGGCCTTCGGGGCGTTCGTGGACATCGGTGTGCACCAGGACGGCCTGGTCCATGTGTCGGCCATGTCGAAGAAGTTCGTCTCCGATCCGCGCGAGGTGGTCAAGCCCGGGGACATCGTCCGGGTCAAGGTGCTGAGTGTGGACGTGCCGCGGCAGCGGATCTCGCTCACCCTCCGGCTGGACGACGAGCAGGGCCCCGGCGAGGGGCGCGGACGCGGCGGTGGCCGCGGCGGCAGGCAGGGCCGGGACGGCCGGGACGGGCGGGGCGGCGCCCCGCGCCAGCGGGACCGCCGGGGCGAGCAGGGCGGGGGCGGCCGTCGCAGCTCCCCGCCGCCCGCCAACAGCGCCATGGCGGACGCACTGCGCCGCGCCGGCCTGGCCTGAGCCGGGCGCGGCGCCGCACGACGACGGCCGGTGGGCCGGCCCCCGCACGGGCCGGCCCACCGGCCGTCGTCGTGCGGCGCCTTTCCGCAAAGCCGCGGACCATAGCACCGACTCCTGCGCGGAGCCAAGCGTTTATCAACGGGTGATGATTCCGGTGTCCCGGCCCGTCGCCCGCACTACCGTCCGAGCCACTCCACGAGGGCGTGCCCGGCGTTCCGGGAACGCCCTGCCATCTCAGCGGATGGAGGGCTTTCGTGCGCTTCGCAAAACGGCGTTCCGCGCTTTCCGGGACGCTTGCGTCTGCTCACACCGTGGGCACCGGTCTGGTGATCGCCGCGCTCACCTTCACCATGGCGGCTCTGCTGCTGCCGGTGAAGCTGTTCGAGAGCGCCGCGCTGGCCGGCCCCAACGGTGTGGTGATCAACGACGACGGCGAGGGCGTGTGGAACACCCAGTACGGACCGCTGACCCCCATCGACCGGGACTTCGTCCGGAAGGTGCGCGGTGCCGGGCTCTGGGAAGGGCCGGCCGGCCGCCAGGCCGTCGAGCGGGCGACCACCGACGCCGTCCGGATCGCGGGCGAGCACCTCATCGAGGGACACACGGAGCTGGACGAGATGTCCATCGAGGTCGGCCGGGAACTGGGCATCGATCTGCCCAACCAGCCCAATGAGCAGCAGCAGCAGGCGCTGAGCACGCTGGAGCAGGCCCAGATCGGCATCGACTTCGAACGCAAGTTCGCCAACATCCTGCGCAAGGCCCATGGCCAGGTCTTCGGGCTGATCGGCCAGGTGCGGGCCCAGACCACCAACTCCCTGGTCCGCGATCTCGCCACCCGGGCCAACGCGGTGGTGCTGGATCACATCACGGTGCTGGAGGCGACGGGCCTCGTCGACTACGAGAGGCTTTTCGACGACTTCCCGTCCAACCCGGCCAGGGCCGCAGCTCCGCTCGCCTCCCGTTCGACACGACGACAAGGGAGCACCACAGCATGAGGCATCAGTCACGCAGCCGGTCCCGGCGCCATACCCGGCCCCGGATGAGAATAGCCGTCCTGGGCACGGCACTTCTGATGGTCGGCACCGGCACCGTCTTCGCCACCCAGTACGCCGTCGGCCACTCCCGCGGCGGCGGCGACCGGGGCGGAGCGCAGACCGGCACCATCGTCTGCCCGGAGGTCGGTGAGGAACTGGAGGAGGTGCCGCGCCCGGTCCGCAGGCGGGTCGGCTGGCAGCTGTCCCGGCTGGACAGCCAGGTGGCGATCGCCTACTGGGCGCTGCGCTCGGGGCGGTTCCGGACCGAGGACGTGCTGAACTGGCTGGAGAGCAAGCGGTCCCGCACCATCCGCCGGATCAGCAACTCCATCGCCGCCACCGGTACCCGGCCGGAGGGTCTTGAGGCTCTGGCCGCCTGCGCGTTCGAGCCCGTCGAGGAGGAACCGGTGGATCCGGTGGACCCCGGTGAGGGCGGTGACGGCGGCGCGGGCGGCGACGGCGGCGGACAGGGCGAGGGCGGAGGTGAGGGCGAGGGCGGCAACGGCCCGGCCGAAGAGGACTTCGTCGACATCACCACCGTGCAGCCCAATGTCGTCGCACCCCAGCCGGACGAGAACGCCTCCACCGGGACCTTCGGCGTGGACTGCGGTCTGAACGAGGGAAACCACTTCAACTCGGACAATGTCATCGTCGCCCCCGGTGTGGAGAACGGCGCCCGGCACCTGCACGACCATGTGGGCAATGTGTCCACCAACGGCTTCTCCACCGACGAGAGCCTGGCCGCGGCCGACACCACCTGCGTCAACGGCGATCAGTCCACCCACTACTGGCCGGTGCTGCGCTCGCTCGACGGCCGGGACGCCTTCGACGCCGAGCTGCCCGGCGGCGGACCGGACGGCAATGCCGGCACCATCCTGCGGCCGGAGTCGGTCTCCATCTCCTTCCGGGGCAGCCCGGTCGGCGAGGTGGTGGACATGCCGCGCTTCCTGCGCATCATCACCGGTGACGCCAGGGCGTTCACCAACGGCACCGCCAACGCCAACCCCGGCTGGTCCTGCACCGGGTTCGAGGACCGGGTGATCCTCACCGACAAGTACCCGCTGTGTCCGGACGGCAGCAATGTGCTGCGCATCTTCGACTTCCAGAGCTGCTGGGACGGGCAGAACACCGACAGCGCCAACCATCGCGACCATGTCGCCTTCGCCCGGGAGGACGGTTCCTGCCCGGACGGCTTCGTGGCCATCCCGCAGCTCGTCCACGTCTTCGAGTACGACGTGCCGGACGGCATCCCCTATGCGGTGGACGGCTTCGCGGAACAGCTCCACAAGCCGGTCACGGACCACAGCGACTTCATCAATGTCATGACCGAGGACCTGATGCGGGAGGTGGTGGACTGCATCAACACCGGACAGCAGTGCGTGGCCGAGCCCAGGTGAACGGAGGCAGCGATGCATGCACACAGATAGCGGGCGGAGCACGCGGACGACCCGGATGACCGGGTGAGACGCCGACGGGCGCCGGTGGGATCCAGTCCCGCCGGCGCCCGTCCCGGTCGTGACCCGGGCGTTCCGCGTCCCGGGCGGCACCCGCCGGTGCCGCCCGGGACGCGGCCGGGCGCCCGCTCAGCGCCCGTTGACCCGGGCCTCGCGGCCCACACCGAGCTGCCGGAAGGCGGCGCCGGCCGCCCGTGTCCGGCGGCCGGTCCGGCAGCGCAGATTGCGCATCTGCGCCATCAGCCGGCGGCTGTGCAGGGTCAGTTCCAGCTCCAGCCGGGAGCGCGGATCACGCAGTGCGCACCCGAAGAGCTTTTCGAGCTGCCGCAGCCGGTAGTGCACCGTCTGCGGATGCACCTTGAGCGCCTTGGCCGCCTCCGGCGCGCCGCCGCCCTCCAGCCAGGCCAGCAGGGTGACCTCCAGCCGCTCGCTCTGCCGGGGCGTCAGCCCGGCGAGCGGATGCAGCCAGCGGGTGCCGAGCGCCCGGAGCAGGGTCTCGTCCTGGAGCAGCAGCAGCGTCGACAGATGGTCGTCGACGAAGAACACCGCAGCGTCCGGGCCGGACTGCGCCGGGGCCAGATCAAGCAGCCGCCGCGCCCAGCGCACCGAGGCCGCGGCCTCCCGCAGCAGCACGGTGTGGCCGACCGCGGCATGGTGCCCGCGCAGCGCGGTGAGCAGCGCCGGACGCAGCTCCGGGTCCGGGGCCGGGTCCGGGATCAGCAGCACCTGCTGGTCCCGGGTGTGGCCGTGCAGAACGTCGCCGGTCACCTCCTCGGGGAGACCGACCTCGTGGGGCTCGGGGAGCACCACGGCCCGGACCTGCTCCGGGAGCGGCCAGCCGGCCCGCCGGGCGAGCCGGGCCGACAGTTCCTCGGAGACCGGCGGGTCGAAGGTCAGCGCCGCGAAAAGTTCGTGCCGCGCCAGATCCCGGCCCAGACCGCCGGCCTGAAAGCCGTCCAGTCCGTCCAGGCCGTCCAGGCCGCCCCGGCCCGGTCCGGTGCCCGGCGCCGCCGCGCCGGTGGGGTGGTGGGGGGAGGAGGCCGCGGGGCTGCGGACCGCGCCACCGGGCGGCCGGGCTGTTTGTCCGTCGCTTCCGTGGCCGCCGTCCGCGGCCGGAAAGCCGTCGTCGAGTGCGGACAGTACCGCCCGTTCTATCTCCCACCGGATTTTTTCCCGGTGGCCACCCGACAGAAAGGTGGAGAATCCCGGAATTCGGCTCCGGAGGATCTCGACGATCTCATCTGCCAGGGAGGGCAGCTCATGCACGAGGTGACGGTTCCACTCGTCTCTTGGGCGCGATCGGATGCGGTTCAGAATTGCGCTCATCTCAACCTCATTCCTGGGGGGACACCTGCCGTGATTCGTGGGGGATGGCAGGTCCGTGTGGAGAACATCTCCCGCTCCCGGTATGTCCAGTTGGGGAGGGATCAGGGAGTTCTCCGCACCCTCCGTGGAGGGTGCCGTCCGATGGGGTTCCCGTTTTCTGATGTCTTTGTCGACACAGGCGTCGGAGCGATGCGAGAATGCCAGTGTTCGCTGGCTTCATGGCCGCTCACGAGGGACGGATTCGTCCCAGATGGGGCATCCTCGTAGCCGGGGACCTACCCGGCTACCGGCGCCCCGAAATTTATCACGTTCAGATAACTACGTGATCGGTTCGGCGGCATCTGGCGATGCTGCGGCCATGTCCCAGTCCCAGATCGAACTGCCGCCCCGCCCCCGGTCCCGCCGGCGCGGGCGGCACGCGGGTCCGCCGCCGGACGCGGGACCGCGCCCGGCCGTCCCCCGGGCGCGCGGTCTGCCGGCGCAGTTGCCCCGGGCCAGCACCCCCCGTCTGACCGTCGCCTATCTGCTGATCACCGTGCTGCTGGCGATCGCCGTGGCAGCCACCGCCGGAGCCTTCGAACACCCCTGGTTCTTCCTGGACTTCGGGGCCGGGGTGATGGCGCTGGTCTGCCTCAGCGGCACCGTGCTCTGGGGCGTGGCCGCCACCGACCGGATGATCCTGGACCCCGGACACCGGGTGCTCGCCCAGGGCGTGCACCGCGGCCTGGCCGTCGCCGGCCTGGGCTTTCTCGGCCTGCACATCTGGGTGAAGCTCGCCGAGCAGCGGGTCGGCGCCCGCGCCGCCCTCGTCCCCTTCGCCTCCGAGCTCCAGACCTTCCACCTCGGCCTGGGCACCGTGGCCGCCTATCTGATGCTGATCGTCGCCGCCTCCGGGGCGGTGCGCTCCGCCTTCACCGGCCGCCTGCGCTCCCAGCTCTGGCGCGGCCTGCACTACCTGGCCTATCTGGCGTGGTGCGCCGGGCTGATCCACGGACTGCAGACCGGCCGCCCCGCCAAGCTCTGGGCCTCGGCCGTCTATCTGCTGTCCCTGCTGGGCGTGATCGTCCTGCTGGCGCAGCGCATCCGGACCCGGCGGAGGCCGCGATGACCCTGGTCGCCACCGGTCGCCCCGGCCCGGGCACCCCGGACCGGCCCGCGGAGCCCGGCACGCCCCGGCTCGCCGCCCTCGGCCCGGCCCGGCTGCTGGCCGGGGTGGAGGGCGGCGGCCGGCTGGACCGGGTGGGCCATCTCACCGTGCACGGCACGCCGCCCCGGCTGAACCTCGCCGAGCTCATCGCCCTCGCCGAGAACATCGATCTGCGCGGACGCGGCGGGGCGGGCTTCCCGTTCGCCCGCAAACTGCGGGCGGTGGCCGGCGCCGCCGCCCGCCGCAGGGCCCCCGCCGCGGTCGTGGTCAACGGCACGGAGGGCGAGCCCGCCTGTCTGAAGGACAAGGCCCTGCTGCGGCACACCCCGCACCTGGTCATCGACGGCGCCGAGCTGGCCGCCCAGGCGCTGGACGCCCGGGAGATCGTGTTCGGCGTCACCCGGCCCGACATCGAGGAATCCCTGCGCAAGGCCCTCGCCGAGCGGCCCCCGGCGGGCGTGCCGGTCCGGGTGCGGCGGCTGCCCGAGCGGTTCGTCACCGGTGAGGGCTCGGCGCTGACCCGCGGGCTGGACGACGGCCCGGCGCTGCCCGCCGGGCGCAAGGTCCGCACCAGCGACAGCGGCCTGGGCGGGCTGCCCACGCTGCTGTCCAACACCGAGACCTGGGCCCAGTTGTCGGTGGCCGCCCGGATCGGCGCGCTGGCCTACCGCGAGACCGGGCTGCCCACCGAGCCCGGCACCGTGCTGCTCTCCCTCGCCGGCCGGCTGGTGGCCGAGGTCCCGGCGGGCGCGCCGCTCGCCGAGGTGCTGCGGCTGTGCGGCACCGACGCCGGACAGGGCGTGCTGGTCGGCGGATACCACGGCGGCTGGCTCTCCCCGCGGGCCGCCGCCGTGGCCACCGTCTCCCGCGACTCGCTCTCCGCGCTGGGCGCCTCGCTCGGCGCGGGCGCCGTGGTCCCGCTGCCCGCGGACACCTGCCCGGTCGGCGAGACCACCCGGGTGGCACGCTGGATGGCCGAGGAGTCGGCCGGCCAGTGCGGCCCCTGCTTTCTCGGCCTGCCCGCCATCGCCGACACCCTGGAATGGGTCCGGGGGGCCGGCGGCCGGCCCGCGCTGGACGCCCTCCAGCAGCGGATGGCCTCGGTGCGGCGGCGCGGCGCGTGCAGCCACCCCGACGGCACCGCCCGGTTCGTGGCCTCGGCCCTGGACGCCTTTCCCGAGGAATTCCTCAACCACTCGGTGGGATACGGCTGCGGACGCCCGGTCACCGGGGCGCTGCCGCTCTCCCCGGACGGCGGACGCGGCGCCCGCGGCTCCGGCGGCGGGCGCTCCGCCGCCGTTGCCCTGTCCGGCGACACCGGGCGCCGGCTCACCGTCGACTGGACCCTCTGCCAGGGCCACGGCCTGTGCGCGGGCATCGCCCCCGACCTGGTCCGGCTGGACTCCGACGGCTACCCCGCGCAGGCCGCCGTGCCGGTGCCGCGGGCGGCCCGCGGGCAGGCGGCCCGGGCCGTCCGCCGCTGCCCCGCGCTGGCCCTGCGCATCACCGGCTGACCCACCGGCCGGCCCCCACTCACACCCGGACCCCACACCCGGACCCACACCCGGAGAAAACCGGACACCGGACAAAGGAGCTCCACATGATCGCAAGCGAGGAGACCGCCGGCTCACGCCGACTGGGACATCGCTTCCCGAACGGGCGCCGGGCGGGCGCCGCGGCCCTGGCCGCCGCCGCACTGCTGCTCACCGCCGCCTGCGCGGACCGGGACCGGGGCGCCCCGGCCGGCAGCGCCGTGGACCTGGACACCGCCTACGGCGTGGACGGATTCGCCGGCGAGGGCTATGGCGACACCGGCGGCGGAGCCGCCGGGGACGGCGCGGACGGCGGGAACTCACCGGCCGGGCAGCTCGCCCTGCACGAGGACCCGGAACTCGGCGCCGTCCTCACCGACGGCGAGGGCTTCACCCTCTACCGCTTCGAGGAGGACGGCACCGACCCGGCCCAGTCCCTGTGCGTGGGCGCCTGCGCCTCGGCCTGGCCGCCGGTCTCGGCCGCCGACGCCACCGTGGCCGACGGCCTGGACGTGTCCCTGCTCGGCGAGGTGATCCGGCAGGACGGCACCTCCCAGCTGACCGTGGGCGGCCGGCCGGTGTACCGCTATTCCCAGGACGCCCTGCCCGGGGACGTCAACGGCCATGGCGTGGGCGGCACCTGGTACGCCGTCGGCCCGGAGGGCGAACCGGCCGGCCGGGCCCGCAACGCCGGTCTCGCCGGACAGGGCGGGCAGGACGGGCAGGACGGGCAGGGCGGCGCCGGTGAGGCCGCCGCCGGGGCGCAGGCCACCGGTGCGGCCCTGTCCGTGGTGCAGGACCCGGTGCTCGGCCCCATCGTCGCCGACGCCCAGGGCCGGACCCTGTACCGCTTCACCCAGGACACCGCCTGGCCCATGGTCTCCCACTGCACCGGCGCCTGCCTGGACGTGTGGAAGCCCGCCGCCCCGGTGGACGCCGCCGGTCTGGACGGGGTGGACCCGGAGCTGATCAGCGTGCTGGACCGGCCCGACGGCACCGAGCAGCTCGCCATCGACTGCTGGCCGGTGTACTGGTACACCGGCGACACCTCCCCCGGCGACACCGGCGGGCACAACGCCCAGGGCATGTGGTTCGCCGTCACCCCGGAGGGCAAGAAGGCCCCGGCGGCCTGACCGCCGCGGAACGGCCCGGCCGGAGGACGGGCCCCGTCCTCCGGCCGGGCCCGGCGCGGAAAACCCGTTGCCCCCACCCGGTCCGTCTCCTACCGTCAAAGACGGCCTTGCTGTCGTCGAGGGGAGAGGCCGTTGCTCGTCTGAGGTCGCGAGACACCGTGCGACGCCCGGCCGTGCCCCTGTGGCACCCGGCCGCGTCCTGTGTCCCGGCCGCGCAGGCGAGCTTTTCGCATGCCCGGATGTCCGCCGGCGTCCCACGTGTCTCCCGTGCTGCACACCGCCCACGCACCCGCGCATGCACACCGGAGGCCGCCATGGCATTCACCACCCCGCACTCCCCGTCCCCCGCCGCCCGCGAGCGGATCTCGGTCGCCTGTCACGGCCTGTCCTTCGCCTGGCCCGACGGCACTCCCGTACTGGACCGCCTGGACCTCGCCCTCGGCCCCGGCCGCACCGGCCTGACCGGCGCCAACGGCAGCGGAAAATCCACCCTGCTGCGCATCCTGGCCGGGGAACTCACCCCCGTGGCCGGCACCGTGCGGGTGGCCGGCCGGACCGGCCGCCTGCCGCAGCACCACACCCCGGACCCCGCGCTCCGGGCCGACCGGGTGCTGGGCATCGACCGCATCCGGTCCGCCCTGCACGCCATCGAGGCGGGCGACGCCCGGGAGGAGCACTTCACCGCCGTGGGCGACGACTGGGACATCGAGGAACGCACCCGCGCCGCCCTCGCCCAGCTCGGCCTGGCCCACATCGGCCTGGACCGGCCGGTGGGGCGGCTCTCCGGCGGCGAGTCCGTGCTGCTCCGGCTGGCCGCCCTGCTGATCCGCCGCCCCGAGGTGCTGCTGCTGGACGAACCCACCAACAATCTGGACCGCGCGGCCCGGGAACGGCTCCACGCCGCCGTCACCGCCTGGCCCGGAGCACTGATCGTGGTCAGCCACGACCGGGAACTGCTGGAGCTGGTGGACCGCGTCGCCGACCTGCACGACGGCCGGGTCACCGTCTACGGCGGCACCTACTCCGCCTACCGGGAGGCACTGGCCGTGGAGCAGCAGGCCGCCGAGCGGACGGTGCGCAGCGCCGAGTCCGAGGTCCGCCGCCAGAGCCGCGAACTCGCCGAGGCGCACGGCAAGCTGGCCCGCCGTACCCGCTACGCCGAAAAGATGTACGCCAGCAAGCGGGAGCCCCGGGCGGTGATGAAGCTGCGCAAGCGCTCCGCCCAGGTCTCCGCGGGCAAGCACCGCATCCTGCACGAGGAGCGGCTGGCCGAGGCGCGCCGGAAGCTGGCGGAGGCCGAGGAGCAGGTCCGGGAGGAGGCGGAGATCCGGGTCGATCTGCCCGGCACCCGGGTGCCGGCCCGCCGCCGGGTGCTCACCGTGCGCGGCGCGGTGCTGCCGCACGGCCGGGCCGGGGCGGTGGACCTCACCGTGGCCGGGCCCGAGCGCATCGCCCTCACCGGCCCGAACGGCGCCGGGAAGTCCACGCTGCTGCGGGCGGTGGCCGGGGAACTGGCCCCGGTCTCCGGCGGGATCGAGGCGCATGTGCCGCTGCGCCACCTGCCGCAGCGGCTCGATCTGCTGGACGACGGGCTGACCGTCCTGGAGAACGTCCGCCGGCTGGCCCCGGAGGCCGGACCGCAGCGGATCCGGGCCCGGCTGGCCCGCTTCCTGTTCCGCGGCGCCCGCGCCGACCGGCCGGTGTGCACCCTCTCCGGGGGCGAGCGGTTCCGCGCCACCCTGGCCGCGCTGCTGCTGGCCGAGCCGGCGCCGCAGCTGCTGCTGCTGGACGAACCGACCAACAACCTGGATCTGACCAGTGTCCGGCAGCTGGTCACCGCGCTGGAGTCCTATGCGGGAGCGCTGCTGGTGGTCAGCCACGACCTGCCGTTCCTGCGGGAGATCTCGCTCACCCGGTGGCTGCGCCTCCCCGCGGCGGACGAAGCCGGGGGCGAGGGGGCGGCCGGCGGCCTGCTGGAGACCGGTCCGCCGTGAGCGGCGGGCACCCGGGCGGCGACGGGACGGCGGCGGCGCGGAACCGGGAGACCGGCGAGGACGGCACGGCCCCCGGGCCGCCGGTCATCGGCGGGGGCCGGGGCGGTCCGGGCCGGCCAGCAGACCGCGCAGCGCCGCGGTGACCTCCTCCGGCCGCTCCAGGGCGGGCAGATGGCCGGTGTCCGGCAGGTCGATCCGGCGGGCCCCGGGAATGCCGGCGGCCAGCAGATCCGAGACCTCCTGGATCTCCGGCACATCGGACAGGCCGTTGATCACCAGGGTGGGCACGGTGATCTCGCCCAGCCGGTCCCCGGGCAGCGGCTCGGGCAGCCGCTCCGTCACCGGCGGATGCCCGCCGCCCCACTGCCGCAGCCAGTGGTCGCGCAGCATGGTCACGCACAGCTCCCGGACCCCGGGCGCCAGCGCCTCCGGGCCCCGGTCCGGCCCGGCCACCATCCAGGCCACATGGGCCTCGGCCATGGCGGTGGCGTCCTCGGCCAGATACGGGGTGGTGGCGCCGGAGCGGTAGCGCTCCCGGCGCTCCGCGGGGACCGTGGCGTGCACCCGCCGGGCCGCCTCCGCCAGCATCCGCTCGGGCCAGGGGCGGCCGGAGAGCCCGGAGCAGAGCAGGGCCAGCCCGGCCACCCGGCCGGGCTCGGCCAGCGCCGCCTCCAGGGCGTAGCTGCCGCCCATCGAACTGCCGGCCAGCACCGCCCGGGACACCTTCAGCCCGTCCAGCACCGCCAGCAGGTCCTCATGGTGGGCGAACGGTCCGGCGGGCCGGGCGGATTCGCCGTAGCCCCGCCAGTCGTAGCGGATCACCCGGTGCCGGCCGGACAACGCCCGGAACTGGTGCTCCCACATCCGGCGGTCCGCGATCCCGGCGTGCACCAGCACCACCGCGGGCTCGCCGTCGCCCGCCTCGTCGTAGCCGAACTCCCCGGTCTCCGTCCGCAGCAGCGCCATGCCGGAACGATAACCGGGGCCGCCGGGCGGGCGGGTCAGCGGCCGGCCACCAGGCCCGCGGGAAAGACGCCGGAGGCGACCACGGTCCGTGCCCAGCCGCCGGCCAGCTCCGTCAGCCGCCGCACCCCGGCCGGGCCGAGATGCTCGTACGGTGCGCGGTCCAGCCGGTCGGTCTCGTTCTCGATCTCCTTGCGCAGCGCCAGACCGTCCTCGGTGAGCCGGCCGCCGGCGTCCAGCAGCCCGCGGGCGCGCAGCCGGGACTCGGCCGCCGCCCATTCCCCGGCCGTCCAGCCGCGGGTGCGCAGGGCCTGCTCCCGGGTCATGCCGTGGCCGCTGGCGCCATGGCTGACCAGTGCCTCCAGCGGGTCCAGGCCCTCCCGCAGCAGTACCGCGAGATGGCCGTCGCCGCGGTGCTCGCGCAGCACGGTCGCGGCATGCCACAGCCGCAGATGCGGTGCCTCGGGCCGCGGCAGCCCGGCATTGGCCGCGCACAGCGGGCGGCCGTGCCCGGCGCACGCCTCGGCGGCGCGCTCCGCCAGCGCGGCGGCCTCGGCGGTCTCCGGGGCGTGTGCGAAATCCTGGCCGAACTGGCGGCGCAGCAGCGCGTCGGCGGCCCGCAGCCGGGCCTCGGTCACCTGCTGCGGCGTGGCCGCCTGCCACACCGCCGGCAGATGACGGGCGACCAGCCCCGGGCTGAAGTTGTAGAAGGTCGCGGCGACCGTGCCGGCGCCGACGGCGCCCAGCGGTGCGGCACGGGCGGCGAAATACGCCGCCTGCCATGCGGCGAGCCCGTACGGGCGCAGCTCCGCGGGCAGTTCGGGCGCGAAGTACAGCTGCGAGTGCAGCGGGTTGAGAGCGGCATGGCAGTACCGCCCCGCCCGCGGGGCAAGTGAGGTCATGGCCGACACGTTACCCATGGGTAGAACATCCGGGGTATCCCCGCCGGCCGCACAGTGGGCCAACGCACATCCCGCCCGGTCAGGCGGCCGGCCCGGCCGAGGGGGACCAGGGAAAGCGCGGGGCGCGGCGCTCCAGGAAGGCGGTGATGCCCTCGCCGGCCTCGCCGGCCGCCTCCTCCTGTCCCCGCCACCAGGCCAGCCGGGCGGCTGCGGGCCGCTCCCCGGCGTCCTCTCCGGCGTCCTCCCCGGGGTCCTCCCCGGCGGCGTCCGCGAACTCCTTGGCCGCCTGCTGGGTCAGGGCCGAGCGGGAGCGCAGCACGGCGGTGAACTCCGCCACCCGGCCGTCCAGTCCGCCGGTCGGCAGCACCTCGTCCACCAGTCCGGTGCGCAGCGCGCGTTCCGTGCCGATCAGTTCGGCGGAGAACAGCAGATACTTGGCGGCCGACGGCCCCACCAGCCGGACCAGCCGCCGGGTGGCACCCGGCGGGTAGACGAGGCCCAGCCTGGCCGGGGTCACCCCGAAGACCGCGCCGCGCTCCGCGAACCGCAGGTCGCAGGCGACGGCAAGCTGGCAGCCGCCGCCCACACAGGCGCCGCGCACCGCCGCCAGGGTCGGCCGGGGAAACGCCGCCAGCGCCTCCTCGGCGCGGGTGGCCAGATCCCGCGGGGCCTCGGCGTCCCGCAGGCTGCCGATGTCCGCGCCCGCGCTGAAGGTCCCGCCGTGGCCGGTCAGCACCAGCGCCCGGACCGCCGGGTCGGCGCGCAGCCCGGCCAGCAGTTCGGGGAACTCCCGCCACATGGCCGGTGTCATGGCGTTGCGCTTCGCCGGATTGCGCAGGGTGAGGGTGGCGATTCCGTCCCGGATCGCGCAGTGCAGGCCCGCGTCCATGCCCGCGATGGTACGGGCCGGGCTCGGGCGGTCCTCGGCCGGATGGCGCAGCCGGACCGGCGAACCACATGCAACCGGGGCAAAATGGGCGGCGGCCCCGCCGTCAGGCGGCCGGCCGGACCGACGGACCGGAGCAGGTGGTGCCCGCATGAGCCGCAGCAGTCCCGACACCCCGAACACCCCGAACACCCCCGGCCGTCCCGGCTCCTCCGGCGGCCCGGCGGCGCCCGGGAGGTCCGCCGCCGACCGGGTCAGCCGCGGCCTGTCCTGGCTGGTCGTGCTGGGCTCCCTGCTGGTGCTGGCCGGGCTGGTCGGCCTGGTCTATGTGGGCGTGGCCACCCTCACCTCGGTGCTGCTCTTCGGCTGGCTGCTGCTGTTCGGCGGTGTGGTGGCCCTGGCGCACGCGCTGGCCTCGCGGCATTCCCGCTATGTGTGGCTGGGGCTGATCGTCGGTGCCCTGAACATCGCGGCCGGTCTGATCCTGATCCTGCATCCGGACGTCAGCGCCGCCGGCCTCACCCTCTTCGCCGGACTGCTGTTCCTTTCCGGCGGGGTGTTCCGGCTGTTCGGCGGACTGGTGGTGCGCGGCAGCGAGATGATCTGGAGCCTGGTGCAGGGCGCCTTCGGCATTCTGCTGGGCATCCTGGTGCTGGCCGAATGGCCGGAGAGCACCCGCTATGTGCTGGGCACCTTCTTCTCGCTGGCGCTGCTCTTCGACGGGCTGGGCCTGATCGCCACCGGCATGGGCGGTCGCCAGCTCGTGCGGATGGTCGCCCCGGGGGAGTCCGGGCCGGCCGGGAGGGCGGGGGACGGCGGGAACACCTGAGCGGGGAAACGGGGGCGCCGCCTCCGGTTGAACGGTCGTAACCGCTTGGCTTTCGTCACGAATGAGTCAAGAGAAGGCAGAGAACGGCAAAATACGACCACTTGCGTTCAGTGCGTCATGGTGCGCTGGCACATGCCAACACTCGGACTGAGACCGCGTCGGCCGTCCGCACCCGGGCGCGGGACAGGGATCCGGACGCAGAAGAGGGGTCGGTGCCTCGCATCATGGACAGTCGATCAGGGGCACTCCCGCAGCAGCCCGCCGTCCCCGGCACCCCCCGCGCCGGTGCCTGGCGCTTCACCGCCGCCCCGGTGACCGCCTGCGTCCCGCAGCTCAGGCACGCCGTGCGCGACCTGATCCGGCGCCAGGGGGCACCGCTGTCCGAGGACCTGATGCACGGGCTGATGGTGATCCTCTCCGAGCTGGTCTCCAACGGCGTCAAGCACGCCGCGCTGCTCACCCCGGAGCTCGGCGTGGAGGTCGCGCTCGGCCAGGGCTGGATCCGGGTCTCCGTCGAGGACAACCACCCCTACCGGCCGGCCGCCCTGGAGGCCGACGGCGAGCAGACCGGCGGACGGGGACTGCTGCTGGTCAAATGCATCGCGCTGGAGGCCGGCGGCGCCTGCGGGGTGGAACCCACCGCGGCCGGCGGCAAGATCATCTGGGCCGCCGTGCCGATGGACCGGTGACCCCGCCCGGCCCGCCCCGGCGCCGGCCGCTCACCAGCCGGCCGCGCCGCCCGTCAGCTCACGGATCGCCGGCCGCGCCGCGTCCAGCACGGTCATGAACCAGGCCGAGAACGGCTCCCGCGCCCGGCGCAGGTCCAGCTCCCGCGGAGTCACCAGCGCGGTCTCCGCCACCTCCGCCGGGTCCGGCTCCGGCGCCCCGGCCACCACCCCGGCGAACAGGTGGTTGAACTCCCACTCCACCAGGCCGGAGGCCGGATCGGGATGCCGGTAGGTCACCGTGCCCGCCTCCCGCAGCAGCCGCGGCGCGACACCCAGCTCCTCCGCGGTGCGCCTGGTGGCCGCCAGAAACGGCTGCTCGCCCGGATAGGGGTGGCCGCAGCAGGTGTTGGACCAGACCCCCGGCGAGTGGTACTTGCCCGGTGCCCGCCGCTGCAGCAGCAGCCGGCCCGCCTCGTCGAACAGGAAGACCGAGAAGGCCCGGTGCAGCCGCCCCGGTTCCCGGTGGGCCGAGAGCTTCTCGGCCGTTCCCGTGGTGCGGCCGGCCTCGTCCACCAGTTCCAGCAGGATCGGGCCTGCCGGGCCGGAGGGACCGGGAACGGGAGTGCTGGGGGAGGTGTGGGGCATGAGGCTCAATCTCGACTTTCGCTCGCGACTCGCTCGGCTTGCGCGCCCTGACGATCACAGTCTGCCCGCTCCCGGCCCGGCCCGGTGACCGGACTGCCGCAGGCGGACACCAGTGCGGAACTCCCGCCGGCGCCCGGCCTCAGTGACACAGCCCCGGCTCGTGGTCGGCATGGCCGTGCGGTTCGAGCTGGAAGGTGCAGTGCTCCACGTCGAAATGGCCGCCCAGACACTCCTGGAGGTCGTGCAGCATCTGCTCGTGCCCCACCGCGTCCAGCGTCTCCCGGCCCACCACCACATGCGCGGAGAGCACCGGCATGCCGGAGGTGATCGTCCACACATGCAGATCGTGCAGATCCGTCACCCCCGGCAGGGCCAGGATGTGCGCCCGCACCTGGTCCAGATCCACGTCCCTGGGCGCCGCCTCCAGCAGCACCTCCAGCGCCTCCCGTGCCAGCCGCACCGTGCGCGGCACGATCAGCAGCGCGATCACCAGCGAGGCCACGGTGTCCGCCCGCTGCCAGCCGGTGGCCAGGATCACCAGCGCGGCGATCACCACCGCCAGCGAGCCCAGCGCGTCCGCCAGCACCTCCAGGAACGCGCCCCGCACATTGAGCGACTCCCGCTGGCCGCGCATCAGCAGGGCCAGCGAGACCATGTTGAGCAGCAGCCCCAGCACCCCGAACAGCACGGTGAGCCCGCCCGGCACCTCGGCCGGATCACGCAGCCGCTGCACCGCCTCGAACAGGATGTAGCCGCCCACCCCGAACAGCAGCAGGCAGTTCAGCAGCGCCGCCAGGATCTCCATCCGGGCCAGACCGAAGGTGCGCCGCCCGCCGGCCGGCCGCTGGGCGGCGGAGATCGCCAGCAGCGCCATGCCGATACCGATCACATCGGTGGCCACATGGCCCGCGTCCGCCAGCAGGGCCAGCGAACCGGTCAGCAGCGCGCCCACCACCTCGGCCACCAGCAGGGCGCAGGCGATCGCCAGGGTGAGCCGCAGCCGGCCGCGGTAGGCGGCGGCGGCCGTGCCGCCGCGGCCCCTGCCGGGGCCGCGGCCATGGCCGCGGCCGTGGTGGTGCCCGGCTCCCATCGTGCAGCGCCTCGCCTTCGCCCGCGGTCCGTCGGTGAGCCCAGTGAACTATGCCCCCCGGCCCCGCGGCAACGCGGCACTGAACACCGTTGTCATCTCCCCTGACCTGCGGTTTCGCCCGTCCGGGCGGTCAGGGGGCGGTCAGGGGGCGGCCACCTGCCCGGACACCTCGGCGGCCCCTTCCGCGGCCTGCCGCCGGCCCGCCCAGGCCGAGGCCACCATGTCGCGCAGATCACGCCGGGCGGTGAAGCCCAGCACCTCGGCCGCCCGGGCGACCGAGGCCACCACCCGGGCCGGGTCCCCCGGGCGCCGCCCGGTCACCTCGGCGGCCGGCTCCCGCAACCCGGTGACCTCCGCCACCAGCTCCGCCAGCTCCCGCACCGAGGTGCCCCGCCCGGTGCCGATGTTCACGGTCAGATCGCCGCCGCCGGACCGCCCGGTGTACCGGGCCGCCACCAGGTGCGCCCGCGCCAGATCCGCCACATGCACGTAGTCCCGCACACAGGTGCCGTCGGGGGTCGGATAGTCGTCACCGCAGATCTGCGGCGGCTCGCCCCTGGCCAGCCGTTCGAAGAACAGCGGGATGACATTGGAGGTGCCCCGGTCGGCCAGCTCCGGCCGGGCGGCGCCCGCCACATTGAAGTAGCGCAGACACACCGTGGCCATGCCGTGCGCCCGGCCGGCCGCCCGGGTCAGCCACTCCGCGGCCAGCTTGGTCTCGCCGTACGGATTGACCGGGCGGCAGGGGGCGTCCTCGGTGACCCGGTCGGTGTCCGGCGTGCCGTAGACGGCGGCCGAGGAGGAGAGCACGAACCGCCGGACACCGGCCGCCGCCACCGCCTCCAGCAGCACGGTCAGGCCATGGACGTTCTCCCGGTAGTAGAACTCCGGCCGGGCCACCGACTCGGCGACCTCCTTGCGGGCGGCCAGATGCACCACCCCGGCCACCCGCCGCCCGGCCAGCGTCCGGTCCAGCAGCGGCCGGTCGGCGACCGTGCCGCGCACCAGCGGCACCCCGGGCGGCAGCCGGTCCGGGATGCCGGCCGACAGGTCGTCGAGGACCACCACCCGCTCCCCGGCGGCCAGCATCTCCCGCACCACATGCGCGCCGATGTATCCCGCGCCGCCCGTGATCAGCCACGTCATGGACGGCAGCCTATGCCCCCGCGGGACGCCCCGGCGGCCGGCTGCGCCCGGGCGGCCCGGCGGAACGGTCCGTGATGAACGGACGGTGAAGAGACGGCCACCCATCCGCTAGTCTCGGCCAGCGGCCACAGGCCCGGGATGTGCCGCGCGGGGGCGGGCGCTTCCGGGCCCATCACCGTGCAGACCGCCGAGGAGTGGGTGACGCTGTCGACCGCCATGCTGACCGGCCAGCCCGTCGCGGGTTCACCTCTGGAGGAGGAACTCCGCCGCCTGGGCTTCACCGTACGCCGCCCGGACGGTGAACCCCCGCTCGCCGTACTGGCGGACCTGCCCGCCGGGGAACGGGTGGCCGTGGTCGACCCCCGCTTCGTCGGCCACACCCACAGCCTGCGCCTGGCCCTGGCCGATCCGCGCTTCCCGGCCGCCGCGGTCCCCGGCGCGCTGGGCGTGCAGCCGGCCGGCCGTCCGGCGCTGGAACGGGCGCTGGCCGCGGGCTGCCCGCTGCTGCCGGACCGGCTCGCCGGCCGGCTCGCGGCGGACGGCACGGCCGTGCACCGGCCGCCGCTCGGTCCGCTGGTGGCGCGGGTGCCGGAAGGCGGACCCGAGCGGGCGGCGGCCACCGCCGCGGTGGCCGCCGTGGACGGCGAGGCGGTCCGGCTGCGCTCCGCCGTGAAGGCCCGGGACGGCTTCTTCACCACCTTCTTCGTCAGCCCCTACTCCCGCCATCTGGCCCGCTGGTGCTCCCGCCGGGGGCTGACGCCGAACCAGGTCACCACCGCCTCGCTGGTCGTCGCGCTGGCCGCGGCGGGCTGCGCCGCCACCGGCACCCGCCCCGGCTACGCCGCCGCCGCGCTGCTGCTGCTCGGCTCCTTCGTACTGGACTGTGCCGACGGCCAGCTCGCCCGCTACGACCTGGCCTACTCCCCGCTCGGCGGCTGGCTGGACGCGGTGTTCGACCGGGCCAAGGAGTACGCCTTCTACGCCGGGCTGGCGCTGGGCGCGGCCCGCGGCGGCGACGGGGACCAGGTATGGGCGCTGGCGCTGGCCGCCATGATCCTCCAGACCTGCCGCCATCTGCTGGACTCCGCCTTCGCCGCCGCGGCCACCGGCGGCGGCCCGGCCGCGGCGCTCTCCGGCCGCCTGGACCGGGCGGGCTGGACGGTCTGGGCGCGCCGCATCGTGGTGCTCCCGATCGGCGAGCGCTGGGCCCTGCTGGCGGTGCTCACCGCGCTCACCACCCCGCGCGTCACCCTGACCGTGCTGCTGATCGCCGGCGGGGCCGCCGCCGGGTACACCACCGCCGGCCGGCTGCTGCGCTCCTGGCCGGGCCGCGGTTCCGGCGGCCCCGCGGCACCGGCCGCCGCCGCCCGGCGGCTGGCGGCGCTGACGGACGGCGGGGTGCTCGCGGCGGCGGCGGCGCGGTGGCCCCGGCCCGCCGCCCGGTACGCCGCACCGCTGTGGGCCGCGGCCGGCACGGCCCTGCTGACCGCCGCGCTGCTGCTCCCGGCCACCGCCGGCACCTGGTGGACCGCCCTGGCCGCGGCCGGCTACGCGCTGTGCGCGGGACGGGCGGTGGCCGCCCCGCTGACCGGTCCGCTGGACTGGCTGCTGCCCCCGATGTTCCGGGCCGCCGAGTACGGCACCGTGCTGATCCTGGCCTCCGGCGCCGGAAACGGCCCGCAGACCGACATTGCGATGAACGGAACCTTGCCCGCTGGTTTCGGGCTGGTGGCCGCCTGCGCCTACCATCACTACGACACCGTGTATCGCCCGCGGAACGACGCGGCACCGCCCCCCGCCCGGCTGGGATGGGCCTCCGGCGGACACGAGGGCCGCATCCTCGTGGTCGTGCTCGCCGCGCTCTGCGCGTCCGCGACGGCGTTCACCGTCACCCTGGCGCTCCTGGCCGGAGCGCTGGCGGCCCTCTGGCTCACCGGGAGCATCCGTTACTGGAGCTCCGGCCGGCCGGGCGGGGCGCGCCTTGCACACGACGAGTCAGGAGAGCCCGCATGATCGGCCTGGTACTGGCGGCTGGAGCCGGACGGCGGCTGCGCCCCTACACCGACACCCTGCCCAAGGCCCTGGTGCCCCTCGCCCGGGAGCGGGACGGCCGGCCCGTCACCGTGCTCGATCTCACCCTCGCCAATTTCGCCGCGATCGGACTGACCGAGGCCGCCGTGGTGGTCGGCTACCGCCAGGAGGCGGTGCGGGAGCGCCGGTCGCTGCTGGAGCGCCGGCACGGCGTGAAGCTCACCCTGATTGAGAACGACAAGGCCGAGGAGTGGAACAACGCCTACTCCCTGTGGTGCGCCCGCCAGGTGCTGGGCGAAGGGGTGATCCTGGCCAACGGCGACACCGTGCACCCGGCCTCGGTGGAGCGCGCCCTGCTGGCCGCCCGCGGCGGCGACCGCCGCATCATCCTCGCCCTGGACACCGTCAAGAAGCTGGCCGACGAGGAGATGAAGGTGGTCAGCGACCCGGCCGCCGGGGTACGCCGGATAACCAAGCTGATGGACCCGGCCGAAGCCGGCGGTGAGTACATCGGCGTCACGCTGATCGAGCCCGGGGCCGCCGCCGATCTCGCCGACGCGCTGCGCACCACCTTCGAGCGCGACCCCGGCCTCTACTACGAGGACGGCTACCAGGAACTGGTGGACCGGGGCTTCCGCATCGACACCGCCCCGATCGGCGAGGTGCCGTGGGTCGAGATCGACAACCACGAGGATCTCGCCCGGGGCCGGGAGATCGCGTGCCGGTACTGACCCGTCTGATCCCGTCCCCGGTCACGGTGGACATCCGCAGCGGCGCCCTGGACGGCCTCGCGGCGCTGCTGGCCGATCAGCGCATCGCCCCGACCGGCACGTTCGCGGTGGCCGTGAGCGAGGGATCGGGGCGTGCGCTGCGCGAGCGGCTCGCGCCCGAACTCCCCGGCGCCGACTGGTTCCAGGTCGGCGGCGGCACCCTGGACGACGCGGTACGGCTGGCCGGCCGGGTCCGGCGCGGCCACTACGACGCCCTGGTGGGGCTCGGCGGCGGCCGGATCATCGACTGTGCCAAGTTCGCAGCCGCGCGGGTCGGCCTGCCCATGGTGGCGGTCGCCACCAATCTCTCGCACGACGGCCTGTGCTCGCCGGTGGCCACCCTGGACAACGACGCCGGCCGCGGATCCTACGGGGTGCCCACCCCGATCGCCGTGGTGATCGACCTGGCGGTGATCCGCCGGGCCCCGTCCCGCTATGTCCGCTCCGGCATCGGCGACACCATCTCCAATCTCTCGGCGGTGGCGGACTGGGAGCTGTCGCACCGGGTCACCGGCGAGCCCATCGACGGCCTGGCCGCGGCCATGGCCCGCCAGGCCGGCGAGGCCGTGCTGCGCCACCCCGGCTGCACCGGGGACGACGACTTCCTGACGGTGCTCGCCGAAGGGCTGGTGCTCACCGGCATCGCCATGTCCATCGCCGGCGACAGCCGGCCGGCCTCCGGGGCCTGCCATGAGATCAACCACGCGCTGGACCTGCTCTACCCGCGCCGCCGGGCGCCGCACGGCGAACAGTGCGGCCTCGGCGCGGCCTTCGCCATGCATCTGCGCGGCTCCCCGCAGACCCCGCTGATCGCGGCCTCGCTGCGCCGCCACCGGCTGCCGGTGCTGCCCGGCGACATGGGTTTCACCGAGGAGGAGTTCCTCCGGGCCGTGGAGTTCGCCCCCCGGACCCGGCCCGGCCGCTACACCATCCTCGAACACCTGAACCTGACCACCGAACAGATCAGGAACGCGTACGCAGACTATGTCGACACCGTCAAAGCCATCGGTTGCTGAGCTCCGCCCCGTCGTCCATCCCCAGGGGATCAAGGACCGGCGCAGCGGCGAACACTGGGCCGGCCGGCTGTACATGCGGGAGATCTCCCTGCGCTGGACCCGGCATCTGGTGAACGGCCGGCTCAGCCCCAACCAGCTCACCGGACTGATGGTGCTGGCCGGAATGGCCGCGGGCGCGGTGCTGCTGCTGCCCGGGGTGCCCGGCGCGCTGGCCGCCGCCCTGCTGATCCAGCTCTATCTGCTGCTGGACTGCGTGGACGGGGAGGTGGCCCGCTGGCGCGGCGAGACCTCCGTCACCGGCGTCTACCTGGACCGGATCGGCCACTATCTGGCCGAGGCGGCGCTGCTGGCGGGCTTCGGCCTGCGCGCCGCCGATGTCTTCGGCTCCGACGGGGGCGGTCCGCAGTGGCTGTGGGCCTTTCTGGGCACGGTGGCCGCGCTGGGCGCCGTCCTGATCAAGGCGGAGACCGACCTGGTGGACGTGGCCCGGCTGCGCGGCGGCCTGGCGGCGGCCGGGGAGGAGTCCGCCACGCCGCGTTCCTCCGGGCTGGCGCTGGCCCGCCGGGCCGCCGCCGCGCTGAAGTTCCACCGGCTGGTCGGCGGCGTGGAGGCGTCCCTGCTCATCCTCGCCGTGGCCGCCTTGGACCGGCTCGCCGGAGGGACCTCCCCGCTCTTCTTCACCCGGCTCGGGGTGGCGGTGCTGGCGGCGATCGCGGTCGTGCAGACGGCGCTGCATCTGGTGTCCATCCTGGCGTCCAGCAGGCTGAGGTGAGCACGGTGGCCGCGGCACAGCTCAGCGTCGGCGCGGTGATCATCACCATGGGGGACCGTCCGGCCGAACTCGGCCGGCTGCTTCAGTCCGTGGCGGCCCAGGAGGGGGACCCGGTCCAGGTCGTGGTGGTCGGCAACGGCACCGAACTCCCCGGTCTGCCGTCCTGGGTGCGCACCGTGGAACTGCCCGAGAATCTCGGCATCCCCGGCGGCCGGAACGTCGGCATCGAGGCGTTCGGGCCGGGCGGCGGCGAGGTGGACGTGCTGCTGTTCCTGGACGACGACGGCCATCTGCCCGACCGGGAGACCGTGCAGCGGGTGCGGCAGGCGTTCGAGGCCGATCCGCGGCTCGGCATCATCAGCTTCCGCATCACCGATCCCGAGACCGGGACCACCGCCCGGCGCCATGTGCCGCGGCTGCGCGCCTCGGACCCGGCGCGCTCCTCCCGGGTGACCACCTTCCTGGGCGGCGCCAACGCCGTCCGCAGCCAGGTGTTCCAGCAGGTCGGCCCGTTGCCGGACCGCTTCTTCTACGCCCATGAGGAGACCGACCTGGCCTGGCGGGCGCTGGACGCCGGCTGGTCCATCGACTACCGGGGCGATCTGGTGCTGCACCATCCGACGACCTCGCCCGCCGCCCGGCACGCGCTCTACCACCGGATGCTGGCCAGGAACCGGGTCTGGCTTTCCCGCCGGAATCTGCCGCTGCCGCTGATCCCGGTCTATCTTCTGGTGTGGCTGGCCATCACGCTGGCCCGGCGGCCGTCCGGGCCCGCGCTGAGGGCCTGGCTGGGCGGTTTCGCGGAGGGCTGGCGCACTCCGTGCGGTCCCCGGCACCCGATGAGCTGGCGTACCGTGTGGCGACTGACCCGTCTGGGACGCCCCCCGGTGGTCTGACAGGCTCGGGTCTGACACCATCCTGTGGCCGGAACGTGACCGGGCACCCGGTGGGGGGCCCGCTCGTGCCGGCGCGGCAGCTGTGCCCTGTGACGTGGCCGAAGAGGACGAAAGTTTCAAGGTGAGCGAGACAACGCACCAGCGGACGACCGCCGGTTCCCCGGGCCCCGCGCCCGACCGAGATCTCAGCGCCGCGGAGCTGGCGGCCCGCCACGGCCTGACGGTCAGCGGTGCCCGGCCGTCGCTTCCCGACTATCTCCGGCAGCTCTGGGGGCGCAGGCATTTCATCCTGGCGTTCTCCCAGGCCAAGCTGACCGCGCAGTACAGCCAGGCGAAGCTGGGCCAGCTCTGGCAGGTGTTCACCCCCCTGCTGAACGCCTTCGTCTACTTCCTGATCTTCGGCCTGCTGCTCGGCGGCCGGGGCAACATGGAGATGCCGGAGTACATCCCCTTCCTGGTCATCGGCGTCTTCGTGTTCACCTTCACCCAGTCCTCGGTGCTCGCCGGGGTGAAGTCGATCTCGGGCAACATCGGCCTGGTCCGGGCCCTGCACTTCCCCCGGGCCTCGCTGCCCGTCGCCTTCTCGCTCCAGCAGCTCCAGCAGTTGCTCTACTCGATGATCGTGATCGCCGCCGTGCTGGTGGGCTTCGGGCACTACCCGACCTGGAGCTGGCTGCTGATCGTCCCGGCGCTGGCCCTCCAGTTCCTCTTCAACGCCGGCCTGGCCCTGATCTTCGCCCGCTGGGGCAGCGCCACCCCGGACCTCGCCCAGCTCATGCCCTTTGTGCTGCGCACCTGGATGTACGCCTCCGGGGTGATGTTCCCGCTCCACTACATGGTCATCGAACGGGCGAACGGCCCGGAGTGGCTGGCGAACCTGTTGATGAGCAACCCCGCCTCCGTCTACATGGAGGTGATGCGCCAGTCGCTGATCAGCGGACCCGCCCACCAGAGCCTGCCGGGCTGGTTCTGGCTGCTCGCGGTCGGCTGGGCCCTGGTGATAGGGGTCGGCGGCTTCGTGTACTTCTGGAAGGCGGAGGAGCGGTACGGCCGTGGCTGAGCGAAACGACACCGCCGGGCGCGCCGGCTCCCCGGGCACCGGCACGGAGCCGGCGGACGGGCGGGAGCCGGCCGGCGAGCCGCGCGTGCCGACCGTGATCGCGGACGATGTGCATGTGGTCTACCGGGTCTGGGGCGCCGGGCCCAAGGGCAATGCCGCCGCCGCGCTGCGCCGCATGGTGCGCCGGGAACGCCGCCCCAAGGTCACCGAGGTGCACGCGGTGCGCGGGGTCAGCTTCATCGCCTACCGGGGCGAGGCCATCGGCCTGATCGGCTCCAACGGCTCCGGCAAGTCCACCCTGCTGCGCACCATCGCCGGGCTGCTGCCGCCCGAGCGGGGCCGGGTCTACACCAATGGCCAGCCGTCCCTGCTGGGCGTCAACGCCGCCCTGATGAACGACCTGACCGGGGAGCGCAACGTCGTCCTGGGCGGGCTGGCCATGGGCATGACCCGGGAGCAGATCAAGGGGCGCTATCCGCAGATCGTGGAGTTCTCCGGGATCAACGACAAGGGCGACTTCATCAACATGCCGATGCGGACCTACTCCTCCGGCATGTCCGCCCGGCTGCGGTTCTCCATCGCCGCCGCCAAGGACCACGATGTGCTGATGATCGACGAGGCGCTGGCCACCGGCGACAAGAAGTTCCAGCGCCGCTCCGAGGCCCGCATCCGGGAACTGCGGGAGCAGGCCGGCACGGTGTTCCTGGTGAGCCACAACAACCGCTCGATCCGGCAGACCTGTGACCGGGTGCTGTGGCTGGAGAGCGGCGAACTGGTCATGGACGGCCCCACCGACCTGGTGCTCAAGGCGTACGAGGAGGAGACCGGCCGCTGACCGGCGCCCGGCCCCGGCCGCGGTACGGCCCCGCTCCCGCGGTGGGCGGGGCCGTACCGCGCGTGTCCGGATCCGGCGCCGGTCACCCGGCAAGGTAGAAATGAAGGTATGACCATCACCGCTGCGGGGGCAGCGCCACCGGCGGACCAGGACGCCGTCCGCGCCACCCTGGCCAAGGCGGCGCGGGAGAACTTCCCGGTCGCCCCGGGATTCCTGCCCCGGGCCTGGCGCCAGGACCTGATCGCCGTCTACGGCTGTGCCCGGCTGATCGACGACATCGGCGACGGCGACCTGGCGCCCGGCGGCGCCGACGCCGGGCTGCTCGGCGTCCCGGAGCCGGACCGCGGTGACCGGCTCGCCCTGCTGGACGCCGCCGAGGCCGATCTGGACCGGGCCTTCGCCGCGGCCCGCGGCGCCGCCGCGGAGGGCCCCCGCCACCCGCTGCCGGCCGCGCTGGTGCCCGCCGTGCGCCGGTCCGCGCTGAGCCCCGAGCCGTTCCGCGCCCTGATCGAGGCCAACCGCCAGGACCAGCGGGTCCACCGCTACCGGGACTTCGCCCAGCTGCTCGGCTACTGCGAGCTGTCCGCCAACCCGGTGGGCCGGCTGGTGCTGGCCGTCACCGGGACCACCACCCCCGAGCGGGTGCGCCGCTCCGACGCGGTCTGCACCGCCCTCCAGATCATCGAGCATCTCCAGGACACCGCCCAGGACCTGGCCCGCGGCCGGATCTACCTGCCCGCCGACGACATGGAGCGGTTCCGGGTCGGCGAGGCGGACCTGGCCGCGCCCACCGCGGGCGCCTCGGTGCGCGCCCTGGTCGCCGTCCAGGCCGACCGGGCGCGTAGGCTGCTCGACGAGGGCGCGCCGCTCGTGGGCAGTGTGCACGGACGGCTCCGGCTGCTGCTGGCCGGTTTCGTCGGCGGCGGCCGGGCGGCGCTGCGGGCCATCCACAAGGCCCGCTTCGACGTGCTGGCCCAGGCCCCCACGGCCGGCCGGACCGGCCTGCTGACCGCCACCGCCGCCACCCTGCGGCACCACGCGACGAGAATGTGAGCTCCCACCCGTGACCCAGAGCCCACGGCTGACCCCAGCGCTCGCCGCGGCCTACCGCTACTGCGACGCCGTCACCGCCGGCCAGGCCCGCAACTTCGCCTACGGCATCCGGCTGCTGCCCGCCGCCAAACGCCAGGCCATGTCCGCGCTCTACGCCTTCTCCCGGCGGATCGACGACATCGGCGACGGCACCCTGGAACCGGACGTCAAGGAGCTGCGGCTGAAGGAGGCGCGGGGCCTGCTGGACCGCATCCGGCACGGCGAGATCGGTGAGGACGCCACCGACCCGGTGGCCGTCGCCCTGGGCCATGCCGCCCGCCGCTTCCCCATCCCCATGGCCGGCCTGGACGAGCTCATCGACGGGGTGCTGATGGATGTGCGCGGCACCGCCTACGAGACCTGGGAGGAGCTGCGCGGCTACTGCCGCTGCGTGGCCGGGGCCATCGGCCGCCTCTCGCTGGGGGTCTTCGGCAGCCGGCCCGGCGCCCGGGACTCCGCCCGCGCCGCCGAGTACGCCGACACCCTGGGCCTGGCCCTCCAGCTCACCAACATCCTGCGCGACCTGCGCGAGGACGCCGCCGACGGACGCAGCTACCTGCCCGGCGAGGAACTGCGCGCATACGGCTGCACCGAGGGCTTCGGGCGCCCGGAGCCGCAACCCGGCTCGGACTTCGAAGGGCTGGTCCGCTTCCAGGTGCGCCGCGCCCGCAGGCTGTTCGCCGAGGGCTTCCGGCTGCTGCCGCTGCTGGACCGCCGCTCCGGTGCCTGCGTGGCCGCCATGGCCGGGATCTACCACCGGATGCTGGACCTGATCGACGCCGACCCGCGGGCCGTGCTGCGCGGCCGGGTCTCGCTCCCCGCCGCCCAGAAGGCCCTGGTCGCGGTGCGCGGCCTGAGCGGCTGGGAGGCCCGGTCGGTGGCCCGCGCCACCGCCCGGCCGGCCGCCCCCGGAGGCCCGGCATGACCGCCGGGCGGTCCGCGCTGGTGATCGGCGGCGGGCTGGCCGGGGTGAGCGCGGCGCTGTCGCTGGCCGACCGCGGCCACCGGGTCACCCTGCTGGAGAGCCGCTCCCGGCTCGGCGGGCTGGCCTCCTCCTTCCGCCGCGACTCACCCGCCGGCCGGCTCACCGTGGACAACGGCCAGCATGTCTATCTGCGCTGCTGCACCGCCTACCGCTGGTTCCTGGACCGGATCGGCGCCGCCGCGCTGGCCCCCGTGCAGCGCCGGCTGGACGTGCCGGTGCTGGACGCCGCCCGCGGCCGGCTCGGCAGCCTGCGCCGCACCGGCCTGCCCGCCCCGCTGCATCTCGCCGGGGCGCTGGCCGGCTACCCCCATCTGTCCGCCGGGGAACGGGCCAGGACCGCCCTGGCCGCCCTCGCGCTGCGCCGGCTGGACCCGCACGACCCGGCCCTGGACGGCCGGTCGTTCGGCGACTGGCTGCGCCGCCACGGCCAGAACGGGCGCTGTCTGGCGGCGCTGTGGGACCTGGTCGGGGTGGCCACCCTGAACGCCCGCGCCGAGGACGTCTCGCTGGCCCTGGCCGTGATGGTGTTCCGCACCGGGCTGCTCACCGACCCGGCCGCCGCCGACATCGGGCTGCCCGCCGTGCCGCTGGGCGAGCTGCATCACACCCGGGCCGGCGCCGCCCTGGAGCGGGCCGGGGTCCGGGTCCGGCTGCGCACCCGGGCCAGGGCGGTGCGGCCGGCCGGCGAGGGCGGCACCGGCTGGCGGGCCGCGGTGCGCGACGCAGACGGCCGGCTGGCCGAGCTGACCGCGGACAGCGTGATCCTGGCCGTGCCGCAGCGGGAGACCCACGGGCTGCTGCCGCCCGGGGCGCTGCCCGACCCCGGCCGGCTGCTGCGGATCGGCACCGCGCCGATCCTCAATGTCCATGTGGTCTACGACCGGCCGGTGCTGCGGCGGCCCTTCTTCGCCGCGCTGGGCACCCCGGTGCAGTGGGTCTTCGACCGCACCCGCCCCGCCGGACTGACCGGCGGCGGGCAGTATCTGGCGCTCTCCCAGTCGGCGGCCCGGGACGAGATCGACCTGCCCGTGGCCGAGCTGCGCGCCCGCTATCTGCCGGAGCTGGAGCGGCTGCTGCCGCCCGCCGGGAAGGCCGTGGTGCGGGACTTCTTCGTCACCCGGGAACGCACCGCGACCTTCGCCCCGCAGCCCGGGGTGAACCGGCTGCGGCCCGGGCCCCGCACCCGGGCCCCGGGCCTGTGCCTGGCCGGCGCGTGGACCGCCACCGGGTGGCCCGCGACCATGGAGAGCGCGGTCCGCAGCGGCCTGGCCGCGGCCGGGGCGGTCTCCGGCGGCCGGGCGGCGGAGACCCCGGGCGGGCCGGTGCGGCTGCCCGGTGAGCACCTCCCGGCCCACGGCGGCGACGCCGCGCAGGACCCGGCGGCCGGCGCGCCGCCCGTACCCCATGAGGAGCACCCGTGACCGCGACCGACACCACCGCTGAGGTACTGGCGCTGCTGGAGCGCGGCCGGGCGCTCACCACGCCCGCCCTGCGCACCGCCGTCGGCAAGCTGGCCGCGCCCATGAACACCGTCGCCGCCTACCACTTCGGCTGGATCGACGCCACCGGCCGCCCGGCCGACGGCGACGGCGGCAAGGCGGTCCGCCCGGCGCTGGCCATCCTCTCCGCCGAGGCCGCCGGAGCCCCGGCGGAGGCCGGGGTGCCCGGCGCGGTGGCCGTGGAGCTGGTGCACAACTTCTCGCTGCTGCACGACGACCTGATGGACGGCGACGAGCAGCGCCGCCACCGGGACACGGTCTGGAAGGTGCACGGCCCCGCCCAGGCGATCCTGGTCGGCGACGCCCTGTTCGCGCTGGCCCTGGACACCGTGCTGGACGGCTCCGCGCCCGGCAGCGCCATGGCCAGGGCCGCCCGCCGGCTGGCCAACGCCAGCCGGGCGCTGATCGACGGCCAGGCCCAGGACATCACCTTCGAGAGCCGGGAGCGGGTCACCGTCGCCGAGTGCCTGGAGATGGAGGGCAACAAGACCGGCGCCCTGCTGGCCTGCTCGGCCTCCATCGGCGCGGTGCTGGGCGGCGCCGACGACCGCACCGCCGACGGCCTGGAGTCCTACGGGCACCATCTGGGCCTGGCCTTCCAGGCCGTGGACGACCTGCTGGGCGTCTGGGGCGACCCGGCCAGCACCGGCAAGCAGACCTGGAGCGATCTGCGTCGCCGCAAGAAGTCGCTGCCGGTGGTCGCCGCCCTGGCGGCGGAGAACCCGGCCGCGGAGCGGCTGGCCGCGCTGCTCACCGCCGACGCCAAGAAGCCGGCCGAGGAGTTCCAGGACTTCGACGAGGCCGAGTTCGCCACCCGCGCGGCGCTGATCGAGGAGGCCGGGGGGCGGCGGTGGACCGCCGACGAGGCCCGCCGGCGGCGCGACGCCGCGGTGCACGCCCTGGACGGCCTGGACATCCCGCCCGCGGTCCGCCGCCGCTTCACCGCCCTCGCCGACTTCATCATCACCCGCCGCCACTAGGCCCGGTCCGGCACCCGGCGCCGGTCGGGCCCGCGGCGTCCGGTGCGGTGCGCCCCGAAGCCCCGCGGGCCCTGGAGGTGCCCCCGGCAAGGCGGAGGGCCGGCCCCGGCCGCCGGCCTGGGCGGGCCGCCGGGGACGCGGGTCTCACGGGGCGGTGAGCCAGGCGGCGGTGTCCGGCGGCAGACCGCCGCCGTCCAGCGGGCCGCTGGCCAGCAGCACCTCGCGGTGCGGTGGCAGCGGCTGCGGCCGGCCGGAGAGGTTCACCGCGCAGCGGAAGCCGGGCCGGCGTGCGAAGGCCAGCACCTCCGGCGCGGACGGCAGCCATTCCAGCGCCGGGCCGTCGCCCTCGCCCAGCGCCGGATGGGCGCGGCGCAGCCGCAGCGCCCGCCGGTACAGCTCCAGCATGGACGCCGGGTCCCCGCTCTGCGCGGCCACGGTCAGGTCCTTCCAGGCCGGGGGCTGCGGCAGCCACGGCGGTGCGCAGGCGCCCGGCGGGGAGAAGCCGAACGGCGGCTCCTGCCCGGACCAGGGCATCGGCACCCGGCAGCCGTCGCGTCCCCGCACGGTCCGCCCGGAGCGTTCCCACACCGGGTCCTGGAGGACCTCCTCGGGCAGGTCCTCCACCTCCGCCAGGCCGAGCTCCTCGCCCTGGTAGAGGTAGGCCCCGCCGGGCAGCGCCAGCATCAGCAGCGCGGCGGCCCGGGCCCGCCGCAGGCCCAGCTCCAGGTCGAGCGGGGCGTCGGTCGGGGAGCGGGTCAGCACCCAGTCCCGGGTCTGCGGGCGGCCCAGTCTGCTGGCCGCCCGCAGCACATCGTGGTTGGACAGCACCCAGGTGGCCGGTGCCCCCACCGCGGACAGCTCCGCCAGGGTGCCGGAGACGACCTCCCGCAGCCGCCGCGGCTCCCACCGGCTCAGCATGAAGTCGAAGTTGAAGGCGGTGTGCAGCCCGCCGGGGGCCACATAGCGGGCCAGCCGGGCCGGGGAGCGCAGCGACGCCTCGGCGACGAACATGCGATCGCCCGGGAACTCCTCGGCCAGCTTCCGCCATTCCCGGTACACGCGCTGCACCTCGTCCCGGTCCCAGTGCGGATGGCCGGGGTGGGCCCGGGGCGCCACCGGATGGTCCTCGGCGAAGTCCGGCAGCCGGCCGTCCTTGGCCAGGCCGTGGGCCACGTCCACCCGGAAGCCGTCCACGCCGCGCTCGAACCAGAACCGCAGCACCGAGGCGAACTCGGCGGCCACCTCGGGATGGTCCCAGTTGAGGTCGGGCTGCCCCGGGGCGAAGAGATGGAGATACCACTCGCCGGGGCGGCCGTCCGCCTCGGCGACCCGGGTCCAGGCCGGGCCGCCGAACACCGACGCCCAGTTGTTGGGCGGCAGCGCGCCGCCGGGGCCGCGCCCCGGCCGGAAGTGGTAGCGGGCGCGTTCCCGGCTGCCGGGCCCGGCAGCCAGCGCCGCGCGGAACCACTCGTGGCGGTCGGAGGTGTGGTTGGGCACGATGTCCGGGATGATGCGCAGCCCCAGCCGGTGCGCCTCCTCGATCAGCTCCTCCGCCTCCCGGAGCGTGCCGTACACCGGGTCGATGTCCCGGTAGTCGGCCACGTCGTAGCCGTGGTCGGCCATGGGGGAGGGGTACCAGGGGGTGATCCACAGCGCGTCCGCGCCCAGCCCGCGCAGATACGGCAGCCGCTGCCGGATACCGGCGATGTCCCCGACACCGTCGCCGTTTCCGTCCGCGAAGCTGCGTATGTAGATCTGGTAGATGACGGCACTGCGCCACCACGGCGCGTCGGGCACGGCGGACATGCTGGGTCACGGCTCCTGGAGGCGCCGGGCCGCCGGCCGCCCGCGCGGTGCGGCCCGGAGAGGGTGGGCGTGGACGGTCGGGCGGACGGTCAGGCGGAGGCGCCGAGCAGCGAGGCGCGCAGCCGCTCGCGGTCCGGGGCGGTCAGGCCCAGGCCGCGGGAGAGATAGTTCTCGGTGCCGCTCCACTCCTGCTCGATCTCGTCGAAGGCGGCCTGGAGGTACTCCGCCCGGGCATCGAACAGCGGCGCCAGCAGCTCGGTGATCTCCGCCGTGGCGGCGGCGTCCTCGGTCCGCTCCGAGGCGGCCCGCCGGAACCGGTAGCGGCGCTGGGCATCGCCCGAGAGCAGATAGTCGGTGACGATGGCGTCCCGCTCCACCCCCACCGCCAGCAGCACCACGGCCACGGTCAGGCCGGCCCGGTCCTTGCCGGCGGCGCAGTGCAGCAGCGCCGGCATGGCGCCGTCCGCCAGGGTGCGCAGCACCTGCCCGTACTCGGCGGTACGGGCGCTGATCAGCATCCGGTAGGAGGCCGTCATCCGGGCCGCGGCCCGGCCGTCGCCCAGGGATTCCCGCAACTGGGACAGATCGCCGTGCCGCACCATGCGCCAGAACTCGGCGCCGTCCGCCGGATCGCTGAGCGGCAGATTCACGTTCCGCACACCGGGCAGTTCCACGTCGAGGCCGTCCACCGCCCGGTCCGCGGAATTGCGGAAATCGAAGATGGTGTGCAGTCGCAGCTCCGACAGAAACCGCTGGTCCTCCTCGGTGGCATGGGCGAGGTGACCGCTGCGGAAAAGCCGCCCGGTGCGGATCCGGTGGCCGTCGGTGGTCGGCAGGCCGCCCAGATCGCGGAAATTGCGGACATTGGTGAGAAGCGGCTCGGCGGACTGCTGCTGCGTCACTGGACCTCCGGACGACACTGCCGCCGGCGTCCGCGCCGACGGGCGGGAGGGCCACCCTACGCCAAGACATGCACGGATGAGGGTGTGATGATGACCGCATGGAGGGCGTGCAGGGTCCGGAAGGTGAACTGTTTCCGATCGAAGATGTCCGGGAGCCGGTGACGGTGGCACCCGGCGCGGTGCATCTGCCCGGCCGGCTCGGCCCGGGGCGGCAGCGGGAACTGCTGGCCGCCTGCCGCGTGTGGTCCCGCCCGCCGGCCGGACTGCGCACCGTGCGCACCCCGGGCGGCGTGATGTCCGTGCGGCAGGTCTGTGTGGGCCTGCACTGGTATCCCTACGGCTATGCGCGGACCGTGGTGGACGGCGACGGGGCGCCGGTGAAGCCGTTTCCGGCCTGGCTGGGGGAGTGGGCCCGTCGGACCGCGGCAGCGGCCGGGTACGCCGCGGAGGAAGCCGGGGAAGCCGGGGAAGCCGGGGAGGCCGGGGCGGCCGGGGAAGCCGGGAAATACGCCTATGACATCGGGCTGGTGAACTTCTATCCGCCGGGGGCGCGGATGGGGATGCACCGGGACGGCGACGAGCGCTCCGCCGCCCCGGTGGTTTCCTTCAGCCTGGGGGACGCCTGTGTCTTCCGGTTCGGCAATACCGCCGGCCGCTCCCGCCCGTGGACGGATGTGGAGCTGCGCAGCGGGGACGCCTTCGTGTTCGGCGGTCCGTCCCGGCTGGCCTACCACGGCGTGCCGCGCACCCGGCCGGGGACCGCCCCGGCCGCGCTGGGCCTGGCCGGCCGGCTGAATGTCACCGTGCGGGTGTCCGGCCTGGACGGTCCGGGCCGGTGACGGTGTGTGTGTCCTGGGTCACCGCTGTGCCTGCCGCGTGCGCCAGTTGTGGGCGGGAGCGGTGTGCGGTGTGGCGCCGGTGAGGGCGCTATGGGAAGCTCCGGAAAAGCTCCGGTACGGGCGTGCGGAAGGGTAGCGTGCGTTCGCGGACGTTCCTGGTCCGTCCCTCGGGAATTGCCCGGGAAAGTCGTTTCATGGCCCGTCTTGCGGTCCGGAACGGCGAACCCGGTTGGTTCCGGGGGGCGTTATGATCCCCCGGAACGATCAAACGAACAACCGAACTTTTCACTCGTCGGGAGCTGGCGAGGGGTGGCGAATCCCGGAACTCACGCCATCCCGCGCGATGTTGGCGGCTAGCGTGGCCGGGCACGCAGTACCTTCACCCCGCCGCCCGTACCGGCGCGCCCGGTGCCCGCCCAACTTCCGGGCGGATACCACCTGTTCGCCGATCGCCCGCTGCCGACCCACAGTTGAACCGCGTGAGCTGACGACACACTCCGAGGACGCCGATGCCCGAACCGCAGAGTTACGCGGCGAGCGCCGGAAGCGGACGCCCCGCTCCCGGTGGTTCACGGCCCGCTCCCACCGGCTCCGCCCCGCGTTCCGCCGAACGCCACCACGGCCGGGCCTCGGCCCGTCTCGCCGAGGGCGAAGGCGAAGCGCGGCGGCGCGTGCTCCGCCTGGCGGTGGTCCCGTCGCTTCTGGTCTCCGCGGTCTGCACCGCGGTCGTCACCTATCTGCTGCGGGTGCACGACGGACCGGGCAACTACTCCCCGGCGCTGTGGACCGTGCTCGGCGGTGCTCTGCTGCTGGTCTGCCTGATCGTGGCCGGTGCCGCCTACGGCGCCACCGGCGAGAGCCGGGCCCAGGCCGCCCGCTACGCCGCGCTGCGCCGCCAGGCCGCCCGGGGCCGCGGGGAACTGCACTCCCTGCTCCGGCGGGTGGAGCGGGGCGAGCGCATCCGCCCGCCGGAGCACGCCCCGCCGCCGCCCGACCCGGACGGCGACGCCATGGAGCAGCTGGCCCGGGAGATCGCCTGCGCCCAGTACGCGGCCCAGGCGGCGGTGGCCGAGGCCGCGCATCTGGTGCGCGGCAGCGTCAGCGGCAGCGACGAGAAGGTCGAGGTCTTCGTCAACCTCGCCCGCCGCCTCCAGTCGCTGGTGCACCGGGCCATCGAGTATCTGGACGAGCTGGAGAACGAGGTCGAGGACCCGGACCTGCTCAAGGGCCTGTTCAATGTCGACCACCTGGCCACCCGGATCCGCCGGCACGCCGAGAACCTGGCCGTGCTGGGCGGCGCGGTGGCCCGCCGGCAGTGGACCCGCCCGGTCGGCATGACCGAGGTGCTGCGCTCCGCCATCGCCGAGGTGGAGCAGTACTCCAGGGTCAAGCTGGTGCCGCCGGTCGAGGGCACGCTGCGCGGCCACGCCGTGGCCGACGTCATCCATCTGCTCGCCGAGCTGGTGGAGAACGCCACCGCCTACTCCGCGCCGCAGACCCAGGTGCTGATGCGCGCCCAGTACGTCACCGCCGGTCTGGCGGTCGAGGTGGAGGACCGCGGGCTGGGCATGAGCGCCGCCGAGCAGAAGCGGATGAACGCGCTGCTCTCCGGCGCCGAGCGGATCGAGGTGGGCGAGCTGCTCCGGGACGGCCGCATCGGCCTGTTCGTGGTGGCCTCCCTCGCCCAGCGCCACAACATCGTGGTGCAGCTCCAGAGCAACATCTACGGCGGCACCCAGGCGGTGCTGGTGGTGCCGCGGGAACTGCTGGGCGAGTCCGCCGGCGAGCGCTCCGGGGGCCGGCAGCCGGCCGGCGCGGTGACCGCCGCCCCGGCCCCGGCTCCCGCCCCGGCCGCCGCTCCCGCCCCGGCCGCGTCCGGGCACCCGCTGCCGCAGCCGCGGCGGGAGGCGATAGAGCCGGCCGAGCACAGCCGGCCGGATCTGGCCGGCCCCGCGGCGGCCGGGCCGCCCGCCCCGGTGGACCCGGTCGGCCGGGTCGGCCGCGGCACCGCCGGGCAGCACGGCCACGCCCGGCCGGAAGCCCACCGGCCCCCGCCCCAGCCGCAGCCCAAGGCCCAGCCGGACCCCCGGCCCGAGCCCCGGCCCGGGGAACTCGGCCGGACCCAGGAGCGGGCCCAGGAACGCGGACATCCGGCGGCACAGGGCCCGGCCACCATGCCGCTCGGCGTGATCCCCCCGCTCGGCGACCAGGGGGCCGACCGCCGCCCCGAACTCCCGCGCCGCCGCCGTCAGGAGCACCTGGCACCGCAGTTGCGGGACGAACCGCAGTCCCGTTCCCCCGCCCAGGACGACCGGGAATTCGGTCACGATCCCGGTCTGATGGCCGCCTTCCGGCGCGGCGCCAACCTCGCCAACGATTCGGAAGAACGGTAACGACCCGCTATGCAGAACCCCAGCCCAGACCGCTAGCCCCGAGCGTGCACCAGAGGCGGGCCGCCGCCACCGTCACGGCCGCGGCCCGCCCCGAACCCCCGGCTACATCGCCAGCCGCGTAGCCGCGCACCCTCAGACTCAGCCCTTGAGGAGACTTAGGCGACCATGGTGAGTGAAGCGCCCCTCGGCCAGACCACGGACCTTTCCTGGCTGCTGTCCGGCCTTGTGCAACGGGTCCCGCACACCCGCAGCGCGCTCCTGCTGTCCAGCGACGGGCTGGTGAAGGCCGCCCACGGACTGGACATCGACGCCGCGGACCACCTGGCCGCGCTGGCCTCCGGCCTGTACTCGCTGGCCCGGAGCGCCGGAGCCCGGTTCGGCGACGGCGGCGATGTGCGGCAGGTGGTGGTGGAACTGGACGCCACGCTGCTGTTTGTCTCGACCGCCGGGCAGGGCGCCTGCCTGGCCGTGCTGGCGGGCCGGGACGCGGACGCCGCGGTGCTCGGCTACGAGATGGCCATGCTGGTCAAGAGCGTGCGACCGGCGCTGATGACGCCGGCGCGGCAGCACGCGGGACAGTGACCGGTGCGGGATCCGGAGCGGGAAGACCCTTATCTGGACGACCGAGCCGGGCGGCTGGTGCGGCCGTACACGGTCAGCAACGGCCGGACCCGGCCCACCGCCGCCTTCGATCTGCTGACCCTGGTCATGGCCACCGGCCGGGGGCGGTCCCACAACCATCTGGGCCCCGACCACAGCGAAGTGCTGGGGCTGTGCACCACGCCGATCACGGTGGCCGAGATCGCCGCCCACATCAGGATGCCCGCGGCGGTGACGAAAGTTCTCCTGTCCGACCTGGTCGACTCCGGAGCCGTGACCACCCGGGAACCGGTGGTGCCGCGTCACGACTCCACCGACCGAGACCTGTTGGAGGCGGTGCTGCATGGACTCCGCAAGCGGCTCTGACCCGTTCCCCACGGCAGTCAAGATCCTGATCGCGGGCGGGTTCGGCGTCGGCAAGACGACTTTTGTCGGCGCGGTCAGCGAGATCGAGCCGCTGAGCACCGAGGAACTGCTCACCCAGGTGAGCGCCGCCCACGACAGCCTGGACGGGGTGGAGAACAAGCGCACCACCACCGTGGCGATGGACTTCGGGCGGATCACCCTCAGCGAGCAGCATGTGCTCTATCTCTTCGGCACGCCGGGCCAGGAGCGCTTCTGGTTCATGTGGAACGAGCTGTGCGAGGGAGCCCTGGGCGCCGTCGTGCTGGCCGATACCCGTCGGCTTGCGGACTGTTTCTCGGCGGTCGATTTCTTCGAGCGCCGGGGAATCGATTTCATTGTGGCGGTGAACGAGTTCGACAACGCGTACCGTTACACGCCCGAAGAGGTGCGGGCGGCGATCGACCTCAGTCCCGAGGTGCCGGTGGTGCTGTGCGACGCCCGCCAGGCCGCCTCCGGGACGCAGGTCCTCATCACCCTTGTCCAGCACCTGATCAACACGAGGAGCCCCTATGGCGACGTCGTACGACCCCACGAGTCACCTGCTGCTTACTCCTGAGGACCGCGACGCCCCGGCCCGGATGATGCGTTTCCGGGAGCTGGGGCTGGGCGACCGTCCGGTGGCCGAGTTCGACGCGTTCGCCCGCAGGCTGGCCGAGCTGACCGGCGCGCCGTTCGCGGTGGTGAATTTGGTGGGGGAGGACCACCAGTATTTCGCCGGGCTGTACGCCACCGGCAGCGAGCAGGCGGTGGAGCTGGGCCCGAACGAGCCGGCGGGCGGGATGGACCGGATGATGGACCGGGACCACGGCTACTGCCCGCATGTGGTGGTGCGGAAGAAGGCCCTGGTGCTGGAGGACGTCTGCGACTACCCGCGGTTCGCCGGCAACCCGGTCGTGGACGAGCTGGGCATCCGCTCCTATCTGGGCGCCCCGCTGCTGGACCCCTCGGGCATCGCGCTGGGCACCGTCTGCGTGGTCGACCAGGAGCCGCGGCCCTGGGGCCGCCAGGGCCTGGAGACCATCAAGGCCATGGCCGCAGAGCTCGCCGCCACCATCCAGCGCGGAATCGCCGTCCCCCACTGAACCCGCTGAACCCGCTGAACGCACCGGACCCGCTGGACCGTCCCGTCCCGGCCGGGGGCCGGGCCGGGGCGGCAGCGGTGGTGGTCAGGCGTTTTCGGCGCCGAAGCGGTCGCGGTAGGTGTCCAGGTCCTCTTCGGTGATCTTGGCGAACAGCACCGGCGGCACGGTGAACGGCGTACCCGCCGGGAGCGCGTCCAGGGCGCGGGCCTCGGCCGCGGTGACCCAGCGGCGGGTGTCGTCCCCGAGCGCGAAGGTGCCCCGCATGGCCCGGGCCGCGGCCGGGATGAACGGCTCGGAGACCACCGCGTACAGATGGATCAGGTTCATCGCGGTGCGCAGCGTCAGCGCGGCGGCGTCCTGGTCCTGCTTGATCTCCAGCCAGGGCGCCTTCTCCTCCAGATAGGAGTTGCCCGCGCTCCACAGCGCGCGCAGCGCCGCGGCGGCCTTGCGGAACTGGAGCGCCTCCAGATGCTCCTCGTACTCGGCCAGCAGCCGGGCGATCTCCTCGCCGAGCTTCCGCTCCGGCTCGCCCGCGGCGTGCCCGGCCGGGACCTGCTCGCCGAACCGCTTGCGGGAGAAGGACAGCACCCGGTTGACGAAGTTGCCCAGGGTGTCGGCCAGGTCCTTGTTGACCACCGAGGCGAACAGCTCCCAGGAGAACGAGGAGTCGTCCGACTCCGGGGCGCCCGCCATCAGGAAGTAGCGCCAGTAGTCCGCGGGCAGCAGGCCGAGCGCGGCGTCGGTGAAGATGCCGCGGTTCTGCGAGGTGGAGAACTTGCCGCCGTAGTAGGTCAGCCAGTTGAACGCCTTGACGAAGTCGACCTTCTTCCACGGCTCCCGGGTGCCGAGCTGGGTGGCCGGGAACATCACGGTGTGGAACGGGACATTGTCCTTGGCCATGAACTGGGTGTAGCGGACGGTCCCGGCCACGTCGTACCACCAGGAGCGCCAGTCGCGCTCCTCGCCCTCGGGCGCGGCGTCCGCCCACTCCTTGGTGGCTCCGATGTAGCCGATCGGGGCGTCGAACCAGACGTAGAAGACCTTGCCGTCCTCGGCGAGCTCCGGCCAGGTGTCGGCCGGCACGGGCACGCCCCAGGTGAGATCGCGGGTGATGGACCGGTCGTGCAGGCCCTCGGTGAGCCACTTGCGGGCGATGGAGGAGGCCAGCGTGGGCCATTCCTTGCCGTGCTCGTCAACGAACTGCTCCACCTCGCCCTGGAGGCGGGACTGGAGCAGGAACAGGTGCTTGGTCTCCCGCACCTCCAGCTCGGTGGAGCCGCTGACCGCGGAGCGGGCGTCCAGCAGGTCGGTGGGGTCCAGCACCCGGGTGCAGTTCTCGCACTGGTCGCCGCGGGCCGCCTCGTAGCCGCAGTGCGGACAGGTGCCGATGATGTAGCGGTCGGGCAGGAAGCGGCCGTCGGCCAGCGAGTAGACCTGGCGGGTGGTGCGCTCCTCGATGAAGCCGTTCTCGTGCAGCTTGCGGGCGATGTGCTGGGTGATCTCGACGTTCTGCCGCGAGGAGGTCCGGCCGAAGTGGTCGAAGTGCAGCTCGAAGCCGTCGTAGACGGCCTTCTGGGCGTCGTGCTGGCGGGCGCAGAACTCGTCCACCGGCAGTCCGGCGTCCTTGGCGGCCAGCTCGGCGGGGGTGCCGTGCTCGTCGGTGGCGCAGATGTAGAGCACCTCGTGGCCGCGCTGCCGCAGGTAGCGGGCGTAGACATCGGCGGGGAGCATCGAGCCCACCATGTTCCCCAGGTGCTTGATCCCGTTGATGTACGGCAGCGCACTGGTGATGAGGTGTCGGGCCATCCTCGGATGCTCCAATGGTGAGGTGACAGCAGTGGTCACGGAAGGTGACAAGGAGTGCCGGACCGGGTGACCGCCGCGCGGGCGGACGCCGGGGCTTGTTCATCCTAGCCATCCGGCGGCCCCGGTCCGTACCCGGTTTCGCCCCGCCTGCCGCCCCGAGCGCCCCCGGCGCCCCGCTCAGACGGCCATGGGGAGCTTCTCCGGCGGTCCGGGGCGGGCGTAGAACCAGCCCTGGGCGGAGTCGCAGCCCAGCTCCTTGAGCCGCTCGGCCTGGAGCCCGGTCTCCACCCCCTCGACCGTCACCGACAGCCCCAGGGTGTGACTGAGCGAGACGATGCCCTCGACGATCCGCAGATCCACCGGGTCCGGCGGATGGTGCTGGAGCCCCTCGGTGAAGGACCGGTCCAGTTTCAGGGTGGAGGCCGGCAGCCGCCGCAGGCTGGCCAGATTGGAGTAGCCGGTGCCGAAGTCGTCCAGCGCTATGCCCACGCCCAGCTCGGCAAGCTGGCGCAGCGGCTTCAGCTCGTGGTCGTCGGCCCGGACCATGGCCGATTCGGTGACCTCCAGGCACAGTGATCCGGCCGGCAGCCCGAACTCCTCCAGCACCGCCACGGTCTCGTCCACCAGATCCGGGTGGTGCAGCTGGCGGGGGGAGAGATTGACGTTCACCCGCAGCGGCCGGGCGCCGCCGATGCCGCGCACCTGCCACTCGCACGCCTGCCGCACCGCCTCGCGCAGCACCCAGCGGCCCAGCGGCACGATCAGGCCGGTGTGCTCGGCCAGCGGGATGAAGCGGTCCGGACCGAGCACCCCGTGCCGCGGGTGGCTCCACCGCACCAGCGCCTCGGCGCCCTCGATGGAGCCGTCCTCCATCCGGATCAGCGGCTGGTACTCGATGAAGAACTCGCAGCCGCGCAGCGCGGAGGGCAGATGGTGGGTGAGGTGGTGCCGGCTGATGGCGCGGGCCTCGGAGTCCGGATCGGCCACCGCGTACCGGTTGCCGCCCTCGGACTTGGCCCGGTACATGGTGATATCGGCGCTGCGCAGCACCTCGGAGGCGGTGAGATCGCCCACCGGGCCCTCCACGATGCCTATGGAGGCGCGCACCATCAGCTCCCGGCCGCCCAGGTCCACCGGCTCGGACAGCACGTCCAGGGCGCGCTCGGCCAGCTCGGTGACGGTGGCGCGGCTGGGCGGGTCGGTGATCAGGGCGACGAACTCGTCGCCGCCGATCCGGGCCAGCAGCTGGCGGGGGCCGGAGACACAGGAGTGCAGCCGCTCGGCCACCGCGATCAGCAGCTGGTCGCCCACGGCGTGCCCCAGGCTGTCGTTGACCGCCTTGAAGCCGTCCAGGTCCAGGTAGCACAGCCCGATCCGGGCGCATTCCGAGCCGGGGCCGAGCGCCTGCTCCAGCCGCTCGAAGAACAGCGCCCGGTTGGGCAGGTCGGTGAGCGCGTCATGGGTGGCCTGGTAGCGCAGCCGCAGATTGAGCAGCCGGCGCTCGGTGATGTCCTCCATCATGGCCAGCATGTACTGGGGTTCACCGTCGGCGTCGCGCAGCAGCGAGACGGTGAGATTGGTCCACAGCACCGTGCCGTCGCTGCGGTTGTAGGGCTTCTCTATGGAGTAGTGGTCGCGCTCGCCGCGCATCAGCTCGCCCTGGAGCCGCCAGGTCTCGGGAAAGTCCTCGGGGTGGGTCCAGTCGGTGACGTTGCGGCTGCGTATGTGGTGCTCGGAGCCGCCGAACATGGTGGACAGCGTGCGGTTGGTCTCCAGGATGTTGCCGTCCATGTCGGCCAGGCCGATGCCCAGGGCGGCGTCGTTGAAGACCGCGCGGAACCGGGTCTCGCTCTCGTGCAGCGCGGTGGCGATGTCGGTCTGCGCCTGGAGCGCGGCCCGGGAGAGCGCCTCCTGCTCGGTGCGGGTGCGGTTCTGCAGGGCCTGTGAGAAGCCGGCCGCGATGGCGTGCTGGAGCCGGGCGCAGCGCGCCCGTGCCTCCTCGGCCGGGAGCGCCTGGGCGTCGAGGCAGTACAGCAGCAGATAGGCGTCCAGCACGCCCAGGATCCGGGGCAGCGAGTCGGGGGCGGTGCAGTGCGCGGCGACCAGTGCCTCGCCCACGCCGCGGCCGGGGGACGGGTCGAACGGCCGGGCGTGCAGCGCCTCGGCCAGGGTGCGCGTCAGCCCCAGCAGGTGCGCCTCGAACTCGGGCCGCGTCATGGAGGTGGCCGTGGCCGGATACACGGCGCGCGACCAGATGCGGGCGAACCGCGCCGGCCCGTCGGGCGGCTCGCCGGGCTGGTCCTGGCCCTCGCGCGGGTGCCCGGCATCCGGTGGTGTCACGCTTTGCGTCCTACTCCGGCGAACCCGGTGTACACGACGGGGTCCTCCTCGTCCGTGGGTCCGTCCGGACGCCAGTCGGGCATGCTGACCAGTCCGGGTTCGACCAGCTCGAAGCCGCCGAAGAAGTCCGCGACGGCGGCCCGGTCGCGCATGATCAGGGGCGAGGAGCTGCGGCGGTAGACGCCCATCACGGCGTCGCCCTCCTCGCTGGTGCGCGGGCCGCCCTCCACGGAGGCGTGGGTGAGCACCAGCAGGCTGCCGGGGGCCAGCCGGGCGCGGTAGTCGGCCAGCACCTCCAGCGGCCGGTCCTCGTCCGGGATGAAGTGCAGCAGGGCGACCAGCAGCAGGGCGACCGGGCGGTCGAGGTCGAGCAGCCGATCGGCCTCCTCGCTGGCCAGCACGTCCTTGGGGGAGCGGAAGTCGGCGTTGACGATGCCGGCCCGCTGCTCGCCGGCCAGCACGGCGCGGCTGTGCGCCACGGCCACCGGGTCGTTGTCCACGTAGAGCACCCGGGCGTCGGGGGCGGCGGCCAGCGCCACCTCGTGCACATTGCCGAAGGTGGGGATGCCGGAGCCGATGTCCAGGAACTGGGTGATGCCCTGGGCCACGGCCCAGCGCACCGCCCGGCGCATGAAGGCCCGGTTGGCCTGCATGATCTTCGGCAGGCCGGGAAACGCCTCCATCGCTCTGCGCGCCGCTGTCCGGTCGACCTCGAAGTTGTGCGAGCCCCCCAGGTAGTAGTCGTACATCCGGGCCACACTCGGCACGGACAGATCGATTCCCGGTGGCGCCCAGGCGGGTCGCTCCATGAAGACCTCCTGCACGGCGGCGATTTGGCGTTCAGGGGGCTGAGCGTACTGACCGCAGATGACAGAGGGAAGAAAACGGAGGGTCGTGGTCCCCCTGCTGCGGCAGAATGCTGGCATATGTGCCTATCAATCCTGTTATCAGGCAGCGCTTACTTGACATTGGGGCAACGATGTCCGTCATGGCCGGCCGGGGCGGCCGGGAGGGGTGACGGAGCCTCTCCCGGCCGTGGCGCGCTCCCGCAGACGCGCCGTCAGGTGGCGTTCCGGTCGGCGGCGTTGGCGTTGCTGCCGCCCGGCACGGCGGGAGATCCGGCGCCGTGCCGGGCGGGGCCCTGGCCGGGTGTCAGATGGACACCCCGTGCTGCCGCAGATAGGCCAGCGGGTCGATGTCCGAGCCGAACTTCGCCGAGGTGCGGATCTCGAAGTGCAGGTGCGGCCCTGTGGAGTTGCCGGTGGAGCCGACGCGGCCCACCTGCTGCCCCGCACCCACCTGCTGCCCGGCGGACACCGAGATCGCCGACAGGTGCGCGTACTGGCTGTGCCTGCCGTCGGCGTGCCGGACGATCACCTCGTAGCCGAAGGAGCCGGACCAGCCGGCCGAGACCACCGTGCCGGCCGCCACGGACTTCACCGAGGTGCCGGTGGCCGCCGGGAAGTCGGCACCGGTGTGGTAGCCCAGCGACCAGCCGCCGCCGGTGGCCCGGTAGTGGGTGCCGACCGGGGCGCTGACCGGTGCCACATGGGTGGCGGCGGCCGGCTCCGGGTCGCTCCGGCCGGTGTCCCGGTCGGCCTTGTCGCTCTCCTGGACGGCCTGCTCGGTCTTCTGGGCCTGCTGCGCCTGCTCGGTCTTCTCGGCCTTCTCGGTTTTCTCGGTTTTCTGCTGCTTCTGCTGCGGCTCCGCCTCGGCCCCGCCGGGCAGGGTGAGCCGCTGGCCGGGGAAGATCAGATGGGGATTGTCCCCGACGGTGGCCCGGTTGAGTTCGTACAGGGACTGCCAGCCGCCGCGCAGCCCGTGCCGGGTGGCGATCCGGTACAGGCTGTCGCCGGGCGCCACCTCGTAAGCCTCCGCGCCGGCCTGTGCCCCGGCGGACTCCGTCGTCCGCCCGCCCTGCTGGGCCGTGGGCTGTGACTCCTGCCGGGTCTGCTGCCGGGACTGCTGTCCGGCCTCGCGCCCGGTCTCCCGGGAGGCGCGCTCGTCCTGCTGGGCGGACGCGGACCCGGTGGAGACCTCGGGCTGCACACCGTCGTCGGTGAGCCCGGCCCGCACCGAGCAGGTGGGCCAGGCGCCCGGCCCCTGGCCGTCCAGCACCTTCTCGGCGATGGTGATCTGCTGGTCCTTGGAGGCCAGGTCGGCCCGCGGGGCGTAGGCGGTGCCGCCGAACGCCTCCCAGGTGGACTGCTTGAACTGGAGGCCGCCGTAGTAGCCGTTCCCGGTGTTGATGTCCCAGTCACCGCCGCTCTCGCACTCGGCGACCTTGTCCCACGTCTCCACCGAGGCGGCGGAGGCGCCGGTGGCGCTGAGCAGCGGGAGGGCGAGCCCTGCGCCGCTGGCGGTGACGGTGAGCGAGGCCCGGGTGACGGGACTGGGCTTGTAACGGCGGTGTCGTCCTCGAACGGTCATCGCGGTGGGTCCTCCCCCTCCGGCGGTAACTCGACCCCACACGATCGCGGCGCCGCCGGGCCGGCACGGTCGTCCGACCGGGCGTCAGCGAACGTCGTGATCATGTGAGTTGTACGGCGATCAGCCTAGAGTTGGCCGCTTTGGGCGAGCAAGGGAGCGCCGGGTCGCCGGGGAGCGCATGCGATGTCCGCGCCGGAAATGATGTTGCGGGCTACCGGCGCGTGGGGCGCACAATGGAGACACCGCGGGCGGGGTGATTGGGCAGGGCCTGCGGTGTTTCTCCGTATTTATTTGTCAGGACATCTCCCGGGGGGAGTGATCACGTTGGGGTACACGGAGCTGCCCGGAGCCCGGGTGCCGGTCCGGATCTGGGCCGACCCGTCTTCGGTGGACGAGGGCGCGCTGCGTCAACTGCACAATGTGACGACGCTTCCCTGGGTACGCGGACTCGCCGTGATGCCGGACGTGCACTACGGCAAGGGGGCGACCGTGGGCTCGGTCATCGCGATGGAGGGGGCGGTGTGCCCGGCGGCGGTCGGGGTGGACATCGGCTGCGGCATGACGGCGGTGCGCACCTCGCTCACCGCCGACCATCTGCCCGGTGATCTGTCCCGGCTGCGCTCCCGGATCGAGCAGGCCGTCCCCGTGGGCCGCGGCGCGCACGCCGAGCCGGTCGGCCCGGGCCGGCTGCACGGCTTCCCCACCGCCCGCTTCGAGGAGCTGTGGCGACGGTTCGAGGCGCTCGCGCCGCAGGTCAGGGCGCGTGCGGACCGGGCCGGCAAGCAGCTCGGCACGCTGGGCGGCGGCAACCACTTCATCGAGGTGTGCACCGACACCGAGGGCGCGGTCTGGCTGATGCTGCACTCCGGCTCCCGCAACATCGGCAAGGAGCTGGCCGAGCACCACATCGGCGAGGCCCGCAGGCTGCCGCACAACCGGAATCTGGTCGACGGCGATCTGGCGGTCTTCGTCCGGGGCACCCCGCAGATGGCGGCCTACCGTCATGACCTGTTCTGGGCCCAGGAATACGCCCGGTGCAACCGGGAGCTGATGATGGCTCTGCTCCAGGACGTGATCCGCCGGGAGTTCCGCAAGGCCCGGCCGGTCTTCGGCGAGGTGATCTCCTGCCATCACAATTATGTGGCGGAGGAGCGCTACGACGGCATGGAACTGCTGGTGACCCGCAAGGGCGCGATCCGGGCCGGAGCGGGGGAGTACGGCATCATCCCCGGCTCGATGGGAACCGGTTCGTACATCGTCCGGGGGCTGGGGAATCCGGCCTCTTTCCAGTCCGCCTCGCACGGCGCGGGCCGGCGGATGAGCCGGGCGGCGGCCAAGCGCCGCTTCACCGTGCGGGATCTGGCCGACCAGACCCGGGGTGTGGAGTGCCGCAAGGACTCCGGTGTCGTGGACGAGATCCCGGGCGCCTACAAGCCGATCGAGCAGGTGATAAACCAGCAGCGCGATCTCGTCGAGGTGGTCACCAAACTGAAGCAGGTGATCTGCGTCAAGGGCTGAGCGGCGGCCGTCCCCCTCCCTGGGCGGGGACGGCCGCTCCACCCGGAGGTCTGCGGCCGCATCGGCAAGAAGTGTCATAGCGGGATGAAAGCTCGTATCACGGGAAGCCGAGGGGATTCCTCGACTTGACCCTGCCCCGAACCGGCCGTGGAAATGACTCCGATCTTGGAATTTTAATGTTCCGGCCGGTTTCGGCCGGCCGGGGCCGGGACGCCCGCCCCGGCGCGGGGGCCGGCACCGGCCGCGGGCCCGTGCCCGGGCCGCCGCGGCGGGGCTGAGCAGGCAGAACCCGCTCCCGGGCGGGAGCTGCCCGGTCCGTCCGGATTGCGCCGTGCGGTATCCGGCGCCGGAGCCGGAATTCTGACAGGTCACGGTCAGGAAGCGGCCGGGAGAACAGCGTGCGACGGGCCGGGAGTTCCGTTGCCCCCGCCGGTTCCGGAGCCGGCCCGGGGCCCCGCCGCGCGGACGGGAACCCCCGCTTCTCCGCGGGCATCCCGCCGCCCCGGCGGCCGTTGCGCGGGCCGGAAGCGTCATCGTGCCGATACCGGACGGGGTCGTGGTGCGGGCCCCGGCCGGGGGCGGCGCATCGGCGGGCCAATGCCGCGGCCGGCGGCCGGCTCCGTCGCCTTTCCCGCCCATGGACCCTCCTCGCCGCTATCCGGCTCCCCGCCCCCTCATGATGGCAGGCAATTCCCCGCCGCTTGTGCCGGACCGGACGGCAAAAGCGGTGAATATGTCGTCACGCTATGACGCCCGGCGGCCGGCTCCGGCCGCCGCGGGACCCGGCGCCGCGGCCGGCGGCCGGTACGGTCGGGCGGACGCGGGGAAGCGGACGGGTGTGCGGGAGGAGCCACGGCGATGGCGGTCACGGACCAGGCGATCGACAGAATCAAGGCGATGATTGTGGCCGGTGCGCTGGCCCCCGGCCAGCGGCTGCCCCGGGAAGAGGAATTGGCCGAGGACCTCGGCCTGTCCCGCAATTCGCTGCGGGAGGCGGTCCGCGCCCTGACCGCCATGCGCATTCTGGTCGTCCGGCAGGGCGACGGCACCTATGTCTCCAGCCTTGAGCCCGGTCTGCTGCTGGAGTCGCTTTCCTTTGCCTCCGATGTCTCCACGGGTGAACGGGCGCTCCAGTTGCTCCAGGTGCGCCGTCTGCTGGAGCCGCAGGCCACCGCGCTGGCCGCCGGGCGGGTGACCGACCAGGACCTGGCCCGGCTGTCCGGGCTGCTCCGGCGCTGCAACGAGGCCCGGGACGTGGAGGAGTTCGTGGCCTGCGACATGGACTTCCACGGCGCCATCGCCGATCTGGCGGGCAATCCGGTGCTCTCCGCGCTGCTGCGGATCGTCTCCAGCCGCACCCAGCGGGTGCGGGTGCTGCGCGCCGCGGGCGGAGACGCGGTGCTCGCCGGCGCACAGCGGGAGCACGCCGCCATCGTGGAGGCGCTCGCCGCACGGGACGCCAAGCTGGCCGAGGCCGGTGCCGCCGTGCACATCGCCGGGGTGGAGCGCTGGCTGCGCGCCGCGACGGCGGCCGGCCGGGAGCCCGGCCCCCCGCAGGCCCCGGCGACCCCCTGAGACACCCGGGGGATGCAAGGGAATTCACCCGATCTCTGGGCCTGTTCAGCCGGAGCGGACCCGGCTATCGTGCAAACCGGCCCTGATACCTCCGATCTCTGGAGTCACCGGTGAAGCTGATGCGTCTGGGACGGAAGGGCGCCGAACGTCCGGCGGTCCGCGCCGACGACGGGCGGGTGCTCGATCTGGCCCCGGTCACCGGGGACGGCGACATCGACGGCGCCTTTCTGGCCTCCGGCGGGGTCGGGCGGGCCCGCGAGGCGCTGGCGGCCGGCCGGCTTCCGGAACTCCCCGGCGCCGCCGGGCTGCGCATCGGCGCCCCGGTGGCCCGGCCCGGCAAGGTGGTCTGCATCGGCCTCAACTACCGCGACCACGCCAAGGAGACCGGCGCGGACATCCCCGCCCGCCCGGTCGTCTTCCTGAAGGACCCGGGCACCGTGATCGGCGCCTGTGACGAGGTGCTGATCCCGCGCGGCTCGGTCCGCACCGACTGGGAGGTGGAACTGGCCGTGGTCATCGGCCGCCGCGCCCGCTATCTGGAGACGCCGCAGGAGGCCGCGCGGGCCGTCGCCGGCTACGCCGTCAGCAACGATGTCTCAGAACGCGAGTTCCAGCTCGAATACTCGCCGCAGTGGGACCTGGGCAAGTCCTGCGAGACCTTCAACCCCCTGGGGGCCCTGGCTGGTCACCGCCGACGAGGTGGCGGACCCGCAGAACCTCGGCCTGCGGCTGTCGGTCAACGGAACCCGGCGCCAGGAAGGCCACACCGGCGACATGATCTTCGGCGTCCATCATCTGGTGGCCTACCTCAGCCGCTACATGGTCCTGGAGCCCGGCGACGTGATCAACACCGGCACCCCGGCGGGCGTCGCCCTGGGCCTGCCCGGCAAGCCCTTCCTGCGCCCCGGCGACGTGGTGGAGCTGGAGATCGACGGACTGGGGCGGCAGCGCCAGACCCTGGGCCGGGCCTGAGCCCGCGGGAAGGGACGGACCGGCAGCGCCATGAGCCGCATCACCGCCGTGGAGACCCACGACATCCGCTTCCCCACCTCGCGCGAGCTGGACGGCTCCGACGCGATGCACCCCGACCCGGACTACTCCGCCGCCTACCTGGTGCTGCGCACCGACGAGGCCGGAACGGAGGGCCACGGCTTCGCCTTCACCATCGGCCGCGGCAACGAGGTGCAGGTCGCCGCCCTGAACGCGCTGCGCCCGCAGCTCGTCGGCCGCCGGCTGGACGACATCTGCGCCGATCCCGGCACCGTCTACCGCGCCCTCACCGCGGACAGCCAGCTGCGCTGGCTGGGGCCGGAGAAGGGGGTCATCCACATGGCCGTCGGCGCGGCCGTGAACGCCGTCTGGGACCTGGCCGCCCGGCGGGCCGGCAAACCGCTGTGGCGGCTGCTCGCCGAGGCACCGCCGGAATGGCTCGCCGCCCAGGCCGACCTGCGCTATCTGGAGGATGTGCTGCCCCGCGAGCGGGCCGTGGAACTGCTGCGCGCCGGGCGCCGGGACGCCGGCCGGCGCACCGCCGCCCTGCTGCGCACCGGCTACCCCGCCTACACCACCTCCCCGGGCTGGCTCGGCTACTCCGACGAGCGGCTGACCCGGCTCGCCCGCCGGGCGGTGGCCGACGGCTTCACCCAGATCAAGCTCAAGGTCGGCGCCGACCTGGCCGACGACATCCGGCGGCTGCGCGCCGCCCGGGCCGCCGTCGGGCCGGACATCCGGATCGCCATCGACGCCAACCAGCGCTGGCATGTGCGGCAGGCCATCGAATGGACCAGGGCGCTCGCCGAGTTCGCCCCCTACTGGATCGAGGAGCCGACCAGCCCCGACGACATCCTCGGCCACGCGGCCGTGCGGCGGGCCGTCGCCCCGGTGAAGGTGGCCTCCGGCGAGCACGCCCAGAACCGGGTGATCGTCAAGCAGTTGCTCCAGGCCGGGGCGATCGACGTGCTGCAACTGGACGCCGCCCGGGTCGGCGGGGTCAACGAGAACCTGGCCGTGCTGCTGCTCGCCGCCGACCGCGGCATCCCGGTCTGCCCGCACGCGGGCGGCGTGGGGCTGTGCGAACTCGTCCAGCACCTGGCCATGTTCGACTATGTGGCGCTCAGCGGCAGCACCCGGGACCGGGCGGTGGAGTATGTCGACCACCTGCATGAGCACTTCACCGATCCGGTGCGGATCACCGGCGGCCACTACGCCGCACCGTCGGCGCCCGGCTTCTCGGCCCGGATGCGCCCGGAGTCCCTCGCCCGCTACCGCTACCCCGACGGCGAGTTCTGGGCCGCCGACCGCGCCGGCCGCGCCGCCGGTGGACGGCGGGACACGGAGAGGACGGTGGAGACCGCATGACGGAGCAGGACGAGGCGGCGCGCACGGCCGGCGGCGGCCCGGAACTCGCGGGCCTGCGGGCCCTGGTCACCGGCGGCGCCTCGGGAATCGGACTGGCCGCCGCCCGGCTGCTGGCCGCCCGCGGCGCCCGGGTCGCCGTGCTGGACCTGCGCCCCGGGTCCGTCCCCGCGCCGCTGACCGGATACCGGGCCGATGTCTCCGACGACGCCTCGGTGCGCGCCGCGGTGACCGCCGCCGCCGGGGCCCTCGACGGCCTGGACATCCTGGTCAACAACGCGGGCATCGGCGCCACCGGCACCGTGGCCGACAACCCCGACGAGGAATGGCACCGGGTCTACGACGTCAATGTGGTCGGCATGGTGCGCACCAGCCGGGCCGCCCTGCCGTGGCTCCGTGCCTCGGCCCACGCCTCGGTGGTGAACGTCTGCTCCGTCGCCGCCACCGCCGGCCTGCCCCGGCGGGCCCTGTACTCGGCCACCAAGGGCGCGGTGCTCTCACTCACCCTGGCCATGGCCGTGGACCATCTGCCGGACGGCATCCGGGTCAACTGCGTCAACCCCGGCACCGCGGACACCCCGTGGGTCTCCCGGCTGCTGGACGCCGCGGACGACCCGGAGGCCGAGCGCGCCGCACTGGCCGCCCGCCAGCCGATGGGGCGGCTGGTCACCGCCGGGGAGGTCGCCGCGGCCATCGCCTATCTGGCCGGACCGGCCGCCTCCGCGGTCACCGGCACCGCCCTGGCCGTGGACGGCGGCATGGCCGGGCTGCGCCCCCGCCCCGCCGGCCGGAACTGACCGGGCCCCGGCGGGCCGGCCGTGCCACGGTGGACAGGTCCGGCACCCGACAGCGGAAGGAGAAACCGTCACCATGCGGCTCAGCACGCTGGGCGCCACCGGCGTCACCGTCACCGAACTCGCCCTCGGCGCCGCTCCGCTGGCCGGGCTCTACCGCCCGGTGGACCCCGCCGCGGCCCGCGCCGCCGTGGACGCCGCCTGGGACGCCGGCGTGCGCTGCTTCGACACCGCGCCGCACTACGGCCTCGGCCTGTCCGAACGCCGCCTGGGGGCCGCGCTGGCCGGCCGCCCGCGCGACCGGTACACCCTCTCCACCAAGGTCGGCCGGCTGCTCCGGCCGCTGCCCCCGCCGCACCGCGGCGACGACCCCGCGGGCGGCTTCGCCGTCCCGGCCACCCACGAGCGGGTCTGGGACTTCAGCGCGGCCGGGGTGCGCCGCAGCCTCACCGACAGCCTGGACCGGCTCGGTCTGGACCGGATCGACATCGCCTATCTGCACGACCCCGACGACCACGCCGGGCCCGCCTTCGGCGAGGCCCTGCCCGAACTGGCCCGGCTGCGCGCCGAAGGCGCCGTCTCGGCCATCGGCGCCGGGATGAACCAGACGGACATGCTCACCCGGTTCGTCCGCCACCGCGGCATCACCGTCGATGTGGTGCTGTGCGCCGGCCGCTACACCCTGCTCGACCAGGACGCGCTGCGCGAACTGCTGCCGGCCGCCGCCCGGCACGGCACCTCCGTGGTCATCGGCGGCGCCTTCAACTCCGGGCTGCTGGCCGACCCCCGCCCCGGCGCCACCTACGACTACTCCGCCGCCCCCCGGCCGCTGCTGCGCCGCGCCCTGCGGCTCAAGGAGGTGTGCGAGGAGCACGGCGTCCCGCTGCGCGCCGCCGCCCTCCAGTTCCCCCTCGGGCACCCCGCGGTGAGCAGCGTGCTGGTCGGGGCGCGCTCCGCCGAGGAGGTGCGGGACGCCGCGGCCATGATGGCCCGCCCCGTTCCCGAGACCCTCTGGGATCGGCTGCGCGCCGAGGGCCTGCTGCCGCCGCGGGTCCCCGTCCCGCCGGAGCGGGCCGCGTCATGAGCCGGCCGCCGCTGATCGACGCCCACCACCATCTGTGGGATCTCTCCGTCCGCGACCAGGACTGGATCACCGGGGAGGCGCTGGCCCCGCTGCGCCGCGACTTCACCCTCGCCGACCTGGCGCCCCGGGCGCGCGCGGCCGGGGTCACCGCGACCGTCGTGGTACAGACCGTCACCGTGCCGGAGGAGACCCCGGAACTGCTGGCGCTGGCCGCGGACAGCGACCTGGTGGCGGGGGTCGTCGGCTGGACGGATCTCACCGCCCCCGGCGTCGGCGAGGCGCTGGCGGCGCTGCGGGCCGGGCCGGGCGGGGACCGGCTGGCCGGCATCCGGCACCAGGTGCAGCTCGAAGGCGACCCGCGCTGGCTGCTCCGCCCGGACGCCCTCCGCGGGCTGGCCGCGGTGGCCGCCGCCGGGCTGGTCTACGACCTGGTGGTCCTGCCGCACCAGCTGCCCGCCGCGGCCGAGGCTGCCGACCGCCTCCCGGAACTCACCTTCGTCCTCGACCACCTGGGCAAACCGCCCATCGCCGCGGGGGACCGCGGGCAGCGTGCCGACTGGGCCGCGGCGGTGCGCCGGCTGGCCGCCCGGCCCAACACCGTGTGCAAGCTGTCCGGCATGGTGACCGAGGCGGACTGGCACCGCTGGACGGTGGCCGGGCTGCGCCCGTACGCGGAGGTGGTGCTGGAGGCGTTCGGGCCGGAGCGGCTGATGTTCGGCTCCGACTGGCCGGTCTGCCGCCTGGCCGGCGGATACCGGCGGGTGCTGGCCGCGGCCCGGGAACTGACGGAGGGGCTCGCCCCGGCCGAGCGGGACGCGGTGTTCGCCGGCACCGCCGCCCGCGTCTACCGGCTGTCGCCGCCCGCCCGGTCCGGCTGACCCGCCGGCGGGCCGGCCGGGCCGCCGGCGTCGCCGCCGGAGCCGCCGTGGACGTCGTCATGGACGTCGTCATGGAAGTCGTCGTCGAAGGCGGCGCCGAGGGCGGTGGCGATCAGGCCGGGGAGGTCCGGGCGCCCGTCCTCCCGCGTCCAGCGCACCAGGGCGACATGCATGGCGGCCAGGCAGGCGCCGGCCGCCACCCAGGTGCGGAACTCGGCTTCGGGATCCGGCGCGTCGCCGAGCAGCGCGTCCACGATGGCCCGCTGGGTGGCGTACTGGCTGTCCAGATGGCGGGCGCGCAGGGCCGGGACGCCGGTCATCAGCCGGAGCCGGGCGAGCAGCATGTCCCGCCCGGGCGAGGAGCGCGTCTCCGGCTCCCGGGCGGCGGGTCCGACCAGCGTGCGGGCCGTTTCGACCAGGGTCCGCCCGATGCGCCGCACCACGGGCTCGTCGGCCGGCCGGGCCGCCACCCGGGCGGCGAGCAGCGGGTCGTACCGGTCGTACAGGACCAGATCCTCCTTGGTGGGGAAGTGCCGGTAGACGGTCATCGCCGAGACCCCGGACGCCCTGGCGACGTCATGGACGGTGGTCGCGTCATAGCCGTGCTCGGTGAACAGCCGCACCGCGTGCGACTGGATCATGTCCCGGGTCTCCGCCCGACGCCGTTCGCGCAGACTCGGCCCTTCACCACTCATGCGGGACACGCTACCGTGCTGGTAGTCAGTAACAGTTCGAGAGTGACTAACACATCGAGGTGAGTGGTGAGTGGTATGGAGAGCGGGCAGACCGGCAGGACCGCCCTGGTGACCGGAGCCTCCCGCGGTATCGGGCGCGCCATCGCCCGGCGTCTCGCCGCCGACGGCGCACTCGTCGCCGTGCACTACGGCAGCAGCGAATCCGGGGCGCGCCAGACGGTCGCGGAGATCGCGGAGGCGGGCGGGCGGGCCTTCCCGGTCCGGGCCGAACTGGGCACGCCAGGGGACATCGGCACGCTGCTCGACGGCCTGGTGCGGGGGCTCGCCGGGCGACCGCTGGACATCCTGGTCAACAATGCCGCGACCGCCCCGGGCGGGCCGATCGGCACCGACACCCCCGAACGGTTCGATCATCTCTTCGCGGTCAACGTCAAAGCGCCCTACTTCCTGATCCAGCGGGCCCTGCCGCTGCTGCGCGACGGCGGCCGGATCATCACCCTCACCTCGGTGGCCACCCGGGTGGCCAACCCCGGCCAGACGTCCTTCGCCATGGGCAAGGGCGCCCTGGAGACCATGACCCGGACCCTGGCCGGCGCGCTCGGCGTCCGCGGGATCACGGTCAACGCCGTGGCCCCCGGCGCCACCAGGACCGAGGCCAACGCGGCCGTCTTCGAGGCCCCGGGCCTGGCGGACTTCCTCACCGGCCAGACCGCCCTCAACCGCCTCGGCAGCGCCGAGGACATCGCCGACGCCGTCGCCTTCCTCGCCTCCGACGACGCCCGCTGGATCACCGGCCAGGTGCTCGACACCAGCGGCGGCATCCACCTCGGCCTGCGGGCCTGATGCGCGGTCGCCGCAGCAGGGGGCGGGCCGGGGTCAGGAGCGGCGGGCCCGGCTGGGCTGGACGCGTCGGGGCTCGCCGGCCATCTTGGGATGGTCCGGGGGATAGGGCATGTCGCCCAGACCGTGATCACGCTCGTCGCGGTCGGCCAGTTCCAGGACGGTATCGATGCGGAACCGGTGGTCCTCCATGTCCGCGTGCACATCACCCAGCTCGGCATAGCGGTGCGGCATGGTCTCCAGGTCGAAGTCCTCCGGCCGGGCGCCGTCGGTCAGCTCCGCCCAGCGCAGCGGCGCGGACACCGTGGCCCGGGCGCGCGGGCGCACCGAATACGGACTGGCCATGGTCCGGTCGCGGGCCATCTGGTTGTAGTCGACAAAGATCTTCTCGCCCCGCTCCTCCTTCCACCAGGCGGTGGTGATCCGGTCCGGCGCCCGCCGTTCCAGCTCCCGCCCGACGGCGATCACCGCCCGCCTGACCTCGGTGAAGGTCCACTCCGGCACGATCGGCACAAAGACGTGCAGACCGCGCCCGCCGGAGGTCTTGGGCCAGCCGCGCAGCCCCAGCTCGTCCAGCAGGGCGCGCAGCTCCCCGGCGGCCCGCACCGCGTCGGGGAAGTCCGTGCCGGGCTGCGGGTCGAGATCGATGCGCAGCTCGTCCGGGTGGTCCGCCCGCCCGCGCCGCACCGGCCAGGGGTGGAAGGTCAGGCAGCCCAGATTGGCCGCCCAGATCACCGCGGCCGGTTCGGCCGGGCAGATCTCGTCGGCGTACCGGCCGCTGGGAAAGGTGATCCGCTCCGTGCCGATCCACCCGGGCAGACTCTTCGGCGCCCGCTTCTGGTAGAAGGACTCGCCGCCCACCCCGTCCGGATACCGCTCCAGCATGGTGGGGCGGTCGCGCAGTCCCCGCACCACCCCGTCCGCCACCGCCAGGTAGTAGCGGGCCACATCCATCTTGGTGAAGCCGCGCTCCGGAAAGTAGACCTTGTCCGGGCTGGAGAGCCGCACCGTGCGGTCCCCGACGGTCAGCTCCACGGCCTCGCCTTTGCCTGCCATGCCCTCAAGCTAGGCCCCTCACCCGTCCGCCGCCTCCCGGGAGACGCGCCGTACCGCCGGCCGGAGACTGACGATCATGGATCTCCCGGTGATGCCGTTCGTCAAGCCCATGCTGGCCAAGTCCGCCGCCCGCATCCCGCCGGGCATGCACTACGAGGGCAAATGGGACGGCTTCCGGGCCCTGGTCTACCGGGACGGCCCGGAGCTGGAGATCGGCAGCCGGGGCGCCCGGCCGCTCACCCGCTATTTCCCCGAGCTGGCCGCCGCCCTGCTGGACCGGCTGCCGTACCGGGTGGTCGTCGACGGGGAGATCGTGATCATCCGGGAGGGCCGGCTGGACTTCGACGCGCTCCAGGAACGCATCCATCCCGCCGACTCCCGGGTCCGCATGCTGGCCGGCCGCACCCCCGCCGGCTTCATCGCCTTCGACCTGCTCGCGGTGGCGGACGAGGCCCTGCTGGACGTGCCCTTCGCGGACCGCCGCCGGCTGCTGGAGGCGGCGCTGCGCGACGCCTCCCCGCCGCTGCACCTGGCCCCGGCCACCACCGACCGGGCGGAGGCCGAACGCTGGTTCGAGCAGTACGAGGGCGCGGGCCTGGACGGCGTGGTCGCCAAGCCCCTCGATCTGCGCTACCGCTTCGACCAGCGCCTGATGATCAAGATCAAGCACGAGCGGACCGCCGACTGCGTGGTGGCCGGCTACCGCGTCCACAAGACCGGCGCGGGCGTCGGCTCACTGCTGCTCGGCCTCTACGACGACACCGGGCGGCTCCAGCACGTCGGGGTCTGCGGGGCCTTCACCGCTCGCCGCCGCACCGAGCTGCTCGACGAGATCGGGCCGCTGCGGATGACCGACCCCGCCGGCCACCCCTGGGCGGCCTGGCAGGACGAGGCCGCGCACGCCGAGGGGCGGCTGCCCGGCGCCGTCAGCCGCTGGTCGGGCTCCGGCGCCGGGGCCAAGGACCCGTCCTGGGTGCCGCTGCGGCCCGAGCGGGTCTGCGAGGTCGCCTACGACCATCTCCAGGGCGACCGCTTCCGGCACACCGCCCAGTTCCGCCGCTGGCGGCCGGACCGCGAGCCGGAGCAGTGCACCTACGCCCAGCTGGAGGAACCGCTCCGGTTCGATCTGGGCCGGATCCTGAGCTGACGGCCGGCGAACGGACCCGGGGGGCGGCGGGCCGCGCTCAGCCCAGCGGCGGCGCGGTCGGCGCCGGCCCGAGTGTGGTCGTGCCCGGGGTGGCCCGGTGCCCCAGCCCGGTCCGGTAGGCGTCCATGGCGGCATCGGCCCGCCCCTCCCGGCGGAACAGATCGCCCAGCAGCAGGCAGATCTCGGCCAGGTCCCCGGCCTGGCCGGCCTGCTCCAGCAGGCTCATGGCGGTGGCGTAGTGCCGCTCCGCGGTCTCGTTCTCGCCCGCCTCCTCGGCCATCATCCCCAGCAGCCGGTGCGCCGCCCCCACATGCATCGCCCCCGGGTCGGGCACCCGCTCGCCCAGCAGTCCCTGGAGCAGTCGTCCGGCTTCCTGCCGGCTGCCGCGCCGCCGCAGCACATCGGCCAGTTCGATCTCCACCTGGGCGGCGTACAGCGCGGCGTGCCGTTCGGCCAGGATCTCCCGGGCCGTGCGCAGCTCCCGCTCCGCCTGCTCCAGATCCCCGTTCTGGGCGTGCACATAGCCGCGCATCCAGTGGCAGTTGGCCAGCTCGGTGCGGATCTGCAACTGCTGGTAGAGCTCGGCCGCCTTGGTCAGCGAGGCGTCCGCCTCCGCGGTCCGGCCCTCGGCCAGCAGGGTGCGGGCCACCTGCCGGTGCATCTGCGCCACCAGCGCCGGGTCGGTCACCTGCGCGGCCAGCGCCAGCGCCAGCTCGGCGGCGTGTGCGGCGCGCGCCGGCGCGCCCAGATCCATGTACGGCCCGATCACCGCGGTGTAGAGCAGCAGCAGCGCGTCGGGGTGATGCAGCCCGGAGGCGTTCAGCCCGTCGATCGCGCTCTCCAGCAGATAGACCGCGTAGCGCAGCTCACCGGCCAGCAGATGGGTGATCGCCCGGCCCCGGACGGCGGGCACCCGCTGCGGCAGCGGTGCCTGCGCCAGCCGCTTCTCGGCCGCCTCGAAGTGCTCCCGGGCCAGCAGCACATCGCCCGTCTCCAGGGCGCAGGACCCCAGGCCGAGCAGCGCCGCGGCGCACTCCGCGTCCAGTTCGTGGGCCTCCGCCTCGGCCAGCAGTTCCCGGTACCGGGCCGCGGCCCGGCCGGCGCTGCCGGTGGCCAGCTCCTGCTGGGCGCCGGTCAGCCGCAGCCGCAGCTCGGTGGCGAAATGGGCGGGGCGGCCGGTGGCGAGTTCCTCGTAGCCGACCTTCAGCCGCTCGGCGAGGAAGCGCAGCGCCTTGTCCGAGGGGCGGACCCGTCCGGCCTCCAGGGTGGAGATGTACGCGGCGGTGTACGCCGGTTCGGCGAGCTGCCGCTGGGTGAGGCCAAGCGCGGTGCGCAGCCGCAGCACCCGCCGGCCGATCGCCTCCGGGGAGGTGCGGTCCTCCTCGTCGGCGCCGTCCGGCGCCTGCGCCCTGGCCATCATGCCTGCCTCCGCGCCCCCCTGCGAACAGCCGCCCGGACCCCGCCCCGACGCCGTCCCCGTCACCCTATCCTCCCGGGCCGGGGGACCGCCGCCCGTGCGTCAGCCGCCCGCCGTGGCCGCCGGACCGGGGGCCCCGGCGGGCGGACCGGCGGCGGGCGGTCCGGCCGGCCGGGGCGGCGGGGCGAAGGCCGAGCGGTGCGGGACGAAGTCGGTGCCGCTGCCCAGCACGCCGCCCAGGGCGGTGACCACCGGCCCCGGGGCGTCGGTGAACAGCAGCCCCCGCACGGGGGTGCGGCGCTCCTCGCCCCACTGCTTGAGCCAAGCCTTCCAATGGTGGGCGACATACTGCACAAAGGCCTCGAAGACCTCCGGGCGGCTGTCCAGATGGCCGGGCCGGGTGTCGATGACCAGGGCGGCGGCGCAGCGGTGTGCCTCCGGGCCGCCGCCGCCCGGGAAACGGTAGTCGCCGCTTTCGCCGGTGCGCGCGGCGCGCAGCGCCTCCTGGACCATCGAGGGGTTGCCGGCCACCGAGACGATCAGGGCGCAGCGGGCCGGCGGCTCCCCGGCCGGCGTGCCGTCCGGGGCGGTGGCCCGGCCGAACACCCGGATGTCCAGGGGGTCGCCCAGCGGCCGGTCCAGCACCCGGGCCAGGGGCGGGCCGTCCCGCTCGGCGGTGGGCGGCTCGGCCGGCCGGCTGTCCAGGGTCAGGGCCGGGAAGACCCCGCCGCCCGGCGTGCGGGACAGGTCCATCAGGGTCAGCCGCTCGTGCCGCTGGTCCTTCAGCCTGCGGCCCAGCGCGTATGCCTGGTGCAGCCGGGCGGTGAGGTAGAGGGAGACGGACCGCACCGGGCCCCGGTCGGCGGCCTCCTCGGCCAGCCGGGCCTGGATCACCTGGTAGGCGAGTGCCACCGGGTCGGCGGCGCCGGGGTCCGGCTGGCCCTCCAGCAGTTTCCCGGTGCTGACGGTGAAGCAGCGGGCATGCCGGTCCATGGCGTCGGCCCGCATCAGCTCCACCCGGTGCTCGTCCCAGCCCTGGCCCGGGCGGCCGAGGTAGAGCACCAGTCCTACGCCCTCCCGGTAGTAGAGCGTGGACCAGCAGTAGCCCAGCACCAGCACGGCCGCCAGCGCGACCAGGGCGAGCCACCAGAAGGAGCCGCCGATCCGCGGCACCTCCTGTACCAGCGTGGGCAGCATGCCCAGGGCCAGGGAACCGGAGACGGACGCCGCCAGCAGCAGCAGGCCCGCCGGGGAGGCGAGCCGTGCCCGTAGGAACTCCAACCTGCGCCGCACGGCACCCCCTTGGGTGTCAGCCGGGCCCCGGGCCGCCATGATGGCGCACCCCTCGCCGGGCGCACAACCGAGGAGGGAACCGAACCAGCCGGAGAAATGTCCGAAAAGTTAGGAACAATCCATCGATATCGTTCGACCGGCCCGGGGGCGGGAACGTGGCAGCCATGGAAACGGTGAAGGCAGAGGGCACCGGGGCACGGGAAGGGGGCGGCCGGAGGGCGGGAAGCCGGATCGGGACCATGGGACGGATGGGCTCGCTCGGCGCCCTCGCCGCCCATGTGCTGCTCCCGTTCCTGGCCCATGTGGGGTGGTATGTGATCGCCGCGGCCTGTCTGGTCGTGGTGATCACCTGCGAGATCAGCAGCCGGCGCCGCACCAACTGGCTGGTGGCGGTGGCCACCCTGGCCCTGGCCGCGGTCGTGCTGCGGCTGGGGTGAGACCGCCCCGTCCGCCACCGCCGCAGCCCGCCCGCCGCCCCGGCCCGCCCCGCCGTCGCCGGCGCCGCCCGGACCGGGGGCGGGCGCTACAGCCGTTCGAAGCCGCGCATGCGCTCCCAGTCGGTGACGGCCGCCTCATGGGCCTCCAGCTCGGCCCGGGCCGCCCGGGCGTAGTGCGCGACCACCGCGGGCCCGAAGACCTTGGCGGCGATCTCGCTGCGCTCCCAGCGGTGCAGCGCCTCCGCCAGGGTCGCCGGCAGCCGCGCCACCCCGGTGTCGGCCAGTGCGTTCCCGGTGTACTCCGCGGGCAGCGGCAGTTGGTGCTCGATCCCCCAGCGCCCTGCCGCCAGCGCCGCGGCCACCGCCAGATACGGGTTGGCGTCCCCGCCCGGCACCCGGTGCTCGATGCGCAGCGAGAGGCCGGAGCCGACCACCCGGACCGGGCAGGTGCGGTTGTCCCGGCCCCAGGCGATGCCGGTGGGCGCGAAGGCACCGGGCCGCAGCCTCTTGTAGGAGTTGATGTTGGGCGCCATCAGCAGGGTGAAGTCCGCCAGGCAGGCCAGCTGCCCGGCGACGAAGTGCCGCATCAGCGGGGACATGCCGTCCGGCGCGGCCGGATCGGCCAGCACCGGGTCGCCGTCCGCGGAGCGCAGCGACAGATGGACATGGCAGGAATTGCCCTCGCCCTCGTCGTACTTGGCCATGAAGGTGACCGCGCGGCCCTCCTGCTCGGCGATCTGCTTCACCCCGGTCTTGAAGAACACATGGTTGTCGCAGGTGGCCATGGCCTCGGCATAGCGGAAGACGATCTCGTACTGGCCGGGGTGGACCTCGGCGCGGGCGGTCTCCATGACCAGCCCCGCGGCGGTCATCTCCCGCCGGATGCGGCGGGCCAGCGGCTCCAGCCCGGCCAGGCCCTGGAGCGCGTAGTCCGCGTTGTGCCGGGTGGCCGGCCGCAGGCCGTGGTAGCGGCGGTCGTGGGCGGCGGCCGGGCTCTCCTCGAAGACCAGGAACTCCAGCTCGGTGCCGGCCCAGGCGGTCAGGCCCGCACCGGCCAGCCGGTCGAGCTGCTCGCGCAGCATGCGGCGCGGGGCCACCGCGACCGGCTCGCCGTCCGGCCAGGCGGCGTCCGCCAGCACCAGGGCGGTGCCCGGCTCCCAGGGCGGGAAACGCACCGTGGCGGGGTCGGGATGCAGCACGAAGTCGCCGAAGCCGGCCCGCCAGGCGTCGATGGCATAGCCCGGGCCGGTGTTCATCTCGACATCCGTGGCCAGCAGATACAGGCAGGCCCCGAAGCCGCGGCCGGCGATCTCGTCCAGGAAGTAGGGGACGGACAGCCGGCTGCCCTGGAGCCGGCCCTGGAGATCGGGAAGGGCGACCACGACCTCCTCCAGCCGCCCGGCCGCCGCCTCCTCGCGCAGCCTGTGGTACGGATCCGGTGCGGCCGGGGCGCTCATCGGCCCTCCCCGGCTTCGGCCGGGCCGGTGACCGGGTTGGCGAGCGGATTGGCGACGGTGCCGTGCACCACGTCGAAGCCCTCGTCACGCTCCGCCCGGTCGTGGAAGCCGCCGCCCAGCAGCTGCTCGCGGTTGAGCGCCACCCGGTCGAACTCGGCGGCGAACAGCCCGAAGTCGTCGCAGCGGTCGGCGAGTTCCGGGAAGCGGCGGTGGTAGCGCTCGATCTCGGCCCGCACCAGCGCCCAGAACTCGGCCTCCGGGACACCGAGATGGGTCTCCGCCAGCGGGGCGAAGAACCGGAAGTGGCCGGCGAACACCGCGGAGAGCAGCGAGTGTGCCAGCTCGTGCGCGGGCCAGCGCAGCAGCACCCGGTCCGCCCGGGCGGAGAGCGCGGCGTATTCGGGCCGCCGCTCCGGCAGCAGATTGACATCCTCGGCGAAGTCCTTGACCGCGATGCCGACCGGGATGTCGGCGGCGTCGTAGAGGATGACGGTGTTCTCGCCGTGCGGGCAGAAGGCGGTGCCGTAGCGGTAGAGGTGGTGCAGCAGCCCGGGCAGCAGAGCGGCCAGAAAGCGGGCCAGCCAGTCGCGCGGCGGCAGACCGGAGCGGGCGACGAGCTCGGCGGCCAGCGCCCGGCCGTCCGAGCCGGTCTTGAGCAGCGCGGCCATGGTGCGGGCCTTCTCGCCCGCGCGCAGCAGGGCGGGCAGCGGCTCCCGCCAGACGGCGCCGAGCAGTTCGTGATAGCGGTAGGGCGCGTCCCCGATTCCCTCGTACAGCGGATGCCGCACGGCCACCGACGCCACCTCGCCCAGCGGATGGAAACGCAGCTCGTCGCGGAGATAGGGGTCGGCGGCGCGCAGCCCGTGCAGCCAGGCGGTGATGTCCGGGGCGGCGCCGGTCGGTTCGGTGGACAGCCCGCGCCAGACCAGCGTGTTGCGGATGAGCAGCGGCACCTTGACGTTGTGGCGGTGCGGATGATCCAGATTGGCCAGGGTGCGGATGGACTGCAGCGGGCGGTAGCGGTCCGGGCCCTCGCCGAGCCGGACCAGGCGTCCGTCGGCCAGATAGGGCGCGAACAGCGGGACCACCGCCTCGTCCCAGTGGAAGGGGTGCACGGGCAGCCAGCGGTAGTCGGCGGGGGAGCGGCCGGCGGCCGTGCAGGCGTCCTCCAGGGCGGCGGCGAACTGCTTGCGGGTGGACTCGTCCAGTTCCCCGGCGAGCAGCCGGTCCTGGGTGTCCAGGCCGGGGACGCCGGCATAGCCGGCCAGCGAGGTGTGCACGGCGGCCCAGACCAGCCGCACCGCACCGGCCGCCTCGGGGGCGTAGGCGGCGGCGTCGGAGGCGGCGAAGCCCAGCCGGCCCTTGTTGAGCACCATGCACGGGTGGCCGTCCTGGTGGGCCTCCAGCTCCAGATGGTCCAGATCGGCCAGGGCGGCGGCGGGCAGGGCGCGGGCCAGGGTCAGCGCCTCGGCGCGGCGGGTGGCGAGCAGTTCGCGCAGTGCCTCGGCGGTGGTCGGGCCGTCCCAGCCGAGCACGGCGCGGGCGTCCAGGAACAGCCGCTCCGGGCCGGCTTCGCCCGGGTCCGCGCCGGGACCGGACTCCGGGGCCGGGTGGCGGCGCACCGAGGACTCGTCGATGCGCCAGGTGGCGAAGGTGCCGCGGGCGGCGCGGAAGGTCCAGTACACGCCGTCGCCCAGTTCCAGGCGGTAGCCGTCGCCGGCCGGTTCCGCCGGATCGGGCACGGGCGTGAGCAGTTCCTCGTAGGCGAACTCGGCGAGCGCCTTGGCCAGCAGCCGGCGTCCGGCCGCGGCCCAGTGCTCCGGGCCCGGGTGGTCGATGCGGCCGGTCGGGCCGGTCGGGTCGGCGGGGATCAACGTGCGTGCTCCTCGATCGGGACGGCGGGCTGAACGGCGGGCTGGGAGGAGGGCTGGACGGGGGGAGCGGCGTGCCGGGCCCCGGCGGCGTCCGGCGCGGCGGGGACCGGGGCGGCGGCCGTCGCGGCGGGCCGGAGCGGTCCGCCGGAACGGGCGCCCGGCAGAGCCGCCGCGGGGGCGGCGGGCCGCGGGGCGGGGGCCAGTGAGACCAGGCCGGCGCAGAGCAGGGCGCCGGCCGCCACGGCGAGCGGCAGCGCCAGATCGGCCGACACGGCGGCGGCAGCGGCCAGCGGGGCGGCGATCAGGCCCAGCGAGCGGACCGTCTCCACCCCCGTGAAGGCCGGTCCCGCCGTGCCGGTGGCGCGGAACATCCGCAGCTCCACCGCGACCTGGCCCAGACCCAGCGCGGCGCCGAACAGCAGCCGCCCGCCGGCCATCGCCGCAACACCGGAGGCGGCCCACTGCCACAGGAAACCGGCCGCCGCCACGCCCAGCGCGGCGGGCAGCAGCCGCGGCCCCAGCAGGTCGTGGCAGCGGCGGGCGAACGGCAGCACCAGCAGCGCCGCCACGCTGGGCAGGAAGTAGAGCACCGCCGAGCCCGCGTCGCCGCTGCCGAGTTCCAGCGCCAGTTCGGTGAAGAACGGCCGGGACACCGTGAGCGCGAAGTCGAAGGCCACCCCGATCAGTGCCGCCTGGGCGAGCAGCAGCAGCCGGCCGCGCCGTATTCGGCCGCCCGGCGGGGGCAGCCCGGGGCCCGGACGGGACGGGACGGGGCCGGCGCCGGGCGCCGCGGCCGGTGCCGCCTCGCCGGCCGTGCGGGCGAGCGGCAGCCGGGCCAGCATGCGCCAGACCAGCACCGCGAGCGCCACATCCAGCAGGGCGAAGGCCGAGATGCCCAGCCGGGGCTGCGGCAGCGCCAGCACCCCCGCCCCCACCAGCGTGGCGGCCACCGCCGCCACATGGAACACCACCACGATGGCGCAGATCCCGGCCAGCCTGGCATGGTCGGCGTCGGTGCCCTCCTCCGCCCTGCGGGTGTACTCGCCGATCAGCGCCGGGTAGGCCAGCAGCAGCGAGGCATTGGTCGCCACGCAGGCCGCGGACAGCCCGGTGAACCAGGCGTAGTCGGGTGCCGCGCCCAGCAGCAGGTCGCACACCGAGGCCGCGCACAGCCCGGCCAGCACCAGCCGGTGCGGCGCCCAGCGGCGGGCGGCCAGCCCCCACAGCGGCAGCGCGGCCAGCCCGACGATCCGGCACACCCACAGATACAGGCCGGTGGCGCCGGGGTCGTCGATGCCGTAGAGCCGCTCGAAGAGCTGCGGCAGAAACGGTGTCAGGGCCGTCTCGGCGATCAGATACAGCCCGATGACGGCGATCAGCACCACGCGTATGCCATGCCCCCCGGCCGGTGCCGCCGGTGCCGCCGGTGCGGCGGGGGCTCCTCCCGGCGCGGTCATGTCCGGCTGCCCACCGGGTCCGTGGCCGGGTCCTCCGGGCGGGCCGGGGCAGGCACCACCGGCGCATCGGCGGCGGGCAGGCCGAAGGTGGTCCAGGAGACCCGCTCCGGCACCGGCACCACGTCCCGCCCGGCCACGGTGTTGAGCACGGTGGCGGCACGCCAGGCGCCCAGGGTCAGATCCGGGGCGCCCACCCCGTGCGAGTGCATCTCGGCGTTCTGCACATAGAGCGTGCCGGTCACCCGCGGGTCCAGGGCGACCCGGTAGCGGCCGTCCACCCGGTAGCGGCCCTTGGCGTCCCAGTCGATCAGCCCGGCCAGCGGTTCCAGGCAGTCCGGCCGCCGCGCCGCATAGCCGGTGGCCGCCACCACCGCGCCGGTGCGCACCGTGAACTCCGCGTCCTGGTCGGCATTGCGGCAGCTCAGCAGATAGCCCTCGCCGTCCGGCCGGACGGCGGTGAGCTCCGTTCCCGGATGCAGCGCGGCGCGCGGGCGCCCGCCGCCGATGGTCCGCTCGTACAGCTCGTCGTGGATCTCGCCCAGCGTGTCCGCGCTGACGCCCTTGTAGAGCTGCCACTGGCTGCGCACCAGTTCCTCGCGCCGGGTCTCGGGCAGCGAGCGGAAGTGGCGGATGTAGTCGGGGGTGAAATGCTCCAGCCCGATCTTGGAGTACTCCATGGGCGCGAACGCCGGGGTGCGGGCCAGCCACCGCACATACGGGCCGCCCCGGCCCTCGCCGTCCTGCCGGCGCAGCAGGTCCAGCAGCACCTCGGCGCCGGACTGGCCGGCCCCGATCACCGTCACGTCGCCGGCCCGGTCCGCCAGCGTCTCGCGGTGGGTGCGGTAGTCGGCGCTGTGCAGCACCCGGCCGCGGTGCGCCGGGTCGGCCAGCAGCGGGCGCAGCGGCTCCGGCACCACCGGCTCGGTGCCCACGCCGAGCACCACCTGACGGGCCGGCACCCGCTCGGTGACGCCCGCGGCGCTGCGGAAGACGACCGTGAAGACGCCCCGGTCCGCGTCCCACTCCACGGCGGTCACCCGGGCGTCGAAGCGGCAGGACGGCAGGGATTCGGCGACCCAGCGGCAGTAGTGGTCGTACTCCCGGCGCGGGATGTGGAACCGCTCGGCGAAGAAGAACGGGAACAGCCGGCCGTGGGCGCGCAGATAGTTGAGAAAGGTCCACGGGCTGGTCGGGTCCGCCATGGTGGCCAGGTCGGCCAGGAACGGCACCTGGAGCACCGTGCCCTCCATCAGCAGCCCGGGGTGCCAGGAGAAGGCCGGCCGGCCGTCCAGGAACAGGGTGCGCAGCCCCGGCACCCCGTCGGCGAGCGCCGCCAGCGAGAGATTGAACGGGCCGATGCCGACGCCGACCAGATCATAGGGCGCGGCGGGTCCGGGTGCGGTGGAGTCGGGTGCTGTGGTCAACGTGGTGCCTCCGCGGTCGGATGAGGGCGGGCGGTGCGGTCAGGAAGCGGCGAACGGGTTGGGCAGGTCGATGTAGACGGACTGGGAGTGCACCTCGCCCACCAGCTCGTCGAGGCCGTCCACGCAGGTGAGGTAGTTGCCCTTGCAGCGCAGCACGGGCGCGTCCAGCAGCAGGTCCAGCAGGCCCTTGGCCCCGGGCTCGGCGGCGCGCAGCCGCCCCAGGGTGCGGCGTGCCACGGCCAGCAGCGCCGCCTCGTCGGCCAGGCCCAGGGCGCCGAACGCGCCGATCACGCCGAGCAGATTGTTGATGCCCAGGTAGTAGGCCACCCGCTCGTCCACAAAGGCGTCCTCGAAGACCAGTTCCACCCCCTCGGCGGCGCCCGGCAGCAGCCGCTCCAGTTCACCGGCGCGGGAGGCGGCCAGGTAGTAGCCCTGGCTGTCCCGGTACCAGGCGGCGCACGGCAGCGCGTCGGCCGGGTCCAGGCCGACCAGGGTGTTCTGGTGGTGCGGCTCCAGGGCGATGCCGTAGCGGGCCTGGAGCCGGATCAGCGGCACCGCCAGCACCTCCAGATAGCGGGCATACCAGCGGGCCGCGGCCTGGGGCCCGGACAGGCGGTGCGCGGCGGCGGTGCGCTCCACCGCCGCGGCCAGCAGCGCCCGGTGGCGGGGCGGCGAGCCGTCGCCGGGGCCGGTGCGTTCGGCGAGCAGCCCGGCCACGCAGACCGCGTGCGGGCTGCCCGGGCCGGACCGGAACGGGTTGTCGCGGATGGCGGTCTCCAGCCCGGTCTCGGTGCCGTCCGGGCCGCCGCCCACGGAGATCCAGGCGAAGTCGCGCAGGATGCTGAACTCCGGGTGCTCGGCGCGCAGCCAGCCGGCCGGCCCGGCGGCCAGCAGCCGGGCCGCCCGCACCCCCAGCCGCATCTCCGGCCGCAGGTTGTTGCGGCGGGAGTTGGTGATCCGCATGCCGAGCGAGAGCTTGAGCATCACCTCGGCGTCCGGCCGGTGCACGGTGCGCACCGAGGACGTCGGCCACCAGGCCGGACCGCCCGGCCCGAGCGGGCGCAGCAGCCCGGCGGACAGCAGGTCGGCCACCTCGGGGCGGTCCATGATCTCCCGGGCCTGCCAGGGGTGTGCCGGGACGGGCACGGTGCCCGGCGGCAGTCCGGGTCCGCCGGGTCCGCCGGGTCCGCCCGGGGCGAGCGGGGCGAGCAGCGCGGCGGGGTCGCCGCCGTCCCAGCTCTCGCCGGTCACCACGGAGGGATCGGCGGCGAACCAGTGCAGCGGAAAGGAGCCGCGCAGCTCGGGGGAGTAGGCCGCCAGCTCCCGGTCGGAGGCCTCCTCCCGGCTCTTGGGCGCCGGGTGGAAGGGGTGGCCGAGCAGCAGCGCCTGCTCGCCCGCCAGGAATCCGGCCGCCGGGAATCCGTCCGGCCGCGGGCCGGCCTGCGCGTCCTCACCGGCGTCCCCGGCGCGGCGGGCGGCGGCGAGGTGCACCGCGGTACGGCGGGCCGAGTTCAGCACCCGGGCCACCGCGTCGGTGCCCGGGTGCGGCGGCAGGCCGCGTCCGGCCGTGGTCTGGCGGATCAGGGCGGCGGCCACCAGCGCGGCATCGGCCGGAGCGCCGGCGGGCAGCACCTCGGCGCGCCCCAGGCGGTGCCAGCCGGTCGGCGACCGGTAGCGCACCGGGACGCTCAGCCGGACCCCGCTGGCCGGCAGGTCCAGCAGCAGGCGCTGCCCGGCGGGCGGCACCGCGGTGCCGGTCTCCCGCAGATAGGCGCGCAGCAGGGTCTCGGTGGCGGCGGCGTCCCCGGCGAGCAGGGCGTCCGGGTGGTCCAGCGGGTCCGGCCCCGGGGACGGCGGGTGCATGGTCATCGGCGGCGCTCCGGTGGGAACGGGAACAGGAACGGGGACAGGAACGGGCGGCCTCACAGCAGCAGCCGTTCGGCGGGCGGATGGCCCAGGAAGTGCGGCATGGCGAACTCCCATCCGTAGGAGCCGGCCCGCGGAAAGACCACCAGATCGCCCGCGCGCACCCGCTCCACATGGACGTCCCGCAGCAGGGTGTCCTCGGGGGTGCACAGCTCGCCGACCACGGTCACCCGGGTGTTCTCGGCGGCCGGCCGGGGGCTGCCGGGCTCGCCCCACTCCGGCACCGGCAGCACCGCGATGTTGTGCACCAGGTCCCAGGAGGTGGGCAGCTGGAAATGGTTGATCCCGCCGCGCAGCATCACGAACCACTGGCCGAAGGAGTGCTTCACATCGGTGACCTCGGCGGCGTACCAGCCGCAGTCGGTGACCAGGAAGCGGCCGGGCTCCAGCAGTACCCGGGCCCCGGCCGGTGGCGGGGTGGCCGCGATCAGCTCGCCGAACCGGGCGGTGTCGAAGGACTGCTCGCCGTCGAAGTCCACGCCGATGCCGCCGCCGATGTCGATCTGCCGCAGCTCGATGCCGTGCGCGGCGGCGGTCGCCCCGCTCCACGTCATGCACCAGCGCAGATAGTCGGCGTGGGCGGCGGCGTCCAGATTGTTGGAGGCGGCGTGGATGTGGAAGCCGGTCAGCTCGACGCCGGGCAGCTTCCGGGCCTGCTCCAGCACCTGCGGGACATCCGGCTCGGCCACCCCGAACTGCGAGGGGACACCGCCCATGTGCAGGGAGCCGGTGACCGGGATGCGCTCGGGATTGACCCGCAGCGCGACCCGTGCCGTGGTGCCCAGGCCGGCCGCGATCCGGCTGATGCGGTGCAGCTCCAGCAGGCTCTCGGCGTTGATGGCCTCGGCCCCGGCGGTGATCAGATCGGTCAGCACGGGCACGGTCTTGGCCGGGCCGGCCGCGACCACCGGCACCGGCCCGCCGTCCGCCCGGCCCGCCCGGCCCGCCAGGGCCTCCAGGGCCAGGGCGAGTTCGCTGCGCGAGGCCACCTCGAAGCCGTCCACATGCGGGGCCAGGCCGTGCAGCACCCCGGGGAAGGAGTTGGCCTTGACGGCGTAGTACACCGCGGCCCAGGGCGGCAGCGCGGCGCGCAGTTCCCGGGCGCGGCCGGCGGCCGTCTCCGGGTCGTAGAGATAGGCGGCCAGCGGGCCGGGGCCGGCCGCGGACCTGTCCAGCAGTCTGCGGCGCACCCGTTCGGGAAGCGCGGTGACCGGATGGGCGGCCCGGGGGGCGGCGGAGGGCGGAAGCTCGATGGACACGGTGGCCTCGGTCTCGCGGTCAGGCGCCGCGGAGCGGCCGGACGATCATGGTGTGCGGACGCCAGCCGGGATACGGCGCGAGCTGTCCCACCGGCCGGAAGCCGAAACGGGCGTAGCGGTCCAGCACCACGTCGTTGCCCTCGGCGATCAGCGCGGCGGCGCGTTCCTCGGTGCGCGACGCGAGGAAGGACTCCAGCAGCGTGACGGCCACCCGGGTGCGGCGCCAGGCGGGGGCGACCAGCAGCTCGCACAGGCCGACCGTGCGCCCGGGGTACTCGCGGGTGAACTCCGGGTCGGGGCGCGGCGTCAGCCCCTCCCACCACAGGGTGTCGCCGGGCAGGGTGTAGCCGTAGAAGTAGCCGGCCACCCTGCCGTCCGGTTCTTCGGCGGCCACCAGGGCGAAGCCGGGGCGTCCGGCGTGCCGCAGCAGCCGCTCGGCTATCGGCGGGTCGTTGTGGTCCGGCAGATGCAGGGCCTCGGCGTAGACCTCCTCATATGCCTTGGCCCAGCGGGCCGGGTCCTCGGCGACGGCGGCGCCGTCGAGGTGGCGCAGGCGCGGCGCCGCCGTGGTGGCGGCCGCGGTCGGATCGTTGGCGGGCATGGCGGGGTGCTTCCTCTCTGCTCGGCGCGCCGCCTAGGGCGCGCAGCTGCGGATACGAAGGCGGGCGGGGCGGGCGGGTGCCGGACGGGCCGGCGTCAGGCGGGCGTGGTGACCGGGCGGTCCCGGGCCAGTTCGGTGACCAGCTTCAGCAGCCCGGCCAGTTCCCCGGCCGTGGTCCGCGGGTGCAGCAGCGTGGCCTTGAGCCACAGCCGGCGCCGCCCGCCCGCGTCCGGGTCCGCGGCCCGGGCACGGCCCAGCACCGCCAGCCCGTCGGCCAGCAGCCGCCGGCGGACCTCGGCCACCAGCGCGTCGCCCGCCGCCTCGCCCTGCCGCTCGGCCAGCCGGTCGGCGGCGGCCGGGCGGAACAGCACGGTGCTGATGCCGATCTCGCCGGGACGGCGGCGCAGGTGCGCGTCGGCGTCGATGGTGCGGCCCAGTTCCCGGGCGGTGTCCACGCAGTGCTCGACCAGCCGGCCCAGACCGTCCCGGCCCAGGCCGCGCAGGGTGGCGGCGATCTTCAGCACGTCCGGGCGCCGGGAGGTGCGCAGCGAGCGGCCCAGCAGGTCGGGCAGCCCGGCCTCGGTGTCGTCGTCGGCGTTGAGGTAGTCGGCGCGGAGGGAGAGCGCCGTGGCCCGCCCGGCGTCGGCGAGGGCCAGCACCCCGGCCGCCACCGGCTGCCAGCCGAACTTGTGCAGATCGAAGGTGACCGAGACGGCCTGCTCGATCCCGGCCAGCATCGGTGCCAGCCGGTCGCTGAACAGCAGGGGCCCGCCGTAGGCGGCGTCCACATGCAGTTCGGCGCCGTGCGAGGCGGCCACCCGGGCGAGTTCGGGCAGCGGATCGACGGCCCCCTCGTCGGTGGTGCCGGCGGTGGCCACCACCAGGGCGGGCGCCCCGCCGAGGCCGGCCAGGGCCCGGTCCAGGGCGGCCGGCAGCATCCGGCCGTCGCGGCACTCCACGGCGGCCGGTGCGGGCAGGCCGAGCAGCCAGGCAGCCCGCTGCACGCTGTGGTGGGCGGCCCGGCCGCAGAGCACCCGGACGGGTCCGGTGCCCGCCGCCCGGGCCCGTTCCCTGGCCAGCAGCAGGGCGACCAGATTGGACTCGGTGCCGCCGCTGGTGATCAGCGCGTCGGGGCGGGGCGCGGCCGGGTAGACCAGGCGGGCCAGCGCCGCGGACACCTCCTCCTCGATCACCGCCGCGGCGGGTGCCTGGTCCCAGGAGTCCATCGAGGGGTTGAGCGCGGAGGCGGCCAGATCGGCCGCGGCGGCCAGGGCCAGCGGCGGGCAGTGCAGATGCGCCACGCAGTGCGGGTCGGCCGGGTCGGCCGCGCCCTGGGCGGCGGCCCGCACCGTGTCGTAGAGGGCGTCGGCCGCGCCCGTGCCGCGGCGGGGCAGCATCGGGGTGCACAGCGCCCGGGTGCGCTCGGCCACCGCCTGCGGACCGCCGGCCGGCAGCGGCCCGCCCCGCTCGGCGGCGCCGTCGGCCAGGGCGTCCAGCGCGATCGCGGTGAGCGTGCGCAGTCCTCCGGCCACCCCGCCGACCCCGCCGGCCAGCGCGGTGTCCGGGACCCGGGTGCCGGCCGGGGCGGGCGGACGGGCGGTCATGCGGCACGCTCCGGGCGGCGGGCGGCGGAGACGGCGGCGGCCAGCGCGTCGGCGATCCGGTCCAGCACCGTGTCGGCCTGGGCGTCGGTCAGCACCAGCGGGGGCAGCAGCCGCAGCACCGTGCCGCCGCGTCCGCCGAGTTCCAGGATCAGCCCTCGATCCAGGCAGGCGGCCTGCACCGCCCGGGCGAACTCCGGCGCGCCCGGGCGGGCGCCCAGCGCGTCCGGTCCGGCCCCGGCGTCCACCAGTTCGGCGCCGATCATCAGGCCCCGTCCGCGCACGTCGCCGATCTGCGGGAAGTCCCGGGCGAGTTCGCGCAGGCCCGACCGCAGCCGGGCGCCCAGCTTCTCGGCCCGTTCGGCGAGCTGCCGCTCACCCACGGTCCGCAGGGTGATCTCACCGGCGATCATGGCGAGCGTGTTGCCGCGGAAGGTGCCGGTGTGGTCGCCCGGCAGCCAGGTGTCCAGGTCGGGCCGGTAGGCGATCAGGGCCAGCGGCAGCCCGCCGCCCACCGCCTTGGAGGTGACCAGGATGTCCGGGGTGACCCCGGCGCGTTCGCAGGCCCAGTAGTGCCCGGTGCGGCCGATGCCGGTCTGCACCTCGTCCACGATGAGCAGGACCCCGTGCGCGGCGGTGATGCGGCGGATCTCGCGCAGCCAGGAGTCCGGCCCGGGGATCACCCCGCCCTCGCCCTGCACGACCTCCAGGATCACCGCGGCCGGGGCGGCCACCCCGCTGCCGGGGTCGGTGAGAAAGCTCTCCAGCAGCCTGGCCGAGAGGCCGGCGCCGTCCTCGCCGCCGATGCCGAACGGGCAGCGGTAGCCGTAGGGGTAGGGCAGCCGGGTCACCGGCTGGGCCTGTGCCGCGGCGCCGCGCATCCGGTCCGGTCCGGAGACGGAGGAGGCGCCGAGGGTCATGCCGTGGTAGGCGCCGGTGAAGGCGATCACCCCGGTGCGGCCGGTGGCGTGCCGGGCCAGCTTGAGCGCGGCCTCCACCGCGTCGGTGCCGGCCGGGCTGCAGAAGTGCAGCTTGGCGCGGTCGCGCAGGGTGCCGGGCAGCCGGCCCAGCAACTCGGCGCTGAAGGAGTCCTTCTGCGGGGTGATCATGTCCAGGGTGTGCAGCGGCACTCCGGAGGCCAGGGCCTCCTGGAGCGCCGTCACGACCGCCGGGTGGTTGTGGCCCAGGGCGAGGGTGCCCGCTCCGGACAGGCAGTCGAGGTAGGTGCGTCCGTCGGCGCCGGTGACCTCCGCCCCGAGGGCCGTGACGGGGGCCACCGGGATGGTTCTGGCGTAGGTGCGGGCGGCGGACTCGCGTTGTGCCTGACGGCCGAGCAGTTCAGCGCGCAGCATGGCGATGGGGACCCTTCGGTCACGTCGGTTTGTGGGGGCCGCACCGGGCCGGGCGAGGCGGCCTTCGCGGCGGTTCCGGGCAGCACACGGGGCGCCCGCCGGGGAATCACCCCGAATGGCGCGGAACTTAGGTTAGCCTAACCTTTGTATTTCGTGAAGGGTGATCCGGCGCACGCTCTCCGCATCCGCTCCCGGCCCTCACCGGCCCGCCAAGGCCTTCTGACGGCGCGTCGGCGTCCCCGGCGTCCCCGGCGCTCTCGGCGCACTGGCGCGCCGGGCGTCGGGGAGCGGGAGGGCTCAGACGGGGTCGCCCAGCGGCGGCGCGGCGTCCGTGGCCGCGTCCCGCGCCGGCGCCGGCCGCGGCGCCTCGTGCCGGCTGAGCGGGATCACCAGCGGGGCGCCCGTGCGTTCCTCGTGGCGGACCACGGCGCGCAGCCCGAACACCTCGCGCAGCAGCTTCTCCGTCAGCACCTCCGCCGGGGTGCCGCAGGCCGCGATCCGGCCGTCCTTCATGGCCACCAGACGGTCCGCGTACCGGGCGGCCAGCGACAGGTCGTGCAGCACCAGCACCACCGTCCGCCCGGTGTCCCGGTGCAGGTCCAGCACCAGATCCAGCACCTCCATCTGATGCGCCAGATCGAGGTGGTTGGTCGGCTCGTCCAGCAGCAGCAGCTCGGTCTCCTGGGCCAGCGCCATGGCGATCCACGCCCGCTGCCGCTGCCCGCCGGACAGCTCGTCCAGCGTGCGCTCGGCCAGGTCCAGGGTGCCGGTGGCGCGCAGCGCGCGTTCCACCGCCGCCTCGTCCTCCCGGGACCAGCGCCGGTACCAGGTCTGGTGCGGATGCCGCCCGCGCGCCACCAGGTCCGCGACGCACAGCCCTTCGGGCGCCACCGGCGACTGCGGCAGCATGCCCACCAGACCGGCCACCTCACGCGTCGGCAGCCGGTGCACCGGCCGCCCGTCCAGCAGCACCTGCCCGCCGGCCGGTTTGAGCAGCCGGCCGAAGGCGCGCAGCAGGGTGGACTTGCCGCAGCCGTTCGGCCCGATGATCGCCGTCACCGTGCCGTCCTCGATGTCCAGGTCCAGCGCGTGCACCACGGGGGTGCCGTCATAGGCCAGGGTCAGTCCCTCGGCCCGCAGCCGCACCCGGGCCGCGCGTGCTGCGTCCGGTACGGCGTCCATCGGGTCCTGGCGCTTGCGCGGGCTCATGAGGTTCGGGCCTTTCCGCTCCGGACGATCAGAAACAGCAGATACGGCGCGCCCAGCGCCGCGGTCAGGATCCCCACCGGCAACTGGATGTCCGGGAACGCGGTACGGGCCAGCACGTCCGCCCAGACCGTCACCGCCGCTCCGGTCAGCGCCGAGGCGAGCAGCGGCGGATGCCCGGTGCGCGCCAGCCGCAGCGCGATCTGCGGGCAGGCCAGCGCCACAAAGGCGATCGGCCCGGCCGCCGCGGTGGCGGTGGCGGTCAGCAGCACCGCGGTCAGCAGCAGCGCCGCCCGCGCGCCGGTCATCCGCACCCCCAGTCCGCGCGCGGTGTCCTCGTCGAAGACCAGCGCGCCGAACGGGAACGACAGCACCAGCGCCACCGGCAGCAGCACCGCCAGTGCCCAGCCGACCGGCCGCACGGTGTCCCAGCCGGCGCCGTTCAGGCTGCCGTTGAGCCAGATCAGCGCCCGGCCGGCGTCCACGATGTCGGCCTTGATGAGCAGCCAGGACAGCACGCTGGCCAGCACCGCGTTCACCCCGACGCCGACCAGCAGCACCCGGTAGCCGTTCAGCCCGCGGCGCACCGCCAGCAGATAGATCACCACGGCGGTGAGCAGCGCGCCGGCCACGGCCGCGGCCGGGATGCCGACGTCGGCCAGCGGCCCGCTGACGCTGCCGTAGGCACCGCCCATCACGATGACGGTCACCGCGCCCACCCCGGCCCCCGTGGTCACCCCCAGGATGTCCGGGCTGGCCAGCGGATTGCGCGCGATGCCCTGGATGACCGCCCCGGCCAGGCCCAGGGCGGCCCCCACCAGCGCGCCGACCAGCGAGCGCGGCAGCCGCAGCCGCATCACCACGATCCGGGACCGGTCCTCGCCGCCGCCGAGCAGCACCTCGGCCACCTCGCCCAGCGGCAGGGCGGAGGTGCCGCGCGCGGTGTTGACCACGATCGCCGCGGCCAGCAGCAGCGCCAGCACCAGCGGCACCAGCACGGCACGCGGACGCCAGACGGCCGACACCGGGCCGGCCCGCAGCGGCGTCCGTCCCGGCACGGGGCCCCGGCCGGGGCCCCGCTCCGCGCGCCGTCCGGCCGTGCCCGTCTCCACCGCCGCGCTCATGCCCGCCCCCGTCCCGCTCTCGCCCATCCGGCCGTCCGCACGTTCAGCACCGCGTCACCGTCGCCCCTCACAGCCGCACCGGCTTCCGGCGGCGCACCAGATGGATGAAGACCGGGGCGCCGATCAGCGCCAGCATGATGCCCACCTGGAGCTCGCCGGGCCGGGCCACCAGCCGCCCCAGGGTGTCGGCGGCGGTGGTCAGCGAGGCGCCGAGCAGCCCCGCGTAGACGAGGATCCAGCGGTAGTCCGGCCCGGTGAAGTAGCGCGCGACATGGGTGGCGACCAGCCCGACGAAACCGATCGGCCCGCAGGCCGCCACTGCCGTCCCGGTCAGCAGGGTGATCGCCGCCATGCCCACCGCCCGGGTGGCGCCGACCCGCACCCCCAGCGCCCGCGCCACGTCCTCGCCCAGCGACAGGGCGTTCAGCCCGGGCGCGTTGGCCGCCGCCAGCGCCAGGCCCAGGGCGATGAACGGCAGTATCTGCCAGGTCAGTTCCAGCGGACGCCCGCTGACCGAGCCGACGGTCCAGAACCGGTAGGTGTCCAGTGCCTGCCGGTCGAAGATCACCATGCCCGCGGTGAGGGCGGTGAACAGCGCGTGCGCCGCGGCCCCGGCCAGCGCCAGCGTCACCGGGGCCGCCCCGCCGCGGGCCGCGGTGCCGACCAGGAACACCAGCACACTCGCCCCCAGGGCGCCCGCGAAGCCGAACCACACATAGCCGTAGAGGCTGGTGATGCCCAGCAGGAAGACCGAGCCGACCACGCACATCCCGGCGCCCGCGCTGATGCCCAGCAGCACCGGGTCGGCGATCGGATTGCGGGTATGACCCTGCATCAGCGCCCCGGCCACGCCCAGCGCGGCGCCGGCCACCAGCGCCAGCGCGGTGCGCGGCACCCGCAGCGAGCGGATGATGATGTCCCCCTCGGTGCCGGCGGGCTGCCAGAGCCCGTGCCACACCTGGGCGGGGGAGAGGGGCTTGGCGCCGAACGCGATGGACAGCAGGAGGGTGAGCGCCACCAGGGCGAGCAGCACCAGCAGCCCGGCCCAGCGCCGGCGGCTCCGCTCCGGCGCGATCTGCCGTCGCGGCGAACCCGCCTCGGCGGGCACCGGCGCAGATAGCGCTTCGATCACGATCTCCACCCCCGGATCAGCGACTCAGGTTAGGCAAGCCTATCCTTACAGCGCCTGTCTACGGAGAGAAGGGATCACCTCTCATGAGAGCCCGCTGGCTCACCCGCTTCGGCCGTACCGTCGGCGCCGTCATGGTCACCGCCGGTCTGCTCGCCACCGCCGCGTGCGGAAGCGACGACTCCGACAAGGATACGGACGCGGGCGGCGACACGCCGCCCGCATCGTCCGAAGCCGCCTTCCCCCGCACGGTCAGCCATGCCATGGGCGAGACCGAGCTGGAGGCGGCCCCCGAGCGCGTCGTCGCCCTGGACATGACCTTCGTGGACGCCGTGCTCGCCCTGGAGGGCCAGGTCGTCGGCTACACCACCTTCGCGTCCCCGGACGAGGAACTCCCCGGCTACTTCGGCGAGGACGCCGCCACCTACGCGGGCCAGGCCGAACCGGTCGGCCTGCTGGACGAGCCCGACCTGGAGAAGATCCTGGGGCTGGAGCCCGACCTGATCCTCTCCGCCAAGGTGCGGCACGAGGGCATCTACGACCAGCTCGTCGACCTCGGGGTGCCGGTCATCTTCACCGAGACCACCGGCGCCACCTGGAAGGACAACCTGCGGCTGGTCGGCGAGGCGCTCGGCAAGGAGGAACTGGCGGAGCAGAAGATCGCCGACTACCAGGAGCGCGCCACCGCCATCGGTGACGCGGTGCGCGAATCGCTGGGCAAGAACCCCTCGGTGTCCGTGGTCCGGTTCGTGGACGGCCCGACCCGCCTGTACAAGGAGGACACCTACATCGGCGTCATCATCAACGACCTGACCTTCGACAAGCCGGCCGACGCCAAGGGCACCGGCTTCAACGCCGACATCTCCGAGGAACAGACCCTCAAGGTCGACGCGGACCACATCTTCGTGACCGCCTACCCCGACCCGGAGGGCCTCTCCGAGAAGAGCAAGGAGACCTTCACCGCCAACCCGCTGTGGGGTCAGCTCGAAGGCGAGATCCACGAGATGGACGACGTGACCTGGATGATCGCGGTCGGCCTCTACGGCGCCCACTCGGTGCTGGACGACATCGCCGAGGTCTTCGGGGTCGACCCCGCCACCTCCTGAGCCGTCCGCCCGTGCGGCCTGCCCGCGCTCACCGCGAGCGCGGGCAGGTCTCGCAGAGCAGATCCGGCTTGAGGGTGTAGAAGAAGCAGCAGCCCATCCGGGTGCGGGTCGGCTCCGCGTCACAGGCCGGCCCGGTGGCGGGCGGCAGCCGGTACCCGGCCTGGCCGGAGTACGGCGCCGTACCGCCCGGCAGCAGCGCGTTGGCCGCCAGCGCGGCGGACGGCATGTCCCCGAGCAGCCGCCCCAGGTAATGGATGCCCTCCGCCAGTTCGTCGGTCGCCATCGCCCACTGGGCGTGCCGCCGGCGCCGCATCAGCGGACCCATCCGCTCCAGCACCGGCTCCAGGAACTCGGCCACCGACTGGCGCAGCTCTCCCCGCAGGGCCTCCGGCCCGGCCACCACCCGCACCCCGGGCAGGCCGGCCGCCGGGTCGTCCGGCAGCACACTCACCAGCCAGGGGTCCACCGCCAGCACGCCACCGGCCTCGTCGACCCCCAGGCCGTCCGGGGACAGCCACGGCACCCGGCGCTCCAGATACCACGGCCCGGAGAAGGCGAGAGCGGCCACGAACGCGTAGCGGTGCAGCATGTCGGTGGCCGCCACATCGGGGCGGGGCGCGGTGCCGTGCAGCGCCGTCATCCGCTCGCCGTGCACCTTGGCCAGCCGCTCGGCCAGCCCTTCCTCGGCCACCAGCCGCCCGGCGGTCAGCCACCGGGGGTCGGCGGCGTCGAACGGCCGGGCCGCCACCCGCAGCAGCGTGAACAGCTCACCGAAGCGCCGGTACATCTGCTCCGGCAGCTCCGCCCGGCGGACGGGCGCCGGCAGCGCATCGGTGACGGTTGAGGCGAACGGCGACACGAGTACCCCTCGGAACGCGAGTCAATTAAGGCAAGGCTTACCTTACGGTCCGTTCCGGCCGTCCGCCAGCGTCGCCCACCGTTTCAACGCCCCGCGATCCGCGCCGCGCCGCCCTCCGGCGGCACCCCTGTGTCCTGCGTGGTCGACCAGGCCACTCCCACCGCAGCCGCCACACACAGCACCCCGGCGACGCTCAGCACTGTGGCGGTGATCACAAGCCTCCCGGCGCGGGCCACCTCCCGTTCCGTCCAGCGCCGCAGCGCCTGCCCGCCCAGATACACCGACTCGCCGGGGCGTCCGTAACAGGCCCGCACCGCGGTCAGCGTCCCGCAGAGCAGGCAGAGGAAACCGGCGCCCAGCAGGACCATGGCCGTGACCCGCCCGCCGGGCGACAGATCCGCCAGATTGTCACGGCCCTTCACGAACACCAGGACCGTCAGCAGCGCGGTCGTCCCGGCCAGCCCGTTGCGCCAGCCCTCGGCCTGCCGCCGCACCTCGGCCAGCTGGAGGAACTCCTGCTCCCTGGCCAGCTCCGCCCAGCGCCGGTCCGGGCCCGGGGTCACGGCGTGCCGCCGTCGTCGTCCGGCCGCACCCGCCACTGCGCCCCGCAGCCCCGGAAGGCCACCTCGGCCGGCTGCTCCGGATGCGCGTATCCGCACTCGCAGAACAGCACCTCGGTCTCCAGCAGATCCGGCTCCGCCTCGGCCTCCCGGGCCTCCCGGCGCCGGCCGAACCTGCCGAGCAGCCCCTTCGTCCCGGCCCCGGGCGCCCCGCGCGGAATCCGCGTCACCGACCGCCCCAGGCACCCGGGGCAGGTCCCCTCCAGCACCACGCTGCGCCCGTCCGGACCGCTCCGCTGGCGGAAGTCCCCCGCGACCTCGCCCAGATCCCGCTCCGCATACCGCTCCTCGAAGCGGTGCCCGCCGCCCTCACTCACCGCCCGGCCCCTCCGAAAGATCCAGCCCGAACATCCCCGCATACCGCCCCAGCCGCTCCCACACCCACTCCTCGCTCTCCCCGACCCCGCGCGCGGCATGCGCCACATGCGTCCGGCTCACCCGGCCGGCGATCGCGGGCAGCTTCCCGTCCAGATACACCGCCAGAATCGCCAGATCCTGCCAGCACGGCAGCACATCCGGCGCGCACGGCACCCGGGCCCCGGGGCCGAGCGGCACATACGGCTCCAGCCGCCGCCAGGTGCGGCACACCGGCTCACCCAGCCGCCCGGCGATGCTCACCACATCCAGCGGGACCAGCGGCTCGTCGCTGCCCGAAACCCGGTGCTCGCCCTCCAGGGCCAGAACATCCGCCGGTTCCGGGATCTCCTCGGGCAGCGCCGCCAGCGCGGTCTCGTCCGCGTCGGGCAGCAGCGCCCCCAGTGCCCGCAGGGGAGCCAGCCGCTCGTATGCCTGCCGCACGCCGACCCGCCGCGACCGCGCATACCGCACCAGGGCAGCGGGAGTGACCTCGCGCCAGCCGACGCGCTCCGAACGGAGATCGACACCGGAGAGCAGCAGCCGGACCTCGGACCGAGAGGCCCGGTAGCCGGCAAGCCGGCGGGGCAGCTCCGGGAGGGGAAAGCCGTGCGTCTCCGAGGCCGGACGCATCAGATCCCAGACGGCTGCGAGCGGTTCGTTCAATGCCTCACCGGCGGCCAGCAGGACTGCGGATGTGGGCAGTTGCCGGGGGAAGACCGGTTCACCTCGGAAGTCGGCGTCCAGGATGGTGCGGACGTCGGAGGGCAGAGCGTCCCAGTCGCGGAGAACGCCGAGGTGCGGTGTGATCTCCAGACCGGCTCTCGACAGTTCGTCCGCCATATCCGCCAGGCGGGCAGGGCTGGTGTCCGGTGGCCGGTGCAGGGACAGAGTAAACATGTCGAGTCCGGGCTCCGGTTTCCCGTTCCACCGGTAGATCTTGTCCAGCAGATCCGCGGTGTCCAGGCTGGGGACGAGATCGGTCTCGGTGCCGCCCGCTCCTGCCCGGGGCTGGTAGACGAGGGAGAGTTCTTGGCACCGGGCGACGAGTTGCTGCTCCGCCGCCGCCAGGGACAGCCGCCGTCTTGCGGCCAGTGACACCGTGGCCGCCCACCGGACCGCGTACTGTTGACCGGTGGTCCCCCAACAGTAGACGCGCAGCAGGTCATACAGGTCCTCGTCCAGGCGTTGCCACTCCTCGCAGGTTTCCGGGGACCGGAGCCTCAGGCCCAGCCATTCGAAACTCCGCAGGCTTTCGATCACCCGCTGATGGTCGTTGTGGGACTGGGAGCTGAGGAGACGGACCCGCCAGGGGGGAATGCTTCCTTTTGTCGCGTCCGCGGTGAACAGGAGATGGATGTCCTCGTCGGTGCAGATGTAGTCCCTGTGGTGGGGCGGTACCTCGGGAAGTGGCGTACCGGGGGGCAGCGCGGAATACCGGCCGCATCTGCTGACCACCTTGCCCAGGGGGAGCTGCAGTTCACGGGAAGCCACCGCGATACCGAGAAGGTCTTCGCGCAGAACCGGAGAATGCCACATGGGATCGTTCCGCCGGACTCCGCACAGAGCGCGGGTGAGTGTCCACTCGTCCCGGTCGGGCACCCGGGGGAGTGGCGTACCCGTGTGGCGCGGCGGAGCAAGCGCCGGATGCGCGATCCGCATCCGGCGGGCGCTTCTCAGTACCTCCTCCACCGTGAGTCCCACGGTGTGGGCCCAGGCGACCGCCGGGCGCCAGTCACTTGCGATGTCCAGGCTCAGTTCGTCCTCACCCGGGTACGGGACGGGATAGCCCGTCAGCGCAGCCGGGGCCGGGTCGCGGCCGGCGGGGAGCTCCATTGCGGCCCGCCGCCATGCCGTCAGACTGGTGAGGGCCTCCTCGGGGTAGGGGGGGTACCCGAAGAGCTCGCCCGGAAGATCCTCGGAATCGTCGTTATGCGTCACCCGGACGCTTCTGGGCGTCCCGTGCCACGTACTGTCGTGCAGGGCGGCGTCCTGGGCCAGCCAGCCGACCCGGTCTAGGTCCAGTTCCCGGCGGCCGTGCGACAGGGGCACCCGGAGTCCGCGGCCGGACAGCGCGGGCCAGATCGTCCGGGCGGTGTGCAGGCTGTCCCGTTGCAGCTCCCAGAGCCAGGACATCGTCAGGCCCGGCCATCCGGGCAGGACATCGGCCGCTTGCCGCAGGATGCCGTCGGCCCATCCGCGGTCCCAGTCCTGGAGCTTGTTGCGGTCCACGCTCAGTCGGCCGGCCTGGGGGCCGGTGAGGTTGAGGACATAACCGAAGGGCTTCCTGTCCGTGGCGATGCCGTCGCACAGGAGGGCGCCCTTGCCCTCGGTCCACCACAGCGTCCCGGGAACGGCCTCCTGGGATCGCGCCGGGTACTCCACCGGTCCGTGTTCCAGTCTGCCCGGGGACCACCGGACGGGACTGCCGGTGCCGGTGCCGGCCGTCAGGCGGAATTCGCTGACGGCGACAAGATCCCGCAGGGTGCGGGCACAGGAGAGGCCGGCCAGCTCCGGGTCGTCCCGCAGGTAGAGGCGGACCCGGGTGCCGCCCTCGGCCAGGGCGTCTCCGGAGTCGTCCGGCTGCCGGACGATCCGGAAGAGGCTGCCGCTGCTGGGAATGTCGACGCGCCAGGCGTGCCGGGCCGCGACGCCCCCCGGTGTCACCTCCCGGGTGACGATGGTCATCTCCCGGGCCAGCATGAAGTAGCTGAACACGCCGATTCCAAAACGGCTGTTCGGATACAGGCGCAGGGTGGGGTCATGGCGGAGCCAGCGGGCCTGCTCCCGGCGGAAGGCCCGGGACTGCTCGAAGCGGGAACCGGCCTTGGTGAAGGTGTTCTTGAGCTGCTCCAGGCCCATCCCGACGCCATTGTCCCGGCATTCGACGTACCGGCCGCGTCCGTCCTCGCCCTGGGTGAAGGTGATCCGGCCCTCCCAGGGCATCTGCTGTCCCCTGGACCGCAGATAGGCGCACCGCATCGCCCGGTAGCGGCAGGCGTCCAGGGCGTTCTGATACATCTCGCGCAGCGCCAGCGCGGGATCGCCGTAGAGCTGACGGCCCATCAGCAGTTCTCGCACCTCGGTGTGGGCCAGCCGGAAACGCAGCAGGGGAACCTCGTAGGCGACCGCGTTGTCCTGTTGCCGCGGCCGGAGTCCGCGGGCCGTCACCCGGGCCGGCAGCGCCGCCAGCAGCGCGGCCTGCTTGCCGGGGAGGGAGGAGCCGGCCTCGGCGCGCAGGGTGGCGGAGAGCCGGTCCGCCCGCTCGGTGATGTCGGACAGTGCCGCGTGCAGGGCCTCGTGCGGGCACAGCAGATGCAGATGGAGTCCCTCGCCGTCCCGCTCCCAGTGCAGGGAGGTGCCCAGCAGCCGCAGCACATCGCCGGGCACCACCGGCACCGAGACCGCCAGATGCTCGGCGACGATGTCCGGCAGGGTACGGGCGTCGGCCGCCAGCACGGCCGCCAGGCGCAGCAGCGCGCGCAGCGGGCGTTCGCGGAAGACCTGAGTGCCCTCGGCGAGCCGGACGGAGCCATGCTGCCGGGTGCCATCGGGATCGGTGTCCGGAACGGCGTCCACCGCGAGCGCCAGTGCGGCCAGCAGACCGGCCAGCTCTTCGTTCCGCCCGCTGCCCTCCGCGTCCTCGCCGAGCAGGTCCCGGGCCAGTGTCCGGGCGGCCGTGGCGGGGACCGGGCTCTCGTCGATGTCCAGGCATTCCGCGATCCAGCGGTGCACCAGCCACAGGGCCACCTGCTGCGCTTCCCCGGTGCGGCCCCGCGCCCGCGCGGCGGCGAGCTTGCGGGCGAGGGTCGGGTGGTTGCCGTGCACCTGCTCCAGATGGGCGCGGCGGGCGGTGGGTTGTGGCTGCCGCTCCACGGCGAGCGGTTCGCATTCGGCGGCCTGGCCCAGGCGTTCGGCCCAGGCGGCCTCCCGGAGGAAGGGCGCCGCGATGAGCGCGGCGGCCTCGACGGGGGAGAGGCAGGCGTCCGGCGGCAGCAGCAGGGGAAGGGTCCGGGTCAGCAGGCGGACCGGGAAGGCGTCGTCGGCCCAGGGGTCGGCGGCGGGGAGCCTGCCCTGCGCCTGGTGCACCCGGCGGGCGGTGTCGTCGGCCAGTGAGAGCAGGGCCTGCCGGAGCCGTCCGGCCGCCGGGCCCCCGCCGGGCTCCACCCGTTCCCACAGCGGAGTGCCGTTGACGGCCTCGCGCCACTTCTCCAGCAGTTTGCGGCCGGTGCAGATCCGGGCGTCCTTGGTCTCCGGCTCCCGGTCGGGGGCGTAGCGGATCGAGACGTCCTGCTCCAGAGCGTGCTGCCGGGCCTCGCGGGCGGTACGGGCTGCGGCGGCTGCGTAGACCTCCTGGACGGTGCGGGCGGCGGAGAGCGGGTCGAGTGCGGCGGCGAGGCCGCGGGTGAAGAAGCTGCCCTCGTCGGTGTGGCCGCAGCGCTGGCCGGGGCGGCAGCCGACCAGCACGGCGAACCGGCTGTGCGGCGGGCCGGTCAGGGTGCTGTTGCCGAAGGCGGCGGCCTCGGTGCCCGGCGGGCTGTTGCGGCAGGCGTCGACCAGCCACAGCACGGTCCCGGCCCGGCAGTCGGCCAGGTACGGGCCGATGTCGGCGGGCAGCAGGGTGTCGCGGTAGGGAAGCTTCCAGTCGCCGTCCTCCGGGGCGCGGGCGTCGGCCGGGACCAGGTAGTCGGTGCCGTGCAGGCGCAGGCCGTGGCCGGAGAAGTACAGCAGCAGGGTGCTGCCGGGCGGGGCGTCGCGGGAGGTCTCGTGGATGCGGGTGCCGATCGCCGAGCGTCCGGCCTCGGGGCCGGTGAGGATCTCCACCTCGTAGCCGGAGCCCTCCAGGGCCTTGCGCAGGGCGGTGAGGTCGGCCTTGACGGCCTTGTCGAGGGGACCGAAGGCGGCGCGGGCCCGCGGGGCGTCGGGAATGCCGATGAGGAGTGCCTTGCGGTGTGCCGACATTGCGCCCGTCCCCCTGATCTCCCCGGTCCCCGTGGTGGCGGGACCATCATGGCAGTCGGGCGGGGGGCCCGGGGCCGGATCAGGGCCCGGGGCGCAGGCTGTTGAGGATCAGGGCGCGGAGGGCGGCGAAGTCGGCGTCGGCCCCGGGGGCGGACCAGTGGGCGGCGTAGGCCGGGTCGTGGAAGCGGGCGCTGGCGTGGAAGACCGCGCGGGCGGAGACGACCGGGTCCTCGTCGGGAAGGGAGAACGCGCCCGCGTCCCGGCCGTCGGCCAGGACGCGGGCGAGCTGGGCGACGAGGGTGGCGATGTGCCGCTCGACCGTCTCGCTGGCCTCGCCGGCCAGGACCAGATAGGTGGCGAAGAGTTCCGGGTCGCGGCCGGCCTTGCGGCGCTTGAACGCGAAGAGGGTCTCCAGCCAGCGGGAGAGACGTTCGTCCGCCGGGCCGGGCTCGCCGGCGATGGCGTCCAGGGTGCCGGTCTCCTGGTCCAGCCAGCGCTCGGTGACGGCCTCGCGCAGCGCCGTCTTGCTGGGGAAGTGCCGGTAGACGCTGCCGTGGGTGACCCCGAGCGCCCGTGCCACGTCCACCACCGTCGCCTTGGCCGGGCCGAACCGGCGCAGCACGTCCTCGGTCGCCTCCAGGATGCGGGCGGGGGTCAGGGGCTCCTCGGGCATGCTGCGCGGCTCTCCTCACTCAGGGCGTTCCGGGGCGGGGCCGGCGCCGTTCGCTGTCGAGGTGGGCCATCTGGGCGGCCGGATAGCGCTCGCCGGAGGCGGCACCGGCCGGGACGGCCTGTTCGACGGCTGCCAGGCCGTCCGGCCCGAGCCTAGCGCCGAGCGCGCCGAGCGCCTCGGTCAGCCGGTCCCGCCGGCGGGCGCCGATCAGCGGGACGATGTCCTCGCCCTGCGCCAGTACCCAGGCGATGGCGGTCTGTGCCACGGTCAGGCCGAGGTCGGCGGCCACCGCGCGCAGCGACTCCACGAGCGCGAGATTGCGGGTCAGGTGCTCGCCGCCGAAGCGCGGGGAGAGCGCCCGGAAGTCGTCGGGGGAGAGCCGGCGGCCGGCCGACCAGTGACCGCTGATCAGGCCCCGGGAGAGCACCCCGTAGGCGGTGACGGCGATGCCCAGTTCGCGGCAGACCGGCAGGATCTCGTCCTCGATGCCCCGGGAGATCAGCGAGTACTCGATCTGCACATCGGCGACCGGGGCCACCGCCGCCGCCCGGCGGATGGTTTCCGGGCCCGCCTCGGACAGGCCGATATGGCGGACGTATCCGGCCTGGACGGCCTCCGCGATCGCCCCGACGGTCTCCTCGATCGGCACCTGCGGGTCCACCCGGGACAGCCGGTAGATGTCGATGTGGCCGGTGCCCAGCCGCTGGAGCGAGTGGGCAAGGAAGTTCTTGACGGCGGCCGGCCGGCCGTCGTAGCCGAGCCAGGCGCCGTCCGGGGCGCGCAGCGCGCCGAACTTGACGCTGACCAGGGCCCGCTCCCGGGCGGCGGACGGCGCGGTGCGCAGCGCCTCGGCGATCAGCAGCTCGTTGTGGCCCATGCCGTAGAAGTCGCCGGTGTCCAGCAGGGTGATCCCGGCGTCCAGGGCGGCGTGCACGGTGGCGAGGGATTCGGCGCGGTCGGCCTCGCCGTAGAGGGCGGACATGCCCATGCAGCCGAGGCCGAGGGCGGAGACCCCGGGGCCGGTGGCGCCGAGCCTGCGGACCGGCAGGGGAGTGGTGGGCCGAGTGGACGGCGCGGGGGACGTCGCAGCGGACGGCTGAGTGGGCACGGAGGGCTCCGTTCGGGAGGGAACCGGGACTGTGTGACAACCATGGCATGACGGATAACAGATTTCAATATCTGTCATCCGATTCCCGGGGGAGCCGGGCAGGAGGGGCGGGACCTATGTCCTGTGAGCAAGGCCACCGAGCGCCACGACCGGCGGGCGGCACAGGGGAGTTGGGGAAACGGGACGGTCCCGGGGCGGCGATCTTGGTCTTCTCCGGGGAGAACGGGTCTGCCAGTGTTTCGCCTGTGCTGATGCCAGGCACCGGCCGCGGGTGGTCATCCAGGGCGCCGACCGGGCATCTCTGCCTGCTCCTTCCCCGCTGCTGTCCGTACGCCCCCGGCACCCCCCTTCGCCATGCCTTCTCTTCTCCCCCTGCCGCGCCGCCCGCGCGCCGCCCGTTCCGCCGACCGCAATCCGTGGCGCTGTCTCCGCTCGCCGAGCATGCGCTGGTGGTCGGCGGCCAACCTGGTGTCCAATCTCGGCACCTGGATGCAGATGACGGTGCAGAACGTCCTGGTCCTCCAGGTCACCGGATCGGCCGCGATGACCGGCCTCTCGCTCGCCGTCCAGGCCGGCCCCGGCCTGCTCTTCGGACTGCTGGGCGGCGCGGCCGTGGACGCCCTGCCGCGCAAGCTGGTCGCCGGCGTCAGCCAGGCCGCCCTGGCCATGGTCGCCTTCACCACCGCGCTGCTGGTCGCCCTCGGCGCCCTCGGCGTTCCGGCCCTGCTGGTGCTGGCCGCGGTCACCGGCCTGATCGCCACCGTGGACGGCCCGGCCTGCGCGCTGCTGGGCAACGACCTGGTCCCGGCCAGGGACGTGCCCTCGGCCATCGCCCTCGGCTCGGCCGTGCACAGCGTCGGCCGGCTGGCCGGTACCGCGCTCGCCGGAGTCGCGGTGGTGCTCTTCGGCACCGCCGCCGCATTTGTGGCGAACGGGCTGTCGTTCCTGTTCGTCGCCGCCGTGATCCCCTTCCTGAAGCTGCTGGACCGGTCCGCGGAGGGCGAAGGGGACCCGGTGCCCGCGCCGGTCCCCGTGACCGGGCCCCGGGCCGCCGCCACACCGCACCAGATACCGAAGCCGGCGCCGCTCGGACCGCCGCGCCCCCGCACCCCCGAGAACGAGCCGCGCGCCGCCGGGCGGCCCGGGGAACCGGCGCGGGACGGCGAGCGGGCCGTCGCCGGCCCCCGGGAGGGACTGGCGTTCTTCTTCGGCCGGCCCCGGCTGGTCGCCCTTGCCCTGCTCACCGCGCTCAGCGCGGTCTTCGGCCGCAACTACTCACTGACCCTGGCCGTCCTGGTCACCGGTCCGCTGGCGGCCGGTGCCGGAGCCTTCGGCACGGTGGCCACCGCGCTGGCCGTCGGCGGCACACTCGGCGCCGTGGTCGCGGGCATGCTGCGCAAGCCCTCGGTCCGGCTGGTCGCCGGCATGGCGGCCACCGGCGCGCTGCTCCAGATCGCGGCCGGACTGAGCCCCACCCTGCTGCTGCTGACCGTGCTGGTGGTCCCCATGGCGATCGTGGAGTCGGTCTCCGACACCGCCGGCACGACCGTGCTCCAGACCGATCCGCCCGCGGCCATGCGCGGCCGGGTGCTGGGCGTGTGGCGCAGCCTGAGCACCGGCTGGGGCCTGCTCGGCCCGCTGGCCGCGGGCGGGATGATGGAACTGCTCGGTGCCCGGGCGTCGCTGGTGCTGGGCGGCGTGGTCATCGCGGCCACGGCGGGCGCGGCGGTGCTGCTGCGGGCCGGCGGGCGCAGCCCGGTCGCGCTGCCCCGGCCGCGGCTGCGGCTGCGGCCGGTGCGGGTCACCGCCCCGCAGCTCTCCCCCGCGGCCTGAGCCGCCGGCGGAGCACAACGCGGAGGGGAGCAGCGCGGCGGAGCCGGGGACGCGAGCGGCAGCGGGAGCAGAACACGGCTCCCGCGGTCCCCCCCCCCGGCCCCGCCGCGTACCTGTACGCACACAGGGAGGCAGCCGGCGCGCCAGGTGTCCGAGGGCCGGGCGGACCGCCGTCCCGGTCCTCATCGGTCCGGCCCGCCGCCGCAGGGGCCGTACAGGTCCAGCAGCCGGATGCGGGCGGTCCCCAGCCGGTGGCCGATGATCTCCGCCACCCGCCGGGCGACCGAGCGGCCCAGCACCGGATCCGCCTCGCACAGGGAACGCACCCGGGCCGCGTCGAACTCATGGGCCCGCACCGGGCTGAGCGCCGCCGCGCCGAGATGCCAGGTGCGCGGCGGGAACAGCCAGGACCAGCCCACCAGGTCCCCCGGCCCCAGCGTCTCCACCACGGCCGGCGGGCGGCCCGGCACCTGGAGATCCAGGGTCACCGAGCCGGTGCGGATGATCCAGAAGCGGCCGGCGTCGCCGTTCTCGTCGAACAGGCGGGCGCCGGCGGGGAAGCAGACATCGCGGGCGGCGGCCGGCAGACGCTCCCGGTCCTCCGGGCGGAGGACTCCGAGCAGGCTGGTCGCGGTCACGGCGGGCATACCGTTCCCTCCTTCTGTGCTGCTGTGCCACCGACGGCGCGGCGGGGCCGGGCGGAGGAGCGGCGGCGAACCGGCGGGGGAAGACCGGGGCGCCGCCGCCTCCTGGCCCGGCAGGGACGATGCCGGGCCGGTGCAGTCATCCTGCGGCGGGGCCGTCGCGGCGGGCAGGGGCCGGCCGGCCCCTGCCCGGGGCCGACCGGCCGGTGGGGGCGCGGGCCCTCTACCATCCGGGCCCATGAGCGAAGAGCAACGGTCCGGTCAGCCGCCGCAGCCGCAGCCGCAGCCGCCCGGCGGGCTGGTGACCGCGCTCGCCGCGCTGGCCGCCCGCGCGCCGGGCGCCGCGCCCGCGGAGCCGCCCGGCGAGCCGGTGGTGCTGGCCGGCCATCCGGAGCGGGTGGTGGTGCGCAACGGCGGCGCGGTGGCCAAGGCCCACGCCGCCGGCACCGATCCGGCCGCCCTGGAACTGCGGCTGCGGGTGGCCGCCGACCCGGCACTGCGCGGAATCCTGCTGCCGCCGCTCGGCGCCCCCGTGATCCGTCCGCTGCCCGGCGGCGGCCGGCCCGCGACCCTGTGGCCGTACGGCACCCCGGTCGATCCGGTGGACCCGGACGCCGCGCCCTGGGCGGAGGCCGGCCGGCTGCTGGCCCGGCTGCACGCGGTGCCGGTGGCCCCGCTGGAGGGCCGGCTGGGCGGCGCGCTGCCGGTGATGCGCGGCCCCGCCCGGGTGGCCGAGGCCATGGCCCGGCTCCGGGCCTGCGCGCCCGGCGGGCCGCGGCCGGCCGCCGCCCGGAAGGCCGTGGAGGACGCCTGGGCCGGGCTGCCCGGCTGGTGCCGGGCCGAGCCGGGCACGGGCGCCGCGCCGCCCTCCGGCTCCGGAGGTCCGCCCGCGCTGTGCCACGGCGACTTCCATCTGGGGCAGCTGCTGCGCCACCCGCCGGAGCACGGCCCCTGGCGGCTGATCGACGTGGACGACCTGGGAACCGGCGAACCCGCCTGGGACCTGGCCCGGCCCGCCGCCGGGTTCGCGGCCGGTTTCCTGCCCCCGGAGGACTGGCGGCGGCTGCTGGACGCCTATCAGGAGGAGAGCGGCACCGCGGGCCGGGACCCGTGGCCCGCGCTGGACCCGCCCGCCCGCGCGGTCACCGTGCAGCTCGCCGCGCTCAGCCTGGTCCGGGCCGGGGAACCGGGCGGCGGCGCCCTGGACGAGGACGACGAATCACTGATCGACGCCTGTGTCCGCATCTCCCGGCTGGTTTCCGGGGGAAGCATTTAACCTGGGGAGCACCAGCGAACGATTCGTAAGGGGATGGAACCGACCATGCAGTGTCCCAAGTGCCACGCCGCGATGCACACGTTCAACCGCAGCGGCGTCCAGATCGAGCAGTGCAGCGGCTGCCGGGGGATCTTCCTCGACTACGGCGAGCTGGAGGCCATCACCCGTCTGGAGGGCCAGCAGTACCCGCCGGCCGCGCCGCCCGCCGCCGCCCCGCCGCCGGCCGCCGGCTACCAGCAGCAGCCCGCGTGGGGCGCGCCGCAGCACCACCACCACTACGGCCACGGGCACCGGCGCAGCTTCTCCCGGATGCTGTTCTCCTCCTGACGCGACTCCTGACGCGACGCCGTCAGCCGCAGCCGCCGTCACGGCCCGCGCGCGGTCCCGCCCCTTGGGCGGCAGCACCGCGCGCGGGCCGTCGTGCGCCGGCCGGGGCGGGACGTAAGCCTTCCGTAAGCCGCCGACGGGCCCCGGCCGGGCCCGCGGCGCCCCGGCATGCCGTTGAATGGGGCGCAACGACGGACTGCCCCGGGGGGTAAAGGACATGAACAGGGTGTGGCGACTGCCGGCCAGGCCGGTGGTGATCGCGGTTCTGGTGGCCGGAGCGGCGGCCGTGGGCTTCGGGATGTACTGGTTCCAGCCGTGGAAGCTCTGGGTCGACGAGACCGTCAACGAGGAACTGCCCGGCGTCGCCGCCACGCCCGCACCGCAGGACGGCGGCGGGGAGCAGCCGGCCGGGGACGCCGCCTCGCCGCCTCCGTCGTCGTCCCCGTCGTCCCCGTCATCGTCGTCTCCGTCGTCGCCGTCGCCGCCGTCGCCGTCTCCGTCGCCGAGCGAGCCGGCCGGGCCGGTGGAACTGGCCACCGGCGAGTTCATCACCCATGAGCACGACACCGCGGGCACCGTCCGCCTGCTGCGGCTGGCGGACGACTCGGTGGTGCTGCGCCTGGAGGGCCTGGACACCAGCAACGGCCCTGATCTGCATGTCTGGCTCACCGACGCGCCGGTCATCGAGGGCCGGGACGGCTGGGGCGTCTTCGACGACGGCCAGTACCTCAGCGCCGGCAAGCTCAAGGGCAACAAGGGCGACCAGAACTACCCGCTGCCGCAGGGCACCGATCTCGACGCCTACACCAGCGTCTCCATCTGGTGCGACCGCTTCAACGTCTCCTTCGGCGCCGCGGAACTCGCCTGGACGGCCGAAGCCTGAGCCGTGCCCCGCGGAGAGGAGTTACGCTGACGGCCAGCGCGGTTCCGCAAACGCCCGACAACGGGAGGTCATCGTGCGCGTCGGTCTGCTGCGCCTGATCGGAGCCACCACCGCGGCCTACGGCATCGCGGTCGCCGCCCGTCCCGGCCTGCTGGCCAGGCCCTCCGGCCTGACCGACCGGGACGGCCGGGTGGCCGAGGACACCGAGATCTCGCTGCGCCCGCTGGCCTGGCGCGACGCGGCCGGCGGCCTGGCCCTGCTGCTGGCCCCCGAGGGCCCGGCGCTGGGCACCGCCGCCGCGGTCCGCATCGCCTCCGACCTCGGTGACGCGGTGCTGCTCGGCCGGGCGCTGCGCGGCCGGTTCCGCCGCTTCGGCGCGGTGGCCACCGCGGGCGGCTGGGCGGCCCTCACCCTGGCCGCGGTGCTGGCCCCGCCGCGCGGCACCGCGGGTGCCGGTGCCGCCGGTGCCGCCGGGGGACCGGCGGCGGCGCGTTCCCGGTGGCCGGCCGTCAGGGCAGCACGGCGGTGACCACCCGGTCGCAGCGGGAGCGGGAACCGGCGATCAGCGCGGCGTTCGGCCGGTCGTTGGTGTCGATCCAGGCGCGGGCCGCCCGCTCGCTGCGGCCGTAGGTCCTGTGGCGGTCCATCAGCCGGGCGTCCCGCTGGTCCTGTGGCGCCTCCACGTACCAGACCTCGGCCATCAGCGCGCGGGCCGCCGGCCAGCCGGGAACGTCGCAGGCCAGATAGTTCCCCTCGGTGACGATCAGCCGCACCCCGGGCCGCACCAGATGGCGGGCGGCCACCGGCTCGTCCAGGGCGCGGTCGAAGTCGGGGACATAGACGCCGGCTTCGGTCTCGGTGCGCAGGCGGCGCAGCAGGGCGGTGTAGCCGTGGACGTCGAAGCTGGGCTCGGAGCCCTTGCGGGAGCGCAGGCCGAGCCGGTCGAGCTGGGCGTTGGAGAGATGGAAACCGTCCAGCGGGACATGGGCGGCGGTGTCCGCGCCGATGGCGGCGACCAGCGCCCGGGCCAGGGTGGACTTGCCGGCCCCGGGCGGGCCGGTCAGACCGAGCACGGTGCGGCCCGTGCCGGCCGCCCGGTCCGTCCGGTCGTCCGCGGGCAGCAGGGCGAGGGCGCGGCTGACCAGTTCCGCCAGCGGCGTGGCGGCGGGCGGGACCGGGGGCGGCGGGGGAGAGGCCGGTGGCTGCTGCATGGCTGCACCTTACGGACCCCGGCCGTGGCCCTCCCGCGGAGGCGGGAGGGCCACTGACCGGAGCCGGGGTGGGGAGAGCCCCCGCTAGCCGGTCGTGCAGGAGGTCTGCGGCACGGGCGACGCGGACCCGGAGGCGGTGAAGCCGAACGACGCCGAGGCGTCCGGGGCCAGCTGCCCGTTCCAGTTGGCGTTGGTCACCGTGACGGTGGAGCCGGAAACGGTGTGGCTGCCGTTCCAGAGGCTGTTGATGGTGACCCCGGAGGGGTTGGTCCACTGCACCCGCCAGCCGCTGAGCGCCGCCGAGCCGGTGTTGCTGACCGTGACCTCCGCCTGGAAGCCGCCCGACCAGGAGTTGACCACCCGGAAGTCCGCGGTGCACGCCGCCGACGGGTCCGGGTCGGGCTCCGGGTCGGGGTCCGGCTCGGGATCGGGGTCCGGTTCCGGGTCCGGGTCGGGCTCGGGGTCGGGGTCGGTGCCGGAGTAGGTCAGGCCGTGGCCGAGCGGGAAGAGGGCGTCCTTGCCGTCCCCGTCGTTGATCGGCTGCTGGCTCGCCGACCGCATCCAGGTCACCGGCAGGGTTCCGGTGGGCGCGTAGTCGCCGTACAGCACATCGGCCACCCCGCCGCCCTCGGTGCCCGGCAGCCAGGCGGCCACCAGCGCGTCCCAGCCGTCCAGCTGCCCGGCGATGTCCAGCGGCCGGCCGGAGACCAGCACCACCACCAGCGGCACACCGGAGGCCCGCAGCCGGTTCAGGGTGTTCAGGTCCTCCTGGTCCAGCCCCATCGACCCGGGCCGGTCGCCCTGGCCCTCCGCGTACGGGGTCTCGCCGACCACCGCGACGGCCACGTCGTGGGAGGAGTCGATGCCGTGCCCCTCCCGTTGGTAGGTGACCCGGGAGGCGTCGCCGGCCACCTCCCGCAGGCCCTGGAGAATGGTGGTGCCCTCGGTGACCGGGCCGCTGTCGCCCTGCCAGCTGATGGTCCAGCCGCCGCTCTGGTTGCCGATGTCGTCCGCCGACTTGCCGGCGACGAAGACCCGGGCCGAGCGGTCCAGCGGCAGCACCTCGTTGTCGTTCTTCAGCAGCACCTGCGACTTGCGCACCGCCTCCCGGCCGATCGCCCGGTGCTCGGCCGAGCCGATGGTCGAGGTCCAGGAGCGGTCGGTCAGCGGTCGCTCGAACAGGCCCAGCTCGAACTTCTTGGTCAGGATGCGGCGGTTGGCGTCGTCGATCCGCGCCATCGGCACCCGCCCGGCCTGCACCTCGGCGCGCAGGGTGCTGATGAACTGCTGGTACTCGTAGGGCACCATCACCATGTCGATGCCCGCGTTGACCGCGTCGGCCACCTCCGAGCCGGTGAAGCCGGGCGCGCCGTCGAGCTGGTCCACGGCGGCCCAGTCCGACACCACGAAGCCGTCGAAGCCCAGCTCGCCCTTGAGCACATCGGTGATCAAGTAGCGGTGGCCGTGCAGCTTCTGCCCGTTCCAGCTGCTGTAGGAGATCATCACCGAGCCCACGCCGCGCTCCACCGCGGCCCGGAACGGGGGCAGGTGGACCGCCCGCAGTTCGGCCTCGCTCAGCTCGGTGTTGCCCTGGTCGTCGCCGCCGGCGGTGCCGCCGTCGCCCAGGTAGTGCTTGGCGGTGGCCAGCACCGACGCCGGGTCGCCGCCCAGGGTCTCCCCCTGGAGGCCGGTGATCAGTGTGGTCATGGCGCCGGGCAGCTCGGGAATCTCGCCGAAGGACTCGTATGTCCGGCCCCAGCGGTCGTTGCGGGCCACGCACAGGCAGGGCGCGAAGTTCCAGTCGATGCCGGTGCCGGCCACCTCCTCGGCGGTGGCCCGGCCGATGCGCTGCACCAGGTCGGGGTCGCCGGCCGCGCCCAGACCGATGTTGTGCGGGAAAATCGTGGCCCCGCGCACATTGTTGTGGCCGTGCACGGCGTCCACGCCGTAGATCATCGGGATGCCCAGCGGGGTCTCCAGCGCGGCCCGCTGGTAGGAGTCGTACATGTCCGCCCAGGCCTGCGGGGTGTTGCCGGCGGGGGTGGAGCCGCCTCCGGAGAGCACCGAGCCCAGCCGGTGGGCGGTGATGTCCGACGGGGAGTCCAGGGCGCTGCGCTCGGCCTGGGTCATCTGGCCGATCTTCTCGTCCAGCGTCATCCGGGACAGCAGGTCCGCCACCCGGTCGTCCACCGGCTGGGCGGGGTCCAGGTAGAGCGCGCCCTCGGGCGCGGCGGCGGCCCGGCCGGGCCCGGCGGCGCCGAGCATCCAGCCGGCCAGCAGGGCGGCGGCGGTTCCGGCGGCCAGACGTTTGAGTCTGCCTCGTCTCGTCACGGTGTCAGTCCTTCCGGTGCGGCGGAAACCGGTTGTTCCGGTCCGCGCAGTGGGGGGTCCGAGCCGGACAAACCGGCACGAGGATTGAACCCGATGTTTGGGAGCGCTCCCAAAGCGCCGCGCGGAACGCCGCCGCGGGACGGCGGAACGGCGGAGCCGTGCTCCGTGCACAGCCCCGTGCGGGGGTGGGGCTGAAACGTTGGAAAGCGGGTGGCGCGATCGGGCGGTAGTGCGGGCTGTGCGGCGGCGGTCCGTTGCGGGCGGTGCGGCGGCGTCACCGCGGCCGAGCCGCCGGCCGGCGCGGCGGCGCGGCCCCGGGACCGGGACGGTGCGGCTCCACCGGCCCGCAGGTCCGTGCCGCCTTCCTGCGACTTGTGTCGGGGACTGTCGCCCGGCGGCGTCGAAGTGACGCTTTCGACATCGCCTCTCATGAAGCCAGCACAGCAGAAGCCTGTCAACGAGGCTGACAGGCTTCAGAAGTTGAAGGGGCGATGGGGCAGAGGAAGGCCGGAAGGAAGGCCGGGCCGCCGGCCCGGGGGTCGGCCGGCGGCCCGGCGGTCCGCGGACGGTCCATTTCGTGCCGTCGCCCGGGGCGGCGGCCGGACCGCGGGGTCAGGACTGCTTGATCGCCGAGATCTCGAACTCCAGCGTGACCTTCTCGCTGACCAGCAGGCCGCCGGTCTCCAGCGGCGCGTTCCAGACCACGCCGTAGTCCTTGCGGTTGATCTCCACCGAGCCCTCCAGGCCCACCCGCAGATTGCCGAACGGGTCCTGCGCGGCGCCCTCGTAGCTGAACGGAATGGTCACCTGCCGGGTGACACCGCGGACGGTCAGGTCACCCGTGAGGTCGAAAGTGGTGTCGCCGGTCCGCCGCACCGCGGTGGAGACGAAGGTGATCTCCGGGTGGTCCTGCATGGCCAGGAAGTCGTTGCTGCGCAGGTGCTCGTCGCGCTGGCTGTTGCGGGTGTCGATGGAGGCGGCCTTGATGGTCACCCGGACGCTGGACTGCTCCGGCTTCTCGCCGTCCAGCTCGGCGGTGCCCTCGAACTCGTTGAACGCGCCGCGGACCTTGGTCACCATCGCATGCCGGGCCACGAAGCCGATGCGGCTGTGGGCCGGGTCGATGGTGTAGCTGCCGGTCAGCTCGGCGGTGGGGGCGTTGCTGCTCATGGTGGTTCTCCCTGGTCGACGGGGTGGTCGGGGGTCATCCGCAAGGATGATGTGTCATTTAGCCTTCACCAACATACATGATGAGTCATGCATTCTCCCGGTAAGCTGGCCGCATGGATGGCACCAGATGGCTGGACGCGGAGGAGCAGCGCGCCTGGCGCGCGTATCAGCAGATGCAGTCGCGGCTCAACGCCCGGCTGGGCCGCCAGCTCCAGAGCGACTCCGGGCTGTCCCTGGCCGACTACGAGGTGCTGGTCTGTCTCACGGACGTCGCGGAGGGGCGGCTGCGGCCCTATGAGCTCCAGCGGCGGCTGGAGTGGGAGCAGAGCCGCCTGTCGCACCACATAGGCCGGATGCAGCGGCGCGGCCTGGTGGGCCGGGAGGGCTGCCCGGAGGACGCCCGGGGCTCCTTCATCGTGCTCACCCCGGCCGGGCGGGAGGCCATCGAGGCCGCGGCGCCCGGCCATGTGGAGGCGGTCCGGCGGCTCTTTCTGGACGTGCTCACCAGGGAACAGCTCATGATGCTGGGCGGCATGGCCCGCCAGGTCCTCCAGTCGCTCCAGGCCCCGCCGCCGGCCGCCGCCCGGAACGCCGGCTGAGCCGTCCGGGCAGGTCCCGGCACGTTCCCCGGCGCCGCAGGCGCCCGGAGGGTCCGCCGCGGACCCCGCCCGGCACCGGCGGTGCCGGGCGGGCGGAGGTATGCGGCCGTTGAATCGTCTTGAGCCGGACGCTGTCTTGACGTGGACTCGTCGGCACCCGCAGGATGCCCGTGGGAGCGCTCCCGTAACCTGTCCGACATCGACCGAGGACCGAGGCGTGAGCCATCTTCCGCACCCCCCACTTTCAGCCACCCGGCGCAGACACCGCGGCCGGAACCTCCTTCTGGGCGGCACGGCGATCGGTGCCCTGATCGCCGGTGCCATGGCCGTCCCCTACGCCGGAGCCGCCGAAGGCCCCGAGCAGATCGTCAACGGCGACTTCTCCGCCGGCACCGCCCCCTGGTGGTGGACCGAGAACAGCCCCGCCTCGGTGGTGGACGGGGAGCTCTGCGCGGAGGTGCCCGCCGGCACCCTCAACCCCTGGGACGCGATCGTCGGCCAGGACGACATCCCGCTGGTCGCGGGTGAGGGCTACGAGCTGAGCTTCACCGCCCACGCCAGCATCCCGGTCACCATCCGCACCAATGTGCAGATGGCCGTGGACCCGTGGACCACCGAGCACTCCTCGGCCGATCAGATCACCACCGAGCCGGTCACCGTCAGCCACATCTTCGCCGCCGACGCCGACCACGACGCCGCCCAGCTCGCCTTCCAGATCGGCGGCAGCGAGGAGGCGTTCACCTTCTGCCTGGACAATGTCTCGCTCACCGGCGGTGCCGAGCCGCCCGTCTACGAGCCCGACACCGGCTCGCCGGTCCGGGTCAACCAGGTCGGCTACCTCACCGAGGGCCCCAAGAGCGGCACCTTCGTCTCCGACGAGACCACGCCGCTGGCCTGGACCCTGAACGCCTCCGACGGCACGACGGCGGCCACCGGCACCACCGAGGTGTTCGGCACCGACCCGACCTCGGACCAGCACGTCCACACCTTCGACTTCAGCGAGGTCACCGAGCCCGGCGAGGGCTACACCGTGACCATCGCGGGCGAGACCAGCGAGCCGTTCGACATCGGCGACGGCCTGTACTCGCAGCTCCGCAGCGACGCGCTGGCGTACTTCTACCACAACCGCAGCGGCATCGAGATCGACGCGGACCTGGTCGGCGCCGAGTACGCCCGGCCCGCCGGGCACCTCAATGTGGCGCCCAACCAGGGCGATGACAACGTGCCCTGCCAGCCCGGCGTCTGCGACTACACCCTGGATGTCACCGGCGGCTGGTACGACGCCGGCGACCACGGCAAGTACGTGGTCAACGGCGGTATCTCGGTCGCCCAGATGATGTCCGAGTACGAGCGCACCCTCACCGCCGAGCACGCCGACGGCGACCCGCTGGGCGACGGCGAGCTGCGCGTCCCCGAGCAGGGCAACGGCATCCCGGACATCCTGGACGAGGCCGCCTGGCAGCTCGACTTCCTGATGAAGATGCAGGTCCCCGCCGGCGAGGAACTGGCCGGCATGGCCCACCACAAGATCCATGACGAGAACTGGACCGGCCTGCCGCTGCTGCCGCACAACGACCCGCAGCTCCGCGAACTGCACCCGCCGTCCACCGCCGCCACCCTCAACCTGGCCGCCGCCGCGGCCCAGTGCGCCCGCCTCTTCGAGCCCTACGACGCGGCGTTCGCCGACCGCTGCCTGACCGCCGCCACCACCGCCTGGCAGGCCGCCGTGGCCAACCCGGAGATCTACGCCGACCCCAACGACGGCACTGGCGGCGGCGCCTACAGCGACAACAACGTCACCGACGAGTTCTACTGGGCCGCGGCCGAGCTGTTCACCACCACCGGTGACCCCGTCTACCGCGAGCACCTGGTGACCTCCCCGCTGCACGAGGACACCGACGCGCTGTTCCCGCGCGGCGGCCTGTCCTGGCAGTCCACCGCCGGACTGGGCGCCCTCACCCTGGCCACCGTGCCCAACGAGTTCACCGCCGCCGAGATGACCGGCATCCGCGCCCGGGTGACCGAGGCGGCCGACGGCTTCGCCGCCGACTCCCAGGCCGCGGCCTACGGCGTGCCGTTCGCCGGCACCAACTACGTCTGGGGCTCCAACAGCCAGGTCCTCAACAACATGGTGGTGCTGGGCACCGCCTACGACCTGACCGGCGACTCCAAGTACAGCGACGCGGTGCTGCGCGGCATGGACTACCTGCTCGGCCGCAACCCGCTCAACCAGTCGTACGTCACCGGCTACGGCGAGCGGGACTCCAAGAACCAGCACCACCGCTTCTGGGCCAACCAGCTCGACCCCGACCTGCCCAACCCGGCCCCCGGCTCGGTCGCGGGCGGCCCCAACGTCGAGATCCAGGACCCGGTCGCCCAGGACCTGCTCCAGGGCTGCGCCCCGGCCATGTGCTACGTGGACCACATCGAGTCCTGGGCCACCAATGAGATCACCATCAACTGGAACGCCCCGCTGGCCTGGGTCGCCGCCTTCGTGGACGACCTGGAGCCCGGCGACGGCAACGAGGAGCCGGAGGAGGCGGCCTGCGAGGTCACCTACACCTCCTACCGCTGGAGCAGCGGCTTCACCAGCTATGTGGAGATCACCAACACCGGCACCGAGCCGGTCAGCCCCTGGGAGCTGACCTGGTCCTTCGCCGACAACCAGCAGATCACCCACCACTGGAGCAGCCAGATCACCCAGACCGGCCAGGACGTCACCGCACGCCCGGCCGCCTGGAACGGCACCATCGCCCCGGGCGCCTCGGTGAGCTTCGGCTTCAACGGGACCTCCGCCGGCCAGGTCGCCGACCCCACCGCCTTCCAGCTCAACGGCGGCACCTGCACCACCGCATAACCCCGCACCACCCCCTCCACCCGTGCGGCCGGCCCTCCAGGGGACCGGCCGCACGGCCATGGCACCGGACGGACCGCCCCTCCCGCCCCCGCCGGCCGTCCACCGGCGGCGGCCCGCACCCCTCACCGGACCCGCCGGCGCGTCAGAGGGTCTCGGAGAGGGAGTCGGCCAGCCGGCGGCGCGCGGCGCGGGTGGCGGGAACCGCGGAGACGGCGACGGCACCGGCCACCGCCAGCACCACCACGGCCGCCAGCAGCGGCGGCGCCGGGGTCTGGGCGATACCGGCGCCGATGCCGCTGGAGCGGCCCTGGGCGTCGATCAGCCAGTGGCCGGCCGGGATGCCCAGCGCCGTGCCCGCCACCGCGGCGGCCAGCGCGGTGAAGCCGGTGGCGGTGACCATCACGGCGCCGATCTGGCGCGGGGTGAGGCCGATCGCCTTCAGGGCCAGCAGATCCCGGCGGCGGTCCCGTACCCCGGCGGCGATGGCGGTGAGCAGCTCGGTCAGACCGATCAGCGCCAGCACCGCGACCATGCCGGTCAGCACCGCGGAGGCGGCGGAGAGGCCGTCGGCCGGATTGGGCACGGCGCGGATGTCCAGCCGGCCGTCCGCGGCGGCGGCCAGATCGGCGCGGACCGCGTCCGGATCGGCTCCCGGGCGGAGCACGAGCTGGTAGAAGCCGGGATCCAGGCGGGGGTCGGTCTCCCGGAGGGTGGCCAGGGCGGTGGACAGGACCCGGCCGTTCTTGTCCGGCTCCAGGGAGCGGCCCACGATATGCAGGATCTGCGGGCGGCCCTCCACGGTCATCCGCACCCAGTCGCCCACCCGGACCTGGAGCAGATCGAGCAGCCCCTGCCCGGCGACCGCCTCGTCCGGCCCGTGCGGCAGCCGGCCGTCGACCACGGTGAAGGGGTAGTCCCCGCCGAGGCCGCGCAGGGTGATGGTGCCGGTCTGGCCGGGAATCAGGGCGGCCACCTCGGCGCCCGGGTGGACGGTCAGCACGTCCGGGTGGCCGGCCAGGAGGGAACGGGCCTGCGCGTCGTCGGCCGTCCGCCCGGCCGCGGCGGCGTGCGGCGGGTGGGCGGTCAGCGCGGCCGGCAGGCCCAGTTCGGCCGGGCTGCTCCGGAAGCGTTCCACCGTGGTCCAGGCGCTCAGCGCCACGGTGATCATCAGCAGCGGCAGCGCCAGCCGGGCCACGCCCAGCACGGTGCGCGCCCGGCACGGGAAGGCGCCGCGCCAGCCCAGCACCAGCGCGGGCGGCAGCCGCAGGCCCAGCGCCCGGCGCGCCAGCCCGGTCATCGGCCGCCCGGCGGGCAGCGCCGCCCGCCCGGCCGGCACCGGCGGCACCCGTCCCGCGCCCCAGGCCGTCAGCGAGGTGGCGGCGGCGATGAAGGCCACGGTGGCGGCCGGCACCGCGGCCAGCATCCCGGTGGAGCCGGGGAGTTCCCGCCACACCGCGGTGGCATCCCCGATCCGGCCCGGCAGCAGGCCGCCGAGCACGGCGATCAGCCCGGTGCCCAGGGCCGCGCCCAGCAGGGCGAAGCCCAGATGCTGGACGAGGAAGATGCGGACCACCTGGCCCGGGGTGAAGCCGACGGCCTTGAGCACCGCGATGTCCCGCAACTGGCCGCGGATGCGCACCCCGATGGCGCCGGAGGCGGCCGGCCCGGCGGCCAGCAGCGCGCCCAGGCCGAAGACGGCGAACAGCAGGCCCAGGGTGCGGTCGCTGCCGCCGCCCTCGCCGCGCGCCTGCCGCCAGTCGGTGACCTGGATCACCTGGTCCGCGCCCAGCAGGGTGACCGCCCGCTGCACCAGATAGTCGGTGTCCGCCGGGTCGGCGAGGCGGAGGCCGACGGCCTGCCCGGTGCGGTCGGCGGCGGCGCGGTCCAGCACCGCCGGGGGTGCCCAGGCCACGCCGGGACGTTCGCCGGGCCGGTAGCCGGGCTCGGCGGTCTCGGCCACCCCGACCACCCGCAGGGTGCGGTGTCCGCCGTCCGTCCCCGGCACGGCGAGCAGGGTGCCGGGCTCGGCCCACAGCTCCTCGGCCAGCGAGCGCTCCAGCACCACGCCGCCGGCCGTGTCGCCGGACTCCCGGGCGTCCTGGCCGTTCAGCCAGCGGCCGGTGACGAGCTGCGGCCGGGCGACGGCCGGCCGTTCGGTGCCGGCCGCCCGGAGCTCCAGTTCGGCCGGGACGCCGCGGGCCTCGGTGGTGGTGCGGACGGTGCGGTGCGGCCCGGACATGCCCCGCACCCCGTCCAGCCCGGTCAGCGCCCCGGTGTCGGCGCCGGCGCGGGTGTGCAGCCAGATGTGGGCGCCCTCGGACTGGGTGAAGACCCGCTGCCAGGGGTTGGCGGCGTAGCCGAACAGCGCCGCGGCCAGCAGCAGCGAGGCCACAATGCCGGCCGTGGCCAGGACGAAGAACAGGGCTTCGCCGCGGTGTGCCCGCAGATCGGCGTGCGCCCAGCGCAGCGTGGCCCGCACGGCGTCAGTCCTTCAGTCCCAGCACGCCGGACACTCCCCGGCCGCGGCGGCCGTTCCCGCCGCCCGGGCCGTCCCCGTCCAGCGGGGCGTCGTCGGTGATCCGTCCGTCGAAGAGGCTGAGCACCCGGTCGGCGGCGCTGGCCATCCGGGCGTCGTGGGTGACCAGCACGATGGTCTGGCCGCGCCGGTGGAAGCGGGTGAGCAGCCGCAGCACCTCGCGGGTGCCGCGGCTGTCCAGGCTGCCCGCCGGTTCGTCGGCCAGCAGCAGGTCGGGGTGGTTGACCAGGGCCCGGGCCAGGGCCACCCGCTGCTGTTCGCCGCCGGACAGCTCGCCGGGCATGGCCCGCTCCTTGCCGTCCATGCCGAGCTCGGCCAGCAGTCCGGCGCGCGTCTCGCGGGCGGCCCGCGGCGGGACGCCGGCCAGCAGCGCGGGCAGTTCCACATTGTCGGCCACGGTGAGATTGGAGACCAGGTTGAAGAACTGGAAGACCACGCCGACGCGGCGGCGGCGCAGCACCGCCCAGCGGGTCTCGCTGTAGCCGTCGACCCGGCGGCCGTCGATCCATATCCGGCCGCTGTCCGGGCGCTGGAGGCCGCCGAGCAGATGCAGCAGGGTGGACTTGCCGGCCCCGGAGGGCCCGGTGACGGCGACGAACTCGCCGCGGTCCACATGCAGGTCCACGCCGCGCACCGCGTGCACCGGGCCGCCCTCGCCGCGGTGTGTCCTGGTCAGGCCCTCGGCGCGCAGCAGGGCGGTGCCGGCCGGTGCGTCGTCGTCCCGGTCTCGGTCGGCTCGGCTCACTCGAACTCCTCCTGACAGCGTTCCAGCCAGTCGAGGTCGGCCTGCAGATGCAGCATGGCGCCCTCGATCAGCAGCTGGGCCACCCGGTTGTCCCGGTCCTCCGCGGCGGCCAGCTTGGACAGGCTCCGCATGGTATTGAGGTACTGGCGCCGCTGTCTGTTGATGAGCGCCACCCGGTCGGCCATCCCGGTCCGGGGGGCCAGTGCCAGCTTCATGAAGAACTCGTCCCGCACCCGCGGCTCGTCGGCGGTGTCCTCGAACCAGGCCGCGACGGCCTCGCGCCCGGCCTCGGTGAGCCGGTAGGTCCGCTTGTTGGGACGGCTCTCCTGCTCCACCTCCTCGCCCTCGATCAGCCCGGTTTTCTCCAGCCGGCCCAGGGTGACGTAGATCTGGCCCACATTGGGCTGCGGATAGGCGGCGCCCAGCAGTTTTTCGAGTTGCTGTTTGAGCTCGTAGCCATGGGCGGGGCCGTGTGCGAGGAGAGCCAGGATCGGCAGACGCACGCGCGCCCTCCTCCTCCCCGTCCGGGGCTCGTACAGTGCGGTGCCGGCGGCGGGCGCCCGGTGCGCCCCGTCCCGTGCCGCGGGTGGATCGTGATGGACGGCCCATTATCGCGCATAGCTAACGGTTATATGATCTGACCCGGGTGTGGCGACGGGGCTGCCCTCGCCGGGGACGGGAGGTGCCGATGCCGTGGATGCGGGCCGCCGGGCGCGGGCTGCTGGCCGTGCTCGCCCTGCTCGCCGGATACGCCGCCGCCGCGCCGGAGCCGGCGCGGGCCGCCGGGCGCGGGCCGCTGACCCTGGTCACCGCGGGTGATCTGACGGGCTACTGGGCCGGCCTGCTGGCGGACTGGAACGAGGCGCACCCGGACGAACGGGTCACCCTGATCGAGCTGCCGGAGGCCGCGGACGAGACCCGCGCCCAGATGATCACCGAACTGCGCTCCGGCAGCGGCCGCTTCGATGTGCTCAACATCGACGTGGCCTGGACCTCGGAGTTCGCCGCGGCCGGCTGGATCACCGCGCTCGACCCGGACCGTTTCGACCTGGACTCCTTTCTGCCGCCGGTGATGGACACCGCGACCTTCGGCGGCCGGCTCTACGCCGTTCCCCATGTGACCAACGCCGGGCTGCTGTTCTACCGCACCGACATCCTGGCGGCGGCCGGCGCGGAGCCGCCCCGCACCTGGGCGGAGCTGGCCGGGCTGGCCCGCACGGTGGCGCCCGAGCACGGACTGGACGGCTATGCGGGCCAGTTCCTGCCCTACGAGGGGCTGACCGTGAACGCCACCGAGGCGGTGGCCTCGGCCGGCGGCTCGTTCCTGGCGGGCGAGGGCACCCGGGTGACCGCCGGCTCCGACGCGGTGCGCGAGGGGCTGGAGTTCCTGGCCGGCGGGGTGCGCGAGGGCTGGATTCCGCGCGCCGCCCTGACCTGGAAGGAGGAGGAGTCGCGGCGGGCCTTCCAGGACGGGAGGCTGCTGTTCCTGCGCAACTGGCCCTATGTGTACACCCAGGCCAACGCGCCGGGTTCGGCGGTGGCCGGCAAGGTGGGCGCGGTGCCGCTGCCCGGCCCCGGGGGACCGGGCGCCAATGTGCTGGGCGGTGCCAATCTGGCGATCAGCAGCGGCTCCCGCCACCCGGAGTCGGCCGCCGATCTGATCGCCTATCTCACCAGTGAGCCGGTGCAGCGCCGGGTGCTGACCGAGGGATCGCTGCCCCCGGTGCGGGCCTCGCTCTACGACGATCCCGCGCTGGTGCGCGAGCACCCCTATCTGCCGACGCTGCGCAGCAGTGTGCTGGCGGCCGAACCGCGGCCCAAGAGCGCGCACTACGACCAGGTCAGCCTGGCCGTGCAGGCGGTGGTGCACGATGTGATGACGCTGCGTCAGTCTCCGCAGGACGCGGTGGACCGGCTGGGCCGGGAGCTGACGGCCATCGTGCGCCGGGACTGAGCCCTGGCCGGCCCGGGCGGGAACCGCTTACCTAACCGTTAAGCATTTTCCTCCCTGCAAGCCCGTTGACACCCGTCCGTCGTCGCTACCTAACATGCATCTATAACCGTTGGATGCCGCTCGAAGGGACGACATACCGTCATGAGCCGACTGACCCGGCCCGCAACCGCCTCCAGAACCAGCCTCGGCCGCGTCCGCCGGTTCACCGCCGCGGGCGCCGCCCTGCTCGCCCTCTCCCTCACCGCCACCGCCTGCGGGGACGACGCGGACTCCGCCTCCGGCGACGGCTCCGGCCAGGACCTCAGCGGCCAGACCGTATCCGTGGCCGGGGTGTGGACCGGCACCGAACTCGACAACTTCCAGCAGGTGCTGGACGCGTTCACCGAGGAGACCGGGGCCAAGACCACCTTCACCTCCACCGGCGACAACCTGGCCACCTTCGTCGGCAGCAAGATCCAGGGCGGCTCCGCGCCCGATGTGGTGCTGGTCGCCCAGCTCGGCGTGCTCCAGGAGTTCGCCCGCTCCGGCTGGCTGCTGCCGCTGGACGAGACGGTCGACGCCACCGCCACCGCCAACTTCGCCGGCGTCTGGCGCGACTACGGCACCGTGGACGGCACCTTCTACGGCCTGTACTTCAAGGCCGCCCACAAGTCGACCATCTGGTACAGCCCGGAGGCGTTCGCGGCTGCCGGCGTGGAGCCGGCCACCAGCTACGAGGAACTGATCGAGAACGCCAACACCCTCGCCGACTCCGGCCTGCCCGCCTTCGCCGTGGCCGGCGCCGACGGCTGGACCCTCACCGACTGGTTCGAGAACATCTACCTCTCCCAGGCCGGGCCGGAGATGTACGACAAGCTCGCCACCCACGAGATCCCCTGGACCGACCCGTCCGTGGTGACGGCCCTGACCACCCTCGGCGAACTGTTCTCCAGCGAGGAACTGCTCGCCGGCGGCGCCGACGGCGCCCTCGCCACCGACTTCCCCACCTCCGTCGGCAAGGTCTTCGGCCCCGAGCCGGAGGCCGCCATGGTCTACGAGGGCGACTTCGTCGGCGGCCTGGCCAGCGAGGACTACGGCCGCACCCTGGGCGAGGACGCCCTCTTCTTCCCCTTCCCGCCGGTGGACGGCGGCGCCGCACCGGTGGTCAGCGGCGGCGACGCCGCGGTGATCCTCAAGGACGGCGGGAACAACGAGGCCGCCCAGCGGCTGGTGGAGTTCCTGGCCACCCCGGAGGCCGCCGCCATCTGGGCCGGGGCCGGCGGCTTCCTCTCCCCGAACAGCGCCCTGGACCTGTCCGCCTACGGCGACGAGATCACCCAGGAGACCGCCGCCTCGCTGATCGAGGCCGGTGACACCGTCCGCTTCGACATGTCCGACCAGGCCCCCGCCGCCTTCGGCGGCACCAGCGGCGCCGGCGAGTGGAAGATCCTCCAGGACTTCCTGCGCGACCCCTCCGACCCCCAGGCCACCGCCGAAGCCCTGGAGACCGAGGCCGCCAAGGCCTTCGGCGACTGAGCCCGGAGACCGCCGAGGAGCCGAGCAAGGACCGAGGACACCACGCGATGACGTCCGTCACCTCCCCGCCCCCGCCCCCGCAGCCGGCCGGGTCCCCCGCCCCGCCCCTCCCCGCGCCCCGGCGCGGTACCGCCACCCGGCGGCGCCGCACCGGGCGGGGGACCCGGCCCGACGGCCGCCCCGGTGTCCGGGGCCGCCGGATCACCTCCTGGATCTTCGTCTTCCCCGCCCTGCTTCTGCTCGGCGCCCTGGTGGTCTACCCGGTGGTCTTCTCCATCGGCCGCTCGCTGTTCGACGCGGACGGCGACCGCTTCGTCGGGCTCGGCAACTACACCGAACTGTTCGCCGACGACGCCACCCTGACCGCCATCCGCAACAGCGCCATCTGGGTCGTGGTGGCCCCCGCCGTGCTCACCGGCCTCGGCCTGGTGCTGGGCGTGCTCACCGAGAAGATCCGCTGGGCCACCGCCTTCAAACTGGTGCTCTTCCTGCCCATGGCGGTCTCCTTCCTCGCCGCGGGCATCATCTTCCGCCTCGCCTACGAGCAGGACCCCGACCGCGGCCTGCTGAACGCGGTGGCCACCGGCGTGCACGACACCTTCGCCGACGAGGCCGCCTACCCGACCGCCCGCGCCCGCGAGGACGCCGGCCTGACACCCGGTCCGGACGGCTCCTATCTGAGCGCCCGGACCGCCGCCCCCGGCCAGACCCTTGACCTCGGTCTGGTCGGCATCGCCCCCGGAGACCTCCCGGGAGAGGCGGAGCCCGCGCACGGGGCGGGCTCCGCCCAGGCGGCCGTGGACGAACTCCGCGGCACGGTCTGGCTCGACTTCGCCCCGGGCGGCGGCGGAGAGCCGGGCCGGGTGGACCCCGGCGAGAGCGGACTGCCCGGCATCACCGTCCAGGCCCTGGCGGCCGACGGGGAGACGGTCGCGGCCACCGCCACCACCGCGCCGGACGGCAGCTTCGCCCTCACCGGCCTGCCGGACGGCGAATACACCGTCAGGCTCCCCGCCGGAAACTTCGCCGAGCCCTACGGCGGCGTCTCCTGGCTCGGCCCGGCCATGATCACCCCGGCCGTCATCGGCGCCTATCTGTGGATCTGGACCGGCTTCGCCGTGGTGCTGATCGGCGCCGGACTCGCCTCGCTGCCCCGGGACGCCCTGGAGGCCGCGCGGATCGACGGCGCCAACGAGTGGCAGATCTTCCGCCGGATCACCGTGCCGATGCTCGCGCCGGTGCTCACGGTCGTCTTCGTCACCCTGGTGATCAATGTGATGAAGGTCTTCGACCTGGTGTACGTCATCGCCCCCGGACCGGTGCAGGAGGACGCCGCCGTGCTGGCCACCCGGATGTGGATCGTCTCCTTCGGCGGCGGCAACGACCAGGGCATGGGCAGCGCGCTGGCCGTGCTGCTGCTGCTCCTGGTGATCCCCGCCATGGTGTTCAACGTCCGCCGCTTCCGCCGGAGCGGATCATGAGCCCCGCCGCCCGGCTCACCGGGCTGCTCACCTCCGGCGCGGTGCGGATCGCGCTGCTGCTGATCGCGCTGGTCTGGCTCACCCCGCTGGCCGGGCTGCTGTTCTCCTCGCTGCGCACCGAACAGGACAACCAGGCCAGCGGCTGGTGGACGGCGCTGACCGAGCCGCGCCGGCTCTCCTTCGACAACTACACCGCGCTGCTGGACAACAGCGGCATCACCCAGGCGCTGGGCAACACCGTGCTGATCGCGGTGCCCGCCACCGTGCTGGTGGTGATCATCGCCGCGCTCGCCGGATACGCCTTCGCCTGGCTGGAGTTCCCCGGCCGGGACTGGATCTTCCTGCTGGTGGTGGCGCTGCTGGTGGTGCCGGTCCAGATCGGTCTGCTGCCGGTGGCCGAACTCTTCGGCGAACTCGGCCTGTTCGGCACCATCCCCGGCGTGGTGCTGTTCCATGTCGCCTACGGCCTGCCGTTCGCCGTCTTCCTGCTGCGCAACTACTTCGCGGAGATCCCGCGGGAGATGCTGGAGGCGGCCCGGCTGGACGGCGGCAACGAATGGCGCATCTTCGGCCAGTTGGTGCTGCCGCTGGGCCGGCCCGCCCTGGCCAGTCTGGCCATCTTCCAGTTCCTGTGGGTGTGGAACGACATGCTGGTGGCGCTGCTGTTCGCGGACGCCGACTCGCAGCCGCTGACGGTGGCGCTGCAGTCCGAGATGCGGCAGTTCGGCAGCAACATCGGGGTGCTGGCGCCGGGGGCGTTCCTCTCCCTGGTGATCCCGGTGATCGTGTTCTTCGCCTTCCAGCGGCACTTCGTCCAGGGGGTGATGGCGGGCTCGGTGAAATGAGCCGCCGCCGGTACCGCCGGACGGCTCCGGGCCGGTGATCCGCGGGCCGCTCCGCCCCCTCCTGCGGGCCCGCGGATCACCACTCACCTCCCGGCCGCCGGCGGCGCGGCAGCGGCCGTTGTGCCGCCGCACAACCCCCCTTGGGCAAGGGAGCTGAAAGTTTCGATCTGGCATCGAATCTTTCTGCGCAGGTTTGTCGTGACAGGTCAGTGGCCCTGTCTTGGGAGGGGCCGGGGTGATGCCCCCGCAATCCGGTCCCGCATACCCCACCCTGTTCTCCGAAACTTTTCGGCTAGACTTCTGCCCATGGCAACGAAGAGGCGGGTGACGATCGCGCTGATCGCCGAGGAGGCCGGGGTCTCGATCCCCACGGTCTCCAAGGTCATCAACGGACGTCCGGAGGTGGCGCCGGAGACCCGGCAGCGGGTCGAGCGGCTGCTGCACAAGCATGGGTACCAGCGGCGGGTGAGCCAGGACGGCGAGCCGGCCGGCCTGATCGATCTGGTCTTCGCCGAGATCGAGAGTCCCTGGGCGATCGAGATCATCCGCGGTGCGGAGAGCGCCGCCCGGGAGGCCGGCGGCAGCGTCGTGATCTCGGTCCTGCACACCCATGCCGGCCCCGGCCGGGACTGGCTGGAACGCATCGCCGCCCGCCGCACCGACGGCGTGGTGATCGTCGCCTCCCGGCTCTCCGGCGCCATACAGGCCCAGCTCACCGCCCGCTCCCTGCCCTTCGTGGTGGTCGATCCGGAGGGCGAGCCCGCCCCCGGCGTGGTCTCGGTCGGCGCCACCAACTGGAACGGCGGCCTGGCCGCCACCCGGCATCTGCTGGAGCTGGGCCACCGGCGGATCGGCGTGATCAGCGGCCCGGCCGACATGCTCTGCAGCCAGGCCCGTATCGACGGCTACCGGGCCGCCCTGGAGACCGCCGGGGTGGAGGTGGTGCCCGAGCTGATCCGGCGCGGCACCTTCCTGGTGGACTCCGGCCACGACCACGGCCATGCCCTGCTGTCCCTGGACAACCCGCCCACCGCGATCTTCGCCGGCAGTGACCTCCAGGCGTTCGGGGTGTTCGAGGCCGCCCGGCAGCGCGGGCTGCGGGTGCCGGAGGACCTCAGCGTGGTCGGCTTCGACGACCTGCCGCTGTCCCGCTCGGCCTGGCCCCCGCTGACCACCGTCCGGCAGCCGCTGGAGGAGATGGCCGCGCTGGCCACCCGCACCGTGCTGACCATGGGCCGCGGCGAGGCCCCGGAGACCCGGCGGGTGGAACTGGCCACCGACCTGATCGTCCGCGACTCCACCGCCCCGCCCCGCGCGGGCGCGGCCCACGCCGAGCCCTGACCGCGGATGCGGGGGCGGCCCCGCGCGGCCGGATCCCGAGGAGTGGCGGGCGCGGCCCTCGTCAGGCGCGGGAATACGGTATGACCATTCCCTCTCCGCGGGTGTTTTCGCCCCGCGGGGGGCATGGCCGGCGGCTCCCGGGGCTAGCGCATCCGCATGATCACCTGCTCCGGCCGCGGCCCGTGGGCCGCCGCCCTCGCGCTGACCGCGGCACTTCTGAGCCTCGTGCTCGCCCATCCTGCCGCCGCCCGCCCCCCGCACCCACCGGAGGCCGCCATGTCCGGGGCCGGACCGTCCGCCGCAGCCGCCGAGCCGGTCGCCGTCACCGGCATGATCGGCACCTACAACATCTACGGCAACGTCGGCCACCGGGGCGACGCGGGCACCTGGATCGAGGAGGAGGCGGAACGGCTGCACGCCATCGCCCCGCCCGGCGGCTGGTTCTCGCTCGCCCTCCAGGAGGTGTGCCACAACCAGGGCGCCGCCCTGGCCGCCGCCACCGGCATGCACGGCACCTTCTACGACACCGGCGTCACCTGCGCGAACGGCGAGCGCTACGGCAATGTCATCCTGACCCGCAGTGCCCCCCTGCGCACCCACACGTACACCTTCCCCACCCAGACCGGCCGCGAGGAGAAGCGCGGCGCGGTGTGCGCGGTCTTCCCGGCGATCCTGGGCGAGGTGGTGACATGCAGCGTGCACCTGGAGTCCGGCAGCGAGGAAGTGCGCGCCGCGCAGGCCGCGGAACTGATGGCCTGGCAGCCCGGCGGCCGTCCCTTCGAGGACTACGCCGCGGCGCTGATCGGCGGGGACCTCAACGCCGAGCCGCACCACGCCACGGTGACGCCGCTGTACCAGGCGGCGGAGGAGGCCGACGGCCCCCGCGACGCCTGGCGCCACGCCACCCATGACGACGGCCGCAAGCTGGACTATCTCTTCACCACCGGAACCAGCAGCAACACCCACTGGCGCACCACCGCGACCACCGCGGTCGCCACCCCCCACTCCGACCACCTGATCTACGCCAGCCGCCTCGACTGCACCCTCTGCCTGGTCTGAGCCCGGCCCGCCCGGGCCGGCCGCTCACACCGCGGTCAGGTCCCGGGCGCGGTCCCGGAAATCGGCGACGAGGCGGTGACCGCCGAACCGGCTCATGCGGTGCTCCAGCTCCTGCACGGCCTCCACCGTCCGGGACGAGCTGACCTGCCGGGCGAGGGACAGGGTGCGCAGGCCGGCGGCATGGGCGGCGTCGAGATCGCCCCGCTGGAGGTGGGAAGCCGCGAGGGCCGCATGCGACATGGCTCCGCGACGGGCGCGCTGCTGTCTGCCCGCGTGCTCGATGGACCGCCGCGCATGCTCCTCGGCGGCTGCGCAGTCCCCGAGGTCGCGAAAGGTGTAGGCGTGTTCCCCGTGGAGGTAGGCCGGGTCGATGAACGCCGCCCACTGCGGCTCCTCCGCCGGACGGACGGTCTCATAGGCCGCCTCGGAAGCGGCCACCGCCGAGGACGCGGCCCGCCGGTCTCCCAGCCGTGCCCACGCCCGCGCCTCCAGTGCCCACAAATCCGACAGGCAGGCCGGTGAGGTCGTTTTCTTCAGCCCGGCACGGCCCGCCTGGGCAAGGCGGCGGCCCTCTTCCGGATGCCCCAGCAGGGTGGCCTGGTCGGCCATGCCCGCCAGCACGTGCGCGCCCAGCGCCGCGTTGCGGGACTCCTCCGCAAGGCGCAGCGACTGGATCAGATAGCGCTGAGCGGTGCCGTGTTCACCGCTGTCATAGGCCATCCAGCCGAGCAGGTATGTCTGTTCGGCGGCGGCCTCGCACAATGCCCGGTGCACCTCCTCCGCGTGGGTCCGGCGGAGCAGCGGGAAGACGTGGGCGTTCAGATACCCGGCCAGCGCGAGCCGTCCGGATCCGCCGCCCTGGAAGATGTCCATGCGCTGGAAGACGGCGAACATGCCACGGACCGCGGTGACATCGTCCGGACCGACCCGGGGCCCGGCTGCGGAATGCTCCAGGGTGGCCAGCAGCCAGTCGCGGGACGGGCCGATGCCGGCGGCTGCGGCGAAGGGCGCTGAGGCCAGGAAGTTTCGGCGATCCACGTCCGCCCTCCCGAGGTCGGCGACGGCTTCCACCGTAGCCGGGTAGGAAGCGTCGTAGACAAGACCTCTGTCCGCCATCGCGCCCTCGCCCATACCGAGGTCATAGGTGGTCACCCGGTAACCCACGGCCGACGAGAAGATGTCGGCCAGGATGTCCGGAACCGGTGGCCGGGGACGCTCACCGTGCAGCCACCGGCGCACGCTGCTGGCGTCCGGGGCGATGTGCGGATGTCCCCGCTTTCTGGCCCCGGCCCGGGTCCGGCGGGCCAGTTCACCCTGGCTCATGGCCGATCGGCGGAGCCATTCCGCAAGTTGTCCGTTCTGAGTCCGCACGGTTTCCCGGCCTTTCTTGCGCGGGTGCTGAACCAACACCCTTCAACACCCCTACGGAGAGTACCCGTCCGGGCACGGCGGAGGTTGGCTGTTCGGAAAGAACCCATGGGAAGGGAGCGCTGAGGGATGACGAGGTCTGCGGAGCTGGTGCCGGGGGTGCTGGTGCGGGATGCGGTGCTGGACCGGGTGGGGGAGGTGCGGGAGGTCCGGGGCCGCCGCGTGTATCTGCGTCCGCCGGCGGGCGGCCGGGAGTGGGAGGCCGATCCGGAGAAGCTGACCGTGCTCGGCGAGGCGGAGGCGCTGCGGGTGCGGGTGGCCGTGGAGAACCGCCGCTCCCGGTCGGGGGACCTGCGATGAGCGCCCCGGCCGCCGCCGAGTGGGTTCTCACGGTCACCGGCCCGAGCAGGTTCGTGGTTGTCTGCCTGGCGTGCGGCAGCCGCTCGGAGCCCGGCTGCGAGGGGTCCGTGGCCCTGGTGGACTGGGCGCTGTCCCACACCGCCGCCGCTCCGGATCACCACGAGTACCGGATGGAGGCGTCCCAGCCCTGGCGGGTCGTCCGCTTCGGCCCACGGAACCGCAGGGGTGGCAATTGCCGTCGGTAAACTCGTGAGGCAGGTTACGGGGGAGGGTGCGAACCGCCGCTCGGTCCCCGCCTGACGACGTTTCGAGACGAGGGCTGACCGCCGATGGCCATCCGATGGACCCGTACCGCACTGACCACGGCCACCGCCGTCCTCACCGGCGCGCTCCTGCTCACCGCCTGCGGCGGCGGGGAGCAGGGCGAGCAGGACCGGATCGCGGACGCCCGGGACGACGGCGGCACCGGAAACGAGGAGCCGGCCGAGCCGGACGATGAGCCGGCGGCCCCGAAGGACGACGGCATCGAGCGCCCCGAGATCGTGCTGCCGGACGACGTGGTGAACATCTTCGAGCCGGTGGACACGGACGACCCGGTCGAACTGGCGGTCCTCGCCGACAACGAGCACCGCATCGCCTCCATGGACGAGGCCATCACCAGCGGGGACCTGGAACGGCCGGCGCTCGGCTTCTATTCGACCGGTGAGGCCCTGAAGTCCGCCGTGGGCTGGATCGAGCCCATCGTCGACAGCGGCTCCGGCTTCACCGGCACCACCCGCTACTACAACCGGTCGGTCTCCGTGCGGAGCGACACCGAGGCGACCGTGACCTACTGCGTCGACGCCGCCCAGTCGTACACCACCGACCGGGAGACCGGGGAGGTGGACCGCGAGTCCGCCCCGGACGAGCCGGTGTTCTACATCACCACGCTGGCGAAGAACGGGACCGGAGTCTGGCAGACCACCCGGGTCGCCACGGAACGGGGAGGCAACCAATGCGAGTGAGCCCGCTTCGGCGCGCCATCGTGATCCTGGCCGGCGCCACCGGGGCGCTGTTGCTGCCGGCCGGTCCCGCACAGGCCGACCCCGGCGACCGGTTCACCGGCAATGACGAGGGCGTCTACGGCGAGAGCGACGGCCAGGACATCGGCGCGGGGGCACAGGGCCCGTCGCTGCCCGGAGGGATTGTGATCGAGGGCGGCTCCGGGGAGGGCGGGACGCTCCGGGCGTCCGGCGGGAACTGGGAACCGCCGCCCTGCTACTACGCACCGGAGTTCACCCCCGGCGAGTTCGAGCAGTACCACCAGGACTACCTCAACACGCCGCTGCACAGCGGCAAGGCCGAAGCGGTCCGGATGTTCGAGGAGCAGTACGTCGACGGCGAGGGCGTGTACGAGAACTACAACCTGGCGGGGGAGGGGGAAGGCATGTGGTGGGGGAGCTTCATCAACGAGAACTCCGACGACTACGAGGCCATGCTCTCCTGCAACGAGCCCCGGTTCTGGGTGGAGTTCGGGGACGCGCCGCCCCCGGTCCCCGGGGTGGTCACCCCCGGTGTGCTGGCCGAACTCGCCTATGAGCACACCCGGGTCCCGGACACCGAGACAGCGCTCAACCCCGACGAGAACGAGGACCAGGTCGTCGGCCTGGCCACCTGGATATGGACGGAGGGTGCCGCCACCGCACCGGTGTCGGTCACCGCCCGCGTCGAGGGCTACGACATCTGGGCCACCACCACCGCGACCCCCTCGGGTCTGACCATCGGGCCCGGCACCGAGAACGCCATCCTCCACCCGTCGGACGGCGAATGCGCCGTCTCCGCCGACGGCAGGGCCGGCGAGCCCTACGCTCCCGGCCGCGCCGGGGAGACGCCGCCGTGCGGCGTCACCTATCTGCGCGCCACGCACGGCCGGGACCCCTACCAGCTGAGCGCCACCCTGAACTGGAGCATCGCCTGGACCGGCTCCGGCGGCACGGGCGGGGACCTGCCGGACGGCAGTGTCGAGGGGAACGAGGAGGTCACGGTCGCCGAGATCCAGGCCATCGTCCGCTGACCCCGTCCTGCGCCCCCGTCCCGCACCGCCCGTGCCGCCGCCCGGGCTCAGCCCCGTGCGGCCAGCCAGGCGAGGGCTTCGGGGGCGGAGTGCAGCACGGAGATATGGCCGTCGTCGGGTGCCAGCCGCAGCTCGGCCCCGGGTATCCGGCCGGCCAGCCATCCGGCGTGCGCGGGCGGGGAGATGCGGTCCCGGGTACCGTGCAGCACCAGTACCGGGCAGGAGATCCGGGCCGGATCGAAGCCCCAGGGGGCCACATAGGCCAGGTCGTCGTCGATCATGCCGTCCAGGCCGTCCTCGGACGCCTTGGCCGCGATCTCGCCCAGCCAGGACCACTGCTGGTCCAGCGCCGCATGGTCGGCCGGGGTGAACTGGTCCGGATCCCATTCGCTGGTGGTGAGGCGTTTCTCCAGGGCCGCCCGTCCCTCGGCGGCGGCCCGCAGCTCGGCGGCCCCGGCCGGTCCCATGCCCGCGAACCAGTCGATGCCGTCGGCGCGGAACGGGGCCAGACCGGCCACCGACACCGCGCCGGTCACCCGGTCCGGCAGCAGCGCGGCGCAGGCCAGGGCGTGCGGGCCGCCGCCGGAGTGCCCCAGCACCGCGAACCTGCGCAGCTCCAGGGCGTCGGCGACGGCGGCGGCGTCGGCGGCGGCCGACGCGATGTCCCGCCCCGGCCGGGGCGTGGAACCGCCGTATCCCGGCCGGTCGTAGGAGACCCAGCCGATGCCGTGCCGCGCGGCGGCCGGAAGAAGCGGCTCGGGCGGTTCCCCGGTGTTGGGCGTCCCGTGGTGCCACAGAACGGTCAGAGTCGTGTCATTGCCTTCCGGACGGGCGTCATAGACGTGCAGCATCCGCCCATCACTCAACCGGACATCAGTCTCAGTGACCACCTGCCCGAGCCTAACGCTGTTCAGCGGACAGCGAGGTGTTCATCGCGGAGAGGATTCGATTCCGGTAGGCCCGCCCCGCGCCGCCCGCCCCGGTGAGGACAACGAGCTGCCCGGTGGCCCACATCATCGCGGCATACCGGCCCACCGCTCCGGTGACCCCCGGGCCGCCGCGCGCATCAGCGGAGAGCGCGAGGTCCCTCGGGCACCGGATGCGATCCCCGGACCGGGTGCGGGGCGTCAGTGGGCCACGGTCACCACCACGTTCCCGCGCTTGTGTCCCCGGTCCACGTACCGGTGGGCCTCGACGATCTGATCGAGCCGGTAGTTCCGGTCGATGACGAGGGTGAGCCGGTCGTTCTCCAGAAGGTCCTTCAGGAACAGCAGCGCCTCGTTCTTGCGGACCGACAGGCCGGTCCGCACCCTCTTGCCCCGGGCGAGGAAGGTCAGCAGCATCCAGAGGTAGTTGTGCAGTCCCATGGTCGACAGATAGCAGCCGCGGTCCGACAGCGCTCCGCGGCACCTGCGGAACGAGCTCTTGCCGACCGCGTCGAAGATGATGTCGTAGGCGCCGGTGTTGCGGGTGAAGTCCTCCCGGGCGTAGTCGATCACCTTGTCGGCGCCCAGGGAGGTGACCAGCCCGGCGTTCCTGGCGCCGCACACCGCCGTGACCTCCGCGCCGAAATGCTTGGCCAACTGGACCGCGTAGGTGCCGATGCTCCCGGCCGCCCCGTTGATCAGAACGCGCTGGCCGCTGTGGATTCCGGCCTTGTCCCGCAGGAAGTACAGCGCGGTCGTGGCGCCGTCCACCGCGCTCGCGGACTCCTCGTGGGTCCTGTTGGCCGGCTTCGGCTCCAGTGATGCGTTCTCCGGCAGGCACATGTACTGGGCGTTGGCCCCGATGCGGAAACCGGCGAAGCCGAACACCTCGTCACCTGGCCGGAACCGCCGCACTTTCCGACCCACCGCCTCCACCTGGCCGGACAGTTCCGTCCCCAGGGTCCGCATGCGTCGCCGCGGCCGGGTGAAGCCGCTGATGACCCGGCCCCATTTCGGCTCTCCCCGGCGCAGCAGGCACTCCGCCGTCGTCACTGTCGTCGCGTGTACTTTGATCAGCACCGACCGGTCGCCGGGCACCGGCTTGTCGACCTCGCGGAGCCCGAGAACCTCCGGCCCGCCGTACTTGTCGAACATCACAGCCTGCATCGGATTCCCGCTTTCTGGAACGCGTGGGCGCCGTCCCGGCGCCTTGACCGCCGGGTCCGGCCAGACTCGGCGACCCGGCGCCGGCGCGCCATCCGGGAAAGCCCCGACACCCCCTGAGAATCAGCCCCCGGCCTACCCGGAGACGGCCGGCCCCCGACCCGGCCCGGGTGCGCGGGGCTCAGGTGCGGTCGGAGGACGGCCAGAGGTAGGGCAGGTCGTCGGGGACGCCGGGAAAGCGCGGGCGGTAGAACTCCGGGTCCTTGCGGCACAGCGCCGACTGGTGGCTGCGGTGGAACTCCGGGTCGCCCAGCCAGGGCGGGAGTTCGCCGGCGGCGGCCAGGGCCCGCTGGTCGCGCGGCGGGCCGGGCGGCCGGTGTGCGGCGAAGGCGGAGACCAGGGTGGCGGCGCAGGTGTCGGCGCGGCCGGCGGCGGTCCAGACCCGGCACATCTCCAGGCCGTAGCGGACCAGGGCTTCTTCGTAGCCCCGCCACATGCGCACCGCCGGGTGGTGACGCCAGCCGTAGCCGGGGACGGTCAGCCCGCGCAGCACCTGGATGGTTTCGACACGCTGCTTGCCCAGCCGGCGCCGGTCCAGAGTCCGGGCGGAGGCGGCGAAGTCGGGGTGGGGAAGGAAGGTCTGCATCTGCCGTGGGGACGCCTTCCGGGACGGGGCTCCGGGGGGTGCGGGGCGCCGTCCCGGAGACGGCCGGGGGCTCAGTCGCGCTGCGGGTCCGGCGGGGCACCGGGCATGGGAGCCCCTTTCTCGCTGCTCCCCCGCTTGCTGCCCCCTCGGTGCCCGAGTGCCCGGCGTCGCCGCGGCCGGAACCCCGCACCGGCCGGGCTCACCCGGTCGGCGTACGGCGCGGGGTGACCGGGCCGGGCCGCCGGGAGAGGGAAGGCTCCACCGGTGGCCCGGCCCGTGACCTGCCTCAGACGCCGGTGAGCGAGAGGTCGCCGGCGAAGTGGCAGGCCGCCAGGTGGGGCGTGGCCGCCGGACCGGCGGCGGTGCCGCCCCGGCCGGACGGGTCCGGGGGAGGCAGCAGAACGGGGCCCGCGCCGGGTGCCGCGCAGGTCTCGGCCTTGGCGTAGTGGCACCGGGTGTGGAAGGCGCAGCCGGGCGGCGGCGCGGCCGGGTCGGGCAGATCGTCCGAGAGCCGGATACGGCGCCCGCTGCCGCGCAGCCGGGGATCGGCCCGCGGCACCGCGGACAGCAGCGCCTCGGTGTACGGGTGGCGCGGCCCGCGGTACAGCGCGTCGGTGCCGGCCAGCTCCACGATGTTGCCCAGATACATCACGGCGACCCGGTCGCAGATGTTCTCCACCACCGACAGGTCGTGGGAGATGAACAGGTAGGTGAGGTCCAGCTCCTCCTGGAGGTCGCGCAGCAGGTTGAGGATGGAGGCCCGCACCGAGACGTCCAGCGCCGAGACCGGCTCGTCCGCCACCACCAGCCGGGGCCGCATGATCAGCGCCCGGGCGATGTTGACCCGCTGCCGCTCGCCGCCGGAGAAGGCGTGCGGATAGCGCCGCATATAGCCGGGCGGCAGGCCGACCAGCTCCAGCATCTCGCCGACCCGGCGCTCCAGTTCCTTGCCCTGGGCCAGGCCGTTGTTGCGCAGCGGGTCGCCGATGATCTCCAGCAGGGTCATCCGGGGGTTGAGCGAGGAGAACGGGTCCTGGAAGACCAGCCGGACCTCGCGCTGGTAGCGGCGCAGTTCGCGCTGGCCCAGGGCGGCCAGATCGACCACCCGGCCGTCCCGCGCGTGGTAGCGGATGGTGCCCGCGGTGGGCCGCAGGGTGCGCACGATGCACCGGCCGAGGGTGGTCTTGCCGCAGCCGGACTCGCCGACCAGCCCGAGGGTCTCGCCGGGCCGGATGGTCAGGTCGACGCCCGTGACCGCCCGGACGGTGCCGATGTGCCGCCCGAACATGCCGTGCCGGATCGGGTAGTCCATGCGCAGCCCGCGGATCTCCAGCAGCGGGGTCTCCGCGTCGCCGCCGCTCCCGGCAGGTGCGGTGGGTGCGGTGGGTGCGGTGGGTGCGGTGGGGTCAGCCATTGGCCGGGACCTCCCTCTCCTCGGCCGGGTCGGTGTCCCCGGGAACGTTCCCGGGCGTGCCCAGGCCCGGGGTGTAGAGCACGCAGCGGGCGGTGCGGTCCGGGCCGAAGACCGTCTCGGGCGGCTCGGTGGTGTCGCAGACCCCCGCGATGGCGCTGTCGCAGCGCGGATGGAACGGGCACCCCTCGGCGCGCTCCGAGGGGTGCGGCACCCGCCCGCGGATCTGCCGCAGACGCTGCCCCCTGCCCTGGCCCATGGCCGGCACCGAGTCCAGCAGCGCCTGGGTGTAGGGGTGCTTGGGGTCGTGGAAGATCTCGTCCACCGGGCCGCGCTCCACCACCGTCCCCAGATACATCACCACCACCTCGTCGGCGATCTCCGCCACCACCCCCAGGTCGTGGGTGATGAACATGACGGACATGCCGCTGGACTCCTGGAGCGAGGCGATCAGGTCCAGGATGCGGGCCTGGATGGTGACGTCCAGCGCGGTGGTCGGCTCGTCCGCGATCAGCAGGCCGGGGCCGCAGGCCAGCGCGATGGCGATCATCGCCCGCTGGCACATGCCGCCGGAGAGCTGGAACGAGTAGGCGTTGAACCGCTGCTCCGGCTTGGGGATGCCGACCTTGCGCAGCATGGCGATGGCGTGGTCCTTGGCCTCCGCCTTGGTCATCGGCAGATGCAGCCGGATGGTCTCGGTCAGCTGGTCCCCGATGGTGTACATGGGGGAGAGGGAGGCCATGGGCTCCTGGAAGACCATGGAGATCTCCCCGCCCCGGATACGGCGCAGCTCCTCGCCGTGCGGGTCCAGCTTCGCCAGATCCACCGGGGAGGTGCGGTCGCCGCCGCGCCACAGGATGGAGCCGCCGGTGATCTCCCCGGGGCGGTCCACCAGCCCCAGGATGGAGCGGGCGGTGACACTCTTGCCGCAGCCGGACTCGCCGACCACGCACACCGTGCGCCGTTCGCCGACCGCCAGGTCCACGCCGTCCACGGCCTTCACCACGCCCTCCCGGGTGGTGAAGTGGGTGCGCAGCCCGCTGATCTCCAGCAGCGGCGGCGGTGCGGCGCTCCCGTCGCCGGCGGCCTCGGCCGCGGCGACGCCGGTGGGATTCTTGCTCATCTCCGGCATGCCGGTGCTCCCTCAGGTGCGATAGGGGTCGGCCGCGTCCCGCAGACCGTCGCCGACGAAGTTCAGCGCCAGGACCACGACCACCACCACGAGCCCGGGCAGCAGCAGCCATGGCGCCTGGTCGATGACCCGGACCGAGGTGGCGTCGTTCATCAGCACGCCGAGGCTGACGACCGGGGGCCGCATGCCCAGGCCCAGCCAGCTCAGTGCGGTCTCGGCCAGGATCACCCCCGGGATGGACAGGGTGAGCGCGGCGATCAGATGGCTGGTGAAGGACGGCAGCATGTGGCGGAACATGACTCCCTTCCGGCTGGCGCCGTCCAGCCAGGCCGAGGTGACGAAATCCTCCTGGCGCAGCATCAGGAACCGGCCGCGCACTTCCCGGGCCAGGGTGGTCCAGGCCAGCAGGGAAAGGATCAGACTGATGAGGAAATAACGTCTCACCGGCCCGATTTCCACCGGAATCGCGGCCGTCATGCCCAGCCACAGCGGAAGTGTCGGCACGGCCATCACGAATTCGATGAAACGCTGGATGACCGTGTCCGTCCGCCCGCCGAAATAGCCGGATATCCCGCCCAGCACCACGCCCAGCGCGAACGCCAAAACCACACCCACCAGACCGACAGAAAGCGATATCCGGGTGGCATGGATCAGCCGGGACAACTGGTCGCGTCCCACCCGGTCGGAACCGAGCAGATAGACCATGGCGTCCGGGTCGGACGGACCCAGCAGATGGCGGTCCATCGGGATCAGGCCGAACAGCTCGTACTCCTCGCCCCGGACGAAGAACTCCAGCGAGATCTTCTGCTCCGGGTCCGGGGTGTAGTGGATGCGCAGGTCCTCGTCCTGCTCCCAGGCGTAGCCCTCGACGTACAGGCCCTCGGAGAAGCTGAACTTGGGGACCTGCGGCGGGGCGTAGGTGTAGTCGGAGTCCAGCTTGCTGGTGGAGAACGGGGCCAGGAACTCGGCGAAGATCACCACGAGCAGGAAGAAGACGGTGACCACGGCGCCGGCCATGGCCAGCTTGTGGCGGCGGAAGCTCCACCAGACCAGGCGGGCCTGGGAGGCGGAGGCCCGCCGGGCGCCGTTCCTGGCCGGCCGGCCGGGTCCGTCGTCGGCGGTGCCGTCCGCGGCGGCGTCGCCGGGCTCCGCCGGCCCGCCGCCGCCGGGCAGAGGATCGGTCGTCTGCACGGTCATGAGGAGCCTCCATGGCCGAGCCGGACCCGGGGATCGGTCCAGGCCAGCAGCAGATCGGAGATCAGGGTGCCGATCACGGTCAGCACGCTGATCACCATGATGAGCGAGCCCGCCAGATACATGTCCTGCTGGCGCAGCGCGCCGAGCAGCAGCGGGCCGATGGTGGGCAGGCCGAGCAACTGGCCGACGATGATGTCACCGGCGAACAGTCCGGGCAGCACCCAGCCGACGGTGGAGATGAACGGGTTCATCGCCACCCGCAGCGGATACTTGACCAGCAGCCGCCGCTCCGGTACCCCGCGCGCCCGCGCCGCCACCACATAGGGCTTGCGCAGTTCGTCCAGGAGGTTGGCGCGCAGGATGCGGATCAGCCCGGCCATGCCGGCCGTGCCCAGCACCACCACCGGCAGCCAGAGATGGCCGAGGGCGTCCAGCAGCTTGCCCAGGTTCCAGGAGGCGTCGCACCAGTCGGGCGAGCAGATGCCGGCCGGCACGTACTCGAACCAGCGGTAGGCCAGGTACATCAGGATGAGTGCCAGCAGGAAGTTGGGCGTGGCCAGGCCCAGGAAGCCGATGGTGGTGGCCAGGTAGTCCCCGATGGAGTACTGCCGCACGGCGGCGTAGATGCCGATCGGGAAGGCGAAGAACCAGGTGAACAGGAGCGCGGCGGCTGCCAGCAGCAGGGTGGCGGGCAGCCGTTCGGAGATCATGTCCGCCACCGGGCGGTTGAACTCGAAGGAGACGCCCAGGTCGAACCGGAACAGCAGGTCCGAGATCCAGTACCAGTACTGGACGTAGATCGGCTCGTCCAGGCCGTAGGCGGCCCGGATCTGCTCCACCTCCTCCGGCCCCACCGCGATCCCCTGCTGTCGGCGGTAGGCCACCAGGGAGGTGGCGAAGTCACCGGGCGGCAGGTTGATGATCAGGAAGACCACCACGGAGATCGCCAGCAGGGTCGGGATCACGTACAGCAGCCGCCGCGCGAGATATCCCAGCAATCGTCAGCCCTCGAAGTACCACTGTTCGGGGGTGGCCGGTGCCGGGGTGTTGTAGGCCGCGGCCTCCGGCATCGGTCCACCGACGTTCTTGAGGTTGTTGGAGACGATGGCGTAGGTGCTGTTCACCCGCACCGTGCCGATGCAGTAGAACTGCTCCTTGGAGATCTGGAGGATCTCCCGGAAGAGTTCGTCCCGCTTGGCCTCGTCCGGCTCGGTGAGGAGCTGGTCGTACAGCTCCATCTGCTTCTTCGGCGCCTCCGGCGGCTCCTCGGTCTCGGCCTCCGGTCCCTGGCCGCGGGTGCGGTACCAGTTGGACCACTGGCGGGCGTAGTCGGAGCCGGCGTTGAGGGAGTGCGGGAAGTACCACAGCGGGGCGAGGATCTCGTCGCCCCGGCCGCCGTCGCCGATCCACACGCTGGCGTCGAACTGGTTGTCGCCGAGCTTGACCTCGAAGTTCTCCCGGGGCATCGGGTCGACGGTGGCCTTGATGCCGACCGCCTCCCAGTGGCCGGTGACCAGCTCCATGGCCTGCACCCAGACCGTGACCAGGGCGTCCTCGGCCACCGCCACGGTGACCGAGATCCGCTCGCCGTCCGGGCGGAGGCGGTAGCCCTCGCCGTCCCGCTGGTCGTAGCCGAGGTCGTCCAGGATCTGGTTGGCCTTCTCCGGGTCGTACTCGGTGAACTGCTTGGCGAACTCCTCGTCGTAGTACTCGGACTCCGCCACCGGGGCCGGCTGGTGGGGCTCGCCCTGGCGCTGCCAGACGGCGTTGATCAGCTCCTCGCGGTTGATGGCGTGGGACAGCGCCACCCGGAAGTCCTTCTGGGAGTAGACCTCCCGCACCGCCTCGTCCTCGTGGTTGAGATTGAGCGAGATCAGCATCTCGGTGCTGTAGGTGCCCTCGTAGTCGAGGATCGAGTAGTTGCCCTGCTCCTGGGAGTCGGCCAGGACCGGCTTGTTCTCCAGGCTGTTGAAGTGGCGGCTGTGGAAGTCGAAGTCGCCGTTCTGGGCGCGCAGCAGCATGGTCTCGGGGTCCGGGACGATGTCGTAGCGGACCTCGTCGAGGTACGGAAGCTGGGAGCCGTCCGGGTCGACCTTGAAGAAGTAGGGGTTGCGCTCGAAGCGGCCCACCGTGCCCTTGTCGATGGGGTCGATGACGACCCAGGCCTTGAGGCTGGGCAGGTCGGGGTTGGTCCACAGCACGGACCAGTCGTTGCCCAGGAAGTTGAAGTACTCCTGCCAGGTGTTGTAGCCGGCCGCCTTGGCCTTGCTGCCCGCGTCCTCGGCGAACTCGCCGTGGAACTGCTCCAGGTAGTGCCGGGGGAAGGAGACCAGCCGGTCGCCGTCCCAGTGGCGGGCCATGTTGGTCATGAACATCGGGTTGGGGCCGGTGAACCGGACAATGAAGGACCAGTCGTCGATGATCTCCAGCTCGGCCGGGTCCTCGCCGAGGGCCAGCGCGGCCGGGTGGCCCTGGGTCAGATCGCGGTTGAGCAGCACATGCTGGTAGCCGAAGTCGACATCGGCGGTGGTCAGCGGCGTGCCGTCGGACCACCTGGTGCCCTTGCGGAGCTGCACGGTGAACTCGCTGGCGTCCGCGTTGGGGGTGATGGACTCGGCGAGATTGAGCTCGGTGCCGGTCCAGTCCCGGGTCCAGCGCAGCAGCGGCTCGTAGCCGATGGTGCGGTGCAGCCAGGGGCCGTCACCGGTGCCGGTGATGGCGGTCCGCCAGGTGCCGCCGTACACCCCGATCTGCTCGGTGGGCGTGACGACCAGCGGGTTCTCGGGCAGCCGCTCCTCCACCGGGGGCAGTTCGCCGGCCTTGACCCGCTCGGCCAGCATGGGCGCTTCCTTGCCCTTGGCGCCGGCGGCCTTGCCGCTGTCCTTCTTCTCGGGGTCGGTGGAGAACACATCGCACGCGCTGAGCGAAGCGGTGACCAGTGCGGCATAGGCGCTGGTGCGCAGCAGACTTCTTCGGGACATCCCGCCCGGTGTGCGCCCGGGTATGGCAGCCATCCTTCAGACCCCTCTCGCTGGTGGTCTCGCTGGTCTCGCTGATCAGTGGGGAATTTTCGGACCGACAGCACCCTCAACCGGAGAAAGCGCTTGCTCTCCGGAAAATTTTCGGTAGGGAGCCAATAATTTCGGTGCGGGTAAGTTACGGCGTCGTGAAAAGGGGGTCAACCCCTGTGCGGCACACGAGTTGCGCGGGTCTGGTGACAACCGGCGCGGCGGGGCGTTCCGCTCCGTCGGCGGGGTCCTCCGCGGCGATCTCCGCAGTTGTCAACGGTTTGTGAAGGAACGGGGGAGGCCGACCGGCCTGTTGACGCCCCTCCGGCGGCATGCCTACGGTACCGGCGAAAATTCTCGACTTGGCGACGAAAAGTTTCAGGACGGTGCGCGTGAGCAGGATCGTCATTGGGCGCGACAGTCTCCAGACCATCGACGGATTCGGCTTCTGCCAGGCGTTCCAGCGTGCACGCGTGCTGCGGGAACTCCCGGAGCAGGCCCGGCGGGAGGTGCTCAATCTGCTGATGAGCCCGCGGACCGGCGCCGGCTTCTCCATCCTCCGGCTGGGCATCGGCTCGTCCCCGGACTACTCCGGCGATCAGATGAAATCGATTCAGCCCGCCGACCCCGGCGGGCCCGACGCACCCCCGGCCTACGAGTGGGACGGGGACGACGGCGGCCAGCTCTGGCTGGCCAAGGAGGCCAAGGCGTACGGCATCCGCCGGTTCTACGTCAGCGCCTGGAGCGCCCCCGGCTACATGAAGGACAACGGCACCGACGCCCACGGCGGGAAGCTGCTGCCCGAGTGGTACCAGGCATACGCCCGCTACCTGCTGCGCTATGCCGGCTGTCTGCGCCAGGAGGGCATCCCGGTCACCGAACTCGGCTTCACCAACGAGCCCGACTTCACCGTCGACTACGCCTCCATGCGCTTCACCCCGGCCGAACTCGCCGCCTATGTGAAGGTCATCGGGCCGCAGGTACGCCGCGCCGGACTGCGCCTGGTGACCGCGGACTCCTACGGCTGGGGCGGCCAGCGCGCCTACACCGAGGCCGTCGAGGCGGACCCGGTGGCCAGGGAACTGGTCGACATCCACGCCGGCCACCCCTACGAGGGCCCCGTGGACCGGCCGCTGCCCACCTCCCGCCCCACCTGGATGTCCGAATGGTCCCCGGACGGCGAGACCTGGAACGAGGCCTGGGACGACGGCAGCGGCTACGACGGATTCGCGGTCGCCTCCCAGATCCACGACTCGTTCACCCTTGGTCAGGTCAGCGGCTACGTCTACTGGTTCGGCGCCTCCATGGGCACCACCCGGGCGCCCATCCGGATGGCCGGCGGCGGCTACCGGGTGGCCAAGCGGCTCTGGGCACTGGCCGGCTGGAGCCGGCACATCCGCCCGCACGCGGTGCGGGTGCCCACCGCCTGCGACGAGGCCGATCTGAAGATCACCGCCTTCCGCAACGCGGACGGCGGCCAGGTGCTGGTCGTCCTCAACGCCGGCCGGCAGACCGTGCGGGCCGAACCCGGCCTGGACGGCGAGGCCTATGTGACCGACGAGGAGCGCTCCCTGGCGGCGGCCGGGGAGGTCCGCGAATCCGGCAAGTTCGCCTTCGCCCCGCGTTCCCTGACCACCATCGTCACCCCCGCCTGACCCGCCCGCCCGGCGGTCCGCACCCCCCACACCCCCACACCCCCACACCCCCACACCCCCACACCCCCACA
>NZ_FOLM01000020.1 GCF_900112355.1 Streptomyces aidingensis
ATCGGTGCGCCGTCCTCGGTGGCCAGGTCGTAGACGTCCAGCGCCTTGCCGCTGTGCCGGTTGACCAGCACATACCAGGCGCCGGTGTCGATGGTTGCGGCCCTGGCCGGCGGCGCGGGCAGGGCGACGAGCAGCACCGCGGCGAGGACGGCGGCCAGCAGCGCGGCCAGCGGCCCCCGCGCGGTGCGGAGTACAGGCGGATACATGGTGGCTCCCGTTCCGGACGGGCGTCGTCCACGCCCGCCCCTTCGACGAGTCCTTCGTTTTCCGGAGACGAGGTCCGGAGGAAAGAACCATGAGAGGCGTCAAACCGGTGCGAATGGTAATTGTTAGCGCTCTCATTTCTTGCGGGGAACGTACCGCCTGGACATGTACCGGTCAAGACACCCTGCACATCCGGAAGACCGGAGGAAAAGTTCACCGCCGCGGCAACCTTCCGGCGCTCCGCGGCAACTGACGGAGTGAGACGGGAGCCCTCCATCGTCGCCCCCCTGAGGGAGGGCTCCCGTTCAACCGCCCTCCCCGCTCATGCCGCGGGAGCGCGGCAGGGCAAGCGGCGGCGTCAGCCGGGCCGCCGCTACCGCCCCCCGGGCTTCACGCAACAGCCGCCGCATCTGCCACCGGCCCGCATCAAACCCTCATCGGCCCCACAGATCCGCTGGCTAATCTCACCTCGGGTCACTCGGAGTGATGAAAGATCACCGTGAGGGTCGAACTTGGGAGGATGTCGTGGCGGGACGCGGATCCTGGTCCGCCCGGCCGCGGACGGCACCGCCGGCCGTGGCGCTGTCGGCGGCACTGATATTCACCGTACTCACCGCGCTCACCGGCTGCGGGTCCGGGGATTCCGGCGGGCCGGCGGACGACACCGCCGGCGGCTCCCCGGCCGCCGCCGCGGAGAGCCCCGGGGAGTCCGCCGGCCAGGACGGGCAGGACGGGCAGGAGCAGCCGGCCGGGGAGGACACGGACGAGTTCCAGCCGCCGGACCTGGCGCACAAACAGTTCGAGGGCCGGGAGCCCGCCCTGGAGAACCTCGGCGAGGGCGACTGGGGAGGCCCCTTCCCGCACGCCGGCGCCGAGTTCTGGGCCCTGGTGCACCACACCTACACCGGATCGCCCGAGGACCTCACCGCGGAAGGCTTCGGCGAGGCGTTCGCCGGACTGCGGCCGGTGCACCTCTTCATGTCGTTCGTGCATGTCGGCGGCGAGGAGCTGACCGGCGTCGACCTGCTCAAGCAGACCGGCTCCGCGGTATGGAGCGCGGACGGCGAGCAGGCGATGGGCGCCGACCTCGGCGACGAGGGCGCCGCACTGCCCGGCGGCTGCCCGCCCGGCGGCGCGGAACGCGACTACGCCCTCGGCGTGGAAGAGGTCATCTGCATGACCTACTTCCTGCCCGCGGACGCCGAACCGGCCGAGGTCAGCCTGTTCACCGGACAGGAGAACGAACTGCGCTGGCGGCTCGGCTGACCCGGACCGGGCCGCGGCATGCCGTCAGCCGACGCCGTGGCGCAGTTCGCCGGGACGGTAGCCCACCCGGTCCAGCGCCTTGTGGACCCGGAGCAGAACGGCCTCGGGCTCGTCCTCCGGCGGTGCGCCGAACACCGGCAGGCCCTCGACACCGTACGCCAGATAGGCCGTGCCGTCCGGCCGGCTGCCGATGGTCACCGAGTAGAGCCGGCCGCCGGGCTGCTGAAAGGCGTGCAGCGCGCCCCGGCCGCTCTGCTGCCCGCCGACATGGCGGAAGCCCTCCTCGGCCATGGCTCCGCGCAGCGCCCTGGCCAGGCCGTTGCGCAGATCGCGGGCGAGCAGCAGCTCGTCCAGCCGGGCCTCGGTGCGCGGCAGAAGCTGCTCCAGCTCCGCCACCGCCGCCAGCGCCTCCTCCGTGCGCCGGGCGTCCAGCGCGTCGTCCGCCCGCCGCAGGACCAGCCGCAGCTCGTCGGCCAGCGCCTCGGCCTGGAACTCGGCGGCCGTCTTGAGCGCGTCCCGGACATGGCGCTGCACGGCGCCGAGCCGGTCGGCGGCCTCGCGCAGCGTTTCGTGGCGGCGGCGTTCCTGCTCGGCGGCGGCCCGCTCGTCCTGCGCCCGGCGGCGGGCGGCCTCCTGCTCCCGGGCATGCTCGGCCTCGAAGACGATGCCGGTCAGATGGGTGAGGCGCTGGGTCACCGCGCCGAGCAGGGCCTGGGTGCGGGCCGGCCGGCCCTCCTGGAGGGCGGTGCGCAACTGGTCGAGCAGTCCGGCACAGGAACGGTGGCCGTCGGGGGCGAACTCCGCGGCACGGACCTCCAGATCGGCGAGCCGCTGCTCGGCGTCGGCCAGCGCCAGCAGTACGGCGGCGGCCCGGTCGGCGGGCGGCTCGCCGTGCTCGGGGCGGCGGGCGTGCCGGCCGGCGGGCCGGGACTGCTCGGTGCCGGGGCCGAGGTCGCGCTCGGCCGCCTCGGCCAACTGCCGTGCCCGGGCCTCGACCCGCTCCAGATCGCCGCTCATCCGGGCGCCCGCCTCGGCGCGCCGCAGCCGCTTGCGCAGCAGGGAAAGATCCTGGTCGAGCCCGGCCAGGCAGTCGGGTCCGAACCGGGCGCGCAGCGGACGCAGCAGCGCCTCGGCCTCCCCCATCCGCCGTTCGGCGGCCCGCACCTCGTCGGCGGAGGAACGGCCGCCCGCTTCGGCGTCGTCGTGCCCGCGGCGGCCGGCGGCCCGCTCGTCGGTGCGGCGCACCCGGTCGGACTTGCGGACCGAGTCGCGGCGCTTGCGCTCCGCGGAACGCTCGGCCATCAGGCGGCGGCGCTCGATCTCCAGCAGGGTCCGGCGCTCGGCCTGCTGCCGCAGGACGTCCTCGCCCGGCGTCACGGTGGTGTACATCAGTGATCCGCTCATCGCCCCTCCGGGATCTGCCCGCCTCCCGCCTCCCGCACCCGAGACCGCCGTTGGCCCCACCCGACGCACCGTCACGGCGCCCGCTCCGGGGACGAGTGGGCACGCGCGGGGCGGAGCCCGCGCAGCGGAGGACAGAGTATGCCACGCCCCCGTTACGCCTCACCCCTCCCCGGAACCCGGAGGGCCCCAGTCGGTGACGGTGAGACCGACGGCGCGGATGAGCGCGTCGTCAATGGCCAGCCTCCGCACGGGGGAACAGCCATGACGGCGCAGCCAGCGGCTCCGGCGGGCTCGTTCCCGGGCGCCGAGCAGCCTCCAGTCGTCAGGGACGATGCTCCCCTCGCCCTGGCGGACGCCGGCTTCACGTAACACCTGACACAAAAGGGGAACCTCCTGCGGGCACGAGTGCAGGGTGATCAGCGCCCATGCCGTCGGATAGGAGAGCGCCGGGCCGTGCCGTGCCATGAGCCGGCGGGTGCGCCATTGCCGCACGGGAGCCAGCAGCCAACGCCAGGTGTCCTGTGTCATCCGGTGTCGCTCCCGGCGGTCGGCGCCGTCCGAGCGTGCGGTCCCGCGCGGGCGGACAGTCGTGCCGACCGGTCGGCCAGTTCTTCGGCCCCTACTGCTGTCAGCGCTCGGACCAAGGCGTGCAGCAGCACTTCCCGCTGCGGCGGCGTGCGGAAATCGTCGAGGATTCGGTCCAGCAGCCGCACAGCTTCCTCGCGGGCCGGGTCCGCTGGGCGGCCTGCCCGCGGCGGCCGGATGCCCTCCAGCAGCGGCAGAAGGACGGAGAGCTTGTCGAGCCGGTCCGGATGCCGGTCGATGAGATACGGCAGGCGTCCGTCCGGGTCGGCCAGCAGCTCCTGCACCATCGCGTGGTGCCGCCCGGTCTCCTGCCGCTCCAGGTGGCCGGCCTGTTCCCGCAGCAGCAGGCGGCGGGCGCGGGCGCGCACGGGGCGGGTTACCGCGAGACGTGCCCGGCCGTGGTACTCCACTCCCCCCGCAGGGCCCTGCCATGACATCAGTACGGCGTTGACCGCGTCCTGCGCCGCGGCGGGTTCGAGGACGCAGCAGCCGGCGAGAATCCGGCGCACCTGTTCCCGGAGGTGGTGGCGGGCCACGGTCGCCGGGTCGCCGTCCGGCCCGGACCCTCCGCCGGACGGGCGCCACGCTCCGCGGACACGCACGGTGAAGGGGAGCCCGGGGACCCGGCTGGGCAGTTGCTCCCGGGCGAGCGTCAGCGCACGGGCGGCGGGCCCGCGCCCGCCGCCCACCGGGTCCGCCCGGTTCCCCCGGGGGGACCGGGCCGGCTGCCACGGGACCGGCGTCATGCGGCGGCCGGGAGCGGGGCCGTGATCAGCCGGTCGAGGAGTTCCCGGCGGCGGGCGCGTCCCGTCTCGGTGTCACCTCCCAGGACCAGTTCGGCCAGCCGGGCCTGGTGGAGCCGGCCCCGCAGGACCGCCTCGGGAATCACGAGCGCCTGTTCGTCGGTGAGGTCGGGGGTGTCCAGCCAGGCCGCCAGGGCGCGCCGGGCCGGGTCCGCCGTCGGCTCCTGGCCGAAGGCGGCGCGCCACCCGCGGACCAGCAGGCCCCGCTCGGGCGGTTCCCGGCCGTCTGCGGCCGGGACGGCCAGGTCGGCGAGGAGCGACCGGGCCACCGCGTGGCGGTCGTTCCCGGCGGAGTCGTCGGCCGGAGCCCCGGCATCTCCGCCGGGCAGCTCCACCAGGGCGAGGAAGACCCGCGCCCCGGACAGGCGCACCGCCGGGTCCTCGTCCTCGGCCCACCGCACGGCCACTTCCAGCATGCCCTCCCGCCGGGCCGGGCTGCTGCCGGCCAGCGCGCGGACGGCGTCGGCGACGGCTCCGGCCGCCCTGCCGTCCGGGCGGCCGGCCAGCAGACGCAGCCTGGTGAGGGCCACCTGCGGGTAGGTCCTGCCCAGCTCTCCGGCGCACACCTCGGCGACGGCACGGCACAGTTCTTCCGGGGTGCCCTTGTTCCGCGCCCAGTCGTAGAGGCGCCTGCGGACTTCGGCGCCGGTGCGGGGGTGGGTCGCGAGCCTGCCGAGGACTCCGGCCGCCAGCCGTCGGTGCTGTTCGCCGCCCTTGCCGATCCAGGTGAGGGCGAGGTCGAGGACCGTCTCGCCGGCCAGGCCGGCGGCCAGGTGGGTCAGCCGGTCGGCGATGAGGTCCAGGTGACGCACGGCGATGCCGCCGGATTCGCTGATCTTCGCCATCCAGTCCAGCAGCAGCTCCCGGACCTCGGGGAGTTCCCGCCATACATGGTCGAGCACGCCCAGCGCAATGCCGGGACGGGCCTTGCCGAGCAGAATCCGGTCCCCGTCCCGCTGTGCCTCGATGACGTCCAAGCGGGTCTGGAGGTCCTGCCCGGCCAGCAGGGCGCCGGGCGGTGCCTGGGCGTCCATGCGGTACAGGCTCTCGGCCGCGGCCAGCACCACCGGGGCGGGTGCTCCGTCGAGGAGGGCGGCGGCGACCATCAGGGCCCGGTACCGCAGCCCTGCCTGCCCTGCGTTGTCCCGGAACCATGTGGTGACGGTGGAGCGCCAGTTGCGGTACTGCTCGGCCGCGCGGCCGGGGTCGTCACCGGGGCAGCCGGCGATGATACGGGCGAGCCGGGCGGCGTCCCGCGGTGCGGTGTTCTCGTCGAGGAGCCCGGCGAGTTTCTCGTGCTCCAGCCATTCCCGGCGCTCCTCGGAGAGCAGCCGCAGGTGCGCCCGGGCGACCTCCGGCGCCGGCGGGCGGGCCGGCTCGATCCGGGGGACGGCGGGTGCCTCCGCCGGGTTCCAGGTACCGTGCGTGACCAGGATGACCAGCAGGGTGCGGGCTTCTTCCGGCTCCGGTCCGGGTTCCTCCCGGACGGCCGCCGGGCCCCGGACCACCGACCGGAGGGTACCCGTCCGGTACTCGGCCAGTCCTCGGTAGAAGTCCTTCGGCAGGCTGCTGTAGTCGGAGAGGTCGAGCACGTATCCGTCGCCGGGGCCGTGGGGGATCTGGGCCGCCCGGGGCGTGTCCCAGTCCGGCAGCAGGTCGCAGATCCGCTTCCCCGGCACTCCTGCCTTCCGCAGGACCCGCAGCGCGGTGGTGCGCCGCCCCGTACCCGGGTCGCCGGCCAGCACCACGATCCCGTTGCCGTCCGGGGAGCCGGTGAGCGCGCGGACGGCCCGGGCGACGGGCTCGTCCTCCGGCAGGACCGCCGCCGGCGCCGGCACGTAGGCGTGGTCCGCGATCCGGAGCTCGTCGTCGGCCACCGGGACCGGCGTCAGCCGGCCCGGGCCCAGGTACTGCGTGACGTGGTATTCGGTGTTGTTTCCGGCGACCTGCTTGACCAGCCCGTTGCCGGAGGCGGTCGCCTGCTGGCTGAGGACGGTCACCGGCCGCGCCCCGTTCCGTCGCCGTACTGGTCACCGCCGATCTGCACCACGCTGGCACGGCCACGGGCCTCGGCCCGCTGCTGCACCATGCGTGGCGCCGCGTCACCGGCGGGGCGGTGCCGGGACATCCAGGCCTGCGCGAAATGCAGCATTTCCCTGGCCGCCTCCGCGTCGAGATCGGCGATGTCCTGGAGCCGCACGCCCCATGCCGTTTCCAGTTTCCCCGCCTGCCTCTCGCGTTGCGCGGCGGACCGCTCCAGCAGCTTTTCCCGGTCGTCGTCGATGCGCTGGAGCAGATGGCTTTCCGATTCCGGCCGGTTCCTGCGCAGCCACTGGCGAAGCCAGGTGCGGAAGCTTCCCCACCCGTCGGCCGCCATGGCGGTGACCAGTGCCGAAGCACACGTCGCCCCGGCGGTTGCCAACTCACCGGACATGTCTCGTCCGTCCCTCCCGTTGCGTTTTCACCGTGCGAGGACGCCGCATCACTGTGCCCGGCGCTCTCCGCACTTTCATCGCGCACACCGTAAGGGGATTTCTCCGAGCCTCCGCATCGAGGGACAGAAAACCGGCCTGCCACATTTATTCGAAATCATATTCTGCGATCGAAGATGCCATCATATTCCGCGGTGTGGGTGAGGCTCCCGAAGGAGTATGAGCAGCACGATGTTCCGGGCGCGGCCCGTCCGGCCGCCCGGCGGCTTCCGCCCGAGCTCCCACCGGCCCGGACACGGCGGTCACCGATCGACTACCGTGGCCGGGCGTGCACGGTCCGCGGGGGAGCACGTTCACGCCTTCGACGGCACTGACGGGGAGGACTCAGGTGCGTATCGCTCCGCTCAGTCCCGGAGATCCGGAGCGGCTCGGGGACTTCGAACTGCTGGGCCGGATCGGACACGGCGGCATGGGCCAGGTGTATCTGGGAGAGTCGCCCGGTGGTGAACCGGCCGCCGTCAAGGTGATCCGGCCGGCGGTGGCGGATGCGGAGAGCCGGGAGCGGTTCGCCCAGGAGATCGAGATACTCAAAACGGTCTGGGGTGCCCGTATCGCCGCCCTCCTCGACGCCGACCCGGAGGCCGACCGCCCGTGGCTGGCCACCGAGTACGTGCCCGGTCCCGACCTGCGCCGCCACGTCGAGCGGCACGGGCCGCTCCCGGCGGTACTCGCCGCGGCGCTGGGCGCCACCCTCGCCGAGGCCCTGGCAACCGTGCACAAGCAGAAGCTGCTGCACCGGGATCTCAAGCCCGCCAATATCCTGCTCGGACCCAACGGCCCCAAGATCATCGACTTCGGGCTGGCGGCCTTCACCGAATCGACCGTCTCGCTCACCGCCCCGCACACCGTGGTGGGAACCCCGGTGTGCATGGCACCGGAACAGGCGAACGGCGAGCGCCCGCTCGGAGCGGCCGTGGATGTCTACGCCCTGGGCGCCGTCCTGCTCTTCGCCGCCGCCGGTCACTTCCCCTACCAGGCCGAGCAGGCACACATCGTGTTCGGCATGATCACCGACCCGGATCTGCCGCCGGACCTGTCCGGAGCACCGGAGGAACTGCTGCCGCTGCTGACCGAGATGCTGGCGTTCCGGGCGGCGGACCGGCCTTCGCTGCCCACGGTCGTCCGGCGCTGCCGCGCCCTTATCGAGGCGCAGGGCCTGACCGTGGCCGAGGCCCGCCGCCGCCTCACCGCGTTCACCGCCGCACCCGGTACGGCCGGCCAGGCCGTACCGGCGCCTGCCGTGCCCGGAGCCGGGGAATCCGGTCCCGGGACGCCTGTTCCCCCCTCGTCCTCGTCCTTCCCCTCCTCCCCCGCGCTGCCGGCGCCGCCGCTACCGCAACAGGGCGACCCGACCGGCACGGCCGTACCCCCGGCCCCGGCCCCGCCCCCGGCTTCCGCACAGGTGCCGCTCCCGCCGGGCAACCCCGGTCACCCGCCGGGCGGCCGGCCCTCGTCCGCCCGGCACGGCCGCCCCGGAACATCGGACCTGCGACACTCCCGCGAGGCCCGGCGGGCCGCCCGGGAACTGCGCGAGGCGTACGCCGCCGGTGCCGCCTTCTGACCACGCCGCGGTACCCCCGCACGCACCCGCACACCGGCTTGACCGGCATGTCCGTCCCCGGCAAGGGTGTCCTGGCACCCCGCCGCACGCAGACGCCGGCAGACACCAGCAGACAGGAGACCACGGGTGACCGCCCAGCAGACCGCCACCGCCGTCCCGGCCGGTACCCACGGGCCCGAGGAGGCCCAGTACCCGCCGGGCGCGCAGATCCTCGTGCGCGACGAGGAGTGGCTGGTGCGCAATGTCCGGCGTACCCCGCACGACGGCGACCGCATCGAGGCCGTCGGCGTCAGTGAGTTCGTCCGCGACCAGGAAGCCGTCTTTCTCACCGGGCTGGAGCCGGTCGAGCTGCTGGACCCGGCCAGGACCGAGCTGATTCCCGACGACTCCCCCCACTTCCGCCGCTCCCGCCTCTTCCTGGAGGCGGTGCTGCGCAAGACCCCGCTGCCGCAGTCCGAGCGGGGCCTGGCCCTGGCCGATTCCTTCCTGCTCGACCCCCTCCCCTACCAGCGCCGCCCCGCGCAACTCGCGCTGTCCGGCCGCAACCTGCGCCCCCGGCTGCTCATCGCCGACGTGGTGGGCCTGGGCAAGACGCTGGAGATCGGGCTGATCCTGGCCGAACTGATCCGGCGCGGGCGCGGCGACCGCATCCTTGTCGTCACCCCGCAGCATGTGCTGGAGCAGTTCCAGCACGAGCTGTGGACCCGCTTCGCCATCCCGCTGATCCGGCTCGACTCGGTGGGCATCGAGCGCATCCAGCGGGAGATCCCGGCCGGCCGCAACCCGTTCGCCACCTTCAAGCGGGTCATCGTCTCGATCGACACCCTGAAGAACGCCGACCAGTACCGGCACCATCTGGACCGCATCCGCTGGGACGCCGTGGTCTTCGACGAGTCCCACAACCTGATCAACCGTGGCTCGCTGCGCAACCAGCTCGCCCAGCTCCTCGCCCCGCGCACCGACGCACTGATCCTGGCCTCCGCCACCCCGCACAACGGCGACGCCCGCTCCTTCGCCGAGCTGATCTCCCTCCTCGACCCGGCGGCCATCCGCGACCCCGAGCACTACCGGGCCAAGGACATCGAGCACCTCTTCATCCGGCGCACCAAGATCAGCCCCGAGGTGCGTGAGCAGATGAAGGGCCAGTGGGCCGACCGCGGCCCGAGCCGTTCCGTGCACTGCCCGGCCACCCCGGCCGAGGAACGCGTCTTCGAGGAGCTGACGGGACACTGGCTGCCGCCGGACGAACCCGACACCGCCCCGGGCGCGGCCCCGGGGCCGCCCGGCGGTCGCCGGACCTCGGTGAGCGGGAGCCGTCTGTTCCCCTACACCCTTCTCAAGTCCTTCCTCTCCTCCCACGTCGCCCTGGCGGCGACCGTCGCCACCCGCATCCGCACGCTGCGCGCCCAGCAGCGCGGCACCGGCCCGGAGGGCGAGGGCCCCCCGGCCGTCGCCGCCGAACTGGCCGCGCTGGAACGGCTGCGCGAGCTGGCCGGGGACATGACCGAGGCCGACTCCGCCAAGTTCCGGCTGCTGGTGGAGCAGCTCAGGGAGATCGGCGTCGGCCCCGGCAGCGACACCCGGGCCGTGGTCTTCTCCGAACGGGTGCAGACCCTGGAATGGCTGCGCCGCACCGTCCCCGCCGCGCTCGGCTTCCGGGGCCGGGCGGCCGAGAGGGCGGCCCGCGTCATGCACGGCGGCCTGTCCGACGAGCAGCAGATGCAGTGCGTGGAGGACTTCGGTCTGGCCGACAACCCGGTCCGCATCCTGTTCACCGGTGATGTCGCCTCCGAGGGCGTCAACCTGCACCGCCAGTGCCACCAGCTCATCCACTACGACGTGCCCTGGTCACTGATCCGCATCGAGCAGCGCAACGGCCGTATCGACCGCTACGGCCAGGACCGTCCGCCGCAGTTCCGCGCCCTGATCCTGACCAGCGAGGTGCCCGGGGCGAAGGACGACCGGACGGTCGCCGAGCGGCTGCTGGAGCGGGAGGACGAGGCCCACCGCTCGCTGGGCACGGCGGAGGCCGTGTCCGGCCTGTACCGGGCGGAGGCCGAGGAGAAGTCCCTGATCCAGGACCTGCTGCGCGGCCGGACGGTTGACGAGTCCCTCGCCGCCCGGACCCCGGGCACCTCCGGCGGGGGTGCGGACGCGACGGACGCCGCCGACGACTTCCTCGCCGAGTTCTTCGGCTCGGTCGGCGACACCGATCCCGCGCCCGGCCCGGAGGGCGGCGCCGCCCACGCCGCGTCGCCCCCGCCCGCCCCGGCGCACGCCGACGTTCCCCGGCTCTTCGCCGACACCCGCGAGTTCCTCGACGAGGCACTGCGCGAGATCTACCCCGACGCCGCCGACCGGCTGGACTTCTCCCGCGATCCCGACTCCGGCCTGCTCTCCTTCCGTCCGCCCACCGATTTGCTGCACCGGATGAAGGCCCTGCCGCCGGACTACCGGCGCGAACAGCGCCTGCACGAGCGCCTGCTGGTCACCTTCAACCGCCGCCTCGCCGAGCAGGCCCTGCTCCGCGCCCGTCAGTCCTCCGATTCGAGCTGGCCGGACATCTCCCTGCTGACCGACCTCCACCCGGTGGTGGAGTGGCTGACCGACAAGGTGCTGGTCCGCCTCGGCCGGCAGCAGGCCCCGGTCGTCACCGCCGACGTGCCCTCCCCCGCCTACCTGGTCCAGGGCGTCTACGCCAACGCCTTCGGCCGCCCGACCGTGGTGAAGTGGATGGCCGTCACCGGCATTGCCGGCTCGCCGGGCGGCGTCGCCTCCGTCCCCGAGGTCACCGACGACATGGTCGGCCTGCTGCGCAGGGCCGGGATCGGCCCCGGCATGGCAAACCCGCAGCACCGCCACGATCTGGACCGGCTGGGCCGGGCCGTCCCGGCGGCGCTCACCGCCGCCGAAAGCTTCCTGGACCGGCACCGGGACCAGTGGGACGAGGCCCTGCGCGGACCGATCGAGCAGTACAAGCAGCGCCTGGGCGCATGGGAGCAGCCCACCCTGGCGGGCGGCCAGACCAAGAAGAACCTCGCGGGCCTGGCCGACTCGCTGCTGACCACCGGCCGCCCGATGCTCCGCCTCCTCGCCGTCCTGGCCCCGCCGCCCGACTCCGACACCACCGCCGATGCCGTCGCCGACGCCCGCCGCCTGCCGGAGGACCCCGCACGATGACCTACGACTCCCTGGTGAACCGCGGCGACTACTTCTCCGCCCACTACCTCGCCGAGATCCTGCCCAAGGACCTCAAGTCCGGTCTGCTGGCCGCCTGGAAGGAGCGCGAGGAGACCGCCGCCGCGGCTGCCGCCCGCGCAGGCGAAGCGGCCAAGGTGCAGGCGGAGGCCGGGCCGGAAGCGGAGCAGGCGGCGGAGGCGGAGGCCGAGGGCCTGCCGGTCACTCCCCGCGCCGGGCTGCGCGAACTGCGCCGCGCGTACTTCCGCTCCCGCGCGTTCTTCGCCCAGCCGGCGGCGGACGCCGAGGCCGCCGGTGACGACAGCACCGCCACCGCCTCGGCCTCCCGCACCGCCGCCCTCGCCGCCGACGACGCCGCCACCTACGACAATCCGCGCTGGCGCGAACGCGTCACCGCCCTCAACTCCTCGGTGCTGCGCGCCCTGGGCTACGACGCCAAGCCGCAGACCCTCACCGTGCGCCGGGCCGACCAGGAGCACGAGGTACGGGTGGCGCACGCCGAACCGGGCCTGGTCGCCCTGGACTGCGGCTGGGCCGCCGAGCCGGACGACGCCCTGGACCCGCAGGGACCCGGCCGTCTCCTCCACCCGCTCGTCCTGGACGCCCAGACCACCCTGGCCACCGGCTCCAAACTGGCCTCGCACCTTTTCGCCTCCGAGGACCCGCCCCGCTACGTCCTGCTGCTCACCGGCGGCGTCCTGGTGCTGGCCGACCGCGCGGTATGGGGCGAGGGCCGCTATCTGGCCGTCTCCCTGGACACCGCGCTGGAGCGCAACGACACCAAGGCGGGCGGCGAACTCGACACCATCGCGGCCCTGTTCGGCGCCGACTCGCTCCGGACCCCGGAGGAGGGCGGCGAGAACCCGCTCGCCACCCTCGTCGACAAATCGGCCAAGCACGCGGTCGGCGTCTCCGGCGAGCTGCGCGACGGACTGCGCCTGTCCGTCGAACTGATCGCCAACGAGGTACTGGACCGCATCCGCGAAGCCGGCGTCCAGCCCGGACAGGTCAAGGAACTCCCCGAGCTGGGCCGCCAGCTCACCCGCGATTCACTGCGCTACCTCTACCGCATCCTCTTCCTGCTCTACGCCGAGGCCCGCCCCGAGCTGGGCATCCTGCCCTCGGACTACCCCGAGTACCAGCAGGGATACGGCATGGCCCGGCTCGGCGAACTCGTCGCCGAACACCCGGTTCTCGTCGGCGACAAGACCCGGCGCGGCTTCCACCTGTACGACTCCCTGGACCTGCTCTTCACCAAGGTCCAGCAGGGCCACCGCCCGCGCCGCACCCACGGCGAGGCCGCCGAGGCCGTCACCGGCTCCGAAGACCTGGGCCTGCGCTTCGAGCCCCTGCACTCCACCCTCTTCGACGCGTCCTCCATCCAGCTCATCGGCCGCGCCTCGGTCCCCGACCCGCGCGTGGACGAGGACGAGAACGGCGAGCCCCGCCATCTCGACACCCGGCTGCGGAACGAAACCCTCCACCGGGTGCTCCGGCACCTGATGATCGCCAAGGGGAGGAAGGGCGAACGCGGCGGCTTCATCTCCTACGCCCAGCTCGGCATCAACCAGCTCGGCGCGGTGTACGAGGGCCTGATGTCCTACACGGGCTTCATCGCGGACGAGGAACTCTACGAGGTCGCCAAGAACGGCGACCCCAAGGACGGCTCCTGGCTCGTCCCGGCCTCCAAGGCCGACGAGTACCCCGACTCGGTGCGCGTGATGCGCCGCGACGAGGACACGGGGGCTGAGGTATGGGTGCGGTACGCCCCGGGCTCGTTCGTCTACCGGCTCTCCGGCCGCGACCGCCAGACCTCCGCCTCCTACTACACCCCGGAGTCCCTGACCCGGGTCACAGTCCAGCTCGCCCTGCAACACCGCCTGGACCAGGACGGCGAAACCACCCCGGCCCGGGAACTCCTCGACTGGAAGATCTGCGAGCCCGCTCTGGGCTCGGGCGCGTTCCTCAACGAGGCCATCAACCAGGTGGCCGCCGAGTACCTGCGCCGCCGCCAGACCGAGCTGGGCACCACGATCGACACCGAGCGGTACGCGGTGGAACTCCAGAAGGTCAAGGCGTACATCGCGCTGCACAACTGCTACGGCGTGGACCTCAACGACACGGCCGTCGAGCTCGCCGAGGTCTCCCTCTGGCTCAACACGATGCACCCGGGCATGGAGGCCCCCTGGTACGGGCTCCACCTGCGACGCGGCAACTCCCTCATCGGCGGCCGGCGCGAGGTCTACCCGCCGGAGAAGCTCAGGAAGGCCGCCTGGCTCGGCACCACCCCGGAGCGCTTCCCACTTTCCGAGGCGGCGGGCGGCCTCCCCACCACCACGACCGAGTCCAAGACCCGCAGCGGCACCTTCCGCACGGTGACGGAGAACGCCGTCCACCACTTCCTCCTCCCCGCGAAGGAGTGGGGCGCCGTCGCGGCCGAGAAGGAAGCCAAGGCCCTCGCCCCCGAGGACGCCAAGAAGCTGGCCGCCTGGCGCAAGGCCATCACCCGCACCCCGACCGCGAAGCAGTCCGAACGCCTCCAGGGCCTCGCCCGCCGCGTCGAGTACCTGTGGAAGCTCGTCGTCCGCCGCCTGGAGATCTCCGAACGGGACATCTCCCGCCGCATCGACGTGTGGGGGGCCGAGGACGACTGGCTCCGCAGCCCCAAGGTGGCCGTCCAGCGCGACGAAGTCCGCGCCGAGCTGGAAGCACCGGACACCCCCTACTGGCGGCTCAAGACCCTGATGGACGCCTGGTGCGCCCTGTGGTTCTGGCCCGTCCAGGACGCCGCCCTCCTCGACGGCTCCGCCGAGGTCTACAAGCGCGCCACGCCCCTCCCCCTCACCCCTCAGCTCGCCGACCCAGCCCCCGAGACGGAGCCGGCCGACGCCCTCCCCCTCACCTGGGAATCCGAAGCCCTCCCCGGCCTCGCCCCCGACAACGAACAGCTCACCCTCACCCCACCCACCCCCCGCAAACGCCCCTCAACCCGCCGCAACCTCAACCCCCGCGACCGCAAGGCCACCCCCCTGGCCACCCTCGACGACTGGCTCACCTTCGCCGAAGCCCTCGTCGGAACCCACGACGTCCCGCGCGATTCCCTGGTCTCCCACTTCGAGAACCTGACGGAACTGTCCACCTACGAGGACGACCTCCCTGCCCTCATGGGCATGGAAGCCGCCCACCACCTCGAAGGACACTTCCCCTGGACCTCAACAGCCAAGGACATCACCGACCGCCAAGGCTTCTTCCATTGGGAACTAGAGTTTGCTTACATCTTTGCCAACTATGGCGGCTATGATCTCCAAGTCGGCAACCCTCCATGGGTTCGCCCTCGCTGGCAAGAGGACGTAGTTCTGGCAGAGGCCGAGCCATGGTTTTCCCTCACCGAAAAGTCCACTATTGCAGAGTGGAGACTACGCAAGACGGAGACGCTGCACCGTAATAATGGTGCAGCACTTGCCTACTTCACCCAGGAACTGACCACGAATTCTGGCATGACGGCATACCTGGGAAATGGCACAACCTACCCCCTCCTGGTCGGCACACACCCAGACCTGTATAGGGCGTTTATGTGCAAGACTTGGTCCAACTGCAACTTCCAGGGAATCACCGGACTAATTCATTCCGATACACACTTCGGAGGCATCAAGGAAGGCCCTCTCCGTGAAGCGACTTACAAACGCCTCCGTTTTCACGCTCATTACTGGAACCAGAGGCACATCTTTAGCGAGAACAAGGAAACCCTGCAGTTCTCAATGAACATCTATGGGCGTAAACAGCGTCCACATTTCCCTCACGCAAGTTTGCTGTTTGCCCCTGAAACACTGACTGCTTCCCTAGATCATTCGGGCTCGGGAGACCTGCCAGGAATCAAACACAAAGGATCTTGGGACGTTCGACCACACCGCGCCCGTCTGGTGACAGTCAATCTCAATCGCTTGAAGGAATGGAATAGACTCACGACGGGAGGAGTCTCACCTGACAGGGAGGCACCGCTTCTCTATCCCGTGACAGCAGAGGAGGAAGGGGCGATCTCTTCACTGTCACAAGCGACGGAGCGCGTGGGATCACACCAACCCCATATCAGCCCTGGGTATCATGAAGCCACTGGAAAACAGGAAGGATATATCCGTTGGGAATCGAGTACACCGCAACGCCTCGAAGAAGTGATTCTCCAAGGGCCCCACTTCGGGATCGCAACGCCTTTTGAGAAGCAACCAAACTCACCACTCCGAAACCGGAACGACTATACCGACTGGGACCTTACATCTCTACCAAGAAACGCCATTCCGCGAACCAATTACCTACGTGCCTGTGAACTGAATCGCTTCCTTGGTGCACAGGTCCGTTGGAATGGTCAGCCATACACAAATTTCTTTCGCCTGGCATGGCGCGTGATGATCCCGATGGACACAGAGAGAAGCCTTTCTGCCGCTTTGCTCCCACCTGGCCCTGCTCACGTACACACCGTTCATTCAATGGCGCTGCCCACAAATCACCTCACTGCACTCTGTGCTGGTTTTTGGGCTGCTCTTCCCTTGGACTACTTGCTGCGCATCACCCGACGGAGGCACCTCCAAGTCAGTGAAGCTCGCATGATGCCCATGCCCTTGCCTGACCACCCCTTGGAGAGCGCACTCCTTCTACGAATCCTACGACTGAACTGCCTTACTGAAGCTTATTCCCCACTATGGAGTGAGCTCTACCGACAGGACTGGCGAACCGATGAGCAGTGGGCCTATCACTGGCCCACGATCAGTCCTCTATCAGACGGTCTCGGACCCGTATGGGAGTACGACACACCCCTTAGGACTGAATTCGAGCGCCGGGCGGCACTGATTGAGATTGACTCCCTTGTTGCAGTATGGCTCGGCATCACATCGGAGCAATTGATCACCATCTATAAAACCCACTACTACATCCTTGCCCAAAGAGATGAGGAAATCTACTTTGACGCACAAGGGCGAAGGATTGCCGGAAACCATCACTCTTATGGGCACGGACAGAGGAAGGAAACCTATTCGGAGCTCCTAGCCCATCTGGCCGATCCGAGTAATATTCCGCCACCGTCCGGCTACATGGCCCCTTTTTACAAAGCTGACCGAGAGGCTGAGATGCGTGCTACACACGCCCACTTTCAGGGCCTGATGGACAGCAGAGAGGCGACTAATTGCTGATCGGCAGCAGTTTGCCTCCCAAGAACTGAAACGATCAGGACCGCTCCCGGCAGCTCCAACTAATTCACTCACCCCCTCCGGTACTAACTAACTGACGCCCAGCGCAGTGCATTCGCGGGCAGGAGTAGTGTCAGCGGACGAGGTTGACGAACGCCTGCCATGCGGCGTTCGGGATTATGAGATCAGCACCCTCCGGATCCTTGCTATCGCGGACGGGCACAGATTCCATGACATCGTCCCGGACTTCAAGGCAGCCGTTTTCAACGCCGCTATACGACGACTTGCGCCAGGTGCCGCTATTCTGCTGCATTCTTGTACTCCTTCGCATACTGACGAACCAGGTCGAGGGATTCGTCCTCGGGCAAGGATTTCGAGCACGCCACATCGAAGAGCTGAACAAACTCGGCCACTTTTTCGGGCGATTCCATAGGTTCCCCCGTACGGAAGCTCTCAACGACAGCCGCCGTCTTCCCTTCCCTATTCGTGTGCAAGAGCAGGGTACCACCCATCATCGGATGCACTCCGCTGGAGAAAGGAAGAACTTGCAGGGTGAGGCGCGGCTTTCGGGCCACCGTATCGATAACGTAGGACAACTGACGTACCATCTCTTCTGCCGTTCCCACGGGGCGGCGCAGCGCCGCTTCATCCATAATCGCCCAGTAGCGCGGTGGATCATCCTGTTCCAAGGCCACTTTTCGCTGCATTCTCATATCGACCAGATCCTCAATCTCCTCCGGAGAAAGATCTGGGAGGGTGCATCGCAGGACCTCCCGTGCATATTTCTCCATCTGGAGGATTCCTGGAATCATGCCGCTCGTGAATACCTGCACGCGGAGCGCTTTGGGTTCCTGTTCCAGGAAGTCCAAGGTGAAGGCTTTCATAAGCCCTGAACGGTGCATGCGCTGTAGATCCCTGAACAGCTTGCCCGTGCCGAAGAACTCGTCCAGCTTCGCAGCCAGCGCATCGGACGGGTTCTGCTTTCCCGCCTCCACGCGCTGGATATAGGACTGCGGGTAGCCGATGGCCTTGGCCAGGGCCTCCTGACTCAGGCCGCGGGCTTCCCGCAAGCAGCGGAGAGTAGTCCGCAGGGTCTCCTTGGGCGTGGGAAGGCGGGTCCCGTTCGTGTTGACTTCCATCGAACAGCCTTTCAAATAACGCCCAAACCAACGCGTTTGGTGTGGTTCCCGGGGGTGTCCTGACCTCTGATGCAGCCGATGGTGAAGACGTACCCACTCACAGCTACCGGCCAACGGAGGTACCGCACCACATGACAGAGCACATCGGCAACCGGCCCGAACACCTCCCGCCCCCGGACGTGGTGGCGCTGGCTGAGCGACTTGGCGCGCAGCTCCGGGAGTTGGGCGCCTCCGACTGGCCGGTGACGGTCGGCAGGGGGACCAAGGGCCAGCCGCTCGTCGGGCTGCCGCTGCTGACCGTGGAGGGTGCGCGGCTGCTGTCCGGCGCGCTGGCCCTCGCCGCGGTGCGGCTGCGGGACGGCCGGCGCCTCATGGCCGCGCTCCAGGCCCCGGACGGCACTGACCGCAGCGCCGCCACCGGCCGGGAGGACGGGGAAGCACCGTGCGATGCCCGCACACCGGCGAACTGACCACCGATCCCGCCACCGGAGACCGGCTCTGCCACGGCTGCGGCGCGCTGATCTACCAGGCGCACGCCGTGCGAAACCTCACCGGCCGGCGGCAGACCGGCAGCGAAAAACCCCACCAGGAAACCGGCCACACAGCGCAAGACCCCGGCAACCGACGCGACCGGTCCCGGGGCATGGCCGATCAGTAAGGAGCCGACCGACAATGCCCGACTCTATCGCGCACGCCCTGAGCGGAGCGCTTGCCGTCGCGAGCCTGCTCGTGCTCACGACGGCTTCCGGCCTTCTCTCCGGCCTGCTCGACACCCTGTTGCCCGCCCAGGGCAGGCGGCGGCAGGGCCGCCCCGCCCGGCCCTCCGCCGTGGCCGCGCCAGACGCGGGCCGGCCCAGGAACGGCAGCGGACAGACCCTGGACCGTCCCGGCCCGCCCGGGTACCGTGCCCCCTCCCGCCGGCAGCCGCAGCATCAGCCCGGCTGTCCCGCGAGGCCGCACGATCACCCGGCGGTCGAGCGGGGCACGGCGATTCTCGACGATCCGCTGCTGGTCCGCCCCTACGCCCCGGCCGCCTACTGGCTCGGCGGCCCCCTGGCCCACACACCCGCCGCCCGCCCGCGCCGCCTGCTGCTCATGCCCACCGGTCTCGGCCCCGCAGTGCGCTCCGGGAGTGCCCGGTGATCCTGCGCGACCTGACCGCCGTCATCCTGCTGACCGGCGACCCGGACCTGGTCAAGGACGCCTGGCCACGGTTCACCGCCGCGCTCGGCACCCGGCTCGACGTCAGCATGACCACCTACGACCACAGCGCCCGGGTCCTGGCGGACGGCGGATGCCGCGTGCTCCGCGTAGAAATGGAGAGGACCCGCTGCCGGGTGCGGTTCAGCGAGGCCGCCCCCGGCGGCGGATGGGCCGACAGCACCGGACGGACATGCCCGGCGGCCGACGCGGTGACCACCGCCCTGCACCTCATCGACGGCCCGTAGCGAGCCGATGAGAAGCAGACGGCCCGGCAGCGACGCTGACCGTGTCGGCGTCTCACCGGTGTTCTCGACCCCGGCCACGCCGCTGCGGCAGCGATCCAAGGCCGCGTGCTCGGAACCCGGCAGACGTCCGGGCGGTCTGCCGCCCCGCGCATCCCCGTTCGCCGACCCCTGCGGAGAGGCAGGCGGAGGACATGTCACCCAGTGTGCCGCGCGGGTATCGTTGGAGTGAAGCCAGCCCTACGTCGAGATCGCAAGGACGACATCTCGCTAGGCTGTTTCCCCTGTACAGCAGCGGGGATGACCCAGGCCGAGGAGACGAGAAAGAGGGGAGGGAAGCCGGAGATGGTCACTGCCACGAGCGACATCCGTTTTGATGTTCCCCTGTACACCCAGACCCATGCCGCACATTACCTTGACATGCCACCATCGACATTCCGCTCGTGGGCGCAGGGGTATCACAATCGGTTCCGTAACCGCCCTCCCGTCCACGGTGCACCGCTGATCACTTACCTTGGGGAACCGCATTCGCCGCAGCCCTCCATCCCTTTCATCGGGCTCGCCGAGGGAATGTTCCTCTCTGCTCTCCGGCGGGCCGATGTTCCGATGCAGCAGATTCGGCCGGCTCTGGAATTGGTGCGGGAACGGCTTGGCGTACAGTACGCCCTTGCCTCAAAGAGGTTGTATGCCGTAGGGGCGCAGCTTCTTTTCGAAGTGAGCGAGGGCCAGGATCTGGACAGGACCGAAAGGCGCGAAGCCCGGAAACTGATCGTTCTCAAGAACGGTCAGTACGTCTTCCGCGAAGTCGTCGAGAAGTATATGCGGAACATCCACTACGACGACGGGGACGGGTATGCCGCTCGGCTGCATCTCCCCGGTTACGAGGTCGCCGAGGTCATGGCAGAGCCGCAGGTGAACTTCGGGCAGCCGTACTTCACCGCGACCGGGACGCCCCTTTACGCCGTGGCAGGCCGGCTGCGTGCGGGCGATACCGTCGAAGAAACAGCCGAAGATTTCGATCTTCCGGTCGACCAGGTCGCCGAGCTCTCCGAACGGGTTGAACGCGGAGTCGCATGAGCAGCGCGCAAGACCTCAGGCTCTTCCTTGACCGCAGCAGCAATTCGAAGAGGCTGGCCCAGGCATTACGCGACATGGGCACGGACGTGGTGACCATCGGCGAGCGTTACGGAGTCAAACCCGCCGAGACGGTCAAGGACGTGCGCTGGCTCTCCGAAGCAAGCTCTGAGGGACGCATCTGCGTCGGCGCAGACAGCTCAATCCTCAAGAATGAACTTGAAATCGCCGCAGTCCTGGAATCCTCCGCCCGGTACCTCCTCTACCCCAACAACAACCTCAGCGCACGCCAGCAAATCGAGCGGTTCCAAGGATTGCTGCCGGAGATGCTGCCGCTTATTGACCGGCCCGGGCCGTGGGCGTACAAGATGACCCCCGATGGCCTGCTGGAGGTACCGGAGGCAGTGCTGCGCAAACGTCTTGAGGACCGCAAGCGCCGCAGGGAATAGCTCCCGCTCGGGCACCGCACACCGGAAGTCTCGCGAGCCGATCTTCGGCGGATGCGCCGGTGCGGTCAGCGAGACCGCCCCGCCTGCTGCTGGGCCGCCGTTCAGCCAGCGGGAGCCGTCGGCAGCGGTGCCTCCGGGCGGCAGGTGCGGCAGTGGGTTTCGGTGTGGCTGCGGAAAGCGACGTTGTGGCATCCGGCGCAGGTGCGCAGCGGCGGCGGCAGGGCGGGCGAGGGGTCGTCGGCCGGGTGGGCCGTAGCCCGGGGCGGGAGGTATTCGCGCAGGCGGTAGGCGAGCAGCCGGACCGGGCGGTGGGTGAGCGGCTGCGGCAGGCCGGCGGTCAGAGTGCGGGCGATCTGCGACGGCGTGACGCCGCGTCGCAGCCAGTCGTCCACAGCCGGGCCGAGTTCGCGGGTCTCGCGCTCGGACAGGCACAGGCGGGGGTCGCGGGCGCGCAGGCCCAGCAGCACAGCGGCGGCCTGGTCACTGGTGGGCTCGGGCTCGGGCGCGGGCTCGGCCTGGGGTCCGGGCGCCGGGGACGGGGCCGGAAGGTTAGCGGCGGGCGCGGACAGCGGCCGGGGCCGGGTGCGGGGGCGTGGCGCGGGGACGACGTGGGTGTCCGAGGCGGTGCCGGGGCGGTGGTGGACGACGTAGCGGGTGCGGACGGTGCCGTCGCCGGCCCGTTCCCGGCAGCGCACGAGGTAGCCCTCCGCCTCCAGTTCGTTCAGGGCACGGCGGATACGGATGGTGCCCTCGGCGAAGTGCCGGGCGAGGCGTTCCACGCTGACCGGGGTGCCCTCGGGCAGCGACAGCAGGTAGGCGGCGACGCCGATGGTCACCGCGCTGCCGGGGCGCTGGAGAAGCTGGTTGCGAAGGATGGTGAAGTTCTTGGTGTGCCTGGCCCGTACGTGCCGGAGGCCGTGCGCGGGCGCGCTAACCTGGGGAGCAGCCATGGGGAAGGTCTCGTCTTCCTACATCGGTCAGGCCCCCGGCGGGATGCCAGTCCCGCGCGGGGGCCGAAGTCTTTCTGCGGTTGTCTGCGGCGACGATAACCCCCGGTGCACCGGCGATCACAGCGAAGTCCCCCTATCGGGTGAGGGCTTCGCTGGTGGGTGGGTGGGAAGGTTCTTTCTCCTCAGTCCTTTACAGGGCCGCCGCTGCACCGCCCGGCGGCCCGCCGCCCTCCGGGAATCCACAGGGCGGCGGGAACCGCCCGAGGACGGCGGCCGATCGGCTAACATCGCCCGCACCACCGGCACTCGAACGAGGGAAGGCGCCCCCGACTCATGGCGGAGACGGAACCTCCCAGCAGCCCCGCCGCACCGTCGCCCGCATCCCCGTCCCGCGCCACCGCCCACGCCGCCGCCGAGTTGCGTGTGGAGATCGACGACTCCGGGCGCAGCGCGGGAGTGGAGCCGGAGGAGGAGAACGGCGGCGTACAGGAGCCCTTCGATCCCGAGCGCATCGAGGTGCAGACCCGCAACCCGACCGTCTCACTGCTGCTCAACCGGCTGGAGCGCGGAACGATAGACCTGACCCCGGACTTCCAGCGCGCCGCGGGCATCTGGAAGCCGGTGGTGCAGAGCCGTCTCATCGAGTCGCTGCTCCTGCGCATCACCCTGCCCGCGATCTACGCGGCCGAGGAGGGCGACGACTCCTGGGTGGTGGTGGACGGCGTGCAGCGGCTCTCCACCATCGCGCGGTTCGTCAAGCCGGAACTGCTGGGCGAGCCTCCGCTGCGGCTGTCGGGGCTGGAGTATCTGACCCAGTTCAACGGCTGCACCTTCCACGACCTGCCGGGGCGGATGAAGACGCGCATCGAGGAGACGGAGCTGATCGTGCTGCTCATCCGGCACGGCACGCCGGAGGCGGTGAAGTTCAACATCTTCGCCCGCATCAACACCGCCGGTGCCCCGCTGTCCCGGCAGGAGCTGCGGCACGCCCTGATTCCCGGCCGGGCCCGGGACTTCCTCAAGGAACTCGCCTCCAGCCCGGCGTTCCTGGACGCCACCGGGCACAGCGTGTCCCCGGCCCGGATGGCCGACCGCGAGATGTGCCTGCGGTTCGTCGCCTTTCTCCTCACCCCGCCGAACCAGTACACGGGCCAGGACTTCGACGGCTTCCTGCGCAACGCCATGCACCGGATCAACGGGCTCTCCGATCCGGAGCTCGGGCGTGTGCGCGGGTACTTCCGCAAGGGAATGGCCGCCGGCCGCCTTGTCTTCGGGGAGTGGGCCTTCCGCAAGCTCCTGGACAGTGACCGCCGGCCGCCGATCAACAAGGCGCTCTTCGAGGCGGAGGCCGTCAACCTCGCCCTGCTTTCCCGCGAAGAGATCGAGGAGCTGGATCGCAGGGACGACATGCTTTTCGCGGAGTTCGAGGCTCTGATGGACGACACCATCTTCTACGACGCCATCTCCGCCGGCACCGGGGACGCGGACAAGGTGAACTACCGTTTCCAGTCGGTCAAGGATGCTTTCTGGACGGTGCTGAATGCTTGAACAGATCGGGCTGACCAACTTCAAGGCGTTCGCCCGGCAGGAGTTGCCCCTCGCTCCCTTCACTCTGCTGACCGGACTGAACTCGTCGGGCAAGAGCACGGTGTTACAGGCGCTCTCCCTCCTGCGGCAGTCCTTCGACAGTGGGGAACTGGGCCACGGGCTGCTGCTGAACGAGGAACTGGTGCAACTCGGGACCGGGCGGGATGTCCGGCACGAGGCGTACCAGGAGGACGATCCGCACATCACGCTGGCCGTGCGCGGTGACGGCTGCGCCGTGTCATGGACGGCGGCCTACGAACCCGAGGCGGACCACCTGCCGCTGGTGGGTCCGGCCGGGGACCCCGGCCGCCTGCCGACTCTCTTCGGGCCGGGCTTCCAGTATCTGCGGGCCGACCGGATAGCGCCGGAGGTCAGCTACCCACGCTCCCACCACGCCGTTGTCACCCGGGAGTTCCTGGGCCCGCACGGCGAGCACACGGTCAACTTCCTGCGGGCGCACCAGGAGCGACATGTGGCGATGGACGGGCTGGTCCATCCCGGAGAGTCGTCGCGGAAGCTGCTGGACCAGACGGCGGCCTGGCTGCGCAAGCTCTGTCCGGGTGTGCAGGTGGACGCCGAGGGCATCGCCGGCACGGACACCGTACGGCTGTCGTACACCTTCGGGTCCGGGGCGTCGGCCTCCAATCCGCACCGGCCGACCAATGTCGGCTTCGGCCTGACCTACGCGCTGCCCGTCGTGGTGGCCTGCCTGTCGGCCCGGCCGGGCAGCCTGGTTCTGCTGGAGAACCCGGAGGCGCATCTGCACCCCCGGGGGCAGACCTGGCTGGCCTATCTGGCCTGTGCGGCGGCGGCCGGCGGGGCCCAGATCGTCATGGAGACGCACAGCGATCACGTGCTCAACGGCATGCGGCTGTGTGTCAAGGAGCGCCGCATCCCGGGCGCCTCCACCGCCGTGCACTACTTCCGCCGCGACGGCATGGTGACCGAGGTGCTGTCACCGGCCGTGGGTGACGACGGGATGCTGTCCGACTGGCCGGAGGGGTTTTTCGACGAGTGGGAGAACGCCCTGGACCAGCTTCTGGACTGACGGCCCCGGGGCGGGCCGGGCACACACCGGATCATTCACCGAGGGAACGAAGGTGCCGCTGTCACTCTTCCTGAACGAGCTGTCCTGCGGATCGGAGGCCGGTCCGCGAGAGGTGGACCAGGCCATGGACGGATTCATCGGGACGTTACGCCACATCAAGAAGGAGTGGCAGCAGGACATCACGCTCGTCACTCAGAGCCCCCTGAACAAGGCCGAGCTGGCCCAGGGTTATGTCTACCAGCAGTGGCGCAACCACAGCCCGCGCAACCGCGAGCAGCACCGGTATCTGCTGGCGCTGCGCAACAAGCACCCGGTGCGCGAAGTGCTGCCCACGACGCACGATCCGGCGGCGGTGGAGTACCGCCACCGGGGCCGCCTGGTGGAGGGCATCGCCGCCGCCCACCTCACCAACGGCATGGCCATCAGCCTGCCGGTCGAGCGGGAGTGGGGATGCTGCTGGGTGGAGCTGGAGATCCTGTGTCTCGCCGAGGACGAACTGGAGGAGTCGCGGGAGCCGGTGCGGCACTGCTCGTGCCCGGCCGAGGCCGACGAGCACCAGGCATGGGGCAGGGCACCGGTGCCGACCACCGCCCAGCGGGCGGCGGCCCTGGGGTACGCCCGCAGAATCCCGCCCCAGCGGGTCCCGTTCGATTCCCACGGACAGGACGCCTACTCCAACGGCAAGGAGTACATCACTCCCGACGTGGACGGCCACAACGTGACGGATGGCTGGAAGAGGTTCGACCGATCCGGAGCGCGGACCGGCACCTATGACGCAAGCCTCCGCTACGTCAAGGAATAGGCGGGAGCAGTCGGTTCGTCACTGACCGATTGCTCTCCGTCATGCCGCCTCGTTAGAATCGCGGCCCGCAACGGATGTAGCCGTCAAGCAGGTCTGAGGGGTGGGGGACGTGGGACGGGCATCTGACTGGTCGCCGTTGGACATGGACCAGGACCCGACACCGGGGGACCCGTCCCGTATCGAGCAGTTGGGCAACAAGTTCACCACCTTCGCCGACGACGTCTACGACGCCCTGCAGAAGGTCCGCACCCTCGGCGAGGACGGCACCCTGGCGGCGTTTGTGGGGGAGTCGGCGGATTCCTACCGGGACAAGTTCGACAAGGTCCCGCCCAACCTGGAGAAACTCCACACCTCCTACGACCTGGCCGGCCAGGCGCTGCTCACCTACGCGCCGAAGCTGGAGGACGCGCAGCGGGACGCCGACCAGGCGCTGACGGATGCCGAGGACGCGCGGGCGGAGCTGTCCACGGCGCAGTCCTGGCTGGAACGCGCCACCTCCACCCTCGACGACGCCGAGGACGCCGCCGAACCCCCCGACGAGGAAGAGGTCTCCGCCGAGGTCCGCCGCGCCCTGTCCGACGCCCAGCTCGACGCCGGCAACGCCCAGACCGCCGTCGACGACGCCCGCGAGAAGCTCAACGCCGCCATCGCCCTGGCCCAGCAGGCCAAGGAAGCCCGCGAGGAAGCCGCCGAACGCTGCAAACGCGACCTGGAGGAAGCCTCCGACGCGGGCATGCAGAACAAGAAGTGGTGGCAGAAGGCCGTCGACTGGGTCGTCGACAACTGGGACACCATCGTCAACGTCTGCAAGATCATCGTCGCCGTCGTCGGCATCATCGCCATGATCGTCGGCGGCCCCCTCGCCCTGCTCGTCCTCGCCGCCGCCCTCATCGTCCTCGCCGACACCTTGATCAAATACGCCAACGGCGAGGCATCGCTCTGGGACGTCGCTTTTGCGGCACTTGACTGCATTCCGGGCATGAAAGGCCTGACCACCGCCGCCGGACTGCTCAAGGGAGTCAAGTCGGGCCTGAAGGGCCTCAAGGCCGGCGCCAAGGGGCTGGGACGGACGTTGCGCCGTCATGGTCGGCCCGACGTGAGCAAGGTGTGCAAGACGGACCCGGTGGACATGGCCACCGGGGAAATGCTCACCTCCGCCACGGATTTCGCGCTCCCCTCCGTCATGCGCCTCGAAATGGAACGCCACCACCTGTCGGGCTATCGGCACGGCCGATGGTTCGGGCCTTCCTGGGCGTCCGTGCTGGACCAGCATCTGCGTCTCGCGGATGACGGCGTCCAGTACTTCGCCGCCGACGGGATGATCCTCGACTTCCCTGTCCCGGGGATCGGCCTTGAGCAGTCGGTGGTGGCCGTGGAGGGGCCACGGTGGGACCTGGCGTGGGACGGCGAGCCTCACGGCCTCATGACGGTGCACCGTACCGACGACGGACGCACCCTCCACTTCCGCGCCGCACCAGGGCAGCCGGACTCCGTGCTGCCCTTGGTGGCCATGACCGACCGGAACGGAAACCGGGTCGATGTGCTGTACGACGAACGCGGGGAGCCGCGTGAGGTCGTGCACTCCGGAGGCTACCGGTTGGGGGTGTCCGTCGACGACGGCAGGATCACCGAGTTCCGGCTGCTCAGTGACCCGGAGCAGCGCGTCCTCGTCAGCTACGGCTACGACGCCCAGGGCAATCTGGCGAAGATCTACAACTCCTCCGGCCTGCCGTACACCTTCACCTACGACGACGAGCACCGGATCGTCGCCTGGGAGGACCGCAACGGTCACTGGTACCGCTACGCCTACGACGAGGCAGGCCGGTGCACAGGCACGGAGGGCGCAGGGGGATACCTAGCCAGCAGCATCGTGTACGACCCGGACCGGTACCGGACCCATTTCACCGATGCCCTGGGCAACACCACCACGTACCAGTTCAACGACGCCTACCAGCTGGTCGCCGAAACCGACCCCCTCGGCAACACCATCCGGCGGGAGTGGGACCGGTACGACCGTCTTCTGTCGGTCACCGACCCAGGGGGCCATCGCACCCGCTACGGCTATGACGAGCACGGCCGGGTGTCCCGGATCACCCGGCCGGATGGGCGCGACATGACGGTCCGCTACAACCAGCAGGGCCTGCCCGTGCTGATCACCGAGGCCGATGGCACCACATGGCGGCAGGAATACGACGACGCCGGGAACCGGACCGCGGTCATTGACCCCCTCGGAGCGGCCACCCGTTTCGAGTACGGCGCCTTCGGACACCTTGTCGCGATGGTGGACGAGCTGGGTGGCAGGACGACCCTGGAGTGCAACGCGGCGGGGCTGCCCACCGTGGTGGTGGACCCCACCGGCAGCCGCACCGAATACCGCCACGACCCCCTCGGCCGTGTCATCGAGGCCACCGATCCCCTCGGCGCCGTGACCCGCATGCAGTGGACCCTGGAAGGGCTGCCCCTGCTCCGCGTCGGTCCCCAGGGCGAAACACAGCAGTGGTCGTGGGACGCGGAGGGGAACTGCCTGAGCATCACCGATCCGGCCGGCGGCGTCGTCCGGTTCGAGCCGGGCCCGTTCGGACTCCTGCTGTCGCGGACGGCTCCGGACGGTGCCCGCCTGTACCTGACCCACGACGCGGAGCTGCAGGTCACCTCGGTGACCGGGCCGCACGGCCTGACCTGGACCTATCGCTACGACGCCGTCGGCAACGTCATCCAGGAGGAGGATTTCGACGGCGCTGAGCAGTCGTACGCCTACGACCCCGTCGGCCGCCCGCTGCGCAGGGTCACCCGGGCGGGCAGCACGGTGTCCTTCCGCTACAACTCGCTCGGTCTCATGACCGAGAAGGATGTGGACGGCAGTCGCACCCGCTTCGACTACGACCCCGCTGGCCGGATGCTCCGTGCCTCGGGTCCGGATTCCGCCATCGCGGTCGAACGCGACCCGGTGGGGCGTACCGTACGGCAGACCGTGGACGGCCGCACCGCGGTCTTCGGCTACGACGCGGCAGGACAACTGCGCGAGCGCATCACCCCGAGCGGCCTCACCAGTGCCTGGGACTATGACGCCGCCGGCCTGCCCACGGTGCTGCGTTCCGCCGGGCGTGCCCTCACCTGGGAATACGACCGTGCGGGCCGGGAAGTGACCCGCGGAATCGGTCCCGATCTCCGGCTCCGGCACTCCTGGGACGCATCCGGCCGGCTCAGCGGCCAGGCTCTGGTGTCGGCCGGCACCGTGCTCGAGCAGCGGCACTACGCCTACCGCGCCGATCGGCATGTGGTCGGCCTCCACAACGCCGAGGGACTGACCGAGTTCACACTCGACCCTGCGGGACGGGTACTCCGTGCCATGGGCGGTGGCCACGACGAGTCCTATGCCTATGACCTGGCGGGTGGTGTCACCGCAGCGCGGTGGCAGTCCGGCGGCGGGGAACCCGATGCGGCCGGCACCCGCCAGTACGTCGGCACGCGCGTCATGCGGGCGGGGCGTACCCGCTACGAGTACGACACGGCGGGCAGGATCGTACGGCGGGAACGGAAGTGCCTGTCGGGCAAGTCGCTCACCTGGCGGTACAACTGGGATGCCGAGGACCGCCTGATTGCGGTCACCACTCCCCAGGGCTCGCGCTGGCGATACCGCTACGACCCGCTGGGACGCCGCATCGCCAAGGAGCACCTGTCCGACACCGGTGCCCTGCTGCGCAAGGTCGACTTCTCCTGGCACGGCACGCAGTTGATCGAGCAAGTCTCCGTGGAGCCCGGGAACGACAAGGTCACCACCATCACCTGGGATTACCTTCACCAGCACCCGGTCGCCCAGACCACCCGGCACACCACGGCGGACGGTTCCGGGGGGACCGGAGGCGAGACGCTCCGGTTCCACTCCGTCATCACCGACTTCGTGGGCACCCCGACGGAACTGGTCGACGAGTCCGGGCACATCGACTGGCGCGCACGGACCACGGTCTGGGGCGTGCCGGCCACTGATGAGTACGACCACGCGATGCCGCTTCGCTTCCCCGGTCAGTACGCCGATCCGGAAACCGGCTGGAACTACAACTACTACCGCCACTACGACCCGGAAACGGCGCGGTACGTTTCCCCCGACCCCCTGGGGATGCACCCCCACCCGAATCACTACGGGTATGTGGACAATCCCTTCCTGGCGATCGATCCGCTGGGTCTCGAATGCAAGAAGATCACGAACGCCAAGAAGGTTCTGCAACAGACGATTGACCGGGCAGGGGAAGGAAAACGCCGGCTCCACTCGAACTACCACGGCCATCTGTCGGAGGCGCGGGAGCTGGAAATTCTCCGGAACCCGGACGCCGCCTATCTCTCCACCGGCACCAGCCAGCGCATCATCGTCCGGGGCGGAGACGACATCGTGGTGATGGAGAGTGCGGGTGCCAGAAAGGGACAGATCATCACCAGCTACGGCCCGTCCGGCCCGCGGAACGAGAGTGGTGCGGCGGCTCTGGGAGGCAAACCCGAGGACCCGGGGCTCCCCGTGACCCATGACAACATCGTGAACGGCACCATCCCGACGCCCGGGGGCAGCAGCATTCCTCCCGCCGTACCGTTCTTCCCGTAGAAAGAGTCCGAAGTGGAACTGCAACTGACGGACAGAGTGCCGGTGGACACTTCGGCCCCGCCCCTTCCCCACCCGCCGCGACTCTCGCTGAACGGCGGCTTCCTGATGACGGGCGGCTATGCAAAGCCATCGGAGCGGGAACAGGCGTACGCCGTGACGCGAGGCAGCCAGGACTGGCTGTGGACAGGGGACGACGAGATCCGCTTCCAGCACCCTTCGGGGGACCTGCACAGCCTGTTCCTGCACGTGCCCCCGCTCACCGACACGGCCGCAGGCGTGTGCGCATCCTGGCCCGAAACCCGGATCATCACCGGCGGGCTCCGGCTGAGCCCCGCCCGGAATTTCGAACTGCCGGCCACCCAGGGGTGCTGGTCAAGCCCGGACGGCGGTGCCCTCGCCGCTCACTACGGCAGTGGTGGCCCGGCGCGGGGCGAACGCGTCCGCCTTCGCATCGCTCCCTGCCTCGATCTCGTCTTCGTGGGCGGCCTGCTGAGCGGCTGGCTCCTCGAACGGCCCGAGCGGTTCCTGGTCACGGACTGGGAGCCGCATGACGAGAGCCCACCCGATCCCGTGCTCGCCGGACTGCTGCGTGCATTCCTTCCCTACCTGGCGGAGCCGCTGATCGACCGCATCACGGACGACGCCGATCCCGGGCTGCTGGCCGAACTCCGTGCGCTGGAGACCCGCACCCAGGCGCTCGGCTCTTCCGCAGGCCGCGCTCCCGTCCTCGCCGCAGCGATCCGGAAACTGATCGAGGACTGGTACTGATCAGCCCATGACTCGTGCCGGCACGCAGCCCAGCAGGGCGACACGGCGTTATTCATCCTCCGACCGGCTTCCGGCCCGCTCCGGGCGACTTCTGACGACGATGCCGCCGCGGCACGCCGGGCAGTAACCTGACCGTCGTGACGAATAGCATGACTCTGCGTGCCCGCACGCTCGCTGTCGCCCTGGCCGCGGCGGCCCTGCTCGCGGGAGGCTGCTCCTCCGCCGGTGACGAGGAGTCGGGTGACGACGAGATCGCGGGTGCCGAGCCCGCTACCCCTGCCGAGAACGATGCCACGGCTGAGGATCAGGAGGGAGAGGGGACGGCAGAGGCGGACACCGCTGCTCTGGAACAGCTCTACCAGGACTACTGGGCGGCATTGATCGCCCTGGAGAACGGCGAGGATCTCGACCCGGCCCTGTTCGAGGGGATTGCCACGCCAGGCGTGGCGGAGGAACAGATCTCGCGGGTGCAGCCCATGAAGGACGACGGCATCCGGCGGGTGGGCGAACCGGTCATCGACGAGATCACCGTGGAACTCGCCCCCGACGGCTCCGCGCGGATCCAGTCCTGTGTCGACCCCGAGGGCTGGACGGCAGTGCGGAACGGCGAGGAGGTGCCCATCCAGTCCGCGGGCCGCTCCCCCCGGGTGGTGCTCGCCGAACGCGCCTCCGGCACCTGGCTGATCAGTGAGGAACGGCCCTCCGAGGAGGCGACGATCACATGCTGAGGGGGATGGTGTGATGTCGGAGCGGCGGAGGTGGGCGGCGGGCGGCGTGGCGGCGGTGCTGACCGCCGCTCTGCTGGCCGTGGGCGGGCAGCAACAGGCCGCCGCCGAATCCTGCGACGACGACGAAAAGATCCTGGTGGACCTGGGCGGCGGCAATGTCGAGTATCAGTGCCCCATCACCGACCCCGGGACGGATGGTTCCAGCGGCAGTGAAGGCCCCGGCGGCGACGGCGGCGCGGAAACCGGCGGCGGCCCGTCCTGCGACCTGTCCGCCGTGGAGAACAAGGGCCGCCAGGACGCCTCCACCTCCCGCTTCTGCGAGGGCGACAACGCCTGTTTCATCAACTTCCCCTCCAGCGTCTACCCCGACCCCGAGGACTGGCCCCCGGGACAGCCCACCGAGGACTCCGTCTACACCTACAAGGCCTGCTACGCCCCGGACGGCACCCGGGTCTCCGGCGACTGGGGCTGGTTCGTCCCGGACACCCCCTCACTCGGCACACTGGCCCGGCAGGCATACGGGCAGCTCCAGCTGCCCTCCTTCACCCTGGCGTTCAGTCCGCCGGGCAGGACGGTCGTACTCATTGAAACCTGGTGGTGGGCGGAGGGGCCGTCGAACGAGCCGGTCCCCGGCACTCCGGCCGCCAGCGTGGTGGCCATCGCCGAGCCCGACCGCCTGGAAGTCGATCCCGGCGACGGCACCGGGCCGTTCACCTGCCCCTTCATCACGGCCGAGGCGGACGACTGCACCCACGTCTACCGGCGGGCGTCCACGGAGGGCACGGCCGAGGCCGCGGACGGCTCCGCCGCTTATCCGGCCCGCGCCCGGCTCGTCTACGACGTGCGGTTCGAGAACAACGGCGGGCCGCTGGACCTGCCCGGCCTGCCGGAGAGCATCGAGACGGAGTGGGTGGAGACACCGGTCCCGGTCACCGAGGTCCAGGCGGTCGTGACCGACTGACCGGCTGCCGGACGGCACCGGCCGGCGGCAAGTACTTCTCAGGGCGGCCGGCGGCCACATTCCCGGAAGTCACGGATGTCGGCGGGAGGCTATACGGTAGGTGGCCTGTTTTGGGGAGGACAGGACGGAAAGGGCACGACGTGAGGCCGACGCTGGCCGCCGCGCAGCTGCGGGGGAGTCTGACGCAGTACCTCACCACGACGTATGCCCTGTCGGACGAGGACACCCGGGGTGCCCTGGAGCGTTTTCTGGGTGACGCGGAGACGGGCATCTTCCGCGGGCCCTTCCTGCGGATCAGGACACCGTTCCCGGCCGCGGCGGACGGGTGGCAGCGGCATCTGGAGTGGGCGCCCGGCTTCACACCCTGGCGGCACCAGGCGCGGGCCTGGGAACGGCTGAGCACGCTGCGCGGCCCGGCACGGCCCACCCTGGTGACCACCGGCACCGGCTCCGGCAAGACGGAGGCGTTCCTGGTTCCGGTGCTGGACCATTGCCGGCGGGAGAAGGCCCGGGGCCGGTCCGGGATCAAGGCCGTGCTGCTGTACCCCATGAACGCCCTGGCCACCGACCAGGCCGGGCGGATCGGGGAGTACCTGGCCCGGCCCGAGCTGGCGCAGGTCACGGCCGGCCTGTACATCGGGGACCGGCCGGACACCGCATTCCGGCGGGTGCGGACCCGGCGCGAGGAGATGCGGGCCGCGCCACCGGATGTGCTGATCACCAACTACAAGATGCTCGATCTGCTGCTCCAGCGCGGCGAGGACGCCGCGCTGTGGCAGGGCGCCGACATCGCGTACGTGGTGCTCGACGAATTCCACACCTACGACGGCGCCCAGGGCACGGATGTGGCGGTGCTGCTGCGCCGGCTGGCGGCGGCGGTCGGGGCGGCCCGGCCCGGCCGGCCGCTGGGCCGGATCTGCCCGGTCGCCACCTCGGCGACCCTGGGCGAGGGCCGCGCCGGCGACGGCCGGACGGCCGGAGCGCTTCTGGAGGTCGCCGGGCAGGTGTTCGGGGTGACGTTCCCCGCCGACGCGGTGATCGGCGAGGAGCGGCTGTCCGCGGAGCAGTTCACCGGCGGCGTGGACTACACCCTGCCCGAGCCGCCCGGCCCGCAGGAGGTCGTCGCCTGCTCCGGCGGCCCGGAGGCGGAGGTCCGGCCGGAGCTGCTGGACCTGGACGGCCTCGCGGAGCGGCTGCTGGAGCGCGGCGGCCTGGACCCGTTCCGGCTCGGCCGGCTGCTCAAACGGCACAGCTTCACCCACGGTTTGCTGTCGCTGCTCGGCGGCGAGCCGCTGGACGAGTGGGAGCTGCCCGATCTGCTGGCCCGGGTCGGGTTCGGATACGCCTGGGGGCAGACGGCCCGGGAGAATCCGCGGCTGGTGCTGCAGGCACTGGCCCGGATCGTGGCGCTGCTCTCCGCCGCCCGCGACCCGGACTCGGAGGAACACAGTCCCCGCCCGCTGCTGCACATCGAGAGCCATCTGTGGGTGCGGCCGGTCACCCGGGTGCTGCGCGGGGTGGGCCGCGCTCCGGAGTTCCGCTGGTTCGAGGACGACCGTGCGCAGGCCAGGGCCGGCGGGCCGGCGGCCGTCCCCTCCCCCGGGGCGGAGACCGGCGGGGAAGGCGCGCAGGCCGCCCCGCTCTCCGCGCCGCCGTTCTCCTCCGCCGGTGCGGGACGGCCGGCCGGAGCCGCTGACTCGGGGGGCGCCGGGGGGTCGGGGCGGCCCCGGCCGCTGCCGGGCTCGGACACCGCACTGCGACCGCCGCAGGTGTATCTGCCCGCCGTCTACTGCCGCACCTGCGGGCGCTCCGGATGGGCGGCGCTGTCACCGGAGGCCGACCCGGAGCAGCTCGTCATGGCGCCGGAACGGATCTGGCGGGCCGGGGTGAGCCGCGACCGGCGGCGGCTGCGCTACTTCATCGCCGCGACCGGGGCGGAGCGGCGTGCCGCGCTGGAGGCGCTGACGGGCGCGCGGCCAGCACCCGCGCCCGGCACCGGCCCGGACCCGCAGTCCGTCGTGGTCCTGGACGGGACGCGCGGCCGGTACCGGCCGCCGACGGCCGCGGACGGCGGTGAACTGCTGGACGCCTGGTTCGCCGTCGCCGTGCTGGACCGCAGGGTCGCCGACCGGGCCGCCCTGGACGACCGCTGCCCGGCGTGCCACACCGACAACGCCATCCGCTTTCTCGGTACCGCACTCGCCGCGCTGGCGTCGGCCGCCGTCACCCAGCTCTTCACCGGCGGGGACATCGCGCTGGCCCCCGGAGAGCGCAAGACCCTGCTGTTCAACGACTCCACCCAGGACGCGGCGCACCGCGCCGGGTACGTGGCCAACGCCTCCTACAAGTTCTCGCTCCGCTCGCTGCTCGCCCACAATCTGGACGACGCCGGCACCCCGGTACCGCTCAACGAGCTGATCGGCAATGTGCTGGACTCGGTGGACGACTCGCAGGCCCTGGCCGCCGTGGTGCCGCCCGATCTGCACGACGAGCCGGGCGTGGACCGGCTGCTGTCCGGGCGAGGTACCGGTGACCGGCGCACCTGGAAGCTGATCGGGGAACGGCTGGCCTTCGCCACCGTGCTGGAGTTCGGCCTGCGGTCCCGGCTCGGGCGCACCCTGGAGCTGACCCGCACCGCGGCGGCCGAGGTCGTCATCCGGGAGCCCGAGCGGGTCGCCGCCCTGGCGCGCGATCTGTACCTCTCGCTGCCCGGACAGCTGGTGGTGGCGGACGGACTGCCGACACCCGACCGGTTCCTGGCACACGTGCGGGGCCTGCTGGAACGGCTGCGGCTGCGCGGCGCGGTGCGGCACCGCTGGCTGGAGCCCTGGATGCGGGACGCGGGCGTCACCCGGTATCTGATCTGGGGCGGCCGGCCGACCGGCATGCCCGCCTTCCCGGACGGGCGCGGCCCTCAGGGGCGCGCCGTGGCGCCGCCGCGTTTCCTGCTGGACGGGCAGCGGGACCGCTCGGTCTTCGACACCCTCCCCGGGCGCGGCGGCTGGTACCAGGACTGGACGCGCCGCTGCCTGCTGCTGGACGCGCCGGGTGCGGTGGAGTTCCTGCGCCGGCTGCTGCCGGCGCTCGCCGAGGAGCGGGTGCTGGCGGTGCGCACCGCGCAGGACCGGGCCACCCGGGTCTACGGGCTCCAGCCGGGCCACATCGAGGTGCGGCTGCTGGACGACACGGTGGTCAACAAGGCGTTCGTGGCCTGCCCCGCCTGCGGCTGGCAGCAGGTGGTGCCGCCGGAGCGGCGCACCCGCTGGTGGGGGCATCCGTGCCCGCGCTACCGCTGCGGGGGCGTGCTGCGGCCCACGCAGAACGCGGAGCCGTCCGCGGCGGGCCGGTCCGGCGGGCCGGCGGGGGCAGGCCCAGGCTTCGGCGGCGCCCGGGAACGGGACTACCGCGGCGACTACTACCGCCGGCTGTACCGCACCGGCGGCACCTTCCGGGTGGTCACCGCCGAGCACACCGGCATGCTCACCCGGCCGGAGCGGGAACGGGTGGAGCACGCGTTCCGCCAGGGCACGCACTACACCGACCCCAATGTGCTCTCCTGCACCCCGACGCTGGAGCTCGGGATCGACATCGGGGACCTGTCGGCCGTGCTGCTGGGCTCCCTGCCGAGCGGACCGGCGAAGTATGTGCAGCGCGCCGGCCGGGCCGGCCGCCGCACCGGCAATGCGCTGATCGTCACCCTCGGCGGGCGCCGGGCGCGCGATCTGTACTATCTGGGCCGGCCCAAGGAGATGATCAACGGGGAGATCGTCCCGCCCGGCTGTCATCTGTCGGCGGTGGAGATCCTGCGCCGCCAGTACACGGCGTACCTGCTGGACCGGGCCGCCCGCGCCCTGCTGACCACCTCGGACGGCAGCCCGCTGCCGCCCGTGCCGCGGCTGGCCTCCGCGTTGTTCGGCGCCTCCGGCTGGTGCCAGGACCTGGCCGACGCCGCACTCACCCACGGCGAACAGCTCGCCGGGGAATTCCTCTCGCTCTTCGCCACGCCCGGCGGGGAGGGCGTCTCGGAGCACGCCGCCGGGGAGCTGCGCGCCTGGGCCACCGGCGGCGTGGTCCGGGCACTCCAGGAGGCGGAGGAGGACTGGACGGCCCGGCGGGAGGAGCTGCGCCGCCGCATCGGAGCGATCGACGACTCGGTGACGCGGCTGCTCAGCTCCGACCGCGAACAGGACCGGGAGCGGCGCGAGCTGCTGGCGGAGCGGCGGGCCACCGGCGACCTGCTCCGGGACCTGAGCCGGACCAGTGCGCACGGCACCCTGGTGGAGCTGGGGCTGCTGCCGAACTACAGCCTCACCGACACCACCACCCGGCTGGAGGCCACCCTCTACTGGACCGAGGACGCCGAGCACACCGAGAACGCCGGGGACGGCGGGGACGGCGGGGACGGCGGGGTCGGCGGGGTCGGCGGGGTCGGCGGGGTCGGCGGGGTCGGCGGGGTCGGCGGGGACGTTGCACCGGCCGGCGGGCGGCCGGGTGCCGAAAGCGCCGGGCGGCGCCGGATTCACCGCAGTGAAGTCCGGGACTACGACCGGTCCCGTCGGCTGGCGCTGACCGAGCTCGCCCCGGGCAGCACCTTCTACGTCAACGGCTACCGGCACCGGGTGTGCGCGCTGGACATCGGCAGTCCGGAGCGGCGGGCCTGGTCGGTCTGGCGGCTCTGCCCGTCCTGCGGCTATGTCCGCACCCACCGGGCGCAGACGGACGCCTCCCCGTGCCCCCGCTGCGGGGGGCGGGAGATCGCGGACGCCGGATGCGTACAGCGCGTGCTCCAGCCGCGTCGGGTGATCGCCCGGGACAAGCGGGACGACGCCAGGGTCCGGGACGACCGCGACGAGCGGGAGCGCCCCGGATACAGCGTGGTGACCGCGGTGGACATCGACCCGGACCATCTGGCACCCGGCTCCTGGCGGCACACCGGCGCGGTCTTCGGTGCCGACTTCACCCGCCGGGCGGTGATCCGGCGGATCAACCTCGGCCCGGACCGGCACGACGGCGGCGCCGGCGGAACCGCACCGGTCGCCGGGGAGGAGGTGCGGATCAGCCCGTTCCTGGTGTGCGAGGACTGCGGTGGCGCCACCGCCGAGGGGCGCCCGGTGCTGGACCGGCCGAGCGCCGCGCTCACCGCCTCGCAGCGGTCCCCGGCGCACGGCGGCAGCCACCACCTGCTGTGGTGCCCGCGCCGAAGAGCCCCGGGCCCCGGACGGGACGTGCCGCTGTTGCTCGCGCACGAACTGGTCACCGAGGCGGTGCGGGTGCTGCTGCCGGCGGCCGTGGCCCGCACGGCGGAACGGCTGGCCTCCTTCACCGCAGCGCTGTTCGTCGGCATCGCCGCGCACTACGGGGGCGATCCCGACCACATCGAGATCACCGGCGCCACCATGGCGGAACCGGACGCCGACTGGCCGCGGCGTTTCCTGGTCGTCTACGACCGGCTCCCCGGCGGCACCGGGTACCTGCACCGGCTGGCGGCACCGGACGGGTTCCGGGACGTGCTGCTGCACGCCCGCCGGATCATCGAGGACTGCCCCTGCCGCGACCGGGGCCTGGACGGCTGCCACCGCTGTGTGCTGCGCCGTGTGCCACCGGAGCAGTACGACAAGGTGAGCCGCAACGAGATCCGGCACATGCTGGACGACCTGCTGGGCGAGGACGGCGAACGGTGGGAGACCGCGCCGGTGGCCACCGCGCGCGACATTCCGCTGGAGCGGCAGGCCGAGAGCGATCTGGAGATCCTGTTCATCGACACGCTGCGGGAATGGGCCGGCACACCGGGAAATGCCGCAAGCGCCGACACCTACACCACCACCGCTGGTACCTACTCGCTGGAGCTGAGACTCACCGGAGCCACCGGCACCACACTGAGCTGGCGGGTCTCCCAGCAGCGTGCGCTGGGGGGCACCCGGGCGGACGTGCTGTTCGAGCGGCTGGACGCGCCCGGCCCCCGGCTGGCGGTCTATCTCGACGGCTACGAGTTCCACACCAGTCCCCGGCACAACAGGCTGGCGGACGACGCGGCCAAGCGCGCCCGGCTGCGCGCCGAGGGCCTGCGGGTCTTTCAGCTCACCTACCACGATGTCCGCGAGTGGCAGCGCCAGATCAGGAACCACGGCCGCCCCGTGCCCGGCTCCTCCTCCCCCAGCCCGGACGGCCCGGACGGCCGGCCGGTGTGGCAGCCCTACGGGCCGGACCGGGAGAGCCAGGAACGCGGCGAGCAGCGGGCCCGCACCTACTACGCCAACGTACGGGGCGGGCAGCCCGGTGAGCTCGCCGAGACGGTCTGGACCGGACCGGCCACGCTGCTGCTGGCCTATCTGCGCGACCCCGATGCCGCACGCTGGCTGTGGCGGTCCGAGGCCGCCGTCGCCGGGCTCACCGGGAACGGCACCAGGGGCGGGGCGGTGACGGCCGAAGCCGCCGGGGAGCAGCTGGCGGCAGCACTGCGCGGCGGTGTGCCGGCCGGACCGCGCGGACCCGTCCAGCTGTTCGCCGCCGCCGATGCGGCTGGGCTGCCGCTGGTTCTGGCCGCCGACCAGCGGCACCGGCCGCCGAGGTGGACCGCGCTCGCCGTGCTCGACGACAGCCGGGCCGCCCTGGCGGACGAGGGGCCGCACCGGCGGCGTTGGCGGTCCTGGCTGTACTGGAGCAATCTGCTGCAGTTCCTGGAGGCGGGAGGCGGGGACGGCGCCCAGCTCACCACCTCCCTGGTGCCGGGCTTCGAGACCGGTGCCCTCGCCGTGACCGGCGGTCCGGGATGGCTGTCCGGAAACGCCGGGACTGCCGCCGCCCCGCCTTCCGCCCTCCCGACGGAGGCCGTGACCGCCGCCCCCTCCCCGCCCTCCGTGCGGGAGCCGGCGGCGTCGCCCGGCGACGAGCCCGTCTCTCGCGGTGTCCCGCCCGATGGTGCCTGGCGCGAGGTGCTGGAGCTGCTCGATCCGGACGAGGCGGGGCTGGCGGAACTGGCCCACGCACTTGTGGAACTGGGGGCGCCCGTGCCCGTCGGCGGATACGAACTGGACACCCGGCACGGCTGGATGGCGGAGCTGGCCTGGCCGGCCGCGAGGATCGGCGTCGTCCTGGCACCGCGGGCGGACAGCGGGGAGGAAGACGGCGCCGATCCCGAGGCACAGGGCCGGGACGCGGCCTTCGCCGCCGCGGGATGGGATGTCCGGCCGGCCTCCGGCTGGGATGCGAGAGAGCTGACCGCACGGCTGGGCGGCACCGAGACGGGTGAGGAACGAGAGCGATGACCAGCACGGGTGCCACCCTCCGCCTGCTCGACAAGGCGGACAAGGAGATCCTGAAGCTTCCCCGGCCGGTGAAGGGCGCGCTGTACGACTTCCAGCACAAATTCCGCAACAACCCGCACGCCACGGGGCTGAAACTCCAGCAGCTCAAGGGCGACAGCAGGCTCTGGTCGGCCCGGGTCAACGACGAATACCGTGCCCTGCTGCTGCGGCTCGCCGACGCCGACTGGCTCATCGTCTCGGTCAAGCACCGCAAGGACGTCTACCAGCACCTCGACCGGCTTTCCTATGGCATCAACCACATCACCGGCGGCATCGAGTACATCGACCTGAAGGTGGTGGAGGACAGTGTGCTGCGCGAGCCGGCTTCCGCGCCGAAGCCCGCCCCCGCCGCCGGGCCGGTCCCCTCAGCGCCGGCCGGCGCGGCCGGACCGCCGCCGCTGTTCGCCGCCTGGACCGACGAGCAGCTCGGCGACCTCGGCGTGGCCGGCCCTCTGATACCCGTCATCCGCTCCCTCACCACAGAGGACCAGTTGCTGGGCCTCGTCGAGTACGCACCGCAGCTCACCGGGGAGGTGCTGCTGGCCCTCCACGACGGCCGGTCCTACGAGGAGGTCCTGGAACAGGTCACCGCCCCCGTCGCGGCTCCGGAGGGCGTGGACACCGACGACTTCGGGGCCGCCGCCCAACGCCCGGCCACCGTGGTCACCACCACGGACGAGGCTCTCCGGGAGGCGCTGGAGGGCGGGGACTTCGGCCGCTGGAAGGTCTTTCTGCACCCCGCCCAGGCACGGCTGGTGGCACGTGACTACTCGGGGCCGGCCCGGGTGGGCGGCGGACCGGGCACCGGGAAGACGATCGTCGCGCTGCACCGTGTGAAACACCTGGTGGACCGGCTGCCGCCGGGCCACGACAAGCCGGTACTGCTCACCACCTACAACAAGAATCTGGCGGCGGACCTCCGGTCCCGGCTGCTCCAGCTCGGCGGCGAGGAACTCCTGGAGCGGGTCGAGGTCAGCCATGTGGACCAGCTCACGCTGCGCATCGTCAGCGAGGCCGAGCCAGGCTCCCGCAAACAGGTCATCGACGACAGCCAGGCGGTCCGGGAGTGGCAGGCGCTGCTCGACGAACTCGGCACCGGCACCTGGGACGCCGAATTCCTGCACGAGGAGTGGAGCCAGGTGATCCTCGGCCAGGCCTGCGGCACCCGCAGCGAGTACTTCCGGGCCCGGCGGGCGGGCCGCGGCCGGAGCGTCAGCCGCGCCGAGCGCGCCGAGATCTGGCAGCTGGCCGAGCGGTTCACCCAGCGCCTGGACCGGCAGGGCCGGCAGACCTGGGACCAGCTCGCCGAACGTGCCGCTCGCCTGGAGATCGGGCGCGAGCAGCGCATACTCGCGGTCGAGCGGCAGCGGGCCGAGGCCGGCGGCAGGCACAACATCCACCTGGCCGACGCCTCCGGGGGAAGGCTGCGCCACCGGTATCGCCATGTCGTGGTGGACGAGGCCCAGGATCTGCGCCCGGCACACTGGAAGATGCTGCGCGCCATGGTGCCGCGCGACCGCAACGACCTGTTCCTCGTCGGCGACACCCACCAGCGCATCTACAAGAATCAGGTCGCCCTGGCCGGCCTGGGCATCAACATCCGCGGCCGTGCCTCCCGGCTGAACCTCAGCTACCGCACCACCCGCCAGATTCTGCGGTCGGCCCTGGCCCTGCTGGGCACGGAGTCCTACGACGACCTCGACGGCGGTACCGAGACACTGGCCGGCTACCGCTCGGTGCTCAGCGGCGGCGGGCCGGAACTGCACGGCTGCCGCGACTGGGAAGAAGAACGGGAAACCATCGCCGCCGTCATCGCCGGCTGGGACGCCGATCCCCGGACACGGATTCCGCACGAGCAGATCGCGGTCTGCGTCCCCACCAACCAGATGGCGCAGGAGGTCGAACACTCGCTGGCCGGGCGCATGCTGCGGGCCGTCCAGATCGGCCCGGACGGCCCGCGCGGAGACGGCGGCGGAGTACACATCGGCACCATGTTCCGGTTCAAGGGCCTGGAGTACCGGCGCATCATCATCGCCGGGGTGAGCGACGGCCTGGTCCCCCGGGAGGCCGTCGCCCGGCTGCGCACCGTCGACGCGGCACGCCATCGCCGGGAGATGCAGCGCGCCCGTTCCCTGCTCTTCGTGGCCGCCACCCGGGCCCGCGACACCCTCGTCCTCACCTGGCACGCCACTCCGAGCCCCTTCCTGGCCCCGCTGCTGAGCGCCTGACCGTGCGCCACCCGGCCGTTGGCGGGAGCACCAAGCGGGGCAGGACGCCCCACCGTCCGCCCGCCGGTACCTCTCCGGGCGGGCGGCGGCCACATTCCGGGAGTCACGGATGCCGGCGGGAGGCCATACGGTAGGTGGCCTTTTCTTTGCAAGCCGGGAACAGGAGGCAGCGGCTGCATGCCGGTTCGGCGTGCGCGGGGTGCTTCGGCACCGGGCGGGCTACGGTCTGCGGTGAGGCGAGAGCGGAAGGCGGGCGCGGGACATGGACAGCCGGGCGTGGGACGAGCGGTATGCGGCGGCGGAGCTGGTGTGGGGGCGGGAGCCGAACCGCTGGGTGGCGCGGGAGACGGCCGGGCTGCCGCCGGGACGGGCCCTGGACCTGGCGGCCGGGGAGGGCCGGAACGCCCTGTGGCTGGCCGGGCGGGGCTGGCGGGTGACCGCCGCGGACTTCTCGGCCGTCGCCGTGGAGCGGGGACGGAAGCTGGCCGCAGCCGGCCCGCCGGAGGCGGCCGGGCGGGTCGGCTGGGTCCGGGCCGATGTGACCGAGGCCGGGAGCTGGGCGGAGTGGGGCCGGGGGAACGGTTTCGACCTGGTGCTGATCAGCTATCTGCATCTGCCGCCCGGCCCGCGCCGGGAGGTCTGGCGCCGGGCCGCGCGGGTCCTCGCGCCCGGCGGAACCCTGCTGGTCATCGGCCATGACGCCACCAATATCGAGGCGGGAACCGGCGGTCCGCAGGATCCGGAGGTGCTCTACTCCCCCGACGAGGTGGTCTCCGCGCTGGCCGGGAGCGGTCTGCGGACCGTGCTGGCGGAGCGGGTGCGGCGGCCGGTGGAGGGTGCGGCGCGGGACGCCGTGGACGCCCTGGTCCGGCTCCGTTCCGAGCCCTCGGACGGTTGACCGCCGTCTCCCCGGGTAGCCGACTCCGCAAAGGGATGAAAAGGACGAAACCTTGCATTCCCATCGGTCGACCACCGGGAGGGAACACCGTGAGCTTGAGTCACAGGATGTCCGGCCGACGGCCGCACCACCGCGGGCGGGGCGGGCTGCCGGGCGGGCGCGCCGGCGGTCTGCTGACCGCTGTGCTGGGAGGCGCCCGGCGCCGCCCGGCGCGCGGCGGACGGCTGGGCAGAGTTGGCAGGCTGGTGCCCTCGCTGCTGGCGGCGCGCGCCGTGCTGCGCAGACTGCGGGCCCATCGCCGGCGCCACCGCTGACCGGCGGGCCCGGGCGGCCTGCGGGGTGCCTCGGGATGGTTCAGGGATGGTTCAGGGATGGTTGAACGTGATGTTCTGGCCCTGGATCAGACTCTGCACCTGGGCGTTGCCGGTGACCTGGTTGATCACCTGGGTGGTGGCCGGCCCGGCGGCGGCCTCGGCCTGCTCCCGCCAGCGCGCGAACTCGGCGGCGAACTCCGGGTCCTGGAAGGCCGGGCCGAAGATCAGCGCGGCCAGTTCCCGCACCTGCGCCTCGTCCCGCGGGTCGAGCGGCAGGGCGGCCCCCGGCTCCTCGGGCCCTTCGGGCTCCCGGGCACCTCGCTGCCCGCGCCCTGGGCCGCCGCGGTCACCGCGGTGCCGACCGTCTCGAACGACAACGGATCCATCGCCTCGCCCCCGTCTCCCCGGCCGCTGCCCCGGCCCCGCACTCGCCCTCGGTGACCGCTCGGGCACAGCGTAGTCCCCGGCGCCGGATCAGCCCACCTCGTACATCCGGTCGGTCTCTCTTTCTCTTCTCGGACGCGTGACGCGTGACGCGTGACGCGTGACGCGTGACGCGTGACCGGTGGCCGGATGCTGTGGGGGGGGCTTGCGCCGGTGACGGGCGGTGGAGTCAGGACCGCAGCAGGGTGAGGAAGCGCTGGGCGGCGGGCGCGGTGCGGTCCGGGGCGGGGGTGGCCACCGAGGCCGTCCAGCGCGGGGCGCCGGCCCCGGCGAACGGTATCGCCGACAGCACCCCGGCGTCCGGCTTGCGGGTGATGTGCTCCGGGACCAGCGCGATGCCCAGGCCGTGCCCGATCAGTCCGAGCAGGGTGTGCACATCATTGACCTCCAGGGCGACCTGGCGCCGCACCCCGGCCTCGGCGAAGGCCCGGTCGGAGAGGGTGCGCGCCCCCCAGTCCGGGGCGAAGTCGACAAAGGTGCGGTCCCCCAGGTCCTGCCAGGTGACGCGTTCCCGCGCGCCCAGCGGATGGTCGGGGCGGCAGAGCAGCACCATCGGCTCGTCGGCCAGCGGCATCAGGGAGACACCGCCGGGCGGCGGCTGGCCGCAGAGCGCCACAAAGGCCAGATCCAGCCGCCCGGCCGCCACCTCCTCGGCCAGCGGCTGGGAGCCGGCCTGCCGCAGCCGTATCTCCACGCCCGGATGCAGTTCGTGGAACCGGGCCAGCAGCCGGGAGACGTCCACCCCGCCGATGCACTGCTCGGTGCCGATGGCCAGGGTGCCGCGCAGCAGCCCGCGCACCGCCGCCACCGCGTCCCGGGCGGCGCGCACCCCGGCCAGGGTGCGGCGGGCCTCGTCCAGCAGCGCCCGGCCGGCCTCGGTCAGCGCCACGCTGCGGGTGTTGCGCAGAAAGAGCCGGGCGCCCAGCTCGCGCTCCAGGGCGCGCACGGAGGCGGAGAGCGCGGACTGCGAGACCAGGAGCCGGTCGGCGGCCCGGGTGAAGTGGCGCTCCTCGGCCACGGCGACGAAGTACTCCAGATGGCGCAGTTCCACGATTCAGAAGGTTAACCGATGAGTGCGTGCGGTTTCTTCTATTGGACAGCCGGTGAACACCGGGCCAGGCTGAAAGAGCCCGGCACCGGTCCCGCGCCCGCCATCCGCGCGGGACCTCCGCCGCCGGTCCCCATCGCACTCAGCCGCCGGGCCACGGCCCGCGCGCGGGAAGGGCTGTTCGGACATGCACACTCGCCGCATCGGATCCGTCGAGGTCGGGGCCATGGGACTGGGCGCCATGCCCATGTCGATCGAGGGCCGGCCGGACGAGGAGCGGTCGATCGCGACCGTCCATGCCGCGCTGGACGCCGGCGTCACCCTGATCGACACCGCGGACGCCTATCACATCGGTGCCGACGAGGTGGGCCACAACGAGTCCCTGGTCGCCAAGGCGCTGGCCGGCCACGGCGCGGGCCGGGAGGTGCTGGTGGCCACCAAGGGCGGCCATCTGCGCCCGGGCGACGGCTCCTGGACGATCGACGGCCGGCCGGAGCATCTCAAGCGGGCCTGCGAGGCCTCGCTGAAGCGGCTGGGGGTCGAGGCCATCGGGCTCTACCAGTTCCACCGCCCGGACCCGCGGGTGCCGTACGCCGAGTCGGTGGGCGCGCTGGCGGAGCTGCTGGACGAGGGCAAGATCGTGCAGGCCGGCGTCTCCAATGCCAACCCGGAGCAGATCCGGCTGGCCCAGCAGGTGCTGGGCGGACGCCTGGTGAGCGTGCAGAACCAGTTCTCCCCCGCCTTTCTCTCCAGCCGCCCGGAGCTGGACCTGTGCGCCGAGCTGGGCATCGCCTTCCTGCCCTGGAGCCCGCTGGGCGGCATCGGCAACGCCGCCGCGCTGGGCTCCCGGCACCTGGCCTTTCTCAGCGTGGCCGAGGAACTGGACGTCAGCCCGCAGCGGGTGTGCCTGGCCTGGATGCTCTCGCTCGCCCCGGTGGTGGTGCCGATCCCCGGGTCCAGCCGGCCGGAGACCATCCGCGACTCCGCCGCGGCGGCGGACCTGGAGCTGTCCCCGGAGCAGCTCGACCGGCTGACCGCCGCCACCGCCTGACCTCCTGCGGCAGCGGCGGGCGGCGGGCGGCGGCACCGCCGGACACGGACACCATCCCGGGCCGGATGCCCAGCGGCCCGGCCCGGGGTGGCACATCCGGGGTGGCACATCCGGCGCGGCACCCCCCCCGAGCGGCACATCCGGCGCGGCTCAGCAGGGGCCGCGCCGGGCCGGCGGCCGGGCGGGCGGCTGCTCCCCCATGGGTGTTACGCGAGTGTGGCGGGGTGCGCCCGGAGCCCCGGCGAACCCGCTGAGGGAGGTGCAACTCACGTCTTACGGGCGGGAAATCGCTTGCTCCGGCGGCGATTTCTACCGTCGTCCCGTATGGGGAAGCTGAAGCAGGTGCCCTTCTGGGGCACGATCCGGGGGCGGGTGGCCGTGGTGCTGGCCGTTCCGACGTGTCTGCTGCTGGCGCTCACGGGCGCCGGCGTGGCCGACCGGGCCGCCGACTGGTGGGGCGCCCGGGATACGGCGGAGCGCGTGGAGCTCACACTCGACGTGCAGGAACTGGTCCGTCAGTTGCAGCGCGAACGGGGCCTGACCAGCGGGCTGCTGGGCGGCGCCGAGGACTACCGCAGCCCGCTGGCGGACACCCGGCGCCGGGTGGACGAGGCCCGCGACGCGCTCGACGGCAGCGACCCCGCCGTGGACGGCGCGCTGGGCAAGCTCAACCGGCTGGCCGCGGTCCGGGCCGATGCGGACCAGCGGTCCCTGGACCGCACCACCGCGCTGGACTTCTACACCGAGGCCATCACCGCGCTCAACGCGGTGGAGCTGGTCGATCCCCGGGGCGATACCGCCCTCGCCGACGGGCTGGCCGCCCTGACGGCCGTGGTGGACGCCACCGAGTCGGTCGCCCTGGAGCGGGGCTTCATGAACGGCGTGTTCGCCGCCGGCTCCTTCGCCGAGGGCGAGTACACGGTCTTCTCCGAGGTGCGGGCGGCCCGGATGGCCGCCCTCGCGGTCTTCGCCCGGCACGCCACCGACGCCCAGCGGTCCGGGCTGGAGACCGCCTTCGCCGGCGCGGAGGCCGAACGCGCGGCCGGATACGAGGACATCGCCCGGCACGGCGCCGACGGCCGCCCCCTGGGCGTCGAGCCGGCCGGCTGGTGGGCCGACATGACCGTGCTGGTGGACGATCTGCACCGGGTGCAGCAGGGCATCGGCTCCGACCTCCGGACCCGGGCCGGCGAGGTCTCCTCGGTGGCCACCGCGCAGCTCGGCGGCTTCCTCGCGCTGGGCGTGCTGATCGCCGCCCTGGCCGCGGCGCTGGCCTGGGTCTCCTCCCGCTCCATCACCCGGCCGCTGGGCGCCCTGGCCCGGCAGGCGCACGAGGTCGCCGCCCGGCGGCTGCCGGAGACCGTGCGCGCGGTGCAGGACGGCACCGCCGACCCGGACGGCACCCGGGGCGGACGGCCGGCGGCCCGGCCCGCGCCGGAGCCGGACGGCGGCGGAAGCGGCGGCGGCGCCGAGGAGATCTCCCGGCTGGCCGCGGCCCTGCACAAGGTGGAGCTGGCAGCGGTCGAGCTGGCCGCGGAACAGGCGGCGCTGCGGCGCAACAGCACCGAGTCGCTGTCCGGTCTGGGCCGGCGCAATCAGCGGCTGCTCAAGCGGCAGCTCCAGCTCATCACCGCGCTGGAGAGCCAGGAGATGGACCCGGACGCGCTGGCCGGGCTGTTCGAGCTGGACCATCTGGCCACCCGGATGCGGCGCAACGCCGACTCGCTGCTGATCCTCACCGGCGAGGAGGGGCCGCCCGCCCTGTGGAAGGGCACCATCCCGGTGACCGATGTGGTGCGGTCGGCCATCTCGGAGGTGGAGGACTACCGCCGGGTGACGGTGGCCGAGACCGATCCTTGCCGCATCCAGGGCAGCGCGGTGGCCGAGCTGTCCCATCTGCTGGCCGAGCTGATCGAGAACGCGCTCACCGCCACCCCCGCCGACCGGGCCGTCGAGGTGTACGGGTGGCGGGACGGCGGCGAGTACTGCCTGGCGGTGGTGGACCGGGGCACTGGCATGACCGGGCCCGAACTGGCCCGGGCCAACGGCCGGCTGTCGGGGCGGGAAAGCTTCCTGGACGCCCCGGCCCGGGCGCTGGGCCACTATGTGGTGGGGCGGCTGGCGGCCCGGCTGGGCGCCCAGGTGGAACTCCGGCACACGGAGGCGCCGACCGCGCAGGGACCGGTGCACCGGGGCGCGGGGATCACGGCGTTCGTGGCGCTGCCGCCGAGGCTGCTGGCGCCGGAGCCGGAGGCGCGCGGCGCCCGCCGGCCGCGGGTGCCGGCGGGCGCGGCATAGCCGGGCCGGCCGGCCGCGGGGCCGCCGGATTGCCGCAGCGCCGCAGTGCCGCAGTGCCGGCCGCCGCGCGGGGGCGGCGGCCGGCATGGCGCGATGCGGCGCGATGCGGTGTGGTGCGGTCGGGCCGGGTCGTCGGCTCGGCGCTCAGCTTCCGCAGGCGGTGTCGTTGAGGGTGAACGCGGCCGGGCTGCCGTTGCTGCCGTTCCAGCTACCGATGAAGCCGATGGTCACCGCGGAGCCCGCGGCAATGGTGCTGGTCCAGGACTCCGGGGTGACGGTGACGGAGGCGCCGCTCTGCGACGGCCGGCCGCCCCACATGTTGCTGATGGTCTGGCCGTTGGGGAAGTCCCACTCCAGGGTCCAGCCGCTGATCGCGGCGGAGCCGGTGTTGCTGACCACCACTTCGCCCTGGAAGCCGCCGGGCCACTCGCCGACCTTGCGGTAGGTCACGGCGCAGGAGATGTCACCGTTGCCGCCGGTGGTACCGCCGTCGGTCGTGCCGCCGTCGGTCGTGCCGCCGTCGGTGGTCCCGCCGTCCGTCGTGCCACCGTCCGTGGTGCCGCCATCGGTCGTGCCGCCGTCCGTGGTCCCGCCGTCCGTGGTCCCGCCGTTGGTGCCGCCACCGCCGTAGATGGTCGCCTCTTCGGCGGTCTGCGCGATGCCGTTGGCGCCGTTGAACAGGCGCTGGCCCCAGGAGGTGAGCTGGTCGGCGTCGAAGTTGGTGACCATGTCCAGGTACTCGACACCGCCGCTGTTGCCGCTCCAGGACCAGCCCAGGTAGCCGATGCCGTACTGCTCGGCCAGCCGCAGAATGGCGTCCTCGTCCGGGTTGCCGTCCGAGTGGTCATGGCCGAACTCGCCGATGGCGATGGGGAGTCCGGCATTGCGGAAGGTGGTCAGATAGGAGTCGATGGTGGACGCCTGCTCGTACACGCCGTACATGTGGATGGAGAACAGCGTGTTGCGGTCCGGGTCGGCGTTGAACACCGTCTGCGCGTTGTCGCGCATGGTGCCCGTCCAGTCCTGGCCCCAGTTGGGCGCGTCCACCATGATCATGTGGTTGAAGCCGGCGTCGCGCAGCTTGGTGATGGCGGCGCCGGTGTGGCTCGTCCACTGCTCGTAGCCGCTGTTGCCGAACGGCTCGTTGCCGATGTTGATGACGACGTAGTCCTCTTCGCCGTCCAGCACGCTCTTGAGGCTGATCCAGTAGTCGGCGGCCTGGTCCAGGGTGGCGGCGGCACCCTCCTCGCCGTAACCGGTGGTGTCGTGCACCTCCAGCACGCAGATCAGGCGGTTTTCCTTGCACAGGCCGATGACATTGGCGACATCGGCGGCGTCGTTGCGGGTCCACCGGGTGCCGTTGCTCAGCACCACCCGCACGGTGTTGGCGCCGAGCTGCTTGATATCGGCGAACGACTGGGTCTGCGAGGTGTACCAGGTGTGGGCGTGGTTCACGCCGCGCATGATGAACTCGTTGCCGTTGCTCTCCACCACCTTGCCGTTGCTGATCTGCAGCCCGACCGGCGCGGCGGTGGCGGTGAGCGGAACGGCGACGAACAGCCCGGCCAGGATGGCGGCGGCCCCGCTGAGCGCGAGGCCGATCCTGGCCCAGACCTTCGTGCGACGCTGACGTTTCATATGACACGTCTCCTCAAAGGAGCCTCGTCCAAAGCTCCGGGTTCTTCTGTGGGAGGCAGGGCATGGGAGCGCTCCCGCAAGAGAAATCAAGTCAGTGCTGACACTGCCATGTCAATAAGATGAACCGGTTTAGTTGCGTTAAGCGACGGCCCGCCCGACGATCGTCGGACGGCCCGGGGCGGCCCGGTGCGTGCTGCGCGAGGGATTGACGATGTTACTGACACGTAGTCTCATAAGGCGGAGCAGCGGCAGTCCTCGGCGCACCAAGGAGTGAACCCATGTCCACCGCACCGGAACGGGAAGATCTCGCCCTGGAGTCCCTCCGGGACCGCCTGGGCGCCCTCAGGGGACGCGAGCGGGTGGCCGAGCGGCTGCTGGCCTCCTCGGCGAAGCACTCCTTCGACCCGGACCGGGAACTGGACTGGGACGCCCCCTTCGAGGACGGCAAATGGTTCTGGCCCCCGGAACTGCTCTCGCTCTACGACACCCCGCTGTGGTACGAGATGTCCGAGGAACAGCGGATCGACCTCTCCCGCCACGAGGCCGCCGCCCTGGCCTCGCTGGGCATCTGGTTCGAGCTGATACTGATCCAGTTGCTGGTGCGGCACATCTACGACAAGCCCTACACCAGCAGCCATGTGCGGTACGCGCTCACCGAGATCGCCGACGAGTGCCGCCACTCCATGATGTTCGCCCGTGCGATCGGCAAGGCCGGTGTCGAGGTCTACCCGGTCTCCCGCACGCACCAGAACCTGGCCAGGTTCTTCAAGACCTTCTCCACCACCCCCGGCTCGTTCTGCGCCACCCTGCTGGGCGAGGAGGTGCTGGACTGGATGCAGCGGCTCACCTTCCCGGACGAGCGGGTGCAGCCGCTGCTGCGCGGGGTGACGCGTATCCATGTCGTGGAGGAGGCCCGGCACGTCCGGTACGCGCGCGAGGAGCTGCGCCGCCAGATGCTGACCGCGCCGCGCTGGGAACGGGAGCTGACCCGGCTGTACTCCGGGGAGTTCGCCCGGGTGTTCTCGGTCGCCTTTGTGAATCCGCGGGTCTACTCCGACATCGGGCTGGACCGCAGGGAGGCGGTGCGCCAGGTGCGGGCCAGCGAGCACCGGCGCGAGGTGATGCAGACCGGCGCCCGCCGCCTGACCGAGTTCCTGGACGAGATCGGCGTGCTCACCGGCCTGGGCCGCCGCATGTGGCGCCAGTCCGGCCTGCTCGCCTGAGCCCCGCCCGCGGCCCCGCCGCTCCGCCGCCCGGGGCAGGCGCCGCCGGTCACGGCAGGTCACGGCCGCTCGCGGCGCGCCCGGACCGCGGGACGTGAGCGCACCGCTCGTGCGCCCGGCGCGGACCGGCGGCGGCCGGGCCGGGCAGAGTTACCCTTCGGGTCATGAACAGCCGTCCCGCGCCACCGACCGGACCCGCGTACCGCAGGCTGAGCGTGGCCGAGCGCCGCGGGCAGCTCATCACCACCGCCCAGCGGCTCTTCGCCCACCGGCCGCCGGAGGATGTCTCGCTGGACGACGTGGCGCAGGCGGCCGGGGTCTCCCGCCCGCTGGTCTACCGCTACTTCCCCGGCGGCAAGCAGCAGCTCTACGAGGCGGCGCTGCGCGGGGCCGCCGAGGATCTCACGCTCTGCTTCGCCGAGCCGGCACAGGGCCCGCCGACCGAGCGGCTGGCCCGGGTGCTGGACCGCTATCTGGCCTTCGTCACCGAGCACCGGGAGGGCTTCACCGCGCTGCTCAAGGGCGGCAGCGTGGTGGAGACCTCCCGCACCTCGGCCATCGTGGACCAGGTGCGGCGGGCCGCGGCCGGGCAGATCCTGCACCATCTGCGGGCGTCCGACCCCGGCCCGCGGCTGCTGATGGCGGTGCGCACCTGGATCACCGCGGTGGAGGCGGCCTCGCTGATCTGGCTGGACGACGGCCGTCAGCCGCCCGCCGGGCAGTTGCGCGACTGGCTGGTGGATCACTGCGTGTCGCTGCTGGCGGTCACCGCCACCCATGACCGGGAGACCGCGGCGGTGCTGGAGCGGCTGACCGGTCTGGAGACCCCGGACGGCCGGGTGCGGCGGCTGGTGGACGGTCTGGCACCGCTGCTGGCGGCGGCGCCGCCGGCCGCCTCCTGAGCGGGCGGGGGCGGACGCCGTGCGTACCGAGCCCGTCATCTTCTCCGGCGGTCCGCTGGACGGCCGGGTGCTGGACGTGCTCACCGGGATGACCGGCCGGCCGCCCAGGATGTACCGGGTGCCGGTACCGGGCGACCGGGTGCACATCTACCGGCTGGAGCCGCGCGCCCACACCCGGCGGCTGCGGCTCCCGCGCGGCTGGCGCTATGTCCACGCCCCGGACGCCGAGCCCTTCCGCCCCCGCTGGCCCTGGTCCCGCCCCTCCCGTCCGGAGCGCGACCGCTGACCGCGGTCCCCGCTCCTTCACGCCCTTGGCGGTCCACGACCCGCACCACCGGCGTGGCCTGCCGGGGCCGGTCACGCCGACGGCCGGTCGGCGGCCATCAGGCCGAGCGCCAGACGGACCACGTCCGGCGGCGCGCATTCCAGTCCGGACTGGTCGGTCCAGCCGCCTCCGGGCCGGGCGACGGACTCACGCACCCAGCAGGCGTCGGCGCGGAGCTGGATGACGACGACCCGGCGGCCGAGGCGGGAGAGCTGCCGCGCCGGATAGGCGTGGGTGGTCAGATAGACATCCGCGCGAGTGGCCAGGGCAGTGGTGAGCTCCCTCCAGACCGGTACGGCCAGGTGCTCGTCACCGGTCACCAGCAGCACCGTACGCGTGGCACCGCTCACTGGGCGGACACATTCCGGGGGCGGGGCGGCAGCGCCAGGGTCAGGGCCAGGGCCGCCTCCGGACATGGCGGCGACGGCGGACGCCTGGTAGATCAGGGCACCGCAGTTCCGGCAGTGCCGGTTACCGGTCAGGAGGTCGGTGGCCAGTTCTCCCGTGTGCGGACAGCGCACGTCATGCCCCGCTCTCCCGGCCGTCGCCCTCCTCGTCGTCCAGCGGATGCGCGGCGAGTGCGTCGAGCAGGCGCCGGCTGACGCCCACCCGCTGCGCGGCCAGCGACAGCGCCGCCGAGAGCAGCGCCGCCCCTTCCCGGCTCAGCGGCGGCAGGATGATCAGCGGCGCGCCTTCCGCACAGCCGGTCGCGGTGACCTGGTGAGGTGAGATGCGGAAGTAGCCGAGCCGCTGGTTGAGCACGGCCACCAGGGCCGCCGTGTCCGGCGGCCCGGCGGCCCCGCTGCCGTCGCCGTCGCCGTCGCCCGGGTGCGTTGTGGTCCGGTCGGTCATCTGCTGTCCCGTCTGGAGAGATCGGCCCGTTCACCACGGTCACTTCTACGGCAGCCCGCGTCCCGGCAGCATCCCGGAAGGCGCCTTTCGCCCAGACCGCATGAACTGTTCTGACCAGCCCCGGGAGACGGCGGCCCCCTCCCACGCCCGGTCGGTGGTCACCAGTAAGGGATTCGAACGCATTCGCGATGGGTATTTCTGTGCGAACAGCCGGTGATGCAGCGGCAGTTGGTGCACCTTGGGCTCGGACAGGTTGGTGTGGTTCTCGAACCACGTGCGCGAAGGCGCGAAAGGGGCGCACCCGTGGCTGATGCCCAGCACGTCGACAAGTCACAGTTGGGGCCGAGAGAGATGATCGTGCGGCGGATCATCGAACACCGCGAGGCACGCGGCCTGAGCCAGGGAGCGCTGGCCCGCTTCATCGGCTACCCGCAGCCGTACCTGTCCGCGATCGAGACCGGAAAACGAACCCTGACCGACGGCGTCGCCGAAGCCCTGGACAAACACCTCGGCACGCACGGCGAATTCGTCGCCCTCCTGGAGATGGCCCGCAAACTGCTGATCGAGCCCGGCGCCCGGGAGATCGTGAGCCAGGAGACGAAGGCCGAGCGTATCCGGGTCTTCACCAGCAGCGTCATCCCGGGGTTGTTGCAGACCGAGGACTATGCCCGGGACTTGTTCCGCAAGGGCCTCCCACGCGACTCGGACGAGGAGATCGAGGAGAAAGTCACCGAGCGGATCAGGCGGCACTCCAGGGTATTCGAAAAAGCCGATCCGCCTTTCTACCGAGCCGTTGTGGACGAGTCGGCACTTGCCCGGCCTGCCAGCTCAAACAAGGTCATGGCGGCACAATTGCGCGCGATTCTCTCTTATCAGAATCAACCTCGCATCAAGGTGGCCGTGTTGCCCTTCGGCGCACGCGTTCACGGGATGCAGGGCGGTAGCCTCGTACTGCTGGACCTTGCGGACGGCGGTACCGTGGCTCTGGTGGAAAGCTTCCGCACCGGCCAGGCGATCGAGACTCCCCGGATCGTGGTGGAGTACGAGGAGCTGTTTGAGACAGTGCAGTCCCAGGCGCTTTCGGCGGAGGAATCCAACGCACTCATTACCAAGTACCTCAAGGAATATGCCGATGAAGCCAGTGAGTGAAGCCCTGTGGCGCAAATCGTCCTACAGCGGCTCGGAGAACGGAGCCTGCCTTGAGGTCCGTGACGACAGTCCCGGAGCCGTGCCCGTGCGTGACAGCAAGGCCCCTGATGCGGCGCACCTGATAATCCCGGCCGCGTCCTGGCAAGCTTTCGTCAACTTCTCCAAGGACTGAGCCCCGTGGCGCCACCACACCCGGCACGGGGGCCGGTGGCGCACAACGCACCGCTCGTCGATGCCGGGTTCCCGCGCGACGATCGTCTCAGCCCAGGCGGTTGGTCTCGCGCGGTCGGCGCCGCTCGGCGGCGTCGTCCCGGAGGCGGGCGCGGAGCCCGGGGGTGAGCAGGTGACCGGCGCGGCCGACGAACAGGGCCATGTGGTAGGTCACGAGAGACATGTCGGCGTCGGGGTCGGTGTGCACGCCGAGGAGTGAGCCGTCGCTGATGCCCATCACCAGCAGGCAGCCGGATTCCATGGCCACCAGGGTCTGCCGGACCCGGCCGGCCTCCATCATCCGGGCCGCGCCCAGGGTGAGGCTGGCCAGGCCCGCGACCACGGTGGCCAGATCGGCGGTCGCCTCGCGGGGTGAGCGGGGGCGGGGGGCGGCGGTGGGCCGCTGCGGCGCGGAGGAGAGCAGCGGCAGGCCGTCGGCGGAGACCACGGCCACCGACCGCAGCCCCGGGACCTCGGCCACCAGCCGGGTGAGCAGGCGGCGCAGTTCGCCGGTGCCCGGCGCCGGACGGCCGGCGGCGGGCTCGGAAAGGACGGGGGGCTGAGTGGTCACGGCTGCGCCTCCTCCTCCGCGGCGGCGGCCCGCTCTCCCGCGCGGGCCCCGCGGGTGAAGCCTTCCAGCTGCGCCCGCAGCGCCGCCCGGTCCCGCTGCCGGACCGGGATGTGCGGCGCCGCCGGGGCGGTGGCCGGGGGCGGGGCCGGGTCCTGCCCGTCCCATTCCGCCAACGGCTCGGCCGGCGCACGGTCATGTTCCACGGCGGGCTCGGCGACCGGCCCGGCCACGGGTTCGGCGACCGGCTCGGCCGGCTCCTCCGCCGGCCACCGCGGCCCCGGGTCCGAGGTCGCGGCCCCACCGGGATCGCTCCCGCCCGCCGGCTCCGCGGCGGCGTCGATCCCGGCATCCGGCACCGGCAGCGGGTCCGGCCCGGCCGGGGCGGCATCCGGCGGCGACGGCAGGTCCGGCATCACCGGGGCGTCGATCCCGGCACCCGGCGGCGGCCACGGGGCCGGGGCGGCGTCCGCAGGGCCGGTTGCGGGGGTGGCGGGGGCGGCGCCGGTGGTCCAGAGGGTGTCGGCCGGCTCGGCCGGAACGGCGGCGACGGCGGCGACGGCGGCCGGGTCTTGCGCTTCCGGATCGGTCGCCAGGACGAGCGCCGGGGGGAGGATCACCTCGGCGGCGATGCCGCCCTCCGCCCGCAGCCGCAGCGAGACGTGCAGCCCGTGCCGGGCGACCAGCCGCGCCACCGTGTACATCCCCATGCCGATGCCCGGGTCGCCGTCCGCGCCCGGCGGCGGGATGTCGCCCGGTTCGGCCAGGCGTTCGTTCAGCTCGGCCAGCCGGGCGCCGGTCATGCCGATGCCCTCGTCCGTCACCAGCAGCGCGGCCCCGCCGTCCGGCCGGGTCCGGCCGGCCAGTCCGACCCGGGCATGCGGCGGGGAGAAGGCGGTGGCGTTGTCCAGCAGTTCGGCCAGCAGATGGCTGATGTCCCGGACCGCGAAGCCCTCGATCAGCAGCTCCGGCACCGGCTGGTCTATCTCGACCAGCTCGTAGCGTTCTATCTCGCTCACCGCCGCCCGCAGCACGTCCACCAGCGGCAGCGGCCGGTCCGGGGGCGCGGGCCGCTCGGCTCCGGCCAGCAGCAGCAGATTCTCGCCGTGCCGCCGCACCCGGGCGGCCAGATGGTCCAGGGAGAACAGGGTGGCCAGATGGTCCGGGTCGGTCTCGTGCTGCTCCAGCCGCTCCAGCACCGCCAGTTGCTCCGCCGCCAGGGCCAGGATGCGGTCCGCGTGGTGCGCGAAGGTGCCGTGCACCGCGCCGTGCAGGGCGGCCAGCCGGCGGGACAGTTCCTGCTGCTCGGTCAGCAGCCGCTGCCGCTCGGCGGTCAGCCGGTGGTGTTCCTCGTGCAGGTCGCCGCGGTCGGCGGTGGCCTCGCCGGCCTCCCGCTGCAGCGTCACCGCCCGCGCGTGCAGGGCGTTGACGGCCGCGATCACCTCGGCGAACTCGTCGTTCCGGCCGATGTAGCGGACCGGTTCCTGGCCGGCCGGGTCGGAGGCCACCCGGCGGGTGCCCAGCCGCACCACGGCCAGCGGCCGGGTCAGCGAGCGCGCGGTGGCCACGCTGATGCCGGCCGCCAGCAGCACCGCCGCCGCCACCAGCGCCACCCGGAGCTGGAGCGCGGTCAGATCGTCCGCCCGCAGCTCCCGCAGGTTCTCGGTCTGCCGGCCGACCAGTGAGGCCAGTACCCCGCGCTGGAGTTCGGTGCGGGCCGCGAGCGCCGCGGCGACCTGCTCGGCGCCCGCCTCCCGCAGCTCCGCGGCGGGTGCCGCGCCCGGCGCGGCGGTGAACGCCTGGAGGTATCCGGCGGCGGCGGCGGCCTCCGGGCCGGTGACCGTGGTGTCGTAGACGTCCTGGCCGCGTGCCCCGCCGGTGGTGGCGAAGTCGGCCAGCGCCGCCTCCTCCCGGGCCCGGGCCCGCTGGGCGCCCTGCACCAGCTCCGGCTGGTCGCCGCCGAGCAGCAGCGCGGCGGCCAGCAGGCCGCGGGTGGCGGCCGAGGCGTCCACGGCGCGGGCCAGGTCGGGCAGGGCGCCGGAGACCGGGTCCGCGGCCCGCTCCGGCCGTTCCCGGCTCACCGAGCGGGTCACCGCGTCGAGCTGCGTGATGATCAGGGAGTAGGCGTCATGCACCGCCAGGGGCCCGGCATCGCCGGAGAGCGCCTGCTCACGGGTGTCGGCCAGCGTTTCCAGCCGGCGCAGCAGCGGGGCGGGGGCGTCCGCGCGGAGTTCGTCGACGCGGCGGTCCGAGCGTGACCGGACGGACGGGTCCAGGGCCGCGGCCGGGTCGGGGGACGGCCCGGCGAGGGCGATCACCAGGGTGTCGCGTTCCTCGGCCAGGGCGTGCGCCAGGGAGACCGCGCGCTCGGCGAGTTCGGCGTCCTCCACCAGTTGCTGAGCGCCCATCAGACTGCGGGCGGCGGAGTAGACCGTGGGGGCGCCGACGGCGGTCACGGCCAGCGAGGTCAGGGCCACGCTGAGGACCAGGCGGCTGCGTACCGAGGAACGCCGGCCCCGGGCGGCGGCGGGCGGTCCGCCGGCGGCTTCTCCGGCGGCGGGCGCCGCGGATGTCCCCGTGGTTCCGGCCGTTCCGGCGGTTCCTGCCGCGTTCGCCGCAGCCGGTGAAGAGTCCGTCGGTTCGGGCGCCGAATCCGGCCGTGTGGTCTTGGGCACCTGTGCTCACATTCTGTCCCGGCCGGGCCCGGCGGCCCGGCCCGTCCCGGCGAACCTCCCAGCTCACAAGGGCGGGAGGGGCCGTCCGGGCCGGCTCACGAGGGGACCCGGACACGGACGCGCGCAGCTTACTGCACCATTCTCCGGGCCGTTTCTACGGCTTTCGGGCGCGGATCGCCAACGCGGCCCGGCCGAACTGGATTTCCGTCGCGACTCCTGGCAAGATCCGCGCCCGCACCGCCCGCCGGCGCCGCCGCTCCCCCGGTCACCCGGGCCGCCGCCGGCCCGGCCGGACGCCCGCGCGCCCGCCGCTCGTCGCACGCCGGTTCCGCGCCGCGCGGCGCGCTCCCCGTCCGCCGCGCCCGGTCCGGATGCGGCGGACGCTCCCCGGCGCGCTCCGCGGAACCGTCCGCCGGCGGCGGCACACTGAGGCGCATGCGCTGCGAATGGGTTACCGAGCCCCGGAGTGACGGCCATCCCAACGACGACTACGCCGCGACCGCCGCCCCCGCACCGGGCCGCGGCGGCACCGTGGTGCTGCTGGACGGGGTCAGCACCCGGCCCGGCGAGAGCACCGGCTGCGGGCACGGCACGCCCTGGTACACCGCCCGGCTGGGCGGCGCGCTGCTGCACCGCTGCGGCTCCCGGCCGGACCTGCCGCTCACGGAATGCCTGGTCCAGGCCATTGACGAAACCGCACGCGGACACGGCGACGGGTGTGAGCTTTCTCACCCTCGCACCCCGCAGGCCACCGTGGTGGCGGCCCGCTGGGACGCCACGGCCGTCGAGTATCTGGTGCTGTGCGACTCGGTGCTGCTGATCCAGCGGACCGACGGCCGGGTGCTGCCGGTGCTCGACACCCGGCTGGACGAGGTCTGGGCGGCGGCCCGGACCGCCGTCCCGTACGGGGAGCGCGCGGCCTTCATCGAGGCGCGGCGCAACGCCGAGGACGGCTTCTTCACCGCCGCGGCCGACCCGTCCGTTGCGCACCGGGCGGTGACCGGCACGCTGCCCCGTGCCGGGGTGCGGGCGCTGGCGGCGCTGACCGACGGCGCCTCCCGCTGGACCGAGGTGTTCCGGCTCGGGGACTGGGAGGCGCTGTTCGCGGTGCTCGCCGAGAAGGGCCCGCGGGAGGTGATCGCCCAGGTCCGGGCGGCCGAGCGGGCCGATCCGTCGTGCACCGCCTTTCCGCGCGGCAAGATCCACGACGATGCCACGGCGGCGCTGGCCGAGCTCTGAGCGGCCGGGCGCCGGGCGGCGGGCGGCGGGGGCGCGCCGTCCCGCGGGCCGAAGTGCCCGGGGCGCGCCGGGCGTTATTGCCGTGCCGGAGGGCGGCGGCCGGGACAGGATGAACCGCATGGTTCAGCAGCCGCACGACTCCCTCTCGCCGCTTCCGCCCCCGCTCCCGCCGGCCCCGGCAGCCGCCGGCCCCGCCGCGCCCGGGCCGCCCGAAGTGCTGGACCGGCGGCCGGGTCCGCACGGCGAGGTGGTGCTGCGGCGCCGGGACGGCCGGTACGAAATCATCGCCAACGGCTGCTTTCTGATGGACACCTCCGACGGTCGCTCCGAACGCCTGCTGGTGCGCGCCGCGCTGGCGGCGGTGGACGGCGCGCCCGGCCCCGCCCGGCCGGCTCCGTCGCTGCTCATCGGCGGTCTGGGCGTCGGCTTCTCGCTCACCGAGGCGGTGTCCGAGCCGCGCTGGGGCGCCATCACCGTGGTCGAACGGGAGCCCGCGGTGATCGACTGGCACCGGTCCGGACCACTGAACCCGCTGACCGCCGACGCCCTCGCCGACCCGCGCACCACCGTGGTGCACTCCGGCCTGCTGGAGCATCTGCGCGCCCCGGGACCGCGCTACGACGTGCTCTGCCTGGACATCGACAACGGCCCGGACTGGACGGTGACCGAGGACAACGGCAGCCTGTATTCGCCGTCCGGCCTGATTACCTGCCGGTTCAGGCTGACGCCGGGCGGCGTCCTTGCCGTATGGTCGGCAGCACCGTCCAGCAGGTTCGAACATGCCTTGGTGAACGCCGGTTTCCGGGATGTCCGCACCGCGCTGGTACCGGTACCGCGAGGCGTCCCGGATGCCGTGCATCTGGGCACCCGAGCGGCATAGCCCGGGCACCATCCGGGGATCTACGCTGCTCCCAGCGCCGTCGGGCCCGAACGGAAGGGGCCTCCCGGCGTCCACAACCTGAGGAATGCCAGACCAGCCGACTGGCTCCGCAAGACATCTCCCGGGGGCGGGACACAACATGAATCAGACACATGGCAGTGCACGATCCGGCGGCGGCGGGGAGACCGACCCGCACGCACCGGAGAACGGGGAGCGCCAGCGCTACCCGGTCAGTACCGTGACCACACCCGGCGCCCAGCGCCGGATCCTGGTCGTGGAGGATGACCCCACCATCCTGGAGGCCATAGCCACCCGGCTGCGCTCGGAAGGCTTTCTGGTGCAGACCGCGGCCGACGGCCCCGCCGCCGTCGACACCGCCGCGGCGTTCCAGCCGGACCTGCTGGTGCTGGATGTCATGCTCCCCGGTTACGACGGACTGGAGGTGTGCCGCCGGGTGCAGTCCCAGCGGCCCATCCCGGTGCTGATGCTCACCGCGCGCGACGACGAGACCGACATGCTGATCGGGCTCGGCGTGGGCGCGGACGACTACATGACCAAGCCGTTCTCCATGCGCGAGCTGGTGGCCCGCACCCATGCCCTGCTGCGCCGGGTGGAACGGGCCGCGGCCGTGGCCACCGCCCCGGCCTCGCCGGGCCGGGTGATGCTGGGCGATCTGGAGATCGACCGCGCCCAGCGCCGCGTCCGGGCGGGCGGCAAGGACGTCCATCTCACCCCGACCGAGTTCGACCTGCTGCTCTGCCTGGCCCGCTCGCCGCGCGCGGTGCTCACCAGGGAGCAGTTGCTGGCCGATGTGTGGGACTGGGCGGACGCCTCCGGCACCCGCACGGTGGACAGCCACGTCAAGGCGCTGCGCCGGAAGATCGGCGCGGAGCGGATCCGTACCGTGCACGGTGTCGGCTACGCGCTGGAGACCTCGGCCAACGGCGTCGGGCCGGCCGAAGGAGGCTGACGGGTGACCGGCGGACCGTGCCCGCCGCCGCGGCCGTGGCGGAGCCGGGTCTGGGAGGCGCTGCGGCCCGTGGACCCGTTCCGCTCGCTCAAGGCGGCGCTCGGTGCGCTGGTCATCGTCTCGGTGACGATCACCACCGGGCTGATTCTGCTGGCCTACAAGTCGGCCATCGAGGTCCGGGTGATCGCCATCGTCGCGGTGATCGCCTCGCTGCTGGTGACCCAGTTCGTGGCGCAGGGCCTGGTGTCGCCGCTGTCCCAGATGACGGCGGCGGCGGGCGCCATGGCGCGCGGCGACTACGGGCGCCAGGTGCGGGCCTCGCGCCGTGACGAGCTGGGCGATCTGGCCCGGGCGTTCAACCGGATGGCGGCGGACCTCCAGGCCGTGGACCGGCACCGCAAGGAGCTGGTGGCCAATGTCTCGCACGAGCTGCGCACCCCGATCGCCGGGCTGCGGGCGGTGCTGGAGAACGTGGTGGACGGCGTCTCGGAGCCCGATCCCCGGGTGATGGCCAGCGCGCTGCGGCAGACCGAGCGGCTGTCCCGGCTGGTGGAGCAGTTGCTGGACCTGTCCCGGCTGGAAAGCCGGGTGATTCCGCTGGAGCCGCGCATCTTCAAGGTGGAGCCGTATCTGGCCGACCTGCTGGGCTCCACCGGGCTGGCGCTGCTCCAGGGCCACGGCCGGGCGGACGTGCGGCTCGGCCTGGATGTCTCGCCGCCGGATCTGACCGCGTACGCGGATCTGGAGCGGCTGGACCAGGTGGTGGCCAATCTGGTGGACAACGCCATCAAGCACAGCCCGCGCGGCGGCCGGGTCACGGTCCGGGCCCGGCCGCTGGAACGCTCCCGGGGCGGGCTGGCGCTGGAGGTGCTGGACGACGGGCCGGGCATCCCTCGGGACCAGCGCGACCTGGTGTTCGAGCGCTTCGGCCAGGCCGCGGCCGAGGCCGGCGCGGCCGGCTCCCGCAACACCGGCGGCACCGGCCTGGGGCTGGCCATCTCGCGCTGGGCGATCGATCTGCACGGCGGCACCATCGGGGTGGCCCCCTCCCGCCGCGGCTGCCGGGTCCGCCTCACCCTCCCCGGCCGCTGAACCGGACCGCCGCGGCTGCCGGGTCCGCCCCACCCTCCCCGGCCGCTGAACCGGACCGCCGCGGCTGCCGGGTCCGCCCCACGCTGCCCGGCCGCTGAAACGGAGCGCTGAGGCGGGTCGCGGTGGAGGGGGTGACGGGTGCCCGGTGTCACCCGTACCGGTCTGTTCGCACTCGCCCGGTTGACGTAGAGTGACGGCATAAGCGGAGTGGAACGCTCCGGGTACGGCGGAACGTTTCAGGTCTGTGACAGATTGCTGTCGCAGCCTGGCCACGCCCTGTGCGAAACCTTGCGAACCCCGGCTTTTTCCCGCCGGGTTGCTCCCCGAAACCCCCTTCCGGGTGTGAGCTAGGTGACGATCTGGGCGGGGACTCCTGCGCCGGACCGGGTGGAAGGCGTAGCCTTGTTTTCCGCTGTCCATTACCTTGCGGAGCGGAAGAGGGCGGTTGCCGCCGTGTCGCCACAGTCCCCGAATACGTCGAACGCGTCGAGTGTCTCCAACGGCCAAGTGAGCCGGGCAAGCACCACCAAGGACGGTTTCGGCGCCAATGAATGGCTCGTCGACGAGATCTACCAGCAGTACCTGAAGGACCCGAACTCCGTTGACCGGGCGTGGTGGGACTTCTTCGCCGACTACAAGTCCACGGCCACGGCCCCCGCCGAGCAGCCCCAGCCCCCGGCCGCGCCGGCCGGGCCCGCCGCCCCCGCGGCACAGGCGCCGGCCGCGCCGGCGGAGCCCAAGGCGCCGCCGCCGTCACCACAGCCCTCACCACAGCCCTCACCCCGGGCTTCGGCCCGGCCGGCCCCCCGGGCCGCCGCCCCCGCCGCGCCGGCGCCGGCCGCCAGGCCCGCCGCCGCGCCGCGTCCGGCGCCCCCGCAGGAGGCCGCCGCCCGGCAGCACGCGCCCATGGGGCGGGACGTGCCCAAGGCCACCGCCCCGCTGCCGCAGGACGGCGCCGGGGACACCGGCCCCGAGCTGGTCACGCTGCGCGGCCCGGCCGCGGCCGTCGCCAAGAACATGAACGCCTCGCTGGAGATGCCGACCGCCACCTCGGTGCGCGCCGTCCCGGTGAAGCTGCTGTTCGACAACCGCATCGTCATCAACAACCACCTCAAGCGCGCCCGCGGCGGCAAGGTCTCCTTCACGCACCTGATCGGCTACGCCATGGTGCAGGCGCTCAAGGCCATGCCGGACATGAACCACTCCTTCGCGATGAAGGACGGCAAGCCGACCCTGGTCAAGCCCGAGCACATCAACCTGGGCCTGGCCATCGACCTGGTCAAGCCCAACGGCGACCGCCAGCTCGTGGTGGCGGGGGTGAAGCAGGCCGAGACCCTGACCTTCTTCGAGTTCTGGCAGGCCTATGAGGACATCGTCCGCCGGGCCCGGGCCAACAAGCTCACCATGGAGGACTTCTCCGGGGTCACCGCCTCGCTCACCAACCCCGGCGGCATCGGCACCGTCCACTCGGTGCCGCGGCTGATGCCCGGCCAGTCGGTGATCCTGGGCGTGGGCGCCATGGAGTACCCGGCCGAGTTCCAGGGCACCTCCCAGGACACCCTGAACCGCCTGGGCATCTCCAAGGTGATGACGCTCACCTCCACCTACGACCACCGGGTGATCCAGGGCGCGGCGTCGGGCGAGTTCCTGCGCCACATGAGCCAGTTGCTGCTCGGCGAACACGGTTTCTACGACGACATCTTCCAGGCGCTGCGCATCCCGTACGAGCCGGTCCGCTGGCACCGGGACATCGACGTCAGCCACGACGACGAGGTCACCAAGGCGGCCCGGGTCTTCGACCTGATCCACGCCTACCGGGTGCGCGGCCATCTGATGGCCGACACCGACCCGCTGGAGTACAAGCAGCGCAAGCACCCCGACCTGGACATCAAGGAGCACGGGCTCACCCTGTGGGACCTGGAGCGGGAGTTCGCGGTCGGCGGCTTCGCCGGCAAGTCGATGCTCAAGCTGCGCGACATCCTGGGCGTGCTGCGGGACTCCTACTGCCGCACCACCGGCATCGAGTACATGCACATCCAGGATCCGCAGGAGCGCAAGTGGATCCAGGACCGGGTGGAGCGCCCGCACACCCCGCCGGAGCGTGAGGAGCAGCTGCGCATCCTGCGCCGGCTGAACGCCTCGGAGGCCTTCGAGACCTTCCTCCAGACGAAGTATGTGGGCCAGAAGCGGTTCTCCCTGGAGGGCGGGGAGTCGCTGATCCCGCTGCTGGACACGGTGCTCGACGAGGCGGCCGGTGCCGCCCTGGACGAGGTCGTGATCGGCATGGCCCACCGCGGCCGGCTGAACGTGCTGGCCAATGTGGTCGGCAAGTCCTATGCGCAGATCTTCCGGGAGTTCGAGGGCAATCTCGACCCCAAGTCGACCCACGGCTCGGGTGACGTCAAGTACCACCTGGGCACCGAGGGCACCTTCACCGGCCAGAACGGCGACCGCATCCAGGTCTCGCTGACCGCCAACCCCTCCCATCTGGAGGCGGTCAACCCGGTGGTCGAGGGCGTGGCCCGGGCCAAGCAGGACATCATCGGCAAGGGCGGCACCGACTTCACCGTGCTGCCGGTGCTGATCCACGGCGACGCGGCCTTCGCGGGCCAGGGTGTGGTGGCCGAGACGCTGAACATGTCGCAGCTCCGCGGCTACCGCACCGGCGGCACGGTGCATGTCGTGGTCAACAACCAGGTCGGCTACACCGCCCCGCCCACCGCCTCCCGCTCCTCCATGTACTCCACGGACGTCGCGCGGATGATCGAGGCCCCGATCTTCCACGTCAACGGGGACGACCCGGAGGCGGTCTGCCGGGTCGGCCGGCTGGCCTTCGAGTACCGGCAGGCGTTCAACAAGGACGTGGTCATCGACCTGGTCTGCTACCGCCGCCGCGGCCACAACGAGGGCGACAACCCGGCCTTCACCCAGCCGCTGATGTACAACCTGATCGACAAGAAGCGCTCGGTGCGCAAGCTCTACACCGAGGCGCTGATCAGCCGCGGCGACATCACCATGGAGGAGGCCGAGCAGGTCCTCCAGGACTTCCAGGACCAGCTGGAGAAGGTCTTCAAGGAGGTCCGGGACGCCACCGAGGCGCCCTCCCCGGTGCCGGCGCCGACCCCGCCGCTGGCCCAGTTCCCGGTCCCGGTGGACACCGCGGTCAGCCAGGAGGTGCTCAAGCGGGTCGCCGAGTCGCAGACCAATGTCCCGGACCGCTTCCATGTCCACCCCCGGCTGCTGCCGCAGCTCCAGCGGCGCGCCGCCATGGTGGAGGAGGGCACCATCGACTGGGCGATGGGCGAGGCGCTGGCCGTCGGCTCGCTGCTGATGGAGGGCACCCCGGTCCGGCTGGCCGGCCAGGACTCCCGGCGCGGCACCTTCGCCCAGCGCCACGCGGTGCTGGTCGACCAGACCTCCGCCGAGGAGTACACCCCGCTGCTCTACCTCGCCGAGGACCAGGCACGGTTCAATGTCTACGACTCGCTGCTGAGCGAGTACGCGGCGATGGGCTTCGAGTACGGCTACTCGCTCGCCCGGCCCAACGCGCTGGTGATGTGGGAGGCCCAGTTCGGCGACTTCGCCGACGGCGCCCAGATCATGATCGACGAGTTCATCTCGTCGGCCGAGCAGAAGTGGGGCCAGTCCTCCGGCGTCGTCCTGCTGCTGCCGCACGGCTACGAGGGCCAGGGCCCGGACCACTCCTCGGCCCGGATCGAGCGCTTCCTCCAGCTCTGCGCCCAGGACAGCATGACGGTCGCCATGCCGACCCTGCCGTCCAACTACTTCCATCTGCTGCGCTGGCAGGTGCACAACCCGCACCACAAGCCGCTGGTGGTCTTCACCCCGAAGTCCCTGCTGCGGGCCAAGACGGCCACCTCCCGGGCGGAGGAGTTCACCTCCGGCCGGTTCCGCCCGGTCATCGGCGACGACACGGTCTCGCCCGGTGAGGTGCGCAAGCTGGTCTTCTGCTCCGGCAAGGTCTACTACGACCTGGCCGCCGAGCGCGCCAAGCGGGGCGCGACCGACACCGCACTGGTCCGGCTGGAGCGGCTCTACCCGCTGCCGGCCCAGGAGGTGCAGGCGGAGATCGGCAGGTACCCGAACGCCACCAAGTTCGTCTGGGCCCAGGAGGAGCCCGCCAACCAGGGCGCCTGGCCGTTCATCGCGCTCAATCTGGTGGACCATCTGGACCTGATCATCGGCTCGGACCCGGTGCCGAACGCGGACCGGCTGCGCCGGGTGTCCCGGCCGTCGTCCTCCTCCCCGGCGGTCGGCTCCCCCAAGGCCCACGCCGCCGAGCAGCAGGCCCTGGTCAACGAGGTCTTCGACATCTGAGCAGGCCCGCCGGGGGCCGGCGCCGCACCGTCACCAGGCGGTCGGCGCCGGCCCCCGGCCGTATCCGTTCCGGAGCACAACGTGTATTTCACCGATCGCGGGATCGAGGAGCTGGAGCAGCGGCGGGGGGAGGAGGAGGTGTCGCTGGGCTGGCTGGCCGAGCAGCTCCGGCTGTTCGTGGATCTCCATCCGGACTTCGAGGTCCCGGTGGAGCGGCTGGCGACCTGGCTGGCGCGGCTGGACGACGAAGACGACGACGGCGACGTATAGCCACCGGGCGGACGGCCGCGGCAGAAGGGCGCCGGCAGGGCGGCGTTGACAATCGCGATACGCGATATATCGTGTCTGGTAGAACAGTCGCGATATAGCCCTGTCGTACCCCGGGGAGGACCCGATGCCCGACGGAACCTCTTGGCGGATCGCCGAGCCGGAAACACTGGACCTGGCCGAGCCCGTGACCGAGCTGCATGTACGGCTCATCAACGGCACGGTGAACGTGGTCGGCGGGCCCGGTCCGGCGGCCCGGGTGGAGATCAGCGAGCTGACCGGCCCGCCGCTGCTGGTCCGGCACAGCGAGGGCCGGCTCGTCGTCGCCTACGAGGACACCCCCTGGCCCGGCTTTCTGAAGTGGCTGGACCGCCGGGGCTGGAACCGCCACGCGGTGGTCTCGGTCTCGGTCCCCTCCGGCGTCCGGCTCACCGTCGGGGTGGTCGGCGCCTCGGCCGTGATCTCCGGGATCTCCGGCCCCACCACGCTGCGCGGGGTGTCCGGCGACGCCACCCTGGTCGGACTGGGCGGGCCGGTGCAGGCCGAGACGGTCTCCGGCAGCCTGGAGGCGCAGTCCCTCGCGGGGGCGCTGCGCTTCGCCTCGGTCTCCGGAGACCTCACCCTGATCGACGGCCGGACCGCCGAGCTGCGCTCCGAGACCGTCAGCGGCGCCACCACCCTGGATCTCTACTCCGCCGCCGGGCCGGTCGAACTGAAGGCCGGCACGGTCTCCGGCGATGTGGCCATGCGGCTGCCCGAGGGGATGGGGGCCAAGGTGGACGCGAGCACCGCCGGCGGGGCCGTCTCCAGCGCCTTCGGCGAGCTGTCGGTGGACGGCGGCTGGGGCGGGCGGCGGCTCACCGGCACCCTGGGCAACGGCGCCGGCCGGATCAGGGTGAACACCGTCTCCGGCGCGGTGGCCCTGCTGCGCCGGCCGCCGGACACCGACCCCGGCCCCGCCGACGCCGCTGACGCCCCCGAAGCCCCCGACACCCCCTCCTTCCGTAAGGACGCCTGACATGCCTCCCGTCTTCGCCCACGGCCGGCTCCGCCTGTATCTGCTGAAGCTGCTCGGCGAGGCCCCGCGCCACGGTTATGAGGTCATCCGGCTGCTGGAGGAGCGCTTCCAGGGCCTGTACGCCCCGTCCGCCGGCACCGTCTATCCCCGGCTGGCCAAGCTGGAGGCCGAGGGTCTGGTCAGCCACACCGAGGAGGGCGGCCGGAAGGTCTACGCCCTGACCGCCGCCGGCCGCCGGGAGCTCGACGAGCGGGCCGCCGAACTCGCCGAGCTGGAACGCGAGATCCGTGAATCGCTGGCCGCGCTGGCCGCCGACATCCGGGAGGACGTGCGCGGTTCCGCGGACGGCCTGCGCGAGGAGATGCGGCGGGCCGCCGCCCAGGCCGGCGGCGGCTCCGGCGGCAGCTCCGGCGACGGCCCGCGGCGGCCCCGGGCCCGCCCGCACGACGACTGGCAGGACGAGGTGCGCCGGGCCAAGGAGGAGGCCAAGGAGGAGATCCGCCGGGCCCGTTCGGAGGCGCGGCGGGCCAAGGAGGAGGCCAGCAGGTCCAGCCGGGAGGCCCGCGACCACTTCGAGGAGGCCGCCCGCCGCATCCAGGAGCGGGTGCAGCGGCACACCTCCGCCGGGGACTGGCAGGCCGCGGTCCGCGAGGGGCTGGAGGGCCTGAGCCGGGAGTTCGGCGGCCTGGGCGGACTCGGCGGCCGGATCACCGACCACGCCTGGCCGTTCCGCGGCGGCGCCCAGCAGCAGCACCGCGCCCCCAGGCCGTCCGATACCGGCACCGATACCGATACCGGCACCGATACCGGGGGCGGCGGCCCGGAGGCGGAGCTGAGCGCCGAGGAGCGGCTGCGCGAGCTGGAGAAGCTGCTGGACCGGGTGCGGGACGACGTCCGCGACGCGGCCCGCGACCACGGCGTCTCCGCCGCCCAGTTGCGCGAGGCCCGCCGGCACCTGTCCACCACCGCCGCCCACCTGGTGGCGCTGCTCCGCAGCCCCGAGGAGTACCGCAGGGCCCGCGGCAGCGGCCCCGGCCAGGACGGCTGACCGGGCCCGGCCCCCCGGCCGCCGGGGCCGGCCGGGGGGCCGTGCCCCGCGGTCAGGGCGTGAAAACGATCTTGCCGAAGAGGTCGCCCCCGGCCATCCTGGCGAAGCCCTCCCGGGCCCGGCTCAGCGGCAGCACGGAGTCGATCACCGGGCGCACATTCCGGGCCGCGCAGAAGTTCAGCAACCCGGTCAGCTCCTCCTTGCTGCCCATGGTGGATCCGACCACCTTCAGCTCCAGGAAGAAGATGCGGGTCAGCTCGGCCGCCGGCGGATTGGGGCCGGAGGTGGCGCCGGAGATCACCAGGGTGCCGCCGGGCCGCAGCGACGTCACCGAGTGCGACCAGGTGGCCGCGCCCACCGTCTCCAGCACCGCGTCCATCCGGTGCGGCAGCCGGGCGCCGCTCTCGAACGCCGCCTCCGCGCCCAGATCCACCGCCCGCTTGCGCTTGGCCTCGTCCCGGCTGGTGACGAACATCCGCAGCCCGGCCGCCGCGCCCAGCACGACCGCCGCGGTCGCCACCCCGCCGCCGGCGCCCTGCACCAGCACGCTGTCCCCCGGCCGCACCCCGGCGTTGGTGAACAGCATCCGGTACGCCGTCAGCCAGGCCGTGGGCAGGCAGGCGGCCTCCTCGAAGGACAGTTCCCGGGGCTTGGGCACGATGTTCCACTGCGGCACGGAGAGCTGCTCGGCAAAGCTGCCCTGGTACTTCTCGGTCAGCAGGGAACGCCGCTCGCGCGGCCCGACACCATGGCCGGTGGCCCCGATCACCGGATAGACCACCACCTCGTTGCCATCGGCGTCGATACCGGCCGCGTCGCAGCCGAGAATCATCGGCAGCTGCTCCTCGGCCAGGCCGACGCCGCGCAGCGACCAGATGTCGTGATGGTTGAGGGAGGCGGCCCGCACCTGGATGACGGCCCAGTTCGGGGGCGCCAGCGGCTCCGGGCGCTCACCCAACTCCAATGCGTTCAGCGGCTGCTCACGGTCGAAACGAGCGGCATAGGCGGCAAACATGATCCTCAAGCTAATCCGCTGAGCGGGCGCATACCAGAGGCACCGCCGGGAAGCGATTCAGATCACCGGACCGCGCCCGCCGGGCTTCCTTGGCCGTGCACAAGCTGGAACCATGGGAAGACTCAGCGGCACGGCACCCGCACCCGTACGCCGGCACCGCGGCGGGGAGACGCGGGCACAGCCCGGCAACAGCCCGGGGACAACGCGGGACAACGCGGGGACAACGCGGGGACAACGCGGGGATGGGGTTTGTCGAAGATGACCGAGCTTTTCTTGCGGCGGCTCAGCCGGTGGCAGGCGGAGGACCAGCGCAACGACATCGCGGATGTGCACGCCGAGGCGTACCGGGACACCCCGGGTGCGGCGCTCCACGACCGCCAGGATTTCCTGAGCCGCTTCGCCGAACATGTCCAGCAGCCGGAGTTCGATCTGGTGCTGGCCTGCGCACCGGCGGTGGTGGGCTGCGCCTACGGCTTCCGCATCGACCGGGACGGAAGCTGGTGGGACCGCTTCTCCCAGGTGCCTCCGGAGCTGGCGGAGCTGACCTCGGTGGCCAATTCCCGGCAGTTGTTCGTGATGGCCGAGCTGATGGTGCGCCCGGCGCACCGCAATCACGGGGTGGGCGGACGGCTGCACGACCAGTTGCTGGCGCGCAGCAGCGCGCCCCTGGCGGTCACCCTGCTGGAGCCGGGGAACGGCATGGCGCGCAGCGCGCTCCAGGGGTGGGGCTGGCTGCACTCCGGCAAGCTGCACCCGCGCGGCGACACCGCCCCGCTGGAGGCCTGGACCTTCCCGCTCACCCGCTGACGGGAGGGCGAGCCGGCCGGAGGGACCCTGGAGGGGTCACAGGACCTTGGAGAGGAACGCCCTCGTGCGCTCGTGGCGCGGGTCGGTCAGCACCTCGCGCGGATGCCCGGCCTCCACCACCACCCCGCCGTCCATGAAGACCAGAGAGTCGCCGACCTCCCGGGCGAAGCCCATCTCATGGGTGACGACGATCATCGTCATGCCCTCCTCGGCAAGCTGCCGCATCACATCCAGCACCTCGCCGACCAGCTCCGGGTCGAGCGCCGAGGTGGGCTCGTCGAAGAGCATCAGCTTGGGGTCCATGGCCAGCGCCCGGGCGATGGCCACCCGCTGCTGCTGGCCGCCGGAGAGCTGCGCCGGATAGGCGCGGATCTTGTCGCCCAGCCCGACCCGCTCCAGCAGCTCCACCGCCCGCTCCCGGGCCCGGGCCCGGGGCACGCCCTTGACCTGGACCGGCGCCTCCATCACATTCTCCACCGCGGTCATGTGCGGGAAGAGGTTGAAGCGCTGGAAGACCATGCCGATGTCCCGGCGCTGGGCCGCGACCTCGCGCTCCTTCATCTCGTAGAGCTTTCGGCCCTTCTGGCGGTAGCCCACCAGACGGCCGTCCACCCAGAGCCGGCCGGCGCTGATCTGCTCCAGATGGTTGATGCAGCGCAGAAAGGTCGACTTGCCCGAGCCGGACGGGCCGACCAGGCAGAACACCTCGCCGCGCCGTACCTCCAGGTCGATGCCCCGGAGCACCTTCACGGGGCCGAAGGACTTGTGGACCTGCTCGGCCCGCACCATGGGCTCGCTCATACCGTCACCTCGCCGGACGCACCGCGGACCTTGCTGCGGACCCGGAACGAGGTGAGCTGCGCGCGGATCCGCTGGAGCGGGGTGGGCGGCAGGCGGTGGTCGCTGCCCCGGGCGAAGTACCGCTCCAGGTAGTACTGGCCGATGGAGAACACCGTGGTCAGCACCAGGTACCAGACCGAGACCACGATCAGCATCTCCATCACCGCCAGGGTACGGGAGGAGATGTTGCGGCCGGCCAGGAAGAGTTCCTGGTACTGGATGGCGTAGGCCAGCGAGGACGTCTTGAGCATGTTGATGAACTCGTTGCCGGTGGGCGGCACGATCACCCGCATGGCCTGCGGCAGCACGATGCGGCGCATGGTTTTTGCGCCGGACATGCCCAGGGCGTGCGCGGCCTCGGTCTGGCCGCGGTCCACGGAGAGGATGCCGGCCCGGCTGATCTCCGCCATATAGGCGGCCTCGTTCAGCCCCAGGCCCAGCAGCGCGGCCATGAACGGGGTCATCACCTCGTTCATGTCGGCCTCGTAGAAGCCGATGTCGAAGACCGGGAAGATCAGCGCCAGATTGAACCAGAGGAAGAGCTGGACCAGCACCGGGGTGCCGCGGAAGAACCAGATGTAGGCGTAGGAGACCGAGGACAGCACCGGGTTGGCGGACAGCCGCATCACCGCCAGGACCACCCCCAGCACCACGCCGAGCAGCATGGAGCACAGGGTGATCCACAGGGTGTTGAGGGCGCCTTCGACGACGGTCTCGGCGTCCAGGTACTCGCCGACGACCTCCCAGGCGATGTCGGCGTTGCGGAACGCCTGCACCAGCAGGGCCAGCAGGAACAGCACGACCGCGGCCGAGATCCAGCGGCCGTAGTGGCGGACCGGGATGGCCTTGACGGCCTCGGGCGGCACCTTGCCGACCGGCGGGCCGGCCGGCGGGCCGCCGGCGCTCACGGGGGGCACGGGGCCGGGCCCGGCGCCGCTCTTGGCGGCCTTGCCGGGCTCCGGCTCCTGGTCACGGATGTCGGACACGGGAATGCCTTCGTTGGCCTTCGCTGCTGCCGCCGGGCGGTCGCCGCCGGCGGACGGACGGGCGGGCGGGGCCGGTCACTGGCCGGCGTTGACGGTGGCGGACTCGATGGCGCCGGTCTCGGCGTCCCACTCCTTGAGCACCTCGGCGTAGTCGCCGTTGTCGATGATCGCCTGGACGGCCTGCTGCAGGGCGTCCCGCAGCTCGGGGTTGTCCTTGGGCACCCCGATGCCGTACGGCGCGGCGTCGATCTGCTCGCCCACCACCTCGAACAGCTCCCCGTCCCGGGCGGTCAGCGCGTTGTAGAGGGCCACCGGGAAGTCGGTGACCACCACGGCCGCCCGGCCGCTCTGCAACTGGGTGATCGACTCGTCGTCGGTGTCGTTGACCAGCATCTCGACCGGCTCGTCGCAGGACTCGTTCTGGGCCTGCACCAGGGCCTCGTTGGCGGTGCCGCGCTGCGCGGCGACGGTCAGCCCGCACAGGTCGCCGAGGCCCTGCACGCCCTCCGGATTGCCCTTGGCCACCAGGATCGCCGAGCCGGCCCGGAAGTAGTTGACGAAGTCGGCCCCGCCCTCGGCGTCCTCGGCGATGCCGTCCTGGCGCTCCTTGGTGTCCGTCATGGCCGACATGATGATGTCGTAGCGGCCGGAGTTCATGCCCAGGATGAGACCGTCGAAGGTGCCGTTGATGAACTCGAACTCCACGCCGAGCTGCTCGCCGAGGGCGCCGGCGATATCCGGGTCGATGCCGTCCACCTCGTTGTTCTCGTTCATGAACTCGATCGGGGCATAGGCGATGTCCGAGCCAACCTTGATCTTCCCGGCCTGCTGGATGTCCTCGGGCAGCGTGTCGAACAGCGGGGCGTCGGAGCCGGCCGGGGCGTCCCCGGCTCCGGAGCCGCCGTTGTCGTCCCCGCAGGCGGCGAGCAGCAGCACGGCGGAGGCGGCGTAGACGCCGGCGGCGGCGAGGTGGCGGGAGCGCCGACGGGAGCGGGTCATGGCGGTCATCGCGGGGTCCTCCTGCGGGGATGGGTATCGCCGGGGTGCCGGGGACACGTCGTCGGGAGCCCGGTGGGTGACAAACGTTGTTCGGGGATGACGGGAATCTTGCCATCCGGACACGGCCGGGTGGCCCCCGTCCGACGTCAAGATCGGATAACGGACACTCCATACCGGTGACCGGAAAACGTTAACCAGCGGAAAAGGAGCATGGCCAGGGTGGCGGTGAGAGATGTATCACCGCCCATCCGATTCCGGCGGCTTTGCCCCCCGGCCCGCTCCGGCACCGCCCCAGGTCGGGGCGAGGCGCCGGGGTCAGGATGGGCGCCCCGGAAGCGGCCGGGGCGAGCCCGGCACCTTCCGGCCGCCGAAATCACTCGATCGCCGACGCGGTGATCCTGTAGAACGGTCCGTTACACCCCTCACCCGGGGACCTGGGCGCGTGTGCGGCGCGTCCGGCGTCCGCATCAGCCCCCGGAAGGCGGCCATCCGCCCGACGGGCCGCGGACGTGGTTGCCCGCCCGCCTCCCGACCGGGAAGCGGTCCCTCGAACAGTGATGCGAATAAGGGGTCAGACCACGTGTCGTCCGACATTGTCAACGCAGAGAGCGATCAACTGACCGACGAACTGCCCGCGCACCAGGACCCGGACTCGGCCTTCGCCCTGCACCGCGGCGGCAAGATGGCCGTCCGGGCCACCGTCCCGGTGCGCAACGCCGAAGATCTCTCCCTCGCCTACACCCCCGGGGTGGCGCGGGTCTGCGCGGCCATCGCCGGGCAGCCGGAGCTGGTGCACGACTACACCTGGAAGTCGCAGGTGGTGGCCGTGGTCACGGACGGCAGCGCGGTGCTCGGGCTGGGAGACATCGGCCCGGAGGCGTCGCTGCCCGTGATGGAGGGCAAGGCGATCCTGTTCAAGCAGTTCGCGGGGGTGGACGCGGTGCCGATCGCGCTCGACTGCCGCGACCCGGACGAGCTGGTGGAGACGGTGGCCCGGATGGCGCCGTCGTTCGGCGGCATCAACCTGGAGGACATCTCGGCACCGCGCTGTTTCGAGATCGAGCGCAAGCTCCAGGCCCGGCTGGACATCCCGGTCTTCCACGACGACCAGCACGGCACCGCGGTGGTCACCCTGGCCGCGCTGCGCAACGCGGTGAAGCTGACCGGGCGGCGGATGGCGGACCTGCGGGTGGTGATCTCCGGAGCCGGCGCGGCGGGCGCGGCCATCGCCAAGATCCTGGTCGGCGCGGGCGCCGGCGAGATCCTGGCCTGCGACCGGCGCGGAATCGTCTCCCCCGACCGCTCCGACCTGACCTCCGCCAAGCAGGAGCTGGCGCAGCTCACCAACGCCCGGGGGCGCTCCGGCTCGCTGGCCGACGCCATGAAGGGCGCCGATGTCTTCATCGGCGTCAGCGGCGGCACCGTCCCGGAGGAGGTGGTCGCGAGCATGGCGCCGGACGCCTTCGTCTTCGCCATGGCCAACCCGGACCCGGAGATCCGGCCGGAGATCGCCCGCAAGTACGCGGCGGTGGTGGCCACCGGGCGCAGCGACTTCCCCAACCAGATCAACAATGTGCTGGCGTTCCCCGGGATCTTCGCGGGCGCGCTCCAGGTGCGGGCGTCGCAGATCAGTGAGGGCATGAAACTCGCCGCGGCGGAGGCGCTGGCGGCCGTCGTCGAGAACGAGCTCAGCCCGTCGCTGGTCATTCCCTCCCCCTTCGACGAGCGGGTGGCCCCGGCGGTCGCGGCGGCCGTCGCCGCCACCGCCCGCGCGGAGGGCCTGGCCCGCCGCTGAGGCAGCCTGCGGCGCCGGCCGCCGCTCACCCCCCGCCACGACGGGGCGGGGGCCGCCCCACGGCAGCCCCCGCCCCGCCCGGCCGGCGCCGAGGCGCCGGCCGGGCCCGCGGCATCACGCCGGCAAAGAACCGGCCGCCCCGGCACCCGGCCCACCCCGAACCGCACACCCCCACCACCGACGACAGGCAGCGCCCCCGGACCCCGGCATCGCCCCGCCAAGAGCCGACGCGCCCGGACCCGCACACCCCCACCCCCGGCACCACCCACCCCCACGACCAACAACCAGCGGCGCCCCCGGGCCCCGGCATCGCCCCGCCAAGGGCTGGCGCGCCCCGGCGCCCGGCCCGCCCGGACCCGCACACCCCCACCCCCGGCACCACCCACCCCCACGACCAACAACCAGCGGCGCCCCCGGACCCCGGCATCGGGCCGGTAAGGGCCGGCGCGGCCCGGTGCCTGTGACGAGTAGAGTCGCGGGTGGGGAGGCAACGTCCAGCGTCGTGGGGTAAGGATCGTTGTGGAACTGACCTCTTACGCGGATCTCGCCGTGCGGCTGGTCAACACCGAGGAGCCCGGGCGCGGCATCGACGCACTGACCACCGTGGAGGCCGTCCGCGAGCTGTTCGCCACCGGTCATCCCTCGGCACGCCGGGCCGCCGAGGCGGACGTCGGCCGGCTGCGCGGGGTGCGGGCCCGGCTGCGCGCCGTCTTCACCGCCGCCGCCGAGGGCGACCAGGTCCGCGCCGTCGACCTGCTCAACGGCCTGCTGCTGGAGTACCCGGCCAGCCCGCAGATCTCCGGTCACGATCTGCTGGACGAGGCCGGCCGGCCGCGCTGGCATCTGCATCTCGCCGAGCACGCCGGTAACGCCACCGCCGCCTACGCCGCCGTCGCCTGCATGGGCCTGGCGTTCCAGCTCACCGAGCTGGGCGCGGACCGGCTCGGGGTCTGCGAGGCCACGCCCTGCCGCAACGCCTACCTCGACACCTCCACCAACCGCTCCAAGCGCTACTGCTCGGACCGCTGCGCCACCCGGGCGAACGTCGCCGCCTACCGGGCCCGCAAGCGCCGGGAGCGGGACGGCAGCGGCCTCACCGCCGAGCGCAGCCAGGCCAGCGCCGAGCCGGTCCGGGAGGGCTGAGTGCGGCGCGGCGGACGCAGCCGCAGCAGCGCCCGCGCCACGACCAGTTCCTCCGGCACCGCCCCGAACTCCCGGCTGTCATTGGTGATCCGCGGATTGTCGCCCACCACCCACCAGCCGTCCGGCCTGCGTTCCACGGCCCGCTTGACCACCAGCAGGTCCTGCTGGTGCGGGTGACGCAGCACCACCACATCCCCCGCCCGCACCCGGGCGCCATGGCGGACCAGCAGCCGGTCGCGGGGTCGCAGGGTGGGCAGCATGGAGTCGTTGTAGACCTCCGCCAGCGCCAGTCTCACGCCCGCCTCGTCCCTTCCTCGGCCTAGATCTTCCCGCCCAGTCAAGCACCCGACTTTCGGCCCAAGCCGTCCGGACGGACCCGGCCGACCGCGAAATGCCGCCGCGTACGGAGTAATGTCGCACCGAGGAAAGACGATCACGAGGAAGGACGGCTATGTTCTCCCGCCTGTTCGGACCCACGCTGAAGGTCAGCGCACACTGCGACCTGCCCTGCGGCGTCTACGACCCGGCCCAGGCCCGGATCGAGGCCGAGTCGGTCAAGGCCATCCAGGAGAAGTACCAGGCCAACGAGGACCCGCACTTCCGGGCCCGGGCCACCACGATCAAGGAGGAGCGCGCCGAGCTGGCCAAGCACCACGTCTCGGTCCTGTGGAGCGACTACTTCAAGCCGCCGCACTTCGAGAAGTACCCGCAGCTCCACGTGCTGGTGAACGACACCCTCAAGGCGCTGAGCGCGGCCAAGGGGTCCACCGACCCGGCCACCGGCCAGAAGGCGCTCGACCTGATCGCCGAGATCGACAAGATCTTCTGGGAGACCAAGAAGGGCTGACCGCCCCTCACGGCCTCTGACCTGCGGTTTCCTTCTCCGCAGGGCTCTTCGGTCCGCACCCGGTCCGCAGGCCGCCCAAAACGGCGTCCATGACGGACCGGGTGCGGTCGTCCTCGCCGGGCCACAGATGGGCGTAGGCCCGCCGGGCCGCCTTCCACTCCGTCCGCCACCGGGTGTAGACGAGCGGGGCTCCTTCTTCCATGGTGAACAGCCATTCCTTGGACGGCCGCTCGGCGAGATGCCGCAGCAGGACGTCGGTGACCACTTCGCCGACCGGCACGGTACGGCGTGACTTGCCGGTCTTGGGCGGGCAGATTTCGGCGGCCTGGTTGCGCTGCCGCTCCACCCGGATAGTGCCCCGCTTGAGGTCCACGTCCGAGACCTTGAGCCCGAGCAGCTCGCCGATCCGCAGCCCTGCAAGCTGTACTCGCCCAAGCCGAGTCCAGCGGCCTCGATCCGGCGCATCTGCTGAATCGCGTCATCCCTTCCAGGAGCCTTGACGGCGTCCGGTCCCCCGCGCACGTGCTCATCTGGCGCATACAACGCCTCGCACACCGGCCCGCACCCAGTGCCCGCGCCCTCGCAGCTCAGGCGCGGAGTACACGTCCGCACAAGCGCCCGGCGCCCGCTCCGGCCGGCGTTCGGCCTGCGATGCCGGGCACGCCGGGCAGCCGTGGCCCTGTCCGTTGACCCGGTACCGAGTGCCTGTCTGGCGTGGCGCCGGCGGTAGATCTTGTGGCGTCCTGACCGGATGAGCCCTATACGCCCCGTCGTTACCGTCAGTACGCTGCCGGACACGCAATCAGACAGGAGGGTTTTATGTCGGCGCTTCGTGAAGTCTTGCACCGCAGCAACCATGACCTCCGTCTCCGGACTGGCCTCCGGGACGGTGACCCGGATGTACTCACCGGATTCGACCTCACCGAGGAAGAGGCCAGCGCGCTGCTGGCCGGGGACGAGAATGCCCTCTACCGGCTCCTGGGTGACACGAAATACTTCTTCATCCGCGAGAACGGCAATTACGACGACGACGGACTCACCGCCTGATCTCTGATCGACTGCATACCTTCGCCTCCGAGAGGACAGGGGTGACCGTTCCTGAGAAGAGCGGCGCGGCACGGATTTCCCTCGTGGGGATCGGCACCGTGAGCGTCATGCAGATGACCCACGAAGCGGAATCCGTGCTCCGCGTCGCCGACGCTCTTTATGTGCTCCACGCGCAGAGTCTCGTTCTGGACTGTCTGCGCGAGCGATACGAGGCAGAGGTGGTGGACCTGTCCACCGCTTACGCCGAGAACAAGGCGAGGCGGCAGACGTATCATGAGGTCGCGGGCGCGGTGATCGGGGCCGCGACCTCCGGCGCCGGCCGCCACGTCGCGTATGTGACGTCCGGCAATCCGCTCGTGCTGGTGACTCCGTCGCAACTCATTCTGGCCGAGGCGGAGCGGCGTGGAATTCCGGTGGACGTGGTGCCCGGGGTTTCGGCACTGGACACGGTGTGGTCTGATCTGCGTTTTGATCCCGGTCCGGACGGGGCGCTGATGTTCGAGGCGACCAGCCTTCTGCTGCGCCGGTATCCGCTCGTGCCCACGGTGCCGCTGTTCCTGTGGCAGGTGAATACCGTGGAGACCTCGCTGTACTCGACGCACAAGAACCGGCCGGAGAGATTCGCCCGGCTGCGGAAATATCTGGAGCAATTCTACCCTTCGGATCACCGAACCCGGCTGGTACACAGCGCCTCGTTCCCGTTTACCCGGCCCGAGATCGCCGATATCCCAATATCGGAACTCGGCATTCTCGCGGAGGTGGCGACGTCTCAGCACATCTTGTATGTGCCTCCGGTTCACCGGCAGCCGATTGCCGATGAAGGGCTGGCACGTGCCGTCTCCAGCGTCGAGCACCTGGAGACGTTGATCGACAGGTCGTGACCGCACCACCACGCAACTCCTGCCATGCTTAGTGGTGCAGCGCGCCGGTGACCTGACGGCCGGACCTTGGGCTCGCCCCTGCTTCGGCTGGTCCGGGCGTGCCGCACCACAGTGGAGCTCAGCTTGGCGGGGCCGCGCGCTCGCGCGGCCCGATCGACGGAGGATGTGCGGACACATGACGGAGCGGGTGCGGTCGCTGGCCGACGAGGTGGAGGCAGCGGTATCGGCGGCCATGGCCGGGACACTGCCGCCCGAACTTGCCGGGCAGGACCCGCTCGTCCGACGCTCCGACCATGCCGACTTCCAGTCCAACGTGGCGCTGCCGCTGGCCAAGCGCCTGCGGGAGAAGCCCCGCGAGGTAGCGGAGAAGCTGCGCGAGCCCCTGTCCCGGGTCGAGTGGATCCGCTCGGTCGAAGTCTCCGGGCCTGGCTTCCTCAACATCAATCTCGCCGATGAAGCGCTGCTCGGCCGCCTGGCCCTCCGGTACGGCGACGCCCGCCTGGGCGTGCCCGAGACCCAGGGGGGCCAGGTGGCGGTCGTGGACTACTCCGCGCCCAACGTCGCCAAGGAAATGCACGTCGGACACCTGCGCTCCACACTGATCGGCGACGCCCTGGTCCGGGTGCTGGACTTCCTGGGCGCGCGGGTGATCCGCCAGAACCACATCGGTGACTGGGGCACCCAGTTCGGCATGCTCATCCAGTACCTGACCGAGCATCCGGAACTGCGGTGGCATGCCAGGGACCTGGGGCAGGCCGAGGCGGGCAGCGCGGTCTCGGCGCTGGACTCCCTCTACCGCGAGGCCCGCAAACACTTCGACGCCGACCCGGCCTTCAAGGAACGCGCCCAGCGCCGGGTGGTCGCCCTCCAGGCCGGCGACGCGGAGACCGTGAACGCCTGGCGCGAGATCGTCGCCGAGTCCGAGAACGCCTTTCAGCAGATCTACGCCCGTCTCGGTGTACTGCTCACGCTCGACGATGTCGCGGGCGAGTCCTTCTACAACGACCGTCTGCAGAGCGTGGTGGACGAACTGCGGGAGAAGGGCATCGTGCAGGAGAGCGAAGGCGCCTGGTGCGTCTTCTTCGACGATATCCGCGGGCCGGAGGACAAGCCCGTCCCGATGATCGTGCAGAAGGCCGACGGCGGCTTCGGCTACGCCGCCACCGATCTGGCCGCCATCCGCTACCGCACCCAGGAGCTGAAGGCCACCCGCCTGCTGTATGTCGTCGACGCGCGCCAGTCCCAGCACTTCGCCATGCTCTTTCGCACCGCCCGCCTCGCGGGCTGGCTGACGGATGACATCCAGGCGGTCCACGTCCAGAACGGCACCATCAACGGTCCGGACGGCCGGCCCTTCAAGACCCGCTCCGGCGGCACGGTCCGCCTGGCGGACCTCCTCGACGATGCCTACGGCCGCGCTCAGGAGGTCGTCACGGAGAAGAACCCGGACCTCCACGACGCCGACTTGGACCGCATCGCGCAGGTCGCCAGTATCGGCGCGGTCAAGTACGCCGAACTGTCCACCTCACGCGTCAAGGACTACTCCTTCGATGTTGCCCGCATGGTGTCCTTCAGCGGCCAGACCGGTGTCTACCTCCAGTACACCCATACCCGCATCGCCTCCATCCTCCGCCGCGCGGGCGACTCTGCGGCGCAGGCCCGGTTCCGGCCCGCTCTCGCCCTCGAACCCGCCGAGCGCCAACTCGCCTTGCTTCTGGATGAGTTCAGCTCCGTACTCAACGGCGTCGCCGACACCCTCGAACCGCACCGGCTGGCCGGCTATCTGTACTCCGTTGCCAAGGCGTACACCGACTTCTACGAGTCCTGCCCCGTCCTGAAGGCCGATGCCGAAACCCGTGCCAACCGTCTGGCCCTGTGCCGGCTCACCGGCACCACCCTCGCCCGCGGCCTGGGCCTCCTGGGCATCACCGCCCCCGACCGGATGTGAGGCAACAGCTCATCCGAGCGGTACTTCGGCACAGGTCTCCCACTGATACATGCGGTGGTCACGGTTGAGAATGATCAGCTCAGCCGTGGTGATCCCGGCGGCGGCCGGAGCGATACGGGCCGCCGCCAGTGCCTCGTGCACGGGAGCGGCCGGCCCGTCGGCACTGCTGTAGGCGACGGTGATGTGGGGCCGGAAACCGGCTTCCGGCTCCGGCACCGCCGGCCACACATCGGCGACGGCCTGTCGGATGGCGGCGCGGATCGCCGCGATGGCGGTGACCGGCTCCGGCACACCGTAGATCGCCTCGGGGGTCACCACAGGCCCCGAAACGGTCACCTTGGGCGGGGATACGGTGGCGAGACGGGCTCGGGCCGCCTCCACCACAGCCCGGACGTCCGCTTCCGCCACCTCGTCGGTGAATCCCAGACCCTGCATGGTCAGATGAAGCCAGCCGTCGGGGACGGGATCGAGGCCGGGGACATCCTCCAGAGCACGGCGCGCCTCTTCGGCGAAGCGCAGCACCTCGGGCGCGTCCCGCCAGGTCAGGTGCCAGGTGTAGAAGGTCCGGCCGGGACGCCAGCCGGGCCGCCACCACCAGTGGTCGGCCATGTTCTGAACGGCGGTGGTCATGGTGGCGCTCCCTTCAGGAGACATCGTTGCCCGAGGTGAGGGCGAGACGGCGCGGTGCGGAGTCCAGAGCGAATTCCTCGATGGCCTCTTGCAAGCGCGCTGCCGGCCGGCTGCCCGCCGCGGGAGAGCGAGCCACTGCGGCGGCGAGCTCGCGCAGCCGACGGGTCACCGGGTCCAGCCGCTGCTCGGGCGGCAGGGCAAGAACGGGAAGGAGCGCTTCGGCGGCGGCCTCGGGACCGTTCAGGGCCAGGTGAGCGGCAGCCTGCGCGATGCGCATCTGAGCCACCGTGCCGTAGGGCTGGGCGCCGGATTCGCCCAGCGCGGCCTGCGTGGTCCGCAGCGCCGAGCCCGGCTCGCCGACACGGAGCTGTACGGCCGCGGTGTAGTTGGCACGGCGGTAGTCACCGCAGGACAGCAGTCCGCCGATCTCATCCGGGGTGGTCACGGACTCCCGCACATCGAGCGACCTGTGCAGCGCCGCCCGCGCTTCCTCTGCCGCGCCGAGCTGGGACCACGCGTCGGCCTCCTGACAGGCCAGCAGCACACCGGCCGAACCGTCCGGACGGTAGTCCGCGCCGCGTCGGGCGAAGCCGATCGCGTCCCGCATCCGGCCGTCCCAGAACGCCACCTTGGAGCGGGTGGACAGCACCCATGCCCGCAGGTCGCGGTGATCGGCGAGTTCCGCGCACAGCCATGCGGTGCGGCCCTGTGTGTCGGCCTCCCGCAGTTGCCCCAGGTCCGAGCTGATCCAGGCCAGAATTCCGCAGAGATAGCCGGCCACGCTGTACAGGTCCCGGGTCTGTCGTGGGTACTGCCGTCCTTCCAACAGGGCCCAGACCTGGTCGCGCAGGCGGCGGGCCTGTGCGAAGAGGGGCAGCGGCTCGCCGACGAGATAGTCGGCGGACAGGGCCCGTGTGTCGGCCACCAGTTGCTCCAGGGCGAGATCGCCGACGTTGGACGCCTCGGCCCACCGCGCCCAGTCCGCTGCCTCGGCCGCAGCGGTGCGCACCATCTCCGGACCGGTCGGCTCGGCTGCCGCAGCGCCGCTGGCGGGGGAAGGCTGGCTGCCCGCTTCCCGGGGTGGTTCGGCAGCCGCTGCCTGGTGTGCCAGCACCCGCAGGTCGCTCTCCGGCATGGCACGCCGGTCCTCCAGGTCCAGCAGCTCGTCCATCCGGCAGCCGAACACCTCGGCCAGGAGCAGCAGGATGTTCAGGGTGGGTCTCCGGCCGGCCGGAGCGGGCCACCGCTCCCATTTGCCGACCAGTGAGGCATCCGCCGCCACAGCCGCACCGGGCCGCTGCGCCGAGAGGTCGTTCAGCCGGTCGGCGGTCTGTTGCAGAGTCCAGCCGTGTGCGTGCCGGAACGCCTCGCGAGGGCGCATGCCGAAACGGACGCGCATTTCGACGGCGATATCCGCAGTCACGCTGCCGCGCGTTGTCATTTCGTGGCGAAGTGCCTCGCGATCCGCCTTGGACCCGGGCTTTGGGCGGTGCGCCATTGGTGCTCCCTGCGGGTTGATTGCCCGGCCACGGTAACGAGGGATCTACCCACAGGCAGGGTGACTTCCACGCAAGCGGAGCACATGCTGTCCCATCATCTGTCCAATAGATCCCATCGTCCCAGGTCAGTAGCGTCGGCGTGGTCCACGGAACTTGGACACGGCCGCTCGTGACGGTGCATCGCCATATGGGGACAGTGGTGGACACCTGGAACTCCCCGCATTCGGGCCGAGGGAAGCCGTCGGCACACCGTCGGCAGCACTCTGGGCTGCTTGCTTCGCATTGCGTCGAGGAAGGGCCGAACTCCGATGTCCACCAGCCCACTTCCCGCAGACCGCGTCCCCACTGCCGTCGTACCGCCCGGTACCGGGGCACCGGCTCCTGAACGGGCGGATGCGGCTCCCGCCGGGCGGCGAGCGCCGCACCACCCGGAGCAGGTCCGCCTCGCCGTGGCCGCGTCGGAGCGGCTGCTCCGAGCACTCGCTCCGTCCTCACGTGAGGTCGGCGTGCAGACCAGGGCGCTGCAAGGCCACCTGGCCCTGTTGCTTCCCCAGGCCCGCCGGTACCGCGACTCGGCGACAACTGGCGTCTCCCGCCACTGCTGGGCCGAGCTCATCGACCTTGCTGTCGCCGTCAGCAGAGCCCCCTGCTCCTCACGCGCGACCGCGCTCGGCCGTCTCCGGTTGCTGACCGGCTGCGTCAGGACCCTGCTGTACCGGGTGGAGACAACGCGCACCGCCGGTGGGACACCCGTGCCGACACACCGGTGCCGGCCCTACCGCCCGCGAGCGGCGGCAAGGAGAACAGGGTGATGCCCCCATGGCGGACCAGCCGGTGCCGGACGAGGAGCAGGTGCCGTCCGCCGTACTCCACGGGCGGGCGTGCCGGTACTGCCACCAGCCGCTGAGCGGCCCCGGCGAAACGGCCGGTGAGATCACCGACGCACGGATCTACGGCCGCCCGTACCCGATACGCGTCCGCGCCTGTTTTCCCTGCTCCCACACGCACCTGTCAACTCACTGAGCAAAGCCGGGACTTCGATGAACGGCGGCAGTCGCCACCCCGCCTCACCCCCAACAGAATCAGGAACGCCATGGATGACGCCGCCCTCAGCGCGCTGCTGCACGACAGGGTCGGCCAACTGGCCGGCGTATGGGGCGTCCTGGCCCTCACGGCCGATGGCATGGCCCTGGCCTGCGCGGGGATCGGAGCGGACGACGCACGGGACCTGTCCGCCCTCGGTGCCGCCCAGGGCGCCGTCGCCCGGCAACTGATCGCCCGCAGCGAGGCCGGCCGCCTCACCACCAGCCTCCTGCTGGGCGAGAACGGATGTGTCGTCCTCACCCGCTCCAGCGCGAACACCTTCCTGGTGGCCTTCGCGTACCGCGAATGCGCCGCCGGAAACATCGGGGAACAGCTCGCCGCGCTCAGCGACGAGGTGGGAGCCCGGCTCGAGGCCCGGGTCGGCAGTCACCTGCCGGCCCCGGTGAGCAGAGGGACGGAGTGGACAACCGCGTCGGAGAACATGCAGGCCACCGGCCGTCCCCACCGGTAGCCCCGTCCGGCGGAGACGTGCCCTTCCCGGCCTGCGCATCCCGTGACGCGGGCCGCCCCGTCTCCCCCGGGCCGGTGAACCCCCGGCCCGGGGGAGACGGCACCACCACCGCACTTCCGCCCGCACCCCTGCGGAGCGGCCGATCACCAGCGCACAAGGAATGAGAGCTGTATGAGCACAACCGTGGTGCGAGCGGCGTCGTGGAACCTCTACGTCGGCGGCATCGACGGCGGGGACGAGACCCGCCGCAAGCAGCAGATCAGCGTCCTTGCCGACGAGATCACCCAGACCTACGGCGAGCCGGACATCGTCACGCTCACCGAGATGACGCACTGGGACGCCGGCGGCTGGTGGCGCCTTCAGGAGCTGGCCGAGGCCCTGCGCATGGCCTGGCTCACTCCGGTGACCTCCCGCGTCTCCTCCGACGTCGGCACCAGCCCCAACCACCTGGCAATCCTCTACCGGCCCGAGCGGGTCAACGTGCTGCGCTACCAGGCCCCGGTCGGAAACGGCGCCTTCCACCACGGGCTCGCCCGCGCCCACCTGGCCATCGACGGCGTCGAGTTCGCCGTGCTGGCCACCCACCTGGCCTGGACCGACGGCGACACCCGCCTCCGCGAAGCGCGGTGGATGACCGACAACGCCGGCCCGTTCCCCGGCCAACCCCGCAATGCCCTCCTCATGGGCGACCTGAACGTCCTGGCCGAGCAGGACCCCGAACCGGACTGGAACCTCATCCCGCGCAACACCTGGAGCCGCTACCGGCAGATTCACGCTGACGGGAGCTGGGGGCCGGCCGACCGGCGCGCGCTCCGGGTGCTGCTCAACTCCGGCTGGATCGACCCCCAGACCGTCGTGCGCCAGGCCCGCAAGCCGACCGTGGGCCATTACCCGACCGATTCGGCACAGCCCTCGCGCATCGACCACGCCCTGGTCACCGGGGAGGTACGGCCGAAGGTGTACGCCACCCACGCATCCGAGCTCGCCGATTCCGCCTCCGACCACCGGCCCATCGTGCTCACCGCCGAGATCGGGGCGGCGGCATGACCACCACGGCGGCACCGCCCGCCGTCATCCCCTACATCACCGCCCGCCACGGCGAAGAACCCGACTACGCCGCCAACCTCGGCCTCCTGCCGGGCGGACGGGGCCTGCGCTACCTGGCCGAGGAGCCCGGCGACCGCGACGCGCAGGGCGTGCTGTGGGGCAGGGTCTCCCAGTCCCGCGACGGCGACCGCCTGACCGGCGCCCCCCGCTTCGCCGAGGTCCACCCCTCCCGGCAGCGCGAGGCCATGACCTGGCTGCGCTGCCAGGTCTGCATGCGCCCCGCCAGCCGCACCGGGGCCGGCTGGCTGTTCCTGGAGTCCGCCGGCCCGAACGGACGGCGCTCTCCTGACGGCCTGGAAGGGATGCTGACCGCCCAGCCTCCGGTATGCGCCGAACACGCCCGCCTCGCGGCCCAACGCTGCCCCCACCTGGCGTCCGCCGGGTTCATCGTGGTCCGGGCCCGGCTGCCCCGTCTCTACGGTGTGATCGGCACCTCCTACCGAGCCACTCCCGGCGGCGGCCTGGCAGCAGATGAGGGAGACGACACCCCGGTGTCCTACCGCGACCGGCACCGACTGCGCTGGCTCATCGCCTCCCAGCTCGTACGCCAACTCTGCGGCGTGACGGCGGTAAACCTGAGCAGCCCGCCCGAAGCGGGCCGGTGACCACCTCGCCTGCCGAGCCCGGCCGAAATGCGAAGAGCTGCCCCATAGCCGTCCACGCCGTCACTACGATGGGAGACCTTCAACTCAGCGGACTCGAGGGTTCCAGGGGGACGAGTGGTTCAGGATGAGGGCCGCGCCACGGCCGGGGGGAACAGGAGCACCGAGGTGGCACCGGACAGCCTGTCCGTCATCGTCTCGATCGACGACGCCGAGGATGTCCCCGGCGGCTCCAAAGGGCTCTTCCGAAGCCGTGGCGAGGAGACCTCGGTGCGCGAGATCCCGGTCGCGGTACTGCACCGGAATCTTCAGCGCACGGTGGATGCCCTTCAGCAGGTGATCGGCGAACTGCAGGTGCCCTCCGGGGGCATGCCGCTTCGCGAGGCCCAGGTGTCCTTCGAGATCACCGCAGGCGGCAGCATCGCCATCGTCGGCACATCGGCCCAGGTCTCGGCCAAGGGTGCGATCACGCTGACCTTCGGCTCCTGATCCACTGCCCGGGAGCCGCCTTGTGCCGACACCATTCAAAGCCCTGCTGATCGGCGTCCCCGTCTACGAGGACGATGCCCTTTCGAATCTGCCCTGCGTCGGGACCGATCTCCAGGAACTGGAGGCCGCGCTCCGCACCACGGGTTACGAAGTGGATGTCCACGATGTCGAGAAGACCGACATGGACAGCCTTGACCAGGCCGTGGAGCGCATCCTCCAGGAAGCCACCGAGGGGCAGACGATCCTGATCTACCTCTCTGGTCACGGCATCCACCACAACGGCACCGACTGCCTGGTGCCGGGCGGCGCCCGGACCAGGTCGCGCAACTTCCGCAACCGCTGCCTGTCCCTGGACTTCTCCGAGTACGTCACTCACAGCCGGGCCGGCAATGTCATCGTCTTCGTCGATGCCTGCCGGGAGGGCGTCACGCTGCAGGAGATGTCCGGCGTCGGCAATGCCAGGGCCTGGTCCACCATGCAGGTCCTCCGGGTCGGCAACCGCCACTACTGCCACGTCTACGCCTGCTCGCCCGGGGAGTATGCCCGGTACGTGATTACCCCGACCGGATCGTTCAGCCTCTTCTCCAGGGCGCTGTCCACCCTGGTCGCCGCCGAGGACGGTCCGCGCACGCTCAGCGAACTCGGCAGAGCCCTCCAGGACTCGCTGGACGAGCTGACCGCCAAGCACGGCTGCCCCCGGCAACAGATCAGAATCCGCACCGAGTCCAAACCGGAACCGGACGAGTGGGTGCTCTTCCCGCGCCCGGAGCGCTCGGTCAGCGCCTGGTCCGCAGACGAGCACCCGTGGGCAGCACTGGCCCGCGAACACCCAGCCTGGCAGCTGGCCGCGGACGGCCCGGGCAAGGAACCACTCCGGGACGCAGCAGTGGCCTTCACCACCCGACTGGCCGAGCAGTGGGAGGCGGACGCGCAGCTGTTGTCAGCCGATCCGTGGCATCCCGCCGGTTTCGCCGAACGGACGACCGACCGGGTGAGCTGGCTGCTCACCCGCGTCCTCAACCCGGAGAAACTGAAACTGTCCTCGGCGGAGGCCGCCCTGCTGGTCGTTCTGCCCTTCCTCTACGTCGCTCACGGCGGCCGACGAGCAGCCCGTTCCCTCGCTCTCGGCGCCGATCCGGAGAACCTGCGGCCGACTGCAGAGCCCACCGCCGAACGGGCCCGCTACGAGCAGTTTTTCGGCAGCCATCCGCGTCTGGTGCGCCGCTGGGAGCGCATCACCGGGGACGGTACCCAGGGCATCGCCTGGTGGTTGTACCACCGCTGGTTCTCCCGGCAGCCTCTTGACAACCGGGAGCCTGCCCTGCGGGAACTGACCCGCCTGGCCACTCCCCCGGAATGCCCGGTCCAGTCGCCGGAGCAGCGGCTCGTCGCCGAGGCACTGGCCCCTGACACACTGACCGGGCTGCTCCGCTCTCTCAGGTCCGCCCCAGGCCGGATCCCGACGGGTCCGCCCCGCCACCTGGCTGGGGCCTCGGTACTGGAACAGCAGGTACGGGACCGGCTGCTCGCTGGTTTGCTGACGGTGGCACACCGTCTGGCCATCGACCCGACGCTGCTGCCCGAGGTGGTGGTGGACCATCTGGGTATCTGGTACTCGGTCGATTTGCCCGGCCTGCACCGCACCCTGGAGGGCGCCCGTTGGGAACCTCGCGGGCGCACCCGGGTCCTCCATGCCACCTGCACGCATCCCGCCGTGGAGCTTGCGTTGCGGCAGCAGACGGCCGCGCTGGACGCCCTGCTGGGCACGCTGGACGCCCAAGGCAGCGGCGAGCCGCAGTGGGAGCCGCTCCAGGATCTGCCAGTACATGCCAGCGCCGAGGGGGTACGCGCGGCGCTCACCGCCGCCGGGAAGCCGGAGTACGAGTCGACGGATCTTCGGTTCCGCCTCGCCGACGACCGCGTCCAGGAACTGCTGATGGGCGAGCAACTGTACGGCGACCCGGCGCTGGCGATCCGAGAGCTGTACCAGAACGCCCTGGACGCCTGCCGCTACCGCGACGCGCGCACCGCGTTCCTGCGCCGCCGGTCCGCGTACGGGCGGCCATGGGCGGGCTCCATTACCTTCACCCAGGGGCAGGAGAACGGCCGCCCCTACATCGAGTGCCGGGACAACGGTATCGGCATGGGTGAGCACGAACTGCGCGAGGTCTTCTCCCGTGCGGGCATGCGCTTCGCCGATCTCCCGGAGTTCCTCGAAGAACAGGCCGCCTGGCGGGAAGAAGGCATCAGCCTCTATCCGAACAGCCAGTTCGGCATCGGCGTCCTGAGCTACTTCATGATCGCGGACGATATCAGGGTGACGACCTGCCGCCTGGACCGCGAAGGCCGCCCCGGTGAGGAACTCCGGGTGGACATCGCCGGTCCGGGCGCGCTGTTCAAGATCCAGCGGCTGGGCCGGGGGGAGGAAGCGGGGACCGCGGTCCGCCTGTTCCTCCGCTCCGCGGACCGGGCGCCGTCCTGTGTGGGTCTGCTGCGGCGCCTGCTGTGGATCTCGGACTACTCCGTCAACGCGACCGACCCGACGGGGAGCCAGAAGTGGGAACCAGGCGTGCTGTCGGAGTCGGCACCGCTGGACGCGGCGGACCCGGCTGCCGACCACGCACGGCGCGGGCCCGGTATCCGGGTCGCAGCCGGCTCCCGGCCGCAGCTGTGGTGGTGCAGCCGCGGCGGCGGCATCCTGGCCGACGGCCTGTGGGCCGGAATCCCGCGGTTCGGCGCGGTGGTGAACCTCGACGGCCCGCACACACCCCGGCTGAGCGTGGACCGCAGGAAAGCCCTGAACCACGACCGGGCTTATGTGGACGACCTGCTGCACCGGGAAATCCCGGCGCTGCTGCGTCCCGACGCCCCCGTCCTCGACCATGCCTGGGTCTCACAGCTCGTGGCGCACGACCCCCGGCTGGCCGACGAGGTGCTGCTCCGTGCAGTCGCCGAGCGCCGTACCCCCTGGGTGGTCGGCAAGCGGAACTTGGACGTGACCGCTGTCGGCTGTTTCACCGAGGACGCCCCGGAGTACGCCACCGGCGACCTGGAGCACCTCAGTTCGCTTCCGCCCGGTCTGCAGGAATGGCGGCACCTGGCGTGGGTAAAGGCCGGCGCTTTCCCCGGAGTCCTCGCCGTCGCCCCCGAGGAAGTGCCGCTGGCACGTCCCACTGATGCGGTGCTACTCAGCGTCTCCAGGTACCCGGTTTCCCGTCCGGGGCGTCAGCGCACGACTGGTGACTGGCTTCCACGAGGGGAAGCCGTGCCTGTGGGCCATGTCTACCGGGTGGCGAAGCAGACGGGCTACACCCCCGCC
>NZ_FOLM01000007.1 GCF_900112355.1 Streptomyces aidingensis
CCCGTGAAACTCGGTGTGTGGATCTCCAACGTCAAGAGCAGGCGGGGGACGCTCACCCCGCAGCGCGCCGCACAACTCAACGAACTCGGCATCCACTGGGAATAATCCCCACCCACCCGGTCGGCGCTGCCCCCTGGGCCCGGGACTGAGCGGTCCGGGGCTCCCGGCGTTCGCGGGACGGTGCCGCCCTGAAGACGGGGAGACGGGAGCCGGGGCGGCACCTCGCACAGCCCGCCGGAACCCCGGATGCGAAGGCGCCCCGCCATCGCCCTTGCCCTGTAGGAAGGTGCGATCAGCAGCGGGCGTCCAGTTCGGCGAGCAGCGACGGGTTGACGATGCGGACGATGGCCTCGACGTCGTTCCGGTCCGCGGCCGGCCACAGCTGGGCGCGCGCAGCGGTACTTTGCCGCGAGGCGCTCCCGCTCGCCTGGTTGGTCACCGCCTCGACAATCTCGACGGCCCTGGGCCGGCACGCCCGCTTCCCGCAGACGCCCGGCGGTCCAGTCGGTGTCTCCCAAGACGTCGTGCAACAGGCCCGCCATGATGAGTTCATCACCGAACGGGCCGAGCCCGGCGGGCCACTGCCCGGACATGTTCGGTGTACGGCACTCCGGTCTTGTCGGTCTGCCCGGCATGTGCACTGCCGGCCAGAATCCCGACCTCACGGACAGAGATCACGTGCACTCCTTCGTCAGCCCTTCGTCGGTTCTTCACAGCGGCGGCTCCTTCGCCGGTGCAGGTGCAGGCGCCGCCCCGGCCCGCATCGGCAAGGTCTCGACACGGGCACCGGCCTCCCGGGCGCGGCGGGCGGTTGGGCGGAGGTCACCGGACAGGTTCTCGAGTGCGCCGAGGAAATCCCGGAAGGCCCGGTCGGTGCGGGTGGCGTCGCCAGTGGCGTCGAGATCCATCAGGAGTCCGCGGATCACGGCGAGGACGAGCGTGGCGAGATCCGGCCGGCCGATGCTGCGCAGGCCGTTCCCGAGCGGCCCGAGCCAGTCGGTCGTCGCGGCACGCCGGAAGCCGGGCCACAGCTGCTGTTCCGCACTCTCGCGCAGCTGACCGAACATGCGCAGGTACGGCCGCCCGTCGGGGCCGGTGATGAAGGTCCAGGCGCGGTCCAGGGTGGCCGTGTAGGGCTCGCCGGGCCGTGTCCGCAGGAGGTCTTCGAACGTGTCGAGCTGGCGTTGCCGTGCGCGCCCGAGGACGGCCCGCAGCAGGGCGTCACGGGTGCCGAAATGATAGATCAGCATGCGGGCCGAGGTGCCGGTGGCGGTGGCCAGCGGCTCGAGCCGGTCGGGGAGACCGTGCGCCAGGGCGTGGTCGGTGCAGGCGTCGAGCAGCTTCTCCTTGATGTGCGGTTGCGGTCGTCTGCCCATGGGGGGCGACTTTTTCACGTAACGGCAGCTACGTCTACCGTTGTCGGAAGGACGGCCGAGGCAGACCTGGAGGCAGCGGTGAGGGTTGTGTTCGTGCACGGGGCGTGCGTACGGGACGGGGCGTGGTGGTGGCACCGCACCGCCGGGCTGCTGCGGGAGCGGGGGGGGTGCCGAGCCTGGCACCGGCGCTTCCGAGCTGCGGCGAGACGGGCGTGCCCGGCGGTGCCGGCGGCCCGGGCCTGTCCGACGACGTCGCCGCGGTACGGCAGGTGCTGCAGGGCGGCGACGAGCCGACCGTCGTGGTCGCCCACAGCTACGGCGGGATCGTCATCGCGGAAGCCGCCGCGGGAATCGCGGCGGTACGCCACCTGCTGCTGATCTCCAGCTATCTGCCCGAGCCCGGTCAGAGCCTGTCGGAATTCGCAGACGGCGGCCCCGCTCCGTTCCTCGACACCGATCCCGGCACCGGCACCTTCGCGGTCCGCCCCGAACTGCTCGCGGATACGTTCCTGCACGACTGCGACCCCGAGGTCCAGGAACAGGCGGCGCACCACCTCGCCCGGCAGAGTGTGCAGGTGACCGGGCAGCCGGTCAAGGCCGCCGCGTGGCAGCAGGTGCCCTCGACGTATCTCGTCTGCGCCCAGGACCGCGGCACCGCGCCGCACCTCCAGCGCAGGTTCGCCCGCCGGGCCGGCACCACCGTCGAGCTCGACACCGGCCACCACCCGTTCCTGTCCCGGCCCGCCGCAGTCCGCGACGTGCTGCTCAGCCTGTGACGCCGACCGCGCACAACCCCGGCTGCGCACTCGCAAGCAGCTTCTGAGTGCGCAGCCCCGGCTGTACCCGGGAGTCCCGGCCGTCTGGGTGCGGGGCTCCCGGCATTCGCGGAGCCGGTGCCGCGCTGAAGGCGGGGAGACGGGAGCCGGGGCGGCACCTCGCACAGCCCGGCCCCGGCCACGCACCACGCCGGCGCTCACCCTGTGACCGGCGGTCCCGACGGCGAAGCAGCAGCGGTGCGCGCCAGATAGTCCTGCAACTCCCGGTGCCGGAACTGATACGCCACCCCCGCCGTACGCGCCCCCGACCCCATGGCACCCATCCTCACCCCCAACCGGTGCCGCGGGTAAGCCGCTTCACCCACCCGCAACCTCCCGGCGCGCAGCAGCGGCGGCATAGCAGCGCGCAGCAGCCCCGACCACCGCACACAAGACCTGGTCAGTCCTGGTCAACGCTCCCTGTATCTGACAAAGCCGCAGATCACGAACCTCTGACCACGGGATGGCGTCCACACTCCCCCGCCGCAGAGCGGCCCCGTCGCCGCCCCGCACGAACTGATCAGCCCAGGTCACCCGAGCCCTGCCTGATCACATCAAACGCTCGCCGACAAGACGTCTCCGCACGGCGGGGCGTTATCCCGCCGGAATCGGGATAACGGATTTCCTGCGCGGCCGACCGGGGAAGACGTATGGTCACTTCGGTGACTTTCGCCGCCTGTTACGTGTCCTTGACCGGTCGCACCGTCTGTATCGGACCGGAAGAGAAGGAGGCGAACACATGGACGGCGATCCGGCGCCTCGTGATGACCGCCGCAGGAGCCGGCTCAGGCTCTTGCTGGTGGCGGGATCGTTCCTCGCGAACGCAGGCCGACTGCTCCTCGACCTGTTCCGCCAGCCGCCCCTGTAGGGGCCCCCACGGCGGTCACCGCACCAGGGCCGCTTCTCTTCGGAGGGGCGGCCCTTCTTCGTCCGTACACGCCCCGCGCGTTATGCCCGCTACAGGCGGCGCACAAACCGTGTACTCGCGAGAGTTTAGATCCTGATCTCAAATACCGGCAGCTTTTCCGGGGAACAATCCCGGCGGAGATCTGTTTCGTTTCGCGATCCGCCATGTGCGGGGATACGTACCGTCCCCCTGCGTGGCTCACAGCCACTTTCAGGGGCCTTCTCGGGGTTGCTGTGGGCTCGTTGTCCGCGCCGGGAATCCGCAGTCTGTTCCCAGGTGGATCTGCAAAGCGGTTCGGAGCGGTTGTGCGCCTCCCGGGAGACGGCCGTCTCCCGCCCCCCCCCGGAAGCCCGGGGGTCAAGGTGGCAGCGGGCCGGGCCGGGGTGCCAGCCGGGGCGGGGCGCGCAGCCGGGCCGGGCCGTTGGCCCCTTCAGCCGTCTCCACCGGGGAGGCGGGGTCGGGGGTGGTCAGCGGGTCCGTGCGGGGCCGGGGCGGGGCGGGCCGGGCACAGCCGGGGCCGCTGTTCCCGCCGGCCGGGCGGGCGACTGCCCGGCAGTGCGGGCGGCTTCCTCGGCAGCGGCCACGGGGGGGTGCCTCTATGTCTTTCGTCAAGCGGGGCGTGGGCCTCGGGGTTCGTAGAAGTTGCCGTCGCGGAGCATCGCGAACAGCACGTTGATCCGCTGGCGGGCCAGGCGGAGGAGGGCCTGGGTGTGGGTCTTGCCGCGGGAGCGGCATCGGTCGTAGTAGGTGCGGGAGGCGGGATCGTGCAGTGCAGCGAATGCGGACAGGAACATTGCCCGTTTGAGCTGCCGGTTGCCGCCTCTGGGCGCGTGTTCGCCGTGGATCGAGGTCCCCGACGACTTGGTCGTCGGGGCCAGGCCGGCGTAGGAGGCCAGGTGGGCGGCGGTGGGGAAGCTGGTTGCGTCGCCGACGGTGACCAGCAAAGCGGCGGCGGTCCTGACGCCGACGCCGGGCAGCGACGTCAGGACCTTGGAAAGAGGGTGAGCCTCCAGCAGCTGTCCGATCTGTGTTTCCAGGGCTCGTCGCTGTTCGTGGACGGCCGCGAGTGAACGGGCCAGAGACGGGATCACCACGTCGAGGGTGCCGGTGCCCGGGACCACGACGGTCTGCTCGTCGAGGGCGTCGAAGACCTCGTCGATCAGCCGGGCGGCCATGCGCGGGGCCTTGGGCCGGATCACCTCGACCAGCCTGCGACGTCCGGCCTTTCTCAAGCCGGCCGGGGAGCCGTGGCGTTCCAGCAGCCAGGTCACCGCAGGGTGGTCCAGGCGCGGGCCAAGGACACGCTCCAGGCTGGGGTGAAACTGGGTGAGCAGGCCGCGTATCCGGTTGGAGGTGCGGGTCGCCTCGGCCGCGAGGTCCTGGTCGAAGCCCACCAGCACGGTCAGCTCGGCGGTGATCTCGTCGGTCACCTCCAACGAGCGCAGGGTGTGCGGCATCGTCCGTGCGGCATCCGCGATCACGGCCGCGTCCTTCGCGTCGGTCTTCGCCTCGCCCGGGTAGAGATCGGCGATCCGCCGCATGGACAAGCCGGGCAGGTAGGCGACCTTGCAGCCGACGTCCCGGGCGACCGTCAGAGGGAGGGCTCCGATGGAGGCGGGCTGGTCCACGATCACCAGCACGGTGCCGAACTTCGCGGCCAGCTTGTCGAAGACCGCCCGCAGCTTCGGCTCGCTGTTGGGCAGCTGTCTGTCGAAGACCTTCTTGCCGGCCGGGGTGAGTCCGTGCCCATGATGGGCGCTCTTGCCGACGTCCAGGCCAAGGAAGACCCCCACGTCGTCGATGTGGTCCAACCCATCCTCCCGAACGGGGTTCGTGCGGTGCTGGCCAGGGCGTTGGCGTCGTATGCGCGCATCCACGTTATGCAGACCTGCCGCCCGCAAGCGGCCGGGCATTGCGCCGGGCCAGGCGGTAGTCGGACCTCTCATCAGCGTCTCCAACGGCGCCTCTCGGGCCCGGTGACACCACCCCCCAGGTCATCCGTTCGACAGGGGGGAACAGTCATGCCGGGCCCGGAGGCCAGCGGTCCTCTTGCAGGACCTCGGAAAACATAACGGCGGGAGGGCGGTGCGCAGGGCGGCCTCGGTGCGCAGTGCGGCGGCCCGGGCGCGGGCGGGGCCGGCCTGGGTGTGGTGGTCGCGGGCCCGGCGGCGCAGGCGGCGGGCCGCGTTGGTGCAGCTGTCGGTGTCGGCGGTATGCAGGGCGGGCAGTGCGGCCCTGGCGGCCTGCGCGGCGCGGGGCGGGTCCAGGTGTGCGGGCAGGTGGAGTTCGGCGCGCAGCGGGGTGAGGAGGCCCTCGGCGGCGGCTTCGTGGGCGTCGGCGGCCCGGGCGGGTCGGGGATCCGCTGGTGGGGCTGCCGACGGTGTTCCATGCGCTGTGGGCAGGCGGGCTGGCGGCCGGTCTGGGCGCGCCGGTGCAAGAGCGGATGCCGGTGTGGGCGGAGGCTTCGTGGTGAGGCCGGGCAGGGCGAGGGGGCCGGTGGTCGAGCTGGGATGCCAGTGCGGTCCGAGGGCCGGATCTGGACGGTGGCGGCGCTGACCAGTGGGCAGGTACGGCTGGTCGACGAGGACGGTGCGGTGATGGCGATGTTGCTGTCGCTGTTGTTCGCCGGCTCCGGGGTTCGAGGTGATGGGCGCGCCCGAGGTGGCGCGGATGCCGCCGCTGGGGTTGCTGGAGTCGCTGCCGGCTTCGGTGCGGGAGCGGGCGCTGGCCCGGGAGCGGCATGTGCGGGAGGTGGAGACCGGAGTGCAAGGCCCTCGGCCCGTACCGGGAACTGGCTCCCGGGACTCGGCACACCTCGACGGCACGATGACGCTGGGCCCCCGTCTCGGTGGGGTGACCGCGGTCGGCGTACACGCCTGGTGGAGCGAGCCGCTCACGTACGCCGGGGGAAGGTGGCCGGCGGGTGCGTGCCGTCGGGCGGCGGCTCCGCGGTCCTGCTGCTGCGGGACACGGCCGGCCGGGTGCTCCGGCGGCAGCCGCTCGGCACGTGCGGGGCGGGCGCTCCCCTGGTACTGGACGCGGGAGCCGGCCGGACCGGGTGCCGTGCGCCTGGAGGTGTGCTGTGAGGTGGACGTGCTCGGATCGGTGGCCATGATCGGCTGACCCGTTGCCCCGCACCTGTGCCCGGCATCATGGGGCGGTCCCATGGTGCCGGGCACATACGTGTGCACGGCGGTCAGGCCTCCGTGGAGCGGTAGGCGGCCGTCGGCAGGCCGGGCACCTCCACCCTGGCCCGGAACACGGCTCCGTCCAACGGGCCGGGCTCGGGGAGCCCCACCCGGGCCGTGGTGACGTAGAGGGTGCTTCCGTCGTCGCCGCCCAGGCAGATCCCCGCGGGCTGGGTCTCCGGCAGGCGCAGTACGGTCCCCAGTGTGCCGTCGGGCAGGTAGCGGCGGACCTCGCCGGCGCCCCAGACCGCCGTCCACAGGGCGCCCTCGGCGTCCACGGTCATGCCGTCGGGGCTGCCGTCGTCGACCCGTACGGACTCCTCGCCCGCGCCGAGGCCGCCGTCGCGCGGGTCCGCGGAATGGGGCCGTGCGGGTCCGCGGGCGCTGTCCGCCGGGTACATCGTGGTGCCGTCGCGGTCGAACGCGGGACCGTTCGGGATCGTGATGCCCTCGAAGACCCGGGTGACCGCGCCACTCCAGGCCGGTCCCCGGTACAGGGAGCCCGCGTCCGGTGTCCCGTCGTAGGCCATGCTGTCGGCCCAGAATCGGCCGTGCGGGTCGGCGCATCCGTCGTTCATCCGCATGGGGTCGGCGCGTCCCGCTCGGGGACGGCCAGCCACTCGGGGTCCGTGCCCGGGTCCAGCAGGCAGACGCCGGTGCCAGCAGCCGCGATCCAGGTGCCGGGCCGGTCGGCGACCGGGACGACCGCGCCCAGGGGGGGGACGTCCAGCCGGGCGGGGGTCCGCAGCGGGGCGGTGCCGTCCTCGTCCGGTGTCAGGAGACGGCCCGGGGGGATGTCCACGCAGACGAGTCCGCCGTCGGTCCAGCGGACGCCCTCGCCGAGTCCAGGCGGTCCGGCAGGGTCAGGGGCGTCAGGGCGGTCATGGTGAGGCGCTCCGAGGGGTCGTGGGCGGACGGTCAGCGGATCGTGGTTCCCGGGGCGGCGGCGAGCAGCTCCAGTTCGTCGCGGCGGGGCAGCCCCTCCCAGTCGCCGTCCGAGGCGACGGCGAAGGCCCCGAGCGTGTTGGCGCGGGTGAGGCGTGCGGCCGGCGGGAGTCCGTCGAGCAGGCCGGAGAGGTATCCGGCGCAGAACGCGTCGCCCGCCCCCACTGTGTCCCGTACGGGCACCCGTAGAGCCGGGACCGTGTGCCGGGAGCCGTTCCGGTTGTGGAGGGCGGCTCCCTCTTCTCCGCGTTTGACGACCACCTCGCGCATTCCGGCGTCCAGCAGCGCGGCGACGGCCCGTTCCTCCCCCTCGGGCCGTTCGGCGAAGGCGTGGGTCACCACAGGCAGTTCGTCGTCCGAGGCGATCAGGACGGTGACGTGCTCCAGCAGCGGGAGCAGGGCCTTGCCCGCGTCCTCGGCGGTCCAGAGCCGCTGGCGGTGGTTGACGTCCAGGGCGACGGTCCAGCCGTGGGCGTGCGCGTGGGCGGCGGCCTCATGCGCCGCCTCCAGCGGGCCGGGGCCGAGGGCGCAGGTGATGCCGGTCAGGTGCAGGACGCGGGCGCCGTCGTCGAGGGCGGGCGCGAGGGCGGCGGGGGTGAGCAGCGAGGCGGCCGAGTGGCTGCGCCAGTAGTGGACGCGCACCAGGTCGGCGACGCGCCGCTCGCGGAGCATGCCGCCGGTGGGCGCCTCGGGGCGGACGCCGGCACGGGCGGTGCCGACGTTCTCGCCGCGCAGCGTGCGCAGGATCAGGCGGCCGGGCTCGTCGTCGCCGACCAGGCCCGCCCAGGCGGCCCGGTGGCCCAGCCGGGCCAGGCCGATGGCCACGTTGGACTCGGCGCCGGCGACGGTGGTGCGGGCGTCGGCACCGACGGCCAGCGGGCCGGGCAGTTGTACGGTGAGCATGGTCTCGCCGAACGTGAGCACGTCGACGGGCGCGGTCCCCGGGGCGGCGGTCACGCCTCCTCCCGCAGTGGGTCGTGGGCGCAGAGCGCGACGAAGCGGCGGGCGCGGGCACGCAGGCCGTCCAGGTCGCCGCCGTGCGCGGCGTCGCCCACCAGGGGCGAGCCGACGCCGACCGCGACCGCGCCATGTGAAAGGTACTGTTCGGCGCCGGTGAGGTCGACGCCGCCGACCGGCACGAAGGGCAGGTCGGGGAAGGGGTCGCGCAGCGCCTTCAGGTAGGCGGATCCGCCGACTGATGCGGGGAAGAGCTTGACGGCGTCGGCCCCGGCCCCGCGGGCGGCGACGGCCTCGGTCGGGGTGAGGGCGCCGGCCAGGACCGGCAGTCCGACGCGGACGGAGGCCGCCACGGACTCGGTGAGCGCGGGGGTCACGATCCAGCTCGCGCCCGCCTCCCGGGCGCGGGCGACGTCGTCCTCGGTGAGCACGGTGCCCGCCCCAACGAGGGCCGAGGGGCCCGCCTCGGCGACGGCGCGGCGGATGACGCCGAGGGCGTCGGCGGTGTTGAGGGAGACCTCGACGAGGGCCACGCCCTCGTCCAGCAGGGTCATGACCGTGCGCAGCGCGGCGTCGGCGTCCGGGCCGCGCACGATGGCGGCCAGCCGGGTGCGCCGGAGCACGGCGGGGAAGGTGTCGGCGTGCACGGTGTGCGGGGGTTTCATGTTCACGTCCGGGAGGGTCGGGGGCGGGCGGGTGTCACCATTCGGCGAAGGAGCCGTCGGTGTGCCGCCAGACGGGGTTATGCCAGTGGGCGACGGTGTCGTCGGCGGCGCGGACCGCTTTCTCGTCCACCTCGACGCCGAGGCCCGGGGCCGAGGTCCGCAGCAGGTGGCCGTCGTGGAAGCGCAGCGGCGTGGTGTCGACCAGGTAGTCCAGCGGACCGGCGCCCACGTTGTAATGGATGCCTATGCTCTGCTCCTGGATGAGGAAGTTCGGTGTGCTGAGGGCGACTTGCAGGCTGGCGGCGAGCGAGACGGGGCCCAGCGGGCAGTGCGGCGCGAGGAGCACGTCGAAGGTCTCGGCGAGCGCGGCGATCCGGCGGACCTCGGAGATGCCGCCGGCGTGGGAGAGGTCGGGCTGGAGGACCGCCACCCCGGCGGTGAGGGCGGGCAGCACGTCGGTGCGCGAGTAGAGGCGCTCCCCGGTGGCCAGCGGCACCGGGGACACCCCGACCAGGTCGCGCAGCCGGTGGGTGTACTCGGGGAGTACGGGTTCCTCGACGAACAGCGGGTTGTACGGGGCGAGATGCGGGAGCACCTTGGCCGCGTTGGCGACCGTGAACCGGCCGTGGAAGTCGACGGCGAAGTCCTTGTCGTCACCGAGTGCCTCGCGGGCGGCGGCCGCCCGGGAGACGACCTCGTCGATGTCCCGGGCGGTCGCCAGCCGGTTCATCCGCCCGGAGGCGTTCATCTTCACCGCGGTGAAACCGGCCTCCACCTGCTCCCGCACCGCCTCGGCGATCTGGGCGGGCTCGTCCCCGCCGACCCAGGTGTAGGCCCGTACGCGGTCGCGCACCGGGCCGCCGAGCATGTGGTGCACCGGCGCGCCGTAGACCTTGCCCGCGATGTCCCAGAGCGCCTGGTCCAGTCCGGCGACCGCGCTGGAGAGGACCGGGCCGCCACGGTAGAACGACCCCTTGGTCATGGTCTGCCAATGGTCCTCGATCCGCAGCGGGTCCCGCCCGACGAGGAGTTCGGACAGTTCGCGCACGGCGGTGCGGACAGTGGCGGCGCGGCCCTCGACCACCGGCTCCCCCCAGCCGATGACGCCGTCGTCCGTCTCGACGCGGCACAGCAGCCAGCGAGGCGGCACGGCGAAGGTCTCGACACGGGTGATCTTCATGCTTCTCCTTGGTGCGGCCGGGTACCGCCGGCCGGCCGGGGTGCCGGGCACGGGCGTCCCCCGCGGGGCGGGCACGGTTCAGGACGAGGTCTTGTAGGCGCTCCAGCCGCCGTCGACGACCAGCGAGGCGCCGGTGACGAAGGAGGCGTCGTCGCTCAGCAGGAAGGCGGTGGCCCCGGCCACCTCCTCGGGACTGCCGAGCCGTCCGGCCACGGTCTGCTCCGCGCTGCGCCGCCGGTCCTCCGCGCCGATGCCGTCCCAGGCTCGGGTGAGCACGGGTCCGGGCAGCAGGGCATTGACCCGTACGCCGGGCCCGTACTCCACCGCCAACTGGCGTGCCAGACCGGTGAGTCCGGCCTTGGCCGAGGCGTAGGCGGGGCGGCCGGGCAGTCCGGCCAGCGCGTGCACCGAGGAGATGAGGACGGCGCAGCCGCGGGTGGCGCGCAGGTCGTCCAGGCAGGCCCGGAAGCCGAGGAAGGCGCCGGTGAGCGTGACACCGAGCTGCTGGTTCCACTGGTCGAGCGTCGTGTCGTGGGCGGGGGCGACGCGCACGGCGTAGGCGTTGGAGACGAGGGCCGAGACGGGTCCGTAGGCGCCGCGCACGGTCTCCAGCGCCGCGGCCCAGGACTCCTCGTCGCTCACGTCGGTCGGGTGGAACAGGGCCTGGTGGCCGGCGTCCCGGATGGCGCGGGCTGTGCGTTCCCCTTCCGCGGTGTCGATGTCGGCGACGAGGACGCGGGCTCCCTCGGCCGCGAGCCGCCGGGCGATCGCGGCGCCGATCCCCCCAGCTGCTCCCGTGACCACGGCGACGCGTCCGTCGAAGCGGGGCGCTGTTCCGGAGGGCTGCGGATACGTGGACGGCATGGGCGGCTCCGAGGGCTGCGGTGCGGACGGGTCGGGTCCGGGGCGGTCGGCGAGCATGACCACCCCACGAGAGTCTTAAATATGAATTTATGAATGATCGAGTCGGGTCAAGGTGCCCGCCTGAGGTACCGTTCACAAAGGGCAGGCCGCCCGGCCACGGCGACCGTCCGGCGACACCCCGCCCCCGCCGCCGCGTCAGCGGGCCCCGTGGGGGGACTCGCGGTCCGCGGGGTCGGCCGTCCGCCCGGTGACGTGATCCAGGTCCTCGACCGCCTTCGCCAGCAGGCCGAGCATGGCGAGTTCGGCCCGGGCCGGGTCGCGGTCGCGCACGGCGTCGAGGACGGCACGGTGGCTCGGCACGGGGTCACCGACGGAGGCGTGGGCGTGGACGAGGCGGTCGCGCTCCCGCAGGCCCGGCTCGAGCAGCATGTCCATGCGGGCCAGCATCTCGTTGCCGGTGGCCGCCAGGAGCGCGCGGTGGAAGGCCGCGTCGGCCTCGGCGGCGACGGCCGAGTCCGCCCGGGCCCGCCCCATGAGGTCAAGCGCCGCCTCCAGGGCCCCGAGGTCGGCGTCCGTCCGGTGCAGGGCGGCACGGAGGGCGGCCGCGGGCTCGATGATGGAGCGGACGTCGGCGAGGTCACGCATCAGTTCCTCACCGGCACCCCCCTCGACACGCCAGCGGATGACATCCGCGTCGAGCAGGTTCCAGTGCTTGCGCCCCCTGACGAACGTGCCCCGCTTCTGCCGCGCGTCGACGAGCCCCTTGCCGGCCAGCACCTTCAGCGACTCGCGCATGACGGTCAGGCTGACGTCGAGCTCCTCCCCCAGCGCCCGCACGTCCAGTGTCGCCCCCTCGGGCACGGCGCCGCCCACGATGCGCGCTCCGAGCGACTGGACCACCTGTCCGTGCACGCCCCGGGTGCTGTAGGCCGCCATGCCGCCATCTCCTTGAGGTCGGGCACGCCTCGGGCGCGCGGGGTGGGCGCCGCAGGCGCGAACGCGGCCCATGATAGCGCTGGTCGTTAATTATGAATACATCTTGACAGCCCTGTGAACGGCACTGAGGATGAACCCCACTTCGAGGAGCCACTGGCACGGGAGCCGCCTGTCATGCTTTTGTCCCACGTCCGCACACCGTCCCCGCCGCTCACGGGACACCTCCCCATGGGAAGCGCGCCCGGGACGCCGCGGGCCGTGTCGGTGGACAGCCGATGCGTCCAACGGGACGGCGATCCCTGGATACCGGTCACCGGAGAGTTCCACTTCAGCCGCTACCCGGCCGCCGAGTGGCGCGAGGAGCTGCTGAAGATGCGCGCCGGCGGTGTCGACACCGTGGCCACCTACCTGTTCTGGAACCAGCACGAGGAGCACCGCGGCGTCCTGCGGTTCGACGGCGGGCTCGACGTCCGCCGCTTCGTCGGACTCTGCGGGGAACTGGGACTGGCCGTGGTGGTGCGGATCGGCCCCTGGGCGCACGGGGAATGCCGCAACGGCGGATTCCCCGGCTGGCTGGCGGACACCGGCTGCACACCGCGCACCGACGATCCCGCCTACCTGGACCTGGTCCGCCCCTACTACACCCGCATCGCGCGGGAACTGCGAGGGCTCTCCCACGACGAGGGCGGCCCGATCGTCGCCGTGCAGGTGGAGAACGAGCTGTACGACCAGCCCGCCCACCTGGCGACGCTGCGGCGCACGGCCGAGGAGGCGGGCCTGCGGGCGCCGCTGTGGACCGCCACCGCCTGGGGCGCGGCCGACCTCCCCGCCGATGTCCTGCTGCCGCTGTACGGCGGCTACCCGGAGGCGTTCTGGGAGGACGCGCACAAGGGCTGGGCCCGGCACACGCGCCGCCACTACTTCTTCACGCCCATCCGCGACGACCACGCCATCGGCGCCGACCTCAGGTCCCACGCCCCCGCCGGCACGGGGCCGGACGACCGCCGCTACCCCTACGCCACCTGCGAGCTGGGCGGCGGCATGGCCATCGCCTACCACCGCAGGCCCCTGGTGCCGGCCGCCGACATCACCTCGCTGGCGCTGGCCAAGCTCGGCAGCGGCTCGGTGTGGCAGGGCTACTACCTGTACCACGGCTCCTCCCAGCGCCTGGACCACGAGCGGCCCAACCAGGAGTCGCACGACACCGGCTACCCCAACGACCTCCCGGCGGTCACCTACGACTTCCAGGCCCCCCTCGGCGAGTACGGGCAGGTGCGCCCCTCCTTCCACGCCCTGCGCCTGCACCACCTGTTCCTACGGGACTGCGGGGCCGACCTGGCCCGGATGGAACCGGCGCCGCCCGAGGCCGGGCCCGACGGACTGGACGACCGCACCACCCTGCGCTGGACGGTCCGCTCCGACGGCCGGCGCGGCTTCCTGTTCGTCAACAACCACCAGCCGCACGAGCCCCTGCCCCGCCACGACGACGCCCGCTTCCGGGTGCGGCTGGACGACGGGCGCACGGTCACCCTGCCCGACCGGCCGGTGACCCTCCCGTCGGGCGCCCACTTCGTCTGGCCGATCGGCCACGACCTCGGCCACGGGATCGTCCTGGACTGGGCCACCGCCCAGCCCGTGACCCGGCTCCCGGTGGACGGCGTCCCCACGGCAGTGCTGGCCGCCACCGCCGGCGTTCCCGTGACGCTCTCCCTGCCCGCGGGCCTGCGGGTGGCGGGTCCCGCAAAGGTGCGGGCGGACGCGGACGGCACCCTGGTGTCCGTGCCGCAGCCGGGCACGGACGCCCTGCTCACGATCCACGGACCCGCCGGCCGCGTGCGCGTACTCGTCGTGGACGAGCACCAGGCCCTCACCGTCAACCGGGTCCACGTCCAGGGGGAGGACCGCCTGGTCCTCAGCGAGGCTCTCGTCCTGGCCGACGGCGACGAACTCCGTCTGCACACCACCGCGTCCACCACGTCCCTCGCCTTCCTGCCCGCGCCGGACTCGCTCACCGGCACCGGTCTGGGCGCTCCGGCCGCCGACGGCGCCTTCACCCGGTGGCCGCTCGCCCTCCCCGGCGACGCGGCGGAACCCACGGTCACCTGCGTGCGCGCCGAAGCCACCGTCCCGCCCGCGCGGACGGGCGGTTCCCACGACCGGGCGTCGGCCCCGCGCGACGAGGACTTCGACTCGGCGGTCGTGTACCACGTCTCCGTGCCCCGCGAGGCGTTCGCCGGTCGGGGCGAGGTGCTGCTGCGGGTGGCGTACACCGGCGACGTGGCCCGCGCGTACATCGGCGGCCGGCTGGTCGCCGACCACTTCTGGTACGGCCCGGACTGGGAGATCGGCCTGCGCCGGTTCGCCGAGGAGGCCGCCGGGCACGGTGTCGAGATCCGCGTCCTGCCGCTGGCCGAGGACAGCGAGGTGTACGTCGACGCCTCCGTGCGCGACGGTCTCGCGGCGGCCCGGGAGAGGGCCTGCGTGGACCGGGTGAGCCTGGTCCACGTGCACCGGGCCACCGTGCGCGCCGCGGACGGAGCCGGCCATGACTGACCCCGGCCGCAGGGCCCTTGCCGCGCGGTGCGGCTGGACTGGGCCTCGGAATGGCCGCCCGGCGCCCTGTCGGCGTGCGCGACGTCCCCGGCGGCACCCGTCGCGTCCGGGCCGGCGGACGTCTCCCTGTGGACGCACGATCCCGGATACGCCACCACGTACGAGAAGGCGGTCGCGACCGGACGCCGGTGCGGGGATCCCGCTTCGACTACCGGATGCGGATCACCAGCGCCGCCCCGGCCGACATCGTCACCCGGATGACGGCGCAGGCGATCGCCGAGGAGAACACCCCGACCTCGCGGGCACCGTCATCGACCAGTACCCCCGGGTGATGGGGTACGGCACCGCCGAGAACCTCTTCGTCGACCTCTCCGAGACCGCCCGCCCGCTCGGTGACGGTCTCCTCAGGCTCGCCCCCTGCACCGTGGACGGGATACCGTGGGTCAGCTCACCCGGTGACTACACCCTGCCGCTCGGCCTCCACGCCCTCTCCGGGACGGCCGGCCGCCAGTACGACCTGGTGCTCGCCGGGACCGTCCTCGCGGCCGTCCCGAGCCTGCCCGTCCTCTTCCTGCTGCGCAAGCAGCTCGTCGAAGGGCTGACCGCCGGCGCGGCCAAGAGCTGAGCGGCTCCCCTGCGCTTCCCTTCCTCACCCTATCTCCGCACGGAACCACGGAAGGCATCCTCGTCCATGCCCACGCCGCTGCCCGCCCACCTTCCCTCCGCCCTCACCATCTCCCTGTGGGACTTCTCCTGGTACACCCGCACCGGTCCCGGGGAGCCCTTCGCCGACCTCGACCGGGCCTTCGCCGAGGCCGTGGAACGCGGGTACAACACCGTCCGGATCTGCGCCATGCCCCTGCTGCTGTCCGGCACCGGCGTCGACACCACCCGGCTGCGCCTCGGCCCGCTGGGCGGCGACTACGGTCAGCGGGTCCGCTGGTACGACGTGCGCGGCACGACGGAGATCGACGCCCGCGCGCATCTGCTCGCCCTGTTCGAGGCGGCCCGCCGGCACGACTGCTTCGTCATCCTCTCCAGCTGGGAGTACCAGCAGTCACCGTCCTTCGCCGCCGACCGCTCCTGGTTCGACGCGATCACGGCCATCGAGCCCGAGCGCCGGGCGGAGGCCCTCGCCGACGCCCTCGCCGACCTGATCGACTTCCTCGCCCGCCACGGCGGGCTGGACGACCGGGTCGCCTTCACCGAACTGCACAACGAGGTCCAGGCCGGCCGCCTGACCGAGGGCCTGGCCGCCGACGAGGACCCTGTCGTGGCGCTCCGTCCCCGTCTGGAGCGCGGGCTGGCCCGGTTCCGCCAGCGCCACCCCGACCGCCCCGTGACCGTCAACTACGCCGAGGTCCCCGTCGGTTCCCTGCGCGGCGTCCCCCGCAACGTCGACGTCGCGGTCTTCCACCCGTACGTCTACGGCGTGCTCGACGAACTCCTCGACACCTACGCGCTGCGCGACCCCTCCCGGCCGTTCCCGCAGGACCGGGCCGAGCGGGAACTGCTGCGCCCCGGCGCGCCCCGGCTGGAGGAATGGCTGCCGCCGGAGGAGGACCGGTGGCGCCTGGAGGCCACGATCGTCGGCCGGCGCGAGGTCTACATCCACGACTGGTGCGACCCCGACCGCTTCGACGCCTGGCTCTACGACCGGTACGCCCTGCACCGGGCGGCCATGGAGGCCACCCTCGCCCTGTGGACGGCGGCGGCCGCCGACTGGGCCGCCGAAACCGGTGTCCCGCTCGTCTTCGGGGAGGGCTGGATCGGCTACACACCGCTGCACAGCAGCTTCGAGGCAGGCCCGGTCGGGTCCGCCTTCTGCCGCCGGGCCGTCGCCGGAGCCGCCCGAGCCGGAGTACGCGGTGCCGTCGTCTGCTCCAACACCGCCCCGCAGCACCCGATGTGGAGGGACATCGGTCTGCAGCGCGAGTGCAACGCCCTGCTGGGCGGAGACCGGTGACACCACGGTGACGACCGGGCGCGTCAGACCGCGGCGGTCTGCCCGAGCCGCAGCCCGGAGGACACCGCCCGGCTAGTCCAGGCGCTGCGGGCCGCCGGTCTCGACACCGGGAACCCGGACGGCGAGGGCTGAGCCGGGACGCCGCGGCGTCCCGGCTCCTGCGCGGTGTCAGTGGGTGTGGAGGGCGGGGCCGCCGGGGGCGAGAAAGCGGGCGCCCATGTTGTCCATGGGGCTGAGGTGGACCAGAAGTCGGCCGCGCGGAGGCCCTCACCCGCAGCAGGACGGCGTAGGCGAACAGGATGCGAGGGGCGGGGCGGTTGTCGGCCTCGCCGTGGAGGAGGACGTCGCGGAGGGGGTGGGGCAGGGACTGCTGAAGGACACACACCCCGGCCGTCGCCCACTCCAGGGCGGCCGTGACATCGCCGGGGACCGACTCGACGCCGTCCCCGTCCTCGTCGTCGTGTACGTCGTGCAGGCCTGCGCGGTGGCAGGCGAGGGTGGTGCAGGCGCCGGGCAGCGCGGGTGCAGCCGGTGCCCCGCGATCCGCACACAGGCCCGCTCGTACGCTTCCTCGTGCTGCGGGGAGGTCTCGGCACCGGGCAGCCAGACGCGTTCCATGGCCCACTGCGGCCGCGGCGGGAGCTGGGCGATCTGCTTCTCCAGGGGCGAGAGGCCGCCGGGTTCGTCGGCGAAACCGGCGTCGTAGGCGCCGGAGTCGAACAGGTACGCCTCACTGGTGCGGCACCAGGCGGCCAGCGGGCGGTCGAGCTTCCTCAGCGCCTCGCGGGCCGGTTCCCCCACCGGGCGCAGCCACGGCAGCGCGCCCTCGAACGCGGCGGATTCTTCCCGGGGGTCCAGACCCCTCCACATTGCCGGCCGGGCTCCCTTCAACTCGCCGTGCCGGTACGGCCTCCCATCCTGGCCCGGCCAGAGGGCTGGGCGGGGCGGTTTCACCCGAACGAGCCGCCGGCCCCCGCCCCCTCGGCGGCCTCGCCGTGAGGAAGTCCGCCCCCGCCGCGGAGAGTTCGGACTCGCGGCTCAGCGCAAGGCCGAAGTCGGCAAAGTAGACCTGCCGGCCGTCGGAGAGCAGGTTGGCGAAGTGCGTGTCGAAGTGGACCAGTCCATGCGCGCTCATGAACTCCGTCCCTCGCAGCAGCTCGCCCTCAACCCACCGAAAGGACGATGCCCCAGGCGCGTCCGGCTGGGCCGTGTCACGTCTTTGGAGAAGCCGGCGGGCGAGCGTCTGAGGCACATGCTCCAAGAAGAGCACCAGGCTGAAGGAGGACCGGCCGATGGCCTCCTGCCGACGGCGCACGGCCGGTGACCCGTCCCCATGCGCGACGGCCCCGTCGACACCGCCGAACTCGTCGGCGAAGCCGGCAGGAGGACAGTCGGGCAAGACCCGCCAGTGATACAGCAGAGGGAAACCCGCGTACTCGTTCTTCAGGACCCAGCCTGTGGTCATGATGTGAGCGGCCAGCTCGCGCCGGGCGCCGAACCCCGCCGACCCCGCCCCGTACTGGTGGAAGAGCGGAAGCCCGAACAGGTACGCCGTCGGCCGCAGGTGCTCCGGCTGCAATTCGATGTCCGTCAGCGGCACCCGCTTGACGAAGACCTGTCTCCCCTCGATTTCCATCTGCGCCGACCTGCCCGCCAATGCCGGAGCCCAGAGCCGGCGCGGCAGCCACGGCGTCGGCACGTTGCCGATCGCTGAACAGGGACAGCCGTGCTCCCACAGCCGCGTATGCGGACACCCGTGCCCTGTGTACCGACGCGGTCCCCTCCATCGGCGGCCCCGGCGGAGCATCAGCGCTCATGCTGCTGATCACGCCAGACGGCCGGACACGCCGCCGAAGAACTCACGGGCGCACCGCCCGGGCCCCGTCACCAGCAGATGCGCGCAGCCCGATCCGGCGTCCGCCGTGCCCCGGCGCACCACCAAAGCTGTTCAGCACGCGCGTCGGTTCGGCCGTATTGGGGGGACCAACGCGAATCCGGCAGGGCGGTCACCGCTTGCGAGGAGGTACGGCGCCCAGCCGGGTGTCGCGGAAGGTTCCGTCAGCGTGGGGCAGCCGTCCGTCGAACTCCGGGAAGTCATGGCGGAACATCAGCCACAGCCGCTCCACCACGGTGGCGGCCGGCCATGGAGCGGGCCGGGGGCATCCTGGCCCGCACCGTGCGCTGCCGGTCCACCGCGGCGGCGGGCCGTGGTCAGGTGTGGGTGGCCGCCAGGTGCCAGGTGCGCAGGCGCTCCCGGGCACAGCGGATACCGCTCTGCAGCAGCAGCACGTCGGTGGCCCCGGCGTCGAAGTAGCGGCGCAGCCCCGCCGCCACAGCAATCTCGTCGCCGATCAGGGCGAGCTCGACGGGATGGGCCACCCCTTCGTCGTCCAGGACACGGCGGTAGGAGGGGACCGCGGCATACGGGGCCAGATGCGCCGCGGCCAGGTCCCGCACGATCCCGGGTTCATCGCTCACCACGGCGGGCACGGCGACCGCGATCCTCGGGGCGGGCCGGCCGGCCTCCCGTGCGGCCCGCAGCACCGCCGGCACGATACGCCCGGACAGGGTCCGCGGCCCCGCCAGGAACGGCAGGATGCCATCGGCGAGTTCACCCGCGGCCCGCACCGCCTGCGGGCCCATGGCCGCCACCAGCACGGGCACCCCACTGCCGCCGGGTACTTCGGTGGGCAACGACGGCAGGGCGGTGACGGTGCGGCCGGCCAGGCGGGGCCGTTCCCCGGCCAGGGCCTGGCGCAGCACGGTCAGCGCCTCGCGCAGATGCCGGATGGGCGGCGGGAAGGGAATGCCGTAGGCGGGTTCGAGGAGTTCCCGCACGCCGAGGCCGACCCCCAGGGTGAACCGGCCCCCGGTGGCGGCCTGGGCGGTCTGTGCCTGGGCGGCGAGCAGCAGCGGATGGCGGGGGTGGAGCGGCACCACCGAGGTCCCGACCTCGATGCCCGGGGCCTCCCGGCCGGCCAGCGCGGCCAGGGTGATCGCGTCGTGGTCGAACAGCTGGGTGAACCACACCGAGGACAGTCCGGCGCCGGCCGCCCGGCGGGTCTGGGCGATGAGTTCCTCGACGGTGTTGCCGGCCTGTCCGGCGTGCGTGCCGCCGCCCGCCGGGAGGATGGCCCCGACGCGCGGTCCGGCGGGCCCGGGCCCGGCCGTGCGGTTGTCTGCGGTGCCGGTGCTGCGGTCCGTGGTGCCGTCGGTCATCGGGCGACCTCCTTCTTCTCGCGGCGGGCTGCGGGGCGGGACGGGCCGTGGTCCAGCAGATCCCGGATCACGGCCTCCCCGATACGGTCCCCGCTCCGGCGGGCGGCGTGCAGGGCCTGCACGGCGCACTCCCGCCAGTCGCCGGGGCGCTGACGGGCGGACAGGCCGGCGACGGCGACGACCAGGTTCCAGCACTGCCGCACGGCGTTGCTGCCGGCCGCCTGCCGCACCGCGGCCAGCAGCGCGGGGCGTTCCCGCGCGTACCAGGAGGCCGGCTCGGCCAGCACCTCGTCGGTCACCGGGCGCGCCAGCGGCCAGCGGCCGGCCGCGCCGCGCGGGCCGTGCGCGGGGCCGGTGCCGAGCCGGGCACGCGCCTCGTCGGCCAGGAACAGCCAGGCACCGAACACCCGCCGCAGGGCCTGCGTCCGCTCCTGCCGGGCCGAGTCGCCCAGCAGCCGTTCGCGGGCGAAGACCCGGGAGAGTTCGTGCATCCGGCAGCGGGCGGCGGCGCCGGTGCCGTGGGCCACGTCCACCAGGCGGGCGTCCACCAGCGCCTCCAGGGCGTCGGCGGCCCGGCCGGCCTCCAGGTCCAGCAGCGGCCCGGCCAGCCAGGCACCCCAGGTCCAGGCACCGGACACAGCGGCATCCGGCGGCGCGGCCCCTTCCTCCGGGAAACCGGGCGCTTGGGGCGGCTGCGAGGGCCCCGGGGGTTCCAGCAGCGCCAGCCGGGCGTGCAGCAGCCGGGCCTCGGGCGGCAGCGCATGATAGCCGCGGTGCAGCGCGGCCCGGACATCGATGCCCTGCCCGCCGAGCTCGTCCAGGCGGTGGTGCTCGCTGCGGGCCCGGGCCACCAGATGGGCGAAGGTCCAGTGCGGGCGTGCGGCCAGCCGGGCCGCCGCGCCGCGCAGCGCGATCTGCAGGCCCCCGCACAGCCCGGCCAGTTCACGGGCCTCGCGCTCCTCGGCCGCCACCCGGTCGGGCCCGGCCACGGCGGCGAGCAGGGCCAGCGCCTCCCGGGTGGGCAGCACGTCCAGTTCGAGGACCGCGGCGCCGGTGGGCGCGGCGCTGCGGGCCCTGGCGGTCATCAGCAGCCGGCCGGCCGGGGTGCTGGGCAGCAGCGGCCGGATCTGTGTCTCGTCGGCGGCGTCGTCCAGCACGATCAGCAGCCGGCGGCCGGCGGTGGTGCTGCGGTAGCAGGCGGCCCGCCCGTCCGGGTCCGCGGGAATCTCGGCGGCCGGCACCCCGAGCGCCCGCAGGAACCGCTCCAGCACCTCGGCGGTGTCCGCGGGACGCCCGTCGGGGCCGGTCATACGCGCGTAGAGCTGGCCGTCGGGGAACTCCGGGGCGAGATCGTGCGCGGCCTCCACGGCCACGGCGGACTTGCCGACCCCGCTGCGGCCGGTCAGCACCGCCACCGGCGACGTGCCCGGGAGGCCCCGGCCGGCGGTCAGCCGCCGGCGCAGCGCGTTGAGCACCTCGGTCCGGCCGGTGAAGCAGGAGACCCGGGGCGGCAGCATCCTCGGCACCGGGCCGCCGGCGGCCGTGGCCGGGCCCGGACCGGCACGCAGACCCGTGACCGTGCCGGGGCCGGGCGGCACGCCGCCGCCGGCCAGGACCGGGCCGGGGTCCGCACGGCCGGTCAGAATGTCCTGGTGGAGACGGAAAAGAGCCGGGCCGGGGTCCAGGCCCAGCTCCTCCACGAAGGTCTCCCGGACCTTCCGGTAGGCGGCCAGCGCCTCGACGCGCCGTCCGCACCGGTGGAGCGCGGTCATCAGCTGGGCCACGAAACGTTCCCGCAGCGGGTACTCGTCGACCAGGGCGGAGAGTTCGCCGACCAGTTCGCGGTGCAGCCCCAGCCGCAGCTCCGCCTCGATGCAGTCCTCCACCGCCTCGGTGCGGCGCTCGGCGACACGTACCCGGTGCGCGCGCACCGCCCGGCTGTCGATACCGGTGAGCAGTTCCCCCCGCCACAGGGCCAGGGCCTCACGGAAGGCGGTACGCGCGGCCTGCGGCCGGCCCGCGGCCAGGGCCTCCCGGCCCTGGCCGAGCAGCCGCTCGAAGACCTTCAGGTCAAGTTCCTCCGGGACGAGTTCCAGGGCGTAGCCGGCCCCGCGGGTGCGGATACGCTCCCCCAGACCGGCATGAGACAGACCACGCCGCAACGCGGACACACAGGTCTGCACCTGAGCACGAGCCGTCACAGGCGGCACACAGCCCCACAGTTCGTCCACCAGGCTGTCCAGGGGCACGACCCGGTTGGCGTTGAGCAGCAGGACGGCGAGCAGCACCTGCTGGCGGCGTGCGGTGATCATCAGATGGTCGCGGCCCTGGACGTGCAGCAGGCCGAGGATCCGGAACCGTGGTCCCGCGAGGCCGCCTCCGCCGGGCCGGTACCGACCGTCCGCGGTCCCCCGGTGTCCGTCGTCCGTCCGTTCACGTGTCCGTTCGAGAGTGTGCATGGGTTCCCCCTCGGGGTGCCGGCCGTGCGGCCGGCCGGTCCGGTGTGGTCCGGCGGTGGTTGGTCACCTGCTAGATGCGGTGGTGCGCGGGGCGGTGCCCCGCGGCGGTACGGTCCCGGCGGTCCCCCGCGGTGCGGCGTGGTCAGACCAGCACTTCGGCGGGGGCCGGGTGGCCGAGGAACGCGGTGGGGCTGGCGGTCAGTCCGTAGGCCCCGGCCTGGAAGACGGCGATCAGGTCCCCGGGCTCCGCGCGGGGCAGCACCACCCGGTCGCCGAGCAGGTCCAGCGGGGTGCACAGGCAGCCCACCACGCTGACCGTCTCCGGGTCTCCGCCGCCGGCCCGCGCGGCCACCGCGATCGGGTAGTTGCGCCGGATGGCCTGGCCGAAGTTGCCGGAGGCGGCCAGCTGGTGGTGCAGACCGCCGTCCACCACCAGGAAGGTGGTGCCGCGGGACTGCTTGCGGTCCACCACCCGGGTCAGGTAGACGCCGGCCTCGCCCACCAGATAGCGGCCGAGCTCGATCACCACCCGGGCCTTGGGCAGCCGGGGCCGCAGCCGCTCGTGCAGCAGCACGGCCAGCCGGTCGCCGACCGCGGCCAGGTCCAGCGGGGTGTCCCGGGGGGTGTAGGGGATGCCGAAGCCGCCGCCCAGGTTGACGCAGCGCACCGGGGCCGGGGCCTTCTCCGCCAGATCCAGCACCAGTTCCACGGTCCGGCGCTGGGCCTCCCACAGGTGCTCGGCCGAGAGGTTCTGCGAGCCGGCGAAGACATGGAAGCCCTGGAACTCGGCGCCGGAGGCGGCGATGGCGTCCAGCACCGCGGGGGCCTGCTCGGCGTCCACACCGAACTGCTGGGGGCCGCCGCTCAGCCGCATGCCCGAACCCCGTACCGCGAAGTCCGGGTTGACGCGCAGCGCCACCCGGGCCGGGATGCCGAGCCGGTCGGAGACCCGGCCCAGCCGGGCCAGCTCGCCCGCCGACTCCACCTCCACGGTGACCCCGGCGGCCACCGCCCGGTCCAGTTCCTCGGTGGTCTTGCCCGGCCCGGCGAAGCTGATCCGCTGCGCGGGCATGGTGGTGTCGAGCACCTTGGCCAGCTCGCCGCCGGAGGCGATGTCGAAGCCGTCCACCAGCCCGCTCATGTGGTGCAGCAGCGCGACCATGGGGTTGGCCTTGACGGCGTAGCTGAGCCGGATGCCGTCCGGCAGTGCGGCCCGTACCTCGGCCACCCGCCGGGTGATCAGCGCGCGGTCGTAGGCGAAGAACGGCGTGGAGCCCACCCGGGCCGCCAGCCGGTCCGCCGGAATTCCGCCGACGCACAGCACTCCGCCGGTCCGCCGGAACAATTCCGGCCCGCCGGGTCTGCTTTCCGGCAGCTCTTCCGCTATTGCCCCGGACGCCGCCGTGGACACGGTCTCGGACATCGCTCCCCTTGTTGTCCATGCCGGATTGCTCCGGGCCTGATTGTTCCAAGCCGCCTGTTCCGGTAAACAAGGCGGTGGTCACCACGCTGGTATCGGAACTGTGCCCCGGCGGCGCCGGGACCGGCATGGGTAGGGTGCCCCCATATTCTCCGCGGCCCCGGGGCCGGACCCGGGCGGCACCCCCACCCGGCGCCCCCGCGGAGGGCCGTTCCGGTGCCCTGCGGCAACCGGCGGTGCTCGGGAGGGGACGGAAAAGGGCCAGGTGGGCCCGGGTTCCGGGGGCCTGCCGCCGGTTTCCGGGCAGGGCCGGCCGCTGCCCCGCCCGCCGGGTACGGCGGTGCGGGCCCAGGGCCGCTGGCAGCTTTCTGCCGAGGTTTTGCTGCCACCGCTATTCGCCCGGAAGCGCCTTGACGGTCCGCTCGCCGGAGCCGCAGGATCGGTCATCGTCAGCCGTCCGCGGCGGTACCGCAGACCATGCCGTCACGGCGATCACCACACCATTACGGCATGATCCGACGGCCGAGCCGGAGCGATCAGCACAGAGCGGTCCGTTTTCCGTTTCCCTTCCGTGCGGAGACTCCTCTCCGCCCGGCCCGATATCCGAAATGCGCTGCAACGGCGGGGTGAATACATGTTTTCCACGGATGCGGAATGCGCTGCCGGTGAGCCCGAGCCGGTGGCCGTCGTCGGCATGGCGTGCCGGCTTCCCGGGGCGGACGGCCCGGACGCCTTCTGGCGGCTGCTGCGCCAGGGCGCGGACGCGGTCACCGACGCGCCCGCGGACCGCTGGCCGGATCTTCCCCCCGGCGCCCGCCGGCGGGGCGGCTTCCTCTCCCAGGTGGACCGCTTCGACGCCGCCTTCTTCGGCATCTCGCCGCACGAGGCCGCCGCCATGGACCCGCAGCAGCGGCTGGCCCTGGAACTGGCCTGGGAGGCCCTGGAACACGCCCGGATCGCGCCCACCGCGCTGCGCGGGGCGGCGGCGGGGGTGTTCGTCGGCGCCATCGGCGGCGACTACGCCCACCTGCCCGGGCCGCCCGGCCCGCACACCTTCACCGGCACCCAGCGCAGCCTGATCGCCAACCGCGTCTCCTATCTGCTGGGGCTGACCGGGCCGAGCATGACCGTGGACACCGGGCAGTCCTCCTCCCTGGTGGCGGTGCACCAGGCGGCGGAGGCGGTGCGCCGCGGGGAGCTGCCGCTGGCGCTGGCGGGCGGTGTCAACCTCAATCTGCTGGGCGCGGCGAGCGAGGTGATCGGGGCGTTCGGGGCGCTCTCCCCGGACGGCCGCTGCCACACCTTCGACAGCCGCGCCAACGGCTATGTGCGCGGCGAGGGCGGAGCACTGCTGGTGCTCAAGCCGCTGTCCGCCGCGCTGGCCGACGGCGACGCCGTGCACAGCGTGCTGCTGGGCGGCGCGGTCAACAACGACGGCGGCGGGGCGGGCCTCACCGTCCCGCGCCGCCGGGCGCAGGAGGAGGTCATCCGGCTGGCCTGCCGCCGCGCCGGCGTCTCCCCGGCCGAGGTGCAGTACGTGGAGCTGCACGGCACCGGCACCCGGGCCGGCGACCCGGTGGAGGCGGCGGCGCTGGGCGCGGCGCTGGGCCGCCGGCGGCCGGGCGCCGGGCGTCCGCTGCTGGTGGGCTCGGTGAAGACCAACATCGGCCATCTGGAGGGCGCCGCCGGTGTGGCGGGCCTGCTCAAGGCCGTGCTGAGCATCCGTCACCGCACCCTGCCGCCCAGCCTGCACTTCGTCTCCCCCGGCCCGGACATCCCGCTGGGCGAGCTGAACCTGGAGGTGGTGACCGCCGCCCGGGAGTGGCCGGAGCCGGAGGCCCGGCTGGTCGCGGGGGTCAGCTCGTTCGGCGTGGGCGGCACCAACTGCCATCTGGTCCTGGCCGGACCGCCCCGGCCCGCGCGGACGTCCGGGCCCGCCGGGACGGCCGGCCGGGCCGGGACCGGGACGGGCGAGGAGGCACCGGCAAAGGCCCCGCTGGTGCTGTCCGCCCGCTCCGCCCCCGCGCTGCGCGCCCAGGCCGCCGCCCTGGCCCGGCACCTGGCGGACCGGCCGCGGGAGCGGCCCGCGGACGTGGCGCTGTCGCTGCTGCGCACCCGGGCCCGGCTGGAACACCGGGCCGTGGTGCCGGCCGCCGGCCGCCGGACGGCGCTGGCCGCGCTGGCCGCCGGCCGGGCGGACGGTGCCGCCGTCACCGGCCGTGCGGTGGCCGGCAAGGATGTGCTGGTCTTCCCCGGGCAGGGCTCCCAGTGGCCCGGCATGGCCCGCGAACTCCTCGGTTCCTCCCCGGTCTTCGCCCGGCGGCTGGCCGAGTGCGCCGAGGCGCTGCGGCCGTTCACCGACTACCCGCTGCTGCCGGTGCTGCGGCAGGAGCCGGGCGCGCCGGACCTGGACCGGGTGGACGTGGTACAGCCCGCGCTGTGGGCGGTGATGGTGTCGCTGGCCGAGGTGTGGCGGTCGCACGGGCTGGAGCCGGCCGCGGTGATCGGCCACTCGCAGGGCGAGATCGCCGCGGCCACCGTGGCGGGCGCGCTGGACATCGGCGACGCGGCCCGGGTGGTGGCGCTGCGCAGCCGCGCGCTGCGCGGGGTCTCCGGCGGCGGCATGATGTCGGTGGCCGCCCCGGCCGGGACGGTCGCCGGGCTGCTCGGCGAGGACGGCGGCGCGTTCGGCGGGGTGTCGCTGGCGGCCGTCAACGGACCGGGCTCGGTGGTGGTCTCCGGAGCCCGCGCCGGGCTGCTGGCGCTGCGCGAACGGCTCGCCGCGGACGGCTGCCGGACCAAGATCCTGCCGGTGGACTACGCCTCCCACTCCCCGGCGGTGGACGCGCTGCGCGAGGAGATCCGCGCACTGCTGGCACCGGTCCGGCCGGTGTCCGTGCCGGTGCTGTTCCTCTCCACGCTGACCGGCGAACCCATGGACACCGCCGGGCTGGACGCCGACTACTGGTTCCGCAGCCTGCGCCACCCGGTCCGGTTCGCCGACGCCACCCGGCGGGCCCTGGAGCTGGGGCACGCCCGGTTCGTGGAGTGCAGCCCGCACCCGGTGCTGGCCGGCGCGGTCGAGGAGACCGCGGAGGCGGCCGGCCGGGAGGCCGTGGCGGTCGGCACGCTGCGCCGCGGGGAGGGCGGCCCGGCGCGGCTGGAGCGCAGCCTCGCCGAGGCCTGGACCGGCGGGGTTCCGGTGGACTGGGAGATACCGGGGGCCCGGCTGGTCGACCTGCCGACGTACCCGTTCCAGCGGGAACGGCACTGGGTGGGCGAGTCCCCGGAGCGGGCAACCGGGGCTGCCGCTGCCGCGCCCGCCGCCGCGGCCGGTGCCACCCGGGAGGAGCTGCGCGCACTGGTGCGCGGCGCCGCCGCGTCCGTCCTGGGCCACCGGGACGCCGAGGCCGTCGATCCCGCCCGCACCTTCAAGGAACTGGGCTGCGACTCGGTCAGCGCGGTGGAGCTGCGCAACCGGCTGAGCGCGCTCACCGGACTGCGGCTGCCGACCGGTCTGCTGTACGACTTCCCCACCCCCGACCGCGTCGCCCGCCTGCTGCACGAGCGTCTCACCGCGCACGACGCCCCGCGGCCCGCCGCCGCACCCGAAGCCGCCGCTCCCGAAGCCGCGGCGCCCGGCGCGGCGTTCGCCGCGGCGGGGGACACCGCGCGCGAGCCGGTCGCGGTGGTGGCCATGGCCTGCCGCTACCCGGGCGGCGTCCGGACCCCGGAGGAGCTGTGGCGGGTCGTGGCGGAGGGCCGGGATGTGATGTCCGGCCTGCCGGTCAACCGCGGCTGGGATCTGGACGCCCTGTTCGGCGGCGCCTGCGCCACCCGCCGCGGCGGCTTCCTGCACGACGCCGACCTCTTCGACGCGGAGTTCTTCGGCATCGGCCCGCGCGAGGCCCTGGCCATGGACCCGCAGCAGCGGCTGATGCTGGAGATCTCCTGGGAGGCCGTGGAGCGGGCCGGAATCGACCCCGGCTGCCTGGCCGGCTCCCCCACCGGCGTCTTCGTCGGCGCCATGGCCTCCGACTACGGCACCCGGCTGCACGAGCCGAGCAGCGCGGTGGACGGCCATCTGCTCACCGGCACCGGACTGGGGGTGGCCTCCGGGCGCATCGCCTACACCCTCGGCCTCAACGGCCCGGCCCTGACCGTGGACACCGCCTGCTCCTCCTCCCTGGTCGCGATCGAGCTCGCGGTGCGCGCCCTGCGGCGCGGGGACTGCGGCCTCGCCCTGGCCGGCGGCGTGACCGTGATGAGCAACCCCGGCATCCTGGTCGAGTTCAGCCGCCAGAACGGGCTGGCCCCGGACGGCCGCGTCAAGGCGTTCTCCGACGCGGCCGACGGCACCGTGTTCTCCGAGGGCGCGGGCGTGCTGCTGCTGGAACGGCTGTCCGACGCCCGGCGCAACGGCCACCCGGTGCTGGCCGTGATCCGCGGCGCGGCCGTGAACTCCGACGGCGCGAGCAACGGCCTGAGCGCGCCCAGCGGCCAGGCGCAGCAGCAGGTCATCCGGCAGGCCCTGGCCGACGCGGGACTGGCCCCGCAGGATGTCGACGCCGTCGAGGCGCACGGAACCGGCACCGCGCTGGGCGACCCCATCGAGGCCGACGCCCTGCTCGGCACCTACGGCCGGGACCGGGACGACACCGTGTGGGTCGGCTCCCTGAAGTCCAACCTCGGCCACACCCAGGCGGCGGCCGGCGTCGGCGGTGTGATCAAGATGGTGCAGGCGATGCGGCACGGCACGCTGCCCCGCACCCTGCACGCGGAGCGGCCCACCAGCCGGGTCGACTGGGCGGAGGGGCGGGTCCGGGTGCTCACCGAGGAACGGCCCTGGACGGGGCGGGACGGCCGCCCGGCGCGGGCCGCCGTCTCCAGCTTCGGCATCAGCGGCACCAACACCCACCTGGTGCTGGAGGCCGCCCCGCCCGCCGCCGGGCAGGACGCCGCGCCGCCCGCTCCCGGGGCCGCGTTCCCGGCCGCCGCCCGGAGCGACGCCCCGCTGGTGTGGGCGGTCTCCGCCCGCTCCGCCGAGGCGCTGCGCGCCCAGGCGGACCGGCTGCGCGCCTTCGCCGCCACCGTCCCCGGGCCGGACCTCGCCGAGGCCGGCCGCAACCTCACCCGCCGGGCCGCCCTGCCGCACCGCGCCGTGGTGGTGGCCGGCGGCCGGGAGGAGCTGTGCGCGGCGCTGGCCGCGCTGGCCGCCGGCGAACCGCACCCCGGCCTGGTCACCGGGACGGCCGCCCGCGAGGTGCACCCGGTGTTCGTGTTCCCCGGCCAGGGCGCCCAGTGGGCCGGCATGGCCGCCGGACTCCTCGCCTCCGACCAGCGGTTCGCCGCCGAGCTGGAACGCTGCGCGGACGCCCTGCGGCCCTGGACCGGCTGGTCGGTGCAGGACGTGCTCACCGGCGCCGAGGGGGCGCCCTCCCTGGACGACGGCACCGAGGTGGTGCAGCCGGCGCTGTTCGCCGTGATGGTCTCGCTCGCCCGGCTGTGGCGCGCGGCGGGCGTGGAACCCGCCGCCGTCGTCGGCCACTCGCAGGGCGAGATCGCCGCCGCGGCCGTCACCGGCGCGCTGTCCCTGGAGGAGGCGGCCCGGGTGATCGCGGTGCGCAGCCGGGTGGTGGGCGGTCTGGACGGCACCGGGGGCGTGCTGGCGGTCGGCCTGCCGGAGGCGGAGGTGCGCGGGCGCCTGGCGCCCTGGGCCGGGCGGCTGTGGGTGGCCGTCGACAACGGCCCGGTCGGCACCGTGCTGGCCGGGGAACTGGCCGCCATCGAGGAGTTCGCGGCGGCCTGCGCCGCGGACGGCGTACAGGTGCGGCGCACCCCGGTCGCCTATGCCGCGCACACCCCGCATGTGGCGGCGGTGCGCGGGGAGCTGCTGGACGCGATCGGCAGCCTGTCCCCCGCCGACACGGCCACCGCCTTCTCCTCCTCCTGCGCCGGGGACTTCCTGCCCGGCTCCGCACTGGACGCCGGCTACTGGTACCGCAATCTGGCCGAGCCGGTGCTCTTCGACACCGCGGTGCGCGCCTTCCGCGACCGCAGCCACCCGCTGTTCATCGAGGTCAGCCCGCATCCGATCCTGGCCGGGGCGGTCCGCGAGATCCTCGCCGACGCCGGGATCACCGGTTCCGCCACCGGCACGCTGCGGCGCGGCGAGGGCGGCCCGCGGCAGTTCCTCACCGCGCTGGCCGGGGCCTGGGTGCGGGGCGCGGCCGTGGACTGGCCGGCGGTGCTGGGCCCGGTGCGCCGCACGCTCGAGCTGCCCACCCACCCGTTCCTGGGCCGCCGGTTCTGGCTGTCCCCGGACGGGAACGGCGGCCATCCCGTGCTGCGCTCCGTGGTCCCGCTCGCCGCCGCCGGGGACGGCGAGGACGGCGAGGACGGCGCGCGGGGCGGCGGGCTGCTGCTGACCGGTCGGGTCTCCCGCAACACCATGCCGTGGCTGGCCGACCACGCGGTGCGGGACACCGTACTGCTGCCGGGCACCGCGTTCGCCGAACTCGCCCTGCGGGCCGCCGCCGAGGCGGGCGCGGCCGGTGTCGAGTCGCTGACCCTGCATGCCCCGCTGGTGCTGCCCGAGGGCGGCTCGGCCGAGATCCAGGTCGCGGTCCGCGGCACCGAAGTCACCGTCCACGCCCGGCCGGACGCCGGGACGCCGTGGACCCGGCACGCCTCCGGCGCCCTGGCCGCCGGGCGCCCGGCGGCGCCCGCCCGGCTCGCCCAGTGGCCCCCGGCCGGCGCCGAGCCGCTCGACCTCTCCGACGCCTACCGGCGGCTCGCCGGTACCGGCTACGCCTACGGCCCGGCCTTCCGCGGGCTCACCGCGGCCTGGCGGGACGGCACCGGGGTGTGGGCCGAGGTGCGCCTGCCCGACGGCACCGGCCGGGACGGGCACGGGCACGGGGACGACGGGTTCACCGTGCACCCGGCGTTGCTGGACGCCGCCCTGCATCCGCTGGTGCTGGACGCGGACGGGCTGCACCTGCCGTTCGTGCTCTCCGGCCTGTGGTTCACCGGGCGGACGTCCGGGACGCTGCGGGTGCGGATCTCCGGCTCCTCCCTCACCTTCTGGGACTCCTCCGGTGCCCCGGCCGGCGAGATCGGCGAGGTGATCCTCCGTCCCGCCTCGGCCGCGCCCGGCACCGAGCTCCACCGGGTGGAGTGGGTGGAGTCCGCCCCGTCGTCCGGCACCGCCGAGCCCGGCTGGACGGTCATCGGCCTCGGCGCCGAACTGCCCGCCGAGGTGCCGCCCGTGGTGCTGGTGCGCTGCCCGGACGGCGACGGCGACGGCCGCCGGGACGGCGACGCCTCCGGGCTCCGCCCCGCGCCGCGGGTCCCGCACGAGATGCTGCGCCGGGCGCTGGCGCTGGCCCAGCGCTGGGTGGCCGAGGACCGGTACGCCGGCTCCCGGCTGGTGTTCCTGGCCGACCCCGGCACCCCGGCCGGGGCCGCGGTGTGGGGCCTGGTCCGCTCCGCCGTCACCGAGCACCCCGGCCGGTTCGCCCTGGCCCACGCCACACCCGAGGACGGCGCCCTGGTGGCGGCCGTGGCGGAGCCGCAGTTCGCGGTGGCGGACGGCGGCCGGGTGCTGGTGCCCCGGGTGGTGCGCCACATCGCCGACGGCCCCCCGCCGGCCGGGCTGGGCGACGGCACCGTGCTGGTCACCGGCGGCACCGGGGGTCTGGGCGCGCTGACCGCCGCCCGGCTGGTGGAACGGCACGGCGCCCGGGACCTGCTGCTGGTCTCCCGGCGCGGCCCCGAGGCCCCCGGCGCGGAAGCGCTGGCCGAGCGGCTCACCGGGCTGGGCGCCTCGGTGCGCATCGCCGCCTGCGACCTCGCCGACCGCGCACAACTGGCCGCACTGCTGGCCGGGGAGCGCCTGACGGCCGTGGTGCACGCGGCCGGGGTGCTGTCCGACGCCACGCTGGCCGGGCTGACCCCGGAGCGGCTGGACGCGGTGCTGGCCCCCAAGGCCGACGCCGCCCGGCTGCTGCACGAACTCACCCTGGACCAGCCGCTGACCGCCTTCGTCCTGTTCTCCTCGGTCGCCGGGGTGCTGGGCAACGCCGGGCAGGCCAACTACGCGGCGGCCAACGGCTATCTGGACGGGCTGGCGGACCACCGCCGCGCCCTGGGCCTGCCCGCGGTCTCGGTGGCCTGGGGCCTGTGGTCGGTGCGCACCGGCATGACCGGGGCCATGACGGACGCCGACCGCACCCGGCTGGCCGGGCTGGCGGCGATGAACGAACGCCAGGGCCTTCAGCTGCTGGACGCGGCGCTGAGCCCGCAGGCGGACGCCCGGGTGGTGGCCGCCCGCTGGGACACCGCGGCGCTGCGCGCCCGCCCCGGCGGCCCCCCGGCGGTGCTGCGCTCCCTGGTCCCGGCCGCGGCCCGCCGCCCCGCCCCGCAGGGCCCGCACGGCCCGGCGGGAGCGGACGGAGCGGACGGAGCGGGGGGAACCGCACCGGACGCCGGCCGCCGGTTCCCGGACGCCGACGCGGTGTCCGCGTTCGTCCGCGGCCAGGTGGCGCTCGCCCTGGGCCACCGCTCGGCCGACGCCGTCGACCCGGACAAGCCGTTCCGCGAAATGGGCCTGGACTCGCTGACCTCGGTGGAGATGCGCAACCGGATCAGCGCCGAGACCGGCCTGCGGCTGCCCGCCGCCCTGGTGTTCAACCACCCCACCGTGGCCGCGCTCTCCGCCCGCCTGGCCCGGGACCTGGTGCCCAGTCCGGAGCGGCGGCTGCGCACCGCGCTGGAGAGGGTGCTGCCCGACCTGGAACCGGCCGCCGCGGCGGCGCTGCTCACCGAGGCCCTGGACCGGCTCGGCGTACCGGCGGCCCGGACCGGACCCGCGACCGCGACCGGCACAGGCCCCGGCACCGGAGGCCCGGCGCCGATGCCCGGCCGGGTGCCCGGGGCCGGGCCGGAGGGCCTGGGCAGCGACGACGAACTCTTCGCCTTCATCGACACCCAGCTCTGATCCGCCCGCTCCGCGCACCACCAGCCACGCACCCAGCCCACCGACCCGCGACCAGCGACCAGCCACAGCTCTGATGGGGGTTCACCAATGGCGGCCGAGGACAAGCTCCGCGACTATCTCAGGCGGGTGACCGTCGATCTGACGGACGCGCGCCGGCGCCTGGCCGAGGCAGACGCCCGCGACCACGAGCCCATCGCAGTGATCGGCATGTCCTGCCGGTTCCCCGGCGCCGAGGACGTGGACGCCTTCTGGGACCTGCTGCGCGAGGGCCGCGCCGCCCCCGTCGGCGAGGTGCCCGTCAGCCGCTTCCGCGCCCAGGCCCCGCCCGGCGCCGGCCGGCCCCGGCAGGGCGCCTTCCTGCCCGATGTGGCCGGTTTCGACGCGGAGTTCTTCGGCTTCCCGCCGCAGGAGGCGCTGCGCATGGACCCGCAGCAGCGGCTGCTGATGGAGCTGGCCTGGGAGGCCATGGAGGACGCCGGGACCCCGCCGCCCGGCCTGGCCGGCAGCCGTACCGGCGTGCTGCTCGGCTTCTCCGACTCCTTCCAGTACGGGCAGCTGGAGACCGAGATCGAGGGCCGCGGGGTGTGGGCCGACCCGTACCTGGGCCAGGGCGGGCTGGCCAGCGTGGTGGCCGGGCGCATCGCCTACCACTTCGATCTGCGCGGGCCGGCCTTCTCGCTGGACACCGCGTGCTCCTCGGCGCTGGTCGCGGTGCATCAGGCGGTGCGGGCGCTGCGCGCGGGCGAGTGCGACCAGGCCCTGGCCGGCGGCGTCTACCTGGCCCTGCACCCGTTCCTGCACGCGTACAGCAGTGCCAACGCGCTGCTCTCGCCCACCGACCGCTGCCACACCTTCGACACCGGAGCGGACGGCTATCTGATGGGCGAGGGCGGCGGCCTGGTGATGCTGGCCCGGCTGTCCGACGCGCTGCGCGAGGGCCGCCGCGTCCGCGCGGTGATCCGGGGCTCGGCGGTCAACCAGGACGGCCGCAGCAACGGCCTGACCGCGCCGAACCGCGACGCCCAGGTCGACGTGATCCGCCGGGCGCTGGCCGCCGCCCGGGTGGCGCCGGGCGAGGTGGCCTACCTGGAGGCGCACGGCTCGGGCACGGCACTCGGCGACGAGATCGAACTCGGCGCCCTGCATGAGGTGTTCGGCGGCAGCCGTCCGGCCGCCGGGCCGCCGCTGCGGGTGGGCGCGGTGAAGACCAACGTCGGCCACACCCACACCGCGGCCGGTATCGCGGGGCTGATCAAGACGGTGCTGGTCCTGGAGCACGGCCGGGTGCCGCCCAATCTCCACATGACCGAACCGGCGGACGTGGTGCACGCGGCCGGTCCGGCGGTGCGGCCCGCCGCCGAGGGCGGACCGCTCGCCGGGCACCGCGCCGACGGCGCCCTTGGCACGGACGACGGGCACGACGGGGGCGCGGTGGTCGCCGGGGTCAGCTCCTTCGGCTGGTCCGGCACCAACGCCCATGTGGTGCTGGAGACCGCCCCGCCGCCCGCGGAGCCCGAGGGGGCCGGTACGGCGCCCGCCGCCGAGCTGCTGCCCGTCTCCGCCGCCGGCGAGGCCGAGCTGCGCGCGATGCTGGAACGCCTGTCCCGGCGCCTCGACGGCCCCGGCCCCCGGCTCGCCGACGTGGCGCACACCCTGCAGAGCGGGCGCGGTGCGGGCGCGGTGCGGCGGGCGGTCGTCGCCACCGGCCGGGAACAGGCGGCACAACGCCTCGCGGCGGCGGCCACCGGGGAGGCCGTCCGCGCCACCGGGCGCACGTCCGGCCCGCGCACCGCGTTCCTGCTGCCCGGTGTCGGCGACCAGTACCGGGGCGTGGGCCAGGGCCTGTACCGGGAGGAGCCGGCGTTCGCCGAGGCCGTGGACGAGTGCCTGGCGGCAGCCGCCGAGCGGTGCGGCGTCGATCTGCGCCCGGTGTTCTTCGCCGCGCCGCGGGACGCCGCCGGCCCGGGCGGCGGCACCCTGCTCACCGCCTCGCCGGACGACCTCTTCGACCACGCCGAGACCGCCCACCCGTTCCTGTTCACCCTCGAATACGCGCTGGCCCGGCTGCTGATGCGGCGCGGCGTGCAGCCCGCGCTGCTCGCCGGCTACAGCCTCGGCGAGTATGCCGCGGCCTGCCTGGCCGGGGTGTTCACCCTGCCGGACGCCCTGTGGCTGGTGACCGAACGGGCCCGGCTGATCGAGGCCGCCCCGCCCGGCCGGATGCTGGCCGTGGCCGCCGCCCCCGAGGACTTCGCCGGCCTGGACCTCGGCCCGTCGGTGGACGTGGCCGCGCTCAACGGCCCGCACATGACGGTGCTCAGCGGTCCGCCCGACGCCGTGGAAGCGGCGGCCGGGCGGCTGGCCGAGGCCGGCATCGCGGCCCGCGCGCTGCGCGCCGCCCACCCCTTCCACTCCTCGCTGCTGCGTCCGGCCCGGGACCGGCTGGCCGGCCTGGTCGCCTCGGTGCCGCGCCGGGCGCCCCGCATCCCGGTGGTCTCCAACGCCACCGGCCGGGTGCTGACGGACGCCGAGGCCACCGACCCCGGCTACTGGGCCGGCCACCTGTGCCGCCCGGTGCGGTTCGCCGACTGCGTGCGGCACTGTGCCGAGCAGGGCGTGACGGCCTATGTCGAACTGGGCCCGGGCCAGACGCTGGGCGGGCTGGTGCGGCAGAACGTGGGCGACGCGCGCCCGGCGGTGCTGGGCACCCTGCCCGCACAGTGGGCGGTGACCGAGGACACCGACGAGAGCGCCGCGCTGCTGGAGACCTGCGCCCGGCTGTGGGAGCTGGGAACCGAACTGGACTGGGCGGCCCTGCGGCGCAGCACCGGGCGGCTGGTCTCGCTGCCGCCCTACCCCTTCCGCCGCACCCGCTACTGGCCCGAGCCGTCCGGTCCGGACGGCCGGCAGGCCGCGCCGGACGCGCAAACGGAGAAGCAGACGGCGGAGGAGAAGGCGGAGGACAAGGGAGAGGGCGACGAGCCCGGCCGCTGCTACGCACCGGTCTGGCGCCCGGACCTCGCCCCGCTCCCGGACGGCGCCGCGGCGCCCGGACTGTCCGGCACCCTGGTGGTCTTCAGCGACGGCGGGCTCGGCACCCGGCTGGCCGACGCGGCCACCGCCGCCGGCACCGGGCTCCGGGTGCTGGAGGTGCTCCCGGGCGGCGGCCCCGTACCGCGCCGCGAGGGCCGACGCCTGGTGATCGACCCGGCCGACCCCCGTCACCACCAGGAGGTGTTCGCCGCAATCGGCAACGGGGACGGCGACGACGGCGGGGGCGGCGGCCCGCTGCATGTGGCCCACCTGTGGAGCCTGCGGGAACCGGCCGGCACCCTCTTCCCCGCCGACGACGAGCTGCGCACCGCGATCCGCCACGGCTTCGACAGCCTGCTGCTCACCCTCCAGGCCCTGGCCGGGCGCCCGGCCAGGCTGCTGACGGTCAGCGCGGGCGCCGCCGAGATCACCGGCGGGGACGCCACCGCACCCGACCGCGCCCTGGTGCACGGCCTGGCGCGCGGGGTGTGCGCCGAATACCCCGCGCTGTCCTGGCGTGGTGTGGACGTGCAGCCCGGCCACCCCGGGGCTGCCGGGCACCTGCTGCACGAACTGCGGCACGGCTTCCGGGAGCCCGGCGGCGGCCCGGCGGCGGCGCCGGCCCTGGCGGGACGGCGGGACGGCCGCCGCTGGCTCCTGGCCCACACCGAGCTCCCGCTGCCCGATGCCGCCGATGCCGCACCGCCCGCGCGGACCTGTCTGATCACCGGCGGCACCCGGGGCCTGGGCATGATCCTCGCCCGTCACCTGGCCCGCCGCGGGGTGCGGCGGCTGGCCCTGGTCAGCCGTACCGGCCGGGCCGACACCGCGGAACTCACCGCCGCCGGCGCCGAGGTCCTGCTGATCTCCGCGGACGTGGGCGAGCCGGAGGAGTTCCGCCGCGCCCTGGCCGAGGCCCGGGCCCGGTTCGGCACCCTCGACATGGTGGTGCACGCCGCCGGCGCTCCCGGCGGCGGCCTGGCCCAGCGACGCGATCCGGCCGAGGCACACCGCGTGCTGGCGCCCAAGGTGCTGGCCATGGGCCCGCTGGCGGAGCTGGTCGGCCCGGCCACCCCGGCCGCCGAACGGCCGAGGCTGCTGGTGCTGTACTCCTCCATCGCCACCGTGGTCGGCGGCATCGGCGAGGCCGACTACTGCGCCGCCAACAGCGTGCTGGACGCCTACGGGCAGGCCCTGGCGCACGCCGCCGACCGCACCCAGGTCGTCACCGTGGCCTGGGGCCACTGGCTCCACGACGCCTGGGCGGACGACACCACGGGCGCCGACCGGATCGCCTACCGCAAGCGCCACGGGTTCTCCGACGAGGCCGGCTGCGCCCTGCTGGACCGGATCACCGCCTCGGCCGGCGGCACGGTGGTGGCGCTGCGCCCGCCGCTGGAACACGCCGTCCGCGACATCACCCGGCTCAACTCCCTGGACCGGCTGATGGAGAGCGCCGCCCCAGGCAACGCCGCGGCCACCGCCGACGGAACCGACGGGGCCGGCGAGGCCGGCGGCGGTGGGGGTGGGGGTGACCGCACCGGCAGGGCCAGGTTCCCCCGGCCGCCGCTGCGCACCGAGTATGTGCCGCCGCGCCCCGGCCTGGAGACCACGGTCGCCGAGGTGTGGGGCGAGTACCTGGGCATCGACCGGGTCGGCGGCCAGGACCCGTTCTTCGACCTGGGCGGCAACTCCCTGGTCGGCATGGCGATGATGGCCGCCCTGGAACGGCGGCTGGGGCGGCAGATCGCCCCCGCGCTGCTGTTCGCCCACCCCACCGTGGCCGCGCTCGCCGCCGCCCTGTCCCCCTCGTCCGGCCCGTCCGCCCCCGCCGGCGCCGCCGGCGGGCCGGACGGCACGCCCGCCCCGGCGGCCGGACCCCGGCCCACCGGCGGCGCGGCCCGCGGCCAGCGGCGCCGCGCCCGGATCTCCGGCTCCCAGAAGTGAGGACGACCGTGACCGACCTGACCGAGCACTCCCCCACCGACATCGCCCTGGTCGGCATGGCGGGCCGCTTCCCCGGCGCCGGTGACGTCGGCGCCCTGTGGCGGACCGTACGGGCCGGCCGCACGGGCATCACCACCTTCACGGACGAGGAGCTGCGCGCCGCGGGCGTGCCCGAGGAGCGGCTCGCCGACCCGACCTATGTGAAGGCCGGCGCGGTGCTGGACGGCATCGAGCTGTTCGACGCCGAGTTCTTCGGCATGAACCCGCGCGAGGCTCAGATCCTGGACCCGCAGCACCGGCTGTTCCTGGAGCACTGCTGGCATGCCCTGGAGGACGCGGCCTGCGACCCGGCCCGGCTGGACGGCTCGGTCGGCGTGTTCGCCGGCTGCGCCTGGAGCTCCTATCTGACCAGCAATCTCACCCCGGCCGGCGTGCCGCTGGACATGGGTGTGGTGCTGGGCAACGAGAAGGACACCCTGGCCACCCGGGCGGCTCATCTGCTCGGCCTGACCGGCCCGGCCCTGGCCGTGCAGACCGCCTGCTCCACCTCCCTGGTGGCGGTCTGCCTGGCGGCGAACAGCCTGGCCGGCTTCCAGTGCGACGTGGCACTGGCCGGCGGTGTCTCGCTGTCCGTGCCGCACCGGGTGGGCTACCAGTACCAGCCGGGCGGCATCGCCTCCCCGGACGGCCGGTGCCGGGCCTTCGACGCGGCCGGGCAGGGCGCCCCGCTGGGCAGCGGTGTCGGCGTGGTGGCGCTGCGCCGCCTGGAGGACGCGCTGGCCGACGGCGACCGGGTGTATGCGGTGCTGCGCGGCTGGGCGGTCAACAACGACGGCGACCGCAAGGCCGGTTTCACCGCGCCCGGGGTGGACGGGCAGGCCGCGGTGATCGAGGAGGCGCTCGGCGCCGCCGGCCTGGACCCGGGCGATGTGGACTACCTGGAGGCGCACGGCACCGGCACGGCCCTGGGCGACGCCGCCGAGATCACCGCGCTCCAGCGGGTGTTCCACGGCCGCTCGCTGTCCATCGGCTCCGTCAAGACCAATGTGGGCCATCTGGACCGGGCCGCCGGGGTCACCGGCCTGATCAAGGCCGCGCTGGCCCTGCACCACGAGGAGATCCCCGCCACCCTGCACCTGGAGCGGCCCAACCCCCAGCTCACCGACGGCGGCGCCGAACTGACCGTGGTCACCGAGCGGCAGCCCTGGCCCCGGCGCGGCGGAGAGCGTCCCCGGCGGGCCGGGGTGAGCGCCTTCGGCATCGGCGGCACCAACGCCCATGTGGTGCTGGAGGAAGCACCGCCGCAGGCCGCCGCCCCCGGGCCGGCCGGGCCCGCGGAGCCGTCCTCGGAGCCGCGGCCGGCCGTTCGGGCCGAGCCGCTGGTCTGGTCGGCCCGCACCGCCGAGGCCGCCGACCGGGCCGCCGAGGCCCTGGCCGGGCACCTGGAGACCACCGGGGACCGGCTGACCGACATCGCCCACACCCTGGCCACCGGCCGCCGGGTGTTCGCCCACCGCCGGATGCTGGTCGCCGGTTCCGCCGCGGACGCGGCCGGGGCGCTCCGCCGGGGCGAGGGCGTGCTGGCCGCAGAGAACGGCGCCACCGGCCGGCCCGTCCGGCTGCTGCTGGACGGCACCGTGCCCGCGCACCGCCCCGGCATGGCGCAGGAACTGCGCGCCGCCGACCCGGAGTTCCGCGCGGTGTACGACTCCTGCCGGGAACAGGCCGGGGAGCGGGCGGCCGATACACCCCTCGGCGGGGCTTTCGTGCTGGCGCTGGCGCTGGGCCGGCTGGTCCGCTCCTGGGGCGTCGAGCCCGCGCCGGTGGCCGGGCGCGGCCCGGCCGGTCATGCGGCGGCGGCCTGCCTGGCCGGGGTGATGTCCCCGGCCGATGCCCTCGCCCTGGCCGGACGCATCGAACGGACCGGGCGCTCCGCGGACGCCGGTGGTGCCGGCCGGGCGGAGCTGACCCGGTGGGTGGCCGGCACCCTCACGCTCCGCCCGCCGGCCCTGCCGGCGGCCTGCCCGCGCACCGGCCGGCCGCTGACCGCCGCACAGGCCACGGACCCCGCCCACTGGGCCGGGCTGCCGGCCGACGGCGCCGAAGGAACCGGAGGCGCCGGTGCGTGGCCGGTGCCGCCGGACGACGACAGCGTGCTGCTGCATCTCGGTCCGGAGACGGAGAACGTCGCCGGTGACCGGCCGTTGCCGGTGGTGGCCGCCCTGCCCGGGGCCGGTGACGCCCGCCCGGCCGCCGCCGTGCTGGCCGAGGCGGCCGGCCGGCTCTGGCTGGCCGGGGCGGCCCTGGACTGGTCCGCCTACCGGGCCGGGCGCACGCCGCGCCGGGTCGGGCTGCCGGGCTACCCGTTCCAGCGCAAGCGCTACTGGATCGACCCGGTGCCGCGCCCGGAGCCCGCGACGGCGCCGGAACCGGAGCGGCAGCGGGAACCGGGGCAGGAGCGGGTGCGGCTGCTGGTCCCGGAGTGGCACCCGGCTCCGGACACCGGCACCTGCGCGGCCGCCTCCCCCGGCGGCGGCCGGTACCGGATCGTCCCCGACCGGGGCGGTGTGGCCGGGGAGCTGGCCCGCCTGCTGCGCCGGTCCGGCGCCGAGAACGTCCGCACCGGCCCCGCCGGGGACACCGCCGGGGACACCGCCGACACGGTGGTGGATCTGTCCGGGCTGGACCGTGCCGAGGACGAAGCCGTACCGGCGGTGCGCTCCGTGGCCGCCGTACTCGCCTCCGGTGCGGGGCGGGTACTGGTGGCGACCCGGGGCGGCCAGGCGGCCGGCGACTCCGGCTCCGGCTCCCCGGTGTCCGCGACCCAGGCGGCCCTCGGCGTCCTGCCGGTGGTGGCGGGCCAGGAGCACCCCGGCCTGGACAGCCGGTGTGTGGACCTCGATCCCGCCTACGGCCCCGCCGAGGCGGCCCGCGCGCTCGCCGCGGAACTGGCCCGCCCCGCCGAGGGTGTGGTCGTCGCCCACCGCGCCGGCCGCCGCCTGCTGCCCGGCCACGCCCCGGCGCCGGAGGCGTCCCCCGAGGTGACCGGTGAGGTCACCGGCCCGGCCGCCCCGGGCATCCGCCCCGGCGGCACCTACCTCATCACCGGCGGTCTGGGGGTGGTGGGCCGCACCCTGGCCGGGCATCTGATCCGGCGCGGCGCCGGCCGGGTCGTGCTCACCTCCCGCAGCGGCCCCGGCTCCGGGACCGGCCGGCTGCGCGCCCTGCATGCCCTGCGTGACCTGGGCGCGGAGATCGTCACCCCGCGGGCGGATGTCACCGACCCGGCCGCCATGCGGGAGCTGTTCCTGGACGGCGAGCGGATCGACGGGGTGATCCACGCCGCCGCCGACGCCGACCAGGACGGACTGCGGCCCCTGGCGGACCTGGACGAGGCCACCGTGGCCCGGCACTTCGGCGCCAAGGTGCGCGGCGCCCGGGTGCTGGCCGAGGTGCTGGACGCGCTGCCGGCGGAGCGGCGGCCCGACTGGTGCATGCTGTTCTCCTCCACCTCCGCGGTGCTGGGCGGCCTGACGCTCGGCGCCTACGCGGCGGCCAACGCCGCGCTGGCGGCCCACGCCCGGGGCCGCGGCGGCGACGGCACCGGCGGCGGCACCCGCTGGATCTCGGCGGCCTGGGACACCTGGCCGGGCACGCTGGAGCGGGTGGACGGCCGGCTCGCCGAGTCCATGGCGGCGCACGCCATGACCGAGCGGGAGGCGCTCGCCGCGTTCGACCGGGTGCTGGAGCTGGCCCGGCCGGCCGTGGTCGCGGCGGCCGGCGGCCTGGACGGCAGGCTCCCCACGGCCGGGCCGTCTCCCTCGGCCGCGGCGGGGACGACGGCCGCGACGGCGCCCCGGTTCCCGCGGCCGGACCTGCCGCAGCCGTATGTGGCGCCGCGGACCGCGACCGAACGGCGCCTGGCGGAACTGTGGTCGTCGGTCCTCGGCGTGGAGCCGGTCGGGGTGCGGGACAACTTCTTCGACCTGAGCGGGAACTCGCTGCTCGCCCTGCGGATGCTGGGTCTGGTCAAGGACGAGTTCGGGGTCGCGGTGCCGACCGTGACGCTGTTCGACAAGCCGACGGTCCGGGATCTGGCGACCGTCGTCGGGGCCGGCGCGCCGGCCGCCGAGCCGCCGGCCCCGCCCCGGGAAGGGCCGGGAACGGCCGGACCCGACGACCGGGACGCCCAGGACGTCGCCGCCGTCGCCGCTTCCGTCACCGCGTCCGGGCCTGCCGGCGTGCCCGCCGACGCCGTGCCCGCCGCCGTGCCGGCGCAGCGGGACACACGGCCGGACCCGGACCCGGACGCGGACCGGCACATCGCCATCGTCGGGATGGCCGGGCGCTTCCCCGGCGCCGGGGACGTGGGCGCGTTCTGGCGGAACCTGTGCGACGGCGTGGAGTCGATCAGCTTCTTCACCCCCGAGGAGATGATCGCCGCCGGGGTGGCACCCGAGGTCGCCCGCGACCCCGCCTATGTCGCGGCCCGCCCGGTGCTGGACGACATCACCGGCTTCGACGCCGGGTTCTTCGGCCTCAGCCCCCGCATGGCGGCCCTCACCGACCCCCAGCAGCGGCTGTTCCTGGAGGTCTGCTGGGAGGCCCTGGAGCAGTCCGGCTACTGCCGCCCCGAACACCGCGGCCGGGTCGGCGTCTTCGGCGGCTGCAATCTGAGCACCTACCTGCTCGGCATCGCCGGCCGGTTCACCTCCGACGAGGACGCCAGCATCTACGAGCTGGTCATGGGCAATGACAAGGACGCCCTGACCACCACCGTCTCCTACCTTTTCGACCTGCGCGGGCCCAGCGTGGCCGTGCAGTCCTTCTGCTCGACCTCCCTCGTGGCCGTGCACACCGCGGTCCGCGCGCTGCGCGCCGGCGAGTGCGAGATGGCGATGGCCGGCGGCGTGTCCGTGCGCGTCCCGGACCGGGTCGGCCACCTGCACAGCCCGGGCGGCCAGGAATCCCCCGACGGCCATGTCCGGGCCTTCGACGCGCAGGCCCGCGGTTCCATGTTCGGCGACGGCGCCGCCGTGGTGGTGCTGAAGAAGCTGGGCGACGCGCTGCGCGACGGCGACCACATCTGGGCGGTGATCCGCGGCTCGGCGCTCAACAACGACGGCGCCCTGAAGGCCGGATACACCGCGCCCAGCGTGACCGGCCAGGCCGCCGTGATCGCCGACGCCATGGCCGACGCCGGGGTGACTGCCGAGGACGTCGGCTATGTGGAGGCGCACGGCACCGGTACGGTCCTCGGCGACCCCATCGAGGTGGCCGCCCTGACGCGTGCTTTCGGCCCCACCGGGCGCACCCAGTACTGCGCGCTCGGCTCGGTCAAGCCCAACGTCGGCCACCTGGACCGGGCGGCCGGCACCACCGGGCTGATCAAGACGGCGATGGTGGTGCGGGACGGGCTGATCCCGCCCACGCTGCACTTCACCGAGCCCAACCCGGAGATCGACTTCGCCGCAGGCCCGTTCCGGGTCGCCGGCGAACTGACCCCCTGGCAGGGCGGCGGCGACGGGACCGGACGGCCGCGCATCGCCGGCCTCAACTCCCTCGGCATGGGCGGCACCAATGTCCATGTGGTGGTGGAGCAGCCGCCCGGCCGGCCGGCCCCGCCGCCCGCCGATCCCGCGACGGTCCGCCGCCACCAGGTGCTGCCGGTGTCCGCGCGCACCGCGGACGCGGCCGACGCGTCGGTGCGGCGGCTGGCCGGCCACCTGCGCGGCAACCCGGATCTGCGCCTCGCCGACGTGGCGTTCACCCTCCAGGTGGGCCGCCGCACCTTCGAGCACCGGCGGGTGGCGGTGGCCGGGACCCTGGCCGGCGCGGTCACCGCGCTCGACGAGGGCCCGGCCGGGCGGATCGAGACCGCCGACGACCGGCCGGTGGCGTTCCTCTTCGCCGGGGTCGGCGAGCAGTACCCGGGTCTGGTCGGCGAACTCTACCGGCGGGAGCCGGTGTTCCGGGCCGCGCTGGACGACTGCCTGGCCCGGCTGCCGCGGGACTGCCCGGCCGCCGGCCTGGGCGAGCTGCTGACCGGGCCGCGCGGCGCCGGGCCCGACCTGGCCGCCCTGCTCGGCCGCGGCGGCTCCGGCGGCCCCGGGGGCGGACAGGACCGGCGGGCGGCCGGGCTGGAGCGCACCGAGGTGGTCCAGCCGCTGCTGTTCGCGGTGGACTACGCGCTGGCCCGCACCCTGATGGAGTGGGGCGTGCGGCCCTCGGTGATGCTCGGTTACAGCCTCGGGGAGTACGTGGCGGCCTGCCTGTCCGGGGTGCTGTCCCTGGACGACGCGCTGGCGCTGGTCGCCCACCGGGCCGCGCTGATCGCGCGCCACGCCGAGCCGGGGGCCATGGCGGCCGTGCCGCTGCCCGAGGAGGAGCTGCGCCGCCGCTTCCCGCTGGCCCGCCTCGGCGTGGACGTCGCCGCGCTCAACGGCCCGGAGCTGACCGTGGTGGCGGGCCCGGCGGACGCCCTGGACCGGCTGGCGGAGGAGCTGCGCGCGGCCGACACGGTGTGCCGTCCGCTGCGCACCACGCACGCCTTCCACTCCCGGATGCTGGCCCCGGTGGCCGAGCGGCTCACCGCCTGGATCCGGGAGCACATCACGCTCAACGCGCCGGCCATCCCCTATCTGTCCAATGTCACCGGCGGCGAGGCGGATGCCGCGCTTGTCACCGACCCGGCCTACTGGGCGCGGCACATGTGCGAGCCGGTGCGGTTCCACCGGGCGGCGGGCGCGCTGCTCGCCGACGAGGAACTGGCCGTGGTGGAGATCGGGCCGGGCCAGTCGCTGGGCGCGCTGCTGCGGAGCGGCGGCTGTCCGCCCGCCCGCTGGCCGATGATCACCTCCACGCTGCCCGCGGCCAACGACCGGCGCCCGGACGACCAGGTGTTCGCCGACTGCCTGGCCCGGCTGTGGCTGCTGGGCGCGGACATCGACTGGGCGGCCCACCACCGGGACGCGGGCACCGGGCGGATTCCGCTGCCGACGTACCCGTTCCAGCGGCAGCGCTACTGGATCGACCCGGCTCCCGCCGGCTCCGCGCCCGGGGGTTCCGCGGCGTCCGCCGCCACTACGGCAGCGCCCGCCGCCGCTACGGGGCCGGGCATGCCGGAACTGCCGGAGGGCACCTCCGATCCGCTCACCGAGTTCGACCGGATTCCGCTGCTGCCCGAGGAGCGCTGGCTGCATGTGCCGGTGTGGCGGCAGTCCCCGGCCGGGTCCGCGCCCGCCCTGGCCACCGCCCGCTCCTGGCTGGTCTTCACCCGGGAGGGTGCGGCCGAGCGGATCGCCGGGGAGCTGGCCCGGGCCGCGTCCGTCACCGGTGCCCGCCTGACCCTGGTCCGGCCCGGCGACGCCTACCGCGCGCCCGCCACGGCGGCGGACCCGGACCCGGGCGCCGGGGACGGCCCGGCCGTCGCCGCCGTCCGCCCCGGCAATGTGGCCGACGCGCTGGCCCTGCTGCGCGACCTGAAGGCGGCCGGCGCCCTGCCCGACCGGGTGGTCCACCTGTGGAACCTGGCCCCGGACGGCGACCCGCTCGCCCTCGGCCTGCACACCCTGGTGGCCCTGGCCCGGGGCGCGGGTGACATCGGCCTGGAGAACTGGGCGCTGGACATCGTGGCCAGCGGCACCCAGCGGGTCCTGGACGATGCCGAGCTCCGCCCCGACGCGGCCACCCTGACCGGCCCCGCCCTGGTCATCCCCATGGAGTACCCGACCGTCTCCACCCGGCTGATCGACACCGTCCCCGACCCGGACCCCGCGGCCGTGGCCGCGGAACTGCACCGCCCGGCGCCCGGACGCACCGTCGCGCTGCGCGGCCGGCGCCGCTGGCTGCCCGCCTACCAGGCGCTGCCGCCCGCCGACCCGGACGCCACGGCCCGCGAGGTGCTGCGCGAGGGCGGCGTCTACCTGATCACCGGCGGCCTGGGCGGCATCGGCCTGGCCATGGCCGAGCAACTGGCCCGCGCCTGCCGCGCCCGGCTGGTGCTGTTCGGGCGGCGCGGGCTGCCGCCCCGCGAGCGGTGGCGGTCCATCGCGGACGGGACCGCCGAGGCGTCCGAGCAGATCCGGGCCCGGGTCCGGCGGGTGCTGGACGTGCTGGAGCAGGGCGGCGAGGTGGAGATCGTCGAGGGCGACGTGGCCGAACCGGCCGATGTGCTGCGGGCCGTGGAGCTGGCCCGGGAGCGGTTCGGCGCGCTGCACGGCGTGCTGCACACGGCCGGGGTGCCCGGCACCGGGCTGATGCAGTTCAAGCAGCCCGGCGACGCCGAGCAGGTGCTGGCCCCGAAGCTGGCCGGCAGCCGCGCCCTGGACGCGGCGCTGGAGCGGGCGGGCGTGGCGCTGGACTTCCTGGTGCTGTTCTCCTCCATCACCTCCGTCACCGGCGGCGGCCCCGGCCAGGTCGACTACTGCGCGGCCAACGCCTTCCTGGACGCCTGGGCGCCCGGCCGCCGGGACCGGCACCGCACCACCGTGTCGGTGGCCTGGGGCGAATGGACCTGGAACGCCTGGGACGAGGGCCTGTCGGGCTACGAGGAGAACATCCAGACCTACTTCCGCGAGCACCGGGCGCGCTTCGGCATCGCCTTCGACCAGGGCTGGCGCACCCTGCTGCGGGCGCTGGCCGCGGGCGAGCCGCATGTCGTGGTCTCCACCCAGGACCTGCCCGCGGTGGCGGACGTGGCCGCCCGGTTCAGCGTGGCGTCGCTGACCGAGGGCCCGTCCGCGCCGGACACCGGGGAGCGCCACCCGCGGCCCGACCTGGTCACCCCGTACCGGGAGCCGCAGGGCCCGGCCGAGGAGGCCGTCGCGCGGGCCTGGTCCGACGCGCTGCGTCTGGAACGGGTCGGCGTGCTGGACAACTTCTTCGAGCTGGGCGGCACCTCGCTGCTGGGCATCACTTTGCTCTCCACGCTGCGCAAGTCCTTCCCGGACGCGGAACTCCCGCCGCACGTCATCCACGAGGCCCCCACCGTGTCGGCGCTGGCCCGGCTGGTGGAGGGCACGCCCGCCCCGGCGGCCGCGGCCCCCGGCCGGGACGGTGCGGAGCAGGCCCGGCTGCGCCGCTCCGGGGTGCGGGCGGCAGCCGCCCGCCGGCGCCGCCCCTGATCCCGCCGCACCCGGCCACCACACGCACCACCGCATCTCAGTACACGCCCACCAGCACTCGGAAACGCCCGGAAGGGGAACGTCATGTCGGTCATCGGAGTCGTCGGCGCGGGGGTGATGGGCATCGGTGTCGCCCAGAACCTCGCCCAGGCCGGTCACGAGGTGCTGCTCGTCGACCGGGAGGAACGGATTCTGGAGCAGGCCCGGACGGCCATCGCCCGCAACTGCCGGCTCAGCCGGATGATGGGCGGCCCCGCCCTGGACCCGGACACCGTGCTCGCCCGCATCACCACGGCCGTGGGCCTGGGCCCGCTCGCCAAGGCGGACATCGTCATCGAGAACGTCACCGAGGACTGGGAGACCAAGCGGGCGGTGCACGCCGAGCTGGACCAGGTCTGCGGGCCGGAGACGGTGTTCGTCGCCAACACCTCGGCCATCCCGATCACCCGGCTGGCCTCGGTGGGCAGCCGGCCCGAGCGGGTGGTCGGCGTGCACTTCATGAACCCCGTCCCCGCCAAGCCGGTCGTGGAGCTCATCCCCGGCGTGCACACCTCGCCGGAGACCGTGGCGCGCACCCGGGAGCTGCTGAGCAGCATGGAGAAGCGCTGGGTGGATGTGAAGGACGCCTCCGGCTTCATCTCCAACCGGGTGCTGATGCTGACCGTCAACGAGGCCGCGTTCCTGGTGCACGAGGGTGTGGCCACCGCCGAGGCCGTGGACGAGGTCTTCCGGGGCTGCTTCGGTCACCCGATGGGCCCGCTGGAGACGGCCGACCTGATCGGCGTCGACACCATCCTCTACAGCGTCGAGGTGCTCCACGAGCACTACGCGGACAGCAAGTACCGGCCGTGCCCGCTGCTGAAGCAGATGACGGACGCCGGTCTCCACGGCCGCAAGACCGGCCGCGGCTTCTACACCTACGCCTCCCCCGCCTCCCCGGCCGCTTCCACCGCTTCCACCGCTTCCGTCAGCACCGACACCAAGTGAGGTCATCCGCCATGTCCGACACCACCAGCGCCCGGATTCTGGACTTCATCACCGCCCGCTTCCCGCAGGCCGAGATCACCGAGACCGAGGACATCTTCTCCCTGGGCTACATCAACTCCCTGTTCGCCATGGAGCTGGTGATGTTCGTGGAGAACACCTTCGGCATCCGCATCCCCAACGACCAGCTGCGCCTGGACGACTTCCGCACCGTCAAGGCGATGACCGAGCTGGTGAACCGGCTGCGCCCGGCCGCCGCCGTCCCGACCGCGTGAGCAGGCCGCCGCGATGACGGACCAGTTGACCGCCCCCGCCGCCGCCCCGGCGGCCCTGCCCGCCCCGCCCGCGCCGGACCGGGCCTCCGCCCGGGCCTTCACCGACGCGCATCTGGTACCGGCCGCCGAGGAGATGGACCGCCGGGGCGCGGTGCCGGAGGACCTGCTGACCCTGATCGGCGAGGCAGGGCTGTGGGCGCCGTTCCTGCCGCCCGCGCTGGGCGGCAGCGGCACCTCCATGGTGACCCTCGGCGAGATCCACGAGGAGATCGGCCGGGGCTGCTCCTCCACCCGCAGCCTGCTGACCGTGCACACCATGGTGTGCTGGGCCCTGCACCGCTGGGGCACCCCGGAGCAGCTCCGCCGCTGGGCCCCGGGCCTGGCGGCGGGCCGGCTGCTCGGCGCGTTCTGCCTCTCCGAGCCGGGAGCCGGCAGCGACACCGCCGCCCTGGCCACCACCGCGGCGCCCGCCGACGGCGGCGGCTGGCTGCTCAACGGCACCAAGACCTGGATCACGGGCGGGCAGCGCGCGGACCTGTACCTGGTGTTCGCGCAGGGCCCGTCCGGGACGATCGCGCTGCTGGTGCCGCGCCGCGCCCGAGGCGTGCGGGTCACGCCCATCGAGGGCATGCTCGGCACCCGCGCCGCCATGCTCGCCGAGATCACCTTCTCCGACGTCCGGCTGGACTCCCGCGCACTGCTCGGGCCCAGCGGTTTCGCCTCCGGCATGGTGCTCACCGGCACGCTCGACCTGGGCCGCTACAGCGTGGCGGCCGGGTCGGTCGGCATCATCCAGGCCTGCCTGGACGCCTGCGCCGCGCACACCGCGCGGCGCACGGTCGGCGGCTCGCCGCTGCGCGACCTGCCGCTCATCCAGGCCAAGCTCACCGACATGGTGACGGACGTGCGGGCGGCACGGCTGCTGCTGGCCGAGGCGGGCCGGCTGAAGGACGCCGGCGACGCGGCCACCATCATGGCGACCTGGATCGCCAAGTACTTCGCCTCCACCGCCGCGGCCCGGCACGCGTCCGAGGCGGTGCAGATCCACGGCGCGCTCGGCTGCGCGCCCGGCTCCCCGGTGGCGCGCTGCTACCGGGACGCCAAAGTCATGGAAATCATCGAAGGCAGCAACGAGATCCAGCGGATGACCATCGCTGCCGAAGCCCATCGGAGGTGGACACCGTGACCAGCGCCACGCTCGACACGCCGGCCCCGGCCAAGCCGGTGCAGGGCAGGATCAAGTGCATCGTCTGGGATCTCGACCACACGCTGTGGGACGGCATCCTGCTGGAGGACCCCGACGTCGTGCCCCGGCCGGCGGTCATCGAGCACATCCGCCGGCTGGACGCCATGGGGGTGCTGCACTCCATCGCCAGCCGCAACGACCACGAGACCGCCATGGCGGCGCTGGAACGGTTCGGCCTGGCCGATATGTTCCTGTGCCCGCAGATCGGGTGGAACCCGAAGTCCTCCTCCATCCGGCACATCGCGGAACGGCTCAACCTGGGCCTGGACGCGTTCGCCTTCATCGACGACCAGGACTTCGAGCTGGCCGAGGTGGGCCACGCCCTCCCCGAGGTGACCTGCGTCCACGCGGACGACATCGACGAGAGTCTGGTCCGGCCCGAGTTCCGGCCCCGCTTCGTCACCGACGAGTCCGCCCAGCGCCGCGCCATGTACCGCAGCCAGCTCGCCCGCGACGAGGTGCGCTCGGACTTCACCGGCACGGACGAGGAGTTCCTGGCCGGCCTGGACATGACCTTCACCATCGCCCCGGCACAGCGCGAGGACCTCCAGCGCGCCGAGGAGCTGACCGTCCGCACCAACCAGCTCAACTCCACCGGCCGCACCTACTCCTACGACGAGCTGGACGCCCTCCGCGGCTCGCCCGGCCACCTGCTGCTGGTCGCCTCCCTCACCGACCGTTTCGGCTCCTACGGCAAGATCGGCCTGGCCCTGGTCGAGAAGGGCTCCCCGGACTGGCACCTCAACATGCTGCTGATGTCCTGCCGGGTGATGTCCCGGGGCGTGGGCACCGTCCTGCTCGGGCATCTGATGGAGCGCGCCCGGGACGCGGGGGCGGGGCTGCTGGCCGACTTCGTGGAGACCGGCCGGAACCGGATGATGCAGATCACCTACGCGTTCAGCGGTTTCCGGGAGGTCGCCCGGGACGGCTCCCGGGTCACCCTGGCCGCCGATCTGTCCGCGGTGCAGCCCGCTCCGTCCTATGTGCGGCTGGAGGTGACCGGGTGAGCACGGCCGCCACCGCGGGGCCGGCCCGTGCCGGTTCCCTGCGTTCCCGCTGGCTTCCCTTCCCCGTCGATCCGGATGCCCGCATCCGCCTGTACTGCCTGCCCCACGCGGGCGGCTCCGCCTCCGCGTTCCGCTCCTGGACGGGCCGGGCCGGGGACGCGGCGGTCTGCCCGGTGCAGCTCCCGGGGCGGGACGCCCGCGTCTCCGACCCCGCCCACCCGACCATGCCGGCCCTGGTCGGCGACCTGGCCGGTGTCCTCCTGGCCGAGGCCGCCGCCGATCCCCGCCCCTACGCGCTCTACGGGCACAGCCTGGGGGCCCTGGTCGGCTTCGAGCTCGCCCGCGAGCTCCGCCGGCGCGGCGGCCCGCAGCCGGAACACCTGATCGTCTCCGGCTGCTCGGCGCCGCAGGCGGTGGAGGACCCGGCCGACGACCTGTCCGACGCGCAGATCGTCTCCCTGCTGCGCAGCCTGGGCGGCACGCCGGAGCTGTATCTGTCCGACCCTCGGGTGCTGCGCCTGATCCTGCCCGCCATCCGCGCCGACCTCACCGTCCGCAACAGCTACCGCTACCGGCCCGAGCAGCCCCTGACCATTCCGCTGACCGCCATCGCCGCCACCTCCGACGCCCGCGCCCCCGCCCCCTCGCTGGCCGCCTGGCGGGACCAGACCGTCGGCCGGTTCCGGCTTCATACCCTTGTCGGAGGCCACTTCGCCGTCCTCGAACAGCCCGAGACCACCCTCCGTCACCTCACCGCCGCCCTGCGGCCCGTCTGAGTGAGCGGCCCCGTCGTCAGGGGCCGCATGCCACCGCACGGCGGCGAGGACCGGTCGAGACGGCTCCCCGGCCGGCCGGGCGGGCCTCAGGCGGGGCCGGGGGTGTGGGCGAGGGCGCTGGGGGTGCGGCAGCCGACAATCGCCGGGGCCTCCTGGACGAGGGTGTCGTCGGTGAGCGCCTCCACCATGAACAGGGCGAAGTCCACCCGCCGCGTCAGGTCGCTGGCCAGGACCGGGTCGCCCACATGCCGGCTCCACACCGGCAGCCCCTGGCTCTCGCCCTCCTCCAGGCTGCTGCCGCGCACCACGGTCCACCGGGTGTCGCTGGCGAACACGCGGCGGCACGCCTCCACCTGGTCGTCGATCTCGACGGCACGGAACAGCCTGCCCAGCCATGTGGCGATCCGCAGCAAGGTGGTGAACCGCCACGAGTAGCGGTCCTTGCCGTCCCGCGTGATGTGCCAGCCGCAGGAGAAGACCAGGCGCGCGCCCGGCCGCGCGTGGTCGAGCACCGCCTGCGCCGTGCCCGAGGCGTACTGCTGCACGCCCCAGGGCACCAGCACGGTCAGCACGCCGTCGCACCCGTCGACCGCCCGCCGGATGACCTCCGGGTCGTTGGTGGGCCCGGGGACGACGGTGATCCTGTCGCCGAAGGCGGCGAGCTTCGGAACGCTGCGCTCGCGGCACACGCCGACCACTTCGTAGCCGCGTTCCAGTGCGTGCCGGATCATGTACTGCCCGAGCTTCCCCGAAGCCCCGATGATGCAGACCTTCTTCATCCGGTCCGTGCCCATGACGCAGCCCTTCCGCCGCAATATCAACCTTATGCCATAAGGCACGTTAGACTTATGCCATAAGGCACGTCAAGAGCAGGCGGAAGGAGAAGGCGAGTGCGCGAGGAAGGCAGGGCCACCGGCAAGGGCCGGGCCCGGGCATCGGCACGCAGACCGCTCAGCCGTGAGCTGGTGATCCGCACGGCGATGGCGGTGGCGGACGCGAAGGGAACGGCGGCGCTCACCATGCGGGCCATCGCCGAACCGCTGGGCGTCGAGCCGATGTCGCTCTACCACCATGTCGCCGGCCGGGAGGACATCCTCGACGGCATGGTGGACGCGGTCTTCGCCGAGATCGCCCTGCCGCCGGGCGGCACCGGCTGGCGCAGCGCCATGCGCCTGCGCGCCGAATCCGCCCGCGAGGTGCTGCGGCGCCATCCGTGGGCGGTCGCCCTGATGGACTCCCGCGCCCGGCCCGGCCCGGCGACCCTGCGCCACCACGACGCCGTCCTCGGCGCGCTGCGCGCCGGCGGGTTCTCCGTCCCGATGGCCGCGCACGCCTTCTCGCTCCTGGACAGCTACCTCTACGGCTTTGTGATCCAGGAGCTGAGCCTGCCGTTCCGCGGCGCGGCGGAGCTGGAGGAGGTCGCGGGCGCCATACTCCGCGACATGCCGGCCGACGCCTTCCCCCATCTCACCGAGCTCGCCACCGAGCACGTGCTGAAGCCCGGCTACGACTACGCCGACGAGTTCGCCTTCGGCCTCGGCCTCATCCTCGACGCCCTGCACCCGGACGAGGACCCGGGTGCGGGGCGCCGTCCGGCCCGGTGAGGGCGGTGTGCAGGGCGCGCAGGGTGGGGTGCTCCAGGAGGGCGGTGGCGGGGACGGGGACACCGAGGGTACGGCTGAGGCGGTCGGCGATGCGGACGGCCTGGGCGGACCGTCCGCCCAGTTCGAAGAAGCTGTCGTCGGCCCCGACCCGTTCCAGGCCCAGCCCTTCGGCGAGCGCTTCGGCGAGGGTGCGCTGCATGCCCTCCGCCGGTTCCGTGTAGGGGGTGCCGAGGGCGGGGCGCGGGCGGACGGTGCCCGGGGCGGCGGAGGGTACGGCGGCGGGTCCGGAGCCCGGGCCGGAGCGGGGGCCGGCGGCGAGAAGCCCGGCAAGGGTGAGGTCCGGGGAGGCGGACCGGGGGACGGCGTGGTGGCGCAGGCCGGGGGCGGCCGGGGGCGGCGCGGCCCCGGCGGGGGTGAGGACGACGGTGTCGGCCTCGGGCAGCCGGGGGTGTGCGGACAGTGCCGCGGCGAACGCGGCGGCCGAGACGGCGTCCCCGGGCGAGGCCAGGGCCAGGGCGTGCACGACGGTCCGGGGTGCGGCGACCAGCGAGTCCGGCAGGGCGGGGAGCTGGGACGGGTCGCGGAAGGTGAGGTCCCCCGACTCCAGCAGGGCGAGGCGCGGCCCGGGCCGGGCGGCGGTGACCTCGGCTCCGGCCCGGAAGAGGCGGTCGACGAGCGCCTCGCCGTCCTCGTCGGCGGCCAGGACCAGCCAGGGAGAGGCGAGGCGGAGCCGGTGGTCCAGATCGGGCGGCACGGGCGACGACGGCGCGCCGCCGGTGCCGGGGCGGGGGTCGATCCAGTGGCGGGTGCGCTGGAAGGGGTAGGCGGGGAGGGGGACGCGACGGCCCTCATGGCCGTGCAGGGCGGGCCAGTCGATGGTGGCCCCGGCCAGCCAGAGCCGGGCGAGGGCGGGCACCAGGCCGTCGCCGGCGCCGAGTTCCAGTTCCAGGTCGGCGTTCTCTGCCCCGGTGGCCAGGAGAACGCCGAGGCGGGCCAGGCCGGCGGCGAGCGCGTCGGCCCCCGGGCCGGTGAGGCGGACCCGGGGGTCGCGGCGCACGGTCTCGCCGTCCAGCCGGCGCCCCGGGTCGGCCAGCGCGGCCCGCGCGTCCGCGTGGTCGGTGACGACCACCGCGCGGCGCAGCGGGAAACGGCCCCGGGAGACCTGGAGGGTGTGGGCGATGTCGGCCAGGGACTGGGACCGTCCGAGGTCACCGGCCAGGTGGGCGCGGAGGCGCCCGGTGAGCTCCTCCAGGGCGGCGGGGGTGGCGGCGGAGAGGGTGAGCAGGTGCGGCCCGGGGCGGCCGGCGCCCGCGGGCCGGGCCGGGGGCTCCTGGAGGACGACATGGGCATTGGTGCCGCCGACGCCGAAGGAGCTGACGCCCGCCCGGCGCGGTTCCGGGCCGGACGGCCAGGGCCGCGGGGAGGCCAGCACGGTGAACCGGTCGGCGGCCGTGGCCAGGGCCGGGTTGGGGGTGGTGAAGCCCGCCGTGGCGGGCAGGACGGCCTCGCGCAGGGCGAGCGCGGCGTGGATCAGGCCGGTGACGCCGGAGGCTCGGTCCAGATGGCCGATGCGGGGCTTGAGGGTGCCCAGCACGCACGGCTCGGTGCGTGCGGAGGTGAAGACGCGGGAGAGTGCGGCGAGTTCGATCGAATCGCCGAGCGGGGTGCCGACGGCGTGGCACTCCACATAGCCGATGGACTCGGGTTTGACGCCGGAGACGGACAGCGCGGTCTCGATGGCCGCGGCCTGGCCGGTGACCCCGGGCGCGGCGTAACCGGCGCGCTCCCGCCCGTCGTTGTTGACGGCCGTGCCCAGGATCACCGCGTGCACCGGGTCGCCGTCGGCCAGCGCGTCGGACAGGCGCTTGAGGGCGACGACGGCGGCGCCCGAGCCCATGACGGTGCCGCCCGCGGCGGCGTCCAGGCTGCGCACCCGGCCGTCCGGGGAGAGGATGGAGCCCTCCTCCCACTGGTAGCCGGCCGGCTGCGGCAGCGGCAGGAACGCGCCCCCGGCCAGGGCCATGTCGCACTCGTAGGTGAGCAGGCTCTGGCAGGCCAGGTGCACGGCCACCAGCGAGGTCGAACAGTACGTCTGGACGGTCAGGCTGGGGCCGCTGAGGCCGAGCTTGTAGGAGATGAGCGAGGTGAGGGAGTCCCGCTCGACGCCGGAGGAGAGCAGCGCCTTGCCGCCGGGTTCCCCACCCAGGTCAGGGACATTGCGCAGCAGGTAGTCGGGGAAGGCCGCACCGGCGAAGACGCCGACGGGGAAGCCGGGGTCGGCGGGCGGGTAGCCCGCCTGTTCCAGCGCCTCCCAGGCGCACTCCAGCAGCAGCCGGTGGTGCGGCTCCATGGTGTCGGCCTCCCGGTCGGTGAGACCGAAGGCGGTGGCGTCGAACTCCTCCAGGCCCTCGACCGGGCCGCCGACGGGGACGTATCCGGGCCGGCCGGCGGGGACTCCGGCGGCGGCCAGTTCGGCGTCGGTGACCGGGCGCAGGCCGTCGATGCCGGACAGCAGATTGTGCCAGAGGGTCTCGGCGTCACGGGCGCCGGGGAAGCGGCCGGACATGCCGACCAGCGCGATGGCGGAGTCGGCGCCGGAATCCGCACCGGTGTCCGCACCGGTGTCCGCACCGGTGTCCGTGGCGACGTCGGTGGAGTCGGAGAGGTCGGTGGAGTTGCTGGAGTGCGTTTCCGCTTCCGGGATCATGGGCTTCACCTGAGTGTCCGAGGATTGCTCCGGCCGTCCGGCTTCCCCCGCCCCCGAGGGAGCGGCGGTCAGACCAGATGGCTGCGGCCCCACCCGTGGGCGAGGCGGTAGGTGGCCACGGCGCCGAAGACGACGGCGATGGCGAGGCAGACCAGCGTGGGCCCGAGCATGGCGGCGGCGTCGCCCTCGACGGCGGCGCGCAGCACCAGCAGCCCCCAGTAGCCGGGCGAGAAGGGCGCGAGCGCCTGGGCCCAGCCCGGCATCAGGTCCACCGGCAGGAAGGTCCCGCCGATGGTGCTGACCAGGATGGCCCCGACATCGCTCGCCACGATCAGGTCGCCGCGGCTGCGCACCAGCGTGGCCAGGGCGGCGCCCATGGCCAGCAGCGTGAAGCCCCAGACCGACATGGCCAGGCACAGCAGCGGGATGCTGGGCGGGATGTCCATGCCGATGACGAGGATGCCGTAGACCATCAGCACGGCCTGCTGGAAGAGCAGCACCAGGAAGACCGGCACGCCCTTGCCGAGGAGGAGTTCGGCGCGGGCGGCGCGGCTGGCGCGCAGCCGGTCCCAGGTGCGCCATTCCCGTTCCACGAAGATCGAGTGGCCGACGATGGCCATGGCGAAGACCGAGAACATCACCAGCTGGCCGGTCACCGCCCACTGGGTGCCGGCGTCCAGCGCCTCCCGGTACAGCGGCTGGAGCATCAGCATGAACACCATGGGCGTGACCAGGTAGCTGATGAGCTGTGAGGGGTCGCGCAGCCGCAGCAGCAGGTTGTAGTGGATCAGGGCGAGGGTGCGGTGCAGGGAGTCGGCGAGCCGGGCGCGGACGCCGGCCGGTGCCGCGCCGCCGGCCGCCGGGCCGGGGGCGCCGGAGGGCGCGGAGGGGGCGAGAAGGGTGTCAGACGCCATCGGTGACCGCCAGGGAGTGGTAGAGATCGTCCAGGGTGGGTTTGCGCAGCTCGACGGACTCCACCGGCCGGGGGGCCGTGCGCAGCAGGTCGAGCAGGGACGCGGTGGGGTCGGTGGTGGACGCGTGCAGCTCCTGGCCGGCCGCGGTGACCCGGACCTCGCCCGGCAGGCCCTCCAGCAGTTCGGCGCTGGTGCCGCGGGCGATGATCCGGCCCTTGGCGGCCACCGCCAGGGTGGCCCCGAGGTCCATCAGCTCGGTGAGGTAGTGGGTGGTGTAGACGACGGCGGCGCCCTCCCCGGCCCGCCGCCTGACCACCTCCAGCAGTGCCTGCCGGGTCTCCGGGTCGGCACCGGCCGTCGGCTCGTCCAGCAGCAGCAGGGACGGCCGGTGGATGAGCGCGGCGCCGGCCTGGGTGCGGCGCTGCTGGCCGCCGGAGAGGAACCCGGCGCGGCGGTCCAGGAAGGCGGTGAGGTGCAGGGCGACGGCCAGTTCCTCGACCGCCTCGCGCAGGGCGGCGCGGCGCAGCCCGGCCAGGCTGCCGTACAGTTCGAGGTGCTCACGCACGGTCAGGGGCCGGTAGAGGGCGATGTGCTGGGGCGAGATGCCGATGATGCCGCGCGCCTCGGACGGCGGGCGGCCGTCCACGAGCACGGTGCCGCTGTCGGGCTTCAGCAGCCCGGAGACCATCTCCACGAACGTCGTCTTGCCGGCGCCGTTGTGGCCGACCAGGCCGACGATCTCGCCGGCCGCGACGTTCAGGGTGAAGCCGTCCAGGGCCTGGATGTCGTCGTAGCGTTTGGTGAGTGCGACCGCCTCTAGCACGGCAGTTCCTCCTCCGCTTTCCGCGTGTGCTCCGGGTGCCCGGCCGGCGGTGCCGGTCCGGCGGGCGGGGCGGGCCGGGCGGCCCGCCGCAGGGTTTCGCGCAGCCGGACCCGGTCGAACTTGCCGTTGGCCGTGCGGGGCAGCCGCGGCAGCAGCTCGATGCGCCGCGGCATCATGTAGGCGGGCAGTTCCCGGGCCAGGGCGCGGGACAGGTCCTCGGCCGAGGCCGCCGCGGCATCGGCGGACCTGGCTGCCGCCAGCACGATGTGGCTGCCGAGCCGCGGGTCCTCGGCACCGAAGGCGACGGCCTCGGCGGCCAGCCCGGTGGCGTATGCGGCCTCCTCGATCTCCGTGGGGCTCACCCGGTAGCCGGAGGTCTTGATCATCTCGTCGTCGCGGCCGACGAAGTAGAGGAAGCCCTCCTCGTCCCGGTAGACGGTGTCGCCCGACCAGACGGCGATCTCGGGCCGCCCGGTGGGCGGCCGTCCGGGGGCCGGGCGGAAGCGCTGCGCGGTGCGCTCGGGGTCGTTCCAGTACCCGAGGGCCACCAGCGCGCCGCGGTGCACGAGTTCGCCGTGCTCACCGGGGGCGCAGGGGGTGCCGTCCGGGCGGACGACCAGCACCTCGGCGTTGGGGACGGCCCTGCCGATGGAGTCCGGGCGCCGCCCGGCCTCGGCCGGGTCCAGGTATGTGGAGCGGAACGCCTCGGTCAGCCCGTACATCAGATACGGGTCGGCGGCCGGGAAGATGTCCCGCAGCGCGGCCAGGGTGGTCCGGGGCATCCGGCCTCCGGTGTTGGCGAAGTACCGCAGCGCCGCCGTGGACTCCGCGGGCCAGTCCTGCTCGGCGAGCTGCAGCCACAGCGGCGGTACGCAGGTCAGGCCGGTGACCCGGTGCCGGGCGCACAGCCGGACCACTTCGCGGGCGCGCAGGTAGTTGACCAGCACCACATGGGCGCCGGCCACCAGCGCGGTGGTGAGCTGGCTGAAACCGGCGTCGAAACTCAGCGGCAGCACGGCCAGCACCACGTCCTCGCGGGTGTGGCCCAGGTATTCGGCCACGCTGGCGGCACCGGCCAGCAGGTTGCGGTGGGAGAGCACCACGCCCTTGGGCGGGCCGGTGGAACCGGAGGTGTAGAGGATGGCGGCCACATCGTCGTCGATGACGTCCCCGGCACCGGGCACGGGTGCGCCGGGGACCGGCGGCTCGGTGCTCTCCAGGGCCTGCCAGCCGGCGGTGCCGAAGGACACCACATGGGCGACGGAGCTGTCCGGGGCCAGGGCGCCGAGCACACCGGCGCGCCGCTCCTCGGTGGTGATGACCACGCGCGGGGCGCAGTCGGCGAGGACGTGCCGCACCTGGCGGGGCCGGTAGACGGGGTTGAGGGGAACCAGCACACCGCCGGCCGCGGCGACGGCCAGCAGCGCGACCACGGTCTCGGTCCGCTTCTCCGCCCAGACGGCGACCCGGTCGCCGCGCCGGACGCCGAGGCCGTGCAGGCCGTGCGCGACGCGGGACACCCGGTCGGCCAGCTCCCGGTAGGTCAGGGTCTCGGAGCGGAAGGTCACCGCGGGCCGGCCGGGCTCGCCGCAGGCGGTGAGCCGGTCCAGGCGGCGGGGCGGCTGCTCACACATCGGCTTCGACGGCCTCGGCCCCGGTGAGCCGCTCGGCGGGGATCAGCGGGCCGACGGCCTCCCACAGCGAGCCGACCGTCTCGAAGGTCTCCTCGGTGATCAGCTCGTCGGGCAGCTCCAGGCCGTAGGTCTCCTCCAGGTCGGTCAGGAGCTGCACCACCCCCATGGAGTCGAGGCCGAGCGCGGACAGGTCGTCGCCCGGGGCGAAGTCGTCCCCGGACGCGACGGGCAGGTGGGCCAGCAGCGTCGTGCGGAACGTGCGCGGGATGTCCATCGTCACCAGTCCCTTGTCGGTAGCGTGTCGTGGCGCCGGGCAGCGGCGGGGGCGGGCGGCGGCGCGTGCCCGACCCGGTGCTGCGAGTCCAGCAGGGGCCGCTCCTGAAGCGGCCTCATGCCGCTATCACGGGCGCGGTAGCGGGTGGAGAGGGCGGCGGTAGCGGGCCGGTAGCGCCCGGGTAGTGAGCCGATAAGGCGGTCTGGAACGGTGGCGGGACGCTGAGCCCCACGGAACGGAACCAGGCTTCGGAGGAAACATGTCGACGGTCGCCCCGCCCGCCCGGTCGCAGTCCGCCCTTTCGCAGTCCGCTCTCCCGCACTCCCCGCATTCCCCGCTGCCGCAGGTGGCGCTGGCGCCGGCCGTGGACGGCCGCGGCCGGACAGGTGCCGCGGACAGCCCGGACGACCGCGCGGGCGCCCTCTACCGCTACGCCGTCCGCCACGGCGGCATCCGCGCGCTGGAGCCCGCCGCCGCGGAACTGGGGGTTTCCCTGCCCGAACTGTTTCTCGCCGCGGGACGGCTGGTCGAGCTGGGCCTGCTGCGCACCGACGACACGGCGGGCGGGCGGCTGGTGCCGGCCAGCCCGCAGGACGCGGCGGCACGGCTGGTGGCGCCCGTGGAGCGGGAGATCTTCCGGCAGCGGGACCTGGTGGACCGGCTGCGCGCCCGCATCACCGCCGTCACCGACCCCTCCCCCGGGGCCGGCCGGTCCGCCGGGGACGACGGAGACGGGCGCGCCGGGGCGATCGACGGCCTGCACGGCACGGCGGAGATCCGCGGCCTGTTCACCGTGGCCGCCGAGGTCTGCCGCAAGGAGCTGCTGGTGCTCCAGCCGGGCCACGAACGGGAAGACCTGCTGGAGCAACTGCTGGCGCCCTGCTACGGGGTGCTGGACCGGGACGTGGCGGTGCGCGTGGTGTGCCCGCACCGCAGCCGGACCGGGTTCGCCGACCGGGCTCGGGCCAGACGGCTGGTGGAGAACGGCGCCCGGGTGCGCACCCTCAGCAGGGTGCCGCAGGCGACGGTGGTCTTCGACGACACGCTCGCCGTGGTGGTGGAGCTGCCGCCCGGCCCGGACGGGCAGCCGGCCGCCCGCCGGGTCCAGGACCGGGGCATGGTCCGCTTCCTGACCGACCTGTTCGACCAGCTGTGGGAGACCGGCACGCCGTTCACCTCCTCGGAGCCCGGCTACGCCGCCGCGGCCGACGATCTCCAGCAGGCCATCGCCCGGCTGATGGCGCAGGGTCTGACCGACGAAGTGGTGGCGCGGCGGCTGGGCATGTCGGTGCGGACCTGCCGCCGGCACATCGCGAGCCTGCTGCGTGACCTGGACGCGGTCAGCCGTTTCCAGGCGGGTGTGCAGGCGGCCGGCCGGTTCACCATCAGCCCGGCCGCGCCCGCCGCCCCCGCACCGGCGGTCACCGCCGCGCGGAGCGCCTGACGCGCCACGGGCCACAACGGCCGCGCTCCGCGCCCCACCGCAGCCTTGCGGTGGGGCGCGGAGCGCGGCCGTTCCGGTCGGTCCGGTGGCCCTCCGCCGGCTCAGGCGGGGGCGGGAAGGCGGAGGCGGGCGGGGTCGGTGGCGCGGAGGGTGAGCCAGCCCTCCCGGCGGGGGCCCTTGGTGTGCAGCAGCAGGGTGTCCCCGGCGGTGACCTGGCCGGCGGCCAGCGCCCGGTGGGCGGCCAGCCAGGCATCGCACGGGCCACGGCCGGTGAACAGATGCCCGGCGCTGTCGGCCGCCCCCGCCGGGGCGCCCTCCCCGCAGTCCAGCACCTGCAACGGACCGCTACCGCGCCGCAGACGCAGGGCCACCGCCGAGAACCGGGCCCCGCCCGCCCGGGCGTCGGCGTACAGGGGTTCGTCGCAGATCAGCACCGTGGCCCCGGCCGGCACGGCCCACCCGATCAGGTCCAGCACCAGGATGCCGCCGAGTTCCTCCAGGTGGGTGAGGCCCATGTCGTCGCCCTTCCACCGGAAGCGGTGCACCAGTCCGGCGAGTTCGGCGACCATGGCGTCCCGCAGCGGACCGGAGCGGACGAAGAACAGCGGCTCGTCCCTGGCGTCCCCGCCGAGCGCGGCCAGCGCCAGGGCGCTGACGCCGTCCTCCGCCGCGGCCTCCCCCGGGTCGGCGGCGTCGGCGTCGGCGGTGACCATGAGGTGGTCGAGGGGGATGCCGGAGAAGGCGGAGGCACGGCGGGCCGCGGGCAGGATCGAGGGCGGGAAGGCGGAGAGCGGGACATAGCCGGTGTGCCACCGGCCGGCGGCGGAGATGGCATCGACGCACAGCGAGGGGGCGAGGGGGGAGCCGGGCTCAGCCATCGGCCTCTCCCGACCGGTAGCCGCGGGCCACGTGCAGGCGCTGGATGTTCCCGGTGCCCTCCATGAACTCGAAGGCGCACACGTCGCGGGTCCACTTCTCCAGCAGCGGGTGGTCCAGCAGTCCGGCCGGGCCCAGCGCCGCCGCCGCCCAGTGCGCGGTCTCCACGGCCATGCGGGTCGCGCCCAGCTTGGCCGCGCAGGACAGGTAGCCGCGGTCCGGGTCGCGGTCGATGCGGGCGGCGGCCTCGTAGACCAGGGAACGGGCGGCCTCGGCGCGGGCCACGGCCCGCCGGGCGCCGGGAGCGCCGGGGCGGTGCTCCCGCACATAGGCGGCCATGGCCAGGGCGGTGCCCACGGCCGCCGCGGCGACGCGCAGGCGCATGGTGTTGAAGGTCCGCACCGCGCCCCAGATGCCGCGGCGGGTGGCCGGCAGATGCTCGCCCAGCAGCATGTGCCCGGGGACCGGCACCGCGTCCAGCCGGATCTCGCTCAGCGCGGCCCCGCGCAGCCCCACCATGTCCAGCGGCTCCGCCCGCCACCCGGGAACCGGGAGCTCCACCAGGGCCGCCCGCACCGAGAGCGCCGAACGGCGGGTGCGGGCGAAGACGACGCCGATGCCGCCGCGGGCGCCGTTGCCGATGTAGCGCTTGGTGCCGTGCAGCAGCCAGCCGCCCTGCCCGTCCCGGACCAGCCGGGACTCCATGGCGGTGGCGTCACTGCCCCGGCCCGGCTCGGTCATGGCGAAGAACGTCCAGGTGCGGCCGTCGGCGACCCGCTCGTAGAAGCGTTTCTTCTGCTCCTCGCTGCCCAGGAACTCGACAAAGGTGCCGGCCAGGCCGGGGGCGGGGCAGGCCAGCAGGGCCCCCACGTCGCCGCGGGCCAGCTCGCACATGCCCACCACGTTCTGGAGGCAGGAGTGCCGGTCGGGCAGGACCGCTCCGGGCGGCTCGGGCCCCCACCGGTACTCCTCCGGGGTCTCGCCGTGCCGGATCGCGGCGTACACCTCCGAGTCCAGGTGCGGGGCCATGGTGCGGGGGTCGGTGTCGATGGACAGCGCGCGGGCCCGCAGGTCCCCGGCCGCCTCCCGGGCGCGGTCGCGCACCGCCCGCACCCTGCTGTCGAATCCGGTCATGGTTGTGCTCCTTCGTCGCGTTCGGCCAGGACCTCGACGACCAGGGACTGGACGTAGGCCCCCTGGCCGATCGCCACCAGCACGCAGCGGTCCCCCGGGCGCAGCCGCCCGGCGTTGTCCGCGTGCTCCAGCGCCATCAGCGCGTCCCCCCCGAAGTTGTGGCCGCGCTCGGGGAGCAGATCGAGACAGATCCGGTCGGCCGGGATACCGGTGGTCCGGCTGAAGGAACGCCAGAACATCCGGTTGGAGAAGTGCGGCATCACCCAGTCGAGCCGCTCCGCGCTCCCGCCGGACGCCTCGGCCGCGCGGCGGACGGTGCCGGCCACCAGGTCCGAGCAGGCCCGGCCGAAGGCGGCCAGCTCCTCGGCCGTCATCCGCAGGTTGCGGTGGAAACGGGCGTCCCGGGCACCGGCGGCGGCCAGACAGCGGTAGCGCTGCGGCACCGTGGCCCCGCGCGTGCCGCCGGTGCCGCCGGTGCGGTTCACCAGGACGCCGACCGCACCGTCACCGCTGACCGTGGTGCCCTTGATGTAGCGGGCGACATCGCTGATGCTGCCCTGGTCGCCGCCGAGCAGCAGCACCTGCTCGCCGGGCCCGGCGCCCGGCCGGTGCAGATAGCGGCGCGCGTACTCCACACCGCGCAGCACCGAGACGCAGTTCACGTGGGAGAGGCCGAAGAAGCGGCTGCCGTGCAGGCCGAGCCGGTCCCGAAGCCGGTCCGGGAAGTCACCGCCGAGATCGTGCTGGGCCATGTGCAGGGTGTGGCCGTAGAGGACCAGGGAGGCGGTGGTGCCGGCCAGGGCGCCGCGGCCGGCCGCGGCCAGCAGGTCCTCCATGCGTTCGCCCCGGGCCAGGACCGGGCTGTCGCGCAGCCCGTAGACCCGGGAGAACATCTTGCGCTCCATGGCCCCGCAGCCGATGCGGGCCAGTACGTCGTCCACGGGTTCGGTCCCGCCGGGCAGCCGGACGGCCACCCGGGACAGTCCCACGCTCATGGTCCCCGTTCCCTTCCGGACGGTCAGACCGCGGTCCTGGCGAACCCGGCCTCAATGTAGTCGGCCAGGCTGCCGACCGTCCGGAAGACGTCCGGCCCCAGCTCGTCGGGGTCGACCTCCAGGCCGATGGCGTCCTCCAGACTCATCAGCAGCTCGATCACGCTGGTGGAGTCCAGCGCCAGGTCCTCGAACAGCCGCATCTCGGGGCTGACCTCGGGGAGGTCCTTGTTCAGCACGGCGGACAGGGCGGCCCGCAGGTGCTCGGTGATCTCGGTGCGGTCCATGGTGGTGGTGTCCTCTCTGCGATGGCGTGCCGCGGGCCCGGGACGGGCACGGGCGGACGGTGCCGCGGGGATAGTGCCGCGGGGATGGTGCCGCGGCTGTTCCGGGCAGGGGCCTCAGACGGCGGCGGTGCGCAGCGCGGCGGCACGGGCGGCGAGCGCCGGCCGGTCGGTCTTGCGGTTGGCGTTGAGCGGGAACTCGTCCAGGTGCTGGTAGCGCAGCGGGACGAGCTGCCGGGGGAAGAAGGTGCCCAGCTCCTCCATCAGGTCGGCGGCCGGGCGCTGCTCGCCCAGGTAGAAGGCGAACAGTTCGCCGTCCAGGGCGACCGCCACGGCATCGCGGACGCCGCGGCAGCGGCGCAGGCCCCACTCCACCTCGGCCAGTTCGATGCGGACTCCGTTGATCTTCACCTGGTGGTCACGGCGTCCCAGGTAGGCGAGTTCGCCGCCGGGCAGGCGGCGCACCAGGTCGCCGGTGCGGTACCAGCGGCGGCCCTCGTGGGTGAGGAACCGGCCGGCGTCGTCCGCGGGATCGAGGTAGCCGGGGACCATCTGCGGTCCGGTGACGCACAGTTCGCCGGTGTCCTGGGCGGGGCGGCCGTCGGCACCGGCCAGCAGGTACCGCAGGGCGGGGTGCACGGTGCCGATGGGCACGATGCCGTTGACGCAGCGTCCGGGCGAGGTCCGCGGGTCCCAGCGGTGCACGCTGCACGAGATGGTCAGCTCGGTGGGCCCGTAGAGGTTCTCCACGGCCGAGTGCGGTGTCGCGGCCTGCCAGTCGGCGGCGTCGTGGCCGAGCAGCGGCTCGCCGCAGAACAGGCTGTACCGCAGGGACGGCATGGCGTCCGGGGCGAGCGCCCGCAGCCTGCGCACCAGGGAGATGACGCTGGGCGAGGAGAACCACACGGTGATGCCGTGCCGGGCGATGAAGTCCGGGACCGTGGTGAAGGCGCCCGGCGGCATGGAGACCAGGGTGCCGCCGCTGCCCCAGGCCGCGAACATGTCGAACATCGCCAGGTCGAAGGTGAGGTCAAAGGTCTGGGAGAACACGTCCTGCGGGGTGAAGCGGTAACGGTGGTGGACGAACCGCAGGTAGGCGTCCACGTTGCGGTGCAGCACGGGCACGCCCTTGGGGCGGCCGGTGGAGCCGGAGGTGAAGAGGATGTAGGCGGTGTCGTCCGGCGCGGGGGACACGGGCCGCTCCAGCGGCGGTCCGTCGGGGTGCCGGATCACCGGGGTGCTGCCGAGTTCGGCGGCGAGTCCCGGCAGGACGGGGCGGGCGGAGTCGTCGGTGAGCAGCACGTCCGGCCGGGCCGCACAGATCATGCGGCGGGTCCGCTCGGCGGGGAACTCCGGGTGCAGCGGGACGACGGCGGCACCGGCGTATCCGGCGGCCAGTATCCCGGCGTACGCCTCCACGCTGCGGGCGGCCAGCAGACCGACCCGGCGGGGGCGGCCCCCGGCCGCGGCGGTGAGGGTGCCGGCCAGGGCCAGGGCGCGGGCGTGGAGTTCGCGGTAGGTGAGGGAGCGGCGGCCGATGCGCAGGGCCTCGCCGTCCGGGCCGGTCCGCAGACCGCGCCGGAACCAGTCGGGCAGGGCGCCCGCCGGAGCCGAGGTGCCGACCGGCTCCAGGAGTTGGTGGAACGGATTCATGGCTGTCCTTCGCTGGGGCTGGGCCGGGCGGCCGGGGTGGCGTCGGTGAGGCGGAGGCGGGCGGGGTCGGTGGCGCGGAGGGTGAGCCAGCCCTCCCGGCGGGGGCCCTTGGTGTGCAGCAGCAGGGTGTCCCCGGCGGTGACCTGGCCGGCGGCCAGCGCCCGGTGGGCGGCCAGCCAGGCATCGCACGGGCCACGGCCGGTGAACAGATGCCCGGCGCTGTCGGCCGCCCCCGCCGGGGCGCCCTCCCCGCAGTCCAGCACCTGCAACGGACCGCTACCGCGCCGCAGACGCAGGGCCACCGCCGCCGGGACCGGCCGGCCGTCGCCGTCGCCGGGGGATGTGCCGGGGAATGTGCCGGGCGATGTGCCGGTGAAGGCGGGCTCGTCGCAGATCAGCACCGCGGCCGAGCCGCTCTCCAGGGTCCAGGCGACCAGGTCCAGGACGAGGGTGCCGCCGAGTTCCTCCAGGTGGGTGATGCCGAGGTCGTCGCCCGCCCAGTCCAGGCGGTGGACCAGCCCGGACAGCGGTGAGGCGACGGCGTCCCGCTGCGGGCCGGAGCGCACGTAGTACAGCGGTTCGTCCCTGGCGTCCCCGCCGAGCGCGGTCAGCGCCAGGGCGCTGACGTCGGGGCCCCGGTCGGGCACCAGGAGGCGCAGCGCGGCCACGGGAATGCCGGTGGCCCGGGAGGCGGCCCCGGCCAGCGGGACCAGGTAGGCGGTGTCGGTGAGCGCGGGGGCCGGTTCGTACCGGGCGTGCCGGTGGCGGGCGACGGCGACGGTGCCGATGGAGAGGTCGCCGATCGCCGCAGGGGCACCGGCGGGGGCGGTTGCGGGATCAGCGGCCATCGGCGTCTCCCGACTGGTAGCCGCGGGCCACGTGCAGGCGCTGGATGTTGCCGGTGCCGTCCATGAATTCGAAGGCGCACACGTCGCGGGTCCACTTCTCCAGCAGCGGGTGGTCCAGCAGTCCGGCCGGGCCCAGCGCCGCGGCCGCCCAGTGCGCGGTCTCCACGGCCATGCGGGTCGCGCCGAGCTTGGCGGCACTGGAGAGGTAGCCGCGGTCCGGGTTGCGGTCGATGCGGGCGGCGGCCTCGTAGACCAGGGAACGGGCGGCCTCGGCGCGGGCCACGGCCCGCCGGGTGCCGGGGGTGCCGGGGCGGTGCCGGGCGATGTACTCGGCCATGGCCTGGGCGGTGCCCACCGCGGCGGCGGCCACCTGCATCCGCATGTTGTTGAAGGTCTGCACCGCGCCCCAGATGCCGCGGCGGGTGGCCGGCAGGTGCTCGCCCAGCAGCATGCCGCCGGGGACGGGCACCCCGTCCAGCCGGATCTCGCTCAGTGCGGCCCCGCGCAGCCCCACCATGTCCAGGGGCTCCGCCCGCCACCCGGAGGCCGGGAGTTCCACCAGGGCGGCCCGGATGTGGAGGGGGGAGGGGCCGGTGCGGGCGAAGACGACTCCGATGCCGCCGCGGGCGCCGTTGCCGATGTAGCGCTTGGTGCCGTGCAGCAGCCAGCCGCCCTGCCCGTCCCGTTCCAGCCGGGTTTCCATGGCGGTGGCGTCACTGCCCCGGCCCGGCTCGGTCATGGCGAAGAACGCCCAGGTGCGGCCGGTCCGCACCCGCTCGTAGAAGCGCTTCTTCTGCTCCTCGTCACCCAGCAGGGCGACGAAGACTCCGGCCAGGGCGGGAGACGGGCAGGCCAGCAGGGCACCCACGTCGCCCCGGAAGAGTTCCAGGACGCCGACCATGCTCTCCAGGCAGGAGCCGCGGCCCGCCGGGTCGTCGCCGCCGGCGAGGGCGGGGGCGGGGGATGCGGAACGGTACTCCTCGGGCAGGGCGGACTCGCGGATCATGGCGAAGGCCGGGGAGTCCAGGTGCTGTTCCATGGCGTGCGGCTCGGCGTCGATGGACAGCGCGCGGGCGCGCAGGTCCTCGGCCGCCTCCCGGGCGTGGTCGCGCACCGCCCGCAGCCGGGCGTCCAGCTCGGTCATGCGGCCTGCCCTCCCTGCTGCCGGTCGGTCCAGACGTTGGCGACGAGCGCGGAGACGTACAGGGCCCGGGCGGGGTGGTCGGCGATGTAGCCGGAGGCGCCGAACAGCTTGGCCACCTGCCAGCCCAGGTCGTCGAGGCGGTTGTGCAGGTCGGCCAGCGCCTCGGGGTCGTCGTCCCCGGTCAGGGCGTGCTCCCGCAGGAGCTCCACCTCGGCGATGATGTCGGCCACCGCGCCGGTGATGAGCTGTTTGCGGATCAGCGGCTCGTCCCCCGCGGTACGTTCGGACAGGTGCTCGACGGCCTCGTCCAGCAGGCGGCGGACGATGCCGAGCCGGACCGCGGCGATCAGCCGGGCGGCCTCGGCCTGTTCGGGGGTGCCGGCGGGGCGGGGGCCGGGGCAGGCGACGAAGACGATCTCCTCGCGGTCGGCCAGCGGGTGGGTCCGGACCCGGGCGCCGGGCGGCATGTCCCGGGCGGGGAGCGCGGCCCAGGGGCCGGGCGCGGCGGCAGCGGCTCCCCGGCCGGAGAGCGCCGGCCGCTCGGACAGCGCGGACAGGGCGGCGGCCAGGCCGGCGGCCAGCCCCTCCTGGCGTGCCGTCCGCTCGGCCCGGTGCAGCAGGGTGGTCATGTCAATCCTCCTCGACCTCGACGATCACGGCCTGGAAGTAGGCGCCCAGGGCCAGTGAGAGCAGCACGCAGCGGTGTCCGGGACGGAGCCGTCCGGTGCTTTCGGCGTGTTCCAGCGCCATCAGCGCGTCGCCGCCGAAGTTGTGGCCGCGCTCGGGAATCAGATCCGTGCAGATCCGGTCCCGGGGGATGCCCGTCAGACGGCCGAAGGTGCTCCAGAACATCCGGTTGGACAGGTGCGGCATCACCCAGTCGATGTCCGCGGGGGTCAGTCCGGCGTCCCGTACGGCGCGCAGCGCGGTGTCCACCGCCTGCTCCCGGCAGATCTGGCTGAACAGGACGGCCCGGTCGGCGGACAGGTCCTTGCGGTGGAAGCGGGCGTCGCGGGAGGCCGCGCCGCCCAGGTAGCGGTAGCGCGCGCGGCCATGGGGGCGGACCGCCACCGCGATCACGCCGTCGCCGCCGACCGCCATGCCCGGCATCACCCGGGAGGCGTCGTGCACGCTGGCGTGGTCGCCGCCGAGGATCAGCACCCGGTCGTCGGGGGACACGCCGGGGCGGCGCAGATAGCGCCGGGCGAGCTCCACGCCGCGCAGCACCGAGACGCAATTGATGTGGGAGAGGCCGAAGAAGCGGCTGCCGGGCAGGCCGAGCCGGGCGCGCATGCGGTCGGCGAAGCCGCCGCGGAGGGCGAACTCCTGGGTGAGCAGGGTGTGGCCGTACAGCACCAGGGAGGCGTGCCCGCCGCCCAGCGCCTCGCGGCCGGCCGCGGTGAGCAGGTCCTCCCACTGTTCGCCGGGCGCCAGCGAAGGGCTGTGGCGCAGCCCGAACAGGGTCTTGAACAGGCGGCTCTCGGCGGGGTCGTGGCCGGTACGGCGCATGATGTCGGCGACCTTCTCCACCCGGCCGGGCAGCCGTACCGCCACCCGCTCCAGGCCCACCCCGGTGCTCACCTCGGCAGCCCTCCCCGGTCGGCGGCGGGCACCACGGCCGCCCCGGCGGGACCGGCCGCGGTGACCAGCCGCTGGGGGCGGAGCAGGTCCTCCGGCCGGTCGCGTTCCCGCACCAGGTGCGCCCGCCCGCCGGTGACCAGCACCTCGGCCGGGAAGCCGTGGGAGAGGAACAGACCGGGCGACGCGGAGGGGCCGTAGGCGCCGGAGTTGAGCACGCCGAGCAGGTCACCGGGCACCAGGTCGGGCAGTTCCGCCTGTTTGAGCAGGGAGTCGTTCGGGGTGCACAGCGGCCCGGTGACGTTCCACGGCCGGGGCTCGCCCGCCTCCCGGTCGCTCAGCAGCACCGCGGGGAAGTTCCGCTTGACGAAGGAACCGATGCCGACGGCCGCCATGTGGTGGTGGGTGCCGCCGTCCGCCACCGCGAACCGCTCCCCCAGGGATTCCTTCACATAGCGCACGCCCAGCACATAGACGCCGGCCCGGGCGGCCAGATAGCGGCCGGACTCCATGATCAGCCGGGTGCGGGGGTGGGCGGCGGTGAAGGCGTCCAGCAGCGGGTTGATCTCCCGGCCCGCCTCGGCCGGGCCGAGCTCGGCCTCGCCGTCGAAGTAGGGCACGCCCAGGCCGCCGCCGATGTCGACCGCGTCCAGGCGGATGCCGGTGGCCGCGGAGATCCGCTCGGCCAGGTCCAGGATGTAGCGGGTGTTCTTGCCGAGCACCCCGGCGTCCAGGATGCGGGTGCCGAGATAGACCTGGATACCGGCCACGTCGGCGTGCCGGTAGCGGGTGGTGAGGTCCCCCGCGGCCAGCACCTGGGCCTCGTCGATGCCGAACTGGCGGGGCTTGCCGCCCATGGTGAGCCGGGAGCCGCTGATCGCCAGGGCCGGGTTGACCCGCAGCAGCACCCGCTGCCGGATGCGGCGGGCGGCGGCCAGCCGCTCGGTCCGGTCGAGTTCCGCGAACGACTCGCAGACCACCGCGTAGACGCCGGTGTCCAGGCAGGCGGCGAGTTCCTCCTCGCTCTTGCCGGGGCCCAGGAAGAGGATGTTCTCCGGCTCGGTGCCGGCCGCCAGCGCGGTGCGCAGCTCGACGAGGGAGGAGACCTCGGCGCGGGCACCGCCGGCGCGCAGCGCGGCGAAGACACTGATGTTGGGGTTGGCCTTGAGCGAGTAGAAGACCTCCAGGGCCGGGTGGAGCGCGCGGCGCAGACCGGTGACGGTGGCGGTGAGCAGATCGCCGTCGTAGACGTAGAGCGGGGTGCCGAAGCGCTCGGCGAGCTCGCGGTAGCCGATGCCCTGGACACTGGTGCCGCGCATCGCCTCGGTGACCGCGGCGACGTCCAGGATGCCGGGCCCTGCGTTCGCGCCGGGCGTGCCAGGGGTCTCGGGGGAGGTCGTGTCGGGGGAGGTCGTGTCGGGGGAACTCATGACGTCATGCCTGCCATTTCCCGCAGCCGCTGCTCCGCCTGCCGGCGCACGGCGAGGGCGGTGTCCGGGCCGTCGGCGACGCAGATGCCGTAGAGCCGGCCGTGGAAGCCGCCTTCGCCGGTGTCCGCGGCGTTCAGCGTGGCGAAGTTGTTGATCAGCAGCCCGGTCCGGCCGGGGCGGTCCATCAGCAGGTCCCCCAGGGCCGCCTCGACCTCGGCAAAGCGGTGACGATGGGAGAGCCTGAGGCCGAAGGTGGCGGCGATGGCGTGCCGGCCCTCGGGGATGAACCGTTCGGCGATCCGGCTCTGGTAGGTGGACATGTTGAACCTGGCGTTGATCTCCAGGCAGGGGTAGAGAGTGCCGTCGCGGCCGAGCATGGCGTCCACGCCGACCATGCCGTAGTAGCCCTCGGCGTACAGGGCCTCCCCGATCACCTGCACGGCGTCGTGCAGCTGCGCGGTCGCGGCCGGGGGAAGCTCCACCGGGAAGCGGTGTCCCTGGTGGACGCCGTCGCGCAGCACGGCGGCCTTGACGGTCTCGAAGCGGACCCGGCCGGTGCGGGAGATCACGAACTGGTAGTTGAGGTCCAGGGCGTGCTCGATCCAGGTCTCCACCACCAGGGCGGCGGGCGCGTCCGGGCCCCGGCGTTCGATCAGCCGGAGCAGCCGGGCCGCGGCCCGCTCGTCCTCGATCACCACCATGCCGCGGCCGGAGACGCCCAGGGACTCCTTGACCGCCACCCGTCCGCCGGCGGCGAGCCGGGCGGAGAGCGCGCCGCGCAGCTCGCCGACCCGCTCGCAGACCTGGCCCGGCACGGCGGTCAGACCGGCCGCCGCCACCAGCCGGTGGCTGAAGATCTTGCCGTTGACGGCCTTGCAGGTCTGCGCGGAGGGGCCGGCCAGCGGCAGCCCGGTCTCCTTGGCCAGCAGCTCCTCGTGGGGCGAGATGCCCAGCGGCATCAGGTAGGTGCGGCCGTCGTCCAGGGCGCGGAGCCGGCCGAGCAGGCCCGGGGAGGCGAGGGCGTCCTCGGTGACGGTGCGGGCGGGCTCGCTGTGCTCGGCCCAGACGGTGCGGCCGGCGGCGGCGCCCAGCCGGTCCAGATAGCGGGCGAAGTCCTGGTCCATGGGCGCCTTGAGCATCACCACATCGCCCTCACCGGCGAGCAGCACGCCCAGTTCCTCCATGCGATTGACAGTTGCGTCCGCAAAGGAGATTCCGGCTCCGGGGAGCTTGGGTTCACCGGCGGCCCAGCTCCGTTCGACCTCGAAATTGTTGATGAAGACAAAGCGGGCCTGGGGATCGCCCGTCAGATCTGATTTCAGTCGCTGGACGAAATTCATCGGGCACTCCCGGAATTCTCGGTGGTCGTCGGGCGCATCCGCCGGGCGAGCGTGCGCAGCGGGCGGGCGCTGTTCAGCCGGCGCGGGGACACGCCCGTCCAGCCCTGCTCGGCGAGGGCGGCCAGCACCCGGGGCAGCCGCAGCACGCGCCCGCCCGCCGCGGCGTAGCCGGCCCCGGGGTCCACCCGGTCCGGGTCCAGGCCGTTGGCCTCGGCCACGGCCGCAGTCAGTGCCCGTTCGGCCGCGGCCGCGGACGGGGGCGCGGACGGGGGCGGCGGGGCGGGGACGCCGCCGGTTGCGGTGGCGGTGATGGTGGTGCGGAAGACGGCCGGACAGCGGGCCGCGGGGTGGTCGTGCACCGCGCCCAGCAGGTGGGTGCGGAGTTCGGCGGCGGTGACCGGCCGGCCGGCGGTCACCTCGGCGGTCAGAACCGGTCCCTCACGGTCCTCGCGGTCCTCACGGTCCTCGCGGTGCTCCCCGTCCTCGTGGTGCTCACGACGGCCGTCGCGGCCGGCGGTGACCCGGGCGGCGGTGACCGCCTCGTGCTCCCGCAGCGCGGCCTCGGTGGCGTCCAGATCCACCAGGTCGGTGCCGATGCGCACCAGCCGGCGGGCGGGCGGCGGCGGGAAGGCCGGCAGTCCGGCGGCCCGGCTCACCCGCAGGCCGGCGGTGCCGTCCCGGTGGGTGTGCAGCAGCGTGGCGTAGCCGCGCAGGAAGCGGCCCGCCGCCTCCCGGTCCATCACCTCGTCCAGGGCCTGGAGGGCGAGGGTGATCCCGTCGCTCCATTCGTAGACCCGGAAGTAGAGGTCGGAGCCGGCCCGGGCCCAGTCGGCGGGTGCGGGGTTCCAGGTCAGCCGGTCCCGGCGGGTGCCGCAGGAACGCGGCCGGTTGTCCAGGAAGTTCAGCTCGGACACCACGCGCATCCGCTGCCCGCGCCGGGCGCTCTCCCGCGCCACGGCCTCCTCGACCTGGTCGAAGGGCACGTGGGCGTGGGCGATGGAGGTCTCGATGCGCTCCGCGGCGCGCCGCAGCACCTCGCCGAACGGCGGGTCGTCGGTGAGGTCCAGCAGCACCGGGGTCGGATAGGACTGGCAGGTCATCACCGAGGCGGAGCCGCCGGCCTCGCGCTGGCTGGTGTAGATGCGGTGGGCGATCCGCCGCTCGCCGGTGTAGGCGGCGAGGGTGACGGCGAAGGCGGCCACATGCACGGCGGAGGGCCACATCCCGGCCCGGGCGGCGATGTCGCGCGCGGCGCCGAGCAGGGCGGGCGTGGTCAGGGCGGCGCTGTGCGCGGCGTCCGGGGCGGCCGGCCGGGTGCGGCGGCGCGCGTACACGTCGGCGGGCAGCTCGCGCACGGTCCGCCGCCAGTGGGCCAGCGCCTTCCCGGGGTCGGTGGCCTCCTCCCGGCGGGCGAGGTCGACCGGCTGGTGGACCACCGGCGGCAGGCTCACCGGGCGGCCGGCCACCCGGGCGGCGAGCAGGGCGTCCAGTTCGCCGCTGAGCCGGTCCAGGGCCACGTCGTCGAAGGCCAGGTGGTTGAAGACCAGGTGCAGGCGGAGCAGCCGGCCGCCGGAGGTGACCGCGCAGGCCCGCAGCGGCCATTCCCGGGCCAGGTCGAAGGGGGCCTGGTAGAGCTCGCGCACCGTGCGGACCGGGTCGTCGGCGGTGTCCGCCTCGATCAGCGGCAGCGGGGCGAAGCGCTGCACCAGCTGGCGCGGCCAGGGCCGGGCGTAGAGGTCGTAGACCGTGCGCAGGCCCTCGTGCCGGCGGACCAGGTGGTTCAGGGCGGCCCGGACGTGCGCGGTGGTGCAGCCCTCGGGCAGCGGGTAGCTGGTGGTGATGTGCGCCTCGTGGCGGGACGCCTCCGGTGCGTGCAGATAGCGCAGCACGTGATGGTGCTGGCCCCAGCACAGGGGCGCGGTGCGGATCGCCGCTGCCATCGTTCCCTCCCGCCGCATCGTCTGCCGGTCACGTTTTCCTGGCCACATGCTGGCGGGTTCCGCGCGTTTTCGTCAGGGGCTCACGGTGACATCAAGGGGACGGCACAAAGCTGTCATTGACAGCCCGTATTCCGGCGCGGGAATCTCGATTCGCCACCGCCGGACGGGAATTCCCGCCACCGGAATGACGGGGGCGAACCGTTCTCGCATCTCACGACGAGGAGAATCACCATGGCAAAGGTTGCCACCAAGGCGGTTGCGGTCAAGGCCGTCGCCACCAAGGCCGTCGCCACCAAGGCGGTCGCCACGAAGGCCGTGGCCACCAAGGCCGTCGCCACGAAGGCCGTGGCCGCCAAGGCCGTGGCCACCAAGGCGGTTGCGACCAAGGCCGTCGCCGTCAAGGCCGCGTGATCGTCGGCGGTGTGGCGGCGGTGTTCCCTGTCGCCACACCGCCGCCGGACCCCCTCGGGCGAGAACGGACAGCACCACCGCACCACCGCACCACCCGGCACGGGAGAACACGGGACACGGAGGACGCCATGCGGGAGACCCTCGCGGAGTGCGAGCGGGCCGGCCACCGCGACGGCCTGGCGGCCGGCCTGGGGCCGGCGCTGGACGGCGCGGGCGCCGACGCCGCTCCGGGCAGCGTTGCCGCGCTGCCGTCCGCGGCGGTGCCCCCGCGGGCGTCCCTCGTACCCCACCCCCTGGCCGCCCGGGAGGGCGTCAGCTTCGTGCGGCGCCCCGCCCGGCACCGCACCGCCGCGCCGGAACGGCTCACCGCGCTGGCCGCCAGGCTTGCGGCGGTGCGGCTGGGGCTGACCCGGCGGCTGGCCGAGCGGGCCGTGGACCATCTGTCGGGGCGCATCGGCGGCGGGGAGCCGCTGATCCGGCGGCAGCTGGTGCTGGGCACGCTGGCCGACGCCCGGGTCGAGCTGGAGGTCGCGCGCCGCACCCTGCGGGTCGCCGGCACGCTGCCCGCCGCCGTGGCCGAGGTGCACGACCGGCTCACCGAACTGGACTGGGAACTGGCCAAGCTGCTGGGCGGCTCCGGCTACGCCGGCGACGGCGCCCTGCGCGGCGTCGTGGTGTCCCGGCTGGTGGCCAACTGCTGGGTCGCCCGGGAGGCGACCGGAGAGGCCGTCCCATGACCCCCGCCACCCCGGCCGCCGACGTCGGCGGCCGCACCGCCACCGCCGGCGCGGCCGGCTCCCCGGCCGTCGCTGCCGCCGCCACGGGCAGGGCCACGGGCACGGCCGCCGCGCGATCGCTGCCGCCCGCGGTCCGCGACCTGGTGGCCGGCTGCCGCGAACTCGGCGCCGAGCTGCGCACGCTGGCCCTTGCCGTGGACCGCGCCCCGGAGGACCACCGGCTGCTGCGCCGCTGCGGCGCCCTGGAGCTGCTGCGCGTGGTCGGCACCCCGGAACGTTTCCGGCCGCACCCGGTGCCGGCCTGGGCGCGTGAGTTCACCGCCTCCTGCCTGGGCCGGGTGGCGGCCAACATCGAACTCGCCCGCGGCGACGCCGGGGTGCTCAACGCCTGCGCGGCCCCCTCGCTGGCCGGATTCACCGTGGACGCCCTCGGCGACGAGCGCCAGCAGGAGCTGTTCTACGGCGAACTGGCCCGCACCGGATGCTGGACCTTCTTCGGCATGACCGAGCCGGAGCACGGCAGCGACGCCACCGCCCTGCGCACCCGGCTGGACCGGGACCCGGCCGGCGGCTTTCTGATGCACGGCACCAAGCGCTATGTGGCCAATGCCGAACGCGGTTCCGTCGGCGTCGTCTTCGCCCGCGTCGGACCGACCCCGCTGTCCATCCGGGCGGTACTGCTGAAGCGCCCGGCGCCCGGCTTCACCGGCTCCCCCCTGGAGATGCTGGGGCTGCGCGGAGCGCGCATCGGCGAGATGCGCTTCGACGCGGTGCCGGTGCCCGAGGAGCACGTCCTCGGCCGGCATCTGCCGCTGTCCCGGCGCGGACTGTGGGGCGCCAACCGGGCGTTCACCGTGGTCCGGCTGCAGATCGCCGCCCAGGCGCTCGGGGTCGCCCATGCCATCCACGACCAGGTGCGCGCCCTGCGGCCCGGCCGCCCCGGCCACGACCTGGTCACCGCCCGGCTGGATGCCGCCCGGCAGCTGCTGTACGACACCGCCGCCGAGGTGGACGCCCGGCCCGACGACCGGGAGCCGGCCTGCGTGGCCAAGCTGCACACCACCCATCTCGCGGTGCGCACCGCCCGCTGGGCCGAGCGGGAACTGCCGCCCAGTGCGCTGGCCGGGCACCCGCTGCTGGAGAAGTGGTGCCGCGACGTCTGCGCCTTCGAATTCATGGACGGCACCACCAACATCCTCCGGCTGGCCGTCGCACCCGCCCCCGCATCCCACAGGGAGGGTTCATGACCCCCACCGCGCACCGCACCGCGCCGCCCGCCGAGCCGGATACCGCGCCGGATACCGCGCCGCGGTGGTCCGGCCGTCCCCGCACGCCGGAGGACACCGACGCGGTGCTGGCGATGTTCACCGAGCCGGACTTCTACTACCGCACCGACCGCCCGGACACCCGGTCGGAGGCGGAGATCCTGCGGCTGCTCGACGACGACACCCGGCTGCTGCTCGCCGACGGCCGCCCGGCCGGGCTGTACGCGGTTCAGGCCGCGGGCGCCGAGCACGGCTGCCACTACCAGGTGGAGCTGCGCCTGACCGGCGAGGCACCGCTTGCGTGGTGGGTGTCCGCCTACCGGGAGCTGGTGCGCGCTCTGCGCTGGGAGCGCGAGGTGGTGCGGATCGCCCTGCCGCTGCACGAGTTCGACGACCGCGGGCGGCGGTTCGCCCGTGCCGCCGGCCTGACCGAGGAGGGCACCCTGGCCCAGGTCACGGCGCGCGGCGGCGGACGGCACGGCCGGGTCTTCTTCGCCCGGATCTTCCCGCCGGAACGGAAGGGGGCACCACAATGACCAGGCTGCGCGGATACCGCGGCACCGACCGCGGACTGCTCGCCGGCCCCTGGCTGCCGGGGGAACTGCTCGGCCTGCCGGTGGCCGGCCGGCCACCGCTGGCGGAACCGGCGGCGGTCGCCGAGCCGGACGGCACCGAGGGCGGGCCGGACGAGCTGTGCATCGTCCCGGACACCGGCTTCGTCCGCTGGACAGGTATCGACTGGGTCAACCGCCGGGCCCGCCTGGAGATCGGGCTGCACCGCCGCCCGGACGACCTTCCCGGCCTGCTGGCGGCGGCCGTGGAGCACGGCTTCCACGGCCTGAATCTGCACCGGCTGTACGGCTGGGTCACTCCGGCCGCGCAGCCGCCCGCCGCCGCGCTGGCGGCCTGCGGCTTCCGGCGGGAGGCCGTCGCGCCGGAGGGCATGTGGTTCGACGGCCGCGCCGTCGACCGGGAGATCTGGGGAGCGGTACGCCGTGACTGACAGCCTGACCGACACCACGACCGGCACCGCGGCCGGCGGCCCGGCCGCGACCGCCGCACCGCCCGAGGCCGCGGCCGGGAGGCTGGTGCTGCTGGACGCCCCGGCCGCCGCGGCGGCCCTGCGCGCCGCCGGGGACGCCGCCCGCGGCTTCCTGGACACCGACCCCGTCACCCAGAACGATCCCCTGCTGGCCCGCACCCTCACCGGTGCCGAGGCGCAGGTCTTCCGGTCCGGTGACGCGCTGGTCGGCTGGGCCCCCAATCCCCGGCAGCCCCGCCAGGCATACGTCGCCGCCACCTCCCCGGACCCGGCTCCGCTGCGCGCCCTGCTGGAGTTCCTGGCCGCCTACCGGCGGTGCACCTCCTGCCTGGCGCTGGTGCCGGAGGGCAGCCCGATGGCCGCCGCGGTCGCCGCCTGCGGCTTCACCGCCACCGGCGTGCTGCCGGGCCACCTCTTCCAGGGCGGCGCCCACCGGGACGTCCTCGTCCACTTCCGGAAGGCGGAGAACCCATGCTGAACGCGACCATCCGGCACTTCACCGAGGACGACATCCCACTGCGGGCCATGCTGCTCCGCGACCCGCGCTTCCAGGCGAACCTGACCGACTTCGCGGTCTCCATCGACGACGAGACGCTGTCCGCCGACGTGCGCACCACCATCGCGGAGCGGCAGCAGGAGAAGCGGATCTTCACCATGTGCACCCCCAGGGGCGAGATCATGGGGTTCTGCTGGATCACCTCGGTGGACTGGCGGAGCCAGACCTGCGAGCTGTCCTTCGGGGTCTTCCCCCGCTTCCGCGGCGGGCCGGGTGCGCTGGCCGTCCAGGCCGCCCACGACTATCTGCGCGCCGAGCTGAACATGCGGGTCATCGTCAACCAGGTGCTGGAGCACAACACCATGCTGCAGTCCGCCGAGACCCTGGCGGCCAGCCGGCAGGTGCGCTGCGCCTATGACTCCTACACGGTCGGCGAGTGGCGCTCGGCCTGCTACTGGAGCCTCACCGAGGAGGACGCGCGGGCCGAGCTGGAGGCCCGGCAGGCCCGCCATCGCGAGCTGGTGGAACGCATCCGCAAACGCGGCCGGCGCCGGGGCGCCAGCCCGGACGGCACGCCGGACCGGGACGGGTCCCCGCCCGTGGCGGGAGCTTCCTGATGCCCGGTTACCTGCGCTTTCCCACCCTGCACGGCGAGACGATCGTCTTCGCCTGCGAGGACGACCTGTGGAGCGTCCCGGCCGGCGGCGGCCAGGCACGCCGGCTGACCGCCGGTGTGTCCGAGGCCGCCCGCCCCCGGCTGTCCCCCGACGGCACCCGGGTGGCGTTCACCGGCGCCGACGACGGCCCCACCGAGATCTGCCTGCTGGACCTGGCCGGCGGCGGCCCGGCCCGGCGCCTCACCTACCAGGCCGCCCGCTGCGCCACCGCCGGCTGGCATCCGCGCACCGGGGAGATCCTCTACGCCTCCGCCGCCGAACAGCCGGCCGGCTTCGGCAACCGGCTGTTCGCGGTGCACCCGGACGGCGGCCCGCCGCGGCTGCTGGGCCCGGGGACCGCCGACGCCGTCGCCCACGGCCCCGGCGGCCGGGTGGTGCTCGGCCGCAACACCGGCGACCCGGCCCGCTGGAAGCGCTACCGCGGCGGCTGCGCCGGCGAGCTGTGGATCGCCGACGGCGAGGCCGGGCCGTACCGGCGGCTGGTGTCGCTGCCCGGCAATCTGGCCTTTCCGTGCTGGGCCGGGGACCGGATCTGCTTCGTCAGCGACCACGAGGGCACCGGGAACGTCTACTCCTGCCGTCCCGACGGCGGCGATCTGCGCCGCCACACCCACCACCGTGACTTCTACGTGCGTCATCTCTCCGGGGACGGGCGGCGGCTGGTCTATCAGGCCGGGGCCCGCATCCATCTGCTCGACCCTGCGGCCCCCGGCAACGGCGACGGCAGCGACGACAGCGACGACGGGGCCGGGCCCCGGCCGGTCGACATCCGGATCACCTCCTCCCGCGACCGGTGCGGACGCCGTTTCGTCCCGGCCGGGGAGCATCTGGACGGCGCCCGGCTCAGCCCGGACGGCAGCCGGCTGGCACTTGCCGCCCGCGGCCGGGCGTTCACCCTGGCCCCCTGGTCAGGAGCGGTGCGGCGGCACGGCCGGCCCGAGGGCGTGCGCCACCGGCTGCCGGACTGGCTGCCGGACGCCTCCGCGCTGGTGGCGGTGGCCGCCGACGACGGCCCGGAGGAGCGGCTGGTGCTGCTCCCCGCGGACGGCACCGGCCCCGAACGGGAGCTGCTGGCCGGCGGCTTCGGCTGCGTCACCGAACTCGCCGTCTCCCCCGCCTCCCCGGTGGTCGCCTTCGCCACCAACCGGCAGGAGCTGTGGACGGTGGACGCCGCCGCGGAACGGCCCGTCCCCCGGCTGCTGGACACCGCCCGGCACGAGCGGATCGAGGACCTGGCCTGGTCGCCGGACGGCCGCTGGCTGGCCTACACCTTCCCCCTCTCGCCGCAGACCTCCGCGATCCGGATCGCCGACGTGCCCGCGGGCCGGCACCACCAGATCACCGAACCGGTGCTGCGGGACAGCTCGCCGGAGTTCGACCCGGAGGGCCGGTATCTGTACTTCCTCGGCCAGCGCACCCTGACCGCCGAGTACGACCAGGTCCTGTTCGGCCTGGGCTTCACCTTCGGTGCCCGGCCCTACCTGGTGACGCTGCGGGACGGCGATCCCTCGCCGCTGGGGCGGGGGCCGGAGCAGTCCGGCCCCGCCGCCCCCGCCGGCGACGAGCCCGGCAGCGGCCCCGAGGAGACCGGGGACGGCTCCGCGCCGCCCGCGGTGCGGATCGACCTCGACGGCATCGCCGACCGCGTGGTGCCGCTGCCGGTCCCCGAGGGCCGCTACACCGCGCTGACCGCCCTGCCCGGACGGGTGCTGGTGCACGCCGCCCCGGTCACCGGCCCCGATCCGGACGCCTCCGGCACCGGGGCCGGTGCCGAGGCCGCCGCCACCGTGACCCTGGTCGACCTGGCCGCCGGCGAGGTCGCCGAGGACTGCCTCGGCCCGGTGGACGAACTGTCCGCGGACCGCCGCGGCGGGGTACTGCTGTACCGCTCCGGCACCCGGCTCCGGGTGCTGTCCGCCGACCGGCTCGACCAGTACGACCCCGACGCCCCGCCCGGACGGCACAGCGGCTGGGTCGACCTGGACCGGGTCCGGGTCGAGGTGCGGCCGGAGGCCGAGTGGCGGCAGATGTTCCGGGAGGCGTGGCGGCTCCAGCGGGAGAACTTCTGGGACGCCGGCATGTCCGGGCTGGACTGGGACGCGCTCCACGCCCGCTACGCCCCGCTGGTCTCCCTGGTCGCCTGCCGTTCCGAACTTTCCGACCTGATCTGGGAGCTGCACGGCGAGCTGGCCACCTCGCACGCCTACGAGCAGGGCGGCGACCACCGCACCCCGCCCGGGCAGCAGCCGCAGGGATTTCTCGGCGTCGACTGGCGGGCCGGGCCCGGCGGCACCGGACGGGACGGCTGGCGGATCGCCCGGGTGCTGCGCGGCGACCCCTGGCAGAGCGGTGCCACCTCGCCCTGCCGGGGCCCCGGCACCGGCATCCGGCCCGGCGACACGGTCACCGCCGTGGACGGCCGCCCGGTGGGCCCGCCCGGCCCGGGCGAACTGCTGGTCGGACAGGCCGGCCGGGAGGTGGAGCTGACGGTGCGGCGGGACGGCGGCGGGCCGCCCCGGCAGGTGACGGTCCGGACCGTCGGCAGCGAGACCCGTGCCCGCTATCTGGACTGGGTGGCCGCCAACCGGCGGGCTGTGCACGAGCTGTCCGGCGAGCGGCTCGGCTATCTGCACGTGCCGGACATGATGGGCACCGGCTTCGCCGACTTCGTGCGCGGTTTCCTCGGTGAACTGGACCGGGAGGGGCTGGTGGTGGACGTCCGCTACAACACCGGCGGGCACATCTCGCCGCTCCTGCTGGACCGGCTGGCCCGTCCCCGGGCCGGGGTGCAGCGCGGCCGGTGGAACGGGCTCACGGTCCATCCGGCGGAGTCCCCGCCCGCCGTCATGGCCGTACTGGTCAACGAACACACCGGCTCGGACGGGGAGATCTTCGCCCATCTCTTCCGCGCCCAGGGGCTGGGCAGCCTGGTCGGGCGGCGCACCTGGGGCGGGGTGATCGCCACCTGGCCCCGGCATGTGCTGGTGGACGGCACCGTGACGACCCAGCCCGAGTACCGCTTCTTTCTGCGCCAGGCCGGTGACCTGCTGGAGAACCGGGGGGTGGTGCCCGATGTGGTGGCCGACCCGCCGCCCTTCCGCGACCGGTCCGGTGCCGGGGACGGACAGCTCGCCGCCGCCGTCGCACATCTGCTGGACCGCCTCCGCCGCCCGGCGCCGCCCACGCCCGGCGCGGACGGCCCCGCCGCGGACGGCGCCGAGCCCACCCGGAGCTCGCGGGCCTCGCGGACCCCGGAGACCGCGGACACCTCCGAGGCCGCCGTGCCCGCCGGGGCGGCGGCCTCCCATCCCCTCGGGAGGCAGCGATGATCGCCCCGGGTGAAGTACACCTGTGGCTGGTGCCCGTCCATGTCCGGCCGGGCTGGCCCGGCCTGCTGGACGCCGAGGAGCAGCGGCGGGCCGCCAAGCTGGAGGGAACCCCGGCCCGGGACGTGTTCCTCACCTCCCGCGCGGCCCAGCGCCTCATCGGCTCCCATTACCTGGGCGCGCGGCCCTCCGACATCGTGATCGAACGAGGCTGCCCGCGCTGCCCCGGTGCCCGGCACGGCCGCCCGGTCTTCCAGGGCGCGGCCATCGACTACTCGGTCTCGCACACCAGGAGCTGGCTGCTGCTGGCACTCACCGGGACCGGCCTGGTGGGCGTGGACATCGAGGAGATGGACTCCTTCCAGAACCCGGAGGCCATGTCCCGCACCATCCTCAGCGAGGCCGAGCGGGCGCACTTCGCCCAGCTCACCGGCCCGGAGCGGGCCAGATGGCTGCTCGCCGCCTGGACCCGGAAGGAGGCCGCGCTGAAACTGACCGGGCTGGGACTGCGGGCCTGGCCGCACCGGGTGGACGTGAGCGGGGCGACGGTGCGGGCCACGGCGCCCGAGTGGCCGTCCTGCACGGTCCACCTCTACGGTCTGGCGGCGCCGGACGGGCATGCCTCGGCGCTGGCCACCACCGAACCACTGGTCGCCGTGCACCGGTTCGAGCTGCCCGAGAGCATGCACCGCCCGGTCCCGCCCGCGGTGCGGGCGGCCGTTCCGGCGGCCTCCGGCCGGCTGCTCGTCGCCGGATGAGCCGCCGGACGGGACGGCCGCCGGACGGACCCGCGGACGGCCGGCCCCCATGCGCCCCCGTCCCGGACCCCCAGGCCGCGGGCCGGGGGCGGGAGAATGTGGGGGTCGTTTCCCCATGAACGTGGTGTGGTGCTCTGTCACGATGCTTGCGTGACCAGCGCATCCGTCCTCGCCGGCCAACCGCCGCGGACTTCGCTCTCCCCCTGGTGGTGGGCCCCGGGCCTCACCCTCGGGGAGCGGCTCGCCGCGCCCGACCGCCCGGAGCCGGTTCCGGCGCGGGACGATGCCCCGGCGCGCCCCGCGGAGCCGCGCGGGCAGCGCGGGCAGCACGCTCCGGCCGGGCTGCACGAGCTGAGCCGGGGCGGGCTGGCCGCCCGCCTCGCCCGGCTCGGCATCGACGACCGCACCCTCGCGGCGCTGTGCGCGGAGCCCGCCGACCGCCTCGGCGCCCGGGCCGCCAAGCCGTCCTGGGCGGCCTTCACCGAACGCGCCCTGGCCGCCGCCCCCGAACACCCCGGACCCGGGCATCTGGCCCCGGACCCGGAGGAGTCCGCCGCCGGCCCGGCGGGCGCGGAGGTGTTCACCCCCGCGCTGCGCCCGCTGAGCGAGACCGCCGTCCGCGCGGTGGCCGACCAGGTGACCGGGGACCGGTCCGTCGCCACCGGGATCGCCGGCCACGGCGAGTCCCCGGTCGACCTGGCGTCCGTCTGCGCCGGCCTGGAGTTCCGGCTGCGGCTGCGGCTGGCGGAACTGGCCGCCCGGGCCCTGGTGCTGGAACTGGACCGGGCCCGCGGCGAGGGCCTGCTGGACGGCGCGGGGCCACGCGAACGGTTCGCCGATTTCCTGCGGCAGGTCGCCGGACGCCCCGGCCTGGCCCGGCTGTTCGGCCGCTACCCGGTGCTGGCCAGGCTGCTCGGCCAGACCGCCGAAGGGACCGCCGAGGCCGCCGCCGAACTGCTCACCCGGTTCCGGGCCGACCGCAAACGGATCGTCGCCGACCTGCTGCGCGGCCACGACCCGGGGCCGCTGGTCACCGTCGAGACCGGCCACGGCGACCCGCACCAGCGGGGCCGGTCCACCGCGCTGCTGCGGTTCACCGACGGCACCGTCGTGGTCTACAAGCCCCGGCCGCTGGACCAGCACGTGTTCCTGGCCCGGATGGCCGACTGGCTGGACGGCAAGGTGCCCGGCCTGGGCCTGCGGGTGCCCGCCACGGTCACCGGCGACGGCTACGGCTGGATGGAGTTCATCACGCACCGCCCGTGCCGGTCGGTGCCGGAGGTGGCCCGCTTCCACCGGCGGCAGGGCGGCCTGCTGGCCCTGTTCCACGCCGTGGACGGCGTGGACATGCACTGCGAGAACATCATCGCCTGCGGCGACCAGCCCGTCCCCATCGACGCCGAGACCCTGCTCCACCCGACCGTGCCCGAGGCCACACTCACCCGGCCGGACCCGGCGGGCACCGCGCTGGCCGGGTCCGTGCAGCGCACCTGTGTGCTGCCGCAGCTCCTGATCGGCGAGCACGGCGCGGTGGACATCTCCTCGGTCGGCGGCCGGCCGGGCGGCACCCTGCCCACCGGGAAGGCCGTCTGGGACGGCGCGGGGACCGACCGGATGCGGCTGGTGCACCGGCCCGCGCCGTTCGGCGGCAGCCGCAACCGGCCGCTGCCCGGGGACGGCCAGGCCGGATACGCCGACTTCGAGCTGGCGCTGCTGGCCGGCTTCCGCTCCGGATACGACGCGGTCGTCGCCCACCGGGAGGAACTCCTCGGCCCGGACGGCCTGCTGGCCGCGCACGGCACCGGCACCGGCCGGGTCATCCTGCGCGCCACCCGCCTGTACACCGCGCTGCTGGGCGAGATGACCCACCCGGAGCTGCTGCGCTCGGCACTGGCCGGGGACGCGCTGTTCTCCGCGCTGTGCACCGAGTCGGCCGGCGACCCGGTGCGGCAGCGCCTGGTGGAGGAGGAGATCAGCGATCTGTGGTCCGGGGACGTGCCGGTGTTCTTCCAGCGCACCGGCGACCGGGCACTGTGGACCTCGCGCGGGGACCGGGTGCCCGATGTGCTGCCCGGGCCGAGCCTGGACGCCGCCGCCGCGAAGATCGGCCGGATGAGCGAGGTGGACCGGCACGACCAGGAATGGATCATCTCGGCCGCGCTGGCCACCACCCGCTCCGACCCGGGCGCGGCGCACCGCCCGGCCCCCGCCCGGCTGCCCGCCGCCCCGTCCCTGGCGCCCGCGCCCGAGCTGCTGCTCGCCATGGCCTGCGGAATCGCGGACGAGATCGTGGGCCGGGCGGTGCACGGGTCCGGCCGCGCCAACTGGCTGGGCCTGGAACTTGTGGAGGAGTCGTACTGGACGGTGCTGCCGATGGGCGCCGGGCTGGCCCAGGGCTACTGCGGGGTCGCCCTGTTCCTGGCCCAGCTCGGCGAGCTGACCGGCGGTCACCGCTACCGGGAACTGGCCCGGGCGGCGCTGGCCGCGCTGCCGGAACTGCTGGCCATGCTGGCCGCCCGGCCGGAGCTGGCCCGGGCGGTCGGGCCGGGCGCCCAGCACGGCCTGGGCGGCATCTGCTACGCGGTCTCCCGGCTGGCCACCCTGCTCGGCGACGGCCTCGACCGGTGTCTGCCGCCCGCCCTGACGGCCCTGGCCCACGCCACGGCCGGGCCCGGACCGGCGCAGACGCAGGCCGGGGACGGCGCCGGGCCGCGGCCGGTGCTGGGCGTGGCGGCCGGACTGGCCGGCGGGCTGGCCGCGGCCGAGGCCGTGCACCGCGAGCACCGGCTGCCCGGCGCCGCCGAGCTGGCCGGCCGCATCGCGGACCGGCTCGGCGACCGGCTGATGGACCGGCTGACCGACCAGCTCACGGCACCGCCCGCGGACCGCGGTGCCGTCACCGCCCCGTCCCCGCCGCCGGGCTTCGCGCACGGCGACGCCGGCATCGGCTGGGCGCTGGCCCGGCACGCGGGCCGCACCGGCCGGCCCGCGCCGCTGGCGACCACGCTGCTGCGGGATGCCGTGGCGGCGGGCGCGGCCGGGGAGCACCCGGCGGCCTGGTGCTCCGGCCTGGCCGGGATCGCCCTGGCCGCCGCCTCCGCCCCGCACCTGCCGGACCCGGCGGACCCTGCGGACCGGGGCGACGGCCCGCTGCTCGCCGCGGACGACGCGGCCCGCTGCGCCCGTCTGCTGGCCGGCACCTCGCCGCAGGCCGATCTGAGCCTGTGCCACGGCGAGTTCGGCGTCCTGGAGACGCTCACCGCCCTGGGCGCGGACAGTCCCGGGCTCGCCCGGCGCACCGGTCTGCTGCTCGGCTCCCTCCAGCAGCACGGGCACGGCTGCGGCACCCCCGGCCGGCTGCCGTCCCCGGGCCTGCTCAGCGGCCTGTCCGGGATCGGCTACGCCCTGCTCCGGACGGCCTTCCCGGCCACCGTGCCGTCGGTTCTGCTGCTGGATCCATCCGTCCCGCCTCCGGCCGCCGGTGCCCCGGCGGCTCCGGCGGCCCGTCCCGCTCCGGATCCGACGGAGACCTGAGTCCCTGCCCGCCCCGTCCTGCTCGTCCTGTCCTCTGCCCGCTCTGACCTTCCCCCCGTCCCAGGAGAGGCACCCTCATGACCGGTCAAGGAGCCCCGATGGAACCGTCCGCCCTGCCGTCCGCCGACCCGTCCGTCCCCGCCGCCCCCACGCAGACCACCGCCGCCGATGCCGCCGCCGAAGCCGCGGAATCCGCGGCCGTGTCGGAAGACTTCGCCGAAGACCTCGGGGAGCCCGGAGCGCAGCCCGCGGGGAAGACGGGCCTCTTCGGCAGAAGCGGTGTCTGCGCCGGGGTCCGGGTGCTCGCCGGACTCACGGTCGGCAGCGGGGTTATCGCGACCTTCGGGGGAATCGACACCACGGTTTCCATCGTCTGACGCCTCGGTCACCACTGATTCGCACTCTCCATCTGTGCGCGTTCTGCCGCTACGATCGCTCACATGGCTGTACGTGCAGCGGAGATTGTCGGCAGAGAACAAGAAGTTTCCTTTCTCAGCGACATGCTGAACGGCACTGCACGCAGCCAAGGACATGCCGTCTTCCTGGCCGGCGAGGGCGGGATCGGCAAGTCCCGGCTGGCGGCCGAGACCGCCGGCGTGGCCTTCGACCAGGGCATGCGCGTGCTCCGGGGCCGCAGCAGCACCATCGGCCCGGTGGTGCCGCTGCGGCCCCTGGCCGAAGCCCTGCTGCCCCTGTTCCGCGGCGCCGAGCCCCTGGAGGCGCTGGACGACCCGCACCTGGCCCCTTACCAGCCGGTGCTGGGACGTCTGGTGCCCGACCTGGGCGAATCGGCCGGCGACGGCGCCAACGACAACACCTCCATGGTGGTGCTGGGCGAGGCGCTGCTGCGGCTGCTGGCGGCCCTGGGCCGGAACCGCGGCACGCTGCTGGTGATGGAGGACCTGCACGACGCCGACACCGAGACCCTCGCCGTCATCGAGTACCTCACCGACAATCTGGCCCATCTGCCGGTGCTGGTCCTGGCCACGGTCCGGGTGGAGGCGTGCCCGGCGATGGACCTGGCGCGTGCCGCGGCCCGCCGCCGGGCCGGCACCCTGCTGCGGCTGCCGCTGCTCAGACGGCCCGATGTGGCCCGGATGGCCGGTTCCTGCCTGGACGTACCGCCGGACCAGGTCCCGCGCGAGGCCCTGGACCGGCTGTGGAGCGACAGCGTGGGCAACCCCTTCCTGGTCGAGGAGCTGCTCCAGTCCATGCTCAGCAGCGGCGCGCTGGTCCGCTCCGGGGACGGCTGGCGCGCGGTGGGCGATCTGCGCAGCGAGGTGGCCAGCGCGCTGATGTGGGGCACCGTGCACCGCATCGACCGGCTGGGCCCGCAGGCCACCATGCTGCTGTCGGCCGCGGCCGTGCTGGGCCGCCGCTTCTCCCTCTCGGTGCTCCAGCGCATCACCGGCCTGGACGACCGCAGCCTGCTGAGCCATCTGCACGCCGGGGTGGCCGCGCAGTTGGTGGTCGCCGACGAACCCGCACCCGACTGGTACGCCTTCCGGCACCCGCTCACGGTCGAGGCGATGCTCGCCCAGCTCACCCCGATCAGCCGGGCCGAGCTCTCCCAGCGGGCCGCCGAGGCGATCGAGGCGATCCACCCGGAGCTGCCCGGCGAGTGGTGCCCGCTGGCCGCCGGTCTGCACGCCGCGGCCGGCAACTCCTCACGGGCCGGCCGGCTGTTCACCACGGCCGGCCGGCGGGCCCTGGCCGACGGCGCGGTCGGCTCCGCCATCTCGCTGCTGGGACGGGCCCAGAACCTGCTGGCCGGCGGCACCGGCCCGGCCGACCCGGGCGCCCGGGCGGAGGCCCTGGAAGGGCTCATCCCGGCGCTGGCCGAGGCCGGGGACTTCACCCGCGCCTACAGCCTGGCGGGCAGCGCCCGGGAGCTGGTGCGGGCCGGCCTGAGCGCCCCCCGGGTGGCCGCGCTGCACACCAAGCTCGCCAAGGCGGCCCATATCGCCGGGCGGTGGGCGGAGGGCAACGACCAGATCGAGCAGGCACGTTCGCTGCTGGGGCCGGACCCGGACGAACGGCACACCGCGCCCATCGACGTGGTCGCCGCCTATCTGGCGCTCGACACCCCGGGCCCGGACCGCACCCGGCACGCCGAGGCGCTTGCGCGGCGGGCGGTGGAGGCGGCCGAGCGCCACCGGCTGCCGCAGGTGGCCTGCGAGGCCTGGCAGATGCTGGGGGTCCTGGCCCGCCGCCGCGATCTGGCCGAGGCGACCTCCTGCTCCCGGCAGGCGCTGCGGCTGGCCGAGAAGCACGACCTGCCGATCCAGCAGCTGTACGCGCTGGTGCGCATCGGCGGCGACCGCTGGCTGGCGGAGGGCGATTCCGGGGGGCTGGCCTCGGCCCGCGCCGAGGCGAAACGTCTCGGCGCGGTCACCGTGATGTACACCGTGGACTCCATCCTGCTGCTCCACGCGGTGCTGCGGGGCCGCTTCGCCGAGGCGCTGCGCGACAGTGAGGAATGCCTGTCCACCACCTCCCGGATGCGGCTGGCGCCGATCGTCCGCTATGTGCTGATGGCGCGTGCCACCGCCGCCGCCCACCGCGCGGACCGGGAGGCCATGGACCGGGAGCTGGCCGCGTTCGAGCACTGGAACGTCAAGGGCGCGCAGGAGGAGGGCCTGGCCATCGGCCTGGCCAGGGTCTTCTGCGCGCTGCTGGAGGAGGACCGGCCCGGTGCCCGGCGGGAGCTCGCCGCCCTGATCGCCATGGAGGAGGCCAACCCGTCGGTCTTCCACCTCGGCGGGCGGCACGGCCTCGGGCTGCTGCTGCACGTGCTGGCCGGCACCGCCGGCCGGGAGGAGTTCCGGCGGCTGGCGGACACCGCGGTCGGCCGGATGCGCTGGAACCGGCAGTTCACGCTGCTCGCCGACGCCGTGCTGCTGGGCCGCGAGGGCCATCCGGACCGGGCGCTGGCCGCCGTCCGCCGTGCCCAGGAGGCCGCCGAACCGTATCCCACCGCCCGTCACCTGGGGCTGCGGCTGCTGGGCGAGGAGGCCATGTCCGCGGGCTGGGGCGATCCGGTGGGCTGGCTGCGGCGCGCCGAGCACTTCTTCCAGGAGTCGGCGATCGTCACCGCGGCGGGCGCCTGCCGGGCGCTGCTGCGGCAGGTCGGCGCCCCGGTGCACCAGCACCGCACGGGCACCGACCGCATCCCGCTCCAGTTGCGGGCGCAGGGGGTGACGGTACGCGAGTGGGAGGTGTTCCAGCTGCTGCGCGAGCGCCTCGGCAACAAGGACATCGCCCGCCGCCTGCACATCTCGCCGCGTACCGTGGAGAAACACGTGGCGAACCTGATCAGCAAGACCAGCCAGGACAGCCGCGAAGCCGTGTGCGACCTCTCCGCCGCCCTCACCCCCGCGCCCGACCCCCCCGACCCGCGCTGACCTCACCGCACCGGACTTCGCCGGACGGGGCCGAAAGGCGGTCCGGGCTCGGCCCCAAGGGGATTCCCGCCCAGGGTTCCCCTGGTCACCGACCTCCGACGGCGTCACCCGCCCCGGAAAGCGCGAAGAGACCCGGCGCAGCCACGAGCAGGCCTCCCGGCTCCTCCCTGTTCCCCAGCCTCCGTCCGTCCCGGCACAGCACCGATCCGCCCCCGGCCACCGCGGTCTCCGCTTCCCAGGTCACCAAGCCCTCACCGACACCTGACCGGCCGGCGGCACCGGCCGGTCCCGGAGCCGCTGCCGCGGAAGCCCCCCCGGGGTGTCACAGCTCCAGATTCAGGTAGTCGACATCGGAGATCTCCACGTCCAGCCCGTCCGCGCGCCGTCCCCGGTCGCGGAAGTACGCGTGGCCGAGGCCGTCGGCCAGGATCCGGGCGAGCCGCTGCTCGTCGGCTCCGGCCTGGTGGGCGGCGAGGAGCTGCGCGGCGGTGCCGGGCGGGAGCTGTTCGGTGATGCGGCGCATCCTGGGGTCGTCGGTGGAGCCGCCGGCGGCGGTGAAGCCGAAGCGGGCCCGGGTTTCCACGGTGATCCCGGCCCGGGCGGCCCGCTGGACGGCGCGTTGCCGGAGCCGGGGCTGCCAGGCGCGGCGGATCTCGCGTTCGATCGCGGCGGCCAGGCGGGGGGTGGGCCGTTTGGCCTGCCCGGCGAGGTAGCGCTCGACCTGCCGCTGGGAGCAGCCCAGCCGGACGGCGGTCGCCCGGGTGCTGCCCTTGTCGACGGTGCGCACCAGGTAGCGCACCCGGACCTGCGGGCTCCTGGGGACGGGGCGGGTCTGGGTGGCCTGCAATGCGGCTTCGATACCGTCGGCGATCTCACCCACGGCCCGGCGCCTCCTCCCGGGCCTCGCCGGCCTCCGGGGTGCCGGGGCGGCAGGCCCGGCAGGAAACGGCCGCGGTGGCGGGCACGCGGGTGAACAGCCCGCTGTTGGTCATGCCCCGCCCCCGTCCGTCGCGTCCTTGATGTGGCGGGCGGGGTTGGCGCCCTGCTCCAGCAGTTCCGCGCAGCGCCAGAACGGCATGCTGCCCTCGTGCTTGACCATCCCGGGCGAGACCCCGGGGCGGAAGGTGCCGGGCGGCGGTTTCCCGGTGGCCGGGTCGTGCGGGAGGACGTCCAGCGGGGACGGCCCGGGCGCGGGGTAGACCACGCAGTCCGACAGCACCGCGACGGGGAACAGCCCGGCCGCCTCGGCCGTCTTGCGCATCTTGCGGTGCATGTTGGTGCGGGCCTGGGCGATGACGGCGGCCCGGATGTCGGGGCGCCAGGTGGGGCGGTCGAGTGCGGGCCAGCGCTCGCCGGGCCGGTAGCCGGCGCCCTGCGGGCGCTCGCGGAGCTTGCCGATGCCGCCCTTGACGGTGGCCTTGATCGCGGACAGCACCGCCACCGCGGCCGGGTCGGCGGTCTTGTGGTGCTCCATGGCGGCGAGGAATGCGCGCGGGGAGAGGTCCTTGGTGACGCCGAGGTCGGCCATGGTGGCGAGGTAGGCGTCGCGCAGCCGCTCGTACCAGGGATCCAGGTAGGGGCCGGACTCCGGGCGGATCCACGCCTGAAGGGGGCGGATGCCGTAGCCGAGTTCGGCGGCGTAGGCGAGGGTGGGGGTGGCGTACCAGGCCGGGCCGGTGGGGCGGCGGCCGTGCGGGGTGAACGGGCTGGGCAGCCGCGGGTCGGTCTCCACGTGCGAGAGGTCGACGTACCAGCTTCCCGGGACCCTGGCGTCGAAGCGGGGGCCGTCGGTGTGCACCGGCTCGCCGAGGCCGACGGTGAGGCGGTTGGCGGCGGCGGCGAACGCCATGTTGACGTCCAGGCCGACCGCGCAGGGCATGGCGCACTCCGCGTCGCTCAGCAGCTCGGGGTCACGCACCCACTCGTAGGCCTCCTCGTCCAGCACCGCGTCCGGGGCCCGGCCCTGCGCGACCGGGTGTTCGTCCGGGGCCTCCGGGGGCGCCGGATCCACGGGGGTGGTGAGGGAGCCGGGGACGGGGCCGGAGGCCCAGCCGCCGTCCGCGGTGCGCACCGCGCGGCTCGGCGGGCGCAGCGCCGTCATCAGTTCCAGCCCGGTGACGGCCGTGGAGCCGCGGGGGGTGAGGACGCGGGAGGCGTAGGTGCCCAGCACCCGGGCGATGTCGGCGGCGGGCATGGTGGCGGTGCCGCCCCAGGCGCGGGGATCGAGCGCGTCCCAGGGCAGCACGGCCAGTTGCACGCACTGCCGGCGCCCGCCGCGCTCCACCGGCCGGTAGATGCGGGCCCACGGGCCGAAGCCGCGCCTGGTGAGCTGCCATCCGGCGGCCAGGACCTCGCGGACCACCGGGTGGTCCCCGGCAAGGCGCAGCCCGCGCCGGTCCGCCAGCCGCCCCGGCAGGCCGAGGCGCGCGGCGGCGCCGGGGGTGAGGACGACCAGCGGGTCGCCGTCCCGCCCGGCGCGGTGCAGCCTCGGCTGCCCCAGGCCGGTGTCCAGGGCCCAGGCGACCAGGTCCGGCACCGTGGCGGCCGGGCACTCCAGGGTCCGGCCGTTCGCGAGATGGCCGGTGCCGGTGCCGTCCAGCACCGCCAGCGGCCCCGCCGGGAAGGCCGCATCGGAGGGGGCGGCCGGAGCCGGGTGGCGCCGGGCGGCCGGCTTCTCGGCCACCGGCCGGCCGCTTGGCGCCGGTGCGGCGGCCGGCGCGCCGGTGGCGGAGTGGCCGGTGGCCGGGGTCCGCGGCGCTTCCTCGCGGCCGGGTCCGGGCACCCGACCCGTCTGCGGTTCACCGGGTGCCGGGTAGCGCTGGGCCAGGCCCTGGAGCAGTCGGCTGTAGGCGGCGCGGCGCCGGCCGCTGGGCTCGCTGCGGCCGGTCTCCCATCCGGCGACTGTGGGGGCGGTGACGCCGAGGGCGCGGCCGACTCCGGCGCGGGTCAGGCCGGCGGCGAGCCGCAGCCGTTCCCGCTCGGCCGCCTCGGGCAGCGGCTCGGCCTGCTCAAGCAGCGCGTCCACAGCCGCGAACAAGTCGCCATCGTGGTGCCGGCGGCTCATCAGGGTGCCTCCCGCCCGGGTACGGCGGGATACTTTTCGGCAAGCCGGCGAAGGAAGTGGGCGTAGGCGGCGCGGCGCTGCCCGGACGGCTCGCTGCGCCCGGCCTCCCAGGCGACCAGGGTCGTGCGGCTCACCCGCAGGGCGCCGGCCACCTGGTTCTGGGTGAGACCGTCGGCCCTGCGCAGACGCCGGCGCTCGGCCGCGTCGGGCAGGTCCCGGGGCCGGTCGATCAGGGCATCGACAGCGGCCACCAGGTCATGGCCCGCCTCGGCCATCCGGATCGCCTCCACCCCAGGGCTCACACTGCGCTTTGCACAGAACCTAGCATTCCTGTGCACCCTTCGATGTGCACAACTCCTTCCACCGGCCCTTCCACCGGTTGCCACCGGTGTCCGGCCCCGGCTTCGCCGAGGCCGAAGGAGCATCTCGCGGCACGCCGCCCCGGGGAGGACCGGCGCCGTCCGCGCCACCTCCCGGCGGTGCGGCCTTCCGGGGGACCCGGGGCGCCGTCTTCGCGTGGCCGGGGTGCGGCGCATGGTCTCGCCGTGCAGGCCTTGCCAGCGTGGGACCATGACGCCGCAGGAGACCGCGGACGCCGCCCTGGTGCCGGCGCTCCGTATCGCCGATCCCGAACAGCGCATCGCCGCCTACCACGCCGCCACCGGCAGAAAGCTGGTCAATCTCGGCATCGCGGACAATGTGCTGCTGTACGACTCGCTGGACGAGCACGTCTTCGGCCGGGTGCGCCTGGGCGAGGACGACATCCGTTACCTGTCCCCGCCCTATGGCACCGCCCGGCTGCGGGAGAAGGTCGCCGCGCTGCTGCGCGAGAACTTCTCCGCGGTCATCGACCCGCACAGCGACGTCTTCGCCACCGCCGGCGTGTCCGGCGCCCTGGAATCACTGGCGCTCGCGCTGCGCCAGGGCGGAGTGCTGCGGCAGGGCGACGGGGTTCTGGTCCCCACCCCGTGCTGGCAGGGCTTCCGGTGGTGCTTCGAGCAGCGCCCCGGGCTGCGCCTGGTGCCGGTGCCGACGCTGAAGCGCAGCGGCGGCGGCCGGGAGCACTTCGGCCTGATCCTGAAGGACCTTCAGCGGGCCTACTGTGCCCAGCGGACCCCGCCCCGGCTGCTGGTGCTGACCAATCCGGGCAATCCGCTGGGGGTCAACCATCCGGCGGCGCTGCTGGAGGACATCTGTGCCTGGGCGCTGGAGCAGACGGACATGCATGTGGTGTCCGACGAGATCTATGCCTTCTCCCAGATCGAGGGCGCGGACCCGCCGTTCACCAGTGCCCTGTCCCTGGAGGTCTGCCGGCGCCGCCGGGACCGCGTGCACCTGGTGTGGGGCCTGGGCAAGGACTTCGGTCTGTCCGGTTTCCGCGTCGGCTTTCTGGTGTCCGCCTCGCCCCAGGTCCGGAGCGTGCTGGCGGGTGACGAACGGCACAAGTCCGTCTGCTGGTTCGGGCCGCTGGACTCCCTCAAGGGCGCCTACCTGAAGCTGCTGTTCCAAGTGCCGGACGAGGGAGCGGAGGATTCCGGGGACGGGGCCGGGGAGTGGTATCCCCGCGCGCTGATGCGGCTCTACCGCCGCCGGCTGACCGAGGCCCGCGGGGACGTCGCGGGCGCGCTGGGCCACGCGGACATCGACTACGCGGGCCGGGGCGAGCCGGGGCGCAACCCGGCCCAGTTCTTTCTGCTGGACCTGCGGGCCCATCTGGACCGGGTACCGGTCGGCGGCCCGGCCCTCTTCCCCGAGATCGACCGCAGGGAGGCGGCCCTGGAACGGTGGCTGCGGGACCGGGCCGGGGTGCAACTGCTGCCGGGAGAGACCCTTTCCTGCCCCCGGCCCGGCTATTTCCGCATGTGCTACACGGCCTACCGGCCCGGCACCGTGTGCGGCGCGGTCGCCGGCCTGCGCCGCGCCCTCGACGACCTGCCGCCGCCCCCGGCCGCCGGGTAGGCCGCGGCGACCGGGGGGCGGGCGGCACCGGTCCCGGCGGGGTCCGCCGGGCGGTGGACGTTCCGGCGTTCGGCGGTATCGGGGGCCGGAGGCGGGACCGAAGGAAGGGACAGCACGCCTTCGCACATCCCCGCGGCGCCCCCGCGGCCGGCTCGGCTCCGCCGGACGGTCCCGCGCCGGGCGGGTGCCATCCGCGGGTCCGATCCGGAGGGAAGACTGGAGGGAAGAGATGACAACTGCGCGGCCGGCACCGAAGGTCGACCGTCTGAGCCGGAGCGAGGTACGTCTGGAGAAGGACCGGGGCAGGTGGGTCACCGAGAGCCTGTCCGTCCTGGGCGGGAACCTCGGGGGAAACGAGGCCGTGATCTCGCTCGTGCCGCCCCCCGGCGGCGGCCCGCCCATTCCGGCGGAGCCGGGTTTCCGCGCGTCGGGGGAATGCCTGCTGCACCAGGTGCGGTTCGCGCTGCCCGCGGACCGGGGCGGCGAGTACCGGCTGGCCGTCGGCGCGAACGCGGACGGCAGCGCGTCCAGCCCCGTGACGGTTGTCGCAAGCAATGCGCCGAAATCGGACGAGTACCCCAGGGACGAGTACACCTCGCATGCCGGGGACCCCTATGGCGACAGGCGGTTCGACTACCGGAAGTCGACCGTGACCGCCATTGTGCGGGCCGGCTTCGTCTGCCACATCGGTTTCGTGGAACACCCCGGTTCCGGCGGCTCCGGAAGCGCCGGCCGGCCCTCCATCCCGCGCGTACTGCCGTCCCTGTACGCCCCCTTTGTCAAGGACGGCACGGTGGACTCGCTCTATGTGCACGGCTCGGCCGTCTCCCGGCTGACGCAGCTGGTCAGGGCCAACAAGGACGACGCCGGCTTCCGGGTGTGCGTCACGGTGAACGAGGTGAACGGCGTGGTGCTGGGGCGCTCGCTGTTCCACCACAGCATCAACTACCGCTCGGCCGTGATGTACGGCAGACCGGCCTTGGTGCCCCGGGCACAGAAGCGAAGGGCCTTCGAGATCCTCAACGACCACCTGGTCCCCGGACGCGGGAACGACCCCGGAGTGCGCACCCCCAGCGTGTGCGAGCGGGAAGTGACCGAGGTGATCCGCATTCCCGTCACCCACGCCTCCGCCAAGGTCCGGCAGGGCGATGTGGGAGACGAGGAGTTCGACACCGAGGCCGACAGGTGCTGGGCGGGCGTCATTCCCCTGCGCCAGGTGTACGGCCCGCCGCAGACCGCGGCCGGGGTGGGCCCGGCGCACCGCGTCCCCGACTACGCGCGGAACTTCCGGCAGCAGCAGTGAAGGCGCCGGGCGTCCCGCGTCCGCCGGCTCCGGCACGGGCCGGAGTCCGTCCGCTGCGGTCGAAGGCGGCCAGTGCCGCCAGTGAGACCAGGGTCGGGTGATAGCGCTCGGCGAATGTGCGGCCGACGTGGCCGGGGCACGGATGCGCGGGCACCCCGCCGTCCGGATCTGCGGCCGCAGCCAGCGCCTCGGCCGCGGTGCGGATGGAGGCACCCGCGGGGCAGCCGGTCTGGAGAAGGGCCGTCACCGTCTCGGCGACCAGGTCGGCATCGCGGCGGCGCAGCCAGGCGGTGACCGAGTCCTCCAGGTAGACCCGTACCCAGGCCGCTGCCTCGGTGGACCAGCCGGCGGGCCGCTGCCCCATCAGGGTCGCGTAGAAGGTCAGGTGCGTCAGGTCGTATGCGGTCTGCCGGGAGGACCCCGGTGGGCCTGCGGTGCGCATCAGTGCTGCCAGTCCGGCGTGGACGGCCGGGCGGCAGTCGCCCAGGCCGATGAGGTCACGGGCGAAGGCCGGGGCGGCGTCGCCGCTGTCCGTGGTGCCGGGCAGCCCGGCCAGCAGGGCCGTCGCCCGGGACCGGGTGCGGGAGCCGCGCCGTGTGATGGTGCCCAGCACGGGAAGTGCCAGCAGGGGCAGACGGCCCGGTACGGTCCGGGCGGCGGTGGCCGCCGCCCGGACCGTGTCCGCCCCGCGGCCACGGTGCAGACCGGTCCACAGGGCATGTGCCATGCGGTTGGCCCAGACCGCATACGGGTCGCCGGGCGGTGTGGTGTCCAGGGGCCGGGTGAGACCCAGCAGGACGATCGAGAACTCCGTGATCCGGTTGAGCCCGTCCAGGGCAGAGCCCGGCAGACCCGGGAGGCGGAGGAACTGCGGAAGGTGATTCTCCAGCCATTGGCACTGGAGAATTCCGGCGTGCCCCATTTCACCGGCGGAGTCCGTCGCAGTCATGAGCTCATCCCCGGCCGGTGGCGCGCCGGAGGGTGCGCAGCCGGCGGGGCAGCGGGAACATCTTGTTGAGCAGGTCCCTGCGGTGGGCGCAGCCGCAGCGGTCTCCCGGGGCCGCGCCCAGTGTTCCGGTGACCAGGGCGATGAGGTCGCCCAGGCCGCTCACCCGCACGCCGGTTCCTCAGCCCACCTGGTGGAGAGAGACGTCGCAGGAGCTGGACTCGGGCGGTGCGACGTGCAGGTTGTTCTTGGAGATGGTCAGCCGCACGGCCCGCCCGCTGCTCGCGTCGTCGCTGGTGAGGAAGCAGTAGAAGTTCTCCTTGCAGGTCCAGTTCTGGCCGTCCGCGCGGAAGACCACATTCCAGTAGTCCTTTCCGGTGCGGAGAAAACCGGTCCAGAAGCCTGCCTGCATTCCACTGGCCGTCTTCCCGTTCTCGACGGACTCCCAGGAATGGTGGTCGTAGTGGTCGGTGTCGTAGCGGTGGTTGGCCGTGAGGCTGGTGATCGTCCCGCCCCAGTTGTTCACAACCTCCACCGGCAGCCACGAATTCGGAACAGCCATGTGAGCCTCCAGGTTGCTCGCCTGTACTCCGGTGGCGCTTTCCTACCGCAAGGCCGTGCGAAGAAAACTCCGCGATCGGCAGGGCGGACGCAGTTCCCTCACGTGAGGGTATGGAATTACTTCAGGTGATCGAATTTTTAAGTCCATGCGAATATATGTTCGTGGGAGATGGCTCGCCCCCCGCACAGGAGCAGGTCCCGACCACGGTCCGCCCCGTGGGCGGGCCCGCGCTCGGCGCGGGACGACGCCGCGGGACCCCGCGGGACCGCGCCGAGCGCTGCCGCGGCGGGGACCCGAGGAGGCCCGAACCGAACGCGACGGGGTCCACCACTTGCCGGCACCTACCGTTTTTCGATAGATTCCCATCGTGTTTCGATTGAAGGAGCAATGATGGGAAAACTGACCGTGCTTGCGCTGCGGGTGGTGCTGCTGGCGCTCCTCGCCGGGTCACTGTTCGTCCAGACGGTGATGGTGGCGCTGCTGTCCCTCGACCTGGAGGGCAGTGCGCTCGGCGACCGGCGCTTCCCGATCCTGGCGATTGTGGTCCTGGGCATCATGACGGCCCAGACGGTGCTGGTCTGCGTCTGGCGGCTGGTGACGATGGTGCGGCGCGGAACCGTGTTCTCCCACGCCGCCTTCCGTCATGTGCACATCGTGATCGGCGCCTTCGTCGCCGCCGCGCTGCTGGTGTTCGCCCTCGGCGTGGTCCTGGCCCCGGGCGAGGCCGTGGCCCCGGGCATCGTGCTTCTGCTGGGCGGGGTTTCGCTGGCGGTCTTCGGGGTCGCGCTGATCGTGCTCGTGCTGCGGATGCTGCTCGCCCAGGCCGTCGCGCGCGACATCGAGGCGACCCGGATGCGGGCCGAACTGGAAGCGGTGATCTGATGCCGATCGTCGTCGACATCGACGTGATGCTGGCCAAACGGAAAATGTCCGTGGGGGAACTCGCCGAGCGCGTCGGGATCACACCCGCCAACCTGGCGGTGCTCAAGAACGGCCGTGCCAAGGCGGTCCGTTTCACCACGCTTGCCGCCCTCTGCGCCGCCCTCGACTGCCAGCCCGGCGACCTGCTGCGCTGGGAGGCCGACAGACCGGCGGACGAGCCGCTTCGAGCGGCCGGCCGGTGACAGGCCGACGGCGGCCCTCGGCGCAGGCACGACCCAGGCGCTTCATTGATCGTCGAGAAACACCTCTTCGATCTTCAGACCGAAGAGCTTGGCAAGACGGAAGGCGACCGGAAGGCTCGGGTCGAACTTCCCTGTCTCGATGGCATTGATCGTCTGCCGTGACACGCTGACCCGCCGGGCCACGTCGGCCTGCGTCCAGGAGCGTTCGGCCCGGAGGTCCTTGATGCGGTTCTTCATCGGTATCTGATCTTTCCGACGAGGACGGCGCCCAGGAAGACGACTCCCAGCAGGACGGGGAAGAGCGCTGCGATATCGAGGTCGTGGGTGACGAGGTCGGCGGCGTCCGCGACGACGTAGGCGAATCCGCCGACCCACCCCGCCGCGAGGGTGACCTCCAGCGCATCCTGCACGATCTTCCGCTGCAACTCGTCCTGTGCCCGGAGAAAGCGCGAGAAGGCGGCGATCCATCCGATGCCGGCGGCGAGATTGACGGCCACCGCGGCCCAGCTCGCCGCCGGCTGCTGCGAATCCCACCAGTTTTCCGGGCCGAACCTGGCCAGGGCGAGCGTCGCCGCCCAGGCGAATGTCCAGAGGACAAGTCGAACGGTTGTCCTGACCGAGTCCCGGTAGTCCCCGGCCGCATGGTGTGCTTGCACGAGTTTGTCTCCCGCAGCGTTGAGTCAAGTCTGCTTGACAGACTAGAAGTCCGCCCGGCGCGGTGTCAAGTTCACGCGACATCGGCCGGGCGGAAAGGCCGGTGCGGGGGCGGGAGGGGCACGCGCCGTGGTGGCCGCCGCGCGGGACGGAAGTGCTGCGGGCACCCCTGCGTGCCCCCTGTTGCGCACCGCGGGGGGACGTGACGGTGGAACAGCAGGGACAAGGACTCCGGCAGAGGGGACACCGGCACCGTGCTTCATTTCCACATCGGCGGCAGGCTCAGGGACGCGTATGCGTATCACGCCAACGGCGCCCTGTACGACCCGAGACTGCTCACCCTCCTGGTCATCCCCTCACCCGCAGCCTCCCTCGACGACACCCCCGACCTTGCGCAGCGGTGGGGACGCATGTGGCTCAGCCTCGGCACGATTCCCGGCAGGGACCGGGAGATCGTGGTGGCCAGGGCGTACAAGGCCGAGAGCGGGACCTGGCGAACGTCCGAGCTGGAGGTGGATTCCCACCGGCGGATCCATGTGGGTGTCGGCCCCGGCACCCAGAAGATCACTCTGGGGAAGCGAAGGCCGTCCGCGGGCGCCGGTGAGAACCGCGACCCCATCACCTGGCTTCTCGAAGTCGAAGGCATCACGACTGCCGCCGGGCCCCGGGAGGAGCAGTTCCTGTGACCGGGGGCCGCCGCTGCCGAGCGCGTCCCCGTCCGGCCGGCCCGGCCGGAGCATCATGACCGCCGGTCTGGAGCGGCCGCGGCGGTACCCGCCGTCCTTCAACGTCAAGCAGAAAGTCCGCACAATGCTCGGATTCCAGATGGGTGTGCTCGGGGAGGAGTTCGCCGTCCTGCCGGACAACACCTACGACGAAGCGCTGGTCACCCACCTCGTGATCCCGCCGCCGGAAAACGTTCCCTCCTACGCGCGCGAGCAGTGGTACCGGTGGGGGCGCGTCTGGCTCACCCTCGGAGCCGCCCAGGGCGACGCACTGGTCCGCGTGATGCTCTTCAACGGGGTGACAGGACGATGGCGGGCCGACGACTGGGAGGCGCCGGACCAGGGCCGCACCAGGCACATGCTGGAGGAAGGCACCCAGCTGATCGTCCTCGGCAGGAAGCAGCGCCGCCGGGGCGAGACCAGCCCCAGAAACCCGGTCGGCTGGCTGATCGAAGCGGAGAGCCGGCCGGTGCGCCCGCCCGCACCCGGCCCCCGCGGCTCCTCATCGGCACCGGCCGAGCTCTGACGGGCCGGCTCCTGAGGCCGGTGTCCGCCGGACCGGCCGCCTCGCCGTCGAGGCCGCTCCCGCGACGGTGCGCCCGGCCGGGCCCGCGGGTCCGGCAGGGAGCGGACGGAGGCCGCCACTCCGCACTCCTGGTGGAGCAGCTTCTCCGGGCCGGCGACGACGGCGAAGGGCAGCCCGCCCGGGTCGGGCGGCATCGCCTCGCGCGTGGAGCGGAAGACGGCACCTTCCGGAGTCCGGCGGCGCGGATCCCGTCGTGGCGGCGGACCACGGACCGCAGACGGAGGTTGCCGACCGGGTACCCGGCGAAGCGCCGGAACCGGAGGTGGAGCAGGGCCTCGGGGTCGGGCACCGGCACGGGACCGGCGTGCAGGGTGGTCACGGTGCGGGCGGGCACGGCGTCGCCCGCGCTGAAGCGGCGTCGCGTCGGCGTCACACCCTCTGGGCCAGCCGGGGCCAGGGAAAGCCCCGGGGCCGCAGCTCGTCGAGCGATTCCCGGACCGCGGTGCGCCAGTCCTTCTTCGGCACATAGCCCAGCTTGCGTTCGGCGTAGTCGGTGGGGCAGTACCGGTCCTCGGCCACCCGGACCAGGGACCGGGTGAGGAAGGGCGAGGACCCGGGGAGCACCGGGTGGAGGGCCTCCATGAGACGGCCGAAGGCGTAGCCGGCGCCGTAGGAGACGCTGAAACGCGGGGCGGGCAGGCCCGTTTCGGCCGCCAGGAAACCCACCACCTCGCGCATGGTGGGGAATTCCGGGCCGCAGATGTTGAATGACTCATAGGGTTCCAGGCCGTCGGCGAGCGCGGCGAGCGCCACGCCCTCACCGAGGTCGGTGTCGGCCGTCAGGGCGAGCCGCCCGCGTCCGCCCGCCAGCCACGGCACCAGGCGGGTGCGCAGCCGGGGAACCAGGGCCGGGACCAGCCCCAGGGTGTTGCCCGCGCCGACGAAGTGGCCCAGCCGGAGCGTGACCATTCCGGTGCCGTCACGGCCGGCGGTCTGCTCCATGCGGCGGTCGAGTTCGATCAGGCGGTCGGCGTGCGGCCAGAACCCGGTGGGCGCGGGCGGCGCGAAGTCGTCGACGGGCGAGCCGTCCCGGGACGGTGCGGCCACGGCCACCGTGGAGGCGAGCAGAAAGCGGCGGACTCCGGCCCGCCGGGACTGCTCCAGCAGGTCGAGGGCCGGCTCCAGGAAGTGGGTGCGCTCGGCGTCGGCATGCCCCCAGAAGGCGCCCCAGGTGCCGGTGTGGCACACCACGTCCACATCCCTCACCACCCGGCGGCGGTAGCCGGCGTCCAGCAGATCGCCGGACCGTACCTCGCCGGGGAAGTCCGCGGGGAGCCGGGCGGGGTTGCGGCACGCCGCGACGGGCCGCGCCCGCGGGTGTGCCATGAGGGCGCGCAGTACCTGGCGGCCGAGGAAGCCGGTCGCCCCGGTGACCAGTACCCGGGTGGCGGCGGGCGATTGCGCTGTCATGCGTGCGCTCCTCTCAGAGCGGCCGGAGCCGGGGTGTGCCGAGCCGGCGCGGCTGCCGGGCCGACCATGTTAGTCAGTCAACTAACTGACGAGAGAGCTGTCAAGCCGACGGAGCAGAAAACCGGCCGGGCCCGCCGGGGCCCGGCCGGAATGCCGGTGCGGCCGGCGCAACGCCGCGCCGGCGACGGTTCAGTGGCCGGGCCGGCCCTCGACCATGGCCCGGATCCAGGAGTCCACCTCGGACACGTAGTCCCGCTGGTCCGGGGCCTCGTGCGGCACGGTGTAGCGGTGGATCACATCACCGCCGGACTGGAACAGCCCGCCGCGCTTGTCGGCCTCCAGGACCACCTCCAGGCCACCGGGACCGGCCAGGAAGGTCACCTCGAGATCGTTCATCACGCCCTGGTACTGCGGAGCCGCCCCCAGCTCGATCTCCTGGTAGAACGGGAGCTGCTGGCCGGTGCCGCGGATGTGGCCCGGCTCCAGGTCCGCCGACTTGAAGACGAAGCCGAGCCGGGACAGCGCCTCCAGCACACCCTCCTGCGAGGGCAGCGGGAACACCGCGACCGGGTCCATGTCACCCGCGTCCACCGCGCCCGCCACGGCGAGTTCGGTGCGCAGCCCGAGCCCGATGCCGAGCTGACGTCCGTACATCTCGGTGACCGGCGTCTCCCAGGGCACCGGGATCTGGAACGGAATGGAGCGCTCCTCCTCTTCGCCGAGCCGGAACGGGCCGCTCACCGCGACCTTGTCGAACCCGACCAGACGGTGACCCTCGTGCTCCTCCCCCTCGACCTCGAACTCGACCTCCACCCGGCCGACGAACTCCAGGGAGACCTGCTGGATCTCGGAGTCCGATGAGCCGCCGATCATGTTGACCTGGCCGCTGATGGTGCCGCCGGGGTGGACCCCGCCCGGCGACAGAACCGTGTCGACCTTGGGCCCGCCCACCCCGAGCGCACCGAGCAGCCGCTTGAACACCATGCCGGCGTTCACACTCCTTCATGATTCATTGGTGCAGACATTGTGTGCAGACCGCCCCCACGCACCTGTCATGACGGGACGTCCGCCGTGTGGCGCAGACCGCCGCACATCCACCCCGAACAGTTCCAGTTGCCACCGGGTGGCGCAACCGATCCGCCAGAAGCCGACGGCCCGGGCCGGGCCGGGGCACGGTGCGGCGGCCCCGCCGCATTGTGGTCGACGGCTCAGACGCCGCGGGCGGCCTTCCGGTTCTGTTCGGCCGGAATTCCGCCCGGGTTCGCCTTCCGGCGGCACGGTCCCCCGCCCCGGTACGGCCGGTCAGGCGGCGGTGCCGGGCCGGGTGACGACCGGCTCCCGGTCCAGCACAATCCCGAAGTGGCGGCGGTAGACGTCCAGTACCGCCGCCTCGCCGGGCAGTTCCTCCTCGGTCTGCTGCCGGCCGGCCGCGGTGCGCTTCAGGGTCCGCCCGCTGAGCGTGATCCGCCCGTCCCCGGTCATCCGGGAGCACACCAGCCCCCGGGTGAAGTGGCTCGACGGCGAGGTGCGGTTGTACCAGCAGCCGCCCTCGAAGTCCGCGAGCGCACGCGGGCGCGTCTCCAGCCGGTACTGCGGCGTTCCGTTCTTGAACACGTCCAGGTCGCCGTGCGGGCCCTCGCGCAGCAGGAACACCCCGGCGGAGTCCCGCTGTTCCTCGCGGCTCTCCAGCAGCACCGGGCCTTCGGAGAACTCGCCGAAACCGACGTCCGCCAGCCACGGCCCCGAGCCGTCCACCGGCTCCACCCACAGCGCCAGGTGGTCGAAGGGGATGCCGGGCCGGGTCTCGTCGCCGTTCTCGAAGACCCGGGCGGCCAGCAGCCGCACGCCGAAGCCCAGTGCCCCGAGCAGGGCGGCAAATGCGCCGTTCACCTCGTAGCAGAAGCCACCGCGGTGCCGGGTGACCACCTTCTCCACCAGTGCCTTCTCGGTGAGTTCGATCTCCTCCCCCAGATGGATGGAGAGATTCTCGAAGGGCACGGTCCGCAGGTGGCGCTGCTGGAGATCGCGCAGGGCCTCGGCGTCGGCCACGGCCGGGCGGCCGGCACCGATCCGTTCCAGGTAGGCATGGGTCATCGTCTGGTCCATGCCCCCATTACCCCTCACGGCCGGGCCGTACCGCATCGGTCCCCGGCACCGGCCGGAGACCTCCGCCGGGCGTAGGTCCACAGCCGCCCCCGGCCGGACACCAGGAACCGGGCGGGGTCGCCGCCGGCGGCGGGTATGTCTCCGTCCGGGTCTCCGGCGTCCGTTCCAGATCTGCGCCCTCCCCGGGGAAGCGGGGCGGTGGCCGCCCGGTCAACCGCTGCCGCGGGCGTCTGGTACGTCTTGCCGGCCGGCTTCCGGTGCGCGGAGGTCCGGAAGGAGCCGGCGCACTTCGTCCGCGATCTCCCCGATCGTGCGGCCGTCCGTCGCCACGCGCGCCATGCCGGTTCCGGCGCGTTCCAGGGTCTCGGCCTCGCGCGCCGCCGCCTCGGCACGGCTCAGCAGTTCCGCAGGGGGACGTCCCTTCAGCTCGTCGCCCGGCAGTTGCGGACCGCGGCCCCGGCCGCGCCGCAGTATGCGTTCCCTGAGCACGCCGGGGCCGGCGTGCAGCCTGACCAGTGTGAAGGTGCCCTCGGGGACGGCCTCGGCGCAGGCCCGGACGGTCTCCGGATCACCGACTGCGCCGGAGAGGATCAGACAGCGGGCCCCGGCCGCGCGGTAGGCGGGCCATACCGCAGCCAGGCCCCGGGCCCGCAGGCGGTGACCCGACGGGTCGTCGGCGGGAACCGGCCGGCGGAAGCCGAGCTGGGCCAGGTCCACGTACGCCGCGGTGACACCGGAGGCGAACAGTTCCGCGAAGACCGCCCATGCGACCTCGGACTTGCCGACACCGCGCGGACCGCAGACCCACAGCACGGGGACGGACGAGCGGGTGGCGGCGGGCGCGGGTGGCGGGCTCGGCGGCGCTTCCCCTGCCGCTGCCGCTGCCGGTTCCGGCCGCCCGGGCCAGCCGCCGGCGCGGTCCAGCACCCGCCGCGCCGTCCGAGGCACGGACAGGCCCGTGGTGTCGACGCTGAGGCCGCCGAAATCGCTGCGGTCCAGCGCCGCGGCGGCCCGCTCGTTCTCCGCCACCAGCTCCGGCCGCCACCCGCGGCCCAGGAACCGGGTCCTCAGTTCGCCGGGCCCGGCGCGCAGACGGCACAGCGTGAGCGCGCAGCCGGGCACCGCCTCGGCGTACCGGCGCACCTGGTCGGGGTGCTGGACCCCGCCGGAGAGGATCAGGCAACGGGCCCCGGCCGCGCGCAGGGTCCGGGTCATGGCGCCGAGGTTGCGGGCCTTGACGCGGTGGGTCTCCGGGTCGTCGGCGGGCGCGGGGTAGCACAGTCCGAGCTGGTCGGCGTCGAGGTATCCGGCCGGTGTCCCGGTGGCTGCGATCCGGCCGAAGATGTCCCAGCCGACGGTGGTCTTGCCCACGCCGGAGGGGCCGCAGAGCCAGAGCAGGGGGAAACCGTCGCCCATCCGGGTGACGGTAGCGGGCGGGAGCAGGCCCGGGCGACCGGTTTTGCCCGCTGCCGGCCCGGCCGCGGCCTCAGGCGATGGTGGCGGCGGCGGGGCCGGGGGGGCAGGTGGACGGTCATGAACAGCCGGCAGGTCCCGGTGCCGGCGCCGCGGCAGGGCCGGGACCGGGATTCCGCGGGTGTCGGCGATCCGGACGAGGGTGGCCGGGTCGGGACTGTCCCCGGCCTTTCTCCAGCGCTGCCGGGGCCCCTTTGCCGACCCGGGCGCGGCGGCTGAGACCGGCCGGGGACAGTCCCGCGCGGAGGCGGGCGGCGCGGACGTTGCGGGCGACCGTCCGCAGGGCTGAGGCCGTCTCGGCCGTCTGATCACCATCTCCACAGCCGGCCGCTGGAATGCCTCATGCGGTCATTTGATTGGCACAGACGAGTCAGTTCATTGTACCGTTTGGCCGTTCCAGTGCATGACCAAGGACGTGCGTGATCGCTCTGGTCCGAGCCGACCGGCCCCTCCCCGGCCGGCGGTCACCGCACCACCGCCTTCCCGGCCCGCCGGCCGCCCGTACTCGGAGAATGGATCACCGCGCATGCCCGTCTTCCGCATGGCCCCCGCCGTTGCCGACGCCTTCCCCGGCACCCTGATCGCACTGGTCACCGCCACCGGCCTGCGCGGCCGCGGACCCTGGCCGCACACCGACGCCGCGGTGCGGGAACTGGAACGGCGGCTCGCCGCCGGAACCTGGCGGCCCGCCGGCGAGGACGACCCCCGTATCGGGGCATGGCACACCGCCTACCGCTCCTTCGGGACCAACCCCCGCCGCATCCGCCCCAGCGTCGACGCGCTGGGCCGCCGCCTGGCCAAGAAGGGCACCCTGCCGCGCATCAACCCGGCCGTCGACTCCTACAACGTGGTCTCGGTCCGGCACGGCCTGCCCGCCGGCGCCTTCGACCTGGATCACGTCACCGGCGATGTCGACATCCGCCATGCGGACGGCACCGAATCCTTCACCCCGCTCGGCGAACCCGGAACCACCGAGCACCCCGGGCCGGGCGAGATCGTCTACGCGGACGCCACCGGCGTCCTGACCCGCCACTGGAACCACCGCGACGCCCACCGCACCCGCGTCACCGAGAGCTCCGGCCGCGTCGCCTTCCTTCTGGAGACGGTCCGCGCCGACCACGACGGCGGGCTGCTCACCGCCGCCGCGCAGGAGCTGCGGGACCTGCTCGCACCGCACGCCGGACACACCGCCGTGCAGTACCTCGGCCCCGGCCGTCCCGAGGCCGCCGCCTGAGCCGCCAGCGGCCGGTCCGCGCGGTCAGGGCCCGGGCGCCGGGAGCGCTCCGGCGATCGCCCAGGACCGGGCGGCGAAGCCGTGGTCGTGGCTCATCTCCGCCGCCAGGGCGTCCATCGCCGCCCGTGCCCGGCACCACTCGGCCGCGGCACCGGGATCGAGACCGGCGCATGCGGCCAGAATCCGCAGGCGGTGCCGCAGCCCCGGGCCCGGGTCACCGGCCGGCAGCTCCGTCCACCGGTTCCGCAACAGCGGCAGCAGGTCGTACTCGCGCGGTCCGACACAGGGTTTCGGGTCGGTGGCCTTCCACCGGCCGGTGTCGTCGGCGAGTACGTTGGCGTAGTGGAAGTCGCCGTGCAGCAGGACGGCTTCACCGCCGCGCGCCGGTCCGGCCCGGAGGAAGGTCCCCGCCGCCGCTTCCAGGAGCGAGGACTGCCACCGGGGCCGCCCGGGCAGTGACCGGCTGATCTCCCCGGCCACCGGTCCCTGCTCCTCGGCGACGGAGGGCAGTTCCCGCGGCGGCGGCGCGGAGTGGAGCAGCCGCAGCACCCGGGCGGCGGTGCTCAGGGCCTCGCGCACCGGCCGGTGCTCCAGGCTCACCGACGGCCGGAGCCGTTCCAGCAGAAGGGCGGCGCGGCCGGTGTCCTGGCGCAGCAGGCGCACACCGCCGCGGCCCGCCCAGGCGCGCAGCCCGACGGGCTCACGGCGGGCGTACTGATCCGGCCAGGCCACCTTCAGCGCCGCCCGGCCGCCCCCGGCGCGCCGCACCGGCAGCACCACGGCGACGTGGCCGTGCAGCACCTCCCCGTCGGCTGTCAGCTCCCACTCCCGCAGCATGGTGCCGATCAGCTCCGGCAGACCGTCGATCCACGCCTTCCCCGGCGGGCCTTCGCGCCGGATCGTCGCCTCGGCGAATGCTCCGGGAACCCTCATCCTCCGTCACCGCCCTCGGCACCGCGCGGTCCGGCGCCCGCGCGACCGTTCTCCGACCGGGCCCGAGTCTGCCATCGGCGTCGTGCGCCGCGGACGCGGCAGGCGGTGTCAGTGGGGTGTGCCACGCTCGGCGTGTGGGATTCTTCGACGACCTTGTGGTGCCGGAGGAACCGCTCTCCGGGCGGGCGGTGCTGGCCCGGCCGACCGCACCGGGGAGTGACGACGCGCGGTACGCGCCGCCCGTCGACCGGTTCGTCCCCGCGCAGGTGCCGCAGCCCGCGGTGGCCGGCGCCGGCCCGGAGACGCGGGTGCTGCTGACCGGCTGGTCCGTATGGCCGCGTTCCGTCACCCTGCATCTGTCGGTCTTCCGCAGGACCCGCAGAGCGGACCCGCCTGCCGGACGCCAGTCGGGGCTCAGGGTGGGGCTGCTGTTCTCCGACGGCCGCCGGGTGACCTCCCTGGACGGCACAGTGGCGCGGCCGGCTCCCGCCGCCGGGCCGCCGGGGCGGCCCGGCACGGCGGCGACGGCGCAGCCGACCGGGCTGATCCCGCCGGCTCCGGGCCTGCTTCCCGCCCGCCCGTCCCCGTTCAGGACCGATGTCGATCTGTATCTGGGCGAGCTTCCGCCGCCGGGGGAAACCCAGCTGGTCGTCGAGTGGCCGGACGAGGGGGTGACCGAGACGCACACGGCGGTCGACGCGGGGGTGCTCCGTGCGGCGTCGGGCCGGGTGATCGAGGTCTGGCCCGCTCCGGAGCGGCCGGAGCCGGCGGAGCCGGCGGAGCCGGCGGAGCCGGCGGAGCCGGCGGCACAGCCGCGGATGTTCATGACGGCGGCGGCGGGCGGACCGCCCGCGATTCTCGCACCGCCGCTGACCCGGCGTCAGCTCGACACACGCCGCCGTGAGGAGGAGGCCCGCCGGCGGTATGCGCCGAGGGCCGACTGGCGGCACATGGGCCGCCGGGGCTGGGGCGATGCCGCCCTGGTCCGGGCCCGGCTGGACGCGGGCGCGCCCCCCGGGGCCCGCATCGGCCGCAGCGGGGCCGCACCGCTGCACCTGGCGGCGGAGGAGGGAACGGAGGAGACCGTGCGGATGCTTCTGTCACGGGACGTGGCGGTCGACGTACGCGACGACGACGGGCACACACCGCTGTGGTACGCGGTCCACAGCATGGACCAGGGACGTATCCGTGCGCTGACCGGCGCCGGGGCGGATGTCTGGACCCCGCAGGCGGGGCACTGGTCTCCGGGCCGGCTGCTGCTGACCACGCCGCTCGCACCGCTGGTCGCGGACCTGCCGGGGGCGGTGCGGCTGCCCGCGGCGGAGGCCGCGGCCGTACAGGCGGCCGATGCGCTCATCGCGGCCTTCGGCGAGGAGCCGCTGTGGACGGAAGGGCTCGGCATCGCCTTCGTCAGGGGCCTGGGCGAGGATGAGCTGATCCGGCGGCTCGGTGCCGATCCCGCCCGGTGCCCGCGGGCCGGTCAGGATGACGCGCCCTTCGACCCGACGGACTTCGAGGAGTCCCTGCGGCACGTGGGCGTGCGGAGCGTGGCGGGGTCTCCCGGCGGCTGCGTGGTCACGCAGGACGGATACCTGCCGGAGGACGAGGCCGTGCTCCGGGCGATATCGGCGGGAACCGCCGCGTACGGGGTGTACTTCAATCCCACGGGCGGCACCTTCGGCGCCCTGGCCCGCGACGGCGAAGCGGTGGCGCGTGAGGAGATCGGTCTCCGGCCGCACAAGTCCGACCCGGACGCCTACTGGCACTTCCGCTTCTGGCAGCGCGGGCGCACCTTCCCCCATGGCGCCGACATCCTGGCCTACGCCTGTGCCGCCGCGGGCCTGAGCATCAGCGACGGCCGGGACGCCGCCGATCTGCGCACCGCGCGCCGCTGGGTGAAGCTGCCCGCCGGGCTGCGGCGATGAGCACGCCGTGGTTCGGGGCGACCGGGCCCCGGGCAAGGCCGCCACCCGGGCGCGGGCCGGGAGGCCGGGTCAGGGCCGGTCCACGGAGATCAGTTCCATGCGCTGGGCGCCGCCTTCGGTCTGCTCCCTCAGGACCAGGCCCACGCCCTCCGCATAGGTGAGGCGGTATGTGTCGTGGGGCTGGACGGGGTTGGTGTTCGCGGTGGCCACGGTGGAGTCGAAGGAGCCGAAGGGCACGTCCACCGCGGTGTCGAGGGCCAGGATCTCCACGGTCGCCTCCTGTTCCTCGGGGGCGTCCGGCGTGATGTAGACGTCTCCCACCTCGGGGCCAGCCGGCATGATGATGATCGGATGGGCGCCGTGTTTGCCGGACTGCCAGGCTCCCGGTGTCTCGAACACCTCCGTGTCCTCCACCGTGTTGGTGTCGGCACCGAGATTCCATACGTTGCCGTCGCTGTCCTGGGAGAACCAGTTGTCGCTCTCCTCGATCACCACACCGTCCACACTGACGGTCTCCTTCACGATCAGCGCGGGGACACCGCCGATCTCCGTGGTCTCGTCGGTGACCTCGACAACGGCCCGCACCCTGCCCATCTCCCCGCCGGGGTCCGCGTCGGACCGGTAGGTGAAGCGGGTGCCGGGTTCCATGGGCAGATGCGGGTGGTCGATCCCGGTGGTGAAGTCCGCCGGGTCCAGGCTCGCCGGAGGGGTCGTGGTGGTCTGCGCGGGGATCTGCCCGGCCTGCCCGGCCCGCGCGCCGGACCCGTCGCCGCAGGCCGCCAGGGCCGTGGCGAGGCCCAGTGCGGCAATGGCCGATGCCGCCGCCCTGACCGGTGCATGCGTGCGCACAGTGCCTCCAGCATCTTGTCGGTCGCCGCCGGCTCTCATGATCGGTGCGGCGCCCGGCCGCACCGGGGCCCTGCCGGAGGGTGTCGCGCATTGCCGCCCGTCATCACCCGCACGGCGGCCCGCCCGGCCCGGCCTCAGGCGTGTTCCCCGGTGTGCCCGGCGAGCAGGCCCCGGGCCTCCTCGGCCCACTCCTCACCGACCACGACGTCGTAGCGGGCGGCCACGATCCGGCTGCGCGAGGTGAAGTCCCGCCCGCTCCCGGAGAGCAGGTGGCCGGCGAATCCGAAGACGGCGCCGAACAGGGCCCCGTAGAACAGCGCGCTGAGCATCAGCACCGCGACGTCGTCCGCGTCGGCCGCGAAGATCGACAGCAGCAGCCCGATCAGCAGTCCGAACCAGGCACCGGCCGCCAGCCCCGCCAATGCGGCCCGGCCACGGGTGAGCCGCCCGAGAACGGTCTCGACCATGCGCAGGTCGGAGCCGATGATCGCGGTGTGCTCCACGGGAAACTTCTGGTCGGAGAGCAGATCCACCGCACGCTGCGCGTCCTCGTAGGTGGCGTACGAGGCGACCACCGGCCGGCCGCCCGCCCCCGGCTGCTGCTGGGTCATCATCTGCTCCTTCCGTACTGCGAGGTGTCCGGCCCGGCGCGGGCAGGCCCTCGGGGCACCCGCCCGCCACCGCCGGGTGCCCGTTGCCCCGGCGGCGAACACTCCCTCCGGACGGCGGGAAGGCGCCGCCGCGCCGGGCGGGTCGCGGCGGCGGTTCCCGCTCCCCGTGGTCGAATCGTCACCCTGTGCCGTGTGGCGGTCGCCGGGGCGGCGTGCCCGGGAAGGCGGCCGTCCGGACCGAAGCGAAGGAACACGATGCACCACCCGCTCCTGCCGCACCGCCCCGCCCCGCGGACCGCCGCCCTGATCTGTGCCATGGTGCTGACGGCCGTTCTGGCCGGCTGCGGCGACGGTGACGACGGCCGTGCCGACCCGCAGGAATCCGTCGATGTGGGAGACATCCAGGGGGACGCCTTCTTCGACGGCGTCGACACCTGGGTCGGCGAGGAGGTCACCGTCGAGGCCCGGGTCGGCCGGATCGTCGATCCCGGCTCGTTCACCATCACCGGGACCGAGAACCCGGGCGAGAGCCGGATCCTGGTGGTCGACGCCGATTCCAGCCTGGTCGACGAGGGCGAGCGGGTGCGGGTGACCGGCGTCGTCAGGGAGGACTTCACCGCTGCCGGGGTGGAGGAGGACCTGCAAGTGGACCTGGACGACGCCCTCTTCCTGGAGTTCGAGGAAGAGCACTATCTCCAGGCCACACACGTCGACTCGTCGCTGCGCCCGGCCTAGCCATCCCCGGGAATGTGCGGTCCGCCCATCTGCGGGCGTCCCGCGCGGCCATCCCCTCCATCGTGGCCGACTACCGGGCCTCGGCCGGCATCGATGTGGAGCACGACCGGGCCGACCGGGACGCCGCGAAGCGGCTGCGCATGCCGGTCACGGTGCTCCAGCAGGACCGGGGCGCCGCGCTGGGCTACGACGCCGCGGCCCGGTGGCGGGCCTGGCCCCCGACCTGGAGCACACCACCGTGTCCTGCGGGCACTTCATGGCCGAGGAGGCCCCGGCCGAGGTCGCCCGGGCCCTGCGGCGGCTGATGTCGCGCCGGCCCCGCTGGCCCGGGGAGCGGGCCCGGCGCACGGCCGCGGAACCGGCTTCGGCCCGGAAGCCGGCAGGTCCCGGTGCGCCGCTCCTCAGGGCCCCGCCGCCCCGTGCGCCCGGCCGTCCCGCGTGCCGGGCAGCGACGGTCCGCCGGGGCCGCGCGGTTCCCGGGGCCCGAGGCGGAAGACGGGGTAGCGCGCGGCGATGCGCGCGAAGTCCGCCACCGGGGCGTGCCGGTCCACCGGGAAATGCGGACGGGCTCCCGGCGCGACTTCCAGATAGCGGCGCAGGATGGGTGCGCGGTCGGCCGGTCCGACCTCGTGGAGCCGCACGGCGCGGCGGCCGCGCTTGCGCAGCACGGCCCTGCCGTCCGCGGCCCGGACGTTCCGCACCCAGTTGGCGTTCTGCCCGAGCATGGACACCAGGTAGCCCGCGCCCCGGTAGTCGGCCACCACGACCGGGAACGTGATGGTGCGGCCGCTCCGGCGGCCGGGGACCTCGAGTGTCACCCAGTTTCCGGGGGAGAGCGCCCCGGCGTGCCAGGCGGCGGTGAGCCGGTCGATCCGGCGCGCCACCGGCCGCGGCCGGCCGCCGCGGTACAGCCGCCTCCGGACCGCGGAGTAGGGACCTCGCCGCATCGTCGGACCTCCTGTCGCCACGGGTCGCTGCCGGTCCCGCACCGCGTGCGGCGCCCCGGCCCGGTTCCCTCCAGGAAAGCACCGGTTGCGGGCGGACCGGCAGGTCCGACGCGCGGGCGTAGGCCGGCCGGATACCGGCGGCGGTACGCGCCGACGCGCCGGCCCGCCGCCTGGCGGGGCCCGGGCGCGCAGCGGGGCTCGCCGCCGCGCCGCGGGCGTGATCCACTTGGCGGATGGAGGTTCTCGGGGCAAGTGTCATAGCGGTGCTGGGCACCCTGCTGGGTACCACCGTCGCCCACCACTACCAGCGCAAATCGACCCGGCTGGCGGCCGGGATCGAACGGGCGGAGCGGCTCCGGCAGGAGCGGCTGGACGCCTACGCGGCCTACGGCGGGGCGCTGATGGACTACCGGCGCGGCGTGATGGACCGCTGGTACGCCGAGCGGGAGGAGCATCCCGACGACGACCGGCTCGGGCTGCGCCGGACGTCCTATGCGCTGCGCACCGCCGCCCAGGAGGCCATGTTCCGGGTGGAGCTCCTCACCGACAGCCGGCCGCTGGTGGACCGGGCGCGAGAGGCGCTGACGGAGGTGGAGCAGCTCTACGCCACCGATGACCGTGCGGTCTTCGCCCGGCGCCGCGAATCCTCCAAGGCCGCCATCTACGCCTTTGTCACCGCCTCCAAGGCGGCCCTGGACCCGGCCGGTCCCGCCGCGGGCCGCGGCCGGAGCGGCAACGGCGGCGGCTGAACACCCGGCGGCCGGCCGGGAACGGGGGCGGTCAGGGGCGGACGCTGCGCAGGAAGCTGCGGCTGGGGACGAAGAAGTACTCGGCGCCGCGCAGCCGCACCGACTCCGCGAGGCCGACCGAGGTCCGCTCCGGCTTGCCGTACTTCCGGGGCCACTGGCCCGGGGTGTCGGAGCTGCCGATCCCCACCACCGGGTCCTGGCCGGTGGCGGCCTTGCCGTCGTCACCTCCGGCGATGAAGTTGATGTTGTTGCACCAGCGTTCCTGCATGAACTCGAACTGTGCGGAGATGTCGGACTGGGCGCACAGGAACAGCAGCCCTACGGTGCGTTCGCTCTCGTAGGAGATGGCACGCCGGGCGATGCGGTGGGTGCGTTCCTCCGCCAGCGTCGAGTTGAACCGCCAGACGGTGTCCCCGCGCGGATTGGTCTTGCGGATGTGGGACTGGTAGGGGCATTTGTTGCCCTCCTGGTCCTCGCCGAAGTCGAAGTCGTTGGGCACCGCGTCGTCCGTGCCGCGGGCGGTGGCGGGCAGGTGCGCGGGCATGCCGTCGCGGAACCGGCCGACCATGTAGGCGCCGGCGAGTTCCTTGTCGCCCTCGTGCGGGTGGTCCCGGCCGTCGGCCTCGGCCAGCGCGCGGGCGAGCTTCAGGCGCTGTTCGTTGAACTTGGGGACGTCCTGCTCCAGCTTGCGGTAGACGAAGTAGGAGCCGTAGCCGGTCTCCAGGTCGCCGCCCGGATCCCTGGTGAGCACCAGTTTCAGCGGGGCGCCCGGATTCCATTTGCGGCCCGGCTCGCTCTGCCCGGCCTTGGCGATGTCCTTGGCGAAGAAGAGCGGTTCGCTGATGCCGTCGGCGAAGCCGAAGTGCTCGCGCGGCGGGCCGTTGGGGCGCAGCCTGATCACCTTGCCGATCTCCTGGTGGGCCACCTTGCCGGCGCCCGCGGCGGTGAGGGAGTCGCGGATCCCGTCGGCCTTCTGCTGCACCCGCCGGGCGTCGTCGTCGGCCACCACGATCAGGGCGTGGTGCGCCTCGCGGAATCCCTGGTGCCATTCGGCCACCGGCGGGTCGCACAGCTTGGACCGGGTCTCCTCGTCGCGCGAGCCGCGCCGGAACGCCGCGTCGTCCGGCAGGTCGGTGAGGCCGAGGGCACGGTAGCCGGCCGCGGAGAGCATCAGGCAGACGAACGGCGGGCTGGGGTGTTCCCGGAGCTCGGCGCTCAGATACGCCTCGGGGTCCTCCGGGCCCCGGCCGTCGGCGGCCGGGGGGCTCACGGAGACGCCCGGCATGCCGCCGAGCCCGGCGGTCATCGCGATGCCCAGCGGGCCGGCCTGGCCGCCCATGGTGACGCTCGGCTGTCTGCCGATTTCCGCTCCGGCCGAGACCGCCGCCGGGCCGAAGCCGGCCCTGGCGAAGATCTGCTCCCGGCGGCGGGACTGGTTCCACTGCTCCATTCCGCTGGTGACCTGGTCGGCCATGCCGGCCAGCCAGGAGCGGGCCGCATCGCGCTGCGCGGGGTCGAACCGGATGAAGAGATGGCGGCTGTGGTCGCGGCCGTGGCTCTTGAGAATGTTGCCCTGGACGTCCTCGAGGAGCCGTCGCTCCTCCGGGTCGAACTCGCCCTCGGGGTCGGTGGGCCCGATGCCGGTCTCCTTGTCGAAGTCGACCCGGGTCGCTTCCATGGTCATGGCATGCTCCTGCGCCGGTGGGGGAAGTGGGACGGGCACGGGCGGTCGACGGTGCTCACCGGCCGCCGCGTGCCGTTCACCGTTTTCCCCGCCGGCCCGCCGCCGGGCCCCGGTGCATCCGGCATTCGCTCGCATGACCTGCGTTTACGCCCGCCTGGCCGATGCCGGCCGGATGGGGATGTCAGGGCCGGTCGGGCGGCAGGTCGTGGGTGATGTACTCGTTCAGCGCCCTGCCGGGCTGGAGCACGGCGCGTGAATCCTCGGCGTGGAAGGTGCCGAAGCCGAGCACGGTGACCGGCTCTCCGCGCCGCAGTGCCTCGGCGATCACCCCGGCGTGCTCCAGGGTGCCGAAAAGTGCGTCGAGAACCCGTTCGGTCTCCTCCGCGGACGGCCCGGAGCCGCCGTCCCCGGCCCTGCGCACGGTCTCCTCGATCAGTCCCGTCTTGTCCATCCGCCGCACACCGTCCTCGTCCGGGGCCGTACCGGGTCGATGCTGGCATTCCGGGCTCCTGGCCGCAGCCCGGGCGGCCCGCCCGGGTGACGGCGGGTGCGCTGCGGCAAGCACAGCCCCATCGACCCCTGTGCACGTATTCGCGCATTCGTGCATTCGTGCATTCGTTCCCATCTTCACCCCCAAGGTGGGATTCGGAGGTGTGAAGGCCTGGCGGCCGGGCGGTGGGGTAATCCGTTCTGCGCATTGTCCGGGCCGCGACACCGGGAGCATCACGTGAGTGCACCGCCGTTCCACCTGCCCGAGTTCTACACGCCGTATCCGGCGCGTCTCAATCCGCATCTGGAGTCCGCCCGCGCCCACACCCGGGAATGGGCCCGGGAGATGGGGATGCTGGAGGGATCGGGGATCTGGGACACCGGGGACCTGGAGGCCCACGACTACGCCCTGCTGTGCTCCTACACCCACCCCGACGCCTCCGAGCGCGATCTGGCGCTGGTCACCGACTGGTACGTGTGGGTGTTCTTCTTCGACGACCACTTCCTGGAGCTGTTCAAGCGGACCGGGGACCGGGAGGGCGGCAAAACGTATCTGGACCGGCTGCCCGCGTTCATGCCCATGGAACTGGCGGACGGCTTCCCGGAACCGGCCAACCCCGTGGAGAAGGGGCTGGCCGATCTGTGGGCGCGCACCGTCCCGGCGATGTCGCAGGACTGGCGGGCACGGTTCGCCGAGTCGACCAGGAACCTGCTCAACGAGTCGCTGTGGGAACTGTCCAACATCAACGCCGGCCGGATCCCCAATCCGGTGGAGTACATCGAGATGCGGCGCAAGGTGGGCGGCGCGCCCTGGTCGGCCGGGCTGGTGGAGTTCGCCGCCCGCGCCGAGGTGCCCGCCCGGGTGGCCGGCGAACGCCCCCTGCGGGTGCTGCGGGACACCTTCGCCGACGGCGTGCATCTGCGCAACGACCTGTTCTCCTACCAGCGCGAGACGCAGCAGGAGGGCGAACTGTCCAACGGGGTGCTGGTACTGGAGACCTTCCTGGGCTGCACCACCCAGGAGGCGGCCGACGCGGTGAACGACCTGCTCACCGCGCGGCTGCAGCAGTTCGAGCACACCGCCCTCACGGAACTGGGCCCGGTGTTCGCCGAACACGCCCTGGACGCGGGCGAATGCGCGGCGGTGCTGGCCTATGCGAAAGGGCTCCAGGACTGGCAGTCCGGCGGCCACGAATGGCACATGCGCTCCAGCCGCTACATGAACGAGGAAGCCGAACCGGGGGCCGCCGGGCCGGCCTTCCTGCTGCCGGCCGGGCCGGGCACGGCCGCCGCCCGGATCGGGCGGGCACCGGTCTCCACCACCGCCCGGGCGGAACGGGCCCGGGCCCGCGGATACGGCCATGTGCCGTTCCAGCGGGTCGGCCCGTCCCGGCTGCCGGAGTTCGACATGCCCTTCGAGCTCACCCTCAGTCCGCATCTCGACCAGGCGCGGTGCCGGGCCGCGCAGTGGGCGGAGCGGATGGGCATTCTCGGTCCGCAGCCCGACGCGGGCGGCCGGACGGTGTGGGACGAGGCGAAGCTGGCCGACTACGACCTCGCACTGTGCGCCGCGGGCATCGATCCGGACGCCACGCTCCAGGAGCTGGACCTGGCGAGCTGCTGGCTGGTGTGGGGCACCTTCGCCGACGACTACTACCCGGCCGTCTTCGGGCCGGGGCGCGATCTGGCGCGGGCCAAGGCGGTCACCGAACGGCTCAAGGCCTGCATGCCGGTGACCGGAGGAGAGCCGCCGGCGGCGCCGGCCACCTCGATGGAGCGGGGCCTGACGGATCTGTGGGAGCGCACCGCCGGCCCGATGGAGGAGCGGGCCCGCCGGGAGTTCCGCCGCACCGTGACGGAGATGCTCGACAGCTGGCTGTGGGAGCTGGCCAATGTGGCGGAGAACCGGATCCCGGACCCGGTGGACTACACCGAGATGCGGCGCCTGACTTTCGGCTCCGGTCTGACGATGAATCTGGCTCGGCTGTCGCACGGGCGCTGCGTACCGCCGGACATCTGGGCCGGCGGACCGCTGATCTCGCTGGAGAACGCGGCGGCCGACTACATGACGCTGATGAACGACACCTTCTCCTACCAGAAGGAGATCGAGTTCGAGGGCGAGGTGCACAACGCCCTGCTGGTGGTGCAGAACTTCTTCGGCTGCGGCTACCCCGCCGCGCTCGGCATCGTGGACGATCTGATGCGGTCCAGGCTGGCGCAGTTCCAGCACATCGCCGCCGCCGAACTGCCGGTGCTGTTCGAGGACGCCGGCCTGGACGAGGAGGCCCGCCGCGCGGTCGAGGCGTACGCCGACGACCTGCGCAACTGGATGCCGGCCATTCTCAACTGGCACCGCAGTGTGCGCCGCTACCGGGAGGAGGACCTGCTGCGCCACCACCGCCGCGGGGTGCTGCCGGAGGGGCCGACCGGGCTGGGCACGGCGGCGGCACGGCTGGCCCGGACCGTGGCCGCCGCGCGCGGCTGAGTCCCGGCGGGGCGGGCGGCCGGTATCCGGGGTGGTGCGGGTGCTGGCCGCCAGGGGGGCGACCGGGTATGGTGAGGACTGAGCAAGCGCTTAGTAACCACGCTGAGTAACAGCATGGCCGCCCGGTGGTCGCCGGCGGCCGGCGAAAGGGGGCCCGAGCCATGGCGACGCCGTCCACCCTGCTCTCCCGGGAGGACCTCGACTTCCTGCTGCACCACTGGCTGGACGTCGGCGGGCTGCTGGGCAGGCCCCGCTACGCCGAGCACTCCCGGGAGACCGTGGACGCCGTGCTGGAGCTCAGCGAGCAGCTCGCCACCCGGCACTTCGCGCCGCACAACAAGCTCGCCGACCAGAACGAGCCGCGCATGGTGGACGGCCGGGTGGAGATGATCCCGGAGGTGGGCCGGGCGCTGGCCGCGTTCGCCGAGTCCGGGCTGCTGGCCGCCCCCATGGAACCGGAGCTGGGCGGCGCCCGGCTGCCCCGGGTGGTGGCCACCGCCTGCTTCGCCTGGTTCCAGGCCGCCAACATCGGCACCGCCGCCTACCCCATGCTCACCCGGGGAAACGCGGCCCTGCTGTGCGCGCACGGCAGCCGCGGGCAGATCGACACCTGGGTGCGGCCCATGCTGGCCGGCCGCTTCTACGGCACCATGTGCCTGTCGGAGCCGCAGGCCGGCTCCGCCCTGGCGGACGTGGCCACCCGGGCCGAGCCGCAGCCGGACGGAAGCTACCGGCTGTTCGGCACCAAGATGTGGATCTCCGGCGGTGACCACGAACTCGGCGAGAACATCGTCCACCTGGTGCTGGCCCGCACCCCGGGGGCCCCGGCCGGGGTCAAGGGGCTGTCGCTGTTCCTCGTTCCCAAGTACCTGCTGGAACCGGACGGGCGGACCGGGGACCGCAACGACGTCAGCCTGGTGGGGCTCAACCACAAGATGGGCTACCGCGGCACCACCAACGCCGTGCTGGCCTTCGGCGAGGGCCGCCACACCCCCGGCGGTGCCCCGGGCGCGGTGGGCGAGCTGGTGGGTGCCGAACACAGCGGCCTGGCCTGCATGTTCCACATGATGAACGAGGCCCGGATCGGGGTCGGCGCCGGAGCCGCGGCGCTCGGCTGCACCGCCTACCTCAAGGCGGTGGAGTATGCCCGCACCCGGCTCCAGGGACGCCCGCTGGGCGACAAGAACCCCTCCGGACCCCCGGTGCCGATCATCGAGCACCCGGACGTGCGGCGCATGCTGCTGGCCCAGAAGGCCTATGCCGAGGGGGCCATGGCCCTGATCCTGTACTGCGCCAGGCTGGTGGACGACAAGGAGACCGCCGCCACCGCCCAGGACCGCCAGGAGGCGGCGCGGCTGCTGGACATCCTCACCCCCATCGCCAAGAGCTGGCCCTCCCAGTGGTGCCTGGAAGGCAACCACCTGGCCATCCAGGTGCACGGCGGCTACGGCTACACCCGCGACTACGACGTGGAGCAGCACTACCGGGACAACCGGCTCAACCCGATCCACGAGGGCACACACGGCATCCAGGCCCTGGACCTGCTGGGGCGCCGGGCCATCCGGGACGGCGGGGCGGCGCTGGCCCTGCTGGGCGACCGGATCGCGGACACCGCGGCACGGGCCCGCAAGGCCGGCGGCGACGCCGCGGACTTCGCCCGGGAGCTGCACGCGGCCTGGTCGCGGGTCCAGGGCGTCACCGCGACGGTGTGGGCGGACGGCGATCCGGCCCGGGCGCTGGTGCACGCCACCGCCTATCTGGAGGCGGTCGGGCATGTGGTACTGGCCTGGCTGTGGCTGGATGTGCACCTCGCCACCGGCTCCGCGGACAGCCCGTTCCACCTCGGCAAGCGGGCCGCCTGCCGGTACTTCTTCCGTCACGAACTGCCCAAGGCCCACCTGCGCTTCGACCTGCTGGAGAGCCGGGACGGCACCGTGACGGAGACCGATCCCGGCTGGCTGTAGGCCCGGGGGCGGGAGGGGCGCCCGCCGGCCCGGCCTGTCCGCCCTGGGCGAACACGGTGGCGACGGCACACATCCGCCGGGGCGGTCCGGAAGTTGTTCCGGTCCGGTCCGTTCCCCCGGCGCCGTCCGGCCGCTATCCTCGCCTGCGCCTGTGCGGCCCATGGCGGCATCCGTCGGGACCCAAGGGGCGCCATCCGGGACAGTGATCCGTTCTTGGGCCAAAGCGTGCAACTTCGCGTCAAGTATCGATCTTTACGGGAAGATCTCTTTTTGCCCGGCGCCTGTATATGATCGGCGTCCCCCTCAGGTGCCGGCCGACACCGGCAGGGCCCGACGTGCACCGGCGCTGCCGGCCGCTGCCCCGGCACCGGAGGCGGACGGGCCCGCACCTCGGTCTGTCCCCTTTCCCGCGCATGAGGACCGATGACTGACAGAGAAACCGAAGACACCGGCGAACCCGGGAGAGCCGGCCGTCCGGCCCGGCGGCGGGGCGCCGTCCGGCTGCGCACCCTGCTCATCTGGCTCGCGGTGGTGCCATCCGTGGCGATGGGCGCCCAACTGGCCTTCACCGCCGAGCGCTGGCTCCAGCAGGCCGAGGACCTGCGGGCCGATGTGACGGCCGGGGAGCGGGTCGGCCTCCCGCTGTACGAGCTGATGACCGAGTTGCAGGCCGAGCGCAGCATGACGGCCGCCCGGTGGTCCGGGTTCCCCGTGGAGGAGGCCGACATGGCCATCCAGCGCTCGGCCACCGACTGGGCCGCCACCACGGTGGCCGACGCGCTCGCCACCGGCCCGGTGGTGCCCGAGCGCACCGCCGGTTATCTGGCGGACCTGCAGAGCCGGCTGGAGGAGCTCGACGCCTTCCGCGAGACCGCGGACAACCGCAGCGGCAGCGCATCGCACACGGTGGGCTACTACACCCGGGTGATCGCCCAGATCATCCGCATCTACCAGGAGTTCGCCAGCCTCAACGACGCCGGGCTGACCAGCGAGAGCCGGCCGGTCACGGCCCTGCTCTCGGCCGACGAACTCCTCGCCCGGGAGGACGCCACCCTCGCCCTGGGCGGGCCGGCCGGGGTGCTCAACGCGGCGCAGTTCAGCGACTTCACCCATTCCGTCGGTGCCCAGCGGTATCTGATGGACACCTCGGTGATCCCCTATCTGACGCCGGAGAGCCGGCGGGCGCTGGAGCGGATCACCGCCTCCGACGCCTGGAAGAGCAAGATCCGGACCGAGAACGCGGTGCTCGCCTACCACGGCGCCGCCGGCTACAGCATCACGCTGCCGGAGGAGGCCGAGGACTGGGCCGCGGCCGAGGAGCAGTTCTCCGCCGAACTGTCCGCGTTCATCGTGGACCGGATGCAGGAGGTGCTGGACAAGGGGAAGGCCAGGGCCGGCGAACTGGAGACCGAGGTGGGATGGCTGGTCGCCGGCAGCGCCGCCGCGCTGCTGCTGGTGATCGGGGCCGTGGTGCTCACCACCCGGTCCGTGCTGCGCCGGCTGGCCGCCCTGCACGGCCGCACGGTCACCGTGGCCGACCGGACCCTGCCGGCCGTGGTCGAGCGGCTGCAGCAGGGCCGGCCGGTGGCCGAGGACGAACTCCCCCGGCCGACCGGGGAGAAGGACGAGGTCGGCCGGATCAGCGACGCCTTCGCCCGGGTGGTCGCGGTCTCCGTGGACGGGCACCGGCAGCTCGCCGACGAGCGGCACGGGTTCGGCTCGTTCGCCGCCGGCATCGCCTCCCGCACCGGCAACCTGGTGAGCCGCCAGCTCACCCTGACCGAGGAGCTCCAGGACACCTTCGGCAGCAACGAGGCGCTGCTGGCCCAGCTGATGCGCTCCGACCAGCTCACCGTGGGCATGCGGCGGCAGATCGAGAACCTGCTGATCCTGGCCGGGGGCGAGATCCCGGACCCGCACATCGAGCCGATGCGGGTGGCGGACCTGCTGCGCGAGGCCGCCGCCGAGGTGGAGGACTTCCGGCGGATCGAACGGCAGGCGCTGGACGAGATCAGCGTGCAGCCGCGGGTGATCAGCCAGATCAGCCACCTGCTGGCGGAACTGCTGGACAACGCCACCCGGTTCTCCCCGCCCAGGTCCAAGGTGGTGATCCGGGCGGAGCTGGTGGCCGACGGGCTGTCGGTCGAGGTGGAGGACCGCGGCCCGCGGGTCGCCGCGGAGCGGTACGAGGAGATGAACGGCCGGCTGCGTTCCGCACCGCCCTATTCGGTGCTGGCGGAGAACGCACACCGGCTGGGGCTGTTCGTGGTCGGTCACCTGGCCGCCCGGCTGGGCGCCCGGGTGACGCTGCGCCGTTCGGTGTACGGCGGGACCTCCGCCGTGGTGATCCTGCCCGCGGAACATCTGGTCCCCGCCGCGGACCCGGCGCCCGCCCCGCAAGGGGCCGCCCGGGCCGAGCGGCCGGACACACCGGAGCAGTCCGGAACGACGGGACGGAGCGCGAAGGCCGGACAGGGCGAGAGGGCCGAGCCGGCCGGGACGACGGAGCAGACCGGCAGGACCCGGCAGGGGCAGCCGGCCGAGGGGGCGGCCGAGGACGCCGGACGGGACACCGGCCGCGCGCCCGTACCGGGGCCGCGCCCGGCCCCGCCGTCCGAGGGACCGCCCACCGCCGCCGGTCTCCCCCGCCGCCGGCCGGGCGAGCGGGCCCGGGAGGTCACCGAGTCCCTGGCCCGCCCGGACGGCGCCCGGCCGCCGCTGCCGGAGCGGGTGCCGCAGACGCACATGGCCGGGCAGCTGCTGAACGCGCGGGCACCGGAGAGCGCGGCCAGGGACGACGCGACCCCCGAGGAAGTGGCGGACGCCTGGGACGACTACGCACTCGGCACCCAGACAGTGGAAGAAGAGCTCCGACGGGACAGGGCATGACGACGAAACCGAACGACGCCATCTACAGCATCCTGGACAACAACCTCAGCCGGATCGCCGGCATCCAGGGAGCGGTGCTGCTGTCCAACGACGGAATCAAGCTCAGTGCCTATCTGCTGGACCGCCCCCAGGCCGAACGGATCGCCGCCGCCGCCTCCGGCATCGCCTCCACCATGCGGGCCATCTCCCGCGAGGTGGCGGGCGGCCGGGTGATCCGCCAGCTCGTGGAGATGGACGACCGCTATCTGTGCATCGTGGGCTGCGGCGAGGGCAGCACCCTCATCGTGGTGACCTCCCGCAAGGCCCGGCTCGGCGAGCTGGGCGGCGAGGCGGTGCGGACCTCTCAGGCGCTCGGCGAATGGCTGAGCACCCCGGAACGTGCGCAGGTGCCCAACTCCTGATGCCGGATGGTCACGAGCCCGGAACGGGCCGGAGAACACGGCTGTACGCCCTCACCGACGGGCGTACAGCCGCTCCCCGCGCCGCCCTGACCATGGACACGCTGATCACCGCGACGCCCGCGGCGGAGAACGCGGGCGGGCTGCCCAGCGAGTGGCAGGCCATTCTGCGGATGTGCCGCCCGCCGCAGAGCAGGGCCGTCGCCGAGATCGCCGCCCGGATGCACATGCGTCTGACCCCGATGACGGTCCTGCTCGGCGAGCTGGCCGACCGCGGCCTGATCGCGCACCGGCCTCCCCTGGAGGCCGCCGAGACCTCCAATGTCAATCTGCTCATGAGAATCAGGGACAGCCTTGCCCGAATATGACGACCCCGCCGCCCAGGAAGAGTCGCCGGTCAAGATTCTGATCGCCGGCGGATTCGGCGTCGGCAAGACGACCCTTGTGGAAGCGGTCTCCGAGATCCAGCCCCTGCGCACCGAGGAGCGGCTGACCGCCGCCGGGGTCGGTGTCGACGACCTGGCCGGCATCGAGTCGAAGACGGCGACCACGGTGGCCATGGACTTCGGCCGGATCACCCTCCGCGACGCGGGGGTGGTGCTGTATCTGTTCGGCACGCCGGGCCAGGAGCGGTTCTGGTTCATGTGGGACGACCTGCTGGCCGGCGCGCTGGGGGCCATCGTGCTGGTGGACACCCGGCGGCTGGACCGCAGTTTCGCGGCGATCGACTTCTTCGAGAACCGCGGCCTGCCGTTCATCGTCGGCGCCAACTGCTTCCACGGGGAGCAGCTCTACACCGCCGAGGAGATCGCCGCCGCGCTGCATCTGAGCGATCCGGCGACGCCGGTCCTGATGCTCGACGCCCGCTCCCGCGAGGATGTGCGCGGGGCGCTGCTGGCGCTGCTCGACCTGCTGATCTCCCGGGCCGGGGCGAACGCCCCGGCGACCGCCTGAGCCCGGCGGCCCGGGGCCCGGCCCCGGCGGCGGCGGGAGTTGACTTCAGGCCGACCTGAACCTCCACAGTGGCCGGGTGTCCGGCCTTCCGTCCGGACACCTGGAAGGAGGGATGATCCCATGCCGAAGCGGAGGCGGCTCACGGTGGAGCGGCACGGCCGGCACGATCACGGTCACTTCGACGGGCGGCGCAGCCGGTCCTACGACCGGCTGGCCCGCTGGACGCTGCGCGGCCTGTACCGGCAGGTGGCGCGGGAGGTGGCGGCCGTGGCGCCGCCGGACGGACGGGTGCTGGACATCGGCACCGGGCCGGGCCGGCTGCTGCACGAGCTGGCCGCGCTCCGCCCCGATCTGCGTCTGACGGGGGTGGATGTCTCCGCGGACATGGTGGCGCTGGGCGAGCAGGCGGCCCGGAAACGGGGGCTGTCCGGCCGGATCACCCTGCGCACCGGCGATGTCGCCGCCCTGCCCGAGCCGGACCGCGGCACGGATGTGGTGGTGACGACGCTGAGCATGCACCACTGGCCGGATCTGCCGGCCGCCGCCGCGGAGCTGGAGCGGGTGCTGCGGCCGGGCGGCCGGGTGATGGTGTACGACTTCCGGTTCGCGCCGCTGGAGGAGGCCGAGGCGGCGCTGCGGGCCCGCCCGCGCCTGGCCGCCTCCCCGGTGCGGCGCGGCCCGCTGCGGCCGGGCTGGAATCCGTTCCCCTGGTACGCCCGGCTGGTGCTGGCCGCCGGAGGGGAGACCGGGGAGGGGTGAGCGCCGGGGGCCCGGACGCCGGCGGGGTGCCAGGATGGCGGGCATGACGGCATCGCATCCGGTCCCGCGGGAACTGACCATCGGGGAGCTCGCCGGGCGTTTCGGTCTGGCCACCCATGTGCTGCGGCACTGGGAGGAGACGGGTGTGCTCGTCCCGGCGCGCCGGGTCGGCGGGCAGCGCCGCTACGCGCCAGGACAGGTCATGGACGTGGCGATGATCCTGCTGGGCAAGGAGAGCGGCTTCTCCCTGGAGGAGATCCGCCGGCTGGGTGACGAGCCGGACCGGGGGGAGCGGCGGCGGATCCTGCTGCGGCAGCGGTCCGCGCTGCGGCAGCGCATCGCCGCGGCCACGGTCTCGCTCGACCTGGTGGAGCATGCCCTGCGGTGCGATGCCGAGGACTTCCGCGACTGCCCGGAGTTCCTGGGCAAGCTCGCCGCCCGACTGCCCCGCGGCGCCGGAGAGCCCCCGGCGGGCTGAGCGCCGGTCAGGCAACGGGCAGGCACCGGGCAGCCTGTTCGCGGTCCGGGAGGAGGGGCCGGAGAGCGGCCGGGGGCCGGTTGACTTCAAGTGCAGTTGAGCTTCTAGCGTCGGCGGTGACGAAGGGAGCACAACGGTGACCACACTTGTCACGGGCGCCACCGGCAACACCGGACGGCACGTGGTGGCGGAGCTGACCCGGCGGGGAGAGCGGGTCCGGGCCCTGACGCGCGATCCGGCCGCGGCGGCGGCCTGGCTGCCGGCCGGGGCGGAGCCGGTGGCCGGCACGCACACGGAGCCGGAGACGCTGGACGCCGCCCTGCGCGGCGTCGACCGGCTGCATCTGACGGTGACGTCGGGGCTCGGCAACGCCGGCCCGGCACTGGTGCGGCGGGCGGTCGACGCGGGCGTCCGGCGCATCACCGTGCTGTGGGGCGGCTGGGTGGGCCCGGCCGAGCAGGCGGTGGCGGACTCCGGCGTGGAGTGGACCCGGCTGGAGGCGCAGGAGTTCATGTCCAACACGCTGACCTGGGCCGCCTCGATACGCGGCGAGGGCGTCGTACGCGAGCCCTACGACCGGCCCAGCGCCGTCGTCCACGAGGCCGACATCGGGGCGGTGGCGGCGGAGGCACTGCTCGGGGACGGCCATGCCGGGCGCGCCTACCACCTCACGGGGCCCGAATCGCTCACCCCGCGCCGGCGGATCGCCGTCCTCTCCCGGGCCGTCGGCCGGGACATCGCCTTCGTCCCGATCACCCACGAGCAGGCCGTGGAGCGGCTGATGGCCACCGGGGTGTCCCGGGCGGACGCCGAGTACGTCGTCGGCTGGTACGCCGACCCAGGCGCCGGCAGCAGCGTCGACTCCACCGTCGAGCGGGTGCTCGGCCGCCCGGCGCGCACCTTCGCGCAGTGGGCCGCCGAGCACGCGGACCGCTTCCGCTAGCCCGGCGGGCGGCGCACCGGTCACTCCAGGGGGGTGTGATGGACGGGGTGGCCGGTGCCGCGGTCCGGTATCTCGATCACCGGTACCGGCCGCCCGCCCGGGTCGCCCGCCCGGGCGGCGGGGAACTGCAGACTGCCGCTGGCGGCCTTGACGCTGTTGCCGTCCTTGAGCTGGAAGAGGGCCGGCCGGATCTGGGCGCTGCTCGGCAGTTCCCCGCGCCGCTCGCTGTACTGGGAGCGGATCGCCAGCACGGCGGTCATCAGGGCGTCGTGATGAGCGAGGGCGTAGCCGTCCGAGAGCTCGGCCGGCAGCCCCTGGCCGCCGAGATATTCCTGGTGGGCCCGGTAGAACGGGGCGAAGCCCGCCGGGGCGCCGCTGTCCTCCTCCAGCGACCAGCGCGGGTCGTTGGCCGATGCCTGCACCACGGTGATGTCGCTGTCGTCCAGCGGCCGGACGTCCTCCTCGGCGATCACCGGCCCGGTCTCCACGAACAGCACGGTGACCGGCCGTTCCGTGCAGTACCGGCCGCGCAGCCGGTCCAGGAAGTCGTGCAGATTGGCGGTGCGCCCGGAGAACAGCACCATCTCGGCGCCGGTGCCGCAGACGTTCTGCACGATGTTGAAGAACTCCACATACCGGTACTCGTCGCCCACGGTGGTCCCGCCGAAGGGCTCCTCGCTGACGATCCGGTCCCCGAAATGCGCCCGGAAGGCCTCGGTGAGGGTGTTCACATGCCGGTCCTCGGAGTTCTCGTCCAGGACCAGGGCGGCCCGGCTCAGGTCCGGGCGGGCGTCGGCGTACTCGGCCAGCGCCCGCACGAAGTCGTCGTTGGACGGGGTGATCCGGACCAGCCCGGGGATCGTGCTGTGATTGAGGCCGGTGGCGCTGGCCACCGAGGAGACCATGGGGATGCCGGCCTCCGACAGCCGCGCCGCGGCGTCCTCGGTGTCCTGGACGCTCAGCCCCCAGCCGACGACGGCGATCAGCGGGGCCCGGTCGTCGGTCATGCCGATCAGTTCCTCGACCACCGGCTCCCACTTGTCCTGCACCTTGCCGGCATTGGCCAGGTGGAGCCGGATCTGCAGGCCCGGGTCGCCGAGGCGGGCCTCCTCGCCGTGGTTGGCACGCATCTGGGCGACATAGGCACCGCGCAGGGAGTGCAGGATCTGTTCCGGGGACAGCGGGCCGCCGGTGTCCGGGGTGAGGGTGGAGACCAGCGCGACCTTCACCGAGGGCCGGCCGTCGTCCGCCACCCGGTCGTTCTCCGCCTTGATCAGCGACTGGATGCGCCGGTACTCCTCGTGCAGTTCCTCGGGGCCGGGCAGGAAGGCGGGCCCGCCGTCGGTCACGCCGATGCATTCGCCGCCCCGCTCGACCAGCCCGGAACCCAGCCCCCCGCAGGCGAGATGGGGCGGCAGCCGGACCACGGCCACGGCGGCCAGGACGGCCAGGACCAGCAGCGCGGCCGGCAGCAGCAGCCTGGTCAGGACCCGGGGCCTGGGGGCGAAATCCTCGGAGGTGTCGGTACGCGCGGACATCAGGGTCTCCTCGGTGCGGCTGGGTGCGGCTCGGTTCCGGTGCGTCCGGCGGGCGGCGGTGCCGGTCGGGGCCCGGTCAGGACCACCACTGGGCCTGTCGCTCGTACTCGCGTGCGGCCCGGTGCAGTTCGACCAGCCCGTCCCGGGAGTGCGGGGCGAGCGCGGCCAGGGCCCGGGCCGCCTGCGAGCAGAGAAACCCGCGGTCGGTTCCGCCGGCCGGGTCGGCCAGCACCCGCAGGGCGGCCACGGCCCGCGCCGTCCAGGCCCCGGCCGAGTCGCCCGGACCGGCGGCGGACATCTCCAGCAACTGCCGGTAGTGGGCGTAGGGTTCCAGCTCCCGCCGCTCGGCGGAGCCGCACGGGGCCCGGGTCACCTCGGTGAGCAGCCGGAGCCATGCGCCGCCCGGGGTGCCGGGCAGCAGCGCGGCGAGGTCCGCGGCGACCTGTTCCAGGTCGTCGGCGGCGAGCCGGTAGTACAGCTCCCCGGTGCGGTCCCCGGCGGTGCGGCAGAAGCCGGCGAGCCGCTGGTGCACGGTCCGCCAGCCGGGCCCGTCGTCCCCGGGGAGTACGGCGAGCCGGCGCAGCAGCAGCCGGCGCAGCACCAGGGTGCGGGAGTCCCGGGGAGTGCCGGGTGCGGGGCCGGCGGGGGCGCCCAGCCACAGGGCGGCCTGCCGGACGGTGTCCTGCCAGGCGGGGTCGATCAGATCGCTCTGGTGGCTCAGCCACAGCCCGTCGGTCTCGCGGCGGGGGGCTGCGCCGCGGGCCAGGGCGGTCACGGCGGCCCCGGCCTGGTGCGCCTCGGCGGGCAGCAGCCGGTGCAGCAGCCGCTCCCCCGCGGTGTCCGCCTCACCGGTGCCGGTTCCGGTGCCGTGGCCGGTGCCGGTGCCGGCTCCTTCCGGCTCCCGGGGCACCGGGCGGCCGAGCAGTTCACCGACCGAGCCGGGCTCGCCGGGGCCGCGCACGGCGAGCGTGGCCAGCAGTCCCGCCGTCTCGGCGTGGCCGGCGGAGAACTCGTGCACCAGCCGGGCCAGGCGCCGGTCGGCGCGGCCGGACCCGCCGTCCAGCAGGGTCTGCACATCCGCCCGGTTCAGGTCGGGCAGCCGGTAGCGCAGCCAGAGCGGCCCGGAGGTCTCCGCCGCCGGAACAAGCGGTCGCTCGGGGGCCTCCAGCACCTCCAGCAGCCGGGCGGTCCGGGCGTCGGCCAGTTCGGGGAGCGCGTCGTGGGCGGTGGCGATCACGGTGAGGGGCTCGGCCGGGCCGAGCGGCGGGCGGGCCTGGAGCAGCCGGCGCAGAAAGCGGCGGCCGGCCGGGGTTCCGGCGTTGTCCAGCAGGATCACCGGGGTGGGCAGGCCACGGAGGCGGCGGGCGGCGTCCCGCAGATCGGCCAGGAACGCCTCGCACAGCAGTTGGGCGGTGTACGCCCGGGCGGCGGCGGCCCGTTCCGCTCCGCCCTCCTCCTCCCGCGCCTCCCGGGCCCGGGTGTTGAGGGTCACCAGGGTGTCCACCGGGTGGTCCGGAAGGTCCCGGTCCCGGTGGCCGAACCAGGTCTGCGCCCGGCCGGAGAAGGTGAATCCCACCAGCGTGTCCAGGCCGCGCAGCGGCATCTGCAGGGAGGTGCCGAGCAGCCCGGTGGCCAGGCCGAGCTCCAGGTTCTGGGCACCGGCCACCTCCTGGAGGAAGCGGTGCGGCCAGCTTCCGCGCCGGCGCTGCCGCAGCAGCGCGGTGATCTCCTGCCGGGCCTGCTCGAAGTCGAGATGGCCGAGATCCTCCCCGGTCACCAGCAGGCCGATCAGCAGGCGCGGGAAGCGCAGCCGGCGGTAGCGGGGCCGGCGGTGGGTGAGGGCTCCGGCGAGGACGGACAGGGTGTACGGAACGTCCTCGTGCCGGGGGTCGGTGAAATCGGCCCGGCCGTGCGGGATGTGCGGACGGATCCGGTCGGCCAGCGCGTCCAGCAGCACGGTCTTGCCGCTGCCGGGCGGTCCCTCGATCAGCACCAGCGGCCGGTCACCGGGCGGCGGCAGGGCGAAGTCCGGCTGCACCAGGGCGTGCACCGCCCGGATCACCGCACGCCGTTCGAAGATCGGTCGCTTCTCCGTCACGTCTCCCCCTCCGGCCCGGCACGCAACGTAACGCGCGTACCCAGGAGTTGACGGACAAACATGCCGGGCCGGAAGGCCGGGGGAACTGTGACAGAACTGTCACCGGCGGCGGGGGCGCATCATCCGGTGAAGCGCAGGAACGCGGCCAGGGCGATCAGCGCGTACCAGGCGCCCAGGATCACCCAGTGGGTGTCCAGCATCCAGCGCAGGGCGGGCCGGGCCCGTTCCGGGAGCGGGACGATGCCGCGTTCCAGCACATGCAGTGCCACGTACCAGAACAGGGCGATGGAGACGGTCCACACCACCATGCAGTAGGGGCACAGGGTGCCGAGATCGGCCGGCGACTGGTGGATGAACGGCCACAAGCTCTGCGCCCCGTCCGGCGCCGCATCCTATCTGGCCGGCGGCGGCGCCGGCCGGGCGGTGACCCGGGACGCGGACGGCCGGCGCCACGGCGTCGGGGTGCGGGCCGGGCTGTTCCGCGCCCACCCCCTGGTCCGGGCCCTGCTGGGCGATGCCGGGGCGGGACACCGGCTGCGACGGGCCGCTGCGGGCGGTGCGGGCCGGCTTCGGGGCGGCCACCCCCGCGGCCCACATCGAGCGGCTGCTGCGCGCCGTCGCGGAGCTGACCGGCTGACCGACCGGCACCGGGGCCCGGCCGCCACATCGGGGCCGCGGAATCTCCAGGACCGGGCACGCTTTCCGAAAAACCTCGAAGAACCGGTGCGCCCGGAATTATCCCGGTCTGCGCGGGCAGGAGCGGGGTGGGACGGACACGGGGGAGTGCAGATCCGCAGGCAGGTGCCGGGCATGTCAGGGAGGGCACTTCGTGATCCGCTTACTTCTCGTCCACGACAAGCCGCTGCTGCGCTCCGCGCTGGCGTCGCTGATGGACCGACATCCGGACATCCAGGTGGCCACCGCTTCCTGGGAGGAGGCCGACGGGGCGGCACCCGGCTCCCGGCCGGCCGATGTCTGCATGGTCGACCTCGACTCCCGCGGCCGCTGCCGGCCCGCCCCCACCGGGGCCGCGCTGCTGGTGCTGCTGGAGGGCGGTCGCCCCGGTCTGGTGCGGCGGGCCTCCGAGGCCCGGGCACTGGGATTCGTCAGCAAGGAGGCGGCGCCGGAGCTGCTGCTGGACGCGGTCCGGCAGGTGGCGCAGCACCGGCCGTTCGTGGACGACACCCTGGCCCGGGACTTTCTCCGGGCCGCGCAGATGCCGCTCACCGGGCGCGAGCTGAGCGTGCTGGCGCTGGCGGCGGAGGGGGCACCGGTGGCGGAGATCGCCGCGGTCCTCTCGCTGGCCCGCGGCACGGTGCGGAACTATCTGGCCGCGGTCATCCACAAGACCGGGGCCCGCAACCGGGTGGACGCCATCCGCATCGCCCGGGCAGCCGGCTGGGTCTGACGGCCCGCCGGCCGGCGGCCACGGGGACGGCCCCGGGCGGAAGCCGCCCGGGGCCGCGCCGTGTGCGGCAAGGCCGCGCTCAGAGGCACAGCAGATTGCTGTGCGAGCTGTGCTTGTCGCACAGCAGCAGGCTGACGCTGCTGTCGTCGCCACCCCCGCCGGTGGTCTCCGGGGTCTCCAGGTTCTGCAGGTCGAGCAGGGACATATCGGCTCCTTCCGGTGTCGTTCGCGGTGTCGGTTGTGCGGATCGCGGAGAAAGCCGGGCGCGGCGCGGGGTCACGCCCCGCCCGAGAGGGCTTCCTCGCGTTCGGCCCCCGGTCGGGGACCGGTCTGTGGCCCGCCGCCCGGAGGCGGCAGGAAGGGCAGCCGCGCGGCGCGCGCCCCGGGGACGCCGAGGGCCGAGCCCAGCGCCAGCAGGCAGCCCGCGGTCCCGGTGGCGAGGTCCATGGACAGCCGCAGCAACTGCTCGCCGGGGAAGGCCAGGCCGCCCAGGCAGGGCATGGCGTGCCAGCCCAGGGCCTCGGTCTGCGCGGCGAGATCCCCCGGACGGACCCCCGGCGCGGTGGTGCGGCCCAGATGCCATATCATGCCGGCCCGGCCCTGGAACAGGCCGGGCTGGGCGTAGTAGCGCAGCCGGGCGGCGGGCAGGATGGCGCGCCGGGCCCGCTCGAAGCCGGGGTGTCCGCCGGCGACGGCGAGATAGTCGTCGAGCACGGCGGCGATGCCCACGCTGCCCTCGCCCAGGTACGGCATGGTGCGCCGGCCCTCGTCGACGGCCAGTGCGCCGTCCCGGCCGGGCGCGCAGTGTGCCAGATCGCGGGCGAGCGCGGCCTCGGCGGCGGCCGGCAGCGCCGGGTCGCCGGTGCGCCGGTGGCGGCGCAGAAAGAGCAGCGCCGGGCCGGTGGCGCCGTACAGCAGGCCGGCGCGCCGGGGGCCGGGCGGCAGCGGTTCCGGCGGGTCGAAGACCCGGTCGGCGGCCAGCCGGCAGGCCAGCGCGGCACTGCGCTCCAGGGCGGGATCGCCGGTGGCGGCGGCCAGTTCGTCGAGCACCAGGCCGATGCCGGCCAGTCCGCCGTGCAGATGTGCGGGCAGCCGCTCCCAGCGCTCGCCGAGCGCCCGGTGGGCCAGGCCCGCCGCGGCCTCGGTGCGGCCCAGCCGGTGCAGCGCGTACGCGACCCCCATCAGGCCGTCCCACAGCCCCGGGGCGGTGGCCGGGGGCGGGTCGGCGGCGTGCCGCAGCAGCCAGCGCTCGCCCTCCGGCCAGGGCTCGGCGCCGGTCTCGGCCAGGGCGTAGAGGACCCCGGCGGCGCCGTGGGCCAGGCCGAGGCCGCCGCCGGGGGCGAACTGGGCGATGTCGCCGGGGAAGAGCCGGTCGTCGCGCCCGGGCGTGGCGGAGGCGAGGATGGCCCGGATCATGGCGTCCCGGCCGGCCGGCCAGTCGGCGGGTTCCGGCGGCGGTGTCCCGGCCGGCCGGTGCGCGCCGGAGCGGGCGGGCGCCGGGGCCGCGGAGGCCGGGGCCGCGGAGGCCGGGGCGGTGATCTCGGCGACCGCCTCCCGCGGGAAGTCCGGCGGCAGCCCGGGGAACTGGCGGGCGGCCACCTCGGCCAGACCGGCCGCCTTGCCCCGGTCCATGGCCAGCAGCGTGGTCATCGGCACGAACAGCGCCAGCCGCAGACAGGCCAGGGCATAGCGGTCGATGGCGAAGCCGGAGCGGTCGGCGGGCGCCACGAAGCCGGGATGGGCGACGGTCTGCCGGATGGTGTCCGCGGGCTCGTCCCCGGTCAGCCGGGCCGCCTCGAAGTCCAGCAGGGTCACCGACTTCTCGTCCTCGCCGACCATGATGTTGAACATGTGCAGGTCGTTGAAGACCACGCCGCGGCCGTGCAGGGCGGCCACGGCCCGTTCCACCGCGGCCAGGACGTCCAGCGCCCAGCGGGTGTAGTCCGCCACGGCGGCCGGGGCCGGTTCCGGCGACAGCAGTGGATGCCGCTCGGCGAAGAAGGAGTTCAGGGTGCGGCCGGGCACATGGTCCATGACCAGGAAGCGGTGCTCGCCCACGGTGAGCCAGTCCCGCACCGCCGGGGCGACGGACAGCCCGGCCAGCCGCTCCAGGGCCGCCTTCTCGCGGCGCAGCCGGGTCACCGCGTCGGCGCCGTCCGAGGCCAGACCGGCGTGCGGCCGGGCCTCCTTCAGCACCACGGCGGCGCCGCTGCGCGGATCGGTGCCCCGGTAGACCCCGCCGCCGTTGGAGAAGTGCAGCGCCTGCTCGATCCGGTAGGGCAGGTCCGCGACGGTCAGGCCGTTGCGGGCGGCCAGTTCCGGTTCCAGGAAGGCGGGCAGGGTGACCCACTCCGGCACGGTGAACACCGGGTCGCGGCGGTCGGGCACCAGTCGCCCGGACGGATCCTCGACGGCCGGCACCAGGGTGCCGGAGCCGTTGTCGCAGTGGCGCGGCGCGAACGCCCCCCAGCGCACATGGAGCGGCCCGGCGCCCCAGCGCAGATCGGTCAGGATGTACGGGCCGGGCTCACCGGACAGCCGTTCGCCCAGCTCGCGCAGGACGGTGTGCAACTGCTCCTCGTCGCGGGGGTAGAGGGTGGCGAACTTGCCGCTGGAGTCGCGGCCGGCGTACTTGGAGTTGCGCAGGAACAGCAGGCTGCGGCCGGGCACGAACTTGAACGGGATGCCCCGGGGCACGCAGTACTCCCACACCCGGCCCGCCACCCGGTCCGCGTTGTCCGGGCAGGCCGAGGCGTGGATCTTCCAGCCCTGCGGCGGCATCCGGACGCCCGGCGGATGCAGATGCAGCCAGTCCCCGGAGCGCTCGGAGCGCCAGCCCGCCGGCACCGGCCGCCGGGCCGTGCCGAACAGCTCCCCCGGGCCGTCCCCGCCGGGGGCGGTGCCCCCGGCGATCCGGTCGGGGGTCTCGTAGAAGCGGCGGTCCGCGAGGCAGAAGACTTCGTACCGCTTGTTCATCGCTCTCCTCGGCAGCGTGTGGGCCGGCACCCGCCACGTTGTCAGTCCGCGACAGGGGCGGCACAGTCCCCTCTGTCACCATCCGACCGTGAGAAGTGCACGGGTCCCCCGGTAGCGTCGGCCCGGGACCGCCGACCCGCGCCCGCCGCCGAGAACCACGAGGGCCCATGACCGACTTCGCGCAGGACTCCGCCGACGACACCGCTCCGCTGACCGGCCCGCAGATCGCCGAGCTGGACCGCAGGCACCTGTGGCATCCGTACGCGCCGCACCCCGATCCGGCGGGCGCGCTGCCGGTCGCGGGCGCGGCCGGCACCCGGATCAGGCTGGCGGACGGGCGGGAGCTGGTGGACGGCATGTCCTCCTGGTGGGCCGCGGTGCACGGCTACAACCACCCGGTGCTCAACCGGGCCGCACGCCGCCAGCTGGACGCCATGAGCCATGTGATGTTCGGCGGTCTCACCCATGAGCCCGCGGTGCGGCTGGCCCGGCGGCTGGCCGGGATGGCCCCCGGCGACCTGTCGCATGTCTTCCTCTCCGACTCCGGGTCGGTGTCGGTGGAGGTGGCCGTGAAGATGGCGCTCCAGTACTGGCACTCGCGGGGCCGCCCGGCGAAGCACCGGCTGCTGACCTGGCGCGGCGGCTACCACGGGGACACCTGGCAGGCGATGTCACTGTCCGATCCGGACAACAGCATGCACCACCTGTGGGCACCGCTGCTGCCCCGCCATGTGTTCGCCGGACTGCCGCCGGCCGGGTTCGCCGCCCCGGTGGACCGGGCGTATGCGGAGCACCTGGAACGGACGGTGGCGGAGCACGCCGGGGAACTGGCGGCGGTGATCGTGGAGCCGGTGGTCCAGGGCGCGGGCGGCATGCGGTTCCACCAGCCGGCCTATCTGCGGATCCTGCGGGAGCTGTGCGACCGCCACGGGGTGCTGCTGGTCTTCGACGAGATCGCCACCGGCTTCGGCCGCACCGGGCGGATGTTCGCCGCCGAGCACGCCGGGGTGGTCCCGGACATCATGTGCGTGGGCAAGGCGCTGACCGGCGGCTATCTGACGCTGGCCGCCACCCTGTGCACCCCGCGGGTGGCCGAGGGGATCGCCTCGGGCGAATATCCGCAGCTCAACCACGGTCCGACCTATATGGCCAATCCGCTGGCCTGCGCCGTGGCCGAGGCCAGCCTGGGGCTGCTGACGGACGGCGACTGGGCCGGACGGGTGGCCGCGATCGAGACCGCGCTGGCCGGGGCCCTGGCCCCCACCGCCAAGCTGCCCGGGGTGCGGGAGGTGCGCACGCTCGGCGCCATCGCGGTGGTGGAGATGGACCGGCCGGTGGACACGGCCCGGGCCGCCCGGGCCGCCCGCGCCGAGGGCGTCTGGCTGCGCCCGTACCGGGAGATGATCTACGCCATGCCGCCCTATGTCTCCTCCCCGGAGGACCTGGCGATGATCGCCCGCGCCCTGCATGCCGCCGCCGAGGCCGCCGGCCAGCACTGAGCCCGGCGCCGGGGACGGTGGTGCCCGGACGGGGGTGCGCGAGGGCGGCGCGGCGGTTCAGGTGCGGGTCTCCAGCGAGGCCAGATAGGCGTTGTAGGCGGCGAGTTCGCGGTCGCCGTCCCGGTCGGCCGCGCGGTCCAGCCGGCGCGCCCTGCGGTCCTCGGAGAAATACCACTGGATGACCAGCGCGATCAGCACGATCACCGAGGGGATCTCGCTGAACGCCCAGGCGATGCCGCCGGCCGCGGTCTGGTCGGCGATCGCGTCCGCGCCCAGGGAGGCGGGCGGGTCGGCGTAGGTCTCCACCATCGGGCCGGTCGCCATCATCAGCGCGATGCCGAAGAAGGCGTGGAAGGGCATGGTGGCGAACAGCTCCAGCATCCGCATCAGATGGCCGGGCCGGCGGGGGCCCGGGTCCACGCCCATGATCGGCCAGAAGAACGCCAGCCCCACGGCCAGGAAGTGCACCATCATCGCCACATGGCCGGCCCGGCTGCTCATCAGGAAGTCGAACAGCGGGGTGAAGTAGAGCCCGTAGAGGCTGGCGATGAACATCGGGATGGTGAACAGCGGGCTGGTCACCGCGCCGGCGTAGCGGGAGTGCAGCAGGGCGGTCAGCAGTTCCCGGGGTCCGGTGCGGCCCCGCCCGGCGATGGGCAGGGCGCGCAGCGCCAGGGTGACCGGTGCGCCGAGCAGCAGCAGGATCGGCGTCAGCATGGAGATCACCATGTGCTGCGTCATATGGGCGCTGAACAGCACCATGCCGTAGTCGTTGAGCCCGGTGCAGGTGACGAGCGCGAGGGAGGCCACGCCGAGCCCGAACGCGGCGGTGCGGCCCACCGGCCAGGCGTCGCCCCGCAGCCGCAGCCGGGCCACGCCCCACAGATAGAGACCGAGCAGCAGCACACAGGCGGTGAGGAAGACGGCGTCGGGCGAGAACTCCAGCGCCCGCGGCAGGGTCAGGGGCGGCAGCCCCGCGCCGTGCCCGCCGTGACCGGCCCCGCCGTCCATGCTGTGGTGATCCATCCCGTCGCTCCCGATCCGCCCCGGTTCCGGGTGTCCGGCCGGAGATGCCCGGGGCGCCACCAGCATAGGACCGCCCCCGGCCCGCTCCCGGGCCGGGGGCGGCTCCCGGGTGCGGCGCGGTCAGGCGGGCTGGCGGGCGGCGGCGATGCGCTCGGCGCGCAGCGCCTCGTACCAGCGGTCGTCCACCGGCGGCAGCGCGTTGACGTCCAGGGCCAGCTTGATCAGCAGGTCGGCCACCTGGGGGTTGCGGGCGAGCACCGGGCCGTGCATGTAGGTGCCGATCACGGTGTCGCGCCAGGCGCCCTCGGTGCCGTCGCCGGTGCCGTTGCCGCGGCCGATCCGGACCCGGGCGAACGGGCGCACGCCCGGGCCCAGACGGGTGACGCCCTGGTGGTTCTCGAAGCCGGTGAGCTGCGGCAGGCCGAGCCGCTCGTCGATGTCGGCCAGCACGTCGCCGACGCAGCGGGATCCCTCGCCGCGCACCGTGACCACGTCGAGCAGGCCGAGGCCGGGCTGCCGCTCGCCCAGGTCGTTGATGAACTCGTGGCCGATGATCTGGTAGCCGGCGCAGACCGCGAAGACGATGGCGCCGTTGTCCACGGCCCGCTGGAGGCCGCCGTCGCGCTGCAGCCGCTCGGCGGCCAGCCGCTGCGGACGGTCCTCGCCGCCGCCGATCAGATAGATGTCGCCGGAGGTCGGGATGCGCTGGTCGGAGCGGACGTCGGTGCGGGTGACCTTCAGGCCGCGCTGCTCCGCCCGGCGGGCGGTGACCAGCGCGTTGCCCTGGTCGCCGTAGGTGCTGAGCAGATCCGGGTAGACCCACACCACCCGGAGGCTGGATTCGCTCATGGTGCTGGCTTCCTTCGGTTGCGAGTCAGTTGCCGACGGCGCGGCGCAGGTCCTGGAAGGCGGTGTAGTTGGCGATGGCCTCGATGCGGCCCGGGGCGGCGGCCCGGACCGCCTGTTCCACGGTGTCGAAGACCCGGAAGTTCTGTCCGGCCACCTCCAGCCGCACCGCCAGGTCCAGCCGGCGGTCGCCGACCACCACGATCGGGTGGCCGGCCAGCCGGGTGTAGTCCACGTCCCACAGCCAGGAGGTGTCGGTGCCGTCGGCGCTGCGGGCGTTGACCGAGAGCAGCACCGGGGCCGGGGGCGGGTCGATGAGGGAGAAGGTCTCCAGCCAGCCGGCCGGGTTCTTGGCCAGCAGCAGGCGCAGCTCGCGGTCCTGCCAGGTGACCGTGTCATAGCGGCCGGCCACCGCCGTCACCTGGTACATCCGCTCCAGCGCGGGGCCCGGGGCGACACCGAAGACGGCGGCCACGGCCGCCGCGGTGGCGGCGTTGGCGCGGTTGGCGCGGCCGGGGAGCTGGAGCCGGATCGGCCAGGCGGTGCCGTGCGGGTCGAGCACGGTCTCCCCGGCCAGCGCCCAGGTGGGGCTGGGGCGGCGGAAGCCGCATTCGGCGCAGGCCCAGCCGCCCTCGGGCCGCTGGAGCACCCCGCCGCAGGAGGGGCAGGACCAGGCGTCGTCCTTCCACTCCTGGCCGGCCGCCACCCAGACCACATTGGGGCTGTCCGAGGCGGCCCAGGTGACCAGCGGGTCGTCGCAGTTGGCCACCACCACGGCCTTGGTGTCCTTGAGCCCCTCGCGCCAGTGGTCGGCCAGCATGCGGGTCTCGGCGGCGCGGTCGAGCTGGTCGCGGGAGAGGTTGAGCAGGGCCACGACCTTCGGGTTGACCTCGGCGGCCACCGCGGTGAGGTATTTCTCGTCGACCTCCAGGACGCCGTACCGGGCCCGGCTGCCCTGCGCCAGGGCGGAGGTGATGCCGGCCGGCATGTTGGCGCCCAGCGCGTTGGAGACCACCTCTCCGGCGGCCCGCAGGGCCTCGGCGATCAGGCGGGTGGTCGTGGTCTTCCCGTTGGTCGCGGAGACCAGCACGATGTCGAGGTGGCCCGAGAGAACGCGAAGCAGCTCGGGATCGAGCTTGAGCGCGACGCGTCCTCCGATGACCGATCCGCTGCCGCGGCCGGCGGCCCGCGATACGGCTGCCGCCGCCCGGCCCGCCGTCACGGCGATGCGGGACCGTGGCGACAGGGGCGCCGTGCTCTCTGTCATGGTGACTGCTCCTCCTTGCCCCTTGATCGGGCACAAGACTATCGGGGTCCGTGGTGCTTCCGGCACGGTCCCGCAGGTGGCTCCCGCCGGCCGGGCCGGCCTCCGCGCCGGCCGCGAACCTTCACACCTTTGCCGCGCTGTCACCTGTATGCGCCGAAAATACCCTGAGTACCTTTGTTGCCGCTTAGCGTACTGACGGTGCGTTTTCTGCCGAGACGCGAGGTGGTGTGCTGATGGTTCTCCAGGTGTCCGGGGTCGTGCTGCTGGGGGTCATTGTCTTCCTGTTCTTCCGCAAGGATGCACTGAAACCGTCCCATGCGATCGTCTGCGGACTGTTCGGTTTCTATCTCGCCGGCACCGCGGTGGCACCCAGCATCCGGGCGGGCGGCCAGAGCCTGGCCGGCCTGCTCGGCGGCCTCTCCCTGTGAGCCAGGGGGCGAACCGGTTCTGGCTGCGCCCGCCGCTGATGCTGGGCCGCGGCCTGGTACGGCTGGCGGCGGCGGCCGGGCGGGGCTGGCGGGCCGCCCCCGCGGACCGCCGCGGACCGCTGCTGGTGCTGGCCGCCGGGACGGCCGTGCTGCTCGCCGTGGTGCCCTACGGGCCGCCGGCCGGCGGGCTGCTGCTGCTGGCCGCGGCCCTGGCGGCGGGGTGGCGGGACCGCACCGGGCCGCCGGGCGTCCGGCCCCCGGCGGAGGGCGACGAGGAACGCCTGCAGACCCTCTACGAGTCGCTGGTGCCGTACTTCGCCCCGCCCGGGCCGCCGGCCGGCGGCGAACCGCCCCCGGAGGCGATGTATCTGCTGGGCGGTGGCTGGGAGCGCGGCATCGAGGAGTACGCCTTCGGCCTGGACGACCGGCTCGCCCGGCTGCTGATCCGCTACCCCGGGCACTTCCCGGACGGCGACCCGCAGGCCCGCGACCGGGTGGAGCGGCTGCTGGCCGCCAAGACCGGCGGCGACCGCGAGCTGCGCTTCCGCTGGGACGAGGAGCGCAACCGGCTGGAGATGACGGTGCCGGGCCCGCTGCCCGCCGGCATCTGCGCCCAGCGCTTCATCATGGCGCCCGGCGAGCTGGTGCTCGGCTTCACCGACACCGAGGCGGTGGACCGGCTGGTGCCGGTCGCGGCGGACGGGGAGGCGGAGCCGGTGCATGCCGCGCCGGTGGTGTGGCGGACCGGGCCGCGCTCCCCCGCCCCGCATCTGCTGGCGGTCGGCCCCTCGGGTTCCGGGACCACCTCGCTGCTGCGCTCGGTGACGCTCCAGGCGCTGCGCGACGGGGAGGTGCTGCTGATCGACGGCGGCGGCGCGGGCGAGTTCGGCTGTTTCACCGGCCGGCGCGGGGTGCTGTCCGTGGAATCCTCGCCGTCCGGTGCCCGGGCGGCGCTGGAGTGGGCCGCCCGGGAGACCGGCCGGCGGCTGCTGGAGGTCAGCCGGGCCCGGCAGGCCGGCGGCCCGCAGCGGGCGGTGCGCCCGCTGTGGATCGTGCTGGACCGGCCCTCGCTGCTCGGCCATCCGGCCCGTCCGGACGGCTCGCCCGGCGCACAGCAGTTGCTGGAGGTGCCGCTGCGGTACGGACGGGCGGCCCGGGTCACGGTGGCGGTGGCCGAGGACTGCGCGGCGTGGGAGGAGCTGTCGGAGGCGGTGCGGACCGCGCCCGGCGCCCGGGTGGTGCTGGGCTCGATGCCCGCCGCCGAGATCCGGTTCGTGCTGGACGGCCCGCTGCCGAGCGCTCCCCCGCCGGTGCTGCCGCCGGGCCGCGGCTATGCCCGGCTCGGTCCGGACCGGGCCGTCCGGCTCCAGGTCCCGGCCACCCCGGACCCGCAGGACGACACCGCGAGCGAGACCCAGCGCCGGGCGGTGCGCGCCCTGCTGCCGGAGCCCGTGCTCTCCCTGGACCGCCGCTCCCCGGCCCCCGAAACGACGGGGATCGACCCTTCTTGACCAGCACCTGACCAGCGCAGACCGGCGCAGACGGCGCAGACCGGCGCAGACGGCGCAGACCGGCGCCGACCGAATGCCGGCCGGCACCGGCCGGACCGGGTGTTCTGTTGACCGGTGTTGACAGCTTCTGCCGGTGACCGCCGGGGGTTGACATCGGCGTTTGCCGGGGTGGCAAATGGGAGGATGGCCGGCGACGACGAACTGGCGGGTGTGCTGACCGCGGTGGGGCCCCGGCTGCGGGCGCTGCGGCTGGCCCGCGGCACCACGCTGGCACAGCTCGGCGAGAGCACCGGGATCTCGGCGAGCACCCTCTCCCGGCTGGAGTCCGGGCAGCGCCGGCCGACGCTGGAGCTGCTGCTGCCCCTGGCCCGGGCGCACGGGGTCCCGCTGGACGAGCTGGTGGGTGCGCCGGCGACGGGAGATCCGCGGGTCCACCCGCGGCCGTTCACCCAGTACGGCCGCACCTTCGTTCCGCTCACCCGCTATCTGGGCGGACTGCACGCCTACAAGATCATCATTCCGGCCCGCCGGCCGGCCGACGCGACGCGCCCGGAGCAGAGCGTGCACGAGGGCTACGAATGGCTGTATGTGCTCTCCGGCCGCCTGTGGCTGGCGCTCGGGGAGCACGATCTGGTCCTGGCCGCCGGCGAGGCGGCCGAGTTCGACACCCGGACCCCGCACGGCTTCGCCAACCCGGGCGAGCGGCCGGTGGAGTTCCTCTCGCTGTTCGGTGCGCAGGGCGAGCGGATGCATGTCCGGGCCCGCCCGGCCGGCCGCTGACGGCCGCGGCCCGGCGCGGCCGGTCAGGTGATGTAGCCGGTGGGCGTGGCCGGTGCGGTCACCGCGGTCCGGGAGACCATCCGGGCCGCCGCGGCCAGCCGGGCCACGGCCTCGTCGGCCACCGGCGCGGCCACCGTGAAGGGCAGGCGGACGAAGCCCTCGAAGGCACCGTCCACTCCGAACCGGGGTCCGGAGGCGACCCGCACCCCGAGGCGCTCGCCCGCGTCGGCGATCCGTGAACCGGACAGGCCAGCCGTGCGCACCCACAGCGTCAGCCCGCCGCCGGGCAGCTCGAACTCCCAGTCGGGCAGCTCCCGGCGCAGCGCGCCGGCCATGGCGTCCCGGTACTCGCGCAGCTGGGCCCGGCGCAGTGCCACCGCTTCCTGCCAGCCGCCCTCGCGCAGCAGCCAGGCCAGGGCGAGCTGCTCCAGCACCGGGCTGCCGAGGTCGGCATAGGCGCGGGCGGCGACCAGGCTGCGGATGACCTCGGGGGCGGCCCGCACCCAGCCCATGCGCATCCCGGCCCAGAAGGTCTTGCTGGCCGAACCGATGGTGATCACGGTGGAACCGCCGGGGTCGAAGGCGGCGAGCCGCCGCGGCTCCGGCCGCCGCGGACCGGCCCCGGGCGCGGGGCCGATCGCCAGGTCCCGCATGGTCTCGTCGGCCACCACCACGGTGCCCGCGCCACGGGCGGCGGCCACCAGCTCCCGGCGCTGCTCCTCGGGGGCCTGCGCGCCGGTCGGGTTGTGGAAGTCGGGCATCACATAGGCCATCCGGGGGGCGGCGTCACGGAGCACCCGGCGCCAGGCCGGCAGATCCCAGCCGGCCGGCCCGGGGGCCATGGCCACCGGTACCAGCCGGGCGCCGGCCTCCCGCATCAGCTGGAGCACATTGGCATAGGAGGGGTGCTCGACGGCGACCCGCTCACCCTGCACGGCCAGCAGCCGGCACAGTGCGGCCACCCCGCCCATCGCCCCGGTGGTGACCATGATCTGCTCGGGCATGGTGGGCACGCCGTCGGCCGTGTACCGGGCGGCCAGCGCCTCGCGCAGCAGGGGCAGTCCGGCCGGGTAGTCGCCGTGGGTGTGCGCGGAGGGGGCCAGGTCCGCCAGGGCGGCGCGGAAGGAACGGTCCAGCAGGCCGGCCGGGGCGGGCAGTGAGGCGCAGCCGAGGTCGATGGTGCTGCCGGTCGGATCGGGCGGCAGCGGATCCAGCGCGCGGGTGGGCAGCGGCTGCCCGGCGGGGACGGCGGTCCAGCTTCCGGAACCGCGCCGGGAGGTGAGAAAGCCCTCGCCGCGCAGGGCGTCGAAGGCGGCGGCGATGGTGGTGCGGCTCACCGAGAGGGCGCCGGCCAGCTCCCGCTCGGCGGGCAGCCGGGCGGCCACCGGCAGCCGGCCCTCCAGGACCAGCAGCCGCACCCGGTCGGCCAGTGCGCGGTAGGCCGGGGTGCGGGGCGAGCGCCATCCCTCCCCGCCGCCGTCCGCCTGGAGCAGCCTGGCAAGCTGGGTGGCTCCCACCGTCGAAGTCCAGCCCGACGCATTCATCAGTCCACCTTTATCAGATTGGCCCTTTGACACCGGGTCTTGCAGGCCACATGATGCCACGCGGCGGTCCACTCGGACCAGCCGGCAGCACACCGGAAGTACCGCGCCGCCACCGCCGCGCCGGAAGTACAGGAGAGAAGCCGTGTCCAAGGTCCAAGGGGAGGCGCGGCTGCCGCGCCGTCTGGTGCAGCTCTACGCCGGACTGGTGCTGTACGGCGCGAGCCTGGGGCTGATGGTGCGTGCCGGGCTGGGGCTCGACCCCTGGGACGTGCTCCATCAGGGCGTGGCCGAGCGCACCGGGCTCACCATCGGCACGGTGGTGATCCTGACCGGCGCGCTGGTCCTGCTGGCCTGGGTGCCGCTGCGCCAGCGGCCCGGCCTGGGAACGGTGTCCAATGTGGTGGTGCTGGGACTGGCCATGGACGCCACCATGGCCCTGGTCCCGGACTTCGGGCCGCTCGCGGTGCGGATCCCGCTGATGCTCCTGGCGGTGGTGCTGAACGGCATGGCCACCGGCATGTACATCGCCGCCCGGTTCGGCCCCGGCCCGCGGGACGGTCTGATGACCGGGCTGCACCGGGTCACCGGCCGGTCGGTGCGGCTGGTGCGCACCGCGATCGAGCTGACCGTGCTGGTCAGCGGCATTCTGCTGGGCGGCACCGCGGGGGTGGGCACGGTACTGTACGCGCTGGCCATCGGCCCGCTGACCCAGTTCTTCCTGCGGGTCTTCGAGGTCCGCGGGCTGCCGCCGGCCCCCTCGGTGGTAGTCCGCCGCCGGCCCGCCGGGCGCCCCGCGCGGAGCCCGGAGGGCCCCGCCGCCGGGGCGGGGATGCCCCGGCCCCGCGAGGGGCGGTAAGGTACGCCTCTGGCCGCACGAGGGACCGTTACCGCACGTCACTCCGGTACGAACGCTGGGTGACATCTCCTGCCAGATGTGACAAACCGGACGTCGGTGGGTACAACCAAGAGGCGGCCCGTGGGCGACGCATGTCCCGGATCGGGAATCTTCACCGGCGACCGGACGTTGACCGGATAACGACGACAGCGACACCTGTCCTGTGGGCGACCAGCCCGGGAGGCACGATTCATGAGTGAGCGAGCTCTGCGCGGTACGCGGCTCGTGGTGACCAGCTACGAGACGGACCGCGGTATCGATCTGGCGCCCCGCCAGGCCGTGGAGTACGCATGCCAGAAGGGGCACCGTTTCGAGATGCCCTTCTCGGTGGAGGCCGAGATCCCGCCGGAGTGGGAATGCCGGGTGTGCGGCTCCCAGGCCCTGCTGGTGGACGGCGACGGTCCGGAGGAGAAGAAGGTCAAGCCCGCGCGGACGCACTGGGACATGCTCATGGAGCGGCGTACCCGCGAGGAGCTGGAGGAAGTGCTGGCCGAGCGGCTGGCGGTGCTCCGCTCCGGCGGGATGAACGTGGCGGTGCACCCGCGCGACAAGAAGTCCGCCTGAGTCCGGCCGCGGTCACGCGGGCCCGGACCACGACCTGAGGAGCATATGGGGCGAGCGGACGAGTCATGACAGGCCTTGAGGGCGGACCACCGCGGTGGTCCGCCCTCAAGGCTGTCGCCGGACGGGCCGCCGCGGCGGCCCGTCCATGGTCCGGCCATGGTTCAGCGCCGGGGGCCGCCTAGTTCGCCGCGCGGCCCCTCCCCGGGGTCCTCCTCCGGCGCCCCGGGACCGCCCGGACCGCTCCCGCCGCCGGCCGGCCCGTCGTCAGGCACCACCTCGCCGCGCACCACCCGCCCGCCGCCGTCGCCCGCGGCCTCGGAGCGGCGCAGCCGGGCGGCCTCCTCGGCGTCCTTGAACTGCCGGTAGGCGGTGCCCAGCGGCCCCTTGCCGGAGCGCAGCAGCCGTGCGCCGGTACGCCGCAGCAGCGCGGCGGTCGGCGGGAACACGCACAGCAGCCCGGCCGCGTCGGAGAGCAGCCCGGGCACCATCAGCAGCAGGCCGCCCAGCATGGTGAGGCCGTTGCCGGAGCCGGCCGCCGCGGATTCCGGGCCGCCGCGCTGGAGCGACTCGGCCAGGCGCCGCCAGGCCCGGCTGCCGGCCTGCCGGATCACCAGGGCCCCGAGCACCAGCCCGGCCAGCAGCACCAGGAAGACGGTGAATCCGCCGGCGGCGTCGCCGAGCAGGATCAGCAGCCAGAGTTCGGCCAGTGCCCAGAGGGCCACGCCCAGCGGCAGCAGGGTTCTCAGCCGCCGGCCGGCGCGCCCGGCGGGTCCGGCGGGGTTACGGGAGGGTCGGGAGTTGCCGGTCGTCATGTTCTCCAGTGTGCCCGCGTCCGGTGATCCGGCGGAGCCCGGAGGCCAGCCCCCAGACGGTGACCCGCCACAGCGCCTCCACCACGATGTCCCGGTTCATCTTGGAATCGCCCAGCTCCCGCTCGACAAAGGTGATGGGCACCTCGGCCACCCGGTGTCCGGCCCGGTGCGCGCGGTGCGCCAGATCGACCTGGAAGCAGTAGCCCTGGGAGGCGATGTCGTCCAGCAGCGCCGGGGTCAGCACATGGCTGCGGAACGCCCGGTAGCCGCTGGTGACGTCGTGCAGCGGGAGACCGAGCAGCAGCCGGGAGTAGACCGAGCCGCCCCGGGAGAGCAGCTCCCGGTAGCGGGGCCAGTGCACGATCCGGCCGCCCGGCACCCACCGGGAGCCGACCACCACATCGGCCCGTTCCAGGGCGGTGAGCAGCCGCGGAAGCTGCTCCGGCTGGTGCGAGCCGTCGCCGTCCATCTCCACCAGGACCCGGTAGCCGCGCTCCAGGCCCCAGCGGAAGCCGTCCAGATAGGCCGCGCCCAGGCCTTCCTTGCCCGGCCGGTGCAGCACATGGACGCCCGGGTCGGCGGCGGCCAGCGCGTCGGCTATCTTGCCGGTGCCGTCCGGGCTGTTGTCGTCGGCGATCAGCAGATCGGCGGCGGGCACCGCCGCCCGGAGCCGGGCCGCCAGCGGTTCCAGGCTACCGGCCTCGTTGTAGGTCGGGATGATCACCAGTACCGGGCCCGGGAGCCCGCCCCGGGCGTCGGGTGCGCTCACGCCGGGGAGTCCTGCGCCGCCGTGTCCCGCCGCGCCGCCCGGCGGGTGCGCCAGGCGACCGCGGCCCAGGCCAGCAGGCCGACGACGGCCATCGCCCATTCCGGGGCGGCGCCGACCCGGTCGGCCGGCGTCCGGCCGTCGCGCAGCGGCAGCTCGCCGGTGAGCACGTCCTGGGTGAACTCCTCGGTGCGCTGCAGCACCGTGCCGTCCGGCGCCACGATGGCGCTGATCCCGCTGGGGGCGGCGGTGACGATCGCCCGGCCGTGCTCCACGGCGCGCAGCGAGGACATGGCGAGCTGCTGCTCGGGCTGGCCGGTGTGACCGTAGGTGGCGTTGTTGGTCTGGACGACCAGGGCGCGGGCGCCGTCGTTGACGGTGTCCCGGACGATGCCGTCGTAGGCCACCTCGAAGCAGATCACATCGCCCAGCCGGGCCGGGCCGACGTCCAGCACGCCGCTGTGGTCGCCGGGCCAGAAGTCCCGGGGCACCCGCTCCAGCCGGCTGATCACCTTGCTGAGCTGCTCCCGGAAGGGCACATACTCGCCGAACGGGACCGGGTGCTGCTTGGTGTAGGAGTCGCCGGGGCCGGTCTGCGGGTCCCAGACGATGCCCTGGTTCTCGACGTAGCCCTCCTTGGTGGGATGGTCGACCAGGGCGCCCACCAGCACCGGGACGCCCACCGCCCGGACCGCTTCCTCGATGGCCGCCCGGGCCGCGGGGTCGCGGTAGGGGTCGAGGTCGGAGGCGTTCTCCGGCCAGATCACCAGATCCGGCCGTTCGGTGCGGCCCGCGTCGATGTCCTCGGCGAGTCCGAGGGTGGCCTCGACATGGTTGCTGAGGATCAGCATCGGGCGGCCCAGGAAATCCATGCCGGGCTGCTGGACATTGCCCTGGACCACGGCGATGCGCACGGTGTCGTCCGCGTCGGTGGGCACCGGTACGGCCTGGCCGGCGAGGGTCACGGCCGCGGCCAGTCCGGCCGGTACCAGGGCCCGGGGCACGGCCGTGCGCGGCGGGACCGCGGCGGGGCGGCGGCGCAGCCGCCACAGGGCGAGGCCCGCGGCGGCCAGCAGCCCGCCGCTCAGCGCCACCGCGAAGGTCACCAGCGGGGCGCCGCCGAGCGCGGCCAGCGGGGTGAACGGGGTGCTGGTGTTGGCGAAGGCCAGCCGGCCCCAGGGAAAGCCGCCGAGCGGCACCCGGTCACGGGCCCACTCCTCGGCCACCCACAGGCAGGCGCCCCACAGCGGCCACGGCCGCAGCCGGGAGACGGCCGCCAGCCCCGCGCCCAGCGGGACGAAGAACAGCGCCTGGATCACCGACAGCCCCAGCACGGCGTCCCAGCCGATCACCCGCAGCCACTGGAGCAGGCCGACGAAGAAGGGCAGCCCCATGGCGAAACCGGTCCAGGCGCCCTGCCGGGCGGTGCGGCCCCGGGTCAGCAGCGCCAGGGCGGCGACCGCGAGCAGGGACAGCGGCCACCAGCCCAGCGGCGGGAAGGCGGCGGCCAGGGCGCCGCCGGCGAGTGCGGCCAGCGCGCTGCGGGGCGCGTGGCGGCGCGCCGCGGCGGCCAGCCGGCGCGGCCCCGGTACGGACGCCCGGCCGGGGGCCCCCGCGGGATCTTCGGACGCCGCGGCGGGCTTCCGCCCGGCCGGACCGTCCGGGGTCTGCCCGGCGGCTGCGGCGGGCGGGACGCCGGTGCCATGACCGGCGGTGGCGGTGTCCGGGGTCGGTGGCACGGGTGGGTGGCCTTCCTGCTGATCGACCGGTGTGAGGTCGACGGTACCCCGAACGGCGGCTGCTTCGGCACGGCGGGGCCGTGCCGGGGCGGCGCGACCGGGGAATGGGGCCCGGCGCCCTTCGGGCCGACCTGGGACCCGCTGGCTGCGGGTCGACCGAAAGCCGTTGTCTACTGAGCGGCCGGGCCACCATCCGGGTCGCACCTGCCGGCCGGGCGGAAACCCTGCGCCCCCGTGCCGCGGGTGCTGGACCTGGCTCCCAGCGACGGAAGACCGTTGCAGCGGTCCCGCCCCCTGGCCCAGCAGCGTTCGACGACTGCGCGCGAGGCACACCGGCCGGATGCCCTCAGGTGGACCCGGCCGAACCTATCGTTCGTCGTGAGCCGCCTGTCAACACTGGTCTGACCTGCGGCGTTTCCGCAAAGCTCCTGGTCAGTGGGGACCGGTGGGCCGGGCACCCGCGGCCCGGCGCACGTCGTTCGGCGGTATCGCCGCACCCGGATCACCCGAGCGGTGGATCACCCGACCGGCAAGACCGGTCCGGCCCCCCGGTCGCCGCCCCGGTCGCCGCCGCGGCCCCGGCGGGGGGCCTTCCGGACGGCCCCGGTGCCCGCGCCCGGTGCCGGGCCGGGTGCTTCAGAGCGCGTCGTGCACGGTGCGGCCGGCCACCACGGTGCGCAGGCAGTGCGGCAGCGGACCGCCGGGGGCGAGGCCGGGCAGGCCGGGGGTGCCGGAGCGGGGATCGGTGGACCAGCGGGCGATGCGGTCGTCCGGGGCCTGCACCACCAGCTCCCCGGTCCGCCACACCGCGTAGTCCGCCGGTGCGCCCGGGACCAGCACACCGGCACCGTCACGGCCCAGCGCGCGCCAGCCGCCCCGGGTGTGCGCGGTGAAGGCGGCGCGCACCGAGATCCGGTGTCCGGGCGTGCGGTGGAAGGCGGCGGCGCGGACCCCGCCCCACGGGTCCAGCGGGGTCACCGGGGCGTCCGAGCCGAAGGCCAGCGGCACGCCGGCCCGCAGCAGGGCGGCGAAAGGGTTGAGGGTGCCGGCCCGGGCGGTGCCGAGCCGTCCGGCGTACATCCCGTCCGCACCGCCCCAGGCCGCGTCGAAGGCGGGCTGGACCGAGGCGGTCAGGCCGAGTGCGGCGAACTCGGCGATGGCCGCCGGGGTGAGCATCTCGGCGTGCTCCACGCGGTGCCGCAGGGCCCGCACCCGGGCGATGCCCAGGGCGCGGGCGGCGGCCCGCACCCCTTCGGTGACCGTGCCGATCGCCGCGTCGCCGATGGCGTGGAAACCGGCCTGCACGCCCGCCTCGGTGCAGGCGGTGACATGGGCGGCCACGGCCTCGGCGTCCAGATAGGCGTCGCCGGTGTGCGCGGCGCCGTGCACATCGGCGTAGGGCTCGCGCAGCCGGGCGGTGCGGGACCCCAGGGAGCCGTCCACGAACAGGTCGCCGGCCGCGCCGGCCGCGCCGAGATCCAGGACGGCCTCGGCCTCCTTCGCGGAGGTGAACGCCTGGCCCCAGTAGCCGAACACCCGGGGCCCGGGCCGGGCGGCGGCGAGCGCCAGCAGGGCGGTGAGATCGTCCTCGCCGGAGATGTCGGGTCCGGCGCATTCGTGCAGCGAGCCGATGCCCAGCGCGGCGGCGCGGTCCAGCGCGGCGCGCTGCGCCTCGGCCCGCTGCGCCGGGGTGACGGCGGCCAGCGCGGCACGGCGGACGGCGTGGTGGGCCTCGCCGGTGAGCGGCCCGTCGGGCAGCCCGTGCCGCGCGAAAGGCCCCCGCACCAGGCCGAGCAGGGCGGTGCCGGCCAGCGCGGAGTGCACGTCGACCCGGCTGAGGTAGAGCGGCCGGCCGCCGGCCGCGGCGTCCAGCTCGGCCCGGCCGGGCGGGCGGCGGTCCGGCCAGTGCGTGTCGTCCCAGCCGTGCCCGAGCAGTACCGCGTCCCCGGGCCGGGCCGCGGCATGGCGCCGCACCCGCTCCAGCACCTCGGCCGCGTCCCGCGTGCCGGCCAGGTCCAGGCCGGTCAGGGTCAGCCCGGCCGCGGTGGTGTGCACATGTGCGTCCGTGAACGCCGGGGTGACCAGGGCGCCGTCGAGGTCGACGGTCTCGTCGGCGGAGGCGGCGAAGGAGTCGGCGGCCCCCTCCGAGCCCACCCAGGCGACCGTGTCCCCCTCGGTGACCATGGCGGTGGCGAAGGGGTCGGCGGGGGTGTGCACCGCGCCGTTGCGGAGCAGGACGGTGCGCCGGGCGGCGCCGGGGCTTGTGCGGTCGGTCATGGCTGCCAGTCTCGCGTCCGGGGCCGGCCGGTCCCGACGCGGGGTGCGCGGGGGGTCAGACCCGGGGCGGCCGGGCCTCGTAGGGCGTGGAGAGCACCACGGTGGTGCGGGTGGACACCCCGGCCAGCGAGCGGATCCGGGCAAGCAGGTGCTCCAGCTCGGCCGGGGTGGCCACGCGGACCTTGAGGATGTAGTTCTCGTCCCCGGCCACGCTGTGGCACGCCTCGATCTCCGGCACGTCGGCGAGCCGGTCGGCGATGTCGTCGGGCGCGCTGGGATCGAACGGTTTGACGGAGATGAACGCGGTCAGCGGCAGCCCCACGGCGTCGGGGTCGATGATGGCGGCATAGCCGCGGATGATGCCGCGCTGCTCCAGCCGCCGGACCCGCTGGTGCACCGCGGAGGTGGACAGGCCGGTGGCCCTGCCCAGGTCGGTGTAGCTCATGCGCCCGTCGCTGACGAGCAGTTCCACGATCCGCCGGTCGAGTTCCTCCACAGCCGGTCAACTTACTGTGCCGGGCCCGTCCAGGCACATCCGCCGGGCATCCGGACGGACGGCGCACACCCGGCGACGGGCGGCCGGCGGACGGAGCGGCGGGCAGGACGGCGGGCAGCACAGGAGGTGGCCGCACCGGGGCATCGGGAGCGCGCCGGGGGCACGGTCCGCGCACCGCGTGTGACGAAAACCACAGGTGTGCTGCGGTGTGCGCTGGTGCGCCGCGATTAGCGGTCAGACCCCGCGGGAAGTGCTTGCTGTGGCCAAGACCACAGTTCCGGGCCACAGTTCGCAAGGGGGATGCCATGCGCACCACGAAGCAGCTCCGCGCCACCGAGATCACCGTGATCGAGGCGGCCGAGGAGGCAGAGGACCCCGACGACCCGGCCCGGTGCCGGGTCCACGGCCTGCCGGCCGGGTCCGCGGAGGAGGACGAGACGCCGGCCGACGCCGTCCGGGTGAAATGCGCGGACTGCGGGCAGTCGATCGCGGTGGCCGAGCCGGGCGGCCCGCTGCCGCGCCACGCCACCTGCCCCGCCCGGTGGAACCCCTTCGGACTGACGGTGTGCGCCGGCTCCGGCCGGAGTGTCTCGGCCGAGGAGTTCGAGGCCGGCGCCCGGCAGCCCGCCCCGCGGCACGAGCCGGCGGCCCGGGCCCTGCCGGAGAGCCTGGACTGGCGCCTGCAGCCGTTCTCGCACGCGGTGGTGGTGCCGCGGCGCCCGGCTGTGGAGGTGCCGGTGGAGCGGGTGGAGATCCCGCCGCCGCCGGAGCGGCTGCGCGGCACCCCGATGCGCCGCGCGGCGGTCCGCGCGCCGCTGCGCGGACGCGTCCCCCGGATGCGCCGCGCCGCCTGACCCCCGGGCGGGCCGCGCACGCCGGCACGGACCCGGCCCCGGGGCGGCTCCGCGCCGGGGAGGGGATCAGCGGCCGGGCGGGCCCGCCAGGTCACGGGCGATGACCATGCGCTGGATCTGATTGGTGCCCTCGACGATCTGGAGGACCTTGGCCTCGCGCATATAGCGCTCGGCCGGGAAGTCCGAGGTGCAGCCGTAACCGCCCATGAGCTGCACCGCGTCCGTGGTCACCCGCATGGCCGTGTCGGTGCAGAACAGCTTGGCCATGGCGGCCTGCCGGGAGAACGGCTCTCCCGTGTCGCGCAGTCGCGCGGCTGCCAGGTACAGCGCCCGGCCGGCCTCGATCTGGGTGGCCATGTCGGCGAGCATGAAGCGCAGGCCCTGGAAGTCCAGCACCGGCCGGCCGAACTGATGGCGCTGGGCGGTGAACCACAGGGCGGTGTCCAGCGCCGCCTGGGCCAGGCCGACCGCACACGCCGCGATGCCCAGCCGTCCGGAGTCCAGGGCGGCCAGGGCGATGGCGAAGCCCTCGCCCTCGGCGCCGATCCGGCGGGCGTCCGGCACCCGGACCCCGTCCAGGTGGACCTGCGCGGTGGGCGAGCCGCCCAGGCCCATCTTGCGCTCGGGTGCGGCGGCGGTGAGCCCCGGGGCGTCGCCCGGCACCAGGAAGGCGGTGATGCCGCGCGGCCCGGGCGCCCCGGTGCGGGCGAACACGGTGTAGAAGTCGGCGATGCCGCCGTGCGTGATCCAGGCCTTGGTGCCGGTCAGCACCCAGTCGTCGCCGTCCCGCACGGCGCGGGTGCGCAGGGCGGCGGCGTCGGAGCCGGAGGCCGGCTCGGAGAGGCAGTAGGCGCCCAGGGTGCCGCCGCCGAGCATCGCGGGCAGGTGCGCGGCACGCTGCCCGGCGGTGCCGTACCCGGCCAGCGCGTGGCAGGCCAGCGTGTGCACGCTCACTCCCAGGCCGACGGTCAGCCGGGCGGCGGCCAGTTCCTCCAGCATCTGGAGATACACCTGGTAGGGCTGGCCACCGCCGCCGTACTCCTGCGGATAGGGCAGGGACAGCAGTCCGGTCCCGGAGAGCCGGCGGAAGACCTCCCGGGGGAACCGGGCGGCGGCCTCCTCCTCGTCGGCGACCGGGACGATCTCCTTGTGGATCAGCTCCCGGACCAGCTCCAGCAGATCGCGGGCCTCTTCGGTGGGCAGGGTGCGCCGCACCTGCCGGGGGCGGGCGGCGGGCGTCACGGCGGGGGTCATCTCGCTCCTCCCTGTCGGGCGCTGGGGCAGCGGTCGCCAGGGATGGGCGGCGGCACTGCCGTGATGAGGTCTGCGGTCCGTGCCGTCCGGCCGCCGGGTCGCGGCGGCCGGCGATCACGTCCGGCCGCCCGAGTATGCCGGATCGGCCGCCGCGCCCACGAGGGGCCCGGAGCCCGGCCCGGGTGCCGGTGCGGCACGGCCGGGCGCACCCGGCGAGGCGCGCCCGTGCCTCAGTGGATACCGGCCGCGGCCAGTGCACCGCTCTGGTCGGCACTCGGGTGCAGCGGGAAGAGCAGGTAGCAGATCCCGCCGGTGCCGGAGGCCGGGGCGCCGGCCGCGGTGCGGCGCCGGGTGCGCAGCCAGATGTTCTCGAAGGCGCGGCGGGGGTAGACGCGGCGGACGTCGGCGTTGTCCCGGCCGGCCGGGTCGTGGGCCACCACATCCCCTTCCCGGGTGAAGCCGGTCACGGCCATCAGATGGCCGGCCGTGCCGTACCCGGCGCCGGGCAGTTCGCCCTCGTGGAAGGACTGGGAGGTGATCGGCGGAATGCCGGCCCGGACCAGCCGCTCGGCATGGGCCAGCGAGGGCAGCCGGGTCACCACGGCCTGGATGCCGGGGTGCGCGGCGGCGGCGTAGGCGGTGTTGAAGGGCCAGTTGCCGCAGCCGCCGTAGGCGTGGTCGTAGGTGTGCCGGGCGGCGTGGCAGACCTGCGGGTCGTCGTAGGAGGGGTCGACCCAGGCGAGTTCCCGGGCGGTCGGCCGGTGTCCCCAGAACTCCAGGACCATCTGCACCGAGGTGGGGCTGCACCAGGCCTCGCCGCCGTTGTCGTACTCGGGGTAGCGGCCGGTGTGGACGTTCTGCGAGTAGGCCGGGACCGGCAGCTCGGTGCCGGCGGCCGGGCCGGGGGCGGTGGCCGGGACCTCTTCCCTGGCGGGCACCGCGGAGGCCAGCGCGCCGGCCCGCCACACCACGGGGGTGGCGGTGCTGCCGGGCGCCCGGAACAGGGTCAGGCGCAGCCGCCAGGAGCGGAACGGCACCCGGTCCGCTGCCGGACCGGCGACGGCCACGGTGTCGGTGTGCACGGTGCTGCGGCCGTCGGACTGGTCGGGCACCGAGGTGCGGCGGAGATCCCGGTCCCCCGAGGCCCAGTCGCCGAGCGTGTACCAGGGGGTGTGGCCGCCGTCGGCGTAGCCGGCGCGCAGTTCCACGCGCAGCCAGGTGCCGGGCGGGGTGGCGGCGTTCCAGGAGGGGACGAGTTCGTCCGCGGGGGCGGCGGTGCGGTGCTCGGGCGAGACCCAGACGGCGTACTCCCAGCCGGCGGAACGGCCGGTGTGCGGGTCGGTGTGGCGCAGGACGCCGTGCGGGCGGTCGATCACGATGCCGGGGCGGGGCAGGGCGCGGGTGCCGGTGCCCTGTGCGGTGCCGCGGTCCCAGTCGGCCGCGGTGGTCCAGGCGTGGTACTCCGGGACCGGGCCGCCCCCGGCGGGCAGCGCCGGGTCCCGGTGCCGGGCCGGCGGGCGGGGCCGCAGCGGCGCGGCGGGCGGGGTGGCGGAGGCCGGCCCGGTCCCGGCGGCGAGCGCGGAGAGCAGGGCGGCGGAGAGCAGGGCGCGGCGGTGGGTCACGGTGGTTCTCCCGGGGTGCCGGTGGGGTTCGGCGGCCGGTACCGGGCCGGGCCGGCCACCCGTCCACTATCCGGCCCGTCCGGGCCGGCGGCCAGTCATGGCACGCGGGAGCGCGCGTGCCGCGGTGCGCGCCGATGCGCTCCCCGCGAGGCCCCTAGGGGGCGGCACCGGCGCGCGGCGCGCCGTACGCTGTCCCGGTGACGACCGCCGACGATCCCGCGCTCACCGGGCTGGCGGCCCGGCTGCGCGGGCTGCGCCCCTCTCTGGGCCCGGTGCGGCTGATCGGGGTGGACGGGCACGCCGGATCGGGCAAGACGACCCTGTCGGCGGCGCTGAGCCGGGCGCTGGGCGGCGCCCCGGTGGTGCATCTGGACGACCTCGCCTGCCATGCGTCGCTGTTCGGCTGGACCGGCCGGCTGGACCGGCAGGTGCTCCGGCCGCTGGGCCGGGGAGAGCCCGCCCCCTACCAGGTGTACGACTGGGAGCGGCGCGGGTACATCCACAGCAGTGTGGTGAAGCCGGCACCGGTCGTGCTGCTGGAGGGGGTGGGGGCGGGCCGGCGCGCGGTGCGGCCCTTCCTGGCCTGCCTGATCTGGCTGCGGGTGGACCGGGAGACGGCCTGGGCACGGGGACAACGGCGGGACGGTGCCGCGCTGGACCCGTTCTGGGCGAGCTGGAAGCGGGCGGAGCTGCGGCATCTGGCCGAAGACCCGTCAGCACCCTTTGCAGATATCCTCCTTGAGCCGCACGGCGGTACCTTCCGGATCCTGGAGCGGCAGACCCGGGGGCCGGCGCCGGGCGGCTGAGGAGCCCGTTGTGGGGGACGTCATGAGTTCAGGCACGCACGACATGCACGGCCGGCGCACGGCGGCGGACGTGGCATGGCTGCGCGGGGTGGACGCCTATGTCGCCGCCGCGTACGCGGACGCGGAGGAGTGCTTCCGCGCGGCGGTGCGCGAGGATCCCGGCATGGCGGACGCCTGGCTGGGGCTGCATGCGCTGCGCTCGGACGTGACCACCGCGCTGCTGCGGATGTACGAGCACCGGGACCGGTTCGGCGAGCAGCGCGCCCGCCACCGGCGGCAGTTGAGCTCCTGGTACTGGCTGGGCTGGTGGGTGCAGCCGGTGCTGGAGAGCGAGCGGGATCTGCGGCTGGCACACGCCTCGCATCTGCTGGACGGCCGGCGGCTGGCCGAGCTGGACCAGGCGCTGGCCCGCTGCCCGGCACCGGACGCCGATCCGCACGCGCGGTTCCTGCATGCCTGCCGGGCCTATCTGGCCAAGGACTGGGAGGGTCTGTTCCGCTGCACCGCCTCCCTGGTGGACGATCCCCAGCTCGGGGTGGAGGCCGGCCTGTTCGCGGGCATGGCCCGGGTCCGGATGGAGATGTTCGAGCAGGCCGAGCCGCTGCTGGCGACGGCGCTGATGCGCTGCCGCAGCGAGCAGCCGCAGCGCAAGGAGCTGCGCTACTGGCTGGCCCGGGCCCGGGAGGGCAGCGGGCGCAGCGCCGCGGCCCTGCCGCTGTACCGGGCGGTGCACCAGACCGATCCGGAGTTCATGGACACCGGGGCCCGGCTGTCCGCGCTGGCGGACGAGGACGAGCTGGCCGGGGCCGGCGGCCCGCTGCCGCACGACGGTGCCGCGGGCCCGCTGGACTTCGCCGACGACCTGCCGGCCGGCGGCGACGGGCGGCGCACGGTGGTGGCCGCCGGGGTGGAGTTGCCGGGCGGGGCGGCCGGCGGCCGGCCGGGGCAGGATGCCGGGACGGGCGGCTACCCGCCCGGGCCGCGCGGCGGGGAGATACGCCGGCCGGACGGCGCGCTGCTCGCCCAGGCGCTGGCCGAGCTGGACCGGATGGTGGGGCTGGAGCCGGTCAAGGAGCAGGTCCGGGCGATGTCCGCGCAGCTGCGGATGGCCCGGTTCCGGGCCGGACAGGGGCTGCCGGTGCAGCCGCCCAAGCGGCATTTCGTCTTCTCCGGCCCCTCGGGCACGGGCAAGACCACGGTGGCCCGGATTCTGGCCAAGGTGTTCTACGCGCTGGGGGTGCTGGGCCACGACCGGCTGGTGGAGGCCCAGCGGGCCGATCTGGTGGGCGAGTTCCTGGGCCAGACGGCGGTCAAGGCCAACCGGCTGATCGACTCGGCACTGGGCGGGGTGCTGTTCATCGACGAGGCGTACAGCCTGGTGCACTCCGGTTACAGCAAGGGCGACGCCTATGGCGACGAGGCGTTGCAGGTGCTGCTGAAGCGGGCGGAGGACAGCCGGGACCATCTGGTGGTGATCCTGGCCGGCTATCCGGAGGGCATGGAGCGGCTGCTGTCGGCCAACCCGGGGCTCGGGTCCCGGTTCACCGCCCGGGTGGAGTTCCCCAGCTACCGGCCGGACGAGCTGACCGCCATCGGGGAGCTGCTGGCCGGGGAGCACGGCGACACCTGGGATCCGGAGGCCCGCGAGGAGCTGCGCTCCATCTGCGAGCACGTGGTGGCGGAGGGCTGGATCGACGAGCTGGGCAACGGCCGTTTTCTGCGCACCCTGTACGAGACCAGCTGCGGCTTCCGGGACATGCGGCTGACGGGCATGGTGAGCACCCCCTCGCGCGGCGACCTGGCCACGCTGCGGCTGCCGGACCTGATGCAGGCGTACGGGGAGGTCATGGCCGGCCGCGGGATCGCCCCCACCGACCGTCCCGAGCCGCCGGCGGGGCGCTGAGCGCTCGCCCCGCGGTGCCCGGGCCTCACGCCGTCCGCTCCTTCCCCGTCACGCGATCAGGACTCCGCGGCCCGCCCGGCCTGCAAGGGCGGGACGGGCGGGACCGGCGGGACCGGCGGGACCGGCGGGACCGGAGCGAGGGGTCAGCGGACGGCGGGCGTGCCCTCCGGGGTGATGGCGAACCAGGTGCCGCCCATGCCGTCTCCGGACACCTCGCCGGGCTCCTCCCCGGCGTAGCGGTAGAGCGGCCAGCCGCCGAGGGTCGCCTGCCAGGTGCCGTCGGGGCGTTCCAGGGCCCCCAGCAGACCGGCGTCGATGCCGTCGGCGGCCGGTGCGGGCAGGCCGCCGGCGTCCGGCAGGCGGACCGGCGGCCAGTTCTCCAGGCACTGCCGGCTCAGGCACGCCGAGGCGGGCGGGTCGGTGCGGTCCAGGACGGAGAGGTACAGGGTGCGGCCCTCGGCGTCCACCACGATCTCGCCGAGCACCGACTCGGCGATGCCGATCAGCCGGTCCGCGGGACCGGGCCGCCCCTCGTCGGCCGCCCCGTCCGTGGAGTCCTGGGCGTCGCCGGAATAGCCGGGGCCGTCCGGGTCGCCGCCTTCCCCGGTGCCGTCGGCGTCCTGCTCGCCGGACGGCTGTTCCCCGGTGCCCGCCGGGGCCGCGGCCGGCGGCTGCGGGGCGGTGACCGCCTGGCCCACCACGGGGGTGAGCGCGCCCACCGCCAGGGTGGCGCCGACGATCCACAGCACCGTGGGAAGACGGGCCGTCAGCCCGCCGCCGCTGCCGCTCATGCCGGGAACACCCCGCCGTCGATCTCCTGGACCGGGACCGGGGACAGCGGCGCGCCGGCCGGGCCGGACACCGGGGAGCCGGTGCCGGCGTCGAAGGCGCTGCCGTGGCACGGGCAGTTGATGGTCCCGCCCGAGACCGAGTCCACCAGGCACCCGGCGTGGGTGCAGACGGCGGAGAACGCCCGGACGGTGCCGGAGGCGTCCCGGGTCACCACGATCTCCCGGTCGGCCAGCACCACGCCGCCGCCGCCCGGCACCTGGTCGGAGGAGACCAGCGGATCGCCCTGCGGCGCCGCACCGTCCCCGCCGCCGCTGCCGCTGCCGCTGCCGCCAGGGGAGTCTTCGGCGGAGTCTCCGGGGGCCTTGCCCCCGGGTGCGGTGCCGGAATCCGGTCCGGCGCCGCCCGGCGGATCCTCCGACGGTATGTAGCAGGAGGTGAGCAGGACGGCGCCGGCCGTGGCCCCGCCCGCGGCCAGCAGGCCGCCGAGCATCCGGCGGCGCACCGGCCCGGCCGCGGCCTCCCCCGCCCGCCGCGCGTCCCGCGGGCTGCTTTCTTCTGTGGTCATGATGACGGCTTCCTCTCAGGACGGACCCCGGCCGGGGTCATGCGGTGTGCGCTCGCGTTCCGGGGACCCCCGGTCCCCTCCCCTCCCCGCGCCGCGAGCCGGCGCCCGCCGGGAGCGGACCCGGTCACCGCAGCGGTACGCCGGACTGGCCGAAGTACCACAGGGACGAGGTGGCCCAGGCGGTCATCAGGGCGGCGAAGAGCAGCCCTCCGGCGACGGGCAGCGTCCACCCGGGCAGCCTGCGCACCCGCAGCGCGAGCATCTTGGTGGTGAAGGCGCCGTAGCAGGCGCACCCGGCCACCGAGTGCACCGCGGTGCGGGTGTCGAAGGTGCTGAATCCCATGCTCCACAGGCAGTGGTAGGCGGCGGGCAGGCTGAGCAGGAAGGCGGCGGTGCCGCTCCAGCGGTGTGCCGGTCCCAGCCAGGCCGGCGGGTCGCCCGCGCCCGGCAGCCGCCGCCACATCCAGGCCGCGGAGAACACCTGGAACAGGGCCGGCCCGGCCGCCGCCGTGGCCAGCCAGACCTTCATGGTCAGCATGGAGCGGAAGCCCACCACCAGCGCCAGTGGCCGCCCGGTCGGGGTGTGCGTGGCTCCGTACGCGCCCAGCGCGACCGCTACCAGCGCGCCGGACAGCGTGATCGCCAGCAACGGCATGATGCCGCGGGCCGGTGCGGCGTGTTCCGCTCTCGTGGTGGTGGACATGGTGCCGCTCCCCCGGTTGTTCGCTCACCGCGCCGTCGCGCGGGTTCACCGGGCTTCACGGAGGGGGCGGCCGTGCGGTTCACCGGGGACGGGAAGAAATCCGCGGGAGGCGGAACCGTGCGGCGTGCGGCCGGCCGGACGCGGCGGTCCCGGCCCGTGCCGCGGGGGTGGAGCGCAGGGCGATGTCGCGGTGGGCGCGGCGGGCCATGGCGCGCACCACGGCCGGGTGCAGGCGGCGGACCACGGCCCAGTAGAGACGTCCCCGCCGGTTGTGGATCGCGGTGACCGTGGTGAAGGTGACCGCCCTGCCGGTGGTCAGCACGGAGAGGCGGAAGTCGAGGTGGCCGGCGTCCAGCCCGAGCAGCAGTTCGTGTTCCGTCCGGCCGGTCTCCGGGAATCCGCCCCGGGCCGGGCCGGGCCGGATTCCGATCAGGCCGACCAGCGCCTGCCGCAGCAGCAGCAGGGCCCGGACGGCGACCGGCGGGCGGGCGAAGGCGGCGGCCCAGGTGTCCGGGTCACCGGGCATGGCGGGGTGGAGCCGCACCTGCCAGGCGTCGGCGAAGTCCACGCGGTGCAGGGCGCGGCGGGCGAGCCCGGCTTCGGGCGGCGGGGCGGGCACCGCGCGCGGGCGTTCCCAGAGCACCCGGTTGAGCAGCCGTACCCAGGAGGTCCAGCGGACCGGGCGGCCGACGGTGTCCCCGGCGGCCCGCTGGAGGTTGTCCAGCACCTCCTCGACCACCGCGTCATGCATCCAGCGCACCGCCAGCGGCCAGGTCAGGAGTTCCGGCCCGGTGGTCCCGATGACCATGTCGTGCCGCACCCGGCAGCGGTCCGGCCCCAGCGGTTCGACGGCGAGCTCGTGAAAGCCGCCGCCGGGCGGCGGAAAGCGGAACCGGATGCGCACGCCGGGTTCGTACTCCTCCACGGTGTAGCGGATGGGGCCGTGGCCGCCCTCGGCGCCGACGCCCAGCGGGCGGTCGAAGCGCATGGCGGGCCAGGCGGGGGCGGGCCAGACGGGGTCGTCGTCGGAGGCCAGCCGGTCGAGCAGGGCGCCGACCCGTTCCGCGGGGGCGTTGATGAGGCGTTCGTGAACATTGCGGACTTTTCGCACTGGATCCTCCCCATATGCGCACCGGCCGGGCAGCCCTGCCGCGACTTCCATACGCTGCCGTACGGTTTTTCCATACGGTAGCGTAGGGTCATGGCCGATCGGAAGCGCCCCCGCACCTCCCGGCTGTCGGCCCGGGACTGGGCGGACGCCGCCCTCGACGCGATCCGGGACGGCGGTCTCGCCGCGGTCGCCGTGGAGCCGCTGGCCGCGCGGCTGGGCACCACCAAGGGCAGCTTCTACTGGCACTTCTCCGGCCGGGACGCCCTGGTGACGGCGGCGCTGGAGCGGTGGGAGGAGCGGGAGACCGAGGCCGTGATCTTGGAGATCGGGGAGGCCGGCACGCCCGGGGAGCGGCTGCGGCGGCTTTTCCGGATCACCACGGCCGCGGCGGCGCGGGAGTCCGGCCCCATCGAACTCGCGCTGCTCGCCGACGCGGGCCACCCGGCCGTGGCCGCCGCGGTGCGCCGGGTGACCGGCCGGCGGATCGCCTACCTCGTCGACCTGTTCGCCGAGCACGGCTGCCCGCCCGCCGAGGCCCGGCAGCGGGCGCTCCTGGCCTACACCGGCTATCTGGGCCACGCCCAGCTCGCCCGCTCCGTCCCCGGCGCACTCCCCCGGGACGAGGAGGCCGCGGACTATGTGGAGTCGGTGCTCCGGGCGCTGCTGAGCGGCGGGCGGCGGGAGCCGTGAGCGGGCGGCGGCGCCGGTTTCCGCGGCTCAGCCGCCGGAGCCGGCCGCCGTGCCGTAGGTGTCGGCCAGGGCACGCAGCGCGCGGGCGTCGGCCAGGGCGCGGCGGCTGTCCACGCCGGGCTGGATGGCCATCACCGCCAGGGTGGTGCCGTCGTGCAGGTCCAGCGAGACCCACGGGTCGCCGGGCCGCAGGCTCACCTTGAGGATCTGCGCCCAGGCCAGGTGCCGGCGGGTGGTCAGATTGACCACGGTGAGCCCGTCCCGGTCGGCGACCGCCCTGGGCCGGGCGAGCAGCATCAGCACCGCCCACACCAGCAGCCCGCTGACCACGAAGGCGATCCGGTCGCCGGACCCCCAGGGAGCGCCGCCGCTGCCGGGCAGGGTCACCGCGACCGCGGTGAGCGCGGTGAACACCGCCGCGCCCAGCACCATCAGCACGATGCGGGTGCGGGTCGGCCGGAAGGTGACCGGGAGCGGCGGAAGCCCCTCGGGCTCGGCACGGCCGTCGGACGCCGGCATGGGATCGCTCCTCCTGGCCGGCCGGCTCAGATCCGGCAGGCGTGGATGGTGGTGGTGAGGATGGCGCGGGCGCCCAGGTCGTAGAGGTCGTCCATGATCCGCTGGGCGTCCTCGGTGGGCACCATGGAGCGGACCGCGACCCAGCCGCGGTCGTGCAGCGGGGAGACGGTGGGCGACTCAAGGCCGGGAGTGAGGGCCACCGCGCGCTCGACCGCCTCGGCCCGGATGTCGTAGTCCATCATCACGTACCGGCGGGCCACCAGCACACCCTGCATGCGGCGCAGGAACTGGCGCACCTTGGGGTCGTCCCCCGGGGCGTCGTGGCGGCGGATGACCACCGCCTCGGAGCGCAGGATGGGCTCCCCGATGATCTCCAGCCCCGCCTGGCGCAGGGTGGTGCCGGTCTCCACCACATCGGCGATCACCTCGGCGACGCCGAGCTGGATGGCGGTCTCCACCGCGCCGTCCAGACTGACCACGGAGGCGTTGACGCCGTGGTCGGCCAGGTGCTTGCCGACCACTCCGGCGAAGGAGGTGGCCACGGTCAGACCGCTGAACCCGGAGACGTCCCGCACCCCGTCCGGCCGGGTGGCGTAGCGCAGGGTGGAGGCGCCGAAGCCCAGCTGCATGATCTCCTCGGCCTCGGAGCCGGAGTCCAGCAGCAGATCACGGCCGGTGATCCCGATGTCCAGCTTTCCCGAGCCGACATAGACCGCGATGTCCCGGGGACGGAGAAAGAAGAACTCCACCTGGTTGTCGCTGTCCATCAGCACCAGTTCGCGGCGGTCCTTGCGCTGCCGGTAGCCGGCCTCCTGGAGCATCGCCGACGCCGGCTCGGCGAGAGCGCCTTTGTTGGGGACAGCGATGCGCAGCATGAGGGGAGGTTCCTTACTTCCGGGGTGCCGACGGGGTGCGAAGCGGACGGGGACTGAGGGGAGACGGCTCACGGCCCGGCGGCCGGCCCGGCGGGGACCGGCCGGCCGCTCCCGGCGGGCTCACAGATGGGCGTAGACGTCTTCCAGTGTGATGCCGCGGGCCACCATCATCACCTGGAGGTGGTAGAGGAGCTGGGAGATCTCCTCGGCGGTGCGGCCGGCATCCTCGTGTTCGGCCGCCATCCAGACCTCGGCGGCCTCCTCCACGACCTTCTTGCCGATGGTATGGACACCGGCGGCGACCAGTTCCGCGGTGCGGGAGGTGGCGGGGTCGCCGGTGGCTGCCTTCTGCTGGAGCTCGGCGTAGAGCTCCTCGAATGTCTTGAGCGCCATGGTGTGCCAAGCCTACGGGGTGACGGCGGGCGGTCCGCGCTCAGTTCCGGGGTTCGGACAGTCCGCGCAGCGCCGCGGCGGTGGCCACGGCGGCGGTGGCGGCCTCGTGCCCCTTGTCCTCCACGGAGCCGGGCAGCCCGGCGCGGTCCAGGGCCTGCTGCTCGGTGTCGCAGGTGAGCACGCCGAAGCCGACCGGCACGCCGCTGTCCACGGCGAGGCGGGTGAGGCCCTCGGTGACGCCCTGGCACACGTAGTCGAAGTGCGGGGTGCCGCCGCGGATGACGACGCCGAGCGCCACCACGGCGTCGTAGCCGAGGGCGGCCAGGCGGCGGGCGGCCACCGGCAGTTCGAAGCTGCCGGGCACCCGGACCAGCAGCGGGTCCTCGATGCCGCAGTCCGCCAGGGCGCGCCGGGCACCGTCGACGAGCCCGTCCATCACCGTGGTGTGCCACTGCGCGGCGACGATCGCCACCCGCAGGTCCTTGGCTCCGGTGATGGTCAGTTCGGGTGCGCCCTTGCCGCTCACGGTGTTCTCTCCTCGGGATGCGTACTGTCGGGTGGTCGGGTGGTCGGGTGCGGGTGGTCGTGCGGGGGGCCGGTACGGGGCGGTCCGGGCGGCGGCGGGGTCACTGGCCGCAGGCGGAGACCGGCTCGGGGTCCAGCCAGGGCAGTTCGTGGCCCATCCGGTCCCGCTTGGTGCGCAGGTAGCGCAGATTGTGCTCGCCGGCCGGGGCGGGCATGGGCTCGCGGCTGAGCACCCGCAGCCCGTGCCGGCGCAGGGCCCGGCTCTTGTCGGGATTGTTGGTCAGCAGCCGGACCGAGCGCACGCCCAGATCGGCCAGGATGCGGGCGGCGGCGGCGTAATCGCGGGCGTCGGCGGGCAGGCCCAGTTCCAGATTGGCGTCCAGGGTGTCCCGGCCGAGTTCCTGGAGCTGGTAGGCGCGCAGCTTGGGCAGCAGCCCGATGCCGCGGCCCTCGTGGCCGCGCAGATAGAGCAGGGCGCCGCGGCCCTCGGCGGCGATGCGGTCCATGGCGGCCCGCAGCTGGGGCCCGCAGTCGCAGCGCAGCGAGCCCAGCACATCGCCGGTGAGGCATTCGGAGTGCACCCGGACCAGCAGGTCCTCGCCGTCGCCGAGGTCGCCGGCGACCAGGGCGATGTGCTCGACCCCGTCCGGGGCCCGGTAGCCGTGGGCGCGGAAGGCGCCGTGCACGGTGGGCAGCGCGGTCTCGGCCTCGCGGCGCACCGCGGGCCGGGCGTCCGGGACGGCGGGAGCCGGAGCCTCCCCCGCCCGCGTCCCCGCGCCGGCGGCCCGGCGGGCGGCGCGGTGGGCGGCGCGGTGGGCGATGAGGTCCTCGATGGAGATGATGGCCAGCCCGTGCCGGCGGGCGAACGGGATCAGCTCGGGCAGCCGGAGCATGGTGCCGTCCGGACCGGCGATCTCCACGATGGCGGCGGCCGGGCGCAGTCCGGCCAGCCGGGCCAGGTCGACCCCGGCCTCGGTGTGGCCGTTGCGGGTGAGCACCCCGCCCTCCCGGGCGCGCAGCGGGAAGACGTGGCCGGGCCGGGCGAAGTCGCCGGGCACCGCGGCCGGGTCGGCGAGCAGCCGGATGGTGGCGGCCCGGTCGGCGGCGGAGATACCGGTGGACACGCCGTGCGCGGCGGTGGCGTCCACCGAGACGGTGAAGGCGGTGCGCATGGACTCGGTGTTGTCGTCCACCATCTGCGGCAGGTCCAGCCGGTCCAGGTCGGCCGCCGCCATCGGCACGCAGATCAGGCCGCGGCACTCGGACATCATGAAGGCCACCGTCTCGGCGGTGATCTTCTCCGCGGCGACGATCAGGTCGCCCTCGTTCTCGCGGTCGGCGTCGTCGACCACCACCACCGGGCGTCCGGCGGCGAAGTCGGCCACGGCCCGCTCCACGGGGTCCAGCACGGGATCCGGTTCCGCGCCGGGGGCGGAGTCGATGGCGGCGGGGGCGGCGGGTGTGACGGTCATGCCGGGCTTCCTTCCAGTACGGGCCGCGGCGCTCGGGAGCGCAGCCACCGGTCGCGCAGTCCCCGCAGGGCGAGGACGAGGCAGACGAGAGAGATCGGGGCCGGGAAGGCCGCACCGCTGTGGAACGCCGGCGGCACGCCGGCCAGGCCGGCCGGCAGCCGGGCCGCCGGGACTCCACCGGCCCGCGGGCCGGGGCGGCCGGGATGCCGACGACGACGCAGGCGTCCGGCCAGGGTTTCCAGGACGGTCGGGGCCGGGCGGTGAACACCCCGCCGACGACGAGGGTGCCGCCGGCCGCACCGGCCGGGTGCCGGCGCGGCGAGGCCGGGCGGACTGCCCGCCGTGCCGGTCCGGGCGACGGGCCGGGCGACAGGCCGGACCGGCACCGCGAAGGCGGTGGCGCCGCGCCCGCCGAGGACGCCGGAAAGGCTCACCGGACCGGCCCTCCGGGGGCCTCGGCCCCGGCGGCGCCGGGCGCGGCGGCGCCATGGGCGAGCAGCCGCTCGGTGTACTTGGCGAGCACGTCGACCTCCAGGTTGACCGGCTCGCCGGGACCCTTGGCGCCCAGCGTGGTCAGCGCGAGGGTGGCCGGGATCAGGCTGACGGTGAAGAAGTCGTCCCCGGCCTCCACCACGGTCAGGCTCACCCCGTCCACGGTGATCGACCCCTTCTCCACCACATAGCGGGCCAGCGGCGCGGGCAGCGAGATCCGCACGGTCTCCCAGCGCTCCCCGGGGGTGCGGGCCAGTACGGTGCCGGTGCCGTCGACATGGCCCTGGACCAGATGGCCGCCGAGCCGTCCGCCGAGCACCATGGGGCGCTCCAGGTTGACCGGGGAGCCGGGGACCAGGGCGCCCAGGCCGGTGCGGTGCAGGGTCTCGGCCATCACATCGGCGGTGAAGGCCCCGTCGGCGGTGTCCACCACGGTGAGACAGACCCCGTTGACCGCGATGGAGTCGCCGTGCCGGGCGTCCTCGGTGACCAGCGGCCCGTGCAGGGTGAGCCGGCAGGAGTCGCCGAGCCGCTCGACGGCGGTGACCCGGCCCAGTTCTTCGACGATTCCGGTGAACACTCAGCTCTCCTCGGGTGCGGCGGGGGCGGGGACGGCGGTGATGCGCAGATCGGGCCCGGTGCGGGTGAGGCCGGTGACGGCCAGCCGCAGGGCCCGGGAGACGGTGGTGATGCCCGCGTCGCCGAGCGCCTGCGGTCCGGCGCCCAGCAGCGCGGGGGCGAGATAGCCGGTGACCCGGTCGATCAGTCCGGCGGCGGCGAAGGCCCCGGCCAGCACCGGGCCGCCCTCCAGCAGCACGGAGCGGATCTCCCGGCGGTGCAGCTCGGCCAGCAGCGCGGGCAGCGACAGGCCGCGCCCGCCGTCCGCCCGCGGCAGCCGGACCACCTCCGCGCCGGGCGTCGCGGTGCGCCCGGCGGGCAGGTCGTCGGCGACGGCGATCAGGGTGGGGGCGGCGCCGTCCAGGATCCGGGCGCCGGGCTTGACCACGGCGGCCTCGGTGTCCAGGGCGACGCGCAGCGGCTGGGCGGCGCCGGGGACGCCGCGCACCGCGAGATGCGGGTCGTCGGCGCGCAGCGTGCCGGAGCCGACCAGCACGGCGTCGCTCTCGGCGCGCAGCCGGTGCACATCGGCGCGGGAGGCGGCGGAGGTGATCCAGCGGCTGGTGCCGTCGGCCGCGGCGGTGCGGCCGTCCAGGGTGGCGGCGTACTTCCAGTGCACCAGGGGGCGGCCGAGCCGGACGGCGGTGAGCCAGGCGGCGTTGACCGCCTCGGCCTCGGCGCGCAGCAGGCCGCCGGACACCTCGGCCCCGGCGGCGGCCAGGGTGGCGGCGCCGCCGCGGGCGTCGGCGGTGGGGTCGGGCACGGCGTACACCACCCGGGTGATCCCGGCGGCCAGCAGTGCCCGGGCGCAGGGGCCGGTGCGGCCGGTGTGGTTGCAGGGTTCCAGGGTGACCACGGCGGTGCCGCCGCGCGCCGCCTCGCCGGCCTCGGCCAGGGCGTGCACCTCGGCGTGCGGGCCGCCGGCCCGCCGGTGCCAGCCCTCGCCGGCCACCTCGCCGTCCGGGCCGAGGATCACGCAGCCGACCACGGGGTTGGGGCGGGTGTGTCCGAGGCCGCGGGCGGCCAGTTCGATGGCCCGGCGCATGGCGGCGGTCTCGCGCTCGCTCACTGCTGCCCGGGGAGCCACTCCGGATCCTCCTGCCTCGTCGGGCAAGGACTCCGGGGCTCGTGAAGATACGGAACACGGCACCGGGCGGCGCCCGCGCCGCGGGCGGCCGGCCCGCGGAAAGCGGGCGGGCTCCGTCGGGCCGACGGCACACCGGTCCGGCTCCGCCGCGCACTGCCTCCCATCCGGACTTTAACCGTCGGTCCAGGAGTTTCACCTGGTCAACCGGCCGCTGGCAGCGGCCGGGTCGCGGACTTTAACCGCCGGTTCGGACTTTCACCGACCCCGGAGTGCGCTTGCGTCACTGGTACGCGTCCAGTGTGCCACGGCCCTGGGCGGGGCACTCCCGGCAGACCTGTGCGATCACTCACACCGCTGCGCCACCGGCCCGGCGACGCCGCAGCGCCTCGCCCGGCGCCGGCCGGCGGCGGGTGCCGGGCGCCCCGACCGCCGCGCCTGCGAGGCGAACTGCCGGTGCGTCGGATTGCCGGCCGCCCGGGCTGTCACCCCGCTTTCCCCGGTGGCCGGGGCGGACCCCGCGGACCACGCACCGCGCCCGCGCCCGTGACCGCGGGCGCACGCGCGAAAGCCCGGGCGGGCAAGTGGTCCAGACCTATTGACGCTTTGGTCTAGTCCACTTAATGTCAGGGCCACTTCACGCAGCAGCCGGGCGGTGGTCTGCCGGCCACCGCCGGGGCTGCTCCGCCATGGCTCCGCCTTCTTCCCCCACCGGAGGACGATCATGCTGTCCCGTGCCCGAAGACGCCTTTCCGCGGGCGTGCTCGCCGCGGCGGCCGGCGGCCTGCTGCTGGCCGGCGGCCTGACCGCGCCGAACGCCGCCCAGGCCGAGGACCACGCGGCCTGCCGCCCCGACGGCCTGTGGGCCACCCCCGGGGTGGACGTGCCCTACTGCTCCGTCTACGACACCGACGGCCGGGAGAAACTCGGTGCCGATCACCAGCGCCGGGTGATCGGCTACTTCACCGGCTGGCGCACCGGCACCGGCGGCCAGGACCCCTATCTGGCCTCCGACATCCCGTGGGACAAACTCACCCACATCAACTACGCCTTCGCCCACGTGGGCGGCGACAACCGGATATCGGTGGGCGGCGACACCCCGCGGAACCCGGCCACCGGGATGACCTGGCCGGACGTTCCGGGCGCCGAGATGGACCCGGACTTCCCGTACCAGGGGCACTTCAACCTGCTCGGCAAGTTCAAGAAGCAGCACCCGGACGTCAAGACGCTGGTGTCGGTCGGCGGCTGGGCGGAGACCGGCGGCTACTTCGACGACGACGGCGACCGGGTGGCCTCCGGCGGCTTCTACACCATGGCCACCAACGCCGACGGCTCGGTCAACCAGGCCGGCATCGACACCTTCGCCGATTCGGCCGTGGCCTTCATCCGCCAGTACGGCTTCAACGGGGTGGACATCGACTACGAGTACGCCACCTCCATGAAGGACGCGGGCAATCCGCTGGACTGGGCGGTCTCCAATCCCCGCCGCGCCGGCCTGATGAAGGGCTATACGGCGCTGATGAAGACCCTGCGCGAGAAGCTGGACCGGGCCGGCGCCGAGGACGGGCAGCATTATCTGCTGACCGTGGCCGCGCCCTCCTCCGGCTATCTGCTGCGCGGCATGGAGACCCACCAGGTGTCGCGGTACCTGGACTACGTCAACATCATGTCGTACGACAGCACACGCAGATGAATTAGTAGGCCGAGTGGCCCGGCCTGGTCACTTGGTGCGGTCGGGGCGGGGCCGGCGGGAGCCGAGCACGGGGGACGCAGGCAGGCCGGCCCACGGGTCCGGCTCCCACTGCGGATGTACCTCTATCACGGGCTGGCCATCGGCATCCCGGCCCACCACGATCCGGTGGACCAGCTCACGCAGCAGCCGGTTGCGTCGGCTGCCGTCCATGCGGTCCCACACCTGGGCGGCGGCCAGCACCGCGGGCGCGAAATCCTCCCGGGTGGGTGCGGTGAGTGCCGCCCGCGCCGCCTCCAGGCGGGCGCGGGCGTCCGCCTGGTCGGTGCGGATCTTGTCGCGGGCCGCCTCGTACTCGCCGGGCTCCCAGTCGTCGGGGTCTGCGGCGCGCTGGGCGCGGAGGGTGGCGAGCGCGTCGGCGTGGCGCCGCGAGGATGGCACGTCGCTGGGGTTGACCGGGGCGGGGCGGGGCAGCGGCGGCGGGTCCGTGATGCGTTTCCAGGTCAGCCCGTACACGGCGTGCGCCACCACGTCGTGCCGTACGCCCATTTCGCGGGCGAGGTCTGCTATGGTCTCGCCGCCCGCGGCCCGGGTGCGGGCGCGGCGCACCATGTCCGCGGTGAGCGCCTGGTTGCGCGGTGGGTGCCCGGGGACGGGCGGCGGGTTGGTGATGTGGCGCCAGGTGCCGCCGTTGATGGCGTGGCGCATGGTGGCCACGGCTACGTTGTAGCGCTCGGCCAGTTGGCGGACGGTGGCGCGGCGGGCGCGGTATGCGCGTCGTGCTGCTGCTACCTGTCGTGCGGTGAGGCTGCGCGCCCCCACGGGGCCCCCTTGGTTGCGATCGGTGGTGGCGCGAGAGAGCGTAGCGGATCGGCCCCACGGCGCGGGGCCGATCCGGTCAGTACGCGTACCCCACCTCAATTCCGGCGGGCAGCACGGACTCGCCGTAGACCATGAGTCCGCTGCCGTCCGACCACTGCCAGACCAGGGCCAGCACGGGCGCGCCGTCCCGGACGCGCAGCGCGTCCGCCTCCCACCCGGTGGCCTCACGGGCCACCATGGCATCCCTGCCCGTGGTTGGCTGCCGGCCGGTCGCGTCCCGGACCGCAGTGAGCACGGTCCCCGGCGGCTGGACGTTGGGCCGCGGCTCGGCCAGGGCCGGCACGCGCTCGGCGAGATCCGGCGACCACCACTCGGTGACCGCGGCCCGCGGCCGGTCGTCGTCACCGACGATGTACCGCCGCCGTAGGATCTGCCGCGTCCCGGGCGGCAGCTCGAAAATCTCGGCGACGTGCCGCGGGGGCCGGACGTGGCGGATGTCCGCGCCCTTGATGATCTCGGCGGCGCCGGTGGTGCTGCCGGTGGCCTGCCACAGCCTGAGCCGGTGCTGCCACCCCGACCCGACGGGCGGGGAGTCCTCTACGTAAGTCCCGTGCGTGGTGACGCGCACGGCGCCGGACTCGGCGAGCCACCCAATCGCGCGCCGGGCGGTCTCGTAGGCGACTCCCTCGGCATCGGCCAGGGCACGGAGCGGCGGGAGCTGGGAGCCGGGGGCGTACTGGCCGGATCGGATGCGGTCGCGAATGCGCTCGGCCAGCGCCTCGTATGGGTGGCCGGCTGTGCTGTCTGTATGCATGGGGCCACTCTAGGGGTATACGGTGATGTGAGTCACGAGGTACGGTGACATAGGCCGCCATCACAGGATCGGAGGGCAGCATGAGCGCTGCCGTGCATGCAGGGACCCCGCCCGCCCGTAGCCGTAGATGCGTGACGTGTCAGGGGGGCGGACCGTTACTGGCCGTGCGGATGGTAGAGGCTGCGAGCGGCCCGGGAGGCGTGGCGTACGCGTGCCCCATCCACGCGGCTACCTATCTGTCGGGTGAAGAGATTTGGGATCTCCGCGTGGCGCACGTGGTGGTGTGTGCCACGGGGTGCCAGAGCGGGGCCCCGTGTGCCCGTGGCAGGGCGCTACAGGTGGCGCATGATGTGGCCCGGGGTGTCCCGGCGCAGCCCGCGCCATGAGTACGCCGGCCCGCCGGTGGCTCGGTGAGGGTGCGGACTGGGACCGGCGGGCGCCGCTGGTGCCGGTGACCGTGCCTCAGCACTGGGCGGCGATCTGCTGCCCTGGCGTTCCGGTGCTCGCCGCGCTGGCGACGGGCGAGCTGCACGGGCCGGTGATCTACCGGCCGGCCCGGGACACGGCGTATGCGCTGGTGTCGCCGGAGGGCGCGGCGCGGTGGCGGTGGCCGGGTACGCGGGTGATCGGGCCGGGCAGCGTGCTGGTGGTGCCGGACCCGCACCGGACGCCGCTGGCGGCTGGCGCGCCGTGGTGGGCGTCGCCGCTGCGGGTGCTGCCGGATGGTGGTGTCCCGCTGGTGGACCCGCTTGGGTTGCGCCCGGTGCTGGCGCCGCTGCGGGCGTAGAGACGGCCGTGTCGGGTCCGGTGTGAGGCGCCCGCCCGGCACGGTCCCGCCCCGGCCGGTAGATGATCCGTCCCCCACGGCTGCCGGTCGGGGCAACCAGTCGCGGCCCCCGCTCCTATCTGGGAGCGGGGGCCGTTTTCGTGTTTCCGCACGTCAGGCGACTAGTTCGTTTATGTGTGCTGTCGTACGACCTGCACGGCGCCTGGAACGAGTACGTCGGCCCGAACGCCGCGCTGTTCGACGACGGCAAGGACGCCGAACTGGCCGCCGCCGGGGTCTACACCACCTCGCAGTACGGCGGCATCGGTTACCTCAACGCCGACTGGGCCTACCACTACTACCGCACCTCGCTGCCGCCCGGCCGGATCAACATCGGACTGCCCTACTACACCCGGGGCTGGCAGAACGTCACCGGCGGCACCAACGGGCTGTGGGGCAGGGCCGCCACCACCGACTGCCCGGCCGGCTCCGGCCTGACCCGCTGCGGGGACGGCGCCGAGGGCATCGACAACCTCTGGCACGACCTGGACACCGCGGGCGAGGAGTCGCCGGCCGGCTCCAACCCGATGTGGCACGCCAAGAACCTGGAGGCGGGCATCACCGGGGACTACCTCACCCAGTACGGCTTCCCCGCCGACACCGCGCTCACCGGTGACTATGTCCGCAACTACGACACCACCCTGGCCGCGCCCTGGCTGTGGAACGCGGAGAAGAAGGTCTTCCTCTCCACCGAGGACGAGCAGTCGGTGCAGGCCAAGGCCGACTGGATCGTGGAGCAGGGCATCGGCGGGGCGATGGTCTGGGAACTGGCCGGAGACTACGGCTGGAACGCCGGCAAGGGCCAGTACGAACAGGGTGACACCCTGACCGCCACCCTCTACGACGCCTTCCGCACCGCCGCGCCCTACGGCGCCACCCGGGCCACCGTCCCCATGCCGGACCACACCCTGGACATCGGGGTGGAGTTCACGGACTTCGCGCTCGGCGACAACAACTATCCGATCAGTCCCACGCTGCGGATCACCAACAACTCGGACATCACCCTGCCCGGCGGGACGGAGTTCCGCTTCGACTACGGCACCTCGGCGCCGGGCAATGCCCGGGACCAGTCGGGCTTCGGGTCGGCGATCGTGCGCAGCGACCACACCCGCTCCGGCAACACCGGCGGACTGGACGGCCCCTACCACCGGGTGTCGCTCACCCTGCCGGGCTGGCAGTCGCTGGCCCCGGGCCAGAGCGTCGCCCTGGACTTCGTCTACTACCTGCCGACCGCCACGCCCTCCAACTGGACGGTGACGGTGGACGGCACGGAGTACGGCATCCCGGGCGACCTGGCCCGCGGCACCACGCCGGGCGACCCGGGCGGCAGCTCCGGCGGCAGTGACACCGGCGGGGACACCGGAGGCGACACCGGAGGCGACTCCGGCGGGACCGACTCCGGCGGAAGTGACAGCGGCGGCACCGGGGAGCCGGGCGAGTGCACCGCGCCGCCCTGGGACCCGGCCGCCGTCTACACCGCCGGCGACCTGGTGAGCCGGCAGGACCACAGCTGGCGCGCCAAGTGGTGGACGCGGGGCGAGGAGCCCGGCACCACCGGACAGTGGGGCGTCTGGGAGGACCTGGGTCCCTGCTGACGCCCCCGCGCCCTCCCCCCGGTCCCTGCTGACTCTCGCCCCCGCACCGCGCGCGGCGGGAGCCGTTCCCCGGCTCACTGCTGGGCGAACAGCTCCCGCCGCGCCGCGTCCAGAGCGGTCAGCAGCGCACCGCCGAGCACCGGCGAGCCCTCCACCGTGCTGGCGCGTACCTCGGTGCGCATCGGGGACATCTCGGCCAGCCGCCGGCGCACCTTCCCGGCCAGCACATTGCCGCCCGCCCGGCCGACCTCCCCGCCGAGCACCACGCAGCCCGGGTCGAGCACGGCCACCACCCCGGCCGCGCCCAGGGCGATCCGCCGGGCCAGCTCCTCCAGGAACGCCGGCTCCGGCGACCCCCCGTGCCCGGCGCCGCCGGTCACGGCCACCGCCCGCCGCACCGTCTCCTCGGCCGCGCCGACCCCGTCCCCGGCCGTGGCCATGCCCCGTTCCCGGGCCAGGGCGCACACCCCGGCGCTGCCCGCGAGGCCATTGAAGCTGCCGGCGCAGCCGGTGGCGGCGGGCGCCGCGTCGGTGCCGGGGACCGGCAGGAAGCCGATCTCGCCGGCGCCGCCGGAGGCGCCCCGGCGCAGCCGGCCGTCCAGCACCACCGCGGCGCCGGTGCCGGCTCCCAGCCAGAACAGCACAAAGGTGTCCCGGTCGGTCACCGCGCCCAGCCGGTGCTCGGCGATCCCGGCGAGATTGACCTCGTTCTCCACCTGCACCCGCCCGCTCAGCCGGCGGCGCAGCGCCTCCTCCAGGCCCCGGTGCCAGGCGGGCAGGATGCCGAACCGGCGCAGCGCCCCGGTGGCCGGGTCCACCAGACCGGGGGCGCCCATCACCACGGTGTGCAGCGAGGCGGCCCCGGCCCGGCGCACGGTCTCCTCGAAGGTGCGCAGCACCGCGTCGATCGTGGCGCCGTCCGGCTGCCCGGCCGGGCGGCCGTGCATCTCGCCGTCCGGGGCGGGCGCGGCGACCGGCAGTACCGTGCGGGCGAGCTTCCGCCCGGCCAGATCGGCGAGTTCGACGGTGACGCTGTCGGTGCGCACATCCAGCGCGGCCACCTGGGCGCGGGCACCGACCAGACCGTAGAGGCGGGCGTTGGGTCCGCGCCGCGCGGCTCCGCTCTCCCCGACCACCTCCACCAGACCGCCGCGCCGCAGCCGGCCGAGCAGGTCCGAGACGCTGGGCCGGGACAGCCCGGTGGCCTCCTTGAGCTGGGTCGCCGTCAGCGGGCCGCGTTCCACCAGGAGTTCCAGGGCGATCCGGTCGTTGATCGCCCGTGCGGTGCTGGGGGTGGCGGTGCGCGGGGTGGTCATGGCAGGCGATCCTCGCAGATGGCCGGGCGGGGCCGGGCCACGGTCCCGCGGGCGTTCGAAAAAAGGAGTTTTTATCAGGCAACCTTCCTGATACTTTACTCCCATGCCGTCCTCGCCACCCTCCACGGATGCCCGCCGCGCCCGCCGGGCCGTCTCCGCCGTCTTCGCGGTGCACGGCGCCGTGGCCGGAAGCTTTGTCACCCGCATTCCGTGGATCAAGGAACATCTGGACATCACCGCAGGACAGCTCGGGCTGGCGCTGGCCTGCCCGGCCCTGGGCGCCTCCGTCGCCATGCCGCTGGCCAGCCGGATCGAGCACACCTACGGGCCGCGGGCGGCCATCCGCGGACTGCTGACCCTGTGGTGTGCGGCGCTGGCCCTGCCGGCCCTGGCACCCGGGGTACTGGGGCTGTCCGCGCTGCTGTTCGTCGTCGGCGCCACCGCCGGCATGGCCGATGTGGTGATGAACGCGCAGGGCGTGGAGGTGGAGCGGCGCTACGGCACCTCCATCATGTCCGGACTGCACGGACTGTGGAGCACCGGCGGCCTGCTGGGCTCGGCCGCCGGAGTGGCCGCGGTGCACTGGCAGGTGGACGCCCGGGTGCATCTGGCGCTCACCGCCGCGGCACTGGCGCTGCTCGCCCAGCCGGTCTGCCGCGGACTGCTCGACGTCCGGCCCGAGCCGGAGCAGCAGGCCCCGCCGCGGTTCGCGCTGCCGCCCCGCTCCGCGCTGCTGATCGGCGCGGTCGGCATGTGCGCCATCCTCGCCGAGGGCGCCAGCATGGACTGGTCGGGCATCTATCTGCGCGATGTGACCGGCGGCTCGGAGACCCTGGCCGCCGCCAGCTACTCGGCCTTCGCCTGCACCATGGCGGCGGCCCGGCTGTCCGGCGACGCGGTGGTCCGGCGGATCGGCCCGGTCCGCACGGTGCGGCTGAGCGGGCTGCTGGCGCTGGCCGGCGGTGTGCTGGTGGTGACCGCGCCGGTGCCGGCCACCGGCATCGCCGGATTCGCGCTGCTGGGCGTGGGCATCGCGGTGGTGGTGCCCCTGGCCTTTGCCGCCGCCGGGCACAGCGGGCCGGAGCCCAGCCAGGCCATCGCCGGGGTCGCCACCATCACCTACACCACCGGCCTGGCCGCGCCCACCCTGATCGGCGTGGTCGGCGAGCTCACCTCGCTGCGGGTGTCGTTCGCCATCGTGGCGGCGGCCATGGCGGTCATGGTGGCCACCGCCGGGGTGCTCGGCACCCACCGCACCAAGGCGGTGGCCTCCGGCGACGGCTCCGGCGAGGCCGTCGTCACCGGAACTCCCCCGGTTCCGCCCCAGTCGTCCCGGCCCGGTGAGGGCGGCGCGCGCTGATGCGGCCGGCGCGCCGCCGCCCGGACTCACCGGGCCGGGGGCGGAGCCGGGGGCACCCCCACGGGGGCGGCAGGACGGCAGGGCACCCGCCCCGGGCGGGTGCCCTGTCCGGCACGGCGCGGGAGTGACACCGGGCCCGGAACCTGGCTCCGGGCGTTGCCGACGTGCTACCAACCAGCACATGGCAGCCATCGCGCACCCCCCGTCCCCCGCCCCTTCCTCCCCCGGCGCCCCGCGGGCGGACCGCTATGACGCGGTGATCGTCGGCGGCGGACACAACGGACTGGTCGCCGCGGGCTATCTGGCCCGGGCCGGGCGGCGGGTGCTGGTGCTGGAGCGGCTGGACCGCACCGGCGGCGCGGCCGTCTCCGCCCAGGCGTTCCCCGGCGTGCCGGCCCGGCTGTCGCGCTATTCCTATCTGGTGAGCCTGCTGCCGCAGAAGATCGTGCGGGACCTGGCGCTGCGGGTGACGCTGCGCAAACGGCAGGTCTCCTCCTACACCCCCGCGCTGCGGCACGGCCGGGCCACCGGGCTGCTGGTGGGCGGCGGCACCGCGCGCACCCGGGAGGCGTTCGCCCGGCTCACCGGCTCCGACCGGGAGTTCGACGCCTGGCAGCGCTTCCACGCCATGACCGGCGCGGTCGCCGCCCGCGTCTTCCCCAGCCTCACCGAACCGCTGCCCACCCGGGCGGAGCTGCGCCGCCGGATCGGCGACGAGAACGCCTGGCAGGCGCTGTTCGAGCGTCCGCTGGGCGAGACCGTGGAGCGGACCTTCGCCGACGACCTGGTGCGCGGGGTGGTCCTCACCGACGCGCTCATCGGCACCTTCACCTCGGCACACGACCCCTCGCTGCGGCAGAACCGCTGCTTCCTCTATCACGTGATCGGCGGCGGCAGCGGCGACTGGGACGTTCCCGTGGGCGGCATGGGAGCGGTCACCGACGCGCTGGCCGGGGCCGCCCGCGCGGCCGGCGCCGAACTCGTCACCGGCCACGAGGCCGTCGCGGTGGCCACCGACGGCCGGAGCGCCGAGGTCACCTACCGCACCGCGCACGGGGAGGGGGTGGTGGCTGCCGGGCAGGTGCTGGTGGGCGCCTCCCGCCAGGAACTGGCCCGGCTGCTCGGCGACGCGCTGCCGCCGGAGACGCCGCCCGAGGGCGCCCAGCTCAAGGTCAACATGGTGCTGCGCAGGCTGCCCCGGCTGCGCGACCGCTCGGTCGACCCGCGGGAGGCGTTCGCCGGGACCTTTCACATCGCCGAGGGCTACCGCGAGCTGGAGGCTGCCTACCGCCAGGCGGCCGGAGGCGAGCTGCCGGCCGCGCCGCCCTCGGAGATCTACTGCCACTCACTGACCGACCCGACGATCCTCTCCCCCGAACTGGCCGCCCGGGGCGCGCAGACCCTCACCCTGTTCGGGCTGCATGCCCCGGCGCGGCTGTTCCGGGCGGACAACGCGGCGGCCCGGCAGACCCTGCTGGATGCGTCGCTGGCCCAGCTCCAGGCCCATCTGGCCGAGCCGCTGGAGGACTGCCTGGCCGAGGACGCCGAGGGGCGGCCGTGCATCGAGGCCAGATCGCCGCTGGATCTGGAACGCGAACTGCGGCTGCCGGGCGGCAACATCTTCCACCGCGACCTGGCCTTCCCCTGGGCCGAGGAGACGGCGGTGGAGGGGGTGTGGGGCACCGAGACCCGGCACCCCAATGTCTTTCTGTGCGGGGCGGGCGCGGTGCGGGGCGGCGGGGTGAGCGGCATTCCGGGCCACAACGCCGCCATGGCCGCGCTGGGGCGGCGCTGACGCACGGTGGTCCGGCCGTCCTCCGGCGCCGCGCCGCGCCGGGGGCCGGCGCGCGGCAACGCGGCAAGGAGGTGCGGCCGGGGTGCGGACGGGGTGCGGCCGGAAGCGGGCCGCCCGTCCCGCGGGGAACGGACGGCCCGCGCCCTGGGGTCGCGGGACCCTCAGTGCGGTTCGGTGCCCCCGACGAGCTCGCCGTCCAGATGGACGGTGATCCGGGGGTTGTCCTGCCAGGCGCTCAGCGCCCCGGCATAGGACCAGTGGCCGCTCTGGTCGAAGGACTGCCAGTCCAGGCGGTTCATCCGCAACTGGATCTGGCCGGTGGACTGCCCGGGGGCAAGGGTCGCGGTGCCGTCGAAGCTCAGCTCCAGATAGGCGTCAGAGCCCGTGGCGCCGCCGGGGACCGGGGTGATGGTGCGGCCGACCGAGGAGCAGCCGGGCACCGCCCAGTCGCAGTGCGACTGCCACTGCGTGGCCGGCAGGCCGTCCAGACCGAACCAGTAGCGCACGGTCAGCCGGCTCAGCGCCACCGTCTCCGAGCCGGTGTTGACGATGTCCAGATGGGTGCGCATCGAGTTGCTCACCGCCGCGGAGCCGGAGCTCACCCGGGCCGTGAAGTCGCCCGTCACCGGATCGGGATCGGGCTCCGGATCGGGATCGGGCTCCGGATCGGGATCGGGCTCCGGATCCGGGTCCGGCTCGGGGTCCGGGTCCGGCTCGGGCGCGCCGTCCGGTTCGGTGCCCCAGATCAGCTCGCCGTCGTCGTACAGCGTCAGGCGCGGGGTCTGCTCCAGGGTGTTGCCGGTGCCCAGGCCCGCGTACGAGTAGTCGTTGGCCGGGTCCCAGCCCGCGCCGCCGTCGATCCGGAACTGGACCTCGGCCCGGTGCGCGGACTGCCCGCCGGGATAGATCTCCGTGCCGCGGCAGTCCAGTTCGACGTAGTAGAGCGCGCCCTCCGCCTGGAACGGGCCGCGCGGCGCCGAGCACTGGTTGTATGCCGAGGTGACCGTGATGTCCTCCGCCCCGGCCCCGGCGTCCAGGGTGAACCAGTAGCGGAAGGTTCCCCGGTCCAGCATCCGGGCGGGGAAGGCGGACCGGTTGCGCACCATCGACTTGATCTCGGTGAAGGTCGCCCCGGTCTGGCTGAGCGAGGCCTCCACATAGATCTGCGGGCCGTCCGGCTCCGCCGCCGGCGGGAAGTCCGCGAGCGGAGTGCCGCCGTGCCGGGCGGTCAGATAGGCCAGTGCGCCGGAGAAGCCCGAGTTGTAGTCGGTGGCCACCTCATTGGCCACATAGTCACCGCGGTCGTCGGTGTACTGGTCATCGGGCGAGGACGGCCCGCCCACCAGCGCCCCGTACAGCACATGACGGTTGGCCTCCGGTTCCCGGATGTTGTCGGTCCAGGAGCCGTGCGCGGTGCGGTGGTGCGGATCGCGCGGCGGGTTGTCGCCGAAGCCCACCACATAGCTGGAGTTCCGGGGGTTGTCCCCGAGCGCGTAGTCGATCTGCCGCTTGCCGAAGGCGCGGTAGGTCTCGGCGCGGGCGGCGTCCCGGTCCGCCAGCCAGTCGGAGTAGACCAGGGCGACGAACGCGGTGTTGGCGGCGTAGCGCAGCGAGCCCCAGGTGTCCAGCACGGCCTGCCCGCCGGGCGAGTACGGCACCCGCTGGTCGCCGACCCCGGTGGTCCAGTAGTCCAGCCAGCGGTTGGCGTCGGCCACATACTCGGCGTCGCCGGTCTCCATGGCCAGCAGGGCGTAGGCGGCATAGGACTTGTCGTCCCAGGCCACCGTCCAGCGGTAGCTGCGGGTGTCGGTCTGCTGCTCGGTGGACAGGTGCTGGTACTCGGCCCGCGCCTTGTCCAGATAGGAGCTGTCGCCGGTGGCCTTGTACAGCCAGTAGGCACCCCAGACCAGTTCGTCCTGGTAGCCGGACCAGGAGTTGTAGAAGCTGCCGACCGGGATGCAGTCGGAGTACTCGCCACGGTGGCGGTCGGCGAAGGAGTACAGCTCCTCGGCGTGCCGGACCAGGGTGGCGGCATAGGCGGCGTCGTCGGCGGCGAACAGCATCGAGGAGGCCGCCATGGCCGCCGCGGTCTCCCCGGCGACATCGCTGCCGGGGCAGTTGGGGTCCACCTTGAAGGCCGGCCGCTCCATCGGCATCACCTCGGCCGGACCCCACCACTTGTGGTCCGCGTCGCCGTCGCCGACCTGGGCCCAGAGCACATCGGGCGAGGGGTGCGCCTTGATGAAGTAGTCGTTCACCCAGCGCAGGTTGGCCTTGAGCTCGTCGAGCTGGCCGGCGGCCCGGTAGCCGTCCTCCGCGGCCAGCCCGCCCCAGGCGAGCAGGGTGGTGGTGGCGGCCATGGGGAAGCCGAACTTGACGTGGTCCCCGGCGTCGTACCACCCGCCGGTGAGGTCCAGGCCCACGTCGGAGCCGTCCTCCAGCGCGGAGTCGCCGCGCCAGGAGACCCGGTTGTCCGCGGGCAGTTCGCCGGAGCGCTGCGCCTCGTAGAAGTACATCGACTTCTGCAGCGCCTCGGCGTAGTTGAACGCCGGTTCCTCGGCCCGGGCGGTGGAGCCGCCGGTGAGCGGAACCAGGAGTGCGCCGGCCAGCGCCGCCGCCGCGGTCGCTCCGGCGAGCGTCCGGGGCCGGCGGCGCGGCCGTCTCCGGCCGGGTGGCCGCCCGGCGGGGGCGTGCGGGGTGGGACGTGACATGGTGCGGCCCTTCTCGATCCTGCGGTCCGGGGACGAGAGCCGCCGCCGGAGGGTTGCCGCGGGCGTCGGAGAGACCCCGCAGCCTGCTTGGGAGCGCTCCCATCCGACGGCGGCCCTTTTATGTTGCGAACATGTCATCGCCACGTCAATGGGGCGTGCGTTTAATTCTGAGACGCAACCGTCCCCCCCCAGGTCCCCGCCGGGACTAGAAGGCGAACACGTGGTCCGTGCCCACCGCGGCGTCGCAGAGATTGCCGAAAATCTCGCTGTAACTCACCGCACGCCCCTGCCAGGTGCCCTCGGCGGTGGCCAGCACCGGCTCCCAGACGTCCGGGCAGGCGCCTTGGCCGCTGAGCCGCTCGAACTGACCGCCCACCCGCAGCAGGCTGCGGCAGGCGTCCTGGGCCGCGGGATGGCTGCCGCCCGCCGGTTCGCACTCCAGGACGACCTCACGGGGCAGGTCCCGGTTGAGGAAACCGGGTCCGCTCAGCGCTTCCAGCCGCAGCGTCAGCTCCGAGGCGGGCGGGGGCTCCGGCGTCGCCGCGGCGGCGGTGGGGGCCCCGATGCCGCCGAGGGCCAGCGCGGCGACGGCCACGGCCGCAGCCCGGTTTCGTGCTTCCCTTCGCATACTTCCTCCGATTCGCATGAGGCAGCGGAACAGCCCGACGGTAACAGCGAGTTGTCCGCGGTCGGCAGCCCGTGGACGAAAGCGGTTGCGGAGCTACCGGTTCCGCGCGGCGGCAGCGGCGGCCCGGCCGTGCAGCACCAGGGCCCGCAGCAGGCACACCAGAGCGGCCGTCGAGGCAAGGGCGCGGACGGTGTTCCAGGTCACCCATCGGTCCTCGAAGGCGGCCCGGACCGCGGCCGGATCGCCGAGGGCCGCCGGGTCCCCGGCCGCGGCCAGGTCCTCGTTGAGCGGCACATTGACCCCCATGGTCACCGAGAAGGCGGCGCCGTACAGCAGAAGGGCGGCGGCACTCCACACCAGCACCGCCCGGGCATCGCGCCCGAGGTGCAGCAGCACGGCCACGGCGGTCAGCAGCAGGGCGCCGAAGAAGGAGGGCGCGAACCACTGGTTGCGCACCGTGGCGTTGATCCACTGCATGGTGTCGATGAAGGTGCGGTCGTCCACCCGCGCCAGCCCGATCATCACCGAGCAGGCGTAGGCGTAGAAGAACCCCGCGATCAGCCCCATGGCCAGGGCGGCCGAGCCCAGGGCCCAGCCGCGGGCCCGGGCGCGGCCCCGGCCCGGCGGGGCGGCGGCGGGCAGGGGCGGGGACGAGGGGGAGACGGTGCGGGAGCGGGTCATGCGGGGCCTCCGGGGCGGCTTAGAATCGAACTCTCGGGTTCGCTTTTAATCGTACCCACAAGTTCGGATAAAGGGAAAGGACGGAACCCGCCATGACGGCAGACGGACACGGCCGCCGCGGCCGGCCCCGCGCGGGCGAACAGGCGGCACGGCGCGCCGCCGCCCTGGACGCGGCGCTGGCCGAACTCCTCGGACGGGGCGTCACCGGCCTGACCATGCAGGGGGTGGCAGCCCGCGCAGGCTCCTCCAAGGAGAGCCTGTACTCCTGGTTCGGCAGCCGGCAGGGCCTGCTCGCCGCGCTGATCGAGCGCCAGGCCGAACAGGTCAACACCGCGGTGGCCGCGGCGGTCGCCCGCCCGGCGGACGACATCGCCGCCACCCTCACCGCCATCGCCCGGAACCTGCTGACACTGCTGGTCGGTGACGTCTCGGTGGCCCTCAACCGGGCCGCCATGACCTCGGAGGAACTCGCCGCGCTGCTGCTGCGGCACGGCCGCCACACCACCGGCCCGCTGGTCGCGGACTTCCTCGGTGCCCTCGCCCGCCGGGGCAGGCTTCGGATCGACGACCCCGGCGAGGCGTTCCAGCTGCTCTACGGCCTGGTGGTCCGCGACCTCCAGATCCGGGTACTGCTGGGCGAGCCCGCGCCCGCCGAGGAGGAGCTGAGCGCCCAGGCGCGGACCGCCGTCCGGCGTTTCCTGGCCCTCACCGCCCGCTGAGCCCGGCAGCGCGGCACCCAGCGCGGCGCCGCCGGCCGGTGGCCAACCGCAGTGCGGCACGGGGGTTTTCCCCACCGGGGACCGGCCGGGCGGCACCAGTGAGCCAGGGCCGCCCAGGGACCAGACTCGGTACCACCGGCCGCCGCCCGGCGGGCGGTTCCGCGTACCCACCACCGAGGTACCCCATGCTTCCCAGAGCCCGGTTCCGGGGCTTCACCCTCGCCCGTGTCGCCGCCCTGGCGCTGATCACCCTCACCGCGCTCGGCCTGGGCGTCCTGGCGCAGCGGGACGAGTCCCGCCCGGCCGTCCCCGCGGGCGCGAAGGCCGGCGATCTCGCGCTCGAACCGTGCACCTACGACACCGAGGACGGAGGACTCCCGGCCGACTGCGGCACGCTGGTGGTCCCCGAGAACCGGCGGGACCCGGACTCCCGCCTGATCGCGCTCCCGGTGGTCCGCATCCACGCCACCGGCGACGGCGAACCGTCCGAGCCGGTCTTCCGGCTGGAGGGCGGCCCCGGCCTGACCAACATGACCTTCCCCGCCGCCAGCCGCCTGACCGGCCGTCACGACGTGGTGCTGGTCGGCTACCGCGGCGTCGACGGGTCCACCGTGCTGGACTGCCCCGAGGTGGTGTCGGCGATGCAGGGCAGGGCCGACCTGGTGGCCGAGGATTCGCTGCGCGCCTACGGCAAGGCGTTCGCCGACTGCGCCGGGCGGCTCACCGCGGAGGGTGTCGATCTCGACGGCTACTCGCTGCCGCAGCGGGTGGACGATCTGGAGGCCGCGCGCCGGGCACTGGGCTACGAGCGGATCGATCTGGTCAGTGAGAGCGCCGGGACCCGTACCGCGATGATCTACTCCTGGCGGTATCCGGAGTCCGTCCACCGCTCGGCGATGATCGCGGTGAACCCGCCCGGCCACTTCGTGTGGGACCCGGAGATCACCGACCAGCAGCTCGCCGAGTACGCGGAGCTGTGCCGCGCGGACCGGGAGTGCGCCGCCCGCACCGACGACCTCGCCGCCACCCTGCGTGCCACCGCGCAGGACGTGCCGGGCCGCTGGGGCCCCCTGGCCATCAAGGAGGGCAACGTCCGGGCCGCCGCCCTGTGGGGCCTGTTCCACACCACCGAGGCAGCCGCACCGCTGAACGCGCCGGCCACCCTGGACGCCTGGCTCGCCGCCGCGGACGGGGACGCCGGCGGGCTCTGGGCCGTCTCACTGCTGGCGGACCTGACCTTTCCGGAGTCCTTCGTCTGGGGCGAGTTCGCCGCCTCGGGCGCCATCGACGCGGAAGCGGCGAAGGCCTACTACGCGGGCGGCGGCGATCCCGGCTCGATCCTGGGCAACGCCGCCACCGACTTCCTCTGGGGCGGCGGGCGGCTGGCCGAGGCCTGGCCGGCCGGCCCGGACCACGCGGAGTACCAGCGGGTGCGGACCTCCGAAACCGAGACCCTGCTGATCGGCGGCACGCTGGACCTCTCCACCCCGGCCCGGCTGGCCGCCGGCGAACTGCTGCCCGCGCTGCCCAACGGCCGCCAGGTGCTTCTGGACGGGCTCGGGCACTCCACCGACTTCTGGCACCACCGGCCGGAGGCGGCCGAGCGGCTGCTGACCGCCTTCTTCGACAGTGGCGAGATCGACGACTCCCTGTTCGGCACCCACCGGGTCCGCTTCACCGCCGGCGCCACCGCCCTGCCCACCCTGGCCAAGGCGCTGCTGGGCACGCTGGCCGGCCTGGTGCTGGCCGCCGCGGCGCTGCTCGGCTGGATGGCCCTGCGGGTGCGGCGCCGGGGCGGCTTCGGGCCGCGGGCCGGCGTCTGGCTGCGCACCCTGGCCCCGGTCCTCACCGGGCTGGGCGGCTGGTGCCTGGCCGTGCTGCTGGTGTCCGTGCTCCGTCCGGAGGTGTTCATCGGCAGCCGGGTCCTGGCCGTGGTGTCCGTGGGCGCCGCGGTGGGGGTGACCGTCCACTGGGCCGCGGCCCGCCGCGGAGGCCCGGCGGGCGGCCGGTACGCGGTCCTGGCGGTCGCGTGCCTGGGATCCTTCGCCGGGGCCTGGCTGGGCTTCGCCGCCGGACAGGGCCTGGGCGCCCTGCTCACCACCCTGGCCGGCGCCGCCCTCGCCGCCAATCTCGCCGTCCTGGTCCTGGACATTCTCCGCGACCGCCGGGCCGGCGCCGCGGCGGCCTGACCCCCGGCCGGCGGCGGCCGGGCACGGGGTCCCGGCCGCCGCATCCGGCTGCGCAATTCTGTGGAATCGCGTTCAATTCTGGTGGAGTGGCCGGGAAAACCTGTTGAGAACGGGCGGGCCGGGGGCGGAGGCTGAGCAGGTTGCCTTCTTCGCTGCCCCCACCGACTTGGGACGTCATGCAGATTCGTGATCTCCCGCATCCGGACCCCGGAGACCCCGACGTACGGTCCGGCATGCGGTTTCTCGTCTGGCTCTTCCGCCGTCAGCTCGGCGGACAGGCCAAGGCCCTGGGATGGGGCACCCTCCACATGGCCACCGTGGCGCTGATCCCGGTGGCCATGGGACTGACCGTGCAGGCGGTGGTGGACGGCTCGGGCCGCGGGCTGGCCGCCGCCGGAGCGCTGCTGCTGGCCATGACCGTGCTGATGGCCGCCGCCGACACCATGCTGCACCGCACCGCGGTCACCAACTGGATCACCGCCGCCGCCCGCGTCCAGCAGCTGCTGGCCCGCCGCACCGCCCTGCTCGGCTCCGTGCTGACCCGGCGGGTGGCGGCCGGTGAGGTGGTCAAGGTCTCCACCGGCGATGTGGAGAAGATCGGCTGGTTCGTGGAGTCCTTCTCCCGCTTCGCGGCGGCCGTGGTGGTCGCCACCGCCGTGTGCACCGGACTGGTCGTCTACCAGCCCCGGCTCGGCCTGCTGGTGCTGGCCGGGGTGGCCGCCGTGGTGCTCACCGTCTTCCCGCTGCTGCCGGCCGCCGAACGCCGCGCCGACGCGGTGCGCGCCAAGGGCGGGCGGGCCACCGAACTCGCCTCCGACACCGTGGCCGGGCTGCGCGTGCTGCGCGGCATCGGCGGCGAGGAGCTCTTTCTGGCGCGCTACCGCCGCGCCTCCCAGGAGATGCGGACCGCCTCCGTGCACAGCGCCCGGATGTGGGCGCTGATCGACGCCGTGCAGGTGCTGGTGCCGGGCCTGCTGCTGACCGCGGTGGTCTGGCAGGGCGCCCGGATGGCCCTGGACGGCCGGATCACCCCGGGCGAGCTGGTCACCGTCTACGGCGCCGCCACCTTCCTGCTCTTTCCGCTGCGGCTGTTCCAGGAGGCCGCCAGCGCCTTCGTCTTCTCCCGGCCCTCGGCCCGGCGCGCGGTACGGGTACTGGGGCTGCGGCGCCCGGCGGCCGGCGACGGCGCCCCGGACCCGGCGGGCACCGCCGTGCCCCCGGACGGCGAGCTGCACGACCCGGCGAGCGGACTCACCGCCGCGCACGCCGCGCTGACCTGCGTGGTCTGCGGCAACCCGGACGCCGCCGAACGGCTCGCCGCCCGGCTCGGCGGGCACCCGGCGGACCCCGAGGGCCTGCCCTCGGTCCGGCTCGGCGGCATCCCGCTGGACGAGCTGCCGCTGGCCGCCGCCCGCACCGCCGTGCTGGTCCAGGACAAGGACCCGGTGCTGCTCTCCGGCACCCTGGCCGAACTGCTGGACGTGCCCTGCTCCGGCGCCGTGCCGCCGGACCGGGCGCTGGCCGCCGCCCAGTGCGACGATGTCCTCGCCGCCCTGGCCCCGGGCGGTCCGGACCGGGACGGCGACCCCATGCGCGCCCGGATCACCGAGCGCGGGCGCTCCCTCTCCGGCGGCCAGCGGCAGCGGCTGGCCCTGGCCCGCTCCCTGCTGACCGACCCGCAGGTGCTGGTGCTCGACGAGCCCACCTCGGCGGTGGACTCGCACACCGAGGCGCGGATCGCCGAGGGCCTGCGGGCGCTGCGCTCCGGCCGCACCACCGTGGTGTTCACCTCCAGCCCACTGCTGCTGGACCGGGCCGACCAGGTGGTGTTCGTCCCCGACGGCCGGGTGGCCGCCGCCGGGCGCCACCGCGACCTGCTGCGCACCGACCCCGCCTACCGGGCGGTGGTCACCCGCGAGCCGGACCCGCCCGGCGGGCCCGGTGCGGCCCGCCCGGGGCCGGCCGCCGAGTATGCCGAGGAGACCGCGTGAAAGCCCGCCTCCGGAGTGCCGTGGGCGTCGCCCCGCCCCGGTTCGACCCCGCCACCCACGAACACGTCACCACCCTCCCGGTCGGCGGCCCGGCCACCGTCCGGGCCTACACCGCCGAGCTGCTGCGCCGGCACCGCCGGGCCTTCCTGCTGCTGGCCGGGGTCAACGCGCTGGCCGTGCTGGCCTCGATGGCCGGCCCCTATCTGCTGGGCGGGGTGGTGGACGACCTGGCGGCCGGGGTCCGCGACCTGGACCTGGGCCGCACCCTGGCCCTGTTCGGCGTGGCCCTGGCCGTGCAGGCGTTCTTCGTCCGCCTGGTCCGGCTGCGCGGCGCGGTGCTCGGCGAGCGGATGCTGGCCGACCTGCGGGAGGACTTCCTGGTCCGCTCGGTCGCCCTGCCGCCCGGGGTGCTGGAGCGGGCCGGCACCGGCGATCTGCTGGCCCGCATCAACACCGACATCGACCGGCTCGCGCAGGCCATGCGGGAGGCCGTGCCGCAGCTCGCCATCGCCGTGGTGTGGGCCGGGCTGCTGCTCGGCGGCATCCTGTTCACCGCCCCGGTGCTGGGCCTGGGCATCCTGCTGGCGCTGCCGCTGCTGCTGGCGGTCTGCCGCTGGTACTACCGCCGGGCACCGGCCGGTTACCGCTCCGAGTCGGCCGGCTACGCGGCGGTGGCCGCGGCCCTGGCCGAGACCGTGGACGCCGGCCGCACCATCGAGGCACACCGGCTGGAGCGGCGCCGGGTGGAGCTCTCCGACCTCCGGGTCCGGCAGTGGACGGCCTGGGAGCGGTACACCATGTGGCTGCGCTCGGTGCTCATCCCGGCGGTCAACGTCTACCACGCGATGGTGCTCAGCGGGGTGCTGCTGTTCGGCGGCTTCGCCGTGCTCCAGGGCTGGCTGACGCCCGGCGCGCTGACCACCGGGGCGCTGCTGGCCCAGATGCTGATCGAGCCGGTCGGCATGATCCTGCGCTGGTTCGACGAGCTCCAGGTGGCCCAGGTGTCGCTGGCCCGACTGGTGGGCGTACGGGAGGTGGAGACCGCGGCGCAGGACGGCGCCGAGCGGCCCGAAGGCCGGGAACTGGCCGCGGACCGGGTCCGGTTCGGCTATCTGGACGGCATCGATGTGCTGCACGAGGTCTCCCTGCTGATCCGGCCCGGCACCAGGCTGGCCCTGGTGGGCCCCTCCGGCGCGGGCAAGTCCACCCTGGGCCGGCTGCTGGCCGGCATCTACGGGCCCCGGGCCGGCCGGGTCACCCTGGGCGGTGCCCGGCTGGCCGCCATGCCCGCCGAGCGGGTGCGTGAGCAGGTCACCCTGGTCAACCAGGAGCACCATGTGTTCGTCGGGCCGCTGCGGGACAATCTGCTGCTGGCCCGGGCGGACTCCTCGGACGAGGATATCTGGTCGGCGCTGCGCGCGGTCGGCGCCGAGGGCTGGGCCGCGGCCCTGCCCGGCGGCCTGGACAGCGAGGTCGGCTCCGGCGGACTCACCGTCACCCCGGCCCAGGCGCAGCAGATCGCCCTGGCCCGGCTGGTGCTGGCCGACCCGCACACCCTGGTGCTGGACGAGGCCACCTCGCTGCTCGATCCGCGGGCGGCCCGGGATCTGGAACGCTCGCTGGCCCGGGTGCTGGACGGCCGCACGGTGATCGCCATCGCCCACCGCCTGCACACCGCGCATGACGCCGATCTGATCGCGGTGGTGGAGGACGGCCGGATCACCGAGTACGGCAGCCACGACGAGCTGGTCGCGGCGGACGGCGCCTACGCCGCCCTGTGGCGCTCCTGGCACGGCTGACCGGCCGGCCCGGCGGCGGGCGGACCCGGAGAAGGCACCGGGTCCGCCCGCCGGCGTGCCCGGGCACCGGTGCGCAGAATCCGTGCACAATCCCGCACACACGGCCGGACAACGCCGGATATGGCAGCGCAAACCGAAAAGCCCGGCAAACCGTCCGAGCGGTCGGCGCGAATAGCCCGAATGGCGGAAAACGGCGCGACATGGAACCCCGGATACGGCCCGGGGGTACCGTTCTGGCTGTCACGCCAGAACGGGAGCCAGTATGCCCGACGATGAAGTTTCCACCAGGACCATCGGGGCCCGGATTCAGGAGCTCAGGGCAATCCGCGGCCTCTCCCTGACCGAGCTGGGGCGCCGTGCGCATGTCTCCGCCGCCCATCTGTCCCGGATCGAGCACGGCAAGCGGTACGCCACCGCGGGGATCGTCGCGTCGGTCGCCCGGGCCCTCGGAGTGGGGGCATCGGTGCTGCGCGGCCAGCCCTACATCCAGACCCTGCAGAAGGACCAGCTGGACGCGATCGTGGCCCCCATCAGCAGTGCGCTGGACAGCTGGGACCTGCCGCCGGAGAACGAACCCGCGCCCCGCCCGCTCGGGGTACTGGAAACGGAGCTCCGGCGAATTGTTCAACTCCGAATCAAAACGCGGTTCGCCGAGATCTCCGAAGAGCTTCCCGGCCTGATTGTCGAATCCGCCCTTCTGACGCAACTGCACGACCGCCCCGGCCATGAGAAGGAACGCGCGTTCGCCATTCAGACGGAGGTCGCCAGGACCGCGGCGATCATCGCCTTCCGGCTGGGATATCTGGACCTGTCCCGCTTCGCCCTCTCCCGCATGGGCATCGCCGCACCGAAGTCCGGAGATCCCCGGCAGATCGCGGTGGAGCGCTTCGAGCGGGCCCACATCACCCATGCCGAAAGCTCCCGCCCGGACCGCGGGCTGGCCCTGATGCGGCGCGCCCTGCGGGACCTGGACGACGACGGCACCACGGCGACCCGGGCGGTGCGCGGAACCCTCCAGCTGCGGGCGGCGAGCCTGGCCCTGCGCAGCCGCGACCCGGGCGCGTCCGGCGACTTCCTCGGCCAGGCCGGCGAACTGGCCCGGCAGACCGGGGAGACGGAGGACTACGCCCTGTCCTTCGGACCGCTGAACGTCTCCCTGTCCCGCATGGCGACGGCGAACGACCGCGAGGACCACGAGGAGGTGCTCGGCCAGGCGGCCGGGGTGCGCCTGCCGAGGGGGTACGCCCCGACCCGGGCGGCGCACTACTGGATCGACAAGGCGCGGGCCCTCACCTGGACCGCCCGGCACGAGCAGGCGGTGGAGTCCCTCTACGAGGCGCGGGTGGTGGCTCCCCAGCTGACGCGGTACCACCCCGGCGTCCACGAGACCGTGGGCACGCTGCTGCGGGCCCGCCCCAAGCCCTCGGCTCCGCTGCGGGAGTTCGCCCGCTGGAGCGGTGTGTAACACCCTCGTCGCGCTGAGTCAAGCCGGTCCCCGGCTCCGGCGTTGCCAACCGGGCAATGCCGGGGCCGTTGCGCGCGGGAAGGCTCCCTCGGCAAGGACCCGCGCGCCCGCTTCGACGGGCCCGGGTCGGCGGCCGGAAGCGGGAAGGAGCGCTGACGCATGGAGAGCGGCACCCGGGCGACCGGGCCGGGAAGGACGTCTCACCGCCGGGGCGGCCGGCGGTGAGCGAGCAGCAGACACCGGGGCCGGCGGTCGGCATGGTGGTCCGGGAGAAGGCCACCGGCCGGCTGCTGGAGCTGATGGACCACATCGGCGGGCGCTGGCAGGCACGTCCGCTGAACGGCGGCCGGGAACGGGACCTCACCCCGGAGGAGCTGGTGGTGCTGGGCGACCGCTCCTCGCCGGGCGTGCGGCTGGCGGTGGCCGACGAACGGTCCCGCCGCGGGGCACTGCGGTGAGACCGCAGTGAGACCGCAGTGAGGCCGCGGGGCCCCGCCGTCAGGCGGCGAGCATGACGGCCCCCACCGCGCAGCCGGCGCCGACCACCATGAAGGCCGGCATCAGCACCGTGTTCTCCACCCACGCCCCGGCGTTGAACCGCATGAACTTCGGGGTGCCCACCGGGTACCAGCGGCGCCCGGCGATGGGCAGCGGCCAGAACATCGGGCAGCCGGAGACGGTCAGCGAGTCCCCGATGGTGTGCACGATCGCGCCCAGCACGATCGGCACCCCGATCCAGAGGTACGGCTCGCCCGCGAACAGCCAGTCCGAGCCGTTGCCCGGCCGGTCCAGAACGCCGGCCATGATCCAGGCCGCGGTGGCACCGAGCAGCCATACCAGCACATCGCTGGAGACCCGGGCGGCCCGCCACAGCAGCCCCTCCACGGCCAGCACCATGTGCACGAAGAGGATGACCAGCACCGCCCAGCGGCCCCAGTACACCGCGGCGGCGGAGAAGCCCGCGCCGATGGCCACCGCCCACACCCAGGTGTGGGTCAGGGTGCGGTGACCGCCGGTGCGCTTGCGGTCGCCGCGGCCCCGGCTGATGTTGTAGACCGTCACCGAGAGAAGGTCGATCAGCCCGGCCAGCCACCGCGAGGGCGGGCCGAAGGCCCGCGAGATGGTGGCCGACTTCTGGTCCAGATCCGGCGCGAGCGCGGCGCCCGCGCAGATCAGCGTGCCCGCCACCAGCACCGGCCAGGGCATCGGATGCCCGGCGGCGGCCGTCCCCAGTCCCGCGGCCAGCCAGGCCATCGCCCCGGACAATGAGTGCGCCGGTCCCATCATGGCCGAACGCCCCCCTTCTTCGCTGCTTCGTGCCCCGGTCGCCGCCGTGCCCGCGGTCCCCCGGCCGGCCCGGGAAGGACCCGCCGGTGCCCGGGAGTTCCGGTGGCGGGCGGCCGCGGCGGCCGGCCCGTGCGGCGACAGCGTAGCGCCATGTGATCTTCGGCAGAACGCCCGGTTCCCGTCTCTCCCCGCCCGGCGGGCAAGATGGGGTGGTGACCCTTATCGATCGCCTCCCCGCCGACAGCGACCCCGACGCCCTTTTCGACGCCTTCTCCTCCTGGGCCGAGGAACGCGGCATCACGCTCTACCCGGCCCAGGAGGAGGCACTGATCGAAGTCGTCTCGGGGGCCAACGTCATCCTGTCGACCCCCACCGGCTCGGGAAAGTCCCTGGTGGCGGCGGGTGCCCACTTTGCCGCCCTGGCCGCGGACCAGGTCACTTTCTACACCGCCCCGATCAAGGCACTGGTGTCGGAGAAGTTCTTCGAACTGTGCAAGCTGTTCGGCACCGAGAACGTCGGCATGCTCACCGGCGACGCATCGGTCAACGCGGACGCCCCGGTGATCTGCTGCACCGCCGAGGTGCTGGCCTCGATCGCGCTGCGGGACGGCGCGCGCGCCGACATCGGCCAGGTGGTGATGGACGAGTTCCACTTCTACGCCGAACCGGACCGGGGCTGGGCCTGGCAGGTGCCCCTGCTGGAGCTGCCGCAGGCCCAGTTCCTGCTGATGTCCGCCACCCTGGGCGACGTCAGCCGGTTCGAGCAGGACCTCACCCGCCGCACCGGGCGGCCCACCGCCGTGGTGCGCTCCGCCACCCGCCCGGTGCCGCTCAGCTACGAGTACCGCTCCACCCCGCTCACCGAGACCCTCACCGAGCTGCTGCACGCCGACCAGGCACCGGTCTACATCGTGCACTTCACCCAGGCCCAGGCGGTGGAACGGGCCCAGGCGCTGATGTCCATCAACATGTGCTCCAAGCAGGAGAAGGCCGCGATCGCCGAGCTGATCGGCGACTTCCGCTTCACCACCCGCTTCGGCCACAACCTCTCCCGCTACGTCCGGCACGGCATCGGGGTGCACCACGCGGGCATGCTGCCCAAGTACCGGCGGCTGGTGGAGAAGCTCGCCCAGCACGGGCTGCTGAAGGTGATCTGCGGCACCGACACCCTGGGCGTGGGGGTCAATGTCCCGATCCGCACGGTGCTGTTCACCGCGCTGACCAAGTACGACGGCAGCCGGGTGCGGGTGCTGCGGGCGCGCGAGTTCCACCAGATCGCCGGACGCGCCGGCCGGGCCGGTTTCGACACCGCCGGGCTGGTGGTGGCGCAGGCCCCGGAGCATGTGATCGAGAACGAGAAGGCACTGGCCAAGGCCGGGGACGATCCAAAGAAGCGGCGCAAGGTGGTGCGCAAGAAGGCGCCCGAGGGCTTTGTCAACTGGGGCGAGCCCACCTTCAACAAGCTGATCGAGGCCGACCCCGAGCCGCTGACCTCCCGCTTCCGGGTCACGCATGCCATGCTGCTCTCGGTCATCGCCCGGCCGGGGAACCCCTTCGAGGCCATGCGCAGCCTGCTGGAGGACAACCATGAGCCGCGCCGGCAGCAGTTGCGGCACATCCGGCGGGCCATCGCCATCCACCGCTCGCTCCTGGACGGCGGGGTGGTGGAGCAGCTGCCGGAGCCGGACGCGCAGGGCAGGACGGTGCGGCTGACCGTGGATCTCCAGGACGACTTCGCCCTGCACCAGCCGCTGTCCACCTTCGCCCTTGCCGCCTTCGAACTGCTGGACCCGGCGTCCCCCTCCTACGCCCTGGACATGGTGTCGGTGATCGAGTCCACCCTGGACGATCCCCGCCAGATCCTGGCCGCGCAGCAGAACAAGGCGCGCGGCGAGGCCATCGCCCGGATGAAGGCCGACGGCATCGAGTACGAGGAGCGGATGGAACGGCTGATGGACATCACCCATCCGCAGCCGCTTGCCGATCTGCTCTTCCACGCCTACGGCGTCTACCGCAGGAGCCATCCCTGGGTCGGCGATCACCCGCTCTCCCCCAAGTCGGTGGTGCGCGACATGTACGAGCGCGCCATGACCTTCTCGGAGTTCGTCTCGCACTACGAGCTGGCCCGGACCGAGGGCATGGTGCTGCGCTATCTGGCCGGCGCCTACAAGGCGCTGGAGCACACCGTGCCGGAGGATCTGAAGTCGGAGGATCTCCAGGACATCGCGGCCTGGCTGGGCGAACTGGTGCGGCAGGTGGACTCCAGCCTGCTGGACGAGTGGGAGCAGCTCGCCAATCCGGCGGAGGAGGACGCCGGCCAGGCCCAGGAGCGGGCCGATCACCAGGTCAAGCCGGTCACCGCCAACGCCCGGGCGTTCCGGGTGCTGGTGCGCAACGCGCTGTTCCGGCGGGTGGAGCTGGCCGCCCTGGGCCGCACCGAGGAGCTCGGCGAACTGGACGGGGAGTCCGGCTGGGACGCCGACGCCTGGGCGGAGGCGCTGGACGGCTACTGGGCGGAGTACGACGAGCTGGGCACCGGCCCGGACGCCCGCGGCCCGAAGCTGCTGCACATCGAGGAGGTGCCCGAGGACCGTCTGTGGCGGGTGCGGCAGACCTTCGCCGATCCCCGCGGGGACCACGACTGGGGCATCGCCGGCGAGGTGGATCTGACCGCCTCGGACGCGGAGGGCAGGGCGGTGCTCCGGATCACGGACGTCGGGCCGGTCTGAACGGCCGGCCCGGCCGCAGTGGCCCGAGTGACCTCGGCGGCCTCAGTGACCTCGGTGACCGCGGTGAGCTGAGTGGCCGGAACGGCCCGGACCACCCGGAGTATCCGGGCAACCGGGGCGTTCCGGACCTCCGGGGCGTGCCCGGACCATCCGGGCCTTCCGGGCGTGCGGATCTCCCCCGGCGGCGGGGATCAGAGCGCCTCGCGGGCGGATACCCCCATGTGCTCGCCGACCTTGCTGACCAGGAGCGCCATCTCGTAGCCGACCTGGCCTATGTCGGCCTCGGCACCGGCCAGCACGCACAGACAGCTGCCGTCCCCGGCCGCCGTCACCAGCAGCAGTCCGTCGTCGAACTCGACCATGGTCTGGCGGACACCGCCGCACTGGAAGTGCTGGCCGACCCCGCCGGCCAGGCTGTGCAGCCCTGAGGCGACCGCGGCCAGCCGTTCGGAGTTCCCCCCGTCGAGCTGGCGGCTGGCCGAGGTGACCAGACCGTCGCTGGACAGCAACAGCACATGGCGCACCTGCGGCATCCGCTGCGTGAGGTCGTCCAGCAGCCAGTCGAGTCTGGTGCTCCGTGCCATCCTGTTCCCCGTTCTCGTAGATGACTGCGATCTCAGCCTTCCCCACAGCGCGTCGCTGAGCAACCACCGGAGCGCATCATCATGCGGAAGGCACGGTACCGCTTCGCACCCGGCCGGACTCCGCCGGGGCGGCCACCAGACCGGCGGGCAGCAGCACCACCGCGGCCACCCCGCCGCCCGCGGCCGGACGCAGTTCGACGCGCACTCCGTGCCGGGCGGCCAGCCGGCCCACCACGAACAGGCCAAGCCGGTCGGTTTCCAGCAGGTCCAGACAGTCCGGGCGGCGGATTCTGCGATTGGCCGACGCCAGCTCCTCCAGGGACAGACCGAGGCCGCAGTCCTCGATGCGCAGCAGGTAGCCGAAGGCGTCCGAGCCGGTGCGTTCCCCGGACACCCGCACCCAGGTGTGCGGGGGCGAGAAACGGGTGGCGTTCTCCAGCAGTTCGGCGAGCAGATGTGTGAGATCCGCCACGGCATGTCCGGCCAGCGCGGCGCCGGGCAGCACCGGCACCGCCACCCGGCGGTAGTCCTCGATCTCGCCGACCGCCGCCTGCACCACGCTGGTCATCGCCACCGGCCGGCGCCAGCTCCGCCCGGAGGCGGCGCCGGAGAGCACGATCAGCGATTCGGCCTGGCGGCGCATCCGGGTGGTCAGATGGTCCAGCCGGAACAGCTCCTCCAGCGCGGCCGGGTCCTCGGTGTGCCGCTCCATCTCGTCGATCAGTGCGAGCTGCCGGTTCACCAGGGCCTGGCTGCGCCGGGCCAGGCTGACATAGGCGCGGGCGATGCCGCCGGCCAGTTCCGCGCGCTCGGCGCCGGCGCGCAGCGCGGCCCGGTGCAGGGCGGCCAGCGCCTCGTGCACCTGGCCGATCTCGTCCGGGGACGGCGGCACCCGGGGCGCCACCGAGGCGACGTCCACGGCACGGCCGGAGCGCAGGGCGCGCATGGCGCCGGGCAGTTTCCGGCGGGCGATGTCCAGGGCCGCCGCGCGCAGCCCGGCCAGATCGCGCACCAGCGAACGGCCGGCCCGCACGGTGAGCACCAGGGAGACGACGACCAGGACGAGGCCGAGGACGGCGGCGGCACCCGCCGGGCCGGTGAGCGCGGCCAGCGGCCCGGCGGGGCCGGCGGCACGGGCCGAGTCGCGCAGCGCCTGCTCCACCTCGGCCAGGCCCTGCCGGACCGGCGCGGCGGCGGCCTCCCACTCCTCCTGGGTGACCTCTCCGGAGGCCGCCCGGTGCCCGATCCGGGCATTGTTCCCGGCGGTCCCGGCGGCGGCGGTCCGGGCGTCCGCCACCCCGGACTCGGCGACCCGGCGCTCCACACCGGCCAGGGCGGCCGGTGCGCCGTCGCCGAGTTCGCGCCAGGCGGTCCGGGACGCTCCGGTGAGATCGGCGGTCGCGGTGAGCTGCAGCCCCTGCCGGGCGGCTGCGGCGGCGGCGAACTGGTCCTGCTGCTGCGGGGCGAACTCCCCGGCCGCGGCGGCAGCCGTGAGCAGGGCGTCCTGCCGGGCCAGGAACTCCGCGGCCCAGGCCACCTCCACGGCCAGCCGGAGCCGGGGGCCGCCGTCCAGCGCACTCTCGGTGCGCAGCGCCGTCTCGATGACCGAGGTGTAGCCGCGGTAGGCGGCGGGCCAGGACGGGTCACCGCCGGCGATGCGGTCGCGCAGCACCGCCAGATTGTCCAGGGCGGCGGTCAGGCCCTGCATCCGGGAGACGGCCGGGCCGGGCAGGTCCCCGGTGTCGGCCACCGTCCGGCCGTCCGGCCGCAGCAGCCGGCCGGCCGCGGCGCGGCTGGCCGCCGCGGCCTCGCCGAAGGCCCTGCTGTGCCGCTCACCGGGCTCGGCGAGATAGGCGGCGACCGCGCGCCGCTCGGCCTGGAGGGCGTCCACCACGGCGGTCACCGGGACCCGCACACCGGCCTCGGCGGTCTGCTCCCGCCGGGCGTCGCCGAACTGCTCGGCGGCGCCGAGCGCGGCATAGGCCCACAGGGCGAGCAGCCCGGCGAGCGGCACCAGGACCAGGCCGGTGATCCTCAGCCGCACCGTCAGCGGCCGTGGCCACAGTGAGGAAACCTTCATGCCCGGCCCCCGGCCCGGGTGGTCCCGCGCCACGGCGCGGCGGCGGGGCGGGGAACGGACGGCCGGACGCCCGGGGCCAGCGCCCCGGCAGGTCCGCGATGTGCAGGATGGACGTCTGTCATATTCCCGGGACGCTACGGCGAGACAGGACTCCGTTGCCGCGGGTGACGGAAGGTGCCCGCAGATGTCCGGTCACCTGTCAGGGCATGCCCGCGGCAAGTCGATCACCGACCGGTTCCGTCCGCTCGCGGACCGCGACCGCAGGCCCGGCCGCTCCGGACGACCGTCCGGGGAACGGCGTGTTCCCAGGTGGCACCGGGGCCGCGCGGACCCGCCCGAAGGTCTTGTGTCACGCCCCGACGCCCTCGACTGGGCGATGCCGGGTGGCTAATGTGCGGCCACCAAGGAGCGAGGGAGGCCCGGTGGACAGGACCGAACCGGACGGCGCGGGCGAGGATCAGCTCTACGTCCTCACCGCGGCGCTGCTCACCCCCGCGGCCTTCCCCGCGGTGCTGGGCGACGACTTCCCCGACGCCTGCGAGGCGCTCGGCCTGGAGCCCTTCGAGGACGGATACGGCCTGCTGTTCGGCCAGGACGGACACGGCGCCCGCTGGACGGTGGCCACCGAGGACGTGGCGCTCACCGCCTGCGCCATCGCGGCCTGGGACTGCGGCATGCCCTACGACCTGTCGCCCCATGAGCGCACCATCGCCGCGGTGCTGCCGGGCTGGCCGGTGCCGGTGGGAGTCGCGGTCCGCGGCCTGCCCGCCCCGCACGACCCGGAGCCGCTGCCGGACGAGGAGCCGTTCGCCCCGCTGGCCCCGCCGGACGCGGAAGCCTGGGGACCGGCCCAGCGCCGGATGGGTGCGGACGAGATCGCCCTGCACTGGAGTCAGTGGCGGGGCCAGGTGGACCAGGAGGACTTCGCGCAGCCGGGCGCGCCGGCGCACGAGGGCGTGCGGGAGGTGCTGCGCCAGTTGCACGGCTATCTGGACGACCCGCCGCCGGCCGGACGGGTGCGCTCGGCGTTCGCCGGCCGGGACGTGCGCACGCTGCGCGTGGACGGCCCGGGCTGGAGCGTGGTGGCGCACACCGACGACATCGCCTTCGTGCTGCTGGACGACGAGCCTGGGGAGGTCTTCCCGGTGGGCCGCGGGCCGGAACTGCCCGGTCTGCTGAAACGTTTGGACGCCCTGGCCGTGCGCCCCGAGCCGCCCTCCTGACGGCATCGGGACGGCACCGGGACGGCACCGGACGGCGGCCGGCCGCCGCGGGCCCCGGCGGGCGCGGCGCCGGTCCCGGCCTAGCGGTTGAGCTGCTTGCGGGTGACGCGGCGCAGCCTGCGGCGCTGGGAGGGATCGAGCGCCAGATAGGCGACGGCCGGCACCCCGACCATCACCAGCAGCGTGAGCAGCAGACTCTTGGTGACGATGAGCAGCAGCAGGCCGGCGGCCACACCGCCGACGGCGATCTTCCCGGCTGTGGACATCTCGGGCTCCCTTCCGGTCACCGCTTCTCCGGTCGGTCCGGGCCGGTTCCACGGGGAGGTGTCTGGTGCTGAAGACGTCGTTCACCCGCTCCGGGTTGCCTGCCGGAACGGGCGGATCCCGCCGGACCCGGCGCGTGGCGCACCGGGGCCGGCGGGATCCGCCGGACCCGCCGGCGTCCTCGGGTCAGGCCAGACCGTTCAGAACCGGATAATAGCCCCGGGACTGGCCCTCCGCCGTGGGGTGGTAGGAGTCGTTGACCGGCCAGGTGACGCTGTGCAGCCAGGAGTCCCCGGAGCAGATCTCGTGCCCGGAGAAGGCGGGCCGCACATCGCCGTAGGTGAAGCCGTGGTCGGCGGCACGTTTGGCGGTCTCCTCGCTGAGGTTGTCCGAGGCGCTGTTGATGGCCGCGCGGGACTGCTCGCTCAGTCCGAACCAGCAGCTTCCGTTGAGCTGGTACATGCGCGGGTAGCCCAGCACCACCACATGCGCGTGGGGGGCCTGACTGCGGATGGCCTTGTAGACCGCGTCCAGCCGTCCCGGCAGGGTGGAGTCGATGTACTCGTTGGCCTGCGCCACCCGGGCCAGACAGGCGCTGGTGCCCTGGAGGACGCAGGTGGTCATGGTGTCGGCGAAGCCCGCGTCGTTGCCGCCGATGCTGATGGTGACCAGGGTGGTCTGCTCGTCCAGCGGCCCGAGCTGACCATTGATCACATCGGTGGTGCGTGCTCCTGAGCAGGCGGTGAAGGAGAACGAGTCCGGGGAGTGGGCCGCCGCCCAGAGCTCGGGATAGGCGCGGGTGCTGCGGCGGCAGTCACCGCTGGCCGGGTCGTAACTCCCCGCTCCGGCACCCGAGGAGTAGGAATCGCCGAGGGCCACATAGTGTTCCGCGGCCAGAGTTCCGGCAGTCTGTGCCGAAGCGGTCAGGGTCCCGCCCAGGGTGATGCCGAGGGCGAGTGCTGCGGTGGCAGCGGCCCTGGTGAAGCGGCGCAGCCTCATTGAGCCTCCTGGCTGGCTGAAGTGGAAGGTGATGCCGTGGTGTTACCCGTGCGTAACACACATCAGTCGCGTTCATGTCAACAAACTGGAACTTTCACCAGTACGAACGACACAGACCGTCAGAAGTGACGCACCGGCACGCTGCATTCGAACGGACAGACGGCGAAGCCGGCCACCGCAGGAGGGCGAAGGCGAGGCGAAAAGGAGCGGAAGAGAAGAAGGAAGCGAAGCAAGAGGGGGAGGAAGGGCAGGAAGGCAGCAGGCAGAGGGGGAGAGAAGGGGGAGGGGGGAGCCGGAGGGCCGCACTCCGGCTCCCGCGCCCTCCCCCGGGACCGGCCCGTCCGGCGCCGCAGCGCGATCGGCTGCCGGACGGGCCCCGTGGTCGGTTCCGCGGGTCAGCGCTTGACGCCCACCCCGGCGTAGGAGGCGACCCCCTTGAGCTCCTGGCCCACCGGCCCCTCCGGCCGCCACAGCGGGGTCTGCACCAGGCCGGGCTCCTCCAGCTCGAAGCCGTCGAAGTAGGCCAGCACCGCGGCATGCGGACGGAGGCTGAGCTGCGCGGTGGCCTTCTTGTAGATCTCCTCCCCCGCCTTGCTCACCTCCGGCGGGTGGAAGTCGCCGGTGGCGTGGCTGAGCACCAGCCGGCTGCCGGACGGCAGCACTCCGCCGAAGGCGCGCAGGATGCCGGCCGGGTCCTCCTCGTCGGTGAGGAAGTGCAGCACCGACACCAGCATCAGCGCCACCGGCTCGGAGAAGTCGATGAACCGCCCCAGCGTCGGGTGCTCCAGGATGGCCTTGGGGTCCCGCAGATCGGCCAGGAAGAAGCCGGTGTTGGCGGTGTTGAGCAGCTTGGCGTCGGCGTAGACGCCCACGATGGGGTCGTTGTCGACATAGGCCACCCGCACGTCCGGGTTCACCGCGTGGGCCACCTCGTGGGTGTTGGGCGAGGTGGGGATGCCGGTGCCGATGTCGATGATCTGCCGGATGCCCTCCCCGGTCACATGGCGCACGGCCCGGCCCAGGAAGTCGCGGTTGGCCCGGGCGCTGATCCGCACATCGGGGGTGAGCGCCAGCAGCCGGTCCCCGGCGATGCGGTCGGCCTCGTAGTTGTCCTGGCCGCCCAGGTAGTAGTCGTACATCCGGGCCGGGTGGGGCCGGGTGGTGTCGATCTGGTCGGGGCTGAAACCCTGGTCGGTCACGAGGCTGCTCCGTCTGTAGGAATTCGGTGGGTGCCGGGGAGGTACCGGGTGGCGGGCGGCCGGCCGCGGGGTGCCGGCGGCCGGCTCGCCGCTCCGTTCACACCAGGAGGAAGTCGGCGTCGCCGGACTTCACGCCCGCGATGAAGCGGGCGATCTCGTGGTGGGTGTAGATCAGCGCCGGCCCGTCGGGGTCGTCGGACTGCCGGAAGGCGATCCGTCCGTCGGCCAGTCGCATCGCTTCCACACAGCTCCCGCCGTTGCCCCCGCTCCATGGCTTGTGCCACCCCTCGGTACCGAGGTGGCGGGCGGGCATGCCGTTGTATATGCGATCCATCGTTCAGATCTCCTTGCGAAGAGCACTGAGGATGGCCTCAGTGCGGTGCACCGGCGCGGCTTGCGCGCACATCCGGTCCAGTGCCTCCCGGAACCCCGACACGTCGTCGCGCTGGTCGAAGTACGCGGCGCCCACCAGGTTCTCCGCGCATGCCACGTCGGAGAGCTCGGGAACGGGAAACCGGAAGAGGTGGAACGGCCCGTACATCGCGGGATGCAGCCCCGCGGCGAAGGGCATGATCTGGAGCCGGACCTGGGGGGACTGGCTGACCTCGATGAGCCGGGTCACCTGGGCGCGCATGACGTTGGGCCGGCCGATGCCGCGGCGCAGCACCGTCTCGTCCATCACCACCCACAGCAGCGGGGGTTCCTTGCGCTCCAGCAGCTCCTGCCGGGCCAGCCGCAGGGCGACCAACCGGTCGATCTCCTCGCGCGGAGCATGCGGCTGACCGGCGCGCAGCACGGCCGCGGCATACGCCTCGGTCTGGAGCAGTCCGGGTATGTAGTGGGGTTCATAGGCCCGGATCTGGCTGGCCTCGGCCTCCAGGCTGACGAAGGCGCTGAACCACTCCGGGAGCACGTCCCGGTAACGGTGCCACCAGCCCGGCCGGTTGGCCTCACGGGCGAGTCCGAGGAAGGCGTCCAGCTCCTGCTGCTCGGTGATGCCGTAGATCCGCAGCAGCTTCTCGACATAGGGGCCCTTCAGTCCGACCTGGGCCTTCTCCATGCGGCGGATGGTGGCGTGGGTGACATCCAGCGCCCGGGCCGCCTCCTCGTAGGAGAGGCCCGCCTGCTCCCGCAGGTCCCGCAGACGCCTGCCGAGCACCACCCGCAGCACCGTCGGGGCGCCGACCCCCTGACCACCAGCCATGCCGCCACTTCCTCAACTCTCCGTACCGCTGAGCAGTTTGCCATGCGACGGAGGCTGAGCCAACAGATTGTCAGCGACGATTCTGCAAAATACAGATTGCCTCTTGCCGGATGTCAGTAACGCACTCCACAGTATGACCGTGCCTACCTCCTCCGACGCGCGCCCCGTGGAACGTCCCGCCGAACCCATGGCCCCCGGTGGGCTGTTGAGCTTCCGGCTGGCCGCCGTGCAGACCTCGGCGGCCGAGGCACGCCGCCGTACGGTCGAGCAGCTCACGGCCTGGTGTGCACCCGGAGTCGTCTGCGACAACGCCCAGTTGGTGATGTCGGAGCTGGTCACCAACGCGCTGCGGCACACCTGCAGCGAGTGGGTGCGCTGCGAACTGCGGCGCGACGACGACGTGCTGCGGGTCGCGGTGTCCAGTGAGGGGCCGGGCCCGCAGGGCCCGCCCGCACCGGCCGGCGAGGAGGAGGAGAGCGGGCGGGGCCTGCTGCTGGTGGTGGCGCTCTCCATCGGCTGGGGGGTACGGCGGTCGGAGTCCGGTCGGGGACACACCGTGTGGGCGGACCTCGACCTGCGGCCCGCCGTACCCTGAGCGCGCCCGTCGGACGGGCACCCGCCGTGGCCGGCCGGGGGCGGTCGCACCGCCCCCGGCCGGTGTGCTTGCCTGCGGCCCTCTGGAGCGGAAGCCGGGTGCCATGGCAGGATTCCCCACGCAAACACACGCAAGTCAACGCTTACGAACAGACTGCCTGCTGTTCCCGTTCCCGTTCCTGTTCCCGTTCGCCGTTCCCCGCTTCCGCACACCGCCGCCGGGAGGCCGCCCGCCATGGCTCCGTCCGCATCGGCTCCGTCCGCGTCCGCGGCCGGGCCCGCCCCGTCCGCAGCGCGCCCGGTGCTCTGGTATCCCGAGCCCGCCGCCGAATGGCTGGCGGCCCTGCCGGTGGGCAACGGCCGGCTGGGCGCGATGGTGCACGGCGGCACCGCCACCGAGGAGCTCCAGCTCAACGAGGACACCCTGTGGGCGGGCGGCCCCCACGACTTCGTCAATCCGCGGGCGGCCGGCTCCCTGGCCGAGGCGCGCCGGCTGGTGCTGGCCGGGGAGTGGGACGCGGCACAGCGGCTCATCGACCGGGACCTGATGGGTGTCCCAGTGCGGCAGCCCCCGTACCAGACGGTGGGCAGCCTGCTGCTGGACTTCCCGGACGCCGGCCCGGACCGGGTCACCGAGTACCGCCGGGAGCTGGACCTGGACTCCGGTGTGCACACCGTGAGCCATCTGCGGGGCGGGGTGCGCCACCGCCGGGAGACCTTCGCCAGCGTGCCCGACCAGGTGCTGGTGGTACGGCTGACCGCCGACCGGCCGGGCGCGGTGGACTGCACCGCGCGGCTGGCCGGCCCGCTCGCCGAGGGCTCCTCCGCCCCCGGTCCGGCCGCCGTCTCGCTGCACGGCCGGGGCGGCGACTGGGACGGGGTGCCGGGCGCCGTCCGGTTCCGCGCGGTGGTACAGGCGGTCACCGAGGGCGGCACCGCCACCGCCTCCCCCGACGGTCTGCTGCGGGTGACCGGCGCGGACGCCGTCACCCTGCTGGTCGCGATCCGCACCGACCACCGCTCCTGGAACCGGCAGCCCGGCGGCGACCCGCTGGACGCCTGCCTCGGCGATCTGCTGGCCGCCGCCGGACGGCCCTATGCGGAGCTGAGGCGGCGCCATACCGAGGACCACCGGGCGCTGTTCCGCCGCGCCGCGCTGGAGCTTCCGGCCACCGAGGCGGCCGGGCTGCCCACCGGCCGGCGGGTGGCCGCCTTCGCGGACGGCTCCGCCGACCCGGCGCTGGTCGCCCTGTACTTCGCCTACGGCCGCTATCTGCTGATGGCGTGTTCCCGGCCGGGCACCCAGCCGGCCAACCTGCAAGGGCTGTGGAACAACCTCACCGACCCGCCCTGGGGATGCAAGTACACCATCAACATCAACACCGAGATGAACTACTGGCCGGCCGCCCCGGCCAATCTGCTGGAGTGCTGGGAACCGCTGTTCACCCTCCTGGAGGAGATCGCCGAGGCGGGGGCGCGCACCGCCCGGGAGATGTACGGGGCCGGCGGCTGGGTGGCACACCACAACGTCGACGCCTGGCGCGGCACCGCACCGGCGGACGGCGCCTTCTGGGGCATGTGGCCGACCGGAGGGGCCTGGCTCTCCCTGGCCATCTGGGAGCACTACCGCTTCACCGGCGATCCGGCCGCGCTGCGCCGCCGCTTCCCGGTGCTGGCCGGGGCCGCCAGGTTCTTCCTGGACAGCCTGGTCACCGACCCGGCCACCGGCGAGCTGGTGACCTGCCCCTCGGTCTCCCCGGAGAACGCCCACCACGAGGGCCCCGGCGGATCGCTGTGCGCCGGCCCGGCCATGGACAACCAGATTCTGCGCGATCTCTTCGACGCGGTCGCCGAGGGCTGCGAAATCCTCGGCGAGCAGCCGGAGCTGGCCGAGCGGGTGCGCGCCGCCCGGGCGCGGCTGGCCCCGATGCGGATCGGCGCCGGGGGCCGGCTCCAGGAGTGGCGGGAGGACTGGGACGCCGGGGCCCCGGAACAGGACCACCGGCACATCTCCCATCTCTACGGTCTGCACCCGGGCGCCCAGATCACCCGGGCCACGCCGGAACTGCGCGACGCCGCCCGGGTCACCCTGGAGCGGCGCGGTGACGCGGGCACCGGCTGGTCACTGGCCTGGAAGATCAACTTCTGGGCGCGGCTGGGCGCCGGCGACCGGTCGTTCAAGCTGCTCACCGACCAGCTCACACCCCGCCGCACCGCCCCCAATCTCTTCGACCTGCATCCGCCGTTCCAGATCGACGGCAACTTCGGGGCGGTGGCCGGCATCACCGAGTGGCTGGTGCAGAGCCATGCCGGGGAGCTGGAACTGCTTCCCGCGCTGCCCGGCGCGCTGCCCACCGGGCGGGCGCGCGGGCTGCTCGCCCGGGACGGCTTCGAGGTCACGCTGGGCTGGGCCGGGGGCCGGCTGACCGAGGCCCGGATCGTCTCCCGGCTGGGCCGTCCCGCCCGGGTGCGGTACGCCGGGGCCCCCGGACTGTCCGTCACCCGGGACGGGGCGGCGGTGCCGGCGGAGCGGCCGGAGCCGGGGGTCACCGGTTTCCCGACCGAGGCCGGGGCGGTGTATCTGCTCTCCCCCGCCGGCTGAGCCCCGGGGCCGGGCCGCCCGGCCGCGGCCGGGCGGTGACCGCGGTGTGATCTCCCGGGCCTTAAGGTCACGGCGGCCGTTCGGTTACCGTGGCAGGGACACGGCAGCGTGCGGGTGTTGCGGGACATGCGCCGGGACCGCGTCCGGTCGGCCGGAACCGGCACCGCGCCCCTGCCGTTCGAACAGTTGAGGGCGGCATGGCGAGGCGTTCCCCGACCACTCGATTCGAGAGATCCGAGAAAGGCGTGGAGCGGCACCGAGGTCGACGGGAGGCAGCCATGGGGAACGAACCCCGGGGCCAGGACGGTCCCCACCGGGACGAGTGGGACGACCTGGTGCTGGACGAGAACTTCGTGCGGGGCGCCGAGGTGAGTGAACCGACCGCGCGCACCCGGATGCTCAGCGAGCGGTGGAAGCGGGAGGCGCCCGCCCCCCAGCCCTGGCGCGCGGATTCCCCGCCGGCCGGCTGGGTGCACGGCGGCCAGGCCGGACGCAAGGCGCAGCAGGGCAGGAAGCCGAAGAAGCGCCGCCGCGGGCTGCGCAACTGGTTCCGCCGCAGGGGCAACCGCGGCGAGGGCGGCGAGGACTGAGCGGCGGCGCGGGCCGGCCCGCGCCGGGCGGGCGGCGGGCCCCGGGGCCGGACACCCCGGGGCCCGCCGCCGCCGTCTGACCGGCCGCGGTCCTGGCGCCGTCCGGCCGCGGTCAGGGCGTTGACGCCCCGTGGTGGGCCATCGGGGTGAAACGGTCCGGTGCGGGGCAGGGTCCGTTCCCCTCGCGGCAATAAGTACGACTATCTGCTCATCAGTCTCTGCCCTGTGGTGGAGACCCTGTGGATGGTCCCGCGGAGGAACCCTTGCCCCTGCACCAGCGCCCGCCCCTCCTCCTGCACCGCACCCGGCGTGCCGCGGCCCTGACCGCCGCCCTGATCGCCACCGCGGCCCTGACCGCGGCCTGCGGGGGCGGGAGCCCCCGCACGCCGGAGCCCGGGCCGGCCGGCCCCCAGTCCACCGGGGCCGCCGCCGACACCCCCCGCGGCTTCACCCTGGTCGCCACCGGTGACCTGCTGATCCACGACTCGGTCATCCGCCAGGCCCGGGCCGACGCGGGCGGTTCCGGACACGACTTCGGCCCCATGCTGGCCGGGGCCCGGGACACCGTCGCCGGGGCCGATCTGGCGATCTGCCACATGGAGACCGTCTACGGCCCGGAGGGCGGCCCGTTCACCGGATACCCCGCGTTCCGGACCCCGCCGCAGCTCGCCGAAGCGGTCCGGGAGACCGGCTACGACAGTTGCTCCACCGCCTCCAATCACACCCTGGACGCGGGCGCCGAGGGCGTGATCCGCACCCTGGACGCCATGGACCGGGCCGGCCTGGCGCACGCCGGCTCGGCCCGCTCCGCCACGGAACGCGACACCCCCGTGCTGCTCACCGCCGGGGACGCCCGGGTGGCCCAGCTCGCCTACGCCTACGGCACCAATGGCATCCCGGTGCCCGAGGACCAGCCCTGGCTGGTCAATCTCATCGATCCGGAGCGGATCGTCGCCGACGCCCGGGCCGCCCGCGCGGCCGGTGCCGATGTCGTCGTGGTCAGCATGCACTGGGGCACCGAATGGCAGGAGGAGCCGGACAGCCTCCAGCTCTCCCTGGCCCGGGAGCTCACCGCCTCCGCCTCCGGCGGCCGGCCGGACATCGACCTGATCATCGGCACCCACGCCCATGTGCCCCAGGCATACGAGAAGGTCAACGGAACCTGGGTGGTGTACGGCATGGGCGACCAGCTCGCCGGGGTGATGAGCGACCCGCGCGGCCAGCTGGGCTCGGCCGCCCGCTTCACCTTCGCCCCGCCCGCCGGGGAGGACGGGCGCTGGACGGTGGAACGCGCCGAATACATCCCGTTCGTGGTGGACAACGACCCGATCCGGGTGGTGTCGCTGCCCGAGGCGCTTGCCGCCGACCCGGACGACGCCGGCCGCTCCGCCACCCTGGACCGGATCGGCCGGGCCGTGCTCGGCCGCGGCGCCGCCGAGGACGGCCTGACCCTGGGCCGCTGAGCCCTGCCGCCGCGGCGGCGGCAGGGGGCGGGCGCCCCGGCCGGGTGGACCGCGGCCGGGGCGCACCCCGTCTCAGCCGCGGGCGCCCAGCAGGTGGTCCATGGCGAGCTGGTCCAGCTTCTCGAAGGCCATGCCCCGGGCGGCAGCCGCGTCCACGTCGAAGTCCTCGAACGCGGAGCGGTCGGCCAGCAGGTCCGCGGCGCTCTCGCCCTCGTTCAGGGTGGGGGCGGCGAGCTCGTCCAGCCGGGCGGCGCGCAGCGCCTCCTGCACCTCCGGGTCGGCGCGGAAGGCGGCGGCCCGCTCCTTGAGGATCAGATAGTTGCGCATGCAGCCGGCCGCCGAGGCCCACACGCCGGAGAAGTCCTCGGTGCGCGGCGGCTTGAAGTCGAAGTGCCGCGGGCCGCCGTACCCGGCCGACTCCAGCAGGTCCACCAGCCAGAAGGCGGAACGCAGATCACCCGCGCCGAACCGGAGGTCCTGGTCGTACTTGATGCCGGACTGCCCGTTCAGGTCGATGTGGAACAGCTTGTCCGCCCACAGCGCCTGGGCGATGCCGTGCGGGAAGTTCAGCCCGGCCATCTGCTCGTGGCCGACCTCCGGGTTGACGCCGAACAGCTCCGGGTGCTCCAGCTTCTCGATGAAGGCCAGGGCGTGCCCGACGGTGGGCAGCAGGATGTCGCCGCGGGGCTCGTTGGGCTTGGGCTCCAGGGCGAACCGCAGGTTGTAGCCGCGCTCCAGGACGTAGGAGGCGAGCAGGTCGAAGGCCTCCTTGAAGCGGTCCAGGGCGGCCCGCACGTCCTTGGCCGCGCCGGACTCGGCGCCCTCCCGGCCGCCCCAGGCCACATAGACCTCGGCGCCGAGCTCGGCCGCCAGGTCGATGTTGCGCATGGTCTTGCGCAGCGCGTAGCGGCGCACGTCGCGGTCGTTGGCGGTGAAGGCGCCGTCCTTGAAGACGGGGTGGGTGAACAGGTTGGTGGTGGCCATGGGCACCTTGAGCCCGGTGGCCTCCAGGGCCTCGCGGAAGCGCTTGATGTGCGCCTCGCGCTCGGCGGGCGCCGAACCGAAGGGGATCAGGTCGTCGTCGTGGAAGGTGACACCGTACGCGCCGAGCTCGGCGAGGCGGTGCACCGACTCCACCGGGTCGAGGGCGCCGCGGGTGGCGTCGCCGAACGGGTCGCGGCCCTGCCAGCCGACGGTCCACAGGCCGAAGGTGAATTTGTCCGCGGGGGATGGCTGGTACGACATGGCGGCTCCTTTGGTTGTGCCCGACTATTTCGTCATCGCCGTTGACAAATTAGTATGCCAGGGCCCGGTACGGAAGACCCGGCGCGGAATGATGTGGGCCCGGCCCCCCCCCGGCCGGCCCGCCGGCTCCGCCGGGGCACCCCGCACAGCGGCACGAGCCGCCCGCACCAGCCGCAGCAGAGAGGACACCGCTATGACCGCCGCCCCGGAAGGCCCCCTGGTCATCGGCGTGGACAGCTCCACGCAGTCCACCAAGGCCCTGGTCGTCGACAGCGCCACCGGCACGGTGGTGGCCCGCGGCCAGGCCCCCCATGTGGTGACCGCCGAGGGGGACAGCGACCCCGAGCAGTGGTGGGACGCCCTGTGCCGGGCGGTCGCCGAATGCGGCCCGGCCGTCCGGCAGGCCGCCGCCGTCTCGGTCGCCGGCCAGCAGCACGGCCTGGTGGCGCTGGACGCCGGCGGCCGTCCCGTGCGCAACGCCCTGCTCTGGAACGACACCCGCTCCGCCCCGCAGCGCGACCGGCTGCTCCGGGAGCTGGGCGGCCCGGCGGGCTGGGCCGAGCGCACCGGCAGCGTGCCGGCCGCCTCCTTCACCGTGACCAAGTGGGCCTGGCTGCGGGAGAACGAGCCGGAGCGGGCCGCGGCGGTGCGGGCCGTGCGGCTGCCCCACGACTACCTCACCGGACGCCTGGCCGGCCACGGCACCGGCGAGGGCACCACCGACCGCGGCGACGTCTCCGGCACCGGCTGGTGGTCCTCGGCCACCGAGAGCTACGACCGGGAAATCCTGGAGCTGGCCGGGCTGGACCCCGAGCTGCTGCCCCGGGTGGTCGGCGCGGGCGAGCAGGCCGGCACGGTGCGGGCCGGCGGGCCGCTGCCGGAGGGCATCCCGGTGGCGGCCGGCACCGGCGACAACATGGCGGGCGCGCTGGGCCTGGGCCTGACCGCCGGACAGCCCGCCATGAGCCTGGGCACCTCCGGCACGGTGTACGCGGTCACCGGCCGCCGCCCGGCCGACCCCTCCGGCATCGTGGCCGGCTTCGCCGACGCCCGGCACGGCTGGCTGCCACTGGCCTGCACCCTGAACTGCACCCAGGCCGTGGACCGGCTCGCCGCGCTGCTGGGCCGGGAGCGGGAACAGGTGGAGCCCGGCGGAAGCGCCGTGGTGCTGCCCTTCCTGGACGGCGAGCGGACCCCGGACCTGCCCTACGCCACCGGGCTGGTGCACGGCCTGCGCGGCGACACCACCGGCGGCCAGGTCCTCCAGGCCGCCTACGACGGCGCGGTCTTCGCCCTGCTCCAGGCGCTGGACCTGGTGCTGGGCGAGGAGGCGGACAGCGATGAGCCGATCCTGCTGATCGGCGGCGGCGCCAAGGGCACCGCCTGGCGGGAGACCGTACGCCGGCTGTCCGGGCGGGCGGTGCGCATCCCGGCCGCCCAGGAACTGGTGGCGCTGGGCGCCGCCGCCCAGGCGGCCGGTCTGCTGCTCGGCCAGGACCCGGCCGAGGTCGCCCGGGGCTGGAACACCGCCGAGGGACCGTCCTACGAACCGGTGGAGCGCGACGAGGCCGCGCTGGAGCGCCTGGCCGCCACCCTGGAGCATGCCGCCCCGCTGCTGCGCCCCTGACCACCGGCCACCCACCGCCCCGAGCCGGCGGGCCGCCGCGGCCGGATCCGCCCCGGCGGACCCGGCCGCCCGGCCCGGTCCCCCCGGTGTCTTCGCAGGCCAGTAGCCTGCTGGCAACCCTGCTGGAGACCTCAGCAGCCGGTCGGCGCCCCGAGGAGTTCCCACCGCCCAGCCGCCGGTCCCCCGACCGGCCCGAGTAGCCCGAGGATCACCAGTGGCCCAGCCCGCCCCGCCCTCGCAGTCCGAGATGCGCCGGCAGAATCTCGCCCGCGTCCTGCATGCGCTGGCCGATCACGGACCGCAGTCCCGCGCCGAGGCCGCCGCCCGCATCGGCCTCACCCGGGCCGCGGTGTCCACCCTGGTGGAGGAGCTGATGCGGGCCGGGCTGCTGGTCGAGCAGGGCCCCGGCAGGTCCGGCACGGTGGGCCGCCCCGGCACCGTGCTCCAGCTCGCCGACCGCGGCCCGTGCGGCCTGGCCGCCGAGATCGGCGTGGACCACCTCGCGGCCTGCGCCATGGACCTGCGCGGCACCATACGGGCGCGCGGGCGCTGCGACATCAACGGCCGCAGCGGCGGGCCCGGCCCGGTGCTGGGCCGGCTCACCACGCTGCTGGAGGAGGTGGCGCGGGAGGCCGCGGACCAGGGGCTGCGTCCGGAACGGCTGACCGTCGCCGTCCCCGGCCTGGTCACCCGGGGCGGCACCACTGTGGTCCGGGCCCCCAACCTGGGCTGGCGGGACACCGACCTGGCGGCCCGGCTGCCCGCCGCGCTCGGTGTCCTGGCCGTGGACAACGAGGCCAATCTGGGCGCCCTGGCCGAGCTGTGGACCGACCGTCCCGAACTGCCGGGCAGCACCCTGGACCAGGCCCCGGACGTCCGGGGAGCCGCGACGTCCGGGGGGCCCGGGGGGCCCGGGGGGCCCGGGGGGTCCGGGCCCACCGCCGCGGCCGACCCGGCCGGCACCGGCCCGGCCGTGCCGCACGCCCCGGGCGGCGACAGCTTCGTCCATGTCTCGGCCGAGATCGGCATCGGCGCCGCGGTCGTGATCGACGGACAACTGCTGCGCGGCGCCCACGGCTTCGCCGGCGAACTGGGCCATGTCCCGGTGCGCCCGGACGGCCGCCCCTGCACCTGCGGCGGCCGGGGCTGTCTGGAGACCTACGCCGGTGAGGAGGCCGTGCTGCGCGCGGCGGGCCTGGAGCCGGGCCCGGGGGTGCGGATCGACGATCTCGCCTCCCGGTGCGCCGCCGGGGACCAGCGCACCCTGCGGGCGGTGCGCCGGGCCGGCACCGCACTGGGCATCGCGCTCTCCGGCGCGGTCAATCTGCTGGACCCGGGCCGGGTGGTGATCGGCGGGGCGCTGGCCCGGCTGGGCCCCTGGCTGCTGCCGCCGCTCGACCGCGAACTGGCCCGGCGCACCGCGGTCGCCTCCGGCGGACGGCCGACGCCGGTCGAGGTGCGGGCGTCCCGGCTCGGTCCGGACGGGCCGCTGCTCGGCGCGGCCCGCACCTCCGTGCGGGCCCTGCTGGACATGCCCGTCCGCCCGGCTGCCGCCTGAGCGGCCCGCCCTTCGCCCCATCGGCCTGCCTTCAACCGCCTTTCAACACATCTTCACCCGATCAGGCGAACCCTTGGCCGCACGGTGCTGCGGCATGGCCGCGCCGCGCACAATCCCCCCGTGACAGCCCGGCAGCGTGCCCGCAGGGCGGGCCTCTCACTGGCCTCCGCCGTCCTGATCGCGACCGTCCTCCCGGCCCTCCCGGCCCGTGCCGGGGAGGCCGCGCAGCCCTCGCCCGGGCCGGAGCCCCGGGCCGGGGCCACCGCCTGGCCCGGCGGCCCCGGGACCGGCCCCGGGGGCGCCGCCGCCTTCGTGGAGCTGCGCCACGGCGACCACTGCCTCAGCGCCGGCGCCGTGGCTTCCGGCGGCACCGCCCGGGCCGAGGTGCGGCTGGGCTGCCCCTCGCCCTCCCCCGAGGAGCCGGAGCCGGAGCCCGAGCCCGATCCGCCTCCGGCCTCACCCTCCCCCGCACCCTCGCCATCGCCCTCGCCATCGCCATCGCCGTCTCCCGAGCCCGAGCCCTCCGCTCCGGCCGCTCCGGCACCCGCGCCCTCCCCGGACGAGACCCGCTCACCGGCACCGGCCGGGCCGTCCCCCTCGCCGTCCCCCTCCCCCTCCTCGTCGCCGTCCCGCGACCCCGCCCCCGAGCCCTCGCCGTCACCCTCCGGATCCCCGGCGCCCGCCCCCTCCCCCACCGAGGCCGTGTCCCTGATCGTGCCGCCCCGGCCGGCCCCCGGCAGCGAACCCCCGGACACCGGGACCCCCTTGATCGGCCGCATGCTGCTGCTGCTCGCCCCCGCCGTGCTGGCCGCCGCCGCGATGCGGCCACGAGGTGGCGGAGCCGGCCGCGGAAACGGCGCAACCACCCGCTCTGCCTGAGGAGTTCCCGGTGCCGAACTGGCTCGTCCTGATCCTCATCACCACCGCCACCTGCGGCGTCGTGCTGCTGCTGGCCCTTCTGCGCGGTCGTCGCGCCGGAACCCACGACGACCCCTCGGAAACCCCGGACGTCATCGAGTACATGACCATGATGATCGGCGTGGTCTACGCCATCATGCTGGGCCTGGCCATCGCCGGTGTGTGGGAGGAACGCGGCGCCGCCGACGAATGGGTACGGCGGGAGGCCCAGGCCCTGCACGAGATCAGCGCCCGTGCCGGTGTGTTCCCCGAGGAGGTCCGGGACCGGATCCGGGAGCAGACCGAGAACTATGTCGTGCACACCGTCGAGCGGGAATGGCCGCACATGGCGGACCACGGCGAACTCACCGACCGCGGCAGCGAACTGCTGGTCCGGCTCCGCACCACGGTCACCGGTCACGAACCCGCGACCACCGCCGAAAGCTATGCCTACCAGGGGATGCTGGACAAGCTGGCCGCGGTGGAGGAGGCCCGTGCCGCCCGGGGCATGTCGGCCGAGCCGACCATGCCGACCCTGGTCTGGTTCGGCCTGGTGCTGTGCGGCGCGGTGGCGGTGGGCATGGTCTTCGCGCTGCAGATCCAGCGCTCCGCCCGGGAACTGCTGCTGGCGGGGCTGTTCAGCGCGCTGATCACGTTCCTGCTCTATCTCATCTGGTACTTCGACGAACCCCTCGTCCGGGGCATCGGGGAACCCACCGAGGCGTTCACGTCGCTCTTCCCGGACGCGTTCCCCGGCCGGTGACCGGGGCCGCCGCGGCAAGCCGCCGCCCGGGGCCCCTCGCCGCCGGCCGGCCGCCGCCCCACGGAACTGACCGAGCGTGTACGAATCGGGCGACTCGCCTACCCGGAGTAGCCCGAAGGGGGGACCTTTCCGCGCCGGAGCGACTAGCATCCGGCACTCTTGCTGCGGGAGGTTCTGACATGAGCACCATCGCGATGAAACAGGCCCGGCTCGTCAACGGGCTCACGCTGCCCTACGCCGAGGCCGGCTATCCCGGCGGCGTCCCCGTGGTGTTCGTGCACGGGCTCGGCGAATCATGGGCGTCGTTCGAGCAGGTGCTGCGGCGGCTGCCCACCACGCTGCACGGCTGGGCGCCCACCCAGCGCGGTCATCGCGACGCGAGCCGCCCGGACGACGGCTACCGGCCGGAGGACTTCGCCGCCGACCTGGTGTCCTTCCTGGACGCCGCGGGCATCGGCCGGGCGGTGCTGGTGGGCGCCTCCAGCGGCGGGGTGGCCGCCCGGATGGTGGCGGGCAGCCATCCGGACCGGGTGGCCGGGCTGGTGCTCTGCGGGGTGCCGGCCACCCTGGAGGGCAAGCCGGGGGTCGCGGAACTCGGCGAGCGGATCGCCCTGCTGCGCGATCCGCTGGACCAGGAGGCGGTGGAGCCCTTCGTCTCCGGACTGACCGTCCGGCCGGTGGCCGTGGAGTTCCTGGACCGGCTGCGCGAGGACGCCGTGCACACCCCGGCCGGGGTGTGGCAGCAGGGTTTCCGGGGACTGCTGGAGACCGATCTGCCGGCCACCCTGGGCGGCATCCTGGTGCCGACCATGGTCCTGTGGGGCGACCGGGACACGTTCGTTCCGCGTGCCGACCAGGAGCAGCAGGTCAAGGCCGTGCACGGCTCCCGGCTGGTGGTCTACGAGGGCACCGGGCACTGCGTGCACTGGGAGGAGCCGGGCCGGGTGACCGCCGATCTGGCCGGGTTCGCCGCCGACCTGGGTCTCACCCCGTCCTGACCCCGTCGGCCCGCCCGTCCGGGTCCGGGTCCGTACCCGTTTCCGTGCCCGCGTCCGTTTCCGAGCCCGTTTCCGTGCCTGCGTCCGCCGGCTCGCCGTGCCCGGCGGCGCGGGCCAGCCGCCGCGACCACTCGCGCACCCGGGCCAGCAGCTCCGGCGGTCCCAGCACCTCGAACTCCGCGCCCAGCGAACCGGCCGCCAGCACCGGCCAGTCCAGCGAGTGCGTGGTCATCCGCAGCACGCTCACCCCGGGCCCTTCCTCGGTCACCTCCGCCCACTGGCCGACCTGCGCGCGCACCGGGCCGGCCGCCGCCCGCACCCGGATCTCCACCGTGTACTCGGCCTGGATCGCGCCGATGCTGCGGCGCACGAACTCCCCCGCGTCGGCAGCGGGCAGTTCACGCGGCCGGAACCGCTCCCTGGTGGCCTCCGGTCCGGTCACCCGGTCCAGCCGGAAACTCCGCCAGTCCTGCCGCGGCAGGTCGTAGGCGACCAGATACCAGCGCTGCCCCATGGACACCAGCCGGTGCGGCTCCACATACCGCAGACTCTCCTCCCCGGTGCGGGCCCGATAGCCGAAGCGCAGCCGCTCCTCGTCCCGGCAGGCCTGGGCGACCGTGGTGAGCACACCGCCGTCCACCACGGGCCCGGCACCGTTCCAGCTCGCGGGCACGGTCACCCGGCGCAGCGCGTCCACCCGGCGCCGCAGCCGCTGCGGCATCACCTGGACGACCTTGGCCAGGGCCCGGACCGCCGCCTCCTCGATGCCGGCCACCCCGCCCTGGGCGGCGGTCCGCAGGCCGATGGCCAGGGCGACCGCCTCCTCGTCGTCCACCAGCAGCGGGGGCAGCGCGGCGCCGGCCGCGAGCTGGTAGCCGCCGTCCACCCCGCGGTGGGCGTTCACCGGATAACCGAGCGCACGCAGCCGGTCCACATCGCGGCGCAGGGTGCGCGGGGAGACGCCGAGCCGGTCGGCGAGTTCCCGTCCGGGCCAGTAGCGATGGGTCTGGAGCAGGGACAGCAGCCGCAGGGTCCGGGAGCTGGTGTTCGCCATGTCCCCAGCATGCCCCTCATTGCGGACAGTTTCCGGCCGCTTTCCGGCCCCCGGGCAGGACGTCCGGCCCCGCCCGTCCGCGCACGACCGGATGGCCCCTGCACATCTCCATCGTGTTACACCCCGGATTTGGCCTTGACCCTCGCACAGGTCTACGCCAATTTATGGGGACGCCACCGCGTCCTCGCTCAACCGTTTCCCAAGGACCCTCACTTGACGTACCCGTCCCGCATCACCAGGGCCACCGCCCTGGTCTCCGCCACCGCCCTGCTCACCGGCTGCTCCCTGCTGGGCTCCGATGAGGACGAGACCACCGTGCTGGAGGTCTGGATGATGAACCACAGCGCCGGGGAGGATTTCGTCCGGCAGGTCGTCGACGACTTCGAGGCCCGGCACCCGGAGGTCGAGGTCCGCGTCGAGTTCCAGGACTGGGTCGGCATCGGCGACAAGGTCAACGAGGCGCTGACCACCGGCGAAGGGCCCGATGTCATCGAGGTCGGCAACACCCAGGTCGCCCAGTACGTGCACACCGGAGGCGTCAAGGACCTCACCAACCAGGTCGTCGACCTGGACGGCGACTACTGGGTACCGGGCCTGGCCGAACCCGGCAAGGTCTACGGCCACCAGTTCGGCATCCCCTTCTACGCCGCCAACCGGGTCGTCATCTACCGCAAGGACCTGTTCCAGGCGGCCGGCATCGAAGAGCCGCCCGCGGACCGCGAGGAGTGGCTGGAGATCACCCGGACCCTGGACGAGGTCCCCGGCCAGCAGGGCATCTACCTCCCCGGGCAGAACTGGTACGTCCTGGCCGGCTTCATCTGGGACGAGGGCGGCGAACTGGCCGTGGAGAGCGGCGGCCGGTGGACCGGCGCCCTGCACACCCCCGAGGCCGCCGCCGGCATGGACTTCTACGCCGGCCTCCAGGCACTGGGCGACGGCCCGGTCGACACCGACGAGGCCAATCCGCCCCACGAGGAGGTCTTCGCCTCCGGGGAGGTGGCCCAGATCATCTCCACCCCCGGCTCGGCGCAGACCGTCATCGACCTCAATCCGGAGCTGGAGGACGTGATCGGCTTCTTCTCGGTCCCGGGCAAGGAGGCCGGGAAGCCGGGCGCGGTCTTCACCGGAGGCTCCAACCTGATCATCACCGAGGAGTCCGCACAGCCGCTGCTGGCCTACGACTTCGTCAAACTCATCACCGGCGACACGTGGCAGACCGAACTCGCCCGCAGCCGCAGCCTGGTGCCCAACCGCACCACGCTCGCAGACGCGGTGCAGGACGACCCGGGCACCGCCGCCATGGTGGCCGGCGCGGTCAACGGCCGGGCCACCCCGCAGTCACCGCGCTGGGGACGGGTGGAGGCCGACAACCCCATCAAGGCCTACCAGACCGCCGTGCTCACCGGCACCGATCCCCTGGCGGCCGGCAAGAAGGCGTCCGATGCCATCACCCGCCTCCTCGCCTACACCACCCCCACCGGCTGACGGTCACCGCCGCCGGGCCGGGCGCCGCCCGGCGGGCGCGCCACGGCCGGCCCGGCTTCGGCCGGCCCGGCTTCGGCCGGCCCGGGGCCGCTGCCCCTCCCGGACACACCGCCCGGTACCGCACCGGTCCCCGCCCCCGGTGGTAAAGATGCCGCATGGAGTGGTTCGACCTCCCCGACGCCTGGCTCGGCAGACTGCTGCTGCAACGCGGCCTCGCCCTGATCTACCTGATGGGCTTCCTCGGCGCCGCCCTCCAGTTCCGCCCACTGGCCGGCGAGCGCGGCCTCACCCCCGCGCCCGGCTATCTGCGCCGGGTGCCCTTCCGCCGCTCCCCCAGCCTCTTCCACTTGCACTACTCGGACCGCTTCCTCGGGACCGTGGCCTGGACCGGCGCCGCGCTCTCCGCGGCCCTGCTGCTCGGCCTGGCCGACCTCGTGCCGCTGCCCGCCGCCATGGCGGCCTGGGCCGTGCTGTGGGCCCTCTACCTCTCCATCGTCAACATCGGCCAGATCTGGTACTCCTTCGGCTGGGAGTCGCTCCTGCTCGAAGCCGGCTTCCTGGCGATCTTCCTGGGCAACGACGAGACCTCCCCGCCCCGTGTCACACTGCTGCTGTTCGTCTGGCTGCTGTTCCGGGTGGAATTCGGTGCCGGCCTGATCAAATGGCGCGGCGACACCTGCTGGCGGAAACTGACCTGCCTGTACTTCCACCACGAGACACAGCCCATGCCCTCCCCGCTGAGCTGGTACTTCCACCGTCTGCCGGCCCCGCTGCACCGGATCGAGGCAGCCGCCAACCACGTCACCCAGCTCGGAGTGCCCTTTCTGCTCTTCTTCCCGCAGCCCATCGCCACCCTCGCCGCCGCCGTCGTCGTCATCACCCAGCTCTGGCTGATCGCCTCGGGCAATTTCGCCTGGCTGAACTGGCTGACCATCGTCCTGGCCTTCGCCGCCGCCGACCTCTCCTTCCTCCTCGCCCCGCCCGCCCCGGCACCGGCCACCCCGGCCTGGTTCACGATCGCCACCCTCGTCCTGGCCGTGCTGGTCGCCGTCCTCAGCTACCGCCCGGTCCGCAACCTGCTCTCCCCCCGCCAGCAGATGAACCGCTCCTACGACTCCCTGCACCTGGTCAACACCTACGGCGCCTTCGGCACGGTCACCCGGCAGCGCCACGAGGTGGTGCTGGAGGGCACCGACGACCCGGTGATCACCCCGGACACCCGCTGGCGCGAGTACGAATTCCGCGGCAAACCCGGCGACCCCGGCCGCATGCCCCGCCAGTTCGCCCCGTACCACCTGCGCCTGGACTGGCTGATGTGGTTCGCCGCCCTCTCCCCCGCCTACGCCCGCACCTGGCTGCGCCCCCTGGCCCAGCGCCTCCTGGCGGGCGACCGGCCCACCCTCCGTCTGCTGCGCACCAACCCCTTCCCCGACCGCCCCCCGGCCCACGTCCGCGCCCGTCTCTACCGCTACCGCTTCACCACCCGCCAGGAACGCCGCGCCACCGGCGACTGGTGGCACCGCACCCCGGTCCGCGAATACCTCCCCCCGCTCCCCCGCTGACCCCGTCCCCGCACGTTAACGATCATCCCCCCACATGATGTATGGTTCTGTCTGTCGGCACGCCCGGGGCCACCCAAACCCCCAGGTCAACACCGACACCGGGACGTGGCGCAGTTTGGTAGCGCACTTGACTGGGGGTCAAGGGGTCGTGGGTTCAAATCCCGCCGTCCCGACACGAGCGAAGGTCCGCTGGCCTGGGAGAAATCCCAGGTCAGCGGACCTTTTTGCACGCCCCTGACGGTTCATCACCTGACGCCCCGGCGATTACTGCACCCTACACTGGGGAACACTCGGGGATTACCGACCAGTAGGAACGCCTGCTCGAGACCGCCCCGCAACTCGGCCGGCACCGGCTGCGCTCACGGCTTTGTCGCTGCCCTACAGCGCCCGCAGGGTGCGTGCCAGTGGTGGTCCCGGCGGGCGCAGGTGGGTGCTGAGGGTCTGGCCGACGGCGGTGATCGAGCGCAGGTCGGGGTGGAGGTAGCGCTGGGTGGTGGTCAGGGAGCCGTGGCCGGTGAACAGCCGGGCGTCCGGGTTTGGCCCTGCGGCGAGAATCCGCGGCGACGATCGGCCGGACTTCCTCGATCAGCGGGACACGGCGGGCGGTCTTGCCCTTGGTGCGCTTGTCCGCCAGCCCGCCCGGGGAGGGGGTGGTCTGACGCCGCACCGTCCATGTCCAGTTGACGGTGTCGATGTCCCCCACCCGCACGCCGGAGACCTCGCCGATACGGGCGGCGGTGCAGGCGGCGAAGATCACCACCTCGCCCCAGCCCTGGTAGTGGTCGTAGGAGCGGGCCACCAGGGCCGCGGCCAGGGCGGTCAGCGCGTTCCAGTCCTTCAGCGCCAGGGAGCGGGGGCGTCGAGTTCGTCCTCGGCCTTGCTGTACTCGCTCTGCCAGCCCCTGGCATAGGCGGGGTTGGTCTCGATCAGGCCGTCCCGCCTGGCCTGCTCCATCACACGGACCAGCACAGCCAGACTGTTCTTCACCGTGGAGCGCCCGTACCCGTCGGCAATCCAGCCATAGACACTCCGGTCCACCGCCCCATTGCTGATTCCGGTTACCGGCAGATGCCCGAGGGACGGCACCACCCGCAGCGGCCACCCCGCCAGACAGGGGTCGGTGGTCTTCGGCTCCAGCCCCCGCAGCGCCAGCCTCATGTTGGCGTTGCCGTAGGCCGCCAGCGGCTGCGTGTGCGCTTCGGGATCGATTCCGCGCAGGGCAGCAGCCACCAGCCCGTCGATCCACTCCTGGGCCCGCTCCTGCGTCGGACAGGACCGCGAGACCCCCTTGCGCTCCCTCGTATGGGGGCAGGTCCAGCGCACCCGTGCCCGGTAGGGTGAGCTGCTCTGAATTTTGTGGAGTCCCTGATGAGCCCTGACTTTCGTGGAGTCGGTTCACAAGAGGTGGACATGCGCTGGAAGGCCCCTTGAACGCTTTCCAGATCGCCTACGAGGGCCGCCTCACCCCGACCAACAACTGACACTCAACAACAAAGATCAGCCGTTAAATTGACACACCCGCCACTGCCCATGCCGCGGCAACGGCCAACTCACCACATAGGACACGGTCTTAAGCCCGAAATTTCCGGTGCGTCACACTAACATACGGCCCGCGCTGCCACCCTGCTTCAGGGCAGCTCGACAACGGCGTCGCCGCCGTAATGGATCACCAGGCCAGGCAGAACCGTCGGGCACCGGTCACGGTCCGGCTCGTACCACAGTTGCTCTCCAGTGGCCGGGTCGAGACCGACCAACTGGTCGTTCGCCTCGACGAGGACTTCACCGTTCAACACGCCGCAGTACTCGTCGCCCAGCGGCCCCCAGAGTTCAGAGCCGGTGGACGGGTCCACCGCTGAGGCCGCCGAGGGGTAGAGGAGCGCGTCACCGTGCTCGTTGCGCGCCGCGCTACCGCGAATCACCAGCCCGGATTCCGGCTCGACAGCGGCCACACCCGCACCGACCTCGGTGCCGGACCACTCCGGCTCGGCGGTCGGGAGGGACCATGCGGCAAGAGGCATCACGGCCTCGTCAGCGCCTGGGGCGACCAGGAGGCCACCGGCCACGGCATAACGGTGGCGCTCGATGGCATCCAGACAGCAGTAGTTCTCGATCCGGCCGTGCACCTCCAGCGTCGCCGGATCCACGACCCCCAGCGTGTCACCGGGCAACTCGGCCAACACCCAGGCTCCCGCCGCTCCCAGGAAGCGCTCGGTACCGGAGTCCGGATGCGTCATCTCGCCGTTGTCGAGATCCACGATCACGCCGTTGCTGGACTGGTTCACACCGACGGGGGTGGTGAGCACGACATGCTGCGCGCCATCCGACCCGCTCTCGACGGCGAAGCGGGGACCGGCGAGAACGTCCACTCCGTGACACCAGCCCCCCTCGTAGGGGCTGGTCCACAACGTGTCCAGTGTGTGTGCGTCGACAGCACGCAGAAAAACCTCTTCGGAGGCTGGTTCCAAGCCCTGGGCCGGTGTCTCCACGGTGTAGGTGTCGAGCACGACGTGGGTGCCGTCGGAGCGCACGACCGACTCCGTACCGCAGCGCGGCGGGGGCGGATCGAGTTCAGTGGGACCGGCGAGCTGCGCACCGTCGGCCAGGCTGTAGGAAGTGTAAGTCACGCCGACGGTGAAGCCGTTCTCCAGAAGCTCGTCCGTCACCAGCAGCACTTCCCCGTCGGAGGAGAACCGCTCCCCGTGACTGACGTCAAGAGGCCAGGAGCCGGGTGCGGCCTGAGAGGTTTCGCCGGGAGCGCCCGATGCGGACTGCTGCGGTGCCTCGGGCTCCGGCTTCGGCGATGCTTCCTCTGTGCCGGAGCCGCATCCCACCGCCATCAGGCCCAGCAGCACCGCTGCTGCCAGGAAGCGCAAGCGACTACGGGCGGGAGAGATGGCGCAACGGCGCATCGGAACGTGTTCCTCCGACAGGACAACAGCCAGGACACAGCGCGAGCTGACACAGCGCACACAACACTAGGGCGAAAGCAGTGAGTCCGCTGGAGAAGCGGAAAACTTCTCCGAAGGCCCGAGGCGCACGCACACCGGTGACGGCTCACGACTTGGTACTGACGGTGTCGGCCGGACGACCTCCGTACCGGAGCACAGGGCACAACCGGGGCGGCCTCGAGTTCGAGTCAAGAGGAAGAGCCGGCCACACCTCGCACAGACCGCGGACGGCCGCCAGGGTGTCGCCGGTCTTGCCCAGAACAGGTCACTCGACGGCCTTCAGCGGCCGGACCTGCCGGAGCGCAGCCCAGGAAGTTGTTCGCCCTCGTGCCGGGCGGCGGACCACGGCGGCAAAGACCTCCCTGCTTCCGGCCTCGAACCGCAATGCGCGCTACCTCCCCGGCCGGATGAGGTGCAGGCGGGTGCAGTCCAGCACCAGCCGCGTGGCGGGGTGGTCGCACACGATCACGCCCTGGAGGCCGGACGGTACGCTGTCGATCTTCCAGGAGATGTAGTTCCCCATGCTGCCCGGGGCCTCCCGCTCCGCGATCCTCGCGACGCGCTTCGTCCGGGCCGCCAGGCGCCGCGCGACGACTCCGTTGCGCAGGCGCAGGGCCGCGCTGAGTGATCTGCCTCGCGGACCACTTCTCCTTCCGTCGCCAGGCCTCGGCCTCGGTCTTCTCGATCACCCACGCCGGTGTCGTACGTGGGCTGCGGCGGGGGCCGAGGGGCGGTCGAGGAGCGGAGAGGTGGCTGCCCACAAGCCGGTGGCTGCGCCTTGGGAGGATGTCTTGAAGTCGGCGCCGATCACGGTGCCGTGCTCGTCCACCCATCCACGTTCGATCTGCTCATGGAGAGTCATCTCTCGCTGGAGGCCGGTGATGATCTTGCCCGGGTGGAGAGCGAACGCCCGGACGCCGTCGATGTGCCCGAGGGCGTCGAGCTGCACGGCGAACAGGGCGTTGGCGGTCTTGGCCTGGCCGTAGGCCAGCCACTTGTCGTAGCCGGTGCGAAAGTGCGGGTCGTGCCAGCGGATGTCGGTCAGGGTGCGCCCGGCGGAGCTGTTGACGACGACGCGCATCGTCGGCGGTGGCCAGGAGGGGGTAGAGCTCGCAGGCGAGGGTGAAGTGTCCGAAGTGGTTGACGGCGAGCTGGCCTTCCCAGCCGGGTCCGAAGCGCCGCTCAGGGGTGGCCATGACGCCGGCGACGGCCATGAGGAGATCGAGTTTACTGAGGGAGTCATTGATCTGTACGGCGGCGGGCGCACGCTGTCGAGGTCCGCCAGGTCCATGGGGATGACGTCGCAAGCATCTACCTCCTTGAGAGCGGCGCGGGCGAGGCCGGGTCGGCGTGCCGGAACGATGACCCGGGCCCCGGCGGCCGCCAGGCCCCGGGTGGTTTCCAGACCGAGTCCGGAGCAGCCCCCGGTTACGACGGCGGTTGCACCGGAAAGGTCGAAGGCGGCCATGACGTCCTCGGCGGTGCTGGTGGCAGAGAAAGGCGAGCCGAGTGGCTGCTGATCAGTGATGTCATGCCGACGACGCGATGAACTAGAGCAAGGTCTAGATCAAGTCCTGGGCTGGGCGGCATGGCGACTGCCGAAACCCGTGCGGAGCCGGTGAGTGACTCTGTCGGGGATCTTGAGGGCCTGGTTCATTTGCCTTGCCGCCACCAGCATTCCCAGGTCAGGTCTCGTGAGTCGAGGTAGCGCTGGAACGCTGTGAGACCTCTGGGGTAGTGGGGGTGGGCTCGTGAGGCGAGGCGTTCGAGGTTGATGGCGATACCGGTCAGGATGTGTTGGACGTGGGTCTTGCGGTGGCCGTGGTAGCGGCTGCGGCGGGCTTGGTGGGCGTTGACGAGTTCGCAGATGGTGCCTTCGACGCCGGACCGGGTGGCGCAGAGCCGCCTCCATCGGGGATCCTGCTGGTCGGTGCGGTTGCCGGCCTGGAGTTCGTGCAGGTGACGAGGGAGGAAGCAGCGGTGCGGGCGGATTTTTCCCTCGTGCAGGCAGGACGGTCCGGGCAGGGGTCGCACTGACGGGAGGCGAACCGGGCGGCTGTGCAGGGCGCCGTGGCGGGGGCCTCGAGCCAGGTGGTACTGGTCTGGCCGTTCGGGCAGGTGACCTGGCGCCGGTCGAAGTCGATGGTGAAGTCGTCGCGGGTGAAGCCGGTCTGTTCCTTCTTCTGCCACGCTCCGCCTGGCCTTGACCGGTCCGACGAGCTGGACGCGGTGATCGCGTGCGGAGTTGTTCAGCAGGGCGGTGGAGATGCAGCCGCCGTCGACCAGGTGCTGGGCGGGCAGCAGTTGGCGGGTGTGGGGCCGGGTGTGGATGCCGGGCAGGGCCTGGGTGTCCCGGATGGGGCTGGTGGTGGCGATGTCCGTTGTCAAGTTGACGCGGGCGTCGGTGTCGCAGGTCTCGGTGACGTGGACCAGGTAGCCGTTCCAGCGGGTGTTGCCCCGGATGGCCCGGCGGGCATCCGGATCGTAGGGCTAGGCAGTTTCGTTTGGATCACCGGGCGGACCAGAGGAAGATGCCGGCGATGTGGAGTCCTGCCAGGTAGATGGTGGCGGTCTTCTCGTAGCGGGTGGCGATGCCCCGCCAGTGTTTGAGGCGGTTGATGCACCGCTCGACGGTGTTGCGCTGCTTGCAGGACTCGCGGTCGAAGGCCGGTGGCCTGCCGCCCCGGCTGCCGCGGCGCAGCCGGTGGCTGCGCTGGTCGGCGGGAACGGGAATCACTGCCCGGATACCGCGCCTGCGCAGGTGCTCGCGGATCTCGCGTGAGGAGCAGGCCTTGCCGGCCAGGACCACCTCCGGTCCGGTGCGCGGGCGTCCCCGGCCGCGGGGAACGCGCAGACGGGCCATGACCTCGGTGAAGGCGGGAGCGTCGCCGGCCTGCCCGGCGGTGAGAACGAATGCGAGGGGCCGGCAGCGGCCGTCGGCAGCGAGGCGGATCTTCGTGGTCAGTCCGCCGCGGGAGCGGCCGATGGCGTGGTCGGCCGGTTCGCCGGCCGCGGCCCCTTTTCGCGGGCCCCGGCCGCGTGCTGGTGGGCCCGCACGATCGTGGAGTCCACCGAGACGGCCCAGCCGAGGTCCTCCTCCGCGTCGGCCTGGGCCACCAGACCGGTGAACACCCGCTCCCAGGTGCCGTCGGCGGCCCACATCCGCAGCCGGTTGTAGACGCCTCGCCAGTTGCCGTACTTCTCCGGCAGGCGGACCCACTGCGTGCCGGTCTGGAACTTGTGGGCGATCGCGTCGATCACCTCACGATGGTCCCGCCAGCGGCCACCCCGCTTCGGCGTCCGGTCCGGAAGGAGCGGCCCGATCCGCGCCCACTGCGCATCAGTCAACGGCACACCCGGACCAACGACCAACTGATCCAAACGAAACTGCCTAGTGCCCGTTCGCCGTCCGCTGCGGCAAGCACTGGATCCGCACCGCTCGTCACTGCCGCATCCGCCCAATCCGCCAGCACTGACCAGCAGGGACCGGGCACCCCCGGATCCCAGTAGTCGCATGATCCGCCGGACAGTGCCCAACAGAGGGCGCCGCAGCGTCCTTCGGTGCAGCAGGCCTCGGTGAGCATGATGTCCCTCGGCTGCCCCGGTGGCTCCGAGCCGCCCGCTGCGGACCAGTTGCTCCGGGGCGTCGGCCGGCCCCTTGTCGAACACGGCCCGCGAGGACCGGCATCCCGTCGATCACCATCCTGGCGTCAGCCGGGCTGCGTGTGCGCTTCGGGATCGATTCCACGCAGGGCAGCAGCCACCGGCCCGTCGATCCGCTCCCGGGCCCCTCACCTGGTCGTGTTCCAGCGACGGAAAGCCGGCGCTTCGCCGGGGCCGCGGCGCCGGTGTCAGGCGGTGAAGACCTTGCCCGGGTTGAGGATGCCCGCCGGGTCCCACGCCCGCTTGATGCCACGGTGCAGGTCCAGCACCGCCGGGCCCAGTTCGTCGGCCAGGCCGCGCATCTTCAGCAGGCCCACGCCGTGCTCGCCGGTGACCGTGCCTCCCAGCGCGAGCGCCTGGTCGACGACCTCTTCGAACACGCCGCGGCAGCGGGCGAGTTCCCGCTCGTCACCGCGCGGCACGACCAGCATCGGGTGCAGGTTGCCGTCCCCGGCGTGCGCCAGGGTGGCGATGTGCACGCCGTGCCGCGCGGCGACGTCCGCGAGGCGTGCGAGCATCTCGGGCAGGAGAGTGCGGGGGACGCAGACGTCCTCGCTGAGCACCATGCCCAGGCGTTCCAGCGCAGGGTAGACCAGGCGCCGGGCGGCGAACAGGGCGTCCGCCTCGGCCGGGTCGCCGGACCGCGCGCTCCAGGTGGCGCCGGCCGCCTCAAAGCAGGCCAGCACGGTGTCCGCCTCCTGGGCGCCCACCGCGCCGGGCGCATCGCAGCGGGCCAGCAACAGCACGTCGCCGCCGTCGGTGAGGCCCATGTTCTTCCACTCGTCGACGGCACGCAGGGAGAAGCGGTCGACGAGTTCCAGGGCGCTCGGGACCACACCGGAGGCCACCACCCGGGCGACGGCCCGGCCGGCGCTCGGCAGGTCGGCGAAGTAGCCCACGACGGTGTGCTCCTGGGCGCGCTCGCCCCGCAGCCGCACCGTGATCTCGGTGACCAGGCCCAGGGTGCCCTCCGAACCGACCAGCAGACCGGCGAGTTCGAAACCGGCCGAGCTCTTGGCGGTGCGCCGCCCCAGCCGGACCACGTCGCCGCGACCGGTGACCACCTCGAGGCCCAGCACGTAGTCCCGGGTGACGCCGTACTTCACGCAGCACAGTCCGCCCGCGTTGGTGGCAACGTTCCCGCCGATGGTGGACCACGGGGCGCTGGCCGGATCCGGCGGGTACCAGAGGCCCTTGGCAGCACACGCGGCACGCAGGTCCTCGTTGACGACGCCGGGCTGTACGACGGCCAGCCGTTCCTCCGTGTCGATGCGCAGGACCCGGTCCATCGCCGAGAAGGACACCACCACCGCGCCCCGGACCGCGTTGGCGCCGCCGGACAGGCCGGTGCCCGCCCCGCGGGCCACGACCGGCACGCCGTGCTCCGCGCAGTGGGCCACGACGGCCGCCACCTCGGCGGTGCCATGGGGCTGCACCACGGCAGCCGGAAGCGCGTAGGGGGCGCCCGCTGCTTCGTCATGGGCGAAGGACGCCACCAGGGCCGGGTCGGTGATCACCCGTCCGGCCGGGAGGAGCCCTGCGAGATCACTCGGTGTCGTGGTCACCCCGGTGAGGCTGGCATCCGGGGCAGCAGCCGTTCAATTGGCCGTTGGTACAGGCCATGGCGCCTGTACCAACGGCCAATTGCCCGGCCCCCGAGCCTTGGGCCAGCCTTGCTTGACGTCAGGTCAAGGCCGTGTCCGCGGTCCTCGGGAGGGTGAGTCGATGACGGCAGTGCTGATGGGAATCGGGAGCTTTCTCCCGCCCGTGACGGTCACGAACGACGACCTCTCCCGCACCCTGGACACCACGGACGAGTGGATCCGTACCAGGACGGGCATCCGGGAGCGGCGGTTCGTCTCCGAGGGCATCTCGACGGGGAGCATGGCCGTGACGGCCGGTGAGCGTGCCCTGCGGTCGGCCGATGTGTCCGGGGTGGACGCCGTGGTCGTGGCGACCACCTCGCCCGAGCGTCTCTGCCCGGCGGTGGCGCCGGAGGTGGCGTCGCGGCTGGGTCTGGGACCGCTGGCCGCGTTCGACTTGACCTCGGCGTGCAGCGGTTTCCTGTACGGGCTCGCCACCGCGTCCGGCCTGATCGCCGCCGGCACCGCCGACACCGTGCTGTTCATCGGGTCGGAGGCGTTCACCACGCTGGTGGACCCGGCGGACCGGACCACGGCGCCGATCTTCGGCGACGGCGCGGGCGCGGTCGTCCTGCGCAGGGGCGAACCGGACGCCCCCGGCGCGCTGGGTCCGTTCGACCTCGGCAGCGACGGCGCACTGGCCGACTTGCTGGCCATTCCGGCGGGCGGTGCCCGGCAGCGTTCCGCCGACGGCGGCCTGGGGCACGCCACGGTTCCGACGGGTGACTGGTACCTGCGGATGGCGGGGCGTCCTCTCTACACGCAGGCCGTCGAGCGGATGACGCAGTCGGCGCAGGCGGCCCTCAAACGCGCCGAGTGGTCCGCGGCGGACGTCGACTGGTTTGTCGGCCACCAGGCCAACATCCGGATCGTGCGTGCGGTCGCGGAGGAGCTGGAGCTTCCCGGGGAGCGGGTTGCGGTGAACATCGACAGGGTCGGCAACACCCTGGCCGCGTCCGTGCCCCTGCTGCTGAACGACTACGCCGCCCGCGGGGACCTCAAGGCGGGCCAGCGGGTGCTGCTGTCCGCCTTCGGGGCCGGTCTGTCCTGGGGCTCGACCACGCTCGTGTGGCCGGAGATCCGGGCCGAGTCCGTCGACTGACGGCTTCCCGGTTCCGCGTCCCCCGGTTCCCTCTTCACCTGACGTACCCCCACAGCCTTCCAGGAGGAGACATCATGAGTGCCGCCCACGAGTCCGTCGTCGAGGTCTTCGTCGCCCGTTTCGATCTGGATGCCGAGGCGGTGGTGCCCGAGGCCACCTTCGACGACCTCGGTCTCGACTCCCTGTCGCAGCTCGAACTGGCCACCGCCCTGAAGAAGCGCCTGGGCGTCGCGATCAGCGACGAAGAGCTGTCCGAGATCTCCTCGGTCTCCGACATCGTCGCCCTGGTCGAGAAGAAGGGCGCTGCGGTCCGATGACCGGCTACGCGACCGCCGTCACCGGCATCGGCCTGGTGACTCCCGCCGGTATCGGCGTCAAGGAGAGCTGGGACCGTGTGGTCGAGGGCCGGCCGACGGCGGCGCACCACGCCGACCTGGAGGGCCTGCCGGTGTCCATGGCATGCAGGGTGCCCGACTTCGCCCCCGCCGCCCTGGGGCGCACCGCCTGGCAGTGGGACCGCTACTCCCAGTTCGCCGTCGCCGCCACGCGTGAGGCGCTGGACCAGGCCGGGCTCGTCCCGGGCGAGTGGGCGGACAGCTCACGGGTGGCGGTGGTCCTGGGCTCCGGCGCCGGGGGCACCGCCACGCTGGAGGCGCAGCACCGCGTACTGCTGGAGGAGGGGCCGGAGGAGATCTCCGCCATGACCCTCCCGATGGGGCTGCTCAACATGGCCGCCGGCCAGGTGGCGATCGACATCGGGGCCAACGGGCCGTGCTCGGCCCCCTGCACGGCGTGCGCGGCCGGGGCCAGCGCGATCGGCCTGGGCCGTGAGCTGCTCCGCTCGGGGCTGGCCGACATCGTCGTGGCCGGTGGTGCCGAGGCGCCGATCACGCCGCTGTACCTGTCCTCGTTCGCGAGGATGCGGGCGCTGTCACGGCGGCTCGACGACCCGGGGACCGCGTCGCGTCCCTTCGACAGGGCCCGCGACGGGTTCGTGCTCGGCGAGGGCGCCGGAGTCGTCGTGCTGGAGTCCGAGGAGCATGCGCGGGCCAGGGGCGTGCGGCCGGTTGCCCGGGTCATCGGGTACGGCGCCTCCGCGGACGCGCATCATGTGACGTCCCCGCACCCGGAGGGCAGGGGCGCCGAGCTGGCGGTCCGTGCGGCTCTCGCGGACGCCGGGCTGACCGGCCGGGACATCGGCTACGTCAACGCGCACGGCACCTCGACCCCGCTCAACGACGTCATCGAGGCGGGAGTGATCCAGCGGGTGGCCGGCCCGGAAGTGCGGGTGAGCTCCACCAAGGGCGTCACCGGGCACCCGCTGGGAGCGGCCGGTTCCATCGAGGCCGCGTTCGCTGCGCTCACGGTGCACCACAGTGTGATCCCGCCTTCGGCGGGCACCGCCGAGGTCGATCCGCGGGTGGAGGTGGACGTCGTGCACGGCGCGGCGCGCCACGCCCGGGTCGACGTGGCCTTGAGCAATTCGTTCGGCTTCGGCGGCCAGAACGCGGCCCTGCTGATCGCCTCGGCCTGACCCCTTCCTGAGCTCCGCCTGATCGCGGCGGCTCCCTCCGCCGGTCGCCTCACAACCCCACCGCGGGAGTCACAGCCGCGGGAAAGGACCCACACATGACCTCGTCGGCCTCCGCCGAACTGTCCCGGCTGCTCTTCGACGGCAGGTACGAGCAGACGCACCAGGACCTGCACGAGCTGCTGCTGGACCCGGTCTTCGACTTCCGCGAAGGGCTGACCATGACCGAGGCCGGGAAGCTGGCCTACGAACGGTCGCGAGCCGTGCACGCCGGACTGGAACGTCCGCGGGATGTCCTGGCCGATCCATGGCGGCTGTTCGCGCTGGCCGAATGGCCGTCACTGGTGGACGTCTCCACGTTCTCGCTGCTGATGGTGCACTACAACCTGGCCTTCGGAACCGTCGTGGAGCACGGCGACCGCGAGGACCTGAAGGACCTGTTCGACGAACTGGACCGACTGGATTCCTTCAGCCCGTACATGGCCACCGAGCTGGGCTACGGCAACAATGTGGCCGCCCTGCGCACCGAGGCCGTCTACGATTCCGCCACCGAGACGTTCGTCCTGAACACGCCCGACGCCCTCGCGCAGAAGTACATGTCCTACAGCGGGTTCCAGGACGTCCCCAAGCTGGCCGTGGTGATGGCACGGCTGAAGGCGGACGGCAAGGACCACGGCGTGTACCCGTTCCTCGTCCGGATCAGCGACGGGAAGCAGTTGTGCAGGGGTGTGCACGCCGCGCCGTGCCCGGAGAAGCCGGTGCAGGGCCTCGACAACGGCCTCACCTGGTTCGACCACGTGCGCGTCCCGCGCCGCCAGCTGCTCCACGGCGACATGGGCGGCTTCGACGCCGACGGCGTGTTCCGCCCGGCGTCCGGCAATCGGCGCAAGCGCTTCCTGCGCGCGATGAACCGCATTCTGCCCGGCCGGCTGTGCGTGTCCAGCGCGGCGACGGGTGCGGGCCGGGCGAGCGTGTACATCGCGCTGCGGTTCGCGGCGCAGCGGCTCACCAACGCGCCCGGCCGCAACGACCTGCCGATCATCGAGTACCGCAGTCACCAGCTCGCGCTGTACACCGCGCTGTCCCGGACGTACGCGATGACGCTGCTGCTCAACCATGCCAAGCGGGAGTTCACGGCGGCGCCGCAGGACGCCCTCTCCGCCGGGCTGAACCATCTGGTGTCGATCACCAAGGCGCTGTCCACCTGGGAGATGACCGACGTCGTCGCCACCTGCCGTGAGCGCTGCGGTGCGCAGGGCATCTTCAGCGCGAACCGGATCGCGGACTACGGGTCGCTGCTCCAGGGCCTGGTGACCGCGGAGGGCGACAACCAGGTGCTGCTGGCCACCACCGCCGGGCAGATCATCGCGCAGTACGGCGACGGCGACGGCACTGAGCCGGCCCCGGCCCCCGACCCCGCGGGACGGCACCTGGGGGACCTCGCGTTCCTGGTGGCGGCGGTACGGCACCGGGAGGCGGAGCTGCTCCGGGAGGCCGCCGCCGCCATGGCGGACGACACCGGCGGCCGGACGTACTTCGAGAACTGGAACGGCACCATCAACACCGGTCTGGAGATGGCCCGGGCCCGGGGTGTGCGGACCGCGCTGGAGTGCTTCGCCGCCGCGCTCGGCACGCTGGAGGACGAGTCGGCGCGGACGGCGCTCGGCCTGCTGGCCGCGCTGTACGGGCTGAGCGAGGTGCGCCGGGACGCCGGCTGGTACCTGGCGCGCGGTGTGCTGACCGCCGAGCAGGTGGAGCGGCTGCCCCGGGAGACGGACATGCTGTGCGTGCGGCTCCAGCCGTACACCGACGCCCTGATCGGCGGCTTCAGACTCTCCCCGGAACTGCTGAGGGCGCCGATCGCCGCTGACGACTACGTGAGCGCCTTCCAGCAGTGCACCGGCGCCTTCGGACCGGCCGCCGGCGCGGTCGCCGAGGGGAGCTGAGCGCCATGGCGAGGCACAGCTACTTCTGCCCGATCCGCTGGTCGGACATGGACGTCTACGGCATCGTCAACAATGTCTCCTATCTGCGCTATCTGGAGGAGGCGCGGGTCGACTTCATCTTCCGGATGGCGCCGAACGACGGCGACGCCTTCTTCAAGGACGGGTCGGTGGTGGTGGAGCACCGGATCCGCTACCGGCGCCGGCTGGTCCACCGGCCTGAACCAGTGGAAATCGAGATGTGGGTCTCCGGCCTCCAGTCGGCGACGGTGGCCATCGACTACGTGGTCCGCGACGGCGACACCGTGTACGCCACTGCCTCGACCGTGATGGCGCCGTTCGACTACCGGGCCGGGCGGCCCCGGCGGCTGACCGACGAAGAGTTCCGCTTCTTCGAGAAGTACCTCGAGCAGACAGCGGCGGCCGGCTGAGATGCGGCTGCTGCGGATCGGACCGCCGGGCGGTGAGCGGCCCTGCGCGGTGGGCCCCGACGGGGCCGTGCGGGACCTGTCCTCGTGGGTGCCGGACTGGACGGGTGCGGCCCTCGACCCCGACGCGCTGCAGGAGACGGCGGCGCGGCTGGTACGGGAGGCCGTCGGGCTGCCGGCGGTCGACCCGGCCGCCGGGCGGGTCGGCCCGCCCGTCCGGCCGGGCGGGCATCTGCTGTCGATCGGGCTCAACTACCGGGCGCACGCTGCGGAGGCGGGCCTGGCGCTGCCCGACGAGCCGATCGTGGCCAGCAAGGCGCCGACCACGCTGGTCGGCCCGTGCGACGACCTGCTGCTGCCGCCGGGCGGTGAGAAGACGGACTGGGAGGTCGAGCTGGCCGTGGTGATCGGCCGACGCGCGCAGTACCTGCCGGACCCCGCCTCCGCGCTGCGCCATGTCGCGGGGTACGCCACCGGCAACGACGTATCGGAGCGGAGCTGGCTCCTGGAACGCGGCGGGCAGTGGGTGAAGGGCAAGTCCTTCGAGTCGTTCAGTCCGCTGGGCCCGTACCTGGTCACCCCGGACGAGGTGGGAGACCCGGGCCGGCTGCGGCTGACCTGCCGGGTGAACGGCCGGATGATGCAGGACGGGTCCACCGCGGACATGGTCTTCGAGGTGTCCCACCTGCTCTGGTACCTGAGCCAGTGCATGGTGCTGCACCCCGGTGACGTTGTGCTGACCGGGACGCCCGCCGGAGTCGCGCTGGGCCGCCCCGACCAGCCGTACCTGCGGGCCGGTGACGTGGTGGAGGCGGAGGTGTCGGGGCTGGGCGCACAGCGGCAGCAGTGCCGGGCGGTGGTCCTGGGCGGCGCGGAGGCGGACGCCCCGGAGGTCGCGGCCGCCCCCGTCCGGCCTGCTTCGTCCGCACGGACCCGGTCGTGACCGGGCGTCGGCCCCGGCGCGGTCCGCACCACCGCGGCCGCGCCGGCCACGGCGCCGGTGGGCGCGCAGATCCCGGAAGGAGAGGAAACGGATGACCGTCCAGCAGGACCTCACGGAGGAGCTGCCGGGCACGTGCACCGGCATCCGGGCGCGGGTGGCCGACCTGCACGCGACCAGGGAACGGGTGCGCGGCGGTCCGAGCGAGCGCGCGACCCTGGCCCAGCACGCCAAGGGCAAACTGACCGCCCGCGAACGGATCGACGTGCTGCTGGACGCGGGGTCGTTCAACGAGATCGAGCAGTTGCGCCGGCACCGGGCGGCCGGCTTCGGCATCGAGGACCGCAGACCGCACACGGACGGCGTGATCACGGGCTGGGGGACGGTCGAGGGCCGCACCGTGTTCGTGTACGCGCACGACTTCCGGATCTTCGGCGGGGCGCTCGGCGAGGCACACGCGGAGAAGATCCAGAAAGTCATGGACATGGCCATCGCGGCGGGTGCTCCCCTGGTCTCGCTCAACGACGGAGCCGGGGCGCGCATCCAGGAGGGCGTCTCGGCCCTGGCCGGCTACGGCGGCATCTTCCGCCGCAATGTGCGGGCCTCGGGGGTGATCCCGCAGATCTCGGTGATCCTGGGTCCGTGCGCGGGCGGCTCGGCCTACTCCCCCGCCCTGACCGACTTCGTGTTCATGGTCCGCGGCACCTCGCACATGTTCATCACCGGACCCGACGTGGTGAAGGCCGTCACGGGCGAGGACGTCAGCCAGGAGAAGCTCGGGGGCGCCGATGTCCACGCGGAGCTGTCGGGTGTCGCGCACTTCGTGTACGAGGACGAGCGGACCTGCCTGGCCGAGGTCCGGTACCTGCTGTCCCTGCTGCCGTCCAACAACCGGCAGAACCCGCCGGCCGTCCCGTGCGCCGACCCGGACGACCGGCGCAACGACGCCCTCCTCGGACTGGTCCCGGCCGAGGGCCGGCTGCCGTACGACATACACCGGGTGATCGAGGAGATCGTCGACCACGGCGACTTCCTGGAGGTCCACGAGGGCTGGGCACGCAACGTCGTGTGCGGGCTGGCCCGGCTCGGCGGCCAGGTGGTGGGCATCGTCGCCAACCAGCCGCTCGCTCTGGCCGGGGTGCTCGACATCAAGGCCAGCGAGAAGGCCGCCCGGTTCGTGCGGACGTGCGACGCCTTCAGCATCCCTCTGCTGTCCCTGGTGGACGTGCCGGGTTTCCTGCCCGGGGTGGGCCAGGAGCACGACGGGGTGATCCGCCACGGGGCCAAGCTGCTGTACGCCTACTGCGAGGCCACGGTGGCGCGGGTCCAGCTGATCCTGCGCAAGGCCTACGGCGGCGCGTACATCGTCATGGACTCCCGCTCGATCGGCGCCGACCTCTCCTACGCCTGGCCGACCAACGAGATCGCGGTGATGGGCGCCGAGGGCGCCGCGAACGTCATCTTCCGCAAGCGGATCGCCGAGGTCGACGACCCGGAGGCCCTGCGGGCCCAGCTTGTCAAGGAGTACCGGTCCGAGCTGATGCACCCCTACTACGCGGCCGAGCGCGGCCTCGTCGACGACGTGATCGACCCCGTCGAGACCCGGGCGCTGCTCGTCCGCGCCTTCCGGATGCTGCGGAGCAAGCACGCGGACCAGCCGTCCCGCAAGCACGCCAACATCCCCCTGTGACCTGAGAAACCCCCGTGACCTCGTGCCCCGGAGCGCACCCATGACGATCACCTTCACCACCGAGACCGCCGTCCGCCGGCCGGCCGCCGAGCGGGCGGCACTGATGGAGTCACCCGCCTTCGGCGAGGTGTTCACCGACCACATGATCAGCATCGACTGGGAACGGGACCGGGGCTGGCACAACGCCCGGCTGCACCCGTACGGGCCACTGGTGCTCGACCCGTCGGCCCAGGTGTTCCACTACGGCCAGGAGGTCTTCGAGGGCATGAAGGCGTACCGGCGCCGGGACGGCACGGTGGTGACCTTCCGCCCGTACGCCAACGCGGCCCGGCTGAACCGCTCCTGCGCGCGCATGGCGATGCCGCCGCTGCCCGGGGAAACCTTCGTCGAGGCTCTCGAGCTGCTGGTCGGCGCCGACCGCGACTGGGTCCCGGACCGGCCCGGGCACAGCCTCTACCTGCGCCCGTTCATGATTGCCACCCAGCCCACCATCGGCTTCTACGGCCCTTCCTCCGCCTACCGGTTCATGGTGATCGCCTCACCTGCGGCCTCCTACTTCACGGCGGGGTCGACCCCGCTCACCGTGTGGCTTTCCCAGGACTACACCCGGGCGGCCCCCGGCGGCACCGGCGAAGCCAAGTGCGGCGGCAACTACGCGGGAACGCTGGTCGCGCAGGCGCAGGGCAAGGAGATGGGCTGCGACCAGGTGGTGTGGCTGGACTCGGCGGAACGCCGCTGGGTGGACGAGATGGGCACCAGCAACCTCTTCTTCGTCTACGGCGACCGGCTGGTGACGCCGGAGCTGTCCGGGACGCTGCTGGCAGGCGTCACCCGGGACTCGGTGCTGACCCTGGCGGCCGAGCTCGGCCACCGGGCCGAGGAGGGGCGGATCAGTGTAGAGCAGTGGCGGGCCGACGCCGAGGCGGGGGCGCTGACCGAGGTGTTCTCCTGCGGCACCTCGTCGATGATCACCTCGATCGGCTTCGTCCGGAGTGCGGACGGGGACTGGACGATCGGCGGCGGCACGCCCGGCCCGGTCACCGAGCGGCTGTGCGCGGAACTGGCCGGGATCCAGGACGGTTCGCGACCGGACCCGTTCGGCTGGGTCCACAAGATCGCCTGACCGGCGTCCGCCGGTCCGGGCCAACCGAAGGTGCAGAAGGGTGCGTGGAAGACATGAGCCGTTCGGTCCTCGTGACTGGAGGGAACCGGGGGATCGGCCTCGCCGTGGCGCGTGCCTTCGCGCAGGCCGGCGACAAGGTCGCGCTGACCTACCGCACGGGTGAACCGCCGCGGGCCGCGACCGGCCTCGGCTGCCTCGCCGTCACCTGCGACGTCACCGACTCGGCGCAGGTCGAGCAGGCGTTCAAGGAGGTGGAGGCGGCACACGGCCCGGTGGAGGTACTGGTGGCCAACGCCGGCATCACCCGGGACCGGCTGCTGCTGCGGATGGCCGAGAAGGACTTCACGGACGTGCTGGACACCAACGTGACGGGTGTGTTCCGGGTGGTCAAGCGGGCCGCCGAGGAGATGGTCGGCGCACGGCGGGGACGGATCGTCCTGATCTCCTCGGCAGTCGGCCTGCTGGGCGCGGCGGGGCAGACCAATTACGCGGCGTCGAAGGCGAGTCTGGTCGGCTTCGCCCGGTCCGTCGCCCGCGAACTGGGCTCCCGGGGGGTCACCTGCAACGTGGTGGCGCCGGGCGTGGTCGACACGGACATGACCAAGGCGCTCAAGGAGAAGCAGCGTACGGCCATACTGAGCAAGGTACCGCTGGGGCGCAGCGCAGAGCCGGCGGAGGTGGCGGCCGCGGTCCGGTTCCTCGCCTCCGAGGACGCCGCCTACATCACCGGAACCATCCTGTCGGTGGACGGCGGCTGGGGCATGGGGCACTGAAGCCGGGCCGTGCGCGTGCTCAGGAGTGCTCCGAGACGAGAATCGCGCGCGTGCCGGATTCCAGCGCCCGGAAGACGTGCGGGACGTCGGCCGGGTAGCTGATGTAGTCCCCCGGGTACAGTTCCACCGGTTCGTCGGCGGTGCCCACCAGGGCCCGGCCGGCGCCGATCACGACATGCTCGACGATGCCGGGCATGTGCGGTGCGGAGGAGCGCTGCGGGCCCGGCTCGGCCGCGATGCTGTAGAGGTCCCGCCGCGCCCCCGGAGGAGAGGCGGCCAGCAGGGTGGCCCGGTAATCGCTCTGCGCCGAGCCGATGGCCGGTCCCTCGCCCGCGCGGAGCACCTGGACGGGAGGACGGGAGGAGGCCAGCAGCCGGGAGAAGGGGATCTCCAGGGCCACGCACAGCGCCCACAGCGTCTCCAGACTGGGATTGCCGGTACCGGACTCCAGTTGCGAGAGCGTGGACTTGGCGATCCGGGCACGTCGGGCGACTTCGGTGAGGGAGAGCCCCGCCCGGACTCGCTCCGCACGCAGGGATGCGGCGATCACTGCCAAAGGCGGCTTGAGAGTGGGGTCGACGTCGGACACGCGCGTTCGCTCCAATGGTCGATCGTTCGCCTTGACGAACACCCTCCAGGGTGTTCACCATAAACACCATGCGTACGTTATGGGAAACGCTGGGCAAGGGGCCATTGCGGGACATCGCGCTCGTCTGCCTGGCCGTGGGGGTCATCGGTCTGTCGTACGGAGCCATCTCGGTCACCTCGGGCTTCCCCTGGTGGTTCCCGGTGCTCATGGGCGCGCTCGTCCTGGCGGCGTCGTCCGAGTTCCTCTTCGTCGGGATCATCGCCGCCGGGGGGAGCCCGATCGCCGCGCTGCTGGCGGGCCTGCTGGTCAACGCCCGCCACCTGCCGTTCGGTCTGGCGATGCCCGATGTGCTCGGGCGGGGCTGGCGCGGGCTGCTCGGCACGCATCTGATGAACGACGAGACGGTCGTCTTCGCCATCGCCCAGGAGGGGCTCGCGCGCAAGCGGGCCGCATACTGGGCCTGCGGCCTCGGCATCCTGGCCTGCTGGCCCGCCGGCGCCGCGCTCGGCGCGCTGCTCGGCAGCGTCGTCCGGGACACCGACGCCCTCGGCCTGGACGCGATGTTCCCCGCGGTGATCCTGGCCCTGATCCTGCCCGCGATGAAGGACCGGGCAATGCGGCGCACCGCGCTGGCCGGCTCGGCAATCGCGCTGGCCCTCACCACCTTCCTGCCGGCCGGACTGCCGGTCCTGGTCGCGCTGGCCGCGCTGCCGCTGTTCCGGACGAAGAACCTCGAAGGAGCAGCACGATGAGCAATCACTTTCCCCTGCTGCCGGCGCTGGCGGCGATGTCCGCCCTGGCGGCCGGGACCTTTCTGCTACGCCTCTCCGGTCCCGCCCTGCGGGCGAAGGTCACCTTCCCGAAGCAGGTCGAGAAGCTGCTGGAGGTCTCGGCGGTCGTATTGCTCGCCGCACTGACGGCCACGGCGGCGCTCACCGAGGGCGACGGCTTCGCCGGCGCGGCCCGGGCGCTCGGGGTACTGGTCGGCGGAGTGCTCGCCTGGCTCAGGGCCCCCTTTCTCGTCGTCGTCCTCGCGGCGGCCGGGACAGCGGCGCTCCTGCGACTCGCGGGCGTTCCGTGACATCCCCGAAACCATTCCGAAGAGCGCCCGGAGGAACCTGTCCGGGCGGCCTCGCGCATTTCACCGGGCGATGCACCGCCCGAGAATTCAAACATCATGGCGGAATTCAGCCACTTGTCTCAGACATTGCCTCTGGTATTGCTCGCTCCAGTAGCGGCCGAGTACCCTACCACTAGGTAACGACCTCCAGAGGTCGGCCACCCGTGTTCGCATTGCTCGCCTTTCGTTCGGGATGCCGTTCCATCGAGATGCTCAAGGGGAACCATCGTGGGTGGGGGAGTCGGACTCCTTCCGTTACTGCACCTCAGGACTCCCGTAGTACGCCTCGATCACGTCCGGGGTTCGGCCCGCCATCCGCCCGTCGAAGCCGCCCGGAATTCCTTTCCGGCGTCGACGTCGGCCCTGCTCCTTGGTGGCCGTCGAAGAATTTCGAGGGCACTCCGGTAACTCCCGACGAAATCATGCACTTTCTGCGCCCATATCGAGCCACCCGGGGCGAGGCGAATCGGCTGGCCGGTCCGAGGCCGGTCGGACCGACTCCGGGTACGCCACCGGAAGTAGCCGGAATTCACACGCCGCGCAGCACAGTCCGACCGGCCGGGAATTGACCTGCCTGACGTGCCCCCAAGCCTGCCCTCATTCGTTCCCCGGAACGACGCTGCACCGTTCGCCGCCCCCATGCCCCGCGGCCGACCCGGCTGGTCGGCCTGCCCTTCCGCCCACCCTGCGGGACTCACCGGCGAGGCCCGCACGCGTCGACGCGCGCAGACTCACCCCACGAGATGACCGCCCACCAGCCAGAGGGAACCGAGGAACCGTCATGCGCACCGCAGAACCCCTGACAACGTCCCCCCACCTCATCGCCGCCCGGCAGGCGGCACTGGTCCACCACCACGTCTGGGACGCCGCTCTGACACGAGTGCCGCTGTTATCCGAGCGTGAACTCGACGTCTTCCGGACGCTGGCGAAGGGATCGTCGAACCGGGCCATCGCTACCCAGCTGTTCATCACCGAACGCACCGCCAAGGCCCATGTCGCCCAGATACTGGCCAAACTCGTCGTGGAGTCCCGCCTCCAGGCCGGCATCGTCGGGTTCGCCTGGGAGATCCTCACCCACGGCGCCGCGGTCCCCTGCGCCACCGACCCGACCAGGTGCCACCCCCTGAGACTGAGAACTCCGAGTCCGGGTTACTGACACCGACCGCGACCGCCGCAAGGACCTCCGCAGCGACGGCACTCGCTGTCAACCGTCCAGGGGTTGGACACTTCTGCCGAAGGTGTTCACCGGGCCGAGAAGATCGTGTGGGCCACTGCCCAACTGTGACGATCCACGACGATCCGGTAGGCATCGCCGGGGAGAGGGCCTGTGTGCGGGTCTTCCCGCGGGCTGCGCATTTGCCGTAGTAGCTGCGGGAGGCGGGGTCGTGCGGGGCGGCGGTGGCGTCGGGGCGGAGCGCGCCGGCCCCGACGCCACCGGCAAGGGCCGGATCGCTCCGGTCCTCCGCCCGCCACGCGGGCCCGCCCGCCGCCCCTCCCCGCCGGGCCGAACACAAGCGGAGAGGGCGGCGGTGCCGATCGCGGGCCCTGTGACGGCTGCCGCCGGGCGACCGTTCGTCGAGCACGTCGCGTCAGCACTGGGTGGACAGGCCGGACAGCGGCTGCTGGCGCACCTGCCGGTCGCGGTGAGCGGGTCCACGCTGCTGCGGCAGATCCGGCGGCTGGCTCTTCCACCGGTCCCGGAAATCGAGGTGGTGGGCGTGGATGAGTTCGCCTTGCGCCGTGGCCGGCGCTTCGGCGCCACCGTGCTGGACATGGCCTCCCACCGACCGGTGGACGTGCTGCGGCTGGACCATGCCACCGCGTTGATCCGGCGGCGGAGGCGGACGAGCGCATCGTGCTGCACCCCTGGGCAGGTCGTGCTGACCAGCCGCGAAGGTCACGGGCTCGCGGTGGTGGTGGGTGACGGCGGCAGCATCTTTTTCGGCGTCAGCTCAGCGTGGATTGCGACGGTTTCCCCGCTTGCGGTGAGCGCTGCACCATTGCGGCGCAGGGCGGCAAGCGCCGCCGTGTTGTCAGTCGTCGTGTCCGCGACTACGGTCCGTGCACCGGCTCTCACGGCTGTGTCAAGCAGGATGCGGACAGTAGCGGTGCCGATTCCGCGTCCGCGATGAGTGCGGCCGAGCCACAAGCCGATTTCGAGGACATCATGGCTGTCGCGGAGGGCCAGGCGGGCTGATCCCACGATTTCACCGTGGTGGGTGACCGCGAACGTGGACTCGCGGAGCGGGCCGGCAAGCCCGGGGCGTCGGGCCCGGTGCCAGTTTCGGAAGGTCTCCTGTCGTTCGGCCGTCCATCCTGGTGGACCGGCCACGGGAGGCATGACCTCTTCGGGTGCTGCGTCCTTGACGGCTACCGCGAGGAGTTCTTCGAGGCTGTCCTCGTCCACTTGCTGCACTTCCACCCGGCCGGCCATGCGTTCCCCCTGCTCTGAGTGCTGGACACCGATTGCTCCGTTGATCCTCACGTTCTGTGTGGTGTAGTGCCAGGGGTTTTCGACAGGGCGGCAGGCGCGGCAGCGCGGGCTCTACGCCCGACTCGGCTTCCGCAAGGTCCGTACGGCACTGATCGCCGTACCCGCCGAATACGTCGGCTCCGTCCACGTGCCGTGTTCCGGCAGCCCTGTGAGCACAGACAGGCCGGAGCGCCCCAGGGAAGCGGGGGCGGTAGTGCCCGGTGTCCGGCTGGTGGTGGTCGGGGGTGGCCGCGTCCTTGCGGAGACGATCTGCACCCGCGCCACCCGGGGCCCCGGCCTGGAGGCCGTCGTGAAGCTCGCCGGGGAGGTCCGATCCTCCGGCGTCGCCGTGACCCTCGTCGTCCACGAACACAAGCGGCTCGGCCGTGGCGCCCGCCATCAAAGGTGACGGGTTCACAAGGCCCGGGATTTTACGAACGCCCTGCCGAAGTCCGCGCGCTGCTGCGGGCGGGTGAGCGGCCGGTGACCGACCTGGCCCGGGAGCTGGGGATGAGCCAGCCGGGGGCGTCCAAGCACCTGCGGGTGCTCCGGGAGGTGGGGCTGGTGCGGGTCCGCGGGGCGGGCAGGCAGCGCCTCTACGGCCTGGACGCCAGCGGGCTGCGTCCGGTCCACGAGTGGGTCGGCGGATTCGAGCGGTTCTGGAACGAGAGTTTCGACCGGCTGGACACCTACGTGCAGGACCTCAAGCAGACACGGCGGGAGGAATGACCGATGGAAGCGGCAAGGCAGGAAACGCGGGCGGAGTCGGCGACGGGCGACCGGGAGATCGTGATCTCCCGGCTCATCGACGCCCCGCGGGAGCTGGTGTTCGAGGCGTTCACCGAGGTCCGGCACCTGTCGCGGTGGTGGGGTCCGGAGGGGTTCACCACCACTACGCGGTTTTTCGAGTTCCGCGAGGGCGGGGAGTGGTACTTCGTGCTGCACGGGCCGGACGGGACCGACTACTCCGGGTGGATCCGCTGGCTGCGGATCGCCCCTCCGGAGCGCATCGCGCTGCTGCACGGTGAGTCCCGCGACGACCCGAACGCCTTCGAGTCGGTCCTGACCTTCACACCGGACGGCGCGGCGACCCGGATCGTGATGCGCACCGTGTTCCCCACCAAGGAACTGCGCGACGAGGCGGTCGAGAAGTACCACGCGGTCGAGGGCGGCCGGCAGACCCTGAGCAACCTGGCGGCCTACGTCACTGAGATCGTTCGGAAGGGGGCGGAGGGCTGATGGCCGGGAAGGTGTTCTTCAGCGTGTCGATGTCGCTGGACGGGTTCATCGCGCCCGAGTCCCTCGGGGACTTGATGGGGCAGCAGTGGATGGAACTGCAGCAGTGGATCTTCCCGCAGCGGTTCTTCCGGGAGAACCTGAAGCTGGGCGAGGGCGGCGAGGAGGGGCGCGACAACGACATCGTGCGGGAGACGTTCGAGCGCACCGGTGCGAGCGTCATGGGCAAGCGCATGTTCGACGCCGGCGAGCAGATGTGGCCGGCGGAGGCGCCGTTCCACACGCCGGTCTTCGTCGTGACGCACGAGAAGCGTGACCCCTGGGAGCGGCCGGGCGGGACCACGTTCCACTTCGTCAACGACGGCATCGAGCCCGCGCTCGACCAGGCCCGCGAGGCCGTCGGCGACCGCGACATCCGCATCGCGGGCGGCGGTGCGACGGTCCTGGAGTACGTGAACGCCGGCCTGGTCGACGAGTTCTCGATCGCGCTGTCGCCCGTGCTGTTCGGCTCCGGAATTCGCCTGTTCGAGGGCGTGGACGCGTCCAGGATCGCGCTGGAGCCGGTCCGTTCGGAGCCATCGTCGCGGGTGACGCACCTGACCTACGCCGTGCACCCACGGTAGCCGCGCCACCCCGCTCCACCCCAGCGATCCGAGCACCCGCGGCCGGAGAACTGCACCATTCGCCTGATCGTCCCGAGGGACGGCGGCTCGGGTCCTGCCCGGCAGACCGTGCTGGAGACGTTCCACCGCCTCGGCACGACCGTGAGGGGATCGAGCAGTTCCGGATGGCGGCTCTCGATGTTCCACCGGATGCGGACCACCGCTGACGTGCATGTAGGCCACGGCGGTGGCACAGGCGAAGCGGGTGTTGCTGGTGGGAAGGGGCTTGAGCAGGGCGAGGGTGTGCAGCAGGACGACGGCGGCGACCAGGGCGGAGAAGTCGGTGACGACAGGCTGCTCGGGGAGGACGTCCTCGTGGCGGTGCAGCGGCCGGGGCACGTCGATGCGGTTACCCGGGCCCGGTACGGGAATCCGCCTGCCCCGGGGCCGCACAACGGCCGCCCCACCGACCGCAAGAGCGATCTCCCGGTTTCCGCGCCAGCGCCTTCCGCCCCGCGGATTGCGCGCGGGGCCGTCCGGAGCGCAGGCTCGGGGGCCGGACCAGTGCCCGAAGAAGAGGTGCGAGCGATGAAGGCGGTTGTGCAGCGGCGTTACGGTTCCCCGGAGGAACTGGAGCTGAGGGAGATCGAGCGGCCGTCGCCCGGTGCGAACGAGGTGCTGGTGCGGGTGCGGGCGGCATCGGTGCATCCCGACGTCTGGCACACGGTCACCGGGCGGCCGTATGTGCTGCGGCTGATGGGCTCCGGACTGCGCCGGCCGAAGCAGCCGGTGCCCGGAACAGACCTCGCGGGCGAAGTGGTGGCGGTGGGTACCGGGGTGAGCCGGTTCCGGCCCGGCGACGAGGTCTTCGGAGAGACCGTCCGCGGCCATCAGTGGAGCAACGGCGGCTCCTTCGCCGAGTACGCCGTGGCCGCCGAGAGCACCCTGGCGCTCAAGCCCGCGGCGGCCGGATTCGCGCAGGCGGCGGCCCTGCCCACCTCGGCGCTGATCGCCCTGCAGAACTTCCCGCCGGCCTGTCGGCGGCCACAGGCGCGGGTGCTGGTCAACGGCGCCGCCGGAGGGGTGGGCGGCTGCGCGGTGCAGCTCGCCACGTCGTACGGCGCGCACGTCACCGGGGTCGATCTGGCGGACAAGCTCGATGTGGTGCGGGCGCTCGGCGCCGACCAGGTCCTGGACGGCGAGGCGGAGGACTTCACCCGCGGTGACGCCCGCTACGACCTGGTCTTCGACGTGCTCGGCAACCGTCCGTTCGCCGCCTGCCGGCGGGTGCTCGATCCCGGGGGCCGCTATGTGCTGATCGGACACGACCGGTTCGGACAGGCGGCCGGCCGGGTCCTCGGCTCCCTGCCCCGCTTCCTCGCCCTGATGGCACGGGCCCCGTTCCGCCCGGAACTGCGCGGCGGCGCCGAGCGGCGCGATCAGCGGAAGATGATGGCGGAGGTGGCCCGGCTGCTGGAGAGCGGCCGTCTGGCACCGGTGCTGGACCGGACCTATCCGCTGGAGGAGTACGGCGCCGCCCTGCGCCGGCTGACCGAGGGCCGGGCGCAGGGCCGGATCGTCCTCACCATGTGACCCCGCGACGGGTACCGCGGGACAGCCCCGGGCCGGGCCGGCCACCGAGGACCAGGGGCGCGCCACTGCCCACCGGACAGGCTGAGGCCGGGGCGGGGCCGGCTACCGGCCGCCCCTTCGGCTTGGTGATTTCCCGGCGTGGTGCTTGGTCAAGACCGCCGACGGTGCCGGGCTCCAAGGGTCTGCGCCTCCGTGATGTGCCCTCCGTACTCCTTGGTCATTTTCCCCTTGCGCGCACTGTCGGCTCCCACCATAGTTAGCCTCATGGCTAACTATGGTGCGCTGGATCACGTGTTCGTCGCGCTTGCCGACCCGACGCGACGGGCGGGGATCCAGCGCCTTGGATCTGGCCCGGCGAGTGTGAGTGACCTGGCCGGGGCGTTCTCCATCACGTTGCCGTCGTTCATGAAACACCTGCGGACACTCGAGTCGAGCGGCCTGGTCCGCACCAGCAAGTCCGGCCGGGTGCGGACCTGCACGCTCCATCGCGAACGTCTCGCGCTGGTCGACGACTGGCTCGCCGAGCAGCGATGCCTGTGGGAGCAGCGCACCGACCGCCTTGAGCAAGTCATCGCCGACCATCAGGAGGACACGTGACCGTCACCGATCCGGACCTCGATCTCACGATCCAGCGTGTGATCCGGGCACCGCGCGAGAGGGTCTGGCGCGCGTGGACCGATCCGGGCCTTGTGGCCAGTGGTGGATTCCCGCGCCGGCCCGCGCCAGGGTCGACGTCCTCGACGCCCGGCCGGGCAGAGGATTCGTCACCAGCATGAGCGACGACGGACGTGCCTTCACTCCCCACACCGATGCGGTCTTTCTCCTCGTCGAACCGGCGTCCCGCCTTGCCTTCACCAATGCGGTCGACAGCAGGTGGCGGCCCGCGGCGCCGGTGCCGGTGCCGGTCGCGATGACGGCCGAGGTCAGTCTCCTCGACCACCCGGAGGGCACGGATTACCGGGTCGTCGTGCGCCACCAGGACCCCGCGACTCGTGCCCGGCACGAGCGGCTGGGCTTCTTCGACGGCTGGGGTGCGGTGAGCGCCGCGCTCGCCGCGCTCGCCGAGAACGGGGCCGGGTCATGAAGATCGCCGTCATCTCGTTCATGACCCTCGACGGCGTGGCCCAGGGGCCCGGATCGAGGGACGAGGATCCGAGCGACGGCTTCACTCGCGGAGGCTGGTTCGCGCCCCATCTGGACGCGGCCTTCGTGCAGCAGGCATCCGACTGGCTCGACCTCGCCGACGGTCTGCTTCTGGGGCGCCGCACCTACGAGGCATTCGCCCGCGACTGGCCCGAGATCCCCGAACCGGATCCCTTCACGGGGCGCATGAACGCCCTGCCGAAGTACGTTGTGAGCACCACGCTCCGCGAGGTGAACTGGGCCCCGGCCACCGTGCTGCCGGGCGACGTCTCCCGCACGGTCGGTGCCCTCAAGGCCGCGCCGGGCCGCGAGTTGCAGGTCCACGGAAGCGCCCGGCTCGCCGCCGCCCTGCTCGACGCCGGACTGGTCGACACCCTCCGTCTGGCCATCGCACCGGTGGTCCTCGGCCAGGGCCGCCGCCTTCTCACGGGCCACAGAGACGCCGGCCTGCGGCTCGTCGACCACCGCATCACGCCGCGCGGCCTCGTCGTCCTCGACTATGAGGTCACCGGCGCCGGCAAGCTCGCCGACTACGAGGGCGTCACCCATCTCACCGGGTAGGACGTGAAACTGTTGGACGACGTGGGGCCCTTGGTGGGTCAGCTGTTGCGGCATGCCGGTGGGAGGAGCCCGGGGGCGGCCAGGGCAGGGGGGATGGCCGAGGCGCTGCCCAGCCGCAGGGGCGGGTTGCCCGCGGCGGGGGACCGGGCCGGGCGGGCGGCCCAGCGTCGTCGGTCGCGGAGCTGGCCGGACAGGCCGAGAAGACGTGCGCCGAGCTGCGCGGCGAGAACGCCGTGCCGTATCTGGTGCCGTTCGGCGGATCCGGCGCCCTGGGCGCCCGCGGTTACCGTGAGGCGGGTGAGGAGATCCTGACCCAGCAGCCGGACGTCCGGCACGTCATCACCGCCCTGGGCTCGGGCGGCACGATGGCCGGCCTGGTCGCCGCCCTGGGAACCGAACGCGTCCTGGGCATCGCCCAGCCCTGTCACAGCGAAACATCCGCCTTTGGCCGGGCCGCCGAGCTCCGGCCGCAAGTCCGGGGAACGCTCCCGCGAGCGCACCGAGGGGGACCAGGCACCCTTCGCCGCGCTCCTTCACGTCCGCCTCAAGAGCGACGGCAAGTCCGTCCTCAGCACCTGCGTGATCTCCCACGCCCCGTGGGCTGCGAACCAGGCACGGGCGCGGTGCATGAACGCGATCGCAGTAGCCGCTCTCTCGTCAGGCGACGCTTCGGTGCAGGCGGGTCGGGAGTAACCGTCGACCGCGGAGTGCAGGCATATGTAGCCGCCGCGCTGCGTCTGCCTCTTGGAACGTTCGGCTGCCTTGGCCTGGTCGGCTCCTCGGCCGTGGACTCGCCGGCCGCCGCCGTCGGGCATTCGGCCGGCCTTCTTCACGTCGATGTGGACCATGTGGCCGGGCCACCGAGCGATGATCTTGCGCCGGCCGCCGACGGCCATCGAGGGACAGCGGCGCGTTGCGATGAACCATCCGCGTCAGCGTGCGCCGGGACGCATCGCGGCCGCGGTGTCCGCCGCAACGGCCAGCGCGTCGGTGAGCGGTCGGTCGAGCAGTCCCCCGAGGTCGGGGCTGGAGTTGCCGAGGAACCCGTGCCGGACGCTGGTGGCGATCGAGCTGAGCATCGGCGGCTGGAACGGCAGCAGTGCGTCGTCCGCGAGGAGTCGGGCGCGGTACTCGCTGAGCCCGATCGTTCGGTGGGCGACGCCGAGACGTCCGGCGATGTCGCCGGCGGTGATCGGGTCGCCGACCAGGTCGTAGGTCTTGGTGACGTGCGCGGTCGGGTGACCGGCGACGATGGCTGCGGCTGCGGCCAGGTCCGCCCGAGCCACCGCGGAGAGAGCGCCATCGCCGAACGCTGACTCCAGGCCGTCGGGTGTCCACGTCAACAACGCTCCGAAGAGCTCGGCGTAGAGCCCGTTGCGCAGGATCGTCCACCCGAGGCCGCTGGCCTTGACCAGGTCCTCAGTGGCGCGGTGGGCGAGCGCGAACCCGAGATGGTCTCCGGTGCCGGTCAGGCTGGTGTAGATCACGTGCGCGACGCCGTCGCGGACCGCGGCGTCGAGAAGGGCCTGGTGACGGGCGATGACCTGGTCGTCCTCGGCATATCCGGCCGAGACCAGGACCAGCGTCGAGACACCGGTGAGGTCGAGGCTGGTGGGGTCGTCGAAGTCCAGGTGGCGCTGCCCGTCGGCGGGTGTTCGGCTGCCACCCAGGGCGGGCACCTTCCGGTCGGCCAGCTCCTGGAGCGTGAGGGAGGAGAGCTGTCCGTTCGCGCCGGTCACCATGATCATCGGGGTTCAATCTCCTACCGTGGTTCTCTTCAGTAACTACGGCGATCCTGAACCGGCCGCGGTCGGCCCACAAGGAGGCAGTTTCATGTCAGTGAGGCACACGGATGTAACCGCTGGACCTGCCGAGCTGGAACCGTGCGGACAGCCCGGCCATCCCGAGTGCGGGATCCGCGACGTTCTCGACCGCGTGGGCGACAAGTGGTCGGTCCTCGTGATCGTCGAGCTTGCGAACGGGGCGCGGCGCTTCCGGCAACTTCAGCGCGCCATCGAGGGAATCTCCCAGCGGATGCTGACGCTGACCGTCCGCCGGCTGGAACGCGACGGGCTGGTACTCCGGACCGTCCACCCCACCGTGCCCGCCCAGGTCGACTACCGACTCACCGAGACCGGCGCAAGCCTGACTCACCTCGTCAAGGCACTGGCCGACTGGTCACTCGAGCACCGAGACACCATCGCCCGTGCCCGCCAGACATACGATGCACAGCATCCCGACAACGGCATCCGATGACCATCGGCGTCAACAACGTCACGACCCGCAACAAACCAGGCGGGCGAGCGACGGCGGCGAGGCTGACGTCTACTTGAGCCCGGCCGGCGTCATGGTCGACCGCTTCGCCCCGGGCGGCGTTGTCGACATCGTCGCCGATCCGGCCAGACGCCTGGAGGCTGTGATCCTCCTACGGAGGGGGTGGCCATCCTGGGGACTGTGGAGCAGCGCGCTCACCTGCCGTTGGAGCTTCGGGCCGCCTCCGTCGTCGTCGAGCTCAGCAGCACGTCCCTCCAGGGCGCTATCGAGACCGTGTGACGGCAGCCTCCGCCCTGCCGGTCATGTGCGGAGCCAGAGCCGGATCGCGGCGACGGTGACAGTGCCGTGGAAGACGTGGACACGCTTGTCGAACCGCGTCGCCACGGCCCGGAAACGCTTGAGCCGGTTGATCGTGCGCTCGCCTTCGTTGCGGCGCTTGTACCTCTCCTTGCCGAAGCCGACGGGCCGGCCTCCTTCGCTGCCGCGGCGTCGGCGGTGGGCCCGCTGGTCCCTCGGCTACGGAACGGTGTGCTTGATCCGGCGCCGGCGCAAGTAGCGCGGTTGCGACGGGAGCTGTAGGCCTTGTCGCCGCTCAGATGCTCGGACCGCGTGCGCGGACGGCCGCCGCCGCGGCGCTTGACCCCGATACGCTCCAGGACCGGGATCAGTTGCGGTACGGCAACCCTCGGGACCGGCACCGCGCCGTCCTCGCCCACCCCGCCGACAACGAACAAGGATTCGAGGGGCTTGGAGGCCGCGCGGTCTGCGAGCCGGGAGACGATGACGACTCGCCCTTCTGGGGCTGGGTGGCCGACATGCCCTGACCGCCGCCGGCCGTCCGCGAGCCGAAGGAGCCCGGCGGGCATGCAGCGCCGTGCGGAGGAGTGGCCAAGTTCCGCGGGCGGTCGAGTCTCGTCAACTCGACGTCGATGTTCACTGATCCGGCCCTTCGGAGTCAGGACCGGCGCGGCGGGAGGAAGATCCCGTGTCTCGGCGCGACCAGCCCGTCACAGCGTGCTACTGCTTGGGTCAATCAGCGATCTTTGCAGGTGCACCATGAATGCGGGGTTGTCCTGAACATGCGACTCGGAAACTTCCTCCGGTGGTGGCGTGCCGCCGCCGGTAACGTCAGACGCGCGACGGTTGTCGGCCTGCTGGCCGGGCTGTTCGCGCTCGCCGCTCCCCCGGCCGCGGTCGCGGAATTCACCGAAGGTGAGGCCTCCGCCAGGCGAGGCCTGTTCACCGAGGCCACTCTCGTCGGTCTGGGTTCCGGGACGTCCGTGTCCGCCTTCGACGCGCCCGCAGGCTTCGACCCGCTGAACGGCTATCCCGCGGGCGTTCCGGCCGGCTCCACGGCGCACCCGGTCTCCTGGGCCGGGACGCTCGTCATCGAGGACCCGGGCACCGGGCGGACCGGCCTGACGTACTGCATCGATCTGCACACCGACACCATGGCCGGGGTGAACTACGTCCTGGGTGAGTGGAGCGAGGCCAACGTCCCCAACCTGGGCTACGTGGAGTACATCCTGCAGAACTACTTCCCGACCACCCAGGAGCCGGCCGGGGCCGCGAACGACGCCGTCCGGGCGGCGGCCGTGCAGTCCGCCATCTGGTTCTTCACCGACAACCTGATCCTGTCCGAGACCAGCACCGTCCGCCCGCTGACCGAGGCCATCGTCGCGGACACGCTGGCCAACGGGCCGGCCGCGGAGCCGGAGCTGCCGGAGCTGGAGGTCACCCCCGAGGTGATTGCCGCCCCGGCGACCGGAGAGATCGTGGGCCCTTTCCAGGTGTCCGGAAACGTTCCCGGGACGCTCATCACGACGGGGGTGGAGGTGTTCACCGACCCGGAGGGGCTCAACCAGCTCCAGGACGGCGACGAGGTGCAGCCGGGCACGGAGCTGTGGGCCCGCAGCATCTCGGACGAGGTTCCCCAGGGCTTCGTCCTGGAACACGTCGCGACGGTGCTGGAGGGCACAGCCCTGATCTACGACGGCACCAACCCGGGCCTGGACGACGCCCAGACGCTGGTGCTGGCTCAGGAGACCGAGCTGGTGGTGCGGGCCGGCGCCCAGCTTGTGCCGTTCGCCGCGGGCGGGCTGGAGGTCGTCAAGCGGGTGGCCGGCAGCGGGGCCGGGTTCCAGGGCGAGGTGGTCATCGAGGTGGACTGCCTGGACCAGGACCCGGAAACCGATCTGGACCAGCACCACGAGCTGATCCTCGAAGCGGGCGCCGGGGCAGGTGACCACTCCTGGACGATCGGCGGCATCCCGGCCGGCAGCGAATGCACCGTCACCGAGACCGCCACCGGCGACAACGGCGAAGTCAATCTGGTGATCGATCCCGTCATCGAACCCGAGACGGTCGTCATCACGGAGGGGGAGACCCGGCGCGTGACCGTCACCGACAACTACGCCAGGGCACTGGGCGCGCTGCAGATCGCCAAGACCATCAAGGGCAGCGGCGCGGGAGCGCAGGGAACCGCGGTCATCGCGCTGGACTGTGACGACCCGGAGAACGCCTTCGACCAGGAGTTCACCGTCCCCGCGGGCGCGGTGGCCGGCACCTACGCCCAGCCGGTGGTCGGCGGCATCCCCGCCGGCACACGGTGCACCGTGACGGAGACCGTCCTCGGGGAGAACGACCGGGTCGAGCTGACCCATGTGGTCATCGAACCGCCCAGCGTCACCATCACCGACGGGGCCACCCAGCTCGTCAGCATCACCGACGTCTACTCCCTGCGCAACGACAAGCCGGGGAAGCCAGGGAAGGGTGGCAAGCCCGGCAAGGGCGGGCACCACAAGACTGCATAGGCTCACGGAGCCCGGGCCCACCGGACGCTGACGCGTCCGGTGGGCCAGCGCGTGCCCGTTCTCACCCCGGCCCCCGCCCCCGGGCAATGGCTGGACCCGGTGATGCAGCGGTTGCGCGCGCCGACCGGTGCCGCGGCTCCGCCCTACGGCGGGCCATCGCCGATACGCAGCGGTTACCCCGTCGGAGAGTCAACGGGGGTACGCCGGAAAAGGTGCCGAGGTGGTGCCTGCCGGGGCCGCTGCTCTTCCAGGCGCTCAGCGTGTTCGGCGGTCTCCTCGGCGCGGCGCCGGGCTTCGGCCGCAGGGTCTCCGCGGTGGCGGTGGCCCGTCGTCCGGCCTGGCGGTGGTGCTGTTCGGCCTGCTGTACGGTGTCCTCGGCCCGGCGCGCCTGTTCGGCCAGTTCCCCCGGTGGCGCGCGGCGGCGGTTTCCTTTCGTCGGTACCGGCCAGGGTGCCGCCAGCGCCCAGAACATCCAGCCCGCCCAGCCGATGCTGCGGCCCGGCCGCGACGGGTGCGGCCAGCACCAGGTCGAATGTGCCGTACAGGTCGACGGGCACTACTTCACCCGTCGCCGAAGGGGCAGCCGTGGGCCTCCGTATGAACCTCAGCGTTGTCGGCGCCGTCGGCCTGCTGCTGGCGAGCCTTGCCCTGGGACCGACCGCGTATGCCGGGACTTCCGACATCCAGTGCGCCCTGGGCTCGAACACGATCTCCTACGACCCGTCGATGACCAACACCCCCGCATGACCACAGTCAGCGGACAGGCGCGGTACACCTGCTTCTCGCTGCTCGGCGACATCAGCAGCGCCGAGGGCACCGTGACGGTGAGCGGCGAGGTGAGCTGTCAGCTCAGCGTCGACCTGTTCACTCCGGCGACGATCATCTACCGCTGGAACACCGGCCGAACGCCGACGGTCACCTACCGCAGTCACACCGTCGTCCAGGCCGTTGACGGAACCTCGATCGTCCGCACTCAGCCCGCATATACGACTACTTCCTGGGCCTGGTGACCAACTTCCCGGCGGGCCGTGAGGCGGCCGGCCGGGCTATGGCCGCCTTCCCATCCGCTCTGATCGCCGGCCGGAGCAACCGCGCCTTCGTCCAGCGCTCGACCGGTACCTGGCCCGCATGGGACTGGAGCAGTTCTGGACATCGGCACAGGCGTCCCCACCTCCCCCAACCGCCACGAGATCGCCCAGGCCACCCCTGGCAGGCGTGCGGGTGGTCGAGGTGCGCGAGCGCGGCGGTCTTCAGCCGGCGGATCTCCTGGGGGTGGTGGGCCCTGGTGGTTCGTGATGGTCCAGGCGGATGTCGCGCCAGGGCAGTCGACGGACCCGTTCGTGGAGTCCGGGGTGGTTCTTCTTGACGACGGCCAGGTGGTGCGCCCCGCTTTGTGCAGGTGGGACGCGTGGTCGTGCTGGGTGTGCAGGGCATCGGCAGTGATCACCGCACCGGTCGGGTACCTCCCGGCCGAAGGCTGGGGGAAGGACCGGGCAGAAGCCGAGCAGGGCCAGGACACGCTGTGGGGCGTCGGCAACCCACTCACCGATCGCCGTGATGGAAACGGCGCCGACCAGAACGGCGGCAGCCGCGGCAGTGAGCAGGGCCGTCCACGGGTAGCGGATGCCGCGACGGTCCCGCAGGTCCGGCACACCGGCCAGACATTTCCGCAGGACAGTCACCTTTCAGGCGAGACCGGGCGGGACCGGGTGCCCAGTTGTTGCAGGCATGAAGGTATACGGGAAGATGGGCGCGCAGGCATGGACTCGCTCGGTGCTCATACGGACTCGACACCCACATGATCACCAGTGGCCTTGCCTGTTCTGTGTCCGGACCTCATCGAGGGCTGCCTCGCCGAGAACGGCCTGGCCGTCAGACCCACCCGGGCAACGGCACGACACCACGAATTCAACCTCAGTAACCCAGCGGCAATATTCGGGATTGGCTACTCCCCTTCGAGTAGGTCCCACCACCACTGGATGGGGGAAAGCTGTGACCGTTCTAATCGTTGGGTGGCCCAAAGACTTTCGGCAGCAGGCTCGACAGGGAATCCGGGAGTCCGGACCTGGTTATAACGGGCAGAGGTAATGGCCCAGTCGTGGTTGGCGCGCGGCCAGTGGCCGCACAGATCCACGTACCGATTCAATTCAGGGCTACCCCACCGCTGAATCCTCTCCCGCAATGCCAAATAGGCCCGGATCACTTTCTCATACTCGACTACTGTCTTGAGGGCTGCGTCTTGTCGGCTGCATCGATAGTAGGCTGCGAACAGCTCCACCAGGTTATGCACCCACTCACGTTTTTCCTGGCGTTCTTCGTTGTAGGAAAACAAATCATTGGTGATCGCCACGGTTGCTCCACAGGCATCCACCACTGCCTGTACCTCGGGATGGCGCCATTCTCCGAGCGGTACCTCAAAACCTTCAATGATGTCTCCCTGGGAGCCCAGCGACTTCGAGCCGCTGGTGTCCAGCCGAGCGGCGAAGAAATCATCGAATGGCGGGAACTCCTCCCTCTCCCGGTAGGCGGCGTGCAACGTCTGACGATGCAGATACGCAGAGAAGGTATGCACCCAGCGTGTCACCTGAGTCGGGGTGGCGAAGCCGTCCAGTTCTCGGCGCAGCTCCCGTACAGCCACGGCGAACGGCTCAGCGTGAAAAGCCGCTGCGGCCGGTGTCTCCAGCACGTAGGTCAACTGGTTCGTAACACGCGCCAGCTCTCCAGGTTTTCTCGATGCTTCTCCGATGTCACAGTAGGCATCATCGAAGGAAAAGAGGAAGACGTTGAGCTTGGTTTCCCACAGGAGTTGGTCGTATAGACCGTGAGGATAGACGCACGCAGCCAGTTTCCCGCCTTCCATGCGCCGCAACCGTTCGAGTTCTGTCGCTGTTTGCACCATCCCAGTGTGCTGAGCCCATTCCAAGGACGGACCGTCCAACTCCTGCCAGCGCGGATGAATAGCGGATGGAGTGGGATACCACAAAGGAAGAAAGTCGACCGTGCCGCGCAACGTGGACTCGTCGGGTCCGTGGACAGACATACCTACCCGCCATTCCTATCCCTCGAGCGAAGCGAATCAGGGGCGGCAGCAGAGGGCTGGCCCCATGTTGCTCGCCCAGGGAATCACACTTGCCATGTGATCAGGCCGCTTCGCCTCCGGCAACGGCGCAGGGCGAGGCAGTTGAGTCTCTGGAGGACCAAGGCCAGCAGCTCGACGAGCCGTAGGCACACGAAGGCGCTGAAGCGCCAAATCTGTGTCACGCTGCTCGACGAATGACCCCGCCGATCGATTCACAGGTCTTGACTATTGCTCCACTTGGTGCCACCTCCGATCCCTGCTCACACTCCAGCCCCGCAAGCGATTCGCCGAGGACACCGTGCTCATCGTGGACGGCGCCCTGGTCTCCACCCACGACCACACCATCGCCGAGCGGTTCGAGAACTACCGGTACTCCACCAACCACCGGGTCGTCATCGACGCTGACCGGGTTTCTGCTCGGCTCCACCGCCATGTCGGGGCAGAAACAGTGGTGGCCGCCGGGCCTGCGGCGGCCTCCGGCCGGGGAGCGCACGGGCACCGAGGGCCCGGGCCCGCGTCCCGGCCCGACACCTGCGGAGACCATGACGTTCGCTCTCGCGCCCGGTGCCCGTCACCGGAGGCAGGGAGAACACCGGGCATGGACACCGGAGAGGACGAGCAGTTGCCGCCCCGTGTCGAGGCGGAGCCGGAGCAGCCCCTGGTCATGTACTGGCAGGCGCGGGAGCGCCAGCATCTGCGGGATGTGTACGCCGGGGTGCGGATCAAGAAGTTCCCCGAGGATCTGCGGCTGATGGAGCACCTGATGTGGCTCTCCCGCAGCCAGGCCGTGGTGGAGCTCGGCACTCACTTCGGCGGGGCCGCCCTGTGGTTCCGCGACCGGCTGCGTGCTCTCGCCGGGTACGGGCGTGTCCCGGCGGAGGTGCGGGTGGTCTCGGTGGATGTGCGGCAGGACAAGGCCCGCGCCGCCCTGCCGGCGGCCGACCCCGGATACGGGCGGGAGATCACCCTGCTGGAGGGCGACATCACCGACCCGGACACCGCCCGCCGCGTCGCCGCCGCGCTGCCGGCCGGCGCGCGGTGCCTGGTCGTGGAGGACACCCTCCACACCTACGACACCACCCTCGCGGCGCTGCGGCACTTCACCCCGCTGGTGCCCCTCGGCGGCTTCTTCATCGCCGAGGACGGCATCGTGGACGTGCCCGGACTCCGCCCGCCGGGCATGCCCGGCGGGGTGCAGCCCGCCGTGCGCGACTGGCTCGCCAGTGCGCAGGGTGCCGCATTCCGGCAGCGCCGGGACCTGGAACGCTACGGCCTCACCTGCCACCCGGGCGGCTGGCTGCAACGGGTGCGGTAGTGCGGTGGGCCGGCGGGAGAGCCGTGACCTCCCGTGCCGGCGTCCCTGCTCCCCCTGCCCGGCGGCCGGGCGAGGGCCGGGTGCCTGGTGTTCTCGGTGCCCGGTCAGGGTGTGTCCGGCGGGGTGGGCGGGCGGGTGTGCAGGAAGGCGGGCGGCGTGGCTTCCCACGCCGGGGCGCGCAGGGTGCTGAGCGCGTCGGTGAGGGTGCGTTCCTCGAACGGGAAGTGGGATTCCAGGATGGCCGTCAGACCGTCGAGTTCCCCGCGCAGCCGCCGGGCCTCGCGGGGGTTGCCGCGGGCCCGGGGCGTCAAGTCCTTGATCAGGTGCTCCAGCCGCCGCAGGATGCCCGAGACCAGCCGGTGGTCCTCGCGCAGTTTGTCCAGCACGGCGGCCAGCCCGGGATGCTGCCCGGCCAGCGCGGGGAAGGCGTCGTGTTCCTCGCTGGTGTGGTGGCGTTCCAGTGCCGAGCAGAAGGCCAGGCAGTGGGCTTGCAGCTCCGCGGGCGGCCGGGCGCCGCCGTCGAGGTAGTCGTCCATCTCGTCGCTGATGCGTGTGAGTTCGCTGCGGAGCCGGCGGTGGACGTCGATCAGTTGGCTGCCGAATGCGGTCAGCCGGGCGTGGATGTTGTCCTGGTTCTCCATTCCGGTCTCATCCTGGGCCGCTCCTGCGTTCCCGGTCAACGCCGGGGAGGGGTGGCTCGTTCGCCGGCGGCAGGAGCCGGTCCGCCGCCCCCTCGGGGCCTGCCGTTGACGGATCTTGACAGTGTGGTGGTGTGTGCTGGCATCGTTCGGACGGTGTTCACCACTCCTGACCGCCCGGCCGATGTCGCGGCGTCCGTTCCCGGTCTGGCGGCATACGCCCGGACGGCGACCCGGCTGCATCCACGGCCCGGCACCCCGCGGCCACAGGACAGTTCGGTGGCCGGTCCGATGCTGTGGCCCTCCGGCGAGCCCTGGCCGAGGTGCCAACTGCCCCACATGGTGGAGATCGAACGCCCCGCCACGGCGGAGGACCTCGAGCTGTTCCGCAGGGGAGACGAGGAAGTCGCCCGCCTGGCCGACCGCCTCTCCGCGCTTCCACCCGAGCCCGGCTCCCGGGGGATGCCGGCCGCAACGGCGGCGCAGCTGCTGCGGATGCTGGCATCGGCCTCGGCCAACAGGCCCAGAACCACGGTCCGCACCAGCGCGATGGCGGTGCCGCCGAAACCGGTGCCCATGGTGCCGGTGGTCCAACTGCGTGCGGCGGACATCCCCCACGCGCGCTTCCCCGAAGGGACGGACCTGCTGCAGATCCTGTGGTGCCCGCACTGGCACAACGCTGTTCCCGGCATGGACGAACACCACCGCGGGCCGGCCCCCATGGTCTGCTGGAGAGACTCCACCAAGCTCACCCACCACGCCACTCCCCCGGACGGAGCCGGGACCGACGGCAGGTCCGTCCTCAGCACCTGCGTGATCTCACCCGAGCAGATCACCGACTATCCCGACACCGAGGCCCTGCCCGACCCGCTGCAGGAACGGCTGGAGGACTGGCATGACAGCCTCGGGCCCGACCCCGGGTTCGACTACCGCAACGACCTGGCCGCGGCACCGGGCCTCAAGGCCGGCGGATGGCCCTACTGGCCCCACGGCCCGCGCCCCGTGGGCTGCGCCTGCGGAGCCGACCGCGACCTGCTGCTGAGCATCCCCAACGGCGAACGCGGAACACCAAGCTGGACACCGCTGGAGGACCAGACCCGGGCCGTGGAAGGCGGCGAGGAGTTCCACCACCCGACCGGCTTCCACGGCGCCCGCGACGCCGTCCACATCTTCTCCTGCCGGCAGGACCCCGCCCACCCCGTCCAGATCTACGTCGAATAGCCGCCCCGCCAGAAGCCCACGAACGCCACCGCGCGGGAGCAACCACCGATCCGCGGACAGCGCCGGCGGCGGGACTGTCCTGCGCTGGGTTCCTCGCCGAGTTGCTGATGGCCAAGTGCGAGGACCGCGGCCGCCGCCGGGCCGAACGCCGTATCCGCGGAGACCGCTTCCCCCGGGAGAAGTCCCTGCGCGATTTCGACTGCACCGCCAACCCTCACGTTGACCCGGCCGTCATCCACACCTCGCCACCTGTGACCGGATCGCCAAGGGCTGCCCGCTGTGTCTGATCGGGGGCTCCGGTACCGGCAGATCCGACCTGCTGATCGCCCTGGGCACTCAGGCGGCCATGGCCGGCTGCTGCGTCCGCTGCACCACCGCCGCGGCCCTGGTGAACGAGCCGGCCGAAGCCGCCGACGACCGCACCAGAGCGAACACGAACAACCCGAGGAAGTAACCGAAAGAGCCGTCCACGCTGAATACAACAGCCCGCACCAAGGACGCCCGGGACCTCAGTCAGCGTCCTCACCCAGCGCACGCGTCAAGCGCACCTCCTCCTGCTGATATCCCAACGCTCCATGGAACCGGCGCGCAGTCGTATTGGCCGCACCGGTCTGCAACGTCACATAACGCAGCCCTCTGCACCGGGCCCAGTCCTCCGCCACCGTCATCAACCGCCGCCCCACCCCCTGACGGCTTGCATCGGAAGCGACGGCGAGCTCGCCGACATACCCATCCACCACACCAGTGAAGTGGCGCTGCTCCTCCACCGCCACCACCCCCACGACCACGGCGCCACGAACCGCGACAAAAACCGCCGCCTTCCCCTCGGCAACCGCAGCCAGCGAATCAGCCGGCCATGCCCTGGCAGCCCGGACCACCGCCCAACGATCCCGCCACGCCGCCGCCCCTTCAGCAAGCCTCGGCGCCAGCGCCATGATTCCGTCCGTGTCCCCCTCCACCGCCGTACGCACTTCCACTGTGTCATCGATCATGCCGCCGGAGCATGACAGACCACAGGCCGGGGAAAAAGCCCTGCTCAACGGGTGTGCGCGAACCAGAACCAGCTGGAAACGATGTCCAACAGCCAGCATCAGCCCAGGCTAGACCACTCCTGAGCAGGCTTAACGGCACCGGGGACGCGAGTACCCGTTGAAGCGGTCCGGGATCGCCGGCCGGCTGCCGGCGGTACGGCGACGGCGATCGCCGCAACCGGCCGCACCGGACGGCCATCCGTTCGCGCCGCGACGCCGGCTCGCATGGTGCGCGGCGCTGTCGGCTCGGGATGTTCCGACGGCCCCTTGGCACCGGGGCGAAACTTTCGCCGCCACCGGGCCGGCAGGACCACATGCGCCTTCGCTTCCGCACCGGAGCTCATCCACACCCGCTGTCAACTGCGAAGACAGCGAACGGTATCACGACTAAGTTTCGGAAACATTGCGCAACTATTGACAACTCCCCTACCACAGAAGACTGTGGTGACGCTCCCCGGCCGAGCGCCGCAGGCGTGAGGCCGGTCCCCCCGTCGCCCTCGTCGCTCAGCGCCCGAGGCACGTCAGGCGTGTCTCCCGGCAATCGACGGGGCCATTCACGAGGAGGAAACACTCGTTATGAGCGAAACCCCCCACAAGTCCGGCTTAAGCCAGGTGAGCCGCAGAAGGTTCGTCCTCGGCGGCGCCGGGGCCATGGCGGCAGCGGCCGGTTCCGGGCTGCTGCTGCCCGGCACTGCGCGCGCCGACCAGGTCATCACGAGCAACTCCACCGGCACGTACAACGGGTACTACTACTCCTTCTGGACCGACAGCCCCGGCACGGTCACCATGACGCTGGGCGCCGCCGGGCAGTACAGCAGCCAGTGGAACAACACCAACAACTGGGTCGGCGGCCTGGGCTGGGCCAACGGCAGCCGCCGGACCGTGACCTACTCCGGCACGTTCAACCCGGGCAGCAACGGCTACCTCGCCCTGTACGGGTGGACCTCCAACCCGCTGGTCGAGTACTACATCGTGGAGAACCACGGCCCGTACAACCCCGGTTCGGCCGGCCAGCAACGCGGCACGGTCACCGACGACGGCGGCACGTACACCCTCTACGAGTCCACGCGCACCAACGCGCCGTCGGTGGAAGGCACCAGGACCTTCCAGCAGTACTGGAGCGTCCGCCAGAGCAAGCGGAGCAGCGGCACCATCAACACCGGCCGCCACTTCGACGCCTGGCAGGCGGCCGGGATGCCGCTGGGAGCCTTCAGCTACTACATGATCATGGCATCGGAGGGCTACCAGAGCAGCGGCAGCTCCAACATCTCCATCGGCGGCGGAGGAACCTCGGGCGGCGGGACCACCGCGGTCGGCGGAAGCACCGCGGTCGGCGGAAGCACCACGACCGGCGGAAGCACCACGGGCGGCGGGGGCACGGGCTCCTGCAGCGCCACGTACCGCACCACCAACTCGTGGAACAGCGGCTTCAACGGCGAGGTGACCGTCACCGCGGGCGGCAGCGGCATCTCCAACTGGCAGGTGCCGCTGACGCTGGCGAGCAACCAGACGATCGTCTCGCTCTGGAACGGCAGCATGAGCAGGAGCGGGAACGTGGTGACCGTGACCGCGGCGAGCTACAACCGCACGCTGAGCGCCGGCCAGTCGACGGCATTCGGCTTCACCGTGAGCGGCCCGCCCAGCCCGAGCCCCTCCGTGGGCAGCTGCACCGCGAGCTGACCCGCGCCATCGCCGCCTGCCTCCTCTCCCCGCCTCGGCGCGGTGCCTCCCCGGCACCGCGCCGTCGCGCGTCCCGGGACCCGGAGGTCCGGGTTGGTCCGGAAGGCGCTGAACGGCCCGTTCGGTGCGCGCCCGCGCCGGGGCCGGTCTGTCCGGCCGGGCCGGTGGTGCCGCACGCCCCTGCTGCCGGAGTTGCGGGGAAGGCCGGAGGTTTCGATGTCGAACGGGAGCTGTTTCGGGCGGAGTTCGTGCTTGCGTTCACCATCCGGTGTGACCGGTGGGAGCATGGGCCCGGCGTCGGCTGCCGGGAGGGGCGATGTACAGCGACATCGTGGGAAGTCCCCTGCAAGTGGATCTCCGGTACGTCCCGGCCGCCGGAGGGACGCCCCCGCCGTCGAGTCATCTGCTGGGAGGCGGGACGGGTTCGCTGCTGCGCGCGGCCCTCAAGAGCTATCTGGAGGAGGAACAGAAGGCGGCCTTCGACAGGATCCTGGACGAGCCGCTCGACCAGGTGTTCCATACCCTGTGGGCCGGGCAGCGGGAAGCGATTGCCCGGCGGATCGCGCAAGCGATCCGGGAGCAGGAGCCCAGCGCCTATGACATCGTCCCCACGCTTCCGGTCCGCGGAACGCTGCGGGCGCAGCTCCATGAGCACGGCACCTACTCCGAGGGATTTGCGGCCGTCGTGCCCGCGGGGTCGGCCGCCACGCAATTGTCGCTGGTCTACGACGTGCCCCGGGTGCGGGTCTCGTTCGAGGCCGCCGTGCCCGTGCTGCCGGATCCGGGCATGGAGCTGACCTTCGATGTGCGGCTCGGTCTGTATCTGGCCGTGCCCGGCGAAACGCGGTACGGGATCCAGGCGCTGGCGAATGTGCATCTGCGGAACACCGATCTCGGCAGCGGCAGCCTCTACAGCGGGTTGGTGACGGGCCTGCGGAATGTGTACCTGGCGGCCATGCAGCGGCCGTTCGTGCCGCCCGGGGAGCAGATCACTCCCGTTCCGCTTGCGGACCTGGCCGGGCTGGGGGACCAGCTGGGGTTCCTTTCCCAGGCCTTCGGCATGGCGAGCCGCCTGGGCTTCCGGGAGCTCACCGTGGGCATCGAGGCCGAGGGCGGTCCCGACGCCTCCGTGCGGTTCACTCTCACCCACCCCTTCGACCCGGCTCCCGACCTCAGACACACCGCTCCGTCGCGGGACGTCTTCGTGCCGCTCACCCGCTGGGCCACCGACAGCACCCGAGTACCGGCGGGCGGGCAGATCACGTTCAGCGGGACCGGGTTCACCGTCCGGCCCATCGACGAGATCCATCTCACCTGGAACGACACCACCTCCGGTCGAGTGGCCCAGACCGAGGTGCAGTGGGGACCGGCCGGCCCGGGCGGCACACACCCGGTGAGCCCGGACACCGCCAGGCTCTCCAGAGAGCCGTATGACGGCGTAGGGTTCCGTCCCACGGGGCTGGCGGCGGACACCGCATACGCCTTCCGGATCCGCCACCACGACATGCCGGGCCTGGTCGCCACCGCCTGGAGCCCCTGGGTGGTCGCACGGACCGGGGTTTCGGACGTGGTGCAGATCGTGCTGGACGACCCGGCCCGCACAGTGGTCGCCGAGACGGCGGTGGAGAGCTCCGGGAACTTCAGCGGCACGCTCACCGTCCCCGTCGGCCTCCCGCCCGGCCCCTATGCGCTGTGGGCGACCATGTCCGGCTCCCGGATCGCCATGGCGGACCGGCCGATCGAGGTGCTGCCCGCGCAGGCCGCCGCACCACCGTCCATCGTGGTCTACAGCAGCGCGGGCGTGCCCTTCCGGCCCGGCCTGGACCGGTTCACCCACGGCAGGGCCTTCGACGTCCGCGGGGCCAACTTCCGGCCCGGGCCGGTGGAACTCTTCGCCGACGAGCCCGGCGGAACCCCCTTCGCCACCGCGCAGGCCGATGCCCTGGGGAGCTGGCAGCTCCGGCCGGTATGGCGCAGCGGCGTCGGCTACCACACGGTGGTCGCCGTGCAGGGAGACCTCCGGGCCACCAGCGTGGAGCTGAACTTCGCACCCCGGCCACACTGACCAGCGCCCCCGGTGGACGTCACACCAGCCGGCCCGTCGCGCAGGGCGCACCGGTCAACAGCACCGACGGAGCGCCCCCGGCCCCCGCCCAGGACGCCGGGGACGGGACGGCGCTGCCGCCGGGCCGGGCCTCATGCCTCGTGCTCGGCACGGGGTGCGTCGTCCCCGGAGGTGTCCTGGGCGCCGGGCGGGCGGCCGGTGCTCACCGGGGTGGATCCGACGGTGCGGCCGGGCGAGGTGGTCGACCTGCTCGGGCCGAACGGCAGCGGCAAGTCCAGCCTGCCGCGCTGCGTCTGCCGGCGTCTCCGGCCGGACCGCGGCCGGATGCTGCTCGACGGCAGCGATGTGTGGCGGACCGCCCCCCGGGAGGTGGCGCGGACGGCGGCGGCGCTGGCCCAGGACGTGCCGCCGGACCTGGAGAACACCGTCCGCCAGGTGGTGGAGCTGGTCCGGATCGCGCTGGACCTGGGCGTGACGGTGCCGGCCGCGCTGCACGACCTCCAGTTCGCCTCGGCGGTGTGCGACCGGCTGGTGGTGCTGCGGCAGGGCGTCCTCGTGCTGGACGGCCCCGGCACGGAGGTGGTGACCGAGAAGCCGCTGTCCGAGGTCTACGGGGTGGCGGCACGGGTGACACCCGGGCCGGACGGGCTGCCCCGGGTGAGCCTGGTGCTGGAGCAGCCCCCCTCCCGGCGCGGTCTTCGCACCTGAACCGGTCTCCGTCAGGCCTGCGCGGGGAGGGGAGCCGCGCCGTCCTGCGGGCGGTGGCAGCGGGGGCAGACGCCGCTGAGCTCAACGGTGTGCTCGACGGTGGCGTAACCGGCCTCCCGCGCGACCCGCTCGGCCCAGCGCTCCACGGCCTCGGCCTCCACCGGCCGGCTGCGCCCGCAGGAGCGGCAGATCAGGTAGTGACGGTGGCCCTCGGCCGGCCGTCGCCGGTACAGGCGTCCGCCGTCGCCGTCCCCGATCACATCGACGCCGCCCGCCGCCTCCAGTTCGTGCAGAGCCCGGTAGACGGTGGTCAGGCCGACCCGCCGCCCGTCGGAGGTCAGCAGCGCGTGCAGGACCTGCGCGGAGACGAAGTCCTGACACCGCGCGAGAGCCTCCTGGACCGCGGCCCGCTGCGGGGTGGGACGGGTGCTCAGGGCCTTCACCCCCTCGGTGGTCGGCGTACCTGCTGCCCGCCGCAGACGACGTGAAAATGAAATTCATGGTACTGAAGGTTGGCCCCGAACCGCCACCAGGACGTCCAGCGGCGTGATGCGCTCCGCACCGGCCCCCGCCGCCGGAAAGCGCGCCCCCGGGCGACATCGCCGGCTGGACACCGCGGTCCGGTCGTGGAGGCGGCGAGCGCCCCCGCCATTCGGTACGACACCGGCGCCTCGGGGCGTAAGTACGCGCATGTGAGGGAAAGGTGTCATACGGCGGGCCGCGGGCCGAAGCGTCGGCCGGGCCCGGCATGCCGGGCCCGGAGGACTCGGGGGACAGGAATGGGCAGGCCGTTGCATCTGGAACCCGCGCTGGGCGACCGGCTGCTTTCCCTGCTGCGCACCCCCGGCCTCCTGCACCTGCTCACCGGCGCGCTGGGATCGCCGCTCAATGTGCTGGTGCCGGACCAGATCGCCGAGAATCTGGCCCGGTTCCGGTCCGTCTACCGCAGGCACCGCCTGTCCGGCCAGATCTTCCTCGCCCACAAGGCCAACCGCTCCAGCGCCCTGCTGCGTCGGCTCGCCGCGACGGATGCGGGCGTCGACGTCGCCTCCCTGGGCGAACTGCGGCACGCCCTGGGAGCCGGCTTCGGACCGGACCGGATCATGGCCACCGGGCCCAAGAACCCCGAGTTCCTGTGGCTGGCCGCCCGTGCCGGGGTGACCGTGGGCGTCGACTCCGCCGGCGAACTCGACCGGCTTGCCGCCCTGGTGGGCAGGCACTCCCTGGCCCGGGCCCGGGTCCTGTTACGGCTGTCGGGATTCGAGGCGCCGGGCGTGCGGGTGCTCAGCCGGCGCAGCCGCTTCGGCTCACCCGTGCGGGACCTGGACACGCTGCTGGAGCGGCTGGAACAGCACGCGGGCGCGGTGGAACTGACGGGCGTGGCCTACCACCTGGACACCACCAGCCTCAGTGAGAAGGCGACCGCTCTGGAGAGCTGCCTGACGGCGCTGGAGACGTGCCGCAGCCGGGGGCTGCGGCCCCGCGCCCTGGACATCGGCGGCGGCTTCGGCGTCAGCTACCTCGCCGACCGGCGGCAGTGGGAGGAGTACACGACGCAGCTCACCGAAGCCGTACTGGGCAGGCGCCCGCCGCTGGCCTGGCAGGGGCACGGCTACGGGCTGCGCAACGAGGCCGGGACGCTGCGCGGCACGCTCGGGCTCTACCCGGCCCACCGCCCGGTCGCCGGGGAGCGGTATCTGGACGAACTGCTGGCCCGGCCCGCCGCTTCGTTCGGTGGCCGCCCGCTGGCCGCCCTGCTGCTGGAGCACCTCTACGACCTGTACATCGAGCCGGGGCGCGCCCTGGTGGACCAGTGCGGGATCACCCTGGCGAAGGTGCTGGAAGTACGGCAGGCCGGCGCGGACGGCGCGGCAGCGGTACGGCTGGCGATGAAGGCCGACGACATGGCGCTCGAAAAGCACGGGGTGCTGATGGATCCCGTCGTCGTCCCCCGGGACGGCTCCGGGCCGCGGGATGCCGCCGGGCCCGTAGCCGTCCATCTCTTCGGCAGCCTCTGCCTGGAGAGCGACCTGGTCACCCGGCGGACGGTCTTCCTCCCGTGCCGGCCGGAGCCGGGCGATCTGCTGGCCTTCGCCAACACCGCGGGCTACGCCATGGACTTCCACGCCGGCCGGGCACAGCACCAGCCCGTCGCCCGCAAGGTCGCCGCCTGGCAGGACGGCGGCACCTGGCGCTGGTGCCTCGACGAGGAGTACTGGCCGACCATGTCCGCGGAGGGACCCCAGTGAGATACGACAGCATCACCGAGGCCATCGGAAACACCCCCCTGGTCCGCATCGACCCGGCCGTCACCGGGCTGGCGCACATCGACCTGTTCGCCAAACTGGAGATGCTCAACCCCTTCGGCTCGGTCAAGGACCGGACCGCCTGGCACATGGCCCGTCCCCATCTCACCGACGCCGTCGCCCACGGCAGCCGGATCGTCGAACTCTCCAGCGGCAACACGGCCAAGGCCCTGGCCGTCATCGCCGGGATGCACGGCCTGTCCTTCAAGAGCGTCACCAACCGCATGCGGGTGCCGGAGATCAAGGACCTGCTTCTGCTGCTGGGCGCGGAGATCGAGGAGCTGCCGGGGCAGAGCGAATGCCTCGACCCGACCGCGACCGACGACCCGCTGACCCTTTTCCACCGGGCCCTCGCCGAGTCGGGCAGCGAGTATCTGCACACCGATCAGTACTTCAACCCCCGCAACACCGAGGCCCATCTCAACGGCACCGGTCCGGAAATCGTCAAGGACCTGGACGGCCGCGCCCCGGACTGGTTCATCGCCTGTGTCGGCACCGCCGGCACCTCCGCCGGCGTGGCCCGGGTGCTGCGGGAACACGACCCGGGGGTCCGGGTCGTCGGGCTGGTGGGCGCCAAGTCGGATTTCATCCCCGGCATCCGCACCATCGACGAGGTCCAGGAGGTGGGCCTGTTCGACCCGGAGACCTACGACTCCATGGCGTCGGTCAGTGCCGACGAGGCCATCGAGGGCATGCTCACCCTGATCCGCCGCTGCGGGATACTGGCCGGGCCGACCGGCGGCGGGGCCTATTCCGGGGCGGTCCGGCATCTGCGCGAGGCCGATGCGCGGCTCACCGAACGCCGCACGGCCGTCTTCGTCGTCTGCGACCGCGTCGAGAGCTACCTGTCCTACGTCAAGCAGCGGCGGCCCGACCTGCTGGGCCGCCCCCGCCGGAAGCACTCCCCGGCCGACGTGACCGCGGCCGAGGCGCTCAGCGCCCCCGCGGTCGGGGTGGCGCAGGCCCGCCGGTGGATCGCCGCCGAGGGGCCGCTCGTGGTCGATCTGCGCAGCCCGTTCGCCTATGCCGCACTGCACATCGACGGGTCGGTCAACATCGTCGACGAACTGTTCGAGGAGCTGCTGCGGGGCGGCCTGCCCTTCAGCCGCAGCCGTCCGGTGCTGCTGGCCTGCCCGGTGGGCGAGAAGTCCGCCCGCTACGCGGCGCTGCTGAGGCGGATGGGGCATCCGGATGTGCGCAGCCTCGCCGGGGGCATCGTCGCCTGGCGGGACGCGGGCGCGCCCCTGGTGCGGGACTGACCCGGCCGTCGCCCCGGCACTGGAGAACGGCATGCCCTTCCCGGAACATCTGCGGTCCTGGCAGCGCGCACTGCGCGCCCAGTTCCCGATCATCACGGACCATCCCGGACTCGCCTATCTGGACAGCGCGGCCACCGCCCAGAAGCCGCGGGCCGTGCTGGACGCCGTCCGCTCCTACCTCGTCACCGCCAACGCCAACGCCGGCCGCGGCACCTACCCCTGGGCCAACCGGACCACGGAACTGGTGGAGGGGGCCCGGGAGCGGGTCAAGGAGTTCCTGGCCGACCCGGCCCCACAGCGCTCGGGCGTGCACTTCACCAGCGGCACCACCGAAGGGCTGCGCACGATCGCCCGCGACTGGCTGACCTCGTACCTCGCCGACGGGGACGAGATCGTCGTCCCCCTGGCCGATCACCGGGCGAACATCGCCCCCTGGCTGGAGGCACAGGCGCTGCTGGCCGCCCGGGGGGTACGCGTTCAGGTCCGCCCGATGCCGTACCAGTCCGGTTCGCACGACTACGACCACGCCCGGCTGGCCCGGCTGGCGGGGCCGCGGACCCGGTTCGTCGCGACCACGCACGTGCACCATGTCTACGGCGGGAACATGAACGTGCACCGTATCCGGCAGGTGGTCGGACCGGAGGCGGTCATCTGCCTCGACGCGGCCCAGAGCGTGGGCCATCTGCCGGTCTCCGTGGCGGAGCCGGACGTGGACTTCGTCGTCTTCTCCGGGCACAAGGCCATGGCCCTGCCGGGGACGGGAGCGGTGTGGGCCCGGCAGGAGCGCGGACCCGCCTTCGCGCCCGGCGGGTGGCAGGGCACCCCCAACACCGCCGGTATCGCCTCGCTGACCGCCGCGCTGGACTGGCTGGAGGCGGCCGGGACCGAGCGCATCGAGCGCTGGACGGTGGCCCTGGCCGCCCGGCTCACCGACGGCCTGCGCCACTTCGACGCCTACGAGATCCTCGGCTGCCCGCTCAGCCTGGCCGCCGGCTCGCCCGTCCAGCAGCGCCGGGGCATCGTGACCTTCCGGCACCGGGACATCGACTCGGGCGATCTCGGCTTCATTCTCTTCAGCCACGGCTTCATGGTCCGCTCCGACAGCCACTGCCAGGGCGACGAGGGTGAGCGTTCCGGCTCGGTGCGGGTCAGCCTGCATGTGTACAACACCCCGGAGGAGATCGACCGGTTGCTGGCGGTCCTCGCCGCTCTCCGGTGATACGGCCGTCGGGCAGCAAGGACACAGCCGCTGCCGCCCTCCCCCACGCGAATGGGAACCGTTTTCAACTGTAGGCTGCCCGGTGTCCCTGGAGCGGATTCGACAGACAAGGCGGCAGGACCGGATGGGGTTGCGCGTGGCAACGGCCGAGGCGTGGGTGGAGCGCTGGGAGCGTCAGCAGCAGCGGTACGCCGTCGGCCGGGAGGAGCGGTTCGCGGTGATCGCCGATGTGGTGGAGCACATCACCGCGGGCCGGGCGGCCAGACCGTATGTGGTCGATCTGGGCTGCGGCCCCGGTTCACTGGCGGCACGGCTGGCCCGCCGGCTGCCGGACGCGGAGATCGTGGGCGTGGACATGGACCCCCTGCTGCTGGAACTGGCCCGCACCCGCCATGGCTCCGCGGCCCGCTATGTCGAGGCGGTGGTGGGAGCGAGCGGCTGGGTTCGCGCCCTGGGTCTGGACCGGCCGCTGGACGCCGCCGTCTCCACCACCGCGCTGCACTACCTCGCCCCGGACGTGCTGCGCCGCACGTACCGGGAGCTCGCCGCCCTGCTGCGGCCCGGCGGCGTCCTGGTCAACGGCGACCATCTTCCCCCGGAGGGCGGCCCGGGCATCGCCGGGATCGCCGACCACATCGCCCGCCGCCGGGCGGAACGGCAGCAGGCGTTCGCCCACGAGGACTGGGAGTCCTGGTGGGCGGCCGTGGCCGGCGATCCGGAGCTGGCGGAACTGCTCGCCGAACGCCATCGCCGGCGGTCCGCGCGGGGTTCGGGGGCGGGCGGCGATCCCCGGCTGACCCTCTCCGTGCATGTGCGCATGCTGCGGCAGGCCGGGTTCACGCACGCCGCGCCCGTCTGGCAGTACGGCACCAGCTACGTCGTCGTGGCGACCCGGTAGCCGCCGGCCCGGCCGGCGGGGCGGGCCCGGCTCTCCGGTGGCGCACGGGGGGTGCGCCCGCTCAATACATGCGTGAATTGCCATATGTTAATGTGGCGGCATACGGCCCCGGCCCATGAGCCGCGGGCGACCGCAGAGCCCACCAGGAGCGCTCCATGACCACCGCCACCGAGCACCGCCCCCATGAAGGCCACCCGCACACGCACGGCGCGGGCTGCGGACACGTCGCCGTCCCGCACGGCGACCACACCGACTACGCGCACGACGGCCACCTCCACAGGGTCCACGAGGACCACGTCGACGAGTGCCTGAGCTCCGGACACACCGCGCACGAAGACCACGACCACGAGCACGGCGAGAACTGCGGACATGTCGCCGTGCCGCACGAGGACCACGTGGACTACGCGCACGACGGCCACCGGCACGCCGCGCACGACGGCCACTGGGACGACCACTGATCCGCGGCCGCCGCCGTCGCCGCACGCCAGTACCGAAAACCATTGTCATTTGCTAACGTGCGCATATGGCGATGACTTCTTCCCCGGCGGTCCCCGCGGACGAACCGATACGCGCCCTGGAGGCCGCCAGTGAGCTGCTCAAGGCGCTGGCGTCCCCCGTCCGCCTCGGCATCGTGCGCGAACTCGCCGAGGGCGAGAAGTACGTCCACGAACTGGTCACCGCCCTGGGCGTGAGCCAGCCACTGGTCTCGCAGCATCTGAGGGTGCTGCGCAACTCCCGGATCGTGACCACCCGTCGCCAGGCCCGCGAAATCCGGTACCGCCTCACCGACGACCACATCGCCCACATCGTGCTGGACGCCATCCGGCACGCACAGGAGTAGCCCGGCGCCCGCCGCCGGAGCTGACCGGGCTCACGCCCGCATCGTCTGCATCGCGGACGCCCGCCCCCGATGGCCGTCAGTCGCCCGTCCGCGGCACGGCCTTCGTCAGCGCCTGCACGGCGCGGCCGGTGTCGGCCGTGCCGGACCAGCGGCCGAGGGTGAGGCGGAAGGCGGCGAGCGCCTGCTGCTTGCCGATGCCCATGGCGAGCAGGACGTCGGAGGGGCGGTGGCCGCCGGAATGGCAGGCGGAGGCGGTGGACGCGGCGAGGCCGGGCGCCGCCGCGAGGACGTCGGCGGCGATCACTCCGGCGATGCTGAGGTTCAGGGTGTTGGGCAGCCGGTGCTCCGGGTGTCCGTTGAGTGTGATCCGGCCGGGGAAGGCCCGGGCCAGCCCGTCGTGGAGGGCGTCGCGCAGTGCGGCAAGCCGCGCCGGCTCGGTCCCGAGCAGACCGGCCGCCTTGACGGCCGCCGCGCCGAGGCCGACGAGCGCGGGTACATTCTCGGTGCCGGCGCGGCGGTGGCTCTCCTGTCCGCCGCCGCACAGCAGGGGTTCCAGGGCCAGCCGCTCCGGCGCGTAGAGGGCGGCGGCGCCCTTGGGGCCGTAGCACTTGTGTCCGGTGACGGTGAGCAGATCCGCGCCCAGGGCGGTGACATCGACCGGGATCCTGCCGATGGTCTGGGAGGCGTCGGTGTGCAGCAGCGCGCCCGCCTGGTGGGCGATGGCGGCGAGTTCGGCGACCGGCTGGAGGGTGCCGGTCTCCCCGTTGGCGTGCTGGACGGAGACCAGGGCCGTGCGGTCGGTGACGGCCGCGCGGAGGTCTTCCGGGCCGACGCGGCCGTGCCTGTCCACGGGAAGCCGGGTGACCCGGACGCCGTGCAGTCTCTCCAGCGCCCGGCAGGTCTCCAGGACGGAAGGGTGCTCGGTGGTCTGGGTGACCAGGTGGTCGCGGCCCTGGCGCAGCGCGGGGAGCAGGGTGCCGCGCAGCGCGAGGGTGTTGGCCTCCGATCCGCTGCCGGTGAAGACGATGTCCGCCGGCCCGGCGCCGATCAGCCCGGCGACCTGGTCGCGGGCGGTGGCGACGGCCGCCGCGGCCAGGCGGCCGTAGGGGTGGCCGCTGGAGGGGTTGCCGAAGTGGGCCGTCAGGTACGGCAGCATGGCCTCCGCCACCTCCGGATCGACCGGGGTGGTGGCGTTGTAGTCGAGGTAGGCGGGCCCCTCCCGCAGTCGTTCGGCCAGGGATGTGATGGCGGTACCCCCGGGCGTGCGTCAGGCGGTTCGGGCGAGGTGCTGCTTGATCTTGGGGATCCCGGGATTGGTCATGGCGGTGCCGTCGGCGAAAACGACGGTGGGGACCACCTGGTTGCCGTTGTTGATCTTCTCCACCAGTGCCGCGGAGTCGGGATCGTGCTCGATGCTGACCTCGGTGAAGGGTATGGCCTCCGCGTTCAGGCGGGACTTCAGGCGGTGGCAGTAGCCGCAGGCGGGCGTGGTGTAGACGGTGATCATCGGGGCTCCGTGGGCTTCGTCGGGAGTGTGCGGGCGAGGGGTGGCGGTGGGCGGGGTGGTGCCCGGCCAGTCGGCGGCCTCGGTCAGTACCTTGCGCAGCAGGCGGGCGATGGTGCGGTAGGGCGGGATCGCCGTGCCGGCCAGCCGGTCGAGATAGGCGGGGGTCCAGGTCAGGATGTGACGGTGGAGCAGTTCGTGGGCCGCCGCCCAGGCGGCTGCGGGTGGCGGCCCGCCGGTGGCGGTACCGCAACAGGTGCCGTAGAGGTGGGCGAGCAGGGCGAGCTGGACGGCCAGGTGGTCGGGTTCGAGGACGGCGTCGCCCGGCTGCGGAAGGCTGCGCAGCCGGTGCCGGTCCAGGAAGGCGGTCATGGCGCGGGCCTGCGGTCCGCCGAGCTTGGCCTGGCGCTGCTGGGCGGAGGCGTAGGGCGGGGCGGCCGGGCCGGGGCCGATGAACAGCCGGCAGTACTCCTCGGCAAGGCGTTCCACGGCCGCGTCCTCGGGTTCCCGGGCCAGGGCGGGGTCGAGGAAACGGGGGTGCTCCTCGGCGTGGAAGCGCTCGTCGGCGGCGAGGAGCTGCCGGTACAGGGCGGTGTCGGCTTCCCGGCTGAAGAGGCGGACGGCCAGCCGCAGCAGCCCGGTGTAGGCCTTGACATGGGCGGCGGCGGGTGCGGGCGGGGCCGGGAAGTGCGGATGCGCTGCCGTATCGGCCATGGTTCACGCCTTCCGGATGCGGACGATGGTGTCGTGGTAGGCCTGCCCGCCGGTGCGCGGGTCGGGGTAGATGGGGAGCAGGTCGTTCTGCGGGACGCTCAGCGCGCCGCTCCACCACAGGCGGTCCAGGTCGGGGTCGGCGGCGTCGGTGCCGTAGCCGGGGTTGGCGGTGCGGTCGCGTCCGTTGGTGGCGTAGGCGCCGCCGGCCGAGCGGCCGGAGTTGTGGGCGATGGCGATGACCAGCGGGTGGACGCCCTCGGTGAGCCGTACCCGGGTGCGCAGGGTGCCCAGCGGGGAGCCGTCGCCCTGCGGGATGTCGGGGTCGTTGGGCCGGTAGCTCTCCACGACGATCCAGTCCCCGTCGGCGATGCCCAGCCGCCGCGCGGAGGCGCGGTTGAGCAGGGCGGGGTTGGTGTGGGAGATCTCCTGGAGCCATTTGGACTGCATGGTCCGGTGCGCGTTGTGCACATTGATCTTGAAGCTGGTCATGATGAACTGGTCGTCGGGGAATTCGCCCTGGTGGTCGGCGATCGGTTCGTAGACCGGCAGCGGCTCGATGTCCCGGCCGGCCTCCCGCCCCTTGCCGACGATGAAGCCGCAGTGGATCTCCACCTTGCGGGAGGGGGTGGAGAAGCCCCGGCGGGCGATGCCCTTCACCCGGATGCCGATGGCCCGCGGGCGGCCCTTGTCGTCGGTGCCGGAGGTGATGATGCCGGTGGCCGGGTCCTCGGTGGCGCCCGCCAGTTCCCCGGGGGTCAGGCGGCGCATATAGGGCTCGTAGTTCGGCTGTTTCTCCGGGTCGAGGTGGATGCCGTCGCGGCGCATGGCGGCCAGCCCGCCGGGCACGGGGGCGAAGAAGGCCTCCAGGTATTCCTCGGTGGTGGCCCAGGGGAAGTAGGTCTCCATGCCGCCGCCGATCCGGCGGGCGAGTTCGGGGAAGATGTCGCGGATGTCCTTGGACTCCCCGCGCGGGGCCACCACGGGCTGGCGCAGGCCGACGTAGTCCACCAGGGACTGCGGGGGGCGGGCGTCGATGTCCCAGCGTTCCAGGTAGGTGGTCCAGGGCAGCACGATGTCGGCGAGGTGGGCGGTCTCGCTGTACATCACGTCGATGCAGACGTGGAAGGGGATCAGGCTCTCGTCGGCGAGGACGGAGCGGACCAGGTTGGCCTCGGGCCAGGCCCAGGCGGTGTCGGCGTTGTAGGTCATCAGGGCGGAGATCTTCTGCCGCCCTTCCTTGATCCACAGGTAGACGATCTCACCGACGCGCATCCTCTTGCCCTCGAAGGCGTTGGCCAGCGGCCAGTCCCTGGCGTCGGCGATGACGCTGCTCGCCGTGGGCCTGGGCGGGATGGGCCCGGGCTCGGGGATGGCCTTCTTGTCCCAGGAGCCGTTGGGGTGCCAGCACCAGCCGCCCTTCTTTCCCATGGAACCGACCAGGGCGTTGAGCACGGTGATGGCACGGTCGTTGTAGAAGCCGTTGCGGTGCGCCTGGGAGCCGCGGTTGCAGATGGTGGTGGCGCGCGGGGCGGCGGCGGCGAACTCGCGGGCGATGCGCGCGATGTCGGCGGCCGGGACGCCGCTGTGCTCCTCGGCGTACTCGGGGGTGTACCGCGCCACATGCGCCGCGAAGTCCTCTGCCGGGTAGTTCGACCAGGTGTCCAGCCATTCCCGGTCCCACAGTTCCTCGCGGCAGATGACGTTCGCCATGGCCAGGGCTATCAGGCCGTCGGTGCCGGGTTTGACGCAGAACCACTCGTCCGACAGGGCGGCGGTGTTGGACAGCCGGGTCTCGAAGGTGACGAGTCGGGCGCCGCGGCGGCGTGCCTCCATCATCCGGATGGCCACCGGGATGTGGCCCTGGTGGGCCTCGGCCCAGTTGGAGCCGAAGTTCAGCACATAGCGGCTGTTCTCGAAGTCGCCCAGGTCCCAGTCCGAGTCGCCGATGGTGGTGACGATCGCGGCACGCCGGTTGTTGGAGCACAGCGCCCGGTGGTTGAAGTGGGAGGGGGTGCCGTAGGCGTTGAGGAAGCGGGAGACGATGTCGCCGGAGCGGTTGCGGCCCTGCTGGAAGGCGAATTCCTCGGGGGCGCCGCGTTCCCGTATCTCCCGCAGCCGGCCGGCGATCTCGGTGTACGCCTCCTCCCAGGAGATGCGCTTCCAGCGGCCGGAGCCGCGCGGTCCGGTGCGCCTGAGCGGGTAGAGCAGCCGGTGCGGGTCGTAGAGCACGGACGGCCCGGCCACGCCCTTGGCACAGACCGAGCCGCGGCTGTTGGGGTCCAGCGGGTTGCCGGTCACCTCCACCAGGCGGCCGTCCACGACATGGCCGATGATGCCGCAGGCGGTGGTGCACATCTGGCACATGGAGGGCACCGCGGTGCGGGCCGCGGCGGGGCCCGTCCCGCGGTCCGAGGCGGGCACCGGCCCGGGGTCGTGGACGGCGTCGAGGATGCCGAGGCCCGCCACGGCCGCCCCGGCCGCCGCGCCGATCCGCAGCAGATCACGCCGCCCCAGCTCCCAGGAGGCGCCGGGCGGGACGTCGGACGGTTCCCCGGTGGAGGGGGTGTCGGCTCGGGTGCTCATCGCGGGTTCCTCCCGGGACGGACGGGACGGCGGGCACGGTTCGGGGCGCGGGAACTCAGGGGTTCAGAAGTTCAGGGGTTCAGGCGGCGAAGATCAGGAAGCGCAGGGCGCAGGCGCCGGCCAGCACGCCGACCGCCGCGGCCGGCTGCGCCCACCGCCGGCGGCCGGCCAGGCCCAGGGTGAGCAGCGGGAGCAGCAGTCCCGCACCGAGCACCCCGCCGTAGAAGAGGGCGGACCAGCCGCCGTTCAGCAGTGCGTCCAGCGATTCGCGGGCCGGTGTGCCGTCGGCCACGGAGATGCCGGCGAAGAACAGCGCGGCGGCGTAGACGGTCAGCAGCCCCAGGGTGAACCGGCGCCGGGCGGGGTCCTCCGCCGCCGCGCCGCCGGGCGGCCACAGCAGCAGAAGCTGGACGGCCGCGCCGCCCATCAGCAGGGCGGTGAGCAGATACAGCAGTGCCGCGCCGGGGGTGGCGGCCAGCGGGGAGACCCAGGTGCGGGCCAGGACGGCGGCCGGGTAGACGGCGAGTGCGGCGCTGGCCGCGCCGAGCAGCCAGGGCAGGGCCCGGTCCACGGCACGGGCCGGGCCCCGGGCGGCGGGCAGCGGTCCGCCGCCCGGGCCGGCGGCGCGGCGCCGGGCCCACAGCAGATCCCACAGCAGATAGAGCGCCAGCGCCAGCAGGGCCGACTTGACGGCGATCAGCTTGGCACCCAGGGAGATCGGTGAGTCCCAGTTGCCGAACGCGGTCAGCATCAGGAAGAAACGTTCCGGCCGTCCCAGGTCGGTGACCAGCAGCGCACCGGCGGCGGTCAGCAGGGCCAGAACCGTCCAATGCGCCCGCCAGTCCAGCCTCCAGCCCTCCCCTCCCCCGCCACCCGGGGACGCGCCCGGTACCGCGGCGGTCGCCGGCCGGGCGGCGCGCCACCAGAGGATCAGGGTCAGTCCGCTGGGCAGGCCGATCAGGGTGAAGTACAGGGCCAGCGGCGCGCCCCAGGGCACGTTCTCCATGGGGGTGATCTGCGCGGCGAGCGCGGGCTCGGGCATGGGCTCACTCCCCGGCCAGGTCCGCGCCGGTGTCCATCTGTACGCCGTCCGCCGCGATCAGCGGCAGTGCCCGGCGCGGGTCCACATACAGCACCCGGGGACGGGTGCCGGCCTCCGGCTTCCACACGTCGGTGCCGTTCTCCCGGGCGGTGACGGAGATCCGGCTGTCAGGGTCGTCGAGGTCGCCGAAGATCCGGCAGCCGGTGGGGCAGGCGTCCACGCAGGCGGGCTGCCGCCCGTCGGCGGTGCGGTGCTCGCAGAAGGTGCACTTCTGCGCGACGTTCTTCTCCGGGTCCTCGTAGATGGCGTCATACGGGCAGGCGGCCATGCAGAAGCGGTTGAGGTTGCAGTCGCCCTCCTCGATGACCACCTCGCCGTTCTCCAGCCGGGTGATGGCCCCGGTGGGACAGGCGTCCAGACAGGGCGCGTCCTCGCAGTGGTTGCACAGCACGGGGACGAAGTGCTTGGCGGCCTTGGGGTACTGGCCTTCCTCGACGGTTCGCACGGTGTCGCGGAAGACCCCGAGCGGGACGTCGAACTCCGCCTTGCAGGCCACGGAGCAGGCGTGGCAGCCGATGCAGGTGGACAGGTCGATGAGCATGCCGAGCCGGGCCATGGGGGCGCTCCTTGGCGGGTCAGTGGCGGAAGGTGACCGAGGGCAGTGCCTTGTCCAGCGCGCGCGGGATCCACCAGGTGCGCTCGCCGAGCAGGGTGAGCGAGGCGGGGACGACCAGCATGCGGACCACGGTGGCATCCAGGATGACCGCAATGGCCAGGGTGACGCCGAGTTCGGTGGGCGGGATGGGGCCGGTGACACCGAAGGCGGTGAAGACGATCACCATGATCACGGCGGCGTTGGTGATGGGCCGTCCGGTGACCGCGATGCCCTCCCGCACCGCCTGCCGGGTGTCGCCGGACAGCTCGTAGCGCTCCCGCACCGCGGCGAGCAGGAAGAGCTGGTAGTCCATGGACAGACCGAACAGGATGGCGAAGAAGAACACCGGTGCCCAGGCGTTGATGAAGCCCTGGTGGTCAATGCCGATCAGCCCGGCGCCGATGCCGTGCTGGAAGATGATCGCGGCGATGCCGAAGGCCGCGGCCACGGTGAGCAGGTTCATCACAATGGTCACCAGGGCGATGGCCGGACTGCGGAAGACGATCAGCATCATCAGCAGCGACATGGCCAGCACCAGGGCGATGATCCAGGGTGCGGAGGCGGCCAGGGCCCGGGTCATGTCGTGGTTCTGGGCGGCCGGGCCGCCCACCCGGGCGTCCGGCACCGTCTGTCCGAGGTCCTCGCGCAGGTCGGCGACCAGGTCGGCGGTGCGGTCGTCGTCGATGGCGGTGGCCGGGACGGCGCGGATGACCACCCGTCCGCTGTCCTCGGCCGGTTCGGTGACCACACCGGCCTGGGCCACCCCGTCACGGCCGGTGAGCTCCTCCAGCACGGCCGGGGCGCCGGCCTCCGGGGCGGTGAGGTAGAGGGGGGCCGCGGCGCCGGGGCCGAAGGCGTCGGTGAGGGTCTCGTAGCCGTCGCGGCTGGACCAGCCGGTGTCCACCACCCGGGCGCCGGGCATGCCCAGTTCCACCCCGGCGACCGGGCCGCTCAGCCCGGTCAGCAGCACCGCTCCGGCCAGCAGCCCCGTCACCGGGCGGCGCACCACCACGGCCGACCAGCGGCGCCAGCGGGTTTCGCTGCGCTCGGTGCGCCCCGCCCGGCCGCGCAGCACCCGGTCGCCGAGGGCGGCGAGCACCGCGGGCAGCAGGGTGACGGCGGCGGCGGAGACCGCCACGACGGCGAGGATCATGCCCAGCGCCATGGAGCGGAAGACCATCACGGGCAGCAGGAACACCGCGCCCAGCGCCATCACCAGGGCGAGCGCGGAGAGCAGGATGGCCTTGCCGGAGGTGGCCAGGGTGCGGGCCAGGGCGGCTTCGGTGCCGGCTCCCCTGGCGCGTTCGGCGCGGTAGCGGGTGACGATGAACAGGCTGTAGTCGATGCCGATGGCCATCCCGATCATCATGGAGAAGTTCATCGACCACACCGACAGCGGGGTGGCGAAGGTGATCAGGTGCAGGGCGGCATAGCCGGTGGCGATGCCGGCCATGGCCAGCATCATGGGCAGCCCGGCCGCGACCAGCGAGCCGAAGACCACCACCAGCAGGATCATCACCGGCAGGCCGGAGAGCAGCTCGGCGCGGAGCATGGCCTGTTCGTTGGATTCGTTGAAGTCGGCCCACACCGGCCATTCGCCGGTGACCTCGGCGGTGACCGAGGGCGGCAGCGCGGTGTCCTCGACGGTGTCGCGGACCTCGGCGGCGGCCTCGGGCAGGCCGGCCTCGTCCTCGGCGGTCAGCCGCACCGGGACCAGGGCGGTGCGGCCGTCCTCGCTGACCAGCCCGGCCTCGGCGGGCCGGGTGCGGGGGTCGGTGAGCCCGGCGACGCCTTCCCGGCCGTCCAGGGCGGCGATGATTTCGCCGACGGCGGCGTCGGGTTCGCTGCCGGCCGGGGCCTGGACCACCACGACGGCGGCCTCGGCGCCCAGTTCGGGGAAGTCGCGGCGCAGCTCGTCGCGGACCTGTTCGCTCTCCGAGCCGCGGGCGGTCCACCCGGCGCCGGAGAGCGCCCCGCTCAGGGTGGCGGCCAGCGGGGCGGCGGCCAGGATGATGACGAGCCAGAGCAGCATGACCGGCCTGCGGCGGCGGACCATGACGGCGGCGGTGCGGTCGGCCAGGGTGCGTCGCCGCTCCGCCTGCTCCGGTGAGCGGGCGCCGCCGGAGGCGTCACGGAGGGGTTCGGAGGTGCCGACGGACATGGGGACGGGCCTTTCGGTGCGGGGCGGGCGAGGGCGGAGCTGGGGCTGGGGTGCGGCGGCCGACGGGGACGGCCGCCGCACGGGCGGGGAGCGGCGGCGCCGGGGTCAGCCGGCGGGGGCGGCGGAGCCGTTGGCGCTCCACAGCTCCAGCCAGCCGGACTCCTCGCGCCCCTTCTCCCGGTGCAGTTCCTCCGAGGGTTCGGACATGGCGACCTGCGGGCCGTCGGGGTGGTAGAAGTCGCCCTCGCCCTTGGCGGCCTTGCGGCCTCCCGTTTCGATGTAGCAGTGGCCATGGCCGGTGAAGTACGGCTCGGGCGCGTCATGGCCGAGTTCGCGGGCGATGCCGGCGGCCACCGCCTCGGCCTGGCCGCGGGCGAAGACCGCGGCCTTGGGCAGCGGCTTGCCGTTGGTCAGGGTGATGGCGGCGTTGTCGCCCATGGCCCAGACCCGGTCGTCCTGGGTGCGCAGGGTGTGGGCGTCCACCGGGACCCAGCCGGCCGGGGAGAAACCGGCGGCGGCCACCGGCTCGGGCGGCCGGTGCGGCGGCACCACCAGCAGCAGGTCGAAGGGGGCCCGGGTGCCGTCGGCGAAGACCACCTCGCGGGCGGCGGCGTCCACCCGCTCGGCCTGGTGCCCGGGGTGGAAGCCGATCTTCTGCGCCTCCAGCAGGGAGACCACGGCCTGGCCCACCACCGGTCCGGCCACCGGCATCGGCTGCGGCTCGGGGGTGAAGACGTCCAGCGCCACGCTGTCCCGGGCGCCGGTCTCGCTCAGCAGGCAGCCGGCCAGCAGCGCCCCCTCGTACGGGGCGGCCGGGCAGCGGTAGGGGATGGCGGAGACCAGGACGACCACCCTGCCCGAGCGCACCGCGCGCAGCCTGGCGTGGGCGTCCACGGCGGCCTCGGCGCTGTAGTAGTGCGCGGCGCTGCCGGCGGCCAGGGCCTGGTCCAGGCCGGGCAGGGCGGCGGTGTCGTTGCGGGCGCCGAGGGCCAGCACCAGGGCGTCATAGCCGAAGTCGCCCCCCGAGGTGCGCACGGTGCGGCCCTGAAGGTCCAGGGCGGTGACCTCGGCAGTGACCCGGCGGGCACGGCCGAGGGCCCGGGCGGTGGGGACCACCCGGACGTCCTCCGGCTGCCGCCAGCCGCGCATCAGCCAGAGCAGGGAGAGCCCCTGGAACTGGTCCCCGGTGCGGTCGATCAGGGTGATCCGGTCGGAAGCGGGCAGGTGCCGCTGGAGTTCCCGGACGGTGCTCAGACCGCCGAAGCCTCCGCCGAGCACCACAATGTCGCGTTGGGCCATGGAATGTGCTTCTCCGTACGTCGCGTCGGTGGATGTGCCGGATATGCCGGATGCGCCGGGGACGGCGGCGGTCAGACGTTGATGACCTTGTCCGCCCACAGGGTCCAGTCGGTGAGCTCCTTCATCGAGGACCGGTGGGCGCCCTTGGTCAGGCCCTCCTCGGTCATGGCGCGGGCGTCCATGCAGGATCCGCAGCAGCCGATCTCCCCGCCCAGCCGGGCGAAGTTGGTGGCCATCCGCGCCACGTTGTAGTAGCCGTCCGGCGTCTTCTGGCCGTCGGCCACCGAGACCACCGCGTCCCCGAAGAGGAAGACCTTCACCTGATGGCCCTCCCGGCGGGCGACCTCGGTGGCCCAGCGCAGCCCGTTGTAGACCCGCTCGGTGCCGTAGGGCGGATCGTGCAGCACAAACAGGAAGTTCACTTCCACTCCTTTTCAAAAGAACACTAGAAGACTAGAGATACGGTGAAGGGGTGTCCAGAGCGCGGCGTGTCTTTCGGGGTTCCGCGGGGCGCACGGAAGTCGCCGTGCGCCCCGCGGGCGGTTCAGCGGGTGGCGGCCCCCATGCGCCGCCGCAGCAGGCGGGAGATCTGGTCCACGCCGATGACCAGCAGCAGCAGGGCGATCATCAGGGTGGCCAGCTCCTGGTAGCGGAACAGCCGCATGGAGATGCCCAGCGACTGGCCGATGCCGCCGGCGCCGACGAAGCCGACGATGGCGGAACTGCGGATGTTGCACTCCCACTGGTAGAGCACCAGGGAGGCGATGTTGTTGCGGGCCTGCGGGATCACCGCCAGCACGCCGGTGGCCTTGCGGGAGGCGCCGGTCAGCCGCATGGCCTCCACCGGGGCGGGATCCACCGCTTCGAGCTGTTCGGAGACCAGCTTGGCCAGCAGCCCGGCGGCGTGCAGGGAGATGGCGTAGACCCCGGCCGCGGGGCCGAGGCCGATCATGGCGACGAACACCAGCGCCCACAGCAGTTCGGGCACCGAGCGGAAGACGGTGGCGATCAGCCGGGCCGAGGAGGCCAGCCAGGCCGGGGCGCCGATGTTGCCGGCCATCAGCACGGCCAGCAGCAGCCCCATGACGGTGCCGAAGAACAGCGCGGCCAGGGAGATCTGCAGCGTCTCGATCACCGCGTCGCCGACCGACCGGAGCAGGTCCCCGTCCATGTCCGGGGGGAACAGTCCGACGGCGATCTCGCGGGCGCCCTCCCAGCCGGCGGCCAGGGAGGCGACATCGACCCCGGTGCCGTGCAGGGACCAGCCGATGGCCGCCGCGGCGACCAGGAACACCAGCCACAGGGTCCTGGAACGTCTGGGGTTGCCGGCCGGCTCGGCCGGCCGGCGGCGCCGGGGAGCGGCGGGCGGCGGCTGTCCGGCGCCGTCCGCCGCCCGGCTCTCCCCCGCGTCGTCCACGGGCACCCGCGGGCCGCAGTTGCCCTTCTTCACGGAGGTGCTCATGCCGGCACCTCCGCCCCGGCCGCGGCGCCACGGTAGATCCGCTCCGCCGCCCGGTCGGTGAGCTCGGCACCGTCGAAGCAGACCCGGCCCTCCCGCAGGGCCACGATCCGGGGGAACTGCCGGGCGACGGCCAGGTCATGGGTGGAGACCACCACGGTGACGCCCTCGGCCTCGCGCAGGGTGTCCACCGCGGCCCGGGAGGTGACCGGGTCCAGGCCGCTGGTGGGCTCGTCCGCGAGCAGCAGGGACGGCGCGGGCAGCACGGCACGGACCAGCGCCACCCGCTGCCGTTGCCCGCCGGAGAGATTCTCCACCCGGTGCCGTAACTGCGGGGTGATGCCCTGGTTCTCGGCCAGCCGGCGCATCCGCTCGGCGAAACGTTTCGGGGTGCCGCCGCGCAGGACCGCCGCCCATTCGCGCACGCCCCAGGAGTGCGCGGTGCCCAGCAGGGCGTTGGTCCGGGCGGTCAGGCCCAGGACCAGGTCGTTGCCCTGCCGGACCACGCCGGCGCGGCGGCGGATGGTGCGCAGTTGCGCGGGGTCGGCCGGGTCCAGGCCGCCGATCCGCAGGGTGCCGCGGTCCGGGCGGACGGCGCCCAGCAGGCAGCGCAGCAGGGTGGTCTTGCCGGAGCCGGAGGGCCCGAGCAGCACCACGTGCTCGCCCTCGGCGATGTCCAGGGTGATGGCGTCCAGGACGGGTGTCCGGCCGCGGTCGAAGGAGGTGCAGACGTCATCGAGACGGATGTGCATGCCAGTACTCCCCCGTCGGGGTGGGTGTGGAATGGACCATGGGCACGGGTCAGCCGGCCGAGAGCAGGCCCAGGTCCTCGGCGTGCCGCACCAGCGGCTCGTACTCCTCGGCGCCGACCCGCTGGTAGCCGGTGGTCTGCATCAGGTCCAGCAGCTCCGGGTCGTCCATCTCCAGGAAGGCCTCGGTGACCGCCTCGGCCGCCTTCTCGCCCAGGGCGGAGCGCATGATCCAGGGGTAGCCCATGACGTTCTCGGTCTGGATCACCTTCAGTTCGCCCTCCGGGACGACCCCGTCGCGCTCCAGCCGGTGCAGAATGCGCACCTCCAGGCCGCCGGCGTCGGCCGAGCCGTTGAGCACCGCCTGGGCGGTGGCGTCATGGCCGCCGGTGAAGGAGACGCCGCTCAGCGGCGGACAGCTCTCCATGGCGCCGGGGGAACACTCGGCACCGGCCGCGTTCAGCATCAGGCGCGGATAGAGACTTCCGGAGGTGGAGCTGACGTCTCCGAAGGCGAAGGAGCCGCCCGCCCGGACGACCTCGGCCAGGGTCTCGAAGCCGGAGTCGGCCCGGACCACGACACCGGACAGGTACTCCTTGGTGCCGGTCTCCTTGTCGACCTCGGTGACCAGGGGTTCGACCTCGGTCTGGGCACGTGCCTGGGCGTAGGTCAGGCCGCCCACATAGGCCACGTCCACCTTCCCGGCGGCCAGCGCCGCCACCACACCGGCGTAGTCGGTGGCCACGAACAGCTCGACCTCGGTGTCGAGCTGTCCGGCGAGATAGGCCCGCAGCGGTTCGTACTTGGCGTTCTGGGTGTCCGGCGCGACGTTCGGGATGACCCCGACCGTGAGCTTCTCCGGAAGTCCCTCGCTGTTGGTGGCGTCCGCGTCGCCGCCGCAGGCGGACAGCGTCACGGCCAGGGCCGGCGCGGCGAGCGCGGCCAGCAGAGTTCTCAGCAGTTTCACGTGCACACTCCCCCAGTGGGCGTACGTGTCAAGTGCATGACATTGACGCCTCCGGCCCCGGCGCGGTCCCTCCGGCCGCGCCGCGGTCTTCCGCCGGCGTCCCGGGAAGAGACCGCGGACGCGGACGTGGACGTCGTGCACCAGGTGACGGAACCCGGTCTTGTGGTCAGCTCGCTCGTGCGGTGCTCACGGGCAGTCCCCCTGCCCGCCACTCCGGCATGCCGTCCTCCAGCACCATCGCGCGCAGCCCGGACCGCCGCAGGATCTGGGCCGCCTTGGGCGCCAGAACGCAGTGCGGGCCACGGCAGTAGGCGACGATGTCGGTGCCCTCGGGCAGCTTCGCCAGATGCTCGTTCAGCTCCTGGAACGGGACGGAGATCGCCCCCGGGATGTGGCCGGCCCGGTACTCCTCGACCGGACGCACGTCGATGACGCAGACGTCCCCGCTCAGGGAACGCCGCACCAGTTCGTCGCGGGTGATCCGCTCCAGGCTGTCGTCTCCCTCCAGGTAGTCCCGGAGGAGCTGCTCCACTTCGGCCAGCCGGGTGTCGGCCAGCCGCCACAGCTCGCGCAGGAACACTCCCACCTGCTCGTCGGCGAGCGAATAGAGCACCTTGGTGCCCTGCCGGCGGGTCTCCACGATCCGCGCGTTGCGCAGTACCTGTAGGTGGGCCGAGGTATTGCCCACGGTCATATGGGTGGCCTGAGCGAGGGACTCGACCGAGCGCTCGCCCTGGCCGAGCACGTCCAGCAGCTCCAGCCGCTTGGCGCTGCCGATCGCCTTGCCGATGCGGGCGAGCTGACCGAACAGCCCCTCACGTACCACCCGCTCCGACATGGCGCCCCCTTCGCTCGCTGTTCAAAAGATAACTAGAAGACTTCCCCAAAGACAAGGGAAGTCCAGGAAATCACCTTTCTCCCTTCGCGTGCCGGATGCCCCACCCGCCCGGGATGCCCACCGAGCGCTCGGCGCCCGGCGGCCGGCCGGACCCGGACTCACCAGGGGACGGGCCGGGCGCCGGTCGCCGCGACGGACAGCTCCCACAGGCGCGTGGCCGAGGCCGGGTCAACGGCGTAGGCGCGGACCCAGCCGTCGTCCATCGGCCCGTCCTCGCCGGTGGCCCGCGCCACCTCGCAGTCCTCCAGGTAGAGCCCGCCCCGGCCGTCGAGGAGCGGGGACGTCGCTGCCCACAGGCCGGTGGCGGCGCCCTGCGACGGTGTCCTGAAGCCCTCGCCGATCACCGTGCCGTGCTCGTCCACCCACCCGAGGCCGACCTGTTCCCCCCGCGTCAGGTCCCGCTGGAGACCGGTGATGATCTTCCCCGGATGGAGGGCGAACGCCCGGACGCCGTCGCCCCGGCCGAGGGCGTCGAGATGCACGGCGAACAGGACGTTGGCGGTCTTGGCCTGCCCGTATGCCTGCCACCGGTCGTAGCCGGTGCGGAAGTGCGGGTCGTGCCAGCGGATGTCGGTGATGCCGTGGCCGCTGGAGCTGTAGACGACGACGCGGGCGCCGTGCGCGCCGCGCAGCAGGGGGTACACCTCGCAGACGAAGGCGAAGTGCCCGAGGTGATTGGCGGTGAACTGGTACTCCCAGCCGGGCCCGACGCGCCGCTCCGGGGTGGCCATCACCCCGGCGACGGCCATGAGCAGGTCGATCCGGCCGACCGACCCGCGGAGCTGCGCGGCGGCCGCCCGGACACTGTCGAGGTCTGTGAGGTCCATGGGGATGACCTCGCAGCCGGGGACGCCGGCCAGCGCGTCCCGCGCCGCCCCGGGCCGGCGGGCCGGGACGACGACCCGCGCCCCGGCGGTGGCCAGGGCCCGGGCCGTCTCCAGTCCCAGGCCGGAGTACCCGCCGGTGACGACGGCGGTCCTGCCGGAGAGATCGGTCCCGGCCATGACGTCCTCGGCGGTGGAGACGGCGGAGAACGGGGAGCCGAGCGGCTGCTGTGCGGTGGTGACGGTGTCGGTAGTCATGCCGACGACGCTAGGAGCTGGAGCGCGGTCCAGATCAAGTCATAGGGTGAGCCGTATGACGACGCCAGGGACCCCCGCGGAATCGCTGGGCATCGGTCAGGTGGCCGACCGCACCGGCCTCAGCGTCCACGCCCTGCGCTTCTACGAGCGCGAGGGCCTGCTGGTCGGCCCGGTCCGCCGCACCTCCGGCGGCCGGAGGCGGTACACCGCCGCCGATGTGGACTGGCTGGGGATCTGTGTCCGGCTCCGGGAGTCGGGGATGCCCCTCGCCGAGCTGAAGCGGTTCGCCGGACTGGTCCGTGAGGGCCCGGGGAACGAGCCCGAGCGGCTGCGGCTCCTCGATGCGCATCAGCGGCGCGTCGAGGAACAGATCCGCGCGCTGGAGGAGTGCCGCTCGGTCATCGCCCGGAAGGTCGGCATCTACGCCGAGCACGTGGCACGCGGCGAGGCCGTCGGGCTCTGGGACCCGACCGCCGCCGCCGGCGGTCGCCCGGTCTGAGCGGACGAGGACTGCCGGACAGGTGTCGCCGGCGGCTCGCCGGGGGCTTTCCGGCTGAGTCCGGCGTCAGGTCCCCGGGCGCCCGTTTCCGCGGGCCGCGCCCTCCCCCGCGGCCGTGGCGGCGCGGCCGGCGCGGACCACGAGCTCCAGGACCGTGTCGATGTCGGCCGGGAGCGTGGCCGGGTTGATGGTGCACAGGCGGAGGACGGACCGGCCGCGGACCCGGGTGGTGAGGATCATGGCGCGGCCGTCGGCGCAGACGGCGCGGCTGACGGTATGCTGGAGGCCGTCGAGGGCCTCCGGGGCGGGCGGGGCGGGCGCGCCGCGGGGCGGCCGGTAGCGGAACGTGAGGATGCCGAGGCTGGGGGCGGTCACGAGGGCCAGCTCCGGGTGGTCGGTGATACGGGCGGCGGCGTGGTCGCACAGGGCGAGGCCGTGGTCGACGGCCCGCCGGAAGGCAGCGGCGCCGAAGGTCTTGAGGGACAGCCACAGTTTCAGGGCGCGCAGGCCGCGGGACTGCTGTGGGCCGTAGTCGTCGAGGTTGATCTCGTCGCCGTGGGCCTCGGCGGGGTGCAGGTAGCCGGTGTCGAGGTGGTGCCGGGCCATGCGGAAGCTGTTCCGCAGCAGGGACGGGTCGCGGACCAGGACGCAGCCCGCCTCGTAGGGCTGGAAGAGCCACTTGTGCGGATCGACGGTGAGGGAGTCGGCGCGGCCCAGCGCCTCGCGCAGGGGGCGGCCCCGGTCGGTGAGGGCGAGGGCCGCCCCATGGGCGCCGTCGGCGTGCAGCCACAGGCCGTGGCGGTGGCAGAGGCGGGCGAGTTCGCCGAGGGGGTCGACGGCGCCGGTGCCGGTGGTGCCGACGGTGGCGACGACGGCGAAGGGGCGCAGCCCGGCGGCCCGGTCGGCGTCGACGCGGGCGGCGAGCGCGTGCGGATCGAGGCGCTGGGTGTCGTCGGGCGGGAGGGCGGTGAGCTGGTCGCGGGTGAGGCCGAGGAGGTGGGCGGCGCGGGCGACGGAGGGGTGGGCCTGGGTGGAGCAGTAGAGGCGGGCGCCGGTGAGGTCGCCGGCCAGGTGGTGGTCGCGGGCGGCTGCGAGGGCGGTGAGGTTGGCGACGGAGCCGCCGCTGACGAAGAGTCCGCCCCAGCCGTCGGGCAGGCCGAGGAGCCGGCGCAGCCACGACAGCGCGGTGAGCTCGATCCGGGTGGGGCCGGAGCCGACGAGCCAGGCTCCGGGGACGCTGAGGAAGGCGGAGGCGAGGAGGTCGGCGAGGAAGGCCGGATAGTTGCCGGTGGTCGGGACGAAGGCGAAGCAGCGGGGGTGGTCGAAGCGGATGCCGAGGGGAAGGACGTCGGCGGCGAGGTGGTCGAGAAGGGCGGTGAGGTCGCCGGGTTCCTCGGGGAGGGATTCGTCGAGGAGTGCCCGGAGGGTGGCGGGGTCGGCGACGGCGTGCGGGCGGTCCTGGGCCAGGTTCCGCAGCCGGTCCACCACCAGGCGGACGGCTCGGTGTCCGGCGTGCAGCATCTCCTCCGGGGACAGGGCGAGTTCGCCGGGGCGGTAAGGGCTGCGCAGGGCGGCCGCGGGCGGGGCGGCGGGCTCCGGGATCATGCGGCATCTCCGGTGAGGGCGTGGAGGTGCTCGGTCCAGGCACGGGCCCGGGCGTCGAGACGTGGACGGGGTGCCAGGGCGCACAGACGGTGGCCGGTCTGGAGGAGGACCAGCTCGTCACCGGCGTCGACGGGGCCGGGTGAGGCGTGCGGCCACAACAGGGCGGACCCGCGGGGAAGACCGGGCAGCGGGGCGGCGGGCAGGGGGCCCTGGAGGGCGCTGTCGGTGAGCCGGTAGTGGCCGGGAGCGGGCAGCGTGTGGACGCGTCGCGGGCGGGCGGCGTGCACGATCAGCTGACTGAGCGGGGGAACCGGTCCGGTGGCCTCGCGGACCGCCGGCAGGGCGGGGAGCAGGCAGGCGAGGACGTGCAGCCCGAGGGCGGGCAGCAGTCCGGCGGCGGCCTCGGCGGCCTGCACGAGGGACACCACGGTCTGGAAACGGGGGTTGATCTCCACGACCAGGGGCCGGCCGCCGTCCGCGACGAGGTCGAGGCCGAACACCCCGCGGAATCCGTGGCCGCGCAGGACGTCCCCGACCGCCCGGGCGGTCTCCCGGACCCGGGTGTGCAGCGGGGCGGGCAGGTCGGACGGGCCGAGGAGCTGGTTGCCGCAGTGGGTGCCCCAGGCCGGGGTCAGTCCGGGGACGCCGACGAGCTGGTGGGAGACGGCGGAGACGACGGTGCGGTCGGCTCCGGCGCAGGCGCTGACGGTGAGGGAGAGGCCGGGGACGAGGCGGCTGAGCTTGAGGGTGTGACCGTGCCAGCGGTCCAGGGCCTGGGCGAGCCGCACGGGACCGTGCACCGGGACGGTGCCCCGGCCGAGCAGGTTGTTCTCCCGGCGCTGCAGCACGGCCGCCTCCCAGCCGGCAGGCCAGTAGGCGGAGGCGGGCCGCCGCCGGCCGGCGGGCACGACGAGGTGGTCGGGCACGTCCACCCCGGCCTCCGCCAGCAGCTCCAGGCAGTGGATCTTGTCGGCGGCGCGCGCGGTGATCGCGGCGGGCGGGGCGAGCAGACGGTGGCCGTGCCGCTGCGCCCAGCGGCGGGCGTGGTCGCCGTGTTCCGGGGCGAACGCGACCGCCATCCGCCGCGCACCTCCGCCGGCGCCGCGCGAACGGGGGGCGCGCGCGGCGGCCGGGGCGGTGAGCAGCGGGGAGACCGCCTCGTGCCGCAGCCAGCCGGGGACCGGCCGGAAGGAGGAGGGGAGGAACGCGGACCGGTCGAGAAAGGCGACCTCGTCCACCAGGTCCGCCAGCAGGGCGAGCCCTTCACCGGCGTCCACTCCCTCCAGCGCGGTGGCCGGGCGGCGGCCCTTGGGCGGCGGGACGGGCATGGCCCGGTCGGTGCGGGCGGCCGGACGGGCGGCGGGGACGGCAGGGGACGGCGGACGGCCCGGGGCGGTCATCGGCGGGTTTCCTTCCCGAGAGGGGTGAGCAGACCGCCGCGGGCGGCGGCCAGGCGGTCGAGGGTGTGCAGTGCGCTGTCGCCGCCGCCGAGGAGGGAGGGGCCTGCGCCGACGAAGCGGGCGCAGACGCCGTGGTGGGCGGCGTGGACCTCGGCGAGGGCATCGGCCAGGTCCCGCACCGCCTCGCAGCCCGCGGCGCAGGCGGCGGAGTGCGCGGAGCCCCAGCGGCGCAGCTCGGCGACGAGGGTGCGGTGGTCGGCCGACCACAGGCCGGAGAAGCCCTCCCGTTCGCGCCGGGGCGGTGTCATGGAGGGCCGGACGGCCGTCTCATAGGCGTGCGGGGTGAAGGAGGCGGTGGCGCGCATGGCGGCGGCGCAGGCCCGCAGCAGGACGGCCGCGTCGTGGCCGGCGGGCCGGCCGGGGTGGTGCGGGGCGCCCGGGGCGGTGGCGTCACGGAGGGCGACGACAACGGCCTGGGTGAGGGCGAGGAAAAGCCGGTGGCCGGCCTTCCACCTGGCCAGAGCCTGCTCGCCCGCCGTGCCCGCCATGCCCGCCGTTCCCGCCGACGAGGGCGGCGACGCCGGGCGGGCCGGCGGCGGGGACGGGAGCAGCCGGCAGACCGTCAGGGCCCCGCCCAGGGCCCGCCGGTCGGCGGGGCCGGCCCAGGCGCTCACCTCGGCGGTGGTCGTCAGCAACGCCCGGGCGAGGGCGGCGGCGGGCGCCCGGCGGGTGCGGGCGACGCCGAAGTAGGCGTCGTAGTCGGCATCCCGGGGGTCGGGCAGGGGCCCGGCCGGGTCCGGCGGGGCGAGCGGTGACCGGGCGCCGTCCCGCAGCGCGGTGCGGGAGGCGGGCAGCAGTTCGGGAGGAGGCAGCCACAGCGGGCTCGTACGGGTGATCATGGGCTCCGGGGGTGGGGGTGTCGGAGATGCCGCGCCTAGCGTCGGCCTATGAACGACGAGGTCTTCCCTGCCGTGGCCGCCGACGCGGCCGAGCGGCTCGCGGTCCACTGGCGGGCCCTTGCCGCTGCCGAACTCCCCGTGGTGCCGTCCGGCCCGCCGGGCACCACCCTGAAGGCGCTCCCCGAGGAGCCGCCCGAGCGGGGCGAGGACCTGGCGGAGATTCTCGACGACACCTGGCGCACGATCGTGCCGCAGCTGGTCCACTGGCAGCATCCCGGATTCCTCGGCTGGTTCCCCACCAGCAACTCGCCCGCCTCGGTGCTGGCGGAACTGGTCACGGCGGGGCTGGGGGTACAGGGCATGATGTGGTCGTCGTCGCCGGCCGCGACCGAGCTCGAACAGCGGGTCTGCGACTGGCTGGCCCGGGCCCTGGCCCTGCCGCAGCGGTTCGCGCACAGCTGCGGTCAGGGCGGCGGGGTGATCCAGGACTCGGCGTCGTCCGCCGTGCTCGTCGCGGTGGCCGCGGCGCTTCACCGGGCGTCCCGGGGGCGCTGGCGCGAGCACGGCACCGAGGGCCGCCACCGGGTCTACTGCACCGGACAGACCAACTCCTGTGTGCCCAAGTCGGTGCGGATCGCCGGTGCCGGAGAGGCCGTCCGGGTGCCGTTGCTGCCCGGTACCCATGCGATGGACCCGGCCGCGCTGGCCGCCCGGATGGACGCGGACCGGTCGGCGGGCAGGATTCCCGCGGCCGTCGTCGCGACCGTCGGCACCACCGCCACGTGCGCCGCCGACCCGGTGCCCGAGATCGGCACGGTCTGCCGGGAGCGCGGCGTGTGGCTCCACGTGGACGCCGCCTACGCCGGCAGCGCCGCGCTCTGCCCCGAGTTCCGTGAGGTGAACGCCGGGCTGGAACACGCCGACTCCTACGCCGTCAACGCCCACAAGTGGATGCGCACCGGCACCCCGTGCAGCGTCCTGTGGGTCGCCGACCGCACGGCCCTCACCGACGCCATGGGCCTGACCGCCTCCTATCTGGACAATCCGGCCGGTGAGCCGAGGACCGTCGTCGACTTCAAGGACTGGCAGGTGCCGCTCGGCCGCCCGATGCGGGCCCTGAAGCTCTGGTACGTCATGCGCGCCCATGGGCTGGAGGGGCTCCGCGAGACGATCCGTCACGATGTCCGCCTCGCCGCGTTGCTGGCCGGGCTGATCGAGGAGGAACCGGGCTTCGAGGTCGTCGCCCACCGTCTCGGGCTGGTCGTCTTCCGCCGCGACGGCGACGCACGGACCCGGGAGCTCGCCGAGCGTCTCACCGGCGACCCCGGCGTGCTCTGCACGCCCGCCACCGTCGACGGCCGGCCCGTCCTGCGGGCCGCGCTGGGCTCCCCGTACACCGACGAGGCGGCCGTCCGCCGGATCTGGTCGACGATCCGGCGGACGGCCGCCGCGCAGGACTGAGCCGACCGGGCCGGCCGGCGGCGGGCAGGGGTCACAGAAGGGCGGGGCGGATACCGACGAAGTCGATCAGCGCACTGGTGACGCTGTCCTCCTTCACGATGCTCTGCCCGCTCACCTGCACGGCCGTACAGCCGTCACCGGTCTGCGCGCCGGGAGACAGCACCACGATGTTGCAGAGCATCACCGGCCGCTGTTCGGTCTGGTTGGAGTCGGCCACGGCCTGCCCGGCGCCCAGCAGGTGGACGGCCAGCACCGTCAGGGACAGCAGCGCCGCACGGGAACCACGCAAGGGTCACACCCCCAGCGCGGCGGGGACCACGATGTCGAGCCGGTTGATCAGATCGACGTCCCGCGTGTGGGTCTTCAGGACTCCCTGGTCGACGCTCTGCCGGGCCACGCAGGCACTGGTGGAGGCGCTTGCGGACAGCTGGCCGGTCTGGCACATCATCGACGGGCTGTGGGTGTTGATGTTGGTGTCGGCGACCGCCGTCCCGGCACCCACCACGGGGCCGAGGACACCGGCGGCGACGACCGCGGCGCCCCAGAGGTGACGCATACGCATGAAAGAGCTCCTGGCGAAGAATGAGGGGAAGAAAGGAAAGAAGAAAAATGAAAGGGGCGAAGCGACCCGAACCGGCCGGGCCGGGCCGGGCAGCTCAGCCCAGCAGGCCGTCCAGCGGGGTGAGCACGTCGGCGAAATCGACGATGTCGAAGCTTTCGGTGTGGTGCTTGACCATGCGCTGCTTCACCTTCTGCTCCGTCACGCAGGGGCGTGCGTCGCCGGTGACCGAAAGCGGTGACGTCCCGCACATCATCGGCGGATCCGCCAGGTTGTCATTGCTGTCGGCACTCGCCACCCCGCCCGAGCCGACAGCCATCAGCCCGGCGCACACCGTCAGCACGACTCGACCACGCATCGATCTCATGACCCTGTCCTCCATCGGTCCATCATGTTCTCGGACGGACTAACGGAGTTATTGCCCGACAGTCACTGTGTTTCTTTCTTTCCGACCCACGGCTCCCGGCTTGCTGTCCGTCCGGGCATTGCCGGTGGCGCCCACGGGAAGGGCGGTGCCAGGGGGTTCGGGGCAGCTCGATCTCCGCGGCGATGCGGCCGGGCATGCCGTCGAGCAGGTCCTGCTCGTTGGCCACATGGTCACTGCCGATCCGGCGCCCGGCCCCGCCGCGGCCGGGGCACTGCCGGCCGACGGCGCGCAACGGCCGTCACCCGGTACGCAGGCAAGCTTCAGGGCAGGTCCAGGGCCAGGGCGGCGGGGATGGCGTCGAAGGACTCCTCCACCCGGCGGGCGAGCAGGGCCGGTCCGCCGTGGCCGGGGCGGCGGGCGGCCACCGGGGTCTCGTGCTCGCCGCGGCCGGCGACCCAGTTGCGTGCCCCGCAGCGCCAAGCGCCCAGTGCCAGTTCGCCCAGCAGCCGCAGCCGGACGTCTTCACGGCTGTCGGTGTCCAGGCGCCGCTCCAGCACCTCGATGAGCCGCTGCGCGGTCCGCATGGAGGAGACCAGGCTGTGGTGGTGCAGCACCGGGGTGCCCGCGGCCAGCCGGCGGGAGGCGACAAAGCGGCGGTCCCAGCCGGCGGGCATGGCCAGGATGGTCTGCGTCAGACAGGCCCGCAGGGCCGTGAGCGCCGGCCCGGGACCGGTGTGCCGGGCGAAGCGGGCCACATAGGCGTCCCACAGTTCGCCCTCGGCGGCCATCGCCACATCCTCCTTGCTCGCGTAGTAGCGGAAGAAGGTGGTGCGGCCGACCTCGGCATGGGCGGTCAGTTCCTCCAGCGTCACCCGGTCGAAGCCGCGTTCGCCGAACAGCCGCAGCGCGGTGTCCGCGAGAACCCGGCGGGTGCGCTGCTTCTTGCGCTCCCGCAGGCTCAGGCCGCTGCCTTCCGGTTCCGGGTGCCCGCTGTCCACCGGCACAGGTTAACGGACCCCCTCGGACCCATACCCAGTCCCGAACGGGATCGATAACATAATGGCACCGAGTCCCGTTTCATGTCATGGGGCGCGGGCCTGTGCGCAGCCGCCCCGCCCCGCCGGTTTGCGCCCGATGCCGAGGAAGAGGCCACATGAAGCCCTACGCCCGCCGGACCCCACCACCGCCCGCAGCCACCGCGGCCCTCGCAGTCACCGCCCCCGGCCGGCCGGCCCTCACCGTGCTGCTGCTGGCCTCCACCCTCGGGGTGATGGGCGGCATGACCATCGCCCCGGTCATCGAGGTCATCCGCCAGTCCCTGCATCTGAGCGGCGCCCAGGCCGGCCTGGTGCTCACCACCCACAGCCTGGCCATCGCCCTGACCAGCCCGCTCGCCGGCCGCCTCACCGACCGGCTCGGCCCCCGCCTGCCACTCGCCGCCGGCCTGGTCCTGTACGGCGCCGGCGGAGGCGCCGGCATGCTCACCGACACCTACCCCGCCCTGCTGGCCACCCGGCTGCTGCTCGGCGTGGGCGCCGCCGCCGTCTTCACCTGCTCCACCGCCGCCCTGCTCGCCCTCTACCGGGGCAGCGACCGCGACCGGGTGATGGGCTGGCGCACCACCGCCACCACCGCCGGGGGCTTCGCCTACCCGCTGGCCGCCGGAGCCCTGGGCACCTGGTCCTGGCAGGCCCCCTTCGCCCTCTACCTCATCGGCCTGCCCCTGGGCCTGGCCGCACTCCTCGCCCTGCCTCCCGCCGCCCCGGCACCGGCGGACGGCCCCCGCCCGGCGAAGGCCCGGGGCGGGGCGCTGCGGCTGCTGCGCGACCACCCCAAGCTGGCCGGGATGTGCGGGCTGTGGGTCGCCATCGCCGTGCTGATGATGGTCCTGGGCCTGTTCCTCCCACGCCGCCTGGACGAACTGGGCATCACCAACACCCTCGCCGTCGCCCTCTACGGGGTCGTGCTCTCCTCCGCCACCGCAAGCCTGGCCGGACTGCTCTACGCCCGGCTGCGCGCCCGCCTGGGCTACGCCGCCCTCATGCGCATCTCGGCAGCCTGCTGGACCGCCGCCATGCTCGTCTTCGCCACCGCCGCCCACCCCGCCGCACTGATCCTGGTCCCGGCCCTCACCGGACTCGGCAGCGGCATCGCCATGCCCACCCTCACCGTGCTGATGGACCACGCCGCCCCGCCCGGGCGCCGCGCCACCGCAGCCTCCCTCCAGGCCACCGCCCTCTTCGGCGGTCAGTTCACCTCACCCCTCCTCTTCGGCCCCCTCGTCGACGCCACCTCCCTCACCACCGGGGCGCTGGCCGCCACCGCCGGCACCGCCCTGATCCTCCTCGGGCTGCTCAAGCTCGGGAACCCGCCCGAAGACGGCGCCGGGTCCCGCCCCACCGCACCGGTGAACGGGTCCGGCGGCTGAAGGTTTTCCCGGGTGGCCGAGCGTGGTGGTGCGGCGACGGGGCCGCGGCCCGGGCGCTATGCGCCCGGGCCGGCCGGCGCGAGGGTGGCGAGCAGACCGGTGATGTGCGCATCGATCTCGTCGCGGATGGCGCGTACGGTTTCGGCGGGGGCGCCGTCAGGGTCGGCCACCGGCCAGTCGAGGTAGCGGGGGCCGGGGATCACCGGGCAGGCGTCGCCGCAGCCCATGGTCACCACGATGTCGGCGGCGCGCAGGATCTCGTCCGTCAGCGGTTTGGGGTAGGCGTCGCCGGGCGGGAGGCCGGCCTCGGCCAGCAGCCGTGCGACCTCCGGCTCCACCTCAGCGGCCGGGTGGGTACCGGCGGAGGAGACGGTCACCCGGCCGCCCGCCCGCAGGGTCAGCAGGGCGGCGGCGAGCTGGGAACGGCCGGCGTTGTGGCTGCACACGAACAGCACGCGCGGCGGCCGGTGGGCCGGCGCGGTCTCGCTGTGCGCGAGGGCGTCGAGGCGTTCGGCGGTCAGCCGCTCGGCCAGGGCGACCAGGTGGCCGCGTACCCGGGCGGAGCCGGCCAGCCGCTGGTAGGAGTCGGCGACCAGCTCGCGTATGGTGTCGGCGCCGTAGTGGCCGGCCCAGCGCCGGGCCAGCCGCTGCACTCCGGTTGCCAGCCGCGGGTCGGGCAGGACGGGGAGCGGGGACGGTGAGGCGGTCATGGGAACCTCCGCGAGCCTGCTGGAACGTGCGGGAGAGCGGAGGGTGTGCCCACCGGCCCGACGGACCCGGGTGCCGGCATCACCGCCCACTGATATGACGATATCAGCGAATACTGATGTCAGTCGATACTGAAATCATGCGGATACCTTCCCGTGCACGGGCGGCCGGCCGGCCCGGTCGCGGGAACGGCCTCCCTCACGGTTGTCCGTTCCCGCGCCGGCGATCCGGACGGCGGGTCAGCAGCAGGAGTCGCCTGCGGTGCCGGCCGCGCCGGGGGCCGTTGCCCCGGCCGGGCCACAGGGGAAAAGGCCGTGGTGCATCGTCTTGTCGCCGATGATGTCGAAGTGCTCGGCGTAGCGGCTGCCGGAGAGAATGTCGGCGGTGTTCCCGCAGACCAGGACGGGCTTGCCGACGGGGAAGATGTGGTGGTCGTCCAGTTCGAAGGCGTGGGCCGCCGTGGGCACGGTGCCGCGGTAGACCGCGACCTGCCCGTAGTCCTCGCAGCGGTCCTCCAGCGGCAGGTTCAGTGCCCGGATGGTGAGGGAGGAGAAGCCGACGAACCCGATCTTCTGCTCGATCTCCGGGCCGGCGAGTGTGACCGGCGCCCGGGAGACCACACGCGCGTCCGCGCAGCCGGCCGCGGCCAGGACGCGGCGGAAGTCCTCCGTGTACAGCGCACCGCTGAGGCACTCCCCCACCAGCACCGGATCCTGAAGCAGGGCCGGCGGAATGCGGCGGTCCGCGAAGACGTCGGAGAAGTACAGTTCACCCCCGGGCTTGAGCACCCGGAAGATCTCCGCGAACACCCGGGGCTTGTCGGGCGAGAGGTTCAGCACACAGTTGGAGACCACCACATCCACCGACGCCTCCTCGATGCCCACGGAGGCGAGGTCCTCGATGTAGCCCTGGTGGAACTCCACGTTGGCGAAGCCGAACCGTTCGGCGTGGAAGTCCAGATGCCTGCGCGCCACCGCCAGCTGGGCCTCCGTCATGTCCACCCCGATCACCCGGCCCGCCGGGCCCACGAGCTGGGACAGCACATAGCAGTCCCGCCCGCTGCCGCACCCCAGGTCCAGCACGGTGGCGCCGTCCAGCGCCGGCGGGATCGGGGAGCCGCACCCGTAGAAGCGGTCCTTGACCTCTTCGTGCACCTCGCGCAGGGCCTCGGCGATGTGCCGCGGCGGTGCCTGCGCCGTACAGCAGGCGGAGGTCTGTAAGTCGGCCGACGACTGAAGGACTCTGCCGTAGTAGTCCTTCACGGACTCTTCGATGCTGTTCGGCATACCTCTCCTCAAAGAGCGATGACCACAGCCAAAAGATCACATCCCGCCTCAGAATATGACTGGCCGGCGACGTTCCCGTGAGCTCATGGCGGACACCGGGCGACCAGCAAGCGACAGTCGTCCGGGAGGGGCGCACGGTTGCGAACGGGCCGACGTGATCGTCGTGCGGCCTCGGCGTCCGGCCGTCCGGCCCTGCGGAGGCTTCTTGGCATCATCGCGACATGACCTTGCCCCTTCCCCGCACCCGCACCGTCCGCGCCGTCGACCCCGCTCAGCTCCTGGACCCGGGACGGTGGGAGGAAGCCCCCGTCCAGGCCGTGAGACAGCGGGAAGCTGTTCAGCGCCTCGTCTCATACCTGGTCAGGACCACGCCGCCGGGAAATGTCCGCGTCTCCACCAGGTTCAGGTTCACCCAGCTGTCCAGCGCGGTGAAGAACGGCGTGCCGCCGCCCACCAGGAACGGATGAGCGGCGATCACGTACTCGTCGATCAGCCCGGCGCGCATGGCCGCCCCGGCGAGCGTCGCGCCGCCGATGTGCATCGGGCCGCCGTCCTCGGCCTTGAGCCGGGTGATCTCGGCGATCGCGTCGCCGGTGACCAGGCGGGTGTTCCAGTCCACCTTGTCGATCGTCGAGGAGAACACCACCTTCGGCGTGTCCCGCCAGTTCCGCGCGAACTCCATCTCCGCCGGGGTGGCGTTGGGCTGCTGGTCGCCGGTGGGCCAGTAGGAGCTCATCGTCTCCCACAGCTTGCGCCCGTACAGCGACAGGCCACTCGCCTGCTCGTGGTCGAGCCACCACTGGAACAGCTCGTGGCTCGGCGGTCCGCTCCAGCCGATGTCGTCGCCGGCCGCGGCGATGTAGCCGTCCAGGGTCAGGTTCATGCCGTAGATCAGTTTCCGCATGGCCGAGCCTTCCGTCCGTGGGTGTCCGGCGTGGTGGACCGGCGCGGCGCGGGAAACTCATCGGTGCGCGGTCCGGGCTCGCCGGTGGTCCTCGTGCGCTCAGCCTGGTGCACTCGGCCGACCCGGGCAAGCCGCCCGATCCCGGCCTCGCCCTCGCGCGGAAATGGAGAGCCAAGGGCGCCCGGGTCACGCGAGACCGGCATGTCACAAGCGGTGCGAGGTCACGGCTCGGCGGCAGCTCGCCCGCGCTGCGGGCCCTGCGGTTGCGGATCCAGGACTCCGGCCGCCCTGCGCCGATGCGGCGCAGGGCGGACCAGGTCTCCCGGACTCCTCGTCGGTGCACCCGGTGAGGGGGACCGCCATGAACGCGGGACAGCTGGCCGGGGCGGAGATGCGCACACCGTGCAGGCCGCGCGGCCCCGGCTAGTGCTCGGCGTCGGCCAGCCGGGCCAGCAGGCAGGCGCGGGCCCGGGCCACCCGGGAGCGGACGGTGCCGATGGGGCAGTCCAGGATCCGGGCCGCCTCCTCGTACGACATGCCGAGGAGTTGGGTGAGGACGAAGGCGCGGCGGCGGTCGGGCGGCAGCGCGGCCAGCAGTTCGGTGAGCGCGATGCCGTCCTCGAAGCCCGGCAGGCCGCGCGGCTGGGCCCGTTCGGCGGCGCTCTGCCAGTCCTCCCGGCCGGACAGCCGGGGCCTGGCCGAGGCCCGGCGCAGGCTGTCCACCACGGTGCGGCGGGCTATGGACAGCAGCCAGATGCGGGCCGAGGAACGGCCCTCGAAGCGGTGCAGGCTGCGCAGCGCGCGCAGAAAGGTTTCCTGGACCAGGTCGTCGGCCAGCCGGGGGTCGTCGGCCAGCCGGGCCACATAGCACCACACGTCCCGGTGCAGGGCGCGCACCAGGCCGTCCACGGCGGCCGGGTCGCCGGAACGCGCCGCGAGGGCGAGCCGGGTGACGGGTTCGTCGGCGGAGCCGGGGCGGCCCGCGGGGGCCTCCCCCGGCGGGGTCGCGGGCAGGGTCGGGACAGGTGTCATCACACGAGGTCCTTCGCGTCACCGGGCGCGGTCGCGAGGGGGACGCGCCCGTGGAGGGGGCCGGTCCGCCGGGCGGCGGACCGGGTGCCGGTGCCGGAGGTGTGTTCCGGCGCGGGACACCGGCCGTCAGACGACAGCGGTCCCGGGCGGCGGCCCCCGGGTGGTGACCAGGCGGAGGGCCGGCCCGCGCCGCGGCCGGCGGTCCCGCGCTGCGGCGGGCCGGCGGGGCGGCGGGGCGGGGCACGGCGGGCGGCGGAACAGGCGCAGCGGGGCGACCACCCAGGCGGTCAGAACGCGGGCGAGCCGGAAGGCGGCGCGCTCCCCGTGGGCCAGCCACAGGCCGGAGAGCAGGGCGGCGGCGAGGTGGGCGGCGGCCATGCCGGCGGCGGACCGGGCGTCCGACGGGTGTCCGGACGCGGTGTGCTCCAGCAGCGCGGCGGCGTGCCCGGAGTGCTCCGCACCCGCCGGTCCATGGTGTGCCGGCCCGGCGGGGGCCCCGGCGGCCATGGCCGGCGAGAACACCACGTGCAGCGCCGTCTGGGCGGCGACGGTGGCGCAGGTGACGGCCGCGATGCCGCGTTCCCGGCCGGTGAGGAACCAGGCGGCGAGGGCGGTCGCCGGCAGCGCGGCGGCCGGTGCCCGCCACGGGAGCGGTGCCCCGGAGGAGTGGATGTGCCCGGTGGCGGCGAGCAGCACGCACAGGGCCGCGAACACCGCGGCCCGTAACACCCTGCTCGGTACGTTCCCGGAGACTGCCATGGCGGGCTCATCCTCGCACCGCGGCCCGCGCCGCGGGAGAGGGGTGGTGCGGCCCGGATCACGCCGGGCGCCGCCGCGGAGGTCCGCCTCGGCCTGCGGCGGCGGCGGTTTCCCGCGGGGCGGGAACCGGGCGGACGGCGGGTGCGACTTCTTTCCGGTGCCGGGTCCGCTCACGGCACGCCGGGCGCGCCGACCGCGCGGGCGGCGGGTTGCGCCGACCGCCGCCGGCGCCACGGGCCCGGACCGCACGGCATCAGGGAGGCAGTGGTGACCAGCACCCCGCACGACGGCCGGCCCGGTTCCGGCCGGGACCTGCCCGCGCTGCTCACCTGTGCCATGGCCTTCTCCATGCTCCAGCTGTTCCTGCTCGGTGCGCTCGGCCCGCGGCAGGTGGACCGGCTCGGGGTGACCCCGACCGTGCTCGGGCTGACCACCACCGTCGGCTTCGGCACCGCCGCGCTGCTCTCGCCGGCGGGCGGGCGGCTGGTGGACCGGATCGGTCCGTGCCGGGCGCTGGCCGCGCTGCTGCTGGCGTCCGCCGCCGCGCCGGCGCTGATCGCCCTCGCGCCCGGGCCCGGGTTTGCGCCGGCGGCCGTGGCCCTGGGCGGGGTGCCGCAGGCGCTGCGGCCCGCGGACGAGGCGCCCGCACCGTCGCTGATGACGTGCTGGATGTGCTGGCCGGGCACGGGGGCACCCTGGTGCTGCTGGACCACTTCACCCCCGAGGCCGCGCCGGCCGCGATCCGGGCCCACTCCCCCACCCATGTGCTGGCGGTGCCGACCATGGTCCGGATGATGCTGTCCCGTCCGGAGACCGGACGGGCCCTGGCCGAGGGGGCGGAGGCCGCGCTGCCCCGGCCGGTGGCGCTGGTGCTGGGCGGCGCACCGCTGGACGCGGCCACCGCCGCCGCGGCGCGGCGGGCCTTCGCCTGCCCGGTGGTCAATCTCTACGGCTCGGCCGACGGGGTGAACTGCCACACCGGGCTGGCCGGTGAGCTGCCCGCGGCGGACGGCCCGGCGGTGGTCGCCGGCCGCCCGGACCCGAAGGTCGCCGACGTCCGTGCCGCCGTCCCCGGCGGTGAGGAGCCACTGCCGGCCAACACCGTGGGCCAGATCATCGCCCGCGGCCCGATGACACCGCTGGGCTGTGTCGGCGCCCCGGAGCTGGACGCCCGCCACCGCACCCCGGACGGCTGGGTCCGCACCGGCGATCTCGGTCTGCTGGACGAGGACGGGGTGCTGCATGTGGTGGGCCGGCTCAAGGACGTGGTCATCCGCGGCGGGGTCGACATCAGCCCGGCCGAGGTGGAACGCGAACTGGCCGGCCACCCGGGCATCGCCGACGTGGTGTGCGTGGGGGTGCCGGACCCGCTGATGGGTGAACGGCTGGCGGCCTGTGTGGTGCCGCGCGGCACCACCGCGCCGACGCCGGCGGAGCTGGGCGCGTATCTGGCCGGCCGGGGCCTGGACCGGCACAAGCACCCCGAGCGGCTGCTGGCGCTGGCGGAGCTGCCGCTCACCCCGGCGGGCAAGCCCGACCGGGCGGCGCTGCGGCGCGCGCTGGCCGACGAGGCGCCGCCGGCCGCGGCGGAGGGTCCGCCGCCGGTGACCGCTCCGCTGTGAGCCGCCCCGCCGGGCGGGGGCGGCGCCGGCCCCACTCCGACGCCGCCCGGTCCCGGCCGGGCCTCACAGCCCGGCGATGGCCTCCCGCATGACGCCGGCGGCATCCCGGTAGACGGCCAGCAGATCGAGGTCCTCGCCCGGGTAGTTGACGATGTCCACCTGCGGGATGCCGGAGCCGGGCAGCACCTCTCCGGTGGTCAGGTGGGCGTTGTCCAGCACCAGCACCGGGTCGGCCGCCGTCAGCCCGTCCAGTTCGCCCGGCGTGACCTGCTCCGGGCCGAAGGTCTCCACGGTGGCGGCGTTGGCCATGTCCGCGGCCCAGACGGTGAAGACCTGCGCGACCACCTCGGGACGGGTGCCGTCCGGCCAGGTCGCGCGCAGTTCGTTGCTCAGCTTGTCGTATTCGACGGCGAAGTCCTCCGTCCACTCCCAGGCGGCCTGCTCGGTGCCGAACAGCTCCGCCAGCCGGGTGACCTCCTCGTGCATCGCGTCCACGCCGTTGTCCAGGTTGACCTCGACCAGTTCGGCGTCCGACCCGGCCGCCTCGGTGATCTGCCCGGCGAAGGGCTCGAACGGGGCGTAGAGCACGAAATCCGCCTCGGCCACCGCGGCCAGGTCGGAGGGCTTGGGCTCATAGTCCGGCGCGTGCAGCACCGTGGGCGGCACGATGACGGTGATGTCCTCGGCTCCGGCCGCCTTGGCGAACGCGCCCTCCCAGGTGGTGGTGGCCACGACCACCGGGCCGCCGGCCCGGCCGGCGCTCTCGGCCGGGTCGTCCTTCTCGCCGCCGCTGTCCTCGCCGCTGCATCCGGCGGCCAGCGCCGCCAGGGTGGTCAGTGCGACAGCGAGCCCCAGGGGGCGGCGGATGTGCGTCGCCATGATGCGCTTCTCCGTTCGGGGATGAGATGGACGGCGAGAACGACCGCTCCCGCCGTGAGAACCAGGACCGGGCCCGGGGGCCAGTCCAGCCACAGGGCGAGCAGAAAGCCCGCGGTGTTGACCGTCACCCCGATGGCGACGGCCCACAGGGTGATCGCACGCAGCGAACTGCCCAGCCGGCGGGCGGCCGGCGCGGGCAGCAGCGTCAGCGCGTCCACCAGCAGCGCACCGGTCAGCTTGATCGCCCCGGCCACCGCCACCGCCACCAGGACCAGCAGGGCCAGGGTGAGCGGCCCGGCGCGCACCCCGGAGCACTCGGCCGGTTCCCGGTCGTGCAGCAGCAGCGCCAGTTCCCGGCGCCGCCACAGGAACAGCGCGGGCACCGCCACCGCCAGCGCGCCCAGCACCACCAGCTCCGTCGTCCCCACCGCCAGGATCGAGCCCCACAGCAGGGCGAAGGCGCCGGAGGCGTTGACCCCGGAGACCGCGAGCAGCAGCAGCGCGCCCGCGATGGCCATGCTCATCAGCAGCCCCATCGCCCCGGACAGCCCCTGCGGGGTGCGGGCCATCGGGGCCACTCCCGCGCCGGCGAGCGCGCACGCCACCAGTGCGCACAGCGCCGGGTCCGGGCCGGTCAGCAGGCCCACCGCGATGCCCAGCAGCGCCACATGCATCATCGCGAACCGCACCGGCATGATGTCCAGCCCCACGATCACCACCCCGACCACCGGCAGCGCGACCGCCGCCAGCAGCAGGGCCAGCCCCGCCCGCTGCACCGGCACCAGCTCCAGCAGCGCCCCCACATCGGCCGTGGCCAGGAGCGGATGCCCCGGGGCCGCGGCGGTCACGGCCCCCGGGGGGATCACCGCGCCTCCCGCAGCCGGCCCGCGGCCATCTCCAGCACCCGGTCGCAGCGGCCGGCCAGTGCCCGGTCATGGGTGACCACCACCAGCGTCACCGGCAGCCCGGCCAGCACGTCCGCGGCCTCCTCCTGGCCGGCGAAGTCCGGTGCCGCGGTGGGTTCGTCGGCCAGCAGGGCCCCGGCCCCGGCGGCCACACAGCCCAGCGCCCGGGCCAGATACATGCGCTGCAACTGCCCGCCGGACAGGGTGTGCAGGGGACGGGCGGCCAGGTCCGCGACCCCGAGCCGCCCGGCCGCCTCGGCCGCCGCCCGCGGGGCGCCGCTGCTCGCCGGCAGCTCCCGGCCCAGCAGCGGGAACCGCCCGGCGGCCGGCTTCTGCGGGATCCACGCGCAGACCCGGCGGCGGCGCCGCCACTCGGCCGCCGAGCGGGTCTCGTCGCCGCCGACCAGGATGCTGCCGCCGGTCTGCCGGTGCAGGCCCAGCACCGCCCGTACCAGGGTGGTCTTGCCCGATCCGTTGGTGCCGGTGAGCGCGACCCGCTCACCGGCCGCGATCTCCAGCGTGACCTCGGACACCGCGGGCACCCGGCCATGACGGCACGACACCTCCCGCATCCGGATGTCCAGCCCGCCCATGGTCGGCGCCTCCCTGTCGGTTTCCTCCGGGGCCGGTCCCGGCCTGCCGCGCCAGAGGAGTCGCACGGCCGGCCCGCCCGGTTCCCGCGGATTTCCGTGCCGTGCCCGCCACGGGCGGCGCGGCCCGGCCGGGTCCGTGGCCGCCCTGGACGGCGACCGGCGACCGGCGACGCGGGCGGCCCGGCCCGCGTCACGGTCGCCGACGGCAGGTCTTCCCCCGCTGCGGCGAGGGGCCCGGACACCGCCGCGTGCCTCCGGGCCACCGGCTCAGGCGGGGCGCAGCACCGCCTGCTCAAGGCCGCCTCAGCCGGCCCGGTGCCGGGCAGGGGCGGTGCCGGGGGCACCGCCCTCCGGCCCCGCGGGAGCGTCGCCGGTGCGGAAGAGCCGGCGGTAGGCGGCCGGGCCGCAGCCGGTGTGCCTGCCGAAGTGTGCCCGCAGGGAGGCCGCCGAGCCGAAGCCGCACCGCGCGGCGATCTGCTCCACTGCCAGGTCGGTGGTCTCCAGCAGGGCCCGTGCGCGGTCGGTGCGCAGCCGCAGCAGCCACTCCAGCGGGGTGGTGCCGGTCTCGGCGCGGAAGCGGCGGTGGAGCTGGCGCCGGCTCATGCCCGCCCGCCGGGCGATGGCGGAGACGGTCAGCGGCTGATGCAGATGGTGCTGGAGCCACTCCAGCGTCGGCCCCAGCGAGGCACGCCCGGCACCGGCGGTGCCGGCGGGCGGCGGGTGGTACTGCGGTGCGCGGGCCTCCCGGCGGTAGGGCACCACCAGTGCGGCGGCGGGCACGGGAACCCTCGCCGCCGGAGCGACCGCGGGTCCGGCCGCTGCCGCCGGCCCGGCGGGGCGGGGACACGGCCGGGGGCGCCGCAAGGGGCCGCTGCGGGTGCACATCGTGGTCTTCGACGGCGCCGAGGAGCTGGACTTCACCGCGCCCTTCGAGGTCTTCTCCGCAGCCTCGATGCACAGCGAACACGGCGTGGAGGTCGATTATGTGACCACCGGTGAGCCCCGGGAGATCACCGGTGCCTACGGCTCACACACCCGGGTCACCCGGCGCTGGGCCCCGGAAGAGGCCGACATCGTGGTGGTGCCCGGCGGCGGCTACCGGCGCCGCCAGGGCCCGGGCATCTGGTCCGAGATCGCCGACGGCACCCTGCCCGGCGCGCTGGCCGCCGCGCCCCGCCGCGGGCTGGTCATCAGCTCGCTGTGCACCGGGGCCATTGTGCTCGGCGCGGCCGGGCTGACTGCCGGACGCCCGTGCACCACCCACCACGGCGCCGCCGCCACCCTCCAGGAACAGGGCGGCATCCTGGTCGACGCCCGGGTGGTGGACGACGGCGACCTCGTCACCGCCGGCGGCATCACCTCCGGCCTGGAGCTCGCCCTGTGGCTGGTCCGCCGCGAACTCGGCGCCGAGGCCGCCGTCGGAGTGGAGAACATGCTGGAGTACCAGGCCCGCGGCACCGTCTGGACCCCCTCCTGAGCCGCCGGGGCCTTCGCCCCGGGTGTTCCGGTCTTCGTCCGGGCACCGGTGTTTTCCCTTCTGCCACCCTCACATGGGCGGCCGTTCACCGGTTCCGCCGGTTTTCGGACGTTCCCGGACCGGCCCGTGTCAGCCGTCGCCGGGCCACCCGGGCCCGCCCTATGCTTCTACACATCTGTAGAAACAGGCGGGGAGGGGCACCGCCCGCACCCTGCCGTCCGGCGGCTGCCGGACAGTCGAGCGGAGGGGAATCCATGGCTTCGGTGGACCTGGAGAAGGTGCTGGACAAGGCGTGGGCCGACAGAAGCCTGCCGGAAATCCTGGCCGCGCCGGTGGCGGCGCTGAAGGGCGGGTCGGAACGCGACGGCGAACTGCTCCGCGAGGCCTTCGGAGTACGTACCGTCGCCGACCTCGCCCGGCTGAAGTACGTGCGGTGGGCGCAGGCCCTGGCCGCACTGGAGGAGTCCGGCGCCTGACCGGCATCACCCCACGCCAGAACGACCTACTCAAGACCCGGAAGGGAAGTGAACGCCGGTCATGGTGTTCAAGAAACTGCTCGGCTCGCTCGGCATCGGCGCGCCCACCGTGGACACGGTCCTGGACGGCGGCCCGGTCTCCCCGGGCGGAACGCTGACCGGGCAGGTCCACATGCGCGGCGGCCAGGCCGACTTCGACATCCAGCACATCACCCTGGAGCTGGTGGCACAGGTGGAGGCCGAGCACAGCGAGGGCGAGGCGCACGGTGCCGTCGCCTTCCACCGCGCGGCGGTGGGCGGCGGCTTCCGGCTGCACCAGAACGAACAGCGCGCCCTGCCCTTCGCCATGCCCCTGCCCTGGGAGACCCCGGTCACCGAACTGCACGGCCAGCCGCTGGGCGTGATCCTGGGCGTGCGCACGGAGCTGGTCGTCGCCTCCGCCCGGGACGCCGGCGACATGGATCCGGTGACCGTCAGCCCGCTGCCGGCGCAGGAGGCCGTCCTGGACGCCTTCGGCCGGCTCGGCTTCGGCTTCAAGTCCGCCGACCTGGAGATGGGACACATCCGCGGCACCGGCCAGCAACTCCCCTTCTACCAGGAGATCGAACTCCACCCCTCGCCGCAGTACGCGCACGCGGTGCAGGAGATCGAGGTCACCTTCCTGGCCAGTCCCGGCGGGCTGGAAGTGGTCCTGGAGGCCGACAAGCGCGGCGGGTTCTTCACCGGGGGCCATGACGCCGTCAACCGGTTCACCGTCGGCCACCACGAGCAGCAGGACTGGGCCGCGCTGGTCGACTCCTGGGTCCGCCGGATGGTGGAGAACCATGCCGCCCGTCCGCACCACGCGGCGCCCCACAATCCGCTGATGCACCAGGGCCACCACGGCGGCCACCCCCAGCCGTATCCGCAGCAGGGCTACGCGGACAAGGACGGCCACGGCGGGCATTACGGGCACCACGGGCGCCGCGGGGACCACGACCACGACGGGCCCGGCATGGGCACGGTCGTCGCCGCGGGCGCCGCCGGTCTGGCGGCGGGCGTGGTCGGCGGCATGGTCCTGGACGAGGTCTTCGACGACGACGGCGGAGACGACGGGGGCGGCGAGGAGTAGGCTGCCCGCCTGCCCGCCGGTCCCGTACCCGGCCGGGCGGTCCCCGCGACGCCCGTCGCCTCCGGCCCGCACCCCCGGAGGCGACGGGACCCGGACGCGGGCGGCCCGGTACCGCAACGGCCGGGACCCCGCGGCGCCGCGGCACAGGCACACGGCCGGGCGCACGACCGGAAGCGGCTGGCTACCATGAGCCCCTTCCGCGCGGCGGCCGCGGGCGCCGGCCGGCTGGAGGGAGTACGGATGACAGGACGGCAGCAGCCCCGGCGCGGGCAGGGGGAACTGGAGGCGCAGGTGCTGGCCGCGCTGCACGAGGCCGGGGAGCCAGTCGGCACCGCATGGGTGCAGGAACGGCTCGGCGGCGCCCTGGCGTACACCACGGTGATCACCACCCTGACCCGGCTGCTGGCCAAGGGCGCGGTCACCCGGCGGAAGGCGGGCCGGGCATTCGTGTGGTCACCGGCTGCCGACGAGGCGGGCCTGGCCGCCCTGCGGATGCGACGGGTCCTGGACGCGGAACGCGACCGAGGGGCGGTGCTGACCAGCTTCGTCACCTCCCTCCCGCCGGGGGACGAGCAACTGCTGCGGGAGTTGCTGGAGCGGGCCGGGGAGCCGGAGGACTGAGCCGGCCATGGGCGTCTTCGTCTTCCTCCCCCTCGTTCTGCCGCTGACCGCCTGGCCGGTGGCCCGGCTGGCCGAGCAGCGCCTGCACCCCCGGACCGCCACCGTGCTGCTCACCGCGACGGCCTGCGCGCTGGCGGTGTGCAGCACCCTCTGCCTGGGACTGGTGGTGATCGTGGGCACCGCACAGATCCCGGGCAATCCCCTGCCCGACGGCTGGTCCGACGACGAGGTGCGCGAGGCCGTCCCCTGTGACGAAGTGGCCGGCCGCGCCGCGATCCCCCTGCTGCTCGCGATCCTGGCCTCCTGCACCCGCACCCTGTGGGGACACGCCCGCACCCGGCGCCGGGCGCAGCGTGCCCTTGCCGGGCTCTCCTCGCCCACCGTCGTCCTCCCGGACCGGGCTCCCTACGCCTGGGCGCTGCCGGCCCGGCGAGGCAGGCCGGGGCGAGTGGTGGTCTCCCGCGGCATGCTGGCGGCGCTCAACGGCGGCGAACGCCGGGCGCTGTTCGCCCACGAGCGGGCACACCTGGCCGGACACCACCACCGCTACCTGCTGGCGGTGCGGCTGGCCGCCCGGGCCAACCCGTTTCTGCGCCCGCTGAACACCGCCGTCGCCTACACCGTGGAGCGCTGGGCGGACGAAGCCGCGGCCCAGACGGTCGGCAGCCGCCGGATCACCGCCCGGGCCATCGGCAAGGCCGCCCTGATCACCACCGGGGCCCCCTCCGCGACCCTGGCCGGATTCGCCGCCGCCGGGCCGGTACCACGCCGGGTCGCCGCCCTGCTGGCACCGCCCCCCGCGCCGCGCCGCTGGCCCCCCGCCCTCACCGCGGTGGGACTGTCCGCCTGGACGGCCGCCGTGGGAACCACCGTCTCGGCACTGTCCTCGGCCAACTCCGCCATCACCCTCTTCCTGCTGCTGCGCACGGCCACCCCCTTCTGACGCGCGCCGCCCGCACCGCCCGGCCGTATGCGTCGGGCAGGGTGCGGTTCCGTCACTCCGCCCTGCCGGTCGTCCGCGGTCGGCAGGGCCGGGCGGCCTCGGGGTCCGGCGGCTGGGTCTCGATGGTCCTCAGGGGCCGGCATGGATTGCCCACGGCGACGACACCGGCGGGAATGTCCCTGGTGACGACCGAACCGGCGCCGACGATGCTGTGGTCGCCGATGGTCACGCCGGGCGTGAGGGTGACCGATCCGCCGAGCCACACGTTGTCGCCGATCGTGACCGGTTCGGGGAGCTCCCACCCGTCGAGCCGGCGGGCGATGTCCTGGGCGTGGTTGGGCGTGTAGATGCCGCAGCGCGGTCCGATGAGGCAGTCCGCGCCGATCGTGACCTGCCCGCCGCCGATGACCAGGAAGTCCGCGTTGATGAACGTCCGGTCGCCGATGACCAGGCGCATTCCGTAGTCGATGCTGATGGGCGGCCGGAAGTCGATGTCTTCGCCCGCGCCGGGGACGAGCGCGCGGAACAGCCGCCGCGCTTCGGCGGGGTCGTCGTAGAAAATGTGGTTGATCTTTGCGCATGTCGCATGCGCATCCCACGAGAGCTCCTGGAGCGCCGGGGATGTGCGGTAGCGAATCCAGTCGCCGGCGAGCAGGCGCTGCAAGTCTTCATCGGCCGCGAGATGAGCCGCCATCCTCTCGTCGGCACGTCCGGGTTCGCGTCGGGTCACGGCCTCCCCCATTTGTCAATGCCCTGAACATATTGCTGCGGCCACCTGCCCGTGTCAAGCCTTGGCCGACACGGCCGGCCCCGCCGTGACCTGCGTGGATATGACGGCAGCGGCCGACGCCCCCATGCCCGTCCGGGCACCGCGGCCGAGCACACCGCCCGTGGCCCGCCCGGCCTGCCCGCGGTCAGCCCTGCCGCGACGGCACGGACCCGGCATCCGGCGCCGCACCCGCCCGGCGCGAGCCCCGCCCCGGCCGCCCCGGAGGGCACTGTGCTCTTCGTCACCTTCTCGCCGGGCTCCTCATTCGCCCGACCTGCCCTTTAGCATGTCCGGGCGATGAATCGAATCATATTTCGGTCATTCTCGGCGGATCCGGAACGGTGGGCGGAACCGGCGGCGGCCCCGGCCCCGGGGTGCACAGCGGAACCTGTGCCACCGGGGCGGCCGGGCGGCCGGCCTTCGCCCCGGCGATGCCGCGCGCCACAGGGACGGCCCGCCGCCCCGGCGCGGCACACCGGGTCCGGACACACCGCCGAGGCGCGCACGTGGGGCGTGGGCCGCCGGTTCCCCGGCCGGGAGGGCCACGCTCCGCCGTCCCCGCCGACTGCCTGCCCGGGGAAACCTCCCGGGCGGCAGCCGCTCCGCCTCCCCAGACCCCGGAGGGCATCGTATGAATGCGCTTCCCCTGCTCCTGATCGGCCTCGCGATGTTCGCGGGCGGATATCTGCTGTATTCGAAGTTCCTGGGCAACCGCGTCTTCAGGCTTGACGCGTCGTTCAGCACGCCCGCCCACGAGCTGCGGGACGGCGTGGACTACGTCCCGACCAACAAGTTCGTGCTGTGGGGCCACCACTTCACCTCGGTCGCGGGCGCGGCGCCGATCGTCGGCCCCGCGGTCGCCGTCATCTGGGGCTGGCTGCCCGCGTTCCTGTGGGTCACCCTCGGCACGGTCTTCTTCGCCGGCATGCACGACCTGGGCGCCCTGTGGGCCTCGGCGCGCAACAAGGGCCGCTCCATCGGCGCGCTCTCCGGCCGCTACATCGGCGGCCGGGGCGCGAACCTGTTCCTCGTCGTGATCTTCCTGCTGCTGCTGATGGTGGTCGCGGCCTTCGCGGTGGTGATCAAGAACCTGCTGATCTCCACCCCCTCGGCGGTGATCCCCGCCTGGGGCGCGGTCGCGGTGGCGCTGCTGGTCGGCCAGGCGGTCTACCGCTACCGGATGAATCTGGGTCTGGTCACCGTGATCGGCGTTGCGGCGCTCTACGGCCTGATCCTGCTCGGCGACGCCGTCCCGGTGGAACTGCCCGACCCGATCCTGGGGATGTCCCCGGCGACCTTCTGGATCCTCGCCCTCTTCGTCTACGCCGGCGTCGCCTCGCTGATGCCCGTGTGGGTGCTGCTCCAGCCGCGCGACTACATCAACGGCGTCCAGCTCTTCGTCGGGCTCGGCATCCTGTTCGTCTCGGTGCTGCTGAGCGCCCCCGCGGTCGTCGCCCCGGCCCTCAACGACGCCGTGCCCGCGGGCACCCCGGACCTGGTGCCGCTGCTCTTCGTCACCATCGCCTGCGGTGCGATCTCCGGCTTCCACGGCATGGTGTCCTCGGGCACCAGCTCCAAGCAGCTGGACAAGGAGACCGACGCCCGCTTCGTCGGCTACTTCGGCGCGGTCGGCGAGGGCATGCTGGCGCTCGGCGCGATCATCGCCGCCACCGCGGGCTACCGCACTCTGGCCGACTGGGAATCCGTCTACAGCGCCTTCAATTCGGGTGGCGTCGCCGCGTTCGTGGAAGGCGGCGGCGCGATCGTCAACGGCGGCCTGGGCCTGCCGGCCTCCCTCAGCGCGACCATCCTGGCCACCATGGCGGTGCTGTTCGCCGCCACCACCATGGACACCGGCGTGCGCCTGCTGCGCTTCGTCGTCCAGGAGGCCGGCGAGGTGGTGAAGGTGCGGATCAACAATGGTGCCGGCACCCTCGTCGCGGTCGCCGTCGGGATGGGACTGACCTTCAGCCAGGGCGCCGGGGGCGACGGCGGCCTCCGCATCTGGCCGCTGTTCGGCACCAGCAACCAGCTGCTGGCATCGCTGACCCTGTCCATCGTCGCGGTCATGCTGATCCGCAAGCGGCGCAACCCGGTGCCTGCGCTGGTGCCGCTGGCGGTGGTGTTCGTGATGGCGCTCTGGGCCGCGTTCGTGCAGCTCGGCGATTTCTACGACGCCCAGGACTGGCTGCTGCTGGTCATCGACCTGGTCATCATCGTCGCCGCGCTGTGGGTGGCCCTGGAGGCGGTCCTCGCGATGCGGCGGGCCTCCCGGGAACCGCCGGAGGCCCTGGACGCCGATGTGACGGCGAAGGCCGGGCTGACGGCATGACCTCCCGCTGGGCCTCGTTCCGGGCCGGGCTGGAGGAGTTCTGCGCCGGCCCCTACCGGCGTACCTTCGCCCGCGCCCGGCGCGAGGAGGACGACCTCTTCCGGATGGTGGTCCTCGCGGAGGCGCTGGGCGTGCCCGACCCGGCGGCCTACTACACCGCCGAACTGCTGCCCGCCCTCTACCAGGACTTCCACGCCTGGCACCGCCGGATGGGCATGGACCGCTCGCCACTGGAGCATGTCGGGTGCTGCTAGATCTCCTCACCTCACGCAGGGTCGTCTTCGTCGGCGGCAAGGGCGGGGTCGGGAAGACGTCCGTCGCCGCGGCGCTCGCCCTCGGCCGTGCCGGGGCGGGCGCCCGCGTGCTGCTGGTCTCCACCGATCCCGCCCACAATCTCGGCCACCTCTGGGGCCGCCCGGTGGGCGACGAGCCCCTGCGCCTCGCCGGACCCGGAGACCTTCTCCCCCGGGCGGGGGCCGGGACGGCGGGGCCGGCGGGTCATGTCGACGGGCTGGAGATCGATCCGGAGCGCACGGTCGAGCGGCACCTGTCCGCGGTCGCCGAAACGATGCGGCGGCTGCTCCCCGAGCGGATGCACGCGCCGGCCGCCCGCCATCTGGAGCTGGCCCGGCAGGCGCCCGGCACCCACGAGTCGGCGGTGCTGGAGCGGATCGCCGAGGCGGTGGAGCTCGGCGAGCAGGGGTATGACCTGGTTGTCTTCGACACCGCCCCGTCCGGCCACACGCTGCGGCTGCTCGCCCTGCCCGAACAGCTCACCTCCTGGACCGAGACGCTGCTCGCCAACCGCGACCGGTCCGAGCGGTTCGGCGACGCGGTGCGCGGTCTCGGGGGCGGCGGGAAGACCGGCCGGGACGCCGAGCTGCGCCGGATTCTGCTGCGCCGGCGCAGCCGCTTCTCCCGGCTGCGCGATGTGGTGACCGACCCGGAGCAGACCGGGTTCGTGCTCGTGCTGACCGCCGAGCTGCTCCCGGTCGCCGAGACCATGGAGGTGTACGGAAAGCTCACCGCGCTGGGTGTCGACGTGGCCGCACTCGTCGCCAACCGCCGTTCCCCGGCGGACGCCGGTGAGCTGCTCGCCCGGCGCCGGCGGCAGGAGGACGAGCACCTCCGCCGGCTCCGGCGGCGGGTCCCGGACGTGCCGCTGCTCGATGTGCCGCTGCTGCCGGGAGATCTGGTGGGCACGGCGGCGCTTGCCGCGCTGGCCGGACGGCTCGGCTCCTCCCCCGCCGGGTGATCCCCGTACGGCGGCGGTACGGCCGCCGGCCTCACGGCGGCGGATCCCGGTGGACCACCGTGATGTGGCGCTCGGGGCCGGGGTGCTCGATTTCGTCGGCCACGGCGACGGCCAGGTCCTCGGCGCTGATCCAGGACCGGCCGTCGGCGGCGGTGAGCAGGGTGTCGGTACCGCGCCGGTAGCGGCCGGTGCGGGTACCGGGCAGCAGCAGGGCCGGCGGGCTGAGATACACCCAGTCCGCGGCGGCATGGGTCCGGCAGGCCCGCAGCTGGGCGACCCCGGCGGCGGCGACGGCGCGGTACTCGCCCGGCACATACGCGGGGTTGTCGGCGACCAGCAGCTCCCGGTCGCCGGGGCTGCGCAGCGCGCCGGCCCCGCCGATGACCAGGACGCGCATCCCGCGCGGGGCGGCGATGTCCAGCACGGCACGGGTCGCGCGGACCAGGAACTCCCGGTCGGCCGGAACGGTGCGGACGGTCACCACGACCGTGTCGGGGACGGCGCCGTGGGACGCGGCGCCGGACAACGCCTCGCGCAGCGCACGCGGATCGCCCGCGTCGACCGCGGCCGGCCGCACGCCGGGCGGTGCGCCCACCGGCTTCCTGGACAGGGCGAGCACCCGGTGCCCGCGGGCAGCCGCCTCGGCGGTCACCCGGCTGCCCGCCATTCCGGTGGCGCCGAGCACGGCGATCGTCCGGCGCCTCGTCGCCCGGTCCGGCGTCATCGGATCCGCTCCTTCCGGGTGCGGTGTCCCGCGGGCCTGCCGCGGGCGAGGCGGGCGCGCAGGTCCGGGGAGTTGAACTGCACGGCGAGCAGGGCGGCCAGGGCGAGCACGAAACCGGCGGTCTGCGGCGCGCTCAGCCGCTCGCCGAGCGCACTGCCGACGACTGCGGCGACCAGCGGCGACAGCAGCACCAGCGGTGCGGAGGCACCGACCGGCAGCCGGCCGATGCCGCGGAACCACAGGGTGTAGGCGATCAGCCCGCCCATGCTGCCGAGCCAGAGATAGCCGGCGACGGCCCCGGCGTCGATCCGCTGCGGCACCCCCTCCACCGCCAGGGTGAGCGGGAGCAGCAGCAGGCCGCCGGCGGTCAGCTGCCAGCCGGCCAGGGTCAGCGGACCGGCCCCGGGGGGACGGCCCCAGCGCTTGGTGAGCACGACACCGCCGGCCATGGCGGACGTACCGCCGAGGCCGGCGAGCACCCCGGCGGCGTCCAGCCGCGCCTGTGGCCCGAGCACCACGAGGCCCACGCCCAGCACGCCGAGGACGCCCCAGGTCCAGCGCCACGCCGTCGGCCGGTCCCCGAGCACGGCGATGGCCAGGCCGGTGACCAGCAGCGGCTGGGCGGCGCCGAGAGTCGCGGCGACGCCGCCGGGGAGCCGTTCGGCGGCCAGGAACAGCAGGGGGAACAGTGCGCCGATGTTGAGGACGCCGAGGACGGCGGCCTTCCACCACCAGTCCCCGCGCGGGAGCACCCGGGTGAGGGCCAGCCCGGCCAGCCCGGCGGGCAGGGCCCGCATCAGGCCGGCGAACAGCGGGTGTCCGGAGGGCAGCAGTTCCGTGGTGACGGCATAGGTGGTGCCCCAGGAGGCGGGGGCGAGGGCGGTCAGCGCCACGGTCGCCGCCTGCTGCGCGGTCATGGTCCGCGCCGGCCCCGGCGACCGCTCGGTCAAGGTCTGCATGCGAGGCAGTCTCGGCCTTCGGCCTCCATGACTCCAAAGCATGCTTGCCATGCCAGCCATGAACAAGAACGATTGTTCCGTGGACCTGCAACAGATGCGCTACGTCGTCGCCGTCGCCGAGACCCGCAACTTCACCCGTGCCGCCGAGCGCTGCTCGGTGGTGCAGTCCTCGCTCAGCCACCGGATCGCCGGCCTGGAACGGGAACTCGGGGTCCGGTTGTTCGCCCGGTCCAGCCGCCGTGTCGAACTGACCAGTGCCGGGGCGGCGTTCGTCGCCGGTGCCCGCGAGTGCCTGGCCGCTGCCGACCGGGCGGCCGCCGACGCCGCCGCGGCCGGCGGCGTGGTGCGCGGCCGGCTCGCCGTGGGCGTGATCGTGACCACGGCCGCCGTCGACGTGCCCGAGGTGCTCCAGCGCTACCGGGCCCGGCACCCGCAGGTCCGGGTCGTGCTGCGCTCCGGACGCAGCGACGCCATGGCGGCGGCGATCCGCGCGGGCGACCTGGACATCGCCTTTCTCGGCCTGCCGGAGGGCGAACGGCCGGCCGGGGTGGAGACGGTCGTGCTCGACCACGACCGGCACGTGCTGGTGGTGCCGGCCGGGCACCGGCTGGCCGGCGCCTCCCGGGTCACGCTGGCGGAGATCGCCGGGGAGAGCTTTGTGGACTTCGTGGCCGGGACCCCCGCCCGGGCCCAGTCCGACCAGGCCTTCACCGCGGCCGGTCTGGTCCGCGATGTCGCCTACGAGGCCGGGGTGGTGGAGCTGATGACCCGGCTGATCGCGCGGCGGCTCGGCGTCGCGCTGCTGCCCTCGGCGTTCATCCGCCCGCTGGCCGCCGGGGATCCGGAACTGGTGCTGGTTCCGGTGGTGGACGGGCCGCGCCGGGTCGAGTATCTGGCGTGGAGCCGGTTCAACCCCAGCCCGGCGACCCGCGCCATGCTCGACGTCCTCGGGGTCCACGGGGTCCACGGGGCCCGGGCACCGGCATCGCGCGGGGGCCCGCCGGCGGCCGGGCCGGCCCCGGAGGCCGGCGCCGGCCGGCCCGCCTGACCAGGCCCGGGCCGGCCGGTTTCCACCGGTGGCGGATGTAGTCCCGGCGATAGTGCGTGGTGCTGGGCCCCACGATCGGGGTGACCGGGTCCAGTTCCCGTACGCGGCGGAAGGTCCTGGTCCATCCGTCGTTGAACGGGCCGGCGGCCGAGGTGTCCCAGGTCCAGTCCGGCTCGTTCCACAGCTCCCAGCCCTCGATGTTGGACACGGCGGTCGCCGCGAGCCGGTCGCGCACCTGGAGATCGACCCGGCCCAGCCAGTCGCTCCAGCTCACCCAGCGGTAGGGGAAGTCCGGGTAGATGTCGGGCATCCGGATGATCACCGCCGCCCCGGTGCGGTCTGCCTTGGGCGCGGTGACCAGCGCGTCGCCGCCGGGAGGCTGGCCGTTGGGACGCCGGCCGACCCGCGGGGCGGGCTGGGTGACGGAGTGCATCCGCAGCGGCAGCAGCAGGGAGTCGGCGGGAACGGAGTTGTCCCGCAGTGCGTAGAGCCCGCCGGAGGCGGCGCGGGTGACCGGGCCGGTGGCCTCCTCGGCGCGCACGGTCAGGGTCGAGTCGGCGGCCCGGGCGATGCCCCGGCCCCCGGGGGTTCCGAAACCGTTTTCGGCCACCGGCACCGCGAGCGCGGGCCGGGGGCGGGCCGAACCGGCGGGGCCGCCGGGGTGTCCGGTCCGGGTGGTCATCCGGCGGATGCCGACAGGTGGGCGCGCTCTCCCTGGGCGCCGAACAGGGCCAGCAGTTCCGCGAGCTCGCTCCCGGCGCTGCCGATCCAGTGCGGCAGGCGGGTGTCGAACTCCGCGGCCTCGCCGGGGCCGAGCCGGAGTTCCCGCTCGCCGAGCACAAAGCGGACCTGGCCGTTGAGGACGTAGAACCACTCGTATCCCTCGTGGGTCTGAAGGTTCATCGTGGGTGCCCGGCCCGCCGGGGGATGGATCACCTTGTAGGCCTGGATGCCCCCGGCCCGCCTGGTCAGCGGCACCATCACCAGCCCTGAGCGCCGCACCGGCCGCAGATGGATGCGGGGGTCGCCGGTCAGCGGCGCCGCGACCAGTTCGTCCAGCGTGACGCCGTGCGCCCGGGCCAGGGGCAGCAACTGCTCCAGGGTGGGGCGGAGTCGTCCGTTCTCCAGCCGGGACAGCGTGCTCGTGGTGAGGCCGGTCGCGGCGGCCAGCGCCGCCAGCGTGGTGCCCCGCGCCCGGCGCAGGACACGCAGCCGCGGCCCCACCCCTGCCAGTACTTCCTTGTCGTCCGTGGCCATCCGGCCATCATGCGGATCGGCAACTTTTCTTGCAAGACGGCAATGGACGGGGTGATGCTCGCGTCGTCCGGCAGTCCCCGGCACACCCATGGACGAAGGAGCCTCGCGCATGGACACCAGCCCCGGCCAGGACACCTCCCGCAACGCCGCGGACGACGAGGCGGAACGGTTCTGGGAGCGGCACTACGGCAGCCGGCGCGGCCGGGGAGAGCGCGTCAACCCCCTGCTCGCCGAGACGGCCGCACCGCTCCGCCCCGGCACCGCGCTGGATCTGGGCTGCGGAGGAGGCGGTGACGCGCTCTGGCTGGCCCGGCACGGCTGGCGGGTCACCGCCGTGGACATCTCCGCCACCGCCGTCGGCCGCGTGCGCGAGCGGGCCCGCGAACTGGGCCTGGAAAGCCGGGTCGACGCCCAGCGGCACGACCTCTCCCGGAGCTTCCCGGGCGGGACGTTCGACCTGGTCTCCGCGCAGTACTTCCACACCCCCTTCGCGCTGCCCCGGGCACGGATACTGCGCACCGCCGCACGCGCCCTGCGGCCCGGCGGCCTGCTGCTGATCGTCGACCACGGATCCACCGCGCCCTGGTCCTGGAACCAGGACCCCGATGCCCACTACCCCACCCCGGCCGAGATCGCCGCCGGGCTGCATCTGGACCCCGGGCAGTGGCCGGTCCTGCGCGCGGCCATGCCCCGGCGCCGGGCCACCGGGCCCGCCGGCGAGACCGCCACCGTCACCGACAACGTCCTGCTGCTCCGGCGAGCGCCGCGGTGAGGCCCGGAACACCGGCGTCGTCGGGACCGGCGGATCCCGCCTCGCGTTGCCGCACGGCACGCAGGGGTGTGTGGTTCGCCGGGGCCTACGAGGAGGCCGGTGGAGTCCGATCCGGTGCCAGTCCCCGCAGAATCTGCGTGATCGTGTCGTCCAGCCCGTACTCGTCCCCGCCCGGGGGAAGCATGCCGCTGGCGGCGAGGGAGGCGTAGCCGTGCACCGCCGAGAAGACTGCGAGGGTGAGGCGTTCCGGCGATCCGGGACGCACCTCGCCCCGGCGCTGCCCCTCGCCGATCAGTTCGACGACCTGTTCGTGCCCGCGGTGGGCCGAGGCGACCAGCGCTTCGGAGGCCGCCGGCGCGTGCTTGGCCGAGTACATCAGGTCCAGCAGCTCGGCGTTGGACGTCGCGAAGTCCACATAGGTGCGGGCCACGGCCTCCAGCCGCCGGGCGAAGGTCTCACCGGACCGTTCCCGGCACGCCGTGATGAGCGCGCCCAGCCGTTCGAATCCCGAGAACGCCAGCGCGTCCAGCAGCGCCTGCTTGTCCTTGAAGTGGCGGCCCGGCGCGGCGTGGCTGACACCCAGGTCGCGGGCGAGTTCCCGCAGCGACAGAGCACCCCGCCCCTTCTCCCTGAGGGTTTCCTCGGCACGGACCAGCAGGGCTGCGCGGAGGTCTCCGTGGTGGTAGCGGTGCGGCGCGGACTGCATGGTGGTGAGTGTAACGAGGGGTAGTCGACGCCAACAATGTTGACGTTGACATCATTGTTGGCGACGACTACATTCCCCTCCATGGACAGCAGACCAGCAAAGTGGGATGTCTCCGACATCCCCGACCAGACCGGCCGCGTCGCCGTCGTGACCGGGGCCAACAGCGGGCTCGGCCTCGACACGGCGGATGCCCTGGCCCGCGCGGGCGCCCATGTCGTGCTCGCCGTGCGGGATCTGCGGCGCGGCGAGGCCGCCGCGGCCACCGTGCGCGGCAGCGTGGAGGTGCGCCGGCTCGACCTGGCCGACCTGGAGTCCGTCCGCGGGTTCGCCGTCGGGTGGCATGGCCGCCTGGACCTTCTCGTCAACAACGCGGGGGTCATGAACATCCCGGAGGCGCGCACCAAGGACGGCTTCGAGATGCAGTTCGGCACCAACCATCTGGGGCACTTCGCCCTCACCAACCTGCTGCTGCCGCACCTCACCGACCGCGTGGTGACGGTGGCGTCCCAGGCGCACCGCGGGCCCGGGAAGCCGTTCATCCGCTTCGACAACCTCGGCATGAGCGGCGACTACGCGCCCGTGGCGGCATACAGCCAGTCCAAGCTCGCCAACCTGCTGTTCACCCTGGAACTGCAGCGCAGGCTCACCGCGGCCGGCTCCGCCGTCCGGGCCCTCGCCGCCCACCCCGGGTGGTCCGCCACCAGGCTCCAGAGCCATGACGCGAGCCCGGTACGGCGGGCCATGATGTGGATCGGAAACCGCGTGTACGCCCAGGACAGCAAGGCCGGCGCGCTGACCACCCTGTATGCCGCCGTTCAGGACCTGCCCGGCGCGAGCTACGTCGGACCCGACGGTTTCGGCGAAATGCGCGGCGCTCCGACACTTGTCGGCCGGACGCGGGCGGCCAGCGACCCGGCCACCGCCCGGCGCCTGTGGACCGTATCGGAGGAACTGACCGGCGTGGCCTTCCCGGAACTGACGACAACGGCCTGAGGCCCGCTCCGGGCCTGCCGACGTCCCCGGGACCGGACCGGGTCCGGTCCCGGGGACCGCGGAGGACGCCGCGGTACTGGGCCCGCGCGGTGCGCGGTCTGCGGTGCGGTCAGCCCGAGGTGCAGTCCGCCCCGTTGAGGGCGAAACCGGCGGGAGCCGGGTTGCTGCCGCTGTGGGTGCCCTGGAAGCCGAAGCTGACGCCGGCGCCCGGCGCGATGGCCGCGTTCCAGTCCGCGTTGCGGGCGGTGACCTGGGCGCCCGACTGGCTGACGGTGGCGTTCCAGCCGTTGGTGACCTGCTGGCCGCCGGTCCAGCTCCAGGTGAGCGTCCAGCCGTTGACGGCGCCGGAGCCGGTGTTGGTGACGGTGACCTCGGCGGTGAACCCGTTGTTCCAGCTGTTGGTGGTGTAGGTCACCCGGCAGGTCCCGTCCCCGGTTCCTCCCGTGGTGGTGCCGCCGGTGGTCGTGGTGCCGCCGGTGGTGGAGGTGCCTCCGGTGGTGGAGGTGCCGCCGGTGGTGGAGGTGCCGCCGGTGGTGCCGGGGTCGCTGCCGTCAAGTCCGAAGAAGGTGATGGCTTCTTCGGCCATGCCGCTCCCGGGCAGGCTGTGGCCGGCGCCCTGCACGGAGATGGCCTCGACCCGCACGGTGCCCCCGGAGTCGGCGAAGCGCTGCCGGTTCCAGTCGGGCCGTGGCTGGTCGGTGGAGGCCGGGCTCTGGCTCAGCCCGAACACATTGGTCCACTGCTCGGTCTGCTCCCGCAGCAGTTGGTACGGCACCAGGGTGTCGTTGGTTCCGTGCCAGAGCTGCACCCGCGGGCGGGGCCCGGAGTATCCCGGGTGGGCCTGACGGACCGCGTCGCCCCAGGACTGCGGGGTGCGGTCCATGCTGCCGCCGGTGCACCGGCTGGTCCAGGGCGGGAAGTCCGCCTCCCCCGCGAAGCAGTCGAAGGGAACGCCCATGAACACCGCTCCGGCCCGGAACACATCCGGATAGAGGGCGAGCAGGGCATTGGTCTCCATCCCGCCGGAGGAGGAACCGGTGACGAAGACCCGCTCCGCGTCGCCGCCATGGTTCCGCACGACATGATCCACCATGGAGACGATCGACGCCGGGTCGCTGCCACCGCCCCGCCGCTTGGACGCGTCCGACCACACGTCGAAGCAGTTGCCCATCGCGGTGGACTTGGTGGCCGTCGGATAGATGACGATGAAGCCGTACCGGTCGGCCAGGGATCCGAACTCACTGCTCTGGAAGAAACCCGGACCGGAGCCGCCGCAGCCGTGCATGGCGACCAGGACCGGGGGGCTGGCCGGGCGGGAGTCCGGCACATAGAGGTGCATGCGCAGATTGCCTGGGTTGCTGCCGAAATCAGAAACTTCCACCAGTGATGCGGCGCCGGCCGGGGTGGCCAGGCCGAGGCCGGCCATGATGATCACCAAGGCGCTGAGGGCAGCCGCTGACGCGGCTCTGATGCGTGTCACCCTTCCTCCTCTCGAACGGTCCGCCCACGACTGCGAAGTTAGGCATGTTCATGACGACCGTCAAGGCATCGACAAATACTGGAGCGGGCGGGTGCCGGGCCGGGCGGACCGCCCGGCCGGTCACTGTGGGATCGCGACGGTCGCCAGCACGTCCTCGGCCAGTTCGCGGGCCGGAGCGGCAAGTTGGCGGTGCAACGCCCGGAAGAGGTCCTGCGCCGGGACGCCGGGCCAGTCGGCCGGCAGCACGGTCCCGGGCAGCCGTGGGTCCTGGCGGATCAGCAGCAGCCACTCGGCGGTCAGCAGCGTCCGCCGGGACAGGGCGTCGGAGGGCACCGGACAGCCGCCGGACCACCGCTGGAGAAACCGCCGGTATCCGGCGGCCAGCACCGGCAGGTCCCATGCCTCCCGCACGATCCGGGCGGGGTCGGTCCACAGTGCCGCCTCGGCGCGGAAGACCTCGCAGTGTTCCAGCAGATCCAGCTCGCCCAGTTCCCGGGAGACATCGGTGTCCGCCGGGGACACCCACAGGCCGCTGCGCAGCGGCCCGAAGCCACGCCAGCTCAGCCGGGTGCGCAGGGCGTGCCGGTCGGCACGCCGGGACTCCGGTACGGAGAAGGCCAGCAGTGTCCAGCGCCCGTCCCAGTCCCCGAGGACGATGTCGGCCTCCAGCCGGTGGCGGCCGTCGCGCAGCACCGCGTCGGCGCGCGGGGTCAGCGCGAGGAAGACCTGCCGGCCCCGGCGGACCGGGCGCAGCAGCCCGCGGCCGGACATCCGGGCGATCGTCGCCCGGGTGGCGTGCTCCCCGACGCCGAGCCGGCCGAGTACCGTGATGACGCCGCCGGTTGCCACCGCCACCTCGCGGCCGAGCACCTGGTCGCCGAAGAGAGCGAAGATCAGCGTCTGGGCGCTCACGGCCCGCTCCGCGGCACCGTCCCCGGCGCCCGCTCCCCCCGCCACCATGCGCTCCCTTCACCGCCCGGCTCCCGCGCCGGGACCCGCCGGCGGGGCGGGCGGCCGGGACCGTCCCGGGATGGTATCCCGGCCGGCCGGGGCGGCTCACGAGGGGCGCGGCGGGTCCGGCGCCGCGGCCGGGGCGTACCGGGCGCGCAGCCGGTTCTTGAGGAGCTTTCCGGAGGCGGTGCGGGGCAGTTCGTCCACCACCAGCACCGAGCGCGGGATCTTGTAGCGGGCCAGGGTGCGGGCCAGGAAGGGCGGTATCCGCTCCGGGTCGAGGGCGGCACCGGGGCGGGGAACGACCAGGGCCAGGCCGGTCTCGCCCCAGGTCTCGTCGGGTACCCCGATGACGGCGCAGTCGGCGATGTCCGGGTGGTCCAGCAGGGCTTCCTCGACCTCGGCGGGGCAGACGTTCTCGCCGCCGGATATGTAGATGTCCTTGATCCGGCCGGCGATCACGAGATGGCCGTCGGGGTCCGCGCGGGCGGCGTCACCGGTGCGCAGCCAGCCGTCGGTGAAGGCGTCCGCGGTGGCGTCCGGCAGTCCCCAGTAGCCGGGACCGACGTGCGGGCCGCGCACCAGGATCTCGCCCGTCTCGCCCGGTGCCGCCTCGGTCAGGTCCGCCCGGACCACCTTGACATCGGTGAAGAAATGCGGGACACCGGCCGAACCTTCCCCGGTCGCCGCGTGCCCGGCGGCGGGGAAGAGCACCCCGGGCCCGGCCTCGGTCATGCCGTAGCCCTGCCGGAGGGTCAGCCCGCGCTCCCGGCAGGCGCGGACCAGCCGGGCGGGCACCGGCGCCCCGCCGCAGGTGAGCAGGCGCAGCGTGGAGAGGTCCGCGGTCTGCCAGGCGGGATGCCGGCACATCAGCTCGTACATGGTGGGCACGCCGAACATGAAGGTGATGCGGTGGCGGGCGATCGTCTCCAGGGTGCGGCCGGGGTCGAAGGAGGCGGCCAGCACGCAGGTGGCGCCCTTGAGCAGCACCGGCAGGGTGATCATGCCCAGCCCCGCGGCATGGAACAGCGGAGCGGTCACCAGGGCCCGCTCCGTGGCGAGCAGGTCGTGGTCGATCAGGACATTGACCGCGTTCCAGGTGAGATTGGCATGGGTGAGCATGGCGCCCTTGGGCCGGCCGGTGGTGCCCGAGGTGTACATGATCAGGCACAGGTCGTCGGGGCGGACGGGCTCGTCCAGGGGATCGTCGACGGCCTCGGCCAGCCGGCTCTCGTAGTGGGGCCCGGTCTCCAGCACCACGGCCGGCCGGGCCTGCGGGGGCAGCGCGGCCACCGGCCGCCGTTGCGAAGGGGCGTGCACCAGCACCCGCGGTCCGCAGTCCCGCAGCTGGAGGCCGAGCTCCGCCGCGGTCAGCCTGGTGTTCAGCGGGACGAAGACGGCGCCCAGCGTCCCGGCGGCGAACAGGGTCTCCAGAAAGGTGTGGTGGTTGGGGCCCAGATAGGCGATCCGGTCGCCGTGCCGCACACCCCGGGCGCGCAGCGCGTGCGCCAGCCGGACGGTGCGCCGGTGCAGGGCGTCGTAGGTGAGCGGGGCGCCGCCGTCGTCCTGGACGAGTGCCGTCCGGTGCGGGGTGCGGCGGGCCCGCCGGGCCGGCCAGGACCCCAGGCCCTGGTTGCGCATGGCGGCTCCTCGGCGAGGTCGGAGGTCGGGGTGCGCCGTCCCCGGCGGCCGGTCCGTGCGGGAGTCCGGGTGGGCTCCCGCACGGACCGGGGGGGTGGGTCAGGTGGTGGTGCAGGTGGTGCCGTTGAGGGTGAAGGTGGTGGGGGCGGGGTTGGTGGTGCCTCTGGTGCCGATGAAGCCGAGGGTGACCGAGCCGCCGGCGGGGATGGTGCGGGTCCAGTCCGCGGGGGTGACGCTGACCGTGTTCCCGTTCTGGGCGGGGGTGCCGCCCCACATGTTGGTGACCCTCTGCCCGGCGGGGAAGGCGAAGTCCAGGGTCCAGCCGGTCAGGGCGGTGGCGGCGGTGTTGCGGATGACGATCTCGCCCTGGAAGCCGCTGCCCCAGTCGCCCGCCACCCGGTAGTCCACACCGCAGGTG
>NZ_FOLM01000022.1:0-54993 GCF_900112355.1 Streptomyces aidingensis
TACGCCCGGTTACTTTCCGAACCCGGAAGCTAAGCCTTGCTGCGCCGATGGTACTGCATGGGGGACCGTGTGGGAGAGTAGGTCGCCGCCGAACATCTGCCCCTATAGCTCAGTCGGCAGAGCGTCTCCATGGTAAGGAGAAGGTCAACGGTTCGATTCCGTTTGGGGGCTCTGGAAAAGCCTGATGGGCACTCGCCCGGCGAGTGCCCATCAGGCTTTTTGTCTTTCCCGGCCAGTTTCTCGGCTGTGCCTTCGGGCCGCCTCGTTCATTCCGGGACGCGAAGCGTCAGGATGGCCATGTCGTCCGACAGCGGGGCGGAGGCGAACCGTTCCACCGCGCGCTTGATCTTCGCTGCCACGGCCCCGGCGTTGAGGCCGGTGCAGGTTTTGAGGATCTCGGCCAGGCCGTCGTCGCCGAGCATGCGGGTTCCTTCGCGGCGTTCCGTGACGCCGTCGGTCACGCACAGCAGCACATCACCCGGGTCGAGCGTCACGGTCTGCTCGTGGAGTTCGAGATCCTCCATGACGCCGAGCAGCGGCTGCGGGTCGGTGGCCGGCTCGACGGTGCCGTCGGGGCGCAGGCGCAGCGGGAGCGGGTGCCCGGCGCACACCATTTTGAGTTCGGCGCCCCCGCCTGGCCTGGCGGCGAGCTCGCCGTACAGCAGGGTCAGAAAACGTGAGCGGGCGCCCTCGTCGAGAATGGCGGCATTGAGGCGTTCCAGCACGGCGGGGCCGCCCAGGCCCTCGCGGCCGAGGAGGCGCAGCGCATGCCGGGCCAGGCCGGTCACCGCGGCGGCCGGCGGGCCGGTGCCGCAGACATCGCCGATGGCCAGGCCGTAGACGCCCTCCCGGATGGGGAAGACGTCGTAGAAGTCCCCGCCGACCTCGTTGCCCTCGCCCGCCGGCTGGTAGATGACCTCGACCTCGACATTCACGCCCTCGATGGCCGGCAGACCGGGCGGCAGCAGGCTGCGCTGCAGGGACTGGCTGATGGCGGTGCGTTCGCTGTAGAGACGGGCGTTGTCCAGGGCGAGCGCGGCCCGGCGGGAGAGATCCTCGGCCAGCTCCAGGGTCTCCTGGCGGAAGTGCTCGTCGGCCGGCTTGCCCAGCACCAGCAGACCGATGACGCGGTTGCGGGCCAGCAGCGGCAGGATGACGGTCTCGCCGCCGACCGCCGCGGCCGTGGCCTGGCCGATCGGCGTATTGCCGCCGCCCACGCCGTTGAGGTCGCCCAGGGTGAGGCTGCGCAGCGAGGAGCGCAGCGGGATCTTGCGGCGGGCCGCCTCGGCCGGCTCGTGCCAGGTGCGGACGCCCAGGCCGGCGTCCGGGTCGGGCGGCGGCACCCGTTCCAGCAGATGGCGGATGCCGTCGATGCGGTCCTCGTCCTCGTGCAGCACATAGGACAGGACAGGCTCGGTGCCGGGTTCGGTGATGGTGTAGACGGCGCACCAGGCGGCCAGGGTGGGGACCGACATCTGGGCCATCAGAGCCAGTGTCTGGCGCGGATCGAGCGTCCCGGCCAGCAGCTCGGAGGCCTCGACCAGGAAGGAGAGCGAGCCGCGGCGCAGGCGTTCCAGCTCGGTCAGGCGGGCGGACTCCACGGCCAGGGCGACCCGGTCGGCGGCGAACTGGAGGCGCAGCGCCTCCTCGTTGGTGTAGCGGCCGGGGGACTCCGAGGCCACGCCGAGCGAGCCGGTCAGCCGGCCCTCCACCTTGAGCGGCACGGTCACCACGGCGTGCATGCCGGTGCCGCTGAGCAGCGGCACCGCGCCCGGGGCGGCGGCCAGGTCCTCGTGCACGGCGGGCATGCGCGCGGAGCCGTAGCGTCCGCTGCCGGTCTCCACCGGGACCCGGGCGAAGCGCTGGCGGGTGGAGGGCAGGCCGGTGGAGGCGCGGACCTCCAGCTCGGTTTCGTCGTCGGTGGCCAGCAGCAGGAAGGCGGCGTCGCCGTCGAGCATGTCGCGGGCGCGCTCCACGGTGCGCTGCAGCAGGCCGTCCAGATCGTCCGGGACGGGGGTGCCGATCAGGTCTTCCAGGGTGTCGGGTGCGGCGCCGCGTTGCATGGGGTCGCGGGGGCCGCCGCCGTGCCCGGGGCGCCGGCCGCCGCCCTGGAGGATGGCGCGCTCGTGCTCGGGCACGAGCAGGCAGACCGTGGAGGGTTCCCCATGGGTGTCGCGGATGCGCAGGTGGGAGGCGTAGACGGGGACGATGCGGCCGTCGGCGGCGCGCACCCCGTAGCTGCCCTCCCAGCGGGAGAGGGACAGTGCCTCGGCGATGCCGGTTCCGGTGCCCGGGCTGAGCGGCCAGGCGGCGAGGTCGGGCAGCGGCTTTCCGGTGACCTGCTCGGCGGGGTGGCCGAACAGCCGGCGGGCGTCGTCGTTCCAGGCGGTGATGGTGTGGGCGGCGTCCACCTGCACCACGGCCACCCGGGGCGGGGTCTCGGCGGTGGGCAGCTTCTCGACGGGGAGCACCGGGCCGGCGGAGCGGGTGCCGACCAGCAGCTCGGGCTCGTCCAGGCGGAACCAGACCCGCTTGTCCACGGCGGTGTACTCGACGCCCCAGCGGGTGGAGAGCGCGGCGCACAGCATCAGGCCGCGTCCGCCCTCGCTCTCGGCGTCCACATAGCCGCGCAGGGCCTCGGCGACCGGCAGGCCGCGCTCGGGGTGGCGGTCGGCGACCTCGACGCGGACGCCCTTGGCATCGCGCAGGCAGTGCACCTCGGCGCTGGTGCCCGCGTGGATCACGGCATTGGTGACGAGTTCGCTGGTGAGCACCACGGCGTCATCGATGAGGTCGTCCAGACCCCAGCCCTGGAGGGTGTCCCGGACGAAGCCGCGTGCGGTCGCGACGGAGCGCCCGACCGGCTCAAAGGTGGCCGCAGCTCGCGCGGTGATCACGTCACTCCCCCAAGAAGGTGTCTCGTCCGCCGTCCGCTCCCTCGCGGACGGCCAAGGGTCAGGTTACTGAGGTACCCGGCCGTGGTGGGCGGCGCATCCTGCGTTTTCCCTCCTTATGGGAACTGCCCGGTGCGCGATGCTGCCGAACTGTTATCGCCCGGTTGGGAATGGGTGAAACACTGGGGGTGCTGGACCGAAGATCCCGGCGGAAGAACCTAGCCTGCGGGAGGGCAACAGTGGCGGCTGAGGGAGCGGTGGCACGCGCCGGTACTCGTGCGCGTCAGGGCAGGGCGCGGAGCAACGGCATGGTGGACGTGGACGCCGCCGCTCTGGACCGTCTGCTCTCGGCTCTGGCGGCGATGCGGGACGGCAATTTCCGGCGGCGGCTGACGGTGGCGGGCGACGGCCCGATGGCCGAGCTGGCCGCTGTATTCAATGAAGTCGCGGACCGTAATCTTCATCTCACCGGACAATTGGCCCGGGTGCGGCGAGTGGCCGGCAGGGAGGGCAAACTCACCGAGCGGCTTGATGTCGGCGCCTGCGAGGGAGCCTGGGCGAAGGCCATCGATGACGCCAACGATCTGATGGAGGATCTGACCCGGCCGATGGCCGAGGTGGGCCATGTGCTCAGCTCGGTCGCCGAGGGTGATCTGTCGCAGCGGATGGATCTGCGCACCCAGGTGCGCAACGGTGCCAACCGGCCGCTGCGCGGCGAGTTCCTGAAGGTCGGGCGGACGGTGAACGGGCTGGTGGACCAGCTCTCCTCGTTCACCGACGAGATCTCCCGGGTCGCGAACGAGTTCGCCACCGAGGGCAAGCTGGGCGGCGGGGCGCGGCTGCGCGGTATGCAGGGGTCCTGGAAGGACCTGACCGACTCGGTCAACACCATGCTGTACCGGCTGACCGCCCAGGTGCGGGACATCTCGCATGTGACCACGGCGGTGGCGAACGGCGATCTGTCGCAGAAGGTCACCGTCCATGTGGACGGGGAGATGCTGGAGCTGAAGAACACCGTGAACCGCATGGTGGACCAGCTCTCGTCGTTCCAGTCCGAGGTGACCCGGGTGGCCCGTGAGGTGGGCACGGACGGCCAGCTCGGCGGTCAGGCGCAGGTGCAGGGCGTGGCCGGCGTGTGGAAGGACCTCACGGACAACGTCAACCAGATGGCGTCCAATCTGACCGCGCAGGTGCGGGAGATCTTCCGGGTGACCACGGCGGTCGCGGAGGGTGATCTGTCGCAGACCATCACGGTCTCGGCGCGCGGTGAGGTGGCGCAGCTCGCCGAGACGGTCAACGCCATGACCAAGACGCTGGCGGCGTTCGCGGCCGAGGTGACCCAGGCGGCGCTGGAGGTGGGCACCGAGGGCCGCCTGGGCGGTCAGGCGCAGGTGCCCGGTGTGGCCGGGGCCTGGAAGGATCTCAACGAGTCGGTCAACACGGCCTTCCGCAACCTCACCAACCAGGTGCGGGATATCGCCCAGGTGACCACGGCGGTGGCCAACGGCGACCTGACCCAGACGGTCACGGTGGACGTCAAGGGCGAGATGCTCGAACTGAAGAACACCGTGAACAAGATGGTCGGCCAGCTCTCGTCCTTCCAGTCGGAGGTGACCCGGGTCGCCCGGGAGATCGGTGACGAGGGACGGCTGGGCGGTCAGGCGCAGGTGCCCGGGGTCGCCGGGGCCTGGAAGGACCTGACCGACTCGGTGAACACGGCCTTCCGCAATCTGACCGACCAGGTGCGGGACATCGCCCAGGTGACGACGGCGGTCGCGGACGGCGACCTGACCCAGAAGGTCACCGTCGATGTGAAGGGCGAGATGCTGGAGCTGAAGAACACCATCAACAAGATGGTGGGACAGCTCTCCTCCTTCGCGGAACAGGTCACCCGGGTGGCCACCGAGGTGGGCATCGAGGGACGGCTGGGCGGCCAGGCCCAGGTGGAGGGCGTGTCCGGCACCTGGAAGGACCTGACCAACTCGGTGAACGGCATGGCCCGCAACCTCACCGAGCAGGTCCGGAACATCTCGCAGGTCACCACGGCGGTGGCGCGCGGTGACCTGTCGCAGAAGATCACCGTGGACGCCCGCGGGGAGATCCTGGAGCTCAAGAACACCTTCAACACCATGGTCGGGCAGCTCTCGGCCTTCGCCGAGCAGGTGACCCGGGTGGCGCTGGAGGTGGGCACCGAGGGCCGCCTGGGCGGCCAGGCGCTGGTGCCCGGGGTGGCCGGCGTGTGGCGGGACCTGACGAACTCGGTGAACGGCATGGCGCGCAATCTGACCGACCAGGTGCGCGGCATCTCCCAGGTGGCCACCGCGGTGGCCAGCGGCGACCTGACCCAGCGGATCACGGTCGACGCCCGGGGCGAGATCCTGTCCCTGAAGGACACCCTGAACACCATGGTCGATCAGCTCTCGTCGTTCGCCGAGCAGGTGACCCGGGTGGCCCGGGAGGTCGGCACGGAGGGACGGCTCGGCGGCCAGGCCGAGGTCCGGGGCGTCTCCGGCACCTGGAAGGACCTCACCGAGTCCGTGAACAACATGGCGAACAACCTGACCCTCCAGGTGCGCAACATCGCCGATGTGACCACGGCGGTGGCCAACGGGGACCTGACCAAGAAGATCACCGTGGACGCGCAGGGCGAGATCCTGGCGCTGGCGACCACGGTGAACGGCATGGTGGACCAGCTCTCCTCGTTCGCCGAGCAGGTCAGCCGGGTGGCGCGCGAGGTGGGTACCGAGGGGCAGCTGGGCGGCCAGGCCCGGGTGCTGGGGGTGTCCGGCACCTGGAAGGACCTCACGGACAACGTGAACCTGATGGCCCGCAACCTGACCAGCCAGGTGCGGAACATCTCGGACGTGGCGACGGCGGTGGCCGACGGCGACCTGACCCGCAAGGTGACGGTGGAGGCCAGCGGTGAGGTGGCGCAGCTCGCCGACACGGTGAACAAGATGGTCACCACGCTGTCGTCGTTCGCGGCCGAGGTGACCCGGGTGGCGCGCGAGGTGGGTACCGAGGGGCAGCTGGGCGGGCAGGCCCGGGTGCTGGGGGTGTCCGGCACCTGGAAGGACCTGACCGAGTCCGTCAACAGCATGGCGAACAACCTGACCGGCCAGGTGCGGAACATCGCCGAGGTCACCACCGCCATCGCCAAGGGCGATCTGACCAAGAAGATCGACATCGAGGCGCGCGGCGAGATCCTGGGGCTGAAGACCACGATCAACACGATGGTGGAGCAGCTGTCGTCGTTCGCCGACGAGGTGACCCGGGTGGCGCGCGAGGTGGGTACCGAGGGGCAGCTCGGCGGCCAGGCCCGGGTGCCGGATGTGGCGGGCACCTGGAAGGAGCTCACCGACTCGGTGAACGAGATGGCGGGCAATCTGACCCGCCAGGTGCGCGGCATGGCCAAGGTGGCCACCGCGGTGACCCGTGGCGAGCACGAGGTGACCATCGACGCCGAGGCGTCCGGCGAGATCCTGCAGCTCCAGGAACACATCAACACGATGATCAAGAACCTGCGGGACACCACCACGGCCAACAAGGAACAGGACTGGCTGAAGTCCAACCTGGCCCGGATCTCCAATCTGATGCAGGGGCGGCGCGACCTGAAGGAGGTCGCCGACCTGATCATGAGCGAGCTGGTGCCGGCGGTGCTGGCGCAGCACGGTGCCTTCTTCCTCGCGGTGCCGCTGGGCGCGGCCGACGACGTGGTGGCCGGTCCCGGCCGGGACGGCTCCTACGAGCTGCGGATGCTGTCCTCCTACGGCTATGCGGCGGGCACCATGCCGGCCAGCTTCCGGCCGGGCGAGTCGCTGGTCGGCACGGCGGCGCAGGAGCGCCGCACGGTGCTGGTGCGCAACGCCCCCGAGGGCTATCTGAAGATCTCTTCCGGGCTGGGCGAGGCCCCGCCGGCCGAGGTGATCGTGCTGCCGGTGCTGTTCCAGGACACCGTGCTGGGCGTGATGGAGCTGGCGGCGTTCCAGCAGTTCAGCCAGATCCAGCGGGACTTCCTGAGCCAGATGGCCGAGATGATCGCGACCAGCGTCAACACCATCGCGGTCAATGTCCGTACCGAGCGGCTGCTGACCCAGTCGCAGGAGCTGGCCGAGCAGCTCCAGGAGCGCTCGGTGGAACTGGAGAGCCAGCGGGCGGCGCTGCAGTCGTCCAACGCCGAGCTCAAGGAGAAGGCGGACCAGCTCGCCGAGACCAACCGGCACATCGAGGTCAAGAACTCGGAGATCGAGCAGGCACGGCAGGTGCTGGAGGAGCGCGCCGAGCAGCTCGCGCTCTCCATGCGGTACAAGTCCGAGTTCCTGGCCAATATGTCGCACGAGCTGCGCACGCCGCTGAACTCGCTGCTGATCCTGGCCAAGCTGCTGGCCGACAACGCGGAGAACAACCTCTCGCCCAAGCAGGTGGAGTTCGCCGAGACCATCCACGGCGCGGGCTCGGACCTGCTCCAGCTCATCAACGACATCCTCGACCTGTCCAAGGTGGAGGCCGGGAAGATGGAGGTCAGCCCCGCCCGGATCGCGCTGGTGCAGCTGGTGGACTACATCGAGGCGTCGGTGCGCCCGCTGACGGCGGAGAAGAACCTGGAGTTCTCGGTGCGGGTCTCGCCGGAGCTGCCGCCCACCCTGCACACCGACGAGCAGCGGCTGCTCCAGGTGCTGCGGAATCTGCTGTCCAACGCGGTGAAGTTCACCGAGAGCGGCTCGGTGGAGCTGGTGATCCGGCTGGCCGGGGGCGAGGTGCCGGGCGTGATCCGGCAGCAGATGCTGGACTCCGGTTCGATGAAGGATCCGCAGGCGCCGGTGGTGGCGTTCGCGGTGACCGACACCGGGATCGGCATCGCGCCCAGCAAGATGCGGGTGATCTTCGAGGCGTTCAAGCAGGCCGACGGCACCACCAGCCGCAAGTACGGCGGCACCGGACTGGGGCTGTCCATCAGCCGGGAGATCGCCCGGCTGCTCGGCGGCGAGATCCACGCGGCCAGCGAACCGGGCCGCGGCTCCACGTTCACGCTGTATCTGCCGCTGCATCCGGTGGAGCTGCCCCCGCCGGGCTACGCCCAGTTGGCGGTCGGGCTGCTGACCGCGGAGAGCGAGGGCAGCCGGGCCCGGTCGGCGGCGCTGGCGGCGGCCGGTGCCGCCGGCGCGGCAGCCGCCGCGCTGCCGGCCCCGCCGCCCGCCGCGGCGGGGCCCGAGGCGCCCGCCGAGGCGTCGCCACAGACCGCCCGGCAGACGGAGGCCCAGGAGGCCCAGGAGGCGCAGGAGGCGCAGGGGCCTGAGGAGCCGCGGGAGGGGCGGGAGCGGTCCGTGGCGGCGGCGGAGCCCGCCGCCGCGCCCGCCGGGCCCGGCCGGGCACCGGAGCCGGCCGGCGGCCCGGGCGGGGCCAATGGAACCGCGCCGCGTGAGCCGGAGGGTGCGATGACGCTCGCCGAGCGCACCGCGGAGTCCCTGGCCCGGCGCCGGCGCATGCGGGCCGAGGAGCCGGTCGCCGACACCCCGGCCGCCCCGGCCGGGGAGGGCGCCCCGGACCGCAAGTACGCCTTCCACCAGCAGAAGGTGCTGATCGTGGACGACGACGTGCGCAATGTCTTCGCCCTGACCAGCGTGCTGGAGCAGCACGGGCTCCAGGTGCTGTACGCGGAGAACGGCCGGGAGGGCATCGAGCGGCTGGAGTCCCACGAGGACGTGGCGCTGGTGCTGATGGACATCATGATGCCGGAGATGGACGGCTACGCCACGACCTCGGCGATCCGGCGGATGCCGCAGTTCTCCGGACTGCCGATCGTGGCGCTGACCGCCAAGGCCATGAAGGGCGACCGGGAGAAGAGCATCGAGTCCGGGGCCTCCGACCACGTCACCAAGCCGGTGGACCCGGACTATCTGCTGTCCGTGATCGGCCGGTGGCTGAGCGACGAGGAGTCTTCCGAGTCGTGAACACCGTTGCCGGCGCCCGGAGTAGGGGGAACCTTCCGGGCGCCGGGGACGTTGCGGTGCATGACGGTGACATCATCGTGACTGGGTGTGTCCGGGCCCGGGATGCGGCTACCATGTGCGGCACGGACAGCGGGGCGGCGCATCAGGGTGCCGCTCCGGAGGGCGGCAGCAGCGGCCAAGCCGCGGGGCGGAGGAGGAGCAGGCCATGGTGCAGAAGGCCAAGATCCTCCTGGTCGATGACCGGCCGGAGAATCTGCTCGCGCTGGAGGCCATTCTCTCGGCGCTCGATCAGACCCTGGTCCGGGCATCCTCCGGGGAGGAAGCACTCAAGGCACTGCTCACGGACGATTTCGCGGTGATCCTGCTCGATGTGCAGATGCCGGGCATGGACGGCTTCGAAACGGCCGCGCACATCAAGCGGCGGGAGCGCACCCGGGACATCCCGATCATCTTCCTCACCGCGATCAACCACGGGCCGCACCACACCTTCCGCGGCTATGCGGCCGGGGCGGTGGACTACATCTCCAAGCCGTTCGACCCGTGGGTGCTGCGGGCGAAGGTCTCGGTCTTCGTGGATCTCTACATGAAGAACCTTCAGCTCCGCGAGCAGGCCGCGCTGTTGCGCCGGGAACTGGACGGCGGCGCGGTCCCGGAGAACGGCACCGGCCAGGTCAACGGCGGCCTGCTGCCGGAGCTCTCGGCGCGGCTGGCGGCCGTGGAGGAACAGGCCGAGGCGCTGAGCAAGGAACTGGAGAAGGCACCGGGTGGCAACACCACCGCGGTGGCCACCGCGGCGCACCTGGAGCGCAAGCTGCGTTCCCTGCGCCGTGCCTTCGACGCCCTGGACCCCGGCGGCTCCGGCCCCGGCCAGGGCGACAAGCCCGCCTGAACGAACTCCCGCCCGCCGCCGCGCCGGTGACACCGGGGCGCGGGCCCGGGTGTCCGGGGCGGCATTCCTCCGTGCCGCGGCTCACCGTCCCCGGTAACCTCACCCCATGGCCTCAGGTACGTCCGGCAGAAATCCCCAGGACACGCGCGCCGGGCGCAGTGGCGGGGGACCGAAGAAGGCGGCGGCCCGCAAACCGGCCGCCGGGAAGACGGCTGCCAAGAAGACCGCCGCCAAGAAGACCACGGCCGCAAAGACCCCGGCCGTGAAGGCACCGGCGGTCCGGCAGCCCCCGCGCAACCCCGTGCTGCGGCTGCTGCGCGCCCTGTGGATGGGCATCGCCCACCCCCTGGGCGCCCTGCTGCGCTCGATAGGAAAGGGCGCCCGAGGGCTCGACCCGGCGCACCGCAAGGACGGCGAGGCGCTGCTGCTGATCGGCCTGGCCCTGGTGGTGGCCGCCGGCACCTGGTCCAGCCCGCAGGGGCCGGTGGGCGATCTGGTGACCCTGGTGGTCACCGGCGCCCTGGGCCGGCTGGATCTGGTGCTGCCGCTGCTGCTGCTGTTCATGGCGGTGCGGCTGTTCCGCTATCCGCAGCAGCCGGAGGCCAACGGGCGGATCGTCATCGGTCTGAGCGCGCTGGTGCTCGGGGTGCTGGGGCTGGTGCACACCGCCACCGGTGCGCCGGGGCGCAGTGCCGGGGCGCAGGCCCTGCAGGACGCCGGCGGGCTGATCGGCTGGGCCGCCTCCCGGCCGCTGATCTTCCTGGTCGGCGAGGTGCTGGCGGTGCCGTTGCTGCTGCTGGTCACCGTGTTCGGGGTGCTGGTGGTGACGGCCACGCCGGTGAACGCGATTCCGCGCCGGCTGCGCGCGGCGGCGGTCCGGCTGGGCCTGCTGGAGGCGCCCAGTGAACAGGAACCGGCCCCGGCACCGGCCGCGGCGGGGGCCGACGACGACGGCCCGGAGGACTGGGACGCCGCCGAGGAGAACGCACTGCGCCGGGCCCGGCTGCGCGCCCTGCCCGGCGGCCGGGACCCCTCCGGGGAGCCGGGTGCCGGTCCCGGGGCCGGCCGGGGCCGCGGCCGGGGCTCCCGGCGGCGCACCGCCAAACCCGCGGCGGAGCCGTCCGCCGGCGACCATGTGGTGGGCGATCCGGTGGACGTGGCCGCCGCGGCGGCCGCCGCGCTGGACGGCGCGGTGCTGCACGGCGTCAACCCCTCGCCGGTGGTGGCCGATCTCAGCAGCCGGATCAGCATGCGCCGCGCCGACCCGGGCACCGCCTCGGCGGCCCCGGTCGCGGAGCCCGCGGCGCCCGGCCGGGGGGAGGGCGAGGGCGACCCGGCCGCCTCGCGGGTGCCGGATCTGACCAAGCCCGCGCCGGTCTCCTCCGAGCCCCTGCCGCCGCGCGCCGAACAGCTCCAGCTCGCCGGGGACATCACCTACACGCTGCCCGCCCTGGACCTGCTGGAGCGCGGCGGGCCCGGCCGTACCCGCAGCCCGGCCAACGACGCCGTGGTGGATTCCCTCACCGAGGTCTTCTCCCAGTTCAAGGTGGACGCCCGGGTCACCGGCTTCACCCGGGGCCCGACCGTCACCCGCTACGAGGTGGAGCTCGGCCCGGCCGTCAAGGTGGAGAAGATCACCGCGCTCACCAAGAACATCGCCTATGCGGTGGCCAGCCCGGATGTGCGGATCATCAGCCCCATCCCGGGCAAGTCCGCGGTCGGCATCGAGATCCCCAACAGCGACCGGGAGATGGTCAACCTCGGCGACGTGCTGCGCACCGCGGACGCGGTGGGGGAGGACCACCCGCTGGTGGTGGCCCTGGGCAAGAACGTGGAGGGCGGCTACGAGACGGCCAATCTGGCCCGGATGCCGCATCTGCTGGTGGCCGGCGCCACCGGCTCCGGCAAGTCCTCCAACATCAACTGCCTGATCACCTCGCTGCTGATGCGGGCCACCCCGGAGCAGGTGCGGCTGGTCCTGGTGGACCCCAAGCGCGTCGAGCTGACCGCCTACGAGGGCATCCCGCATCTGATCACCCCGATCATCACCAACCCCAAGCGGGCCGCCGAGGCGCTCCAGTGGGTGGTGCGCGAGATGGACCTGCGCTACGACGACCTCGCCACCTACGGCTACCGGCACATCGACGACTTCAACACGGCGGTGCGCTCCGGCAGGCTCACGGCGGCCGAGGGCGAGGAGCGCGAGCTGAGCCCTTATCCGTATCTGCTGGTCATCGTGGACGAGCTGGCCGACCTGATGATGGTGGCGCCGCGGGACGTGGAGGACGCGATCGTGCGGATCACCCAGCTCGCCCGCGCTGCCGGCATCCATCTGGTGCTGGCCACCCAGCGGCCCAGCGTGGACGTCGTGACCGGCCTGATCAAGGCGAATGTGCCGTCCCGGCTGGCCTTCGCCACCTCCTCGCTCGCCGACAGCCGGGTCATCCTGGACCAGGCCGGGGCGGAGAAGCTGATCGGCAAGGGCGACGCCCTCTTCCTGCCCATGGGCGCGGGCAAGCCGGTCCGGATGCAGGGCGCGTTCGTCACCGAGGGGGAGATCGCCGCGGTCGTGGCGCACTGCAAGCAGCAGATGGCCCCGGTGTTCCGGGACGATGTGGTGGTCGGCGGCAAGGACCGGAAGAAGGAGATCGACGAGGAGATCGGCGACGACCTGGACCTGCTCTGCCAGGCCGCCGAGCTGGTGGTCGGCACCCAGTTCGGCTCCACCTCCATGCTCCAGCGCAAGCTGCGGGTCGGCTTCGCCAAGGCGGGCCGGCTGATGGACCTGATGGAGAGCCGGGGCGTGGTCGGCCCCAGCGAGGGCTCCAAGGCCCGGGACGTGCTCGTCAAACCGGACGAACTCGACGGTGTTCTTGCCCTTCTCCGGGGTGAAAACGGGTCATAGCGCGGATGGCGGACCGACCGTGGGGGAAGGGGTTGCGGCACGGCCGCCGCCGGCCGGTGCGCCACCCCGCGGGGCGCATTGTCCGGCGGCCGGCCACAGTCCGCCAGCCGTGCCGGGCCGCCGGAGCCACCCGGCACCAGATGGCCCACAAACTGAGGTCATCCCGCTTGCCGCTCCCTTCCCCCGAGCCCCTAGACTTGTCCGCATAACACGCGGCTTCACGCTCGAAAGGCGCCCCCGTGTCCCACGGCAACTCACCCCCCAGCGACCGGCCTTCGGTCGGCCGGACCCTCCAGCAGGCCCGTCTGGCAGCCAAGCTGACCGTGGAGGAGGTCAGCGCGACAACGCGCGTACGCGTCCCCATCATCCAGTCCATCGAGCAGGACGATTTCTCGCGCTGCGGCGGCGACGTCTACGCCCGCGGCCATATCCGGACGCTGGCGCGCGCCGTGGGTATCGATCCCGCCGAACTGATCGAGCAGTTCAACGCCGAGCGGGGCACCGCGCCGGTGACGGTCCCGACCGCGCCGGTGTTCGAGGCCGAGCGGATCCGTCCCGAGCCGCGCCGCCCGAACTGGACGGCCGCCATGATGGCCGCGATCGTCGCCGTCGTCGGCTTTGTGGCGTTCACCGTGTTCAGCGGGGACGACAAGGAAACCGGCACGGTCGCCGAGGACACCACCAACGGCGGCCCGCAGGCCGAGGAGACCACCGGCCCGGAGCCGGAGGAGGAGCCGGGCAAGCCCGTGGGTGACACCGGGCAGCAGCCCGAGCCCACCCCGACCGACAGCGCGGTGGCCGGTGTGCCCGCCGACAAGGTCACGGTCAAGGTGGAGGCCAACGGCCGGAGCTGGATCTCGGTCAAGGACCAGAACGGGCAGCAGCTCTTCGAGGGCGAGCTGAACAGCGGCGACTCCGAGACCTTCACCGCGGACGAGCAGATCGACCTGGTCACCGGGAACGCCGGCGCCATAGAGCTCTACGTCAACGGCAAGCACATCGACGACGTGGGCGGCGCCGGCGAGGTGCAGCGGCTCAGCTTCACCAAGGGAGATCCCGAGGAGGGCTGAGCCCTTCCGCATCCCGGGGCCCTTGTCCGGTCCCGTCCCGCTCTTCCCGGCCCCCGCCGCGGCGCACCCGCGGCGGGGGCCGGCCGGCGTTCGGGCACCAGTCCCCGGCCGTCCCGCGCGGAGAGCCGCTCCGGGACGAAGTACGCTGAGAGCATGTCTGAACGCCGCACCGTCGCCCTGGTCACCCTTGGCTGCGCCCGTAACGAGGTGGACTCCGAAGAGCTGGCCGGCCGGCTGGCCGCGGACGGCTGGGACCTGGTGACCGACGCCGGGCAGGCCGACATCGCCGTGGTCAACACCTGCGGTTTTGTGGAGGCGGCCAAGAAGGACTCGGTCGACGCCCTGCTGGAGGCGAGCGACCTCAAGGGCGCGGCCGGTGGCCGCACCCGCGCCGTGGTGGCGGTCGGCTGCATGGCCGAGCGGTACGGCAAGGAGCTCGCCGAGGCGCTGCCCGAGGCGGACGGCGTGCTCGGCTTCGACGACTACGCGGACATCTCCGACCGCCTGCAGACCATCCTCTCCGGCGGCCGTCACACCGCGCATGTGCCGCGTGACCGCCGCAAGCTGCTGCCGGTCAGCCCGGCCGAGCGGCAGGACGGCGCCGCCGGGGTGGCGGTGCCCGGCCACGGCCACGGGGCTCCGGGCGACCTGCCGCCGGGGCTGGCCCCCGCCTCCGGGCCGCGCGCCCCGCTGCGCCGCCGCCTGGACAGCAGCCCGGTGGCGTCGGTGAAGCTGGCCTCCGGCTGCGACCGGCGGTGCACCTTCTGCGCCATCCCCGCCTTCCGCGGCTCCTTCATCTCCCGGCGGCCGTCGGATGTGCTGAACGAGGCCCGCTGGCTGGCGGAGCAGGGCGTGCGGGAGATCATGCTGGTCTCCGAGAACAACACCTCCTACGGCAAGGACCTGGGCGACATCCGGCTGCTGGAGGCGCTGCTGCCGGAACTGGCCGCGGTGGACGGCCTGGAACGGATCCGGGTCAGCTATCTGCAGCCCGCCGAGATGCGGCCGGGGCTGATCGAGGTGCTCACCGGCACCGAGAAGGTCGCGCCGTACTTCGACCTCTCCTTCCAGCACTCGGCGCCGGGCGTGCTGCGCGCCATGCGGCGGTTCGGCGACACCGACCGGTTCCTGGAGCTGCTGGACACCATCCGGACCCGGGCGCCGCGGGCCGGGGTGCGGTCCAACTTCATCGTCGGCTTCCCCGGCGAGAGCGAGGCCGACCTGGCCGAACTGGAGCGCTTTCTGAACGGGGCCCGGCTGGACGCGATCGGGATCTTCGGCTACTCCGACGAGGACGGCACCGAGGCGGCCGGTTTCGACGGCAAGCTCGCCCCCGAGGCGGTCGCCGAGCGGGTGGAGCGGGTGACCCGGCTGGCCGAGGAACTGACCGCGCAGCGCGCCGAGGAGCGGATCGGGGAGACGGCCCGGGTGCTGGTCGAGGCGGTGGAGCCGGACGGCACGGCGGTGGGGCGCGGGGCGCACCAGGCGCCCGAGACCGACGGCCAGATCACGATCGGGCCCGGCGGCGGCGAGCCGCCGCGGGTGGGCGCCTTCGTCGAGGCGGAGATCACCGGAACCGAGGGCGTGGACCTGTTCGCGGTGCAGCGTGCGGCGGCGCCGGGCGCGGAGCGGGAACCGGCCTCCGCGATGGCAGCCGGGGCGGCCGGATGACGCGGGTACCGGCGGCCTCGGCCGCGGGCGCCGGGCGCGGCCGAGGCCGGGGCGGCGCGGGACCGGCGCCCAAGGCGTCCGCGGCGGCGGGCAAGGACACCGGTGCGGGCGGGGCCGGCGAGGGCTCCTCCGCCACCGCCCGGAGCGCCGGGCTGTGGAACCTGGCCAACATCCTCACCATGGTGCGGCTGCTGCTGGTTCCCGGGCTGGTGCTGCTGATGTTCGTGGACGGCGGGCATGACCCGGCCTGGCGCTCGCTGGCCTGGGCGGCGTTCACCATCGCCATGATCACCGACCTGTTCGACGGCGAGATCGCCCGGCGGCGTGATCTGGTCACCGACTTCGGCAAGATCGCCGACCCGATCGCGGACAAGGCGATCATGGGTGCCGCGCTGGTCTGCCTGTCCGTCCTGGGCGACCTGGACTGGTGGGTGACGGTGGTGGTCCTGGCCCGGGAGATCGGTATCACCCTGATGCGGTTCTGGGTGATCAGGCACGGGGTGATCCCGGCCGGCCGGGGCGGCAAGATGAAGACCCTGGCGCAGGGCATCGCGGTCGGGATGTACATTCTGGCGCTGACCGGGCCGCTGGCCACGCTGCGCTGGTGGGTGATGGCGGTGGCGGTCGCGCTCACCGTGCTGACCGGGCTGGACTACATCCGGCAGGCCGTGACGCTGCGGCGGCGCGGGCTGGCCCGGGAGCGGCGGCAGCGGGCCGCGGGCGGCGGGGGATGAGCGGGCCGGGCGGCCGGGGGGCCGTTGCCGCGGGGGACGGGACGGGCATGGCGGAGCAGGTGCTGGAGCTGCTCCTGGCACGCGGGCAGACCCTGGCGGTGGCCGAATCGCTCACCGGCGGGCTGGTGGCCGCGGCGCTGACCGGCGTACCGGGCGCTTCCCGGGCGTTCCGGGGTTCGGTGACCGCCTATGCCACCGGACTGAAACAGGAACTGCTGGGCGTGGACGGCGCACTGCTGGCCGAGCGCGGCGCGGTGGACCCCGAGGTCGCCCGGCAGATGGCGCTGGGCGTGCGGGACCGGCTGGGCGCGGACTGGGGCATCTCCACCACGGGGGTCGCCGGGCCGGAGCCGCAGGACGGCAAACCCGTGGGCACGGTGTACACGGCGGTGGCCGCACCGGGGGCGGCGGAGGCGCTGGCGCTGCGGCTGGCCACGGACGGTGACCGGGCGGCGATCCGGGCCGCCAGTGTGCGGGGCGTGCTGACCGCACTCCGCAACGCATTGGTCGAGGCGGGCTGACCGGCTTCCGGGCCGGCGCTGCATATGCCGCGGCTTCATCGGGCGTGCACCCGCCGGATCGTGGGTACCGGAGTTGATGCTGGGCGCACACTCCGTGGATCGCTCAGTGGATCAGGGTGTGACGCGCTCCCGATGGGTGTACGGTCGGGACGCGGGGAGTTCACACGAATGGATCTAGCGCCCACACCATGCGCCTTCAGCGAACACGGCAGCCTTCCCCTCACGGTTGGAGTCCGAGGCGGTACGGTGGGGCATGAAGCTAAGCGAGGCCAACGGTCCGAGGAGGGAGCCACCGATGATTCTGCTCCGTCGCCTGCTGGGTGACGTGCTGCGTCGGCAGCGCCAACGTCAGGGCCGCACGCTGCGCGAAGTGTCCTCGTCGGCCCGGGTCTCGCTGGGGTACCTCTCCGAGGTGGAGCGCGGACAGAAGGAAGCGTCCTCGGAACTGCTCGCCTCGATCTGCGACGCCCTCGACCTGAGGATGTCGGAGCTGCTGCGCGAGGTGAGTGACGAGCTGGCGCTGGCCGAGCTCGCCCAGTCCGCGGCGAGTGACACCGTGCCCGCCCCGATGCGGCCGATGCTCAACCCCGTCCGGGTCACCTCGGTCACCAGCCGGCCGGACAGCGTCACCATCAAGGCGCCGGCCGAGGCCGTCGACGTCGTCGCCGCCTGACCGCCGCGGCGGCGGCCCGCCTCTCAGGCGCGTATCCGCATTCCCTGGGGGGTGGCGTGGAAGCCCGCCTCCTCCAGCAGCCGCACCCATGACGGATCGCCGAGCACGGCCGCGCCATTGACCCGGCCGACCGTCACCGAGCTGCCCAGGGCGCCCGCCGCGGCGGCCCGGGCCAGCACCCGGACCGCCGTATCCAGCCGGGAGCCCGCACGCCGCCCGGCCTCCCGCCCGCCGAGCGCCCCGGGGGGCGCCGTGCCGCCGGTCCCGCTCTCCTCCTCGTCCCATGCCAGCAGGGTCCGCCCGCCGCGCTCCACATAGAGCATCAGCCGGCCGTCCACCAGCACCACCAGCGCCCCCGCCTTGCGGCCCGGTTTGTGACCGGCGCCGTCCGGCGGCTCGGGCCAGGGCAGCGCGGCACCGTAGGCATTGGCCGGATCGGCGGCGGCCAGCACCACCGCCCGGGGCGCGGGGGCGGCCGGAGCCCGCTCGCGGGCACTGCCCACCGCGCGCAGCCGGTCCACCGCGCCGTCCAGCGCGAACTGTGCCGCGCCCAGCCCTTCCACCACATAGCCGCGCCGGGCCTGCCCGCGCTCCTCGAACGCGGACAGCACCCGGTAGGCGGCGGCAAAGCCGCCCTCCACGCCCTCGGCGGCCACCGCGCCCCGGGTGATCACGCCATGCCGGTCCAGCAGGGTGTGGGCGAGGGCGGCGGCGCGCACCGTCGGGTCCGTCTCCCGCGGCGGCAGCAGCGACCAGCGGCCCGCCATGGTGGGCGGCGCGGAACGCGCCGCCGGGCGCCCGGCGGCCAGGGAGCCGTACCGGCCACGCGGCGCGGACCGCCGCGCCCGGTGCGCGGTGGACCCGGCGGTACGCCCGGAACCCAGCCGGGCCCGCAGCGGCCCCAGCGTGTCATTGGTCACCAGCCCGGCCCACACCAGATCCCACACCGCCTCCGCGATCAGGGCATCGCCGTGCGGCTCCGGCGGCCCGCCCCCAGCGCCCTGCCCGGCGGCCTCGGCGCCGCCCTCCGCCGCCGTGCCCGGGACCGGCACCAGGCGGGCCCGGACCTGGTCGGCGAGCTGGCGGAAGAACAGGCCGTAGCCGCCGGCCAGCACCTCCAGGACGGCCCGGTGCACCGGGGACTGCTCCAGCGGCCGGGGCGGCGGCAGCAGCAGCGGCGCGGTGTCGGCCGGATACAGCGACAGCCAGCCGTCCTTGCCGGGCAGCGCCCCCGCGCCCGCCCAGACCACCTCCCCCGAGGCGGTCAGCTCGTCCAGCATCGTCGGTGCGTAGCCCGGCACCCGCGAGGGCAGCACCAGCTTCTCCAGCGCCGAGGCCGGCACGGGCGCGCCCTGCAACTGCTCGATCACCCGGACCAGCCCCTCCGTGCCGCGCAGGCCGCCGCCGGCCCGGCCGTTCTCCGGCTCGGCGGCCGAGGCCGGGACGTGCTGCCACTGGGGCAGGAACTCGGCCAGCGCCTCCGGCGCCACCGGCTCCAGCTCCTGGCGCAGCGCCGCCAGCGAGCGGCGCCGCAGCCTGCGCAGCACCCCCGGATCGCACCACTCGTGATCCGGCTCCCCGGCCTCCGCGCCTTCCGCCGGCACCGGCCGGAAGCGGCCCTGGACCAGCCGGTTCTCCGCGGCCATCCGGCGCAGCGCGCCGTCCACCACCGCGACCCCCAGCCCGAACCGCGCCGCGGCCTGCGCGGAGGTGAACGGACCGTGCGTGCGCGCGTAGCGGGCCAGCAGATCGCCCAGCGGATCCTTCACCGGCTCGGTGAACGCCTCCGGCACCCCGATCGGCAGCGCCGCGCCCAGCGCGTCCCGCAGCCGGCCGGCGTCCTCCACGGCCGCCCAGTGCTCCCGGCCGCCGAACCGCACCGGAATGGCCCGCCGGGCCCGGCCCAGCTCCCGCACCCACTCCGGACCGGCACCGCGCCCGGTCAGCTCGTCCTCCGTCTGCGGCCCCAGCAGCCGCAGCAGATCGGCCAGGCCCTCCAAGTCCCGCAGCCGCCGCTCCTCGGTGCGCCACTGGAGCTCCCGCTCCAGCTCGTGCAGCACCGCGGGATCGAGCAGCTCGCGCAGCTCGGCCTGGCCCAGCAGCTCGGACAGCAGCCGGGAATCCAGCGACAGCGCCGCCGCCCGCCGCTCGGCCAGCGGGCTGTCCCCCTCGTAGAGGTACTGGGCGACATAGCCGAAGAGCAGCGAGCGGGCGAACGGCGAGGGCTCCCGGGTGGTGACCTCGACCACCCGCACCCGGCGCGACTCGATGTCGCGCATCAGCTCGCGCAGACCGGGGACGTCGAAGACGTCCTGAAGGCATTCGCGCACCGCCTCCAGCACGATCGGGAACGAGCCGAACTCGCTCGCCACCGAGAGCAGCTGGTGCGCCCGCTGCCGCTGCTGCCACAGCGGGGTGCGCCTGCCGGGACTGCGCCGGGGCAGCAGCAGCGCCCGGGCCGCGCACTCCCGGAAGCGGGAGGCGAACAGCGCCGAGCCGCCCACCTGGTCGGTGACGATCTGCTCCACCTCGTCATGGGTGAACAGCACATCGGCGGCCCCGACCGGGGCCCGGGCGTCGTCGTGGGCGGCGTCCCCGGCGCCCTCGGGCAGGGGGGCGGTACCGTCGAACTCGCCGTCGGGGAAGCCTTCGGTGCCGAGCAGATCGGCGTCGGGCAGCCGCAGCACGATGCCGTCGTCCGCGTGCAGCACCTGCGCGTCCAGCCCGTGCCGCTCCGCCAGCCGGGCGCCGAGCGCCAGCGCCCAGGGGGCATGCACCTGGGCGCCGAACGGGGAATGCACCACGATCCGCCAGTCACCCAGCTCGTCCCGGAACCGCTCGACCACGATGGTGCGGTCGTCGGGGACATGGCCGGCGGTCTCGCGCTGCTCGGCCAGATGCGCCAGGACGTTGTCCACCGCCCAGTCGTCCAGCCCGGCCGAGGCCAGCCGCTCCCGGGCGGCGGGCGTCCCGAGCCCGCCCAGCTCGCGCAGGAACGCGCCCAGCGCCCGGCCCAGCTCCAGCGGCCGGCCGAGCTGATCGCCCTTCCAGAACGGCAGCCGGGCGGGCACCCCGGGCGCCGGGGACACCAGCACCCGGTCCCGGGTGATGTCCTCGATCCGCCAGGAGGTGGTGCCCAGGGTGAACACATCGCCCACCCGGGACTCGTAGACCATCTCCTCGTCCAGCTCGCCGACCCGGCCGCCGCCCTTCTTCGGGTCGGCCCCGGCCAGGAAGACGCCGAACAGGCCGCGGTCCGGGATGGTGCCGCCGGAGGTGACCGCCAGCCGCTGGGCGCCCGGCCGGCCGTGCACCGTGTTCGCCACCCGGTCCCACACCAGCCGGGGGCGCAGCTCGGCGAAGGCGTCCGACGGATAGCGGCCGGCCAGCATGTCCAGCACAGCGTGGTACGCCGACTCGGGCAGTGCGGCGAACGGCGCCGCCCGGCGCACCAGGGCCAGCAGCTCGTCCACGTCCCAGGTGTCCATCGCGGTGATCGCGACCAGCTGCTGGGCCAGCACGTCGAGCGGATTGGCGGGCACCCTGAGCGCCTCGATGGCACCCTGCCGCATCCGCTCGGTGACCACCGCGGACTGCACCAGATCCCCCCGGTACTTGGGGAAGACCACACCCGTGGAGACCGCGCCGACCTGGTGCCCGGCCCGGCCCACCCGCTGGAGCCCGGAGGCCACCGAAGGCGGCGACTCCACCTGCACCACCAGATCGACCGCGCCCATGTCGATGCCCAGCTCCAGGCTGGAGGTGGCCACCACGGCGGGCAGCCGGCCGGCCTTGAGATCCTCCTCGACCTGGGCGCGCTGCTCCTTGGAGACCGAGCCGTGGTGCGCCCTGGCCAGCACCGGGGGAGCGCTGCTGCCCGCGCCGGAACCGCCCATCAGCTCGGCCGGGCCGTGCGCCTCGGGCAGGGTTTCTCCGGTGGCGCGTTCGTAGGCGATCTCGTTCAGCCGGTTGCACAGCCGCTCGGCGAGGCGGCGGGAGTTGGCGAAGACGATGGTGGAGCGGTGCGCCTGGACCAGATCGACGATCCGCTCCTCCACCGAGGGCCAGATGGAGGGGCGCTCTCCGGCCGGGCCCGGCCCGCCGCCGCCCGCCCGGGCCCGCCCGCCCGGCGCCAGGGGGTTCTCCGGCGGCCGGGACCCTCCCGGCTCCCCCATGTCCGGCACCGGAACCACCACGGAGAGCCGCCACTCCTTCTCGGCGGGCGGCTGGACGACCAGCGCGCCGCGCCGCGGGGAGAGAAAACGGGCCACCTCGTCCACCGGGCGGACGGTGGCGGACAGGCCGATCCGGCGGGCCGGGCGGGGGAGCAGCTCGTCCAGCCGCTCCAGGGAAAGCGCGAGATGGGCGCCGCGCTTGGTGCCGGCCACCGCGTGCACCTCGTCCAGGATGACCGTCTCCACGCCGGCCAGGGCCTCCCGGGCGGCGGAGGTCAGCATCAGGAACAGCGACTCGGGGGTGGTGATCAGGATGTCCGGCGGGCGGCGGGCCAGCGACCGGCGCTCGGCCGCCGGGGTGTCGCCGGAGCGGACGCCGACCGTGATCTGCGGCTCGGGCAGACCGAGCCGCACCGCCTCCTGGCGGATGCCGGTGAGCGGAGAGCGGAGGTTGCGCTGCACGTCCACGGCGAGCGCCTTGAGCGGGGAGACGTACAGCACCCGGCAGCGCCGCAGCGGATCGGCGGGCGGCGGCACCGAGGCCAGCCGGTCCAGCGAGGCGAGGAAGGCGGCCAGCGTCTTGCCGGAGCCGGTGGGCGCCACCACCAGGACATCGGACCGGGCGGCGATGGCCCGCCAGGCGCCCTCCTGCGCGGCGGTGGGCGCGCGGAACGCCCCGCTGAACCACGCGCGCGTGGCCGGGGAGAAGCCGTCAAGGGCCGGGGCCGGACCGTCCGTCATGCGACCCATGGTGCACCCCGCCGCCGACAACGCCGCACAATGGGCGTCATGAGCGTGGCCATGGAAAGCTCCTGCCCGGTCCCGGGCGGCGGCGAGTGGGCGCGGCACTGGCGCTACGCCGGGCTGCCGGGCCTGGAGCTGCTGCGTGCCCGCTATGTGGGGCATGCATTCCCCCGGCACACGCACGACGGGTATGTGCTGGGCGCGGTCACCGCCGGGGTGGAGGCGGTCGGGCTGCCGGGCGGGACGGAGTACGCCGGTCCGGGCAGTGTGGTGATGATCAATCCCGAGGTGCCGCACACCGCGCGGGCCGGGCGGCCGGACGGCTGGGCGTATGCCACCCTCTATCCCTCGGCCGGGCTGGTCGCCGAGGTGGCCGCGGAGACGGGCGCGGCCGGGCGCGGCGGCGGCACGGTCGGGTTCCGCCGGGAGATGGTGCGGGATCCGGAGGCGGGCAGACTGATCACCGAGGTGCACCGGGCGGCCGAGCAGGACGATCCGCTGACCGCGGACACCCTGCTGCGGGTCGCGCTGGCCCGGCTGCTGCGCGACCACGGCGGGGTGCTGCCGGACCGGGCGCCGCGCGGCGCGGGCGCGCGTGACGCCGAACGGGCGCGGCTGCTGCTGGAGGAGCGGATGACCGCCCCGCCCACGCTGCAGCGGCTCGCCGCCGAGCTGGACACCAGCCCGTTCGCGCTGCTGCGGGCCTTCCGGCGGCGGTACGGCATGCCGCCGCACGCCTGGCTGACCGACCGCCGGGTGCGGCGGGCGCGGGCGCTGCTGGCGGCGGGGAGCCGGCCCGCCGAGGCCGCGGCGGCGGCCGGTTTTTCCGACCAGGCGCATCTGACCCGTCACTTCACCCGCATCGTCGGGGTGCCGCCGGCCGCCTACCGGCGGGCGCACGCCGTGCCCCGCCGCTGAGCGCGCCGACGTCCGGCCGGGGTGCAAAAACGTACAAGACCGGGCGGCACCGGATCGCTTAGCGTGCCGGGGTGAACGATCGGGTCGATTCCTCAGCCTTCCCGGCGGGTCCCGCGGGCGCCGGAGAACCCGCGGGCGCCGGCGCCTCCGCCGGCGCCTCCGCCGTGACGTCCGGCGCAGCCGCCGCGGTGCCCGCTCCGGACACCGTGCGCCGGGCGGTGCGCCAGGCCCTCGGGACCGGTGTCGCCGTGGGCGTCTCCGGCTTCGCCTTCGGCGCCACCGCCGCCGCGGCCGGCCTGAGCGTGGCCCAGAGCTGCGTGCTCAGCCTGCTGGTCTTCACCGGCGCCTCGCAGTTCGCGCTGGTCGGCGCGCTTGCCGCGGGCAGCGGTCCGGTCACCGCCGCGGCCGGGGCGTTCTTCCTCGGGGTGCGCAACTGCTTCTACGGTCTGCGCCTGTCCGCGCTGCTCCGCCCGCCGCGCCGGCTGCGGCCGTTCGCCGCCCAGTGGGTGATCGACGAGACCGCCGCGGTGTCCTTCGCCCAGCCCGACCGGCGGGCGGCCCGGGCCGGCTTCGCCGTCACCGGACTCACTCTCTATCTGCTGTGGAACCTCACCACCCTGCTGGGTGCGCTGGGCGCCTCCGGCCTGGGCGATCCCGCGGTCTGGGGCCTGGACGCGGCCGGGCCCGCGGTCTTCCTGGCGCTTGTCGCGCCGATGCTGAAGACCGCGGTGGAGCGGGCCACGGCGGTGCTGGCGGTGCTGCTGGCGCTGATCGGTCTGCCGCTGATCGGTCTGCCGCTGCTGCCGGCCGGGGTCCCGGTGCTGCTGGCCGCGCTTGCGGCGCCCGCCGTGCTGTGGGTGCACGGCCGCCTGGACGGCCGGGAGGTGACCCGGTGAGCGGGCTGGACCCGGCCGCGGTGTGGCCGGCCGTGGTGCTGACCGCGGTGGGCTGCTACCTGGTCAAGCTGCTGGGCCTGTCCGTGCCGGCCGGGGTGCTGGAGCGCCCGCTGGTGCGGAAGCTGGCCGCCCTGCTGCCGGTCGCGCTGCTGGCGGCGCTGACCGCGATCCAGACGGTGGACGACGGCACCGGCGCACCGGTGCTGGACGCGCGTGCGGCCGGGCTGGCGGCGGCGGCCGTGGCGGTGCTGCTGCGGGCGCCGTTCCTGCTGGTGGTGGTGGCGGCGGTGGCGGTGACGGCCGGGGTCCGGGCGCTGGGCGGCTGACCCGGTGGCCGGGGGGATACTGGGAACATGCGGCTGACGGACTTCTGGGAACGGATGCGGGAGCATTTCGGCGAGACCTACGCGGACTCCTTCGCCCGCGACCATGTGATGTCGGAGCTGGGCGGGCGCACGGTGTACGAGGCGCTGGAGGCGGGCTGGGAGGCCAGGGACGTGTGGCGTGCGGTGTGCAGGGCGATGGACGTACCGGCCCGGCTGCGCTGAACCTGCCGGGAGGACGGAACCTGCCGCATCTCCACGCTTCCGCGAGGCGCCCCCGACCTGCTGCTTTGCTCCTTCGTCACCCCTTTGAACTGCGGGTTTGCGGTTTTCCACAGGCCCGGCGGGTCGCTTGACACAAAAATCGAACATCCATTCATATGGAGGGACGGCGGCTGCCGCAGGCCGCCCCGGACCGATTGTCAGTGGCACGCGCTAGCGTCATTGACGTGAAGCGATCGAACCAGAAGACGGTGGCACCCATGGCAGGTACGGACCGCGAGAAGGCGCTGGACGCCGCTCTCGCGCAGATTGAACGGCAGTTCGGCAAGGGCGCTGTCATGCGCATGGGCGAGCGGACCCAGGAGCCGATCGAGATCATTCCCACCGGTTCGACCGCCCTCGACATCGCGCTCGGCGTCGGCGGTCTCCCCCGGGGCCGGGTGGTGGAGATCTACGGTCCGGAGAGCAGCGGCAAGACGACCCTGGCCCTGCACGCCGTGGCCAACGCCCAGAAGAACGGCGGCACGGTCGCCTTCGTGGACGCCGAGCACGCGATGGATCCCGAGTACGCCAAGAAGCTCGGGGTGGACGTGGACCAGCTCATCCTCTCCCAGCCGGACAACGGCGAGCAGGCGCTGGAGATCACCGACATGCTGATCCGGTCCGGCGCGCTGGACCTGATCGTGATCGACTCGGTGGCCGCCCTGGTGCCGCGGGCGGAGATCGAGGGCGAGATGGGCGATTCGCATGTGGGTCTCCAGGCCCGGCTGATGAGCCAGGCGCTGCGGAAGATCACCGGCGCGCTCAGCCAGGCCAAGACCACGGCGATCTTCATCAACCAGCTCCGGGAGAAGGTCGGCGTGATGTTCGGCTCCCCGGAGACGACCACCGGCGGCCGGGCGCTGAAGTTCTACGCCTCGGTGCGGCTCGATGTCCGCCGCATCGAGACCCTGAAGGACGGCACCGACGCGGTGGGCAACCGCACCCGGGTCAAGGTCGTGAAGAACAAGGTCGCGCCCCCCTTCAAGCAGGCCGAGTTCGACATCCTCTACGGCGTGGGCATCAGCCGCGAGGGCGGACTGATCGACATGGGCGTGGAGCACGGCTTCATCCGCAAGTCCGGTGCCTGGTACACCTACGAGGGCGACCAGCTCGGCCAGGGCAAGGAGAACGCCCGCAACTTCCTGCGCGACAACCCCGATCTCGCCAATGAGATCGAGAAGAAGATCAAGGAGAAGCTGGGCGTCGGCCCCAAGCCCCAGGCCCCGGAGCCGGAGCCCGGCGCGGACGCGGCCGGCGGCGAGGCGGCGGCCACCGTACCCGCTCCCGTGGCGGCGGCACCGGCAGCCAAGGCGCCCCGGACCGCCAAGGCCGCGGCGGCGGCCAAGAGCTGAGCCGTGCACCGGCCGGGACGGCAGCCGCAACGGCAGGAAGAACGCGAAGCGCATGAGGAGCACGCGGAAACCGGAGGACATGGGCACGGGACACCGGGCGGCGGCGGAACGGACGGCGGCCGGGCCGGGGCGAGGGCTCCGGCCGATCCGGTGGAGCGGGCGCGGGCGCTCTGCCTGCGGCTGCTGACCGGAGCCCCGCGCACCCGAGGGCAGCTTGCCGAGGCGCTGCGCAAGCGGGAGATCCCGGAGGAGGCCGCCGCAGCGGTCCTGGACCGTTTCGAGGAGGCCGGACTCATCGACGACGCGGCCTTCGCCGACGCCTGGGTGGAGTCCCGCCACCATGGCCGGGGCCTGGCCCGGCGGGCACTGGCCCGCGAGCTGCGCACCCGGGGCGTGGACAGCACACTCATCGAGGAAGCGGTCTCCCGGCTGGACGGCGAGCGGGAGACCGAGACCGCCCGGGAACTTGTGGCGCGCAAGCTGCGTGCCACCCGGGGCCTGGACCGCCAGAAGCGGATCCGGCGGCTGGCCGGGATGCTGGCCCGCAAGGGCTATCCCGAGGGCCTGGCCCTGCGCGTCGTCCGGGAGGCCCTGGAGGCCGAGGGCGAGAACCCGGACGTCCGGGACGGCTGCCTCCCCGAGCCCTGACCGGACGGGGCCCCGGAAGGTCAGGCGCGCAGCGCGGTGACGGCGTGGCGCAGGGCCGGGGCATCGGCGGCGGGCAGCGCCGCCGCCAGCCGGCCGTCCGGGCGGACGAGCAGCAGGGTGTGTGCCCCCGCACCCGGATACTCCTCGGTGACCAGCAGTTCCGTCGGCAGGGGCACGGTCCGCAGCGCCTCGGCGAGCTCCGGGATCAGTCCCGCGGTCAGCCAGTGCCGGGAGTCCCACACCCGGGAACCGGGTGCGGTGAGCACCGCCAGCAGTGGCCCGCCCAGCAACGCGCGCAGCATGGCTCGGGTGCCGTCCAGCGCGGTCACCGGCACATCGGCGGCCGGTGAGCCCGGGGGAGTGGCCAGTGCCCGGGCCCGGCGTGGGTCGCCGCCCGGGGCCGGGTAGACACCGGGGCCGCCCAGGGTGCCGAGGCCCAGATGGGCGTCGGTGAGCAGGGCCAGCCGGCCCCGGCCGCGCACCGTCTGCCGGTCGCCGCCGCGCCCGCGTACCAGCGGCAGGGCCTGGTCCACGGCGCGCAGCCGGGTGCCCACGGCCGGGCGCCGTTCCCGCTCGTAGCCGTCCAGCAGTTCCCCGGCATCGTCCTGGTGCCAGGCGACGGCCAGCCTCCAGGCCAGGCTGTCGGCGTCCCGCAGGCCCTCGGCGGTCTGCTGGGTGCCCAGCGCGCCCAGCAGATGGGCGGCGTCCCCGGCCAGAAAGGCCCGGCCGTGGCGCCAGCGCCGGGCCAGCCGCTGGTGGCACTGGTGCACCCCGGTGTCCAGCAGCTCATAGGCCGGGACCCCGCCGTCGCCGTGCCAGGCCGCCAGCGTGCGGTGCAGTGACTCCAGCAGCGCCTCCGGGGTGACCAGCCCGCCGTCCGGCGGCATCGGCCAGTCCAGCCGCCATCGCAGTCCGGTCAGCGGCCGGGCCAGCACCTCGGGGGTCCGGCCGCGGTCCGGCCCGGGCAGAGCCCGGTGCAGCGCACCCTCGTCCGGTTCCGCCCCCGGCCACAGCAGCGCCGCCCGTACCGTGGCCACGGCATAGCGCTCCACCGCGGTCCGGCCCGGGAACGGGATCCGCAGCAGTTTGCGCACCGTGGAGCGGGCGCCGTCGCAGCCCACCAGGAAGCTGCCGGACCGTTCCCGGCCCCCGCTCAGCACGGCGGTGACACCCTTCTCGTCCTGTTCCAGCCCGGTGATCCGGCAGCCCGGGGCGATCTCCACCAGCCCGGTGCCCAGTGCCTCCGCCCGCAGCCCGGCCTCCAGCGCGTCCTGCGGCAGATGCAGCGGGGCGGCGTCCCGTGGGAACGCGGTGTGCTGCACCGTTCTCCCGCGATGCGTGGTGCGCCAGCCGGACCAGGCCAGGGCGTGCCGGCGCACCGCGGGCGGCCCGGCCCAGTGCGCGGCGTCCGGCGGCAGCACACACGTCCGGGCCGGCCGCCCCTCCGGCTGCCGGTCCGCGCCGTCCAGCAGCAGCACGGGCACGGCACGGCGGGCCAGGGCGAGCGCCAGCGCGAGCCCGGTCGGGCCCGCGCCGGCGATGATCACGGGCTGCACAGGAGTATGCAACCCAGCGGCCGACACCGCGTCAAGTCAGGTTTGCCCCTGGTCGTTGGGCTGGTCCCCGGGCCGGTCCCCCGGGCGGTCGTGGGGCGGTTCCAGGGCCTTGACCGTCGGCAGCGTCGGCTGGCCGGCCTCGGTCTGCTCGTGGGGCTCCATGGTGAGCACCGCCCCGGTGGTCCGCTTGCCGCGCCGGATCCGTGCCTCCAGCCAGTGCGCGAAGCTGGTGATCAGGTAGTTGAGCACGATGTAGATGACGGCCACCACGGTCAGTGAGGCGATCAGATTGGCGTAGTTGGCGTTGATCAGGCCCGCCGAGCGCATCAGCTCGCTGTAGCCGAGCACCGCGCCGCCCAGCGCGGTGTCCTTCACGATCACCACAAGCTGGCTGAGGATGGCCGGCAGCATGGCGGTCACCGCCTGCGGCAGCAGCACGTACAACATGAGCTGGCTCTTGCGCATGCCGACTGCCAAGGCCGCGTCTGTCTGTCCGCGTGGCAGGGCTTGAACTCCAGCGCGCACCACTTCGGCCAGCACCGAGGCGTTGTACAGCACCAGCGCGGTGACCACCGCGTACAGCGGCCGGTTGTCCGGCTCCACATCGGTGAACCGGGCGTACGCCTCGTTGGCGAAGATCATCAGGATCAGCACCGGGATGGCCCGGAAGAACTCCACCACGGCGCCGGCCGGCACCCGGACCCAGGAGTGGTCGGACATCCGGGCGATGCCCAGCACCGCGCCGAGCGGCAGCGCGATGACGATGGCCAGCAGCGCCGCCTTGACGGTCGCCCACAGTCCGGGGAGCAGGAAGGTGGTCCACACCCGGCCGTCGGTGACGAACGGCTTCCACTTGTCCGCGGCGAGCTGTCCCTCGTCGTGCATGGTGTCCAGCACCCACCACGCGGCACCGCCCAGCACCAGCACGAACAGCACGGCCAGGAGCACGTTGACCGACCGGGCGCGCGGCCCGGGCACGTCGTAGAGAACGGAAGAACTCATCGCTTCACCGCCACCCGCTTGGCCACCCAGCCCAGGACCAGCCCGGTCGGCAGGGTGAGCAGCACGAATCCGGAGGCGAAGAGCAGGCCGATGACCAGCGTCTGCGCCTCGTTCTCGATCATTTCCTTCATCAGCAGCGCGGCCTCGGCCACCGAGATCGCCGCCGCCACCGTGGTGTTCTTGGTCAGGGCGATCAGCACATTGGTCAGCGGCGCCACCGAGGAACGGAACGCCTGCGGCAGCACGATCAGCCACAGCACCTGGACGAAGCTCAGCCCCATGGCGCGGGCAGCCTCGGCCTGGCCCATCGGCACGGTGTTGATGCCGGAGCGCAGGGCCTCGCACACAAAAGTGGCGGTGTAGGCGGACAGCCCGAGTACGGCGAGCCGGAAGTAGGCGGTGCTCTGGTCGTCCGAACCCATGTCTACCCGCAGTGTGAAGTACAGCCCCTGGGCGCAGGCGATGATGATCACGGTGAGCGGGATGTTGCGGATGATGTTGACGTATGCGGTGCCAAAGGCACGCATCACCGGCACCGGGCTGACGCGCATCGCCACCAGCGCGGTTCCCCAGACCAGGGAACCGATCGCCGAGAACACGGTGAGCTGCACCGTCATCCAGAACGCGCCGAACAGGTCGTACCGTTCGAGATCAAGAAAATCGAACACGGGTCTCGTACTCTCGCCGGGCAGCAGGGACGGGGAACGCGCGCGGGGCCGCCGGCGGCCGGCGGCCCCGCGCCGCGGGTCAGCTCGTCTCGGTGATCTCCGGGGCCGGCTCGTACTCGTAGCCGGAGGGCCCGAAGTTCTTCTCCACGAACTGCTCCCAGGAGCCGTCCTCCACCATCTTCTCCAGGGCCGCGTTGATGTCGGCCTGGAGTTCGGTGTCGCCCTTGGGGATGCCGATGCCGTAGTTCTCGTCGCTCAGGCTCAGCCCGGCCAGCTTGAACTTGCCGGCGTACTGCTCCTGCGCGGCATAGCCGGCCAGGATGGCGTCATCCGTGGTCAGCGCGTCCACCACACCGCTCTCCAGACCGCTCAGGCACTCGGAGTAGGTGTTGAACTCACTCAGATCGGCGTCCGGGGCGAGGTTCTCCTTCATGTTCTGCGCCGACGTGGACCCGGAGACCGAGCACAGCGTCAGGTCGTTGATCTCCTCGACCGAACCGACCGAGTCGTCCGCGCGGATCAGCAGGTCCTGGTGGGCCAGGAAATAGGGGCCGGCGAAGCTGACCTTCTCCTTGCGCTCGTCGGTGATCGAGTAGGTGGCCACGATGAAGTCCACGTCACCACGGCTGAGCATGTTCTCCCGCTCCGGGCTCGGGGACTCTTTGAACTCGATGTTCTCCGCATCGACGCCCAGTTCCTTGGCCACATAGGTCGCGACATCGACATCGAAACCCGTGAAGGTCCCGTCCTCGGTCTTCAGGCCCAGGCCCGGCTGGTCGAACTTGATGCCGATGGTGAGCGTCTGCGCCTCCTCGCCGCCGCCACCGCTCCCGGCGCCGTTGTCGCCGGAGTCGTCATCGGACCCGCAGGCGGTGGCGGTCAGGGAGAGAGCGAGAACGGCAGCGGCCAGCGCGCTTGCCTTGCGGATCTTCATTGTCGGCTTCCCCTTGGAATCGGTGGGTGGTGAACATCGGTGGGCCGCCGCGGTCCGCCGCGGCCCGTGAGGTTCCGCGGTCGCCCCCCGGACACGGGGCCGGTGGCGCGGAGCTTCGGTGCGGAGGACTCAGTGGTGCAGGATCTTGGACAGGAAGTCCTTCGCCCGGTCGCTGCGCGGGTTGTCGAAGAACTGGTGCGGCTCGGCCTGCTCGACGATGCGGCCGTCCGCCATGAACACCACCCGGTCGGCGGCCGAGCGGGCGAAGCCCATCTCATGGGTGACGACCACCATGGTCATTCCCTCGCGGGCGAGCTGCTGCATGACCTCCAGGACCTCGTTGATCATCTCCGGGTCCAGTGCCGAGGTGGGCTCGTCGAAAAGCATCACCTTGGGGTCCATGGCCAGCGCCCGGGCGATGGCCACCCGCTGCTGCTGGCCGCCGGAGAGCTGCGCCGGGTACTTGTCGGCCTGGTTGGCCACCCCCACCCGGTCCAGCAGCGCCCGCGCCCTCTCCTCGGCATCCGCCCGCCCGCGCCGCCGCACCTTGACCTGGCCCAGGGTGACGTTCTGCAGCACGGTCTTGTGTGCGAACAGATTGAACGACTGGAACACCATGCCCACATCGGCGCGCAGCCTGGCCAGCTCGCGCCCCTCGGCGGGCAGCGCCCTGCCGTCGATGGCGATGGTCCCCGAGTCGATGGTCTCCAGGCGGTTGATGGTGCGGCACAGGGTGGACTTGCCGGAGCCGGACGGGCCGATCACCACCACGACCTCACCGCGGTGGATCGTGAGATTGATGTCCTGGAGCACATGGAGCGCACCGAAGTGCTTGTTCACATCCGCCAGGACGACCAGTTCCTCCGCCGCCGGCGGTGCGTCCCTCGGCTCCTTGGCAAGCGATACGTCGTCGCTCATCGGTCTGGTCTCGCTCCGTCCTTGTCGATTCCAGGGACCCTAGCCAGCACCCCGGGCGGCGTCAGCAGAGTTGAGCGGAAATTGAGCATAACGATACGGACACGTATCGATGCGGTCCGTGATCATCCGTCACCTGGGGTACCGGGTGGATAACGAAAGGCGCCCCCGTTCCGGGCGCTCTTGACGCATCCTTGTTCCATCGGCGTCCATGCCGGGAAGGGCGTGCCCGGCACGCCCCGGGCACGACCCTGGAGAAGGAGGCACGGTGCGACTGCTGCTCGTCGAGGACGACAACCATGTCGCCGCGGCCCTGATCGCCGTCCTCGGCCGGCACGGCTTCGAGGTCCGGCACGCCAGGAGCGGCGAGGAGGCGCTGGCCGCCCTCCGCACCGACACCTTCGGCGTGGTCCTGCTCGATCTCGGCCTGCCCGATGTGGACGGCTTCGAGGTCTGCGGGCGCATCCGCCGCCTCAGCGGCACGCCCGTCATCATGGTGACGGCCCGCGCCGATGTGCGGTCCCGCATCCACGGGCTCAATCTGGGCGCCGACGACTATGTGGTCAAGCCCTACGACATGGGGGAACTGCTGGCCCGGATCCACGCGGTCAGCCGCCGCACCGCCACCGACGGCACCGAGGCCGAGTCCGGCGCCGGCGCCGGCTCCGGCGAGGCCGGCGCCCCCCGGGAGACCGTGCTGCGCGCCGGCCCGGTCACCGTCGACCTGCCCGGCCGCCAGGTGACCGTCGCCGGCGAGCCGGTCGCCCTCACCCGCAAGGAATTCGACCTGCTGGCCCTGCTCGCCCAGCGGCCCGGCGTGGTCTACCGGCGCGAGCAGATCATCAGCGACGTCTGGCAGACCAGCTGGGAGGGCACCGGCCGCACCCTGGAGGTGCACATCGCCTCGCTGCGCGCCAAGCTCCGCCGCCCCGAGCTGGTCGAGACGGTCCGCGGCGTCGGCTACCGGCTCGCGCTCCCCGCCGCCTGAAGCGGCCCGCCCCGGTATGCGCTCCCGCCTGCTCCTGCTGCTGACCGTGCTGCTCGCCGGTCTGCTGCTGGCGCTCGGCGTGCCGCTGGCCGCCAGCCAGGCCGCCAGGGAACAGCAGCGGGTGGTGGTGGACCGGATCGACGACACCGCCCGCTTCGCCTCGCTCGCCCAGTTCGCCGCGGCACCCGGCGGCGGCTCGGCCGGCGGTGCGCAGGCCCAGCTCCAGGACGAGCTCAACCGCTACTACGACCTCTACGGCATCCGGGCCGGCGTCTTCGACCGCAACGGCCTGGCCATCGCCCAGGCCCCGGCCGACTGGCGGATGGCCCCGGACGGCGCGGCGGCCCGCGCCTTCGACAGCGCCTTCGCCGAGGCCCTGGCCGGCCGCCGCAGCCAGGGCCTGGGCCAGATCTGGCCCTGGGACACCGACGCCCGGCTGGTCATCGCCTCCCCGGTGACCAAGGACGGCGATGTGGTCGCCGTGGTGCTCACCGACTCGCCCACCGGGCCGATGCGGGCCCGGGTGCTGCGCGGCTGGCTGCCGGTGGCCGCCGCCGAGGCCGCCGCCATGCTGCTCGCGGTGGCCGCCGCGCACGCCATGACCCGCTGGGTGCTGCGCCCGGTCCGGGTGCTGGACCGCACCGCGCACGCCATCTCCACCGGGCAGCTCAACTCCCGGGTCGCCACCGCCGGCGGGCCGCCCGAGCTGCGCCGGCTGGCCCGCTCGTTCAACGAGATGGCCGACCATGTCGAGCAGGTCCTGGAACAGCAGCGGGCCTTTGTCGCGGACGCCTCCCACCAGCTGCGCAACCCGCTGGCGGCGCTGCTGCTGCGCATCGAGCTGCTGGGCCTGGAGCTGCCCGGCGGCCACCGGGAATTCGAATCGGTGCGGGCCGAGGGCCGGCGGCTGGCCCAGGTGCTGGACGGGCTGCTGGACCTGGCGCTGGCCGAGCACAGCCCCGCCGACCCCCGCCTGACCGACATCGCCGCACTGGTCGCCGAGCGGATCGCGGCCTGGCGGCCGGTCGCCGAGCGCCGGTCCATCACCCTGGCGGCGGCCGGTCCGGCCGCGGTGACCGGCTGGGCCGACCCGGTCGCCACCTCCAGCGCCCTGGACGCGCTGATCGACAACGCCCTGAAGTTCACCGCGGACACCGGCGAGGGCCGGGTCACGGTGGCCGTGGCGGCCGAGGGCGAATGGACCCGGATCCGGGTCACCGACAACGGCCCCGGCCTGACCGACGAGGAGCTGGCCCGGATCGGCGACCGCTTCTGGCGCAGCGGACGCCACCAGAACGTCTCCGGCTCCGGCCTCGGCCTGTCCATCGTCGGGGCGCTGCTGGCGGCCGGCGGCGGAAAGCTGGACTACGCCCACCACCCGCCGCACGGCCTGTCGGTCACCGTCTCGGTGCCGCGCGCCGAGCCCGGCACCGCGCCCGCCGCGGACCGGCCGCGGGCCGCGGCCCTGGCCGCCTCACTGGCCTCGTCCCCGGAGGGAACCGGTCCGGGGGAGCCGGCGGACCCGGGAGCGGCCCGCGGAACCGGGGACGGCGGCGCCGGCGCCGGCATCCGCGCCGCCGGGCGCCGCTCCCTGTTCCGGCCGCCGTTCCGGCCCCGCCGCCCCCGGCCGGACGACCCGCCCCTCGCACCGTCGCCCGGCTCCCCGCCAGCCGGGAGCGCTCAGGACTTGACCGAGCGGTAGTAGCGCTTGGCGCCCTCGTGCAGCTCCAGCGGCCGGGTGTAGATGGCGGTGCGCAGATCCACCCGCTGTGCCGCGTGCACCTCCTCGGCTATCCGGTCCCGCCCGCTGATCACCGCCCTGGTCACATGCTCGGTCAGCTCCCCGTCCAGCGCCTCCATGGCCACCAGCAGATTGGCCACCGCTATGGTGTCCACCGTGCCGCCGGTACGGATCTCCGGATAGACGTCCGAGGGCACCACCGCCGCCCGGTAGTGCGTCCCCTCCTGGCCCAGCGAGTGCAGCCCGGTGAGCAGCTCGCCCAGCGGCACCAGCCGGATGTCCATCCGCTGCGACAGCTTCTGCACCGCCGAGGTGGGCAGCCCGCCGGACCAGAAGAACGCGTCCAGCCGGTCGTTCTCCAGCAGCCGCGGCATGGTGTGGATGCCCTCCCGCACCGGCCGCAGGTCCTGCTCCATGTCCAGCCCCGCCGCGGCGAGCATCTGCCGGGCGACCAGCTGCACCCCCGACCCGTCCTGGCCCACCCCGACCCGCAGCCCGGCCAGCTCGGCGGCCGAGCCGACCGGCGAATCCACCGGCACCACGAGCTGCATGTAGTCGTCGTACAGCCGGGCCAGCGCGCGCAGCCGGCCGGAGCCCGCGCCGCCGCCGAGCTGATAGGTCACCAGGGAGTCGGCGGTGGCAATGGTGATGTCGGCCTCGCCGGACACCAGCCGCCGGATGTTCTGCAGCGATCCCTCGCTGGGCAGCAGCACCACCTCCATGCCCGGCAGCTCCCGGGTGAGCTGGGCCTGGAGCAGCTGGCCGTAGCGGACATAGACCCCGCTGGGCACGCCGGTGCTCATGGTCAGGGTGCCGTGCGGTCCGGGCCCGTCGTCCGCCGCGGCCTGCCACCACGCCCCGCCGGCCAGCGCCGCCGCCCCGGCCGCGCCCCAGCCGAGCAGCCTGCGGCGGGCGGGCGGCAGCGGGCGCCGCCCGCCGGCCGGCGGGGACAGACGTATGTTCACCTGCCACAGTGTGCCGGTCCCCGGCCGTCCCCGGAAAGCGGCGTGAGGGCTGTCGGTACGGGCCCGTAGACTGGGACACCGTCCCGGCACCGGCCGCTGGCGAGGCCGGGCGGGGGAAGAAGGACGACCGGACGGACCGGCGGCGCGGCAGCGCCGCCCGCGGATGGGTTTGGATGAGTTCTGGCATGTCGGACGGCGCACGCACCTACCTGGTCAAGACCTTCGGCTGTCAGATGAATGTGCACGACAGCGAGCGGATGTCCGGCCTGCTGGAGGCGGCCGGCTATGTCCGGGCCCCGCAGGAGGCCGAGCTGGCGGACGTGGTGGTCTTCAACACCTGCGCGGTCCGGGAGAACGCCGACAACCGCCTCTACGGCAATCTGGGCCGGCTCGCCCCCGGGAAGGCCGCCCGCCCCGGTATGCAGATCGCGGTCGGCGGCTGCCTGGCCCAGAAGGACCGCGACACCATCGTGCGCCGCGCCCCCTGGGTGGACGTGGTCTTCGGCACGCACAACATCGGCCGGCTGCCGGTGCTGCTGGAGCGCGCCCGGATGCGGCAGGAGGCCCAGGTGGAGATCGCCGAATCGCTGGAGGCATTCCCCTCCACCCTGCCCACCCGGCGGGAGAGCGCCTATGCCGCCTGGGTCTCCATCTCGGTCGGCTGCAACAACACCTGCACCTTCTGCATCGTGCCCGCGCTGCGCGGCAAGGAGAAGGACCGCCGCCCGGGGGAGATCCTGGCCGAGATCGAGGCGCTGGTCGCCGAGGGGGTCAGCGAGATCACCCTGCTCGGGCAGAACGTCAACGCCTACGGCTCGGACATCGGCGACCGGCAGGCGTTCTCCAGACTGCTGCGCGCCTGCGGGCGGATCGAAGGGCTGGAGCGGGTCCGCTTCACCTCCCCGCATCCGCGGGACTTCACCGACGACGTCATCCAGGCCATGGCCGAAACGCCGAATGTGATGCCCCAGCTCCACATGCCGCTGCAGTCCGGCTCGGACCGGGTGCTGCGCGCCATGCGCCGCTCCTACCGGCAGGACCGCTACCTGGGCATCATCGAGAGGGTGCGCGCCGCCATCCCGGACGCCGCCCTCTCCACCGACATCATCGTGGGTTTCCCCGGCGAGACCGAGCAGGACTTCGAGCAGACCCTGCATGTGGTGCGGGAGGCCAGGTTCGCCCAGGCGTTCACCTTCCAGTACTCCAAGCGGCCCGGCACCCCGGCCGCGGAGATGGACGGCCAGATCCCCAAGGCGGTCGTGCAGCAACGGTACGAGCGGCTGGTCGCCCTCCAGGAGGAGATCTCCTGGGCGGAGAACAAGAAGCAGGTCGGGCGGCGGCTGGAGCTGATGGTCGCCGAGGGCGAGGGCCGCAAGGACGACGCCACCCGGCGGATGTCCGGCCGGGCGCCCGACAATCGCCTGGTGCATTTCAGCCCCGCCCGGGACGGGGAGGGAGACGGCGAGACGGCTCCGCCGCGCCCCGGCGATCTGGTCACCGTCAGCATCAGCTACGCCGCCCCGCACCATCTGCTGGCCGAGGGCCCGGCGCTGGGCGTGCGGCGCACCCGGTCGGGGGATGCCTGGGAGGCGCGGCAGGCGGCGGAGCGGCAGCCGGGCGGGGAGCGGGGAGTGATGCTGGGGATGCCCACGGTGGGCGCCCCGGCGCTCACACCCGAACCGGCCGGCGGGTGCGGCCTGCACTGACTGCACTGACCGCGCCGACCGTACCGACCGCGCCGACCCCCGCGGCCGGACCACGGAAGCAAGGCGCGGCCGAGCGGCCATGCCGTGCTGAGGCGCGGACCGCGCCGAGCGCACCCCGACGGCCGTCGCCCCGCGGCGCCCGCCGGTTAGGCTGGTGATCATGCTGGTCGCCGCCGCCGTCTGCCCCTGTCCGCCGCTGCTGGTGCCCGCCGTCGCCGGGCAGGCCGCCGCCGAACTCGACCCGGTGCGGGCCGCCTGCCGGGAGGCCGTCGACGCACTGGCCGCGGCCCGGCCCGCCAGGCTGGTGGTGGTCGGCCCGGACGGTGCCGACGGCCCCACCGTCCATCCGGCCGGCACCCCGGGCGGATTCCACGGCTACGGCGTTCCCCTGGAAGTCACCCTCGGTACCTCCGGTACTCCCGGCCCGTCCCGCCCGGAGAGCGGCGGCGGCCGTCGCCTGCCGCTCTCGCTGGCGGTCGGCGCCTGGCTGCTGGCCGAGGCCGGCTGGACGGCCGCGCCGGTGAGCGGGCTGGCCGTCGGCCCGGCCATGGAGCCGGCGCGCTGCGCCGACGAGGGCCGGCGGCTGGCCGCCGAGGCGGAACGGGTCGCCCTGCTGGTGATGGGCGACGGCAGCGCCTGCCGCGACCGCAGGGCCCCGGGCTATCTGGACGAACGCGCCGTGCCCTACGACGACGCGGTGGCCCGGGCCCTCGCCTCGGCCGACACCGCCGCGCTCACCGCCCTGGACCCGGAGCCGGCCGCCGGACTGCGTGCGGCCGGCCGCCCGGCCTGGCAGGTCCTGGCCGGTGCCGCGGGCCCGGCCGCCATGGCTTCCCGCCTGCTGTGGTACGGCGCCCCGTACGGCGTCGCCTACTTCACCGCCCTGTGGACCGCCTCCTGAACCACCCGCCCACCGGACGGGGGCCCGGCCCCGGGGGCGCATCGGCCCCGGGGCCGGTCTGGGAGGATGCGGGGGTGACCGCCTTCTCCTCGCTGCCCTCCGCCCCGCAGGTCATCGCCGTGGTGGGAGCCACCGCCGCGGGCAAATCGGACCTCGGCGTCACCCTTGCCCAGCGGCTCGGCAGCGAGGTGATCAACGCCGACTCCATGCAGCTCTACCGCGGTATGGACATCGGCACCGCCAAGCTCACCGAGGCCGAGCGCCGCGGCGTGCCGCACCGTCTGCTCGACATCTGGGACGTCACCGTCACCGCCAGCGTCGCCGAGTACCAGCGGCTGGCCCGCGCCGAGATCGACCGGCTGCTCGGCCGTGGGCGCATCCCCGTCCTGGTCGGCGGCTCCGGCCTGTATCTCCGCGGCGCCGTGGACGCGCTGCGCTTCCCCGGCACCGACCCCGGCGTCCGCGCCCGCCTGGAGGGCGAACTGGCCCGGCACGGCAGCGGCGCCCTGCACGCCCGGCTGGCCGCCGCCGACCCCCGCGCCGCCGCCGCCATCCTGCCCAGCAACGGCCGCCGGATCGTGCGCGCCCTGGAGGTCATCGAGATCACCGGACAGCCCTTCACCGCGCAGCTGCCGGGCCCCGGGGAGGAGCAGTCGGTCTACCGCACCCTCCAGATCGGCGTGGCCGTGCAGCGCCCCGAACTCGACGCCCGGATCGCCGGCCGGGTGGAACGGATGTGGGGGCAGGGACTGGTGGCCGAGGTGCGGACGCTGGAGGCCGCGGGCCTGCGCGAGGGCCGCACCGCCTCCCGGGCCCTGGGCTACCAGCAGGTGCTGGCCGCACTGGCCGGGGAGTGCAGCGAGGACCAGGCACGTGCGGAAACCGTGCGCGCCACCCGCCGCTTCGCCCGCCGCCAGGAGACCTGGTTCCGCCGCGACGGCCGGGTGCACTGGCTGGACGGCGGCGGCGCGGCCCGTGACCGCCTTCCGGAACACGCATGGACGCTGGTCGAACGGGCGGTCACATCCTGATCACGTGATGGCATAGGAACGCCTCAGGCGCGTGGTTGCCCGGGCCGGACGTGCCATCATCAAGCTTGCTGCTGCTGTTTGAGCCGTACGCTGGGAGGGCGCGTGGCGATGGAAGCCGGCCCTCGGAAAAACGATGGCCGCACGGCAAGACCCCCGGGACACCACCGGGGCGATGTGCCGGTGGCAACGGAGGACGCCGCACCGGGCGTTTCCGCGGAGACCCTCGACGCCTCCGCCGTGCCCGCGGCCCCGGGTTCCGTGCCCCCCGCCTCGTCCGGGCCGGAGCCCGGAGGAGGCGGCGGCGGTGACGGCGAACCGGAGGAGCCCGCCGAGTCCTATGCCGAGCTGCGCCCGCCGCGCCGGCTGCGGCTGATCCAGCTCGCGCCCATCCTGCTGCTCAGCCTGCTCGGCTCGCTGATGTTCGCCTTCCCGCTGGCCTTCGCCTTCGACGAGACCGGTGCCGTGGTGGCCATGCTCGGCCTGCTGATCGGCTGCAGCGCGGCCGGCTGGGGCCTGGTGGCCGCCCGCCGGGTCGGCTACACCCTGCCCGGCCTGCCGCCGCGCGGTTCCGGCCGCCGCCCGGACTGGCGGCTGCTGGCGCTCTATGCCCTGGCCGTGGTGGTCTTCCTGGTCTTCGCCGTCTGGCGGGTCGCGGCGCTGCGCTGAGCCGTGCCCGCCCCGGCGGCGGGCGGCGCCCCCGGATCCCCGTACGATCGGGGTGTGACCACCGCGCAGCAGGACGCACAGCCGCAGCAGGACCGCCGCCGGGTGCCGAGCCGGCCGGTGCCCTTTCTCAAGGGCCACGGCACCGAGAACGACTTCGTCATCCTCCCCGATCCGCTGGGCGGGCTGAGGCTCTCCGCCGCCACCGTGGCCCGGCTGTGCGACCGCCGGGCCGGGCTGGGCGGCGACGGACTGCTGCGCGTGGTGCGCTGCGATGCCATCCCGGAGGGCCGGGCGCTGGCCGGCCGGGCCGAGTGGTTCATGGACTACCGCAACGCGGACGGTTCCCTCGCCGAGATGTGCGGCAACGGCATCCGGGTGTTCGCCCGCTATCTGGAGCGTGCCGCGCTGATCCGCCCGGAGGACGGCGAGGTGCCGATCGGCACCCGGGCCGGCATCCGCCACGTCCGGCTGACCGGGACCGGCAGCGGCGACGGGGCCGACGGGGGCGACGGCGGGGCGGTGACGGTGGCCATGGGCGCGGCCCGGCTGCCCTCCGGCCCCGGGGAGTCCGTCACCGTCACCATCGGCGACCGCCGCTGGCCCGCCCGTCATGTGGACATGGGCAATCCGCACGCGGTGGCCTTTGTCGCCGACCTGGCCGAGGCCGGTCCGCTGCTGGAGCCGCCGGCCGTCACCCCGGCCGCGGCCTATCCGCACGGCACCAACGTGGAGTTCGTCACCCGCCGCGGCCCGGGCCACATCGCGCTGCGGGTGCACGAGCGCGGCTCGGGCGAGACCCGCTCCTGCGGCACCGGCGCCTGCGCCGCCATGGTGGCCGCCGCCCGCCGGGACGGCCGGGATCCGGCGGCGGACGGCACCTCCGTCCACTACACCGTGGACGTGCCCGGCGGCCGGCTGGAGATCAGCGAACACCCCGACGGCGCCGTCGAGATGACCGGGCCGGCGGTCATCGTGGCCGAGGGCATCCTGGATCCGGCCTGGCTCGGTCCGGCGGAGTGAGGCCGTCCGGGCCGGGGCCCCGGCCCGGGAACCGCCGGACCGGCCACCGGACCGTTGGATTTCGGCCACTTCGCCGCGGACAAACGTCCCTCGAACGGGTGAAGCGCCTGCATCCGGGCGGCCCGGGTCCGGGGGCCCGTGGTGGGCTCGGTACCATCAAGCACCGGCGCCACTACGGGGAGAGACAGCGTGTGGGACGCGCGGACGACGGCCCCTGACCAGGCCGCCCGCCGCCGCCTCCTTTGAGCTCCTGCAAGAGCCCGGTCATCCGACAGGCCGCGGAGGTGTCCATGAGCAGCGCAGAGGCGACCGGCTCCACCATGCCCCGTCGCTGGCGGGGCAACCGCATCGATGTCGCGCGGCTGTTCCGCGCCGGGCGGGCCGCCCTGCTCTCCGGCCCGCTGCGCGGCGCCCTGCCGGACGCCGTGGAGCACATCGGCCGGGCCCACCGGCAGCACCATCCCGACGCCGACCCCGGCATGCTCAGACGTGCCTATGTGCTGGCCGAGTCCGCGCACCGCGGGCAGATGCGCAAGAGCGGCGAGCCGTACATCACCCACCCGGTGGCCGTCACCCTCATCCTGGCCGAGCTGGGCGCCGAGACGACCACCCTGACCGCCTCGCTGCTGCACGACACGGTGGAGGACACCGAGGTCACCCTGGACCAGGTGCGCGAGCAGTTCGGCCCCGAGGTCGCCCATCTCGTGGACGGCGTCACCAAGCTGGAGAAGGTGGACTACGGTGCCGCCGCCGAGCCGGAGACCTTCCGCAAGATGCTGGTGGCCGCCGGCAGCGATGTACGGGTGCTGTCCATCAAGCTGGCCGACCGGGTGCACAACATGCGCACCCTGGGCGTGATGCGGCCCGAGAAACAGGCCAGGATCGCCCGGGTGACCAGGGATGTGCTGATCCCGCTGGCCGAACGGCTGGGCGTGCAGGCGGTCAAGACCGAGCTGGAGGACCTGGTCTTCCGGGTGCTGCATCCCGAGGAGCACGACCGTGCCCTGGAGCTGATGCGCCGCCACCGGGCCGCGGGCGAGCCGCTCGCCCCGGTGGCGGACGCGGTGCGCGCGGTGCTGCGGGAGGCCGGTATCGCCGCCGAGGTGGCCATCCGGCCCCGGCACGTGGTGTCGGTGCACCGCAACGCGGTCAAGCGCGGCGGCCGGCTCGGCCCGTACGACTTCGCCCGGCTGCTGATCCGGGTGCCCGAGAACGCCGACTGCTATGCGGCCCTGGGGGAGCTGCACACCTGCTTCACCCCGGTGATCTCCGAGTTCAAGGACTTCATCGCCGCCCCCAAGTTCAACCTCTACCAGTCGCTGCACACCGCGCTGGCCGACGACGCGGGCGGGATCACCGAGGTGCTGATCCGCACCCACCGCATGCACCGGGTGGCCGAGACGGGGGTGATCGCGCTGGGCGATCCGCTCGCCGGCGCCGCCGAGGGCGGGCCGGGCGCGGCTGCGGCCGTCCCGGCCGGGGAGGACTCCGAGCAGCCGGGACAGCCGGCCGACCCGACCCGGCCCGGCTGGCTGTCCCGGCTGCTGGAGTGGCAGCGGCAGGCCCCGGACCCGGACACCTTCTGGACCGAACTGCGCGACGAGCTCGCCGAGGACCGGGAGATCACGGTCGTCGCGGAGTACGGCGACCGGCAGCAGCCCCTGCCCCTGCCGGCCGGGGCGAGCTGTGTGGACGCCGCCTACGCCCGGCACGGCGAGGCCGCGCACTCCTGCATCGGCGCCCTGGTCAACGGCCGGCTGCAGCCCCTGCACACCCGGCTGCGGGACGGCGATCTGGTGCATCTGATCCTCGCCCCGGAGGGCACCTCCGGGCCCGCGCCGGAGTGGCTGGAGCACGCCCGGACGCCCGCCGCGCGGATCGCCATCCGCCGCCGGCTGGTCGGGGCCGCGGAGCGGGCGGCGCCGGCGCCGGAGCCGGTGCCCGCGCCGGTGCCCGCCCCCGCGCCCGCCGCCGGGCGGCCGGCGCCCGGGCCGGAACCGGTGGGCGCGGCGGTGCTGGTCGCGGACGTCCCGGACGCCCAGGTACGGCTGGCCCGGTGCTGCACCCCGGTGCCGCCGGACGAGATCACCGCGTTCGCGGTGCGCGGCGGCACCGTCACCGTGCACCGCACCAACTGCGCGGCGGCCGGGGAGATGACCGCCGCCGGGCGGAGCACGGTCGCGGTGGGCTGGCGCTCCGCCACCGCGGGCTGCCGGGTGACGCTGTGCGCGGAGGCCCTGGGCCGGCCCCATCTGCTGGCCGACTTGGCGGAGGCGCTGGCCGAGAACGGCGCCGATGTGCTCCAGGCCGAGGTCGAGCCGCCGCGTGAACAGCGGGTCCGGCACACGTACACGGTCCGCCTTTCCGATGCCAGCGGGCTGCCGCGGCTGATGCGCGCCATGCGCCGGGTTCCCGGCGTCTACGACGTCACCCGGGCGCTGCGCACCCCCGCCGCCTGACGGGCCGGTCCCCGGCGGCGGCGTGGACGCGGAGGCCACCTGATCGGGTGGCGGACCCGGGTTTCGGCCATGGGCCGGGACCGGCCGCTGGTACCGATGGGCACATGATCATCCATGCCCCGCGTGCCCCCGGCGCCGTGCGCCGCCGCGTTCTGAGCCTTGCCGCGGCCCTCACCGGCACCGTTGCGCTGACCGCCGCGCAGCTTCCGGCACCGCCCCCGGCACCGGCCGGCGCCGGCGACCGGCTCTTCCCCCACCTCGGCAACCCGGGGTACGACGTGCTCGGCTACCACCTGGACCTCGGCTACGGCGGGGACAACACCAGGCCGCTGACCGGGCGCACCAGTCTGGTGGCGAGGGCCGAGGCCACTCTGGAGCGCTTCAATCTCGACTTCGCCGGCGGCCGGGTGCGGTCCGTGACCGTGGACGGCGCGCCCGCCGCCTTCGCCACCGCCGGGGAGGACCTGGTGATCGATCCCGCCGAGCCGCCCGCCGGCGGGACCACCTTCCGGGTCACGGTGGAGCACACCAGCCCCACCGAGGGCGCCGGCACGGCATGGATCCGGACCTCCGAAGGCGACGGGGGCCTGGTCACCGCGGCGCAGCCGGACGCGGCGCACCGGGTCTTCCCGGCCAATGACCACCCCTCGGACAAGGCCCTGTTCAGCTTCCGGATCAGCGCCCCGCAGGGAGTGACCGCGGTCGCCAACGGTGTCCCGGCCGGCCGCACCCCGGGGCCGGCTCCCGGCCAGGTGACCTGGAGCTACCGCACCCTGCATCCGATGGCCCCGGAGCTGGTGCAGATCGCGCTGGGCGATCTCGATGTGGTGCACCGCGACACCGCGGCCCCGGTCGCGCTGCGCGATGTGGTGCCGTCCGCCGACCGCGAGGCCCTGGAGCCGTGGCTGTCGCGCACCCCCGGCCATCTGCGGTGGCTGGAGGAACGCCTCGGCGGCTATCCGTTCGGCAACTACGGGGTGCTGGTCGCCGACGCGGTGTTTCCCTTCGCCCTGGAGACCCAGACCCTCTCGCTCTTTCCGCGCTTCCTCTTCCTGGCCGGCCAGGGCCGGGTGGCGGACTGGCAGCGGGAGGAGATCATGGTGCACGAGCTGGCCCACCAGTGGTTCGGCAACAGCGTCACCCCCGCCGAGTGGAGCGACCTGTGGCTCAGCGAGTCGCATGCCACCTGGTACGAGTGGACCTGGGCGGCCGAGCACGGCGGCCCGGCCCTTGAGGAACGTGTCCGCGCCGCGTACGAGCACTCGGACCGGTGGCGCGCCGAGGCCGGCCCGGTCGCGGCACCGCACGGCCCGGACGGCGAGGAGCCCCCGGACATCTTCCATCCGGTGGTCTACGACGGCGGCGCCGTCGTCCTCTACGCGCTGCGCGAGCGGATCGGTGCCGCCGCCTTCGAGCGGCTGCAGCGCCAGTGGGTCGCCCGGCACCGGGACGGCACCGCCGGCACCGCCGACTTCATTGCCCTGGCCGGGCAGGTCTCCGGCCAGGAGCTGGACGGCTTCCTCACCGCCTGGCTGTACGGCGAGCGCACCCCGGCCATGCCCGGCCACCCCGGCTGGCGGCCCGCACCGCGCGGCAGCGGCGGCGGCAGCGGCGGCGGAGAAACCGCATGACGGGCGGGAGGGGCCGTGCCACTATGGAGCCCGGCTTCCGGCGCCGGCACGGACCGCGGGAATGTCCCGGCCGGCGCGCACGTTGTACCGGAAGCCAGTCATCCTGCTCTGCTACGTAAGGAATCACTTGACCTTCACTTCCCTTCCTCAGGAACACCAGCCGCGCGCCAAGGGACGGCGGGCCGACGCCCTGATGGATGAGGACGCCGGGTGGAACGTCTTTGACGCGGAGCGGGACGGCGAGCAGTTCGACCGTGAGGAGCGGGCCGCGCTCCGCCGGGTCGCCGGGCTCTCCACCGAGCTCCAGGACGTCACCGAGGTCGAATACCGGCAGCTCCGTCTGGAGCGGGTGGTGCTCGTCGGAGTCTGGACCTCGGGCACGGCCGCGGACGCGGAGAACTCCCTCTCCGAGCTGGCCGCGCTCGCCGAAACCGCCGGTGCCCTCGTTCTGGACGGCGTCATCCAGCGCCGCGACAAGCCGGACCCGGCCACCTACATCGGCTCGGGCAAGGCCCAGGAGCTGCGCGACATCGTGCTGGAGACCGGCGCGGACACCGTGGTGTGCGACGGCGAACTCAGCCCCGGCCAGCTCATCCATCTCGAAGACGTCGTCAAGATCAAGGTGGTGGACCGCACCGCCCTGATCCTGGACATCTTCGCCCAGCACGCCAAGTCCCGGGAGGGCAAGGCGCAGGTCTCGCTGGCCCAGATGCAGTACATGCTGCCGCGGCTGCGCGGCTGGGGCCAGTCGCTGTCCCGGCAGATGGGCGGCGGCGGATCCGGCTCGGCGGGCGGCGGCATGGCCACCCGCGGACCCGGTGAGACCAAGATCGAGACCGACCGCCGGCGGATCCGCGAGAAGATGGCCAAGCTGCGCCGGGAGATCGCGGAGATGAAGACCGGCCGGGAGGTCAAGCGCGGGGAGCGGCGGCGCAACCGGGTCCCCTCGGTGGCCATCGCCGGGTACACCAACGCGGGCAAATCCTCGCTGCTGAACCGGCTCACCGGGGCGGGAGTGCTGGTGGAGAACGCGCTGTTCGCCACCCTGGACCCGACCGTGCGGCGGGCCGAGACCCCGAGCGGGCGGGTGTACACCCTGGCCGACACCGTGGGGTTTGTGCGTCATCTGCCGCACCACCTGGTGGAGGCTTTCCGCTCCACCATGGAGGAGGTCGGCGACGCGGACCTGCTGCTGCATCTGGTGGACGGTTCGCATCCGCAGCCGGAGGCGCAGCTCGCCGCGGTCCGGGAGGTCATCCGCGAGGTGGGGGCGCAGAAGGTGCCCGAGATCGTGGTGATCAACAAGGCCGACATCGCCGATCCGCTGACGCTGCAGCGCCTGCTGCGCGCCGAGCCACGGGCCATGGTGGTCTCCGCCCACACCGGGCAGGGCGTCGAGGACCTGCTGGAGCTGATCGACGCCGAGCTGCCGCGGCCCGAGGTCGAGCTCAAGACGCTGCTGCCGTACACCGAGGGCGCCCTGGTCGCCCGGGTGCACCGGGAGGGCGAGGTGCTCGGCGAGGAGCACACCGCCGAGGGCACCCTGCTCACCGCCCGGGTCCACCAGGAGCTGGCGGCCGACCTGCGGCGCGTCTCCCTGACCCCGGCCTGATTCCCTTCCTTGCCTTCCTTCCCTTCCTTCTCTTCCTGACCGGCACACCGCCGGACGCGTGGGCCCGGGCCGCGGCGAACCGCCGCGGCCCGGGCCCACGCCGTGCTCAGGGGCCCCGCCGGGACGGGCGCTGGAGCTGCCGCGGCCGGCGGGGACGGAGACGGACGCCGGTGATGGCGTTGCGGTGCATCCCGGTGACCTCGATGGTCCAGCCCGGCAGCCGGACACTCTCCCCCGGCCGCCGCGGCACATGCCCCAGCCGGGCAAGGACCAGGCCGGCGACGGTGGAGTACGGGCCATGGCGGAGATCGCCGAGGTCGACGCCGAGATCGGGCAGATCATGGAGCGGGAAGCTGCCGGGCAGCAGCAGGGAGCCGTCGGGCTGGGCGCGCACGGTTGCCGTGTCCCGGTCGGTCTCGTCGTAGATCTCGCCCACGATCTCCTCCAGGAGATCCTCGATGGTGACAATGCCCTCCACCGAGCCGTATTCGTCGACGACGACGGCGAAGTGCCGGCGGGCGGCCATCAGTTGGCGCAGGGCGTCGGTGATCTTGGTGAAGTCGGAGAGCGAGTGGGCGGGGCGGGCGAGCTCGGTGACCGGGGTGGTGTCCCCGGCGGTGGTCAGGTCCCGCAGATGGACGATGCCGAGGACCTCGTCGAAGTGACCGGCGCGCAGAACCGGTGCCCGGGAGTGGCCGGAACGGGCCAGGGCGTCGCGCGCGCCCGCGGCCCGCATGTCGTCGGACAGGCTGAACACCGCCCGGCGCGGCACGAGGACGGCCCGCAGCGGCCGTTCATGGATCTCCAGGGCGCTGGAGATGATGGTGCGCTGTTCGGTGGTCAGTCCGCGGTGGCTGATGACCATGTCGCGCAGCTCCTCGGGAGAGGGCGGCTGCTGCGCCTGGCGCGGGTTCCCGCCCAGCGCCCGGACGACCAGGTCGGTGGCCCGGCTCAGGGCCCAGACCGCGGGGCGGGAGACGACCGCCAGCAGATGCAGCGGGGTGGCCGCCAGCAGCGCCCAGCGCTGCGCGTACTGCATGGCCAGACGTTTCGGCGCCAGCTCGCCCACCACCAGCGTCACAAAGGTCAGCGTCAGGGTCACCAGGGCGATGGCCAGCGGTTCGGCGGCCCGCCCGGCGAAACCCAGAACGGGCACCAGCGGCTCGGCCAGGGCGACCGCGGCGGTGGCCGAGGCCAGGAAACCGGCCAGGGTGATGCCGATCTGGATGGTGGCCAGGAACCGGTTGGGGTCCTCGGCCAGGCGCACCAGCCGCGTCGCCCGCCGTTCCCCGCCGGCCCGCAGCCGGCGCAGCTGGCTCTCCCGCAGCGAGATCAGGGCGATCTCGGTGCCCGCCAGCAGCGCGTTGAACACGATCAGCACGGCGATCAGCGCCAGATTGAACCAGTAGCCGTTCATGGCGGAAGGGCTCCACTCACCTTGCCGGGCCTCCGTGCGAGGCGACGGCGCCGGTCTCCCGGTCCCCGGCGCCGCGCCGGGCCCGCAGGATGTACCAGAGGTGTTCGGTCCACAGCACGGTGGAGGAGGTGGCCAGGCACACCGCCCACTGGAGGGGGGTGAGCGAAACGGTGTCGAAGACACCTTGGGCGAAGGGCGCCTGCACCGCGAGGATCTGCAGCGCGAGAACGGCGGCCAGACAGATCCACAGCACGCGGTTGCGCAGCTGGTGGCGGCCGAGGACGGGGCCGCTGCCGCTGCGTGCGTTGAGCGCGTTGAAGAGCTGGAAGAGCACAAAGGTGGTGAAGGCCATGGTGGCCGCGGTCGCCGGATCGGCCAGGTCGCGGGCCGCGGCGAACACGGCCACGGTGCCGGTGGCCATGATGGCGCCCGCGCGGCTGATGACGGTCAGCCGGCGGGTGTTGAGGATGCGCTCGCCCGGCGGGCGGGGCGGGCGGCGCATCACGTCCTCCCGCGGCGGGTCGATGCCCAGGGCCATCGCGGGCGGGCCGTCCATGATGATGTTGACCCACAGCAGCTGGATCGCGGTCATGGGGGCGGGCAGCCCGGCCACCACGGTGGCGAGCAGGGTGAGGATGGCGCCGACGTTGGTGGAGAGCTGAAAGCGGACGAACGTGGTGATGTTGTCGTAGATGGTGCGGCCCTGCCGCACCGCGCGCACGATGGTGGAGAAGTTGTCGTCGGTGAGCACCATGTCGGCGGCCTCCTTGGCGACATCGGTGCCGGTGATGCCCATGGCCACACCGATGTGCGCGGCGCGCAGGGCCGCGGCGTCGTTGACCCCGTCGCCGGTCATGGCCACGATGTGGCCGTGCCGGCGCAGGGCGTCCACGATGGTGACCTTGTGCTCGGGGGCGACGCGGGCGAAGACGCCGATGTCCTCGATGCGCGAGGCGAGTTCCGCGCCGCTCATCCGGGCGAGCTCGGTGCCGGTGACGACGTTGCCGGCGATGCCCAGTTCGCGGGCGATGGCGGCGGCGGTGTCGGCATGGTCGCCGGTGATCATTTTGACCGTGACGCCGGCCGCCTGGGCCAGGGCGACGGCGTCCCGGGCCTGCGGGCGGGGTGGGTCGGCGATGCCGGCGACGGCCGTCAGGGTCAGGCCCTCCGCTCCCCGGGGCTCGTCGGCGGTGGCCGTGGCGGCCCCGAGCACGCGCAGGCCCTGGTTGCCCAGCCGGGTGGCGGCGGCGGTGACCTCCCGGCGCCGCCGGTCGTCCAGCGGGGCGGGGCCGTGCTCGGTCAGCACGTCGGTGCAGCGCTCCAGCAGGACATCGACCGCGCCCTTGACATGGACCCGGGTGCCGCCGGCCGGGTCGGCGTGCTGGGTGGCCATGTACTTGGCGGCCGGATCGAAGGGGACCTCGCCGGTGCGCGGGGTGCGGGCGCGCAGCGCTTCGGGGTCCAGGCCGGCCTTGGCGGCCAGCACCAGCAGAGCCGCTTCGGTGGGGTCTCCGATGATGCCGTCGCCGGTGAGGCGCGCGTCGTTGCACAGCGCGAAGGGCACCACCGCCTGCGACGGGTCGGTGCCCGCCGGCCCGCGGCCGGCGGGTTGCACCCGGCCGGCGGTGCCGTAGCCCTCGCCGCTCACCTCGTAGAAGCGTCCGGCCGACCACAGGGCGCGGGCGGTCATCTCGTTCATGGTCAGGGTGCCGGTCTTGTCGCTGCACACCACGGTCGCGGAGCCCAGGGCCTCGACCGAGGCCAGGCGCTTGACGATGGCGCCGCGGCGGGCCATCCGGTGCACGCCCAGGGCCAGGGTGAGAGCGAGGACGGCGGGCAGACCCTCGGGAATCGCGGCGACCGCCAGCGCCACCGCGCGCAGCGCCAGGTCGGCCGGCTCCTCCCCGCGCAGCAGGGACACCAGCGCATAGGCGGCCACGGCGACACCGCTGACCAGGGCCAGACGTCGGCCCAGGCTGTCCATCTGCACCTGTAGCGGACTGGGCGGCTCGCTTCCGGTGCGCAGGGCCTCGGCGATCCGGCCGACCTCGGTGCGCATACCGGTGGCGGTGACGACCATCTCGGCACGTCCGCGGGTCAGCGCGGTGTTCATGAACAGCATGCCGGTGCGCTCGGCGACCGGCACCGGTTCGTCGCCGCCGGCCCCGGCGGGCGCGGTCGTCTTGGCGACGGGATGGGACTCGCCGGTCAGCGCCGCCTCGGCGGCCTCGACGGATTCGGCGACCGCCAGCCGCCCGTCGGCCGGGATGCGGTCTCCGGCTTCGAGCAGCACCACATCGCCCGGCACCAGGGTGCGGGCCGGAACCACCCGCACCTCGCCGTCACGGCGTACCCGGGCACTGGGCACCAGCATCTGCCGCAGCGCCTCCAGACTGCGCTCGGCACGGCGTTCCTGGAGATAGCCGATAACGGCGTTGACCACCAGGACGACGCTGATGACGACGGCGTCCTTGAGCTCGCCGATGATGCCGGCCAGGACCGCGGCGCCGAGCAGGATGCCGATCAGCCAGCTGCGGAACTGATCCAGCAGGCGCAGCCACTGCGGCCGGCGGGCGGCCTCGGCCAGCTCGTTGGCACCCCAGGCATCGACCCGCTGCCGCGCGGCCGCCTCCGGCAGCCCCTCGGCCGGATCCACCCCGAGCCCGTCCGCCACCTCCGCGGCACCGCGCCGGTAGGCGTCCGGCACCGATTCCGCGGGCTGCCGGGCGGCCTGGCCGGAGGGCCGGAGGGTCATGGCCGGTCACTCCTCGTGCGCGGGACGACGGTGAGCGGGATGCCGCCATGGCGCGGGAGCGGACCGGCTGCCGCTCCGCGGGGGCCCGCAGGGCGGTGCACCGGTCCCGGTACCGTTCCCAGCCCGCCCATCGTGCCTCCCGCTCCGCACCCCGCGGTGCCTACCGCTCCTCAGCCTCCCTGCGGTCACTCTCCACCGCCGGCGGACGAGCGGCCACCGGCATTGGGCCATCCGGCCCCGCCCGGCCCGCGCCGCGGCGGGCGGTGGGTGAGGGCGGTGCGACTGCGGGTGGAGGTGGCCCCCGGCATGGCGCAGGGGGCGATTGCGTACCCTGGGGGCGTCGTCACGGCAGGGGTCCGGAGAGCCGGCGCAAGCCTTCCGCCCGTGCCTGACGGCGTGTCAGGAAAGTCGGCAATCGGTCAGCAAGAGTCCTGCAAAACCTGGTGAAAGCCGGCCGGACGCGCGACTTGCCCCAGGGTACGGAAACCGCCCTTGACCTGCGGATATGCAGGCAGGGAGCCATAGTCCAGGAGTGCCGCAATGCTGCGTACCATGTTCAAGTCCAAGACCTGGTGATTGGACATCGGCGCAGGTCAGAGCCACCATGACGGGGCCCGGGTCAGCAATCGGTCAGCATCGGTCCCAGGGGGCCCGCTGTCCCGCCCCCGGGCACGGCAACGGGAGGCCGGAGAGGTGCCTCCCGGCGGGCCGGAAGGCTCTTCCTTGGCTCGACAGCTGGCCCGCGGCATGGGCTCCTTCTTCAAGCCCTGCGACTGCACCCGCCCGACCCGCTGCCCGCACCCGTACACGGTCCGGTTCCGTGATGCCCTCGGCAAGCAGCGAGAGGAAGCCGGCTACAGCACGCAGGACGGCGCCATTGAGCGCCTGACAGAGCTCTACGCGGAACGGAAGAAGACTTCCCCCACAGTCGCCGAGACTCGCCGCGAACTGGGACAGCGGAGCATTGAGGAATATGCCGAGACGTGGCTGCCACGTCAGCGCAAGATGACCGAATACTCGACGGCGCAGCACGTAGCCAGCTACTTCAAGGTCCACATCAACCCGGCCCTCGGCTCGCGGAAGCTGATCTCCGTCACTCCGGTCGTGGTGGAGAAATTCCTGGATGACCTGGAGGCCAGCGGTGTGGGCCGAGGCCATCAGTCGAACATTTACCGCGTCTTGAAGTCCCTGCTCCGGGATGCATACGAAAAAGGTGCGATGGCGGACGACCCTGTCAAAGGCGTGCAGGACCCGGAGTATGTTCCGAAGACCGTTGTCATTCCCACGCTTGAATACATCACGAAGGCATTGACGGTGGCGGATGAATTCCTCGCCATGGAGATCGTCATGATGGTCGGCTGTGGCTTGCGTAATGGCGAAGCTCGCGCCGTCAATCTGAACAACATGGTCGCCTTCGACGTGTACCGAGTGACCGAACAAATACACTCGAACCTGCATATGCCCGCCAAGCTGAAGCATCGCAAACCGGGTGAGTTCAGGGAGGTCCCGTTGCCCTGCACGGTGCGGGGTGCCATGGAACGGTTCGCAGAAAAGCATGGCGCCTCGCCGAATGGCTATCTTCTCCGAGGTCCCGGCGGATACTTCACGGAACCGATGGAGCGGCGCCGCGTTCGAAAACTGTTTGAGAAGCTGCCTCCACAGAAGGGGGTGGGTATGTATGGCTTCCGTCACTTCTTCGCCACCAACGCATTGGGCAACGGCATACCGATCACGGACGTTGCCGAATGGATGGGCCACAAGTCCATCGAAGAGAGCTACCGAACCTACAGGCACCTGATGCCCGGCAGCATCAACAAGGCCGCCAAAATCCTCGACGCAGCCCTCCAACTGGTTGTTTAGACGTCATCTCATGTGGTGAGTTTGGCGAGCTTTTTGTAGCAGATCAGGGTGGCTGCCAGGGCGAGGAAGGCGGCGAAGTGGCGGCTGGTCCGTTCGTATCGGACGGTCAGTCGGCGGTAGCTGAACAGCCAGGAAACGGTGCGCTCGACCTTCCACCGGTGGCGGCCCAGTCGCTCGCTGGACTCCACGCCGCGGCGGGCGGTCTTCGGGGTGATGTTCCGCTCTCGCAGCCAGATGCGCAGGTGCTCGTAGTCGTAGCCCTTGTCCGCCCGGAGCCGGCCGGGCCGCCGTCTGCGCGGTCCGCGACGGGAGCGGACGGTCGGCACCGCCATCACCAGCGGCTTCAGCGCGAGGCTGTCGTGGGTGTTGGCGGCGGAGACGCCGGTGACCAGAGGCAGGCCCTCGGCATCGGTCAGGATGTGGAGCTTGGAGCCCGGTTTGCCCCGGTCGACGGGGTTCGGCCCGACGAGCTCGCCCCCGTTACCTTCTTCGTGGCCCCGCGATGGGGCTCCCGGTCTCCGGGCCTGGCATGACTTGTGCCCCCTGTCGGTTCATGATCGAAAAGGTGGTGTCACCAAGCCCGGAGGCATCGGCAGACCGCTGATGAGGGGCATGACCGCCGACCTCCGTCGAGGGCGGCAGAGGTCTCCGTAACGTGGATGCCGGCACGCTGATGCCGCAGGTGGGACCGGGAACGACACAGCTGTGGAGATGACACGTGACCGACACCAGCGGCATCGGCGTCTTCTGCGGCCTGGACGTCGGCAAGGGCGAACATCACGCCACCGCCGTCACTCCAGCCGGGAAGAAGGTACTTGACCAGCGGCTGCCCAACAGCGAAGCGAAGCTCCGGGAGATAATCGACCGCCTCCAGTCCCGGCACGGCACCGTGCTGGTGGTGGTCGACCAGCCCGCCTCCATCGGCGCTCTGCCGCTGGCAGTGGCCCGTGACGCCGGCTGCAAGGTGGCCTACCTGCCCGGACTCGCAATGCGGCGGATCGCCGACCTCTATCCCGGCGAAGCCAAAACCGACGCCCGGGACGCGTTCGTCATCGCGGACGCCGCCCGCACCATGCCGCACACCCTGCGCGACCTCGCCCCGGACGACGAGACCATCGCCGAGCTGCACATGCTCGTCGGATTCGACGACGACCTCGCCCAGGAGTCCACCCGCCTGACCAACCGCCTGCGCGGACTGCTGACCCAGATCCATCCTCCGCTGGAACGGGTACTCGGCCCTCGCCTGGACCACCCGGCAGTCCGAGCCATCCTCGAACGCTTCGGCTCTCCGGCCGCCATCCGAAAGGCCGGACGCCGTCAGCTGCTCCGCCTGACCCGGCCCAGGGCCCCGCGCATGGCTGAGCGCCTGGTGGACGACATCTTCACGGCCCTGGACGAGCAGACCGTCACCGTCCCGGGGACCGACACCGCCACGCTGATCCTCCCCAGCCTGGCCGGCTCATTGGGATCCGTCCACGATCAGCGCGGGCTCCTCGCCACCCGAATCGAGGAGCTGCTGGAGGCCCACCCTCTTTCCAAGGTCCTGACCTCCCTGCCCGGCGTCGGGGTCAGGACCGCAGCCCGCATCCTCATCGACGTCGGCGACGGCTCGGCCTTCCCCACCGCCGGACACCTGGCCGCCTACGCGGGCCTGGCCCCCGCCACCCGCACCAGCGGCTCCTCCATCCGCGGTGAACACCCCTCCAGACGCGGCAACAAGCTCCTCAAACGCGCCTTCCACCTCTCCGCGTTCGCCGCGCTCCGGGAACCCGCCTCCCGCGCCTACTACGACAAGAAACGCGCCGAAGGCAAACACCACGTCGCCGCCCTCACCTGCCTCGCACGCCGCCGCATCGACGTCCTGTTCGCCATGCTCCGCGACGGCACCCTCTACCAGCCTCCCGCAACGTCAGCGGCTTGACGAAGCACATAGGGGCACCTTTTCGCCCGCACGGACGCGGAGTCCAGCAGTGCGGCCGACCAGTCCACCACCCCGGCGCCGCCGAGCCGGTCCAGCACCTCGCCGTGCAGCCGCTGCCACAGTCCGGCCCGGGTCCAGGCGGCGAAGCGGCGGTGCGCGGTGGCCGGGGAGACCCCGAAACACGGCGGCAGCTTCTGCCACGCGCAGGGAGCGGTCAGCGCATACACGATCGCGCAGAACACCTTCCGGTCCGCCACCGGCACCGTACCCCCCACCCTGCCGCCGAGGCCGGAACGCGGGAATCAACGGCTCCACGATCTCCCACAGCCCGTCCGGCACCAACTCACGCTCAAGATCCCTCGCCACAGTCCACGATGATGCACCAAGTCAGCGCCACACCACGTGAGATGACGTCTTAGCGCGACTACCGCTGCAGGGTCCCCCGGGGATGGCCAGCCCCGAGGTCGGTACCGAAGGCAGGCCCGGCCATCGCGTTAGGATTCTCGGCCGTCCCGGAGGACGGCCGCCACCAGGCGCGCACCTGCCGCAGCACCGCACCCCAGTCGGTGTTGCGACTCTCGGCCGTCCCGGAGGACGGCCGCCACCCCGCACACGAC
>NZ_FOLM01000022.1:56815-86479 GCF_900112355.1 Streptomyces aidingensis
AGTTGCGACTCTCGGCCGTCCCGGAGGACGGCCGCCACGGTTTCTGGCCAGGGATAACGCCGAACTGCGTGACGCGATAGGCGGAAGTTGCGCCTGGTATTTCACTCAATTCCGACATTTTGCTTCGGTGTGAGTTGCGTTTGGCGTGTGCACTTGTGGTTCCGAAGCGAGTTGATCAGAGGACGAGGTCGTCCCGGTGTGACTGTACTCGGGCGATCCCGAGGGTTTGGACATCGGCAAGGCCGTTGTGGGGAAGGCGGTAGATCCGGATGCTGTCGCGTTCGGTGTCGATGGTGCTGTCGATACGTGCCAGGAGTCGGAGCAACTCGGCGTCGTCGGCGACGATTTCGAAGACCGATTTCTGGACGCGGAGGCCGTAGCCTTCGCAGAGTTTGGCGACGCGCCGGAGTCGCTTGGCGCCTTCTGGGCTGGTGGTGTCCACGTCGTAGGTGAGGAGAAGGTCCATCATGCAGCCGTCCAGGGCAGGTAGCCGGGAAGGTCTCCGCGGACGTGGCGGGCGAGCAGGCGGGCCTGCATGACCGGGAGCAGTCCGGCGGGGACATCGCGACCAGCAATGCTGTGCTGCCAGTGCTGCTGTCTCCAGTCCTGCCATGCGCGCAGTACGTCGCTTCTGCCATCGTCTGTGAGCCGGACGGCTCCGCCGGGCAGTTCCTCGAAGTGTTCGACGCGCAGCTGTCGGCGGTTGAGCAGGGTGAGTGCGAGACGGTCCGCGAGGATGGGGCGGAATTCCTCCATGAGGTCGAGGATCAGCGCGGGTTTGCCTGGCCGGATGCCGTGGAGATAGCCCACGTAGGGGTCGAGGCCTACCTGCTCGGTCGCACCGTGGACGAGGCCGCGCACAAGTCCATACAGAAACGACAGCAGGGCATTCACCGGATCGGTCGGCGGCCGACGGGCTCGGCGTTCGAAGGGAGGTATTCCCTCGGCGGGGCGAAGCGCGTTGCGGAAGGCGGCGAAGTGGAGGCGTGCGGCGTCACCCTCGATGCCGCGGAGGGCGTCGAGATGGGGAGCCGAAGCGGTGGAGGGAAGACTCTCGGCCAGTTTCAAGGCGGCGGCGCGCATCGCTTCCTGCGCTGAACGGGGAGCGTCGCGGGCTGTTCGGAGGATGATCCAGCGGCTGTTGCGGATCTTTCCGGCAACGATGCTGCGGGCGATCTCGAGGCAGCCGTCCTTGTCGTCGTGTATCTGGTGCTGGGCGTGACGGAGGAGAACGTTGCCGCGTACGGCGCCGTCGAGGCGTCCCAGGTAACGACCGCTGCGACTCATCCAGGTGATGGGTCGGGCGTCCTGGGCACAGCGGGTGATCAGTTCGGTGGAGAGATTGACGTGTCCGTAGACGACGATGGCATCGAGGCGGCGCAGCGGAAGGGTGCGGCGGCCGGTGTCTTCAGGAACGCGGACACGGACACAATCTTCCTCGAGGCGGAGATCGGCTCCCTGGGTCTGGACGTAGAGGGTGTTGAGAAGTTCGGTGGTCATGCGCGCTCCGGTGCGGGGGCGATGCGGTAGAGATCGCGGAGAGCCTGCCGATAACGGCGGTCGCCGGCGAGGACGCGGGGCATGCAGGAGTTGGCCATGGAGCAGCGTCGGCAGCGGCTGTCGGCGACCGGCGGGGGAAGGGCGCTGGAGGTAAGCATGCGCCGGATGACGCTGGTCAGTTCAGCCACCCGCTCGCGCAGTGGCTGGTCGACGGCGATGAGATGACGTCTTCGATCGGCGGCTGAGTACACAGCGGCCTGCGTGATCGTGGTGCGGAACATCTCTTCCAGGCAGATGGCCTGCCCGGCGGCTTGCACGTCGGCGGGGCCGGCGGGCCGATAACGGCCGGACTTGTGCTCGACGGGCAAAACGCGACCATTTGCGTGGAGTTCGACGGTGTCGCAGACGCCGACCAGGCCGAGGGCGTCATTCCAGACGGGCAAGGCGTGGAGGGTGCGGACGGAACCTCTTCCGCGGTTGCCCGGGGTGTCGACACGTTGGTGGAGAAGGGTGCCACGGACGGTTGCGGCGTCTTCTTCGAACGCGTCCTCCAGGAGGATGAGCCCGGACTGGCGGGGGCAGTAGGCGTAGTGCTCCAGGGCGGAGAGGGGAACCTGCAGCACGTTCCCCTCTCCGCCCTGGAAACCAGGCGACTCCGTCATGCCGGCGCAGAGGCCGTGGGGCGGGCGAGAGTCGTCAGGGTGACGCCGACCGGGAGGTCGGCGGCTGCAGGATCAGAGAGTGTGTAGTCGTCGATGCAGCGAGCGGGGGCATCCCCTTGTCGGGTGGCGGTGACGAGGTCGGTGAGGTTGTGTGCGGGCACTTGGCCGAAGGCGTCGTCGTGGGTGAAGACGTGGAGGGCGCGCAGGCTCAGGCCGGTGCGGGCGGCAGCGCGGTCGTGCTCGAACATGAGGGTGAACGCACGCCAGAGCATGGCGAGGTCATCGCTGGTGATGCCCGTCTTGGCAGCCAGGGGCGCGCTGAAGTGACCGGTCCCCTTGTAGAGGCCGTAGGGGATGATGTGCTTGGACCCCATTTCGGTTTCTTTGGCGTTGCTCTTCTTCTCCTTGTCGGACTTGGTCTCGGGCTGCGGATTGTTCCAGGCAGCCAGTTCCTCTACGCGGGTGGGAGTGACCCGCGTGATGGCGACATCGAGTGGGGTGACGGGGTCGATGGTGCGTGCGAATCCAAGCTGGACGGGGCCCTGGACTCGACCAGCCCATCTCTCCCGCTTGCCAGTCGTCATGACGGCGCCGAACATGCGCACGTCGAAGAAGTTCTTGCACATCCACTGCTGGGCGGAGTCCTTGCTGGTGGCGCCGCCCTCGTGGTACGCCCGCTCGTGTTGGGAGTTCAGTGCGGTGCCCGCCTCGATGTAGATCTCGTATCCGGGCCTCTTCTCCACGGCGTTGAACAGTGCGACGGTGTTGCGGATCTTCCGCTTGATGGCGACATCGGTGATGAGCCCTTGGCCGGTGACCAGGTCTGTGCGGGGGATGCCGCCGTTGTCCGGATCACCGTTCGGGTTGGAGTCCAGGGCCTCGATCAGGAAGACGAAGTCGTGCTTGCGGCCGGGGTCGAGATGCGGTGCGGTCACGATTGCCGGTGTCCTTTGAGGAGAGTCGGGTAACGGTCGGGTGAGAGGGCCTTACTCGGCTGCTTCGTGGGGCGGGGTGTTGTCAACCGTGAGCGTTCTCATCGGTGCTGCCATCGGCTGACTTGCGCTCCTGGATCGCTTCGAAGTCGGCCTGCCGCTGGTGGTAATAGCCCATGACGAAGTCGCACTGCTCCAGCACGCTCAAGTGCTGCGGGAGACCGGTGCGCGGGACGCGGCCCATGAACTCACGCAGGCGTGAGTCGAGAGCGGTCATTGCTCCGCGGTTGTCGCGGCCCAGCCGCTTGAGGTGGGCGTTGGCGTTTCTCAGCAGCTGCACCATCGTCGCGCGGGGAGCCGTTGCGGCGACGGAGAAGTACTTGTCCCGGAGACTGGTGTTGAGGTCGGGGATCGCGCTGCGCTGGATCTCTTCCAGCACGGCGAACATCCTGCCCCAGAGGTAAACGGGGTGGTTGTCGGCGTCATCAAGAGCGTCGGGCATCTCGGCTTTCCTGCATTCGTCGAGTCGGTTGAGGGCCAGGCGGATGAGGGCGACGCGCGGCGCGTCGATATGCCGGTCGGCGTGAATGCGTTGCATCAGCATCGGCAGAACACGTGCGGGGAGCCGGGACCCGTGCAGTGCTGCGAACAGCAGTTCAGTCTCCAGCCCAACAGGGGCGCTGTCCCGCACGTAGCGCTCGCCGTTCCAGCGACCGCAGCACAGAGCCATCAGCCACACCGGGACATGGCGGATACGGCCTTTCCACCCCTCGTGGATGCCGTGCTGGGAGAACCACAGGCCGAGGGTCCGCTTGACGTCGGCGACAGGCACGTCGAGCCAGTCGCGGACGACGATGCGTGCGTTGTTCAGGCCGATGGTGAGCCCGTAGAAGGCATCGGCGTCGACTCCGCTGACTGCCCTATGAGTCGGCTGGTCCTGGATGCTGCCGATGAGCCGCGCGATGGTGGCCTCGTCCGGCTGGTCGTTGAGAGTGGTGACGAGATCCGGGTCTTCTCCCGGCCGACGGGTCCACCAGACGAAAGCGCCATGGTCCTTGAACCGCCGACACTGGGTGCGGGAGGAGAGCAAGTGGTTGAGGGAGGCCATGGCGTGGCTGCCGCACCGGTGGCAGATTGGGGTGTTGGTGAGCTGCTGGATTCCATTGCGTCCCTGGGCGGCGCTGTTGATGGAGACCAGTTGGCCCTCGTTGCTGCCTCCGGCGGTCGGAACCGATCCCTTCTTGACCGGTTCTGGAATCGTTGTGAGCAGCGCTCCGTGAGTACCGCACACCAGGCACAGTCCGGAACGGTCTTCGCCGCCGCCCTTTCGTTCCCGCACGACTTCGGCCCACAGCCGCTGGACAGAGGGCAGGGTGTGCAGCCACCGGGTGCCGACCCGGAGCGCGATCATCTCCTTGTGGCCCACGTCCTCGGTGGCAGGCCACGCCGCGTCCGGTGCGGTCAGAAAGGTCCGGACGGCCGCTGCGGCAGGGTCGTGCGGCGCGGTGTCCGCCCAGCGCAGCGCCAGTTCGCGATAGGCGGCGTGGCGGCGCTGGGCCTCAGCCCGGTCCTTGTCGGTCGGCGCGTTCCGGCCGTTCACCTTGGGCACACCGAGCACGAACTCGGCAGTGTCCACCAGCAGGTACGGCGGGACTTTCGTCCCGGACCGCTGTACGTGCGGAACGTGTTCGATCAGTGCCTGGTCCCGCAGCTTGGCCGGCTTGCGGCGGTCCTCCAGTTCCGCGAATTTTCCGTCCTCGGCAAGGAGCAGCACGCGGTCGATGACCTTGGCCCGATGGTATTCGGCGGGCAGCTCGTCGGTGGCCCGCTCGGCGTACTCGCTCAGCCGTTGCAGCAGCATGGGATTACCCTCCGGCCGTGTCGGCTCGCCATGGGGCGCCCGGCGTGGCGACCGCGTCATCGGGCAACGGCTGCTCGGGTACGTGCATGACACCTTCCGTCACCGAGGCCCGGAACCAGCGGTACCGTTCGCCGGCCGGGGTGTATTCGATCGAGTGGAGCATTACGCCCAGTTCATCGGTCCAGTCGGCATGGGCCGGCAAGCTGCTGGACGGGCCGAAGTGCGCCGTGAACTCGCGGCACCCGAAGAATGGCTGGGAGAAGCAGGCCCCGCGCTCCACCCGGCGGCGCAGCTGCTCGCGGTACTTCTCCTCCGACGCCGGCGGGAACCCACCACCGCCGGCGCGAGCCTTGGGTGAGACGACCACCTGGGCGTGGATGCGGTACCGCACGTCCCGAAGAGCCGTTGTGCTGCGCTGGTCGCGGTCGACCTCGACGTCATAGTGCCTGTGTCTGTCCTGCTGCAGTGACGCCACCTGGGAAGCGGTCGTTACCGAGCACACCTCGTTCCGACGGATGCGCATCCATCGGACCGGACTGAGCACCTCGATCCGCCGGATCACGTAGCGGAACTCCGGCTTCCAGAACACCGCGCGGAGTACACCGTCCGCAGCCGATGGTGTTATCAGCGGGTAACTGACGCGCTCCGATTTCAGCTCGGGCCGGGTGAAGCACGCCAGGTCACCCCATGTCTCGACCACAAGGTCTGGAAAAGCCCATCCGCCATTGCCACGCGCCAGACGCCGCGCAGTGGCAGTTGTCGAACCCATCCGATGTTCCCTTCGAATTCTGTGGTCCTGTGCAGGGCCTTGCGTTTACTTCGCCAGCGCTCCGGTATTCGAGATGTCGGCTGCTTCGGGGGGCGTCGAGTCAGCTTCCCGAACTGTTGCCTCGACGACCGGCGAGCGGGCCGCGTGGCGCACCTGGCAGTTGTCGGTGAGTCGGCTACTGTCTCGCACTACTGGAACGGTGCCTGATACTGCTAGTCGGAAAGCAAAGGAACTCTCCGATGCAGAATCCCTTCGCTGAGATGATTTTCCTCGTGGTAGTGGTCGTCGTCCTCGTTGTAGCCCGCGTCCCGGTGACGATGACTCTCACGCTGGGTCTGACAGTGGACGCATCCCGCCGCGCGGGATGACCTGTGCGGCGGGGCGCGTGCACCTTGTACTGCCAGTCGTCAAGCGTTACGACTCTCGGCCTCCGTGCTCACAAAATGCTCAGAGACCGCCATCGCCCCTGGAGGACTCGCCCATCGTTGCACAGTGACACTGCGGCATGCCCATCTCTATCAACTGCTCAGATCAAGAATGCAGCAGGATCCTCCGTCCGCTCACTGTCCAGTCCGCGGGCGGCGTCGTAGAAGCCGCGCCACACCACCAAGTCCCCTACGACCGGTTCCGCAATACCACTGCTCAACGCCTTCAGCACCTCGTGCCGGGGCAGTGAAGCCGTATGCGGCTGGAGCCGCCGCAGCACCTCTGGTCCGGTCGGATACGGATCTCGGAGCTGCTTGATGTCTGCTTCGATCCGATCGCGGTCCTCTTCCGACTTCTCCGGCCGCACAACCAGTACCGGTTGCGAGTAGCTATCGTCGATCATGCGGAATTCCCTGGCGACTTCTGGGAAATCCAGCGCCCGGCGCAACTGCTGGATCTCCTCGCCAAAAGCACGGCCGTCGGTACCCTGCGCTGCGTAGCGGTCGGTGTAGTAGCGAGACAGCGCCGCAAGGTCATCCGGATCAGCCAGATCTGGGCCAAAATTCCGCTCAGAGGCGCTCTTGGCGGCATCGTACGATCCGCCTCGTGGGTCGCCACCCTCCGACGGACGAAAGATAACTACTCTGCCCTGAGTATTGCGCCCATCGCGGTTGCAGCGGCCGGCCGCCTGCTGCAAGGACTCCGCCGGGGCCATCGCCCGGTACACACAGGGAAAGTCGATATCGACACCGGCCTCGATCAGGCTGGTGGAAACCACGAATGTGCGCAGGCCGGCGGCGAGTCTGGAACGAATGAGCTCGATTACTTCGCGGCGGTGCTCCGCCGTCATTCTGGTGGAGAGGTGGAGCACCGCTGGCTGACCCGGGGTCCTCAGTCGGTCCCCCATGGAGGCTGCTGACGCTGCACTGCCCGATTCCCCGGCCCCCGCCAAGTTCACCAAGCACTTGTGAAGTACAGAGGCGTCCTTCGTCGTGTTGACCACCGCCAGAACCTGTGACTCGGGTTCACCGGCGATATCGTCAGCGACCTCCTCCCACGACAGGTCCGCATCCGAGCGCCAGGTGTACTTCACCCGCCGCAGCTCGGTGAACAGGCCCTGGACATCGTCGATGACCATGTGGCGCGGGGAGCCTTCCAGCTCGGGAAGCGTCCAGAACTCGGGCTGTGTGGCGGAGGCCAGCACGACCGAGGCACCGAAGTGCTCCACCAGGCCGCGCAGTGCACTCAGAATCGGCGCGAGCAGTCGATCAGGAAGGGCCTGCACCTCATCGAGCACGATCACCGCCCCTGCCAAGCGGTGCAGCTTGCGCATGGCCGCCGGCCGGTTAGCGAACAGAGACTGGAACAATTGCACCGTCGTCGTCACGACCATCGGCGCATCCCAGTTCTCCGCCGCCAGCCGCGCCCACCGGCTGGCGCCGCCGGTTCCGTCCAAGTCAGCGGAGCTGTGGTGCTCCAGGACCACGGGAGCCCCGGCCTCGCCCTCACCCGGATCCAGCAGGTCTCGGTACACCTCGGCGTTCTGTTCGGTGATGCTGATGAACGGAACTGCGACTACCACCCGGCGCAGCCGGTGCCTTGCGGCATGCCGTAAGGCGAACCCGGCAGAGGCCAGGGTCTTGCCACCACCGGTCGGGACATGGAGGACATAGACGCCCGGATTGCCCTCAGCGGCAGCGAGAGCCTGCTCGTACACTGTTGAACGGACCGCGTCCACCGGTGACGGTTCCTTGCGTTTGAGGTACGCGCGCCGCCGCGTCTCGAACCGGCTGTGCAGTGACGCCATGTCGGTGTCCGGCGCGACGCGCGGCGTTCCTGTACCGTCGAAGTGAGCGGCAGTGTCGAGGAAGTCGGCATCCACCAGACAACTGAAGAGCAGCCGAACCAGTAGATCCTTTCCAAGCCCGATTTGCCGGGCGGGCAGCTTCCTGAGCCAGTAGGGCGGCGCGATCACTTCTGAGCGGATGATTTCCGGAATCAACGCGGAAACGGCCTCCACAGCCTCTCGGGCGTTCGCCGCGTCGCGATCATCACCAGCCAAGGCACGCACAACCTCGCGCACCTTTGCACGGTCATGGAGACCCCCATGGTGACCGTGAACGACTGTGGCAAAGAGAAGTCCGGCGTGCTGGGCAGCCAGGCCCGCTCCGGCGTCCTTATGAGGAACACCGACCCGCTGGTGGCCTGCCTCTGCCCTGTGGATCAGCGCATCCTGCCACGCACAGCATCCCTTGCCGACATCGTGCACCAGTGCCAGATACTCGGCTAACTCGGCTGCTCCGAACACCGCACCGAACTGTCGTGCCAGAGCCGCCGAACCACGTAAGTGATCGACCAACTCGTGTCGGACGCCCGAGACTGTGCTGCGGCTGTGCGCGTACAGCCTCCTACCCCTCACCGCACCCCCAGAAGTCCTTCGTTCGCGATCACACTAGGGTCTTGGAAGCCGTCACTCCTCCAGTTTCGCGATTTTCGTACGACAGAATCCTCCGAAGGTGTATAGGCGCCTCGCGCCTGATCGCCTCTACCGGGCACTGCCCGGGCTGCGCCCGGCCGGTCTACGGCAGCTCCTCCCCCTACACGCTCCTCAGCCCGATGCCGTTGACCGGCTGTGCCGCACGTACGTCGACGGCAGCACACTGCGCGCCGTACGGGCCACCGGAGTGCCGATCCCGGCCCGGCAGCACCTGGTGCTCGGCATGTGCGGCAGCCTGATGGTCTGAACCCGTGACCGGCCGGTGCCGGCCACGGGCAGGACTCCGTTCTCAGCTGTCGGCCAAGACGTGGCCGGCCAGCTCTCCGAAGCCCAACACTCCAAGGATGGCGACCACGCCGATGAACGCCGACATGGAGAACTCCGCAGCCCCGAGCGTCGAGGCGACGAGCTGGACGCCGGCGAGCACGACGCAAGTGCTCCACATCGCCACCCGAGGGGCGAGCGAGACCACGATCTCGGCTTCGCCGTACAGGTGGACCAGCACGCTGATCAGCGCGACAGCGGCGAAGGCCGCCGAAGTGAAGAACGCCGCCGGGTCGGCCAGGACCGGTAGTCCACGAGCGCGTAGGTCATCGCCCCCGGATAGATCAGGGCAAGCAGCAGCGCACAAAGGCCGGCGGCCACGAAGACGACGCCGCCTTCCTCCGGGAGAGGCAGTGAGAGATCGAAGTTGTCGTTCTTGTTCTGAGCGGTCCCGTCCTTGTCCTGCGCAGCGTTATCCGCCATCGCTCTCCATTTCTGTGTCGGGGCGCACATTGTGGCAGGCAGGCTGGATGCCCCGACAGACGGCCGCCGCGCTCCACGCCGCCACGCCGGGGCAAGACCGCGCTGCCCATCGGGCCGGGTCCCCCTCCCCTCGCCACCGCCAAGCCCTCAGCGGCGGCTTCGTGCAGGGCGGCGGCCCGCTCCTGCTGTTGGCGGCGCGGTGCGCGGAGATCAGGGCGGTGAGGTGGCCGCAGGAGTTGCAGGTCGGCGCGTTCGCCCAGCAGGCAGGAGCGCAGAGTGTGCGGTCGGTCCTTGACGGGGCCGCCAGGTCCCCTGCCGGCGGTGGTGAACGTTGGATCCACGCTTCAACTCTGTCCGTGCAGGGCGGGGATGTGGAGCAGTCCGCAGCCATAGGCCCGGCCTCGGCCCAGACCTTCCACCAGGGCGCGGGCTGCGGCGACGGGGTCAGTGACAGTGCCGCAGTTCTCTGACGCCTTCGGCGGGCGTGTCAGCTTCCGGCGGGAGGTGTGGTGGGTGAGGTGACGGCGCCGTGCCCGAGGCAGCAACGCAGCCGGTCCTGAGCTGTCTGCACTGCGCTCATCAGGTCACTGCGCAGGGGTTCCGGAAGGGTCCCGGCGTCGAGTCCCGCTGTGCGGACCAGGCTGGTCAGAGCATGGTGCTGGCTGGCTGTCATGGCGTGTCGAAGCTGTGGGTGGGTGAGTGCGTCCCGGGCCGCGTAGCCGTCGGTGTGGGCCATGGCGAGGATGTCTGTGTGCAGTTGGGGTATCCGGCCGTCGGTGTGGCCTGCTGCCAGGACCAGCGTCGCGATGCCGACCCGGGTGAGGAAGACGGTCGTGCCGGGGACGGGCTGCCGCCGCAGGGTGAGCGCTGTGGTGAGCATCGCGTCGACGTGCGTCGCCGGTGCGGAACCGGTGTCTCGGCACATGATGCGCAGCAGGTTCCGTACTGCTTCTTCCCAGGGTTCGGAGGGGCGGCTGTTCTCGACCAGGGCGGTCGCTTCGTTGTGTCGTCCGTTCTTGGCGAGGGCGAGGATGGTGGTCTGCCGGCCGTCGAGGAGCCGGGCGCCGACGCCGCGGTGGGTGGCTGCGGCTTCGGCGGCTTCGTGCCAGCGGCCGGCCTGGGTCAGGGCGCGGGTGCCGTCGGCGAGGAGTGCCGCCCACACCAGGGTGCACACGGTTTTGTAATCGCCGGCGGTACCGGTGATGGTGTGCAGGTCGACGGTTCGTCCGGTGATCTCGACGGAGGACTTGGCGCGGGCGGCGCTGAGGAGAGCTTCGAGCATGGCGTAGGCGCTGCTGCCGTCGCCTTCGCGGATGAGTTGCCGGGCAATGTTGAGGATCGGCTGGAGGGCGAGCTTCACCGCCCAGGGGGGAAGCGGCCGGGCCTGGTCGAAGACCGCGTACTGGGACCAGCACAGGGCGCGGGCGAGGTCGGGGACGGCGCAGTCGGAGGCGATGAGGGCTGCTTTGTTGCAGACCTCGGCGGCGCGGATGGCCTGCTGCTGAATGTCACCGGCGGCGGGCTGCGCGGCCAGGTCCTTCAGCTGGCGGATCCGTGCGTCAAGGGGGAGTGCGGGCGGGCGGGACCGCTGGACGAGCGGGAACCAGGACAGGAGCCGGTCGTTCATACGGGGGCTCCTGGCGCGCTGTGGTCCTCGGTGGCCGGGTCGGCGCCGAAGACGACGGCTTTGGCGCTGGCGGCGAGGGTGGCCTGGGTCGCGTGCGGCAGCCCGAGCCTGTTGAAGGCGAAGATGATGTGGTGGGCCAGCACCGCACGCAGTCCGCGGTGCAGCCGCCCGGCGTTGGCGAGGGCGGTGAGGTCCTGGCCTGTGGTGGTGAAAGCCTGCGGCCAGTCTGCGGGAAGGGGCAGCGGGGCGTCTTCGCGGGTGAGCTGGGTGATGTCGGCGGTCATCAGGTGTCGCAGACCGTTCCGCAGGTTCTTCAGCCGGTGGTCGGGCTGGGGTGGGGGAGGGTCGCGGTGGTCGGCCACGCGTGCCCAGACATCGCCCTGCTCGTACCAGTCGAGGCCGGCGGCGCGCAGCAGCGCTGTGCACAGCAGGATCGCCAGTTCGCGGCGGTGCGGCCGGTCGGGGTGGCGGGTGAGGTGGGCGATCAGGTGGTGGCTGTCGAGGTGGAAGAGCCGGTGGGCGCAGGTCATGGCCTCCGGTCCGCCGAAGGCATGGGTTTCCGGCTCGTAGATCACGGGGGTGACAGCGGTGATGTGCCGGGCGCGCTGGAGTGGGCCGAGGGTGTGCAGGAGGTGGTTCTCCGCCGTGGTGGAATCGCCCGGCGGCTGGTAGCGGATGCGCCAGCCGGGGGTCTTGCGGAGGAAGAACCAGGGGCCGATGAGGCGGGTGGTCTCGGTCGTGGTGAGGCGGGGGACGAGGTGGGTGAGAGCCGTGTGCTCGGCGGTGTCCCAGTCGGGGAAGGTGACGGTGATCTGCCGCCAGGTGGTGTCCATGTCCGTTCGGCTCCATCTCGTCTATGCCAGGAGGAGGAAGGTGTCCCAGCCCGATATGGGGACGGCGTTGGTGCCGAGGGCGTGCAGGGCGAGCGCGGTACCGGCGGCGCCGTCCAGGAGTTCGGGGTCGCGCTGGCCGAGGTGGGTGATCTGGCGGGTGAGCCGGTCGGTCAGGCGGGGCAGCTCGGCGGCGAGGGCGGGGTCGCGGGCGTCGGTGGCCATCCGCCAGGCGGCCTGGAGCAGCCCGGCGGTTCCGTGGCAGAGCCCGGTCTCGGTGAGCATCTCCAGCTGGTCCGGGTCCTGGAGGGTGGTGAGCATGGCCTGCTCGGCGGTCTTCCGGCGGCCGGGGTCGTCCAGGGCCATGCCCGCGAGTTGCTGGGCGCGGGCGGTGCCGGCGATGCCGTAGCACCACGAGGGCCGGGGCCGCAGCGCCGGATCGACGTGGTGCCGCTGGGCCTGGTCGAGGGTGATGAAGCCGGGCCACCAGGGGCCGGTGGCGTCGTGCTGGAGCCATCGGTCCATCCAGGCGCAGATGCGTTCCACCGCGTCGCGCGCGCCGGGGAGAGCCGGGCCGCTACGGAGGGACAGGGAGAGCAGGGCGAGGACGGAGCCGATGCCGTGGGCCATGCCGAAGTTCCCGTGCCCGCCGGGATAGTCGGAGCTCACTTCACCGTTGGGCGCCACGCCGGTCCACCACGCCGGGAGGTCGTGCTCCTGGGGGCGGGGTTCGGTCAGGCGGACCAGGTAGGCGAGGACGTCGGCGGTGATCGGGTGGTCCGGGTGGCGCCTGAGGTGGTAGGCGCCCAGTCCGGCCAGCCCGCGGATCACGTCGAACTCCTTCATCTCCGGAGGTTCGCCGCGGTCGATTCGGGCGTGTGCCTGGGCCAGGCGGCGGCGGGTGATGGTGATCGTGGCGTCATCCAGCTTCTTCAAGGCGTTCTGGTACCGCGCGGTGGGTCCCGCGGCGGCGTTCATGGCGTACGCCAGGGCGGGTGCTCCCATGTAGAGGCTGGCGTTGTCGGCGGCGGTCAGGTCCTCGGCGGCGACCGAGGACAGCCAGCTGTGTACGGTGGCCCAGTCGCCCCGGCCGCAGTGGGCGCGCTCAATGTGGAGCAGCGCGATGCCTGCGGCGCCGCCCGCGAGAGACTGCGGCCACGCCCGTTTACCCGTCGGTGCCGCGGTCCAGGCGGTGCGCGGGTCGGACAGCTGAGCGGCCAGCGTGTCGGCCAGGGCCAGCGCCTGCGGTAGCGGGGTCGGCGTCACGATGCTCCTCTGGTTGCGCGGGCTGTCCAGCTGAGTGCGGCGGCGCGGGCCAGGTGCACGCACAGCCGTTCGGCTTCCATGTCGATGCCGGCCATACGGGTGTGGTGCAGATGCAGCAGTTCCGGGAGCAGTGCGGTCACTGTGACTGTTCCCGCGGTCGCGAGGGCTGCTCGGTAGAGGTTCAGCGCCGTGCGCCGCCGGGTCCACTGGGCGAGGACCTCCTCGCCCCCGGGCTGCTGGGCCAGGTCGGTGCGATCGTGGGGGTTGGCCAGAGTGATCGCCTGTTTGTACACGACGCGGTCCGGCGCCGTGCCGGCGGGCTGGGCGCGGTCGATGAGCCACCGCATGGCTTCGCGCCGGGTGCCGATGAGGCCGGTGGTGAGGTCGAGCATGCTGGCTGCGGTCAGGGCCTGCCGGTCCGGCCCGTTCTTGGCCGCGCAGGCGGCCAACTGCGCGGTGGCGGTCCGGGAGTCCGCCGCGAAGTAGGCCTCGGCGGACTGCCACACCTGAGGGCCGCCGAAGCGGGCGGTTTCGGGGAAGTCGGTGTCCCACTGCACCAAGGCCAGCAGCCCGTTCTGGCGCAGTCTGCGGGTCCAGGCGGCGATCGCCGCGGCGGCTTCTGCGGCCTGGCCCTCGGGGACGGTCAGGCGCAGCCGCAGGTGATCGTCGGGGTCGCGGTAGGGCAGGAACCACCATCGCGTCTCGCCACCTTCAGGGTCGCGCAACCGGCGGAGAAGGTCCGGCAGGTGGCGGGTGAGGATGCCGGCATGGTGGCCCGGGTGCGCGTAGAGCTTGATGAAGAACCGCCCGTCGCAGCCGGGCAGCCGACCGTGCTCGCGCCCCGCCACAGGTGCGCCGTGCAGCCAGTACGGTGCGGGTGAGGGGCTTGTGGTGGTGGCGAGGGGGATGACGACTTCGTGAGGGTGGCCGTCGATCCAGCCCGCGTCGGCGGCGGTCTCGGCACGGAGTACCACCGTGCCCTCGCGCCGCAGGTCGGAGCGCAGGAGGGCCCGGTGCGCGGGCTCGGCCAGGTTCAGGCGCAGGCGCTGGTCTCCCTCACCCAGGTAGACGGTGTTCGGCACTGCGGCCAGCTCGCGCCAGGCGGACAGGGACTGGTCCCACTGCGCCCAGTTCGTGGTGTGGTCGGCGAGGTCGGCGGCGGGGAGTCGCCAGCGGGCCGGGGACAGGACCGTGCGCCCGTAGCGCAGCGCGGGCAGGAACGGCAGGCCGGCCGCCGCTCCCCAGTCGAAGGTGGTGCACGGGACGCTCAGCGCGTTGGTGGCTTCGGTGAGGAACCGCACCAGCGGATGGATGCGGCGGGTCGGCTCCACCGCGTTCATGGTCACGAACTCCAGTGGCCGGCGCCGTGACCTCGATATCAGGTACAGGCGGTGGGCGTCCGCGGTGACGGCGATGTCCTCCACGGGCACCAGGTCCGTTCCGCCGGGGTGGTGGAACTCGCCGAGACGGACCGCGACGGGCATCACCTGGGGGGCCCGGGCGACGTTCTCGGTGCTGACATACAGCGGGGGCGCGCAGACCTGGACGATCAGCGCGTTCTCCGTCGCCGTGGCCGCCGTCTCATACGCCGAAGCCATCCGCTCCCGGTCGCACCTGTCCAGCAGGCTGAGGAATCTGCCGGTCATCGTTCCGGCGGACCGTGAGACTCCGACGACCGCAAGGATGAACTCACCGGCATCCACAGCCCGAAGACTTCGGGACCCGATGCGCACGGTCAGTTCCGTGGACGGCTGAACGCGCAACTCCGGGCCGGACTCGCCGAGGTCGGCGACCATGGCGTCGTCCAGCACGATCTCGCGGGGGCGGCGCAGGGCGGCATTCTGCACGAGCGTCAGCAGCTTGGTATCGCGCTCGCTCAAGGCAGCGGGACCCGGGGCGGGTGGGCCGCCGAGGAAACCGGCCGGGTAGCCCAGGCCCGTGGCGCTGTCCACGGCGTCAAGGACCGGCACCACGGCGCGCGGACCATAGCGCTCCAGGAAGCGGCCGTGCCAGGCCATCCAGGCACGGGAGAGCGCGCGGCGGCCCGAGAGCCGGACGAGCACGGTGGCCGCCCGCGCGGCCTCAGCCGCGACCGCCGGGGGGATCGTCACCTCGGCGTCCAGGCACAGATCGACCGACAGCACCGGACCGGAGCCCTCGCTGAGGTCGCGCATCACCGCAGCGACCTCAGCGCGCTGCTTGTAGGCGACTTCCGGGTCGGTGCCGCTGTTGTGCTGTCCCAGGTCGCGGGCGATCTTGCGCAGCTTCCCCGAGGGTCCGGCCACGGTGGCGCTGCCCTCGGTGGCCGCGGTGCCGAGGACGGTCCGCACATGGGCGAGGGGGTCCGTCGCCGTGACCGCCGGGCGGAGGTTGGTGACCAGAAGACGCTGGGCGATCAGATCGGACAGGAGCCGGTTGATGGTCGCCGCGGGGACCTGGGGGAATTCGGCGGCCAGTTTGGCCGCAAGATCCGCCGTGCGGACGGGGGCGCGGGCGGCGTCCAGCGCAGCCTTGACCGGTGTGGTGAGGCGGGCCCGCACGTGGGCCGGGGTCCCGCCGCCACTTCCGGCAGGACGGTGCTCCAGCACCACATGACCGTCCCGCTCCACCGCGAGCGGATGGGCCTGGACCATTAAGCGTGGATGGAGCGCGCGGTCGGCTTCCAGGCGCTCGATCACCGTCGCGAGCCAGGTGGCATCGGGCCGGGCGATGACGTGGTGGCCGGTGCCGATGCGGGCTGCCGGCGCATCGCCGATGCGCGCGGGCGCTACTCCGGCGAAGAGACCGAAGGGGGTGGCCCGGCCCGAGGCGCGCAGCACGTAGCGCATGAGGGCCACCACCGCCTTGCGGACGGCCGGCTCGGGCAACTGCCGACCCTCACAGATCTGCCCGACGCGACGCGTCAGCACCGGGCTGGCCTGTTCCAGAGCGGCGGGGAAGCCGGGCATCTGCAGGACCTGCTCCAGCCACGGCCGCCACGACGCTGCCCCGTTGCCCTCGCCGGTCAGATCGGGCCAGAACGGGATGCGGCGATCCGGCGGCCAGGCCGCCGCCCGCAGCACCGCCGCATCGATGTACTCGTACACCAGCCCCCCTGTCGCCGCGTGGTGTCCGGCCGCGAGTCGCGGCCGGACACCACGGTTTTCGTACTTCGGACCGCCTACGGGCAGGTCGTGGAACAGGCGGACTCGCAGGTCTCACCGCAGCCGTCATCCGTCATCCGGATGAGCCTGTCGGCCTCGGGACCGGACTCGACGATGGAGACATCCAAATCCCAGCCGTCGACCATCCCCTCCTGGCCCTCTACCGCCGCGGGGACCGTAGCCACCGCTTCCTCGGACTGCACGGACACAACAACCTCCCTGATAGTTGGGTGGTGCACACGGCCCTGCCCCGGCTCCCCGCCAGGGCAGGGAACCTATGACCAGGAGATCTGAACCGCCCCGAACCGCTTCGCCACGACCCCAGCAGAGGGTTCGGCCGTCCCCTCGGGCATCCGCACGTACCGGATACGGGCCGCCCCGCGCCGCCGGTGATCGGAGGCCCACCGCCGCAGCAAGTCCACATACCGCGCGGCGACCGCCTCGGCCTCGGGCCCGTGAGCGAACACCCCGCTCTCGAATCCGCCGGTCTCCTCATTGGGCCGCTTGGTCCGGTACGCGAAGCTGCCTCCGACCACCAGCGCCGGGACACCGCGCGTCACCGACAGCGCGAGCGCGCCCTGGTCGACCAGCTGCTTGCTGCCGTGCAGCATCGCCATCTGAGGCGTACTGGTCGCCAGAAACAGCTCCAGCTCATCGGGCAGGTCGAACGCGGCACCGGACCAGACCTCCAGCCGCGGCGTGTGCACGGCGGCAGCGAGGGCCTCGGTGTCGAACTCCTGACGCTGGTCATCGACCTGAAGAGCGATCCCGTCCGCGATCGGAACAAGCCGCTCGGTGTAGGCGCCGCTGCCCTGCATCGGCACGAAGCCGCACAGCCGGTAACTGGCACTGACCAGCCCGCCATCCTCGCGGTCGAACGCGAACGACCGGGTCAGGCCTCGCATCCGCAACGGGACGACGATCCTGCCACGTTCGGACATCTGCTCCAGCCATGCTGGCGGGATGTCCCACGCCCCCGCTGTGACGATGATCCGGTCGAACGGTGCGTGCTCGGGTACGCCGCCGTCGGCGTCGGCCAGCACCACCTGAACCCGGCCGTACCCGGCCGCGTCCAGGCAGGCGCGGGCGCGCTCAACGATCTCCGCGTCGATGTCGGCGGTGACCACCGTGCCCGCCTCACCGACGAGCTCGGCGAGCAACGCGGCGTTGTACCCGCCCGAGCCCACTTCGAGTACGCGCATCCCCGGCTCGATCTCGGCCTGTTCCAGCATCACCGCCTGGATATGCGTAGCCGACAGCGAGCTGAGAGCGTTCCCGGATCCGTCGCGCTTGATCACCAGAGCCTTGTTCGCGGCATACGCCGACTCCAGCGGCTGGTCGGCCGCGAAAAGGTGCCGGGGCACCGTCGCGACAGCCTTCGCGACCGCCTTGGACTGGAGCACCCCCATCCCCTCCAGTTCGCCCACCATGGCCGCTCGCAGCGAGGCCGCCGTGTCATCGGTTTCTCGGACCGTAGTCATGTCATCACCCTAGCCAGCTGTGATCGCGTTTACGGGCACGGCGAAAGAGCCGGGTCCCGGCTCGTACGGGGCAGCGGAGCCGCAGAAGTTCACGCTGCTGTTAGGCGGGCGCGGTCGTACAGCATGCGCAGCAGCAGCGGACTCCGCCGCCCCCAGGGGATGCGCGCGGGCGGGGTGGTTTTCTGCTTCGTGTGACTGGCTGGCAGGTGCCTGTGGCTGGGGGCGTGGGGGGATGTGGTGCTGTGGCATTCGAGCAGTACCTGGCGGTGGTGTTCCGGCAGGGGGTGTGCTCCGAGGATGCTGGTGACGTGGCTGCCCACCGTGTTTCTCCTCCGAACTGCTGAGCGGACATGGGGTCAACGACGGCTCGCTGGTGCCGGTTATGGCCGGGCATCTGCTGGTCGTTGTCCTGTCCCGGCCGTCGGTTTGCTGGCCGGGTGCCCCACGGTGGGTGAGGAGAAGGGGCGGGCGCCGGGGGCGCCTGCGTGGAAGGAGGCATCCGGGTATCGGCTCGGGTGGTGAACTTGGCCGATGTTCCTGGTGCGGCCCCACGGGTGTGAGGAAGGCGGGTGGCAGAAGGTTGGTGCACCCTCGCCGTTCCCGGTGGGTCAGTTTATCAACTCTGTCCGTGCAGGGCGGGGATGTGGAGCAGTCCGCAGCCATAGGCCCGGCCTCGGCCCAGACCTTCCACCAGGGCGCGGGCTGCGGCGACGGGGTCAGTGACAGTGCCGCGCCCCTGGAAGTCCCTGATGATCAGCTGGATGGTGCCGCGGCGGCTGGTCCCGGTCAGGCGCGTCGCCGGAGAGATGGCCGGAGAGCCGGTCAGGTGGATGCCGTTCTCCGCCAGGCGGCTGCGCAGCCACGCGCGGCACTCACGCGGCCGACGCAGAGGGAGCTGGCGGCGGCTGCGGGCGTCGCGGTAGACGGGATTACCGGTCAGACGGAAAGCGATCTCCTGCCCGGCGACCGGGTGCCACGCGAGGTGACGGACATCGGCGGCCACCACCCGGCCGGCGCGCAGCAGCGGCTCCCACACCGGGCGGATCGTCGTGCGCACCAGCACCGCAACAGGCCTGCCCGCAGCCGGAGCCCCGGTGGCAGCCGCGGTGGCCTGGGCACGCACGGCGGCGAAGAGCAGGCGCCCTGCGTGTTCGGGTCGGGCCGCGTCTTCCGGCAGGCCGGAGACGAGGAGCTGGTGCAGACGGCGGACGTCATGGCAGGCCTGCTGCTCATTGTCGCCAAGGACGAGGTGGGAGTGAAACAGCGCCAGTGGCAGTGGAGATGCCGCGCCGACGGTGCGGTCGACGGGGAAGCTCTCCTTGCCGCCGCCCAGCCAGCGGTTCCAGATCCGGGCCGACTGCGGCCTGACGGTGTCGATCTGCGCCGCTCTTGTCTCGGCGTGGTGAGATTCCATGAAAACTGCCTTTCGCGGTCAGCCATATCGCCCCACCCCGGGCGAGCGAGGCGGGCACGGGGGGCGGAGGGAGGAGGGCCGGCTGCCCGGGGTGCCGTGGGCTGGGCTGTGCCGGGCAGCGCGTGTTACGGGGCGCGACGGGCGGGGAGGGCCGCCGCTGGTGGCGAGGTGCGCCCGTTGCCGTCCGGTTCCCCGGCTTGGCTGCCGGAGGCGGCGGGCTGGGCGAAGTGCAGCAGCCACAGCGCTGCGCCGGCGGTCAGCAGCAGGGTGGCCGTGCTGGTGCGCCAGCTTGCGAAGAGGAGCGCGGTGCGTGTCCCGTCGCCGGTGTCCACGGCATACAGCTGGGGGATTACCCAGTCGCGGACCTTGGCGTCCCAGGTGAAGTGCGCCAGCAGCAGCGGGAGGACGGTCCGGTAGCGCAGGAACAGCAGCACCGCCACGGCGCCCGCCACCACTGCGGCCACCGCGGCGGCACCCAGATACGCATGGCCGGCCAGGCGCAGTAGCAGGCACAGCGCCACGGCTTCGCGCACCGGCCGGCCTGCGGCGCCGAGCAGGGCCAGCACTGCGGCGGTCTCGGCCAGTTCCTCGGCCACGGCGGTCCACACGAAGGCGGCGAAGGCCTGGCTGCCGGTGGTGATGCCGCCGGCCTCCAGCTGGTGGCCGCCGAGCGTGGACTGGGGGAACCACAGCGACACCGTGACCATGGCCAGCCCCGCCGCGGCGAACCCCAGCAGTGCGGCGGCGAACACCCCGCCCTGCGTGTCGGCGTCCGCGGGGCCCGCGGACGCGTGCAGCCGTACCCCGTGGTGGCGCAGGATTTCGCGCACCAGCCATACCGTCAGCCCGGCTCCGGCCAGGGGAGCCAGCACTCCGGAGGTGCCGCCGCCGTCGGCGGGCACCAGTCCGGCGGCGTCCGCCGCCACCGCGGCGGCCAGCGCGGCGGCACCGGCGAGTGCCCAGGCCGAACCGCTCTTGCGGGCGGCGGTCAGCCGTATCAGCCAGCCGGCCATGGCTATCGCGCCGACGGCCATCAGGACCCGGCCGACGAGGCCGCTGTGCGGGACCTGGATGGTCGCGTGCTCGCGCAGCGCGATCATCACGGTCGCCCACAGGCTGTGCCCGGAACCGGCGGCGATCAGTAAGGCCACATCACGGTAGGCGGCCCGGGCCTGTACGGGAGGAGAGGAAGGAGAGGTCACATCAGTTCCGGTGGTTAAGAGAGAGGAAGGGCTGGAGTTGAGCCGGCAGTCGGCGGGGCGGGCGGTGGGGCGGTGCCCTGGGCGCCGGTGCAGCGCGCGCGGACCGTGTGCCGGGCCTACCAGGCGGCCAAAGGGCCGGGCCGGCCGCGAGCGATGGCGCCAAGGACGTGGTGGTCTTGCGCCTTCAGACCCGTGCCTCGCCGGAGCCGTCGGCTTGGCCCGTCAGTGTGGTCAGGCGTTCGCGGACCCGGGCCGCAACGGCCGGGCGGACGGTGTCGAACAGGTCGGCCGCCTGCTGCCATCGATGCCGGGCGGTGTCGTTGTCGCCGGTCAGGGCGGAGATGTGGCCGAGCCATTCCAGGGTGTGGGCCTGCCAGCGTGCCGATCCGGCCGCACGGAACGCGAACAGCGCCTGCTCCAGTAGCAGCCGTCCGGCCTCGTGATCGCCGGACAGGGCGCGGGCATAGCCGAGCCATGCCGCGACCCGGTCTGCGTCGTAGCCGTCGCCGTGCTCGACCAGGATCGCGTGTGCCGCGGTGAGGTGGTCGATGGCTGTGTTGAGCTGTCCGGTGTGCAGGGCGCCTTCGCCGAGGGTGATCAGGGCAAGTCCCACGCCGCGGCGGTAGCCCGAGCTGTCCCACACGGCGATGGCTTCGCGCAGGAACGGCTCGGCCTTCTGCGGTCGTCCCATGTTGGTGTGGCAGCCGCCGATGCCCAGCAGGGACTGCCCCCGGTCGTGTACGTGCCCGGCAGCGATGGCTTTCTCCAGGGTCTGCTGGTACCAGCGGATCGCCTCGTCGTTGTGGCCGGCGGCGGCCAGGCCGATGGCGCCGGAGGTGAGCATCCGCCGCTCGGCTGCCGGGTGCTCGGCGGCCCGGGCCGCGTCCAGTCCCAGGCGGTGGGCAGCGATCCACTCCTCATAGGGCTGGATGCGCAGGAACAGTGGCCACAGGGCATCCACGAGCTGCCAGGTCAGGTTGTGCCACTGGGCGTCGCGGGTGTGGCGGATGACCGGCAGCAGGTTGTGCTGGTGGGCCACCAGCCAGGCCAGGGCCGCCGCTTGGTCGGGGAAGGCCGGCGGTTCGGGCAGCGGGTGGCGGTAGGTGCGCTCCATGGTGGCCTGGACGGGGGTGAGCAGTTTCTGCGCGGCGCTGGCGGTGGCCAGGAACCACTCGCATGCCCGCCGGGTGGCCACCTGCCGTTCCTCGGCGGTGTCCTCCTCCTGCGCGCACTGCTGGGCGTGCCGGTGCACCAGTTGCGTGGCCCAGGTGTAGCTGTCCGGCCGGCCCTCCTGCGGTGCGCGGCTGTCCAGCAGGTGGGCGCCGGTGAGCAGGCCGAGCGCGTGCTCGGCCTCCGCCCGGGGCAGGTTCGCCGCTGCGGCGACGGTGTCGGGGTCGAGGTCGGTGGTGGGCAGCAGCGCACAGAGCCGGTACACCCGGCGGGTGTGCTGCGGTAGTGATTCGTAGATTTCCTGGGCGGCGGCGGTCACGGCGAAGATTCCTTCGGCGGTGTGGGTGGACAAGGTGGTGTGGGGTTTGCGCTCCAGCGCGGCGGCAAGGTCCGCGGGGCGGCGGTGCGGATCGGCGGCCAGCACCGCGCCGGCCATCACCAGTGCCAGGGGCACCCCCGCGCAGGCGACGGCGATGCGCCGGGCCTCGGCCGTGTCCGGATCCAGGCGGCCTTCTCCGGCGCTGTCGGCCAGCAGTTGCACCGCGGCGGTGGGCGACAGCGGCGGCAGTCGGCACATCCGTGCTCCCGCTGTGGCCAGCTCGCTCAGCTGCCAGCGGCCGGTGACCACCACCAGGCTGCCGGTGCCGCCGGGCAGCAGCGGGCGCACCTGCGCGGCCGAGGTTGCGCCGTCGATGAGGAGTGCGAATTCCCGGGTTGCGGTGGCCGAGCGCCACAGCCCGGCCAGCTCCTGCACGCCACCGGGCAGAGCGGGGCCATAGCCCAAGGCGTGCAACCAACCACGCAGCACCACCGCCGGTGAGGCCACATCCTTGTCCCCGGCCGCCCCCACGTCGGCATAGAGCTGCCCATCGGGGTAGTGCTCGGCCAGTCGGGCCAACCAGTGGGCGGACAGCGTGGTCTTCCCCACGCCTCCGATGCCGGTGATCACCGCGATCGGCGTGCCCTGGTCCTCGGCGGCTCGGATGTGGTCCAGCGCGGCCAGCCGGTCCTCGCGCCCCATCAGTCGCCCACGTACCGGGGGAAGTTGCCGCGGTGAGGGAAAGACCGCAGTGCCCTGCTGGTGCAGGTGGAGGCCACCATGGACGGCGTGGGCCTGGACCACGGTACCGGCCATGCTGTTGGAGAAGGCGTTGTTCACCGCGCCCTCCCCGAGGCGGCCGGGGCGGTGCGTGCTACGTGGCTGAGTACGGCGGACAGCACCACTGGGTGCGTGAAGGGCTCCCGCTCGTCCCGGCGCAGCCAGACGAAGGGCGGCACGGAGTGGCCACTGATCGACAAGGGCAGCACGGTCCCGGCCGGCAGATAGCAGTCCTGCGGCCAGGCCAGGCCCTCGTCCGAGCCCGGCGGCACCGGCCACCACCACAACCGGGGCGTTACGCCGATCCAGCCCAGCCGCACGCGGGACCGGCGGTGCACCAGAAGCGGCAGCACCTGCCGGGCCATCAATTCGGGCATCACGACCGCGTCGTAACCCGTCCCGGCGCACACCGTGCTCCAGGCCATTGCCGGGTGGGTGACGGCGGGCCGGGGCGGCCGGGAAGGGGCCGAGCGTGGTGGGGTCGGGAGACTGGGCACGGTAGGACTCGCATTCGGCGGGAGGGCATGGGTTTGGGAAGTGGTGGCCCCGTCCCCTCGCAGCCGGAGGAATCGGGAGGGGACGAGGCCACCGGGGGGCGGCGCCTGCCGGGCGGGGGGATCGGCGTTGCGCCGCCGCGGCGCCCGTGCCTGGCCGGGGAGGACCGGGCACGGGACGTCGTCAGGACCAGATGGCGAAAAGGCCGAGGACCTGGTGCCTCACTGGTGTGGGCCGTGCAGCCGAGATGGCTTGGGGCGGGTGCTCAGGCTGGTACGGGGATGGCCGGCAGGGTGCGGTGGTCGTTGCCGATGAACGACGGCTGGGGTTGGAGTTCGGTGGGGGTGACGGCCAGGCGCAGGCGGGGGAAGCGGGTGAAGAGTGCCGGCAGGGCGCGTCGGGCTTCGAGCCGGGCCAGTGGGGCGCCGAGGCAGTAGTGGATGCCGTGGCCGAAGGCGAGGTGATCCTTGTCGGTGCGGTCGATGTCGAATGCCTCGGGGTGGTGATGGAGCTGGGGGTCGCGGCCGTGGGCGCCGAAGCCGATGAGGATGAGGTCGCCCGGGTGCAGGGTCACTCCTTCGCCCAGATCGATGTCACCGGTGGCGTAGCGCATCGGCAGGTGCATGATCGGCGGGTGCAGCCGCAGGGTTTCCTCGATGACGTCGTCCCAGCGGGCGGGGTCGGCCAGGACGGTGTGGAGCTGGCCGGGGTGGGCCAGTAATTCGGTGATGGCGTGCCCGATCAGGGAGACCGCCGTTTCCGATCCGGCTCCGATCATGAGGATGAGGGTGCTGACCAGCTCCTCCTCGCTGAGGCGGTCGCCGTCTTCGCGTGCGGCCAGCAGATCGCTGGTCATGTCCTGGCCCGGGCGGGCGCGCTTGGTGGCGATGAGGGTGTGCATGGCCTGGTACATGGCGGTGCGGGTGTTCGCGGCCTGTTCCGGGGTGGCGGTGGTGTCCAGGACGGCGTCGATGACGCGGAGCATGTCCGCACGCTGGTCCGCCGGCACGCCGAACAGGTCGCAGATCACGCGGGTCGGGATGGGGTAGGCGAAGGCGGCGCGCAGGTCTACGGACTGTCCCGGGCCGGTGGTGTGGTGCAGGGTGTCGACGAGGTCGGTGACGATGGCGTCGATGGCCGGGGCGAGTTCCTGGACCCGGCGCGGGGTGAAGGCGCGGGCCACCAGGCCGCGCAGCCGTTGGTGGTCGGCCGCGTCGCTGGTGAACATGGACTGCACATCCACCCAGGCGGCCAGCCACGGTATGGCGCCGGGGCGGTAGCCGGGCCAGCTGGTGCGCGGGTTCTTCGAGATGTGCGGGTGGGTCAGAAGCTTCCGGATGATGTCGCCGTGGGTGACGGACCAGGCGGTCACGCCGTCGGGCAGGTTCACGCGGACGGCGGGGCCCGCTGCGCGCAACTGGTCGGTCTGGGGGTAGAGGTGGCGGCCGGTGGTGTCCAGGGTGAGGGGGCTGTGGTTCACGCGGGTCCTCCGGTGGTTGCGGCGGGAGCGGTGGGTTTCTCGGGGCGGGGGCGGAAGCGGACGGGCATGGCGGCGGGGCACTGGTGGAAGGGGCCGGGCCGGTTGGGCACGGCTGCGGCGGTCGGCTCCAGGTCCCACAGCTGGTCCAGGACGGTTTCGATGCCGGTCTGGGCGATGACGGCGGCGTGGCTGTCGGCCGGGCAGCGGTGCGGTCCGGCGGACCAGGCCAGGTGGGCGCGGTTGTCGTAGCCCGTCTCGGGCAGTGCGGTGCCGGTGCCGGTGGCGGCGTGGCTGATCAGGACCGGTACGCCGGGCGGGACGGGAACCCCGTGCAGGTGGGTGGCGTGGCGGGCGTAGTGGGCGCTGAAGTTGGCCATGGGGGAGTGCGTCCACAGCACTTGCTCCATCGCCCGGCGCACGGTGACGGCTCCGCCCGCCAGATCACCGGCGTAGGCGGGGTCGGTGAGCAGCAGGCGAAGGCCGGAGGCGAGCCAGGCGGCGGTGGGGATGGTGCCGGCGCCGACCAGGACGACCAGCTGGTGCAGCACTTCCTCGTCGCTCAGCCGGTGCGAGTGGTCCAGCATCCAGGTGGTGACATCCCGCCCGGGGGAGCGGTGCCGCAGGGCGATGAGTTCGGCCAGGCACTGCGCGAGGTCGGCGGCAGCCTGCGCGGCGGTGGCACCGGCGTTGATCATGCCCTGGCAGGCGGTGACCATCCGGGCCGAGAACTCGGCGGGGCAGCCCAGGAGGTCGGCGAAGACCAGAAGGGGCAGGGTGTCGGCGTAGTCGGCCATCAGCTCGGCCTGCCCGGCGGGCGCGATCCGTTCGATCAGGGTGGTGGCGTGGGTCTGTGTGGTGCGGCGCAGGGCGTGCAGGCTGATGCGGGCCAGGCAGTGGTCCATCGCCTCGCGCAGTCGCCGGTGGGCCTCGCCGTCGGCGTACAGCAGGCTGGGGCGGAAGGCCATCAGTGCCAGCACCGGGCTGTCGGGCGGGACGAGGCCGTTGTTCAGCGCGGCCCAGGAGCGGGAGTCCTTGCTGTAGGTCGCGGTGTCGTGGAGCAGAGTGATCGCGGCGCGGTGGCTGGTGACGACCAGCGCCGTGACGCCGGGGGCGATCTCGGCCCAGGCGACAGGGCCGGCGGCGCGAAGGACCTGGTAGGCGTCCTCGGGCCGCAGCGCGAAGTCCGGACCGTACAGCCGCGGCACCGCGGCGGTGGGCTGGGTCATGGTGCGGGCTCCAGGTGGGGACGGGCGAGGATGGCGCTGACCAGGGTGATCAGGCCGGACATGGCGGAGTTGCGCCGGCGGGCGTCCAGCAGCACCAGAGGCGTACGGGGATCCAGGGACATCGACTCGCGAAGTTCGGCCTCGGGGTACTCCGGGGCTCCGTCGAAGGCGTTCACGGCGACGGTGTAGGGCAGGGCGGCCTGTTCGAGCAGGTCGATGGCGTCGAAGCTGTCCTGCAGTCGGCGGGTGTCGGCCAGGACGAGCCCGCCCAGCGCCCCTGCCGTCAGGGCCTGGACCATGCCGCGGAAGCGGGGCTGGCCGGGTGCGCCGAAGAGGTAGAGCACGATGTCCTCGGCCAGGGTGAGGCGGCCGAAGTCCATCGCGACGGTGGTGGTGGTCTTCTCCTCCAGGCCGTGCAGGTCGTCGATGAGCTGACCGGCCTGTGTCATGCGTTCCTCGGTGTGCATCGGCCGGATCTCCGACACGGTGCCGACGTAGGTGGTCTTGCCCACGGCGAACGGGCCGAGGATGAGGATCTTCACCGACCGGGCGGCGTCCGGTACGTAGCGGTCACATCCGTTGGAGGCCACGCAGAACCCTTTTCAGGAAGTCGCGGTCGTGCTGCTGGGCAGCGGGAACGAAGGGTGCGACGGCGGTCAGGTGCCCGCTGTCCACCAGGGAGGAGACGATCACGCGGGTCACGGCCCCGGGCATGCGCAGGTGGAAGGCGACCTCGGCCACCGACAGCACCCCGGGCCGGCACAGCTCCATCACCCGCCGGGCCTGGGCCGGAAGACCCGCGAGGGCCACGGTCGCGTCGGCCTTCAGCAGCGTGGCCCCGTCCAGGCTCCGGCGTGTGGGGACGACCCGCCCGCCGGTGGCGGTGTAGGAGCGCACCATTCCTGCGGCGCGGCGCCGTGGGGCGGTCATGCCGGAGTGTCCGCCGCGCCGGTTGGCGAGCCCGGCTGCGCGGTGGCCGACCCCTTCCGCTCGTGGGCCTCCAGCGCCGGCCGCAGGGCGGCGATCATCTTCAACGCGGAGGTGATGGCGACTCCGGTCTGCCGGCTGGTGGAGTCGCCCCGCACGGAGACCGCCAGCCCGGTGTGCTGCCCGGCGGCGAACAGCAGCACGGTGTGGTCCTTGAGATCGGTGACCAGGTGGCGCAGGGGCAGGGCGGTGTTCTGCACGCCGCAGAATCCGGCCAGGTCCGCCTGCAGCGCCTTGATGCCGGAGAAGGCCGCGGCGGTCCGTTCGGCATCGGCCCGCTCCAGCCCTTTGGAGGCGGCCAGGACCATCCCGTCGGAGGTGAACAGCAGGGCATGTACCACCTCGCGTTCCTCGCCGAGCTGGTCCAGCGCCCAGGTCATGTCGGTGGTGTCGGCGGTGGGCCGGCGCAGTTCAGTCATCGCTGTGGTCTCCTTCCGAAGTGGTCTGCCGGTATCCCTGCCGCAGTGCCTCGCGCATCTGCTCCAGGCCGGCCGTCAGAGCCGTCAGATCGGCGGTATCGGCCGTCGGCTCCTGCGTCACCCCCACCGGTGCCTGCTGCCGCACGCCGCGGCGGTGGCGTCTGGGAAGCCCCATGGAGGTTCTCGTCGATGCGGAGTCCGGCGCGTCCTGCTCCGGCAGCGGTGCCGGGGCGGGCTGCGTGACCGGCATCGGCCGCGGTGCGGGCGGCGGGGCCAGCAGCGCAGCGGGGAGCAGGAGCACCGCCTTGACCCCTCCGGTCGCCGAAGGAGCGCTCACATCCACGCGGAAGCCGTAGTCGGCGGCCATGCGGCCGATGACGGCGAAGCCGAGTTTGCGTTCGTCGGCCAGCGTGGCGACATCCATCACGGTGCGCTGCTGCAGTAACTGCTCGGCCTGCGCCCGCTGGAAGGCGTTCATGCCCACACCGCTGTCCTCGACCACCACGCCCACCCCGGCCGGGACCTGTCGCAGGTAGACATCCACCTGCTCGCCGGAGTAGCTGGTGGCGTTGTCCAGCAGCTCGGCCAGGGCCAGGGTGACCGGCTCCACCACCCGGCCCTCCACGTGCTGCTCACCGGTCTGCGGCAGGTAGGTGTAGTGGACCCGGCCGTAGGGGCCGATCCGGCCGCGAGCGCTCTCGACGATCTCCCGCAGTGGGCTGTTCTCGCGCCGCAGCCCCGGCCACGACCCGGCCAGCACCCGCAACCGCTGGAGCGTGTGCAGGGCCCGGGTGGTGAAGTGATCGATCACGGCCAGGCCCTGATGATGGGCGCTGTCCTCGGGATACTGATCCAGCTCCCGATCGATCTCCATCTGAAGCCGGGCCAGGAAGGACTGCGCTTCATCGGCCATGCCCCGCACGCCGGCCCGCGCCGCCTGGCCCACCTCTTCCCGGACCGAAGCTGCCGCCTGCCGCACCAGGTCCTCCACGGCCGCGAAGCAGTCCTCGAACGCCGTACCGGCCAGCAGGGGATGTTCCAGCCCGGACACCTCCGCCTGCGGCCGGCCGCGCACCACAGCCTCGATGACCGACGGCAGACGCCTGGCCACCAGATGCCGGGTCTCCTGCTGGGCGGCGTTCCAGTAATCCACGTTCCGCTGCGCCAGCTCGCGCAGATCCGTCAGCTGCTTCTCGCGTGAGGCTCTGGCCTGCTCCGCCTGCCGGCGGGCTCGCCGGGTCTCGGCCTGCGCGGCGTGCCGGGCCTGCCACTGGGCCCAGAGCAGCGCCGAGGTGACGGCCAGGCCGCCGGCGAGGAACACCTCGGCCGTGACATACGGGTCGAACATCGCCATCCTTACCAGGCAGGGGAACAACACGAGGGAAAAGCGACGGCGTTCGCCGGTCCGGGTACCGGCAGCATCCGGTGCCGGTACGTTGAGCAAACCGTGATGCACGGTGCGTGGGTATCCCCGGCGGGGAGCCATCACGGGTAACGTTGGTAAAGATCATTTGGGGCGATGCATGGCGCGTGCACGCAACAGCCGGATGGAGAGCCTGCTGCGCGAACTGGGCTGGTCCCAGGAGCAGCTGGCCGCCCGTTTCCGCCGGGTGGCCGCCGAGAACGGCGCGGACGAGCTGCGGGCGGTGACCCGCTCGCACGTCAACCAGTGGCTGCGCGGATCGCGCCCCAGCGGCCGGGCGCCGCATATCTTGTGCGAGACGTTCTCGCGCGGGCTGGGACGCATCGTCACCGCGCACGAGATCGGACTGGACGCCGACGGGGAAGACCTCCCCCAGGACACCGACCCGGTGATGGCGCTGGCAGAGTTGGGGAGCATGGAGTTGGACAGGCAGCGTCGCCAGATGCTCACCGGCGCCGCCTACTCGCTCGCAGGACTCGCCCTGGCCACCGGCGAAGGGCCGGCAGCACAGGCCCGCCCGTCCCGTCGCCCCGTCTGCGGCGGGCACACCACCGCCGCCGATGTGGCCGGCGCCCGCGAGATGATGGCCTTCTTCTCCCGCCGCGACCAGCGCCGCGGCGGCGGCGACGGCCGCGCCGCCCTGGTGGCCTACCTGCGCACCGACATCGTCGCCCACCTCGGCCGCCGCTTCCCCGGCGAGCAGGTGCGGCGCGAGATGTTCTCCACCGCCTCCGAACTGGTCTACCTGTGCGGCTGGATGTCCTTCGACGCCGGCGAGCACGGCCTGGCCCAGCGCTACTTCACCCTCAGCCTGCACCTGGCCGCCGAAGCCGACGACGCCCCCCTGGCCGGACACATCCTGCGCGCCATGGCCCACCAGGCCGTGGACCTCGGCCACCCCCAGCACGCGCTCGCCCTGGCCGACGCCTCGCTGGAACAACGCCGCTACACCCGGGCCACACCCCGCGAACGCGCCCTGCTCGGCGTGGTGCACGCCCGCAGCCTCGC
>NZ_FOLM01000039.1 GCF_900112355.1 Streptomyces aidingensis
CCCGCGGAGCGGGTTTGGGGCCGCTGCGCGGCCCCAAAGAACCGCCCGCTTCGCGGGCGGCCCGGCGCGTTGCGCCGGGCACCGGATTTCCGCTTCGCTCCAATCCGGATGGAGGGGGCCGGACGCTTCGCTTACCGGCCCCGGGCTCCGCTTCGCTCCGCCCGAAAAACCGCCAGCAGCAGCCAGGGGCAACGGGGGTGATGCATCGTTTGGTGGGCCATGTGAAGTTACGGAAACGCGGTCACCACCCCGGACGGGGCAGGTGCGGGCACGGCCGGCCCTGTGGTCCGGTCGGTGCGGGAGCGGCGGCCGGATACCGGGCGCCGGGAAGAGAAACCCACCCCAATAACAGGTGTCTGTCTCGCGCGGGTTGGCTGCTTGTCTCGCCCTGTGGTGGTGTCACCGTATCAGGGCATGCCGTCCTGCGTGAAGTTGAAGCAGGGATATGCATCATTCGCTAGCTTCATGTATCGTTACGAGAATAGTGCCATTCCCGGACGGGCTGATCCGGTGGTGTGGCCGGAGCCCGGAAGGTGACCGGACAGGGTCGCCGGGACGGAAATGATGGCATCGCGCCGTGAGCGGGTGCGGGCGGTCATCATCGAGACGAGATGGGTGGGCTCATGGAGAAGGGGATGGTGGAGGTGCCGACGGCGCTGCGGGCGGGGCCGCGGCCGTTGCTGCCGCATCAGACGGAGGCGGTGGAGGCGGCGGTGCGGGCGCTGGAGCCTGCGCCGGGGAAGCGGTTCCCGAGGAAGGGTCTGCGGGCGACGGTGGTCTCCGCGTGCGGGACGGGCAAGACGCTGATGGCCATCGGTGCTGCTGCGCGGCTCGCGATGTACGGGCGGGTCCTGGTCCTGGTGCCGACGCTGGATCTGCTGGCGCAGACCGTGCGGGAGTGGCGTGCCGAGGGCCGGCACGGCACCGCGTTCGCGGTCTGCTCGCTGGACAACGACCCGGCGCTGTGGACGGCGGAGGTGCGCACCACCACCAGCGCGCAGCAGCTGGCGCTGTGGGCGGCGAAGGAACAGCGGCTGACCGTCTTCGCCACCTACTCCTCCCTTGGGGTGCTGGAGGAGGCACACGCGGGACCTGGGTACGGGCTGGAGCGCTTGGCCATGTGGGACCTGGTGTGTGTGGATGAGGCGCACAGAACCTCTGGCAGCTGGGGGAAGGCGTGGGCGGCGGTCCATGACCAGGAGGCGATCCCGGCCCGCCGGCGGCTGTATCTGACGGCGACTCCCCGGATCTGGCAGGAGCGGCCCCCGAGCTGGGAGGTGCGGGAGGGAATGCGGCCTGCGCTGAAGGAGGAAATGGCCGCTTCCATGGCAGATCCGAAAATCTACGGGCCCATCTGCTACGAATTGCCGTTGGCCGAGGCGATCCGGCGGGAGCTCCTTGCGCGTTTTCAGATCGTGGTGCTGGAAATCCGGGACCATGAACTGACCGAGGCGCAGCTTCGCGGGGAGGACAAGAACAGCGAGGAGGTGCGCGGCAAGCGCATGGCGGCGGTGCAGACCGCCGTACTGGAGGCCATGGCCGAGCATGACCTGAAGACCATGATCACGTTCCATCACCGCACGATGGAGGCCGAGGCCTGGGCGGCGGGTCTGCCCGGGGTGGCGGGCAAGCTCCACGCCGAGACTCCCGGCCGGCACCCGGCCGCCGACCGGGTGTGGTCGCAGTGGCTGTGCGGCGAGCATGAGGCGGACTACCGGCGGGAGATCTTCCGCCAGTTCGCCGAGGGAATCGACCACCGGGGAATCCCGGTACACCGCGCCGTGCTCGCGAATTGCAAAGTCCTCTCAGAAGGAGTTGATATCCGGGCGGTGGACAGTGTTGCCATCGTGGATCCGAAGAGTTCGGTGGTGGAGATCGTCCAGGCCATCGGGCGGGCCTTGCGGCAGAAGCCGAAGGAGGGCAAACTGGCGACGCTGCTTGTGCCGGTCTTCCTCGCGCCCGGTGAAAAGCCGGAAGAGATGTACGCCTCCGGGTCTTATCGGCCTTTGGTGAATGTTCTGAACGCTTTGCGGGCGCACGATTCCAAAATGGTCGAGATGCTCGCTATCCCGCAAGAGCGGACGGGGCCGGTTGAGCCCTCGCGGCCGATCGGTTCTCCACCGGAAAATGACGAGGAAGACGAGGGCAGGCTGCTGCTGCGGTTCTCCACCAAGCGCGACCCGGCCACGATCCGCAGATTCGTGAAGATGCAGGTGATCGAGCCCGAGCGGGCTTCCTGGGCCCGCGGCTACGCGGCGGCAGTGCGCTACCACGCCGAGCACGGAGGCCTGCGGGTGCCGCTGTCTTACCGGGAGCCGGGCACCGGCGCACCGCTGGGGCGGTGGATCGCCGAGCAGCGGGCGGAGTACGCCGCCGGCCGCCTCGATGACAAGCGGATCGGGTGGCTGGACGAGCTAGGGATGGTGTGGTCCGCGCCGGATCTGGCGTGGGAGGAGAACCTCACCGCCTGCCGCGCCTGGTACGCCGAAAACGGCACCCTGGCCGCCCCGCAGACAGCCGCCGTCCTCGGGCGCGCGGTGGGGCAGTTCCTCACCAACTGCCGCCGCCCCGGCGGGCTGGGCAAGGACCCCCAGCGCGCCGCGCAGCGCGCGGCCGACCTGGCCGCCATCGACCCCGAATGGAACCCAGGCGCCCTGGGCTGGACCGTCGAATGGCAGCGGATGTACGTCAAGGTCCAGACCTGCCTCGACGGCGGCGCCGAACTCGCCGACCTCCTCCCCGGCGTCACCGTGGGCGGCGAGGACGTCGGGCGGTGGCTCGCCCGGCAGACCGAACCCGAGACCTGGCAGGCCCTGAACGCCGAGCAGCGCCGGCGCCTGGCCGCGCTGGGCGTAACACCGCCTGCCCGGCCCTCTGCAGGCCGCCCCCAGGCCGGGCAGCCCAGTCGGCCCAGCGCCCGCGAACTCGCCTGGCAACGCGGCCTGGAAGCCGCCAGGCGCTACCTCGCCCGGGAAGGGCATCTGACCGTCCCCCGCGGGCACATCGAGCACGCCCCCGCCGACCCGACCACCGAGGCCAGGGGCGCGGCCGGCGGCGGGAAACAGGACCAGGACCTGATGCCCGTGAAACTCGGTGTGTGGATCTCCAACGTCAAGAGCAGGCGGGGGACGCTCACCCCGCAGCGCGCCGCACAACTCAACGAACTCGGCATCCA
>NZ_FOLM01000011.1 GCF_900112355.1 Streptomyces aidingensis
TCGTCGTACTGGGAGATCCGGCCGCCGTCGGCGGTGGACCACTCCCACACATCGAGCGCCTTGCCGCTGAAGCGGTTGACGAAGCGGTAGTAGCCGTCACCGGCATCGACGGCCCGGAACTGCTGGTTGGTGCCGTTCAGATCGTCCCACTGCACGATCTGGGCGCCGTTGTCGGCGTTCCACTCGTACACATCCAGCACCTTGTTCGAGTGCCGGGCCTGGATGCGGTAGTAGCCGTCCCCGGAGTCCAGGAAGCGGAACTGCTGGTGGGTGCCGCCGTTGTTGGCGTACTGGATGAGCCCGGCGCCGTTGTCCTGGCTGCGGTCGGAGACGTCCAGCACCTTCCCGGAGTGCCGGTTCTCCAGGTAGTACCAGGTGCCGGTGGCGGGCTGGGCCTGGCTGGTGGTGGCGGTCAGAAGGCTGAGCAGCAGGCCCGCGACGGCCGCCAGCGCGACAGCGGCCCAGCCGCGCCCGCCGAACACCCAGCCGCGTCGTCCACGCGGTGGTGAGGTCATGACGGAGTCGTCCTTGTCTTCGTAGAAGGGCAGAGGGAAAACGTGCGGTGGTGCGTCACACATCCGAGGAAGCGCTTTCCACGGTGTTTTGAAACGTATCAATGTGACATGGCTCCGTCAATGCCCCGGGACACCCCACCGACCACCCGGCCGCGCGGCGCGGGAACACCTATTCCAAAGGTGAAAATTACCCCCAAATCCCCGCCGGACATGCTGTCATGACATGCGATCAGTACATGACAAGAAGGGGAGGGGAGCAGCCCATGACCATGCCCGAAGGCACCGGGACCGGGACGGCCGGGGAGATCCGCACCGCCGAGCTTCCGGAGGACTTCGACCTCGACCACGGAAACGCGGTGCGCGATCTGTTCGCCACCCGGGACGCGGGCATCCGGCACCCGGGAGCGGCCCCCATGGACGCGCCCATCGTGGTCCGCCTGACCCACCTGGTGCAGACCGCCTGGTTCGACGCCATCGCGCCGTACCACCCCACGGCGGTCGGCGTGTACTCCCGGCTGGGCCGCCGCCCGGCAGCGGAGCGGGCCACCAACCGCGAACGGAACATCGCGATTCTCTACGCCGCCCACCGCCTCTACACCGCCCTGCTGCCGGAGGCCGGGACCGCCGTGCGCCAGGTGCTGACGGCCCTGGGGCTGGACCCGGACGACGGCCAGGAGAACACCGAGACCCCGGCCGGGATCGGCAATCTGGCCGGCCGGGGCGTGCTCGAGGCCCGGCTGCGGGACGGCATGAACCAGACCGGCGACGAGGGCGGACGCCGCTACCACCCGATGCCCTATGCCGACTACCTGGGATACCGGCCGGTCAACACGGCCTATGAGATCAGCGACCCGTCCCGCTGGCAGCCGGCCCTCGGTCCGCATCTGCGCCGGCTGGGCGACGGCCCGGCGGATCTGGGCGCGTTCCTCGTCCAGCAGTTCGCCGTGGTGCAGTGGGGCGTGACGCGGCCCTATGCCATCGGCGACCCCGGGCAGTACCGGGTCCCGCCCCCGCGGGACAGCGACCACCGCAGGGCCGGGCCCTACCGGCGCCAGACGGAGGAGGTGCTGGCGCTCTCCGCGGCGCTCACCGACGAGCAGAAGCTGATGGCCGAGGTCTTCGACAACAAGTTCCTCGGCATCGGCCGGCCCGTCTTCGCCGCCGCCGAGAACCACGGACTGGATCTCGACGGCTGGGTCCATCTGTGCATGTGCGCCTCCACCGCCGTGTTCGACGCCGGGATCGTGGTGTGGCAGGAGAAGCGCCGCTACGACGCGGTGCGTCCGTTCACCGCGGTGCGCCATCTGTACGGCGACCGTCCGGTGACCGCCTGGGGCGGCCCGGGCGAGGGCACCGTCACCGATATGCCCGGCAGCGAGTGGACGGGCTATCTGAAGGTGGCGGACCACCCGGAGTACCCCTCGGCCTCGGCCACCCTGTGCGCCGCCCAGTCCCGTGCCGCCCGGCTCTTCCTCGGCTCCGACGCACTGGGCTTCGGCTACACCGTGGCCCCCGGCGGCTCCCTGGTGGAGCCGGGCGTCGTCCCGGCCCGCGAGCTGGAACTGCGCTGGGACACCTGGAGCGGGATCAGCCGGGACTGCGGGATGAGCCGGCTGTGGGGCGGGGTGCACTTCCGCGCCGCGGTGGAGGCCGGCTGGGAGCTCGGCCCCCGCATCGGGGACGCCGCCCACGACTTCGTCCGGCGCCACCTCGACGGCCGGGCCGCCGATTCCTGAAACCCCGCCCCGCGGGGACGGGCACCCGGACGAAAGATCCGTCCGGGCGCCCGCGCGGTGTGCCGGGATCAGTTGCGCTCGATCAGGAAGACCACGGCTCCCACCAGTTCCGGCGGCCGGATGTCAACGGTCTGGCCCGGGCGGACCGACGGCTCGATCCGCGGACTACGGTCACACGGGTCGCCCCGATGGGAAGAGTGACCCCGGCCTTCACTGCGTGATGCCCCCTGCCGTCTTCCACGGCCGCCCCACCACACGGCGGGCAGCCGGTGGGGCGTAGATCAGCGCTCGGCAGTCGGCGCAGACCAAGGCGCCGTCATGCTCCGCCAGTTCACCGGTGTGCGGGCACGGCTCCCGGCGTTCACCGGTCGGTTTCGCCATGCTCCCGGCCGCCGCCCCGCGCGCCCGTGATCTCGGTCAGCGTGGCGATCCGCAGCTCGCTGGGCATGGTCTCCCAGCGCTCGCCGGTGGCCAGGCAGCGCAGCGTCACCCGGTGGCCGTCCGCCCCGGTGACCACGCCGACGCCACCATGCCGACGGCTCCACAGCGGCACCTCGCGGTCCACCGTCAGCCGGTCGGCCAGCACCCCGGACATCAGGGTCCGGGCCAGCTTCCCGGCGTGCTCCACGGCCAGCGGCCCGATCACCACCACCAGCCGCCCGTTCTCCCCGCCCAGCCGCACGGCCCCCTCCGGGATGCCCAGCAGCTCGAACAGATCCCGCAGATAGTCCCGCGCCGAACGCCCGGCCACCGCCATCCCATCCGTCGTGAACACCCCGGCATACGCCGCCCACGACTCCGCAGCCGCGCCGTTCCGGTCCGCACCGTCCCTGTGCCTCACGCCTCACCCGTCCTTGTCCGTGCGGTCGGGACAGTCCCGGCGGCACCGTGCGTAACGAGGGTTGTCATGAGGGAAGAGTGAAGTAGCCACCGCATGGGACGAGCCAGGACATCGGGGAGGACATTCGCAATGTCCGCCGGACATTCCGCAGCCCGCACCACATGACCCCGGGCGGATACGCTGCGCCCGGAGACAGTGACAGAACGTTGGCGAGGTCGATGGCTGGTCAGGGACGGGGGAACGAAGCCTTCCGGGCGGCCCGGGCGGAGTTGGCCCAGGAGAAACTGGTCGAGGAGCTCATCGCCGTCGGCAGACGGCTGCACCGGGAGGGCCGGCTGCGCAGGTCCTACGATCTGACGCTGCGCCAGCTCAGGCGCTGGGAAAGCGGCCAGACGGTGTGGCCGAGAAAGGACAGCCGTATTGTCCTGGAGGAGTATTTCGGCCGGGCGGTGGGGGAACTCGGCTTCGTCTCCCCCCTCAACGCGAGCGCGGAACGGACGGAGACCATCCCGCCCCCGCATCCGAGGAAATGGGTGATCGTACGAACCGCCGCAGCGCTCTGGCCGCACTGGGAACCTCGGCGGCACTGTCTCCGCTGGTCCCGGAGACCGTACGGGCCTTCAGCAGCCGGGTGACCGCCACCGATATCGCCCCGGCCGAGATCGACGATCTGGAGCTGGCCGTCCACCGCCTGGGGGCCACCTACTCCGCCCACCCTCCCCAGGCCCTGTGGCCGGTCGCCGCCGGGCACCGCCTGCACGCCGACAGCCTGCTCCAGCGGCGCCACACCCTGCGGCAGGGCCGAGAACTCGCCCACCTGGCCGGCATGCTGTCGGTGATTCTGGCCTGGCTCGCCCATGACCTGGGGCGGACCGCGCTGGTGCCCACGCTCGGCGCCGACGCCTGGCACCACGGCGAACAGGCCGGGTCGCCCGAGGTGTCCGCCTGGTCGCAGGATGTCGTCTGCACCGACGCCCTCTACGCCGAGCGGCCCCTGGACGCGCTGACCGCCGCCACCCGGGGGCTCGCCGTCGCCCCCGCCGGGAGCAACGCCGCCATCCGCCTGACCGCGCAGCTCGCCCGCGCCCAGGCCGTCATCGGCAACCGGAGCGGCTTCGCGGAGGCCGCCGTCCGAGCCCACGCGTTCCGGGAACACATTCCCCTGCGCGGTACCGGACTGTTCGCGGTCGATGCGATGCGGATCGTCTCCTACGACGCGACGTCGCACGGCCGGCTGGGGAACCATGAACGCGCCCGGGCGGCGGCCGAAGAGGCCATCCGTCACTATGCGCCCGCCGCCGGGCCCGGCCACGCCCCCACCCGGCTGGCGATAGCCCGGCTCGACCTGGCCACCGCCCACGCCGCGCTGGGCGAACCGGAAGGGGCCATCAGCACGGCACGCCAGGCCCTGACCGGCGACCGTGTGGTGCAGTCCGTCAAGGACCGCGCCCGCCTGCTGGGGCGCACCCTGCTCCTGCGCTACCCGGACCTGCCCGAGGCCCGCGCCTTCCACGAGGAGCTGCCCGCCCTGGCCGGGCCTCCCGGCACCCTCACCCGCTCATGAAGGATTGATCACCCGGCCCCGCACACCACGCACACCGGGGCCCGCACCATGATGGTGCGGGCCCCGGGTGGGTGCGTGAAGGTGTCCGGCGATCAGGCGGGGACGATGTTCTCCGCCTGCGGGCCCTTCTGGCCCTGCGTGACGTCGAAGGTCACCCGCTGGCCCTCCTGGAGCTCACGGAAGCCCTGGGTCGCGATGTTCGAGTAGTGGGCGAAGACGTCGGCCCCGCCGCCGTCCTGCTCGATGAAGCCGAAGCCCTTTTCGGAGTTGAACCACTTCACGGTTCCCTGCGCCATGTCTTTCTCCTTCTGGTAGGCAGAGGCCCCATCCGGAGATGCCGGGAAAACACAAATAATGCGCCCGAAGGAAACAGTTCCGTCAGGCGCACATAGGTTCATGGGTACCACAACTGCTCCACCGAGCCTAGCACAGCCCGGCGGACCGCGGCCGGCCGCCGAGATGCTCGCCGGGGGCTCCGCACCGCACGCCCCCTACAGCGGCCTGCCGGTCTCCAGCAGGGTCTTCAGGGCGGAGAGGATCATGACCCAGCCGCCGCTGACGCTGTGCAGCATCCTGCTGTCCGGGCTGTCGAAGCCGTCATGGGTGATGGTCAGCTTGACCCCCAGCTCGGGGACCTCGGCGGGCTCGATGTCGAAGGTGACCCTGGAGCGCTCCCTGCGGGCCTCGGCGAACTCCTCGTCCGAGTCGAAGAGGTCCCGGTGCATGGGCTGGAGGGTGTGCCAGGTGTAGGAGAGCCGCCTGCCGGGTTCCGCCTCCAGGACGCGCTGGCCCAGTTCCTCGTGCTGCCCGGCCGGGTCGGATTTCCACCGCACCGGGGAGCCGACCCGCCAGTCCGAGCGCGGGCCGGTGCCGCCCATGTAGGCGTCGATGAACTCCGGTTCGGTCAGGGCCCGGTACAGCTTCTCGGCGCTGGTCCGGATGTAGATCACGTAGACGAATGCGGGCTTGTCCATCGCGGAACCCTCCAGGGTCTGCTTGAGGCGGGTCAGCACCGGCAGCCGGTGGCGCTCGTACCGGCCGATCCAGCGGTCGGCCATCTCTTGGACGGGAACGGGGTTGAGGTAGTGCAGCTTCTGCCTGCCCACCCGGACGGCAGTGACCAGGTGCGCCGCCTGGAGTACCGCCAGGTGCTTGCTGACCGCCTGCCTGCTCATCGCCAGCCCTTCGCACAGCTCGCGCAGGCTCTGGCCGTTGCGGCTGTCGAGCCGGTCGAGCAGCCGTCTGCGGCTGGCGTCGGCGAGCGCCCTGAAGACCGCGTCGAACGCCGTATCGGGCTCCGTTTCCATGGTCACTCCCTCCCCGCCAAAATAGGCAACCTCTTGGTTGCATGTCAATCGGACGGGCCGCACCAGGGGCACCAGGCAGCGCACCAGCCCCGCCCGGTGCGGCCCTGCCCACCCCCGCCATGCGTGCCTGAGCAGCTCTTTTGCCCCGATGGTCACCATCCGTATCAGCTCTGCCACGCATTGGCCCTGGCGGTACTACCGTTGCCCCGAACCCATAACCGGGGAGGGCACCATGGACGATCGCGATCAGCTCACCGCGGCACTGGAAACCCGTCTGGAAATGGTGGAGTCCACACAGAACCTGAGCGCGGTCCTGGAACCGGAGGCGCTCAGAGAATCAGCGCGGCTCGCCGAAATCGCCCAGGAGGACGACCTGGGCTCCCTGAACATTCTCGGCTGGTTCCACTGGTACCGCTATCAGGCGCTTCCCGAGGACGAGGACGAGGAGGACTTCGAAGCGGCGATCGAGTCGCTGACCCCCTGTTTCCTCTTCGAGGAGGATCCCCTTCCGCAGCCGCTGCTGCCGGTGCTCGCCGACCGGGCGTTCAAGACCGCGGTCGCCTTTCTCCAGCAGGCGCCGCAGGCCGCCGACCCGGATCTGGTCGGCTATACGGCGCGGCTGTGGCAGCGCATCGTGGACGCCACGGATTCCGCGCACCCCAATCGCGCCGGGCGTCTTTCCAACCTCGGGGCCGCGCTGCGCACCAGATACCAGCGCACCGGGGCGGCGGACGATCTCGACCGGGCCATCGCCAGCAGCGAGGAGGCCGTCGCCGCAACGCCACCGCTCCACCGCAACCGGGCCGGGCGCCTGTCCAACCTCGGGATCGCCCTCCAGCTCCGCTATGAGCGCACCGGTGTGGCGAGCGATCTGCATCAGGCCGTGGACAGCGCCCGCGAGGCCCTGGCCGCGACGCCCGACCAGCACCCCAACCGTGCCGGACGCCTGTCCAACCTCGGGGCCGTGCTGCTGCTCCGCCATGAGCGCACCGGCGCGGCACGCGATCTGGAGCAGGCCATCGGCCACTGCCGGGATGCGGTCACGGCCACCCCCGCCGGGCACCCCGGCCGCGCCACCATCCTGGCCAACCTCGCCGCCGCGCTGCGCGCCCGCTGGGAGCGCAGCGGCACCGCCGCCGACCTCGACCAGGCCATCGAGAGCGCCCAGGAGGCGGTCACCGCCACCCCGGCCGAACACCCGGAGCGCGCCGGACGCATGTCCAGCCTCGGTGCCCTGCTGCGCACCCGCTACGAGCAGGAGCAGGCCGGGGCCGCTCAGGCGGCGGACGATCTCGACCACGACCTGACCGCGGAGGAGGAGACGGGGGAAAGCGAGGATGCCGCAGACGCCGCGGACGCCGCCGAGACCGTCGTCCCGGCTCCGCCCGGCCGGGGCCCGGCGACGCCGCGGCCCGCCCAGCCGCGTCAGCCGGCCGCCGGGGGCCCGCACCGGCCGCACCGGCCCGCCGAGACGTCCCCCACCACCGCCTCCGGTCCGCGCCCGCCCGCCTGACCGGCCGGACGGGGCAGGGTTGGCGGGCGGGAACGCGGGATACCCGGTCCGGGCCATCGGCCGTCCCGGCCCGCCCGGCCCCCGCCGGACGGGCCGGGCAGCGCGGAAGGAGACCGGACACGCATGGGCATGCCGGCGCTGACCGTCCGTCCCGGGGAGCCGGGCTCCCTCGCCGTGCGCGAGATCCCCGACCGGGAGCCGCCCGCCGCGGACGACGCCGCCGGCGAGAACCGGCTGCTGGTGCGCGGGCTGGCGGCCGGGGTCTGCGGCACGGACCGGGAGATCGCCTCCGGCGCCTACGGCAGCCCACCGCCCGGACGGGACCGGCTGGTGCTCGGCCATGAATCGCTGGGCCGGGTCGAACAGGCCCCGCCGGGCAGCGGTTTCGCCCCCGGCGACCTGGTCGCCGGGGTGGTGCGGCGGCCCGATCCGGTGCCCTGCGGCGCCTGTGCCCGCGGCGAGTTCGACATGTGCCGCAACGGCCGCTACACCGAGCACGGCATCAGACAGCTCGACGGCTGGGCGCGCGAGCGCTGGAGCCTGGATGCCCGTTACGCGGTCCGCCTGGCCCCGGCCCTGTCCCGGGCCGGGGTGCTGACCGAGCCGACGACGGTCGTCGCCAAGGCGTGGGAGCAGGTCGAGCGGATCGGCGGCCGGTCCTGGTTCGAGCCCTCGCGGGTGCTGGTCACCGGCGCCGGGCCGATCGGGCTGCTGGCCGCGCTGCTGGCCACCCAGCGCGGGCTCCGGACGCATGTGCTGGACCGGGTCACCGGCGGGCCCAAGCCCGGCCTGGTCCGCGACCTGGGCGCCGAGTACCACACCGGCGATCCGGAGCGGGTGATGGCGGATGTCCGCCCGGAGGTCGTCATCGAGGCCACCGGCGCCGGGACGGTGGTGTTCGCCGTGCTCCGCGGCAGCGCGCCCTATGGCGTGATCTGCCTGACCGGGGTCTCCCCGGCCGGGCGGCGGCTCACCGTGGACGCCGGCGCCCTCAACCGGGAGATCGTGCTGGAGAACGATGCCGTGGTCGGCTCGGTCAACGCCAATCTCCGCCACTACCGGCAGGCCGCGCGGGCCCTGGGCCGGGCCGATCCGGCCTGGCTGGAGCGGCTGCTGAGCCGCCGGGTGCCGCTCACCAGGGCCACCGAGGCGTTCGTCCCGCAGCCCGATGACGTCAAGGTCGTCATCACCCTGGACGACAGCGACGGCCCCTGACCCCGCCGGAAGGTGAGCACCCCGAGCCGGACGACGCTTCGACGAAACCGACCACGGAAGACCGGAAGACCCGGAAGACCCGGAACCGCAGGACATGGAAGAGGTGACCGCCGCTGTGCCGCCGCCCGCCCCGATCGAGGACTACGCGATGGTCGGCGACCTGCTCACCGCCGCGCTGATCAGCAAGGAGGGGTCGGTGGACTGGCTCTGCCTGCCCCGCTTCGACTCCGCCGCCTGCTTCGCCGCCCTGCTGCACGACGCCTCCGCCGGCCGCTGGCTGCTCGCCCCCGCCCGGGCCGCCGCCACCGGCGGCCGGGCCACCGCCCGCCGCTACCGGGGCGACTCGCTGGTCCTGGAGACCGAATGGCACACCCCGGACGGCACCGTCCGGGTCGTGGACTGCATGCCGCCGCGCACCGGCGGCGCCGATCTGGTGCGGCTGGTGGAGGGCGTCACCGGCCGGGTGGACATGCGGATGGAGCTGCGGCTGCGCTTCGACTACGGCCACATCGTGCCCTGGGTCACCCGCAGCGACGGGGACCTGCGCGCCGTGGCCGGGCCGGACGCGGTCTGGCTGCACACCCCGGTCGAGACCCGCGGCGAGCATCTGACCACCCTGGCCGACTTCACCGTGGGCGCCGGGCAGTCGGTGCCGTTCGTGCTCACCCACCACCCCTCCCATCTGCGCCGGCCCGAACCGGCCGATGCCGAGCGGGCCGTGACCGGCACCGAGCGGTTCTGGGCGGACTGGATGTCCGGCTGCCGCTACGACGGCGGCTGGCAGGGCGCGGTCCGCCGCGCCCTGGTCACCCTGAAGGGCCTGACCTACGCGCCCACCGGCGGCATCCTGGCCGCCGCCACCACCTCCCTCCCCGAACAGCCCGGCGGCACCCGCAACTGGGACTACCGCCACTGCTGGCTGCGGGACTCCACCTTCACCCTCCAGGCGCTGCTCAGCGCCGGTTTCCTGGACGAGGCCCGGGCCTGGCGGGAGTGGCTGCTGCGGGCCGCGGCCGGCGACCCGGCCCAGCTGCGGATCATGTACGCGCTGGACGGCGCCCGCCGCATCCCGGAGACCGAACTGCCCTGGCTGGCCGGCTACCACGGGGCCCGGCCGGTGCGGGCCGGCAATGCCGCCGCGGACCAGCTCCAGCTCGACGTCTGGGGAGAGGTGCTGGACAGCCTGCATCTCGCCCGGGAGACCGGGCTGGCCGTCGACACCACCGCCTGGGACTTGCAGCGCATGCTGCTGGACTACCTTCAGGACCACTGGGACGACCCGGACAACAGCCTGTGGGAGGTGCGCGGCGACCGCCGGCAGTTCGTCCACTCCAAGGTGCTGGCCTGGGCCGCCCTGGACCGGGCGGTGCGCAGCGTGCACCGGCACAATCTGCCCGGCCCGGCCGGGCGCTGGGCGGCGCTGCGCGACCGCATCCACCGGGAGGTCTGCGACAAGGGCTATGACCCGCGGCGCAACACCTTCACCCAGTTCTACGGCTCCCGCGGGCTGGACGCCGCGCTGCTGCTGCTGCCCCGGGTCGGCTTCCTGCCCTGGCACGACCCGCGCATCCGCGGCACGGTGGAGGCGGTCGGCCGGGAGCTGTGCGAGGACGGCCTGGTGCTGCGCTACCGCACCGACGCGGACGGCGGTGACGTGGACGGCCTGCCCGGCACCGAGGGCGCCTTCCTGGCCTGCTCCTTCTGGTACGCCAACGCCCTGCACGGCATCGGGCGGACCGATGAGGCACGGGAGCTTTTCGAGCACCTGCTGGCGCTGCGCAACGATGTCGGCCTGCTGAGCGAGGAGTACGACGTGCGCACCGGCCGCCACCTCGGCAACACTCCGCAGGCGTTCTCCATGGTGGGGCTGGTCAACACCGCCCGGTTTCTCAGCGGCCGGCCCATCGAGACCAGCGCCCGGGGCACCGCCCAGACCCCCGGCTCGCCCCCGCCGGGGCCCGGCGGCCGGTAGCCGCCGGGCCCCGTACTCCGGCACCGGGGGCGTCGCGTCAGGCCGCGAGGATGCGGCCGAGCAGGTCGTCCAGGCTGATCAGGCCGGTGAGCCGGCCGTCCGGGGTGGTCACCACGGCGAGCGAGGCGCGGTGGTGGCGCAGCTGCTCCACGGCGTGCGCCACCGTGTCGTCCGGCTTCAGCTTCGGCACCTCCCGGGCCAGCTCCGCCGCGGTCACGGCCCGGCCCTCCACCCGGGCCACCATGGCGTCCCGGGCGTGCACCGAGCCGATGATCCGCTCGCCCCGCTCCCCGTCCCGCACCAGCAGCCGGGTGTGGTCGCTGGCCGCGGCGGCGGCCAGGATCTGTGCCGGGCCGGCGTCGCCGGGCACCGAGGCGATGTCCTTGGCCGGCACCACCAGCGCGGCCACCGGCGACTGCGGCTCGGTGAGCGAACGCGTCAGCAGTCCGGAGTCGGTCTCGCTGATCAGGCCCAGCCGCTGCGACTCGGCCACCAGATGGGTGAGCTGGTCCCGGCTGTGCACGGAGGACAGTTCCTCCCGCGGGGTGACCCGGCAGAGCCGGACCAGGCCATTGGCGATCTTGTTCATCAGCCACAGCAGCGGACGCACCACCCGCACCATGGCCATGAACGCCGGCGCCAGCAGCATGGCGGAGCGCTCCGGGTGGGCGATCGCCCACGACTTGGGCGCCATCTCGCCGACCACCATGTGCAGGAAGACCACCACCGCCATGGCGAAGACGAAGGCGATGCCGTAGGAGAGCTGGTGCGGCAGCCCCAGCGCCTCCAGCAGCGGCTCCACCCGGTGCGACAGGGCCGGCTTGGAGATGGAGCCCAGCAGCAGGGTGCAGGCGGTGATGCCGAGCTGCGCGCCGGCCAGCATCAGCGACAGCTCCCGCATCCCGGCCAGCGCCGAACGGGCGCCGCGCCGGCCGTCGGCCACCGCCTGCTCCATCCGGTGGTGCCTGGACGCGACCAGGGCGAACTCGGCGGCGACGAACAGCCCGCTGCCCAGCAGCAGCAGCACGGTGATACCGGCCGCGGTCAGCGGGTTCATGCGTTCTGCTCCTGCCGTGAGGGCTGTGCGGAGCCGGCCGGCAGCAGCGCCAGCCGCACCCGCTCGGGGACGTGCCGGTCCATGGCCAGCACCTCGATGCCGGCGTGGTGACCGTCCCGGAGACCGACCGTGATCCGGTCACCGACCTCCGGGAAACGGCCGAGATTCTCCACCACCAGGCCGGCCATGGTCTCGAAGCTGTCGTCCTCGGGCAGCGGGATGCCGGTCACATCGGCGATCTCGTCCACCCGCCGGCCGGCATCCACCAGCCAGGCGCCGGAGCCGTCCTCGGCCCGGACCGCCACCGCGGTGACCCGGTCGCTCTCGTCCGCGATCTCGCCGACCAGTTCCTCGGCGATGTCCTCCAGGGTGACGATGCCCGCCAGCCCGCCGTACTCGTCCAGCACCACGGCGAACTCCGACGATGCGTCCTGCATCTGCTCCACGGCACGCGGCAGCGGCAGCGAGTCCGGCAGCAGCAGCGGGGGGCGGGCCAGCGCGCCGGCCGTCACCCGGCGCATCCGGGCCGGGGAGAGCCGCATCAGCTCGCGCACCCCGATCACGCCCACCACGTCGTCCACCCGGTCGGCGACCACCGGGTAGTGGGAGTGGCCGCGGCGGGCGATCAGCTCCACCACCTCGGCGGCCGTGGTGCCGCTGCGCACATGCTCCACGTCCACCCGCGGCACCATGACCTCGCCCAGGGTCCGCTCGGAGAAGTCCAGGGCGTGGTCCAGCAGCTCGGCGGTGGACCGGGGAAGCTGGCCGTGCTCGCTGGACTCCAGGATCAGATGGCCCAGCTCCTCGGCGGTCGCGCCATGGTGCAGCTCCTCCACCGGCTCGATGCCGACCCGGCGCAGCAGCCGGTTGGCGGCTGTGTCGAAGACCCGGATCAGCGGGCCGGTGGCCTTGAGGTAGAGCAGGGTGGAGCCGGCCAGTGCCTTGGCCAGCCGCTCCGGCACGGCCAGCGCCAGGTTCTTCGGGCCCAGCTCGCCCAGCACCATCTGGATGCCGGTGGCCAGCACGAACGCCAGCACCAGCGCGATGCCGTGCACCGCGGCGTCCGGGACGCCGAGGGCGCCGATCACCGGATCGAGCAGCGCGGCGACGGAGGGTTCGGCGAGGAAACCGACGATCAGGCCGGTGACGGTGATGCCGAGCTGTGCGCCGGAGAGCATGAAGGACAGACGCTGCTGCACCCGGACGGCGCGGGCGGCGCGCTTGTCGCCGGCTTCCGCTTCACGGGTGAGCTCCAGCCGGTCGGCGGCCACAAAGGCGAATTCCTGCGCCACGAAGTAGCCGGTTCCGGCGGTCAGAACGAGGACGGCAAGCAGTCCCAGTGCGGCACTCATCAGACACCACCCCGTCGTGTGCCGCGGTCATCCTGGTGCGGACGAGGTGGTCGGGGACTGTGATCAGGCGGGTCCGACGATCTGGCGGACAAGAGGGCTCCTTTCCTGCGGGTTCCTGATTTCCCTGGTGTCCGGACAAGGTACGCGCCGGATGACCGGCCGGCGTCCGTCCTGGTGAAACTTGCTACAACAACGTTAGTCCGGGTTTGGATGTTCCGCCCTTACCCACCGGGGCCCGCGGGCACTCACCGCCCGGGGCCCCGGCGGTCCGGTGGCTCAGCCCGCCCGGCCCTGGAGGCGGGCCATCCAGGCTTCGACCTCCTCGGCGCGGCGCGGCAGCATGGCGGAGAGATTGACGTTGCCGTCCTCCGTCACCAGGATGTCGTCCTCGATCCGGACGCCGATGCCCCGGTACTCGGCCGGCACGGTCTCGTCGTCCGCCTGGAAGTACAGGCCCGGCTCGACGGTCAGGCACATCCCGGGCTCCAGGGTGCCCTCCGCATAGGCCTCGCGGCGGGCGGCGGCGCAGTCGTGCACGTCCATGCCCAGCATGTGGCCGGTGCCGTGCAGCGTCCAGCGGCGCTGCAGGCCCAGCTCCAGCACCCGGTCCACCGGGCCCTCCAGCAGGCCCCACTCCACCAGCCGGCCGGCCAGCACCCGCTGCGCCGCCTCGTGGAAGTCCTTGAACTTGGCGCCCGGCCGCACGGCGGCGATGCCCGCCTCCTGGGCCTCGAAGACCGCGTCGTAGATCCTGCGCTGGAGCTCGCTGAACCGGCCGCTGACCGGCAGGGTCCGGGTGATGTCCGCGGTGTAGAGCTCGCGGGTCTCCACCCCGGCGTCCAGCAGCAGCAGGTCGCCGTCGCGCACCGGGCCGTCGTTGCGCACCCAGTGCAGGGTGGTGGCGTGCGGGCCGGCGGCGCAGATGGAGCCGTAACCGACGTCGTTGCCCTCCACCCGGGCGCGGAGGAAGAAGGTGCCCTCGATATAGCGCTCCGAGGTGGCCTTGGCGCGGTCCAGCACGCGCACCACGTCCTCGAAGCCGCGCGCGGTGGACTCGCAGGCCTCGGTCATCCGCTCGATCTCCCAGTCGTCCTTGATCAGGCGCATCTCGGAGAGGAAGGTGTGGAACTCGGCGTCCCGCTCGGCGGTGACCTTGTCGTGCAGCGCCTTCTCGATCTCGGGGTCGTGGCCGCGCACCACCCGGACCGGGCCGGTGGCCTCGGCGAGCTTCTCGGGGAGGGTGCGCACGTCCGCGCAGGGGATGCCGTAGAGGCGCTCGGCCTCGGTGAGGCTGTGCCGGCGGCCCACCCACAGCTCGCCCTGGCCGCTGAGCCAGAACTCGCCGCTCTCCCGGTCCGAGCGCGGCAGCCGGTAGAGGGTCGGCCGGTGCCCGCCGTGCTCCTCGGGCTCCAGCACCAGCACGCTGTTCTCGGTCTGGTCGCCGGTGAGGTAGGTGTACTCCACGCCGGAGCGGAACGGGTAGTCGGTGTCGTTGGAGCGGGTCCTGAGCCGGCCGGCCGGGACGACCAGCCGCTCGCCGGGGAAGCGGGCGGAGAGCGCGTCGCGGCGGCGGGCGGTGTGCCCGGCCTGCGGCACCGGCGCAAGATCGCGCATCTCGGTGTCCGCCCAGCCGCGCTTCATGTTCTCGGCGAGTTCGTCGGAAACGCCCGGGGACAGGCCGTTCTTGCGCGGCTTCACGGTCTCGGGCATCTCCTCCTGGGTCTCAGGGGACTGCTCCTCATCCTTGGCCACGTCGGACACGTCAGATGCCTCCTTGCTGCTGGTGGGGCCGGTGCGGTGGGACCACCCGCGGGCCGTTTCCCATCGTAGGCGGCACGGTAAGGCGTGCGACAGGCTCACACCCCTGATCCTTCGCCGCGGGCGGCGGCGCGGCGGTTCAGTGGAGATGGAGGAAGCCGTCCGGGGGGAAGCGGACGGCCAGCAGCACCGCGTCCTCGGTGCGGGCCGCGGCCTCGGCGGCCCGCACGGTCGCCGGGTCGGCGTCCGGGCCCGGTGCCAGCCGGTGCAGCAGATGGCCGAGCAGCGCGTCCGGGTCGCGGCGGACCTCGGGGCGGGCGGCGTGTGCCGCGGCGGTCAGCCGCGCCGCGGCCAGGTCCGGCGCCTCGCCGGTGCGCCGCAGCAGCCCGTCGCTGTAGAGCAAAACCGTTTCTCCGTCGGCGACTTCGATCTCCACGCTCGGCGCCTCCCAGCAGGCCAGCATGCCCAGCGGCGCGGAGAGCGTGGTCTCGGCGAACTCCACCCGCCGCTCGCCGACGATCAGCGGCGGCGGATGCCCGGCCGAGGCCAGCACGATCCGGCGGGCGGCCGGCTCGGCGTAGCCGAACAGCGCGGTGGCCGACCGGACCAGCTCGGTGACCCGCAGCATCAGCTCCAGATCGGAGAGCACCGCCACCGGGTCCTCGCCCTCCATCACCGCGTAGGCGCGCAGCCCGGCCAGCAGCCGCCCCATGGCCGCCACCGCCGAGGGGCCGGAGCCGCTGACCGAGCCGATGGCCAGGCCCAGCGCGTTCTCCGGCAGCGGCAGCGCCTCGTAGAAGGCGCCGCCGCCGTCCGGCGGGCAGAGGTGGCGGACGGCCAGCCCGACCCCCGGCACATGCGGCAGGCGCCGCGGCAGCAGGCCGTCGTGGACCTCCCGCACGGCCTGCCGGGCGCGGGCCAGCTCCAGGCGGTTGGCGATGTGCTGGGTGGCCTGGCGCAGATAGAGGGCGAGCAGATGCCGCTGGCGCTCGTCGGGCTGCGCGTCCTCGTCATACAGCCAGACGGCGGCGCCCAGCGGCGCGGCACCCGGGGACGGAGACGAGGACGGGGACGAGGACGGAGACGGGGACGGGGACGGTCTCGCCGGGCCGTCCCGCCGGGCGGCCCGGCCGGGGAAGGCCCCCGCGTCCGGCTCCTGCGCCTCGCCGAAGAGCGGCAGCGCGTAGCTGGCGGCGAAGCCGAGCCGGGCCGCCACCTCGCGGTGCCGGGGGTGCAGGGCCGGGTTGTGCGGGATGTCGCGCAGCGCGATCTCCTCGGCGCCGGGTCCGCCGGCCTCCCCCGCCGTCTCCCGCGGCGCCTCATAGGGCGTCCCCCGCGCGGTGTCCTCCGCCTCCCCCGTCCCGGCCTCCCCGCGGGCACCGCCCGGCCGCGCGGCGGGGCGGCGCACCGGCAGCAATCCGTCGATCAGCCGGGCATAGGAAGCGGAACCGCGCGGTACCGTCTCGATGTCCCCCAGTTCGGAGGGGCCGAGCCCGAGCCCGATGAGATGCTCGGCCTCGCGGTCGGAGGGGCGCAGCGCGATCAGCCCGCGGCGGGCGCCGGCCAGGCCGGCGCCGGCCCGGAGCGTCTCGCGCAGGGCTTCCTCCAGTCCGGTCGTACGGCTCAGGCGTTCGGTGAGATCGTGGAGGGTGGTGAGATCGGAGATCCAGCAGGCGAGCCGGTCCTGGACGCCGCCGGGACGGCTCTCGGTCAACGTGCCGGGCGGCACGGGAGGCGGGGGATCGGCGGAGTGCGCCCCGGGGGGCGAAGCATTCTGGGGCAGAGCGGACAGCGAGCGGTGGAAACCGGCCACATTCGGCGGGGGTGAGCTATTCATGGCGTTCGGCTTTCATGGTGCCGACATCTCGCACTAGCATCGCGAACCCCCATGTCATCTGCGCCACCATGGAGACATTCCAGATGTACACGTGCTGGCGATGTGATGTCCAGCACAATCGACCGAAGGTCCGATCGGATCCGATGATGTCCATGTGGCCCGTGGGATTCCGGCCCGACAGGCCGGACCGGAACAAGGTTGGCGGAAAAGGGACGCTTGTACAGCAAGAGGCGGTCGACTGATCGGGGGGCCGTACGGGCACCGCTCCGGATCCTGGCCGGTCCGGGGGCACCCGCCCGTCCGTCCGCAACCGACCGCCTGTCCGCCCCGGGCGGCTGTGGCCCGGGGGTGAATTGCCCATTCCCCGGCGGAGGGAAGGACAAGCGCGCATGCGTGATTTCCTCGGAAGGCGGAGACGACGCGGGGCCCGTCCGGTGCCCGGCGAATCGGCCCTGATCTGTGCATCCCGCTGGCACTGGCCGGTGGTGCCGGGGGCCGGATTCCTGCCGAACGGCAACTGCCGGTGCGGGCGGCTGGACTGCTCGCCGCCCGGTGCCCACCCGCACGATCCCGGCCTGCTGGCCGCCACCACCGACACCCGGATGGTGGGCTGGTGGTGGGACCGCCGCCCGCAGGCCCCGGTGCTGCTGGCGACCGGCGGCGCGGTCTGCGCGATCAGCCTGCCCGCGGCATCCGCGATGCGCGCGGTGACCGAACTCGACCGGCGGGGGCGGCGCACCGGGCCGGTGCTCGCGGCCGACGGCCGGATCGCCATGCTGGTGGCGCCCTATGAGCGGCCCGAGCTGGGAGAGCTGCTGTGCGCCCTGATGACCCGCGGCGCGGCGCCCGGCCGCCGGCGCCGCGGTTCCGCCCGGGGCATCCCGGGGGAGCCGGGGGAGCCGGGGGAACGGGAGCGGCCGGACGAGGCCGCCGCGGAGCCGCCGGAGCCCGCCGGGGCGGCGGGCGGTCCGCCCGCGGGCCTGCGCTTCCACGGGCCCGGCGGCTATCTGCCGCTGCCCCCGGCGCCCGGCCACGGCACCGGGCCGGTGCACTGGCTGCGCCCGCCCCGCCCTCGGCCGGTGTGGCTGCCGCGCGCCGCCGACCTGCTGGACGTGCTCGTCGCCGCGGACCGGACCACCCCCGGCACCGGCACCGGTACCGGCACCGGCACCCGGCTGGGCTAGCCGGTTTCACCCCGGGGGGTCACGTCTGCTCCGCGCGGCGCGGGAAAGGGGGGTTACGAGCGGGAATGCGACACCGCCGAGCGGTTATCGTCCCTGCAACAGCTCGGTCACCGACCGCAGCACCGGCAGCACCGGCAGCACCATCGTTTCCGGCGAACCGCAGGGTGGCCCCGTGCACGAACCGACACCGCGCGCCTCCAGACTCCGGACGACCGCGTTCGCCAGCGCGGTGGCCCTGGTCCTCGGGCTGCCCCTGGCCTTTGTGACGGTCGGCGGGCCGGCCGACGGCGCCGCCCGCGATCCGCACTCCGCCGCCGAGCCCCTGCCCGCTCCCGGACCGCGCCTCCCGGGCAGCGGGCCCGGCACCATGGCCGGTGCCGGAGCGTTCTGCGGCGACGAGGTCGGCTCCCCGGAAGGGCTGCGGGCCAAGGCGTGCGTGCTCACCGAGGGCGCGGAGACCTGGAGCCGGGTCTACTGGACCAACACCTCCGGCCCCACCGGCTCGGACCCCGGCTCGGACCCCGCCGGCTCCGCCGGCGCCCTCACCGCCCGGCTGACCATGCACCGCCCGGACGGCGGCCGGGTGGAGGTCGAGTGCGCGCTGCCGTCCGACGGCGAACGGGGCACCTGCGAGACGCCGCGCGAACCCACCGCGGCGGAGCGGCCCGGACAGCAGCCGTATCTGGCGGTGGCCGAGATCTCGGCCACCGGGGCGGGGGAGGAGGACGGCCCGGTGCTGCGCGCCGAAAGCGAACCGACTGCAAAGAACCCGGTCGCTGGCGACGGGGGATACACCAGCGACCGGGCTCACCTCAGACGGTAACAACTCCCGCGCGTTTCGCAAATCCCGGACCGGCCCGATGGCCGAACTTGCCTGCCCGGGCGGGGCGTTGTGACCGGAATCACCGGCACGGACACGCTCCGGCACCATGCCCGCGCGCCCCCGCACACCACGCGCGCGCCCCCTGCGCGACTGCGAATCCCCGTCCCCGTGCGACGGCTGACGCCTCGTCCCGGCGGTCACCCCGGCGGTCAGTTCAGCGTCACCTGGCGGTTGGTCAGCCCGTTGCGCGCCCGGCGCTCCTCCGCGGTCAGCGGCGCGGTGGACGACAGCGCCTCGGCCAGCCGCTCGGCGAACACCGCGGCCGGCTTCTCGCACTCCTCCGCGGTCATCCCGGAGGGCAGGTCCCACACCGGCACCAGCAGGCCGTGCGCCCGGAAGGAGCCGACCAGCCGGGTGCCCTCGCCCAGCCCGGAGACGCCGGCCGCGTGCAGCCGCGCCAGCGCGTCCACCAGCCGGTCCTCGGCGTGCGGCATCACCCAGCGCAGATGGTTCTTGTCCGGCACCTGGCACCAGTACGCGGCCTCCACCCCGGACAGCCGCACGGTCGGGATGGCCGCCTCGTTGGCGCGCTCCAGGGAGGCGGCGACCTCCCCGGTGGCCTGCTCGGCCGAGCTCAGCCAGAACTCGAAGCCCTCGTGCACCGTCGGCTCCAGCGGCGCCCCCGGGTCCAGCAGGTCCTGAAGCCGCGGGCCGTCCGCCCCGGTGCGCCGGGCCGGGACCGGGCTGCCCGGCTCGGCCTGGAGCGAGCGCAGCAGCACATCGGCCAGGTCCCGGCTCAGGTCGCCGGTGGCGGTGTCGTTCTGCAGCGCGACCAGCACGCTGCCGTCGTCCCGGCGCAGCGCGGGCCAGGCCAGCGGCAGCACGGTGGCCAGGGAGACCGAGGGCACGTCCGCCGGCAGCCCGTCCCGCAGGGTCAGCGGGGCGGTGGCGGCGGGCACCAGCTCGCGCATGGCCACCCAGTCGCACTCACCGGGCAGTCCTTCGAAGGGGCGGCGCACGAGTTCGGTGGCGGCGTGCGCGGCGGCGCGGCCGTGGCACGCCTTGTAGCGGCGGCCCGAGCCGCAGGGGCAGGGCTCGCGGGCGCCGACGACCGGGATCTCCCCGTCGGTGCGCTGGGCCCGCTGCGGCGCGGCGGCGGCCTTGGTCTGAGGGCGGCGCTTTTTGGCCATGACGGAAACGACTCCTGCATCGGTGCGTGTGCCGCGATCACGGCCACGGCGGTCGGTCGGCGGTCCGGCTGACGGCCGCCACCGCATCCGGCCTTCGGCCGTCCGTCCCTCCGGCACGGACCCGGCGGCTGCTCCGTCCTGTGGCGCCGGGCCGGGCCACGGCGCCGTGCGTGAGCCTAGCCGCCCCGCCGCCTAGCCGCGCGACGCGGGCGGCGGCACGGAGGGCAGCACCGCCCAGACCGTGACCGCGCCGGAGGGGTCGCCCTCCAGCACACCCCAGTCGCGCGCCAGCGACCGGATGATGGTCAGGCCGCGTCCGCCGCGGGCGGTGACCGAGGGCATGCCCAGGCGGGGGCGGGTGGGCCCGCCGCCGTCCGTGACCGCGATGGTCACCTCGCCGTCCTGGTCCTGGCCCCAGGAGGCGCGCACCTGCTCGTCCTCCAGCGGCCGGGCGTGCCGGCACGAATTGCTGAGAAGTTCGGAAAGTATGAGCACCGCGTCATCGATGATCGCGTCCGACGCGCCACGGGTTCGCAAATCCTGCCGCAGCCGGCGACGCGCCTCACCCACACCGGCCGGGCCGTGGGGTACGGACATCGTCGACGACGTCGGCACCTGCCGAGTTACCACCAACGCCACCCCCGAGACCTCCTTTGCCCCACGCCACAGGTCAGATGCCCTCTCGACTTCGGCCGGAAACCGATGCAACCGGAACTGTTGATGTGTTTGTAATGATCGTCACATCAAAAGGCGCAGTATTCTCACTGGCTGTGCCATGAGGCTCAACGTCCCGTAAGGACAATTGTCGGCACAACCGGACGTTTGCCCAGGCAGGGCCTTCAGAATCCGATGTCCGGGCGCCGTCAGGGCAGGCCGTCGAGAAGTGCACGCACCGAACGCGGGCGATTGGTGATCACGGCGTCCACGCCCAGCGCCGCGCACAGTTCCACATCCTCGGGCGCGTCCACCGTCCAGACATGCACCTGATGCCCTTCGGCGTGCGCCCGCGCCACGTAGCCGGGGTCGCGGCGCAGGATGCGGATGCTCGGCCCGGCGATCCGGGCACCGGCCGGCAGCCGCCCGGACCGGTTCCCGGGCAGCATGAACTGCATCAGGTACACGGTCGGCACCTCCGGCGCCCATGTCTTCACCCGCTGAAGGGACCGGGCCGAAAAGCTCATCACCCGCACCGGGCCCGGCACCGGGTTCGCGCGCAGCAGCTCCAGCAGCCGCCGCTCCACCTGCCCGGCCCAGCGGGTCGGATGCTTGGTCTCGATCGACAGCCCCACCGGGCGGTCCGCCTCCGCCACCAGCCGCAGCAGCCGCTCCAGGGTCAGCACGGCCGTGCCCTCCGGATCCAGGCTGTCCGGGCTCTCCGCGCCGCCGCCCGGCGACTTCCACGAGCCGAAGTCCAGCTCCGACAGCTCGGCCAGCTCCATGGCGGCCACTGCTCCCCGCCCGTTGGAGGTACGGTTGACGCGGCGGTCATGGACGCAGACCAGATGGCCGTCGGCGGTCATCCGGACATCGCACTCCAGCGCGTCGGCACCGTCCGCCACGGCCTTGCGGTACGCCGCCAGGGTGTGCTCCGGCGCCTCCTCCGAGGCCCCCCGGTGCGCCACCACCATGATCCGGTGGCCGTCCCGCTCCCGTCGACCGCTCATCGCCTCATCGTGCCATCCGGCCCGGAGTCCGTTCGCACAGGCTTACGCCGCACTGACGTCCCGCGCGCGAAACTCCCCACATCTCCTTAGGGTCGGAACAGCACTCCGACCCTTACCGACCGCTACTGTCCCTGTCCGCCCCCCCCTGATGTGCACCCGAGGAGAACCGCGGTGAGCACCGAGAACGACGGCACCACCGGCCGTCCGCCCGAGGGGCCCGTCCCCGGCCGGCCGGACGCGCCCCCCTCCGTCCCCACCCCTCCCGCAGCGCCCCCCTCCTCCCCGCCTCCCCCTTCTCCGCCCCCGCCGCCCCCGCCCTCGGCCGGCACCGGAGCCTGGTCCTACCCGCCCCCGCCGCCCCCGCCGGCCGGCTCGCGCCGCCGCTCCGCCCTGATCGCGGTCGTGGCCGCGCTCACCCTGGTGGCGGGCGGCGCGGGCGGCGCCATCGGATACCTCGCCGCGGACACCGCCGATTCCGCCTCCTACACCTCCGGACCGTCCTCCACGGTGAACACCGCCGGGGGCGAGCGCACCGAGCGGCCCCCGGAGTCGGTGGCCGGGATCGCCGAGGCGGCGCTGCCCAGCGTGGTCACCATCACCGCCGAGGGCAGCGGCGAGGGCGGCACCGGCACCGGCTTCGTCTACGACGAAGAGGGCCACATCATGACCAACAACCATGTAGTGGCCCCGGCCGAGGACGGCGGCACCCTGTCCGTCACCTTCTCGGACGGCCAGACCTACGAGGCCGAGCTGGTCGGCGGCGCCCAGGGCTACGACGTCGCCATCCTCCGCCTGGAGAACGCCGGCGACCGCGATCTGGAACCCCTGGCCATGGGCGACTCCAGCAAGGTCGCGGTCGGCGACGCGACCGTGGCCATCGGTGCGCCCTACGGACTGTCCGGCACGGTCACCACCGGCATCATCAGCGCCAAGCACCGGCCGGTCGCCGCCAGCGACGGCCTGGGCGCGGCCTCGTACCTCAGCGCACTGCAGACCGACGCCTCCATCAACCCCGGCAACTCCGGCGGCCCGCTGCTGAACGCCTCCGGCGCGGTGATCGGGGTGAATTCGGCCATCCAGTCCAGCAGCGCCCTCGGCCAGCCGGCCGGCAGCATCGGCCTGGGCTTCGCCATCCCGATCAACCAGGCACTGCGGGTCGCCGAGGACCTGATCGAAACCGGCGAACCGGTCTACGCGATCCTCGGCGTCTCGGTCGACATGCGGGAGACCGCCACGTCGGGCGCCCAGATCTCCACCGAGGGCGCGGAGGGCTCCGAGCCGGTGGTCGAGGGCGGCCCGGCCGACAAGGCCGGCCTCCGGCCGGGCGACGTCATCACCAAGTTCGGCGAGCGCCTGATCGACAGCGGCCCGACCCTGATCTCCGAGATCTGGACCTACGAACCGGGCGACACCGTGGAGCTCACCTACCTCCGGGACGGCGAGCAGCACACCGCCACCGTCACCCTCGACTCCCGAGTCGGCGACAGCAACTGACCTCCCGCCGGACCGCAGACGCTACGCTGTCCCCCGTGCCGCACCACCCCACGGCGGCACCCGGGAGGCTTGCCCGAGCGGCCTAAGGGAACGGTCTTGAAAACCGTCGTCGGGGCAACCCGACCGTGGGTTCAAATCCCACAGCCTCCGCGCAGGTCAGCAAACATGCTGATCAGAAGGGGCGCCCGCCAGACGCGGGCGCCCCTTCGGGGTTTATGGTGTCTCGCCCGGTGGGGCGGTTCCCGGGGGGCCGGGGAGGCATGTGAAGTCGGTCACATCGGGCATAAGTGGCTGGCTGCGTCAGGTATTTGCGGTGTTGCACCGGGTTACTGCAAAGTCGCACGGTCGGGCCTGGTCAGGGCGGGGCGCGGTGGCAGGGCCAAAGGCGGGGCGGGATGCGTGCCGGTGCTGATGCACAGAAGTGGAGGCAGTGGTTCCGCAAGGACTCGAAAGTGGATTCAACAATTCACCACCCAACGCGCTTAGCTGATTGCTGAGAGCGAGGGCGCTCTCCTGGTGCGCCGACCCCACAGTAAGGAGCGCAGTGTTGAGCCACGATTCCGTGAACAGCGTGCTGGTCCTCGCCATCGCGCTGCGCGTGCTCGCGCCGGATGTGCGGGCCCTGGTCCGGTGGGTGCTCGGCGTCGGGGTCCGGGTGGGCGCGGATGCCCTGGCCGAGCGCCGGCAGCCGCACCGCGGCGGCAGCGGCGGCGACCGTGGCAGCCGCCGCCGGGCCGATCCGGTGCTGCACGACCACGGGAGGCGCGCATGAGGACCGGCGACGACGACCGGCGGCAGCCGGACAGGGCGGTGCGCGAACTGAATGTACGGCTTCCCGCCGCCTGGCGGGGTTTCCACCAGCAGTTCTACCCGGTGTACCTGGCGTACGCGGAACTCCAGCTCGGCGACCGGCGCGAGGCCGAAGAGCTCGTCCACCGGGTGTTCGTCCACCTCGCGGTGCACTGGAACAGGCTGATGCGTGAGGAGGCGCCGGCCGCCGCGGCCTGGGCGATCCTCAAGGCGGGCATCGCCGAGGTGCTGATATTTCTCGGCCGTGGGCCGGCGATGCCGGAGACCGCGGCGTTCCGCAAGGTCTGCCGCAAGGTGCTCAGCGATGTCCGCGACCGCTTCGCCGCTCTGGAGAGCGCGATCGGGCTCTATGCGGCCATCGCCGATCTCCCTGAACGGCAGTTCGATGTGATCGTCCTGCAGTACGTTCTCGGTCACCGCAGTCCGCAGGTCGCCCAGATCCTCGGCGTGGCGGAGGCGACCGTGCGCAGCCACCGGACGGCCGCCCGGCGCAAACTGGGCCGCGAGCTGGGACTGCACACCGACGCCGATCCTGAGGGCCCGGAAGGGCCGGTGCCCGGGGAAGCGGCGGACGGCGACGGCGGCACGGCCGGGCGGGAACCGGCAACGGAACGGGAGAGGGAGAAGGAGGGAGGAGCGTGATGCGGCCGGATGACGGGCTGGACAGCCTGCTGGCGGACGCCGCCGTCCCGTTCGGCGGGGCGGGCGCCGAGGAGATCGCCGCTTCGCGACTGCGTATCGAACGGGAACTGGCAGAAGCGGCCTGGGGCCAGACACTGCACCGGGACACCGACCCCCGGCGCTTCCTGGCCCGCCCACAGGCCCCGCTGCCGGTCAGCCTGCCGGAGCAGGCGGCGCACGATCTGCTGGCCCTCTGCGCCCGGGTGATCCGGGACTCCCGGGCGGTGGGGAACATGGCCGGTCTGGTCGATTCGCCGCGGATCGAGCCGGACGGCGCGCTGACCTTCGCCTGCCTGCTGCATCTGGCGGGCAATACCGACGGCGCGCAGTTCTGGTGGCAGTTCTGCGCCGGGGCCGGCGGCTCCACGGCTGCCCTCTTCCTCTACTTGCTGCATCTCCAGCGCGGCGAGCTGCGGGACGCCCAGCACTGGGCGGCACAGGCCGCGGCGCTGGAGGAGGACGGCCCGGCGGAGCGGGACGGCGGACCGGACCGGGGGACGGGCGCGGCAGGCGGGGAAGCCGGACCGCGGCCCCGGCCCCGGGGACAGGAACAGGAACGGCAGCAGGACTGGCAGCAGGACCGGGAACGGTCGCGGGAGCGGGACGGGGTGCGGGATCCGCTGCGGGCCTTCTATGCCTGGGACGAACCCTCCCGTCCGATGTACCGCAACGGCTTCAGCACCGTGGAATCGATGCTGCTGCGCACCCTGAGCGGCCTCGGCGCGGGCCCCGCGGACGACCTCTGGGCCCGCGGCCGGAACGGCGAGCTGGCCGCGGCCGTGCGACGCCTGGCCGTCCAGCACGACCACGACTTCGGCACCGTTCCGCGGCCCGATCCAGGGCTGGCGAGCCGCCTGGAAGTGTGCGGTGACGGCGCGTGAAGGGATGTGGCGGCGCACGCGAGCGGCAGGTGAGGCGCCCGGGGTTTACCGGCGGATTGTCATTCGTGCGAGGGAACAACGCGGTCCCGGGGCGTTCGCCGGAACCTTCCCGGGCAACTCTGCATCCGCGACGTCGTTCCCTCGCGGGGTGGCCGGCCAACCTCCCCGCGGCCCAAAGCTTTTGAGCCTGGAGGAATACATGGCAATCATCCGTACCGCTCGCGTCGTGGCCGCATTCGCCGCCCTGCCCCTGGCGGCCGGGCTGCTCGGCGGAGTGGCCCACGCCGACAGCTTCGACAGCGGGTCGTTCGCGGGCTACGGATCGAATGCGTCCGTCGGCACCATCATCGGCAGCGGGGTCGGGGGCACCAACAACGGCAATTCCGCCACCACCCAGCAGATCGCCACCGGTGGCGGCGCCTCGAACCAGAGCAACACCGCGGGCGTGGTCGGCACCGGTCCCACCGTGGTCGGCCAGTCGAACGTCGACATCAACTTCGTGTCCTTCGTTCCCACGGTGGACCGCTCGTAGGCCGGTTCCCCGGGGTCGCAGCCGGGGCGGAAACGACCGAATGGTGTGCTCACCGGGTCGGGCGCGCGGCCGTACCGTGGACGGTACGGCCGCGCCGCCATGTCCGCGCCCGCCGGGCCCGGCGGGCGATCATCAGGTGAATCCCTGAGGCGGTCCCGGGGGACCCTGCGGGGTCCCTCCACCTCCAGGAGGTGTCTCCGGGTACCCCTCTACTCCCTGGGGCGGAGAACGCATCGCGACCTCGGGCCGATCCGCCGGAGGGGGTCCGGCTCCTAAGTTATGGAGCATGACCACGCCAGGGAGCACCTCGACCGCAGCCACCGCCGCGCAGGTGACGCCGCTCACCTTCACCTCGTATGTGAAGGCCCGCGGACCGGTGCTGATGCGCACCGCCCGCTCGCTGACCGCGAACCCCAGCGATGCCGAGGACCTGCTCCAGACCGCCCTTGCCAAGACCTATGTGCAGTGGGAACGGATAACCGACCAGCGGGCGCTGGACGGCTATGTCCGACGGGCGCTGGTCAACACCCGCACCTCGCAGTGGCGCAAGCGCCGGGTGGACGAATACGCCGTGGACGAGCTGCCCGAGCCGGAGCCGCTGCCCCAGCCTGACCCCGCCGAGGTGCAGGCGGTCCGGGAGGCCATGTGGCAGGCCGTGCGCCGGCTGCCGACCCGGCAGCGGGCCATGGTGGTGCTCCGCTACTACGAGGATCTGAGCGAGGCGCGGACCGCCGAGCTGCTGGGGGTGTCGGTCGGCACGGTGAAGAGTGCGGTGTCCCGGGCGCTGGCCAAGCTGCGGGAGGACACGGCACTGGCCGCCGTGGTGGACGCCCGGCTGGCCGAGGAGGACGACGACGAGCTTGCGGGGGCGAGGGCGCTGGCCGCCGCCTGAGGCCGGCACCCCCGGCGGCGCGGGGGCGGCGCGGGACGGCGGACGGCGGACGGCGGACGGCGGACGGCGGACGGCGGACGGCGGGGGCCCGATGCCATATTTCCGCCCCGAATATGCGCCCGACCTCATGACATACCGTCCGGTCGGTGTCAGACTGCCGGGGCGTACGGCGTTACCCGCGCGTAACGCCACCCCTCGTACCCCCGGGAGGACACGGTGCTCAGCACGATGCAGGACGTTCCGCTGCTGGTCAGCCGCATCCTGCGGCACGGCATGACGATTCACGCCAAATCCAGGGTCGTCACCTGGACCGGCGCCGAACCGCAGCGCCGCACCTACGCCGAGACCGGCGAGCGCACCGCACAGCTTGCCGCCGCCCTGCGCGACGAGCTCGGCGTCACCGAGGGCGACCGGGTCGCCACCCTGATGTGGAACAACGGCGAGCACCTGGAGGCGTACTTCGCCATCCCCAGCATGGGCGCGGTGCTGCACACCCTGAACCTCCGGCTGCCGCCCGAGCAGCTGGCCTGGATCATCAACCACGCCGAGGACAAGGTCATCCTGGTCAACGGCAGCCTGCTGCCGCTGCTCGCGCCGCTGCTGCCCGGCCTGAAGACGGTGCGCCACATCGTGGTCGTCGGCCCCGGCGACACCTCCCTGCTGGACGGCGCCGAGCCCGCCGTGCACTCCTACGAGGACCTGCTCCAGGGCCGCCCCACCGACTACGACTGGCCGGAGCTGGACGAGCGCTCCGCCGCCGCCATGTGCTACACCTCCGGCACCACCGGCGACCCCAAGGGCGTGGTGTATTCACACCGCTCGATCTTTCTGCACTGCCTCCAGGTCAACACCGCCGAGTCGATGGGCCTCACCGACGAGGACACCTGCCTGCCGGTGGTGCCGATGTTCCACGTCAACGCCTGGGGGCTGCCGCACTCGGCGTTCATGTGCGGCATCAATCTGCTGATGCCGGACCGCTTTCTCCAGCCCGCCCCGCTGGCCGAGATGATCGAGGCGGAGCGGCCCACCTACGCCGCGGCCGTGCCCACCATCTGGCAGGGCCTGCTGGCCGAGCTGGAGGCCAATCCGCGCGATGTCTCCTCCCTGCAGAGCGTCACCATCGGCGGCTCGGCCTGCCCGCCCGCGCTGATGAAGGCGTTCGAGGAACGGCACGGCATCAAGGTGGTCCAGGCCTGGGGAATGACCGAGACCTCTCCGCTGGGCAGCGTGGCGCACCCGCCGTCCGGGCTCACCCCCGACGAGGCATGGCCGTACCGGATCACCCAGGGCCGCTTCCCCTGCCTGGTGGAGGCGCGGCTGATCGGTCCGGACGGCGACGTCAAGCCGTGGGACGGCACATCCGCCGGCGAGCTGGAGGTGCGCGGCCCGTGGATCGCCGGCGCCTACTACGGCGGACCGGGCGGCGCGGAGCTGCGCCCGGAGGACAAGTTCAGCCCGGACGGCTGGCTGCGCACCGGTGACGTCGGGGTGATCACCCCGGACGGCTATCTGACGCTCACCGACCGGGCCAAGGACGTGATCAAGTCCGGCGGCGAGTGGATCTCCTCGGTGGAGCTGGAGAACCAGTTGATGGGCCACCCGGCGGTCGCCGAGGCCGCGGTGGTGGCGGTGCCGGACGAGAAGTGGGGCGAGCGCCCGCTGGCCACGGTGGTGCTCAAGGAGGGCACCACCGGCGTCGGATACCAGGAGCTGCGGGAGTTCCTCAGCGGCCGGGTGGCCCGCTGGCAGCTGCCGGAGCGCTGGGCGCTGATCGAGAGCGTGCCCAAGACCAGCGTCGGCAAGTTCGACAAGAAGGTGCTGCGCCGGCAGTACGCCGAGGGCGCGCTGGACGTCACCCTGCTGGACTGACCGGCCGGCGGCGCGAGACCCGGCGAGCGGGCGGGGAAGGTTCCCGGACCTTCCCCGCCCGCTCCTTGCCGTGCCCCCGGCCCCGGCTCCGGCCCGGGCCCGGAAACGGTCCCGGGGCCGGAAACGGTCCCGGGGCCGGGGCCGGGTCCCTAATGTGCCCCGATCCGCGCCAGCAGATCGACGATCCGGTCCTGCACGTCCTCGGTGGTGGCCCGCTCGGCCAGGAACAGCACCCGCTCCCCCGAGGCGAGCTGCGGCAGCTCCGCCTGCTCCAGCCCGCCCGCCGTGTACACCACGAACGGGGTGCGGTTGAGCAGTCCGTTGGCCCGCAGCCAGTCCACGATCCCGGCGCGCCGCGGCCGCACCTGGCCCAGATCCATCACCACCAGATTGGGCCGGAACTGCGCGGCCAGCTCGACCGCCTGCGGGTCCGAGGGGGCGTGCCCGACCTGCATGCCGCGCCGCTCCAGCGAGGCGGTCAGCGCCGCCACGATCGGCTCCCGCTCCTCCACCAGCAGCACCCGCGGCGGATGCTGCTCGCTGTCCCTGGGGGCGAGCGCCTTGAGCAGCACGGCGGGATCGGCGCCGTAGGCGGCGTCCCGCCCGGCCTGGCCCAGCCCTGCGGTGACCAGCACCGGCACCTCGGCGGCCACCGCCGCCTGGCGCAGCGACTGGAGAGCGGTCCGGGTGATCGGACCGGTCAGCGGATCGACGAAGAGCGCGGCCGGATAGGCGGCGATCTGCGCGTCCACCTCCTCCCGGGACTGCACCAGGACCGGCCGGTAGCCGCAGTCGGTGAGTGCCTGCTGGGTGGACGGGTCCGGCTCGGGCCAGACCAGCAGGCGACGGGGGTTGTCCAGCGGCTCGGGCGGCAGCTCGTCGTCGGCCGGTGCGGCCCCGGGCGCGGCGGCCGGGAGCTGATGGCTCCGGCCGCCGGTGACCTCGACCGCGCCGTTCGGCCCGTCCAGCGGCTCCGGGCCCTCGCCGGAACCGGCGGCCGGGGCGCTGATGGCGAATTGCCGTCCGCCCTCGGCGGGGTGGGCGGCGCCGGGCGCGCCGGGCAGGCCGGGCCCGGGGTGACCGGCCGGCCCGGCCGGCCGCTGCTCATCGGTGCGCGGATACGCGGCGGGCTGCGGGAACCGGCCCGCCGGGGTCCCGGCCCGCTGCTGCATCTGCGGCTGCGGCTGCACGGCCGGTGCCGGTGCGGATGCCGCCGCCGACGGCTGCGGCCGGTCCGGCGCCGAGGGCTGAGGACGGGAGGGAAGCTGGGGGCGGCCCGGGCCCGGCGCCGGGGCCGGTGTCTGCGCCGGTCCCGGATTCTCGGGCGGCGGGGTGGCCAGCTTGCGTCGCCGGGTGGGCGCGGACGGGGGCGCGGCGTTCGGCGCCGGGGCGGGCGACGGCCCATACGCGCCGGGTGGCAGCGCGCCCGGCTGCTGCTGCTGCGGCTGCTGCTGCTGCGGCTGCTCGGCCGCCAACTGCTGGGTGAGCTGGGAGACCGGGATGCCCTGGCCCAAGGTCTGCACATTGACCGCCGAGGCCCGGGCGTCCGGGCGGCCCGTGCGGTCGCTGCCCGGCATGGGCAGCGGCTGCGGTGCGGGCAACTGCGGCTGCGGTACGGAACCATTGAGGATCGGACTGGCCGCCACCACGGTGTGCTCCATCACCGGCGGCTCGTCGTCCTCCCCCGCGGGCGCCGGGCCGGCCGGCTGCTCGGCCTCGGGCTGCGGCTGAGGCTGCTCCATACCGGGCGCGGCCGGGTGGCCCGCTCGCGCCCCGCGTGCCTGTTCCGGCAGTACGGGGGTTCCCGGCGGCGGGGCGGATGCCTGCGGCTGAGGCTGCGGTGCGCGCGGGTCGGGCTGCGGCTGCTGCTGCGGCTCGGCGGCGGGCAGCGCGATCGGTTCCCGGCGCTGCTCCGGCTGCGCCGGGACCTGGGCAATGGCCCGGCGCCGCCGGCGTCCGGACGGCTGTTCGTCCTCCGGCCGCCCGCCGACGACGGGCGCGGGCACGGCGGCGGGCGCCTCCGCGGCAGGGGCCTCCGGCGCGGCGTCGACGGAGGTCAGCGCCCGGCGCCGGCGGCCGGTACCGCCCGCGGTTTCCTCCTCGGCACCGGCCGCCGCCTGCGGCTGCGGATGCGGTTCCGGCCGGCCCTGCGATTCCGGCCGGGGCTGCGGATGCGGCTGCGATTCCGGCCGGGGCTGCGGATGCGGCTGCGGATGCGGTTCCGGCCGGCCCTGCGATTCCGGCCGGGGCTGCGGATGCGGCTGCGGATGCGGTTCCGGCCGGCCCTGCGGTTCCGGCTGAGGCCGGGGCACGGGCACCGGCTGGGCAGGCGTCTCCTCGGCGGGCGCCCGGCGCCGCCGCCCGGTGGGCGGCGGGACGGGCTGGCCGCCCTGCGCCGGAACCATGACCTGTCCCCGCCCCTGGCTCTCCCCCTGCCCCGGTCCCTGCCCCTCGCTCCGCTGCCGGTTCTGCTGCCCCTGGGCCCGGGCCGGCAGTTCGACGGAGCCCGAGTGCCGGCCGGCGGCCCGCCCCTGGGCCGGGACCCCCGGCCCGGACCGCGCCGCCACCCCGTGCCGGGCCTGAGCCGTCTCTCCCACCGGCTGGGTGGTACCGCGGGCCGGTTCCGTGGGAACCGGCATCACCGTGGTCTCCCCGCTGCCGTCCTGTCCGCCGCCGTCGCTGCCGCCGCCGGACGTGCCGCCTCCCGGCCGCTCGCCCGCGGCCGGCCGCTCCCCGGCGGCCGAGGCACTCGCCGGCACCTCCAGCACATAGGCCTGTCCGGCCGAGGCCCCCGGCAGCTCATGGGTCTGGAGCACCCCGCCGTGCAGCCGGACGATGCCCCGCACCAGCGGCGCATGCACCGGATCACCGCCGGTGAACGGCCCGCGCACCTCGATCCGCACCACCTCGCCGCGCTGCGCCGCGGCGACCACGATCGTCGAATCACCCGCGTTCGAACCGCCCGGCCGCCGGCCGGTGGCGTCGACCCCGGCCACATCCGCCACCAGGTGGGCGATCGCCTGGGCCAGCCGGTCCGGGTCCACCTCCGCCTCGATCGGCGGAGCGTGCACGGCGAACTGCGCGCGGCCGGGGCCGATCAGCTCGGTGGCGCCCTCCACGCCCGCGTTCACCACCTCGTCCAGCGAGACCAGCTTGCGGCTGAGCTGCTCCTCACCGGCGTCCAGCCGCTGGTAGCTGAGCACATTGTCGACCAGCGTGGTCATCCGCGAGTAGCCGGCCGAGAGGTGGTGCAGTATCTGGTTGGCCTCCGGCCAGAGCTGGCCGGCCGGGTCGTTGGCCAGGGTGGCCAGCTCCCGCTTGAGCTCCTCCAGCGGGCCGCGCAGCCCCTCGCCGAGCACGGCCAGCAACTGCCCGTGCCGGGCGGACAGCGACTCGTACGGACGGCGGTCGGTGAAGGCGAGCACGGCGCCGACGAGCTGGTCCCCGATCCGCACCGGGGCGGTGGTCAGGTCCACCGGCACCGCCCGCCGGTCCCTGGTCCACAGCACCTGGCCGCGCACCCGGTGCTTGCGCCCGGAGGCCAGGGTGTCGTGCAGCGGTGTCTCCTCGTACGGCAGGGGTGTGCCGTCGGGACGCGAGTGATGGATCAGCGGATGCAGCTCCTGGCCGCCGAGCTGGCTGGCACGGTGGCCGAGTATCTGGGCGGCGGCCGGATTGACCAGGACCACCCGGCCGGCGGTGTCCACGCCGATCACGCCCTGGGAGGCGGCGCGCAGGATCATCTCGGTCTGCCGCTGCTGGCGCAGCAGCTCGGCCTCGGTGTCCAGGGTGCCGGTGAGGTCGCGGACGACCAGCAGCAGCAGTTCCTCGGAGCTGTCGTCGTCGAAGAAGGCCGCCTCCACGGCGGAGGCATAGGGCGAGACGGCGGCGCCCCCCTTGAGCAGCGCGCTGGTCACCTCGACCCACAGCTCGCTGCCGTCCGTGCGCCGCGCGACCATCCGGGTGGGCTTGGTCCGCGCGCCGTGGTCCTCGTCCGGGCGGCGCATCGAGCCCGGGATCCGCCGCGGATCGAAGTCCGGGACGATGTCCAGCAGGCCGCGGCCGACCAGCGGTGCGCCCGGGAGTTCCAGGGTCTCCACGGCGATGGTGTTGGCGTTGACGACGGTGCCGTTCCCGTTGACGAGCAGCAGCGCGTCGGGCAGTGCGTCGAGTATGGCGGCGAGGCGAGCAGCGCCCCTCGCTGGCCTGCTGCTCACGACGTCGATCCTCCCTTGACCCGTGTGGTGTCGCGCACGCCACCGACGGTCGTGTGGACGGCCGGGTTCCCCGTGCGTGTCATTCAGGGGGAGTCTACGGGGACTGGTACGCCGTGCGGTGGTGCGTTCGTGGATGCATTTTCCCGTACCGCTTCGTACCGGCCCGCGGCCGGGTCGGTGTCGGTCCCGACCGCTGTCCGGGCAGTGGCGGGCGGGGCGGGCGGGTCCTCACCGCATGACGCCGGGCGCACCGCCGACCGGCTCCGCGAACCGCCACAGACCGCGATGCCGGTCGCTCTCCCGGCCCTCCTCGCGCTCCTGCCGCTCGGGCACCGCGGGGGAGTGCCCGTCCCCGCCGTCCCCGCTGTTCCCGCTGGTTCCGCCGTCCCGGTTCTCCTCCTGGTCCGCCACAGCGTTCACATCAGGCAGCGCCGGGATCAGGCGGTCCCAGCGGGCGATCTCGCAGCCGTTGGCGCGACTGAACTCGGCCTCGATCTGACGGCCGTTCCATTCGCCGCGGACCTCCGCCCGCCATGGGCCGCCATAGATCTGGGTGCAGATGGCGTCCTCGGGCACCGGCGCGAAGGGGTCGTCACCGGTTGCGGTGGCTTCGTCCAGCGCGTCACAGGCCGCGCGCGCCTCCGGGTGATCCCCGCCCGCCGGGTGGCACTCCAGGAGGTGGCTCTCCGCCGCGCCTCGGCTCTGACCGTCCAGCACCGAGACGGTCAGCCGGGCTCCGGGCCCGGTGTCGTCCCCGGGGCCGCCGGACGGGGCGGCGGAGGCCGGGGCGACAGCCGCCGCGGCGAGCGTCAGCGCGGCAAGCACGGTGTGCGAGACGACGGGCATGGCGTTTCCCTCTCCTTCTTCCTGCTGCTTGCTGGTTGCTGCTGATTCCTTCTTCTGCCCACTGGTCCTTCCGGCCCGCCCCGACCGCGCCGGCCCCGCGGTCCTGCCTCTCTAACGCTCCCGCTCCCGAGACGTTGCGCAACTCGGCGGGAACCCGCTCGACGCCGGGCGGGCGCAGCCCGTAGGGTGGTTCTCGATTGGCTGCCCCGCACACGGCTGTGGCATCATTTGCACGCGCTGTCCAGCGCAGCCGGTCCGTCCGCACGGCGGGTCATGGCCGCGCCGGGACGACAAGGAGGCTTCGCCTAGTCTGGTCTATGGCGCCGCACTGCTAATGCGGTTTCGGGTTTATCCCCGATCCCGGGTTCAAATCCCGGAGCCTCCGCACTTCCCCAGAGCCCTCGGCACCCGCCGAGGGCTCTGGGCTTTCCGGCATTCGGCTCGCGCACGGCCTCTCCGCAGCTCGGCACGGGTACGGGAATCGGATTTCGTGTGCCGGGGCACGTCATGTAGTGTTGTTCCCGCACCGCCGCCCACCGCCGGGCGGCCGGGTCCCAGGCGCTCGTAGCTTAACGGATAGAGCATCTGACTACGGATCAGAAGGTTGCAGGTTCGAATCCTGCCGAGCGCGCACCAGTCCGGAGGCCCCTTCCCCCCTGGGAAGGGGCCTCTGAGCTGTCCCTTGACGGCGGTGGCCGGCGGCAACCCCGTCATCTTCTTCGCGGTCCGGCAAGAGGGCCGCTGGCCTCCGGGCCCGGCATGACCGTTGCCCCCTGTCGAACCGATGACCTGGGGGGGTGGTGTCACCGGGCCCGAGGGGTGCCGCCGGAGACGCTGATCAGAGGTCCGGCCACCGCCCGGCCGGGCGCAATGCCCGGCCGCTCGCGGGCGGCAGGTCTGCATAACGTGGTTGCGCGAGAACGGCTCCCCGTCCCTGGGGCCGGCACATACCGACGCATGTGGGGGCACGGTGGTCAGCATCGACGGGTGGGCGTCTTCCTCGGCCCGGACGTCGGCAAGCAGGCGCATCACGGACATGGTCTGACGCCGGTCGGGAAGACGGTGTTCGACAAGCCGCTGCCGAACGGCGAACCGAAGCTGCGGGCGGTCTTCGGCAAACTCAGGGCCAAGTTCGGCACCGTCCTGGTGGTCGTGGACCAGCCCGCCTCCATCGGCGCCCTGCCGCTGACCGTCGCCCGGGACACCGGCTGCAAGGTCGCCTACCTGCCCGGCCTGGCGATGCGCGGGATCGCCGACCTCTACCCCGGCGAGGCCAAGACCGACGCGAAGGACGCCGCCGTCATCGCGGACGCCGCCCGCATCATGCCCCACACCCTGCGCACCCTCGACCTTGCCGACGAGGTCACCGCAGAGCTGACCATGCTCGTCGGCTTCGACCAGGACCTCGCCGGCGAGGCCGACCGCACCTCCAACCGCATCCGCGTCCTGCTCACCCCATTCCACCTCAGCCTGGAACGCGTCCTCGGCCCCCGCCCGGACCACCAGGCCGTCACCTGGCTCCTGGAGCGTTACGGATCCCCTCAAGCACTGCGCAAGGCAGGCCGCCGCAGGCTGGGCGAGGTCGTCCGCCCCAGGACCCCGCGCATGGCCGAACGGCTGGTCGACGACACCTTCGCCGCGCTCGACGAGCAAACCGTCACCGTCCCCGCCGGCTGGACGAGCACCAGCGGACAGAGGGCTTCGTCCCGCCGCCTGCCCTACTACCGCCCATCGGCTGTGCCGGCTCACCGGACGAACGAGCACCCACAGCCGACCGGAACTCCTCACACGGCTCGGCACAAGGGCCGAGCGCCCCGCCGCTGTTACGGCCGATCTTCGTCCAGGGAAATCTCCAGGGACGTACTGTAACCCTCCATGGAGACCGGCCTCGCCCTGCCTTCCGGCGAGGCAATATCCGAAGAATCCACCGGGCAAACCTCGATCGCTCGCACCGAGTATTCATCCTGCTGCGCGGGCTCCCAAGTGAACCTCACGGTTGCGCCGACCACCAGCTTCCGGTAGTCGGCCGCATCGGCAACAATCATGGAAAAGTGAACAAAAACTTCGCCTGGAGCATCGGGGGACTCCACCACCCCCCACCCTTCGGAAAGGTTCCACTTGGTTACAGTGCCGACTACAAATTCCTTGTCCTTCATTGACTTCCCTTTCGGAAACGCCGCGTGGGGCGGCTTCGAGTAGTTCCTGAAGCTGCCCCACGCACCTAGACCGGTTCACCGGCGTCATCGCTCTGCTCTATTGAGCATGATCCCAGTCGAAGTGAAGATCGCTCCCGTAGGGCTCACCCTCTATGACGTGCTCGTACGCTGGTGATCCGAGTTCCACGGACCGTGGATCCGTGGAACTTCGGAAAATCGAGTAGTTGAACCGAAAGGACACCGTCGCAGTCCCCGACTTCCCGCCGACGTTCACTTTGAAGGTGCAGTAACCCCACAGGCTATACTGCGAGTTGTAGCTATGACCACGGACCGTCGAATGCCACAGGTAGTCCGTGGGGATGTCAGTGTGCGTGTCCGAGTATGGTAGCTGCATATGCCCCGCCGTGCAGGTCATCGGTGAGGTTTATATTGCTATGAGCTGCGGACCTAGGCGAAACGACCAGGCCATGGGTATCCCCGTCGCTCCCCATGTCACTTGACCGTTGAACGTGCCATTACTGTCCGTCTTGGAGTAGCTGACACTAGTCCTGGTGAACGTCTTCGACGCTTGGAGCTCTGCCGAAGCAGGCGTCTGAATTCCCACAGCAACAGCGAAAGCAGCCAGGAAAGCGACGACGACTCGCACATCCCTGATGCGCATCTAACCCCCACTTCAAGGTAGCTGCATATGGAAAGCAGCACTAGTGACCGTAGTTGCAGCACTACGCATTGTCAATACTCCATAATGAGAGGTATGCTGGTTTCTCACCACTTGGGGGCGAATTACCCGGCGTAACATCACGTGGGCACGCACCAAGAGGCCAACGGGTGGCTCCTCCTCTTGCCGCTCGCTGAGAGCGTCGCCGACCCGGCCGAAGGGGGACCGCTGGGCGTCCAGCCGGACGAACGTGTAGATGTCCACGGTGACCCGGATGGAGCCGTGGCCCAGCACCTCTCCCCCGCTGACCTCCGGTCGGCGAGCTGCTGGGCACGCTGAGCCCGCAGCTCGGTGACGCACTCCGGGGGCACGGCGACGCGCCGCGCGGACCGCTGGGTCCTGGGCGGCACGATGAGCAGTTCCCCGCTCACCCGCTGAAGGGCCTGGCGGAGGATGAGGACGCCACCCACCAGATCCACGTCCTGCCAGCGCAGGCCCAGCAGTTCCCCCAGCCGCAGGCCCCTTCCGCACCGCCAGCTCGTACACCGCCCACAGCCGGTTGGACCGGGCCGCGTCCAGCAGGCGGCGCCCTTCCTCGACGGCCAGGGGTTCGATCTCACGCTGGTCCCCATGCCCAGCTCCACGTTCCCGGCCACATTGCGCGGCAACTCGTCCTCGCGACGGCGTGCTGGAGCACCGCCCGCAGGATGACCAGCAGGAAGCGGACCGTACGGTCCGAAGGACGCTTCTCGCAGCACTTGGCGAGCGCACAGCAGCGCCGCTTGCGCTGGGACGCTTCGCCTCCTTCCCCTGGGCGCAGCACTGGCAGGTCCGGGCCGTCTTGACGAGGAAGGCGCGGATGTCCCGGGCGGTGAGCCTGGCCGGCTTCTTCTTGCCGAGGCCGGGCGTGATGTAGTTGCGGACCAGCGACTCGTCATTCACGTAGGACGTTTTGCGGACCTTGGCCCGCGCCACGTGGGTGAGCCAGTGGCCGTACTCGGCGAGCCCGAGCCGGAGCATGCAGTGCTGGCGGCGGACAGGGCGATGTCGGCCAGGGTGGGGGGCTTGCCGCCGGACATGTTGGCGCTGTGGGTGAAAGCCCCTTCTCGTACCGGACTGGGCCGAATGGCGGGCCGGGCGGGGGCCCCGGGGCGCGGCCGGGTGGTCCGCCGGGCGATTGTCAGTGGCGGATGTCACGCTGAAGGCCAGTGAGAGATCCGCGAAGGGAATCGCCATGATCACTACTGACTTCGTCACCGGCTCGCCGAGCTGGATCGATCTCGGGGCGCCGGACGTGCCGGCCGCCGCGGCCTTCTACCGGGCCGTTTTCGGCTGGGAGTTCCAGCCCTACGGAGACGAGGCGGACGGCTACGGCGCCTTTGTCCAGGACGGCAAGACGGTTGCGGCGGTGGGCAGGCTCACCGAGGAGGGTGCCCGTCCGGCCTGGATGATCTACTTCCGCAGCTCCGATGTGGAGGCCACCGCGCGGGCCGTCGAGGAGGCCGGGGGCAAGGTGCGGGTGGCGCCCATGGACGCCGACGACTGGGCCAGGATGGCGCAGTTCACCGATCCGCAGGGCGGCCAGTTCGCGGTGTGGGAGCCGCGCAAGAGCCAGGGCCTGGAGGCGGTGGACCGGCCCGGCACGCTCTGCTGGATCGAGCTGATGACCACCGACGGCGCCGCCGCCAAGCAGTTCTACAACAAGCTCTTCGGCTTCGACTACACCGATGTTCCGCTGCCTGGCGACATCCCGGGGACCTACGGCCTGATCGCGACGGCGGGCGGCGGCGAGGAGCAGCAGCTCGGCGGGGTGATGGAGATGGCCGCCGACGACCTCTCCTGGGCCGGCGGCCCCTACTGGCACCCGGTGTTCGCGGTCGAGGACTGCGACGCCACCACGGCCAGGGTCACGGAGAACGGCGGCACCCTGCAGATGGGGCCGGAGGACATGGAGGGCGTCGGACGGACCGCCGTCTGCGTCGATCCGTCCGGGGCGGACTTCGTCGTCCTGCAGCCCGAGCCGTCCGCCTGAACGGTTCCGGCCGTGGCGGCCCGGCTGCGGAACGGCTGACGGCCGGGGTCAGGACGGCGCACCGGGGATCAGGCGGTGCAGCACCGGGCCGGCCAGGGGGAGGTCGGTCAGGCTGCCGCCGTCCGCCAGCGGCCCGGTCAGCAGGGTTGTGCTGATGGGCGGGAAGTCGGCGAGCTGGGTGCCCGCGGAGTTGTCCAGCGGATCGCTGCCGGTGCCTGCCAGGGGGTTGAGCTGGAGGGTCTTCAGCGGCTCCAGGGAGTAGCCGACGGCGGTCAGCGGGCCGGGCGTCGGTGCCCCGGCCCCGGTGTCGGCCTGGGCGGAGCCGGTGGTGCCGAAGGCGGCGGCGCCCAGCGCGGAGAGCGTGAGGCCGGTGCGCAGCAGCGCGGGGGAGGAGCGGCGCGCCGGGCGGGCGGCGTGGCGTCCCCGTCCGGCGCGGCGGGCGGGGGAGAAGCCGGAGGAGGAAGCGGAAGGGGAAGCGGAGACGGAAGAGGAGGTGATCCGGGTGGTCCGGGGGGTGATGCGTGGCATGGGAGGCCTGTCGGGATCGGGGGCATCGGGTCCGAATGCGCAGAGTAGTGGAGTCATAGCGGGGTGCAGGGGCCCGTTGCGGTGACATCACCCGGTCGGCGTATCGTCTCCGGCTCTCCCGGTGCCGATGCGGGCCGCGGCACGGGGCCCGTCCCCCGCGGCAGCGGCGGCGATGTTGCGGGCCATGCCGTTGAAGACCAGGTGGTGCCAGGGGGAGACGGCCCACCAGTACAGATGCCCGCCCAGGCCGTGCGGGTGGAACAGGGCTCGCTGCCGGTAGCGGCTGCGGCCGTGCTCCGCCGGCTCCACGGCCATCTCCAGCCAGGCCAGGCCGGGCAGCCGCATCTCCGCCCGCAGCCGCAGCAGTTTCCCCGGCTCCTGCTCCTCCACCCGCCAGAAGTCCAGGGAGTCGCCCACCCGGAGGCGCACCGCGTCCCGGCGGCCCCGGCGCAGTCCCACTCCGCCGGAGAGCCGGTCCAGCCAGCCCCGCGCGGCCCAGGCGGCGGGCAGCGAGTACCAGCCGTTCTCGCCGCCGATGGACTCGACGATCCGCCAGACCGTTTCCGGTGGCGCGTCCACCGCACGCTCCCGGACATCGGAGTAGAGGCTGCCGCCGGCCCAGCCGGGGTCGGTGGGCAGTGGGTCGCTGGGCGCTCCGGGAGTCGCCGCGGAGCTCCAGCGGGTGGTCACCTCTCCGTCGCCGATCCGCTTCAGGGCCAGCCGCAGGGCCGTCTGGACGCCGGTGCGGCCCTGCGGCGGGTCGGGCAGCAGGCGGGCGATGTCGTTCTCCCGGCACACCACCTCGTGGCGCAGCGACTCGACCAGCGGGCGGGCCAGTGGACCGGGCAGCGGGGTGATCAGGCCGATCCACAGACTGGACAGCCGGGGGCTGAGCACGGCCACCGGCACGATCAGCCGCGGGGGCAGCCCGGCCACGGTGGCATAGCGCCGCATCATCTCCTGGTAGGTGAGGATGTCCGGGCCGCCGATGTCGAAGCTCCGGCTGACCTCGGGCGGCAGGGTCGCGCAGCCGGCCAGGATGCGCAGCACGTCCCGGACGGCGATCGGCTGCACCCGGGTGCGCACCCAGCGCGGGGTCACCATGACGGGAAGCCGTTCGGTCAGGTGGCGCAGCATTTCGAAGGAGGCCGAGCCGGAGCCGATCACCACGGCGGCGCGCAGCACCACGGTGGGCACCCCGGAGTCCAGCAGAATCCGTCCCACCTCGGCCCGGGAACGCAGATGCGGGGAGAGTTCCCGTTCCGGTACGCCCGCCGGGGTGAGGCCGCCGAGATAGACCAGGCGGCCGAGGCCGGCCTCACGGGCGGCGGTGCCGAACAGACGGGCGGCCCGGCGGTCGGTCTCCTCGAAGTCCGGGCCGGTGCCGAGCGAGTGCACCAGGTAGTAGGCGGTGTCCAGGCCGTCCATGGCCCGCCGCAGGGACGCCGGGTCGGTGACGTCACCGCGTACCACCTCCACCCGGCCGGCCCACGGATGGTCACGGAGCTTGGCCGGGGTGCGGGCCAGGCAGCGCACGGTATGGCCGGCGGCCAGCAGTTCCGGAACCAGCCGGCCGCCGAGATAGCCGCTGGCGCCGGTGACCAGGATCCGGCGCGGCACGGCGGCGGGCGGCGGCGGAGCGGGGGGCGGTGCGGGGGGCGGTGCGAAGGCGGGCATGGGGCCATGCTGGGCCGGGCGCCGCCGCCCTGCCACCGCGGGCCCGCGGTGGCAGGGCGGCGGGCCGCGGCCACGGCCCCGGGGTGCCGGAACGCGGGCGGGTTCGCTAATGTCCGCAGGCATGGTGCAGAACCCCCACAATCCCCAGCATCCGCAGCCGAGTGATGGCGCGGGCAGCACGCAGATGTTCCGGGCCTTCGTCGACGAGCAGCCGGCGCGTGACCGGGCCTCCGGCCGGTCAGGGATGCGCGCCGGGGTGGTCCTCGGCGTGGTCCTGGGCGTCCTGGTACTGGCCGCGGTCGGCTGGCTCGCGCTCTCCTGAGCGCGGGGCCGGGCGCGACCCGGCCCGCGGGACGTCGCAGGCCGGTTCCGGTCGCTTCACGGGGATCGGGACACAAGCTGGGCAGACAACGGTCGGCAGCCGAATCGATCGGCGGAGATTCGCAGACGTTCACGGTTCACGGAGTGCACTTCTGTCCCGGGCCGGGCTCCGGCCCGGGACCTTCACTCCTCGGCGGTCAGGCCCTCGCGCAGTTGGGCGAGCGTACGGGTGAGCAGCCGGGAGACGTGCATCTGGGAGATGCCGACCTCCTCGCCGATCTGCGACTGGGTCATGTTGCCGAAGAACCGCAGCATGATGATGCGCCGCTCCCGGGCCGGCAGGCGGGCCAGCAAGGGCTTGAGGGACTCCCGGTACTCCACGCCCTCCAGGGCGCCGTCCTCGTAGCCCAGGCGGTCGGCGAGCGACCCTTCGCCGCCCTCCTCCTCCGGGGTCGGGGAATCCAGCGAGGAGGCCGTGTAGGCGTTGCCGACGGCCAGGCCGTCGACCACCTCGTCCTCGGACACGCCGAGGCAGGACGCCAGTTCCGCGACGGTGGGCGAGCGGTCCAGCCGCTGGGAGAGCTCGTCGCTGGCCTTGGTCAGGGCCAGCCGCAGCTCCTGGAGGCGGCGCGGCACCCGCACCGACCAGGAAGTGTCGCGGAAGAACCGCTTGATCTCGCCCACCACGGTGGGCATGGCGAAGGTCGGGAACTCCACGCCGCGTTCGCAGTCGAACCGGTCGATGGCCTTGATCAGGCCGATGGTGCCGACCTGGACGATGTCCTCCATGGGCTCGTTGCGGCTGCGGAACCGGGCCGCGGCGTAGCGGACGAGCGGGAGGTTCAGTTCGATCAGCGTGTCCCGGACGTAGGAACGCTCGGGGCTGTCCGGGTCGAGTTCGGCCAGCCGCTGGAAGAGCGAGCGGGACAGGGTGCGGGTGTCGAAGCTGTCGGAACTGGCAGCACCGGCAGTACCGGCAGCGCCGGCGGGGCCGGCGGGGCCGGCGGGACGGTCTTGACGGGTGTCGGAACGGTCGGAGTGAGCCGCGCCGGTCGAGTCCTCGGCCGGGATGTCCGCGGGTGCCTGGGGTGCGGGGATCAGCGGCACCTGGGGCGTGTCGGGTGTGGTGAGCACCTTGGAGCTGTCCAGTTCGACGGACATGCCACCCCCTTGGGTTCGTGGATGTGTCGCAGCGGCGCTCTCCGGACCGAGAAGTGCGTCGCCCTCTCGTGAATACCGGAGCTGACACCGCGGCAAACGCGGTTCTAGCAGAATGTCACAGGTCGTCAACACGATGTAGCGCCTTGTCGACAAAACGCACGAGCTCAGCCGCTGGTTCCCGGGGATTGTGTCCCGCGCAGGAGCTAAGCGTCGATCGTATTTCCGGCGCGCAACCGGGCGAAGCTCCGCGAGAGCAGCCGTGAGACATGCATCTGACTGAGTCCCAGTTCCAGACTGATCTGGCTCTGCGTCAGATTGCGGTAGTAACGGAGCAAAAGAATGCGCTGCTCGCGCTCGGGAAGCTGCACCAGCAGATGCCGTACGAGCGCCCGGTGCTCCACCCCGGTCAGTTCCGGGTCCTCGTAGCCGAGCCGCTCGACCAGGCCCGGGGTGGTGTCCTCGCGGTCCTGCACCGCCTCCAGCGAGGACACCCGGTAGGCGCGGCCCGCCTCCAGCCCGGCCAGCACCTCCTCCTCGGGGATCCCGAGCCGCTCGGCGATCTCGGCGGTGGTCGGGGTGCGGCCCAGGGACAGGGTCAGGTCCTCGGTGGCGCCGTGCACCTGGATCCAGGTCTCGTGCAGCCGCCGCGGCACATGGACGGCTCGCACATTGTCCCGGAAGTAGCGGCGGATCTCCCCGATGATCGTGGGCATGGCAAAGGTGGGGAACTGGACCCCGCGCGAGGTGTCGAAGCGGTCGATGGCATGGATCAGCCCGATGGTGCCGACCTGGACCACGTCCTCCAGGGGCTCGTTGCGGCTGCGGAAGCGCAGGGCCACATAGTGCACCAGCGGCAGATTGGCCTCGATCAGGGCGCCGCGCACCCGCGCGTGCTCCGCGCTGCCGGGCTCCAGCGCGGTGAGCCGCTCGAAGAGGGCCCGGGTCAGGGCGCGCGCCCGGGCGCCCCGGGTCCTGCGGCTGTGCTCACGGCTGTCGGCATGGCTCTCGCTCTCCGCCACGCGCCTACCGCCCCTCCGCCACCTCTGTCCGGGCAGCCGATGGACCGCTCCCAGCGCCATCGGCCGGTGAATGAATCAGGTGAATTGACCCGGAATACCCGGAATACATGCAAAAACTTGCAGAGCGGTCATAGCATCACAAGACATGTCCAGGGGTGCAAGCACCGCCCCGGTCCGTGTTGTTCGCGCGCGGCCGGCCCCGCCCGCCCGCACCGCCTCGGCGCCCGGCCTGACCTGCGCACACCGCCGCCCTCCGGCGGGTTACTGGACCAGCGCGGTCATGAAGTCGCCGACCCCCTTGGCCGCATTGGACACGCCCTGGAAACCAAGATGAACGATCTCCGCCGCCCGGTCCGGAGAGTTGATGATCGTGTACAGCACGAAAACGACCAGGATATAGAGCGTGATCTTCTTGGCCTGGGCCATCTTCGTGCGCCTCCCCCTCGATGCCTCGCGATTCCGGCGACTGCCGGGTGAGTCTAACGAGAACAGGAGACTATTTGACTTCCGTCATACATTCCGATCGCCGCCCCGGGCCCAAGGTCCCGGAAATACGGGACCTTCGGGTCTTTCTTCGCACCACCCGGCAACGGATGCTGGAAGAGCGTCCGGGGCGGCGGGGATGTCCCCCCTGTACCCGCCCCCCGGGCCAGTCTCCCCCCGGACCAACCGCGCCCGATGACCGGCAGGGACCGGCAGACAGCACGGCGCGGAGCCGACCGGCCGGGCATCCGGCAGCCGCTACTCGCTGATCAGCTCCGGAGCGCCGGATCCGGGGCGGTGTGCCGCAGAAGGGCGGGGACGAGCAGATCCCATACCGCCGGCGGCGGCGCCTGGTGGCCGAATCCCTCGAGCATCAGCAGTTGTGCGCCGGGGATTTCCCGGACCAGTGCATGCGCGTGGCCGGGCGGGAAGAGCGGATCCTCGCTGCCGTGGACGACCAGTACGGGAGCGGTCACCTCATCCAGGCGGTGGGTTGCGCCGTCCTCGCCCTCCGCCAGGATCCAGTGGTTCTTCATAGCGGCCTCCGGGTTGGCCGTCCGGCCGACCGCCCTGCGGGCCACCGCGCGCACCCAGGTCTCGTCGAAGAAATCCGGGCCCGCGTACGGCCGCTCCTGCTCGGCGACATAGTCCACGACGGCGTCACCGTCGCTCCAGTCGGGCTCCGCAGCCGGGGCGTCGAACACCGCCCTGAGCCGGTCCGCCATCGGCGGGAGGCGGGCCTCGTGAACGAGCGGGAAAGCGGGACTGGTCGACATCAGGGTCAGCGTGGCCACCCGGGCGGCGTGCTCGGCCGCGAGGTGCTGGGCGATGCCGCCGCCCATCGACAGCCCCACCACATGGGCCCGCCCGCCGTCCCCCAGCGCCTCGATCAGCCCGGCCGCGTCGCCGGTCAGGTCGGAGCCGGTATAGGCGGGCGCACCCGGCGGGCAGCCGGTGGAGCGGCCGGTGTCGCGGTGGTCGTACCGGACGACGAACCGGCCCCCGTCGGCCAGCCGGCGGCAGAACCCGGCGTCCCACCAGTCCATCGAGCATGCTCCCCCCGCGATGAGCAGCACCATGGGCGCGAGCGGATCACCGAAGGATTCCGTGCACAGCTCCGCATCACCGACCCGCACCATCGTCTCCGCCATGGTGCGACTCTAGGTGCGGCCACCGACAGAACCGGGGAGGCCGCCGCCCGCCAGGGCCACTTCTTCGTTCTGTACCGCAAGACGGGCCTTGCGCCGGCGCGGAAGGCCTGGCCCGCGCCGGCCCGGCCAGGGGGCGCGGGCCGGCTCCGGGTCACTGAACGGCCTTGCCCCCAAGGAGCCACGCCATGGCACCGAACCCCGGATTACGCGGACGGCCGGACCCTGGTGGGTCCGGCCGGGCGTTTGTGCATGTGAGAGCGGTAGCGGAGGGATTTGAACCCTCGGAGGAGTTGCCCCCTCACTCGCTTTCGAGGCGAGCTCCTTAGGCCGCTCGGACACGCTACCGGGAGGAAGCTTAGCCCACGTCCCGGCCGCGGCCGAAATCGGTATCGCGGCGGCGGGGGTCAGGTGCGGCGGAAAGGGCCGAAGAAGTCGGTGAGCAGGCGGGCGCAGTCGGCCGCGAGCACGCCGGGGATCACCTCCGGCCGGTGGTTCAGGCGGCGGTCGCGGAGCACGTCCCAGAGCGAGCCCGCCGCGCCCGCCTTGGGGTCCACCGCGCCGTAGACCACCCGGTCGACGCGGGAGAGCACCGCGGCGCCGGCACACATGGTGCAGGGTTCGAGGGTGACGACCAGGGTGCAGCCGGACAGCCGCCATTCGCCGCGCCGGGCCGCGGCGGCGCGCAGCGCCAGCAGCTCGGCGTGGGCGGTCGGGTCCCCGGTGGCCTCGCGCTCGTTGCGGCCCGCGGCGAGCACCGGGCCGCCGCTGCCGCCGGGGCCGAGAAGCACCGCGCCCACCGGTACGTCACCCGTACCGGTGGCGGCGGCGGCCTCGGCCAGGGCGCGCCGCATGGCGGGCACCCAGGGGTCGCGCAGTGGGTCGTGCCGGGATGCACCGGCGGGGAGAGGCATGGGGTCGGGCACCGGCAGCCGGTCCGCCGGTGCGGTCAACGGACGGCTTCCAGGACCTCGGCGCAGCCCAGCGCGTCGGCGATCTCGCCCAGCGCGTTCTCGGGGGTGAGGGCGAGCACCACGCCCGCCGAGATGCCGAAGTCGTCCATGAGTTCCGGGTCGCCGACCGGGCCCGGGGGAACGGCCTCGGCGGCGTCGGGATCCTCGTCCAGCCCGCCGGCCTGCTCCTCGTCCTCCGCCACCTCCAGTTCCGTGTACTCCGCCAGGTCCGGGGAGCTCTGCGGCTCCCGGCCCAGCAGTTCGTCACTGAGCAGGATCTCGCCGTACGCGCTGCGCATGGCCCGTGCGGCGTCGGAGACGAACACCCGGGGGTCGTCCTCGCCGTCCACCCGGACGATGCCGAACCACACGCCTTCCTGCTCCATGCAGACGAGCACCGGCTCGTCGTCCACCGAGGCCGCGCGGGCCAGCTCGGCCAGCTCGTCCAGGCTCTCCACATCGTCGAGCTCAGTGTCACGCGCTTCCCAACCGTCTTCGGTCCGCGCGAGCAGTGCGGTGAAGTACACCTCGACTCTCCCCACTCGGTTCGGCAGTGCCTTCTCTGGTTGCCTTCTGGCATCGTGACAGAAAAGGCCAGTCCTGTCGGGTAACTCAGGGCTTCATTTCTGTGCCGGGCGCCCCGCGGCCTGCCTGCGGAGCCGCCCGGCGGGGGCGCACCGGCGGCACGCCGTCCTCCGGGTGCGCAGGGGTGTCCGGCACGGGCATTGCTCAGGATTGCCCAGGAGCCGTCCACCGGAAAGTACGCATCCGGTGCTGCTGCCGCAGCCGGGCGTTCCGGGCCCGTCGCGGCCGTACCCGGTCGCGGAGCGCCTGGGCCTCCTGGAGTTCGCGGAGGAACTCGGCGCGGCGGCGCCGGCGGACGGCGTCCGGTTCCTCGGGGTGTCCGGGACGCGGCATAGGCCTGCTCCCTCCTTCCTCCCCGCGACGATTCCCCTTCGGGTACGGAACGGCGGTTTCACCAGCCTCTTCGTCTACTCTGGCCCCGCCGTGCCACGGCGTCCAGCGGTGTACGCCGCCCGGATGCCGGCCCGCGGCGGGCCGCACAGACCCGCACGCCGCCGGGGTGTCGGAGCTGTTCGCTACTGTCGGACCATGCGCATCCATGTCGTCGACCACCCGCTGGTGGCGCACAAGCTGACCACGTTGCGTGATGAGCGCACCGACTCCCCCACCTTCCGGCGGCTGGCCGATGAACTGGTGACCCTGCTGGCCTATGAGGCCACCCGTGATGTCCGCACCGAGGTGGTGGACATCCGCACCCCGGTGGCGGGGACGACCGGCGTGCGGCTGTCCCGGCCGCGCCCGATGGTGGTGCCGATCATCCGGGCCGGGCTGGGCATGCTGGACGGCATGGTCCGGCTGCTGCCGACGGCCGAGGTCGGTTTTCTCGGCATGATCCGGGACGAGACCACGCTGCGCGCCTCCACCTATGCCAACCGGCTGCCGGAGGATCTCTCCGGGCGGCAGGTGTATGTGCTCGATCCGATGCTGGCCACCGGCGGCACCCTGGTGACGGCGATCCGGGAGCTGATGCGGCGCGGAGCGGACGATGTCACGGCGGTCTGCCTGCTGGCGGCCCCGGAGGGCGTGGAGGTGCTGGAGCGGGAGCTGGCCGGGGCGCCGGTCACGGTGGTCACGGCCGCCGTGGACCAGCGGCTGAACGAGCACGGCTTCATCGTCCCGGGCCTGGGCGACGCCGGGGACCGGATGTACGGCGCGGTGTGAGCGGGGGCGGGGTCAGCAGTCGGCGGCGGCCCGCTCGGCCTCGGCGGCCAGTGCGCTGATCACGGCCTCGGCCTGGGCGGCCGGGGCGAGTTCCTCGAAGGCGTCCCCGATCACGAGGTCCACCGCGTCCACCGCGTCCACCGCGTCCACCGCGTCCGCGGCGTCCGCCGCGTCCGCCGCTCCTTCGCCGCCGCCCCCGGCGTCCGGCTCCGCGGTGGCGGAGGGCGGCACCAGCGGCTCGCCCACCCGGGTCTCGGGCTTGGCCAGATGGGCGCCGACCACCGCCAGCGTCCCGTTCTCCCGCGCCTGCGCCGAGCCCACCAGCAGCCCGCTGCCGCTCACCTTGCCGTCCAGGTCGGCGGGGGCGTTGTCCACCACCCCGATGACGAAGCCGCGCTCGGCCAGCCCGTCGGCGGTGGCCTGGGCCAGGCCGGAGCGGGTGGTGGCGTTGTAGACATTCACCGTGATGGTCTCCGGCGCGGGCGGCGGGGCCGGCTTGGCGTCGTCCCGGCCCGCCGGGCAGCTCCCGTTCCGCACCCCGCCGTCGCCGCCGCGCCCGCCGGCCTCGGCGGCGTCCCCGGAGTCGTCGCCGAAGCCGAATACGCCGGTGAGCTGGAGGGTGCCGAAGCCCAGCCCGGTGAGCACCACCAGGGTGGCCAGCACGGCCAGCGCCTTCCGGCCGCGTCGCCTGGGCCGGGACATCCGCGGATAACGATTGCCCGTGATGCGGTACTTCCCACCCATGCCCGGCGGCGTCAGCATGCTCATGAGCGCAGCGTAGCCGCGTCCCCCGGCCCCGCCTACGAGATGATCAACGGTAAGCGGCAGATGCGGCCCAAACGGGGCAGAGACTTGATCGTTCCGTGCCCTGGGCGTCGGCCGGGCGGCGGGCGGAGCCGGTCAGTCGAGTTCCAGGACGCGGGCGTGCAGCACCTGTCGTTGCTGGAGCGCGGCACGCACCGCCCGGTGCAGCCCGTCCTCCAGGTAGAGATCCCCCTGCCACTTCACGACATGGGCGAAGAGGTCGCCGTAGAAGGTGGAGTCCTCGGCGAGCAGGGTTTCCAGATCGAGCTCTCCCTTGGTGGTCACGAGCTGGTCCAGGCGCACAGGCCGCGGTGCGACGTCTGCCCACTGCCGGGACGTCTCCCGGCCATGGTCAGGGTACGGCCGCCCAGTTCCGATGCGCTTAAAGATCACAGTGAGAGCCTACCGTTCGGGTGCCGCTCCCCGCAGCCTTGCGCCGAGGACGCGATCTTCGCATCCAGGGCCATGTGGGTATCAAGCGGACGGAGTGATCGGGGAACGTCGCGGCCGAGCGGCCCGGCTTGCGACCGTTCGCGCCGCGGGCGCACAACCGAAGCCCGCCGGGTGCGCCGGGCATGCGCCCGGTGCACCCGGCGGGGCAGATCCGTGCCGGGCCGCCGTCAGGCGGCTTCGGCGTGGCCGTGGTCGTCGTGCAGGCCGCCCTGCTCGGCGGTCTCCGGGTCGGCCGGGCCGGCCGCCGGCACCTCCTCGGCCAGCGAGCCGGTGCTCCAGGCGTACATCCCGACCAGATGCGCGATCACATCGATGTTGGTCTCGAACGCGGTCAGGTCCAGGTTGTCGATGTCGTCGCACTCGGCGTGGTAGCAGGCGTCGTAGGCCACCCCGGCCTCACCGCCCCACAGCTCCGCCTGCGCCTCGGTCTTGAGGCCCTCCGCACCGGTGAAGGTGCCGCCGGAGGGGATGCCGACATCGATGAACGGGCCGTAGTCGCTGCGCCCGCTGAACGCGGTCGGCCGCGGCTCCTTGCCCTTGCCGTCCAGGAAGGTGTTGATCAGGTGCTCGATCTGGGCCGAGCCGTCGGGGCCCGGTTCGGAGAGCCCCTCGGAGCCGTCGCCGTCATAGACGAAGATGCCGTAGTTGGGCGAGGCGATCATGTCGAAGTTGAGGTAGAGGGCGATGTTGCCGCGCTCCTCCTCGGTCAGCTCCGACACATAGTGCTCGGCGCCGAGCAGCCCGAACTCCTCGGCCGACCACAGGGCGAAGCGGACCTTGTTGGGCGCCTTGCCGTGCCGGTCGGCCCTGGCGAGCTGGAGCGCGGTCTCCAGCACCCCGCCGGAGCCGGAACCGTTGTCGTTGATGCCGGGCCCCTCCGGTACGGAGTCCAGGTGGGCGCCGACCATCACCACGTTCTCCGGGTCGCCGCCCGGGGTCTCGGCGATGACGTTGGGCGTGGTGCGGGTCTCGCGGAACTCGCGCAGCTCCAGCGCGACCGTCACCTCGCCCTCGGCCAGGCCGGCGGCGAGCGCCTCGCCCGCCTCCAGGGTGATGCCGCCGGTGGGCAGCACGGTCTCGTCCGGGCTGCCCAGGGTGCCGTTGAGCGGGCCTTCGGTGTTGTTGTAGACGATGGCGGCCACCGCGCCGGCCGCGGCGGCGTTCTGCTGCTTGAGGGCGAAGGTGCAGCCGCCGCGCTTGATCAGCGCGATCCGTCCGGTGAAGCCGCCGTCCGCGAAGTCCTCCGGCTCGCAGCCGTTGCTGCCGTCCTCGTCGACGGGCGCGGCGGCCAGCGCGCCCTCGATGCCGCCCTCGGGGGTGGAGGCGGTGTAGGACATGGCGATGATGCCGATGTCCCGCTGCTCCGGGGTGAGCTGACGCAGCGTCTCGGCCAGGGTCTCGCGGTATTCGAAGTCGAAGTACTGGTAGGTGACGTCGTAGCCGGCGGCCCGGAGGAGGCGGCCGGCGTACTCCGCGGAGGCGTCGTGGCCGGGTGAACCGGCGGCCCGGTGGCCGCCGTGCTCGTCGGCCATCTCCTGCCAGGCGTACAGATGGCGCATGGCCCGGCCGGCGCTGGTGCGCTGCACCAGCTTGCGGGCGAGCTGCCGGCCCTTGTCCCGGTGCTTGTCCCGGTGCTTGTCCCGGTCCAGGTGGTGCTTTCCGGGCTGGTGCTGTGCGGACGTCGCGGTCGCAACGGTGCCGGAGTCGGCGTGGGCGGCGGTGGGGGTCACCAGAGCGGGGGCGGCCACGGCGAGCAGCGCGAGGGCCGCCAGTGCGCCGCGGGACCTCATCGGCGGTCGTGTCACACGGATTCCCACAGGGGCAGGTCCTTCCGAGGAATACGGCGGGGACAGTTGAACCACGCACCGCGTCCGGGTTGCGAACGCGGCGCACGGGAAAGTACCGGCATCCGGGCATGCGCGGAACGCATGTGGCACGTGTCATGGATGATTAGCCTGATTAATACGAAAACTTCACCGGATGGTCCCACTGCCCACCCGGAAACTGGTCCGCCCGATCCGCCGTCAAGTGGTCCTCCCGGACCCTTGCCCCCCGGCTCTACTGGGGTCGGCACATGCGCGGCGGGGGAGGGCGGTGGCGCCGCGGCCGGTCCACCGCCTCCCCCGCCGCCCCGATTGCGGAAGGGAAGCGGGACGGTGGACGGAAAGCCGGTGTGGCAGGGGGCGTTCTACGGGGCCGGGGCGATGGCGCTGGCGGGCAGTTCGGCGGCGGTGCTGGCCGGGCTGTCCGGCTATCCCGCGCTGGGCGGCCAGGCGCTGCGCTACGCCGGGGCGGCGGCCGTGCTGCTGCTTGTGCTGCGGCTGCGCCGGATCGGTCATCTGCGGCCGACCGGCCCGGAACTCGCCCGGCTCACCGTGGTGGCCGGGACCGGGCTGGCCGGGTTCAACGTCTGCTACGTACAGGCGGTGCGCCATGCCGATCCGGCCAGTGTGGGAGCGGTGATCGGCGCGCTGCCGGTGGTGCTGGCGGTACTGGACCCGCTGCTGCGGAGGCGGGCACCGCGGCCCCGGCTGGTGCTGGCGTCGCTGGTGGTCACGGGCGGTGTGGCGCTCACCCAGGGGCTGGGCGGCGGCAGCCCGGCCGGACTGGCCTGGGCACTGGGCGCGCTCGCCGGGGAGGTGGCGTTCTCCCTGGTGGCCGTGGCGCTGCTGCCGCGCTACGGCCCGCTGCGGGTGTCGGCCTACGCCTCGGTGCTGGCGGTGCCGCTGCTGCTGGGCGCGGCGCTGGCGCTGGACGGGCGTGGAGCGCTGCCGGTGCCGACGGCCGGTCAGCTCGGCTACTTCCTCTATCTGTCGGTGGCCGTGACGGCGTTGGCGTTCGTGCTCTGGTACGCGGCCGTGGCCAGGCTGGGCGCGGCGCGGGCGGGGCTGTGCGCGGGCGTGGCACCGGCGAGCGCGGTGGCCGCGGCCTGGCTGCTCGGCACCGGCTCCCCCACGCTCGCGGATGTGGCGGGGGCGGCGCTGGTGGGGCTGGGCGTGACCGCCGGCCTGGCCGGCGGCGGCGATGGCGGCGGGGAAGACGCCGGGGAAGGTGCCGGCGGACGCCGGAGGCCGCGCGGCCGTACCCGCCCGGCGGCGCCGCTCCGGACGGAACGCTGACCGGCCGCTGCCCGCTGCCCGCCGCCCGCTGCCGAGGTGCGGAAGCCCGGCGGCCGTGGGAGCGGCCGGACGAGGAGGCCCCGGCGGGCGGCGCGGAGGAACGGTGAGGAAGCGGCGCCCGGCCGGGGGTGGCCGGACGACGGCCGGCCCGCCGGGCGGGGCGGGTCAGGCGGGGCCGGACCGGGAGCGGACCGGGCGGCGGGCCGGGCCGCCGGAGTGCGGGCCCGGCCGCTCCGCTGCCGCGGCCGGCGGCAGGGCGCGCGGCAGCAGGGGCAGGGCCCGCAGGGCCAGCGCCCAGCCGAGTCGGGTCTCCCCCGAGTCCGCGGACCGGCCGGTGAGCTCGGAGATCCGGGCCACCCGGTTGAGCACGGTGTTGCGGTGGCAGTACAGCCGGGACGCCGAGGCGGTGGCCGAACCGCCGGTCTCCAGCCACACCCGCAGGGTGTCCAGCAGCACCCGCCGCTCCGCGCTGCTGCGCAGCACCCCGCCGAGGTAACGGTCCACCAGCCGTTCCGCGGTCTCCGGCTGCTCGCACAGCAGCGCCTCGGGCAGCCGCTCGTCCAGCACGGCCACCTCGCCGCCCTCCGGGGGCAGGGTGCGCAGCGCGCGCTCGGCCAGCCGCAGGGCACCGTCCGCCTGGGCCAGCCGCAGGATCACCGGCGACACCCCGGCGGTGCTGCCCAGCCGCTCCCGGAGAACGCCGCTGAGCCGTTCGGGAGTGAGGCCGCCGAGCCGGACGAGCCCGGCGTTCACCCCCCAGGCGGGCGGGCCGGGGAGCGGACCGGCGGCCCGGGGCCGCCAGAACGACCACACCCCGTGTTCCTCCAGCGCCGGACCCGGGTCGGTGGGCGCGGCCGGGTCCTGGGCCGCGGCCACCAGCACATAGCGGTCCTGTTCCGGGATGCCGAGCGCGGTGGCCGCCGCCTTGGCCACCGCCGGGTCCGCGCCGCGGCCGTCCAGCAGTGCCTCGAACAGGGCGCCGCGCCGGGTGTCCTCCCGCTGGTGCAGTTCGAGCTGGGTGAGCCGGTAGGACTCGCTCATCGCCGAGGAGTAGGTGTCGATGGTCTCCCAGACCGCGCCGGCCACGTCCAGCGCCCGGTGGCCCGGCTCGACCGACCAGTCGCGCAGCAGCTCGGTGATGGCCTCCCACACCACCCGGCCACCGCGGCGGTAGGCACGCAGCACCGTCTCCAGCGGCACCTGCTGCACGGCCCGGCGGCGGCCGGTCTCGCGGGCGGCGGCCTCGAAGCCGCCGGAACCGCCGGGGCCGGCGGGGCCGCCGGCCGGTGTGTCGCCCAGTTCCTGGAGCGAGTGCAGCAGGTTCTGCCGGACCGTCTCGCGCAGGTCCTCGGTGGTCACCGGATGGCCGGAGGCGTAGAGCTCGCTGTGCGCGTGGATGTCCGAGACCACCCGGGTGGTGAGCGCGTCGAGACGTCTGAGCAGCGCGGTGGCCAGCGCCGTGCGCAGCCGCTGGTCCGCCTGGTCGGTCCCGTCGCTCGCCATGGTCAGGAAGGCTAGGCGGATGCCGCGCCGTCGGCCCGGCGGTCGGGTCGGTTGCCCAGCGGGATGTCCGACACCCTGTGCACCTGCACAGCGGCGGCGGTACGCGGGGGCCGGCCGGCGCCCGGGTCAGCCCTTGTCGCCGCTGCCGCTGCCGCTGCCGATCCCGCTGCCGCTGCCGCCGTCGGCCGGGCCGGTGGTGTGCGGGCCGCGCTCCCTCACCCGGCGCACCCGGTCCAGGGACTCGCGCAGTTCGGTGAGCCACTCGTCGGCGTTCCGCTGCACCAGCCGGACGCACCAGGCCAGGGCCTCGCTGCGGCTGCGGGCCACTCCGCCGTCGATCAGGGTGTCCAGCACCTGCCGCTCGGGCTGCCGCAGCCGGGTCATCACCGGCGCGGCGACATGGGTGAACAGCTCCCGCCGCGCGCCGCACTCCGCGCCCCAGGAGACCTTGCGCCGGAACCGGCGCTGGGCCTCCCGGGCGATCTCCATGCGCTCGCCCCGGGTGCGTTCGCGGAATTCCGAGATCCGGCCCTCCCGGGCGGCCTCCCGCTCCGCCTCCGAGGGGGTTCCGGGCAGTTCCGGTTCGGTGATCCGCCCGATGACGGTGATCTCCTCGCGGTCCACGGTGATCTCCGCGAGGACGCTGAACAGCCCGGCGGGAAGCCGCCCGGCGAACCATCCGCGTACCTGCTCCTGCTCCTCTTCCGTAATCATGTAATGAAGATTACGCACTTGCATCGGCGCAGCCAAGGGGCCGGTACGGCACGAGCGGTTAGCATGCGCACGATCTACCGCCCAGTAACCACGGCTCGGGCCGCCCGCCCGGTGGCCGCGGACGTCACGCACGCACGGAAGGCCCGCCTCCTTGAGTGAACGCCGCAACATCCTCATCACCGGCGCCAGTTCTGGCCTCGGCGCCCAGATGGCCCGGGAGTTCGCGGCCCGGGGCCGCAATCTGGCGCTCTGCGCCCGCCGCACCGAAGCGCTCCACACGCTCCGCGCCGAGCTGCTGGCGGCACACCCCGGCATCACCGTGGCGGTGCGCGCCCTGGATGTGAACGACCACCCGGCCGTCTTCGAGGTCTTCCGGGCCCTCGCCGACGACCTCGGCGGACGGCTGGACCGGGTGATCGTCAACGCCGGTCTGGGCAAGGGCAGACCGATCGGCACCGGGGGCTTCGCCGCCAATGTCCAGACCGCGCAGACCAACTTCACGGCCGCGCTGGCCCAGTGCGAGGCGGCCATGGAGCACTTCCGGGAGCACCGGGACGGGCATCTGGTGGTCATCTCCTCGGTCAGCGCGCTGCGCGGCATGCCGCGCAGCGTCACCACCTACGCCGCCACCAAGGCCGGGCTGTCCGCGCTGGCCGAGGGCATCCGGGCGGAGATGCTGGCCACCCGCACCCCCATCCGGGTCTCCGCGGTGCACCCCGGCTATATCGCCACCGAGATGAGCGGACGGGCCGCCCGCACCCCGCTGATGGCGGAGCTGGACAAGGGGGTGCGCTCGATGGTCCGGGCGATCGAGCGGGAGCGGGCCGACGCCCGGGTGCCGGCCTGGCCGTGGGTGCCGGTGGGCTTCCTGGTGCGCCACCTGCCGCTGCGGCTGGTCGCCCGGTTCGGCTGACCCGGACCGAAGTCCGCGCCGCCCGCGCCGCTTCCCGGGCCCGGATGGCCTGTCAGGCGGCGGCGCGCGCCGGCCGCCCGGCCCCGCCCCCGGGCCGTTCAGCCGCTGCCCGCCGGGGTACCCGCGTGGAACCTTGGTCACCAGGCATGCACACCCGGACACGCACCGGAGCGACGGCCGGGGCGGGACGCGGGCGAAGGGACGGTTGGGCAGATGCTGCAAGGGGTTGACGTGGGGCGCCAGAATCTGGACTCCTACCGCGCCTGCGTCGGTGACGAGGTGGTGGAGGGGCTGCGCACGCTGGCCGCACCGCTGCGCGGGGCACGGGTGCTGCATGTGAACGCCACCCCCTACGGCGGCGGCGTCGCCGAGATTCTGCGCTCCGAGGTGCCCCTGCTGCGCGATCTGGGCCTGTCGGTGGAGTGGAAGACCATCAGCCCCGGGGAGGAGAACGGCTTCTTCAAGATCACCAAGGCCATTCACAACGCCCTCCAGGGCGACCCCCGCGGGCTCCGGGACGAGGACTGGCGGATCTACCGGGAGACCTCGGCGCGGGTCGCCGCATTCCTCCGGGACGACTACGACGTGGTGATCGTGCACGATCCGCAGCCGCTGGCCCTGCCGCTGCTCTGCGGGCGCGGCGACGCCCACTGGGTGTGGCGCTGCCACATCGACAGCTCGGCGCCCAACTCCACGGTCTGGGACCGGCTGAGCCCCTATCTGGCCGAATTCGACGCCGCGGTGTTCACCCTGGGTGCGTTTGTACCGCCGCGCATCCCGGTCGGGCGGGTGGAGATCATCCCGCCCGCCATCGATCCGCTCAGCCCCAAGAACATGCCGATCGACGCCTCCCTGGCCAAGGGCGTGCTGGACTGGATCGGCGTGGACACCGGGCGTCCGCTGCTGGTGCAGGTCTCCCGGTTCGACCGCTGGAAGGACCCGCTGGGCGTGATCGCCGCCTATCGGATCGTCAAACGGGAGATCCCCGAGGTCCAGCTCGCGCTGGTGGGCTCGATGGCGCTGGACGACCCGGAGGGCTGGGAGGTCTACCGGGAGATCAGCGTGTCCGACACCGACGACCCGGACATGTTCCTCTTCACCAACCTGACCGGGGTGGGCAACATCGAGGTCAACGCCTTTCAGCGGCATGCGGACGTGGTGATCCAGAAGTCCGTCCGGGAGGGCTTCGGCCTGGTGGTCTCCGAGGCGCTGTGGAAGGGCACCCCGGTGGTGGCCGGCCGGGCCGGCGGGATTCCGCTCCAGCTCGGCGACGGTGTGGGCGGTGAGCTGGTGGACTCGGTGGAACAGTGCGCCGATGCGGTACTGCGGCTGCTGGGTGATCCGGCGGCGGCCCGGACGCTGGCCGCCGGCGGCACGGTACTGGTCCGGGAACGCTTTCTGCTGCCCCGGCTGCTCGGCGACGAACTGCGACTGGTCGGCGATCTGCTGGGGAGGCGGCCGGCCGCTCCGGCGGCCCTGGCCGGCGCGGCCTCGGGGACGGCGGGCGAGCCCAGGGATCCGGTGTGCGGCATGCGGATCACGGACGGCAGCCCGTATCGCCGCAGCCACCGGGGCCGGACCTTCTTCTTCTGCTCGCGGTCCTGCGCCGGGCAGTTCGACGCCGATCCGGAGCCCTTTCTGCGCGCCCCGGCCGCGGCGGCGGCCGGGGGCGGCGCCTGAGGACCCGGGGCCGGAAAGCACCATGCCGGAACTGCGCCGTGATCCGTTCTCCCACGACTGGGTGATCCTGGCCCCGGAGCGGGCCGGGAGGCCGCATCGCGCGCACGGGCCCGCGCGTGATCCGGACTGCCCGTTCTGCCCGGGCCATGAGTCCCGCACCCCCGAGGAGCTGTGGCGGCTGACGGACCCGGCCGGCGGCTGGCGGGTACGAGTGGTGCGCAACCGCTATCCCGTGCTCCTCCCCGGCGCCGCGGAGCGGTACCGGAACGGCCATGGAGACGGAGACGGCGACGGCGACGGCGGGCTGTACCGGTCGGCGGCGGGCACGGGCAGCCACGAGGTGGTCATCGAGTCCCGCGACCACGGCTGGGACCTGCCGGACGGCGACGACCGTGCGGTGACGGATGTGCTGCGCGCCTGCCGGGCCCGGGTCCGGGCGCTGCGCGAGCGCGGCCCCGGCCTGGTGGTGCCGTTCCGCAACCACGGCCCGGCGGCCGGCACCTCACTGCCGCACCCGCACTCCCAGATCGTCGCCCTGCCGCTGGTCCCGCCCCGGCAGCGGCGGCTGCTGGCGATCGCCCGCGACCACTTCGAGCGGCACGGCAGCAGCCTGTACGCCGATGTGCTGGACACCGAACTGGCCGACGGCCGGCGTCTGGTGGCGGTCGAGGAGCATGTCGTCGCGCTGGTGCCCTATGCGGCGCGCGGCCCGTACGAGACCTGGATTCTGCCGCGCCGCCCGGCCGCGTCCTTCGGCGACGCCGACGACCGGGAACTGGCCGCGACCGCCGCCCTGCTGCGCCGTACCGTCGCCGCGGTGCTCTCCGTGCTCGGACCCGTCTCCTACAACCATGTGGTGGCCAACGCGCCCAATGGGGAACCGGACGTGCCCTGGTTCCGCTGGCAGCTCACCCTGGTGCCGCGCACCGCGGCGGGCGCGGGCTTCGAGCTGGGCACCGGGATGTCGATCAGCCCGCTCCCGCCCGAGGACGCCGCCGCCCGGCTGCGCGCCGCCCTGCCCCCGCCGGGCGGGCCGGAGAAGTGAACCGGCCGGGTCCCGCGGCATCGCGGGAGCCGGCCGGGAAGGACCGGAGTGGACCGGGCGGCGTCAGAAGAAGCCGCCGCGCCGCTCCACCATGCTGCGGATCCAGCCGTCCACCTCGGCCACCCAGTCCCGCTGCCCCGGGGCCTCGTGCGGCACGGTGTAGCGGTGGATGACATCGCCGCCGGAGCGGAACAGCCCGCCGCGCTTGTCGGCCTCCAGAATGACCTCCAGCCCGGCCGGACTGGCCAGGAAGGTGATCTCCAGCTCGTTCATCACGCCGTGGTACTGCGGCGCCGGAGCCATCTCGATCTCCTGGTAGAACGGCAGCTGCTGGTTGGTGCCGCGGATCCGGCCCGCCTCCAGGTCGGCGGACTTGAAGATGAAGCCCATCCGGCCCAGCGCGTCCAGCACCCCCTCCTGCGAGGGCAGCGGCAGCACCGAGACCGGGTCCATGTCACCGGCGTCGATGGCGCCCGCCACGGCCAGCTCGGTGCGCACCCCGAGGCCGATGCCGAGCTGGCGCCCGTACATCTCGGTGACCGGCGTCTCCCACGGAACCGGGATCTGGAACGGAATCGACCGCCGCTCCTCCTCGGCGATCCGGAAGGCGCCGCCCACCTGGACCTTGTGGAAGCCGACCAGACGGTGCCCCTCGTAGTCCTCGGTCTCCACCTCCACCCGTCCGGCGAATTCCAGGGAGACGCCCTGGATGTCGAAGCTCGCGCTGCCGCCGAGCATGTGGACCTCACCGGTGAGGGTGCCGCCGGGGTAGACCGGACCCGGCGTCAGAATCGTGTCCACCTTGGGAGCGCCCACCCCGAGCGCACCGAGCAGCCGTTTGAACACCATGCCGGCGCTCACACTCCTTTGTTCGCATGCATACTGTGCAATCACTCGCCCGGCACGACAGCCCGGGCCGCCCGCGCCGCGGCGGAGCCGTTGCACACCTGTCCCGAACAGTCCCAGCTACCGCCGGGCGGTGCAACCGTTACGACGGAACTGTGAAAAACGGGCACAGGTGACGGTTCCGCCACCGCGCTCGGTCATCAGCTCAGACGTCGCAGGAGACGCCGGGGTTCTGTGCGGCGAACATCCCGTCCGGATCGTCCTGCCACACCCATGCGTGCAGGGTGTGGAACGGCGCCTCCCCGCTGGGCGGGTCAAAGGTCCGGCCGAACAGTGAGGCGGGCTCGAACGAGGCGTACTCCACGGCCACCAGGCGCAGTCCGCCGTCCGGCAGCGGGGCGTAGACCAGCACATTCGGCTCGGTGGCCACCAGTTCGCTCTGATCGGCGGCGACCGATCCGAGAAAGTGGAAGCCCATGCCCGGCACACAGGGGGAGGCCAGTTCATAGCCGTCGGCGAGCGCGCCCCAGACGTTTTTGTACCTGGCCGTGGCCTCCCGCACCTCATGCAGGCCGCCACCGGTTCCGGCGGCGGGCGCCGCGCCGGGCAGCAGCGACACGGCCGTCACCAGACTCGCCATGGTCAGCAGACGTCGGTACATCACCAGCTCCTTGCTTCCGGCACCGCCGCGACGGACTGTGCCCGCAAGGTAACCCGGCGCGCATGCCGTCTCCCCCTGCCACGCCGGACCCGCCCTTCCGCACCGGAGAGCGGGCTCAGGAGGCGTGCAGCAGGGCGTCTTCGCGCCAGGTGAGGATCTTGTCGATGGAGACCACGGCACCGCCCGCCTCACCGGGCTGATTGCGGAACCGCACCCGGTCGGCCAGCGCCTCGATGAGGCGCAGCCCCCGGCCGTGCTCCTGCTCGTGCTCCCGGTCGCACTCCCGGACGGCCGCCGCGGCGGACAGGCGGGCACCGGTGCGCCGCACCTCGGCGGGAAAGCCCGGGCCGGAGTCGGTGACCTCGATCCGGCAGACATCGCCATTGATGGCGGCCGTCACCCGGAAGCTGTCCGACCGGCCGCCGCCGTGCAGCACCGCGTTGGAACACGCCTCGGAGAGGGCGACGGAGATCTCGTAGGAAACGCTCTCCTCCACCCCCGCGGTGCGCATGGCACCGAGCAGCAGGCGCCGGGCGAGCGGGACGCTGGCAGCCTCCCGCCGCAGTTGGAGAGACCACCAGATGCTCATACCGCATCCCTTCGAGATCCCTTGGAGACCGGTCTCCAGCCGCGCGGCACCCGTTTGCCACGGCTTGGCATACCCCTAGGTATTGCCGAGCGGACGCCGGGTAAGCACACCAGTGGCTGAACACCGCCCGATCGGCGGATGTGCGGAGGGTGAAACTCGATATAGCAGGGGTGGACGTGACGGGAAGGGTCGCACTTTGTGCGGATTCGATAGGAACGGGAGCCGTCCTCCCCCGTCCCCGGCTCCGATGAGATGATGGCGCAGCCATGCCTGCCGCCGTTGATCTGCGCCTGCTGCGGGCCGCGGTCTTCGCCGCGGCCTGTGTCGCGCTCGCCGCGGCGGGGCACATCGGCGCCGCCGGGCCGGGCGTGACGCCCGCCGCCCTGGTGGCCGGCTGGCTGGCCGTACTGGCGGTCACCGCGCCGCTGACCGGGCGGGAACGGGTCTCACTGCCGGCCATGGCCGGGCTGCTGGCCGTCTGCCAGATCCTGCTGCACTGCCTCTTCGCCCTGGGCCGCCCGGACGGGGGTCATGGCGGCGGCCACGGCAACGGCTCCGCACAGGGTGCGCTGGCACTGGCCGGCAGGCTGCTCTGCGCCGACCGGACCACCCCGCTGACCACGGCCGAGGCCGAGCGGGTACTGCGCGATGCCGGCCTCGCGCCGCTGCCGCTCCCGCCCGGCGGCACGGTTGGCACGGTTGGCACGGTTGGCACGGTTGGCACGGAAACCGGTTCGGTGTGGTGTCTGGGAGAGATGCTGCGCCAACTGGCCGAGGGGCCCATGCTGCTGGGCCACCTGCTGGCGGCGCTGGCCACGGGCTGGCTGCTGCTGCGGGGCGAGGCCGCACTGTGGCGGCTGGTCCGGCTCTCCCACTCGGCGCGGGCCCGGACACCGCTGCCGCTGCCGCGCCCGCTCCGGCTGGCGCTGGCCCTGGCGGGGCGGCTCGGCGGGGCCGGGCGACTGCCGGAGCCGGTGGTGCCCCGCCCGCGCCGCCGCGCGGAGACCCGCTGTCCCGCCGGTACCTCTCTGCTGGCCGAGGCGGTGACCCGGCGCGGCCCGCCGTTTCACGTGGAACCACCCCACCGCGAGCCCCGGCAAACGGCCGGCGGGCTCGCTCTCGCGGCATAGCGCACCGCACCGGACCGGGCTCGACGAGCCGGAGGGCACCTGACGGCCGGGCGGGGTGGCGCTGCGCCGTGCAACCCCCATTCGACCGTCACCGTGGAGTGATTCCTGTCATGAGCCGTACCCTGACGCGCTTCCGCACCGCCGCTGTGCTGGCGGCCTGCACCGGCGCCGCCCTGCTGGCCGGCGCCGTTCCGGCCTCCGCCCATGTCACCGTCGACCCCAGGGAGGTCCCGGCCGGCGGCTACAGCACCATCAATGTCAAGGTCCCCAATGAGCGGGACAACGCCTCCACCATCAAGGTCGAGCTGTTCCTCGACCCGGAGCAGCCGGTGGCCTCCGCCATGCCCCAGCCGGTGCCGGGCTGGGAGATCGAGGTGGAGATCACCGAGCTGGAGGAGCCGCTGGAGGTGCACGGCAACCAGATCACCGAGGCACCCAGCAAGATCATCTGGAGCGGTGGAGAGATCCAGCCCGGGATGTTCCAGCAGTTCCCCGTCTCGCTCGGCCGGCTCCCGGAGGACGCCGGGCAGCTCGTTTTCAAGGCGATCCAGACCTATGACAACGACGAGATCGTCCGCTGGATCGACGAGCCGTCCGAGGACGCCGAGCACCCGGCCGCCGTGCTCACCCTGACCCCCGCCGCCGAGGACGGTCACGGCAGCGCCTCCGCCGACGAGGACGAGGAGGCGGAGACCGCCGCCCAGACGGACGGTTCCGGCGAGGAAGGCGAGGGTGCCGGCGACGGCGACGCGGGTTCCCCGGCATCCTCGGAGACGTCGGAGACGTCGGCCGCCTCCGACTCCGGGGACTCCGCCGACACCGCCGCCCGGGTGCTGGCGGTCCTCGGTCTGCTGGTGGGTGCCGCGGGCGTCACGCTGGCGCTGCTCGCCGGCCGCCGCCGGACCACCGCCGGCTCCTGAGGCCACCGGTCTCCTCCCGTATCCGGACCTTCCCGCCGAGGCGGGTGGGGCGGCGCCCGACCGCCGCCCCACCCGCCCGGCCGCCCCGACCCACAGAAAGAACCACCCATGAACCACCGTCGCGTCGGCATGGCTCTGACCGCCGCCGCAACCGCCCTGCTGCTGGCCGCCTGCGGATCGTCGTCCTCCTCCGGCTCCGCGGACGGCGGCCACCCGGAGCACGGCGACGAACCCGTGGCCGAAATCTCCGGCGGGCAGTCGCCGGAGGAGGCCACCGTGCTCAGCCGGCCCTGGGACAAGCCCGATGTGGTGCTCACCGACACCGAGGGCCGGCCCTTCGACCTGGCCGCCGAGACCGACGGCCACGCCACCCTGATCTACTTCGGGTACACCCACTGCCCCGATGTCTGTCCGCTCACCATGAGCAATATCGCGCTGGGCGCCTATGGGCTGTCCGAGGAGCAGCGCGACAAGCTCCGGGTCATCATGATCACCTCGGACCCGGAGCGGGACACACCCGAGTCCCTGGGCGAATGGCTGGCCGCCCAGGACGCCGACTTCATCGGGCTGACCGGCGAGTTCACCACCATCCAGGAGACCGCCCGGAGCCTCGGCGTGGCCCTGGAGGAGCCCTATGTGGACGACAACGGCGACATCGTCTCCACGCACGGTGCCCAGGTGATCGCCTTCCTGCCGACCGATGACCGGGCTCATGTCATCTACACCGAGGGTGTGACCGCGGAGACCTTCGAGCGGGACCTGCCCAAGCTGATCGAGGGAGAGCTGCCATGAGGCGGCGGGGCTGGGCCGGGCCGGCGGCCCTGCTGCTGGCCCTCGCACCGACCGCCGCCGCCTGCGCCGACGGCGACGGCGACGGGGGCGGGGGCGGGGGCGGGCCCGAGCTGACGGTGGCCGACGCCTTTGTGCCGCAGCCGGTCAATGACGACCTGGCGGCCGGCTTCCTCACCGTGCGGAACACCGGGGACGCCGACGACGCCCTGGTCTCCGCCACCACCCCGGCGGCGGCCTCGGTGGAGCTGCACAGGACCGTGGACAACGCCATGCGGCAGGTGGACTCGCTGCCCGTGCCGGCCGGCGGGACGCTGGAACTGCGGCGGGGCGGCGACCACTTGATGCTGGTCGATCTGTCCACCACGCTCACCGAGGGGGACACGGTCACCCTCGAACTGCGCTTCCGGACCTCGGACCCGCTCACCGTGGAGGTGCCGGTGGAGTCCGCCACCCATACCGGGCAGGACACCGGCCAGGACACCGGTCACGGCGACCACTGACCGGCGACCCGAAACGAACGGAGACACCATGCGCTCCCTCGCCACGGCCCCGCGCCTGCTGGCGACGGCCCTCGCCGCCGTCGCCCTGCTGCTGCTCGGCGCGCCCTCCGCCGCCGCGCACGCCTCGCTGAGCGGCAGCGACCCGGAGGACGGGGCCGTGGTGCCGCAGGCCCCCGCCGAGGTCCGGCTCACCTTCACCGAGGAGGTGGCGGTCTCCGCCGAGTCCGTCCGCGTCCTGGACCCGGACGGCAACCGGGCCGACCCCGGCGCGGCGCCGGGCCGCGTCCCCGGCGAGGGCTTCACCTATGCCGTTCCGCTCCTCGACGGCCTGGGCGACGGCACCTACACCGTGGTCTGGCAGGTGGTCTCCGCCGACAGTCACCCGATCTCCGGCGCCTTCACCTTCTCCATCGGTGCCGCCTCGGAACGTGCCGCCGAGGTGACCGTTCCCGAGCCGGGCGGCGGCACGGTGGGCCTGCTGTACGACACCGCGCGGTATGCCGCCTACACCGGTTTTCTGCTGCTCCTCGGCGGCAGCGTCTTCGTGCTGGCCTGCTGGCCGGCCGCGGCCCGGGTCCGGGTGGTGCAGCGGCTGGTGGTCACCGGCTGGAGCATCCTCACCGCCGCCACCATCGCCCTGCTGTGGCTGCGACACCCCTACACCACCGGCGGCGGGCCGGCCGACGCCGCCAGCCTCAGCGGTCTGCAGGCGGTGCTGGAGACCAAGACCGGCACCGCGCTGGCGTCCCGGCTGATCCTGCTCGCCGCCGCCGGGCTGTTCATCGCCGTGCTCTTCGGCACCTATGCCCGGCTCAACTCCGCCGGGACGGGAGCCCCGGGCCGGGGGGACGAGAAGGGCGACGCCACCGCCGCGCGCCGCCGGGATCTGCGGTTCGGGCTGGTGGCGGGCGGCGGCATCCTGGCCATCGGCATCGCCGCCACCTGGTCGCTGTCCGAGCATGCCTCCACCGGCCCGCAACGGGCGCTGGCCGTCCCGGCCGATCTGCTCCATCTGCTGGCCGTCGCGGTCTGGCTGGGCGGGCTGGCCACCCTGCTGCTGCTGCTCCGCCGGACCCGCCCGGTGCCCGGCGAGGCGGTCCGCCGCTTCTCCGCGCTGGCCTTCGGCAGCGTGCTGGTCCTGGCGGCCACCGGTCTCTACCAGTCCTGGCGCCAGGTCCGAAGCTGGGAGGGGCTGACCGGCACCGAGTACGGCACGCTGCTGCTGCTCAAGACCGGGCTGGTGGCTCTGCTGCTGGCCGTTGCCTGGCTCTCCCGCCGCTGGACCGCCCGGCTGGCCGACGGCAGCCGCCCGGCGCAGCCGGACCCGGACACCGAACCGGCGGACGCGGACCCGGACGGGGACGCGGACGGGGACGCGGACGCGGGCGGCGGCGGGGGCGCCGTCGCGGTCACCCCCGAGCGGGCCGCCCAGCTCGCCCGGCAGCAGGCCGCCGTCCGCGAGGCGCGGCGCCGCAAGGTGCTCGCCGCCGACCCGGTGCGCGCCGGGCTGCGCCGCTCGGTCCGCACCGAGGCGTTGATCGCGGTGGTGGTGCTGGCCGTCACGACCGTGCTCACCGGTACCGCGCCCGCCCGTACGGAGACCGCCGGCCCGGACGGCAATCCGCCGTCCGCCGCCGGGCCGGCCGGGGACTCCCCGGCGGCCGGGCTCAGCCTCAGCTACTGGGCGTACTTCGACACCGGCGGCCCGGACGGCGCGGGCAACGCCCGGATCGAGCTGGATTCCGCCGCCGCCGGGGACAACGGCCTGCTGGTCGCCTTCACCGACGAGTCGGGAGAACCCCTGCGGGTGGCGGAGGTGCGCGCCGCCTTCACCCTGCCCGCCGAGGAGGTGGGGCCGCTTCGCCACGCCGCCGAGCGCAGCGCCGAGGCCGGCCCCGAGACCTGGACCGTGGAGGAGCTGGTACTCCCCCGTCCCGGAGAATGGGAGCTGGACCTCACCATCCGTACCTCGGAAATCGACCAGGTCACCGTCACCCTGACCTTCCCGCTGGGCTGACCGGAGCCCGTACCGACCCCCGTACCGATCCCTTGGAAACACCACGGCTCACCGCATGACCGACACCTCGCAGACAGCCGACACCACCGCCGGAACCGACACCGCCGGGGCGCCGGAGGCCGGTTCCGGCGGCCCCAGCCGCCGCGGGCTGCTCACCGCCACCGCCGCCGGCGGGGGCGCCGGGCTGGCGCTGGGCGCCGCCTCCGGAGCCCTGGCCGCCCGCGCCACCGCGACCACCCCCACCCCGCTGAGCGAGCTGGGGGCCGCCCGCGTTCCCTTCCACGGCCGCCACCAGCCGGGCATTCTCACCCCGGCGCAGAGCCATGGCCTGCTGCTCGCCTTCGACCTGGCCCCCGGCGTCGGCCGGCGGCAGGCCGCCGCCCTGCTGCGCCGCTGGTCGGAGACGGCCCGCATGCTGATGGACGGCCGCACCCCGGAGCAGGACACCGGCATCGCCCTGGACGCCGGCCCGTCCTCGCTGACCGTCACCTTCGGCTTCGGCGCCGGCTTCTTCGAGGCCACCGGTCTGACCGCCGCCCGTCCGGCCGCGCTGGACCCGCTGCCCCCGTTCTCCGCCGACGAGCTCGATCCGGACCGCTCGGACGGCCATCTGTGGGTGCAGATCGGCGCGGACGACGGCCTGGTCGCCTTCCACGCGCTGCGCGCCCTGCAGCGCGACGCCGCGGAGACGGCACGGCTGCGCTGGCAGCAGTCCGGCTTCAACCGCACCCCGGGCGCCACCGCCCGCCCGGCCACCGCCCGCAATCTGATGGGCCAGATCGACGGCACCAACAACCCCCGCCCGGGGGACCCGGACTTCGACGCCCGGATCTTCGTCCCCGGCGGCAGCGGCGGCAGCGGGGGCAGCGGCGGCAGCGGGGGCAGCGGGGGCAGCGGGGGCAGTGGCGACCATCCCGGCTGGATGGCCGGCGGCTCCTACGCCGTCGTGCGCCGCATCCGGATGCTGCTGGACGACTGGGAGCGGCAGCCGCTCGACGTGCAGGAACGCGTCATCGGCCGCCGCAAGGCGGACGGCGCGCCGCTCACCGGCGGCACCGAGACCACCCCGGTGGACCTGGCCGCCACCGGTGGCGACGGCCGCCCGGTGATCGCCGCCAACGCGCATGTGCGGGTGGCCGCCCCGGACAGCAACGGCGGCGCCGCCATGCTGCGCCGCGGCTTCTCCTACCACGACGGGCTCCGGGACGACGGTGCCCCGGACGCCGGTCTCCTCTTCATCTGCTGGCAGGCCGATCCGCGCCGGGCCTTTGTCCCGGTGCAGCGCAAGCTGGACCGGGGCGACGCGCTCTCCGCCTTCGTCCGCCACGAGGGGTCCGCGGTGTTCGCCGTGCCGCCCGGCGCGCCCGAGGGCGGCTGGGTCGGCCAGCAGTTGCTGGACGGGTTCGAAGGGTGAGACCGACGCCGTCCGGGTCGGCGGGAGGACTACCGTGGGGCTCATGACGTCCAGCCGTTACGCCTATCTCGGCCCCGAGGGAACCTTCACCGAAGCCGCGCTGCGCACCCTGCCGGAGGCCGCCACCCGGGAACTGGTGCCCATGATCTCGGTCCCGGCCGCGCTGGACGCGGTGCGCCAGGGCGAGGCGGCGGCGGCGCTGGTGCCGATCGAGAACTCGGTGGAGGGCGGGGTGCTGGCCACCGTGGACGAGCTGGCCTCCGGCCGGCCGTTGATGATCTACCGCGAGGTGCTGCTGCCGATCACCTTCTCGCTGCTGGTCCGGCCGGGCACCACACTGGACCAGGTCAAGACGGTGACCGGGCACCCGGTGGCCCAGGCCCAGGTGCGGCGCTGGCTGGTGAGCCATCTGCCGGACGCCCAGTGGGAGTCGGCGGCCTCCAATGCGGACGGCGCGCGGCTGGTGCAGGAGGGCCGGTACGACGCGGCCTTCGCCGGGGAGTTCGCGGCCCCCAAGTACGGGCTGGAGCCGCTGTTCAGCGACATTCACGACGCACCGAACGCCACCACCCGGTTCGTGCTGGTGGGCCGGCCGGCCCGGCCCGCCGCGCGCACCGGCGCGGACAAGACCTCGGTGGCGCTGTGGCTGCGCTCGGACCGCCCGGGTGCCCTGCTGGAACTGCTCCAGGAGTACATGGCGTGCGGGGTCAACCTGATGCGCATCGAGTCCCGGCCGACGGGCGAGGGCATCGGGCGGTACTGCTTCCAGGTGGACTGCGAGGGCCATATCACCGACCGGCGGGTCGGGGAGGCGCTGATGGGGCTGCGGCGGCTGTGCGCCTCGGTGCGTTTCCTGGGGTCCTATCCGCGGGCGGACGGTGTGCGGCCGACGCCGGAGGCCGGGACCACGGACGCGGATTTCCTGGCCGCGGCGGACTGGCTGAACCGCTGCCTGGACGGCCGGCCGGCCGAGTCCGAGGACGGCCGCTGAGCGTCCCCGGCTGTTTCCGAACGCCCCGTTTCCGGTTCTCCACAGGGGTGTGCGGTTATCCACAGGTCGTCTGACGGCCTGTGAATAACCCGGAAGATCAAATCGGGCATTACTCGTAAATAACAACAGAACGCTGAGAGGCGCCCACGGAGTGACGCATCCTGTTCTGTCGCCCCAATTCACTTGATCATCTGCTTTGATTCGGGCAATTCCCGCCAAAACAAATCGTTGCCGCCGCGACCAAAGCCGTATCGGCCACTGTCCGGCCCCCGCGTCAGGCCGCTGACCCGGGGTTCTGCGCTATCCACAGGCTGTCCACAGGGCACCTCCGCACCCTGTGGATAACTCTGTGGATTCCGCGGTGGACGCGAGGCGCACCGCTCCCGGCGCTGTCCGGACAATCGGCTCGTGAGCGCCCGGCCGCGGGCGGTAGCCTGGTGCCCGTGATTGACCTTCGCCTGCTCCGTGAGGACCCCGACCGAGTCCGCGCCTCCCAGCGCGCCCGTGGCGAGGACGCCGGCCTGGTGGACGCGCTGCTCTCCGCCGACGAGCGCCGGCGGTCGTCCGCCGCCCGCTTCGACGAGCTGCGCGCCGAACAGAAGCAGCTCGGCAAGCTCGTCTCCCGCGCCTCGGGCGAGGAGAAGGCGGAGCTGCTGAAGCAGGCGGGCGAACTGTCCGCCGCGGTCAAGGCCGCCGACGCGGAGCAGAACGCCGCCGCCGCCGAGACCCAGGAGCTGCTGCGCGGCCTGGGCAATCTGGTGCACCGGGACGTCCCGGTCGGCGGCGAGGAGGACTTCGCCCTGCTGCAGACGCACGGCACCATCCGTGACTTCGCGGCCGAGGGCTTCGCCCCCAGGGACCATCTGGAGCTCGGCCAGATGCTGGGCGCCATCGACACCGAGCGGGGCGCCAAGGTCTCCGGCGCCCGCTTCTACTTCCTCACCGGCATCGGCGCCCTGCTGGAGCTGGCCCTGGTCAACGCCGCCATCGCGCAGGCCACGGCGGCCGGATTCACCCCCATGCTGACCCCGGCCCTGGTCAAGCCGCAGGCCATGGAGGGCACCGGCTTCCTCGGCCAGGCCGCGGCCGATGTCTACCAGCTCGAACGGGACGATCTCTATCTGGTCGGCACCTCCGAGGTGCCGCTGGCCGGATACCACATGGACGAGATCATCGAGGCCGGCCGGCTGCCGCTGCGCTACGCCGGATTCTCGCCCTGCTTCCGCCGCGAGGCCGGCTCCTACGGCAAGGACACCCGCGGCATCTTCCGGGTCCACCAGTTCGACAAGGTGGAGATGTTCTGCTACGTCGCCCCGGAGGAGGCCGAGGCGGAGCACGCCCGGCTGCTGGAGTGGGAGAAGCAGTGGCTGACCGGCCTGGAGCTGCCGTTCCGGGTGATCGACGTGGCCACCGGCGATCTGGGCGCCTCCGCCTCCCGGAAGTACGACTGCGAGGCATGGATCCCCACCCAGGGCAAGTACCGGGAGCTGACCTCCGCCTCCAACTGCACGGAGTTCCAGGCCCGCCGGCTGTCCATCCGGATGCGCGGCACGGACGGCCGGACCAGGCCGCTGGCCACGCTCAACGGCACGCTCTGCGCGGTGCCGCGGACCATCGTCGCCCTGCTGGAGAACCACCAGCAGGCGGACGGTTCGGTCCGCGTCCCCGAGCTGCTGCGTCCCCACCTCGGCGGGCGTGAACTCCTCGAACCCGTCCGGAAATGAGCGCCGTCGGCATAACCGGGCGGGCCCTGCCGCCGTCCGGGTTTCCCTATCGCCTGGTCGCCACCGATCTGGACGGCACGCTGCTGCGCTCCGACGGCACGGTCTCCCCGCGCACCCGCAAGGCGCTGGCCGCGGCGCGGGAGGCGGGCGCCGCGCACATCGTGGTCACCGGGCGGGGCGTGGGCTGGACCCGCCATGTGCTGGACGACCTGGGCTACGAAGGGCTCGCGGTGTGCGGGCAGGGCGGTCAGGTGTACCACGCGGGCGAGCACCGGCTGCTGACCTCGGTCACCCTGGACCGGGCGGTGGCCCGGCGGGCTGTGGAAACCCTGGAGGCCGAGCTGGGCCGGCTGTGGGTGGCGGCCGGCCGGGACGGCCTGGAGGGCGATGTCATCGTCGATCCCGCCGGTTTCCGCGTCCCGGCCCCGGACGACACCAGCCCGCTGAAGGCGATCGCCTTCACCGACCGCGCGGAGCTGTGGGCCGAGCCGCTGCTCAAGCTCTACATCCGCCATCCCGCGCTGAGCGACGACGAGCTCACCGCGGCGGCCGCCCGGCTGGTCGACGGCTCGGTCGGGGTGGTCATGGCCGGCCCGGCGACGGTCGAGCTGCTGCCGCTCGGGCTGACCAAGGCCACCGGCCTGTCGGTGGCCGCCCGCCGTCTGGGGGTACGCGGCGAGGACGCCATCGCCTTCGGCGACATGCCCAACGATCTGCCGATGTTCGCCTGGGCCGCACACAGCGTCGCCATGGGCAACGCCCACGAGGACGTGCTGGCCGCCGCCGACGAGACCACCGCCGATCACAATTCCGACGGCATCGCCCTGGTCCTCGAACGCCTTATCACCCAACTCGGGTAACCGTACGCTTTTCGCCTCGTTCTCCGGTATATCCGCGGAGACGCGCCGATGCGCGCTTTGCGACGAGAGCTTCCCCTTTGGCGCTGGTGAACCGCGTACGGCAGTGAGCTGCGGATGGGCCTGCCGGAGCCCTCGCTGCTCCCGACCGCACAAGCGGCTCCGCCTCCCTCGTTCCGCACCAGCACCAGGAGGCATCGCCATGCCCCACGAAATCGCCCTGACCGAATCCCGCACCCTGCGGGAGAGCGTCATGGACCGCGTCGAAGTCCTCGACAAGGTCAAGGCCCTCACCCTCCTCCCGGACGGCATCCACCTCACCACCGAGGGCGTCGCCGCGTACTTCGAAATCCACAAGGAGGCCGTGCACAGTGTCGTGCGGCGCCATCGAGAGGAGCTCTCACTGAACGGCATGGTCAGTGTTCAGGGCTCTGACCTGGCTGCTTTGAGAACGGTCAATCTGACCATCCGCTCCGCTGAGCGCTCGCTCACTTTTCCACAGACCCAGGGCAAGGTGAGGCTCTTCACCCGGCGGACCGTGCTCAACGTGGCGATGCTGCTGCGGGACAGCGACATCGCCCGGCGGGTGCGGAGCCATCTGCTGGATGCCGAGGAGTCCTTCCGCGGGCAGCACCAGGGGCCGTCGGCGGAGGAGTTCGCCGCGCTGGACGCGCGGCTGTGCCGGGTGGAGGCCCGGGTGGCCGAGGTCGGCGCCGTGTTGCAGGAGCTGGGGCCGCTGCTCAACCGGATCATGGACCGGCTGGACCGCGTGGAGCGCCGGGTGGACGCCACCAACCGGGTGCTCGCGGCACTGGCCGACCGGGTGCACCGGCTCGGTGCGGACGTCCGGCGGCTCGACCACCGGGTCGGCCGGATCGAGCAGACCCTACGCCGGCAGGCGCTGCGAGAGAGCTGAACCGGTTGCCCGCCGGCCGTGCCGCCCGCCGTCCCGCCTCCGGCGAGGCACGCGGGCGGGACGGAGGCCGCTGCGGCGCTGTGCGTCCGGCCGGGGGGGTGTGGGGGTGATGGGGCGCCCGGGGGTTGAACCTTTCGGGGATTTATCCACAAAGCGAGACCGCCTGTGGATGAGCGCTGTGGACAACTCGGTTGTCCGCCAGTGGGTTTCGGGCCGCCCGGCGCCAGCGGTCAGGAGCCCGGCTTGATGCGGGCCAGGGCGCGGCGGGCGCGCGGCGAGACGCGGCCCAGCACGCGCAGCACCCGCGCCTCCGTCGTCACCGGCACCACCGCCGCGTTGTCGAGCACCGCCCGCAGAATGGCGGTGGCCACCTTCTCCGGCGGGTAGTTGCGCCGCTCGTACAGCCGGGAGACCTCCTCCCGGCGGCGGGCCTCCTCCGCCTCGTCCGTCCCGGCGAAGCGGGTGGTGCGGGTGATGCCGGTGCGCACGATGCCCGGGCAGACGGCGCTCACCCCGATGCCGTGCTCGGCCAGCTCCCCCCGCAGGCACTCGCTCAGCATCAGCACCCCGGCCTTGGAGGTGGAGTACGCCGGAGTGGAACGGGAGGGCTGGTAGGCGGCGAGCGAGGCCACATTGACGATATGGCCGCCCTCGCCCCGCTCCGCCATCTGGCGGCCGAACAGCCGGCAGCCGTGGATGACGCCCCACAGATTGACGTCCAGCACCCGCCGCCACTCCTCGGCCGTGGTGGCCAGGAACGGGCCGGCCAGCCCGACGCCCGCGTTGTTGACGAGGATGTCCGGCGCACCGTGCCGCTCCGCGACCTCGGCCGCCAGCTTCTCCATCGCGGCCTCGTCACCGACGTCCACCGGGTGTGCCCAGGCGTCGGGTGCGCCCAGCCGCCGGGCCGCCGCCGCGGTGCGGGCGGCGCCCTCGCCGTCCCGGTCCACCGCGATCACCCGGGCGCCGGCCCGGGCAAAGGCATGTGCGGTGGCCCGGCCGATGCCGCCGGCCGCGCCCGTGACCAGCACCAGTTGCCCGCCGAGCCGTTCCGTCCAGCGGTTGCCGGCCCGGCGGGCGGGCGCCGCGGCGACGGTCCGGGCCTTGTTCTCGGCCTTGCTCTCGGCCTCGGCCTTGTTCTCGGCCTCGATCTCGTCGGCGAAGCCGGCCACCAGCCGGGCGATCCGCTCCGGACGGCTGCGCGGCGCCCAGTGCCCGCCCGGCACGGAACGGCGCACCAGCCGGGGCACCCACTCCTCCAGCCCTTCGTGCAGCCGGGGCGAGACATAGGGGTCGTCGGTGGGCTGGATCACCTGCACCGGCGCGTGCGCACGGGTGGCCGGCCGGGGGTCGCGCAGCCGGGGGCGCACATTGTCGCGGTAGAGCCACAGCCCGTGCGCGGCGTCGCGGCGCAGCGAGCCGGTGGGGTAGCCGTCCGCGGGCAGGTGCTCCATCCGGCGCAGCAGCGCGGGGAAGACCGCGCCGACCGGGCCCCGCCAGGCCAGTTCGGGCAGCAGCGGAAGCTGGAACAGGCCGATGTACCAGGAGCGCGCGCCCTGGGCGAGAAGCTGGGCGAGATTGCGCGGGGTGGGGTGCAGGGCGCGGCGCCTGAGCCACCTGCCGAGGTGGTCCAGGCAGGGCCCGGAGAGCGAGGTGAAGCCGGCGATCCGGCCGTGGGTGCGGGCCGCGGTGGTGAATTCCCAGCCCTGCACCGAGCCCCAGTCGTGGCCGACCAGATGCACCGCCCGGCCGGGGGCCAGGGCGTCGGTCACGGCCAGGAAGTCCTCGGTCAGCTTCTCCAGGGTGAAGCCGCCGCGCAGCGGGCGCGGGGCCCGGGAGCGGCCGTGTCCGCGTACGTCGTAGGCGATGACGTGGAAGCGCGGGGCCAGGCGGCGCGCCACCGCGTCCCAGACCTCCTTGGTGTCCGGATAGCCGTGCAGCAGAACGACGGTGGGGCGGTCGGCGGCGGCGGTTCCGTACTCGGCGGCGCACAGGGTGAGGCCGTCCCCGGTGCGGATGTGGTGCTCGGCCGGCGCCTGCTGGGCCATGTCCACCGTGGTCCACCGTCCCGTTCTCGATTGTCCGGGCCACACCCGGTTACCCGCGGGTAGGAACTGCGGTGCTGACAAAATGTCAGCAACCCGCCCGCGGCGTCAAGGGTGCGGTCCGCCGTCGAGCGGTCCGGTCAGACTACGCCTCCCCCGCCAGGGTCAGGGCGCGCAGCCGCCGCCCCGCGTACCAGGTGGCGCCCACCGTGGCCACGGTCAGCAGAATGATCCCGGCGGCCAGGCCGACCTCCGACTCGATGCCCGCCCCCGGCGCGGCGATCCGTTCCGCGATGGACAGCCCCCACTGCTGGATGGAGAGCGCCCGGGCGCCCGGCACCAGGGAACCGAACAGGGCCTCCCACACCAGCGCGTAGACCAGGCCCAGCACCACCGCGTTCCGGGAGACCGTGCCCATCAGCAGAAAGACCGCGCTGTAGGCGATGGACGCCACCGCCGCCGCCGCGGCATAGGCCACCGCGATGCGCTGGCTGTTGCCCCCCAGGATCACCCCGGCGACCAGCGTGGGCAGGGCGGTGAACAGCATGGTGACGCCGACCGCCACCAGCAGTTTGGTGGTGATGATCACATGCCGCTTGACCGGCTTGGACAGCAGATAGACCACCGAGCCGTCGTCGATCTCCGGGCCGATGGCACCGGTGCCGGCGACCACCCCGATCAGCGGCACCATGGCGGCCAGCGCGAAGCCGCCCAGGATCTCGGCGGCGGCCCGGTCGTCCGCCCCGGTCTGGGTGCGGATCAGCACGGAGATCAGCAGCAGCAGCGCGGGCAGCGCCATCAGGATCAGGGCCCGGCGCCGGCCGAGCAGCGCGCGCAGGGTGAGACGCCCCACGGTGGGGTGGTACACGGCCGGCCCGCGCGGCGCCCGCGCCGGGGCGGGCGGCACCGGCGCCGGCGCCGGGGAGGTGGAGGTGGAGGACATGCGGTCTGGCTCCTTGGAAGGCAGAGGCAGGCGGAGTGCGGACGGCGTCAGGCGCTGACCAGGTAGGAGAAGACGCTCTCCAGCGACTCGTCCGAGGGCGAGACGGCCAGCAGCCGGATGGAGTGCTGCCTGGCCAGCCGCGGCAGCTGCTCGGCGAAGCGGTGGAAGTCGACCGCCTGGACGCGCAGCGCGCCCTCGCTCCGGTCGATCTCGATGCCGCTGGTCGAGGCGTCCGCGATCAGCGCGGCGGCCAGCGCCCGGTCGTCGCTGGAGCGGATCAGGTACTGGTGCGGACGGTCGGTCATCAGCCGCCGGATCTTGCGGAAGTCGCCGGAGGCGGCATGCCGGCCGGCCACGATCACCTCGATGTGCGAGGCGAGCTGCTCGACCTCCTCCAGGATGTGCGAGGAGAACAGCACCGTCCGGCCCTGGGCGCCCATCTTCCGCAGCAGATCCATCAGATGCATGCGCTGGCGCGGGTCCATGCCGTTGAACGGCTCGTCCAGCAGCAGCACGGACGGGTGGTGCACCAGCGCGGAGGCCATCTTGACGCGCTGCCGCATGCCCTTGCTGTAGGTGGCGATGCGGCGGTCGGCCGCCGCGGTCATCTCCACGGTCTCCAGGGCGGCGCGGGCCGCCGCGCCCGGCTCGGCCAGGCCGTGCAGTTCGGCGTTGGCCAGCACAAACTCACTGCCGGTCAGGTAGTCGTACATGCCCTCGCGCTCGGGGACGAGCCCGATCTCGCGGTAGGCCGCCTCGTTCTGCCAGATGACCCCGCCGTTCAGGGTGACCTCGCCCGAGGACGGGGCCAGGAAGCCGCTCATCATATGGATCAGGGTGGATTTCCCGGCACCGTTGGGACCGAGCAGCCCCGTGATGCCGGGCCCGATGTCCAGGCTGACGTCGTTGACGGCCACCACATTGCCGAACCAGCGGGAAGCGCTCTTGATCTGGATCAGGGACACGGTCAGATTCCCGCCTTCCGGTAGCGGCGCAGCAGCAGGGCGCAGCACAGCGCGGTGAGGCCCACGATGACCAGGGGATAGGCGGCGGCGATCGCGCCGTCCGGGGCAAGGTTGCCGGGGAAGTCCGTCTCGTCGGTGAACAGCAGGCCCTGGAGGCCGTCGATCAGGGTGCCCGGCGAGAACAGGCCCAGCGCCATCGCCAGATCGTCGTTGCCCTGGTCGTAGGCGACGAACTGCACCGCGGTGGCCGCGAAGTAGGGGACGGTGAGCACGGCGATCACGGCGGCCACGCCGAAGCCGCGGCGCGGGGTGAAGGAGGCCACCAGCAGGGCGATGGCGGCGTGCAGCGCGGCGAAGACGACGGTCATCGCCAGCCCTTCGGCCAGGCCCCGGGTCTGCTCACCGAAGGGCATCTTGGCCAGCAGCGCGCCGATGTAGAGGATCAGCACCGGAGCCCCGGTGAAGATGATCAGCGCGGTGGTCAGCGCCGTCAGCTTGGCCGCCACATAGTCCAGCCGCTCGATGGGGCGGGAGAAGTACAGCGGCACGGTGCGGAAGCGCAGGTCCAGGGAGACCATGTGCGGCGCGGCCAGGGCCAGGAAGAGACCGATCACCGGCTGCATCCAGACCGCGTAGCGGGCGTAGTCGATGGGGAGTTCGTCGATCCCGACGGTCACCGACACGGCCACCATCACCAGCGCGGGGGTGGCCACGATGGCGAAGAAGAGAAACGGCAGCACCTTGGAGCGGGCGGAGCGGCCCAGGCCGTAGGCGCCGCGCAGCGAGTGCTCGAACAGGGAGCGGCGGGCATAGGAGCGGCCGAGCCGTTCCCCGCCGTAGGCGCGGTAGCCGATGTCCATGATCCGGGCGTCGGGCGCCTGGGCCCGCTCCGGAGCCCCGCCCGGTGCCCGGTCCGCGCGGGCCGCTCCCGCCTTGCCGGTCCCGAGGTCAGACTGCATGGCCGGTGCTCCCTTCTGCCGGGGCGGACCCGGATCCGACGGCGGCCGGCTCGCGGTCCTGGAAGACCTCGGCGATGCGGTGCCGGTGCTGTTCCATCCGCACCAGCCCGAGGCCGAGCTCGGCGACGGTGTCGCGGATCGTGTCGTACGCCGCCTGGTCCTCGCCCGGGTCGACATGCACATTGCGGCCCTCGCCGGGCTCCACGGCCAGCCCGGCCGCGGCCAGCGCGGTGCGCAGCGCGCCCGCCCCGTCCGGGTGCGCGTCGGTGTCGGTGACCTCGATCAGCAGCGTGCTGGTGGTCTGGGTGAAGCCGGCGATGGACTCGCTGCGCAGCAGCCGGCCGCCGTCGATCACCACGATGTGGTCGCCGGTGCGTTCCAGTTCGCCCAGCAGATGCGAGGTGACCAGCACGGAGATGCCGAAGTCCGTCCACACCCGGCGGATCAGGCCGAGCATCTCGTCCCGCCCGGCCGGATCGAGGCCGTTGGTCGGCTCGTCCAGCAGCACCAGCTTGGGGTCGTGCACCAGCGCCTGGGCCAGCTTGACCCGCTGCTTCATGCCGGTCGAGTAGCCGCCGATGGGGCGGTAGCGCTCCTCGTAGAGACCGACGTGGCGCAGCGTGTCGGCGGTCCGTTCGCGGGCCGCGGTGCGCGGCAGGCCGGACATGCGTGCCATATGGACGACAAACTCGGTGGCCGAGATGTCGGGCGGCAGGCAGTCGTGCTCGGGCATGTAGCCCACCTGCTCGCGGATGGCCGCGCCGTCCAGCGCGCTGTTCCTGCCCAGCACACTGGCGCGGCCCTCGGTGGCCGGGGCCAGCCCGAGCAGGATCTTGATCAGGGTTGATTTTCCGGCCCCGTTGGCGCCCACCAGGCCGGTGACGCCCGGGCCGATGTCCACGGTCAGCCCGTCCAGGGCGGTCACCGAGGGGTACCGCTTGGTGAGGCCGTCGGTAGCGATCACTGTCACGCCCAAGACGCTATCGCCCTGTGGTGCGGGACACGTCAGACCGGAGTCCCGGAAGCTGTCCTTCCCAGGGATGAGCCGCCCGTAAGGGCTGTCGGCCGGAAGACGGCCCGGCACCCGGGAGGATCCCTGGGGGACGCGCCCGGGGACGCCCGGGGACGCTCAGGAGATGAGCTGGGGCAGACCGTCGCTCACAATGCGTTCGAAAACCTTCTGGTCGCCGGCGAAGAGCGAATCCGGCACCGGCCAGTGCACCACCAGCTCGGTGAACCCGGCCGCCAGCGCGCCGCCGGCCAGCTCGACAAAGGCGTCCACCGATTCCAGCGGGCGGTGCGGGGTGAAGCCGGTGAGCAGGATCTTGCCCAGGGCGGCGGGCTCCCGGCCGGCCTCCTCGCAGATCGCGGAGAGCTGGTCCACCTGACGGGCCAGGGCGCGCAGCGCGGCCCGCGGACCGGCGTCGGCGGCGGCCGGATCGCCGGTGGTGACCCAGGCCTGGCCGTGGCGGGCGGCCAGCCGCATGCCGCGCGGGCCGGTGGCGGCCACGGCGAACGGCAGCCGGGGCCGCTGCACGCAGCCGGGTACGTTGCGCACCTCGTGCGCGGAGTAGTAGTCACCGGTGTAGGAGACCCCGCCGGGGCCGCCCTCGCTCAGCAGCCGGTCCAGCAGCCGGACGAACTCGGCGAAGCGGTCGGCGCGTTCGCGCGGGGTCCAGGTGTCCTGGCCGAGCGCGGTGGCGTCGAAGCCGGTGCCGCCGGAGCCGATGCCCACGGTGACCCGGCCCTCGGAGACGTCGTCCAGGGTGATGAGTTCCTTGGCCAGGGTGACCGGGTGGCGGAAGTTGGGGGAGGTGACCAGGGTGCCCAGGCGCAGCCGGGTGGTGGCGGTGGCGGCGGCGGTCAGGGTGGGGATGGCGCCGTACCAGGGACCGTTGCGGAAGCTGCGCCAGGAGAGGTGGTCATAGGTGTAGGCGGTGTGGAACCCGAGTTCCTCGGCCCGCCGCCAGTGCCGGCGCCCTTCCGTCGGCCATCGGTGGACCGGCAGGATGACGGTCGACAGCCGCAGCGGTTCGGCGGCGGGCGACGAGGGCTCCGGCGGCGTGGGCAACACGGCAGACATACCACCGCAGCCTAGGCCCTTCGGGTATGCTGGCGGGTCACGTCTTCCCAACGAACCATTCGCCTCACCCGGCTCATTCGGGCGGAAGTGCGCCCATGTGTGCTGGCATATGCGCCAAGATTATGGCTGTGACTCCCACATATCCCGGCATCCTCGCCGACGCCCGCCCCGACTCCCTTCCCGACAGCGGCTCCCCCGACGCACTGCCCGTCGGCTCCCCGCCCGACCGCCCGCTGCCGCGTCCGCGTCCCCGGCTGATCGCCACCGACCTTGACGGAACGTTGCTGCGGCACGACAAGACCGTATCCGGGCGCACCATCAGCGCCTTACTCGCCGCCGCCCGGGCCGGCATCCACTGCCTGATGGTGACCGGCAGGCCGGCCCGCTGGATGACGGTGGTCGGCGAGCTGATCCGCCGCCTGCCCGGCAGCCCGGTCGCCATCTGTGCCAACGGCGCCACCGTGGTCGATCTGCGGCACGGCCGGCAGCGGCTGATGGACGTCCACCCGCTGGACCGCGCCGACGCCCTGGCCATGGTGCACGCGCTGCGCACGGCCGCTCCCGGCGTGTCCTTCGCCGTGGAGAGCACCCACGGCATCCACTACGACCCCGACTATCCGCCGTTCTTCCCGGGCGACCCGACCGCCACCACCGGGCCCGTCGACCCCCTGCTGGCCTCGGCACCGGCGCCCGGCCACGGACCGGTCGTCAAACTCCTGGCCCACCACCGGGAACTGGACCCAGACGACTTCCTGGCGCTGGCCCGCCGCACCGCCGGCGGACACGGCCAGATCACCCGCTCCAGCCCCAGCGCGCTGCTGGAGGTGAGCCGCAGCGGGGTCAGCAAGGCCACCACCCTGGCCCGCCACTGCGCCCGCATCGGCATCCGCCGCGAGGAGGTCATCGCCTTCGGCGACATGCCGAACGACCTGGAGATGCTGGCCTGGGCCGGCACCTCCTACGCCATGGCCAACGCCCACCCGGAGGTACTGGCCGCCACCGAACTGCACACCGCCAGCAACCAGGACGACGGCGTGGCCGCGGTTGTGGAGACCCTGCTGGACTGAGCTCCGCCCGCCCGTCCCCGCGCCGCGCCGCTGGGCGCGGGGACCCACGCCCGCGACTCAGCGGTCGGCGCGGTCGGCGCGGTCGGCGCGGTTCTCATCGGATTCGGCGGGGCTGGAGAAGCGGGGGCTGCTGTAGTGCGGATGGGTGTAGCCCGCGCCCTCGCCATGCGGCCCGTCCGACGGCGGCTCCCGGCCCTCGGCCGGGCTGGTGAAGCTGGGACTGGTGAAACTCAGCCGCGGGGTGCGGCTCTCCCGGGGCGGCACGTCCGGCCGGCCCGCGCCGCGGCCGGCGGCGGCCACCGCATCGCGCAGAAACGGATTGATGCCGCGCTCCAGCAGCGCCCGCCGCCACTCGGCGCGGGCCTGGTCGAGCTCGGCCGCGGCCCGCGCGACGGCGTCCGCCGCCCGGCCGGCCGCCGGATCGGCGGTGGCGCCGTTGCGCAGCGCGGTGCCGAACACCACCACCGCGGCGGCCAGTACGCCCGCGCCCGTCATCGCCGCGAACACCCAGCCCGTGGTGCGCATGCCGGCGGCCACCGGCGGTTCCGGATCGGCCAGCCGCAGGGCGTGCCCGAAAACCAGGAAGACCAGTGCCGCGACCCCGGACAGCACCGGGATCAGCACCGCCACCATGGCCGCGAGCCCCGCCCGGGACCCGCCGTCCGCCGGCCCGGCGGACCGGCCGGCCGCCGCCGGGTTCCGTTCCGTCAGCCGCCCGAACTGCTCGCGCTGGCGCACCAGGCGCCGGTACTCCGCCTCGGCGGCCGGGGCGATCAGCCCGATCGCGTCCACCGCCATGGCCCGCAGCCGTTCCGGGTCGAAGGAGTCGCCGGCCGGGGAGAATTGCGGATTGCTCCGGGCTCTGCGCAGCGCCTCGTCGAGGATCCGCTCGAACTCCGGCTGATCCTCAGGCAGCAGATATGTCGCGCTGTCCATGTGCACGTCCCCATTGCTCCGCAGTGCCGAACGTGCCGATCGGACCGTGGAGGGGACCCCGGCCGGTCGGGCGCGGCGGGCTGGTGGGCAGGAATCGATCGTAGAGCGCTCCCGGCACCCTGTGCAGAGGCGTGCCGGAATATCTCCATACCCCGTGACGGCATCCGATCACCGCGGGGAAGGGAATTACCGGAACGGCGCGGCCCGGAACACCTCCGGAACACCACGGAGTGCTCAGTCTGCCACGGCCGCCGCCGGGCCCTCGGCAGCCGCCTCCAGCGGCAGCCTGACGACCAGCAGCCGACCCGCCATGGTCACCCCGCCGTCCATGGCCACGGCCAGGTCATCCGCATAAACATAGGGGCCGGTGACGTTCGGGGTGCCGTCGGCACCGGGCGCGCCATTGCCCTCCGCCTCGGCTCCCTCGCCGGTCAGATAGGGAATGGGACTGTGCCCGTGCACCACCCGGTCGCCGCCGAACACCTCCAGCAGCTCCCGCGCGGCCATCACCCCGCCCTCGTCCCGGAAGGCGAAACGCTTGGTGAACTTGCGGAACAGATCCCAGGTTTCATCCGGATCATGACGCTGCAATGCCTCTTTGATGCTGTCATTGACATCGTCAACGGTGTCGCCGTAGTCCAGATAGGCGGTGGTGTCGGAGTGCACCAGCAGATGCCCGTCGGTGACCGCCATGGCGTCCAGCCGGGACATCCACTGGAGATGGTGCTCCTCCAGGCGTTCCATATCGCTGGGCCGGCCGCCATTGAGCATCCAGGCGGCATGGAAGGTCGCCGTGCCGGCACCGGAGTCCACCGGGGTGTCGCCGAACCGCTGGGCACCGAGCAGCAGCAGTTCGTGATTGCCCAGCAGGGCCTTGCAGTAGCCCCCGCAGGCGGCGGCCTCGGCGGACAGATTCATCACCAGGTCGATCACGCCGATGCCGTCCGGACCGCGGTCGGCGAAATCGCCGAGGAACCACAGCCGGGTATTTCCGCCCGTCCAGTGATCCTCTTCGTCGGTCAGGCCCGCGGCGCGCAGCGCGGTGCGCAGCTCCTCCAGATAGCCGTGCACATCGCCGACGACATAGAGCGGGCCGGGACCGTCGTGCTCCGTCCGGTCCGGTTCGGGTTCCGGTTCCTCCCCGTCCGGTGCGCCTGGCGTGCGCAGGTCGAATCCGTCACCAGCCCCCTGAGTCATCGACCCCTCCACCAGTACGCGCCGCCTCACCCCGGAGCCGGTCCGGTCTCCACCGCCCCGGGCCCAGCGCCCATCATAGGAATCGGATGCCCGGGAGTGCGGCACCCGGGACGGCCCTGTGCCGTCCGGGCGGTGCCCCGGTGCCGGCGTCCGGCCCGAGCCTGGCCATTGTGCCGGAAACCACCCTCCGGAAACTACTGGTCGGCGGCCTGCGGCCGGCGCGGCGGATTGACTGTGACGCTGCGTGAACGCCGCTGGGACGAGGCCCGGACAATCAGCTCGGTGGGCATCACCCGGCCGCCCTCGGCCGCGGTGGTGGCGGCGGTGGCGGAGAGCAGCGCGGACCTGGACTCGGGGCTGCCCTCGATGGCGTCGATCAGCAACTGGATCACGGTGGTGCCGATCCGGCCGGGCTTCAGGGACAGGGTGGTGACCGGCGGCTCGGTGGTGGCGTAGACGGTGGACTCGCTGCAGCAGATCACCAGCAGGTCGTCCGGCACCCGCAGGCCGTAGCGGCGGGCGGCGGCGAGCAGATCGGTGCCGTTGGGGTCGTAGAGACCGTAGACCGCGTCGGGGCGGTCGGGGCGGGCCAGCAGGCGGTCTGCGGCGACCGCGCCGGCGCACGGGTCGTGGGCCGGGTAGGCCTCGTAGACCGGGTCCTGGCCGACCCGGGCGCACCAGGCGAGATAGGCGGCGGTGGACAGCCGGGTGTAGGTGTCGGTGCCGGTGCCGGTCAGCAGGCCGATGCGGCGGGCGCCGGAGGCGGCGAAGTGGTCCAGCAGATGGGTGACGGCGGCCTCGTGGTCGTTGTCCACCCAGGCGGTGACCGGGAGATTGCCGGCCGGGCGGCCGTCCGAGACCACCGGGATGCCCTGCCGGACCAGCTCGCTGACCACCGGGTCCTGGTCGGAGGGGTCGACCACCACGGTGCCGTCCAGCGCCACGTTGGACCAGACGTCGTGCTGGGAGGTGGCGGGCAGGATGACCAGGGCATATCCGCGGGCCAGGGCGGCGGAGGTGGCGGCGCGGGCCATTTCGGCGAAGTAGGCGAACTCGGTGAAGGTAAACGGTTCCTCACCATAGGTCGTCACGGTGAGGCCGATCAGACCTGACTTGCCGGTGCGCAGCGCGCGGGCGGCGGCGGACGGACGGTATCCCAGCCGGTCCGCGACCGAGCGGACATGGCGGCGGGTGGTGTCGGGCAGCCGGCCTTTCCCGTTGAGGGCGTCGGAGACCGTGGTGATCGAGACACCGGCGGCGGCGGCCACGTCCCGGATACCGGCCCGGCCCCCCGGTCTGCGGCCGCTCTGTTCCCTGGCCGCCCTGCGCACCTGATGCTTCGCTGCTGTCATGGCGACCTGATCGTAGGTCCGGGCCGGCCTGACCCGGGGGGCTTCGGCCGAGCCAGCCGAAGAATCCTTTCTGCATCGCTGTGGAGATCGCCTGCCGTCAATGCCAAGGCCATCTCCCGCCCAGAGGAAGGAAGTTGCTGTCGCGCCCCTGGTCAGACCGTGCCCGAGACCCGATTTCAACATCCGCGCACTCACCCTTTCGGGTGACGCGCGCCAGGGGTTTCGCCACCCGCGCTCACACCGGCACGTGCGCCTCGGTCAGGGGATACGCCCGGCGGGGGGTTCCCCATAGAGTGTGCGGGATGAGCGAACAGGCAACCCCGCACTCCGCGACCGAGGCCCCGGAGCAGCCATCCTCCCAGGACCGCAACCCGGTCATGCCGAGGCTGCGCCGGGCGCTGGACGGCATTCCCGGTTACCGGCCGGGCCGTCCGGCGGCGCCGGGCACCGTCACATACAAGCTCTCATCGAATGAGAACCCCTACCCGCCGCTGCCCGGGGTTCTGGGCGAGGCGGTCCGGGCGGCCGAGTCCTTCAACCGCTATCCGGACATGTTCTGCACCGGGCTGACCGCGGCGCTGGCCGGGCGGTTCGGCGTGCCGCAGAGCCATATCGCCACCGGTGTCGGCTCGGTGGGCGTGGCCCAGCAGCTGCTCCAGGCCACCGCCGGGCCCGGCGACGAGGTGATCTACGCCTGGCGGTCCTTCGAGGCGTATCCGATTCTCACCCAGATCTCCGGCGCGGCCTCGGTGCGGGTGCCGCTCACCGCGGGCGAGGAACACGACCTGGCGGCGATGGCCGCGGCGGTCACCGGGCGCACCCGGCTGATCTTCGTCTGCAATCCCAACAACCCGACCGGCAATCTGCTGCGCCGGGCGGAGCTGGAGCGCTTCCTGGACCGGGTGCCGCCCGAGGTGCTGGTGGTGCTGGACGAGGCGTACCGGGAGTTCGTCCGCGACCCGCAGGCCGCGGACGGCCTGGAGCTGTACCGGGACCGGCCCAATGTGTGCGTGCTGCGCACCTTCTCCAAGGCCTATGGGCTGGCCGGGCTGCGGGTCGGCTTCGCCGTGGCGCACGAGCCGGTGGCCGAGGCGCTGCGCAAGACCGCGCTGCCGTTCGGCGTGACACAGCCGGCCCAGGAGGCGGCAATCGCCTCGCTGGGCGCCGAGGCGGAGCTGCTGCGCCGGGTGGACGCGCTGGTCGCCGAGCGCGACCGGGTGCTGGCGGGGCTGCGCGGACAGGGCTGGACGGTGCCCGAGCCCCAGGGCAACTTCGTCTGGCTGCGGCTGCACGAGGCGACCATGGACTTCGCCGCGGCCTGCGACGAGGCCGGGGTGGTGGTCCGGCCGTTCCCCGGCGAGGGCTGCCGGGTGACCGTGGGTGAGCCCGAGGCCAACGATCTGTTTCTGGCCGCGGCGGCGGCCTTCCGCAAGGCCGGCTGAGCGGGGTCCCTGACCGGTCCGGACCGGTCAGGGGCCGGCCTGCGGCGCGGCAGCAGGGCCGGGTGGCCCCCTGGTGAGGGCTGCTCGGCCCTGCGCGGGCACACCCGCCCGACCGTACGGTCCCGCACATGCCCTCCCGACCTGCGTCTTCCCCGTGCCTTCCCTGCGTCTTCCCGGTGTCTTCTTCTCCTTCCGCGGTTGCCGGCGGGCGCCCGTCGGCAGGCGCCGCAGGCTCCGTACCGGACCCCGCCGCGGCCCGGCGCAACCGAGGGGCTATCCTACTTGTGAATGTGAATACGTTCACAAACTCGGAAGATTTGTCCTCCGGCGCCCCATGCGCCCCGACAATTGCCGGTAACCGCCCCAGTGGCCGCCACCCCGGTCGTCAACGGGCGCGCCGCCTGCCGCGGCGCACGCTGTGAAGGAGACCGCAGTGCAACTGATCGACCTCGCACTGGCCGACGAGACTCTCGCGCGATGGCAGTTCGGCATCACCACCGTCTACCACTTCCTCTTCGTCCCGCTGACGATCTCGCTGGCCGCGCTGGTCGCCGGTCTGCAGACGGCCTGGGTGCGCACCCGCAAGGAAACGTATCTGCGGGCCACCAAGTTCTGGGGAAAGCTCTTTCTGATCAACATCGCCATGGGCGTGGTCACCGGCATCCTCCAGGAGTTCCAGTTCGGCATGAACTGGTCCGACTACTCCCGGTTCGTCGGTGATGTCTTCGGCGCGCCGCTGGCCTTCGAGGCGCTGATCGCCTTCTTCTTCGAGTCCACCTTCATCGGGCTGTGGATCTTCGGCTGGGACAAGCTGCCGCCCAGAATCCATCTGGCCACCATCTGGATGGTCTCGATCGGCACGGTGCTCTCCGCGTACTTCATCCTGGCCGCCAACTCCTGGATGCAGCACCCGGTCGGCTACACCATCAACGAGGAGAGCGGGCGGGCCGAGCTCACCGACTTCCTCCACGTCCTCACCCAGAACACCGCGGTCGCCCAGTTCGCCCACACCATCACCGCGGCCTTCCTCACCGGCGGCGCCTTCATGGTCGGCATCGCCGCCTGGCATCTCGCCCGCCGCCGGCACATCCCGGTGATGCGCGTCTCGCTGCGGCTCGGCCTGGTCACCATGGTGGTGGCCGGCCTGCTCACCGCGGTCAGCGGCGACCGGCTGGCCAAGATCATGTACGACCAGCAGCCGATGAAGATGGCCGCCGCCGAGGCCCTGTGGGAGACCGAGGGACCGGCCCCGTTCTCCCTCTTCGCCATCGGAGATGTGGACGAGGGCCACAACGATGTCGCCATCGAGGTCCCCGGCCTGCTCTCCTTCCTCGCCCATGACAACTTCAGCGAGGAAGTGCCGGGCATCAACGACACCAACGAGGCGCTCCAGGAACAGTTCGGCCCCGGCGACTACCGGCCCAACATCCCCCTCGCCTACTGGTCCTTCCGCTGGATGATCGGCTTCGGCATGACCTCCGCGGCACTCGGCGCGGCCGGGCTGTGGCTCACCCGCCGCAGGCTGTGGCTGGCCGAGGAGCTGCGCACCGCCCCCGACGAGCGGCCCCGCCTGGTGCTCACCCGCGACCGCGAACTGGGCGAGAGGCTGTCCGGGTGGTGGTGGAAGCTGGCCGTGCTCACCATGCTGTTCCCGCTGATCGCCAACGCCTGGGGCTGGATCTTCACCGAGACGGGCCGCCAGCCCTGGGCGGTCTACGGGGTGCTGCCCACCTCGGCCGGGGTCTCCCCCGGGGTCTCGCAGGGCGAGGTGATCCTCTCCATGAGCGTCTACACCCTGCTCTACGCCGCGCTGGCGGTGATCGAGGTCCGCCTGCTGGTCAAGTACGCCAAGGCCGGACCGCCCGAGCTCACCGACGCCGACCGCAATCCGCCCACCCGGATCGGCGGGGACCTGCGGGACCCCGACCGCCCGATGGCCTTCTCGTACTGAGACCGGACCGGAACGAGAAACGAGGGACCTCACGCGATGGAACTGCACACAGTCTGGTTCGTCCTCATCGCCGTTCTGTGGACCGGCTACTTCTTCCTGGAGGGCTTCGACTTCGGCGTCGGCATCCTCACCCGGGGCCTGGCCCGGGACCGGCGCGAGAAGCGGGTGCTGATCAACACCATCGGCCCGGTGTGGGACGGCAACGAGGTCTGGCTGCTCACCGCCGGCGGCGCCACCTTCGCCGCCTTCCCCGAGTGGTACGCCACGCTGTTCTCCGGCTTCTACCTCCCGCTGCTGCTCATCCTGGTCTGCCTGATCGTGCGCGGCGTGGCCTTCGAGTACCGGGCCAAGCGGCCGGAGGAGAGATGGCAGCGCAACTGGGAGCACGCGATCTTCTGGACCTCGCTGCTGCCCGCCTTCCTGTGGGGCCTGGTCTTCGCCAATGTGGTGCGCGGGGTGCCGATCGGCGCGGACAAGGAGTTCAGCGGCAGTCTCCCCGACCTGCTCGGCCCGCACGCGCTGCTCGGCGGCGCGGTCACCCTGACGCTGTTCACCTTCCACGGCGCGGTGTTCGTCGCGCTCAAGACGGTGGGGGAGATCCGCGAGCGGGCGCGGCGGCTGGCCACCGTGCTGGGCCTGGTGACGGCCGCTCCGGCGGTGGTCTTCCTGCTCTGGACGCAGTCGATGACGGGCGACGGCCGGAGCCTGGCCGCGCTGGCGGTGGCGGCGGTGGCGCTGCTCGCCGCGGTGCGGGCGGCCGGACTGGGCCGGGAGGGCTGGGCGTTCGCGCTCTCCGGGATCACCATCGTGGCCGCGGTGGCCATGCTGTTCCTGGCCCTCTTCCCGGATGTCATGCCGTCCTCGCTGAACGAGGAGTGGAGCCTGACCGTGGAGAACGCCGCGGCCACCGACTACACGCTGGGCATCATGACCTGGGTGGCCGCCGTCGCCACCCCGGTGGTGCTGCTCTACCAGGGCTGGACCTACTGGGTCTTCCGCCGGCGGATCGGCGTGCAGCACATCGCCGGGGAGCCGGCGGCCCCGCCGCCCGCGCCGCCCGCCCGGGCAGAGACCGGCGCACCGGCGCCGGCAGAGCCGCCGGAGCCGCCGGAGTCCAGCACCCCGCCGGCGCCCGCCCCCGCCCCCTGAGTGACAACGGGCGGCAACCGTGCGCAGTCACTCCCTCACCGATTGTCAGACCTCCCTGATGGAATGGCCACCATGAAGCCGGTCGATCCGCGTCTGCTGCGCCACGCCCGCGCCACCCGGGGTTTTCTCGCCGCCTCGGTGGCGCTGGGCCTGGCGGGCGCGCTGCTGGTGATCGCCCAGGCCGTGCTGATCGCCGATCTGGTGACCGGCGCCTTCCAGCGCGGCCTGGCCGCCGGCGAGCTGGGCGGGCCGCTGGCCTGGCTGGCGGCCACCGCCGCCGGCCGGGCCGTGGTGGCCTGGCTGACCGAACTGGCCGCGCAACGGGCGAGCGCCGCCGTCAAGTCCGAACTGCGGCTGCGGCTGCTGGACCATGCCGCCGCCCGCCTCGGCCCGTCCTGGCTGGGCCGGCAGCGCACCGGCGAGCTGGCCGCCCTGGCCACCCGGGGCATCGACGCCCTGGACGGCTACTTCGCCCGCTATCTGCCGCAGCTCGGGCTGGCGGCGGTGGTTCCGGTCGCCGTGCTGGCGCAGATCCTCACCGAGGACTGGCTCTCGGCCGCCACCATCGCCCTGACGCTGCCGCTGATCCCGCTGTTCATGGTGCTGATCGGCTGGGCCACCCAGGCCCATACGGACCGGCAGTGGCGCCAGTTGTCCCGGCTCTCCGGGCATTTCCTGGACGTGGTCACGGGGCTGACCACGCTCAAGGTCTTCGGCCGGGCCAAGGCCCAGGCCGACAAGATCGGCACCATCACCGGTGAATACCGGCGCGCCACGCTGCGCACCCTGCGCATCGCCTTTCTGTCGTCCTTCGCGCTGGAGCTGCTGGCCACCATCTCGGTGGCGCTGGTCGCCGTCTCCATCGGCATGCGGCTGGTGCACGGCGAGCTGGATCTGCATACCGGGCTGGTGGTGCTGATCCTGGCGCCGGAGGCCTATCTGCCGCTGCGACAGGTCGGCGCCCAGTACCATGCCGCGGCCGAGGGGCTCTCCGCGGCGGACGAGGTCTTCGCCGTACTGGAAAGCGATCCGGGCCCGGCCGGGAGGCTTCCGGCGCCGGACGCCCGGCACGCGCCGCTGGTCCTTCAGGATGTCTCCGTGCGCCACCCCGGCCGGGAGACCGATTCACTGCCGGCCCTTTCCCTGACCGTCTCGCCCGGCGAGACGATCGCGGTCACCGGGCCGTCCGGCGCGGGCAAGACGACCCTGCTCTCCGTGCTGCTCGGCTTCACCCGCCCCACCACCGGCCGGGTGCTGATCGGCGGCCGGGAGCTGTCCGCCCTGGACCTGGCCAGCTGGCACCGCCAGATCGCCTGGGTACCGCAGCATCCGCAGCTGTTCGCCGGCACGATCGCCGCCAATGTCCGGCTGGCCCGGCCACAGGCCGATGACGCCGCCGTCGCCCGTGCCCTGCGGGACGCGGCGGCGGCCGGTCTGGATCCGGAGCGGATGCTCGGCGAGGGCGGGGCCGGCCTCTCGGCCGGCCAGCGCCGCCGGGTCGCCCTGGCCCGGGCCTTTCTGGCCGACCGCCCGGTGGTGCTGCTGGACGAGCCCACCGCCGCGCTGGACGGCGAGACCGAGGCGGAGGTCGCCGGGGCGCTGCGCCGGCTGGCCGCCGGCCGGACGGTCCTGCTGGTCACCCACCGCCCCGCGCTGCTCCCGCTCACCAGCCGCACTGTCCGCCTCGACCCGGCCGGCGCTCCGGCGGCGCACGCCGCCGGCACCGGTCTCCAGCGGCCGGCCGGTCCGCCGGAGCGGAACGGCCCGATCGCGGAGCCCGGGGAATGGATGCTCGGCCGGAGCGACCCGGACGACCCGGACGACCCGGACGGCGCGGACGGCGCGGACGGCGCGGACGGCTCCGCGCAAGGCGCCGCCGGCGGCGGCTCCCCGGCGGCAGGCGCCCGCGGGCCGTTCGGGTTCGTACGGGCCGCCGGGCGCCCGCGGGGCGGCCGGCTGGCCGCCGCCACCGGGCTCGGCGCCCTCGCCCTGGGCTCCGCCGTCGGCCTGATGGCCACCTCCGGCTGGCTGATCTCCCGCGCCGCGGAGCAGCCGCCCCTCCTCCATCTGATGGTCGCGGTGACGGCGACCCGCGCCTTCGGCATCGGCCGGGCCGTGTTCCGCTACTGCGAGCGGCTGCTCGGCCATGACGCGGTGCTGCGCATTCTCGCCGCGCTGCGGGTCGGCGCCTTCCGGCGGCTGGAGAAGCTGGCGCCCGCCGGGCTCGGCCGTACCCGCCGGGGCGATCTGCTGGCCCGGCTGGTCGGCGACATCGACGCTCTCCAGGACTACTTCCTGCGCTGGCTGCTGCCGGCCGCCGCCGCGGCCGTGGTCTCGCTCGCCGCGGTGGTGTTCACCGGCCTGCTGCTGCCCGCAGCCGGGGCGGTGCTGGCGGCCGGGCTGCTCACCGCCGGGGTGGCGGTGCCCGCGCTGACGGCCGCCCTGGCCCGCCGCACCGAGCGGCGGCTGGCACCGGCCCGCGGCGTGCTCACCACCCGCACGGTCGATCTGCTCACCGGAACGGGCGAGCTGACCGTCGCCGGTGCGCTGCCCGCCCGGATGGCCGCGGTCCGCGCGGCGGACGAGGAGCTGACCGGGCTCGCCGGCCGCTCCGCCGCCGTCACCGCGCTGGCGGGCGGGCTGACCGCGCTGGCCACCGGCCTGACCGTGGCCGGAGCGGGCTGGGCGGGCGTGCAGGCGGTGGCCGACGGGCGCCTTTCCGGGGTCTGGCTGGCCACGGTGATCCTGGTGCCGCTCGCCGCCTTCGAGGCGGTGACCGGGCTGCCGTCGGCCGTGCAGTACCGGCAGCGGGCCCGCCGGGCCGCCCAGCGGGTGCGGCAGGTGCTGGACGCTCCCGAGCCGGTGCGTGAGCCGACCGTGCCGGCGCCGGCGCCGGACTCCCCCTTCCCGCTCGTCGTCCGGGGCCTGACCGCACGCCATCCGGGGCAGTCGGCGCCCGCCCTGCGGGGCGTGGATCTGGAGCTGATACCGGGCCGCCGGATCGCGGTGGTGGGCCCGTCCGGCTCGGGCAAGACCACTCTCGCCCACTGCCTGCTGCGCTTCCTGGACGCCGAGTCCGGGGTCTACACCCTCGGCGGTGTCCCGGCCGGCGCCCTGGCGGGGGAGGCCGTGCGCCGCGGCGTGGGGCTGTGCGCACAGGACGCCCACCTGTTCGACTCCACCCTCCGGGAGAATCTGCGGCTGGCCCGTCCGGAGGCGGACGAGGCCGGGCTGCGGGCGGCGCTCGCCCGGGCCCGGCTGCTGGAGTGGGTGGACTCCCTGCCCGAAGGGCTGGACACCCCGGTGGGGGAGCACGGCGCCCGGCTCTCCGGCGGGCAGCGGCAGCGGCTGGCCCTGGCCCGCGCGCTGCTGGCCGACTTCCCGGTGCTGGTGCTGGACGAGCCGGCCGAGCATCTGGACCCGCCGACCGCACACGCGCTCACCGCCGATCTGCTGGCCGCGACCGAGGGCCGCACCACCGTGCTGATCACCCACCGGCTGGCCGGGCTGGAGGCGGTGGACGAGGTGCTGGTGCTCCAGGAGGGCCGCGTGGTGCAGCGCGGCGGCTATCCGGAGCTGGCCGCCGCCGAGGGCCCCTTCCGCCGGCTGCTGCACAGGCACACCGTCCCGCCCGCCCCCGACCCCGGCCTCGCCCCGGCCGCCCGCTGACCCGCCCCGGCCGCGCCGGGCGGCTGCCGCCCAGGGCCATGGCCATGCCCCTGGTTCGCCCGGACAGCCCGGACAGCCCGGGGAAGGGGGCCAAAGCCTGACTTTCGTTGCCAATCGGGACTCATTAGGCTCGCTGGCATGGCACAGGTGCTCCCCGCGGACGGGGGTCCCCCGCCGCGGCCGTCGCTCTCCGAACGGTTGCCCAGGCTGCTGGAGGCGATGGTCGCCATCGGTGGCGACGTCGAGATGCAGACGCTGCTGGACCGCGTGCTCACCGCGGCCGGCGAGCTGACCGGTGCCCGCTACGCCGCCGTCGGGGTGCTGGACGAGGAGGGCGGCCTGGGCCGGTTCGTCACCCGGGGCATCGAGCCCGAGCTGCGCAAACGGATCGAGGAGATCCCCGGCACCGACCGGCTGGTCCGCCGGATGGTGGAGCGTCCCCGTCCGCTGCTGCTGGACGACCTCACCCAGGATCCCCGGTTCACCGGCTTTCCCACCGCCGGCCCGGCCATACGCTCCCTGCTGGGCAGCCCCATCCGGGTGCACGGCGTCGGCTTCGGCGCCCTGTATCTGGCCCAGCCGCACCCGGCCGCGTTCACCCCCGAGGACCTTCAGCTCACCCAGATCCTGGCCACCGAGGCGGGCATCGCCATCGGCAACGCCCGGCTCTACGAGGCGGTGCGCCAGCGCGCCCGCTGGATGGACGGCAGCGCCGAGCTGTCCACCTCGCTGCTCTCCGACGACAGCGACAACGCCCTGGCCGTGGTCGCCGAGCAGGCCATGCGGCTGGCCGACGCCGACGCCGCCTTCGTCATGACCCCGGCCGAGGACGGCGGCCTGGAGATCGTCGCCGCCTGCGCCGGTGACCCCAGCGGCCTGATCGGCACGGTGGTGCCCGCCGGTTCGGAGACGGTGCGCCAGTTGCTGGCCGGGGAGCCGGTCTTCATCGAGGACTCCGCCGCCGACTCCGATCTGCCGCGTGCCGTGGCCCACCGCTACGGCCCCAGCATGCTGCTGCCGCTGGCCAGCGACGGCAAGGTGATCGGCGCGCTCGCGGTGCCCCGCGGCCCGGGCGGTGAACAGTTCACCTTCGCCGAGCGGGCCATGGCCACCCAGTTCGCCCAGCAGGCCGCGCTGGCCCTGGTGCTCTCCGCGGCGCAGCGCGACCGCGAGCAGCTCGCCGTCTACGAGGACCGCGACCGGATCGCCCGCGATCTGCACGATCTCGTCATCCAGCGGCTGTTCGCCACCGGCATGCTGCTGGAGACCGCCCAGCGCGCCGCCGGCTCCCCCGATGTCAGCAGCCGCATCGGCAAGGCGGTCAATGAACTCGACGCCACCATCCAGGAGATCCGCACCGCCATCTTCGCCCTCCAGCAGGGCCCGGAGGAGGCCCCGGCGGGCCTGCGCACCCGGGTGCTGCGGGAGACCGGCACGGCGGCCCGCACCCTGGGCTTCCAGCCCTCGGTGGCGTTCCAGGGCCCGGTGGACGCCCGGGTCGGGGAAGGGGTGGCCAAGAATCTGATCGCCGCGCTGCGCGAGGGCCTGTCCAATGCCGCCCGGCACGCCCACGCCGGCCGGGTCGAGGTCACGGTGGACGCCTCCGGCACCCTGCCGGACGGCCGGGACTCCGTCCGGCTCACCGTCGCCGACGACGGCATCGGCCTGCCGGAGCACGGCGGCCGGCGCAGCGGCCTGCGCAATCTGGCGCAGCGCGCCCGGAGCCTGGGCGGCGGGGTGTCCTTCGGGCCCGGCCCCGGCGGCAGCGGCACCACGCTGAGCTGGGAGGTCCCGCTATGACGGGGAATTATCCGGTGACAGATCCGCTCGGCACGCCCTACGGTCGCGTCATGGCTGAACGCACAGTGGTGATCAGTGGCGGCGGAACGGGCATCGGGCTGGCCGCGGCGCGCTCCTTCGCCCGCACCGGGGACCGCACGGTTCTGGTGGGACGCCGGGCCGAGGTGCTGCGGCGGGCGGCGGCCGGCATCGACGGCGCGGTGGCCTGCCCGGCGGACCTCACCGAGCCCTCCGGGGCCCGGGCGGTGGCGGACTTCGTGGCCCGCGAGTTCGGCACGGTGGATGTGCTGATCAACAACGCGGGCGGCAACGGCCTGCTGGAGCCGCCGCCCGAGGAGCAGGTGCGGGCCGATCCGCTGGCCCGGACCGCCCACGACTGGACGGTCAACTTCCGGCTCAACACGCTCACCGCGGTGCTGCTCACCGAGGCGCTGCACGAGCGGCTGGCCTCCCCCGGCGGCCGGGTGCTGTTCCTCAGCTCCATCGCGGCCTACCGCGGCTCCGGCTCCGGCTCCTACGGGGCGAGCAAGGCGGCGCTGCACCCCTATGCGCACGATCTGGCGCGGCGGCTCGGCCCGCGCGGGATCACGGTCAATGTGGTGGCACCGGGCCTGATCGACGACACGGAGTTCTTCGCCGGCCGGATGACCGAGGAGCGGCGGCGGGCACGGGTGGCCGAGACGCTGAACGGCCGGGCCGGCACACCGGGCGATGTGGCCGAGACCCTGCACTGGCTGTCGTCCCCGGCCGCCGACCACATCACCTCCCAGGTCCTCCAGGTCAACGGCGGTGCAGAACGCGGCCACTGACCCCGGGCCGCCGCGGCCGGCTCAGCCCGCCAGGTGACGCTCCACCGACTCCACCTTGGCGGTCAGCCCGTCGGTGACGCCCTCGCGGAGGTCCGCCTTGAGGACCAGGCTCACCCGGGCCGCGCCGCGGGCCCGGACCGCCTCCACCGCGCGCCGGACCACGTCCATCACCTCGTCCCACTCGCCTTCCAGGCTGGTGAACATGGCGTCGGTCCGGTGCGGCAGACCGCTCTCCCGGACCACCCGCACCGCCTCGGCGACCTCCGCGCCGACATCCTCGCCCGTACCGATCGGGGTCACCGAAAAAGCCACGATCATCGCTGCGTCTCCCTGTCCCCCGGCCCTGTCCCTCGGCCGGCTCCTGCTCCGACGGCGCACCGCCGCCGCACCTCCCATGATCGCCCGGCGCTCCCGGCCCGGCCACTGTCCGAAAATCGGTGCCCGCGGAGCACGGGATACGGCTAACGTCGTCCCTCGTGCATACCGACACCCATCAAGACCCGGCCATGCTGCGGGTGATCGCGGCCGAGGCCGAACGGCTCGGTTTCCCCTTCTCCAGCGACCGGCCCACCGGTTCGCTGCTGGCCACCCTGGCCGCGGCCAAGCCCGGCGGCCGGATGCTGGAGCTCGGCACCGGCCTGGGCGCGGGCGCCTCCTGGCTGCTGGCTGGCATGGACCAGGACGCCCGGCTGACCACCGTGGAGGCCGACGCGGCGCACCGGGAGATCGCCGTGCGCCATCTGGGGGACGACCCCCGCGCCGAGTTCGTGCACGCGGACGCCGCCGCCTGGCTGGACGGCTACCGGGGCCCGGGCTTCTCGCTGATCTTCGCGGACTGCCCGGTCGGCAAGTTCGAGCGGCTGGACGAGGTGCTGGCGCTGCTGGAGCCCGGGGGCCTCTATGTCGGCGACGACCTGGACGTCCCCGCCGACGAGCCCGGACGGCAGGCCATGGTGGACGGCTTCCTGGCCCGGATGCGTTCCCTGCCCGGCCTGCGGATCACTCTGCTGGACTGGTCCACCGGCCTGCTGGTCGCCGCCCGTACCACCCGCGCCACCGCCTGAGCCCCGGGCGGCCGGCCTCAGCTTCCGTACACCATGGTGCACAGCAGGGTGTCGCCGTCGTCGACCACCCAGTACCAGTAGTACGTCTGATCTCCCTGCACCCGGGCGCAGTCGGTGCTGTCCGGGCTGGCCGGCGCGGAGTACACGCCCGTGATGTGCAGGATCTGGTTGTACGGCGACGGCACCGTGGCGGAGTCGCAGTCGATCAGGCTCATCAGATTGCCGTCCACTATCTTGGCGTTCGAGCCGCTGCCCTCCTGCTTCGCCATGAAGCAGTAGCCCTCCTGGAACTGCCGGGTCATGCAGATCACGGTGCGGCTGTAGTCGGTGTGGGTGTACTCCCAGTACCACTGGCCGGCCCCGGTCGGGCAGTCCAGAGCGCTGTCCGAGACGGCCGACACCCACATCACCGCGTCGCTGCTGGAGCAGTTCACCTCGTACGGCTGGTTGGCGCTCCACTCCCCTCCGGTGTCCCACACCTGGAGGCAGTCGCCCTGCTGCACATCCCGGAAGGCGTCGCCGACCGGATCCGGCGCGGGCTCGACGCCGCCGCTGTCGCCGCCGCCGGAACCGCCGGACGCGTCCGAGCCCGAACCGCCCGCGTCGCCGCCGCCGGAGCCGCCGATGTCCCCCGCGCCGCCGGAGTCCTCCAGGCCCTCCAGATCCTCCAGGTCGTCCAGCCCGTCGAGGCCGTCCAGCCCGTCCGCGCCGCCGAGATCGCCGCCGTCCTCCAGCCCGTCCAGGGTCAGATCGTCCCCGGACAGCCCCGGCACGTCGCCGGCCAGTTCCTCGAAGGACTTGCTGGGCATGTCGGCGACCAGCGAGACGACCAGCAGCACCGCGAACACCCCGGCCAGCAGGGCCGTCCAGACCACATGCGTCTTCCCGCCACCGCCCGGCGGCCCCATTCCCGGCCCCGGCTGCATCGGTCCGCCCGGTCCGCCCGGTCCCACCGGTCCCGGCGGCTGCGCCTGCCAGCCCTGCTCCCCGTACATCCATCCCCCTGGCTCAAGCGATTCTTCCGCCCATGGTTGCCATGCCCACGATACAAGGGGACACCGTCAGCCACCCCACCCACCGCGCCCCGCCCGCCCGTTGCGCCACGGCTCACTCCAAGGCCGCCACCGCCCGGCCGTCCACCAGCGGCGTCATCATGCCGCGGAGCCGCCCGCACTCCGCCACCCGCGCCATGACCCGTTCGTCACCGGCCAGTTCGTCGGGCAGCCGGGTGGACGGCAGCAGCACCGCCGCGGCCAGTTGCTCGGCCCGCAGCCCGACCGCCTGGGAGAGATCCGCACCATCCAGATCGGCATTGCGCAGATCGGCACCCTCCAGATGCGCGCCGTTCAGCCGGGCGCCCGCCAGCAGGGCCCGTTCCAGAAACGCCCCGGCCAGCACGGCCCGGTCCAGCCGGGCACCGACCAGATGCGCCCGCTCCAGCCGCGCCCCCACCAGATGCGCACCCTCCAGCCGGGCGTCCACCAGAAAGGCCCCGTCCAGCGCGGCACCCACCAGAAACGCGCGGCCCAGCCGGGCGCCGACCATATTGGCCCGCTCCAGCCGGGCGCTGTCCAGCAGCGCGCCGTCCAGCCGGGCGTCCACCAGAAAGGCCCCGCGCAGATCGGTCCGGGCCAGATCGATGCTGAACCGCTCCTCGCGGCCCGGCCGCCGGCCGATGACGGTCAGCGCCGCCTGCACATGCTCATGCGCCATGTCCACGGCCTCCTCCGGGCCGGGCGCCGGTGCCTCGTGCCGCACATGCGCGGCCAGCACCTGCACCACCGCGGCATGGTCCTCCTCGGACTCCCGCATGATGCGCTCCAGGGCATAGATCCCGCCCAGCCGTTCGGTCCGGTTGGCGGAGCCCAGCAGCTTGATGGCCTCCACATAGCGCAGCGTCACCAGAGCGTCCCAGCTCCGCGCCGCGCCGCGCTCGGCCACCGTCATGACGCCGGCGGGCGGCACGGCACCGGCCGGCAGGTCCTCGGTCCGGACCAGGACATCCCGCAGCCGGTCCGCCAGGCTCGCCGAACGGTCCATCAGTTCCCGCGCCCGGTCCGAGACATCACGGATCCGGTCCATCAGATCCATCACCCGCTCGGAGCTGCGCCGGTTGTCGTCCTGCAGCTTCCGCACCCGCTCCAGAATGTCCCGGCTGTACCGGAAGCTGCGGCGGGCGTGATAGAGCGCGATCAGGGCGGCGAGTCCCGCCCCGAGAACGATCAGCATCGTACGCATGATCTCGGTTGTACCCGGCGGCAGTTGCCCGCGCCCCCGCTGACCAGTAAAGAATCGCCCCACTCGCCAGCCTGCCCCCACGCACCCCTGCCCCCACGCGGAGGAGCCCGACCGCGCCGGCGCCGCCCTGCGTCCCGGCGGCCGAAGGCCACCGCGTGCCGCGGTACGCACCCTCACGCCTCCGCGTCCGGCGGGCCGCCTCACCTGCCGTCGCAGAACTCCCGGGCGTCGGCGAGGGCCTGACCGGCCTCGCCGTCGAGGTCGCCCGCATTGGCGATGCCGGCCTGGGCGGTCCGCATGGCCTCGGCGAGCGGTTCGTACTCGGCGTCACCGACGGCCGCGGCCTCGGCGAGCCCGACGACCAGGCCGAAGCGATAGGAGGCGATCCGGCCGGCGTCGTCCTCGTCGAAGAAGCGCTCCTCGTCAAAACGGGCCAGCACCTCGCAGGCGTCACGCGCGTCGGCCTCGGCGCCCCCGCCCGCGTCCAGGGGGCCGCCGCCGGAGTCGCCGAGTGCCCACGCGACGCCGACTCCGGCGGCGCCCAGCACCAGCCCGCCCGCGGCGGCGGCGATCAACGGACCGGCACCGCGCCGGGACGGCTGCCGGTCCGGCATGGACGAAGGCCGCATCGGATCCACAGTCATGGCTCCCGACCGTAGTATCACCCCCTCCTTCGCGTCTGCTCCTTCACGTCCGCCGCCCAAGGAAGTTGACCGGACCGGCGACGGCTCCCCCTCCTCCCGGTCCGCCTCCTGCCGGGCGCGAATATCCTTCGACATCCGCGTCCGTCTGGGAGAAGGTCGGGGAATGCGCCAGGAGGACATCTGGGACACCGAAGCCGCCGAAAGCTATGACACACCGGGCACCGGCATGTTCGCGCCGGAGGTGCTGGAGCCGACGGTGGACCGCCTCGCCGCGCTCGCCGAAGGCGGACCGGCGCTGGAGTTCGCCATCGGTACCGGGCGGGTGGCCGTCCCGCTCGCGGGGCGCGGAGTGCCGGTCACCGGCATCGAACTGTCACCGCCGATGATCGCCCGGCTCCGCACCAAGGCGGACGAGGCGACGGTCCCGGTCGTCCTCGGCGACATGGCCACCGCCCGCGCACCGGGGACGTTCCGCCTCGTCTACCTGGTCTACAACACCCTCTCCAACCTGCTCACCCAGGCCGAGCAGGTCGAGTGCTTCCGCAACGCCGCCCGCCACCTCGCCCCCGGCGGACGGTTCCTGATCGAGCTGGGCGTCCCCGACCTGCGCCGGATTCCTCCGGGGCAGCAGGGCCTGATCTTCCGCACCGAGCCCGGCTATATCGGCCTGGACACCTACGACCCGCTGCGCCAGCACCTGGTCTCCCACCACTTCCGGTTCGGTGACGACCGCCGGGCCCGGCTCTTCCGCAGCCCGCACCGCTACATCTGGCCCGCCGAACTCGACCTCATGGGCCAACTGGCCGGCTTCGCCCTGGAATCCCGGCACGCCGACTGGCAGCAATCAGAATTCACCGCCGAGTCCCGCTCCCACATCTCCGTCTACCGCCTTCCCCCCGGCTGACCATGGGCCCCGAGAGAGCGGCGAACGATGTGCTCAAGGTGCACGGTGAACACCCGGACGACCGGGCCGTCACGCCGGCCACCGTGCGAACCACCGCACGCCGCCGAGGCGGACAGCGGCGCGTGGCGTGATGGACTCCAAGGAGACCGTACCCAGCGGCCGGCGCCGCCGGGAACGCCGCGCGGGCTGCCGCGAGGAAGGGGGTGCGGCAGCCCGCGCGGGGGCCGGGGTCAGTCGGCGAGCGGGAGGTAGAGGCGGTTGCCGGAGTCGGCGAACTCCCTGGACTTGTCGAGCATGCCCTGTTCGATCTCCTCCTCGGTGAGTGAGCCGGAACCCTCGGGAGCGAACTGCTCGCTGATGGAGCGGGAGATCTTCATCGAGCAGAACATGAACTAAGGCGCCATAGCCCTAGACTGGCTCTCACCAGCGCGGATACCAGGAGGGGACCAGATGGCATCGCGTGAGGAGACCGTCAGCAAGCTGCGCGGGACGCCGGAGGGGTTAGCGTCCGTCGAGGACGTACAGGCCATGCTTGCCGCCGACCCCAAGCTGAAGTGCGTCGTCTGCTACGCCCGCATCTCGTTCGACGGCCGGGCCAAGGACGCCCACGGCGTGGAGGACCAGCACCGGGAGATGGCCGACACCGCGCGCCGCTTCGGCTGGCTGGTCGTCTACCGCTACACCGACAACGACAAGAGCGCCAGCAAGGAAGAGGTCATCCGGGAGGACTTCGAGCAGCTTCTGAGGGACCTGGCCGCCGGCCACACCCCCGAGGGCTACCCGATCCACGGCGTGATGGCCGTCAACGACGACCGCCTCTACCGCCGCCCCGGAGACTGGGAACGCTACCTCCGCGCGTTCACCTCCCAGGAGGGCCGCGTCTACCACGACTCCAACGGCCTCCAGGACCTCTACGCGGAGGGGTTCGAGATCAAGGGTCTGCTCGGCGTCGCCATGTCACTCGCCGAGACCCGCAAGAAGCAGCGCCGCGCCCGCAACAGCCACCGCAACCGCGCCCTGCGCGGCAAGTCGGTCTCCGCCTGGCGTCCGTTCGGCTGGGAGGACGACAAGATCACCCTGCGCCCCCGGGAGGCCGAAGCCGTCCGGAAGGCGGTCAGGGACATCATCGCCGGAGCGTCCATTTTCGAGATCATCCGGCAGTGGCAGGACGCCGAGTTCCGCACCAGCCGGGGGAACTACTTCCAGCACCAGACCGCCAAGCAGCTCCTCACCAACCCCCGGCTCTGCGGCTACCGCGCGATCAAGGGCGAGATCGTCCGCGACGGCGACGACGAACCCGTGATCGGCGAGTGGGAGCCGATCATCACCCCGGAGGAGTGGTTCGCGGTGACCGCCACGCTCCGCAGCCGCCACCCAGAGGCCGGAATCCCGCGCGGCAAGCTCGTCCACAAGTACCTGCTGACCGGCATCCTCCGGTGCGGCAACACCCTGCCGGACGGTTCCATCTGCAACAACAAGATGGTCGGCACGAAGGCCAACAGTTGGCTCACCTACGAGCACGTCTACGTCTGCAAGAAGACCCCCAATGGCGGCTGCTGGGGGACCTCCAAGCGCGGCGACAAGACCGACCGCCACGTTCAGGATCTCGTCATAGCCAAGCTGGAGGCCCAGGCCGCAACCCGCGCCGAGGCCATCCCCGACTGGGAGAACGAGGAAGCCCTCACCACGGCGACCCAGAGCCGCAAGGAGCTGGAACGGCACTGGCAGGAGGGCCGGATCAACGACGAGACGTTCTTCCGCAACCTCCCCGCCATCGAGGAGCGGATCAAGAAGCTCCAGGCCGAGCAGGCCGAGCACCTGGCGAAGAAGGCAGCGGCCCAGGCCATCGGCCCCGACATCGCCCGTACCTTCTACTCGAAGACGCTCCGGCAGCGTCGCGAGCTGATCCAAAGCGCCCTGCATGCCGTGATCGCCGTGTCCGGCGGCAAGGGCAACAAGCCGTTCAACGTCGAACTCCTCACTCCGGTGTGGCGCTCTTCCGAATGAGCGAGACGCCGAGGATTTGCCCCATGCGCTGCAACTGGGCATCCGAGAACTGCGGCGACTCCCGCACATGCCGCCGTATCCACCCCCGCACGCGTTCCGCTTCCTCTTCCGCCGCCGAGAGCCGCCCCGTCTCCGGCTCCCCCGCCCGGGGGCGGCTCTCGGCACCGCTCACCAAGGGCCGCCCCTGATCTCCCGTACCTCTTCGCGGTTCCGGTCGAGATCAGCGGCGATCCCCGCAGCCAGCGCGGCACCGCCGGGCGAGTGCCCCGAGCCCACGTACCGCCACGCCGAAACGGTCTCCGCATCCAGCCCCGCCGGCACCGGGCCACCGTCCTCGCCCCGCTGGTGCTCCGCACGCTCCTCCCGCAGCGCGGCATAGGTGGTGGAGTACACCCGCGACTTGGTGAGGATGTGCCCCCGAAACCCAAGGGTGTGCGCCCAGGCGCGCAGGTTCAGCGCGCCCAGTTCCCGCAGGCCGCCCAGACGCCAGCACGTTCCCATGAGCGCCCGGACGTGCGCCGAGACCCGCGCCGTCGCAATGTCCTCCGGCTGCCTGATCCGGCGGTCGAGCCCTGCCCCGGTCTCGTCTGCTCCCTTGGTGACGTATTTGGCGACGTAAGCGGCTACGGCGTCATCGGTCAGGGATTCGTCGTCCCCGAAGGCCCGCAAGGGGCGGATGTCGAGCTGCGTGCCCCAGCACAGTTCCCGCTCGCCCAGGGCCGGGGTGTAGGGGATGGCCAACCGGACGGCCGCCGTGGAGCTGCGGACTGCCGAGGCCAGGGTTGCCGCGTCGGCCCACGGCGGAGGCCGCTTGCCCGGCCCTTCCCCACCATCCACTCGTAGCACGGCGTGCAGGTGGATGGCCGCTCGCTTCTGGTACTCGGCGATCTTGGCGAACGAGATACGTACTGCCCGCCGCACGCCGCCGCGGGTCCGCCCGGTGCGAGCGGCAAGGTGGTTGTAGAGGTTGTCGGTGATCGCCTTCCACAGCCGTCCGGTGTGCGCGTGCCACAGCACGTGTCCGGGGTAGTCGTAGCAGTCCGGGCACAGCGGTTGCCCGACGCGCGGTTCCTGTGGGGCGTGCTGTTCCCGGCATGCCAGTGGCCGACCGTGGCCGCATCGTGCGCCGCCGCGTCGCGGTCGGCAGGGCTGCCCGTCGGTGCTGCGGTGAACCGGGCCGAAGCTGGGAGCGGTGAGGGTGACGAACAGCCGGGGGTGGTCCCGGACAGTGCCGGGAACGTTCCTGCCGCCGGTCAGTCCGGCCCGGACGAGGTGGTAGGTGTCTCCGGCGTGCAGTCGTGAGCAGGTGGGGCAGATGCTCGCGCGGCGGTTCCGGCAACGGATGAGCAGCCGTTCGCCGGGTTCGCCGGTGGTGTCGTAGTGGTGGAGTACTTCGCCGGTGGCCCTGTCGTGGACGGTGGTGGAGCCGGCCAGGTGGATGGGGTGCGTGCAGGCGCCGGTTGCGGTGACTTGTTCCAGCCAGCGGGTGAAGCGCGGGTCGGATGCCAGGCGGATGATGTCGCGTTCGGTGTCGGGGAGGTGGCGCAGGCGCGCCGCCTGGTCGGGTGCGGCGCGCCTGTGTGCCGGGGTGTGGTCCGCGGTGATGGGGGTGGGTCCCTTCCGGGGTGGGCCGCCGAGGCGGCCGGGGCGGTGGTGGGCATGTGGCGCGTGGTCATGGCGATCACCTCTCTTGCTCAGCGCTGTGCAGGACGGTTCAGCGGATGGAGCCGGTGCCCCGGCAGATCCGGCAGCGGCGGCGACGGCCGGTCCGGGTCCGGCGGGAGCCCTCGCCCTTGCAGTCGGTGCAGCGCACCCGGCGCATGGTCACGGCTGGTTGCCTCTTTCTCTGCCCGGTCAGCCGAGGCCGCCGAGGAGCCAGTTGACGGTTCCGATCACGGCCCAGCCGATCGGCGTCATGGCGACGTAGAAGCCGAACAGGCCGATGATCACGGCCTCCCAGGTGCGGACGTCGCGGGAGCGGACCAGCAGGACGGTGATGATGCCCAGGACCACCACCAGCGGCATCGCGGCGTTCACCTCTCCTCACCCCCTTCCGCGTCCAGGCAGAGGAAGGGCAGCCAGGGCTTGCGGGAGGCGTAGCGCAGGGAGGCTTCCTTGGCTTCGGCCGGGGTGGTCGGATACGAGCGCGCCCGCACCCAGCCGGCCCCGTCCGCGGTGGTGACCGCGACGCCCTGTTCCCGAAGGTGGATCGCCTGAGCCACGGCCACCGCATCCTTGTTCAAGTCCCCCAAGGCCATCTCGGCCGTCGCGGGATCGTTGACCCGGTGGCAGATCCGGCCGCCGAGCTGAGCGCGCAGCGCGGTCACCCCGGGGCCGAGATCGGAGCCGACCCGCTGCCCGGCCACCACCAGATGGATACCGAGGGCCGCACCGAGCTGGGCCAGGCGCAGCAGGTAGGTGGAGCACTGTTCGGCTTCCGCCCGCTCCTCCCGGCTTCCGCCGGTCAGATACAGCTCCGCCAGTTCGTCCACCAGGACCACGACCGGCACCGGCCGCAGCTTGTCCGGCAGTTCCCAGATGGAGCGGGCACCGGCCGCGCGGCAGACCTCCATCCGGTCCCGCAGTTCCGTCACCAGCGCGCCGAAGAGTCTTACCGCTTCGGTCCGGGAGGTGGCCAGGGCCGAGAGCCGTTCGGTGAACAGGCCCAGCTCCATGCCGCCCTTGCAGTCCACCGCCACCAGGGCGAGCGGCTGGGGAGCCAGCCGCGCCACCAGACGGGCCAGCAGAGTGGACTTGCCCGACCGGGTGGCACCGACGATCAGCCAGTGCGGCACGGCCCGGAAATCGATCACCCACGCCCGGCCGGTCTCCAGCGCACCGACCTCCGCCCGCAGCAGCTCCTCTTCCACACCACCGGACGGACGCAGCTCCCCCAGCGGGTCACGTGCCGTCGCAGTGATCACCACTGATCCGCGCTCGGGGGAGACGATGCGCACCGCGTGCGCCCGCCAGGCATGGGCCAGCGCATCGGCCGCCGTGAGGAACGGCGCCGGAGTCTGCCCCGGATGCAGCCGCACCCGCAGCTCAAGCCCGTCCCGGCGCGGTGCGGGGAAGCCAATGCGCGGCGCGGTGGCGCGCAGCGGCTCGCCCTTGACCGCCACATCACCCAACACCCGCCGCGAGGGCCGGTAGGACACCGACAGGTCGTTGAGCTGCGCGACCTTGCGCCAGGTGAACACCGCCCGCGCGGCCATCAGCGGGTAGCCGGTCAGGTACCAGTGCCAGTCAGGGCGCCGCTGCCGCAGTTCCCGGCCGACCACCAGCAGCCAGGCCAACGCCCCTAACGCGAAGGCGAACAGCACGGCTTCCATCACCGCTCACCGCCCTTGGTGCCCCCGGTCACAGGGAGCGGGGTGATCGCGGCGGCCCGGAAGCTGACCCCGTGCCGCTCACCCATGGACCAGGCGAACGCCTCCAGCCCGGTGATCGCCAGCGCCGTGCCTTCCTCGATGCCCTTGGGCTCACCGGTGACGGCCACCTCGATGACCGAGGCCCGCCGGCCGTCCTGCCGTACCAGCACGCCCACGGTCCACACCGGGTTGCCCTCCCGGTCCTTCTTCACCTCCCCCGTCTCGTAATTGCTGATCTTGACTTCCGGCGCCACGGCGCACCGCAGTACGCCCAGACGCGAGGTGTCCACAGGGATGGACTGCATGTCGGTGGTCCTCCAACCACTCACGGACGCCCTGCCCATCAGGACGTCACTCGTCATGACGAGTGACGAGTATGCACCCCTTGGAACCGAAGACGCAACAACTTATGCTGACGAGTGACAACAGCCGTGCCTACGGCCCACACCACCCCGGGAGCCCGCCCATGGCAGAGATCCAGCGCCCCTCAGCGCTCTACAAGCAGGTCGCCGCCGCCCTGCGCGACGCCATCACCAGCGGCGAGTTCCCCCCGGGTACCCCCCTGCCCTCCGAGACCCAGCTCATCGAGCGCTACCAGGTCTCCCGCCCCACCGTCCGCAACGCCATCGCCGCCCTCCGCGCCGAAGGACTCATCGAAGTCATCCACGGCAAAGGCAGCTACGTCCGCTCCACCCCCACCACCACAGCCACCCTCACCCGCACCATCACCCACAACACGGACGGCACCTACACCACCGAGCTGAGCACCTGGACTCTCGCCGAGACCCCGCACATCCACCGCACCCACACCGACACCCACACCGCCCCGTTCCTCGAACTCGACGAAGGGGAAGCCCTCTTCGGCGTGGACCGCCTCTACACCACCCCGGCAGGCGCCCGCATCGCCCACCGCACCCTGATCCCGTTCGCCACCGCCGAAGGCACCGAACTGGCCGACCACCCCGACACCGACCCCGACCGCATCTACACCCTGCTCGCCCAGGCCGGACACACCCTCGCCTGGACCGAAACCACCAGCGCCCGCATGCCCCGCCCCGACGAACGCACCACCCTGCACCTCCCCGACGCCACCCCGCTGCTCCACACCACCCGCGTCACCCACGGCAACACCGGCCCGCTGATCCTCGAAGACCTCCACACCAGCGGCGAGACCACCCGCGCCACCTACCGCATCACCGCCGACACCGCCGCTCACGACTGACCGGCCGAGCTGTCGAAACTCTTCTTCACTTCCTCAAGGGCGCGCCTGGCGGCGCGCCGCCGGCCCGGCGCCCGGGCCGGGCATGCGGCCTGACGGCCGGTCCCGCCCCGGCGCCGCCGGCCACACCGGACCAGCCCGCCCCCGGGTCAAAGACATCGGTGGTCACTGCCGCTCGGCTCCACGGCTTTACGCACCTGCCCGGACCGGGACCCGCGTCGGGCAAGCCCAGGGGGCCAATCGGCCGGATACACCGGGCAGGGCTCCGCCCCGCCCGATCTCGCGGAAGCAGCGTACGGCCCCCTGGACATGCCCGACCCCACCCCGGGCAGGACACCGCCCAAACCCGCTCCACCGACCTCCCGCCGATACGCAGCGGCCCACAACGGCACGACGCGTCAGACGCCCTGACCTGCCCCGTGCTCCCGGCCGGAGGAGACCAGCAGGGCGATACGACGGGCGGCAGCCGACGAGCACACCAGCCGGACCCGCCCCGAGCCGTCGGCCGCGGTGTCCGCCTGGACGCGCCAGGCGTCGGCATCGACACCCGCAGCCCTGAGCGCGTCGGCCAAGGCCACCACGGCGGCCCTGGCATCACGCCAGCCGGCCACGTAGTCAACCCCGGGCGTCCACAGCGCGGCATCAGGGTCGAACTGCTCCTGAGCCGGTCCGTCCGCGTTCGGGTCCTGCATCGCCTGACTCCCCTTACTCCCAAGTGACTTGAAGTCGATCCGGGGAGATGCGGTCTTGATCACCACGACCGCGACCCCGATACCATCGGCACCGGGGTCCTGAGCGATCCCTCCGGACCACCCCGGTTGCTGGCAGGCGCGGGGGTGGTCCGGTCTTGCGTATGCGGTTGTTGCGCGGGCCGGCTCCCGGGAGGAGCCACCTTGCGGGAGCCGGCCCGCTGTTACGGCGGAGGGCCGTCCGCCGTCCCCCGGTGCGGATGGACCGGGGGAGTCATCGAGACGGCTACGTCTCCGGCTGGTTCAGCTCCCGGTACGGGTTGCCCGGGGCCGGATCGACGCGCCAGAACAGTTCGGTGGTGAGCTTGAACTCCCGGTGCTGCGGGTTGAGACCGGTGTGCTTGAGTGCCCAGACCTCAACGGGCAGGCTCTCGTTGTCGACAGCCGCGGACTGCCGCCCGCAGTTCAGGCACTCGGCGCTGTAGATCGCGCGGGGAACGCCCTCGCCGGTGTCGTGGCTCAGAGTCCACTCAGCGGACTTGATCACCGTCCGGACGGTCACAGCGCCTCCCGGGAGCGCCGGTTGGCCTCTGCCACGCGAGGGCGCAGGGACTCGCTGGCGCTGATCGGTTCGACCTCTTCCGGCCGCGCCTCCCACTCCCGGCCGCCCTCCGGCCGCCGGAGCCACAGCAGGTTGCCCCGGGACTCCATGACACAGGCGATCCTGTCCCGGGTCATGTCACGGACCATGGTTCCGGGCTTGTAGGTGATGCCGCTGCTCACCGGGCCACCTCCACACCGTGAATCAAGCGAGGTCCGGAGTCGATGCCATGAGCAGCCAGCCACAGTGAACGGCGACGTTCGCGCTGGAGGCGACGTTCCCGCCGCTCCTCCGCACTGAGCACATAGGGGCGGACGAGGGGCATCTCGTCGGCGAGTGTCGCCAGCAGGCGGGGCGCGGGCCGGACGGCGCGCGGAAGCGGCATGGTCGGTGCGTCCTCACCCGTGGGTGAGGGGCAGGCGCGCGCCCGGCGGCGGCCGGTCGGAGGGAACAGCAGATGCAGCAGCGGTGTGATGAGCCGGCCGATAGACTTCGGCATGTTGACGCTCCTGTTCAGCGTTGGCCGTGCCCCGAACCGTTCGCCCGGTTGCGGGGTTTTTCTTTCACTGCGAACTTTCGTGACGGAAGTCCGCGAAGGCGGTTTCCCCCATCGCGTCGCGAGCGGCTTTGAGCAGGTCGGCGAGCCGCTGAGCGGCAGCCGGGTTGGTGCGGCCCACGTTCACGAAGCCGTGGCCGAAGACGTTCACGTCGGCTTGGAGGAACGGGAAACTCCGGTGGAGCCCTGCCGCGGTGAGCTGGTCGCGCAGCGCGAAGGCCGCCGCGCGGGCTTCGTACCAGGCATCGCCGGAGGGGCCGGACGTGTGCGCTCCCGCGTCACCGGGCATTGCCGCACGCCTCCCTTCCAGCCCTGTACGGGCTGGGCATGGCGCACCGGTCGTTCACTCCTGCCACATGCATCACGCACCTTGGTTGCTGTTCGGCAGCCGCCGTGACTGCGTTCTGTTGAACAGCGTTGACCCAGGCACACCAGTGGCGGAAGATGACACAACGCGACGAGGGGGTGACGCGTCACCCCGTCACCCCGTGGGGGAGATGCGATGAGCACGACGCGTGGCCGGGTGTTGCGGCAGGCGCGTACCGAGCGGCAATGGACCAAGTCGCAGCTTGTTGCGCGCATCCGGGCCGCCGCCCAGCGGCACGGCTACGCCCTGCCCAAGGACGAGAGCATCAGCCGGCGAATCGCCAGTTGGGAGAACGGCCATGCCGTCCCCGACGACTTCTATCTGCCGCTGCTGTGCGAGGTGTACGGCCGCACGGCCGAGGATCTCGGCTACGGCGCCGCCGAGCCCGAGCCCGAGGCCGACGAGGAGGCGGCCGAACTGCTGTTGCGGCTGGAGACCGCGCGCAGCGTGGACGCCGAGCTGATCCGCGGCATGAGGACACAGACGGATCTCATCCGCCTGAAGGACCGGAAGCTGGGCGCGGCTGTCCTGGCCGAGGAGATGACGGCACATCTGCGCCAGACAGAGGAGCTGTTGCGCTTCGGCATCTTCCACGCCGAACGGGCCGGACTCGCTCACGTCCTCGCGGATGCGTCGGCCCTGGCCGGTTGGCAGGCCATCGACACCGGGTCGCTGCGCGACGCGTGGGAGCACTTCGAGCGAGCGAAGGCCGCCGCCCGCGAAGCAGACGACCCCATGCTGCTCGCGTTCGCCACGGCCGAGCAGGCGTACGTCTTGCTGGACCTTCAGCGTGCCGGGCAGGCCCTTGACCTGATCCAACACGCCCACCACTCCCAGCGGCAGCGGCTACCGGCCCTGCTCCGGGCATGGCTGTACGCCGCCGAGGCCGAGGCACACGCCGGACTGGGCAATCAGTCCACGGCACTGCGCACGATGGATGCCGCAGCCGGCACCCTCCCGACCGACAGCAGCAACCCCGACTTGCCTTACCTCGCCCTCAACCTGGTCCATCTGGCCCGGTGGCGCGGCAGCGTGCTCGCGGCCCTGGGCGACACGCAGGCGATCGAGGACCTGACGCAGGCCCTCGCGGGCATGGGCAACGGCACGTTCACGCGTGCCGAGGCCGGGTTGCGCGTCGATCTGGCCGGAGCACTCATCGCACGCGGCGACGCCGCCGAGGCACGCACGCACATCGAGCAGGCCCGCAGGCTGGTCGACATCGCGGGTTCGGCCCGGCAGCGCCGCCGCGTGGAGAACCTGACTCAGCGGCTATGACCCGGCGCCCCGCTGCCCGCGCTCGGCCAGGACGTAGAGGAGCGCCACCAGCGTGCCGGAGTTCCAGATCTCCCCATCCGCGATCTTCTGCATGATCGTGGACAGCGGCACCCACTCCATGCGCTGCATCTCGGTCTTCTCGGTAGGCTCGGCGATCTTTACCGCGCCCTCCCCGACGAAGACGTCATGCCAGGAATCGACCATGCCGACCATGGGCTGAAAGCGCGCGACGTGCCGGAAGGTGGCGGGGCGGTAACCGACCTCTTCCAGCAGTTCCCGCAAGGCGGTGTCCTCCGGGTCCTCACCCTCGTCCACCAGGCCGCCGGGCAGCTCCCAGCCCCAGCGGTCCGACACGAACCGGTGCCGCCACATCAACAACACCCGGTCCTGGGTGTCGATGAGGGCAGTCATGGCCGCCGCCTTGAGCTTGGCCACATGGTGTTCGAACCGGTCCCCGTCCGGCAGCTCCACATCGGTCAGGAAGACCTTGATCCACTCGTTGTCGTAGATGATCCGCTCACCGTGGACAAGCCACGCGGTCGATTCGTCGTCAGTAGCCACGCAGCAGAACGTACCCGCCGCGCAAGTCCGGCGGACAGCACTTCTCGTGAAAATGACGATAAAGCCACGGCGGGCCGCCACCAGCTCGGTAGCGGCCCGCCGACGAGCGACCATCCGGCGCTTCTGCGCGGGTCAGTCGGCCAGGGGCAGATAGAGCCGGTTGCCCGACTCCGCGAACTCTCTGGACTTCTCCAGCATCCCCTGTTCCACCTGCTCATCCGTGAGCGCTTCGGAGCCCTCGGGACCGAAGCGCTCTATAACGGTTTTACTAATCTTCATCGAGCAGAACTTGGGGCCGCACATGGAGCAGAAGTGGGCGGTCTTGGCGGGTTCGGCGGGGAGGGTCTCGTCGTGGTAGGCGCGGGCGGTGTCGGGGTCGAGGGCCAGGTTGAACTGGTCCTCCCAGCGGAACTCGAAGCGGGCGTCGGAGAGCGCGTCGTCCCACTCCTGGGCGCCGGGGTGGCCCTTGGCCAGGTCGGCGGCGTGGGCGGCGATCTTGTAGGCGATCACGCCGGCCTTGACGTCGTCCCGGTCCGGCAGGCCGAGGTGCTCCTTGGGGGTGACGTAGCACAGCATGGCCGTGCCCCACCAGGCGATCATCGCGGCGCCGATGGCCGAGGTGATGTGGTCGTAGGCGGGGGCGATGTCGGTGGTCAGCGGGCCGAGGGTGTAGAACGGGGCCTCGTCGCAGAGCTCCTGCTGGAGTTCGACATTCTCCTTGATCTTGTGCATGGGCACATGCCCCGGGCCCTCGATCATGGTCTGCACATCGTGCGACTTGGCGATGCGGTTGAGCTCGCCCAGGGTGCGCAGTTCGGCGAGCTGGGCGTCGTCGTTGGCGTCGGCGATGGAGCCGGGGCGCAGCCCGTCGCCGAGGGAGTAGGTGATGTCGTAGGCCCGCAGGATCTCGCAGAGTTCCTCGAAGTGGGTGTAGAGGAAGTTCTCCCGGTGGTGGGCCAGGCACCAGGCGGCCATGATGGAGCCGCCGCGGGAGACGATGCCGGTCTTGCGGCGGGCGGTCAGCGGCACGTAGCGCAGCAGGACTCCGGCGTGCACGGTCATGTAGTCCACGCCCTGCTCGGCCTGTTCGATGATGGTGTCGCGGTAGATCTCCCAGGTGAGTTCCTCGGCCCGGCCGTCGACCTTCTCCAGGGCCTGGTAGATGGGGACGGTGCCGATCGGGACGGGGGAGTTGCGCAGGATCCACTCCCGGGTGGTGTGGATGTTGCGGCCGGTGGAGAGGTCCATCACGGTGTCGGCGCCCCAGCGGGTGGCCCAGGTCATCTTCTCGACCTCCTCCTCGATGGAGGAGGTGACCGCGGAGTTGCCGATATTGGCGTTGACCTTCACCAGGAACCGCTTGCCGATGATCATCGGCTCGGTCTCGGGGTGGTTGATGTTGGCGGGCAGCACGGCGCGGCCGGCGGCGATCTCGTCCCGGACCACCTCGGGGGAGACGTTCTCGCGCAGGGCGACGTACTCCATCTCGGGGGTGATCTCACCCCGCCGGGCATAGCCGAGCTGGGTGACGGCACGGCCGTCCCTGGCCCGGCGCGGCAGCCGCGGTCTGCCGGGGAAGACCGCGTCCAGATTCCGCAGTTCGCCGCCGCGCGGGGTGGTGTGGCGGATTCCGTCGTCCTCCGGGCGCGGCGCCCGGCCGGGATACTCCTCGGTGTCGTTCCGTTCGGTGATCCAGTTCTGCCGCAGCGGCTCCAGCCCGCGGCGGACATCGGTCGGCACGGCCGGATCGGTGTACGGACCGGAGGTGTCGTACAGCGTCAGATCCGTGCCATTGGTGAGGTGCACCCGGCGCACGGGGACCCGCAGGTCGGGCCGGGAGCCGGACAGGTAGCCCTTGTGCCAGGCCCCCACGGCTTCCGCTGACCGCGCCGATTCCGCGCGTGCTTGTGCATCCTGATTGGTCATGAGACCCACTCCCTACGCCGGCATTACCCGGTAACAGGTTCGGCGGTCGGCGCAGCCCAGCGCCCTCTCAGCCCCGTGCTCGGAGCTCCCGCGATCACATACGTGCAGTTTCACGGTAACGGCACACCGCCTCCGGTCAACAGTGGGGCGGGGCGACTGTGGGGCCGGACCTCCCTTGAGAGAGGCGGGTCTCCTGGGATGATCGCACGGTGAGCTTTCCGGAGTCCCCCCGCAACCGGCCGCCGGACGACGCCTTCGATCCCCGGGCGCATCCGCACGGCCACACCCATCAGCACGGACCGCCCTCGCCCGTCTCGGGCCATCTGCGCCGCCTGATCACGCTGGCCCTGCTGCCGTTCGCGGTGCTGGTCGGCATCGGCCTGATCGTGCTCTGGCCGGCCGGCGGCGCCCCCGAGTCGGGCGAGGGGCAGCGCACCGGTGTCGGCTTCGACCGCCAGATCGAGGACGCCCGGGTGACGGCCGTCCGGGAGGAGCCGTGCGCGGACCTCGGGGTGGCCGTGCAGGAGGGGGTGACCGGGCCCTGCGAGCTGGCCACGGTGGAGGTCACCTCGGGCCCGCACGCCGGCCGCACCTTCGACGAGGTGGTGCCGCCGGACGCCACCCAGCGGTTCTCCACCGGGCAGGAGGTGCTGGTGGCCTACGCCCCGGACGCCCCGGAGGAGTTGCAGTACAGCATCATCGATGTGCAGCGCTCGGTGCCGGTGACGACGCTGGCCGCGCTGTTCGCGGTGGCGGTGGTGCTGGTGGGGCGGATGCGCGGGCTGATGGCGCTGGTCGGCCTGGCGATCAGCTTCGCCGTGCTGACGCTGTTCATCCTGCCCGCGATCCTGCACGGCTCCCATCCGCTGGCGGTGGCGGTGATCGGCGGCAGCGTCATCATGCTGGCCACGCTCTATCTGGTGCACGGCTTCAACGCGCGTACCTCGGTGGCGGTGATCGGCACCCTGCTGTCGCTGCTGCTGATCGGGGCCCTGGGCTGGCTGTTCATCGACTGGGCGCATCTGACCGGAAACACCAGCGACCAGACCGGCCTGGTGCACAGCCTCTACCCGGACATCGAGATCCGGGGCCTGCTGCTGGCCTCGGTGCTGATCGGTTCGCTGGGCGTGCTGGACGATGTGACGGTCACCCAGACCTCCGCCGTCTGGGAGCTGCGGCTGGCCGAGCCGGGCGCGAGCTGGGTCAAGCTGTACCGGGCCGGGATGCGGATCGGCCGGGACCACATCGCCTCGGTGGTCAACACCCTGGTGCTGGCCTACGCCGGGGCCGCGCTGCCGCTGCTGCTGCTGTTCACGATCGCGCAGCAGCAGGTGACCACGGTGGCGTTCAGCGAGCTGGTGGCCGAGGAGATCGTACGGACGCTGGTGGGGTCCATCGGGCTGGTGGCCTCGGTGCCGATGACCACCCTGCTTGCGGCGCTGGTGGTGAGCGCCGACCGGCCGCCGGGCACGGCCGGGGGCCGGGAGCCCGGGGGGCGGCCCGCTGCGCCGCGCCGCGGCCACCGCCGGCGCGCCGCCCGTTAGCCGGGCGACGCGGCCGGGGTGGTCATCCGGGGGACTCGCAGGACAGAATCCGCTCCAGCGCGGCGTTGATGTCCTGGTAGCTCGTCTCCCGGCCGAGCGGCACCAGCCGCGAGGACCGGTCGAGGAAGGCCAGCAGCGGCCAGGTCCCCATGGACATCACCGCCTGCTCCGCGCCGACCCGCAGTTCGATCCGGACCCGGTCCGGAGGACAGGCGCCGTCGGGAGCCGGCTGAGGGCCGGGCGCGGCGCCGATGCCGGGCTCGGCCCGGCAGGGACTGACCCGGACATCGCCGTCGCCCGTGGGCATGCTGACCCCGTCGACCAGCAGCTCCCGGGCGAAGACCCAGCTCACCGGCGGATCGCCGGCCAGCGTGAAGGTGAGCCGCACCGCGTACGGATCGGCGCTGGTGTAGTGCAGCTCCACCGGAGTCCGGAACGCGAGCTCCTCCGAGATCTCCAGATCCATCGTGACGTGTGCCGTGACGGATGTGCTCATGGTGCTGACCCCCGTTCCCGACTGTTGTGAGGGATTGGCTGTTTCGTCGCCTTTGTCATTATTACGACCGTATAACGGTTATATGAAGCAGACAAGGCGGTGTTTTTCAGACGCTCTTGAAGCTGTCGGTGCCACACATGGTGGCCGGTGCGGAGTCCGATGCGGTTCCCCGCGCATGTTCGGCTGTCTCGTTGACCGGTGTGCGGCGCCACAACCACCCCGGGCGACGCGGAAGTTCACTCCCTTCCCGCATCGGGCGCAGGGCCGGCCGGCGCACCGGGTGACGGAAGCATGCCGACGCCTGCGCATATCCGCTCACCCGGGGCTCCGCCCGCTCGACGGCCGGCGGACAGCGATGGCCGGCCAGGGTGAGCGGAACCTGGGCTTCGCCTTCCCGGAAGCAACGGGGATAAACGACGGCGTCCAACGGACGGGAGAGCCACGGCAGTCGCGGCGGTCGCGAGGGCCGCTCCCCGGCGGACCGCCGGGCGGTGGCCGCGGCACCGGATGCGGCACCGGATGCGGCACCGGATGCGGAGCTGCCGTCCGTACGCCACATGGCGCGCTGGTGGACCGGCGTGCACCGCTCGGGGCGGGAGCGAGCGAGGCGAAGGCCGCGCTGAGAGCCGCGGTGAAGGGGGAGGTGAAGTGGGAAGTGAAGGGGGAGGGGGAGCGGGCGCCCCGTCCCGCGGGCCCGCCGCCCGGCGGTCGCGCCGCGGTCCTGCCGCTGAGTCACGTGGCCAGGCTAACGGGAACCCACTCGTCCCCTCCCGGCTCCGGGGGCAACACGCCCCCTCGAACAGGTTTCCGCGGCGGGGCCGTCGCGCCCGCCGCGGTATGCGTCACCAGTCTCCGCGCGACTTCCCCGAGGAGGACGAGGAGAACTTCCGCACCAGGAAGATCAGCACCGCCACCAGCGCGGTGAACACCAGGATCTTGAACGCCAGCCACACCAGGAACGACAGCAGGTTCAGCAGCAGGCCGCCGAAGACGACCACCGCGATCACCGGTATCGCCACCCAGCGCACCCACCACGGCAGCGTCATGAACAGTTCCTTCATGCCCCGCTCCTGTCCGTCCCGGCGCCCGCCGCCGGGCGGCCGGAGTCGTCTGCAAGCCTTCTTCTGGCTTCGATGCTAGGCGCGGGCCGCGCCCACCGGGAGGGCCGACGGCCCCGGTCCCTCCCTGAACCTCCCCCTACGGGACACCGGGGACCGGCTCAGCTCTCCGGAGGAGAGAACACCACCAGCACCCGGAGATCCTCGCTGATGTGGTGGAACTTGTGCGGCACCCCGGCCGGCACATAGGCCACGCTGCCGCGGGCCACGGTGGCGGTCTCGTCCCCGACGGTCAGCAGTGCCCGGCCGCTCATCACCACATAGACCTCGTCCTGGCGGTGCGGCTGCTGCGAGTCGGTCTCCCCGGCGCCCAGCGCGTAGAGGCCGACCGACATGTTCCGCTCGCGCAGAAACTGGAGATACGCGCCCTCGTTGGCGCGCCGTTCGGCCTCCAACTCGTCCAGCCGGAACGCCTTCATGCCTGCCTGCCCCTTGCCCGAGGTCCGGTGTCGTCTGGAACGATCACGTACATGAGCCTACTCATCAAGTTCCTGGCCAATGCGCTGGCGCTGGCCGCCGCATGGGCGCTGGTGCCCGATATCACCCTGGGTGACGAGGACTCCACCACGGCTTCCAAGGTCCTCACGCTCGCGATCGTCGCGCTGATCTTCGGCCTGGTGAACCTGGTCGTCAAGCCGATCGTGAAGTTCCTGGCCTTCCCCCTGCTGCTGCTCACGCTCGGGCTGTTCACCCTGGTGATCAACGCGCTGATGCTGTGGCTGACGGGCTGGCTGGCCGGGGACGCCTTCCAGGTGGACGGCTTCTGGGCCGCCTTCCTGGGCGCGCTGATCGTCTCCATCGTCTCCTGGGCGGTCAATGCGGTGCTGGACAAGGACTGACCGCGGCGGGCGGCGGCTCCCCCGGCGGGGTGATCCGGCATGCGGCTGTTGACTGGCCGCCGGCCAGGCCACGGCCGGGCCACGGAGCCGTAAGCTGACGCACATGTCCGTGTCCCGGTACCGCGTCTGCTTCGTCTGCACCGGCAATATCTGCCGCTCCCCCATGGCGGAGTCGGTCTTCCGGCGTGCCCTGGCGGACCGCGGCCTGGACGGCCGGGTGGTGGTGGCCAGCGCGGGCACCGGCGGCTGGCACACCGGCGAACCGGCGGATCCGCGGGCCACCGCGGCGCTGCTCGCCGCCGGATACGACGCCGGGCACACCGCCCGCCAGTTCCGGGTGGACTGGTTCGGCCGCTACGACCTGGTCGTCGCGCTGGACCGCGGCCACCAGCGGCAGTTGCTGCGGATGGCGCCCACCGACCAGGACATCCTCAAGATCCGGCTGCTGCGCTCCTTCGACCCGGCGGCCGGCCCGGACGGGCCCGACGGGCCCGACGTCGATGTCCCGGATCCGTACTACGGCCCGGACAGCGGCTTCGAGGAATGCCTGGAGCTGATCGAGGCCGCCATGCCCGGCCTGCTGGAAGCGGTCGCCGAGCAGCTCGGCGAACCGCTCGCCGAGAAGGACCCCACCCCCTGATGGCGGGGATGCCGGGGGAGCGCCCGCTCAGCGCCGAGGCGGCCGACCCCAGCGGCCCGCCGGTGCCAGGCACCGGCCGGTCCGGGCCCGCCGAGCAGGTCGCCGCGGCCACCGGCTCCGCGGTGCGGGCGGTCCGGCCGCTCTCCGGCGGCGACATCTGCGATGCGTACCGCATGGAACTGGCCGACGGCCGGACGGTGTTCGCCAAGACCCTGGCCGGAGCGCCCGCGGACTTCTTCCGTGCCGAGGCCGCCGGGCTGCGCGCCCTGGCCGCCACCGGGGCGGTCGCGGTCCCCCGGGTGCTGGCGGTACGGGCCGGGGTGCTGGTGCTGGAGTTCGTACGGGCCGGCGCGCCGGACGCCGCCCAGGCCGAGCGGCTGGGCCGGGAGCTGGCCGCGCTGCACTGCTCGGCGGCACCGCAGTGGGGCAATCTGCCCGGCCCGTGCTGGCCGGGCCAAGCCGCCGCCGCCGGAGCCGGGGCGGGAGCGGCCAGGGCGGCGCGGACGGCCGCAGCCGCGGCCGCCCCGGCAGCGCCGGAGACCCCGGGCACGCCGGGGGCGCCGGGCCCCGCCGGTCCCTGCTACCTGGGGCCGCTGCCGCTGAGCGCTCCCTATCCGCCGGATGCCGATCCGGCCGGCTGGCCGGTCTTCCACGCCGAGCACCGGCTGCTGCCCGCCCTCCGCCTGGCGGTGGACCGGGGGGCGATGGCCCGCGGCGACGCCCGTGTGGTGGAGGAGCTGTGCGCGCGGATCGAGGAGGTGGCGGGCCCGCCGCAGCCGCCCGCGCTGATCCACGGCGATCTGTGGCACGGCAATGTGATGTGGTCCGCGGACGGCCGGGGACGGCTGATCGACCCGGCCGCGCAGGGCGGGCACCCGGAGACGGATCTGGCGCTGCTGGAGCTGTTCGGCTGCCCGTATCTGGAGCGCATCCTGGCCGCCTATGCCGAGATCCGTCCGCTGCCGGGGCGGGAACGGCGCCGTCCGCTGCACCAGTTGCACCATCTGCTGGTGCATGCCGCCCTCTTCGGCGCCGGCTACGGGGCCCAGTGCGGCGCCGCGGCGCGCGCCGCGCTCACCGGCTGAGCGGCTCCCGCGGGGCCGGCCGGCCGCGGGTGTGATTCGCTGTCCGACGCCGTGCGTCCGGCCGCCCCGGCCGCTCCCGGGGCCGACGGCGCCCGGCCCCGCGACCCCGGCGAGAAAGGCGGCCCCATGACCAGCGACCCCATCGGCGCCCCGCAGGACGGCGTCGGCGACGACAGCGGCGGCGACAGCGGCAACCGCAGCGGCAGCGGCAGCGGCAGCGGCGTCGGGGACGGAACGCGGGCGGTGCGGGCGGGGGTCCCGGAGGCCCGGCTCCATGCGGCACCGCTGCCCGGCCCGGTCTTCGCCTCCCACTTCCATCTGCCCGGCGATCCGGCGGGTGCCGAGTACAGCTACGGCCGGGACGCCAACCCCACCTGGCGGGCCCTGGAGCAGGCCATCGCCGAGCTGGAGTCACCGGACGTCCCCGCCTCCGCCCTGGTCTTCGCCTCCGGCATGGGCGCCATCGCGGCCGTGCTGACCGGCCTGCTGCGGCCGGGCGACACCGCGGTGCTGCCGGGTGACGGCTACTACCTGCTGGGCAGCGTGCGGGAACACCTGGAGACCGCCGGGATCACCGTCCGCACCGCGCCCACCGGCACCGACGAGGTGTACGGCCTGCTGCCCGGCGCCCGGCTGCTGTGGCTGGAGACCCCCTCCAACCCGGGGCTGGAGGTGTGCGACATCCGCGCCCTGGCCGAGGCCGCCCACCGGCACGGCGCCCTGGTGGCCGTGGACAACACCCTGGCCACCCCGCTCGGGCAGCGCCCGCTGGAGCTGGGCGCCGACCTCTCCGTGGCCAGCGCCACCAAGGCCCTCAACGGCCATGCCGATCTGCTGCTGGGCTATGCCGCGGCGCGCGATCCGCGGCTGCTGGAACCGGTGGCGAAATGGCGCAAAACGTTCGGCGCCATCGCCGGGCCGATGGAGGCGTGGCTGGCCCACCGCGGACTGGCCACCCTTCATCTGCGGCTCGCCCGGCAGCAGCGGAACGCGCTGGCCGTGGCGCATGCGCTGCGGGAGCGGCCCGAGGTGAGCGGGGTGCGCTACCCGGGGCTGCCGGACGACCCGGCGCATCCGGTGGCCGCCCGTCAGATGCGCTTCTACGGCTGCGTGCTGGGCTTCACGCTGCCGGCCGGGCGGCCGGCCGCCGAGCGCTTCCTGGGGGCGCTGCGCCTGGTCGACGAGGCAACGAGCTTTGGCGGGGTGCGCTCCACCGCCGAGCGGCGCGCCCGCTGGGGCGGGGACGACGTCCCGGAGGGCTACATCCGCATGTCGGTGGGGGTGGAGGACACCGATGACCTGGTCGGTGATGTGCGGCGGGCGCTGGACGAGGCGGCCGGGGCCTGAGGCACCCGGTTCCGGGCCGGTCCTGGGACGGGTCGCTCAAGCCTCCCCCTCTCGGCTTGAGCGACCCGGGACCGAGCAGCTTAGATGACCGGCGGTCAGCGCACCATCACTATTCGCGCCGTTGATGGCAGGTTTGTGCACGCTCCGCCAGGATCCGGACACACCATCGCCGCCCCGCCCATACCTCGCGCGGCCGACGCCGAGGAGCTGTGCGGAAAACGCGGAGGACGGGTCACGGAAAGGTTTCGGCGGCCGGTCCGCGGGCCAGATGGTTCACATGACTGACGCGGAACCTGTGGTGGCGGGGGCAGGGCGGGCCGGGGACGCGGCAGGCACCTCGGCCCCGGCCGATGTGGTCAAGCGCACCGCCCGCGCCATCCTGCTCGACGGCATCGGACCGCCCGGCGCGACGCCGGAGCTGGTGGTGATCAAACGCACCAAGCCCGGCATGGCGCCGTACTGGATCACCCCCGGCGGGGGCGTGGAGCCGACGGACACCTCGGTGCTCTCCGCTCTGCACCGGGAGGTGCACGAGGAGCTGGGTGCCAAGATCGACGACGCCGTGCCGGCCTTTGTGGACACCGTCCGCCATGCGCCCGAGCCGGGCGAGAACACCCCGCCCGGTCTGAAGGTGCAGCACTTCTTCGTCTGCCGGCTGGCCTCCATGGACCCGGCCCTGCGGCACGGACCGGAGGTGGAGGAGCCGCGCGGCAGCTATGAGATCGTGCGGCTGCCCTTCACGCCCGAGGGGCTCACCTCGGTGAACCTGGTGCCCGGCACGCTGCGCGACTATCTGGCGCGCAACGTTCCCGGCGTCGTCGGTCTGCTCGCCCCTGATCTGCGCTGACCGCGGCGGTCCCGCGGCGGTCCATCGGCAGCGGGTCAGGCCGGGGCGGCCTCGCCCGGGTCGGCGGCGCCCCCGGCGGCCGGCCGCCGGGAGTCGCCCGAGCCGCCGAACCAGCCGGAGGGCGGCGCCCCGCTGCCCCGGCGCTCGGCCTCGGCGAGCAGCCGCATGGCCTCCTGCCGCCAGGCCTCGGCGCTGGGCCCGGGCACCGCGGGCAGCGCGGCCGGCACGGGCTGCGGTTGCGGTTGCGGTTGCGGTTGCGGTTGCTGATGCTGCGGGGCCCGGCGGGTCTCTTTCGGCGCGCCCCCGTGGGCGTGCTGGAGATGCGGCGGACGACGCGCCGGCGGTGGCGCCGGCATCGGGGTCTCCGGGGCCCCGGCCGGCGTCCCCTCGCCGCCGGACCGGCGGGCGGCGGCCTGCCGCGCCGCGCCGAAGAAATCGCCGCCCTTGCGCTTGTAGTCGTCCGTCCCCCAGTCGCGCGGGGTACGGCGGGGCGACTTCGCCAGATGCGGGATGTGCTTGGCGCAGTGGATGTACGCCTCCTCCACCTCGATCCGCACCCAGACCCGGGCCTGCCGGCCGGGCACCGGGTCGTCGGGGAGATCGGTGTAGCGGGAGCGCGCCTCGGCCTCGGTCATCAGATAGGCGCGGCCGTTGACATGCAGGCCGATCCGGGCCTGCTCGAAATCGATCAGCAGCACCCCGGCGTGCGGATTCTCGGAGATGTTCCCCAGACTGGCGTGCACCCCGTTGCCCCGGTACTCCGGGTAGATCAGCGTGTGCTCGTCCAGCACCCGCAGAAAGCCGGGCGGCCCGGCCCGGAAGCTGCTGTCGCACTCGCCGAACCGGTCGGCGGTGGCCAGGAAGAACATCTCCTGGCGGCCGACGAACTCACGCATGCGTTCATTGAGATGGTCGAGCATCTGCTCGTCGTAGAAGCGGTCCGCGTCCTCCACCGTGCCCAGCCGCTCCTGGAGCAGATGCTCGCCGTCGCTGCCGGGCAGCCGGTCCTCCGAGCCCCGCTCCCGCCGCTCGGGCGGGGCCGGGAACGCGGGCTGCCGGCCCACCTGATCGATCTCCGCCATACCGTCCCCCCGGACGCCGCCGGATGCGGTGCCGTTCGTGCTCATCCTGGTGCTGCCGTTCTCGCTGCCGTGTCCGCCGCGGCGCGGCCCGAAGCCGCCGTCGCCGTACTCGCTGCCGTACCCGCTGTGCCGCGCCGCACACCGGCCGCGGCGCCCGCCGGCTCACCCGGCACGTACCCCGGAGTGCGCCGCGGACGGGCACGCTCCGGAACCCGGCAACTGACCCTACTCATCGACCGCCGCCGCACAAGACCCCCTCCATCGCGCCGGCCGCTCCGGCCGCGGCCGGGACACGGGGAGCAGCGGGGCTAGAAGCCGCCCTCCATGTTGACGAAGCGGGAGTAATGGCCCTGGAAGGCGACGGTGATGGTCGCCGTGGGGCCGTTGCGGTGCTTGGCGACGATCAGATCCGCCTCCCCCGCGCGCGGCGACTCCTTCTCATAGGCGTCCTCCCGGTGCAGCAGAATGACCATGTCGGCGTCCTGCTCGATCGAGCCGGACTCCCTCAGGTCGGAGACCATCGGCTTCTTGTCCGTGCGCTGCTCGGGGCCCCGGTTGAGCTGGGAGAGGGCGATCACCGGGACCTCCAGCTCCTTGGCCAGCAGCTTGAGATTCCGGGACATCTCGGAGACCTCCTGCTGACGGGACTCCGGCCGCCGGGAGCCGCCGGTGGACATGAGCTGGAGATAGTCCACCACCACCAGCTTGAGGTGGTGGCGCTGGGCCAGCCGCCGGCACTTGGCCCGGATCTCCATCATGGACAGATTGGGCGAGTCGTCGATGAACAGCGGGGCCTCGTTGATCTCCGCCATCTGACGGGCCACCCGGTTCCAGTCCTCGTCCGTCATGGAGCCCGAGCGCATGTGGTGCAGGGCGACCCGGGCCTCGGCGGACAGCAGCCGCATGGCGATCTCGTTCCGCCCCATCTCCAGGGAGAAGATCACACTGGGCAGCCCGTACTTGATCGAGGCGGCCCGCACGAAGTCCAGTGCCAGCGTGCTCTTGCCCATGGCGGGCCGGGCGGCGATGACCACCATCTGGCCGGGATGCAGGCCGTTGGTGAGGGCGTCGAGATCGGTGAAGCCCGTCGGAACGCCCGTCATCTCGCCGCTGCGGGTGGAGATGGCCTCGATCTCGTCGAGCGCGCCCTCCATGATCTCGCTCAGCGCCAGGTAGTCCTCGGCGGTGCGCTGCTCGGTGACCTGGAACAGTTCGGCCTGGGCGGCGTTGACAATGTCGTCCACGTCCCCGTCGGCGGCGTATCCCATCTGGGTGATGCGGGTGCCGGCCTGGACCAGACGGCGCAGCACGGCCCGGTCATGGACGATCTCGGCGTAGTACTCGGCATTGGCGGCGGTGGGCACGGTCTGCACCAGGGTGTGCAGATAACCGGGGCCGCCCGCCCTGGCGAGCTGGCCGCGCTTGGTCAGCTCGGCGGCCACGGTGATCGGGTCGGCCGGCTCGCCCTTGGCGTAGAGATCGAGCACCGCGGAGTAGATCAGCTCATGCGCCGGCCGGTAGAAGTCCTGCGGTTTGAGCACCTCGACGACATCCGCGATGGCGTCCTTGGAGAGCAGCATGCCGCCGAGCACGGACTGCTCGGCCACCGGGTCCTGCGGGGGAAGCCGTTCGAAGGTGCGGTCCAGGGGCGCGCCCTCGCCTTCGTCCCCCGGGGGGAGGGCGCCATTGCCGGAAGGCTGCTGCTCGGGGCTGCGGCGGGGCCGGGACACACCGCCGTCGCCCCATGGCTGCCCGCCGTGCTCAAGCTCGGCCACCGGCCCGGCCTCCTCCCCGCCGCTCGTCGCGCGCCGCTCGCCGCGCACTGAAGACCTTTGTAGGTCATGGGTCTGACAGTCCGGGACGGGACCCGGGCGAGGACTCACGGTATGGCCTGCGGCCGGGGCCGCCAACCCGGTTATCCACAGGCCGCACCCCACCCCTGTGGACAACGCTCCCCCGCCTGTGGATGACGGCCGGATATCTGTGGACGCAGCGGGGGACAGCGCTGTGGATTTCTCCGCAGCACCCCAGAGAAACCCTCACTGACCTGCGATTTTCTTATCCACTGGCTGTGGGCGGAAAAAACTTCGGCACTCCCGTCGGGGGCACGTCAATGACCGCAGACGATCACACCGTCACCCTCCGCGACTCCCCAGAAGTAAGGGTCTTGGGACTATTGCATCTATTACCTGTGGATGTTTGGATCACAGCATGACCAGACCTGTCGCCGGCCCCTCCCCGGCCAGGGTCCGTCCCGCCGCGGCCGGCCACCGACGCCATGACCGCGAGATCCTCGCCCTGGCGCTGCCGGCCTTCGGGGCCCTGGTCGCCGAGCCGCTGTTCGTCATGGCGGACAGCGCCATGGTCGGTCATCTGGGCACACCCCAGCTGGCCGGCCTCGGGGTGGCCGCCGCCCTGCTCACCGCCGGCGTCAACATCTTCGTCTTTCTCGCCTACGCCACCACCGCCGCCGTGGCCCGGCGGGTCGGCGCGGGCGATCTGCCCGCCGCCATCCGGCAGGGCATGGACGGCATCTGGCTCGCCCTGCTGATCGGCCTGGCCGTCACCGCCGCGGTCATCCCCGCCGCGCCGGCGCTGGTCGAGGCGTTCGGTGCCTCCCCCACCGCCGCCCCGCACGGCGTGACCTATCTGCGCATCAGCGCCCTGGGCATTCCGCCCATGCTGATCGTGCTGGCCGCCACCGGGGTGCTGCGCGGCCTGCAGAACACCCGGGTCACGCTGTATGTCTCGATCGCCGGCTTCACCGCCAACGCCGCGCTCAACGCGCTTTTCATCCATGGGCTGGGCTGGGGCATCGCCGGCTCGGCATGGGGCACGGTGGCGGCGCAGTGCGGCATGGCCGCCGGCTATCTGCTGCTGGTGGTGCGCGGGGCGCGCCGCCACGGCACCTCGCTGCGGCCGGACCCCGCCGGCATCCGGGCCTGCGCCCGGGCCGGTACCCCGCTGCTGATCCGTACCCTGTCGCTGCGCGCCGTGCTGCTGGTGGCCACCGCCGTGGCCGCCCGGCTGGGCGACGGCGCCATGGCCGCGCACCAGGTCGCCCTCACCGTGTGGATGCTGCTGGTCTTCGCGCTGGACGCCCTCGCCATCGCCGGCCAGGCCATCATCGGCCGCCATCTGGGCGCCGGGGACGCCGCGGGCGCCCGTGCGGCCTGCCGCCGGATGGTGCGCTGGGGCATGATCGCGGGGGCGGTGCTGGGCGCGCTGGTGGCACTGGCAAGCCCACTGCTCCCGCTCGTCTTCACCGACGACCCCCGGGTGCGGGCGGAGCTGCTGCCGGTGCTGCTGATCGTGGCGGTCACCCAGCCGGTCAGCGGCGTGGTCTTCGTCCTGGACGGGGTGCTGATGGGCGCCGGGGACGGGCCCTATCTGGCCCTGGCCATGCTGCTCACGCTGGCCGTCTTCGCCCCGGTCGCGCTGCTGGTGCCCGCGCTGGGCGGCGGCCTGGCCGCGCTGTGGTGGACCTTCGCCGGGCTGATGATGTCCGTGCGCTGGCTCACCCTCTGGCCGCGGGCCCGCACCGGACGCTGGATCGTCACCGGTGCCGTCCGCGCCTGACCGCGAGCACCCCGGACACGGGGCCGGCCCGCCGCCCCTCGCGGGACGGCGGGCCGGGCCGGGCACCGTGCGGGCCGCCCCACGGGCGGCCGGCGGGTTCACTTGGCCGGGCTGACCTCGATGCTGACCTTGGCCAGCACCTCGGGGTGCAGCCGCACCGACACCTGGTGGGCACCCAGGCTCTTGATCGGCCGGCCCAGCTCGATCCGGCGCTTGTCGATGTCCGGACCGCCCGCGCTCTTGACCGCGTCCGCGATCTCCGCGGGGGTGACCGAACCGAACAGCCGGCCGCCGGTGCCGGCCCGCACCTTCAGGCGCACCTGGACGCCTTCGAGCTGCGCCTTGACGTCATTGGCCTGCTCGATGGAGGCGATCTCGCGGATCTTGCGACCGCGCCGGATCTGCTCGACGTCCTTCTCGCCGCCCCGGGTCCAGCGGATGGCCACCCGCCGCGGCAGCAGGTAGTTGCGCGCGTAGCCGTCCTTGACCTCGACGACATCGCCGGGAGCGCCGAGACCGGAGACCTCACTGGTCAGGATGATCTTCATGCTGATGTCACCCTTCCTCAGCGAGCGGTGGAGGTGTAGGGCAGCAGCGCCATCTCACGGCTGTTCTTCACGGCCGTGGCGACGTCGCGCTGGTGCTGGGTGCAGTTGCCGGTGACCCGGCGGGCACGGATCTTGCCGCGGTCGGAGATGAACTTCCGCAGCAGGTTGGTGTCCTTGTAGTCGACGTAGCTGATCTTCTCTTTGCAGAAGACGCAAACCTTCTTCTTCGGCTTGCGCGCAGGCGGCTTCGCCATGGTGCTTCTCCGTTGAGTTCACAAGAGGGTGGGTGGGATGAGCCCGTGCGCCCCGTCCCGCGGATCAGAACGGGGGCTCGTCCGAGTAGCCGCCGCCCGAGCCACCGCCCCAGCCGCCGCCCTGGCCGCCCTGGCCGCCGTCCGCCGGAGCGGAGGTGGCCCACGGGTCCCCGGCGGGCCCGCCGCCCTGGCCGCCCTGACCGCCGCCGGGGCCACCGCCCCAGCCGCCGCCCTGACCGCCCTGGCCGCCGCCGAAACCGCCGCCGCCCTGGCCGCCGCGTCCACTGGACTTGCTGACCTTGGTGGTGGCGTAGCGCAGGCTGGGGCCGACCTCGTCGACCTCCAGCTCGAAGACCGTCCGCTTGACACCCTCCCGGTCCTCGTACGAGCGCTGCCGCAGACGGCCCTGGACGATGACGCGGGTGCCCTTGGTCAGGGACTCGGCGACGTTCTCCGCCGCCTGCCGCCAGACCGAGCACGTGAGGAACAGCGGCTCGCCGTCCCGCCACTCACTGGTCTGCCGGTCGAACGTACGAGGTGTGGACGCCACGCGGAACTTCGCGACGGCCGCACCGGAGGGGGTGAAGCGCAGCTCGGGGTCGTCGACCAGGTTGCCGACGACCGTGATGACGGTCTCGCCTGCCATGGGGAACCTCTCGGCGGGAATTAACTGCTGGTGCTGCGATGATGACGCGTGGCTCTGACACAGCTCCCGGACATGCCGGGACTCAGTGCGTGGCGGGGCGGATGACCTTCGTCCGCATGACCGACTCGTTCAGGTTCATCTGACGGTCGAGCTCCTTCACAACGGCGGGCTCGGCCTGGAGATCGATCACGCTGTAGATGCCCTCGGGCTTCTTGTTGATCTCGTAGGAGAGACGACGACGGCCCCAGGTGTCGACCTTCTCCACCTTGCCGTTGGCCTCACGGACCACCGACAGGAAGGACTCGATCAGCGGGGAGACAGCACGCTCCTCCAGATCGGGGTCGAGGATGACCATCACCTCGTAGTGACGCATGTGGAACCCACCTCCTTCGGACTCAGGCGGCCACGGACTGTCCGTGGCAGGAGGTTCGATGCGTTGTCCGCCGGGGAGGCCCGGCCCGCGGGGCGGGCCGGGGTGCGATGCGCGGGGCGCGAGCGCCCGGGCACCCGCATCGGGTCTCCGGCGGACGGTCCACCCTACCGGTTGATGCCCGCCCGGTTGAAATCCGGCCAGATGCGGCCACACTCGGTAGAAGAAGGTTCACGCCCGGAGGTGCCGCATGGCCCAGGCAGTCCACGGACCCCTGTCGTTCCTCAACACCGACGGCCGCCCGCATCCCCGCGAGAACGCCCTGGCCGTCGTGACCCTGGTGCTGGGCGCCGTCGCCCTCGCCTTCGGCTTTGTCCCCGCCCTGAACATGGTGGCCTCCTGGGTGGGGCTGGCCGGCATCGTGACCGGCGGCTGGGGCCAGATGGTCTCCGCCACCACCGCCGAACGGTTCGTGGTGGTGATCGGCCTGGGCGGGGCCGGACTCGGCTTCTATCTGGGCATGGCGAACGGCGGCCTGTTCGGCTGAGGGCCCCTCCCGCCGACCGGCCCCGGGTACCGTTCGGCCGCCGGACCGGGCGCCGCTCCGCAGTAGGCTTCCGGCAGACCGCGAGTGCACGCCGGAGGAGCGCCCCGAATGAGTCTGAGCCTGAGCACCATCAGCCGCGAGCAGCATCTGGAGTACATCCGCTCGCTGCCGTCGGCCAGTCACATGCAGGTGCCCGCCTGGGGTGACGTCAAGGCGGAATGGCGGTCGGAGTCGCTGGGCTGGCACGACCCCTCGGGCCGGCTGGTCGGCGCCGGTCTGGTGCTGTACCGGCAGTTGCCGCGGGTCAAGCGCTATCTCGCCTATCTGCCCGAGGGCCCGGTGATCGACTGGTACGCGACCGACCTGGAGTCCTGGCTGCGGCCGATGCTCGACCATCTCAAGAAGCAGGGCGCGTTCTCGGTGAAGATGGGCCCGCCGGTGGTGATCCGCCGCTGGGACGCCAGGGCGATCAAGGCCGGCATCCAGGACCCGGGGGTGCGGCGGCTGCGGGACATCGAGGCCACCGCGCTGGAGCCGCGCGCCTTCGAGGTGGCCGACCGGCTGCGCCGGATGGGCTGGCAGCAGGGCGAGGACGGCGGCGCGGGCTTCGGGGACGTGCAGCCGCGTTATGTCTTCCAGATCCCGCTCAAGGGGCGCTCCCTGGAGGAGATCCAGAAGGACTTCAACCAGCTCTGGCGGCGCAACATCAAGAAGGCCGAGAAGTCGGGCGTCGAGGTGGTGCGGGGCGGCTACGACGATCTGCCGGTGTGGCAGCAGCTCTACGAGGTGACCGCGGAGCGCGACCGGTTCCGGCCCCGCCCGCTGATGTACTTCCAGCGGATGTGGAAGACGCTCAACGCCGAGACCGCCGCCGTGGGGGAGCCGGACCGGATGCGGCTGTACCTGGCCCGGCACGAGGGCGAGATCATCGCCGCCACCACCATGCTCATCGTCGGCGGTCATGTGTGGTACTCCTACGGTGCGTCCGCCAACCACAAGCGCGAGGTGCGTCCGTCGAACGCCGTCCAGTGGCAGATGATCAAGGACGCCCATGCCATGGGTGCCCATGTCTATGATCTGCGCGGCATCGGTGACGCCCTGGTGGAGACCGATCACCTGTTCGGCCTCATCCAGTTCAAGGTGGGCACCGGCGGGGAGGCTGCCGAGTATCTCGGTGAATGGGACTTCCCGCTGAATAAGCTGTTGCACAAGGCGCTGGACATCTACATGTCCCGCCGCTGACCCGCACCACACCCCCACACCGCTCCGACCGTCCCGCCCCACCCCCCGTGAGGCACAGCAAGAACAGAAGAGGTGTTCTGCGGCCATGGCGCTGAGTCTCTATGTCAACACCGAGCGCTGGCGTGCCCACCAGCGCGCGATGTGCGCGAACTTCCCCGACCTGGTGCCGGTCTGCAAAGGCAACGGCTATGGCTACGGCCACGAGCGGCTGGCCGAGGAGGTGTCGCTGCTGGGGTGCGATCTGCTCGCCGTGGGGACCACCTACGAGGCGATGCGGATGAAGGACATGTTCAGCGGCGATCTGCTGGTGCTCACCCCCTACCGGCGGGACGAGGAGCCGGTGCCGCTGCCCAGCCGGGTGGTGCGCTCCGCCTCCACCGTGGACGGGGTGTACGGCCTGCCGGGCTCCCGGGTGGTGGTGGAGGTGATGTCCACCATGAAGCGGCACGGGGTGCGCCCGGGCGAGCTGGGCAAGCTGCGCGCCGCCCTGGAGGACGTACGGCTGGAGGGCTTCGCCATCCATCTGCCGCTGGACCGCACCGACGGCACCGACTCGGTGGAGGAGGTGATCGGCTGGATGGACCGGCTCCGCGCCGCCCGGCTGCCGCTGGACACCATGTTCGTCTCCCACCTCACCGCCAATGAGCTGGCCCGGCTGCGGCAGCAGTTCCCGCAGACCCGGTTCCGGGCCCGGATCGGCACCCGGCTGTGGCTGGGCGACCACGAGGCCATGGAGTACCGCGGCTCGGTGCTGGATGTGAACGAGGTGGTCAAGGGGGAGCGGTTCGGCTACCGGCAGACCAAGGCGCCGGGCGACGGCTGGCTGGCGGTGGTCTCCGGCGGCACCTCGCACGGGGTGGGGCTGGAGGCTCCCAAGGCGCTGCACGGGCTGACGCCCCGGGCCAAGGGCGTGGCCCGGGCCGGGCTGGCCACGGTCAACCGCAATCTCTCGCCGTTCGTCTGGGACGGCAAGCAGCGCTGGTTCGCCGAGCCGCCGCACATGCAGGTGTCCATCGTCTTCGTCCCGGCCGATGCCCGGGCCCCCGAGCCGGGCGACGAGATGAAGGCGATCCTGCGCCACACCACCACCCAGTTCGACCGCCTGGTGGACCGCTGACCGCGGTGTGACGGGGCGGAACGGGGCGGAACGGAACGGGGCGGCTCCGCCGGAACCATCCGGCGGAGCCGCCCCGTTACTGTCCTTACCGTCCCGGCGTTACCGGCCCGGCGCGGCGCCGCTCAGCGCTCGACCTCGCCGCGGATGAACTTCTCCACCTGCTCGCGGGCCTCGTCGTCGAAGTACTGCACCGGCGGGGACTTCATGAAGTAGGAGGAGGCGGAGAGGATCGGGCCGCCGATCCCCCGGTCCTTGGCGATCTTCGCCGCACGCAGCGCATCGATGATCACACCGGCGGAGTTGGGGGAGTCCCAGACCTCCAGCTTGTACTCCAGGTTCAGCGGCACGTCGCCGAAGGCCCGGCCCTCCAGCCGCACATAGGCCCACTTGCGGTCGTCCAGCCAGGCCACGTAGTCGGACGGGCCGATGTGGACGTTCTTCTCGCCCAGCTCCCGGTCGGGGATCTGGGAGGTGACGGCCTGGGTCTTGGAGATCTTCTTGGACTCCAGCCGGTCCCGCTCCAGCATGTTCTTGAAGTCCATGTTGCCGCCCACATTGAGCTGCATGGTGCGGTCCAGGATGACGCCCCGGTCCTCGAACAGCTTGGCCATCACCCGGTGTGTGATGGTGGCGCCGACCTGCGACTTGATGTCGTCGCCGACGATCGGCACACCCGCCGCCTCGAACTTGTCGGCCCACTCCTTGGTGCCGGCGATGAAGACCGGGAGGGCGTTGACAAAGGCCACCCCGGCGTCCAGGGCGCACTGGGCGTAGTACTTGGCAGCGCTCTCGGAGCCCACCGGCATGTAGCAGACCAGCACATCGGCGCGGGTGTCACGGAGCACCTGGGTGACGTCCACCGGCCGCTCGTCGGATTCCGTGATGGTCTCGCGGTAGTACTTGCCCAGACCGTCGTGGGTCTCGCCGCGCTGGACGGTGATCCCGGTCGGCGGCACGTCGCAGATCTTGATCGTGTTGTTCTCGCTGGCCCCGATGGCGTCGGTCAGGTCGGTACCGACCTTCTTGGCGTCCACGTCGAAGGCGGCGACGAATTCGATGTCGGAGACGTGGTAGTCCCCGAACTGGACGTGCATCAGACCCGGGACCCTGCTGTCCGGGGCGGCGTCCTTGTAGTACTCGACGCCCTGTACCAGCGAGGCGGCACAGTTGCCGACCCCGGCGATGGCTACGCGAACCGAACCCATTCCGGCTGCTCCCTAGGTGTTCTCAGTGATTTCGGCGAGACCCGGCCGCGGTGTGCGGCGGGCTCTCACGTCGTGGTGTCTTCGGACGGATCCGGCGGGACGTTCCCCCGGTCCTTCGGCGGTCCGCCCGTGTCGGCGACCGGGCCGCCCCCGCCCGGCGCGGCTGCGCCGCCGCCCGGCGCCGCGGCCCGGGGCTCCCCTGGGCGCTCACGCCCCTCCCGCTCGCTCTCGATCAGCTCGTTGAGCCAGCGGACTTCGCGCTCCACGGACTCCATGCCGTGGCGCTGCAGCTCAAGGGTGTACGCGTCCAGCTTCTCCCGGGTACGGGACAGGGAGGCGCGCATCTTGGCCAGCCGCTCCTCCAGCCGGCTGCGGCGGCCCTCCAGCACCCGCATCCGCACATCGCGGGAGGTCTGGCCGAAGAAGGCGAACCGCACGCCGAAGTGCTCGTCCTCCCAGCTGTCGGGGCCGGTCTGGGCGAGGAGCTCCTCGAAGCGCTCCTTGCCCTCGGCGGTGAGGCGGTAGACGATCCTGGCCCGGCGCGAGACCGCGCGGGAGTCCTCGGGGCCGGTCCCGGACTCCTCGGCCAGCCATCCCCGCTGCACCAGCGTCTTCAGGCACGGGTAGAGGGAGCCGTAGGAGAAGGCCCGGAACACCCCGAGTGATACGTTGAGGCGTTTGCGCAGCTCATAGCCGTGCATCGGGGCTTCCCGGAGGAGTCCCAGAATGGCGAACTCCAGCACTCCGGAGCGTTTGCTCATCTCTGCGGCCACCTCCGTCTCTGCTGCGTCCGTCTCCGCTGGCTGCTCGGTGACTACCGGTGCGATGTATCGATTCGATACATCCACACGATAGAGCGGTGCGGTGATCCCGGCAAGGCCGCACCCGGTGAAGGCGCAGTGAAGGGGGTCACATCTTCACTTCACGTGCAGCAAAATGTCGGCCTTGCCCGGACTGGCCGGAAACCAGGCTTGCGCCGCTGCGTACGCTGGCCCCGTGCAGTCGGCCGCCGGGAACCCAGGGCGCTTCAGGGGCGTCTTCGTCTCGGGTGACGTGCGTCCGTCTTTCCGGGGAGACCCCGGAGCGGGCCGCATACCGGGGGAGCGAAGACTGCCAGGAAGAGCCTGCTGGCTACAGGCGTCTACCTCTGTCATAGGAGTAGCTGTCCCATGAGCGAGCACCGTCGCAAGCCCCCGCAACGCGGACGGCGTGCCGCGTCCGGCCGCCGGGCGGCCCCGCCGCCGCCGCGCGAGCCGGCCGGAGGCTCGTACGGCACGCCCCCCGAGCCACGTGCCTACGGCTCGCGGGCCGAAGCCCGGCGTGCGGTCCAGGAGCGCGGCGGAGGACGGCGACGGGCGGCCAGCGCCACCGAGCCGCTTCCCATGCGGGGCGGAGGCGGCCGGCGGGCGGCGCGGCGGGGAATGCCGGAGCCGCCGCCGAAGAAGCGGATCATCGACTATCCACGGTGGGGCAAGCGCGGCATCCGCCGCTGGGTGCCGTCCTGGAAGCAGTGGCTCGGCATGGCGTTCCTCTTCCTGGGCACGCTCATCGGGCTGGTCGGCATCGCCTACGCCATGGTGGAGGTGCCCAACCAGAACATCTGGGCGAAGTCGCAGAAGAACGTCTACCACTGGGCCGACGGCACCGAGATGGTGGTGGCCGGCGGCGGTGAGTACAACCGGCAGAACATCCCGCTGGACCAGATGCCGGAGCATCTGACGGACGCCGCCATCGCCGCCGAGAACCACACCTTCTGGACGGACAGCGGCGTCAACCCGGTCGGCATCGCCCGCGCCGTGGTCAACATGGCACGCGGCGCCGAGACCCAGTCCGGCTCCACCATCACCCAGCAGTACGTCAAGAACAACTTCCTGGTCCAGGACCAGACCCTCACCCGCAAGGCCAAGGAGCTGTTGATCTCCATCAAGGTGGGTGCGCAGGAGCCCAAGGAGACGATCCTTGAGGGCTACATGAACACCTCCTACTTCGGGCGCGGCGCCTACGGTGTGCAGGCGGCTGCCCAGGCGTACTACAACAAGGACGCCGAGGAGCTCAACGCCAGCGAGTCGGCCTTTCTGATCTCCCTGCTCAAGGGGCCGGACTACTACGACCCGCACGGCGGCACCCGGGGCGCCGAGGCCGCGGAGGGCAATCTGCGGCGCGCCGAGGAGCGGTGGTCATGGATCCTGGACCGCCGGGTGGAAGTGGGCACCCTGGACGCCGCCGAGCGCGGCCAGTACACCGAGTTCCCGATGCCGGTCGAGCCCAAGCCCGCCACCAACAAGGCCGGCCAGATCGGCTACCTCACCGGCCTGGTCGACCAGTACCTGGTCAACAACGACATCCTCACCTCGCAGCAGCTGGAGGACGGCGGCTACCGCATCTACACGACCTTCGACAAGGTGAAGGTCAACCAGATGGAGGCGGCCGTCACGCAGGTGATGGAGAAGATCAACGCCGAGGAGGCGCCGGAGAACGAGTTCGTCCAGTTCGGCGGCGCCTCGGTGGTGCCGGGCGACGGCGCCATCGTCGCCATCTACGGCGGCACCTCCTTCACCGAGCACTTCGTCAACAACGCCAACCGCGAGGACATCCAGGTCGGCTCCACCTTCAAGCCCTATGTGCTGGCCGCCGCGATGCGGGACGGCGTCCGGGACCCGGAGAAGGGCCCGGAACAGGGCCCCGAGGACAGGACCCGGCTCTCCCCGGAGGCGATCTACAACAGTGAGAACGAGCTGTTGATCCGGCACTACGACGGAGAGGTCTGGAAGGGCGAGGACGCGGAGGGCAACGAGACCGAACTGCGGCAGGTGAACTACGAGGGCGGCGAGGAGGGCCCGATCACCCTCCGCCGGGCCATGGAGGTCTCCGCCAACTCCCCGTTCGTCCAGCTCGGCATGGACATCGGCATCGAAACCGTCGCCCAGGCGGCGATCGACGCCGGTCTGCACAAGAGCAGCCTGGAGCCGTTCAACGACACGGTTCCCTCCTTCTCGCTGGGTGTCGGCACCCCCAGCGCCATCCGGATGGCCACCGGCTACGCCACCTTCGCGGCCAGCGGCGAGCAGGCCGAACCGTATTCGGTGACCGAGGTGAAGAACGCCGAAGGCACCCTGTGGAAGCATGAGCTCTCGCTGAAGCGGGCGTTCTCCTCCGATGTCGCCGACAACGTCACCGACGTGCTGGCCTCCGTGGTCGAGAACGGCTCCGGCCGCAAGGCCCAGGACCTGGGCAAGCCGGCTGCCGCAAAGACCGGAACCACCGACGACAACAAGAGCGCCTGGTTCTCCGGCTACACCCCGCACCTGTCCACCGCGATCGGCATGTTCCGGCAGGACGACAACAACGCCAGCGACGGCTTCCTGGAGATGTACGGCGTCGGCGGCATGGAGAAGGTCACCGGCGGCAGCTTCCCCGCGGACGTCTGGGTGAGCTACATGAAGGAAGCCACCAAGGACCACCCGGCGGACAAGTTCCCCAAGGCTCCGAAGATCGGCGAGATCGTCTACGGCGGTGGGGCGGAGAGCCCCGAGCCGACTCCGACCGAGACCGAGGAGCCCGAGCAGACCGAGGAGCCCGAGGAAGAGGAGACCGAGGAGCCGGACCGTCCGGGCAAGCCCAGCTCCGAGCCGGACCCGACCTTCCCCACCTTCTCCTGCGACCCGGTCAACGACCCGTTCTGCGGTGGCGGTGAGACCGGCGGCGGCGATGCCGGCGGCACCACCGGCGAGACCGACACCGGCGGCGAGAGCGGCGGCGTGACCGACGGCAGTACCGGCGAGACCGACACCGGCGGCGAGACCGACGGCAGTACCGGCGAGACCGACACCGGCGGCGACAGCGGCGGGGACACCGGCTGGATCGTGGGCAACGGCAACGGCAACGGAGGCGGCGGCAATGGCGGAGGCGGCGGCGATACCAGCGGTGACACCACCGAGCCATAGCGCGGCGTAGCCCTCCGCACCCGCGATCGCCCCGGCAGCCTGACTGCCGGGGCGATCGCCGTACGGCAGGATGTCACCATGCCGCACCCGCCGCGTACCACGTCAGCAGCCCCCGTACGGCCCGCCGCGCCCCGCGACGAGGTGGCCGTCCACGGCAGCGAGCGGTTCGGCGGCCCGGCCGGCCGCCGGGCGGCCCCGGCCACCGGCTGGTGGCATCCGGTGCGGGTGGTCGCCCTGGTCATGATCAGCACCTTCGCCCTCGGGATGGTGCAGAAGCTGCCCTGCTACAACCGGGGCTGGTTCGAAGGCGCCTCGACCCAGTACACCCACGCCTGCTACTCCGACATCCCGCATCTGTACCGTGCCCGCGGCTTCGCCGACGGGCTCATCCCCTACTTCGACCGGATCCCGGACGAGCTTGCCCGGGGCATGGAGTACCTCGAATACCCTGTGCTCACCGGTCTCTTCATGGAGACCGCCGCCTGGCTCACCCCGGGGGGCGACGGCGGACGGGCGGCCCAGCAGATCTACTGGCTGGTCAACGCCGGGATGCTGATGGCCTGCGCGGTGATCATCGCGGTCTGTGTGGCCCGGATCCAGCGGAGCAGGCCCTGGGACGGGCTGATGGTGGCGCTCGCCCCGGCATTCGTGCTCACCTCGACCATCAACTGGGATCTGCTGGCCGGAGCGCTGTGCCTGGCCGGGCTGCTGATGTGGGCACGCTCCCGCCCGGCCGCGGCCGGGCTGCTCATCGGCCTGGCCACCGCGGCCAAGCTCTATCCGGTGCTGCTGCTGGGACCGCTGTTCCTGCTCTGCCTGCGCGCCTCCCGCTGGCGCGCCTTCTTCACCGCCCTCACCGCCGCGGTCCTCTCCTGGCTGGTGGTGAATCTGCCGATCATGCTGCTGGCCACCGAGGGCTGGGCCCGCTTCTATGTCTTCAGCCAGGAGCGCTCGGTGGACTTCGGCTCCTTCTGGCTGCTGCTGGTCCAGCGCACCGACATCACGCTCGAACCGCCCGTCGTCAACCGGCTGGCCACCGTCCTCACGCTGCTCGGCTTTGCCGTGATCGCGCTGCTCGCCCTGCTCGCCCCGGTGCGTCCCCGCCTTGCCCAGCTTGCCTTCCTCACCGTCGCCGTCTTCATCCTCACCAACAAGGTCTACTCCCCCCAGTACGTGCTCTGGCTGGTGCCGCTGGCCGCACTGGCCCGCCCGCGCTGGCGGGACATTCTGATCTGGCAGGCATGCGAGGTTCTCTACTTCCTGGGCATCTGGATGTATCTGGCGCATACCAGCGGCGCCCATGGCCTGACGCCCAACGGCTACCACGGCGCCATCGCCCTGCATCTGCTCGGCACCCTGTACCTCTGCCTGGTCGTGGTCCGCGACATGCTGCGCCCGCGTCACGACCCGGTCCGCTGGGACGGCTCCGACGATCCCGGGGGCGGCGTACTGGACCACGCCCCCGACCGCTTCACCTTCCTCCCACGCCGCGCCCACCACCCGTCCACGTTTCACGTGAAACCGCACCCCGAACCGACCTCGGCGCCGCCCGTCGGGCGGGGGGCCTAGCCGGCCATGTCCGTCGTCGCCGACTTCCGGATGCTGTGGCGCTTCCCCGGCTTCCGGAAGCTGCTGACCGTCCGCCTGCTCTCGCAGTTCACCGACGGCGTCTTCCAGGTGGGGCTGGCCGCCTATGTGGTCTTCTCCCCGGAGCAGCAGACCTCCCCCGAAGAGATCGCCGCAGCCATGGCGGTGCTTCTGCTGCCGTACTCCCTGCTGGGCCCGTTCGCCGGTGCCCTGCTGGACCGCTGGCGGCGGCGCCAGGTGCTGCTCTACGGCAATCTGCTCCGCGCCGGTCTTGCCTCGGCCACCTGTCTGCTGGTGCTGGCCTCGGCATCACGCTGGCAGTTCTACCTCTCCGCGCTCTCAGTCACCGCCATCAACCGCTTCATCCTGGCCGGGCTCTCCGCCGCACTGCCCCGGGTGGTGGACCGCGAGCGGCTGGTGATCGCCAACTCCCTCTCACCGACCGCCGGCACCGTCGCCGCCACGGTCGGGGGAGCGGCGGCCTTCGGACTGAGCTATCTCACCCGAAGCGAGGCGTCCGGCGATGCCACGGCCCTGATGACCGCCGCCGTGCTGTATCTGCTGGCCGGGCTGGCCGCCCTGCGCATGGGCCGGGACCTGCTCGGACCCGACCCCTCCGACATCTCCCGGGAGACCCTGAACGCGCTTGCCGCCACGGCCCGGGGTCTGCTGGCCGGACTCCGCCATCTCCACGGCCACCGGACGGCCGCCCGCGTTCTGCTGGCCGTGGCCACCATGCGGTTCTGCTATGGCGCGCTGCTGGTCACCGTGCTGATGCTGGCCCGCTACGCCTGGGGCGCGGACACCCTGGACGGCGACGGCATGGCCCTGCTGGGCATCGCCGTGGGCCTGTCCGGCGCCGGATTCTTCACCGCCGCGGTGGTCACCCCATGGGCCGTGGCCCGCCTGGGCCGCCTGGGCTGGTTCGCCTGGTGTGCCGCCTCCGCCGCCGTCCTCGTCCCGGCCCTGGGCCTGTCCTTCCGGCCGCTTCCGGTGCTGATCGCCGCTTTCGTCCTCGGTCTGGTCACCCAGGGAAGCAAGATCGTCACCGACACCGTGGTGCAGTCCGCCATCGACGACGCCTACCGCGGCCGGGTCTTCTCGATCTACGACATGCTCTTCAATGTGGCCTTTGTGGGCGCCGCCGGACTGGCCGCCCTGATGCTCCCCCCGGACGGCCGCTCGGCCACGCTGGTGCTCACAACCTCGGTGATTTACACGGCGACAGCCCTGGCCATGGTCCGTTTCCACCGGATTTCACCCGATGTCAGTGTCACATAACAGCCACAGAACCCCGTCATCCCGGTACGACGCCCCAGGTCAACCGCCCCCCACACTAGTGTTGCCCTCCGTTACCGTGCGGCGGCTACTGCCTGACCGAGAGCTACCCATCGGCACCGCCCGCACAGCAAGACATGCACATCAGAGGGGACACCATGACCAAGAAGCTGCTGTCCGTCGCAGTGGCCACCATAGCCGCTGCCGCGGTCCTGACCGGCTGCAGCTCTGAGGCCGAACGCTCCGAGGTCGGCGACTGCCTGCGCAACGAGGGCTCCATGGCCTCGCCCGACCTGAAGCAGACGGACTGCACCGCCGCCGACGCCGAGTACAAGGTGGTCGAGAAGATCGAGGGCGACATCTCCGACGGGGCCTGCGAGAACGTGGAGGGCGCCCACACCCAGTACTACGAGGAGTACGGGGGCAAGAAGTTCTCCCTCTGCCTCGGCGACGTCTGAGCCTTCGCCGTCCGGCACGGGCCGCGGCTCCCTGCGGAGCCGCGGCCCGTGCCGTTCACTGCCGCTGCCACCACTCGCGCAGGGCCGCCTCGGCGGCCTCCCGGCCCAGCGGGCCGTGTTCCAGGCGGAGCTCCAGCAGATGCTGGTAGGCCCGGCCGACCTGCGGGCCGGGCGGGATGGCCAGGATGTCCATGATCTCGTTGCCATTGAGATCCGGCCGGATGGCGTCCAGTTCCTCCTGCTCCTTCAGCCGCTCGATCCGGGCCTCCAGATCGTCATAGGCCCGGGAGAGCGCCTGCGCCTTGCGCTTGTTGCGGGTGGTGCAGTCCGAGCGGGTCAGCTTGTGCAGCCGGTCCAGCAGCGGCCCGGCGTCCCGTACATAGCGGCGCACCGCCGAATCGGTCCACTCCCCGGTGCCGTAACCGTGGAACCGCAGATGCAGCTCCACCAGCCGGGAGACGTCCCGGATCACGTCATTGGGGTACTTGAGCCTGCTCAGCCGGGCCTTGGTCAGCTTCGCCCCCACCACCTCATGGTGGTGGAAGGAGACCCGGCCGTCCTTCTCGAAGCGCCGGGTCTTCGGCTTCCCGATGTCGTGCAGCAGCGCCGCCAGCCGCAGCACCAGATCCGGCTTCCCCGGCTCCTCCAGGCCGATCGCCTGCTCCAGCACGGTCAGGCTGTGCTCGTAGACGTCCTTGTGCCGGTGGTGCTCGTCCAGCTCCAGCCGCAGCGCCGGCAGCTCCGGCAGCACCTGCCCGGCCAGTCCGGTGTCCACCAGCAGCGCCAGGCCACGCCGCGGCCGGCCGCCCAGCACCAGCTTGTTCAGCTCCTCCCGGACCCGTTCCGCGGAGACGATGGAGATCCGGCCGGCCATCTCGGTCATCGCCGCCACCACCTCGCCGGCCACCGTGAAACCGAGCTGGGAGGCGAACCGCGCCGCACGCATCATGCGCAGCGGATCGTCGGAGAAAGAGGCCTGCGGAGTGCCCGGGGTGCGCAGTTCCCGCCGGGCCAGATCGTCCAGACCGTTGTGCGGATCGATGAACACCTTCTGCGGCAGCGCCACCGCCATGGCGTTCACCGTGAAGTCCCGCCGGACCAGGTCCTCCTCGATGGAGTCGCCATAGACCACCTCGGGCTTGCGCGAGGTCCGGTCGTAGGACTCCGAGCGGTAGGTGGTGATCTCGATCTGGAAGTCCTGCTTGTGGCAGCCGACGGTGCCGAAGGCGATGCCCACCTCCCAGACCGCGTCGGCCCAGGGGCGCACGATCCGCAGCACCTCCTCGGGCCGGGCATCGGTGGTGAAGTCGAGATCGTTGCCGAGCCGCCCCAGCAGCGCGTCCCGTACCGACCCGCCGACCAGGGCCAGCGCATGGCCTGCGGCGGCGAACCGCCGGGCCAGGTCGTCGGCCACCGGGGAGACGCGCAGCAGCTCGCTCACTGCCTGGCGCTGCGCGTCGCCGAGCGCCGCGGCGGTGGCCGGCGGGACGCCCTCCAGCGGAGCAGCGGTCATGGGCGCGGCGGTGGCGTCGATGGCATTGCTGTCGTTCGGCACAACAGAACAGAGTACGTGTCCCCTCCCGCCGGCCGCTCCCGGACCGGCCCGGGAGCGGCCCCGGACGGGCACCGGCGCCGCTTTCGGCTCGTTACCATATCTGCTGGCATCCACCTGGACCGGCACATCGGACACGACGAGAGAACGAGGGCCCGCGTGGTTCATGCGGCGGAGCACCCCCGACGGGCTGTGACGGCGGCAGCGCAGAGCGCGCGGAACGCGCGGAAAGCAGGGCCGACGGGGCGCGCCGGAACACCGCACCGCGCCCGGCCACGCCGCCGGTCGCCACGCACCGTCCTCATCCCGCTGCTCACCGCCATCCTGGCACTGGGCTGGCTGCTGCCGGTGCCCGCCTCCGGCGCCGAGGCGGCCCGGCCGGAGGCACGGCATCCCGCGGCCGACAACGACACTCCGGCGGTGCTCACCGTCACCGGGATCGAGCCCGCCGACCCGGACGAGGGCGACACCCTCACCGTGCAGGGCACGGTCACCAACGAGGGGGACCACCCGATCCTGGACGCGGCCGTGGACCCCCGCTTCGCGGTCCCGCTGTCCAGCCGCTCCGCTCTTGACGAGGCGCTGGGCCGCGAAGACTTCGCGCTGGAGCGGGACGGCGGCTTCGTCCAGGGCCATCCGGCGGAGCTGGAGACCATCCCCCCCGGGCTGTCCCGTTCCTTCACCCTCCAGGTACCTGTCTCGGCGCTGCAGTTCGGCGAGCCGGGTGTCTACCAGCTCGCGTTCACGGTCACCGGGCAGACCGAGGACCAGCGCTGGGGCGACCGCATCCTCGGCGTGGGCCGCACGGTGATCCCCTGGCAGCCGGGCGGCCGGGACGGCGAACCGGGGCTGCATCTGACCGCGCTGTGGCCGCTGGTCTCCACCTCGCATCTGACCGGCCAGACCCAGACCGACGAAACCCAGACCCCGCTGTTCCAGGACGATGCCCTGCTGGCCGAGATCTCCCCGGGCGGCCGGCTGTACGAGCTGGTGACGCTCGGCGCCGAGCTGCCCGTCACCTGGGTCGTCGATCCCGATCTGCTGGCCTCGGTCTCCGCCATGGCCGAGGAGTACTGGGTCGCCGGACCGGATGCCGATCCGCAGGAGCAGGTGGCCGGCCGCGGCCAGGACGTGGCCCGCGCCTGGCTGCTCCGGCTCAAGGAGGCGGTGCGGGACGCGGAGGTCGTCGCGCTGCCGTTCGCCGATCCCGACCTGGCCTCGCTGGCCCACCAGGGCAAGGAAGTGCCCGGGGTGCTCTCCCATCTGAAGTCCGCCACCGACCTGGCCGCCTCCACCGTGGAGACAGTGCTCAACGTGGAACCGGTCACCGACTACGCCTGGCCGGTGGAGGGCGCCGTGGACCCGGACATCGTCTCGGTGGCCACCGCGGCCGGCGCGGACACGGTCATCGCCCGCAGCGACTCGCTGAACAGCTACCGGGGACTCAACTACACCCCCGGTGCGGCCGGCCCGATCGGCGGCGGTACCACCGCCGTGGTGGCCGATGCCCGGCTGTCCCGGCTGTTCGAGGCGGACATGAGCCGGGCCGGCAATATCTCCCTGGCACACCAGCGGCTGCTGGCCGAGACGCTGATGATCGCCGACGAGGCCCCGGCCATGGACCGCTCCCTGGTCCTCGCCCCGCAGCGGATGCCCAGCGCCGCGCAGGCCCAGGCCATGGCGGACGCGCTGGCCGCGCTGGCCGAGCAGGGCTCCTGGGTGGACTTCGCGCCCCTTGAGGAGACCGCCTCGGCCGCACCCGACGCGGACGCCTCGTTCACCGTGCCGAAGGCGGCGCAGTACCCGGAGCGGCTGCGGGAGCAGGAACTGCCCGCCGAGGCGTTCCACGACATGCGCGACACCCAGCAGACCCTGGACCGCTTCACGGTCATCCTCACCCGGCCGGACCGGGTGGTGGTGCCGTTCGGCAACGCCATCCGCCGCGAGATGTCGGTCTCCTGGCGCGGACGTACCACCGAGGCGGCCCGGTTCCGGGCCGGGGTGGAGAACCAGCTCCAGGAGCTGACCGAGCAGGTTTTCCTGATCGAGAAGTCCCCGGTCACGCTCTCCGGCCGCAGCGCCGTCATTCCGGTGACCGTGCAGAACAACCTGGTGCAGGACGTGCAGAACCTGCGGCTGGAGCTCACTTCCAGCCGGCGCATCGGCCTGGAGGTCGTCGGCCGGCAGGAGGTCACGGTCGGGGCCGGGCTCAACCAGGTGGTGAAGTTCGAGGCCAACGCCCGGGCCAATGGCAAGGCATATCTGGAGGCCCAGCTCTACACCGCGGACGGCACCCCGTACGGCCAGGCCATCCGTTTCCAGGCGGACGTCACCTCCATCACCTCCACGGTGCTGCTGGTCATCTCGGGCGGCCTGCTGCTCGTGGTGCTGGCCGGCATCCGGATGTACACCCAGCGCAAGCGCGCCCAGGCCACCGCCCCCGAGGACGACGGCAGCAGCGGCGACGGCGCCGATGAGGCCGACAACCCCGACGACCCCGACGACCCCGACGACGCGTCCGCCGCCGGGCCCCCGCCGGGCACCGCGGCCGACGAGCGGAGCACCGCGCGAGGCGAACAGCGGCGTACTCCGCCGAGCGGTCACCTGACCGACACCGACGGCGACAGCGACCTCACCCCGGCCAGGGGTGAGAAGGTGGAGCGCAGCGAGTGAAGTGCGCGGCTGGGCCGGCCGGGCAGCCGGTGACACATGAGGTGGGGTAACGATGCGAGCGCCGTACGACCGTGAACAGGGGCCGGGAGCCGGAGGCGGGGAGCCCGCCGGGCCGCCGGGTCCCGACGGGCGCATGCCCGGCCCGCCCCCCTTCCAGGGCCAGGACGGCCCGCCCGCCGCCGACCCCTATCTGGCGCAGAGCTATACCCACGACCCCTACGCCGGGCGCGACCCGCTGGCCCAGGATCCACTCCAGGACGCCCCCTATGACCGCGCCTCGCATCCCCCGCCGCCGCCCGGCAGCCTGCCCGACCCCGGGGCCCTGTACCAGCAGCCGCACCCTCCGCACCACGGAGCGGACCCGCAGCGCTGGGATCCCGCCCCGGCACCGGAACCCGACCGTCCCGCCCGGCTGATGCCGCACGGCGATCACCCGGGAACCACCGAATTCACCGGCGTCGACGATCTGGTCGGCCGGGCCGCCGAGCGGAACACCCCCGGCCGGCCCCCCGCCGCCCCGGACCGCGATGTCTTCGCCCACCTCTACCGCGACCAGCAGGTCACCCCCCCGCCCGGGCGCCCGCCGCACCCCGGTGCGCACCCGGCGCACCCGGTGCCTCCTCCGGCGCAGCCGCCCACGGGGGCCGATGCCGCGCCGGCGCCCCCGGCCGCTCCGCCCACGGCCCCTCCCAGCGCTCCACCGCCCACGGCCCCGGCCCGGTCCCGCCGCGGCCCCAGCCTGCTGAAGTCCAGCGCCATAATGGCCGCCGGCACCCTGGTGTCCCGGGTCACCGGTTTTGTCCGCCAGTTGGTCATCGTGGCCGCGCTCGGCGCCGCCGTCCTGGGCGACACCTATGCCATCGCCTGGGCACTGCCCTCCATGATCTACATCCTCACCATCGGCGGCGGCCTCAACTCCGTCTTCGTCCCGCAGCTTGTGCGCGCGATGAAGAACGACAAGGACGGCGGCGAGGCGTACGCCAACCGGCTGCTCACCCTGATCACGGTCATCCTCACCGGGCTGGTGGTGGTGTCCGTGCTGATTGCCCCCCTGCTGATCAGGATGATGTCGGCGAAGATCGCCGACGAGCCGGCCGCCAACGAGGTCGCGGTCGCCTTCGCCCGCTACTGCCTGCCCACCATCCTCTTCATGGGCATCCATGTGGTGCTCGGCCAGATCCTCAACGCCCGCGACCGCTTCGGCCCCATGATGTGGACCCCGGTCCTCAACAACCTGGTGGTCATCTTCACCTTCGGGGCCTTCATCTGGGTCTATGGCACCCAGGAATCCTCCGCCCTCGGTGTGGACACCATCCCCGCCGAGGGAGTCCGGCTGCTGGGCGTCGGCACCCTGCTGGGCCTGACCGTCCAGGCGCTGGCCATGCTGCCCTATCTGCGCGCCGACGGCTTCCGGCTCCGCCCCCGTTTCGACTGGGCGGGCACCGGCATGGGCAAGGCCATGAAGCTGGCCAAGTGGACCGTGCTCTTCGTCTTCGCCAACCAGATCGGCCTGGTGGTGGTCTCGCAGTTCGCCACCTGGGCGGGCGAGAACGCCGAGGCGGCCGGCTACCCCGGAACCGGCTTCATCGCCTACAGCAGCGCCCTGCTGATCTGGCAGATGCCGCAGGCCATCATCACCGTCTCGGTGATGGCGGCGCTGCTCCCCCGGATCTCCCGCTCGGCCGCCGACGGCGACACGGCCGCCGTCCGGGACGACCTCTCGCACGGAATGCGGACCTCGGCCGTGGCCATCGTCCCGATGGCCTTCGCCTTCGTCGCCCTCGGCGTGCCGATGTGCACGCTGCTGTTCGGCTCGGCGGGGGAGAGCGGCGCCCGGTCCTTCGGCTACATCCTGATGGCCTTCGGCCTGGGCCTGATCCCCTTCTCCGCACAGTACGTGGTGCTGCGGGCCTTCCACGCCTACGAGGACACCCGGACGCCCTTCTACAACACGGTCATCGTCTCGGCGATCTGGATCGTGCTCTCCGCCCTGTCCTTCGTGATCCTGCCCGACCGCTGGGTGGTGGCCGGCATCGCCTTCGGCTATGGCATCGCCTATGCGCTGGGCGTGCTGGTCGCCTGGCGGCGGCTGCGCCGCAGGCTCGGCACCGATCTGGACGGCCACCGCATCATCCGCACCTACATCCGGCTCAGCGGCGCCAGCCTTCCGGCCGCCGTGCTCGGCGGCGCTGCGGGCTACGGGATCACTCAGGCACTCGGCAGCGGATTCACCGGCTCCCTGCTGGCCCTGATCGGCGGCGGACTGGTCCTGGCGGCGGTCTTCTATCTGGCGGCCCGCCGGATGAGGATCACCGAACTCACCACGCTCGTGGGCATGGTGCGGGCCCGTCTGGGACGCTGACCGGGCCCGCATCACAGCACACCCGCGTCCTGTACAACTCCTGTACAACCTACGGCAGCTCTCAGATGTCGTGCGGGGTACGGAAGTCGCGGCACAATTGACGTCAGGCAAGGGCATGGACCATGGCCGGCATCAGGGCCATTGACGGGGAGGCGGAGAAAACGGTGGCGGATCGCTCAACAGCGACAAGTCCCTCTCAGCCTCCCGCCGGAGACGGCGGGAACGGCAAGGCCGCCTCCCCGAAGAGTGAGGAGCCCGCACCGAAGACCCCGCAGGACCCCGGGGACGGGCCGCCGCCCGAACTGCACAGCGGACACCGCCTCTCCCGCCGCTACCGGCTGGAGGAGTGCATCACCCGGGTGGACGGCTTCAGCAGTTGGCGCGCGGTGGACGAGAAGCTTCGCCGGGCTGTCGGGGTCCATGTGCTGCCGGCCGACCACCGACGTGCCGACGAGGTCATCAACGCGGCCCGCGCCGCGGCCCTGATGAGCGACGCACGCTTTGTGCAGGTGCTGGACGCCGCCGACGACGGGGAACTGGTCTATGTCATCCACGAGTGGCTTTCGGACGCCACTCCGCTGGGCACCGTGCTGGCCTCCGGCCCGCTGGAGGCGCACGAGGCCTACACCTTGGTCTCCCAGCTCGCCGAGGGAATGACCGAGGCACACCGCAAGAACCTCGCTCATCTGCGGCTGAATCCCAACAGCGTGCTGCGCACCAGCGCCGGCCAGTTCCGCATCCGGGGCCTGGCCGTGGATGCCGCGCTGCGCGGCATCACCAGCGACTGCGCCCCGCGTGCCGACACCGAGGCCATCGGAGCCCTGCTCTACGCCTCGCTCACCCAGCGCTGGCCCTATCCGGAGGGCGGCTACGGGCTCGCCGGTGTCGCGGGACTGAGCCGGAACTCCCGGGATTCCCTCGCCAGTCCGGAACTGGTCCGGGCCGGTGTCCACCGGGGTCTGTCCGATCTGGCCATGCGAGCGGTGGCCAACGACGGCGCCACCGCGGCCAGCCAGAAGCCCGCGTGCACCACCCCGGAGGAACTGGTGCGGGCCATCGGTGAGATGCCCCGGATCCGTCCGCCGGAGCCGGACCCGGGCCTGCTGGCGGCCGGCTACCACCGCCCCGGGTTTCCGAACGGCGCCGTCCTTCCGCCCGGCCCGGCCACCCAGCCGGGCGCCACGCCCGCGCCACCGGCCCTTCCCGGCAAGACCGGGAAGGTTCTCAAGTGGGGCGTCTCCGCACTGTTGATCGCCGCGCTGGGGCTGAGCAGCTGGCAGATCGCCGATGCGCTGATGAAGGGGGACCCGCCGGCCAACGAGCCGCCCGTCTCCCAGGAGACCACCGAGCCGGACGACAACGCCCCGCAGCCCTCCCCCACCCCGGACCCGGTCGAGATCGCCGCCGTCCACGACTTCGACCCCTGGGGCGACGGCCAGGACCCGGACGCAGTCGGCAACGTCCTGGACGGCGATCCGGAGACCTACTGGCAGACCAAGAACTACTTCGGCCCGGGCTTCGGCAACCTCAAGGAGGGGGTGGGCCTGCTGCTGGATCTCGGGGAAAGCCGCTCGGTGAGCGCCGTAGAGGTGTCAGCAGTCGGCGGCGCTCATGATGTCCAGTTGATGGTTCCCGCGGCCAGTGCGGGCCAGGCCGGCGGAAACAGTACTCTTCCCTCCTCGCTCGACCAGTTCGCCCCGATCGCCGAGGGCTCGGGCAGCTCGCTCAGCCTCACGACGGACCAGCCAGTAGAGACTCGTTATCTTCTGGTCTGGCTCACGGATCTCCCTCAGGGGGCGGACGGGAACTACCGTGGGCGCATCACCGACATCGCGGTTACCGGCTGAGGGAGAGGCATCAGGTGGAGGGGGAGCAGACAGAGCCGGACGAGGATCTCCTCGCCCGGCATGTCGCCGGAGACCCTGACGCCTTCGGCCTCTTGGTCCGCAGACACCGCGACCGGCTGTGGGCGGTGGCACTGAAGACGCTGGGAGACCGGGAGGATGCCGCGGACGCGGTACAGGAAGCACTTCTCTCCGCCTACCGCTCCGCGCACACCTTCCGGGGCCAGGCAGCGGTCACCACCTGGCTGCACCGGATCACCGTCAACGCCTGCCTGGACCGGGTACGTCAGCGCAAGAGCCGCCGCACCTCGCCGATGCCGGAGCCCGAACGCCTGGAGGCACTGCTGGAGCCGCAGGAGTCGGCCGAGCTCCCGGTGGAGCGCCAAGACCTCCGCCGGGAGCTGCGCAAGGCGCTGGACGGGCTGCCGGCCGACCAACGGGCGGCCCTGGTGCTGGTGGACATGCAGGGCTATCCGGTGACCGAAGCCGCCCGCATCCTCGATGTGCCCGTGGGCACGGTGAAGAGCCGCTGTGCCCGGGGCCGGGCCCGGCTGCTGCCCCTGCTCCGCCATCTGCGTTCCGCGGAGCACGAAACCGCGGCCGAGCCGGCACGGAACCGGACAAGCCGCTCGTCCGTCCCATCGTCGAGACCCCCGGAAACGCCGGGCGGATCGGAGAGCGCCGGAGCCATCAAGGGCGGAGGTGAGCACGCGTGAGGGAGATCCATCCGGACCCCGCGGAGCTCTCCGCCCTCGGCGAGGATCTGCTCTCCGAGAGTGAGTCCTCGGCACTCCGCCGCCATCTCGCGGAGTGCGAGGAGTGTTCCGCCATTGCGGCCGATCTGGAGGCCCTCCGTCGGGAACTGGCCGGGCTGGAAGATCCGGGCCCGATGCCGGAGGACATCGCCGCACGCATCGATGCAGCCCTTGCCGCGGAGGCGGTTTCACGTGAAACCGACGGTCCCGCTGTTTCACGTGAAACCGAATGGGTGCAGCCGCGTACCTGGCCCTGGATGGCACTGGCCGCCGTCACCGTCCTTGCCGTACTCGGACTGGGTGGTGTGCTCCTCCAGTCCTTCTCTCTGCCTGGTTCCGGGGCGGCGGACGCAGAGGCCGGCGCCCAGATGATGGACGACGCGGACCCCGCATACGAGGAGGACAGCGCGGCCGAGGCGGGCACAGGCGACGATGTGGCATTCCGTGTCCAATCCCTCCTCTCTAGCCTCTCTCGCCGCGACACCACACCGTCGGAGGCCTCTTCCAGCGATGGTGAAGAGCAGGCCGAGGGCACCGACGGGGGCGGCGGCATCCAGGAGACCCGGCCGATGGAGGAGGAAGAGGGGGAGGCTGGAGCAGAGGAGCCCTTGCACACGGCTCCTCGCTGCGTGCTCTCCGCCACCGGACGCTCCTCCGAGACGCCACTCGCCGTGGACCCGTACTTCTCCTTCGAGGGGATGCGGGCCTATCTCGTGGTGCTTGGGCATTCGGGCGACCAGGACCTGGTAGACGCCTATGTGGTCACCGCCGAGTGCAGCTCGGGTTCCTCCCCGCAGACGGGTGAACTCCTGCATCAGCAGACCGTGGCACGGCCCTGAGAAGGGCAAGATTTCACCCGCTCCTGGCTTCAACCACCCGCCCCGGGAATGCCCGGGGCCTTAGTATCCGTTACTGGACTGAGGATCCCGCCCGGGGTCCCGGCAGGCCCTCAGAGCCCCTCCGAGACACGTCCCGAGACAAGGAAGACATGCCGTGAGCGACGTCCGCAACGTGATCATCATTGGCTCCGGGCCCGCCGGATACACCGCCGCTCTCTATACCGCACGGGCTTCGCTGAAGCCTCTGGTCTTCGAAGGCGCGGTCACCGCGGGCGGCGCCCTGATGAACACCACCGAGGTCGAGAACTTCCCTGGCTTTCGTGAGGGCATCATGGGGCCGGACCTGATGGACAACATGCGCGCACAGGCGGAGCGCTTCGGCGCCGAGCTGGTCGCCGACGATGTCACCGCCGTGGACCTCACCGGCGACGTCAAGACGGTCACCGACTCGGCCGGCACCGTCCACCGCGCCAAGGCGGTCATCGTGGCCACCGGCTCCCAGCACCGCAAGCTGGGCCTGCCGGGGGAGGACGAGCTTTCCGGCCGGGGCGTCTCCTACTGCGCCACCTGTGACGGATTCTTCTTCCGCGAGCACGACATCGTGGTCGTGGGTGGAGGTGACACCGCGATGGAGGAGGCCACCTTCCTCTCCCGGTTCGCCCGCACGGTGACGGTGGTGCACCGCCGCGATGCGCTGCGCGCCTCCAAGGCGATGCAGGAGCGTGCCTTCGCCGACCCCAAGATCTCGTTCCGCTGGAACAGCGAGGTGGCGGCGATCCACGAGGCGGAGGGGAAGCTGTCGGGTCTGACCCTGCGCGACACCGTGACCGGTGAGACCTCCAGCATTGCCGCCACCGGCCTGTTCGTCGCCATCGGGCACGACCCGCGGGTCGAGCTGGTCAAGGACCAGCTCGATCTCGACCAGGAGGGCTACCTCCAGGTCGACGCCCCCTCCACCCGCACCAACCTTCCCGGCGTCTTCGCAGCCGGGGACGTGGTGGACCACACCTACCGCCAGGCGATCACGGCTGCCGGTACCGGCTGCGCTGCCGCACTCGACGCCGAGCGCTATCTGGCGGCGCTGGCCGACCAGGCGCCCCTGGTGGAAGCGGCCGTGGTCCAGCAGACCGCCTGATTACCCGGTACAACCGTTGAGCAAAGGAGAACTGCCATGGCCGGTGCCACAATCAAGGTCACCGACGCGGACTTCGAGGAGAAGGTACTCAAGAGCGACAAGCCCGTGCTGGTCGACTTCTGGGCCGAGTGGTGCGGTCCCTGCCGCATGATCGCCCCGTCGCTTGAGGCCATCGCAGCCGAGCACGATGAGATCGTGATCGCCAAGCTCAACATCGACCAGAACCCGACGGTCACCGCCAAGTACGGCGTCATGTCGATTCCGACCATGAACGTCTACCAGGGCGGTCAGGTGGTGAAGACCATCGTCGGCGCCAAGCCCAAGGCGGCGCTGGAGCGCGACCTCGCCGACTTTCTGAGCGCCGGGGGAACCGTCGCCAAGGAGTCCTGAACGGGCCCGGCAAGCGGAAGGGCCGCGTGTTTCACGTGAAACACGCGGCCCTTCCGCTTGCTCAGGAAGGCCGCAGTACGGTGATCGGCTGGGTCGCGCCCAGCAGCCGGTCCAGCGCCAGCTCCACATCCGCCCGCCAGGAGAGCGCGCTCTTGAGGGACAGCCGCATCCGCGGATAGGTGGGGTGGGGCCGCACCACCACAAAGCCGGCCGCCTCAAGATATTCCGCTGGAAGCAGGCAGGCGGGCTCCTTCCAGCGGGCATCGCCGAATGCCTCGATGGCCCGGAATCCCCGGCTCAGCAGATCCTTGGCGACCCCCTGCACCAGCGCCCGTCCGATCCCCTGATTCTGGTGAGCCGGGACGATCCAGGCGGTCATGAGCTGCACGGCGTCGGCCGACACCGGGCTGGTGGGAAAGGTGGACGAGCGGGGAACATAGGCGGGCGGCGCATAGAGCACATAGCCCACCGGTGCCCGGTCCACATAGACGACCCGGCCACAGCTTCCCCACTCCAACAGCACGGCCGAGATCCACGCTTCCTTCTCCAGCGCGGTATGACCGGCCCGCTCGGCCGAGGCCGCACTCACCGGATCAAGTTCCCAGAACACGCAGGCGCGGCAGCGGTCGGGCAAGTCGGCAAGGTTGTCCAGCGTGAGCGGCACAAGCTGACGCCCCATGGCTCCATCGTATCCATGGGGCGAACTTCCGATGCTTGCGCTGTCCCGGTGTCGTCGACGCCTCAGGCGTCGGCCTCGTCCGCTTCATCGGCCTGGTCCAGTACCCGCCCCTCGTCCGGAGCAAGCTGGCCCAGGATGCGCTGGAGATCTTCAATGGAGGCGAACTCCACGACGATCTTCCCCTTCTTCTGCCCCAGATCGACCTTCACCCGGGTCTCGAAGCGGTCGGAGAGCCGATCGGCCAGCCGGTCCAGCGCGGGCGACACCCGCTTGCCGGCCCGCGGCGCCCGACGGCGGGAGGCCGGCGCCGAGCCCTTGGTCTGCAGCGTGACGATCTCCTCCACCGCACGCACGGACAGGCCCTCGGCCACGATCCGCTGGGCAAGCCGATCCTGTTCCTCCGCGTTGTCCAGCGCCAGCAGTGCCCTGGCATGCCCGGCCGACAGCACCCCGGCGGCCACCCTGCGCTGAACCTCCGGAGAGAGCCGCAGCAGCCGGATGGTGTTGGTCACCTGCGGCCGGGAACGGCCAATACGGTCGGCGAGCTCGTCATGGGTGCAGTTGAAGTCCCGCAGAAGCTGGTCGTAGGCAGCGGCCTCCTCCAGCGGATTGAGCTGTGCCCGGTGCAGGTTCTCCAGCAGGGCATCCAGCAGCAGTCGCTCGTCCTCGGTCTGGCGGACGATTGCGGGGATGACCTCAAGGCCGGCCTCCCGGCAAGCCCGCCAGCGACGCTCGCCCATGATCAGCTCATAGCCGGGGCCGGCTCCGTCACCATCTGCCGGGCGCTCCGTCGGACGTACCACCACGGGCTGCAGCAGGCCGACCTCCTTGATGGAGGCGACCAGCTCTGCCATGGCGTCCTCATCGAAGTTGTCCCGCGGCTGCCGGGGATTCGGGGTGATGGAGTCCACGTCCAGCTCGGCGAAACGGGCACCCGCAACCCCATTCACCGGCTCCATGTCCTGCACCGCCGCCGCAGGGGTCTGGCCATCCGCAGCCACCGGCCCCGTGCCACCGCCGGTCACTGCGGAAGAGACACCACGGCCCATGGCCATCCCGGTCAGTGCCCCGGGCATCGCTCCGGACGACGGTGCGGCGCCCTCGTCCGTCGCCTCACCGTCACCGGCCGATGGTGCCTGCGGGATCAGTGCTCCCAGCCCGCGGCCGAGCCCTCTGCGTCGTTCACTCACTGCGGCCCCTCCACCGTGCCGTGCTGGATGGACTGCTGCGCGCTCTGTCCGCGCAGCGCGATCTCCCGGGCCGCCTCCAGATAGGAGAGGGCACCGCTGGAGTTCGGGTCGTAGGTCAGGACCGTCTGCCCATAGCTGGGGGCCTCGGAGATCCGGACCGAACGGGGAATGTTGGTGCGCAGTACCTCCTGCCCGAAGTGGGTCCGCACCTCCTCGGCCACCTGGGAGGCCAGCCGGGTACGGCCGTCGTACATGGTGAGCAGAATCGTCGAGACATGCAGCCTGGGATTGAGATGGCCACGCACCAGATCGACGTTGCGCAACAACTGGCCCAGGCCCTCCAGCGCGTAGTACTCGCACTGGATCGGGATGACCACCTCGGCACCGGCCACCATCGCATTCACGGTCAGCAGGCCGAGCGAGGGCGGGCAGTCGATCAGGATGTAGTCCAGGGGCTGCTCATAGGCTTCGATGGCGCGATGCAGCCGGCTTTCCCGGGCCACCATGGGCACCAGCTCGATCTCCGCACCCGCCAGGTCGATGGTGGCCGGGGCACAGAACAGCCCTTCCACATCCACCACCGGCTGGACCACCTCGGAGAGCTGCTTGCTCTCCAGCAGCACGTCGTAGATCGAGGGAACATCGGCATGGTGGTCAATGCCCAGTGCGGTCGACGCATTGCCCTGCGGGTCCAGGTCGATGACCAGCACCCGGTTGCCGTGCAGGGCGAGTGATGCCGCGAGATTGACAGTGGTGGTGGTCTTGCCGACGCCGCCCTTCTGGTTGGCGACGATCATGATCCGGGTCTGCTCGGGCCGCGGCAGGGCGCCCTGGGTGCGATGCATCATCTCCACTGTCTGCTGCGCTGCGCGCCCACCACCCACACCGGTGGGAGGAGGCGCACTCTGCGCGATATCGACCGCGCCGCCGGGGGCATCCGCTGACTCTGCCCGGGGAGCGGGGACCGGCTCGGCCGTCGGCCCCGCGGTATTGGCGTCAGACCGCAATGGTTCACTCTCCTCGACATGCACGGCCTTCGTAGGTTCAAAGCCTGCCATGCGGAAGGGCCGCTGAACCAGCGAAGCCGACTGCCCTGTGGACAAAGCGGCGGATGGATCCGTGGTTTTGCGCCGTTCCCGGGTGGATGCCGCCCGGCCACGGCCGATAATGCCCCGGAGATGGCCCCGCGTGATCGGAAGTTTCACGTGAAACACGATGCGGGCCGGTCCCCGCAGGGCCCGGCCCGACACACCGCCACCGCCGAAGCGGACGCCGGTATGGACTAGCGATATCCCAGTGACATCTAGGGACGACGGCGCCGCTGACGGCCTGCGCGCGCCGCCTTGGCCCGCTTGGCGGCGAAGCGCACACCGCCGGGGCTCTCACCCACCTCCACACGCACCACGGTGGAGGGTGGATCCACCACGCCCGTGCCGACATGGATCACCGAGGCGGACACCACTCCGAGCTTGCCCAGCGCAGCCCGGCATGACTTCAGCTCCTCCGCGGCGGTGTCACCCTTGAGCGCCAGCATTTCACCGAAGGGCCGCAGCAGCGGAACACCCCAGCCGGCCAGCCGGTCCAGCGGGGCCACGGCCCGCGCCGTCACCACATGAACAGGCTTGAAGGTGCCGAGCACCTCCTCCGCCCGCCCCCGGACGACCCGGACGTGGTCCAGCCCCAGCAGCTCGACCACCTGCTCCAGAAACATGGTGCGGCGCAGCAGCGGCTCCAGCAAGGCGATCTCCAGGTCCGGCCGGACAAGCGCCAGCGGAATGCCGGGGAGGCCGGCCCCCGAGCCGACATCGCATACCGAGACACCCTCCGGAACCGCCTCGGCAAGCACCGCGCAGTTCAGCAGATGCCGCTCCCAGAGCCGGCCGACCTCCCGAGGGCCGATCAGACCGCGGGTCACCCCGACATCGGCAAGCAGCTCGGCATAGCGCACCGCATCCGCGAGCCGGTCGCCGAAGACCCGCTCGGCCGCCTCGGGCGGAGGGGGCAGCTCGGTGGAGCCGTGTGCCGACGGCCCCGGTCCGGCTCCGGTCACGGCAGAACGACCACGCGCCGCTGCGGCTCCTCACCCTCGGACTCGCTGCGGAGCCCGGCGACCTTCACCGCGTCGTGGATGACCTTGCGTTCGAACGGGGACATCGGCTGAAGCTTGACCGGCTCCCCGGACTCCTTCACCTGCTCCACGGTCTCCCGGGCCAGCGTGGTCAGCTTCTCCCGCTTCTTGGCACGGTGCCCCGCGATGTCGAGCATCAGCCGGCTGCGCTCCCCGGTCTCCCGCAGCACGGCCAGCCGGGTGAGCTCCTGCAGCGCCTCCAGTACCTCGCCGTCCCGCCCCACCAGGCGCTGAAGGTCCCGGGCCGGCCCCTCGGTGATCACGGACACCGATGCCCGGTCGCCTTCGACATCCATGTCGATGTCGCCGTCCAGATCGGCGATATCGAGCAGCCCCTCAAGGTAGTCGGCCGCGATCTCCCCCTCCTGCTCCAGGCGGGACAGGGCGTCGGTACTCCCGGCGGTCGAGGTGGTGTCCGCCACGTCGAGGCTCCTTCTCACTTCTTGGTCTTGGCTGACGACGGCTTGCGCTTGCCGGGCTGCGAGCGCTTGGCCGCGCCGTTCCGGCTCTGTCCGGTACCACGGCCGCCACCGGAGCCGCCGCCCGCGGACCGCGGCGCCTGCTCCTTGGCCGCCGGGTCCGGCGTCTTCTCCTGCTGCGGCGCGCCCGGCCGGTCGGGCCCCGCCTTGGCGGCCTGGGGCCGCTGCTGCGCCCCGCCCGACTGACGCTTGGCCTTGGTCTGCCGCTTGGGCTGCTGCCGGGTCACCCGCGCCCGCTCGGTGGCCTCCCGCGCCTGGGCCTCGGCCGGGTCCTCCTTCAGCTTGCCCTTGCGCCGCAGGCGCTCCTGCCGCTGCTGGTAGGCGATGCTGCCCGGGGTGGGGTTGCGGACGATCACGTACATCTGCTGGCCCAGGGTCCACACGTTGGTGGTCAGCCAGTAGATCAGCACGCCGACCGGGAAGTTGATACCGAAGACGGCGAACATGATCGGGAAGATGTACATCAGCATCTTCTGCTGGTTCATGAACGGCGTCTTGACCGTGAGGTCCACGTTCTTCGTCATGAGCTGGCGCTGCGTGAAGAACTGGGACAGCGACATCAGCACGATCATGATGACCGTGACGACGCGCACATCGACCAGCGAGGCCCCCAGCTCGCCCAGCTTGTCCGCCGAGTCCATGAACTTGGCGGCGATCGGGGCACCGAAGACGGTGGCCTCCCGGGCCTGCTCCACCTGCTCGGCGTCGGTGAGCACGCCCACCGTCTTGTTCTGGGCGATGTGGTTGAGCACCTGGAACAGCGCGATGAAGAACGGCGACTGGGCCAGAATCGGCAGACAGCTCGAGAAGGGGCTCGTACCGGCTTCCCGGTAGAGCTTCATCATCTCCTCGGACTGCCGCTGCCGGTCGTTCTTGTACCGCTCCTGGATCTTCTTGAGCTGCGGCTGCAGCGCCTGCATGGCGCGGGTCGCCTTGATCTGCTTGAAGAAGAGCGGGATCAGCAGGATCCGGACCACGATCACCAGCGAGACGATCGACAGGCCCCATGCCCATCCGCTGTCCTCGGGGAAGACCAGACTGTAGAGGCTGTGGAACTGGACGATGATCCACGAGACAGCGATATAGAGGGGACTCAGGATCGTATTGATCGTGTCCACGGGTCAGGCTCCTTGGGCAGTTGTATGAGTCCGGGTGGCCCCGCCCGCGGACTCGGTTCGGGGGGACCCCAGGCGGGCACGGATGCGCTGATGCCAGACCGGATGCTTCCGGGCCGGCACATGATCGACACCGCCCCGCGACCAGGGATTGCAGCGCAGGATCCGCCAGGCGGTCAGCGCCGTCCCCTTGATCGCGCCATGCCGGTGGATCGCCGTGTACCCGTAGTGGGAGCATGACGGGTAGTAACGACACACCGGCCCGAGCAGCGGACTGATGGTCCACTGGTACAGCTTGATCAGCAGCAGCAGTGGGTACTTCATGTCCGTACCCCTCCCAGCAGCCGCTCCAGCGCGGCGTCGAGGTCCCGGCCCAGGTGCGCATAGTCGGCGGTGCCGGACCCGGGCAGCGCCCGGACTACGACCAGGCTACCTGCGGGCAGCCGGTGCAGACGGTCCCGTATCAGATGACGCAGCCGCCGTTGCACACGATGACGGACCACCGCGTTGCCCACGGCCTTGCTCACGACGAAACCCGCACGCGGTGGAGGAGTGGTCTCCTCCCCGGCGTGCGGGTCCGTACCTCTGATCAGATGGACGACGAGATTCCGCCGCCCTGCCCGGCGCCCCCTGCGTACCGTGGCCGCGAAGTCCTCGCGCCGCCTCAGTCGGTTCTCGGGGGGCAGCACCGCATGGACCGGGGATCAGGCAGCTCAGGCCGACAGTCGGGCGCGGCCCTTGCCACGGCGGTTGGCGATGATCGCGCGGCCGGCACGGGTCCGCATGCGCAGGCGGAAGCCGTGGGTCTTCGCGCGACGCCGGTTGTTCGGCTGGAAGGTGCGCTTGCTCACTGCGGGCTCCAGATTGGTCGTCGTGGGTGATGCGGGTGGTTCGGAAATGATGCGGAAGGGTGTCGTGATCCCTGCCGACCGGCCGGCACCGTGCGCCCACGAGGAGCCCGCCACACCGCGGAGGGGTGTCCCGCTCCGGGGGTCTGCCCATCGAAGGCAGGCGGCATCAGCCGTCGGCATCTCGACCGTGCAACGGTACGCGCGCCGGGTCCTTTCGGTCAAACCGCCGCCGGTCCCTGAGCCGTCTTTCGGGTTTGTACACAGGCTGTGGACAATGACTTGATGTGCCTGCGCCGGGCTGACTACCGTTGCTGAACTCGCGGCCGAGTCACCGCCCGGCGCCCGTCCCCCGAGTTCCCGCGGAAATGAGAGAGCGTGCCCGTGGCTGACCTACCTGCCGATCTTGCCGCAGTGTGGCCCCGCGCGCTCACCTGGATGCTGGCCGAGGGCAAGGGGCTGGAGCGCAAGGATCACCGCTGGCTGGAAGACTGCCAGCCGCTCGCCCTGGTCTCCGGCACCGCCCTGCTCGGGGTGTCCAACGAGTACGCCAAGAGCGTGCTGGAGGGGCGGCTGGCCCCGCTGCTGGGCGAGGCGCTCAGCCGGGAGTGCGGCCAGCCGGTGCGGCTGGCCATCACCGTCACCGCCCCGCCCCCGCCGCCCCCGCCCGCGGAGACCCCGGCGGGGTACGACACCGCCCCCGCGCCGCCCGTGGAGAGCGAGCGCCGGCCGCTGCCCGCCCCGCGCGAGCCGCAGCCTCCCCCCCGGCCCGCCTGGCGGGAGGGCTACGACCCCTACCAGTCCTATGAACGGCACGGCTACGAGCAGCAGCAGTTCGAGCAGCCCCAGCCCTTCGACCAGTACGAACAGCGGCCGGCGGCCGGCGGCCCGCCCGACCGGCGGTCCGAGCGCCAGACGCCCGCGGCGGCGCCGGGCGAGCCGCGGCTCAATCCCAAGTACCTCTTCGACACCTTTGTCATCGGCGCCTCCAACCGCTTTGCGCACGCCGCCGCGGTGGCGGTGGCCGAGGCCCCGGCCAAGGCGTACAACCCGCTGTTCATCTACGGCGAGTCCGGCCTGGGCAAGACGCATCTGCTGCATGCCATTGGGCACTACGCCCGCAGCCTCTATCCCGGCACCCGGGTGCGCTATGTGAGCTCGGAGGAGTTCACCAACGAGTTCATCAACTCCATCCGGGACGGCAAGGCGGACGCCTTCCGCAAGCGCTACCGGGACATGGACATCCTGCTGGTGGACGACGTCCAGTTCCTGGCCAGCAAGGAGTCCACCCAGGAGGAGTTCTTTCACACCTTCAACACCCTGCACAACGCCAACAAGCAGATCGTGCTCTCCTCGGACCGGCCGCCCAAGCAGCTGATCACCCTGGAGGACCGGCTGCGCAACCGCTTCGAGTGGGGTCTGATCACCGATGTCCAGCCGCCGGAGCTGGAGACCCGGATCGCGATTCTGCGCAAGAAGGCGGTGCAGGAGCAGCTCAACGCGCCGCCCGAGGTGCTGGAGTTCATCGCCTCCCGGATCTCCCGCAACATCCGTGAGCTGGAGGGGGCGCTGATCCGGGTGACCGCCTTCGCCAGCCTCAACCGACAGCCGGTCGACCTGGCGCTGACCGAGATCGTCCTCAAGGACCTGATCCCGGGCGGCGAGCACGCCACCCCGGAGATCACCGCGGAGGACATCACCGCGGCCGTGGCCGACTACTTCGGGCTCTCCGTGGAGGATCTGGAGGGCTCCTCGCGCAGCCGCATCCTGGTCACCGCCCGGCAGATCGCCATGTATCTGTGCCGTGAGCTGACCGACCTGTCGCTGCCCAAGATCGGCCAGGCGTTCGGCGGCCGGGACCACACCACGGTGATGCACGCCGACCGCAAGATCCGGGCCCTGATGGCCGAGCGGCGCTCCATCTACAACCAGGTCACCGAGCTCACCAACCGGATCAAGAACGGCGTCGAGTCCGACCCGCGGGGCCGCTGAACCGTTCTGGGCTCTCGTGAGCCCTTCTGAGCCCTTCTGGGTCCTCCTGGGTCCTCCTGAGCACCCCTCGCCACCCCCGGCCGCCGCCCGACGGGCCGTGCGGGCGCTCCGTGGCCGCTTCCCGCGAATCGAAAAGCCCCTGAGACAGCTCAGGGGCTTTGTTCGATTACTGGGCCGGGCAGGGGAGTTGTCCACAGAATCGGCGGATTTCCGGTGTCCACACCCTGTGCACGGCCGGAGTTGTCCAGAATCCTGTCCACAGGCCATCGGCTTCATGGGAATCTGCGCAGGTCACCACCCTGTGGATTTGTGGAGGACGGAGATCCACAGGCTGTGGACAGTGTGGATGCACGACCGGTCGTGCGCAATGGTTGTCCACTGCCCACGGGAGGTTGCCCACAGGGGAAGCCCAGTTGTACACAGCCGGTCCACAGCTTCATCCACTGTTCGGCAACGCGAAGGGGTCTCTCACCGGCAGGAGTGAAACAGCTCACACGAATCTGACGGGACCCCTGTGGGCAACTCCCCGTTTTCTGGGGACAAAGCTGTGGGCAACCTGGGGAAGCCTGGGGACAGGGTGTGGACAGCCGCTCGTCATCCACAGCACCCCCCGGGTCATCCACTGCTCCACCCACAGGCCATGTGGACAAAAAACCGGGTCTGACCTGCGGATACGGAGTTATCCACGGTTTCCACAGGCCCTACTACTACCACTACAGATATAGACCGGCGCGATCGATTCGAAGTGGGGGCTGTGCACAACCCGGCCCGGGCACGGCATACCCGGCCCGACGCGACTTGACTCCTGCGGGCCTCTTCTGTCAGCGGTGTGCGTCAGACTGGTGCCTGCCAGTCGAGAGCAGCCAGCTACAGCAGGAGGCGGCCGAAGTGAAGATCCGGGTGGAACGCGATGTGCTCGCGGAGGCGGTGGCATGGGCGGCACGCAGCCTGCCGGCACGCCCGCCGGTTCCGGTTCTCGCGGGCCTGCTGCTGAAGGCGGAGGACGGCACCCTCAGCCTCTCCGGCTTCGACTACGAGGTCTCGGCACGGGTGTCCGTCGAGGCCGAGGTCGAGGAGGAGGGCACGGTCCTGGTCTCCGGCCGGCTGCTGGCCGACATCTCCCGGGCGCTGCCGAACCGCCCGGTGGAGCTCTCCAGCGACGGAGTGCGGGCCCAGCTGGTCTGCGGTTCCTCCCGGTTCACCCTGCACACCCTGCCGGTGGAGGAGTACCCGGCGCTGCCGGAGATGCCGGCCACCACCGGCACCGTCCCCGGCGAGGTCTTCGCCGCGGCCGTCGCCCAGGTGGCCATCGCGGCCGGCCGGGACGACACCCTGCCGGTGCTCACCGGTGTGCGGATCGAGATCGAGGGGGACACCGTCACCCTGGCCTCCACCGACCGCTACCGGTTCGCGGTCCGGGAGTTCCTGTGGAAGCCGGAGAGCCCCGACACCTCCGCGGTGGCCCTGGTGCCCGCCAAGACGCTGCTGGAGACGGCCAAGTCGCTCAGCGCGGGCGAGTCGGTCAGCCTGGCCCTCTCCGGCGCCGGAAAGGGCGAGGGGCTGATCGGCTTCGAGGGCGCCGGCCGGCGCACCACCACCCGGTTGCTGGAGGGCGATCTGCCCAAGTACCGCACCCTCTTCCCCACCGAATTCAACTCGGTGGCGGTGCTGGAGACGGCGCCGTTCGTGGAGGCGGTCAAGCGGGTGGCGCTGGTCGCGGAGCGCAACACCCCGGTCCGGCTCAGCTTCGAGCAGGGCGTGCTCACCCTGGAGGCCGGCTCCAGTGACGATGCACAGGCTGTGGAAAGGCTCGACGCACAGCTCGAGGGCGAGGACATCTCCATCGCCTTCAACCCCGGCTTCCTGCTGGAAGGGCTGAGCGCCATCGATTCCCCGGCCGCCCAGCTCTCCTTCACCACCTCCACCAAGCCGGCGCTGCTCAGTGGCCGTCCGGCGGTGGATGCCGAGGCGGACGAGGCGTACAAGTACCTGATCATGCCGGTCCGGCTCAGCGGCTGACGGCCGCCAGTCGCCCCGGTGCGACTGAGCGGCGGAACCCCACAGGTGAGCACCGGTGCCCGGGCGTAGGCTCGATGGCCGGGCTGCCCGGAGCCGGCCAGGGCCGGAGCCCGCGGGCGGCGCGGCGCAAGGGAGCGCTCACCTCAAGGAACCACCAGAAAGGCCCGTATCCCATGGAGCTCGGTCTCATCGGCCTCGGCAGGATGGGCGGCAACATGCGCGAGCGCATCCGCCGCGCCGGCCACACCGTCCTCGGCTATGACCGCAACGCCGGCCTCGCCGATGTCCACAGCCTGAAGGATCTTGTGGACGCGCTGGCGGCCCCGCGGGTGGTGTGGCTGATGGTCCCGGCCGGGGAGGCGACCCGCTCCACCATCGCCGAGCTGGCCGGTCTGCTCTCCCCCGGCGATGTGGTGGTGGACGGCGGCAACTCCCGCTGGACGGACGACGAGACCCATGCCGCGATGCTGGCCGAGCGCGGCATCGGCTTTGTGGACTGCGGCGTCTCCGGCGGTGTGTGGGGCCTGGAGAACGGCTACGCGCTGATGTACGGCGGTGAGGCCGCGCATGTGGCCCGGGTGCAGCCGGTCTTCGACGCGCTCAAGCCGCCGGGCGAGTTCGGGGCGGTGCACGCCGGCCGGGTCGGCGCCGGGCACTTCGCCAAGATGGTGCACAACGGCATCGAGTACGCCATGATGCAGGCCTTCGCCGAGGGCTGGGAGCTGCTGGAGGCGGCCGGCCCGGTGACGGACGTCCGGGAGGTCTTCCGCTCCTGGCAGCAGGGCACGGTGATCCGCTCCTGGCTGCTGGACCTGGCGGTGCGCGCCCTGGAGGAGGACGAGCATCTGACCGCGCTGCGCGGTTACGCCCAGGACTCCGGTGAGGGACGCTGGACGGTGGAGGCGGCGATCGAGCACGCGGTGCCGCTGCCGGCCATCACGGCCTCGCTGTTCGCGCGGTTCTCCTCGCGGCAGGACGATTCGCCGCAGATGAAGATGATCGCCGCGCTGCGCAATCAGTTCGGCGGCCACGCGGTCACCTCGGCCGCCCCGGAGAGCGGCGGCGCCGGCAGCGGGAGCTGACGGGCCGGCCGGCGGCGGGAACGGACGTGAAGGAGGCGGAAGGGGCACCGTGCATGTGACGCATCTGTCGCTCGCCGACTTCCGCTCCTATGCCGGGGCGGAGGTCGCGCTCGGCCCCGGGGTGTCCGCCTTCATCGGCCCCAACGGCCAGGGCAAGACCAACCTGGTGGAGGCGGTCGGCTATCTGGCCACCCTGGGCAGCCACCGGGTGGCCTCCGACGCCCCGCTGGTCCGGGCGGGAGCCGAGCGCGCGGTGATCCGGGCCGCCGTGGTGGAGGGGGACCGCCGCCAGACGGTGGAGCTGGAGCTGCTGCCGGGCCGGGCGAACCGCGCCCGGATCAACCGCTCCGCCCCGGTCCGGCCGCGCGAGGTGCTGGGCATCGTGCGCACGGTGCTGTTCGCCCCCGAGGACCTGAATCTGGTCAAGGGCGATCCGGACGGCCGCCGCCGGTTCCTGGACGAGCTGGTGATGGCCCGCGCGCCCCGGATGTCGGGGGTGCGCGCGGACTACGACCGGGTGCTGCGCCAGCGCAACACCCTGCTGAAGACGGCCGCCATGGCCCGGCGGCACGGCGGCCGGTCCATGGATCTGTCCACCCTGGACGTCTGGGACCAGCATCTGGCCCGGGCCGGGGCCGAGCTGCTGGCCCGGCGGCTGGCGCTGGTGGAGGCGCTGGAGCCGCTGACCGGCAAGGCGTACGAGCAGGTGGCGCCGGGCGAGGGCCCGGTGGGCATGGAGTACCGGGTCTCCCCGCCCCCCGGCGCCGGCCAGGACGTTCTGGGCACGGCGGCCGGCCGGGCGCCGCACGGCGAGTCCCCGGCCGCCCTGTGCGAGCGGCTGCTGGCCGCGCTGCGCGAGGCCCGCCCCCGGGAGCTCGAGCGCGGGGTGACGCTGGCCGGTCCGCACCGGGACGATCTGGTGCTGCGGCTGGGGCAGCTTCCGGCCAAGGGCTATGCCAGCCATGGCGAGTCCTGGTCGCTGGCGCTGGCGCTGCGGCTGGCCAGCTATGCGCTGCTGCGCGACGAGGGCCCGGAGCCGGTGCTGGTGCTGGACGACGTGTTCGCCGAGCTGGACGCGCGGCGGCGGGAGCGGCTGGCCGAACTGGTGGCTCCGGGGGAGCAGGTGCTGGTGACGGCGGCGGTCGCCGAGGACGTGCCGGCGGTCCTCGCCGGCACCCGGTTCACCGTCTCCGGCGGCCGGGTGGAGCGTGCCGATGCCTGAGCTGCCCGGCCTGCGGCAGCCGCCCGCCGTACACCCTGCGGACCAGCCGGGTCCGGCCGGGCCCACCGGGCCCACCGGGCCCACCGGGCCCACCGGACCGGCGGCCTCCGCGGCCGGCCGCCCGGGGGAGTCCGCTCCCGGTGCTGCGGAGGAGGCAGCCGCGGCCGGTGGGCCCGCACCGCCGGAGCTGACCGGGGTGGATCTGGCCCGGGTGGCGCTGCGGGCCGCAAAGGAGCGGGCCCGGGAGCGCGGCGCCGGCGCCCGGCAGGCCGGGGTGGTGCGCCGGGGCGGGCGCCGCCCGGTGGTCGGCGGCGACGGCCGGGACCCGCTGCCGCTGGGCGCCGCGCTGGAGAGGCTGACCGCGGAGCGCGGCTGGGAGCTGCCGCTGGCGGTGGGCGGGGTGATGGGCCGCTGGCCGGAGATCGTGGGCGCCACCAACGCCGAGCACTGGCGGCCCCGGCATTTCGACGAGGAGTCCCGCACGCTGACCGTGCTCTGCGACTCCACGGCCTGGGCCACCCAGCTCCGGCTGCTCGCCCCGCAGGTACTGGCCCGGCTGAACCAGGATCTGGGCCGGGACAGCGTGCGCCTGATCCGGGTGACCGGTCCCGGGAGTCCCGGGGGCAGCGGTGGTCACGGAGGCAACGGAAGAGCGGGCGGCGGGGCCGGCCGCTGGCGGGCGCCCGGCAGCCGCGGCCCCGGCGACACCTACGGCTGACACTCTTCCGGGCGGGCCCCGCCGCGGTGGCCGGTCCCTGTCGGGTGATCCGTGGACCCGCCGTGGCGAAATGTGACAGAGGTCACCCCGAGTGGGCTTGTCGGAGGGCTTCCGGGGGCTTTCGGCCCGGAGCGCTGTGCGCCCCGCTGAGCGATTCCGGAGCCCCTCCCGCATATAGGGATTCGGTCCATGCCGGTTCAGGGCAGCACATCGGCCGCCAGGCCCCGGCAAACCGCCGTTGTGTCATCGGGTACCGGTAGACTGGACCGGACCGCCTCACTGCGGACCATGTCGAGCGACACGGCTGTTCGGAGCTGCCCCATCGGTGGCCGTCCGGGCAGCGCGTGCTGTGCCAGAAAGGGCGCTTCGTGGCCGATTCCGGCAATATCCATGAGACCAATCCCGCCGTTCCCGCCGGCTCCCCGGAGCCGTCCCGGGCGGCGGAAGCGGCAGCCGACTCCGCAGCGACCGCAGGGACCACAGAAACCACAGGGGCCGCAGGGACCGCAGCCACCTCGGCTGCCTCGGCCTCTGAGGCCACCGCGGAACCGGCGGCGGGCGCGGAGCAGGCCGGCCCCGGCGGCCCGGGCGCCTATGACGCCAGCGCCATCACCGTGCTGGAGGGTCTGGACGCGGTCCGCAAGCGTCCCGGCATGTACATCGGCTCCACCGGCGAGCGCGGTCTGCACCACCTGGTCCAGGAGGTGGTGGACAACTCCGTGGACGAGGCGCTGGCCGGCTATGCCGACTCCATCGCCGTGACCCTGCTGGCCGACGGCGGCGTGCGGGTGGTGGACAACGGCCGCGGCATTCCGGTCGGCATCGTCCCCTCCGAGGGCAAGCCCGCCGTCGAGGTGGTGCTCACCGTGCTGCACGCGGGCGGCAAGTTCGGCGGCGGCGGCTACGCCGTCTCCGGCGGTCTGCACGGGGTGGGCGTCTCCGTGGTCAACGCGCTCTCCACCAAGGTCGCGGTCGAGGTCAAGACGGACGGCTACCGCTGGACCCAGGAATACAAGATGGGCGTGCCCACCGCGCCCCTCGCCCGGCACGAGGCCACCGAGGAGACCGGCACCACCGTCACCTTCTGGGCGGACGGCGACATCTTCGAGACCACCGACTATGTCTTCGAGACCCTGGCCCGCCGCTTCCAGGAGATGGCCTTCCTCAACGCCGGGCTGACCATCTCCCTCACCGACGAGCGGGAGGCCGCCAAGCAGACGGCGGGCGCGGACACCACCGCCGCCGAGGACGACAACCAGCCCCGCTCGGTCACCTTCCACTACGAGGGCGGCATCTCCGACTTCGTCCGTCACCTCAACTCCCGCAAGGGCGAGCCGGTGCACCCCTCGGTGATCGACTTCGCCGCCGAGGACAGCCAGCGGATGCTGGCGGTGGAGGTGGCGATGCAGTGGAACACCCAGTACAGCGAGGGCGTCTACAGCTTCGCCAACAACATCCACACCCATGAGGGCGGCACCCACGAGGAGGGCTTCCGCGCCGCGCTGACCGCCCTGGTCAACCGCTACGCGCGGGAGCGGAAACTGCTCCGGGAGAAGGACGACAACCTCACCGGCGAGGATGTCCGCGAGGGCCTGACCGCCATCATCTCGATCAAGCTGGGCGAGCCGCAGTTCGAGGGCCAGACCAAGACCAAGCTGGGCAACACCGAGGCCAAGACCTTTGTCCACAAGATCGTCAACGACCGGCTCTCGGACTGGTTCGACCGCAACCCCACCGAGGCCGCGGACATCGTCCGCAAGTCCATCCAGGCCGCCACGGCCCGGGTGGCCGCCCGCAAGGCCCGCGATCTCACCCGCCGCAAGGGTCTGCTGGAAACGGCCTCCCTGCCCGGCAAGCTCAGCGACTGCCAGTCGAACGATCCCGCCAAGTGCGAGATCTTCATCGTCGAGGGCGACTCCGCGGGCGGCTCGGCCAAGTCCGGCCGCGATCCGCAGTACCAGGCGATCCTGCCCATCCGCGGCAAGATCCTGAACGTCGAGAAGGCCCGGATCGACAAGGTCCTCCAGAACACCGAGGTCCAGGCGCTGATCTCCGCCTTCGGCACCGGCATCCACGAGGACTTCGACATCACCCGGCTGCGCTATCAGAAGATCATCTTGATGGCGGACGCGGATGTGGACGGCCAGCACATCAACACGCTGCTGCTCACCCTGCTCTTCCGCTTCATGCGCCCGCTGGTCGAGGCCGGTCACGTCTACCTCTCCCAGCCGCCGCTCTACAAGATCAAATGGAGCCGGGACGAGCACGAGTACGCCTACTCCGACCGGGAGCGTGACAGCCTGATCGAGCTCGGCCGGCAGCAGGGCAAGCGGATCCGGGAGGACTCCATCCAGCGGTTCAAGGGTCTGGGCGAGATGAACGCCGAGGAGCTGCGGGTCACCACCATGGACCCGGCCCACCGGGTGCTGCGCCAGGTCACCCTGGACGACGCCGCCGCCGCGGACGACCTGTTCTCCATCCTGATGGGCGAGGACGTCGAGGCCCGGCGCTCCTTCATCCAGCGCAACGCCAAGGACGTCCGCTTCCTCGACATCTAGCGGACAACCGGCACGGGGCCGGCGTCCGGGAGACCGGGCGCCGACGGACGCCCGGTCCCGGCGCCCGTCCCGCACCGTCCCCTCAGTCACAGTCAGTCACAGTCAGTCCCCCGCAGCCCCCCGCAGCCCCCCTCAGTCCCCTCCCGCCCGCCCACCGCCCGGCGGCGGCGCCCCCGCCTCGCCCGCAAGCCCCGAAAGGAACCGGACGCACACCATGGCCGAGGACAACACTCCCGCCACCCCGCCGGAGGAGCCCGCTCCCGTCGGGGACGCCGCGGAGCTGGCCCCCACCGCGGTCGCCGAAGAGCTGGTGCACCGCATCGAGCCGGTCACCCTTGAGACGGAGATGCAGCGCTCCTATCTCGACTACGCGATGAGCGTGATCGTCTCGCGTGCGCTGCCGGACGTCCGGGACGGCCTCAAGCCCGTGCACCGCCGCGTGCTGTACGCCATGTACGACGGCGGCTACCGGCCGGAGAAGGGCTTCTACAAGTGCGCCCGCGTGGTCGGCGACGTCATGGGGTCCTACCACCCGCACGGCGACTCCTCCATCTACGACGCCCTGGTGCGGCTGGCCCAGCCCTGGGCCATGCGCATGCCGCTGGTGGACTCCAACGGCAACTTCGGCTCCCCGGGCAACGACCCGGCCGCCGCCATGCGGTACACCGAGTGCAAGATGGCCCCGCTGGCCATGGAGATGCTCCGGGACATCGACGAGGAGACCGTCGACTTCCAGGACAACTACGACGGCCGCAACCAGGAGCCGACGGTCCTGCCGTCCCGCATCCCCAACCTGCTGATCAACGGCTCCTCCGGGATTGCGGTCGGCATGGCCACCAATATCCCGCCGCACAATCTGCGCGAGGTGGCGGCCGGCGTCCAGTGGTATCTGGAGCACCCCGAGGCCACGCCCGAGGAACTGCTGGAAGCGCTGATCGAGCGGATCAAGGGCCCGGACTTCCCCACCGGCGCACTGATCGTCGGCCGCAAGGGCATCGAGGAGGCGTACCGCACCGGCCGTGGCTCGATCACCATGCGCGCGGTGGTCGAGGTGGAGGAGATCCAGGGCCGTCAGTGCCTGGTGGTCACCGAGCTGCCCTACCAGGTCAACCCGGACAACCTCGCCCTGAAGATCGCCGACCTGGTCAAGGACGGCCGGGTGGCGGGCATCGCCGACGTCCGGGACGAGACCTCCTCGCGCACCGGCCAGCGCCTGGTCATCGTCCTCAAGCGGGACGCGGTCGCCAAGGTGGTGCTGAACAACCTCTACAAGCACACCGACCTCCAGACCAACTTCGGTGCCAACATGCTGGCCCTGGTGGACGGCGTGCCGCGCACCCTGGCGCTGGACGCCTTCATCCGCAACTGGGTGGCGCACCAGATCGACGTCATCGTGCGCCGCACCCGCTTCCGGCTGCGCAAGGCGGAGGAGCGGGCACACATCCTGCGCGGCCTGCTCGCCGCCCTGGACGCCATCGACGAGGTCATCGCGCTGATCCGGCGCAGCGACACGGTGGACACCGCGCGCACCGGCCTGATGGGGCTGCTGTCCATCGACGAGATCCAGGCCAACGCCATCCTGGAGATGCAGCTGCGCCGGCTGGCCGCCCTGGAGCGGCAGAAGATCACCGCCGAGCACGACGACCTTCAGGCCAGGATCGCCGAGTACACCGCCATCCTGGCCTCCCCGGAGCGGCAGCGCGGCATCATCAGCGAGGAGCTGGCCGCGATCGTGGACAAGTTCGGTGACGACCGGCGCACCGAGCTGATCCCCTTCGAGGGCGACATGTCCATCGAGGACCTGATCGCCGAACGGGACATCGTGGTCACCGTCACCCGTGGCGGCTACATCAAGCGCACCAAGACCGACGACTACCGGGCGCAGAAGCGCGGCGGCAAGGGGGTGCGCGGCGCCAAGCTGCGCGAGGCCGACATCGTCGACCACTTCTTCATCTCCACCACCCACCACTGGCTGCTGTTCTTCACCGACAAGGGCCGGGTCTACCGGGCCAAGGCGTATGAACTGCCCGAGGGCAGCCGGGACGCCCAGGGGCAGCATGTGGCCAATCTGCTGGCGTTCCAGCCGGACGAGCGGATCGCCGAGATCCTGGCCATCCGGGACTACGAGGCCGCCCCGTACCTGGTCCTGGCCACCAAGTCCGGCCTGGTCAAGAAGACCCCGCTGAAGGACTACGACTCCCCCCGCTCCGGCGGTGTCATCGCCATCAACCTGCGGCAGACGGACGACGGGCGGGACGATGAGCTGATCGGCGCCGAGCTGGTCGGCCCCGCGGACGATCTGCTGCTGATCAGCCGCAAGGCGCAGTCCATCCGCTTCACCGCCTCGGACGAGACGCTGCGGCCGATGGGGCGTGCGACCAGCGGGGTCAAGGGCATGTCCTTCCGCGAGGGGGACGAACTGCTCTCCATGAACGTCGTCCGGCCCGGGACATTTGTGTTCACCGCGACCGATGGTGGGTATGCGAAGCGGACAAAGGTGGACGAATACCGAGTGCAGGGCCGGGGTGGTCTGGGCATCAAGGCGGCCCGGATCGTGGAGGACCGCGGTTCGCTGGTGGGCGCGCTGGTGGTCGAGGAGACTGACGAAATCCTCGCCATCACACTCAGCGGCGGGGTGATCCGTACGCGGGTCAACGAGATCCGGGAGACGGGTCGTGACACCATGGGCGTCCAGCTCATCAATCTGGGCAAGCGGGATGCCGTGGTCGGGGTCGCCCGCAACGCCGAGGCGGGCCGCGAGGCCGAGGAGGTCGAGGCCGAACCCGACGCCGAGCCGGACGCCGGGGCCGACGGCGGTCCCGGCGAGGCAACCGGGGCGCCCGCCGGGGAATCCTGACCGGCGGCCCCCGCGGGGGTTACGCTCACCCTCACCACCACCACATCACCACCTGCACCAGCACAGCACAGCGCAGCGACAGCATTGAGGAGCATGCCGTGAGTGGAGCCGCGGGCGTCCCCGGGGGCGGCACCGGACACGACGGTCGGGCGGCCGATGCGTCGGCCGCCGCCGCGGGCGGCGGCGCAGCCACCGGCTCGGAAGACCGGCGATCCCATGACACGACCCGTGGGGGGTCAACCATGACCAGTGCCAGGCCGGTCGATCCGTACGCCCAGGGCGGCGGCTATCCCGAGCAGCAGCAGGACCAGCGCTACCACCCGCCCCAGGCGTACCCGGCGCCGCCGGGCTCGCCGCCGGTCACCCCGCCGCCCCGCGCCGACGAGACCACCCGGCTGCGGCCCACCGCCTCCGGTGAGTCGTCCGGCGGCTCCGGCGGCTACTCCCCCAGCGAGACCCTGGGCCAGGGCGTGCGCCGCCCCCGGACCGGGGCGCGCACGGTGCCGCGGGTGCGCAAGGCCCGGCTGCGGGTGGCCAAGGCCGACCCGTGGTCGGTGATGAAGGTCAGCTTCCTGCTCTCCATCGCGCTGGGCATCTGCACCGTGGTGGCGGTGGCGGTGCTGTGGATGGTGATGGACTCCATGGGCGTCTTCTCGGCCGTGGGCGGCACCATCAGCGAGGCCACCGGCACCGAGAACTCGGCCGGCTTCGACCTGGAGGCGTTCCTCTCCCTGTCCCGGGTGCTGATGTTCACCGGCCTGATCGCCGCCATCGATGTCGTCCTGGCCACCGCGCTGGCCACCCTGGGCGCCTTCATGTACAACATCTCGGCGGGCTTCGTGGGAGGCATCGAGGTCACCCTCGCCGAGGACGAGTAACCCGGCCGGCACGGATTTGGGCGCCGCCCCGGGCATGCGCTAACCTTTGTGAGCAGCGCGGGGCTATAGCTCAGATGGTTAGAGCGCATCCCTGATAAGGATGAGGCCACAGGTTCAAGTCCTGTTAGCCCCACATGCAAAAGAGCCCCCGGCCGGTACCGGCCGGGGGCTTCTTGGTGTTGGGGAGGGCCGGGGGCATCGGGCCGGGGAGGGTGACGTGGCGGGGGTGCGGAGCGGGGGCGGGGTTGCGGGAGGCGGGTATCATCGGCCGCCAAGAGGTCCCGACAAGTGGTCCGATACGTCGAGGAAAAGAACGAGGTAGCGCGGTGAAGAAGCTCCTCCTGGTCGCGCTGGTGGCAGCGGGCGGCCTTCTGGTGTACCGGCAGATCCAGCAGGGCAAGGCCGAGCAGGATCTGTGGATGGACGCCACCGACCCCGTCCCGAGTGGCGCCGACGGCGAGTGACGTCGACGAAACAGTCTTCAGTGTTCTCTGTGTCTCCGGGCCCCTGACCTGGCTTGTGGTCGGGGGCCCGAGGCAGTGCGGGCGGACGGGGAAAGGGGAGTGCGCGGCATGGTCGGGGCGCGGATCGGGGTGGCGGCCGGGGTGTGTGCGCTGGTGCTGGCGGCACCGTCGGCCCGGGCCGCGGAAGATGCGGGGACGGAGGGCTACCGGCCGGCCGAGCGGGCGGAGGCGGTGCGCGGAACCGCGAGTACCGCGGACGCTCCGGCGATCGAGGCGGGCGGCATCTACACCGATGAGATCGGGCCCGGCGAGGAGCTGTACTACAGCCTGGTGATGGACGACATCGCCGGGTACGCCGTCTCGGCGGTGGCCGCCCCCCGGCCCGGTTCCGAGGTGGCGTACGGCGACGGGATCGCGGTGCAGTTGCAGAGCACCGGAGGCGAGGACTGCGCCCTGGAGGAGCGGGCGGCCTTCGGCTCGGATCTGTCCGCCCGCCCGGTCAGCGCCTGGACCTCCCGGCTGATCGCCGAGGACGGCCGTTGCCAGACGGCCGGCACCTATCTGCTGCGGGTGACCCGGGAGAGCGCGGAGGAGTCCGACCAGGCGGTCTGGCCCACCGAGATCCGGGTGATGCGGGAACCGGCGATCAGCGGCGGGCCCCTCGCGGCGCCGCCGGAGAGCGGCTGGCTCACCGAGGTCCCCACGCCGCCCGCCGGGCAGGCCCGGGTGGTCACCGGCGGCACCGGTTTCAACGACGCCCAGCCGGTCGGCGACGGCGTCTGGCGGGACGACATCGCGCCCGGGCAGACGCTGTTCTACCGGGTGCCGGTGGACTGGCACCAGCAGCTCGCGGTCACCGTGGAGCTGGCCAACGCGCCGCTCGGCGACCAGGGCTATGCGTTTGTCGGAGACGGTCTGCTGGTGGAGGCGTACAACCCGGCGCGGGGCGAGGTGGCCGAGCTGTCCGGCACCTATACCGGCGATCCGCTCCAGGTGCAGGGCGTGCTGCCGCCGGCCGCGTACGCCAACCGGACCGACGCGGCCGGCACGGCGGCCGGCGCCATGATCTTCTCCGGCTGGCACTATCTGGCGGTGCATCTCAAGGACGAGGTCGGCGAGATCACCGACGCCGGGAGCATCGGTCTGCATCTGCGGGTGTCGGTGGAGGGCGAGCCGGCGGCCGGCCCGGAATACGCGGAGGACGCCGCGGAGGCGGGCTTCGGGATCACCGAGGCGGACCGGCTCCAGGCGGAGGAGGGCAAGACGGACGAGGCCGTGGCGGCCGAGCGGCGCGACGGCCGGGTGGCCCTGGGCCTGGGTTCGCTCGGCGCGGGGGTGGCGCTGCTGGCCGTGCTCGGGCTGTGGACGCTGCTGGCCCGCCGCCGGGCCGCCGCCACCGCCACCGCCGCCGCCGTCAGGCGGTGACCAGGGTCCAGACGCCGAAGGCGATCAGGGCCAGCGAGAGCAGCAGCATCGGCACGGCGGCGGCGGTCGGCGGACCGGCGGCCCGCCGGACGGGCGCGGGAGCCGCCCGCACGGCCGGGGCGGCGGGCGGCGCGGCGGCCGGCGCGGCGGTGACCGTCGGGGGGTGTGCGGGCGTGGCGGCGCGCAGGGGAGCGGCCGTCGGTGTGGCGGGGAAGGAGGCCGGGGGCCGGGGCGGGGCCAGATGGAAGCTGCCGGTCTCGGACTCGTTGCCCGGCCCGGCCACGGCGGCGTTCACCGGGCCGTCCGGCCCGAAGCCCGCGGGCAGCGGTCCGAGCCGGTCCGGGACGCAGACGGCCGGGACGGCGTCCGGCGGCGGCGCGGACGGCAGCAGCTCGGCGGCCTGGGCGAGCGCCTTGCGGGCCCCGGTGGCCGTCGTGAATCTGGCCGCCGGATCCGGCTGCAGCAGGGCGCCCAGCACCTGCCACAGGACCTCGGGGACGCCCTTCGGGGCGGGCGGCACGGCGGGCGCGCTGTCCGCGTACCGGGCGAACAGGGCCTGGGCGTCGGGCTGCCGGCCGGTCAGCAGATACAGGCCGACCAGACCGGTGGCGTACAGATCGGCCGGGAAGTCCGGCTCGGCGCCCAGCATCTGCTCGGGGGCCGCGTAACCCGGTGTTCCCACGACGAAGTTGACCTCGGTCAGCCGGGGCTCGCCCTTGCGCATGGAGATGCCGAAGTCGGACAGTCTCAGATGCGGGCGGCCCTCGCCGGTCGCCTCCAGCAGGATGTTGGCGGGCTTGATGTCCCGGTGCACGATGTTCTCGTCGTGCACCGCCTGGAGCCCGGACAGCAACTGGTCCAGCAGGCCGCAGACGTAGCGGGGCGGCAGCGCGCCGAAGTCGCCGACCAGATGGTTCAGTGCGCCGCCGCGCACCAGATCCATGGTGAACAGGACCTTGTCGTCGTCGGCGGCCCAGCTGCTGGGGGCGAGGACATGCGGATGGTCGATCCGGACCGCCTGCTCGCGCACGAAGCGGAGCAGCGAGTGCGCGTCCGACTGCTGGAGCACCTTGGCCGCCGCATAGCGCGCCCGGCGGTGGTCCCAGGCGCGCCACACCGCCCCGACGCCGCCCCGGCCGATCGGGTCGACCAGCTCGTACCGTCCTGCGAAGATCTCACCCATCGAGCCGCTCAGTTCTGGTGCTGTTCGTAGTGGGCCACGGCGTCACGGGTACGGGCCACGCCATAGACCCGGAGGAATTCGGCCAGTTCGGGGTAGCTGTCGGCGAGCATTTTGGCCGCGCTCTGGATCTCGCCGGCGTCGGCGACCGCGCGCAGCAGCGCCTGGATCTCGCGCACCACCCGCTTGGTGGGATTGGCCGGCACGCCGGCCGGTCCGCCGGTGCGTATCGGCGCCGGGTGGTGGCCGAGCACGCTGCCCCCCGCCGAGCGGCGGATGTCCTCCATGGCCGCGGTGGCCTCGGCCGCGCTGATCCGGCCGTCGCGCACCTCCTGCGCAAGCTCCTGGAGCGCGCGGACCCGCTGCACCACGGCCGGGTTGCCGATCTTGGCGCGCTGGCCGCTCATCAACTGGGAGAGCATCGGGGCGGACAGGCCGAGCACTCCGGCCAGCCGTGCCTGATTGAGGCCCAGATCAGCGATGAGCCGCCGGAACAGCGTGCCCAGCGGCTCTCCGTACCATGTGGTCTGCTGCTGTCTGGCCTTCTCCGCCGCCTCCTGCTGGGCTGCGTCCATGATTCCTCCCCGGCTCTCCCCTTGACTTCACGTGCTTCACGTGCGCGAAGTTGCGCGCCATCCTACGGAAACCGGTGTCCCCGCGGCGATACCCGGTCGGAAGACGGGCCGGGGATTGGGTACCCTGGGGCACTGCGCGGGGCGTTAGCTCAGTTGGTAGAGCGCCGTCTTTGCATGGCGGATGTCAGGAGTTCGACTCTCCTACGCTCCACCGCCCTCAGGGGCCGTCTTCCCAGCCGGGGAGGCGGCCCCTGTCGCCCCCCCCGGGGGGCGGGGCCTCAGGAGAGCTCGGGGGGCGGGGTGCGGTTCTCGTCGACGGGGACGGTGCGGTCGAGTTCGCCCCAGACGATGTAGCGGTACCGCGAGGTGCGGATCGGGGTGCAGGTGGTCAGCGTGATGTAGCGGCCGGCCTCGGTGGCACCGGACTCCTCCGGGATCGGGTCCAGCACCTCGGTGTTGTACCGGGAGGTCTCCGGCAGGATCGCGTAGACCTTGTAGATGTACCAGGTGTCCTTGGTCTCGAAGACGATCGCGTCGCCTTCCTCGATCCGGTGGATGTTGTGGAAGCGGGCGCCGTGGCCGTCCCGGTGCGCGGCCAGGGAGAAGTTGCCCTCCTCGTCCCACGGCATGGCGGACTCCACCGGCTCGCCGGCGTAGTAACCGGCCACGCCGCCGTTGAGGACGTCGTCCCCGGTGCCCTCCTTGACCAGGATGTCGGTGCCGGTCATGGCCGGGATGTGCAGAAAGCCCAGGCCGTCGGCGGGGTCGAAGACCGGCGGCGGCTCGTCGGCCGGGGTGCCGCCCGGGTCGCCCTCCTGCTGCTCCTGCTCCTCCCACAGGTCGCGGACGGCATCGCTGTCCCGCGCGGCCTCCCGGTCGGCGAGCACATTGGTCCACCACAGCGAGTAGACGACGAACAGGCCCAGCACCACCCCGGCGGTGATCAGCAGCTCGCCGACGACGCTCACCGCCCCGGCGACGATCCGCACGGTGCGGGAGGGGCGGCGGGGAGCGGCGGCGTCGGACCGTTTCTGCGCCTCCGGTTCCTGGTCCTGCCCCGCGGGTGCCTCGTGGGCGGACTCAGTTGACGAGGGCATCCGGCTCCCCTTCGCTGCGCGGGTGTTCCTCCACCAGCTCTCCCCAGACGATCAGCCGGTAGGTGGAGGTGAACTCCGGCGTGCAGGTGGTCAGGGTGACGTACCGGCCGGGCCCGGTGAATCCGCCCTGGGTGGGAATGGGGTCGAGCACCTGGATATTACGTGGTGAGGTCTGGTCCAGCCGGCTGCGCATCTCGTAGATGTAGTAGGTGTCCTCGGTCTCGATGACGATCGGGTCCCCGGGCTGCATCTTGTTGATGTAGCGGAACGGCTCGCCCTTGGTGTTGCGGTGGCCGGCCAGGCCGACATTGCCCTCCTCCTCCCACGGCATGGCGGTGGGCAGGCCGTCCTCCTCGCCGTAGTGGCCGACCATGCCGCGGTCCAGCACGCCGCCCGGATCGACGCCCTCGGCGATCGGCACCCGGACGTCCAGGGTGGGCAGATGGAGCAGGGCGAAGCCCTCGCCCGGGGAGAAGACGGCCGGCTGCTCGTCCTCGCCGGAGCCGTCCCGGCCGTCGCCGCCGTTGTCCGCGGCCTGGTCCCACTGCTCGGTGAGGCTGTCCGCCTCCTTGTTCGCAAAGGCCCGGGCCTGCACATTCGTCCACCAGAGCTGGTAGGCGACGAACAGCATGAGGATCACGCCGAAGGTCATCATCAGCTCGCCCACCACATTGGCGATCTTGTTCATCCGGGTGGACTTGCGGGCCTTCTCGGCCTGGCGGCGGGCCACCCGGCCGCCCGGCGCCGGCTCGGACGGAGCGGCGGCCGGAGCGGCGGCCGGAGCGGCGGCCGGATGTCCGGTCAGATCGGCGGGGCGGCGCAGGCCGATGGTCTCCGGGTCGTACTCGTCCTCGAAGTCGGTGTAGGGCGTGAGCAGGGAGGTGGCCGCGGCATCGTCCGGGGCGGGAGCGGGAGCGGCGGCGGTCTCGTAGGGATACTCCCGGTAGGCGGCGCCCTCGGCTATCGGGGGCGGGTCGTACGGCTGCGGCTCCCGCCCGCCGGGGCGCTGCTCGGGCAGCGGGTCGTTGAGCGGATCGTCCATGGACCGGATCGCCGCCTCGAACGCGCCCGGAGCGGCGTAGGGATCCCCGTCGGATTCCCAGGCCGCCCCCGTGTCCTCCGGGCGCCGCGTGGTCACGCCGCCGGCTCCAGGGGGCCCGGCCGGCCGGAGTGCCCCACCACCGGGGCCAGGCCGCGGGAGCGTTCCACGGCCTGCGGATCGCCGCACACGGCCAGCCAGTTGGCCAGCATCCGGTGGCCGCCCTCAGTGAGCACCGACTCGGGATGGAACTGCACGCCCTCCACCGGCAGGGTGCGGTGCCGCAGGCCCATCACCACCTGGCCGGTGCGGGCGGTGATCTCGATCTCGGCGGGCAGCGTGGGCTCCACCGCGGCCAGCGAGTGGTAGCGGGTGACGGTCAGCGGGCTGGGCAGCCCGGCGAAGACCCCCTGCCCGCCGTGGTCCACCGGCGATGTCTTGCCGTGCAGCAGCTCGGGGGCGCGGCCCACCACGCCGCCGTGGGCCACCGCCATCGCCTGCATGCCCAGGCAGACGCCGAACACCGGGGTGCGGGCCGCGGCGCAGTGCCGCACCATCTCGATGCAGACTCCGGCGTCCTCCGGGGTGCCGGGGCCGGGCGAGAGCAGTACGCCGTCGAAGCCGCCGGCCGCCACATGGCCGGTGGTGACCGCGTCGTTGCGCAGCACCTGGCAGTCGGCGCCGAGCTGGTAGAGGTACTGGACGAGGTTGTAGACAAAGCTGTCGTAGTTGTCCACGACCAGAATCCGCGCGCCCATCAGCCTGCCGCTCCCCGCTGCTCACCGCCGCCGCCCCCGGCCTCGCCGTCGACGGTCACGTCACCGAACGGCAGCAGCGGTTCGGCCCAGGGAAAGACCCAGGTGAACAGGGTGTACACCGCTCCCAGGACCAGTGCGAGGGAGATCAGCGCGCGCACCGGCGTATTGCCCGGCAGATGCCGCCAGATCCAGCCGTACATGCCGACGCTTCCTTCTCTCGTCTCCCGACTGCCGCGTACCGCCCCAGGGTACGATGCGCGGCCCGCCGCCCGGGGTGCGGTGCGCATGATTGCCCGGCCTTCGTGCGCCGGTGCGCCCGGTCAGCCGCCGTCGTCTCCGTCGTCGTCCGGCCCGGCGGGGACGGCGTACTGGAGCTCCACGCTGCCGGTGTAGCCGGGCAGGGTGATTCCGGAGTGCTCCGTGACCTCCCAGCCCAGCCCGTAGGCCTCCACATAGCGCTGGTAGATGCGGATCGCCTCGGAGTCCTCCATGGCCTGCCTGAGCGCCTCCGGGTCGCCGACCGCGGTGATCACATAGGGCGGGGAGTAGAGCTGGCCCTGGAGGATCAGGGTGTTGCCCACGCAGCGCACCGCGCTGGTGGATATCAGCCGCTGGTCCATGATCTGGATGCCCTCGGCGCCGCCCGCCCACAGCGCGTTGACCACCGACTGGAGGTCCTGCTGGTGGATCACCAGGTCGTCGGGGCTGGGCTCGGGCGCCCAGGAGACCAGGGGCACGGCGTCCGGCGGGGCGTCGTCCAGGGTGACGGTCAGGCCCTCGCCGCTGAGCTCGTGCAGCCCGGCGACGCGTTCCACCTCGGCGAGCCGCCGCCGCTCGGCCGGGTCGAGGGAGTGGTCCTGCTCGCGCAGCTCCTGCACCTCGGCCCGCAGCCGGGCGGTGGACGCCTCCTGGCGGGCGTTCTCCCGGCCGCGCTCCCGGATCAGGTCCGACAACCGCAGCAGCGGATCGTCCTTGCGGATGTCGTTACCCTGGGAGACGCTGCAACTCGTCCAGAAAATCAGCCCGGCCAGCGCAAACACGCCCGCGGTGCCGAGCTGCGCGGGGCGGAGGCGGAAGCCGGTCACCGCACCCTGCTCCCTTCATCGACCATGGAAGCACTACGCTAACGGACGATCCCCGCACCTTGTCCCGCTGCGCCCGGTGCGCAGCACCTCACCAGGAGAACCCGTCGTGCCGATTTCCCGGATCCGAAAGAAGAAGGACGGTACGCCGGCCAACCGGCCGGCCGCGCAGAAGCAGGGCGAGCAGCGGCAGCCGACCAAGCTCGTCATGGGCGGCCGGCGCTGGGTGGCCCCGCTGATGCTCGCGCTTTTCGTCCTGGGCCTGTGCTGGATCGTGGTGTTCTACATCACGCAGGGCGACCTGCCGGTGAAGTCGCTGGGCAACTGGAACATCGTGGTGGGCTTCGGCTTCATCGCGGGCGGGTTCGTGGTCTCCACGCAGTGGAAGTAGGTCTCCGCGAAGTTATCCACAGCTCGCCGGAACATCACAAGATCTGTGGATAACTCGTGGCGGTCCCAGTGCTCGCCGCAACCGGCCGCACCCCTGTTCGCCTGGGGAAACGCGGTCCGAACGAGGGCGCCACGACCATCGTGGACCTTGTGCACAAGATCCGCCACCGGCTGTGGAAAACTCCGCCCCTGACCTGCGCCGGGGACCCGGCTCAGCCGGTGAGCTGCGCGGTCCGGACCAGGCAGGCGACCACGATCGCGGCCAGCACCAGCGCGCAGACCGCGAACTGCACCGCGGCCCGCCCGCGGCGCGGCGCGTGCACCATTCCGGCGGTGATCGCCGCCCCGGCCACCAGACCGCCCAGATGCGCCTGCCAGGCGATGTTCAGTCCGGGCAGGAAGGTGATCACCAGGTTGACGGCGAGCAGGGCCAGAATCGGCCGCATGTCCGCGCGCAGCCGCCGCACCAGCACCGCGATCCCGCCGAACAGGCCGTAGACGCCGCCGGAGGCCCCCAGCGAGTAGATGTTCGGCTCCGCCAGCAGGTACTGCAGGGTGCTGCCGGCCAGGGCGGAGATCAGGAACAGCGCGGCGAACCGGACGCGCCCCAGCACCGCCTCCAGGCTGGAGCCGATCACCCACAGCGCCAGCATGTTGAAGCCGATGTGCCAGAACTGCTCGTGCAGGAAGGCCGCGGTGATCAGCCGGTACCACTCGCCGTCGGCCACCCCGACCCACTCGGTCTCGGTCACCGCCCAGCCGATCATGGCCAGCTCGGTGAGCAGATCGTCGCCCACGGCCAGCACGGCCAGGAACATGGCGAGATTGAGGCCGATCAGGATCTTGGTGATCAGGACCGGGTCGGCATGCACCCGGCCGCCCGCCAGGGTGCGCGGCCGGGGCGCGCGGTTCGCGCCGCGCACACAGGACGGGCACTGGTAGCCCACCGCCGCGTCGATCATGCAGTCGGGGCAGATCGGGCGCTCGCAGCGGGTGCAGCGGATGCCCGTCTCCCGGCCCGGATGCCGGTAACAGACGGCCGGACCCGCGGGCTGGGGTCCCTGCTGGTCCTGCTGCGCCATGGGTTCCTCGTTCCGGTCGCCGACGGGGTCCCGACACGGTTCCGGCGAAGACCCGGCGGCACCCGAAGATATGAAGTCCCCCCGATCCTACGGATCGGAGGGACCGGGAGTTCCCCCGCCCCGGACGGCCGGCGGTGTCCGGGCCCCTGGGCGGCGCGCGGCCGGGTTCAGCCGGCGGTGCGTTCCACGGTGACCGACTCGATCACCACGTCCTGCACCGGACGGTCGGTGCGCGGGTTGGTGGAGACGCCGGCGATGGCGTCCACGACCTTCTGGCCGGCCTCGTCCGCCACCTCGCCGAAGATGGTGTGCTTGCCGTTCAGCCAGGTGGTCGGGGAGACCGTGATGAAGAACTGGGAGCCGTTGGTGTGGGTGCCGGGACCGGCGTTGGCCATCGCCAGCAGATACGGCCGGTTGAAGACGAGGTCGGGGTGGATCTCGTCCTTGAAGGTGTAGCCCGGGCCACCCATGCCGGTGCCCAGCGGATCGCCGCCCTGGATCATGAAACCGCTGATCACCCGGTGGAACGCGGTGCCGTCGTAGAGCTTGGCGGTGGTCTTCTGGCCGGTCTCGGGGTTGGTCCACTCCCGGGTGCCCTCGGCCAGTTCGGTGAAGTTCCGCACCGTGGCGGGGGCGTGGTCCGGGAAGAGCCGGAGCCGGATGGCGCCGTGATTGGTGTTGAGGGTGGCGTAGAGCTGCTCGGCCACGTCGTCCCTTCCGTTGTGAGCGTGGAGCGAGCCTTGGTGTCGACTCGTTCGTTTCCGTGACGATCACCGATCCTGCCATGCCGCCACGACACGCCGCGCCCCGGATGCCCGGATTCGCGTGCCCGACGGCCCACCACGCGGCATGATTTGCGTACGAGTGGATAAAAGCAGACAGAGTATGGCAGACCGCCACCAACGGAAGGATCGATCGTGACCCGCAACGGACGTGTCCGCGCGGCGACCGGCAGTGCCAGAGAGAACATGTGGCGCGCGGCGCAGGTGGTGGGGCCCTACGCCGTGACCGCCAGGGACTCCGCTACGCACTACGCGCACCAGGCCGGCGCCTATCTCAAGCCGCGCGCCCAGCGGATGGCGCTCCAGGCCCGGATGAACTACGACACTCATCTCGCGCCCCGCATGGGCCAGATGCGCCAGTCCCTGCCCGAGGGCATGGACCGGGCCGCCACCCGGGCGGCGGAGCGCGCACGGATCGCCGCCCGCCGGGCGCGCGAGACGACCGGTCCCCGGATCGAGTACGCCCGCGCCACCGTGGGCCCGGCCAGGGAGGAGGCGGCGGCCCGCTCGGCTGCGGCCATGGCGGCCTTCCGCGGCGGCGTGACGGCCCGGGAGATCACCAGGCTGGCCCGGCGCAAGCAGCGCCGGGCGCGGGCCGGCCGGATGGTGAAGTGGCTGGGCCTGGGCACCCTGGTCTCGGGCGGCGCGCTGGCCGCCTGGCGGTGGTGGGAGCGGCAGACCAACCCCGACTGGCTGGTGGAGCCGGCGCCGCCCACCGAGGTCGCCGAGACCTCCGGCACCGCCGAGGAGAGCGAGGCGGTGGACGGCGTCCCGATGGAGGGCCGCGCCGCCGCCGAGGACAAGCCCCAGAGCTGAACCGGCGCCGCGGCCCCCGGCCGTGGCGCCCCGGCTGTGGGCCCCCGGCTGTGGCCCCTTCCCCGGACGGCCACATGGTGAGGGCCGGGAACCCGATGGGTTCCCGGCCCTCATGGTGCTGCGGAGGGGCTAGTCGCCGATGCCGCCGGTGATGAAGCCGTTCCCGCCGCCGCCGTCACCGCCGCCGTCGCCGCCGCCGTCACCGCCGCCGTCGCCGCCGCCGTCGCCGCCTCCGTCACCCCCGCCGTCGCCGCCGCCGTCGCCGCCGCCGTCACCCCCGCCGTTGTTGTTGCCGCCCGGATTACCGCCGGTGTCGCGGAGCTGGGTGAAGATGATGATCTGGTCGCCGGGCTTGACCGTCGAGCCGGCCGACGGATTGGTGCCGATCACCACGGCATCGTCCCCGGCCGGGCCCTGGATGGTCACCGTCAGCCCCTTCGCCTGAAGCTCCTCCTGGGCCTGCGAGGGCAGGAACTGGCTGTAGTCCTGGAGCTGGAACTCCTGCGACTGGGGCGAGGGCTTGGCGATCTTCAGATGCACCGCGCTGCCCGGCTTCACATCGCTGCCCGTGGTCGGCTCCTGCGCGATGACCTGGCCCGGTTCCCGGGAGTCGTCGACGACTTCCTCGGTGGTCACCGTGAAGTTGTACGGATCGGCCTCCAGCTCGGCCCTGGCCTGGTCGACGTGCTTGTTGACCACATCGGGCATGGAGACGGTGGCCTCGGCGATGGCCACGGTCAGGGTGATGGTCTGACCGGAGTCGGCCTCCAGCTCGGTACCGGCCGCCGGGTCCATGGACAGAACCGTGCCCGGGTCCTGCGCGTCGGTCTCCTCTTCCTTCTTCTCGACCTCGAAGCCCAGCTCCCGCAGCTCGGTGGAGGCCTCGTCGAAGGTCCTGCCGACCATGTCGGGCAGCGCCACCGGCCCCTCGCCCTCGGACATGATGAGGTCGACGACGGTGCCCTCCTCCACCCGCTGGCCGGACTCCGGCTCGCTGCGGCAGACCGTGCCCTCCGGCTGGTCGCACGTCTCGCTGCCGGCCTCCCGCACCGAGAGCTGGACGGACTCGGCGCTCCGCTCCGCCTCCTCAAGCGTCTCCCCGGCGAAGTTCGGCACCGTGCGCAGGGTGTCCGCCTCGTTCGCGAACAGCGCCCGGCCGATGAAGATCGCGCCGACCAGCACCAGGATCCCGGCCAGCACCAGCAGCACCGTCGAGGTGTGGTTCCGCCTCGGCTGCCGGCGGTCGGCGCGGCCCCCGTAGCCGTCGTCGTAGTCGTCCTCGTAGCGGTCGCCGCCGTAGCCGCCGTTGGCGGGCGGCATCATCGCGGTGGCCGGGCCGCCGGCCTGCTGACGCAGCGCCTGGGTCGGGGCGTCGTAGCCGCCGTAGCCCACCGAGCCCATGGCCGCGGTGGCCGCCACCGGCCGGCCCTCCAGAAACGCCTCGATGTCCGCGCGCATCTCGTCGGCCGACTGATAGCGGTAGTCCGGCTCCTTGACCAGCGCCTTCATCACGATGGCGTCGATCTGCGGCGGAACCTCCGGGTCGAAGACGCTGGGCGGCTGCGGCTCCTCCCGGACATGCTGATAGGCCACCGCCACCGGGGAGTCCCCGACGAACGGCGGTCGCAGCGCCAGCAGCTCGTAGAGCAGGCAGCCGGTGGAGTACAGATCCGAGCGCTGGTCCACGGTCTCGCCCTTGGCCTGCTCCGGGGAGAGGTACTGGGCGGTGCCGATCACCGCGGCGGTCTGGGTCATGGTCATGCCGGAGTCGCCCATGGCCCGGGCGATGCCGAAGTCCATCACCTTGACCTGGCCGTTCCGGGTGAGCATCACATTGGCCGGCTTGATGTCCCGGTGCACGATGCCGTTGCGGTGCGAATATTCCAGCGCCTGGAGGATGCCGATGCACATCTCCACGGCCCGCTCGGGCAGCAGCTTGCGCCCGGTGTGCAGCAGCTCGCGCAGGGTGGAGCCGTCCACATACTCCATCACGATGTACGGGACCGACACCCCGTCGATGTAGTCCTCGCCGGTGTCGTAGACGGCGACGATGGCGGGGTGGTTCAGGGACGCCGCGGACTGCGCCTCCCGGCGGAACCGGGCCTGGAACGTGGGGTCACGGGCGAGATCGGCACGCAGCGTCTTCACCGCCACCGTGCGGCCCAGACGCGTGTCATGGGCGATATAGACCTCGGCCATGCCGCCGCGGCCGAGCACCTGGCCCAGCTCGTACCGCCCGCCAAGGCGACGCGGCTCATCCATGATTTCCAGCCCTCTCCCTATGTCCCGCTGGTCCCGGTCTCCTCGGCCGGACGGGCGGTCTGCGCGGGCCAGGGTGGCCCGGGCCTACGGTACCCGGCCCGGTCAGGACCACCGGGCCCCGGTGCCCCCGCCGATACCCAACCGGTATCCCCGGCCGGGGCGGCGGCGGGCCGCGGCCTGCCCTGCGGCGGCGTCTGCCCGGTGCGCACCGGGCGGCCACCGGTTAGACGTGTGAGACATCTCTCCGGTTGCCCCGGCGATGCGCAGGGTCTGTGAACGTCGCCGCTCAGTTCTCGCTCTGCAGCACTGCCTCCATCACGGCCTTGGCGATCGGGGCGGCCAGGCCGCCGCCGGAGATCTGGTCGCGCTCATTGCTGCCGTCCTCCACCACGACCGCCACCGCGACCGGCGACTCGTCGTCCGTGATGGCGTACGAGATGAACCAGGCGTAGGGCAGTCCCGAGTTGTCCTCGCCGTGCTGGGCGGTGCCGGTCTTGCCGCCGACCCGCACCCCGTCGATCCGGGCGTTGCCGCCGGTGCCGTCCTCGACCACGCTCTCCATGGCGCTCTGCAGGGCCTGCGCGGTCTCCGGCGACATCGCCTGGCTGAACTCGCTCTCCTTGTGCTGCTCCACCACGTTCAGATTCGGCGCGACGAGCTGGTCCACCATGTACGGCTCCATCAGGGTGCCGTTGTTGGCGACCGCCGCCGCCACCATGGCCATCTGCAGCGGGGTGGCCTGCACCGACGCCTGCCCGATGCCGGCCATGGCGTTCTGCGGCCGGTCCGCCTCCGGATAGGCGCTGGCCAGCGCCCGGACCGGGACGAACAGCTCCTCGTTGAAGCCGAACTTCTCCGCGGCCTCGATCATCTTCTCGTTGCGCAGATCGTCGCTGAGCCCGGCGAAGACGGTGTTGCAGGACCACATCAGGGCCTCGCGGATGCTGGCTTCCTCGCACTTGCCCTTGATCTGGTTGTCCAGCTCCTGGCCGTCGGTCTGCGGCAGCAGATAGGGCTCGGGGTAGTCGGTCTCCTCGTCGACATCGTCCACGATGGAGCCGTCCTCCAGGGCCGCGGCGGCGGTGACCACCTTGAAGGTGGAGCCGGGCGGGTAGGTCTCGCGCAGCGCCCGGTTGAGCATCGGCTCGTCCGGGTCGTTCTCCTTCTGCAGCGCGTTCCACGCCTCGCCGTCCTCATTGGACAGGCCGGCGAAGCTGGACGGGTCGTAGGACGGCTTGGAGACCAGGGCCAGGATCGCGCCGGTGCGCGGATCGATCGCGGCCACCGCGCCGGTCTTGTCGCCCATCGCCTCCCAGGCGGCGCGCTGCGCGTCCGCGTTCAGGGTGGTGACCACACTGCCGCCGGTGCGGTCCTTGCCGGTGAGCATGTCGATGGTGCGGCTGAAGAACAGCCGGTCGTCGTCGCCGGTCAGGATGGAGTCGTAGACGCCCTCCAGCAGGCTGGTGCCGAACGCCTGGGAGGCGAAGCCGGTGACCGGGGCCCACATCGGGCCGTCGGTGTAGGTGCGGCGGTACTTGAACAGCGCGCCGTCGGTCTCCTCGGAGCCGGTGATCGGCTCGTCCTCGACGATGATGTCGCCGCGCGGATTGGCGTACCGGGCGATGTCCACCCGCTTGTTGTTGGGGTCGGTCTGCAGTTCCTCGGCCTGCACGAACTGCACCCAGTTGACGCGCAGCAGCAGGGCCAGTATCAGCAGGCCGCAGAAGACGGCCACCCGTCGCATCGGCTTGTTCACGGTCGGACCACCTGGGTCTGTTCGGCGTCGGTGGGGTTCGATGGGCTCGGCGCGGGCCGTCGTGCAGTGTCGCTGATGCGCAGTAGGAGTGCGATAAGGGCCCAGTTGGCGATCACCGAGGAACCGCCCTGGGCCAGGAACGGCATGGTCATGCCGGTGAGCGGGATCAGGCCGGTGACGCCGCCCGCCACCACGAAGACCTGGAGGGCGAAGGTGCCGGTCAGCCCGATGGCGAGCAGCTTGCCGAACGGGTCACGGGCGGCCAGCGCGGTGCGCAGCCCGCGCTCGATCAGCAGCCCGTAGAGCATCAGCACGGCCATCATCCCGACCAGGCCCAGCTCCTCGCCCACGGTGGCCAGGATGTAGTCGCTCTTGGTGGCGATGCCGCCGATCAGCCAGGAGTAGCCCTGGCCCAGGCCGGTGCCGAGCATGCCGCCGGAGCCGAAGGAGTACATCACCTGGGCGGATTCCTTCACCCCGCCGTTGGGGGCCAGGGCCAGCGGGTCCAGCCAGTTGTCCACCCGCTCGCCGACATGGGCGTTGATGCCGGCCACCGCGATGGCGCCGGTGGCGGACAGCAGCAGCCCGAAGACGATCCAGCTCGTGCGTTCGGTGGCGACGTAGAGCATCACCACGAAGACGCCGAAGAAGAGCAGGGACATGCCCAGGTCGGTCTCGAAGACCAGGATCATCAGGGAGACCGCCCAGACCATCAGGATCGGCCCCAGGTCCCGGCCGCGCGGCCAGTGCAGCCCCAGGAAGCGGCGGCTGGCCAGGGCCAGCGCGTCCCGCTTGACCATCAGATAGCCGGCGAAGAAGACCGCGATGACGATCTTGGCGAACTCGCCGGGCTGCAGGGTGCCCACCCCGGGGATGCGGACCCAGATCCGGGCGCCGTTGACCTCGCCGAAGAACAGCGGGGAGACCAGCAGCACCATCGCCACCAGCATGGAGATATAGGTGTAGCGCTGGAGGATGCGGTGGTCCTTGAGGAAGATCAGCACGCCCAGGAACAGCACCACGCCCAGGCCGGACCACATGAGCTGGCCGGGCGCCAGCGCCCCGCCGAGGGAGTCGGTGGTGACCGAGGGCTCCTGGTCCAGCCGCCAGATCAGCACCAGGCCCAGACCGTTGAGCAGGGTGGCCAGCGGCAGCATCAGCGGGTCGGCGTACGGCGCCCAGCGCCGCACCACCAGGTGGGCGACGCCGGCGATGGCGGCCAGGCCGAGGCCGTAGCCGGCCATGCCGGCCGGCAGCTCGTCGTGCTTGGCCAGGCCGGCATTGGCGTAGGCGAGCACGGGCACGAGCACGGCGAAGACCAGCATGGCGAGCTCGGTGTTCCGCCTGCTGGGCGGGGCGAAGGTGCCCACTGTGGTGTTGCCGGTGGTACTGATACCGCTCATGGCCGCCTCCGGCCGCCCGTCCCGGACCGCGCCGCTCATTCGGCTGCGGTCGGGCACTCGGCCGCCAGCTCCTCCTGCTCCTTGGTCAGGGCCGGCAGATCGCGGGCGGCGGGCTCCTCGGAGCCGGTGCCGTTTCCGTCGTCCTGCGCCGGCTGTCCGGTCTCTTCGGTCTCTTCGGTCTGGTCGGTGCCGGGCTGCTGCTCGTTCTGCGGCGGGCTCTCCTGCTGGAGGTCCCCGGCCGGGGCCTCCTCGCCCTGCTCGGCCTCCTGCCGCTCCTGGAGCCGGGCGGCCAGCACGCAGGCCACCTCCTCGCGAAGCTCGGCGACCTTCTGCTCGGCCTGCCGCAGGCTGTCCACCGAGATGGTCTTCTTGAGGTCGTTCTGCTTGAAGGGCGCCAGCAGGCCCAGCTCGATCTCGTCGTGGCTGGTGTGCACCTCGCGCAGCGAGAGCGGGCCCAGATCCTGGCTCAGTCCCCGGTAGATGGCGACATGGTCGCCCTCCACACCGATGTAGTACTGGTTCTGCGTCCAGCGGTAGCCCGCGTAGCCGCCGGCCCCCAGCAGGGCCAGGGCCAGCAGGATCAGCAGCGAACGGCCCAGCCAGCGGCGCCGCCGCCGCTGCGGGTAGGGCTGGTCGTGGTAGGCGCCGAAGTTGCCCAGCACGCCCTCGTCCGCACCGTCGCCGTCGTTCCCGGGGGCGGGCGCGGGCGGGGGAGCCGGCGGCTGCTGGGCGCGCAGCTCGGCGGCCCGGGCGGCCGGGGTCAGCGGGTGCTGGCCGGTGACCTGCGGCCCCTGCACCTCGGCGACCGCGCCGACGATCTGCGGGTTGTCGTGCAGCCGGGTGGCCAGGGTGTCGCCCTCGCCGTACTCGCCGTAGCCGGTGTCCACCACATCGGCCACGATGCAGGTGATGTTGTCCGGCCCGCCGCCGCGCAGCGCCAGCTCGATCAGCTCCCGGATGGTGTCCTGCGGGGGCTGGAAGCCGCCCAGGGTGTGTTCCAGGGTCTCGTGGCTGACCACCCCGGACAGGCCGTCGGAGCAGATCAGATAGCGGTCCCCGGCGCGCACCTCGCGGATGGACAGATCGGCCTCGACATGGTCGGCGCTGCCCAGGGCCCGCATCAGCAGCGAGCGCTGCGGATGGGTGGTGGCCTCCTCCTCGGTGATCCGGCCCTCGTCCACCAGGCGCTGCACCCAGGTGTGGTCCTGGGTGATCTGGGTGAGCATGCCGTCGCGCAGCAGATACGCGCGGGAGTCGCCGATGTGCACCAGGCCCAGCCGCTGGCCGGTCCACAGCAGGGCGGTCAGGGTGGTGCCCATGCCGTCGAGCTGGGGGTCCTCCTCGACCATGGCGCGCAGCCGGGCGTTGGCGTGCTGGGCCGAGGCGCCCAGGGAGGTGAGCACGTCGGAGCCGGGGATGTCGTCGTCGAGCTGGACCAGAGTGGAGATGACCTCGGAGCTGGCCACTTCGCCCGCCGCCTGGCCGCCCATGCCGTCGGCGACGGCCAGCAGACGCGGTCCGGCGTAGCCGGAGTCCTCGTTGTGGTCGCGGATCAGACCCGTGTGGGATCCGGCGGCGAATCGCAGTGCCAGGGTCATGCTCGCCTCGCCCATGGGTTCAGGGGAACTCCGGGAATTCCGCACGGTGCCCGCCCTCCGGTCGTCATGTCGGTCCGACCCTACTTCCGCAGCTCGATGACCGTCTTGCCGATCCGGACAGCCGAGCCCGGCGGAATCGGGGCCGGAGCGGTCAGCCGGGCGCGGTCCAGGTAGGTGCCGTTGGTGGAGCCCAGGTCCTCGATGATCCACTGGCCGTCGCGGTCCGGGTAGATGCGTGCATGCCGTCCGGAGGCGTAGTCGTCGTCGAGCACGATGGTGGAGTCGTGGGCCCGGCCGAGGGTGATGGTCTGGCCCTGGAGGGCGACCGTGGTGCCGGTGAGCGAGCCCTCGGTGATGACCAGTTTGGTGGGTGCGCCGCGGCGCTGGCGGCCCGGGCGGGCCGGGGCCTGCGGCCGGCCGCGCTGCGGCTGCTGCTGCCGGTCGCGGGCGTCCGCGGCCCGGCGGGCGGTGGCGCGCTGGGTGACCCGGGTGCCGAACAGGTCGCTGCGGATGACCTGGACGGCGACGATCACGAACAGCCAGAGCACGGCGAGAAAGCCGAGCCGCATGACGGTCAGGGTCAGCTCTGACATTGCCCCCGATTCACCCCTCGGCTTGCCGGTAGATAACGGTGGTGGAGCCCACGATGATGCGCGAGCCGTCGCGGAGCGTAGCGCGTTTGGTGGGGAGCCCGTCCACCACGATGCCGTTCGTCGATCCCAGGTCCCGGATCGTTACCGGCTCGGTGATCTGGATCTCGCAGTGCCGGCGGGACACCCCGGGGTCGTCGATGCGCACATCCGCCTCGGTGGAGCGCCCCAGCACCAGGCTGGGGCGGGAGATCTGGTGACGGCTGCCGTTGATCTCCACCCAGCGGCGGATCCGGCCGGGCGCGCCGTACCGGGGGGCGCCCGGGGCCGCCGGGGCGGCGGCGGACGGCTGCGGATAGCCGTAGCTCCCGGCGGGCGCCGCTCCGGGCGGTGCGGGCGGTGCGGGCGGGGGCACCGGCGCGGGCCCGCCGGCCCAGCCGGCCGGCTGGGCCGGGGCCTGCGGCGGCCGGCCGGGCGCAGGGGCAGGGGCCTGGCCGGCGGCGGAACTGGCGGCGACGGTGCGGCTGCGCACCCGGTACAGGCCGGTGTCCAGTCCGGGCGACTTCTCCAGCCGCACCGTGATCTGGCCCATGAAGGTGTACCGCTGCTGCTTGGCGTAGTCGCGGACCATGCCGGCCAGCTCGTCCCCGAGCTGCTGGGCGTAGGGCGCCAGGCGGTCGTAGTCGCCGGCGGAGAGCTCGACGATGAAGTCGTTGGGGACGACCGTGCGCTCGCGGTTCCAGATGGTGGCGTTGTTGTCGCACTCGCGCTGCAGCGCGCCGGCGATCTCCACGGGCTGGACCTCGGACTTGAACACCTTGGCGAAGGTGCCGTTGACCAGCCCTTCGAGACGCTGCTCAAAGCGCTTCAGTACTCCCATGGTGCACCTCCTCTTCCCAGCGTTCCCGGTGTCCGCCCGTTGTGATGCGCGGTTTTCCGCGCGCTCCTCCCCTCGGCGCCCCCTGGGGCCGGCCGCCTCGGTCGTGCTTGCGGTAGTGCTTACTGATCGTATCCACGCGCGGGTATCCCAGGTGGTTCCCCGGGAGGGTCCGGGGCCGTTCTGTGCATGTCTTGTGACCGAACGCCGGGGTCCCCCGGGGCCCCGGACGGGACCGGCGGGGGCCGGTGTGCCGGGGCCGGTGGATGCCGCTGGCTGCCGCCCCTCCCGGTGGCCCTCCGGTGAGGGCTCCACAGCCAGTGTCCCGCATGCCGGAGGTGTCCCGTCCCGCCCGGTCCGGGAACCGCCCGGCGGCGTCCCGGCCGGCGCGGTGTCCGGGGCGGTGAGCGGTCCGGAACGAGGATGAACCCACCACTGTGGTCGTGTTAGTCTTCTGGTCGTCGGGAGGTTCTCCCGCACCACGACGGAGCCGGACAGCGGCACCGCCGAGGGTGTGAGAGAATCACCACACACCTTGCGCGGGTGGCGGAATAGGCAGACGCGCTGGATTCAGGTTCCAGTGCCCGCAAGGGCGTGGGGGTTCAACTCCCCCCTCGCGCACTCATAAAAACCCCTGTCAACCAGGGGTTTTTCTGTTTTCCGGGCTCCGGCGTGCCCGGTTTGTTGCTTGGGCATCCGTGAGTGACCCGCCCCTTGCCGGGCTGCAGCCGTGGGGGAACGGTCCGGTTTCTCTCCGGAAGGGGCGGGGGTCTGGCAGGCCGGGGCGTATCGCGGCTTCACTGATCTCCGGTCGGTCAGGAAGCCGGGCGTGATCGGGCGGCACGACAGGGAGTAGTGGACATCCGCGTCCCACCGGTCGCACACCGGGTCCGGACCACCGGCGGTGACGCTGATGTGCCGACCAGCCACCAACGCCGCCAACTGCTGCTCCTGGGAGCGGAGGTCGTCCATCCAGACCCGGAAGGTCCGGCCCGGATTCGGTGCGTGCGGATCGACGCCGTACAGCACGCTGTCCGGGAACGGACCGCCGGGCATCGGATCCAGGGCATCGGACAGCCGCCGTGCCTGCCCCCGCAGCCACCGCAGCGCCAGACGCGGTGAACCGGCCCGGTCTCCGCCCAGCACCCATTCCCGGCCCATCTCCGGCCAGCGTGCGACGACCTCGCACCAGTACCCGTCATGGGCCACGGTCATCGCCAGTCCCCGGGCACCAGCCGGTACGGCGAGGTCTCCACCAGCCGGTACGTGAAGTGCTCCCGGTTACGGTCCCGGTGCCGCTTCACCCATAGCGCCGCCCGCCTGCGGGCTGCCTCCCGCTCCACGTCCGAGGCACCAGAGGCCAGCTCAACCGGCCTTCCCGACTGCCCGCAGACCACGCATTGCATGGCGAAGGTCACCGGCTCCGCGTCCGGCTCGGTATCCAGCGCGACCGTGAAGCGGCGTACCCCGTGAACCTCACGCATCCCCGCTCCTCAGAGCCCTCAGGTGTTCCGCGATCCGGGCACGCAGCGCTTCGCGTCGCTCGTTCAGTTCCTCCAGCGTCGGCAACGCTCCGGGGCGCTCGTCCTCCCTGCTTGCCATATCTGCGCCGGCCGGCTCGGCAACCGACCGCCGCGCCGTTTCGCTCACCGCCCGGCTTCCCTGTCCGGTACGGGATGCGCAGCCAACGGCCCGTGCAGTAAGGCGTTGTTGCCCTGGCCAGTCGAAGCGCGCTGTGTGGAATCAGGTGGGGGCGCCATGCGCGAAGCCTCCGTGCTCGATGGGTGACACGAATCACTCTGGTCGGCTGCCCATTGGTGAGGTAGGGGCATTGATAGGGGCAACCCAAGGTGTATGGCCTGCGCGAACGTGGCCGGTGGGGTCAGCTGTGGGGGCACTATGGGCTCATGGCCATTGGGCGCTTGATCAGAGACCTCCGGGAAGCCCGAGGATGGAGCCAGGGACGGCTTGCGTCCGAACTCAATGAGGCGTTCGCAACGAATCTCACCCGGGAGTACGTGAGCCGCTGGGAACGCGGGAGGGTGGAACCGGGACCGTTCTACCTCCGGTGCCTCTCGGCTGTGCTCGACGTGCCGTTGGCGGTCTTGGAAGGCGAAGTGAAGCGACGGACATTCCTCAGCGATGTTGCGGCTACGGCCATAGCCCCGGTGGTTGCCTCCGACCTGCTGGCCACCGGCTTTGCCGCACGGCTCAAGGGCGGCCCCTCCTGTGACGCCTGGGAGGCGAAGCTTGCGGCTTACGGCAGTGAGTACATGAGCCTGGGGGCAGCCGATATTCAGCGCCGTGTCTCGGGCGAACTGATCGTGGTGCAGCAGCAGCTCGACACCCCACGCCTGTGGTCGGTGGCCGCCCGTTTGATGACGCTCTATGCGAAGACGTTTCCCGGCTCGGACGGGTCCAAGGCGGTCACCTGGTACCGGATGGCCGCCGAGGCCGCCGACCAGTCCGGCGACGTCGAGGCAAGGGTGTGGGTCCGCGGACGGGCGGCCATCGCCCTGGGCTACGAGGGCGCTTCCCTCGGCGTTGCGGACCTGCTGGCGGATCAGGCGCTCGCGATCAGCGACAGACCGTCACTCGGCCTGCTGAACGCCGTCATGGGCAAAGCCCACGCCGCCGCGATCCGGGGCGACCATGGCACGGCGTTCCGTCTGCTGGAGCAGGGGCGGCGCATCTTCGACGCCGCAGGGTCTTACCAGCAAACCAGCGACTACGCGGTGCCCTGGTGGCGCATGAATGTCTTTACTTCGCTGCTGCTGGCCCGGCTGGGGGAAGAGAAGCGCGCCATCGAGGCACAGGAAGCCGCCCGGCGGGAGTTGCCCGAGAGTCTGCCGAGGTTCGCCACACATCTGGAGATGCATCGCGGGCTGATGCTCGCCAGGGCCGGGGACCAGGCGCGCGGAGCCGCGTATGCTCGGGCCGCTCTGGACCGGTTGCCCCTGGAGAAGCACTCACTGACGCTCCGGATGCTGATGGACGAGATCACCTCGGGCAACAGCCGGGATACATGAACTCAGGTGGCGGCAGGGGCGGTGGCCGGTCACGTGACCAACGCATGACCAACAGCGGTCGGGACTACCCGGGAGAGCCCAGGTAGCGGGCGGGAAGCCGGTACCGCGCTCGGTGAGCTCGGCCTCCAGGGTGTGCAGGATCTCGCCGGCCACCCGCAGGCGGGCGGGAGGCCCTGCCGGTCAGCACCACGAGCCTGCGCCGGCCGGGTGGGCGCGGCGCTCGACATGGCCGCGGCGCTCCAGATCCACGCCGGGGCCTCGACGCCGGTGCATCTCATCGACCGGGAGCAGGTGTGGATGCCGCTGTCCGGCGAGTTCGAGGTGGTCATGGCGGACCGGACCGAGCGGGTCATGGCCGGGCAGGCGGTGATTCTTCCGGCGAACGCGGTGCGCCGGGTGGCCGCGGTCGGCGGTCCGGCGCAGGCGCTGGTCGCCATGGCGGCGGGCGGCCGGGCCCGGATTCCCGGTGGCGAGGAGTCGGTGCCGCTGCCCTGGGCGGAGTAGAGCAATCCGATAAACGTTTATCGGATCATTGGAGTATTTTGATGGGGCCCGGTCGGGCTGATTCGTTCTGCGCATCTGTGCATCCTTTTGATCGTTCAAGATCAGCGCGTTACGCGTGATTTCTCATTTGCGTTCTGTCACAGTTTTTCCCGCCCCGCTGGAAAAGGGTTGGAGTGGGAGAGATGCGTCAAACGCCAGGCCGTATCGGCCGTATCGTGGTCTGTCTGGTCGCCGCCGTACTGATCGGCCAGGTGCCGGCCGCGGCGCTGGGGGCGGCTCCGTCCGCAGAAGTGGAGACCGCGCCGCTCGCCCAGCGGTGGCGGGCCGTGCAGCACGGCGGGATCGCCCACACCGCCAACTCCGTGATCACCTGTAGGGAGCCGGCCGCCGCCGGCCCCTTCCCCCTGGCCTTCCCCGCCCTCTCCCCCGTCCCGGACTGCGCCGACGCACAGGCCGGGGCACCGGCGCGCAACGGCCAGTACGAGATGGCCTACATCGACACCGACAGCGATCCCCACACATACAACTCCAGCACCGCGGAACTCGCCCTGCCGCCCGGCGCCACGGTCACCCTGGCCCGGCTCTACTGGGGCGGGAATCTGCGCGCCGGAGAACAGAAGCCCGCCGGGGACAACGGCCGTGTGCTGTTCGCCGAACCCGGCGGCCAGTACAAAGAGGTCCTCGCCGACACGGTGATCGGCCACCGCGACAGCGAGCAGGACGATGCCTTCGCCGCCTCAGCCGATGTCACCGACATCGTCCGCCACGCCAGGCCCGGCTCCTACACGGTCGGACAGATCAATGTCGCCATGGGCCACTCACCGGCCGGGACCTGGGGCGGCTGGACCCTGCTCGTTGCCTACGAGCACCCCGACGAGCCGCTGCGCGACCTCTCCCTCTGGGACGGCTTCGAGCATCCGGGTGGCGCCGCGTCCGCCTCGCTGACCCTCGACGACATGGAACTGCCCGCCGACGCGGCCGGCCGGATCGGCTTTGTCGCCTACGACGGCGACCGCGGCGTCACCGGGGACTCGCTCACCGCCCGGGCCGACCGGCATCCGGCCGTCCGCCTGGCCGGCGACGCCCGGCCCGCCGACGACGTCATGAACTCCACCGTCGACGCCCTGGACGCGCCGCCGGGCGGCAGCGGACGGAACCCGGCGCACCGCAACACCCTCGGATACGACTCCGGAGCCCTCGATCTCGGCCCCGCGCTCACGCGGGGCGCCCACCGCCTCACTTTCGGCTTCAGCGGCGGTGGCGACGACTACCACCTGGGCGCCGTCTTCGTCCAGGCCGACGTGACCGCCTGAAACCCGTCACCGGAGCGCGTGCCATGACGCAACCCAGCAACCTTCCCCTCACTCCCGCGGCCCCGCCCGCGCCCGAGCCGGTCACCGCGGTGCCCGCGATCCCCGGGCCCGCCGGCACGGATGCCGGGCCGGTCCGCGCCGACCCGGCCATTCCCCGGCCCGCCGCCCCGGCCGCCCCCGGCCCCCGGCCGCTCCAGGTGGTGCCCACCCTCAGTCTGCGCGTTCCCGCGGTGTGGGAGGGCGAGATCGAACGGCCGCCCCGGCTGCGCCTGACCTCCCCCGGCGAGGCGCTGACCGTGCTGCACGTGGCCCAGCCCACCGACGGCGGCGTGGCCCGGGCGGTCACCGATCTGATCCGCGTCCAGGCCGCCGAAGGTCTGCGGCCGGTGCTGCTCTGCCCGCCCGACGGGCCGCTGTCCGGCTGGGCCGAGCAGGCCGGCGCCGAGGTGCATCCCTGGCCGGCCGGCCGCACCCCAGGCCCCGGCCTGTTCCCGGAGACCGCCCGGGTGGCCCGGGCGGTCCGCGAACTGCGGCCCGACGTGGTCCATCTGCACAGCTCCAAGGCAGGGCTGGCCGGGCGGCTGGCGGTGCGCGGCCGGGTGCCGACCGTCTTCCAGCCGCACGCCTGGTCCTTCGAGGCCGGCCGGGGCCGGGCCGCGGCGCGGGCGCTGCGCTGGGAACGCCGGGCCGCGGCCCACTGGACCGACCGGGTGCTGTGCGTCAGCGAGGCCGAGCGGCGGCGCGGCGAGGAAGCCGGCATCGAGGCCGACTGGGCGGTGGTGCCCAACGGCGTCGACCTGGCCCGGCACCGCTCCGCCGACGCGATCGAACGCAACCGGCTGCGCGCCTCGCTCCGCACCGCGCACCCGTTCCCCGAGGGGCGGCTCTCGGCGCGCAGCAGGCTGGTGGTGTGCGTGGCGCGGCTGTGCCGCCAGAAGGGGCAGGACGTGCTGCTGGACGCCTGGCCGGAGGTGGCCGCGCGGGTGCCGGGGGCCTGTCTGGCGCTGGTGGGGGACGGGCCGGACCGGGAGCGGCTGCAGGACCGGGCACCGGAGGAGGTGGTCTTCGCCGGGGAGGCCGACGACCCGTGGCCCTGGTACGCGGCGGCCGATCTGGTGGTGCTGCCCTCCCGCTGGGAGGGCATGGCGCTGGCGCCGCTGGAGGCCATGGCCTGCGGACGGGCGGTGGTGCTCAGCGATGTGGACGGCGCCCGCGAGTCGCTGCCCCCCGGCCTGGCCGGGCCCTGCCTGGTGGCGCCCGAGGACCCGGCGGCACTGGCCGGGGCCATCACCGGGCTGCTGGGGGACAGTGCGCGGCGCCGCGCGGTGGGCGCGCGGGCCCGCGGCCATGTGCGCGAGGCCCATGACGTCCGCCGTACCGCGGCGGAGGTCACCGCGCTCTACCACCGGATCGCCCACCCGGCCGCACCGGCCCGTACCGGCTGAACCGTCCGGCCGGCCGCCGGAACCCGTGGCGGTGCGCAGGCGGGCGTGGCCGGTGCGCCGTTCCGCGGGCCGGCCGGGACGCCGCCTGCCGCCGGGCAGGCGGGCACAGCCGCTCGGCGCTCGGCGCTCGGCGCTCGGCGGGCGGCGGACGGCGGGCGGCGGACGGCGGAGAGGAGTGGCGCGGCGTGGTGGAAGGCGCGCCGCGCCGGGGCTGACACGAGGAGTAGCTGATGACGACGGACAGCGCGGGCGTGTCCGGCCGGAGCCGGTTCGCCCTGCCGATCGGCCGGGCCGCCCGGACCCCGGTTCCCGCTCCCGCTGCCGAATCCGCCGCTCCCGCCGCTCCCGCCACGCAAGCCGCGACCGTCGTCCCGCCGCGCGGCCGGTCCCCGCGCCCCGCGCCGGCCGGCCGGCGGCCCGGTGCCCCGCGCCCCCGTACGGTGGCCGCGCTGCTGTTCACCGCCGACGCCTGCGCCGCCGCCCTGACCGTCGTGCTGGCCGTCGGCGGCCGGCGCGGCGCCGTGCTGCTGCTTCCCGCCCTGGCCGTGTCCTGTTCGCTCAATGCCGCGGGCCGCCTCTACCGCCCGGCGCCCGCCGCCGCCGCACTCGACGAACTCCCCCGGCTGCTCGGCGGCAGCGCCGTCGCCTGGTGTGTGGCGGGCGCCGCGCTGGCCGCCGTCCGGCCGTCCTCCGCGGTGGGCTGGTCCACCCTGCTCACCCTGATCTCCGGCCAGGCCCTGGCCGCCTGCGCCGCCCGTGCCCTGGTGCACGCCGGGCGCCGGCGACTGGCCCGCCGCCGTCCCGGCTCGGTGCTGGTGGTCGGCTCCGGCCCGGCCGGGCGGCGGATCGCGGCGGCACTGCACCGGCACACCGAGTACGGGCTGCGGCCCGTCGCCCTGGTCGCCCCCGGCCCCGCTTCCGGCCCCGCTTCCGGCCCCGGTTCCGGTTCCGGCCCGGCGCCCGGTGCCGCGGACGTGCCGCCGCTGCCGCTGCTCACCACCCCCCGCCAGGTGGCTCGCGCGCTCACCCAGGAGGCCGTGCGGGACGCCTTCTTCACCCGGGCCCCGCAACGCCCCCGGGACGCCGCCCTGGTCAAGCTGTTCTGGGAGCGGGGCTGCACCGTCTGGCTGGTCGATCCCGGACCGGCCGGCACGCCGGGACCGGCCGCCTCCTGGCAGGGCGCCCGGCCCCGCGACCATCTCTGGGGCTTCGCCTGCCGCCGCCTGGAACCGCCGCCCCGCCGCCGCGTGGCCCGGGTGGCCAAGCGGGCCCTGGACATCGCGCTGGCCGCGCTCGCCCTGCTGCTGGCCGCGCCGCTGCTGGCCGCCTGCGCGGCTGCCGTCCGGCTGGCCGACGGCCCCGGGGTGATCTTCCGCCAGGAACGGCTGGGCCAGGACGGCCGGCCGTTCGTCATCCTGAAGTTCCGCACCCTGCGCCCGGCCGACGAGACCGAGTCGGCGACCCGCTGGAGCGTCACCGGCGACGGCCGGATGAGCACCGTCGGCCGTCTGCTGCGCCGCACCTCGCTGGACGAACTGCCGCAGCTGTGGAACGTGCTGCGCGGCGACATGAGCCTGGTCGGACCGCGCCCGGAGCGGCCGTACTTCGCCGCCCGGTTCGGCGAGACCTGCCCCGGCTACGCCCAGCGGCTTCGCATGCCGGCCGGGCTCACCGGGCTCGCCCAGATCAGCGGCCTGCGCGGGGACACCTCCATCGACGACCGGGCGCGCTTCGACAACCACTACATCGACACCTGGTCGCTCTGGCAGGACGTGCGGATCATGCTGCGCACCACCGCCGCCTGCTTCCGGCTCGGGGGGAGCTGAGATGCGGACGCGCACGGCGTGCCGGGCGGCCCTGCGGGCGGCCGGGCACCGGGCCCTGGACCGGCTGCCGGTGCCGGGCCTGATGCTGCTGCTGGCGGTGTGGTGGTGGGCGCCCAGGGCGGGGACGGCCGTCGCCCGGTGGTGGCCGGTGACGCCGGCCGTCGCCACGGTGCTGCTGCTGGCGCTGCCGGACGGCGGCGCCCTGCCCCGGGCCGGCGGTGGCGGCGAGGGGATCGGGGGCGAGGCGCCGCGGGTGGTGGCCGCCGACGTGGCCTCGCTGCTGCTGGTCGCGGTGTGCGCGGGCGCGCTGCTGATCGGGGGCGCGCGAGGGGCGCGGGCGTCGTCGGAAGGCCACCGCCCCGGGCCCGGCCGGTGGCGGCCGGGGCTGCCGCTCGCCGCCGTGGCGGTGTTCGCGGCGCCGCTGCCGGGCCTGACGGTGGCGACCATGGCGTCCGCCGATCCGGCCGCCGGACTCACCGGCTGCATCCGTTTCCTCCAGGTCTTCGTGCTGGTGCCGCTGGCGCTGACGCTGCTGCTGCGCGGCCGGCGGGAGGCGCGGGCGGTGGCGCTGGCCCTGGTGGCGCTGGCCGCGGCCCAGGGCGCGGTGGGCGCCGTGCAGTACCTCACCGGCACCGGGGCCTCGTACAGCGGGGAGAACATCCGGGCGGTCGGCACCTTCGGCCCGCTGCATGTGATGGGCATGTCCACGGTGGTCGCCGCCGGCCTGCTGGCCGCGCTCTGCCTGGGGCTGGCGGCCGGGGGCCGGGCTGCCAGGTGGCGGCGGCCGGTGTGGCTGGGCTGTGCGGCGGCGCTAGCCGTGCCGCTGGCGATGTCGTTCAGCCGCGGGGCGTGGATCGCCACCGCGCTGGCGGCGGTGACGGTGACCGCGCTGGCCGGGCTCCGGCCGCGGCGCCGGACCGTGGTGGCCCTGGTGTGCGGCGGGGTGCTGCTGGCCAGCGGCGTCGGCGCGGTGGCCGGGGACCGGCTGGCGGACCGGCTGACCAGCATCGGCCAGGTCACGGGCGGCACTCCGGACCAGTCGGTGACCGATCGCTACGCCATGTGGTCGGCGGCGCTGTCGATGTGGCGGGCCGAGCCGTGGACGGGCGTCGGGCCCCGGCAGTACCCGGCGTTCCGGGACACGCACGCCTCGGTGGCGCTCTCCTCCGGCAGCGACACGGCGGGTGCGGGCCGGGAGTTCCGGCGCGAACCGCTGCTCTCCCCGCACAACATGTATCTGCTGGTGCTCAGCGAGCAGGGACTGGCCGGGGCGGCCGGACTGCTGGGCGGCTGGGCGGTGCTGCTGGCCGGGTGCCTGGCCCGGCTGCGGGCGGCCCGGCGGGCGGAGGGCGGCCGGGCGCCGGCGGCCGGGCTGATCGCCACCGGACTGCTCATCTGGCAGCTCGTCGGCTTCTGCTACGGCGACATCGGCGGTCCCACCACGGTGCTGACCGCGGTGTGCTTCGGGCTGGCCGCCTGGTGGGCCTTCTCCCCGGCGGCGCTGCCGGGCGGCCGGGCGCGGGCCGTGCCCGCGCCCGCTGCCGGGACCGAGGGCGCGGCCGGGCGTGCGGCCGGGAGCGGGAACGGAGCCGGTGCCGGGGAGCGGGTGCCCGGGGGCCGTGGCCGGGCGGGCGCAGGGGCAGGGGCAGGGGCGGAGGACGCTCCGCCGCCCCGCGCGGCCGCACCGGGCGCCCGGCCGGGCACACCCGCCACTTCCCCCGCTTCCACGGGATTCCTCTCGTGACCGCCCCGGCGGCTGCCCCCCTCGCCCCGCCCCGTCCGCTGCCCGGCGGGGGCGGCGAACGGGACGGCGTGGCGCGGGCGGCCACGGTCACCGCCGCGCTGATGGCGGCCGGCGCCCTCTGCGGTCTGCTGCGCGACCAGACGGTGGCGCACCTGTACGGCGCGGGCGGCGACACCGACGCCTTTCTGGTCGCCTGGACCCTCCCCGAAGTGGCCGCCACGCTGCTGATCGAGGACGGCATGGCGCTGCTGCTGGTCCCGGCCTTCAGCGTGGCGCTGGCCCGCCGGGCGGCCGGTGCCGCCCAGGCGGCCGGCCGGGCCCCGGCCGATCCGGTGCGGGCGCTGCTGGCCGCCACCCTGCCCGGGCTGCTGCTGGTACTGACCGCCCTGGCCGGGCTGCTGGCCCTGGGCGCACCGCTGGTGGTGCGGCTGCTGGCGCCGGGCATCGCCGATCCCGGGCTGGCCGCGGACTGCACCCGGCTGACCGCGCTGACCGCTTTCACCTTCGGCATCTCCGGCTACCTGAGCGCCGTGCTGCGCGCGCACCGGTGCTTCGCCCCGCCCGCCGCGATCTACGTGGTCTACAACGCGGGCATCGTCGGCACCGCACTGGCCCTGCACGCCGCGTGGGGGGTGCGCGGGGCGGCGGCCGGTGTGGCCGTGGGCAGTGCGCTGATGGTGCTGCTGCAACTTCCCTTCTTCCTCCGGCGTCTTCCGGTGCTCGTGCGGCCCGCGGCGAGGGCGGGGGAACCGGCGGCCGACATCGCGCTCCGGTCGGCCGCGAGGACGCGGGCGGCGGGCGCTTCGCCCCCGGTACGCGCCGCGGACCTGGGCAGGACCGCGGGGAGGGCCGGGATGACGGGCGGGGTGACGGCCGGAGTCGCCGCCGGTCCGCCGCTCCCCGCCGCGCCGGACGGCTGCGCCACCCCGGCCGTGCGGTCCGCGGCCGGATCGCGGCTGGTGCTGGGTGCCGGGCTGGTGGCGCCGGTGGCGCTGTTCGCGCTCAGCCGTCAGGCGCAGGTGCTGGTGGAACGATTCCTCGCCTCCGCCCTCCCGCCCGGCGCCATCTCGCACCTCAATTACGCGCAGAAGGTCGCGCAGCTCCCCATGACGCTGTCCCTGATGATCTGCACGGTCACCCTCCCCCTGGTGGCCCGGGCGATCGCCGAGGGCGACACTCGCGCCGCCGCCCGCCGCGTGGAGCGGGATCTGACCCTCGCCGCCGCCCTGGTCCTGGCCGGAGCCGCCTATGTCGCCGCGTTCGCCCCGCAGATCGTCGAACTCCTCTTCCAGCGCGGCGCCTTCGACGCCCACGCCACCGCCGCCACCGCCGCGGTGATGCGGGTCTATGCGCTCGGCCTGCTCGGCCACACCCTGGTCGGCACGCTGGTGCGCCCGTTCTTCGCCGCCGCCCGCCCCACCTGGTACCCGCTCGCCGCCATGTCCGCGGGGCTGCTGATCACCGTGGCGGCCGGCGTGCCCGCGGTGCCCGCCTGGGGCGCCCCCGGCATGGCCGCCGCCAACGCCGTCGGCATCACCGTCACCGCCGGACTGCTGCTGCACGGGCTGCGGCGCCGCATGCTCCCGCTGCGGCCGGCCCGGGTGCTGGGCACGCTCGGCAGGCTGCTGCCGGCCACCGCCGCGGCCGGCGTGGCGGGCTGGGGCGTCGCGGGGGCGGTGGCGGCCCCGGCCCTCGCGGCCGGGCTGGGGGCGGTGCTGGTACCCGCCGTCTTCGTCGCCGCGGCGCGGGCCGCGCGGGTGCCGGAGACGGATGTCCTGTTGACCGCCGCGCGCCGGGCAGTGCGTCGCGGCACCCGGAACCGGAAACGAAAGCAGGGCCGATGACTCCCGACCCCCCGCAGCCCTTCCCCCTCCGCCCCCTCCGCCCCGTCCGCCCCGTCCGCCCCGTCTCCCCCGCTCTGCGGGCGCCGACCACCCCGGCCGTCCCCGGTGCCTCCGCGGCCAGCGTGCTGCCGGCCGTGCCGGCCGTGCCGGCCGATCCCGCGGATCCGGCCGTCGCCGCCGGCCCGGGTCATCTGCCCGGGCCGCGCCGGCAGGCCGGGCACGGCGACCGCTCCCCGTTGTGGGTGTGGATGTACCACTCGGTGGCCGACCCGTCCCGCGACCCCTACCGCATCACCGTCTCGCCGCGCCGGCTGGACCGCCAGCTCGCCTGGCTGCGCGCCCGCGGCCTGCGCGGCGTATGCGTGGCCGAACTGCTGCGCGCCCGCGCCGCCGGCCGGGCGGCCGGGCTGGTCGGGCTCACCTTCGACGACGGCTACACCGACTTCCTGGACACCGCGGTCCCGCTGCTGCACCGGCACGGCTGCACCGCCACCGTCTTCGTACTCCCCGGACTGCTCGGCGGGGACAACGCCTGGGACCCGGAGGGCCCGCGCAGACGGCTGCTCACCGCCGACGGCATCCGGGCCGCCGCCGAGGCCGGGATGGAGATCGGCTCGCACGGCATGCGTCATATCGACCTCACCCGGGCCGGCCCGGACGATCTGCACTACGAGACCGCCCGCAGCCGGGACATGCTGCACCGGCTCACCGGCCGGGCGCCCGACGGATTCTGCTACCCGTACGGCGCGGTCAGCCCGGCCGTGCTGACGGCCGTGCAGCAGGCCGGCTACGGCTACGGCTGCGCGATCGACGCCGGGCCGCTCACCGGCCCGCTGGCCCTTCCCCGGGTGCACATCGGGGAATCGGACACCGGGCCCAGGCTGCACGTCAAGCGACTGCTGCACCCGGTACGCCGCCGTCCGGTGCCCTGCGACCCGGCCGCCGCGCCGTCGGCCCCTTCGGAAGGGGGCGGCCGGTGAAGGTGCTGCACATCATCACCGGGCTTGGCGTCGGCGGCGCGGAGCGGCAGTTGCAGACGCTGCTGCGCCGGCTGCCCGCGCGCTGCGAGGTGGTGACCCTGAGCAACCCCGGCCCGGTGGCCGAGGCGCTGCGCGCGGACGGCGTCCCCGTCACCGATCTGGGCATGCGCGGCAACCGGGATCTGCGGGCCCTGCCCCGGCTGGTCCGGACGATCCGGCGCGGGCGCTACGACATCGTGCACACCCACCTGTACCGGGCCTGTGTGTACGGCAGGCCGGCCGCCCGGCTCGCCGGGGTACGGGCCGTGGTGGCCACCGAGCACTCGCTGGGCGAGCACGGCATCGAGGGACGGCCGCTGCGGCGCACCACCCGCGCGCTCTACCGGGCCACCGAGAAGCTGGGCGCGCTGACCGTGGCGGTCTCGCCGACGGTGGCCGGGCGGCTGGACCGCTGGGGCGTCCCGGCGGAGCGGATCGAGGTGATTCCGAACGCCATCGACCCGGCACGCTTCCGGTTCGCCCCGGCGGCCCGCCGGGTGGTGCGGGCCCGCCTCGGGCTGGACCCGGACGCCCTGGTGCTGGCCGGGGTCGGGCGGCTGGTGCCGGGCAAACGGTTCGATCTGCTGGTCCGGGCGGCGGCCCGGGTGCCGCAGGCCCGGGTGGTGCTGGCCGGGGAGGGGCCGGAGGCGGAGCCGCTGCGGCGGCTGGCCGCCGGGCTGGGGGTGGCCGACCGGGTCCGGCTGGTGGGGGAGTGCGACGGGCCGGGTGTCGCCGGGCTGCTGTCCGCGGCGGACGTGTTCGTGTCCTGCTCCCCGGAGGAGACCTTCGGGGTGGCGGTGCTGGAGGCGCTGGCCGCCGGGCTTCCGGCGTACTATGCGGCCTGCCCGGCGGTGCAGGACCTGCCGCCCGGCGAGGCGCCCGGCGCGCGGCGGATCGACCCTGATCCGGAGGCGCTGGCCGCCGCCGTGCGGCGGGAGGCGGCGGCGGGTCCGCGGCGGTACCCGGTGCCGGCGGCGGTGCACCGCTACGGCGTGGCCGCCGCCGCCGACCGGCTGATGGCGCTCTACGGCCGTCTGCACACCGCCGTCGCCGCGCCCCGGCCGCCGTCCATGCTGCTGGCCTCGGCTTTCCCGCCCCCTTTCGTGTTCCCCTCGCCGGGCCCCGAGCCACCCCGGACTCCGGAACCGGCGCAGCGGGCGGGAGGCGGGCCACGATGACCGCGCCGTCCGCGCCGTCCGCGCCGTCCGCCGAACTTGTCCCGGTCACCGGAGCGGACGCTGCCCCCGCATCCGGCGCCGCCCGGCCGTCCGGCCGTCCGTCCGGCCTGCTGCCGCCGCTCCGCCGCTGGGCGGCCGGGCTGCCCGGCTGGTGGCCGGTGGCGGCCGGGGCGCTGCTCGGCCTGCTGCTCGGCGGCGCCTGGGCCGTGCTGACCCCGCCCCGCTACGCGGCCACCAGCCAGGTCGTCGTCGAGCCGGTCCGGTCGGCCGAGGGCGGCGATCCGGCGGTGATGGCCGCGGTGGGCTGGGCCCAGCTCTACGGCAGGCTGGCCACCGATCCGGCGGTGCTGGCCGACGCCGGCGCCCCCGTCCGGGACGCCGAGCTGCGCGCCGCCACCTCCCCGGACGCGCCGGTGGTGGAGATCACCGCCACCGCCGGCCGCCCGGCCCTCGCCGTCACCGCCGCCGACGCCCTGGCCGGCGCCCTGATCCGGCACGGCGAACAGGCCGCCGACGCCACCGGCGCCCGTCTGTCGCTGCTGCTGCCCGCCGCCGCTCCGGCCGCTCCGGTCACGCCCGCTCCCCTGGTGTGCGTCGCCACCGCGCTCACCGCCGGAACCCTGCTCGGCACCTTCCCGCTGCTGCTCGGCCGGCGCCGGCGGACACCGTGACCGTCGCCGTCACCGTCACCGTCGCCGTCACCGGTCCACCCGGGGGCCGCGCGGGGGCTGGGCCGACGGGGACGGCGGTGCCGGGGGCCGGGCCGGCGAGACGAGCCGGCGGAACACCTCGGCGGATTCCGGATTCCCGCCGCACCACCACACGCCGTGCGGGCAGTAGTCGCTGATGGTGTGGTACAGCGGCTCGTGTACGGCGATCCACTCCAGCATGCGGCTGATGTATTCCGGATTGTCGCCCCGGTGGAAGAGTCCCCATTCGGGAAAGGACATCGGTTTTCCGTGCCGCCGGGCAAAATTCGCATGGTCCTGGAGCCCGTACGGCTGGCTGACATGGTCGTCGAAGGTGTCGCCGGGCGGCTGGTCGTACGAATCCATGCCGATGATGTCCACCACGTCGTCGCCCGGATAGCACCTGGTCCACGGGATGGCGTCCCGGCCGCGGCTCGGGGTGAAATCGAAGCGGAACCGCTGGCCCGGCACCGCGCGCATCACGGCCACGATCCGCCGCCAGTACGCCCGCCACGCCGCGGGATCGGGGGCGCAGCGGTGGGTGTAGGTGGTGCCGTTCATCTCCCAGCCCAGCACGATGACCGTGTCCGGCAGCCCGAGGGCCACCAGCCGTTCCGCCAGCACCCGGAAGTGCCGGTCGAAGCGCCCGGCGGCGCCCTGCCGCAGCAGGCGCCGCACCTGGCCGTCGGGCAGTCCCGCCTCGCTGCGCTCCAGCATCGGCACATTGAGCACGAACAGCCGCTCCGGCCGGGCCCGGCGCCACTCGGCCCACGGGGCGAGGAACTCCGGACGCCCCTGGATGTTGATCCACAGATCGCCGGGGAGATAGGTGTGGCCGACGTTCAGCTCCATGCCGTCCAGCCAGCGGGAGAAGGCGGCCATGCGCCGGATGCCCTCCGGCCCGGAACCGAGGAACGCGCCGAAGGCCTCCGGGGCGAGCGCGAGGGGGGCGGCCGGGGACGCGGTTTCCTGGCCGGTGGAGGGCTGCGGCACGGGCGGGGCGGACGGTTGCGGAGCCGGGGACCCGGCGGCCAGAACGAGCCCGGCTGATGCCGCGGCGAGTGCGGCACCGACTCCGAGCGGCATGGCAATCCCCTTTCGGCGGTTTCGGAAACCGCCTCGGTAACCATTAAGCAGCAGATCCGACGACTGGTCTTTCCGAAGGGCTTTCCGGTAGCCCGATCGAGGAGTCCATTGCCGCTGCCGCACGGAAGTGTGAAGGATTCCGGAATATGCCGCCGATTGACGCACCCGCCGTATCCGGTCCGGCCCGTCCCTCCGTGCGGCCGGCCGCCGGGCAGTTCGACACCGATGTGCCCGCGCTGCTGCTGCGCCTGGACCGCAACCCCTTCCACCACGGTTCGCTCGGTGCCGTCCGCTCCCTGGGCCGGGCGGGAATCGAGGTGCACGCCTTCACCGAGGGACCGCGCACCCCGCTGGCCCGCTCCCGCCATCTGCACCGGGCGCACCCCATGCCGCCCGCCGCCACCGAGGCGGCGGCCGGGGACGGTGCGGTGGCGGCGGTGGTGGCCCGGGCACTGGAACGGGCCGCGCGGCGGATCGGCCGCCCACCGGTCCTGATCGCCATGGACGACCGGGCGGCGCTCACCGCCGCCCGGCTGGCCGGAGAGCTGCGGGCGCGCTTTCTGCTGCCCGGGCCCGCGCCGGAGACCGTGGCGGCGCTGGCGGACAAGGCGGCGCTCGCCCGGCTGTGCCGGGACGCCGGCATCCCGCATCCGCGCACGGTGGCGCCGGACAGCGTGGCCGGGGCGGTGGCCGCCGTCCGCGACCTGGGCCTGCCGCTGGTCGCCAAGTGGGACCGGCCCTGGCTGCTGCCGCCGGGTGGTGCCCTGCGCAGCACCACGCTCGTCCGTGACATGGCACAGCTCCGCCGCCTGTACGCCGCCACGCCGCGGGCCGGGGGCGCCACGCTGCTGCTCCAGCGGTATCTGCCCGGGCCCGGCGAGGACTGGTTCTTCCACGGCTGCTTCGCGGCGGACGGGCGGCTGCTGCTGGGCGGCACCGGACGCAAGGAACTCTCCTGGCCGCCGTCGGCCGGGCTCACCGCCGTGGGGCGCTGGCACGCCGAGCCGGAGGTGGCCCGGGCGGCGGCCCGGCTCGCCCGCGGGCTGCGCTACCACGGCGTTCTGGACCTGGATTTCCGGCGTGACGCCCGCACCGGCGCGTTCCACCTGCTGGACGCCAATCCGCGTCCGGGCGCGCAGTTCCGGCTGTTCACCGACCGGCAGGGGACCGATGTGGTGCGGGCCCTGCATCTGGATCTCACCGGCCGCGCCGTGCCGGAGCCGCGCCCGGCGCCGGGCCGGGTGTTCGTGGCGGAGAACTACGGGCTGCTCTCCGCCCTGCGCGTGCTGCCCGCCCTGCCCGCCCTGCCCGCCCTGCGCGGCGGCGCGGAACTGGAGACGGCGTGGTTCGCGGCCGACGATCCCCGGCCGCTGCTGGCCATGGCGGGCGGCTGGCTGCGGCGGGCGGCCGGCAAGGCCCTGGACCGGGCCCGCGGCTGAGCCCGGGGCCGTCCCGTCCCTCCGATCCCTGATCCCTGACCCCTGAATCCTGATCCCTGAACCCCCCCCGGACCGTTCCGACTCCTTCCGACCCCTCGACCGACCTGACCGACGAAAGTGAGCGGCTGAACCCGATGCATGATCTTGTAGTGGTAGGCGCCGGCCCCTACGGGCTGTCCATCGCCGCGCACGCCGCGGCTGCCGGGCTGGACCTGCGGGTCTTCGGCAGGCCCATGGCATCCTGGCGGGACCACATGCCCGAGGGGATGTTCCTCAAGTCCGAGCCCTGGGCCTCGGATCTCTCCGATCCCTCGGGCGGCCGTACCCTCTCCGACTTCTGCGCTCCCCGCGGGCTGCGCGCCGAGCACGGCCACCCGCTGCCCCTGGACACCTTCACCGACTACGGCCTGTGGTTCGCCAAGGAGATCGGGCCGCGGGTGGAGGAGTGTTCCGTCTCGGCGGTCACCCCGCTGCCCGGCGGCGCCTTCCGCGTGACCACCGGCACCGGCGAGGTGCTCTACACCCGCACGGTGGCCATGGCGGTCGGCGTGATGCCGTTCATCCGGATCCCGGAGCCGCTGCGCGACCTGCCCGAGGATCTGGTCACCCACAGCAGCCGGCACCGCGATCTGAGCCGCTTCCGGGGGCGGGAGGTCACGGTCCTCGGGGCCGGCCAGGCGGCCCTGGAGACGGCCGTGCTGCTGGCCGAGAACGGCGCCCGGGCCCGGCTGGTGGCCCGCGCTCCGGCGCTGCGCTGGAACACACCGCCGCAGCCGCTGGTCCGCTCCCGCGCCGCCGCCCTGCGCGCGCCGCACAGCGGCCTGGGCACCGGCTGGAGCACCTGGCTGTATGCGGAGGCTCCCTGGGCGGTGCGCCGGCTCCCCGGCCGCCGCCGGGCCCGGATCTTCGAGTCGGCGCTCGGTCCGGCCGGCGCCTGGTGGCTGCGGGAGCGGTTCGAGGAGACCATCCCGGTCAGTCTGGACCGCCGGGTGGTCCGGGCGGTGCTGGAGGGCCGGCGGCTGCGTCTGGAGCTCACGGACGCCCGCGGGAAGGCCCGGCAGACCGTGCGCACCGGGCAGGTGATCGCCGCCACCGGCTTTCTGCCCGACCTGCGGCGCCTGGAGATTCTTGATCCGGCGGTGCGGGACCGGCTGCGCACCGTGCCGGGCACCCGGGCGCCGGAGCTGGACGGCGGGATGGAGTCCTCACATCCCGGGCTGTTCTTCGCCGGTCTGCTGGCCGCCCCGGCGTACGGGCCGGCCATGCGGTTCGTCCACGGGGCCGGTTTCAGCGCCGGGAGGCTGGTCCGGGGGGTCCGGCGGCGGCTCACCGCGGTGGGCCGCCGCGCCGTGCCGGTGCCGGGCCAGGCCGCGGCCGTCGGCGGGACGGCGGGCGGCGCCGCCGGGCCGGCGCTGCCCGCGCCGCACGAGGAGCCGGACCGCGGCAGCCGGGTGGCCGGACCCACCGAGTGACCGGCCGCACGCACCAGCGGGCGGGGTGCCGTACCGGGCCGCGGTACGGCACCCCGCCTTCTCCTCCGCCCCCGGGTACCGGTCAGGCCACGGATGTCAGCAGACCGGCCAGGTCCTTGGCGCGCGCCTCGGCCCGCCGGTGCGCTTCCGCCCGGGAGGTCTCGGCCTTGTCGATCAGTCCGGCCATGGCCGGCACGCTGTGCGCCAGGGTCAGCTCCGGGACGATGAACTCCGGCCGCATGCCCATCGCGGTGCCGAGCACCATCGTCAGATAGGGCACGGCGAAGTCCTTGCCCTCCTGCGGGGTGCCGGGCCCGTAGGCCCCGCCCCGGCTGGTGACCACGGTCACCGGCTTGCCCGCGACGGTGGTGGGCTCGGCGCTGGCCGTGCGGCCCATCACGATCACATGGTCCAGCCATGCCTTGAGGGCCGAGGGCAGTGAGTAGTTGTACAGCGGGGCACCGACCAGCACGGCGTCGGCCGATTCCAGCTCGCTGATCAGCTTCTCGCGCAGGGCCAGGATCCGGCGCTGCTCCTCGTCGCGCTCCTCGGGCGGGGTGAACGCCGTGTAGTAGGCGGCGCCGTCCAGGTGGGGGATGGGCTCGGCGGAGAGATCGCGGTAGATCACCGAGCCCTCCGGGTGCTGCTCCTCCCAGGCGCGGCGGAAGCTGGCGGCGACCTCGCGGGAGACGGAGTTGTCGCCGTTCAGGGAGGTGTCCAGATGCAGCAGGGTGGCCATGGGGATACTCCTCCAGGAAAGGTTAGTCCCTGATGGGACGTACGTAGCTAGTAATACCACAGCTACTAACTTTTCTATAGCTCCATCTCTTCCGGGGGGTACCCTTGAGTCATGGGCGAGGCAGCGGCGACAAGGACGGCGACGGGAGCGCGGGCACCGGCACCGCCCCCCCAAGAGGCCGGGAACGAGACCGGGAACCGGACCGGACATCACGCCGGGAAGCGACCCGGTGAGGACCGGGTGTGCTCGGAACCCGAGGGCGGGCTCAGGCAGGTGTTCGGCCTGCTCGGCAAGCGTTGGAACGGCCTGGTCATCGCCGCGCTGATGGGCGGCCCCGGCGGCTTCGCCGAGCTGAAGCGGGCGGTGCCCGGAATCAGCGAGCGCATGCTGTCCGAGCGGCTGACGGAGCTCGCCGAGCTGCATCTGGTGGCGCGCGAGGTGGAGCCCGGACCGCCGCTGCGGGTGACCTACCGGCTGACCGAGTCCGGGCATGGCCTGCGGCCGGCCATGGTGGAGCTGACCCGGTGGGCCGACCGCTTTCTGGCCGGTGGATCCGCCGGCTGCCCGGAGGCGTTCCGCGAGCCGTCGTCCTGACCCTTACGCTGGCCGGGTGACCACCCCGGAGGACCAGAACAGCCCGCGCCCCGCCGACCCCCCGGCCGACGCCGCCGACAGCACCGCAGGCAGCACTGCCGACAGCACCGGTGACGGTGCCGGCGACGCTGCGCACGAGCGGCTGGAGCAGGCCGTGCGCGCCGCCGAGGGCGCCCTGATCGAGTTCGAGATCGCGGTCGAGAGCTTCCGCATCGAGGTGGAGAACTTCGCCCGGCTGCACGAGGAGCGCCTCGGCCCGCTGCATTCCCGGCTGGAGGAACTGGACGCCCGGATCGCCGAGGCGGTCGCCGCCCGCACCGGTGACCCCGAGGACCGGCGCCGGGCCGCCGACGCCCGCGCGCTGCTCGCCCCCATGCCCGGCGTCTCCGCCCTGTTCGGCGACTGGATGGATGGCGACGGCATGCGCCCGGACGCCGTCGACATGCTCACCGAACGGCCGGTGCGCACCCCGCCCCGGGTCCGTCCGGGGGAGGAGGCGCGCAAGCTGTTCCGCGAGCTGATCCGGCGCTGCCACCCGGATCTGGTCACCGACGAGCGGGAACAGCAGCGGCGCGCCGCGTTCGTCACCCGGGTCAATCAGGCCTATGCCCGGGGCGACGCCGAAGAACTGCGCGCACTGACCGAGGAGTGGGCGGCCGGACCGCCGCCGCCGGCCACCCCGCTGGCCCGCGCCGAGGAGCTGCTGGCCCGGCTGGAGTGGCTGGCCGGCCGCAAGGAGATGCTGGCCGGTTTTGTGCGGGAGCTGGAGGCCGGGGCCATCGGCTCGATGCTCCGGCTGGCCCAGGACGATCCGGACGGGCTGCTTGACGAGATCGCCGCCGATCTGCGGCGGAAGATCGCCGAGCGGGAGGAGACGCTGGCCCGCGAGCGCGCCGGCTCCGGCGGCGGCGGATAGCCGCACAGCCGCTCCCGCCGGGTGCCGGCGGCCGGCCGGTAGGGTCGGGAGCATGTTTTTCGCACAACTGCCCACGGTGACCGTGGACGAGATCGCGGACGGCGCCCTGCTGCTGGACGTCCGGGAGGCGGACGAATGGGCCGCCGGGCACGCCCCGGCCGCGGTGCACATCCCGATGAGCGAGCTTCTCGCCCGCATCGAGGAGCTGACCGGGCTGGCGCAGGGCCGCACCGTCCATGTGATCTGCAAGGTGGGCGGACGTTCCGCGCAGGTCACCGGCGCTCTGCTGCAGCGCGGGCTGGACGCGGTCAATGTGGACGGCGGGATGGTGGCCTGGCAGGCCCGCGGGCTGCCGATGACCGCCGAGAGCGCCGATCCGGCGGTGGTGCTCTGAGCCGGTCCGGCCCACTCACGCTGTGCATTTGCTTTCGGGAAGGCTTCTGCGCATCGTGACCTCGCCCTGAGTTGAGGTATTGGCCGCAGGTAAGCCCTGTGTAAAGAAGAATCGTCACTGCTTTGCTCGAAAGGATTAATTCGCATCCGCGCAGACATGTCCGGGTTCCCCGCTGGGGAGTAACGCACCGTCCTATCACCTGACGGTGGTATCGCCCTTCGCGATGCCTCCGACGCCCGGAGGTGCTCCCTTGGAGACATCGGAAACCGTCCCGGATACCGCTGCCGGACGCCCGTCCGGTACCGACACGGAACCCAGGACCTGTTCCTTCGCCCACGTCACCGCCCTGGAATTCGACCCGTCGCTGCGCGAGCTGATGGCCGAGGCGCCGCTTACCCGGATCCGCATGCCGTACGGCACCGGCGAGGCATGGCTGGCCACCCGCTACGAGGACATCAAGGTCATCACCACCGACCGCCGGTTCAGCCGCAAGGCCGTCATCGGCCGCGACTTCCCCCGGATGACCCCGGAGCCGATCGTGCAGGACGAGGCCATCAACCTGATGGACCCGCCCGAGTACAACCGGCTCCGCCGGCTGGTCGCCCAGGGGTTCACCAACCGTCTGGTGGACACCCTGCGCCCGGCCACCCAGCGCACCGTCGACCGCCTGCTGGACGCCATGGAGGAACGCGGCCGGCCCGGCGACCTGGCCGCCGATCTCGGCGCCCATCTGCCCATGACCACCATCTGCGAGCTGCTGGACATCCCGGAGGAGGACCGTCCGGAGCTGCGCGCCAACGCCGTCGCCCTGATGACCCTGGGGCGCGGCGACCGGGACTCCGCGGTCCGCGCCAAGGCCGATCTGCGCGCCTACTTCGCCGATCTCACCAAGAGCCGGCGCCGCGATCCCGGCGAGGATCTGATCAGCCGGCTCTGCGTGGCCCGCATCGGCGAGGAGATGCTGGCGGACGACGAGCTGGCCGTGCTGGCCATGATCCTGCTGATCACCGGCCACGACACGACCACCTACCAGATCAGCAACATGTCCTACACCCTGCTCACCCATCCGGAGCTGATGGCCCGGCTGCGGGCCGAGCCGGACCTCGTGCCCCAGGCCATCGAGGAGCTGCTGCGCTGGATCCCGTTCCGCAAGGGCGTCGGCATTCCGCGCATCGCCACCGAGGACGTGGAACTCGCCGGGGTGACCATCCGCAGCGGTGACACCGTGCACATCTCCTATCTCGCCGCCAACCGCGACGAGCAGGTCTACGAGCGTCCCGACGAACTCGACGTGGACCGCGAGGGCCCCCTGCACATGACCTTCGGCTGGGGCACCCACCACTGCATCGGGTCCCATCTGGCCCTGATGGAGCTCCAGACCGTGGTCTCCACACTGGTCCGGCGCTATCCGGGGCTGACGCTGGCCGTGCCGCCCGGGGAGATCGAGTGGAACACCAGCTCCATCTGGCGTTTCCCGCTGACCCTCCCCGTCACGTGGTAATCGGCAGCCCGGCAATCGGAAGCGGAAGACACCGGAATTGACATGGCAACACTCTGCAGACCGGCCGTGGCCGTGCCGGAACACGTCATCACCCAGGAGGAAACCCTGGAACTGGCGCGCCGCACGCACGCCGAACACCCCCAGCTCCCGCTGGTGCTGCGGCTGATCAGGAACACCGGGGTGCGCACCCGGCACATCGTGCAGCCCATCGACGAGACGCTGCGCCACCCCGGCTTCACCCGCCGCAACGCGGTGTACGAGGCCGAGGCCAAGGCCCGGGTGCCACCCGTCGTCACCCGGGCACTGGCCAACGCCGGAGTCGACCGGCAGGACATCGACCTGATCGTCTATGTGTCCTGCACGGGCTTCATGATGCCCTCCCTCACGGCCTGGCTGATCAACACCATGGGCTTCCGGGACGACACCCGTCAGCTGCCCATCGCCCAGCTGGGCTGCGCGGCCGGCGGTGCCGCCATCAACCGGGCCCATGACTTCTGTCTGGCCTATCCGCACGCCAATGTGCTCATCGTCTCCTGCGAGTTCTGCTCGCTGCTCTACCAGCCGACCGATCTGGGCGTCGGCTCCCTGCTCTCCAACGGGCTGTTCGGTGACGCCGTGTCCTGCGCGGTGGTGCGCGGGCGCGGCGGCACCGGGGTGCGGCTGGAGCGCAACGGCTCACATCTGGTGCCGGACACCGAGGACTGGATCAGCTACGCGGTCCGGGACACCGGCTTCCACTTCCAGTTGGACAAGCGGGTGCCGGCCACCATGGAGATGCTGGCCCCGGCCCTGATCAAGCTGGCCGGACAGCACGAGTGGAGCGCCTCCGGCCTGGACTTCTACATCATCCACGCGGGCGGGCCGCGCATCCTGGACGACCTGTGCCATTTCCTGGAGGTCGAGCCGGAGATGTTCCGCTACAGCCGCACCACGCTGACCGAGCGCGGCAACATCGCCAGCTCGGTGGTCTTCGACGCCCTGGACCGGCTGTTCCGGGACGGCGGGGCCACCGAGTCGGCCCGGGGGGTGATCGCCGGGTTCGGCCCCGGAATCACCGCCGAGATGGTGCTCGGCCGGTGGGCCGTGCAGTCGCCCGCCGAGCCCCTGCTCGACCAGGCCCTGGCGGCGGCGGTCAGCGTAGGCCGGCAGCCGGGCCGGGACGAGCCCGCGGCCACCGCGGGGGCCGCGGCGGCCGGACCGTCCGCGTCCGGGGACCGGCCCGGCTGAGGAGCCGCTCGGCCCGTCGCCCGGGGGCCATGTCACATCCGGGGCCGCCGTTCTGTCCAGGCAGTCGAGGACGCCCATGGACAGGAAGGCAGGCAGTGTCATGGCCCGCATGTCGCTCACCTCGCGGCGCACCCCGCCGGTCCGGCCGGCCGGGCGCTGCTTCCGTCGCCGGTACGGCACGGCCGCGGCCGGCCTGAGCCGCCAGGGGTTCCCGGACTCCGGCGCCGTTCCGCCGGTGTTGCCCGGAACCGGCCCGCAGCGGCCGGTGTGAACCGCCGTACCATCCGGACGATGAGCCGGACGACGAGCGGGGACCAGGGAGACCGCGACCGGACCGCGGTCTTCGAGGAACACCGGGACCGGCTGTTCGGCATCGCCTACCGGATGCTCGGCAGCGTGGCGGATGCCGAGGATTTGGTGCAGGACGCCTGGCTGAAGTGGGCCGGGGTGGACCGTCCGGTGGACCGTCCGGGCGCCTATCTGGCCCGTACGGTCACCAATCTGGCACTCAACCGCCTCGGCTCGGCCGCGGCGCAGCGGGAGCGCTATGTCGGTCCCTGGCTGCCCGAGCCCCTGGTCCGGGCGCCGGATGTGGCGGAGGAGGTGGAGCAGGCCGAATCCGTCTCCCTGGCCATGCTGGTGGTGCTGGAGAGCCTGAGCCCGCTGGAGCGCGCGGTGTTCATCCTGCGGGAGGTGTTCGGCTACCCGCACCGGGAGATCGCCGAGACGGTGGGCCGCAGTGAACAGGCGGTGCGGCAGTTGTCCCGCCGCGCCGCCTCCCATGTGGCGGCGCGGCGCCCCCGCTTCTCCGCCTCGGCGGAGGAGCGGCGCCGGATCACGGCGGAGTTCATGGAGGCCTGTGCGGGCGGCGATCTGCACCGGATGCTGGCCTCGCTCGCCCCCGATGTCGTGCTGTGGTCGGACGGCGGGGGCAAGCGGCAGGCGGCGCTGCGGCCGATCGTGGGCCCGGACAAGGTGGCGCGCTGGATTCTGGGGGTCGGCGCCCGGCTGGGCCCCGCCGAGGTGCGGCCGGTCCTGGTCAACGGCCGGCCCGGCGCGGTGTTCGCGGTGGGCGGGGAGGTGGACAGCGTGGTGGCGGCGGAGGTCTTCGACGGCCGGATCGCCGCCATCCATGTGATCCGCAACCCCGACAAACTCCGCCACGTCCGCCCCTGAGTCCCTGCCGGGTCCCGGCCCGGGCCCGGCCGCATCGAGGGCGGGACCCGGCCGGGTCCCGGCCCTTCACGGGGCGGCGGCGGCCAGCTTGGTGACCGCGCGGCGCAGCTCCTCGGTGCGGCGGCAGAAGGAGAACCGGACCAGCCAGGGCGCCGGGTCGGCGCCCTGGCGGAACGCCGAGGTGGGAATGGCCACCACCCCGGCCAGTCCGGGCAGCTCCCGGCAGAACGTGAAACCGTCGCGATACCCCCAGGGCCGGATGTCGGCCTGCATGAAGTATCCGGACTCGGCCCGGTAGGGACGCAGCCCGGCGGCGGCCAGGCCCTCGCCCAGCAGCGTCCGGTTGCCGCGCAGCAGGCCGCGCAGTTCCCGCGCCCATGGCTCCACCGCGCCCAGCATGTGTGCCAGCGCCCGCTGGTAGGGGGTACCGGAGGCATAGGTGAGGAACTGCTTGACGGAGGTGATCGCGGCAAGGAGCGGCGCGGGGGCGCAGATCCAGCCGACCTTCCAGCCGGTCACATTGAAGGTCTTGCCGGCCGAGGAGATGGTGACCGTCCGGTCCCGCATGCCGGGCAGGGCGGCCAGTGGCAGATGGCTGCCGCCGTCATACACCAGATGCTCGTAGACCTCGTCGGTGACCACGGTCAGGCCGTGATCGCGGCAGAGCGCGGCCACCGCCGCCAGCTCGTCCCGGCGGAGCACCTTGCCGGTGGGATTGTGCGGGCTGTTGAGCACCAGCACGCGGGTGCGGGGGGTGACGGCGGCGCGCAGCGCGTCGGTGTCCAGCGCGAAGCCGTCGCCGTCCGGCACCAGCGGGACGGTGACCAGGGTGGCGCCGCTGAGCCGGGCACCGGCCGGATAGGCGTCATAGGCGGGATCGAGAGTGAGGATCTCGTCGCCGGGGCCGGTGAGCGCCAGCAGTGCGGCGGCCAGCGCCTCGGTGGCGCCGGTGGTGACCAGCACCTCACCGTCCGGGTCGTAGTCCAGGCCGTAGCGGCGCTGCTGGTGGGCGGCGACGGCCTGGCGCAGCTCGGGCAGGCCATGGGCGGGCGGGTACTGGTTGTGCCCGGCCAGCACGGCCTCGGCCACCTCACGCAGCAGGGCGGGCGGGCTGTCCAGGTCGGGCACGCCCTGACCCAGATTGACCGCTCCGGTGCGCCGGGCCAGCTCCGTCATCTCGGTGAAGATGGAGGTGGCGATCCCCGCCCGGCCCGTGCTCCGCCGGCCGCTCTGGTCTTCTGCTGTGCTCTGCTGGCTACCGCTCACGCATCGAAATCTAGCCGCACTTCGGCGGTGAGCGGATGGGACTGGCAGGCCAGCACATAGCCGGCGTCCAGTTCCGCCGGTTCCAGGGCGTAGTTGCGGTCCATATGGACCTCGCCGGAGAGCAGCCTGGCCCGGCAGGTGCCGCACACTCCGCCCTTGCAGGCATAGGGCGCGTCCGGCCGGCCGCGCAGTACGGCGTCCAGCAGGGTTTCGCCGTCCCGGACCGGGAAACTGCCGGAGCGGCCGTCCAGGGTGGCGCTGACCTCGGCATCACGTGCCAACTCCCGGCCGGGCACCGGGGCGGCGGGCGGCAGCGGCGCGTCCTCGGCGTGGAAGAGCTCGGCGTGCACCCGCTCACCCGGAACATCCAGCTTGGCCAGCGCCTGACGGGCGGCGGAGATCAGACCGAGGGGACCGCAGAGATACCAGCCGGTCACCTCGCCCACCGGCAGCAGCCGGGGCAGCAGACCGGCCAGCCGTCCGGCGTCCAGCCGCCCGCCGGCCAGCCCGGCCTGCCGGTCCTCCCGGGTCAGCGCGCTGATCAGCTGGAACCGCCCGGGGTAGCGGTCCTTGAGATCGGCCGTCTCGGTGAGGAACATGGCGGACGCGGCGGTGCGGTCGCTGCGCAGCAGGGTGAACCGGGCGGTGGGCTCGGCGGCCAGCAGGCTGGCGGCCATGGAGAGCACCGGGGTGATGCCGCTGCCGCCGGTGACCGCCGCGAACCTTCCCGGCCGGGGAACCAGGGTGAACCGCCCGGCGGGCGGCATCACCTCCAGGGTGTCGCCCTCGGTGAGCCGGGTGACGGCATAGGAGGAGAAACCGCCCTCGGCGATGCGGCGGATGCCGATGGTCAGTTCCGCCGGGCCGGGCTCCGCCGACCCGGGCGGCGGCGCGGGATTGCAGAGGGAGTAGTTGCGCCGCAGCTCGGTGCCGTCCGGGGTGATATGGCGGATGGTCAGATGCTGGCCGGGGAGAAACCGGAACACCGGCCGCAGTTCCGGCGGGACGGCCAGGGTGAGGGCGACCGTGTCCCCCGCCCCGCCGGGGCCGACGGTCCTCTCGATACGGGCCACGCGCAGCGGATGGAACACCGGCTAGACCTCCTTGACATGGTCGAAGGGCTCCCGGCAGGTGCGGCAGCGGCGCAGCGCCTTGCAGGCGGTGGAGGAGAAGCGGCTGATCAGCTCGGTGTCGGTGGAGCCGCAGCGCGGACAGCGGATGGCCAGGGCCACCGGAACCGGCCCGCGGGCGGGACCGGGCCGCCGGGGCGGTGCGATACCGGCCGCCGCGAGCTTGCGCCGCCCCTCCTCGGTGATGTCGTCGGTGGACCAGGGCGGGCTGAGCACCGTCCGCACCGACACCCGGGCCAGCCGTGGATCGGCGGTGTGCAGGGCCCGGCGGATGTCCTCGGCCATCGCCTCCAGGGCCGGGCAGCCGGTGTAGGTGGGGGTCAGCTCCACCTCGGCGGTCCGGCCGCCGTCCAGCAGCCGCACGTCGCGCAGCACGCCCAGTTCGGCCAGTGAGATCACCGGCAGCTCCGGGTCCGGTACGGCTCCGGCGGCCCGGCGCAGTTCCGCTACGGAGTGTGGTTGCTCCGATGTTTCATGTGAAACATCGCTGCTTGTCCGCGCTGCGGAGCCGGGTGGCCGGTTCACCAGACCGCCCCGGGATGGCTGCGATGGAGATGCTGCATTTCGGCCAGCATCCGTCCGAAGGACTCGGTGTGGACGCCCTGCCGTCCGGCGCCCGCGGACCAGGCGTCGGCGTCCGGCCCCTCCGGCATGGTCAGGGTGGCGCGGGCGAGGATGTCCCCGATGCGTGCCCGCCAGTCCCGGCGCAGCGGCTCCATGGCGATGTCCAGCCCCTCCAGCGGCTGGAACAGTTCCCCGGTGTACCGCCAGAGGGCATCCACGGCCCGCTGCGTCCGGCGGTGGCTCTCCTCGGTGCCGTCACCCAGCCGCAGGGTCCACTGCTCGGCATGGTCCCGGTGGTAGGCGGTCTCCTTGACGGCCTTGGCCGCCACCGCGGCCGGCGGCCCGGTCCCGGTGACGCGGCCGAACAGCAGCTCCTGCCAGACCGAGAAGAACAACTGGCGGGTGATGGTGTGGGCGAAGTCGCCATTGGGCTGCTCCACCAGTTGCAGATTGCGGAACTCCCGCTCCTCGCGCCGGTAGGCAAGCGCGTCCTCGTCGCCCAGCAGTGCGTAGCAGGCCCGGGCCTGACCCAGCAGATCGAGCGAGATATTGGCCAGCGCCAGCTCCTCCTCCAGCTCGGGAGCGTGCCCCAGCCACTCGGCCAGCCGGTGGGAGAGCACCAGGGCATCGTCGGCCAGCGGCAGTGCGGCGGCGACGGCGCTCACAGATGCCTCACCCCTTCCGGGATCTCGTAGAAGGTGGGGTGGCGATAGGGCTTGTCCGCGGCCGGCTCGAAGAACGCGTCCCGCTCATCGGGGGAGGAGGCGGTGATCGCCGCCGCCGGGACCACCCAGACCGAGACGCCCTCGCCGCGCCGGGTGTACAGATCGCGGGCATTGCGCAGCGCCATGACGGCGTCCGGTGCGTGCAGGCTGCCGGCATGGGTGTGGGACAGCCCCCGGCGGCCCCGGACAAAGACCTCCCACAGCGGCCAGTCCCGGCCCGGCTCGGTGTCCGTCATACCGCTCTACCTTCCTTCCGGGCCGGCCGGTGTACCGCCGCCCGCACCGTGCCGGGCGGCATACGCCGCGGCTGCCTCGCGCACCCAGGCGCCTTCCCGGTGTGCCCGGCGGCGCTGCTCCAGCCGCTGGGCGTTGCAGGGACCCTGCCCGCGCAGCACCGCGCGGAACTCCTCCCAGTCGATCGGGCCGTGGTCCCAGTGGCCGCGCTCCTCGTTCCAGCGCAGCTCCGGGTCGGGCAGGGTGAGGCCCAGCGTCTCGGCCTGGGGGACACAGATGTCCACAAACCGCTGGCGCAGCTCGTCATTGGAGTGGCGCTTGATGTTCCAGGCCATGGAGCGGGCGGAGTGCTCGGACTCGGCGTCCGGCGGGCCGAACATCATCAGCGACGGCCACCACCAGCGGTTCACCGCGTCCTGGGCCATGGCGTGCTGCGCCGGGGTGCCGCGGCTGAGGGCGAGCAGCAGTTCATAGCCCTGGCGCTGGTGGAAGGATTCCTCCTTGCAGATCCGCACCATGGCCCGGGCGTACGGCCCGTAGGAGCAGCGGCACAGCGGCACCTGGTTGGTGATCGCCGCACCGTCCACCAGCCAGCCGATGGCACCCACATCGGCCCAGGTGAGGGTGGGGTAGTTGAAGATCGACGAGTATTTCTGCCGTCCGCTGTGCAGCCGGTCGAGCAGTTCCTCGCGGCTCACCCCGAGGGTCTCGGCGGCGCTGTAGAGGTAGAGGCCGTGCCCGGCCTCGTCCTGCACCTTGGCGATCAGGATGGCCTTGCGGCGCAGCGAGGGGGCACGGGTGATCCAGTTGGCCTCCGGCTGCATACCGATGATCTCGGAGTGGGCATGCTGGGCGATCTGCCGGACCAGGGTGGCGCGGTAGGCGTCCGGCATCCAGTCCCGGGGCTCGATCCGCGTCTCGGCGGCCACCGCCCGGTCGAACCGGTCGAGCGCCTGCCGCGCCTCGTCCTGCGGCGGCGCGGCCGGTCCCGGCCCGGCGGGGGCGGTGGCGGGCGGGGTCGGGGCCATCGGCGACCCTCCTCGTGTCTACCGACCGATCGTTCGGTCCAATGGTCAGTGAGTGACGGGGTCGTGTCAAGGCAGGGCCCGGGCGGGTACTGTCGCTGGGCGGCGGGAGGAGGATGCGGAGCGATACCGTGCAGTCGTCACAACCACCAGACGAGTGGGGGAGCCGTCCCAGCATGCAGCCACCCGAAGAACCCCGGGGCCAGGACGACGGGGCCGAGCCTGCCGCCAGCGGCCGGGACGGCGCCGTGTCCCTGGCCGACGAGTCCCCGGAGACGGTGCGGTTCAGCGCCCTGTCCCCGGTTTCCCGGCTGGTCATAGCCGTGGGCGTGGGACTGGCGACCGTCCTGACCAGCTGGCATCTGGCCGCCGCGTTCCTCTTCGTGGCCCCGGAGAACACCGTCACCGGGGAGTACGGCCAGACCATCCGGGACTACATCTATCCGGAGCTGGAACAGAACTGGAAGCTGTTCGCGCCCAACCCGCTGCAGCAGAACGTCGATGTGGAGGTCAGGGCCGAGTACCGGACACCGGACGGCAAGCTGGAGACCACCGAGTGGATCAACCTCTCGGGCATCGACTACGAGCACATCCGGCACAATCTCGCGCCCAGCCACACCGCGCAGAACATGCTCCGCCGCGCCTGGGACTTCTTCGACAACTCCCACACCGACGGCCGGCCCAACGGCATGCGCGGTGAGCTGTCCGGGGCCTATGTCCACCGGATCGCCCTGCTCCGACTGAGCGAGCTGATGGATGTGGACACCGTCGAGCGCCTGCAACTGCGGTCCGCCATCCGCCGCGTCGACGCCCCGCAGTGGAGCGAGGAGAACATCGACACCTCCGCCTCCTACAACGAGCTCGACTGGTGGACGGTCCGGGACAACGACCGGCCCAGCGGCGCCCTGGCCCCCGACAAGCCTGCGGAGGACGAGCAGTGAGCAGCGACAGCGCACGCCACCTTGGTGCGGGCGACCAGGCGGCGGCCGAGGGCGCGGCGCCCGCCGGAAACCGGCAGCCCTCGCCGTTCGCCGGCCTCGGCGAGAAGTTCGACAGTTCCCTGGCCCGCGGCGTCTCCAACATCACCCGCCGCGCCCTCGGGCCGTACCAGACGGCCATCGTGCGCATCGGCTTCGCCTTCGTCTGGCTGGCCTTCATGCTGCGCGAGTTCCCCCACCGGCACGTGCTCTACGGCCCGGACAGCCCCTGGGGGCACGACCTGGCCGTGCGGCTGCTGAACGACAACCATGCCTTCACCGTGCTGTTCTGGTCGGACGACCGGGCCTTCTTCGAGCTGGTCTATCTCCTCGGCATCGCGGTCTGTGTGGCGCTGCTGCTGGGCTGGCGCACCCGCCTGATGACGGTGCTCTTCATGATCACCGTGCTGTCGCTGCAGAACCGCAGCGTCTTCATGGGCGACGGCGGTGACAACGTCGTCCATCTGATGGCCCTCTACCTGGTGCTCAGCCGGTGCAGCCAGGTCTGGTCGCTGGACGCCCGCCGGGCCCGCCGGGCCGCCGAGCGCGGGGTGCCCGCCACCCGCGATCCGGCCGGCGTGCTGCTCTGGGCGCTGTGCGGCCTGGTGCTGGCCCTGGCGCAGCTCACCGGCTTCGCCACCACGCTGGCGCTGTTCGACGAGCACGGCCCCATCCTGTCCTTCTGGGAATTCCCCGGACTGGGCTGGGGCGGCATCTTCTGGGGCCTGTGGCTGATCTACGGCGGATGGTGGGCGGTGCGCCGCTTCGCGCCCGGTGAGCCGCGCCTGGTCGGCGAGATGATCGCCAACATCATCCACAACGCCGGTCTGCTGGTGATCATGGTGCAGGTCTGCATCATCTACTCGGCCGCCGGCTGGTACAAGATCCAGGGCTCGCGCTGGCAGGACGGCACGGCCGTGCACTACCCGCTCAACCTGGACTACTTCACGCCCTGGCCGGACCTCACCGAACAGCTCGGCAACGTCGGCATGCTGGTGATGGTGCTCACCTACGGCACCGTCTTCGTCCAGGTCGCCTTCCCGTTCGCGCTGCTGAACCGCAAGGCCAAGAACATCCTGCTGTTTCTGATGATCGGCGAGCACATCGGCATCGCCCTGCTGCTGGGCCTGCCGTTCTTCTCGCTGGCCATGATCGCCATGGACAGCGTCTTCCTGCCGACCGTCTTCCTGGTGTGGCTGGGCCGGCAGGCCGGCTCCCCGGTGCGGCGCCTGCTCGGCCGCCGGGGCGCCGAACCCGGGACCGCGCCGGCGGCCGGAGCGGCACCGGCCAAGGGCGTCACCGGCGCCGAGGCCCCCGTGCCGCCGCAGGCCGCTCCCGCCGCCGCGCAGCAGGGCGAGCCGCGCATCCCGGCCCAGGCGTCCGCCGAGGACGGCAAGGGCTCCGGCTCCGGCGGTGAGCCCGACGACCGGCGTCCCGCCTGGGCCGACCGCGGATGACCGAGGCACCGCGCCGCTGGCGTGAGCTGGCCGGGCCGGCCGGTGGGGAGCCGGGCGGGAAGACCGTGCTGCTGGACGGCTTCCATGCGCTCAAGCACGCGCTGCGGTTCGGTGCCGACGTACCGCTGGCCCTGGCCGGCGACAAACCGGCCGCCCTCGCACTGGCCCGGGAGCTGGCCCCGGACCTTGCCGGGCGGCTGGAGACCCTGCTCACCCCGGTGGCCCCGGAGGTGCTCGCCACTCTGGTGCCGCGTCCGCATCCCACCGGCGTGGCGGCGCTCGCCGTGCCGGAGCCCCGCCCGGTGCCCGGGCGCCCCCGCCCGGCCCCGCTGGTGGTGCTGGACAACCCCCGCCATCTGGGGAACATCGGCGCGGTGATCCGGCTGGCCGCGGGCTGCGGCGCGGCCGGCGTGCTCACCACCGGCACCGCCGACCCCTGGCATCCGAACGTCATCCGGGCCGCCGCCGGACTGCACTGGGCGATCGCCGTGCACCGGCGCCCGGCGGACCGGCTTCCCGACGGCCCGCTCTACGCCCTGGACCCGGACGGCACCGACCTGCGGGACCTCGCCCTCCCTCCGGACGCCCTGCTGGCCTTCGGCTCCGAACGCCGGGGCCTGTCGGAGGAGCTGCGGGCCCGCGCCGACCGGCTCGTCGCCCTCCCCATGCGGCCCGGCGTCTCCAGCTACAACCTGGCCACCAGCGCCGCCATGACCCTCTACCACTGGCTGGCCGGCCGGCCGCCCGGCCGGTGACGCTCAGGCCGGGCGGCGGATCTCCACAAAGCGGAAGCGGTCCGCCACAAAGGCGGCGTCCGTGTAGGCGGCGTTGGCGGCCGGATTGCCGCCGGAGCCGTGCAGATCGGAGAAGGCCGCGGTCTGGTTGACATACACCCCGCCGGTCAGGTTCAGCGACAGATGGGCGCACTCCGCCAGACACGCCTCCACCAGCTGCCGCTCCACCTCCGGCGAGGTGGTGTACCCGCCGACCGTCATCGCGCCCTGCTCGGCGATGGTGCGCCGCAGCAGCGCGACCGCGTGCTCCGCGGAGTCCACCGCCACCGCGAACGCCACCGGCCCGAAGCACTCCCGGTGATACGCCTCCTCCGCCTCGGGCGCCGCCGCGTCCAGCTTCAGCAGGACCGGGGTGCGCACCGTGGCGCCGGGAAACTCCGGGTGCGCCACCGCCCGTGAGGCCAGCGCCACCTCGCCCAGCGCGGGCGCGCCCGCCACCCGCTCCAGCACCCCGGGACCGACCACCGCCCCCAGCAGGGCGCCGGCCCGGGCGTCGTCCGCCAGCAGCTTCCGCATGGCCGCGGCCAGATCCGCCACCACCTCCTCATAGGACTTGGGGCCCGCGTCGGTGGTGATGCCGCCGCGCGGAATCAGCAGATTCTGTGGCGTGGTGCACATCTGCCCGCTGTAGAGCGAGAGCGAGAACGCCAGATTGGCCAGCATGCCCTGGTAGTCACCGGTGGAGTCGATGACCACCGTGTTGACCCCGGACTTCTCGGTGTACACCCGGGCCTGCACGGCATGCCGCTCCAGCCACTCGCCGAACGCCGAGGAGCCGGTGTAGTCGATGATCCGCACCTCGGGGCGGAGCGCCAGCTCCTTGGCCAGGCCCTCGCCGGGCAGCTCGGCCGCCAGCGCCACCAGATTCGGGTCGAACCCCGCCTCGGCCAGGGTCTCGCGGGCCGCCGCCACGGTCAGCGCCAGCGGCAGCACCGCCCGCGGATGCGGCTTGACCAGCACCGGATTGCCGGTGGCCAGGGAGGCGAAGAGACCCGGATAGCCGTTCCAGGTGGGGAAGGTGTTGCAGCCGATCAGCAGCGCGATGCCGCGCGGCACCGGCACGAACTCCTTGTGCAGCTCCAGCGCGCCGCGCCGGCCCTGCGGCTTGGACCACCCGGCCCGGGCGGGCAGCCTGGTCTGCTCGGCGAAGGCGCAGGCCACCGCCTCCAGCCCGCGGTCCTGGGCATGCGGCCCGCCGGCCTGCACCGCCATGCCGAAAGCCTGACCGGTGGTGTGCATCACGGCATGCGCGATCTCCATCGTCCGCTCGTTCAGCCGGGCCAGGATCTCCAGGCAGACCAGCGCCCGCACGGCCGGGCCGGCCGCCCGCCACCCGGCCGACGCGGCCCGCATGGCGGGCAGCAGCACCTCCGGATCGGGATGCGGATAGCCGATCTCCAGCGCGAAGCCGTACGGCGACTCCTCGCCGCCCGGCCAGCCGTCCGTGCCCGGCTGATCGGCCAGGGCCCGGAACCGCCCGCCGCGCAGCGACTCGAACGCCGCCCGGCCGCGCGCCGCGCCGTCCTCGCCGTACGCCTTGGGGGATTCCGGGTAGGCCGACCAGTAGGCGCGGCTGCGCACCGCCGCCACCGCGTCGTCCAGCGTCTGCCGGTGGCGCTCCGCCAGCGTCTCCGCGGTCAGCCCGGCCCCTGTCCGGGCCTTCCCCGCGGCGCCCGCTGCGCTCTCCTGTGCGGTCTCGTCTGCGGTGTTCACGGCGGTGTTCACGGCGGTGTTCATGGACGGGCGTCTCCTCGTCGGGTCGATGCCTTCTCCGCGGCCGGAGCGGACCGCACCGGACGGACTGGAAAGACCGGGCAACGTGATCGATACTGCTACCGAACGATCGGTCGGGGCAAGAGGGCCTGACGGCCCCTGTGGAAAACTCCACCCGTCCGGAATGATGACGCCCGATGACCATGGCAGCAGACAATCGCCCGGCGAACGCGGTCCCCCGAACGGCGAACCGCGACCCGTACACGCCGCAGACCCTCCTCGAAGTCGCCGTGGAGGTCTTCAACGAGCGCGGCTACGACGGCACCTCCATGGAGCACCTGTCCCGTGCCGCGGGCATCTCCAAGTCGTCGATATACCACCATGTGCGCAGCAAGGAGGAGCTGCTGCGCCGGGCCGTCAGCCATGCCCTGGACGGCCTGTTCGCCGTGCTGGACGAGCCGGCCGCCCGGCACGGCCGGGCCGTCGACCGGCTGGAGCACGTCACCCGCCGCACCACCCTGACGCTGATCGAGCGCCTGCCCTATGTGACTCTGCTGCTGCGGGTGCGCGGCAACACCGGCACCGAGCGCTGGGCCCTGGAACGCCGCCGCGAGTTCGACCACCGCGTCGCCGAGCTGCTCAGACAGGCCGTGTCCGAGGGCGATCTGCGCGCCGATGTGGATGTCCGGCTGGCCACCCGGCTGCTGTTCGGCATGATCAATTCCATTGCGGAGTGGTACCGCCCGGGCCGCGGCGACGCCGCCTCCGCCCAGGAGATCACCGAGGCCGTGGTCACCACCGCGTTCGGCGGGCTACGGCTCCGGCAGTAGATCCGTCTCCTCGAACACCAGCAGGGTGCGGGTGCTGATCACCTCCGGGATCGCCTGGAGCCGGGTCAGCACCAGCTCGCGCAGCGCCCGGTTGTCCGCCGTGTGGACCAGCAGCAGCACATCGAAATCGCCGCTCACCAGGGCGATGTGCGCGGCGCCCGGCAGCTGTTCCAGCTTGGCCCGCACCGTGCGCCAGGAATCCTGGACGATCTTGAGCGTGATGTACGCCGAGGCCCCCTGGCCGGCCTTCTCATGGTTTATCCGCGCGGCGAAGCCGCGTATCACCCCCGTCTCCACCAGCCGGTTGATCCGTGCGTAGGCGTTCGCCCGGGAGATGTGCACCTGCTCGGCTATCGCCCGTACCGACGCCCGGCCGTCCGCCTGGAGCAATCGCACAATCGTTCTGTCAATGGGATCGAGCGGCCTGATCGGCCGATCGGCCCCGTTCGGAGCCATCTGGTCGTCCGGCATGCGCTGCGCCCTCCCCTCCGTGGACATCCTGCCTGCCGGGCAGGCGCTCCGGAACCACCCGTCCACAGGACATCCACAGGCGTAGCCAAAATGCGTCATCAACCGAACAATCGGTAGGGAGCGCCGCACCCACCGGCGCCGCACCCGCACGCAGCCTCGACCAGGAGGTGCCCGCCATGACGGTGCTGGAGCACACCGGCTACCGCCCCGCCCCGCCCCCCGGCTGGCAGCCGCGCACCGACCCCGCGCCGCTGCTGCCCGAGCCCGAGCCCTACCGGCTGCTGGGCACCGGCGCCGAGCCCGCCACCCCCGGCCTGTGGCGTGAGCTCTACCGCCGGCTGGTGCTCGGCCGCCGCTACAACGAGCAGGCCACCGCACTCACCCGGCAGGGGCGGCTGGCCGTCTACCCCTCCTCCGCCGGTCAGGAGGCGTGCCAGACCGCCGCCGCCCTGGCCCTGCGCCCGGACGACTGGCTCTTCCCCAGCTACCGCGACACCCTGGCGGTGGTCGCCCGCGGCGTCGATCCGGTGCAGGCGCTCAGCCTGCTGCGCGGCGACCGGCACAGCGGCTACGACCCGCACCGGCACCGCGTCGCACCCCTGTGCACCCCGCTGGCCACCCAGCTTCCGCACGCCGTCGGCCTGGCCCACGCCGCCCGGCTGTGCGGGGACGAGGTGGCCGCGCTGGCCCTGGTCGGCGACGGCGGCACCTCCGAGGGGGACTTCCACGAGGCGCTCAACTTCGCCGCGGTCTGGCAGGCCCCGGTGGTGTTCCTGGTGCAGAACAACGGCTTCGCCATCTCCGTCCCGCTCGCCAAGCAGACCGCCGCGCCCAGCATCGCCCACAAGGCGGTGGGATACGGCATGCCCGGCCGCCTGGTCGACGGCAACGACGCCCCCGCCGTCCACCAGGTCCTGACCGAGGCCCTGGACCGGGCCCGCTCCGGCGGCGGCCCCGCTCTGATCGAGGCCCTCACCTACCGCCTCGACGCCCATACCAACGCCGACGACGCCTCCCGCTACCGCGACGAGGAGGAGGTCGCCGCCTGGCGCGGCCATGATCCGCTCCGTCTCCTGGAGGAGGAACTCCGCCGGCGCGGCGAACTCACCGACGAACTCGTCGCCGAGGCCCGTACCGCCGCCGAGTCCTTCGCCGCCGGCCTCCGCGAGCGGATGCACGCCGATCCCCGGCCCGACGCGGCATCCCTCTTCGACCATGTCTACGCCGAACCCACCGCGCAGCTCCGCGCCCAGCACAGCCGCCTGCGGGCGGAACTCGCCGCCGAGGCGGAAGCCGCGTCCGCCCCGGGCGGCGGCACCGGCCCGGGGAGGGATGCCGCATGACCGCCGCCCCGGCCTCCCGCACCTCCCCGGACGCGCCCGCCCCGGCCGGCACCCGCCCGGTCACCATGGCCCAGGCCCTCAACCGCGCCCTGCGCGACGCCCTCGCCGCCGACCCCGCCGTGCACATCCTCGGCGAGGACGTCGGCACCCTCGGCGGCGTCTTCCGCATCACCGACGGCCTGGCCGCCGAATTCGGCGACCGGCGCTGCACCGACACCCCGCTCGCCGAGGCAGGCATTCTCGGCACCGCCGTCGGCATGGCCATGTACGGACTCCGCCCGGTGGTCGAGATGCAGTTCGACGCCTTCGCCTACCCCGCCTTCGAGCAGCTCGTCTCGCATGTCTCCCGGATGCGCAACCGCACCTCCGGCGCACTTCCGCTGCCGCTGACCGTGCGCATCCCCTACGGCGGCGGCATCGGCGGAGTGGAACACCACAGCGACTCCTCCGAGGCCTACTACATGGCCACCCCCGGCCTGCACGTGGTCACCCCGGCCACCGTGGCCGACGCCTACGGCCTGCTGCGCCGGGCCATCGCCTCCGACGACCCGGTCGTCTTCCTGGAACCCAAGCGGCTCTACTGGTCCAAGGCCCCGCTCGACCTGGACCAGCCCCCGGCCGCCCTGCCCTTCGGCCGCGCCGCCGTCCCCCGCACCGGCACCAGCGCCACCCTCATCACCTACGGCCCCTCCCTGCCGGTCTGCCTGGAAGCGGCCGAGGCCGCCCGCGCCACCGAGGGCTGGGAGCTGGAGGTCATCGACCTGCGCACCCTCGTCCCGTTCGACGACGACACCGTCTGCGACTCGGTCCGCCGCACCGGCCGGGCCGTCGTGGTCCACGAGGCCACCGGCTTCGCCGGCCCCGGCGCCGAGATCGCCGCCCGGGTCACCGAAGGCTGCTTCCACTATCTGCAAGCCCCGGTGCTGCGCGTCACCGGCTTCGACATCCCCTATCCCCCGCCCATGCTGGAGGGGCACCATCTCCCCGGCGTGGACCGCATCCTGGACGCCGTGGCCCGCCTGCAATGGGAAGCCGACTGGATCCCGGGAACGGAAGGCCGCCCCCATGCCTGAAGTCCGCGAATTCCGCCTCCCCGACCTCGGCGAGGGCCTCACCGAAGCCGAAATCGTCCGCTGGCTGGTCGCCGTCGGTGACATCGTCACGGTCGACCAGCCCGTGCTGGAAGTCGAGACCGCCAAGGCCCAGGTCGAAGTCCCCTGCCCCTACGCGGGCGTGGTCACCTCCCGCCACGGTGAGGAGGGCCAGCAGATCCCCGTCGGCACCCCCCTGATCACCATCGCCTCCGCCCCCGTCCCCGACGGCGCGCCCGGCTCCTCGGGCTCCTCGGGCACCTCGGGCAACGTTCTGGTCGGATACGGCACCGCCGCGACCGCGGCCCCCGCCGTCCGCCGCCGCCGGACCCCGCCCCTGACCGGCACCGTGCCCCTGACCTCCGGCCGGCCCGCCCCCGCCGCCGGCCCGACCGCGGTGATCTCTCCGCTGGTCCGCCGCCTCGCCCGGGAACGCGGTATCGACCTGCACACCCTGCGCGGCTCCGGCCCCGGCGGACTGATCCTCCGCGCCGACCTCGACCGGGCGACCCGCCCCGAGCCCGGCCCCGAGCCCGCCGCCGCCACCCGCATCCCGCTGCGCGGCACCGCCGGCGCCGCGGCCGCCAAGCTCACCCGCAGCCGGGCCGAAATCCCCGACGCCACCTGCTGGGTGGACGCCGACGCCACCGAACTGCTCGCGGCGCGCCAGGCCCTGGGCGAACCCCGGATCTCCCTGCTCGCCCTGCTGGCCCGCATCTGCATCGCGGCTCTTGCCACCCACCCCCGGCTCAACGCCTCGGTCGACACCGCGGCGCGGGAGATCGTCGTCCACCCCGACATTCACCTGTCCCTCGCCACCCAGACCGACCGCGGCCTGCTGGTGCCCGTCGTCCGCAACGCCGGAACCCGCACCCTCCAGCAACTGCACGACGAGATCGGCCGCCTCACCGAAGCCGCCCGCACCGGCCGCCTCACCCCCGCCGACCTCACCGGAGGCACCTTCACCCTGAACAACTACGGAGTCTTCGGCGTGGACGGCTCCACGCCGATCATCAACCACCCCGAGGCCGCCATGCTCGGCGTCGGCCGCATCGCCGAGAAGCCCTGGGCACATCAGGGCCGGCTCGCCCTGCGCCAGGTGGTCCAGCTCTCCCTCACCTTCGACCACCGGGTGTGCGACGGCGGCACGGCCGGGGGCTTCCTCCGCGAGGTGGCCGACACCATCGAATCCCCTGCCCGCCTCCTCCGCCATCTCCGGCCCGCGGCCATCTCCGGCGCGCACCATCCCTAACCCGCCCGCAGCCGGTCCCGGAGCCGGGCGGACATCCGCGCGGAGACGTCGAGCAGCGCCTCGGCGAACCTTCCCCGCAGCTGCGCGTCCGGCGCACCGGGACGCTGGACCAGCGCGGTGGCGCGCACCGCGGCCGGGTCGTCGATCCGGACCACCGCGACCGCCGGGGGCAGCGCGGGCACGGCGAGCCCGGGAACCACCGTCACGCCCAGCCCGGCGGCGACGAGACCGAGCTTGGCCGTCCAGTCCCGTGCCACAACCGCGATCTCCGGCCGGAACACCCCGTCACTCCACCCGGCCAGCAGGGTCTTTCCCGGATCGGAGCTTCCGGCGATCCACCGTTCGCCCCGCAGCATCCGGGCGGTGACGCCGGTACGGCCGGCCAGCGGATGCTGCGCCGCCACCGCGACCAGCAGCGGGTCCTCCGGCAGCGGCAGCAGTTCCAGCCCCGCCGGCACCGCCGGCCCCGCCACGCCCTCGGGCAGGTTCACCACCGCGAGATCCAGGCGCTCCCGCGCCACGGCGCGCAGCAGTTGCCCGCTCATCCCCTCGCGCAGCATCACCCGGGCATCCGGTTCCTCCCCGGCAAGCACGGCCATCGCCCCCGGGACCAGAGCCGCGAGGGCGGTGGAAAAGGCGCCGACGCGCAGCCGGCCGGGGGGACGGCGCTCGCCCAGTCCCCGCAGCTCATGGCGGGCCGCATCCAGTGCGCCGAGCACGGCGTCGGCGTGCCGGAGCAGGACCCGGCCCGCCTCGGTCGGCCGTACGCCCCGGGTATGGCGCTCGAACAGCGCCCGGCCCACCGCCTTTTCCAGCAGCGCGATCTGACGCGAAACCGCCGACTGCGTGTAGCCCAGGTTCTCGGCGGCGGTGGAGAACGAGCCGTGCCGGGCCGCCGCACGCAGCACGCGCAGCCCCGGGAGGGTGAACTCAGTCATGCGCAGAACTCATATCAGGCATGCCAGACTTTCGCTGGTCGAATGCCTCAGCCGTTTCTAGCCTGGTCCGCATGAGTGCTGAGGAGAACAGGAAACTGCTCGAAGAGGTCTTCGCCCAGATGGCCCGGGGAAACACACGCGCGATGAGCGACGCCATGGCCGACGACTTCCGGTGGACCTTCCCCGGGAACTGGACATGGTCGGGGAGCTGGGAGCCGAAGTCGGCCGTCCTCGCGGAACTGCTGCGGCCCCTGATGGAACAGTTCGCCGACTACCGCTGCACCGCGGACTCCATCGTGGCGGAAGGCGACCACGTCGTGGTGCAGGCCCGCTCCGAGGCCACCACCACGGGCGGCGAGCGGTACGACCAGACCTACTGCTTCGTCTTCCGGGTCGCCGGCGGACGCCTCGCCGAAGTCGTCGAGCACTGCGACACGGCCCTGGCCGAGCGGGTCCTCACCCCGCCGCGACCGCGGCCGGAGCCCTCCGCCGGGTGCTAGGAGCCGGCCGTCCGACTGTGGCGGAGCAGGGCGTAGACCGGCAGGGAGAACCAGCACAGCGCGAACCACAACGTGACGCCGCCGACCACCCAGTACGCCGCCGAACTTTCCAGTACGAACAGCGAGACCAGCAGCATCGCGCAGACGACCGTGCACAGCAGCAGGAACAGCCCGATGATCGTCAGCTTCGACGCCCATTCCACCGTCTCGGGCTTCAGCCGCCGCCCGGTCACGAAGCGGTGCAGCACCACCGGCGCGATCAGCGCACCCGTCGATCCCGCACCCAGCATCAGCGTCAGGACGTACAGCCGCACCTCGTTCTGCGTGAGCTCGGTGAAGCGCGGCGCAAAGGCCGCCGTCAGCAGAAACGCCAGCAGGATCTGGACGCCGGTCTGGGCGACCCGCACCTCCTGGAGCAGTTCGTTCCAGCGCCGGTCCGCACGCTGCTCCGGCGTCTCGTTGCGCCCGTACGCCACCACGCCCTGGCACCTCCGCCGTTGTCCGCCGTCGTCCGGATGAACCAATGAAGGCAGCGTAACCGCTCAGAATCATTGAAAACCTGACAAACAGACAGTCGAGGGGCACCGCGGGGCGGGGCGGCGCACGGGACGCACACACCCCGGCCGAAGGCTCAGGACACCGCCAGGCTCAGGACACCGTCAGCACCAGCTTGCCCCGCACGTGCCCCTCCTGGCTCACCCGCCACGCCTCGGCGGCCTCCGCCAGCGGGAACGTTCCGCCGACCGGGACCGTCAGGCGCCCCGCGTCCGCGAGCCGGCCCAGCTCCGCCAGGCCCTCCGCGTCCGGCCGCACCCATACGTACTCACCGCCCAGCTCCGTCACTCCGGGATCGACGATGGACACCAGCCGCCCGGGGCCCGACCTCAGCAGCGGCAGCGAGGCCTCGGCCGCACCCGCGCCGGCGAAGTCCAGCGCCGCGTCCACACCGTCCGGCGCCAGCGCCCGCACCCGCTCCGCCAGCCCCTCGCCGTAGACCACCGGTTCGACCCCCAGACCGCGCAGAAACTCGTGGTTGCGCTCGCTCGCCGTACCGATCACCCGGGCCCCCGAGGCCACCGCGAGCTGCGCGGCCAGCGCTCCCACGCCGCCGGACGCGGCATGAATCAGCACGGTTGCCGCCGGCTCCCCCGGCCCCGGAACTCCCGCGCGCCGCAGCGAACGCTGCGCGGTGAGCCCGGCCAGCGGCAGCCCCGCCGCCTGCTCCCAGCTCAGTGACTCCGCCTTGCGTGCCACCATCCGCACATTCGCCGACACCAGCTCCGCGTAGGTGCCGTGCTCGACCTGGTCCTTGCGCACATAGGCGACCACCTCGTCGCCGGCCCGGAACTCCGGCACATCCAGGCCCACCCGTTCCACCACCCCGGCCACATCCCAGCCGGGGACCAGGGGGAAGTGCGTCACCATCAGCGGATCCAGATTGCCGGCCGCCAGCTTCCAGTCGACCGGGTTGACCCCCGCGGCCTTCACCCGGATCAGCACCTCCCCCGGAGCCACCTTCGGTTCCGGCAGTTCCACCGGTCCGAGCGCCTCCGGGCCGCCGTACGTCTGCAGTGCCATTGCGTTCATGCTCATGCCCTCGGCAACGATGGCCCGGCCAGACTCATTCCGGCGCGGGCCGAGGCACATCCGAGTGGCCCCCGAGGAGCCGGTTTGACGCTGCTGCCCGGCACCCCGTAAAGTTCCTCAGGCTGTCGGGGACCTCCACGGGTCCCGACGCACTTCTCGCCACCCGCTGTGTGGCACCACCGCTCAGATCACCCCGGACGGGACTGCTTCGGCACGCGTATTGCCGCACGCCGAATTGGACCCGCCCCCCGATTTTGTCCGGGCCGGGTGAATGCTCTACGGTGGTGAACACGCCGGAGGGCGAAAACTCGGCAACAAACCCCGCCGGCCGGGGCACATTCGGTCCAGATCGAATGTGATAGCGTCGGAAGCACCGAAACGGAAGAAACACCCGGAGGGATTCCCGAGAGGGATACCGATGGCAGTGTCCGTTCCTTGAGAACTCAACAGCGTGCCAAAAGTCAACGCCAGATATTTGGCA
>NZ_FOLM01000021.1 GCF_900112355.1 Streptomyces aidingensis
CTGGCGGTGGTCGGCCCGCTCAAGCGGTGCGGGAAGTCCCGCCTGCTGGAAGTGCTGATCGAGACGGTGCACGACCCGCTGATCACCGTCAACGCCAGCCCCGCGGCCATCTTCCGCTCCATCGACGCCAAGAACCCGCCCACCCTCCTGGTGGATGAAGTCGACACCCTCTTCGGCTCCCCCCGCGCGGCCGAGCGCAACGAGGAACTGCGCGGCCTGCTCAACGCCGGACACCAGCGCAACCGGCCCGCCCTGCGGGTCGTCGGCAACGAGCACACCCCGGTGAAGTTCGCCACCTTCGCCATGGCGGCACTGGCCGGGATCGGCGACCTGCCCGACACGATCATGGACCGCTCCATCGTCATCCGCATGCGCCGCCGTGCCCAGGGCGAGAGTGTGGAGTCCTTCCGCTTCGCCACCGACGCCCCCCTGCTGCACACCGCACGCAAACACCTCACCGCCTGGCTGCGCCCCCTGCACCGGCGCGCCATGAGGCTGCGGCCGCAGATGCCGGTGGAGGACCGCGCCGCCGACACCTGGGAGCCGCTCATCGCGGTGGCCGACCTCGCCGGCGGGACCTGGCCGCAGCGCGCCCGCACCGCCTGCCGGGTGATGACCGCCCAGGAAGCCGACAAGGACGAAGACGCCGGAACCAAGGTCCGCATCCTGGCCGACATCCGCCGCGCCTTCACCGCCGAGGGCGACCCCGCCCTGATCCGCACCACCCGCCTGCTGGAACTCCTCAAGGCCGACCCCGAAGCCCCCTGGACCGAATACGGCCCCCACGGCCTGACCTCCCGAGCGCTGCAACTGCTGCTGCGCGACTACGGCATCTCCTCCGCCAACCGCCGCTTCCCCGGCGGCACCCAGGCCAAAGGCTTCGCCCGCACCCAGTTCCTCGACGCCTGGACCCGCTACTGCCCACCACCCGCCGCAGCGGAACCCGCTCCCGTCGCGGACGCGGCCGGGGCCTGACCGTCCTCCACCCGTCCCACCCGTCCCCGCGCAGGTCAGCGCGGGGACGGGTCACCGGACCGGGACGAGTCGACCCGACATCACCGCCCCACCCGTACCTGCCCTGAACAGCGGCGGGACGAGTGGGACGAGACCACACCACCCCCGGGCCACCCCCGCACCCGGAACACACGCACATGGAGCCACCACCGTGCACCCCACCACCGGGCCCGCGATACCTCCGGCCGGGCACCGGGCCACCGGCTGGGACCGCGCTGCCATCACCGCGCTCGGCGCCGCCGGATGCGCCCTGTCCTACGACGCCCTCCAGCAGATGGCTGTCGCCATCCACATCCGCGGCCCGCTGACCTACCTCTTCCCCCTGGTCATCGACGGCTTCATCGCCTACGGCGTACGCGCCCTGCTCGTGATGCGCACCGCCGCCTTCCGCGCCCGCCTCTACGTCTGGACCCTCTTCGGCACGGCAACGGCCGCCAGCATCTGGTCCAACGCCCTGCACGCCGTCCGCCTCAACCAGCACACCCCACCCACAAGACTCCACCTCGACGACCTCACCGTCGGCACCCTGTCCACCCTCGCCCCACTCGCCCTCGCCGGCGCAGTCCACCTCCACATCCTCATCACCCGCCACGGCCACCAACCCCAGGCCGGGCCGCACCGGCGCACCGTCCACACGCTCCTCGCTCCCAACACCGCAGTGGCCTCCGGCCCAGCCCCGGACCACCCGGACGAGGAAGCGGACCATGCGGACCAGACCGCGGACCACCACCCGGAACGGCAAAGCGAGGGACCGGCTCGGCCGGACCACCAGAAGGTGCGGCGACGCGTGGGCCGGCCACCCACCGCCAGCCTGGACGAACTGGTCCGCCTGGTCCGCCCGCTGACCACAGCGCACGAAACCCCCACCCGCGCCACGGTCCGCCAAGCCATCCGCACCGCCGGACACCGCATCAGCGAAGACCGCCTCACCCAGGTCATGACCGCACTGCGGACCACCCCCACCACCTGACCACCCACCGGTCCGGGACGGCTGACCGGAAATCCCTCCAGGTCACCGCCCCGGACCAGTACCGCCGGCCAGACCACGACCGGCCCAACCTGCCCCGTCCGCTCATCACTCGGAAACCGGTCCGCCCGCTGCCTGAACCAGAAACCGATCGCGGACCACACCGGGCGGTCGGTCCCCGACAACACCCCCGACGCCGGACCACCGGCCACGGCCGGACGGAATGCACGCAGCGCGCCCGGTTCCGGCAGCGGACCACAAGCGGACCACACCGTGCTCCAGGCCCAGCCGCAGACCATGTGCGGACCCCTGAGAAGACCGCATCACCGCCGACACGATCCGGACCCCAACTCCCGCGCCCACAACTCACGGAAATGCGAGACTTCATGCCCAGCACGCCCCCCAACCCGACCCCGCCGGACCACCAGCCCGTCCCGTCCACCGGGCGCGCAGCAAGCTGGGGCGGTCGACACTCCTTGGGGGGTTCGTCCGCGCTTGCCCCCGCCCCAGGGGTGGCGGGGGAAGGCCGGCGCCAGGGGGCGCAGGACCAGCAGGGGCAGGGGGCCGTCGGTGCCGAAGCCTCCGCTTCCGGCACCGCGGGCGCCACCGGCCCGGCCTGCGGCTCACCAGCACAGCCGGCCTGGCCTCGCAGGGCGGGTGACCTGCGTCTGCCGATGCAGATGAACCGCCGGCGTGCCGCCGAGCCGCGTACCAGGTACCGCACGGTGCGCTTCACTCCGGCCGAGGACGACCTCATCGCCCGGCGAGCTGCGGAGGCGGGGCTGTCGGTGGCCGGCTGCCTGGGCAACCTCGGCGTGGCCTGGGCGCTGGGCAACTCCCTCACCGTGGCAGGTCCCGAGGATGATCCGCAGCGTCCGGTGGTGGAGGCGGTGGAGGCGCAGTCCGCGCAGCTTCGGCGGATCGGCAACAACGTCAACCAGATCGCCCGCGCGGTCAACTCCGGAGCCACCGCCGCGCTCGCCGATGAGGTGCTGCGCGAGCTGCGTGAGGCGATACGCAGGAACCACGCGGTGATGGACGGCCTGCTCGCGAAGGCGGTGCGGCGTGGTTCCTGACATCTCCACCGGCGCCCATACCGCCGGGCTTCTGCGCTACCTCTACGGTCCCGGCCGGCGCGACGAGCACATCGACCCGCACATCGTCGCCGCCTGGGACATCGACGGCGCACCCGATCCCGGCCGCGACCCGGAGGCCACCCTGGCCCACCTGGCCGAGCGACTGGACGCCTACGTCACCCTGCGCGCCCGCGAAGGCACCCGCTCCAAGGCCCGCCGGCACGTGTGGCACTGTCCCGTGCGCACCGCGCCCGGCGACCGGCATCTGTCGGACGAGGAGTGGGCGGAGGTGGCGCGGCGGATCGTGCATGCCACCGGCATCGCGCCGGAGGGGGATGAGAAGGCGTGCCGGTGGATCGCGGTGCGGCACGCGCAGGACCACATCCACCTCGTGGCCACCACGGTCCGGCTGGACGGGCGGCGCCCGCGTAACCATGGCGACGGACGCCGCGCCCAGGCCGCCTGCCGGCAGATCGAGAAGGACTTCGGCCTGCGCAGGCTGCGCCCGGGGGACGGTACCGCGCCGAGGACACCGACCAGTGCCGAGCAGGCCAAGGCCGCCCGAAGGGGCAAGAGCGTCACCTCGCGGCAGTGGCTGCGCGAGAACGCCTACACGGTGCTGGCCGCCTCCCGCACCGAGGCGGAGTTCTTCTCCACCCTCACCGCCCTGGGCATCGCCGTGCGTACCCGCACCGGCCCCGACAGCGGCGAAGTCATCGGCTACAGCCTCGCCGCCCCCGGCGACACCAACGCCCGGGGCGAGCCGATCTGGTACGGCGGCTCCAAGCTCGCCCCCGACCTGTCCATCCACCGCATCCGCGAACGCCTCACCGCGACGGGCACCAGCACCGTGCCCGTCCGCCGGGCCGCGCCCATGGTCCGCGCCGAGCACACCCTGCGCACCACCTTCACCGTCCTGCACGGCGAAGACGAGCCAGCGGCCCAGGCCCACCTGGCCGCCTTCGGCGAGCTGCTGCACACCGCCACACTGGTCGCCACCGGCCCCACCCGCGCCGAACTGGCCGTCGCAGCATCCGCCTTCAACCGCGCCACCCGCTCCGCCATCCGTGCCGAACACCACAAAGCCGCCGCCCTCCGCGCGGCGGCCAAGGACGTCCTGTCCGCGATGGGCTCCAGTCGTGACGGAGCCGGACTGGAACTGCTGCTGTCCACCGCACTGCTGATCGCCACGGCCGCCGTTCACTGGCACCGCACCCGCCGCCACCAGCAACAAGCCGCTGCCGCCAGGCAGACCCTGCACCATCTGAAAGCCGCCTACCAGCACACCACCGGACCGGTCCTCGCCGCGCTCGCCGGCCAGGCACCCGCTGCAGAGGCCACCAGCCATCACGCCCCGGCCGTGCACCGAGCGCTGCCCGCACAGGCCGACCGCATCCTCACCGACCCCGCCTGGCCCGCCCTGTCCGCCGCACTCGCCTGCGCCCAAGCCGACGGGCACCACGTCCAGCAGTTGCTGGCCACCCTGGCTGCGGGACGGGAACTCGAAACCGCCCACGCGCCTGCCCAGGTTCTGCTGTGGCGCCTCACCCACCAGCCCGGTGGACGCGCACTGGCAGCCGTCACCCGCAGCTCTCTTTCAAGCGCGTCCCGGATGACAGCACCGTCCCTGCCCAGCGGGACCGTGCAACCGGCCTCGGTCGAGCCGCCGCTCGGCCGTGGCAGGTGAGCGCCCGGCTCGTCACCGGGCCCCTCATGGTGGCGATCCGGCGCCACGAGAGAACGCCGCGCGGCCGGTGGAGCGTCGCTGCGGATATCCGTGGGGTGCTTCGGGTAGGTGTGCACGGGTGAGGCCGCCCTCCCCCGGCTGGATCGGGGGAGGGCGGCCTCGGTTTCTGCCCGCTCCGCCGGCGGGCTCGCTACAGTGCGCCGTCGATGATGCCCTTACGGAAGGCTGCCCATTCCTCGGCGGTGTAGCGCAGGGCCTCCCGGTGGGGGTTCTTGGAATCGCGCAGGGCCACAGCTCCGCCGGGCAGCTGCGCCACTTCCACGCAGTTCTCACCTCCGTTGCTGAACGGGGACTTGTGCCACTCGACCCCGGTCAGGTCGATGGCGTACAGGTCGTCCTTGGCGTTCACATCCCGTTCCCTTCCATGATCTTCTTGATGGTCTCCCGGGATTCGTCCACGGGAAGCGCAGCGGCGACCACGCGTTCGAAGGCGGTCTCGAAGACCTTCACGTCCTCGGTGCCCTCCACCAGGTAGCCGCCGCGCAGGTTCTCCAACTGCACCACGGTGGGCCAGGGGTGGGGGAAGCGCACGACCTCGAACAGGCCCAGCATTCCGGGATGCGCGCCGGCGGCGAGCGGCATCACCTGGATGGTGATGTTCGGCAGGTCGGACATGTCCAGCAAGTGCCGGAGCTGTTCGCGCATGAGGGTCGGCTGTGCGGCGAAGCGCTGGTGCAGGGCGGTCTCGTGGATGACGGCCCAGAACTTCAGCGGGCCTCCGGCCCTGGTGGTGAGGATGGCCTGGCGGGTCTTGCGGACTTCGGCGAGAGCGATGACCTCCTCGGGAGTGCGGGTGAGGGCCATCGCTCCGATGATCTCCCGTGCGTAGGCGCCTGTCTGGAGCAGGCCGGGGATCAGCGGTGCGTTGATCTGGATGCTCTCGGCGTCGGTCTCCAGCGTCAGGTAGTCCTTGTAGCTGAGTGCGACGGCGTCGCCGTAGGTCTGCCACCAGCCCTGTTTCCCGGCATCCCGGGCCAGGTTCTCCAGCGCCGCGGCGACCTCCGGGTCGTTCACCCCGTAGAGCCGGAGCAGCTTGGTCACACCGGGCGGTGGCATGCGTGCCTTGGCGTTCTCGATCCGGGACAGCTTGCTCTCATCCCAGCCCATGAACTCTGCTGCACGCCCCAGGCTCAGTCCGGCCTGGGCGCGGTACGTGCGCAACGCCTCACCAAGGCGGCGCCTACGCAGAGTGGGCACAGCTCGAACGTTCGGCATGGTGCTATTTCACACCTCCAAGGTGCACGAATAAAGGCCGTGGTGCAGCTTGGCACCTCGAAGGTGCGCAAGTCGATAGAACGCAGGTTCTTCTTTTGGTAATTCGAGGCTCCAACATTGTCAGTCGGGGTGTCGCTGATGCATTCTTCTTCCTCGCGAGGCTGAATGACCCTCAGTTCATCGCCGTTCACGCCTGGTTACCAAGTCGCCTATGGCCACGAGGGGTGACCAACGACCATGACCCTGCATCAGCCCGCATCCTGCGGTGCCCCGTCCTGGCTGTCCGTCGGCGTCCAGGCACACGACAACGAAGCGGACCGCGCCGGCACCGTCCTGCTGGTGCGGGACGGCAGCGGGGGTGTACGCACCGGCGACATACCGTCCCCGGCCCGGGTGCTGCTGCGGCCGGCGGGCCAGGGGGCGGCGTGGTGGGCTGACGCGGCTGGTCTGGAGCCGACCGCTGGGGGCGAGCAGTGAACCCGGGGCGGGAGACGAGCCTGGGACACCGGGAGCATCCGCTGCTGGGCCGGGTGGTGGTGGATGCCGCCACCGGCCGCCGGGGCGTCCTGCGGGCGGTCTGCCCGGAGCCCGTCCGGTCCGGCAGGGGTGCATTGCTGGCGTGGCTGGCACCGGTCGCCGGCGGGACGGAGTGGACGACCGCGCCGGAGAACGTCACCGAGGCGAAGGAGGCAGGGCGGTGAGCGGGCGGCACCGCCGGCCGCGGCTGCCGGAGTCCGACGGGCTGTTCGCCGGGATCGCGCTGCTGGCCGCGAACCTGGCCGGGGCCGGTGTAGTCATCGCCGGCATCACCGGCACCCCGGGCGCCTCCCTGTCCGCCCCGGACGGGCCGCCGGTCACGCCGGATGAGGCCGCCCAGGTGTCCGCGCCGGACGACCCGCCGCCCTGACCCCGCCGCCGGCACCGGGCACCCGCCCGGCCAAGGCCAGGCCCTCCCGGTTCCCGAAGCCCCGCCGGGAGCACGGGGCGGCCACCCGGCCCGCGCATCCCGTGACGCGGGCCACCCCCGTCTCCCCCGGGCCGGTGACCACCACCCCCGGCCCGGGGGAGACGGCACCACCAACCCATCAACCCAGCAAGCCATTAACCCCTGTACGAAAGACGAGGGCTGCATGACCACCGTGCTCCGCTTCGGCTCCTGGAACCTCGGCAACGGCGGAATCGACCCGGACGGGGAGGAGACCCGCCGCAAGAACCAGATCACCATCGCCGCCGGACTCGGCGCCCAGGCCAAGGACAGCAGCGGCAACGGCGGCGAGTTGGACGTGCTCGCCGTGCAGGAGCTGACGCACTGGGACGAGCGCGGCTGGTGGCGGCTGCACGAGCTGGCCGACTCCCTGGGCATGACGGCTCTGCCCCCTGTCACCTCCCATGTCGGGGACGGCCGCAACCATCTGGCGATCCTCTGCCGGCCCGGACGGGTGCAGGTGCTGCGGCACCAGGACGTCGGCCGGGGCGCCTTCCACCACGGGCTGGCCCGCGCCCACCTCGCCGTCGAAGGCCACGAGTTCACCGTGCTGGCCACCCACCTGGCGTGGACCGACGGCGACACCCGGCTGCGCGAAGCGCGCTGGATGACCGACAACGCCGGCACCTTCCCGGGCCAGCCGCCGCGCGCGGTGCTGCTGGGAGACCTGAACTGCCTGGCCCAGCAGGACCCCGAACCCGACTGGACCAACGTCCCGCGCAACATGCACCCCCGCTACCGCACCGTCCACGCCGACGGCTCCTTCGGCCCGGCCGACCGCCGCGCCCTGCGGGTACTGCTCAACAGCGGCTGGACCGACCCGCAGACCGTCGTACGCGAACCGCGGAAGGCAACGGTGGGCTACTGGTACAAGAACGAGCCCACCCCCCTGCACCTGGACCACGCCCTGACCGCCGGAGACTTCCGACCCCTTTCCTACGTCACCCACGACACCCCCGAAGCACGGGCGGCCTCCGACCACCTGCCCATCACGCTCACCACCGCCATCGGGGCCACGGCGTGACCACCGCGGCGCCGGCGAGCGTCATCCCCTGCATCACCGCCCGGGAGGGCGAGGAGCCCGACTACACCGCCAATCTCGGCGTGCTGCCCGGCGGGCGAAGGTCTGCGTTCCATGCGCCTGACCAACTCCGCATCTGGACCTCAACTTTGTTTACACAGCCCTCATCAGGAGTATCCGCGTGACTACACTCCGGGATGTGACCACTGACACCGTCGATGAGACCCGCGCCGAAGCACTGCGCCAGGAACTGCTCCGCCACCTGCGCGGACAAGGAAATGTCGTCAACGACCACGTCGCCGCGGCGTTCGCGGCGGTGCCGCGTCACCGCTTTCTCCCGGATACGTCCCTGGACGAGGCCTATGCCGACGATGCGGTGATCACCAAGCTGAACGACCGGGGCCACCCCGTCAGCTCGGTGTCCGCGCCCTGGGTGCAGGCCCGGATGCTGGAACTGTCCGGGCTGGGGCGCGGGATGCGCGCGCTGGAGATCGGCTCGGGCGGCTACAACGCCGCGCTGATGGCCGAACTGGTTGGCGAGAACGGCGAGGTGGTCAGCGTCGACATCGACCCCGAGGTCACCGACCGCGCCCAGCGGCTTCTCGCCGAGACCGGCTACGACCGGGTGGTGCGGGTGCAATGCGCGGACGGCACCTACGGCGCCGGCGCCGCGGCACCCGCGGAAGGCTTCGACGCCATCGTGGTCACCGCCCAGGCCCCCGACCTGCCGCCCGCCTGGTCCGATCAACTGGCCCCACACGGGCGGCTGGTGGTGCCGCTCAGCTTCCGAGGAATCCACCAGGTCTTCGCCTTCGGATGCGAAGACGGGCACCTGCGCAGCCGGGGGCAGACCCGGTGCGGCTTCGTCGGCATGCAGGGCGATAACCGCCACACCGGCCACACCATCGACCTCAGCGACGGCGACCTGCGGCTCGGCCTCAACGACGATCAGCACGCCGACGCCGACGCCCTGCGCGCCGCCCTCGCCTCCGCCACCCGCACCACCACGTGGACCGGTGTCGTGCTGCGCAACGACGAAGGCGTACTCCCCTCGCTCGACCTGTGGCTGGTGGCCACCCTGTCGCCCTGTGCCCGGATCTACGCCAGCTCCCGGGGCGTGGAGCGCGGCCTGTCCGGCTGGACCATTGCCGCCGCGGCCACCTGGGAAGGCGGCACCCTCGCCTACACCACCATCCGCCCGGCCACCGGCGGCTTCGAACTCGGTGTCCACGCCTACGGCCCCAACCGCGAACAGCTCGCCGACCGCCTCGCCGAACGCATCCGCGCCTGGGACAGCGGCGGCCACCGCGGCTCCGTCGAGCCGACCCTCCGCGCCTACCCGGCCGGCACCCCGGTCGACCAGCTCGCCATGGGCCAGATCATCGACAACCGGCACACCCGCCTGGTCATCTCCCTGCCCTGACCCACCGCACCGGCCCGGCCGCGCACACCCGGAACCCGACCACCGGGCCACCACGCCACCCACTCCCACCAAGGAGCCACATCGCCATGACTTCGCAGAGCGCCGCCCCCGCCTTGGGCGACATCTTCGACCTCGATCCCCAGACCACCGACCTGACCACCCTCTACCCCGGCCTCGCGGACTCTGAGCCGTGCACCGGAGACAACTGCGGACAGTCCCCCACCACCGGACCGACCACCGGCTGCGTCGCCCCGGACGGCCCGGTCGTCCCTCTGCGCGGCTGCGACGCCGTATAGGCGCCCCCCTCGGCAGCACCGAGACGCCCAAGGGGTGCGGCACAGACCTCTGCGCCGCACCCCACCGAAGCGTTTCGTCAGGAGGAACGCTGTGGTCAGGAGAGTGTTCACCCACCAGCCGGTGGCAACCGCCCGCATCGCTCTGCGCCCGGTCCACTCGGGACCGGAAGCGGCCGACGCGGGACTGCTGGCCGAAGGCATGTTCCTGGCCAGCCGCTCCGCCGACAACGCCGCCGGCCATGCCGGGAACGCTTCCGCCCGGCCGGCGGCTACCCGCCGGGCCTACGACATCCGGTCCCGAACCCGGACCACACCGCACGGCGTGTTCGCCGCGGTGGCCCCGGCCGCGCTCTCCGGCACGCACACCACACTTCGGCTGGGGTTACGGCACAGGGCAGTGACCACACCCAGTCCGGCATGGCTGACCGCCGTGGCGGACCGGCTCCTGGACGCCGACGAGGTGCTGGAACGCCTCACCGTGACCACGAACAACCTGGTGGTGCGACGCGCTGACCGTCTGGAGGCCGAACACCCCGCCCCCGGCGGAGGAACCACCGTGCAGCGGAGCTCGATCCGCGCGACTCAGGTCTCGGTATGGCTGCTCGACGCCTGCCGGAAAGGCGCACACGCGTCCGATCTGCTGGCGGACCTCGCAGTACGCCATCCCACCGCAGCACGGTCCACCACCACATCCGCCATTCGGCAGATGATCCGCACGGGATTCCTGCTCACCGACCTGCTGTCGGCCGGCCTGCGAGACGACCCACTCGGGCATCTGCTCACTCGCGTCCCCGCCTCAGCGGCCCTCCAGCCGCCCCTTGCCCGGCTGCGCAACCAGCTCGCACACGCGGATACCCACCCGCCCGGGACAGCCGAACGACTGGCGCTCCTACGAGCGGCAAGGGACACCGCCGACAGCATCCACCACGTCGAACGGCCTCTGGCCGTGGACACCGTCGCCGACGCCGAGATCGCACTGCCTCGCTCGATCGGCGAACAGGCGGCCCAGGCCGCCACCGTCCTCTGGCACATCGGCCAGCTCACCGGCCCCGACGACGATTATCACCAGCGTTTCGTCCGCGCCTTTGGTCTCTACCGCATGGTGCCCTTGCTGGAGGTCATCGACCCGGTCACCGGCATCGGCCCGCCTGCCGACAGCGAACTCACCCCCAGTCAGAGCGGCCTCGACCCCCGTCGCGCGGCAGTCCTCGCCCGTCTGCTGTCCGAGGCCACCGCTCAAGGACGACATGAAGTCGTACTGGACGACGACCTGGTCGGACTCCTGTCCCGCGGCGCTGACACCCCGCCGCCGCGCACGGCGGAGATCCACCTCCGGCTGCTGCGTCACCACGATGGCGAACTGCGGGTCGCGGTCTGCCCTGACTCCGGTTCCCAGACCGCCGGATCAGCCGCCGGACGTTTCGCCCCCTGGCTCCCCCAGCTGGCCCCCGAGCCGACACCGTCCTCCACCAGCGCAGAACCCCTTCTCGCCGAGATCGTCTGCCGTTCCCGCATCGACCCGACCGCCGCCCTCGCAACCGAAACGCGGTTCGCGCCCCATCGCATCCCACTCGGCGTGCCCGAACGCGACGGTGACCTCACCCCGGACGACCTGCTGGTCACCAGCGCACGCGGCCACCTGCTGCTGTGGTCCGCCCGCCACGACCGGCCCGTTCTGCCCGCGCTCTTCAGCCGCATCGCACCCGACCTGCTGCCCCCGGCCGCCCGCGCCCTGCACCTGATCGGCCAGGCCACCTCCCGGCCCTGGCACACCTGGTCCTGGGGACCGGCCGGCTACGCACCCTGGACACCCCGCGTCCGATACCGCTCCATCCTCCTGGCCCCCGCCCGCTGGCGGCTCCCCGAAGAACTGACCACCACCGCCACTCACCGCACCACCTGGGATAAAGCCCTCACGACATGGCGCACCGACACCAACCCCGCACCACCCGACGTGGTCGTCATCCACGAAGGCGACCGCCAACTTCCCCTTGATCTCACCCAGGACGAAGACCGCGAGCTGCTGCGCCGCAGCATCCGCCGAGGCGCCCGAACCCTCACCGAACCCCTGCACCACCCCGACGTCCAAGACGACATCGTCCAGGGCGCCCATGGTCGGCACGCCGTGGAACTGGTCGTCAACCTCACCCGCACCACCGAGCCCACCCCACCGCGGCCGGACCCCCGCGCCACACCCCACTCACCCGGCCTTCATGCGCACCTGCCATGCAGCGGCTGGCTCTCCCTCGCCCTGCCCGTCCCCGCCGCCTACCAAGACACCGTCATCCGCCAACTCCCCGCCGTCCTCAACCAGGCCACGGACCGTGTCGACCGCTGGTTCTGGCTGCGCTACCACACCCCCGCCCTCGGCGACCACCTGCGCATCCGCACCCACGGCGACCCCGAAGCCCTCACCGGCGAGGTATTACCCCTCCTCACCACCTGGTCCGAAACCCTGCACCGGCAACGCCTGGCCGGCGGCATGGTCATCGAGCCCTACCTACCCGAAACCGAACGCTACGGCGGCCCCGATGCCATCACTGCTGCCGAAGACCTCTTCACCGCCGACAGCGCCTTCACCGCCCACTGCCTGACCCTTGCCGGCCCCGGCAACGACCGCCTGGCCATCGCCGCCTTGAGCGCGGCCGACATTGCCCGCACCGTGGCCGCCCGTCCTCACCAGGCCCTTCGCCGGGGACGCCCTCTCACCACCACCGACCGCCGTACCCGTGACAAACTCCGCCCCCGGCTACGCCCCACAGCCGCAGACCCCCACCTACTCCTTCCCCCGCCCCTCACCGGCGCCTGGACCATCCGGCACGAGGCACTCACCACCTACCGCGCCACCCTCACCAACCCCGCACTTTCCACCTTGTGCGCCTCCGACCTGATTCACATGCACTGCAACCGGCTCCTCGGCCCCGACCCAGCAGCCGAAAGCCTCGCCCGCTCCCTGGCCACCGACCTCTTCCACACCCATGCCGGCCGGCACTGACCTCCTCGCCGAACAGGCCCTCTCCACCGCCCGCGCCCTGCTCGACCCCCATACGGTCACCGCTGCCCTCCCGCCCTCCGCCGCACACACCCTCTCCGACGGCCTGGCAGGCACGGCCCTCCTCCACGCCTGTCTCGCCCGGCACGACCCGCAGTTCGCCACTGCCGCCGCCGCGCACTGGCAAGCCACCAGACACCACCTCCGCGGAGCCCCACCCGACGGCATCTACACCGGCCCCGGCGCTCTGGCCGCCTCCTTGATCATCGGCACCGGCTACCTCCCCGACCCCGAGCCCTACCAGACCACAGTCCGCAAGGCCACGACCTGGCTCTCCGCCCGTGCCCAGGGGCTCGCCAGCCACCAACACCAACGCTTCAGCAACAACCGGCCCGGAGCCCCGTGGGCGGTCTACGACACGATCAAGGGCCTGGCCGGTATCGGCCGCGTTCTTCTCGCCGCCCACACCACCGGCCACCACACCGAAGCCGAACCCGGCCTGACCGCAGCCCTCACCACCCTCACCACGTTGATCACCACCAGCCCCGGCACCCGCCCCGGCTGGTGGCTACCGGCGGCCGACCACCCACCCGGCGTCACCGTCCACCACTCCGGAGCCGCCACCACCGGCCTCGCCCACGGCATCGCCGGCCCCCTGGCCGTCCTCTCCATCGCCCACAGCCACGGCTACACCGTCCCCGGCCAGACCCACGCCATCCGCACCGCCGCCACCTGGCTGACCACCTGGCAAGAACCCACCGGCACCTGGCCTCCCTTCATCAGCGGCAACGACCTCGACAGCCCGCTCCCACCCCACCGGCCACGCCCTCCACAACGACGGGACGCCTGGTGCTACGGGACTCCGGGCATCGGCCGTGCCCTCTGCCTGGGCGGTCAGGCCTTGACGGACGCTGCGGTCATTCGCGCAGGCCAGACTGCCATCACCGCTATGGCCGACCGCTCTCCCCTTCGGTGGGACACCGAAGGCCCTACGCTCTGCCACGGCACCGCTGGAGTCCTCCAGGCCGCAGAGCGGGCGCAAAGCCGATCTGTCGCTGAAAGAGCCGCCCACGCCACTGCCGACTTCCACGATCCCCAATGCCCCTTCGGCTTTCCTCACATCGAAGCCAGAACCAGCTACGACAACCCTGGCTTTCTCACCGGGGCCGCTGGAGCCGCACTCGCTACCGCGTCCCACGCCGCCCTCATAACCGCCCGCCCAACCGCTCCCTGGGACTCTCTGCTGATGCTGTGCTGATGCGTACTGGCGGTGGTGAGAGCCGGCGCGAAAGGGCCGGATCGGTCCGGGGCAGAAGTTCGTCGGTGTAGAGCGGCACTCCGTAAGCCGTCGGCCGGAAGTCCGGCCGACGCGGCTGTTGCGTGAGCGATGCGTGAGCGGACGGGCTGGCACCGGCGGGTGGAAGGGTGGACCGTGCGTCAGCGCGGGCCATGCTGACCAGGCGCAACGGCGGAAGGAAGCACCGTCCGGGCGTGGGTGGCATGGACTTTTCGGGGCTTTTAATCCGTTGGTTGTGGGTTCGAGTCCCACACGGCCTACCTGACCCGTCCACCTCCGGACCCTCGTTGACCTGCATCAACGGGGGTTCGTTCGGGTCTGCACCCGGCTTGGAGGCGCCATCCGCGGCCGGGGTGGTCACCAAGTGGTCACGCTCGCCCAGCGTTGCCGCGTCCGGCGCGGTCCGGCGCGCCCGCGGAATCAGGGCCGATGCGCGGTCGGCAGCGTCCCGCCCAACACCGCCGAGCAGATGCGAGTACGTGTCGGACGTGATCGCGATGGACGAGTGCCCCAGCCGCTTCGACACGATGGCCAGTTCGACACCAGCCGCCAGCATGAGTGACGCCTGACCGTGCCGCAGGTCGTGCAGCCGCACCCGGCGCAGCCCGGCCGCGTCAACGAGCGCCACGAACAGCTTGGTGACCTCATCCGGCCGCAGCGGGTTGCCGTCCTCCCGGGCGAACACCAACCCGTGATCGGCGTACGCGTCGCCCCACTGCTTGCGTTCCTCGTCCTGCCGCAGCCGGTGAGCAATGAGCGCGCCCACCGTGCCCTCATCAAGGTCAATGACCCGGTTTTCTCCGCTGGCTGTCTTCGGCTTGCCGAACGAGACGCCGAGGTGACCAGCATCACAGTAGGGGCACGGTGCCGGCGGCTGCTTGTTCTTCTTCCGCCCAGACTCCTGTACGACCTGCTGCCGTACCACGATGATCCGGCGGGCAAGGTCAACATCCTCCCAGCGCAGCCCGACCGCCTCACCCCGGCGCATACCGGTCCCGGCGATGACCTCGAACAGGGCGCCGAGCCGGTGCGTGCCGACCGAATCCAGGAACGCCCCCAGCTCCGCGGGCTCCCACGGCCGGGCCTTGGGCCGCTCGGCCTTGGGCAACTCGATGTCCTTCGCCGCGTTGAACGTCACAAGTCGCTGCTTCACGGCGGACGACAGCGCAGATCGCAGCGTCGCGTGAACCCGGCGGACGGTGGCGGCCTTCCGCGTGCCGTTGGCCAGATCGGCTAGCAGCCGGTCAACGTGCGAGGGGCGCAGGTCCCTGAGCCGCAGCCGGCCGAGGCGCGGTTCGAGGTACAGGGTGATGTGCGATCGGTAGGCGCGCAGGGTCGCCGGGCGCAGACCGGCCCGCTCCTTCATGTCCAACCAGCGCGCGAGCCACTGCGCGACGGTCACCCCCTCGTCGTGGGTGTAGGTGCCCTCCCCGACGCGGGCTAGCAGCTCGGCGAGCGCCTTCTCCGCGTCGTCCGCGGTCCGGAAACCGCCCTTGCGGACCTGTTTCCGCTTCCCGTCCGGCCCGGTGCCGACGTCGGCGACGTAGTACCACGCCCCGTGATCCTTCCGGCAATTCCGCCGCCGCCCCCGCGCGTCATACACCGCCGGGCACTTGCATCTCTTGTACGTCGAGCCCTTCACGAACCGAGGAACCTCCGAAAGTCGGGTTTGAAGTCGTCACTGTCGATATGGGTCAACTCGTCTGGGAGTTCCGGCAGCCGCATACCCAGCTCTCGCAAGCGGCGGCGGGTGTCCCACAGTGGCACCTCGTAGTGTTCGGTCGCTTGGCGTAGAAGCGCTTCCCGCTGCTTGGCATCTTGGAAGGTCATGGCGTGCTTGCGGTGTTCACGCCACTGCTCGATGTACTTGTCGTGCCAGTTGTAATCAACGAGTCCGGCCCGGTCCTCCTGCCACTCATCGAAATCAGCACGCTCCACGTGCCAAGTCCCCCCCGCCGGGTCACTCAGAGTGGGCAAAGGGACCTCTCCGGTGAACCAGCCGAGAGCCTCCCACACGGGCACTGTGCGCCCGGGGAGCGGTTCGGCGTACTCGTTCCACGCGGGGTAGGCGCGGCCCTTGTGATCATTTAGCGGCTGAACGCCTACCGGGAACAGCAGCGCGATCGGTGGCACGCCTAGGGCCTTGGCGAGTACTAGCAGGTCGGGAACAGATACGGAGGGCCGTCGGCCGCTTTCGAAGTTGGCGATGACTGATCGTCCGATCGGGTTCCCGAGTTCGGCACAGCGGTCAGCGAGTTGCTGGGCGCTCATGCCCCTGGCTTCACGGTGTCGCCGGACCGCGCCCGCTACCGCGTGGGCTACGCGAGCCGGCCACGTCTCGTCTGTCATGGAGGAGCACAGTAGTCGGGATTAGTTGCGCCTGTCCAGCACAGCGCGATAGTGTGCGACACGAACACCAATCCCTCTCGGAGTTGTCACCAAATGACACAGACATCCTTCGGGATGCAGGTCCCGGACCTACTTGCCCTTCCCGTCGCCTGCGATCTAGTGACGGCAGGCCGTGCCCTCGGGTTGGGCAGGACGAAGACCTATGAGCTTGCCCAGCGCGGGGAGTTCCCCGTTCCGCTGCTGCGCCTCGGCAACACCTACCGCGTCCGCCGCGCCGACCTGCTGACCCTGCTCGGTATCGAGCAGCACAGCGACGGCGCTGGGGTAGCCGCCCCAGCGCCGTCCATCGAGAACACCCATTCCAACCACTGAACACACGAACGGCCGGGGTAGCCGCCCCGGCCGCCGATTGGAGTTCTCTTGACCAAGAATGCCACGACCACACCGAGGATCACCACCACGACCGATCCGGCGAGTAGCCCCGGCGGGGCCGGGTTCCTCTTCAAGGTGCTCTGCGCCTTCTTCGTGGTGCTGCTGCGCCGGGCCGGCGGCCGCAGTGCCGATGGTCCCGCTCCCGGCGTGCGCATCGGCCGCCGCGCCGATCTCATCGGCAACGCTCTGGCTGCCGCCCTGGCCCGCGTGAACGACATGCCCGGCACCGATGCCGCAAGACGCGCGGATGTCCACCTCGGCCGGATGATCCACCACGCGAGCGCCTACATCACGCATTCCCGACGCGACGCCGCAGAGGCCGCCGAGGACCCGGCAACCGCGTGGGTGAATGCCGAGGCCGCCGGCCTGTTCGCCGTGGCAATGGTGCAGGGCGTTGCCCGCCACATCGGGAACGGTGACGGCCGATGAACGCCGCCCAACTCTCCGGCATCCTCGGAGCCCAGCGCTCCCGCCGACACGACGCCGCCCTGCGCTGCCCTCCGCTGGAATGCGCGTGCGGCGCCGATCACCGCGACTCCCTGCTCTGCCTCGCCGCCCCGTTCGGCCGCTCCACTTACGGTCTGTCCTCGGCGGCTTTGGCGGCCGAGGCCGCCCGTTGCCGGGCCGCTGGCTGGCAGCAGTGGGAGATCAGCGCTCGATTCGACCTCCAGGCGGCGGACGCCGCGTGATCCCAACCCGCACCACCCGCGAGCGGCGCAGCCGGGGGCATGCCCGGGGCGCCGCTCGCGGCACACGCGCCATTTCGCCGCCCCCGCACGGAGCACGCCACTCGTGACCATCGAAATCCCCCGACCGGGCGCCTGGCCCGCTGGCATCAGCCTGCGGCCCCTTCCCCCTGCCCCAGCGCCCGACGCACCCGCGCTGTCGGCCGGGCAGCAGCAGCCACAGCGCACCGAGCCCGAACCGGCGCCCGAACCGCATACGCCCCCGCTGCGCCTGCTCGACTCCCCGGCCGACACCGACGAACCGCCCCCTCAGCCGGATCTCGTCTTCCGCACCCTGGCCGAAGTTGCGGCCGACGTGGACAGCCGCCCGCCTCGCCCTTGGCTGTTCGAGCCCGTGATCGTGGCCGGCGACTACGGCGTCATGTCCGCCGAGGACAAGGCAGGTAAGACGTGGGCCATCCTCGACGCTGCGGTGTCCTGCGCCGCTGGCCTGCCCTGGCTCGGCCAGTTCCCCGCCCGCGCTCCCGGCCCCGTGCTCGTCTTCCTCGGCGAAGGCTCAGACGCCAAGCTGCTGCGCCGCATCCGCGCCATAGCCGCCGCCAAGGACTTGGACCAGGCCACCGCCGACGCGCTGGAAATCGTGGCGTGCTTCCGCGCGCCGCAGCTCGGCGACGCCCAGCACCGGCACCTGATCCGGCGGGCCATCGAGCGCTTCCGGCCAGTACTGGTCATCATTGACCCGCTCTACCTGGCCGCCGGCGGGGCCAACGGCGCAGACCTCTACTCCATGGGCGCCCTGCTCGGCAGCATTCAGCACATCGTGCAGGAAGCGGGCGCGAGCCTGCTCATCTCCCACCACTGGAACAAGACCGGCGAGGGCCGCGGACACAGCCGCTCATCCGGCGTCGGCCCCGGCGCATGGGGCCGCTTCCTCATCTCCGTTGCCGTACTCAGCTCCTCCACAGCCCCGGAGACGCAGGAAACCACGGTCCGGCTCAAGTGGGCCTTCAAGGGCGACGAGATCCCCGAGACGGAAACCACCTTGATCCGCCGAGTCCGCGCCGCCGATCCGGCCGACCTGTCCTCACCGATGCACTACAGCATCGAGCATGCGCCCGGCCTCGAAGACGAAGACGACAGCGGCCAGGAACAGGGCCTTGCACCGGCCGCGCGAAAGCTCCTCGAAGCCGTCCGGGCCAGCAGCGAACCGGCCACAAACAGTGAGCTGGTGGACAGGGTCCAGGCCAAGCACGGCCACGGTCTGACCCGGACCACTGTGAGCCGGGAGCTCAACAACTTGCGCCGTCTCGGACTGGTCGAACGCCTCGATCCGGAAGGCCCGTACGCCACCGTCCGCTGGGCGCCGAAGACAGAAGCCACCCCATGAGACCACGCACCGTAGCCGAGCACACCGGGTGTGCCCACATGGGACGAGCACACCCGGACACACCACCCGCCCAGCGCAGAAAATCCGCACGTCAAATGCCGTGCCCCGTGTGCTCAACCAGTTTGCGCACACCGGACACAGGGGTGTGTGTGCGTGTGCTCGCCCCTATAGGGGCGAGCACACCAGCACACCACCCGCACACAACGGAACGTCACCACGACCGGCGACCGGCGACCGGTCGCAGCCCCGGTCGCGCGTAGCCGCGCGCACATGTACGGAAGGTGCAATCCCCATGCCTGACACCCCCACCGGCAACTCCGGCAGCTTCGTACGCCGCTCCCGCGGCTATCCCGGCCGGGATCGGCTCGACGCCGCCTCGATGCGGTTTCGCCGGGCCGTGGCCCGGCTGCACCGGGAAGGGCAGCGCAGCGACCCGCAGACCGCGGCCAAGCTCGGCCCGATCGTGGCCGAGGCCGAGGCCGTGTTGCTGCGGCTCGCCGAGCGGGCGGAGAAAGCCGAGAACGAGTCAGCCCGCAACCGGCGCCTGCTCGCTGAGGAAGAGGCGCGGCTTGACCGGCTGCTGCGACGCGCGGCACGCCGCGGGCTACCCGTCGACGGCACCGGCGGCCGGCCGGAACCGCCCCCCGGAAGCGGTGCGCGGCCATGAACGTGGACGACGTGACAACGGCCCGTATCCGGGCTCTCGCTGCCCGACGGACCGCCGCCGTCCGGCACCGTGCGATACTCGCGGCTGCCCGCTACAGGGGCGCTGCCCGCAACCCGGCCGACACCGCCCCGTCGCCTGCCGCAGGGAGGCCCGATGACCAGCGCGCCGAGTGACCACCCCGTGAGCACCCCCGCCGTGAGCAGCGAGAACAGCGCCGGTAGTGGATACCAAATCCGCCGGTTCACCGCTGGCCGTACCGCGGACCGCAGCACCTGCCCGACGGCGCGGTGATCGTGCCGCCGACTGTCGCGCGGGAACTGCTCCGCCGCTGGTCCTCGGCCTTGCCGCCCGGGTGCGGGCCGACGGCGGCCGGCTGTCCCCGGACGCCGAACGGTTGCTGATCGCCCTGCACCGCGCCGCCGAAACCCTGGACGGTTCCGCACGCGGAACCACTCCCGCCGCTCCCGGCACCGTGGACACCGGGGAGGAAGCAGCACCGGCACCGCTCACCACCGGGCAGGCCGCGGACATCCTCGGGTGCTCCCGGCGCTTGGTCCGCCGCCTGGCCGCCGCTGGCCGCCTCCGGGCCTTCCGCCTCGGCCGGGACTGGCTCATCGACCCCGGCACACTGGACGACTACCGCTTTGGTAGGGAGAACAGCCATGGACGACACCACCACGCCGGCCGGGCCGGTTGAGAGACAGCCCGACGACACCGCCCGACCCAGTATCGACGAACGACGTGTCGCCTTCCGCAACCGCCACGCGCCGGCAGCCCCGCCCACCACGAACCACCCCATAGATGAACAGCGCATCGCCTACCGGAACCGTCACGGCCTCGGGGGCGCGGCGTGAGCGGACAAGGTGCGGCCGAGGCCGAACAGCCCACCCCAGAAGGCGTCATCGCAGCCGCCGAGGCCGAAGAGAAAGAGGCTGCCGAACTCCTCCATGCCCTTGAGGACCGGGTGCGCGACGGCGACGAGACCGTACAGCCCGAGCAGATCGAAAAGGCTCGCGGACTGCGCCGCTTCGCCCAGCTCCGCCGCGAGGTCGCCGCCCGGCGAGCAGAGAAGCTGAAGCAGCAGCAGATCGACAACCTGGCCGCAGAGCGGCGTGACGCCTTCCTCGCCGAGATTGCCCCCCACGACATCACCAGGGTTCCAGAACTGCAACGACAGATCACCGATGCGCTAGCCGAACTGCTGGAACTCTGCGAAGCCTACGACCAGGTGGTACTCAAACACGCCAACGGCCTGGCCTCCGGCGGCCGACAGACCACGCTGCCGATCAGGGGGGACTTCGACGGCGTGAAGGCGTGGATCGAACTGGACGGCAAGATGTACCGCCGTCCGGGTGGCAAGAACCTGGCCGACAACGCCGTCAACGCGGGACGGCAGCGCCACTTCAAGGCGGTTCAGGAACGCGCACAACAGCGCCGCGAACGGGCCGCTAAGGGCAGGTTGTGACTGCCGTCTGTTGGTGAACTGATGGCCCTCACTCCGGTGACGACACCGGCAGCGGGCTGGGCTGGCCGATGCGCGCCCCGGAAGCCGGCTCCTGCCCCGTGCCGGACCATGGGAGGCCGGAAAGGCCCGGCACGGGGACTGACTGGTGGGCCGCCCGCCTGAGCCTCCCCAGACGGCGGCGGGCGGCCCGGTCTTCAGGTGGCGAGGCGGCGGGCGCGCTCGGCGGCGTCGTCCGCGGCACGGACCATGCGGGCAAGGTGTTGAAGGCAGCCCTGGCAGGCCCACAGTCCGGCCGCGGCGGCGCCGATGCGGACGTGCCCGGCCCACCAGACCGGCACGGCGGTGCCGCCGCACCACAGCCAGCACATGCCGGTGACCGGCTGTCCGGGCTCGGCGGGGATGCCGAGCGTCATGGCCGGCGCGGTCACCGGTCGGCCTCCGCCTCGGCGGCCTGGTGGGCTTCGCGCAGGGCCTCGGCGGTGGCGCAGTCCGCTCCCGCGGCGGCGCACGCCGTGCAGTTGACGGTGTGCGTGACCAGGGCGGCGCCGAGGTCGTCCGCGGTGCGGTAGTGGTGGGCGCAGGCCGGGCAGGCGTAGGCGATCCAGCCCGGTCCGCTGTTCTGCTCCACCCCGCCGACGATGACCGGCCGGTCGGTCATCTCTTTGCAGTCCACGCACATCCGGCGGGCCGGTGCCGCGGCGGGTGGAGTGTGGGCAGGTGCATCAGGCATGGGTGGACTCCGGTAGTGAGACGTGTACGGAACGTCTCACCGACCGTAGAAGCGCTGTGACGCGGGCCTCAATGGGCTGGTGGTGGCACTCTCGGCGGCCTGCTGCCGGAAGTGCCACCGCCGGTCACATCGGCAGGCGTACCGCCCGGGCGAGGGTCTGCATCTCCGGGGAGAGCTTGCGTCGGCGTTCCACGATCTTGCCGACGATCTCCTTCGCGTACCGCTGGTGCGGGAGCCACTGCGGGGCGGCCTCGGCGACGTCGAGAAGGGTCTCGACGGCTTCGCCGTAGCGGCGGGTCTTCACCTGGGCGTCGGCGACGTCGAGCAGGTGCCGGTTGCGGTGGCCAACGGTCGGGGCCAGGCGCCGGCCGCCGATGCCGCGGGCCAGGCGTAGGGCAACGTCCGGGCGGTCCTCGACGACCGCCTGTTCGGTGCGCTGCATGGCGACCGTCAGCGGGCCCCAGGACCGGGTACGGCGGGAGCCGTCGGCCGACCGGGGCCGCTCCTTCGCGAGCATCACCGCGGCGGCCTGCGCCATCCTCAGGGCGGCCTCGGACTCATCCGGCCGGCCGTCCCGGGAGGCCGCCGCCGCGACGCGGCCCAGCACTACACCCCAGGCGATCAGGTCATCGGGCCGGGCGGCGGACAGGCGCGGCTCCAGCTCGGCGGCCCACCGCAGCGCCAGCTCCCGCGCCTGGGCCAGTCGGCCGGAGCGCAGCAGCAGCCAGCAGCGGGATTCCACCATGTCGGCGCGGTGCAGCACCCCGTCGACTCCGGCCTCGGCGCGGTCGAACGCCGCGGCGGCGGCGTCGTAGTGCCGGGTCTGGATCATGACCCGCCCGGCGGTCATCAGCGCCCGGGAGTACACCGCGGCGGCGCCCGGATCGGCCTCGGCGGCGGCCTCGGCATCCCGCAGCAGCCCGGGCAGCACCGCGGCGACACCGGCCAAATCCTCGTGCACAAGGTTGCTCACCACGGAGTCGAGCACCGCGGCGACACCGGCCGCGGTGGCAGGCTCGGGCACCCGGTCCGCCCCGGGGCGCAGAATCGCGGCGCGAAGCTGCTCCCACGGCCCCGGCGGGATGCTCGGCGGCGCGGTCTCCTCCGCGGCCAGCAGCGCCGTGGTCGGCACGCCCAGGACGCGGGCCAGGGCGTGCGCGGTCTCCAACCGGGCCTCGGCGTGTGCGCCTTGCTCCAGCTTGCGCACGGTGGACACCGAGATGCCGGCGGCCCGGGCGAGTTCGGTCTGAGTCAGTCCAGCGATGACGCGAGCGTTCCGCAGACGCTCGCCGAAAGTGCGTTCAGCCATGGTGTAATGGCTCCCGTCTTGCCGTCTGGTGGTCGCACTCTGGACGGTACCCCCGGAGTACGGCCGGGGGACAGCGAACGGCCCCGGCAGGATCACCCGCCGGGGCCGTTCGCTGTGTCCACGGTTGCCGTCAGCCGTGGCGGTGCCGCTCGGCTACCGCCCGGCGAGGGCCGCGCGCTTGATGCGCCGGCCGTAGGAGTCCGAAGCGCCGAGCCGCGCGCCGATCGCGGTTCCGGTCAGTTCCGGCTCCCGCTCCAGCCAGTTCCGGGCGCGTTCGACATGCGCGCGGAGGCGGGTGTTCTCGCTCGGCTCGGACTCGATATCGGCGGCCCCGGGGCCGCTGCTGGTTCCGGTGTTTCCGCCCAGCGGTTCTGCCGGAACTCCGACCGGTTCCGGGGCGGTTCCGGCCGGAACCGCGGAGGGGGAAACGGCCTGGTCGGGGATGGTTCCGCCGAAGCCCTGGAGGAGTTCCGGCAGGGGCGTGAACTCGCCCAGGACGGGCACCCGCTCACGCTCCAGCGTCACCGCCGGCGCCTCGGCCGGGGCCACGATGGGCAGCAGCCGCGCCCCGGGCGGAACCAGTGGAACCGGGGCCGGTTCCAGCAGTTCCGGTACCGGATGATCGGCGGTTCCGGCCGGAACCTCCCGTAGGGCGTGGACCCGCCACAGCACCAGCGGCGCGATAGCCGATACCGCGGTGACCAGATGCCAGGTCACCGGAAGCAGCCCGGCCGCTACCAGGTGCGCCGCCGCGTTCACCGCGATCATTGCCAGCACCACCGCGAACACGTCCCGGTGCGCGCGCAGCGCCCGGATGGCGTAGATGTCCAGCGCCGCCGGCACCCCGGCCGCCACGACGGTGCCGAACCCGCACGCACGGGCGAGCTGGTACTCAGCCGACGCCGTGACCACGATCGCCGCGCCCAGGGCCGCCCAGCCCAGCACGTCCCGCTTCACCGGCTCTCACCGCCGCGCAGCCAGCAGAACGGGGACAGCTCCAGTGAGGCGCGCAGGGCCGCGGTGGCGTCGCCATCCCGGCCGCCGGGGCCGGGCAGGACGCGCGCCCCAGTGATCGAGGCGAACATGCGGGCCGTGTGGTGCACGCACCCGGTCACCTCCCCGCCGTGCATGTCTCGCACGGTCACCGCATCCGGCGCCGAGTCGCCGCATGGCGTCGGGTCCTCGGCATGGGCGGCCGGGCAGCGTCGGGCCTCCTCGGCGGGCGGCTCCTCCGCGGCACACTCAGCTTCGAGGAAGCCGATCAACTGCCGCAGGGACTTGCCCAGCAAGGTGAAGTGCTCGGCGCAGTGGCTGGGCGTCGCCCTCTCGGGGCTGAGGATGGAGGCGGCGGCCAGTCGTCGGCGGGCCAGGGTGAGGACGGCGTTCCGGGCACCTGCGGCGCAGAACGGGCACAGGCCGGCGGTGGGCTTGCGCGGGTCGGTGGGGCCGAAGTCGCCCGGCGCTTCGCACAGCGCGCAGCACGGGCGGGTAGGTTCATTCATCGGGTCTGGCTCCCTTGATGCAGAGGGGTTCTGGATCAAGGCGCCGTTCGGTGGTGGGACACCGGGCGGCGCCGCTCTGTGGTCACGGGGGTGGTCACCCAGTGGTCACGGACACCCCGGATCGGGGCGGTAGAGAGCGGCACGCTCCGGCGGGGCCCTAGCCTGCTGACCTGTGTGAATGATGGAGAGCGTCACCCGGCATCACCGGGCGGCATGCTTGAATCTGAACTTTTAATCCGTTGGTTGTGGGTTCGAGTCCCACACGGCCTACGCCTGGACTCGTTGGTAATTTACTGACGCCACCCCGCTGACCTGCGGATTTATGCAAGAGATGGCCCTCCGTCGATCGGGCGGAGGGCCATCTGCGTGTTTCTTCCCGGGTGGTGGGGGCGGCTGCCGGGCGGTTCAGGGAGGGGTGCCGGGGTTGTCGTCGTCCCGCTCCGGGGCGAGGAGGCGGCCGAGGGAGCGGGCGGCGTGGGTGGCGGCGTCGGTGAAGGGCTGGAGGACGAGGTCGGTTCCGGCGGCGGCCAGGCGGTGGGCGTCGTGGGCGTTGTGGGCGGTGAGGGCGATCCGGCCGCGGTAGGCGTGGTGGCGCAGCGCGTGCAGCAGGGCGAGGTTGGTCTCCGGCAGGGGGATGGTGCTGATGACGCAGCGGGCCCGGGCCAGGGGGAGGGTTTCGAGGAAGTGGAGATCCTCGGCGCTGCCGAAGACGGCGGTGATGCCGGGGCGGTCGGTGCGGGCCACACGGTGGGGGTCGAAGTCCACGGCCAGGATGCGGTGGCCGGCGGCGGCGAGGTGGTCGGCGAGTTGTCCGCCGAAGCGGCCCAGGCCGTAGAGGATGACGTCGGCTTCGCGTTGGCGGCCGGTGAGGTCGGGCCGGCGGCTGCCAGTGCGCTCGATGCGGGTGAGCCAGGGTTCCAGCCGGCGGTAGAGGGGGTGGGAGTAGAGGATCAGGTAGGTGGAGCCGCCGATGGTGATCAGGCCCACGACGGTGATCAGGCTGACGGTGGCGGCGTCGATGTGGCCCAGGGAGAGGCCGAGGGCGGCCAGGATGAGGGAGAACTCCGAGATCTGGGCGACGGTGAGCCCGGCGAGGAAGCCCACCCGCACCGGGTAGCGCATCGCCGTCATGATCACCACCACGATCAGGGGGTTGCCGATCAGGACGAACAGCGAGAAGACCGCGGCCTCGGCGAGCTGGCCGGCGGCGTCGGTGAACTCCAGGCGGGCGCCCAGCTCCAGGAAGAAGAACAGCAGCAGGAAGTCGCGCAGGCTGACCAGCCGGGCGCCCAGGGCGTCCCGGTAGGGGGTGGTGGCCAGGGAGACCCCGGCCAGGAAGGCGCCGACCTCGGTGCTGAAGCCGAGCCAGTCGCTGAGCGCGGCCACCGCCACGGCGTAGGCCACGCCGAAGAGGACGAGGAGTTCCTGGGAGCGGGCGATGTGGTGCAGCAGCCAGGGCAGCACCCAGCGCATCAGCACGGCGATGCCGGCCAGCAGTCCCAGCCCTTTGGCGAACACCAGGGCGATGTCCTGGGCGACGCTGTCGCCGGTCTGCCGTCCGAAGGCGGTCAGGGCGATCATCACCAGCACCACGACGATGTCCTGCACGATGAGGAAGCCCACCGCGATACGGCCGTGCAGTTGCTCCAGCTCACGCTTGTCGGACAGCAGTTTGACGATGATGATCGTGGAGGAGAAGGTCAGCGCGACGGCGACATACAGGGCGGTGACGGTGTCCATGCCCAGGCCGAGGCCGATCAGGTAACCGATCACCGAGGTGAACACCACCTGGCCCAGGCCGGTGGCCACGGCGATGGGCCCGGTGGTGCGGATCAGATGCAGGTCCAGCCGCAGCCCGACCAGGAACAGCAGGATGGCGATGCCGAGCTGGGCGAGGAGTTCGATGGTGCCGGCCGGCTCCACCCAGTCGGCCCCGGCCGGTCCGGCCAGGATGCCCACGGCGATGAAGGCCACGATCAGCGGCTGCCGCAGCCGGGTGGCCACCAGTCCGGCCAGGGCGGTCAGCGCCAGAACGGCGGCAAGGAGCGGGAAGTCGTGCAGTTCCATGACGGCGGCCGTTCACGGTCGGGGCAGAGGCAGAGGCAGAGGCAGAGGCAGAGGCAGAGGCAGAAGCAGGGCCGGAGCCGTCCCGTGGCGGCGACGCCTGACGCCACGGCGTGACCTGGGGCATTGTCCCGGCAGCCGGGGGTGACGGAGGATGGGGCCGGGACCAGCCGGGAAAATGGAACGAGGAGGCGGGCTGTGTCGGCTCCGCGGATGAGCACCACGCCCCTGCCGGGTATCGGTGTGCGCTACGACTTCAGCACCAGGGAGCACCGCCACCTTTCGGTGATAGCGCACCGGGACGGCTCGCGCACGCTGAATGCCTATCGGGCGGACGATCCGGACGCCTGCGCCCTGGCCCTGCATCTGAGCGAGACCGAGACGGCCTCGCTGATCGACGCGCTGATGCCGGAGCATCACAATCCGGGCCTGCTGTCCACCATCGATCTGGGCCTGGTGGCCGAGCGGATCGAGCTCGGCTCCGCTTCGCGCTGGAACGGCCGGCTGCTGGGCGACACCAGGATGCGCACCGAGACCGGTGCCTCGGTCGTGGCGGTGCTGCGCCGGTCCGGGGCGGTCCCTTCCCCGGCCCCGGATTTCCGGCTGGCGGGCGGGGATGTGCTGATCGTCATCGGTACCCGTGAGGGTGTGGACGCCGCCGCCGCGATCCTGGGCCGGGAGTGAGCGGGTGCACTCCACGGTCATTCTCATCGAGTTCGGTGCCATCATCCTCGGCCTGGGTCTGCTGGGCCGGTTCGCCGGCCGGCTCGGGCTTTCTCCCATACCGCTGTATCTGCTGGCCGGGCTGGCCTTCGGCGAGGGAGGTCTGCTGCCGCTGGGCGCGAGCGAGGAGTTTGTCGCCATCGGCGCCGAGATCGGCGTGATCCTGCTGCTGCTGATGCTGGGCCTGGAGTACACGGCCGCGGATCTGGTGGGCAACCTCAAGGCCCAGTACCCGGCCGGTCTGGTGGACATGGCGCTGAACGCCCTTCCCGGGGCGGCGATGGCGCTGCTGCTGGGCTGGGGGCCGGTGGCCGCCGTGGTGCTGGCCGGGGTGACCTGGATCTCGTCCTCCGGGGTCATCGCCAAGGTGCTGGCGGATCTGGGCCGGCTGGGCAACCGGGAGACGCCGGTGATCCTGTCCATCCTGGTGATGGAGGACCTGGCCATGGCCGTGTATCTGCCGATCCTGACGGCCCTGCTGGCCGGGACCGGCTGGGTGGCCGGCGGGCTGACGCTGGCCGTCGCGCTGAGCGTGGCCGGTCTGGTGCTGTTCGCCGCGGTCCGCTACGGCCGGGTCATCTCCCGCTTCGTCTCCAGCGACGACCCGGAGAAGCTGCTGCTGGTGGTGCTCGGGCTGACGCTGCTGGTGGCCGGGATCGCCCAGCAGCTTCAGGTGTCCGCCGCGGTCGGTGCCTTCCTGGTCGGCATCGCGCTGTCCGGTGAGGTGGCCGAGGGGGCGCACACCCTGCTCTCCCCGCTGCGGGATCTGTTCGCCGCGGTGTTCTTCGTCTTCTTCGGCCTGCACACCGATCCGGCCAGTATTCCGCCGGTGCTGCTGCCCGCTCTGGCCCTGGCCGTGCTCACCGCAGGCACGAAGGTCGCCACCGGTTACTGGGCCGCCCGGCGGGCCCGCGTCTCCGCCCGGGGACGCTGGCGGGCCGGTGGCGCGCTGGTGGCCCGCGGCGAGTTCTCCATCGTCATCGCCGGCCTGGCCGTGACCGCCGGGATCGAGCCCGCGCTCGGGCCGCTGGCCACCGCCTATGTCCTCATCCTGGTGATCGCCGGCCCGCTCACCGCCCGCTGGACGGAGCCCCTGGCCCGGCGCCTGGCCGAACGGCGCCGCGCCCGCACGCCGGGGGACCCGGCCCACGGCCGGCCCGCCGCCGAGGAGGCGACCGAGCCGGCCCCGGTCCCCGACTGAATCCGCCGGGGACCCGGCGCCCGGCCGGGCTGCTGTCGCCTCCCCGGCCGGCCGGCGATGTCTGCCGCCTCCGGCGGTGGTGGGACGGCGGGATAGGTGAACGCGACATACGGTTGATCTGACGCGAAAGACTCCCCGGGACGGTGGGAGGTCGCCTAGGTTGTCCGGATCGGACGGGAACGGACCGGGAACGGCCGGGAACGGACGAGATGGGACCGGATGCGCCGGGACCGTCCGGCCGTCCGGTCACCGGGCCGGCGACCCGCGGGGGAGCGTGACCGCGAGTGCGAGCGGAGGTGGCAGACGGCCGTGCCGGACGCCAGAGGCGGCAGTGCGGGCGGAACGGGCGAACCGGGCGGCGCGGCCCGCACCCCGCCCCCCGTTCCCTCCCTGCACCCATCCGCCCGCCACGGGGAGCCGCAGCCGCGGGACGCCCGGGGCGGGCACCGGATGCGGCTGAACCTGCTCGCGGCGGTGGACGAGGACCGCCGGGACGCCGAGGTGGTGCTCACCGCCCTCCAGCAGGCCGTGGCCGGGCTGAACGGCCTGGGCGGCATGGTGCATCTGCCGGGCGGCGGCATGGCCGGCGCCCTCTACATGGTCGTCGCCAGCGGCCTGCCGGAGCCGCTGACCCGGCCGTGGCTGGTCATCCCGGTGCGCGGCGCCAACCCGCCCGGCCGCGCCGCCCGCAGGAACACCGCCGTCTGGCGGCCGGAGTTCGGCCCGCCGGACCCGTTCCCCGGCCGGGAGCAGGCCGCCCGCTGGCCCGTCGCGCTGACCGCCGGCGTCGGCCATCTCGCCGTGCCCGTCCCGGTCGCCCCCCGTCGGCGCGGCGCGCTGTCCGTGCTCTGCGCCGCGGACGACGAGCCGGGGCCGGCCGGCCGTGCCCTGCTCACGGACGTCGTCGCCTGGATGGCGGACCGGCTGCGGCCGTCCCGGGCCGTCGGTCCGTCCCCCGCGCTGCTGCGCGCCCTGGAGCACGGCGGCACCGAGGACGGGCCGCCCGAGGGGCTCACCGCCGGGCCGGCGGATGTGCCCTCCACCGGCTACACCTGGGATCTGCGCACCGGCGCGATCACCTCCGACCGGCCCATCGCCGAGGTGCTGACCGGCATCGACCCCGATGTGCAGCGCGGCGGCATCGAGGCATGGACGGAGCTGATCCACCCGGACGATCTGCCCCGGGTGCTGACCGGCTTCGACGAGGGCCTGCGCCAGCGCGGCGGCTTCCAGACCGAGTACCGGATGCGCCGCCACGACGGCGGCTACCTGTGGGTGGAGAGCCACGCCCGGACGGTCACCGACGCCGCCGGCGAGCCGGTCGGGGTGGTCGGCACGCTGTGGGACAGCACCGAGGTGCATGCCGCCGCCGAGTCCGTCGGCCGGGCGCTGCGGCACATGAGTGACGGTTTCCTCGCCCTGGACTCCGACTGGCGGATCGGCTTCCTCAATCACGCCGCGGAGCGGCTGCTGGGCTCCTCCGGCGAGCTGGGCGGGGCGCTGCTGTGGGACGTTCCCGCGGTGCGCGCCGTGCCCGGCCTGGAGAAGCGGTGCCGGGCCGCCGCCGCCGAGGGCCGTCCGGCCGGCTTCGACGTGCCCTGGCCGGACGGCGCCTCCTGGTACCACCTGCGCCTGGTCCCGGTGCCCGGGGGCCTGACCCTGTACATCACCGACATCACCGAGCGGCGGCTCCGCGAGTCCGAGCGGGCCGCGGCGGAGCGGGCCGCCTCCGAGCGGTCCGCCCTGGTGCAGCGGGTGACCCGGGGGCTGGCCGAGGCGGTCACCGCCCAGGACGTGGTCAGGGCGGTGGCGGACGGCATGCTGGCCCCGTTCGGGGCCACCGGCCTGGTGGTGATGGTGGTGGTCGGCGACCGGCTGGCCGTGGTCGGCTCGCGCGGTTATCCGGAGAGCTTCACCGAGCTGCTGAACGGCCAGCGGGTGTCCGAGCACACCAGCGCCCCGGCCGGGGAGGCGCTGCGCACCCGCACCGCGTTCTTCGTCTCCTCCCCGGAGGAGTTCCGGGCCCGCTGGCCGAAGGCCGCCGAACTGATCCACAAGGGCGGCAAGCAGAGCTGGGCGTTTCTGCCGCTGGCGGTCTCCGGCCGGGAGATCGGCACGGCGGTGATCTCCTTCGACCGCCCGCGGGTGCTGGAGGAGGACGAGCGCACCCTGCTGATCGCGCTGAGCGGCCTGAGCGCGCAGGCCCTGGACCGGGCCAGGCTGTACGACGAGACCACCACCCGGGCCCGTACCCTCCAGCGCAGCCTGCTGCCGCGGGTGCTGCCGGAACTGCCCGCGGTCACCGCGGCTGCCCGCTACCAGCCCGCCGCGCAGGGGGAGGACGTCGGCGGGGACTGGTACGACCTGATCCCGCTCTCCGCCGACCGGGTGGCGCTGGTGATCGGCGATGTCATGGGCCACGGCATGGCCGAGGCCGCCACCATGGGGCGGCTGCGGACGGCGGTGCGCACCCTGTCGGAGCTGGAGCTGCCGCCCGACGAGGTGCTGGGCCATCTCAACGAGATCGTCGGCGAGCTCGGCGAGGACGCCCTCGCGACCTGCCTGTACGGGGTCTACGACCCGGTGACGCGGCGGCTGGAGTACGCCAGCGCCGGTCATCCGCCGCCGGCCGTAGCGGGCCCGGACTCCGCGGTCACCTTCCCCTCCGGGATTCCCGATCCGCCGCTGGGGGTGGCCGCCCCGCCGTTCGAGACCGTGGTCACCGAGCTGCCCGCCGACAGCCTGCTCGCCCTGTACACCGACGGTCTGGTGGAGTCCCCGGGCCGGGACATCGACCGGGGCATGGAGCTGCTGGCCGGCACGCTGTCCGCGGCGGTCGCCGCGGGCCGGGCCGGCTCCCCGGGCCCGGCGGCCCCGGCGGGCTCGGCGGGGAAGCTGGAAGAGCTGTGCGCCACGGTCACCTCCGCCCTGCTGCCCGCCCACGGCGAGCTGCTGGACGACGCCGCCCTGCTGCTGGCCCGCACCCACCCGCTGCCCGCGGAGAGCATCGCCGAGTGGCCGCTGCCGGAGCATCCGATGGCGGCCGGCCGGGCCCGGGAGCTGGTGCGCGAACAGCTCACCGCCTGGGGGCTGGGCCGGGAGGAACTGATCATGACGACCGAGCTGGTGGTCAGCGAACTGGTCGGCAATGTGATCCGGCATGCCCGCGGCCCCATCCGGCTGCGGATGCTGCGCAGCCGCACGCTGATCTGCGAGGTCTCCGACGCCAGCCTGACCACCCCGCACATCCGGCACGCCTCGGCGACCGACGAGGGCGGGCGCGGCCTCCAGCTCGTCGCCGCGCTCTCCCAGCGCTGGGGCACCCGCCACAACCCGTCCGGCAAGTCCATCTGGACCGAGCAGCCGCTGCCCGGCACCGCCGCACCGCAGGGCGCGACGGCGCCGGGCAGCGGCTGAGCAGGCCCGTGGGAGTCGGCGGGCGGCGGTCCTCCTGGCCGGCGGCCGATGGCATGCCGGAACAGCTCGCCCCGCCACTGCTTGCCGGCCGCGGGGGAGGAGCGGGTCAGCGGCGCGGGGCGGCCGTGGTCCGGCGGACGATCAGGCGGTCGATGGAGTGCGTGTGGCGCACGCCGTTCTCGTGCTCGTCGTCGTAGATGTAGCTGCGGGCGCGGACGGTTTCCCAGCCGTCGGCGAAGTGCTCGCGCACCTCGCCGCTGTCGGGCGGCGGATCGGGCATCAGCGGGCGCAGGTCCCCGGGGATGGGCACGGCGGCGTTGAACGAGGCCAGCGCCAGCATGCCGCCGTCCGGGCGGACCCAGGAGGTCAGGCTGCGGTAGACGGCCAGCCGTGCGGCGCGGTCCAGGAAGTGGGTCACGCCGTAGCAGATGACCAGGTCGTAGCCGGTGCTCCGGCCGGGGTCGGTGGCGCGCAGATCGCCGTTCCAGATCCGGACGTCGGCCTCGCGGGCCAGCGGGGCGAGCAGCTCCCGGGTGGCGCGGACGCCTTCCCGGTCGGTGTCGAAGCCGTGCAGGACGGTGGCGCCGGCGGTGGCGAACGGGACCAGATTGCGTCCCCAGCCGCAGCCCGCGTCCAGCACCGAGGAGAAGGGGTGCGCGCGGGCCAGCTCCGCCAGTTCGGAGCTGGGTGCCGCACCGCCGCGCGCCGGATTCCAGACCTCGCGCCGCCCGCCGTGCCCGGCCGTCCCCGTTCCCATCCCGTCCCCTCTCCGCTCCGCTCCGCTCCGCTCTCCGGTTCGCTTCTCCCGTACCCGGTCCTCCCGCGGCGGACGCGTGGCCGCCGGGCGTGTCAAAGCCATGGCCAGGTAATCGAACGAATGTATGATTCTGGATGTGGTGGACGACGACGACTTCTCCTTCCCGGGCGACCTGCTCGCGGCGCAGCGGCGGCTCAGCGCCGCCGAGGCGGAGCATGTCGCGCTCTGCCGGGCCCTGCCCTCGCGGGCCCGGACGGCGGCCGCCCGGCGCCGCGCCGCGGCGGGCGGAGTGCCCGCCGAAGGAATACGCGACCAGGCCGAACAGGAACGCCGCATCCGGGCCCGGGTGCTGGAGCTGGCCGAGCGGGTGCACGGCCACCCCTACTGGGACACCCTCCCGCCCGCCGAGCGGGCCGCCGCCCGCGGCGCCCTCGGCCGCCGGACGAGCGGCGGCACGCCGGCCCCCGCCACTCTCGCCGCCTGAGCGCGGCGGCTCAGTCCGGGTGCCCGGCCGGGGAACCGGTGGGGGAGAAGTGGCGGATGAGCCGTGCGGTCACGGTGCGCACGGCCGGGGAGGCCCAGCGGCGGGCGTGCCGTACCAACTGCACCGGCACATCCGGCAGCGGCGGCCCGGCGATCTCCGCCAGCGTGCCCGCGCGCAGCGCCCCGGCCACGCAGACCCGCGGCAGCACGGTCAGCCCCAGCCCCGCCGCCACGCAGGAGCGGGCCGCCTCGATGGAGCCGAACCGGGTCAGCCGGGGGCGGGCGCCGGGCACCGCCAGCAGCTCCCGGGCCAGCCGGTCGCTGTAGGAACAGCCCTGCTCATGCAGGAAGAAATCCTCGGCCGCCAGCTCCGCCCAGCCGGCCCCGCCCGCTCCGCCCGCCTCGTCCGCGCCGGCCTTCCTGCCGCGCCCGGCGGCGGCCAGCGGGTGATCCGGGGCGCCGACCAGGGCCAGCGGCTCATGCCCGATGAGCTCGGCGGCCAGCCCCGCCCCCGGCGCGCCGCCGGCCGGTGCCCCCGGCAGGTCCGCGGTCTCCTCCAGCAGCAGCGCCAGATCCAGCCGCCCGGCGCGCAGCCCCTCCACCGCCGCCGCCGTGCCCGCCGGATACAGATGCAGCTCGACCCCGGGATGCGTGCGGCGCAGCGCCGCGACCACCCCGGGCAGCCGGGCCGAGCACAGCGTCTCGCCGGCGGCCAGCACCACCCGCCCGGCCACCGCCCCGCCCTGCCCGCCCTCCCCGGCCGCCTCCGCCGCCACCGCGCGCAGCCGCGCCTCCGCCTCCAGCACCCCCTCGGCCTCGGCCAGCAGCCGCCGCCCGGCCGAGGTCAGCCGGGCGCCGCGCGGCAGCCGGTCCACCAGCCGGACGCCCAGCTCCCGCTCCAGCGCCCGGAGCTGGACGGTGACCGTGGACTGGGCGAGATGAAGCTCGGCCGCCGCGCCGGTGAAGTTCTCGGTGCGGGCCAGCGTGAGAAAGGTGCGCAGCAGCCTGGTGTCCATGCCGCGGACCGTAGCCGAAGGGCGGCCGGCCTGCCATCGACTTCTCCGATCCTGACGATGCGGAATCATCGTTTCTTTTGATGGGTCGGCCGGGGCAGCATGGAGGTCATGACAGACACCACCGCCGCCGTGCTGCGCTACACCGCCTTCACCACCGACCCGGCCGGCGGCAACCCCGCCGGGATCGTGCTGGACGCGGCCGGTATGGACGAACCGGCCATGCTCGCCGTCGCCGCCGAGGTCGGCTACTCGGAGACCGCCTTTGTCACCGCCCGCGACGACCTGCGCCGCCGCTTCACGCTGCGCTACTTCAGCCCGCGCGCCGAGGTCGCCTTCTGCGGGCACGCCACCGTGGCGACCGCCGTGGCGCTGGCCGAACGGATCGGCCCCGGCCCGCTCCTCTTCGACACCCCCGCCGGGGAGATCCCGGTGGACACGGCGAGCACGCCGGAGACGGGAGACCCGGGGGAGACGGGGGAGACGGGGGACGCCGGCGACACCGGGGACACCGGGGACACCGGGGACACCGGGGACACCGCCCTGACCGCGACCCTGACCAGCGTGCCCACCCGCTCCCGCCCGGCCACTCAGGACGAACTGACCGCCCTGCTGGCGGCCCTGGACTGGCGGCCGGAAGACCTGGATCCCGCGCTGCCGCCGCACATCGCCTTCGGAGGCGTCCAGCACCCGGTGCTCGCCGCGGCCACCCGGGAACGCCTGGCCGCGCTCGACTACGACTTCCCGGCCCTGGCCGAGCTGATGCGGCGTCACGACTGGACGACCGTGCAGCTCATCCGGCGGGAGGCGGCCGATCTGTTCCACGCCCGCGACCCGTTCCCGGTCGGCGGCGTGGTGGAGGACCCGGCGACCGGCGCCGCCGCCGCGGCCCTCGGCGGCTATCTGCGCACCCTCGGCGAACTGCCGCCCCCGGCCCCGGGCGGCAACGGACCGGCGGCCGTCATCACCGTGCGGCAGGGCGAGGACATGGGCCGCCCCAGCCTGCTCACCGTCACCGTGGACCCGGCCGACCCCCGGGTGCGGGTATCGGGCCGGGCCGTGGCACTCCGATAGCGTCCCGGCCCCGGGCCCCCGTTCCCGTCGCCGTTGCCGTTGCCGTTCCCGTTCCCGTTCCCGTTCCTCAGAAGGCGAGCAGCACGATGGTGGCGGTGTAGAGGGCGATGAGCATGATGCCGTCGAAGCCGAGCCGCCACCAGCCCCGCTTCTGCCGCAGCAGCAGCCCGCCCAGCAGCACACTCGTCATCACCAGCGCCGCGCTGGTCAGAAAGAGTTCGTCCGGCGCGGCGGCATGGAAGAGGGAGCCCTGCCGGTACGCCGCGTCGCCGATCACCAGATTGAGCGCGTCCAGGCAGTTGCCGCCGATGACCGCGGCGATGGCCAGGGTGACCGCGCCGCGCCGGACCGCCGCCACCGAGGTCACGATCTCCGGCAGCGCGTTCACCACCCCCATGAACGCCGCCCCGACGAAGCCCGCGCGCAGCCCGGAGCCGGCCACCAGCCCTTCCGCCGCACGGGCCACCGCCCAGCCGCCGATCACCACCAGCAGCGCCACCGCCGTGAACTCCCCCCACAGCCGTCCGGTGCCGCGCCGTCCCAGCACCGGGTCGTCGTGCGGGACGTCCGGCACCGTCTCCGCCGTCCGCACCGCCAGCCACATCGGCCGCGGATGGGCCTGGATGAGCCGCACTCCGCCCCAGTAGAAGGCGACCATCACCACCGCGGCCGGATGCACCCCGAGCACCGGCACCGTGACCTCCGGCGAGAACGCGGCCATCAGCGCCAGCCCCAGCAGCCCGATCAGCAGGCAGCCGAACAGCACATTGGGCAGCGAGGCGGCGGCGTGCTCCAGATTGACGCCGCGGTGGAACGCGTCGGCCACCGCCACCGCCAGGGTCTGCGCGGCGATGCCGCCGACCGCGTTGCTGTAGGCCAGGGTCGGACGGTCGGCGGCGGCGCTGACCGCGGTCATCACAATGCCGGAGAGGGAGGTGGCCAGACCGAAGAAGACCGCGCCGAACAGCGCCTCGCCCCAGCCGGTACGGTCCGCCAGGGTGTCGCCGAGCGCGGAGAGCCGCACCGCGCACACCACGGTCACCGCGCCGGCCAGCAGGAACACGGCGACCGACCAGCCCAGCGGCCAGCTCCCGGTCAGTGTCTCAAGCACCCGCTCGCCTCCCGTCCGCCCGCGCGCACCCGGGGCACCGCCGACGGGCACTGGGTACCACGCGGCGGCGGTCGTACACTCCGGCGCCGCCGGAGGCCTTCCGGCCCGGTACCGGACGTGCCGCACGCGGGCCGGCGGGGCCGGACGGGACCCGGCGGCACCAGCGGTATTCGGACACCGCGGCTCCCGCGCGGCCGTACGCCACCCCCCGCCCCCTACCGTGACCCCCATGGGGATATCGAAGGACAGTTCGAGCGCCACGGCAGCCGCCGCCGCAGCCGCCGTCACCGCTGCACCGGCCGGCGGCGGCGCGGCCGGCCGCAGCCGCCCGGACGGGCGGGCCCTGGCCGCCGTCACCGTCACCGTCTGCTTCTGGGCCTCCGCCTTCGTCGCCATCCGCGCCGCCGCCGAACACTTCTCGCCCGGCGCCCTCGCCCTCGGCCGGCTGCTGACCGGCTCGGCCGTCCTCGCCCTGCTGCTGCTTGTCCGGCGCCTCGGCCCGCCGCCGCGCGCGGCCTGGCCCGGCGTCCTGATCTCCGGTCTGCTCTGGTTCGGCCTCTACATGGTGGCGCTCAACTGGGGCGAGGAGAGCGTGGACGCGGGCACCGCCGCGCTGCTGGTCAACATCGGTCCGATCGCCATCGCCCTGCTGGCCGCCAAGCTGCTCGGCGAGGGCATGCCGCCGCGGCTGCTGGCCGGGCTGGCGGTCTCCTTCGCCGGTGCGGCCGTGGTCGGGCTGTCCATGTCCGGCGGTACGGGCGGCGAAGGCAACGGCGGCAACGGCGGCAGCGGCGGCAGCGGCGCCGGCAGCGGGCTCTCCGATGCCTCCGGTGCACCGCTGCTGGGTGTGGCGCTCTGCCTGGTGGCCGCCTTCGCCTACGCCGCCGGGGTGGTCGGCCAGAAACCCGCGCTGCGGCACACCTCCGCCCTCCAGGTCACCGCCTATGGCTGCTTCACGGGCACGGCGGCCTGCCTGCCGTTCACCGGGCAGCTGGTCCGGGAGGTGGCCGACGCGCCGCCGACGGCCACCGCCTGGGTGGTCTATCTGGGGGTGTTCCCCACCGCGCTGGCCTTCGTGACCTGGGCCTATGCCCTCTCCCGGACCACTGCGGGGCGGATGGGCGCGACCACCTATGCGGTGCCCGCGCTGGTGGTGCTGATGTCCTGGGCGGTACTGGCGGAGGTGCCCGGCCGGCTGACCCTGCTGGGCGGGGCGCTGTGCCTGGCCGGGGTCGCCGTCTCCCGCTCCCGCTCCCGCCCGCGCGCCCGTTCCCGCTCCGCCGCCCCCGCCGCTCCCGCCGCCTCCGAGGACCCCGCCGCGGCCACCGGGGAGTCCGCACCCCCCGCCGGCCCCCCTCCCGTCCCTCGCCCGTAGAGCCGCCGCCGGGTCGCCGCCGCCCGCCGCCTGCCGCATCGTGGAATCGTGCCGTTCTCACCAGGACCCGCCGCGCCCCCCGCCCTGCCCGGGCGCTGGCTGCCGGAGGTCCTGATCGTGGCCGGCGCCGCGCTGGACATCGCCACCCCGGACCACCTCACCTTCACCCCCTTCTTCGCCGCCGCCCCGATGACCGCCGCGGCCGTCCGCTCCTTCCGCGGCACCCTGTTCGTGGGCATCGTCTCCACGCTGGCCATGGCCGTGCTGCTGATCGTCTGGGACCGTCTGCCCGCCGAGCAGGAGATGCTGGCCACCGCGACCGTGGGCACCGTCTCCGTCCTCGCCCTCTTCACCAACCTCCTGGTCACCGAGCGCACCCGGCAGGCCGCCTCCGCCCGGGCCGTGGCCGAGGCCGTGCAGCACGCCGTGGTTCCCGATCCGCCGGCCCGGGCCGGCCCGCTGGCCATCGCCGCCCGCTACCGGGCCGCCGAGAACGATGCCCTGATCGGCGGCGACCTCTACGCGGTGGTGCGAAACCGGCACGGGGTCCGGCTGATGGTCGGCGACGTACGGGGCAAGGGCCTGGGCGCCACCGAGACGGTCGCGGTGCTCCTGGGCACGTTCCACGAGGCGGCGGACGAGGCGGCCGACCTGCCGGAGCTGGAGCAGCGGCTGGAGAGCACGCTGTCGCGGGAACACGGCCGGCGTCCCACGCTGGACGGCCTGGAGGGCTTTGTCACCGGGGTGCTCGCCGAACTGCCCACCGCCGGGGACGGGCCGCTGCGGGTGCTCAACCGCGGCCATCCGCCGCCGCTGCTGCTCACGCCCGGGGGCGAGGTGCGGGTGCTGCGTCCCTCGGCCGAGACCCCGCCGTTCGGACTGGGGGACCTGGCCGTGGCACCGGCGCGCGCCGACCCGGTGGACTTCCCGCCGGACGCCACCCTCCTGCTCTACACCGACGGACTCAGCGAGACCCGCAACGCCGAAGGGCGGTTCTACGACCCGGCCGAGGCCCTTCGCGGCAAGGCGTTCCCGGGGCCGGAGGAGCTGCTGGACTGGCTGCTGGCCGATACCCGCAGGTACGCGGGGGGCGGGGCGCCGGACGACATGGCGCTGCTCGCCGTACGCCATGACCCGGGCCCGGTATGACGCACGGTGAGCAACAGCCTGCACTCTGCATAACATTTGATACACCGTCAGGAATGAAGCAGTGGCCAAAGGTGCGTATTTTTTGCCCGATTTGACGGACTTCGGTGGTTTAAGTCCTGGTCAAAGCTCTGTCTTTTTACTCGATGCGGCTTGGAATCCGGCGGCGATCTCTATTAACGTTCGATAACGCAGCGCGGTCGTCACGACCGTCACAAGAGACGGCGCCGCGCCCTGCCGCCGAATCCCGTCGTGCGGTCACCCACAACTGCACCCAGGAACCGGGGAACCACCACCCGGGGTGAATCGGACAGCCGGCCCCCGCCGGCCGACCGTAGGAGACCTTCCGCTCCGAACCCGTCAGCTAACCCGGTAGGCGAGGGAAGGAAAGGAGAACGCCACCCGTGGCGTCACAGCGGTTCGCCTCCCAAGAGGCCGGCTCCACCCCGTATCCCCCGTACTACGCCGCGCAGGCCGCCTACGCAGCCGCCCCCGGCCACCAGACCGACACCGCCGTCGCCACCGCCCCCGGCTACGCCTACGGCACCGGCTACAGCACCGGCACCGGCACCGGCTACGACGAGAGCATCTGCCACCCGGGCTCCGGCGGCGGTTTCGGCGACTACCCCGGCCACCTCCAGCAGGCCGCCCCGTACCCCGGCCCGGCCCAGGACTTCCCGCACCACCCCGAGCACCACGCGCCCGAGCCGCCCGTCGCCCACGAGCCCGTGCTGCCGGAGCCGGCCGCCCCCGAGCCCTCGTCGTCCCCGCTCCCCGACTACTACGGCCCCGCGCCCGACGGGCAGGAGACCCGCGAGGAGTGGAACCCCAACGCCGAGACCCTGGCCGCCGCCAACCGCGGCCGGCACCGCGTGGCCCGCCAGCGCGGCGGCACCATCGCCCGCAGCCGCGCCGTGCTCGGCGTCGGCGTGATCGCCGCGGTCGGCGCCGGCGGCATGGCCTCCGCCCAGGAGGACGGCGCGCCCGGCATGGGCGCCGCCGCCGAGAAGGTCAAGCAGATACCCGGCAACATACCCGGCCTCGGCGCGCTGTTCGGCAACGACGACCGCGGCCCGGGCGGCGCGGACGCCGGCTTCCCGGTGATCACCGCCGCGCCGCTGACCGCCGAGGGAACGGCCCTGCAGACCAGCGCCGACACCGCCTCCGCCGCCTCCTCGGGCACCGGCGAAGCGCTCCGGGCCCGCCTGCTCCAGCAGGCCGAGCAGCAGGAGGCCGCGGCCGAGGCCGAGGAGCGGGACGCGGCGGCCGACGCCGCGCTCACCGAGGCCGAGGCAGAGGCCGCCGCCCTGGCGGAGCAGCGCCGCCTTGAGGAAGAGGAGCGGCAGCGCCTGGAGGAGGAGCGCCGCCGCAAGGAGGAGGAAGAGCGGCTCAGGCGGGAGGAGGAGGAACGCCTCCGCCGGCTCCGGGAGAGCTACACCGCCCCGCTCAGCAGCTACACCATCTCCGCCCAGTACGGGCAGGCCGGCTCGATGTGGGCCTCCGGCTACCACACCGGCACCGACTTCTCCGCCCCGGCGGGCACCCCCGTGAAGAACGTGCACACCGGCGTCGTCCTGGAGGCCGCCTGGAACGGCAGCTACGGCTACCAGGTCGTCATCGAACTCGCCGACGGCACCGAGATCTCCTACAGCCACCTGTCCTCGATGGCCGTGGTCGCGGGGCAGGAGGTCATCACGGGCGATGTGATCGGCAACGTGGGCTCCACCGGCAACTCCACCGGCCCGCACCTCCACCTGGAAGTCCGCCCCGGCGGCGGCGACACCATCGACCCGCTCCCCTGGCTCCGCGAAAACGGCGTCGCCATCTGACCCCACCGCCCCACCGCCCAGACGACCGCTGACGACCCGGCTGACGACCGGCTGACGACGGGGCCACGCGGAATACCACGTGGCCCCGCCACCCACCCCGGGTTACCGTCCCTGCCATGGAAACCCGTACCGGTACCCGTACCTTCGGCAGCCTGACCGTCGCCCCTGTCTGCCTGGGCGGCAACGTCTTCGGCTGGACCGCCGACGAGACCACCACCTTCGACATCCTGGACGCCTTCACCGCGGGCGGCGGAAACTTCATCGACACCGCCGACTCGTACAGCGCGTGGGTGGCGGGGCACTCGGGCGGCGAGTCGGAAACCCTGATCGGCCGCTGGCTCGCCAAACGCGGCCGGCGCGACGACGTCGTGGTTGCCACCAAACTCGGCGCCCACCCGCAGTACAAGGGACTGGCCCCGGCCACCATCCGCGCCGCCGCCGAAGCCTCCCTGCGCCGCCTCGGCACCGACCGCATCGACCTGCTCTACACCCACTTCGACGACGAGTCGGTGCCGGTCTCCGACATCATCACCGAACTGGACGCGCTCGTCCGCGAGGGCAAGGTCCGCGAGATCGCCGCCTCCAATATCTCGCCCGAGCGCCTGGAAGCGTCCCTCACCTTCTCCGCCGCCGAGCACAAGGCCCGCTACGTGGCCCTCCAGCCGCACTACAACCTGGTCTCGCGCAACACCTACGAGGGCCCCCTCGCCGAGGTCGCCGCCCGGCACAACCTGGCCTGCGTCCCCTACTTCGCGCTGGCCCGGGGCTTCCTCACCGGCAAGTACCGCCCGGACGGCCCGGCCGTCGACAGCCCGCGCGCGGCCTCGGCCTCGTCCTACCTCGACACCCCGCAGGGCCTGCGAGTGCTCGCCGCCCTCGACGAGGTCGCCGAAGCCCGCTCGGCCGAGGTGGCCACCGTCGCCCTCGCCTGGCTCGCAGCGCAGCCGACCGTCGCCGCACCCATCGCCAGCGCCCGCACCACGGAGCAGCTCCAGCCGCTCCTGGCCTCCCTCACCCTCGACCTGACCCCGGCCGACCTCGCCGCTCTCACCGAAGCCTCAACCCCCTGACGACCCCCCGGAGGGGGCGCCCCCCCGACGCCCCCTCCTCCCCACCCACTCCACAACCCCACACCCCACGCCGGCGACAGCGATCACGATGAGGAAGAGAGCGTTCTCGGGCAGCCGCTGGCGCAGGTCGTCGGGAAGGACGATCGTGAGCAATGCCGTGACCACCCAGGAAGCGGCGATGACGCTCAGCGGGATGAGTAGCAGCCACCGAAGTACATGGGACTGTTTTGCGTTGAGAAGCTCTCCAGGCACGCGTGACCTCGTTACTTAGTGATGTTGTGGCACTGCACGGCTCGTTCCTTGCCCGACGCGTAGAAGGCAGCGCATGCCTTGCCGTAGTGCTTCAACGTGTGGGTGGTGTTGTCGACACGGCCAATGGAGCTCCAAAAGGAACAGCCGTTGTGCGTCTTGCCCTTCCTGATCAGGTACGTCTTGCCGTTGGTGTCGGCGTAACGCCAATCAAAGCGCCAGTTGCACCACTCCCGGCCGGCGGTGTCTGCGCCAAAAACGTCCTGGATCGAGGCCTCCTGCCGTTCGATCTTGCGCCCGTCGCCCTTGATGTAGTGGCCAAGAGTTGCAGTCGGCGCGCACACGGTCTGCCCGCTCATGGTGAAGCAGAAGCCCGACACCTTCTCGTATCCGACAGCGCTCGCTTCCGCCGACGTCGTCGTGCCGATGACGAGCGCGCAGGCCGCGGCAGCCGTCAGCAGGCTGCGGAGCTTGAATGGCATGGGAGTTACCTCCAGGACGAGTGATCAACTACGCCCTGGGAACGCGCCAACTTCCCTCCGGATGCGCCCCGTTACTAGTCGCAGACATATTGTCACCGTGGAGGGTGATGCAGAACCGTCACTCTCACGCTTCGGTAACGTCGCCACCCTGGTACTCGTCCATCATCCGGCGCAGAAACTCGCGGGACTCCGGGATCCCCATCGCCGTGGCGCGGATGTGCACGAAGGCCAGGATGTAGTTGCCCACCTCCGGCTCGGTCTCCAGGCAGAACTGGCTGGCGATGGAGTTGGCGAGGATGACGTCCTTCTCCTCCGGGTTCGGGAAGGACAGGATGGAGAAGGCCCCGTCCACGCCCGGGTGGGCGCCCGCCGAGTACGGCAGCACCTGCAAGACCACCTGGCTGTCCTCCGAGACGTCGAGCAGGTGTGCCATCTGCTCCGCCATCACCTCCCGCCCCCCGATCTCCTGCCGGAGCGCCGCCTCGCCGATCACGGCCCAGACCTTGGGCGGTTCGTCCCGGGCGAAGATGCCGAGGCGTTCGAGATATGCGTCCAGCCCTCGAGCCACGTCCTCCGGGGTGGCGTCCGTGCAGCGGCCTTCCACCAGGGCCTTGGCATACGCCTCGGTCTGCAACTGTCCGGGAATGATCAAGGGCTGGAACTCACGGATCTCGCTCGCGTGTGCCTCCACGCTCACGAACTCCGGCTCCAGCCCGCCGCCCGCCACGTCATCGCCGCCCCCGTAATCGTCGTCGTCCCCGCCCCCGTCCCCGCCCACCCCGACGCCGCCGTCACCGTCGACATCGCCCCAGCCGAACTGGCCTTCGGCAAGCTCCAGCAGGCTGGCCCGGATGAAGACATCGCTCACCCCGTACAGGTCGAGCAGCGCCTCCAGGTCCATCGGCCGCAATCCGGGGTAGCCGCTCTCGAAGCGTCTGACCTGCCAGGCGGCGCAGAGCAGATGCTCCCCGACCTGGTCGGCGCTCAGGCCGGCCTGCTCGCGCAGCTTCCGCAACTCTGCTCCGAGGCGGTAGCGCCGGCCGGATGATCCTTGTTCTGCGGGCATGGCGGACCTCCCGAGGTACTCGGGAGGCAGTCTGCCCCGTGAAGGGCCGCTACCGATCCTTCTGTCCCACAACAGTGGTAAGTAATCGGCTGCCTCTTGCAGTTGACCACTCAACAGTGCTATGGCCATGGCTTCCCGCCATGGGATCCGCGACTCGCTCCCCGGCCCGGCCCCCGGCGCTGCCTCCCTCTCACTCCCCGCTGCTGTCGCTCGCCGCCGAACCGAGCAGATGCGCGTTGACAGCGCGCGCCTCGTGCGCCAGCTTGTCGAGTTCCGTCACGGACACACCAGCGGCCCGAAGCCTCTCGGCCCCCTCGCAATCCACGAACAGCAGCGGCTCCCGCCAGGCGAAGACCACCTGCGGAATCCGGGCGCGCAGAATGAGCTCGGTACACGTCAGGGGACGCCTACCCGGACCGCTTCGCCACCGCCGCTCTCTTGATTGCCGGCCCGGGGCGGGCCCACCAGATCCGCCGACGCTCGCAGATTCTCAATACGCTGCCGTTCGCGGAGCCGGATCACCTGATCGACGCCCTGGAACACGCGCCGCTGTCGCGGGAGTGCGCCCGGGTCAGGGGCGAGAAGATCAGCCCCTACGAAGAACCTCTGCACCGGCCGTTCACCGTGCTGACCGAAGCCCTGGTGCACCATGGTGCCCGCGTGGTGGTGACCGGGCTCGGCGGAGACGAGATGGTCGCTCTGTCGCAGGCCGAGTACCCGCACAAGTCCATGGGCGAGATCGGCGACGGCCTGCCCTGGATCGGAGACCGAGCACGCGCCGCGCTGGAGTTCGCCGACGAAGGCATCGCCCCGCCCGCCGCCGTCAACTCGATGACCTTGCTGTCGCTGGAAACCACCGCCCCGGTACTCCTGCGCGCGGGTATCTGGCCCGTGCATCCCTTCGCCGATCCGGGCATGGTCCAACTCGGTGAATGGCTGCCCATGCACTGGCGTGAACTCAAGCAGCTCCAGCGACGCAGGCTTGCCGCCCTCGGGCTGAGCACGGACGTCACCGAATCTCGTGAGCGGGAGTCGTTCGCGGAAGTTGTTGAACACACGCTCACCACGATTGCGCGCCCCCTGTTCGCCGAGATGCTTCACGAGGGTTCGCCGCTCTTCGACGAGGAGCTGGTGGACCCTGACCGCCTCCGGGCGGCCGTCCGCCGGCTGGCCGAAGGGCCGTACCGTGAGGACGGAGACGCGCAGTTGCTCGAAGTCCTGGACCTACACTTCGCCGCCCGATCGTTCCTATAGCCCCTTCCACCTCTGAGGAGGCAGCGTGTTCGCCATGCGCCCGGCCACAGCCGATGACATCCCCGCCGTTGAGAAGGTGATCCTCGCCCGCTCCGGTTGGCTGGAGAAGCGCGGGCTCCCGAGTTGGCGGGAGAACGCGGCCGAACTTGCGCGGCAGGCGGAGAATCCCGATGGTGACGTGTGGGTCCTGGCCGAGGATGACGGGCGCATCATCGGGTGCACCACCGTTCAGGAGCAGACGCCCCCGTGGGGCTGGACGGAGGAGGAACTGAATGAGCCCGCTCACTACCTGTACTCGACAGTCACCGACCCCGCCTACCGCGACATGAAGCCGGGAACCGTGATGGCGCTGTGGGCGGTGGACCGGGCAGCGCAGCGAGGTCACACCTGGGTTCGCCGTGGCTGCCACTTCCCCGGACTGGTGAGGTACTACGAGGCCCAAGGGTTCAAGCTGGTGCACGAAGTGCAGCGCACGCGCACCGCGGTCTACCTCATGGGCCGCCGAGCCGAGCGCGTCACGGATATGGAACAACGCTTCGGCGCGCTGTCGGACCCCGCGCAAACGCCTGACCTCTGAGCGTTCCGTCCCGGCGGCAACGCCTGAGCGTGGTGAGCAGCAAGTATTCGCTCAGGGCTGTCACAGACTCTGGTGACGACGGCAGAGACCCAGGGCACCGACGTCGGGGGGTTCAGGGCTCCCGAGCCGGACACTTCGGCACCCCTCGTCGGCCGCGGTACCCGCTGACCCCGCCGAGAGGCCGTGACAGAAGGGGCAGCCCCGGGCCTCCTTCCGTCGCGGCGCCCGCCCGATGGAGGAGGTTGCATCCGGTACCCGGGTACAGGCTTACCGTCGGGGGCAGGGCCGCTTCAGCGCACGGGGCGGTGATCAGGGAAAGCGAGGGATGCGCGATGACCTCATGGACACCGGACGCGTGCACGTTGCCCACGGCGGAGCAGCCGCTGCGGGTGGCGGAGTTCGACGCGTTGTTCGCGGATGCCGTACAGCGTGTGGAGCGGCCCGGGGACGGGCGGCTGCGGCTGGTGCTGGACGGCGCGGCGGAGGAGCGGGCACGGGAACTGGCCGAGCGGGAGACCCGCTGCTGCTCGTTCTTCACCTTCGCCTTCACCTCCGCCCGCGAGGGCGAGGACACCGTGGTGATGGAGGTGACCGTGCCGGACGAGCACGCGGCCGTGGTCGAAGCCATGGCCGACCGGGCCGAGGCCGTACGGAGCACCTCGTGAACGCCACGAACGCCGGTACCCTGCGCACCGGCCAGGTGGCCGAGGCGGCCGGGGTCAACGTCCAGACTCTCCGCTACTACGAGCGGCGCGGCCTGCTTCCCGAGCCGGAACGCAGCCTGGGCGGTCACCGCCTGTACGGGGACGAGGCGGTCACTACGCTCCGCGTGATCAAGGCCGCCCAGCGCCTGGGCTTCACCCTGGACGAGGTCGCCGAACTTCTGGAGGCCGGCCGCCGTCACCGGCACGGCCGCCCGGTTCCCGGGCTGCGGCAGCGCGCGGCCGAGAAGCTCGCCGAGGTGGAGGCGAAGATCGCGGATCTGACGACGATCCGCACAACGCTGCTCGCGGCCGTCGAGGCAGGCTGCGACGACCTGGCCGCTTGTGCGTCCAGCGCCTGCTGCCCGATCCCCTTCACCGGCCTCGCCGAGGAGTACCGCCATGCCGGCCCCCGCCGCTGACCCGCCCACCCCGCGGACCCCGCACACCCCGAAGGCACTCGCGGGCCTGGCCGCCCTCGCCTGCATCGCCTGCTGCGCGCTCCCCGTCCTGATCGCCGCGGGCGTCATCGGCACGGGCGCCTCCGCCCTGCTGGACTGGCTTCCCGCCCTCGCCCTCACACTCGGCGTCCTCGCCGCCGGGGCCTGGTGGCTCTCCCACCGCCGCCGGTCATGCTCGTGCGGCGACGCCTCATCGGGCGCTCAAGAAGGCGGGTGCACCTGCCAGGCACCGGCCGCCACCCGCTGAAGCCCAGAGGTTTCGGCCGGCCGTCGGCCTTGCCGCCGCCGCTGAACGGGCGGCTGCCGCGCAGCTCAAGCGGAGAGCTCACCGCTCCGTATGGCGCCGACGAACGATCGCCATCCGTCCGCCGGGACGGTGAGGCGGCCGGCACCGGGAGCCTTGCTGTCCCGGGCGGCGACCGCATCGCCGCGCCGCGCGACCTCGACGCAGTTGCTGTTTCCGCCGCTGTGGCTGGACCTCGTCCAGCGTATGCCGTCACCGTCCACTGCTTCGGCCCTCTTTGGGATCACAACGCATCCTTGATCTCGCGGATCAGTGCCATGGACTTGCCGAACGGAAGCGCCGAGGCGGACAGCCGCTCGAACGCCTCGGCGTAGCGTGCGACATCAGCAGCTTCCTCGATGTACAGGCTGCTGTCCATATGCTCCAGCAGCACGACATCCAGGCCCGGCTGGATGAAGCTCAGCATGGTGAAACCGCCGATCAGTCCCGGGTGCAGCTCGGCTGTCTTCGGCATGATCTGGACTGTGACGTGCGGATTGTGGGTGACATCGATGAGCCGCTGCAACTGGTCCCGCATGACGCCCGGCTCGGGGACTCCGGCCCACAGAGCGGCCTCGTGAACGATGGCGCGGAGCTTCAGCGGCTTGGCTCGCGTCAGGGCTGATTGCCGCGCCATCCGGACGTCCACCAGCGACGAGACCTCCTCCGGCGTCGATGTCATGTTGTTGGCCATGATCGCGGCGCGGGCATAGGCCGCGGTCTGCAGCAGGCCAGGGATGACCAGTACCTCGTAGGTGGACATGGCGCAGGCGTCCGTCTCCAGGCTGATCAGATCGGCATAGACGGGGTCGAGGTCGTAGGTCTGCCACCAGCCCCGCTTGTTGCCGTCCCGGGCCAGCATGGACAGAAACGCCCTGAGCTGTGCCTCCTTGGCGCCGTACAGGTCGAGCAGCTCCTCCAGGTCCGCAGCCTTGATGCCCCTGATGGCGCTCTCGATGCGGGAGAGCTTTGACGGGCTGTGCCCAGCACGTGCTTCCACTTCCTCAAGCGTCAGCCCTGCTTCTTCCCTCAGCCGCCGCAGAGCGGCGCCGAGGCGACGACGGCGGACGGTTGGCTCGGCCATGTCTCGTGTTCCCTCCGTGAATTGCCGTGCGCAGAGCGAGATGACGGCGCTGATGCTCGCACGGAAGTAACGGCCAGCCCACGTGTCTGTTGGCAAATTTCCCCGAAGGAGTGAATCGACTTGCCATCCTTCTTCATGTGACTCCAAGCTCTCGACAACAACCTCTGCGTAGCGAAGGCGGCTGATCCGCCGAGGATGGAAGGGAGCGGCGATGATGAATGCCCTCGGGGCGAGCGAGCAGCCTGACGAGCACGCTCGCGCTGCGCGGGAACGGCTGGCCGACATGCTGGAGTTGCTCGGTATCCCCCGGTCCGCCGTCCAAGTCGACTTGCGGCAGCCCGCCACACGGCTCATCCGTCTCGACCCCGTCAGCCCTTCCACCGCCTGCACCCTCGCTCACACCCTGGCCAGGGGATGCATGGGATTGCGTGGAGTGCCGCCCGTCGGGGTGGCGGTGTGGAACAACAGCCGGGTCGGGGAGGTCCTGGCGCACGAGCGCGGCCGGGTACGTCTCCGGTCCCTTTCCGGTGCGGACGAGTGGAACGCCGGCCTGATGGGGCTGCGTCTCGCTCGCGTCCACGAGATCCACACGGCCCTGGACTTCACCCCGGCCTCTGGCCGGCCTCCCCAGTAGCCGGAGTCACGGCTTCGCAACCGGGCCTGCCGGAAGGCCCCCCATGGCGACCGATTCGGGTCAGGGTCGCACCGACCACAACCGCGAGGCCGAGGACCCTGGCTTGCTTCACCTTCCGCACCGTTGTCACCGGAGGATGATGTGTCGCCTGATCACTGCCAATGCCCGGTCCGCCGAAAAGCGTGGGAGCTGCCGTTCGTCGCCGACCCGGGCGAGGTCGCCGGTCTGCGCCGGGTCGTCCACCTCAACCTGGCGCTCTGGGGCCTGCACGACCTGATCCCCGCTGCCCAGCTCTGCGTCAGCGAACTCGCCGCCAACGTCATCACCCATGTCGGCACCGGGACCCAGGCCCTGCTCGCCGTCTCCATGAACGGCACCCGCCTCCGCATCGAGATGGAGGACGAGGGCACCGAGGCCCTCCCCGCCCCCCGTGCACCGGACCCCGACGCCGAGTCCGGCCGCGGCCTGATGCTCCTGTCGGCCTTCACCGAGGACTGGGGCGTCACCCTCACCCCCACCGGCAAGCGCACCTGGTGCGAACTCGCCACCGGCCTGCCCACCCCCACCGGCCACCTCGGCGGCCCGCGCGTCACCCGCACCGAGACCTTGCTCGCCTCCTACACCGGCGAGCCGGGCACCCCGTCACTGCAGGGCCCCCTCGCCCATGCCGCGGCCGTCACGCTCATCGCCGACATCTGCCACTGGCTCATCACCCATGGCTACGACCCCGACACCACCCTCGACGCCGCCCAGGCCCGATTGGAGCAGGCGCCGGTGCCCGGCCCGGCGCACGGTGTGTGAGTGCGGAAGTACCAGGCGTATGCGTGCCTGACGGCAGACGCGCGTCCAGAGGGCCGGGATCCGGATCTTGGCCTCGTGGTCCTTCCTTCTCGGGCAGGATGGGATCATGCCCGTCCCTTCGTCCCCCGGCGTTTCCGCCCGGATGAGCCGCCAGGCGAACCGCAACACGTCTCCCGAGGTCGCGGTGCGTCGTCTGCTGTACGCGGCCGGTTTTCGCTACCGATTGCACCGGCCGGTGCCGGGTATGCGCCGTCGGACGATCGACATCGCGTTCCCCGGTCCCAAGGTTGCGGTCTTCCTGGACGGCTGCTTCTGGCACGGCTGCCCTGAGCACGCCACCCAACCCAAGGCCAACAGCGAGTGGTGGCGACAGAAGCTCGACAAGAACATGAGCCGTGACCGGGAGACGACTGAGCGTCTCGCCTCGGAGGGCTGGACGGTGCTGCGCTTCTGGGAGCACGAGGCACCGGGGACGGTGGCCGAGCTGGTGGCGAAGGCGGTCGCGGACAAGCGTTCCGGCCGATCGACCCGGCCGTGATGAGCCCGTGCTTGTCGGGGATCCCGCCGGTCCCCACCATTGAGTCACGTCATCCACAGGCCGGGGGAGACTGTCACTTGACGTCAGCGCACCATTCTTCGTTGGAGATCTGCGCCGGGGCGGGTGGCCTTGCCATGGGCCTGGAAGCCGCCGGCTTCGACCCGGTCGCGCTGGTGGAGAGCGACCCGCACGCGTGTGCCACTCTCCGTGCCAACCGTCCCGGTTGGCGGGTGCTGGAGATGGATGTGTGGGAGTTCACCGCCCGGGACCATCCCTATGTGTACGACGTCGATCTGTTGGCCGCCGGCCTCCCCCGGGTCAAATCGCCGGCTGCGGTCAGGCGCGCCGAGGATGGCTACGCGAGGGAACTGCTGGAGGCCGCGGTCTGGTTGACCACCGAGGTTCGACCCCGTTCGCTGCTGATCGAGAACGTGCCGGGGCTGGTCCGGGATTCGGCGTTCACCGAGCTGCGGGAGTTTGCCCATCGAGAACTTGAGCACCTCGGTTACGTGCTGAGTTGGAACACGCTCAACGCCAGTGACTTCGGCCTGGCACAGAACCGGCGGATGGGTCTGTTGGTTGCGATGCGGGCGGATGCGGCCGGTCGCTTCCGGTGGCCCGAGCCGGTGCCCGGGCCGCCACCCACGGTGGGGGAGGCACTGGGGCCCTCGATGGCCGCGCGAGGATGGTGCGATGCCGAAGCGTGGGCCGCCAGGGCGAACAGGCTCGCCCCCGCGATCGTGGGCGGCTCGAAGAAACGGGGCGGCGCGGACCTCGGGCCGAGCGGCACCAAGCAGGCATGGGCGCGGATGGGGATCAACGGCGGCGGCGTCGGGGACGAGGTGCCCGACGCGGGTTACTGCTGGGAGCCGGACGGAGACGTCAAGAAGCTGCCGAAGCTCACCGTGGAGCAGATCGCGGTGCTTCAGGGCTTTCCCCCGGAGTGGATGTTGGCCGGCCGAAAGACAGAACGGTGCCGTCAACTGGGACATGCCTCACCGCCGCCGGTTGCTCGGGCGCTCGGCGACCGGATCGCGGCCTCCTTCGTGTCGGACCCGGGGCGGTGAGTTACGATGTCCCGCCCGTCTCACCCCGATCACCAGCCACGGAACGACCACATGACTCCCGCGCCGCAGAGCGAACCCATCAAGATCGCCGATCTGTTCGCCGGCTGCGGGGGCTTCACGCAGGGCTTCTACTCGTTCCGTCCGGAGGGGCAGGAGGACCGGCCGGAGCCGTTCTTCAGGTCGGTACTGGCCATCGAGAACAACCACAGCGCGGCGGCCACCTACGCCGCGAACTTCGCGTCGGAACCGGGTGCCGGTGCGCACGTGCACAACGAGGACATCGAGAAGTGGGAGCCCGCCCACGACGAGATCGAGGCCGATGTCGTGCTCGGAGGGCCGCCGTGTCAGGGATTCTCCGGCCTGGGGCCCGGGAAACCCGACGATCCCCGCAACAAGCTGTGGCGGCACTACGTCGAAATCGTCTCCAAGATCATCGAGCCCAAGGTCTTTGTCATCGAGAACGTCGATCGCTTTCTGCGGTCCCTGGAATTCCATCAGTTGGTGGAGGAGACCAAGCCGGGCGGGATGTTGGAGAAGTATCGACTGATCGATCCTCCCGGAGGCTCGGTGGACGAGAAAATGCCCCGGGAGAAGCGTTATCGGCGATATCTGCTGAACGCCGCGAACTACGGTGTTCGCCAGAAGCGAAGGCGAGCAATTGTGATCGGTGTGCACAAGGATATTCCCGAGGTCGCCGACCTCCAATATCCGGAGCCCACGCATGCCGATCCTCGTAAGCTCGCCTCCGAGCCCGAGGACACCCTCTTCGCTTCGAATCGGATTCTGCCGTGGCGCACTGTCGACGACGTATTCAAGCAGTCGGCGCACATGCAGTTGAAGGACGACTTGGAGATGGGTCCGGACGGCTGCTGCCTCACCACCGAACTGCACATACGGCGGCATCCGGAAGAGCTGTCCCTGGCCCGTTATGCGGCCATCCCGGAGGGCGGCAACAGAAAACACCTCGTGGGTCGCTCCTACAAAGTCGACCGGTTCGGTGTGATCCGTCTGTCGGGAGAGCCGGGTTACGCGAGTATCAAGGGTACAGAACGGTACCTGTCGACGGAGAGTTGGGACAACCACAACAACGGTTCCGGGGACGTCATGGGCAGGCTCCGGATGAATGAGCCGGCGGTCACGATCCGGACGGAGTTCTTCAAGCCCGAGAAGGGGCGGTATCTCCATCCGTCGGAACCTCGACCCATCACGCATTTCGAGGCGGCACGCCTCCAGGGTTTTCCCGAGACATTCAAGTGGTGCGGTTCGAAGACGGAAATCGCTCGCCAGATCGGCAATGCCGTTCCTGTCGAGCTCGGTCAGCAGATCGCACGAGCGATCTACCGGGCGCTCCGGGGATGAACCGTCGGTGTTTCACGGCGTTGTTCCGGCGGCCTCCCGGCCGCGCACCGGCGCCTCGGCGAAGAGCTTCTCGAACTGCTTGACCAGGGTGTCCACCGACCCCGACGGGATCGGGCCGTCGTCCGGTCCGTCCGGAAGGGTGTCGAGCGAGGCCGGCGGCGCCAGGTCGCAGTCGTCGATCCACTGGCGCAGCCCGTCGGCATCCGGGCCGTCGTCCGGGGCCATCACGTCGTACATCAGCGTGGAGGCGGCCGTGTTGATTGCGGTCGCGAGGGCGTTGACCTCCCTGCCGATCGTCACCGTTCCCTGCTCCAGCAGGCGCGTCACGGCTCGCGCCGTGGGGCGGTGGTCGATGATGTCCAGGCGCAGCACCGTGTTGAGCACGTCCTGGTTGCGACACGCCACGACGGCCGGCCGGTAGTCGTCCGCGTCCCGGAAGAGCTCGGCGGCCCACCACAGACGGGCAAACCCCTGCTTGTAGTGCAGGCCGCGAAAACGGTCGGCGGTGACCGCCGGCGTCTCGCCGTCCTTCGTGCGGGTGGGGAGGTGCCGCCAGACGAGGTAGTCGGGCCCGACCACCAGGGCGAGGAAGTTCCACACCCCGGTGTCGGCCGCTTCTGCCCGGGTGATTCGCAGAGTGGCGTGCAGCCGAGGCGCGAGCCAGGCGTCGGCCTGGGCCCGTTCCTCCCGGGGGTGCCGGCGCATGGCTTCGTCGAGCAGTTCCCTGATCGGGCGGACGTCCCACCGGCTCCGGTCGTCCTCGATCGGCTCGGCGGCACGGATAGCCGCCACCAGGGGCGGTTCCTCCTGCCCGGTCAGCACGCCCCGGGCGACAAGTCTCGCCGCCGCAGCGTCGCGCAGCAGCCCGATCCGCTCGGGAAGGTCGTCGATGTGGCGGGTCATCGTCGGTTGTCCTCTCCGGAACGCTCCAGCGTTCGCACGGTGGTGCCGAGGTTTCGGGCCAGCCGGGCGCGGCGGGCGGCGGCGTAGTGTATGCGCGGCTGCAACTCTGCCCAACGGCCGCCCTCGCTGCGCCGTGCGTGGAGCTCGCGCAGCGCGTCCGCGGGCGAGAGGTCGGGGAATACGTCACCGACCAGGCCGCGCAGCACCCGGTCCCGCCATCCCGTGGGCCACTGCGGCACGCCGTCCTCCACGTCAAGGCCGTCGACCGCGGCCTGGAACATGGCAGTCCATGCCTCGGTGGCGATCTGGGCGGCCAGCATGCCCCGCACAGCTTTCTCCACCGGGTTGCCAGAGCCCTCCAGCAGGTCCTCGATCCCCTCGAATCCGGTGTTGAGATGGACGGTGGGCATCTCGCCGGTGGTTTCGATCAGCCAGGGGGCGTCCCGGTACGGGCGCAGCCACTCCTCGTCGGTGTTCCGGAAGTCCACCTTGTGGATGACCAGTTCCCGCTCCCGCACCGGTTCTCGGGCTTGGAGATCAACGATCCAGCTCTCTTCGGTACCACCGATGATGCGCCCGGGTACGCCCTCCACCGTCGCGACGACGTACAGGGAGAGTTCGGCCCGGGACCGGTGGGAGCCGCGGGTCAGGGTGATGCTCCCCGTCCGGACTCCGTCCTCGGCGGTACCCGACAGTCGCGCGGTTGTCCGGGCGTTGGTGGCGCCCTCCGTAAGGACGGCCACGCACACCACATCCCGCCAGGCACCGGCGGACAGCTCCCCACGGGGAAGCTCGGCCCGCAGCTCCAGCCGGACCTCGTCCCATTCGCGCCGCTCGACCTCGTGCAGAGCGACCACCTGGTGGGTTCGGGAGATCATGTGGAGAGGCAGTGCCCGCCCGTCCACCTTCGCCCCGACTACTTGGAGGGTGACCTCGCCGGCCGGCGTCGGGTACGGCATCGCGGTTTTCATCGGCCCGCTCCTCCCGCCTTCTGCAGTTCGACCACGAGACGGGACACGGCCGCCGGCACCGGGTGCGACGCCACATCGGTGGTCCCGCTGAACGATGCCGTCCGGGCTCCGGGCTCGAAGCGAAGCATGCCCTGCTCCACGCGGCAGTTCTCACCGGCGATCAGTTCGGCCCAGCCGACCGTCGGACGCTTGCCCGATCGGACGTCGAACTTCGCCACGGGGGTCATGAGCCAGGCGTCCTCACGCCGGGGCAGTTTCACCTCCACCCTGACCCGCCATGCCCCGCCATCGTCCAGTTTGCCGTCCATGTGGTGGACGGTCGGGTGTCCTGCGGCTCGGCGTCCGGTCGTCGCCGGGCCACCGCCCGCATCGAGTCGTAGGAGTTCGCGGAGCACGCCGGGACCGCCGTCGGTCCGCTGTTCACGCCGACCGACCAGGTCCCGGACGGCGGCGTACATGTCGCGTCGGAAGTCCAGAATGCGCTGGCGGGCGCCGCGCGCGTAGCGGGAGGTCAACTCGTCGGTACGGGTCCAGTCGTCGTGCTCGGGGGGTTCGGAGGCCCGTAGGAACAGCTCGGCCAGCCGGGCGTCCTCCGAGTCCTCCCCCGTGGCGTGTCCCGCCAGCAGCACGGCCTGGAAAGGATCCGTGCCCAGCGGGAGGTCCGGTACCCGCCGTTCGCTGACCGACATGCGATTGCCGCGCATGCACACCAGGTGATTCGGCCTCGACGGGTCGTTGTCCTCGGCGGAGGTGATCAGCAGGACCGCCCGGTGCTCGACGTCCGGTCCCTTCCGGCCGCGCAGGACCGGAATCCGCAGCGGAACCCGGGTCATGGCCACCTGTCCCAGCTCGTTCAGCGAGGCCACGGTCTCGCCGTTCAGATACGCCCGCAGGGCTCGGGTCCGGGCCGGCCGGCGGGTGTGGGGATCGACAGGCTCCTCCGGCTTGACGATCTGACCATTGCGCAGGGTGGTGACCGATGCCTCCAGCAGGGCCGTGCGGTCCCGGCCGCGGGTCATGGCCGCCCAGAAACTCTCGGCGAGGGACTCGACCAGTTTGTCGTGCATGTCCTGGACGCTCTCGGCGTCCCCGGCGGCGTCGTGCGCTCCGACGATCAGGAACGAGGTGCCGGGCTCGGAGTTGGCACGGGTGAGATGCAACTGGTCCGTGGTCGCCGTATCCGCCCACCAGGACCGCGAAACACCCTTGTACTCAGGTTCGCTGTCCTCCTCACCCAGCCATGCGGGCCCGGCGAAGTGGTGGCCGCCGACCTCCCGCCAGGGGAGGTCCAGCCGGCCGATCAGCCGCCGTTCGGTCCGGCCTTCGTGGGGTGCGGAGAGCGTGCTGTTGATCAGGACGAGGCCCAGCCGGCTCGTCGCCCACAGGGTGGCCTTGCCCAAACCGTAGGAGCCGCCCGCGAAGCCGCTGGACTTGTGGCTGTCCAGTTGACGTCTGACCACGGCGGCGAAGCGTCCGTCCCCGTAGTCGGGACCGGTCAGGCCCGAGGCGTTGTAGTCGTCGACCCGCAGCAGCACCAGCCGGTCGGTCTCCCGCAGTTCCCGCAGGCCCTCGGCGATTACCCGTCCGACTTTCTGCGGCTGGGCGGCGGCGGCCTCGTAGTGCGGAAGCAGGTCGTCCCACCGCAGGGCGCCCAGGAAGTTGTGCAGCGGCTCCCCGGTCAGCTCGTGCAGAACGTAGCGCACCCGGACCGGGCGGGATTCGTCGAGACGCTCGTCCAGGCTGTTCTGGGTCGCCTCCCGGGCAAGCACGGCCACGTCGGCGTCGAACGCGAAGGCGGCGGCGTTCCCGAACTCCCGCCCGCCGTCGGCGTGCGCCGGGCGGTGGTACCAGCCGACGGGACGGCCGGACGGCACGTCCTCGGTGCGGAGGTACACCGTCGCCTGGTCGACGCCCAGGATGCGCGCGATCTCCCGCTTGGTCTCGTCACGGGGCTCTGCCCGCCCGGTGATCCATGCGGAAACCGCCGCACGTGTCACGCCCAGCTCGGCCCCGAACGCGGATTGGGACATCTCGATACGTCTGAGTTGCCTGCCCAGCCACAGACCGAACGCCTCCTCGTCGCTCACGAGAGCCTCCCTTGTCTACCGGTGGGACGGAGAGACCACACTCTACCAGTGGCTTTGACGTGCGGGCCCATGTCAAAGGCTCATTGACGTGAAGTGGGTGCAGGCATCTTCGTGTGGATGGCAGGAATTTTCGCCAGTGTTTGGTCGAGAGTTTCCAGTTCTGTCCCTATTTGTTCATGCTTGTGCTTTCCGTGTCGATCCGTGTCGATTAGTCCCCGGTGGAGCGATGGTGTTGCGCGTAGGGGCATTGTGGTAAGGTCTCCGCCCAAGTCGCACCGAATATCGGTTCGTCATACCAGCTTGCTATCTGAGGAGTTCATCTCTAGGGTGGGGCTTCGCTCGGCGGCCAATCCAACCCGTCCGAAGGCGTTTCTGCTGTGGTCATTACCCGTGGCCGCCGGTTGATTCGCGCGTGCGCGCTCCATTTCCGTTTCGGTGGGGGAGCGGAGCCGGTTCCTGACCCGGTTCTGGCACCGACTTCCCAAGAGCACGTGTCTACTCATTAGTAAATCGACAGCCGTCCAGGGGGGACGAGTTGACCGCGATTCACCGGCGTGCCGAGACCGTTGCCGAGGACGCCGAGGGCGTTCATTCAGTACCGATCGGGGGACGTCTGCTGCCGCCGCAGGGTGCGCCGCCCCACCAGTTCCGGACGTGGCGGCAGCCGCGTCCGCCCAAGGGCCCCTGGCGGGTCACCATCGTCCTCTGTGCCACCGGAGGGGTCTTCGCGGCAGTCTGGGCATTGGCCGGGCCGGGGTTCACCATCGGAGACATCGACATCAGTGACGTCGTCCACATCAATATCGGAAACACTGATGCCAGCGGCTCGGAGGATGAGCGCTGAGATGGCAGTGGAGACGTACATGGGCATGGACGGGAACGCCGTGCTGACGGTGGTCGAGGAAATCAGCAGAGAGACGCTCGAGGTGTATCGGACCTCGCGCCGAAGGATCGAGGAGGACGCCAACAGCGAGCGGCGCATCAGCCAAGGCGGCTACCACGAACACTCCCTGCGGGAGCTGGTGCAGAACGGTCTCGACGAGATGCACGAGACCGGTGACGGGCGCATGACCGTGATCCTGACCGACACCCACCTCTACTGCGCCAACACCGGAGAGCCCATTTCTCCGGCGGGTGCGGAGACGATCTTGCGCATGGGGGTCTCCCGGAAGCGCGGAGGGCAGGTCGGACGGTTCGGCGTGGGGGTCAAGGCGGTGCTGTCGGTCACCGACACACCCCAGTTCTTCAGCACCACGGGTTCCTTCGGCTTCGACCGGGAATGGGCGGCAGAACGGATCACGGCCGTGCAGCCCGGGGTGGTGGAGATCCCGGTACTGCGCATCGGCCGGCGCCTCGACGAGGCGCGGGAACGGTCCGATGACCCGCTGCTGGACGCCCTGCTCAAGCAGGGCGCCGCCACGGTCGTCCGGCTGCCCCTGCTGCCCGGATCGGCCGACCGTCTCGGGCGCGAGATCGCCAAATTCACGCACGAGTTCCCGCTCTTCTGCCCCCGGGTCCGGGACATCCACTTCGAGGACCGCCGTCACCTGCCCAAGACCACCTTGGACATCCGAGCACAGCGCAGCGGTACCCACCACGAACTGGTCGTCCGGCGGACCGGAACCCCCGCTCGCGCCTCCCGCTGGCGGGTGTTCACCACCACACACGTGCCGAGCCCCGATGCCCATGAGCACGCCGGGGAACTTCACAGCCGTCCGGAGATCGAAATCTCCTGGGCGGTGCCGGAGTACGAGCGCAACGAGCGGGGGATCCTGACCGTCCCCGGCGACCGCGGCTGGTTCTGGGCCTACTTCCCCACCACCCAGCGCACCACGCTCAGCGGGTACCTCAACGCGCCGTGGAAGACCAGCGAGGACCGCGGTGCCCTGTACGAGGACAGCCCGTTCAACATCGAACTTCTGCAGAAGGCTGCCGGGTTCGTGCTGGACAGCCTGCCCCGGCTGGCGCCGGCCGAGGACCCGGGCGCCTACCTGGCGTTGCTGCCGGGACGGGTCAAAGAATCGCCGAACAACCATGATCGTCTCCTCGTTGAGACGCTCTGGAGACTGGCCGCAGAGCAGCCGAGCCTGCCGGACCAGGACGGCGTGCTTCGGGTGCCCGGCGAGATTCGGGTGCACCCGTCTTTCGGAAAGGATCACCAGGAGTTTCTGCGCGAGTGCCTGGCAATCTGGAGCGGATATCCCGGCCGGCCGGTCGACTGGGTTCATCCCTCGGTGGAGGCCACCCGTGATCGCCACGGCAAGATGGAGCACATCCTGCTGGCGGCCCACAAGACAACCGCACGCGCCAAGGCGTGGCTGGAGGCGCTGGTGGAGGACGGTACCCCGGCGGCCTCCATCGCGGCGATCCGGATCGCCGCCGCCATCGTCGATCGAGCTCGCCGGGACACCACCCTGCGGGAGCTCGCCGAGGGTGTGCGGACCGCGCGCATCATCCTCACGGAGAAGGACGGCATGGTGGCGCCCAAGGCCACGGTGTTCCGTCGCTCCGTCGAGGACGGCCTGCCCGACGACCAGGTCTATGTCGCCGCCGCGGTGGCCGAGGCGCCGGGCCTTCCGGGGCTGCTGGACAAGCTCGACATACACGAGGCCACGGCGCACGGCCGCTTCAGCTCCGTACTCGCACAGGGGTTCCGGGGCTACACGGCGGAGTCCTGGGCCCGTTTCTGGGAGCTGTGCCGGGCCGCGGGCGGACGTACGGTCCTGCCGGAGGTGCGGAAATCCGTACCGGACCCTGCGGGCACTTTGCACGTGAAGACCGTCAGCGGCCAGTTCCGCCCGATGAACGAGTGCCTGCTCCCCGGCCCCGTCGTTCCCGACGACGGCTCGCGGGACGCCATGATCGCCGTGGACCTGGGCTTTCACACCGACGACCGTCCGGTCCTGGCGGAACTGGGGCTCCGCGATCGCCCAGGGACGGGCTGCGATCCGAAAGAGGAACCGTGGTTCGTCGAGTACCGGGACGCCCTCTACGACCACTACTGCTCCACCCTGCCCGACATCGCGAGCCGTCCTCAGCGTGCCCGCATGAACCTGGACGGCGCGCGGACCGCGGGCCCGCTGCACCTGCTGCCCCGGCTGTCCGAGCCCGGTCGGGCCGCCTTCGTCGCCGCCATGCCGGACGAGGGGGTCGTGGAGAGCTGGACCCTGCGCTTCGGCAACCAGGGGCAGCCCACCCAGATCGTGTCGCCGCTGCGTTGGCTGGTCCGTCGGCACGGACTGGTGAAGACCGGCGCGGGACTTCTCCCGATCCGGGACTGCGTCGGGCCGCAACTGTCGGCCCACGCCGGCATGCTGCCGGTGGCCCGGGGAGTCAGCGGACTGAAGGCCACCAAGCTGGGCATGCCGAACACCCTCGACCGTGTGCCGCAACGCATGTGGGACGCGCTGCTGGGACGTGTCGGTGAGAGCGAGGACGACGAATTCGTCGGCGCCGCGTATGCGCTCCTGCTGGAGGCCGAGGCGGTGATTCCCGCGGAGCTGCCGACCCGTTGCCGGGTGGGTTCCGAGTGGACCGCTCGCCCCGACGGCGAGATCGCGGTGACGGCGGACCGTGCCGTGTACGACTCCCTGGTGCGGGAACGGGTGCCGGCCCTGCTGGCGCCCCGCCAGAACGATGTCGATCGCATGATCGAAGCCTGGGGAATGCTCCCCGTGGACGAGGTGATCTCCAAGGAGATCCGGCATGTGCCGGCCAGTGAGCCGAAGTCGTTGGTGGACGAGTTCCCGCCGCTGCGTGATGTGCTGGGCCGGGGCGCGGAGTCCTATCAGCTGGTGATCTGCTCCGAGCTGGAGGAGATCACCCGCACCCCCAACGGCACCCATGCCGAACAGTTGGAGAGCGCGCTGCGCGACGAGCGCACGGTGCTGCTGCTCGACCCCGGCGGCCCGGTGGAGACGCTGGTGGTGGCCGATCGCGAATTCGGCTGGAGGCTGGGACGGGACGGGTGCCGACGCGTCATCGAAATGCATCGCCAACGGCTGGAGGACCGGGCGCTCCAGGACCGGCTCAGGGCGGTCCGGGAATCCGAGAGCATCACCGACAAGCTGCTGTTGCTCATCGGCGAGGAGCGTCTGCGGCAGGGGCTGCCCGAGGGGCTGCTGGAGAGCGAGCGCCAAGAGAGCGGAGCGGAGCCCACTGGCCAACGGATTGCGGAACTGGCCTACTTCGCACACGACGACGCCGTGCTCCGTCACCACGCCAAGGACCTGGCGGCGGATCTTCCGGACGTGCCGGCGAGCTTCACCGGCACAACCACCGCGGTGCGGTTCGTCACCGATCTCGGTTTCCCCGAGTCCTTCGCGGGCTTCCGTTCGCCCAGCCTGGAGCCGCGGCTGTCGGTGTCCGGGCCGATCGATTTCCCCGCACTGCACGACTACCAGGAGAAGATGGCGTCGAACCTTCTCGCCATGCTGCTCGAACCCACCCCACAGCGACGCATGCTGTCGCTGCCCACGGGCGCCGGCAAGACCCGGGTCACGGCGGAGGCCGTCATTCGGTGGATTCGGCGCGGTGGCGCGAAGGACGGGCCGGTGCTGTGGATTGCCCAGACCGAGGAACTGTGCGAGCAGGCCGTACAGAGCTGGAGCTTCGTCTGGTCCAAGGTCGGCGCCGAAACCGAGTTGACCATCGACCGGCTCTGGGCCTCCAACGAGGCCACCCCGGTCAGCGACGGACCGCAGCTCGTCATCGCCACCGACGCCAAGCTCGGCGTCTGCCTCGACAAGCCCGAGTACGCCTGGCTGCGGGCCGCTTCGCTGGTGATCGTGGACGAGGCCCATCTGGGCATCTCGTCGCGATACACAGAGCTGTTGGTCTCGCTCGACCTCACCCATCGCAGTACCGGCCGCCATCTGCTCGGCCTGACCGCGACACCGTTCCGATCCAGCACCGAGGAGACCCGGCGTCTCGTCCAACGGTTCAGCAGTCCCGGAGCACCCCGCCTCGACGAGGGGGTGTTCGAAGGCGAACCGTATCGCGAACTACAGAAGCTGGAGATGCTCGCCCAAGTGGAGCACCGCTTGCTGCGCGGTGGCACCATCCGTCTCAACACGGAGGAACAGCAGCGGACCGCGCAGATGCGGATGCTGCCCAAATCCGCCGAGCAGCGGTTGGCCGACGACCACGACCGGAACGGCATGCTGGTGCAGGAGATTGCGGACGTGGAGCCCCTCGGCCCGGTGCTGCTCTTCGCCACCTCCGTGTCCCACGCGAAGCTCATGGCGGCCAAGCTGAACAGCCTGGGTATCCGTGCCGCCTCCATCGATTCGGCGACGCATGCCCAGGAACGGCGCAACAGGATCGACGCCTTCCGCCGGGGCAAGGTCCGCGTGCTGACGAACTACGGCGTGCTCACCCAGGGCTTCGACGCGCCGGCCACCCGGACCGTCGTTGTGGCCCGGCCGACCTACAGCCCCAACACCTACCAGCAAATGATCGGACGCGGACTGCGCGGCCCCCGCAACGGGGGCAAACCGGAGTGCCTGATCCTCAACGTCAAAGACAATATCGACAACTACAAGGAGAACCTGGCCTTCACCGAGTTCGAGTACCTGTGGAGCCAGAGGTGAGCGATCCGTACCGCGACGCCCCGCCCCTGACCGACCAGCAGCGGGCCGTGGCGGAGCAGCCCTGGGACGCCTGGACGCTGGTGACGGCCGGGGCCGGCGCGGGGAAGACCCACACCCTGGTCCGACGCCTGGACCACCTGGTCGCCCGGGAGGAGCTGGAGGAGCGGGAGATCCTGGTGCTCAGTTTTTCCCGGGCAGCCGTCCGCGAACTGCGCAACCGCATCGACCGTCACGCCTCCGCGGCCCGCCGGATCAGGGCGCAGACCTTCGACTCCTGGGCGACCTCGCTCCTCGCCGCGGCCTACCCGGACGGCGACTGGCGACACAAGTCCTTCGACGGGCGGATCGCCGACGCCGGCGAGGCCATCGAGCGGGGAGCGGTGGAGGCGCAGGAGCACGGAGCGCCCGCGCATCTCGTCGTCGACGAGGTGCAGGACCTCATCGGCCCGCGCCGGGAGATGGTGGAGACACTTATCGACCGGTTCCACGCCGACTGCGGCTTCACCCTCGTCGGAGACCCCGCCCAGTCGATCTACGGGTTCCAGGTGGCGGACCCCGAGCAACGGGCCGAGGAGACCAACTGGTTCTTCGATTGGCTGCGCAGGACCTTCGGCGAGGACCTGGAGGAGTTCCGCCTGGACCGTAACTTCCGTGCCCGCACCGAGGAGGCGCGCGCTGCCCTGCGCTTCGGATCGCGCCTCCGGACATTGCCGTCCGTGCCGGAGAAGGCGGCCCGGGAGGCCGAACGCATCCACACGGAGCTCCGTTCCGAGCTGCTCAAGGCGCCGCTGCTCGGGGCGCTGGACGATCCCTTTGTGTGCCAGGCGTTGACCCGCTTTCCCGGCACCTGCGCCATCCTGTGCCGGGACAACGGCATCGCACTGCGCCTGTCGGAACTGCTCTGCGCCGGTGACGTGCCGCACCGGCTCCAGCGCTCCGCCGAGGACCGCCCGGCACCGTCCTGGATCGCCGCGCTGCTCCGCGCCACCGACGCCGCCAACCTCTCCGAGGACGTCTTCCACGAGTTGTATCCCGCGCTCGGTGCCCCGAAGGGGGCCGACCCGGACCGGCTGTGGCTCTCCCTCCGGAGAGCGGCGGGCAGGTCCCGCTCCGTGATCGACACCGATCGGCTCCGGCGGGCCGTCGCCGAAGGGCGGCTGCCCGACGAACTGACCGCCCCTGAACCCGCCTCCCTGGTGGTGTCCACCGTCCACCGGGCCAAGGGACTGGAGTTCGACCGGGTGGTGGTCGTCGAGCCGGAGCCGTTGCGCGTCCGGACCGTGTCCGGCGACGCCGGCCGACCCGCAGTCGACTACGACCCGCCCGGCGAGGCCCGGCTGCTCTTCGTGTCCATGACCCGGCCCCGGGACGATCTGTACCGATTGGCCGCCCCGCCGACCTGGTTCTTGCACAGGCATCGCCGCACCGACCGCTGGTACGTGGGCGGAAGGGAGGCCTACGTACGCAAGGGCATGGCGGCCGGCGGGCTCGACATCGATCGGGAAACCCCGGCGTCGGCCGACGGCAGCGCGGCCGATGCGATCGCCGCGCAGGAGCACCTCGCCCAGCGGGTGCACATCGGCGACGAGCTGATCCTGCGCCTGCGTCACCGCCTGCCGCTGCGGGACGACGAGACCCCGCCCTACGACGTGTTCCACGAGGGACGGATCATCGGCTCCGTGTCCGAACGGTTTCGGCGGGACCTGCATGCCCTGTTGAAGATCAACCGCAGCTGGGAGGTGCGGAACTGGCCGTCCGAGATCGTCGGCTTCCGGGCCGACGGTGTGGAGGCGGTCTGCGGCAGCGTCGCCGCCGGTACCCGTGCCGGCCTGGGCCGACACGGCGTATGGTTGGCGCCCCGGCTCTCGGGACTGGGGCGGTTCCGATGGCAGTCGGATGAGGAGAGCCCGGGGGGCGACCATGACTGAGACCGAACGGCCGCACGACCGTCACTACTCCCTTCGTGACGAACTCGTCGCCGGCCTACGACGCGACCTGCTCGGCCCGGCGGGGGGCGAGGAGGAGGTCCTGGCCGAAGACGCGCCCATCACCGCCTATCCGATGGGTGTGCTCTTTCCACAGCCCGAGAAGAAGGCTGCGGGCGAAACCGAACTCGACTTGGACGTTCGGGCTCTGGATGGCGGTGACACCCAGGCACTTCTCCGAGGCGTGGACCGCGAGGAGGCCGACGCGGATTTCGGAGTCTCGCTCGCCAATCGGCGCAAACCGTCCTCGATCGGGTTGACCTTCACCGTCGATCCCGGCGTCGGCAACAGGCTCACCGTACTGGTGAAGGCAGCCGTCTACGAGCCGACCGATGCCGACGGGCGCCCGATCTCCGTGAGCCGGGCGGCTGCCCGCTCCACCGACGAGCAGCGCGAACGGTGGGTGCGCAGACCGCTGGTTCTGGAACCACGGACGATCGACGTGAGCCGCCCCGGTCTCCAGGAACCGCCGAACTGGTCCGGGCCGGGTAGCGGGCTCAAGTTGCACGTTCTGGTGCGCGAACCGGACCCGGCGACCGGCACCGTCACGGTGACCGTCACCCTGGTGAATACGCTGGAGATCGACCAGTTCGCGCTCCAGGACGCACACTGCTTCTTCCAGCCGGAGATGGAGATCCGCGGCGCGGGGGGCGGCGAGCCCTTCGTCGAGCGGCCGGTCTCCTCCGGTGCCGTGGACGAGGAGCAGGCCGCGAGCCGCATGTTGTTCCGGCACATGCCGACCTTCGCCACCGGCCATGGCTGCGCCGCGCACTGGGACTGGGTTCCGCCCGGACTCGGCGAGAGGCACCGCAGGCCGCCCGCGACGGCCTCCGTACGTACCGAGTTCGTGCCCACGCACGAGGTCCTGCTGACCGACTCCAACCCGGACATCGACAACTCCGCGCTGGCCATGCAGAAGCTGGCCGAGGCGCCGACCGCCGACATCGTCTCCGCGCTGTACCGCCTGACCTCCGGATACGCGGAGTGGATCGAGGCCCGGAGCCGTGAGGTCGCCTCCCCGGCACTCGCCGACCACGCGGAGGCCGCCGAGCGGCAGCTCGCCCAGTGCAGGGAGGCGCTGTTCCGTATGCGTCGCGGTGTGGAACTGCTGGCCGACACCGACCGGCCGGACATCATGCGGGCCTTCCGGCTGGCCAACGAGGCCATGGCTCAGCAACGTGCCAGATCCTCCTGGGTCAAGGAAGGAAGGCCGGGTGAACCGGACCGAGCGGCCGTCGAAAAGGAGAGATGGCGACCCTTCCAGGTCTCCTTCATGCTGCTGTGTCTGGAGGGCATCGTCGATCCGGCCAGTGAGGACCGCGGCATCTCGGATCTGCTCTGGTTCCCCACCGGCGGCGGCAAGACCGAGGCGTACCTCGGGTTGATCGCTTTCACCGTCTTCCTCCGCCGGCTTCGCGACGGGGCGATGGGGGGTGGCGTCACCGTGCTGATGCGGTACACGCTGCGGCTGCTCACCCTGCAACAGTTCCAGCGCGCGGCGACCCTGATTTGCGCGCTGGAGGCACTTCGACGGGCTCACCCGCGCGAACTGGGCGACGAACCGGTCTCGATCGGCATGTGGGTCGGCGCCTCCGCCACCCCGAACACCCTGGCCGCGGCCTCGACCGCGCTGTCCAAGCTCCGCCGGGGCAACGAGCGACTCCAGAGAGAGAACCCGGTTCAGCTCCACACCTGCCCGTGGTGCGGAACACCGTTGGACGAATTCGCCTATGAGGTGGACGAGGGCCGGCGCCGCATGGATGTTCGGTGTCCGACCTCTGCCTGTGCTTTCAACGACGGACTGCCCGTTCACTTGGTGGACGAGGCCGTCTACGATGCACACCCGACGCTGATCATCGCGACGGTGGACAAGTTCGCGTCCATGCCGTGGAAGCCCGAGAGTGCCGCTCTCTTCAACCGCGATCGGGAGGACTGCCGTCCTCCCGAACTGATCGTCCAGGATGAGCTTCACCTGATCTCCGGCCCCCTGGGCACCCTCACCGGCCTCTACGAGACGGCGGTGGACATCCTGGCCGACCGTCCCAAGGTAATCGCCTCCACAGCGACCATCCGACGCGCCACGGACCAGGGCAGACGGCTCTTCCATCGCGAGGTGCGGCAGTTCCCGCCCGCCGGGCTGGACGCCCGCGACTCGTGGTTCGCCGTCGAGACGCCGCGGGGTCGGAAGGCCGCCCGCCGCTACGTCGGCCTGTTGACCCCCAGCACCAGCCAGGCGACCCTGCTGATCCGTGCCTACGCGGCGCTGCTCCATCAGGCGGCGGCCTCGGACGCCCCCGAGCGGGTGTGTGACGCCTACTGGACGCTCGTCGGCTACTTCAACAGCCTCCGTCTGCTGGCTGCGGCCGAACTCCAAGTGCTCGACGACGTCCAGGACCGGCTGGAATTCCTGGCCGTGCGGGACAAGCGGCAGACTCCGCGCAAGGTGCGGCAGCTCACCGAGCTGACCAGCCGAGCCGACTCCAGTGACATCCCGATCCGGCTGGCGCAGGTTGAGCGTGCGCTGCCGCATCCGGACACCTTGGACGTGCTGCTGGCCACCAACATGATCTCCGTGGGGGTGGACATCGACCGCCTCGGACTGATGGCTGTGACCGGCCAGCCGCAGACGACCGCCGAATACATTCAGGCGACCAGCCGGGTCGGGCGCCGCCATCCCGGGCTGGTACTGACCTTGTTCAACTCGGCACGCTCCAGGGACCGGTCGCACTACGAAGGATTCCTCCACTTCCACTCCGCCCTCTACCGAGAGGTGGAGTCCACCAGCGTCACTCCCTTCTCCACGCGCGCGCGGGACCGTGGCCTGCACGCCGTGATCGTCTCCCTCGCCCGTCTTCTGATCCCGGCCGCCCGCAACAACGACCGTGCCGCACATCTGGAGGACTTCCGACCGGAGCTGGAAGACCTGCTCGAGAAACGGGTCCTTGCCCGCGTCCGGGACATCGACGAGGCCGAGTACGAGGACACCGCGCTGGCCATCGACGAGTTCCTGAACGACTGGCACACCAGCGCCCGGAATTTCCCCGATCTCGTCTACGTCGGCCGCCCGGGCACGCGACAGCCGGCCCTGCTCCATGCCTTCGAGGAGAACGCCGGGCGTACGGCCTGGGAGACGCTGTGGAGCCTGCGGGACGTCGACGCCGAATCCGCCCTCTTCCTGGAGGTCGCCAAGTGACACCGCCCCCGAGATCCCGGCGCCGGTTCCGCGGCACCGAGCAGGCATTGGCGTACCGCAAACTGGGTGCCGTACGGCGAGCGCAGCTGATCACGACCTACGGGGTTGGATCGATGATCGCGATCGAGAACGAGTCGTTCATCGTCGCCGGTCTGGACTCCTGGAACGTCCGGGACGCCCCGGTCGTCCGGCACCGGGATCTCGCCCGAGACCTGAAGGTCACCTCCTTCCGCCTGCCGCCCGCACCGGACGAGAACGGCGGCGACGGGGTGCGAGTGCACCGATTCCCGTTCTGGTATTCGTGCCCCAAGTGCCGACAGCTCCAGCCCTGGCACAAGTTCAACTCGCCGCGAGGCAGGAGCGTGTGTCCACAATGCGAGGAGGACCTGACACCCTCCCGTTTCGTGATGGCCTGCCCCCGCGGCCACCTGGACGACTTCCCCTACTGGAAGTGGGTGCACCGAGACCACCTTCCCGTCGAGGACGGGCTCTGCGGCGGAACGCTGATCCTCACGACGAGTGGCAGCACGGCCTCGCTCCGCTCCATCGTGGTGTCCTGCACCTGTGAGCGGGTGCCGGCAGCCTCGATGGAGGGCGCCTTTCGCACCCGCGCCCTGAAGGATCTGGGTATCAGATGCCGAGGCCGGCGACCCTGGCTGAACGGCGCACCCGCCGAGTATTGCGAGGCACGGCCCCGGACGCTGCAACGCGGTTCATCGGCCGCCTGGCACCCGGTGGTCCGGTCGGCGCTCTCCATCCCTCCCGACAGTGGGGGTGTCGGCAACCTCCTGGGCCCCCATCTGGACAAGCTGCTGGAGACGCCCGAGTCTTCCTGGGTTCACTTTCTCAACGGCGCCGGCCTGCTGGACGACCACCCCTACGAGTACGAGGACTACGCTCGATATCTCCGTGCCGAAGCGCGGAAAGGCACCGAGGAGTCCGAGAAGGGGCCGACCGGTGGCGGTCTTCGGAAGCAGTTCGCGAAGGAGTACCGCAGCCTGCTCCAACACATCCCGGAAGAGCACAGCGCCGATCGCCAGGACTTCGTCTGCGTACCGCCCCGTGGGGACGACACACAGGTGGCCCACGAATTCGGGATCGATCGGACCATGCTGGTCACCCGGCTCCGTGAGGTCCGTGCTCTGATCGCCTTCACGCGGGTCGATCTCCCCAACGACGAGGACGACAGCTCCTGGGCCGACCTGTCGCTCCATCGTCAGGACTGGCTGCCGGCGATCGAGGTCAGCGGCGAGGGGGTCTTCCTCCGCCTCGACCCGGAGCGCCTGAGGCGCTGGGAACGGCTTCCGGGCCCAGTGGGCAGAGCTCGACGTCTGCGCGACAGCCACATGGCCGTCATCGCCGAGCGCGCCGGCGCCGGCAAGCCAGTCCGACCGTCCCCGGTCTCACCCCGCTACGTCCTGCTGCACACCCTGGCCCATGTTCTGATCAACGAGTGGAGTCTGGACGGCGGTTACCCCGCTGCGGCGCTTCGGGAACGCCTGTACGTCTCCGAAGGAGACGACGGGATGGCCGGGATCCTGATCTACACCGCCACCAGCGACTCTGCGGGAAGTCTCGGCGGAGTCGTTCAGCAGGGTGAACCCGAGCGGTTGGCCTTGACCCTCGCATCGGCGCTCAAGCGTGCGGAGTGGTGCTCCATGGATCCGCTCTGCATGGAGTCCCGCGCCGGTGGTACGGACAGCCTCAATCTCGCGGCCTGCCACGCCTGTGTGCTGCTGCCCGAGGTGAGCTGTGAGGCCCTCAACAGCCATCTCGACCGAGCCATGCTCGTCGGCACCCCCGACGGCAAGATCCCCGGCTACTTCGGCTCCTGGCGGGGCGAGAACTGAGGTCGAGGTGGGACGCGTCCCTGATCCTGGAAGGATCAGCAGGTGGCTCGCCGCGCTCGGCGTGGGGCTACCTGTCTTAATGGTTGCTCGGGCGGCGAACAGGCACGACACCCGCGATGGCGACGGCCAACAGGTCTTGGCTCCGGGGCAAGTCACCTTCGGCGGTCGCAGTCGACACGGAAGCGGTCGACGAGCCTGGTCCTCTGCAGCTTGGTAAGTGCTGGCCCTGTCAAAGAATCCAACGCGTCTGGAGTCCGCCATAGGCCGTTCCGACCGGCTGGGGTATGGAGCATGGGTGGGTGAGTGGTGATCAGCAGGGCACATGGGCGGAGCGGTGCGGGTATGTCGCGTTCGGGTTGGGGGTCGGGCATGCGGCGGTGAGTTTCTACTGGGGGGCCGGTGGGGACTGGCTGCTGGACACGGTGGGAGGTGAGCTGGAGCGGCTCGCTCGGGAGCGGGGGGCCGGGATGGTGGCGTTGGTCTGGGGGACAGGGACATTGAAGCTGTTTGCCGCCGTGCTCGGGCTCGCCGTGGTGCGGCGGTGGGGGCGCGGGCGGTGGCGTCGGGTGGTGCCGGCACTGGCGTGGACGGCGTCGGCGGTGCTGGTGCTGTACGGCGGGACGCTGGTGGTGGTGCAGGCTCTGGTGGAGCTGGGAGTGATCGAGGCGGCGCCGGATGTGGACTGGCAGGCGCTCCGCTGGCATCTGTACCTGTGGGACCCGTGGTTCCTGGCCTGGGGTCTGCTGCTCGGCGCGGCGGTGTGGGGGTCCGCCCGGGAGCGCGGCGACTCGTGAGGACGGGGTGGGGTGGGGCGTGGCGGTTACTGCTCGTCGAGGTCGATCTGGACCGTCGAGGTGGTGCCGTCCTGGGCGGTCAGGGTGACGGGGCCGAAGGTGATGATCGGCATGGAGACGTTCCCGGTTGCCCGGTAGAAGCCGGTCGCCCGGGTGACGCTGATGGTCACCGCCGCGATCGCGGCGGCCGTTGTCTCGTCGATGTGGAGCTTCGGCTCCGAGAAAGCACGGTGGCCGCGGGCCTCGCCCCATTCCCGGACGTTCTCCGCGTCCCTGCTCATTGCGGGGAGTATGGAGGCATTGGCCCATGCCCACAGCCACGAGCCGGCGGAGGAGTTGTAGCTGCCGAGGATCTGCGCGGGCGCAGTGGCGGTCTTGTCCGGGAACGTCCAGGTGATGATGCCGGTGCGCTGATTGAGGCCCCACCGGTCGGCTGTGCCGAGGCCCCAGGACATGTGCGCGTGGGCGAGCCGGCCGATCAGATCTTCGCCCTCCAGGCGGAGCAGGGTCAGCTCATCCCCGTCGAGGCCGAGGTCGAGGTCGGTTAAGCCTTCGGGATCCTTCGGACCCTCCGGGGCGCGACTCCTACGGAAGATGCTCATGCGGTCGGAGTCTGCCAGAGCCCGCCTCGCTCCCCGCCGCCTTCGGGCGGGAGGAGAGGGGAAGGAGAGGGAGATGAGAGTGAGGCGGCGGTGGGGTGGGGATCGTTGGCGTCGGCCCAGGCCGACGACGAGTCACCGGCCGTCCGGGCGGACCAGTTGACGAGGTCGGGGTTGGAGTTGTCTGAGGGGCTTGGGCTCGCCTGCGGATCATGGTGGGACGAGCGGCGACGCTGAGGGCGGCGGCGGTGGGCGATGTGGTGTGGGTGTGCCGCGTTTGGGTCGGGGGTGGGGCATGCGGCGGTGAGCTTCTACTGGGGGCCGGTGGGGAGTGGCTGCTGGAGACGGTCGGGGTGGGGGCGCGGCCGGTGGCGGCGGGTGGTGCTGGTCCTGTGCGGCGGTTTCAGGCGTGGTCACGGGTTGGGTCCGGTGTCTTTCGTCATGATGCGGACGCCGAGAATCCCGAAGCCGGCCAATGCCGTGGCCACAGCCAGGGTCAGCACCAGGGGCCCGACCGGGTAACTGATCGCGGGGTCGAGGTTGCTCCACGCGGTGGAGGCGATGATGCCCGCGGCCATGCCGGTCCCCACGACGGTGGCGTAGCCGAGGAGGAATTCCTGTGTGCTGATGCCCCTGATTCTGCGCAATGTCAGGCCCAGGGCGCCCAAGAGGCGGCTTTCCCGGCGGCCGGCTGCGGTGCGGTCGATCATTCCGGTGGCCAGGACCAGGAAGGCCAGTGAGCCGAGGACGGCGATCCCGCCGAAGATCCAGGAGACGAGTTCGGACTCCTGGAGTTCGAGGTCGGCGGCCGACAGGACGTTCAGAGCGGCGGGATGGGCCAGCGCGGCGGCGCGGATGGTTGTCTCGAGTCGTGCGTCGCGTGGAGCGAGGACGGCGACTTGGTCCTCCGCGGTGAGTCGGCCGAGGTCGGGGGAGATCAGTTTGATGTCCATTGAGGTGTTCAGGACTGTTGAGAGCCGCTGGGTGGCCTCGGGGGTCGGCGCGGCTTGGTCGTCGCAGGCCGTGATCTTCAGGAGCCGGCCTGCATCCGCGCAGGTGAGGCCGATGTGGAGGGCAGGTGGTTGTGAGGGGTCGTGCCGCCCCGGGGCCAGTGGTGCGACCACGGCGTCGGGAAGGTCGCGCAGCAGGATCTCGGTGTCCATGTGGTCCAGGGCTCCGCGAAGCCAGACGGCCTCGACGGCGGCGTCCGGCGGGGCTGGCGGGTCCAGGTCCCGGGCCGCGGCGATCCATGCGGCCACCACGGGAGTGATGACCAGCAGCGCCGCGATGCCGTAGAGCGGGCGGACGGCGGAGCGCGGGTCGTACTGCAGGCGCCTGCCGGCCAGTACATGCTCCGGAGCGCTCGCCCGGCCGGCCATGCGGTTTCCGGCCGCACGAGCGATTACCGGAAGCGCCAGGGGTGTGCCGACCGCGAGAAGGACGACGCCGGCGAGGGTGGTCATGGCGGCGGAGTCTCCGTCGCGGAACATCGCCGCAACGAGAAGAGCGACTGCCGCGAGGGCCGGTGCCGTACGCAATGCGGGCAGGCGGGGACGACCCGCTCGGGGGCGGGGAGTGGCCCGGTGCCGCGTGTCGCGGCGGCGGTGTTCGGTCACCGTGGACAGGGCCGCGAAGAGCACCGCCAGACAAACCGCCACGGCCGCCGTCGCCCATACCGGCAGAGTGAGGGCGTCGTCGGCCACCGGACGTTCCACGACAGGGATGGTGTGAATCCAGGGGGCGCACAGCGTCCATACGAGGGTGCCCAGGGCGATGCCGGGGAGGAACACTGTGGCCGCCTCTTGGACGACCAGTCGCCGACGCTGCTTCGCCGGGACGCCGATGGCGTGCAGCAGGGCCAGGCGCTGGGCGCGCAGGGGTGCGGAGACCGCTGTGCCGGCGGCTGCGAGCAGGACCAGGGGCAGAGCGACGAACCCCGCCAGGGCCAGAGTCATGGCGGGAAGGTCGAGTTCGGTATCGTCCCCGATCGCCCGGCCCCGGCCTGGGCCGCCGAAACCTGTGGCGTCCACGGCGGCCACGCCCATCACACCGTTGTCGGGCATGTGCCGGTAGGCGAGGAGTTCGCCGGGGTGGAGTACGCCCTCGTCGGTGAGGACGTCCGCGCCGGGGAAGCGGGCGGCGAGGTCGGGATGGTCCTGAGCCAGAGCGGCGAGGCCCGGGGAGACGACCCAGCCTCCCGGTTCGGGCCAGGCCTCCATGCCCGGCGGCATCGCCGCCGGATCGTCCTGGTTAGCCGGGTCCAGCCAGACCACGGGGTACTGCCGCTGGTCCCAGGTGTCGGTGCGCTCATCCACCCGTACCGTGACCCGCTCGTCGTCCTGTGCCAACGTCACCACACGGTCCTGGAAACGGTGGCTCTCGCCCGACAGCGCATGCAGCACTCCTGCGGTGAACAGCGCGGTGACGGTGGTGATGACGGCGACGACGGCGAGCAGCACCAGGCGCAGTCGCTGCTGGGGATGGGAGCCGTGAGCCAGCCGCACAGCGAGGCGCAGCATTGTCCTGCCGGCCTTCACGACGCGGCCCCCGGTTCGCCGGCGCCGGCCGTCGTCGCGTGCAGGCGGCCCGAGCGCAGCAGCATCGTGCGGTTCATGGCCCGGGCCACCGCGGTGTCATGGGTGGCCACGACCAGGGCCGCGCCGCCCTCGCGGCAGGCGTCCAGCAGGACCCGGGTGACGCGCTGGGCATTTGTCTCATCCAGCGCCCCGGTAGGCTCGTCCGCGAGGACCAGTTGTGGCCGGCAGACCAGCGCCCTGGCGATCGCGGCGCGCTGCGCCTCGCCACCGGAGAGTTCCTCGGGAGCCCGGTCCCCGTAGCCCGGAAGACCGACCAGGTCCAGCAGCTCACCGGCGCGGGCAGCGGCGTTCTCCTGGCCGGCAAACATCGCGGGGAGCGCCACGTTCTCCAGCACGCTGAGCTCGGGCATCAGCTCACCGAACTGGAACACCATGCCGATGCGCGTCAGGCGCAGCCGGGCCGCCGCGTCCTGCGTCGCGTCGTGGAGCGACCGCCCGCAGATCTCCACCACGCCGGCAGCGGGCCGGTTCAGCCCGGCGAGGGTGTTGAGCAGCGTGGTCTTGCCCGACCCGGACGGGCCCATGACGGCAACCGCCTCACCTGCCGCCACCTCCAGGTCGAGTCCGTCCGCGATTCTCCGCCCGGGAATTTCGACGACCAGACCGGACACGCGGGCCACCGGCTCCCCGTCCGCCCCCTGTGCCGGCTGCCGTCCGGCCGGCACGGCGACCCCACCCCTGGATGTCATGCACAACTCCCCTGCTGCTCATCGATGACGGTGCGACTCCGACACTGGGCCCCGGGCCCGCGCCGACGCGGGCCCGGGGCGATTCAGGATGTCAGTACCGCTGCCAGTTGCCGCAGGAGTCCGGCCAGAAGTTGGGCGTTTCGCACGTCTTGTGACCGTTGATCTTGTTGGTACCGGGCGCGCCCTCCCGGGCACAGTGATCGTTGTTGCCGTCCCCGTCCTTGACCGAGTCCGTGTCGTTGTTCGAGCCGTACTCGTAGACGGCCTTCACGCCAGTGCTGTCCGATTCCTTGTCGCACGTCTCGATATCGTTGCGGTTGTTGAAGTCGTACGAGTAGTCGGCGCCGTTGTAGCTGTACAGAGCATGCGCTGCAGTGGGCGCGCTGACGAACAGTGCGGTCACGGCCAGCAGTGACATTGCCAGCTTCCGGGCACGCATAGTGACTTCCCTCCTTTGTCCCGCCCAGGACGGGCGGTCGAGAGAGAACCTCACACAGCATCCACACCGAACACAACCGATCGGACACGCTGGGTAAGGTTTTGACCAATTCTGCGTCCCTGTTTGCCCGTCGGCGTTCCAGGCCGCCTTCCTCTCACCCTTACACGGGTGAAAGCTCAGCGCAGTGGCCAGGAGCCTGCAATGTCACCGAGCATCCCAATCCGCCAGGAGGTAGGCCCCGGGCAATCCCCCCCCGTGGTGGGTGGCCCACCGGCGTTCTTCGACGCGCGCCCGCATCATCGGCGCGTGCAGCGTCCCGCCGATGATCGGTGTGAAGCTCATTGAGCGTTGCAGTTTGCTCATGATTGCAGCGCCCCTCAAACAGGAGGATGACACTCCATATGAATGGTGCGAATCGGCCAATCGTTTCCTCACATGTTGAACGCGGCAGAAGCATCGGGTACACGTGGCCGCGTACCTCGGCGGCACACCCGGCGGCAAGATGCTGTCGATGCGTCCCGCGCGCAGAAGACCAACACCTCGGGGCGCTCGACCCGTTTCCAGCGGTCCGAACCCGGATCAAGATCTCTGGTCGATCGCAATGGCCGCAGCATCGGAAGAATGGCTGCTTCTTACTCGTAGCGGTGCACAGTGTGCGGTTCGGAGGTAAGTGTGTGGCCTGCGGCGGGGTCGTGTGGGCAGAGGCGGAAGCAACAGAACAATTACGGAGGGTGGCGAAAGGGTCCGGGGTGGGGGTGTGGGGGCGTTGGCGAATGTTCATCTTGTCGGCGCCTGGAGGACACGAACGCGGGTCGGCGCGCGGGGCACATTAGGAGGCATGGCAAGGAAATGGTTCGGCTCCGTGGCTCGGGCCGAGGACCTGCTCACCGCCTGCGTCCGGGAGTGCGGGCGGTACGTCGCCGGCCAGGCCGTGGACCAGCGCCTGGCGGCTGCCATCGGCGCGCTCGTCGTGGAGTACACCGCCCTTCAGCCGGACACCGATGCCGCCTACCGCGCCCTGCTCGGCGTCGGCCGGGCCGCGCTGGAGACGGATGAGGTGCGCCTCGCCCGCCGGATGGCCGACTCCGCGGTGGCGCTGCGCCCCGGCGACAAGGAGGCCTGGCTGCTGCGCGCCCGCTCGCTGGAGCTGGCCGGCCGGGCCGAGGCCGAGCTGGCCTGGCAGCGCTACCGGCTGCTGGCCGACGCCGACGAGCAGGACCTGCCGCCGGCCCGCGCCGCCTGACCGGCGGCCCCGGACCCCGGACCCCCGGACCCCGGGAGTCCGTCAGGGCAGCCGGCGGAAGAGCAGGTCGCGCACGCGGTGGCCCTTGGCCAGGCCCTGCCGCTCGAAACGGGTGAGCGGACGGAAGTCCGGGCGGGCGGCGAAGCCGCCGCCGAGGGCGGTGTTCTCGAACGACGGGCCGGCGGTGAGGACCTCCAGCATGTGCTCGGCGTAGGGCTCCCAGTCGGTGGCGCAGTGCAGCACGGCGCCGGGCGCCATGCGCGAGGCGCACAGCTCCACGAACTCCGGCTGGATGATCCGCCGCTTGTGGTGCCGCTTCTTGGGCCAGGGGTCGGGGAAGAAGACCCGCACGCCGGCCAGCGAGCGCTCCGGCAGCATGTCGCGCAGCAGGGTGACCGCGTCGCCGTTGGCGACGCGCAGGTTCTTCAGGCCGCGCTGTTCCATCAGCCGCAGCAGGTGTCCCTGGCCGGGGGTGTGGACGTCGGCGGCCAGCACACCGGTCTCTGGGTCTGCCGCGGCCATCTCGGCCGTCGCCTCGCCCATGCCGAAACCGATCTCCAGGACGACCGGGGCGCCGGCGGGCAGGGCGGGGAAGAGGCCGTCGGGCGACAGCGGGGTGCGGCCGTCGATCTCGATCCCGTGGCGCGGCCACAGCCGCAGCAGGGCGTCGCGCTGCGCCTCGGTGACCCGGCTGCGGCGTGGCACAAAGCTGCGCACCCGGCGTTCGTGGCCCTCGGCGGGCCGCGGCGACGGGCCGGTCCCGGGCGGGAACATCGGCGCGTCCGCTGCGTCCGGCGTGGCAGGGCGGCCGACAGCGCCGGAGGGGCGGCCGGAGGGGCGGCCGGAGGGGCCGGACGCGGCGGACGCGGCGGACGGGCGGGGAAGAGTCTGCGGATTCTCGGACACAGTGGGTTCGATTGTACGGCCGGCCCGGCCGCGTCCGCCCGGGGCGGGCGGTCGGGTCACAGCCCGGCCAGCAGCCGGCGGGCGATCAGCCGCCCGATGGGCAGCGAGGCGGTGGCGGCCGGGGAGGGCGCGTTCAGCACGTGCACCGTGTGCGGGGCGTCGAGCAGCACGAAGTCGTCGGCGAGCGAGCCGTCGGGCAGCACGGCCTGGGCGCGCACGCCCGCCGCACCGGGCAGCGGTACCAGGTCCTGCTCGGCGATGTCCGGCAGCAGCCGCCGCACCGTCGCCGCGAAGGTCCGCCGGGACAGCGAGCGGCGGATCTCCTGCGCGCCGGTGCGCCAGTGGCGGGCGGCCAGCCGCCAGGCGCCGGGCCAGGACAGCCCGGCGGCCAGGTCGCGGGGGCGCAGCGTGCCCCAGCCGTAGCCCTCCCGGGCCAGCGCGGGTACCGCGTTGGGGCCGAGGTGGACCGAGCCGTCCATCCCGGCGGTGAGGTGGACGCCCAGGAACGGCAGGGCCGGGTCCGGCACCGGGTAGACCAGCCCGCGCACCAGATGGCGGCGGGAGGGCACCAGCCCGTAGTACTCGCCGCGGAAGGGGATGATCCGCACGCCCGGCTCGTCCCCGGCCAGCCGGGCCACGGTGTCGCTGTGCAGGCCGGCGCAGTTGACCAGGGCCCGGGCCCGCAGCACCTCCCCGGCCGCGGTACGGACCGCGACGCCGACCCCGGGCCGGCGGTCCACGGCCACCACCCGGGCGCCGTACCGGATGTCGGTCAGCGTGGCCAGATGCCGGGCCACGGCGGCGAAGTCGCACCGCCCGGTGGTGGGTACGTGCAGCGCGGCCAGGCCGCGCACCCATGGCTCGTGCCGCTGCATCTGCGCGGGCGTGAGCGGGGTGGCGGGCACCCCGTTGGCGTTGGCGCGCGCCGCCAACTCCCGCAGCCGCGGCACCTCCTCCGGCTCGGTGGCCACCACCAGCTTTCCCGGCTGGTCGTGCGGGATGCCGTGCTCGGCGCAGAACTTCAGCATCTCCTGGGCGCCGCGCACCGCCAGCCGGGCCTTGAGCGAGCCGGGGCGGTAGTAGATGCCGCTGTGGATCACCCCGCTGTTGCGGCCGGTCTGGTGCAGCGCCGGGGCGGCCTCCTTCTCCAGGACGGTGACGGCGAGGCCGGGGCGTGCGGCGCGCAGCGCGTGCGCGGTCGCCAGCCCGACGATCCCGCCGCCCACCACCAGCACGTCGCGGTCGTATCGTGCCCGTGTCATGTGCGACATCATGCCGGAGACACAAGGAGCGGGCGGGCGGCCTCCTTCAGCTGTTTGACCTGCGGCACGTTCTGGTAGGGCTCCAGCCGCTGGAGCAGGTCACGGACATAGTCGGTGGTGCGGGCGGAGGAGATGCGGCCGGCCACCTCCACGGCCCGCGCGCCCTTCTCGCAGGCCGCCTCCAGATTTCCCGCCTCCAGCTCGGCCACGGCCGCCACCACCAGCCGAAGGCCGTGCGAGCGGACGAAGGTCTCGGTCGGCTCGGAGAGCGAGTCCTGGGTGAAGCGGCGGGCCTCGGCCGGGGAACGCAGATCGGTGTAGCACTCGGCGGCGTCGGCGGCCAGCCGGTCGTAGGCGTAGAAGTCCAGCCAGCCCGGATCGGTGTCCCCCTCCCGGGAGCGCTGCAGCCAGCTCTCGGCCGAGCTGAGCGCCACCGCGCAGCCGGTCGCGTCCATGGCCTTGGCCAGTGCGCGGGCCTCGACCAGGTGGAAGAAGCTCATGGTCTTGGCGGTGGCCAGGGAACGGTTGCGCTCCAGGGCGGCCTGGGCCAGGTCCACGCCCTCCTCGGCGAAGCCGCGGTAGGTGGCCTGGAGCGACATGGAGGCCAGGACATAGCCGCCGAGCGGGACGTCGCCGGCGGCGCGGGCCAGCCGCAGGGCCTGGATGTAGTAGCGCTGGGCGGCCTCCTGCTGGCCCATGTCGAAGGCCATCCAGCCGGCCAGCCGGGTGAGTTCGGCGGTGGCGCGGAAGAGGGAACGGCCCACTTCGTCGGTGTAGTTGCCCAGCAGCAGCGGGGCGGCGTCGGAGCGCAGGCACTCGGGGACCATGGCGGAGCGCCAGTCGCCGCCGCCGTACTTGGAGTCCCAGCGGCGGGCCTCGTCGGCGGCCTCGCGCAGCTTGGCCACATCGCTGTGGCCGACCCGCACCCCGACGCCGCCGCCCTTCCCGTTTCCGCCGCCGTTGCCGCTTCCGCCGGCGCCGCCCGCGGCGCCGGCCGGGGCGGCCCCGTTCTTGTGGCCGTGACCGGGGCCGTGGCCGTGACTGTGACTGTGGCCGTGGCCGTTCGCCGGCGGGAGGCCGACGGTGCCCTTGCCGTTGCTTCCGCCGCCGCCGTTCGCCCCGGGTCTGCCGCCCGGCTGCCCCCGGCCGTTCTCCGGTGCCGGCGGAGCGTCCTCGGCCTCGTGTGCCACCGAGGCGTCCGCCGGGGTTATCAGCCAGCGTGCCGTGGGCGTGGCATAGGCGCTGACCGAGAACGACCCGGCCAGCGACTGCCACACCCCGCGCCCGGGGCCGGAGTCCATGCGGTACAGCTCGCCCGCGTTGCGCACCGCCTCCCGCACATCGCGCGGGAAGGCCAGGCCGATCTCGGGCGCCGGGTCGGCGTCCGCCAGTCCGATCTCGTGCAGCGGCACCGGACGGCCCAGCTTGCTGCTGATCGCCGCGGCGATCAGATGCGGTGCCACCCCCTGTGGCACCATGCCCTTGGTCACCCAGCGGGCGACCGAGGTCTTGTCGTAGCGGAGCGTCAGACCGCGTTGGGTGCCGAGGTCGTTGACGCGTCGGGCGAGGCCGGCGTTGCTCATACCGGCGAGAGCGAGGAGAGCACCGAGTTTCTCGTTCGGCCCGCGTCGCGACCTGGACATACGCGCACCCCTACACACCACTTTTGGCCCCGCGACCTGCGTGGGGCACTTGCGTGCTTCCGCCAACCCAGCGTAGTTCGGCGCCTCCTGACCGTTAAGAGGCGTGTTGCGGGATGGCTTGTCTTCTTCGTTCCCTTCCGGGCGGGGCGCGCAATCCGCCGCACGGCGGCATCCCGATGCCGTCCGGACACCCGTACGAGCGCTTCCCCGTGCCGGAAACGTGCTCCGGTCATGTGGCCGTGCGCCCGTGCGTGCGCTCTGTGCAGGTGAGAGGGGTAGGGCTTCCATGGGAGACGCGTGGGTCGGTCCGCTGCGCTCTGGAAACAGTGGGCCGGGGGAGATCGTCGTCTCATTCCCCGCGGACGGCGGTCATGGCTCGGGAGGTGACGTGCGCCTCCCGGGCCACAAAACGTCACATGGCCGGTGGGCCAGGGAACAAGCGCCCTGGGCCCACTGGAGATTGGCCGAAAACGGTCGGTTTTTGTGCCATGCGCCGGGAGCGTGCCCGGGCGCGGAGCGCAATCCGGCGCACCACCGGCGTGCCCGCGGGCGTACCGGACCGGGAACAGTACCCGATCGGCCGCCCCCGCGCCCGCCGCGGAAGGTTACGCGGTGCCGGCCGCTTCACCATGCCTGGTTAACTGACACCACAGAATGACCCCTTTACGCCCCGCGCATGGCAGCATGGGCTCACCACACCCTTGGTGACGCCCGTGCCTCACGGGCCTGATGACTGCGGGGAGGGCGGGGATGCGATGGTTGGTCGGCTGGTGCGGCGCCGACGTGAGCGCTGCCCGCGACATCCAGCCCCTGGGCGCCCAGGTGATCTGGGACGGCCCCGATCCGCTCTGGGCGGTCGGTGACTGGCGCCCGGACGAAATCCGCCTGGTCTATGCGGACGGCGACACCCACCTCGCGGTCTTCGGCTACTGCGGGGCCACCGACGAGCAGCTCCGCTCCGCCCTGATCTCCGCCCGGGCCGGCGCGCTCCGCCGGCTCACCGTCTTCCCCGGCAGCTACACCGCGGTCGCCCGCTTCGGCCGGCGCACCGCCGTGCCCGCCGACCTGGCCGGCGCCCGCCCCGTCTTCCACGCCGGCTGGGCCGGCGGCACCGCCTACGCCACCGCCGCCCTGCCGCTGGCCGACCTCACCGAGGCCCAGCTCAACGTCGCCTACCTGGCCGCCCTGCTGGCCTGCCCCGAGGTCCCCGAGGCGCTGGGCGACGGCACCCCCTACGCGGGCGTGCGGCGGGTCCCGCCGGGCCATGCGCTGACCCTGCGCGAGGGCGGCAGCCGGGACACCGCCGACTACGAGCCCGCCGTGCCGACCGTGGTCGCCGCCCCGCCGCTGGAGCGCGAGGCGGCGGTGTCCGGGGTGCGGGACGCCCTGGTCGAGGCGGTGCGCACCCGGCTCGCCGCGCCCCGCCACGTCCCGGCCACGCACGCCCCCGGGCCGGTGCCCGGCATCGGGCCGCAGGAGCGGCGCGCCGCCCGCGGCGAGCCGGAACCGGCCCCGGGCGTGGGCGCGGATCTCTCCGGCGGCAGCGCCTCCGCCACCCTGGCGCTGCTCGCCGCCGGACTGCCCGGCCGGCCCGGCACCATATTCGGCACCGGCGCCACCGCGGCCGGCGAGCGCCTGCTCGCCGTCACCTTCAACGACCTCACCGCGGCCGGCGGGGCCGGCCGGATCGACCGCATCGCCGAGCTGGAGCGCGCCCGCGCCATCGCCGACGACCCGCGCTTCCACCATGTGGTGGTCGCGGGCGGCCCCGAGTCCCTGCCGTTCGCCGATCTCGACACCGTGCGGCTGACCGACGAGCCGGCCCCCGCGCTGGTCAGCGCCGCCCGGCACCGCAGCCGGCTGGCCGCGGGCAGCTCCGACCACCTGATCGGCTCCGGCGCCCGGCAGGTGCTGGACGCCCACCCGGCCCGGCTGGCCGATCTGTGGCTGGACCGCCGGCGCCTGCAGCTGCTGCGCCCGGCCCGGGCGCTGGGCCGGGCGGGCGCCGAGGCCGGCGGGCCGCTGCGCGGGGTGTACCTCACCGTCCGGGCCGCCCGCCGGCTGGCCCGCACCTCCTACCGGGACGGGCTGGCGGGCGCGGCCTCGCAGTTGCGGCGTTCGGCCATGGCCAATGGCGCGGGCGCCGGCGGCCGGGCCGCCCTGGGGGAACTGGCCGCCGGGCCGATGGCACCGCTGGCCCGGCTCGCCTGGAGCCGGCCGGGTCCGGCCGCGCGCTGGCTGACCGGGGAAGCGCTGGCCGAAGTATCGATTCGGCTTGAGGCGGCGGCGGAACGGCCCCGGGCGGGGCTGACCGGCCGCCGCCCGGGCGAGCAGCGGGCGCGCGCGGAGCTGACACGCGCCGCTGCCGACCATCGAGTGCTGGAGCAGGCGGTCGAGCTACGCCATCAGCGCCTGCACGCCCCCTTCTTCGACAACCAGGTGGTGCGTGCCTGCCGCGAACTGCCGGAGACGCTGCGGGTGCAGCCGGGCGCCCGGGCCGAGGTGCTGCGCGCGGTGCTGGAGGGCGCGGGCGTGCGGCAGCTGCCCCCGGGATGGGGTGCGCCCACCCATGTGGTGCACGCGGAGAGCGCGCGCGCCGGTCTGCGCTCGGCCCTGGAGGAGGTCACCGAGCTGTTCGAGGCGCCGCTGCTGGCGGACGCCGGGCTGGTGGAGGCCCGGGTGGTGCGGCAGGCGCTGCGCGAGGCGGGGGAGGGCGCCGCGGTGCCGCTGGACGGCCTGGCGGAGCTGGTGGCCACCGAGGTGTGGCTGCGCCGGCTGATCAGCCGCCGCGGCTCCTGCTGGACGGGGGAGGGAAACCGCGAACCCCGCGCCGTCACCAGCGGCGTCACTCCCTGAGCCGCCTCCCCGGCCGCACGCACCGGCCGGTTACCCGCAGAGGATCTCGGAGTCCGCCCAGTCGGCCAGGGCCATGGCGCCGAACGGACCCTCGGGGCGCACCTCCAGACGGAGCGTCCGCACTCCCGCCAGCGGTACCTCGAACCCGACCGCCGGCCGGCCCGCCTCCACCGGGCCCGATTCCCACAGCAGGCGGCCGTCGCCGTACACCGCGAACTCGGCCGCGCCGATGCCGCGGGTCAGATCGTCGATGCCCACCTGCGCCCGGTAGAGCCGGCACTCCCGGTTGAGATCGATCACCACGGTGGAGCGGGCCTGCACGGTCACGCCGTGCCCGTGGCTCTGCCCGCCGATCGACAGGCCCTCGCGCTGCCAGGTCCAGCCGCTTTCGAACAGCCGCACCGCCGGACTCTCGCCGTCGCCCGTCACATCGAAGTCCAGCCGTCGCAGCTCGTACGGCTCCGCCTCGGGCACGGGTTCCGGTTCCGGTTCCGGCGGTGGCTCCGGCGCCGCAAGCGGTTCGCCGGCCGGTTCCGGCTCGGGTTCCGGTTCCGGTTCCGGGGTCGGCTCGGGCTCGGGCTCGGCCTCCGGTGCGGGGTCCGGGGCCGGTGCCGTCACCTGCCGCGGCCCGGGGTCCGGTGCCTCCTCGGCCACGGGCTCGGGCTCCGGTTCCGGTTCCGGTCCGGGCTCCGGTTCGCGCTCGGTCGTCTCCGCCGGCGCCGCCCGGGGCTTCTCCGGCTCCGCCCGGTCCGGCGACGGCGTGCCGCCGAGCAGCGCCACGGCCAGCGCCAGCATGGTGGCCGCGACCACCACACCCGCCGCGATCCCGGCCTTGGCCATCCCGTCCGTGGCCGCCGCCGCTCCCGTCCCCGCGCTCCCGCCGCCCCCGGACGCCGCACCGGCGCCCGCACCGGCACCGGCGGCGCCGCCCAGCAGGCCCGCGGCCTTCGGCCCCGTCCCGGCCGCGAACCAGCCGATGACCGCAATCGGCAGCACCGCCCGGATGTGCTGGTTCAGATCCAGCACCTCGCTCGCCGCCACCCGGCAGCCCGCGCACTCGTCCAGATGCCGCCGCAGCCCGCGCTCCGCCCGCGAGCGCAGTCCGCCCCGCGCGTACGCCCCCAGCCGGTCCGCCCAGCGCGCGCACTCCCCGCCCGCGGCCGGCGCCCCGCTGACATGCGCCTGCAAGTACGCCTGCTTCAGCCCTTCCCGGGCCCGGTGCGCCAGCACCGCCGTGGCATTCGGCGTCAGCCCCAGCAGCGGCGCCACCTCGCGCGGTGACGCCTCCTCCACGGCGGTGTGCCACAGCACCGTCTGCCAGCGCTCCGGCAGACTGCGGAACGCCCGCACCGCCAGCGACCGCTCGGCCTCCTGCATGGCCCGCACATCCGCGCCCAGCTCCACGGCGCCGTCCTCGCCCGCAGGACCGCCCGCCGCGCTCACCGAGAACACCGCGAAGTCCTCGACCAGCTGCTCCCGCCGCACCGAGCGGGCCCAGACCGCCGCCACCCTCCGCACCGAGGTCAGCAGATACGCCCGCACCGCCGTGTTCGGCCCGGCGCCGCCGCGCACCGCCTGAAGAGTGGCGGCGAACACCTCATTGGTCAGATCGTCCGCGGTGTCCGCGTCCCGGCAGCAGGTACGGGCATAGCGGCGCACGGCATCGGCATGCCGGCGGTACAGCTCCTCGGCAGCCGCGGCGGCCCCGGCGTCGCCTGCCCGGATCCGCCGGATCAGCTCCACATCCCCCGGCCCGGCGGCCACGCCGTCACCGTCCCGGTCCCCGTTCCGGCGGTCGCGCTGCCGGGGCACCGAGGAGGACGCGGAGTCCCCGTCCTTACGGCCGCGCCGCCCCGGGCGCGGTACCCGGTCCGCGGTACGCGGCTCCGGCAGGCCGTCCTCCGGACTCGGACCGTCAGCGTTCATGAACGTCTGCCCCTGTACCCAGGCGTCGGCGCGGCACCGGACGCCGGCCGGCGTCCGATGCCGCTGCATGCGGAGATGTACGCCCGTAGGCTGCCATACGGCATCCGCCGCCCCGCCCGCAGCGTGCCCAAACCACCCGACCGTGCGGCGTGACGCGCCGGGTTCCCGGGAGCCATGGCTCCCGGGACACCGCATCGCACAGGGCTAGGGACGCACCGGCCGCAGACCCTGGAGCAGGATCTCCAGCAGCCGCGAGGCCACCTCGCTCTGCCGCTCCGGATCGCCCAGCGAGGGCGGAGCGGTGGTGATGACCAGCATGATGTCCGCGACCGTCACATCCGGCCTGAGCTGCCCGGCCGCCCTGGTCCGCTCCACCAGCTGCCCCATGGCGTCCAGCAGCGCCCGGGTCTCGGCCGGCCGCACCGCGGCCATCGCCGTTGACGTGGCCGTGGCCGGAGCCGCCGTTCCCGGGGCATCGCGCAGTGGCAGACCGCCCCGCTGACGGGGTAAGCGCCCGCCGCCCCCCTCACCGGCCCCGCCGGCACCGGCACCGGCGCCCGCACCCGTACCCGCACCCGCCACCACGGCCGACGCCGGTGCCCCCTCCGCCGCCGCGGCCAGCAGCTCCGGCAGCAGCCTGCTCGTCCCCGAAGCCGCCGAGAAACGGACGAAACCCTCCAGCGCCCGCCATGGCTCGCCCTCCCCGGCCAGCGCCTCCAGGGCGCGGTCGGTCAGCCTCCGCGTCTCCTCCTCCACGATGTACTGCACCAGCGCCTCCTTGGTCGGAAACCGCCGGTAAACGGTGCCCACGCCCACCCGGGCCCGCCTGGCCACCTCCTCGATCGGTGCGTCATAGCCCTGTTCCCCGAAGACATCGCGTGCCGCGCTCAGCACATGCCGCAGATTGCGCCGTGCGTCGGTGCGCAGCGGCATCGGCCGCGCCTCCGTCCCCCGGCCCTTTCCGCCGCCGCCTGCCGGCACCCAACCCTCGGACCCCTGTATCCGCATATGTATTCCCCCGGTGATGTGTCTCCCCCCGGAGACTCCCCGTTGTTCCCCACGGATGAAATGGAGCGGTCCCGCCGCTCCCCCTGGGTCAAGAACATAGTTGAGGCTGTTACCGGAGAGAAGGGCAAGAACCCGCCCCCGCGGCCCGGTCCGCGGCCCCTCCCGGAGCCCGTTCGGCGCAACACGCACCCCCGACCGGTGGACAAACCACGCTCCCTCGGTGCGTCATGGACAGGTGAGCAAGGAACCCACACGCATCCTCGTGGCCGGCGGCGGCAGCGTCGGCCTCTACGCCGCGCTCCGCCTGCAGCAGAAGCTCAGACGGGAGATCGCCCGCGGCGCGGCCGAGGTCGTGCTGGTCAACCCCGAGCCCTACATGACCTACCAGCCGTTTCTCCCGGAAGCCGCGGCCGGCAACATCTCCCCCCGGCATGTGGTCGTGCCGCTGCGCCGGGTCCTCGACCGCTGCCGCTTCATCCCCGGCGAACTGCTCGGCGCCGATCCGGAGAAGCGGACCGCCACCATCCGCACCCTGGCCGGCGAGGAGGAGAACGAGCCACCGCGCACCCTGCGCTACGACGAACTCGTGCTCGGCGTCGGTTCCGTCTCCCGCACCCTGCCCATTCCCGGACTGGCCGAATACGGCATCGGCTTCAAGAACGTGGAAGAGGCCATCGGCCTGCGCAATCATGTGCTGGAGCAGCTCGACATCGCCTCCTCCACCCGCGATCCGCAGATCCGGGCCGCGGCCCTGACCTTCGTTTTCGTCGGCGGCGGATACGCCGGAGTGGAGGCGCTCGCCGAACTCCAGGACATGGCCGCCTATGCCTGCCGCTACTACCCCAACATCAGCCCCGAAGAGCAGAAATGGATCCTGGTCGAGGCGGCGAACCGGATCCTCCCGGAAGTCGGCCTCACCATGGGCGAGTACACCGTCCGGGAACTGCGCAGCCGCAACGTCGACGTCCGGCTCAACACCCGGCTGGAATCCTGCACCGAACGGGTCGTGGTGCTCGACGACGGCTCCCGGCACCCCACCCGCACCCTGGTGTGGACGACCGGCGTCAAGCCCAGCCCGGTGCTGCGCGACTGCGGCGTACCGCTCGACGACCGGGGCCGGGTGGAGTGCACCGCCCAGCTCCGGGTGGACGGCGTGCCGCACGTCTGGGCGGCCGGCGACTGCGCCGCCGTCCCGGACCTCACCGCCGACGATCCCGCCCCCGATGGCAGGCGCCCCCGATGCGCCCCCAACGCACAACACGCACTCCGCCAGGGCCGGCAGCTCGCCGACAACATCGTCGCCCTGCTCCGCGGCCGTCCGCTGACCGACTACGAACACCGCTACGCCGGCTCGGTCGCCTCCCTGGGCTTGCACAAGGGCGTCGCCCGGGTGTACGGGAGGAGATTCAAGGGCTTCCCCGCATGGTGGCTGCACCGCACCTACCACCTGAGCCGGGTACCGACGATCAACCGCAAGACCCGCGTGCTCGCCGAGTGGACCCTCGCCGGGCTCTTCAAGCGGGAAATCGTCTCCCTCGGCTCGCTGGAACACCCGCGCGCCGAGTTCGAGTCCGTGGCGGGCGCCGACCGGCCCCGGCCCGGCACTCCGGGCAAGGGCGACGCCACGCCATAGGGTGGGGCGGGCAGACCCCGCGCGCATCCGTGCGCGCCCGCCGCACCGCACGTCACGGCGGGCACGGCTCCGGCCGGCCGCCCGCGCCCCGGTCCCCGCTTCCGCGCGTACTCCAGGCGCTCAGCGGGCACCCGTACAACCGAACGGATCGGATCGGAAAGCTGAACTCGTGAACTTGACGCGCTGGAGCCTCCGGCTGCCCGGAACTCAGCGGCGCAACGCCGCCGCCCCGGCCGGTGGCACCACCGGCGTGCGGACGGGAAGCGCCGGGCAGGAACACCCGTCCCCGGCCGACCAGCCCCGCGACGAGAGCCCACCGGACCCCGGCCCGGCCCTGGGCTCCGCCGCGGGCCCGGACCAGCCCCGGGGCCGCGACGCGGAACGCCGGCCCGCCGCCGTCGCGCACGGCATCGCGCACGGCATCGACGCCCGGGCCGTGCACGAACTCCTCGGCCAGGTCCCCGCACCGGTCGCCCTCGTCCACGGCCCGGACCACCGGGTGGCCTATGTCAACAACGCCTACTCCGCCGTCTTCGGCGCCCGCACCCCCGGCACGCCCGCCCGCCAGGGGCTGACCGAACTCACCGAACTGGGCCTGCTCCCGCTGATGGACCAGGTCCGGCGCAGCGGCACCCCCCGCACCCTGAAGTCCCGGCGGGTGGCCGGCCGCAGCCGGGACAGCTTCTACACCTTCACCTGCACCCCGGTCCGGCTGACCGGTCTGCCCGCCACCGAGACCCCCTCCGGCGGAGTGCTGATCTTCGCCTCCGACGTCACCGACCAGGTCGTCTCCGCCGAACGCCTGCGGGAGAGCGAAAGCCGGCAGCGCGCCGCCGCCGTCACCCTGCAACGCAGCCTGCTCCCCCAGAAGCAGGAGCAGCCCGACGATCTGCGTGTCGCCGCCACCTACCGGCCCGGCGGCACCGACGCGGCGATCGGCGGCGACTGGTACGACGTCATCCCGCTCGGCGCCGGCCGCACCGCGCTGGTCATCGGCGATGTGATGGGCCGGGGCATGCGGGCCGCCGCCGTCATGGGCCAGCTCCGCACCGCGGTCCGTGCCTATGCCCGGCTCGACCTGCCCCCGCACGAGGTGATCCAGCTGCTCGACGGCCTGGCCGCCGAGATCGACCCCAGCCAGATCGCCACCTGCCTCTACGCCGTGCACGATCCCAACGAGGACCATCTCGTCTTCGCCTCCGCCGGCCACCTGCCGGTCTTCGTCCGGCGCCCGGACGGCACCGTCCACCGGGCCGACGAACCCACCGGCCCGCCGCTCGGCACCGGCGGCTGGACCCACACCTCCGGCTCCACGCCCTTCCCGCCGGGCGCCCTGGCCGTGCTCTGCACCGACGGACTGGTCGAGCGCCGGGACGCCGACATCGACGAGGGTCTCGCCGCGCTGGAGGAGGCCCTGGCCGGCTCCCCGCGTGCCACGCACACCACCCCGCAGATCGTCTGCGACCGGCTGCTGCGTTCCCTGGGCATCGGGGAGGGCCATGACGACGATGTCGCCATCCTGGTCATGGCCCGGCCGGAACGCGACACCGACGTGGCCGGGCTTTTCCGCGGCGCCGCCCTCGATCTGCTCGGCGGCATCGAGGCCACCCCGCGCGCCCGTGCCTTCGCGGACGGGGTGCTGGCGAGCTGGCGCTTTCCGGAGGAACTGCGCGAACTCGGGGTGCTCGCCACCAGCGAGCTCGTCGCCAACTCCCTCCAGCACGGCAAGGCCCCGATGCGTCTCCGCCTCCGCAGAACCGACCGCCGGCTCATCGTGGAGGTCACGGACGGCGACGAGAACCTGCCGCGCCGCCGCCACCCCGCCCCGGCCGACGAGGCCGGACGCGGCATCTCCATCGTCGCGGCCATCGCCACCGACTGGGGAACCCGGCTGCTGCCGGACGGCGGGAAGTCGGTATGGGCGGAATTCACCCTTCCCAGCCAGCGCGCCACCGGGGCCTGACCGCGCCCGGGACGGGCCGGCTCCTCTCAAGTTGACGCTCCCAATCGGGACGCGTAATGTTCTCCAGGCGCTCAGCGAGGACAGCCCAACTCCCCCGATTTTGCTCGGCCGGAAAGGTGTCCTAGAGTAGCGTCACCAGACACCCGGAGGGATTCCCGAGAGGGATACCGATGGCAGTGTCCGTTCCTTGAGAACTCAACAGCGTGCCAAAAGTCAACGCCAGATATTTGGCA